>NZ_VITR01000001.1 GCF_007827955.1 Nitrospirillum pindoramense
GTCCGAATGTCTCCGCCACGCATCCCATCCTCCTCATCGTCATGAGGAAGCGAATCACGACAGGAACTCAGACGAAAGGGTTTTTCCGCATCCTGCTAGAGCCGACTTGCGTAAAACCAGACGCAGCCAGCTCTCGCTGAGTCTGTCCCACGAGCAGCTTCACGCCCAAAGGCGATTCCACCTTTGGTCGGTCTGCTCCAAGCGTGGCGGCCGCCCGGTGACATGTGCGCCGCGTCACTGAGACGCGGGCGGCCTTTGCCTTAAACCACTGCACGATTGCACTGGACCGGATGCGCCGGGCCGTGGCGGGGGCCAAACCGACCGAACCCGTCCGCGCCGCTGGTCTTTCTTGACATGCGTTCCCTATCGCCAGCCCCTGCACCCAGCCTTTGCGCTGTCGTCCGTGCGGGGGGACGAAACCGTTTTGCCGGATCGAAGGTTTCCACGATGTCCACGCCGCGCACCCCCGTCGCCCCGTCCTCGGCCGCCCCTCTCCGGCTCCGCCGGCTGGCTGTCGCCTTCCTGCCGCTGATGCTGGCGGCCTGCGCGCTGGACGGGGAAACCCCGGCCGACCCGGCCAAGACCCTGGTGATGCCGTCCAAGTGGGATGCCACGTCCACCCAGGGCGGCGTCGCGGATGGCACGACCAAGACGGTGGCCGTGACCACCGCCGCCGCCGCCTGGCCCAGCACCGACTGGTGGTCGGGTTTCAACTCCCCCGAACTGACCCAGTTGTTGGCCCAGGCGCGGGCCGACAACCCCGACCTGGGGGCCGCCGCCGCCCGTATCGCCCAGGCCGAGGCCCAGGCGGAAATCGCCGGCGCCCCCTTGTGGCCCAGCGTCCAGCTTGGGCTGGGCAGCACCCGCTCCGGCAGCCGTAACATGAAGGGCTCGGCCGCCCGCGGCCTGGCCTCCGTGCCGGCCAGCGACTATGCCAGCAATGTGCACCAGGCGTCGCTTTCCGCCAGCTATGAGATCGACTTCTGGGGCAAGAACCGCGCCAGCCGCGATTCCGCGCAATTCAGCCTGGACGCCAGCCGTTTCGATAACGAAACAGTTGCCCTGTCGCTCAGCAGCAATGTGGCGTCGACCTATTTCCAGATCCTGGCGCTGCGGGACCGCTTGGCGGTGGCGCGCGGCAACCTGGAAAATGCCGAGCATGTGCTGTCCTTGATCGAGGCTCGCGTGGCCGCCGGCGCCGACAGCCAGCTGGATCTGGTGCAGCAGAAATCCATCGTGGCCACCCAGCGCGCCGCCGTGCCGGCCCTGGAACAGCAGGAACGCACGCAGGTGAACGCCCTGGCCATCCTGCTGGGCCGGGCGCCGGAAGGCTTCACCGTCCAGGGCCGTGGCCTGGCCGACGTGCAGCCCCCGGCCCTGGGCACCGGCGTCCCGGCCGAACTGCTGACCCGCCGCCCCGACATCCGCTATGCCGAGGCGCAATTGGCCGCCGCCGGCGCCGACATAACGGTGGCGCGGACCCAGATGCTGCCGTCCGTCACCCTGAACGCCAGCACGGGTGTCGAGGCGGCGACCCTGGCCCATCTGGTGAACGCCCCCACCCTGCTGTTCAGCCTGGGTGGCAACCTGGCGCAGAGCCTGTTCTCCGGCGGGCGGCTGGAGGGCCAGGTGCGCCAGGCGGAAGGCCGGCATCGCGAACTGGCGGAGGATTACCGCAAGGCCGCCCTGTCCGCCCTGTCCGACGTGGAAAGCGCCGTCTACTCCATCGACCGCTACCAGGACCAGTACAGCCTGCAGAAGGACGCCGTGGCCCAAAGCCAGCGCGCTTTCGAACTGGCGGAGGACCGCTACAAGGGCGGCCTGACCGATCTGCAGACCCTGCTGGATACCCAGCGCACCCTGCTGTCCACTCAGGACACCCTCGCCCAGGTGAAGCTGTCGCGGGTGCAGGCCAGTGTCAGCCTGTTCAAGGCGCTGGGCGGCGGCTGGCAGGACGATGGCAGCAGCTTCCTGTCCCAGGCCAAGGCCGCGCGCTGATCGCCACCCGGCTCGAGTTCAAGGAGAACCCGCCCCGGCGCAGGCCAGGGCGGGTTTTCTTTTGCGCCTACGCCTGGGCCGCTTTCGTGGCGGCGCCGACATAATCCCACAGGCCCTGGTCGAAGGGCAGGCCGTGACCTTGCGGGTCGCGGTCCAGGGCCTTTTGCCATAGGCCGGCGGTGCGTTGCGCCACCGCCCCGTCCCCCTGGGTGAAGGCGGCCACCAGGCCCTGCCAGCGCCGGGCGGCCTCCTGGGCTTGCGGATCGGTGGCCGGAATGCCGGCCTGCCGCAAGGCCTGGATGTCGGCGATCAACTGGGTCCAGGCGCGGGCGCCCTCGGCCGCCGCCGCCTCACTGCCCCGGGGTGTCATCAGGGTGGCGCGTTCCTCGGCCGTGTAGTCCTCGGCCAGGACGGTGCGCAGGGTTTCAGGCATTGTGTTCATGTCCAATCTCCGGATCAAAGTGCACAGATCATCGACGGAGATCGGGGGGACGTCGGGACGGGACGTATCCGTGCGGGCCAGGGCCTGCTCCACCAGGTCCAGGCCGGCCTGGGCCGCCGCCAGCCGGCCGCGCCAGAGGGCGGCCTGCACCTCCAGCACGCGCCGCAGCGACGGGGTGTCGCCGGCCAGGACCCGGGCGATCTCGGCCAGCGACAGGCCCAGGGATTTCAGCGCCTGGATGATACCCAGGCGTTGGAACTCCCGGGGGCCATACAGCCGCCAGCCCTTGTCCGTGCGCGGCGGGTCCAGCAGGCCCCTGGCCTCATAGACCCGCAGCGCCCGGACGGTCAGCCCGGTGCGCATGGCCGCTTCCGCCGCCGTCAGCACCGGTTCCGCCATCCGCTTCCTGGCCATGCCGTTCGCCCTTGTGTGCACCGTTCGCCCCCGATCATCGTCGATAAGGGGACGGTGCGGGTATGACCCAAGGTCCGGCTCAAGAGGTTTTTTTTAAGGCCGGCGACCGCCGGCCCCGCAGTGAGCACCGTAGGGCGGAACAAGGATAAGCCAAAGGCGCGGATGCGCCTGCCGGCGTTTGAGGAAAAACTTAAAGATAATCCACGGTCAGCGGCGCATGGTCGCTGAAGCGCTGGTCCTTGTAGATGGCGGCCCGTTGGGCGGTGGCGGCCACGCCCGGCGTGGCGATCTGGTAATCGATGCGCCAGCCCACGTTCTTGGCCCAGGCCTGGCCCCGGTTGGACCACCATGTGTAGCCTTCCTCCCCCACCTCGGGGTATAGGCGGCGATAGACGTCGACCCAGCCCTGCTCATCGAACAGGCGAGACAGCCAGGCGCGCTCCTCCGGCAGGAAGCCCGAGTTCTTCAGGTTGCCCTTCCAGTTCTTCAGGTCGATCTCCTTGTGGGCGATGTTCCAGTCGCCGCAGATGATGACCTGGCGGCCCGCCTGGGCCAGGGCCGCCATGTGGGGCAGAAAGCGGTCCATGAAGGCGAACTTGGCGGCCTGCCGATGCTCCCCGCTGGAACCGGAGGGCAGGTAGACCGAGACGACGGACAGGTTGCCGAACACCGCCTCGACATAGCGGCCCTCGGCGTCGATGTCCTCGATCCCCAGGCCCACGATCACTTGGTCCGGCGCCTTGCGGCTGTAGAGGCCGACGCCGCTGTAACCTTTCTTTTCCGCGTATTGGAAAAACCCATGATAGGGGGCGCCGGCGGCGTCGCTGGGCGCCAGCATCAGGGGCGTCATGTCCTCAGCCTGGGCCTTCAGCTCCTGCACGCAGACGATGTCGGCGTCCTGGGCCGCCATCCACTCGAAGAAGCCCTTGGTGGTGGCGGAGCGGATGCCGTTCAGGTTGGCGGAGATGATGCGCATGCTGGGGCTTTCGTTGGTCGCGGGCAAAGAAAGAGGGGGCCCACGTGGGGCCCCCTCTCGGTAAACAAATCGGACGGGTTCAGCAACAGCGGCCGACCTTGCCGCTGTATCGCGCCTCCTGCCGTTCGCGGAAGAACGCCTCCCGCGACATGACCGGCTGGTCCGGATGGTTGAGGCGCCGATGCTCGACATAGCTGTCGTAGTCCGGCAACCCCACCATCAGGTTGGCCATGCGGGCCACCAGCTTGGCGAAGGGAAGGGCTTGCGCCTGCGCCGCCATCAGTCGTCCCCGGCGGCGATGGCGGCCCCACCCCCGAGGGAGACGGCACCGACCTCGTGCGTCGTGGCGCGCGGGTTGGCCAGGGCCTTGCGGATGTTCAGCAGGCCGAACACCAGCATGGAAACGACCACGGCCATGAACACCCCGCACAGGGTGGCGTCGACATAATCGTTGGTGATGACCCGGGCCATGGCCTCCGTCGTCTTGGCCGGGGCCAGGACCTTGCCGTCGGCCAGGGCGACCGAGAACTTCCTGGCGTGCGCCAGGAAACCCACGGCCGGGTTGTCATCGAACAGCTTCTGCCAGCCGGCGGTCAGCGTGCAGATGGCCAGCCAGGTGGTGGGCAGGATGGTGATCCAGGCGAACTTCTCCCGCTTCATCTTGAACAGGATGACCGTGCCCAGCATCAGGGCGATGGCCGCCAGCATCTGGTTGGAGATGCCGAACAGGGGCCACAGCGTGTTGATGCCACCCAACGGGTCGACCACGCCCTGGTACAGGAAATAGCCCCAACCGGCGACGGCGATGGCCGTGGCCAGCAGGTTGGCGCCCCAGCTCTGGGTGACGCGCAGGGCCGGCACCGCCGTGCCCAGCAGGTCCTGGATCATGAAGCGGGCTACGCGGGTGCCGGCGTCGACCGTGGTTAGGATGAACAGGGCCTCGAACAGGATGGCGAAGTGGTACCAGAAGGCGGTCATGGACTGGCCGCCGACCAGGTTGGACAGGATGGTGGACATGCCCACGGCCAGGGTGGGGGCGCCTCCTGCGCGGCTGAGGATGGTCGATTCGCCCACGTTCTTGGCCACCTGGGCCAGCTCGTCGGGCGTGATGGCGAAGCCCCAGTTGCCCACCACCTGCGCCGCCTGGTCCACCGTGGTGCCGATGACGCCGGCGGGGGTGTTCATGGCGAAATAGACGCCCGGGTGAAGCACGCAGGCCGAGATCAGGGCCATGATGGCCACGAAGCTTTCGGCCAGCATGGCGCCGTAGCCGATCATGCGGGCCTGGGTCTCCGTCTCCAGCATCTTGGGCGTGGTGCCGGAGGAAATCAGGGCGTGGAAGCCCGAGACCGAGCCGCAGGCGATGGTGATGAACAGGAAGGGGAACAGCTGGCCGGAGAAGACCGGGCCGCTGCCGTCGACGAAACGGCTGACCGCCGGCATGTGCAACTCGGGCATGACGATCAGGATGCCCACGGCCAGCGCGATGATGGTGCCGATCTTCAGGAAGGTTGACAGGTAGTCGCGCGGCGCCAGCAGCAGCCACACCGGCAGGACCGAGGCGATGAAGCCGTAACCGATCAGCATCAGGGCCAGCGTCTCACCCTTGAAGGTGAAGGCCGCGGCCCAGGCGGGATCCTCCGCCACCCACTGGCCGCCCATGATGCCCAGCAGCAGCAGGACCAGGCCGATGGCCGACATCTCGCCCACGCGGCCGGGGCGGATGAAACGGCCGTAGACGCCCATCAGCACGGCGATGGGCATGGTGGCGAAGACGGTGAAGGTGCCCCAGGGGCTGCCGGCCAGGGCCTTGACCACGATCAGCGCCAGCACGGCCAGCAGGATGATCATGATCAGCAGCACGCCGAACAGGGCGATGACGCCCGGCACCGTGCCCATCTCGGACTTGATCATGTCGCCCAGGGACCGGCCGTCGCGGCGGGTGGAGGCGAACAGGATGATGAAGTCCTGTACGGCGCCGGCGAAGACGACGCCGACCAGGATCCACAGGGTACCAGGCAGGTAGCCCATCTGCGCGGCCAGGACAGGACCCACCAGGGGGCCGGCGCCGGCGATGGCGGCGAAGTGGTGGCCGAACAGCACCCATTTGTCCGTGGGCACATAATCCAGGCCATCGTTATGGCGGATGGCCGGGGTGGCGCGCCCGCCGTCCAGCTTCAGGGCGACATTGGCGATGTACAGGCTGTAGAAGCGATAGGCGATGGTGTAGGTGCACAGCGCCGCCACAACCACCCACAGCGCGTTGATGCTTTCGCCGCGCGACAGCGCGACCACGCCCAGCGATCCGGCGCCGACAAGCGCCACGATCAGCCAGACGAGCCGTCCGGCGGTTCCGTTCATTCCGTTTCCTCCCAAGTATCCCACACCCCAGCCCGGGCGAAGGGGGTACCCCGAATTCTCTTAAACCGTGAACCTCTGTCCGGCACGCCGTGACGGGGGTCCAGACGGGGCTTTGCAGTGCCACGCCAGGGCTAACAGCCTTGATATTACAGGATCGTTTGCTGCTTGGACAGGGGCGGCCCTCAGGGTTTGGCACCCGTTGGGTGGTCCGTCTTTGTGCGCTGCAGTAAAGGATTTGTTCATAGTTAAGAGCGATAACAGGAGGGCAACTTGGTTGCGTTTTCCTCCCTTTTAAACTCGACCCCGGCGCCTTTGAGGCTGCCGGGGTTTTTTATTGCGCCGTGCGCTGGCGCCCTTTGCTGCGGTGGCGAGAAAACAAAAACGGCCCCGCCTGGCTGAGCAGGCGGGGCCGTTTTGCTTGTGCGCTGGTGTGGCTGGCGGCTCACTTGCCCTGGATGGTGATGGTGAGGGTGTCGGTGTAGCTGCCGGCGATGGCCTGGGCGTTGGCGGGGACGGTGACGGCGACGGTGGCGGTCTTGTTGAACTGGGCGGAGGAGCGGACGACGTTGACGCTGCTGCCGCTGGACTGGCCGTCGTAGATGGGGGTGTAGCTGATGGGCTGGGCGCCGGTGGCGTTGGACTTCAGGGTGCCGCCGTTGGCGGAGGTGACGCTGATCTGGTAGCCGGCGCCGTCGTTGCAAGTCTCGACCACGCTGCCGACGGTGACGGCGTTGGAGCCGGAGAGGATGTTCAGCTGGGCGCCGGCGTCGGTGACGGCCACGGTGCAGGTCTGGGCGACGGTGCTGTTCAGCTGGATGGTGCCCGAGGCGCTGGCGGCGGCGAAGGCGGGGGCGGCGGCCAGGGAAGCGACGGCGATCAGGGCGGCGGCGGCGAAGCGGGTCATGACGGTGGTTCCTATCGGTTCGGCTGGGCTTGTTGCCCGTTTGCTTGATGGGAGAGGTAACAGCAAACGGGGGGCCAGAACCGGGACCGCGCCGGGCTTATTTGTTAACGCATTGATAAGGTTAATATATCTTATCAATGCCGGCCGGGCTTGTCGGGCGCGGCAGCCCAACCCTTGCGTTCCGCAGTGGGTGGAAGGTCAGGAACGCAAGCGAATCAATGCATTAGGATTTGCCGTTCGCCAGGGTCGGCCCGGACGCACGAAAGGGCGCCCCGGCCGGGGGCGCCCCTTTGGCACGACGAAGAAGGGGTCGGCTTACTTGCCGGCGATGGTGATGGTCAGGGTGTCGGCGTAGCTGCCGGCGATGGCCTGGGCGTTGGCCGGGACGGTCACGGACACGGCGGCGGTCTTGTTGAACTGGGCGCCGGAGCGGGTGACGGCGAAGCTGGAGCCCGAGCCGCTGGTGCCGTCGTAGGACGTGGTGTAGCTGATGGCCTGGGCGCCGGTGGCGCTGGACTTCAGGGTGCCGTTGTTGGCCGAGGCGACGGTGATGGTGTAGCCGGCGCCGTCGTTGCAGTTCTCGACCACGCTGCCGACCGCCACGTTGCTGGAGCCGGACAGGATGTTCAGGGTGGCGCCGGCATCGGTCACCGCCACGGTGCAGGTCTGCGCGACGGTGCCGCTGAGCCGGATGCTGCCCGACGTGTCGGCCAGGGCCGGGGCGGAGATCAGGGCGGCGACAAGGGCGGAGGCGGCGGCAATGCGGCGGATCATGGCGGTAAGTCCTATCGGTTCGGGGTGGGCTTTGCCCATTTGGTTCATGTCCCGTTATAAGCACGAGGCATGCCAATTTTCACCGAATCGCCATGAATGTATTAATTTCAATTAACTAACATGATGCATCGCGTGGGTGTCGCGGTGCTGTCCTACGATGCGATGCAGAATTTCACCTTTTGCACTGCGATACGCATCGCGCCTTTTGAATAGTTCGGTGACCAAAGCATTGCATAATGCAAACAATCCTCGAACCCCAACCTGGCTTCCTCATTACGCAGCCTTATGGACTTCGTTGGGTGAACCACTTGGTCGCTGATTGATTCATCTCAAGGACGCTGAGCGCGGGCTTCGGTACCTCAACGGCACTGCCCGTCTCGACAGGCGCCAGGGAGGAGAACGCCCATGACCATCACCGCCGATGTTCTCGCCGCGCCGCTCTCTTCCCCTCAGGCGGGGCCAGGCGGTTCCGGTTCGGCCGGTTCCGGTTCGGGCGGTTTGGGCAGCGAACTGATGGGCTATCTGCTCATCGCCTATGCCATGGGGTCTGCCGCTCGGCGCGAGGGACATAGCCTTTTGTCTAATCCCTTCGAGGCAACCGACCCGCTTGGCTCTTTAGGTGATGTCGCGGATGCCGACGCCTGGCGGGACGGCTGGTTGAGCGGAGGATAGGAATAGAGCAACCATCTGCGAAGTATGGGATATTTCCCTATGGCGGCGGCCCTGCCCATTCCACTTTCCGCACCGGCCTGCCCCTTTTGGCGGCCCCGGATGGCGAAAGGGGGGAAGATGGCGGATGACAAGGGCACCACGTACCCCTAAGCTATATCTCTTAGCATTTGATTTGGATTATGCTGACCGTGACAGCCCAAGGGTTTCACCCCCGGGCGGCCGGTCCGGCGAACGGCCCGGGTTTCAAGAGCCGACCCCGCGGGGGTGCCGCATGCGCGGGCACCGCCGAGGCTGTTAAGGAGTAGGGAAGCTATGGTGTTGTCTAGGCGCGGGGGCGAGCCGCCCAAACCCGGTGAATGGATGGAAGAGGTGAAGCTGCCCAAGCGTCGCCTGCTGGTCCACGCCATCCACCAGCGGGCGGGTCATCCGCCCCATGTCGAATTCCTGGTCGATGGTCGCGCCAGTGATCGCCTGAGCCTTGCGCTTGAGGTGGTTTTGGACAGCGACCGGTTCCGTCGCATGGGTGTGTCGCAGAACGCCGCCTGATGCGCGTGAAACGGTAGGACCGACGACAGCCGGGCCGGCAACGGCCCGGCTGTCGTGTTTTCAGCTACCGTATTTCAGGGCTTGGGGGCTGCCCGGCGATCCAGGCCGCCGCCGCCGCGACGGCGGCCTCCGCGCCCTGGTACAGGCCGTGGGTGCCGACCCTGCCCCGGGCGGTGATCGCCGGGTCCACCAGCATCAGATTGGCGCCCAGGCCGAAATCCTCCACCATCTGTCCCGCCGGGTCGCGCCAGGCGCCGTCCTCGCTGCGTGTGACGGGGCCGTGGGCCCGTGTGCGCTCCAGCAGGCTGTCGGCCGTTTCGGTGTAGGCGAACACCGGCCGCCCCAGCGCCGTGGCGTAGCCCATCTCATAGGCTGTGCCATCGTCGGCGGAGGGGCCCCGGAAGGGGCTGGCGTTGGCCAGCACCAGGTCCGTCTCCCGAATCAGCGCCAGGTTGGCGGCGCGGATGCGGGCGGCGTGTGCCGCCGGCGGCTCCCCAGGGGTGGCGGCGACCGCGCCATCCAGGGGAAAGACGCCGACGATGCCATGTCGCGCGCACACGGCGCGCAGCACTTCGGCCGCGGCACCCGGGTCGGGCAGGAACACCTCCGGCCCCGCCAGGTAGGCCCGCCATACTTTCTTGTCGACCCGCACGTCCCCGTCCCCCATCCGACCGATCCTCACTTGCCTAGGGCCTGGCCGGCCAGCGCCGTCGGTGACAGGTCGACGCGGAACAGCTCCAGCCCCGGCTCGCCCGGGCCGGCGTCGCTGAGGTTGGGGTAGTTGGTCAGCAGTGGGGCGGCCTTGGCGTTGGTGTCGTACAGCACCGTCACCGGCGCTGCGATGGGGGCGAAACCCCAGCTGTGGTTGGTCTTGGGCATCAGCGTGCCGACGCCGCGCAGATGGTCGGCGATGATCTCCTGGATCGTCTCCGTCCCGGAATAGACGATATTTTTGCCATCCAGGCCGGGGAAGTTGCCGCCGCCGTTGGCGCGGTAGTTGTTGGTGACGACGATGAATTCGTCATCGTCCTTCACCGGCCGGCCCTCATAGCGCAGGTCGACGATGCGGTGGTTGTCGCCGGGCAGCGGCTTGCCATCGCCCCCGAAGCGGGGTGCCTGGGTCAGGTCGACCCGCCAGGTGACGCCATCGATGACATCGAAGTCGAAGCTGGGAACAGCGCGGTTCACCAGCATCTGCGCTTCCTTCTTGGCCGGATCGATGCGGTTGAACACGCGCGCCGCCATTTCCAGCCAATCCCGCACCTGGGCGCCCGTCACCTTCACCGCCGCGACGGTGTTGGGATAGAGGTAGAGGTCGGCCACGTTGCGCAGGCTGATCTGCCCGGCGGCCACGTCGGTGAAATAGTCGGGTCCCGGCTTGCCGCCGGCCTTGAACGGGGCCGCGGCCGACAGGATGGGTAGCCCGGCGTAGGGGCCGCCCGCCAGGGCCTTGGCCACATAGGCGCGCTGGGCGTCGGACACGATGTCCAGGGCCGGCTGGTCGGCGATGAAGGCGAAATAGGTCTCGATGCGGCCGGTGCTCTTGCCCACGGGCTGGCGCACATAGTCCAGCGTGGCCTGGTGCGCGGCCTGGGCCAGGGCCGCCACCTGCGCGTCCGGTTCCACCAGGGGGGTGGCCTTGCCATTCACCCGCGTCAGCACGGCGCGGGTTTCGGCATGGCCGCCGACCACGATCCAGCCACCCTTGCCGTCATGGGCCTTGGGATCGGCGGACAGGATCAGGTCGATCACGCCCAGATGGTCGCCGAAGAATCCGGCCATGACCACCGGCTTGCCATGGATCAGGCCGTGAGGGATGTCGGCGTCCGGCAGGTTGGCATAATCGGCACCGGGGAAGACGCGGTGGGAATGGCCGGTGACGACGGCGTCCACCTCGGGGATGGCGGCAACCGCGACGCCGGCGTTCTCCGCCATCTTCTGGTAGGGCGCGCCCGACAGGCCGCTGTGCGTCACCACCACCACCACGTCGGCCCCCTGGGCCTTCAGGTCGCGGGCCGTCTTGGCCGCCACGTCCACGATGTCGGCGGTGGTGACCTTGCCCTCCAGCTTGTCCTTGTCCCACAGCACGATCTGGGGCGTCAGCACGCCGACCACGCCCACCCGCACCGTGTGCTTGGCGCCGGTGCCGTCGGTGAACTGCCGGTCCAGGATGACGCCGGCGGGGAACAGCGGCTGGCCATCCTCCACCCGGTTCACGTTGCCGGCCAGCACGGGGTACTTGGCCTCCTTCTCCGCCGCGACGGCGTAATCCAGGCCGAAGTTGAATTCATGGTTGCCCATGACGGCGGCGTCATAGCCCAGGGCGTTCATGGCGGCGATGATGGGCTGGAACTTGCCCGGCCCCAGGCCCTGGACGCGGGCCACATAGTCGCCCATGGGCGTACCCTGGATCAGGTCGCCGGCATCCACCAGCAGGGTGTTGGGCTTTTCCGCGCGCGCCTTGCGGATCAGGCTGGCCACCCGCACCAGGCCGACGCCCGGGTCCGGCCTGTCGGCGTAGTAATCGTAATCCATGAGGTTCATGTGCAGGTCGGTCGTCGACAGGATCTGCACGTCGATCTGCTCGGGCCGGGCCTCCTGCGCCGTCGCGGTCACGGCCCCGATCAGCATGCTACCGGTCAACAGCAGGGCGGCCAGGCGGCGGCGGGCGGGCATGGCGGGGCGTCCTTCATCGGCGTCGGGGAAATGGCGGGGCCGGCGTCCGGCCCCCGCCCTGGCTTTACAGGCGCGCTGTTACATCAAGATGATCGGCGCCCGCCTTGATGTAGGTCGCTCAGCGATCTTTGACATAGGCTTGGCCGGCCGCCTTGGGCGGGATGGACTTGCCGACGAAGCCGGCCAGCAGCAGCACGGTCAGGATGTAGGGCAGCACTTCGATGATCTGCACCGGCACCGCGCCGACCACCGGCAGGGCCACCCCCTGCAAACGGGCCTGCAAGGCGTCGGTGGCGGCGAACAGCAGGCAGCCCGCCAGGGTGGGATAGGGCCGCCACTTGCCCAGGATCAGGGCAGCCAGCGCCAGGTATCCCTTGCCGGCGGTCATGTTCTCCTGAAAGCCGGCGCCCTGTGCGATGGAGAGATAGGCGCCGGCGACACCGCATAGGGCGCCGGTGATCAGCACGGCGCGATAGCGCAGCCAGGGCACGGAAATGCCGGCGGTGTCCACGGCGGCCGGGTTTTCCCCCACCGCCCGCAGGCGCAGGCCGAAGCGGGTGCGGTAGGCGACCCATGAGGTGAGGGGCACGGCCAGGACCGCCAGGTAGACCAGCAGGTTCTGTCCGCCCACGACCTCACCATAAAGGCGGCCCAGCAGGGGCACGCCGCGCAGGGCGTCGGTCAGGGGGAAATGCAGGCCCAGGAAACGCTGCGTGCCGTCCAGCGACGGGGTGCGGCCGCCCAGGTCGAACCAGGCGTTGGCCAGCACGGCGGTCAGGCCGGCGGCGATGGTGTTGATGGCGACGCCGGCCACGACCTGGTCGCCGCGATGGGTGATGCAGGCGAAGCCGTGCACCAGGGCCAGCACCAGCGATGCCGCGATGGCGGCCGCCAGGCCCGCCCAAGGCGACCCGGTGGCGGTGGCGGTGGCGGCGGCGGCGAAGGCGCCGGTCAGCATCTTGCCCTCCAGGCCGATGTCGACCACGCCGGCGCGCTCGGAATAGAAGCCGGCCAGTGCCGCCAGCACCAGCGGTGTCGCCAGGCGCACGGTGCTGGCCAGCAGCGACACGATCCACAGGGCGGTATCGTCCATGATCTCTTCCCCCGGATCTTTAAGCGCGCTGGCCGGCGGCGGCCGGGGCCTTGGGCTTCAACAGGCGCAGCAGCGCCGGGCGGAACATATGCTCCAGCGCGCCGGAGAACAGGATGACCACGCCCTGGATGACGACCACCAGGCGCGGGCTGATCTCATTGTATTCGAACGACAGCTCGGCCCCGCCCTGGTACAGGGCGCCGAACAGCAGCGACGACAGGACGATGCCCACCGGGTGCCCCCGGCCCATCAGGGCCACGGCGATGCCGGTGAAGCCCATGCCGGCCTGGAAGTTCAGGGTGATGCGGTGCTGCACCCCCTGCAGCTCGTTGATGCCGACCAGGCCGGCCAGCGCGCCGGAAATGGCCATGGCGACGACGATGGTGGTGCGGGCGTTCATGCCGGCATAGCGCGCCGCCGCCTCGTTGGCGCCCACCGTGCGCATCTGGAAACCCCAGCGGGTGTGCCAGATCAGGAACCAGACCCCACCGGCGCAGAGCAGCGCCAGGATCAGCGACAGGTTCAGGGGCAGGGTGGGGGTGCGATACCCCAGGGCGGCCGCGATCTCCTTCACCGCCGGCAGGAAGGTGCTCTCGGCGAACTCCCGGCTTTCCGGCGCCATCTGGCCATGCTCGATCAGCGGCCCGCCCAGCAGGTAGACCATCAGGGCGCTGGCCAGGAAGTTGAACATGATGGTGGTGATGACGATGTGGCTGCCGCGATAGGCCTGCAGATACCCCGGGACCAGGCCCCACACCGCGCCGAACAGGGCGCCCGCCAGCACCGCCACCGGCAACACCGCGTACCAGGGCCAGCCGCTCAAGGCCAGGCACACCAGGCCGGTGCCCAGGCCGCCGACATAGGCCTGGCCCTCGCCGCCGATGTTGAACAGGCCGGCATGGTTGGCGATGGCCACGGCCAGGCCGGTGAAGATCAGGCTGGTGGCGTAATAAAGGGTGTAGCTGAGGCCCGTGCCGCTGCCCACCGCGCCCTTGACCATGAAGGCCAGCGCGGAAACGGGGTCCTGGCCGATGGCCAGGATGACCAGGGATGACACCACCAGGGCGGCGCCCAGGTTGATGGCCGGCAGCAGGGCCAGCGTGGCCCAGCGCGGCAGGCCGTCGGAATTGGTTGACGCGCTCATGCCGCACCGTCCCGGCGCGATGGAGCGTGGCCATGCAGGCCGGATTCAATGCGCTTCAACTCGGCCTCTATGTCCTGTTCGTATTCTTGCTGGGCACGTTGGCGCTCCGCTTCCCGACGTGCGGCATCGAATGCCTCATAGCGCTGTTCCACCACCTGCTGCATGCGGTCGTGGCTGACGCTGCCGGCGTGGGCCAGCACAGGTCGATCCGTGAATTTCAAATAGTCATCCACGAAACGCCCCCAGTCGGCCATGGTCGTCTGCTGTCGCCGCTGCGCCCGATCAACTGCCAGGTCAAGGAAGGCAGAGACCAGGCGGTTCAGTTCCCGCACCTCGGTGTCCGCTAGATAGTTCTTGGCGGTGGCGACGTCGACCTTGCGCACACGATCACCGGACCAGGCGGTCAGGCCCATGTTCGCCTTGGCGGGGTCAGCGCGGCTGACGATCAGTTCCGCCGCCGTGTGGCTGGTCACAGCCCACAGCATCTTGTTCTGAATGCTCTGAAAGAAACGACGGGCCGTCTCCGCCTTCCCGTCGTAGTCTGCGGCGGTGGCGAACAGATCCCTGACTTTTTGATAGAAGCGCTTCTCCGAGGCCCGGATGGCCTGGATGCGTTCCAGCAGTTCGTCGAAATAGTCGAAGCCTTCCGATGGCTCCGCCAGCCGGCGATCATCGATGGCGAAGCCTTTGACCAGATAGTCCTTAAGCACGCTGTTGGCCCAGCGGCGGAACTGGCTGCCGCGCGGGCTGCGCACGCGGAAGCCGACCGCCAGGATCACCTCCAGTCCGTACAGGGTGACCTTACGACGGACTTGCCGATCGCCTTCGGTTTGAACTTGTAAGTAATCCTTACAGGTTCCCTCCCGCGCAACCTCTTCACTGGCGAAGATGGCACGAACGTGCTGGGTGACGTTTTGAGGTGTTGTCTGGAATAGCTCCGCCATGCCGGCTTGGCTAAGCCAGACCGTGCCCCCGTCAATGGCCAGGCGGACTTGGGCCCGGCCGTCCTCGGTATTGTAGAGAATGAATTCGCCGCTCATACCGCCTGTCCACCCGCTTCGGCGCGCGGCTGTTCCATATCGTCGGTGATGCCGGCCATCAGGCGGCCGATCAATCCCTCGGTCGCGTCTTCGGCCGCCAGCTCGCCGGTGATGGCGCCGTCGCACATCACCAGGATGCGGTCGGACAGGGCCATAATCTCCTCCAACTCGGCGGAGACCAGCAGGATGGCCTTGCCGGCGTCGCGCATGGCCAGCAGGCGGCGATGGATGAACTCGATGGCGCCGATGTCAACGCCCCGGGTGGGCTGGCCCACCAGCAGCACGTTGGGGTCGCGCTCCATCTCCCGGCCCAGCACCAGCTTCTGCTGGTTGCCGCCAGAAAAGAGCGAGGTGCGTAGGGATGGCTGGCGGGGGCGGACGTCCCAATCCTCCATCAGGCGGGCGGTGGCGGCGGCCACCCGCTTCCAGTTAAGGCGCGGGCCGTCAGCCATGGCCGGGTCGTCCTGATAGCCCAGCAGGGCGTTCTGGAAGGCGGGGAAGGGCTTCACCACCGCGCGGCGCAGGCGATCCTCCGGCACATGGGCGATGCCCTGGCGCCGGGCCTGGGCCGGGTCCATGGGGGCCTCCGGCGTCACGTCACGGCCATTGATGTGGAAGCGGCCGCGCTGGAACGGCGTCATGCCCGACAGCGCCTCCAGCAATTCCGACTGGCCGTTGCCGGCCACGCCGGCCACGCCCACGATCTCCCCGGCCCGCACGCGGAAGGTGGCGCCCTTCAGGCGCTCCACCCCCCGCTCGTCGATCACGCTCAGGTCCTCCACCGTCAGCAGCGGCGCGCCCGCGGGCGCCCCCAGCCGGCGGACGACGGGGTTGGCGCGGCGGCCCACCATGGCTTCGGCCAGCGCGGCCTCGCTGGTGTCCCGGGTGTCGAAGTTGGCCACCACCGCCCCCTGGCGCAGCACCGACACGGCGTCGGTGATGGCCATGATCTCCTTCAGCTTGTGGGTGATCATCAGGATGGTGCGGCCCTGGGCGCGCAGCGCGTCCAGGATGCGGAACAGGTCCTGCACCTCCGGGGGCGACAGCACGGCCGTCGGCTCATCCAGGATCAGCACCTGGGCGCCGCGATAAAGCGCCTTCAGGATTTCCACCCGCTGTTGCACGCCCACGTTCAGGTCGGCGACCTTGGTGTCCAGCGGCACGTCCAGGCGATAGGCTTTCTCCAGCCGCTCCACCTCCGCCCGGGCCTTGCGGATGCCGTCCTTCAGCAGGGCGCCGCCCTCGGCCCCCAGCATCAGGTTTTCCAGCACGGTGAACTCCTCCACCAGCATGAAGTGCTGGTGGACCATGCCGATGCCCAGGTTGATGGCGTCCTTGGGCTCGCGGATGCGCGCCTCGGCGCCGTTCACCAGGATCTGCCCCTCATCGGCCTGGTAGAAGCCGTAGAGGATGCTCATCAAGGTGGACTTGCCGGCGCCGTTCTCCCCCACCAGGCCATGGATGGACCCGGCGCGGATGCGCAGGCTCACGGCCTTGTTGGCGTGGACGGGGCCGAAGCGCTTGTCGATGCCCACCAGTTCCACGGCCCAGGGGCCCGGCGGCGGCGGGGAAGTCGGGGGGGGAACGGTCTGCGACACGGGGCGGCTGGTCTCTAGATCAGGGGGGCAATAGGCGGCCCCGAGGCGTGGCGGGGCGGCGTCAGTACTTGCAGCCGTTGGTTTCGTCGTAATTGGCGACCTTGCGGGTTCCAGCCTGGATTTCCGCCGAGGCCGCGTCCAGTTCCGCCTTCATCTCCGGCGTCACCAGCTTGGCATTGTTCTCATCCAGCGCCCAGCCCACGCCGTCCTCCTTCAGGCCCAGCGTGCGCACGCCGGGTTGCCAGGTGCCGTCCTGCGCCGCCTTGATGGCGTTGTAGGCGGCCACGTCCACCCGCTTGACCATGGAGGTCAGGACGGAGCCCGGGAACAGATGGTTCTGGTTGCTGTCGACACCGATGGACAGTTTGCCGGCATCCTTGGCCGCCTGCAGCACGCCGATGCCGCTTTGCCCGGCGGCGGCGAACACCACGTCCACGCCCCTGTCGAACTGGCTCTTGGCCAATTCGCCGCCGCGCGTGGGGTCCGACCAGGCGGCGGGCGTGGTGCCCACCATGTTGGTGATGACATGGTCGTCCGGGGCCACGGCCTTCACCCCCTGCTCATAGCCGCAGGCGAATCGGCGGATCAGGGGGATGTCCATGCCGCCGACGAAGCCCACCGTGTGGGTCTTGCTGCTCAAGGCCGCCAGCATGCCCACCAGATACGATCCCTCCTGCTCGGAGAACAGGATGGACTGGACGTTGGGCAGCTTCACCACGCCGTCGATCAGGGTGAACTTGATCTCCGGGAATTCCTTGGCGACCTTGGCCACCGCCGGCGCCTGGCTGAAGCCCACGGCCAGGATGATGTCGGCGCCATGCTCCGCCAGGCGGCGCAGATACTGCTCGCGCTGGACGTCGTTGCTGATCTCCAGCGCCTTGTAGGTGACGCCCGTCTCACGGCGGAAACGCTCGATTCCCGTCAGGACGCCTTCGTTGAAGGACTTGTCGTACTTGCCGCCATAATCGAAGACCACGCCGGGAAAGAAGGCGGCATCCGCTTTGGGGGCGGACAAGGCGCAGCTCAACAGGGCGGCCGCCGCCAACGCCGCGCGGATCGCTCTACTCATGAAGGGTCCCTGCCTCCCTTGGGGCATACTCGATTGACGGGCGGCGAACGGGAAGGCCGCACCGCTTGCTCGACCTGAAACCTAGTCCATTTCCCAAGCTCCCGGCAAGCCGGGGGGCGCAAGGGGGCACGGCACCCTGGCTGATCCTGACCAAATGGTCAAGATAGGGCGGCGCGGCCGTGGGCGCCATCTGCGGTTGCGCCGGCCGCTGACGCGAGGGTTGCGGCCGCTTGCGACACTTTCATGACGGGCTGGCCGGGTGGGGTTTTCCGGGTTGACAGGCCCCCGCCGGCAGGCACTCTGCCGCCCGCTTGCGCCATTTCTCCGTGGCGCGCCCTTGCCCGCCAGCCGTCGAGATCCCACCCATGATCCGGTTCAGCCCTGTTCCCGAGGCCACCCGCCGCGCCCTGCTGAAGACCTTCGGCGCGACCGCGGCCACGGCCTTCCTGCTGCCGTCGTCCATGGGCTCGGCCCTGGCGCAGGCGGCGTTCAGCAACGATCCGTTCTCGCTGGGCGTGGCCTCCGGCGACCCGCTGCCCGACGGCTTCGTGCTGTGGACCCGGCTGGCGCCCGATCCGCTGGCGTTCGGCTACGGCATGCCCAAGCGGCCGGTGGAGGTGGATTGGCAGGTGGCGACGGACGACCGCATGCGCACCATCGTGCAGAGCGGGACCGAGGTGGCGCGGCCGGAACTGGGCCATGCCGTCCATGTCGAGGTCGGTGGCCTGGAACCGGGCCGGGATTATTACTACCGCTTCACCGTGGGGGCGGAGCGCAGCATGGTGGCCCGCGCCCGCACCGCCCCGGCCCTGGGGGCCAAGGTGGACCGCGTGCGCCTGGGCATGGTCGGCTGCCAGAATTACGAGGACGGCTATTACACCGCCTTCCGCCATTTGGCGGAGGAACGGCCGGACTTCGTCTTCCACTATGGCGACTACATCTACGAAAACCGGGTGCGGACGCATGAGAGCAGCCGCTATGGCGGCCTGGCCATCCCCACCCCCCGGCAGCATCTGGGCGATGAGCCCTATTCGCTGGATGAGTACCGCCGCCGCTACGCCCAGTACACCATGGACCTGGACCTGCAGTTGGCCCGCGCCGCCTGCCCGTGGATGGTGACCTGGGACGACCATGAGGTCGACAACAACTGGACGGGCGCCACCGACGGCGCCGGCATCGCGCCGCCGGAATATTTCCTGCTGCGCCGCGCGGCGGCGGCCCAGGCGTATTACGAGCACATGCCCTTGCGCCGCGCCTCCTGGCCCAAGGGCCCGGACATGCAGATTTACCGCCGCCTGGCTTTCGGCAACCTGATCGACCTGCACCTGCTGGACACGCGGCAGTTCCGCACCGACCAGCCCTGCGGCGACGGCTTCAAGCCCGCCTGCGAGGGTCAGGACGATGACGATGCCCAGGTGATGGGGGAGGAGCAGGAGCGCTGGCTGTTCGAGGGGTTGGACCGTGGCCGCGCCCGCTGGAACATCATCGGCCAGCAGGTGATGATGATGACCATGAACCGCGAGCCCTGGCACGGCCCCATCTACAACATGGACAGCTGGGAAGGTTATCACGAGCCGCGCCAGCGCCTGCTGCGCCACATCGCTGACCGCCGCCTGAACAACGTGGTGGTGCTGACGGGGGATGAGCACCAGAATTTCGTCGGCGACCTCAAGGCCGACTACCGCAGCGACAAGGCCCCCATCGTCGCCACCGAGTTCGTCGGCACCTCCATCAGCTCCGGCGGCGACGGCGCCGACAAGCGGCCCCGCCAGGAGGAGATCCAGCGCGGCAACCCGCACATCCGCTTCATGAACGACCAGCGCGGCTATCTGATGTGCGACATCGGCCATGACAAGCTGACGGCCAACTTCCGCGTCATGGACCGCGTCAGCACCCCCGGCGGCGCCATCAGCACCCGTGCCAGCTTCGTGGTCGAACCGGGCAAGCCGGGGGCGAAGTCGGCGTGATAAGCGGGTTGGCGCCTGCCATAGGTTGCGCGGGTCCCGGCCGTTGAGGTAGGGTCCGCCTCCTCGGGGCTCGGTGAACGGGCCTCAAATCTCTCTTCTCTGGAGGCAGGAATGCGCGTTGGTGCGAACTGCCCCGTTCACGGGGTTTAAGCCGCCCCCACGTTTTCCCCGTGGTGCCGGCTTTCTTGGAAGGATCAAACCATCCGTGACGGGATGGATGGCCTTCTGGTGGCATGCCCGATTGGTGCTGCCACCCAGGTTCAGCCCGGTATTGAGAAGAGACCATGGGCACTTCTGTCATTTATGAGCGCGGGCCCCGGGCCCGCGTGATCGCGTCCGACTCCACCTGGATGGAGGGCGAAGCCCTGCGCCAGTTGGATGCCACGGCCGCCCTGCCCGGCATGCGCCTGGCCGTTGGCATGCCGGATCTGCACCCCGGCAAGGGATCGCCAGTGGGGGCGGCCTTTCTGTCCGAGGACGTTTTATATCCGTCGCTGGTGGGCAGCGACATCGGCTGCGGCATGGCGCTGTGGGCAACCGACCATCCCGTGCGCAAGGCCCGGCCGGACCGCTTGGCGGCGCGGTTGGACGGGCTGGACCAACCGTGGGACGGCGACACCACCGCTTGGTTGGCGGATCGGGGGCTGGCCGCCACCGACCACGACGACGCCCTCGGCACCCCCGGGCGCGGCAACCATTTCATCGAGGTGCAGCAGGTGCACCAGACCCGCGACGCGGCGGCGCTGGCTGCCCTGGGCATCAAGGAAGATCGGTTGTGCCTGTTGGTCCATACCGGCTCGCGCGGGGTGGGGGAGGCGGTGCTGCGCCGTCATGCCGAGCGCTTCGGCGCCACCGGCGTTGCCCACGGCTCGGCCGAAGGCCAGGCCTATCTGGCGCAGCATGACGATGCCGTCCGCTGGGCCAGGGCCAACCGCGACCTGTGTGCCCACCGCACGCTGGCCGCCCTGGGGGTGGACGGCCGGCCAGTGCTGGATGTCTGCCACAACAGCGTGACGGCGGCGGTGATGGACGGTTGCCGCTGTTGGCTGCATCGCAAGGGGGCGGCACCTGCCGACCAGGGGCCAGTCGTTATCCCCGGGTCGCGCGGAGACCTTAGCATCCTGGTCCAGCCCATCGCGGGCCGGGACCAGGCGTTATGGTCCCTGGCCCATGGCGCTGGACGCAAGCTGGCCCGGCATGAGGCCAAGGGCAAGCTGAAGGGCCGATATCGGCGGGAAGATCTGGCGCATACCCCCTTCGGTGGCCGTGTCGTCTGTGGTGATGAACTGCTGCTGTGGGAGGAGGCGCCCGATTGTTACAAGGACGTGGGCGCCGTCGTCGCCGACCTTGAGGCGGCTGGCTTGTTGACCGTCATCGCCACCTTGCGGCCGCTGGTGACGTTCAAGACCTCGCACGGGGCCCGGGACGAAACAAAGGGGGCGCAAGGCGACTGGCGGCGCGACCGCCGGGCCGCCCGCGCCGCCAAGTGGGGTCAACAATGACGTGGCTGCTGTTCACAGCCGGCCGTGGTCCTGGCGAATGCCAGGTCGCGGTGGCGGGGCTGCTGCGCGTGTTGGTGGCGGAGGCCGCCGATGCGGGGCTGCGGGCCGAGGTGCTGGAGACGGAGGCCGGCCCCCACGGTCCCCTCTCCGCTCTGGTGGCCCTCGATGGGACCGGCGTGGAGGGCTATGCCCGCACCTGGGAGGGCAGCGTGCGCTGGACTTGCCCCAGTCCGCTGCGTTCCGGCTGGGGGCGCAAGAACTGGTATGTCGGCGTGTCCCGCCTGGCGCCGCCACCGGCCTCGGCCGGCCTACGGGAGGCGGATCTGCGGGTGGAGGCCTGCCGCGCTTCCGGCCCCGGCGGCCAGCATGTCAACAAGACCAGCTCCGCCGTGCGCGTCACCCACCTGCCCACGGGCCTGGCGGTCTTCGCGCAGGAGGAACGGTCGCAACACCGCAACCGGGCGCTGGCCATGGCCCGGCTGGCGGCGGCGCTGGCCGACCGCGACCGCCAGGCGGGCGAGGCGGCGGACCGGGAGCGATGGGCCCGGCACGATGCCCTGGAACGGGGCAATGAGGTCCGGGCCTATGAGGGGGAGCGGTTCCGGCGGGTACGATGAGAACGGGGGCGGCCTTACGCCGCCTCCACCCTCAGCGCCGTGCCATCCAGGCCCACCACCCGCACGGTTGCGCCCGCCGGCAGGCCGTCGGGGCCGTGGACCAGCCAGGCGCCGTCGTCCAGGCGGGCGCGGCCCTGGCCGTTGACGATGGCGGTTTCCAGGGTGACGATGCGGCCCAGGTAGAGGGCGCCGCGTTCGTTCAGCCGCTCGGGCGGGGCCTGCGTGGCGGGGCTGCCACGGCCCAGCCAGCGGCGGGTGACGACCAGCAAGGCGGCCGCGAGGACGGCGAACAGCACCACCTGGGCCACCAGGGGCAGGGCGGGGACCAGGAACAGCACGCACCCCACCAGCACGGCCGCCACCCCCAGCCACAGCAGGCCGACGCCAGGGGTGATCATTTCCACCAGGGCCAGGGCGACGCCCGCCGCCCACCAGTGCCAGGCGTGGGCCGTCCATGCGGTGAAGTCGGGCATGGCCTACTCCTCAGCTCTCGGGCGTTGCCCACGGGCCACCGGTCGGCGGTGCCGAGGGTGGGGCGGGCGGCGGATCGGTCCGGCGGGGCGGGGCGCTGGGGCGGGCCTGGTTGGCGGGCGCGCCGGCGAAGCTGTCCTTGGCCAGTTCGGCGATGCCGCCCAGGGCGCCCAGGATGCCGGTCGATTCCATGGGCATGAACAGGATTTTCTGGTTGGGGCTGGCGGCGAAGCCCTTCAGCGCGTCGACATAGCGCTGGGCGATGAAGTAGTTCACGGCCTGCACGCTGCCGCCGGCGATCGCCTCCGATACCACGCGGGTGGCGGTGGCCTCCGCCTCCGCCAGGCGCACGCGGGCCTCCGCCTCGCGGAAGGCGGCCTCCTTCTTGCCATCGGCCTGCAAGATGGCGGATTGCTTTTCGCCCTCCGCCCGCAGGATGGCGGATTGGCGCAGGCCTTCCGCCTCCAGGATCAGGGCGCGACGTTCCCGTTCCGCCTTCATCTGGCGGGCCATGCTGTCCACCAGGTCGCGCGGCGGCTGGATGTCGCGGATTTCCACGCGGGTGATCTTCACGCCCCAGGGGTGGGTGGCGGCGTCGACCACGGTCAGCAGGCGGGCGTTGATGGCGTCGCGCTGCGACAGCAGCTCGTCCAAATCCATGGAGCCCATGACCGTGCGCAGGTTGGTCATGGTCAGGTTCAGCACGGCGCTGTCCAGGTTGCGCACCTCATAGCTGGCCTTGGCGGCGTCCAGCACCTGGAAGAACAGCACGCCGTCCACCGTGACCATGGCGTTGTCCTTGGTGATGATCTCCTGCGACGGCACGTCCAGCACCACCTCCTGCATGGTCTGCCGGGCGCCGATGCGGTCGAAGAACGGGACGATGATGGCCAGGCCGGGCTTCAGGGTGCGGGTATACCGCCCGAACCGCTCCACCGTGTATTCCATGCCCTGGGGCACGGTCTTGATGCCGCTGTAGACAAGAACGATGGCGAAGGCCAGGACGGCCAAGGCGAACACGCCGAAAGGCGACAAGGCGTCTCTCCCCACTTGTTGGTGGCGCGGGGGAACCGCCGCGCCGGCCCCCCCTTTGCCGCGCATCATGCCATAAGGCGGGTGCCGCCGCCCGGGATTTGTCCCGAGGGTTGTGCCCTGGCGCTGTCGTCCTCGAACGGCCCACTCTTCGCGGTCTATCCGCGCAATGCCGCGATGTTGGCCTGGTAGCGGCCAGGCCCGTCCTGGAACACGGCGGAGCCCGCGACCAGCACCTCCGCCCCCGCCTGCGCGCACAGGCGCGCCGTCTCATGGTTCACGCCGCCGTCGACCTCGATCTGGATGGGCCGGCGGCCGATCAGGGCGCGCAGGGCCTGGATCTTTGGGATCATGGCGGGGATGAAGGACTGGCCGCCGAAGCCGGGGTTTACCGTCATGACCAGCACCAGGTCCAGCCGGTCCAGGACATAGGCGACGGCGCTTTCCGGCGTGGAGGGGTTCAGCGCCACCCCGGCCTTTTTGCCCAGGGCGCGGATGCGCTCCAGCGTGCGGTCCAGGTGGGTGGTGGCCTCCGCCTGCACGGTGATGATGTCGGCCCCGGCCTGGGCGAAGGCCTCCAGATAGGGATCGACCGGGCTGATCATCAGATGCACGTCGAAGGGGCGGTCGGTATGGGGGCGCAGCGCCTTCACCACGGTGGGGCCGATGGTGATGTTGGGCACGAAATGGCCGTCCATGACATCGACATGGATGTAGTCGGCCCCCGCCGCCGCGATGGCCCGCACCTCGGCGCCCAGGCTGGCGAAGTCGGCGGACAGGATGCTGGGGGCGATCAGCGGCTGGGTCATGATGGCGTCTCCCGATCCGAGGCGCCGGCAAACACCCGGCTGGCCAGGATGTCCTCCGCCTCGATCAGCGTCAGGTCGTCCACGGACAGCGCGCCATCCTCCCGCTGGAACAGGCGGCTGGCCTGACGCAGGCGGGCGCGGTCCAGGGCGTTGCGGATGGACCGGCCGTTGGCGAAGTGGGGTTGGCCCCGGCGCAGGGCGATATATTGGGCGAACACAGCCTTGGCCCGGGGGCTGAAGCGATAGTTCATGCTCTCCAGTTGCCGCTCCCCGATTTCCAGCAGCTCTTCCTCGCCATAGTCGGGGAAGTCGATATGGTGGGCCACGCGGGAGCGGAAGCCGGGGTTGGCCTGAAAGAAGCGGTCCATGCGGTCGGCATAGCCGGCCAGGATGACGACCAGGTCGTCGCGCTGGTTCTCCATGACCTGCAGCAGGATCTCGATGGCCTCCTGGCCATAGTCGCGCTCGTTCTCCGGCCGGTAGAGGTAATAGGCCTCGTCGATGAACAGCACGCCGCCGGCGGCGCGCTTCAGCACCTCCTTCGTCTTGGGCGCGGTGTGGCCGATGTACTGGCCCACCAGATCATCGCGGGTGACGGTCACCAGGTGCCCGCGCCGGACATAGCCCAGCCGGTGCAGGATGGCGGCCATCTTCAGCGCCAGGGTGGTCTTGCCCGTGCCGGGGTTGCCGGTGAAGCTCATGTGCAGGGTGGGGGCGCCCACCGCCAGGCCGAAGCGCTGGCGCGCCCTGTCCACCAGCAGCAGGGCGGCGATCTCGCGCAGCCGCCCCTTGATGGGGGCCAGACCCACCATCTCCCGGTCCAACTGGTCGAAGATTTCCGGCAGGCCGGAGGCTTCGAAGTCGGCGCGCAAATCCACGGCACCGGGGGCCGCCGGGGCCGCGGCGGCCCCCGGCGGGACGGCTTTCAACGGGAGGGGGGAGGCCATCACGAATACCGCTCCCCTTCCGGCAATTGGGCGGCATAGGCGCGGGTGCTGTAGCGCACGCGCCGCCCGTCATGTTCCTGCCGTTCCAGGCCGAAGCCGGGCTCGTTGGCCGGCCGGTTGGCGATGAAGGACAGGCGCACGCTCTCCCATCCGTGGCTGGCGTCGAAGCCGGAGATGCGGATGTAGCGGTCGCCATAGACCTTGCGGCAGGAGGCCAGTTCCCCCATCACCCCGGCGGCGTCGCGGATGTCGAACATGGGCATGCCCCACATGTCCCAGTAGGTGTTGCGGGGGTGGGGGTCGTCCGTGAATTCGATGTTCACCGCCCAGCCGTTGTCGATGCAGTACTGCACCTGGGCCGTGATCTGCTCGTCCGTCAGGTCGGGCAGGAAGGAGAAGGTTCCTTGGGTGACGCGCATGATGATTTCCTCACTCTCTGATGGGAAGGGCGCCGACGGCACCTCGTGCGGCCGCCCGCCGCTTGAGGGCGTCAGCCAGCGACGCTGGCGGTCGGCACGAAGTCCGGTGAGTCGGTCGAGGTGTAGTTGAAGGTCACGTCCTTCCAGACGTCCAAGGCCTGGCGCAGGGGCGTGCAGTGGCGGCTGGCGGCGGCCAGGATGTCCGGCCCCTCGGCCAGGATGTCGCGGCCCTCGTTGCGGGCCAGCACCATGGCCTCCAGCGCCACCCGGTTGGCGGTGGCGCCCGCCTGGATGCCCATGGGGTGGCCGATGGTGCCGCCGCCGAACTGCAGCACCACGTCGTCGCCGAACAAATCCAGCAACTGGTGCATCTGACCGGCATGGATGCCGCCCGACGCCACCGGCATGGTCTTGCGCAGCGAAGCGAAGGACTGGTCGAAGAAGATGCCGTTCTCCAGCCGCTGGGGCAGGAAGTCCTCGCGGCAGATGTCGTAATAGCCCTTGGTGGTGGCGGGATCGCCCTCCAGCTTGCCCACCACGGTGCCGGCGTGGATGTGGTCCACGCCCGCCAGCCGCATCCATTTGGCGATGACGCGGAAGGACACGCCGTGGCTCTTTTGCCGGGTGTAGGTGGAATGGCCGGCGCGGTGCAGGTGCAGGATCATGTCGTTGCGCCGCGCCCATTTCGACATGGACTGGATGGCGGTGTAGCCGATGACCAGATCGATCATGACGATGGTCGACCCGATGGACTTGGCGAACTCCGCCCGCTCGTACATGTCCTCCATGGTGGCGGCGGTCACGTTGAGGTAGGTGCCCTTGATCTCGCCCGTCGCCGCCTGGGCGCGGTTCACCGCCTCCATGCAATAGAGGAAGCGGTCGCGCCAGTGCATGAAGGGCTGGGAATTGATGTTCTCGTCATCCTTGGTGAAGTCCAGGCCGCCCTTCAGCGCCTCATAGACCACGCGGCCATAGTTGCGGCCCGACAGGCCCAGCTTGGGCTTCACCGTGGCGCCCAACAGGGGGCGGCCGAACTTGTCCAACCGTTCCCGCTCCACAACGATGCCGGTGGGTGGCCCGTCGAAGGTCTTCACATAGGCCACCGGCAGGCGCATGTCCTCCAGCCGCAGGGCCTTCAGCGGCTTGAAGCCGAAGACGTTGCCGATGATGGACGCCGTCAGGTTGGCAATCGATCCGGGTTCGAAAAGATCGATGTCATAGGCGATGTAGGCGAACCAGCTGTCGGGGGAGCCGGGCACGGGGTCCACCCGGTGGGCCTTGGCGCGGTACTTGTCGCAGGCGGTCAGGCGGTCGGTCCACACCACGGTCCAGGTGGCGGTGGAGGATTCGCCCGCCACGGCGGCGGCGGCCTCGATGGGGTCCACCCCGTCTTGCGGGGTGATGCGGAACACGGCGATGACGTCCGTGTCCTTGGGCTCGTAATCCGGCTGCCAGTAGCCCATGTCGCGGTACTTCATGACGCCGGCGGCATAGCGGTCGCGGCGGTCCCTATTGTCGATGGCGTTCATGTTCCTGTCCTCCTCAAGCGCCGGCGGGGCATCCGCCCCTTGGCTATCCTCGATTTCCAATCCGCTGACGCTCCCCGGAAATCTCCGGCGGCCCCGGTCGGGGCCTGGTTCACGTGCGTGGCGGGGCGGTGGTTACTCAGCCGCTACCGGCGTCCGGCCCAACTGGGGGTCCAGGGCACCGGTGGCGTAGCGCTTGGCCATGGCGGCCATGGGCAGGGGCGTGATGCGGCTGGCGTTGCCGGCGGCGCCGAACTGCTCGAACCGATCGCGGCACAGCGCCTTCATGGCGTCCATGGCTGGCTTCAGGAACTTGCGTGGGTCGAATTCCGCCGGGTTCTGCGTGGCCGTCTTGCGGAACTGCACCGCCATGGCCAGGCGGCAGTCGGTGTCGATGTTGATCTTGCGCACCCCAAAGCGGATGCCGCGCACGATCTCCTCCACCGGCACGCCCCAGGTGCGGGGCATTTGGCCGCCATAGGCGTTGAACAGGTCCTGCAATTCCTGCGGCACGGACGAACTGCCGTGCATCACCAGGTGGGTGTTGGGAAGTCGCGCGTGGATGGCCTCCACCACGTTCATGGCCAGGATGTCGCCGTCCGGCTGGCGCGAGAATTTATAGGCGCCGTGCGAGGTGCCCATGGCGATGGCCAGCGCGTCCACCCGGGTGGCGGCGACGAAGTCCAACGCCTGGTCGGGGTCGGTGCACAGCTGGTCCAGGGACAGCACCCCTTCCGCTCCGTGGCCGTCCTCCGCCTCGCCCTGGCCCGTTTCCAGGCTGCCCAGCACGCCCAGTTCCCCTTCGACCGAGGCGCCCACCCAGTGCGCCGCCTCCGCCACGCGGCGGGTGATGTCGACGTTGTAGTCGTAAGAGGCGGGGGTTTTGGCGTCGGCCATCAGCGACCCGTCCATCATGACGGAGGTGAAGCCGTGCTGCAGGGCCGTCAGACAGGTGGCCTCGCTGTTGCCGTGGTCCTGATGCAGGCACAGCGGGATGGTGGGGTACAGCGCCTCCAGCGCGTCGATCATATGGGCCAGCATGAGATCGCCGGCATAGGACCGGGCGCCCCGGCTGGCCTGCAGGATGACGGGCGCGTCCACCTGGGCGGCGGCCTCCATGACCGCCAGACCCTGTTCCATGTTGTTGATGTTGAAGGCGGGAACGCCGTAGTCGCGCTCCGCCGCGTGGTCCAGTAGCTGACGAAGGGTTATACGAGCCATAAGTGTTCTCCTTGTTCCCTCAATCGCCGGGCGCGGCCATCCGGCCGCTTGGCTGTCCTCGATTTCCAGTCCGCTACGCTCCCCAGAAATCTCCGGCGGACGCAGTCGCGTCCTAGAACGGAAAAGGCGTCAGGCGTGCGCGACGCGGGCGCGGACGGCGGCCATGATGGCGTCGACGGTGATGCCGAAGTGGCGGTAAAGGTCCGTGGCGGGGGCGGAGGCGCCGAAGCCCTCCATGCCGATGAAGGCGCCCTGGTCACCCAGCCAGCGGTCCCAGCCGAAGCGCACCGCCGCCTCCACCCCGATGCGGGGCGCGCTGCCCAGCACCAGGGCGCGGGATGCCGGCGACTGCCGCTCGAACAGTTCCCAGCAGGGCATGGACACCACGGCGGTGGCGATGGCCTCCTTGGCCAGACGCTCCGCCGCCTCCACCGCCAGGGCCACTTCCGACCCGGTGGCCAGCAGGGTGGCGTCGCGCGGGCCGTCCGTTTCGCGCAGGATGTAGGCGCCGGTGGCGCTGCGGTTCCAGGAGGCGTCGCGGCGCAGGGTGGGCAGGTCCTGGCGCGACAGGCACAGGGCCGAGGGCGTGCCGGGATTGGTCAGGGCCAGTTCCCAGCACTCCGCCGTCTCCACCGCGTCGGCGGGGCGGAAGACGTGCAGATTGGGCGTGGCGCGCAGCATGGCCAGGTGCTCCACCGGCTGGTGGGTGGGGCCGTCCTCCCCCAGGCCGATGCTGTCATGGGTCAGCACATGGATGACGCGCACGCCCATCAGGGCGGACAAGCGGATGGCGCCCCGGGCATAGTCGGAGAACACCAGGAAGGTGCCGCCGTAGGGGATGAGGCCGCCATGCAGGGCCAATCCATTCATGACGGCGGCCATGGCATGTTCGCGGATGCCGTAGTGGATGTAACGGCCGGCGTAGGCATCCGCCTCCATCGCCGCCATTCCCTTGGTCTGCGTCAGGTTGGAATGGGTCAGGTCGGCGGAGCCGCCCACCGTCAGGTCGGTGGCGGCGTTCACCACCCCCAGGACCAGTTGCGAGGCCTTGCGCGTCGCCATCGTCGGCCGGCTCTGCGCCAACTCCTGCCGATAGGCGGCCAGGGCGTCGGCCAGATCCGGCCCCGCGTCGGTCGCCATGACCCGCTGGAAATCCAGGCGGGCCGGATGGGCGGCCAGCCGCCGCTCCCACGCCTCCCGCGCTTGGCCGCCGGCCTGGGCCACGCTGCGCCAGGCGGCCAGGATGTCGTCCGGCACGGTGAAGGGCGGGCTGTCCCAACCCAGGGCCTGTGCCGCGCCTCGCGCTTCTTCAGCTCCCAGGGGGGCGCCGTGAACGCCGCAGGTACCCGCCTTGGTGGGCGCGCCATAGCCGATGACGCTGCGGCAGGCGATCAAGGTGGGGCGGTCGCTCGCCTGGGCGCGGAGCAGGGCGGCCTCGATGGCCGCATGGTCGTAGGCGTCCACCCGCTCCACCGCCCAGCCGGAGGCGGCGAAGCGGATCAATTGGTCGGTGCGGGTGGACAGGCGGGTGGTGCCGTCGATGGTGATGCCGTTGTCGTCCCACAACACTACCAGGCGGGACAGCCGCAGCTGGCCGGCCAGGTCGATGGCCTCCTGGCTGATGCCCTCCATCAGGCAGCCGTCACCGGCGATGACATAGGTGCGGTGGTCGACCAGGGCGTCGCCGAAGCGGGCGTTCAGGTGCCGCTCCGCCAGGGCCATGCCCACGGCGGTGGTGAGGCCCTGGCCCAGGGGGCCGGTGGTGGTCTCGATCCCCTGGGCATGGCCGTATTCCGGGTGGCCCGCCGCGCGGGAGCCCAACTGGCGGAAGCGCTTCAGCTCCTCCAGCCCCATGTCGGCGTAGCCCAGCAGGTGGTGCAGGGCGTATTGCAGCATGCTGCCGTGGCCGGCCGACAACACGAAGCGGTCGCGGTCGGGCCAGTCGGGCCGCGCCGGGTCCAGGCGCAGCACCCGGGTGAACAGCACGGTGGCGACGTCGGCCATGCCCATGGGCATGCCGGGGTGGCCGGACTTGGCCGCCTCCACCCCCGCCACCGCCAGCATGCGGACGGCGTTGGCCATGTCGGCCAAGCTGGGCGTTCCGTCAGGGGCGGGCGCGGCCCCGGGTTCGGTGGTTTCGATCTGGCGCAGCGATAGGGTGGGCGTCATTTCTCGGCCTCCTCAACCGGCGCGGCGCTTGCGGTCGACCAGCTGCAGGATCAGCGGCGTGAGGATCAGCTGCATGGCCAGGTCGAGCTTGCCGCCCGGGATGACGATGGAATTGGCCCGCGACATGAAGCTGCCGGCGATCATGGACAGCAGGTAGGCGAAGTCGATGCCGCGCGGGTTGCGGAAACGGATGACGACGATGGATTCGTCCGGCGTCGGTATCCACCGCGCGATGAAGGGGTTGGAGGTGTCGACCGTGGGCACCCGCTGGAAATTGATATCCGTCTGGGTGAACTGCGGGCAGATGTAGCGGACATAGTCCGGCATGCGCCGCAGGATGGTGGTCATCACATCCTCCGTGCTGTAGCCGCGCAGGGTGCGGTCACGGTGGATCTTCTGGATCCATTCCAGGTTGATCACCGGCACCACGCCGATCTTCAGGTCCGCATGGCCGGCGATGTCATAGCCATCGGCCACCACGGCGCCGTGCAGGCCCTCATAGAACAGCAGGTCGCTGGGGCCCGGCAGCTCCTCCCACGGGGTGAAGGTGCCGGCGGGGCAGCCGTATTGTTCCGCCTCCGCCGCGTCGTGGACATAGTGGCGGGTGCGGCCGGTGCCGTCGTCGCCATAGCGGCGGAACAGCTCCTGCAATTCGCCCAGCAGGTTGGCCTGCGGGCCGAAATGGCTGAAATGATGGTCGCCGTCCTTGTCGGCCTGGGCGATGGCCTGCTTCATCTGCGCCCGGTCATAGCGGTGGTAGGCGTCACCGTCGATGCAGGCGGCGTTCACCCCCTCGCGGCGGAAGACCTGCTCGAAAATCTGGCGGACGCTGGTGGTGCCGGCGCCCGACGACCCGGTGACCGAAATGATGGGATGGCGGATGGACATGGCGGGGGACCTCCCGGTCTAGCGGCTGAAGGGGCAGGCCGGTCAGGCGCGCAGCAGGCCGCGTTGGCCGAACAGGGGCGCGCGGTCGGCCAGGATGGCCGGGGCGGTATGGTGCTCGGCCACGCGCCGCACCTCCGTTTGCGAGCCGAAGACCAGGGCCGTGCGCTCATGCAGGTGGCGGGGCGTCAGGTCCAGGATGCGGTTCTGCCCGTCGGTGGCGGCCCCGCCCGCCTGCTCGATGACCAGGGCGATGGGGTTGGCCTCGTACACCAGGCGCAGGCGGCCACTGCGATAGCCCGGACGCTCATCGGTGGGGTAGAGATAGACGCCGCCCCGGCGCAGGATGCGGAAGGCGTCGGCCACCAGGGACGCGATCCACCGCATGTTGTAGTTCTTGGCCCGCGGCCCGTCCGACCCCGCCAGGCAGTCGTCGACATAGGTGCGGATGCTGGGCGCCCAATGCCGCTGGTTCGAGGCGTTGATGGCGAACTCCTTGGTTTCCGCCATCACCGTCACCGGGCTGGTCATGCGCACGAATTCCGCCTTTGGCGTCCGCGGCGCCGGGGACGCCCAGCCGGCGCCGCCATGGACCGCCGGCAGTGGCTCGACCGGCCGCTTATCCAGGAAGAAGATCTCGGTGCCCTCGCCCAGGGTCAGCACCAGGGCGGTCTGCGGCCCGTAGACCAGGAAACCGGCCGCCAGTTGCCGGTGCCCCGGCTGCAGCAGCGAGGCGGCGGGGTCCGTCGGGTCCTCCACCCCCAGGATGGAGAAGATGGTGCCGACCGACACGTTGGTTTCGATGTTGCTGGACCCATCCAGGGGGTCGATGGCCACGACCAGCGTGCCCGCCGGGTTCAGCAGGACGGGGGCGTCGCTCTCCTCCGACCCCACCACCGCCACCGGCGCGCCGGCCAGGCGATCGACCACGATGTCATGGGCGCGCAGATCCAGTTCCTTCTGGGTGTCGCCGTTGCTTTCGCCGCGCACGGCGGCCATCTCCCCCGCCAGGGGACCCATGGCCACCAGGTCGGCGATGGCCAGGCCGGCGTCGGCCAGGGCCAGGATGGTGCGCACGATATCCGCCCGCAGATGGGCTCCACCGTTCTGGGCTCCACCGTTTTGGGTGCTCCCGCTCCAGGCAACCAGATGCCGCGCCAATGTCGTGGTGTTCGCCATGATGTCCTCCCGCTTCTGGGCGGGGTTCCCGTCCCCGCGTCGTTCCCGGCCCGTCTTGTTGTTGGCCGGCGTCGTTCTTGAGAGGGAGTGTGCGGACGATTGCAGCGTAAGAAAATTCGAATAAACTTAGCTTTCCGTTCAGAATTTCTGAAAGTGAGGGGCGGGACATGCGCAATGTGACGCTGAAGCAGCTGCGCGCCCTGGCAGCGGTGGCGCAAACCGGGTCGGTGACGGCGGCGGCCAAGCGCCTGCACGTCACGCCGCCGGCCGTCACCATGCAGGTGCAGGCGCTGGAGGATCTGCTGGGCGTCCCCCTGCTGGACCGGCTGGGGGAACGGTTCAAGCCCACCGACGCGGGGCGGGAGGTGATCGAGACGGTCATCCGCATCGAGGCGGAACTGAACAATTGCGCCGCCACCATGGAGGCGCTGCGCAACCTGTCCGGCGGCCGGGTGGCGGTGGGGGTGGTCAGCACCGCCAAGTATTTCGCGCCCTACGCCCTGGGCGCCTTCCACGGCGAATACCCGCAGATCGAATTGTCGCTCATGGTGGGCAACCGGGAGGAGATCATCGCGGCGCTGAAGGCGGACAGCATCGACATCGCCATCATGGGCCGCCCGCCCCGCGACCTCGCCGTCGACATGCACGCCCTCGGCGACCATCCCCACATCATGATCGCCCCACCCCACCACCCGCTGGTGGGCCGCCGCCAACTGAGGCTGGAGGAATTCGCGCACGAAACCTTCCTGGTGCGCGAGGTCGGGTCCGGCACCCGCATGCTGATGGAATGGTTCTTCGCCCAGGCCGACCTGCACCCGCCCATCAGCATGGAGGTGGGCAGCAATGAGACGGTGAAGCAGGCGGTGATGGCCGGCCTCGGCCTCTCCTTCATCTCCGCCCACACCATCGCCGCCGAACTGGAAAGCGGCCGCCTGGCGCCGCTTGACGTGGAGGGCCTGCCCATCGTGCGCCAGTGGTTCGTGGCCAAGCGGTCGGACAAGCGCCTGGCGCCGGCGGCGGCGGCGGTCAAGGCCTTCCTGGTGGACCGGGGGCGGGAATTCCTGCCCAACGTGCGGCCCATCGCGTGAGGGAAATAACCATTCAGGGCAGTTGCGGGGGCAAAAGGCCGCTCCACTTCCCTGTGCATGGGGGCCCTATACCCGGAAGCCCGTACACGGGGGAACGGGACGGGAACGCGGCGAACCATGCGCCCATCCCACCTCATATCGGCCATTGAGCACCATGAAAGCGCTTCCCACCCTGACCCTCGCCGTCATCGTCCCAACCGTAGTGGCGACGTCCACGGCGCTGGCCCAAGCCTGTGCGTACCAGACGCTTGAGCCTGGCGTGGGCAAAATCCTGGTGGGATCCGCCACCATGGATTTGGGGATGGCAGACGACACCGTGAACCCGCAGGCCTGGCAAGGGCCCGTGGTGTTCACCCATGCGGACGGGTCATCCTGCACAGCTGACCCCGATGTCAGTTTGGTGGAGCGCCCCTTATTCAGTGATGGCCAGCGCGTCATTGTCTCCACCTACTCGGGCGGCGAGCGGAGGGTTCACTTCTTGGACATCAACAATTGCCGGATCTTATGGAAAAGCTCCCCATTCTCGGGGGAGGTGAGCCTGACGCCTCAGGCTCTGCGCCTGGGCACCAGGACGCATAAGCTGGGGGCGCTTTGCATTCCCTCAGCCGCTACCTCCTAAAGGGCTACCGCAACAGGGGGAGTGTTTTCGCGCGGCGCGGAAAATGATCTTTACCAAGGACAGGCTCATCCAAGGATTGCTTCGCCCATGACGATCTTCTCCAAAGGTTTGGCCCTCGCCGCCGCGGCGGCGCTGATTCCGCCCGCCGTGGCCCAGGCCGCCCCCCAGCGCCATCTGCCCGTCGTCTGCCCCTACCAGCCGGTGGAACCGGCGTCCGGCAAGGTCCGCGCCGATGTCCTGACCCTGGACCTGGGGCCCGCCGCCGACGGGGCGGGCACGTCCTGGAAAGGCCCCCTGACCATCACCGGCCAGGACGGCACCACCTGCACCGCCGACGCCGCCGTGGCCCCCATCGAGGGCACGCTGTACAGCGACGGCCAGCACCTGCTGGTGACCACCTCCGCCGGCGGCGCCCGCAAGCTGTTCATCCTCAGCACCACCAGTTGCCAGCCCCTGTGGAAAAGCGGCAGCTTCACCGGCGCCGTCTCGTTCAAGGGCGGCCAGCTTTACACCGGCAAGACGGCCAACAAGCTGAACCCGGATTGCCTGCCCCTGCCCTGAAGGCGGACGGCTGCACGTGGCCGGCCTGAAATGGCGCTGGCGGCGCAGGCGTCCTTCGGGCGATGATCCAGGATGCTTTTGGGGAGCCCGTACCGTCCATGATCGACCAGAACGGCCAGCCCGTCCGCAAGACGGCGCTGAAGACCTACCTCGACACCTATAACGCCGGCGTGCGCGGCTCCAAGGAGTTCGGCGCCCTGCCGCGCGCTCTGGTGATCATCTGCGACGGCCTGACGCCCGGCAAGACGACCTACGTGAAATGCGTGGACGGCCAGGTGCAGCTCTCCCGCCGCAAGGACGGCTCGGTGGTCGGCGGTGGGTTGTGAAAAATCGCTGATGGCTTTTCCGAAGCGTCGGAATCCTGGTTTGACGGTTCGCTTTGGTGCCAAACCCCAGGGCGAACTGTGACGCCGCAAGTTTGGCGGCCAGTTCCGCGTAGGTTTCTTTCAATGTCAGGGGGGGCGGCGCAACCCGCCGCCTATTCAGCCGCAGGGTGGATGTTCGCCCAGGCGTGGCGAATACGCTTAGGAAAACGCTGGTGTCGACGACCACGCGGATCATGTCGCGGCGCGGGCTTCGTCGTCTTCCTCTTTCATCAGGAGTAGGGGCGGGAGGGAGATATTATCCATATATCAAATATACCGGATGTCTTTCCTACAGTTTCTCCGTATCTCTATTGAAATTATTTTTTTGAAATCGGTGCTAGAAGACCATCGAAGTTGAGATCTGAAATAAAACGCTCAAATTCCCGCATGAAAATGTATGTTTCTTTTTCGCTGTAATTTTCCACGAAGGGCATGTTGTGCAACATTTTTATGGCTGCAAAGAAACGACGCCGTGCAGTATCTTTGTTCGAGGTATGAGTTGCCTCTCTGTATGCTTCAACGCCAAGCTCATGCATCCAAGGAAATTCCTCCTTTATAAAGCTAGCAAGAAGCAGGAATTGGATGGGGTCACTTGGGCCAAAATCGCTAGAATGTAGTAGGTCGCGCAACACCACCGGATGAAAGCGAGTCCTGCGGCGGCGAACTCGCGGCGTTTCCTCTTGGCTCTCGCGGAAACGCATATCTAGGCCACGGATGCTGGAAACGAGTTCCTCCAGTATCTCATGCTGCGGTCTAGTTTTCTGAGCATGTGGAGGGTTTTTGGGGAACTGCTCAACAGATTTCTCGAAAGTCGGCCATAGTGCTTCAAACTGACGGTTCAGGTGGGTATCCGATAGCTTTCCGTCTGAAAATTTATTAATAGAAGTCACTACATCAAATATGCCAGATTTTTCGACCTTCTTAGCTTGAAACTGCGCAAGTGGGCCGGCGATATCTTTGAACTCAATGTCGAGTAATAGAGGGACAACCCGGCCTTCCTGCATGGATTTTGCCAAGGCTCCTGCCTCAAACAAAATCCAAGGGGACGAGATATTTTCCCGCGTTATGCAAATTATTCCAAAATTACAAGCCTCTAGTTCTTTCCCAACCTGATTTGCCCACCGTTCACCTGCATCAATGTCGGATTGGGATAGCCATGGTTCTATGGACTGGAGAACCATGGGCAACCAATCATACAATGCCTGGCCGAGCGCATGACTGCGCTCACCACTCCAGCTAATAAAAGCCTTCATTTTTCCCCCGAAATTCGCTGGGATGAAGCTGAAACCCTGAGGGCGATCTTTTCAAAGCCGCCGGAGCTATCAAACCGCCAGCCGGCTCGACCCGAAGGGCGAGCCGTTTGAATGGGCGTTTGATTCACTTGATGGACGGCACCCCCCTCAACTGCACCCCGTCGTGCTGCCGCAGGTGTCGCACTTAAGGCACGTCCCATTCCGCACCAGGGTCATGTTCTGGCACTCAGGGCAGGGGTCGCCTTCGTAGCCTTTGGCGCGGGCTTCCTTGACCTTTTCCCAGCGGGCGTCGCTGCCGCCGGAAACGGCGCCGCCGTAGCTGGTGCTGGTCACCACCTTTTCCGCGCGGGTCAGGGTGGAGTAGGCCTGGGGAGCGCCGTGGGTGCCGGTGGCGACGTGGGTTTCCACGCTGGCGGTCGCGGTGGCCGTCTGGAAGGCGGCGACGGCGCGGCCGGCCTGGCCGCCGGGCAGGACCCGCAGGTTGGGCAGGTTGTTGCGGACATAGCCGGTGGAGGTGATGCGCGCCACGGCGTTCAGCGTTTCCTCCGCCACCTCGGCCGCGTGCGGCGGCAGGTCGCTCTGCTTCACGCCGCCGCCCATGGTGTCGGGCAGAATGTCCTCCGGCGTGGCGTGGGCGAGGTCCGTGCGCGACAGATAGCTGATGGCCAGCTCACGGAACACATAGTCCAGGATGGACGTCGCCATCTTGATGGCGTCGTTGCCCTGCACCATGCCGGCGGGCTCGAAGCGGGTGAAGGTGAAGGCCTCCACATACTCCTCCAGCGGCACGCCGTACTGTAGGCCCAGGCTGATGGCGATGGCGAAGTTGTTCATCAGCGAGCGGAAGGCGGCGCCCTCCTTGTGCATGTCGATGAAGATTTCGCCCAGCTTGCCGTCCTCATACTCGCCGGTGCGCAGATAAACCTTGTGGCCGCCCACCATGGCCTTCTGGGTGTAGCCCTTGCGGCGGTGGGGCAGACGCTCGCGCTGGGCGCGCACCACCTTCTCCACCACCTTTTCCACGATGCGCTCCGTCACCACCTCGACGCGCGCGGCGGCCGGGGCCTCCAGCACGCGCTCCAGCGTGGTTTCGGCGACGTCTTCCTCCTCATCCTCCTCCAGCACCTGGGCGTTCAGCGGCTGGGACAGCTTGCTGCCGTCGCGGTAGAGCGCGTTGGCCTTCAGGCCCAGGCTCCACGACAGCATGTAGGCGTCCTTGCACGCCTCCACCGTGGCGTGGTTGGGCATGTTGATGGTCTTGGAGATGGCGCCGGAGATGAAGGGCTGCGAGGCCGCCATCATGCGGATGTGGCTTTCCGCCGACAGATAGCGTGTGCCGATCTTCCCGCACGGGCTGGCGCAATCGAACACGGGCAGGTGCTCGGCCTTCAGGCCGGGTGCGCCCTCCAGGGTCATGGCGCCGCAGCAGTGGACGTTGGCCGCCTCGATCTCCGCCTTGGTGAAGCCCAGGTGGGAGAGGAGGTCGAAGCCAAACTCCTCCAGCTTGTGCGCCGGCACGCCCAGAGCCCCGGTCAGGAAGTCGGCGCCCAGCGTCCACTTGTTGAAGGCGAACTTGATGTCGAAGGCGTTGGCCAGGCCGGCTTCCAGCTTCTCCAGCTGTTCCGGGCCGAAGCCCTTGGCCGCCAGCGTCTCATGGTTCACGCCCGGCGCGCCCTTCAGGGTGCCGTGGCCCACGGCGTAACGCTCGATGCGGGCCACGTCCGTGGCGGAATAGCCCAGGCGCGACAGCGCCTCCGGCACCACGCGGTTGATGATCTTGAAATAGCCGCCGCCGGCCAGCTTCTTGAACTTCACCAGGGCGAAGTCCGGCTCGATGCCGGTGGTGTCGCAGTCCATGACCAGGCCGATGGTGCCGGTGGGGGCGACCACGGTGGCCTGGGCGTTGCGGTAGCCGTGCTTCTGGCCCAGTTCCAACGCCTCGTCCCAGGCGCGGCGGGCGGCCACGATCAGCCGCTGGTCGGGGCAATCCTCGGCATCCAGCGGCACCGGGGTAACCGACAGGCCCTCGTAACCTTCCCCGGCGCCATAGGCGGCGCGGCGGTGGTTGCGGATGACGCGCAGCATGGCGGTGGCGTTGGGGGCGTAGCCGGGGAAGGGCCCCAGTTCCCCCGCCATCTCGGCGGAGGTGGCATAGGCGACGCCGGTCATGACGGCGCTGATGGCGCCGCAGATGGCCCGGCCCTCGGCGCTGTCATAGGGGATGCCCGCCGCCATCAGCAGGCCGCCGAGGTTGGCGAAGCCCAGGCCCAGGGTGCGGTACTCGTACGACAGGCGCGCGATCTCCTTGGAGGGGAACTGCGCCATGAGCACGGAGATTTCCAGCGCCACCGTCCACAGCCGGCAGGCGTGGCTGAAGGCGTCCGTGTCGAACGAACCGTCGGCCCGGCGGAACTCCATGAGGTTCAGGGACGCCAGGTTGCAGGCGGTGTCGTCCAGGAACATGTATTCCGAGCAAGGGTTGGACGCGTTGATGCGGCCGGACTCGGGGCAGGTGTGCCAGTCGTTGATGGTGGTGTCGTACTGCACGCCGGGGTCGGCCGACTGCCAGGCGGCATGGCCGATCTTGTCCCACAGGTCGCGGGCCTTCAGCGTCTTGGCCACCTTGCCGTCGGTGCGGCGGATCAGGTTCCAGTCGGCATCCTCCTGCACCGCGCGGATGAAGGCGTCGGGCACGCGGACGGAGTTGTTGGAGTTCTGGCCGGAAACGGTCAGGTAGGCGCTGGAGTCCCAGTCCGTGTCATAGGTCTGGAACTCCATCTCCGTATAGCCCTGGCCGGCGAACTGGATGACCCGCTGGATGTAGTTTTCCGGGATCATGGACTTGCGGGCCTCGATGATGGCCCGCTTCAGCGCCTTGTTCTTGGTGGGGTCCAGCCGCTCGGCATCCGGGCCCATGCCCTCCGTCGCCGCCGCCATGATGGCGTTCAGGTGCTTGTTGGCCAGCTTGGAGCCCGCCACCAGGGCGCAGACCTTCTGCTCCTCCACCACCTTCCAGTCGATGTAGGCCTCGATGTCCGGGTGGTCCAGGTCCACCGTCACCATCTTGGCGGCGCGGCGGGTGGTGCCGCCCGACTTGATGGCCCCGGCGGCGCGGTCGCCGATCTTCAGGAAGCTCATCAGGCCGGAGGACTTGCCGCCGCCGGCCAGCCGCTCGCCATCGCCGCGCAGGCGGGAGAAGTTGGAACCGGTGCCGGAGCCGTACTTGAACAGGCGGGCCTCGCGCACCCACAGGTCCATGATGCCGCCCTCGTTCACCAGGTCGTCGGCGACGGACTGGATGAAGCAGGCATGCGGCTGCGGATGCTCATAGGCCGACTTGCTGGCCACCAACTCGCCGGTCTTGAAGTCGACGTAGTGGTGGCCCTGGGCGGGGCCGTCGATGCCATAGGCCCAGTGCAGGCCGGTGTTGAACCACTGCGGGCTGTTGGGCGCTGCCATCTGGCGGGCCAGCATGTGGCGCATCTCATCGAAATAGGCGCTGGCGTCGGCCTCGCTGTCGAAGTAGCCGCCCTTCCAGCCCCAATAGGCCCAGGTGCCGGCCAGGCGGTCGAACACCTGGCGGGCGGAGGTCTCGCCCCCCACCCGTTCCTTTTCCGGCAGGGCGGCTAGCGCGTCCTGGTCGGCCACGTGGCGCCACAGGAAGGACGGGACGTCGTTCTCCTCCACCGTCTTCAGGCGGGCGGGCACGCCGGCGCGGCGGAAATACTTCTGGGCCAGGATGTCACAGGCCACCTGGCTCCAATCCGCCGGCACCTGGATGTCCTTGGCCTGGAAAACCACCGAGCCGTCGGGGTTGCGGATCTCGCTGGTCGCCGTGCGGAAGGCGATCCCCTCGTAAGCGTCCCGACCGTCGACCGTGAACCGTCTTTCGATGCGCATGGTGCCCCGACCCCTGAATGAAATGCCGCGATGACGGGGTGGGTGTCGCGGGGGCGGGCCTCGTCCGGAATCGTTGCCCGGAGGATGGCCGTGGAAACAGGCAAAACCACCCCAAAACCTGGGTTGGTCCCTGGTGCTCCGCGCCGCGACAGCACCCCAAGATGCTGTATGTCGGGGAAGCGTATGCCACCATGTTTCGACCATCAACGACATTTTGTGGTGCCAAACGGGCAGGTGCATACGGGTTGTGGTTGACTCTTCGGGTAGGGGGCGATTCTCCAGCAAACCCGGGCCTCTCACCGTTCCGGCGGGCCCCTTTTCGTCGGCTGAAAAATGTGGCTGGGCGACCACCGGGCCAGGGGCGGCGTCCGGGCCGCCGCTGCCCGGCCCTCTCTGCGCTTTTGGGTTTTCAACCCGGGAGGAAGATGGCAGGGTGCCCCCTCGCCCGCGCCGGCGGTATTCCGGCGCCTACTTTTCTTCAGTCCCGAGAATCCCCGTCCCGAATGTCCCCTGAGCGCAGCCCAGACCAGCGCCCCAATCGCCCGACATATCATCATCCGGTGGTCATCGACCCGGCGGCGCGCCCGCCGGTGGGTGGGACGGGGGCAGGCGACAGGGGGGGCGGTGAAACGGCGATGGGGGACAGGGCGGCGGATGGGGACCCCACACAACCCGCGACACACCGGCCCAATTGGATCAAGCGCCTGACCACCCTGGTCACCGCCCTGGTGCTGCTGGGGCTGGTCGTGCTGGCCGTGCGCCATGTGGCGCGGGACTTCCGCCCGGCGGAGGTCTGGGCCTATGTCCAGCTTCTGCCTTGGGCGCGGGTGGCGCAGGCGGCGGGCCTGGTGGCCGGCGCCTACATGGTTATGACGCTCTATGACGTCTCTGCCCTGAAATACCTGGGCATCAAGCTGCCCTACCGCACCGTGGGCCTGGGCAGCTTCGCCGGCTACGCCATTTCCAACAATGTGGGCTTCGCCGTCATCAGCGGCGGGTCGGTGCGCTATCGTGTCTATTCGGTGGCGGGCCTGTCAGCGGCGGACATCGCCAAGATCGTCGTGTTCTCCACCACGACCTTCACGCTGGGCATCACCTTCACCGGCGCGCTGGGCGTGGCCATCGGGCCGGAGGTGGGGGCCGGCATGCTGAACGTGCCCGCCTGGCTGCTGCAGGGGGTGGCCGGCCTGGTGCTGGCGGGGCTGGGCGCCATGACGGTGGCGGCGGCCGTAACGCACAAGCCCATGCGGCTGTGGCGGTGGTCCGTCGCCCTGCCGTCCTCCGGCGTGATGCTGTCGCAGATCGTCATCGCGTCGCTGGAAATCCTGCTGTCGGCGGCGGCGCTGTGGACCCTGCTGCCGGCGGAGTCCAGCGTGGGCTTCATGGAGTTCACGGCCCTGTTCTGCGCCGGCCTGGCCATCGCCATCGTCAGCCATGTGCCGGGCGGCCTGGGCGTGTTCGAGACCATCCTGCTGCTGGGCCTGCGGGATCACGGCCCCGCCGGCGGCGCCATCGGCGCCCTGCTGGCCTACCGCTTCCTTTATTACGTGCTGCCGCTGGTCCTGGCCGGCCTGCTGCTGCTGGTCTGGGAAATCCGCGCCGACCATGGCCCCGTGGCCGCCTGGCGCCGCTGGCGGGCCCGGCGCGGGCGGTAGCGCCCCGCGGGCGGCCAACGGGCGGCCAGCGGTCAGGCCGACCGGCGCCGCAAGCCGTCCTCGAACGCCGCGACCGGGACAGGGCGGCCGAACAGGTAGCCCTGGTAGAAGCGGCAGCCGTTGGCTTGCAGGAAATCGCGCTGCCCCGCCGTCTCGACCCCTTCGGCGATCACCGACAGGCCCAGATTGTGGGCCAGCGACAGGATGATGCGGGCGATGTTGGCGTCGTTGGGGTTGGACAGCACGTCGCGGACGAACATGCGGTCGATCTTTAGTTCGTTCAGCGGCAGGCGCTGAAGATAGCCCAGCGACGAATAGCCGGTGCCGAAATCGTCCAGTGACAGTCGCACGCCGCGCTCCTTCAGGCGCGCCATCTTGGCGATGATGTCCCCGATGTCGTGGGCCAGCAGGCTTTCCGTCAGTTCCAGCTTCAGCCGGCAGGGATTGGCGCCGGTGGCGGCCAGGATCTCCAGGACCTGGCTGTCGAAGTCCGACTCGTGGAACTGGCGGGCGCTGACATTGACCGACAGGGACAGCCGCGACAGAATCGGGTCGTGGGCCCAGCGGCGCAGGGTCGCGCACGCCTCCTTCAACACCCATTTGCCCAGCGGCAGGATCAGGCCCGTGGACTCGGCCAGGGGGACGAAGTCCGCCGGGGAGACCAGGCCGCGCTCCGGATGCTCCCAGCGCAGCAGGACCTCCGCGCCCACGACCGTGCCGGCCTGGTCCACTTGGGGCTGAAGGCGTATGGCCATCTGCCCGCGCTCCAGCCCCTCGCGCAGATCCTTTTCCAGGGCCAGGCGGCCATCCACGGCCAGTTGCATGCCGGCATCGAAAAAGCGCAGCGCGTTGCCGCCGCCGGCCTTGGCCGCGCCCATGGCCAGGTCCGCCTGCTTGATGAGGCAGTCCGCGCTTTTGGTTTCGGCGCCGAACAAGGCCACGCCCACGCTGGGGGTGGCCCGGTGGCTGTCCGCGCCCAGCACGAAGGGGGTATCGAAGGCGGCCAAGATTTTGCCGCCCACCGCCTTGGCCGCCAGGGCGGCGTCGTCAGCCGTGCGGCCCAGCCCTTCCAGCATCACGACGAACTCGTCCCCGCCCAGGCGCGCCACCATGTCGGTGTCCCGCACGCAGGCGCGCAGCCGGGCGGCCACCTGGCGCAGCAGTTCGTCGCCCTGGTCGTGGCCCAGGGCGTCGTTCACCACCTTGAAATGGTCCAGGTCGATGAACAGCAGCGCGCCCTGGGACGCCCGGCGTCTTCCCGACAGCAGGGAGCGGCGGAGATGTTCCAGCAGCAGGCTGCGGTTGGGCACCTCGGTCAGGGAATCATAATAGGCCAGGTGGTGGATGCGCTGCTCCGCCTGCCGGCGCTCCGTCAGGTTGGTGTTGGTGCCGGAGACGCGCACGGCCTGGCCATCGGCATCGCGCAGGATGAAGCCGCGCGACAGCACCGGGACGTAGTGGCCGTCCTTGTGGCGCAGGCGGAATTCCATCTCATAGCTTTCCTGCCCGCTTTTGAGCGCGGCGTGGAAAATCGCCCGGGCGGGTTCCCAATCGTCGGGGTGGGTCAGGTCCTGCCAAGGGCTGGGGTCCCGGCACAGCTCGCCCACCTCGTAACCGATCATCTCCCACCAGCGGGGGGAGTAGTAGAGCAGGTTGCTGGTCAGGTCCCAATCCCAGGGTGCGTCCTGCGACCCCCGCAGCACCAGGCGCAACCGTTCCTCTGACTTTTCCAGCGACTGCTGGACCTTCTTCAGGTCGGTCACGTCGGTGAAGCTGATGACCGCCTCCACCGGCTGGCCGTTGTCGTCCAGCACGGGATAGGCGTTGCACATCAGCCAGGTGGTGGACGAATCCCCGCGCCGCCTCAGGCCCAGCAGCATGTTGTTGGCATCCATGCGGCCCTGCAGCGCCAGGCTGCCCGGCAGTTCGTCGGCGGGCACCGGGCTGCCATCCTCCCGTACGAAGCTCCAGCGCGGATCGGGCTCATAGCTGCCCAGGATGGCATCCTCGCTCAGGCCCAGCATGCGGCAGGCGGCGGCGTTGGCGTAGCACAGCCGCGTGTCGGCGGCGCGGACCATGACGCCGGCCAGCACATGATCCAGCAGGAAGCGGTGGCGCTGGGCCGCCTCGCGCAGGGCGGTTTCCGCCGCCTTGCGGGCGGTGATGTCACGGTGGATGCTGATGAAATGGCTCAGGGCACCCCGCGAATCCAATGTCGGGGTGACGGTCAGCTCGTTCCAGAAGGGATGGCCGTCCTTGCCGTAGTTCAGCACCTCACCATGGAAGGGGATGCCCTGGCTGACGCAGTCGCGGATGGCGGCCAGGGTGGCGGGGTCCGTGTCCGGCCCGCACAGCAGGTCGCACCCACGGCCCAGGACGGCGGCCATCTCATGGCCAGTCATGGCGGTGAAGGCGGTGTTGCAGTACCGGATCAGGCAATCCGGCCCCGCGATCACGACGCCTTGGGAAACAGCGTCCAGCGCGGCCAGCAGAAGAGAGTCATCTAATGCGACGGTACCGGATAGGGTGGGCCGCGGCATCGCCGATGGTCGCGACAGCGCCGCCGCCATCCCCACCGCATGCCGCGCGGTTATGCCCAGGCCGTCCACCACGTCCATTCCTTATTCCATGTCGTCCAGTTGCATTGCCGTTGGCCCCCTCGGCCCCACGGTTGCCATCAAGACGTCCAAGTCTTTCGAAAGGGTTACCGCCCCTGGCCGCTATCCTTCCGCATAGCTGGCCGCATAGCTGGCCGCATCGTTGGTCGGACAGACCGCGGCGTCGCCACCCGAGTGGCCGTCCAAGCGGGTTCGGAGGCAGCCATGCCCCGGCCGGCGTCGGCGGCCCCCCTCTGCGTATGGACGCGGGGGGCTGAAACTGCCATAGTCCGGCCGGTTCGTTTCGGGGGCCCGCTGCCAGGCGCTTGGCCCCCATCCATACCGTCCCTGGCACACTTTCCTGGTTTCGGCTCATGACCCAACGCATCTCCATCCTGACCTGGCTGTCCCAACTGTCGATCCGCCTGCTGATTTCGCGGCGGGGGGAACTGGTTGGCACCGATCGGTTCGGCAACCGTTATTTCCGGGAAAAGAAGGCGCGGCCGGGCATGAAGGTGCGCCGCTGGGTGCTGTTCGCGGGTGAGCCCGAGGCGTCGGCCGTGCCGCCGGAATGGCATGGCTGGCTGCACTACTCCATGGAACAGCCGCTGCCGGAAAACAGCGCCTACCATAAGCCGTGGGTGAAGGCGCATGAGCCGAACGCCACCGGCACCACCACCGCCTACCGTCCGCCGGGGCACACCTACGAGGGCGGTCACCGCGCCTCCGCCACCGGTGATTACGAGCCCTGGACGCCCGCGTAAGCGGTCCCAAACGGGGGTGCCCGGTCCGCAGCCGTTTGCCGTCAGCGCGACGGTGCTGAAGGGCGGCCCGCGTGACAGGCTAACGACAGGGCTGGGCAGGGGCGTATCGTCCTCCTGCGGCCGACGTTGGGTCATGGGCGCCGTCCAATCGACCCCGGGGCCTTGCGCCAAGCCAGGCTTGTCCTATTTCTAGGGTTTTCCAGAGGAAGCCAATGCGCAGCAATGTGATCGAGACCGTGCTGGGGGCCGTCGTCCTGGTGGTGGCGGCGTTCTTCCTCTATTTCGCCTACACCACGGCCAATGTGCGCGCCGTTTCCGGTTATGCGCTGCAGGCCCGGTTCGCCAGCACCGGTGGCCTCACTGCCGGCAACGACGTCCGCATCAGCGGCGTGAAGGTCGGGTCGGTCACCAAGGCCTACCTGGATCCCAAGACCTACCAGGCGGTTATCGAGATGCAGATCGACAGCCAGGTGAAGCTGCCCGAGGACACCAGCGCCGGCATCGCCTCCGAAAGCCTGCTGGGCGGCAAGTACCTGAACCTGCAGCCCGGTGGCGAGGAAGAGATGCTGAAGCCCGGTGGCCGCATCCAGTACACCCAGTCCGCCGTGAACCTGGAAGATCTGCTCGGCCGCTTCATCTTCAGCGCCGGTGGCAGCAATGCCAACAAGGGCGGTGACGCCAGCCAGGGCCAACAGCCCGCCGCCCAGCAACCCCCTGCCCAGCAACCCAAGGCCGACCCGTCCAAGGGGCTGCTGAACGGCGGCGGCAAATGAGCCTGCGGCGTCTGCTGCTGGCGGCTTCCTGCCTGGCGGTGGCCGCCACCGCCGGCGCCTGGGCCCAGAGCACTCCGACCATTCCTGCCGGTGCGCCGCCGGTTCCGCCTGCGTCGCCAGCCGCGGCCGCACCGGGCGCTTCGCCATCCGAGGTGAAGAAGACCGTCGACCAGGCGCCGGAGGAGCAGCCGCCCACCAGCCAGCCGGTGAGCGGACCCAACGCGGCCGGGCAGCAACAGGACCAGCAGCCGGCGGAGGGCGCCCAGGGCACCGCCGCGGGTGGCGGGGCCGAAGGGGCCTCGCCCGTCACGCCATTGCCCCCGCTGCCCGCGCAGCCGGCCGTACCGCGCACGTTCGAGGATATGAAGGTCGCCGTCCTGGGCGGCCTGGACAAGGTCACCGGCCGCGTCTCCACCGTCGAGATTCCGGTGGGGCAGACCGGCCGCTTCGGCCAGCTGACGGTGGCGGCCCGCGCTTGCCGCAAGACCACCCCCATCGAGGAACCTGAATCGGCCGCCTTCCTGGATATCGTGGAGGCCAAGCCTGACGATCCGGCGGCGAAGGTCTTCACTGGCTGGATGTTCGCGTCCAGCCCCGCCCTGTCGGCGATGGAGGACCCGGTCTACGACGTCTGGGTGGTGGACTGCAGGAATCCGGCGACCAAGGCGCCGTCGTCCAAGCTGCCCTCCGGCAAATCACAGTGAAACCGCGCTGGTTGGGATAAGGCCCGGGCCAGCAGCGCCCGATATTGGACGCGGGGAATTTCCACCGCGCCGAATTGCGCCAGGTGGGTGGTGACGAACTGGGTGTCCAGCAGGCGATAACCCCCGGCGCGCAGGCGGGCCACCAGATGGACCAGCGCCACTTTGCTGGCGTCGGTCTCGCGCGAGAACATGCTTTCGCCGAAGAACGCGCCACCGATGGAAACACCATACAGGCCGCCCACCAGCCGGCCCTCGCGCCGGCATTCCACGGAATGGGCGTGGCCTTCGCGATGCAGCGCGACATAGGCCTCCAGGATCTGAGCGTTGATCCAGGTGTCCGGCCGGTCGGTGGTGGATTCGCCGCAGGCGCGCATCACCCCGGCGAAATCGGTGTCGACACTGACCTGGAAACGCCCCTGGCGCACGGTGCGCATAAGGCGCCGCGGGGCATGGAACCCATCCAGCGGCAGGATCCCCCGCTCCGGCGGGTCGAACCAGAAGATCTCGTCATCCTCCGCCGATTCCGCCATGGGGAAGACCCCCAGGGTATAGGCGCGGACCAGCAGTTCCGGTGTCAGGCGCATCAGGCGGTCCCCTCGGGCGGACGGGCGGCTATGAACACCACCCGCTGGTAGACGTAACCGATGCCCATGAGGCACAGGCCCAGGCCCAGGAAGGACAGGATGCGCAGCAGGCCGGTCAGGTCCGCCATGTCGGACAAGAAGACCTTCAACACCGTCACCAGCAGCACCGCCAGCGAGGCGTAGCGCACATCCGCCCGGCGGGTTTTCACCCCCGCCGCCAGCAACACCAGAGCGAAGGCCAGCCAGGCGGCGGAATAGCTGTACCATTCCGCATCCGACCGCCCGCCGCCGTGGGCCCACAGGGTCAGGATGCTGCCATGGAAGGCCTGGCGCACCTCCAGCGAGATGCAGGTGAAGGTCAGGACCAGCACCAGGGTCACCAGGACGCGCCGACCCGGCCCGGGTGTCTGGCCCCAGGCCACCAGGCCGAACAGCAGGGCCGGCAGGGCATAGATCAGCAGCAGCAGGTTGACCACCGGCCAGGACCCCACCGGTTCGTCCGCCCACAGGGGGTTCAGGATACCCAACTGCACCACCACCACCTGTACTGTCGCCAGGCGCACCAGGATACGCGCCCCCCACCGCGCCACGGGGTGGGCGGGGCCGGGGTGGCCCGGCCGGCCGGCCAGGACCAGGGCCGTCACCAGGAACAGCGCCGTGCGCAGGCTGGTGGGCAGCAGGGCGAACGGGTCGCTGTCCAGGCGGCCACCCTGCATCGCCTGGATTTCCAGGCATGCGAACAGCAGGCCCAGAACCAGGGCGGCGATGGCGAGGCCGCGCGCCGGACGGTCATCGCGGCGTCGGCGCAGCAGCCAGGCGCCACCCGCGCACGCCAGGGCCGGGACGCCGCAGCCCCACACCAGCCAATTGAGGGGGGAGGTGCCGTTCAGCGGATAATCCAGCACCCAGGGATTCAGCATCAGGCGGCCCGCCACCACGATGGCCAGCAGCGCCGCCGCCCGTCGCAGCGCGACGGCCAGCCCCGCCACCGCCGTGCGGCTTTCAATCAACGCCACCGCCGGGATCAGCAGCGACAGCGCCGCTGTCAGCCAGGAGGTATGCAACAGGGCGGCCAGCGCCAGGCTGACCAGCGCCAGCGAGGCGATGACGAAGGCGTCCGCCGCGCCCTCGGTTCGCGCCGTCCATCGCGCGGCCAAGGCCGCGCCGCCCGCCAGCACGATGCCGGCCAACGCCCAGGCGACGTCGGGCACTGTGTTGGAGGGGTCGAAGGCCCAGCCGGCCCAGGCCAGGGCTGTCATCGGTAGGGCCGCGCTCCAGGCCCAGGCCCGCGGCCGGGTGCCGGTGATGGCGGGGGGCATGGCCAGCGCACGCAGGCCAGCCGCGGCCAACCCCAGGCCAAAGCCCAGGGCCACCGCCAGCTGCGCCCCATAAGGCAGGTCGGCCGCGCGCACGGTAAAGCCCTGCGACAGCGCCAGGGTGGCGATGGCGGCGGCGATGGGCGCCAACGCCGTCATCACGCGGGTGTGCGGGGAAGGCCACCGCGCGGCCGTCACCGCTAGCAGGGTCAGGATGGCCAGCGCGGCCACGCCGGCGACGGCATAGTCGCTTCCCACCAGCAACAGCCAATCCAATAGCAGGGGCACGCCGCCCAGGGCTATGGCGATCCAGGCGTCGGTGACATCCGACCGGCGGTGGCGCAGGCCCGTCAGCGCGAACCCCATCCCCGCGCCCGACAGGGCCACCAGGAACACGGCGATGGGGACGGCGTCCGATCCATGGGCCGTGGCGGTCACGACCCACAGGGCGGCCCCCGCCAGCACCGGCAACCCCAGCCAGGGAGCCGGCAGCCGCCATCCCACCGCCAGGGTGGCGGTGTTCAGCAGCGCCAGGTAGCCGAACAAGGCCCAGGCCGAGGGGTGGTCGCTGGGAACCAGGGCCGGCACGGCCAAGCCGCCGCCCAAGCCCAGCAGGGCGATGAAGGCGCCGGCGGACAGGCCCTCGCCACCCCCGTGGCGCAAGGCGAGCAGGAACGCCGCCCCGGTCAGAACGGCCAGGCCGGCGAATGTGGTGCCAGGCCCGATCAGGCCGTGCAGGGCGTGGGCGGCATAGACGCAGGCGAAGGCGATGGCCAAGCCGGCCGCGGTCAAGGCGGCGGGAATGGAGGCGGCCTGGAACGACGGGTGCCCGCCCCTTCCATCCATCTCTGCGGCGCTGGCGGTGCGTCGGCGCAGGACGTCGCCCGCCACCACCAGCCCGGCGCCGAACAGGCCGCCCAGGGTCAGGCGCACGGCGGGGCCCAGCAGACCCAGGTCCACGGCATACTTGGCTAGGAACACGCCCGCCAGGGCCACGGCGATGGCGCCCAGCCAGACCAGCCAGCGCGTGCCCAGCGCCTGCTCCAGGGACGGTGGCGGAAGGGAGGGCGGCCCAAGGGAGGGCGACGGGGTGGGGACGGGCTTGGGGATGGGCTTGGGGATGGGCTTGGGGATGGGACGGGGGGAGGGCGTATCCGCCACAGGCGGCGGCACCGGCGCGGGGAGGGGCTCGGAGAGCGTTGGCGGGGCCGTCGCCACCGGCGCCCCGACGCTCTGGGGCTGGGGGGGGCTGCCCTGCAGGTCGGCCAACCGCCGGGTCAATACGTCCAGCCGGGCGTTCAGGTTCGCCACCCGGCGGTTCGCTTTGTCGGCATGGATCAGGGCCCACAGGGCCACCATCAGGGCGATGAAGACAAGAAAGGCCATGCCGGTCCCAGGATCACGCGGAGCGACAGGAAAGGTAGTGCATTTCCCGCGGCCGTGCAGTGGCTATCGCTCCGGGCCGGTCGCGGGGCTGGAAAAACGACAGGCCCGGGGCCGACCATCCGTCGATCCCGGGCCTGGGTCACGTGTCTGTGGATTAGGAAGGATCAGCCGGCGGGCTGGTTCTTCATCCATTCCTCCAGCCAGCGGATGTCATAGTCGCCGTTGATGAAGTCCGGCTGGGCGATGATGCGCTGGTGCAGCGGCAGGGTGGTGTCGATACCGCCGATGACGAATTCCTCGATGGCGCGGCGCAGGCGCATCAGGCACTCGTTACGGCTGTTCCCGTGGACGATCAGCTTGGCGATCATGCTGTCGTAGTGGGGGGGCACGCGATAACCGTCGTACAGCGCGCTATCCACCCGAACACCCAGGCCGCCCGGGGCGTGATAGCCGTCGATCTTGCCGGGGCTGGGGGTGAAGGTCACCGGGTTCTCGGCGTTCACGCGGCATTCGATGGAATGGCCGTTGAACTTGATGTCGTTCTGGCCATAGCCCAGCGGCGCGCCGGTGGCCACGCGGATCTGTTCCCGCACAAGGTCGATGCCCGTGACCATCTCGGTGATGGTGTGCTCGATCTGCAGGCGGGTGTTCATCTCGATGAAGTAGAACTGCCCGTTCTCGTACAGGAACTCCATCGTGCCGACGCCGCGATAGCCGAAGGCCGCCGCCGTCTTGGCCGCCAGGTTGCCGATGAAGGCCCGCTCTTCCGCGTTCAGCGCCGGCGACGGCGCTTCTTCCACCACCTTCTGGTGGCGGCGCTGGATGGAGCAGTCGCGCTCACCGAAATGCACCACGGTGCCGTGGTGGTCGCCCAGCAGCTGGATTTCGATGTGGCGCGGCTTGGCCAGGTACTTTTCCATGTAGACTTGGTCGTTGCCGAAGGCGGCGCGCGCCTCGCCCCGGGCCAACTGGTACGCCTCGGCCAGTTCACCCTCGCTCCAGGCCACCTTCATGCCCTTGCCGCCACCGCCGGCGGCGGCCTTGATCAGCACGGGGTAGCCGATGCGGGCGGCGTTGACCAGGGCGGCCTCGACCGTTTCCACCGGGCCGTCGGAGCCGGGAACGACCGGCAGGCCCAGGTCCATCACGGTGCGCTTGGCCGTGACCTTGTCGCCCATGATGCGGATGTGTTCCGGCGACGGGCCGATCCAGGCGAAGCCGTGTTCCTCCACCATCTGGGCGAACTGGGCGTTTTCCGCCATGAAGCCGATGCCGGGATGGATGGCGTCCGCTCCGGTGATCGCCGCCGCCGACAGGATGGCCGGGATGTTCAGGTAGCTTTCCTTGGCCGAGGGCGGGCCGATGCACACGCTCTCATCCGCCAGGCGGACATGCATGGCGTCGGCGTCGGCGGTGGAATGCACCGCCACGGTGTGGATACCCATCTCGCGACAGGCGCGGTGGATGCGAAGCGCGATCTCGCCGCGATTGGCGATCAGGACCTTCTCGAATAGGCCGCCCATGGTCAAATCCTCACTCGATGATCAGCAGGACTTCGCCGTATTCGACGGGCTGGGCGTCGCCGACCTGAATCTGGGTCACGGTGCCGGCCTTGGTCGCCTTGATGGGGTTCATGACCTTCATGGCCTCGATGATCAGCAGGGTCTGGCCCACCTTCACCGTATCGCCCACCTTCACGAAGGTGGAGGCACCCGGCTCCGGCGCCAGATAGGCGGTGCCGACCATGGGTGACTTCACCGCGCCCGGATGCTGCGCCGGGGGCACGGCCGCCACGGGGGCGGCGACGGGGGCGGCGGCCGCCACCGGGGCGGCGGCCACGGCGACGGGCGCCAAGGCGGCGGCCGGGGCGGCGCGGGACAGGCGGATGCGCTTTTCGCCTTCCGCGTACTCGATCTCGGTGAGACCGGTTTCGCCGAGAAGCTCGGCCAACTTGCGCACGAATTCGCTGTCGAGTTCGAAGGTCGCCATTGTCATGATCCTGGGTACTGGGCTGCGGTTAGGCCGCCGATGGTGTTGGGTAGGCCGGTTGCCTGTGAGGGGGGTGCGCCGGTGCCGGCGTTACGGTTTCTCGTTTACGCGGGGGGTGGGCTGTCGATCAGGCGGGCTGCCGCCTGTAGCGCCAGCAGGTAACCCTGCGAGCCGAAGCCGCAGATGACGCCGCGTGCCACCGGCGACACGTAGGAGTGATGCCGGAACGGCTCGCGCCGGAAGATGTTGCTCAAGTGCACCTCGACCACCGGCAGGCCCACGGCGCTGAGCGCGTCGTGGATGGCGATGGATGTATGTGTGTACGCGCCGGCGTTCAGGATGATGGCGTCATGTTCGCCGCGCGCGTCCTGTATCCAGGTGACCAGCTCGCCTTCATGGTTGGACTGGCGGAAATCGATCTCCAGTCCCAGGCGCGCGGCCGTTTCCTGGCAGGCGTTCTCGATATCCTCCAGCGTCTCCGCGCCATAGATGTGCGGCTCGCGAATCCCCAGCATGTTGAGGTTCGGACCGTTCAAAACCAGGACGGAGGGCGCGATGGCCAAGGGTGTGTCGCCTTTGTGTACGTACGTCTCTGAACCCGGACGTCTGGGGGGTATGCGTCCCCGGCCAGCGTCCGTCGAAGGCCGCTTTATAACACGGGTGGCGCCCGGGGCAAGAATCCACGCGCGCGGGCGCCGGGGTCCGCCCATGCGTCCCCGGCGTCTCAAACCGGCCCGGCGCCTACTGCGCTGGCCTTGCGGTCAGCTCTTGGCGCTGCGGGCCTTGGCGAACAGATCCTTGAAGGCGTCGGCGCCGATGGCCCCTGGCACCAGGGTGTTGCCAATGACGAAGCCCGGCGTGCCGTGGATGTTGAGGGCGTCGGCCAGCGCCAGATTGGCGTCGATTTCCTTCTGCACGGCCGGGGAATCCATGTCCTTGACCAGGCGCTCGGTGTCTGCGCCGGCCTCCTTGGCGATGGACAGGATGCGGTCCCGGTCCAGCTTGCCCGTGGCCGCCATCAGCGCCGCGTGCACGGACTCGTACTTGCCCTGCATGTTGGCGGCCAGTGCCGCCTTGGTGGCGATGACCGACGCCGGGCCCAGGATGGGGAATTCCTTGTAGACGATGCGGACCTTGCCATCCTTCTTGATGGCGCTGTCCATCTCCGGCTGGGTGTGCTTGCAGTAGCCGCACTGATAGTCGAAGAACTCCACCATCGTGACGTCGCCCTTCAGGTTGCCGCCCACGGGGGACGCCTTGGAGGCGAACAGCTCATCCTTGTGCTTCACCAGCGCGTCGGCGGCGGCCTTGGCCTCCTCCGCCTCGGCCTTGTCCTGCAGCGCCTGCACCGCCTCCGTGATCACCTCGGGATGGGCCAGGATGTAGTCGTGGACGATCTGTTCCACCTGGGCCTTGTCGTAGGGCCCCTTGTCCGCCACCGGCTTGTCGGCGGCGAAGACCGGGCTGACGATCGCCAGGCCGGCGAGCGCCACGGTGGCGCAAAGGGTGGCGTTAATGGTACGCGACATCGGGACAAACTCCGGTTTGCGGCCTTTTCCCCAAAGCCAAGGTGCCTCGTGCCCGGGGTGGCGGTGACGGCGCGCAGCATGGACCAGGCGGCGGCAGGGCGCAATCCCGCAAGGGCGCGGGTGCGGCGTCATGCGCCGCCGGCCTTGCGTCCGCCTTGCCGGTGGGCCATCCATCGTCGCGCTTGCCAGGCTGGCGGCGCTGTGCGGTCATGAGCTGGGCTGGGTCTGGGGTTTGCATAGGATAACGCCGGTGATGACGCCGGTGGGGGATGACGCCGGCGGGGATGCGTTTCCATGCCCAGGCATGAAGGTGGGGTTGGCCATGACCATGGCGGATGACGACGACGATTTCCTCTTCCAGGACGACGAGGATGAGGATGCCGGCGAGGAGTCGGAACTGATTCCGGGCATGCCGCCCTGGCAGGTGCTGATCGTCGATGACGATCCCGAGGTCCACGCCATGACCCGCCTGGTCATGCGCAAGTTCGCCTTCCAGGGCCGCGGCCTGGCCTTCGTCTCCGCCTACTCCGCCGCCGAAGCGCTGCACATCCTGCGGGGGGAGCATGACATCGCCATGATCCTGCTGGACGTGGTGATGGAAAGCGACGACGCCGGCCTGAAGCTTGTGCCCCGCATCCGGGATGAGCTGGGCAACCGGGCGGTGCGGATCATCCTGCGCACCGGCCAGCCTGGCCAGGCGCCGGAGGACGCCGTGATCGCCGGCTATGACGTCAACGACTACAAAGCCAAGACCGAGCTGACCGCCCGCAAGCTGGTGACGGCCACCATCACGGCGCTGCGCGCCTACCACCACATCCGGACGCTGGAACGATCTTGCATCGGACTGGAACGGGTGGCTGGGCTGGGGCTGTGCCAGATGGCGCTGTCAGGCCCATCCTCGGCCGCGGGGGCGGCCCTGGATCAGATCGCGGAGGTGCTGGAGCAGCCGGCCGATGGGCTTTTCTGTGTGATGTACGGTGCCGACCGCCTGTCGGCCCGCATCCTGGCGGGACGCGGACGCTATCAGGACGCGGCCGGACATCCCCTGGCCACCGTGGCCGACACCGGCGCCCTGGCCAACGCCCTGCGCAGCCCGGGCGACCTGCGTCACGACTTCGCCAACGACGCCATGACCCTGGCCTGGCCGCTGACCGGCCCGGCGGGGGAGGGCGGCAACCCGCACGCCGGCGCGGTGGCCATGCTGCACCTGCATCTGGTCCGGCCGCTGGATGAGATCGAGCGTCGCCTGGCCCTGCTGCTGATGATGCGCATCGCCGACGCCCTGGTCACCGCCTGGGCCCTGGAACAGGCGCGCGACCCGGCCTGACGGCCGCCTTCCCATGCGGCGTGCACCACCCTGGGTGGCGCCCGCCCGTGGCGGCTTGCCCAAAAAATTAACCATGCTACATGTCCGGAAAGGTTGAACGCCTCAGCGGGGGGACCCACGCACATGCGCAATTTTTCGCTAATTCTGCGTATCGGCATCATCATGGCCATCATGGTGGTGTCGATGCTCGCCATTTCGGGGGCGCAGGTTTGGAGTCTGCGCAAGTCGATCTATGCCGAGCGCGAGCAGAAGCTGCACGACATGGTCGGCAGCGTGCTCAAGCTGATCCACACCTATGATGGGGAGGTTAAGGCCGGCAGGATGCCGCTGGACCAGGCGCAGGAGACGGTTAAGAAGGCCATCCGCGCCATGCGCTGGGGCGAGGGCGATTACTACGGTGTCTATCAGTTCGATGGCGTCACGCTGGTCCACGCCAATCCCAAGAACGAAGGCGTGAATCGCATGGAGTTCAAGGACCCCAAGGGCACCCGCATCGTGGCGGATATCATCGCCGCGGCCCAGCGGGGCGGGGGCCTGGCGACCTATGAGGCGCCGCGCGGCACGGCTGGGGCCGAGGTGCCGGCGCCCAAGCTGGTCTACGCCGCGCCCTACGAACCGTGGAAATGGGCGGTGCAGGCCGGTGTCTATATCGACGACATCGACGCCACCCTGTGGCGCGAGGCGCTGTGGACCGGCGCCTGCACCGTGCTGGTGCTGCTGGTGGCGGGCGTGTTCACCGTTCTGATCGCCCGCAGCATCACGCGCCCCCTGGCCGATCTGTGCGGCACCATGGACCGGCTGGCGGCCGACGACCTGAACGTCGACATCCACTATACGACGGACCGGAGCGAGATCGGCCGCATCGCGCGCGCGGTGGCCCTGTTCCGTGAGCACATGCGCAACGCCGCGGCCCTGCGGGCGGAGCAGGCGCGGACGGAGGCGGAGGCGGCGGCGCGCCAACGCCAGGCCCTGGCCGGCGTGGCCGATACGTTCCAGGCCCGCGTGGGGGGCGTGGTGGGCACCGTCACCCAGGCCGCCACCGATTTGGAGCGCTTGGCCGCCACGCTGACCCAGGCGGCGGACCAGGCCCTCACCCGCGCGCGGGCGGCGTCGGGCGCGGCGGCTGACGCGTCCAGCAACGTCAACACCGTGGCGGCGGCCAGCGAGGAGCTGTCGGCCTCCATCGGCGAGATCAGCGCCCAGGTCGTGCGTTCCGCCACCATCGCCGGCGAGGCGCTGGCCGTGGTGCGCGAGACGGACACGGTGGTTGAGGGCCTGGACGGTGACGCCCGCCGGATCGGTGAGGTGCTGGGCCTGATCCAGGCCATCGCCGCCCAGACCAATTTGCTGGCCCTGAACGCCACCATCGAGGCCGCCCGCGCGGGCGAGGCGGGCAAGGGCTTCGCCGTCGTCGCCAATGAGGTCAAGGGCCTGGCCAACCAGACCGCCAAGGCGACGGAGGAGATCGCGGCGCAGATCACCACCATTCAGGGCCGCAGCACCCAGACGGTGACGGCCATCCGTCGCATCGGCGCCACCATCGCCGACGTCAACGAACTGACGGTCACCATCGCTTCGGCGGTGGAGGAGCAGACCGCCGCGACGCAGGAGATCGCGCGCAATGTGCAGCAGGCGGCGGTGGGCATCGGCGACGTGGCCGGCAGCCTGGGCGACCTGACAGGCGCGTCACAGGCGGTGGGCGATGCCGCCCAGGGGGTCGCCGGCCTGGCGGAGAGGCTGTCCGCCCAATCCGCCATCCTGGACAGCGAGTCGGCCGGCTTCGTGAAGATGGTCCGGCTGGGCTGACGGCCGCGCCCGGCGCCGGGCGGATACGACGGGCAGATCCCCTGGGCAGATCCCCCGGGGCGCATTAGCGTCCGCCCGGCCCGCCGCGTTGTCCGCCCATGCCGCCCCCGCCCAGGGTACCCAGGCCCGAGGAACCGGCGCCGATGGTGGTGGGGGTCGGCAGGTCGGTGATACCGGGGAAGGTGGGGCCGATGGCGGCCGTACCCCCGGTGGACAGGGCATCCTCCGGCATGCGGCCGGTGGAGATGATGGGGGTGTCGGGCGAGGCCAGGCCGCTGCTGGGCGCCAGTTGCGGGCGCATGTTGTGCGGCAGGCGGCTTTCCACCAGGACGCGGATGTCCTGCGCCCGCACCCAATCCGGCGACCCGGCGGGCAGCATCTGCTCCGCCCGGTCGGCGTGATAGCGGGCGGCGCGGATGTCGCCCCGCGCCAACGCCTCTTCCGCACGGGCATAGGCCAGTTGCGGCGCCATGTCGGCGCGGGCGTAGGCGCTGGCCAGCAGCAGCCAGGTCAGTTCCACCAGCGGCTCATCCCGGGCGGAAGAGCGCAGGACGTCGATGGCCTCGTGCACCAGCTTGTCGTCGCCGGCCTCCAGCAGGGCGTGGCCCAGGGCCATGCGCAGCTGGGCGCTGTCCGGGGCGTATTTCACCGCGTTCCGATAGGGATCGACCGCCTCCTTGGCGCGGCCGTTCTCGAACAGGATCTGGCCCTTCAACTCATAGAAGTAGGGGTTCTTGGGTTCCTGCTCGATCAGGCCGTCGACGATCTTCAGGCCCTTGTTGATGTCGCCCACCTGGTAATAGGCGATGGACCGGGCGTAGCGGGCCGCGACGCTGGTGTCGCTTTCCGGATACTTGCGCAGGGCCAGGTCGGGATGGATGAAGCCGTACAGCTTGGCCCGCATGCGCTGGTGCATGTCGTAATAGGCCGAGGGCATCCTGGCGTTGGTGAACTTCGAGATATGGTCGACGAAGTTCTCGATGTACTCGATACGGTTCTTGGTCAGCGGGTGGGTCATCAGGAACTCCACCTGCTTGGTCTGCGGCAGGCCGGAGTCCTGCTTGTGCAGCTTCTCCATGAACTCCAGCATGCCCTTCGACGAATAGCCGTTGGCCTCCAGGTAGGACAGGCCGGCCTCGTCGGCCGACGCTTCCTGCGCGCGGCTGAAGGCGAAGAAGGACCGGGCGCCCAGTTCCTGGGCGCCGGCGATACCGCCCATGGCGGCGCCGCCGCCGTCGCCGCGGCGGGTGCCGCCGATGGCGGCCGCGACGCTCAGCAGCGTCGCCAGGGTCGACAGGATGACCGCGTTCTCGATGGCGTCGCGGGACCGGACCTGGTGGCCGCCGGCCATGTGGCCGGTTTCGTGCGCCATGACGCCGATCAGCTGTTCCGGCGTGTCGGCGGCCATGATCAGGCCGGTGTTGATGAACATGTTCTGGCCGCCGGCGACGAAGGCGTTCAGCTCGTCATCGTTGACCAGGACCAGGGTGACGGCGTCGGGGACGATACCCGCCGCGCGGAAGATGGGGGTGGCGAAGACGCGCAGCGTGTGCTCGATTTCGGCGTCACGCACCAGGCTGATGCCGCGGTCCTGGGCCATCACCGGTTCCACGGCCAAGGCCGAAGACAACAGGCTGACCAGGATCAGGCGGGCTAGGCGGCGTGGTCGCAAGAACATAGTCGATTCCATCGGCGGTGCCGTCGATACCCGAACAGGCGAGCGGTAAGGTATGACCCCTACAGACTCCAAGGACGAATTTCCACGCGCGGCGGGGCAACCGGCTGTCGCTGTACGCACCAGTACCATTTCACCCTTCATGGTGATGGAGGTACTGCGCGCCGCCAATGCCCGCCAGGCCGCCGGCGGCGACGTCCTGCACCTGGAAATAGGCCAGCCGTCCACCCCGGCACCGAAGGGGGTGATCGCCGCGGCCGCCCACGCCCTGGCCGCTGATCGCCTAGCCTACACCGATGCCCTGGGCCTGCCAGCCTTGAGAGAGGGCATAGCACGTTGGTATCAAGACCGCCATGGGCTGGTGGTCTCGCCGCATCGAGTGGTGGTCACCACCGGCTCCTCCGGCGCCTTCCTCCTGGCCTTCCTGGCGGCCTTCGATCCGGGTGACCGCGTGGCCCTGGCGGCACCGGGATATCCCGCCTACCGCAACATCCTGAAGACGGCGGGCCTGGTGCCGGTGGAATTGCCCACGGGGCCCGAGACGCGCTTCCAGCCCACCCCGGCCCTGCTGGATGAGCTGCTGACGCGCGGGGGCGGTCCCCTCCGCGGGCTGATCGTCGCCAGCCCGTCCAACCCCACCGGCACCATGCTGGACGCCGCCGCCATGGCGGCGCTGGGTGCCTGGTGCCGCCGTCACGGCGTCTGGCTGATATCGGATGAGATCTACCACGGCATCGAATATGGCACGGTGCCGGCCGCCACGGCCTTGGCGGTCGATGGGGGGCAGGGCGCCATCGCCCTCAACAGCTTCTCCAAATATTTCTCCATGACCGGGTGGCGCCTGGGATGGGCCGTTGTGCCCGAACGGCTGGTGCGGTCGGTGGAATGCCTGGCGCAGAACCTCTACATCTCCCCGCCCACCCTGTCACAGCACGCCGCGGTCGCGGCCTTCGGCTGTGTTGAGGAGCTGGAGGGCCACGTCGCCCGCTACCGCCGTAACCGCGACATTCTGCTGGATTTGCTGCCCGACGCCGGATTCGGCCGCCTGGCCCCGGCCGATGGCGCCTTTTTCCTGTATGCGGACATTTCCGACCGCACCGACGACGCCCAGGCCTTCTGCACTCGGCTGTTGAACGAGACGGGCGTGGCCCTGACGCCAGGCGTGGATTTCGACCCCGCGCGCGGTCACCACACCGTGCGCATCAGTTTCGCCGGGGCGGAGGCGGAGATGGTGGAGGCGGCCCGCCGCCTCAAGGCTTGGCGCGGGTAGGCGGTCAAGCCAAGTAGATTTGGAAGACGCACGCCTGAAAGGGGAAGGGCCGGCCGGTGTCGCCACCGCCGGCCCTTCGCGTATCAACCCTTTTGAGGACTGTCCCTTTGGGGGCGCCGGTCGTTGGTTGCCGGCGCCTTTCCCGATTCCTGAATAGACTCAGTTCAGGGCGATCAGCCGGTGCGGCACGCTGTGGCCGGCATGGGCCTTGATCACGCTCGTGCCCGTCGCCTTGCAGGGGACCGCCAGACCGTCACGGCTCGCGCCCGGGGTGGTCACCGCCTGGGCGGGAATGACCGTCAGCCGGCCCGACTTCGAGGCCGCCAGCGTCGCGGCGGGCGTCGGTCCCAGGGGGGCGGCCTGCGCCACGGTGGCGACGTCGGGACGGGGCGCCGCGACCAGGATGGCGGGGGCGACCAGGAAGGGCAGGCCCAGGAACAGGCCGGTGAGAACGCTGCGAACGGTCGTCATAATACCACCTCCATAAAACGATCGGCCCTCGGGCGGCTCCTCTGCTAGGCCGAACGACTGATGGGCGTGACTTGAAGGTCGAGGCCAACCGTGGCGGAACCATGGCAAGAACCGGCACTTACCGGGGCAGGCGCAGACTCCCGAACCCCTGTGGCGAATAGGCAACAGTCGACCCTGTCGCCGCCTGCGGGACACCCATGCGGCGATGACGGGCGATTGGATGAAAGAGAAGGCTTGCGATGGCCGGCGGATGTCGATATATACCCGCCCACCCCGAGACGGAGAGTAGCTCAGCCTGGTAGAGCACTGCTTTCGGGAGGCAGGGGCCGGAGGTTCGAATCCTCTCTCTCCGACCATCTCAGGGACGCATAAGCGGCCGGCTTCTCCCGAAGCCGGCCGTTTTGCTTTTCTGCGCCGGGCGCAGATGAGCGCGGTCCGGCGCAACAAAAAAGGCGCGCCGGTGAGGGCGCGCCTTTTGCGGTAACGGGCTGGAACCCGGTTCAGAAATCCCGGTCGACGACGAAGTCGATGACGTCCAGCAGGGCACGCTTGATGGGGCTGGCGGGGAACAGGCCCAGGGCGTCGCGCGCCACGGCGCCGTAGTGCCTGGCGCGCTCCACGCTGTCGCGCAGGGTGTTGTGGCGCTGCATGAGGGCCAGCGCATGCTCCAGGTCGCCTTCCCGCTGGTCGACCTCCTCCAGCGTGCGGCGCCAGAAGGCGCGTTCCTCGTCATCGCCCCGGCGGAAGGCCAGGACCACGGGCAGGGTGATCTTGCCCTCGCGGAAGTCGTCGCCGATGGTTTTGCCCAGGCGGGCCTGCACGGCGGAATAGTCCAGCACGTCGTCCACCACCTGGAAGGCGATGCCCAGGTTCAGGCCATAGCTGCGCAGCGCCTCCTCCTCCGCCGCCGGGCGGCCGGCCACCACGGCGCCGATGCGGCAGGCGGCGGCGAACAGCTCCGCCGTCTTGGCGCGGATGACCTCCAGATAGGCTTCCTCGCTGGTGGTGGTGTCGTTGGCGGTAATCAGCTGCAGCACCTCGCCCTCGGAAATGACGGCGGAGGCGCTGGACAGGATGCGCAGCACGTCCAGCGACCCGTCCTCGGTCATCACCTGGAAGGCGCGGGAGAACAGGAAGTCACCCACCAGCACGCTGGCCTTGTTGCCGAAGACGGCGTTGGCCGAGGGCTGGCCCCGGCGCAGGTCGCTTTCGTCGACCACGTCGTCGTGCAGCAGGGTGGCGGTGTGGATGAACTCGACGCAGGCGGCCAGGGGCTGGTGGCGTTCCCCCTGATAGCCGCACAGGCGGGCGGCGGCCAGGGTCAGCACCGGGCGCAGGCGCTTGCCGCCGCTGGCCACGATGTAGCCCGCCAATTGCGGGATCATCTCCACATCCGAATGCATGCGGCGGATGATGATGTCATTGACCGCGGCCAAGTCGGTCGCCACCAGTTCCACCAGCGCCTCCAGGGCATCGGTGCCGGGCTTCCGGCGCTTGGGATCGAGGGGGGTGACGACGGCCACGAAACGAACTCCTGCCAATGGGAGCCAACATGGGGGCCAACGTCGCTATCGCGCGAGACCCAGTTGACGGCCCTGGATAGGACAGTGAGCATACCGGCGCAACCCCTGTGGTCAAGCTGGCAGACCGCATCGCCGTCCCCCATATAAGTTGCCCCCGTTGATCAAGGCCGGCGGTCCCTTTCCAAAGGAAGCCTTCATGCAGCCCATCCTTAGCAGCAATGACCCCGTGGAACTGTCCTGGGCCCGCGCCGTGCTGGCCGACGCGGGTATCGAGGCCGTGCTGCTGGACGAATACACGGCGGCGGCGGAGGGCAGCATCCTGGCCATTCCCCGGCGGCTTATGGTGGCGGATGGTGCCGTCACCGCCGCGACGGTCGCCCTGGCCGTGGCCCGGGCGCAGTTGGAGGAGGCGCCGTGACCGCCGAGGCCGTCCTCCTGGCCCCACCGGTGGAGGGCGACATCACGGAGGACAAGCTGCTGGATGGGCGGGTGCGCCTGTTGCAGCCGGCGCAAGGATACCGCGCGGCCATCGATCCGGTGCTGCTGGCGGCGGCGACCCCCGCCGACGGAGGGGATCGCGTGCTGGATCTGGGCTGCGGCGCTGGGGCCGCGACCTTTTGTCTGGCCGCCCGGCTGCCCGGCGTGCGGATCGCCGGGCTGGAGGTTCAGCCCGCGGCGGCGGATCTGGCCCGGCGCAACGCGGATCTCAACGGCGTCGCCGCCCGCGTCCGCATCACCCTGGGCGATGCGGCCCAGGCGCCCGGCCATCTGCCACCCGGTTCCGATCCCGACCTCCTGGCTGGACGCTTCGATCATGTGATGACCAACCCGCCCTTTTACCCGGGCGGGCGGCATACCCGATCCCCCCGCGCCGGCAAGGCGGTATCGCATGGCGAGGGGACGGCGGATCTGGCCACCTGGATCGCGGCGGCCGCCCGGCTGCTGGCCCCACGCGGCACCCTCACCATGATCCACCGCGCCGACCGCGTGGACGATATCCTGGCGCGCCTGGCGGGCCGCTTCGGCGCCGTGGTGCTTTACCCCCTGTGGCCCCGCGCCGGTGCGGAGGCGCGGCGCGTCATCATCCGCGCCCGCCTGGGCGCCCGGACCCCCGCCCGCCTGCTGCCCGGCCTGGTGCTGCACGGCGAGGGCGGGGGCTATACGCCGGCGGCCGACGCCGTGCTAAGGGGCGGCGGCCCCCTGGACTTCTGATGGCGTCCGGCGTATCCCGGGCGCGCGGCACAACCGAAGACGATAGGACCCCAGCATGGAAGTGAAGCGCCTGGACATCGATGGCCTGGTGATGGTGAAGCCCCGCCGCTTCGGCGACGACCGTGGCTGGTTCGTCGAAACCTGGAATGAGGAAAAGCACACCGCCGCCGGTATCGCGGGGCCCTTCGTCCAGGACAACCAGTCGCTGTCGCGCATTCAGGGCACGGTGCGCGGCCTGCACTTCCAGTTGGCGCCGGCGGCCCAGGGCAAGCTGGTGCGCGTCATCCGCGGGCGTATCCTGGACGTGGCGGTGGACCTGCGCCAGGGCTCCGCCACATACGGCCGCCACGTCGCCGCGGAGCTGGATGCGGAAGAGGGCTGGCAGCTCTGGGTGCCGGTGGGCTTCGCCCACGGGTTCTGCACCCTCGTCCCGGACACCGAAATTGCCTACAAGGTGACGGCGCCCTATAGCCCGGCCCATGACCGCGGCCTGCTGTGGAACGACCCGGCGCTGGCCATCCAGTGGCCCGAGTTCGCCGGCGCCGTGCTGTCGGACAAGGACGGCAGGCAGCCGACCTTGGCGGAGATCGGCGCGCCCTTCCCGGTCTGAGGCCTTCAGGCCCTGGCCACGTGCGCCAGGGCCGCCCCCAGCCGGGGCCCCAGGACCGCCAAGTCATACTCCCGTGCCACCAGGTCGCGGCCGGCCGTGGCGAGGCGGTGGCGCAAATCCAGGTTGGATCGCACCGCTTCCAGGGCCTGGACCCAGCCTTCCGGGCTGTCGGCCCACAGGCCGGTGACGCCGTCGGCCACGATGCGCCGGTTCTCCCCCACCGGGCTGGCCACCACGGCCTTGCCGGCCGCCATGTACTGCAACAGCTTGAAGCCTGACTTGCCCTGCGCGAACGGCGTGTGGGGCAGCGGCATGATCCCGGCATCGATTCCGGCCAGGGCGGCGGCCTCGCCCGCCTCGCTCCACGCGATGAACTCCTCCGGCACACCGGGCAGGTTGACGGGGGCGCTGGCGATGGTCACCAGCGTCAGCGGGCCGCTGGCCGCCAGCGCCGCCAGGGGCCCGGCCAACGCCGCCAGATAGCGCGCGGAGGACGGGGTGCCGATCCAGCCCACGCGGAACCCGCCGGCGGGCGGCTCCGCCCGCGCGGCGGCCTGGTAGCGGGACAGGTCCACCGGCGTGGGCAGGCGCAGCAGGCGGCGGGCGCCGGCGGCATCCGCCCAGCCGGCCAGGGCCTCGTTGGCGACCACGGTCAGGGCCGCCCCCGCCACCAGCCGCTCCAGCTTTCGGCCCAGAAGCGCGCGCACCGGCCCCCTGCGATGGCCGGCATAGCGCAGGTGCCAGGCGTCGTCGAAGTCCAGAACATACGGGCGCCCCCGGAACGTCAGGCGTTCCGCGGCATCAGGCAGCCAGGGCAGGGCCTCCTTCTCTATCCACAGCAGATCGCCACGTCCGGCGCGGCCGAGGGCCGTCAACCGCTGTCGATAGCGTCCCATCAGGGCGCGGTTGTCCACCGATTGCCCGGCATACAGGCGCCGAAGATAGGCGTCGTCGAAGAATGGGGCGGTGGCGACCTCCAGGCCCGCCGCCGCCACGTGGGGCAGCGGGTCGAAGAAGCGCAGCCGGCTGCTGGCCCCCAGCCGGTCATAGCGGGGCAAGGCCAGCACCCGCGCCGGGCGGGGCGGGGTGCGGAGCGGCGGGGATGCCATGGGGATGCCGGTCTCAGCCCTTGCGGGCGACGACCAGCAGGCGCTCGGTCCCACCGGGGATGGCGGGTGGCAGCGTCGTGCCCTCCAGCACAGCCAGGCCCGCCTGGCGCAGGGCGCCCTCCACATGGTCGCGGCGATGCAGATAGCGGCCGTTTTCCTTCAATGCTACGGCAGGGGCCCATGGCTCAGCCGCGTCCAGAACCAGGACCAGCGTGCCGCCGGGCAGCAGCGCGTCGGCGGCGGCCGAGGCCAGCGGCCCCAGATCGCCGACATGGTTGGCGATGTCGGTCGAGACGATCAGGTTGGCGTTGGCGGCTGAGCGCTCCAGCACCACGGCATGGTCGCCGTGAACCAACTGGTCATAGAGGCCGCTCCGCGCCGCCGCCTGCACGGCGGTCGCGGATGGATGCACGCCCACCAGGTCGGTGGCGTAAGGCTTCAGCAGCGGGCCCAGGGCACCCACGCCGCAATCGATCTCCAGCACCTGCAGGGTGCCGGCGGCAGGGCCGAGGTGCCGTGCCAAGGTGGCGGCCAGGGTGGGTGAGAGGGCGGCCGTGGCGGCGGCGACGGCCTGTTCCGTCAGCATGGCGGCCTGGGCGTCGTACATCTGTTCCAGATAGGCGGAATCTGCCCGGGGTGGTGGTGGCGCCAGGCCCAGCGCCGCCTCCGTATGGCGCAGGATGGGGGTGACGCCGGCCGTCCGCCAGGCGTCCACCAGCGATCGGGCGGCGGCGCCGTTGCCGGAAGCCTGCAGGGCGGCGGCGATCTGGGCGGCCTCCAACTCGGCGGAGATGGTGGTTTCCGGCCGATTCAGCGCCTGACGGATGGCGGTGGCCGCCTCGGCCAAATGGCCCAGGCCCCGCAGCGCGCCGGCGCGGCCGACGTGGGGGGCCACCTCGAACGGGCGCAGCGCGGCCAGGTGGTCGAACACGGCCAGCGCCTCCTGGTACTGCCCGGCCTCGTTCAACACCAAGCCCAGGTTGGAATGGGTTTGCGCCAGGTCCGGCTGGGCCTCGGCCGTGGCCCGCAGATAGTCCAGCGCCTCGTCCAGGCGGCCCAGGCGGCGCAGGACCAGGCCCAGGTTGGCGGCGGCCTCGACATAGGACGGCCGGGCCTCCAGCGCGTTGCGGTAGTGTTGTTCCGCGATGTCCAGGTGGCCGGCCTCCTGGAACAGCGTTGCCAGGTTGAAATAGGCCTCCGCCAGCATGGGCTCGCGTTCCAGCGCGTCCAGGTAATGGGTGGCGGCCTCGTGCCCCTGGCCCAGGCGCTGGCAGGCCGCGCCCAGGTTGAAGCGATGGATGGGGTTGTCCGGGTCCAGGGCCACCGCCATGCCATAGGCTGCCTTGGCGGACTCGTTGTCCTGCTGCCGTTCAAACGCCAGGCCCAGGTCGGCGCGTAGCGCGGCGTCGTCGGGGCGCAGGGCCACCGCCTGGCTCAGCAGCGAGACAGCCTGGGCCGCGTCGCCGCTTTCCAATGCCGCCAGGCCGTCGGCCTGCAGGATCAGGACGGCCGCGTCTTCCGGCGTGGCCGGCGTGCTGGTGGCGGGCGTGCTGTCGGTGTGGTCGGTCATGCTTCCTCCGCCGGCGGAACCAACGACACGGGCCCCGGCTCGCTTCATTTCATGGGGAGAGGATAGGGGGCGGCGGCGCCCGTGAACAGAGGCAAGATATGCCCACCGGCCGCCGATTCATCGGGCGATTCAGGGATCTGCGATCGTCAGCAGCCCGTGGCGACTCAGAGCGTCACCGTGGCGCACGACGTGGTCGTGCAAAAGGTCCTTCTGCAATGCGCGCAGCGCCGGATTCTGCAGGATGCGGAAATAGCCGGCCAAGGCTTGCCCCTGCACCTCGACATGGCTTTTGTAGATATCCATGAACCAGTAGCGGCAGGATGTGCAATGAACCAGGCGGACTGTTCGTCCCCGCACCGTATAGCCGTCGCCTGCGGTGCGGATAAGGGGCAGCAGGTGATTTTGCGGCTGCCATTCCACCGGGTCCAGCAACAGCGCCCGGCCGGCGTAGCCCCAGTTGGGGCCGTGGATCAGCAGGGCCATGACGTTCTGTTCGAACAGGGGATGCGGCCGCAAACCCCGACTGCGCCGATCCCAGTCGACCAGCAGCGCCCGGGATCGGCATAGCCAGAAGCCGACGCTGATATAGGGGGCGGCCGGGTCGGCGCCGCTCTCGGCCAGCAGGGCGCGGAAAGGCGCCATCGTCGTGCCGCCCGCGTCCATGGCCGCCACGTCGGAAAGCGTCAACTCGTTGATGTCCGTGGTCAGCGCAATGTCGGCGCCGCTCGCCTCCAGGCGCTGCAGCAGATGGGCCATGATCGCGCCATCCAGGCCGACCGCCAGCATGTCGGCGTCTATCCAGCACAGCGCCTGCCAGGGCAGGTCGCCGACATAGTCCAGGATGGCGGCCTTCTTGGCGTAAGGATGCAGCGTTTCCGGCAAACCCTCGGGCCGGGGCAAAAGCTGCCCCCGGTCCGCCAGATAGGCTAGCTGCCCCGGGGCCAAGCCATAGTCGCAGACCATCAGCCGCGCCTGCGGCATTTGCCGGGCAAAGCTTTCCAGAAGCAGCAGGGTGGTGGCGAAATAACGCTCGTCGGCGCCAGTCACATAAAGAATGCCGCTCATGACGAGGTTTCCAGATCCAGGCCCGGAATCGGGGCTGCCGGCCACACGGCCCCGTGCACCAGGCGCAGGGATGGATACCAGGGGGTGCGCTCCCCCGTGGCTGGCCAGCGCCAATCCGCGTTCGTCGGCACCAGCACCACGCCGGGGCGGCCCAGGGCGCCGGCCAGATGGGCCAGCGGCCCGGCGGGCAGCGCCACGGCGTCCACGCCAGCCAGCGTGGCGGCCAGCCGGCCCCAGCCTTCCGGCTCGTCCGCGGGGGGCAGAGCCAGGGGCACGGCCGTCACGCCGGGAGGCAAGGGGGGCCGCATGGATGGCAGCGCGTCGGCGGGCACCCCTACGGCGGGCCCAGGGAAGGACGGGGCGGGTGTGTCGGCCGGAGCCGTCATGTAGGGACCGTGCCAGAAATCGTCCGCACTCCAAAGCGACAGCCGGTCAGGCAGTTCCTGCAGGGGCACCTGGAAATCGGCGTGCACGGTGTCCATTCCCCGTGTGGCGATGGTGACGCCGGCCAGCGCCTGCCCCCGCCCCGTGGGCAACAGGGCGGCCCAGCCGGGTGACACCTCCACGACCACCGTCACCCCCCGGTCGCGCAGGCGGGGCAGCAGGCGGGCCAAATGGGGCAGGGCGTCAGGCTCCACCTCATCCCAAACCAGGACACGGCGGCCGGACATGTCCTGATCCGCCCGTTCCCACAGGGGGATGGAGCCATGGAGGCGGCCGGCCATGGGAAGCATCCAGCGCCAAGACAGGTCGGCGAAGCCGTCCCGCCACGCGCCCAGGCGCAGACACGCCTCGGCATGGGCCAGCCGCGCCTCGGCGTGCGCCGGTTCAAGCGTCAGGGCTTGGGCGTACCGGGCGCGGGCGCCGGCAATGTCCCCCTGGCTTTGGAGAAACCTGCCCGACAGGAAGTGAAGCTCCGCGCTGGTCCCGCCAATCCGCTCCATGTCGGTCAGGGATAGGCGTATCAAGGCGCGCGCGGTCTCGTCCATCGGCGTGGTCATCAGCAATCGCGCGCGCAGGGCCAGGGCGGTGGCCTGGTCGTGGGCGTGGCTGGGATCCGTGGAGAGCGGCTCGTTCAGCAAGGACAAGGCTTCGGCCACCTGTCTCTGAGCCATCAGCATTTTGACAAGGTTCACCCGGGCGGGCAGGGCCTGGGGGAGCGTGGCGGGACTGGCAGACAGCAGGGCGCGATAGTGCCTTTTCGCCTCGGTCGCCGCGCGCACCAGCGCCAGGCCATCGGCCAGCATCAGACGGTCGGCCGGCCTCATCGGCAGGCCCAGGTCATCCATTTCCAGCAAGGCTTCCAACGCCTTGGCCTGGGCGCCCGCCCTGGAATGGGCGCCGGCCAAGGCGCTAAGCCCATTGCCCAGGTTGATGGCGATGTCAGGGACGGTGGCGGCCGCCGGCTGGGCATAGGCGCGACGGATCAGGGCCACGCCGGCAGCCAGCCGCGCCGGGTCGGGGGGCTTGGCGCCGCTTGCCCGCTGCAAGGTCAAAACGCCTGTCAGGTGAAGGGCGTCTATCTGGTCCGGAATATGGTCCAGGATGGCCGCGTACAAGGCTTCGGCATCATCCAGACGGCCTGCGGAGTGATGGGCCACGGCGGTGGCCAGTGTCTCAGATAATGACGGCAAAGGGAATCAGGCGCTGATATCGATCAACTGCCCGCGCCCATCGGTGGGGGCGGGGCCGGCGCTCTGCCCGGTCAGCAGTTCGGTCGCCACGGCGGACTGCGCGTCCGTGGTCTGCTTCAGGGCCTGCACCTGGAATTGCAGGCTGGCCTGCAACACATTGGCGGCGGTGGCCGCGGCGGCTTGGCTGTCGATCTGCATCTGCGCTACTCCGGGGGCTGCGCCCGCTACGGGCGCGGCCGATCAGTCGCAGTATCGCTCCGATCGGCCGGCCGCTCAAGGCATACAGTCGGCGCCCACCCGTGAAGATTCCGTTAGCTCAGCGAACTCATGATGCTGAAGCACAGCTGGTCCCCTTGGGCGTGCAGGGTCTTCAGCGCGTCCTTGGGCAGGGGGATGCGCTTTTTCTGGCAGTAGGCCACGATCAACCGCGCCAGCAGGTAGGATTCCAGCTGCATCACCTCGCGCCCGCCGCCGGTGGGCAACTCGCTGGTCAGCTTCACCGTCGGAGGGGGGCCTTCGACCACCTGGATGCTCAGGATGCGGCGGCTGGCGTCGAACTCCTCTGGCGGCACGGTTTGGAAGACGAGCTTCAGCTCGTCGTTGGAGAAGATGATGTGCCGGATTTCCGTGATCATGACCGTTTCCTTGGACGTCAGGCCGTGGCGCGCTTCTTCTGGCGGCGGCGATAAATGGTGCAGGGGTTGATCTCCAGCAGCGCCGCGGCGCGGGTGATGTTGCCCTGGCACAGGCGGATGGCTTCCTCGATGGTTTCCTCCTCCACCATCCAAAGCGGCCGGATTCGGCGCTCCGGGGCGGGGTCGGATTCGAGGGCGGCCGTCCCATCCTCAAGGGAAATGGGGGCGGCCCAGCTGTTGACGCCCGGCAGGCGCGCGGCACCCATGGAGACGCCCCCCGGCGCCGGTGCGGCGGGTGGCGCGGGCGGCATGCCGAATCCGGTCGGCGCCACGCCCCCCAGAGAGGCCCCACCGGGGGCCGGACCGGCCAGGTTGGCGGGCGGCGGCGGCGAGAAGGGGAAGGGCATGGGCCCGGCCATGGCCGCCCAGCGCGGATCGTTCAGCATGGGGGGCACGATCATGGTCGGCTTGTTCAGCGGTGGGGGCAGCATGAACGGCTGGATGACGGCGCCGTCGTTCAGCACCACCACGTTGCGCACCACGTTCAGCAACTGGCGCACGTTGCCCGGCCAGGTGTAGGTCCGCATGATATCCTCCGCCTCGCCACTGAAGCCGGTGAAGGATTTGCGTTCCTCCTGCGTGTACTTGGCCAGGAACTCCCGCGCGATCAGCAGGATGTCGTCGCCGCGGTCGCGCAGGGGCGGCAGCTCGATGGAAATCACCTGCAGGCGATAGAACAGATCTTCACGGAAGCGGCCGGCCTGCACCTCGGCGAAGGGGTCGCGGTTGGTGGCGCAGACGATGCGCACGTCCACCGCCTCGGCCTTTTCGCTGCCCACCTTCTTGACCATGCCGGTCTGAAGGAAGCGCAACAGCTTGGCCTGCAGCGCCAAATCCATTTCGCCGATTTCGTCCAGGAACAGCGTGCCGCCGTCGGCCTGCAGGGCGGCGCCGGCGTGATCCGCCGTCGCCCCGGTGAAGGCGCCCTTCACGTGGCCGAAGATTTCGCTTTCCATCAAATCCTTAGGGATGGCCGCGCAGTTCACCGGGATGAAAGGCTTGTTGGCGCGCGGGCTGCGACGGTGGATGGCCTCGGCGCAGACCTCCTTGCCCGTGCCGCTTTCGCCGGTGATGAACACCGTGGCCTTGGACGGCGCCGCCGCCTCGATCATGCGGTAGACGCCGCGCATGGCCGGCGAGATGCCGACGAAGCCCAGATAGCCCAGCGGGTCCTCCACCGGGGCGGTGTGCGGCGCCGCCTCCAACACCTTTTCCCGTTCGGTCAAGGCGGTGGCCATGGCCTGGCGCAGGCGATCCGTGCCCGCCGGCAGCAGCAGCACGTCCACGGCACCGGCGCGCATCACGTCCACCGCCATTTGCACCGAGCCCTGAGACGTCAGCGCCACCACCTGCGGCGCCCGGCTGTCCGCCTTCAATTCCTTCAGCAAATCCAGCCCGTTGCCGCCTGGCAACTGAAGGTTCAAGAGCACCACGTCGGCCGGCGCCTCCGCCAGCGCCCGGCGAGCGGCCGGGGCGGTGTCCACCACCTGCAGGGCGTGGCCGTCCTTGCGCAATGCTTGGCTGTAGGCGGCGGCCATCGACGGCGTGGGTTCGACGATCAGGACGCGGCGCGGGCGGGTTTCCATGGGGCGGATGCTTTCAGGGGGACATCGCCCGCGCCTATCCTTTAGGGGAATGCGTCGGGCATTGCAGCTTGCAGGTTTTCAAGCAATCGCCCAGCGCTGTCAACGCGGGACATTGCAGGATGCAATGCCGCGTAGCTGTTCTTAAGGTTAGGGTGCCGCCCGCTCCCCGCTGCGATCAGCCCTATTGGATAGGCTTGGCCTCAGCCGTACGGACGGGTATGGGGATATTACAAACGTCCACGTGCCCCGCCGGCACGGGGAAGAAGTCCTCCCTCCGGTTGCGGCGTGCCTCGACATAGGCGGCCCAGGTGGGGGTGTCGGTGCGCAACACCACCAGGTTGTCGCGCTGGTCGGGGGGCAGGTCGGCGGCCAGCCTCACCTTGGCGATGGGAATGCGCTGTTCCGGCTTGTCATAGAAGCCCAGGGCGGCCGTGCCGCGCGGCAGGCTGCTCAGGATGTCCATACCCCGCAGCACCCGGCCAACCACGGTGATGTTGCGGTCCAGATGGCGCGGCGCCTGGCCGATGACGGCATAGAGTTCCGCCCCGCTGCCGCTGTCCAGCGCCATGTCGCGGCCCACGCCCACCATGCCGTAGCAATGGACCAGCCAGGCCTCGCGCCCCTTGGCGTCGCGGGCGGCGGGGAAGCCATTGCTATAGCCCGCCTCGGGCGCGTAGGTGTCGCGGTCGGGCAGGGGGGTGAAGGGCAGCTTGGCCACGGCGTCGCCCCGCACCACGAACTCGGGGGCCAGCTTGGTCTGCGCCGTCTTCGGCGTGCGCGTGTTGTCGGCATCGCCCCACTGGGTGACGTAGTTGTCTTGCACCCGGTCCACGGCCAGGCCGTCGAACCAGCCCTCGCGCACCAGCTTGCGGATGTTGTCGACATGCGCCGGGGCGAAGGCGGGGGCCAGCTCGATGATCACCCGGCCCTGGGCCAGGTCCATGTACAGCAGGTTTTCCGGGTTGGGGGACCGCCAATCCATGGGGCCCGCAGCGGCCAGGACATCGGCGGCGACCGGGCCCGCCTTGGCGGTTGGCTTTGGCGCGGTCGGCTTGGCCGCGTCGGCGGCATAGGCGGTGACGGACAGGCAAACCAGGGCCGCCGCCAGGCGGGCGGCTACCATCGGACGACGCATCGCTTCCCCTTCATTCTTACGGCGGCCGTTCCCATGATGGGGCCGCCATCCCGGCGCAGGATTGGCTCCGAGGCGCAGCATGGGCAAGCGATTTCAGGTGGCTTTGAGGTTGGGGGCCTTCGGACGGGTTCCTACTTGGCGGCGATCGACACCGTGACCGTATCCTGGTAGACGCCGGCGGCGGCCTGGCTGTTGCCGGGCAGGCTGACGGCCAAGGTGCCCTGGCGGCTTTGCGTGGAGCCGGCGCGGTCCGTGGTCAGCGTGCCGTTCTTGGCGGCGGCCGTGTTGTCGTAGGATAGGTTGTAGGCCACGGCCGTGGACCCGGTGGCGCTGCTCTTCAGCGTGCCGCTGTTGGCCGAGGCGACCGAGACGGTATAGCCGTTGCCGGCGTTGCACTGCTCCGTCACCGATCCCACGGTGACAGCGTTCTGGCCGTTGACCAGATCCAGCGTGGCGTTGCTGGACGTGACGGCGACGGTGCAGACGGTGGGGACGGTGGCGCTGAGCTGGATGGTGCCGCTGCTGTTGCCCGCCCAGGCGGAACAGCCCAGGACCAGGGTGGCGGTGATGGTCAGGGCCAGGCAAACCCTATGCGCGGGGGCCCCATGGGCGGGGGTATGGTCGCGGGGTGCGGCGGGCAGACGCTGGGACATTTTTTGTCTCCATGGGCGCCCCGGGATGGACGCCATCTGTCGGTCAGAATGGGCAACCGCCTTCTGCGGCGCCCTGCGTTGGATCAAATGGATGATCCAGCCGCCTGGTCCAGATGGTATGTCAGTTCGCCGTCACCGTCATCAGGAGATAATCCGTATAGGTCCCGGCGATGACCTTGGTGACGTCACCGATGACGATGATGAAGGTGTGCCGGTCCAGGCTGGAATAACTGTAATAGTTCAGCGTGGTGCCACCAGCGGCCACGCCCCGGCCGTCCACCGTCATGCTGTAAGGGATGCGGGTGTTGGCGGCGCTGTTCACCAGCTGGCCGCCGTTCTGCGACTGGATGGTGACGCTGTACCCGGTGTTGCCCGATACCTCCAGGTCGAAGCTGCGGCTGGCCCCGGTGGTCAACTCCCCGAAGTCGACGTTGGCGGTCGATGCCGCCAGGTTGCTGCGCACGCCCCCGACATTGACGGTGGCGGAGACGGAGGTGCGCACGGTGGCCCGCACCTGGACGATGGCGCTGTCCATGATGGCCACGATGGTGCCGGCGCTGTTCAGCTGGTACAGCGTCACCGTCACCTGGTCGAAATAATAGGACGCCCCCACCAGTTGCCCGGCCGGGACGGAGGCGTAGAATCCGGTGGTCGCCGTCTGGGAGCCGCGCCCGTTGCTCACGGACCCGGTGATCAGGTTGCTGGCGTTGCCCGTGCCATAGTCCCCCACCCGCTGGGTCAGGGCGCCGTCCTTGTACAAATCATAGCTCAGCCAGTTGCCGCTGAAGCCCAGCATGCGCCGCGTGTTGCTCCACAGCCCGCTGTCGATGCCGATCCCGAACAGGCAGTTGCTGCCCGCGATGTATTGCACCGTCACCGTGTTGTAGGTGGGGGGCTGCAGCGCCGCGAAAGGGTCGTAGCTGGTGACGGGTGTCACCTGCGACAGGCCGCTCAGCTGCGCGTAGCAGGTTTGGGTGGCACGGGCGGGCACACTGGCCAAGGCCAGCAGCAGGGCCAGCGCCAGCAGGGCCCACAGCGGGACGCCCCGGGGCCGGGCGTCTGAAGGCCGGGCGGCGGCGGAGCGAAGGCGGGTCGGCTGTTGCATGGCGTCCAGGATAGCGGCGTTCCGGCCGGGCGGCACCCGGTCAGAAAAAGGGGGGCGGCAGCGCGGGCCGCCGGTCGGTCTGGCAAATGTAAGCAAGAAGCGTTCCGCCGGGGGGCGCCATCCATCCCCACCCTGCCATCCCCGCGTGGTGGTCCCGCTCATGACGGGCCGTCCCCGGCGGGGGTGGAGGCCGGCTTGACGGGCGACAGGTTGATGGTCTGGCCGGGCAGCGGCTCCAGCGTCAGCGTGCCCAGCGGAAACAGGCCTTCGGCCGCCGCCGGCACGGTCACGGGGATGGGCTTGTGCGGCACGCCATTCAACTGCATCAGCCATTCGCCGGGGCGTACCGCCTCCACACGGAACCGGCCCTTGCGGTTGGTGAAGAACGGCACCTCCAGCCCCGCTTTGGGGTCCTTGGCGTTGGTGGCCTTGACCGCCTTGCCGTCCGTGCGCCGCAACAGACCGGCCGCCAGCGGCACGGGCTTGCCCGCCGGGTCCAGCAGCACGCCGTCCAGCGACACGGTGGCGTCGGTGCCGATGGGCACCAGGGTGCCGGTATGGTTGCCCGGCACGATGGCGGGCCGGTCGTTGCCGATGTCATAGCCCATGGGCGCGTCCGGCACGTCCAGCAGCAGCGGCCGCACCAGATATGCTGAGATGTTGGGCACCACCGGCGGGCCCAGCCAATCGCTGGATGACAGGTAATGGCCGGTGACGGGGTCCACGCCGATCTCCTCATCCGCGATGCGGGGGTGAGGGACCACCAGGGCGAAGCTGTTGGTCACCGGCCGGGTGACGCCGACATGGCCATCGGCGAACACCAGGCCGGTGGCGAAGTTCAGGGTCGTGCGCTCGTCATTCTGCAGCGGGCCGTCCACCGTGGACAGGCGCTGGCTGTAGTCATGGCGGATCGAAGCCTCGAACCGGTCCATGGTGTACCCGACGGAGCCGCTGGCCTGGTAGGTGCCGGTGGTGTTGGTCGCGTCCACGCCCAGGTTCCAGGAATTCGTGGGCCAGGGGTCCTGGTAGCGCCAGTCCAGCTCCCGCTGGCGGCTCAGTGTGTCCATGGTGAGGCCGGCGGATTGCACACCGTCGCCGAAGGTGTAGCGGAAGGCCAGATACGCGCTGTTGTCCGCCTCACGCGTCACGGTGTTGCGGGCCCGGCTCAGCGTCAGCTCCAGCGTCGCGTGCCGGCCGAAGCGGCGGCGGAACCCCAGATCCACGGAATAGCCGTCGATCTGGCTGTCATCGCGCACCAACTGGTAGCGGCCGCTCACGGTGGCGGTCAAATCCTCATCCAGCGGCTGGCCGTACCGCGCCGCCAGGTCGTAGGACACGGTGTTGCGCGGATCCAGGGTGCCCAGGCTGGCATAGCCGCCGGACCGCCAGCTGCCCTGGGCCGTGAGGGTGCGCTGCTGGAAGAACTGTTCGTCGTTCGTGTAGTCGCGGTAGGTCAGGTCCACCGACGCCCCGCGGGAGGCGCCCAGGCTGGCGCCGGGGTTGATGCCGATGGTGCCGAGGCCGGTGACGAACAGCACCTCGGTCCCGATGACCTGCTGGCTCTTGTCCGCCTGCAGGCTGGCGCCCACGGTCAGGTTGTCGGTGATGCCCTGGCGATGATAGCCGGAAAAGGTCGGGCGGCTGCGGTCATAGGTCAGGCGGTCGCTGGCGGTGGTGTAGGGCACGCCCACCGTGTAGTTGAACTCCGACACGCCTTCGGCCAGCAGCTCGGAATCGAAGAAGAAGGGGAAATCGATGGTGCGCGTCTGGCCATAGGTGTCGGTGATGCGCACCTGCACGTCGTTGGTGCCGGACGTGCCGGGGAAGTCGGACAGGTTGACGGGCCCCGCGTCCTCGCGGAACACGCGGGTGGGGCGGCCGTTCACCAGCACCTCCACCTGCGACGGCGAATCCAGGATGAAGTCCCGGCTGCCCGTGGGCTGGATGGCGCGATAGGGCTGCAGGGTGTAATTGCGGGCGATGGACAGGCCGGTCAGGGGGCGGTTGGTCTGGATGCCGGTGATGGAATAGTCCAGGTCGCCGGCCTGAAGGCGCACCGCGTCCTCCGGGAAGTCGCGGATCAGCCGCGCGGGCCCCCGCATGAAATGGTGGCTGTACTGCTCCTGGTATTGGCCCTGCCATTCGAAGGACCAGCCGTCGATGTTGCCGCCGCCGTCCAGGCCCAGGTTCAGCGGCTGGCGGTAATTGCCGCTGTCGGTGGCGGGCTGCGCCAGGAAGACCTGGGCGGTGCGCAGGTTGACGTAGGCGGCGGCATCCGCCGGTTCCAGCACCTGATAGCCGCTGGCCGCGTTGGCGCGGTTCACCACGGTCAGGTTGCGCACCGCGCGTAGCTGCGCCGGCACCTTCACCGACAGCGTCAGCTCCTTGGGGTCCACGGTGATGGAAATGGTGGCGCCTGACGGACCGCTGCGCGTGCCGCCAGCCGGCCCGCCCTGGTAGAGGGCCCCCAGCTTGACATAGCCGTCGGGGCCGGCCTGGGCCACCAGGTCGCCCAGGGCCTTGGCCTGCACGAAGTCGCGCAGCAGCAGAGACAGGCGGTTCAGATCCACCTGGGTCTCGGCGGGGTCCGGGGCCATCTTGACCGGCACCTGGCCGACCTCCCGTCCCTCCACCTTAACCGGCAGGTCCAGGCTGGTGGACTTTTCCGCCTTCTTTTTCTTGCCGAACGTCTTCTCGAACAGCGCCTCGGTGTTCTGGTTGGCGGGTGGCGCCGTCTGGGCCCACGCCGCGCGGGAGGTCAGCAGCGGGGCCAGCAGGGCCGAAACCAGGACGCAGGCAAGCGCGCCCTGGCGCAGGCGGCCGGGATGGGGGCCGGGGCGGGCAACACAAAACGGACCGCACGTCCGGCGGCCGGGCATCTTCGGTCGCGACAGGCGCACCGCCGTCCTCTTATCAGGGCACCGACAGGGTCACCGTGGCGGGGCCCTGGGGCAGATCCGCCGGCCAGGGGATGTGGAAACGGCGGGTGACCCCGGCTAGGACGTTTTCGCCGACCATGCCGGTCAGCTGCTCCTTGCGCAGGGTGACGCTCTTGCCGTTGACCTGGGCGGTCAGTTCCAGGTCGCGCATCACCTGGCGCGAGCCGCCGTCGTTGCGCACCACCACCTCCATCACCGTGCCGGTGGCGGGGGCCGTGGCGGGCTTGGGGCCGGCGGACACGACGGTCAGCTTGGGTTTCGCCCCTTCCGGCACGACGTAGAGCGAGGCGACGTACCTCACCAGCAGCTTCACCTGCCCGCCCTGCACCGGCGCGTTGCCCAGGTCGATCGGCAACTGCTCGGCCACCAGGCGGAAGGGCAGTTCCTTGGCCGGCTTGGGATCGCCCGACCACTGCACGCGGATGGACTGGTTTTCGCCGGGCTGCAGGATGATCTGTTCCGGCACGATGGCGAAGCTGTCCTCGGCATCGGCCAGGATGTCCTGGCCGTCCTGGTCCATGCCGCGCGACATGATCTTGACGTCGATGGCCACCGGGTCCTTGCCGTCATTCTCCACCCGGAAGATCTGGGTGGCGCCGCGGCCGCTGGGCTCCATGTCCATTTCGATGGGGATCAGGCGGAACGATGCCAGAGCGCCGGTGGAAAGCAGCCCTGTGAACAGCATCAGCGCGCCCGTCAGGGCCAGCCCAAGGACCCGCGCGGGCCGGGGTAAACGAAACCGGTGAAATGCCGACATGGATGATCGCCCGACTCTATAAGACGCGTTTCAGCGCGACGCCTGTGAATGGGGCGGCAAATCTTAAATAATGGTTTACAGCTTTTCTTGGGAACGCCACCCCACCGACGCCCGCGGCCCCACCATACCCAGATGCGGGCGGCGTTGCATCCGCTTCCATGCCGCGCCGGGTCGAAATCCCTTGGCGACGGCTAAATCTGGCCAGGTGGCCCGTGGTGGAGTAGACCTGGGAACCGATTTTCAACAACAGACCGGTTTTGTCATGGCCACCCTGTTCGTCGCCCGTAGCGCCAACCTGTCGAAATGGGCCTCCGACGTCGGCCTGCCCAAGAACATCTTCAAGGTGGGCGTGGTCGATGGCGGCGCCGACGCGGTGGCCGCGGCGCTGGCCGCCGGATGGGCGGCGGAAAAGGACTGGACCCTGGTGAAGAAGGTTGAGGTCGGTGACTGGACGGAGGAAGAGGCGCTGCAGCGCCTGTCCGCCAAAGAAAAGCCGGTCGACCCCAACTATTATCCTCGCCTGAAGGGGGCCGCCGGCATCTACAAGCTGACGCCCACCACGGTGGGCAACCACCTGATCGTGGCCCGCGCCATGGCCGGCAATGAAAGCCTGGATTTCAAGCTGAAGGTTGCCGACTACGCCAACTACCTGATCCAGTTTGCCCAGCCGCCGAAGGCGGCGAGCGAATGAGGACTGCCGAAGGCGGCGGGCGAATAAGGACCGCCGAGGGCGGCGGGCGAATAAGGACCGCCGAGGGCGGCGAGCGGGGGACGGGCCCGCGTCAGGCCGCCTCGGCGATCTTTCGCAGCGCGTCCTCATACGCCTCCGGCGGCTGGCCGCCGGAAATGAGGTAGCGGCCGTTGACGATCACGGCGGGGACTGACTGGATGCCGCGCGACAGCCACAGCTGTTCCGCCTCCCGCACTTCGGCGCCGTAGCGGTCGCCGGCCAGGATGGCCCGGGCCTCCGCCGCGTCCAGGCCGGCCTGGGTCACCGCGGTCAGCAAGACATCGGGATCGGATGGCGCCTCGCCCCGGGTGAAGTACGCCTCGAACAGAGCCAGCTTCAGCGCCAACTGACGCTCGGGCGCCTGGATGTCGGCCCAGTGCAGCAGGCGGTGGGCATCGAAGGTGTTGTAGATGCGGCGCTTCGTGCCGTTGGCCCCGGTGGCTGACATGGTGAAGCCGACGGCGGCGGCGCGGGTGCGGATCATCTCCCGCGTTTGGGCCATCTGCTCCGCGCCGGCGCCGTATTTCCGGGCGATATGCTCATCCACATCTTCGCCTTCCGGCCCCATCTGCGGATTCAGCTCGAACGGCTGGAAGTGGATGTCGGCCTCGACCTCCCCTTCCAGCCGCGCCAGCGCCGCTAGCAGGCCCTTCAGCCCGATGACGCACCAGGGGCAGGAAACATCGGAGACGAAGTTGAGGGACAGGCGCTTGGTCATGGGGGATTTCCGGTATGCAGGAAGGACGTCCGCACCTTGCCTAGGGTGTGAACCTCGCGCCGTGGCGATGGTCACAGCGGCGGCATGGGCGCAGCGGACGAAGATGCGGGAGTTTAGTACACCAGCTCGTCGTCGCCCTTGCCGGAGGCGATGACGATCTCGCCGCGGGCGGCCATGTCCTTGGCCAGTTGCACCATGTACATCTGCGCCTCGTCCACGTCGCGCAGGCGCACCGGTCCCATGGCGGCCATGTCCTCGCGCATGATCTTGGCGGCGCGTTCCGACATGTTGGTGAAGAACAGGTCCTTCAGCGTCTCAGAGGCGCCCTTCAGCGCCGTCGCCAGCTTGGACTTGTCGACGGAGCGCAGCAGCGACTGCACGCCGGATGGGTCCAGCTTGCCCAGATCCTCGAAGGTGAACATCAGGGCGCGGATACGCTCCGCGCTGTCGCGGTTGCGTTCCTCCAGCGCGGCGATGAAGCGGCTTTCCGTGCTGCGGTCCAGGCTGTTGAAGATTTCCGCCATCATCTCATGCGCGTCGCGGCGGTTGGTGCGCGCCAGGTTGGACATGAACTCGGTGCGCAGCGTGCGCTCGATATCGTCCACCACTTCCTTCTGCACCGATTCCATGCGCAGCATGCGCATGATGACTTCCATGGCGAAGCTTTCGGGCAACAGCTGCAGCACGCGGCCGGCGTGGTCGGCCTTGATCTTGGTCAGGATGACGGCGACGGTCTGCGGATATTCGTTCTTCAGGTAGTTGGCCAGCACCTGCTCGTTCACGTTGGCCAGCTTGTCCCACATGGTGCGACCCGCGGGACCGCGGATCTCCTCCATGATGGTGTCGACCTTTTCCTTGGGCAGCACCTTCATCAGCAGGCGTTCGGTGCTGTCGAAGGTACCGACCAGGGAGCCGGTCGAACTGATCTGCTCCGCGAACTCGACGAACAGGCGCTCCACGATGTTGGAACTGACCGAGCCCAAATTGGCCATGGTCTGCGACAGTTCCTTGATCTCGTCCTCGGCCATCAGGGCGAACAGGCGGCTGGCATGCTCCTCGCCCAGCGCCAGCATCAGCACCGCGGCCTTCTCCGGCCCCGTCAGACCCCGGTAATCTTCACGTACCCGGATCGCCATGTATCGTCATCTCCTGTCCGGCGTCACACCGCCGCCGGATTGTCCCGCTGGGGCGGGCCGTCGTCACGCCCCCGCCCCTGAAACACGTTTCCGAACCACAACTAAGGGCCCAAACCACGAGCGGGGCCCTGAACCACTAGGCAAAGTACACCTGCCCCTGGCGGCAGGATAGAAATTTTGTCGCAAGAAGCCCAGGCGGCCTTGGTCCGTATAATCCCAGGTATAGTGGCCCCGTGCGCCCATCCCCCTATGATGGCTGGGGAACCTTCACGTTCCGGGGGGCGTTCCAGGGCCGTTTCTCCGGCGATTCGGGAGCATGGCAATGACAGAGCGGTATGGTCGGATAGGGGCAGGGGTCCGGTGGGGCGCCGCGGCGCTGGCGGTGCTGCTGGCGGGATGCCAGTCGACCGGCCCAGGCGGTGGCCCAGCGGGTGGTCAAACGGGCGCGGCCAGCGCGGGGGCCGGCGCTGTCGCCTCGGCCGATGCGGCCCCTGGCGCCACCCCCAAGGCGGAACAGCCGCCCTGCTTTTTCACCCGGGATATCGACGGTTGGAACAGCATCGATCCCTACACCGTGCGCATCCGGGTGGGCATCAACAAACGCTATGACCTGAAGCTGTTCATGCCTCAGCCCGACCTGTCCACGCGCCTGCAACTGGCCATCGTGACCAAACCGGGCGGGTCCGATTGGGTCTGCTCCCCCATGGATATCGAGATCATCGGCGAGCCGCTGCACTTGCGGGTGCCGGTGCGGGAGATCATCGCCGTGCCGCCTGAGCCGAAGAAGTCAGGCTCCCCCGATAAAGACTCCCAGAACAAGGACGGGGAGGCACAGCCCGGTGCGCAAAAAGACGAAACGCCGCCCAAGGCGACAAGCACCTGACGGTCCAGCAATCACCGCCGGACAGAACCCTGGAGATCACACCAAGGGGCAGGGCCGGACGCCCGTTCCCCTGGTGCTTCCGCTCAGGCGTTTTCGCCTACTCCTCGCTGTCGCCGGCCGGGCCAGAGGCCGGTCGGCGGCGGGGCGGGAACCGATCGCCCCCCGCGGGGCCGCCATGGCTGCGCGGCGGCGCCTCGGCCCGCTGGGCGGCGGCGCCATCGATGGCGCCTGTCCAGCCCGACGCCCGGGGGCGGGCGCTGCGTTCCTCGGCGGCGGCGATGGTGCCTTCCAATTCGCGGATGCGCTCCTTCAAGGGGGCGATCATGGCGCTGCTGCTGTTACGCGCCAGGTATTGTTCGAGATCGCCCTTCAGGCGCTGCAACTGGCTGCGCAAGGTCGCCAGGTCCGTTTTCGGCTTGGCGGAGCGGAAAACCCGTTCCTCGTGTCTGGTCACACCCGTCCTCCATTCGCGCCGGCGTCAGCCGCCGACGGCTGGTCTGCGACCAAGATATAGCAGCGACAAGCGTTTCGTGAAACCCGGCGCGATGGGGAATGGCATCCCTCTTCTTAACGGGGTATGCCGCGGCCCGTTCCCGCCCCCGTCCCCGGCGCCGGTTGGGTGGGCGCCAAGCAGCGGGCCAGGGCCTGGCGCAGGTGGGTGCTGTCCAAGGGTTTGGCCACGATGACGAAGCCCAGGCTCTCCGCCTCCGCCACCTTGTCGCCATAGCCGCTGACCAGCAGGATGGGCAGGCCGGGGTGCATATGCCGCACCCCCTGCGCCAGTGCCAGGCCGTCACGCCCCCCCGGCAGCACGATGTCGCACAGCACCAGGGAGATGTCGGGCCGCTCGGTCAGCAGCACCTGCGCCGCGTCCGCCGTGGCGGTGGCCTGCACGGCGAACCCCAGCCCCTCCACCATGTGCTGCATCACCTTGCACACCGCCGGATTGTCCTCGACCAGCAGGACTTGGCGTCCGTTGCCGTCGATGTCCGGAACCTCGTCGGTGGGGGATCGGCCGGCCGCGGCATCCTGGCCGTCCTCATCCTCGTCCGACCGGGGCAGGTAGAGTGTGATGGTGGTACCCCCGGCCGCGGCGCCGGGAACCCGGGCGCTCAGGCTGTCGGCCAGGGCGGCGCCGCCCGCCTGGCCGACCATGCTCTGCACCTGTGCCAAGCCCAGGCCGGTCGATCGGCCGTCCTGCTTGGTGGTGAAAAAGGGATCGAAGACCCGATCCAGGATGTCGGCGGGGATGCCGTCGCCGGTATCGCTGATGGTCAGGCGGACGAAATCGCCCATCAGGCCACCGGTACGCTCGCTCTCGCGGGTGGCAGGGGCGATGTGGACGTTGGCCGCCGCCAGGCGCAGCGTCCCACCCCTGGGCATCGCATCGCGGGCGTTGACCGCCAGGTTCAGCAGCGCCAGATCGAATTCCGTTCTGTCCAGCCGCAGGGGCCATAGGCGGGGTGGCAGGTCGGTCGCCAATTGGATGTCGCCGCGCAGCGCCGGGCGCAGCAATTCCGCGATGTCGTCGGCCATGTCCGACAGCCTCACCGGGTCCAGGTTCGCCTGGGGCCGGCGACTGAAGGTGCGCAGGTTGCGGGTCAGGCGTTCCCCCCAGGTGATCGCCTGCAACATGGCGTCCAGCACCTCGCGCTGCGGTTCGGTGTGGGGCCGGTGGCACAATATTTCCGCGCCGGACCGCACGGTCATCAGCAGGTTGGCGAAGTCGTGGATGATGCCGCCGGTGATCTGGTCCAGGGCCTGCAGGCGCTGGGTGCGAAGCAGCGCGCTCTCCGCCTGTTCGCGCCGCGCCTCGGCCCCCCGCAACGCCTTGGCCGCCCGCCTTTCCCGCCGCGCCCGCCGCATGGCCAGCAGCGTGGTGCCGCAGAAGATGCCCATGACCGGCAAGGTCAGCAGTGTCAGCCAGCCCAGGCGCTGATGCCACGCCGCTTCCACCTGGGACCGGTCCACCCCCACCATGACCACCAGCGGCGCGTTGGCGACCATGCGGCAGGCCGTCAGGCGTTCCCGTCCATCCAGGGGCGATATCCGCCAGACGGCGGCTGCCCCGGGGCAGCTCGTGTCGGCGCGCGCATCCCCGGCGGGGACCGGCCCGCCGGCCATGACCCGGCCGTCCCGGCTCAGCAGCGCCACCGCGGTGGCCGGATCGTCGCGCGTCGCCCGCCGGAAGAAATCGTCGAAGTGGACCGGCGACATGGACACGGCGGCGATGCCCGCCAAGCTGCCGTCCGCGCGGCTCAGGCGCCGAACCAGGGTGAATGCCCGCTGGCTGAAGGCGCCCACGCCGGAGGGCGCGGCGGTTCCCTTCACCGGCTCCTGGCCGGGAGGCACCAGCACCTCCGCCTGGCCGGCGCTCAACTGGCTATGAAGGGTGGTGCCGGCGATGTCGGCGCCATCGGCGGTGGGTGGGCGACTGGCGGCCAGGGTCCGGCCATCCGCGTCCCACAGCCACAGCGCCCGGATGGACGGGGTGTCCGCCACCATGCCGGCCAAGGCGCGGCCCAGTTCCCGCGTGTCCGGGGCGGGGGGAACAGCGCCGCCGGCCGGCCGCGTGGGCACCAGCAGGTCGCGCATGCGATCCAGCACCAGGCGGTCGCTTTCCACGGTCCGTTGCGCGCGCTCATCCGCCAGGCTGGCGATGCGCTCCACCCGGTCTCCGGCCTGGGCCGTAATGTCTTTCCAGCTTTGGCTGGCGGCGGCGGCCAGCACGCCCAGGGGGATGAGCACCGCGGCGGCCATCTGCAACCGCAGGGCCGCCATGGTGGAGGTCCCCCGGGCGGGGGCGGCGGCAGCGTGCGCACCCGCGCCTGGCAATCGCGCCGTACCGATGTCGGAATTGACCGTCACGACCGCCCTTGAGCCCAGCCCTCACCTGATCCGACTATAGGTTGCGGCTTGCGCAATCTACAATCGTGCCATTGGCGGGCCGGGGTATTCCTTTAGGCAGGCGCGTCTTTTTAGGCGGCCGGGCTCGGCGATACCGGGTCGTTGGGGAAGGCCAGCTCATGCCGCGCCCGCCATTCCGGCTTCACGTAGTTGATGATGATGGTGCGGCGAACCCCCCGGAACGGTCGGCGGGCGAAGCCGTGCCAGGTGTCGCTGCCGGGGATGAAGACCAAGCCGGTGTTGAACCGCCCCGACGCCCGGCCGACGTGCCCGCCCTCGGGCCCGTCCATGATGTCGGTGCCCAGGGTTTCCGCGTCCGGCCCGGTGCTGAGGTAGACCAGCATGGTGAACAGCTTGGCGCCGATGTCGGTATGCGGCTCCAGCCAGAACCCCTCCCGGTCCAGGCAATATTCGATGCGCAGGGAAGATCCGGACAGATCCAGGCCGAACTGCCGCGCCAGGGTGGCGATGGTGTCCGGCGATTGGAAGGCCGCCGCCACCGCGCCGCAGACCGGATACAGCAGCTGGTTGTCGGCCGACAGGAAGGTGCGGGTGGAGTTGTGGGTTTCGCGCCGGCCCTGGGTGTCCTCGATCTCCGGGGCCGCGAACGGCAACTCGGCCAGGGCTTCCGCCACGGTGGCGGGGAAGACGCTGTTCAGATACCAGTGGCGGTAGGGATGGTCGTCCCGGTCCGCCGCCGTCAGGCAGGCGCGCACATGGCGGCCGGTGGTGTCGTCCAGGGCCTGCGGGTCGAAGGCGGACGTGTTGGCGGCGCGGACGGTTGCGGTCAAGCTCATCACATTTCCCCCTTGGAGAAGGCGCCGCCCAGGGCCAGGCGCTTCAGCCCGGCGGTGACGCCGTGGCGCAGGGTCTCGCGCCGCGCGGTGCCGGCGTCCACCATCCAGTTCAGCATGATGTACCGGCGCACACCGTCATGCGGCTTATGCCCGTGGAAGGAATTGTCGGTGCGGCGGAAGGCCACCAGCGTGCCGTCCAGCGGCAGCACCTCGGCCAGCATGTCCTCCATGTCGTCGGCGCTGCGCAGCAGACGCAGGCGGCCGCCGGGTGCGTTCCATTCCTCGTTCAGGTACAGCAGCGCCGTCAGGCGCTTGGTCACGCTGTCGGTGTGGATGCGGCCATCCTTGGGCACGCAGCGGCTGCGCACCGTCACCATCAAGGCGTTGGGGTCCAGGTCCAGGTTGAAGGTTTCGGCGAAAGCCTGGGTCGTCTCCGGCGCCGTCAGCGCGGCCAGCAGCCGGGTGAAGCCGTCCAGTCCGCCCCGCTCCAGCACCGCGCGCGACGGTGCCGGGACCAGGCCGCCATGGGGGCTGTCGGGAAAGTCGTGGCGGGCGGTGACGGCGACGGCGGGCGCGATGAATCCCGTCATCACCAGATGGGGGAAGGGCACCTCGGCCGGGCGCAGGGCCCGCAGGCCGTCCAGGTTCAGGACGCCGTCCGTCCGGTTGGTGGGGGAAATGGCCGACGGCGGCACCGGGGCCTTGGGCGCGGCGGGGGAGGAGAGGGCGGGCATTCGGGCACCTTGACGAGGCGGAGGCGGGGAGGCCGGTCGGGACGGACCTTGCCGCGATGCCCCCTTTTCCACCCCTCGCGCCTTTGCGGCGTTGATCCAGGTCAACGGCCGTTGCCGCCCCCTGGCGGTGGAGTCCGGTTTCAGGCGGTCCAGGTGTCCGCTAACGGACACTGTCCGCAATCGGACGGAAGGGAAATGAGGTTAAGATACAGATAAATAAAGAACATTGTGTCTGGCATACCCCTTGCCAACGGGAAGGGTGCGGCGTCCCATCGGGAACGGGACGCTGGCGGGCCGCCTCGGGGGCAGGCCCTGGTCGACTGATAAGGAAGTGGGGTTGATGATGGTCCGCAACGACATCCTGATGGGCATGCCGCAAGCCGCTGACGCCCGGCCATTGATCGAGCGGGTCGAAGATGCGCTGCTGTCGGTCAATCCGGACCTGTGGCTGGTCAGCGCCTTGCTGGTGGTCGCCATCCGCTGCCTGGGGGGCTTGTGATGAGCGCGCCGGGGTCCCCCAGCTTGGACGGCACCGGTCCCCATATCGTCAAGTCCACCCTGGTGCCGGGCGTGAGCGGGGGCATGGGGGCCGGCATGGACCGCCGGGTGGAACGGCCCACGGGCTGGAAGGGCTGGGTGCATCGGGCCCGGACGGACAAGCGCGCCTGGGCCGCCGGCGTGGCGCTGCTGGCCCTGGCCGGCGGGGCCGCCGTGCTGACCCAGACCCAGGGCGGCCAGACGGTGCGCGTGGCGGAATCCCGCCTGACGGTGGCCACCGTGGCCCAAGGCACGTTCGAGGACTTCATCCCCGTGCGCGGCGCGGTGGAGCCGTTGAACAGCGTCTATCTCGACAGCATCGAGGGCGGCCGGGTGGAGAAGAAGCTGGTGGAGGTGGGCCAGAAGGTGAAGGCCGGCCAGCCGCTGGTGGAGCTGTCCAACACCCAGCTGCAGCTGGACATCATCTCGCGCGAGGCGCAGGTGATGGAACAGATCAACCGCCTGCACGATACCGAGCTGCAGCTGGAAACCAACCGCATCAGCAACCAGCGTGAGTTGGCGGAGTGCGACTACAATGTGTCCTGGCTGTCCAAGGACCTGGAGCGCAAGACGGCGCTGATCAAGACGGGTGCGTCCTCGCAACGCGATATCGACATCATCCGCGACCAGATCAAATGGTATGAGCGCCGGCGCGAGCTGACGCTGGAAACCATGCGCACCACCGACAAGATGCGCGCCAGCCAATACACCGAGATGCAGGACAGCACCCGCCGGCTGGAGGAGAACCTGGCCATGGCGCGCAAAAACCTGGACAGCCTGGTGGTGCGGGCGCCGGTGGATGGTCAGATCACCGTGCTGGACGTGGAAATCGGCCAGACCAAGCAGAAGGGCGAACGCCTGGGCCGCATCGACCGCGACGACGGTTTTAAGGTGCAGGCGCAGATGGACGAATTCTACCTGTCGCGCCTGGAATTAGGCCAGACGGCGGAGGCCGCAATCGGCACCGGGGAGTACAAACTGAAGGTCGCCAAGATCTACCCGCAGGTCCGCGATGGCCAGTTCCAGGTGGACCTGGAATTCCTGGGCGCCGCGCCGCAGGATATCCGCAGCGGCCAGACCCTGCAGATGCGCCTGAAGCTGGGGGCGGCGGCCACCGCCCTGCTGATCCCCAACGGCGGTTTCTACCAGGACACGGGCGGCGACTGGATCTTCGTGGTGCGGCCCGACGGGACCTATGCCGACAAGCGACGCGTGCACCTGGGCCGCCGCAACGCCCAGATGATCGAGGTGCGCGACGGGCTGTCGGCGGGGGACAGGGTGATCGTCTCGTCCTACGGCGATCTCGCCCACATGGATCGTATCGAGTTAAATTGATCCGATACCGAAATGATGACCGGATTTGGTGCTATAAGACGGGGTGGCAAGAATGCTGAAGCTAGTCGACCTGACCAAGGTTTACCGCACGGAAGAGGTGGAGACCACGGCCCTGAACCAGGTGAACATCCACATCAAGCAGGGTGAGTTCGTGGCCATCATGGGCCCCTCGGGCTGCGGCAAGTCCTCGCTGCTGAACATCGTGGGCATGCTGGACAACCCCAGCAGCGGCCAATACTGGTTCGGGGATGAGGATGTGGCGGGCTATGGCGAGCGTAAGCTGGCCGACATCCGCAAGAAGAACATCGGCTTCATCTTCCAGAGCTTCAACCTGATCGATGAGCTGACGGTGTTCGAGAATGTGGAGCTGGCGCTGCTCTACCACGACATCCCTTCGCGGGAGCGGAAGGAACGGGTCAAGGAGGCGCTGGCCAAGGTCAGCATCGCCCATCGCTCCAGCCATTTGCCGCAGCAATTGTCCGGCGGGCAGCAGCAGCGCGTGGCCATCGCCCGCGCCGTCGTCTCGCGCCCCCGCATGCTGCTGGCGGACGAACCCACGGGCAACCTGGACAGCGCCAACGGTGAGGAGGTCATGAACATGCTGACCGACCTGAATGGCGAGGGCACGACCATCGTCATGGTCACCCACTCCATGCCGCACGCCCAGTACGCCCGGCGCATCATCAATCTGTTCGATGGCCAGGTGGTGGCGGAAAACCTGCGCGCCGCCTGACGCTCAGCATCCGTTTGTCCCGCCCGAGCTCTGCTGCCGCCCTTCGCCGGAAAGGGGGAATGTCACCCCATGTTCGCCAACTACCTGACCGTGGCGCTGCGCATGCTGGTCAAACACCGGCTCTATTCCGCCATCACGGTGGCCGGGCTGGCGCTGGGCCTGACGGCGGCCATCCTGATCGGCCTGTTCGTCCATAACGAACTGACCTACGACCGCGACGTCACCGACGCCGACCGCATCCAGCAGGTTCTGGTCACGGCGACGCTGCCCGGCCGCGCGCCGGAGGATGGGGCGGCACTGCCCATGCCGGTGGGGCCGGCGCTGCGGCAGGCCTTCCCCCAGGTGGCGGACATGACCCGCGTCGCGGCCCAGACCTCCACGGTGAAGCGGGCCGCCGCTGACCAGGACGGCGCACTGTTCAGCGAGCAGGCGGCCGTGGCGGATGCCAGTTTCTTCCACCTGTTCGATTGGCCCTTTCTGGCCGGTGACCGGGCCACGGCCCTGGACGATCCCAATTCGGTGGTGCTGACGGCCAAGACCTCCGCCAAGTATTTCGGCGATGCCGATCCGCTGGGCCGCACGCTGTCGGTGGACGGCCATCTGCTGCGCGTGACCGGTGTGGTGCGCGACCTGCCGGCGAACACCCAGTTCGCCTTCGCCCTGCTGATCCCCATGGACAGCCAGGCCAACCAGATCCCCGACTATCTGCGCCAGCACTGGGGCGGCCTGATGACCATGACCTTCCTGAAGCTGAAGCCGGGGGCCGGCGCCGACGCCGTCCAGGCTGGCCTGCCCGCCTTCGGCGCCGCCATACCGCCCATTCGCAGCAACACGGGCGAGTTTCGCGTGGGCGACGTCTTCAAGTTCTTCCTGGTGCCGTTGAGCGACGCCCACCTGCGTCCCGTGCGCGGCACCATGGTGGACGGGATCAGCCCGGTGGAAATCGCCATCTTCACGGCCGTCGCCGTGCTGGTGCTGGTCATCGCCTGCATCAACTTCATGAACCTGGCGACGGCGCGCGCCTCCCTGAGGGCGCGCGAGGTGGCCTTGCGCAAGGTGGTGGGCGCCAGCCGTGGCCAGATCATGGCCCAGTTCCTGGGCGAATCCATCCTGCTGACCACGCTGGCCCTGATCCTGGCCGTGGCGCTGGTGGAGGTGCTGCTGCCGTCCTTCACCGCCTTCCTGGGCAAGCCGTCGCTGGCCTTCAATTATCTGCGGGACGCGCGCGTCATCGGCTGCCTGGCAGCCCTGGTGCTGGTGGTGGGCGGCGCCGGCGGGGTGTACCCGGCGGTCTTCCTGTCCGCCTTCCAGCCGGGCCCAGTGTTGAAGGGCAACAGCGGCGGCACCGGCGCCGGCGGCCGCCTGCGCGTCGTCCTGGTGGTGGTGCAGTTCGCCATTTCCATCGGCCTGATGGTGGCGACGGGCGTGGTCTATCGCCAGCTGGCCTACGCGCAGGGCCGGGCCCTGGGCTTCAACAAGGAAAACGTGGTCGTCCTGACCGACCTGTATGGCCCGGATCTGCGAAAGGCGGAGACGCTGCGCGACGCCCTGCGCCAGGATCCGCGCATCGTCGCGGCGTCCCTGGCCCAGTCCTATCCCGGCAGCGGCACGGAAAACAACATGGGCGCGCACCGCCCCGGCACGATGATGGATGACGCGGCGGTGCTGCGCCAGGACGCGGTGGATGGCGACTATTTCGCCGCCCTGGGGGTGCCGCTGCTGGCCGGTCGCGTGTTCGACCGGCGATCCGTCGCCGCCGACACGCTGCCCCCGGCCGACCCCGCGCATCCGGAAAAGACGCGGCACGGCGGCCTGGTCCTGAACCGGGCCGCGGTTAAGCGCCTGGGCTTCGCCTCGCCCGAGGCGGCGGTGGGCCAGCCGCTGACGTTGCCCAGCAACCTGGGCAGTGCCGGCATAGAGATGACGGTGGTGGGTGTGGTGGAGGACTTTCACCAGGCCAGCGTCCACACCGCCGTGGCGCCGCAGATGTTTTTGGTGGCGCCGCAAAGCTACAGCCAGCTTCTCATCCGGGTGAAGGCGGGCGAGATGCCCGGCGCCCTGGACCTGATCGACCGCACCTGGCGGCAGATGATTCCGGACCGGCCGGTGCCCCGGCTGTTCCTGGATGCCCAACTGCAAAGCGTCTATGAGCGCGAGATCAAGATCGGGCAACTGTTCGCCGCCTTCTCAGGGCTCGCCATCGTTATCGCCGCCCTGGGCTTGTTCGGCCTCGCCTCCTTCACGGCCGAGCGGCGGACCAAGGAGATCGGGCTGCGCAAGGTGCTGGGCGCCGGCGTGGCCGACATTGTGCGCCTGCTGGTCTGGCAGTTCAGCAAGCCCGTGCTGGTGGCCAACCTGATCGCCTGGCCCATCGCCTGGATCGCCATGCGGCATTGGCTGGAGGGCTTCGCCGACCGTGTTTCGCTCAATCCCCTGCTGTTCGTGGCGTCCGGCCTGTCGGCCCTGATGGTCGCCTGGGCCACGGTGGGGCTGCACGCCGCCCGGGTGGCGGCTACCAAGCCCGTCGTCGCCCTGCGCTATGAGTAAGGAGTCCCGGTCATGAAGATGTTGGGCAATTTCCTGCGGGTGGCGGTGCGCATCCTGGTGCGTGACCGGATGTACACCGTGCTGAACGTGGCGGGCCTGGCCATCGGCATCGCCGCCGCCAGCATGCTGGGCCTCTATGTCTGGCATGAAACGCATTACGATGGCTTCTTCAGCAAGGCCGACCGCATCTACCGCGTGGACAAGACGGAGTTCATGCCCGGCCGGGAGCCCGTCACCTATTCGTCCACGCCGAAGCCCCTGGCCCCCCTGCTGCCGCAGGACTTTCCGGAGATCGAAACCAGCGTCCGCGTGCATGACGAGCCGGTGGTGGTCGCCCGCGACGGCAGCCCGTTCCGGGAGCATATGCAGGTGGTGGACCCCGATTTCTTCCGCCTCTTCGACCTGCCCTTCATCGCCGGCGATCCGGCCACGGCGCTGGCCGCACCCGGCACGGTCGTCCTGACGGAAAGCCTGGCGCGCAAGTATTTCAACGGCGTGGACGTGCTGGGCCGCAGCCTCACCCTGACCAATGGCATCAGCCTGACGGTCAGCGGCGTCATCCGCGATTTGCCGACCAACACCCATCTGCGCCGCGACGCCATGCTGACCAACATCCGGACCCGGCTGGGCGAGAATGTCGATGGCTGGTTCGCCCGCATGGACACGGTGTGGAACAGCAACTTCCTCCAGACCTATATCCTGGTGAAGCCGGGCACGGACCCGGTGGCGCTGACGGCGCGTTTCCCCGCCTTCCTGTCGGCACGCGACCCCAACTATCTCTCGACCGGCACCAATAAGCCCTCCAAGGCCCTGGTTCTGACCGGCCTTACCCACATCCACACCGATCCGACCGGGGTTCCCGCGAACCTGCTGGGGGTGCTGCATGGCCTGGAGGCCGTGGCCGCCGTGGTGCTGGGCATCGCCGTCGTGAACTTCGTCAACCTGTCGACCTCGCGTTCCTCCTTGCGGGTGCGCGAGGTGGCGGTGCGCAAGGCGCTGGGCGCGCCGCGCAGCATGCTGGTCGGCCAGTTCATGGTGGAATCGGTGCTGCTGACCCTGGTGGCGGCGGTGCTGGCCTATGTCCTGCTGGAGGTGGCCATGCCCGCCTCCGTCGCCGCGCTGGGCATCCGCTTCGACCGCGCCTATCTCTACAGCCCTTGGCTTCTGCTGGCCGAGTTGCTGGGCGTCGTGGCGGTGGGCGGCGTGGCCGGCCTGTACCCCGCCCTGGTCCTGTCACGGCCCACGGCGTCCGTGCTGCTGCGGGGCGGGCCGACGGCGGCCGGCGGCGCGGGCGTGCGCGCCCTGCTGGTGGTGGCGCAGTTCAGCGCGGCCATCCTGCTGGCCATCGCCACCATCGTCATCTTCCAGCAGACCCGCTATGTCAGCAGCCAGCAACTGGGCTTTAACGCCGATGGCGTGCTGTTGCTGCGCGAACTGCATCAGCCCGAAGCGCGCGCTCATATCGAAAGCTTCCGCCAGGCGCTGCTGCGCATTCCGGGGGTGGCGCAGGCGGGCGCCGCCTTCCACGCTCCCAGCGACGGATCGGACAGCACCGATAATTACCATGTGCCGGGCACGCTGGATGACGGCACCATCGTCTTCCGCAGCGAGTATATCGGCCACGACTATCTGCAGGCCATGGGCGTGCGCTTGCTGGCCGGCCGCCTGTTCGACCGGGCCGCCACCGCCGATGCTCTGCGGCCGCCGGGATCGACGGTGGGTGAGGGGGGCGTGACCGTCCGCGCCTCCGATCCGCCCGGCCGCACCGCCGTCCTGTCCTGGCGGGCGGCCCAGCGCCTGGGCTTCCACACGGCGGAGGAGGCCGTGGGTCGCCAGGTCATCTACGATGTCGACTATCCCCTGACCATCATCGGCGTGGTGGATGATGTGCAGTTCAACAGCGCCCGCGTGGCCCTGCAGCCCACGGCCTTCCTGCTGGATGAAAGCGGGCTGGACGTCATGGCCGTGCGCCTGACGCCCGCCGCCGACGCCGCGACGTTGGCCGCCATCGACCGGCTGTGGCGGGACAGCTTCCCCACCATCCCCGTGAACCGGGAATTCCTGGACGACCATGTGCGGGACGCCTACGCCGCCGAACTGCGCCAGGGCACGCTGCTGGCGGGCTTCACCGGCCTGGCCATCCTGATCGCCTGCCTGGGTTTGTTCGGCCTCGCGGCCTTCACCGCCCAGCGGCGGACCAAGGAGATCGGGCTGCGCAAGGTGCTGGGCGCCGGCGTGCCCGACATCATGCGCCTGCTGGTCTGGCAGTTCAGCAAGCCGGTCATGGTGGCCAACCTGATCGCCTGGCCCCTGGCCTGGCTGGGGCTCAGCCACTGGCTGCAGGGCTACGCCTACCGCATCGCGCTGAACCCGCTGGTCTTCGCGCTGGCCGGCCTGGCCGCCCTGCTGATCGCCTGGGTGACGGTGGCGGGCCACGCCGCGCGCGTGGCGGCGGCCAAGCCGGTCGACGCGCTGCGGTACGAGTGACCATCCGGACAGAGGGGGAGGGGGCGCCGATGCTGATGAACTATCTGCGGGTCGCGGTGCGCGTGCTGGTGCGTCAGCGGCTCTACACCGCCCTCAACATCGCGGGCTTGGCCTTGGGCATCGCGACGGCCGCCATGATCGGCCTCTTCGTCTGGCATGAGATGCACTATGACGGCTTCTTCGCCCATGCCGATCGCATTTACCGCATGGTGCGCACCTATCGCACCCCCAGCGGCGTGCCGACCACGGTGGCGGCGCAGGCAAAGCCCCTGGGGCCGGCCCTCGCCCGCGACTTCCCGGAGATGGAGGCCGTGGTGCGGGTCAGCGGCCACACCGTGGCGGTGCGGCGGGACGGCGGCGTCTTCGGCGCGCGCGTCACCGTGGCCGATGCGGACTATTTCCGGCTTTTCGATTGGCCCTTCCTGGCGGGCGATCCCGCCACGGCCATCCGCACCCCCGGCACGGTGGTGCTGACCGAGACGGCGGCGCGCAAGTATTTCGGCACCATCGACGCCGTGGGCCGGGTGCTCACGCTGACCTCGGGCGCCGATCTGACGGTCACCGGGGTCATCCGCGACCTGCCCTCCAATACGGTCTTCCGTCTGGAGATGGTGACCAACATCGCCACCCGGTTCAACGATGGCTGGGATGCCGTATTCGCCACCGCTGATGAGGAGTGGACCCACAGCTTTCTCCGCACCTATGTCCTGCTGAAGCCAGGGGTGGATCCGGCGGCCGTGACCGCACGGCTGCCGGATTTCCTTCTGGCGCGCATGAAGGACTACCTGAACCCGACGACCGGCAAGCCCGATATTACCCAGGCCCTGCAGCCCCTGACCCGCATTCATGTGGAGACCATCAGCGACGACGGCGTGCCCATGCCGGTGCTGATGACGTTCGTGGGCATCGCCCTCCTGGTGCTGGGCATCGCCATGGTGAACTTCGTGAACCTGTCGACCGCCCGTTCCTCCCTGCGGGCGCGGGAGGTGGCGATCCGCAAGACCATGGGCGGCCGGCGCGGAGCGTTGTTGGCGCAGTTCCTGGCGGAATCGCTGCTGCTGTCGTTCCTATCCGGAATTGTGGCGCTGGTCCTGCTGGAATTGGTCATGCCCCGGTTCCTGCGCGTTCTGGGCCTGCACATGGATCATCACTTCCTGTCCGGCTGGTGGATGGCGGCGGCCCTGATTCCCTTGGCGGCGCTGGTGGGATTACTGGCGGGCCTGTACCCGGCCCTGGTGCTGTCCCGTCCCCGGCCGGGTGACCTGCTGAGGGGGGGCAGAAGCGGCCCCGGTGGCGGCCGCCTGCGCGCCGCGCTGGTGGTCATCCAGTTCGCCGCCGCCATCGTGCTGGTGATCTCCACCGTCATCATGGTGCAGCAGACCTCCTTCGCCAGCAGCCAGCGCCTGGGCTTCCTGCCGGAAAACGTGCTGCTGCTGCGGGGGTTGGACAATCCGCAGGGCCATGCGCACCAGGATGCCTTGCGTCAGGCCCTGCTGCGCATTCCTGGCGTCGTACAGGCTGGTGCCACCATGGCGCCGCCGTCCGATGGGTCCGACTGGTTCTCCACCTTCCACCTGCCCGATACGCCGAAGGAGGGGGCCATGCGCCTGCGGACCGAGGGCGTGGGCATGGGCTATATGGAAACCATGGGCGTCCACTTGCTGGCCGGCCGCTTGTTCGATCCTGCCCATCCTGTCGACACCATCATCGACCGGGGCCAGCCGCCGGAGGACCCGGCTGCCCCCCTGGGCGGCAGCATCGTCCTGTCGGCGCTGACGGTCTCCCGCCTGGGGATGGGCACACCGGAACAGGCGCTGGGCAAAACCTTGATGATGGGGGAACGCACCGGCTTCACGATCATCGGCGTGGTTGACGATGTGCAGTTCAGCACCGCCCGCGAGGTGCTGGAGCCCACGGTCTACGTCATCTATCCCGCCCAGGTTGAGGCCATGGCGGTGCGGTTGGCTGCGGGCGGCGGTGCTGCCACCCTGTCCGCCATCGATGACACCTGGCGCCATCTGTTCCCCGACCTGCCGCTCAAGCGGGAGTTCATGGACGACAACATCCGCGCCGCCTACGCCGGCGAACACCAGCAATCGGTGTTGCTGGCGACATTCGCCGGCTTGGCCATCCTGATCGCCTGCCTGGGGCTGTTCGGCCTGGCGGCCTTCACGGCCGAGCGGCGGACCAAGGAGATCGGCTTGCGCAAGGTGCTGGGCGCCACCATCCCGCAGATCGTCCGCCTGCTGGTCTGGCAATTCAGCCGGCCGGTGATGGCGGCGGCGCTGATCGCCTGGCCGGTGGCCTGGGTGCTGGCGTCGCGCTGGCTGGGGGGCTTCGTCTATCGCATCCAGATGGACCCGCTGGTCTTCGCGCTGGCCGGTCTCGCCGCCCTGCTGATCGCCTGGGTCACGGTGGCGGGCCACGCCGCACGGGTGGCGGCGGCCAAGCCGGTCGACGCGCTGCGGTACGAGTGACCATTCGGACAGAGGGGAAGGGGGCGCCGATGCTGATGTACCACCTGCGGCTCGCGGTGCGCGTGCTGGTGCGCCAACGACTCTATACCGTCCTCAACATCGCGGGCTTGGCCTTGGGCATTGCCACGGCGGCCATGATCGGCCTCTTCGTCTGGCATGAGATGCACTTCGACGGCTTTTACAGCAATGCCGCCCGCGTTTTCCGCGTACTCCCCACCCAGTACCTGCCCGGCCATGAGCCCAGCCGCATGACGGTGACGGCCAAGCCCCTGGGCCCCGTCCTCGCGGCGGACCTGCCGGAGGTGGAAGCCATGGTGCGGGTGGCGCGCCATGCCGTGGTGTTGCGCGACAAGGGCACGCCGGTGGAGGACCGCATCGCGCTGGTGGATGCGCCCTTCTTCCGCCTGTTCGACTTTCCCTTCCTGGCGGGCGACCCGGCCACGGCCTTGGCCGGACCGGGCACCGTGGTCCTGACGGAGGGCCAGGCCCGCCGCTATTTCGGCACGACGGAGGTTTTGGGCCGGACCCTGACCCTGACGTCCGGCGCCGGGTTGGTGGTGACGGGCGTGGTGCGGGACCTGCCGTCCAACACCCTGTTCAGCCGCGACACGCCCACCCAGATTTGGACCAACATCGCCACCAAGTTCCAGGACGGTTGGGACCCCTTGTTCGCCGCCAAGGATACCCGGTGGCGGGATGAGTTCCTGCAAACCTTCGTGATGCTGCGGCCGGGCGTTGACCCGGCGACCCTGGCGCCGCGCTTCCCGGCCCTGCTGGCGGCCCACCGCGAAGGCATGGAGACTGTGGCCCCGGGCCTGGTGGAAACCCTGGAATTGCAGCCGCTGACGGCCATGCACATCGAGCCGATGGAGGGCAGGGGCGTTTCCCCCACCACATTGGCCGGGTTCGTGGGCATCGCCGGCCTGGTGCTGGCCATCGCCGTCGTCAATTTCGTGAACCTGTCGACCGCCCGCTCCTCATTGCGGGCGCGCGAGGTCGCCATCCGCAAGACCTTGGGCGGCCAGCGCGGTCAGCTCGTGGCGCAGTTCCTGCTGGAATCGATGCTGCTGGCCCTGGTGGCCGGCCTGTTGGGGCTGGTGCTGGTGGAACTGGCCATGCCGCGTTTCCTGCGCCTTCTGAACCTGCGGCTGGATGCGGGTTTCCTGTCCAGCGCCTGGCTTTTCGCGGCCATTTCACCGCTGGTGCTGGTTGTCGGTCTGGTGGGCGGCCTCTACCCCGCTTATGACCTGTCGCGGCCCCGGCCCACCGACCTGCTTCGGGCCAGCCGGGCGAGCGGCGGCGGGCGGATGCGCGCCGCCCTGGTCATGCTGCAGTTCACGGTGGCCATCGTATTGGGGATCGCCACCGTCGTCATCGGCCAGCAGACCCGCTATGCCAGTACGCAGAACCTTGGCTTCCGGGCGGAGGGGGCGGTGGTGCTGCGCGGATTGGACCGACCGGCGGGGCTGGTCGGCATCGATGCCCTGCGCGACGTGCTGCGGCGCGTCCCTGGCGTCGCCGCCGTCGGCGCCGCCGCCAATGTGCCCAGCGACCGCAGCGAATGGACCAACAACTACCGCCTGCCGGAGGCGCCGGCCGGCGCACCCGACCTGCTGATCCGGACCGAGCCGGTGGACGCGGACTATCTGCAGGCCCTGGGCGTGCCCCTGCGGGCGGGACGCCTGTTCGACCCGGCGCGACCGGGCGACATCACCAGCCATGCCGCCCTGCGGGCGGGTACCGGAGGCGTCACCATTCCCGTCGTGCTGTCGGGCACGGCGGTGCGGCGCCTGGGCTTGGCCACACCGGAACAGGCGGTGGGGCGGACGGTGATGTATGGCGGCGGCACCGCGCTGACCATCATCGGCGTGGTCGACGACGTGCAGTTCGGCAGCGCCCATTCCGGTTTCGAGCCCACGATTTACCTGGCCATGCATGACGACCGCTCCGTCCTGCTGGTGCGCCTGTCGCCCACGGCCGATGGCGCCACCCTGGCCGCCATCGATGACACCTGGCGCCGGCTGTTCCCGGATCTGCCGCTGACGCGTGAATTCCTGGATGACCACATCCGCCAGGTCTACGCGGACGAGGCGCGGCAGGGGGATCTTCTGGCCCTGTTCTCCGGCCTCGCCATCCTGATCGCCTGCCTGGGCCTGTTCGGTTTGGCGGCGTTCATGGCGGAACGGCGCACCAAGGAGATCGGCTTGCGCAAGGTGCTGGGCGCCGGCGTGGCCGACATCGTGCGCCTGCTGGTCTGGCAATTCAGCAAGCCGGTGCTGGTGGCCAACCTGGTTGCCTGGCCTGTCGCCTGGGTCCTGATGGGCCGCTGGCTAGGGGGCTTTGTCTATCGCATCCAGATGGACCCGCTGGTCTTCGCGCTGGCCAGCCTTGGGGCCTTGCTGATCGCCTGGATCACGGTGGCGGGCCACGCCGCGCGGGTGGCGGTGGCCAAGCCGGTGCAGGCGTTACGTTATGAGTGATCCCCCGGTACTAGCGCCAGTGCGACACCGTGCCGTTTGACGTCTTCGGGGACCCGTCACTCTATCGCCTTGAATCCTGATCAAGGACAGTGGCGTCGCATGCTCCCGGCCCTCATCTCGATGATACTGCTTGGCGCCGTCCTCCTGGCGGCCCCGGCTCAGGCGCAGGACCGCCGGGCGGTCAGTGAGCCCAGCCTCCCGGTACAGCTTTGCGCCACCCTATCCCCGTCCCCGGCCTCGGCGGAAGGCCGCTGGCCGGAGGAGACCCAGCGCCTGCAATCTGCGATCAACCACTGTCCCTCCGGCGGTGCCGTTCGCCTGGTTGCCGATGCCCAGGGCGGGCGTTTCCTCAGCGGACCACTCACCATGAAGTCCGGTGTCACGCTGTGGATCGATCGCGGCGCCATTCTCAGCGCCGTTCCGGACCCACGCGCTTACGATACCGGGGCGCGGCTTTGCGGTTCCGTCGCGGCGAAAGGGAGTGGCTGCCTGCCCTTCATCAGCTTCAAGGGGACGACCGGCGGCGGCATCGTCGGCGATGGCGAGATTGACGGCCAGGGGGGTGCGGTCATGGTCGGCCATGATGAGACGTGGTGGCAGATCGCCCGGCGCGCCGACCGGGAGGGCGGCAAGCAGAACAATCCCCGCTTGATCCAGGCGGATCACGCCCGTGACCTGACCTTCTATCGCATCACCTTGCGTAACGCGGCCAATTTTCACGTTATGCTCGATGAGGTCGAGGGCGCGACCTTCTGGGGCGTGAAGATCGACACGCCCGCCGACGCGCGCAACACCGACGGCATTGATCCCAGCGCGTCGCAGGATATCACCATCGTCCACAGCTATATCCGCGCCGGCGACGACAATATCGCGATCAAGGCCGGCAAGGGTGCCACCCGCCATGTCTCGATCCTGGACGACCATTTCTATTGGGGCCACGGCCTGTCGATCGGCAGTGAGACCAATGCGGGGGTCAGCGACATCCTGGTCAGCGCCGTGACGCTCGACGGGACCGCCTCGGGCCTCCGCATCAAGAGCGATGTCAGCCGGGGCGGCCTGGTCACCCGGGTGCGCTATGAGGATGTGTGCCTGCGCGACAATCAGAAGCCGATTGATTTCGACACCCGTTACGATGCCAGCGCCTGGGGCCTGTCGATCCCCGTCTATGAGGCGATCAGCCTGCACGACGTGACGGGGGCGGATGGCACGCTGATCCTGCGGGGCCATGACGGTGACCATCCCCTCACGGTCCAGTTTGACGGGGTGCGGTTTGGGCAGGGCGCGACCTGGCAGGTCGAAAATGTGGAGCTGTCCGCCGGGCCGGGCGGGGTCTCACCCACGCCGCCCGGCCTTACTCTGACACCGGCGGCGGGCCCGCCGCCCGACTGCGGGGGGCGCTGGGCGCCCTTTCCGGAATGAGCGCCATGCCGGGGCGGCCCTTGCCCCTGGGGGGCGCACGGTGCCAGCCTGCTTCCCTCGCACACACGGAAGGGGATGGGTCATGGGCATGGCGGTGACAGGCGCGGATGTCGAGGCGGCGGCGAACCTGCTGGCGGGCAAGGCGGTGATGACGCCGCTGCTTACCAACGCAGCCCTGGACGCGGCGGTGGGCGCCCGGGTTCTGCTGAAGCCCGAGGTGCTGCAGCGCACCGGCTCCTTCAAGTTCCGCGGCGCCTATAACCGCCTGGGCCGCCTGACGGCCGAGGAAAGGGCGCGGGGCGTCGTCGCCTGGTCCTCCGGCAACCATGCCCAAGGCGTGGCGGAGGCCGCGCGGCTGGTGGGCACCAAGGCCACCATCGTCATGCCGGCCGACGCGCCCGCCATCAAGGTGGCCGGCACGCGCGCCCTGGGGGCCGAGATCGTCTTCTACGATCGCTATACCGAGGATCGCGAGGTCATCGGGCGGGAGCTGAGCGCCCGCACCGGGGCTGTGCTGGTCCCCTCCTATGACGATGTCCACATCATCGCCGGCCAGGGCACGGTGGGGCTGGAGATCGGGCACCAGGCGGCGGCCCTGGGCCTGACGGTGGACGCCTGCCTGGTGAATTGCAGCGGCGGTGGCTTGGCCACCGGCACCGCCCTGGGCCTGAAGCAAACCTTCCCCGGCGCCCGCGTGCATACGGCGGAGCCGGAAGGCTTCGACGACATGGCGCGGTCGCTGGCGGCCGGGGCACGGCTGGCCAACGCGCCGGGGGGCAAGTCCTCCTGCGATGCCTTGCTGTCCCCCATTCCGGGCACCATCACCTTCCCCTTGGCCCAGGTCCTGCTGGGCCCCGGCCTGGTGGTGATGGAGGCGGAGGTGCGCGCCGCCATGCGGTTCGCGGCGGCGAACCTGAAGCTGGTGGTGGAGCCGGGCGGGGCGGTGGCGCTGGCGGCCCTGCTGTCCGGCAAGGTGGATGCCGCCGGGCGGACCATCGCCGTGGTGCTGTCGGGGGGCAACGTTGATCCGGCGTTCTACGCCGACGTGCTGAAGGAAGCGGCCTAAGGGTGAAGGCCGGCCGCACGGAATGCGGCCGGCCGCCAATCCAGCCTATTTCGGCTGCGGAACGATGCGCAGGTAGGGCCTGGGCGCTGTCCACCCGTCCGGAAACTTGGCCTTGGCGGCCTCATCCGACACCGACAGGGCGATGATGACGTCGTCGCCTGCCTGCCAGTCGGCCGGGGTGGCCACGCTGTGACGGTCGGTCAGTTGCAGGCTGTCGATCACCCGCAGGATTTCGTGGAAGTTGCGGCCCGTGGTCTGCGGATAGGTCAGCAGCAGGCGCACCTTCTTCTTCGGGTCGATGACGAAGACGGTTCGGACGGTGTGCGTCTCGTCATGGTTGGGATGGATCATGTCGTAGAGCGCCGCCACCGCGCGGTCCGGGTCGGCGATCAGGGGGAAGTTCAGGGCGGCACCCTGCGTCTCCTCGATGTCCCGGGCCCAGTCGCGGTGGCGGCCCACCGGGTCCACCGACAGGCCGATGGGCTTAACGCCGCGCTTGTCGAATTCCGGCTTCAGCCGGGCGACGGCCCCCAGTTCGGTGGTGCAGACCGGCGTGAAGTCGCGCGGATGGGAGAACAGCACGGCCCAGCCGTCGCCGATCCAGTCATGGAAACGGATGGGGCCTTCCGACGTGTCGGCCTGGAAGTCGGGGGCGATGTCGCCCAGTCGCAGGGTCATGGCGTATCCTCCGGGGTGGTGCCGGCGGGGTTGGCAGCGCCGGCGATGATGCGCTATCGAAAAGGCCCGGCGCTCCCGCGCCGGATAGGCAGAGAGGGTGGATGGCATGGAACTCGAGGATCGGTTGGCGGTGAAGCTGCTGGCCCAGGCCCAGGCCCTGCTGGGCAAGGCGATGAACGAGACGCTGTGCACACACCCCGACCGCCGCCTGGTGCGCGCGCTGGTGACGGACGCCCAGGCGATGATCGCCGAGTTCGGTGACACGTATTTTGAGGAAAGGGCCGGGGCCCCCGCCGGGGATCAGGCCGCTTCGGGCTGACCCGGGCTGGTGGGGCCTTCCCAGCTGCGCCAGATTTGGCCGCGGCTGTCGCGGGTGCGGCGCTGGTCGGCCAATGCCGCCTCCAGGCTGCTCACCGCCCGCTCCACGGCCCGCACGCTGCGGAACCGCTGCCCGTCCAGGGCCTGGAACAGGGTGTGCGAGGCGAAGAACTGCACGTCCCGGCCGTCCTGCACGGCCAGCCCCGCCGTGTGGCGGGCGGTCTCGATGATGACCGCGGCGGGCGCGGGCGCCCGGACGATGTCCTGGTTTTGAAGTCGCTGGCTCATGGTGAGCTCCCTCTACACCCCCGCCATTACGGGGGTGTGAAAACAACACGATGGTTTTGTGGCTCGGGGCCCCGGGGCCCGGAACGGTGCGGCTGGGCCCGGCGGGACGCGTGTGGCGCGTCCGGCGGGGCATCAACAGCGGCAATCCATGCGCATGAGGCGACAGCGTCCACCCGGGGCCGCCAGGGCGGCGCCGGGCAGGGGAATGACGGGCGTGGAAACTCGGGACGGATACGCGTGTGGGAAAGTGCTGGTCATTGCCTGGTCCTTCACGTTCCGGAGAACCACGAAGGGGCTTCGTGGCGCTTTAGCGGTTGGTGACGCGGCGCAAGCTGCTCCGTCAAATGGCCGCGGGCCGGTTGGCCGGGCCCCACACCGATAAGGGAACGAACGGGCGGTTGTTCCTGGCGGGTCGTGGGGCCCGGCGCTGGCCGGAAAGGACGCTGGGGGCGCCCCTTCCTTGATGCCAAGGCTGTCATCCGCCGATTTCCATGTCAATAAAGATTACAATGACGAATTTTTAATGTTGAATTGAGGGGCGGACGATAGTGGTGCGAATTGGTCATTTTCGGCGGGCATTCGACGCGGCGTGAAGGGTGCTTCGGCCGGGTGGCCGCGTCCGTGACGCCTGTCACCTGGAAGAGCGCCCATCCGGGGGCGCGACAATTCAACATATTGCCATGTTAAATTTGTGCACATCCCGCACGCATGCGTGGGCATTGACAGGCGCGCGTCGCCGTTGATCCTATGCCGGCCGGGGTATCGCCACCCGCCTTTAACATGTCGGCGACATTGGAATTGGAAAGGGAGCGCCCATGCGTCGTGCCTATTCGTCCCTGCTGACGGCCCTGCCGCTGATCGGCGCGCTGCTGGCGGCCCCGACCCACGCGGAGGCCCAGGCCGCCCAGCCGGTCATCCACATCGGCTACATCCCCGTGCTGGGGGCGGCCCCCGCCTACATCATCAGCCAGGAGGGCTGGGACAGGCAGGCGGGGTTCGAGCTGAAGCTGACGCAATTCGACAGCGGCCCCAACATGATCCTGGGCCTGGCGTCCGGCACGCTGGAGGCCTACATGGGCGGCATCGGCCCCCTGATGGTCGCCGGCTCCCAGGGCATCGCGGTCAAGGTCGTCGCCTCCACCGCGGTGGAGGAACTGGTGGTGGCCGGTGGGCCGGAGCTGTCGGCCGAGGCGGCCAAGGGCGGCACGAAGGCGGAGGCGATTTCGCGCCTGGCCGCCAAGCTGGGCCGGCCGGTGAAGATCGCGACCCAGCCCGTGGGCTCCATCCCCGACACGGTGCTGAAGTACTGGTTGCAGGAGGATGAGCACGTCGACCCGGCCAAGGTGCAGATCGTGGCCATGGGCATCGACGCCACCCAGCAGGCCCTGTTGGCCGGCGCCGTGGACGCGGCCACCGTGCGTGAGCCGGCCCTGACCATCATCCAGGACCGTCAGCCGGCGGTGAAGGTGCTGGCCTATGGCAAGGACATGATCAAGGACCAGCCGGGCACCGTGCTGGGCGTCACCGCCGCCCTGGCCAAGGAGCATCCGGACCAGGTGCAGAAGCTGGTGGAACTGGTGGACAGGGCCGTCACCCTGATCGCCCAGGATCCGGCGCGCGCGGCGGCCGACGTGGAAAAGGTGCTGGGCCGTGGCATCGTGGACGTGAAGACCATGCAGCGGGCCCTGACGTCCCCCGCCTCGCAGTTCGTGGTCGACCCCCGCCGCATCGTGGAAAAGACCAAGACCTTGCAGGACTTCCAGGTGAAGACCGGCGTCTTGAAGAAGGCGGAGCCGCTGGATACGCTGTTCGACGCCAGCTACTACGAAAAACTCCATAAGTGAGCGTCGTCGTTTGACCCCTCCCGCATCGCAGAACGGCCCCGGGGCGGAAACACCCGCCCCGGGCAAGCGCATTCCGCCGTCCGCCTTCCTGGCCAAGCCGTCCCGGCGGCATCGCGGCCTGTGGGCGCTGCTGGGCGTGATCGCCTTCCTGGCGGTGTGGGAGGCGGTGCCTCGCCTGGGCCTGGTGCGCCCCGTCCTGCTGCCGCCGCCCAGCGCCATTCCGCAGGCCTTTGTAGCGGAGGTGCGCAGCGGCCAGTGGACCGACGCCATCGTCCACAGCCTGGTGCATTACTTTTGGGGCCTGCTCATCGGCTCGGTCACCGGCATTGCCGCCGGCGTGCTGACCGGCATGTCCCGGCGGCTGGAGGATTTCACCAGCTGGGTGGTGCGCCTGCTGCGGCCCATCCCCGGCCTGGCGTGGGTCCCCTTCGCCATCATCTGGTTCGGCGTCACCCCCACGGCGGCCACCTTCATCATCGTGCTGGGTGTCTTCTGGATCAATTACTTCGCGGCACTGGGCGCCGTGCAGGCGGTGGACCGGGACCTGCTGGAACTGGCCGACGCCTTCGGCCATCGCTCCGCCCTGGCCAAGCTGGTCAAGATCGTGCTGCCGGCGGCCTCCGGCACCATCCTGGCGGGCCTGCGCACCGGCCTGGGCCAGGCCTGGATGTCGGTGGTGGCGGCGGAACTGTTCGGCGTGCCGGGCCTGGGCCAGCGCATGATGCAGGCCAGTTCCCTGCTGGCGACCGATATCGTCATCGTCTACATGGCCACCATGGCCCTGTTCTACGGCCTAGTCGACATGGGTTTCGTCGCGGTGCGCGACCGCCTGATGCGGTGGAAGGCTTAAGATGGCGGAGACGACCCACATGATCGAGATCCGCGATCTCAGCCTGGCCTTCCCCAACCCCGCGTCGCCCGATGGCCGTACTGTGGTGCTGCGCGACTTCAACCTGTCGGTCGCGCCGGGGGAGTTCATCGCCATCGTCGGCGCGTCGGGGGTGGGTAAGTCCACGCTGCTGCGCGTGGTGGCCGGCCTGGTTCCACCCAACAGCGGCACGATGGTTCATGCCCAAAGCGGCGACCTCAGGGGCCGCCGCCCCTACGGCCTGGTGTTCCAGGACGCCCGTCTGCTGCCCTGGCGTACCGTGCGCGCCAACGTCGCCTTCGGCCTGGAAGGGCTGGGCCTGTCCCGCGCCGAACGCCGCCGGCGGGCGGAGGAGGCGCTGGCCCTGGTGGGCCTGGCCGACAAGGCCGGCCGCTGGCCGCACCAGCTATCGGGCGGGCAGCGCCAGCGCGTGGCCATCGCCCGCGCCCTGGCGGTCGATCCCGACCTGCTGATGATGGACGAGCCCTTCGGTGCCCTGGACGCCATCACCCGCCAGTCCCTGCAGGACGAACTGCTGGATCTGTGGCGGCGCACGTCCAAGACCATCCTGTTCGTGACCCACGACATCGATGAGGCCGTCTACCTGGCCGACCGCGTCATCCTGCTGGCCGGATCGCCCGCCACCGTGCGGTCGGAGGATCGCATCGCCACACCCCGTCCCCGCGCCCGCGACGACAGCGCCGCCCGTGCGCTCGTCACCCGCATCCGCGATCGCCTGTCCGATCTGATGGACGGCGGGGGGATTTGAATACTATCTTCAAGATAAGTAATGGTTATTAAATGATTGCCTCTCTGCTCTGGCAAATTATCTTGTGGCTTGCTGGCGCGTCTGTCGCAATTCTTGCGTTTTTGTCGTCGTATGAATATCAGGGGCCCAGGAAATCTAGGCGTCTTTTGCAAAATGGAAGCAGGGAATTAATATTAAATATACTTTCTCTGCACAATTTCAAATTTGAACTGAAGTTTTGTCAGATAATTTTTGGAGAAAAAATCTTATCATTTAAGAGGGTATTTGCATCTATAATATTTTCTGTCCTGTGGTTTATTATAACATGTCTGCTTTATCAAATATTTTTGCCTTCTGCCAACTATCAGGCGTTTATGGCTATAAGATTTTATGATGATCGGATGGCTCTTGGTGCCGTATTGTTATTCATATCTACCATCGTCATAGATATGATTTCTATTCATAAGACTCTGTTTCTTATTAAGGTAGCCAATGGAAATGGACGGTATAGGATATTAGCCATTGTTGCCGATCTCGTTGTTACGCCCGCGATGTTCTTAGTTCTATTTTCTGCTTTCTACTCTGTCGTATTTCTTATTTTGGCGAATCGAGGCGGCATGAATTTCCATCAATCCCTAGTGACGGAGACTTCGTGCATACAGATGACTGGAGTTTTAGATTATATGGGCGTGGCATTTAAGCATAGTATTTATGAAGACATTGCAAGTGTATTCACGTTCTTCATGAACGTGGTGTCTGGGAATATGCAGGCAACATTTGTCAGAATCCCTGTCCCATTATCTGATGGGGAGCTTGTATCTTATATTCATTTTGGCGGTAGATATCCTGTGGCAGCATACGCCTATCCATTCATGCATTATTTCATCTCTAGCTTCTTTATAATTGTATGGGCGCTCACATTATTATGTGGAAAAGCAATTGCGGGGATTATAAGATTTATGTCATTAAAGATAAAATCAATATACTGGCGACTGGGAGATGTTGCCAGCCGAGAGCATCCAGCCACGTTCTTGGCAGCAGTAATTTCTCTTTACCTGATATCGGCCCTGCTTATAAGCTATGCTACTTTGGAATTTATTTATCTTCTCGAAAAAATACCCAAAAACATTTAATATCGGCGAGCGAGGTCGGCGATATTACACGCCGACCTCTCCAGGTACACTGTGCCTGACTCAGAACTGGTCTTCCGACAAGGCCATCAGGGTGCGGTGACCAGTGCGCATCAACTCGGCCAGGCCCAGCGACGGGCCCACCACCTGTTCCACGAAGAAGCGGGCGGTGACCAGCTTGCTCTCATGGAAGGCGGCGTCCTGGCCCTGGGCCAGCGCCTGACTGGCGGCGATGGCGCCGCGGGCCAGCAGGAAGGCGCCGGTGACGTTGCCGAACAGGGTCAGGTAGGGCACGGCCCCGGCCGCCGCCGCGCGCGCGTCGGCCTTCACATGGTTCACCAGGAAGGAGGTCGCGTCCTCCAGCGCCGCGATGCCGCGCTTCAGGCCCTGGGCGATGACGGCCAGGTCGTCGCCCGGCTGGGCGGATGCCGCCTCCGCCGTTTCGGCCATCTGGGCGAATAGCGCGCGGGCGGTGGCGCCGCCGTCCCTGCCCAGCTTGCGGAACACCAGGTCGTTGGCCTGGATGCCGTTGGTGCCCTCGTAAATCGGGGCGATGCGGGCGTCGCGGTAATACTGGGCGGCGCCCGTCTCCTCGATGAAGCCCATGCCGCCGTGCACCTGCACGCCCAGGCTGGCGACCTCCACCCCGATGTCGGTGCTCCACGCCTTGGCCACCGGCGTCATCAGGTCGTTCAGCAGGCCGGCCTGGTGGGCGGCGGCCGCGTCGGGATGATGGTGCCGGCCGTCGAGGAAGGAGGCGGTGAAATAGACGATGGCCCGCGCGGCCTCCACCTTCGACCGCATGGTCAGCAGCATGCGCCGCACGTCGGGATGGTGGATGATGGTCACCGGCTGCGGTCCGCCGGCGACGTCGCGGCTCTGCACCCGAGTCTTGGCATAGGCCAGCGCCTGCTGGTAGGCGCGGTCGCCGATGGCGACGCCCTGCAGGCCCACCCCCAGGCGCGCGTTGTTCATCATGGTGAACATGTACTCGATGCCGCGGTTCTCCTCGCCCACCAGGTAGCCGACGCAGGCGCCGTTGTCGCCATAGCTCATGACGGCCGTGGGGCTGGCGTGGATGCCCAGCTTGTGTTCCAGGCTGACGCAGCGGGCGTCGTTGCGCTCACCCGGCGTGCCGTCGGCGTTCAGCAGGAACTTGGGCACGATGAACAGCGAGATGCCCTTGGTGCCCGCCGGCGCCTCCGGCGTGCGGGCCAGCACCAGGTGGACGATGTTGTCCGTCCAGTCATGGTCACCATAGGTGATGAAGATCTTCTGGCCGGTGATGCGGTAGGTGCCGTCCTCGTGCCGCACCGCGCGGGTGCGCACCGCCCCCACGTCGGACCCTGCCTGCGGCTCCGTCAGGTTCATGGTTCCGGCCCATTCGCCGGAGATCAGCTTTTCCAGGTACAGCGTCTTCTGCTCATCCGACCCGTGGGCGGTCAGCAGTTCCACCGCTCCCTGGGTCAGCAGCGGCCCCAGGGCAAAGGACATGTTGGCGCTGGTCCAGGTTTCCAGCAGGGCGATGAACAGGGTCCAGGGCAGGCCCTGGCCGCCATGGTTGGGGTCGAAGGGCACGCTGTTCCAGCCGCCCTCCACGAACTGGCGGTAGGCGTCCTTGAAACCGTCGGGGGTGCGCACGCCGGTGTCGGTGAGGTGGGACCCCTGGCGGTCGCCGGGGGCGTTCAGGGGGGCCAGCACGTTGTCGGCCAGCTTGGCGCCTTCCTCCAGCACGGCGTCCACCAGGTCGGGGGTCGCGGCCTCGAAGTCGGGGAAGGCCGCGACGCGGTCCAGGCCGACGACGGAATTCAGGACGAAACGGATTTCCTTCAGGGGCGCTTCATAGGTCATGGTCTCTCGGGTCCTCCCGGGCGCCGGCGGCGGCCCGGCGCCCCCTCGCTTCAGGACAAGGGGGGCGGGCCCGGCACGGCCGGCGGGGTGCTCACTGTTATTGGGCGGGCGGGCCCCTCATCGGTGCGGAAAGGCCGCGTCCCGTCGACGCGGGTCTCATCCTGCCGGGATGGCGGCGACCGGGCAAGGGTCGGTGCAATTTCATCCCGCTCCCTGTATCTGGCACGGCCCTTGCTTTCCTTTTGGGCCAACATCGGATCGGCCCCGTCGGCCGGTCGTTTCCCAGGTAAGTGAGGTCCGGTCGTGAACAGCGCACTGTCCACCACGCAGCTGACTGCAGCACAGGGTTTGGCGTCATCCGCCCCCGCCAGGATCGTGGCGGCGGTACAGCAGGCCAGCACCAAGGCCGGGGTAGATTTTTCCTATCTGCTGAAGCAGGCGTCGGTGGAAAGCGGCTACGATACCAACGCCAAGGCCAGCACCAGCAGCGCCACCGGCCTTTATCAGTTCACCGACTCCACGTGGCTGAACATGGTGCAGCAGCATGGCGCCGAGGTTGGCCTGGGCCAGTACGCCAGCGCCATCAAGACCCGCAGCGACGGCAGCGCCTACGTTTCCGACCCGGCCACCCGGCAAAAGATTCTCGACCTGCGCAAGGACGCCGCCACCTCGGCCATGATGGCGGCCCAACTGGCGCAGGACAACAAGACCACCCTGCAGCAGCAGGTGGGTGGCACCATCGGCGGTACCGAGCTGTACCTGGCCCATTTCCTGGGTGCCGGCGGCGCTGCCAAGTTCCTGAACGCGCTGAAGAAAAACCCCAACCAGGCGGCGGATACCGTCGTGCCGGACGCGGCGGACGCCAACGACGCCGTCTTCTATGACAACAACGGCAAGGCCCTGTCCCTGGGCCAGGTCTACGACCGCTTCGCCAAGAAGTTCGACGGCACGGGCGGCACCAGTGCGGACAAATATGCCGGGTCCACCACGCTGGGCACCGTGCAGGCGGCCGACAGCACGTCGCAGCCGTGGGACATGGCGCGGGGCGCCAGCTCATCCAAGATGCCGCTGTCCACCTACACCATCATGATGCTGAACGCCCTGGCCGCCCCCACCGAGGATGACGACCAGGACAACAAGGACGGCTACAGCCAGCAGGAACAGCGCATGACCATCAACCGCGCCCCCAACATGGCCGCCGCCTACATGGCCAGCGCCTAAGCGGAGCGGTAGGTCTCCGGCGTCGCCGGCACAGCCATCCACGCCTTGACACCGCCATCGCTGACCTGCCCCAACTGACCGCCGCACTGCCGGGCCAGCTGTTCCAGCAGCAGGCGCCCCAGGCCGGCGGGCGGCCGCGCCCCGGTGCCGGAATCTTCTGCCGACCCGGCGCTTGTTGCCGGGTCCTTGTCGTTGGACGGGGGGCCCAGCCCCACGCCGTCATCCTCCACGCGCAGCACCCATTGCTCCCCCTCCGTCGCCAGCCGCACGGCGACGGTGCCGGTACGGCCATCGGGGAAGGCGTACTTCAACGCATTGGTCAGCAGCTCATTGGCGGCCAAGCCCAGGGTGACCGCGGCGCGTTGCGGCAACTGCACGTCCTCCACCTCCACGGTGAAGGTGATGGGCCGGCCGGTGGCATGGGCCGCGGCCAGGTTCTCCACCAACTGCTCCAGCAGGCTGCGGGCCGGCACGAAGGGTTCGCGCTGCAGCCGCTGCAGGCTGGAATACACCAGCCCCAGCACGCGCACGCGTTCCCCGGCCTTGGCCAGTTCCGCGGCCTCCACCCCGCCTGCGCGGCTTTCCGCCACCATCAGCAGGCTGGAGACGGACTGGAGGTCATTGCGGATGCGGTGGTAGATCTCGCGCAACAGCATGGCTTGCTGCTGCTCCCCCGCCGCCAGAGTGTCCAGGGCGCGGTGCAGCGCCGCGATGATGGACACGACCACCAGGCCGATGATGACGAACAGGCAGGGGCCCGCCCATGCCTTGGGCGGCAGGGCCGCCAGCCGGTCCGGCAGGGTGGCCAACTGCTGCGCCCATGTCAGGGTGTCGTCCGCCGGGGCGATGAAGGGCAGGGCCAGCACCGTGCTCAGGGCCACGGACGCCAGGCCGGGCCCCACGCCGAAGCAAAGGGTGGCCAGCACCAGGGCGGGAAAGAACTGCAGGACGGGATAGCCGTCCAGCAGCTCGTCCAGCGCCATGCGCAGCCCGAACGACAGGATCACCATCAGTGCCGCCCCGGCATAGCGCAGGGGGGCGGGGCGTCGCCGCAAGGCCAGGAAGGTGGTGAGAAAGGGCGTCATGGCGGCGGATCATAGCGCCGCCTCGGCCAACCGCACTACATCCGACGGTATATCGCCTTAGAAATGAACCAGCGCCGGGTCATCGCACCGGCCGGCCATCATCTGTCCGGCACAGGCGCTGCCCGCCATCTGGGGACGCACATGCAGGGCGCCATCGGCGTCCAGCAGCGTGTCGGCCGGGGATGGGATCCCGGCTGTTCCGCGCACCAGGCGGCGGTAAAGGGCCAGGGGGGAGGGCGCGGTGCCGGTGGGGGTCGAGGTCTTGCCAGGCATGGGCTCCCTCCCTTTGCTGGGTGGGCCACCGGGGCAATGCGGCGGCGTCACCGGCTCCACTATCTCAGGTGGAAGCGTCTCACGGCCGCCGAGTCGCCGTCAATTGATGCCAAAGGTCAGTGCGGGCCTATGCCCTGGCGCTGGCCGGGGCGCCGAAACCTGCCAATTAGGGTAAGATTTTACCCGGATTCATCAGGTCCCGGGGGTCCAGCACGCGCTTCAACTCCGCCATCAGGGTGATTTCCAGGGGGGAGCGGGCGCGGGCCAATTCGTCGCGCTTCTTGCTGCCGATGCCGTGCTCGGCGCTGATCGATCCGTCCAGGTCCAGCACCACGTCATGGACGGCCCGCATGATGCGGGGCCCCAGCGCCAGGAAGGCGGCGCGGTCGGCCGGGTCGTCGCTGTCGGGCCGGGCGATGTTGTAGTGGATGTTGCCGTCGCCCAGATGGCCGAAGGGGTAGGGGCGGGCGCCGGGGCAAAGGTCGGCCACCGCCCGGTTCGCCCGCTCGATGAACTGGGGCACGCGGCTGACGGGCACGGCCACGTCATGGTGCAGGGCGCCGCCCACCTTGCGTCCGATCTCCGGCAGGCCCTCGCGCAGGCGCCACAGCTTCTGGCGCTGGTCGCCGCTGGCGGCCAGGGTGGCGTCCGTGGCCTCCCCCGCCTCCAGGGCCTCGGCCAGGGCGCCTTCCACCGTTTCGCGCAGGGCGTCGCCGGGCGTGCCTGCCGTCAGTTCCGTCAGGATGTACCAGGGTGACGGCTCCGACAGCGGGTCGTTGTGTTCGCCCAGGTAGCGGGCGGCGCCGTCGATGGCGAAGCGCGGCATGATCTCGAAGGCCGACACGGCGTCGCCGCTGGCCTGGCGCAGCCGTTTCAGCAGGCGCAGGGCGGCGGTCACGTCCGGCACGGCCACCAGGGCCGTTTCCATCTGGCGCGGCCGAGGCACCAGCGACAGGGTGGCGGCGGTGATGATGCCCAGCGTGCCCTCCGCCCCCAGGAACAGGTGCTTCAGGTCATAGCCGGTGTTGTCCTTGCGCAGGCGGCGCAGGCCGTTCCAGATCTGGCCGTCCGGCAGCACCACCTCCAGCCCCAGCACCTGGGCGCGGGCGTTGCCGTAGCGCAGGGTCAGGATGCCGCCGGCGTTGGTCGACAGGTTGCCGCCGATGGTGCAACTGCCCTCGGCACCCAGGCTCAGGGGGAACATCAGGTCGACGTCGTTCGCCGCCTGCTGCACCGTGGCCAGGATAACGCCCGCCTCCACCGTCATGGTATGGTCCAGCGCGTCCACCTCGCGGATGCGGTTCAGGCGGCCCAGGTTCAGCAGCACGGTGCCCGCCGCCGCCAGCGCCCCGCCCACCAGGCCGGTGTTGCCCCCCTGGGGCACCAGGGCGATGCCGGCCGCCGCCGTCAGGCGCACCACGGCCGCCACCTCTTCCACCGTGCCTGGGCGCAGCAGGGCCAGCGGCGTGCTGACGGCGTTGCCGCGCGCCTCCATCAGATAGGGGGCCTGCGCCTCCGCCTCGCTGATGACGCCGGCGGGGCCCAGCAGGTCGGCCAGGGCGGCCAGGCAGGCTTGAACGGTCTGGGGGACGGGTGTGCTCATGGGGCTTCATCCGGAATCAAAGCCGCCAGATCCGTCACACCCACATCCTGGCCGGCCTGGGTCAGCAGGGTGGTCGCCTGGCCACGGTGATGGGTCTGGTGGTTGAAGAATTGCACGGTCAGGTCGCCGAAGCGGCGGGCGCAGGCCACGCCCGCGCTGTTGATATAGGCCAGGACGTGGTTCATGTCACAGGCGCGCACGCTGGCCGCCCACCGCGTGATGGCCGTGTCGACCACCCGGCGATCGGCCGCCAGGCTGGCCAGATCCGGGTACAGCGCCTCGTCCAGCCGCGACGGCAGGGCCAAGTCCATCACCGGGTCCAGGGTGGTATAGCCGGCGGGGTGGGTGCGGAAGCGCCGCAGCCACAGCAGATCCGCCACCATCAGATGGTTCAGCGTGCCTAGGATGGAGCGGAAGAACGCCCCCCGGTCGGCGGTCAGGGCCTCCGCCGGCAGTTTGCCCGCCGCTTCGATCACCTTGGCGTTCATCCAGGCGTTGTAGCGGGCCATCAGGGCGATATACCGGGGCTCTGTCATAAGGCGGCCTCAACTCCGGGGCGGGGCGCCAGAGTGTCCGGTCCCGGCCTGTGGGATTCAAGTGCTAACGCGTCGCCCGCCCACCGGTTCCGGTCATGGTGGCCGATGTCAGGGGCGCGGTGCCGCCGCGCGGCGCAGGCGATCATTGATGGCCAGGCCCAGGCCCACATCCGGGATGGTCATGACCGCGATGCCGCTCAGCCCCGGCTTGTCCAGCCGGCGCAGCATGGCGAACAGGTTGGCGGCGGCCTCGTTCAAATCGCCGGTGGGGGACAGGTTCAGCCGCTCCGCCCCGCCCAGGACGAAGCGGTCGGGGCCGAAGCCCAGCAGCGCCTCATCCTTCGCGGCGTTCAGGGCGTTCAGGCGGACCGGCAGGCCCGGGGCGTAATGGCTTTCCAGCATGCCCGGCGCCTTGATCCCGGTTCCGGGAGTGACGGCGCGCTGTACGGGACCCAGCACGGCCTCGATCTCCTCAGGGGTGATCGAACCGGGGCGCAGCAGCACGGGATGCTCGCCCGACAGGTCCAGCACGGTGGACTCCACCCCCACCGGGCAGCGGCCGTCCGCCAGGATCAGGGCCAGGCGGCCCCCGCCGCCGTCAGGAAATTCCTCCCGCACATGGATGGGGGCGGTGGGGCTGACATGGCCGGACCGATTGGCGCTGGGCGCCGCGATGGGCCGGCCGCTGGCCTGCAGCAGGGCGCGGGCGGTGGTGTGGCGCGGCACCCGCACCGCCACCGTATCCAGCCCGGCGCTGACCAGCAGCGACAGGGCGGCATCTTTCCTGCGGGGCAGGACCAGGGTCAGGGGGCCGGGCCAGTAGAGGTCGGCCATCTGGTGCGCCCGCTCATCCATCACAGCATAGCGTTCCACCGCCGCGACATCGGGCAGATGGACGATTAGGGGGTTGAAGCTGGGGCGGCCCTTGGCGGCGAAGATGTCGGCCACCGCCTGATCATTGCCGGCGTCGCCGCCCAGGCCGTAGACCGTCTCCGTCGGGAAGGCCACCAGCTTGCCCTGGGCCAGCGCCTGCGACGCGCGGGCCAGCGCCTCGGTGGTGGGCGGGGACATGTCGGGGGCAGGGTGTTGGGTCACGGGCCGGCACCTGGTGAAGGATGTTCCCCCTATCTAGCCCACCGGCCCGCCCGGTCCAAGGCCGCCGGTCGCAGGGCCGCCCCACCCTTTTGAGGCATCGCCGATTGTGCGCTGCACCCTTGCCCGCCATCGCGGCGGGGTCCACACTGCCGGCCACGGTCATTCCTTGAAGGGGGGAACCATCATGGCGGGTCACGTCGTCACCATCGCGCAGCAGAAGGGTGGGGCGGGCAAGACCACGCTGGCCATCCAGCTGGCGGTGGCCTGGTCCCTGGCCGGGCTGCGGGTGGCGGTGGTGGATATCGACCCCCAGGGCAGCCTGACCGCCTGGTTCGGCCTGCGGGCGCAGGCGCTGGACGATCCCGGCCTGACCCATATGCAGATCAACGGCTGGCGCACCCAGAAAGAGGTGGAGCGCCTGGCGCGGGAACATGACGTGGTGGTGGTCGACAGCCCCCCGCACGCCGAGACGGAGGCGCGCATCGCCGTGCGCGTGGCCGACCTGGTGGTGGTGCCGGTGCAGCCCAGCCCCATGGACCTGTGGGCCACCCGCCCGACGCTGGACATGGCGAAGACGGAAAAGCGGCCGGTGCTGGTGACGCTGAACCGCGTGCCGCCCCGCGCCAAGCTGGCCGACCGGTTGACGGAGGCGGTGGCGGGCCTGGGCGTGCCCATGGCGGAGGCGGTGATCGGCAACCGCGTGGGCTTCGCCGGCGCCATGATGGACGGCCTGTCGCTGCAGGAAACCGACCGCCGGGCCAAGGGATCGGAAGAGATCGCGGCCCTGGCCGGGGAGATCCTGGCCCGCCTGGGCGGCACCCTGACGGCCGGCACCCGCAGCGCCAGCGCCTGACGCCCCCCTTTCGCGCGCCTGCCCTTCGGGTGCCTGCATTGCGGCCGGCGCGCGGGGCGGTGTATACCCGATGTCGCCGTCTCGGGGGGCGTGGCGGCGCTGGGGTGGGGTTGGGAACCAATGCAAATTCTGTCGCGCCTGTTTTCGCGCCGTGCGCCGGTGACCGGGACGGCGGCGTCGCCGATTCTGCCCGACGTGGTGATCGCCGAGCCGTTCAACGCTTTTGTCCACGGGCTGAATGCCATCACCATTCCCGGTGACCTGCGGGCCACCCGGGATGGGGCGCCGCTGCAGGCCCTGGTGATGGATGCGGCGGGTACCCAGGTGCGTGTGGGCGACGTGGTCCAGGCCACCCCCGGCATCGACCGCGTCGCCTTCGCCGCCTTCCCCGAAGGGACGGGCCCCGCCTTCTGGCTGTTCGTGGTGGCGCCGCTGGACGGTGCCGATCCCGTGCCGCTGCTTCCGGCCTTGCGGGCGCTGGCGGCGGGCCTAGGGGCGCGGCCGCCGCTGGCGGTGGGCTGTGAAGGCCCCGCCCTGGACCGGGCCAGGCTGAGCTTCGCCATGATCAGTGACGAGCCGCCGCCGGCCACCCTGCCGCCCCTGGACCAGCCGGTGGTGGATGAGGGCGCGCTGACCCCCGAACAGCGGCAGTGGCGGGAGGAGGGGGTGGCCATCCTCAAGGGCTTCCTGTCCGATGAGCTGCTGGACCCCTATATCGCCCGCCGTGAACAGATGGGCCGGGCGGGCGGCTGGCGGTCCCCCACCCCCTACATGCAGGTGGAGGAATTGCGCCGCATCTGCCTGCATCCGCCCCTGATGAATGTGCTGAACAGCCTGGTGGGGGAGGAGATGCTGCTGCACCTCAACCTCACCGGCTGGATCTCGACCGAGCGCGATTGGCATCAGGACGAGTATCTCAGCCCACCTTTCGTCAACAGCTGGTACGCCGCCGTTTGGATCGCGTTGGACCGCATCCACCCTGATGCCGGTCCCTTCGAATACATCCCCGGTTCGCACCGCTGGCCCTTGCTGCGCGGCGACAAGGTGCGCCAGTTCATGACCGGCGACGAACGGCGCCTCAGCGCGGTCACCGACAGCGGCTATGACGCCTGGCCCAGCATCACCCAATCCTATGTCGCCCCCATCGTGGAGGCGGAGATCGCCAGGCGCGGCGTCGAAAAGCGGGCCTTCCTGGCGGAAAAGGGCGACGTGCTGATCTGGCACGGCCGCCTGATGCATCGCGGCTCCCCCGCGCGGCAGCAGGGTCTAGAGCGGCGGTCCCTGATCGCGCACTATACCGGCGTGAACCATCGTCCCGACATGCCGGAGCGCCGGTTCGAGGGCGGCGGACACTACGCCGTGTTCCACACGCCCCTGCTGTGACCCTCTTCCTCTGATGAGCCGGCTTTTCCCATGACCTTCCTGTCCCGCCTCCTCGGCCGCCGGCCGGCTGCCCCACCCGTCGCTCCGCCACCGGCGCCGTCGCTTCCGCCGCTGCTGATCGTGGAGCGGGTGGTGACGCGGGTGGCCAACCTGGAGGTCGTGGAGGTGCCGGGCGATATCCGAGCCGGCCGGCCGGAGCGGAAGCTGCACGCCCTGCTGGTCGACGAGGCGACGGGCCAGGCGCGCCAGGGGCCGCTGGTGTCGCGCACCCCGGATGGCCTGTTCGACGGCGATCTGCGCTGTGACCGCGTCACCGTCCCACCCTTCCCCAACGGCTGCGGCCCTGTCTACTGGCTGTTCGTGGCCGAGGCGGAGGAGGTGCCGGACGCCCAGGCGTTGGCGCCCGCGCTGCTGGCCTTGGCCCGCACGCTGGGTGACCGGCCGCCCCTGGGCGCCCTGTGCTACGGCACGCCGCCGGACGCCAGCGGCGGCATCAGCTTTTCCATGCTGAGTGACCATCCCGATCCTCAGGGCCTGCCGCCCCTGGACCAGCCGGTGGTGGATGAGGCCACGCTGACCCCTGAACAGCGGCAGTGGCGGCGCGAGGGTGTCGTCCTGCTCAAGGGCTTCCTGGGCGACGACTTGCTGGATCCCTACATCAAGCGGCGCGAGCAGGTGGACCGGGCGCTGGGCTGGATCACCCCCACCCCCTACATGCAGGTGGAGGAGTTGCGGCGCATCTGCCTGCACCCGCCGCTGATGGCCATCATGAACAGCCTGATCGGGGAGGAGATGATGCTGCATCTGAACCTCACCGGCTGGGCCTCGACCGAGCGCAACTGGCACCAGGACGAATATCTCAGCCCGCCCTTCGTCAACGGCTGGTACGCCGCCGTGTGGATCGCCCTGGACCGCATCGATCCCGATTCCGGGCCGTTCGAATACGTTCCGGGCTCCCACCGCTGGCCCTTGCTGCAGGGGGAAAGGGTGCGGCAGTTCATGACCGCGGCGGAACGCGACCGCGTCACTGGCACCACTGGCAGCGCCTCCTGGCCGCACTTGACGCAACGCTACGTCACGCCCGCCATTGAGGCGGAGATCGCGGCCCAGGGGGTGGAGACGCGCCGCTTCCTGGGGGAAAAGGGCGACGTGCTGATCTGGCACGGCCGGTTGATGCACCGGGGCTCGGCCCCGAACCGCCCGGGGGTGGAACGGCGGTCGCTGATCGGCCATTACACCGGCGTGAACCACCGCCCCGACATGCCCAACCGGCGGTTCGACCATGGCGGGCACTATGCCGTGTTCGACTATCCGTTGAAGTAGGCGCCCACGGGCCTCCCCAGCCGGTCCGATCTGTGTCAATCTCACGGTCAGCCGCGCCGTCAGGGGCCGCCCATGACCGTCCCATCCTCCCGCCTCGTGTCTGTTCGCCGCCATGACGGCCCGCGGGACGCTTGGCATGTGGCCAATCTGGCGCCGCCGCCGGCCCTGTCCGGCCTGCTGGGCGGTTATGCCGATTACCGCGAACGCACCAGCTTCACCACCCGCCGGGAACTGCCCCACGCCCAGGCCGTCCTGATCGTCAATCTGGCGGAACCGATCGGCATCGTCGGCGGCGACGGGCGACCGATCACCGTGCGCGCCGGGGAGGGCTTCGTGGCCGGCGCCCATCTGGCGCCGGCGCTGTCCCGGTCGGGCGGCACCCAGGCGGGGATGCATGTGTTCCTGCCGCTCTCCAGCCTGCGGCGCCTGCTGGGATGCCCCTTGACGGAGGTGGTGGACCGCGTGGTGCCCCTGGATGCCGTGCTGGGCCCGGCGGGGGGGCGGCTGGGCCAGGCGTTGGCGGAGGCGCCGGACGGGGCCGGACGCATGGCCATCCTGGATGAGGCGCTGACCCGCCGCTTCGCCGCCCTGCCGGGCCTGCCGCGGGCGCAGATGCACGCGCTGGCCCTGCTGCGCGACCGGCCCGACCTGGACATCGCCGACGTCGCGCGCGAGATCGGGTGGAGCGCCAAGCACCTCGCCGCCCGTGTGAAGGACGCGCTGGGCGTGGGCCCGCGCACCTACCGCCGCCTGCTGCGGTTCGAGGCGCTGACCAAGCGGCTGGGGGCCGGGCCGCTGGATGAGGGCAGCGGCGGCTGGGCCGGCATCGCCATCGACGCCGGCTATTGCGACCAGTCGCACATGATCCGGGAATTTCGGGAGTTCGCCAGGCTGACGCCGGGGCAGTACCTCGCCCAGTCCCTTCCGGACGGCGGCGGCCTGGTGGAGGCCTGAATGGGGGAGGTTATTTAGATCCAATCCAGGCCGCCCCGTCCGGCCCTAGGGTCGGGGCAGCGGCATCGTCGCCGCCTGACAGGAGACCGAGCCCCATGCCCACTCACCCCCTGATCCCCTGCCTGCGTTATCAGAATGCGCCGGCCGCCATCGACTTCCTGTGCGCCGCCTTCGGCTTCCGGCGCCACGCCGTTTACGCCGACGACCAGGACCCCAACCTCATCCACCACGCCCAGCTGACGTTGGGCGATGGCATGGTCATGCTGGGATCCGCCCGGCCTGGGCCAACCACCGATGCCTATCGCTGGAAAACGGCGGCGGAGGCCGGGGGCGTCACAGCCTGCGTCTACATCGTCGTCGACCACCTGGACGCCCACCACGACCGCGCCCGCGCCGCCGGGGCGGAGATCGTGACCCCGCCGCACGACAATGAAGGCTATCCCGGCCGCGGCTACCACGCCCGCGATCCGGAAGGGAACAGTTGGAGCTTCGGCACCTACGATCCCTGGGCGCCGCTTTGAGGACGGGGCACCAATGACCAGCGGCGGGCGTGTCCGGCCCGCCGCCTTACCCGGCTTACAGCGCCTGCACCGCCGCCAGCACGGCGTCGACATGGCCGGGCACCTTGACCTTGCGCCATACCTTGGCCACCTGGCCGTCCTTGTCGATCAGGAAGGTGGCGCGCTCGATGCCGAAATAGGTGCGGCCGTACATGTTCTTTTCCACCCAAACGCCATAGCGCTCACACACGTCGCTGTCGGCGTCGGACGCCAGGGTGAAGGGCAGGTTGTACTTCTTCTTGAACTTGTCGTGGCTGGCCACGCTGTCCTTGGACACGCCGATGATGGTGGCGTCCACCTTCTCGAAATGGGGCAGGGATTCGCCGAAGCCGCAGGCTTCGGCCGTGCAGCCGCTGGTGTCGTCCTTGGGGTAGAAGTACAGCACCACCGGACGGCCTTTCAGGGACGACAGGGTGACGCTGCCGCCACCATCGGTGGGCATGGTGAAATCCGGGGCGGGGGTTCCGACCTCAACGGCCATGGTGCTTTTCCTTCCTGGGTTCGGGCCTGGGTTCGGGCCAAGGTTTGCGACGGGAGCAGATACGCTCCAGCCTGTCGGTTGGATCAAGGGGCCGGTGCCGACAGGCGGGCGGCGGGTTCCTCCACCACCTTCTGGAACAGGGCATGGGCCTGGGCCGCCGCGGCCCGGATCTTTGCCTCCGCCGTGTCGAAGTCAAGGCCGTCGCTCACGGCTTCCGCCAGGGCCAGGCGCAGGGCGGGGGCCGCCTCCGCCACCTTGACCTCGCCCGCCACCGTCAGGCGCAGGAAGGCCTGCACCCGGCGCCACAGGCGGTGGATGTCGATCAGGGCGTCGGCGTCCGCCGCGTCCAGCAGCCCGGCGTCGCGCAGGCGGGCCAGGGCGCCGGTGGTGTTGGGGTCCAGGATGTCCGGATGGTCAGCGGCGTGGCGCAGGGTCAGGTACTGCACCAGGAACTGGATGTCGACCATGCCGCCGCGCACATGCTTCACCGACCAGGGGTCCTTGGTGTGATGCTCCCGGTCCATGCGGGCGCGCATGTCGGCCACATCGGCCAGCAGCTTGTCCGGATCGCGCCGTTGCACCAGCACGGCGCGGATGGCTTCGGTCAGTTGTGTCCGCAGGGCCGCCGGGCCGGTCAGCACCCGGGCGCGGGTCAGCGCCATATGTTCCCAGGTCCAGGCGCTTTCCTGCTGGTACCGGATGAAGGCGTCCAGGCTGACGGCCAGGGGCCCCTTGTTGCCCGAGGGGCGCAGCCGCATATCCACCTCGTACAGCGCGCCCTCCGCCGTGGGGGCGGTGATGGCGTTGATCAGGCGCTGGGTCAGGCGGATGTAATACTCGCTGGGCGACAGCGGCTTGGGCCCGTCCGACTGGTCCGCCCCCTCCGGCACCTGATAGACCGTGATCAGGTCCAGGTCCGACCCCAGGGACAGTGAGCCGGCGCCCAGGCGGCCCATGCCCAGGATGGCCATGCCCGCTCCCCCATCTATTCCGGATGCGAAACAGCCGTGCCGGGGCCTGTATTCCGCCTCCACCCGTTCATGCAGGACGGCCAGGGCGGTTTCCGCCACCTCGGTCAGGAAGGGGCCGCACTGGTCGCCATCGGTCAGGTGGCGCAGGATCTGGATGCCGGCGCGCAGGCGCTGGTCGCTGGTCCAGCGCCGCGTCAGATCCAGCACCTCTTCGAAGTGGCGTGCATCGGCCAGCAGGCGGGACATCCCCTCGCGCAATTCCTGGGCGTCCGGCAGATGGTCGAAGAAGCCGGGCGTCAGCACGGCATCCAATTGCGATGGGCGGCGGGACAGGCTGTCGGCCAGGCGGGGCGCTGTGCCCATGATCAGGGCCACCAGCTCCAGCAGCTTGGGGTTGGCGTAGAACAGGCTGAACAGCTGCACCCCGGCGGGCAGGCGGTTCAGGAATTCATCGAACTTCAGGAAGGCCTGGTCCGGCTGGGCCGTGCCGCCCAAGGCCGCCAGCAGGCTGGGCACCAGCTCCGTCAGCAGCTCCCGCGCCCGGGTGCTTCGCGTGGCGCGATAGCGGCCGTGGTGCCAGGCGCGGATTTGCCCTGCCACGGCCGACGGGTTCTGAAAGCCCAGGGACCGCAGGGTGGTGATGGTCTCGGGGTCGTCCTCCGTTCCGGTGAAGACCAGGTTGCCGGGGCCGGACAGGGGCGGCGCCTCCTCGAACAGGGCGGCGTAGCGGTCCTCCACCCGGCCCAGGGTGGCCAGCAGCTCGGTGCGGAAGCGGTCGGCATCGGCATAGCCCAGGAAGGTGGCGATGGCGGCCACGCCGGCGTCGTCCACCGGCAGCTTGTGGGTTTGCTGGTCGTCCACCATCTGCACCCGATGCTCCACCCGGCGCAGGAAGCGATAAGCCGCCTTCAAATCCTCCGCCGCGGCGTCGCTGACCCGCCCGGCCGCCACCAGGGCGTCCAGCGCCATCATGGTGGCGGGGATGCGCAGATGGGCGTCGCGCCCGCCATAGATCAGCTGCTGGGTCTGGGCGAAAAACTCGATCTCGCGGATGCCGCCGCGGCCCAGCTTGATGTCGTGGCCGTTCACCGCCTTGTCGCGATGGCCCTTGTGGGCGCCGATCTGGCGCTTGATGGAATGGATGTCCTGGATGGCGGCGAAGTCCAGGCTGCGGCGCCAGACGAAGTGGCGGATCAGGCCCATGAAGTCCTGGCCGGCCTTGCGGTCGCCGGCCACGGGGCGCGCCTTGATCATGGCCGCGCGCTCCCAGTTCTGGCCCAGGCTGCCGTAATAGGCCTCGGCGGCGGAGACGGAGACGGCCAGCGGGGTGGCGCCGGGGTCGGGGCGCAGGCGCAGGTCGGTGCGGAAGACATACCCGTCCACCGTCCGCTCCTCCATGATGCGCACCAGCTCGCGCGCCAGCCGCACGAAGGTGCGGGTCATCTCATCCGGGTCGCGGGCCTGGACCACGCCGTCGTCATAGAGGACGATCAGGTCGATATCGCTGGAATAGTTCAGTTCCAGCGCCCCGAACTTGCCCATGGCCAGCACGATCAGGCCGCTGCCGGCCTCGGGGTCGTTCTCCGCGTCGGGCAGGCGGATTTCGCCCTTGGCCGCCAGTTGGCGCAGCAGGTGGCGCGCCGTCAGCCGCAACGCCGTTTCCGCCAGTTGGCTGAGCGCGCCGGTCACCTGCTCCAGCGTCCACGCCTCCGCGATGTCGGCGGCGGCGATCAGCAGGGCGGCGCGGCGCTTGGCCACGCGCAACGCCTTCATCAGGCGGTCCGTGGTGGTGGCGCCCCCCGCATCCCCCCAAAGCCCCTCCAGCATCTCCATGAAGGCGGCGTCGAAGCCGTGCGTGGCCACCTGCCGGAAGAACGCCTGTTCCTTCAGCAGGGCCTGGCCCAGGAAGGGGCTGTTGCCCAGGATGGCCCGCAACAGGGCCCCGCCCGCCTCGTCCGCCGCGTAGGTGCTGGCGAATTCCGTCAGCTCCGGATCGCCGGATTCCTCCGCCCGGCGGTGCCAGGACTCCAGCCCGCGGGCTAGAAGTTCGATATCTGCCGCCTGGGGTAGGGATTTCGCATTGAACATGGATGTCTGGCCGGGCTATGCCAGGAATCGGACCTTGCCCCCGTGTAACCCGTCCATCGCGCCCTATGTTGCTGGGCGGGACGGTGGTGGCGGGCGGGGCCCGTTCGCTGTTCGCCGTTCGCGGTTGGAAGGGTCACGGGGGGCAGAGTGCCCGCGGGCCGCCGACCGGGTCAAGCCATGCTGGAAGTCTGAACCTTTGCCTCGTCCCACGCCGCCCCTTCCCCCCGCCGAGGCGCCCGCCGGCGCCCCGACTGGGATGCCAGTCGGGACGGAGCCTGTGGGGCTGCGGGTGCCCGGCCGGCGCCCGCCGGAGGTGCCCGATCCGGCATGCAAGGCACCCCGGCCTCCGCGCAAGCGGCGCGGCGTCGTGGGACACACGGCCCTGGTGATCCTGGAACTGGCGGCCGGCCTGCTGCTGGTGGTGCTGCTGACCGCCGGCCTGTTATCCTGGCGCCTCAGCCGCGGGCCCATGCCCATCTCGTGGTTCGCGCCCTATCTTGAGCAGGCGGTGAACGAGGGTGGCACCGTCCATATCTCGGTCCACAAGGTGGCCTTGGCCAAGGCGGCCAAGGGCGCCACGGTGGAAATCATGGCCGATGACGTGGTGCTGACCGGCACGGGCGGCGCCACGGTGGCGACATTGCCCGAATTCCGCATCGCGCTGTCGGTGCCGGCCCTGCTGCACGGCCGCCTGGCGCCCACCCGCATCGTGCTGGTCCGCCCCCGCCTGAACGCCATCCGCGAGGTTGATGGCCGTTTCCGTCTGGCGCTGTTGTCGGATGACGACACCGACGACGGCAACGACGTCATGGCCGACCTGATCGCGGCCCTGAAGCGGCCGCCCGACCCCTTGGAACCCCTCGGCGCCTTGACCAAGCTGGTGGTGTCGGAGGCGCGGCTGTCGGTGGACAACCGGCAGCTGGGCCTGGTGTGGTCGGCCCCGCGCGCCGACATCATGCTCACACGCGATCGCCAGGGCATCACCGGCAACGCCCAGCTCACGGTGGATTTGGGTGGGCACATGACCCAGCTGGCGGCCGACCTGGGCTATCGCCTGGCCGACGGCACCATCAGCGCCGTGGGCCGCTTCACCGGTGTCAGCCCGGCCGACCTGGCCCATATCACCCGCGCGTCGGACGGCGTGCTGGCGGCCGTAGGCGGCATCGACATGCCCTTGGCCGGCACGATCACCCTGGAACTCGCCGCCGACTTCTCTCCCCGCATCTTCGACGTGGCGCTCAGCGGCACGGCGGGCACCGTCACCCTGCCTGGCCGGCTGAAGGCGCCGCTGGCCGTGGCGAACCTGGACCTCCAGGCCCGGCTGGAGCCGGAGGGGCTGACCCTCAACCATCTGAACCTGACCTTGCCGGCGACCAACGGGGGGGCCACCAGCGGCGCGGCGCCCAACGGCGCATCACCAGGTTCCACCGTCGCGTTGACGGGCAAGGCCGCGAAGCGCGATGACGGCAGTTACCGGGTGGGGCTGAACGCCGAGGTCAAGGCCGTGCCGCTGAACGCGCTGGACGCCCTGTGGCCCCTGGATGCCCTGCCCAAGCCGCGCGCCTGGATTCTGCAGAACCTGTCGGATGGCGCCTTCGACAAGGTCGCCTTCACGCTGGAAGGCAGCGCGCCGGCCGGCCTGTCGGACCTGGTTCCCACCCGCATGGCCGCGACCTTCGCCTTTTCCGGCGCGACCGTGAACTATATGGACGGTTTGCCCAAGGTGAAGGATGTGGGCGGCACCGCCACCTTCGACGGCGGCCACCTGGGCATCGAGCTGACTCAGGGCCGGCTGCTGGACCTTGCCCTAGGCACGTCGCGCCTGGACATCACCGGCCTGGACAAGACGGCGCAGAAGATGGAAATGACGCTGCCCGTCAGCGGCCCCATCTCCTCCGCTCTCACGGTGATCGACACCCCGCCGCTGGGCTATGCCAAGAAGGTGGGCCTTGTGCCGTCCGCCGTGGCCGGCACCGCCGACATGACCCTGCGCTTCGATTTCCCCTTGGTCGCCACCCTCAAGATGGACCAGGTGAAACTGGGCGTTCAGGCGCACCTGAAGAACGTGGCGGCCGACAATATCGTGGCCGACATCAAGGCGTCCGAGGGCGACCTGACCCTGGTGCTGGACAACAAGGGCATGGACACCAACGGCACCGCCCGGCTGAACGGCATGCCGGCCCGCATCCTGTGGCGTGAGAACTTCCCGGAAGAGGCGCCCATCGGCACCCGTGTCGCCCTGCAGGCCACGGCCACCGACCGCGACCGCCAGTTGTTCCATCTGGACTTTCCCGATTGGGTGCGGGGGCCCATGGGGGTCAGCATGGTCTACACCCGTGACGCCCAGCACGCCGAATCCATCTTGGCGGACCTGGACCTGACCCAGTCCGCGCTCGCCGTCTCGCTGATGGATTGGCGCAAGGTGCCGGGCACGCCGGCGTCGGCGCACGTCGAGGTGGGGTTCGACCAAGGGCGCCCCCTGCATGTCACCCGCATCCAGCTGAAGTCGGACGGGATGGAGGCGTCGGGCAGCCTGGACTTGAAGCACGACTTTTCCATCCGCCACATCGCGGTCGACCGCTATCGCCAGGGGCGCACCGACGCCGCCATGACGGTGGACATGGATGATGCCGGCGGCATGAGGATCAAGGCGGCCGGCCCCTCGCTGGACGCCCGGCCATTCCGCCGCTCCGCCAGTGGCGGGGGCAATGGCGGCGGGGGCAATGCCGGCGGTTCGCCCCGGGCGCCGACCGATGCGGAGCTGAAGGCGCTGGATGCCCGCCCGCCGCTGGATATCGACTTCAACTTCGACAAGGTGGTGACGGCCAACGGCGGGCGTGAGATCGGCGCCAGCAAGGGCCAGTTCGCCCGCCGGGGTCGCGCCTGGCGCTCCGTCGTGCTGGACAGCCGCGTCGGCAAGGACAACGCCGGCCATCTGTCCCTGCGCTATGTGCCCGATGGCAATGCCATGGCCCTCACCATCACCTCCGACGACGCCGGTGCCGCCCTGCAACAGCTGGACGTGCTGGACCACCTGCGGGGGGGCAAGCTGGTGGTCAAGGGCCATAGCCTGCCCGGCGACCCGCACGAGGTGGTGGACGGCACCCTGGACGTCACCGATTACCAGGTGGTGGAGGCGCCGGTGATGGCGCGCCTGCTTTCCGCCGCCAGTTTCCAGGGCTTTTCCGACTTCATGAGCGGCGCCCCCATCACCTTCAGCAAGCTGGAGGGCGGCTTCCATTGGACTGAGACCGGCGTCACCTTCCACGACGTGCGCACCTCGGGCGCCGCCATCGGCCTGACCATGGAAGGTGAGATCAACCTCAGCAAGAGCATGGCCGACCTCCAGGGCACCATCGTGCCCTTCAGCACCCTGAACAAGCTGCTGGGGGCCATCCCCATCGTGGGCGACCTGCTGACGGGTGGGGAAGGGCAGGGGCTGCTGTCGGCGACCTATCGGGTGAAGGGCCCGCTGGATGACCTGGATGTGTCGGTGAATCCGCTGGCCGTGCTGGCGCCTGGCTTCCTGCGCAACCTGTTCTTCCTCTCCCCCACGGATGAGGACGGCAAGCCGGAGGCCAAGCCCACGCCCCGGAAGGGACCGGGCAAGGCCGGCGGTGGGGCTTCCCCCGGTGGCGAAGGGCCGAAGTGACGGCTCCGGCTCCCGTTTGACGGCCCGTCTGGGGCCCATTGCCAGACGGCCGGAGCCCTTGGGCTCCGTTCGGCAGCCCTGCCGCATCCCTCAATGGTTTGCCATCGGAACGCTTCGCCAGCAGGGCCGAATCGCGCGATAGTCGCGAAGTTTCAACGCATTAGTGTTTATGATCGCGATAATGCCCCCAAAGGGTATTGCGCCGTCGGGCCATTAATCATATAAGTAAGATTACGAACAAGCCGCATGACTCAAATTCGGCGACGAGCGGGGAGGGAAATGCCATGTCGACAAATGGCATTAAAAGGCCTGGTGGCTTTCAGTGTGATGTCGGACCCATTTCGGATGGTCAGCCGCTTTCGGCCGGGCTGATGGCCTTCTGGCCAGGTATTTCCCTCAGTCAGGTTTTCGATCTTCGGGAATGAAAGGCCGAATGGGCTTTTCATGACGCTGGTAAGGACTGCTTCGTAGAGGTCTCTGACACCTACGATAACGGTATCGTTTGTGGAAATTCCATAAACGACATGAATTTGTGCTGCCTTCTATTCAAGAATTTTAAAATAATAGGGAGGGTAAGAAGTGGCTATGAATAAAATTCAGCGCCGGAGCCGTAAGGAAGGGCTTTATAAGTCAGTTTGCGCTGTCGCCATCGGTGTCGCGTTCATGGCGACGGGCGCCGGGGGCCGCGCCGCGGAAGTTGGTCCGGGCGCCAGCGCCGATGATGGCAGCGACATGCAGGAGATCGTGGTTTCCGGCATTCGCAAGAGCATCGCCAGTGCCGCGGAGCGCAAGCGGGATGCCGACCTGATCATGGATTCCATCGCCCAGGAGGATTTGGGCAAGTTCCCCGACGCCAACGTGGCTGAGTCCCTGCAGCGCGTGCCCGGCATTTCCATCGACCGCAGCAGCGGCGAAGGCCAGAAAGTCACGGTGCGTGGACTGGGTCCGCAGTTCAATACCGTGCTGTTCAATGGCCGCACCTTGGCCAATGACAGTTATGGGCGGGATTTCTCCTTCGACCTGCTGCCGGCTGAATTGATCAGCGGGGCCGACACCTACAAAACCTCCGTCGCCCGTGTCCAGGAGGGCGCCATTGGCGCCACCATCAACTTGCATACGGCCCGGCCCTTCGACCTGCCGGGGCCCCACGGCGTCGTCGCGCTCAAAGAGAATTTCGAGACGGCGGGGGATGACAAGCAACCGCAGGCGTTCGCCCTGCTCAGCGACACCTTCGCCCAGGACAAGCTGGGCGTGCTGGCCTCGGTGTCCTATCAAAAGCGCAGCCCGTCCATCAACAGCGTGACCAGCGACGGCTATCTGCCCAACGTCGCCGTCGGACCTTCGTCCGCCCCGCTGTATCAGGACGTCTATGCGCCGCGAAACATCAACGTCAACAATTCCCTGGACCATCGTGAGCGGCTGGGCGCCACCCTGGTCGGCCAGTTCAAGCCCAACAGCGACCTGACCATCACGGTCGACGGCCTGTATGACCATTTCAAGGATGACGCCGACAACAAGTCGCTGGGCTTGTGGTTCGAACCGTCCCAGTACACCGCCGCCACCATCAATTCCAATCGCACCGTCACGTCGCTGACCACCTCTGGTCATGCCGACATGATCAACCAGTCGAGTCTGCGCGACACCTCCACCTATGAAGGCGGCCTCAACGCCGATTGGCAGGCCACCGACACGCTGCATGTGGTTCTGGATGCGACGGCGTCGCGGGCGCACAACGATGGCGCGGGTAAGAGCTTCTTCACCGTGACCGGCGTGCCCACGACCTACAGCTTCACCGAGGGGCCGGTGGGCGAATTACCCTCGGTTTTCGGCTTCACGCCGGGCGCCACCACCAACACCAATGGCGCCTACACCCACCTGGCGCAGCGTTCCGGCAGTGACGTGGTCGACCGGGTCACCGAAACCAAGCTCGACCTCGACTGGACCCCGGACTACGGCCTGTTCCACGCCCTGCGCGGGGGCTTCGGCTACACCGACCGCAAGCGCACCACGTTCAGTGCCGGCACGTTGAACGTCAATTGCCTCTACTGCGGCTATCCCACCCTGACGCCGTCGTCGCTGTTGTCCACCTTCACCGTCAAGGGCCTCGGCGGCAACCTGCCGACGTCGTTCCTGGCATACGATCCCAACGCCTATTTGGCCTACCTCAGCAGCCCGGCGGCACTTTCGGCGCTGGATGCCGCCCAGAACCTGGCCCCCGGAACCTCCGCCGCCAACCTGCAATCGCAGTCGCAGGGCAACGGGTTCAATTCCGTGGCCAATCCCGCCGACTTCGTCCAGGAAAAGGTCTACGCGGCCTATGCCGAGACCGATTTCAAGGGCAAGCTCTATGGTGTCGACTGGCTGCTGAACCTGGGCGCCCGCTATGTGGTCACGGACATGAGCGCCGGTTCCCAGTCACGGGCTCTGGTCGATCTCCTGCCGGTCACCAACGATCCCACCATCTACAACGCCGTCTACCAGAACAACGGCCAGTACGTACCCGTCTCGGCCAGCCATCGCTATTATTCCTTCCTTCCGGACTTCAACCTGACGATCAAGCCCACGTCGGACACGGTGGTGCGCCTGGCGGGTTCGCAGACCCTGACCCGCCCCAACCTGGGGGATCTGCGCCCGGTCACGTCCTATGACGTGCTCCGCCCCGCGGATATGGAGCTGAGCGGCGGCAATCCGGACCTGAAGCCCTACAAGTCCACCAACTTCGATATCTCGGTGGAATGGTATCCGACCCAGACGACCATGCTGTCCGGCGCCTTGTTCAACAAGGACATCAAGGACTACATCGTCACGACCATCGAGACCGAGACCGTCACCATCGCCAATTCCGGCAACCTGCCGGTGGGCGGCTTCATCACCGGGCCCCATACGGCCAGCTTCGCCGCCGCGCGGCCGCACAACCTGGGCAATGTGAACGTGCAGGGGGCGGAGGTGAACCTGGTTCACACCTTCGACTGGATGCCCCATCCCTTCGACGGCTTTGGCGTTCAGCTCAACGCCACCTTCGTGACCACCGACCGCACGTTCGGCAACATGTCGCCCAATGTGCGGTTCGCCATCGTCGGCCTCAGCAATTCGCAGAACGCCACGCTGTTCTATGAGAAATATGGACTGTCCGCCCGCATCGCCTACAACCACCGCGGCGGCTTCCTGTCATCGATTTCCCAAGGATATGGCGGCGAGCCGCTGTTCGTGATGCCTTACGGCCAGGTGGACACCAGCATCTCGTACGAGATCATGGATGGTGTGCAGATCCTGTTCGAAGGGACGAACATCACCGATGAGAAATACGTGACGACCGCCCGCTACTCCAACCAGTTGCGCGGTTGGTACGACTATGGCGCGCGCTACGATATCGGCGTCCGCTACAAATTCTGAGGATTTTTCAAGCCTTGCCTGGGTGGTGGCGGTCATCCCGCCGCCACCCTTCGGCGCTTCCGTGGTCGTCGGGATCGCCAACCAGTCATAATGATCGGAGGAACTTGCTGTGAAACGCCGTTTGAAGGCCGAACGACGGGGATGGTTCAATCGGGTCGCCGCCCTGGCTCTGGTGGGGGCGTGGGCCGCCGGGCCGCAGGCGACGGCGGCGCCCGCGCCGTCGCATGAGGTGACGTTCGATTCCCACAGCTTCCTCATCGATGGAAAGCGCGTCTATCTCTGGTCCGGCGAATTCCATCCGTTCCGCCTGCCCAGCCCGGCCCTGTGGTCCGATGTCCTGCAAAAGATGAAGGCGGCCGGCTTCAACACGGTGTCGATCTACTTCTCCTGGGGCTATCACTCCCCGCGTGAGGGCGTTTACGACTTCACCGGCATCCGCGACATCGACCGCATGCTCGACGCCGCCCGCGATGCCGGCATGTACGTCATCGCCCGCCCCAGCCCCTACATCAATGCCGAGGTCGACAGCGGCGGCCTGCCCCTGTGGCTGACGACGAAGAAGCTGAACAACCGCAGCGCCGATCCGGAGTACCTGCGCTATGCCGACGAATGGCTGACCCAGGTCGACCGCATCATCGCCCGCCATCAATTGGTCGACGGCGGCGGCACGGTCATCGGCTATCAGGTTGAAAACGAATATTACCTGAATGGCGACGACAGCCGCACCTATATGGAGCATCTGAAGCAGAAGGCCCGGGCCGATGGCATCCAGGTACCCCTGCTGGGCAACCATGACGGCGCCTATGTTGAGGGCAAGGGCGCCATGGAGGTCAGCGGCTGGGATTTCTATCCCCAGGGCTTCGACTGCTCCAACCCCTCAGTCTGGAAGCCCGCGCCCGACATGGCGCGCAGCCGCAAGGAGGGGGAGCCCCTGTTCACCGCCGAGTTCCAGGGCGGGGCGTTCGATCCCTGGGGCGGGCCCGGCTACGGCAAGTGCGCGGAACTGATCAACGACAGCTTCGCCAACGTCTTCTACAAGTCCAATATCGCGGCCGGCGCCACCGGCCAGAACTTCTACATGCTGTACGGTGGCACCTCCTGGGGATGGCAGGCCATTCCCCAGAACTACACGTCCTACGACTATGGCGCCGCCATCACCGAAGCCCGCCAGTTCGAAGGGAAGTATTACGAGGATAAGCGCATCGGCTATTTCGTGACGACGACGGCACCCCTGATGCGGACGGACCCCATGCCGTCGGCCTGGCTGGATGACCGCGGCCTGATCGACATCGCCCGCGTCAATCCCGAGACGGGGACGCAATTCCATCTGATCCGGCATGCGGACTCGACCTCCACCGCCCAGTCGTCGGCGCGCTTCTCCGTGACCGTGGATGGGCAAGCCATCACCCTTCCGCAGAAGGCGGGTACCGCCCTGGCCATCAATGGGCGCCAGGCGAAGATGATCGTCGTGGGATATCCCTTCGGCGCCCAGCACCTGCGCTATTCCACGTCGGAGGTCATGACCGCCGCCACCATCGGCGGGCGCGACTTCGTGGTCCTGTACGGGGACCGGGGAACCGCAGGCGAGACCAGCTTCCGCGTCCCCGCCAACGCCCAGGTGCGGGTCGTGCGCGGCGCGGTCCACAGCGACCTCAAGGACGGCCACCTGTCCTTGGACTACACCCATGACGGCTTGGCGGAGGTGGTGGTCACCGGCGGGGAGCGGCCGCTGGTCGTCCTGCTGGCGGATCGTCAGGCCACGGAACGGATTTGGCGGACCGAAACCGCCGCTGGCCCCGTGCTGATGGCCGGGGCGCACCTGCTGCGCTCGGCCACGGTCACCGGCAAGACCCTGGCGCTGGCCGGTGATTCCGACACGGACAAGGATGCCGTCGTCTTCGGCCCCGGGGTCACCGCCGTCACCTGGAACGGGGCGTCGGTCCCGGTCACGCCGTCCGGTGCGGAGGATGGCGCCTTGGCGGTGACCTTGCCGACGCCGGCGCCCGTGACCCTGCCGGCGCTCAAGGACTGGCAGGCGCGCGACGGCGCGCCGGAAATCGCGCCCGGCTTTGATGACCATGCCTGGCGTGTCGCGGACCTGACGACGTCCAACAGCATCACCAACCCGCTGTCCCACCCCGTGCTGTTGGCCGATGATTACGGCTTCCACACCGGCAACACCTGGTACCGGGGCCATTTCTCCGGCGCGGGTGCCGACGTGCCGCGCGGTGTGCGCCTGCGGGTGTTGAGCGGGGCCACCGGCGGCGCCTTCTCCGCCTGGCTGAACGGGCACTTCCTGGGCAGCGTGCAGCGCGGGGACGACGGTACCTTCCCCTTCCCCCAAGGCTGGATTGAAAAGGGCGACAACGTCGTCTCCGTCTTGACCGTCAACATGGGGCATGAGGAGGACTATCAGAGCCGCAACGAGAACCGGACCGGCCGGGGCATCGCCTACGCCTCGGCCTTGGGCGCCCCCGACCATGCCATTTCCTGGCGCATCCAGGGCCATGCCGGGGGTGAGGCGGCGATGGACCCGGTACGCGGCCCCTATAACGAGGGCGGCCTGTTCGGCGAGCGTGAGGGCTGGCATCTGAAGCCCGGCGCTCTGCCGCAGGGCAAGCCCGTCACCCTGCCGGTCGGCGAGCAGGCGCCGCCGGGCGTCACCTGGTATCGCACCCATGTGGCGCTGTCCCTGCCCAAGGACCAGGACACCTCGCTGGGCGTGGAGTTCCGCGATCCGCCGGGCCGGCACTACCGGGCGCTGTTGTTCGTGAACGGGTGGCAGATGGGCCAGTACGTTTCCGATATCGGACCGCAGCACAGCTTCCCCATCCCCAACGGCGTGCTGCTGCCCCAGGGCGACAACACCATCGACATCGCCGTCTGGAAGACGGAAGAGGGGCCGGGCGGACTGGGCGAGGTTTCCCTGGTCAATTACGGAAGCTACAAATCCAGCATGGGGGCGCCGTCCAGCCGGCGGTGACCCGGGAATGGTGGCGGGCCTGTACGCGCCCGCCACCGCCCGACCCAAAAGAGGATGGCCAAGAATGAGGGAGGCCATGGCCGAAGCCCCATCCGGGAAAAGCGAGAACCATGCGATCCGTCGCGTCGTCGTCGTCGGGGGCGGCAGTGCCGGGTGGATCGCCGCCGCCCGTATCGCCGCCCGCAATGCCGATCCCGAAGGGGGGCCTGAGCTCGACAGGGTCGCGGTGGTGCTGGTGGAGTCGCCGACGGAGCCGTCGATCGGCGTCGGTGAGGGCACCTGGCCCACCATGCGCAACACCCTGGCGAAGATCCGGCTGTCGGAGACGGATTTCATCCGCAGCGCCGACGCCGTGTTCAAGCAGGGCGCCCGGTTCGTCGGTTGGACGTGGGGGGGCGACGACGCCTATTACCATCCCCTGAATCCCCCGGTGGGGGCGGGCGAGGTGAACCTGTCGCCCCATTGGCAGGAACGGGCCGCGGCGGGGCCGGCGGGTGAGGACTTCGCCCACAGCGTCGATTTCCAAGGCGCGCTGTGCGATGCGGGCTTGGCGCCCAAGGCCATCACCCATCCCGAATACGCCGGGCTGGCCAATTACGCCTATCACCTGGACGCGGGCAAGTTCGCGACGCTGCTGCGCGATCACGCCGTGAGCCGGCTGGGCGTGCGGCATGTCGTGGGTGACGTCGTGGCCGCCGACCAGACAGCGGAGGGGGACATCCAGGCGCTGCGCCTGGCGGATGGAACGGTGATCGAGGGCGACCTGTTCGTGGATTGCACCGGCTTCAAAGGGGTGCTGATCGACCGTGTCTACGGTGTTCCGCTGAAAAGCTGCCGGCAATACCTGTTCGCCGACAAGGCGCTGGCCCTGCAAATCCCCTATTCCGCCGAGGATGCCCCCATCGCCTGCCACACCGTGGCGACGGCCCAGACCGCCGGCTGGATTTGGGACATCGGTCTGTGGAGCCGGCGCGGCGTCGGCTATGTCTATTCCAGCGCCCACACCTCGGCCGACCAGGCGGAGGCGACCTTGCGCGCCTACGCCGGCGCCGGCGCGGACGCGCTTTCCGTGCGCAGCATCGACATCAATGCCGGCCACCGTGAGACCTTCTGGATCAGGAACTGTGTCGCCGTGGGGCTCTCCGCCGGATTCATCGAGCCGCTGGAGGCATCGGCGCTGATGCTGATCGAACTGTCGATGGACACGATCGCGGACCGGCTGCCGGCCACACGGCGGGCCATGGACCACATCGCCCGGCAGTTCAACGCCGATTTCCATCACCATTGGGCGCGGGTCATCGAGTTCCTGAAGCTGCACTACATCCTGACCCGCCGGCAGGAACCCTTCTGGCGGGACAACCTCGATCCCGCCACGGTGCCCGGCGAATTGGCTGAACGCCTGGAGTTGTGGCGCCATCATCCACCGTGCGCGGCGGATTTCCCGCGCCATCGTGAGGTGTTTTCCTGGCCCAGTTACCAATATGTGCTGCATGGCATGGGTTTCCCCACCCGGTATGCCGGGCATCCGACGCTGGGGCCGGAGCGCAAGGCGGCGGCCCGGCTGTTCGCGCGGGCGGCGGCCCAGCGCTCGGACGCGATGACCCGTCTGCCGCCGCACAGAAGCCTTATCCGGGCCATACGCCAACATGGACTGCAGCGCCTATGACGCGGTATCGCCCTCTCGACCCCACCCGGCATCGGGCCCTCCAAATGCGCCCCACGGCGGATGCGCGCGCCCTGCGGTACGCCTGGGTCGGCTTGTCCGAAATTCCCCTCGCGGCCGCGGACTTCCCGTTGTGCTTCGCCAAGGATGGCGAGACCGGCCGGTTCACCCTGGTGGCGCTGCTCAGCCTGGACCAGCCACGGAACCTCTATTGGCGGGAGGGCGGGTGGCGGTGCACCTATCTGCCCGAAGCGGTCATGGCGGAAGGATTCCGCCTGGATGCCAGCAGCGCCCTGGGTCTGCTGATCGACGAGGCCGCCGATCGCTTCGCCGCCCCCGGGCAGCCCCTGTTCGGGGCGGACGGGACGCCAACGGCGGCGGTCGAAGCGATGCGCGTCCGGCTGCAGCGGCTGGTGGCCGACCTTAACGCCGCCCATGACATGGTCGATGGCTTCGTCCAATTGGATCTGGTCAGGGCGCTGGAGGTAGTGCTGCGCTTGCCCAACGGGGCCGAGCACGAGGTAGGGGGGCTTTACACGCTGTCGCCGTCCGCCCTGGCCGAACTGCCGGACCCGGTGGTGGTGGATTTGTTCCGCAAGGGCCGCCTGGCGGCGGCCACGCTGATCGCGGCGTCGGTGAACCAGATGGAACGGCTGCTTCAATTGCGCAGTGCCGACCAAGGGGACGGGGGACGCCCGGATCTCCATATTCGGCTGCTGGATCACTTCCTCCGCCCGTAAGGCGCGTAAAAGTGGCAGGTCCGCCGCGCCGGATGCTATCCTCCGCGCCCTGAGAGTGGGCGGGATGGCCCGGAAGTGGGGGGCATATGCTTGGTGGCGTGGCGGCTTTGGTCCGCCCTCATGATCCGGCGGAACTGGACCGGGCCTTCCTGGAAAAGCGGCGCCTGCACCTGCGCACCGGCCAGGCGGACACCTTCGCCCGGCTGCTGCCCTGGTCGCTGATCAACGCCCAGGTCACCCTGACGGGCCTGCACAATGGTCGCCTGCGCCTGGTCCGCTCCGGCAAGGATCTGCCCTATGAGACGGTGGTGGGCCGCAACAAGGCGGGGCAGCTGTTCCTCAAGCCCGCCGCCTTGCAGGACCAGATCAACCAGGGCCTCAGCCTGGCGTTGAACCACCTGCACCATGTTTCCCCGCGCATAGCGGCGCTGATCGCGGCGGTGGAACGGCGCTATCGCGTGCGCGGCGGCGCCAACGCCTATGTCAGCTTCCAGCGGGAGGGCGCGCTGGGGCCGCATTGGGATAACCACGACGTCATCATCCTGCAGATCTCGGGCGAGAAGCACTGGCGCTGCCACGGTTTCCGCGCCACCCACCCCTTGGTCAGCCGCAGCTATGCCACCCTGGCGGAGGCTGGGCCGGTGGAGTGGGAGGACACGCTGCGCCCCGGTGACGTGCTGTACATCCCGCGTGGCGACATCCACTGGGCCACGGTGGCGGAGGGTGGCCATTCCGCCCACCTGACCATCAACCTGGGCGGCCTGCGCGCCAAGGACCTGCTGCGGACCTTGGCCGGGCGGCTGGAAGGCAGCAACGATGCCCTGCGGGAAGAGGTCATGGCCTTCGCCGATGGGGCGGCGACGCGCCGGCAGGTGGCGGCGCAGGCGGACCTGCTGCGCGGCGCGCTGGACCAGCCCGACCTTCCGGCGCTGTTCACCCAGCTGGATGGGGAGCGCGAGGCGTTCCAGCCCATGAACCTGGGCCTGGACCGGGTGCTGTCCGACGCCACGGAAATCCACCCCGCCGCGCGCGCGCCGGGGCCGGCTCCGTCCAAGCTGCCGGCGGACCAGCGGCGGGTGCTGGCCCAGTTGCTGGCCACGGATGGCGCCCGCCTGGCGGCGCTGAAGCAGGACCTGGCCGACATGGAGGGCGCCGCCGTGGCCGCCGCGGTCGCCGGCCTGGCCCGCGCCGGCCAAGTCTGGCTACTGGAGGACTAAGGTCAGTTCATTTTCGGGCCCGCGCGCAGGCGGTCGCCTAGCCAGCGTTGCACCAGGTCCAGCACCTCGGGCGCGGACACCGCCGGTTCCAGTGGGCCGGGCGTGTGGGTGTCGATATGCTGAAAGCCGTGGTTCACGCCCGGTATCTCCAGCACGGTCGCATCCGGATTGGCGTGCAGGGCCCTCTGCGCCTCCGGCATCGCCCGGTGGGTCGGAACCACGGTGTCCCGTTCGGCGTAGAGGGCCAAGACGGGGGCGCGGATCCGGGCCAGCGCCTCGTTGGGGGCGGCCTGGTACAGGGACAGGACCGCCGGGGTGTCCAGTTCCGCCACCACGGCGTCCGCCTGCGCCGGGCTCCAGCCGCCCGCGACAAAGGCGTCGATCAGCTCCTGGCGGGCTCCGCCCACCACCGATGGCGTCGCTCCGGCGATATGGGCGCCGTACAGGGCCTCAAGGGCGGCGACGACCCGGTCGTTGGCGTCGCCGGCGATGCCGGCCTTGCCCAGTTTCTCCCGCATGTCGTCGGTGAACAGCGTGCCCCTCTCGCCCGCCGGCCCGGCCAGCATGACCACGGCGGCGATGGCCGGGTCGCGGGCGGCGACGGCGGGCCCGACATAGGCGCCCTGGCTGAGCCCCAGAAAGGCCACCCGACCGCCGTCTATATCCGGCCTGGTGCGCAAGTAGGCCACCGCCGCTGCCGCGTCCCGCTCCATCAGCCCCAAGGTGTCGACGAACGTCCCGGTCGACTCGCCGACCCCGCGCTTGTCGTAATCCAGGGTGGCGATGCCCTCGGCCAGCAGCCTGTCCTCGATCAAGGGGAAGACGCCGCGTTTGCCGGGGCCGCTGCCGCTCAGCAGGACCACGACCGGGAACGGGCCATCGCCATGCCGGCCCGGCAGGCGCAACCGGCCCGCAAGCACAATGCCGGGGTCGGAGGGTATAGGGACATCCTGTACCCGCTGCGCGGGACGGAAGCCGGCGAAGGCCGCCTGGATGTCGGCGTCATCGGGTACGCCGGGCCGGAACAGCACGGGGCCCAGCTGGGTGTCGGCCGGCGCCCTGCCCAGATGCAGGGTCAGGAACTGCGTGCCGGCGGCAAGGTCGGCCGGTGCCACGCCGCTGAGGGTGATGCGGCGCCAGTCCGGCGTCAGGCCGACCGTCCGGCTGGCCAGGACGGCGTAGGACGGCGCGGCGCCATTGATCATGATCGGTACGGTCTCTGGCCGGGTGGCGCGGGCCCAGAAGGTGGCACTGACCCGGTCGCCCGCCTTCAGCGGCAAAGGGACGGCTATGCTGGCGGCGCTGGCCCACGGGTCCCCCGTCCTGTCCTCCCGCGCGGCGGTGGTCACGGCGGTGCCGCCGGGCACAGCACCGTCCTGCACGAAGGTGACGCGCGTGCCCCATATGGCCCAGGCGCCTACCTCTGCCACCGTCGCATTCATCGTCGTCGCGTTCATTGTCACCGCGTTCTGGGACCGGGCGTCCAGGATCGGTGCAGCCGTCAGCAACAGCGCCAGGCAGGCGCGGGCAATTATTCGCGTCATGGTGGCGTTCTCCACATCAGGTCGGGTTGCGGGGGGGCTGGGCTGGACTTGCCAGGGGCTTATCCGCACTGGGCTTGATCCCGGGGGACGCCGGTATGGCCTGCGGGGGCGGGGCATCATCCTTCCACGCCACCCAGAAGCGGACCGTGGTCCGGCGGCGCGTTTCGGCCCGCTTGTTCATGAGGGTCAGGGTCAGGATGCGGTTGCCGTGCTGCAGGGTGCCGCTGAACTCGCTGCCCGTGTACAGGCTGTCGGCGATGAAGGTGGCGACCCCGTCGCCGCAGACATAGCGGGCGCATTCGCCCATGGGCGCCCTGTCCTGCGAGATGCCGCAATAGACGGCGACGATCTGGGCTGTCCCGGGCAATTCCACCAGCAGGTTCTCTTCCCCTCCCGGACGGACGTCTGGCCGCGTCTGCGCCGCCGTCACCCGCACGCCGGGCGCGCCCAGGTCCCGCGCCATGCGGTCCCCGCCCTGGTAATCGTTCCAGGCCTGGCAGAAGGGATAGTCCACGATGTTGGCGCCCCGGAAATATCCAGGGTCGGTCTGCAACCCGGCCTGCCGCCACCACGGCTCCGGTATCGAGGCCTTCATCAGGCCATAGACCAGGCTGACCGAGAGCAGGGCCGAAATCAGGGAGACCAGCAGCCGGCTCATGAGCGCGACGGGGAACGGCATCTGGGCCTCCAGCGACACATTCGCGTGCATGGCTTCTGTCTCCTCCAGTTTAATACACAATGTAGAAGAAATAGGCGCGCCACCGTGAGGTGGGGCGAAGCGGGCAGGGGGCGTCAGGGGGCGCTGGTGCCGTCGTCGCGCCAGGCGATCCAGAAATGACCGGTGACGCCGTCCTCGGGGCCGGCGGTACGGGTGTACATGGCCAAGGTCAGGACGCGGCCTTTGACATAGGCGCTGTCCTCGACAAACGCCGAGACACCGGTGCCGCAGCCACCGCGGGAACATTCTTCAATGGTCGCTTTCCCGGTGCCCGGCCGGCTGATGCCGCAGTAGATGGCGGTCACCTTGGCCGACTGGGGCAGCAGGACGGCCAGATCCTGTTCAGCACCTTGGCGCACCGCGCCCCGGGTGGTGACCCTGGTGACATGGACGCCGGGGCGGTGCAGGTCACGCGCCACGCGGCTTCGCCCTTCATAGTCGGTCCAGGCCTGGCAGACGGGATAGTCGGACTGGTTGAAACGCTGGAACTGGCCGGGATAGCTGGGCAGGCCGGCCCGCATCCACCAAGGGTCGGGCACTAACACCGACATCAGGGCAAAGCAGGCGGTGAAGGCCAGGGTCATCGTGGCCAGCGACAGCAACAGCCGGCCCCGGTCCAGGAAGCGCAGCAGCACCAGGTTCTCCAGCCGTCGGCTGGTGATGGCCAGGATGCTTGAGGCGATGTCGCGGCGATACCGGCTGAGGGCGGCGTCCGGCCCCAGCACCACCAGGGCACTGACGTAGGACTCCTCCAGATCGCCCATGCGGTCCTCCACCTCATCGGGGGTGGCCACCAGCATCAGGCAGAGCCGGGGGAACAGGGGCAGGGCGGCCGGGGCGACGACGGCGTTGCTGTCTTGGGACGGTGTCGCCATGGTTCAGGCCCCCTTGCCCGCCAGATCCAGGCCATACTCCAACTCGTGACGGGTATTGACGGCGTGGTCCAGCGCCTGACGCCCCTCGCCGGTCAGCTTGAAAAAGCGTTTGGCCCGGCCGCCGCGCGTCGGCGTCGGCTCCCCCAAATAGGACTCCAGCAACTCCTTGGCCGTCAGCCGGTCCAGCGTGGTGTAGACGGCGCCCAGCGTATGCTCGCGCCGGGTGCGGCGGCTGAGTTCGTCGCGGATGGCCACGCCATAGGCGCCGTCGCCCAGGGCCAGGATGACCATCATCACCGCCTGTTCCAGCGTGCCCAGCGTGTTTCTGCCCATCGTGCCCTACCCTGCGGCGCTATTTCTTCTACAAAGTAAGTTTATGGCCCGGTGCCGTCAACAACTCACTCGCGCCACACGAGCCAGGCATGGCCTTTCACCAGCGTCCGCCCGTCGGGGGCCATATTGCGCAGGGTCAGGGTGATGACTTGGCCCTGGGTGTAGCGCTTGTCCGCCAAGCCGGCGACGACGGCCGGGGCGCATCCGGACCGCAGGCATTCGCTGGGGTGCCCACCGGGGGTGGAAATGCCGCAATAGACATGGGCGATCTTGGCCGTCGTGGGGATCAGGGCGGACAGGCTGCCCTCGCGCCCGGGACGTATGGGGGCCAGGCTTGCGATCTCCGTCATGTGCAGACCGGCGGTGCGGCCATCCTGGTCCAGCCGGCTGGCGCCTGTGACGTCGGTCCACCCCAGGCAAACGGGATAGCCGCCCGGATTATCCGCGACGAAGAAGCCGGGGTCGCGGGGGAAGCCCGCCAACCGCCACCAGGGCTGTGGCGGGGCCAATTGCGTCAGGAAAGCGAAGCCGCCCCCCAGGGCGGTCACGGTGGCAATGAAGGCGCTGATCACCTTCACCCGGTCGATGGACGCCAACAGCCCACCCCCGGTGCCCTGCCTGGTCCGCATCGCGCCCCCTGGGTTATTTATACTTCAATGTAGAAGAAATAAGCAGGCAACGTCAACGGGCGAGCATCCGGTATGATTCCCAGCGGGAGGGAAGCCACGGCGCCCTTCGGAAGGCCGCAGCGCATGACGCCATCCCAAAGGGGTTCCGACGCTGTGATCATCAAGGAATTGCAAGCCGGCGTGATGTGGAGAACCTGGAATGTCATCAGCGCTTTACTGGGTCGCCGATCATAATCTGCCCTGGACGGGGCGGCTGGCCATCATGGCGCGGCCCCGGGCGGGCGACTGGCTGGAAGATGAGATCGCTGGCTGGCGCGCCGAGGGCGTCGATGAAGTGATCAGCCTGCTGGAGTTAGCGGAGGTCCGGGAACTGGCGCTCATGACTGAGGAGGGGCTGTGCCAGGCCCAGGGGATGGCCTTCACGACATTTCCCATTCCCGACCGGGGTGTGCCCGACTCGCGCCGCCAGGTGGCCATGCTGGCGCGGCGTCTCTCCCAGGACCTGGCATCGGGGCGTTCCGTGGCCGTGCATTGCCGGGCCGGCATTGGCCGTTCATCCCTGCTGGCGGCCAGTGTCCTGGCTTGCGCCGGCCTGGATGTCACGGCGGCGTTCGCCCGCATCGCCCAGGCGCGCGGCGTGCCCGTGCCCGACACGGATGAGCAGCGCGCCTGGGTACGATCCTTCGCCGAGGCGCTGCCGCTTTTGGTCTGATTCAGGCCTCGTCCCTCAACTCCACGCCCAGGCTGGCCAGCGCCCGCCAATAACCGGGATAGGTCTTGGCCACGCAGCCCGGGTCCAGGATGGTGATGTCGCGGATCTTCAGGCCGGCCAGGGCGAAGCTCATGGCGATGCGGTGGTCGGCGTAGGTCTCGATACGGGTGGGCAGGCTCTGGCCGGCCAGGCCGGGATCGCTGGCCACCAGCAGGTCGTCCCCCTCCTCCACGCCCAAACCGGGGCGGATGCGCGACAGCTCGGTGGCCAGGGCGGCCACGCGATCGCATTCCTTCACCCGCAGGTTGGCGATGCCGGTGAAGCGCACCGGCGTGGTGTTGAAGGCCGCCAGCACCGCCAGGGTGGGGATGGCATCCTGCATCTGCGACCCGTCGATGATGGCCGGCAGATGGGGGAACAGGCGGATGAAGTCCCAGGCGCGGGCGTCGGGCTGGGTGAAGGCGTCGGCCGGGGTGCCCAGGTCGATGGCGCCGCCGGTCAGGGCCTCCGCCGCCCAAAGGTAGGTCGCGGCCGAGGCGTCGGGCTCCACCGCGAAATCGGTGGCCTGATAGCCGGTGGCGGCCACGGTCCAGACCGTGTCGCTGGGGTGGCTGACCGCCGCGCCGAACGCCGCCATGGCGGCGGTGGTCAGGTCGACATAGCCCTTGGCGCCGATGTCGGCGCCGGTCAGCACCACGTCGGTGGGCCGGCTCCCCAAGGCCCCCATCATCAGCAGGGCGGAGACGTACTGGCTGGACAACCCGCCGTCGATCTCCACCCGGCCACCGGCGAACCCGCCGGCACGGCCGCGCACGGTGACGGGCGGGCAGCCGCTGGGGGCGTCGATGTCGACGCCCAGGGTCTTCAGAGCCGCCACCAGCGGGGCGATGGGGCGCTTGCGCATGTGCGCGTCGCCGTCCACCACCACCGTGCCGTCCACGGCGGCGGCCACCGCCGCCGTCAGGAAGCGGGTGGCGGTGCCGGCGTTGCCCAGGAACAGCGGCTGGGCCGGCGCGTTCAGGCGGCCGGTGCCATGGACGACGAAGGTGGTGTCGTCCGGCTCATCCACCGCGACGCCCATGTCGCGCAGGGCCTGGGCCATATAGCGGGTGTCGTCGCTTTTCAGGGCGCCGGTCAGCCGGCTGGTACCGGCCGCCAGACCCGCCAGCAGCAGGGCGCGGTTGGTGATGGACTTGGACCCCGGCGGCGCCACCCGGCCCCGAAGCGGCCCTTGCGGTGGAATGATCCTGACTGCCGTATCCGAACCCATCACCCTAGTCCCCGTTATCGTTGTGCGCAAAAGCCGCTGGCGTGATTTTCACGCCAGCGGTAGCCCGCGACTGCGGGCGCCGGAGCGAGCACCGCAGGGCGGAGCGAGGATAGCCAAGGGGCGGATGCCCCGCCGGCGCCTGAGGCGAACGAAAACTACCCCTGGAAGGGATCCCGCATCAGGATGGTGTCGTCGCGCTCGGGGCTGGTGGACAGCAGGGTCACCGGCGCCTCGATCAGTTCCTCGATGCGGCGGATGTACTTGATGGCCGTGGCCGGCAGGTCGGCCCAGGACCGGGCGCCATAGGTGCTCTGGGTCCAGCCTTCGAAGGTCTCGTAGATGGGCTCCACCTCCGCCTGCGCGGACTGGCCGGCCGGCAGGTGGTGGATGATCTCACCCTTGTAGCGATAGCCGGTGCAGACCTTCAGCTCCTCGATGCCGTCCAGCACGTCCAGCTTGGTCAGGGCGATGCCGTCGATGCCGCCCACCTTCACCGCCTGGCGCACCAGCACGGCGTCGAACCAGCCGCAGCGGCGCTTGCGGCCGGTGACCACGCCGAATTCCTTGCCCTTGGCGCCGATCAGCTCGCCGATGTCGTCGAACAGCTCGGTGGGGAAGGGGCCGGAGCCGACGCGGGTGGTGTAGGCCTTGGTGATGCCCAGCACATGCCCGACGGCGCCGGGGCCCATGCCGCTGCCGGCGGCGGCGTTGCCCGACACGGTGTTGGACGAGGTCACGAAGGGATAGGTGCCGTGGTCCACGTCCAGCATGGCGCCCTGGGCGCCCTCGAACAGGATGCGCTTGCCCTGGGCGCGGGCCTCTTCCAGGCGCTGCCAGACGACGGCGCTGTAGGGCAGGATGCGCGGGGCGATCTCCCGCAGCTGGGCCAGCAGCTCGGCGCGGTCGATCTCCGGCGCGTTCAGGCCGCGCAGCAGGGCGTTGTGGTGGAACAGCAGCTGGTCGACCTTGTGCTCCAGCACGGCCTCGTCGGCCAGGTCGCACAGGCGGATGGCGCGGCGGGCCACCTTGTCTTCATAGGCCGGGCCGATGCCGCGGCCGGTGGTGCCGATCTTGCCGGCGCCGCGCGCCTCCTCACGGGCCTTGTCCACCGCGCTGTGCAGCGGCAGGATCAGGGTGGCGTTCTCGGCCACGATCAGGCTTTCCGGGGTGATCCGCACGCCCTGGGCGGCGATGTTCTCGATCTCGCGCAGCAGGGCCCAGGGGTCGACCACCACGCCGTTGCCGATGACCGACAGCTTGCCCGGGCGGACGACGCCGGAGGGCAGCAGAGACAGCTTGTAGGTGACGCCGTTGATGACCAGCGTGTGGCCGGCGTTGTGGCCGCCCTGGAAACGGACGATGACGTCGGCGCGGCTGGACAGCCAGTCGACGATCTTGCCCTTGCCTTCGTCACCCCATTGCGAGCCGACGACCGCGACATTGGCCATGATGGTTCTCCCTCTAAACGGCGCTCAATAGCAGACGCGGGGGGCGTGCCACGCACCCCGCAGGATTTTCAAACAGGTGGACGCTCAGACCTCGACGGTCCAGCCGTCCCGCAGCAGGTGGCTGCAGCCCAGGCGCTTGGCTTCCGCCGCGTCATCCGCCAGCGGCTCCAGCGCCGCCACCGTGTCCCAGCCCTTCTCGCGCAGGCGCTGGGCCTGGGTCGCCGGCGTGCCATGGGGCAGCAGCAGGCGCCGGGCCGGCGCCGGGCCGGGCACGGACTCGATGACCGTGTCGGTGAACAGGGTGAAGCCGGTGGCGGGCTCACCCGCCAGGGTGCGATAGCGGCCGCCGCGCCCGATCTCACCGCGCACGCCGCGGGCGAAGACGGTGAAGCTGACCCCGGTCTGGTACTCGAACCCGCGCTGTTCCACCGGGTCGATGGTGATCTGCACATGGGGGGCGGCGCTGACGATCAGGTCCACCACCGTGGCCAGGCGCTGGCGCTCCGGCTCCGCCTCCGCCGGCAGTTCGACGGCGGCCAGGGCCTCCACGGCGGCGGGGGCGTTGCCACAGCAGGCCATGACGCGGCCAAGCAGCTCGGCGGCGGCCCCGCCGATGGCGGCCAGGCCGGCGGCGTCGCGGTGGTCCAGGGCCTCGCGCGCGGCGCGCTGCGTGGCGTCATCCAGGTTCAGGGAGCGGAACAGTGCCGGCACCAGGGTGGGCACCGTCAGGTCCACGGTCAGGCCCTCGGCCCCAAGGTTGGTCAGGGCCTCCATGGCCAGCAGCACGATCTCGGCATCGGCCTCGGCGCGCAGGCTGCCGACCAGCTCCACGCCCACCTGGCCGAACTGGCGCTCGTGGCGCAACTGCGACCCCTTCACGCGCAGCACCTGCCCGGCATAGGACAGGCGCAGGGGGCGCGGGGCATTGGCCAGGCGGGTCTGGGCGATGCGGGCGACCTGCAGCGTCATGTCGGCGCGCAGGCCCATCATGCGCTGGGACACCGGGTCCATCAGGCGGAAGGTCTGGTGCGCCAGCTTGGCGCCCGGGCCGGCCAGCAGGCCCTCCTCGAACTCGATCAGCGGCGGCTTCACCCGGTCATACCCATGGCGGCCGAAATCCGCCATCAGCTGTTCCACGATGCGGGCCTCGTGCTGGGCGGCGGGCGGCAGAAGATCGCGCAAGCCGGCCGGCAGCAGGGCCTTGGCCGCAATGGCCTCGTCGGCGCTGTCAGTCATAATGCAGAAGGGTCCCGGGCGTCGAAAGGGCGACAGTGCCCGTTACGGGTCTTTAATCGCTGGCCGGCGCGCACGCAATTGTTTAAGCCCCGCGCCCGCCGGGGAGGGGGCATGTGTGATGTTTGCTTCAGGCGCCAGCGGGGCCATCCGGCCCCTTGGCTTCCTCGCATTCCAGTCCGCTGACGCTCCCCGGAATGCTGCGGCAGACGCGGTCGCGTCCTGGTCGCTACGCTCCGGGGAGTCTCAAGACCATTAATTCAGCAAACCCGCACGTTCTTGAACTGCCAGGCGTCGTCGCGGTCCAGGTCCTCGGGGAACAGGGTTTCGCGGCCGTCCAGGGGGGACCAGTCGGTGTAGACGCCGACCACGGGGCCCAGGTAGGGCGTGGCGATTTCCATGACCCGCTCGAACGAAACCTCGTCGGCCTCAACCGGGCCTTGGGTAGGGTTCTCCAGGGCCCAGACCATGCCACCCAGGACGGTGGCGCAGACCTGCAGGCTGGTGGCGTTGTTGTAGGGCACCAGCTCCCGCGCCTCGGCCACGGTCAGCTGCGAGCCGTACCAGTAGGCGCCCTTCTCGTGGCCGCACAGCAGCACGCCCAGCTCGTCGATGCCGTCGACGATCTCGGTCATCAGCAGGCGCTGCCGCTCCTGCTGCACATAGCCCTTGCCCACGAACTCGTGGATGGAGGTGATGGCGTCGTCGCAGGGGTGATAGGCGTAGTGGCAGGTCGGGCGATAGGCGACGCTGCCGTCCTCGTTCCGCGCCGTGAAATAGTCGGCGATGGAAATGGCCTCGTTATGCGTCACCAGGAAGCCATGGAAGGGCCCTTCCATGGGCGTCCAGGTGCGCACCTTGGTGCTGATGCCGGGGCGGTTCAGGAAGATGGCGGCCTGGCTGCCGAAGTCATGGTGCTGGCCGTCCACGGGGAAGTGGCGCTCATGCGTGCCCCAGCCCAGTTCCGCCGGCTGGCAACCCTCGCTGACGAAGCCGTCGATGGACCAGGTGTTGACGAACTCGCCCCGCTCGCGCGGGCGGTCGGCCACCTGGGTGTCGCGCTCGGCCACATGCACGGTTTTGATGTTCAGGCGCTGCGCCAGGCGGGCCCAGCCGTCACGCGTGGTGGGCACGGCCACGTCCAGGCCATTGTCCTGGGCGATGTTCAGCAGCGCCTGCTTCATGAAGTGCGACACCAGCCCCGGGTTCGCGCCGTGGGTCAGCACGGCGGTGGGGCCGCCCGGGTAGCGGGTCTTCAGCTCCAGCGCCGCTTCGCGCAAGGCGTAGTTGCTGCGCAGCGACGGCGACAGGCTGGGGTCGGTGTAGCCGCCCACCCAGGGTTCGATGCAGGTGTCGAGGTAGAAGGCGCCGGCCTCCTGGCACAGTTCCACCAGCGCCAGGGAGGAGACGTCGACCGACAGGTTCAGGACGAAGTCGCCCTTGCGCAGCAGCGGCACCAGGATGTCGCGGTGGTTGTCGCGGGTCAGCGGACGGATCTGGAAATCCACCTGATAGTGCGCCGCCTCGTCCCGGCCGCGCGCGTCGGCCGTGATGATGGTGATGCGGTCGGCGGTGATGTCCAGGTGCTTCAGCACCAGGGGAAGCACGCCTTGGCCGATACTGCCGAAACCGATGATATAAAGTCGCCCGGGGATGGCGGCATGTTTCACGGAATGGGACATAGTTAACTCTCCGGGCTTTACCAACGGTTGACCGACCGTCTGTTGCTGTCGCGAATTCGCCGGCGTTCCTTCACGGGCGCCGGCCCCTCTGTTGAATTAAGAGCGCCGTGTTTGCCTCAAGCGATGCGGCGACGCAATATGCCGTATCGCGAATTCCGCCGAACCGGGGCGGAGACCAGGCCTGCGGTCGCCACCAGCGGGGCATCGCGGACTTCCACCAGGCGGGCCTGGTCGAAGCCGTTGAAGGCCGTGCGCAAGGCGGCGCCGTAGGCGCCCAACTGACCGATCTCGATCCAGTCGCCCTCGCGGATGTCCGCGGGCAACAGGAAGGGACCGCGCATGTAATCGGCGCTGTCGCAGGTCGGGCCCCAGAAGCTGAACTCCTGCAGCGTCTCGGCCCCGCTCTGGCGAATCAGGCGCACGGGGAAGCGCATGCCCAGGGCGCCAGCGTCGGCCAGGCTGCCATAGGCGCCGTCATTGATGAAAAGCTCCGACCCGCGGCGGCGTTCCACCTGGACGACGACCGAGGCGCCGGTGGCGACCAGGGCGCGGCCCGGCTCGCACCACACCTGCACGTTGGGCGCCAGGTCCATGGCCACCAGGCCGTCGCGGATGGCGGCCATGTAATCGGCCAGCGGGGGCGGGTCCATATCCGGATAGCGGGCGGGGAAGCCGCCGCCCACGTCCACCACGTCGATGGCGACGCCGGCGGCCTTCACCACGGCGTCGGCGATGGCCAGCGCGCGGGTATAGGCCTGCGGGTCCATGCACTGGGAACCGACGTGGAAGCAGACACCCACCCGCATGGCCAGCGGCCGGGCCGTGCGCAGCAGGGCCACCGCGTCATCGAAATCGGCGCCGAACTTGGCCGACAGGTCATAGGCGGCCTGGCCCTTGGGCATGGCCAGGCGAATCACCAGGCCCAAATCCGCCGCTGCCGGGTCCAGGCGAGCGTCCACGCCCTCACCGCCGGGCACGCCCTCGGCCACCACCTCGACGATCTTGGCCAGCTCATCGGCCGAATCGAGGGAGAAGTCGCGCACCGACTGCTCGAAATAGGCGGCGCGGATGGCGGCCCGGTTCTTCACCGGATGCATGTAGTGCACCGCCGCCGACGGGTACATCTGGCGGGCCAGGCGGATCTCGGCGGGGGAGGCGCAGTCGAAGTGGCGCAGGCCGCCCTCGGTCAGGGCGCGCAGCATGGTCGGGTCCGGGTTGCACTTCACCGCGTACATGACGGTGCCGCGATCGCCGTCGCCCAGGGCCTGGGCCACGGCGCCGTGGAAGGCGGCGATGAAGGCGCGGGCGTTGGCCGCCACCTGGCGCGGACGCAGGCAATGCATGGGCTCCGCCGGGGCCAGGCTGGCGACCAGGCTGTCCACGGTGGGCGCCGCCGCCGGCAGGGCGGAGGGCAGGGACTGGGCGCGCACGCGGCGCAGGGGGGAAACGGCGGAACGGAAACGATAGGCCATGGCTAAACCCCTATCCGGCGCGTCCCGTCGCTCTCGGGCGTACGGGGGCCGGCATCATTCGGCTGATCCAGGGACCGCGAAGGCTGACGGCGAGGCCAAGGGCCAGGGCCGTTTCAACAGCAGCGATCGGTGGGAAGGGGAATGATCTGGTCTAGCGCCGTGATTGCCGGGCCATCGGGTCGATCTGTCGACCTTGAGACCTCAAAGCGTCAACTGACGCATCAGGACCAGAAGGGGCTTACCGCTTCACCGCCCGTTTTATGGTGGAAAGCATGATGTTGGTTCCCTCTCAAGGCCCGGCCCAGTCACATCGGCCGGATCTGCTCAAAAAGGACGCCTAACGTCGTTGCTTAACCATCCAAGGGTACGGGGTCATCGGGCGATGACCGGAACCCAGGGGCCAGGGGCACGTGCGGGTGCGTCGCGAAATTTGTATTTAGGCGATTTACGCGCCTAAGCAAACTTAAATTTTTGAAGGTCGGCTCCCCGCTCACCTCAGGGCTGGATTCGGAACTTGTTAAGACGGTCCCCTGTCAGGGAACGCCGCCGCTCTCCACCGGGGCCTTCGGCTCCGTCTTGATATCGCCCGTTTTGGTGTGGGCCATCCAGGCCAGCAGGCCGATCACGGCGACGGGGGCCAGGGCCACCCAGCGGGGGTCGCCGTAGGACAGGATGGCGCTGGCGGCCAGGGCGGCGTTGGCCGCCAGGATGGCCAGGGCCACCAGGTCGTGCCGGCCCAGCCGGCGCACCGCCTGCTGGTAGAAATGCTGGCGATGGGCCTGCCACACCGGCTCCCGCCGCCACAGGCGCTTGGCCAGGGTCAGGGTGGCATCGCTCAGGTAATAGAGGGGCAGGATCAGGGCCGGCAGCCACAACCCGTCCCCGGCCGCGCGCAGCAGCAGCCAGCCGGACAGGAAGCCCAGGGGTACGCTGCCGACATCGCCCAGGAACACGCGGGCGGGGTGCCAGTTCCAGGCGATGAAGCCCAGGGCCACGCCGGCCAGGGCCAGGGCGTAGGAACTCATGAAGCCCATCAGGCCGGCGGCGAAGTAGGCCGCCGCCAGACCCAGGCCCAGGCACAGGGTTTCGACCGCGCTGATGCCGTCGATGCCGTCCATGAAATTGAACAGGTTGACGAACCACACCCAGGCCAGGCCGGCCACCAACCGGTCCAGCCAGTGCGGCAACCAGCCCTGGAACACCAGGGACTCCGACGGCAGGGCGGACAGGCCGACGGCCACCGCCAGAACCTGGGCCAGCAGGCGCCAGCCGGGCGGGACGCCGCCCAAATCATCGGCCCAGGAAATGACGGCCAGGGCCAGGGCGGCGGCGATGGTGGGCCACAGCGTGTCCATGTCCCCCGCCATCAGGCCGGTCACCGCCCAGGCGCCCAGCAGCGCCGGCACGACACCCAGTCCGCCACCGCGTGGCGTGGGCAGGCTGTGGCTGGAGCGTTCATTGGGCCGGTCCATGACCTGGCGGCGCTTCAGCCACCAGGTGGCACCCCCCGTCAGGCCAAGCGCCAACAGGAAGGGCAGGAACAGGCAAAGGAAGGGCGTCAGGATGGACATGGGCGACTCTTGTAAGCCACCGGGGGTGGCTTCACAAGGCCGGGCGCGGTTGACGTCCTGCCATGCGGCCAGCGGTCACGGCGCCTTGCGCCACACCGAATAGGCCACCGTGCCGTCGCCCGAGGCGCTGGCCGGCACGCCATAGCTCAGCAGGGTGCCGTCATAGGTGTAGTCCCGCACCTGGCGCCTGCCCTCCCAATTGGGGAAGCTGGCCGCCTGCACGTTGAACACCAGCTGGTGATGCTCCCGGTCGATCTGGACGGTGCCGAAGTGGGTGCTGGAGCCCAGGACGGCCTGCCGGTACTCCTCCGCCGTGCCCTGGGCCTTCACGCCGCTGGCGAAGGCGGGCCGGCCCACCCGGAAGATCTGCATGTTGTAGCGTCCGGCCGAATCGACGGTCAGCAGGCCCATCGGGTGTTCGCCGTAGTTGGTCGTGCGGCTGCCGTCGGCATGGATCTCATACGCCGCGTCCATCACCCAGGTGCCCTCCAGCGAGGGCAGGTCGGCAGCGCGGGCGGCGGTGGACGTGCCCAGGGCCGCCAGCATGGCCAGGGCGGACAGTGTCTTGTCGAAACGCATGGTCGCTTCCTCTCTCATGTAACCAGTTTATGCGGTTTCAGCGGGGTGATGGTTGCCCTGATCCATGAAACCTGTCAATACGGTTACATGCGACACGACGACCATCACTCTGTTCCTTCAGCGGGGGCCCCTCCCTTGGCGGAGGAACGCGACGGCTTCCGTTTCCGGGGTGGCTGCCCGGCCATCGATCTGCCGGCCACCTTGCAGGCGCGGCTGAAGCCCGCGCCGCGCGAACTGCTGGCGACGCCGGAGGATGTGCGGCGCTGGATGGTGGCGGCGGGCCTGACGGACACGGCACCGCCGGCGGATGAGGGGGATTTGGCGCTGGTGCTGCGCCTGCGCGAGGCCATTTACGATCTGGCCGTCCATCGGCATGGCGGCAGCGGCCCGCCCGGTGGCAGCCTCGATTCGGCGTTGGATGTGGTGAACCAGGTGGCCGCCCTGCCGGCGGCGACACCCGCCCTCTCCCAGGCGGGCGGCGTGCGCCTCTCAGGCCCCATGACGGCCTTCATCGCCACGGTGGCGCGCGACGCGGTGCACCTGTTCGGCAGCGGGGCACCCATCCGGCAATGCCAATCGCCCGCTTGTACCCTGTTCTTCGTCGACACGTCCCGCGCCGGCGACCGCCGCTGGTGCTCCATGAAAGGCTGCGGCACCAAGGCCAAGGTGGCGGAGTTCCGGCGACGCAAGCGGGAGGGGGCTTAAAGGGCCGTCGAGCAGCGGACTGAAAATCCCCTGCTCGACGGCGGTCTCGCTTACTCCACCACCCGCACCTTCACATAGCTGCCAGGGGCATCCTCGATAGGCTTCAGCTTGCCGTCGCCCGGTGTGCGGGCCGGTACCTGCGGCCCGGCGTATTGCTTCAGCCAGTCGGCGTAGACGGGCCACCAGCTGCCTGGCACCTGGGTGGTGCCCGCCAGCCAGTCGTCAGGTGAGGCGGGCAGCGCGTCGTTCAGGAAATGGCTGTACTTGTTGGCCGCCGGCGGGTTGACCACGCCGGCGATATGGCCGGAGGCCGCCAGCACGAACTTCACCGGCCCGCCATAGAGCTGGGTGGCGGCGTAGGTGCTTTTCCACGGCGCGATGTGGTCCTCGCGCGTGGACAGCATGAAGGTGGGCGTCTTGATGGTGCGCAGGTCAATGGGCACGCCCTTCAGGGTGATGCCGCCCGGCCGGACCAGCAGGTTCTTCTGGTACATGTTGCGCAGATAGAAGCTGTGCATGGCCGGCGGCATGCGGGTGCTGTCGGAATTCCAATACAGCAGGTCGAAGGGGAAGGGGTCCTTGCCCAGCAGGTAGTTGTTGACCACGAAGGACCAGATCAGGTCGTTCGACCGCAGCATGTTGAAGGTGGTGGCCATGGACTGGCCGTCCAGGTAGCCCCGGCTTTTCATGCGGGACTCCAGCGCGCCCAGCTGTTCCTCATCAATGAACACCGACAGCTCGCCCACGTCGGTGAAGTCGGTCAGGGTCACCAGGTACATGGCGCTCTTGATGCGCGTGTCCTTCTTGGCCGCCATATAGGCCAGGGTGCCCGCCAGCAGGGTGCCGCCGATGCAGTAACCGATGGCGTTCACGCCCTCCTCACCGGTGGCGTCCTTGATGGCGTCCAGGGCGGCCAGCGGCCCGTCGGCCATGTAGTCCTCGAAATCCTTGGCGGCCAGCTTCTCGTTGGGATTGACCCAGGAGATGACGAAGACGGTGTGCCCCTGCTCCGTCAGCCAGCGGATCAGGGAGTTGGCCGGCTTCAGGTCCAGGATATAGAACTTGTTGATCCAGGGCGGGATGATCAGCAGCGGCGTCTTGTGCACCGTCTCAGTCAGCGGCGCGTACTGGATCAGCTGCATCAGGTCGTTCTGGAACACCACCTTGCCCGGGGTGACGGCGATATTGCGCCCCACCTCGAACGCGGAATAGTCGGTCATGGAGATGGCCAGCTGCCCCCGGCCGCGTTCCAGGTCGCCCAGCAGGTTTTCCAGGCCCTTCAGCAGGTTGTCGCCGCCCGTTTCCAGCGTGACGCGCAACACCTCGGGATTGGTCAGGGGGAAGTTGGTGGGCGATAGGGCGTCCACGAACTGGCGGGTGAAGAAGTCCAGCTTCTTGGCGGTCTTGCCCTCCAGCCCTTCCACCCCGCGCACGGCGGTCTGCACGTACTTGGCGGTCAGCAGGTAGGACTGCTTGATGAAGTCGAAGACGGCGCTTTCATCCCAGGATTTGTCCCGAAAGCGCTTGTCCTCCTTGGCCGGGCTGATCACCGGCTCCGCCTCCTCCCCCAGCAGGCGCTGGGCGGTGCGCTGCCACAGCGCCATGTAGTCCTGCCACAGGCCCAGTTGCGCTTCGAACAGGCGGTTGGGATCGGCCATCAGCCGGGCGGTCATCTCCATGAAGGCGCCGCCCAGGTTGAACGGGTCCAGGCTGGACAGGTTGGCCGGCAGGCTGCTGAAGGAGGCGGCGCCAAAGGGGGCGGCGATGGACATGGGGTCGGCCGCGGCGGTGCCGTCCGCCGGCGTCTGTGCCTGGCGGGCCACGAAATCGGCCACCAGGCGCTGCGCCTGTTCCGCGATCCGGTTCATGGCCAGGGTCATTTCCACCGGATCGGGCAGGCGGACCTCTCCATCCTTGGGGCCATCCTTGGACCCCTCCTTGGCCGGCGCGTCCTTCGTCGCGGGCTTGGGGGCTGCCTCCGCCTTGGCGGCGGGGGTGAAGGGCGGCGGCTTGGGCGCTTCCGGTGCCGCGACGGTGGATACCGCCGCGCTGGGCATCACCATGGGGGGCATCACCACGGTGGGGGGCGGCGGGGCGGCCTTCCGGCGGGGTGCCTTGGCGGCCACGGCGGGGGCGGCCGCGGCCTTGGCCGGCTTCTTCACCGCCGTGGGCACGGCCTTGGCCTTCTCCGCCGTCGCCCCGGCCACCGGGACCGGCGCCAGCGGTTCCCGGGAGTCGTTCTTGTGGGCCTTCAGATGCGGCGCGCCCGGCACCGGCGGGGCGATGGGCGCGGCGCGGACCACCTTGCCCCTCGGGGCGGCTGTCTTTGGGGCCGCCTTCGGGGGCGCTGTCTTGGCGGCGGCGGCCGGCTTGGCCGGAGCCGCTTTGGCCGCAGCGGCCTTTGGCGCCGCGCTTCGGGGGGCCGCCTTGGCCGGTGAGGGCGGGGGGGAAGGGGGCGTTTCAGCGGCGGTCGTCTGAGGGGCAGTCTTGGAAACGCGGGGGGAAACACGCGGGGACCGGGTACGCTTGGGCGGGGTATCGGCCATGCTTTCTTGTTCCTTCGCCTCGATTACCAGAGAACCTATTCCAGGACGGAAGCCGGCGCCGCGCAATCTGTTCCGCGGGGAACCGCCCGTTCGGCAGGCTGGGCGCCTGCATCCCGCCCGGCCGTTCCGTCGCCGTAAGAAGGCTGGGTTACGGCTGGTGACGGCGCTTGCGGCCCGTGGGGATTTCATACACGATCCGGCCATGATTTTCACCGACGCTAACGCACGGCCCGCGGGTGCAAGCACCCAGGATGGTCGCTCCAACCGCCCCACCGCCGACTCCAGCGCGCCGGTGGCAGCCTGTCGCCCCCGCGCCACGGTCGGGCGTGGCCTGCGGGCGTTGGTCCTGGCGGGGGTGGTGTTGAGCTTGGGGGGATGCGCCGGAAAGCTGGTGCCCCAGGCCCTGTTCCATGATGGGCCGGAGGATCCGGAGCCCTTGGCCAACGACGCCAGCTCCAAGGCGCTGCTGATGGGTGAGCGGCCGGTGCGGCGTGTCGGGCCGCCGCCCGACGTATGGCCCAACCTGGCCTCCGTGCCCGAACGGCCCAAGGACGTGCCCGACCCGGCCACCCGGCAGAAGGACATGGACGCCCTGCTGGCCGACCGTACAGCCGCGGGTTCCATCGCCACGGATTTGACCAAGTACCAGAGTTCCCCGGACCAGCAGTCGGTGCAGCGCGCCACCTCCTCGTCCAACGCCCTGTTCGGCGGTTCCTCCTCGGGCGGCTCCTCGTCGGGCGCGGCCGCACCCAGCCAGAGCAAGATGCCGGTGGTGCCCAGCGCGCCGCCAGCCGTCCCCGGGCGCGTGCCCGATTCTGTACCCGCCGTGCCGTTCGCCGCCCCACAGGTCACCGCGCCCCAGGGGGCGGCCGCTGGGGCCGCCGCTAGCCAGGCTGGTGCCCCCGCCGCCAACGGCACCAGCCAGACCCCCCAGAACTGATCCGGCACACCGGATCGGGGCGGAAAATTAGGCCGGCGCGGGTGTTCTTGTAAGCAAATGTCTTGAAACGGGATGCCCGCCCTGTGGAAATTGCTGTCGCCCGGCCCCGGCCGGGGCGATAAAAACCCTTCGGCGATCCTCGCCGCCCCTCCACCCCGAATCGATACAGATCCTCCCATGAACGAAGAGTTCCACCGCATTAAGCGCCTGCCGCCCTATGTGTTCGCCGAAGTGAACGCGATGAAGGCGCGAGCTCGCGCGGCCGGTGAGGACATCATCGACCTCGGCATGGGCAACCCCGACCAGCCGACCCCGCCCCACATCGTGGAAAAGCTGGTGGAGGCGGTGCGCAATCCCAAGACGCACCGCTATTCCATGTCGCGCGGCATCCCCGGCCTGCGCAAGGCGATCTCCGCCTATTACAAGCGCCGATTCGACGTCGACATCGATCCGGAGACGGAGGCCTGCGTCACCATCGGCTCCAAGGAAGGATTGGCCAACCTGGCCCAGGCCATCACCAGCCCGGGTGACGTCATCCTGGTGCCCAACCCCTCCTACCCCATCCATCCCTTCGGCTTCATGCTGGCCGGCGCCGCGCTGCGCCATATCCCGGTGGTCGACGGCGTGGACAATTTCGTGGAGACGCTGGAACGCGCCATCCGCCATTCCGTGCCCAAGCCCATCGCCGTCATCGTCAGCTTCCCGGCCAACCCCACGGCCCAGACGGTGACCCTGGACTTCTACAAGCCCATCGTCGAGCTGTGCCTGAAGCACGGCATCTACATCCTGTCGGACATCGCCTACGCCGAGATCTACTTTGACGGCAACCCGCCGCCGTCGGTGCTGCAGATTCCTGAGGCGCGCGACATCACGGTGGAATTCAACAGCCTGAGCAAGACCTACAACATGCCGGGCTGGCGCGTGGGCTTCGGCGTGGGCTCCAAGAAGCTCATCGGCGCGCTCGCCAAGTTCAAGTCCTACGTCGATTATGGCGCCTTCACCCCCATCCAGGTGGCGGCCACCGCCGCGCTGAACGGGCCGCAGGACTGCGTGGAGGAAATCCGCCAGATGTACAAGGCGCGGCGCGACGCCCTGATCGAGGGGCTGGACGCCGCCGGCTGGGACGTGCCGGCCCCCAACGCCACCATGTTCGTCTGGGCCCGCATTCCCGAGCCCTTCCGCGCCATGGGCTCGCTGGAATTCTCCAAGCTGCTGCTGCAGGAGGCGCAGGTGGCCGTCTCCCCCGGCATCGGCTTCGGCGAATATGGCGACGAGCACGTCCGTTTCGGCCTGGTGGAAAACGTCCAGCGCATCCGCCAGGCCTGCCGCAACATCCGTGGCTTCCTGCACCGGACCGGCAACGGTGGCGAAGCCGCCTCCAAAAAAGTGATCTGAGTCTGATGGTTGCGGTCGATAAGGGGGAAAGCATGGGTACGGCACCGTTGCGCGTGGGCATCGCCGGTCTTGGCACCGTCGGCGCCGGGGTCCTGACGGTGCTGGCCACCCAGGCCGACCTGCTGGCCCGGCGTTGCGGCCGGCCGTTGGTGGTCACGGCCGTCAGCGCCCGCGACCGCGGCCGCGACCGGGGCGTCGACCTCTCGTCCGTGCGTTGGTACGACAACGCCGTCGACCTGGCGGCGGACGACCAGGTTGACGTGGTGGTGGAACTGATCGGTGGGTCGGACGGCATCGCCGCCCGCACGGTCGAGGCGGCGCTGGCCCACGGCAAGCACGTCGTCACCGCCAACAAGGCGCTGCTGGCCCACCACGGTACGGCGCTGGCCACCCAGGCCGAGGCCCAGGGCCTGACCCTGGCGTTCGAGGCGGCGGTGGCCGGCGGCATCCCCGTCATCAAGGGCCTGCGCGAGGGCCTCGCCGCCAACCAGGTGCGCGAGGTGCACGGCATCCTGAACGGCACCTGCAATTACATCCTGACGGAGATGCGGACCACGGGCCGCGACTTCGGCGACGTGCTGGCCGAGGCCCAGGCCAAGGGCTATGCCGAGGCCGACCCCAGCTTCGACATCGACGGCGTGGACGCGGCGCACAAGCTGGCCATCCTCACCTCCGTCGCCTTCGGCACGCGGGTGGACTTCGCCAATGTGCATGTGGAGGGCATCCGCCACATCTCCGCCCTGGACATCGACTATGCCGGGCAGCTGGGCTACCGCATCAAGTTGCTGGGCATCGCCCGGCGCACCGACACGGGCATCGAGCAGCGCGTGAACCCCTGCATGGTGCCGGTCGGTTCCCTCATCGCCGCCACCGATGGCGTGTTCAACGCCGTGGTCGCCGACAGCGATTTCGCCGACAAGGTGGCGCTGGTCGGGCGCGGTGCCGGTGCCGGGCCGACGGCCTCCGCCGTGGTCGCCGACCTGGTGGATATCGCCATCGGCCGGCGCACCCCGACCTTCGCCGTACCCGCCAGCCAGCTGGCACCCCTTACTCCTGCCCCCTTGTCGGCGCGGCGCGGACGGTATTATGTGCGCCTCATGGTGGTCGACCGTCCGGGTGTCATCGCCGATGTCGCCGCGGCCCTGCGCGACCAGAACGTCTCCATGGAGTCGTTCCTGCAGCGGGGGCGGGCGCCGGGTGAGGCTGTTCCGGTGGTGCTGACCACCCACGATACGGAAGAGGTGGCGATGTTGCGCGCCCTGGCAGTCATAGGCGGCCTGGACGCGGTTCAGGAAACCCCGCGCATGATCCGTATCGAGGATTATTGACACACCACCGTCACGGACCCCGTCCTTATAATAAGGGGTCCGACGGCAAACAGACTCAGGGGAAGATGACTATGAGCAAGGCTATCGAGGCGCCCGTCGATCCGAAGGGCGACATCAGCCTGGTGATGGACCGCAACCTGGCCCTGGAAGCGGTGCGCGTGACCGAGGCCGCGGCCTTGTCCGCCTCGCTGCTGATGGGCCGCGGCGACGAAAAGGCCGCCGACCAGGCCGCCGTGGATGCCATGCGCAAGGCCCTGAACAGCCTGGCCATTGATGGCACCGTGGTGATCGGCGAGGGCGAGCGCGACGAGGCGCCGATGCTGTACATCGGTGAGAAGGTCGGCAGCGGCCATGGTCCCAAGATTGACATCGCGCTGGACCCGCTGGAGGGCACCACCATCACCGCCACCGGCGGCCCCAACGCCCTGGCGGTCATCGCCATGGCGGAGTCGGGCGGCTTCCTGAACGCCCCCGACGTCTACATGGACAAGATCGCCGTGGGCGCCGGCCTGCCCGAGGGCGTGGTCGACATCGACGAGAAGATCGAGACCAACCTGAAGAACCTGGCCCTGGCCAAGCATGCCACGGTGGAGGAGCTGGTGGTCTGCATCCTGGACCGCCCCCGTCACCGCGAGCTGATCGCCCGTGTGCGCGCCGCCGGCGCCCGCATCATGCTGATCGGCGACGGCGACGTGTCCGGCGTCATCTCCACCGCGCAGCCCGACAGCGGCATCGACCTGTATGTCGGTTCCGGCGGCGCGCCGGAAGGCGTGCTGGCCGCCGCCGCCCTGCGCTGCATTGGCGGCCAGATGCAGGGCCGCCTGCTGTTCCGCAACGACGATGAGCGCGCCCGCGCCAAGCGCTGGGGCGTCACCGACCTGGACCGCAAGTATGGCCTGACGGACCTCGCCAGCGGCAACGTCATGTTCGCCGCCACCGGCGTGACCACCGGCACCATGCTGCGCGGCGTCCGCCGCTTCCCCGGCGGGGCGTACACCCATTCGGTGATTATGCGGTCGAAGAGCGGCACGGTGCGCTATGTTGAGGCGCACCACAACCTCCGCACCAAGACCAAATTCGTTCCGGATGCAGAATAATATAACGTTTGTGGGCTCGCCGGCGGGGGACATCCCAGCCGGCGAGCCTCGCCCCCTTCTGGGGGTGGCGCGCTCCGCGACTGGTCGGCGCTGGTTGGCCCGCCCGCATGATGAGCGGCTGGCCCTGGCCCATGCCCAGCGCGGTGGCCTGCCGGAACTGGTGGGACGGGTCCTGGCCGCGCGGGGTGTCAGCCTGGAAGAGGCTGAGGATTTCCTGGGTCCCACCCTGAAGCGCTTCCTGCCCGATCCCCACGCCCTGCTGGACATGCAGGCGGCGGCGGAGCACCTGGCCGACGCGGTGCGCCGGGGGCGGCGCCTGGCCGTCTTCGGCGATTACGACGTGGATGGCGCCACCTCCTCCGCCCTGCTGGTGCGCTTTTTCCGGGCCGTGGGCGCCGACATCCAGGCCTACATCCCCGACCGCATCGCCGAAGGCTATGGCCCCAACGCCCCGGCGCTGTTGCGCCTGCGTGAGGCGGGGGTGGACCTGGTCATCACCGTCGATTGCGGCGTCACCTCGTTCGAACCGCTGGCGGCTGCCGCCCAGGCGGGGCTGGAGGTCATCGTCGTCGACCACCACAAGGCGGAGCCGGCGCTGCCCAAGGCCCACGCGGTGGTGAACCCCAACCGGCTGGACGAGGCCATGACCGACCGCCTGGGCACCCTGGCGGCGGTGGGCGTCAGCTTCCTGCTGGTGGTGGCGGTCAATCGCGTCCTGCGCCAGGCCGGCTGGTACGCCAACCGGGCGGAGCCGGACCTGATGGGCTGGCTGGACCTGGTGGCCCTGGGCACGGTGTGCGATGTGGTGCCGCTGGTGGGCCTGAATCGGGCCTTGGTGGCCCAGGGCTTGAAGGTCATGGGCCGGCGCAACAATCCCGGCCTGTCGGCGCTGGCCGACGTGGCCGGCATCAATGAACGCATGGACGCCTACCATGCCGGCTACATCCTGGGGCCCCGCGTCAACGCCGGGGGCCGGGTGGGCCGGGCCGACCTGGGCACCCGCCTGCTGTCCACCGAAGACCCGGTGGAGGCGCGCGACTTGGCGGCCCAACTGCATGCCCTGAATGCCGAGCGCCGGGCCATCGAGGCCCTGGTGCTGGAGGAGGCCATCGCCATGGTGGAGGCGCAGGCCGCCACCAATCCGCTTGCCGGTGCCGGGGCGCTGGTGATCGCGGGGGCGGGCTGGCATCCGGGCGTCATCGGCATCGTCGCCTCCCGCCTCAAGGAGCGCTATGGCGTGCCCGCTTGCGTGGTGGCGCTGGAGGGCGGCATCGGCAAGGCTTCCGGCCGTTCTGTGCGGGGCGTCGACCTGGGGGCCGCTGTCATCGCCGCGCGCCAGGCCGGCCTGCTGATGGCCGGCGGCGGCCATGCCATGGCGGCGGGCTTTACCGTTGCGGAGGCCAAGCTGGCCGATCTGCGCGCCTTCCTGGCTGACCGAATCGCGCAGCAGACGGCGGGGCAGGGGCCGCTGGTGCCCACGCTGCACCTGGACGGGGTGGTTTCGGTACGCGGGGCGTCGACCGACCTGCTGGGCCATATCACCCGCCTGGGGCCCTTCGGCACGGGCAATTCCGAACCGCGCCTGGCGGTGGCCGACGCCCGCATCGTGCGGGCCGACGTGGTGGGTGGCAACCATGTGCGGTGTTTGCTGTCTTCCCCCGACGGCGCCCGGCTGAAGGCCATCGCCTTCCGCGCCATGGATGAGGACCTGGGCCCCGCGTTGCTGAACCATGGCGGCCGGCCCCTGCATCTGGCCGGTACCCTGCGCGCCGACCGCTGGAACGGGGCGGAGGGGGTGCAATTGACCATTGATGACGCGGCTGTGCCGGGCGGCGCCTGATACGGCGGGGCGTCGGTTCTACCCGAAAGTAATAAATCGTCCGTTATGGGTCTTGTGGCGCGCGGTAACGGCAGAACCCCGCCAATCCTTATCGGTGCTGATGTATGTCGGCGCCCGGACCATTGACCCTTCAAGCGCAAATATCTGCCGCCGTCGCTTTAACGGCGGCTTTTTTGCGCGTCCTGGCCGGTTCCACCCGGATCGTCTTTCACCAAGCGGCGTGGCAGGGGCTGGCGGCTGGTCTACATTGGGGTATCTGGCGCAATATTAATGAATTTATTAGAGCCATCCGGCAATAGCCGTGTCGGCTTATATTGGTCTGTGTTTGACCGTAACGCGCCCGTCATCCAATTATCATTTTCAAATTGCGGATCAGGCCAGATTGACAGCGGCCCTGCATTGGACGATCCTTGCACCCAGAGGGCAGGCGCACTTAACCGTTACTCTCCGCGAGCCTTAATCCGTTCGGGGCGGGTCAAGTGGGTGGCGCCATAAAGTCAAAGGGCTGGTCATTACAACGCAAGAAGGTTCCAAGGCTCCGCCTGGGCAGCCGCGAAGGGTGCTTGGGGGGGATGAGGGGGTATTGATGTCGGGACAGCCTGGAACGAAACGGGCGGCGGCGGCCGGACCGGAAGCCCCGGCTGATGCCGCTGCGCCAGAATCGACTCTCAGCCGTCTTGAATCCCATTTCCGTACCTTGGACGAGGGCTCCCTGGTCCGTGTCGCCACGGCGGTCGAAAAGGCCCGGGCGACCGAAACCGGTGCCGCCTCCGACGAACAAATCCTGACATGCCTGCGCCCGATGCTGCGCAGCCTGCGGCCCGTGCGGGTGCCGACGTTCCAGCGGGCGCTGTGCGTTTGCCTTGAGCCTTACCTGGTGGATGCCGATCCCCTGGCCGCCGCCGCCAATCGGCGGGCGGTGGTGGCGCGGTCCAGCCTGGCGCCCTGGTGGCGCCTGCTCATGGGGTCCACTTACCGCCCGCGTCTGGCGGCGGCCACGGCGGAGTACCGCAACGCCGTCGCGTCCGAGCGGCAGGACGAGATCGACGCCGTCATCCAGTTCGGGCGCAGCATCGCGGCGGAGGCCACCGAAACCCTGCTGGCGGAAGCCGGGCAATCGGCGGTGCGTAAGCGGGAAGTGGCGGTGTTGCTGGGCAGTGAGCGCGCGTTCGAGGACGCGGCGGAGATCGCCCGCATCCTGGGCCTGGATCCGCTGCTGACCCCCTGGTTCGACCAGATCCGCGCGGCATGCCCGCGCACGGCGGACGGCCGGGTGCATGACTTCAACCCCCAGGGCACGGTCATCGCCAAGAACGGCTACATGCACCTGCACGCGGCCGACCGCGAGGTGGTGGACTATTATTTCCATGGGCTGCTGCGCCTGTTGGCCCAGCCGTGGCAGTCGCTGCGCCTGGTGCGGCTGTTGTCGGCCGACCTGTTGCGCGCCGGTGCCGACAGCGCCGGCCTGCAGATGATCCCGGCCCGGTTGTTCAGTGACCTGACGCGCACCCTGGCGGAGATCGGCCGCACGGCGGCGGGTGACCGGGGCATGACCCGGCGGGTGTGGCTCATGACCTGTGCCCGGCTCATCTCCGATGCCGGCGCCATGGTGCAGGGCATGGCGGACGAGGTGAAGGAATTCGGCAACGCCGGGTGGGAGACCATGATGGTCGAGGCCCGCCAGAAGGTGACACAGGCCGCCGACCAGTTCGCCAGCGTGGCGGTGCGCGACGCCGGCGTGGTCCTGCCCCAGAGGCAGGTGCGCGAGAAGCTGGAGGTCCGGCTGGTGCCGGACATGGACCACAGCCCCACGGATGACGAGGTGTCGGTGGCCCAGGCGGCCGCCACCCTGTTCACCGCCTGCCGCAAGGTCGCGGAGAAGGAGGGGTTCGACCGCTCCATCCGCGCCAAGGAGGCGGATCTGGAGGCGACCTTCCACACCGCCATCACCTTCCGCTTCGAATACCTGCGGGCGCGCGGCAAGAACAAGGCCGTGTCCGCCCAGTTGCAGGCGCTGGAAAAGGTCTTGCGCTCCATGCCCAAGACCGAGCCGATGCTGGACCTGATCCTGAAGGCGGAACGCGCGATCGAGCGCTTCCGCTAGAGGGAGGTGGCAACCGTTTTCCCGCCCATCCGGCCGCGCGACCAGGCAGACCCCCTATGCGCGAAAACCGGTGGGCGGGTCTTTTTATCCGCTTGCCATATCGGGGCCGGATCATTATGTATCCACCCCGCCGTCCCCTTCGTCTAGAGGCCTAGGACACCGCCCTTTCACGGCGGCGACACGGGTTCGAATCCCGTAGGGGACGCCATCCTCCGGATGGCCGCACATAGGATGGACCACCCTCCATCCGCCTCCTGTCCCCTTCGTCTAGAGGCCTAGGACACCGCCCTTTCACGGCGGCGACACGGGTTCGAATCCCGTAGGGGACGCCACGCTTCCAGCGTTTCGGCTGGATTTTGCGGGACAATCTGGGGACAAATGGATCCGCGGGACATCCAGCGGAGACAGCTTTCCCATGGCTACTATCGCCCCACGGAAAAACCGGGACGGCCAGGTCATTGGCTACCAGGTGAAGATCCGGCGTACCGGCTTCCCCACCCAATCCAAAACCTTCGAGACCAAGACCGACGCGAAGCGCTGGGCCGCCGAGATGGAATCGGAAATCTCCCGTGGCGTCTTCGTCGATCGCAGCGAGGCGGAGCGCAACACCCTGGGCGACTTGATACGCCGGTATCAGACGGACATCACACCCACCAAGCTCGGTGGCGACAAGGAGAAGGGCCACTTGGCCGTGATCCTGGACGACCAGATCAGCCTCATGCGGATGACCATGCTGGCGTCGAAGGATGTGGGCGCCTTCCGTGATCGGATGGCCGCCGCCGCTTACGCTCCGGCGACCATCGTCCGCCGGCTGAACCTTATCGCGACCGTCATCAACCACGCCCGGTCTGAATGGGGTGTCCATGTGGTCGACAATATGGCGTCGGCCAAGCTCACAGCGCGCCCGAAGGGGGCTGACCGGAAGCGGGAACGCCGGTTGCAGCCCGCCCGCGTCGTCGCGGGACAGGAGGAGTGTCCCGCGGAGGAGGAAATCCTGTTCAAGGCGCTTGCGGCGGGCCGTCACGCGGCTCTGACGGTGCCACTAGCCCGGCTGGCCATCGAGACCGCCGCGCGGCAGGGCGAACTGTGCTCGCTCGACTGGAAGGACGTGGACCTGGAGAAGCGGGTCATGACCATCCGTGGCTTGAGCGGCGTAGGCTCCAAGAGCGGCGACGTGCGTCGGGTGCCCCTTTCCAGCGCCGCGGTGGAGGCCATTCGTTCTCTCCCCGGGTTCGGGGCCAAGGCCGGCCGGCTTTTCCCGGTCGACCAGAACGCGCTCAAAATCACCTTCGCCCGTACAGTGGGGAAGAAGATCCCCGACCTGACCTTCCACGACCTTCGGCACGAGGCGACCAGCCGGCTCGCCAAGGTTTACACCAATCCCTTGGAGCTAATGCGGGTCACCGGGCACAAGACGCTGTCGATGCTGAGCCGGTACTACCACGCCGATGCGGAGGAACTGGCTCAGCGGCTGGCGTGAGGGTAAAGCTCAACAGCGTGGTCATGCTTGGGGCGCTAATGAAGAAATGGCTGTTCAGAAACATTCCGCATCGGTGGTGACAAGGGCAGGATATGCGCGACCTAGGGCTTCCAGCTGTTCGAAATCAACAAGCTTATCGGCCGACTGCTTGCGAATAAGGTCCAGAGCTTCGGCCGCCTCCAAGGGTTCGGTATCCTGAGGTAAGGGGGCGCGGACGAACTCCGTCAACTGCCGGCCCTTAAGGGCCGCATCATAGACCGCTAGGACCTCCGCCATGCGTCTTAAACTGTCCAGCGCAAGGTACCATGTCGAGCGATCGGTCAACAAACACCGGTCGTCAAATTCGAGCAACGCATTAAGGGTATATTTGTAATGGGCTCCGGGTACGCTATTCGGCAACAGGAATAGCCTCAGCGATTGGCAGCCCGGTTCCTGTACCGCCTCGCCCAAGAGGCGGCAGACTCTATCGCTGCTCAGTCCTTCGGGGCGGATCACGGGGTGGCCGCCGATGACAGCCGGTCGGGAGGCGAAGCATAATCTTACGCCTGGTCCTAAGGTGCCGCTGGCGGGGATGAACGCCAGGCCTTCCTCCTCAAACGCTCGTCGGATGGCGTTGACCGTGATGTCCTTGGGCGTGGTCAAGCCGCGTTCAATGTTGTTCAGGCTGGTGGTGGACAACCTACAACGGGACGCCAATTCAGCCTGTGTCCAGCCCATCATGCCGCGGGCGCTTCGAATTTGCTCGGGAGTCAGCATGGGGTAAAACTGGCGCTCAGTTGGTATTTTCTCAAGAGGGGTTGATAAAAAAGCAGGACACAGCATTTTTCGAAAATTTGGAAGCGGAGCCCGCCTCCAGCCAGAGAAAATCATTCATAAGTTGCAAAATGTCCGTTCCAGTTCCTTTTATTTTCTCTTCAAACTTTCCCTGTTACGGGGGGAGCACGTCTAAAATTCAGGAAAGCCGCCAACGAGGGTAAAGGGCCAAATTGCAACCTATAGGATATGTCGCCGTCCCTCTGCTGGGTCAAGCCTGAAATCAGCCTCGTGTGAAGGGCCAAAGTCCAAATACGGCTCAAATCGCCCGTACTGAGGCAAGCCTCAGGAGCGGCGAAAGATGGCTTAGTACCGGGCATGGGTTGAAACGACGACGAACAGAAGAGCGACACGACGATAACCTGCCGCCCCCACCGAGGGAAGGGCCGGCCAGAGCGAAGGTGAGGTGATCCCTTCACCTATGGGGCCTGGTTCCACTCTTTCGCCGGTGACCTTTCCCCGCGTCACGGAGCATCCGTTGACAGGCGGCCGGTCGTCTGAACACTTTTAAGCGGTGTATCGCCTCAAGGTCACCGACATGCCGGCTGTTCCGTTCAATGGTCCGCTGCTCGCCCATTCCGGGCTACGGTCCGACGGCGCCGATGGCGAGCCACTGATCCATCACCTGTCCGAAGTCGGCGACCGCGCCGGTGGTTACGCCGACGTCTTTGGCATGGGGGCTGCTGCCCGGGCCATGGGATGCCTGCATGACCTGGGCAAAGCCGACGCGGGGTTCCAACTTTATATCCGGGGCCGGGGCTCCAGTCCCGACCATTCCACGGCGGGTGCCGTCGCCGCCCTACGGGCTTATGGCGAGCGCTGGGGCAAGCTGATGGCGTTCGGCATTGCCGGCCATCATGCCGGCTTGGCCAACGGTGCCGCCGAGGGCGTCCTGACGCCTTTGGTTCAGCGGCTGGAGAACTTCAGGGAGCCACCGGGCTTGCCGGATGGCGTGGACCTGCCCGATCCCGCTTTGGTGCGGCGCAGCTTGAAGCCTTTCAGCGCCTTCGGCCAGGCGCTGTTGGCGCGCATGCTGTTTTCCTGCCTGGTGGATGCCGATCGTCTGGCCACCGAAGGATTCTATGCCCGATTGCATAAGCAGCCGGTGGAGCGTGGATGCGCCACGTCCCCGGCAACCTTGCGGGATAATCTGGAAAACCATCTGGCGGCGAAGATGGCGGCGGTGCGGGAGAGGGGCGGCCTGACCGAGGTTGACCGGCTGCGCGCGGACGTTCTGGCCACCGCCCGGGATCGCGCCAGCCTGCCGCCCGGCCTGTTCTCCCTGACGGTGCCCACCGGTGGCGGCAAGACCCTTACCTCCCTGGCGTTCGCCCTTGACCACGCCATGGTCTATGGGCTACGGCGGGTCATCCATGTCATCCCCTTCACTTCGGTCGTCGAGCAGGTGGCCGACGTGTTCCGTGAGGCCTTGGGTGACGCCGACGCGGTGCTAGAGCATCACAGCGCCTATGACCCGGATGTTGGGCGTGGCGCCAAGGATGGCGGTCCGGTGGGCGGGGGGACGGACGATGAGGCGCGGGATGGCGCGCGCAAGGTTCGATTGGCGGCGGAGAATTGGGACCGGCCCGTGGTCGTCACCACCGCCGTACAGTTTTTCGAAAGCCTGTTCTCCAACCGGCCCGGCCGCTGCCGCAAGCTGCACAACATCGCGGGCTCCGTCATCGTGCTGGATGAGGCCCAGACCCTGCCGGTCAAGTTCCTGCTGCCCTGCCTTGAGGTCATCCGGGAACTGGCCGACCATTATCGCTGTTCAGTGGTGCTGTGCACCGCCACGCAGCCGGCTGTCGGCCGGCGTTCCGATTTCCCCCGGGGGCTGGAAAACGTCCGGGAACTGGCTCCCGACCCGCCAACCCTGTACCGGGCGTTGAAACGGGTGCGCGTGCGCGTGGAAACCCACCCCCTGGAGGTGGAAGCGCTGGCGGGACACATGGCGGCTGAACCGCAGGTGTTGTGCATCGTCAACAACCGCCGCCACGCGCTGGACCTGTTCGAAACCTTGCGGCAGGCGACGGGGGATGGGGCCACCGTCCGTCTCTTGACCACCGGCCTGTGCGCCGCACACCGGCGCCGGGTGCTGGCGGAGATCCGGGATGACCTGGCCCAGGGCCGCCCCATTCGGCTGGTGGCCACCTCCCTGATCGAGGCCGGGGTGGATGTCAGTTTCCCCACTGTCTGGCGCGCTGTCGCCGGGTTGGACAGCGTGGCCCAGGCCGCCGGGCGCTGCAACCGGCATGGGGAACTGGGGATAGACGGGGGACGAGTCGTGGTCTTCATGCCGGCCGACCACCCGGACCACAAGCCGCCGCCGTCCTTGCGCGAGTATGTGGATGCCGCCGCCGCCTTCCTCATGGGGGCTGGCGATCCTCTGTCCCTGGACACCATCGAAGCCTATTTCCGCGAGGTATATTGGCGCCGCGACGGGACCGGCGGGCTGGACGGTGCGCTGGTGGGCGGGCGGCGGGGTGTGCTGCCCGCCGTGGAGGAACGGGCCCGCAGCCTGGACTTCCCCTTCGCTGATATCGCCGCCGCCGTGCGCCTGATCGAAGATAACCAGGTACCCGTCATCATTCCCTATGGTCCGGAGCGGGACCGGGTCATGGAACAGGTCGAACGCCTGGGGTGGGGGGCATCGCCCGGTGCCGCCGGCCGCGCCCTGCAGCCTTTCCTGGTTCAGATTCCGCACCGCGCGCGGGCCGAGCTGGTGGCCTGGCGCGCCGCCCAGCCCATTAGGCCGGACCTTTATGGCGACCAATTCGTCCTGCTGGAGAACGAAGACCTTTACGACGCGCTGCACGGCCTGCGCTGGGCAGACCCCACCTTTCGCCGGATAGATAGCGGCCTGTTCTGACCGGCATGTTCGGGGGATTGTGCATTTGTGCGATGAAGCAATTTTCTGATGATTATAAGAAATGATATACTACTAAAGAGATGTTAGGCTGTGGATCACGATAATCCACCCGAAATATGGGAACCGGCATGCCTTTCGGAGTGCGGATACGCGTCAGCGGGCGCCACGCCTGCTTTTCCCGACCGGAAATGAAGACGGAGCGTGTGTCCTACGATGTCATCACGCCGTCGGCGGCGCGGGGCATCCTGGAAGCCATCCACTGGAAGCCGGCCATCCGTTGGACCATTGATCGCATCCATGTGCTGAAGCCCATCCGCTTCCAGTCCATCCGTCGTAACGAGGTGGGGGGCAAGATCCCGGTCAGCAACGTGCGCGCCGCCATGAAGGCCGGGGCGGTGCATGACCTGCGCCTGGTGGTCAACGACGCCCGCCAGCAACGGGCCGCCACCATTTTGGTGGATGTGGATTACGTCATCGAGGCCCATTTCGACCTGACCGACCGGGCCGGCCCCGATGATACGCCCGCCAAGCATCATGAGATGTTCAGCCGGCGTGCGGCCAACGGTCAGTGCTTCCATCAGCCCTGTTTTGGCAACCGCGAATTTCCCGCCGACTTTCAGCTGTGGACCGATCCCATCCCCGCCCACGTCTTGCCCGGCGACCAGGCGAACAAGGACCTGGGCTGGATGCTGCTGGATATCCACCACACGCCGACGAGGGGTGGGGGCCATGTCTGTGATGACGGCTGCGTGCCCCATTTCTTCCCCGCCCGGCTCAAGGACGGTGTCCTGACGGTTCCGCGTCTGGACGCTGCGGAGGTGCGGTCGTGACCATCCTGGCGGCGCTGAACCGGCACTATGACCGCCTGGCCGACCTGGGGCTGGCGCCGCCCTTCGGCTACACCACCGAGAAGATCGGCTTCTGCCTGCTTCTGGGGGCTGATGGCACGCTGGTCCGAGCCGTTGACCTGCGCGCCACCGAAGGCCGCAAGCTGGTGGAGCGGCCCACGCCGGTGCCCAAGCCCCCCAAACGCACCAGTGGCATCAGCCCGGCCTTCCTCTGGGACAACAGTAAGTACGTGCTGGGCCTGATCCGCGACAAGGACGGCCAGACTATCCTGTCGTTCCCGGCCCATCAGGCGGCATTCCGGGACCGGCATGAGCGGGCTCTGGCTGACAGCAACGATGCCGGCCTGGTGGCCCTGCTGATCTTCCTGCGGAACTGGTCGCCGGAGGGGTTCGCCGACAGCGGTTTGCCCCCCGACATCCTGAACGCCAACATCGTCTTCGCCCTGGACAGCGACTATCGCGACCAGCATCGCTTCCTGCATGACCGTCCGGCCGCCCGGGCGCTCTGGGCACGGGAATTGGCGGTGGAGGCTGGCAGTCCGCAGATGTGCCTTGTCACGGGCGAGATGGCGGCGCCGGCGCGCCTGCACCCGGCCATCAAGGGCGTCTGGGGCGCACAAAGCTCCGGCGCCTCCCTGGTTTCCTTCAACCTGGACGCCTTCACTTCCTACGGAAAGGACCAGGGGGCCAACGCCCCGGTGTCGGAGGCTGCCGCCGCCGGCTATGGCGCGGCCTTGAACGCGCTCCTGGAAAAAGGCAGCCGTAATCGCATCCAGGTGGGCGACACCTCCGTGGCGTTCTGGGCCGATGCATCCGGTGTGGGGACTGATGCCGCGCGACGGGCCGAGGAAGCCGCCGCCGACCTGCTGATCCCCCGTTTTGAGGACGAAGAGGACGACGATGTCGGCCCCACGGATGCCGAGGAGGCTGTCGAGGTCCGGGATCGGCTGGAGGACGTGTCCCACGGGCGCCCCCGTGCACGTCTGGTCGCCGATGTCGACCCCGATACGCGTTTCTATCTGCTGGGGCTGGCTCCCAACGCCGCGCGGCTGTCCGTCCGCTTCTGGCATGAGACCACCTTCGGTCCCTTCATGGAGGCGCTGTCGGCCCATTGGCACGACCTGCGCATCGACCCGCCCGCCTGGAAGGGCCCACCGAAACTGCAGGCCTTGTTGTTTCCGACGGCGGTGCAGGGGAAGGCCGACAACATCCCGCCGCTGTTGGGCGGCGAGCTGATGCGCGCCGTGTTGAACCCCAACCAGGATTATCCGCGCACGCTGCTGTCCGCCGTGCTGCAACGCATCCGCGCCGGGGACCAGAACAACATGCCCCGGGTGTTCGCCGCCCGTGCCGCCCTCTGCAAGGCCTGGCTGGCCCGCCATCGTCGTCTTGCCCACCCCGACCGTCGTCAGGAGGATTTCCTCGTGAGTCTGGACCGCGCTGAAAAAGACCCGGCCTATCGCCTGGGCCGTCTGTTCGCCGTGCTGGAGGGCATCCAGTTCAAGGCCCTGGGCTCCATCAATGCCGGTATCCGCGACCGCTATTTCGGCGCCGCCTCGGCGACGCCTGCCGCCGTGTTCCCGCTGTTGCTGCGCGGCAGCAACCACCACCTCTCGGTTCTTCGCAAGAGGCCGGCGACCCGGGGTTTGGCGAATTGGTTCGAGGGCCAGATCGGCGAGATTGTCAACGAATTGGCGCCCGACCTGCCACGGCATCTGGGCCTTGAGAGCCAGGGCCGGTTCGTCGTCGGCTACTACCACCAGCGCAGCGACCGCGCCAAGCCCGCCACCGAAGACGCGACCGACCTTGCCGCCGACCAGGAGCCTTGACCCATGACCGCGCTCGCCAATCGCTATGAATTCGTCTTCCTGTTCGACGTCACCAACGGCAACCCCAACGGGGACCCCGATGCCGGCAACCTGCCGCGACTGGATCCGGAAACCAACCGCGGCCTGGTCACAGACGTCTGCCTGAAGCGCAAGATCCGCAATTTCATCAACCTGGTCCAGGACGGCGAACCGGGCTTCGGCATCTATGTCCAGGAAGGGGCCATCCTGAACGAGAAGCACCGCGAGGCCTACAAGGCGGTGCGGCCGAATGACGACGCGGTGGCGACCGCCAAGAAGCTGTCGCCCAAGAACGCCGAGGAGGAAACGGCCGTCCGCAGCTTCATGTGCCAGAACTTCTACGATGTCCGCACCTTCGGGGCCGTGATGGGCACGGGCATCAATTGCGGGCAGGTCCGTGGACCGGTGCAATTGGCCTTCGCTCAGTCGGTGGAACCCGTCCTTCCGCTGGAAATCTCCATCACCCGCATGGCCGCCACCGCCGAGGGTGAAGCCAAGAAGGGCGATGATGGCGAGGACGGGCGGCGCGACAACCGCACGATGGGCCGTAAACACATCATCCCCTACGGCCTCTATCGCGCCCACGGCTACATCTCGGCCAAGCTGGCGGAACGCACCGGCTTCGGCGAGGCCGACTTGGAGCACCTCTGGCAGGCGCTGGAGCAGATGTTCGACCATGACCGCTCCGCGGCGCGGGGGGAGATGGGCAGCCGGAAATTGATCGTCTTCCGTCACGCCAGCGCCCTGGGCAACGCCGCCGCGCCGGCCCTATTCGGGCGGGTGACGGTCCGCCGCCGCTTCAAGGGCGAGGAGTATGCCTTGGACGGGGACGGGTTGGACAACCTGCCGCCTGCCCGCAGTTTCGCCGACTACAGCGTTTCCGTGAATCGGGATGGGCTTCCCTCCGGGGTCGAGATCATCGAACGACTTTGACGCATCAAGGGGCCGGCATTATGGAGGATGAGGATCCCATTCCCCTGTCGGCCCTTCAGCATCACCTGTTCTGCCCCCGCCAGTGCGCCCTTATCCATGTGGAACGGCAGTGGGCGGAAAACGCCAGCACCGCCGAGGGGCGGGTTCTGCACGAACGGGTGGATCAGCCCGGGCGCTCACACCGGGATCGTGTCCGCACGGTGCGATCGTTGCCCTTGCGCTGTCGCCGGCTGAACCTGATCGGCGTTGCTGACGTGGTGGAGTTCCAGCCGCCCGATCACCGTCCCTACCCGGTTGAATTCAAGCGGGGACGGCCCAAGGCGCACCGGGCGGACGAGGTGCAGCTCTGCGCCCAGGCCCTATGCTTGGAAGAGATGTTCGGCCAACCGGTCATGGAAGGCGCCCTGTTCTATGGCGAAAAACGGCGCCGTATGGCCGTCGCCTTCGATACCGAGTTGCGGACCCTGACGGAACGGGTGGCGGCGGACGTGCGCGCCATGATCGACCAGGGGCGCACGCCGCCTCCGGTCCATGAGCCAAGCCGCTGCCGGCAGTGTTCCCTGATCGACCTGTGCCAGCCCCGGCGTCTGGCCGCACCGCCCTCGGTGGCGGACTGGCTGCGCCGGCATTTGCGGGACTGACCCCATGCGCCAGCACCTCAACACCGTGTTCATAACCACCGAGGGCGCCTGGCTGCGCAAGGACGGCGCCAACATCGTGGTGGAGGTGGAGTCGCGCGAAGTCGGCCGGGTGCCCGCCCACATGATGGGGGGCGTCGTCTGCTTCGGCCGGGTGGGCATGTCGCCGCCCCTGATGGCCTTCTGCGCGGAAGAAGGCATCGCCGTCAGCTTCCTGTCCGAGCACGGAAAGTTCCTCGCCCGGGTGGAGGGCGCCCAATCCGGCAACGTCCTGCTGCGCCGCCAGCAATATCGCCTGGCGGATGACCCCGCCGCTTGCGCGGCCCTCGCCGGAAGCATGATCGCTGGCAAGGCGGCCAACCAGCGTACGGTGCTGCGCCGCGCGTTGCGCGATCATGGCGACGCGCTGCCGCCGGCGGCCCATGCACGGATCGACGATGCGCAGCGCCGACTGGGGGATGCCGCCCGGCTGGCGGCGCAGGCCACCGACCTCGACGTTGCGCGCGGCTATGAAGGCGAGGCAGCGAATGCCTATTTCGGCGTCTTCGACCTGCTGGTGCGCCGTGACGAGGCTGCGCTCCGCTTCCGGAGCCGCTCCCGCCGGCCACCCCTGGATCCTCCAAACGCGTTGCTGTCCTTCCTGTACGCCATGGTGGGCCACGATTGCCGTTCCGCTCTGGAAACGGTGGGCCTCGACCCCCAGGTGGGCTTCCTGCACCGCGACCGGGCGGGGCGGGCCGGCTTGGCCCTGGATCTGATGGAGGAACTACGCCCCATCCTGGCCGACAGGGTGGCGCTCAGCCTTCTCAACCGGGGTCAACTCTCGGCGAGGGATTTTGAGACCCGGGACGGCGGCGCCGTCCAGCTTCGCGACGATGCCCGCAAGGTCGTCCTCACCACCTATCAGGAGCGCAAGCGGGATGAGATCACCCACCCCTTCCTGGATGAGAAGGTGACGTTGGGACTGGTGCCCCATCTGCAAGCCCGGCTGCTGGCCCGGCATCTGCGGGGCGACCTTGACGGCTACCCGCCTTTCCTTTGGAAATGAACGCCGTACGGCGGGGGCACCCATGTTGATGCTGATCACCTACGACGTGAACACCGAGGATACCGCCGGCCGGCGCCGCCTGCGCCGCGTGGCTCGGGCCTGCCAGGATCATGGGCAGCGTGTGCAGTTCTCCGTCTTCGAATGCGAGGTCGATCCCGGGCAGTGGGTTGCCCTGCGCGCCCGGCTGTTGGCGGAAATCGACCCGGCGACGGACAGCCTGCGCTTTTACCACCTGGGCGCTGACGCCCAGCGGCGTATCGAGCATGTCGGCGCCAAGCCGGCCCAGGACCTGGGCGGCGCCTTGATCTTCTGACGGGGCTCCGACACGTGCGGAGGGTGCGCGAACCGGAAGCACACGCCTGTTTCCCGGGAGGTTCGCGCGACGAATTTTCCAGCCACCGCCGAAGGCTTGGCCTAGAATGCTACCCCCCAGCCCGGGATGACAAACGCCCTATCGGACGAGGTTCGCATAAACCGGGCGGTTTCAAGTTCTTGAACAAGTGCATAAACTGACACAGCCGCCCTCCGTGCGAGGGCGCGGATTGAAACCGGCCTGGCCGGGAACCAGATAGCCGGCGGTGTGCCGCCCTCCGTGCGAGGGCGCGGATTGAAACCCATCCGCCCCGCTGACCCCGCACCTGACCCAGTGCCGCCCTCCGTGCGAGGGCGCGGATTGAAACAGGTTCGACAGGCCGGAGATCGCTACCGTGGCCGGCCGCCCTCCGTGCGAGGGCGCGGATTGAAACAAGGGCCTCATCATGTCCGCCCGTTACTCAATCGCCGCCCTCCGTGCGAGGGCGCGGATTGAAACCGGCCCAGCAGCTTGACAGGTGGAAATTCCAGTACGCCGCCCTCCGTGCGAGGGCGCGGATTGAAACATCATGAAATCCTGGTACACCGCGACGATATCCGAGCCGCCCTCCGTGCGAGGGCGCGGATTGAAACCGGCGCCGACATCACTCTCTACTGCTGGGGATAAGCCGCCCTCCGTGCGAGGGCGCGGATTGAAACTTGGGCCTAAAACCGCCTATCACTCGATCCAGGTCGCCGCCCTCCGTGCGAGGGCGCGGATTGAAACGACCCGGTGCCGCAACGCACCCGGGCTCGACAAACGCCGCCCTCCGTGCGAGGGCGCGGATTGAAACGTCGGCACCATCACGAACACGATGGCCAGCCTGGGGCCGCCCTCCGTGCGAGGGCGCGGATTGAAACTGATGATTGCGGTTCAGCTGAGCTTTCTCGACCTGCCGCCCTCCGTGCGAGGGCGCGGATTGAAACGATCTAGACGCCCTGATGACCGTGGACGAAAAGGTGCCGCCCTCCGTGCGAGGGCGCGGATTGAAACTACTACCTGACCATTGATGACCAAGGGAATTGGGAGCCGCCCTCCGTGCGAGGGCGCGGATTGAAACAGCATGCGCACGTTATGTTTTTGCACCACGTAGGCCGCCCTCCGTGCGAGGGCGCGGATTGAAACCAGACCCTTGACAGTAATGGCGACGGCCAGATTAGGCCGCCCTCCGTGCGAGGGCGCGGATTGAAACATCAACGCAGCCCCCTTGGTGGTGGACACATCACCGCCGCCCTCCGTGTGAGGGCGCGGATTGAAACCATCCACGGGCTAGAATAGCAGCCATAACGCCATCGCCGCCCTCCGTGCGAGGGCGCGGATTGAAACCTGGCCATCCCCACCGCCGCCGTGCCCCGAAAGCGCGCCGCCCTCCGTGCGAGGGCGCGGATTGAAACCTGGCCATCCCCACCGCCGCCGTGCCCCGAAAGCGCGCCGCCCTCCGTGCGAGGGCGCGGATTGAAACGACACCGCCGGGACTGGGAATGTCCTGAAAATCAAGCCGCCCTCCGTGCGAGGGCGCGGATTGAAACGTCCTGCAGAAGACCCGCGGCACCTCCTACAACTGCCGCCCTCCGTGCGAGGGCTCGGATTGAAACCATGTAGCCGCGATCCCCGCCGTAGTAGGCCCAGGCCGCCCTCCGTGCGAGGGCGCGGATTGAAACCGGGGCCGCCCCCGCGCTTGCCGCCACCAGGGGCAGGTGCCGCCCTCCGTGCGAGGGCGCGGATTGAAACTTGACCCAGTCCATGCCGCTTTCGGCCGAGCCGGCGCCGCCCTCCGTGCGAGGGCGCGGATTGAAACGTCCTGGCCAGCTCCTCGTGGATATCGCCGCTGATGCCGCCCTCCGTGCGAGGGCGCGGATTGAAACGAGACCGGCGCCATCGTCGCGGCCGGCCAGGTGCGCCGCCCTCCGTGCGAGGGCGCGGATTGAAACCAGTAGTTGGCTAAGGCGGTGACGTCGGTTCCATGCCGCCCTCCGTGCGAGGGCGCGGATTGAAACACGCAGTCCGGCACCGTCACGGCGCGTAATGCCGCCGCCCTCCGTGCGAGGGCGCGGATTGAAACCTCGCCGTCCCAGCGCCAGCCGCCGCCACCCACGCGCCGCCCTCCGTGCGAGGGCGCGGATTGAAACCGTGAATTCGTTGAAGGTCCGTTGCATGGGGCCCAGGCCGCCCTCCGTGCGAGGGCGCGGATTGAAACTGCAGCACGAAATTGACACCGCTGGCGTCAGCGGTCGCCGCCCTCCGTGCGAGGGCGCGGATTGAAACAAGGACACCCTTGCCGAAATCACCGACGTGGCCGCGCCGCCCTCCGTGCGAGGGCGCGGATTGAAACATACCGATCATCCGATTGATGGCGGTTCAGGCCGCAGCCGCCCTCCGTGCGAGGGCGCGGATTGAAACAGTGAAAGGTACGTGGTCGTATTGGTCGCGCTGAGTCGCCCTCCGTGTGGGCGCGCGGATTGAAACCTTACAGGTTCGGCCTTCGGCGCGGGCGAGGTGCTGGTCTCCCTCCGTGCGGGGGCGCGGATTGAAACCATGGGGCAAAAGGGTCTGTTCTGAGCCTCCTAGGTCGCCCTCCGTGCGGGGCGCGGATTGAAACGACTTCATCAAGCGGAGCCTGCAGGCGGTCGCCAGGTCGCCCTCCGTGCGGGGGCGTGGATTGAAACATGCGCTCTGTCGCCGCAGTCCGAAGCCCCATCGATCCCTGGCTTCGGACTACGGCGGCTAATCGACATCTCAAGATCCAAACGACCCTCTATGGTGGAGCAGCGGGGCATGTGGCGAGTTGGGGGAAGGCACACTTGATCAGCTGTGGCCCATCGCAGCGACGAGTTCCTCGACCACCTGGCCACTAAGGGTTCCATGTCGCTGCAGCAATTCCGCTACCTCGTTGAGGATCGGGCCGAGAGATCGCAACAACTCCAGGACGCTCTTATATTCGCCGGTTACCACGCACTCCACTTGGGTCGCTAGGCCGGAGTCCGCCATCAGGACGCTTGCCAGGGTGGCGCCGCCCCACGCCCTGGCGTCGCCACTCCAGATCAGCTTGTCGCCGAAGCCATGGGCGATGATCATTTCCGCAGCCAAGCCCGTGGCGCGGGCCAGGTCACTGTATGACGGGCCGCCGGACCCCATGCCGATAGACCCCAGAGCCAGCTCCTCCGCCGCGCGGCCGGCGAGCAGGATCCGGATATGGGCGCGGATCTCGGGCTCGGTGTTTGCGTTGACCGAGGCCAGTAGCACACCCGATCCCTCCCTGTGCAGCTTGGCCAGCTTCATCTGGCCAGGCATTTCGAGTGCCGCCACAATGGCGTGACCGGCCTCGTGGATTGCGATCCGATGGCGCAGGTCGGGGGCAGGTTCAGGACGCTGGGGGATCTGTGCCAGCAGATCTTCGATGTGCATCGGACGTTTTGCCCGCCGAGCTTGGCGCTTGGCACCGCGGGCCCAAAATTCACAGTCAGCGCCCGACGCGGCCATGCCCGCGACGAAAGGATGGAGGTCGACACCCGCGAGATGGTCGGGACCCAGGTGGTGCCGGAGGATGCGGGCCAGCGCCGCATCGCTGGGAAGAGGCACCCCGATAACCCTTTCCAGTCGACCTGGACGGATGAGCGCGGGATCGATCCGGCGGCTGTTGGATGCCGCCACCATCACGACGCCTGGCCGGCTGAAGGTGCCATCCATCAACTCGAGCAGGGCGTTCACCACCTGGTGGGTATATTCGCGGTGCTGTCCCTTGAGAGATGACCGGTCAGGAAAGGCATCAATCTCATCAACGAACAGGATGCATGGCGACAGGGCGCGTGCCTGCTCGAATGTGGCGCGCATGGCCGCCAGCATCTGCCCCTGATGTCCAGCCGCTTGCCATAAGCCGTGCGAGGCGGTGACCAGGGGCAGGCCCGCCGACCGCGCCAAGGCTTGCGCATAGGTGGTTTTGCCTGTCCCCGGCGGGCCGAGGAGGAGGCACCCCCGATCGACCTCCTGCCAGGACAGGCGGCCGGCGGCGAAATCCTTCAAGTCCTGGATGAGGTTTGAGCCCCAATCAGCGGCTTCCTCCATTCCGTAAAGATCGGCCAACGTAGGGCCCTTCTTGGTCGTTGCCTTTGCCGACGCCAGCGCTGCGAGCCGTGCAATCCAACGATCGCCGTCTTCCCCTGGCCGGCATGCGAACCGGATGTCAGCTGGCGTGAGAAAGCGGCACAGGTCGTCGCGGATCGTTGCTGTCGGCAGTGCCCCATCCAGCAACAGCGCTGCCTGGGCCAGTGCAGAGCTGTCGATGCGATCGAGGGTGAGGCGATGGTCGGCCCCTATCTGCAGGCACGGTGGCAAGTGGGTATCCGCCGCAGTGACAGCCATGACGGCCCTGCCTTCTGCCAGGGCTGAGAGGACGTTGTTTTCGTCCGTTTCCCGCTGCCCTTGAGGCCCCTCACCAGTGCACGCCAGCCAAGCCCATCGGGGGTGAGTAGGTCCAGGCGACGTGGGCGCGGTTGGATAATATCCAATGTCATCATCATAATCGTAGCCGTGCGTTCCGGCGTGTTCGGCGGGAGATGGCTCCTCGTCATCGCCGTGAGCCGGTTCAAGTGTCGCCGTAAACTGGCACAGGACTCGGAAAACAGGACGGATGTGAACCGGCATCGAAGTGGGTCCCCTGGGAAAAGCCTGGCAACGTACTGAAATAGTTGAAGAAAGCGACAGAAGAACAGGGTCTCGATCGGCGCTGGTCGGGACCCTGCCCTCAATACAATTTCCGCTAATTTACCAGGCCATTGAGGGCGAGCAAGCCTGGGGCTCCTTTTCGGCGCCGGTTCACATCATTACCCCTCAAGGTGACCTCCGTTAAGACTTTGCTGACGTGTCTCCGTCAACTCCGCTTCTCATCAGCCCGACAGCGCCGCTGGGGTGACAGCCAGGGGAAGGGGCAGGAGTGATGGCGACCCATGACTATCGGGGCAGCTTCAGAACGGTTCGAGGATTTCCCCGTAACCCCGTCGGATTCCGACGCAATCGTCACAGAGCCGCAGTGACGGGACGCCAGGCATCGCCTCCGCATTGTTGACAAGCCGGTAATCTCGGGCCGGGTCGCCGCAGGTCGAACAGCCGCCTATATCCCCGGCTGCGATCGTTCTCTTTGCCAGCGCATGGAGGTTCGGTTCGACTTGCTCCACAATGGACAGCCAAATCTCGGAATGCGGGATGATTGTCTCAAGGTGAGTTGCGGCATCTGCAGGGAAATGGCTTCGAAGCCACTGCAACGCTGTTTCCCGCCGAACCTGGTCCAGTTTGACCAGTTCTTCGTAGAGGTTGATCAGTAGATTAAAGGTCTTCCTCCTGTGGCGGGCTTGGATCCTTTTATATTCCGCCAGTGTGGTGGCAAAGCGAAGGTTTCCTGTGTAGCCCTCCTTGATTGTTTGGATGCAATACGTCCGTATTTCTTCGATGGTCTTGGTATTCGTGCTCGACTCAAGAATTCCTATGTCGAAGTGGGCGATGGAGTCAAAGTACTCTGGCTTGTAGAGTTCCAGATATCCAGAATCGGTATAGATTTTTGCGACTATGTCGTCCGATTCCGGATGATTTACTAAATATTGTGTGAGACTTGTGAAGTCCTCTATGGATGTGTCGAGTTCCCGTGAGGCACTTAGTATATAGTTGTGCGTCTGCCTCATTCGATCGTTTGGGTCTGGACGATTGAGCCATACAGTCGCTTCTTGTTCAGTCAATTTTTCCTCGATATGCTCCAGCTCGAAGAGTAACGAGCTGCGCCTTAGATCTTCGGGAGAGCAGTAGTCTTCGTTCGGAACGATCTGGATCCCAGTCTTCGCATACGAAGTTGCGACAAGCCGGGAACAGAATTGGCGATTGCTGCGAGACTTGCGTCGTGTCCAGAACGTCCTTGCAGCTTCCATTTTGGAATATCTGACGCCTATCTGGGATCGGGCGAAATCAATGACCTGTCGAACCTGCAGATCTGTCAACGGTGTCTTGGTCCGGAAAACGTAGAAATTCTCTTTTTCGTCGAAAATCATCCGTTGCAGATTTCTTGATTGTACGCCTTCCGACGTTGAGTCGATGATGGAACCTGTCTGAACATAGATCATGGCATGTGAAACAGTGCCTTTTGTCGTTAATCGTATTAAGCGGCCAGTCGCGGTATTGCTTGCGGTTAGTATTATATCGCCGGGCTTTAGGTTGGAAAAATCAATTCGTTTCATCGTGTATCCTTTAAGAATATTGGGGCCAGAAGGCTTGGTTGTTATTCTACTATAGATGTTTCGTGCGTATATTTTGCGCACAAAACTTCATCGATGGCCGACGCTTGTGTTTTAAGATCGGAGCCAATTGACTGCAAGTCGGCATTCGACCGGATCCTCGTATCGGGTTACACGCTGATTGTCGTCCGACCTTCAGCCTCCCCAGGTGGCGTAACCCCTTGCCGCCTCCACCACTCCACCTACCTCCCTCCCATCACCATCGGGAGCCAGGTCACCCCCATCATGAGCGCGATGGCGGCCACCACCACGGACAGTGCGGCGCGGCAGGCGGCGGAGGCTGAACTCGACCGCCAACTCCAGGACGGCGCCCACCAGATCGTCATGGACGCCACCAGGCATCCGGTGGACCGGTCCAGCTTCCCGGTCGCCAGGCTGCCCAATGGCGTCAGCCTGGTGCAGTTCTGGCGCCTGGACGCCCCCAAGCTGCAGTTCCTAGAGTTTGAGTTCGACGCGCCCGCCGGCCGCCGGGTGGACTACGCGGACCCCGTCAGCCAGCAGCTCATGACGGAGATGTTGGCCGTCCGCCGCCTGGATGCCGGCAGCCTGTCGGCGCTCCTGTCGCGCATCCGTTCCCGCCTGCTGGCCGCCTACGGTCCCGGGAAGGGCGGCTTCATGGCGGCGATGCTCATGGCGCGCGTGAACCAGGCGGTGGAGCGTCCGGAGGACTTCCCCGCCCTGCTGAGCGACGCCGAGCTGCTCGCGGCCTATGGCATCTCCGAGAAGATGGCCAAGTCCTTCGGCCGGGGCGGCTTCGTGTTCGCCGGTGCCACGGGCGGCCCGCCGGTGGCGCGTGAGGTCGCCCAGCGCATGGCCTGGTCCCTGCCGCGGTGGCTGGAGAACGTGGGCAAGGCCATGTCCAGCGAAGCCATCTTGCCTGTGGCGATGGGGAGCGGCACGATCTCGTGGATCATCTCGTCCGGGCACGACCACTTCGCCGACCGCAAGCAGACGTACAAGGAAGAGATGATCCGCCGCAACATGGCCATCCCATGACCGCCATCACCAAGACCTCGCCCCGCAACGCCGCCATCGCGTTCCTCTGGGTGGCGGGGTTTGTTGCCTACCTGGCGGCGTTCGCCATGTTCCCCATGGACGCGGACCGGGCCTTCAGGTCGTGGAAGAACCTGTGCTTCCCGGCCGGCATCATCCTGGCGGCGGCGGCCCGCCGGTGGCCCTTCATCTCCGCGCTGTGCTGGGCGGGCTTCGGGGTACTGGCCGTGATTCTGGCGGTCGTTACGCCGGTTCTGCCGTAGCGCTGTCGGCGGCTGGTGCCTGTTGGGCAGGCTGCATGGTACGACAAATTGTTGTTAGTCGAGTGCCGAGGATGACCCCTTCCGCGTCGTGTTTTTCTATAAGTAGTGCTGTCAGCTTCGGGCCGAATGTGACGTCGGAAGAACTTGCTGCAGCGGTCTTTGGTCCGATATCAATAATAGCCCCGCCGCTAAATCCGGAAAGTCCGATAGAGTTTACTATTTTTCCACTTTCTCCATCGCGAGATCGTTTTGAATTGTGGCCAACGAGAATGTGATCATCCACATTCGCAATGTTATGTAGTATTGACGTTGGTTTTCCGATTCCTGAATACAATCCTATTTTTGGTATGATGGATGTTGTCTTGTGTCTACTTATTTTGTTCTTCGAATTTGGAAAACCAATGCAGGCATAAAGCCGACTTTCGGATGCATCATCAGAGAAGTTAATTTCATTTTCTGTTATAAATTTTGCTGTCGACAATTTAGAAACATAGGTGTGGTTGAGTTCCGCTATGGCAAAATCGTTATGATCTTTGGTTCGATCATCTTCTGGTTTTGACGTCATTAATACTTCAAATTCGAGTTCGGTGAAACCGTCTGCGCCTAGATAAAGGCTTGTTCTTTGATTGTGATCAATAACGTGAGCCGCCGTTAGGAGATAATGTTTCCCGTCTAGGAATATAAGAATAGAAGATCCTATGTGATCAGGATCTCCTTTGTCATTGATGCCGTAAATTGGTCGAATAGCGTCTCTGAATTTGGCACGAGCTGCCTCAGATATATCATGGACCGATTTTGTTGTTAAGCTGGTAGGGGGGAGAGGTGCCATATTTAGTCCTATTCTAACATATCTATTGCGGGATGGTGTCACAGTGTAGCTGTCACATCGAGTAGAAAATATGAATGAGACTAACGTACATGGCGGCGAATGTATTCGATCATAAACTCGCGGAACCGACCTCCCGCCCCCAAAGACTCAGTTGACCTTCGGAACATAACGTGAACATCCTTTGCCTCCACCCCCATCCCGGAGGCTGCCATGACCCCCTCTGCCATCCCCACCTCGCTCCTCATCACCGCCGCCGAGCCCGATCAGGTCTCCCTCCTCGTCGCCGACCTGGCCCACCTGTACGGCACCCGTGTCCGCGTGACCTCCCGCTTCACCGAGTCGTCCGATCCCGCCGCCCCCGGCCTGCACTGCGCGGCAGTCGAGATCGTCGGACGGGACCCTTGGCTGCCTTCCCTCTCCGGCGCCGCGGCTTGATTCCCCTATGCTTCCGTTCAGCCCATCCCTATTAACCATAGGCCGGGCTTGACTTAGAACAAAAGCGGAACATGGAATTGGGTCATGACCGACCATGCCGCCGCCATCACCGCCCTGCGCGCCCAGCTTTCCGCTCTCGACCGGACCCGTCCGATGGGCGGCCGGCCGCCTGTCGCCACCGGCGTGCCTGCCATCGACGGCGCCCTGCCGGCAGGCGGCCTGGTCTGTGGCGGTATCCATGAGGTCCTCCCCGGCCGGCATTGCGGGGCGGGGCACGGTTTCGTCGCCGCCCTCCTGGGCCGGCTGCCCGAATCCGACGGTCGCATCCTGTGGTGCCGGGCGCCGGGCCCAGCCAACGCCGCCCTCTACGCGCCGGGCATCGCCGGCTTCGGCCTCCTCCCGGGCCGGCTCCTGCAGGTCTATCCCCGCACCGACGAGGACGCCCTCTGGGTGATGGAGGAGGCGTTGCGCTGCCGCCGCCTGGCCGCCGCGGTGGGGGACGGCCTCCTTCCCAGCCCGACCCAATGCCGCCGGCTCCAGCTCGCGGCCGAGGCGGGCGACACCCTCGGGCTGATGCTGCTGCCGCCGACGGCCCGCCCCCCGCCGTCCGTGGCCATGACGCGCTGGCGCGTGGCCGCCGCACCGGACGACCCCGCCTCCGACGGACTGGGGCGACCCTGCTGGACCGTCGACCTCCTGCGCTGCCGTGGTGGCGGCGCCGGCAACTGGGACCTGGAATGGGACGATGAGGCGCTACGTCTCGATCTGGCTGGGCCGTTGGCCCACCGACCTGTGGCGGCGGCGGAATGACGCCCCGTCCGACCGGCCGCTGGTGACCACGGCGGCCGGGCAGGGTGGAGTCCGCCTGCAGGCCGTCGACACGCTGGCCGCCCGGCAGGGGCTGCGCCCGGGCATTACCCTGGCCGACGCCCAGGCGGTGGTCCCGACCCTCCAGGCCATCCCGGCCGACCCCGTCGGCGACGCGGCGGCCCAGGCCACCCTGGCCGACTGGGCCACCCGGTTCACCCCCCTGGTCGCGCTGGACGGCGCCGATGGCCTGCTGCTGGACATCACCGGCTGCGCCCACCTCTTCGGCGGCGAGCCCGGGCTGCTGGGCGACCTCGACCGGCGCCTGGCAAAGGCGGGGATCAGCGCTCTCTCCGCCGCGGCGTCCACCCCCGCCGCCGCATGGGCCTGGGCGCGCTTCCACACCACGGCCGGCGGCGGCCCCATCCTGCCCGACGGCCAGGCCGCCCGTGACGCCCTGTGGCGCCTACCCCTGTCGGCCCTCCGCCTGTCCGACCGTCTGGTCGACGACCTGTCGCGGGTGGGCATCCGCCGCGTGGAGGAACTGGCCCGCCTGCCGCGTGCGCCCCTCGCGGCACGGTACGGCCTGGAACCTCTCCGCCGGCTCGACCAGCTCACGGGCGACGCGCCGGAGCCCATGACGCCGGTACGGCCGCAGGCGCCCTACATCGTCCGCATGCCCTTCGCCGAGCCGATCAGCCGGCGGGAGGATATCGACGCGGCGGCCCTGCACCTGCTGCGGGAGATGGGTGGCCGCCTGGCCCGGGACGGCAAGGGCGCGCGCCAGCTCGACCTCGGTTTCATCCGCACGGACGCCACGTCCCAGCGGATGGCCATAGGCATCGGCCGGCCGATGCGGTGCGCGGGGCACCTGCTGCGACTATTCGGGGAGAAGTTCAGCCAGGTCGACCCCGGCTTCGGAATCGAGGCCATGGTGCTGGAGGCCGTTTCCGTCGACGCGATGGCGCCGGAGCAGGCGGGCTTGGAGGGTGGCGCCGGCGGGACCGAACTGGAGGCCCTGGTGGACCGGGTGGCCAACCGCGTCGGCCCGGCGCGCATGGGCCAGCCCCGGCCCGTGAACACACACGTGCCTGAGCGGGCGGTGCGGCGTGGCACGGTCGATGGCCCGGTGTCCTCCGCCGACGAATGGGCGTCCGACGCTCCGCGGCCGGTTCTGCTGCTACCCCGGCCGGAACCGGTGGACGTGTCCAGCGTCCTGCCGAGCGGGGCGCCGGCGGCTTTCCGGTGGCGGGGCGACCGCTACCTAGTGGCCCGCCTGGAGGGGCCGGAGCGCCTGCGGGGCGAGTGGTGGCACGGCGAGGCGCCGACGCAGCGTGACTACTGGCGTATGCAGATGGTCGACGGGCGGCGGTTCTGGCTGTTCCAGGCCGCCGAGACCTGGTTCATGCACGGGTGGTTCGCATGACCTTCGCCGAGCTGCAGGTCACCACCAACTACTCCTTCCTGCAGTCGGGGTCTGACCCCGGCGAATTCGCCCTGGCCGCCACCGCCCTGGGCTACCAGGCTATCGGTATCGCCGACCGCGCCACCCTGGCAGGCGTCGTCCGGATGCACGTCGCCTGCCGAAGCGCCCGCATCCGCCTGGTGGTGGGCACCCGCCTGGACCTGACCGATGCGCCGCCGGTGCTGGTGTACCCCACGGACAGGGCCGCCTACGGCCGGTTGTCGCGGCTGCTCACCCTGGGAAAGCGCCGGACGACCAAGGGGAACTGCGCGTTGTCCCTGGCGGACCTGGCCGACCATGGCGAGGGCCAGGTGGTGGTGTCGCTGGCGCCGGAGGGGCGGTCCACCTCGGCCAGGCTGGACCGGTTCCGCGGCGAACTGGCCCGGCTGAAAGAGAGGTTCGCCGACCGGGCCTACCTCGCAGTGTCACCCCTCTACCGCGGCTACGACCGTGCCAGGCTGATGCGGCTGGGCGACTTGGCCGACGGCCTCGGCGTGCCCCTGATGGCGACCAACGACGCCCTCTACCACCACCCTGGCCGGCACGTCCTGCACGACGTCGTGACCTGCATCCGCCTGGGCTGCACTCTGGCCGACGCCGGCAAGCGGCTGCTGCCCCATGGCGAGCGCTACCTGAAGGCGCCGGAGGACATTGCCCGCCTGTTCGCCGCTAGGCCGGACGCCGTGGCCGGCGCGGCGGAGATCGCGGCCCGCTGCACCTTCAGCCTGGACGAGCTGCGGTACGAATACCCGGCCGAGCCCGTGCCGGCCGGCAGCACGCCCCAACGCGAGTTGGTCCGGCGCACCTGGGCCGGGGCAGCGGAGCGGTACCCGCAGGGCGTGCCGGCCAAGGTCGTGTCCGCAATCGAGCACGAGTTCGACCTGGTGGCCCAGCTGAACTACGCCCCGTATTTCCTGACCGTCCACGACATCGTCCTGTTCGCCCGCGGCCGGGGCATCCTCTGCCAGGGACGGGGCTCAGCCGCCAACTCCGCCATCTGCTACTGCCTGGGCATCACGGCGGTGGACCCGACCAAGCACGACCTCCTGTTCGAGCGCTTCGTCTCAGCCGCCCGGGATGAGCCGCCGGACATCGACGTCGACTTCGAGCATGAGCGGCGGGAGGAGGTGATCCAGTACATCTACGCCCGTTACGGCCGGGAGCGCGCCGGCCTGGCCGCGACGGTGATCACCTACCGGTCCAAGCTGGCCATCCGCGAAGTCGGAAAGGTGCTGGGGCTCACCCCCGACACCATCGGCGCCCTGGCCAAGGCCACCTGGGGCCGGGGCAACGGGCTGGGCGGCGAGACGGCCGAGGTTGCCGGCCTGGACGGCACCGATCCCACGCTGGCCCTGGCCATCGACTTGGCCCAGGACCTGCGCGGATTCCCCCGTCATCTCAGCCAGCACGTCGGCGGCTTCGTCATCACCCGCGGGCGGCTGGACGAGATGGTCCCCGTCGAGAACGCGGCCATGGAGGACCGCACGGTCATCGAATGGGATAAGGACGACCTGGACGCCCTTGGCCTCCTGAAAATCGACATCCTGGCGCTGGGCATGCTGTCGTGCCTCCGCAAGGGGTTCGAGCTGCTGTCCCACCGCCTGGGCCGGCCCTTCGGCCTGGCTGATGTGCCGGCGGAAGACCCGGGTACGTACGACATGATCTGCAAGGCCGATACGGTCGGCGTGTTCCAGATCGAGTCCCGCGCGCAGATGACCATGCTGCCGCGCCTGCGGCCGCGCGTCTTCTACGACCTGGTGGTGGAGGTCGCGATCATCCGGCCCGGCCCCATCCAAGGCGACATGGTCCACCCGTATCTGCGCCGACGCCAGGGCCTGGAGGCCGTGGAGTTCCCCACGGAGGAACTGCGCGCCGTGCTCGTGAAGACCCTGGGCGTGCCCTTGTTCCAGGAGCAGGCCATGCGGATCGCCATCGTGGCGGCCGGCTTCACGCCGGAAGAGGCGGACCGGCTCCGCAAGGCCATGGCCACCTTCAAGAAGCATGGGGAGATCGAGGCGTTCAGGGACCGCTTCGTCGGCGGCATGATCCGCCGCGGCTACCAGCCGGATTTCGCCGAGCGCTGTTTCCAGCAACTCGAAGGGTTCGGTTCCTACGGCTTTCCGGAAAGCCACGCGGCCAGCTTCGCCTTGCTGGCCTACGCCTCCGCCTGGATGAAGCACCGGCATCCAGCAATCTTCGCCTGCGCCCTGCTGAACAGCCAGCCCATGGGCTTCTACGCCACGGCCACGATCGTGCGCGACGCGCGGGAACACGGGGTGGACGTGCGGCCCGTCGACGTGAACCGGTCGGACTGGGACTGCACTCTGGAGGAAGGGCGCAACGGTCCGGCCGTGCGCCTAGGCCTGCGGGAGGTCAAGGGCCTGCGGGAGGCCGACGCCGTCCGCATCGCCATGGCCCGCGGCGACGGCTACGCCACCCTGCGCGATGTCTGGCGGCGCGCCGGCGTGCCGGTGGCGGTGCTGGAACGGCTGGCCGGTGCCGACGCCTTCATGTCCATGGGCCTGGACCGCCGACGGGCCCTGTGGGAGGCGAAGCGCCTGGGCGACGTCCCGCTGCCGCTGTTCGCCGCCGCCGAGGCCGGTTCCCTCCTCGGCGACAACCGCCCGCCCGCAGAATTCGGCGAGGAACCCCTTGCCCTGCTTCCCAGCATGCCGCTGGGCGAGGCCATCCGCGAGGACTATCGGTCGCTGAGCCTTTCCCTCAAGGGCCACCCCTGTACCCTGCTGCGGCCCCAGCTCGCCGCCCTGGGCATGATTCCGGCGGTCAGTCTGGCCGCCACGCCCAACAACCGGCGGGTCTCCGTTGCTGGCCTGGTGCTGGTCCGCCAGCAGCCGGGCACGGCCAGCGGGGTCATCTTCGCCACGCTGGAGGATGAGACCGGTATCGCCAATGTCATCATCTGGCCAGCCCTGTTCGCCCGGCAGCGGCGGGAGGTGCTGACGGCCGCCCTGTTAGGCGTTCACGGTCGCCTACAGCGGGAAGGGGAGGTGATCCACGTCATCGCCGACCGCCTGGTGGACCTCGGCGACGTGCTGCGGAACCTGACCACCCTGGACGGGGACGTGCCCCTGGAGCCGCCGCTGGCCCGGGCGGACGAGGTGAAGCGGGCGGAGCCGGGCAGCCTGCGCCTCATCTACGGGGAGGGGCGGAACTTCCGCTGATGCGAAGAGGCCGCGGACAGCGCCGTCAGGCGCTGGGGCGGCTGGGTGAACCCGCCACTTCCCCATCCTTCCCCCCGGTCGCGGCGCCGTCGGCGCATTTGCACTTGGGCTTCTCCTTCCTCTTGGGCCTACCCACCTCCAGCCATGGTTCGACGGGCCAAGGCTGCCGCAGGTTGTTCCAGAATGGGAGGCCCCGTTCTTCCCGCTCGGCGTCGACGAAGCGGGCGCAGGCCCGGGCCATGTCGCACAGCCACGGCATTGGGAAATGGATCTGGCGGATGTGCTTCGGCTCGCCCGTCTCTTCATCGTCTTCATCCAGCATGACCTGAAACGCGCTGACGTATCGGACGGTACGGCTGTTCAGGCGCCCGGGCATGCTGAGGAACTCATTGTCCGCGCTGGCTTCATTCGCGACCGCGCCCTCATGGACGAGCCCGCATCGCACCTTGACGTACAGAAGGTTGGCGTAGGATTGCGCCCTCACGTCGTAGAAAGTGAATTCCGTTCCGTCCTCCTTATTGCGGCCGGCGGCCCTTAACCTGGCCAATACCTCGTCTTCGGAGAGATCGTCGGCCTCCACCATCGTCAGGGGCTTGCAGGTGTCGGGGAACAGGCCCTGGATTTCTGGGAAACGCCTTTTCAGCGCCGATATGCTGATCCTGGTCGGATCAGGCTCGATCGTTTCCCCCGCATGCTGCTTCGCACGATATAGAATCTCGGAGAAACGCAGTTTGTCCGTGCGCGCCGACTCGACCCAGTAGAAGTTGGCAGCTGCGGAAATCCCAGAGCAGACCACGAGCGCCGCTTCCTCGTAATATCCGAAACCGAGGCTGTGGAGCAGGTGGTTCGCCGCCAGCAGCTTCCGTTCCATCCACGCTTCGCACGTTTCCATGGGGCCAAGCCTCGTTCGCCGGTAGTTTCGCAAGCCGCAGATCAGCGCCACATGCCCCGCATCTTCGCCCCCAAGTCCACCTTCCCTGCCGGCCGGGGCTTCGGCGCGGCATCCGGCGGCGGGGCAGGGGCCCAGGCGCGGCTCTCGAACAGGGGCAGGATGGCCTTGGGGATGAACCGGGTGCGTGCGGCGAACAGGTGCCGGTCGCCAGCCTTGGCCTGCTGCGTCACGTAGAAGCGATGCGGCATCACCAGGTGCAGGCTATCCTTGGCCCGCGTCATGGCGACGTACAGCAGGCGCCGCTCCTCTTCCAGGTCGTCGCTGCAGCCCACGCCGAGGTCGGACGGGATGCAACCGTCCACGGCGTTCAGCACGAACACCCGCTTGTACTCCTGGCCCTTGGCCGAGTGGATGGTAGACAGGATCACGTAGTCGTCATCGCGCCGGGGCACGCCCGCCTCGTCGCTGACCGCGTCGGGCGGGTCCAGGGTCAGGTCGGTCAGGAACTGCTCACGCGACGCGAACCCGGCGGCGATCTGTTCCAGTTGGCGCAGGTCGGCCAGGCGGGGCTGCGCATCCTCGTGCAGGCGCTCCAGGTGTGGTTCGTACCACGTCCGCACCAGCTCCATATCGGTGGGCCACCCGGCGCCATGCCCCGACAGCCGCCCGACCAGTTCCAGGAACGCCGGCCAGTCCTCCGCCGCGCGGGCCGGGGGCACATGTCCCTCCAGGCCGGCCATGCCGGTGAATCCGGCGGTGAGATCCAGCACGGACGCCGCTGCCTTCGGCCCGACGCCCCGCATGAGCTGCAGCGCGCGGAAGCCGGCCAGCCGGTCGCGCGGGTTCTGCACCCAGCGCAGCACCGCCAGCACATCGCGCACGTGGGCGGCGTCCAGGAACTTCAGCCCGCCGAACTTACGGAAGGGGATGTTGCGCCGGACCATTTCCACCTCCAGCGGGCCGCTGTGGTGGGCGGTGCGGAACAGCACGGCCTGGCTGATCAGGGGCGTACCGGCCTCGCGTCCCTCCAGGATCTTGTCAGCGACGTAGTGGGCCTGCGCGGTCTCGTCCGGGACGGTGACCAGGCGGGGGAGGTCGCCGGACTTCCGCTCCGTCCACAGGTCCTTGGTGAAGCGTTCGGGCGCCAGGCCGATGACGGCGTTGGCGGCGCTGAGGATGGGCTGGGTGGACCGGTAGTTGCGCGCCAGGGTCACCACCGTGGCCGGCGGATCGAAGCCGCCGGGGAAATCCAGGATGTTGCGCACCGTGGCGGCGCGAAAGGCGTAGATGGACTGCGCGTCGTCGCCCACCACCGCCAGGCCCCGCCCGTCGGGCTTCAGCGCCTTCAGGATGGTGGCCTGCAGGAGGTTGGTGTCCTGGTACTCGTCCACCAGGATATGGTCGTAGCGTTCGGCGATGGCCGCGGCGAAGGACGGTTCCTCCATCATGCGTGCCCAGTAGAGCAGCAGGTCGTCGTAATCCAGCACGCCCTGGGCCTGCTTGGACTCCACATAGGCGCCGAACAGCTTAGGCAACTCGTCCACCCAGCCCAGGTACTGGGGGAAGGCGCGGGCCAGCACGTCCTTGATGTTGGCCTCCGCGTTCACCACGCGGGAATATATCGCCAGGCACGCCCCCTTGGTGGGGAAGCGGGTCTCGGTCTTGTCATAGCCCAGCTCGTGCCGGGCGATGTTCATGAGGTCGGCGGAATCCTCGCGGTCGTGAATAGTGAACGACGGGTCCAGCCCGATCTCCTCCGCGAACTCGCGCAGCAGGCGGGCGCCCACCGCGTGGAAGGTGCCGGACCCGGCCAGCGCGTCGGCCACGACAATGGACTGCTGCCCCATCAGACGGGCGGCCATCTGCTCCACCCGCCGGGCGATCTCGGCTGCGGCGCGCCGGGAGAAAGTCAGCAGCAGGATGCGGCGCGGGTCCACGCCCGTCTCGATCAGGCGCACGACGCGGTGGACGATGGTCTTGGTCTTGCCTGAGCCCGCGCCGGCGATCACCAGCAAGGGGCCGGGCCCGTGCTCGGCCGCCCGCCGCTGGTCGGCGTTCAACTCGTCCAGGTGGCAGGTTTCGGTGGAGGGCGCGGTGGATTGGGTCACCCGCCTAAATGACACCATTCCCGTTTTGTTCGCAAGTCCCGGTCCGTCGCCGGGCTGCCCATGCCCGATGCGATAGGGCTGCCGGAGGCGCCACCAGGCGCCGAAGGGCGGTCAGGCCAGCCCACGTCTCCCCAGCTCCCTCTCCCGGTCGCCCGCCCCGCCACCGGCCGATCGCCGACATGGCAGGACATCGGCCCGGGCTTGCCCGTCGCTCCCTCGTCCGCCATCCTGTCTCCAACCTAGGCGGGAGAACCACCATGTGCGGCCGCTACTCCATCACCAGCGCCCCGGAGGCGATCCGCCGCCTGTTCGCCACGACGAACGACCTCATCAATTTCGCACCCAGGTACAACTTCCCGCCCACCGCCCAGGGCCCGGTCGTCCGCCGCCACCCAGACACCGGAAAGCGCACCCTCGACCTTCTGCGCTGGGGGCTGGTGCCGGTCTGGGCGAAGGACATGTCCGGGGCCGCCAAATGCATCAATGCCCGGGGGGAGACGGTCGCCACGCTGGCCAGCTTTCGGTCAGCCTTCAAGAAGCGGCGTTGCTTGGTGCCGGCCGACAGCTATTTCGAGTGGAAGGCGCTGCCTGACAAGTCCAAGCAACCCTACGCCATCGGGTATGAGGAGGGCGCCGACCCCATGGCATTCGCCGGCCTCTGGGAAGGGTGGAAGGACCCGGCCAGCGGCGAGGGCGGCGAGTGGATCCACACCTTTTCCATCATCACGACGGAGGCCAACCCACTGACAGCGCCTGTCCACAACCGCATGCCAGTGATCCTGGCGCCGGACCACTGGCCGGCCTGGTTGGGGGAGGTGGAGGCCAGCGTTGAGGAACTGCAGGCGCTACTGAAGCCGGCGCCGGTGGAGGGAATGCGGGTGTGGCCGGTGGACAAGCGGGTGGGGAATGTGAGAAATGATGATATTGAGTTGTTAAAAAGTATCACTTCGCAACGAAAATAGATTTGTCTCGTGACTGGAGAATCTATTCGCTATATGGGGCACATGGAATATGGCAAATGTGGAATTCACATTCGATATCGCCAAACAAAATGTCCAAGTATATAATTCCCATGAGGCAAAATGGCATTTCATGGCGTATATACTGGAGGCCGTTCAGGACAGTGTATCTGATAAAGTCTTGAATCAACTAAAATACGACCGAGACTTGTTGTCTCTCAGTCAGTTGGCTGCGGCATTGAATTTCAATAAGACGAATAGGTGGCATCAAGGGCTGCCAGGTGTGTGTTTAGAGTATCTGTTTTTCAAGGCTATTTCTGATAAGGATGAAGTAATTTATCCAGAGGTTCAAAATTTTATGGATGGAGTATTCAATATTTCAGGAGATATATCCGCAGTTTTTCTGAGAATTAACGGGAGATCTAGCGAGAAAAATAAGGTAGAAAAGGACTTCGAAAGATATTTTGGTACAAGTCCCGTGATAATAGACTATAATAGGGTTAGTCACCAATTTAGTACAGATATTTTGCGATCTTGCTATGGCCGATCAAGAATAAACCCATGTCCAGATTGTCTTTCTTCTTTATTTAAGACCGACTTCTTTATCGGAAGCAAAGAGGATGCGAAGTGGGTTGCTTTTACAGTGAAGTCTGATTTTAATGATATTGAATATGGACCAGGTCTTGGCGCAGCGATATTTCCTCTCGGTACAGAGAGTTTAGATTATTTGTTGCATCATGACGTAAGATACCAAATTAGATTGCTCCCGATTACGGTTGATGGACCTTTTATGTATTGTTTTCACGAAGCATATTTCACGGTTCAATCCGTATTTGTTAATGCTCTAAGAGAAGAGAGCCTTATAAATCAGCCACCATCGCGAAGGGAATATATTCAATATCTCAGAGCAAAGCAAAATTCTTTAGCCAAAGAGGTAATTTCTGAACTGAGGGGGCGGGGGGCGGCAAGTTTATATACAAGAAATATCGATAAAATAATTTCCGAAGATGAAGACGTAAAAGGATTGGAAGTCGCCCATCGACCAGTCACGCAGATTGCCGGCTCACCAATATTCTTCAACAATGAATGGTTATGGAAGCGTCTACACACTACATCATCTCACGTGTGGCGGCGTTATTCGCAGCAATAGATACATGGTAAGAAATATCAATATCGCCAATAAACAATATAAATAAGACTGTGCGCAGATTCGCCGTCTTCGCACAGTCGAATTCTGAAGAAGTGTCATCAGACGGCAGTTCGAGATACCTCATTTTCCCCCCTTTGATCGCTTGGGGACGTCGTTACGGAAGGATATAAAGGTCGCACATCCCTTAATGCCAACCCGTTGACAAGAGCGCTTGGTATCTCTACTTCACGGCCTACCCCTTCGTCGCGTCTACCACGGCCTCCAGCAGCGCCTGGGCCGGCCCAGCCGTCAGGCCCTGCGCCAGGACCACCGGCTTGTCCTGGCCCCTCAGCCGGAGGTTCAGCGACAGCGACCTGGCGTTCTCGATGCCCCGCATGGCCCCGGCTACGGCGACGGTCGTCCTGAGCGTCGTCGCGGCCGCCAGGCTGCTCGACAGTACTACGGCGCCCATCTCCCCGCTGCCGCCGGCAACCACGGACGGCCCCGCACTGTAGAGTGCTCCCGGTATCCCAGGAACCTGCACGTCCAGCTCGGCGATGTCGGCCAGGGGGTAGACTTTACCCTGGGCGACGATGGCGGACCTGGTCACCGTGAACATCACCGGCCGCCGCAGCCTGGATTGATTGCGGAGGTGACGGACGCAGTACCAAGCCATCCCCACGGCCAATAGAAAGAGAACTTCCCAGAAAATGGCGTACTGATCTGGTATGGCGTGGAATAAACCCCACAAAAAACCGCGCTCCTCGGACCGTTCGACCTGCGGATCAACGAGTTCTACGCTGTACATATGCACGATCCGCAGAAAATTCTCCAGGAAGGTGCGCGCGAACAGAACTGCGATTATCGCGGCGCCGCTCAGAGTTACCCAGACTATGAACGCGATGCCCGCGGGCTCCACATGAAAGTCACGTCCATTCGCGGTCTGTTCTACTCGGAATCCTGCCATGATCGCTCCGTTGTGCTGAGGGGCAGCTCATCAGTATGAGCAGCCGATAGTTGAGGTTCTGGAAACCTATTTACCGCACAACTCCTATATGGAGTACTCTTATTTGGAGTTAACGTGATCGTGGCCTACCCCCCTCCGAGATCTATGCGGAGGCAGCGTTGGGTTCGCGGGAAGATTTCCGGGCCGACTACGGCGAACTGCTGGCTAAGCTGGTGGCGAGGCGCCGGGCGGCCGGCGTCACTCAGGAGGATGTCGCGCAGCGGCTCGGCGTGCGCCAGAACATTGTTTCCAAATACGAATTAGGCGAAGTCCGTCTCAACGTCGTGCAGTACGTAAGGTACTGCCGGGCCATCGGCCTAGATCCGGGCGAACTGCTGGATTCCGTCGGCCGCTACTGACCCACCTCGACCCTGCCCAGCTTCATACCCCGCGTGGTCAGGTATTCCGCCAAGGAGAATCCAGGACCATTTGAACCGCCGTGTCGCCTATCCGGGGGTCGGCCATGATCTCCTTGAGCGCCAGGCTCTCCCATAGCGCCTTCACCAGTTGATCGGCATCCGTCATCCCGTGGATTTCGCCCAGCCGGAAATGATCGTCAGGGTCGATGTACCGGCGGCTGAGGTGCTGCAGGAACTCCTCCAAATCGTTCCAGAACTGACGCCATTCGCCATCGGTCGCGGCGCCCAGGTTCTTCCCATCATGGACAGCAGCCCTGTCGACATGGCTGATGAACTTGTTCCGGGCGGGTTCGATCTTGCTTCGGAACGCCGACATGCTGCTTTCCAGGACGGCGACACGGGCGGCGGTCGCCGTGTCGGTTCCGAAATCGGCATTCTTGGACAGATACTCCACAGTCAGGTTGACCCGATTCCCTTTGCCCTGGGGATCGGTCAAGCGACATACGTGCAGGACAATCGCATGCAGGAGCAGAAGGTTCAGGTCATCGAAAAATATGGGCGCGACCCTGGCCAGCAAGGCTCGTCGCGAACCGGCATCCGGGGGGAATAGGATTTCGAAATGGAGGAATGTCGCACGTGCCGAGACGCACATGCCCTTGAACTCCTCGACATCCTGTTGCGCGACACCGCTCATCGATTCTGCCCGGCTTGGATGTACGATGGGTTTCCGGCGGCGCCGGCGCAGAAAGCCCCACAAGCTCACCTTGCGGGGCCTACCGAGACTCTAACCCGGCTGTGATGAAGGGCGCCTTACGCCGCCTTCTTCCCCGCCTTCGCTGGCTTGCCTTCTCCCCCACCCCGCGTGGCCTTCCCCAACCCAATCGACTTGGCCAGCCCGCTGCGCTTCTCAGCGTAGGCCGGCGCCACCATCGGATAATCCGCCGGCAGGCCCCACCGCGCGCGGTACTCGTCCGGCGTCAGGTTGTACGCGGTGCGCAGGTGGCGCTTCAGCATCTTCAGCTTCCGGCCGTCTTCCAGGCACACGATGTACTCAGGGGTGACCGACCGGCGGATCGGCACGGCTGGGGTGAGCTTCTCCGGCTCCGCCGCGGCGGCCGGGGCGGCCTGGCCCAGGCCGGTGACGGTGGCGTAGGTGGCCTGGATGAGAGAGGCCAGCTCTTCCGCGCGAATCAGGTTGTTGGAGACATAGGCGGCGACGATGTCGGCGGTCGTCTGGATATTGGAAATATCGGACATGATGGACGGTCCTGATGTGGAGAATAGCGGGCCGTTTTATTGCCCGATCAGGGAGTAGATTAGCTGGAGCGCTGGGATAATCAATGGTGGAAATTGGTTTGCAGGGAAGGATTAGGGCGGAATTTTTGTGAAAGTGGAGGGGGGAGTCCAGCTTGTCCTGTAGGACGCGCCTCCCGGCGCGAGGGCGCCTGCGGCGCCGACAGAGACGGGTGGGCGGCGCCAGTTGGTGAACTGGGCCCGGGGCGGGGAGGGGGAGGTTGGCTTGCTCAGGGGCGCGCCCTGGAGGGCGCGGGAGCGACCGGGGGGAGGAGTTGGGGGAATTGGGTTCACCCCGGGCGCGCTACGGCCCTGACGGGCCTCCGCCGCCCTTCTCTATATATAAGGCAACCCCCCGCTCCCCCATCCCTTCCTCCCGGTCGCTTCACCGCGCCGCAGGCGCGGGCCCGCCCTCGGGCGGGCCCCATAGCCGTCACCCCACCGCGCCCGCCCATCGGGTGAGCGGGGCCCACCCTATCCTTTAGGAGAGGTCCGGGAGCCCCCCTCAAATTAGGCCATTCTTGTGGTCCTACGTCGTGTCGGCCGGCCAAAACAGGTCCCGGCTCGTCCGGGGTTTTTCCCGCGTCCTGAGGGCCCGCTTTTTGCGTTCTGGGGCCATTTTCCGGCCAGGACGAATCACTCCCAAATAAAGCCCCAAACGGATTGCAACAGAAAAATGCAATGCGATGCATTTTTTCCTTGAACGGCAAACAAAACCGCCCCATATTTGTCTCAGAACAAAATACAGCGAAACACGATCCCCACACTACGTAAGACGAGGTCATCAAAAATGGCTAGTTTGTCTGCGCTCTCCACACCTGTGCGCACCACGTCGCCCGCTATTATTGGCGACGCGCCGCCACATCACCCCACCATCATTGCCCGCACCCGATTTTACCCCTGTCCAGCTCACTCCATGCGCCCGCGTGCCGTCGCCGCCGGGCTGCAGGCGGAGCTGGCCGATGAGGGCGGCCGGGCGGTGCTACTGGTCACGGAAACCGACTGGAGCGGCGAGCGCTACACGACGGCCACCCCCATCGAAATCCAGGCGGCGTCCGTCCTCCTCCTGGACCTGGAGGTCATGCCGGCCGAGGCCGCGTATCTGCGGCTCCAGGCCATCGCCGACAGCGCTCAGGCGCTTGGCTGATCCCCGCCACCCATCGACTCAGTCCAAGAGGGAATCATAAATCATGGACAAACCGAAACAGACCTTGATCACCACCGGTACCAGCTATGACGGCTCCGTTATTCTCGGTCTCCGGCCCTCGGGGTTGCTGGTTGGGAAATCGGCCTATGAGGAGTCGAAAAAAGTTTTCCTCGTCCCTCCGCGCGCCATGGCGTTTGCGCCGATCCTGTGGGAGGAGGCCACAAAATTGGGATTCCACATTTCCGAGTCGGCGGACAGTCGTTTCTACGTCCGCGGCAACCTGGCCGAGCTGGTCGACCGGTTCGACGCGCTGATTATCGCTGGTGACCGCGGCGGCATTCGCGAGGGGGACCACACTGACGCGTACAACGTGACTCATTCCCGCTCCGAGTGGGGCTACAACGTGACCCCCTCGTGGGCCGCCGGCGCCTCGATTAAGAGCATCGGGAAATATGCAGGGAACGGCAGGTTCCTAGTACCGTTCGAGAAATCCGAGCAGTTGACCGCCCGGATCAAACGAGCCGTGACTGCTGAGAAAAAAGCCCAGGCTGGCGCCATCAATTTGCCGGAGGTCCCCGGCCTGCCGGTCCAGGTGGTCGGTTCTGAAATTCGCATCCCATGGCCGGGCTCGGACGAGGCGGCCGCGATCCTCCGCGCGGTTCGCGGCATGCGTTGGGATGATGGGGACAGCGTCGATGATGCTGGCTATTTCGCTATCCTCAGCCATCACGCCAATAGCGTCTCCAAGGCCCTGACCAAGGTCGCCGCGCTCAGAGCCGAGATCGCATCGCATACGATCGACCTGCCCGAATACCCGCTGCTCAAAATCTCCGTCGTCAACGGCGAAGTGCGAGTCGCTTTTCCTCACAGTCAACAGGCCGCTGGAATTCTCAAGGCGGCGGGATTTCGGGCTGACCTTACAATTCCCGGGTTCGTGATTGCCCTTCGTCACGCGACTGGTGTCGACCTGCCCGCGCTCCTGGAGCGCGTCTCCACGGTCGAGGTCGCCGCGGTTGCCGCTGCCGAAAAGGCCGCCGCCGCCGCTGAACTGGCTGCCGCCGCTGCTGAGGAGAGGAGGGCCGCTGCCGCCAAGGAACAGGAACTCCGCCGCCTGAGCCGGATCAAAACCCGGGTCGGGCGTATCAAAATCGGCGAATGTGTGTCCAGCCTCTTCGGGGACCGCGTGGTCGAGAGTTTCGGTGCATCGTGGGTCGACCGCGAGACCGGCTGGACCTACTGCTACGCCTACAGCCGCCCCGCTACTGAATCGGAAATCGCGAAGCGCCGGGCGGAGCCTCCCCGTACCCGTACCGGCTACAGCATCGCGTTGGCTGCCACTGCCCCCAAGGTCGGTCAGGTCTGGCGCGACGGGGGCGAGGTTGTGGTCGTCACTGACGTGTCCCGCTCGTGGTTCGTTTCGACCGGCGGGGACGATGAGGTCGATTCGTTCTACTCGTCCCAGTTTTGGGAGCAGTACGTCGTCCGCGTCGAATGGCGGGCGGCGACTGCAGCGGAGGCCGAGACTCTGGCAGCGAGCGCTCCGGCTGCCACCGAGCCTGCCACCTCTCTGCCCGGTCTCAGCCGGCTCCTGAACGGCGAGTGCGGGCCGCGCTCGCCCTATACCGAGTAAGGCTGCCGCCTGACATCTACCCCCCAACCCCCTGGAGGCCCCCCATGAGCACCCACCCCATCCGCGTCATCGCCTCCCTGGTCGCCATTACCACCCTGGCCGGGGCCGGCTACTGCTCCACCCTGGCCAGCCAGGCCAGCGACGCCATGTCCCGCGACATGGCCGCCGTCATCTCTGCCTCTACGGAGGTGACCACCCTCACCACCAGGCCGACGGCCGCCGGCTACACCCTCGCCGACCTCGCCGGCCTGCACGATCAGCAGGCCCGGCAGAGTTCCGCCCTCATGGCGGGATGGCTGGATCAGCGGGACCACGACCGGAGTTTCGGCCTGGCCCTGGGCCTCCTGGCCGTGGCCGCCGCCGCTGCCAGTGTCGCCGTGAAGGGCGGGCGCTGGGCGCGGACCACGTCGGCCGCCTGACGTCCCAGCAGGGTGTACCCAAGCGGGACACCCACCAGCCACCGGGAAACAGTGTCCCAGAAGGTCCGAAATCGACTTCTGAGACACTGTACCGGTGAGATTCGGACCCAAACGAGACAATCATGGCTACCTACGGATACGCCCGCGTATCAACCAGCGACCAGGATCTGACCATCCAGGAGACTGCCCTGCGCGCAGCCGGTTGCCAGGTCGTCCGGTCGGAAAAAGCCTCGGGCGCCACCCGACGTGGCCGCCGAGAGCTGGAGATCCTCATGGATTTCCTGCAGCCCGATGACACACTGATGGTGACAAGAATCGACCGCCTGGCCCGGTCGATGAAGGACCTTCAGGACATTGTTCACGACCTACGGGCGCGAGGGGTCAGCCTACGGGCTACCGAGCAGCCGATCGACACAGCCTCGGCCGCCGGCCAGGCTTTCCTCGACATGCTGGGCGTATTCGCCCAATTTGAAACGAATCTCCGCCGCGAGCGCCAGATGGAGGGGATCAGGGCGGCCAAGGCCCGCGGCGTGTACCGGGGGCGGCCTCCGTCCGTCGATCGCGCTGAGATCCGGCGCCTGCACGCCGGCGGTCTGGGTGCCGCCCGCATCGCCCGTCAGCTCGGGATCGGCCGGTCGTCGGTCTACCGGGCCCTGGAATTAGCCAACGCCGCCCGCCATCAGAACGAGGCACACCATGAGTGACGCCGTGCCCATCATGACGACCGATTGCTGCGGCCGTTCGTGGGAATTCGTACGCAGCGTGAGGGTGAATGGCCTGGATGGCCTCTCACTGTTTTTCGGGAAGCCCGCCGACCGCATCGGTCGTCGGGGGCGGCTGTCGGTGATCCCTACCACGGCTCTGATTGACTACGTGGACGAGCACCGTGACCACCTGCAGGAGGCTGGCCTTCCCCTGAGCCTGCCCATCCTACGCCGCCTGGCCGAGGTCGCCACCGAGCGCGAGCAATTCCGAGCGGCGGCCCCGGTTCGCCGCCGGGTGCAGCGCCAGCCTTTGTCCGACAGTTCTCGCCGGCGCCGGGGCTGGTGGCGGGAACCGGAAGTGGCCGCGCTCATGCTGCAGGAGGAGATGCCGCAGAGGCATATCGCCATCCGCCTGGGGATTTCCCCGGCAGAGGTATCGCTGTACCGGCGGGCGCTACTCAGGGAAGGTGGGGCTACCGTGGTTCCGCGGAAACTGCACGTGCGTTGATCACCCCGCCAAGGGGTGTGATCCTAATCCGTAACCGCCGGGGCGTATTGGCTCATGGATGAGATCGCACTCGCCCAGCGCTTCGAGGCCAAGGTTGCCGCCGAGGAATTTCAGGTCTGGGCGCTGACGGTACATCCCGATCACACCACCACCCTCCGATGCGAGGATGGCAATGACGGCGCGGTGTTCGAGAAGGCCATCCTTCACGGAATTTCCGGGGGATGGCGTGCGGATCTTCTGCTGCGGCGATGGCCAGCACCGCGTCATCATGGTGCCGAGCGAATACTGACGTAGGACGCGGGGGCATCGCGAGCCCCCCGCGTCAGACAGGGGCACCTATGGCTTCGTAAGTAGTGGATCGTCGATTTCCAAAATTTATAGCATCAAACTGCTGACGGCACGTAGCTATCGGCTGATGGATCTGTACTCTTGACGCCAATGGTTATTGTGAATGACAGAAGATCTGCTGTAAAGTCTGGTTCAATTGTATAGTAGAACTGTCCGGCAATGTTTTCTATATCTACTGGAGTTGCAAAACCATCTTGCCATAAATCGCTTGACGTCCTTTTTTGAAATCCGGAGGGGATTCCTGGAGGGGCTGGATCAACCATGTATCCCCATGAATAATCTCCAAGATGTACACTTGCAATTGATAAAGGATAATCGACGGAAATACCGAATCGTGCTCCCGTGATTGGTTCTGTCCATATAGCCATAGCCGATATTCCAGCGGTCCCTGCAATTGATGGGTCAGTTGTTTCAAATGTTGTACTCCCATCTGAGGGAAGAGTTTCTTCTGGTGCTTGCTCCACTTGTCCTTCTTGAGCCAAATCGTTACCAAATGTAGTTAGATTTAATGTTTTCTTAGTCCAGTTTTGCCACATTATCTTAATTGCCATCAATTTTCCCCCATTCTATTAAGTTAAGCCACAATACCAGCAATGGAATCTATAATGATGTCCAGCTTTTCAGAGAATGTTGCGAATTGAGTGCTCTCTTCAGCATATGTTGCCATGAACTGAGCAATTGTTTCTGCTTGTGGCGTTTCATAAATAAGTACAGAGCCACCAGCTTCTCCAGTTAATGCATTCACAATTTGCTGACCTTCCCGGAGCGCAGCATCAAAATCCTGGAATTGTTGCTGTAATAACGCCTTTTCAGCGTCGTTCGATGCATTATTTATAAGATCATCATAATAATTATTAACATCATTTATCTGCATAGCCTTAATCAAATTCCTAACATCATCTATACTTCCAATCGAAGATTCGGTAACTACCTTACCATTTACATCATTTATTACGGCAAATCCATATGGCGGCAAATCATCAGCCGCCATGGCGACTTTTTTAGCGAATATTAGCTGCATAGGCATGATTTGTTCTTTCCTATCAGAGTCGTTGTCAGCAATGCTTAAGTGGATATTCTTTTGGTAAGCGCGCTCGTATCGAGAGTGCATTTATATACTTTTGTTCGTCAATATGGCAATTAGTCTTAATAATCAACTAATGAACTGGACACAACGAAACCGCCGCAGAGATAGATGGCCACTTTACATGTTGGGGGACACCCGCCTTCGTCCGGGCTCGGGGGCGCCACCCACCAAATCCCACTTCCTCCCCCCGGTCGCCCAGCCGTGCCGCCGGCGCGGCCCTGCCATTACCCCGGCACCTCCACCACCCACGGCTCCGCCAGCCCCAGCCCCTTCACCCTGCATCCACCAGGCCCGGCCAGCTCCCCCTCATACCCCTCGTGGTGATGCCCGTGCACCACCAACCGAGCCCGGCACGCCCTGGCCGCCAGCCCGATGCCGGCGAACCCATATCTATGCGTCAACGGCGCCTCATGCGTGACCAGTACGTCGACCGCCCCCTTCTTTCCTGCCGCCGCGACCGCCGCATGATCCTCCGGGAAAATAGTCGCCCGGTATTTCAGCGGAATCTCCCCGCTGGCCAGGTTCCGTCGGTTCGCCCGAATCCAGCTCTGCCTATCCCGGTAGGTCGGGGCCGGATCCTCTTCCGCCTTGGGCCAGTAGACCCTCTCCGCATAGACGCCACCCAAGCCGGCCACCCGCAACCCGCCCAGGTCCATCGCCCGCCCGTGTAGGTTTCCGCCAGGATGGTCGCCCACCAGGTTGTCCCACCACTCCCGGCGGTCGGCGTCATGATTTCCGGGCACATAGGCCAGCGTCACGCCGGCATCGACCAGTGTGGCCAGCTCCTGCCGGAGGGGCCGGTTGAGTTCGCAGTCCCCGACAATGATGACGGCGCTGGGCTGAACCTGGGCGCAGCATTCGAGGAGTGGACGCCAATTCCCGTGGGGATCGCCGACGGCGACGATGGGCTGCTGGACGGAAGAAATGTTGGCCCTGATGTTCGCCACAGCAAATTGGACCCATCCTGGTCACCTAATTAAAGTGTGGACATACTTCAAGTTACTACCTCTATGATCGTTCGTTGAGTCAATTATTTTTGGAATCTAATGAAGGAATAGTGGTGGTCGGAATGGAGTTTTTCAACATCAGTTGTTTTTGCTTTTTCTTTTCAAGGTCCCATTCTTCATATTTCTTGTTGCAGTAAAGAAGCAGGAATATGCACAGAACATATATGCCAACCACCCAGTTGCGTTCGGGCTGATTGGAGATTGTGTATACCGCAGCGGACGAAATGCACAATAGAAGTGGGACTAACGCCTCATCCGGGCCGTCTGTGAAAAGCATGTATCCCAAATCTAGGCCTGCAGAGATTGCGAGAGCGGCGGCAATATAAGAGAATGTGTGTATTCCCAATACGTGCCGGAAGAAAATATCAAAATATCCAGTGCCGTAAATAAATGAACTGGCAACTTCTAGAGTCTGACAAATTTCGAACATTCCTTTAACTGTTAGAATTAAAATTAGAAAGATGCCTACACAAAACTGAATATATGTCTTTGTATTTTTCACTATCTTTGGTATAGGCCCTTCGTATGGGCTGAGATCCGCAGCCCACTTTAGAATATTGCTTTGAGGCTTGTAAGCCTCTACCCCGTTGCTTAGCATGGTTGGCGAGCAGCCGGTGGTTGACGCCACTGACGTTATGGCATCCCACCGTGATGGGTAGTCCTTTTCCTTATCCAGGACCAGCCTGATAGCTTGTTCGCGCTCTTCAGATGAAAATTCGTGACTCATAGTGTTCATCGTTGCTCCATCGTCACAGTCATCGGTTCAGCCGACGATCCTCATGGTTGAGGGGTGCAGAAAATTGCTCCTGATAGTATAATAGTGCGCACTCCCGCGTAGCCATCCGAATTTCCGCCCAACTCCCTGCCGCGCCCCGCATCGCCCACCACTCCGACCTCCACCTCGACGTCGCCCCCTGGGCTCCGCCCTCTTACCTAGCGGCCGACATTGTCGTCCTGGCCGGCGACCTGAACGTGAAGGCGCGGCAAGGAGAAGTTGCGCACCGCCCTGGCCGCCCAGGGGGTTACCTTGCTGGAACGGGACGAGGCCATCGTCCACGGCATCCGATTCCTGGGTTGCACGCTGTGGACGGACGTCAGGCTGTTTGCCGGCGACGACCTGGCGCAGGTCAGATCCGACGCCACCACCCTGGTGGGCGACCGCTATTCGCCGCGCATGACCGACTACCACGCCATCCGGGTGGCGGCCGGCGGCTATCGGAAATTACGCCCGCTGGACACCGCCACTGTTCATCAGCGCTCGGTCACCTGGCTGCAGGAGCGCCTGGCCGCCCCGCACAACGGCCCCACGGTGGTGGTCACCCACCACGCCCCATCAGCTCGATGCCTGCCCCAAGGGGCGGCTGAGGACCGGTTCAGCGCCGCCTATGCCAGCAGGCTGGACTGGCTGGTGGAGGAGAGTGGTGCTGCGGCCTGGTGCTACGGGCATGTGCATGAGCCGCCGGCAGAGGAGATCCGGATCGGGCGGACACGGCTGGTCAGCAATCCGCGGGGGTATGGGGGCGGGAAGGGGAGGGATGGGCTGAACAGACGGTTCGATGAGTATGAGGTGGGGTTGGTGGTGTAAGCGCTGGTCCGGCAGAGACAATCGCCCCTTTCCCTTTTTGCGCGCAGTTTTCCCTTATTTCACGGGCTGGCTCGCCCTCGCCCAATTCCTCCGACACCTCCACCCCACAACGCCAATACAACTTTTGGGAAAGCTCCTTTTAGGTTCACCGCGACGCAGCATTAAGCAGCGGAACGTCGGATCGGGTCTTTTCCCGCCGCGACTCGAACGTCCGCTGCCCTGGTTCCTCCCGTTTCTCTCATGACACCGTCTAACTGACCGGAATTGCGTTCACGTGCAAGTACAGCCGGTCCAGAGGGCCAACGTGAGGGAGGTGGAAAAATGTCGAAAGAGAAGCTGAAAGCCGCCGAGTCAGCGGTGGTCCCTAGACTCCAGAATTATCGCGCGAACGTCGTGCCGAATTTGGTCGTGTCCTATGTGCAGGATCCGGATGCCGGCGAAAGGGTGGTCAGAGAAGGCGCCCGGAACATCGTCGACGATACGCTGGAACAAGCCGAGGAGCTGACCAAACAGGCCGAGCATGGCGACAGCGAAGTCGCGGAATATCAGGAGCGGATCGACCACCTCCGGAAGGTTCGCAAGCACGCCGCGGGCCCGACCGTCGTGGTCGGGGCCCGCCGGGACGGCAGCCAGTCGCCCCTGCTCAGCATCGAGTTGCTGCTGAAATGGCTCCTGCACACGATCGCCCCGGCCGGAATCCTGTGCGTTTTGAGTTCAGCGTTTCGCTCGGCGAATGTTGGCTATGCCGTCAGCGCCAACGAACTGACCCTGCTGAGCTGCCTCATCTGCGTCGCGGCTCCGCTTCTGAGCCTGCTGTTAACGAGCATCGCTCCGGATTGCGGCCAGACCCGGCGCCGGACTTGGCTGAAAGCGCTTGCGGCCTGCGCTGTGTTCAACACGATCATGTTCCTCGCGGCTTTCTCGATCATCTGCAATCCCTCGCCATCTCCCGCCTTCGACGCGATGCTGCAGTTGATCGGCGGGCATACGATCGCCGGCGGAATGATGCTGTTCTTCGGCGGCCTGGCAGACGTGACCGCCACGGCGGCCCTCGGCCTCGCCGTCGAAACCAAAATCCTCTCCCAGTATGAACTGACGGCGGAGGCCTCGCCCATCCGCGAACTCGTCGACGGTCAGATCGGTAAAATCATGACCCTGAAGCGCAGCGCGGCGGACCGTGCCGGTGACCTGCGTACGGAAGCTGCGCAGATCCGCGCCATTCGGGCAGCGGCCGAGAACCATGCGGTGGCGGAGTTCCGTGCTGGGGTTGCTCATCTGAAGCTGGTCCTTGCTGCGGAAGCGGCGTCTGCCCAAGCCATCGCCCTGGCCAACGCCTTGAGCCGGCTCCGCACCGACCCCGACATCAAGCGTGTCTCCTAAGCCAACTCTTCGCCTGAGAAAGGATTCGATATGCGCAATATCTCCATCGCCAGCCTGCTCTCGGCTTGCCTTGCGCTTCCTGCCGTGGCCGCCGAACCGACCAAGACCCTAGTGCTGGGATTGCCTGCCGATTGCCTGGGCGACGGTGTCACGCCGGTGGTGCAGCTCAAGACCGCGCTGATGAACGCCGTTCCCGGGACGGAGGTGATCATTCTTGATGCCCGGCGCGACGAAAGGGTGGCGGACTATGTCGTAGAGGCGCCGCCGCAGGGCTATACCCCGGCATGGACGATGAAGCGCCTCGAAACGGCGCTTCGTCCGGTGGCGGCGCATCTCTACCAGCAATGCCGGCAAAAGGGTGCCACCGAAGACCCTGTCGGTCCGAACGACCTCCAGCTGCCGCGCTTTCTCGACGATGTTGGCCGCACCGTGTTCGCGGGCCGGGGTGGGGCCAAAGCGATCGCCGTCATCGGCAGCGCGCGCTATCGCGGCGAAGGTGATCACAGCTTCGATTTCGGCCCAGAGCCGGGCTGGCCCAGCCTCGGTCATCTGGCCCAGCCGCCTTCGATCACGCCATTCGGTACGCGTGGGCGCGAGCATAATCTCAGCGATGTGGCGGTCGATTTCTGCACTACCGACCAATGGGCGACCGAGCGCTACCAGGCTTATGTCCAGCAGTTCGAATCGCTGTGGATCGGTGCCATGGGCGGGACGCTGGCGACGTTCAGCGCCAACATCCCGCAATGCTTGGAGCGCTGGGTGTCCGCCACCACGTCCGGCGCGCCGGTTTTTCGGGACAGCGGCAAGGACCAGGCCGTGGTCATGTATCATTTGCCGCCGGCCAGCGGGCTGGGCAACGATCCTACGGCGTTCCTCCACACCCCCAATACCGCGTCCGAACCGCCGCCCACTTCCGTCGGTCAGGCGCGCGTGGGTGTGACCTGGGACTGCGCGTGTGACATCGACCTCTATACGTTCATCAGAGGCGTCGATCACGACTATGTGTATTTCGGCCATCCGGTCGGTCCCACTTCAGTCCATCTGCATGATTACCGGGATGCGACTTCCACCGATATGGATACCGCCTGGGAGGTCATCCAGATCAATGATCCGGTCGACCTCAGCAACCTGAGGATTTTGATCAACCTGTATTCCGGCGGTGGCCCGGAAGTGTCCGGCCGGATCAGGCTCGAATTTCAGGGACGCGTCTATGAGACCACCTGGCACCTGACCGGGAAGACGGGCAATCGCGGCCTCCGCAACGGTTTGACCCCCGTCGGCACCGATGTGTGGACCGAGATCGATACTCTGAAGCTGGCGAAGCTCAAATAGGGAGGATGGCATCATGAAAAACCTGAGTTATGCAGTGCTCGCTACGGCGCTGATTCTCGTCTCGGCATGCTTTGCCAGCCACGCCGCCGATCGCCAGTCCGGCGTAGCCGTTGCCCGGCGGATGGAAGTCGATGTGGTGATCAACAATACGACTGCCAACGGCAATAGCTGGGGCGGCGTGCCCGGGGCCCTGATCGTCCCGGGCACCTCCGCCATGATCAATCTGCCGAGCCTGGCGCCGTCCGCGGTCCTCTGCGTCATGACCAGGCAGAAGGAGAAGTCCTGCTATGGCCGGCGGTTCAATGGCGATCGTAGGGTGCATTCGCCCTGCGCACATTCGTTCGATTGCTCGTGGTCGTCGATCAGAATGCCGGAGCAGCCGTTCGCGCTCCTCATTCTGGATGAGCATATGACCGGCGATAAGCTCGTCGATGTCGTGCTGTTGGGCGACAGGCCGCTCGGGGAAAACAACCCGGTCCGCCAGCAGCTCGACACCGCGGCCAGGGAAGCGGCGGCGGAACTCGCCCCGACGATCCTGCCCTGGGAAATGAGCCGTCGGCAGCGCGCATTCCAGTTTTTTCCGCTGCAGAGCTGTCTGGAGGGATGCAGCTTGCGCCAATCGAAGATCGTGATCTTCATGGATGACTGAATGGAGGCATGGCCATGAAATTGCGCTTCCTCCTCTTCGCCCTGGGCTTTGCCGTCGTCGCGACGGCCGCCCGTTCGGCGGTTCTCCCGAGTTATTGGACGGTTCCGGCGCAGGTGACGCTGGTTCAGGACGTTCCCGAGGACGACATCCGGCGCGAGCCGCGGGCAAACCGATCCCCGCGGGAGACATTCGAAGATGTCCGCCGTGCCCGCGACCAGGAACGGGGCAAGCCGGTGGCGCGCGAGATCGACCACCAGGCTTATCGCGCCTACGCCGAGGAGCCGGGAAAGCTCGAAGGCCGCCCTTTCGCCGAGGTGGAGCGGGAATTGGATCAAAGGCTGGTCGATGAGGCCGGGTGGAAAAAGATGCCTCTGACCCGGGGCGACGGTGTCGGGTATGTGGACGGGAAAGGCGGATCGATTCAGCTCAACGAAGGCTATCCCGAGGGGCGCGAGGGAGGCAATGGCGATGAGCTTCACCGCGGGCCCTACGCCAAGATCATGCCGGAAAACATCCGAGTTCCGCTCAAAGGAAACCCCGTTCTGGAAAGGCGCCGCTAGGCGCGCCGACCTTAGACCCCGGCCCATAAATAAGTCGAGCGATATCAGTCTCTCGTGATTTGTTGTGTTTGCGAAGACGAGGATGGAACCTAAAATTATATGGACTGACCCGAAGTGCAACGAAGCAAAATCACCTGCGCCAGCATCGGCGGGATCATCTGAAGTATGCAAGCGATCTGACGATCGAAGAATGGGATGTCCCGTGCCCGGCGTTTCCTGGCGAGTATCGGCGGGGCCGGCCGCGTGAGGTGAAGTTACAGTCGGTGGTGGAGGCGATCGTCTACGTGCTGGAGGGGGGATGCGCGTGGCGGAGGCTGCCGGACAGCTTTTCGGCGCTGACAACGGTACAGCGTTACTTCCACGGTTGGCGAAACGACGGTACACGTAAGCGGCTGAACCATCCGTTGCTGATGCATGGGCGGGAAAGGATGGGTCGCGAGGCCGGTCCCAACGCCGGCGTCATCGGCAGCCAGTTGGCCAAGACCGCGGATGCCGGTGGCGTGCGTGGGTATGACGCGGGCAAGCCGGTGCAAGGCCGAAAACACCATATCATCATAGATACTAATGGGTTAATGGTCAGCGCGGTCTTTCATGGCGCCGATATCCAGGACCGCGATGGCACTCCTTCGGCACTGGCTGGGCGGTGCAACGGACTTTCGCCTGGTTAGGCCGGAATCGCCGCCACGCCAAAGACTTCGAAAGAGGACCCGACACGGAAACCGCGTGGATCTTCGCCGCAAGCGTCAATCTCCTCACCATGAGATCGACGCGCACTCAGAACCACTTATCCGATTCCGGACCGGACTCTAAAGCGACTCATTTCAATCGGCGGTTTTGTCGGGTCCGCTCGATGCTCTCCTGCTGGATCTCCACCAATTTCGTCCATAAATTCAGATCGCTGCCTTTATTCAACTGCATGAGCAATGCAAGATCTTCCGTGGCGAAATTGAGGAATATCTGGGATTCGGCTTTGTCTTCCACGATGCCTGCCAGCCGGCGGTGTATTTTTATACGTTCCAGAACGAATCGCATGCGCACACGGGCCGTTCTTCCCAACCCGGCAACGATCGGTTCGGCATGATTCAAGAATACTCTGGCACTTTCCAAGCCTTCTCTTCTCTGATTTCCAATAGATAAAAGACGAGATATGGACGCTTCAATTATAAGCATACTTGCTCTTTCCCGCGGGTATCGGAATAGATGCCTCGATATTACGTTTGCCATGTGTCTAGAACGGCGAGCAAAGAAACCGTGCGGCTCCGCTTCATCCACGGTACGTCTAGAGAGCTGCTCTAATTTTAGGCCAACCCGAATCATTTGGCGGGCCGAGTGCCCGCTTGCAAAAAAATGAAACCCTATTGGATCATCAGAAAATATTCGTAGTCTTAGACTTTCGGCTAGCCGAAAATAAGACATGCTAGTAGAGAGTAAAATCTTCACATTGTCATAACTTTTCTCGTCGAATCGCTCCTTCGCGCGAAGCGACCGCAATTCCCTGACCCGAGCCTCGGCGTTTGCGAGGTCGCCTTCGATGGCATATCTTTCCCCGATGCGGAACAGTAGTCCGCATATTTGCGACACTTCATCGTGACGGTCGCCGCCAAACACGGCCTGGAGCTGGGTGATCGCCTCGCTGGCGGATTGCAGGTGAATGACGGGGGTGAAATTGTACTCGCCGATCAAGCCGAGAAGATCGGCTGAAATCTTCGCCAGATAGACGCCGACTTCGGGGCATTCGTCCCTGAACCGCTTCTTGAGCCAATCCTCGATGTCGGTCGCAGCCTGGAAATCGTTGCCGAGCAGGGCAAGGTCCAGCCTCTTCTTGGCCAGCCTGGCACTTCCCGGCTGGCTGTTGATAGCCAAGCCGGCCCTCCCCTCCAATTCCTCGGCCAGATCGAGCGCCGAGTGCGCCACAGACATTTTCCCCAGCGCATAGGCCACCTGCGAGAGGGACATGTGATAGTCGATCGCGATCTTCTTCCTTCGGCGATCTCCTGTCTGATTCCCGATGATCCCTGCTAAAGCCGCTTTGCCCGAGGGCTGTGCGACCGATGCCGGCCATGCCTCCCAGGGACGATTGGCGATTTCGAGCACGCCCTCCTTCAGTAAATCCAGACCGAAGAAACGGGAAAGGTTCCAGGCTGGAGGCTGCTCTATGATCCGGCGATAAAGAAACATGTAAAGCCAGTCCCACGCCTCTGGCGGGTCTTCCGGGATGCCGAATTCCGTGCTTTTCAAGCGGCCATTTTTCTCCAGCTTTCCTTCTTTTGTTATCGGAAGACTGAGAAATCCATAATAAAGAGTGCTGAAAACCCGGCGAAGATTTCTCGCCGAGGACATGTCGTCGTGATGGCGGAAAGAGATAGTGGATTGTCTCAGCGTTTCCTCGGCCATCAGCCGTAACAGAGGTTGGATGCGCGTGGTGAACGCGGCGCTCGTGATCCGGTTCAGGATGAAGTCCCGCATCTCGAGAACGCTGAAATCGAAAGCGATGGTCGGCGGTTTGGTTTGTCCGGCGAAGGATGCTTTGGTCACCGAGAATTCCCAGGGATGGGGATAATCATCCAGCCCGAGAACCCGGTCGCTTCGGCGCGCGGTGACGAATGAGCTGCAGTATTTCTTCACTTCGTCGAGGGTGCCGTGACCGACTTTCGCCGATAGCAGGCATGCCGGCTTCTGCTTGGGATCCCTGGTCGAATGCGCGGCATCAATCACGCGGGACAGGGTGTCCGGGCGCAGCCCGTCCGGGGCGAGCGCGATGAGCAGCAGAACATCGGCCCATTCCGGGAAGTTTGCTTCGATCGCATCGAGCAAGGCGTTAGCCACCGCCTCCAGAACTGCTGCCGGACGCTTGTCTTCCGCGGCCCGCCCTTGCTTGGCCAGGCGGCCGGCCAGCAGGCCAAACTGGCCTTTTCCTTTTCCGGCAGTTCCGCGGCGTTCGGCTGCTTGCTCTCCGATCGTTATGAAGGAATCCAACAGGAACAGGGCGGATTCAGACCTCGCTTGCCGCAATTCCGGCAGTTTTTTCAGTATGTCTTCAATTTTGTCCCGCTGATCCAACTTATAGGAGCCGAGTATGTCGGTCATATTATTGGGATCCGGGCGAGGAATTTCGAAGTGCACGGAATTCCCGATCCCTGTAACCTTGGAATTGCTCAAAAGAACGATCTTGTTCCGCTTATAGTTGGAGACGTCCTTGGGAGGAACGATGTGAGTGAGCGGCGGATCTAGAAGACGCGCGATCAACTCCAGGACATGATCGTCGCGGATCATCATATCCAGGGCGGGAAAGGCGGACTGCCTTTGATAATAGCCGTCAAGCACGATCAGCGCAGGCGTATCGAGCATGCGATGGCGAATATGTTGTATGGCTTCGTCGATTCGATGTTCGGGAAGATCTTCTTGAACTTTTTCGACTGCTTCGCCGTTAAAAAAAGCGCAAATATAGCTAAGTATTTGCGTGTAGCTCGGCGCTATATAATTCTCGCCAATTCCGCGAAGCGGTATATAGAGAACTTTTATATCAGAATTATCGGGAATATATTTAATAATATTTGCAGCCAGAGCGGTTAGTCCATTGGGCATTCCTTCCTGGTGAACATTGATGAACATGCTTTGGGCAGCTATTTCTCCATAGATGGCCGATCTTATCTCGACCAATTTAGGATCACGGTCTTCGCTGGGGTAGAATGTCAGTCCCTTGGGCAGGAATCCCGTCGCCGAGCGGACGACGAACCCGGAAATGATCCATTCGGCAAATTCGTCGAGGGCATGCGGGCCGTCGAAGGGCCGGGTGAACAGGTGCTCGGCCAGATCCCGCTGGCGGCCTTTGGCCTTCAGGCTGTCGGCCAGCCATTCCGCGAGAAATTCGGCGAAAGCGGGATTGCGGAGCGTTCTCCCCTGCAAGGGGTCCCTTGCTCCATAGATATGGAAGTTGCGTCCGAAAGTTAGAGGAGTGGGAAAGCCGCTGGACGGACGCGTCTTACGTCGACGGCCATATTCCTTGAGAAAACCCTTAACCGTATTCTCTTCTGTTTCGCAGAGAATCTCCCGAATCACGAAGAGGCGCGGCAGGATGCCGAGTGATGCACTCTGGCTGCAATAGAGGTCTCGGCGTACTTCGCAATCGCGCCCCGCGTAGTGGGTTCCTTTTGCGTCGAACCAAGTTTTTTGCTGATCCCAGTCGAGCCCGGCGAGATTTTTCCATAGTTCCTTGATCCCGGCAAAATAGCCTACCACAATGCACCTCGCAGCGATGAGTTTAAGAGAGGGCCAATTGCCGTTCGAACCAATTGCGCCATTCTTCGTCTTTGACGGATCATATCAAAGAATGACGGTTATATTTGAGTAAATGCCCCAATTCTGCAGTCGGCAAATCAAAAGAACATCAGGCAAAGTCACGCCGGAGCAGCCATTTCGCGTGTAATTACGACGTCATGGCTTCGTCTGCACGCTTCAGGACGGGGGCCGCCATTTCAATGCCGCGTTGAGGGTCGCGCGAAGCCTGACCGCGGCCAGCCCGAGTTGGCTGACGGCGATCGGCATCTCCGTCTTCACATATTCCTTTGTGACGCGGACACCTGAGACCTTTCCGGCTCCGACCGCGACGTTCAAGAGCGAATATGCCGGTTGCGCCAGCTGGTGGGCGTCCTCGACCCAGGCGTCCGAGGCCAGGATCACCTCATCCACTGTGGTGAGGTGGGGAACGGATTGCGAAGCGGTCTTCTGTGCGATGGTCCGGGTTGCGGAGCCCAGATTGCGACCCAGACCCAAATCGACCAGCGGCGTATCCCAGAGTTCGTGCAGTTTTTGAGCGCTCAATCCGCTGTCGTCGCTGATGACAAGGACGTCGTTGCCGCCGGTGTCGCCGTTGTCTTCCTCGTGCAGCGGTTGGTGCATATCGCCAACGATGTGTACGACGAAGGCGAGGGCCTTTGCCAGGTCCGCCGGCGATTGGCCAGGCACAGCAAGTTTGTGCAGGTTGTCGGCAAGGGCTACCGAGGCGCAACTTTCTGGTCCGGTGCACCATTTCTGACCGTTGGCGTTCAATATCCCGGCAGGGTTTTCCCCTAGCGGGATATCGTTGTAATGCCAGCCTTTGGTCGACGCGTCGAGATAACGGTAGCAGTCGGCCCAGTTTGCCAGGTTCGTATGTTGGTCATGATCGGTCCTATAGTCGGGCACCTCACCCCAAGGATCCGAGGAATTGATCTGGCACTTCGCTCCGTACTTCTGCTGGATCTGAGCATTCAGGGCCGGCACGCCCACTGAGATGATCCATTGCAGATCTGCTGCTGCCTGCGTGTTGAGACTCTCCGTTGCCACCCGGGCGATGACGGTATGGCCTTCCGGTCCCCATGCCAGCGCCGGAACTGAAAATCCGACGGTCGTGGCACAGACTGCCCGCGCAATAAGTCTGAAGGTCCGCATGTCGCCTCCGATAGGTTGGCGCGAAATCGGGGATTTGGCGTACTAGGGCTTAATAATTTCGCAGCTCGGCTTCGCGGCCGACGGATCCACAAGGGCGTGGAATTCCGCCCGAACACAGGCGAGATCCTGGGCAAAGCCTTTCTTGTCGGAATGAAGCCTTGAGACGACGGCGGTGGCCACCAGCCGCCCCGCAGCTACGTCAGAAGGGTAATGCACACCGCAAAGCACGCGGTTGTTGCCGAAGTCGGCAGCCCGCTGGAGGATGGCTTCCGCCTTCTCTGGTGCAAGCTCGGCAAGGATGAGACCCGTGGCCCAACCTTGGGCCGCATGGCCCGAAGGGTAAGATGAGGTACCCTTGACGCTTTCGTAATCGCAGACATGGTTACCGAGACGCTCATAGGGGCGATGACGGGCAAAGTGCGCCTTCGCCGCGCCATAGGCGTTCCCTATGTCGATCTCGACCCGGTTCAGCATCGCAACGAGCCGAGGCGCCGTCGTGGTATCGAGACGTTTCCCGGCCGCCCCGAACACCGCCTCTGAAAATGTGGGCAGGAGTTCTGCCGCACAATAGGCAGCGTCGTCAGCCGTGGCTTTGAGCCAAGCGGGATTGTCCGTGCCGTCGGGCAGCTTCTCCCCGACCTGATCCATTTTGAAGAGGGCAACGTCGTCCGCATCGGCTTGGGAGCCGATTGCCGGAAAAGGTGGAAGGATCTCAAGTCCCTGCGGAGTCTCTGCCGGTGACAGGTAGCTCTTGGGCTGGGGACACTGCGTGAAGGCAAAGGCCTGTGAGGCAAAAAAGAGTGGGATCAGCAACGAGAGTACGAAAAGGGAAAAAATCAATCTCCGAGTCATGGTGCCAGCCCTCACCATTTGAGTTTCTTAACTCGCAATAGGTGACGCAGAAAGCGGCGTGCCCGGGCCATCAGCTCTTTGTCCTGGCAGCGCTTTCCAATATCCACGTTTGGTATGAGATGCATGCCAATGTAAATTCCCTATATCGGGAAAGTGCAAGACCTATTTCCCGAAAAAGTGCGTGCCCTGCCGCTTGCGCGGCCGGAACCTCACCTCATGCACGGGAACACGGCTGCACTGGTCGGCTCTGCGGAAATCTGGCAAGAGGGGATTCCCGGCAGGTGGGTGTTCGTGCCCTGACCGAACGAACCGGACAATCTGATTACTTCCGTGCAGTCCCTCTCGTAGAGGTTGGAAGAAGGCAGGGGCGGGGGAAGTGAGCCGCAGTTGCGCGCCTGCGGCGCTGGGCGACCGGGAGGAAGGGAGTTGGGGGGATTGGGGTGGATACCAGCGCGTCGCGGCCCTGACGGGCCCCGCCGCTTGGACGACTCGAAGTGGGAAGGTACCTGCCGGGAATGAGGCCCAGGATCGGCCCGGCAGGGCCGAGCGCAGGGGCCCCAGAGGCAAACTCGGCAATGCCGGCTTCCCTCCCCCGGTCGCTCACCGCGCCGCAGGCGCGGCGCCATCGGACTTGTCTTCCCTTGCTCTATCCCTCAACTTTGGAGCGCGCGCGGGCTGACGACCCCGAAACCCGTTCGGGGGAGGATTGAATGGAGCTGTTCTTGATTGTTCTCCCGGTGTGGGGGCTGGGGGTGGCCGTGGTGTATTATCTGCAGCGCCGTTTCCCACATTGGAATTTGGGCGGAACGGCGAGGCGCCGTTCCGAATCATCGTTCAGCCTGTCGCTCCGGAACCCCTGGCGCAGATAAGACTCAGTTAAGCGCTGACGTTGCAGGGTATGAGCGCCGCACGCTGTCCATTCCGTGTAACCCCGGTGCATTCTATCGGGCGATCACGAACTCGGTTAGTAGTCGGTGGCGGCGTGGTGACAGCCCGTGGCCATTCCGCGTATCACGCTGGCTTCTTCACAACGTTTCCTCCCGCCTGAGCCTGCGTCAGCGCCGTCGTTATCTTCGTAACCAGGCCGTCCCTCAGGGCAGCGGCGCTCGACGCCCGCCCCATGCACGCGCTTGAAAGGCTGTCATAGCGCCTTGTTTGATGTCTGGAATGTAAATCGGCATGCAACTTGACCGCCGATCGGCGCTGTATCCTTCTAATTTAATTGAAGTCGACAGGATCATTTGATCGCGCCCATTTACACGTACCCGACCTGGGTCCTGAGTGGCCGAACTGCTGAAGGGATTTGGGGGATGTTTTGGCAGGACGGCAGCCTGCAACCTCTCTGCATCCACAGTTTGACGCAATGGATGAGGAACATGGAAACCGTAGAGGAATTTGCCCCCAAACTGGAAACCCCTGATGGAGCGACCATTGCCTTCTTCGTCGCCTGCAGCCGGCGGATGATGGGGTGGCAGGTCAAGACTCTGGCCCACCAGGCCGGGGTTTCGGTGTCCTCGATTGAGCGCATCGAACGCGGAGTGACGGTTTCGCCTGAGGTGCTGGACCGGGTCGCTGCAGCGCTCAAGCAGAAACCCGGTGCGTTCACCCAGCCGCGAGTGCGACTTTCCAAGGAGGAAGCGCTCAAGCATCTGGAGGCCCAAGCTGCACCCTGGTTGGAAAGTGTCGAGCTGAAGGTTGCCCCGCTTCGAAAGGCGGCCCAGTTGCGGCGCATGGCCGAGCAACTCCTCCTTCTCGTCGACGGAAGCGGACTGGGAGAGGATTTTGGGGAAAGGATCGACGGGGTCAAGGAGTGGTTCGAACTTTTGCAGCATTGCATCAACGGTCCCGTCACCGATCTATCCGAGATGAAGGGACGCAAGCGGAGTCTCTACGGGCGCATCTTGTCTACCGTCACCGGCATTGAGCGCGATGCGCACGCCGTTGCTCTTGCGGGCACATATGTCGCCGAAGGCCTATATAACGACGGTGCACGCCTTACGGTCCCTGTGGCGGTCCTCAGTTTTCGCCCTTTGTCCGGTGACCCCGGTGCCCGCAAACGGACACACTTGTACGCGCCGCGCCAAATCGAGATCAATAAGATCTTGGCGGCTTGGTTGGCCGAGGATGGCTAACGGTGAGGTCGTTGACGCTACCCCGCCATGCCCCGTCGCCACTGTGCCTGCCGGCATGTGCGGCGGAGGACCGGTTCAGCGCTGCTTACGCCAGCAGGCTGGACCGGTTGGTGGAGGAGAGCGGGGCGGCGGCCTGGCGCTATGGGCATGTACATGAGCCGCTGGTGGAGGGGGGCGTGATTTGGCGGCTACGGCTGGTTACAACCCGCGGGGTCTGGGAGCGGAAAGGGGAGGGACGGGGTGAACGGGTGATTCGATGAGGATAGGGTGTGTATCGGGAATTCTTTAAGAATGGATTTCTCAAGCTTGATTAGTCTTCTATTGCGTAGGTTCGGCGATAACCTTTAGGGTTGTCTGGAGTCAATGGAGCATTGGGGATTTCAACTCATTCCAATTTAGGCAAATTGAGGAAATGGTGTTGGGTCATGGGAAAATATATCATCAACGTTAGCAGATCACCCAGAGGATCGGCTGTTAACGAGGCAATATCTTGTGCGGCAAAGTATTTATTGGACAACTTTCGAAAAGATCGAAAGCTGTCAGGATATTCTGCGCTAAGAAAATTGAATAAAGATTTATATTTATTTTATAAAATAAATCAAATACATTGTGAAATGTATAAGGATAAATATTCGAAAATTCCGGATAATTATTGTGACATTTCATGCGAATCGGTGATGGGGCGATCAGAATCTCTGGTCTTTGATAAAATAGAGGAGCTTTTATCGGAATCATCTGTATTTCCAAACGTATCTGTGTATGCAATATATTGTTCAATTATCATTGCTCAGCAGAGATTCGTTGATATGTTTTGTGGAATTGGCAGTAATGAAGAGAGACTAACTGGCCACTTAATATCGGAGATATTTTACTCTTTCGATATGGTAAAAGATAGATTTTGCAGAGAAATTCGCTCACGTGTAAAGGACATAGATTCTTTAGAATTCAAAACTGCATCAATCGTGGCGAAACATATTCAAGAAAAATTTGGTTGGATGTATGCTGATATTGCGTGTAAGCGGAAGGAAGCTGAAACAGGATCTGATTTCGGCTTAGTATTTGTTCGAACTGACGAGTCTGGCCAAATATACTATACGCCGGTTCGGTTTCAGGCAAAGAAAGCGAATTCTAATGGAAAATGCAATATCAATAAAAACAGTCAGGAAAGTAGACAACTATCTGATCTCCAAAAATCGAAGTGCGGGTATTATATATATTATTATGCTTCTATGGACGGCTGTCGTCCTATTATTCCAATGGTGCAGAGTGCGGAAGATGCCAGGCAACAGAATGAATGTAAGTCAAATGATACATTCACAAAATCTTTAGATCTTGCAACATTCTTTCTGGAAACGCTGGCATTTGGTAATAATTCCCACCAATATATAACAATGGACAGGGCTATATCGGTCATGTCAAGTGAAGAATACGGCTTGCCCAGCACGGTCTTGGCAATTTCAGTGTCAACTGCTGGGCATTACGATCTAGAAGAAGACTTTATATCCGCAATTAATGCTATTACTTCCGAGAAAAACTATGGAGAAATAAATGAAAATATCTCAGATGATGAAGAATTCCCTGGAGTTCCTGATATGGATGAGGTGGGGAAGAGTGAAGGTACCGATATAGGTGGATATTGTCCTGATGTTTAGAAATAAATTTTGCGCCACCGGGCGATGCGCTTGCCTAGGGCCTCTTATGTTTCCCGAGAGCTGCGCCTTCGTTGGGTTGTGCGCCGGGGAGTCAATTTTTGCAGGGATATGAACGGCTCGATGGACACACTCTTCCTGAACGCGGTGCAGTCGATCCAAATCGGGATCGAGGACTACGAGCGTAACGATCCTAAGAGGGCCCTGTCCGCTGTCCGCAATTTGTACGCCGGCACATTGCTGCTTGCGAAAGAAGTCCTCGCTCGTCAGGTGCCGGGTGCCACGCTGGATGAGGTGCTCTCGGCAAGGTATAGGCCGGCTATTGATCCGAATGGTGAGCTAAAATACGTTCCAGATGGCAATAATACAATCGATTTCTATACTATAGGCCAGAGATTTCGGGACTTTAGTATTCCGATAGATTATGCTGCGCTTAAGTCTCTTAACGTTATAAGAAACGAGATCGAGCATAAATATTGTACAAGTTCTGCGTTAGTTGTTCGAGAGGCGATCGCCAAGGCTTTCCCTGTCATTGCCCAGTTATTCCGGTTAATTGGGGAATTACCGGGTGACGAACTTGGCTTCAGTTGGTCGGTTATGCTGCAAGTGAAAGAGGTGTATGATCGTGAGCTTCAAGAGTGTCGTAAAACGTTTGATCGAATAGATTGGCGGCTTCCAATTATACTGTCAGAATATTCTGTTTGCCCTGCGTGCAAGTCCAATCTCGTTGAGCAGGTAGACGCAAATAACACCTCTCCGATGGACATTAAAGCGCGATGTCGCGTTTGTACGTTGATCGTTAGATCGGAGATATTTGTCGAACAGGCATTACGTGAGCGCTTCTTCACGGACATGTACATTGCAGCGACCAAAGGCGGCGAGGAGCCCGTGCAGGAATGCCCTCAATGCGGTGCCTGGGCGTTCGTGGCCGGCAATGGTGACGAATACGGAATCTGTGGTTGTTCCTTGTGTGGGGAGACGATGCATCGATGCGTCGTGTGCGGCGCCCACCTGACGCCATCAAGCGTCTCGTCCCTAGATTCTGTTTATTGCCATGCATGTCACCATCTGCAGATGAACCAAGACTGAGGCTTGCGCAGGGGAGGAGTGTTCGCCTCGCCGTCGTGCGTAGCTGGCCGATGTTCAGCGTGTCGAGGAGATAAGGAATGCCTCGAAACCCTGGGCTGCCGGTGCGAAAGGTGGGAGGCTAGCTTGGCCTGGTTGCCCGATTGCGGCCTCTCGAAGTCCGATTCGTTTCCGAGGCTGCGCGACCTGAACCGCTTGTTTCCAGGGGTATGTTCCGCCGTCACCTTTGCCTATGTTTCGGGGGCTTCTTGGTCGCATTTTCTCTAACCATCTCTGAAAGTGTAGTGATGGAGCCGCGCAGCTTCTCAATGTTGATGAAAAAATCTGATCTGTTTATTGCTGGGTATCGTTGACAAAACGTATTATGATATCGCGCGACCCATTCATATTTCGACCATATTTTTGGATTGCCTTTTGACGATTTCAAATTCTTTATGACTATTTTCCTATGCTTCTTTATTGACGCTATATCGAATGTTGATTTAGCTGATGGATCTAATATCGTCGATTCTAAATAGTCTATAAATACCTGGCCATCAAGATCAATCTTTGTAACAGTGTTATGTGGCGCATAATCAGAGTCCCCATAATATTTAAGATGTGACAGGATTTGGTCAATTCCTGTACCCGTTACTATTATTCTGGGATCACGCGCCAGCTCATTCTCTCCTTTATATGCGGCAACCAAAGCTTCACCATACACAGCATAATCGTCAACATATGCTAGCCCAAACGCCAAGCCGCCACGAATGAAGAAGCCAGATAGCACTAATGATAATTGAAAATCCGCCAATCGCCTCACAGCGACGCCAAATTCCAACTCGCCATCATCTTCAACCGGAATGCCTATTACAATATTATCTGTGAACGATTTTATGAAATGAAATGAAGGAATATTATATTTTTTTTGATCTTCCTCTTCCTTATTGTCATGTCCGGACAATATTTTGTTGCCATTTATAATGGTTTTATGTAGCTTCCTCAATTTCGACTCATCGTTTAGTGTTATTATCTCCTTAAAGCCAAGTATATCAATAAAGCATAACCAAGAACGCTTTAGGGAAGGGTATTTTACTTTCCATGTGTAAGGATTTCTTCCGAAATTTCTCTGATTTCCGGGTTTGAGTTTTAGCTTATCGGCCATATTCTTCGGAGCTCGTAGTCGCCTGATTGCCACATATCGCATTTAAACACCGATGATTGTACCAGTCACGAGGAGGATGGCCGTCAAGATGCTGCCAACAGAACTGCCTGATGCGAAGGGATCTGAGGGCTTCCATGATTTTGACCCAGTGTCCAGAGCGCCTGGCATCGCGAACCAGGGGTAGGGATGCCAGTGCTGCGACTGCCTTCCACTTCAGCCCTGGGTATCAACTGGGCGCCTCATGGACAGGCGCGGTCGGTGCCTAGATGTCACCCACGCTCTTAGGCCAGCCTAGAGTCTCCACCAATCCATAGGCCAAGCAGAGCTACTTGCTCAAATCGCCGTGGACCACTGACCGTTCTCCACGGCCAAACAACGGCACCGCCCCAACGCGCCTTGTCGCGGCCGCACTGACCCCATTGCAACCCGTCCAATCCCTGTGCCATGTTGCGTCTGGATGTGGCGCCCATGTTTCCCAGCCTCCAGAGCCACTTTCCTGAACACGATCAAGCGCTTACCCCCTTCGTGGCGAAAAATCCCGTAGGGGACGCCATCTGGCGATCAAGTCTGTACCCTAAAACTGCTGAGTCCCACGGTTGAGGGCCTGATCAGGGGCCGAAAAGCCCGTGGATGAGCAGCCGCACCCGCTCGTGGCGTGCGCTCTGTCCGCCCCTCATCCGCCGACATAGGACGCAAGTTCTTCCGACGTTCCCTGGGGGAATGCCTCTTTGAGATAGTCCAGGAATGCCGACACGCGGGCGCTGAGCAGCCGGCGGGACGGGTATAGTGCCCAAAGGGCGGTTTCCGGCCCGTCCACGTCGCCCCAATGCACCAGGCGTGCGGTTGCCAGATCGGGGTTGACCAGTGACAGGGGCAGGCGCGCGATGCCGACGCCCAGGCGCACGGCATCCCGGACCATGACCAGCGAGGACAAGCCCAGAACGGGTGTGACGGGCAGATCGGTGCCGCCCGACGGCGTCTTGATGGTCCAGATGTCGCCCGGGGTGACGGCGCCGCGCACGACGGCGGGAACGGGCGCCCCCGGTGGCGGCCGACGCAGGCCGGGGCTGGCCACCACGACCAGCCGGTCATGAAGGAACACACGTCCCACCAGGCTCGCGTCCGGTTCCGGGTTGACGCGGATGGCCAGATCATAGGCCTCCTCGATCATGTCGACGGGGCGGTCTTCCGCCGTAACCTCCAGCCGCACGTCCGGATGCCGGAGGGCGAACCCCGCCGCCAGCTTTCCCATGGCCGTTTGGGCAAACAGCAGGGGGGCGCTGATGCGCAGGCGACCACGGGGACTGTGGCCACCAGAGGCGATCGCCGCCGCCGTCTCATCCAGTTCCGTCAGCAGCTGGCCGGTCCGCTCGAACAGGGCCCGGCCCTCTTCCGTCAGCTTGAGGGCCCGGGAGCCGCGCTCGAACAGGCGCAGATCCAGGCTGGCCTCCAACTCCGCCACCCGCCGGGACAGGGTGGCCTTGGGCCGTCCGGCCGCCCGGGCGGCCTTACCGAACCCGCCATGGCGGGCCACCAGGTTGAAGTCGGCGAGGGCGAGCAGATCCATGTGTTCCACCAATGAGACGGCAGGTCTAAATATGGCGCCTATCGGCATGAATTTGGATCGCTAATTTAGGAGGTGTCTTCTGACCCACACACTGGAGTGATCCTCATGACCATCCTTGTTATTGGCGCCACCGGCCGTGTCGGCCACCATGTCGTCGACCAGCTTGTCACGCGCGGCGCCACCGTGCGCGTCCTGACCCGTGACCCGTCGAAAGCCAAGTTTCCGCCCGGTGTGGAGGTGGCGCAGGGCGATCTGCTGGACATCGACTCACTCCGCGCCGCATTTACTGGTGTGCGTACGCTGTTCCTGCTGAACGCCGTCACCGGCGACGAGTTCACCCAGGCGATCATCACCCTCAACATCGCCCGGGAGGCGGGTGTCGAGCGGCTGGTCTACCTGTCGGTGATCCATGCCGACCGCTTCGTGAACGTGCCGCATTTCGCGGTGAAGCTGGGTGCTGAGCGCATGATCGAGCAGATGGGCTTCAGCGCCACCATCCTGCGGCCCAGCTACTTCATCGACAATGAGTGGGTGATCAAGGACGTCGTCCTTAATCACGGCGTCTACCCAATGCCGATAGGCGGCAAGGGTGTCGCCATGGTCGACGCCCGCGACATCGCCGAGGTCGCGGCCATCGAGCTGATCCGTCGCGATCAGGCGCCGGGCAAGCTGCCGCTGGAAACCATCAACCTGGTCGGCCCCGACACGCTGACCGGCGCCGATGTGGCCGCGATCTGGTCGGACGTCCTGGGACGGCCGGTCGCCTATGCCGGCGACGATCCCAGCGGGTTCGAGCAGACCATGGCCGGCTTCATGCCCAAGTGGATGGCCTACGAGATGCGCCTGATGGCCGAGCGCTATGTCAGTGACGGCATGATCCCCGAAGCCGGCGATGTCGAGCGCCTGACCCGCATCCTGGGCCGCCCGTTGCACACCTACCGCGATGTCGCCAAGGGCATCGCGGTATCCTCCAAATGAGAAAGACGCCGCCGTTCGATGGCACGAACGGCGGCGTTTTCTTGTGATGGACGATGAGGCGCCCCTTCAGTGCGAGACGCGACGCTCCAGCGTCCAGTCCCAGCGCCGGGTCGGCTTGTCGTCGTCCAGCGGCTGCTGGCTGCCGTCCCGCCATTCGCCATAGCTGGCGCCGATTTCGGCGGCGGCGAGTTGCAGGGCGGGCAGGTACTTGGCCCGGAACATGGCTTCCGGCACGGCCTTTTCCATGAAGCGCATGCCGACGGTGCCCAGCAGCTCCCCGTCGCTGAACACCGGAACCGCCGCCGTCGATTCGCCGCGGTACTGGCGGATGTTGATGGCGTAGCCGGCCTTGCGGATATGCGACAGCACCTTGTCGATCAGGTCGCGCTGGCGGCCCGCCCCCTCCATCTCGCCATCGGAGCCGAGGGCGATGTCGAGCAGGGCGGCACGTTGCGCCGACGGGCTGAACGCCAGGTAGGTGCGTCCCGACGCGCTGTTCAACAGGGGCAGGCGCACGCCGGCGTTGTAGCGTTCCAGCGCCAGCGGGCTGTTCTTGTCGGTGGTGTGGCGCACCAGCATCGAATTGCCCTGGTTCGTGCTGAACGACACCGGCCAGATCAGGGTCTGGCCCAGTTGGGTGACGATGGGTTGCGCCACCTCCGCCACCCACGACTCGTCATCGAAGCCCTCGGACAAGCAGCGGACCAGCACCGTCAGGCGGTAGCGGTCGTCCGTCGTGTCACGGACCGCGTATCCCGCGGAACACAAGGTTTCCAGAACGCGGTAGGCGGTGGTTCTGGGCAGGTCGATCGCGTTGGCAACATCGGTGACGCTCACCCCGTTGCGGCTGTTCAGGACCTGCAAGACATCAAGCACGCGCAGCATTGCCCGTACGGGCTTAACCTTTTCCATTCCCAAACTCCCCATTCTGCCAATTATGCGCCGGCAAATTATATATCCGTACATATAACACGGTTGGGGTGGCCAAGTTAGCCTATAAATAGACCATTATGCCAATTCCGTTGCGACAGCCCGCGGCCCGCTCTACGTTGCGTCGTGCGACGGAATTCCCGCCGGACGCCGGCCGGAGGTTTGCGGGGACGGCGGCGGGGACAAGAACAATCCAGGGGAGGGAAGTGCGCGATGACTGGACATGCCGACACTTATGTGGCGAAGCGCGTGACGGCGGAGGCGGCCGTCCGCATGATCCCATCGGGGGCCCGCGTCGTGATGGGGCTGGGCGTCGCCGGCCCGCCGGCGCTGCTGCGGGCGCTGGCCGCGCGGGCGGAACGGGGGGAGGTGGACGGCCTCTCCGTCTATTACCTGTTGGCTTTCGCCAATGCGGCGCCGGTGTTGCGGACGGATCTCAGGCCGCGCATCCGGCCGGTCAGCCTTTTCCACGGCGCGCTGGAGCGCAAATTGGACCTGGAGGCCGCCCAACTGGGCTTGCCCCCGGTGGATTTTGTGCCCACCGCCTTCAGCCAGGCGCCGGCGGTCCTCAGCCGCCAGGTCGATGCCGATGTGCTGCTGACGACGGTGTCGCCCCTGGATGAGGACGGCTGTTTCAGCTTGGGCACCAATACCGACTACGCCCTGGCGGTCTCCCGGACGGCGCGCCAGGTCATTCTGGAGGTGAACCCGGCGATGCCGCGTACCCGGGGCGATTGCCGCATCCCCTTGGATCGGGTGACCGCCATCGTGGAAAATCCGGTGCCCTTGCTGGAGGTGCCGCCGGCGGCGATCCGGGAGAACGACCGTGCGATCGGCCGGCTGATCGCGGACCTGGTGGAGGATGGCGCCTGCCTGCAGATGGGCATCGGCGCCCTCCCGGATGCGGTGTGCGCCGCGCTGGAGGATCGGCGCCACCTGGGCATCCACACGGAATTGATGACGCCCCGGCTGGCGCACCTCATGCGCCTGGGGGTCGTGGACAACAGCCGCAAGACCATCCACACCGGGCGCGCCGTGTTCACCTTCGCCGCCGGCGACCGCGCGCTGTACGACTTCCTGGACGATAATCCGGCCTGTGAGGCCCATCCCGTCGATTACGTCAACAACCCCACGATCATCGCCCGCAACGACGGCATGGTGTCGGTGAACGCGACGCTGGAGATCGACCTGCAGGGCGCCTGCAATTCGGAATGTGTCGGCGGGCGCCAATACAGCGGGGCCGGTGGGCAACTGGATTTCGTGCGCGGCGCCTCCGCCTCCCGGGGTGGGAAGTCCATCATCGCCTGTCACTCCACGGCGGCGGGCGGCACCGCGTCGCGCATCGTTCCCCGCCTCAGCGGACCGGCGACGACGCCGCGCAACGACGTGCAGTATGTCGCGACGGAATACGGCGTCGTGAATCTGCGCGGCCTTTCGTTGGCGGAGCGCGCGAAGGCCCTGATCGGCATCGCGCATCCCGATTTCCGTGAAGCCCTGGAACGGGAGGCTTGCGCCGGCGCCCGCCTCTCCTGATCCTGCGGCCTGCCATATCTCCCCCCTTATGTCCGCCGTGCGGACTTTACATCCTCATGTCCGCCGTGCGGACAGGCCACCCCGCCGTGATGGCCGCTTGCCCTTGGTCGCCGCCTAATCCCTTCCGAACCGGCGGGGGATGCCGGCGACCAGACTGAAGGCAGGCTCATGAGCAAGGCGCGTGTGACGATCGTTGGTGGTGGCATCGGTGGCGTGACGGCGGCGATCGCCTTGCTGGACCGGGGCTTCTCCGTAACCGTGCTGGAATCGGCACCCGCCTTCGCCGAGGTCGGCGCCGGCGTCACCCTGGCGCCGAACGCCATGCGGGGCTACATCCACCTGGGCATCGCGGAAGCCATCGCCCAGGCAGGCGTCGAACCGACGCGCCAGCGTATTCAACACTGGGCCGATGGCCGGGTGTTGCGGGTGGTCGAGCGTGGCGACATGCGCGCGCGGCAGGGTGCGCCCTACGTCTACATCCACCGCGCCGATCTGCATGCCATCCTGGTCGCGACGGCGCAGCAGCGGGGTGGCCGGCTGCTGACCAGCGCCGGTGTGACCGCCGTCGAGGGCACCACGGCCATCCTGCAGGACGGCCGGACCGTCGAGGGCGACATCCTCATCGGCGCGGATGGCGTCAAGTCGGTGGTGCGCCGCGCGTTTGAGGAAAAGGCGCCGCACTTCACCGGCCATGTCGCCTGGCGCGCCCTGGTGCCCGTGAATGAGGCGCTGGCCGACCTGACATCCTGGCCCGGCATCCACATTGGCCCGCAGCGCATGGTGTTAAGATACCCCATGCGGCAATCCAAGATCCTGAACCTGGTCTTCTTCGCCCGGCAAGAGGGGTGGACGCAGGACGGCTGGACCATTCCGGCCCGCCGGTCCGATCTCCAGGAAACCTTCGCCGGCTGGGCGCCGGAAGTGCAGACCATGATCGCGTCCATCCGTGAGGGGGAGTTCTACAAGTGGGCGATCAATGCCCGCCAGCCGCTACCCACCTGGGTTCAGGGCCGTGTCGCCCTGCTGGGCGACGCCGCTCACGGCATGACGCCCTTCCTGGGCCAGGGTGCCGCCTGCGCCATCGAGGATGCGGTGGTCCTGGCCCGCGCCCTGGCCGATAGCGCCACGGCGGAGGAAGGATTGCGGCGCTATGAGGCCGCCCGGCACGAGCGCGCGACCTTCATCCAGTTGGAATCGAACGCCAACGCGGACCGTATGCAGGCCGAGGACACCGACCTGTTCGGGCTGCGGGCCATGCGCAACGAGGATACGCTGGGCCTGTTCGACTATGACTGCGCCACCGTGCCAGTTTGACCCATCCCCGCTGCCGCGTGCCCTCGGAGGTTCCATGTCCGCCCCCATCCTGCCGTTTGACGGTCATCCCGTGCTGGAAAGCACGCGCGCCTTCCTGGCCGAGCGGCACGGCCTGTTCATCGACGGGGCCTGGCGCGCCGGCCGGGAGACGATCACCACCCGCGACCCCGCGACCGGCCTGGTGCTGGCCGAGGTCGATATCGGCGGGGGGACGGATGTGGAGGATGCCGTAGCCGCCGCCGGCCGGGCCTTCCAGGGTGGTCAGGGCCAAGCCCCGTGGGGTCGCACCTTGGGTCCCGAACGCGCGCGCTTGCTGACCCGCCTGGCCCGGCTGGTGGAGGAGCACGCCCGGCTGTTCACGGAGCTGGAGATCCTGGACAACGGCATGCCGGCCTTCATCGCCGGCCTGACGGTCAGCAACAGCGTGGAGATGGTCGACTACTACGCCGGCTGGGCGCTGAGGATCGAGGGGGTGACCACCACGCCCCCGGCCCATGTGGCCGCGGTGGCGGAGGCGCTGACCTACACCGTGCGCGAGCCGGTGGGCGTCGTCGCCCTCATCGTCCCTTGGAACGTGCCGCTGTCCACCCTGGTCCTGAAGCTGGCGCCGGCGCTGGCGGCGGGCTGTACCGTCATCGTCAAGCCGGCGGAGGAGACGCCCCTGTCGGCCCTGCTGCTGGCCCGCCTGGTGGCCCAGGCCGGCTTCCCGCCCGGCGTGGTCAACGTCATCAACGGCCTGGGCGAGGTGGTCGGTGCGGCATTGGCCGCCCACCCCAAGGTGGACAAGGTCAGCTTCACCGGCTCCACCGAGGTGGGGCGCAAGATCGTCCACGCCGCCGCCGGCAACCTGAAGAAGGTGTCGCTGGAGTTGGGGGGTAAGTCGCCGGTGATCGTCATGCCGGATGCCGACCTGGACCTGGCGGTGCCGGGGGTGGCCATGGCCACCTTCTTCCTGCAAGGCCAGAACTGCATGGCCGGGACGCGCATCTTCGCCCACGCCGCCATCCATGATCGCCTGGTGGAGGGCATGGCGGCCTTCAGCCGGACCTTGACCCTTGGCCACGGCCTGGACCCGGCGGTGCAGTTCGGCCCCCTGATCAGCGCCGGGCATGCCGCCCGCGTCATGGGCTACGTGGACCGCGGCGTTGCCCAGGGGGCCCGGCTGGCGACGGGCGGTGTGCGGCCCGACCGTCCGGGCCATTTCGTGCCGCCCACGATTTTCACCGATGTCCAGCCGGACATGGACATCTTCCGTGATGAGATTTTCGGCCCCGTCATGGCGGTGCATCGGCTGGAAACCGCCGATCTCGATGAGATCGCCGCCCTGGCCAACGACAGCGACTATGGACTGTCGGGCAGCGTCTGGACCCGCGACCTGTCCACGGCCCACCGCCTGGCGTCGCGCATCCGCTCGGGCCAGGTCTCGATCAACTGCCACGGCGCCATCGGCACCAACATCCCGTTCGGCGGCTTCCGCCAATCCGGCTGGGGGCGGGAGTTCGGGCGGGAAGGGTTGGACGCGTACCTGGAAACCAAGGCGGTCACCGCCCGCCTGTGACGTGCCGGGCCGCAGGCATCAAAGGGGGAATGGTATGAGGCGGTTGGCGATGATCCTGTGCGCGGCGACCTTCCTGGCGTCCCTTTGGGCCTCGCCGCTTCCCGGTGCCGCGGCGGCCGATGTCACCGGCCCCGCCCTCAGGATATTGGCGCCGGAGCGGGTATGGCCGGGAGAGGCGCCGCTGGACGCCGCTTGGCCGGGCAAGGCGGCCCGGTCGGTGGTGGAGGCGACCAGCGCCGATGGGGAGCGGGTGAGCAACGTCACCGACCCGACCTATCAGGCCTACCTGCCCGATCCGGCGCGGGCCACCGGTGCCGCCGTCATCATCGCCCCCGGCGGTGGCTTCCGCTTCCTGGCCATCCGCAATGAGGGCGTGGCCGTGGCCACCTGGCTGGCCGAGCGGGGTGTGGCCGCCTTCGTTCTGAAATACCGCCTGGTACAGCAGGAGGGGCCGGAGGACGACATCCGGCGCCGGTTCCAGGGCGTGCCGGTGGAGGTTCAGGGCGTTCCCGGCGTGGCCGACGGCATCCAGGCGCTGAAGCGCATCCGCGAGCGCGCCGCCGACTATGGCATCGACCCACACCGGGTGGCGGCCATCGGCTTTTCCGCCGGGGCGCATGTGGTGTCGATGATGGGCCTCGCCCCTGTCGCCGCCGACCGGCCGGATTACGTGGCGCCCATCTACGGCGGCGCCTTCACGACGGGCGACTATAACCTGCCCCCGGCCAACCTGCCGCCGGAACCGGGGACGCCGACGGAGCCCTGGCTGGCCCCGCCGCCCAAGCCGGCCCCCGGCCGCCTGCCGCCCTTCTTCCTGGCCATGGCCCAGGACGACGTGTTCGTGGGCCAGGGGGTGCGTCGCTTCTACGAAGCGCTGGTCGCCGCAGGCTATCGGCCGGAGGTGCATCTGTACCTGCGCGGCGGCCATGGCTTCGGCATGACGCCCAGGGGTAGCACCTCGGACCACTTTCTGCAGGAATTCCTGTGGTGGCTGGAGGCCCTGGGCGCCACCGGCACGGCCGGGCCGGGCTGATCCCGGCCGGCCTTTCACCCGCCGGCGGGGATCGGCTGGGGCGACAGCGCCGGCGGGTTGACCAGGCCGCGCAGCAGCAGGTTGGGCAGGCGGGCGTTATCCCAGTCCAGGGCCTTGGGCGGCGTCGGGCCCAAACGCAGCACGATAAGCCCGGCGGCGGGGGAAACGTGGACCGTCTGGTTGCCGTTGCCGTCGAACAGGTAAAGGTCGCGGTCCAGGTAAGGTTCGCCATGGCGCACGCTGGGACCCGGGGTGCCGGGCGCGCCGAAGCCGCGCCGTTCCACGTAGGGTCCGGCCACCCATACCCCCAGGCCATAGCGCGGGTTCTGCGCCGTGGGTGTCACCATCTCCCGGACGTAGAAGGACGGCAGGATGCGCCGCCCGTCCACCACGCCATCGTCCAGCAGCAGGCGGGCCAGCCGCAGCCAGCTTTCCGCCGGCAGCAGGACGCAGCAGCCGGAATGGGCCAGCCCGTCCGGCTGGCTGACCCAGATGGCGCCCCCCGGCGATCCGATGGGGGCCAGCACCTCATGCCCCAGGAACTCGGCATAGCGCCGCCCCGTGGCGCGTTCCAGCACCACGGCCACCAAGTCCGCCGTGGCGTTGGAATAGGCGAAGCGGCTGCCCGGCGCGTCGGTCAGGGGATAGGCGTCGATGATGTAGCGGCCATGGTCGGGGCTGAGATAGGCCCGGTTCCAGGGGCTGTCGGGGTTGGCGCTGACGCCCTGGTCCAACAGGCCGGAGCGCATGTCCAGCAGGTGGCGCACCAGGATGGCGGCCTTGGCCGTTCCCCGCCATTCCGGGATGAAATCGGCCACCGGCTGGTCCAGCGAGCGGATATACCCCAGGAAGAGGGCCCGGCCCACCGCCACCGCCGCCAAGGGTTTGGACAGTGATTTCGAGGGCAGCGGTGTTTGCGCCGTGACCCCGTCGAAATAGCGCTCCGCCGCCAGTCGCCCCTGGTGCCAGACCAGGAAGGCGCTGGCCTTGCTCTCGGCGGCATAGGCCTCGGCGGCGGTCAGCGCGTCGATGCGGATGCCCGCGATGGCGCTGGCGCGTGTGGCTGTTTGGGCGCGCGGCAGTGCCGCGGGCGATGCGGCCCCCGGTACCGCTTCCAGCGGCTGGTAGATCGTTTCCGGCGCCGCCCCCGCCATCAACGCCGACAGGCGCTGGCGGTACACCGCCTCCGCCGCGTCGGTCGCCTCGGCGGCGTGGGCATTGGCGGGCAGGGCGAGAAGCAAGGAGGACAGCGCCAGCAGGGAGGGGAGGCGCCGCATGCGGGTCGTCCCGGAGTGGGCCGGGGTGTGACGCAGGCTCATCATGGTGCCGCCGATCCCGTTTCACGCTTCAGGATGGTAATCAGCGCTTTCAACCGTTCCGGATCGGTGATGTTGCCGGAGGACACGACCATGGCGGTGCCAGGGGCGAACGTGTCGGGGTCGGACAGGAAGGCGGCCAGGGCCTCATCCGTCCAGACCTCGCCGTTGCGGCCCCGGGCGGCCAGGCTGGCGCCGTAAGGGAAGTTGGGCGCCGCCGCCATGCGTTGGCCGAAGACGGCGTAGAGGTTGGGGCCGGTGCCATGGGCACCGCCCTTGTTCATGGTGTGGCAGAACACGCACCATTTGAACGTCTCGGCCCGCACCTGCCGTTCGAAATCGGTTTCCGGCGGCAGGGTGACGACCACTGGCGCCTCCGACCGGGAGGTGGCCCCCTTTTCCGCTTGCACGACATGGCCGCTGGCGAAGGGGGAGACGCGGAACAGGGCGTGCGGGCCGTATAGCCCCACGCCGACCAGCAGCGCCGCCGCGATGGCGGCCGGTATCCGTCCCTTGTAGCCCTCAGCCGGCGGCCGGCCGGCGCGGCGGCGGCGAACCAGGGCGCCCAGGCCCCACAGGATGGCGGCGACGGCCAGATACTCCGCCACCACGATGGGGCCCCGGTCGTAGGACTTGAAGGTGCTGAGCGCGAACAGCGCGGACCCCATGCTGAGCAGGGCGTACAGGCCGAAGCCGCGCGGAAAGGCGGCGAACAGCCCCTTGCCATGGCGGAACAGGAAGTAGACCGCCGACACCAGGACGGCCACCTTCAGGACCAGCAGGCTGGTTCCGGACGCCGAATGGAAATAGCCGGTGAACAGCCACAGGTCGCGATTCTCGCCAATGGGGGCGGGCAGGGTCGGCAGCGGGCCAAAATGCAGGCCCGTGCCATGGCTCCACACCACGAACACGCCCAGCAGGGGCGTCAGGCTGAGGCAGATGTAGGTCGCCAGCACCAGGCCCATGGCCCAGGCGCGGGCGCGCGGCGGCAGGCCGGGCGTGGGCAAGGGCGGCAGGCCGCGTTTCCAGCGCCACAGCCGGGTGACCGCCAGCGCGAACAGCAGCGCGCCGACCAGGTAGTGCCAGCCGCGCAACTCCTCACGCAGGGGCGACATCTTGTCCATGCGGGGCATCAGCGTCGTCAGCACGTCCTGCGCCATCACCAGCGCCGGCAAGGCGTAATCCAGCAGGATCTCGACCGGGCGACGCGCGCGGTCCTGTTCGTTGGTCATCATGGCTCCCAGATGGTCATGCCTGTTGTCGCCGCCCCTGCGCGGCGGTGGGACCGGGTTCAGTTCCCGGCTTGGAAGGCTTGGATGCGCTGCGCGATGTTGGCGCGGATGTCGGCGTAGAACAGGCCGTAGTCGTGATAGTGCATCAGTCCGCCGGGCAGGGGCTTCAGCCCCAGGTCGGCGGCCGGCTCCACCACCAGGTAGCCCCGGTCGCAGCGGGCGCTGACGGCGTGGGGGCGCAACGGTTGCAGCGGCCCTTCGCCCGGGTCCCCGGGTACGGCGCCCAGCGACCGCTCCACCCCAGCGGCGGGCCGTGCGCGGTCGAAGGTCAGCGGGTTGACGCAGACCAGCGTCTTGCCCGGGTTGTCGCCGTGGCGCTGGACGTAGCGCGCCTCCCCCGCCTTCGCGAACAGCGCGATGTCGGCCTCGGGCAGGACCGAATTCCAGCCGATGACGCAGTGGGTTTGGGCTGGCGTGTCGCACAGTGCCAGCGTCTTGTAGGTGAGGGGGAAGTCCCCTTCCGACAGGTTGGTGCCGATGGTGTAGGCGGCTACCAGTTGCCGGGCCAAGGGCGTGCCATCGATGCGCCGTTCCAATAGGCGTGTCAGATGGACCGCACCCTGGCTGTGGCCCGCCAGGATGAAGGGTCGGCCGCCATTGTCGTGCGCCATGTAATGATCGAAAGCGCGCTCGACATCGCTGTAGGCCAGGTCGAACGCCTTGGCGCCGTCGCCGGCCATGGTGCTGAACGCCAGCGACGAGCCCTGGCGGTAGCGGGGCGCGAAAATCCGGCAGCAGCCGTTGAAGACGCTGGCCTGGCGCGCGATCACGCTGGCGTCGGTCCAGGCGTTGACCGTGGCGTCGGCGATGTCCTGGTTCCAGTGGTCCCGGCTGCGGTAGGTGGTCGGGTGGACGTAGAACACGTCCACGCCTGCTGCGGCGGACGCCGCCTCCGGGCTGGCGCCCGGAGGCACGGCCGTCGACGCACCGGGGGCGCCCGGCCGTGCCGCCCAGCTTTCGGGGCGGCCGTAATCCGGTGCCGGCGGCTGTGCCTGATCGGCGAAGGGCGTCACCGGTGCGGGGGCTCCCGGCGTGTCGGCGGCCCGGGTCGGTCCAGGCTGGCAAACCAGGGCCAGGGCCAGCAGGCAAGCGGGTGCGATCTTCATGGCGGACCTTCCACAGCTATGACCCATGACGGCTAGCACCCCGGCCGGCGCGGGCGCGCGGGGCCGTGATGGTCTGACCGCTGGGTGGATAGACGCCCGCGCTCACGCGCGCGGCGCAGCACTTATCCGCCACGCGGACAGGGGGGTGGCGAAGGCTTTGGTTTCGCCGCCGGGCGGCGGACCCTGCATGCTTGCCGTCGCGGTTGGCGCGTTTCCGCCGTCCATCCCGTCGGTCGTCCTCTCCCTTCAAGGCCGGAAAGACCGCTTCCATGTCCCAGGATGTCCGTTCCTTTCTCCCCACCCGCCGCGCCGTCGTCGGCGGCTTGCTTGCGTCCGCCCCGCTGCTGGGGACCGTGCCCGCCTGGGCCAAGGGGCCGCAGACTGTCGATGTCGTCATCATCGGCGCCGGCCTGGCGGGCCTGAACGCCGCGTCCATCCTGGAAGGTCAGGGACTGTCAGTGCAGGTGGTGGAGGCGTCGGACCGTGTTGGTGGCCGCCTGCGCACCGGGCGCAAGGATGGCTACCAGGCGGAACTGGGCGCCAGTGAGGTCGGTGCGCTCTACGGCCGCGTGCGCGACGCCTGTTCGCGGCTGAACGTCGGCCTGACCAATAAGGGCGGCATCCCGACCGACTTCCTGCTGCACGTCAACGGCGTCTCCCTCCGGCCGCAGGATTGGGCCAACGCGCCGGTGAACATGACCCGGGGGGCGGAGCGGAGCATCCTGCCCTACATCCTGCAGACGGGCCTGTTCCAGCGCTGGCTGCCCTTCAAGGACACCGCCGCCTGGCTGGACCCCGCCAACCTGGTCCACGACATCTCGGCGGCCGAGTTCATGCGGGCCAAGGGCGTTTCCGAGGCGGCGATCCGCCTGGCCGACATCGACGTCAACGGTCCCAGCCTGGAAAGCATCTCCGCCCTCAGCATCTTCCGTGACCTCGCCCGCGCCCGGGCGGAAGGGTTCACCGACCCCAACAAGCCGCAGTACGGCGTCAATAATATGGAGCGCAGCTACATCGTCGGCGGCTCCGACGTGCTGCCCAAGGCCATGGCGGCGGCGCTGAAGACCCCGGTGCGCCTGCTCAGCCCGGCTGTCGCCGTGGACCAGGGCGATGGCAAGGTGCGGGTCCAACTGGCGAACGGCGACGTGCTGACCGGCAAGTACCTGGTGGTGGCGGCCCCCTATTCGGCGGTGCGCAACATCCGCTTCACGCCGGGGCTGCCTGACGCCCAGGCTGACGCCATCGCCGGCGCGCTCTACTCCGCCACCACCCAGTTCCATTTCCGTATCACCAAGCCGTACTGGGAACAGGACGGCCTGCCGCCGTCGCTGTGGACGGACCTGCCCTTCGAGCGCGCCTTCGCGCTGAAAAGCCCGGAGACGGGGGCTACCGACACGCTGATCGTCTGGGTCAACGGCGACGGCGCCACGCGCTGGGACGACCGGGAGGTGGAGCAGCAGTCCGACCTTGTCATCGCGGAACTGGCCCGGGTGCGGCCGTCCATGGTGGGGGCGCTGGACTACATCCTAGGCTACAGCTGGGGCCGCAATCCCTATGTCCGGGGCAACAAGCATGTCTTCGGCCCGGGCCAGGTCAAGCGCTTCGCCACCGACATGGGCAAGCCGGTGGGCCGCATCCACTTCGCGGGCGAACATCTGCGGCGCCTGGAACACGGTATGGAATCCGCCATGGAGACGGGTGAGGCCGCCGCCATGGAAATCCTGGAGAAGGCGTGATGGCGGCGCGGGACGGGAAAGCGTCGTTCAGGCTGGGCCGTCGGGCCTTCCTGGCCGCCGGGGCGGGTGTCGCGGTGGCGGGGCGCCTGCGTCCCGCCCGGGCCGAAGGCGGGCGGTTGACGCTGCGCACCGCCGGGGGCCGCGCCGTGGACGTCCGCACCTGGACCGTCGCGGACGAGCGCGGTCGTATCCTGTTTTCCCATGGGGCCCTGTCGGCGCCGTGGAAGTACCAGTCGGTCATCGAGGCGTGGGGGCGGGCCGGCTACAGCGTTTACGCCCCCCTGCACGTCGATTCCACCGACCATCCGGACCAGGCCTCCTTCCCCGGCCTGGCCAGCTGGCCGGCACGCATCGAGGATGTCCGCGCCGTGGCAAATCACCTGGGGGGGAGCTACATCGCCGCCGGCCACTCCTATGGCGCCCTGATCGCCCTGGTCCTGGGCGGTGCCACGCCGGCCGTGCCGGAAGGGGTTCCCCCGCCCCTGCGCGACCCGCGCGCCCGCGTCGCCGTGGCGTTTTCGCCGCCGGGCGTGGGGGGCGGCCTGGTGCGGGCTGGCGACTACGCCGCGCTGGCGGTGCCGGCGTTCATTCAAACCGGCGACCGCGACACGCCGCCCGGCATGACCGATTGGCGCAGCCACCTGGCCGCCTATGAGGAGGCCGCGGCCGGCGGTGACCGCTACGCCGCCGTGCTGGATGGCGTGGACCATTATTTCGGCGGAGGCATCTGCCGGCCGGAATTACCGGGGCCGCGGCAAGAGACGGGGCTGGCCGCCGCCGTTTCCCTGTCCATCCTGTTCATGCGGGCCTACGCCGGGGGCGATGCCGGCGCGCTGCAGGTGCTGCAGGGCCGCCTTTCCGACAGTGGACCAGTGCGTCTTTCTCATAAGTGACGGATCGGGCGGTGGCCACGCCGCCCACCATCATCATGACCATCAATCTATGAGTGAAGACGACGCCTTCCGTGTGGCGCAATTTGGCCAAATACAACGTAAACTCTCCAATGATGAATATTGTTGATGGGCCCATTCAAAATAATTATGACTAACCTGTACGTTTGAGTACGCAATTTTAATTGTTGGAATCGCCCATGCTGCCGTATGGTCCCCGCTTGGGGACACCGGTGTCACGGCTTTGGCCGCCTTCAAGCCTGTCCTCTTCCCTCAGACGCGATGCTGGCCGGAACGCTCGGTTCGCGAACTGCTATGTCAAAATAATCCAATAAAAGTCGGGGATTGAGATGGTTCTTGATAATATTAATGTTGCAAATAAAATAAACATAATTGTCTCAATATTTTCAATAGCTCTTATTGCTTTGCTGGTTACCAGCGGCGCGCGAATGACGGAAGTCGATGATTCTTACGCTGACCTGATCACACGCATAGACCGGTCGGCCACCATGTCGGTGCGGGCCAATCGATTCGTTAACGTCTTTATCGCCGCCGCTTTCCAGCTGGCCACCGAGACGACCGATGAGGGCAATGCCAGGCTGCTGGCCCAGGTTGACGATGCCCGGAAGCAATACGGCGCCCTGATCGCCGGCGTGCGCCAGAACCTCCCGGAATGGGGGCAGCGACTGGACCCGGTCGACAAGGCGGTTCAGCGTGGTTTCGCCGGATGTGAGCCCGCGATCGCCGCCGCGAAAAAGGCGGTGACGGCGGAGGAAAACATGGACGCCGCGGCCCGGCTCAAGACCGAATGCGGCCCGCCCCTGGAAAAGGCGATCACCGACTTCGCGGTTTTCAACAACGACTTGCTGAAGTTCGCCGCCGAGTCCGCCGACGGCCTGAAGGCCGGCACCCAGCGCGCGATCCGCACCCAGGTGGCCATCGCCGCCCTTTCCATCCTCTTCACGCTGGGCTTGGCCTTCTGGATCAGCCGCGCCGGCCTGACGACCCCCATCGGCGCCTTGCGCCGTGTCATGGACCGGCTGGCGGCCAACGACCTGGGGGCCGAGGTGCCCGGCCAGGCCCGCAAGGATGAGATTGGGGCCATGGCGCGCAGCGTCCAGGTCTTCAAGAGCAACGCGCTTGAGGTCGAGCACCTGCGCGCCGAGCAGGAGGCGCAGAAGGCCAGGGCGGCGGAGGAACAGCGCCAGGCGCTGCACCGCATGGCCAATGCCTTCGAAGCCAAGGTGATGGACGTGGTTCGCGCCGTTTCCGACACCGCGGCGGAATTGCAGCGCACCGCGCAGAGCATGTCGGCGACGGCCGGGGAATCGACCCTTCAGGCCTCCACCGTGGCCGTGGCGGCGGAGCAGGCCTCCGCCAATGTCCAGACGGTGGCGGCTGCGTCGGAGGAACTGTCCTCCTCCATTAACGAGATCGCGCGCCAGGTTTCCGAATCCAGCCGCATTTCCAATGTCGCCACCGACGGCGCCACACGCAGCACCGATCTGGTGCAGGGTCTGGCGTCGGCGGCGGAGAGCATTGGCGAGGCCGTGCGGCTCATCAACGACATCGCCGCCCAAACCAACCTGCTGGCCCTGAACGCCACCATCGAGGCGGCACGGGCCGGTGAGGCGGGCAAGGGCTTCGCCGTCGTGGCCGGTGAGGTGAAAAGCCTGGCGGGCCAGACCGCCCGCGCGACGGACGCCATCAGCCAGCAGATCGCCGCCGTGCAGGAGGAAACCCGCCGCACGGTCACGGCCATCGGCGAAATCGCCGGTGTCATCAACCAGATGCAGGGTATTGCCACCACCATCTCCTCGGCGGTCGAGGAACAGGGGGCCGCCACCCAGGAAATCGCCCGTAACGTCCAAGAGGCAGCCCGGGGCACCCAGGAGGTCAGCGCGACCATCACCGACGTGTCGGAAGCCGCGGGCATGACCGGCGCGGCGGCGGAGCAGGTGCTGGCGTCCGCCAGCCAGCTTGCCACCGATTCCCAGCGCTTGCGCACCCAGGTCCAGGACTTCCTGGCAACGGTTCGCGCCGCCTGAGATCCCACCCGCCCGGTCGGCAAGGGGCTCCGTCGCTGTCGACGGAGCCCTGTCGCCTTCAGGGTGTGGCGATTTCCTCGATGGTGCGGTTGAAGCGTTCGGTGGTGTCGGCCTGCGCCGCCTCCGCTGCTTCCTTCCGCTGCAGATAGAACAGCCGGTCCAGGAAATCCTGCCGCCAGGCTTCGCGCGCCTCCAGTGCCGGCTGGTCCAGCACCAGCGCCTCGATGCCGGCGGCCAGGTCAATTCCCTGGGCCTTGGCGACCCGCTCGGCGCTGTCCAGCCGGTCATGCAACACGGAGATCTCGTTGGCCATAACCAGGATCATGGACATGGCCTGATCCAGGCCAGGCGCGTCGTAGAAGGTCGGGCGCTTGCCCTTGGCGTCCTTCACGACATGGGGGCGGGGCGTGGTCATCAGGCGGCATCCTTGTTGATGGCGGCGGTGGCGGACTTGTGGGCGATCAGCACCTCCCACCCGCCGCCAGGGGCGTATTCGCCGGCGGCGAATTCACGGTCGGCCACGGCCGTGGCGGCCTCCTCGCTATAGCCGGCGGCGGCCTGGGCCGCGAATTCCATGACGGCCATGGGGGCGGTGTCGAACCGCACCTCGGCGCGGTCGAAGCCCGCGCGTTCCGCCAGGTCGTACTGGTTCATCTCGCGCATCGCGCCCCAGAACGGCTCGTTGTTGTACCAGGTCTCGTTGTCCAGGATGAACTGGGTGAACGGGTCCATCAGGTCGAAGGGCGGCAGGTCGGCATGGATCATGTAACCACCCGGCGCCAACAGGCGATGGCATTCCTGGAAGATGCGCGGCATGGCCTTGGCGCTGGTCTCGTGCAGCAGGATGTGGCTGACCACCAGGTCGAAATGCCCGTCGGGGAAGCGCGTCTCCTCGGCGTTCATCTGGGCGAAGTTGACCTCCAGCCCCAGGCCCGCGGCACGGGCATGGGCATAGCGCACGACCGGGGCGCCGACGTCGATGCCCCACACCTCCGCGTCGGGGAACAGCTCCTTGTAGGGCAGGGTGGCGTGACCCACGGTGCAGCCCATGTCCAGGATGCGCTTGGGTTTGAAGTCCGGGATGCGGCGCTTCAGGTAGTTGCAGACCGAGCGGCCCATGTCGTCGTTCAGCGGGCCCATATAGCCCATGGCGTAGAGATAGACGCCCCGGTCATAGAGGGCGCCCACGGAAATGTCCTCCTTGGCCACCTCCGTGGTGTAGCCGCCCGGCATGCAGTGGATGTCCACCGCTGTGACGTAGCGTGGCGGCACGAAGCCGGCGGGGATGTCCAGCCTGGCGGCGGTCTTGGCGGACAGTTCGGCGGCCTTGGCGTTCAGCTCCGGCAGCTGCCGGTCCACCGTCACGTTGGTGGATTCCCACAACAGTTCCTGGGCGATGCGGTTGGCGGCGGCGTAGTGCTGGAAGTACAGCTCACGCACCATGGCGCTGCGGATGTCGCGCCGGTCGGCCGGCGGCCGGCCATGGGCGCGCTCGAACGCCGGGACCACGCGGTTGCGATAGACCGGCGTCAGCCCGGGAAGCAGCTTCTGCTGGATGAAGTTCTTGAAGCTCTTGGTGAATTCCTGCCGCGCCGCTTCGTCGTGCGTGGGCGTCGGCAATACCGGATGCGTGAGTTGCTGGAAGGTGTTGAGCATGGCCGCTCCCCCATCGCTGATGTGCGTCGGGGGAATTGAAAGGGCGATCGCCGGGCCAGGCCAAGCGGGCCCCCGGCCTTGTCCACCTGATGGTTGAAGCCGGGGCTGAACCTTCCAACGCCGAACCATTCCGGGCCACGCTGTATTCCAAGGCCGGGGCGGGCGTCCCGGCCGGCGAAAGCAGGCAGGAACAGGGGAGATACCGGAGTCATGAGTGGTCCGGAACTGACCAGGCGAGAAAGCCTGGGTTTGGCGACAATGGCGGCGGCGGCCGGCGCGCTGGGGCTGGCGTCACCCGCGCGGGCGACGGCCCCGGCCTTTCTCACCCGCGTCGATTTCAAGGATCCCAAGTGGAACCGCGACGCCTATGCCCGCCTGGACATGGACCTCGACCCGACTAAGCAGAAGGTCGGCTGGTTCCGCGGCACCGTCTATGGCGTGCGCGACAATGAGGCGGTGCGGTCGCTGTTCCAGGTCGACGGCTTCAGCGTCGTCCGCTCCCAGCAGCTGCCGGACGGCAGCTGGCGCCGCATGTTGCGGGAAATCGGCTTCTACCGAGATCTCCAGACCGGCCAGCTCATGGACACCTGGCACAACCCCTACACCAATGAGGATGTGCGGGTCGTTCCCATCGCCAACGATCCCTTCAACTTCACCATCAGCGAATTCCTGCCGGAACCGCCGTCTTACGGCGGTCTGAACAAGGACAAGCCGCCGAAGCGGCCGTTCCTCATGAACTGGACCGACGGGCCGGACGGCACGGTGCACCTGTCGACCGACATCCACCTGTTCTACCCGTCCGCCCTGCAGCCCGACAAATGGCCGCGCGAATCCTCTGGCGCCTTCAACCGGGTGTCGGAAATGTTCCATTACGTGGTCAAGCGCCGGGATCTGGAAGACCCGGCCATGACCCATGTGCCAGCTGTCGGTTCCTGGTCGCGCATCACGCCTTGGCTGCCCTGGATGCTGATGGGCCAGGCCGCCGGCTGCATCAGCTATTTCTGCACCTTCGGCACGGCGCCCAGCATCGACCAATTGCCGGCCGACGTGGTCGCCAAGGCCCGCGCCATGGACGCGAAATGGCTGAGCGCCCCCGACAGCGATTACGGCCCGTCGCTGTCCAGCCTGGAGAATTATGCCCATCAGCAGACGCCGGCGTCCGTGCCGGCGGGCTGGGCCCCGCCCGCCCCGCCGCCGCCGCGCACCCTGCCGGGCCGCTGACCCACGCCAGCCGCCCGCTGGCGGGGTCATTTGGGGGGACGGCCTTGCCATGCCGGGGCCGTCCCTTTGCCTTTCCGGCAGCCCCAACACCGACCGCCCCAACACTCATCGCAAGGAACATCGCCCTCATGAGCATCGCGCTTTCCGAACAGGGGCCCGCAGCACCCGGGCGCTTGGGTCTCCTGGCCCAGGCGGGGTATGGCGTGGGGCAGATCGCCGGCCAGGTCTTCCGCGACGTGCCGTCGCTGCTGCTGATGTTCTTCATGACCAATGTCTTGGGTATCGAGCCGGCGCTGGCGGGGGCCGCCATCTTCGTGCCCAAGCTGGTCTGGGGCGTGGGCTGTGACCTGCTGGTCGGCATCCTGTCGGATCGGTGGAAGCACCGTTTCGCGCGCAGGGGCTGGTTACTGGTCGGGGCGCTGGGCGCGCCGGTGGCCCTGATCCTGCTGTTCCATGTGCCGGATTTGCCGGTCACGGCCCGCGTCGCGTATGTCGCGGTGGCCTTCAGCCTCTACATGGCCGTGTTCGCCTGCTTCTCCGTCCCCTATCTCGCCATCGCCGGTGAACTGTCCAGCGACCCGCACCAGCGGACGGTGCTGATGGCCTGGCGTCTGGTCTTCACCGCCCTCGGCGTGCTGGTCGGCGGCGCCTTGGCCCCCTATCTGGTGCAGAGCCTGGGCGGCGGTCAGCCGGCGTATGAGGGCATGTCCCGCTTCCTGGCGGTGATCTGCCCGCTGTCGCTGGTCCTGGCCTATTTCGGGTCCGGTCGCGCCCGCCGCCAGGCGCCCGCGGCTAGTGTCCCGCAGCCTGCCCATCGCCGCCTGGCCGCGCGGGAGGTGGTGGCGACACTGGCGGCACCCCGCTTCTCCGTCCTGCTGCTGGCCAACCTGTTGCAACTGGCCGGGTCCGGCATGGCCTATGCCTCGATGCTGTATTTCCTGACCTACAATATGGCGCGGACGGATGCCTTCCAGTTGATCGGCGGCCTGGTGATCATCGCCTGCGCCGGCATCGTCGCGGCCCAGCCGGCCTGGGTCGCCCTTGCCCGTCGCATTGGCAAAAAGCCGGTCTACATCCTGGCCGCCGCCGGCTATGGCGTGGCCTACCTGGGCTGGTCCATGAGCGCCGGCGCCGGGACGGTGGTGGCCTACGCCTTCTCCTTCGTCGCCGCCATCTTCAATTCCGGCTGGACCCTGTTGGGCTTTTCCATGATGACCGACATCGCGGGCGACGATCAGGCCCATGCCGGGCTTTATTCCGCCGCCTGGATCGCGGTGGACAAGGTGGGCTTCGCGCTGGGCGGCACGCTGCTGGTCGGCCTGGTGCTGTCGGGCTTCGGCTTCGACGCCGCGCGGGCCGTGGCCGGCCAGCCGCAGACCGACCTGGCCCTGACCGGGGTCATGCTGGCGTTCGGCGTGGTTCCCGCCCTGTTGAACGTGTCATCGGCTTTGCTGTACTGGCGGTTCGGTCGGGCCTGAAGCAAGCGGCCGGGGGACTATCGGGTGATTTCAGTCAGGGGGACGGGGCGATGGAGGAATTCCGCAAGGGGTGGCGGCTGGTCTTGGCGGCGGCCACCGGCGTGGGGCTGGGCATCACCGGCCTGACCTTCTACACCCTGGGCATCTTCATCGGGCCCCTGTCCCAGGAATTCGGCTGGTCCCGCACCGCCATTTCCGGGGCCACCCTGCTGACCACGGCCACCACCATCCTGCTGGGCCCCGTCGTCGGCCGCCTGGTCGACCGCCTGGGCGGGCGGCGCGTGGGCATGGCGTCGCTGTTCCTGCTGGCCCTGGGCCTCGTCGGGCTCAGCCATATCGGCCCCTCGCTCACCAGCTTCTACCTGGCGTTCGGGTGCGCCATGGTGCTGGGGGCGGGCACGCTGCCCATCGTGTGGACGCGGGCGGTCAACGCCAGCTTCGACCGCTCCCGCGGCTTGGCGCTGGGCCTGACGCTGACGGGCACCGGCGTCTGCGGCATCCTGGCCCCGCCCTTCACCCAATGGCTGGTGACCACCCACGGCTGGCGCGTCGCCTATCTGGGGCAGGCGGCGCTGGTGGCGGGGCTGGGGCTGGCCGTCGTGGGCCTGTTCTTCCGTGAGGCTACGGGCACCAGCGCTGTCGCCGCGTCGGCCCCGGCGATGCCGGAACGCCCCAGCCTGACCCTGGCGGAGGCGCGCCGCACCCGGCAGTTCTGGGGCCTGGGCGTCGGCCTGCTGTTCGCCTCCTTCGCCGTTGCCAGCCTGATCGTGCACCTGGTCCCCATGCTGTCCGGCGCCGGTGTCGAGCGCGCCACGGCCGTCTGGTACGCCAGCCTGCTGGGCATGGCCATCATCGTCGGCCGCCTGGGCGTGGGGGGCCTGGTCGACCGCCTGCACCCGCCGGGGGTCGCCGCCGCCGTCATGGCCGCCGCCGCCCTGGGCTGCGCGTTGCTGGCGCTGTCGGGCGCCACCATGCCGGGGACCAATGCCGCGCTGGTGCTGCCGGCGGTCCTGCTGATCGGTTTCGCCGCCGGGGCCGAGGTCGATCTGGTCGCCTTCCTGGTCAGCCGCTATTTCGGCCTGCGCAGTTATGGCGAGATCTATGGCTGGCAATTGGGCTTCTTCGCCTTGGGCGCCGGCCTGGGTCCCATGGGCGTCGGGCGCCTCTATGACATGACCGGCGGGTATGGTGCCGGCTTGGGCGCCTGCGCGGCCGGTTTCCTGGTCGGCGCCGCAGCCTTGGGCACGCTGGGGCCCGTGCCCAAGGTCGCGCCGCCGGTGGTTTGTCCACAGGCCGGATAGTCGGGGCGTCGGCGCAAGGCGGGGCGAGCCGGCGCTGGCATGGTTGGGGCTTCAGATTTCCGCCCCGCGCTGAAGGACGGCACCCGCCCCATGACCCAGCCCCTGCAGACCCCGATAGATGTTCCCGCTGCCCCCGGTCCGGCAGACGACCCCCTGATCCGCGACCTGCGCCGGTTGCTGGGGGAGGACGCCGTCCTGACTGATGGGGAAGCCCTGGCCTTCCATGGTCAGGACGTTTATGCCGCCGGGGCGTCCCTGCGGGCCGTGGTGCGCCCCGCCAGCCGTCCCGCGCTGGCCCAAGCTTTGGGCATGCTGACCGCGGCCGGCGTGGCCGTCGTGCCGCGGGGCGGCGGCATGTCCTATTCCGGTGGCTACCTGGCCCCCACAGCGGGTGCCGTGCTGGTGGATACCGGCGCGCTGGACCAAGTCATCGAGATCAACCCGCACGACATGTATGTCGTGGCCGAGGCGGGCGTGACCTGGGCGGCGCTGGACGCCGCGCTGGCGCCGCACGGCCTGCGCACCCCGTTCTGGGGCCCGTTCTCCGGCATCCGCGCCACCGTCGGCGGTTCGATTTCCCAGAACGCCGTCACCTACGGCACCGGGCTTTACGGCACCGCCGTCGACAGCCTGGTGGGGCTGGAGGTGGCGCTGGCCGATGGCCGCCTGATCCGCACCGGCAGCTGGGGGCATGGCACGGCGGCCCCCTTCTTCCGCCACTTCGGTCCCGACCTGACGGGCCTGTTCGGCGGCGACGCCGGGGCCCTGGGCATCAAGACCGCGGCGGCCTTTCGTCTGGTCAAGCGGCGGTCCATCACCACCGGCCTGTCCTTCGGCTTCCAGGATTTCCAGGGCCTGCTGGGCGGCATGGCGGCGGTGGCGCGCGAGGGTATCGCGTCCGAGGGCTTCGGGCTGGACCCTTTCCTGCAGAACCAGCGCCTGGGCATGGGCGACTTGAAGTCCGACCTCAAGATGCTGCTGGCCGTGGGCAAGGCGGGCCGGGGGCCGGTGGAGGCGCTGTGGCAGATGGCCAAGATCGCCGTCGCCGGCCGTGGCTTCCTCAAGGATGTAAACTATTCCGCCCATTACACCGTGGACGCCGCCGACCGGGATGAGGAACGCTCCCTGCTGCGCCGGGTGCGCGCCGCCGTGGCACCCTTCGGGCGGGAAATTGAGAACTCCATGCCCACGGTGGTGCGGGCCTATCCCTTCCCGCCGCTGAACCACATCCTGGGCCCCAAGGGGGAGCGGTGGGTGCCTGTCCACGGCATCCTGCCGTTCAGCAGGGTTGGCGATTTCCGCACCGCGCTGGAGGGGTTGTACGCCGCGCGGGCCGAGGCGATGACGCGGCACAAGGTGCTGGTGGCCGCCATGTTCAGCACCGTGTCCACCAACGCCTTCCTCTATGAGATCGCCATTTATTGGGAGGAGGCGCGCGCCGCCTTCCACGACCGCATGTTGGAGCCGTCCGCCGCCGCCAGCCTGGCGCGCTATCCCGCCAATCCGGAAGGCACGGCCCTGGTGGAGGCGCTGAAGGCCGACATCGTCGACCTGTTCCACCGCCACGGCGCGGCGCATCTTCAGGTCGGCCGCCTCTATCCCCTGGCGGCCGACCGCGACCCGGCCGCCGACGAGCTGCTGCGCTCCGTCAAGCGCTGGGCCGATCCGGCGGGCTTGGTCAACCCCGGCGCCCTGGGGCTCTGACATGGCGGCGGGGCGGCCGGACGGGAAGGCGGACGGGCGGGAGGATCGCGCAGGCGCGGAGGGGCGCGCGGAGGGGGGCACCGACAGGGGCGTGCCCATCCGCGCCATCAGCCGCGCCATCGCGGTGCTGAAGGCCATCAACCGCCACGGCTCCCTGACTATGATGGACATCGCGCGCGCCGCTGGCCTGCCCTATCCCACGACTTGCCGCCTGGTGCAGACCCTGATCTTCGAAGGGTTGGTGGAGCAGGAGCCCGACCGCAAACAGTACCGCCCCACCGCCCTGGTCCAAAGCCTGGCCTATGGCTTCCAGCAGGACGACCGGTTGGTGGAGGTGGCGCGGCCCCATATCCTAGCCCTGACGCGGCGCGTCGGCTGGCCCGTTTCCATCGCCATGCGCGTCGGCGCGGCGATGGTGCTGCGCGACAGCACCCACGCGAAGACACCCCTGACCTTCGATCACTATTACCCCGGCTTCACCGTGCCGCTGCTGGAAAGCGCGTCGGGCAAGCTGTCCCTGGCCCATGCGCCGGATGAGGAGCGGCAGGCGCTGCTGGCGTGGCTGGAGGCGGCGGGTGCCGTGGCGCCGGCCTACCTGCGCGCCGCCGCCACCCTGGTGGATGTGGCGCGCATCCGGCGGCAGGGATACGCGGTCCAGGACCTCAACCACCACAACCTGACGCCGGGCAAGACCTCCTCCATCGCGGTGCCCATCTTCGTGGGGGACCAGTTCAAGGCGGCCATGACCCTGATCTTTTTCGCGGCGTCGATGGACGTGGGGGCCGCGTTGGACCGCTACCTGGGCGAGTTGACGGCCACCGCCCAGGCCATCGGCGCGGAGTTGCAGCCGGCGGCCGGCCGCAAACGCGCCGCCGGCGCCTGACCGGCCGTCACGGGCCCGAATTTATCCGCAGGGTGGTCAAACCCGGGCTGGCGTGTCGACCGGCCGCGTCCTTAGCGGCCACACTTGGGCCATCAACACCGGGGCTGACGATTGCGCCCACACCCCCCGCGCGCTCGTTTCCCAGCCCGATAGGAAAATAGCTGACTGTGGAGGCATCCTTGAATTCCGCTGGGAATCCCGCTGGTGGTCGCACCGTCCGTCATGTCGCCGCCCGGCTGGCAATCCCCGCCGCCCTGGCCCTGGGCATGCTCCTGCCCGCCGGCGGCGCGCTGGCCCAGGTGGCGGCCGACAAGGGTGCGACCGAAAAGGGCGAGAAGCTCTCCATCCGCTGCCGCACCTGCCATGAGTTCGCAGCCGGCAAGCCCCACAAGGTGGGCCCCAACCTGCACGGCCTGTTCGGCCGCACGGCGGGGCAGGAGCCGGGCTTCAACTACTCCAAGGCTCTGCGCGACAGCGGCATCGTCTGGGACGAAAAGGCGCTGGACGCCTGGCTGACGCGGCCCAGCGGCCTGGTCAGCGGCACGACGATGGCCTTCATGGGCCTGCCCGACAAGGCTGACCGCGACGCCCTGATCGCCTGGCTGCGGGAAGCGACCCGCTGACCATCCCCCTACCCGGTTTCCCTATGGCGGCCGCGCTCGACGGCCCCGGTTTCAAAGGTTGATCCTGATGATCAGAACGCAGGTGGTGATCGCCGGCGCCGGCCCGGTGGGCACGGTGGCGGCCTATTTCCTGGCGCAGCAGGGCATCGACGTCCTGGTGCTGGAGGCGGGTGCCGATTGCGCCCTGGATTTGCGCGCCTCCACCTTCCATCCCCCGACGCTGGAGATGCTGGACACCCTGGGCATCACGCCTTTCCTGTTGGAACGGGGGCTGAAGGCGCCCGTCTACCATTACCGGGACCGGGGTACGGGCGACGTCATCGACTTCGACCTGGGCGAACTGCACGACGTCACCCGCTATCCCTTCCGCCTGCAATGCGAACAGTACCACCTGGCGCGCGCGCTGGCCGAACGTCTGGACCAGCACCCAAAGGCCAGCGTGCGTTTCGGTCACCGGCTGGTGAGTGTGGCGCAGGATGAAACCGGCGTCGATCTGGTGGTGGAAACCCCCTTCGCCATCGAGCGGGTGCGCGCGGACTGGCTGATCGGCGCCGACGGCGCCGGGTCGACCGTGCGCAAGTGGCTGGGCGTGGGGTTCGAGGGCTTTACCTATCCCGAGAAATTCCTCTGCCTGTCGACGACGGAGCCGCTGGAGGATTACCTGCCCAACCTGGCGTACGTGAACTACGTCGCCGATCCTGCGGAATGGCTGGTGCTGCTGCGCGTGCCGTCCGTCTGGCGCATCCTGCTGCCGGCCGACCCCGACTCATCGGACAGCGAGCTGGTGTCCGACGCCAACCGCGACCGGGTGTTCAAGCACCTGATCGGCAAGACCGGCGTGCCCACCCAGCACCGCACCATCTACCGCATGCACCAGCGCGTGGCCGAGCGCTTCCGCCAGGGCCGCGCCATGCTGGTGGGCGACAGCGCGCACCTGAACAACCCGCTGGGCGGCTTCGGCATGAACAGCGGCATCCATGACGCCTTCAACCTGTGCCAGCGCCTGGTGCGCATCATCAATGGCACCGAGGACGAGGCTTCGCTGGATCAGTTCGACCGGCAGCGCCGGGGGGCCGCGCGCAGCTTCATCCAGGCCCAGACCATCCAGACCATGGAAATGATGAAGCAGGGTCTGGCCGCCGGCCAGGACCGCCGCCGCGAAGAGTTGCTGCGCACCCGGGCCGATCCGGAGCTGCGCCGCCAGTTCCTGTTGCGCCAGGCCATGTTCCAGAGCCTGCGCGACGCCGAAGCCATCGCTTGACCGTCGCCCCCGCGCGACGTGCTGAAAAGGATTCCCGATAATGCAGACTGACGCCAAGGACAGCCGCGGCTGGCGCCGCCTTTTCGGTGTGCTGGGCCCCAGCACCAACACCAGTGTGCAGCCCGATTATGACGACATGCGACCGGCGGGTGTCACCAACCATTACAGCCGCATCGTCGTGCCGGACGCCCAGGCCATCAGCGATGAGACCTTCCTGGCCGGCACGCAGCAGATCGCCGACAACACGGTGGAGGCGGTGCGCTCCGTCATGACCTGCAAGCCGCATTACCTGGTCATGGGCATGTCGGCCATCACCTTCTATGGCGGGGCGGAGGGGGCGGCCAAGTTCCGCCGCCAAATCCACGAGGTTGCCGGCGTGGACCTGTCCACCGGGTCGGAATCCCTGGCTGCGGCCATCGCCGCCTATGGCGGGGTGAAGCGCGTCGCCTTCGTGTCGCCCTACTACCCGGTGGCTAACGCCCAGGTGCGCAACTTCCTGTCCGACTACGGCTATGAGACCGTGCGCGACATTCCCCTGCGCTGCCCGTCCTGGACGTCCATCGCCAAGGTGGACACCCCCACCCTGCGCCAGGCGCTGCACCAGCTGGACGGCGACGACGTCGACGCCATCCTGCAGGTCGGAACCAACCTGTCCATGGTCCGCCTGGCCGCGGCGGCGGAGATGTGGCTGGGCAAGCCTGTCATCGCCATCAACACCGCCACCTATTGGCACGCCCTGCGCGCCAACGGCATCCAGGACAAGGTCTACGGCTTCGGCCGCCTGCTGGAGGAGTTCTGATCCATGCTGCGGTACGATTATGTGCCCATGCCGGCACGCGGGCCCCTGCGGCTGCCGGAGGGCAAGCGCGTCGCCCTGATCCTGACGTTCAACCTGGAAACCTGGGATCTGACCAAAGACACGGACCGCCCCTATTACGCCGGCGGCCCCGCCATCCTGCCCGACGTGCTGCCCGGCGACACGCCCGACTTCCCCAACTTCACCTGGCGTGAATATGGGCAGCGGGTGGGCATCTGGCGCCTCTATGACCTGTTCGACGAGATGGGTGTCAAGGCCAGCTGCACCACCAACGCCGTGACGTTCGAGCGGCGCCGGGCCATGACCGACGCCTGCCTGGAACGCGGCTGGGAACTGCTGGCGCACAATTACGAGCAGGGGGAACTGCTGACCAACTTCGCCAAGGACCCGGCGAAGGAACGGGACGTGATCCTGCGCACCATCGAAACCTATGAGCGGTATGTGGGCCGGCGCCCGCTGGGCTGGCTGTCGTCGTCGCTGCGCGGCACGCTCAACACCGCAAGCATCCTGGCGGAACAGGGCTTCCTGTTCTATTGCGACATCATGAACGACGACCAGCCCTACCGGCTGGACACCGCCGCGGGACCCCTGGTCTCGGTGCCCTATTCCAATGAGATCAACGACTTCACCTTGCTGACCCGTCGGGGCCTCAGCACGGACGCCTTCCGCGACGTCCTGATCGAGGAACTGTCGACCCTGCATGCCGAGGGGGCGAAGACCGCCCGGTTGATGAATGTCGGGCTGCATCCCCACGTCTCGGGCCGCGCCTATCGCATCCGCGCGCTGAAGGAGTTCCTGGAGTTCGCCAAGGGGCTGGAGGGCGTCTGGTGGCCCACGCGGGAGGAATTGGCCCGCTGGTATCTGGAAAACAGCGCCGGCCACATGCCGGGCTGATCGCGCCCGACGCACCAGCACCCAGCAGTGAAGAACCCGGCAGTGAAAAACAAGGAGGCAGAAATGGTGGAGTTGCTCCCGGCGGTGGCGCCGGCGACCGAGGCCGCGCGCGCGGTGCTGTCGACGCCTGCGGTGGGTGCCATGCTCATCGGCGGGCGCTGGGTGCAGGCGGCGGGCGGCCAGTCCATCCCGTCGACGGACCCGGCCACGGGGCAGGTGCTGGCCCATGTTCCGGACGCCGGCCCGGCGGATGTGGATGCTGCGGTTGCAGCCGCCCGCGCTGCCTTCCCCGCCTGGGCGGGCCTGGTGCCGGCGCAGCGCGCCGCCATCCTCTGGCGGGTGGCCGATGTGCTGGAGGCTCATATTGATGAGCTGGCGGAGCTGGAGACGCTGGACCAGGGCAAGCCGTTGTATGTCGGCCGCTGGGCCGAAATCCCCGGTGCGGTAGCCCAGTTCCGCTATTACGCCGGCCAGGCGCTCAGCATCGAGGGGCGGACCATCAGCCCGTCAGTGACCTACCAGCCGGCGGGCAAGCTGGTTCAGGCCTGGACCCTGCGGGAGCCGGTGGGGGTGGTGGCCGCCATCGTGCCCTGGAACTCCCCCCTGGTGCTGACGGCGATGAAGCTGGCCCCGGCCCTGGCCGCCGGCTGCACCGTGGTGCTGAAACCGGCGGAGGATACGTCGCTGACCGCCCTGCGCCTGGGTCAGTTGATGATGGAGGCGGGCCTGCCCGACGGTGTGCTGAACATCGTCACCGGCCGGGGGGCCACGGCCGGCGCCGCGCTGGCGGCCCATCCGGATGTGGACAAGGTGGCCTTCACTGGGTCCACTGCCACCGGCCGCGCCATTCTGGACGCCTCCAAGGGCAACCTGAAGCGGGTGACGCTGGAATTGGGCGGCAAGTCGCCCGTCATCGTCCTGCCCGACGCCGACCTGGACCTGGCCATACCGGGGGCGGCGAACGCCATCTTCTTCAACGGTGGCCAGGTGTGCGTGGCGGGGTCCCGCGCCTATGTCCACGCCGACATCTACGACCGCGTGCTGGAAGGGCTGGTGGCGCAGGCGGGCGCCCTGCGCCTGGGCCATGGCCTGAACCCGGAGACGCAGATGGGTCCCCTGGTATCGGCCCGCCAGGCGGAGCGTGTGGCCGGCCTGATCGGCGGGGCGCGCGCCGCCGGTGCTGCGGTGGTGGCGGGCGGCGAACGCCTGGGCCCCGCCGGTACCTTCATCGAGCCGACGGTCATCGCCAAGGTCGACCCCGCCATGGACATCGTGCGGGAAGAGGTGTTCGGGCCGGTGCTGGTGGTGCAGCGCTACACCGACGTTGATGCCGTCGTGGCTGCCGCCAACGATAGCGTCTATGGCTTGGCCGCCAGCGTGTGGACCCAGTCGCTGTCCCACGCCCACCGCCTGTCGCGGCGGCTTCAGGCCGGCACGGTATGGATCAACACCCATTCCATGTACGACGCCAGCCTGCCCATCGGCGGCGTGAAGCAGTCGGGCTATGGCCGCGACAGCGGCCTGGCCGCGATGGACAATTACCTGGAATGGAAGACGGTCTGCGCCGTGGTCTGAGCCCGTCCCTTGCGTTGTACCTGGCTTCAGCGGCGCGGGCCTATGGCCCACGCCGCATCCGTATCGAGCATTCGCATCAGAAGGTGTAACGGACCGTTCCCAGGACCGTGCGGGGATCCAGGTTGAAACGCGGCTGGATGACGGAGAAGCCGAAGCCCGTGACATAGCCGCTCTGGTTCAGCAGGTTCTTGCCGGACACGCGGTAGGTCCACGCCCCGGATTCATAGCCGACATAGGCGTTCAGGAAGCTCTGGCCCGGCACATGGCCGATGGCGCCGTTGTCGATGGTCGAATAGACGTCGCTGCGGAACAGGGCGTCGGCGCCCAGGCTGACGGTGCCCCGGCCCAGGCTGACCGTATAATCGGCGCCGACGTTGAACTGGGTGTCGGGCAGGTTCACCACCTTCTTGCCCTGCACGTTGACCGTGGCGCTGCTGCCGCCCCGGGTGTACGTGCCGTCGTTGAACGAGGCGTTACCCCACAGGGTCAGGCCCGACACCACCCGCCACGACACCTCCGCCTCCAGCCCCCGGATGCGGGCGTCGAAATTGTCCACCAGGAAAGTGCCGTCGGCCAGGTTGAACAGCTGCTGGATGTCGTGGACGTCGTTCTGGAACAGGGCCACGTTGGCCTTGACCCGGTTGTCGAACAGCTCGGTCTTCAGCCCTGCCTCCTTGGCTTCCGTCACTTCGGGCCGGAAGGGGGCGTTGATCTGGGCGATGCTGCCGGCCAGCCCATTGTAGCCGCCGGCCTTGAAGCCCTCGCTGTAGGTGAAGTAGGCCAGCGTGTCCGGGGTCAGCTTGTAGGTCAGGCCCGTCTTGGGCGTGAAGCGCACGAAGGTGTCGTCGCGCTGGATGGCGGCCGTGCCGTAATAGGCGGACAGATGCTTCTGGTCCATGGTGTAGCGGCCGCCGGCGATCACGGCCAGGCGGTCGGTCAGGTTGGCCGTCACCTGGCCGAAGGCGGCGTAGCTGTCGGTATCGACGGCGTAGCCCTGGGGCGAGGGCGTCAGGAAGATGGATTGCAGGATGTCCTGGCGGGTCGATTCCGTGAAGTAGTAGATGCCGCCGACATAGTCGAGGAAGCCGCCGAACGCCTTGCCCGCCGCCTGCAATTCCTGGCTGATCTGATGCTGGGTGGACGTGCTGTCCCGGATATAGAGGGCGAGATAGCCGCCCGTCGTCAGGCCCAGGGCGGAGGCCGGCACCCCGCCGGAGAAGTCCTGCGCCCAGTTGTTGGTCAGGTGGGAATAACCGGTGATGGACGTGACGGTACCGCCGTCATAGTCGGCACCGACATTGACCGTCGTGCCGTATTGGCGGGTATGGGTGTAGGAGGGGTAGGGGGACAGCGTGGTGTTGTAGGAGCCGGACAGCGTGCTGATCTGGCTTTCCACGCCGTTGGCGTAGGGGTTGGTCGGAACCGCGTACTGCCCGTCGGAATCCAGGTTGGTGTAAAAGGCGGTGAAACGGCCGTGGAACGGGCTGGCGCCGGCATAGGCGACGTCGGCCTGAAGGCCCTGGAACTCCTCGGCGCCCACGTCCTTCTTCAAGGTCGCATCGTACTGCCGGCCGCCGTCGCGGCCCCGCGCCAGGCCGTTCAGCGACGCGCTCCAATCCCCGTTATCGCTGATGGCGTCGGTGGCATAGCCCTTCAGACGCCGCTCGTTCCAGGTGCCGAAGCCGCCCTCGACAAAGCCGGATGGGGTGGATTCGGGCGCGCGGGTGACCAGCTTGACCGCACCGGCGGAGGAGTTGCGGCCGTACAGCACCCCTTGCGGGCCGCGCAGCACCTCCACCCGGTCCAGTTCCAGGAAGTCCATGACCGCACCGGACAGGCGCGCGCGGTAGACGTCGTCCACATAGATGCCCACGGCGGATTCCGAGGTGACGTTGCCGCCGTCGCTGACGCCGCCGCCGCGGATATAGGGCCGCAATTGGGTGGAGCCGCCGCTGCCGCTGGTGAAGTTCACGTTGGGCGCGATGCGGCCCAGGTCGCTGGCAGTGGTGATGCCCATGCGGTCCAGGGCGGCGCCGGTCAGGGCCGTCACCGCCACCGGCACGTCCTGCAATCGCTGGCCCACCCGCTGCGCGGTGATGGTGATGTCCTCCAGCTGGTCGTCGCTGGCGGGCGCGTCGGCGGCCCAGGCCGGCGCGTTCACGGTCAGCATCGCCACGATCGCCAAGCGGGATGGATGGCGCCTGTAATCCCAAGTCATGCCCTGCCTCCTGATTTTTATCGGCTTTTTAGACAGCAGCACCCTCTTACCCCAAGGGGAATGGTCGTCATGGGAATTATCCGCAGGCCGACCATTCACGCCCGTATCCGGCCACCGTCCATATGAAACAATAATTGACCGATTGATATATCTACATATCATATTGACTCAATGTGGGACAGCGGGTGGCGGCGGGGGATGGGCGACGGGCGCGCGCGGATCGCGAAGGGGTACGTCCAGACGGCGATGGGCATGGTGCATTACCGCCGCGTGGGCGAGGGCCCGCCGGTCGTGCTGCTGCACGATTCCCCGCGATCCTCGCTGTTGCACCTGCCGTTGCTGGGGGCCTTGTCCGACCGGTTCACCGTCTTCGCCCTGGACACGCCCGGCTATGGCGGGTCCGACCCCTTGACTTTGATGCCCGGGATGGCGGGGCGGGACCCCGTCATTGCCGACTTCGCCCTTGCGCTGGAGCGGACGCTGGCGGCCCTGGGCATCGGGCGCGCTGCCTTTTACGCCTGCCACACCAGTTCGAAGATCCTGCTGGATTTCACGGTGCGCTGGCCAGCGCGCGTGGGCGTCGCGGTGCTGGACGGCCTTTCCATCCCGACGGGCGACCCGGACGAGGGTTTCATCGGCCGGTACATGAGGCCGTTCGAGATGGACGCCGACGGCGCCTGGCTGGCGCGGGAGTGGACCCGTGTCAAGGACACGATGCGCTGGTTCCCCTGGTTCGCGGCCGATCCATCGACCCGCATGCCCATCGACATGCCGTCGACAGGGGAGATGCAGGCCTATTGCCTGGACTATTTCAGGGCCGGGCCCCATTACGCCGACGCCTATCGCGCCGCCATGCGGCACAACCCGATGGACAATGTCGCGCGGGTGACGGCGCCGGTGGTCTATGCCGCCCGCGCCGATGATGTCCTGTTCCCCTGCCTGGACCTTTTGCCGCCGCACTGCCGGATAGAGCGCCTGCCCGCCGACCGCACGGCGTGGCTGGTGGCGATTGGCGACCATCTGGCCGCCGGGGCGGGCGCCCAGGCCTACCAGCCGCCCCCGGCCGCAGGGGCGGCGGACCCGCCGGGGCGCCTTTACGTCGACCTGCCCCATGGCCAGGTCCGACTGTACCGTTTCGGGCTGCCCGGCGACGCGCGGCCGGTGCTGGTCCTGCATGACCCGCCTGGCGGGGCGGCGGCGGACACGCCCTTGCTGCGGGCGTTGGGGAAGCGTCGCTTGGTGCTGGCCCCCGACCTGCCGGGGTGCGGACAATCCGATGCCCTGCCTGTGGCCAGCCTGGCCGCCTATGCCGAGACGTTGGCCGAGCTTTTGCGGGCCCTGGCCATCGGGCCGGTCGACCTGGTGGCGGAGGGCATGGCGACCCCCATCGCCCTGACCGTCATGGCGACCCATCCCGATTGTGTCGGCGCCGCCGTCCTGGACGGCGTCATGCTGCCCGGCGACACGCTGCGCGCCGATATGGCGCGCCGCTATTGCCCGCCCCTGGTCCTGTCCGCATCGGGGGCCCACTGGCAGGAGGTCTGGCACCTGCTGCGCGACCGGGAGGCGCAGTTCCCCTGGTATGACGGGGCGGCCTCGGCGATCCGGGGGCGCACCCCCGACATGTCGGTCGATCGGCTGCGGTCGCTGCTCATGGACGTGATGGCGCAACCCGCCCGTTACGGTGACGCTGTCCACGTGGCGGTCAGCCGCGACGTTCGCCCTTTACTCACCCAGGTCGGCCATCCGGTGCTGCTCTGCGCCGATCCCGGCGACCCCCGCCAGGGCTGGTCCATCGGGGCGGCGGCGGTCCTGCCCCGGGGCACGGTCGGTCCCCGTCCGGCGTCGCCGGAGGGGCGGGCCGGCCTGTACCTGGACTATTTTGAAAGGGTCAATGATGCGACGTCTTGAGGTGGTCTTGCGCCGTCCGGTGGGGGCCTTGCCCATTGCCGCCGACTTCGAGATCCGGGAGCGCGCCCTGCCGGATCCCGAACCGGGGGCGGAACTGCTGGTGCGCGTGCTGTACTTGTCCTTCGATCCTTATATCGGCTCCCGTCTGCGCGGGCGGCACATGGGCCTGCCGGCCCCCTTGCCTGGGGAGTCGCTGCCCGGTGAGTGCGTGGCGGAGGTCGTGCGGTCCGTCCATCCCGACTTCAAGCCTGGTGATCTGGTAGCGGGGGAGGTGGGCTGGGCGGACCATGGCCTGTTGCCGGCCACCAAGGCGCGGCGCCTGGTCAAGGTCACCCGGCCGTCGGCCCATCTGGGGGTGTTGGGCATGCCGGGGCTGACGGCCTGGGCGGGCGTGACCCAGTTGGCCCGGGTGCGGGCCGGCGATGTCTTCAGCGTCAACGCCGCCGCCGGCCCGGTGGGCGGAACGGCGGGGCAGATCGCGCGCCTGCTGGGCGCCCGTACCGTCGGCGTCGCCGGCGGGCCGGAAAAGTGCGCCCTGGTCCGCGACGTCTATGGTTTCGACGCCTGCATCGATTATCACGCCCCCGATTGGGTCACGGCCTATGCCGACGCCCTGGGGGCGGGCTCCACCGTGCATTTCGAGAACGTGGGCGCCACGCAGTTGGCCACCGCCCTGTCCCATATCCAGGTCGGCGCCCGGCTGGTTCTATGCGGCCTGGTGGAACACTACCACGGCGGCCCGCCGCCGCAGGTGCCCCTCATCCCGATCATCGCCAAGCGCGCCCATGTCCTGGGCCTGGTGGTCTACGACTTCTACGCCCGGTGGGGGGAATGGCTGGACATGGCCGTTCCCTGGGTCGAGGACGGGCGCCTGCGCGTGATCGAGGATGTGGCGGACGGGCTGGCACGCGCGCCAGCCCAGTTCGAGGCGCTGATGCGCGGCCTGAACCGGGGGAAATCCCTGGTCCGCGTTGCCCCCGACGCGCCGTGAGGATGGCGGGGCGTGGCGCCGGCGCCACGCCCCCGTGACCATAGTTGCCCGTGTCGTTCTCAAGGCAAAAAAGAGCTTTGCAAAAAGATCTAAACATATATCAATAGACTCACAAATGGGCCGGATAAACCGGACCCGACATAACAGGAGGCTTTGGGCATGCTGATAAGGGAATGGGCGCTGGGCGCGTCCGCCGCTGTGATCGCCTTGCTCGGAACCGTGGCTCCGGTTTGGGCCGCCGATGAGGATACCTTGCAGGAGGTGGTCGTCACCGCCCGCCGCCGGGCCGAGACCCTGCAATCCGTGCCCCAGGCCGTGTCCGCGTTCACCGCCGACGACATGGCCAGCCGGCAGGTCAGCTCCACCCTGGACCTGGTGCGCCTGGTGCCGAACCTGTTCGGCAGCAGCAATACCGGCATTCCGGGCGCCAACACCTATTACATTCGCGGCCTGGGCTCGACCGAGCAGATCGCCACCATCGACCCCGCCGTCTCCACCTATGTCGATGACGTGGTGGTGCCGCGCCAGAACGCGAACAACTACGGCCTGTTCGATGTCGAGCAGATGGAGGTGCTGCGCGGCCCGCAGGGCACCACCTTCGGCCGCAATTCCACGGGCGGCGCCATCAGCGTGCGTCTGCGCAAACCGTCGGAGGATTTCGGCGGCTATGCGGAGGCGACCTATGGTTCCTACGCCCAGCGCACCTTCCGGGGTGATATCAACGTCCCGGTATCGCCCAAGATCCTGACCAAGGTCACCGGCTATTACAGCCAGGACGATGGCTGGCTGAAAAACCAGGCCAACAACGAAAACCTGAACGGCCTGAAAAGCTATGGCGGCCGGGGCGCGGTGCGCCTTCTGCCCAACGACGACATCACCGTCGACCTCAGCATCGAGCATACTGGCGGCTCGGGCAGCTACCTGCGGTCCTATTATGATGATCCGACGGAAACCCGCCTGGCCGCCACCACGGCCGGCGGCACCGGCAACGTGTTGGCCGACGCCCTGGCCAATCGCGGGCTGGGTTCCTCCGCCCAGTCGACGGCGGTGACCGCGAACCTGGAATGGCGCCTGCCCTCGGTGACGCTGAACGCCATCACCGGCTACCGCACCATCAACCAGAAGTTCATGATGGACTTCTCCCTGCCGGCATCGCGCACCGTCAACCCGACGCCCTATTACCTGACCAACGATGGCCGTTATGACATGGTCTCGCAGGAACTGAAGGCCGTCGGTTCCTTCTTCGACGACCGCCTGCGCTATGTCGCCGGCCTCTATTACTTCAACGAGGACAACCGCACGGTCGCCGGCCAGGTGTTCGGCACCTCCATCTCGTGCAGCGCCGGCCTGTACGGCGACGGCAACATGACCTGCGGTGGCAAGCCCGGCTATTCCAGCGTGCGCGACATCCGCAACCAGACCGACTCCTACGCCGCCTACGCCCAGGCCGACCTGGACCTGACGGACACGGTGACGGCCATAGCCGGCGCCCGCGTGACCCACGAGGTCAAGGCGCTGCAACTGCCCGCGACCTCTTACGGCGGGGCCACCACGGCCGACCTCAAGCGCTATGGCATTCCCACCGACCTGGAAACCAACGTCATCACCCCCAAGTTCGGCCTGAATTACAAGCCTATGCCGGACGTCCTGCTTTTCGCCAGCGTGACCAACGGCTACAAGGGTGGCGGCTGGAACTCCCGCACCGCCTACCTGCCGCAGCAGGTCACCGCGATGAAGCCGGAGACCACCTGGTCCTATGAGGCGGGGATCAAGAGCACCTTCCTGGATCACAAGCTGCAGGTGAACCTGACCGGCTTCCTGGCCGACACCGACAATCTGCAGCTCTCCTACACCACCCCCGGGCCCATCGCCGGCACCACCCTGTCCACCCAGGACAACGCCGGCAACATCGAGGTGAAGGGTCTGGAACTGGAGGTGAGGGCCAAGCCCTTCCACGCGCTGGACATCTTCGGGACGGTGGGCATCCAGCAGGGCGAGTACACCTATGTGAACCCACGCGCCCAATCCTTCGTCAGCAGCACTGGCGCCTACATCAACGCCATCGACCTGTCGGACCAGGTGTCGCGCTTCCCCAAGAAGAGCGTCGCGGTGGGCGGCACCTACACCGTGCCCGTGCCGTCATGGAACGCCAGCTTCGCCCTGACGGCGGAGGTGGACTACACCGGCGGCTTCTGGACCACGGCGGCCAATTCCGCCCCGTCCACCCTGACGCCCACGGCGCTGAACAGCTACGCCAGCAACTATACGCTGGTGAACCTGTCGCTGGCCTTCACCACCGACGACGACCTTTGGCGGTTCAAGCTGGACTGCAAGAACTGCGGCGACAAGACGTACCTGACCTCGGTCTTCAACGGCTACTACTACGGCGATCCCCGCCGCGTCACCGCCACCCTGACCCGCCGCTTCTGAGAAGCGGCCGAGGCCGACCGGCATCAAAGGATTGCTCACACCCATGACCACCACCCCGATCATCAAGCGCCGGTTCATCGACACCAGTTTCGGCCAGGTTCATTGCCGGACCGTGGGCGAGGACGGGCCGGTGCTGGTGATGCACCATGCCTCCCCCGGCAGCGCCAAGCAGTTGGAGGCGCTGATGCGCCTCCTCGCCGCGCGCTACCGCGTCTTCGCCTTCGACACGCCCGGCAACGGCGACAGCAGTCCGCTGCCGCTGGAGGTTCCGACCATCACCGATCTGGCGGTGGGCTTGATCGAGGCCATCCGCGCGCTGTGCCTGCGCGATATCGTCGTCTACGGGTCCCACACCGGCGCCGACGTGGCGCTGGAGGTGGCGATCGCCGCACCGGACCTTGTCCGCAAGGTGGTCGTGGACGGCGTCGCCGTCTTCACGCCGGAACAGCGCGACGATTATCTTGAGAACTACGCCTTGCCCTTCGCGCCGGACCTGGACGGCGCCTATCTGATGCGCTGCTTCATGTTCTGCCGCGACCAGTACCTGTTCTTCCCCTGGTTCAAGCGGGACCGGGCGCACCGGCGCGACAACGGCCTGGGCACGCCCGAGGCCCTGCGCGACTGGGTGGTGGAGGTGCTGAAGGCGGGTGAAACCTATTTCCGCGCCTACCGCGCCGCTTTCGCCTATGAACCCCTGCGGCGCATCGGCCTGGTCAGCCAGCCCATCCTGGCCCTGTCCTCGGTGGAGGATCCCTTGCTGGAGACCACCCGTCAGGCGGCGGCCCAGGTGGACGCCCAGTTCCGCACCCTTCCCGGCTTCCGTGACCCGGAATTCGGACCCGCCTTGCGCGACGCGGTTTTCGCCTTCGTCGGCTGACAGTCAGGAGACGCCTTCATGCAGCACCGCACCCTGCGCGGCCGCATCCGTTACACCTCCCGCAAGCCCGGCCGGGTTGGGGAGGAACGGGGACGGGAAAGCTTCACCATCACCCGCCACACCGATGGCAAGGTCACCATCCGCGCCCTGTGCGAGATCGAGGAGCCGGCGCCCACGGTGCTGCGCGACGTGATCTACTCCCTGGATGAGAACGACCGCCCCATGGACTGCCACGTCCGGCTGACGGTGGGGGATCGCTTCATGGGCAGCGGCTGGTTCCGCATGACGCCCGAGCAGATCGAATGCGTCAGCTATGGCCCCACCATCGGCCGCATATCGCAGGTCATGCCGGTGAATGGGCACTATGACGGCTTCGGCACGCACCCCATCATCGGCGACGCCTACATGACCCGGTGCATGGATGTGGCGCGGGGCCCGCACAAGCGGCCCTTGCGCGCCTTCCTGCCGTCACCCGACCATCGCGGCGCCACCCCGCCCCTGGTCGCGGAAACCAACCTGTTCCTGGAGTATGTCGGCGATGAGACGGTGACGGTTGCCGCCGGCACCTTCGACTGCCGCCATTTCCGCTTCACCGACGAGAACGCCAGCATGGCCAGCAAGGACGGCGCCCACCCGCCCTACGATGTCTGGGTCACGCGGGACGAGGACTCCCTGTTCGTCCAGGGCGGGGTGGGGGGCTACATGCTCACCTGGTACGAACTGGCTGAACTGGATCGCTGATCTGGGCGCGCTGACCTGAGCCGCATGCCTATGAAAAAGGGCCCGCAGGCCGGTGCGTCCGGCTTGCGGGCCCTGTGCTTTTGGCGGTCAGAGGCCGAGGACGCCCGGGTTCATGGCGTTGCCGGGGTCCAGGATCGCCTTGACCCCGCGCAGCAGGTCGACGCTGGCGCCGTCACGCGACGGCAGATAGGGATAGGTCCGCCCCACTTGGAAATGGGCCAGCCCTTCGCGCAGGAACAGGTCCAGCAGCCGCTGGCGCACCTTTTCCACCACGGCCGCCGCCGCCGCGTTGGGCGGGTTCACCGGCAGCTTGGCCAGGTGTCCGGGCTCGACGGCGCTGTGATGCAGTTCCATCAGCGCGTCCGGCCAGTAGATCGTGGGCTCGATCAGCAGGGCATTGGTCGACATGGCGGAGAACAGATAGGCATTCTCCACCCCATGCTCCTGGAACTCCGGCTCCATGGCGGCGAACTCGGCTTCCATCGCCTGGAAGACGCGGTGCGCCTGCGACAGGGACACCAGGCAGTGGATGGGCACCCAGCGTTCGCCATTGGGCCCCACCATCGAATTGAGCGCGACGAAGGGCTGGGCGCGCATGACCTTGGGAATGGTGTTCTCCACCTCCTGCCCCTGGTGGCGGGCGACGATGGCGCGGGCCTCCGCCAGGTCCTCGGCCACGCCTGCGGCGGAGCGCCCCTCGAACACCAGATGCAGCGCGAAGTCGCCAGCGTCGATGAAGGTGCGGCCGGCCAGGGCGATCTTGGCCGCCTCCTTCAAGCCGCCCAGCAGCGAGGATTGCTTGCCCACCACGCTTTTCAGCGCGCCCAGGTCGGCGGACAGCGAAGCCCGCTTCAGGCGGATGCGGGTCAGGCGCGGGTCGAAGCCGCACAGCTCGCACGCGATGCCGGCGCGGGTGATGTCGGCCATGGCCCCGAACATGCCGCCGCTGTCCTTGAACGAGAACGAGGCATAGGCCTCATGCTTGGGCAGGGGGATCAGCCGCAGGGTGATTTCCGCCTTGATGGCGAAGGCGCCGCAGTCACCGGTGAACAGACCCGCCAGATCGGGGCCGTACTGGCGATAGAACGGGCTGTCGCCATCAGTACCCAGTGCGCCCGTCCGCATCACCCGGCCGTCGGCCAGGACCAGGGCCATTGCCACGACGCTTTCGCCGCCGGTGCCGTAATGGCCCGCGCCGAAGAAGGCGTTGCCCTGCGAGATGCCGCCGCCCACCGTGGACACCAGGCCCGACAGCGGCCCCCAGAAGGGCGTGCGCAGGCCCAGGGGGGCCAAGGTCTCGTACAGGGTCTTCCAGGTGCAGCCCGCCTGCACCGTCACCACCATGTCGTCGGCCCGGACCGCCAGCACCTTGTCCATGCGCGACAGGTCCAGGGTCACGGTGCGGGGTGTGGTTGGCAGGTAGCCCTTGGTGTAGCTCATGCCGCCGCCCCGGGGGGCGCAGTCATGGCCATGGGACCGCGCGGCCGCGACGACCGCCGCCAGCTGGGCGGTGTCCGCCGGTGCCACCACCAGCGCGGCGGTCTCCGTGGCGCGGGCGTAGATGTCCTGGGAATGCAGCGTCCGGCTGGGTGTATCCTGGCGCACATGTGCGCCCCCGACGATGGCGGCGAGGTCGCGCCAAAGCGGGGTGTCGGCAGCCGTGGCCGGCTGGGCGGTGTCTGGGGTCATTGAAGGCCGTCCCGTTGTTCCAGTTCAAGTATGATTGTTATTGATCTAATTATATATCTATATACCATATGACTCAAGACCCGCCGGGCCGCGGCGGCCAAATCACGGCGATCCAAATAACGGCGGTGATGTCAGAATGGGGACGGGCATGGCGAACAGGGTAAGGCCGGCGGGGTGGGGACCCAAGCCGGAAAGTCGGGGATGTCCACTGGCTGGAGCCCCGGCATGCCGTCCATGAGGCCGCAGGCCGATGCCGCGCCGGTGTTCGACCGTCACGGCCGCATCAAGGCCGGTACGGTGGTCACCGCCGATTTCGACGCTTCGCTGGTGGATTACCGCGACACGCTGGGCTTGACGGTGGTGGAGGCGGGGGCCGTCCCGTCCGACCTGGCGGCCTCCTGGGGCGCCCCCGCCGCCGGCGGCGCCCGCATGGCCCTGTTGGCGCCCGTCAGTGGCAACGGCTGCTTCCTGCGCCTGGTCGAGGGGGCGCCGGTTCCGGGCTACCGTCCGGCCCGAAGTTTCGGCTGGGCCGCGTTCGAAATCACGGTGGCGGACGTCTTCGCCCTGCACGCCCGGCTGGCGGACAGCGGTTTCACCGTCATCGGCCCGCCCAAGAAGGTGGCGGGATTCAACAATTTCATTCCCATGCAGGTCGTCGGGCGCGGCGGCGAAATCCTGTACCTGAACCAGGTGCTGGAGGATATGGCCGACCTGGACCTGCCGCTGGCGGCGGCACCGGTGGATGTCATCTTCATCGCCGTGCAGGCCGCGTCCGACCGGGCCGCCACCCTGGCCTTCCAGCGCCAAGCGCTGGGGCTGGAGGAGGGCGGCACCTTCGCCATCCCCTACGGCGTGATCAACAACGCCTTCGGCTTGCCCGCCGACCATCGCAGCACCCTGACGATGACCAAGGTGGGGCGCCTGCCGGTGGCGGAGATCGACCAGTATCCCCCGGACGCGACGGCCCGGCCCCGGCCTGCCGGTGGACTGCCGCCGGGCAACGCCGTCATCAGCCTGGGCGTGGACCGGTTGGATCGGGTGGCCGCCCCCCTGCTGGCCCCCGCCACGGTTCACCCTGGCCCCTTGTACGCCGGTCGCCGGTCCGCCTGCGTCGCGGGCCCGGACGGCGAGATTTACGAATTGATCGAAATGGGAGAAGTCGGCAATGCGTGAGACGCGGACGGGTGAGTTCCGGCAGGGATGGACGGTGCTTCTGGCCGCCACCCTGGGGACCATGTGCGGCGCGTCGCCGCTGCCGTACAACACCATCGGCTCGCTGATGCAGCCCCTGATGCGCGAGTTCGGCTGGAACGCGGGCGACATCATGAACGGCATCATGTGCTACGGCCTGACCGGCTGCGTCTTCGCGCCCATCGTCGGCGCGTTGGCCGACCGCTATGGCGCGCGCATCGTCGCCCTGTGGTCCTTGTTCGCCTTCGCGCTGACCTTCGCCGCCCTCAGCCTGACCCGGTCGCTGACATGGTTCTACGCCTGTTACCTGTTGATCGGCATCGTCGGTGTGGGCTCCACCCCCGTCACCTGGTCGCGCGCCATCAATTTGTGGTTCAGCCGAAACCGGGGCCTGGCGCTGGGCATCATGCTCACCGGCACCGGCTTGGCCGCCTTCATTCTGCCGGTCACCACCGTGTTCCTGATCAAGAGCTGGGGCTGGCGCTGGACCTACGCCCTGCTGGCCCTGTTCCCCCTGGCCTTGGCCTTGCCGGTCGCCTGGGCCTTCATGCGGGAGCCCGCCGCCGCCGCGGTCTCCCCCGGCACCGACGCGCCGCCCCCCGTCAAGACCGGCCTGACCCTGGCCCAGGCGGTCCGCCTGCCCCGCTTCTGGATCATGATGGTGGCCTTCCTGATGGTGTCGGTCGCCTATGGCGGCTTTCACACCAACCTGCAGAACATGATGCGGCTCAAAGGGTTGAGCAGCGAGGCCGGCGCCCTGATCGCTGGCGGCGTCGGTCTGGCCATCATCGTCGGCCGCCTGGGCACCGGGCTGCTGGTCGACCGGGTGTGGGCGCCGGCTGCGGCCGTGCCCCTGCTGTCCATGCCGGCCATCGCCTGCGCCATCTTCATGAGCGACACCACCTCGATCTGGCTCATCGGGCTGGCCGCCATCCTGCTGGGCGGGGCCGCCGGGGCCGAGACCGACTTCATCTCCTACTTGGCCGGCCGGCATTTCGGCATGGCCTATTACGGCCGCATCTACGGCATGCTGTACGCCGTCTTCGCCGGCGGCGCCGCGGCGTCGGCCCCGATTTACGGCTATGTCTTCGCCGCGCACGGCAGCTACACGCCCATCCTGGCCATCGCGGCGGCCATGTTCGTGGGCGGTTCCCTGCTGCTGTTGCTGACGGGCCGTTACCCCACCTCCTTCCCGGTCGTCCGGGCCGCCTAACCGTCAGAAAGGGTTCGTTCCATGTCCAGCCGCATCATCGCCCTGTTCAACCTGAAGCCGGGGGTCAGCGTCGCCGACTACGAGGCCTGGGCCAAAGCGCAGGACATCCCTACCGTCAATGGCCTGGCGTCCATCGACAGCTTCGAGGTGTTCCGCGTCACCGGCCTGTTCGGCGGCGGCCAGCCGCCCTACCAGTATGTCGAGGTGCTGGACATCAGCGACATGGCGGCGTTCGGCCAGGATATCGCCACCGCCCGCATGCAGGAGATCGCGGCCCAGTTCCAGGCCATGGCCGATGTCCTCTTCCTGACCACGGACAAGCTGGGCTGAATCAACTGCCGCCGGCCTCTTGGGCGGCCCAGAGGCCGGCGGTGGCGTCCGCCGCCCCGGCCATGGCCAGGCAGGCGTCGGCCAGCTTCTGGTGGGCGCCTTCCAGGCCGGCGAAGGCCAGGCAGCGCCGGGCCTTTTCCAGGTGTTCCTCCCGCGTCAGCGGCCAGGCGGGGGCGCCGAACTGCACCGTCACCTCCTGCGACAGCGCGCGGCCGTCGGTCAGCAGCGCCTCCGCCCGCGCCGGCACGAAGGCAGCCGGGTCGGGATTGCCGTCGCTTTCAACGCTGATGCGGCTGGCCAGTTGGGCGATGGTGGGATCGTTCAGCCGCTCCGCCGTGAAGTCGGACAGGTCGACCGTCCCTCGCGTCAGGACCACCGCCCCCAAATACGGGAAGCACAGCCGGGCGTAGGCGGGCGTCATGTCGGGGACCAGAGGGCGCCCCACCAGCCGCACGATCAGGGGCGGCGCCCGGTAGGTCAGCGTTTCCAGGTTCAGGGCGTGCAGGCCATGCTGGTGCATCAGCCGCTGCGTGGCCACGATGGCGCCGTGCGCGGCGCGGCCGGTGGGGAAAGGCTTCCAGCTCACCTGCTCGATACGGTGCGGGCCGGCCAGGCCCTCCATCAGGCGCTGGATGTCGTGGCTGCTTTCGAACAGGGTCAGGTAGCCGTAGGGCCCGTCGATCGAGGCGCTGGGGCCCGGCAGGCCGGCCAGGGCCAGGTCGATGGCCTGCACCGCCGACCGGGCGGCACCCGCGATCTGCAGCGGCAGGGTGGCCTTGCCCTCCACATGCGCCTGCATCGTGCCCGAGGCATAGGCGAGGGCCAGGCCCAGGGCGTCCAAGGCCTCGCCGCGCGGCATCTTCCGCAGGCGGGCCAGTGCCGCCACGCAACCGAAGATGCCGGCGGTGGCCGGGCGGAAGAACTTGACGGGTGAGGTGGCGGCGACGCCCAGCCCGGCGGCGACGTCCACGCCCGCGACCAGGGCGGTCAGCAGCCGTTGGCCGTCATAGGGGCCGCTGCGGTCAGCCTCCGCCAGCAGGGCGGACAGGATGGTGGCCAGGGGGTGGACCACCGCCGGCTCATGCACGCAGTCGAACTCCTGCGCATGAATCTGGAAGGCGTTCAGAAAGGCGGCGCTGGACGGCGGCAGGCGCAACCCCGGCCGGCCCAGGACCCGGGCGCCCTCCTTCCCGGCGGGCAGTCCCCAGGACCGCACCGCCGTCATCACCTCATTGGCATAGGGCGCCCGGCGCCCGGCGATACCCACCACCACGCTGTCGTGCAGGAAGGTGGCGGCGGCCGTGCGGGTGCTGTCGGAAAGCGTCTCCCACTCCAGCGCCAGGGCGTGGTCGATCAACAGCTCGGCGGCGTTCGTCATGGCATGCCCCCTGGTTTGGGAAAGACGCTTAAGGTCTTCTAAAGGGCATAATAGTATGCCAATATACCAATATCAATATTCTATGGGCGGGGCCTACGGGGGCAGGGGTGAGCATGTCGATAATTCCGGGGCGTGACACGCCGTTTGATGCCGTTGTCCCCCTGTTGGTCGTTGGCGGCGGCGCGTGCGGCTTGGTGGCGGCCCTGGCGGCGCGCGATGCCGGCGTGGATGTCGTGGTGTTGGAACGGGACCCCATGCCCCAGGGCAGCACATCGATGTCGCTGGGCGCGCTCTGCGCCTCCGGCTCGGCGGAACAGCGCCGCCACGGGGTGGATGACGGCGCCGACCGTTTCTTCGCCGACGTCATGGCCAAGACGGGTGGCGCCGCCGATCCGGTGCTGGCCCGCCTGGTGGGCGCGCGGTCCGGCCCCACGCTGGACTGGCTGTCGGACCGCCACGGGGTGCCGCTGCTGCTGGAAACGGGCTGGAAGCCGGCCTTCGGCCACAGCGTCATGCGCATGCACGTCACCCCGGGCCGGACGGGCCAGGATCTGATGCAACGCCTGCTGCTGGCGTGCGAGGCCGCCGGTGTCGACATCCTGACGGACGCGCATGTCACCGACCTGCACGCCGAGGGCGACCGTGTCACCGGCGTGCGGCTGCGCCGCCCTGACGGCAGTGTCGAGGATATCGGCTGCCAGGCCCTGGTCCTGGCGACCTGCGGCTTCGGCGGCAATGCGGAGATGGTGCGGCGGCACATCCCCGCCATGGCGGACGCGCCCTATTTCGGGTGGGAGGGTAATCGGGGTGAGGGTATCGCCTGGGGGCAGGCGCTGGGCGCCGCCTTGGCCGACATGGACGCCTACCAGGGCCTGGGGCTGCTGGCCTCCCCCGCCGCCATCGACGTCAACCCGCGCTTCCTGATCGAGGGCGGCATCCAGGTCAACCGCCACGGCGCCCGCTTCGCGCATGAGCTGGAGGACGTGTCGGGCGCCGGCGCCCGCGTCATCGCCCAGCCGGACGGCCTGGCCTGGGTGATCTATGACCAGCGCATCCACGACAGCTGCGCCAGCCTGCCGCAATATGTGGCGCTGCGCGAGGCGGGCGGGGCTCGCCAGGCGGCCACAGCGGAGGCGTTGGCGGCGCAGGCCGGCATCGACCCGGCTGGTCTGGCGGCCACGCTGGGCCAGGTCGCGGCCCATGTCGAAAGCGGCGAGGCCGATCCGTTCGGCCGGCGCTTCACCGGCCCAGCGCTGTCAGCACCCTATTACGCCATCCGCGTCACCGGCGCCCTGTTCCACACCCAGGGGGGGCTGGTGGTGGACTCCGACGCGCGGGTGCAACGGGCCACGGGTGGGCCTCTGCCCAACCTGTTCGCCGGCGGTGGTGCCGCGCGCAGCATCGGCGGCCCCGGCCCGTCCGGCTATCTGCCGGGCGCCGGCCTGTGCATGGCCGTGACGCTGGGGCGGGTGGCGGGCGAGGCGGCGGCCAGGCTGGTCACAGCATCTTGAACGAACGGGAACTAAGGGGGGAATCATGCAGCAGCAGGGACAGGGCCGCTTCGCCGGCAAGGTGGCGGTGGTCACGGGCGCGGGGCGCCGCCAGGGCTTGGGTGAGGCCATCGCCCGCAGGCTGGCGTCCGATGGTGCCGCGGTCGTCCTGTCGGACATTGGCCGCGCCACGGATGCCACCACGCCGGACGGCATGATCGGCGCCACCTCCGAACTTCAGGCGGTGGCGGCCGCCATCGCCGCCGACACCGGCGCGCGTGTCGAGACCGTCACCTGCGATGTGCGGGACATGGCGCAGATGCGGGCCCTGGCGGCGTTCGCCGTCGACCGCCTGGGGGGCCTGGACTTCTGGATCAACAACGCCGGCATCGGCTATCTGATGAAGCCCTTGCTGGAGACCGAGGCTGCGGAATGGCAGGCGGTCATCGACGTCAACCTGACGGGCTGCTTCAACGGGCTGAAGGCGGCGGCGGAGATCATGGTGCCGGCCGGGCGGGGTGGCCGCGTCGTCAACATCGCCAGCCAGGCGGCCAAGTCGGGCTTTCCCTTCGCGGCGGCCTATTGCTCGTCCAAGCATGGCCTGGTCGGGCTGGTGCGCTCCGCCGCCATTGAGCTGGGACGCTACGGCATCACCGTCAACAACGTCTGCCCCAACCACGTCACCACGGGGTTGGGCGCCTGGCAGAACGAGTATTTCTCTAAGCAGCTGGGCCTGACGCTGGAGCAATATCTGGACGCCATGAAGGGCCGCATTCCCATGGGCCGGCCGGGCCTGCCGCAGGACACGGCCAACGCCGTCGCCTTCCTCTGCTCCGACGAGGCGGTCTACATCACGGCGGAAAGCATGAACGTGTCGGGGGGTGAGGAACCGCACTGAGCGGTTCCGGGGCGCCGGCCGATCGACGCTGGCCGGCGCCTTCCGTCACCCTTCGGATTTCCAGCCGCCGATCGCCTTGCGGCCTGAGCGCATGTGGTACTTGAAGCGGTCCGGCCGGTAGTTGGCGTGAATGATCTGCACGCCCCGTCCGCTCTTGTCCCGGACCACCCGTTCCACCCGCAGGACGGGGGCGCCGGGCGCCATTTCCAGCGCGGCGGCCACCGGCGGCTCGGCGGCCACGGCGGTGATCCACTGTTCCGCCTCATGCGGGGCGAAGCCGATGCGCTCCAGCGACACCAGGGTGGGGACCGTCTCCATGTCCGTGCGGCTGATGCCGGCCGCGATGTCCAGCGGCATGAACTGCACGATGTAGGAGAAGGGCTCGCCCGCCAGCTTGCGCAGGCGCACCACCCGCTGCACCGGCGTCCCCGCTTCCACATCCAGCAGGGCGGCGATGGCCGGCGGCGACCCCGGCTCGGTGATGTCCAGCACCTCGACCTCGGTTTCGAGGCCCATGGTCTTCAGGCTTTCGATCAAATTGTCGAAGCTGCCGTGAACCTGGGGCAGCGTCGCCGATGCCGTCACCACCGTGCCCCGTCCGCGATGGCGGCTGACCAGGTCGTGCGCCGCCAATTCGTTCAGCGAGCGCTTCACGGTGATGCGGGACACGTTGAACAGCTTGGCCAGTTCCTGCTCCCCCGGCATGACCGAGTTCGCCGGGAACTCCCCATTGCGGATCTTCTCCCGCAGGACGAGGAAAATCTGGTGGTACAGCGGCGTGGGCGCCGTGTGGTCCAACTGGTCCGGGGTCAGTCCTGTGTCGGCTGGGGAATGGTCCATGTATCCCGTCGGCTGCGGTTTGGTGGCGAGGTTGTTTTTGGCCAAGGAGCTTTAGGGCAAACGGCGCCCGATGCAAGGGGCGCCGTTTGTCGCGGCCTTCAACCAGGGGTTATGTCGTCAGGGCTGACGCTACCACATCCCGGGCGTTTCAGCACGTTGGCCAGGCTGTCCCGCAGCGCCTTGACGCGATAGGGCAGGCCGCTGACATAGGGGCGGACGGTCAGGGTCAGCAGGCGTGGGCTGGACTGGGCCGCCGCCTCGGCCAACAGCCAATCGGCCGCGTCCGATACTTGCGTCACCCATTCCTGTTCCGGCCGCGCATGGGTGATCAGGATCTGCCAGTCGTCCAGCTCGTTGGACAGGGGCAGGGCCGTCAGGTCGCCCGCCTCGGTATGGAAGGCGGTGGGCAGGTCGTCGTGGGCCCAGTCCGCGAACCAGCGGATGCCGGCGGCGGCTAGGCGTGCCGGGGTCTGGAAGCCCTCCGCCCGCGCCGGGCTGATCCAACCGTCCGGGCGTCGGCCGGTGACCGCCGACAGCGCGTCCAGGGTGCGGTCGATATATGAACGCTCTAGATCCGCCGGCAGGGCGGAATGGTGCAGGCTGTCCGTGTCCCAGCCATGGGCACAGACGGCGTGGCCATCCGCCACCACATCGCGCACCAGGGCGGGGTAGCGCTCCGCCACCGCGCCTTGGATGGCGAAGGTGGCCCGCAGCCCCAGCTTGCCGAACAGGGTCAGCAGGCGGTAGGCGCCGACGCGGTTGCCGTAGTCGCGAGTCGTGTAGTGCCGCAGGTCGGGATAGGGGGTCTGCATGGCCCCCGGCGCCTTGAAGGGCTGCCCCGATGGATTCAGGGGGAAGAATTCCAGCGGGACCACGACCCACAGGCCCAGCGTGCGGTCGCCTGGCAGCCGGATGGCCGGCCGTTCAGGCAGGGGGGCGGCCGGGTAATGGGCATGGTCCGGCCCGGCATGGCGGTGCGGATAGGTGAGGTAGCTTTCCGGCAGGGTGCTCATGAACGGTCCCCCTGGGCCTGGCCCGATGGCGCGGGGTTGAAGCCTGTGCCGGGGCGGGCGCAGCCGCGCGCCTCTATGTCCGCCAGCGTCTGGTCGTAATGGGACGACAGATAGAACTGCGCGATGTCCTTGGCCGTGGTGACCCAGACATCGTCGCGGTGGCCGGTGATGTAGCGCAGGGCCTCGCGGAAGGGGCCGATGCGGTGGGGGTGCGCCACCAGATAGGCGTGCAGCGGAATGCACATGACGGTTCCCGTCTCCGCCCCTTCCTCCAGCAACTGGTCGAAATGGCGCATCAGGGTGTCGGCGTAGGCGCGCGGGCTCTGGTGATAGACGCCATAGGTGATGACGTCGTTGACCTCCAGGCTGTAGGGCATGGAAATCAGGCGCTTGTCGCCCTTCACCTTCAGGGGCTGCGGCTGGTCGTCCTGGAACAGGTCGCAGCTGTACCAGAAATCGTATTCGGCCAGCAGGTCCAGCGTCCGCTCGGTGTGCGTCAGGGCCGGGGCCAGATACCCCCGGATGCGCTGGCCGGTCGCGTCCTGCACCGACCGGATGCTGTCCTCGATCACCGCGCGCTCCTGCGCCTCGGTCATGCCGTAGGAATAGCGGGTGTTGTAGATGCCGTGGCTGAAGAACTCCCAGTCCCGGTCGACGCAGGCGCGGATGATCTCCGGATGGTGGTCCAGCATGGCGACCGACAGGCTGACGCTGCCGCGCACGCCGCACTCATCCATCACATCCATCATGCGCCAATGGCCCACGCGGTTGCCCCAGTCGCGGGCGGAATAGGGCACCACATCCGGATGCGGGCGCCCCCAGGGCTTGCGCGAGGGGTTGCCCGGCGGGTCCAGCTCATAAAACTCGATATTGGGCGCGACCCAGAACGCCACCTTCTTGCCGCCGGGCCAGGTGATCTTGGGCCGGTCGCGGTAGGGCCAGAAATCATAAAGATTGGGATCGCCGTGCATGGGGGGCTCCCGGCTCAAGAGGGGAATGGGAAGGGGGTCAGGTCCGCAGCGCCGCCAGATGGGCGTCGACCTCCGCCACCGCCACCACGTCCGCGTATTTCAGCAGCAGGTCGGTCAGGTTGGCGTAGTGATAGGACTCGTGCTTGTCGGCCACGCACTCTTCCGGGACGATGGTGCGATAGCCGTGCGACAGGCTGTCCACCGCCGTGGCGCGCACGCAGCCCGAGGTGCTGCCGCCGGTCACCACCACCGTGTCGATCTTGTGCCACACCAGATAGCTGGCCAGCGGGCTTTCGAAGAAGGCCGACGGCATGCGCTTGTCATAGACCAGGTCCACCGCCGCATCGATCTCCGCCCGGGGGTCGAAGGCGTGGCGGTCGCTGTCGCGGCGGATGTTCTGCAGGCTGTCCGGCGTGTTGGTGCGCGTGCCCCAGACACCGGCGTCCCCGCCATCGGCCTTGTAGGCCACCCGCGTCCAGATGACGGGGAAGCCGGCCGCCCGGGCGGCGGCGCTGATGCGGTTCACATGGGCGATCTGGTCGGGGTCGGTGACGTAGGCGGTCTTGGGGAACAGGTCGGGCCGGGTGTAGGCCTGCTGGAAATCGACGTTGACGATGGCCAGCCGCTGCCCGAAGCCGAACTTGGCGCGTGCGGGGTTGGCCCTGACCTGTTCGAAAATCTCCCGCGCGGTCTTTTGCTCGCGCACCATGGTCGGTTCAAAGCGCATACTGCCGTCCCCTTCTCAGCCCGTTCTTTATTGATATATCTTTATGCCTTTCTAAGGCATTGCCGGCGCTGACTCAACCCCGAAACGACGTTTCCTCGTGGGGTGTCGCGGTTGGCTTCACTCCACGTCCGTCCGTTCGCGGGTATAGCTGGTGACGTAGGCGAAGCGGCCGGCCGGATGCACCGTCTCCGTCGCCAGGAACAGGCGGCCGGGGGCGTCGCGGTACTGGCGCTGGGTATGCAACGCGGCGTCCCCCGCCGGTGCGCCCAGCAACTGCGCCAGCAGCGGCGTCAGGGTCATGGCGCTGATGCGCTGGTCCACCCGGTCCGCCACGACGCCGAAGCGGGCCTCGATGGCGCCGGCGACCGAGCTGGCGTTGTCGATCTCGGTGGCCGTGGGGGCGCAATCCTTGCGGATCAGCATGCGGGCCAGCCCCACCGTCTGGGCGCCGCTGCCGCGATAGCCCCGCAATTCCCGCCAATCCTCGGGCGCCAGGTTCAGGGTCGCGGCCAGGCCGTCCGCCGGGGCGACGCCGTAATAGATGATCTTCAGCCGCGCCTCGCCGGCGTACTGCAGCAGATCCTGGAAGCCGCCCAGCGGCTGCACGAACATCGCCGGTCCGGGGCGCGCGCTGACCACGGTGCCGGCGCGCCGGCGGCGAACCACCAGCCCCTCCTGCGTCAGCAGGCGCAGGGCGTCACGCGCGGTGTGGCGCGAAATGTCATGTAGGGCGCAAAGCTCGATTTCCCCCGGCAGCAGGTCGCCCACCTTGTAGGTGCCGTTGCCGATGGCCGCGCGCAGGATCTGCGCCACCTGCCGGTAGCGGGGGGCTTGGCCGGCGGCTGGGCGGGTGGCCGGGCGTTTAGATGTGTTCACCGCATCCTGCTCATTCTATGTCCGCGCCTGCCTGTCGGGCCTCCTCCTGCAGGATGGCGATCAGGTCGGTCGCGGCGACCGAGGAGACGGCCCGCCGGCGCCGCATGGCGACCAGCGGTGTCGTCCAGCGGCCCTGGGCCAGGTCCCGGCCCATCAGGCCGGGGGCGGCGGCCACCAGGGACCGGGGAAGGATGGCCAGCATGTCCGTCGCCTCCAGCACCGAAATGGCGAAGGGCAGGGACGTGGTGCTGATGCGCGGCTGGATGGGTGGAACGCCGGCCTCGCGGAAATGCGCGTCCACCGGTTCGTCCAGCCCCTCGGGCAGCTTGCCGAATATCCACTCGGCGTCCTGCAGGTCGGTGATGGACGTGGCCTGCGACAGCACCGGATTGTCCCGCCGGCCAACGACCAGCCAGCGCTCGTCGCCCAGGGGCGTGACCATGATCTGCGGATCGACGTCGGTGCCACCCGTCGTCACCGCCAGGTCGATCTCCCCCGCCAGCAGCATCCGGACGAACTGCGGCGCCAGTCCGCCGTCAATGCGCAGGTTCAGGCGCGGATAACGCCGCTGCAACCGGATCACGGCGTTGCGGCCCACGCCGGCGGACGGCACCGGGCTCAGCGCCAACGCCAACTGGCTGGTGCTGCGCCCCAGGGCGACATCGACGTCGCGGCGGAAGTGGGACACCTCCGCCAGCACCGTCTGGGCCCTGACGCGCAACGCCTCGCCCATGCGGGTCAGCAGGACGCCCTTGGGCGTGCGCTCCAGCAGGGGCACGCCCAGTTGCTCTTCCAGCCGCGCCAGGCTTTTGGACAGGGCCTGCTGGCTCAGTCCCCGCTTGTGCGCCGCCAGGGTGAAACTGCCGCACTCGGCCACGGCAAGGAAGTATTCGAGGTCGCGCAGTTCCATGGGCACCCGTATCAGAACGGCTTCACCGTGCCCAGGAAGGCCATGGTGATGATGCCAGCCCAGTAGAAGTAAGCCAGCTTGCGCGAGAAAGCCATGAGCGAGGCCAGCCGGTTCTCCAGCTCGGGCGTCGATCCCTCCGTCGCCAGCTTGCGGAAGGCCATGACCCAGTCGCGCATGACGTAGCGCAGGATCAGGCCGATGACCAGCAGGCCGGAGAAGATGGTCGCCTTGGCCGCGTACCAGTGGGCGGTGAACGGCCCGCCGGTGATCAGGCTGTAGACGCCCGTCAGGAACAGCGCCGGGATGACGACGTAGCGGATGGCCTCGTCCGTCTTGGTCAGAAGGATGCCCAGGTCCGTGCCGCGCTTGAAGAAGGCGGTCAGCGCCAGGCCGACCCAGCAGGCCACGAAGATCCACATGCCCACTAGCCAGGGGCCGCCCAGCGGCTGGGTCCCCAGGTTGTAGCCCATGTGCAGGCCCAGCGGCAGCAGCAGGATGATGCCCGTGCGCGGCAGGATGTCGATGCGGTACGCCGTTTCCATGTGGCGGCGGCGCTCATCCAGCGTCAGCGCGGGGTTGGCGATGTTGCGCGCGGCGTTGAACACGCCCCACTCGCCGCCCAGCCAATAGGCCATGGCGATGATGTGCAGCCACCGCAGCAGCAGGTGCTGATCCAAATACATTCCCAGCAATTCCATGACGTGCCTGTACCCTGTCGTCGATGCCCCCGCCTTGCGCGGGGGCTGGTTCTCCGGCGGCGCCGGTGGGGCGAGACCCCTTTATGTCCAGACATATTCGGAATTGGTGCGGCCGGCGGTCCAATCACCGGCGGTAGAATCCGCACAAATGGCGCTTGTGGGTCTTCACATCTTGAGTTTGTGGCAAAGGACAACTGGATGTGGGTACGGGCCCGGTATCCCGATCTACCCTTTCATTGGGCGGCATCGTCATGCCTTCCCCGTCCTCGCAAGAAGGGACGGCGGAACGGCGCCGCCCTGGGGTGGCGATGGCGGGATGGTCATGACGGGCGGGAACGCCCAAGGGACATCCGCATTATGTGGAGGCGATGATTATGGACGGTTCTGCAAAAGCGGTTACCAAGGGGGCGCCGGTGGCGACCCAGGGGAGCTATGACGGCCCGCCGGATTACCGCGTGGTCGGCAAGCACGGCATTTTCCCCAAGCTGACCCATGACGAGGTCGAACGGTTCAATTTCCTGGCGCAGATGAACCGCCACCTGGCCGCGCGGGTGCTTCCGGGCGTCAAGGCGGCGTTCGACACCCGGGTGGAACCGGCCTTCAAGTCCGAACACGGGCGGGATTTCAAGGATCGGCATGAGGTGCGCCGCGCCCTGGCCAAGGATCCCTACTGGCGCCTGTGGTCGGCGCTGCGCCGCTCCACCATGGAGATCCGGCAGCAGGCGGGCCGCTGGGCCACCCTGCGGCAGCGCGAGGAATTGGCGCAGCGCGCCCAGGCGCTGATCGGCGATGACCAGGACCGCTTGGTCCTGGATCCGGCCATGCCGCTGCCGCGCTATATCGCCGCCATCGACCACCACTGCATGCCCGGCAGCTATCACACCGAATATGGGCCCGGCGACGTGGCCAACGCCGCCAACTATGACTCCGGCCTGTTCGCCACCACCGGCGGCATGCTGGGCCGCTACAATGACGGCGGCGGCCAGGCGGTGGTCCAGTGGGTCAAGGCCAACCTGCCGGACTTCAAGCCCAAGCGCATCCTCGACATCGGCTGCGGTCTGGGCCACAACGCGGTGCCCATCGCCCAGGCCTTCCCGGACGCGGAGGTGGTGGCGGTGGACGTGGGCGCGCCCATGCTGCGCTACGGCCTGGCCCGCGCCAAGAGCCTGGGTGTGAACAACATCCGCTTCGTCCAGGCCAACGTGGAAAGCCTGCCGCAGTTCGCCGACGGGGGTTTCGACTGGGTGCAGTCGACGATGTTCCTGCATGAGACCAGCTACGCGTCCATGAAGCGGATCTTCGCCGAATCCTTCCGCCTGCTAGCCCCTGGCGGCTTCGTTCTGCATGTGGAACAACCGCAGTACGCCCCCACCATGCCGTTGTTCGAGCAGGCGATGCGCGATTGGGACGCCTTCTACAACGCGGAACCCTTCTGGACCAAGATGCACGAGGTGGACCTCGACGCCTGGATGGCGGAGGCCGGCTTCCCGGCGGAAACCATCCTGCATGGCGGCGTGATGGCGGTGGTGGACACCACCCTGTTCCCCGACGTGGCCCAGGAAAAGGGCGAGGATTACGGACGCAAGGCCGCCTGGCATGTCGTGGGCGCCCGCAAGGAGGTGGTGTGATGTCGATCCAAGAAGCCCTGGCCCGCGCGTCGGCCAAGCCCACGGGCAAGCGTCCCCGCTTCCTGGAAAGCTGGGAGAATGAGCGCCTGCTGTGCATCACCATGGCGCTGGCCAGCGAACTGTCGGTGACCCGCCTGCGCCTGGACACGCTGGAACGCCTACTGGCCTCCAAAGGCCTGGTTCTGCCGTCCGAGGTGGAGGACTTCGCCCCCAGCAAGGTCGAGGCGGCCGAGCGCGCGCTGTGGCAGCAGGAGTTCCTGGCCCGCATCCTGCGCGTCGTCCAGCAGGAGGAAGAGGCGCTGACCGATCATGACGGCAGCAGCGAGGACATCGCCGAGGAACTGGCCCGCTGACGCGGGACTGCCTGGCGCATGAGGGAAGGGCGCCGGTCCGCGGGGGGATCGGCGCCCTTCTTCTTATGGGCGGCCCGGTCGCGCCTGGCCGCCCCCCGGTTCTCCCCGGGCGGGGGTCAGGCGCCGTAGGCGGAACCGGGAACGTAGCCCTTGGGCAGGCCGGCGTCGGGCGTGAAGCCGTACAGCTCCACCTCCGGCAGGGCGGCGCGCACCACCTGGCGCACGGCCAGCAGGCGCTCCAGGTCGATGCCGGTGTCATAGCCCATGGCCGCCAGCATGAAGGCCAGATCCTCGGTGACGATGTTGCCCGACGCGCCGGGAGCGAAGGGGCAGCCGCCAATCCCCCCCAGCGAGCTGTCGAGGGTGGTGATTCCTTCCTCCAGCGCCGCCAGGGCGTTGGCCAGGCCCAGGCCACGGGTGTTGTGCAAATGCACGCCGGTGCAGGCGGCATCGCCCACCACCCCACGCACGCTGCGGATCAGCCGCCGCACCTGGGCCGGGTTGGCATAGCCCGTGGTGTCGGACAGGCCGACCTCATCGCAGCCGGCGGCCATCAGCGCCTCGGCCAGGGACAGGACCTTGGCCTCGGGCACGATGCCCTCCAGCGTGCAGCCGAAGGCGGTGGACAGGCCGCCCTCCAGCTTGGGCCGGCTTCCCTCGGGCTGTTCCCGGATCAGGGCGGCGATGGCGGCCGTCTCCTCCAGCATCTGCGCGTGGGTGCGGCGCACGTTGCGCAGGCTGTGGGTTTCGCTGACCGACAGCGGGATGGTGATCTTGTGCGCCCCGGTCGCCACGGCGGCCTGCGCACCCTTCAGGTTGGGCACCAGCACCGCCACGGTCAGGCCGGGGATGGTGCGGGCATAGGCGACGATCTCCGCCGTGTCCGCCAGTTGCGGCAGGATCTTGGCGGGGACGAAGGACCCGACCTCGATCTCCCGCACGCCGGCGGCGGCCTCCGCCGCGATCCACGCCTTCTTGGCCTCGGTGGGCATGAGGGCGCTGATGCTTTGCAGGCCGTCGCGCGGTCCCACCTCTGAAATCTCGATGGCCGTGCCGCTCATCGTTCGTATCCTTCGTGCTGCGATCGGGGATCAGCCGGCGGCCAGGCCGCGGGCCAGCAGGTCCGCGACCTCCGCCTCGCCATAGCCCAGGCCGGCCAGCACCTCACGCGTATGCTCACCCGGCTTGGCCAGATCCCGCACCACCCCGGGGCGCTGGCCGTCCAGTTCCACCGGCAGGGCCGGCAGGCGGATGGGCCGGTCATCCGGCAGCGTCAGGTCCAGCAGCCCGCCGGCGGCGTTCAGGTGCGCGTCGTCGAACAGGTCTTCCGGCCGGTTGATAGGGGCGAACGGCAGGCCGATGGCCTCCAGCCGCTGCAACAGGTCGGCCTTGTCGAAGTCCGCGAACAGGGCTTGAACGCGGGGCACCAGGCGGTCGCGGGCCTGCACCCGGCCGGTGTTGCGTGCCAGGGTCTCATCCGCCAGCAAATCTTCCAACCCGAAGGATTTGCAGAAAGCCTGCCACTGCCCGTCCGTCACCACGCCGACGAAGACCTGTTCGCCATCGCGGGTGGTGAACAGGTCATAGATGGCCCAGGCGGAGATGCGGACGGGCATGGGACGGGGGGCGACACCTGTGACCACCTTCTGCGCCATGTGCTGCCCCACCATGAAGACGCAGTTCTCGAACAGGGCGCTTTTCACCGTCTGGCCCCGGCCCAGCTTGCCGCGCTGGATCAGGGCCGCCAGCACGCCGATGACCCCGAACAGCCCGCCCATGACGTCGATCACCGACGAGCCGGCGCGCAACGGCCGGCCCGGCGGGCCGGTCATGTAGGCCAGCCCGCCCATCATCTGCGCCACCTCATCCAGGGCGGCGCGGTGTTCATAGGGCCCCGACAGAAAGCCCTTGGCCGAGCAATAGACCAGGCCGGGGTTCAGGGCGGCCATGGCCGCCTCGCCGAAGCCCAGGGCCTCCATGGCGCCAGGGCGGAAGTTTTCCACCAGCACGTCCGCCTGGGCGATCAGGCGCAGCGCCGCCTCCCGGCCCTCCGGCGACTTCAGGTCCAGGCAGACGCTGCGCTTGTTGCGATTGTACATGGGGAAATAGCCGGCGCCCGACCCCATCAGTCGGCGCGTGTTGTCGCCGGCCATGGGCTCGACCTTCACTACGTCGGCGCCCAGGTCGCCCAGCACCAGGCCGACCGCGGGCCCCATCACCATATGGGTGAACTCGACGACCTTCAGGCCGCTCAGCGGCAGGGCGGCATGGCCGGCCGCGTCGTTAGGGGTCGCGTCGGTGGGGGCCGCTTCATTAGGCATGACAGAACCTCGGCATGATCAAATCCAGGAATGACGGCGCAGATGCTCCGCCTCGAAGGTCAGGATGGCGGGCAGGCGCTTCAGCGTGACGCCGATCGGGTCCAGCCCTTCCAGCAGCATCTGCCGGTCGGCCGGCGGAATGGCGAAGGTCAGCACCTCCCCCGACGGCATGGTCAGGGACAGCGCCTCGAGATCGACGGTCACGGGGCGGGGATCGGCGGCGTTGGCCAGGGCGGCCACGCGTTCCTCCGGCAGGACCAGGGGCAGGATGCCGTTGCGCACGCAGTTGCCTTGGAAGATCGCCCCGAAGGACGGGGCGATGACGCAGCGGACGCCATAGTCCTTCAGGGCCCACACCGCATGCTCGCGCGAGGAGCCGCAGCCGAAGTTGGCGCCGCCGATCAGGATGGGCGCCTTCTCGAAGGGCGGACGGTTCAGGATGAAGTCGGGGTTGGGCACACGGGCAGCCACGTCGCTGTAGCGCCAGTCGGCGAACAAGCCCTCGCCCAGTCCTTCCTTGGACACCCGCTTCATCTCGCGTGAGGGGATGATGGCGTCGGTGTCGATGTTGGGGCGGTACAGGGGGGCGGCCACGCCGGTCAGGCGGATGAACTTCTCCATGGCCTCAAGCCTTTGCCGCTGGGGGAAGCAGGGCTTGCACCCTGGCGTCGGCCAGCCGCCCGGCGATGGCGGAGGCGGCGACGGTGGTCGGACTGGCCAGGTGGGAGCGTGTGCCCGGCCCTTGCCGGTTTTCGAAATTGCGGTTGGTCGTGGTCACCACCCGTTGCGATTGGCCGAAATGCTCGCCGCCGGCGAAGAAGCACATGGAACAGCCGCTTTCGCGCCATTCGAACCCGGCATCCAGGAACACGGTGTGCAGGCCTTCCGCCTCGGCCGCCGCCTTCACCCGCATTGACCCCGGAACGCAGATGGCGCGCACGCCGGGTGCCACCTTGCGGCCGCGCAGCACCTCGGCCGCCGCGCGCAGGTCGGACAGGCGGCTGTTGGTGCAACTGCCGATGAAGGCGCCGTCGATGGGCAGGCCGGCCAGGGATTGTCCCGGCGTCAGGTCCATATAGGCCAGGGCCCGGCGCCAGGCGGTGGCCGCCGTGGCATCGCGCGCCTCCTCCAGCGCGGGTACGCGGCTGTCGATGGGAACGGCGTGCTGGGGGCTGGTGCCCCAGGTGACATAGGGGGCGATGTCGGCGCAGTTGATGACGATCTCGCGGTCGAAGACGGCGTCGTCGTCGCTGCGCAGCTCCGCCCAATCCGCGACGGCCGCCGCCCAGTCGGCCCCCTTGGGGGCGCGCGGGCGGCCGTCGATCCAGGCGAGGGTCTTGGCGTCGGGCGCGCACAGGCCCGTCCAGGCCGCGAACTCCACCGCCATGTTGCACAGCGTCATGCGGCCCTCGATGGACAGGGCGCTGACGGCCGGCCCGCTGAACTCCACGGCGTGGCCGGCGCCGCCGTCGGCGCCGTGCGTGGCGATCAGGTGCAGGATCATGTCCTTCGGCCCCACGCCGGCGCCCAGCGCGCCCTCGAAGCGCACGCGCATCTGCCGGGGCCGGCGTACCACCAGGGTCTGGGTCGCCAGGGCGTGCGCGGCCTCGCTGGAGCCGATGCCCCAGGCCAGCGCGCCCAGGCCGCCCTGGGTGCAGGTGTGGCTGTCGGGGCAGACCACGGTCAGGCCGGGCAGGGCGATGCCCTGCTCGGGCGACACGACATGCACGATGCCCTGGTCGTCCTGGCCGATGTCGAACACATGGATGCCGGCGGCGGCGGCGCCCGCGCGCGTCTCGCGGATGAAGGCCGTGCCGCCGGGCATGACCGTGTCGTCCCCGCGGCCCGGGCGGGTGTCGACGATATGGTCCATGCAGACGAAGGCGCGCCCGGGATGACGCACGGCGCGTCCGGTCTCCGCCAGCTCCTTCAAGGCGATGGAGCCCGTGCGCTCATGCAGCAGCACGCGGTCGACGTACAGCAGATCCGTGCCATCGCCCAGGTCGGCGACACGGTGCCGCGACCATAGCTTCTCAACCAGTGTCGATCCCATTCGCGGTGGTGTTCCAGTCCCTAGCTAATCGGTGTTCCATCAAATGGCATAATGATATACTCTTTATCAACTCCTTCCTTCGGGCTACCTGCAAATGTGCGGATGATCCTGGGGGAAGGTGGGGCGCCACCGCCGGACAGCCGCGCCGTCCGGGGCCAGGGCGCCCTTGAAGCCGGGCCAGTTGACCGCAAAAGCCGTTCCCGTGGGATCGCCATAGCGTCTGAAAACCGCAGGGTGGACAGATCGGCGCTTGGTCCGCGCGGGGGTGCGGGGGCGGGGAATACGGTGGCCCGATCCCGCGGGGGCGCGGCGCGGTCGCGCCCCATCGCGCTAACAACAGTTCGGGGACGACATGGCGTATCGATTGGGTGTAGACGTCGGGGGAACCTTTACCGACCTGCTTTTGCTGGACCAGGGCAGCGGGAATTTCTGGCGGCACAAGACGCCGTCGACGCCGCGCGACAGCTCCGTGGGCATCCTGAACGGTGTCGAGGCGATTTGCGCCAAGGCCGGCATTTCCCCGGCCGACGTCGATTTCTTCCTGCACGGCACCACCGTGGCCACCAACGCCGTGCTGGAGGGCAAGGGAGCCCGCGTCGGCCTGATCGTGACCCAGGGCTATCGCCAGATCATGCAGATCGCCCGCAGCTTCGTGCCGGGTGGCCTGGCGGGCTGGATCGTGTGGCCCAAGCCCTCGCCCCTCGCGGCGCTGGAGGACACGGTCGAGATCCAGGGCCGTATGGACGCCCAGGGCAACGAGGTCAGCCCGGTCGATGACGCCGACATCCGCGCCGCCCTGGAAACGCTGAAGGCGCAGGGCGTGGAAGCGCTGACCGTGTCGCTGATCAACGCCTATCTCAATGGCGCGCATGAGCGGCGCGTGGCCGCCCTGGCGGCGGAAATCCTGCCGGACGTGCCCATCTCGCTCAGCCACGTCGTCCTGCCGGAAATGCAGGAATATGAGCGCACCCTGACCACGGTGGCCAACGCCTCCGTCCGGCCCATCGTCGGCGGCTATGTGCGCAACCTGCGGTCCAAGCTGCGCGACGCCGGCATGGCCGGCTCCCTCTCGCTGCTGCGCTCCGACGGCGGCCTCATGTCATCGGAGAAGTCGGAGGAGCATCCCGTCTCGCTGCTGATGTCGGGTCCCGCCGGCGGCGTGACCGGCGCCCTGTGGGTGGCCAAGAACGCCGGTATCAGGAACATCCTGACGCTGGACGTGGGCGGAACCTCCACCGACGTCGCCCTCATCGAGAACCTGGAGCCGCGGCGCGTGCGCACGACCGAGGTCGGCCACTTGTCGGTGCGCGCCTCCTCGCTGGACGTGAAGACGGTGGGCGCCGGCGGCGGTTCCATCGCCTATGTGCCGGAACTGACCAAGGCGCTGCGCGTCGGCCCGCAGTCGGCCGGCGCCGTGCCGGGCCCGGTGGCCTACGGCAAGGGCGGCACGCTGCCCACCGTGACCGACGCCAACGTCGTGCTGGGATACCTGCCCGAAGCCCTGCTGGGCGGCACCTTCACCCTGGACCGCGAGGGCGCCCGCCGGGCCGTGCAGACCGTCGCCGACGCCCTGGGCATCGGCCTGATGGAAGCGGCGCGCGGCATCATCGACATCGTCAACGAGAACATGTTCGGCGCCCTGCGCATGATCTCGGTGCAGCAGGGGTACGACCCGCGCCACTTCGCCCTGATGGGCTTCGGCGGTGCTGGCCCGCTGCACGTCAACGCGGTGGCCCGCCTCATGGGCAGCTGGCCCGCCGTGTCCCCGGTCAGCCCCGGCGTGCTGTGCGCCCTGGGTGATGCCACCACCCGCATGCGCACCGAGACGGCGCGCAGCTTCTCCCGCCGCCTGATCGACACCGACGAGGCCGAGGTGCTGGCCCTGCTGGCGGAGATGGCGGCCCAGACCAGCGCCGAGCTGGCGGCCGAGGGCATCGCCGCGGCGGACATCACCACCCAGTTCGAACTGGACGTGCGCTATGATGGCCAGGCGTTCGAGGTGCCGCTGTCCATCGACGCCGAGACGTTGACGCGTGACGGCCTGGCCGGCGTCGCCGCCCGCTTCGATGAAGAGCACCACCGCCTGTTCACCTTCAACATGGACAGCCCGCATGAGCTGGTGAACCTGCGCGCCGTGGCGCTGGGCCCCATCCTGGAACTGGAGGCCCATCGCCTGCCGCAGGGCAACGGCGACCCCTCGGCGGCCAAAATCCGTGATCATGAGCTGTGGGCCGACGGCGCCATGCGGCCGGCGGTGATCTATGACCGCGCCAAGCTGCGGGCCGGCGACATCATTCCCGGCCCCGCCATCGTGGTCGAGATGGACTCCACGACGCTCATCGAGCTGGGCTGCGTCGGCCAGGTCGACGCGGTCGGCAACATCCTCATCAATCCGGCCTGACAGGGGGACCGCATCCATGCCCGCAACCATTATCCAGGCCAACGCCGCCCCGTTCAACCCGGTCACCGTCGATCCGGTGACGCTGGAGGTGATTGAGAACGCGCTGCGCAACGCCCGCATCGAGATGGACGCCACCCTGGTGCGGACGGCCATGTCGCCCGGCATCCGCGAACAGGGCGACGCCTTCCCGCTGATCGCCGACCACAAGGGCCGCATGATCGTCGGCCAGTTCGGCAGCTACATCGGCCCCTTCCTCGACGGCTTCGACGGCACGGTGGAGGAAGGGGACATGATCTTCCTGTCCGACCCGTACTCCGTCGGCGGCGCCATCAGCCACAGCAACGACTGGCTGGTGTTGCTGCCCGTGTTCAAGGACGGCCGCCTGCTGGCCTACACCTCCATGTTCGGCCACCAGTCCGACATCGGCGGCATGGTCCCAGGGTCCATGCCCATCGATGCCACCAGCATCTTCCAGGAAGGCGTGCGCATCCCGCCGGTGAAGATCTGGAAAAAGGGCGTCTATAACGAGGATCTGGTGAAGCTGGTGATGCACCAGGTGCGCACGCCGGCCTGGTGCAAGGCCGACCTGAACGCCCTGATCGCCTCCTGCCGCGTGGCCGCCCGCCGCGTGATCGAGATGGCGGAGCGTTTCGGCGACGACGTCTACGTCTCCGCCACCGAAATGCTGCTGGAGCGGAACTACCGCGCCATGAAGCACCTGATCGAAACCTCGGTCAGCGAGGAGCCGGTCAGCTTCCAGGACTATGTCTGCGACGACGGCCTGGGCTTCGGCCCCTATAAGATCAAGTGCACCATGTGGCGTGAGAATGGCCGCGTGATCCTGGATTTCGATGGCACGGACCCGCAGTCCTCCGCGTCCATCAACTTCTTCCTGAACGAAAACATGATGAAGATGTTCTTCGGCATCTACATGATCATGGTTTTCGATCCGCAGATCCTATTCAACGACGGCTATTACGACCTGATCGACGTGCGCATCCCGGAAGGGTCGCTGCTGAAGCCACGCTTCCCGGCGGCGCTGTCGGGCCGCACCCACGCCCTGGGCCGCCTGTTCGACATCCTGGGCGGCCTGCTGGGCCAGAAGACGCCGCAGTTCCTGAACGCGGCCGGCTTCTCCTCCAGCCCGCACCTGTTCTATGCCGGCACCGACAGCCAGGGGAAATGGTTCCAGCTGTTCCAGATCGGCTTCGGCGGCATCCCCGGCCGCCCCATGGGCGACGGCCCGGACGGGCATTCGCTGTGGCCAGGCTTCACCAACGTGCCCAACGAATTCCTGGAGCGGTACTTCCCCCTGCGCATCGAACGTTACGAGACGGTGCCGGACAGCGGTGGGGCGGGCTTGCACCGCGGCGGCAACGGCATCAACATGGTCTATCGCTTCCTGGAACCGGGCGTCATCGCCATCCATGACGACCGCTGGTTCGTTCCGCCCTGGGGCGTCAACGGCGGGGAGCCGGGCGCCCGCGCCCGCAAGCTGCTGGTCAAGGCCGACGGGACGGAGGTCATCCTGGGCAACAAGCTTGAGGAATACCGGGTCGAGGCGGGTGACCAGCTGCACTTCATCACCTGGGGCGGCGGCGGCTGGGGTGACCCGCTGGAGCGCGACCCCGCCCTGCTGGCCAAGGAGCTGCGCCAGGGCCTGGTGACGGTGGACGGCGCCCGCCGTTATGGCGTGGTGCTGGTCGACGGCACGGTTGACGCGGTGGCGACGGAAACCCTGCGGGCGCAGATGCGGGCCGCGCGGGGTGCCACCATCCCCACCTTCAACTTCGGCCCCGATATCGAAACCCTACGCGCCAACTGCCTGGCAGAGACTGGTTTGCCGGCCCCGCGCCAGCCGGTCTGGCATCCGGCCAGCGTCGCTGCGGAATAATCATCCAACCCCGCCGCGCGCGCCTGCGCGGCGGGGTCCTCGCACCCTTTTAACTGCAGAGAAAAATGTCCAATCCCATCCTTCGTGAGAAGCTGGCCTCCGGGAAGTTCTTCGTGGTTCCCGGCGTCCAGGACATGATCGCCACCGTCGTCGCCGACAAGGTCGGCTTCGACGTCATCTACGGCACCGGCTATTGGCTGACCGCGTCGGCCTACGGCCTGCCCGACGCCGGCATCGCCAGCTATACCCAGATGGTGGACCGCATGGCGACTGTCGCCCGGACCAGCAAGGCCGCGCTGATCGCCGACGCCGACACCGGCTACGGCGGACTGCTGAACGTGCATCACACGGTGCGCGGCTATGAGCAGGCAGGCGTCACCGCCATCCAGCTGGAAGACCAGGAATTCCCCAAGAAATGCGGCCACACCCCCTATAAGCGCCTGATCCCGCTGGAGGACATGGTGCAGAAGATCAAGGTGGCCTGCGATGCCCGCGCGGACAAGCGGAACACCTTGATCATCGCCCGCACCGACGCCCGGCAGAGCGAGGGGCTGGACGGCACCCTGCGCCGGCTGGAGGCCTATGCCAAGGCCGGCGCCGACGTGCTGTTCCCCGAGGCACTGACCAGTGAGGAGGAGATGCGCACCGCCTGCGCCACCTTCGACAAGCCGGTGATGGCCAACATGGCCAACGGTGGCCTGACCCCGGTGCCCAACGCCAAGGTGCTGGCGGAGCTGGGCTACGCCTTCGCCATCTACCCGTCCCTGACCAGCCTGGTCGCCGTCGCCGCCATGGAAAAGGCGCTGGTGGATCTGAAGGAACAGGGCGAGGGCGACCCCCAGGGCATCGCCAACTTCAAGGAGTTCTGCTCCATGATCGGGTTCGAGGACGTCTGGGCCTTCGAGGCCAAGTGGGCCCCGCCGGTCTGACCGGCCACCCCGACAAGACGCGGAAGGGAAGGAAAGCCATGGACATCACGGCGGCGATATTGACCCGCTGCGGCGACAACCAGCGCCCCTACGGCGCCCAGGCGCCGCTGTCGCTGAGGACGGTGCAGCTGGACGATCCCCGGCCCGGGGAACTGCTGGTCAGGATCGACGCGGCCGGGATTTGCCATTCCGACCTGTCGGTCATCAACGGCGACCGGCCCCGCCCCATGCCCATGGCCCTGGGGCATGAGGCGGCCGGCACGGTCGTCGCCGTCGGCGATCCGGAGGATACCGGCTTTGCCGCCGGTGACCGGGTGGTCCTGGTCTTCCTGCCGTCCTGCGGCCAATGCCCCGCCTGCGCCGCCGGCCAGGGCTATCTGTGTCCCCAGGGCGCCGCCGCCAATGGCGAGGGGCGGCTGATGCGCGGGGGCCGGCGCCTGTCCTTCCTGGGCCAGCCCATCAACCACCACCTTGGCGTCTCCGCCTTCGCCACCCACGCGGTGGTCGACCGGCGGTCGGCGGTGAAGATCGACGCCGACGTGCCGGTGGAGGTGGCGGCCCTGTTCGGCTGCGCCGTCCTGACCGGCGTGGGCGCCGTCATGAACACCGCCGCCGTGCGGCCGGGCGAAAGCCTGTGCGTCTATGGCCTGGGCGGCGTCGGCTTGGCCGCCCTGCTGGGCGCGCTGGCGGCCGGGGCGCAGCCGGTGACGGCCATCGACCCCTCGCCGGAAAAGCGCGCCCTGGCCCTGGAACTGGGGGCCGCCCAGGCGGTGCCGCCGGAGGCGGCGGGGACGCTGCCCGCCGCCGACGTGGTGATCGAGACGGTGGGCAAGGCGGCCGTGCTGGCCCAGGCCTACGCCGCGGCGCGGCGGGGCGGGCGCGTCGTCACCGTGGGCCTGCCCAACCCATCGGAGATGCTGACCATTCCGGCGGTGTCGCTGGTGGCGGACGGCAAGACGCTGATGGGCAGCTACATGGGCTCGTCCATCCCGGCCCGCGATATCCCGCGCTACATCGCCCTGTGGCGGGCGGGGCGGCTGCCGGTTGACCGGCTGCTGACCTCGGTCAGCCCCCTGGCCCAGGTGAATGAGCTGATGGACGTCCTGGCCGAAGGCAAGGCCGTCCGCCAGATCATCACGCCGTTCTAACCCAAACCCCAGCGGGCGCGCGCCGTCGTCACGGCTTCCCCTGGCCTCGTGCCCTTGACCGCGTGGCGGCCAAGGCCCCCTTCCGGCGTCGACCCGACGCCGGACGCCGGGGAAGACTTGCCGCCTGCACGCCCCCCGATCCTTGCACGCCCCCGACACCGGACGCCGCATTGCCATGACCACGCCTTCCTTCCCCTACACCCATTTCCTCCGCCAGCAGGCCTACATCGCGGGCCAGTGGTGCGATGCCGACAGCGGGCGCACCCTGTCCGTGACCGATCCCGCCACCGGCCAGATGCTGGGCACCGTGCCGGATATGGGGGCTGCGGAGACGGCGCGGGCGGTGGCGGCGGCGGACGCCGCGCGCCATGCTTGGGCCGCGCGCACCGCCGGTGACCGCGCCCGCGTGCTGCGCCGCCTGTATGACCTGATGCTGGCCCACCAGGACGCCCTGGCGGAACTGCTGACGCGGGAACAGGGCAAGCCGCTGGCCGAGGCCAGGGGGGAGATCGCCTACGCCGCCGCCTTCATCGAATGGTTCGCGGAGGAGGGGAAGCGCGCCTATGGCGAGGTCATCCCGCCCCACGCCGCCAACCGCCGCATCGTCTGCCTGAAGCAGCCGGTCGGGGTGGTGGGGGCCATCACGCCGTGGAACTTCCCGGCGGCCATGATCACGCGCAAGCTGGGCCCGGCCCTGGCCGCCGGTTGCGCCATGGTGCTGAAGCCCGCGTCGCAGACGCCGTTCTCCGCCCTGGCGCTGGCCGCGCTGGCGGAAGAGGCCGGCGTGCCGCCGGGGGTGTTCAACGTCGTCACCGGCGGCGCCCGCGCCATTGGCGGCGCCCTGACCGCCGACCCGGTGGTGCGCAAGATCAGCTTCACCGGCTCGACCGAGGTTGGGCGCACCCTGATGCGCCAGTCGGCCGATACCATCAAGCGCCTGTCCCTGGAACTGGGCGGCAACGCGCCCTTCCTGGTGTTCGACGACGCCGATGTCGACGCGGCGGTGGATGGGGCCATCGCGTCCAAGTTCCGCAACGGCGGCCAGACCTGCGTCTGCACCAACCGCTTTTATGTCCAGGCCGGCATCCATGACCGCTTCGTGGACAAGCTGGCCCGCCGCGTGGCCGAGCTGCGCGTGGGCAACGGCCTGGAACCGGGCGTGGAGGTCGGCCCCCTGATCGACGCCGCCGCCGTGGACAAGGTGGCGGAGCATGTCGGCGACGCCGTGGCCAAGGGGGCCCGCGTGGTGGTGGGCGGCGGCCGCCATGCCCTGGGCGGCAGCTACTTCACCCCCACCGTCCTGTCCGGTGTCACCCCCGGGATGCGCCTGACGGAGGAGGAAACCTTCGGCCCCCTGGCCGGCATCGTCCGCTTCCAGGACGAGGCCGACGCCGTGGCCCAGGCCAATGACAGCGCCTACGGCCTGGCCAGCTATGTCTACACCCGCGACATCGGTCGGGTGTGGCGGGTGGCGGAGGCGCTGGAGGCCGGCATGGTCGGCGTCAACACCGGCCTGATCTCGACCGAGGTGGCCCCGTTCGGCGGCGTCAAGCAGTCCGGACTGGGGCGCGAAGGCTCACGCCACGGCCTGGATGACTACCTGGAGGTCAAATACCTCTGCCTGGGCCTGTGAGCGGGGACGGAACGGCGATGCGGACGCGGGGGACGGATATGCGGGCGAGGGGCTGGTGGTCGTGGCTGGCGCGGGCCGGTGTCGGCCTGGGGGCGTTGCTGGCAGCGGGCACCGCCCAGGCCCAGGAGGCGCGGCCCTGGCTGGACCCGACCCTACCCACGCCCCGGCGCGTCGACCTGGCGTTGGGCCAGATGACGCTGGATGAGAAGATCGCCATGGTTCATGGCAACTTCGGCTCCATCCTCAAGAAGACCCGTCCCGACGACAAGCGCATCGGCGCCGGCCATGTGCCGGGCGTGCCCCGCCTGGGCATCCCCGACCTTTATGAAAGCGACGCCAGCCTGGGCGTGGCCAATGGCGGCACCATGCGTCCGGGGGATGTGGCCACGGCCCTGCCGTCCAGCTTGGCCACCGCCGCCACCTTCGACCCCGACATCGCGTATGAGGGCGGTGCCATGATCGGGGCCGAGGCGCGGGCCAAGGGGTTCAACGTCCTGCTGGCCGGCGGCGCCAACCTGACCCGCGACCCCTGGAACGGCCGCAACTTCGAGTATCTGGGCGAAGATCCGTGGCTGACCGGCGTGATGGCCGGGGCCGCCATCCGGGGGGTGCAGGACAACGGCATCATCTCCACCCTCAAGCATGTCGCCCTGAACGCGCAGGAGAGCGGGCGCTATGTCCTGGACGCCCGCATCGACCAAGCGGCCCTGCGGGAAAGCGACCTGCTGGCCTTCCAGGTCGCCATGGAGCGGGGGCGCCCGGACTCCGTCATGTGCGCCTACAACAAGGTGAACGGGGACTGGTCGTGCGAGAATGACTGGCTGCTGAACCAGGTGCTGAAGCGCGACTGGGGTTTCCCCGGCTGGGTCATGTCCGACTGGGGTGGGGTGCATTCCACCGTCAAGGCGGCCCTGGCCGGGCTGGACCAGGAATCCGGGCAGGAGCTGGATCGCGAGGTGTATTTTGGCGACCCGCTGCGGGCGGCGGTGGACCAGGGCGCCGTCCCGGCGGCGCGGCTGGACGACATGGTCCGCCGCATCCTGGGGCGCCTGTTCGACCGGGGGCTGGTCGACCGGCCGGCGCCCGACATGCCGCAGGCCATCGACTATGCCGCCCACGGCCTGGTGGCCCGGCGCGCGGCAGAGGCGGGCGCCGTCCTGCTGCGCAATGAAGGGGACCTGCTGCCGCTGTCGACCGCGCTGAAGCGGGTGGTGGTGATCGGCGGTCATGCCGATATCGGCGTGCTGTCCGGCGGCGGGTCCTCGCAGGTCCAGGCCGTCAGCGGCACGCCGCTGCGCCTGCCCATCCCCAACGGGCCGGCCAACCTGGGCTTCATCAAGATCACCTACCACGGGTCCTCCCCCCTGGCCGCCCTTAAGGCCCGGCTGCCGGGGGCGGAGGTCACCTATCTGGACGGGTCCGATCCGGCGCGTGCCGCTGCCGCCGCCAGGGGCGCCGACGCGGTGCTGGTCTTCGCCGAGCAGTGGCGGACCGAGGCCATCGACCTGGAGACCCTGGCCCTGCCGGATGGCCAGGACGCCCTGATCGCCGCCGTGGCGGCGGCCAACCCGCGCACCGCCGTGGTGCTGGAAACGGGGGGCGCCGTGCTGATGCCCTGGCTGGGCAAGGTGGGTGCCGTGCTGGAGGCCTGGTATCCCGGCGACCAGGGGGGCGAGGCCATCGCCCGCGTGCTGTTCGGCGAGGTCGATGCCGGCGGCCGCCTGCCGCTCACCTTCCCCGCGGCCGAGGCCCAGGCGCCCCGCCCGCGCATTCCCGGGCTGGAGAATGTGAAGGCCGCCGCGGCCGCGCAGGCGTCCAAGCCGCGCACCCCGGGCGCCACCACCGTGGACATCACCGGCGGCGTCCAGGCCTTCGACGTCGCTTATGTCGAGGGCGCCGACGTGGGTTACCGCTGGTATGCCCGGACGGCGCGGGAACCCCTGTTCCCCTTCGGCTACGGCCTGTCCTACAGCCGCTTCCGCCATGGCGGTTTCGCCGCCCAGGGCGGTGCCGCGCCCTCGGTGCGCTTCACCGTCACCAATACCGGCTCGCGGCCGGGGGTGGACGTGCCCCAGGTTTATGCGCTGGTTCCTGCCGCCGATGGCAAGCCGGTGCGCCGGCTGGTGGCCTTCAAGCGCCTGGAACTGGCGCCGGGCCACAGCGCCACCGTGACCCTGCCCATCGACCCCCGGCTCATCGCCCGCTTCGACGCCGACGGCGCCGTCTGGAAGGTGACGGCCGGCCTGGTGCCTCTGGTGCTGGCGTCGCACGCCACCGCCGACGGGCCGACCGCCAGGCTGTCGCTACCCGCCCTGTCCCTGAAGCCCTGACCCCCTGAAACCCTGACACCGGTTCCGCCCCATGCCCGCGCACATCGTTGCCACCATCCGTATCACCGATCCCGCCCGCTTCGCGCCGTACCTGAAGGGCATCGCCGGCCTGGCGGAGGCGCATGGCGGCGAATACCTGGTGCGGGCCAAGGTGGATGAGGTGGTGGAGGGTGCGGTGGACCCGGAGGAGCGGGTGGTGGTCATCCGGTTCCCCACGGTCGAGGCCGCGCGCGCCTACGTCCACTCCGACACCTATCGCGCGGCGGCGGCCTTGCGGCAGGGGGCGGGAACGGTGGAGACGCGCCTTTTGGCCGATCCGGCCTGACAAGCCCCGATAGCGGGACCCTCTTTAGCAGGACCAAAGGTTCGATGCCCCAGACGCTGTATGAGAAACTGTGGACCAGCCACGCCGTGGCCGAGCTGCCCGGCGGAGAAACGCTGCTGTATATCGACCGGCACCTGGTCCATGAGGTCAGCAGCCCGCAGGCGTTCGCGTCCCTGCGGGATGCCGGCCGCCGCCTGCGCCGGCCGGACACCCATCTGGCCGTGGCCGACCACGCCGTGCCCACCCGCGTGCGGGGCGGGGAGATCGAGGATCCGCTGGCGCGGGCCCAGGTCGCGGAGCTGGAGGACAACGCCCGCCGCTTCGACGTGCCCTACCGGCCGCTGGACGGGGATCTGCAGGGCATCGTCCATGTCATCGGGCCGGAGCAAGGCTATACCTTGCCGGGAATGACGCTGGTGTGCGGCGACAGCCACACCACCACCCACGGTGCCTTTGGCGCCCTGGCCTTCGGCATCGGCGCCAGCGAGTGCGGCACGGTGATGGCGGCCCAATGCCTGAAGCAGCGGCGGGCGCGGACCCTGCGGGTGGACCTGGTCGGCCAGGCGCATCCGCTGGTCACGGCCAAGGACATCGCCCTGGCCGTCATCGCCCGCATCGGGGCCCTGGGCGCCAGCGGCCATGCGGTGGAATATGCCGGCCCGGCGGTCGAGGCCATGTCCATGGCCGCCCGCATGACCCTGTGCAACATGACCATCGAGGCTGGCGGCCGCGTCGGCCTGGTGGCGCCTGACGAGGTGACCTTCGCCTATTTGAAAGGGCGTCCCCTGGCGCCCAAGGGGCCCCGCTGGGACCAGGCGGTCGCCTACTGGCGGGGCCTGCGCTCCGACCCGGACGCGGTGTTCGACCGGGTGGTGACGATGGACGTGTCCCACCTGGCGCCGCACGTCAGCTGGGGCACCAGCCCGGATGAGGCCGCCCCCATCACCGCGTCCATTCCCGAGCCGGCGACGCTGGGCGAGGACAGCGCCCGCCGCCACGCGGAAAAGGCGCTGGCCTATATGGACCTGCGACCGGGCACGCCCCTGACCGACATTCCCATCCAGCGGGTATTCATCGGGTCCTGCACCAATGGCCGTATCGAGGATTTGCGCGCCGCCGCCGCTGTGGCGCGCGGACGCCGGGTGGCGTCCGGGGTGCGTGCCATCGTCGTGCCCGGTTCCACCGCCACCAAGCACCAGGCGGAGGCGGAGGGTCTGGACGCCGTGTTCCGGGCGGCGGGCTTCGAATGGCGCCACGCGGGGTGTTCCATGTGCGTCGCCATGAACGACGATCGCCTGGCCGCCGGTGAGCGCTGCGCCAGCACGTCCAACCGCAATTTCGAGGGGCGGCAGGGTCCCGGCGGCCGCACCCATCTGATGAGCCCGGCCATGGCCGCCGCCGCCGCCGTGACCGGCAAGCTGACGGACGTGCGCGCGTTGACGGCGATGCCGGCGACGGGCCCCGTGGAGGAAATGCGATGATCCAGCCCTTTGTCCGTGTGGCCGGGGCGGCCGCCGCGCTGCCGGAAGAGAATGTCGACACCGACATCATCTATCCCGCGCGCTTCCTGCTGATCACGGCCCGCCTGGGCCTGGGCCCCTACGCCTTCCATGACCGGCGCTTCCATGCCGATGGCAGCGAGGTGGCGGACTTCGTCTTCAACCAGCCCGCCTGGCGGGAGGCGCCCATCCTGGTGGCGGGCGCGAACTTCGGGTCGGGGTCCAGCCGCGAACAGGCGGTGTGGGCCCTGCTGGGGCGCGGCATCCGCTGCGTCATCGCCCCCAGCTTCGGAGAGATTTTCCAGGCGAACTGCCACCGCAACGGCGTCCTGCCCATCACCCTGCCGCCCGAGCAGGTGGCGGCCTTGAGCGCTGACGCCGTTGAGGCCAGGGCGTTCGAGGTGGATCTGGAGGCGCAGGCGGTGACGGTCGCGGGGAAGGCCCCGTTGCCGTTCACCATCGACCCGGAACGCCGGCGCGCCCTGCTGAACGGCTGGGACGAGACGGCGACCCTGCTGAACGCCCACGGCGCCGACATTGAGACATTCGAGGGCCGCCACCGGCGGCTGCAGCCCTGGCTGTTTGACGCGGAGACCGACGCATGACTGACGATTTGGCCGCAAATTACGCCCGCGCCTACGGCACGCGGGTCGGGTTCGGGGCACGCCCCGCGCTGATCATGATCGACTTCTGCCAGGGCTATTTCGACCCCGCCTGCGATCTTTACGCGGGCGTGGAGGATGCGCTGGCCTCTGCCCTGCGGGTGCGGGCCGCGGCGCGGGCGGTGGGGGTGCCGGTCATCCTGACCAACGTCGTGTATCACCCAACCGCCATTGACGGTGGCCGCTTCTATGAGAAGGCCGCCCCGCTGCGCTACTTCCTGAAGGGCAATCCCATGGGGGGCTGGCCGGCCGGGCTGGTGCCGGAGGAAGACGAGCTGGTGGTCAGCAAGCAGTATCCCAGCGCCTTCTTCGGCACCTCCCTGGCCTCGACCCTGACGGCTTTGGGCGTGGACAGCGTCCTGCTGACCGGACTGACGACCAGCGGCTGCGTGCGCGCCACCTGTGTCGATGCCATGTCCCACGGCTTCCGCACGGCGGTGATCGCCGAGGCCTGCGGTGACCGCCACCAGGCCCCGCACGACGCCAACCTGTTCGACATGAACGCCAAGTACGCCGACGTTGTGGGGGAGGGCGACGCCCTCGCCTTCCTCGGCACGCTGATGCGCTGACGAAAAAACGCCGCCTGGGGGGCGACCCCCGGGCGGCGTTGGCCCCGTTACACCAGCCCGCCTCAGCGGAACAGGCGCGGGGTGAAATCTTCCAGGTAGGCCCGCCAGTTGATCCAGGTGTGGCCCCCGGCGCTTTCATTGTAGACGTACTTGATCCCGTACTGATCCAGCACCTTGCGCGTGGGCGCCACGCCGCTGAAGACGGGGTCGCTCTTGCCCACGGCGTAGTAGACCAGGCCAGACGTCTTGGCCCGCGCCTTCAGCTTGGTATCGTTGGCCGCCAGGTAGCGCGCCACCTGGTCGTCCCCGAACAGGCCGATGCTGAACACGCCGATGGATCCGAAAATCTCCGGATGGGGCAGCCCGAACTGGATGGTGTGGGCGCCGCCCATGGACAGGCCGGCCATGGCCCGCGCCTCCGGCTTGGCCACCGTGCGGAAATGCGCGTCGACATAGGGCACCAGATCCTTGAGCAGGTCCGCGCCGAAGTCGGTGTTCTCCATTCCCTGGACGCCCTCCCGCATGGGCGTATGGCCCTGCGGCATCACCACGATCATCGGCTTCACCTTGCCGGCCGCGATCAGGTTGTCGAGGATCAGGTTGGCGTTGCCCTTGGCCGTCCAGGCGTCGTCGCTGTCGCTGTAGCCATGGACCAGGTACAGGACGGGGTAACGCTCCTTGCCACCCGCCTCATAGCCCGGCGGGGTGTAGACATGGGCGCGGCGGCGCAGGCCCAGGCTGGACGATTGATAGTCCAGGACCGACACCAGGCCGTGGGCCACGTCGGCCTTGTACAGCTGGTTGGCCACGTCGGGCCCGGCGATCTCGAAGACGGACTGCGGACCGCCGAAGCCTTCGGCGAAGCGCACGCCTTGCGGATCGGCGACCCGCAGGCCATCGACCTTGAACGCGTAGGTGTAGACGCCCGGCGCCACCGGTGCCGACGTCGTCGCCGACCAGTAGCCTTGCTCATCCTGGGCCATGGTCAGGCCGGGCGGCGTGCCGTCCAGGCCGGTGGGCACGCCGTTCACCTCGCCGGCGAAGACGCGCGCCTCGCGCACTCCCGTGGCGCACAGGCGGAAGGTGACACGCCCGTCGGCCTGCGGTTCCACCGACGGGTAGAACAGCGGCGGCTGCATGAAGGACCGTTCCTCGCACGCTGGCAGCGCGGCTGCGGCCGCGCCAGCGGAAATGGAAAGCAATAGGGAATAAGTGATAAACGGAATAACTCGACGCATCATCGCTCCGTCATTCGATAAGAGCCATAGGTGAAAAAGTCGCCAAGAAAAAAGGCGCACGCGGGTGGTCCGCATGCGCCCCTTACAGCTTGATCAGAACTTGTATTTCATCTGCAGGCCCAGGGTCCGGCGCTCACGCAGGCCGACCTGGATCGTGGAGTAGTTGTAGTTGGTCGAGCCGGGGCTGAACAGGATGTTGTCGGAGGCCGACACATAGCTGGTGTTGTCGAACAGGTTGTTCACGAAGAAGTCGACCGACACCGGGCCCTTGGTGATGCCCGTGCGGAAGTTGACGACGTGCGCGTCCTCGGTCTTCAGGATGTTGGCGACGTCGGTCCAGAAGCCGGACTTGTAGATATAGTCCACGCGGCTGAACCAGGTGGCGTCGCCCCAGCTTTTCAGGCTGCCGTTGAACATGACGCCCGTGGTGGCGGAGTATTTGGAGGTCAGGGGCAATTGCTTGCCCTTGAAGTTGGTGATGCCGCTGTAGTTGGTGACCAGGGGTGCCTTGTACTCTTGCACGTCCGTATCGGTGTAGGCGCCGCCGGCGTTGAAGGTGATCATGTGGTTCAGGCGGTAATTGGCCTGCAACTCCAAGCCCTTCATGTCGGTGCTGCCGGCGTTGATGGTGCCGAACACGCTGCCGAAGCCGCCGCCGTTGAGAACGAAGGTCTGGATGACCTGGTTCAACTGGTCGCGCCACTGGGAATAATAGCCGGCGGCGGTGAAGTTCATGGCACCTTCCAGCGCCTTGCCCTTGATGCCCAGTTCATAGGTCGTGACCTTTTCCGGCTTCACGAACAGGTCGATGCCCAGGCTCTTGGCGACGGCCGCCGTCTGACCGGAATAGCTGGCGACCACGGTGTTCAGCGCCGCGGTGTTCACACCCTTGGCCACCGAGGCATAGGTCATCAGGTCGTCGGTCCATTGGTACTGGACGATGAAGCGCGGCAGGAAGTTATTGAAGTCGCGGCTGCCCAGCAGGGAGCCGGCCTTGTAGGTGCCGGCCGGCAGGAACGTGCTGTCGGTGATGGTCTGGTTCCCGGTGGAGGCGATGTAAGAATACAGCTTGTCCACCTGATAGCGGCCTTCGGCGCTGACCGTCAGCTTGCTGGTGATGTCGTAGGTCAGGCCGAAGAAACCGCTCAACGTCTCCGTCTCGGACTTGCCGGACGGCGTGACGCGGTTGTTGGCGATGATGGTGTCCAGGGAGTCGGTGGTGCGCAGGGACGTGCTGTCCAGGTAGCTGAAGCCGGCGACGCCGCGGAAAGCCCCGCCGTTGTCATAGCTGAGACGCACTTCCTGCGACCAGTCCTCGGTCACGCTCTCAACCAGGTAGGCGGAGCTGTAGGTGCTGCGCTGGCCGTTGGTGGTGGTGTAGGTGGGGTTGGCGATGCCGGAGCCGTCATAGTTGATGATGTCGGAAACCGAACTCCACTGCTCATGATTGTAGCCGGTCAGCGAGCTGACGGTGAAACCGGTGTCCGGAATTTCGTAATCGACCGTCAGGTGGCCATGCTTGTAATCGCGGACCAGGCCGTATTTCTGCGCGGCGTCGCCGGGGCTGATGATGCGGTTGGTGGACACCGCCAGGGCCTTGCGCACATAGGCGTCGGTGATGGTGTTGGCGGCGGGCGAGCCCGAGGGCAGCGACGGGGTGGTGCCGCAGATGAAGGGGCTGCCGTTGACCGTGCAGTTGCTGAGGTTGGGGACCACGATGTTACCGCTGGAGTCCTTCACCTGGCGCGCACTCAGCAGACCCATGGCGGCCGGGCCGTCATCGTCGTGCGAGATCAGGCCGAAGGCCTTGATCGACAGGTTTTCCGTCGGCTTCACGGTCAGCAGCGCGTTGCCGCTGGTGGATGACTGGTCACCCAGGGTCTGGCTCGGGTTGGCGGCGTTCTTGTAGGAACCGTCCTTGGAATAATGGTCGGCGCCGATGCGGAATCCCACTTTGTCATCGACGATGGGGCCGTCCACTTCCGCCTGAAGGCGGCGGTTGTTGCGCGTGCCCACCATGGCGGTGACGCTGCCGCCATAGTCGTTGCCCGGCAGCTTGTTCACCACGTTCAGGGCGCCGGCGAAGGCATTGCGGCCGAAATAGGCGGACTGCGGACCCCGCAGCAGTTCGACGCGCTCGGGGTTCGACACGCTCATCACCGCGGTGGCCGACGACACGGGCACGCCATCGATGAAGGTGGCGACCGGCGTGGTGTCGGTGGTGGCCGGGGTGAAGCCGCGCAGGATGATCTGCTGGAACGACCGGTCGGACCGGCCGGAGAAGTTGTTGTTGATGTTCAGGCCGGGCGTCTGGTCCGCCAGGTTGTTCAGGGAGACGATGCCCTTCTGGTCGATTTCGGCGCCGGTGACGGCGGCCACCGAGACGGGGGTCTTCAGGATGTCTTCCTCGCGCTTCCGCGCGGTGACGACAATCTCATCCAGCTCCATCGCGTCATCTTTATTCTTCTTGTCGCTTGGCGCTTCGACGGCGACGGCCGACGTGGCCGCCATGATCACCCCGATCGCGGCCAGCAGCGGAATCCGAGAGACCCCCCAAATACCCTCAATCCTCAAGACAGACATCTTCTTCTCCCAGATTTGGCCTCGTCATTGCGAGTGCCGGCTTCCCCAGTGTGATTGCCGCCCCTTGCAAGAAGGTGCGGACAGCCCCCCAGTCCCGTCCAAGATCACGGGGCCACATCGAAGGGCTGATTGACTTTGTTTTTTGAATGATTGGGTTTGGCGCGGAACGTCTCAAGCGAAGCTCTCCGGCTGTCCATTAGGTGGGCAGACCTGGGTCCGATCGCGGTCGCGCAAGCTGATTCGGGGGAGGGCCAAAGGCCTTCCGCTCTACAGTTTTACTGTGTATTTCCAAGTTTTATTTTGAATAAAGTGAGTTTATGGCCCTTTGGCAGGGGGTTTTTGTCGGTTATTCATGTCTGTGGCCGTGAAAGGATTCCGGTTCGTAAATTTTCCACGAACCATTACCGTGGGGCGAAGGCCCCCGGCCTCTCGGGATAGCGCGGGCCCAGCGCGGATGCCGGGGGCTTTACGCCATCGTTGGGAGCGGGCATGCCGTCGCCGGCGTTGAGAAAGGCGCGCAACAGTCCGGCGGCGTCGGCCGTGTGCTGATCCAGGAACCCGTGCCCCCAGCCTGGCACCTCCAAAATGCGGCTGCTGGGGGCCAGGCCCTCTGCCCGTCGGGTGTAGAGATCCAGGTCGTCGCCCGTGTTCAGGATCAGGAAGGGTTGCTGAACCAAGGGCATGCGGCCGCCCAGGTCATAGGCGAAGGCGGCGCTGTGTCCCCATTCCCCCTTGCGTCCGGCGATCAGCGCCTCGGGGAATGCTTCCGCCACATGCTCCAGTGTCACGCCCGGCCGCAGGTGGTGGTAAAGGAAGCTCTTCCACCGGGCTAGCACGTGGCTGCCGTCCGCCGTGACGCTCAGCCCGTGGTAATAAGTCTCGAACTGCCGCCTGTCCTCATCGGTGAAAACCGGTGCCGACACCGTCACCAGGCGCCGCACCCGCGTGGGCGACAGCAGCGCCATCTCCACGCCGATCATGGCGCCGGTGTGATAACCGAAGACATCCACCGGCGTGGTGACGCCCAGGGCCGTCAGGCCCGCGTCCAGGAAACGGGCATAGTCGGCGATGCTGGGGGGCGCGTCCGGCGGGTCCGATTGGCCGAAGCCGGGCGTGTCGAAGGCGATGGCGTGCCGGTCGTCCCCCAGGTCGCCCAACAGGGCCTGGAAGGTTCGGCTGGACATGGGACTCATATGGATGCACAGCAGCGGCGCGTGCTTGCCCTGGTCATCCTGTGGCTTGGCCTGCCGCACATGCATCTGCCCACAGGGCCCGTCCACATATGCGCGCCGTACCAAAGCCATCGCCCATCCCCCTGATTTCTCGCAATTTAAAAAGTATATCTATATATCAATCTCGACATTGTCCAGCACCCTGCTTCAAGGGTTATGCGGCGGGGCGCAGCATGGGATAGGTGAACAGGAAAAAGTGCGTCGCGTTCAGGCCGACATGGGCCAGGATGGCCGCCGGCAACCCGCCGTGGCGATAGGCCAGGCCATAACCGATGCCGGCAACGCCCCCCAGGATGACCCAGGGCAGCCCCCCGCCCGCATGGGCCAGGCCGAACAGGGCGGACGCCGCCACCAGGGCCAGGGGCTCACCCCAGCGCCGGTGGCGCAGACACCGCGCCAGGCCTGCTTGGATGTAGCCCCGGAACAGGGCCTCCTCCGCCACCGCCACGAAGGTCAGGTTGTCCAGCAGCCACAGGCCGGTACCGGCCGGCCATTTCGGCGCCCAGGCCACGATGCCCAGGATCAGGGCGGCGGCCAGGCAGGCGGCCGACGTGGCCAACCAGGCGACCGCCGCTACGGCCAATGTCCGGCCTGGCGGGCGCAAGGCCCGCACCGCCGGCACGAAGGCCAGCAGCCAGAGCCCCACCAAGGGCTTGTCCAGGTTCAGGTACAGGGTGAAGGGCACCGCATCCGGGGTAATGGGGGCCGGCCCCATGACGCGCGGGTTGTGAAAGCCGGGCCACAGATGGGCGGACAGGGCCACGGCCAGCACCAGGAACAGTCCGTGGCCCACCCGTCGCACAACAGTGGGCCGGTTTTCGCGCACCGCCCAGGCCATAACGGCCAGCAGACCCAGGGCCAGGCCCGCGGGCCAGCCCAGCAGGCCGTTCGCGGCCGCCACCGCGATGGTCCCGCCCAGCAATGTTGGCACCCAGGGGCGGAAGCGGTCCGTCCAGGCGGCGGCGGTGGCCATCGCCAGTAAAATCCAGGGCAGGGCGGGCATCGGCATCCAGTCTGCGCAGGGGATGGGGCCGCTTTCCCTAACCCAGCGGCAGGAAGGGCCGCAAGTGGCGCGCCGTGCGGCTGTCGGGGCAGGCGGCCACCAGGTCCGGCGGCCCAGCCGCCACCACGCGCCCACCCTCGTCCCCGGCACCGGGGCCGATGTCGATCACCCAGTCGCTGGCTGCCGCCACCCCCATGTCGTGATCGACCACCACCACCGTGTTGCCGGCGGTCACCAGGGCGTCCAACTGGGCCAGCAGCCGGTCCACGTCGCTGGGGTGCAGGCCGGTGGTCGGCTCATCCAGCACGTAGAGCGCTCCGCCTCGCTGCGCCCGCTGCAACTCCGTCGCCAGCTTGATGCGTTGCGCTTCCCCGCCGGAAAACTCCGTGGCCGGCTGGCCCAGGCGCAGGTAATCCAGTCCCACCTCCCGCAGCACGGTCAGGGACCGGCGCACGGCGGGTACGTCATGGAAGAAGTCGCTGGCCGCCGCCACCGTCAGGCCCAGGACATCGGCGATGGTCTTGCCGCGATAGGTGATCTCCAGCGTCTGGGCGTTGTAGCGGCTGCCGTGACAGACGGGACAGGGGGCGTAGACGCTGGGCAGGAACAGCAGTTCCACCATGACGAAGCCCTCGCCCTCGCAGCGGGGGCAGCGCCCCTTGGCCACGTTGAAGGAGAAGCGGCCGGCGTCATAGCGCCGCCGCTTGGCCTCCGGCGTGTCGGCGAACAACGCCCGCACGTGGTCCAGCAGGCCGGTATAGGTCGCCAGGTTGGACCGGGGGGTGCGGCCGATGGGCTTCTGGTCCACGCGGATCAGCCGCTTGATTCCGGAAAGCCCCCCCTCGATCCGGCCCTCGGTCTCCGCCGCCGGCTCCTGCTCCAGCAGGGCTTCGGCGTCGGCGGGCTCCTCCTCCACCGCCACGGGCGCCCCCAAGGCCTTGGTCACCAGTTCCACCAGCGCCTGGCTGACCAGGCTGGACTTGCCGGAGCCGGAAATGCCGGTGACGGTGGTCAGGCAGCCCAGGGGAAAGGCGCAATCCAGGGCCTTCAGGTTGTTGCGCGTCACGCCTGCCAGGCGCAGCCAACCCGCCGGTTCGCGCCGCGCCGGCCGGGGGCGGTGGTCCGCCGCGAACAGATGGCGGGCGGTTTCTGAGGCCGCGACGGCGCGCAAGCCCTCCGGCGGACCGCTGTAAAGGATTTGGCCGCCGCCCTCCCCCGCCGCGGGGCCGACATCGACGATCCAGTCGGCGTGGCGCACCACGTCCAGGTCATGCTCGACCACGAACAGGGAATTGCCCACCGCCTTCAACCCATCCAGCGCGCGCAGCAGCGCCTGGGTGTCGGCCGGGTGCAGGCCCGCCGACGGCTCATCCATCACATAGACCACGCCGAACAGGTTGGAGACGACCTGCGTCGCCAGCCGCAGACGCTGCAATTCCCCCGGTGACAAGGTGGGCGTGCTGCGCTCCAGCGTCAGATAGCCCAGGCCCAAATCCAGCAGCACGGCCAGGCGCCGGCACAGGTCGGCGGCGATACGGGTGATGACGATGGCTGTTTCCGGCCGCGCCCGGCGCAGGTCCCGCAGCCGTTCCGACCCGTCGTCGGCATAGGCGGCGAACAGGGACGCGATGCGCTTCAGCGGCAGTTGGCCCATGGCCGCGATGTCCAGCCCCTGGAAGGTCACGGACAGCGATTCCGGGCGCAGCCGCTTGCCGGCGCAGGTGGGGCAAGGGCTGCTGACCATGAAGCTGGCCGCCCGCTTTTTCATCATCGCGCTGTGCGTGGTGGCGAAGCTGTGCAGGACGTGGCGGCGGGCGCTGGAGAAGGTGCCCATGTAGTTGGGCGGCAGCTTTCGGCGGATCGCTTCCCGCACCTCGGCGGCGGTGAAGCCGGGATAGACCGGCACCTCCGGCTGTTCCTCGGTGAACAGGATCCAGTCGCGCGTTTCTTGCGGCAGGTCGCGCCAGGGCGTGTCGACGTCGATGCCCAGGGTGATCAGGATGTCGCGCAGGTTCTGCCCGCCCCAGGCGGTGGGCCAGGCCGCCACCGCCCGCTCCCGGATGGTCAGCGACGGATCGGGCACCATGGATGCCTCCGTCACCTCATGCACCCGGCCCAAGCCATGGCAGGTGGGGCAGGCCCCCTCAGGCGTGTTGGCGGAGAATGCCTCCGCCTCCAACAGCGCTTGGCCCGGCGGATAGTCGCCGGCGCGCGAATACAGCATGCGCAGAAGGTTGGACAGGGTGGTGACACTGCCGACGGAGGAGCGGGCAGTGGGCGACCCGCGCTGCTGCTGCAACGCCACGGCCGGCGGCAGCCCTTCGATGGCGTCGACGTCCGGCACGCTCATCTGGTGGAACAGCCGGCGGGCGTAGGGCGACACCGATTCCAGGTAACGGCGCTGCGCCTCGGCATACAGGGTGCTGAACGCCAGGGAGGATTTGCCCGAGCCGGAGACACCGGTGAACACCACCAAAGCGTCGCGCGGGATGTCCACGTCGACAGTCTTCAGATTGTGCTCCCGCGCGCCGCGTACGCGGACGAAACCGGCTTTGGCCGTGTCCGTTTCGGCGGCGTCTTCGGGATCATGACGGTCGTGCATCCTTGCCTCCTCGCGCCGGGGTGGGGGACCCGGTCAGGAGGCAAGGTGCCACAGGCGGGCGCCCGGGGGCATTCTACGATGGTGGCCCGGACGCCCGCCCGGCGGTCCCGGTGTTCCCCGATGGGTCAGTGCCAGAGGTTGGTCTTGGCCAGGTCCACCAGCTCGTCGCCCCGGCCGCTCATCACCGCCTTCAGCATGTACAGGGTGAAGCCCTTGGCCATCTGGGCGTTGATGGCGGGCGGGATGGGCAGCTCCGTGCGGGCGACCACCGCGTCCACCAGCACGGGGCCGTCATGGGCGAAGGCCTCGCGCAGCCCCGGCTCCACCTCATAGGGCCGTTCCAGGCGGATGCCCTTGATGCCCACGGCCTCCGCCAGGGCGGCGAAGTTGGGATTGTCCAGGCCGGTGCCGAAGGGCAGGAAGCCGGTGGACTTCTGCTCCACCTCGATGAAGCCCAGGGCGCCGTTGTTGAAGACGATGATCTTGGCCGGCAAGCCCCGCTGCTTGAAGGTCAGCAAATCGCCCATCAGCATGGTGAAGCCGCCGTCGCCCGACAGCGATACCACCTGCCGCCCGGGGAAGGCCGCCTGCGCACCCAGCGCCATGGGCATGGCGTTGGCCATGGACCCGTGCCAGAGCGAGCCGATCAGCCGCCGCCGGCCGTTCATGGCCAGATAGCGCGCCGCCCAAACCGTGGGCAGGCCCACGTCGAAGGTGAAGATCGCGTCCTCCGCCGCCAGGTCGCTGACCGCCTTGGCCACCTGCTGCGGATGGATCATGCCTTCGCTGCGGTCCGGTGCCGCCAGGGCGTCCAGCTCGGCGCGCGTGCGGCGGTAATGGCGCAGCGCCTTGTCCAGGTGCGCGCCGTCCGTCCGGGGCGTCAGGCGGGGCAGCAGGGCGCGCAGGGTGGCGCCGACGTCGCCCACCACGCCCAGGTCCAGCGGCGCCCGGCGGCCCAGCTGGCCCGGCCGGATATCGACCTGGGCCACCGTCACGTCCGCCCCCTTCGGGTAGAACTGGCGGTACGGGAAATCCGTGCCCAGCATCAGCAGCATGTCGGTATCCAGCATGGCGTAATAGCCGGAGGAAAAGCCGATCAGGCCGGTCATGCCCACGTCATGGGGGTTGTCGTACTCCACATGCTCCTTGCCCTTCAGGGCATGGACGATGGGCGCCTTCAGCGTTTCCGCCAGGGCCACCACCGCCTCGTGCGCCCCGGCGCAGCCGGACCCGCACAGCAGCGTGACGCGGGGGCTGGCGTTCAGCAGGTCGGCCAGCGCGGCCAACTGCTCGTCCCCCGGCACCACCACGGGCGGCTTCGGCACCAGGCCGGCGGGCTTCAGCGGCGCGTCGGTCGCGGCCTCTTTCAAGGCGACGTCGCCGGGGATGACGATGACGGACACGCCGTGCTCCCCGATGGCGGTCCGCAGCGCGATCTCCAGGCTGCGCGGCATCTGCGACGGGTCGGACACCAGCTCGCAATAATGGCTGCATTCCCGGAACAGGTCCTGGGGATGGGTTTCCTGGAAATAGCCGGACCCGATCTCGGGCGAGGGGATGTGGGCCGCGATGGCCAGCACCGGCACGCGCGAGCGATGACAGTCGAACAGCCCGTTGATCAGGTGCAGGTTGCCGGGGCCGCAGCTGCCGGCGCAGACGGCGATGGTGCCCGTCAGGTGCGCGTCGGCGCTGGCGGCGAAGGCCGCCACCTCCTCATGCCGGACGGCGATCCACTCGATATCGCCGCGCCGGCGCAGCGCGTCCGTCAGGCCGTTCAGGCTGTCGCCCACGACCCCATAGATGCGTTTGACGCCGGCGGCGGCCAGCGTGGCGGCGAATTGATCGGCTACGGTCATGGACATGGACGGCGGTCTCCTCATGAGGGCAGGGATCTGGATCAGGGGGCAAACGGGACCCCGGTGGCATGGGTTCCACCGGGGCGTCGGTTGGTTACAGGCCCGCGCGCGACCGGCCCAGGACCTTGCGGTTGACGACGTGCAGCGGCATCTCGCCTCGCAGCGCGCGTGCCACCTCACCCGGCGCGCCGCTTTGCAGTTCGGCGAAGGCTTCGACCGAATACCAGGCGGCGTGGGGGTTCAGGATGACGGTGTCGCGGTTCCGCAAGGGGTGGTCCGCCGGCAGCGGCTCCGGCACCGTGGTATCCAGGGCGGCGCCGGCCAGGCGGCCCGAGTCCAGCGCACGGACAAGGGAGTCCTGATCCACCACCGCGCCCCGGGCGCAGTTCACCAGGATGGCGCCGGGCCGCATCTTGGCGAACACCGCGTCATTGAACAGTCCGCGCGTCTCCGGCAGCAGGGGGCTGTGGATGGAAACAAAGTCGGCCCGCGCCAGCAGGGTGTCGAAATCCACCTTTTCACCCGGGGCCTGGAACTGCCCGGCCTTGACGAAGGGGTCATACCACAGCACGGCAACGCCGAACGCGGCCATGCGGGTGGCCACCCGCCGGGCGATGTTGCCGAAGCCCACCAGGCCCAGGGTCTGGGTGGACAGCCGCCGCATGGGGGCCGCCGCCATGACGTCCCAGCGTCCGTCACGCACCGTGCGATCCAACAGCGCCGTCTTGCGCGCGGCGCTCAGCAGCAAGGCCACGGTGTGGTCCGCCACCTCCTCCACGCAATAGGTCGGGTTGTTGGTGACGATGATGCCGGCGTCGGTGGCGGCGTCCAGGTCTATGGTGTCCACGCCGATGCCGTAGCGGGCGATGATCTTGCAGCGGCCCATGCGGGCCATGGCCTTGGCGGTGATGGGCCCGGCATACGTGTTCAGCAGGGCGTCGCAGTCGGCCGCCGCTTCCAGGAACTCATCTTCCGTCTTGGTGTGCAGGGCCACCACCTCGATATCCGGGCCCAGGATGCGGCGCTCCATGTCCACGCTGTCCCAGACATAGTCGGAAATCACGACTTTCAGTCGGCTCATGATGTCGTCCTCTTTGATCGGGCTCTTTGACCGGGTCGGGTCAGCCGGCGGGCCAGGCGCGGATCTCCTGGCGCTGGGTGCCCAGGCCATCCAGGCCCAGGGTCACCACGTCGCCGGCTTTCAGGAACACGGGCGGCTTCTGCCCCAGGCCCACGCCGGCAGGCGTGCCGGTAGCGATGAGGTCGCCTGGCTCCAACTGGAAGAAGCGGGAGACGTAGCTGACGATGGCGGCCACGCCGAAAACCAGGTTGCGGGTATTGCCGTTCTGGCAGCGGTGGCCATTAACCTCCAGCCACAACGGCGCCTCGGCGTAACCCGGCAGGTCGTCCGGGGTTACCAGCCAGGGCCCCATGGGCGCGAAGCCGGGAAAGCTCTTGCCCTTGGTCCACTGGCCGCCCCTTTCCATCTGGTAGGACCGTTCCGACAAGTCGTTGACCAGGCAGAAGCCGGCGATGTGCTCCAGGGCCCGGGCCTCCTCGATGTACAGTCCGCCCTGGCCGATGACGATGCCCAGCTCGACCTCCCAATCGCCCTTTTCCGATCCTTTGGGCAGTGTCACGGGGTCGTTGGCGCCGGTGGGGTGGCACCCCTTCAGAAAAATCGTCGGCTCCACCGGGAGGGGCAAGCCAACCTCCGCCGCATGGTCGGTATAGTTCAGGCCGATGCAGATAATCTTGCCCACGCCGGCCACGGGCGGGCCCAGGCGTGCGGCCTGATCGGCGGCCAGGGGCAGGCTGTCGATGTCCAGCGCCTTCAACCGGGCCAGTTCACCCGGGGCAAGGGTGGCGGGAGTTATGTCGGGGATATGGGCGCCAAGGTCGCGCAGGCGGCCGGCGGGATCCATCAGGGCAGGCCGCTCTCGGCCCGGCGCGCCAATACGTGCCAGTTTCATCGGCTAATCCTGTCGGTTCAAGGGACGGGGCGTCAGCCCTTCCAGGGGGCCAGGAAATCCAGCAGCAGCGTGTTCACTATTTCCGGCCGCTCCTCCTGGGGCAGGTGGCCGCAATCGGGGATGGGAACGGCGACCAGGTCGTCGGCCATCTCGGCCCACACCTTGGCCATGTCGAACAGCTTGCCCACGGCGTGGAAGTCATTGCCCCACAGGGACAGGACGGGGCAGGCGATCTTGGTGTCGGCGTCGGCCTTGTCCTGGGCCAAATCCGCCGCGTTGGCGCGATAGTCGGCCATGGCGCCGCGCACCGCGCCGGGCGCCTGGTAGGCCCGGACATAGGTGTCGAACGCCTCGCCCGTGATGGTGCCGGGGTCGAAGGTCCAGTCGGAGAAGAAGTGGCGCAGCCAGATGTGCTCCCGCCCCGCGATCAGGGCCTCCGGCAAATCCGGCACCAGATGGAACAGGAAGAACCAGTAGGACTTGGCGATGGCGGCGTTCAGGTCGCGGGCCACGATGCGGGTGGGCACGTTGTCCATCACCACCAGCCGGTCCACCAGGTGCGGGTGATCCTTGGCGAAGCGGGTGGCGACGCGCGCGCCCCGGTCATGGCCCACCAGGGCGATCTTGGGGATGTCCAGCGCCCGCATCAGTTCCACGATGTCGCGGGCCATGGTGCGCTTGTCATAGCCCGCCGCCGGCTTGTCGGTTTCGCCATAGCCCCGCAGGTCGGGGGCGATGACGCGGTACCGATCGGCCAGGGCGGGAATCTGGAAGCGCCAGGCGTAGTTGGTCTCGGGAAAGCCGTGCAGCAGGATGACGGGCGGGCCCTCGCCCGCCTCCACCACGTATTGGCGGATACCGTTCGCCTGGATGGTGTAGCGTTTCTGGGTCATGGCCGGGGCTTGCTCCTCACCGGTTCGTGCGGGCCGTTTCGTGTGGCCCCCCGATCTTTCCCGCCCGGCGGCGCCCGGTCTTGTTGGTGGCGCCGCCGCTTTGAAGATTTGAGGGGCAAGGGGGCGCCGTTGCCCTGGACGCTGCGACGGCGCCCGCGAAACGGAACGGCAGCCTCAGCCGCGGATGAAAGCCAGCAGGTCGGCGCTGACCTGATGCCGGTGGGTGGTGCAGGTGGCATGCGGCGCGCCGGGATAGACCTTCAATTGGGCCCCGGGAATCAGGCGCGCGCTGGCCTCCGCGGTGATGCCGATGGGCGCCGTCTGGTCGTCATCGCCGTGGATGATCAGCGTGGGCAGGCGGATGTCCGCCATCTCGCGCCGGAAGTCGGTTTCGGAAAAGGCGGTGACGCAGTCGATGGTGGCTTTGATGGACGCTTGCGCCGCGATTTGCAGCGTCTGGTCCAGAATGCCTTGCGATACGGCGGACCCCGGCCGGTTGGTGCCGAAATACAGGGTGCTGAAATCGGCCACGAACTGGGGTCGGTCGTTGGCGATGGCGTCGCGCACGCCCACGAAGCCCTCGGCCGGCATGCCCTCGGGATTGTCATCGGTCTTCAGGAAGAAGGGCGTCACGGCGCTGACCAGCGCCAGCTTGGCCACCCGGTCCGCGCCGTGGCGGGTGAGATAGCGCACGACGTCGCCGCCGCCCATGGAAAAGCCCACCAGCACCAGGTCCCGCAGGTCCAGATGCTCGATCAACTGGGCGATGTCGTCGGCCAGGGTGTCATAATCATAGCCGTCCCAGGGCTGGCTGGAGCGGCCGAAACCGCGGCGGTCGAAGGCCACGGCGCGGTAGCCGTTCCGGGCCAGGTGCAGCATCTGGTATTCCCACATGTCGGCGCTCAGCGGCCAGCCGTGGCTGAACAGGACCGGCTGCCCCTGGCCCCAGTCCTTGTAATAGAGTTCCGTGCCGTCGCGCAGGGTCAGCGTGGTCATGGTATTTCCTCATGGTCTGGGATGGTTTTGGGACACTAGCCAGCCTCAACCGGCCGGGATTGAAGGAAAGGTCGGCGGCTGGCTGAATTTTGCGGTCTTGATCAACCACTTCCCCACCAGGCCCCGCTTTTCGGCCCCCCATTTTTTCCCGGCCCAGGCCCGCAGGCGGGGCGCCAGCCAGTCGACCTGGGCCAGCACCAGGGCGCCGCCGCCGGGACCGGTGCAGCAGGTGCCGGCCAAGGCCAGCAGAACGCGCAGGGCGGGGGTGGTCGAGGGCATGGCGGGGCACTCTTTGCTAGGGGTGGGCCAGAGGGGGGTAGAGGGGGGATCAGCGATGGAAGGCGTCGGCCAGGGCGGCGCGGGCCATGGCGAAGGCGGCACGGGACGGGGCGGTGTCCGCCAGCCCGTCCAGCCAGAAGAAATCGTGGATGCAGCCCATCAGGCGCACGGCACTGGTTTCCACGTCCGCCGCCATCATGCGGCGGGCCAGCGCCTCCCCACCGTCGCGGGCCAGGTCGGCTTCCGCCGTCAGGATCAGGGTAGGGGGCAGGCGGTGCAGGCGGTCCGGCGGCAGATCCAGGGGGGACAGGCCCGCCCACGCCGGCTGGCCGGGAAAGGCTGGGGTGATCAGCGCCGCCAGGTCGTCGCGGTCCAGCCAGGGGGTGGCGGGGACGTCCGGCGCGGCGGGGCCCACCAGGGGATGGAACAGCACCTGGGCGCGGAAACCGTTGCTGGGGGGCAGGCCGGCGGCCAGCAACACTGCCATGGCGCAGCCGCTGCCGTCGCCCGCCACGGCGACGCGGGCGACGTCCAGCCCCAGGTCCCGTCCGTTGGCGCGCACCCAGTCCAGGGCGGCGCGGGCATGTTTCAAGGCCAGGGGGGCGGGCACCAATCCGGGCTCCACGAACACCAGGGCGGCGTCGCAGGCCAGGGCCAGCGCCGCCGCGGCCCCGCCATGTGTCGCCCAACTGCCCAAAGCCCAAAGTCCACCGTGCAGGTAGAAGACCACCGGCACCCGTTTCCCTTCCGCGCCCAGTGGCCAAACGACGCGAAGCGCCACGTCCCCGTCTGTCACCGGCACCCGGATTACGGCGTCGGCCACCGGGGCGGCGCTTTCCTGCAGCCGCGCCGCGATCTCCTGCCGCGCCACCGGTTCCAGGCCGGGACGGTAGGGCAGCAGCCCGGCCTCCACCACCCGGTCCAGGAAGCTCTGCACGCCGGGATCCAGGGTCAGGCAATACGCGGCCGGGTCCAGCCGCGCCCCGTGGTCCGGGGTGATGGGGAAGGGGGAAAACGCTTCGGGGATCATGGCAACGGTTCCGATGGGGTCAGGCGATCAGGGAGACGTCGATGGCGTTGGCGCGGCGCCAGCTGGCGGGGCTGCTGCCCGTGATCTGGCGGAAGAGGCGGCTGAAATGCGCCTGGTCGGCGAAGCCGCAGGCGTCGGCGATCTCCGCCAGCGCGTCGTCGGTGTCCAGCATCAGCGCCTTGGCACGTTCCACCCGGCGGCTGATGATGAAGGCGTGGGGCGACATGCCGAAGGTCTGGCGGAAGGCGGTGCAGAAATGGCTGGTGCTGAGCTTGGCCTCGACCGCCAGGTCCTCATTGCACAGTGTGCCGTCCAGCCGGCGCTCGATCAGGGCGGTCACGCGGCGGGCCTGCCAGGGCGCCAGGCCGCCGCGCACCGCTTCCGGCGCCGCCTTTTCCGGGGACCGGTGCAGCAACAGGTCCCGCACCTGGATGATGCGGTCGCGGGCCTGGGCCACGTCATGCTCCACGGCATGCATGGCCTCCTCCAGCAGGCGGGCGGCGGCGGCCAGGTGGCCGGCGGGCACGGCACCCGCGCGGGGCAGGCCGGCCAGAGTGTTGAAGGCGTCCAAGGTGGCAGTGGCGGTCATCTCATCCTCCATCCGGTGAGGTTCCCCCGGGGGGCGTCGCGCCGCGGTGGGGAACCGTCGATGAAGGAAGTTTCGGCCAGATGACCGCCACACCGGGAGTTAAGCGATGTGAAGCGTTGTTTAACGCCCCACACCGTTAAGCGCTAAACGGTCAGCACGGCGCCATGCCACCCGGCCAGGGGGGCGGGGCGGGACTTCACCCGGGCACGGGCCTCCGCCGCCCCCGCCACGGCGAACATCTCCACCTGCATGGCGCTGGCGCTGGCGGCTATGGCGCCGGGCCGGCCGAGTGCGGCGCCATAACCCTGGACAAAGACGTGCCAATGGTCCAGGGCGTGGCGGGTGGTGCGCTGGGCCAGCAGGTCGATCCAGGCGCCGGCCAGCGCTCCTTCGCCCGCCGCGATGGCCACGGGGATGCAGCCGATGGCCAGGCCATAGCAGATGGACAGGGCGTGGTCCGTGCCCACCGCGTCCTCGGCGCACAGGCGGGCCAGATCCAGGGCGCCGTTGATGTCGCCCATCAGCCATTGCAGGCGCATCAGCAGGCTCAGCGCCGCCACCTTGCCGTCCACCTGGGCGTGGTTGGCGTGGTTCACCCGCACGGGGTCGGCGTCGGCGGCGATGACCGCCTGCAGCAGCTCCAGGGCCGGCGGGTGGTCCCCCATGAAGTGGTGGGACAGGGCGCGCATGTGCATGGCGGTCTGGCGGTCGGCCAGGCCGGCGTCGGGGCCGATGCGGTCGGTGAACGCCTCCGCCAGCGCCAGGCTTTCGGCGTAGCCGCCCTCCAGGATGCGGTGGGCCCACACACCCCACAGCGCGCGGCGGGCCAGCCCCTCGTCCCCCATATCCTCGGCTATGCTCAACGCCTGTTGGAACGCCCGGCCCATCTCCGGCACCGGTCCCCGCGTGTGCCACAGGGCATGCCCGTAGGCGGCCAGCAATTCCACCCGCTGGGCCTGGTCGACCGCACCGGCCGGGGCCCCCTGGTCCAGCACCGCCAGGATGCGTTCCGCCCGCCCCAGGAACTCATCGGCCAGCGACAGGTGGAACCAGAGCGACGCGCTGGCGACGATCAGGCCCAAGCCCAGGCCGATGTCGCCATCCTCCCCCGTCGCCCAGTCCAGGGCGCCGCGGATATCGTCGATACGCCGGCTGTGGATGGCCAGCCAGTCGCGCGGGGCCTTGCCCTCCCATGCCGCCTGCGCGTCGGTGAAGAGAGAGATCATGTGGCGGGCGTGGGCGGCGCGGATGCGGCCCTCCGCCCCCGTGTCGGCCAGGCGCTCATGGCCATAGTAACGGGTGGTGTCCAGCAGGCGGTAGCGGGTGGCGCCTCCCTCCCGGCTGCTGACCACCAGGGACTTGGCCACCAGGTCGGCCAGGCCATCCAGCACGGCCATCTCGCGTCCGCCGGTCACGCCACACGCGTCCGCGGGGTCGAACCCGGCGCGGAAGACCGACAGGCTGATCAGCAGGTCCTTTTCCTCCGGCGCCAGCAGCTCATAGCTCCAGTCCAGCGCCGCGCGCAGGGTGCGGTGGCGGGGCAGGGCGGTGCGCCGGCCGCGCGTCAGCAGGTTCAGCCGGTCGTGCAGGCGGCTGGCCAGCTCCGGCAGTTCCATCAGGTCGACGCGGGCGGCGGCCAGCTCGATGGCCAGGGGAATGCCGTCCAGGCGGCGGCAGATCTCGGCCAGGTCCTGGGCGTTGCCGTCGTCGACGGTGAAGTCCGACCGCACGGCCCGCGCCCGTTCGAAGAACAGGGCGGCGGCGGGGTAGGTCAGGACGGACGCCGCGCCCTGGGCCTGGTCGTCGGGGATGGGCAGGGCCGGCAGGCGGTGCACCCATTCGCCAGCGGCGCGCAGGGGTTCCCGGCTGGTGGCCAGGATCAGCAGGCTGGGCACCGCCAGCAGCAATCGCTCCGCCAGTTCCGCCACCGCATCCACCAGATGCTCGCAATTATCCAGCAGCAGCAGGCTGGGGTTGGCGCCCAGGGTGGCGGCCACGGCCGCGAAGCTGTCGACGCCGGAGGCGGGCAGGCCCAGGGCGGTGGCCAGTGTGCCCTCCACCCACGCCGCGTCGGACACGGGGGCGAGGTCGACGAAGCGCACGGCGATGTCCTGCGCCAGCGCCGCCGCCGTGGCCAGCGCCACGGACGTCTTGCCGATGCCCCCGGGGCCCGCCAGGGTCAGGAAGCGGCGCTCCGGCAGTTCCGCCGCCAGGCTGGCCACGATCTCCGTCCGGCCCAGCAGGCGCACCAAGGGGCGGGGGGCCGCCGATTCCGGCGCCATGCGCGCGGGCTGGGCCGCCGCGGTGGCTTGGCTGGCGACCTGGGCCGGCGCGGTGCGGACCACGGGCAGGGTCAGGCGATAGCCGCGCCCAGCCTCGTTCACCACCAGCCCGTCGTCGCCCAGCGCCTTGCGGAGGCCGGACAGATGGACGCGCACGGCGCTTTCATCGATGGCCTGGCCGGGCCAGACCTCGGCCAGCAAGCGGTCGCGGGTCACCAGCTCGCCCCCGGCGGCGGCCAGCACGGCCAGCAGGTTGGCGGCACGGCCGCCCAGCTTCACCGGCTGCCCCGCCTTGGCCAGCGTCATCTGCGGCACGTCGAAGGTGAAGCTGCCGAAGGTGTAACGGACGCCCTGGTCACTCATCGTTCGACCCGCATGCCTTGATCATCCCGTAATTCCCTGAGTTCTATGGCCATGCCCGCCATCGCTTCAAGCCTTGGCCGGCGGCGGACACAGCCAGGCGGCCAGCAGAATGCAGACCAGCGCGCCCACGGCCGCCGCCGCGAAGCCGTCGATATAGGCGAGGACGGAGGCCTGCTGCCCCACCCGGCTCGCCAGCAGCCGGGCGGCACCGCCGACAGGGTCGTCCATATGCGGGGCCAGGGCCGCCTGATAGCGGGCCAGCCGGTCGGCGGTGGCCCCGGACAGCGGGTCGACATGCAGGCCCAGAAGGTTGGAATGCAGCTGTTCGCGCGTACGGACGAAGGTCTGCATGAATGCGACGCCGATCTCCCCGCCGAACAGGCGGGCGGTCTGCATCAGCGCGCCGATGGAAATGGCGTCGGCCGGGGTGATGTTGCGCACCACCAGTACCACCAGGGCTGTCAGCGCCAGGCACTGCCCCACCGCCTGCAAGGCTTGCGAGGGCAGGAAATCCCAGGTGGCCCATAGGCTGGTCAGGGCCGTGGCCTGCCAGCAGGCGATGGCGATCAGCAGGGCGCCGGCGGACAGCACCCAGCGCCCGTCCACCCGGGCCAGCACCCAGGCCAGCGGCAGGATCAGGGCGAACTGGGGCACGGCGATGAACAGCAGCACCGGGCCCACCTGCAATTCGCGGAAATTCTGCACCACCTGCAGGTAGAGGGGGATGATGTAGGCGGTGGACAGGATGATGAAGCGGAAGCCGGCCAGCAGCAGCATGAGCAGCAGCAGGTTGCCCCGCAGCATCAGGCGCAGGTTCAGGAAGGGCCGCCGGCTGACCACCAGCTCCCGCACCGCGAACAGGGCGGTGACGAGGCCGCCCGCCACCAGCAGGCCCACCACCAGGCCGCTGCGTGTCCAGTCCAGGCGGTTGCCCTGGTCCAGGCCGGCATACAGCAGGCCGAAGCCCACGGCGGCATAGGCCACCCCGGGCCAGTCGTGCTGTTTCAGCAGGTCGGTGTTCACCGGCTCCCGCGGGACGCCGGTCCAGACGCACAGGAACATGACGGGCAGGACCAGGCAGTATTGCCAGTTCAGCCAGGCGATGGACCAGTTCTCGGCATACCACCCTTCCAGCGCCGCGCCGATGTTCTGCGAGAACTCCGAATTCATGGCATAGGCGGCCAGGCCATAGAGGGTCAGTCGCACCGGCAGGTTCAGGACGATGAAGCGGATGGTCAGGGGGATGAAGGTGCCGCCCCCCACGCCCGACAGGAATTGCATGGCCAGATAGGCGGTCAGGTTGGGCGACAACGGCGCCAGCAGGCTGGACACGAAGAACAGGCCGATGCCGGCGAACAGCACCCGGCGGGCCCCGAAGACGATGCCCAGATAGGGGCAGGCCACGCCCACCACCATCTGGCCCACGCCATAGGCGGTGGTGATCCACGCCCCCTCGTCGAAGCCGGCATGCAGGCCACCCCGCAGGTCGGCCAGGCCGAAGGTGGTGGCGCGGGCGCCCAGGGTGGACACCAACGCCCCCAACAGCACGCCCAGGATGCCGATATAGGCCCGCATGCCGTCCAGCCTCGGCCACGGGACCAGCATCGGGCGGGGCTGCGGCACCGGCGGGACGGCCGCGGCGGTCATTTGCTGTCGTCCACGTCGATGGTGGACACGACCGACATGCCGGGGCGCACCAGCGTCCCCAGGGCGGGTACCGGGTCCAGCACGATCTTCACCGGCACGCGCTGCACCACCTTGGTGAAATTGCCGGTGGCGTTGTCGGGTGGCAGCAGGGTGAAGACGCTGCCGGTGCCCGGCGACCAGCTTTCCACATGGCCGTGCAACACCAGGTCGGGGAAGGCGTCCACCGTCACCGTGGCCCGATCACCCACCCGCACATGGGTCATCTGGGTTTCCTTGTAGTTGGCCACGACCCACACCCGGGGCAGGGCCATGACGCCGATGATTTGGGTGCCGACGTTGACGAACTGTCCCGGACGCACCTGGCGCTGGCCCACCATGCCGTCGGCGGGGGCGACGATGCGGGTATAGGCCAGGTTGTTGCGGGCCAGGTCCAGCTGGGCCTGACCTTCCCGCACCTGGGCCGTCAGTTGCCGTTCCTGCACGTCCAGGCTCGCCAGCTGGGCCTTCTGCTGCGCCAGCTGGGCGGTGGCCAACTGCGACTGGGCCAGGGCTTTCGCGGCATCGGCGTCGGCCTGCTCCACCTTCTGCCCCGTTCCGGCGATCCCCGTGCGCAGCAGGTCGCGCTGACGTGCCGCCTCCAGCCGGGTGCGGGTGACATCGGCGTCGGCGGCGGCGATGCTGGCCTGCGCCTGCTGGATCAGGGCGCGCTGCACCTCCCGCTGGTTGGCCAGGTTGGCCAGCGCCGCCTGGGCCGCCGTCAGCCCGGCTTCCGCCAGATCGGCCTGGGCGCGGTAGTCCGACGGTTCGATCTGGGCGATCAGATCGCCCTTATGCACCGTCTGGAAGTCGTCCACCGCCACCGTCTGGACGTAACCCGAAATCTTGGCGGACAGCGGCGTCAGGTCGCCGGTGACATAGGCGTCGCTGGACGATTGGTGGCGTGCGTCGCCGACCCAGCGATCCCAGTGCCCGGCCACCAGCCAGACCAGGACGATGGCTCCGCCCAGGGCCAGGGTGCGCAGCAGGGGAGGCAGCCAGCGCCTGGCGCTGACACTGGTGTCGATTGCGGGTGTGGTCACGGTGTCCATGGCGCTCACTCCAACGCCGCTCCCAGGCGGCGACCATAGGCGGTGATGGCCGTGCCGGCGGCGCATCGCTCAGTGCTGTACAGCGCCAGCGCGTCGGCCACCGTCGGCGCCTCCGCCAAATGGCGGCGCAGGGCCAGGGCGTCACCGGCGGCCTTGGCCACGCCCATGGCGGTGTGGGGCCGGGCCACGAAGGCCGCGTCGCCCAGCAAGGCGATGCGGCCGGACGCCATCACCGGCGCCTCATAATCGAAGATCGCCTGGATGAAGGGCTCGGGCTCCGCCGCCACCACGCTGGCGAAGGGCGGGGGCAGGAGGCGGGCGGCATCGGACCGCAAGGCCGCCACCGCCGGCGCCCGCACCTGGCCGGGGGACAGGGAATGGGGATGGCACCGCCCTTCCGTGTCGGTCAGCGTGGCCGGCAGGGCGGCCGCCGGCACCGGCCTGTACCACACCCAGTTATAGCGCCGCTGGCCCACGGTCGTTTCGCCGCCCGGCCCCGGTACCAGATAGCCCAGGGCATGGGACCGCGGCATCATGTAGAAGGCGAAGCGGTCGCGCAGGATGGCGGCATCCGCCGGCAGTTGCTCTTCGGCGAACAGGCCGCGCCAGGCGACATAGCCGGCATAGCTGTTGGGCGCGGGCGCCCCGGTCACCACCGGCCGCACCACCGAGCCCAGGCCGTCGGCGCCGATCACCAGATCCGCCTCCTCCTCCCCGCCGTCCAGGAACAGCAGGCGGGCGCGGTCGGGCCCCTGGGTCACGGTCGCCACGGCGCGGCCGGTCACGTATTGGTCGTCAGCCACCTTCGATCGCATGACGCGGAACAGATGATCCCAGGAGATCTGGGTTTGCGGCATGGCGTGCCGCTCCGCGATACCCCCGTCGCGATCGAAATAGATGCGTTCGAACGCCACCACGCCGATGCGGGCGACATGGTCGCACCCAACGGCGCGCAGCAGGGTGAACAGTTCCCGCTGGCTGACCAACCCGGCGCCCCGGCCGGCCAGACCGGTGGTGGAGCGTTCATAAAGGCGGACGTCATGCCCGTCCTGCCGCAGCAGTGCCGCGGCGAACAAGCCGCCGACGGAGCCGCCGACGATGCGGATGCGCAAGGGTTCCATCGCTCAGCCCCCCGCCCGGGCCACCCTGCGGCGGCGCAGGGTCAGCATGGCCTGGATGGCGAAGGCCAGGACGGCCAAGCCGCCGCCCAGGGTGCAGACGGCCGGCCATTGTCCCAGCTTCCACGCGGCGGTGGCGGCGGCCGATCCCATGGCGCCCCCCAGGAACATGCTGCCCATGAACACGGTGTTCAGTCGGCTGCGCGCCTGCGGATCCAGGGCGAAGACGATGGCCTGGTTGGAGACGAGGGCGCCCTGCATGCCGAAATCCAGGATGATCACCCCGGCCACCATGGCCCAGACATTGGCCCAGGACCCGAATAGCAGCCACGACAGCAGGGTGACGACGGTGCCCAGCCCCACCACCACGTGCGGGCCCCGCCGGTCCGCCAGGCGGCCGGCGATAGGGGCCGCCACCACGCCCGCGGCGCCGATGACGCCGAACAGGCCGGCCACGTCGGCACCCAGGTTGAAGGCCGGCTGCTCCAGCCGCAGCGCCAGGACGGTCCAGAAGGCGGAGAAGGAGGCGAACAGGGCACCCTGGGTCAGGGCGGCGGCGCGCAGGGCCGGCCGGTGTCGCCACAGATGGACCAGCGAGGCCAGCGCCTCCCGATAGCGCAGCGTGCTGGCCGGCGCGTGGCGGGGCAGGGTCGCGGCCATCAGCGCGGCGGTGGCCCAGGCCAGCGGCACCGCCAGCCAGAACATCGACCGCCAGCCGTGGTGGGTCGCGACGAAGCCGCCCAGCGTGCGGCTGAACAGCACGCCGCACAGCAGGCCGCTCATCACCATGCCGATGACGTGGCCCCGCTTGTGGGGTGCCGCCAGCGTTGCGGCCAGGGGCACGATCTGCTGGGCCACGGTGGACAGCACGCCGATGAACAGTGACGCCGCGACCAGCCAGGCGGCGGACGGGGCGGCGGCGGCCAGCGCCAGCATCACGCCAATGGTCAGCAGTTGCGCCACGATCAGGCGACGCCGGTCCACCAGGTCGCCCAGGGGCACCAGCAGCAACAGGCCGGCGGCGTAGCCCAGCTGGGTCGCCGTCGGCACAAAGCCGGTGAGGGGACTTCCCGCGAACTCATGCTCCAGGATGCCCAGCATGGGTTGGTTGTAATAGATGTTGGCCACGGCGATGCCGCAGGCGGCGGCCATGGCCAGGGTCAGCGCCCCGGTCAAGGCGGGCGCCGGCGGTACGGCCGTCGTGTCCGGGGGGTGGGGGGCAGGTGTCATCGCGATGCTCTTTGGGCGGGGGCGGATACCCGTGCAGGATGCCTGAAACGCCCCCGCGCGGATTGGATGCCCCTTTCCGGTTTTGAACACGCCTCAGGCAGATGGGCTGAGCGGACGGACCGGGTCGGGGTCAGCGCGCCTGCGTCAATCCCACGGTCGTGTAATTGGCCGGCAGCCAGACATAACGGCCGTCGCGGCGGACGACGTGGCCCAGGCCGGGGAAGGTGATGTGGGCGGCGGCCACCCAGCTGCCCTCCGCCACAGCCTCCGCCATCAGCCGGTCGCGGGCCTGCGCCGCCGCCGCGCTGTCGCTGTCGTATTTCACCGTGGCGGCCGGGTCCGGGAACTGCACGGCCGCGACATGCACGATGTCACCCCAGGCCAGCAGCGTCTGGCCATCCCGGCTGCGCACGCGATAGGCGGTGTGGCCGGGCGTGTGGCCGGGACTGGGCAGCGCCTGGATGGCGGGGTTCAACTGCGCCTCGCCGTCGAACGGCTGCACGCGCCCGGCGTCGACATAGGCGCGTAGGCTGTCGATGGCGCCATCGAACATGGGGCCCAGGAAGGCCGGCGCCTTGGCCTTGTTGGCCGGATTCAGCCAGAAATCGGCATCGCGGCGGTTGACGCGGATGATGGCGTTGGGGAAGGCCATCCGGCCCCCCTGGTCCACACCGCCCACATGGTCGCGGTGCAGGTGGGTCAGATAGATCTCGTCCACCTGCTCCGGCGTATAGCCGGAGGCCCGCAGGTTGGCCATCAGGTGTCCGCCATCCGCGCCGTACAGCACCCCGGCGCCGCTGTCGATCAGGATCAGCTTGGTCCCGGTATTGATCAGGAAGGCGTTGATCGACCCCTCCACCGGTGCCGCGAGGTCCGAGGCGGCCAGCAGCGTGTCGGCGTCCGCCATCGGGATGCCGGTCAGCACCTCATGCACGGGGAAGGGGTGGGTGCCGTCCAGCAGGGCCGTGACCTCGATATCCCCCAGCATCATGCGATAGAAGCCGGGCGCCTGCGTCCGGGCCTGCGGTGCCGCGGCCTGCGCCGGGGGTACTGTTATCGTGGCCACGGATAGGGCGGCGGTGAACGCCAGGGCGGCGGCTGTCGCCAGGCAGCGGGGGAAAGCGGTCATCGTCGGTTTCACCAGGCAGTCGGATCCGCGCCCAGCATCGCCACGCCAGACCCGCCCGTCTTGGCGCTTTTGCCGTTCCTTTGTCTCTCAGTGGGGTTTATTCACGGCCGCACTCCACCCAAGGCAGGGACGCGGTCCGTGACACTGCGCCATGCCCGCCCGGATGGCGCGGGCGCTTAGCCGCGCCCGTTAACGCCGGGCCAGCCCCGTGCTGCCGCGCACGACCAGACGGTGCGGCAGGGTGACGGATCGGGGGGCGTCCTGTCCGCCGCGCAGGATGTCCAGCAGCAGGGCCACCGCCGTCCGCCCCAAATCCTCCATGGGCTGGCTGACCGTGGTCAGCGCCGGTTCCAGATAGCGGGCGAAGCGGATGTCATCGAAGCCCACCAGGGACAGGTCGTCCGGGCAGCGGCGGCCCCGCTGGCGCGCGGCGGCCAGGGCGCCCATGGCCATCTCATCGCTGAAGCAGAACAGGGCCGTGGGCTCCTTGGCGGCGGCCAGCAGGCTTTCGGCCTCCCGCTCCCCCGATTCCACGGAGAAGTCGCCGGTGGCGATGCGCAGTCCCGCTTCCGCGCCGTGGCGGGCGGCGGCGGTCCACACGCCGGCCAGGCGGTCGCGGCTGAGGGGGCTGGCCAGCGGGCCGGTGATGACGCCTATGGTGCGGTGGCCCAGGCCGTACAGCAGATCCATGGCCTCCGTCGCGGCGGCGGCGTTGTCGATGTGGGCGCTGGACACACCCAGGTCGGGGCTGAACTCGCAGCCGTTGACCACCGGCGCCTTGGCGCCCTGGCGGCCGATCAACTCCGCCAATGTGTCGGGCAGGCGATGGCCCAGGAAGATCAGGCCGTCTGCCTCCTTCCGGCGCAGCATGCCGGCGTACTGCTCCTCCCGCTCAGTGCTGTGGCGGGTATCCCCCAGCAGTACCGAATATCCCGCGCCCTGCGCCGCCTCCTCCGCCCCGCGGATGACGCTGGAGAAAAAGGGGTTGGAGATGTCGGGCACCGTCACGACGATCTTGGCCGTGCGCAGGGTGCGCAGGCTCTTGGCGGCGTAGTTGGGCTCATAGCCCAGGGCTTCGACGGCGGCCATCACCCGTTCACGCGTCGCCTCACTGACCACCTCGGGGGTGCTCAGGACGCGGGAGACGGTGGCGGTGGAAACATGGGCCCGGCGGGCCACGTCTTGAATGGTCGGCATGGGATGGGAGGGTGCGTTTGATCCGCGCCGCCTGCAAGGGTTGCGAGGGCGGGGCCCGGCTGTTAGAGTGATGTAATCGATTTCATAAACGCGCCGCACATCAAAGAGCGCAAAGGGGGGGCGATGTCCGACAGCGTGATCCGTATGGCCATGGTGGGTGGGGGCCCCGGCTCCTTCATCGGGCCGGTGCATCGCATGGCGGCGGAGCTGGACGGCCGAATCCGCCTTGTGGCCGGGGCCTTTAGCCGGGACGCGGCCAAGTCCGCGGCCGCGGCCCGGGGCTATGGCATCGACCCGGCGCGGGCCTATGGCGACTATCGCCAAATGCTGGCGGCGGAGGCGGCGCGGCCCGACGGCGCCCAGTTCGTGGCCATCGTCACCCCCAACCATCTGCACTTCCCGGTGGCCAAGGCGGCGCTGGAGGCGGGCTTCCCCGTGCTGAGCGACAAGCCGGCGACAGCCACCCTGGAGGAGGCGCAGGAGCTGGCCCGCGTGGTGGCCGATACCGGCCGTCCCTATGGCCTGACCTACACCTACACCGGCTATGCCCTGGTGCGGGAGGCGAGGGCGATCGTGCGGCGTGGCGACCTGGGCGCCATCCGCAAGGTGGTGGTGGAATATTCCCAAGGCTGGCTGTCCGAGGCGGTGGAGAAAACGGACAACGCCCAGGCCGCCTGGCGGGCGGACCCGGCGCGGTCCGGCCTGGGCGGCTGCATCGGCGACATCGGCGTCCACGCCTTCAACATGGCGGAATTTGTCAGCGGCCTGAAGGTCACCCGGCTGAACGCCGACCTCAACAGCGTGGTGCCCGGCCGCCGGCTGGATGACGACTGCAACATCCTGCTGCGCTTCGGCGATGGCGTGCCGGGCGTGCTGGTGGCCAGTCAGGTGGCGGCGGGGGATCGCAACGGCCCGCGCCTGCGGGTTTATGGTGAACGGGGCGGGTTGGATTGGTGCCATGAGCGGCCGGACGTGCTGACCCTCAACTGGCTGGACCGCCCCACCCAGACGCTGCATGCGGCATCGCCCTATCTCGGCCCGGCGGGACGGGGGCCGGCGCGCCTGCCCACCGGCCATCCCGAGGGCTTCATCGAGGCCTTCGCCACGCTTTACCGCGACTTCGCCGCCATCATCGCCAGCGGGGGCGATCTTGACGGCACGGCGGTCCCCACCATCCAGGACGGGGTGCGCGGCATGGCCTTCATCGCCCGCGCCGTGGCCGCCAACGGCGCCGGCTGGGTTGATCTGTGACGGGGCCAACGCTTTTCGGGGAAGGAAAACAACCATGAAGACCATCAAGGGCCCCGGCATTTTCCTGGCCCAGTTCGCGGGCGACACGCCGCCCTTCGACACCGTGGGTGGCTTGGCCGGCTGGGCGTCGTCCCTGGGGTATCAGGGCGTGCAGGTGCCCACGGGGCCAAGCGGCCTGCTGGATCTGGAAAAGGCCGCGGAAAGCGTCGACTACGCCCAGGAATTCGCCGGCATCCTGGCGGAGAAGGGTGTGGTGGTGACCGAGCTGTCGACCCACTTGCAGGGCCAACTGGTGGCGGTCCATCCCGCCTATGACGCGCTGTTCGATGGCTTCGCCCCGCCGGAGGTGCGCGGCAATGGCACAGCGCGCCGGGAATGGGCGGTGAATCAACTGATGCTGGCGGCCCGCGTCAGCCGCAATTTGGGCTTGACGGCGCACGCCACGTTCTCCGGCGCCCTGGCCTGGCCCTATATGTACCCCTGGCCGCAGCGCCCCGCCGGATTGGTTGAGGAGGCGTTCGCCGAGCTGGGCCGGCGCTGGCGTCCCATCCTGGACGCCTTCGATGCCGCCGGCGTCGACCTTTGCTTTGAATTGCATCCCGGGGAGGATCTGTTCGACGGCGCCACTTTCGAACGCTTCCTGGACGGGGTGGACCACCATCCGCGCGCCACCATCCTCTACGACCCCAGCCATTTCGTCCTGCAGCAACTGGACTACCTGGCCTTCATCGACCGCTACCATTCCCGCATCCGCGCCTTCCATGTGAAGGACGCGGAGTTCCGGCCCGATGGCCGCGCCGGCGTCTACGGCGGTTATCTGCCCTGGGTGGAGCGGCCGGGCCGCTTCCGCTCCCTGGGGGACGGGCAGGTGGATTTCGGGGCCATCTTCGCCAAGTTGGCCCAATACGACTATCCCGGCTGGGCTGTGCTGGAATGGGAATGCGCGCTGAAGCATCCCGAGGATGGCGCGCAGGAAGGGGCGCCCTTCATCCGCGACCACATCATCCGGGTGACGGAACGCGCCTTCGACGATTTCGCCGCCAGCGGCGTGGACACGGCCCGCAACCGCGCCCTGCTGGGCCTATAAAGCAAGCCAAGGGAATACCCATGATCACCCCAATGATCACGACACGAACCAGCCGCCGCGCCTTCATTGGCGGTGTCGCCGCCCTGGCCGGCCTGGGCTTGGCGCGGCTATCCAGCGCCGCCCCCACACCTTTCTTCAAGGGCAACGGCCTGCCCATCGGCCTGCAGCTCTACACCCTGGGCGACCTGGCGCAGAAGGACCTGCCCGGCACGCTGACGGCGGTGGCGGACATGGGCTACCGCGCGGTGGAGCTGCCGGGATTTTACGGCCATACCGCGGGCGACTTGGCGGTGGCGCTGAAGGCCGCCGGCCTGGTGTGCGAAAGTGCCCATGTCAATGCACAGGGCAGGGGCCCGGCGCCCAGCCTGTCCGGCGACCTGGACGCGCTGGTGCGCGATGCCCACACCATCGGGCTGAAGTTCATCGTCATGCCCATGTTCACCATCCCGGCGCGCCTGGGTGGGCTGCAGGCGGGCGAAGGCTTCGGTGATTTCCTGGCCCGGGTCGCGTCGCAGTTCACCGTCGATGACTGGAAGGCCCAGGCCGCCTTCCTCAACGAGAAAGGGGCGGCCCTGAAGAAAGCCGGGCTGCAACTGGCCTACCACAACCATAATCCCGAATTCGCCCCTATGGCTGGCGGCACGGCCACCGGCTACGACATCCTGCTGGCCGAAACCGATCCGGATCTGGTGAAGATGGAAATGGACGCCGGCTGGGTGGCCGCGGCGGGCCTTGATCCGGTGGCGCTATTGCAGGCCCATCCCGGCCGCTTCCGCCTGATGCATGTGAAGGATGTGAAGGCGGGCACCGCCACCAACACGCGGCTGAAGATGGACCCGACGGAGGTGGGCGCCGGTACCCTGGATTGGCGTCGCATCCTGCCCGCCGCCCATGCTGGCGGCGTTAGCCACTTCTATGTCGAGCAGGAACCCCCTTTCGCCCGGCCCCGGCTGGAGGCGGCGCGGCTCAGCGCCGACTATCTGGCCAAGCTGGCGGTATGACGCATCCTGTCTGGGGCCCCGATCTCGTGCCAGCGGCGCTGGCGATTGAGAGCGCATTTGAGGGTCCACGATCAAATGCCGTGGGTATCAGGCCTAGGGCGCCTGCCAGAGGTGCGCCGGGCGGGCCGCTGCCAGTGATGGCCCCACGCTGATGGCGTGGCCGCCTAGGGCGGTGCGCCAGCCGTGGCGCCCGACATCCCAATGGCTGAAGGCGCGGGCGTCCAGGGTCAGCACGGCGGTCGCCTCCGCCCCCGGTGCCAGAACCAGGGGGGCGATGGCGCGCAGGCGCGGGATGGGGGATGAGCCGTCCTCCTCCGGGCTGGTGACATAGGCCTGCACCACGGTCTTGCCCGCGCGGGCGCCGGTGTTGCGGACTGGTACCATGATCGTCACGCCGCCATCAGCGGTGGGGGCCACCACCGGATGGCCATAGGCGAAGGTGGTGTAGCCCAGGCCTTCGCCCAGGCAGTGGCGGGGGACCAGGTCCTGGGCCGCGAAGTGGCGGTAGCCGATGTGCCAGCCCTCGGCATAGCGCACCCGGCCGTCCTCATCCGGCGTCAGGTCATAGGCGGGGTAGTCGCCGTCCTGGGCGGCGAAGGTCAGGGGCAGGCGGCCCCCTGGCTCCCGGTCACCGGCCAGCACCGCCGCGATGGCCGGTCCGAACATCTCGCCGGGATACCAGGTGATCATCAGGGCCGGCACCCCCTCGGCCCAGGACAGGTCCACGGCGTGGGCGACGTTGACCAGGACGGCGGTGTTGGGATTGGCGGCGACCACGCGGCGGATAAGCTCGGCCTGCCCGGCGGGCAGCCGCGTATCCGGCCGGTCCTTGCTTTCCACGCCGGCGTCCTGCGTCTCTCCCACGATCAGGAAGACGGTGTCGGCCTGGGATGCCACGGCCACCGCGCGTTCCAGCAGTTCCGCCGGGTTGTCCGGCCCCCGCACACCGTACCACAGGCCGTGGGCGCGGGCGGGGGCGTAGCGCAACTCCACCACCACCCGCACCGCCTGGCCGGCGACCAGCGCCTGGGTGACGGTGTCCGCCTCCCCCGCCTTCAGCACGCCCATGATATCGGACGGCCGCACGGAGTCGTCGCGGCGGAAGACCTCCACCCCGTCCAGCAGCAGGCGCACCGGCCCGGTGCCGCCGACGTGGAAGGTATGCGGACCATCTTGGGTGGGTGTCAGCAGGCCGCTGGCCCGCACCGTTCCCGGCCGGTCCAGCGGCGGGGCGCCGTCCATGCCGTGGAACCAGGTCAGGCTGTTGGTGTCGCGCGTCTCCGTCCGGCTGGGGGGCTGGTCCGGGTCGTGGCCGGTGAAATACTCCACCGTCATGCCGCGCCCTGTCCCATCCAGGGCGGTGACGGGCATGGACGGCAGGCGCGGCTGCGGGTCCACGCCCGGCTCGAACAGCACGGTGCAGTCCTGGCCATAACGGGCGCGGATCGCGTCCAGCGGTGCCAGGGCGTCGGGCCGCACGGCGATCTTGGCGAAGGTACCGCCCTGGTAGCAGGGGGCCAGCGCGTTGGGCCCGATGACGGCGATGGTCAGGCCCGGCCGTGGCGCCTGGGGCAGCAGGGCGCCTTCATTCTTCAGCAGCACGAAGCCGGCGGCGGCGGCCTCGGTCAGCAGGGCGGGCGCGTCGTCCTCATAGGGGGAAACGGCGCCCGTGTGGGTACGTGCCGCCAGCCGCGCCACCCGGGCTGCCGCGTCATCGACACGGGCCGGCGCCACCCGGCCCTCGCGCACCGCCGCGGCCAGCGCGGGGCCGAAGCGGCCGGTCATGGGCGGCATCTCCAGGTCCAGGCCGGCCGTGGCGCTGGCGTCCGTGTCCAAGGTGCCGAACCAGTCGGAGACGATGAAGCCGTCGAAACCCCATTCCCCTTTCACAATGTCGCGCAGCAACAGGGGATGCTCCACGCAATGGGTGCCATTGACGCGGTTATAGGCGGCCAGGATGCCCCAGACGCCGGTGGACACCGCCCGCTCGAACGGTAGCAGATAGACCTCGCGCAGCGTGCGCTCGTCCACCACCGCGTCCATGGCGTTGCGTTCGGTTTCGCTGTCGTTGCACACCAGATGCTTGGCGACGGCGGCCACCCCACGGCTCTGGATGCCGTCGATCCAGGCGGCGCCCATCTCGCCCGTCAACCAGGGATCCTCGGAGAACATCTCGAACGCGCGGCCGGCCAGGGGGCTGCGCGGCAGGTTCAGGTTGGGCGCCAGCACGGCCTGCACCCCCAGGCGCCGCGCCTCCTCACCCACCAGGGCGCCGATGCGTCGCACCAGGGCGGGGTCCCAGCTGGCCGCGAGCGCGGTACCGCAAGGGGTGAGGGTTGAGACGTCGCGCTCATCCACCCGGCCGCTGGCGATGCCCATGGGGCCGTCGGCCATCTTGACCGGGGGGATGCCCGCTTGCGGCAGGGCGGCCGTCGACCACATGGCCGCGCCCGTGGTCAGGCGGGCCTTGTCGTCCAAGGTCAGGGCCGACACGTCGATAGCATCCGATGTCACAGGCATCCTCCCCGGTTCCTTGGGTCACGCGGCCTGGCGGCGGGCGAAGCCCGTGACCTGGTCCGCCAGCATGTCCAGGTTGGCCTGCGCCGCCATGTCGGTGCAGGCGCCGTCGGGGCCGAAAAGGCCGCCGCCGCTGGTGTTGAAGGTCACTCCCAGGGGGGTGGGCCAGCCGCGCATGGCATGCACGATGCCGCGCAGGGCGGTCAGGGTCACGCCGCAGGCCTGCCAGCCGGCGGCGGTGACGACGCAGCCCACAGCCCGCCCCTCGAAATAGGGGCGGCTGTCGTCCCTGAGGTCTTCCAGCAGGTCCAGCGCGTTCTTGACCAGGCCCGACACGCCACCGTGATAGCCGGGGGTGCCGATGACTAGGCCGTCGCACGTCCGAACCGCCTCCACCAGGGCTCGCTGGGCCGGGGTGCGGCTGCTGTCCTCCGGCGCGAAGTGGGGCAGGGCCGCCAGCTCCGCCCCGCCGAACATCCGCGTGCGGGCGCCGGTCCGCTCGGCGCGGGCCAGCGCGGCGCGCACCGCCTTCTCTCCGCTGGAGCCTGGCCGCGTGGTACCGCCGATGCCGACGATGAGTGGCGCGGGCATCACTCGCCCTCCCGGAAACGCGGCATGACCTGCTCGGCGAACAGCCGCATGGAGGCGCGGCCCAGCCGGTCCCGTTCTGCCGTCAACGGGCCGTTGGTGAAGCTCATCAGCACGTTGCCGATGCCGAGGTCGGCATAGTCCCGCAGGTGGGCGGCCACCGTGTCCGGGCTGCCGTACAGGCACCAGGTGCTGATCCAGTCTTCCGACAGGGCGTTGGGCGCCTCATGGATTTTCACGTCACTGATGGCCTCGGCCCGCTTGTTGTAGACCAGCTCGCGATCCACGGCGGCCTGGTAGGACTTCAGGATCAGCTCCAGTTCCTCCCGCGCTTGGGCATCGGTCGGGGCGACATGGACGCACTGATAGGTGTGGGTGGTCCAGGCCAGGGCCTTGGCCACCACGTCGGGGGCATGGCCGGCGGCCAACAAGGCGTCGCGGTAGTAGGTGAAGTATTTGGTGACATGGGCCAGCGGCTCCCGCCCGCCGATCTGGGGTGGGGTGAAGGCCGGGATGAAGGCGGGGAAGCCGGCCTTCGCCGCGCGGTCGGCGCTGCTGGGGCGCAGCGCCACGCTCATCAACGGGGCGTGCGGCTTGTCGCCGTAGGGGGCGGGCACGATGCGCTGCACCACCTGGCCCTTGTAGTGGCCGGTGTCGAATTCCACGGCTGGATCGTCGGTGGTCTTGGCCCACAGCGCCTCGGCGATATCCAGGTTTTCCTGGGCGATGCGGCTGGTTTCCTTGTAGTTCACGCCGAAGCCGATCATCTCCTCCGGCGTGGTGCCGCTGCCGATGCCCACCAGCAGCCGTCCCTCGGTCAGTTGGTCCAGCAAATTCACCCGTTCCGCGAAACGCACGGGGTGGTGCAGGGGTACGGTGGTGACGGAAAAGCCGAAATGCACCCGCTTCAGTTGCCCAGCCAGGAAGGCGGTGAAGACGAAGGGGTCGCTGGCCATGGGGGCATAGCCGGTGAAGTGATGGTCGGGCGTGAACACGGCGTCATAGCCCAACGCCTCCGCCTCCTTGGCGTGGGACACCAGCGTGTCGATGACGAACTTGTCGTCTTGCGGGCCCAGGGACCGGCCGGCGAGGAAGACGGAAAAGCGCATGGGGGTGAACCTCCTGTCGATCCCGGTGGTGTCCGGGCTGTTGTTTCATGGATGGGGCAAGGGGAGGCCATGCCGGCAGGGGGCCGGATTTGGCGTGCGCGGGAACCGGACGCCTGTGCTAACATGGACATCCAGAACCAGAACCATCGTTCTATTATTCTGTAGGTCAGATGACAGCCCGCCGTCAAGGGGCTGAAAGATTGCGCTTGCGAATAAGAATGGGGCGATGGATGGGAATGCTTTTTGATCCTGTGCGTATGTTGGGGAATAGGTGATGGAAACGTCGGCGCGCGCGCCCAAGCAGAATCGCAGCCACGCATCGTTTGAACGGGTGCTGGATGCGGCCACGGCGCTGTTGCAGGAGCGGGGGTATGAGGATTTCACCCTGAACGAAGTCAGCCGCCGGTCGGGTGTCTCCATCGGCTCGATCTACGGCCGGGTGGACAGCAAGGACGCGCTGATCCGCACGGTGCAGACCCGCTCGCTCACGACGATCGAGGAGAAGGAGCGGCGGGTGACCGATCCCGTTCGCTGGCAGGGCTATGGCCTGGACCGGCTGGTGCCCGCCGTCCTGGCTGAGTTTGGTGAGTTTCTTAAGGAAAACAGCCCTTTGTTGCGGGCTTTCATGGCGCGCGCGCCGGTGGACCCTGTCATCGCGCAAATAGGCAAGCGCTCGCATGAGGGCATGGCGGTGCGGTTTGAAACCCTGTTGCTGTCCCGCCGGAACGAGATCAACCATCCGGAACCGGAACGGGCGGTGCACGCCTGCTTCGCCATGGCCTACGCCTCCTACGCCCGATATCTGGGCCTGGGCTCCGCCATGAACGTGGCGGGGGAGGGGGACTGGACCGAACTGAAGATGGACATCAGCCTCATGGCGCTGTGCTTCCTAAAATATAAACCCACCTGACGGGGATGGCCCCCCGGGGCCGAACCGGGGCCGAACCGGGGATGGCGCCAGCGTCGGCGCCGGCGACGGGCCCAGGGGGCTGGGGTGATTTTTTTTGATATCGTTCGCGTGAACAACTGTTGACCGTTCAGAATTAATGTTCTAATTCTCGGGAATAAGGCCGCCCCGGAAAAAAAGGGGAGAGGCGATGGCGGCGCCGGGGATCACGTTCCACCGGCGCCCTCCCGGGAGGGTTCAGAACGTGAAAGAGGACGTGCGCCCCGCAGCGCCCCCATGCCGTGAAAATTCCCAGCCGGCGCCCGGCCGCCGTGCCGTGCTGTTGGGCGGCCTGACCCTTGCCGCCGCGGCCCCCCTGATCTGGTCGCAGGTCAAGGCCGGAACGGTGGCGTCTTCCGCCGCCGTGCCCGGCGCCGGTCTGCCGGCCTTGCGGGAACGGCTGTGCGATCTGGTCATTCCCGATACCGACACGCCCGGCGCCCTCCGGGCCGGCGTCGCCGCTTTCTTGGGCGTGGCCCTGGACCACGGCTTGGTCGGCGCCGATGCCGGCACCCTGGCGCGGGTGGCAGCCGACTTGGATGCCCGCGCTGGCGCTTCCTTCCTGAAGCTTTCGGCCGACCGTCAGGTGGGGGTGCTGGCGGCGCTGGACGCCGCGGCCTATGCCACCCGCGCGCCGGATGCCGCCGGCGCCGCCTGGCAGGCCATCAAGGGCCTGATCGTCACCGGCTACTACACCTCGGAAATCGGCGGCACGCAGGAACTGCGATATGAGCTGGTGCCCGGCCGCTGGGACCCGGACCTGCCCGCCCGTGCCGGCGACCGGGCGTGGTCCAACGACTGGACGGGGATCGCCTTCGGATGAGCACGCCCATGAAGACGGATGCCAAGGCCGCGGAGTTCGACGCCATCGTCGTCGGTTCCGGCATCACCGGCGGCTGGGCCGCCAAGGAACTGACGCAGAAGGGGTTGAAGGTCCTGATGGTGGAACGCGGGCGCATGATCGAGCATGGCGCCGGCTACACCAACGAGACCAAGGCGCCCTGGGAAATGCCGTTTCGCGGCCTGGGCGACGCCGCCCGCTGGGCTAAGGATTACGCCATCCAGAAGGGCAACCGCGAGTTCGACGAATGGACGGAAGACCATTTCGTCAATGACAGCGAGAACCCCTACATCCATCCCGAGGACCAGCCCTTCACCTGGTACCGCAGCTATCAGCTGGGCGGCCGCTCGCTGACCTGGGGGCGGCAGTGCTATCGCTGGTCCGACTATGATTTCGGTGCCAACAAGGCCGATGGCCACGGCACCGATTGGCCCATCCGCTACAAGGACCTGGCGCCCTGGTACGACCATGTCGAGGACTTCATCGGCGTGTCGGGGGCCAAGGAAGGCTTGCCCCAGCTTCCCGACGGCCGTTTCACCCCGCCCATGGCGCTGAACGTGGTGGAGGCGCATGTGCGCCAGTCCGTGGCCGCCAGCCACCCCGGCCGCTGCGTCACCATCGGCCGTGTCGCCAACCTGACGGCGGAGCGCGAGGGGCGGGCGTTGTGCCAATACCGGTCCATCTGTGCCCGCGGCTGCTCTTACGGCGCTTATTTCAGCACGCAAAGCAGCACCCTGCCGGCGGCCCAGGCCACGGGCAACCTGACGCTGATGACCGACAGCCTGGTGGAGGCGGTGGATTACGACACCCGCACCCGCCGCGCCACCGGCGTGCGGGTGCAGAACGTGAAGACGGGGCAGCGGACCACCCACACCGCACGCCTGGTCTTCCTGTGCGCCGGCGCCTTCAACAGCGTCACCCTGCTGTTGCGCTCGGCGTCCGCCGACCAGCCCAACGGCTTGGCCAACAGCAGTGGCGTGCTGGGCCGCTACATCATGGATCATGCCACCTCCTTGTCCGGCGTGGCGCTGATGCCGGGGTTCGAGGCTCACACCACCTTCGGCAACCGGCCCAACGGCATCATCGTGCCGCGCTTCCGCAACCTGGAAACCCGGGACGGCCAGGGCTTCACCCGGGGCTATTCCTTCCAGGGCGGGGCGCTGCAAAGCGCCTGGGTGCGCGGCCGGCACCAGGCGGGTATCGGGGCGGAGTTCAAAAACGGCCTGCGTGGCCCCGGCCCGTGGCGCATGATCTTCGTCGCCTTCGCCGAAAGCCTGCCACGCGCGGAAAACCGTATCACCCTGGACACGGCGCGGACCGACCCGCACGGCGCGCCCTTGCAACGCATCGAGTTCCGCCACGGCGACAATGAGCGCGCCGCGTTGGCCGACGCCGCGCGGGAGGCCACGGCCATGCTGACGGCGGCGGGCGGCAGAATGCTGGTTGCCTTGGACCAGCCGGGTCCCGGCGGTTCCGCCATCCATGAGATGGGGGGCGCCCGCATGGGGGCCGATCCCAGGACTTCCGTCCTGAACGCCCATAACCAGGCGCACGACGTCGCCAACCTGTTCGTCACCGATGGCGCCGCCATGGCCTCCAGCGCCTGCCAGAACCCGTCGCTGACTTACATGGCCTTGACGGCGCGGGCCTGCGAGGCGGCGGTGTCCAAGCTGAAATCAGGGGCCTTGTAACCATGGCTGTCCGGCGGCGGGCAGCTTAACCAAAAAATAGAATAAGAATATTCATTCTGGCCGTGGATGCTTGAACCCTATGCCTCAGGATCCGTTCCTTGCCGAAAAGCGGCGGCCCCCTGGCGCGGATGGGGGCGGGATGAGCGAACCCGTCTCCCCGCCGCCTGCCGCCTCGGCCCTGACCGCCGTGATGGCCTTGTCGCCGCGCCGGCGCCTGCTGGCCGTGGCGGTGGTGGCCATCGCCTTCGTCATGGACCTGGTGGACACCACGATTGTGAACGTGGCGGTGCCGGCCATTCGGCAGAGCCTGGGTGCCGGACCAGCGGCGGTCCAATGGTTGGTGGCAGGCTATTCCATGGCGTTCGCCGTGCTGCTGATCACGGGCGGCCGCCTGGGCGATCTCTATGGCTATCGCCGAATCTTCCTGGGTGGCGTCGCTGGCTTCACCATCGCCTCGGCCCTGTGCGGCCTGGCCACGGGGCCGGAAACGCTGGTGGCCGCGCGGCTGCTGCAGGGCCTGTCGGCGGCGCTGATGGTGCCGCAGGTATTGGCGCTCACGCAGATCCTCTACCCGGCTGACCAGCGGGTGGCGGTCATGGCCCTGTTCGGCGTGCTTGGCGGCCTGTCGGCGGTGCTGGGCCCCATTCTGGGCGGCTTCCTCATTGACGCCGACCTTTTCGGCCTGGGCTGGCGACCGGTCTTCCTGCTGAACCTGCCGGTGGGTCTGCTGGGGATGGCGCTGGGGCTGTCGGTGCTGCCCGCCGGGCGCTCCCCCCACCCGGGTCGGGCCGACTGGATGGGCACGGTGCTGTTGGCCGTGGCCCTGTCCGCCCTGCTCCTGCCGCTGATCCAGGGCCGCGGCTCCGGCTGGCCTGCGTGGTGCCTGGCGTCGCTGGCCGCCACCCTGCCGTTGCTGGCCCTGTTCGTCTGGCATGTGCGGCGGCGTATCCGCCGCGTCGGCTCCGCCCTGCTGGTGCCGGCCCTGTTCCGCGACCGGGCCTTCAGCGTCGGCCTGGTCGTGCTGGTCGCCTTCCAGGTCGCCATGGGCGGCTTTTTCCTGGTGACGACCTTGAGTCTACAGGAAGGGCTGGGCTTCACGCCGACGGGGGCCGCGCTGATCCACGTGCCCTTCGCCGTGGGCGCCAGCATCGGCATCAGCGTGTTGGGCCGCCGCCTGATCCTGCGCGCCGGCCGCTACACGGTGACCGCCGGGTGCCTGGTCATGGCGGCGTCACTGCCGGCCCTGTGGGGCGCCTTGGGTGGGGTAGGGGGCGGTGTCGCGGGGGGCGGTGTCGTCAACGGCGGCCTGCCGCCCCTGCTGGCGGCGTTCCTTGCGGCGGGCATTGGCATGGGGCTGGTGGCCGCCGCCCTGACCCCCCTGACCCTGGTGCAAACCGATCCCCGCCACGCGGGGGCCGCCGCCGGCGTGGTCAACGCCACGCAGCAACTGGGTTCGGCCTTGGGCGTGGCCCTCGTCGGCCTGGTGTTCTTCCGTTTGGCGGACCCGCGCACGGCCGCCGCCTATCTCAATGCCTTCGGCGGGGCCACCGCCCTGACGGCGGCGGCGCTGCTGGTGGCCGGTCTTTTCAGCCTCCGGCTTCCCCGCCACCTCGGTACCGGCGCCGGGGCCTTCCATGTCTGACCGTTCAACACATCGCGAAAAACCAACAATGGATGTCGCCCGCGCGGCATCAAGGGAGGGCAAGAATGGCAACTGACCTGACACCGCCGGCCGCGCTGGCGGCGGTCTCCTCCGGGCAGTCCCCCCCGGCGGCACACCCCGCAGCGGCGCGACCCATGGCAGCGCACCAAGCCGGATGGGCTCAGGGGGTCGTCCTGGTGCTGGCGGGCTTCCTACCCATCCTGGCCATCGTGTCGCTGACCCCGGCGGTGCCCACCATCCTGGATCATTTCCGGGCGGTGGGTCAGATCGGGGCCGACGCCTCGCTCTTGGTCACGCTGCTGGTCACGGCGCCTGGCCTGTCCATCGCGCTGTTGTCGCCCTTCGCCGGCATGTTGGTCGACCGCTATGGCCGCCGGCCGTTGTTGGTGGGTGCCGCCCTGCTCTACGGGGCGGTGGGGGTGGCGCCCTACTTCCTGGACAGCCTCAAGGCCATCATCGCCAGCCGTCTGGCCCTGGGCGTGGCGGAGGCCGCGATCCTCACCATCGTCAACACCCTCATCGCCGACTACTTCACGCCGGTGGGCCGGCGCCGGCTGCTGATGCTGCAGGGCATGGCCGGGCCGGCGCTCGCCAGTCTGGTCATCGCGGGTTCGGGCGCCCTCACGGTCATCGGCTGGAACACCTCCTTCCTCATCTACCTCAGCGCCATCCCGATCTTCCTGGGCATGTACGCCTACATTTTCGAGCCGGTGGGCGATGCCCCGGGGGCGGGGAGCCCGGCTGTGGGGGCTGTGGCGCCCGGGACGACCGCGCCGTCAGGCCGGGCGCCCTTCCCCTTGAAGGCGGTGGTGATCTTCGGCGCCGCCACCTTGTTCGCCTCCTCCCTCTACTATGTCTTCATCGTCCAGGGCGGCCTGGCCTTCCGTGAGGTGGGCGTGGCCGATCCGGCGGCGGCGGGGCGCTACATCTCGCTGGCCAGCCTGGCGGTGCCGGTGGGGGCCCTGATCTTCGGTGCCGTCGGCGCGCGGGGCACGGCGCTTCAGATCCTGATGTTCCTGGGCATGCTGGGCATCGGCCTCACCGGCATCGGCCTGGCCCATGACCCCACCACCATGGTGGCCCTGCTGGTCATCCAGCAGATGGGCGCCGGCATGACCATACCCACCCTGGTGGCGTGGGCGCAGAGCGAGCTGCCGTTCGAACATCGCGGCCGGGGCATGGGCGTGTGGTCGTCCTGCTTCTTCCTGGGCCAGTTCACCAGCCCCTTCTTCGTCGCGCTGGCCAAGGGCATCGCCGGCACCGGCACGGTGCAGTCGGCCTTCGTCGTCATGGGGGGTATCGCGCTGGCCGGGGCTGCCATCGCCGCCATCCTGGCCTTCCGGGCCAAATCCTCCGCCTGATCCACACGTACGGGAAAGATCCGCCATCATGGCCAATGCCATCAAACGGGGCGTCAGCCTCTATAGTTACCAGGAAGAAACCTACCTTCAGAAAATGACGCTGGAGGACGTGATCGCCGCGTCAGCCCGCATGGGCGCCTTGGGCATCGAGGTCGTCAGCGAGCAATCGTTCTGGGGCTATCCCGCGCCGCTGCCGGACGCGACGTACGACCATTGGCACGCCCTGATGGACAAGTACGGCACCACCCCGGTCTGCCACGACCTGATGCTTGACTATAAAAAGTACAAGGGCCGCCTGATGCCGTTCGAGGAGCAGGTGGCGTCCATGAAGGTGGACATCGCCCATGCCGCCCGCCTGGGCTGCCCCTTCACCCGCGCGCTGGTCAGCATCAGCCCGGAAGTCCTGGCGGCGGTGGCGCCCTATGCCGAGGAGAAGGGCGTGAAGGTGCTGATCGAGGTGCACGCGCCCCTGCACTTCGACCACCCCTGGATCCAGCGCCATTATGAGGTGATGGAAAAGCTGGGGTCGGACCATCTGGGCTTCCTGCCCGACATGGGCATCTTCGTGAAGCGTTTTCCCCGTGTCTGGAAGGAACGCTTCATCCGCCAGGGCTGTCCGGAAAAGGTCGCGGACCATATCGAGCAGGCCTATGAGGCCCGCACGCTGGCGGAATACGTCATCAACGACGTGGAGAAGATGAAGGCCGGCCCCGCCGCCATGGCCATGGTCACCACCCTACGCCACAACCTTTACGCCAATCCGCGCCGCATGCTGGAGTTCATGCACCGCATCCACAACATCCACGCCAAGTTCTATGAAATGACGGCGGACCTGGTGGAACCCAGCATTCCGTATGAGGAGATCATCCCCGTGCTGGTCGAGGGTGGCTACCAGGGCTACTTGTGCAGCGAGTACGAGGGGAACCGCTGGGTCGAGGACGCCTTCCCCGTCGACAGCGTGGAACAGGTGCGCCGCCAGCAGGCCATGTTCGAACGCCTGCTGTCGCCGAAGCCCACCGCGCACGCCGCCTGACCTTGCCGGCATGCCGGGCGGCAGCGCCCGGCGATTGAGGGAAAAAGGAATACTCGATGTTCGACAAATACATGATCTGCGAGGACGGCTTCCGCAACGTGGAGGAAGGCGGCCAGGTGGTGGGCTTCGCCTTCGGCGCCCGGCTGCCCTATTACCGGGGCCTGGGCCTGTCCATGGTGGAGGAGATCGCGGTGGCCGTGGACGGTCAAGCCTACCCGCGCGAGGCCATCCGTTTCAGCGTGCGCGGCCGCAGCTGGACCCTGGATGAGATGGAGGCGGAATACGAGGACCGCTGGAACTTCGGTGAGGTGGCGGAGATCCGCGTGCTGACACCCGGCGGCCTGGCCTCGGGCGCCCATACGGTGGAACTGGCGGAGCGTCTGCGCATTTCTTACCTGCCGTTCGAGCCGACCACCAGGGACGCCAAGACGCTGATCATCGCGTGATGAGGCTTTTTATTGTCCGGGGGACAACATAGGCTATGCGTTTGGCGGGTTTCTGGGGAAGATTGGCCGGCGTGCCCCTTACCCGGAGACGGCCCCCATGTCCCACACCCCCCTGTCTGGCAAACCCACGGTCATCGGCCGCGCCACGTCCATCAACGTGCGCAAGGTGCTGTGGACCTGTGCCGAAATCGGCCTGGATCACCACTTCGACAGCGACTGGGTGGGGGAGGCGGCCATCCGCCGGCGGGATGAGCTGCTGGCCCTCAACCCCAACGGCCAATTCCCGGTGCTGATTGAAGGCGAGGGGGCACGGCGGCAGGTGCTGTGGCAGTCCAACACCATCTGCCGCTACCTGGCCACGGTGGCGGGCCGCGACGACCTGCTGCCCACGGCGCCGCGCGCCCGGGCGGTGGTGGAGCAGTGGATGGATTGGCAGGTCGGCGACCTCAATCCCGCCTGGCGCTATGCCTACCTGGCCCTGGTGCGCCGGATGCCGGGCTTCACCCACGCCGATGAAATCGCGGCCAGCGTGACCGCCTGGAACAAGGCCATGGTCTTGCTGGACCGGCACCTGGCGCGAACCGGCGCCCATGTCACCGGCCCCACCTTCACCTTGGCTGACATCGTTCTGGCGCTGTCCGCCAACCGCTGGCGCCTGACCCCCATGGACCATGTCCATTGCCCCGCGGTGGACGCCTGGCTGGACCGGCTGGCGGTGCGGCCGGGCTTCACCGCCCATGTGGGTCCTGGCGTGCCGTAAGGCTTGCGCGCCATGCCGGCGCCACCCATCATCGCCGCCAACAAAGGCAGAGGCCAGAAGCGGCGGGCCAAAAGCGGCTGGCCAGCAGGGGTGGGCCAAGAGGGGTGGGGATGGACATGCGCTTCTGGACCTGGGCAGTGGCGGGATTGTTGGTCCTGGCAGGCCCGGCGCGGGCGGCGGCACCCGAGATCCGCATCCAGGACGTCATCGACTTCTATCGTGTCTATGATGCCGGCGGGGGCGCACCCTCCGCGGCCGCCTTGCAGGGATACCTGGATCACGGCAGCGACGGGTTGCGCCAATTCGTGGGCCTGCGTCACCTGTCGGGCGAGTCCCTGGCGGCGGCCATGGAAAAGCATCCCCGGATGTTCGCGGACGCCAAGACCTGCCTGGACGTGCTGCCGGCGGTGAAGCGGCGCCTGGCCCAGGCCCTGCCCCGCCTGGGCCAGCTGTATCCCCCGGCCCAATTCCCGCCCATCACCATCCTGGTGGGGCAGGGCAACACCGGTGGCACCACCAGCGCGTCCGGCGTGCTGGTGGGGCTGGAGGCACTGTGCGGCGCCAGTTGGATGGACCCCAACCCCGAGGACCGCTTCGTCCATCTGGTGGCGCATGAATATGTGCATGTGCAGCAGCCGGCGGCGCGGACGGAGCCGGAGCACCCCACGCTGCTGTTCCCCACCCTGATCGAGGGTGGGGCGGAGTTCCTGGCCGAACTGATCTCCGGCGATGTCGGCTATGTCCGGCTGAAGAACTGGGCCAAGGGGCGCGAAAAGGAGATTGAGATCCAATTCGCTGCCGACCAGGACAAGACCGACCTGAAAGCCTGGCTTTACAACGGTGTCGGCACGGACGAACGCCCGGGTGATCTCGCCTACTGGGTGGGCTACCGCATCGCCAAGGCCTATTACGTCCACGCCAAGGACAAGCGCCAGGCCATCGCCCGTATCCTGACCATCAACGCCGACACCGCGAAGGCTTTTCTGGCCGACAGCGGCTGGGCGCCGGGCATGTCCCTGCCGGAGAAAGTGCCGCTGCCGGAGTGAGGGGGCAGGTTCCGGCGCGGTGTCCCGGCGGCTCAGATTAAGCAAAGTTAATGAATCGCCCACGCTGGCTAAATCCCGCCGGCGTTAGCGTCCCGCCCAAGGTGCACAAACCCTTGGCCTCCCGCGACCTGCCCCTGACCTGCCCCTGACCTGGATGATGCTGCCGATATCCTCCCTCCTCTCCCCTCCCGCCCCCCGGTTCCGCGCCCTCAAGCGGTGCTGGCTGGCGGGTGCCGCCGCGCTGGCGCTGGCCGGCTGTTCCGTGGGGCCGGATTACCAGCGCCCCGCCACCCCGCCACCGGCGGCATGGCAGGAGGCCGCGCCCAAGGCGGGCGCGTCCGTCTGGCCGGCCGCCGATTGGTGGAAGGGCTTCGGTTCCGCTCAACTGGACGCCTACATCGCCCAGGCGCAGACGGCCAACGACGACCTGGCCGCCGCCATGGCCCGGGTGCGCGAGGCCGACGCCCAGGCCCAGGTGGCCGGGGCCGCGCTGCTGCCCAGCGTGGGGGCAAGCGCCGACATCGACCACCAGCGGGCCAAAAGCTCCGGCGCGGCCCAGACCTCCACGGCGCACAGCCTGGGTCTGAGCGCCAGTTACGAACTGGACTTCTGGGGCAAGAACCGGGCGACCGCCACCGCCGCGCTCGCCACCGCCGATGCCAGCCGTTACGATCTCGAAACGGTACGCCTGACGGTGTTGAGCAGTGTCGCCACCAGCTATTTCCAGGGGCTGGAGCTGCGGGAGCAGGTGCGGGTGGCGGAGGACAACCTGGCCAACGCCCAGGCCACCCTGGACGGCCTGCGTCGCCAGGCCGACGCCGGCATCGCCACGGCGCTGGACGTCGCGCAACAGGAAACCACCGTCTCCACCCTCAGCGCCAAGGCGCCGCCGCTACGTCAGCAGTACCGCCAGTCGGTGCATGCCCTGGCCATCCTGCTGGGCCAGATGCCGGAGGCGGTGGACCTGGCGGAGGGCGACACCCTGGCCAAGCTGTCGCTGCCCGCCGTGACGCCGGGCCTGCCCTCGGAGCTGCTGGCCCGCCGGCCCGACGTGGCCCAGGCGGAGGCGCAATTGCGCGCCGCGAACGCCAACATCACCGTGGCCCGCGCCGCCTTCTTTCCCGCCATCGACCTGACGGCGTCGGGCGGCTACGCCAGCAATGCCCTGTCGCACCTGTTCGATCCGGGCAGCACCCTCTTCTCCCTGGCCGCCGGTCTGACCCAGCCCATCTTCCAGGGCGGGGCGCTGGAGGGGCAGTACGCCAACACCCAGGCCCGCTATGACGAGCTGGTGGCCACATACCGCAAGTCCGTCCGCTCCGCCTTCTCGAACGTGGAGGACTCGCTGACCGCCGTGCGCGAGACGACGGAGCAGTTGGCGCGGCAGGAGCAGGCGACGGCCACGGCCCGTCACGCCTATGAGCTGGCGCAGGCGCAACTGGCCGCCGGCACCATCACCGTCCTGACGGTGCTGAATACGGAAACCGCCTTGTTCACCGCCAACGATGCCTTGGTCCAGGCCCGCTACGCCCGCCTGCAGGCCTTGGTCGGTTTGTACAACGCCCTGGGCGGCGGCTGGAAGCAGAGCTGACATCATGAGCAAGACCCCGATCCTGAAGCCCCTTCGCATCAGCCGCACCCGGGCCGTCATGGCCGGCCTTGGTGGCATTTTCATCCTGGCCGCCGCGGGGGCCGAGCTGCTGCCCGCCGCCACCAAGGCCGCCCCTCCGGCCGCGAAGGGCGGCGGTGCCGTCGCCGTGGACACGGCCGTGGCCACGCCGGCCGACGCCCCCGTCTACCTGGCGGGGCTGGGCTCCGTGCAGTCGCTGAACACGGTGACGGTCACGACGCGCGTGGATGGCGCCTTGGACAAGGTCGCCTTCACCGAAGGCCAGACGGTGAAGCCGGGCGACCTGCTGGCGCAGATCGACCCGCGCCTCTACCAGGCGGCCTACGACCAGGCGCTGGCCACCAAGGCCAAGGACGAGGCGCAGCTGGCCAACGCCCGCGCCGACCTGGAGCGCTACACCCGCCTGGCGCCGCAGAACCTGGCCAGCAAGCAGACGGTGGACACGGCCAAGGCCCAGGTCGACCAGTTGCTGGCCCAGATCAAAAGCGACCAGGCCGCCATCGACAACGCCAAGACCCAGCTGGACTACACCCACATCACCAGCCCCATCCAGGGGCGGACCGGCATCCGCATGGTCGATCCCGGCAACAACCTGCACGCGGCCAGCGGCACCGGCATCGTGGTGGTGACGCAGATGCAGCCCATCTCCGTCATCTTCACCCTGCCGGAAGAGGACCGCCTGGCCGTCAGCCAGGCCATGGCCCAGGGGCCGCTGACCGTCACCGCCGTGGCGCGCGACGGCAAGACGGATCTGGCCACCGGCACCGTCATGCTGGTCGACAACCAGATCGACCAGACCACCGGCACTGTGCGGCTGAAGGCGCAGTTCCCCAACACCGATGAGCATCTGTGGCCGGGCCAGTTCGTGAATGTGAAGGTGTTGAGGCAGACCCGCCGGGGGGCGCTGACCATACCCAGCGCCGCCCTGCAGCGCGGGCCCAACGGCCTCTACGCCTATGTCGTGAAGCCGGACTCCACGGTGGAGATGCGCCCCATCGAGACGGCGGAGACGATGGGCGACACCGTCGTGGTGACCAAGGGCCTGCAGGCCGGTGAGCGCGTCACCACCAGCAACGCCTATCGCCTGCAACCGGGCGCCAAGGTGGCGGTGGCCGGCGAGGCCAAAACGGCCGACGCGACACCCGCCAATGCCGGAGGCACCCAGCCATGAGCCTCTCCAGCCCCTTCATCACCCGGCCCATCGCCACCTCGCTCCTGATGCTGGGCGTGCTGCTGGTGGGCATGGTGGCCTATCCGCTGCTGCCGGTGGCGCCGCTGCCGCAGGTGGACTTCCCCACCATCCAGGTGTCGGCCAACCTGCCGGGCGCCAGTCCGGAAACCATGGCGTCCAGTGTGGCCCAGCCGCTGGAAACCCAGTTCGCCGCCATCCCTGGTGTTGCCCAGATGACGTCGACCAGCACGCTGGGCAGCACCCAGGTGACGCTTCAGTTCGACCTGAACCGCAACATCGACGCGGCGGCGCAGGATGTGCAGACGGCCATCGACGCCGCCGGTGGCCAGTTGCCCAAGAACCTGCCATCGCCGCCCACCTACCGCAAGATCAACCCGGCCGACAGCTCCATCCTGGTGTACTCGGTCCACTCCGCCAACCTGCCCCTGACCACGGTGGACGACTACGCCGAGAACGTTATCGCCCAGCGCCTGTCGCAGATTCCGGGCGTGGGCCAGGTGTCCATCGGCGGCCAGCAGAAGCCGGCGGTGCGGGTGCAGGTGGACCCGGCCAAGATCGCCGCCCTGGGCATCCAGCTTGAGGACATCGCCACCGTCATCCCCACCGCCACGGTCAACGCGCCCAAGGGGTCGATCAACGGCGTCCAGCACAACTTCGTCATCTACAACAATGACCAGTTGCTGAAGGCGGAGCCGTGGAACGATGTCATCGTCGCCTATCGTAACGGGGCGCCGGTGCGCATCCGCGACATCGGCGTGGCGGTGGACGGGCCGGAGAACACCCAGCTGCTGGCCTGGCAGAACAATGGCCCGGGCATCATCCTGCAGGTGTTCAAGCAGCCGGGCGCCAACATCATCGACATCGTGTCGCGGGTGGAGGCCATGCTGCCGCAGGTCATGGCGGCGGTGCCCCCCGGCGTGAAGATGGACAAGGTCATCGACCGCACCACCACCATCAAGGCGTCGGTGGAGGATGTTCAGTTCACCCTGCTGCTGACCATCTTCCTGGTGGTCATGGTCATCTTCCTGTTCCTGCGCAACCTGTGGGCCACGCTGATCCCCGGCGTGACCGTGCCCCTGGCCTTGTTCGGCACCGCGGCGCTGATGTACCTGCTGGGCTTCAGCCTGGACAACCTGTCGCTCATGGGCCTGACCATCGCCGTGGGCTTCGTCGTCGACGACGCCATCGTGATGGTGGAGAACATCTACCGCCATATCGAGGAGGGCATGTCGCCCAAGGACGCGGCGCTGAAGGGCGCGGGGGAGATCGGCTTCACCATCATGTCCATCAGCGTGTCGCTGGTGGCGGTGTTCATCCCCCTGCTGCTGATGGGCGGCATCGTCGGCCGGCTGATGCGTGAATTCGCCATCACCGTGACCATGACCATCGCCGTCTCCGCCTTCGTCTCGCTGACCCTGTCGCCGATGATGAGCGCCCTGTTCCTGAAGGATGAGAAGCACGCCCGGCATGGCCGGGCCTATATGGTCATCGAAAGCGGCTTCGACTGGCTGGTGAACCGGTATGCCCGGGGCCTGGACTTCGTGCTCAGGCACCAGCGCCTGACCCTGATGGTGTTCTTCGCCACGGTGGCGGCCACGGTGGCGCTCTACATCGCCATCCCCAAGGGCTTCTTCCCGCAGCAGGACACCGGCATCATCGCCGGCCTGGCCGACGCCTCGCAGGATGTGTCCTTCAACGAGATGGTGCGGCTGCAGCACCAGTTGACCGATGTCGTGGCGCAGGACCCGGACGTGGCCGCCTGGGCGACATCCGTCGGTGGCGGTGGGCGGCCCATCAACAACGGGTTCATCGTCATCGGCCTGAAGCCGCGCGACCAGCGCACCGCCAGCGCCGACCAGATCATCGCGCGGCTGCGGCCCAAGCTGGCCAAGGTCAAGGGGGCGACCCTGTTCCTGCAGGCCAGTCAGGACCTGAACGTGGGCGGCCGCCTGGCCCGCACGCAATACCAGTACACCCTGCAGGACGCCGACCTGGGCGAGTTGAACGACTGGGCGCCCAAGCTGCTGGACAAGCTCAAGGGCCTGCCCCAACTGCGCGACGTCGCCACCGACCAGCAGACCAACGGCACCACCCTGAACCTGGTGATCGACCGCGACCAGGCCGCCCGCTTCGGCATCCAGCCTTCGCTGATCGACAGCACCCTGTACGACGCCTTCGGCCAGCGGCAGGTGACCCAGTATTTCACCCAGCTGAACAGCTATCACGTGGTGCTGGAAATCACGCCGGAGCTGCAATCCAGCCCCGACACCCTGAACAAGCTGTACATCAAGTCACCCGTGACCGGTCAGGAGGTGCCGCTGTCCACCTTCGTGAAGTACGACACCAACCATGTGAACTTCCTGTCCATCAATCATCTGGGCCAGTTCCCGGCGGTGACCCTGTCGTTCAACCTGGCGCCCGGCGTATCCCTGGGCGAGGCGGTGCAGGTCATCCAGCAGGCCCAGGCGGAGATGGGCATGCCGTCCTCGGTCAACGGCACCTTCCAGGGCACGGCCCAGGCCTTCCAGGCCTCGCTGGCGACCCAGCCCTACCTGATCGCGGCGGCGCTGGTGGCCGTCTACATCATCCTGGGCATGCTGTATGAAAGTTACATCCACCCGCTGACCATCTTGTCCACCCTGCCGTCGGCGGGCGTGGGGGCCCTGCTGATGCTCATGGTCTTCCACTATGACCTGTCGGTCATCGCGCTCATCGGTATCATCCTGCTGATCGGCATCGTGAAGAAGAACGGCATCATGATGGTGGACTTCGCCATCCAGGCGGAACGGGAACACCACATGGCGCCCATCGAGTCCATTCGCCAGGCCTGCCTGCTGCGCTTCCGGCCCATCATGATGACCACCATGGCGGCCCTGCTGGGCGCCCTGCCGCTGATGCTGGAGAACGGCACCGGCTCCGAACTGCGCAAGCCGCTGGGCGTCACCATGGTCGGTGGGCTGATTTTGAGCCAGATCCTGACCCTGTTCACCACGCCCGTGGTTTATCTCTACCTGGACCGGGTGAACGACTGGCTGAACCGCCGGGGCCGCAACCGGGTGGACCATGACCAGGCCCGGCCGCATGCGGCCATGGGCGTGGGTGATTGAGGCGCGGGGGGCATCCCATGAAGGTGCTGTTGGTTGAGGATAACGAACGGGTGGCGCGCTTTGTCGTGAAGGGACTGCGCGAGGCGGGCCACACCGTGGAGCATGTCGACAACGGGCGCGACGGCATGTTCCAGGCGACCGGCGAACCGTTCGACGTGATCGTCATGGATCGCATGCTGCCGGGTGACATCGATGGCCTGACCATCATCGAGACCCTGCGCAAGATGGGCACGCAGACCCCTGTCCTGATCCTGAGCGCGCTCAGCAGTGTGGATGAGCGCATCAAGGGCCTGCGCAGCGGCGGCGACGACTATCTGACCAAGCCCTTCGCCTTCGGCGAGCTGCTGGCGCGGCTGGACGCGCTGATGCGCCGGTCGCCCACCGGCGCCGCGCCGGAAACCAGCCTGGCGGTGGGGGATTTGCGCATGAACCTGCTGTCGCGCAAGGTCACACGGGGGGAGCGCGCCATCGCCCTGCAGAACCAGGAGTTCAAGCTGCTGGAATACCTGATGCGGCATGTCGACCAGGTGGTCACCCGCACCATGCTGCTGGAAGGCGTCTGGGGCTATCACTTCGATCCCCAGACCAACGTGGTCGACGTGCACATCAGCAAGCTGCGCCAGAAGATCGAAGGGGAGGGGGAGCCGCCGCTGCTGCGCACGGTGCGCAACGCCGGCTACATGATGACGGCCGGGGGCTGACATGGCGCCCGCCCCCGTCCTGCCCCTGCGCTCCTCCGCCTTCACCCTGGCGTTTAGCTATGTGTTGCTGGGGCTGGTGACCCTGGTGCTGTTCGCCGCCCCCCTGGGCTATGCCTGGCGGGTGACCATCGACGATGGCCGCACCGAGATATTGCAGGAGGACGCGCAGCGCTTCGCCGAGGTGTTCCGCCAGCGCGGGCCCGACGGGCTGGCGGCCTTCCTCAATGAACGCATGAGCATGCAGATCGCGGCGGAGCGCATCCTGCTGCTGACCGATCCGGCCCACACCGTGTTGGCCGGCAACATGCCGGCCTGGCCCGTGGACGTGCCCGAGCGGCAAGGAGCCTATACCGCGCCGCTCACGTTCAATGGCAAGACGATACAGGCGCGGCTGGTCCATATGGTGCTGCCCGGCGGCTATCACCTGCTGGTGGCCCGCGACATGGCCCACTTCCGCCCCCTGGAGCAGCGGTTCTGGTACAGCCTGCTGGCGGCCATGGGTGTGCTGCTGCTGCTGGGCATGCTGGGCGGCTTCCTCATCCGCCGCGCCGTGCTGCGCCGCATCGATGAGCTGAGCCGCACCGTCACCGGCATCGTCCAGGGCGACCTCTCGCGGCGCCTGCCCACCGCCCGGGGGCAGGATGAGTTCAACACCCTGTCGCGCACCATCAACGGCATGCTGGACCAGATCGAGCATCTGGTGCACGGCGTGCGCAACGTCTCCAACGCCATCGCCCACGATTTGCGCACCCCCTTGGCGGAGCTGCGGTCGCGGCTGGAGGAGGTGAGCGTCACCCGCCCCACCATGACCGAGACCTATGCCGAGGTGGATGGGGCGGTGGCCGACGTAGACCGCGTCATCGGCATCTTCAACGCCCTGCTGCGCCTGGCGGAGATCGATACCGGCGCCCGCCGCTCCGGCTTCGCCGAGGTCAACGTGGCGGAGGTGGCGGCCGGGGCCGTGGAGTTCTACCTGCCGGCGGCGGAGGTGAAGGGTGTCTCCCTGGCCTTCCAGGGGGACACGGGCATGGCGACCATCCTGGGCGACCCCGTGCTGCTGGCCCAGGCGGTTGGCAACCTGATCGACAACGCCCTGAAGTTCACGCCCGAGGGCGGCGCCATCGTGGTGCGGGTCGCCAGCGGCGCTGATGGCAAGGTCGAGATGTCGGTCACCGACAACGGCCCCGGCATCCCCGATGAGGAGAAGCCGCGGGTGACGGAGCGCTTCTATCGCGGCGACGCCGGCCGGGGCACCCCCGGCGTGGGCCTGGGCCTCAGCCTGGTCAGCGCCGTCGCCAAGCTGCACGGCGGCGCCTTCGACCTGGCGGATAACCACCCGGGGCTCCGGGCCCGGATGCGGTTGGCTTAAGGGAACATCCGGCGGGCGTACTCCTCCACCTCCGCCATGCGCTTGGGCAAGATTTGGCCGTAGATTTCATCCACCCGCCGCTTCACCTCCGGCCGGGCCAGTTCCGGGCGGCCGCCGGGGAAAGGGGGCTCGGGCGCGTATTCCAGCATCAGCAGCAGGGCCTCCGCCACGTCGCGCCCCACGATTTCGGCGGCCACGGTGAAGGCGAAGTCCAGGCCGGCCGTGACGCCCCCGCCGGTGATGATGTCGCCGTCGCGCACCACGCGGCCGGCGTCGGGAATGGCGCCGAACCGCGCCAGCTGGCCGCGCCAGGCCCAATGGCAGGCGGCCCGTTTGCCCTTCAGCAAACCGGCCCCCGCCAGGACCAGAGACCCGGTGCAGACCGAGGTCAGGTAGCGGGCGCCGTCGGCCAGGCGGCGCACCTGGGCCATGGTTTCGGTGTCGTTCAGCACGGCGGCGATGCCCATGCCGCCGGGGATGAACAGCAGGTCGCAGGCCGGAATGTCGGCCAGCCGCTCCGTCCCCTCGAACCGCAGTCCTTCGTGCGAGGCGATGGTGCCGCCGGTGGCGGATGCCACTCGGGGGGTGATGCCGGGCAGGCGGCTGAACACCTGGTGCGGGGCGGTGAAGTCCAATTGGGTCATCAGGGGAAAGACGACTTCAACGATGGTGAAGGCGGCCTGGCTCATGGGAAGGCTCCGGGCTCCGGGGGAGGGCGGTGCCAACGGTGCCCTCGACAGACGCTGGCAGCAATGCCATAAATCCCACCTTTCCTGCCAATAACAGGACCGCGCCCATGGCCCGCACCATCGCTTTCCTGGCTTATCCCGGCTTTCAGATCCTGGACGTCACCGGGCCCCTGGCGGCGTTTGAGATCGCGGGCCGCTGCGCCCGCCAGCCCTATGACATCCGCGTCATGGCGCTGGAGGCGGGGCCGGTCGCCAGTTCGTCCGGCGTCCTGCTGATGGCGGGGCCGCTGGTGGACCCGGCGCAGGTGGATACGCTGGTGGTCGCCGGCGGCGACGGCGTGAACGTCGCCAGTGCGGAGCCGGTCCTGCTGGACTATGCCCGCGCTGTGGCGGAACGGGCACGGCGGGTGACCAGCGTCTGTTCCGGCACCTTTCTGCTGGCGGCTGCCGGCCTGCTGGACGGGCGGCGGGTCACCACCCACTGGTACCGCACCAGCTCTTTTGCCCGGCGCTTTCCCCAGGTGCGGCTGGAGGCCGACCGCATCTTCATCCGCGACGGCGCCTATTGGACATCGGCCGGCATCACCGCTGGCATCGACCTGGCGCTGGCCTTGGTGGCGGAGGACCAGGGTGAGGCCATCGCCCGGCGCACGGCCCGGCAACTTGTCGTGCCCTACCGCCGCCAGGGCGGGCAGTCGCAATTCTCCACCTTGCTGGAAATGCAGGGCGCCAGCAGCCGCTTTGGCGACTTGCTGGCCTGGGTGCGGGACAATTTGTCCCGGCCCTTGACGGTGGAGGACCTGGCGGCCCAGGCGGCCATGAGCCCGCGCAACTTCGCCCGCGCCTTCGCCGCTGAACAGGGCGTCACCCCGGCCAAGGCGGTGGAGCAGTTGCGGCTGGAGGTGGCACGGGATTTGGTGGAAGAAAGCCCCGCGTCCCTGGACCGTATCGCTCTCGAAACGGGCTTTGGGGATACCGAACGCATGCGCCGGGCCTTCATCCGCACCTTTGGCGCGCCACCGCAAGCCATCCGCAGGTCGGCCTAGGTTCGCTCCGGAGCAGGATCATCTCCTGCCCTGGACGAAGGCGGTTGCCCTTTAAAGGCGCAGACGCGGAAAACTTCTCGCATATGCAAAAATTTGGCGTTTGACGGCCCCGAAATCTGATCTAGTCTGTTCCTTAATGGGGTTGGCTTTGGCCGCCCCTATAACAGACATGACAGTGCGAGGGGGCAATGAACTCCACACAGTATGCTGGCATGCGCGCAATTGAGCAGTCGGGCAAACGAACGAAGTTTGTCTATCGGATTGTTGCTTTCACCGCAATATTTGTGGCCTTGGCGTTCAGTGTACTGGGATACGTCATTTATTCTGTATCCAGCGATACTCTAACCACGCAAATCAATACACAGATCAAATCAACCGGCGAGTCAGCGGCCGATGGCATCCAGAAGTGGCTGATGGGCCGCGTTTCGCTGGTGCGGAACCTGGCCGATGACGTGGCGGCCGGCGACGGCGCCCATGTCATGAACCTGCTGCAGGGGCCGACGCTGAGCGGTACCTTCAGCCCCGTCTATTACGGCGACGCCGCCGGCGTCTTCACCATGGTCCCGGCGCTGGATTTGCCGCCCGGTTATGACCCGCGCCAGCGCGGCTGGTACAAGGCCGCCGATGCCGCGCGGCAGACCATCATGACGCAGCCCTATGTCAGCGCGTCGGGTGGCAACCTGGTCCTGACCATCGCCAGCCCCGTCATGAAGAATGGCGCCTTGGCGGGCGTGGCCGCCGGCGATCTGGACCTGGATATGGTCAAGACCTTCCTCAAGTCCTTCGACCTGGGCGGCAACGGCCAGGTGTTCCTGATCGACGGCGACGGCACGGTGCTGGTCCACCCCGACAAGGACCGGGTGATGAAGAAGCTTGCCGATGGCTTCGACATCCAGAAGCACCTGGGCCGCACGCCGGAGCAGGAGGGCGACACCCTGATCTCCTTCCATCCCATCAAGGATTTGCCGTCCGCCCGGTGGTACGTGGGCGTGACCATGGACGCGGCCAAGGCCTTCGGGCCCCTGCGCTCCCTGGGCATGCTGATCCTGGTGGCCACCGGCGGCACGGTGGCGGTGCTGGTGCTGTTGCTGGGCTTCGTGACCTATCGCCTGGTGGCGCGGCCCATCGATGAGATCACCGGCACCATGATCGCGCTCAGCGAGGGCGCCATCGACGTGCCCACGCCGGCGGTGGAACGGCGGGACGAGATCGGCGCCATGGCCCGCGCGCTGGAGGTGTTCAAGCGCAACGCGACCGAGGTGGCGAAGCTGCACCAGGAACGCACCCAGATGCAGGAGGAGGCGGAGCGCAAGCGCCGCGCCCTGGCGGAACGGCTGGCCAGCGATTTCGAGGCCAACGTCTCCTCCGTCCTGAAGCTGGTGTCCCAGGCCAGCGGCCAGGTCGATGCGCAGAGCAATCACCTGGCGGCGGGACTGGCCGACGCGCGGCGCAGCAGCGACGCCGTGCGCGCAGCCACGGATGAGACGTCCAGCAGCGTGGAGACGGTGGCGGTGGCGGCGGAGCAATTGTCGGCCTCCATCGGGGAAATCGCCACGCGTGTGACCCAAAGCGCCGAGATCGCCACCGACACGGCCACCCGCGCCGAAACCGCCCGCCAGACCATCGAGCATCTGGCCGGCCAGATGGAAAAGATCACGGAGATCGTGAACCTGATCACCCAGATCGCCAGCCAAACTAACCTGCTGGCCCTCAACGCCACCATCGAGGCGGCGCGGGCCGGGGAGGCGGGCAAGGGTTTCGCCGTCGTGGCGTCGGAGGTCAAGAGCCTGGCCAACCAGACGGCCAAGGCGACGGAGGACATCACGGCGCAGATCGAGGCGACGCAGCAGGCCAGCAGCCGGGCGGTGGCCGAGGTCCGCTCCATCGCCGAGGTGTCGGCCCGCGCGCAGGAGGTGGCGGCCAACATCGCCTCCGCCGTGGAACAGCAGGGGGCGGCGACGCGGGAAATCTCGCAGAACGCCAGCATCGTCGCCCGCGGCACCCGGGCCGTCACCACCAACATCCATGCCGTCAGCGATGTGGTGGTGGACAGCGCCGACCGCGCCAGCCACGTGCTGGGCACCGCCGGCGAACTGGCGCAGCAACTGAAGGCCCTGGACGAACAGGTCAGCCGCTTCGTCACCGCGGTGCGGGCGGCGTGATGCACGCCCGTTCGATGTGACAGGGATATGACAAGCGCTTGTTTTTAAAAAGTTAACTTGGGTACGGCTGGCGATAGGGCACACTTTCCCCCCACCATCGGGTCAGGATGTAAGGGGGCGCCAGCCGTGCCGGTTTTCCAGAACCTTTCCCTGCGGCTGCGCATCATGCTGCCGCTGCTGGCCGTCACCGCGCTGGGGATCGCCAGCCTGATCGCCTACGCCGTGCATGTGCAGGTCAGCGCCAGCGAAGAGGCGGCCCGCCGCCTGATGACCGAGATGGCCGCCAGCCAGTCCCGCCAGATCGTGGGCGTGATCGACGATGCCCTGGCCGCCGCCCGTACCGATGCCGCCTGGACCGCCTCCCTCATCCAGGACGGGGGACTGGACCGCGCCGCCTATGGCCGGGCGCTGAACCGGGTGCTGGACGCCAACCCCGACATCACCGGCATCTATGCCGGGCTTGAACCCAACGCCGATGGTGGTGACGCCCGCTACAAGGGCACGGCCCAGGGGGACGCCGACGGGCGGCTGATGCTGTACGCCTACCGCCACGCCGACGGCGGCACAGGCGTGGAAACCACACCCATGACGGGCGATGCGGCGGAGGAAAACTGGTATCACCGCCCCCTGCGGGAGCGGCGGGAGGCGGTGACACCGCCCTATTTCTATGAGGTGGGCCAGACCCGGGTGCTGATGACCACGGTCGTGGCGCCCATCCTGGTGGATGGTAAGGCGCTGGGCGTGGCCACCGCCGATCTCAGCCTGAAGCGCATCCAGGCCGACGTCGGGGCCCTGCGCCCCTGGGGGAACGGATACGCCCTGCTGGTGTCCAGCCCGCCCGCCCGGAAGGATGGGACGCGGGATAGCGGCCAATGGATCGCCAACCCGGATGCCGCCCGGCTGGGCCAGCCGGTCCAGGAGGCGTGGGCGCGCGACCTGTTGGCCGCCGTGGCGGACGGCAAGCCGCACGAGGGCGCCTTCCGCGACCCGGCGACCAAGGCGGAGATGGTGGTGGTCATGGTGCCGGTGCGTTTCGGCCGGGCCGGGGAGGTGTGGGGCTTCGCCGTCGCCGCCCCGCGCGACACCCTGCTGGCCGGCGTCTGGGCCACGCGGGACCGTCTGATGGGCGTGGGCGGGTTGGTTCTGGCCATCGTCTGCGGTTTGGCGGCCGTGATCGGCACCAGCCTGTCGCGGCCCTTGAAGGTCATGACGGCCGTCATGGGGCGGCTGGCCGGCGGTGATACCGACGTGGCCGTGCCCGCGCGCGCGCGGGGGGACGAGATCGGCGCCATGTCGCGGGCGGTGCAGGTGTTCAAGGAGCAGGCCCTGCACGTGGCGGACCTGAGGGCGCGCCAGCAGGCGCTGGAGGCGCAGGCGGCGGCGGAACGGCACCAAGCCCTGATGGGCGTGGCCATCGATTTCGAAAGCGAGGTCGCCACCCTGGTCAGGGCCCTGGGCCAGGCGGTGGACACCATGACCGGTGTCGCCGACGGCCTGAACCACACGGCGGCCCGCGTGGTGCGCGAGGCCGACGAGATGCAGGGGGAGGCGCGGCAGGCCTCGGCCAACGTGCAGACCATCGCCGCGGCGACGGAGCAGTTGTCCGCCGCCAGCGACGAGATCGCCGCCCAGGCCGTGCGGGCGGCGGAGATCGCGGCGCAGGCGGTGGGCCAGGCGGAGCGGAACGGCGACCGCATGCGCCAGTTGGACCAGGCGGCCCAGCGCATCGGCGAAATCGTGGACCTGATCAGCGCCGTGGCCGGCCAAACCAACCTGCTGGCCCTGAATGCCACCATCGAGGCCGCCCGTGCCGGCGAGGCGGGCAAGGGCTTCGCCGTCGTGGCGGGTGAGGTCAAGGCGCTGGCGATCCAGACGGCCAAGGCCACGGGCGACATCGCGGACCAGGTGGGCGGAGTGCAGACGGCGACGGTGGAGGCGGTGGCCGCCATCGACGCCGTCATCGCCACCGTCCGCACCATCGCCGAGATCGCCGGCCGCATCGCCGGGGCGGTGCAGCAGCAGGGCGCCGCCACGCTGGAGATCAGCCGCAACATCCAGCAGGTTTCCATGGGCACGGCGGCGGTCAGCCAGCGCATCACCACCGTCAGCGGCGCCATGGCCGAGGCGGGTGACGGTGCCGGACAAGTGTTGCGCGCCGCCCAGGATCTGTCCCGTGACGCCCGGGGGCTGGACCGGCAGGTCGACAGCTTCCTGGCCGTCCTGCGCGCCAACGGCTGAGTCTCGGCGCTGCCTAAGGTCCTTGCTGGCGGCGGACCGGCAAACGTGACAGGCTGCGCCTGGTTCGGGAGCGGGGCCCGGACGTCAGAAGAACCAGGCACATGGGACCCACATGACCTCACGTTTGCACCGGGCGGCGCTCGCGCTGGCCCTGACGCTCGGCGTCGCACCTTGCGCCCTGGCGCGCGCCGCATCCCCCGTCCCGCCCACGCCGGAGGCCGTGGCCCCCGCCCACACCCTGACGCCGCGCGACGCCTTCGCCCTGTCGCAGGCCAAGGATGTGCAGATCAGCCCGGATGGCAAGCGCATCGCCTACACCCGCTCGTCCGAGGACATCCTGACCGACAACGCCCGCAGCGAGGTCTGGCTGGTGGATGTGGCCAGCGGCCAGCAGGTGCCACTGGGCGTGCCGGGCAGCAACCGGGCGCGCTGGTCGCCGGACGGCACCCGCCTGGCCTACGTCGCCAAGGGGCCGGGCGACAAGCCGCAGATCTGGGTGCGCTGGCTGTCGGGGGGCGGCACCGGCGCCGCCCTCACCGCCTTGCCGGAGGGCCCGTCCGACATCGCCTGGTCGCCGGACGGCAAGCAGATCGGCTTCACCATGTTCGTGCCGGAGGAGGGGACCAGCCTGGGTTCCCCCCTCGCGGCGCCGGAGGGGGCGAAGTGGGCCGACCCCATCAAGGTCATCACCCGGATCAACTACCGTGAGGATGGCGAGGGCTATGTCCGCCCCGGCTTCAACCACATCTTCGTGGTGCCGGCGGATGGCGGGGCGCCGCGCCAACTGACCAGCGGCGCGTATGACGATGGCGGCGCCCTGTCGTGGATGCCGGATGGCCGCCATATCGTGTTCAGCACCAACCACGGCAAGGATTGGGAACGCGATCCCCTGAACTCCGATATCTTTTCCGTCGACACCACCACCGGCGGCCTGACCCAGCTGACCACCCGCCATGGGCCGGACCAGGAACCGGTGGTGTCGCCGGACGGCAAGCGCATCGCCTTCGTCGGCTTCGACGACAAGGAACTGGGCTATCAGAACAGCGTGCTGTCGGTCATGAACGCCGACGGCACGGAGGTGCGCGCGCTGACCGCCGGGTTCGACCGCGACCTGGGCAGCCCGCGCTGGGCGGCGGACGGCCGGTCCATCTACGCGACCTATACCGACCAGGGCGTCACCAAGGTCGCCCGCGTCACCCTGGACGGCAAGATCACGACGGTGGCCGAAGGCTTGGCGGGCAGTGAGCTGGACCGGCCCTATTCCGGCGGCGGCTTCACCGTTTCCAAGGATGGCGTGGTCGCCTTCCCCTGGGGCGATCCCACCCATCCGGCGGATGTCGGCCTCAGCACCGGCCCGGGGGAGCAAAAGCGCCTGACCACCCTGAACGCCAGCCTGTTCGCCGGCAAGACCCTGGCCCAGGTGCGGCCGCTGCCCGTGACGTCCAGCGCCGGCGGCCTGCCCATCGGCGCCTGGATGGTGACGCCACCGGACTTCGACCCGGCCAAGAAGTATCCGCTGATCCTGGAAATCCACGGCGGGCCCTTCGCCAGCTACGGCCCCGTCTGGTCGACGCAGGATCAGCTCTACGCCGCCGCCGGCTACATCGTCGTCTACGCCAACCCGCGCGGCTCGACCTCTTACGGCGAAAGCTTCGCCAACCAGATCCACCACAACTACCCATCCCAGGATTATGACGACCTGATGAGCGTGGTGGACGCGGCCATCGCCAAGGGCTCGGTCGATCCCAACAACCTGTTCGTCACCGGCGGCTCCGGCGGCGGCGTGCTGACAGCGTGGATCGTGGGCAAGACGGACCGCTTCAAGGCGGCGGTGACGCAGAAGCCGGTGATCAACTGGGCCAGCGAGGTGCTGACCGTCGACGGCTTCACCTTCATGGCCAAATACTGGTTCGGCAAGATGCCGTGGGAGGATCCGGAGCAGTACTGGCGCCGCTCGCCGCTGAGCCTGGTGGGCAACGTCAAGACGCCGACCGCCGTCATGGTGGGCGAGGAAGACCACCGCACGCCCCCCAGCGAGGCGGAGCAGTACTATGCCGCCCTGCAGCTGCGCAGCATCCCCACCGCCCTGATCCGCGTGCCCGGCGCCAGCCACGGCGGCCTGGCCGAACGGCCGTCGCAGCTGGTGGGCGAGACCAACGCCATCCTGGCCTGGTTCAAGAAGTACCGGACGGACGGCGAGGTCAAGTAAGCGGCATTCGCGCAAGGAAAGCCCCGGCAGGGTCGCCCTGGCCGGGGCCTTTTGTCAGCCGGCCTGGCTGTCCAGGAAGTCCTCGATCATCTGGGCGAACCGGGGCGGGCACTCCTGCATGGGGTAATGACCGCAGTTGGGCATCACCATCAGGGTCGCGTTGGGATGCCAGGCGAGGAAGGTGCGTTCCATCGCCGCGGCGTCCAGGCCGGGGTCCCTGTCCCCGACGACGACCAGAAAAGGTGTGGCCAGCCCGCGCACCTCATCCACGAAATGGGTCGTCTGCATCATGCGCAGATAGTGTGGACGACACTGGGGCGCCACGCGGTCCCGGTTCTGGCGCAGCTTCACCTCCGCCCACTGGTCCGACAGGCCGGTCACGTATTTGACCAGGCGGCGGAAGGCGTCGTTGTCCTCGCAGGTGCGGGCGAAGAAGGCTGCGGCCTCGTCCGGCAAGGGGTTGCCGGCGGCGGAGAGCGGGCAGACCGCCATGGCGCTCTTGACACGGGATGGGGCGTCGGCCGCCAGCCGTTGGGTCGCCATCCCGGTCATGGAATGCCCCATGATGTGGAAGTGTCGCCAGCCGAGATGGTCGGCCAGGGCCAGGCAGTCGGCGGCGACCTCATCGATGGTGCAGGCGCCCATCAGGCGCAGGGACCGGCCGTAGCCGCGCAAATCGGCGAAGGCGTAAGTGTAACGCTTTCCGTCCAGATAGGGCCACAGGGGCGCGTATGTGCTGGCGTCGCCCAGCCAGTCATGCAGGACCAGCACGGGTTCCGGCCCCGTGCCGTGCAGCGTGACGCCCAGGATGTCTGCGGTCATTTCGTGTTCCTTTTCAAGGCTGCGGGAAGGCCAAAAAGGAAACGCCCTCCCGGCGGACCGGAAGGGCGTTCGAAACTGGGGAAAGTCCTATCACATGCCGGCGGGAAGTCAATTCACCCGTGGCATTTGATCAGGGCCGCTCATATGCCGTTCCCAATCGCCGGTTGCCAGCATCCGCTGGCTTGGGCTTCCTGGAAACCTGCGGCGGACAAGGTCGCCTCCTACAACGACCCGAGTCCTTCTCACGCCGTTGAGATCACTCCGCCGGCACCGCCCTGGGGTAATGCGGGACTTCCTGGGGCGCTGCCGCCCCGTCCGCCTTAACCCGGAACCACAGGGCGTAGAGGGCAGGCAGGAACACCAGGATCAGCACCGTGCCCACGGCGGTGCCACCGATCAGCACATAGGCCATGGATCCCCAGAACACCGACTGGGTCAGGGGAATGAAGGCCAGCACGGCGGCCAGGGCCGTCAGGATGACGGGACGGGCGCGCTGCACCGTGGCCTCGATCACCGCGTGGTAGGGCGACAGCCCTTCCTGCTGGTTGGTATGGATCTGGCCGATCAGGATCAGGGTGTTGCGCATCAGGATGCCCGACAGGCCGATCAGCCCCAGGATGGCGTTGAAGCCGAAGGGCTGGTGGAAGATCAGCAGCATCGGCACGGCGCCCACCAGGCCCAGGGGGCCGGTCAGGAACACCATGGCCATGGCCGACAGGGACCGCGTCTGCAGCACCAGCACCAGCAGGATCAGGGCCGCCATGACGGGGAAGATGGGGGCCAGCGCCGCGTTGGCCTTGCCCGCCTCCTCGATATTGCCGCCCATCTCGATACGATAGCCGGCGGGCAGCGCGGCGATGATGGGGGTCAGGGCTTTCTCGACGGCCATCGACACCTGGGGCGGTTGCAGAGCGTCGTCGATGTCGGCCTGCACGGTGATGGTGGATACCCGGTCGCGGCGGCGCAGGATGGGCTCCTCCGCCCGCACCTCGACATGGCCGATCTGGCTCAGGGGCACCAGGCGGCCGTCGGCGCTGGTCAGGGTCATGTCGCCCAGGCGGGCGGGATCCAGGCGGTCCGGGCCGGCGCTGCGCGCCGTCACCTGCACCACGCGGATGTCCTCGCGCACCTCGGTCACCGGGGCGCCGGTCAGCAGGAACTGCAATTGCTGTGCGGCGTCGCTGGGGTTCAGCCCGATCAGGCGCAGGCGGTCCTGGTCCAGCACGAAGTGCAGGGTGGGCGTGCGCTCGCCCCAGTCCTGGTTCACCAGGCGGGTGTCGGGGTTGGCCCGCATGACGGCCTGCACCTGGTCCGCGATGCCGCGCAGCACGCCCAAATCCGGACCGGAAACCCGGAACATGACGGGGAAGCGCGAAGGCGGACCGAACACCAGCTGTGTCACCCGCACCCGGGCCTCCGGCGCCAGGCCATCGGCGATCGCCTGGCGCAGCTTGTCCTTCAGCCGGTCGCGCGCCTTATCGTCCGGGGTCAGGACGATCATCTTGGCGAACGACGGGTCGGGCAGCTCGGGATTGTAGGACAGGAAGAAGCGCGGCGCGCCCTGGCCGACATAGGTGGAGACGATTTTGGCCTCCGGCTGCCGCCGCACCCAGTCCTCCACCTTCTTCATCGCCGCCGCCGTGGCCTCGATGCTGGTGCCCTCGGGCATCTGCACCTCCGCCATGATCTCCGGCCGGTCGGAGGTGGGGAAGAACTGCTGCTTGACGAAGCCCATGCCCGCGCCGGCCAACAGGAAGGCGCCGACCACGGCCAGGGCCACCCGGCCGCGATGGTCCACCGCCCAGGTGATCAGGCGGCGCAGTTGCTGATAGCGCGGGGTGGCGTAGATGGCGGCATGCCCGCCCGGGATGGGCCGGATGTTGGGCAGCAGCTTCACGCCCAGATAGGGGGTGAACACCACCGCGACCACCCAGGAGGTGATCAGGGCGAAGCCCACGATCCAGAAGATGTTGCCGGCGTATTCCCCCGCGGTCGATTGGGCGAAGCCCACGGGCGTGAAGCCGATTATGGTGACCAGGGTGCCGGACAGCATGGGGGCGGCCGTGTGGCTCCAGGCGTAGGCGGCGGCCTTGATGCGGTCGTACCCCTCCTCCAGCTTCACCACCATGATCTCGATGGCGATGATGGCGTCATCCACCAGCAGGCCCAGGGAGATGATCAGGGCGCCCAGGGTGATGCGGTCGAAGGCGCGGCCCGTGAGCTGCATGATGACGAAGACGGCCGCCAGGGTCAGGGGCACGGCGGCCGCGACCACGATGCCGACGCGCCAGCCCAGGCTGGCCAGGCTGACGAACATCACCACGGCCAGGGCCACGAAGAACTTCAGCATGAACTCACCCACCGCCTCGTGGATGTTCACCGCCTGGTCGCTGACCTTGGAGAGGGTCAGGCCCACCGGCAGTTCGGCGGCGATCCGCGCCTCCTCCGCGTCCAGCGCCTTGCCCAGTTCCAGGCCGTTCCAGCCATCCTGCATGACCACACCCAGGGCCAGGGCCGGCTCGCCGTCATGGCGGATGAGATAGGTGGGCGGGGCCTCATACCCGCGCTTCACCTCGGCCACGTCGGCCAGGCGGAAGGTGCGCCCGCCGGCGACGATGGGGGTGTCGCGAATCTTCTCCAGGTCATCATAGGCGCCGTCCAGGCGGATGAAAACCTGGGGGCCATCGGTGTCGATGGACCCGGCGGGTGTCACCGTGTTCTGCCGCGCCAGCGCGTCGAAGATGTCGCGGGCGCTGATGCCCAGGGTGGCCAAGCGGGCGTAGGTGAAGTCGACGAAGATGCGCTCCGGCCGTTCGCCCAGGATGTCCACCTTCTTCACGCCCGGCACATGCAGCAGGCGCTGGCGCAGGGCCTCCGCCTCGCGGGTCAGTTGACGGGCCGGCATGCCCGGCGCCTTCACCGCGTACACGGCGAAGTCGGTGTCGGCATACTCATCGTTCACGAAGGGCCCCAGGGCGCCGGAGGGCAGGGTGCGGGCCTGGTCCCCCAGCTTCTTGCGCGCCTGGTAGAACTGCTCGGCCACGGCCGACGGCGGGGTCTTGTCCTGCAGGGACAGGGTCATCAGCACCATGCCCGGCCGGGTGAAGGTCTCCACCCTGTCGTACCAGCGCAGCTCCTGCAGGCGCTTCTCCAAGGGTTCGGCCACCAGGTCCTGCATCTCCTGCGCCGTGGCGCCGGGCCAGACGGCGCTGACCGTCAGGACCTTGATGGTGAAGGGCGGGTCCTCGGCACGGCCCAGTTTCAGGAAGGCGTAGACGCCGGACAGGGTGATGGCCACCAGCAGGAACAGGGTGATGGCCCGTTCCCGCACCGCCAGGGCGGACAGGTTGAAGCCGCTCATTTGCCGCTCTCCTTCGCCACGGCGACCGCCTGGGCGATGCGCACCCGCTCGCCCTCATGCAGGAAATGTCCGCCCAGGGCCACAACTCGCTCACCCGCCGCCACCCCGCCCAGCAGGATGGCGTCCTCGGCCCCCAGTTGGCCCACCGTGACCGGGCGGAAGGCGATGGTGGCCCGGTTATCGCTGATGGGGCCACCGCTGAGGGGGGCACCGCTGACGGGGTCGCCGCCGGCCGCCGGCGTCAGTACCCAGACACCGGGGCCCTTGCCCTCGTCAACCAGGGCGCCCAGCGGAATGGAAACGGGCGGCGTGTCATCGCGCCCCTGCGCCAGGCGCACCGTGACCGTGGCCCCCAGCGGGGCCTGCGCGGCGGAACCGTCCAGGACGTAGCGGGCCTCATAGGTCCGGGTCTGGACGTCGGCCGCGTCCGACAGCTGGCGCAGGGTCGCCGTGACCCGGGTGGTGCCGCCGTACAGCGTGGCGCTGGCGGTGGAGCCCACGGCCGGGCGCATGGTTTCCGGCAGGTTCACCGACGCCTCACGCGGGCCGGCATGGGCCAGCCGCACCACGATCTGGCCGGCGGTGACCACCTGGCCCGGCTCGGCCGCCGTGTCCATGACGGTGCCATCGGCATCTGCCACCAGCGTGGTGTAGGCGCTGTCGTCCTGCGCCACCCGCAACTGCGCCTGGGCGGCATCCAGCTGGGCCTGGGCGCTGTCGGCGGCGGCCTTCTTCTGGTCGTAGGCGGAGGGGGAGACGGCGCCGTTGCCCACCAGGGCGCGATAGCGCACCTCATCCGCCCGGGCCTGGGTCAGCGTGGCTTTGGCCATGGCCACCTGGCCCTGCTGGGTGGTGATGGCGTGCAGGTAATCGGTGTTGTCCATCCGCATCAGCGGCTGGCCGGCCTTCACCGTCTGACCGGGGTCCACCAGGCGCTGCGTGACCTTGCCGGCCACGCGGAAGCCCAGGCCGCTCTGCACCTTGGCGGTGATGACGCCGACGAAGGCCCGCTCGTCACGGGCGGCCGGCTGGGCTGTGGCCACGCGCACCAGGCGGTCGGCCGTGCGCGGGTCGGGGGCAGGCTTGTCACAGGCGGAAAGCGAGGTGCCGGCCAGGGCCAAGGCGGCGAGGGGCAGCAGACGGGCAGACAAGGACAAGCGCATGGCGAAGCTCCAACCCTGAGAGAGCCTCGACCATACTTACGAGTGACGATTTAGTCAATCCGTCACTCGTATCGCATCATCCGTTTCCTGTCACATGTCAGGGGCGCAGCGCGCGCAGCACCAGTCCGGCCAACGCCGCCGTGGCGGCCTCCATCCTGTCCAATTTGTCTTCCAGCATCAGCGGATGGGCGAAGGGCCACAACGTCTCCCCAATCGCCAGGCACACCTCGTCCAGCGGGGTTTCACGCTCAAACTCCCCGGCCTCGCGCCCCTCGACCACCAGGGTGCGCACCATCTCGCGCAGTTCCTCCTCATACGTCGTGCCCGCGTGCCAGTTCTCGGTCACGGCGGTGACGACGATGTCGTGCAGCCGGCGCTCCTCAAAGAACAGGGCGGCGCCGGCGCGCGCCAGGGTGGGGTGGAAACGGCGCAGCCGGTCGGCGGCGGACACCGGCTCCGTCACGATGGCGCGCAGCTGCGCGGTGATTTCGCTGAGGCAGCGGGCGCAAATGGCCTCGCCGATGGCCTGCTTGCTGTTGAAGAATTTGTAGATGTAAGCCGTCGACAGGCCGATGGCCTTCGCCAGGTCCGCCACCGTGGTCTTGTGATAGCCGTAATGGCGGAAATGCTGATCGGCGGCCTCGACGATCTGGGCGCGCCGTTCATGATCGGCGGGACCGCGTTGTCCTGCGGCGGCGGGGGTGGCGCGAGCGGACGGGGAGGTCATGAGAGGCTGCCTTTATGGAGAGATGTCGACCGGCACCTCATGGGGCGTCCGGTGGGAAGCCATGGTGCGCGGGCACACGCCGTTTCTATGTAAGTGACAAATGACGGTCTTGCAATATCGTCACTCGCCCCCAGGCCCGGCGCGCGGAGGGTGGGGGGGTGGTCCAACGGGCCGCAACCGCGTGCATCTCGTCCTTAAGGACAATACGCCGTAAGCCATTGAATTGATTTACAAGGAGAAAAGTCAATCCTCATATGGCATCATTGTTGGGGCTGGCCGCCTGTCTATAGTCGTCGTACCCATTCCGCAAAGAATTAAGGGGAGGAAGACTATGGCGATCTACACCCACGTTTCCGTCGGGACCAATGACTTGGCCAAGGCCCGCGGCTTTTATGACTCCGTCCTGGCCAAGCTGGGCCTGAAGCGCGTTGCCGACCTCGGCGACAACGGCTCCATCTGGGGTGAGGACAAGCCGTCCTTCTTCGTTCTGAAGCCGGCCAACGGTCAGCCCGCCACCGTCGGCAACGGCGTGACCGTGAGCTTTGAGGCGCCGAACCGCGCCGCCGTCGACGCCTTCCATGCCGAAGCCCTGGCCCAGGGCGGCGTGTGCGAAGGCAAGCCGGGCCCGCGCGGCTGGGCCCCCAACGCCTACGCGTCCTATGCCCGCGACCTGGACGGCAACAAGCTGGCCGCCTATTGCTTCAAGCCCGAATAACCGTCTTCCTGCGCACATGAAAACGGCGCCGCAGCGATGCGGCGCCGTTTGTCTGTGGCATCCTATGCGCGGCATTTGAGCGTGACCGCCAGAAGCCCCTTTTTAGCCTGTCCGAGAGATTTGGTTCGCTGTCGGGATTTCTTTTATCTCCAGACGGGGAAGCCCAAGACGGCGCCCAGCTCGACCGAAAGGCGCACGCCGAACGCTAGGATATCCTTGGACTGGTGGACGGCGCCGGGGCGCAGGATGTTGTCCGGGTCCAGGACGTACTGGATGTTGGGGCTGACCTTGATGCCGCGGGCGACCTTGTAGCCGTAGTTGATTTCAAAGATCCCTTCGGCGTTATGCACAGGGTCCGTGCCGCCGGCCGCGGCGCGCGAGGCGCGCAGGAAATCCACCTCGCGCGGGCCCAATTGGATATAGCTGCCGACGATGCCGAAGGTGTCCTCCGGCCGGCTTTCGAATGGCCCCGTCAACACGAACCCCAACAACGTCTGCTTCTTGAATTGGGTATAGTCCGCGGTCGACCCGATCATGCCGCCGAACAGCGTCAAATTGCGCTGCCGGTCGCCGCTGAAGCGGACCACGACCACGTCCCCCATGGCATACCAGCCCGTTTGGCCTTCGTCATGGACCAACGCCGTGCCCTTGTAAGCGATGCGTGACAAGCCCCGGCTGTTGAGAAACGGGTCGGAGACAGGGGACGTGTTACGGAAACCACCCAGACGCACATGATAGGCGTGGTCTTCCAGGGGGGATGCGGATTGGAAGCCCATCTCCCCTGCGGTTTGCACGCCCGTCCCACCCTTGGTGGACCAGTCAAATCCGTTGGTGGGGATAAGGGAGGTGTTGGCTTCGAACGCTCCCGCCTGAACGTAGAAGGTCTTGGACAGGTTGGCCTTCACCCGCCCGCCCCAGGTGCCATAGGGAAAGAAAGACAGGGTCTTGTTTTGGATCGGTAGAACGGCAGGGTTAAAGCAAACCGAATTATTCTGGAAGTTGCAGTAAATGGTTGAGGCGTTAAAGAAGGTCAGCGCCGAGACGCGTCCGCCGGTGACGTTGATCTTGCCGTCAAACAAGTCCTGATCCAGCGACAGGGCGGAAAGGCGCATATTGTGGTAGGTCTTGAAGCGCGTCTGAAAGCTGACGGCATTCAGGGTGTGCTCAGCGGCCAAGGATGTGCCGATGGAGTCATTGATCGACATATGGAATGTCGCACCCGACCAGCCGACCATTTTATCGAGGTCCAGGTCGGTGCCGAAGGGGGTGGCCAGTGAGTTGGCCTTGCCCTGTCCCTGGCCGCCCGTGGTGTTGGCGGCGAACTCGTCCACGGCCAGGGCGCGCAGGTAAATGCCCCGGTCAGCCAAGGCTTGACCGATGTCGCTGAAGGGTCCGTCAGGGGGTGGGGGCGTGAACCCGCTCCCGGGCGGGGGGAGGATGTGGAGTTGGGGAATGACCCGGGCGCGATCGGCTTCAGTGGTTGGCGCCGCCTGCCTCTCCGCGGTGGCAGCCGGTTTTCCCGGTATGGTCTCGGGCACGGTTTCAGCCAGGCCGGGGGTCGTGCTCAAGACGATGCACCCCGCCAGCGCCGCCAGCGTTCTCATGGATAAAGCCTCCCCTTTCGGACTTCGTCTCGCGCGAAGTTCCGTTGAAATTTCGGACTGTGTCAGGACGCCTTTGCCCCAGGTTTAGGGCGAGAGGGTCTCCAGTGCCTTGCCCGTCGTCTCCGGCGCGCGCAGCCAGACGGCCAAGCCGGTGAGGGCCGATACCCCCGCGAAAACCAGGAAGACGGGCGCCACGGAGCCTTGCGCGACGACCATGCCGATCATCCAGGGCCCCGCCATGGATCCGGCGCGCAGCCAGGCGCTGCCCAGACCAGCCCCCAAAGAGCGCAGGCGCGTCGGGTACAGTTCGCCCGAGTAGAGATAGAGGGAATAGGTGACGGTCTGGATGGCGGCAAAGGCGGGCGTGGCGAGCAACAGCACGGTCAGCGCACTGCTTGCCCCCTCCAGATAAAGGGCCGCCAGCGGGAAGACGGCGAAGACCAAGGCGCCGACATACCAGCGGCGGCGGCCGACCCGATCGATGACCAGGGCGCAGATGAAAGAGGCCACCAAGGCGGCGCCGGTGGTGATGAAGCCATAGCCGATGGCCTGACTAACCGGCATGTTGAAGACCGTCTTGTACAGGGTCGGCAACCAGGTGACCAAGCCGTTGTTGATCATGTAGGCGCCGAACCACATGACCCACAGCAGCAGCGTCCGCGGGCCATAAAGCGGACCGAACAGCTCCTTCACCGAGCCCTGGGCTTTGGGAGCGATCACCGTCGTGGGAACGGCCGGTTCCGGCAGAACCTTGCCGCTGCGGATCGCGCTCGCCTCAAGGCGGGCCACGACGGCTTCCGCTTGCGCCAGCCGCCCCTTGCCGATCAACCAGCGTGGGCTTTCCGAGAGGAAAAAGCGCAAGGGTATGACCAGGGCCACGGGCACCATCCCGACGATGAACATGGCCTTCCAGCCGGCTTCGGGAACCAGCACCAGCCCGACGGCGCCGGCGGATGTAAGGCCAACCAGGAACAGGAGTTCGTACAGCAGGAAGAAACGCCCCCGCTTCTTGGCACCCGACAACTCGTTGACATACGCGCTGGCCACGGGGACCTCGCCGCCTGTTCCTATCCCTTGCAGGAAGCGGAACAGCATGAGGGAGTGCGCGTCCCAGGCGAAGATGCAGGCACAGCTCATGGCGGCGAAGATGGCGATCGCGATGGCCAGAACAGGCAACCGCCCCAGGCGCTCGGCCAACCAGCCAAAGATGACCGCGCCGATCAACTGGCCGAAATATCCGGATGAGATGATGGCGGCGGTGGCCGCCGGCGTCAGCGCCCATTCCTTCGACAGGATGGGCATGGCGTAGGCGATGGCGATCGTCGTGTAGCCATCGAAGAAAGTCGCCATGCCGACACACCCGCGCGCCCATATGACGGGCTTGGTCACCGGCAGGCGTTCCAGCCGGGCGATGAGGCGCGCGCCTTCGGTCGTGGACGCGGCGTTCCGTCGCTTCGCGTCGTCCATCACGATCATATCCATTTGACCCTCCCACTGGACGCACACCTTCCCGCCCGGCGGACCGGTGCGCGGCATGTCTTATTGTCTTATACGGGTGGTCAAGGCACCCCAGGTGTGCTGGCCAAATCCACTGGCCAAATGCCCCCCCGGGGTGCCTTGCGGTCGGAATTAGATGATGGCGGCGGCCTTCAGCGCCGCCTTGATCTCAGCCTCCGCTTCCGGCGACAGGTCCCGAAGAGGGGAACGGATCGTCGCGTTTTCCAGGATGCCACGCGCGACCAGCGCGATCTTCAGGGCCACCGTGCCCTCCATATGTGATCCACGATGGTAAATGGCCTTGGTCACCGGCAGCAACTGATCATGAATCTTCCGGGCTTTCGGATAGTCCTTGGCTTTCCCCGCGGCGATGAATTCCACCAGCAGCTCGGGCGCCACGTTGCCGTATCCGACCAGCGCGCCGTCCACGTCGAACATGGTGTGCAGCAGGTACTCATCGTGGCAGGTCAGGATCTGCAGATCCGGGAACTCGTTGCGCAGCACCGGGATTTCCGTGTCCCAACGACGCATGTTGCGCACGCCGTTCTTGGTGGCCACCACGCCCGGCTGGGCGGCGATCTCCAACTGGGTTTTCAGGTTGTAGCTGGCCTTGGTGACGTCCGGGTACTGGAACAGAATGCACTGCAGGCCAGATGCTTCATGAATGGCCTTGTAGCGATCCTGCGGCGCCCCGTCCTGGAAGCCGAAACGCAGCCAGCCGTGGGACGGATAGACCAGGGCGCCGATGGCGCCGGCGTCAGCGGCGCGGCGCGCTTCCTTGGCCGCCACTTCCGTGCCCTCGCCGGTAATGCCGGCGATGATGGGAACCTGTCCGCCCACCGCCTCCACCAGCGTTTCGATGAGTTTCACCTGCTCATCCTGGGTCAGGAAGGTCCCTTCGCCGGCGTGGCCCAGGCAAACCAGACTCTTCACCCCATTGATGGAGACCAGCCATTTCGCCAGCGCGGCGTTGGCTTCGTAGTCCACCTTGCCGTCCTTGGTGAAGGCCGTCACCGGAGCCGGGCTCAGGCCGCGCAAATCCATGACGGGGGTACGGAAGGCAGACTTCTCCTGTCGGGAGATGGGCGCGTTCATGGGTTTCCTCACAGTTATCGGTTTCAGGCGACGTTCCATCATTCAGAGAGGGATCGTTCGCGGGAACGTTCCCACGATCGATCCAAAGCCTACTGGAGTCAAGCCCGATCTTGGGGCATACAGAAGGGAGGGTGGGGCCTGCGCGCCGTGGCGTCAGGTCGATGGCGGGGAGATTCTTTTGGCGGAAGAGGAAGACATGGCTGGCCATCCAGGGCGGGTCACCCCGGGGCGGGTGACGTTGCACGACGTGGCGGCGGCGGCAGGGGTGTCCAAGTCCACCGTGTCGCGTATCTTGGATGAGCGGTTGCCGCAATCGGATAGCGAAACGGCCCGGAGGGTCCGCCGGGTGGCGGCCGACCTCGGCTATATCCGCGATGTCTCAGCCGCCAGCCTGCGGCGCGGGAAGACGATGACCATTGGCGTGATCGTGCCGCGCCTGACGGACACCGCCATGGCGATGCTCTATGAGGCGCTCACCAAGGCATGTGCCCGTTCTGGACGGTTCGCCATTGTCGCGACGACGGACGATAGACCCAAGGCTGACCGGATGGCGGCGGAAACCTTGTTGCGGCGGGGTGTTGACGGCCTGGTCCTGTCCACGGCCCGGCAGGATGATGACTTTCCCAATGACCTGACACAACGCGGTGTGCCTCATGTCCTGGCTTTGCGTACGGACGGCCGCAGCCTGTCCTCGGTAGGCGATGATATGTTGGGCGGATATCTGGCGACCCGGCATCTCCTGGACCTGGGGCATCGCCATATCGGCCTGATTGCGGGGCCCTCTTATGCGTCCAGTGCCCGGGGGCGTGTTCAGGGATATCGGCAGGCGCTGGTCGAGGCCGGAGTGGCGCAGGATCCCGCCTACGTCGTCGAGTCAACTTTCGGCATTGAGTCCGGCGCGGAGGCGGCCTTGGCTTTGATGCGCTTGAACCCCAGGCCCACCGCCATTTTCGCGGTTAACGACAACACGGCCATCGGTGCGCTGTCCGCGCTTACTAGGCTAGGGTGCACTGTCCCCGGAGACGTTTCCCTTGTCGGGTACAATGACATTCCCATTGTCGGCCACCTGCCGACGCCGTTGACCACATTGAGGGTCCCGTTCGATCAGATCGCGTCGGTGGCTCTTGATTTGCTGACGGAAGAGCCGGCGGCGGTGATTGATAAAATCAGGGTTTCCGCCCCCACCCTCATTCCTCGCCGATCCACAGCCCCGCTTTCGCCAAGGGGGCGCTGATCCCCTCCTCCGGGCAGGCAGAGTGACGGTCGGCCGGTTTCAAGGCTGGGCGGTTATGAAACGAACGGCATTTGATCGCGATCTCTCACTTGCCGTTCGATAAGCCCGTCCACGAGCGGGCGCATAATCCGCGATATGCGACATGCGCCCGCCCTGCGAGGGACAAGCTTACCCCCCGATCTGCAGCATGCGCAGGTTGTTGGTGGTGCCGGCCTGGGCGAAGGGGATGCCGGCCACGACGATGATCTGGTCGTGCAGCTTGGCGAACTCCGCGCTCTGCGACACCGCGGTGGCGACATCCACCATCTGCTCGTAGGAGTGGATGTCCTCCGACAGGGCGCTGTGCGTGCCCCACAGCAGGCACAGGCGGCGCGACACGGCCTGGTCGGCGGTGATGGCCAGGATCGCCACTTCCGGACGCTTGCGGGCGATACGGGCGGCGGTGGTGCCGCTGGAGGTGAAGGCGACGATCACTGGCGCGCGCACGGCCTCCGCCAGGTCGGCGGCGGCGGCGGCCACGGCGTGCGGCGGGGTCTGTTCCTCCGCCGGGTCCGACGCGCGGATGAGGGAATGGTACAGCTTGTGCCGCTCGGTCGTGGCGATGATGCGGTCCATCATGGACACGGCTTCCAGCGGATAGGAGCCGCTGGCCGACTCCGCCGACAGCATGACGGCGTCGGCGCCGTCATAGATGGCGGTGGCCACATCCGACGCCTCGGCGCGGGTGGGGGTGGGGGCGGCCACCATGCTGTCCAGCATCTGGGTGGCGACGATCACCGGCTTCACCGCCAGACGGCAGGCGCGCACCAGTTCCTTCTGGCGGCCGGGCACCTCTTCTTGCGGGATTTCCACGCCCAGGTCGCCGCGGGCCACCATGATGGCGTCCGACAGGCGGATGATGTCGTCGATCTGCTCCAGGGCCTGCGGCTTCTCGATCTTGGCCATCAGGCCGGCGCGGTCGCCGATCAGGCCGCGCGCCTCGATCATGTCGCTGGGCTTCTGCACGAAGGACAGGGCCACCCAGTCCACGCCCAGGTTCAGGCCGAATTCCAGGTCGGCGCGGTCCTTGGCGGTCAGGGGTGACAGGTTCAGCAGGGTGCCGGGCAGGTTGACGCCCTTGCGGTTGGAGATGACGCCGCCCACCACGACCTCGGCGGTCATGGTGTCGTCGCCCAGGCTGGTCACCTTAACCCGCACGCGGCCGTCGTCGATCAGCAGGTGATGGCCCGGCAGGACGGCGGCAAAAATCTCGGGGTGCGGCAGGGGTATGGCGTCACGGTCGCCGTCCTGGCCCTTCAGCACGAAGCGGATGGTGTCGCCCTTGGCCACCGTGATCTTGCCGTCCTTGATGGTGCCGACGCGGATCTTGGGGCCCTGCAGGTCCTGCAGGATGCCGATGGGCCGGCCCACTTCCTTCTCCAGCGCTCGGATGTGGGCGTGGACCTTGGCGTGGTCCTCATGGGTGCCGTGGCTGAAGTTCAGGCGGAAGGTGTCGACGCCCGCCATGAACAGTGCCTTCAGCATCTCGGGCGAGTTGCTGGCGGGTCCGACGGTGGCGACGATCTTGGCACGGCGGTGGCGACGCATTGTTGTTTTCGGCCCTGGCGGGCCGCCCCAGAAGTGAATGCCGGTTGGAAACGGTTTCCGGGCGCACCATCGGCATGGCCAACGGTTGCCCGGTCCGGTCGGCGGCGATGGTACCCGCTTCGCCCGCCGACAACAACATGGGGATATGCGAAATTCCGGTTAAAGGCGGTAATTTTACTACATGATGCGCCCCGGCGGGCGCGTATCAGATCACGATGTTCGCGCCGCCGTCGATATAAAGGGTGCTGCCCGTCAGCCGCCGCGCGAAGGGACTGGCCAGGTAGGCGCAGGTGTAGCCCACATCCATGATGTCGACCAATTCCCCAACAGGCGCGCGGCTTATGGCGTCGTTCAGCAGGCGATCGAAGTCCTTCAGGCCGGAGGCCGCCCGGGTCATCAGTGGGCCGGGCGACAGGGCGTGGACCCGGATGTGCTGCGGCCCCAGCTCATGCGCCAGATAGCGGCACGACGCCTCCAGCGCGGCCTTGACCGGGCCCATGACGTTGTAATTAGGCACCACGCGATCGGCACCCAGATAGCTCATGGCGAACATGGCGCCGCCGTGCGTCATCAACGGCGCCGCCAGTTTGGCCATGCGGATGAAGGAGTGGCAGGAGATGTCCATGGCGCGGGCGAAGCCTTCGGCCGAGCACTCCAGCAGGCCGCCCTTCAGATCCTCCTTGGGGGCGTAGGCGATGGAATGGACCAGGATGTCCAGCCCGCCCCAGGTGTCGCGCACCGCGTCAAACACCGCCTCCAGCTGTCCCGGCGCCGTCACGTCCAGCGGCAGGAACAGGCGGGCGCCCAGCTCCTGCGCCAGCGGCTCCACATGCGGCTTGGCCTTGTCGTTCAGGTAGGTCAGCGCCAGTTCCGCCCCCACCTCGTGGAAGGCCTTGGCGCAGCCATAGGCGATGGACTGGTCGTTGGCGATGCCCACCACCAGGGCGCGCTTGCCGGCCAGGATGCGGTGGGGCGTGGGCAGGTGGATGTCCGTGGTCATGGGGTCCCGTCCGTCAGCAGGCGCCGCGTGTGGCGGGCGATCATCTGTTCCTCATCCGTCGGCACGATCCAGGCGGCCACGCGGCTGCCGGGCGCGCTGATACGGGTGGTGCCGGCCTGGGGGGTGCCGACCTGGGGCCGGGCGTTGGCCTCAGCATCCAGCGTCACGCCCAGCCAGGCGGCGTGTTGGCAGACGGCGGCCCGCACCCCGGCGCTGTGCTCCCCGATGCCGGCGGTGAACACCAGGGCGTCCAGGCCACCCAGCGCCGCCGCCAGCGACCCGATCTCCCGCCCGATGCGGTAGGTGAACAGGTCCACCGCCAGCTTGGCCCGGGGCTCGGCCGACATCTCCAGCGTCCGCATGTCGCTGGAGAGGCCGGACACCCCCAGCAGGCCGGACCGCTGGTACAGCAGCTTTTCTAGGTCGCGCGGCCCCATATGCATCTCGTCCATCAGGTACAGCAGGACACCGGGGTCCAGCGTGCCGCAGCGGGTGCCCATGGGCAGACCCTCCACCGCCGTGAAGCCCATGGTGCTGGCGACACTGCGGCCGCCGTCCATGGCGCACAGGCTGGCGCCGTTGCCCAGATGGGCCACGATGACCTTGGCGCCGTCCAGGCCCAATTCGCCCAGCTGGGAGGCGATGTATTCGTAGGACAGACCGTGGAAGCCATAGCGGCGCACGCCCCGGTCGGTGATCTCCGCCGGCAGGGCGAAGGCTTGGGCCAGGGGCGGCTGGGTGGCGTGGAAGGCGGTGTCGAAGCAGCCCACCTGGAACAGGCCGGGCGTGCTGGCCAGGATGCTGCGCGCCGGCGCCAGGTTGTGCCGCTGGTGCAGGGGGGCCAGGGGCACCAGGGTCGCCAGCCGGTCCAGCACGGCGGCGTTCAGCGCCGCCGGAGCGGTGAAGTCGCCGCCGCCGTGGACGATGCGATGGCCCACCGCCTCCACCTTGTGGCCTTCCAGATGGGTGTCGATGAACCCCATCAGAAAGCGGGTGGCGGCGTCATGGTCGAAGGCGCCGGCTTCGGCGCCGGTCCAGCGCTGCTCCCCCACCACGTCGCCGGCGGGATGCCGGGCGATGAAGTGGGCGTTGTCGGTGTGCAGCCCCTCGATCTGTCCCTTCAGGAACAGTTCCAGGTGCCGCGTCTCATCCGCGAACAGCGAGAACTTGATGCTGGAGGAGCCGGCGTTGATGACGATGATGGCGTTGCTGATCTTCCTGCGGCGCATGGGCTCACCCCACCGCCATGGCCGAGACGGTGCGGCGGTGCCGGGCGATCAGGGCCGCCACGGCGCAGGAGGCGAGGCGGGCCGGCACGCTGTCGGCCCGGCTGGTCAGGATGATGGGCACGCGGGCGCCCAGCACGATGCCGGCGGCGTCCGCCCCCGCCAGGAAGGTCAGGCTCTTGGCCAGCATGTTGCCGGCCTCCAGGTCCGGCACCAGGATGACGTTGGCGTGCCCGGCGACGGGGGAGGTCAGGTGCTTGATGGTGGCGGCTTCGGGGCTGATGGCGTTGTCCAGGGCCAGGGGGCCGTCCAGGATGGCGCCGGTGATCTGCCCACGCTCCGCCATCTTGCACAGGGCGGCCGCTTCGATGGTGGAGGGGATCTTGGGGTTCACCGTCTCCACCGCCGACAGGATGGCCACGCGCACCTCGCCGAAGCCCAGGATCAGGGCCAGGTCGATGGCGTTCTGCACGATGTCCACCTTCTCCGCCAGGGTGGGGGCGATGTTGACGGCGGCGTCGGTGATGATCAGCGGATCGTCATGGCCGGGGATGTCCATGACGAAGCAGTGGCTGAGCCGCCGGGCGGTGCGCAGGCCGGTCTCCGTCCTGACCACGGCGCCCATCAGCTCATCGGTGTGCAGGCTGCCCTTCATCAGCGCCTCGGCCTTGCCCTCGCGCACCAGCTCCACGGCCCGCTGGGCGGAGGCCACGCTGTGCGGCGTGTCGATGATGGGCAGGGACGCGATGTCCAGGCCCGCCTGCTCCGCCACGGCCCGGATGCGCGCCTCCGGCCCCACCAGGATGGGGGCGATCAGGCCCAGGCGGGCACCATCCACCGCGCCCTCCAACGCGCTCTGGTCGCAGGGATGCGCCACCGCCGTGGGCGGCGGGCCGGCCTGGTGCGCGGCGGCGATCAGGCGCTGGTACTTCTTGTGGCGGGCGATGTCGGCCTGCACCCGGGGGGTGGTCGCGGCGGTGGGGCTGTCCATGGCGGTCTCCAATACGGGCGGGTCGAAAGCGGTCAGGCGGCGGTGCTGGCGTTCCCGCGCCTCGGTTTGGCGGGAGCTGCGCTGGGCGCAGGTGTGTCGGCGGATTGGAACAGGGCCATCATCTGGTCCAGCCGCGCCGCTACGGCGGGGCCAGGCGGATCGCCGGCCTCCACCAGGCGGCGCAGGGCCGTGGCGGCGGTGGCCCGGACTTCCGCATCCGGCGGCAGCAGGGCGGGCAGGGCGGCCAGGGCCGCCGCCTCGTCCCGATGCAACAGGGCCGATTGCTCCCGCACCAGGGCCTTGAACTGGGTCAGGCTCAGCCGCTGGTCTGCCGGGGTTTGACGCCGCAGGGCCCGCAGCACGGTGAAGCGCCGCTCATCGGCGCCGGGGTGGGCATCCGCCTGCATGACATACAGCAGGGCGCGGGTGACGGCGGTCGTCAGCCCGTCGTGGCCGGCATCCACCGCCTTGTCCTCATTGGCCGGCGGCGGGGTGTCCGCCGGCAGCCGCGCGGGTGTCTCCACGCCGATGGCCGCCTGCAGCAGGGCGGAACCGTAGACCGTCAGGAAAAAGGTTTCCGTGGCCCGGTCGCGCAACTCACGCCAGGTGTCCAGCGCCTGGACGACGCTGTCCGACACGGCCTCCTGCACCTTCAGGAAGGGGTTGTCGGGGGCCACGGGCCGGCGGTGGGCGCGCGCGGTTTCCGCCAGGGCGGCGACGGGGCGCATCAGCGGGTTCTTGTCGGAAAACACCTCGAACCGCAGGCGATTGGGATGCAGGCGGCGCATCAGCTCCGCGCTTTCATCCGTCGCCAGTTGCCGCACCACCGGGCGCAAGGTATGGGCGTACAGGTCGCCGTTGAGGGCGGAGATCCGGGCCACGGTGGCGAACCGGCGGTCATCGCGCGCGTCGTTGCCGCCCAGCGCCCGGATATCGTCCAGGCCCCGCCGCTCGAACCGTGTCAGATACCGCCCCGACACCAGTTCGGCGTGCGCCACGCCGGTCTTTTCCGTGAACACGGCCTGGTATAGGCCGGGCGGCAGCATGTCGATCAGGTCCATGGTCCGGGCGAACTCGTCATGTTCCTTGGTCGCCACGGTGGCGGAGACGAAAATGCCCAGGTGGCCGATGCTGGGGTGCAGGGAGTAGACGATGGTCTGGCCGCCGGCCTCCAGCTCCGCGTCGCTGGCGTACAGGTCCAGGATCCAGTCCAGCGCCTGCTGCGGCGGGGTGATGTCATCGCCCCAGGAACAGAAGACGATGATGGGCGACTTGATGGCCCGCAGGTCGACTTTGCTGCCGTCCGACAGGGTGATCCCGCCGCGGGTGAGGTGGTTGCCCAGGAACAGCTCATCGGTGATGTACTGCATTTCCCCGGCACTCAGCAGGATGGGGCTGCCCCACCAGCGCTCAAACTCCAGGAAGCGCGGCCCTTCGGTGTCGACCTTGGAATAGACGGCGTAGTTCTTTTTCCACAGGGTGTTGGCCGGGTTCATATTTTCGAAGTTCGCGATCAGCGCGGCACCGTCGAAGATGCCGCGCCCCAGGTCGCCGCTCAGCGTCGTCAGCCAGGTGCCGCCCAGCAGGCCGCCCAGATAGCGCAGGGGGTTCTTCTCATGCACCCCCGCCCAGTAGGAGAGGGGGGAGCCCGCCAGCACGATGGGCCCCGTCAGATCCGGCCGGGTCGCGGCCATCATCATGACCTGCCAGCCAGCCTGGCAATTGCCGATCAGGCAGGGCTTGCCCTCCGCCTCCGGATGCAGGGCGGCCACCTTTTCCACGAAAGCGGCCTCCGCCCGACAGACATCCTCCACCGTCTGGCCCGGGACCGGCTTGGGCAGGAAGCCGACGAAGTAGCAGGGGTGGCGCTCGGCGAGGGCCACGCCGATCTCGCTGTCATGCTTCATGCCGCCGATGCCGGGGCCGTGACCGGCCCGGGGGTCGAAGACGACGAAGGGCCGCAGGCGGGGGTTGGTGGGTCGGTCAGCCGGCGGCAGGATGCGCATCAGGCAATAGTTTACGGGCCGGTCCAGTGTCCGCCCATCCAGGACCAGTTCGTAGGGGAAGCTCAGGACGTTGGGCCAGGCATCGTCCATATGCTGGAAATGGTCGTTGCCGCGCTGGCGCAGCACATCCAGGAACAGCAGGGAGCGTTGGCCCGCGTCCACCCAATAATCCACGGCCTGCTGGGCAAGGCTGGCCCAGGGCGCCGCAAAAGGGGACGGTTCCGTTCGCATGGGGGTCGTCGTGCTCGCCATCCGTGCCGTGTCCATGAAGTTCCTCGTTCGGGGGGAATGCTGCATCGCGGCAATTGTAAGCGAGAAATATGAAGGATGGGAGAAACTATCCCGGAGATTTATGTTAGTTCGGAATCTGAACTAATAGGGCCCTGTTAGCTCCATGATTCTATTGATTCTGTTTCATTTAGTAATGAGTGTTAGCTGGATTATTCACCAATAATACTCAAAGCCCTCTCGCATGCCGTCATGCTCCAGGATAAAGCTTTCGGTTGGTTTATATTTATGATCCATGTCAACGCTCTGTCGGGAAAATGGACGGGATGGGTGGGCATAGCGCCGCACCATCCGCCCCGCCGGTATCGTCAGGGCGCGGTTGCCGCTGGCCGCCAGCCGCCGCCCAGGGCCTGGGCCAGGGTGATGGCCGCCGACAGCCGGTCGGCGCGCGACTGCACCAGGGCCAGCTCTGCCGACAAAAGGCCGCGCTCGGCATCCAGCTGCTCCAGATAGGGGGAATAGCCGGCGCGGTAGCGGCTGGTGGCGATGGCCAGGGTGCGGGCCAGGGCGTCGCGCTGGCGCAGCAGCGCCGTCTCCTGCTCGGCACTGCGCTGCACCATGGCCAGCCCGTCCTCGACCTCGCGGAAGGCGGTCAGGGCGGCCTTGCGGTAGCCGAAGGCCGCCGCGTCCCGCCGGGCGGCCGCGCTGTCGGCCTGGGCCTTCAGCCGGCCGCTGTCGAACAGGGGTGTCAGGACGCTGCCGCCCAGGGCGAAGATGTTGACCGGGTCGATCAGGCTGCTGACCACGGTGCCGCCCGCGGCGCTCAACTGCACGTCGGGCAGGAACGCCGCGCGCGCGGCGTCCAGGCCATGGTCGGCGGCGACCAACTGCTGTTCCGCCTGCGCGATGTCCGGCCGGCGGCGCAGCAGGTCCGACGGCAGGCCCGCCGGCACCGCCGGCGTGGTCAGGTCGTCCAGGCCGGCCCCCCGGTCGATGGCACTGGGGCTTTCGCCCAGCAGCAGGCTCAGGCCATCCTCCTGCCGGGTGATGGCCAGGTCGAGGGCCGGGATCAGTTGCGCCGTGGCCTCGTATTCGGCCTCGGCCTGGGCCAGGTCCAGCTGGGCGGCGTATCCCGCCTCAGCCCGACGGCGGGCCAGGTGCAGCGAGGCCGCGCGCGCCGCCAGGGTGCGTTGCACGACATCCCGCCGGGCGTCCAGCGCCCGCAGGCCGACGTAGCCGGCGGCGGCCGAGGCCGCGACCGCCAGGCGCACGGCGTCGCGGGCCGCCTCGGTCGCCAGCAGGGTGGCGCGGGCGGCCTCGCTGGCGTCCGCCAACCGGCCGAACAGGTCCAGGTCATAGGACGCGCTGGCCTGCCACTGCCCGGCCGTCTGCTGGCGCGGCTGGCCGAAGGGGCTGACGTCGCGCTGTCGGCCCCCGCCGGCGGCAAGGATGACATTGGGCAGGCGCTGGTCTTCCGCCAGGCGGTACTGGGCGCGGGCCTCGGCGACGCGGGCCGCCGCCACCATGACGTCGGTGTTGCTGGCCAGGGCCCGGTCGACGGTACGGGTCAGCACCGGATCGCCAAAGGCCCGCCACCAGGCGGCCTCGACCGCGTCGTCGCCGACGGGGGCGCCCCGCCATGCCGGCGGCGGTTCCACGGCGGCGGTCAGGGGCGCTTCCGGCCGAGGGCCGGCGCAGGCGGTCAGCAGCAGGGCGAGTGGATAGGCCAGGTGCCTCATGGCTTGGCCCCCCTGGGCGTCCCCGTGGTGGCCGTATCCACCCGCGTTTCCACCGACATGCCGGGGCGCAGGCGGTCGGCCAGGGGCTGGCCGGGGGTGATGGCGATGCGCACGCCGATGCGTTGCGGCACCTTGATGAAGTTGCCGGTGGCGTTGTCGGGCTTCAGCACCGCGAATTCGGAGCCGGCGGCCGGCGACAGCGTTTCCACCGTGCCCGTCAGTTCCGCCCCGTCCAGGGCGTCGACGGTGAAGCGCGCGGGCTGGCCCACGGCCATATGGGCGGTCTGCGCCTCCTTGTAATTGGCGATGATCCAGCGGTCATCCGGCACCAGGGACAGGAACTGGGTGCCATTGGTGACGTATTGGCCCAGGCGCACGCCCACCTCGCCCACCTGGCCGTCTTCGGGGGCGTAGATGACCGTATGCTCCAAGTCGATCTCGGCCAGGGTCAGCTGGGCCAGGGCCGCCTCCACCTGGGCCTGCAGCCCGTCGCGGCCCACGTCCACCGTCCGCACGTCCTGGCGGGCGATCTCCCCGCCCGCCTCGGCTTGGCGCACCTGGGCCTCGGCCTGGGCCAGGGCGGCCTGGGTCTGGTCCCGCTCCCGGATGGAGACGGAGCCGTCGCGCACCAGGTCGGTCACGCGGGCCATGTCGGCGTGCGCGCGGGCCAGCTGGGCGCGGGCGTTGGCCAGGTTGGCCACCTGCCCCGCCAGGGCGGCGGTGCGGGCGGCGTGGGCCTGTTCGCTGTTGGCCAGGGCGGCGCGCTGGGCGGCCAGCGTCGCCCGGGCCTGGTCCACCCGGGCGCGGTAGATGCGGTCGTCGATGCGGGCCAGTACCTGGCCGGCCTTGACGTGGGCGTAGTCGCCCACGGCGACATCCACGACATAGCCGCTGACCTGGGGGGCGATGACCGTGGTGCGGCCGCGGATGTAGGCGTTTTCCGTCGCCTCCACCGTGCCGGCGAAGGGGGGCAGGCGCCAGGCGGCCAGCAAGGCCAGGATGGCGCCCGTGGCCACCACCAGGATGGCCAGGGCGGCCGGCCAGCCGCGCCGGGGCGGGTGCCAGTGAGAGGGGGTATCGGGGGCGCTCATGATCCGCGTCTCCGGCGCAGGGTGTTGAACAGGATGAGGTAGCCGACATAGAGCGCGTTCAGCAGCGCCAGGCCGGCCACGAACAGGAAGACATCGTTGAAGGCCAGCACGGCGGCCTCACGCCCCATGGCCTGGCCCAGTTGGCCGGCGCCGCCCGCCGCCAGGCGGGCCACCACCTGCGGGTCGGATGCCACCAGGTGTTCCGACAGGGTCTGGGAATGCCAGTGGGTCGAGGCGACCTGCAGGCTGCCCAGCAGGGCGGACCCGGCCAGCCCACCCACGTTCTGGGTGATGCTGAACAGCACCATGAAGGTGACCAGGTGGTCCGGCCCCTTGGACACCATGCGCAGGAAGCCCAGCACCAGCGCCGGCCCGATGAACAGCGTGGTGCCGAAGGCGATCAGCGCCTGGCTGAGGTACAGCTGCGGCGGGCGCACCAGGCTGGTGGCGTCGCTGTCGAGCCAGGCGCCGGCGGCGATGAGCAGCGACGCCGCGATCACCTGGTACGGCAGGCGCCGTTCCGACAGTGTCAAGGCGGCGGTCAGGGTTCCCCCCAGCATGGCCAGGACCACGATGATGAACAGGTGTCGCAGTTGGTCGTTGATCAGACCGCCCGCCGTCAGCAGGCCGACGGCGCCATAGGTCTGTTCCGCCAGCGATACCCGCACCATCAGGGCGGCGGCGGCGAAGCGCGCCATGTCCAGCGTGGTCAGCCAGCGGACCTGGATCAGCGGCTGTTGCCGCCGCCGCTCGATCAGCCAGGCGAGGGTGAACAGGGGCACGGCGGCCGCCAGCGCCCAGCCCAGCCAGGGTGTGTCCACCCACCACAACAGCCGCCCCTGGCCCAGCACGCCGCACACCAGCACCAGGCAGGGCAGCATCAGGCCGATGACGGCGAAATCCAATGGCTGGAAGACCGGGGCGCGGTCACTGGGCGGCAGCGGCAGGGCGGTGATGGCGGCCAGCACGGCCAACGCGATGCCGATTTCCATCAGGTGCAGGCCCTGCCACTGGTGCAAGGCCAGCATCTCCACCGGCACCAGGCGGGCCAGTGGGGTGCCCAGCTGGGTCAGGCCGATGCCGATGACCAGGGCCAAGGGGCGCAGTCGGCCGGGAAAGACCTGCAGCAGGTTGTAGACGGTCATGGTGACCAGGCCCGCCGCCGTCATGCCGCTGACAGCCCGGATGATGACGGCGGCGGTGAAGCCGGGGGCGGCGAATTGCAGCAACCCCGCCAGCGCGTAGGCTATCAGCAGGGTGCCGGTCACCGCCGGAATGCCGAACTGTGCCCGCGCCTTCACCAGCATCAGGTTGGCGCCGGCGTTGAAGGCGACATAGAGGGCGGGCAGCCAGCTCGCCTGGTCGATATAGACGCCCAAGGCGCCCGACAGGCTGGCCAAGTTCACGTTCACCAACGCATTGCCCAGGGTGGACGCCACCCCCACCAGGACCGCCACGGCGGCATAGCCCAGGCGGCGGCCCAGGGGATGCGCGGGCACGGCGGGAGAGCCGACGAAGGTCGGCCGCTCCTCCGCCTTGAAGGTGTAGGCGTCGCCGGTCATGGCACCGCCCCCGGATCCCGGAGTTGAAGCAGCATCAGCGCCGTGTCGAGATGAACGCGATAATCGACGACCCAACCATGCGACCAGCGGCAGATGGCCAGCCGGGGCACATCGAAAGCGCGCTTGAGCGGGGCGGCATCGGGGCCGCCGGGCAGATCGGCCGGCAGGGTCAGGCCGCCCGTCGCGGTGCCGGTCAGGCGGGTGACGGCGCAGCTGTGGCGGCCGTCATGGCTGCTGAACAGCGCCATGTAGGGGTTGACGTGGATATGGGCGTCGGGGAAGGCGGCGCAGAAGCGGATGGCCTGGTCGATGTGGGCCTGCTTGTCCAGCGCGGGCGCGGCACCGTCGCCATGGACCACGACGTTCTCCTCCAGGAATTCCGCATAGTCGCCCCAGCGCCGGTCATTCCAGGCGCGGTCCAGGGCGCGCATCCGGTCCAGCGTGCGGCGTAACGCCATGTCAGGGCCGCGACTGCCACTGTGATGTCCCACTGTCCGGCCCCATTTCCAGTCCCCCGTCCGTCGGCTTGTCCTCTCGATGGCCGATCCTAGGCGCGGGGGCGGGCGGGGATGGAGTGAGCGCGCCAGCACTTACGGTTAGCCCGTCTGGGCCGTCGCCTTGGGCGGCCGCAGCCGGTCCATCACCGCCTGGAAGGCGGGCCGGTCGCGCCAGGCGTCGAAGCGGGTGTCTGTGCGCAACCACACGGTCGACAGCTCCCGCCGGTCGATGGCGCGGTTCAGGGCCGCCAGCCCCCGCGCCTCGTCGTTCAGGGCGGCGGCCAGGGTGGCGCGGGCGAAGGCGGTGGCTGGCACCGTGTCGGCGGTGGCCAGCAGGCGCCAGCCGCGCTCCGGCTCGCCCAGCCAGGCCTCGATCTCCGCCCGGGCATAGGCCAGATCGGGATGCCTCGTCGCCACCCGTTCGACAGCGCCGACCAGGGCGCGGGCGCCATCGGGCTCGCCGCCGAAGATATGGGCCAAGGCGCGGTAGACCAGGACCTCCGCCGATCCCCCCGCCTGTCCGCCCGCCGCCTGTGCGTCCGCTTGGGACCGGGCAATCAGTTGGGCATGGCGCCGGGCCTGATAGTGGCTGGTGGCCTCGGCGATGTCCTGCTGCACGGAAAAGGGCTCGATGGCGCGGGCATCACGGAACAGGTGCTCGGCCTCCTCCTGCCGGTCGAGGATGGTGAGGAGGACGCCGTAGAGGCGGGCGGCGCGGGCATGGTCGCCCAGGCGCAAGGCGCGGATGAAGTCCGCCTCCGCCGCCGGGGCGTCGCGGTCCAGCCAGGCGGCGACGGTGGCCCGTGCGGTCAGCGCCTCCACGGACTGGGGGTCGATCTCCAGCGCCCGCCGCACGGCGGCCTCCGCCTCCGCCTTGGCCTCGGCATGGTCGATGAGGCCCAGGCGGAACAGGTCGCACTGGCAGTCGGCGATGCCGGAATGGCCCCGGGCGAAGTCGGCCGCCCCCTCCGCCACCCGCTGGAATATCTCCAGCGCCTCATAGAGGGCAGCGGGCGTCTGTTGGTCCAGCAGCTGCCGGGCGCGATAGATGCGGGCGTGCCCCTCCAGCGCCACCGGGCCCGGGCTGATGCGGGAGGCGCGCATGGCGCTGTTGTCCAGGCGCACCCGGCTCAGCACCGTGGCGGCGATGCGTTCCTGCAGCTGCATATGCTCATGGTCGGGGGCGTCAAAACGGTCGGACCAGATGACGAAGCCCTTGGGGTTCGACACCTCCACCGTCACCCGCAGCATGCCGTCCTGCCGGCGGACTGTGCCCTGCAACACGGCGTCCACGCCCAGCTCCCGCGCCAGTGCCGGCACGGTCCAGCCCTGATCGTGCGCCTGGAAGACGACCGCGCGCGAGGCGACGCGCAGGCCCTGCGCACGCCCCAGGGCGTAGATCAGTTCATCCGTCAGGCCGTCGGCGAAACGGTCATCCTCCGCCGTGCGGCTCAGCGCGCGCAACGGCATGACCGCCACGGCGGCGCCAAACCCGGGGGTGTATGTCGGCCCCTCCGCCAAGGGGGCGGCTGCGTTCAAGGCGACCGCTGGCGCTTGGTTCAGGGCGAACAGCGGGACATAGCCGCCCGTGGGCAGGGTGATGACCACCGGATCGCCCTGGCCCGGGCCGGCGTAATGATCCTGCAGTTTGCGGCGCAGGCGCCGCGCCTCCACCCGCACGGTGCTGTCGATGCGGGGATCATAGGGCGGTTCGCGGCCATAGACGGCATTGCCGATCACCGCCTCCTTCAAGGTGGCGCCGCGTCCTTCCAGTGTTTCCTCGACGATGAAATGCAGGAAGGCCAGCAGCCGGTCCGACCCCGCGAACGGGGGGCTGGACCGCAGTCGGTCGACCTGTTCGCGCACGGCCCAGGGCGATGGCGTCTTGCTGGAATCCACGGGGGCCCTGTCCTTTTAAAAAATTCAGATGCGAACTCGGATTTAGCGCAATTTATGCGGGTGCCAACCGGCCCTGGTCAAGGTGGGTGGCCGATTCACAGGTTGGCATAACGGTTAGCGTGCGCGGGCTAACGCTGCGTGGCCCCTGTGAACCGGTATTGTCGGTTGGGGCAGGCGCCAAGTGGGGGACGGGCAAATGGGGGGTGGGATGGAATTGCCATGGTTGCAGATATCGGGCGCCGTCGCCGGCGGTGTCGTCGGCGGTTTCTCGGGCTTCATCGCCAATACCTTCCATGAGCGCCGTGTGCGCCTGCGGGCCAAGCGGAACATCGCCTGCGCCTTGATCGGCGAGATCGGCGCCCTGTCGCAGCATATCGAGGAGAATTACCTGTCCATGCTGCGCGCCGACCTGCAGGCCTGCGGCGAGGCGCCCTCGGTCGTGCATCACGCCTTCCGGGGCGACCGTGACTACATGCCCGTGTTCCGTGCCCTGGGCAGCACGGTGGGCTACCTGCCCACGCCGCTGCCGCGCGACCTGGTCTACTGGTACACCAGCCTGGCGGCGGGGCTGGAGCGGGCGCGCGCCCTGCATGAACTGTCCGGCCAACGCGACCCGGAGGCCGTGGCCTTCGCCGTGCGGCTGGCCAAGATCCAGGATGCGGCCTTCATCGATTTGCTGGCCCGGTCGCGCAAGCTGCTGGATAGCCTGGATCGCATTTAGGGTACGATTTTACCAAATACGTCCAGCCATGCGCCGATTTCAAGGGGGGGCTTCCTCGAGGGGATGGCGGCATCGGTCTCGTGTAATAGAGGCTGCGTAAAGCGCGGCTGGCGCTGTTCCTCGCCCGACATTTTCGCCATTAAAATATTAGTCGATTCAGGTATTTGTCCAGAATCGAAGGTATTTATGCCATCGTCCTGGAGTATAAAATTTTACGAATATTCTTTCTGATTTTCGGTGATTCTCCTTCCTGGATATAGGCCAGTGGTGTGAGAGGGTGGGCCACCAGCAACGAGATGTTAACACCCAGGCCCAATTCACGTACGGTTATCTTTGGAATAATGTAATTCTATCAGTGCATTATGAAGTGTATTTCAATTAAGTATAATCACCTACCTCTTAAGAGCTAGATAGTGCGCCATAGGTCCTTGGCGATATATTAACCTTTACGACCTAAAACTATTCCCAGGCGACGCACCCGGTACATCCAATATCCGATTTAAAGGGTTTATTACGTGATACCCCATCAACATTCAGCCGCCCACGCTGTTAGCGATATCAGCGGCCCGGATGATGGCGCGCTGGATCGCGTCCTGTCCGCACTGGCGGCGCAGGGGCAGCTGTCCCCGGGCGCGCTGGGCCGGGCGCAGGCGGCCGGCGGCCGGGTGGATCGGCGGCTGTTGGATTTGGGCCTGGTGTCGGAGGAGCATATGGCGGCGGCGTATGCCCAGGCCCTGGGCCTGGCGCTGTGGCCCGCCGATCACCTGCCCCAGGCGCCGGCGATGATGGACGTGGCCAACCTGGCCTTCCTCAAGGCCAAGCTGATGCTGCCGCTGACCGATGAGGGCGCCGAGGTGGTGTTCGCCATGGCCGATCCGCTGGATGGCCAAGCGCTCGGCGCGGCCGCCTTCCTGGCCGGCCGGCCGGTGCGGCCGGTGGTCATGACCGGCACGGCCATCGCCGCCGCCCTGGACCGGTTGTATGAGCCGGCACAGCCAGCCGCCAACCAGGACGCGATGCCCGACCTGCTGGAGGGCGATGCCGAGCGCCTGCGCGATCTCGCCAGCGAGGGGCCGGTGGTGCGCCTGGTGGGCAACGCCATCCAGGCGGCGCTGGCCGCCGGCGCCACCGACATCCATGTCGAACCCATGGCCGACCGCCTGGTCATCCGCCATCGCATCGACGGCATCCTGCGCGAGGCGGAGGTGTTGCCCCGCCGCACGGCCGCAGGCGTCATCACCCGTATCAAGGTCATGGCCGGCCTGGACATCGGGGAACGCCGCCTGCCCCAGGATGGGCGCATCCGTCAAACCCTGCAGGGCCGTGAGATCGATTTCCGCGTCTCCACCACCCCCACCGTGCATGGCGAGGACGTGGTGATGCGCATCCTGGACCAGCAGACGGCGGGCGGGCGCTTGGACAGCCTGGGCCTGCCCGCCTGGGTGGCGGAGCCGCTGACCGCCCAGTTGGACCGGCCGCACGGCATCGTGCTGGTGACGGGCCCCACCGGCAGCGGCAAGACCACCACCCTCTATGCCGGCCTGCGCGGCATGGATGCCGCGCGCCGCAAGATCCTCACGGTCGAGGACCCGGTGGAATATTTGCTGGATGGCATCAACCAGACCCAGGTGAAGCCCGGCATCGGCCTGACCTTCGCCCATGCCCTGCGCAGCTTCCTGCGCCAGGACCCGGACGTGATCCTGGTGGGTGAGATGCGCGACGGCGAGACCACCAAGGTGGCGGTGCAGGCGGCCCTGACCGGGCATCTGGTGCTGTCCACCCTGCACACCAACGACGCCGCCGGTGCCGTGCCACGCCTGATGGACATGGGCGTGGATCCCTACCTGCTGGCCTCCACCTTGAACGGGGTGCTGGCCCAGCGCCTGGTGCGCACCCTGTGCCCCACCTGCCGCCAGCCCCACACCCTGTCCGCCGACGCGGCGGCGGCCTTGGGACTGCCGGCGCGGGAGACCATCGTCCATCGCGCCGTGGGCTGCCCCGCCTGCAACGGCACCGGCTATCGCGGGCGGTCGGCCATCGCCGAATGGCTGCCCATCACCGACGCGGTGCGGACGCTGATCCGCCAGGGGGCGTCGTCGGCGGAGATCGAAGCGGCGGCGGTTCAGACGGGCGGCATGGTGCCCCTGTACCAGGACGGCCTGCAGCGGGTGTTGGACGGCGTCACCACGCCTGAAGAAATTTTGCGCGTGACCAAGGCGGATTAGGACGGATTAAGACGATGACGACAATGGCCATGACCCGCTTTTCCTACCGCTCCGTCGATGCCAGCGGGCGCGCCAGCCGCGGCACCATCCAGGCCGCGGACCGCCGCGCCGCCGTCGATCAGTTGATGCAGCGGGGCCTGACGCCGCTGTCGGTGAAGGAGGAGGGCGCCAAGCATGCCGGGGGCGCCGGCCGCGCGGGCGATCTCAAGCGGGCGGAGCGCCTGTCCTTCGTGCGCGACCTGGCCAACCTGGTCGCCGCCGGTTTCGCGCTGGAGCCCGCCCTGGGCCTAGTGGGCGACCAGATGCAGCGCCCGGCGGCCGCGGCGCTCGTAGGTCAAATCCGCGCCCGGGTGCGCGCCGGTGACAGCCTGGCGACCGCCGTGGCCGCGCAAGGGCCGGCGTTTCCGGCGGAATTCGTCGGCCTGATCGCGGCGGGTGAGCAGGGCGGGGCCCTGGCGGCCGCCCTCGGCCATCTGGCGGCCCTGGAAGAGGACCGCGCCCAGTTCCGCCAGCGTCTGGTCAGCGCCATGGTCTATCCGGCGCTGATCGCTTTGCTGACCCTGGCCGCCCTGGCCTTGATGGCCGGCTACGTCCTGCCGCAGTTCCAGGACCTGTTCGCCGGCAGCAAGGCCAAGCTGCCCGCCGCCACGTCCGCCGTGCTGGCCATCGGTGATTTCCTGGGGCGCTTCGGTCCCGGCATCCTGGCCGGCGGGGCGCTGGCCGTACTGGCCCTGGTCCGCGCCTACCGCCAGCCCGATTTGCGGCTGCGCCTGGATCGCGCGCTGCTGGTGGCCACGGGGCCCCTGGGCCGGTTGGTCGGCGATGCCCAGCTGGCGCTGTACACCCGCACGCTGGCCAGCCTGCTCAGCGGTGGGGTGCCTCTCGCTGCCGCCCTGGCCACCGCCGGCGGCTGCCTCGCCAACCGCGCGCTGGCCAGTGCGGCCGACCGGGTGCGGGTCGCCGTGCGCGGTGGGTCGGATCTCAGCCGGGCCGTGCAGGCCGAACCGCTGTTCCCCCGCCGCCTGTCGCGCATGCTGGCCCTGGCGGAACAGACCGCCAGCCTGCCACAGGGGCTGCTGGATCTATCGAAAGTGTTGGAGCGCGAAAGGGGCGTAGCCCTGGATAGGGCCTTGTCTTTGGTGACGCCCATCCTAACCCTCGTTCTCGGCAGCATGGTCGGCGGCATCTTCGCCGCCCTCATCGCGGGGATCCTCAGCCTGAATGACATCGCCCTCTGACATCCTGGAACAACATCCCTCCCTTCGTGATCGCCCCCTTCGTGATCGCCCCCTTCGTGATCGATGGGGCGGGCAGCAGGGGTTCACCCTGGTCGAGGTTCTGGTGGTCCTGGTGATCATCGGCCTGCTGGGCCTGCTGGTCGCCCCCAACCTGGTGGCCCGCCTGGGCAAGGCGAAGGGGGAGGCGGCGCAGGCCCAGATCAACACCCTGGTGGCGGCCGTCGACCTGTTCTACGTCGACGTCGGGCGCTATCCGACCATGCAGGAGGGGCTGGAGGCGCTGGTGACCGCGCCGGCCGGCGACGCCAACTGGCGCGGCCCTTACCTGCGCAAGCGCCAGGCCCTGGTCGATCCCTGGGGCAACGCCTATCGCTACAAGGCGCCGGGCGACCACGGCGCCTATGACATCTTCTCCCTTGGCAGCGACAACGCCCCGGGCGGCGAGGGCGACGCCCGCGACGTCACCAGTTGGTAGGGCCGGGCGATGGCCGGGTGCTTCCCAGGGCGGGGTACGCCCTCCCGACAGGCCGGCTTCACCCTGGTAGAGGTGCTGGTGGTGCTGGTCATCATCGGCATCCTGGGGGCGGCGCTGGCCCTCGGCATCCAGGACCGCCTGCCTGGCCTGCGCTTCACCGCCGCCGTTTCCGCGCTGGAGGATGAGCTGCGCAACCGGCAGGTCGAGGCCATGGAGACGGGACACCCCGTCCTCTTCACCCTGGATGACGTCAAGCGCTCCGCCGGCGGGGCGGCCGGCCGCCGCTTGCGGCGCATCGCGGCGGTGGATTTGGCCATAGAAGGCGGTGATGGCGCGCGCCCGGGTGCTGTCGTCTTCCTGCCCGGCGGCTGGTCTCCCGGTGCCCAAATCCGCCTGCGCGAGGGCGACCGCGCCGCCACAGTGCGCGTGGATTGGCCTTTGGGCACCGTGCACCGGGAATAAGGAAGGGCCGCATGCGCCGGGCGGATGGTTTCACCTTGCTGGAAATGTTGATCGCCCTGGCCATCTTCGGCCTCGGCACGGTCCTGCTGATGCAATCGGCCTGGTCCGGGACATGGTCCGCCCGCCAGGCCTGGGGGGAGACGGCGGCCCTGCGCTTGGCCCAATCCGTCGCGGCGGAGGTCGGTGTCGCCCTGCCGCTGGACGACCAGCCCAGGGATGTGGGGCTGGACGGGGCGGGCGCGGGCTTGCCCTACCGTGTCAAAATTGTGCCAGGGCGCCTTTCGCCGACGGGGGACCGCGACTATCGGGTAGAAGTCCGCGAAATGAAACCAGACGTGACGCGAGAAGGGGGAACAGAGGCCGCCATGCCGGGAGCGGGCCGGCGGGCCGATGGCCCTGTTCTGGCGACCGTCACCAGCCGCGTGCTGGTGGACGGGCCGCCATGATGACACCCGCTCTCGCCACCCCCGATGCCGCGCCCGCCGCCGCCGGGGGCCGTCGCGGCATGACCCTGGTGGAGGCCCTGGTGGCCCTGGCGCTGCTGGGTATGCTGGCGGTCGCGGCCGTCGGCCTGCTGCCCCTGATGAACCGCATGGCCGACCGCAGCGGTGCCCTGCAGCGGGCCGCCGCCGACCTTGGCCGCGTGCACGACTTCACCCGCTTCCTCGTGATCAACGCCTTGACCCCGGGTGACCTGGCGCGCGCGGGTGCGGACCTGCCGCCGCTGCGCCGCGATGCCCGGCATTTCGATGTGTTGGCGCCGTTGCCCGTTGGGCTGGGCCGCGGTGGGCTTTACCGCATGGCCCTGACGGTGGAGGGGGCGCCCGGCCATGAGGCCCTGCGTCTGCGGGTGGCGCCCCTGCGCCCCGACGGTCCACCGCCGGGCGATGGCTTGCTGATCGACGGCGCCGCCCGCATCGCCTGGTCCTATTTCGATGGCCAGGCCCACGCCTGGACCGACCATTGGGCGGACCCCGCGACGTCTCCGGCCCTGGTGCGCCTGGATGTCGCCCCCGCCGGCGGGGAAGCGTGGCCGCCTATGATCGCCGCCCCGGTGGTGCGTGGCGGGGTGCTCTGCGCCTATGACCCGGTGCGGGGCGCGTGCCGGCCTGAGGGTGGCTGATGCCCACGCTGGCCCACCGCCTGAGACGCCTGGCCGTGCTGGCCATGGATGCGCTGGCGGACGGCGCCGCCGCCGCCTTGCCCCCGTGGGGACGCCGTATCCTGGGGCTGGAGGTGCCCGTCCTGTTCCTGTCGCCGGGCGGCGCCGGCCTGACGGCGCCCTCGATCCGGATGCCCATCCGCCTGGTGCTGCACCCGACGGACGTGCATGCGGTGGACGTGCCCTTGCCCAAGGGGCGGCTGCTGGGCGGCATTGTCGATGCCCGGGGGTTCGTCGAGATCCAGGCCCACCGTTTCATGCCCCTGCGGCCGGACCTGCTGGCTTGGGACGTGGTGACCCTGCCACCCGCTGGGTCACCCGCTGGGCCGCCCGCCGGTGGGGCGGGTACCGCCCGGGTCCACATGGTGCGGCGAAGCGTGCTGTCGGCGGCGCTGGCCTGGGCCGCGGCGGTGGGCCTGACGCCGGCTGGGATCACGGCGGCGGCGGCAGGGCCGGCGCCGGAATTCCTGCGCTTCGATCCCGCCCGGGTGCGCCGGCGGTTCCTGCGTTTGGCCACCGCCGCCGGCCTGTTCTGGCTGTCCCTGCCCATCCCCTTCGCCGTTGCCCTTTGGATCCTGGACCGGCAGACGGCCATGGTGGAACAGAAATTGGCGGTGGTGGCCAAGGACGCGCGTGTGGTGCGGGACATGCGCGACCGCATTCTGTTCCTCAGCCCCGATGCCGCCGGCACCGCCCTGCTGCTGGCGCAGCCGGGAAGGGGCCAGGTGCTGGATGAATTGGCGCTCGCCCTGCCCGACAGCGTCTGGCTGAAGGATGTCGCGCTGACGCCGGAGGCGGTGACCATCCAGGGCCGGGCCTTGGATCTGGCGGATGTGCTGGCCCGGGTGCGCGCGGCGGGCCCCTTCGTCGATCCCCGCTTCACCGATCCGCCGGACGCGGTGGCCTCTCCGCCGGCCGCCCCCGTCGCGGGCCAGGCGGGTGGCGCCCCGCGGGACTTCACCTTGACGACATCGCTTGCGGTGGGGCGGCCCTGAGATGACAGCCCCGCTTTCCCCCCGCCGTTCCTCCCCGCCGCGCGGTTTGCGTCCCGGTTTCGTGCTGGCCATCGCCCTGTGCCTGCTGGCGCTGCCGCCCTACTTCTACCTTGCCCCCCTGGTGGATGGGGTGGAGGCCGCCGCCGCCCGCCGCGCCGCGCGCCTGGCGCAGTTGGCCGCTACGCGCGCGCTGCTGGCCCAGCAGGACGACCTTGCCCGCCGCGCCGCCCAGGTCGACCAGGCGCTGGGCGTCCACACCCTGTTACGCACTGGGGTGGACGCGGCGGCGGTGCAGGCCGATGCGGAGGGCGACGTGCGCGGCGCCTTGCGACAGGCCGGTGTCACCATCAACACCCTGACGGCCCGGCCGGATGCGGGCCAGGGGACCTACCGACGCATCCACCTGGCGGTATCCGCGCAGGGCGACGCCGTGACGGTGGCCAATGCACTGGCGGCCCTGGACGGCGTACGCCCCCGCCTGCTGGTGCGCTCCGCGCGTCTGCGCACGGACGCGCCGGAACCGGTGGTGCCGGGTCCCGGTTTCGGCAGGGCCGCACGCGGCTCCGCCGCTGGGGAGGCCAATTCCGTGACCCTAGACATTGAGATCGACGCCTATGCCGACTTGGCCGGCCCCTAGGGGGCCCCTTGACCGGACCGCCCTGCTATTGGCGGGTGTCGGCCTGGTGGTCGGCGCCGGACTGGCGTTGGCCGTGGCGGTCGACGCGTCGGACCCGTCGGTGCGGGCGCAGGCTCCGCTTCCGGTACTGCCGCCGTTGGCCGGGCCCACGCCCATGGGCCTGTCCGCGGAGCCGGGTGAGGCGGCGCGACGCCCGCTGTTCACGCCCGACCGCCGGCCACCGCTGAAGGGGGGCGCGCCGGTGGCCTCCGACGGGCCGGATCTGCAGGTGACCGGCGTGGTCACCGGCCCCGGCGGCGGGGCCGCCACCGGCGTGGACCGCAAGGCGCAAAAGCCGTTCAGCGTGCGCCTGGGCGACGATCTGCAAGGCTGGACGGTGGACGCCATCGGGCGGTCCAACCTGCGCCTGCGCCGGGGGGTGGCCGTTCGCGATTATCCCCTGGCCGTGCCGCCCCCCCCGGCGATGGGCGCCCCCCTGGTGCCGTCCCCGCCCCCGCCCCCGACGGTTCCGTCGTCAAGGGGCGTGGCGCCGGCGGATATCCCGCCGTCGGGCGTGCCGCCGCCGGGGCAGCCTGATCCCTCGCAGATGGAGGTCCAGCCCAGCCATCCGCCCTCGCGACCGCCCCCCGACCAGCCCCACAGACGGCAGCCATGACGCACCCCCGCCCTTCGCCCCGCCTGCTGCTTGTGTGCCTGATCCTGGCCGGCTGCGCGGACAGCGCGGTGACGCGGGGGCCGGGCACACCGTTGCCCGCGTCGCCGCCAGCCTCCACCGCACCGGCCGGCAGCGTGATCGGCCCCGGCGCGCCCCCCGCTCGCATTCCGCCGCAGACCGTGGCGGGCACGGGGCAGTTGGTGCGCCAGACCCGGCCGATGTCGGGCGTGGCCCCGGCTGCGGCGGGCGAGGGGGAACCGGTGGAGATGAACTTCGTCAACGCCGACGTCCGCTCCGTCCTCGATGCCGTTCTGGGCGGCATGCTGGGCCTGAACTACACCATCGATCCCAAGGTGCAGGGTCAGGTGACCATCCGCACCACCCGGCCGCTGGCGCGGGGGCAGGCGCTGGCGGCGGTGGACGCGGCCTTACGCACCCAGGGCTTCGCCATCGTGGGCGGCGATGGCTTCTACCAAGTGGTGCCGGCAGCGGACGCGGCTGGCCAGGCCCCGGTGCAGGCGCCGTCTGCGGCGGAGCGCGCGGCCGGCTTCAGCACCGCCATCGTGCCCATCCGCCATGTCTCGGTCGCGGAGCTGGACAGGATCGTCCACCCCCTGACCCGCCAGGGCTTCATCCTGCTGGCCGATGCCGGGCGCAACATCTTCATCGTCAACGGCACGGCGCATGAGATCGAGTCCTTCACCCAGCTGATCGCCAGCTTCGATGTCGATTGGCTGGCCGGGCTGTCCTTTTCCCTCCACACCCTGCAGGCGGTGGAACCCGCCCGGCTGGAGGCGGAGCTGCGCCGCGTGCTGCAGCTGGACAACGGCCCCCTGCAGGGCATGGTCGATTTCGTGCCCATCAACCGCCTAAACGCCCTGCTGGTGGTGGCCAAGCGGCCCGACCTGCTGCCTACCGTCAGCGCCTGGGTGGAGCGCCTGGATCGGCCGGGTCCCGATGGCGGCAAGGTCGTGCATTTCTATGAGGTGCAGAACGGGTCCGCCGTGGAACTGGCCAACGCCCTCAATCGCCTGGTCGGCCGTGCCGGCACGCAACAGCAGCCGGCGGTGGAGCAGGGGCGGGGCCGCGCTGGCGCCCGCGCCATGGGCGCCAGCACCTCATCGTCGGGCCGCAGCGGCCCGTCCACCGCCATGGGCGGCAGCTCCGCCAGCGGCCCCCCTAGCGGCAGTACCGCGACCGGCGCCTCCGGCTCCGCCGCCAGCGCCCCGCCCAGCCCGGTGGACAGCGGGGCCACTCTCCCGGCCGCTGGCGGCGGCGAGGGCGGGGGGGAGGAAGACGGGCTTTCGGAACTGAAGGGGGTGCGTGTGGTGGCGGATGAGCGGCGCAACGCCCTGCTGATCTTCGGCTCCGGCGCGCAGTACGCCCTGCTGGAACAGGTGCTGACCCGCCTGGACGCCCCGCGTGAGCAGGTGTTGATCGAGGCGACCATCGCCGAGGTCACGCTGAACGACCAATTGAATTTCGGGGTCCAATGGTTCCTGGACCGGGGCAGCAGCACGGTGGGCTTTTCCAACACCACCGGGTCCACCGTTGGCGCCAGCTATCCCAACTTCAACTACACCTTCCTGACGCCCAACACCCGCGTGGTGCTGAACGCGCTGTCCAGCGTCACCGATGTCCAGGTGCTGTCCGCTCCGCGCCTGATGGTGCTGAACAATGAAACGGCGCGGTTGCAGGTGGGCGACGAGGTGCCGGTGGTGGTGCAGTCGGCCACCAGCACCCTGACCAGCGACAGCGCCGTGGTCAATTCCGTCGAATATCACGACACCGGCGTGATCCTGGAGGTGACGCCCCGCATCAACCGCAGCGGCGCCGTGGTGCTGGACGTGAACCAGGAGGTCAGCACCGTGACCAACACCACCACGTCCGGCATCGACAGCCCCACCATCCAGCAGCGCAAGATCACCAGCGTGGTGAATGTGCAGGATGGGGAGACGGTGGCCCTGGGCGGCCTGATCAGCGACACGTCCAGCCGCACCGGTGCCGGCATCCCTTACTTGCGCGACATCCCGGTGCTGGGCAGGCTGTTCGGCACCGATGGGCATACCAAGGGCCGGACGGAATTGCTGGTGTTCCTGCGCCCCGTCATCGTGCGCGACGCGACCCGGGCGCGCGAGGTGACGGACGCGCTGCGCGCCAGCATGAGCCGCCTGGAAATCTTCGCCGGCGCCGGCGGCATGCCCGCTGGTATGCCCACGCCGCCTTCGGCCACGGTGCCGCCCCCCGTCCAGAGCGTGCCCCTGCCAGCCACACCCACGGACAAATGAGGGCGGGGGACGGCCAGGAACTGACGCGCCAGCAGGGCTATGCCCTGTTGCTGGTCCTGTTCCTGCTGGCCATGGCCACGGCGGTGGGCCTGGTGGTCATGGGCAACGGCCTTTCGGCGCGCAAGCTGGCACGCGCCGCCTCCCTCACGGTGGGGCAGGACCAGCGCGCGGCGGCGGCCACCTGGATCGCCCTGGATGATGTGCTGGCGCGCGGCGGCACGGATATCCCGCCCCCTCGGCGTCTGGTGCTCGACGGCCAGTCCCTGATCGTCACCGTGGCGCCGGAAACCGGACGCATCGACCTGAACGGCCTGTCACGCAAAGCCTTAGGACAAGCCATCCACGGACTTGGCTTCGCCGAAGGCCGGGCGCGCCAGGCGGCGGATGCCATCGCCGCCTGGCGGGGCATGGATCCACCCGGGGCCGGTGGCCTGGAGCTGGCCATCGACCCCCTGCGCGCCCTTTGGTCGCTGGAGGATCTGGACAGCATCCCGGGCCTGGACGCCGACGTCGCCGCCTGCCTACGCCGCTGGGGCACCGTTTATGCGCGGGGACCCTTCCATGGACTGGCGCCCTTGACGCCCCGGCGGAGGGCGGTGCCGGATGACAGGGGGGAGGGGCCGCTGGGCCTGGTGGCCGGTGGTATGTTGCGGGTGATGGTGGCGGAGGAGGGGCGGTCCCAGGTCCGGCGTAGCGTGTTGTTGTACCGGGGCGTCGGACGCCAGGCGGCGGGCGCGGGGACCGGTGCCGAATCCCCATGGCTGGCGCTGGAATGGCAGCGGCCGGTCCTGGCGGGCCGCGACGCGTGCGTCATGACCGACCGTGGCGGGGTTCCATGATGGACGCACCGGACGACAGCCTGTGGACGGCCGCCTCCCTCATGCTCGCCGTCCTGCTGGGCCTGGTGGGCGGCAGCTTCGCCATGGCGCTGGCCTGGCGCTTGCCGCGTGGCGAGCCCTGGGTGGCCGGCCGTTCGCGTTGTCCCAACTGCGGCACGCCCCTGGCGCCCATGACCCTGGTGCCGGTCTTCTCCTGGCTGGCCCTGGGCGGGCGGGCGCGCTGCTGTGGCGCGCCCATACCGGCGGCCTATCCGGTGGGGGAGGCGTTGGCCGCGCTGGCGTTCATGGCGGCGGTGGCGCGGCTGGACTGGGCGCCGGAGACGGCGGCGCTATGCCTGCTGGCCATTCTGCTCCTGGCCAGCGCCGTCATCGACCTGCGCCACCGCTATCTGCCGGATGGCTTGACCCTGGCGGTGGCGCTGCTGGGCTTGGGAAGCAGCCTGGCGGGGTGGACGGTGCCGCCGGCCCAGGGTTTGGCGGCGGCCCTGGCCGTCGGTGGTTTGCTCTGGGCTGTGCGCTGGGCCCTCAGCCGCCGCCTGCGCCGTGTCGCCCTGGGGTTGGGCGATGTGAAGCTGTTCGCGGCCGCCGGCTGGTGGATCGGGCCGGGCGGCATGCCCTGGCTGGTGCTGGCCGCCGCCTGCCTGGGGCTGGTCGCCTATCCCCTGTGGTGGCTGGCCCGGCGGCATCAGGGGCAGGAGTGGACCGAAATGCCCTTCGGTCCCGCCATCGCCCTCGCTTTCTATGCCCTGGCCTGGGGCGTCCTTTGATGGGTTGTGGTATTCCATCTAAGCGGTGACGGTATTGAACCAAGGATGTGCCCAGCGAGAAGGGATTCCGCGATGATCGTTCACTGGTTGCGCCGCCTTCTCACGGCGCTGGGTTCCAGAGCCACCTCACCAACCGCGGCCGTAATTAGACCTGACTTGAGCAGGGTGCCCGCCAGCCGCAGGGCGGAGGTGGTCGCCACGCATGCTCGGATGATGGCGGCCTTGCCTTATGAGCGTATCACCGTACCAGGAGCCCAGGCATGGGACCATTGGCTGCGCCTGCGCGCGGCCGGGCGTGGCTGGCCCATCATTGTCGGCGACGATGATGCGATGGAAAGGCTGGCCGAGCATTATAGCCTGAGCGATCCCGCAGTATTTCCCGGCGCGCTTCCCGACATGGTACCGACGCTGGCGCCTTCTGAAATTCTGAGAGAGGCGGAGGGACTGCGCTTTCCCGAGATCATGGATAGGTGGCCCGACGGCCCAGATGAAGACCAGACCGGCGTGATGGAAGACGATTGGGAGGATTTCCCGCCGATGCCGGATGGGCCACCCAGGCTGAGTGTGGTGCATGACCACAATCAAAAGCCCTATGCGCGCGTGCATATCCTGCTGATCCCAACGGACCAAGGCTGGCAGGTACCGGCCTATCTGCGCTGGGGTGGTTGGAATGAATGCCCGCCGCCGGAGTCCCATGTCGCCGCACTCCGCGTTTGGCATGAGAAATACGGGGCGGAACTGATCGTTCTCTGCAACGACACCATGGAATTACGTGTTGACCGCCGACCGGCGGATAAGGCCGAGGCTTGGGACCTGGCGCGAAACCAATATCGCTATTGCCGGGACATCGTCGACCAGGGTGTCGGGACTGTCGGTGCGCTGGCCGGCGGCCTTCTGCAAACACCCTATTGGTTCTTCTGGTGGGACTGACAGCTTCTCACTTGTCGGCGGTGTAGACCGACCGGCATTCGCCCACACTGGCGCAGTTGACGGACCTGGCGCCGGCGATGGTGCCCGTGTTCTGGGTGTTGTTGCGGGTCAGGCCATCGCCCCGGCTTACGGGCCGGACCTCCGGCGCGAACAAGCCCTTCAGCCGTGCGTACTCTTCATCATGGAAGGCCTTCACCTCTTCCGGCGTGGGCAGGAAGCTGGGGGTGATGATGATGTCCTGGCCCAGTATCGGTCCTTCCTCCGCCGGCGACGAGGTGGTGGCCGGCGAGGCCACGGGCGCGGCCGGGGCAGGCGCCCCGCTTTGCGCCAGCGCTGTCATTGGGACCAAGCCCGCCAGGCCAATCACGAGAAGCCTGGCCCCCGTCGTCGATCGCCCCATCTTGTTCGTCCCCTGTCAGGTCAGTTGGGAACCGCTGCCCAGGGGGACGTCGTCCTCTGGGCCGGAACACTCGTTCAAGGCCTTGCGCCAGACGTGCCAGGCGATGTAGGGCGCCAGGGTCAGCAGCAGGTTGATGGCGATGTGCCGCAAACAGTTATGCATCCCCGGCCAGGGGGAACTGAGGGCCAACCGGATCTCCAATTCCATCGGGGCGTTGGGATCGGCGGGACGAATGAAGTCCAAGACTCCAGCGCCGCCGAGGATGCCGATGATCAGCAGGGCGATGCTGGGCCATAGCACCGCCATGCGCTGACGCGTGGCCATGATGGCGAATGCCGCCGCCAAAACCAGGGGCAGGGCCAGGCCGTGAATGTAGGTGATGGTGGCGAAGGCGCTGTCGAACCAGTCGGGCAGGATGGGCCGCGCCGTGGGGGATGCCCGATGCGTCTCCACAATGGCGGCGACGGCGGCAATGGCCAGCCCGTAGGTCATGACCAGGCCCAGCATCGACCCCAGGCCGTAAACCGCCCACGGCGCCCGGGCGCCCCAGGAGCGGAAGTCCCCCCGCGCCACCATGGCGCGCACCAGGGTATCCGGCGTGCCCAGGCGCTGCAGGGCGCGCGCCCTGGCCTGCGCTTCCGCCAGTCCGGCGGCCTGCTCTTCCTCCGCCAGGTCGGCGGCATGGTCCCGCAGTTCCGCGACGTAGCGGCGGGCGTGGCGGGGGGCGACGCCGGCGGCCAGCAGTTGCTCACGCAAGGGGGTGAAAACATCAGGCATGGCTGACCCCTCCGATGGCAGGGCCACCCAGCACCGACTGGATGGCCTCGGTCAAACGCGACCAGTTGCCGGCCAGATCGTCCAGGCGGCGGACCCCCGTCGCGGTGAGGGAATAATAGACCCGGCTGCGGCCATTGACCGTCTTGCGGTTGGAGGACAGGGCGCCGTCCCGTTCCAGTGCGTGCAGCACCGGATAGATGACGCCCTCGCCCAGCGCGATGGCGTCGTTGCTGCGCTCGCGGATGGCCTGTACCAGCTCATAGCCGTACATCTCCTTTTCCCGCACCAGGCGCAGGACCAGCAGCTCGGGCACGCCGCTCATGAAGTTGGAATTGTTCTCTGCCATGGAAGGCCTCAAGCGGACTGTTTCAGGTTTTGATCAGGGGGATGGAGTCCAGGTCGGTGCCCTGGTCTCCAGCGGTCACGTCCCCGGCGGTTGGCACGGCCGCGCGGCAGATGTGGTGGGTCCAGATGTGGTGGGTAAGGTAGGGCACCAGGGTCAACAGCAGGATCACCACGGTGTGGCGCAGCGCCATGTCCAGGTTGACGTACGGGCAGATGAAGGACCAGCCGACCACCAGCTCGATGAAGCCGTCCGGTTCCGTGGGCATCCGCACCTCCGACACGCCGGCACCGCCCACGATGCCGATGATCAGCAGGGCCACGCTGGGCCATAGGACAGGCATGCGTTGCCGGGCCGCCATCCAGGCGACGCCGCCACCGATCAGCAGCGGCAGGACCAGGCTGTGCAGATAGCCCAGGGTGGCCGTCGCCGTCCCGAACCAGGAGGGCAGGATGGGATGCGCGCCGGGGTAGGGGCGGTGCGACACCAGGATGCCGATCAGGGCGGCCAGCGCCAGCCCATAGCAGGCCGCGACGCCCGCCAAGGGGGCGAAGCCGTAAACCGCCCACGGGGCCTTGGCACCCCAGGATCGAAAGTCGCCCCGCCGGATCATGGCCTGGGCCAGATCGTCCGTCGTGCCCAGCCGGCTGGCGGCCCAGGCAGCCGCTTCCGGCCGCGTCAGGCCGGCCGCCACGCCATCGGCGGTCAGGTCCGCCGCGTGTTCCCGCAGCTCGGCGACATAACGCTGGACGTGGCGGGGGGCGATTCCCGCCACCAGCAGGCGTTCCTGCAAGGGAGTGAAAATGTCAGGCATGGGCAGTGCCCTGCCGGCCCGTCCCACGCCAGCTTTGCCAGCATAGATAGGGAACCAGGGTCAGCGACAGGTTCATGGCGATGTGCCCCATGGCGGTACCGAGATGCCCGTAAGGGGGTAGCAGCATGGTGCCGACGCCAATGGACCATTGGCTATCCGGTGTGGTGGGGGGCTGAATGTGCCACATGCTGCCGGCGCCCAGGACGGCCACCGCCAGCAAGGCCAGGCTGGGCCATAGGACAGGCATCCGCTGGCGCGCGGCCAGGATGGCGAAGCCGGCGCCGATCAGAAGGGGCAGGGCCAGGCTTTGGCCATAACTGATGACGGTGACCGCGCTGCCGAACCAGCTTGGCAGCATCGCGGGCGTGTCGGGCGCGGGGGTGTATATCTCGATGATGGCGAAAAGGGTGCCCAGCGCCAGGGTGGTGGTGGCCAGCACACTCAGAACGGCGCCGATGCCATAGACCGCCCACGGCGCCCTGGCGCCCCAGGAACGGAAATCGCCGCGCCGCAGCAGCGCCTGGGCCAAATCCTCCTGTGTGCCCAGGCGGGCCAGGGCGCGCGTCTCCGCCTCGACCCGGGACTGGCCGCTGGCCATCTCTTCCTCCGCCAGGTCGGCGGCGTGCTCGCGCAATTCCGCGATATAGCGGCGTGCATGGCGCGGCGCTATGCCGGCCGCCAACAGGCGTTCACGTAAACGGGTGAACATGGTCCCTCGCATACCTTGTGATGCTAGGCATCATACCTTGCCGTGAAAGGTATGGCAATGGCCCTGGCGATGGCTGCCCCGCCATTGCATGTTACCGGTATCAGGCCTACATTCCGGACGCGACCGTCGATCCCGCTCCCCTTCCACGGCCGGCGGCCGGGGGAAGTGTGGATTTATCGTACAAATTTGGCTAACAAGGGACGGCGCCCCGACACCAGGCCGCCCGGTCAGGGGCCACCCGAAGGGATAGGAACACCAGATGTCTTTGCACGGTAAGCTGCTGATCGGCAGCGCCCGCGTCGCCACCGACGCCACCTTCACCGCCATTGATCCCGCCACCAACGCGGCTCTGGACACCGCCTTCGCCCAGGGTGGCGCCGATCATGTGGCCCAGGCCTGCGCCCTGGCCGCCGCCGCCTTCGACACCTTCCGCGAGACCAGCCTGGAGCTGCGCGCCAGCCTGCTGGAAAAGATCGCCGACAACATCCTGGCCCTGGGTGACGCCCTGCTGGACCGGGTCGGCCAGGAAAGCGGCCTGCCGCGCGCCCGGCTTGAGGGGGAGCGCGGCCGCACCATGGGCCAGCTGCGCCTGTTCGCCAGCGTCGTCCGCCAGGGTGACTGGCTGGGCGTGCGCGTCGATCCGGCCCTGCCGGAGCGCAAGCCCCTGCCGCGGGCCGACCTGCGCCTGCGCCACATCGCCGTGGGCCCTGTCGCCGTGTTCGGCGCCAGCAACTTCCCACTGGCCTTCTCCGTCGCTGGTGGCGACACCGCCTCGGCCCTGGCCGCCGGCTGCCCGGTGGTGGTGAAGGGCCATCCCGCCCACCCCGGCGCCAGCGAGATGGTGGGTGAGGCCATCGCCGCCGCCGTCAAGGAACTGGGCCTGCCCGAGGGCGTGTTCAGCCTGCTCAGCGGCACCACCAACGAACTGGGCGGCGCCCTGGTTGCCGACCCGCGCATCAAGGCGGTGGGCTTCACCGGTTCCCGTGCCGGCGGCCTGGCCCTGGTGCGCATCGCCCAGAGCCGTCCGGAACCGATTCCCGTCTATGCCGAGATGAGCAGCATCAACCCCGTGGTGCTGATGCCTGCCGCCCTGTCGGCGCGGGCCGAGGCCCTGGGCCAGGCCTTCGTCGGCTCGCTCACCATGGGCGCCGGCCAGTTCTGCACCAACCCGGGCCTGGTCATCGCCCAGGACGGCCCGGATCTGGAGCGCTTCATCGCCGCCGCCACCGAGGCTATCGGCCGGACCACGCCGCTGGTCATGCTGACCCCCGGCATCGCCAAGGCCTACAAGCAGGGCGTGAAGGCCCTGGCCGACAGCCCCAGCACCACCATCCTGGCCCAGGCGGCCGAGGGCGAGGGCAACACCTGCTCCGGCGTGCTGTTCAGCGTGACGGCGGCCGATTTCCTGGCCGACCCGGCCCTGGCGCACGAGGTCTTCGGCTCCTCCTCCGTCATCGTCCGCTGCCCGGATTTGGAAGCGGTGAAGGCGGTGCTGGAAGGCCTGGAAGGCCAGCTGACCGCCACCCTGCACCTGGACGAGGCGGACTATGACGCCGCTGCCGCCCTGGTGCCGACGCTGGAGCGCCGGGTGGGCCGCATCCTGGCCAACGCCTGGCCCACGGGCGTGGAGGTTTGCCACGCCATGGTGCATGGCGGTCCGTACCCGTCCACCTCCGACGGGCGCACCACCTCGGTCGGCACGCTGGCCATCGAGCGCTTCCTGCGCCCGGTCTGCTACCAGGACCTGCCGGACGCGTTGCTGCCGGCGGCGGTGAAACACGCCAACCCGCTGGGACTGAACCGCCGTGTCGACGGCGTGGTGCAGCCCGGCAAGTAAGTCGCCGCGGGGCGGGCCGGAAATACGGCCCGCCCCTTTTTCATAAAAAACAGGGGAGCCCAGAGAGCGGATGTCACCAGAGCGCATGTCACCGATCAAGATCGGCCTGGTGGGGGTGGGCAAGATCGCCCGCGACCAGCACCTGCCCGTTATCGCCGCCAATCCGGACTATGAACTGGTGGCCGTGGCCAGCCGCAACGCGACGCTGGAGGGTGTGGACAGCTATGGCAGCCTGGACGCCCTGCTGGACGCCCGGCCGGAGATCCAGGCCGTCGCCCTCTGCACCCCGCCCCAGGGTCGCCACGCCCTGGCCCGCCATGCGCTGGAACGGGGTGTCCATGTCCTGCTGGAAAAGCCGCCGGGCGCCACCCTGGCGGAGGTGCATGACCTGATCGCTCTCGCGAAGGAAAAGGGCCTGGCATTGCTGGCGACCTGGCATTCCCGCTACGCCCCGGCGGTGGAACCGGCCCGCGCCTGGTTGGCGGGCCGCACCCTGAAATCGGTGTCGGTGTCGTGGAAGGAAGACGTGCGCCATTGGCACCCGGGCCAGGAATGGATCTGGCAGCCCGGTGGCCTGGGCGTGTTCGATCCCGGCATCAACGCCCTGTCCATCATCACCCACATCCTGCCGCGCGCCCTGGTGCTGAAGGCCGCGACGCTGGAGTTCCCGGCCAACCGCCAGGCCCCCATCGCCGCCCAGCTGGATTTCCAGGACCTGGCCGGCGTGCCGGTGCGGGCGGAATTCGATTGGCGCCAGACGGGCCCGCAAAGCTGGGACATCGTGGTGGAAACAACCGATGGTATCCTGACCCTGAACCGGGGGGGGGCCGCCATGAGCATTGATGGCGCGCCGCATCTGGAAGAGCCGGAGGCCGAGTACGCCAACCTCTACGCCCTGTTCAGCCGCCTGGTGCGGGAGCGGCAGGTCGATGTGGACCTGGCCCCCCTCAGCCACGTGGCCGACGCCTTCCTCTGTGGCCACCGTGTGCTGGTCGAGGAATTCCAAGACTGAGCCCGACGTCGTTTCGATGATTGATATCGAAAAAGCCGGCGGTGCTCCCGCCGGCTTTTTTCATCAGCGTGAAAACGCTTTCAAGGGGCGCTAGGGCTAAAGGCATAGGGGGTGCGGCCTCTCGGACCGTAACAATGTTTGCGCCGGCGCCAACGACATCCCGAAATTTTTTATTTGGCACTGTGACTTAGCGGCAAGACCCTGATTAGTCATATATTTTTGCCAATGATCCGGCCTATGCCGTCCGTCTCCGTTGCAAGATGGTGAACGCGGCCTTGACAACGTTGCCACAGCTTCACAAAGATGCCCCCGCCAGTTGACCCAGCAATCGGTCGCGGCAACAAAAAAGCGGGGGGAAAATGAGCATTCCAAACATCACAAGACCGACTCCTGCGCCCGGCCTTTAAGGCCGCGAGGCGTTTTTGCGTGTCCACAAATAAATAAATCAAATTGGGAGAGAGATGATGCGCCCGACCTCTAAGGCCATCGCATTGCTATCCGTCTCGGCACTGGCATTCACCTGGGCCGGCTTGGCCCACGGGCAGACCGCGTCCGATACCGCGAAGGACGATTCCCTGGATGAAATCGTCGTCGTGGGTATGCGCAAGGCCCTGAACAACGCGCAGGAATTCAAACGCAACTCTGAAGAGATCGTGGACTCGATCTCCGCCGTCGACATCGGCGCCTTGCCGGACCGCTCGGTGACCGAAGCGCTGCAGCGCGTCCCCGGCATCAGCATCGGCCGCACGGATGAGCCGCGCGACATCGACCGGCTGAACGTCGAAGGGTCGGGCGTGCAGATTCGCGGCCTGACCTGGGTGCGTTCCGAGATCAACGGGCGCGACAGCTTCGGCGCCAAGAACGGCCGCGCGCTGGGGTGGGAAGATGTCACGCCTGAATTGGCGGCTGGCGTCGATGTCTACAAGAACCCCTCGGCGGACATCGTCGAGGGCGGCCTGGGCGGCACCATCAATCTGCGCACCCGTATGCCGTTCGACAGCGACGGCCAGGTGATCGGCCTGTCGGCGGACGCCACCAATGGCGACCTGCGGCATAAGTGGACGCCCTCGGCGTCAGGGCTCTACTCCAACCGCTGGGATACCAAGATCGGTGAGATCGGCATCCTGGTGGACGTCGCCCATTCCGAACTCAGCAGCCGCCTGAACGCGCTGGAGGTCGACCCCTACAACGCCCATTCCACCAAGACCCAGTCGTCCTACGACGGCGGCACGACCTTCAACTTCAACGGCGACAATTCCATCAGTGGCCAGCCGAAGTCGGTGGTCATGGTTCCCAGCGGCGTCGAATACCGTCTGGAAGACCGCGACCGCACCCGTGATGGCCAGTACGGCGCCCTGCAGTGGAAGCCGACGGACGAGCTGGAGATCTACGGCACCTACTTCCGCTCCACCTCCAAGCTGGTGAGCACCGACCATTTCGCCCAGACGTCGGCCTGCTGCTCCGCGACCAACAACCAGAGCTTCCTGAACCAGCCGGCGGCCGGCAGCGGCTTCACCTTCGATGGTGACGGCAACTTCCTGACCGGCACCATCGTCGACGGCGGTGGCGGTGGCAACGGCGTCGCCAACAGCTTCCTGCTGAACCTGGGTACCCGGTATGGCGAGGAGAATGACGAGACGTGGGACGCCTCGGGTGGCGTGAAGTGGAACCACGACCGCTGGCACGTCAACGCGGACTTCCAGCGCATCTTCTCCCGCCGCGACGACTATGACATGACCGTCTACAACACGGTCACGGCCACGGGCGGCGTGGGCCTGGACCTGCGGGGCGACCTGCCCGTCATCAAGATGCAGAACCTGACGGCCACGCCCAACGTGTTCAACCTCTATGCGGCCATGGATCATAATGAGATCGACAAGGCCGATGAGACCGCGGGCAAGTTTGATACCGTCTACGACGTCGACGGCGATTTCCTGAAATCGCTGAAGTTCGGCTTCCGCAGCACCGACCGCCATTCCATCCAACGCGACGGCGGCTACAACTGGGCATTGATTTCAGCGCCTTGGGCCTTCACCGGCCAGACGGCGACGGTGGGGCAGTTCCCCGAGCATCAGGAAATCGTCAACTTCAACAGCTTCCTGGGCGGCAGCATGCCGTCGCTGTGGATGCCCAGCGTGGATCTGGCCAAGAACAAGACCCTGCTGGCCAGCTACATGCAGAAGCTGCTGTACACGCCGAACCTGGGCAGCAACCTGGCGGCCTACACCGACGGGACCTACGGGTATTACTGCGCCACCTGCGGCCATGGCACCATTCCGTCCTGGGCGGCCAATGGTGGCAAGTACAGCCCGTTCCCCAACGGCAGCCTGGCCGGTTATCTGCCCATCTGGGCCGGTGCGCCGGTGGACGCCAACAACAAGCTGCTCAGCACCACCCAGCCGGTGGGCAGCAACATCACCTTCTGGCAGCCCTTCAACGGCAACTACAACTACGCCCCGACCTCCACTTCGGGCCTGGGCACCAATGACCAGTCCGAATGGACCAACGCCGTCTATGCCCAGGTGCGCTTTGGCCACGACGACCTGTTCGGCTGGAACCTGCCCTGGGACGGCAACATCGGTGTCCGCGCCGTGAGGACCGACAGCCATTCCATCGGCTTCGGCCATGTGGCGTCCCTGACCCAGAACGGGGACACCTCGTCGTATTCGCCCGCGGCGTTGCAGGCGCTCTTGTTCGCCAATGGCGCCAACAACATCACCTCGTTCAGCAACCACTACACCGACATCCTGCCCAGCCTGAACCTGCGGTTCAAACCCCAGGATGACATGGCCATCCGCTTCGCGGCCGCCACGTCCATCGTGCGGCCGGACTTCTACCAGCTGTCGCCGTCCTTCACGATGACCGGCACCTATCAAAACCGGGCGGCCACGGTGGCGGACAAGGTCATCAACACTGTCACCAACCAGCCCTATACCCAGGCCGAGTTGGACAAGGCGGCGGCGACGGGTAGCCCGGTCATGTACAACACCGGGGTGTCCTTCGCCTTCAACACGGGCAATCCGAACCTGAAGCCCATGCGGGCCCAGTCCTTCGACCTGTCCTACGAATGGTATCTGAAGCCGGGCTCCATGGTGTCCTTCGGCGTGTTCGACAAGGAAATCTACGACTACATCCAGAGCGACCAGACGGTCGTCCAGGTGACCAACAACGGCATCACCCAGACGGTCGTCGGCAATGTGCCGCAGAACCACGGCCATGGCCGCATCATGGGCCTGGAAGGCCAGGTCACCTACTTCTACGACTTCCTGCCGGGCGTGCTCAGCGGCCTGGGCACGGACGTCAACTTCACCATCCTGGACAGCAGCGGTACGCAGAACACCTCCGGCAGCGTGTTCGACGGCAGCCAGATCGGGGCCAGCAAGCTGAAGCTGCCCCTGGAACAGCTGTCGACCTACACCCTGAACGCGGCCCTGCTGTACACCAAGTACGACTTCGACTTCCGCCTGGCCTACAATTGGCGGTCGCGCTACCTGATGGCGGCCTCAGCCTCCAACGTCCAGGCGCCGGCCTACATGGAAGACTACGGCCAGTTGGATGCCTCGCTGGTCTATTCGATCAACGAGCATTTCAAGGTCGGTGTCCAGGCGGCCAACCTGCTGGCAACCAAGAACGTCATCTCGATCGACGAGCGTGACAACTGGTACTACGGCACCCAGGGCAACATGAGCGACAGCCTGATCTACAAGCACAACTACACGGTCGCGGACCGTCGCTACTCCCTGGTCTTCCGCGCCGTTTACTAAGCGTGCGGTAAGTATTGAGAAGGCGGCGTCGGTGGGATCATCGGCGCCGCCCGAATTGCGATAGAGTAAGGAAACCAGGTCGCGGGGCAGGTACGCCGTGGCCTGGTTTCACCAGTTCGGTTTCGGGGGGAATCCCATGTCCGCGTCAACGGTCACGCGTCTGGTCATCGTCGGCGGGGGCACCGCCGGATGGATGTCCGCCGCCTTCCTGTCCAGTCTGTTCCCCGCGCGCCAGCTGTCGCTGACCGTGGTGGAATCGGCGGAGATCGGCACCATCGGCGTGGGGGAGGCGACCATTCCTCCCATCCAGGTCTTCAACAAGGCGGCAGGCATCGACGAGGCCGCGTTCCTGCGCGCCACCGAAGGCACCTACAAGCTGGGTATCGAGTTTGTGGATTGGCTGCGGCCGGGCCACCGCTACATGCACCCCTTTGGCCAGCCGGGCCAGGCCATCAACGGCGCCTCCTTTCATGCCTGGTGGCTGCGGCTGCGGGCGGCCGGGTATCCCCATCCACTGTCCGATTTCTGGATGAGCGAGGTCCTGGCCCGAAAGAACCGCTTCGATTTCCCCTCCAGCGATCCGCGCACGCCCAAGTCCAACCTGGCCTACGCCTATCATTTCGACGCCGGGCTCTATGCCCAATTCCTGCGCCGCATCGCGGAATCGCGCGGCGTCCGGCGGATCGAGGCGACGGTGGCCAATGTCGCCCTGGATGGCGCCGACGGCACCGTCAGCCACCTGGACCTGGCCGATGGCCGCCGAGTGGAGGGCGACTTTTTCATCGACTGCACCGGTTTCCGCGCCCTGCTCATCGGCCAGGCGCTGGGGCAGGGGTATGAGGACTGGTCGCATTATCTGCCGGCCAACCGGGCCGTGGCCGTGCCGTCGCAACGGGTGGCGGCGCCAGTGCCCTACACCAGCGCCACGGCGCGGACGGCCGGGTGGCAATGGCGCATCAATCTGCGTCACCGCACCGGCAACGGTTATGTCTATGTCAGCGACCTGATCAGCGATGATGAGGCGGCGGCCACCCTACTGGCCAACCTGGACGCGCCGGCGTTGGACGACCCGCGCTTCCTGCGCTTCACCACCGGCCGTCGGCGGTCGCGGCATAAGAACGTGCTGGCGGTGGGGCTCAGCTCCGGCTTCCTGGAGCCTCTGGAATCCACCAGTATCCATTTCATCCAGCACGCGCTGATCAAGTTCGCCGCCACCTTCCCCTTGGCCAAGGATGACCCCGTCTCCGCCGGCATCTTCAACCGCATCATGGCGGAGGAGTTGGAGCAGGTGCGCGACTTCCTGGTGTTCCACTATCACGCCAACGACCGCGTGGGCGAACCGCTGTGGGACCGGGCACGGGCCATGCCCCTTCCCGACAGCCTGGTGGAGAAGATGGCGCTGTTTCGCGCCCGCGGCTTCGCCATCTTCCCCAGCCAGACCCTGTTCCAGGAACCTAACTGGCTGGCCGTCATGCTGGGCCAGGGGCTGGAGCCGCAGTCCTACGACCCCCTGACGGATGGCGCCCCGCTGGAGGAGGTGCGCGGCGGCTTCGACGCCATGCGCCGCACCATCGCCCAGGTGGCGGACGGCTGCCACCCCCATGAGGCCTTCCTGGACGATGGCGCCGCCGTGCCGATGGCCCGCGCCCGCGCATGACCGTCCCGAGCCAAGGCCCCCTGCGCCGCATCCTCATTGTCGGTGGCGGCACTGCCGGCTGGATGGCGGCCTGCGCTCTGAACCAAGCCGTGCGGGCGGGCGGCACGCGGGTCGAGCTGGTGGAATCGGATGCCATCGGCACCGTCGGGGTGGGGGAGGCGACGGTGCCCCCCATCCGCCAGTTCAACCAGGACATCGGCCTGGATGAGGCCACCTTCATCAAGGCGACCCAGGGCACGTTCAAGCTGGGCATCGAATTTCAGGACTGGCGCGCGACCGGAACCCGCTTCTTCCATGGCTTTGGCGACTACATCGTCAACGCTGGGCCGTTTTCCACCCTGAACCATTGGCTGGTGGCGCGCGATCTGGTGGGGGAGGCGGCGGGCGATTTCGACGCCTATCACATGGCGGCCGTCATGGCCCGTGCCGGGCGGTTCGCCGCCCCCGACAACGATCCCCGCTCCCCCTATTATTACTTCAATTACGCCTTCCATTTCGACGCCGGCCTCTATGCCCGCCTGTTGCGGACCAAGGCGGAGGCGGAGGGCGTGACGCGCCATGAGGGGCGCATCGTCGCCACCGACCTGCACCCCGAGACCGGGCACATCCGCTCCGTCCGGCTGGACGACGGGCGGGACCTGTCGGCGGACCTGTTCATCGACTGCTCCGGTTTCATCGCCCTGTTGGCGGACAAGGCGCTGGGGGAGCGGTTCATCGACTACGGCCATTGGCTGCCGGTGGACCGCGCCTGGGCGGTGCCTTGCGCCAGCGTGGGGCCACCGTCGCCCTACACCCGCGCAACAGCTTTGGAGGCGGGATGGCAGTGGCGCATCCCCTTGCAGCACCGCACCGGCAACGGCTACGTCTTCTCCACCGCCCATGTCACGGAAGACGCGGCCCGTGCTCGCCTGCTGGCCAATTTGGACGGGCAGGCCCTGGACGAGCCGCGGTTGTTACGGTTCCGAACCGGCCGGCGGGAGCGGTTCTGGGCGCGCAATTGCGTCGCCATCGGCCTGTCCTCCGGCTTTGTCGAGCCGCTGGAGTCCACCTCCATCTCCTTGATCCAGGGTGGCATCACCCGGCTGATCAGCCTGTTGCCGGACCTGTCGTTCAATCCGGGGCTGGCGGCGGAATACAACCGTGTCCAGGCGTTGGAATTCGACCGCATCCGCGACTTCATCATCCTGCACTATGCCCTGACGCAGCGGGACGACACCGCCTTTTGGCGGGAGCGGCGCGGGATGGCGCTGCCCGACACCCTGGCCTATCGCATCGAAACCTTCCGCGAGACGGGGCATGTGGTGCTGCTGAACGAGGAAACCTTCGTCGCTCCCAGCTGGCAGGCCCTGTTCATCGGCCTGGGCCTGATCCCCAAGCGCCGCGACCCCCTGATGGCCGCGCAGCGGCGCGAAGAGATCATCGAAACCCTGCGCCTGCGCCGCACCAGCCTAGCCAGCGCCGCCCAGCGGCTGCCCACGCATGCGGCGTTCCTGGCGCGGCTTGGGATGACCGAGAGCCCATAAGAAAAGGCGGCGGCGCTTTCCAGCACCGCCGCCTTGCTCCTGTCCACGGCTCAGTGATTGTCGCGCGGGATGCCGTGGGTCTGGGCCACGCGCTGGTATTTCACCGCGGGTTCCAGCACGGCGCCGTCGCCCAGCTGGCCGACCATGCCGCGCTGGATTTCCTGCCATGGCGTCTGGCTGTCCGGGTACCGATAACCGCCGGCGGCTTCCAGGGCCTGGCGGCGGGCTGCCAGTTCGGCGTCGCTGATCAGGATGTTGGCGGTGCCGGCCTTAAGGTCGATGCGCACCCGGTCGCCCGTCCGCAGCAAGGCGATGGCCCCGCCGGCCGCCGCCTCGGGCGAGGCGTTCAGGATGGAGGGGGAGCCGGATGTGCCGGACTGCCGGCCGTCGCCGATGCAGGGCAGGGCGGTGATGCCCTGCTTGATCAGGTAGGCCGGCGGCCGCATGTTTACCACCTCGGCAGCACCAGGATAACCCACCGGGCCGGCGCCGCGCATGAACAGCAGGGTGTGGGCGTCGATGCCCAGGGCGGGATCATCGATGCGGTGGTGGTAATCCTCCGGCCCGTCGAACACCACGGCCTTGCCCTCGAAGGCGTCGGGATCGTCGGGGTTGGACAGGTAGCGGTCGCGGAACTCATCCGAGATGACGCTGGTCTTCATGATGGCGTTGTCGAACAGGTTGCCGCGCAGCACCAGGAAGCCGGCATCCTTCTTCAACGGGTTGTCGAAGGGACGGATGACGTCGGGCAGCTTGATCTCGGCATCGCGGCAGTTGTCGCCGATGGTCTTGCCGTTGGCGGTCAGGGCCTGCTCATGGATCAGGCCCTGCTTCATCAGCTCGTTCACCACGGCGGGCACGCCGCCGGCGTGGTGATAGTCCTCACCCAGATATTCGCCGGCCGGCTGCAGGTTCACCAGCAGCGGCACCTTGTGGCCATGGGTCTGCCAGTCCTGCAGATCCAGATCCACGCCGATGTGCCGGGCGATGGCCGCCAGGTGGATGGGGGCGTTGGTGGAGCCGCCGATGGCCGAATTCACCACGATGGCGTTCAGGAAGGCCTCGCGCGTCATGATGTCCGAAGGCTTCAGGTCCTCGTTCACCATCTCGACGATGCGCTTGCCCGTCTCGTAGGCGATCTGCTGACGCTCGCGGTAGGGGGCGGGGATGGCGGCGGAGCCCGGCAGTTGCATGCCCAGCACCTCGGCCAGGCTGTTCATGGTCGTGGCGGTGCCCATGGTGTTGCAATAGCCGGTCGAGGGGGCGGAACTGGCCACCAGCTCGATGAACTTGCGCTGGTCGATCTCGCCCGCCGCCAGCATCTGGCGCGCCTTCCACACGATGGTGCCGGAGCCCGTGCGCTCCCCATTGTGCCAGCCGTTCAGCATGGGGCCGACGGACAGGGCGATGGCCGGAATGTTGACCGTGGCCGCGGCCATCAGGCAGGCCGGCGTGGTCTTGTCGCAGCCGATGGTCAGCACCACGCCGTCGATGGGATAGCCGTGCAGCAGTTCCACCAGACCCAGATAGGCCAGGTTGCGGTCCAGGCCGGCGGTGGGGCGCTTGCCGGTTTCCTGGATGGGGTGAACGGGGAACTCGATGGCGATGCCGCCGGCCTGGCGGATGCCCTCGCGCAGGCGCTGGGCCAGCACCAGATGGTGGCGGTTGCAGGGCGACAGGTCCGACCCCGTCTGGGCGATGCCGATGATGGGCATGCCCGATTGCAGCTCATCCAGCGTCAGGCCGTAATTCAAATAGCGCTCGAGGTACAGCGCCGTCATGTCCGGGTTGTCCGGGTTGTCGAACCAGGCGCGGGACCGCAGTTTGGGCTTGCCGTTGGAAGAGTCGGACGCAGTCATTGGGGTGGGCTTTCTTCAGGAATGCGGTCAAGACGGTAGAAGGGGAAACTCAAGGGGCGTCGGGGTCGGGCAGGTCCAGCCGGTCGAACCCGGAATCGATGACGGCCAGCATGGCGCGGGCGGCGCGGTCGGCATCGCCCGCCTCGATGGCGTCGGCGATGGCGGCGTGGCTGTCCACCACGTCCTGCTGCAACGCCGTCTCATCCACCGGCGAGGACAGGGAGAAAGAGGCCAGCAGCGCCGCCTCGATCACCGCGGCCAGCGAGCGCATCATGGGGTTGCCGGACGCGGCGCTGACCGCGACGTGGAAGGCCAGGTCGGCCTCGGCGAAGCTGCGGCGGTTGTGCCCTGGCTCCGCCATGCGGGCGACGGCACGGCGCATCTCGGCCAACTGCTCCGGCGTGCGCCGCTTGGCGGCCAGGGCGGCGGCCCGCGGCTCCACCGCGCTGCGCATCTCATAGAGGTGGCGGCGCATGGCGTCGTCCAGGCCCAGGCTGACCCGCCAGGACAAAAGGTCGGCGTCGAAGAAGTTCCAGTGCGTCGGGTCCTGCACTTTGGTTCCCACCCGCGTCTTGGACACGACCAAGCCCTTGGCCGCCAGGGTCTTCATCACCTCGCGCAGCACGGTGCGTGAGATCTGGAACCGGACCAGCAGGTCCGGCTCCGGGGGCAGGTTCACGCCCACGGGCAGGACGCCGCTGAGGATCTCCATGCCCAGGGTGCGCACGATCTGCTCATGGTGCGACAGGGGACGTTCGGGCGATGACCAGGTCGACAGGGTCATGGGGGGAGGGCTCACGGGGCGGACGGCGCGGCGGCGCCGGGGGAGGGGCGGGGACGGGTGGAGGGACTGGGGGCTGTGGGGCCTGCGCCCGGACGGCCATACCGGGCCGAGACGACTAAAATCAAGCGTTGCACGGCGATGAAGGCGAAGAGCAGCGTGCCGATGGCGATTTTGGTCCACCAACTGGACAGTGTGCCGTCGAAGGTGATCCAGGTCAGGATCAGGCCCTGGATCAGCACGCCGATGAAGGAGCCGGCCACGCCGCCCACGCCGCCGGTCAGCAGCGTGCCGCCGATGACCACCGCGGCGATGGCGTCCAGTTCCACCCCCGTTCCGGTCAGGGCATAGCCGGACCGGGTGTAGAGGGAAAAGACGATGCCGGCCAGCGCCGCCATCAGGCTGCAGAAGGCATGCACCAGGATGGTGGTGCGTCCGGTGTTGATGCCCATCAACTGGGCGAAATGGGCGTTGCCGCCCAGCGCGAACACCCGGGCGCCGAAGCGCGTGCCGTGCAGCAGGACACCGCCGGCCAGGAAGGTCGCCAGCATGATGCCCGCCACCAATGTCAGCCGCCCGCCGCCGGGCAGGGCCAACGCGGCGCCCGCCAGCGTGTCATAGGCGGCATTGTGGATGGGGATGGAATCGGTGCTGATCAGCAGGGCGCAGCCGCGGGCCAGGAACATGGCCGTCAGGGTGACGATGAAGGCCGGCGCCTTCAGGTAATGCACGGCGGCACCGATGCCGGCGCCGAACAGGCCGCCGCCCGCCAGCACCAGGGCGAACGCCAGGGCCGGCGGCATCCCGGCCCCCTCGATCAGGCGGGCCAGCGCCACCGTGGTCAGGCCCATGACGGCGCCCACCGACAGGTCGATGCCCCCGGCCACCACTACGACGGTCATGCCCACCGCCAGGATGCCGAGGAAGGCGTTGTCGGTCAGCAAATTGCCCATCACCCGCAGGCCCAGCATGGTGGGGTACTGCGCGGCGCAGGCGGCATAGATCAGGACGAAGACCACCACCGTCGCCAGCAAGGGCAGGGTGCGCGTATTCACGAAGCGGCCCATCATACCCGGGCCTCCTTGTTCTTGAGGCGGGCCATCAGGCGCGCGGCCAAGGGCTGGAAGGCGGGCGACTGCTGGGTCAGCACGGCGGCCACCACCAGCGCCATCAGCACCAGGTTAAGCTCCGGCGGCAGGCCCGCCCGCAGGATGGCGGTGCGCATGGCCTGCAACACCAAGGCGCCCAGGACGGACCGGCCGATGCTGAACCGGCCTCCGTACAGGCTGGTGCCGCCGATGACCACGGCCAGGATGGCGTCCAGCTCCAGCCACAGGCCGGCGTTGTTGGCGTCCGCACCCTTGATGTCGGCCGTGGCGATCAGGCCGGCCAGCGCCGCCATCAGCCCGGACCAGACATAGACGGCCCCCAGCACCAGGCCGGTATGGACGCCGGCCAGACGGCTGGAGCGCGGATTGGTGCCCACCGCCTCCACGAACAGGCCCAGCGCCGTCGCGCGCACCAGCAGGCCGGTCAGCCCGGCGGCCAGCAGCGCCAGCACCACCGGCAGGGGCAGGGCCGCCAGCGTGCCGCCGGCCACGGCGATCAGGTGCGGTTCGGTGAAGGTCAGGATGCGGCCTTCCGTGATCAGTTGGGCGACGCCGCGCCCTGCCACCATCAGGATCAGGGTGGCGACGATGGGCTGAAGGCGGAACACCGCGACCAGCAGCCCGTTCCACAGGCCGCAGACCAGGCCCGTGGCCAGCGCCGCCAGGATGGCCAGGGGCCAGGCCAGCCCGGCGTTTACCCCGGCCGCCGCGACGGCGCCGGCGATCGCCATGATGACGCCCACCGACAAGTCGATGCCGCGCGTGGCGATGACCGGGGCCATGCCCACGGCCAGCAACATGACCGGGGCACCCCGGTTCAGGATATCGATCAGGCCGCCGAACAGCCGCCCGTCCTGCATCCGCAAATCCAGGAAGCCCGGTGCCACGAAGACATTGACCAGCAGCGCCAGCGCCAGCAGGGCCAGTTGCGGTCGCGCCGCCTTCAGGCGTTGTATCACGGCGCTCATGCCGCACCTTTGGTCTGATGATCCGCCGCGATGGCGTTGACGATGGCGGCGGGGGTGATGGTGTCGCCCTCCAGCAGGCCGGCGGGGGCGCGATCGCGCATGACCAGCACCCGGTCGGAATAGGCGGCCACCTCCTCGATCTCCGAGGAAATGACATAGAGCGCCATGCCCCGGTCCCGCAGGTCCTCCAGCAGGCGCACGATCTCGGCATGGGCGCCGACGTCGATGCCGCGCGTGGGCTCATCCAGGATCAGCAGGCGGGGGTCGGTCGCCAGCCAGCGGGCCAGCAAGGCCTTCTGCTGATTACCACCCGACAGCAGCTGGATGGGCTTCTCAGCGTCTGGCGTGCGGATGTCCAGCAGCTTGATATAGTGGTCGGCCAGTTCACGCTGCCGCGCCGGGGGCAGGCGCCGCCACCAGCCGCGCTTGGCCTGCAGCGCCAGCACGATGTTCTCCCGGATGCTGAGGCCGGCGACGATGCCATCCAGCTTGCGGTCCTCCGGGCAGAAGCCGAAGCCCAGGCGGATGGCGTCGCGCGGGCTGCGCAGGGTGACGGTCTTGCCGTCGACGATCAGTTCGCCCTGGTCCGCCGTTTCCACCCCGAACAGCAGCAGGGCGGTTTCCGTGCGGCCGGAACCGAGAAGGCCGGCCGCCCCCAGCACGGCGCCGGCATGCAGCTCGGCATCGAACGCCCCGACCAGGCGGCGCCGGCCCAAGCCCTGGGCCCGCACCAGCGGGGTGCCGCTGGGCGCGGCCGTCGCCGGACGCCGGCCCAGGTGGCTTTCCGCCGTGGGGGCCTTGCCCAACATCATGGCCACCAGCTCCAGCCGTGGCAGCTCGGCGGTCAGCCGTTCGCCTACCAGCCGGCCGTTGCGCAGCACGGTGATGCGATCGGTCAGGGCGTAGACCTGGTCCAGGAAATGGGTGACGAAGACGATGGCCAGGCCCTGGTCGCGCAAGGTCCGCAGCAGGGTGAACAGGGTCTGCACCTCCGCCGTGTCCAGGCTGGCGGTGGGTTCATCCAGGATCAGCACCTTGGCCGACAGGTCCACCGCGCGGGCGATGGCGATCAGCTGCTGCACGGCGGTGGAAAAGTCGGACAGCGGCCGGCTGGCGTCGATGGTCAGGCCGAAGCGGCGCAGCAGGGCCGCGCCGTCCCGGTTCATGCGCGCGCGATGGACCAGGCCCCAGCGCGTCGGCTCCCGCCCCAGATACAGGTTCTGCGCCACCGACAGGTTGGGCAGCAGCGTGATCTCCTGATAGACGGCGGCGATGCCGGCCCGGACGGCGCCGCCGGGGCCGTCCGGATCGATCTCCACCCCATCCACGGTGATGGTGCCGCCGTTACGCGGCTGGGCGCCGGTCAGCAGGTTGATCAGGGTGGACTTGCCGGCGCCATTCTCCCCCAGCAGGGCGTGGATCTCGCCCGCCCGCAAGGTCAGGTCCACGCCGTCCAGCGCGCGCACGCCCGGGTACTGCCGGGTCAGGCCCCGGGCCGCCAGCACCACCGGGGGTGGGGTGACTGGGGTTTCAGGGCTGGCCATCAGTACAGGTCCTTGCGCCGGGCGTACTCAGCGGCGGCGGTGTCGGGCTCATACAGCTTGGACGGTGTCTGCACCCACTTGGGCGGCGGGGCGTGGTCCTTGCGGTAGGCCAGCAGGATGTCATAGGCGCGCGGCGCCATGTCCGGGGCCAGTTCCACCGTGGCGTTGGCGTCGCCGTCGGCCATGGCCTTGAAGATGTCGGGCACGCCGTCGATGGACACGGTCAGGATGTCGGTGCCGGGCTTCAGGCCCGCTTCCTTGATGGCCTGGATGGCGCCGATCATCATGTCGTCGTTGTGGGCGTAGACGGCGCAGATGCTGCCCGGCGCTTCGGCCTTCAGGAAGCCCTCCATGACCTCCTTGCCCTTGGCGCGGGTGAACTCGCCCGACTGGGTGCGCACCAGGTGCAGGTTGGGGGCGGTGGCGATGGCCTCCTCGAAGCCCTTCTTGCGGTTGGCCACCAGGCTGGCGCCCACGGTGCCCTGGATTTCCACGATGCGGCAATCGCGGCCCTGCACCTTGCCCGCCAGCCAGCGGCCGGCCACGCGCCCCTCCTCAATGGTGTCGGAGGTGACGGCCGTCAGGTAAAGGTCGACGTTGGGCGTATCGATCTGCCGGTCCAGCAGGATGACGGGGATATTGGCGGCCTTGGCCTCGCCCAGCACCTCATCCCAGCCGCTGGAGACCACGGGGGCCAGCAGGATGGCGTCCACGCCCTGGGCGATGAAGGACCGCACGGCCTTGATCTGGTTTTCCTGACGCTGCTGCGCGTCGGAGAATTTCAGGGTGATACCCCGCTGTTCCGCCCCCTGGCGGGCCAGCTTGGTCTCGGCGGCGCGCCAGCCGGATTCCGACCCGATCTGGGAAAAGCCCACGGTCAGGCCCTTCTTGTCGCCGCTGTCGCACCCGGCGGCCAGGCCGCCCAGGAAAACGGCGGCCCCGATACCCAGGATCCGGCGTGACAGTGTGCGGCGTCTCGGCAGCGTTTTCATATCCATCCCTGTTCCTGTTCGTCCTTGCCGGCCGGGGCGCTGTGGGGCTTATCGTGCGAATGGACCCGCGGGCGCGGCCTTTTAAGGGCGCGATCTGTTGTTATGGGTCATATGATATTATTTATGGGGGCGGCTCAAGCCCCTTTGCTGTCCCATCGCACTGGGACGCGCCTCCCCTGAAAAGGGCTTGGACGGAACAGAAATAGTATTATTAAATGAGCACGTCCAGCCCCGTGGCCCTTGGCTCCGGGTAGGGGCTCATCACAGTCACTTAAAACAATCGTCAGGGAAACACCCATGGTCCTGCGTCTGCTTCAATTTATCGATGCCACCGGCGCGCGCGCCGTCGCGGCCCGCCAGGATGAGGGGCCGGCCCACACGGTGCCGGGCGTCGCCAGCGTTTATGAGCTGGCGCAGCGGGCCATCGCGGCGGGCACCGGCCTGGCGGCGGTGGTCGAGGCGGCGGGCGTGGGCGACGCCGTCGATCTGGCGGCGGTGGTGGCCGAGGGGCGCCTGCTGGCGCCGCTGGATCACCCCGATGCCGCCCACTTGCTGGTCAGCGGCACCGGCCTGACGCACCTGGGTTCCGCCGAGGGGCGGGACAAGATGCACAAGGATCTGGCCGATCCCGCCAAGCAGACCGACTCGATGCGCATGTTCCGCCTGGGCCTGGAGGGTGGCAAGCCGGCCGCGGGGCAGGTGGGGGCGCAGCCGGAATGGTTCTTCAAAGGCGACGGCGGCATCATCACCGCGCCGGAGGCGCCGCTGGCCTCCCCCGCCTTCGCCCTGGATGGCGGGGAGGAACCGGAAATCGTGGGCCTGTACGTCATCGGTCCCGACGGCACGCCCTTCCGCCTGGGCTACGCCCTGGGCAATGAGTTCTCCGACCATGTGACCGAGCGGCAGAACTATCTCTACCTGGCGCATTCCAAGCTGCGGCCCTGTTCCTTCGGGCCCGAGCTGCTGGTGGGGCCGCTGCCCGCCGACATCCGTGGCACGACCCGTATCGTTCGCGACGGTCAGGTGGCGTGGGAGAAGCCCTTCCTGTCGGGCGAGGCCAACATGTGCCACAGTCTGGTCAATCTGGAGCACCATCATTTCAAGTACGCCGGCTTCCGCCGTCCCGGCGACGCCCATGTGCATTACTTTGGCACCGCCACCCTGTCGTTCAGCGATGGCTTCACCACCCGTCCCGGTGATCGGTTCGAGGTGGAGGCGGCCGCCTTCGGCCTGCCTTTGCGCAATCCGCTGGCGGTCAAGGCGCCGGAAGCGGTGACCGTGGCCCCCCTGTGAGCGTCTTTAGACTGTAAGAATTTCCGGGCTCCTGCCGGCGACGGAGGGGCCCCACATCTCGGATGACGATACCGCAACCGCCCTCCCGCCCCGGGAGGGCGGCTTTTGGCGTTTTCGCGCGGCGCTCGCGCAAGCCCTTGAAGATGTACGCATTTTTGTTTCCGCTGATGCATCCACGCCACACCGCTGAATAAATCATACGATATACGATATAAGATATTTGACAGCTTCGTGGCATTTGCGGGACGTTTGTCCAGCGCGCACTAACGGGGGTGCGCGGTCTGGGAGATAAAAATGCGAAAGACTCATGCGAAGTCCGCCCCTGAGGCGGCGCTCCGCTCGGGCCGTGCGTCGGCCCTGGCGGCGGGGGCCGCCATGGTGGCCTTGATGGTGGGTGGTCAGGCGCTGGCGCAGACGTCGGCCGCGGACGACCTCCAGGAAATCGTCGTCACCGGTTCCCGCATCAAGCAGGCGAACCTGACGACCGCCAGCCCCCTGACCACGGTGGGCCAGCAGGAACTGCAGTACCAGGGCACGACCAATATCGAGAACGCCCTGAACCGCCTGCCCCAGGTGACGGCGGATTCAAACGAGAACGGCTCCAACGGCTCCGACGGTACCGCGCGCGTCAACCTGCGCAACCTGGGTTCCAACCGCAACCTGGTGCTGATCGACGGCCAGCGCATGCTGCCGGTCGAGATGAACGACCTGAACTTCATCCCCACCGCGATGGTGGACCGGGTGGACGTGGTGTCGGGCGGCGCCTCGGCGGTCTATGGTTCGGACGCCGTTTCGGGCGTCGTGAACTTCATCCTGCGCAAGAACCTGGACGGTGTCCGCGCCGACCTGCAGTACACCATCGCGCAGCATGACAATGGCAACACCGCCCTGCGGTCGTTGAGCCAGGCCAAGGGCTTCCAGACGGCGCCGGACGAGGTTTGGGACGGCATCAAGAAGAACATCAGTGTCGCCGCCGGCAAGAACTTCGACAACAACAAGGGTAACGTCACCCTGTTCGCCGGCTATCAGTATTCCATGCCGGTGACGCAGAATAAGCGTGACTATTCCAACTGCGACCTGAACCTGGCCACCGCTGACACCTTCACCTGCGGCGGCTCCAGCAACAACCCCTATGGCCTGTTCTACCTGCTGAGCGGCCCGAACGCCAACAGCCGCCTGGTCAACAGCAAGGACGGCACCAAGACCTGGGTGCCGTACGACAGCAGCTACGCCTACAACTACACGCCCACCAACTACATCCAGCGGTCGGACAAGCGCGAAAACGCGGGCGTGCAGGCCCATTATGAATTTGCCAAGGAAGTCGAAGCCTATGGCAGCTTCATGTACATGAACGACCACACCTTCTCGCAGGTGGCGCCATCGGCCCTGTTCCAGGGCACGACCTTCAACATCAACTGCGACAATCCGCTGATGTCGGCCTCGCAGGCGTCCACGCTGTGCGGCACCGCCGCCGGCACGCCCACCGACGCCCAGAGCTTCATCGGCTATCGCCTGACCGGCCCCGGCAGCCAGCCGCGCCGCGACGACCTGCGTCACATCGATTACCGCGGCACCTTCGGCCTGCGCGGCGAGGTCTGGGACGGTTGGAACTACGACGCCAACTTCCTGTATTCCAAGACCATCGTTAATGAGACGTACCTGAACAACGTCGACAACACCAAGGCCCAGCGCGCGCTGGAGGTGGTGAACGTCAACGGGGTGCCGACCTGCAAGTCCGTCATCGACGGCACCGACCCGACCTGCGTTCCCATCAACGTCTTCCAGTACAACGGCATCAGCAGCGCCGGTTACAATTACCTCTATTCCCCCAGCCATACCCATGACGCCGAAACGGAAAAGGTGGCCAGCCTGTCGCTGACCGGCGACCTGGGGCAATATGGGGTGAAGAGCCCGTGGGCCGCCAAGGGCGCCGCGCTGGCCCTGGGCTTTGAGCACCGGGAAGAGACGCTGAACTTCACCGCCGACGCGGTGGCGCAGGCCGGCGGCACCATGCCGTCCTCGGGCGCCCTCAGTGTCAACGAAGGCTACATGGAACTGCAGGTCCCCCTGGTCCAGGACAAGCCCCTGGTGCAGGATCTGCTGTTCAACACCGGCTATCGCTATTCCAAGTACGATTACCTGGACAGCGGCGTCAGCACCTACAAGTTCGAACTGCAATACGCCCCGGTGACGGACATCCGCTTCCGCGGCAGTTATAACCGCGCCGTCCGCGCGGCCAGCATCTCCGAACTGTACGCGCCGCAGTCGGTGGGCAACGTCTCCGCCCAGGATCCTTGCTCCGGGTCCAGCCCGACGGCCTCGCTGGCGCAGTGCGCCCTGACCGGCGTCTCGGCCGCCCAGTATGGCAAGATCGCCGAGTGCCCGACGGACCTCTGCTCCGCCCAGGGTGGCGGCAACCCGGCGCTGAAGCCGGAGACGGCCGACACCTTCACCGCCGGCGTGGTGCTGACGCCGACCTTCCTGCCCAATTTCTCCGCCACGCTGGACTATTACAACATCACCGTGGACGGCTACATCGCCGGCGTGGATGCCCAGACGGCCATCAACCAGTGCGCCACCACCGGCAGTTCCTACTTCTGCGGCCTGTTCCACCGCGATCCCAAGTCCGGCGTGCTGTTCGGCACCGACGGCTACATCAAGTCGACCAACCAGAACACCGGTTTCCTGAAGACCTCCGGCGTCGACGTCGACCTGTCGTACAAGCTGGAGCTTGAGGACATCGTCAACCACAACTGGGGCAGCCTGGACTTCAACCTCAACGGCACCGTGCTGCTGACCAGCGAGACGGAGCAGCTGCCGGGCCTGGGCACCTATGACTGCACCGGCCTGTTCGGCCCCACCTGCGGCCAGCCCAGCCCGCGGTGGCGCCACCAGTTCCGCACCACGTGGTCCAGCCCCTGGGTCCCGGCCACGGTGTCGGTCAACTGGCGCTTCATCGGCCCGACGACGCTGTCCAGCAACACGGCCAACGCCTTCCTCACCTCCGACTATGTCGGCATCAACGCCCGGCTGCCGTCGTACAGCTACTTCGACGTGGCGATGACCTACAAGATGACCGACTACCTGTCGCTGCGCGCGGGTGTGAACAACATCCTCGACCGCGACCCGCCGGCCATCTCGTCGGGCCTGCTCAGCAGCTTCGGCAACGGCAACACCTACCCTGGCATCTACGACCCGCTGGGCCGCGTCATCTTCGTCGGCGCGACGGTGGAGTTCTAAGGCCTGGGCCTGGAACGAAGATATCCCCGCCCGGATGGTCCCGGGCGGGGTTTTTTGTTGGAAAGCGGACCATCCGCGCCACAAAATGTCGTTTGAAACGGCTAGGGCAGTTAAGCTGTTGACGCCCGCGCTGATCGGTGTCCAAACAGCTTCCGGTCAATGTGTGCCAGCCCCGGGGCAAGGGGCGGCCCATTGAGGCAGGGGGCGAAAACACGTTCTACATGGGGACTGCTTTATGACGTTCTGGACGCGCCGTAAGGCGTTGGACGCTTTGGCCCACGTCGACCAAAGCCGGCAGTTGCGCAAAACCTTGAGCTGGCCGCACCTGGTGGCCCTGGGCATCGGTGGCATCATCGGCACCGGCATCTACACCCTAACCGGCATCGGCGCCGAACGCGCCGGCCCCGCCGTCATCCTGGCCTTCGCCGCCTGCGGCATCCTCTGCGCCTTCGCGGCCCTGACCTACGCCGAAATGGCCACCATGATGCCGGCTGCCGGCAGTGCCTACACCTACACCTACTCGGTGCTGGGTGAGGGGCTGGCCTGGATCGTCGGCTGGTCCCTGGTGCTGGAGTATGCCGTCACCTGCAGCGCCGTGGCGGTGGGCTGGTCGGGCTACATGGTCGGCCTGCTGGAAAGCATGGGCATACACCTGCCCAAGGAACTCATCGCGGGACCCTACGCCGGCGGTTGGATCAACCTGCCGGCCGTCGTCATCACCGCACTGGTCACGGCCCTGCTGGCCAAGGGCGCCAAGGAGAGCGCCACGGTCAACATCGCCCTGGTCGCCATCAAGATCATCGCCCTGGCCGTGTTCGTCGGCCTGACGGTGTTCAGCCTGGTGCCGGAGAATTTCACGCCTTTCATGCCCTATGGCTTCGTCTCCCACATGGACGACACCGGCCATGTGCGCGGCGTGATGGCGGCGGCGGCCATCGTCTTCTTCGCCTTTTTCGGCTTCGACGCCGTGTCGACCTCGGCGGAAGAGGTGAAGAACCCCGGCCGCGACCTGACCATCGGCATCCTGGGCTCCATGGTCATTTCCACCATCATCTATATGATCGTGGCCGCCTGCGCCGTGGGTGCCTGGCCCTTCGCCGAGTTCGCCGCCAGTGGCGAGCCGCTGGCCTTCATCCTGCGCAGCCTGAATCACCCGGGCGCCGCCTGGGCCATCGGGGCCGCCGCCATCGTTGCCCTGCCCAGCGTCATCCTGGTGATGATGTTCGGCCAGACCCGCGTGTTCTTCGTCATGTCGCGTGACGGCCTGCTGCCCCGTGGCCTCAGCGACCTGGGGCCCGACCGCCGCTCGCCGGTGAAGGTCACCTTGCTGGTCGGCCTGTTCGTGGCCCTGTTCGGCGGCTTCCTGCCGCTGGCCACCATCGCGGAACTGTCGAACGCCGGCACCCTGGCGGCCTTCATCTCCGTGTCGGTCTGCGTCATGGTGCTGCGAGTGACCAAGCCCGACCTGCCCCGCCTGTTCCGCTGCCCCGCCGTGTGGGTGGTGGCGCCGCTGGCGGTCATCGGCTGCCTTTACTTCCTGTACTCCCTGCCGGGCACCACGTTGCGCAACTTCGCCATTTGGCACGTGGTCGGCCTGGTGATCTACCTGGCCTACAGCCGCCGGACCAGCCTGCTGAACAAGGCCGCGTAAGGCGCCGCCCCGTAAACGGAAAGGGCGCCAACCCTGGTGGATTGGCGCCCTTTTCTTTTGACCATGCGGAAGCTTACTTCCGCCGCGCCTCGCCCCAGGCTTTAGCCTGGCGGATGTAGTCGGCCATGGCGGCGCGCTCCTTGGTGAAGGTGTCGTCGACCACGGTGATGGTGGGAATGGCGCGCTGGTGCGGGGGAATCTCGGTCTTGTAGGTGCCGAAGCCCGCCTCGTGCACGCCGGTGCTGCCCCGGCCGGGGGCTGGGCGGCTGAGGTGCTGATAGTTGCGGATGTGGTCGTCGCAGGCGGCCGGGGCCAGGGTGTAGCGGGTCACATGGCTCATGGGGATGAAGGCCATCTGGGCGTCGTACAGCATCTCCCCCACCGGCGGGATGCCGGGATGGCGCTGGGCCAGATCTTGCACCAGTTGCCGCGTGCCCTCATGCATGTCGGCCTTGGTGTTGTTGAGGGCCGCCCCGGCGATGTCCAGGAAATAGCCGTCGACGCCGAACTGCGTGATGGTGGCGGAGATGCGCGCCCCCAGCCAGCGGCGCCAGGACGCGACGCCCAGGTTCATGAAGGGCATCCACCCCTCGCCGGAGCGGTCGTTGTCCCAGTCCACCCAGTTCAGGTCGAAGGCGTCGCCGTCCACCCGCTCCGTCGTCGCGTCGGCGAACAGCTTGAACTCCTCCCACACCTTGTTGGCGCTGTTGGTGCCGAACATGGGGACGATGCGGAAGCCCAGCTTCTGCGCCTGGCTGACCAGGTGCTTGAAGCCGTCCACCCCGCCCATGCGCGGGTCGGGCTGGTACAGCGGATAGTTCCAGTAATAGCGGCCGTCCCAGGCCGGCAGGAACACCATGACGCGCTTCGGCTCGATCTGCGTGGCGGCCCAGCGCAGGATCTCCAGCATGCGGGCGTAGTCGTTGAAGATGTAGCCGGTCCAATGCGCGCCGTGGATGCTCAGCACCAGGTCCACCTCCCGCATCCACGCCGGCATATCGGCCCGCGTGGCCAGTTTGGGGATGCCGTAGGTCTTTTCCACATGGGCGAAATGGTCGGCCGCCGCCGCCGCGTAGTCCGCCGCCGGTCCCACCCGCCAGGGCGGCGTCGCCAGGCTGTTGGACTTGGCCCAGCCCTCGCCCTCATGGATCAGTTCCACGCGATAGCCATCCGGCCCCGGCTGGAAGAAGAAGCGGCAGGTGCGCACGGCGCTCTGCCGCGCCGACAGGGCGTAGTGGCGACCGTCGGCGGCCTTCAGCACGGCCAGGGGGGTGGCAACGCCCTGGAAGAAATTGGGATACTCGAAGACCTTCTCATCATCCTTCAGGTCGGTGAAGTCCTGGCCGGAGACGGAGATTTCACCACGCGGCAGGCCGCGCGCCACGGTGGTGATGGATTTTACCGGGTGCTGGGCCTCCGCCCGCGCGGTCCATTGCACCGTGCCGTCGCTCTCCACCGCGAACTCGGCCACCAGCTTGCCCGGCGCCTTTTCCTGGCCGCCGGCCCAGAGGAAGCCGTCGCAGGTCAGCGTGGTGCGGTTGCCGTCGCGCACCACGCGCGTCACCGTGGGGTCGATGGCGTAGGCGTTCTCATAGGTCTGTACCCTGAAGCCCATCAGCAGCGGGCCCACCTGCACCGACGCCTCGGGAAAGTCGAAGCTGAACTGCAGCACCGCCTCGCCCCTGGCGGGGGTGTAGACGCCGCTGCGCGAGGTCAGTAGCTGCAGGTCCGGGCTGGCGGCGGCGCCCGCACTAGGGGCGGCCGTACCGGCAGTGGTGGCAAGCGCCACGGCGGTGCCGGCACCGCTGGTCAACAGGGCGCGGCGGGTGACGCCGTGGGGCGCGGGGAAGGGGGGCACGGATGACGTCTCCTTGTTCCGGCTTGTTATTTTCCGGCGGCTTATTTTCCAGCGGCGGGGCGAACCCGAATGGTTTACAACCAAGCCGTTGCCCGATAGTAATATTATACGACTTTAAAAAACACCACAGGGAGTGCCCCGAGGAATGACCCGTATCCTGCGCCCCGCCGGACGTCTCGCCGTTGCCGCCTTGCTGGCCGGCACCGCCTTGGCCACGGCCACCGCCGCCATCGCCGCCGGTTCCGCCGCCACCGTGGCGGTTCAGGCCGACCATCCCGGCGCGGTCATCGCCCCGGCGATCTACGGCCAGTTCGCGGAGCATCTGGGCACGCAGATTTATGGCGGCATCTGGGTGGGGCCGGATAGCCCCATTCCCAACATCCGCGGCTATCGCAAGGACGTGGTGGAGGCGCTGAAGAACCTGCATGTCCCGGTGGTGCGCTGGCCCGGCGGCTGCTTTGCCGATGAATATCATTGGCGCGACGGCATCGGGCCCAAGGATCGCCGCCCCGTCATCGTGAACACCAACTGGGGCGGGGTGGAAGAGAACAACGCCTTCGGCACCCATGAGTTCATGGACTTCTCGGAACTGATCGGTGCCGGCACCTACGTCAACGGCAACCTGGGCAGCGGCAGCGTGCGCGAGATGGCCGACTGGGTCGCCTACATGACGGCGGACAACCACGGCACCCTGGTGCAGGAACGCCGCGCCAACGGCCGGGACAAGCCCTGGACCCTGAACTGGTTCGCCGTGGGCAACGAGGTCTGGGGCTGCGGCGGCAACATGCGGGCCGATTACTACGCCGACCTGCTGCGCCAGACGCGGGTGTTCCTGAAGCCGGGCGCCGGCCAGCCGACGAAGTTCATCGCCGTCGGCCCCAGCGACGACGACACCGCCTGGACCGAAACCATCATGGCCCGCGCGGGCAAGGAGATCGACGCGCTGTCCATGCATTATTACGACGTGGCGTCGTTCAACATGGTGCCCAAGGGCACCTGGGCCAAGAAGGGCTCCGCCACCGAGTTTGGTGAGGCGGAATGGTTCGCCAGCATCTTCGGCGCCTATCAGATCGGCACCTACATCAGCCACCACAGCGCCATCATGGACAAGTACGACCCGGAAAAGCGGGTCGCCCTGGTGGTGGATGAATGGGGCACCTGGCATGACCCGACCCCCGGCAGCAATCCCGGCTTCCTGCAGCAGCAGAACACCCTGCGCGACGCGGTGGTGGCGGCCATCAGCCTGAACATCTTCCATGCCCATGCCGACCGCGTGCGCATGGCCAACATCGCCCAGATGGTCAACGTGCTGCAGGCCATGATCCTGACCGACGGGCCGCGCATGGTGCTGACCCCTACCTACCATGTCTTCGACATGTACAAGGGCTTCCAGGGCGCCACCAGCCTGCCCGTGACCGTGACCGGCCCGGACTACAGCCAGGGTGGCCGCGCCGTCGCCGCCGTCAGCGCCTCCGCCGGCCGGGGCACCGACGGCGTCATCCGCCTGGCCCTGACCAATGTCGACCCCAACAAGGCGGCCCCTGTGCAGGTGACGTTGGCCGGGTTGAAGGCGGGCAAGGTCACCGGCCGCATCCTGACGGCCCCGGCCATGAACAGCGACAACACCTTCGACCATCCGCAAACGGTGGTGCCGGCGGCCTTCAGTGACGCCAAGCTGTCGGGCGACACCGTCAGCGTGACCTTGCCGGCCAAGTCTGTGGTCGTTCTGGAACTGAAATGACCAAGCGTTTCCTTGGGCACGCCCCCGGGCGTGTCCTCGGGTGGGTTCTTGGCGTCCTGGCCGGTGTTCTTCTCACCGGCCAGGCGTGGGGCGCCGATCTGATGGGCGACTGGGTCTTCCAGGCCGCACCGTCCTTTCCCCGTTTCACCAAGATGGTCATCCGCCACGACACCGACGGCCTGCGGGGCACCATCACGTCCGAGTGGTATGGCGACCTGCCCATGCTGGACCTGAAAGCGGTGGGGGAGGGCCCGGCCGGGGAAAGGTTGGTCTTCCACATCGACAACGGCAATCCCAAGCTGAAGCCCCTGGACCTGACCCTGGCGCCGGATGGGTCGGGCATTCGGCTGACCGGCCAAGTCTGGTACGAGAAGCAGGACGCCACCGCCCATCGCGCGACGGCGGCGGAGATGGCGGCCCTGGACTTTCCCACGTATCCGCTGCTCGCCCCGGCCTATGTGCCCAGCAACGGCCTGGCGCGGACCCCGCCCATGGGGTGGAGCAGCTGGAACAAGTTCGCCGAGGCCATCGACGACAAGACGGTGCGGGAAATCGCCGACGCCCTGGTGCGCAGCGGCCTGCGCGATGCCGGTTATGTCTACGTCAACATCGATGACGGCTGGCAGGGCGACCGGGGGCCCGACGGTGTGCTGCATCCCAACGTCAAGTTCCCGGACATGAAGGCCCTGGCCGATTATGTCCACGCGCGGGGGCTGAAGCTGGGCATCTACAGCTCCCCCGGTCCCAAGACCTGCGCCGGCTACGCCGGCAGCTACGGCCATGTCGAGCAGGATGCCCGCACCTGGGCGGAATGGGGCGTCGATTACCTGAAATACGACCTCTGCTCGGGCGAGGGCTTCTACCACACGGCGGAGACGGTGCGGGCGGTATACCAGCAAATGGGGGCCGCGCTGAACGCCACCCGCCGCCCCATCGTCTACAGCCTGTGCGAATACGGCCGGTTCGACGTCGGCGCCTGGGGCCGCGACGTCGGCGGCAACCTGTGGCGCACCACCGGGGATATCGAGGACAGCTACGCCAGCATGGCGGCCATCGGCTTCGACAAGAACGGCGTGCCCCGCCACACCGGCCCCGGCGGCTGGAACGATCCCGACATGCTGGAGGTCGGCAACGGCGGCATGACGACCGAGGAGTACCGCACCCACATCAGCCTGTGGGCCCTGATGGCCGCCCCCCTGCTGATGGGCAACGACGCCCGCTCCATGACCCGGGACACGCTGGCCCTGCTGGGCAATGCCGAGGTCATCGCCATCGACCAGGACCCGCTGGGCCGCCAGGGCTTGCCGGTGCGCAAGCGGGATGGGATGGAGATCTGGACCCGGCCCCTGGCCGATGGCTCGGTCGCCGTGGGGTTGTTCAACCGCACGGACACGCCGGTGGCCATAACGGCCGATTGGCCCGCCCTGGGCCTGGGCGACCATCCCAAGGTGCGCGACCTGTGGGCTCACCGCAGCGTGGCGCCGAACGCCGCCCACATGGTGCCGGCGCACGGCGTGGTGCTGTTGCGGGCAAAACCGTAGGTGGTAGCGTTAACATCGCCCCGGACATTTTTATTCGGGAAATGCTATGATGGGGAATGGCGTTCCGCCCCATCTCTGCCTTCCGACTGAAACCGCCGCATGAGCATTGTCGTTCGCAGCCTGCCCGACCAGGCCTATGAAATCGTGCGGGAGCACATCCTGCTGGGCACCATGGCGCCGGGCACGCCGGTGCAGCAGGGGGCGGTGGCCAGCCAACTGGGCATCAGCAAGATCCCCCTGCGTGAGGCCTTGAGCCGGCTGGAGCAGGATGGCCTCGTCACCTCCTTCCCCAACCGGGGCTATGTGGTGAACAGCCTGACGACGGCGGAGGCGACGGAGGTGTTCGCCTTGCGCCTGAAACTGGAACCGGGGGCGTCGGCCGATGGCGCCCGCCGCGCCACCCCCGCCGACCGCGATCACGCCCGCGCCGCCCTGCTGACGCTGGAGCGGGAGCAGGGCACCGCCGGCACCAGCCATGTCACCCACAACCGCGCCTTCCACATGGCCCTGATCCGCCCCACCGGCGGCATCACCGTGCAGTTGATGGAACGCCTGCACATCCTGTCGGAACGCTATGTCCGCGTGCACCTGGAACCCCAGGGCCGTGACGACAGGGCGCGGGATGAGCACCGCGCCCTGTTCGACGCCTGGATGGCCGCCGACGCCCTAGCGGTGGAAGCCCTGACCGCCCGGCACATCCAGGGCACGCTGGACGATTTGCAGCGGGAGCTGGCGGGGTGAGGGGCGCACGTGGGATGTGAAGGCGGCCCGCGTCCTGAAGGAGAATCCTTGTTGCCGTCAGATTGCACTCCACCCGATAATCGGGAATGGCCCGGGAATACCTCGCAACGAAACTCGCACTTAAGCTTCGACCCCTGGTGATGGCGGCTGCTATCGCCAGCGCACCCCTGATTTTCCTGCCGCTGGTCTTTCCGTCGTGGCCGGCCTGGCCCAATGTCGGCGCCGGGGTGGTCAACTTGGCGCTGGCGCTTGGCATATTCTTCAGCGGACTTCTTCAGCCGGGTTTCCCAGGGGTTGTCTCAGCCCTGAATGAAGAGCGGCGGGTGCGGGCCCGGCGGCTCCCCTGGTGGGTACGTATTAATAGCTGGGGTTTGCCGGTCGTCGACCGCGGGCTTCAGCGCGTCGGCGGCGTTGTCGCGGTGGGGCTTATAGCCACCCTGCTGTTTCATAACGATGTTGGTGGGCTACTGGGTGCTGCGACCGCCGCCATGATCGCCGCCACGCAAATCGCGTTGAGCGTGGGGGAGTGGGTGTCAACCCGGAGCGATCAACAGGTGCGGTGACGAGCGCTGTCGCCCCCGCCCTGTAGTACGCCATGGGAGGTCTGGGCCGTCGCGGGGATCAACCTGCTACAGCCTGACGCCCCGCCCAAATCTCCGTCGCCACCCGGTCGGCCTCGGCTGGTTCGGTCGCCAACCCCAAGGCCAGCACCCCCAGCGTGATGGTGGCGATGACGGTGGCGGTTTCGGCCGCCCGGCCTGGTTCGCCGCGCCAGACGGGCAGCAGGCCCGGCACCTCTGCCTTGGCCGTGGTCAGAGCGGGGAGGGGGAGTTCCTGGCGCTCGGCGCCCACTTGCACATAGGCGGTGGTGGGCTTGGCGGGGTTGCGTTCCACCTCACCGCCGCCGCCTTTGACCACGACCAGGCGGGGGCGGCTTAGGCGCTGGGCGACTCCTAAGTGCAGGTCGATATAGGGCGGGTGGAAGACGCCGTCGACGGCGGCGTGCGTGTCGAACGGGTCCAGCAGGCGGCAGACGGTGTTGATGGGGCTGCGCAGGCCCAGCAGGTGGCGCAGGTTCAACAGGCGGTCCAACTCCGGGCTCAGCGCCGACAGGGGCAGATAGGCAAAGCCGGTCTCGGCCACCAGGGCCTTGGCGTCCGCGCGACTCGTCGCCGGGCGCAGGTCCAGCTCGCCCAGGGCGTCGGGCACGTCGCGGCCCTGGGTGAAGGCGTTGCTGCCGTGCATGATGACGCGGTGCCCCGCCTGGGCCAGCGCCAGGGCCGACAGCAGGAACCAGGGCTCATCCCGGGTGCGGCCGGCGCCGTAGGACGGCCAGTCCAGGTCGGCGGCGCCGGTGCAGGCGCCGTCGCTGATGCCGGCGGCGTCGCGGGCGGCCTCCACCAGGCCCGCCACCTCATCCGGGTCCTCCCCCCGATAGCGCAGCAGCATGAGGAAGGCGCCCACCTGGTGGGGATCGGCCTCCCCCCTCAGCACCATGCCCAGGGCCGTGCGCGCCTCCTCCCGCGTCAGGGAGCGGGAGCGGCCGGGGCCGCGCCCCAGGGTGCGGACATATTGGGCGAAGACATGTTCATCGGTCATGGGGCGGGCAAGCTCAGGCCAATATTCGGATGGAGTCAGGCGGCGCGGGAGCGCACCTCGGTCATCGCCGACTCTACCGCGTCCCGCCGCCGCAATGCCACCACCCGTCCCACCAGCACCAGGGTGGGGCCGGTCACCGCCGCCACCCGCCCCGCGATGTCAGCCACTGTGCCGGGCAGGAGCCGCTCGGTCGCCAGGGTCGCGTTCTCGATGGCGATGGCTGGGGTGCTGGGGTCCAGGCCGGCGGCCAGCAGGCGCTGGGTGACTTGGCCCAGCGTGCGGCTGCCCATATAGATGGCGATGGTGCCGTCGCAGGCGGCCAGGGCGTTCCAGTCGTGGGCGGGCAGCACTTCGTCTGCTCCATGCCCGGTGATCAGGTGCAGGCTGCGGCTGTAGCCGCGCTGGGTCAGGGGCATGGCCATGCTGGCGGCGGCGGCGCAGGCCACGGTGATGCCGGGTACCACCTCCGCCACCACGCCGGCGGCGGCCAGGGCCTCCAGCTCCTCGCCCGCGCGGCCGAAGACCATGGGGTCGCCGCCCTTCAGGCGCACGACGTGGGCGCCCGCCTGGGCGTGGCTGATGATCAGGCGGTTGATGGCCGCCTGGCTCATCTCGTGCCGGCCGCAGCGTTTGCCCACGTCGATGCGCCGGGCATGGGCCGGGGCCAGGTCCAGGATGCGCGGGTCGACCAGCTTGTCGTACAGCAGCACGTCGGCGCTTTCGATGCGGCGCAGGGCCTTGACCGTCAGCAGTTCGGGATCGCCGGGGCCGGCGCCCACCAGGCTGGCGCGGCCGGTGCCGTTAGGCTGAGGCATGGACATCACGCAGGATCTCCTTCAGTTCGGGGATGCAGGACCCGCAGTTGGTGCCGGCCTTCAGGCAGGCGCCGATCTCCTCCGCCGAGGTCAGGCGGTTGGCGACGATGGTGTCCCGGATGGTGACCAGGCCGACGGAGAAGCAGGCGCAGACGGTGCGGCCGGCGGGCTTGACGCCCGTGGCCCCCAAACCGCCGGGGGCGCGGCCGGACAGCAGGCTGGGCCGGGCCGCGTCTGGCACCCGGTCACCCAACAGGGCCGCCAGCACGTCGCGGGACGGCAATTGGGCGCCGTCGCCGGCGGCCAGGAACAAGCAGGCCTCCAAACGGCCGTCCACCAGGATGGCGACGCGCAGCAGGCCGCGCCCGGCATCGGTCAGTTGCAGCCACTCCGCACCCGTCGGCGGGTGCAGCAGGCCCTCGACGAAGCGGGTCAGGGCCGCCCCGTCCGGCAGGGCGTCCGACCCCACCAGTTCAAAGGCGTGGCCGTTGCTGAGCGGCACGCGCGACCAATAGACCACCCCCTGGGGCCGCACGGCGTTGCGATGCAGCAGCAGGCCGCGCCAGGCCACTTGCACCGCTTCCGCCCGCACCGGCGTCAGCTTCAGTTCCGGCTGGCCGGAGACGGGGTCGAGGGCGGCGCTCACCAGGCGGCCGGCGGGGCCGGCGGAGCAAAACTCATCCGTCCAATGCATGGGCAGGAACAGCTCCCCCACCCGCTGGCCGGCGTCGACGGTGGCGCGCACCACCGTGCTGGCGTGGACGCTTTCGATGCGCACCAGATCGCCGTCGGTGACGCCCAGGCGCGCGGCGTCGCTGGGGGACAGGGCGGCGCGCGGCTCCCCCGTGTGGGCCAGCAGGCGGGGCACGCGGCCGGTGCGGGTCATGGTGTGCCACTGGTCGCGGATGCGGCCGGTGTTCAGCACCAGGGGATAGGCGTCGTCGGTGCGGCTGGCGGGCGGGCGCCAGGGGGTGGGCACCAGGCGGCCCCGGCCGCTGGGCGTGGCGAAGCCGCCCTGGCCGAACAGACGCCCGCCCTCATCCCCCGCCCAGCGCACGGGCCAGCGCACCGGCGCCAGCGTGTCGTACTGTCCGTCGGTCAGCATGGCCAGGCCGCTGATGTCGAAGGGGCGGCTGCCGGCGTTCTCGAAGCCGGACAGGGCGGCATGCTCGCGGAACACCGCTGCTGGGCTGGTCCAGGAAAAGGCGTCCTTCCAGCCCATGCGCTGGCCCAGGGCGGCCAGCACCCGCCAGTCGGCCCGCGCCTCGCCCGGGGCCGCGCGGAACGGGCGCTGGCGGCTGATGACCCGTTCGGAGTTGGTGACCGTGCCGTCCCGCTCCCCCCAACCCGCTGCCGGCAACACCACGTCGGCCAGGGCCGTGGTGTCGTTGGGCCAGCAGTCGGACACGACGACGAAGGGGCAGGCGCGCAATGCCTCCCGCACCCTATCGGCGCGGGGCAGGCTGTCGGCGGGGTTGGTGGCGATGATCCACAGGGCCTTGATGCGGCCGTCCAGCACGGCGTCGAACATCTCCACGGCCTTCAGCCCCGGCTTGGTCGCCAGGTTGGGCGCCCGCCAGAAGCGGCGGACCCGGTCGATGGCCTCCGGCTGGTCGAAGCGCATGTGGGCCGCCAGCTGGTTGGCCAGGCCGCCCACCTCGCGCCCGCCCATGGCATTGGGCTGCCCGGTGATGGAGAAGGGGCCGCAGCCGGGCTTGCCGATGCGCCCCGTCGCCAGATGGCAATTGATGATGGCGTTGACCTTGTCGGTGCCCACGGACGATTGGTTCACCCCCTGGGAATAGACGGTGACGACGCGCGTGGTGGACGCGAACCAGTGGTAGAAGCGGGCCAGGTCCGCCGGGTCCAGGCCGGTGAGGGCGGCGGTCTGATCGGACGTCCGGCGGGCGGCGGCGAGGGCGGGCTCGAACCCTTCCGCATGCGCCGCCATCCAGGTGTGATCCAGCGCATCCTGGTCGGCCAGATGGGCCAGCAAGCCGTTGAACAGGGCGACGTCGGCGCCGGGGCGCACGGCCAGATGCAGGTCGGCATCCTCGCAGGTGGCGGTGCGGCGCGGGTCGATGGCGACGATGCGCAGGGGGCGCTTGGCCTTGGCCGCAAGCAGGCGCTGGTGCAGCACCGGGTGGCACCAGGCGGAATTACTGCCCACCAGCACCACCAGGTCCGCCAGTTCCAGATCCTCATACGTTCCCGGCACCACGTCGGCGCCAAAGGCGCGATTGTGACCGGCGACGGAGGAGGCCATGCACAGCCGCGAATTGGTGTCGATGTTGCCGCTGCCGATGAAGCCCTTCATCAGCTTGTTGGCGACGTAATAATCCTCTGTCAGGCATTGGCCGCTGACGTAGAAGGCGACGCTGTCGGGCCCATGCTCCGCGATCGTGGCCTTGAAGCTCTGAGCCACCAGGTCCAGGGCCTGGGTCCAGTCCGCCGCCCGGCCGTCGATCAGGGGGCGGGTCAGCCGTTCGCCATCCTTCAGCGTCTCCGCCAGGGTGGACCCCTTGGAGCAGAGGCGGCCCCGGTTGGCCGGGTGGCTGGTGTCGCCCACCACCCGGCCATCGGCCTGGGCCACGACGCCGCAGCCCACGCCGCAATAGGGGCAGGTGGAGCGGACGGTGCCGGCAAGGGCACCGGCTTCAGCGTCCCGTGCCATCCCCTCCGGCATCACGCCACCATGGCCAGCAGGATACGACCGTCCTGCACCCGCACGGGGATGCGGGTGACGCAGCCCTCGTCGGGGGCGCAGGCCTCGCCCGTCTCCAGGTCGATCACCCAGTTGTGCAGGGGGCAGGTGACGGCATGGCCGTGCACCGTGCCCTGCGACAGGGGGCCGCCCTTGTGCGGGCAGCGGTCGTCCACGGCGAAGACGGCGTCGTCCAGGGTGCGGAAGACGGCGACATCGCCCCGGGGGGTGGCGACCACGCGCGCACCCTGGCGGGGGATGTCGTCCATGGCACCCACCTCGACCCAACGGCCCTCGATACCAACGCTATCCATGCTCATCACTCCACCGTCGCCAGGGTGCGGAAGGGGGCGGCGGCCGCCTTGCCGGGCGCGCGCTCGGCCCACGGGTCGTCCTGGCTGAATTTCTGGGCGTACAGGAACTTGGCATAGAGCGCCTTGCGGCCCGCCGCGTCGTCCACGATGCGCTGCTTCACATGGGCCAGGCCCACGCGCTCGATCCAGGGCGCCGTGCGCTCCAGATAGCGGGATTCCTCGCGGTAGAGCTGCAGGTAGGCGCCGCAGTATTCCAGCACCTCATCCTCCGTCGTCACCTTGCACAACAGGTCGGTGGCGCGGACGTGGATGCCGCCGTTGCCGCCGACATGCAGTTCCCAGCCGCTGTCCACCGCCACGACGCCGAAGTCCTTGATGGTGGCCTCGGCGCAGTTGCGCGGGCAGCCTGACACGGCCAGCTTCACCTTGTGCGCGTGCCAGGACCCCCAGGTCATGCGCTCCAGCTTCACGCCCATGCCGGTGCTGTCCTGCGTGCCGAAGCGGCACCATTCCGACCCCACGCAGGTCTTCACCGTGCGCAGCGCCTTGCCGTAGGCGTGGCCGGAGACCATGCCGGCGTCGTTCAGATCCTTCCACACATGGGGCAGCTGCTCGCGCGTCACGCCCAAGAGGTCGATGCGCTGGCCGCCCGTCACCTTCACGGTGGGGATGGCGTACTTGTCCACCACGTCGGCGATGGCGCGCAGCTCATCCGCCGTGGTCAGGCCGCCCCACATGCGCGGCACCACGGAATAGGTGCCGTCCTTCTGGATGTTGGCGTGGTTGCGCTCGTTCACGAAGCGGGACTGCTGGTCGTCCTGGTACTCACCGGGCCAGGCCACCAGCAGGTAGAAGTTTAGCGCCGGGCGGCAGACATGGCAGCCGTCGGGCGTGGACCAGCCCAGGGCGGACATGACCGCCGGCATGGTGCGCAGCCCCTGATCCACGATGGCGCGGCGCACCTGGTCGTGGCTGTGGGTCGTGCATTTGCACAGCGGCTTCTCCCCCGTGGGCTTGGCGTAGCTGTCGCCCAGCGACAGGGCCAGCAACTGTTCCACCTGGGGTGTGCAACTGCCGCAGGAGGCGGACGCCTTGGTGCGGGCCCGCACCCCCTCCAGCGTGGTCAGGCCATGCTCCGCGATGGCGCCCATGATCTTGCCCTTGCACACGCCGTTGCAGCCGCAGATCTCGGCCTCATCGGGCAGGGCCGCCACGGCGGCGGTGGGGTCGGCGGCGGGCGCGCCGGCCGCCAGGCTGGCGAAGGCCTGGCCGAAGATCAGGGTGTCGCGCAGCTCGCCCAGCGGCTTGTCCTCGCGCAGCAGCTGGAAATACCAGCCGCCGTCCTGGGCGTCGCCGTACAGCACGGCGCCCACAAGGCGGTCGTCGCGCAGCACCAGGCGCTTGTAGGTGTTGCGGGCGGCGTCGCGGAAGACCACCTCCTCCGTCGTCTCGTCGCCGATGAAGTCACCGGCGGAGAAGACGTCGATGCCCGTCACCTTCAGCCGGGTGGCCATGGCGGCGGGGACGTAGTCGCTGGTGGCGTCCTCGCGCGCCAGATGGTCGGCGCAGACCTTGGCCATGTCCCACAGCGGGGCGACCAGGCCATAGGTCTTGCCGCGATGCTCCACGCACTCGCCCACGGCGAAGATGTCGGGGATGGAGGTGCGCATGTCGTCGCCCACCTCGATGCCGCGGTTGATGGCCAGGCCAGCGGCCCGCGCCAGGTCGATGTTGGGGCGGATGCCGATGGCCAGCACCACCAGGTCGCCCGGGATCTCCCGTCCATCGGCCAGGCGCACGCCCTGCACCCGGCCCTCGCCGAAGATCTCCTCGGTCTGGCCGTTGGTGAAGAAGTTCATGCCGCGTTCGTCCAGCTCGCGCTGCAGCAGCTCGGCCGCCGCCTTGTCCAGCTGGCGTTCCATGATGGTGCCCATCAGGTGGACGACGGCCACCTGCATGCCCCGGCGCAGCAGGCCGTTGGCGGCCTCCAGCCCCAGCAGGCCGCCACCGATGACGATGGCGCGCTTATGCGTCTGCGACGCCGCGATCATGGTGTTGACGTCGGCGATGTCGCGGAAGGCGCAGACGCCGGGCAGGTCCAGGCCCGGCACCGGCGGGGCGATGGGCCGGGACCCCGTGGCCAGCAAGACCTTGTCATAGGCCACCACCCGGCCGCTGGCGGAGGTCACGGTGCGGGCCTGGGTGTCGATGGCCGTCACCGCGTCTCCGGCGATCAGCTCGATCCCATTCTCCTCATACCAGGAGCGGGGGTTGATGACGATCTGCTCCAGGTCCTTTTCGCCGGCCAGCACGGACGACAGCATGATGCGGTCGTAGTTCACGTGCGGTTCGGCACCGAAGACCGTGATGTCGTACTTCAGCGGGTTGCGCTTCAGCAGTTCGTCCACCGTCCGCATGCCGGCCATACCGTTGCCGACAACCACCAGCTTCTGGCGCGGGGGCATATGCGTGTCCATGGGGGAACCCTTCCCTTAATCGCTAAGTCTGGTGCGTGGGGGTCAGACGCGGGCCGCGCCCAGGGCGGCGGAGCCCCAGGTGGTGCGCCAGCGGCGCTTCACCCCGGTCAGGCCGACCAGGGCGGCCAGGGCCAGCAGGGCGAACAGCAGGAAGCCCGCCTGGTAGCCGCCGGTCAGCTGCTTGGAGTAGCCAAGGCTGGAGGCCAGGTAGAAGCCGCCCACGCCGCCCATCATGCCGACCAGGCCGGTCATGACGCCGATTTCGCGGCGGAAACGCTGCGGCACCAGCTGGAACACGGCGCCGTTGCCCATGCCCAGGGCCAGCATGGCCACGACGAAGACGGCCAGGGCCATCCAGGCCTGCGGCAGGGCGAAGCTGACCACCACCAGGGCGCTGGCGGCGATGGTGTACATGACGGTCAGCGAACGCACGCCGCCGATGCGGTCGGCCACGGCGCCGCCGATGGGGCGCACCAGGGACCCGGCGAAGACGCAGGCCGCGGTGAAGTAGCCGGCGGTGATGGGGCTCAGCCCATACTGGTCATTGAAGTAGATGGTGAGGGAGGAGGCGAGGCCGACGAAGCCGCCGAAGGTGACGCTGTAGAAGAACATGAACCACCAGGCGTCGCCGATCTTCAGCACCGCCAGGTATTCCGCCAGCGACTTGGCCGGCGGGCATTCCGGGCTGTCCTTGGCCAGCACCAGGTAAAGCGCCAGGGTCAGCGCCAGCGGGATGGCCAGCAGACCTAGCACGTTGTTCCAGCCATAGGCGACGGCCAGGGCCGGCGCGAAGAGGGAGGCGAACACGGTGCCGGAGTTGCCCGCACCCGCCAGGCCCAGGGCGGTGCCCTGGTGCTCCGGTGGATACCAGCGCGAGGCCAGCGGCAGGGCCACGGCGAAGCTGGCGCCGGCCACGCCCAGGATGGTGCCGGTCAGCAGGGTGGCGTTGAAGCTGTGCACCCCGAAATACCAGACGGCGATCAGCCCGGCGATCACCACCACCTGCGCCAGGAGGCCGGTGCGCTTGGGCCCCAGGTGATCCACCAGGATGCCGTTGATGACGCGGAAGAAGGCGCCCGCCAGGACGGGAACCGCCACCATCAGGCCCTTCTGCGCCGGCGACAGGCCCAAATCCTTGGCGATCAGCACGCCCAGCGGGCCCAGGATGACCCAGGCCATGAAGCTCATGTCGAAATAGAGAAACGCCGCGAACAGGGTCGGCAGATGTCCAGCCTTCAGGAAACTCTTGTTCATCGGGTGCGCCTCCGGGCAGGGCTGCGGGCCTTTGGCGACGGGGCTGCCATGGGGTCAGGCGCCGCCTATCACCAGAAGGGGGGTGGTGGATCGGGGTCAGGCCGAAATTGGCCTGTGGGTGGGGTAGGGCCCGGTGGAACCGGACGCTGACAGGCCGCCGTTGACCCGCCGATCAGACCACATGGGATGCGCGCCATTGCATCATCCCGGAGGCGGGGCCACCCCGCCGTTGGGGCCGCCCCGATGCAGAAAAGAACCTTTTGGCCCCCTGCTCGTGTAATCTTCTTCGCAACCGCCGTGCCAGCTTCGCCCTCGCGGAAAACCTGGGGTTTTGGCGGGGCGGTGCGTGGCATCTTTGCCTATTTTGTGCGCAATCGCTAAGCGGGCCGCGCATATGATCAAATTATAGGCAATAAACGGAGGTGGGACGCAGATGGGGGCGGGGCAGATCGACCTGCGCGCGGGGTGGTGCAGCGAAACCGGCCGCCGCTCGCGCAATGAGGACTATGTGGGCGTGTGCCTGGGCACCGCCACCCAGCGCGCCCGCCACGGGGCGGTGGCCGCCATCGCCGATGGCGTGTCGGGGGCGCCCGGCGGCCGCGTGGCGGCGGAGCTGGCGGTGCGCGCCTTCATCGATTTCTATCTGGGCGAACGCCAGACCTTGGGCGTTCGGCGGGCGGCCGCGCACGCGGCGGAGGCCATCAACCGCTGGATCCATGCCCAAGGTCGCACGGATCCAGAGCGCACGGGCATGGCGACCACCCTGACCGCCGTCATCCTGCGCGACCGCCGCGCCCATATCCTGCATGTGGGTGACACCCGCCTGTACCGCCTGCGCGACGGCCGTTTCAGCCTGCTGACCGAGGACCATGTACACAGCGGCCCGGACCAACGCCACATCCTGCGCCGAGCCATCGGGCTGGAGGACGCGCTGCGCGCCGACTATACCGCCGAGCCCCTGCGCGAGGGCGACCGCCTGGTGCTGCTGACCGACGGTGTCCACGGCGTGCTGTCGTCCCGCGACCTCGCCCGCCTGGCGGCGGCGGAGCCGACGCCGGAGGCGGCCAGTCAGCAGATGGTGGCGGCCGCCCTGTCGGCCGGTAGCCATGACAACGCCACCGCCCTGGTCATCGACGTGGTGGCCCTGCCACCCGCCGACCGGGATGAACTGGCCGACCTGACGGCGGAGCTGCCCATCCTGCCCCTGCCCAAGCCGGGCGATGTCGTCGACGGTTATCGCGTCGGCCGCCTGCTGTCCGATGGCCGCTACAGCGCCCTGTTCCTGACGGAACCGGCGGGGAAGGAGGCGCCCTTGGTGCTGAAGTTCCCCAAGCCAACGGTGGCGGACGACGCCGTCTACCGCCTGGCCTTCGTGCGCGAAGGCTGGGTGGCGGCGCGGGTGCGCAGCCCCTGGCTGGGGGAGGTGGTGGAGGTGCCGCCCGGCCGGCAGACGCGGCTATATACCGTCATGCCCTATTACCCGGGCCAGACCTTGGCTCAGCGCTTGTTGGCGCCGCCACGGGTGGGCGTGGCGGAGGGCGTGCCCCTGGCGGTGAAGCTGGCCAAGGCGGTGGCGGCCCTGCATCGCGCCGGCATCATCCACCGGGACATCAAGCCGGACAACGTCATCATCGACGGCGCCGGGGGTCTGCGCCTCATCGACCTGGGTGTGGTGCGTTTGCCGGGGATGGAGGACTTCCCGGCCGAGCAGATCCCGGGCACGCCCAGCTACATGGCGCCGGAACTGCTGGCCGGTGAGCCGGGGGATGAGCGCACCGATCTCTACGCCCTGGGCGTCACCGTCTATCACCTGTTCACCGGCGCCTACCCCTACGGCGAGATCGAACCCTTCCAGCGCCCGCGCTTCGGCGCGCCTGTGCCCTTGCAGCAGCGCCGGCCGGACCTGCCCACCTGGCTGGACCTGTCGGTCATGAAGGCCGTGGCCGCCAATCCGGCCGACCGCCACGGTGACGTGCTGGAATTCGCGCTGGAGCTGGAGGCCGGCGCCGCCCACCCTGCACCGCGCCCCACCCGCCGCCGCTCCCTCTACGACCGCGACCCGGTGCGCTTCTGGAAGCTGACTGCCCTGGCGCTGCTGGTCCTGCTGATCCTATCGCTGGTGCGGGATTAGGGCGAGCCACTACCCGATAGTGGTGATTTATGAGAATCACAACTTATACGGTTTAAACTCATTCGATTGATCCGCTTAGTTTTTCGCACCTATGGTTGCACATCGCTGTGGCGACCCAGAGCCCGGCGATCCACCAAGCGACCCGAAAACTCTAAGGGAAACCCAATCATGAGCACCACCGACGTCAAGCAACTGGCTGGCCTTTTCCACCTGACGCTGCATTCGGGCGGCGCGCCTGGCGCCCCGACGGATACGCTTAATCTGACGGTCTACACGCCCAAGCGCGAGGTGACGGGCTACTCTCTGGTAACCCAGGCGACCAACCCGCCGCTGCACGTGGCTTCTCACGTCACCGGCACCCTGATCTATGAGACCGTGACCGGCCCAGGCTCCAAGATCCGCATCGACCTGAACGGCTGGCCGGAAATCCACTGGCCGCCGCAGGGCGGCATCGGCCCGGTCATCCCGCAGAACTACAAGGCCATCTTGGTGCTGGAACCCAACTACGCCTCCGGCGTCATCCGCTACGAGTACCGCACCGACCTGAGCGGTCCCTGGCATGTGGTGGAACAGCCGGTCCACGCCGCCTGAATTTCTTCCGCCCGATCCCCATACTTCAAGGCCGCGCCCACGTGGGCGCGGCCGTTTCTTGTTGGCGCTGAAGACATTTATTCGTTGATGACAAAGTGCGCGGGGCATCAACGCCCAGAGCAATTGGTCATGGCCGAACGATACCCGCTGCCCCCTCATACAAATCCGGCCGGTAGATGCGCGCCGCCAGCGCTTCCGCCTCCGCGCCGCTGACCGGCAGGTCGCGCCAGCGGGCCATCTGGTCCAGGAACCAGCGGGCCTGCTCCAGGGTGGGACGGGTGGCCGCGCCGAAGACGCAGGCGTCGGTGTCCTGGCCCAGACCGTCGCGCATCCCGCCGGGGAGGGAGGCGGCGATGATCTCGGGCGGTAGGTTCAGGAAGGCGGGCTGGGCCAGGGTGGCGGCGAGGAGGGGGGTGTTGGCGGGGGCGGCGCAGTCGGTGGCGGCGCGCAGCAGGGCGCGCAGGACGCCATGCAAGGCCTGGGGCTGTTCCTCCGCCCAGGCCTCGCGCACCGCCAGGCACTTTTCCGGGTGGCCGGGCATGATGTCCGACGACAGGGCCACGGTGCGGCCCACGCCGGCCGCCGCCGCCACCGCTCCCCAAGGGGCGCCGGCGCAGAAGCCGTCGATGCGCCCGGCCTCGATGGCGGCCACGCTGTCGGCCGGGGGCACGATGGCCCAATCCACGTCGGCCTGGGGGTCGATGCCGGCGGCGTGCAGCCAGCTTTTGAACAGCAGGGCATGGGCGGACCAGGCATGGACCACCGCCAAGGTGACGCGGGGGCGGCCCCGCAGCAGGGTGGCCAGGCGGCGGCCGGCTTCGGTGGCCGTGGGGCGCCCCCCTTCAAGGATCGCACCGGCCAATTCATTGGACAGCGTCACGGCATCGCCATGCTGGCTGAGGCTCATGGGGATGATCAGGCGGGCCGCCGCCGGCCGCAGGCCCAGCGCCATGGCCAGCACCAGGGGTGGCAGCATCACGGCGGCATCCAGCAGGCCGTAAGACAGCTTGTCCGCCAGGTTGGCCCAGCTGGGCTCCACCGACAGGGTGACGTCCAGGCCCTCGGCCGCGAACAGGCCGGCGGCCTGGGCGTGGATGACGGGGGCGCTGTCGGTGAGGCGCAGCAGGCCGATGCGGACGGAGCGTGGAAGGGTCATGACCCGCCTCCCTTGTTCTGTTCAGCGGCGGCCACGATGTCGGCGGCCACGGCGGCCAGCTTGCGGCTCTGCTCCATGGCTTGGCGGCGCAGCCAGCGATAGGCGTCCGGCTCCGCCATGCCGCGTTGGCGCATCAGCAGGGCCTTGGCCTGGTCCACCACTTCGCGCTCACGCAAGGACGTCTCGGCCTTGTGCAGGCTGGTCTCCACCTGGCGATAGCGGCGGAACATGGCCACCGCCGCCTGAACCACTGGCTTCAGCACGGGCAGCGAGGCGCCGACAACGTTGTAGGAACTGACGCCGGCCTCGATCGCCGCCTCCATGAAGGCGGGGTCGTCCTGGTCGACGAACATGACGATGGGGCGGGGATCGTGGCGGGAAATGGCGCGGATGTCGTCCAGCCCGTCGCGGTCGGGACGGGCCATGTCCACGATCACCAGGTCCGGCGCCGTCCGCGCCACGGCGTCGGCCAGCAGTTCCCCAGGCCCCAAACGGACGATGTCCGTGGCGCCGGCGGCCATCAGGTCCGCCTCGACGATGCGGCCGGGATCGGCGGGGTGGACGGTGTCGGCGATAAGGACTTTCACCGGCGGCACACGGGGGAATTGGGGTGGCGGAGGCAATCACCTCTAATCGGCCTTAGCCCCCGCGCGCAAGCGCGATGACGCTGACCGCGCGCAAGCGCGATGAGGCTGACCGTGCGCAGGCACGGCGATATTGATGGTGTCGGTCCGCTCAGAGAACCGGCAGCAGACGGTTGATGGCGCGGGCCAGGTCCACGTCGCGCTGTGACAGGCCGCCGGCGTCGTGCGTGGTCAGGCGGATGTCCACACGGTTGTAGACGTTGGACCATTCCGGGTGGTGGTCCGCCTTCTCCGCCAGCAGGGCCACCTGGGTCATGAAGCCGAAGGCGGCGGTGAAGTCGGTGAACACGCAGCGGCGGGTGATGGCGTCGCCCTCCGGCGTCACGGTCCAGCCGGGCAGGGGGGGGAGATCGGTGGGGTCCAGGCGCTTGACCATGATGGGCCTCTTCAGTCGGCGGTGGGGGCGGTGACGGGGATCAGCGCGCCGTTGATGGCGCGGGCGGCCCGGCTGGCCAGGAAGACGATGGCGTCGGCCACCGCCGCCGTGGCGGTCCAGGTCTTGGGATCGACGGTTGGCATGTCCGCCCGGTTTTGCGGCGTGTCCATGACCAGGGGCAGCACGGCGTTGACGCGGATGCGCCCGCCCAGTTCGGCGGCCAGGCTTTCGGTCAGCCGGGCCACGGCGGCCTTGGACGCGGCATAGGCGCCCATGCCGGCGCCGGCCTTTTCCGCCGCGGCGGCCCCCACATTGACGATGGCGCCGCCGCTGGCCAGCCCGCCCTCAGACTCCGGCACGATGGCGGCCCGGCACATGTTCAGGCAGGTGCGGGCGTTGAGGGCGAACAGCTTTTCCCAGGTGGCGGGGTCGCCCTCCGCCACCGTCTGCCAGCGGAAGCCGCCGGCCACGTTCACCACCACGTCGGCCCCGCCCATGGCCACCTTGGCCTGGAGGAAGGCGGTGCGGGCGGCGGCCTCGTCCGTCAGGTCCACGCCGCCCAGGTGCAGCACGCCGTCGGTCGCGGCGGCCGGTGCCGGCGCATGGTCGACCACGGTGACGCGGTGGCCCGCCGCCAGGAAGGCCTTGGCCACCGCCCCGCCCAGGACCCCGGCGCCGCCGGTGATGATGACCTTTTGCTGGGTCATGATGGTCTTCCCTTCCTTCGTTATTACAGGGCTGGGGCGGGCGTCACCTGGCCTCGGCAGTCGCCGAAGCCGATGGCGACATAGCCCTCGGCCACCGCGCGGCCGGCCAAGATAAGCTCATCGCCATCGGCCAGGAAGGTCCGCGTCTCCCCGGTTGGCAGGGTGATGGGCGCTTTACCGCCGCGCGTCAATTCCAACAGGCTGCCTACGCCGCTATCGTCGGGGGTGGAAATGGTGCCCGTGCCCAGCAGGTCGCCGGGGTTCAGGTCGCAGCCGTTGCAGGTGTGGTGCGCCACCAACTGCGCCGCCGTCCAATACAGGTTGGTGGCGGGGCCGGTGCCCAGGCGGTGCGGGGGCAGTCCCGCCTCGCGCATCCGGGGCGTACGGATCTGCACCGACAGCTCGATGCCATAGGCGCCGTGCTCCTGATCCGCCTCATCCCATAGATAGGGCAGGGGCCGGGGATCGTCCGCCGCGCGGGCCGGCTGGCGCGTGCGGAAGGGCGCCAGCGCCTCCGCCGTCACGATCCAGGGCGACACGGTGGTCAGGAAGTTCTTGGCCAGGAAGGGGCCCAGCGGTTGGTATTCCCACGCCTGCAGGTCGCGGGCCGACCAATCGTTCAGCAGGCACAAGCCCGCGATGTGGCTGTCCGCTTCACCAATGCCGATGGGGCTGCCAAGCTCATTGCCCGGCCCGATCCAGATGCCCAGCTCCAGCTCCAGGTCCAGGCGCTGGCTGGGGCCGAAGGTCGGCGCGTCCGCGTCGGGGGCCTTGCGCTGGCCGTTGGGGCGACGCACCTCCGTTCCGGTCACGCGGACGCTGGAGGCGCGGCCGTGATAGCCGATGGGCACGTGCTTGTAGTTGGGCAGCAGCGGGTTGTCGGGGCGGAACTGCCTGCCGACGTTCAGCGCGTGATGGATGCCGGCATAGAAATCGGTGTACCCGCCGATGCGCGCCGGCAGGTGCAGGGTGCAGTCCGTCGCCGGGTAAAGCAAGCTTTCCACAACGCCTCTCTCGTCGCTGCCGCCGGCCAGCAGCTGCGACAGGCGGCGGCGCAGGGCCCGGCGGGGTTTCGCGCCCAAGGCCAGCAACGGGTTCAGCGTCGGCCCGCTGGCGGCGATGGCGGCGTCCAGCGCCGCCCCGGTGAGCAGGCCGGAGCGGCCGGCCCTCGCCAAGTCCAGGATCTGGTCGCCGATGGCGACGCCGCCGCGCGGCGCCTCATTCAGGGTGCTGAACACGCCCAGGGGCAGGTTCTGGATGGGAAAGTCGGCATGGCCGTTGGCGCTGGCGACCCAGCTGGTCAGGGCCGGGTTGTGCGTTTCATCGATCAAGGGAGGGGTCATTTCGGTAGGTCGGCCTTGGTGAAGCCCGCCCAGCAGTCATCATAGTCCAGCTGCATGAGCGGCGTTTCGATGGCGAAGCGGGTGGGGCGGATGACCCAGCGGCTTTCGAACATGAAGGCCATGGTGTTCTCGATCTTGTGGGGCTTCAGGTCCGCCGCCACCGCCCGCTCATAGCTGGTGCGGTCGGGGCCGTGGCCGCTCATGCAGTTGTGCAGCGAGGCGCCGCCGGGGGCGAAGCCACCGGCCTTGGCATCGTACTGGCCGTGGATCAGGCCCATGAATTCATTCATGACGTTGCGGTGGAACCACGGCGGGCGGAACGTGTCCTCCGCCACCATCCAGCGGGGTGGGAAGATGACGAAATCGCAATTGGCCGTGCCGGCCATTTCCGACGGCGCCGTCAGCACGGTGAAGATGGACGGGTCCGGATGGTCGTAAGATACGGTGTTGATGGTGTTGAACCGCGCCAGATCGTACGTGTAGGGCGCCAGGTTGCCGTGCCAGGCCACCACGTCCAGGGGGCTGTGGTCCAGGGTGGTGGTCCATAGGCGGCCCTGGAACTTCTGCACCACTTCCGTCCGCTCATCCACGTCCTCGAACCAGGCGACGGGGGTCTGGAAATCGCGCGGGTTGGCCAGGCCGTTGGCGCCGATGGGCCCGAGGTCGGGCAGCTTGAAGGGGGCGCCGTAATTCTCGCAGACATAGCCCCGGGCGCGGCCGTCCGGCAGCAGGACGCGGAAGCGCACGCCGCGCGGCACCACCGCGATCTCCCCGGGCGCCACCTCCATGCGGCCCAACTCCGTCTCCAGGCGCAGGCGGCCCATCTGCGGCACGATCAACAGCTCGCCGTCCGCGTTATAAAACACCCTGGATGCCATGGGCTGATTGGCGGCGTAGAGATGGATGGCGATGCCGCTGCTGGCGCCCGCGTCGCCGTTTCCGCCATAGGTCACCAGGCCGTCGATGAAGTCGGTGGGGGCGTCGGGCAGGGGCAACGGATCCCAGCGCAGGCGGTTCGGGGTGGGCGGCACCTCATCAAACGGGCCGGAGCGCAGCAGGCTGGATCGCACGTATGGCTGAAAGGGCGCATGGCTGGCGGTGGGGCGCAAGCGGTACAGCCAGGACCGGCGGTTCTCCGCCCGGGGGGCCGTGAAGGCGCTGCCCGACAACTGCTCGGCGTACAGGCCAAAGGGGGCTTTCTGGGGAGAATTGCGGCCCACCGGCAGGGCGCCGGGCACCGCCTCCGTCGCAAAGCCGTTGCCGAACCCGCTCATGGTTTCCAGGGGGCCAGTATCCAAGGTCATGGCGATTGCCTCCACCAGATCGTTTCATTTGAAACGATATAACGGATCATCCGACACGCTTGTCAAATGAATAAGGGCGGCGTTTCAGGCCGTGGCGCCCAGGTGGGCACCAGTGTACACCCGCCGCCTCGCGAGAACCTTTCAATCGCGCGGCCTCAACCGCGTGCCGCTGCAAAGGTTTCGCGGCTGAACCGCTCCGCCTGAAACAGGCTGATCAGATCGGCAGGGCGGTGGTGTATTTCACCTGGCTGAGGGCGAAATGCGATGCCGCGGCGGCCACGGCCGGGTGGGCCAGCAACTCCCGCATCAGGAAGCGTTCGTAGCTGGCGACGTCGGCCACCACCACCCGCATCAGATAGTCCCATTCGCCGGACATGCTGTGGCAGTCCATGATCTCGCCGCGCGTCTGGATGAAGGCCTCGAACTCCTGGCGGTCCTTGGTAGCATGGCTTTTCATGCGCAGTTGGCACATGACGCTGACGCCGCGGCCCACCTTGGCCGCGTCCACGAGGCGCACGGCCGGGCCCAGGATGCCGGCCGCTTCCAGCGCCTTGATGCGCCGCCAGCACGAGGCGGGGGACGCGCCGACCTGCTCCGCCAGGGCGGCGTGGCTCAGGCTGGCGTCGCGCTGCAGGGCCCGCAGGATGCGATGATCGATATCGTCAAACTGATCAATCTCTTTCATCCCACACCACCTCGTGAAATACGGTTCCTATAATCGTGCCAGCGCCTGTGGCAATGAAAGGACATTGTCATGGATCTCGCATAAAATCATTCAGCAACAATAGCGGTGCCGCCATCGGGCGTCCCGCTCCGCCCATAAGGGAGTTTTCGCTTCATGTCCGCCCCGACGCTTTTCGACGCGCTGGCGCCGCAGCCCGCCGACACGCTGCTGTCCCTGATCGCCTTGCACCGAGACGATCCCCGGCCCCACAAGCTGGATCTGGGCGTTGGTGTCTACCGTGACGATAGCGGGGCGACGCCGGTGATGCGCGCCGTGAAGGCCGCGGAGGCCCGCTTGCTGGAAACCCAAAGCAGCAAGAGCTATCTGGGTCCGGAAGGCGACATCCGGTATGCCGAACTGCTGCAGCCCATCGTGTTCGGCAGGGCCGTGCCGGCCGATACCTTCGTCGGGGTGCAGACCCCCGGTGGCACCGGCGCCCTGCGCCTGGCGGCGGAGCTGATCAACGCCGCCCGGAAAAACGCCAAGGGGCCGGGCGCCAAGGTCTGGCTGGGCACGCCCACCTGGCCCAACCACGCGCCCATCATGACCGCCGCCGGCCTGACGGTGGCGACATATCGCTATTATGATCAGGCGACGCAGACCGTCCTGTTTGATGAGATGATGGCCGCGCTGCAGGGCGCGGCCGCCGGCGACGTGGTGTTGCTGCACGGCTGCTGCCACAATCCCGTCGGCGCCGACCTGGACCGTTCCCAGTGGCGGGCGGTGGCCGAGGTGGTGGCCCAACGGGGCCTGATCCCCCTCATCGACCTGGCGTATCAGGGTCTGGGCGATGGTTTGGAGGAGGATGCCGCCGGCGCCCGCCTGGTGCTGGATGCCGCCCCGGACGCCTTGCTGGCTTATTCCTGCGACAAGAACTTCGGCCTGTACCGGGAGCGCGTCGGCGCCCTGTACGCCAAGGGCGGCACGCCGGCGCGTACCGAGCTGATGCGGTCCAACATCCTGCTGCTGGCCCGGGTGAACTGGTCCATGCCGCCCGATCATGGCGCTGCTCTGGTGCGCGTCATCCTGGACGATGCCGCCCTGACCGCCGACTGGCGGGCGGAACTGGACGGCATGCGCTCCCGCATCAACCGGGTGCGCCAGGCCTTGGCGGCCGGTGACCCCTGGCTGGCGCCGCTTGGCCACCATCGCGGCATGTTCTCCCTGCTGCCGCTGTCGCCGGACCAGGTGGCCACGCTGCGCCGCGAACACGCCGTCTACATGGTGGGCTCCGGCCGCGCCAACCTAGCCGGCCTGACGCTGGACACCGTGCCCCAGTTCATCGACGCCGTGCGCGCCGTACGCTAAGGGCCGGGGGGGCGGTTTCCCGCCCCCTTTACCACTTCCCTGGAAGCGTTCCCTCCCTGAAGCGGTCAGGCCGTCTTGCGGACGGAGGCCATGGCCGCTTCCTGGGGGGCTTGCAATTCCCGCAGGCGCCGGCGCCAGGCGTCGGCGATCTGGATGTCCAGGCTGCCGCGCTCCGGCGTCCAGCCCAGGATGCGTCGCGCTTGCGTCGCGTCACCCACCAGGGCGGGCGGGTCGCCGGGCCGGCGGGGCCCGACATGCCAGGGGATGGGCAGGCCGGTCACCCGTTCCGCCGCCTCCATGACCTCGCGCACGGAATAGCCGTTGCCGTTGCCCAGGTTCAGGGCCATGGACGGCCCATCGTCCAGCAGGTGCTTCAGCGCCAGGACGTGGGCGTCGGCCAGATCGCTGACATGGATGTAGTCGCGGACGCAGGTGCCGTCCGGCGTAGGGTAGTCGGCGCCGTTGACGGTCAGCCCATCCTTACGGCCCAACGCCGCGTCCAGCACGTTGGGGATCAGGTGCGGCTCCGGATCATGGTTCTCGCCCAGGTCGCCGTCGGCATCGGCCCCCGCGGCGTTGAAATAGCGCAGGATGACCGCACGCAGGCCCCAGGCGGGCTCGCAGTCGGCGATGATGCGTTCCATCATCTGCTTGCTGGCGCCATAGGGGTTGATGGGCGCCTGGGGGTGCCCCTCGGTGATGGGCACGCGCTGGGGCACGCCATAGACGGCGCAGGTGCTGGAAAACACCAGGTTGGCGACGCCGGCGTCGCGCATGGCCTCCAGCAGGGCGATGGAGCCCGCGACGTTGTTGCGATAATAGAGCAGCGGGTCACCGACGGACTCGCCCACATGGGCGTAGGCGGCGAAGTGCATGACGGCGCAGGGTTGGTAGTCGCGCAGCACGGCGGCCAAGCGCGCGCCGTCGCCGATGTCGCCAACCTCCAGCGGGCCGTACAGCACGGCCTCGCGCGGACCCCGGCTCAAATTGTCATAGGTGACGGGGCTCAACCCCGCCTTGGCCAACGCCTTGCAGGCATGGCTGCCGATGAAACCGGCGCCGCCGGTCACCACCACAGTGTCACTCATTGCCTTTATCCCTTCACAGTCTTCTCCCCGACAACTCCGGGGGGGCTTCTGGTGGGTCCCCGGCGACATGGCCGATGGCGAATGTCAGGACGCGGGGCTGGGGCGCATCCCGCCTTCAAGCGGGGGCTGTTCCCGCGGGGCCCCGGCCCGCCGGGCGAAAAAACGGCACAGAGCCCGGATCTCCTCACCGGCGACGAAGGTCTCATCGGGCAGGGACAGCAGGCGCTGCCGCTTGCGCTCATAATCCTCGGGCGTGAGATCCTGGAAGAAGCGCACCATGGTCTCTTCCAGGGGCTGGTCGAAGCCCCAGCCCACGTCATGGCGCGTCACCAGTCGGTCGACCTCGAAGCCCCGGACACTCAGGCAGGGCACGCCGAAATAACCAGCCTCATAGAACCGGTTGGGCAGCAGCCAGCGTGAGTTGTGCTCCGTGTTCTCCAGATCCAGCGCCCAGGCGAAATCGACGCCTGCGTACATGTCCGCCAATTCGCCGGGGTGGTCGTAGCGCCCGCCGTACAGGATGTTGGGGCAGGCCTCCAAGGTCTTGAAGAAGCTCTTCTCGTCTACGGTGGTCAGCACGCCCCGGAAGCGGATTTGCAGCCGGTCGGGCAGGCGCTGCGCCAGGCGGCGCATCAGGTCCACCGTCTGCTCCCCCCGGATCAGCCCGAAATAGCCGATGACCCAGGGGCGGTCCGGCGGCATCAGCGGCCGCGTGCCGGTGGATGCCGGGGCGGGGCTGGCGGGCAGGGGCGACGGCCGCTCCGGCAAGCCCGGCCGGGGCAGCTTGTTTTCCACCAGCAGCCACGGTCCGCGGAACTTCTGCGTCGGCGCGTAATAGTGGCGGTGGAAGCCGGGTGAGGACAGGACCAGCAGCTTCACCTGCGTCAGGCACAGCCGTTCCACCAGGCGCAGGGCCAGGGAGCGCAGGCCGTGGGCCACGAACATGGGCTGGATGTCCAGCACCTCGTAAACCAGCTCGGCCTTGCGACTGATGAACCACTTCATCACCAGCGCCAGCAGCAATTGGTCGATGTTGCGCGCGTAAAGGACGGTGGCGTCGGTCAGGCGCGCGCGGTTGCGGAAGATGACGCGCAAGGCGCCCGCCAAGGCTTGCAGCCGGTGGGCATACTTGCCGTCCACGGTGCGACCGAGCAGCACATGCGGCCAGGGCGGGCGGTAACCGCTATTGTACCGCGCCCGTTCGAAACCCAGGACCAGGACGGGCAGGCCATTGTCCAGGAACTCCCGCACGCGCTTGATGGTGCTGACGTCGGTGATGTCCTGGGTCAGGAACACCACGCCGACCTTGCCGGCGTCCGCCGATCCCCGTCGGGAGCCGATACGTTCCGCCATCCAGTCGCCAACGGGCCAGTCGCCCGCAGGCTCCGCCCCCCCATCGCGGCCGTCTGGCGGTGAGAGGGGGACATCGGTGGATGAAACGGTGGCGCTGGCAGCTGGACTATTGTCCATGAGCGCTGCGCTGGGAATTCTTGACAGCACGGATGTCCCCATTTGCGGCCGTTGCGAAGTAATTCATCATGAACCGGCGCCGATTTTCCGTGCTGTGACAAAACAGGGCCGCCTGATCATTAAAGGGCGTATGCCTTTTTTCGTGGTGCTAGCCCCTGTGACTGAAATGGGCCAGGTAAAGCCGCGCCGGTCACAGGTTGGTCACTGGCGGGTCGACGGCGGTCCTGTTTGATTTCAACCACCACATCAGCGGCTTCGCTTGCCCCAAGGGCGGCGGTCCGCCACCGGATCAACCGACGGAAGAGACCCAGGCCGTGGCCGAGCGCACTCCTTCACCCCAATCGCATCCGTCCGGGCGCCCCGTGCAACCGCCGCCGGTCTTCGGTGGGTTTCCGGAAGAAGAGGCCTTGCCCGCGGGCGAGGGGCAGCAGGCCGAACGCCGGTTCGACCGGGTGGCCATTACTTCCGTCTTCGGTGACCCGACCCATCCCCGGACCTGGTCGGGCGCGCCCCGCAACCTGGGCGTGGCGTTGGAGAAGCTGGGCGTGACGGTGGAGGGCTTCCACCCCCATCTGTCCAAGACCTTCAAGATGGGCTTGGCCGCCCGCCACGTCATGGCCGGCTACGGCAAGCTGATGACGTCGGAGCAGTTGTACCGCGCCGCCCCCGCCCGGCAGCATCTGGCCCGCCAGTTGGCCGCCAAGGCGGCGGAACGGGGAACGCGCCACATCATCCACACCGGCGCGCTGGACCTGCCGGCGGTGGAGGCCCAGGCCACGGCCGACCCCATGTTCGATCGCGCGCACCGCGTCCACCACTACCTCTATTGCGACCATACCTGGGCGCTGGCGGCGGAACACCGCCCCGATATCGCCGGCTACAGCCCGCGCGCCCTAGCGGCGTATGAGGACCTGGAACGGCGGTCGCTGCACTGCGTCGACCACATCTTCACCTTCGGCCGCTACGTCCGCGACCACATCATCAGCCATTACGGTGTGCCAGCGGCCCGCGTCACGGCCGTCGGGTCGGGCATGGGCGACATCAAGCCCTATATCGGCCCCAAGGATTACGCCAAGCCCAAGTTGCTGTTCGTCTGCAAGCACCTGTTCCGGGAAAAGGGCGGCGAGCTGGTGATCGAAGCCTTCCAGCAGGCGGTTCTGCGCCGGCCGGATCTCAGCCTGACCATCGTGGCCGATCCGTCCGTCCGCGACCGGGTGCCCGAGCATCCCGCCATCGAGTTCCGGTCCGCCTTGCCCTGGGCGGAGTTGCAGGAGCTGTACCGCCGCTCGTCCCTGCTGGTGCAGCCCATGCTGAACGACCCGTGGGGCCAAGTGTATCTGGAGGCGCTGATCTCCCGCACCCCCGTCCTGGGATTGCGGCGCAACGGCCTGCCGGAAATCACCGGCGAAGGCCGCTACGGCTTCCTGGCCGCCCGCGCCGATCCCCAGGAATTGGCGGATCTGATCGTCCAGGCCGTTTCGGAACCGCAACGCCTGGCCGTCATGGGCGCCCGTGGCCAGAACCACGTCCTGGAAACCTACACCTGGGACCGCGTCGCCCGTGCCGTGCTCTTCCCCTGAACACGTCAACCGCCAGGACAAGGGGCGCCTAGAATAAATGGAAAGAAGCGCCTCAAACAACAATCCGGAAACAATCCCCAAGAACTTTGCTGGAAACAGCGACCAACCCATTGATGAACGGAGCAGCTATGTCGAATAGAACCGCGTTGATCACCGGCATCACCGGCCAGGACGGGTCTTACCTGGCCTCGTTCCTCCTGGCCCGGGGCTATGTGGTCCATGGCCTGAAGCGCCGTTCCTCCTCCATCAACACCGACCGGCTGGATCACATCTACCGGGATCGCCACGAGGGCGGTTTTGAGTTCTCGCTTCACTATGGCGACATGACGGACAGCCTGGCGCTGACCCGCCTGATCGCCGAGACGCGGCCGACCGAAATCTACAACCTGGCCGCCATGAGCCATGTGGCGGTCAGCTTCGAGATGCCGGAGTACACCGCCAACGTGGACGCCACCGGCACGCTGCGCCTGCTGGAGGCGGTGCGGTCGCTGAAGATGCAGGACGATGTCCGCTTCTATCAGGCCTCCACCTCCGAACTGTACGGCGGCATCAGCAGCGATCCGCTGTCGGAAACCACGCCGTTCCACCCGCGCAGCCCTTACGCGGTGGCCAAGATGTACGGCTACTGGATCACGGTGAACTACCGTGAGGCGTACAACATGCACGCCTCCAACGGCATCCTGTTCAACCATGAATCGCCGGAGCGCGGCGAGACCTTCGTCACCCGCAAGATCAGCCGCGCCGTGGCGGCCATCGAACGCGGCCTGCAGAACTGCCTCTACCTCGGCAACCTGGAGGCCCGGCGCGACTGGGGCCACGCCCGCGACTATGTCGAGGGCATGTGGCTGATGCTGCAGCAGGACAAGCCCGACGACTACGTGCTGGCCACCGGCGAGGCGCATTCGGTGCGGGAGTTCGTGGAACTGGCCTTCCATTGCATCGGCCGCCCGCTGGTGTGGCGGGGTGAGGGCGTGAACGAGCGCGGGTATTGCCGCCGCACCGGCAAGGTGCTGGTCGCGGTCGACCCCGCCTATTACCGGCCGGCCGAGGTCGACTTCCTGCTGGGCGACCCCACCAAGGCCAAGACGGTCCTGGGCTGGCAGCACCGCATCGCCTTCGAGGAACTGGTCTACGAGATGGTGAATGCCGACCGCGCCCTTCTGGATCGCACCCCCGTCAAGCAGTGGGAAGGACAGCACGATGCACAAGCCCCCTTACGAGCTGCGCAATAAGCGCGTCTGGGTCGCGGGCCACCGCGGCCTGGTCGGCTCCGCCCTGGTGCGGCGGCTGGAGCGGGAGGGGTGTGAGATCCTGACCGTCGGCCGCCACCACTGCGATCTGCGCAACAGCGCCCAAGTCGACCGGTGGATGAAGGACCTGCGCCCGGATGCCGTCTTCCTGGCGGCGGCCCATGTCGGTGGCATACACGCCAACGACACCCGGCCGGCGGAGTTCATTTACGACAACCTGATGATCGAGGCGAACGTCATCGACAGCGCCCACCGTTCGGGCGTCGAAAAGCTTTTGTTCCTCGGCTCCTCCTGCATCTATCCGCGGATGGCTCCCCAGCCCATTCCGGAGGAGGCGCTGCTGACCGGCCCGCTGGAGCCGACCAACCAATGGTACGCCATCGCCAAGATCGCGGGCATCAAGCTGTGCCAGGCATATCGGCGCCAGTACGGCTGCGACTTCACATCGGTCATGCCGACCAACCTGTACGGCCCCGGTGACAACTTCGACCTGATGGCCAGCCATGTCGTGCCGGCCCTGATGGTGAAGGCGCACAAGGCCAAACAGGAAGGGGCGAAGGCGCTGGAAATCTGGGGCAGCGGCACTCCTTTGCGGGAGCTTCTGTACGTGGATGACGCCGCCGACGGCATGGTCTTCGTCATGAAGCATTATTCGGGGGAGGAGCCGCTGAACCTGGGCAGCAGCCAGGAGGTCTCCATCGCCGAGCTTGCGGAACGGATTTGCCGGGTCGTGGGTTTCCAGGGCGAGATCGTGCACGACCGCAGCAAGCCTGACGGGACGCCGCGCAAGATCATGGACAACAGCCGGCTGGAAGCCTTGGGTTGGCGGGCCCCAACATCGATCGACGTGGGCCTTGCCCAGACCTATCGCTGGTATGTGGAAAACATCGCCTCCGTCCGGGGCGCGCCGGTTGTCCACGCCTGACGGTGACGGGTCCGGCAGCCGGCTCTCCCCGGCGGCCGGGCCGTCCCCACCGCCGCCGGCCAGGCGATTGCCCTCGTCCGGCCGGTGGCGGTTCCATCCTAACCACGGTGGCCCCAAAAACGGCGGCGCCCGCGTCCGCGCCGCCGGTGAGAGGTGTTAATGCGTGATCGGAACGGCGATCTGAATACCGCCCACCTGATCGGTGACATCGGCCGCCGGGCGACCCGCGGCGGAACCGTGATGATGGGCGCGCAGGTGGTGAAGCTGGTGGCCCAGTTCGGCTCCGTCATCGTGTTGGCGCGGGTGCTGGCCCCGGCTGAGTTCGGCCTTATCGCCATGGTCGGGGCCATGACCGCCCTGTTCGAAATCGTGAAGGAGCTGGGCCTGTCCGCCGCCACGATGCAAAAGACGGACATCACCCACGAACAGGTCAGCGCCCTGTTCTGGATCAACACGGGTGCCGGTTGCCTCATCGCCGCCTGCCTGGCCTTGGGCGCCCCCGCCATCGCCCGCTTCTACGGCCAACCGGATCTGGAGCCCGTCACCCGCTGGCTGGCCTTGGGCTTCGTCATGAGCGGCGCCACGGTGCAGCATTGGGCCCTGCTGCGCCGGCAGATGCGCTTTTCCGCCATCGCCATCGCGGAAACCGGCAGCGAGCTTTTGGCCTTCGTCGTGGCCGTGGTCCTGGCCTTCCAGGGGTGGGGCCATTGGGCCCTGGTGGCGCAGCGCCTGGCCGCCCCCTTCCTGGTCATGGCCGGCTGCTGGGCGTTGTGCCGATGGCGGCCATCGCTGCCGCGCCGCACGTCGGGCATTCCCGAGTTGCTGGGCTTCGGCCTGTCGGTATCGGGGTGCGGCATCCTCTCCACCCTGGCGCGCAGCATCGACCAGATCCTGGTGGGCCGCCTGTTCGGCGCCGCCACCCTGGGCCTTTATGAGCGCGCGGCGCGTCTGGTGCTGGTGCCCATCAACAGCATCAACGCGCCGCTCTACTCCGTCGCCATGCCGGCCTTGAGCCGCCTGGTGGATGAGCCGCAGCGCTTCCGCCGGGCGTTCGGCGTCTTGATCGAGCGGGTGGCGATGGTCACCATGCCGGCCGCCGCCGGTGCCGCCGTCGCGTCCGACTGGGTGACCAACCTGCTGTTCGGCCCGAAGTGGGAGGCGATGTCCCCCCTGATCACCTGCTTCGCCCTGGTGGCCGCGGTTCAGCCCACGCTGATGACCGCCGGTCTGATCTACCTGCCCCAGGGGCGGTCGCGCGACCTGCTGCGCTCCACCGCCATCGACGTGGCCTTGGCCGTCGCGTCCTTCATCGCCGGCGTCCCCTTCGGCGCTGTCGGGGTCGCGGGGGCCTATGCCGCCGTCGGCCTGGTCTTGCGCCTGCCGGTCTGTTTCTACCTGGCCGCCGGGCAGGGGCCGGTCACACAGGGCGACCTGTACCGGCGCATCCTGCCCTCCGTCTGGGCGTCGCTGGCGGTCGCCGGCGTCGTCTGGCTCCTGCGCAACGGGGTGATGCCCGAAAGCCTGCTGGCGGCCCCGCTGGTGGCGCTGGCGGTGGCTGCGGCGGTGGGGATGCTCACCGCCGGGCTGGCCTTCCTGCTGATGCGGCCCAGCCGTGAGGCCATGACCAGCGTCCTGCGCTCCCTCGTCTCCCGGCCCCAGCCGGCGCCGACGGCCTTCGCCAAGGAGGTGGCTGAATGATCCCCGGTGCGCTGAGGCGCGGGGCGAAGCAACTGGTTCGCACCGTCTGTCCCACGCCGATGATGCTGTGGCTTGAACACAAGTACTTCGAGCATTTCGGTGAAGCCGAAACCCGCCTGGTGCGCCACCTGTGCGAGCCTGGGCGCGACGCCATCGACGTGGGGGCCAACGAGGGCTGCTACATCCATTTCATGCGGCCCCATGCCCGCCGGGTCTACGCCTTCGAGCCCGTGCCCTGGCTGGCGGCGCGTCTGTCGGCCAAGTTCGGCGACGACGTCGTGGTCTACCCCACCGCCCTGTCGCAATCGTCCGGCATGGCCCAGCTGCATATTCCCGTCGTGGCGGGACAGCCCGAGACGGGGCTGTCGACCCTGTCGCCCACCGCCCTGGCCGACCAGCCGGCGCAGCGTGAATTGAAGGTGACCTCCGCCCCCCTCGACGCCGTCTATTCCGGTGACGTCGCCTTCATCAAGATCGACGTGGAGGGGCACGAGGAAGCGGTGCTGGAGGGTGGCCGGGAAACCATCACCCGGTGCCATCCCCGCATCCTGGTGGAGATCGAGGAGCGGCATTCCCGCGGCTCCATCGACCGTATCGCCCGCTTCTTCGACGCCATCGATTACCAGGGGTATTTCCTGCATCACAACAAGCTGCGCACCCTGGACAATTTCGACGTGGCCACGATGCAGCGGCCGGAGGACATCCAGGACTATCGCCCTGGCCTGGCCCGCAGCCAATTCGCCGACTATGTGAACAACTTCCTGTTCCTGCCCCGGCAGGAGTCCCCCGGCACCCTGGCCAATATCGCCGCCGAGCTGGCGCAGGAGTAGCGCTCCCGGAAGCGAGGGGTGCTCCCGGCGACGATGTCGCTGGCACTCGCGCGCAGGTTGACAGGAACAAATAAAGAACATATGTTGCTCTTCCAACAACAGGGAGAGCGATCATGGATGGCTGGCAGCGTCGATACCGCGTGAGCAACGGCCCGGGTGGCCTGGGCCTGAGTTGCACAACCGAGGGCTTGGCCCTGGCCGGCGTGTCCCTGCTGGCCAAGGGCGTCGGCGGCTTCCAGGCCCGCCCGGCGGCCGAGGTGGCGGTGTTGCTCAAGCGCGCCTATGCCGGTGGGGAACCCGCTGCCGCCGCGCTGCCGGCCCTGGCCAAGATCGCTGACGCGCTGAACCGCGGTGATCTGGCCCAAGCCATGATCCGCGCCGTGCATCTACGCCTGCCTGAATTGGATTGGGACGCCGCCGTCCGGTTGGCGCGGGCCAACGACAACTTGGCGAAGTACAGCCCTGACCAGGCGCGGGATGATCATGGGCGCTGGACGGATGACGGCGAGACATCGCAGGAGCCCGTCAAGGCTGAACAGCCAGCATCAGCGCGGCGCGATGTGCCGAATAAACCGTCTGCCATGCCGGAAGACAGGGGTTCGCAAGGCATGCAGAAAAAATGCGGTCAATTTTTCGTTGATGAAAAAGGAATTCTCAGCCCATCGGCCGCCAAGAAATTATTTGAGGAAGAGTTGGCGGCGATGCTGAGGTCTGGAGCCCTTTCGAAAGAAGAAGTAGAAGATAGCATCCGAAATCACAGATTTATTTTCCGCCCAATCTTCGCAGCGTACGCGGAACATATGGGAGAACCGTTGCCCGCAGTGTCAATGGAGGTCGCTCGGCGATTAGCAGGTGGCCTGACGAACGGATTTGTTCCCGGTGGACTAACTAACCCGGCCACCAACACGACAGAAATTTATATGTCGGCAGCGGCCCCGGCTATAATACCGGGGTTGGGAAAGACTGATGCCAGAAGAACCATGCAGTTTGTGCTTCGCCACGAGTTGTTTCATCAGAAAGGCTGTGGCACCTGCAAGCCCGCCGACGAATGCTGTGCGGACTCGTTCGCGATCTCCAATATGCCGGCCATGCAGAAATGAATAAAATGCTAGGGAGAATAATTAAAATAGCGGCCATATTTACTGGCGTATTGTCTTTTCTGACAATAATATTTCTATATTATATAATAACGGCCGATTTCACAGGGGTCTTTGTGGAGGATGCTGATCAGGCGGCCTCAGCGTTGGCTTACGCATACCTTGAGTATGACACAGGAGAAGTCTATGTCTCCATAAATGGCCATGATCCGGATGAGGTGATAAATCAGATTATCAAGAATAAGAACATTAAGATACACAACCTAAGTGAAATCCCGGAATGCAACGTTCCAGATGAGCGCGATCAAGCTCCATCATGCGGTGGCAGGCATATACTGCGTGCCAGATTCATCGACGCGCCCGCAAAGTACGTTGCAATCGTCGGCCTAACGACGGAGGCATGCGGCGGGGGAGGCACCTCGGTGAAAATTGCCGGTAGGTGGTTCTTGCTGAAACATTCTGTGCATTGCTGCCGCATGAGTGTTGTCCCCCTATACTCGCAATCCTGAGGCCCACAGCCGATCTTCAACCGTAATTGGCCCAGCCTGTCGCCGCAGTATCCAGGACACCTCATCGGCCATCGTGGCGACCGCGGCCCGCAGTTCCGATGGGCTGGGCGGCACGTCAATGATGCCGCTGGCGATCTCGAACGGCGGCAGGGAGGTACCTGTCCTGGAGGTTGGCGCCCCAGCGGCGGGCGCGCCCCCCGGAAAGTCCGGGCTGGTGGGGACGGGGGCGATTGGCCAAGTGTCCATAGGATGCGCCTCCTCCGGTCGCGTCAGTGCATGGCCGCCAAGGGCGGGATGGCGGGCGGGGCGGGCGGCAGGGCCGCCGCCGGCAATATCGCGGGCTCCAGCGGGGCGGGGACGGTGGCCGCGCCCGCGCGCTTGGCCCGGGCGTGCAGCACGCTGCAGGCGCCGATCAGAAACAGAACGGTCCAGGTCTTGGGGCTGACATAGGCGCCGGACGCCTGGCCCAGCACCGCCCAGGACAGCCAGCACATCGGCACCGCGGGCACGCCCAACGCGCGCAGCCAGCCGCTGATGGCCAGGATCATGATGATCCCGCCGCACAGGCCCAGATAAACCCAGTGCAGGAAGAAATAGTTGATCAGCACCTCGTTGGGCTCGGGGATGTTCCACAGCGGGCTGAACGCGCCGGAGCGCAGGAAGACGTCGGCGATGTTGTCGCTGACCAGCTGTTCCCCCGTCAGGCCCACGCCCAGGATGGGATGGTGCTTCACCACGTCCACGGCCACCAGGAAGGGGCCGATGACGCGATAGAAGAAGCTCTCATCGTTGCCCGAGGCGATCTCATGCAGGCGGTTGGCGTAGACGGTGCTGCCCAGGATGGCGAAGGCGGCGATGGCCAGGATGCCCACCACCCCCAGCTTGATGATGCGCATGGCGGCGGACTGGCCGGGGTCGTCACTGGGCCCCAACTCATACAACGCCAGCAGCAGCACCAGCAGCAGCAGGGTGGGGCCGGGCATGGCCACCATGGCGGCACCCGTCATGGCCAGGTAGCCCAGGCGCTTGTGCTTCCAGTCGCTGGTCAGCAGCCAGGAAAAGGCGAACAGGGTATAGGCGAAGGTGACGGCCGACGGCTCGGTGGTGAACAGCTTGGGCCGCACCTTGCCGTACAGCAGCTCATCCCGGATGTCGGACTCATAGATGCCCTGGTGGTAGATGGCCAGGCGCACGGCGTCGCTGATGCGGTTCAGGCCGGCATAGCTTTCCAGCAGGGTGCCGATGACGATGGTGATGATGAACACCAGCATGAGGCGGGAGAAGGCTGCGGCGCCCGCCTCCACCACCGTCAGGAACAGCGCGTAGGAAATGACCAGCGAGTACATCATCTGCAACAGGCCGGTGGTGCGCTTGGACAGCAGGTCCAGGCCCGGCGCGTAGAGGATGGAGGCCAGCAGCAGCAGGGTCACGCCCAGGAAGGCAGCCAGGCCGGTGGGGGAGATGCTGTGCCGCCGGCGCCAGAGCAGCATGAGCCCGGAGATGCCGGCGATGGCCGCCGGAAAGGGGATGCTGGCGGTGATCTGGATGGAAAAGCCGGTGTAGATGCCCAGCAGGAAAATCACCAGCAGGACCCAATCGGCCCGCGCCATGCCCCGCCCGGGCGCCCCCATCCCCCTATCCAGATACCAAGCGGGCTGCGGCGCCCATGCGCCGATTTCAGGGGCCGTCCACTGGGTCGCAAGGGTCATCACTCTGCCTCAGGGCTTGGTGGCTGTGGTGGCGGGGCCGGTTGTGGGGTTCTTGGCCGAAAGTCTCTCAGGGCCGGTATCGGGGCGGGCCGTTGCCGCCGATGGCCACCAGGGCGCCGGGCGGATAGGGCCGGAGCGGCGGTGGCGCCGGGATGGGGGCGGGCGCCGTCTTGCGCTTATGGGCCTCGGCATGCAGCACGCTGCAGGCGGCGATCAACATCAGCACGGTCCAGGTCTTGGGGCTGACATAGGCGCCGGAGGCCTGGCCCAGGATGGTCCAGCCCAGCCAGCAGAGCGTCAGGGCATGCACCCCCAGGCTGCGCAGCCAGCCGCTGATGGCCAGCATCACCACCGCGCCGCCGCAGAGGCCGAGATAGACCCAGTGCAGCCAGAAGTAATTCGTCATGACCTCGTTGGGCTCGGGAATGTTCCAGAGCGGGGAGAACGAGCCGGACTTGAGGAACACCGTGGCGATGGTGTCGGCGATCATCTGCTCGCCCGTCAGCCCGATGCCCAGGATGGGATGATGCTTCACCACCTCCAGCGTCACCAGGAAGGGGCCGATCACGCGATAGAAGAAGCTCTCGTCATCGCCGTTGGCGATATTGTCCAGCCGCGCCGCGTAGACCGAGCTGGCGATGATGGCGAAGGCGATCAGGGCCAGGGCGGCGACGGCGCCGATCTTGATCAGGCGCACGCTGAGCAGCGGGGCCGGCCCATCGTCGCCCTTGGGCACCATCTCGTGCAGGCCCAGCAGCAACAGCATCAGCAGCAGGGTGGGGCCGGGCATGGCCATCATGGCGGCCGTCATCATGGCGAGATAGCCCAGGCGCTTGTGGCGCCAGCTGCTGGTCAGCAGCCAGCAGAAGGAAAACAGGGTGTAGGAGAAGGTGACGGCCGACGGTTCCGACGTGAACAGCTTGGGCCGCACCTTGCCATACAGCAGTTCATCCCGCAGGTCGGCGTCATAGACACCGGAGGTGTAGATTTTCTGCCGCACGGCGTCGCTGATGGCTGCCAGCCCGGCATAGGTTTCCAGCAGGGTGCCGACGATGATGGTCAGGATGAACACCAGCATGAGGCGGGAAAAGGCCGCTGCCCCCGCCTCCACCACCGTCAGGAACAGGGCGTAGGAGATGGCCAGCGAATAGACCATCTGCAACAGGCCGGTGGTGCGCTTGGACAACAGGTCCAGGCCCGGCGCGTAGAGGATGGAGGCCAGCAGCAGCAGGGTCACGCCCAGGAAGGCGGCCAGGCCGGCGGCCGAGATGCCATGCCGGCGGCGCCAGAGCAGGATGACGCCGGTGATGCCGGAAATGGCGGCGGGGAAGGGGACGGTGGGGGTGATCTGGATGGCGAAGCCGGTGTAGATGCCCAGCAGGAAGCCCACCAGCAACACCCAGTCCACCACCCCCAGCGGATGCCGCCGCGCGGCGCTGTCGTGGGGAATGGCGCCGTATCCCGCCCATTCGGTCCAGGTCGTCATGCCGCGCCGATGGCCGTCAGCAACTGCGGCCCCCTGCTGGTCCAATGGAAGCTGTCGCGGCAGGCACGATAGGCGGCGTTCTGCAGGTTGTTCAGGCGGTCCAGGTCGTCGATGGACTGCACCACGCCCATGGCCAGATCCTCGTGCCCCGGATACAGCAGGATGCTCTCCTCCTGCTCCAGCGGCACGCCCGCCACCGAGCCCTTGAGGGCCAGGATGGGCAGGCGGTTGAAGACATAGTCCAGCACCTTCAGCTTGAAGCCGCCGCCGTTGCGCTCCGGCACCAGGGCGATGCGGGCGGCGTCCATGTGGCGGCGCACGTCGTCCACCGTGCCGGTGAAGCGGGTGGCCAGAACCCGCTTGCGCATGCTGGCCAGGAAGGTGGCGTCGCCGCTGCCAACCACCTCCAGCTCCACGCCGTTGGCGGCGAAAATGGCATCGGCCACGCTGATGAACTCTTCGAGGTTCATGCGCTTGGCGATCCAGTCGAAGCTGCCGACGATGACGGCGCGACGGGGCAGGTCGCGGCTGATGGGCTTTTTCTCGCGCTCCGTCGCGCGATAGCCGGGCGTCAGCACCGCGATGGATTTGTCCGGCCAGCGTTCGCGGTAGAGGTCCGCGTCGTCCGGGGTGATGGCGGTGACCAGGTCCGCCTCTTTCACGATGGCGCGTTCCAGATGCGTCACCTTGGCGGCGTCGAAGCGCATGGCCTGGTGCTTCAGCGGGTTGGACTGATTCTGCGCCAGCTGGGCCCGCAGCGACTCCTCATGATTGTGGGAGACGTAGACCAGCTTTGGCCGGTTGTGGGGATTGGGGAACTGGCGTTTGAAATCCGCCAGCGCCCAGCCGGACCCCACCCCGTCGATCACCACGCTGTCCCAGGGACCCGAGGCCAGCAAGCGCCGCAGCCGGGCGTGCATGTCCGGCGTGCCGCAGCGGTGCGCGATGTTGGGCAGGGGGGAGCGCAGGCTGCTCCAGCGCGAGCGGGGCTTGTGCTCCGCCAGATGCCAGTCGATGGCGCCGTCGCCCGGCGTCTCCCGCGCGCCGTCGGCGCGCTTGCCGTCGGGCCGGCTCAGCCCCAGCACCGCCATGTCGGCGCCCGCTTGCGCCAGGCTGCCGATCAATCCCCCGGAATAGATGAACTGTCCGTTATGGGGCGGATCGGGGTCGGCCAGCGTGATCCAGAGGCAGCGCATCGGCTACGTCCCTTCTATCGTGATCGGTCATCAACGCCTTGATCAAAAAGCGTTTTCAGTAGGCGTTCTTGGTGAAGATGCTGCTGGTGATGGTGCGGGCGATGATTTTCAGGTCGCCCAGCACGGTCCACGTCTCGATGTAGCGCAGGTCGTGCTCAACCCGCTTCACGATGTGCTCCACCGTGCTGGTCTCGCCCCGCCAGCCGCTGACCTGGGCCAGGCCGGTGATGCCCGGCTTCATACGGTGGCGGCTGTCATAGTGGGCGACGGCGTCGCGGTACAGCAGGCCGCCGGCCTTGGCGGATTGGGCGTGGGGGCGGGGGCCGACGATGGACATCTCGCCGCGCAGCACGTTGATGAACTGCGGCAGCTCATCCAGGCTGGTGCGGCGCAGGATGCGGCCCAGACGGGTGATGCGGGGGTCGTTGCGCTGCGCCAGCTTCTCGGCGTTCGCGTCCGCCATGTGATGGTACATGGAGCGGAACTTGTACACCTCGATCAGCTGGTTGTTATAGCCGTGGCGCTTCTGCTTGAAGAGGATGGGGCCCTTGCTCTCCAGTTTGATGGCCACGGCGATGGCCAGCATGATGGGGGCGATCATGACCAGGATGACGGCGGCCAGCACCCGGTCCTCTATCGTCTTGGCGATGGCGCGCCAGCCGGTCAGGGGATGGCGCAGCAGGTCCAGCATCGGTGGCTCGTCGCCCGTGGCACGGCCGTGGACGGCCACCGTGTCCAGGCTGATGGCCACGTCAACCGGCGCCTGGTTCAGCACATGCAGCGCCTTGACCAGGACGGGATTTTCGCCCGATAGGGGCATGGCCAGGATGACCCGGTCGACCCGGCCGGCGCGGATTTCGCCAAGCAGCGCGTCAAGGCCGCCGAGGATGGGGTAGCCGACGCAGAAGCGGGCATGACTGGCGCGGTTGTCGTCGTAAACGCCCACGACGTGGCGGTCATCACGCGGCGTGGCGCGGTAGTGGCGCAGCAGGCGCTGGCCCTCCGGACCGGTGCCCACGACCGCGATGTTCTGGGTCAGTCGGCCGGTACGGTGCCAGGTGCCGACCGCCAGGCCGGCAGCCAGGCGACCCATCGCCAGCCCGCCCAGGGCCAGCAATGACCAGATCGCCAGCCAGTTGGTCATGGACGGATCGAAGGCGCCCAGGAGGTGGAGCAGGGCGACCAGGCCGCCGGCGGTCAGGGCCCAGGCCGAAGCCAGCGGCAGCAGGCTGTCGGCGGGCTTGCGCAAGCGGTCCAGCCGCCGCGCGCCGGTCCAGCGCAGGGCGGCCATGCCCAGCATCAGGCCGACGATCAGCACCAGGCCGAACAGGGGCCGGGCCACGGTGCCGTCCGCCAGGGTGTATGCGGCCGCGCCGGTGGCCAGGATGGCCAGGGCGTCCAGCGCGGCGGCGGTGCCGGTGATGACCTCCGGCGCCAGCGGGCGACCGCTACGCGGGGGCTGCGTCATCGCGGCGGGAAGGCCCACCGGATGGTCGCGCAGGGTGATGAGGGGGGTGGAAAGGGCTTCGGACAGGGCTGGGGGCATGGGACGGGTTCCTGAATGCGGCGACCGGTGGCGATGGCCGCCCACGCATGTGCGGCGGCTGGCCAAAGGAGGCTGATCGACAGCCGAGTTCGCCCAGATCAGGCCATGCCCCACCTAAGAAGTCCTGTGACCAAGCTGGGACTTGCTCGCAGGTGCGGCAATCACGCCCAGTCATATCCCGATCAGGTGGTGCCCATAAGGCTGGAGATTATTTCGGAAGCGAAGTTCTGCGGACTCTGATGGCGGATATAGTTCGCCGCCGCTTCCTGGTCGAAATAACTCCGGGTGTCGCTTTCCGATAGATATTCTATGCCTTTGGAGAGGGTGTCGCTGTTGGTGGTGTCCAGCGCCAGGCCCAGACGATGGGTGCGGGCCAGACAGCCCAGCAGGCCCAGATCCTGGGTCAGGACCGGCTTGCCCGCTTGCGCCGCCCACAGCAGCACGCCGCTGGACCCGACGAAGCGCTGGTAGGGGGCCAGCACGACGGAGGTTTCCTTGATCAGGGCGTTGATCTCGCCGCTGGTCAGCCGCCTGTCCTCCAGATGGATCCACAGGTCGGGCTGCTCCCGGTGTACCCGGTCCAGGGCGGCGTACACCCGCTCCCGCAGCGCGGGATCGACCTTGCCGGCGATCATGACGCCCACCTTGGACGCCGCGTCCGCTGGCAGCCGGCACAAGGCGTCCAGCAGGGACAGCACGCCCTTGCGCTCGCTCAGGAATCCGAACAGCAACAGGGTGACGCGGTCGGTGGGCATGCTGTCGGCCAGCCTCCGCTCCTCTGGCTTCTCGTTCACGAAGGGATGGACCGGGTCCACCACCGTCCGCACCTTGCCGCCCTGGGTGTAGCGATCATGGGCGAAGGTGGGAAAATAGGGGTCCAGGGACAGGACGCGGTGCACCGCGGCATTGCGCAGCATCAGGGGGTAGAGCAGGGCCTTGCGCGCGTCGCGCATCCATTCCTTCAGGCTGGGTTCATAGCTTCCCAGCGCCCGGTAATGGACCGATGGCCGGAACAGGACGCCGCACAACCGTCGGCCCCGCGCTCCCAGCGACAGGGCCAGCGGCAGGGTCAGATGATCCAACGACAGGAAATGTCCGGCCTCGGACCCCGTGCGCTCCAGATAGCGGCGCATGACCCACCAGCGGGCGAAGCCGCGCACCGGCAGCAGGGGGTGGCGGCACAGCGCCTGTTCCGAGGGCTCCAGGGGCAGGATCCGCACGCGGTCCTGGCGGCCGGCGGCATCATCGGCCGACAACTCGTCGTACAGCTCGCGGGCCACCACGAACGAAACCCGGTAGTTCCGCCGGTCGGCGACGGCGAAGTGCATCAGGTGCTTCAGCCATTCGCAGGGGTGCCCCTCCGCGTCCGGCTCGAAAATCACGAAGGAGCGGGGGCTGTCCGCGAGCGGAACCGCCCGCGCCCCCGCGGTAACCTTATTTGGCATAGAGCGCATCCAGTCGCCGCACCAACCCCCCCAGGACATGGGACCGGGAATAATGCTGTTCGACGAAACGCCGCCCCCGCGCGCCCAGTTCCCGGCGCAGCGGCGCGTCACGGACCAGGCGCAGGACAGCGTCGGTGAAGGCTTCGGTATCGTGGGGCGGCACGCAGACGAAGGCGCCGCTGCGCTCCTGCAAATGCCACAGGGGGCTGTGCGGCTTGGCGGTGGTGACGAAGGGTCGGCCCACGGCCATGATGTTGAAGATCTTCGACGGGATGGCGAAGGCGGCGGCGTCGGGCTCCTGCGGCACCAAATGTATGTCGCCCTCGCTCAGGCCCTGGCGCAGCTGGTCCGGCGGCAGCAGGCCGGTGACGCGCACGCGGCGCAGGGCCCGGGCGGCGATCTCTTCTTCCAGGGCGGGGCGCATGGCGCCGCTGCCCCGCAGGATGATCTCCACGTCATCGGTGCGGCGCTGCAACTCCTCCGCCATGGACAGGACCTGCCCCAGGCCCTGCTTCAGGCCGAAATTGCCGCTGTACAACAGGCGGGCGGCGATCTTGGGCGCTGGAATGATGGTTGGGCTGTCGTTGGCTGGAACCCTCGGCGCTTCGGGATACAGCCGGTCGGTGTCGACCCAGATGGGCACGACCTCGATGTCCTGCGTCACGCCCAGGTCCCGCAATTGCTCCGCCATGTGGTCGGTCAGCACCACGATCAGGTCGACGCGGTTGAGGACGGTGCGTTCGCACCAGCGCATGGCCTTCACCAGGCCGCCGCTGGACACCATGTTCAGCCCCTTGGCCATGCCGGATTGGATGTCGTGGATGATGGCGACATGGCGGCCGTCGCGCTGGCGCACCAGACAGCCCAGGGCGACCGTCAGGATGGACGGGCAGAGGCTGATGACCAGCGGCTTGGGCTTCAGCCGGCCGGAGGCGCGGGCCCACAATCCCGCCAGCAGGAAACTGGCCTCCGCCAGGATGCGGGCCTTGGCGGAGCCCTTGCGCGGGATCATGGCCCGCAGGCGCTCCACCCGCACCCCATTCATGACCTCGTGCCCGCCCTTGAAGTCCCGGTACTGGGTGAAGACCTCATTGCCCGGGTAGTAGGGCAGGCCGGTGAACACCGTGGTCTCGCACCCCTTCTGGGTTAGCCATTCCGCCAGGTCGGCGCACTGGGGGGCGGAGCCGATCAGTTCCGGGGAATAGGCGCGGGTCAAAAGGGCCGCCTGGGGGGAGGGGATGGAGGAAGGAGGAAGATCCATCCCCCTTGCCCCCTCGGGCGGCAAGTCACGCAGGGCCTCTCGCTCCATGGGGCTATCCTTAACCGAAGTGGCCTTGACCAGGCGTGGCTCAGCCGAAGTGATCGGCCAGGGGACGGGCGTAGTCGTAGTTCAGCGGCCCGTAGCCGTACTGGCGGTAGCGCCGCGGATCGACGCGGGACATGATCACGCCGGCCAGGTCGCACTGCACCTCCACCAGTTGGCGCAGGGCCTGCAACGCGGCGTTGCGGCGGGTGTGGTCCCAACGCACGGTGAACAGCACCTTGTCCACCATCCGCGACATGGCCAGCACCTCCGCGCCCACCAGGACCGGGGCCGTGTCGATCAGCACCAGGTCGTAGTTCTTGGCGAAGGTCTGCAACAGGATCCGCATCCGGTCGGATGTCAGCATGCGGGTGTCCTTGGAGGTCCAGTGCCCGGCGGTGATCAGCTCCAACCCCGACAGGGTGTCGTGGTGGATGCAGTCGTCCAGCACGACGCTGTCATCGGTCAGCAGCGAGGCCAGGCCGTACTTGTTGGACACGTTGAACAGCTTGTGCTGGGACGGGGAGCGCCAGTCGCAGTCGATGATCAGGATGCGCCGGCCATGGCTGGCCAGCAGCCGGCCCAGGGCGGCGATGATGACGCTCTTGCCCTCGCCGGGGGCGGCGGAGGACAGCAATACGGTGCGCGGGCTGTACTCCATCTCCGACAGTTCCAGCGCGATGTGGATCTTGCGCAGGGTCTCGGCGAAGGGGGATACGGGCTCGCGCAGCACCTGGGCGGTGGGCGATTTGCCCTTCACCTCCGGCACCAGGGCCACCACCGGGACGCCGGTGGCGCTCTCGATCTGGCTGCCTTGGCGGAAGGTCTGGTCCGCCTCCTCCATCAGCAGGGCGATCAGCATGCCGGCCACGGCGCCGACCAGGGTGCCGAGCAGCAGGATCAGGGCCTTGGGCGGATAGCTGGCGGCCACCGGCGGCGTGGCGCGGGAGATGACGCGGGCGTCCGGCGCCTCCAGCTGCTGGCGGCCGATCAGGCGCTTCTCTTCCGTCAGCATGGTTTCCAGCAGATGCCGGTTGACGGCGGCGTCGCGTTCCATCGCCTCCAGGTGGATGGCGTTCTGGTTGTCGGCGCCCAGGGAGCCCTTGGCCTCGTTGAAGTCGCGCAGCACAGCCTGATAGCGGGCGTTGGCGGTGCGGGCCACGTTCTGCAGGCCGTTGATGATGCCCTGCATCTCCGCCCTGATCTTGCGCTGGGCGTCGGCGATCTGGGCCTTGGCGTCGGTGACCTGCGGATGCTTGTCGCCATAGGTGGCGGACAGCTGGGCCAGGCGCTGCTCGGCGGCGGCCTGCTGCTGCTTCAGCGACTGGATCAGGGGATTGTTCAGCACCTCCGGCACGCTGTCGCCGGTGATGCCCTGGCGCATCAGGTTCTGGGCGTCGTTCAGGTGGGCCTCGGCGTCGGCCTTGGCGGTCTGGGCGGTGATCAGCTGGGTGTTCAGCTCCGTCAGGCGCTGGCCCATGATGCCGGTGCCGTTCTGCTGATCGTACAGGCCGTATTGCTTGCGATAATCCTCGATGGCCTTCTCGCTGTCCTCCACCTGGTGGCGGAGGTCGGCGATGCGGCTTTCCATGTATTCTTCCACCCGACTGGCGGTCCCGACCTTCACGTCGCGCTGCTCCGCCAGATAGGCGTCGGCGACGGCGTTGGCCACCAGGGAGGACGTGTCCGGGTTGCGCGTGGTGGCGGATATCTTCAGCACGTCCGTCCGGCCGACCGTGGCGATGTCCAGCTTGGACACCAGGATGTCGACCGTGCGGTTGTTGATGATGGCCGCCATGCGCGACTGTTCTTCCGGCGTCTCCGGCGCCCTGGCCTTGGGCTTGGCCAGCCATTCCGCGACGCTGGCCGGCAGCAGGCGGGCCCAGGCGGGCACCTGCGGCGCCGCCGTCTTGGCGTCCGGGTTGAACTCGGGGTCATCGTTCAGATGCAGCCGGTCGACCACCTTCTGGGCCAACTCCCGCGACTGGGCGACCAGTCCCTCGCTCTGCACGCGCTCGGCGTTGAAGGTGATCGAGGCGATCGTGGGGCCGATGCCCTCCATCGACGGCTGGGGCACGCCCACCAGCACCCGCGCCTCGGAGGTGTAGCGCGACGGCATGCTCCAGCCCACGATGCCGGCCAGAAGGGCGGCGCCCACGGTGCAGGCCAGCACCAGGCGGCGGTGCGCCCAGATCTTGCGGTAGGTGTCCAACACGTCCCGCTGCTGCTGTTGCGGCGGCGGCATGTAAATGGGGCGGGGGGCCGGCGGGGCGGCGGTGAGGCGCCGGGGGAGGATGGGACCACCACCCAGGGCGCGGGGCTGCTCGGGCAAAGTCATCAGAAATAGCGCTCCCGGACTGTGATGACGTCACCGGGCTGGACCGGCGTCGTCGGTTCGGCGTCGACCTGGGTTTTGCTGCCGTCCTTGGCGGTGCGCTGCAGACGGAAATCATCCTCGCGGGCGCGGTAGGTGAAGCCGCCGGCCAGCGCCACGGCGTTCAGCACCGTCATGCCCGAGACATAGGCATAGCTGCCGGGGGTCTTGACCTCGCCCAGGATGTAGAAGGGCCGATAGCTCAGCACTTCCACGCTCACATGGGGGTTCTTGATGTAATTGGGCGACAGGCTGCTCTCTAGCGACTTGCCCAGCTGGGCCGCGGTCAGCGAGCCGGCATGCACCTGCCCCACCAGGGGGAAGGACAGGGTGCCGCTGCCGTCCACGGCGTATTCGCCTGACAGATCCTGCTGGCCGAAAACGGTGATGCGCACCCGGTCACCGGGGCCCAGCTGATAGTCAGCGGCGGCCACGCCGCCCGGCGCCGGGGCGCCGGGACGTCCGGTGGTGTCGGTGTTGGCGACGACGTTGGCGCTGGTGGCGGCGGCGTTCGGTGCCGGCGGCGGAGCGTCGTTCTGGGCGCGGGCCATGACGGGAAGCACCAGGGCGGCGGCCATGACGGTGACGACCGCCAGCCTGGATGCCGATTGGGACGCCAATGGGGGCACCAGCCGGTGGGGGTATTGGGAGATGAGGCTGGAAGGCAGCATTCCGGCACCTTCTGCTTGATGGGAGACCGTCTGGCGCCAGGGCGCCAGGTTCTCTCATCCGTTGGTTTACCTGGTGACGGCCCGTTTCTCGCCGGGCCCACACGATGGTTTTATCAAACACGGGAGGCGGCGGTTGTGATCAAACGAGGGCCGCCCCCGCATGTGCTGTGATCGCCGATGGATACAGCCAGTATTGGCTTACATATGGAAGGTCAGTCCGACCAATATGTTGTGATCGGCGTAGCCGATTCCGGTGCCGTTAGATGACCGGACTTGGTAGTTATAGCGCACGTTGATGGCGGTCATTTGGTTTAGCATGTATTTTCCGCCGAGGCCGATGCCGTAGACATCATCTGTTCGGCCTATATTCTGGAAATCGTCAGACTCATGGCTTAGCTGCAGGTGCAGGATGAGGTTGCGCAGCAATTCATGATCCGCGGCCACGGTTTCCTTCGTGGCGAAGTAGCCGGCGGCCCCCACCACGATGGTTTCGTCGATATCGCGGGTGATTTCACCGGTCACGGTGGTCAGCGGCGTCACGTTCCAGGTGATCTTGGCGCCGCCCGTCGGGGCGGAGAAGGTGCCCAGGCGCGGGTCGTCATAATCCTGCGAGCGATAACCGGCCAACAGGTCGACGGAGGTGATGCCCGTTAGGTTGTACTTGCCGCCGACCAGGACGGTGTAGCCGTTGGAATTGCGGTTGAAGCCGCTCATGTCCGACGCGCTGTCGTAATTGCGCGTGTTGTAGGCGCCCTTCACGTACAGCTCGTACAGGCCCTGGATGGTGTAGCCGGTGCGGACGCTGACCTCGTTCTCATCGTGGTTCTGCCGTTCCCACATGATGGTCCGGCCATCGAAGGTCTTGGCGTTGGCGAAGTCATAGCGGTTGTAGCTGTCGCCCAGCTCGACGAACAGGTTGCCGAATTCCTTGTGTCCCACCACGTTGGCCGATGCCTGGTTGTATTCGGTGGGGTCGGCCTGGCCGACGATGTTGTTGGGCGAGGTGCGGGGCAGGTGCCACAGGCTGTAGTCGGTGCCGCCGGCGATCCAGGCGTCATGGTAAACTTCCAGCCGGCCGTCCGCGCCGATGTCATAGTTGGCGTAGTTTTCGCGGCTGTGCTGGGCGTACCAGTCGATGTCGCCGCTGGCGTGCAGGTTCAACTGGTGCACGTTCCAGTTGGACTTCAGCTCCAGCTTGGGCTGCAGCACCGTGATCAGGTCGCTGGTGTCGTGGCCTTGCGTCGCATAGATGTTGCTGTCGAACACCTCATCCAACGTGACGCTGGGGTACAGGATGAAGCCGCCCATCCGGATGCCCGTGGGGTCGTATTCCGGGTGTTGGCGGGTCGCCACCGTCTCATCCGGCGATGTGTCGGTCTGCGCACCGGCCGGCAGGACCAGGCCGGCCGCCAGGGCCAGACCGGCCCCGGTCGCCAGCAGGCGATGCTTCAGGCCGGCCCCGGCTGGGGTTCCCGATAACGGGAAGCCCGTCGCCGGGGTGAGAGGGCGTCGGTGGTGTGAAGGCATTGGATTTGACCTCGGGCTTGGCGCGTTGCCCTTGCGGGACCGCGTCTTGGTTTAAAAACGGGTTGCCCCCCGTTCCCCGCCCGCTTGCGCGTTCGAAGTGGCCCCCTGCTCCCGTACATTCGGAAGGGGGCCGCGCTTACGCGCGGCCGTAGGTGTCGGACAGACGCACGATGTCGTCCTCGCCCAGATAGGCGCCGGATTGCACTTCGATCAGGTGCAGGGGCAGCTTGCCGGGGTTCTCCAGGCGGTGCTCCATGCCGATGGGGATGTGAACGGACTCGTTCTCGCGCACCAGGCGGTTTTCGCCGTCCCGCTGCACCAGTGCCGTACCCTGGACGACGATCCAGTGCTCCGCCCGGTGGTGATGCTTTTGCAGGCTGAGGCGGGCGCCCGGCTTCACCATGATGCGCTTCACCTGGAAGCGATAGCCGATATCCACGGCGCGGTAATAGCCCCACGGGCGATACACCGTGGTGTGGTGCGTTTCTTCCGACCGGTTGCGGCGGCGCAGTTGCTCCACCACCTTGCCCACGTTCTTGGCGTGGGCGGCGTCGGCGACCAGCACCGCGTCATCGGTGGCGACGATCACCAGATCCTTCACCCCGATGGCGGCCACCAGGCGCCCGTCGGAATGGACGTAGCTGTTGGTCACGTCCTGCAGGATGACGTCGCCCTGCTCGACATTGCCGTCGTCGTCCTTATGGCTGACGTCCCAGAGCGAACGCCAGGAACCGACGTCGCACCAGGCCATCTCCACCGGGATGACGGCCGCCTTGTCGGTATGCTCCATGACGGCATGATCGATGGACAGCGCGGCGGCGGCGGTGAAGCAGCCCTCGTCCAGACGGAAGAAGCCGTTGTCCTCCTTGCCCGCGGCGATAGCCTCGCGCACGGCGGTGACCATGTCCGGCTGCAGGCGTTCCAGTTCCGCGATGTACTGGCGGGCGGACATGAGGAAGATGCCGCTGTTCCAAAGATAGGTGCCGCTGGCCAGGTATTTCTCCGCCGTTTCGGCGTTGGGCTTCTCGGCGAAATGCTCGACCGCGCGGACGCCGTCGACACCGGGCAGCGGGGCGCCGGTGCGGATGTAGCCGTATCCCGTCTCCGGCTTGTCCGGAACGACGCCGAAGGTGACCAGATGGCCCGCCTGGGCGGCCGGAACGCCCTTGGCGACCGCCAGGTAGAAATCAGGCAAGGAGCCGATCAGGTGGTCGCAGGGCTGCGCCAGCATCAGCGCGTCCGGGTCGCGGTCCATCAGCCACAGCGCGACGGCGGCAATGGCCGGGGCGGTGTTGCGGGCGGCGCTTTCCAGGATGATGGTCTGGGGCTGGATCCCCATGCCGTGCAACTGTTCATGGATCATGAACCGATGCTCTTCATTGCAGATGACCACCGGGTCGGCGAAGCCGGCGTCGCCCAGGCTGCGCGCCGCGGTCTCCTGCAACAGCGTGCGGTCAGAGGTCAGCGCCAGGAACTGCTTGGGGTGGATCGCCCGGGAGAGGGGCCACAGCCGGGTGCCGGCGCCGCCGGACAGAAGAACCGGATGGATTTGCGTGGTCCGCAGGGCTCGGGTGGACACGCGCTCCGTCACGTCATGCATTTTATGACCGCTCCGCTTCAGGGTGGGAACATTTGACCGTGACGCTACGGGTCGGGCCCGATGCGGGCCAGTGACCAAGCCGTGGCCGGGTGTTCCGGGCCGATCAGGAGGGGACGAGCCGCGCGCCATGGTCCGCGCCCAAAAAGGGTGGACCGTCCGCCCCGCCCCTCTTGGACGGGTGCGGCGGCGAGTGGCGCAAACGAAAGCGCCGCCCGGTGAGGGGCGGCGCTGCACGGTATCGGCGATGTACTTGGGTGTCAGGTCGCGTCCGCAGCCAGGGGGGGGAGGTCCCGTGCCTCCAGCCGCGCCAGCAGGTGGGCCAGGCGGTCCGCCTCCGCCTGCACCGCGCCGTGAGGGGCCCACGCCGGCAGATCAGGACGGGCCGTTGGCGGCGAGACACGTACGTGGACCAGGTTGGTGGTCTCATTGGGATCATTGCGCAGATCGTACATTTCCCATTCCTGCGGCACGCGCTCCTGGGGATCGCAATAGCGCGCCAGCTTGAAATCGGCGGTACGCACACAGCGGACATGGTTGGGCTGGCGGACCGGGCCCGGCGTCAGGTCGGGAACGGGGCCTTTGCCGTGCCACCCATGGCGCACGGCGGCGACCGTGGCGTCGTAGATGGCGAATTGGCCATAGGACGCCGTTTCGTGCGGATCGCCAATGGGCGGCAGCGGTTCCGTGATCTCATCATCCGTGATGAACAGCACCCCCTGGCGGGGCGTGCCGTCCGGCTCCATCACCACGTCCGTCCTGCCATGGATCAGGGGGGCCAGGTTGGCGCCCGGCAGGGGTGGGAAGGGCCCACGCGTGGCGGCCAGCCGGCTGGCCACCTCCGCCTGATCCACCTTGGCCAGGCCCAGGATGGTGGGCAGGATGTCGATGTGGCTGGTCACCTGGTCCAATTGGCGCAGGCCGCCGTGAACATGGGTGGAGGGTGGAAACTGCACCACCACGGGGACGTGCAGCGCCTCCTGGTAGGCGGTATGCCACTTCTCGATCATCATGCCGTGGGCACCGGCATACTCGCCATGGTCGGCGAGGAAGACGACGATGGTGTTTTCCGCGAGGCCGGACTCCTCCAGCGTGCTCAGCACGCGGTCGATTTGCGTGTCGACCAGGGAGTGCAGATAAGCGTAAAGCTGGATGAAATCCTGGGCCGACGTGGCGGGATCGGACGTCAGCTGGAAGGGGATGCAGCTTTTCAGCGTGGTGGCCAGGGCCGCGTCCAGCTTGTCCGTCGGCGCAACACCCGCGAAATTGTAGCCAATCTTGGCCGACAGGGCCAAACCCATCTTGTACGCATAGTCGTGTTGGCAGGACGGCTTCGTCGACAGATCCTCCGCCAGGGTGGGCGGGTTGTGGGCGCAGTCCTGCGGAAAGCCCAGAGGGTTCAGGGCGACCTGGAAGGTGCCGCCCGTGGGTGGGGGCGTGCGGTCGCCCTGCTGGGGCACCGTCAGGGGGCCAAAGGGCGACTGGGTGCCGGTCCGGGTTTGGCCGTCGGACGGCAGGGCCTGGGAGATCACCGCCGGATATGTCGCGATGTCGTGCGGGTTGGCGAAGGAGGCGACGGCGAACCAGGGGCGGGCGTTCGACGCGTCCGGCGCCGGCTGGTTGGGCGCCTTCTCGCTCTTGATCGCGGCGGCGCGGTCATAATCCAGGCCCAGCGCCTTGCGGCGCAGGAAATTGCACACGGAATCGGCGAAACCGATGTCGCGATAGGTGCCCAGATTGTTGGGTGAGGCGCCATGCGGCTCCGGATAGGACTCCTCCCAATCGTCGAAGCCGTAGGCCTCAAGGCTGTGGTCCGGCGGGTTGCTCACATGCCATTTGCCGAAGTAATGGGTGCTGTAGCCGGCGGCCCGCATCCAACTGCCCAGGGTGGGGATGCCGTCGGCCGCCAGCCAGGGGAAGTTGGCGGCGTCGCCGCTCTTGAACAGGCCATCGGTCTGCGTCACACCGGTGCGCGTGCCGTACTGGCCGGTATAGATCGTGGCGCGGCTGGGCGTGCAGGCGCTGGCGGCGATGGTGTGATTGCGCAGCACCACCGCGTTGTGGCGCAAGCGCAGCAGCCCGGGGAAGAACTTGGCGTAGGGATCGTCCGGCCCCACCGTTCCTTGGAAGCCGAGGATACGCTTAAGGGCCTCGGCGAAGCCGCCCTCGGGGCCATAGGAGAAGCGGGGAAAGCGATACTGGTCGGTGGTGACCAGCAGGATGTTGGGGCTCGTGGTCATGGCGAATGCGTCCCTCCCGTTGTGGCGACCGTTCACCCGGGACAGCTTGCGCAATGCAACCTGTGCGAGCCTATGTCGCGTTGCAGACTATATGGGCGAGAAATCATTCAGCCAAGCGCTATTCTTTTAAGAATTTTATATCTATAGGTTAGGTCGCTGCGGGCAGGATGATGTGGACCTTCAGGCCGCCGCCGATGCGGTTGGTGGCGGTGACCGTGCCGCCCAGCGCCTCCACATTGCGCTTCACGATCCATAGGCCCAGGCCGGCATGGCCCGGTGAGCCGCCCTTGGCGTCGCGGCGGGCATGATCGGGTGGCCGCAGGGAGAAATAGCGGTCGAAGATGTTGTGGATCTTGTCGGGGTCGATACCGGGCCCGCTGTCCTCGATGGTCAGGTTGATCACGCCCTCCTCCTCCTGCAGGCGCACGGCGATGGCGCCGGCGTCGGGGGTGAAGCTGACGGCGTTGTCGAGGATGTTCTCCACCACCACGGCCAGGGCGACCTTGCCCGCGCGGACCAGGACCTCCGGCTGCAATTGCCGGCTGAGGCGGATCTGGCGGGCCACCAACACCTCACGATAGCTTTTCAGGATGTCGGCCACGATCTGCGTCAGGTCCACGCTTTCGCGGGGCGATTCGATCATGTCCGCCATGGTGTTATCCAGGCATTGCGAGGCGGAGATCAGGGCCTTCAGCCGGTCCAGCGACAGTTCGATCAGTTCCGCCGCGCGCTTGCCGCGCGCATGCTCCGCCGGTACCAGGCGCTTCAGCGGTTCCAGGCAGGCCTGGATGGTGGCGACCGGCCCCTTGAAGGAATGGGCGTTGTCTTCTGCCGTCTGGCGGATGACGCCGGCGACATGGTGCAGGTCATGCACCAGCCCGTCGAAATCCTGGGCCACGCTGTCCAGCTCGGGAATGGCGTTGCGGCTGGCGAAGGTGTTGCCGGCCACGCGGCCTTGGCGGATTTCACGGGCGACGTGTCGGAAATGACGGATGTGGCGGCGCACCGACAGGGCGGTGAGCAGGGCGATGACGGCCACGGCCAAGTAAAGCATCAGCGAGAGCCGCACCTGCGGCGTTTGCCAATAGGGGCGCCCGATGGCGGTCGCCAGCAATTCCGACGTGACGTGGGAGGAGACCAGGACCCAGCAGCCCCAGCGGCTTTGGATCGGGATGACGGAGGTCAGGATCTCCTCATGCCCCGTGGGCTGGGTGTAGCGGATGTCCACCGGCTTGTCCCAGGTGCAGCTTTCGGCCACCTGGGCGACGATGCCGTGGCGTTGCAGGTTGTCCAGCGTGGCGCCCAGGTCGGCCGCGTCGACCTTGGGCGCCGACGCCAGGAAGTAGAAGCCGCCGTCCTGGCCGGCGGCTCCTCCCTTGGGCTGGAACATCAATTTCAGGTTGGTGCCGTCACCGTCGTACTTGGCCAGTTCGTCGTTCAACGAGGCGGTGGGCGGACCGCTCTCGCGGTTCAGCAGAGGCTTCAAAGCCTGGGCGATGAGCCAGCTGCTGTACCGCAGGTTCTTGGTGACAATTTCCCTTTCCTTGCGGTCCGCCGTCTCGAACTGGCCGTACAGGATGAAGGGCAGGGCGGCGAAAATCAGCAGCAGGAAGCCCAGCCTAACCGTGAGTGATCCGGATATCCTCCGGGCCATCCATGTCAGACGATAGGGCGTCGATGCTGGTCGGGTCACGCCATCGGTAGCCGAAGGCCGCGAAATTCTCAATTTCCGCAAAGCCACGATCGATAGCATTGAACTTGCTCCGGATCCGCTTGATCGACGAGCGCACGTTGGTCCGGTAGCCATCCTCACCGCTGCCGGCGATGAAACCGCTCCAGTGCACCCGGTCATAGATGGCCCGGTAGGTGACGTGCTCACCCAGATTGGCCACCATGAACTCGACGATACTGAACTCGGTCACCGTAAGCATAACGTCGCGGCCTCGCCAGAAGGCCCGGTTGACCTTAGGCTTAAGGGTAAGATTCCCGCAGATGATTTCATCCCCCCCCTTTGTCGTTGGGGTAGGGGTGGCGGCGGTCGGCGGCTGCAGGATCAGGCGGATGCGCCGGGCCAGGACCGACATGCCGCGTGTCTTGTCGATGAAGTCGACCGCGCCCCGGTCCAGGGCCAGGGTTTCGTTCGCGGGCATGGACATGCCGGTCAGGAAAATGACCGGGATGCGGCAGCCGCGGCGGCGCAGATCGGGCAGAAGGTCGATGCCCAGGGTGCGTTCCAGGCACCAATCGACGACCAGGATATCCGCGGCGCTGTCGTCCAGTCCGGCGCCGTCGGCGCTGGTCAGGTACTGGATCAGAGATTTCGCGTCGGGGAATCCGGTAACGGCGAAGCCCAGATCCTCCAGCTCTCCCGTCGCCGCTTCGCGAAAGGCCTCGTCATCGTCGACAAGGACCACGCGGGCCGGCACGGCCGGCAGGACGTCATTTGGCTTGAGCCACGGCCCGGAGGTCTGCCAGGCAGTAGCGTTTGCGGTCGCCGGTGTCATTGTCACTTGTCACCTCATAGCTTAGGACGCGGTAAGCCTGCGTCTTGATGTCTGGGTACAGTGTCAGGTCGACGGTGCAGGCCCCGTGCCGGTAGAGCCATTCCTTCCCCGGAGACAGGTCATGCTGTGAGGAAGGGGGCCCCATCAGGGCCTGCAATTGGGATTCGTCCATTCCTACCAGGTCGATGTCGTTCATGGGCTGCGCCGTTCCGGCCGCCGGTACCGATGGGGTGGTGGGAGAGGGGGGGCGGCGAGCGGATGCCACGCGGGCGTCGCTGGTGGACGGGCCCCCGTTAGCGGAGGCCGTCGCGGGAGCCTTGGCACGCGTGGGCTGGGGGCGTGTTACCGCTATCTTTTGCGGTGCGGGCTTGGCCTGCTCCCACGGCGGCAACCAGGCGGTGCAGCCCGACAGCAGCATCAGCCCCGATAGGCCTGCCCGATGCCAAAGTTTTGCGCACACCACTAAGAACCTCCATAAGGGACGACCTCCGTTTGCCTGCCATCGGGTGTCAGCCGACGGCCGGTCACGCACATCATTGGGGTGGTCCCTCCCGGGGAGCCTGCCTTCGAAGGCGAGTGATCCCCGGTGGGCTGGGGTCGCCGCCTTTATTATGGTTCAGAAGCCGTCCGCCCCTACGTCGCACGGGATCGTGGCATCACCGTGGCGCCTGGGCGGCCGCGTATTCCTACCGAAAGGCTTAACGATGGTTTTGATTTATTGATTAAGGCGGGACCAGTTGAGCAACTTCTGATTACATACAATTTAACATAAAGGCAATCTATCAAACGTATTGGTGCCGTTTGCAAGCACGGTAACAATGCCCTGCCCCGGCGTGTGGCCGCCATTGGGCATTCGGCGAACACAGTTTCGTCACATGGCGCGGGTGATATATGTCTATTGCAGTGCGGTATATGACTAAGACCGGATACAACCGGCCGTAGTGGGTGCGTGGCAGGGGAGAGGACCTGTTTTCTTCTGTCAGGGGTATGTCTTTTGCCGCTTGTTGACGCACTGTTTTGGTCTTGCGGCGCCCTTCGACTGAGTGAATGCTTAACGCGGCGCCGCCGAAAGAATGGGTCCCCCTCCTCCATAGGCCTAGCGCCTCTTGGGTCGGAACTTCGTCATCCCGCGGGTAATTCAAGCGCCAATAAGGGCGGTGGCGGGGCAGCACGGATTTTCAGCGAGGTAAATCATGGATCGCCGACATTTGATCGCGGCCGGTGCCGCGCTGCCCTTCGGCTTGTCCGCCGCCACGCGCGCGGGGGGAGAGCCCTCGGCGGACATGGCCACCCAGGTGGCCCAGACCGCCACGACCAAGGCCACGCCCACCATTTATGACTACGGGGCCGTGGGCGATGGCGTCACCGATGACAGCGCCGCCTTCTCCAAGGCTTTGGCGGCCGCCGCCACCAAGGGCTTGATGGTCATCGTGCCGGCCGGCACCTACGCCATAGCGAAGACCATCTCCTTCGTGTCCACCCAGGACGCCGGTAGGCCCTGGGGCTTGCAGGCGCAGGGCGCCACGCTGGTGTCGACCATCACCAACGGCACCGACATCATGAGCCTGCAGGCGGTCAACACCGTGCGGTATTTCCGCATCTTGGGCGCCATGAAAATCCTGGGCAGCGGCAAGGACGGCAACGGCCTGCGCATCATCGCCTATGGCAGCTCCTACTTCTTCTACAATGTCACGCTCGACGGGCTGTGCATCGAGGGCGCGGGTCTGAATGGATTATTGTTTGAGGGCAACGTCTTCGAGTCCTTGCTGGTGGGCTGCTTCTTCCAGGATTGCAAGCAGAACGGCGCCGTCTTCGCCCAATCCAAGGGCGGTGTCTGTTCCGCCATCACCGTGGTGGGCTGCTTCTTCGCCCAGAACACCAAGTGCGGCATGATGGCCACCAACTTTGATTCGACCTACGGCGGCACCACCGACGTTCGTATCTTCGGCGGCTACTGCCGCGACAACGGCAGCTATGGCTTCTACTACAACAACGGCACCTCCAGCGGCGCCGCCATCGAGCAGGTGGGCTTCGAGAACAACTGCCGCTCGCTGTCGCCCGGTGATCCCAACGGCGCCCATGTCTATGGCCTGGTGCAGATGCGGCTGCGCAACTGCACCGGCTATAACGAGGGCGGCGGGGCCACCTACATGGTGCGGGGCTGGTTCAGCAACCTGACGGTGCTGGACAACTGCGACCAATCCTCCGGCGGGGCCATGGCGACCACGGGCAAGTCCCGCTTGGCCCAGGTGAACGGCAACGCCGCCGGCCATGTGCTGATGCGCCAGTCGGGTGGGGGCTTCGACGTGGTCAGCGGTACGGGCTGCACCTGGATGGCGGAGAATTGTACCGGCACGTCCCCCAGCGGGACCCTGAACCTCAAGGCGACGATCAGTTCCAACTAGATCCGGAATTTTAACCGAATTCCGGTTAAAAAAAGCGGGCCGGCCGGGAATGCTCGGCCGGCCCGTTCCTCAATACGCCATACTCAGCCCTTGGCGAAGGCCAGCAGGTCGGGGTTGATGGTGTCGGCGTGGGTGGTGGCCATGCCATGGGGCAGGCCCGGATAAACCTTCAGGGTGCCATTCTTCACCAGCTTGATGGCGAGATGCGCGGAGTCCGCGATGGGCACGATCTGGTCGTCATCGCCGTGCATGATAAGCACGGGCACGTCGATCTTCTTCAGGTCTTCGGTGAAGTCGGTTTCCGAAAACGCCTTGATGCAATCGTAGTGGGCCTTGATGCCGCCGATCATGCCCTGGCGCCACCAGTTGTTGATCACCCCCTCCGACACCTTGGCGCCGGGGCGGTTGAAGCCATAGAAGGGGCCCGCCGGGACATCGCGGTAGAACTGGGCGCGGTTGGCCACCAGTTGTGTGCGGAAGCCGTCGAACACCTCCATGGGCAGACCGCCCGGGTTCTTGTCGGTCTTCAGCATGATGGGCGGCACGGCGCCGATCAGCACGGCCTTGGCCACGCGGCCCTTCTCGGCCCGGGCGACATAGCGCGCCACTTCGCCGCCGCCGGTGGAATGACCGATATGGATGGCGTTCTTCAGATCGAGGGCCGCGGCCAGCGCGATGACGTCGGCGGCGTAGGTGTCCATCTCGTTGCCGGTATCGGTCTGGGTGGACCGGCCGTGGCCGCGGCGGTCATGGGCGATGACGCGATAGCCGTGGGCCAGGAAGAACATCATCTGGTTGTCCCAGTCATCGGATGACAGCGGCCAGCCGTGATGGAAAACGACGGGCTGCGCCGTCTTGGGGCCCCAGTCCTTGTAGAAAATCTGGACGCCGTCCTTGGTGGTGATGAAGCTCATGGCATGGGTTCCTTTGTGGGCCGCGTGCGGGCCATGGGAAGAGGGGGTGTCGCTGGCCGCGAGGGCGGCGCGGGCGGGCAGGGCGGCCAGCGCCGCCACGGCCGCGCCGCCCACCAGAATGGCGCGGCGGGAGGCTTCCGCCCCGCTCTCGGGCGGTTGAGCGGCAATGGAATCGGGTTGGGAAAGGTCGCTGTTCGGTGTCATGACCCTGCTGTTCCTTGAGATGTGCGGAACCGGGGTGCGGCCCCCGCGACGCCCAAGGTAGGGCGGCGGGGGACCGGTGACTTGCAGGGGACACGCGCGATTTGATGGTTTGTGCGCAGAAATGGTCGCCCGGCGACGGGCGTGCCGGGTCAGTCGGCGCTGATCGTCTGGGCCAGGAACCAGGCGCGTTCCTCGGCCTCGTCGATCCAGTTTTCCAGCAGGCTGGCGGAGGCGACGTCGCCCGCCTCGTCACAAACCTCGTGCGCCTCGCGCAGGATGGCGGCCAGGGTGACGTTGTCGTCATGCAGTTCGCGCAGCATGTCCAGGGCGCCCACGCCCTCGGCGTCGTTGTCCTTGATGCGCTGCAGCTTGGCGATCTGCCCGATGGACTTCAGGGTGGTGCCGCCCACCTTGCGCACCCGCTCGGCGATGGCGTCGGTGGTGGCGAATATCTGGGCCGCCTGAGCGTCCAGCAGCAGATGATATTCGCGGAAGTGCGGGCCGGAGATGTGCCAGTGGAAGTTCTTGGTCTTCAGGTACAGGGCGAACATGTCGGCCAGCAGGGGCGTCAGCGCGCCGGGCACACCCTGGAAGTTCGGCTTGTTGCTCATCGTCGCTTCTCCGGTGGAGGTTTAATGGGATGCGCAGCGGGACGTAGCAGCCCCCGTCGGTTCCGTCTTGAAGGCTTGTCGCCCTATTGAACGCTGCGCGCCATTTTCGGAAACCGCCCCGTGGGGCCGCCCCATGGACGGCCGGCACCAGGCATTAGGGATCTAGGGTGTGCCGCCGCCGTTCCAAGCCCGCAGTGGTCAATCAAGGTCAATCAAGCCAGGGTGGTGGTGGGCGCGACGCCGTTTCGGACGCCGCGCCCACCCTTATCGGCCCACTGCCGTCAGATGGCGTCGACCAGCACCACCTCGGCATCCTCGACGCCCACCACCTCGATCGTGGCCTGGTCGGTGACGGCGGCGCCATCACGGGCCTCGATGCGGACGCCGTCGACCTCCACCACGCCTTTGGCCGGCACCAGGTAGACATGGCGGGCAGGGTCCACGGTCAGGCTGATGCGCTCACCCGCCTTGACCGTGGCGCCCATGACGCGGGCCTTGGCGCGGATGGGCAGGGCACCCTCATCCTCGGCGTAGCCGCTGGCCAGGGTCACGAACCGGCCGGACCGGTCGGCCTTGGGGAAGGGCTTGGCGCCCCAGGAGGGTGTGCCGCCCCGCGTTTCCGGCTGGATCCAGATCTGGAAGATGCGGGTGGTCTCATTCTCCAGATTGTACTCGGCATGGCGAATGCCGGAACCGGCCGACATCACCTGCACGTCGCCGGCCTCGGTGCGGCCCTCGTTGCCCACGCTGTCCTGGTGGGTGATGGCGCCGTCGCGGACGTAGGTGATGATCTCCATGTCGGCATGCGGATGCGGAGGGAAGCCGGACTTGGGCGCGATCTCGTCGTCGTTCCAGACCCGCAGGGCACCCCAGCCCATGTTGGACGGATCGTAGTAGCTGGCGAACGAGAAATGGTGCTTGGCCTTCAGCCAACCGTGGTTGGCGCCACCCAGCTTGGCGAACGGACGACGTTCGATCATGACAAAGCTCCTTGCTTTCATCTCTGGCGCGGCGTCGGTGGGCGCCGCTGACAGGACTTAAGATGGCCCTGGTTGACGCTGACGAAAATAGAAACTATGGAACTTCATCGTTTCCATTTTTTACGTCCTGGCCCAGGAGGCCGCGCCATGCCCATCCCCGATCTTGAGGCCTGGGCCATTTTCGCCAAGGTGGCGGAAACCGGGTCCTTCGCCGCCGCCGCCAGCGATTTCGGCGTATCCAACGCCACCATCTCCAAGGCGGTGAAGCGGTTGGAGGAACGGTTGGGTGAGCGTCTCATCCACCGCACCTCCCGCCGCTTTTCCCTGACCGAGACGGGGCGCGTGCTGGCGGTGCGGGCCGCCCAAATCCTGGCGGAGGGGGAGGCGGTCGAGGCGGAGGCGCAGGCCAAGTCCAGCCAGCCGCACGGCAGGGTGCGCCTGGCCGCCCCCATGTCCTTCGGTGTGCGGCACGTGGCCCCGGCGCTGCCGGATTTCCTGGCCGCCTATCCGGATGTAACGGTGGACCTGCAACTGGACGACCGGCTGGTGGATCTGGTGGCGGGCGGCGTCGACGTGGCGCTGCGCATCGCCGCGCTGGCGGACTCCAGCCTGATCACCCGCCGCCTTTGCCCCGTTCGCCGCTGGGTCGTGGGCGCGCCCAGCTATTTCGTGCAGCGTGGCATGCCCGCCCGCCCGCGCGACCTGAAGGATCACGCCTGCCTGGTCTACAGTTACCTGGCAACGGGGGAGACTTGGCACTTCACTCACCTGGATGGCACGGAGGAGTCGGTGCGGGTCAAGGGCCCCTTGAGCGCCACCAACGCCGACGCCTTGCAGGACGCGCTGCTGGCGGGCTTGGGTGTGGCCATGCAGCCCGACTTCCTGGCGTGGGAAGCGGTCCGCGACGGGCGGCTGGTGGTCGCCTGCCGGGATTGGGCGCCACCGCCGCTGGCCATCAACCTGGTGACCCCTGCCGGTGGCCCGCGCGCCGCCCGTGTCGCTGTGCTGCTGGACTTCTTGGCGCACCGTTTCACCGCCGGTTCCGCCCCCTGGACCCGGGCGCCGGTTTAGCCCGAGGGGTGCAGGCGTACAGGTTCACCGGGATGCGATTGCGTTTGTTAACCAATTTTGCTCCGATGGGCGCCGCAATCGAGGCCACTCCCCCATGCCTGCCGCCGCCCTCGCTGAAACCGTCTTCCGCTTCGGTTCCTTCAGCCTCTATCCCGCCCGCCGCTTGCTGACGGCGGGCCAGCCTATCGCCTTGCGCGGCCGAGCGCTCGACCTCTTGCTGGCCTTGGTCGAACGCGCCGGCGAGGTGCTGAATCGCGAGGAACTGGAGGCGCGCGTCTGGCCCGGCCTTCATGTCGGGGAAAACAACCTGCGGGTTCAGATGGCGCAACTGCGCCGGGCCCTGGGGCAGCGCGGGGACGATGGGCCTTATGTCAGCACGGTCGCGGGCCAGGGTTACCGCTTCATCGCCCAGGTGTTGCGCGAGGGGGACGGCACTCCATCGCCGCCGTCCCCTGCCGTCGCCGCCTTCGCCCTGACGCGCCAGTTGGCCCCGCCGTTGGGACGGGGCGAGGTCGTTGCCGCTCTGGCGGCGCGCCTGGGGCGACAGCGTCTCGTCACCATCGTCGGCCCCGGGGGCATGGGCAAGACGACTGTCGCCCTGGCCATCGGTGCTGCTGTGGCGGATCGCTATCCCGACGGCGTCGCCTTGATCGACCTGTCGATTGTGAGCGACGGCGCGCTGGTGCCGGGCGTCGTTGCCGGTCGTCTGGCGCCCCAGATACAGGCCGGCGCCCCGTTGCCGGCGCTGTTGGCCTTCCTCAAGCCCCGGCGGATGTTGCTGATCCTGGATAGCTGCGAGACGGTGACCGTGGCCGCGGCCTCCTTCGTCGGTTCCCTGCTGCCCGCCGCGTCCGGCGTGGATATCCTCACCACCAGCCGGGAGCCCCTGGGCTTGGCGGCGGAGCATTTGCACGCGCTGGCGCCGCTGGCGGTGCCGCCCCGGACCCGGGATGGTGATGCCGCCCAGATTTGGGGGCACGCCGCCGTGCGGCTGTTCACGGAGCGGGCGGCGGCGGTCGCCGGGGGCGGCCCGCTGGACGGTGCAGACGCGCGGACCGTGGCGGAGATTTGCCGGCGTCTGGACGGCATCCCCCTAGGCCTGGAACTGGCGGCCGGGCAGGTGGCCGCCTATGGCGTCGCCGGCGTCGCCCAACGCCTGGACGATCTGGGCCTGTTGGTCCGGGGGCGCCGTACGGCCGCCGCCCGGCATCAGACCCTGCGCGCCGCCTTCGATTGGAGCTACACCCTGCTGTCCGGCGCGCAGCGCGCCGTGTTGAACCGCCTGTCTGTTTTCATCGGCGGCTTCGACCAGGCGGCGGTGGCGGCGGTGGTCTCCCCGCGGGATCTGGATGGCGAAGGCACCAGCGCCCAAGTCCTGGATGAACTGGTAGCCAAGTCCTTGGTGGTCGCGGACCATAGGGGGGCGGAGCCGCGCTACCGACTGTTGGACACGATCCGGGTTTATGCGCGGGAGTGGCTGGACGCCAGCGGCCTGGCCGCCGAAACCCGGGTGGCCCACGCCACCCATTACCTGCGCCTGTTCCAGGCCGCCCTGTCGGACTGGGCTACCACGCCCCCGGGCGAGATGATGCGCCGCGATGGGGTGGAGATCGATAACGTGCTCCAGGCGCTGGACTGGTGCTTCGGTTCCAATGGGGGCCCCTCCGGGGACGATGGGGTGCGCATGGGACGGGAGCTGATTCTAGCCGTGGCGCCCCTGTGGAAGTGTCTTTCCTTGTGGTTGGAGTGCCAGCGCTGGGTCACTCGGGCCCTGGCCAGTCCGGTGCCGTTCGTGGACGACCGGCAAGATCTGGACCTTCACCTGCTGCGGGCCATGGCCGCCACAGTGACGGGCGATCTGGCGCCGCCGGAGCTGGAGCGCCTATGGGCGGATGTCCTAACCGCGTCGACGCGCCTGGGGGATGGCGATAGCCGGCTGCAGGCGCAGTTGGGCCTCTATTCCGTGCACTTCAACCAGGGCCATGTGCGCCGGGCGTTGGACTTGGCCCTGCATATGCGAGAGGGGGCGGCGGATTCTCCCGACCGGTCCGTTTCCGCCATGGCCGAGCGTCTGGTGGGGGCCGCGCTTTACTTCCTGGGCGATCCAGCGGGTGCCCGCCGTCATACTGAGGCGGCGCTGGCGCTGGCAGATAGCGGACACAGTGTCCGCTTCCAATTGGACCAGCAGATCATGGCGCGCAGCACGCTGGCCGGCGTGCTCTGGGTGCAGGGAAACGTCGACCAGGGCTTGGATCTGTTGCGCCAGTCCTTGCAGCAGGCTGCGGCCATGGACCATGCTTACACCACATGCTCCGTGCTGGGCTTGGCGGCCTGCCCCCTGGCCATGCTGACAAGCGACCTGGCGGCAGCCCGGCGGCACACCGACCTGCTGCTGATGCTGGCGGACAGGTACGGCCTGACGGCATGGCAACCTTGGGGCCGCTGCCTGGATATGATCCTGCGCCTCAAGGCCGGTGGTGGCCGGGATCTGCTGGATGAGCTGTGCCGCGCCATGGCGACCTTGGGCGACCTGTCGCACGCGCGCTATGCCGTGTTGGTGCGGGAAACGGCCTTGGCGATGGCCAGGGCTGGCGATCTGCCCGGCGGATTGGCCATGATAGACGCGGCCCTGGCCCGCGCCCACGCCAACGAGGAAGGCTGGACGCTGCCGGAGCTGGCGCGGTTGCGTGGCTTGATGCTGGTCCAGGGGGGGGAGCCCCTGGAGGCCGAGGCCCTTTATCGCCAAGGCCTGGTCCAGGCGGAGCGGCAGGGGGCGTGGACCTGGCGGCTGCGGCTGGCTATCGACCTGGCCCGTTTGCACCTGGACACGGGCCTGGCGCCGGACGCGCCCGCCCTCCTGGCCGCCACCCACGGCCATTTTACCGAGGGCTTCGGCACCGCCGACCTGCGGCAGGCCCGCGCCCTGCTGGCGCGCCTCAATCCGTGATCAGGGTGCCACCGTCCACAACCAGGTTATGGCCGGTCACGAAGGCACCGGCGGCCGACGCCAGATAGACCGCCGTGCCCGCCACCTCCCGTGGGGTGCCCATGCGCCGCAGGGGTGTCTGCGCCAAGCGCTTTTCCAGCCGGGCCGGGTCAGCCTTGAAAACCGCCGCCAGGTCGGTGTCGATCAGCCCGGGGGAGATGGCGTTGACCCGCACGTTGCCGGGGCCATATTCCACCGCCATGTTGCGCGCCATCTGCGCCAGGGCCGCCTTGGTCAGGGAATAGACGCCCAGGCTGCGGTTGCCCCGCAGGCCGGACAGGCTGGACATCAGGATCACGGCCCCACCGCCCCGCGCGGCCATGGGCGGCACCAGGCGGTTGCACAGGCGGAAGGCGCTGCGCAGGTTGATGGCCATGATGCGGTCATAGGCATCGTCCGACGTGGTGGCGCTGGGGCCGTTGTGCAGGTTCAGGCCGGCGTTGCACACCAGGATATCGACGCCGCCCATTTGGGCCTCGACACCCTCCGCCAGGCGGTCCAGGGCCGCGTCATCGCCGACGTCGCAGGGAAGGGGCAGGGCCGCCAGGCCGTCATCCTGGAACGCCGCCGCCACCCGCGCGCAATCGTCGGCCACCTCGCTGGAGATCGCCACCCGCGCGCCGGCGCGGGCCATTTCCAGGGCGATGGCGTGTCCCAGGCCCCGGGTCGAACCGGTGATGAGCGCGCGCTTGCCCGCCAGGCTGAACAGATTCATGACCCCCCGGACCCCTCCCGATTTTTGGTCAGGCCATTTCCAGCCCGGAAGGTTGTGGCGTCAACCAAAAACCGGTTGCCTCAATTCACCCGTTGCTTGGCCAGCTTGCGGGCCAGGGTGCGGCGGTGCATGCCCAGGCGGCGGGCGGCTTCGGAGACGTTGAAGCCGGTGTCGGCCAGCGTCTCATGGATGCGTTCCCATTCCAGCGTCTTGATGGATGTGGTGCGGCTGCTGAGGCTGACGCCGGTGTCACCCTCGGTGCGGCCAAAGGCGGCCTCGATATCGTCAGTGTTGGACGGCTTGGCCAGGTAATGGCAGGCGCCGAGCTTGATGGCCTCGACCGCCGTGGCGATGCTGGCGAAGCCGGTCAGCACCACGATCTTCATCTCAGGATCGTGGGCGTGCAGGATCTTCACGCACTCCAGCCCCGACGCGCCGGCCAGCTTCAGATCCACCACGGCGAAATCCGGGGCCTCGTTGGTCAGCAGGTCGGGCAGGGCCTCCGCCCGGTCGCAGCTGACCACATGATAGCCCCGCCGCTCGAACGACCGTTTCAAGGCGCGGCCGAAGGAGGGGTCGTCCTCCACGATCAGCAGGACGGGGGCGTCATCGTCGGCAATAAGGTTATCGTCCGTCATCGGCATCCTCGATCGCCCCATCCGGGATTATTAGTGAGTCGATGGGCAGGCGCAGTTCCACGGTGGCGCCACCGGCTGGGTTGTTGTCGGCGGTTACCCGCCCACCCAGTTTGCGCGCCACATTGACCGTAAGGAAGAGGCCAAGACCACGGCCAGGTTTGTTCTTGGTGGACTGGTAAGGCTTGCCGAAGCGCGCCAGGATGTCGGGTGCGAAGCCGGGGCCCCGGTCCTGCACCGTCACGGTCAGCACGCCGTCATGGCAGGCCACGTCGATGCCGACCCAGGCGGGGCTGGCCTCCAGCGCGTTGTCGAAGATGTTGAACAGGCTTTGCTTGATGGCCGTGTCTGACACGATGGCCACATCGTCGGTGATGTGGTTGGTGTAGTCGATGGCCCGGTCGGCGTGGGCCTGGCGCCAGTCGGCCACCACGGTGTCCAGGAAGCGCACCAGCGTGGTGCGCGCCGCCCCTTCGCCGCGCGCCTCCCCCGCCGTCAGCAGGATGCGCGACACGATCTCCTTGCAGCGGGCCAGTGCCGCCTGCATTTCGGTCACGTCGTCCAGCAGTTCGGCGTCCCGCGTGTTGGCGGGCATGTGCTGCCAGTCGTTCAGGATGACTGACAGGGTGGCCAGCGGCGTGCCCAACTCATGCGCGGCCCCCGAGGCCAGCAGGCCCATGCGCACGATGTGGTCCTCCTCCACCGACTTTTGCCGCAGGTCGGACAGGCGGGCGTCGCGCTGGCGCAGGTTGCCGTTGATGCGGGTGACGAAGCTGACCGCCAGCACCGAGGCCAGCAGGAAACAGATGAAGGTGCCCGCCAGGTACAGGTCGAACACCCGGGGCCACGCGCCCCCGGCGGAGGCCAGCCCTTGGGAGAACAGGGCGATGTCGCGGTGATAGGCCGTCAGCCCGACGAAGCAGGCGCTGGTCAGGCCCACCAGGGTCCAGGTCAGGGCCGGTTGCAGCAGCACGGCGCCCAGGATGACCTGCAGCAGGAACAGGGAGATGAAGGGGTTGGTGGCGCCCCCGCTCAGGTACAGCTGCACTGTGAGGGCGGCCACGTCCAGCAGCATGGCCAGGAACAGCTCGGCATTGGTGACGGTGGTGCAGGTGCGGCTGCGGTACAGGCTGATCAGGTTCAGCAGCACCAGGAACAGGATGACCCCGACCATGGGGATCAGCGGCAGGTCGATGTCGAACCAAGCCTGGGCCATGGTGACGGTCGCCACCTGGCCGCCGACCGCCAGCCATCGCAGGGTGACAAGAAGCAGCAGGTTCTTCTTGTTGGTCGAGTCCTGGATCGAAATCTCTTCCATCCTGTCCCTAGTCCTCCCCGGGTGACGGATGTCTTTTCCGGTAGGACTAACGGTTCAACGGGGGGCCGGCAATGACGAAGGCGACCACGGGGCCATCCCGCCGCAGGGGCCGGGGTGGTCTCGTGGTCGCCCTGACGATGGTCAATGGCGGTACGGGGGGAAGCGACCCCGGGGGGAGGGATGGTGACCCACCCCTCCCCCCGGGAAGACGCCTTACTCCATGGGCATGGCGCCCGGCATCATGTTGGCGTTCAGGTGCAGCATGACCCACCAGGAACCGACCACCAGGATGGCGACGATCAGCAGCGTGAACAGGAAGGCGGCCATGTTCCAGGAACGGGCCGACGAGCTGTTCATGTGCAGGAAGTAAACCAGATGCACAATGATCTGGACGATGCCCAGACCGAAGCACACCGGGATGGCGGTCCCGGCCGGCAGGGCGCCGGACATGACCAGGCCGAAGGGGATGGCGGTCAGGATGACCGACAGGACGAAGCCGACGATGTAGGACTTCACGCTGCCGTGAGCGCCTTCGCCGTGATGGGCGCCATGGTGGCCATGATCATGGCCGTGAGCAGTGGTGTGTGCGGTAGCCATCACGCGGCCACTCCCGACAGGTAGACGATGGTGAACACGCCGATCCAGACGATGTCCAGGAAGTGCCAGAACAGGCTGAGGCAGGTCAGGCGGACGATGTTGGCGTGGGTCAGGCCACGGCGCAACACGTGGGCGATCAGCGTCACCATCCAGACCATGCCGGACAGGACGTGCAGGCCGTGGGTGCCGACCAGGGTGAAGAACGACGACAGGAAGGCCGACCGGTCGGGGCCCGCACCCTCGCCGATCAACTCGGCGAACTCATGCAGTTCCATGAACATGAAGCCCAGGCCCAGCAGCAGGGTGACACCCAGCCACCGCAGGGTGGCCGACTGCTTCTGCTTCTCGGCGGCGATCATGGCCATGCCGTAGGTGAAGCTGGACACCAGCAGGAAGGCGGTTTCACCGGCCACGTAGGGCAGGCTGAACAGCTCCTTGGCGTCCGGCCCGCCGGCCGTCTGTCCGCGCAGCACCGCGAACGCCGCGAACACGGCGGCGAACAGGATGCAGTCGCTCATCAGGTAGATCCAGAACCCCAGCGTGGTCTTGGACCCGTCGTCGTGGTGCTCGTCATGAGCCTCCACGCCGTGAAGCAGGGCCGCGTCGGCGGCCGCGACGGAATGTGCGTTGCTCATCGTCTTAGACCTGCGACGTCAGTTGCTTGAAGTACTTGCGCTCAGTCTCGGCCACCGTCTCGGAGGGGACGTAGTAGTCCCGGTTCTCGTTGAAGGTGTGGCCGATGCCGACCGCGACGGCGGCGGCGAACGCGGCGACCACCAGCCACCAGATGTGCCAGATCAGCGCGAAGCCCAGGACGGCGATGAAGCCGCCGAGGATGACGCCCGTGCCCGTGTTGTGGGGCATGTGGATCTTGCCGTAGGCGGGCAGCGGCTGCAGGCCGGCGCCGGTGGCCTGCTTCTGCTCCCAGAAGGCGTCGCGGGCGGTGACCACGGGCGTCTGCGGGAAGTTGTAGAAGGCCGGCGGGGAAGAGGTGGCCCACTCCAGCGTACGGCCGTTCCACGGGTCGCCGGTCAGGTCGCGCAGCGCCTTGCGGTTCAGCACGCTGACCAGGATCTGCAGGACGAAGGCGCCGATGCCGCAGGCGATGATCGCCGCACCCAGGGCCGCCACCAGCAGGTAGTTGTGCCAGACGACGTTGTCGACGTGGTTCATGCGGCGGGTCATGCCCATCAGGCCCAGGGCGTACAGGGGCATGAAGGCCAGGTAGAAGCCGACCAGCCAGCACCAGAACGACACCTTGCCCAGGGTCTCGTTCAGTTTGAAGCCGAAGGCCTTGGGGAACCAGTAGGTGAAGCCGGCCAGGTAGCCGAACAGCACGCCGCCGATGATGACATTGTGGAAGTGGGCGATCAGGAACAGGCTGTTGTGCAGGACGAAGTCGGCCGCGGGCACCGCCATCAGAACGCCGGTCATGCCGCCGATGACGAAGGTGACCATGAAGCCCAGGGTCCACAGCACCGGAACGGTGAACTGCACCCGGCCGCGGTACATGGTGAACAGCCAGTTGAAGATCTTGGCGCCGGTGGGGATGGAGATGATCATCGTGGAAATGCCGAAGAAGGCATTCACGTTGGCGCCGGCGCCCATGGTGAAGAAGTGGTGCAGCCACACGATGAACGACAGCACGGTGATGCAGACCGTGGCGTAGACCATCGAGGTGTAGCCGAACAGCTTCTTGGACGAGAAGGTGGAGATGACTTCGGAGAAGATGCCGAAGGCCGGCAGGACCAGGATGTACACCTCAGGATGGCCCCAGGCCCAGATGAGGTTCACGTACATCATGGCGTTGCCGCCACCGTCGTTGGTGAAGAAGTGCATGCCCAGGTAACGGTCCAGCGACAGCATCGCCAGCGTGGCCGTCAGGATGGGGAAGGCCGCCACGATCAGCATGTTGGAGCAGAGCGTGGTCCAGGTGAAGATCGGCATGCGCATCAGCGTCATGCCCGGCGCCCGCATCTTCAGGATGGTCGTGATCATGTTCACGCCCGCCAGAAGGGTGCCGACGCCCGAGATCTGCAGGGCCCACAGATAGTAGTCGACGCCGACACCGGGGCTGTACTGCAGCTCCGACAGCGGCGGGTAGGCCAGCCAGCCGGTGCGGGCGAACTCACCCACCGCCAGCGAAATGTTGATCAGCAGGGCGCCCGCGGCCGTCAGCCAGAAGCTGAGGTTGTTCAGGTAGGGGAACGCCACGTCGCGCGCGCCGATCTGCAGCGGCACGACGATGTTCATCAGGCCGACCATGAAGGGCATCGCCATGAAGAAGATCATGATGACGCCGTGGGCGGTGAAGACCTGGTCGAAGTGCTCGGGCGGCAGGGGACCGGCGCCGCCGGTGGAGGCCAGCGCCTGCTGGGTGCGCATCATCACCGCGTCGGCGAAGCCACGCAGCAGCATGACCAGCGCCAGGATGATGTACATGATGCCGATGTTCTTGTGGTCGACCGAGGTCAGCCACTTGGACCACAGCGGGCCCCACAGGCGGAAGAAGGTGATGCCCGCCACCAGGGCGGCACCGCCCAGGACCATCATCGCCACGGCGCCCATGATGATGGGCTCGTGGTAAGGAATGGCCTCGAGAGTCAGTTTACCGAACATGGATTAACCCCTCGGCTTGGCGGGATTGCACAGCTGCACGTCGCCGCCGGCCACTTCCTTGGCCATCGCCAGGCTGACCGCGGCGTCCATGCAGGTGGAACCGTCCGAGCACTTGTTGAGAATGTCGTGGTAGAGCGTGGGCTCGACCTCGCTGTAATAGGTCACCGGGTCCTTCTCGCTGGGCTTGGCGAGCTCCCGGTACTTGGCCATCGTCAGCTTGCCTTCGCCGGCGCGCGCCTTCTCCACCCACTGGGCGAAGGCCTCGTCGGTCATGGCGTGCGCCACGAAATGCATGTCTGAGAAGCCGCCGCCGCTGTAGTTGGCGGACAGGCCGTCGAAGTCGCCGGCGGCGTCGGCCACCAGGCTCAGCTTCGTCTCCATGCCGGGCATGGTGTAGATCTGGCTGCCCAGGCGCGGGATGAAGAAGGAGTTCATCACCGTGGCCGAGGTCAGCTTGAAATGCACCGGGGTGCCGGCGGGGAAGGCCAGCTCATTCACCGAGGCGACGTTCAGGTCGGGGTAGATGAACAGCCATTTCCAGTCCATCGAGACCACCTCGACCTCGACGGCCTTCTTGTCCGACACCAGTTCCCGGCTGGGCTCCAGCGTGTGCGAGGACACCCAGGTGACATAGGCCAGGATGGCGATGATGACGCAGGGGATGCCCCACACCGCCACCTCGATCTTGGAGGAGTGATCCCACTCCGGCTTGAAGGTCGCGTTCTTGTTCGAGGCGCGGTAGCGCCAGGCGAACAGGAAGACCATGGCGATGACGGGGATGACGACGATGAGCATCAGGCACGTGGCCAGGATGATGATCGACTTTTCCTCGGCACCAATGGGGCCCGCCGGGTCCAGCAGGGCCATGTCGCAGCCGCTGAGCAGGGGGGCTGCGGCCATGAGTGCCGCCAGGGATTTTGTGCGGCCGCGAAGGTTCCGCAAAATTCTAAGGGTCGCAGTCATTCTGTCCACGTAAAGCCGTGATGGGATCGTCAACTCATGATTCTAATTTTTGAGCGTCTCGCCGGCGGCGCGCCTGGGTTGTGGCGTCGCTTGCGTCCGAAGGCCCGGATGGCCCCTACGCAAGGCGTACCACCTGGCACCGCCGTGTGAGGTTCCGCACTGCAAAAGAACTAGACCTTCGCCGCGTCATTTATCGAGTTCATTGTGTAGGGGGGATTGGACAATTGGTCCAAGGGCGCGCGGCCTCCCTGTCCGCGTATGCGCGGGCGCGAGCGGCGCAAACTAGACTAGCGTATTGTATTAAAACGTACTTTTATGATTCTTCCGGCGAATGGTCGTGCCAGAAACTGGTTTGCCATCCTGTGGCATGCGTACGGCGTAAGCCTGCCGTGTCCCTGCCTCGGGCATTGCGCGTGGTTAAGGGGGACGGGGGCGGCCACCATCGGGCGCATTGTCGCCACCGATTCGGAATTCCCCTGCACCACCAACGGTTTATGGTTAGCGGCTTCTTAATGGCCCGGATCGGGGTTGAGTCCACAATTGCTGCGTGCGCGAAATGGCGAGATGTCTCGCCGCAAGGTGGTGAATCAGCGTCGGGAGGGGGCCGGCGCCGGCGGGGCGGCTGTGGCTTCCAGGGCGTCGTCCAGGTCCAGGCCGGCGGTGTCGTAGCCCCGGCGGAAATCCACCATGTGCTTGCGCATCCACTCCCGCGCCACCCCCGCGTCGCCGTCGGACAGGGCCTCGACGATGCGGCGGTGCGCCTCCACCAGGCGACGGGGGCCGACCTCCGCCGTTTTGGGATGGCGGAACAATCGTTCCAGCGCGGGATAGAACAGCTGCGTCACCGGTTCCCGCGCCAGCAGCAGGGCGCGGTTGCCCGCCGCCTCCGCCACCAGGATGTGGAAGGCGACGTCCAGGGGGATGACGGAGGCGCCGGCGGCGACCGCCTGCTCCGTCGCTTCCACATTGGCGCGCAACTGGGCCAGCCTGCCGGCGTCGATGCGGGTGGCGGCATGGGCGGCGGTGCTGGGCTCCAGGTCCATGGACACCTCCCACAACTCGCGGAAGGTGACGCGCTGCATCACCATGGCGCGGGACAGGCGCGGCGCCAGGTCGCCGTAATGGGGCTCGGCCACATAAAGGCGGCGTCCCGCTTCCCGCCGCACCAGCCCGCTCTGTTCCAGGATGCGGATGCCCTCCCGCACTGTGTGGCGGGTCACGCCGAACTGGTCGGCCAATTCCGTCTCGGTTGGCAGGATGTCGCCGGCGGCCAGCCGGCCGGCCAGGATCTCCCGCTCTATGGTGTCGCTGACCACCTTATAGGTGGGCAGGATAGCCAGCCGTGCGAACGCCATGCGCCGAATGCCCCTTTGCCCGCAACCCCGTCCAGGACCGAAACTGTCCTGAGCGCCGATGAAAACCCAGGCGGCAGTGGACTGCAGCCCCCGTCGCCGGCCGGCGCTTTAGCACACGCCGGCGCCCGCCGGAATTAGTCTCGCGTTTTCAGCGCGATATTTCAATTGTCCAACAAACGAACAATGACATACAGTTTCGCCGCGCGCTGGTTGCCGAGGGTACCGGCGCGGGGGAGAACCCGGCGCCGGCAACGCATCCGGAACGCGCCGACGACAGGAGGAAACGCCCATCATGTCCGCTGCCGCCAAGACGGATGCCCTGCATCGCCTTTTCGACCTCACGGGCCAGGTCGCCCTGATCACCGGCGGGTCGCGCGGCCTGGGCCTTCAGATCGCGGAGGCCCTGGGCGAGTTCGGTGCCCATCCCGTGCTGGTGGCGCGTAAGGCCGATGAACTGGCGTCCGCCGTCGCCCACCTGGCGGGGCAGGGTATCGCCGCCAGCGCCATCCCCGCCGACCTCAGCCGGCAGGAGGCCATGGCCCCGCTGGTGGACAAGGTGATGGCAGATCACGGGCGCATCGACGTGCTGGTCAACAATGCCGGCACCACCTGGGGCGCCCCGGCGCAGGACCACACGCCGGAACAGTGGGCCAAGGTGGTGGACCTGAACCTGAACGCCGTCTTTTTCCTGACCCAGGCGGTTGCGCGGGCCGCCATGCTGCCCCTGAAGCGGGGGCGCATCGTCAACGTCGCCTCCATCGCCGGTATGCAGGGGCACCACCCGCGCATGATGGGCACGGTCGCCTATGGCACCACCAAGGGCGCGCTGGTCAACATGACCCGCGTGCTGGCGGCGGAGTGGGGGCCCCTTGGCATCAATGTCAATGCCCTGGCGCCCGGCTTCTTCCCGTCCAAGATGACGCGCGGCACCCTGGCCAAGCATGAGGCCGACCTGGTGGACGGCACCCCCCTGGGCAAGCTGGGCAACGACCAGGACCTGAAGGGGGCGGCCCTGCTGCTGGCATCGCCCGCCGGCGGGCACATCACCGGCCAGATCCTGGCGGTGGACGGCGGCGTCAGCGTCATCTGAGCACGGCGAGGGAAGGGACGACGACGATGACCACGCCCCCGGTGCGCGCCCGCGACCTTGGCTTCCTGCTGCACGACTGGCTGTCCCTGGAGGGGCTGCTGGCCTATCCGCATTTCCAGGACCATGGCCGCGAAACCGTGGACGCCATGCTGGACATCGCCGGCCGCGTGGCGGCCGACACCTTCCTGCCGCACTACAAGGCGGCCGACCAGCATGAGCCTCATTTGGTGGACGGGCAGGTGCGCATCCTGCCCGCCATCCGCCAGGCGCTGGCGGCCTACGCCGAGATCGGCATGTTCGCCGCCCCCTTCGATGCCGAGGTGGGGGGCCTGCAGCTGCCCCACCTGGCCTATAGCGCCGCCATGGCGCAGTTCATGGCCGCCAACGTGGCGACCGCCGCCTATCCCATGCTGACCATGGGCAATGCCGAGCTGCTGGTGCGCTACGCCGGTGCCGCGCTGGTGCGGGCCTGCGCCCTGCCGGAGATCCAGGGTCGCTACTTCGGCACCATGTGCCTGTCCGAGCCCCAGGCGGGGTCGTCGCTGGCCGACATCGCCACCCGGGCCGTGCCCGATGGCAGCGATGAACTGGGCCCCCGCTATCGCCTGTTCGGCAACAAGATGTGGATCTCCGGCGGCGACCAGGACGCCAGCGAGAACATCGTCCATCTGGTGCTGGCCAAGGTGCCGGGCCCCGATGGCAAGCTGATCCCCGGCACCCAGGGTATCAGCCTGTTCGTCGTGCCCAAGGTGCTGGTGGATGGGTCGGCCTTCGCCGGCCAGCGCAACGACGTGGTGGTGGCCGGCCTCAACCATAAGATGGGCTATCGCGGCACCGCCAACTGCCTGCTGAACTTCGGCGAGGGGGCGCACCACCGGCCGGGGGGCGAGGCGGGCGCCGTGGGCTATCGCGTCGGTGGGGTGGGCCAGGGCCTGCCCATCATGTTCCAGATGATGAACAGCGCCCGCATCTCCGTCGGCCTGGGTGCCGCCATGCTGGGTTATCGCGGCTATCGCCTGGCGGTGGATTATGCCCGCGACCGGCGTCAGGGCCGGCCGCTGGCGGCCCAGAAAGGGGCGACGGGCGGCCCCGTCGCCATCATCGACCATCCCGATGTGCGCCGCCTGCTGCTGGCGCAGAAGGCCTATGCCGAGGGGGCGCTGGCCCTGGTGCTGTACTGCGCCCGCCTGGTGGATGAGGAACGGCATGGCCCGGCCGAGGGGCGGACCGAAGCCGGCAGCCTCCTGGGGTTGTTGACGCCTGTCGCCAAGACCTGGCCGGCGGAATGGGGCCTGGCGGCCAACGACCTGGCCATCCAGGTGCATGGCGGGTACGGCTACACCCGCGACTTCGATGTGGAACAGCTGTACCGCGACAACCGCCTGAACCCCATCCACGAGGGGACGACCGGCATCCAGGGCCTGGACCTCATGGGACGCAAGACCCTGCGCGACGATGGCGCCTCGCTGGCCATATTGCGCCGCCGGGTGCAGGCCACGGTGGAACGGGCCCGGCGGCTGCCCGCCCTGGCCGATTTCGCCCATGCGCTGGAGGTGACGTGGGCCCGCATCGGCGCCCTGGTGGGCCACCTGAAGGCCGCCGGCGACGATGCCGCCAGCCTGGCGCAGGCGACGAGCTTCCTGTCCGCCTTCGGCCATGCCGTGGTGGCCTGGCAATGGCTGGATCAGGCGGTGGTGGCCGGCACCCTGGACGTGGCTCCCGACGCGGAGGAGGCCGCCTTCCGTTCCGGCAAGCTGGCCGCCTGCCGCTTCTTCTTCGAGACCGAGGTGCCACGCATTGATGTCTGGCTGGGCATCGTCGGCCGGCGCAGCGACCTGACCCAAACCATCGACCCCGCCGCCTTCTAACCCGCCCCCCGCAGACAGGATCAGCACCATGACCGAGGTCTACATCGTTTCCGGCGTGCGCACCGCCATCGGCGATTTCGGCGGCGCGTTGAAGGATCTGACGCCGGGTGACCTGGCGGCCAAGGTCGCCCGCGCGGCGCTGGACCGCGCCGGTGTCGCCAATGAGGCCGTGGGCCATGTCGTCTTCGGCCAGGTCATCCCGACCGAGCCGCGCGACGCCTACCTTGCCCGCGTGGCGGGCATTGGCGCCGGATTGCCGGTCGAGGTCCCGGCCCTGACCGTCAACCGGCTCTGTGGTTCCGGCCTGCAGGCGGTGGTGTCGGCGGCGCAAGGCATCCTGCTGGGCGACTGCGACCTGGCGGTGGCCGGCGGGGCGGAGAGCATGAGCCGCGCGCCCTACCTGCTGCCCGATGCCCGCTGGGGCAGCAAGATGGGCGACGCCCGGGTGGTGGATGCGCTGAACGGCACCTTGTCCGACCCCTTCGACCGCAGCCTGATGGGCGTCACGGCGGAGAACGTGGCCGAGCGTTACGGCATAAGCCGTGACGAGCAGGACGCCCTGGCCTTGGAAAGTCACCGCCGCGCGGCCCGCGCCCAGGCGGAGGGGCGCTTCACCGAGCAGATCCTGCCCGTCGAGGTGACGGTGAAGCGCCAGACGGTGTCCTTCGCCACCGACGAGCATGTGCGCCCCGACCTCACGGCTGCGGACCTGGCCAAGTTGCGGACCGTCTTCCGCAAGGACGGCACGGTCACCGCCGGCAACGCCTCCGGCATCAACGATGGCGCGGCGGCCCTGGTGCTGGCGTCGGGGGAGGCGGTGCGGCGCCTGGGCCTGGCGCCGTTGGCCCGGCTGGTGGGCTATGCTCATGCCGGCGTCGAGCCGGCCTTCATGGGCCTGGGTCCCATCCCGGCGACGCGCCGGCTGCTGGCCCGCACCGGCCTGTCAGTGGCCGACCTGGCGGTCATCGAATCCAACGAGGCGTTCGCCGCCCAGGCCTGCGCCGTCGCGCGGGACCTGGGCTTCGACCCTGACAGGGTGAACCCGAATGGCAGCGGCATTTCCCTGGGCCATCCGGTGGGCGCCACGGGCGCCATCAATTTGGTTAAGGCGGTTTACGAACTGCGCCGTATCGGCGGGGGCCGTGCCCTGGTTACCATGTGCATCGGGGGCGGGCAGGGGATCGCCGCCCTGATCGAGTCCGTCTGAGCCACTTCCCCGGGAACCAAGGAGCGTCACGCCATGCCGGTGCAGATCGACATCAGGGACGGCGTCGCCGTCCTCACCCTGAACCGACCGCCCGTCAACAGCTTCGACCTGGCGCTGCGCCGCGACCTGCGCGCGGCGATGGCCATGGTCATGACCCGGCCGGATGTGGAGGCCGTGGTGTTGACTGGCGGCACGCGCCATTTCTCGGCGGGCGCGGATATCGAGGAATTCGCCTCCGGCACGCGGGGCGGGGCCACGGCCGTGCCCACCCTGCCCGACTTGATCATCGACCTGGACCAGGCGGCCAAGCCAGTGGTGGCCGCCATCGCCGGCACCTGCCTGGGCGGCGGGCTGGAGGTGGCCTTGGGCTGTCATTACCGGGTGGTCGCGGCCAACGCCAGCCTGGGTCTGCCAGAGGTGAAGCTGGGCATCCTGCCGGGGGCCGGTGGCACCCAGCGCCTGCCGCGCGCCATTGGGGTCAAGGCGGCGCTGGACATGATCCTGTCCGGCATGCCGGTGAACGCGCCCACGGCGGCCCGGCTGGGGCTGGCCACGCTGTCCGAGGGCGACCTGATCGAGGACGCCGTCGCCGTGGCCCGGCAGGCGGCGCGCGACGGCGCCAAGCCGCGCCTGTCCTTGCGCCGGGCCGAGTTGCCGACGGATGCCGGGGCCGACTGGTTCCAGCGCCAGGTTGACGGCCTGAAGCGCCCGCTGCCCGCTCCGCTGGCCTGCATCGAGGCGGTGCGGGCGGCCGTGGAGCTGCCCTTCAACCAGGGCCTGCAGCGGGAATTCGCCCTGTTCCGCGACCTGGTGGTGACGCCGGAATCCAAGGCGCTGCAATATGCCTTTTTCGCGGAACGCCGGGCCGCCCGCATCGAGGGCCTGGCCCCGGATGTCCAGCCCCGCAGCGTTCAGCGCGTGGCCGTGATCGGCGCCGGCACCATGGGGGCGGGCATCGCCACCGTGGCGGCCAACGCCGGGCTGGAGGTCATCCTGCTGGACCGGGACGAGGCCTCGGTGCGCAAGGGCTTGGCCGGCATCACCAAGGGCTATGACGCCGCCCTGGCCAAGGGCCGCCTGGACGAGGCGGAGCGGGACCGCCGCCTGGGCCGCCTGCATACCGCCACCGATCTGGCCGCCGCCGCGGCCGTGGACCTGGTGATCGAGGCGGCGTTCGAGGACATGGGGGTCAAGCAGGACATTTTTCGCACCCTGGACAAGGTCTGTGGGCCGGACACCATCCTGGCCAGCAACACCTCCACCCTGGACCTGGACGCCATCGCCGCCGTCACCGGCCGGCCGGGGCAGGTGGTGGGTCTGCATTTCTTCAGCCCGGCGCCGGTGATGCGCCTGCTGGAGGTGGTGCGGGGGGCCGAGACGGCGCCCGAGGTGCTGGCCACGGCCATGGCGCTGGCGCGCAAGCTGGGCAAGGTCGGGGTGGTCGCCGGCGTCTGCAACGGCTTCATCGGCAACCGCATGGTGGAGGAGTACCTGCGGCAGGCCTATTTCCTGGTGGATGAGGGGGTGCTGCCCTGGCATGTGGATGGCGCGCTAGAACGCTGGGGCATGGCCATGGGGCCGTTCGCCATGATGGATCTGGCGGGCAACGACATCGGCCGCGCCATCCGGGCCGGGCGCCAGGCGGCGGGGGATGACCGGCCCTATTCCACCTTCCCGGACAAGATCTGCGCTTTGGGCCGCTATGGCCAGAAGACGGGCAAGGGCTATTACCAGTACGACCCCGCCACCCGCGCGCGGGAGACGGACCCGGAAATCGACGCCTTGGCCCAGGCCCACGCCAAGGAGGTGGCTCGGGATTTAGGCCTGCCGCCCCGCGTCATCGGGGATGAGGAGATCGTGGCCCGCTGCCTGCTGGCGCTGGCCAACGAAGGGGCGGCCCTGCTGGGGGAGGGGATCGCGCAGCGGGCGTCGGACATCGATGTCGTCTATCTCAACGGCTATGGCTTCCCGGCTCACAAGGGCGGCCCCATGTACCATGCCGACAGCCTTGGGCTGGAGAACGTGCTGCGCCTGATGGAAGGCTTCCTGGACGGGTATCAGGGGCAGTTCTGGCGGCCGGCCCCCCTGCTGTGGGAAAAGGCCAGCGCTGGCCGCCGCCTGACGGCCTGACGGGGCAGGACAGGATGGGTCAGGACAGGACGGCGGGGCTGTCGTCGTCCGGCATGTCCATCCTCTTGGCCCTCAGGGCATCCGGCGCCAGGCGCTGGTCCAAGGTCTGCTTCAGGGCCAGCAGCATGGACCAGCCCAACTGCCCCTGGGACAGGTTGTAGGCGCTCATCAGCCCCGACAGGCTGCCCAATAATACGGTGCTTTCCATGGTGCCGGGCACCTCATGTTGATCGTTCGCGGAACGGTTCTCGTCCGGTGATACGGCGGGAATGAGGCGTCCCGTCGCCGGCCCATGGCTTTGGCGGCCCGCGTGGAAACGATCCGATAGGGCTAAAATGTAAATAATATCAGGTGGTTGTCCGGATTTCCGGCGGAGTCGTCCCGCCCGGGGCGGACCCCGGGGTGCGCGGTTTTGGCGCGGACGCCGCCGTGGACACGCCGCCATCGCGCCCCATTTAGGCTCCAATCCGCCCCGACCGTGGGTGGGCGAACGACAGGCGGACCCCACCCGGGGCTAACCGCCGTTTGGAAGGAAGGAGCACTATATCATGAAGCATGTGAAAGCCCTGGGCGCCGCCCTGGTCCTGATGGCCGCCTCGGCCTGCGCCACCGTCCCCGGTCCGGCGCATGCGCAACCAGCCCACCCCGCCTATCTGCATGCCCTGTCGGACCTGCGCCTGGCCCGCGCCCTGCTGGACCGTCCGGCGGAATACAACGTGGTGCGCGACCAGTTCTTCGCCATCGATCATGTGAACGGTGCGATTGGCGAGCTCCGCCACGCCAGCTACGACGATGGCAAGGACCCCAACTGGAACCCGCCCATCGACGCCAACATCAATCACCGCGGCCGCCTGAGCAAGGCGCGGGATCTGATCGCCTCCGCCGAGCGCGACCTGCGGTCCGAAGAGGACAATCCGAACGCCGCGGGCTGGCGCAATGCCGCCTTCCATCACCTGGAAGAGGCGCGCCACGCCGTGGAGCACGCCATCATGGACAAGCGGATCGATGAGGACCGCTACTGAGGCGCCGGTTCGCGGGCGGCGGCCTCCGCCGCCCGCATCGGTCCCTGTACGCTCTTGTAAAGCCGGCGTTAGAAGTTGAAGCGCACCCCCGTCGTGGGCGAGATGTTGTCGGTGTGCAGGTAGCCGGCCGCCAGGCCGCCCGCGACCTCGGAGTACATGACGCCCAGATAGGCGTCGAAGCGGCGGGCGAAGCGGTAATCCGCCACCAGGGAATAGGCGTTGAGCGTGCCCGAGCAGGTGGCGGCGCTGGCGTCGGCGCAGCTCTTGGCCCCGAAGCTGTTCTGGCCATAGTGGTAGTAGCCCGCCGACAAATCCACCTTGGGCGTGACGGCATAGCGGGCACCGGCCCAGGCGACCTGGATGATCTTGTCGTGGACGAAGGCGTTGTTGTTCACGAAGGCCAGGGTATAGCCGCCGATGTCGGTCGACCCGGCCCGCAAGGGCACGGAGGGATTGGCGAAGTCGATGTACTCATACCCCGCGAACAGCTTCCACTGCGGGTCCAGCGTGTACGAGCCCATCAGCGCGTACGAGGTGTTGTCGGAAATGGTGGCCGCCAGGGAATTGCCGGGGTTGTAACCCAGCGCCGTCGCCTGCGTCATCTGCGCCGCGGTCAGGCCGCCGGCCGACACCATGTCCTGCTTTTGCGCGTAGGTGGCATCGAAGGACAGGCCGCCGATATCGGCGCCCGCGTCCAGTTGCAGGGCGTTGCCGTGCATGCCGCCATTGTCCTCGCCAAACTGGTACAGCGCGCCGACCCGCAGGGGGCCGAACTGGTTCGTGTACTTGACGGTGTTGTCGAGGCGGAAATCCTCCGTACTGCCCCCGCCGCCCGTCAGGCCGGAGAAGCCGATAACGGAAAAGGCGTAGGAGGCCTGCTGGGGATCATAGGCGAAGATGTTGTCGGCCAGGAGGGTGTTCTGGCGGCCGACGGTGACGGTACCCCACTCCCGGGAACTGACCCCCACATAAGCGGCGCGGTTGAAGGCCTGGCCGGCGTGGCTGGAATCGCCGTTCGCCGTCTGCTTGGTCAGCGCCAGGCCGTTGTTGGCGGCCATGGACCGGGGCCCGTCGGCCAACTGGCCCGACTGGGGATTGAAGCCCGTCTCGACCTTGAACAGGGCGGACCAGCCGTCGGCGAACTCCTCCGCCCCGCGCAGGCCCACCTTGGATTGGCTGAGCCCGTTAGGGGCCAGCGAGGCGATGCCCTTGTTGCCGTTCTTGCTGACCAGATAATCCAGCCCCGGCGGGTAATAGGGGCTGAGCGGCGCGCCATGGGACTGGTATGAGAAGCCCATGTCCACGGTGCCGTACAGCGTGATGCCATAGAAGGTCAGGCTGCCGTCCTTGGGCAGCTTGGGATGGGCGGCGTCATCCGCCACCCTCTGGGCCGCCTGCGCCGCCGATTGCGCGGCCTGCGCCTGCTGGGCGGCTTGTGCCGCTGTCTGGGTGCTGGCGGCGGTCTGGCCCGCCGTCTGGGTCTGCTGCGCCTCCAGCGTGTTCAGACGATCCTGCATCGCCTGCATGGCCTTGGCCTGCGCCGCCATCTGGGCCTGGGCCTCCTGCATTTGTTGGCGCAGCTTGCGCAGTTCATCGGCGTCGCTGGCGCGAGCCCCAGCGGGGGCCAGGGCCACCAAGGCGCAAACGGCCGTCATGCCCAGTAGGTGCGCGCGCACGCGCGCCGGCCGGCGCGCCGCCGGCGCACCCGTCTTCGTCAAGGTCACGAAAGACCCCTCCCTAATGTTGATTTTATTGATCGCGAAACAGGATTTTCACGATCCTCATCCAAAAAAAGCCAAATAGAAGGAAGCCATTAAAAATGGATGCCCTGATTCCCGGCCTTTTCTATTTGATCAGGCGGTTAATTTTATCGTTTTTTCGGTGCCATCATCATTCCTGATGGATTGATTAGATGGCATGATCGACCGCCTGAGAAATTAAATAGCGCTTCAAGATTTTAAAAATATTTTTAATCACAGCGCTTGTGTCGACGATCCGCCGTTGTGCAGTTTTGTGGGAAGTGGATTGGCCCACAGGACGCCGCCGGGCCGAATGGATGTGCGCAGGCCCGCGCGTGCTGGTCGTGCGAAAGCCCAGGACGTTAGGGGACGTCCTGGGCTTTTCAATATGGGCGGCTGGGGGGCGCCTAACGGCGGGTCACGCCCGCCGAGGATGATCAAGGATCAGGGATCAGGGATCAGGAATCGGCCCCTATCGTCTCGCCGTAGAAATCGATGGTGGTTCCGCTGCCCGCGGCGATCGTTCCGGTATAGAGGGAGGGGAGGATTGGGTAAAAAGCGTAGGGTTCGGCCGATGCCCCCTTTGTCGGGGAGGGGCTCGGGGCGACGGGATTCTTGAAACTCAGGGTTCCGCCACCGGAGACGATGACGCGTCCCGGCCCAAACAGATTCAGGGACAAGGTTGACGCGGTTCCGGCGGTCTGGATGGTCGTGGTGCCTTGGGCAACAAGGCCGATACAGGACCCGGCATTGATTTCGGACACTGTCAGGGTCGTATCCGGCTTCACGATCATGACACTGTCAAAAAGCGTCCAAGGCGAAGGGGGAGTCGCACCCAGGCAATTGGCCGGGTCCTGTGAGCCGTAAAACTGGAGGGTCAGGGTAGACGAGGTCGCCGTCGCAAGTTGATAGCCGTAATAGCCGGATACCTGGACGGGACTGACCGCCGGGGGCTGCATGTCGGGATTCGTTTGTAACAAGAACTTCGCGAATGACTCCGGCGCGCCGCCGGCGCCATTGACGATATAGGTCGTCAGGCCGCCAGACGTATCCACACCTTGCAGGCGTTCATATGAATGCACGTGTCCGGCCAAAACCAGATCGACAGTGACGCCCACTGATGCGGCCACCAAATCCACAAGCTGGAAATATTGGGTAGGGGCGTGGCCGTCGCCACCGTGGTGATAGTCGGAATTGGTGTAGGGCGGCTCATGCATGGCCACGATATTCCACGTCGCGGTGGAGTTTGAGAGAGCCTTCCTGAACCAGGTGATCTGAGGCGATGACAGGTTCAACTCCGCCGCGCCGGGCTGGAACGCCGCCGTTTCCAAAGTGCCAAGCGCCACTTCGTTCGGATCATTGCTCAGCACGAAAAGGTGGATCAGGCCACCCGCGAGAACCCGGTCGTAATAGCGGATGCACGCGCTTTCGCCGTTGCTGCCGTCGCCCGGTGCACCGACCGGCAAGCCCAGGCCCGAGAAATAACTTTGATAATTGTCCGTTGGCTCGCCGGCTGAATTTGGCGGCGACATCGCGTAGACGGTTTCGATGGAGCCGGTCACCGTATTGACCGACAAGCCGCGTTGTAGTTGTTTCCACCAGTCATGATCGCCGATGACGGGGTAGAAGTTCATAGTTGTCCCAGCTTTTGACCCTTGATAACTCTTTGGGACATTGCTGTAGTCAATGTAAGAGCCGTAAGTGTTTCCAATTGCGGCACAGTATTGTTGCGGCGTGGCGGATTGGGTCTCGTTTGTGGAATACCAAGGCTGGTAAACCTGGTCGCCCAAGGAAATAATGAAGCTCCCATCAGCAGCCGGGATTGCGGAGGTCGCGGCCTGCGCCACGCCCAACGCCGCGGTTGCGCTGACGGTGTCTGTCTTACCGTCACAGTCGACCCCGCCAGATCCAAAATCACCAACGATAATGAAGGTTTGGGAGCTGGACATGCGGTGTCGCCTTCTATTTAAAAGATTATCACAAGTAGAAAATCCCCCATAAGATGTGGCCGTCTGTCGACCAGGGTCAATAGCATCAAAAATGATCTATTGTGACGCTTTCAATTCAATCCTAAGGCGTGGCTGCCGGGCGACTTGCCCAACATAGGCAGCCCCTCCCTCATGCACGGGGAGGGGCTGTCACGGTATCCGGGGCTCTTGGTGTCGAGGGTTCGGCTTGTCCCGCGTCAGGGGCCAGGGGGAATGTCCTTGCTGGCGGGGTCCCAATGCTCGTCCGCCTTGCCGTCCTTGAAGCGCCACATGTCGAACCAGGTGGTCGTATAGGTTTTGGACGGGTCCTTGGGGTCCTTCAGCACGCGGGGGAAGACCACCGTCACCAGGTCGCCTTCCGCCAGGACGGCCACCACCGGCGTCGCCATCTTCTCCGGCACTGGCTTCGGGGTGCGCTTCAGCACCTTGGTGAAGAAGGTGACGACATTGTCGCGCCCCGACGCGACCAGGGGATTATGCTGGTGATACTCCGCTGTCAGCCAGCGGTCCGCCTCGTTCCAATGGTCGGCCTCCAGCAGGTCCTTCACAATGTGATAGGCGGCCTGCTTGTTGCGGTTCAGCACCGGATCGGGGCTGGTGAACAGCGCGTCCGGGTCCTTGGCGGGCACCACGGCCTCTTGCGCGCCGGCCCCCCTTGGGCCCCAGGCCAGGAGGGCGGTGATCATCATGCACAGAAATGGCGCCTTCATCCGCATCGCGAACCGTGTCCTCTCGACAGGAGAACGCCCCCGCCAGGATGGGCGGGGGCGTCCGGTATCAGGTTTTATCAGGGGCAAATTTTATAACTGGCACTCGAAACTGTCGGCGCTGTTCAGGTCGCCGCTGCCCTTGTACCGCGCCACCTTGGGATAGGGGCAGAGGGGCCGTGTGCGACCGGGCCAGGGCGTATCGGGGCCCGCACTGGCCAGGATGCGATCTGGCGCCTGGCCCTGTTCCACCCAACGGACCAGCGCGCTGAAGGCGTCATAATGGCTGGTGGAGGGGCCACCGGTGCAGTGGTTCATGCCGGGCACCGGGAAGACGCGGACGAAGGCGGCGGCCTTGCCTCCCTCGCGCGCGTCGACCTCCCGCCACCACGCCAGCGTGTCGTTGATGGAGAAGACGGGGTCGGAGGCGCCGTGCGGCACCATCAGCTTGGCCCCCCGCGCCTTGAGCCCCGACAGGTCTGCGGAGCGCGCCGACACGTCCTGCCAGGCGGAGCGGGTAAAGGTGGCGTTGGTGGCCGTCAACTGCGCCGCGACCTGGTCGATGTCCAAGGACAACTGCCACCGCAGCAGGGTCTGCGGATCCGGCGGCAGGGGCGTGGGCGGCGTGGTGAAGACGGACGCCAGCGAGGCGCCGCCCAGGACCACGTTCAGGCTGGGCACCTTGTCGGCCAGGCCCAGCTTCCACAGGCGCCAGCCGGGAGCGGCGATACCGGCGTCCCAGGCCCAATCGCTGTAGATCGCCTGGCCGGCCTTGGTGCGCGGCCCGCCATAGGACCGCGTGATCGCCGCGACCTGCTCCCCGCTCAGGCAGGTGTCGGCCTTGGGCCCGGTGCAGGTGCGCGCCTTCAGGGCGGGCGCCACCTTGGCGGCGGTGCATTGGGCGAAGGTGCCGACGATGCCGTCCTTGGCACCGTCATCCCCGTCGCACGCCTCCAGGATGGCATCGCGCACCAGGCCCAGGTCGGCGTCGCTGAAGGCGGCGGACAGGCGGGCGAAGCTGGGCTGCCCGTCTGGTCCCTTGGCCAACGGCGCGAAGGACTGCACGTCCCAGGCCTGGGACAGCGCGGCACGCGGCAGGGCGAAGCCGGGTGCGCTGGCCAGGATGCCGTCGAACTCCTCGGGATGTTGCTGGGCGAAGACCATGCCTTCCTCACCCCCCTTGGAACAGCCGACGAAATAGGATCGCCGCGGCGCATTGCCGTAGAAGGCGGCCACCAGGGCCTTGGCGGCGTCGGCCACCGGTTTCAGCGAGGCGTTGCCATAGTCGGCCCGCGCCTGGGGGTCGAAACCAAAGGCGGCGGTGCCGCCATGGGTTGGGTCCATATTGCGCTGGTTGTCATGCCCGGAGTCCTGGCTGACGACGGCATAGCCCTGCACCAGGGCCGGCGGGGTATCCAGCCCGGTGGGGCCGATGGCATTGCCCACCTCGCCATTGGTGCCGCCCCCGCCCTGGAAGAAGAAGCCCTGGTTCCAGGCGGCGGGCAGGCGGACATGGAAGCGAATGGCGTAGGCTTGGCCGTCCACGCCCGTGCGCTCATGCAGGATGCCGTAGACCTCGCAATGTTCCGGCAGTTGCAGGGGGATGCCGGGCGCCCCCGGCATCATGGGGGGCAGGGTGATGGGGCCCGCCGGCTGCGGCGTGACCGAGACGATATGGGTGCTGGCGTCCGGCCAATGGCCCGCCATGGTCTTTTCAAGCGCCAGGCAGCGGCCCTTGAGATCGGCGTCGGCGGCCTGCGCCCCTCTTGTGGGGACCAGGGCCAGCAGGCTGGCGCTGGCGGCCAGGCCCAAGAGGGCGTGGGAACGGATGACGCGGGAACGGGATGGCATGGGGATTTCCCTCTCTTGGCGGGGGTCAGAACTCGACATGCACGCGCAGGCCGTATTCCCGGGGCGCGCCATAGAACTCGTTGTTGCCGAACTGGCCGCTGACATATTTCCGGTCCGTCAGATTGGTGGCATAGGCCTCCACCGTCCAGTCGCCGGTGCGCAGCGTCACCAGGGCCGACAGCAGGGTGCGGCCGGCCAGATAGTCGGTCACGCGGGAATAGAGGATGTCGGTGTAGCTGGGGCCCACATAGGCGAGGTTCAGGCGCGGCGTCAGCGTCATGCCGCGCGGCAGGTCGAAGGTGTAGTCGACGCCGGCGTTGCCGGTCCATTTGGGCGAGAACAGGTTGGGCCCGCCGCCGCCGGCGCGCAGGTAGGATGTGTAGTCGAAGCAGGTGGGGGGATTGCTGGCGGTGCCGGCCGGGCATTGCGGCCCCAGGGTGCCCGAGGGCAGCAGGCGCAGGTCCACCACGGTGACGGACCCCAACTGGCTGTCGACATAGGCGAATCCGGCATCGGCGCCAAAGCCGCCGTACTTGGCCTGCACCTGGCCCTCGATACCCTTGATGGTGGCGTTGGACAGGTTGGTCACGCCGTTCTGGCCGTTGGTAAGGTCGATGCGGCCGAACTGGAACCCCTTGTAATCATTGTAGAAGGCGCCCAGCTGGGTGCGCAGGTGGCCGTCCAGCAGGGTGGACTTCCAGCCGATCTCATAATCCCACACCGTCTCCGGGCTGAATTGGGAGGTGGAGGAGTTGTAGCCGCCCGGTTTGTAGCCGCGCGCGGCGAAGGCGTAGATCAGGGTGTCGGCATCCGGCTTCCAGTTCAGTGCCACCTTGCCCGTGGGCATGCTGTCATCGTGCCGGCCGGCGGTGTCGGCCACCTTCAGGCCGTTGGCCGGGAATCCCGGAATGCCCCGGCCGATGTAGACGCCGCCGTCGCCGGTGACATGGAACCAGCTTTCCCGGGCACCCACCTGCAATTCCAGGTCCGGCGTGATCTTGTAGCCGCCCTGGGCGAACACGCCGGTGGTCAGCTTGTTGTTCTTGGTCCCGATGTTGGTGGGGAATCCGGCATCCTGGTTCAGGATGTCCACGTCGATCTTGTTGCGCTGGTAATAGCCGCCGACGATCCAGTTGAAGGGGCCATCGGTGGGGGAGAGGATGTTCACCTCCTCCGTCCATTCCCGTTCGCGCACGTACTGCTGTTCGGTCTGGGTCGCGGCCTCGGTGGCGTCGCTGTCGTACAGGTTGTTGATGCGCTTGTTCTGGAAGCCGCTCAATGACCGCACGGTGATGCCATCCTCGAACTCATAGCGCAGTTCCAGGTTGTTGATGAGGGCCCGCTCCGAATTCATCGTCGGGGCGTTGTAGTCCAGGTTGCGGATGCCGGGAACGGCGTCGTCCGCGTATTGGGTGCCTGGGACGGGGCGGTAGGCGTAGCCGCCCGTGTTCTTGTTGGCCGCCTCCACCTTCAGCAGCGCCTGGAAGGCGCCGGGGCGCCACAGCACGCCCAGCCGTCCGTCGGTCTCGTTCAGGCCGCCGGGCTGGTTGTGGTAGGGGCCGACATCATCGTAATAGCTGTCGTGCTCGCGATGGTTGGCGGCCACGCGGATCGCCAGCGTGTCGGTCAGGGGGATGTTGATGGCGCCTTGCGTGGCCACGGTGCCGTAGTTGCCATAGGCCAGCTCGCCATATCCCTCGACCCTGTCCAGCTCGGGGCTCTTGCTGGTGATGAACATGGCGCCGCCGGTGGAGTTGGAACCGACCAGCGTGCCCTGGGGGCCGCGCAGCACCTCGACATTGGCGATGTCGTAAAAGCTGTTGGTGGTGACGATGGGGGGCTGGAACAGGCCGTCGACATAGGTGGCGACGCCGTTGGCCACCTGGGGCGAGCCGCTGGCCAGGCCGATGCCGCGGATGTTGACCGACTGGGTCAGGCCCGCGTCCGTCACCGTCAGGGCCGGGGAGGCGAACTGCAGGTCTGACAGGCGGGTCACCGCCTTTTCCGCCAATTGGTCGCCATTGATGGCCGTGGCGGAAATGGCGACGTTCTGCAGGTTCTCCGTCCGGCGCTCGGCCGTCACCACCACCTCCTGCAACGTGTCGGTCGCCGACTGGGCCAGGGCCTGCGACGTCAGGCAAAGCGCGGCGGCCGACCCCAACAGGGCCGCCGACTTCCGGCGCAAAGCGAAATTCACCATCTTGATGCCTCCCGAGGATTTTATTGGGCATTCCCGGTAGGGACGCCTGATCACAGTCTAGGAGGGGAGGTGCGGGCTAAATAGAGCCCACAATGCGCCGGGTGCCCGTCCCCGTGACTTCGGCCTGGACCTGGCGGCAGGTCGCGGCGGTGATATCCTGGCCCTGGCGGGCGGTGGCCGGGTCGCCGGTCAGCACGCCGCGGATGATCATCTGGCCGGCCCGCATCAGGTCCTGTGTCGGGTCGTGGCGCGGCGACACGCGGATGTCACGGGCATAGATGCGGGTCTTATGACCGGCGATGCAGCGGATCAGGGTATGCAGCACCCCGTTGCCCACGATGTCGTAGATGCCCCGCATCATCTCCAGGTACAGCAGCAGGTTGGACGGCCGGCTGGGCGTCTGTTCCATGCCCTGGGCGATCGATTCAAGGGCCCGCATGTGGCCGCCGGCCCCCAGGGTCGCCGCCTGTTCGATAACGACGGTGTTCAGCGCGTCCGTGAAGTCGTCGCACTGCAGACGATCCAGCCGCGCCGCCGCCAGGAAGCCATGGACCATGCGCATGATGCAGGCGGGTGAGGGGACGGACAGCACGACGCCGCCGCCCCGGCCGCGCCGGCTTTCCACCACGCCCAGATCCTCCAGGATGCGCACGGCCTCCACCATCACCGCCAGGCTGGCGTCGTAACGCTGCGCCAGGTCGGGCAGCGACCCCAGGCGATCATGGTCGCGGCACCGCTCGTACCGGACATCGGCGCCGATGCGCCGCGCCACGGCGGTGGCCAGGTTGCGGTGTGGATCGTTGCCGTTGACGGCCTGCCGCGGTTCCTGCCGCGGCCAGTCCGGGCCATGAAGGCGGAAATAGTCGGCCTCGCGGGCCTCCAGGTCCGCCAGCGCCAGGCAGGCCGCTCGCTCGTCCTCGCCCCGCTCCACCGCGGCGCGCAGATCAGGGCGCAAGGGCGTGACCGTCTCGCACAGGCCGCCGGGGAATTGTTCCAGGCTGTCCAGGGCCAGCGCGAAGCAGGGATTGCCCACCAGGCTGCCCAGCGGCAGGCGGCCTGTATCCAGGGGCAGGTCCAGGTGGCGGCGGTTGATGGCCGCGCGGCGCAGGGCCATCGGCTCGATCAGGCGTCGCGCCGCCCAGACCTCCGCCGGGGTGGCGCCGGTCCAGCGCATGTGGCTGGCCAGCGCCCGCGCGGCGTCCGCGCGCTGGGGGTTCTGCACCACCAGGCCGCCCGATGGTCCCCGGCGCATGCGGCAGGCGCCCCGGATTTCCAATATGCGGAAGGCTTGGCGGACCAGGCGCACGCTGACGCCGAAATTGCTCGCCAGCATGCTTTCCGGACCGCAGACGGCGTTGACCGGCCAGTCCTGTTCCACCAGCGCGTCCTCGATGGCGGCGGCGGTGATGGCGCCAAGCCCGCCGTCGTCCTCCATTTCAGTGGCGATCAGGGCATAGTTGGCCGTCTTCATCCAGGCCGCCGTCCGATCCGTGGCGGGGTTGAGCGCCAGGATGGGGCTGGTGGCCGGCTGCGCCGGGCGGGGGTACAGCTGTCCCAATATCGTTCTCCCCGTGCCGATCTCTCGCGGACCGTACTGAATAAACACTGTTATAAAGAATAACTGTTGTCAATCTGCATTCAGCCGGCTTTTGCGCCACCCCCTGCTTGACCCCTGTGGCGCGCGCGGGCGATACCGGGTCGCGGATGCCGGACGAAACAGGGGGGATCATGTCGACGGAAGAACGCCGGGGCGCGTCGCCAACCCGGGTGCTGCTGGCCAGCCTCGTGGGCACGGCGGTGGAATTCTACGACTTCTACATCTACGCCACCGCCGCCTCGCTGGTGTTCGGGCCGCTGTTCTTCCCCGCCGCCTCCCCATCGGCGCAGCTGCTGGCGGCTTATGGCAGCTTCGGCATCGCCTTCCTGGCCCGCCCCTTGGGCTCCATCGTTTTCGGCCATTACGGCGACCGCGTGGGCCGCAAGTCCACGCTGGTGGCGTCGCTGTTGCTGATGGGCGGATCGACGGTGCTGATCGGCGTCCTTCCCACCTATGACAGCATCGGCTGGCTGGCGCCCTTGGCGCTGTGCCTGCTGCGGTTCGGCCAGGGCTTCGGATTAGGGGGCGAATGGGGCGGGGCGGTCCTGCTGGCGGTGGAGAACGCGCCGGCCAGCCACCGGGCCCGTTACGGCATGTTCCCGCAGATCGGCGCGCCGGTGGGCTTCATCGCCGCCAACGGGCTGTTCCTGCTGCTGGGCGCCTTCCTGACCCCGGCGCAGTTCCAGGCCTGGGGCTGGCGGTTGCCCTTCCTGGGCAGTGCCGTGCTGGTACTGCTGGGGCTCTGGGTCCGTTTGAAGCTGACGGAGACGCCGGCCTTCGCCAAGGCGCTGGAGGAGGCGCCGCCGCCCGCCGTGCCCTTGGCCGAGGTGGTGCGCGGCTATCCGCGCCAGACCGTGGGGGGCACCTTCGCCGCCATCGTCTGCTTTGCCCTGTTCTATCTCGCTACCGCCTTCGCGCTGGGCTATGGCACCACCACCTTGGGGTATGGCCGTACCGCCTTCCTGGGTGTGCAACTGGGGGCCATCCTGTTCCTGGGCCTGGGCATCGTCATCGCCGGCTGGTGGGCGGATGTCGCCTCCCCCCGCCGCGTGCTGATGGTCGGTTGCGTCATGACGGTGGTTGTCGGGTTCCTGCTGGCCCCGATGCTGGGCAGCGGGTCGCTGTCCCTCGTCGGCCTGTTCCTCTGCCTCGCCCTGATGGTCATGGGCTTCGTCTATGGCCCCCTGGGGGCCTGGCTGCCCAGCTTGTTCCCGGCGCGGGTGCGTTACACCGGGACCTCCATGACCTTCAACCTGGGCGGCATCCTGGGGGGCGGTGTGGCGCCCGCCTTGGCGCAGTCCCTGGCCCAGTCTGGCGGCCTGCCTTACGTCGGGCTGTACCTGGCGGGCGCCGCCCTGATCAGCCTGGCCGCCCTCTATCCGCTGCGCGGCAAGCTGGTCGTGGTCCTGGCCGGCGGAGCGCCGGGTCCCTGACCCGGCAAGGTCAGGGCGCGCCCAGCAGCCCTGGGTTCAGGGAATAGCCACCGACCATGCTGGCCCGTCCCAGCACGTGCCCCGCCATGGCCAACAGGGTGGACGTGCCGTTGATCGGGCCCACGACGGGCAGGCGGGACACGTCCAGCGCGTGAATGGTGAAGATGTAGCGGTGGAAAATACTGTCGTTCCAGGGCGGGCAGGGGCCATCATAGCCGTAGTAGTCGCCCGTTCGCGCCCGGTCCTCCAGGAACAGGATGGTGAAATCGTTCATGCCGTGGCGCGCGCCGTCCGGCGCCAGCGGCCCCGCCTTACCCCGGTTGGTGATGCCGACGCTATGGCGCCCCTCCTTGATTTCCCGGACGCGGGGCGCCAGGTCGATCAGAATCCAATGGTAGAAGGGCACGCGCGGCAACTCGGGTGACAGCGTCCTGCCCTCGCGGTTGGCGTCGGCCCAGTGGTGAGGGGCGTCGGGACTGTGCATGGTGAGCACGAAGGATCGTGTTCCCACCGGCGGGTCGCTCCATGCCACATGGGGATTGCGGTTCGGGCCAGGCCGAACCCGGCCGATGGCGGACGGCACTGCGAAGGCGCAGGCATCTGGCAGGCGTCCGCCGTCACGAAAGCTGTTGCTGGTGATCTGCATAGGGTTCCTTCTTACCCCGGCACTATGGCGCGACAGCCCGCGTGAAACTCAAGTCATTTTCAATTTCTGCGTCAATTGGGCCAGCCATGCGCAATGGTCACGGCCGAGACCCCCACCATCGGGCCGTCCACCGGTGTCATGCGGCATGTTCCGGCGGCGACATGGTGACCTCGCCGGGGGCGATGGGCCGGTGACGTTCCGTAAACGGCGTGCGACTCAGGCCGAGGGTGATCTCAATTCGCATTCCGGGCCATCCTGCCCAGTGAGGTGTCCGCCCCGCAGTAACGGGCGCGATATCGCTGCGGCGGCGATAGGCGAAAACAACACCTATTTTTAAATTCCGCAGTCTCGTTGGTGTATTGCCTCTTGAACGATTGCCCGTTACGGCGTGGTACGCCAGCATCACTTTGTCGCACTTGCGACGGACGGCAGGTACAGCCGTGGCCCGACGCCGGTCGCGTCACCACCGGCGGCATTTTGGGCGCCAGAGTAATGGAAGGCTTCCCCGGACACAGGAACGTGTGCGGGACGTGTATGGAAGGGATGTGGGATCTTGAGGGGCGCGGCATGACCGATACGGTTGGTTCAAGCTCCGAACGGCTGCTCACGTTCGGGCCCTTCCGCCTCATGCCGGACCGCAAGCTTCTGCTGGCTGGCGAAGCTCCCGTGCGTCTGGGCGGCAAGGCCCTGGACATCCTGATCCTCCTGGCGGACCGCGCGGGCGAGGTGGTGGCCAAGGACGACCTCGTCGCCAGTGTCTGGCCCGACAGCCTGGTCGACGACGCCAATCTTCGGGTTCATGTCGCGGCCCTGCGCAAGGCCCTGGGGGAGGGGCGCGACGGCGCCCGCTACATCACCAACGTGCCGGGGCGGGGGTACTGCTTCGTCGCCCCCGTGGTCCAGGTGGAAACGGCGGTGATGCCGCCGCCGCAGACCTCGCCCGGCCCCGGCGCGGGCGGTCACACCCCGCCGGTCCGGTTGACCCGCGTGCTGGGTCGCGAATCCCTCATCCAGACCCTGTCCCAACAGCTGCCAGCCCGCCGCTTCGTCACGCTGGTCGGTCCGGGCGGTATTGGCAAGACGACGGTGGCGCTGGCCCTGGCCGAGGCTATCGGGGCCCGCTATGCCGATGGGGTGCGGTTTGTGGACTTCGCCCCCGTCACCGATGCCGCGCTGGGGGACGCCACCCTGGCGGCCAGTGTCCTGGCGGGGGCTTTGGGGGTTGCGGTCGAGTCCATCGCCGATCTGGGCGGCATCCTTCAGGACCGGAAGATGCTGCTGATCCTGGATAATTGCGAGCATGTTGTGGGCACGGCGGCGGTGTTGGCCGAGGCGGTGCTGCGCGGCGCCCCGGGTGTCCACATCCTTGCCACCAGCCGCGAGCCGCTGCTGGCGGAAGGTGAATGGGTCCAGCGCCTGGCCTCGCTGGAAACCCCGCCGGTGACGGCGGCGGTGGACGCGGCCCAGGCCTTGACCTATTCCGCTGTCGCCCTGTTCGTGGAGCGCGCCGCGGCCTCTGACGGCACCTTCACCTTCGGCGATGCCGAGGTGCCGCTGGTGATCGAGATTTGCCGGGGCCTGGATGGCATCCCCCTGGCCATCGAGCTGGCGGCCGCCCGCCTGGACCTGTTCGGGCTGCGGGGCCTGGCCGAGCGCCTGCACGACCGGTTCGCGCTGCTGGTGCGGGGCCGGCGCACCGCGCTGCCCCGGCATCAGACCCTGCGCGCCACACTGGACTGGAGCTATGAGTTGCTGCCGCCGGTGGAACGGTCGGTCCTGCACCGCCTGGCGGTATTCGCGGGGGGGTTCAGCATGGAATCCGCCGTCATCGTGGCGGGCGACGCCCTGTCGACCCGCACGGACATACTGGTGGCGCTGTCGAACCTGGTCGCCAAATCGTTGCTGGTCGCCGACGTGGGCGGTAACGGCCCCCAGTACAGGCTGCTGGAGATGACCCGGGCTTATGCCATGGAGAAGCTGTCTTCCAGTGGCGAGCTTCCCCGGGTGCTGCGGCGCCATGCGGAGTGCCACCGCGACCTGCTGGTGCGGGCGGAGCAGGAATGGGACCAGCGTCCCACGGCGGAATGGCTGGACGTGTATGGCCGCCAGATCGACAACCTGCGTGCCGCCCTGATCTGGGCCTTCGGGCCGGAGGGCGACACGTGCCTGGGCATCGCCCTGACGGCCGCGGCCGTGCCGCTTTGGATGCAATTGTCCCTGATGAACGAATGCCGCGAGGCGGTGCGGCGGGCGTTGGAAATGGTGCCGCCGCCGCCGGCCGACGCGCCGCCGGGCCCGGAGGCTGAAGCGGCCATGCGGCTATTGTCGGCCCTGGGGCTGTCGCTGATCTACACGAAAGGGCCGGCACCGGAGATACGGGCGGCCCTGGGCCAGGCGCTGACGCTGGCGCGGCGGCTGGATGCCGTCGATTACCAGTTGCGGGTCTTGTGGGGGCTGTATGTGGAGACCTTCAACGAGGGACATTACGCCCAGGCGCTGGAGATTTCGGACCGCTTCCGGGCCGTGGCGGTCCGTTCCGCCGATCCCGTCGACCTCATGGCGGCCGACCGCATGCGCGGCTTCGCGCTTCATCTGATCGGCGATCATGCCGCCGGCCGTCGCTATATCGAGGATGGGCTGCGCCGCTATGTCCGGCCCGCCCATCGCGGCCACCTGGTCCGCTATCAGTACGACCAGCGGGTGGCCGCCTGCGTGCCCCTGTCGGTCATCCTGTGGATCCAGGGTTATCCGGACAAGGCCGCGGCCATGGTGGCCATGGCGGTGGAGGAGGCGCAGCGCATCGACCATGCCCTGACATTGGGCTATGTCCTGTCCACCGCCGCATGCCAGGTGTCCTTCCTGGTGGGCGACCTGGCCGCGGTGGAGCGCCATGTCAGCCTGCTGCAGGACCAAAGTACCCGGCACGGTCTGGGACCTTGGGCGGTGTTGGCACGCTATTTCAGGCACCGCCTGCAGGTGGTTCGCGGCGACACGGCGTCGGGCCTTGCCGGCATGGGGGCCGCGCTGGCGGAGCTGGAGGCTCTCAATTTCCGCCTGCGCCTTATCGGCTATCAGGGTGAATGGGCTGAGGCCTTGGGCCAGGCTGGGCTGGGACGCCAAGGTCTTGTGGCCGTGGACCGGGCCCTGGACCGATCGGAAACGCAAGGCATCCGCTGGGTCATGCCGGAGTTGCTGCGCATCAAGGGCGAACTGCTGCTGCGCGAGGACGGCCCTGATGGCCCGCAGGCCGCCGCCCATGCGGCCGAAGCCCATTTCCAGGATGCGCTCTCCTGGGCCCAACGCCAGGGGTCCCTGTCCTGGGAATTGCGCGCGGCCCTCAGCCTGGGCCGGCTGTGGCGCGGCCAGGGGCGGCCGGCCGACGCCCACGCGCTGTTGACGGAAGTGCAGGGGCGCTTCACAGAAGGTTTCCAGACCGCCGACCTGATTGCCGCCCGTGACCTGGTGGCATCCCTAAGTCAGGACATGGTTGGCCAGGACATGGCCTGTCCAGGGGCTGGTGGAGCATCGGATGGGGCGGCCCCGGCGCGGCCCGCCCCATGCGTCCTGCCGGCGGACGTCCACCCGTCCGGCCTTAGTGATCCATGGGATGGAGAGGTGGTGCCCTTTCCCGGCATCGCCTGCTGAGGGGCCCATCCCGGCAAAAGAAAACAGACCGGACGGATTGCCTTTTTCCGCTTGCCAGGGTATTGCGGATCCCCGCCACCCTGGGTGCCCGGGGTTGGAACATCCGTTCAGCCTCAAGAGCGATCCCATGGATAACGCCACCCGTTCAGAACGCACCCGCGCCGCTGTGATCCAGGCGGCCCTGACCGTTATTGCGCGTGATGGCGCGGGGAAACTGACCCTGGATGCCATCGCCCGGGAAAGCGGTATCAGCAAGGGCGGGGTGATGCACCAGTTCCGCACCAAGCAGGCGGTGCTGGAGGCCCTGCTGGACCACCAGGTCGCCCATTCGGACCAGAGGACCCAGGCCCACCTGACCAAGATCGACCCGGCCAGCGGCGAGGCCAATCTGCAGGCGCAGATCGCTGTGCTGCGCGAGGTGTCGACGGACCCGACCTCCGTCGCCTACGCGCTGGTCGGCGCCATGGCGGAAGACCCCCATTTGCTGTCCATCATCAGGGCGGCGGGTGAGCCCAAGTTGCAGGCCCTGAAGGATGAGGCCCAGGACGGGAACATGCGGGACATGGCCCTGCTGCGCTGGGTGGCGGCGCGCGGCTTGGCCATCCCCGCCCTGATGGGGATGTGTCCGTTGACGCAAGGGGAACGCGACCGCCTGTTCGATCTGCTGCAGGACGGCGCGCGCTGGAAGGGGTGTAAGGCCGCCGGCTGACAGGGGCTTCCCGCCGGGCGGCAGGCGCACCTATAAAAACCGACTAGACGGATTGTTTGTGGGTCGCTAGGGTGGCGTCCGCGGGATGATGGCGGCCGCCGGCATCATCCCGGGCTGGGCCGCAGGCCCGCCCGTGGCCTTGACCTGTGGAGACATGAATGTCCGACCTGTTGATCCGGCGGCTGTTGCCGCCGCTGATGGCGTGCGCCCTTTTGGCCGGTTGCGGCGGCATAGAGCCGGCGCCTTACCGCGATATCGCCTCGGCCCGCTATCTGCGGCCCGATCCGGCCGATGAAACCGGCCGCTTCCCCTATCGCTATGCGACACCCGTCGATTGGCGGACCTACACCAGGGTCATCATCGACCCGGTGGCGATCTATTACGGCATCGACAGCCAGTTCGGGGACATGGATGAAAAGGACAAGGTGGAGTTGGCCGACTATATGCAAGCCCAATTCCGGGAGCGGCTGGCCACCCGGTTTCAAATCACCGGGACCCCGGCGCCCGGCACCTTGCGCATCCATCTGACCCTGACCGGCGCCACAACGACGCCCGCCGTCATCGGCCCCATCAGCCATTTCGATCTGGCCGGCGGGCTGTACAACGGGGTCCAGGCCATCCGGGGACGCGAGGGCATGATCAGCGGCGCCGTCGTCTACGCCGTTGAAATCCACGATGCCGCCAGCGGCAAGTTGCTGTCCGCCTACATCACCAAGCAATATCCCGGGGCCATGAACATCGGCGCCAGCTTTGGGTCGCTGGGGGCGGCGAAGACCGGCATCGACAAGGGGGCGGACGCCCTGGTGGACCAGCTGAGGCCGGAGGCCTGACTGGACAACGGGGGCTACTGCGACGGCCGGGGGAGGCCACGGCCCGGGGTCACGCCCCGTAACCGCCGTCTATGGTCAAGACCGTGCCTGTGATGAAGGAGGCGTCGGGACTGGCCAGGAAGACGATGCCCGCGGCCACTTCCTCCGGCCGGCCATAGCGGCCGAAGGCGTTTTCCGCCGTCTGCACGGTGGCGAAGGGGCCCATGGCGGGGTTGAGGTCGGTGTCGATGGACCCGGGCTGCACCACGTTCACGGTGATGCCGCGCCGCGCCAGGTCACGGGCGGCCCCTTTGCAATAGCCGGCCACCGCCGCCTTGGCGGCGGTGTAGTCGGCCAGGCTGGGGAAACCCACCCGGGACGCCACGCTGGCGCCCACGGTGATGATGCGGCCGTCGTCCGCCAATACCCGTGAGGCGGCACGGATGGCGGCGACCACCCCGGTCAGGTTCACGGCGTATTGCCGGGTCAGCGCCTCGATATCGCAATCGGGGTCGTCCACGTCGCCGGTGGCGAACATGCCGGCGTTGTTCACCAGGATGTCCAGGCGGCCGAACTGGGCGGCCACCATGCGAACCAGCCCGTCGACCTGCTGTGGGTCGGCCTGATCGGCCTTGAAAGCGGCGGCGCGGCCACCCCGGGACTGCACGTCCCGCACCACGGTGTCGGCCAGCGTCGAGGAGGTCAGGTAACTGATCGCGACGTCCGCCCCCTGGCCGGCCAAGGCCCGCGCGGTGGCGGCCCCGATGCCCCGCGACCCACCGGTGACCAGGGCCACTTTGCCCGCCAATTTCTTTGTCATGACTATCGTTTCCGGGAAGAACCGAGGCGCAGGGTGCCGCCGTTCCCGAACCCCCGCTTGTACATTTCACCCTCGATTTTAAATTGCGTGCGGTATCGCACCCGCCAATGGCTGGTTTTTGCGCCGGACCGGGCGCTAAGGTGGGGCCGGAATGTTGGAATGCGACGGGGGCGGGGATGCGCGTGGCGATGATTGGCCTGGGGGATATCGCCCGTAAGGCCTACTTGCCGGTGTTGGGCACGCGGGGGGACCTGACACTGTCCCTGATGTCGCGGGACTCGGACAAGGTCCGGGCCATCGCCGCCGACTGGCGCGTCGCCCATGCCCATACCAACCTGGACGACCTGCTGCGCGATGGTCTTGACGCCGCGTTCGTCCATGCCGCGACCGCCGCGCATGAGGAACTGGTCACCCGTTTGCTGACGGCCGGCATCCCCACCTATGTCGACAAGCCCTTGGCCGATACGGCCGACGCGGCGGAGCGGCTGGTGAACCTGGCGGAGGCGCGGGCCGTCAGCCTGATGGTCGGCTTCAATCGCCGCCACGCCCCGGCCTATGCCGCCCTGGCGGCGGCGCCGCGCGACCTGGTGCTGATGCAAAAGCACCGGGTGGATCTGGCCGACACCCCGCGGACCGTGGTGTTCGACGATTTCATCCATGTGGTGGATACGCTGCGCTTCCTCCTGCCGGTGCCGGCGCGCGACCTGCGGGTGGACGCCCGGGTGGTGGACGGGCTGCTGCACCATGTGGTGCTGACCCTGGTTGGCGGTGGGGGGGCGAGCGGCGACGGCGCCAGCGCCTGCACCGCCATCGGCACCATGAACCGCGTCGCCGGCGTGAATGAGGAGGTGCTGGAGGTTTCGGGCATGGACCACCATGGCCAGGCCCTGCGCCATCGCGTCGTCGACATGGCGGACATCCACATCGCCGAGGCCGGCACCCATATCAGCACCCGCCGGGGCGATTGGACGCCGGTGTCCGACCAGCGCGGCATCCATCAGGCGGTGGAGCATTTCCTGGCGGCGCTGCGCGCCGGCCGCACCCTGAGCGCCCGCGACGCGCTGGAAACCCATCGCCTGTGCGAGACGGTGGTGCGCCACATTCAGGCGGCGGCCTGAGTCCTCACCGTCAAGCGCAGGAAGCTGGCGATGCTGGCCGCCCCGGCGGCGAAGGCGCCCAGCCACAGCGCCAGGATGGCGCCATAGGTCAGGTCGTGGTTGGCCAGCAGGCCGAAACAGGCGGCGGTCAGGGCGGCGCCGGTCGACTGGCCCATCAACCGCGCGGTGGCGACGATGCCGCTGGCCCCGCCGCTGCGGTGCAGGGGGGCGCTGCTCATCAGGGCCTTTAGATTGGGCGACTGGAAAAAGCCGAAGCCGGCGCCGCAGACGCCCAGCCGCCAGGCGATGTCCAGGCTGGACGGATTGGCCGGCATCGTCGCGGTGAGCACCATGCCCAGGCAGAGGATGGCGAGGCCCAGGCCGCCCAGGATGCCGGCGGGATAGCGGTCGGACAGCTTGCCGGCGATGGGCGCCATCACCGCCACCACCACCGACCAGGGCGTGATCAGCAGGCCGGTTTCCACCGCCGACCGGCCCATGACCGATTGGAACAGGAAGGGCAGGGCGACGAAGGCCAGCCCCTGGGCGACGAAGGTGCAGACCGACGTCAGCGCGGACAGGGCGAAGACCCGGTTACGGAACAGGTCCACGGCCAGCATGGGTGCTGGATGCCCCCGCTGGCGCCGTAGCAGCAGGATGCCACACAGGGCAGCCCCCGCCGCCTCGGCCGCCACCCGGGGCCAGGCGGCCGCGTGCGCCACCTCCCCCATGGCCAGCACCAGCAGGGAGAACAGGCCCGCCGTCAGCACGGCGGCGATCCAGTCGAAGCGGTGGCCCAGTGGGGGAATGGTGGGCAGGGTCACGATGCCCAGGCCCAAGGCCAGCAGGCAGAAGGGCACGTTGACCAGGAACAGCCAATGCCATGTCGCCACCGACAGGATGGTCGAGGTGACGGTGGGCCCGATGGCGAAGGAGATGGCGACCGCCAGGGCATTGCGTCCGAAGCCCCGGCCCATGATGCGGCTGGGGTAGATGTGCCGGATCAGGGCGATGTTGACGCTCATCAACGCGGCGGCGCCCAGGCCCTGAACCACGCGCGCCAATTCCAGCAGCGTCAGGGACGGGGCCAGGCCGCAGGCCAGCGACGACACGGCGAACAGCATCAGGCCCGCCAGATAGACCCGCTTCTGTCCCAGCAGGTCGCCCAGCGAGGCCAGCGGCAGCACGGCGGCAGCCACCGCGAGTTGATAGGCATTCACAACCCACACCGAATCGGCGGCGGTGGTCTTGAGGTCCGCGGCGATGGTGGGCAGGGCGGTGTTGGCGATGGCGGTGTCCAGCGTCGCCATGCCGACGGCCGTGAGGATGGCGGCCATGGCCCAGAACCGGGGCCTGTCGGGCAACCCATCGGCGGGGGCTGCTGGTGGGGCGTCCATCACGTCTGCGGTCATCGGCCTATCCCTGCCGGGGTGCCCTGCCTGGCACTTCCCTTGATCATTTTGGGATAGTCGAAGTTGGTCCCGCACAGGCACGACGAAAGCGCTGGCGTGCCATGCCAGCGCTTTCGGCACAAGCGTATGGGATCAGATCGGGTAGGGGGATTCGGCGCCGGCCAGCATCACCTCCACCGCGGCCACGGCGGCCACGGCATGGCCCACCAGGCGGGGCTGGATCTGGGTGGGGAAGACCTCGGGCCCAATGATGCCGACCCCGATGGGCTTCATGAACTCCAGCTGCATGGTAACCAGGGCGTCGCTGACCGACTGGCCCATGACGCGGCCGTGCGCGGTTTCGCCATGCTCGATAATGCCCAGCACCACCACCGCGTCGACATCATCGCGCAGCAGCAGGCGCTTGGTGGCCAGCGGCTTTTCGTAAGATCCCGGCACGCGCACCACCGCGCGCAGGTCCATGCCGCGTTCCTTGATGGCGCCGGCGGCGGCGGCCAGCATCGTCTCGCATTCGTTCTTGTGGAAGGAGCCGACGACGATGGCGACTCCGCTTTTCTTGGACACGGGAAGGATACTCCTGAGATGGGGCCCGGGTGGGGGCGCTGAGGGCGTCCCCTTGGCTGCCGCCGCAGTATGGCGAAAAGCGGTGGCGGCGGGAAGACGGGCGGGCTTACGCGCCGGCCGGCCGGCGGAACACCACCACCTTCGTGGTCATCAGCTGCACCACCTCGTCCCGCTGGTTGCGGGTTTCGGTGCGGATGGTGACCATCCCCCGGTCCGGGCGGGAACGGGAGGGCCGCACCTCCAGGATTTCGCAATGGGCCTGCAGCGTGTCGCCGGGGCGGGTGGGGGTGGGCCAGCTCATCTCGACGCCCGCGCCGATGACGCCGCCGGCGATGGGCAGGCCGTCCACCATCAACCGCATGGTGGTGGCCGCCGTATGCCAGCCGCTGGCCGCCAGCCCGCCAAAGAAGCTGGTGGCGGCGGCCTCCTCATCCAGGTGGAAGGGCTGTGGGTCGAACTGCGCCGCGAACGCCTTGATCGCGTCAGCGTCCAGCGTGCGGGTGCCGGTCACATGGTGTTGGCCCGGTTGCAGGTCGTCCAGGTACAGCTTACCCGGCTGGGACAGGATGGCCGCCGTTTCGGACATGGGTGGTGCGCTCCCCTGGCAGGATATGGCGTGGTTTATCACTTGCATAATGAAAGTAACTGAACCTAGATGGTTTCGTTACTTTCATTATGAAAGCAACATAGGGACGAGCATCATGCAGCACAACAGCTTTGGCGATTCGCAGTGCCCCATCGCGCGCAGCCTGGAGCGCGTGGGGGAATGCTGGAACATCCTCATCCTGCGCGAGGCCTTCCTGGGTGCCCAGCGGTTTGACGAGTTTCACAAGAAATTGGGCATCGCGCCCAATATGCTCAGCCGCCGCCTGCGTGCCATGGTCGAGCACGGCTTGCTGGAAAAGCGGCCCTACAGCACGCGGCCCGTGCGCCATGAATATCTGCTGACCCAGGCAGGGCGGGATTTCCGCCCCGTGTTGTGGGCGCTCATGGCTTGGGGCAACCGGTATTTCGCCCCCGAGGGCCCCGCCGTGCATATCGTGAACAGCGCCACCGGCGTGCCGGCCGATCCCCTGCTCATCGACCGGGCCAGCGGCCAGCCCTTGGCGTTCCCCGCGTTCCGTGTCGTGGCTGGTCCCGCCGCCGACAGCCACACCCTGGCGGTCCACCCCGTCTGGCCGGCCACCACGCCAGCGCCCGCCCCGGTTCCGGGTACCGAGCCGCAGCCCGCCGACACCGATGCCGACCCGCGTGTGCCGGCGCTTGAAGGATGCCCCCATGACCAGCCAGACCTATGAGCCAAAGGACGGCCTTCCAACCAGCGCACCGGTGAAGTCGCGGCGCCTGGGCCGCGCGCTTCTCCTGTCCGCCCTGGGCACGGCTCTGGGCGTCGCTGCTGCGGCCTATGGTTATGACTGGTGGACCAGCGGGCGCTTTATCGAAAGCACGGACGACGCCTATGTCGGCGGCGACGTTACCGTCATCGCGCCCAAGGTCTCCGGCTTCATCGCCCAGGTGGCGGTGACCGACAACCAGGCGGTGCATGCCGGCGACCTGCTGCTGACGCTGGATGACCGCGACTATCGCGCCGCCCTTGCCCGGGCCGTGGCGGCGGTGCAGGCGCAGCAGGCCACACTGGCCAACTTGGAGGCGCAACGCCGCCTGCAACAGGCGGTCATCAACCAGGCCGCCGCCGGCGTGGGGGCCGCCAAGGCCGAGACCGACCGCGCCAAGTACGACCAGGACCGTTACCGCGCGCTGTCGGCCACGGCCGCCGCCTCGATCCAGGCCTTCGAGAAGGCGGATGCCGCCTACAAGCAGGCGGTGGCGAACGGTGAGAAGGCGACGGCGACCCTGCAGGCGGCCGAGCGCCAGATCGACGTCATCGATACCCAGAAGCGCCAGGCGGAGGCCGCGCTGGCCGGCGCCATCGCCGACCGCGACACCGCGCAACTGAACCTCAGCTACACCGAATTGCGCTCCCCCATCGACGGGACGGTGGGCAACCGCAGCGCCCGGCCGGGCGCCTACGCCACCGTGGGCGCCCAGCTGATCGCCATCGTGCCGGCGCGGGGTCTGTGGGTGGACGCCAATTTCAAGGAAAGCCAGATCGCGGGCCTGAAGGCCGGCCAGCCGGTATCGGTGGTGGCGGATGTGCTGCCGGGGCGCGAGTTCCGGGGCCATGTGGCCAGCCTGGCGCCCGCCACGGGCGCGCAGTTCAGCGTGCTGCCGCCGGAGAACGCCACCGGCAACTTCACCAAGATCGTGCAGCGGGTCCCGGTCCGCATCCTGCTGGAGGGCGAAGGCGGCCTGCTGGGCAGCCTGAGGCCGGGCCTGTCGGTCACCGCCGCCATCAACACCAAGGACGGCGCTGGTTCCCGGGGCAAGGCGGTCGCCGCCGCCGGGAAGACGGTGCCGTGACGGCCCTCCCGCAAACAGCCGGCCCGCAGAGGAAGGAGCTTTCCCCCCGGGGCAAGATCGTCGCCTTCGCCATCATGTGCGTGGGCATGTTCATCGCGCTGCTGGACATCCAGATCGTCTCCGCCTCGCTGCGCGACATCGGCGGCGGGCTGTCGGCCGGCACGGATGAGACGGCCTGGGTCCAGACCAGCTACCTGATCGCCGAGATCATCGTCATCCCCCTGTCCGGCTGGCTGGCGCGGGTCATGTCCACCCGCTGGCTGTTCGCCGTCTCCGCCGCCGGTTTCACCCTGACCAGCCTGCTGTGCGGTTGGGCCTGGGACATTCAGAGCATGATCGTCTTCCGGGCGCTGCAAGGCTTCCTGGGCGGCTCCATGATCCCCATGGTCTTCACCTCCGCCTTCGCCTTCTTCGCCGGCCCGCGGGTGGTGGTGGCCGCCGCCACGGTGGGGGCCCTGTCGTCCCTGGCGCCCACCCTGGGCCCGACGGTGGGGGGATGGATCACCGACCATTATTCCTGGCACTGGCTGTTCTTCATCAATCTGGTGCCGGGCCTGTTTGTCACCATCGCCGTGCCGCTGATGGTGCGCATTGATGAGCCCGACTGGTCATTGCTGAAGGGGGCCGATTATCCCGGTATGCTGCTGATGGCCATCTTCCTGGGCTGCCTGGAATACACGCTGGAGGAGGGGCCCCGCTGGGACTGGTTTGATGACGACACCATCCGCCTGACGGCCTGGATCTCGGCCATCGCCGGCGTCGCCTTCATCGCGCGCAGCCTGACCTACGCCCAGCCGGTGGTGGATCTGCGGGCGCTGAAAAGCCGCAACTTCGCCCTGGGCTGCCTGTTCTCCTTCATCACCGGCATCGGCATCTTCGCCACCATCTACCTGACGCCGCTGTTCCTGGGCCGGGTGCGGGGCTTCAGCGCCCTGGACATCGGCCTCACCGTGTTCTCCACCGGCCTGTTCCAGGTCAGCGCCATCCCCCTCTACACCATCCTGGCCAGGCGCGTGGACCTGCGCTGGCTGATGATGGTGGGACTGGCCGGCTTCACCCTCAGCATGTGGAACTTCACCCCCATCACCCATGACTGGGGGTGGCGGGAATTGCTGTTGCCCCAGGCTTTCCGCGGCTTCTCCCAGCAGTTCGCGGTGGCGCCCATCGTCACCCTGACCCTGGGCGGCCTGCCGCCGGCGCGGCTTAAACAGGCGTCGGGCCTGTTCAACCTCATGCGCAACCTGGGGGGCGCCATCGGTATCGCCGTGTGCGGCACCATCCTGAACGACCGCACCAACCTGCATTTCCTGCGCCTGGCCGAACATTTGACGCCCGCCAGCGCGCCCCTGCGCGCCTTGCTGGCCAAGGTGGGGGCGTCCGATGGGGCGAGCCTGGGGGGCGATGTGCTGCGGGGGCAGGGCGCGGCGTTGAACCAGCTTTGGACCCTGGCTTACCGCGAGGCGCAGACCATGGCCTATGCCGACGCCTTCCTGGTCATTCTGGTGTGCTTCATCATCGCCACGCTGCTGGTGCCGGCGATGCGCAAGGTGGCGCCGCCCCGGGGCCCCTCCGCCGACGCGCATTGAGGGCGGAACAACGGGGGCTTGGCCTTTTCTGGTCAGCCGGCCTGGTGACCGGCGTCCATCAGGGCGGGCCGCGACGCTGGTGGCGGTGTCAAGCCCAGCCGTGCGGCGACACCGGCGCCATAGGCGGGGTCGGTGCGCCCGAAATGGGCCAACTGCCGCTGTTGCAGGGCCACCGGCATCCCCCGCATGCTGGCCGCGAGGTCGTCCATGAGGATGGCGCGCTGCGCCGGGCTCAACAGGCGGAACAAGGCGTTCATGCTGGCCATGGTGCGGGCTCCTTCACTCGTCGTGTCGTGCGCGGCTGGGGCCATCGGGTCGTTGGCGGCCGTGGCGGGGGACGTCGCCGCCTGGCCCGGCACGGATTCAACGCGGCCGCAGATGATGCAGAACAGGGCGGGATAGCGGGCCATTCTCGTCATCTCCTTCAGGGCTGGGCGGCACGATGGGCAGCATGACCGACGCGGGCTCACCTGGCTTGTACGGCACGGTGACCTTTTGTCCGTCTGTGTGGCGACATTGGGCCGCGTCGGGGCGCCCTGGAAGATCCGCTTAGAGCGACAGCGTCAGGGCCGGCTGCGCCTGCTGGGCGAAGGCGATCAGCTCGGGCGCCGGCATGGGCCGGGCGTAGACATAGCCCTGGATGTGCCGCACGCCCATCTCGCCCAGGCGGTCGCGCGTCTCCCAGTCCTCCACCCCTTCCGCCACCAGCGACAGCCCCAGATCCTGGGCGATGGCCACGCTGGCCCGCACGATGGCGTCGGCGCGCGGGTCGTCGCGCAGGGTGCGGATGAAACTCTGGTCCAGCTTGATCCCGGTGAAGGGGATACGGTGCAGGACGCTGAGCGAGGCGTAGCCGGTGCCGAAATCGTCCAGGTACACGGCCATGCCCGCCTGGCGCAGCGTGGCCACCGCCCTGTCGACCACATCGAAATGAACAATCGACTGGGTTTCCGTCAGTTCCACCCGGATGGCGCCGTGGGGCACGCCGTGCTGGTCGCACAGCGCGATCAGATGGTCCACCAGGTCGCTGGCCTCCAGATCCTCCACCGACAGGTTGATGGAAATGGGGATGTCCAGGTCATGGTGCGCGCGCCAGGCGGCGGCGGTGCGCACCGCGTGCTCGATGATGCCCTTGGTCAGCAGGCGGATCAGACCGCCCCGTTCCGCCAGCCCGATGAACTGGCCGGGGGACAACAGGGTGCCGTCGGCCTTGATCCAGCGGGCCAGCGCCTCCACCGCCACCACCTTGCCGGTGCCGGCGTCCACCACCGGCTGGAAGTAGGGCTGGATTTCGCCGCGCGCCACGGCCTGGGGCAGGCTGCGCAGCAGGCGCCGCTCCTCCGCCGAGAAGCGGGTGTGGGGGATCAGGGTCCAGATGCGGCGTGCCAGGTGGAAGACCAGGCCGGCGATGGCCAGCAGGGCCAACAGGCTCAGCATCTCTCCCCGAGCCATGCTGAGGCCGGTGGCGGCCGCCACCACGTCGCGCAGCCCATCCCAAGTGAGAACCGCCAGCAGGACCACCAGGACCGCCGCGCTGGTCAACAGGTTGAACACACCACCGTCGCGCCGGGTGGGGAAGAGCGGGGACAAGACCATGGGCGCGCTCGTTCAAGTAGAGGCAATTGTTAAATCTTATCCTGGACGGTGCGCTTCGTCTGTGACAGGCGTCGCTGGTTGCGCCCGACGCACGTATCGCTGCGCCAACCCCGTTCCGGTGTTGGGCTGGCGGCCTTGCGTTCTGTCATCATCCTGAGATGCGCGTCGATTATCGTCCGGCCGTTTTCTTGGCCGACCAACCGTCGGTCAGGGTGCCCAGAAAGGCGATGATGTCTTGAATCTCGCGTGCGTTCAGTGCCGGCGCATCGCCCGGCCGCCGGCCGAACGGCGGTTCCTGGTTGACCGCCTCGGCTACCCCGCCGTGGGCGGCGGCGGCGATGTCGTCAAACTTCATGACGTTGCCGCCGGCGCCGCGCGGATACCATTTGCCCGGATCGCTGTCGCGCTCCGCATAGAATCCCATCACCTGGCGCAGGGTATGGAAGACGCCGTTGTGCATGAACACCTGGCGCAGCGCCACGTTGCGCAGGGTGGGCGTACGGAAGCGGCCGCAATAGTCGGCGACGCCGGTGAAGTCGGTGCGCAGGGGGCCGCACAGGCCCTGGTCGAAATAGGTCGGGTCAGTGTTGGCTGGAATGTCCCGGTTGCGGGGCACCCCCAGGGCGATCAGGCCATAGTCGGTGAAGTGCGGCGGCGTGCCGTCCAGCCCCGGCCGGCTGACATGGCAACTGGCGCAATTGCCCCGGGCCGGATCCTCGAACGCCGCCAGCCCGCGCCTCTCCTCCTCCGTCAGTGTCGCCGTGCCCGCCAGATAGGCGTCGTACTTGCTGGTATAGGGGTGGAACAGCGATCCGTCCTGCTGGAACACGTCCAGCGCGCGCAATGCCAGGTCCACCAAATCCCCGTGCTCACCGCCGGGGGTGACGGCCGCCCGGAGCGGGGCGGCGTAACCCGCCTTTTCCAGGCGCGCGGCCAAGTCGGCGGGGTCGGTGTTTCCCATCTCGAACGGGCTGAACAGGGGCATGCGGGCCTGTTCCCGCTGGCCGTCCACCCGGCCATCCCAGGTGAGGCCGCCGGTGGGGCCGTTGTCGACGCTCTCGTCCCCCTCATCTTCCGAGGTGCGGTAGTGCTGGGCGAAGGGGGGGACGTCCTGCAGGTACATCAGCGACGGCACGGCGCGCAGGCCGGGCGTATGGCCATCGGCGCCGCCCAGGCGCACCGCCGCCCCGTCCGGCGGGCCGAAGGCATGCGCCGGGTCGTGGCAACTGGCGCAGGCGAGGGTGCCGCTCGCCGACAGGCTGGGGTCGAAGAACAGTTGCCGCCCCACCTCCGCCAGGGCCGCCGCCTGCCGCCGCGCCTCCTCCCGGCTCAGGCCCTGCGCCGTGGCCGTGGCGGGCGTCAGGCCCGCCGTGCCGGCCAGCCAAATTGCCGCGCCCAGCCCAAGGGCACGGTGCCAGGGGATGCGTTTTTCCACGCGTCCGTATAAGACCGTCATCAAAAGCGAGACAACGAAGAAGGGGAACATCATGGCAGTGGAAATGGGGGCAGTGGACATGGGTCGGAGCGGTGGCTTGCGTCTGGGTGTGGCCGCTGTGGCCTTGGCCGCCGGGATCATGGCAGGGTTTGGTGACCGGGCGATGGCAGCGGCTCCCGCCGCCGCTTCCACAACCGCCAGCCTTGACGCCGACCTGGCCAAGATCAAGACCGTGGTCGTGATCTACGCGGAAAACCGCGGCTTCGACAACCTGTATGGCACCTTCCCCGGCGCCAACGGCATCGCCAACGCGCCGCAGGACAGTCTGGCCCAGCGCGACCGCGACGGCACGGTGCTCAAGGAACTGCCGCCCATCTGGAAGGGCCTCACCGCCCGCGGCGTGACGCCGGAGGTGACGCAGGCCCAGACGGAGCACCTGCCCAACCAGCCTTTCGCCATCGACGATCCCAAGGGCTTCAACCAGGGGCAGGGCGTCATCACCCGCGACTTGGTGCATCGCTTCTATGAAAACCAGATGCAGATCGACGGCGGCAAGAACGACAAGTTCGTCGCCTATGCCGATTCCGGCGCGCTGGTCATGGGCCACTATGACGGAACCAAGCAGGCGATGTGGAAGCTGGCGCAGCAATACACGCTGGCCGACAACTTCTTCATGGGCGGCTTCGGTGGTTCCTTCTTCAACCACTTCATCCTGATCTGCTCCTGCGCGCCCTACTACCCCAATGCCGACCAGGGGCCGGCCAAGGAATCGATCTCGGTGGTGGAGCCTGACCGCGTCACCCTGACCCAGGCGCCGAACTCGCCCACGTCGGCGCTGCAGGGCCCGCCGAAGTTCGTGAACAGCGGCAATCTGACGCCCGACTTCTATGCCGTGAACACCATGCAGCCGCCCTACCAGCCCAGCGCCAACAAGCCGGCGCCCGGTGCCGATCCGCGGTTCGCCGACCCGGCCAACCCCACCACCCTACCGCCGCAGACCATGCCCAACATCGGCGACCTGCTGAGCCAGAAGAAGATCGGCTGGGCCTGGTACAGCGGCGCCTGGCAGGAGACGCTGGACCACGGCAACGCGGCGCCGGTGCCCAACTTCCAGTACCACCACCAGCCTTTCAACTATTTCGCCGACATGGCCCCGGGCACGGAGGCGCGCAAGGAGCATCTGCGCGATGGTGGGCTGTCGGGCAAGGCCTTCATCAAGGACATCGACGCCGGCAAGCTGCCCGCCGTCACCTTCTACAAGCCCCAGGGCAACCTGACCCAGCACTCGGGCTATGCCGACGTGCAGTCAGGTGACGCCCACATCGCCGACGTGATCGAACACCTGCGCAAGTCGCCGCAGTGGAAGAACATGCTGGTGGTGGTGACCTACGACGAGAACGGCGGTTACTGGGACCACGCGGCCCCGCCCAAGGCCGACCGCTGGGGCCCTGGCACCCGCATCCCGGCCATCATCATCTCGCCCTTCGCCAAGAAGGGCTATGTCGACCACACCTTCTACGACACCACCTCCATCCTGCGCTTCATCACCCGCCGCTTCGACCTGCCCAAGCTGGAAGGCATCAAGCAGCGCGACGCGGCCCTGGCCGCCAATGGCAGCCCGGCCCTGGGCGACCTGACAGGGGCGCTGGACTTCGCCCAGAAGTAAGCGGGCGGGATGGCTCAGGCTTGAGCGGAACGGGCGTCGGCAACGGCGCCCGTTCTCGATTCAGGCCCTCTCCCGCTTCAGAACGCGTACTTCATGGTCAGGCTCAGCACCGGGTACCAGCTGTAGTCCTTCACGTCGTCGCGCAGTTCCTGGCGTTCGGCATCCAGGCGGCTTTGGAAGTCGGGGGTGGTGGTGACGGGCCCGCTGGCGTCGAGGGAGACCCGGGGCGTGCCGTGGTACATGGCGCCCAGGTCGACGCCGAAGCGCCAGTGGTTGGCGACCGCGCCCTCATAGCCCACGCCGACGTAAGGGGCGAAGCGATTGAAGCCGATCTTGCCGTTCAGGCTGCCGACATCGCTGGCGGTGTAGGTCATGCCGTGGATGGTGTAGGTGGCGTTTTGCGGCGTGCCCTTCAGGTCGATCGCGTTCAGGTTCAGGCGCGCGCCTGCGGTCACGCGCCAGCCGCCGCCGAAGGGATGCAGGTCCGCCAGCAGGCCGAAGGATTCCAGCGTGGCGTCGCCGTCATAGCGCACGTCGCGCACCGTGTGGTTGGCGGTGAAGGCGAAGCCGTTGGCGTTCAGGCGCAGGCCGAAATGGTCGTCGAAGCGGGCGCCGACCTCCGCCCCCAAGCCCAAGGTGCTGACCACCGGGCCGGCGCTCAGCCAGGGGCCTTGTTCCGCCGTCTGGGCCCGGGCGGACAAGACGGTGGCCAGCGCCATGACACCCCCCAGGGCGGCAGTCAGGGTGAGGTGGGCATTGCGGCGGATCGGCATCGGTAGGCGCTCCGGTTACCAGGTGGATATCGTCCCGGCTGGGACTGTCATGGTGGGACATCGTCAGGGCCGGGGGGCGGCTTCTTTACTTCAAGGGACGGGCAGCCCGCCACCGTCGTGCTGCGCTTGAAAGGGGGCCGGGCTTGTTCCGGTTCCCGGTGGAACCGGATGACCCTTTTCGGTGGGGCCGCCGCCCGTCCCCGGCATGGCCCGCCTTGACAGACGGGCGCGCGCGTCCTGATCTGGCCCATGCTTTTCACCGCCGACTGGTTGGACACCCGCCCATGCCGCTGCTGCGGACACTGCCGCTGGTCCTGTTGGACGCCGACACCTACGCCCGCCTCTGGTCCCTGCTGGATGAGGGGGAACGGGCGCGGGCCAACCGTTTCATGTTTGAGGCCAACCGGCAGGAATATGTGGCGGCCCACGGCCTGGTGCGCCTCTGGCTGGGCCGTCTGCTGGACCGGCCGCCGGCCGCGCTGGCCTTCGCCCCGATTACCCCCCAGGGCAAGCCGGGCCTGGTGGATGGGCCGCCGGGCCTGGACTTCAACCTGTCGCACACGGAGGGCCTGGTGGCCTGCGCCGTGACGCTGGAGCCGGACTGCCGCGTGGGCGCGGATGTGGAGCCGGGCGGCCGCCACATCGGAGCCGACGTGGCGACGGCCATGTTCGCGGCGGAGGAACTGGCCTGGCTGGACGCCCGCCCCGCCGGCCGCTCGGGACCGGACATGGTGAGCGTGTGGACGCTGAAGGAGGCCTATATCAAGGCGCTGGGTGTGGGGCTGTCGTTGCCGACCGACAGCTTCGCCATACAGCCGGATGGGCCGTGCCTGATCCGCCACGACGGTTCCATGCCGGTGGGCCAGGGCTGCCGGCTGTGGACGCGCGACTTGGCCAGCGGCCACAAGGCGGCGGTGGCCTGGGTGGGCCCTGAAGGCCGGCCTGCCGCCGATCTCGTGATGGAGGAGGGGCTGGCCGACCTGTGGTAGGTGCCTAAAACACCTTCCCGATGGTGAAGCGGACGGAGCGCGGCTCCAACGGGTGCAGATGCAGATCGCCGACGCCCTCGGCCGGTTCGCCCTTCAGGCGATCGGTGTAGTAGTAGTCGGCGGCGTCATCCTTGCTGTCGAAGACGTTGTAGAGGCCGACGCCGAAGCGCAGGCCACCCGCCAGCGTATAGTTGGCCGTCAGGTTCCATTCCTGGCTGCCGGGCGCGCGCACGCTGTTGTCCGCGACCAGGGGATGGGCGCCGAAGTACCGGTATTCAATGCCGCCGGTCCATCCCGTCTCCTGGGGGCCCAGGTCCCGCAAATAGATCCCCAGCGAGCCGATCAGCCTGGGTGCGTCGGGGATGAAGTTGCCGGCCGGGTCGGTGTCGGTATAGCGGGCATGGCTGAAGGCGGCGCTGCCGTAGAACTCCAGCCAGCTGAAGGGGGTATAGGTCGCGTTCAGTTCCACCCCGCGCCGACGGCTGGGGCGCCCGGCCTCCGTCTGGCCCACATCGGCGTCGTAGGTCAGCTCCGACACGAAATCTATCTGGAAGGCTGTCAGGGTGGCTGCCAAGTTGGGCAGGAGCATGCTGCGCAGTCCCACCTCCTCACCGTCAGCCTTGGCCAGCAGCGGCGCATTACCCCCATCGGCGCCCTTCGGGGTGGTGCCGCGCACGTCGTCACTATGGAAGCCACGGCCGGCGCTGACGTAGACCTCCGTTCCCTGCCACAGGGTGGCGACGACGCTGCCCTTGGGCTGAAACAGGCGCGCCGCCACCACGCCGGCGTTACTGCCGTGGTCGGTGGCGGTCAGGTAGTCCTCGCGCAGACCCGCGACGGTGCGCAGCCAAGATGTCCAGTGGCTGGTGATTTGGATATAGGCGCCGCCGCCGGCCTCCCGGACGTTGTCGGTATCGACCAGGGCATAGGCGATGCGGGCCTTGGTCGCCTGCAAATCCACGTGCACGTCATCGAAACGCGCATCCAGGCCGATCACGATCTCGTGACCCAGGCCCAGCAGGCTCACGGGCCGGCTATAGCTGCCGGCGCCGCCCGCCACCATGCGGTTCTCGTCCTGGGCGTGCTGGTCGCCATCAATGGGATTATTCAGGAAATGGGTGAAATCATTCCATAGGGTCAGCTGGTTGTTGATGATATAGGCGTTGGCCGTCACGTGGCCCCCGGCCAGCCAGCCCTTTTCCAAGGGCATAGCGACGGTGCCGGACAGGCTCATGCGCCGGGCTTGGCCGCCGTCCGTGGGGTCCAGGGTGCCATAGCGGCCGATCAGGCCCTGCGCGATGGCGCGCTCCGGCTGGTCGGTGGTGGCGTTCCATAAGGCGCGGTAGTACATAGCCGCGACGCTGAAGCCGTCGTGCCGGTCCCCTTGGCTGTAGCGCAGCACGGCGTTGCCCTTGCGCAGATTGTCCGGATGGTCCCAAGGGCCGTCGTAGTGCTCCAGCTCACCGCCCGCCATCAGGTGGCCGGCGCCCAGGTCGGCGCTTCCGGCGGCGAAGGCGCGCTGATAGCCAAGCGTGCCTGCCGTCAGCGCCACTTGATTTGGAATCCGGTCCAGATAGTCCATCTGGACGGAGCCGACGGCGGAGAAGTCACCCTGCGCCGCGAAGTAGGGGCCTTTGGTATAGCCGATGCCGCTGGCCAGTTCCGGGATCACGAAATTCAGGTCGGTGTAGCCCTGGCCGTGGGCGTGGGTACGCATGTTCACCGGCATGCCGTCCACACTGGTGGCCATGTCGGTGCCGTGGTCCAGGTTGAAGCCGCGCAGCAGGTACTGGTTGGCCTTGCCCTCCCCGCTGTGGCTCGTGACCACAAGGCCGGGCACGGTCTCCAGCATTTGGCCCACGCGGTAGGCCGGCAACAGATCCAGTTCCTCCTTCACCACCACGCCCTGGCTGGAGGTGATGGCGGTACCGATCAGGTCGCGGCGGGCGGCGGTGACCACCACGTCGTCGAGGATGGTGGGCGATGACGCGTCATTCTCCGGGCCGGCCGCAAGGGCCGCCGGGCAGGCCAGCAACAGCAGTGACGTTGTTATTCCGGAAATGAAACGACCCATGAATATCGGCCTCTTGGGCAAGCTAATACGCCACCGCGGTCTGACGGCAGGTTTCCTGGCCCGCAGGTCGTCTCCCCCTTGGCGCCGCCTTCCCGGTTTCCCAGGGGCCTGGTCCCTGCCAGATGACTGGCGGCAGCGACGGCTTGGGGGAGTATCCCCCGTTCCGGGTTCCCCATTCATCCAGCCCGTTCAGGGTCTGGAACCGTCCCGGTTCTTCTATGGTTAATTGCAGGGGCGCGCAAATGCGATGATGTCGCGCCGGGGCAAGCACCCTGCCGAACAAGCTTGTCGGTTGTATGACACGGGCCGCGCTGGCGCGGACATGGCAGCAATTCGAGGGGTCTTGAGAGATTTCCCTTGTACCTGGGAGCGGTCACAGCCACTTATGCGGTCCTAAGGAATGGATGAGCCTCATCCGTTCCCATGCCGGGCCGCTGGGCCCGGCGGTATCCCCCGGGTGGCGCGTAGCGGTGGCGGCCAAATCGCCCCTGTGCACCCAGGGCATGCTCAACCTTTCGACACCACGCCTGCCGGCACGCGCCCGGGCAAGGGCTTGACCGCGATTTCGCAGCCGCGCATATGACCGCGGCCGGCGCGTCGCCCTGGGATTCTACGACATTGACCGCTTTCGATACCCTTTCCCTGCGGCCTGAGATTCAGGCCGCTTTGGCCCAGTTGGGCCATCATACCGCCACCCCCATCCAGGCGCGGGCCATTCCCCATGCGCTGGAGGGCCGCGACATCCTGGGCATCGCCCAGACCGGCACCGGCAAGACCGCCGCCTTCACCCTGCCCATCCTGCAGCGCCTGGGCGCCGCCCCGTCGGCCCTGCCGCTGCGCATGCCCCGCGCCCTGATCCTGACGCCGACGCGTGAGCTGGCGGTTCAGATCGGGGAGAGCATCACCAATTACGGCACCGGCCTGAAGCTGAGCCACACCGTCATCCTGGGCGGCGTCGGTCAGGGCAACCAGGTCAAGGCGCTGGCCGCCGGCATCGACATCGTGGTTGCCACCCCCGGCCGCCTGCTGGACCTGATGACCCAGGGCCATGTGCGCCTGGACAAGGTCGAGGTGCTGGTGCTGGACGAGGCCGACCGCATGCTGGACATGGGCTTCATCCACAGTCTGAAGAAGATCATGGCCAAGCTGCCGGCCAACCGGCAGACGCTGTTCTTCTCCGCCACCATGCCGGGCGACGTGTCGGAGCTGGCGAACAAGATGCTGCGCGATCCGCTGCGCGTGGAGGTGACGCCCGTCTCCACCACCGCCGAGCGCATCGACCAGAAGGTCATCTTCGTGCCGGCGCCGGAAAAGCGCCACGTGCTGGTCGACCTGATCCGACGTGACACCGGCATGCAGCGCAGCATCGTCTTCACCCGCACCAAGCACGGCGCCAACCGCGTCTCCGCGCAGTTGGAGCAGGCGGGCATCGAGGCCGCCGCCATCCATGGCAACAAGTCGCAGAACGCCCGGCAGAAGGCGCTGGATGGCTTCCGCGCCGGCACCGTGCGCGTGCTGGTGGCGACCGACATCGCGGCGCGCGGCATCGACGTCGATGGCGTCACCCACGTGGTGAACTTCGACCTGCCCAACGAGCCGGAAACCTACGTCCATCGCATCGGCCGCACCGCTCGCGCCGGCGCCTCCGGCGTCGCCGTGTCGCTGTGCACGGCCGATGGGGAGGAGCGCGGCTACCTGCGTGACATCGAGAAGCTGATCCGCAAGTCCATCCCTGTGGGCGAGCGGCCGGAGGCCACGCCCCAGGCCGCCGCCGCCCCGGTGAGCCGCCCGCCGCTGCCGGCCCGTCCGCCGCGCAACGGTGGCAATCCGGGCCGTGGGCAGCGCCAGAGCGCGCGGGCTTCCGACGGTCAGGCGGAAGGACGTTCGTCCGCCCGTAATGATGGCCCGCGTCCGGCCCGTCCGGACGGTGGCCGTCCGCAGCAGGCCCGCCCGGCCCAGCCCCAGGGGCCGCGTCCCGCCCAGGCGGGCCCGCGCCCCGAGGGCCGTCCGCAGGCCGCGCGTCCGGCTCAGCCGCAAGGCGCCCGTCCCGCCGCCGCCCACCCCGCCGCCCGGCCCACCCCCCGGCCCCAGGCCCCGCGTCCCGCCCAGGACGGTGGCCGTGGTACCCCGTTCTCCAGCTTCGTTGCGGCATTGAACGCGAACGAAGACCAGCAGCAGCCGACGCGTGAGGGCCGCGACCGTCCCCGCCGCCGCCGCTGAGCCGCGTGTCGTTCCGATATGTGATGGTTTTTTAGGAAGAGGAGGTCCCCATGGGCCGCAGCAGCAAGCCGAAATCCAAGTCCGTCAACGAATTCGTCCTGTTCGATGTCCTCTATGACGATGGGTCGCGGTCGTCCAACCGCCGCGTTCCGTCCTCCGAACTGGGCGGCCTGGATGGTGACGAACCGGCGCGCGCCATCATCGAGGCGCAGGATCGCGAAATCGCCCTCATGTCCGGCAGCCCGCGCGGCCGCATCAAGTCGCTGACGCGCTCACCCGTCCGTTGAGCCGTCCGTTGGCTCGGCGCTGATCCGTCCGGGTCGGCGCCCCGTATAGAAAAGCGCCCCGTGACTTGATCCCGGGGCGCTTTTTCTTTGAAACGGGGGAAGGGATAGCCCATGGGCCCGGTGCTGCGTCATGCCGCGATTTATGCGGCCACCCTGATCACCTTCGTCGCCTTGGATGCCGTCTGGCTGACCCGCATGATCGGGTTCTATCGCCAGGTCATGGGCGACATGGTGGCGGACCAGCCACGCGTCGGGGCGGCGGCGCTTTTCTATCTGCTGATGGGGGCTGGTATCGTTTTCTTCGCTGTCGAGCCGGCGACCCGCACGGACTCCCCCCTGGTCCAGGCGCTGGTGCGGGGCGCGCTTTTCGGCCTGCTCACCTATGGCACCTATGACCTGACCAACCATGCCACCCTGCGGCTGTGGTCCGCGCGGTTGACGGCGCTGGACATGGCCTGGGGGGCGGTGCTGACCGCCCTGGCGGCCACGGCCGGCTGCGCCGTCGCCCTTTATTTCAGCAGGAAGCCGTAATAGCGGCCCCCGGCCGTCCGGTTGACGGATTGGCCGGGGGTGTAGTCGAAGGTGTCGTCCAGGGTCAGGCGGGTGAAAACCGGCTTGCCCACCATATCCAGATGCGCCAGATCCGCGATCTCATAGTGGACATGTACCTTGCCGTTGGCCAGGGACACCATCGCCACATCGCCGCCGATGCACACCTGGTCGTTGAACTTCGGGCGGACGTAATAGGTGTCGCGGCCATCGGCCAGCACCATGGATTCGACGCGGCGCACGTCCACCGGCGTCAGCGGCAGTTCGATGCGGTAGAAGGACAGCACGTCGGTCCCCGTGGGGCGGGTGGTGTGCAGGTCCAAGCTGCAGGCGGCCTGCAGCATCTTTTGATCGGGACCGGGGCCCATCGGGTCATCGCCGGAGCAGCCGGCCAGCGCCAAGCTGGCCCCCAGGCCCAAGACGGGCATAATCCTAAGCCAAGCGCGCATGCCATTCCCCTTAGCGACCCTACCCCGCTATTGGACAGAGCGCCTGGGGATGGTCAAGGGGCTAATCCGTGTCCGGCCGCCGCGGGGGCAGGGGGAAGAAGGCGCTGGTGCGCTGGCAATAGGCGGCGAAGGCGGCCCCGCGCGACCGGGCCATGTGCGCCTCCAGCGGGGGAATGCCCGAGACGTGGACCAGCAGGCCGTACATCATGGCCGGCCCGATGAACGCCAGCCATCCCCAGGTCCAGGGACCATCGACGGATGGCACCAGGGCGAAGCAGGGATAGGCCAGCCAGATCAGCCACTCGAAGAAATAATTGGGGTGGCGCGACCAGCGCCAAAGGCCGACATCGCAAATACGCCCTTGGGCGTTGGGGGCATGGCTGTTGGCGCCGTGGCGGAAACGGGTCAACTGGGCGTCGGCGATCCCTTCGCCGGCGATCCCCGCCAGCAGCACCAGGGTCCCCACCACATCCAGCACGCCAAGGCCGGGCGCCGGGTTGCGCGCCGCGATATAGACCGTGATGGCCAGCAGCGCCGCAGCCACCGCCTGGCTTTGCAGGAACCAGAACAGGCGGGACGGCGCCCGTGCCCCCCAGGTACGCATCAGTTCCGCGTAACGTGGATCATCGCCGGCGCCCCGGGTGCGCAGCGCGATGTGGCCGGCCAGTCGCGCAGACCATAATCCCACCAGCGTGGCGACCAGAACTTGCCGGGCGCTGGTCGGCAGGTCACCCACCGGGATCAGGGCGGCGCATAGACCGCCCGCCCCCACGGTGAAGGACCAGGTGGCGTCCACCCAACCGGATTGCCGCGTCAGCCGCTGGACCGCCCAGGCGAGCGCCATGAGGGCGCTTTGGCCCAGCGCGATGGCCAGCAGCAGCGCCAGGGGTATCACCGGCTAAAGTCCCACCAGGGGCTGGACCAGGCGGCCCAACAGGCTGTGGATGCGCAGCCGGCCGCGCACGGCGATCAGGCACAGGCAGTCGCTGTCCGGATCGGCCAGGGGCTGATGTTCGGCGGCCGCGTCCACCGCCGCCATGTCGCCGGAGGCGAACCGTCCGAATGCGTCGCTGAAGGCGCCATCGATGACGCAGGTGTACTCCATCCCGCGATGGCCGTGGGTGGGGATGGCCATGCCGGCGCCCACGCGGAACAGCATGACCTTGTAATCCTCGGCCGGATCCACCCGCACGGCGCGCCCCCGTATGCCCGGTGCGACGAAGCGCCAGGGGCCCAGCGCGCGCTGGCGCAGGGCGGGCGGCAGCGCCATGTCGACTTTCGGCTCCGTCTTGGGACGCATCCTTGCCGTTGGGAGTGGCGCATCCAGCCGCGCCAGCGCGCGTTCCAGCGCGTCCTCCGCCATCGCCTCTGGCCGCTGGTTGTTCAGCAGCGCGCCGCCCACCGCTTCCCAGGCGTGAACCTGGCGGCGGCACACGGGGCAGAAATCCAGGTGCGTGGCCACCACCAAGGCGGGCCCAGCGGGCAGTGTGCCGGCGGCGTACCGCATCAGCAGGTCCGCATCGGGATGATGGGTGGGAAGGGGAATGGAGGGTGGTTTGCTCATGGCGGTGATCATGGCTTGACCCCCACCGGATCAATCAGCCCGCGCAGGCGTGCCATGGCCAGCCGGAGGCGCGATTTGACCGTCCCAAGGGGGATGCCCAGGCGGCGGGCGATATCGGGGTGGGGCGCATCTTCGAAGAAAGAAAGTCTTACGACCGCCAATTGATCCGGGGGCAGGGTCGCCAGCGTGGCCCGCAGGCGGTCGGCGACCTCCAACGCGGACAGCACCTCGTCCGCCTGCTCCGGCTCGGCCGGGGTCAGGCTTTCCTGGGCCAGCGCCGCGTCCGCCGCGCGGCTGCGGCGGGCCGCATCGATGCGCAGGTTGCGGGCGATGGTGAATATCCAGGTGGCGGCGCGGGCGCGGGCCGGGTCGAAAATGCTGGCCTTGCGCCAGATGGTCAGCATGGCCTCCTGGGCCAGCTCCTCCGCCTCCATCGCCGGCAGGCCCGTGGTCATCAAGTAACTTTTAAGGCGCGGAGCGTAGTGTCGGAACAGGGCGGCGTAGGCGGCGCGGTCGCCCTGGGTGGCGATGGCCTGCAGGTGCCGCGCATGCACGTCCTCCAGCACCACCGTGCTGGCGGGGGGGGATGCCGCCGGGCCCGCCTCCGGCAAGCCCATGTCGCCACCGCCGGTCAAGCGGGTGTCCCCGGCGCGTCCGTCCGCAGGGCGGCCATCTCCGGGGCGGCCATCTGCGGGCAAAGTCCAAGGCGTGCCCGGTCGGCCGGCTGATGGCCGGCGGCGCGGGAAGGAGTTGCGAAGGGTACGAGCGTCATGCATGCCACTCTATACGAACCACGGCCGGTTCGGATCAGTCCTTTCTCAACTGATCCGCTATCCCCCTCGGCGCGTATAGACAGGGCAAACACTTACTGCCGGATGCGGGAGGGATGGGTCGGATGACGGGGGCGATGCGGGCCAGCGATGGGGACAGGGGTCAGGGTGGGGACACGGCGTCCCGCCCGCCGGCCATCCACAGCGCCCTCTACCGCGGGGTGGTCGCGCACCGTCGCACCTGGCCGCGCCACCATCATCTGCGGTACCGCGTCTGGTCCATGGTGCTTGATCTGGATGAACTGCCGGCCCTGCACCAGGGGCTGCGCCTGTTCTCCCACAACCGGTTCAACCTGTTGTCCTTCCATGACGCCGACCACGGCGACGGTTCCGGTCGGCCCTTGGGGCCCCAGGTGGCGCGCCTGCTGGCGGAGACGGATGCCGGTTATGACGGCGGGCCCATCCGTCTGTGGTGCATGCCCCGCGTCCTGGGCTACGTCTTCAATCCTCTCAGCATCTATTTCTGTCACCGCCGCGATGGGTCGCTCTGCGCCCTGGTGCATGAGGTGAACAACACCTTCGGGCTGCGTCATAGCTATGTCATTCCCGTCGATGCCGGGGACGGTGGCTTGGTGCGCCAGCGCTGTGCCAAGCGCCTGCATGTCTCCCCCTTCATGGACATGGACGCGCGGTATGATTTCCGCATCGCGCCCCCGGCGGAAAGCTTGAGCGTCGCCATTCAGGTGCGCCGCAGCCAAGGAGGGCAGGACGACAGCCCAGGCCGACCCATCCTGTCCGCCGGCTTCAGCGGCCGCCGCCAGGCGCTGGACGATGCGGGCATCCTGTCCGCTTGGTCGGCGCACCCCCTGCTTACCTTCAAGGTGATGGCCGCCATCCACTGGCAGGCGCTCAAGCTGTGGCTGAAGGGCGTCGGCTTCCGCCCCAGCCCGCCGGCGCCGTCCCGGCCCGTCACCATCGTCTCCCCCGCTGACTCCGGCCTGTAGGACCTCTTCGCCCATGTCTACCTTGGATATCTCTTCCAAATCCCCGACCTCGGCGCAGCCCTTGCGGCGGCTGGCGGCTCATTTGCTGTCGCGTGTCATGGCCCGTGTGGCGGCTGGGCGGATCACGGTGCAACTGCCGGACGGCACCCGCCTGACGCGCCAGGCCGCCCATCCCGGGCCCGATGGCGTGCTGGAGATCCACCGCTGGCGCGCCGTGCGGCGTCTGGCCTTTGGCGGGGACGTGGCCTTCGCCGAAGCCTATGCCGATGGCGACTGGTCCAGCCCCGACCTGCCGGCCCTCCTGGAACTGGCGGCGCGCAACATCAGCCGTTTGGACGGCGCCTTCGCCGGCACGCCCCTGGCCCGCATGGTGAAGACCCTGGTGCATCGCGGCCGCGCCAACACGCGCAAGGGCAGCCGGCGCAACATCATGGCCCATTATGATCTGGGCAATGACTTCTATGCACGCTGGCTGGACCAGGGCATGGCCTATTCGTCAGCCCTGTACACCGCCCCCGACCAGACGCTGGAGGCGGCGCAGGAGGTCAAGCTGGACCGCATCGTCCACCTTCTGGGCCTTAGCGGGCGGGAACAGGTGCTGGAGATCGGTTGCGGCTGGGGCGGCCTGGCGGAACGGATCGCGCGCCAGGGCTGCCATGTCACCGGCCTGACGCTGTCGCCGTCGCAGTTGGCCGTGGCCCAGGACCGTCTGGCCAAGGCCGGCCTGGATGTCAGGGCCGACCTGCGCCTGCAGGATTATCGCGACGTCACCGGCACCTATGACCGCATCGTCTCCATCGAGATGCTGGAAGCGGTGGGCGAGCGCTACTGGCCCCAGTATTTCCAGACGCTGCGCCGGCGCCTGTCCGATCAGGGTGTCGCCGTGCTGCAGGTCATCACCATCGACGAATCCCGTTTCGAGCATTACCGGCGCGAGGTCGACTTCATCCAGCGCCACGTCTTTCCCGGCGGCATGCTGCCGTCCCCCTCGCGCCTGGTGCGGGAGGCCGAGGCGGCCGGCCTGCGCCTGGAGGGGGCGGAGACGTTCGGCGACAGCTACGCCCGCACGCTGGCGGAATGGCGCCAGCGCTTCCATGCCGCCTGGACGGATATCCAGGACATGGGCTTCCCGCCCCATTTCCGTCGGCTTTGGGATTATTACCTGGCGTACTGCGAGGCGGGCTTCCGCGCCGGCGTGATCGATGTCGGGTTGTACCGCCTGGTGCCCGCGACCTGAGTTTGGGCGAACCATCCCTGGAGAAAAGTGAAAAGGACTGATCCGGATCAAGCGATGCGGCCGGCGCATGGTTTATGGCTTTTACCAGCGGCGTGAGACTTTGACTCGTGCCGCTGGTAGGACGCGACTGCGTCCGCCGGAGCGAGCACCGCAGGGCGTAGCGAGGAAGCCTAGCCAGCGGATGCTGGCGCCCGGCGACTGAGGGGGCATTTGAGCGGTTACGATCAAATGCCACGCGTATTAGGCAAATCCTGATCCGGACACCGTCCCATGCACGACCACCTGTCCATGCTGCAGTCCGCGCCGTTGAGCTTGCCCGCTCTGATGGCCGCCGTGTTCATGGCCGGCCTGACGGGCGGCTTTGGCCATTGCGTCGGCATGTGCGGCCCCTTCGTGCTGGCGCAGGTGGGGGCGGGGGAGGCGGCGGGTCCGGCGCTGATACGCCCCGCCGGTATCCTGCTGTTGCCCTATCACCTGGGCCGCATGACCACCTACGCCGCGTTGGGCGCCGTCGCCGGCGGCTTGTCCGGCCTCGTGGTGCGGGCGACGGAATTTCGCTGGCTGCTGGCTGTATTCCTGGGGATCGCTGCGCTGCTGTTCCTGCGCCAGGGCCTGGCCGGGCTGGGCCGGGTGGCGCCCCGCCTGGTACGCCTGGTGCCGGCCGGCCGGTTCAGCCTGGGAACCGCGGGTGCGGCGCGCCTGACGGCGGCGCTGGCCCGGCCGCTGCGCCGGCTATTTGCCGACCCGCGCGGCCTGAACGGCTATCTTCTGGGCGTGCTGCTGGGCTTCATTCCTTGCGGCATGGTCTATGCGGCGCTGGCGGCGGCGGTCAGCAGCGGGTCCGCCGGCGGGGGCGCGCTGGTGCTGGCGGCCTTCGCCGTGGGCACCGCCCCCAGCCTGATGACCGTGGCGGTGGCCGGCCGGGCGGTGGGACGCCAATTCAGCGGCGTCGCCGCCTGGGTCACCCCACCGCTGATGCTGTTGAATGCGGCCTTGCTGCTCAGCCTGGCGTTCGGCGTCCTTGACCGTAGCCCGTTCTGATCCGCTAAACGGTGCACAGCGTCCGGGCGCGCTCTATGGCCGCCATCACATCGTGGCGGCGGGTCCACGGCAGGAAATGGCCCGCCCCCTCCAGCGTGCGCACCTCCACCATCGCCTGGGTCAGGTGGCGTTGCAGATAGGCGACGTTGCCGTAGGGCGATTCCCGATCGGCCGTGCCGTGCAGGATGACCACGGGGCAGCGTACCTGGCCCAGGTCCCGCGCCAGGGCGTGAAGCTCCGGCACGATGGTCAGCAATTCCCGGTTGGCGTTGCGCAGCGGCCGGGGCAGCAGCCGGCGCCAGGGTTCCCGATCCGCCCAGGGCTGCAAGGGATGCTGGTGCTCAAGGTTCGGATCGAAAGAGGTCGCCACCAGCACCAGGGCGGCCACGCGCTCCGGCTGCTCCAACGCCAGGCGCGCCACGACGGGACCACCCATGGAATGCCCCACCAGGATGGCTGGCGGGTTGGCCGGGTTCAGCGCCAGCAGCGGTGCCAGCCGTCCGGCCTGGGCCTTCAGGCCGATCAGCGCCTCCTGCGGGGCGCTGTGGCCGAAGCCCGGCCGGTCTGGCGCCAGCAGCGACACACCCTGGGGGCCATGGCCCAGGAACCAGCGCCAGCCACCGGCGCTGCCCGGTGTGCCGTGCACCAGAATGATGGGACGGGCCGCCTGCTCCACCGGGTCCGGGCCGGCGGCCAGGACGCTCAGGCCATGGGCGCCGACGGTCAGCCGGTGGACGATGTTCATTCGGCCCCGCCATCGGCTTGGCGATAGGGGCTTTCCGCCAGCAGCGTTTCGATGTCGGCGGCGACACCCGCGCGCTCCCGTTCCACGAAATCGGCCACGGCGCGGCGCAGGCCGAGGTCGGCGATATAATGGGCGCTGTGGGTGGTGACCGGCAGGTAGCCGCGCTGCACCTTGTGTTCGCCCTGCGCCCCGGCCTCCACCCGCTCCAGGCCACGCTCGATGGCGAACTCGATGGCGCGGTAGTAGCAGGCCTCGAAATGCAGGAAGGGGTAGTCGCCGGCGGAGCCCCAGTTGCGGCCGTAGAGCGCATCGTCGCCCATCAGGTTCAAGGCACCCCCCACCCAGGCGGGGCGGCCCTTGTCGTCCGGACGGGCGGGGTCGCGGGCCATGACCAGCACGACGTTGTCCGCCATTTCCGCCCCCAGCCGATGGAAGAAGTCTTCCGTCAGGTAGGCCCAGCCCCACTTGCGGTCACTGGTGGCGTTGTACAGGCGGAAGAAGGCGTCCCAGTGTTCCTCCGTCAGGTCGCTGCCCGTCAGGGTCAGCACCTCCACCCCGCTGTCCGCGACCGCCTGGCGTTCCTTGCGCACCGCCTTGCGCTTGCGGCTGCTGAAGGCGGCCAGGAAGTCGGTGAAGTCGCGGTAGCCCCTGTTCTCCCAATGGTATTGCACGCCGTGGCGATCCAGCCAGCCGGCCCCTGTCAGGGCGGCGCGATCCTCCGGCGCGGGGAAAGTGACGTGAACGGATGACAGCTTGTTGTCCACCGCGGCACTGCGCAGCGCGGCCACCATGAGCCGCCGCACGCCCTGCGGATCGGGACAGGTGAGGTCGACCAGCAGGCGGGGCCCGGTCGCCGGCGTGAAGGGGATGGAGACCTGAAGCTTGGGATAATACTCCCCGCCCGCGCGCTCATAGGCGTTCGCCCAGCCCTGGTCGAAGACATATTCGCCGTAGGAATGTGACTTCAGGTACATCGGCGCCGCGCCCACCAGGCGGCCCTGGGCGTCGCGCACCGTCAGGTGCTGCGGCAGCCATCCGGTCTTGCGCCCGACGGAGCCGCTGTCCTCCAGAATCCTCAGGAAGGCGTGCCGGGTGAAGGGATGGCCGGGATAGGCGTCGCTGGCCGCCAGCCTGTCCCAATCCGCCGCGTCCAGCGCGCCGATGCGCGGGGCCACAGCCACCTTGAGCCCCGCCGTCCAGTCGCTGCTTCCATCCGCCATCACGCTATCCCGATCCGTTCGGCACCCAGGCTAATAGTCGGGTGCCGAACGGCATTTAACAAGAGCGGGCGGCGTGCAAATGATGAGGTGGCTCAGGCCACTTCCAGGATGGCCTCGACCTCGACCGCGACGCCCAGGGGCAGGGCGGCGGCGCTGACGGCGGAGCGGGCATGGCGGCCGGCGTCGCCGAACACCTGCACGAAGGTCTCGGAGGCGCCGTTGATGACCTTGGGCTGGTCGGTGAAGTCACCGGTGGAGTTGACGAAGCCCACCAGCTTGACCACGCGCACCATGCGGTCCAGGTCGCCGTCCAGGGCGGCCTTGGCCTGGGCGATCAGGTTCAGGGCGCACAGGCGGGCGGCTTCGGCGCCCTGTTCCACCGTGAAATTGTCGCCCAGCTTGCCGACGCAACGCAGTTCGCCGTTCCAGAACGGAATCTGGCCCGACAGGAACAGGGTGTTGCCCGTGCGCACGGCCGGGACGTAGGCCGCCACCGGGATGGCCGGGGTCGGCAGCTCGATGGCGAGTTCTTTCAGACGGGCGTCGATACGGCCGGCCATGTCTTCCTCCATGATGGGATCGTTGGGACTGAAACTGCTATCGGCCGGGGACCATAGCGCCATTGGGCGCCGGCAACCAGCCACGGCGTATGAAGAGATCGCGCAACGGGCGGGTGGTCAGCACCGCCACGGCCGCGCCCGCCACCACGTCGGACGGATAGTGCGCGCCCACCCACAGCCGTGTGGTCGCCAGGGCCAGGGCCAGCCCCACCAGCGCCCGCCGGTGCTGGGGCCACAGGATGCCGATCGACAGGGCCAGCGCCACCAGGGTGTCGGCGTGGCCGGAGGGGAAGGAATAATAGCGGAAGCCCATGTGGAAGGGCTGGGGCCAGATGGCGCCCTCGCTCAGGAACAGGATGGGCCGGGGCCTGCCGACCACCGCCTTCACGGCGTCCACCGCCAGGCCGGACAGGGCCACGGCCAGGAAAACGAAGGCCACGGCCCCCAGCCAACGGCCCAGCCGTTCCCGCTGCGTCCCCTCCGCCTGGGCACGCGCGGTGGTCAGCGCCAGGGCCGCCAGGCCCAGGGGCACCAGGCTGTACAGGCTGTCACCCACCCGCGTCAGATGATGGCTGACGGCCGTGACCCAATGCGGTAGCTGCGCCGCCCATAGGGCGAAGGGCCGGTCCACCCACAGCATGAGCACGGCCTCCAGCGCCAGGAAGCCGACCACGATCAGGATCGCACGCTTCACGGCTGTGGCGTCGCCGGCTTCGGTTGATCCGCGGGCACCTGATCCGCAGGCGTTTGGGGGGCCGGCGCGTTGACCGGCGCGCCGGCGCGGTACAGGGCCAGGTTGGCCCAGCTGCCGCGCGAGTAGTTGAACCCGCGGAAATGCTTGATCAGTTCCGGCGACAGGCCGCGCGCGGCCAACTGGGCGGCGAAGGCCGGTTCCTCCTTGTCCCGCACCAGGGCCAGGCCACAGCCGGGATCGTCGGCCAGGTGGTTGGCCACCATGTCCGGCTCACCCAGCTTGGTCTTGGTGCCCACCAGGAAGACCATGCTGGGCTCGGTGTACCCCGACGCCGCCAGCACGGTGGTGGGGCACAGGCGGTGGTCCGCCACGGCCTGGGCGATGGTGGGGCTCAGCCACATGGCCTTCAGGCTGGGCATGACCAGGCCCAGGATGGTGATCATGCTGAGCGCGCCACCGGCGGCCACAGCCAGGGTCAGCCGCTTCAGGCAGCCGATCCGCTCCAGCACCACGAAGGCGATGCCGGTGGCCAGCGCCAAGGCGCCGGCGACGAAGCCCGCCGGCAGGTTGGTGCCCTCCAGCCGCAGCGGCGCGCCGGCGCCCAGGATGGCCAGGGCCACGGTGATGACCAGGTAGACGAAGACGACGGCCCAGCGGCCGATGCGGCCGGCCGTCGTGGGCTGATTCAGCGTGCCTTGGGTGCTGCTCCGACCGGCCGCCGCCTTGGCGTCGATGCGCGACAGCAGGGCGGCCATGCCCAGGAAGGCCAAGGCGGGGAAGGTGGGCAGGACATAGTGGGGCAGCTTGGTTGCCACCGCCTCGAAGATCAGCCAGGTGGGCACGATCCAGGCCAGGCAGAAGCGCACGGCGTCGTCATGGCGGCGGCGCCAGGCCCAGGCGGCGCCCAGTCCCACCAGCAGGCTGCCGGGCCAGAAGCTGAGCCAGAAGGTGATGAGGTAATAGCCGGGCGGGCCGGCATGCTTTTCCTGGCCGGAATTCACCTTGCCCAGGAACTCGTGCCCGATGGCGTCGGCAAAGAACTGGCCCTTGGTGGCCACGGCGATGGCGATGGCCCAGGGCAGCACCATGGCCAGCACGATGGCCAGGCCGGGCACGGGGCGCAGGCCCTTCAGCCAGGACCAGTCGCGGTCGGCGAAGCCCAGGGTGACGATGCTGCCCAGCACCGGCAGCAGGATGACCGGCCCCTTGATCAGGATGCCGACGCCCAGCGCCACCCAGAAGGTCAGCGTCAGGCCCCAGGTGGGGGGCAGGGGCTTGCGCCGGTCCAGATAGATGCGGCCCAGCGCGCCCATGGCCGCCACCACCGTGGCCAGCAGCACGGCGTCGGTCTTGGCCATGCGCGCCTCGACGCTCAACAGCACGCTGACGGCCATGAGCAGGCCGGCGCCGAAGCCGGCGGTGGCGCCGAACAGCAGTTGCCCCGCCCAGGCGGTCAGCAGCACGGCGGTGACAGCGCCGATGAGCGAGGGCAGGCGGTAGGCCCAGATGGGCGTCGTTTCGGGATCATGGTCGCCGGTGACGGCCTGCACCGCCGTGACGGTCGCGCTCTGCAGCCAATGGATGCCCACGGGCTTCTTGTTGCGCGCCTCGTCCTGGAAACGGATGGAGACGAAGTCGTGCGTTTCCAGCATCTGCCGGGTCGCCTGGGCGAAGCGGCTCTCATCCCGGTCGAAGGGCGGGATGGTGGTGAAACCCGGCAGGAACGTCGCCAGGGCCAGCAGCGCCAGGATGACGTAGTGCATGGGCCGCAGGACGGCGGGGCGGAAGGTGTCGTTCATCGATTGGACGTCCCGTCAGGTCGCGGCGGCGGCTTCGGCGCGCTTGTGCTTATGGATAAGGTGCAGGTTGCGGGCATAGACCACCAGCCCCGGCATCTGGCCGGCGATGATGACCAGGTCCGGCTTCAGCAGGCCGTACAGCAGCACCAGGGCGCCACCCGCCAGGCTGAAATACCAGAAGGTCACGGGCACGACGCTGCGGCCGGCGCGCTCACTGGAAATCCACTGCACGATGAAGCGCGACATGAACATCGCCTGGCCGAACAGGCCGAAGGCGGCGATCCAGCCGTTCTTGCCCAGGGCTTCCTGCCACCAGTGTGCCAGGAACTGGGCGATATGCTCCCACACCATGGCCTCAAACCTCCCTCACGGTGCCGGGCATGGTGTTCCGCCGCAGCATCCACAGCATGCCCAAGAGGTCGAAGAAGCCGACGAAGGCGCGGCCGATGTTGGTGTACTTGGACCGGCCGGCGTGGCGCTTGCGGTCGTTGATGGGCACGTTGGCCATCTTCCAGCCGCTGTAGGTCGCCACGGTGGGGATGAAGCGGTGGATGGCGTCGAACTGCGGCAGTTCCAGCATGGCGGCGCGGTGCACCAGCTTGAAGCCGCAGCCGGTGTCGGGGCAGCCGTCGCGCAGCAGCGACCGGCGGATGCCGTTGCCCAGGCGCGAGGTGATCTTCTTGGCCAGGGTGTCGTCGCGGCGGCGGCGGATGCCGCACACCACCTTCACCTCTGGGTCCCGCTCTACCGCCGCCAGCATGGGCGCGATGTCGCGGGGGTCGTTCTGCATGTCGCCATCGACCATCATGATCCAGTCGGTCTTGGCCGCATGGCAGCCGCTGCGGATGGCGCGGCTCTTGCCCGCGCGCTGGCCGTGGCGCAGGACCCGCACGAACGGGTATTTGGCCTTGGCTTGCTGCAGCTCCGCCGGCGTGCCGTCCGTGCTGCCGTCGTCGACGAACAGGACCTCATAGTCCCCGGGGTAGGGCGCCACGGCTTGCAGCTCTTCCAGGAGCGGCAGGATGTTGCCCTGCTCGTTCAGGACGGAAATCAGGATGGTGTAGCGCAAACCCATCACCTCGGCGCACGGAGGGCACGAAAAAATCCGGGCCGCCGCCTCGGCAGAGGCGCCCGGGACATGTTTGGGGCAGGAAGCTACAGTTTGCCGCCAGCGTCAACAAGGGCGGCCTGCCCCGGGGTGCTGGATAGGGCAGGGGTGCCTTGCGGCGGCGCGCCTTGAAGGTCGCCGCTTTGCGAACGCCGCCGCGCCGGGGAGCCTCAGGCGACAGAGGCCAAGGGCGCGTCCAGGGCCAGCACATCCGCCAGGCTGACGCTGCGCACGCCGGCGGCCGTCCAGTCGCGCCTCGCGGCGGTGAGGGAGCCGTGCAGGTCGATGGCCCGGCAGGCGTCCTCCACGATCAGCGCCTCGAAGCCCAGGCGCGCGGCGTCGGTGGCGGAGTAGGCGACGCAATAGTCCGTGGCCAGGCCCGCCAGGTAGATCCGCTGCACCCCGCGTTCGCGCAGCGCGCCGGCCAAGCCGGTGGGCGTCACCCGGTCATTCTCGAAAAAGGCGGAATAGCTGTCGATATGCGGGCGGAAGCCCTTGCGCACCACCAGTTGCGCCTTGTCGACCGCTGGGGCCAGCCCGGCGTGGAAGGCGGCCCCTTCCGTCCCCTGGACGCAGTGGTCAGGCCATAGCATCTGTGGCCCATAGGGCATCTGCACCATGTCGAACGGGCGATGGCCGGCATGGGCGCTGGCGAAGGAACGGTGGCCCGCCGGGTGCCAGTCCTGGGTCAGGATCACGGTGGCGAAATGGGCGGCCAGCTCATTGGCCGGCCCCACCACCGCGTCGCCATCGGCGACGGCGAGGGCCCCGCCGGGGCAGAAATCGTTCTGGATGTCGATCAGGATCAAGGCGTCGGTGTCGGTGCGCATTCGGACTGCCTGGCGTTCGGGCGGCTCCTGCGGCGGCGGGAGGCACGCGTGATGGTTTCCAGCGACTCCGCGCCCAAAGGCGCCGCCGCCTTCACACGGGGAATTCATTCATTCGAAACACATCGTACATGAAAAAGCCCTCCCGAACCGCAGTTCGGGAGGGCTGATTCTTTTAGGATTATGGCCCTAGGCCCTCTGTCCGAAGGGGCCTAGGGCCAGAAGGGCTTACTTCAGCACGCGGCTCCACCAGCCTTTTTTGGGCTGTTCCACCGGCGGGTTCAGCTCCACCGACGGATGCGCTGCGGGGGCGGCTTCACCGGCCGGGGCCACGTCGGCCGCCGGTTCCGTTACCACCGGCTCCGCTACCACCACAGGCGCCTCGGGCGCCGGGGCAGTGGGGGCCGCCTCGGCAACCGGCGCGTCAGCCACGGTCGGGGCCTCCTCGCTGGAAACCTCGGCTGCGGGGGCGGCTTTCTTGCGGCTGCGGGGGGCGCGCTTGGGCTTGGCCGGGGCTTCTTCGGCGACTGGCGCGGCGTCGACCGCGGGGGCTACGGCGTCGGTCACTGCCGGGGTTTCCTCGGTGGAAACGTCGGCGGGGGGAACCTCGGCTGCGGGGGCGGCCTTCTTGCGGCTACGGGTGGCGCGCTTGGGCTTGGCCGGGGCCTCCTCCGCGACCGGCTCGGCGGCCGGGGCCGCGTCGACCGGGACGGGTTCCGTCACCGGGGCCGTCACCGCTTCGGCCGGGGCCTCGACCACTGGCTCGGTGGCGGGCACCGGAACGGCGGCATCCACCTCGGCGATCACCGCATCGCCCTCGGTACCTTCGGCCGCGACGACGTCACCATCGTCGCCCTCAAAGGTGTCACTCCCCGTGACGTCACCCTCGGTGCCTTCGCCCTCGGCGCCATGGCGGCCGCGACGGCGACCGCCGCGCTTGCCGCGACGGCGCTTCTTGCGCTCACCATTGGCGTCATCGCCGTCAGCGGTCTCCAGACCCTCGGCGCCCTCGCCATCGGCATCCTCGCCGGCGGCAGGTTCGACGCCTTCACCGGCGATGGCCGCGTCGGCGGACTGTTCCCCCTCGGGGATGTCGGCGGTCTGCGGCGCGCCTTCGCCCCGCTCGTGCCCACCGCCACGGCGGCGGCGGCGGCGGCGGCGGCGATCCTGGCCGTTGCCTTCGCCATTGCCGCTCTCAGCCGTGGTCTCCTCGACCTCTTCCTCGGCGACCTCTTCCTCAACCTCGTCCGCCTTTTCCAAGGCGCGGTCGGTTTCGGCGTAGATGCGCTCGGCGCTGACGGCGGCGGCGGGCTGGTCGTCGGCAGCCGTGCGGGCGCGGATGCGCTCCAGACGGTGGTCCGGCGGCACCAGGCTGTCGTCGGTCGACAGGAAGACGCGCAGGCCGTAGCGGCGCTCGATGGCCGTCAGGGCGTCGCGCTTCTGGTTCAGGATGTACAGGGTGACCGAGCTGGCGGCCGTCACCGTGATCTCGGTGGAGCGGCGGCGGATGCCCTCATCCTCGATGGCCCGCAGCACGGCCAGGGCCGCGCTTTCCAGCGACCGCACCATGCCCGTGCCCTCGCAGTGCGGGCAGCGCTCGAAGTTGATTTCCTGCAGGCTGGGGCGCAGCCGCTGACGCGACAGCTCCATCAGGCCGAAGGGGGAGATGCGGCCCAGCTGGATACGCGCCCGGTCGGCCTTCATGGCCTCCTTCAGGCGCTTTTCGACCGCGGCGTTGTTCCGGCCGTCCTCCATGTCGATGAAGTCGATGACGATCAGGCCGGCCAGGTCGCGCAGGCGCAGCTGGCGGGCCACCTCTTCGGCGGCCTCCAGGTTGGTGCGCACCGCCGTCTCCTCGATGTTCCGCTCCTTGGTGGAGCGGCCGGAGTTCACGTCGATGGCGACCAGGGCTTCCGTCTGGTTGATGACGATGTAGCCGCCGGAGCGCAGCTGCACCACCGGGTTGAACATGGCGTCGATCTGGTTTTCCACCTGGAAGCGGTGGAACAGCGGAATGTCGTCCGTGTAGGGCTGGATCTTCTTGGCGTGGCTGGGCATCAGCATGCGCATGAAGTCCTTGGCGGTGCGGTAGCCCGCAGCGCCTTCCACATGCACTTCGTCGATGTCGCTGGCGTACAGGTCGCGGATGGACCGCTTGATGAGGTTCGCTTCCTCATAGATCAGCGCCGGCGCCACCGCCTGCATGGTCTGCTCGCGGATGTTGTCCCACAGACGCATCAGGTACTCGAGGTCGCGCTTGATCTCCTGCTTGGACCGTTCCATGCCCGCGGTGCGCAGGATGACGGCCATGCCTTTCGGAATGTCCAGCTCCTCCAGCAACTCCTTCAGGCGCTTGCGGTCCTGCGGGTTGGTGATCTTGCGGGAGATGCCGCCGCCCCGGGGGGTGTTGGGCATGAGCACGCAGTAGCGGCCGGGCAGCGACAGATAGGTGGTCAGGGCGGCGCCCTTGGTGCCGCGCTCTTCCTTCGTCACCTGCACCAGCAGGATCTGCCGGCGGCGGATGACTTCCTGAATCTTGTAGGAGCGCAGCGAGCGGGGACGGCGGCGTTCCTCGCCCTCTTCCTCGGCATGCGCGGCCTCGCCAGGGTGGCCGTTTTCCTGGGGCGCGCGGTCGCCGTTGCGGTCGCCCCGCTCGCGGCCGCGACGGCCGCGGCGGCCGCGATGGCGGCGGCGGTCGCCGCCCTGGCGGCCCGCGTCGCCTTCACCGGTTTCGCCATCGGCATCGGCGGCTTCGCCATCGGCGCCCTCTTCACCCTCGGTGTCGCCGTCGGTGTCGTCGTCCTCGCCATCATCCTCGACGAATTCCGCCGTCTCGCCATCGGCGTCGCCGCTGGCGGCGTGCTCGGCGGGCAGTTCCTCGGTGATGTAGGGCTGCTCGATGGTCAGCGGCTGAGCCGGCGGCACATAGGCGTCTTCCGGGTGGCCCTCCGGCACCACCAGGTCGGTGGCCACCGTCTCATGGGCGCCCACCTCGTCCGCGACCGCCTGATAGGCGGCGGCGGGTTCGGCCTGGGCGTCGTCGTAGCTGACGGCGGAGGCGCCGGCCTCCAGCAGGGGCGGATGCTCCGCCGCGTGCAGGGCCTCCTCCTCCTCGTGCTCCAGTGCCTCGCGCTCCCGCTCCAGCTCCTCCTGCTCGCGCAGCAGGGCCTCGCGGTCGGCGACCGGGATGCGGTAGTAGTCGGGATGGATTTCGGAGAAGGCGAGGAAGCCGTGGCGGTTGCCGCCGTATTCCACGAAGGCCGCCTGCAACGACGGCTCCACCCGGATCACCTTGGCAAGATAGATATTGCCCTTCAGCTGCTTCCGGCTGGCGATTTCAAAATCAAGCTCATCGAGCTTGTTACCGTTGACGACGACGACCCGGGTCTGCTCCGGATGCGTGGCGTCGACAAGCATACGCTTGGCCATTTTTTATCCTCATGGCACAGGGACGGCATGCCCGCACGACGGACGGGCCCACCGGTGTGCCACCGTTTAGTGCCGAAGCGTCGGATCCCCATCGCCGCCGAGGGAAGAGCACCCCGAAACGGCGCTTCCAGGAAGCGGCCAGCGGGGGGGCGGGCGACACGGACCTGGCGCCAGCCCCTATCCTTAATCAGGGGGCCGGCACCGGCTTCGTGGTTTCACAGGACCGAGCATCCCCTCAAGCGCCACGCCCACGGATCGCATCGCAGCGGACTTGGCTGGCTGCGGCACGAAACCCGGGGGCGACGCCCCCACCCCGGGAGGGGCGGGCCAGGATACTGGTTGTCGCGATTTCAAGATAAACACGGGGGGACCCATACTACAATCAAAAGAATCATGGTCCTCGGCGACTGGCCGCGACCGGGCCTTAGTTTGGGACGGGCCGGGTGGGACAGGCGCCGCCACCACACCGCCGCGCGCCCGCCGTTTCTTAGCCAGGATCTCATGATCATGCTTGAAGGGGTTGATTCGGCGGAGGTATAACGCTCCCTGGTACGGCCCGTCTCGTCTCGTTCGGGGGGAACCTGTCTTGTCCGCCTTTGGGCGTCGACATCATCTGTTCTTGGCATATCGGGGGAGGCGACGCGCATCCCTCGCGGGCGCCCTGGTGGGCGCGGCGATGGTGGCCGGGCTGGTCCTGTTTTCGCCCTATGCCGTTTCTCCGGCGGCGGCCGGCAGCCTCGGCACCCTGGGGGCCATGGACCTGGCGCAGGCACAGTCGTTGCGCATGCCCTCCGTCCCCAACCGCAGCGCCGTCCTGGCCGTGCGACTGGGCTTGCAGGGGGACCAGACCCGCTTCGTGTTGGAGATGAGCGCCCGCACCGATTACCACGTCACCACCTCCGTCAGCCCGACGCAGGTGGTGATCGACCTGCCGGCCGTGACCTGGCAGGCGGCGCTGCCCGGCGCCGGCCGGGGCCTGGTCAAGGCGGTGCGCATGACCAACAGCCTGACCGGTTCCGCCCAGGTGGTGCTGGAAACTGATGGCCCGGTGCGCGTGATCAACGCCGATTTCCTGCCGGCGCGGGACGGCCATCCGCCCCGCCTGGTGCTGGATCTGGCCCATGGCGACCTTGGCAGCCTGATGGCGGCCGTCGCCGGGCCGTCCGCCCCGCCGCCACCGCCCACCACCCGGGCGGAGGAAACGCCCGCCGTCGCCGTCCTGCCGGAGGCGTCGCGAACCGAGGCGCCTTCGGGAGGAGGGGTGCCGGTGGGGACGGGGGGGGCCGTGGTGCCGGCCGCCAACCGCATCGGCGCCTTGCCGCCCGAGCCGCCGCCCAAGGCGGCCCCGGTGGTGGTGGTGCCGCCGGCGCCAGGGGCCAAGCCCACCCTGCGCGACCGCACGCCCCTGATCGTTCTGGACCCCGGCCATGGCGGCGACGACCCCGGTGCCACCGCCGTCACCGGGGTCTATGAGAAGGACATCACGCTGGCCACCGCCCGGGTGCTGGCCCGCGCGCTGGAGGCCACCGGCCGCTATCGCGTGGCGCTGACGCGGGACAGCGATGTCTTCATCCCCCTGCGTGACCGGCCAGGCAAGGCGCGGGCGCTGGGTGCCGACCTGTTCATCTCCCTGCATGCCGACATCGTGGTGGGCCGGTCCGTGCGCGGCCTGTCGGTCTACACCCTGTCGGACAGGGCCACCGACCGTGAGGCCGACATGCTGGCCCAGCGCGAGAACCGGTCCGACGCCATCGCCGGCCTGGATCTGGCGGACCAGAGCACTCAGGTCGCCAGCATCCTGATCGACCTGGCGCAGCGCGACACCCGCAACCAGTCGCGGCGCCTGGCTAACCTGGTGGTGGAGTCGGTGGGGCGGGACATCGCGCTGCTGAATTCGCCCTTACGCTCCGCCGGCTTCGCCGTGCTGACGGCGCCGGACGTGCCGGCCATCCTGGTGGAGATGGGCTACCTGTCCCATCCCACCGACGCCCGCCTGTTGACCGCGGACAGCCACCGCCGGCGCTTCGCCGCCGACATGGTGCGCGCCATCGACAGTTATTTCGGGCCCCGACGGCCCGCTTCGCGCAAATAAGCCATAATCGTGTCGCGTTAGCTTCCCGCGGCAGTCGTGCGCCTGGGGCATGCGCGCCGCCGCCGGCCGGACGGCGACAGGGCGGGCGCTTCCTGCTAGGGTGCCGCGATCTTTTGGTCTTATCGCCTGCGGGTGTCGGTCGGTTCCATGCGCATTATCGTCAAGCTGTTGGTCGTGCTGTTGATTCTGGCGGGGGCCGGCTGCGTCGGCGTCTACCTGGGCTATCGCCATTACGCGGCCGACCTGCCGGACTATCACCAGCTGGTGGATTATCAGCCGCCCACAGCCACGCGGGTGCAGGCCGGCGACGGCCGGCTGATCGCGGAGTTCGCGGCGGAGCGGCGGGTGTTCGTGCCCATCAGCCTGATCCCCAAGCGCGTGCGCCAGGCCTTCGTCTCGGCCGAGGATCAGAACTTCTACCAGCACGGTGGCGTCGACTGGCTGGCCATCGCCCGTGCCATGGCCACCAACGTGGAACGGGTGGGGCAGGACCGGCGGCCCATCGGCGCCAGCACCATCACCCAGCAGGTGACGCGCTTGTTCCTGCTGAACAACGAGGTCAGCTACGTACGCAAGATCAAGGAGGCCATCCTCTCCTACCGGATCGAGGACGCGCTCTCCAAGGACCGCATCCTGGAGCTGTACCTGAACGAGATTTTCCTCGGCAACCGCTCCTTCGGCGTCGCGGCCGCCGCGCTGAACTACTTCAACAAGTCGCTGGATGAGCTGACGGTGGATGAGGCGGCCTTCCTGGCCAGTCTGCCCAAGGCGCCGGACCGTTATTACCGCGACCGCTTCCACGATGCCGCCATCGCCCGCCGCAACTACGTGCTGGGCCGCATGGCGGAGGATGGCTACATCACCACCGCCGAGGCCAAGGAGGCGCAAGGTCGGCCGCTGACCTTCCGCGACCGTCATGCCGAAGGCCAGGTCGATGCCGATTACTTCGTGGAGGAGGTGCGGCGCGAGCTGCTGTCCGTCTACGGCGAGTCCAAGCTGTATGAGGGCGGCCTGTCCATCCGCACCACCCTCGACCCCAAGCTGCAGCAGGCGGCTGTGGAGGCCCTGCGCCATGGGCTGGAGGCGTTCGACCGCCGCAAGGGCTGGCGTGGCCCCGTGGCTCACCTGGAAGGCCCGGCCAACTGGCAGGACCAGCTGGCCAAGGCGACCCTGCCGGCCGGTGGCGAACGCTGGCAGTTGGCCGTCGTGCTGAAGGCTGACGGGGAAGAGGCCGCCATCGGCCTGAAGGACGGCAGCCAGGGCAAGCTGCAGCCGGCCGACGTGCGCTGGGCCAAGCGCGCCACCGCCCTCACCGCCGGCGATCTGATCATGGTCGAACCGGCGATGTCGGAGGCCAAGCCGGCGTCGAAGGGCCAGAAGGCGGAAGAACCGGCGCCCATGCCCGGCGTCTACGCCCTGCGCCAGATTCCTGAGCTGCAAGGCGCTGTCGTGGCCATGGACCCGCGCACCGGCCGCGTCCTGGCCATGAGCGGTGGCTTCAGCGCCCGCATCAGCGCCTTCAACCGTGCCACCCAGGCCAACCGCCAGCCCGGTTCCGCCTTCAAGCCCTTCGTCTACCTGGCCGCCTTGGACCGGGGCTTCACCCCCTCCAGCCTGGTGCTGGACGCGCCCTTCTCGCTGGAGCAGGGGCCGGGGCAGGAGAAGTGGCGGCCCAGCAACTACACCGATCAGTTCTATGGCCCCACGCCGCTGCGCGTGGGCATCGAGAAGTCGCGCAACGTCATGACCGTGCGCTTGGCGCAGAACATCGGCATGCCGGCGGTGGTGAATGAGGCCAAGCTGTTCGGCATCAGCGACCATCTGGCGCCGGAACTGTCCATGGCGCTGGGTGCCGGTGAAACCACGGTGCTGAAGCTGACCACCGCCTACGCCATGCTGGACAATGGCGGCAAGCGCATTACCCCCACCTTCGTCGACCGGGTGCAGGACGCCAGCGGCAAGACCATCTACCGCCACGACCAGCGGGCCTGCGAGGGTTGCCAGCTGACGCCCGGTTCCGTCGCCGCAGGCGCCGACGTCGGTGCTGTGCCGGATGTGCCCGACACGCGTGAACAGATCGAGGACCCCCGCACCGTCTACCAGATCGTCAACATCCTGCAGGGCGTGGTCGATCGCGGCACGGCGGCGGCGCTGCGGGTGCTGGGCAAGACACTGGCAGGCAAGACCGGCACCACCAACGACAGCCAGGACGCCTGGTTCGTCGGCTTCTCCCCCGACCTGGTGTTCGGCGTCTTCACCGGTTATGACCAGCCGCGCTCCCTGGGCGACCATGAGACGGGCGCCTCGGTCGCCGTACCCATCTTCAAGGAGTTCATGGAGACGGCGCTGGCCGACAAGCCCTCGCTGCCCTTCCGCGTGCCGCCCGGCGTGCGCCTGGTGCGCGTGAACCCTGAGACCGGCCGCTTGGCCGAACCTGGCGACCGCAAAGCCATCTGGGAAGCCTTCATCCCCGGCACCGAGCCCAAGGGCGGCGAAGGCGTGCTGGATGGCGGCGACGGCGGCAGCGTCTGGGTGCAGGCCACCCCGGCGGCGCAGCAGCAGGGGACACAGATGGGAACCGGAACCGGGACTGTGTACTAAGCGTGCCTCAGGCGCCGGCAGGACATCCGGTCCTTGGCTGTCCTCGGTTTCCAGTCCACTTCGTTACCCGGAAACCTCCGGCTGCCGCTATCGCGTCCAACGGCGTGACGGCTCACGCCGCCGGCCGGTGAAAAAAAACGGGCCGCCCGGTGATGGGGCGGCCCGTTCCGTTTCGCGCTATCGCTTACGCGGCCGGCTTCAGGCGGGCGGCGGCGCTGGCATGGGACAGGTTGGGCTTCAGCTTCTGGCGGGCGTCCTCATAGGCCTGCCAGTCAGCGGCATCAGGCAGGGCAGGGATGGTGATCAGTTCACCTTGGTCCAGGCCCGCCAGCGCGGCGTCCACCATCTCCTCCGCCGGCATCACGATCTCCTGCGGTAGGTGTTCCACCGGCACGCCGGCCACGCCCCAGAACTCCGTCCGCGTGGCGCCAGGCAGCACGGCCTGGGCACGCAGGCCCTTGCCCGCCAGCTCATGGTGCAGCGACTGGGTGAAGGCGACGACGAAGGCCTTGGTGCCGCCGTAGGTACCGTTCAGGATCTCCGGCGCGATGCCGGCGATGGAGGCGATGTTGATCACCAGGCCCCCGCCGCGCTTCACCAGGCCGGGCACGGCGGCGTAGGTCAGGCGGGTCAGGGCGGTGACGTTCAGCTGGATCATAGCTTCCATGGCGTCCACATCCGCGTCCAGCAGCGGTGCCGTGGCACCCACGCCGGCATTGTTCACCAGGGCGGTGATGCGGGCGTCCTCACGCAGGCGGGCTTCCACGGCGCGCAGGTCGCTGGCCTTGGTCAGGTCGGCGGCCAGCACCTCCACCGTGCGGCCGGTTTCGGCGGCCAGGCGCTGGGCCCGCTCCTGAAGGCGGCCGGCGTTACGCGCCACCAGGATCAGGTCATAGCCGCGGCGGGCCAGACGGTCGGCATAGATGGCGCCGATGCCGGAGGAGGCGCCGGTGACGACAGCGGTACCTTTGGTGGAAATGGTGCTCATGATCCGGTTTCCTTTCGCTTGGACACCGGCGGGCCGCCGGCGTTGACAAGGGAAAGATAGCGGCGCAGGGTCTTGTCACGAATGTCATTGATGCCACTTTTCAGGACATATCGCTGCCCACCCTGACCTGATCCCCTGATCTGGAGAGCCCCCATGCGCCGTGTCGGTGTTGTCGTCTTCCCCGGTTTCCAGATCCTGGATCTCGTGGTCGTCACGGTGTTCGAGGTGGCGAACATCCTCGCCGGCCGGCCGGTCTATGACGTGCATCTGGTGTCGGAGATGGGGGGGATGGTGGTCAGCTCCTCCGGCGTGGCGGTGCAGGCCCAACCGCCGGGGGACCTCAGTTATGACACGCTCATGGTCGCCGGCGCCCTGGACTTGGCTGTGGTACCTGCCAGCCTGGCGGTGTTCGTCCGCGGGGCGGCCCGCGTCTCCCGCCGCACCGCCAGCATTTGCACGGGCGCCGCCATCCTGGCGCGCGCTGGCCTGCTGGAAGGGCGGCGGGTTACGACCCACTGGCTGGTGGCCCGTGCCCTGCAGCGGGAATTCCCCACCCTGCGCATGGAGGAGGACCGCATCTTCATCCAGGACGGCCCCATCTGGACCTCGGCCGGCATGACCGCCGGCATCGACCTGGCGCTGGCGCTGGTGGAGGAGGATCTGGGCGCCGACATCTCCCGCGCGGTGGCGCGCAAGATGGTGGTGTATCACCGCCGCCCGGGCGGGCAGTCCCAGTTCTCCGCCCTGCTGGAACTGGAACCGCGCTCCGACCGCATCCAGACGGTGCTGCGCTACGCCCGCGAGAACCTGAAGGAGGATCTGTCGGTGGAGCGGCTTGCCGAGGTGGCGCACCTCAGCCCCCGGCAGTTCAGCCGCGCCTTCCATGCCGAAACCGGCCAGTCACCCGCCAAGGCGGTGGAGAATTTGCGCTTGGAGGCCGCGCGCGTGCTGATGGAGGAGGGGCGCCATCCCATCGAGATCATCGTGCGCGAAACCGGCTTTGGCGACCGGGAGCGTATGCGCCGCGCCTTCCTGCGCGCCTTCGGCCAGCCGCCCCAGGCCTTCCAGCGGACCGCGCGGCTCAGCGCCTGACGGTGCCTGATTAAAATCGATTTTAATCGGAGGGGTAACGGGCCCGATATATACGAGAAAATATAACGAAGCCCCATAAGGACCCTCATCATGATCCGCCCCACCGCCATAGGCGCCGTGGTGTCAAGCGTGCTTGCCTTTGGCGCGCTGACTGGCACGGCCTACGCCCAGAGCACCGACGTCCTCAGCGATTACTTCAACAACTGGTACGCCCGCGTCGATCAGGCCCAATCCAGCCAGCCTGGCTGGGTGACGCCGCTGGTCACCGTGACCCCCCGGCTGGAGCAGGAGTTCCGCTTCGACCAACTGAACCAGTACCAAGGCACCGGCGCCATGGTCCGTAACTATGGCGGCGGCAAGGGCCTGGAACTGATTCCGACCGCGACCACCGAGGTGGTGCTGAACATTCCGCCTTATCAGGTGCGCTCCAATATCAAGCCGGTTCAGGGCTTCGGCGACGATCCCGTGCTGCTGGTTAAGCAGCGCCTGCTGTCCGCCACTGCGGACCCTCAGCGTCCTTGGGGCGGGGACTACATCGTCACCGCCTTCCTGGGCTTCCAGGCGCCTACCGGCATCAAGGCCTTCACCAACGACGCCTGGCTGGTCACCCCCACCCTGGCCGCCGGCAAGGGCTTCGGCCGGGTCGACATCCAGGGCACCGTGGGTGTCGCCCTGCCCCTGGCGCATGAGGTCACCATCGGCCGGGCGGTGGCCACCAACGTCACCTTCCAATATCACCTGGACGATTATTTCTGGCCGGAGCTGGAGGTGAACGACACCTATTGGTCCGGCGGCCTGCGCGACGGCAAGAACCAGGTGCTGCTGACCCCCGGCATCATCTTCGGCCGCTTCCCGCTGGGGGGCCATTCCAAGGCCAATTTCGGCTTTGGCTACCAGTTCGCGGTGTCGCCCACGCTGCAACGCGAACCGGCGCTGACGCCGACCTTGGATCACGCCTGGATTTTCACCGGCCGCGTCTCGTTCTGAAGGACTGGTCAGGCCGGAATGCTGAGCCCGCCCAGCGTTTGGCGCAGGGCGGCCGCCCTGTCCTCGCCATTGGCCGCCTCAAATTCCCGCTGGGCTTCCCGCCACAGCAGGGTGCCGGCGCGCAACGCCTCACGTCCCTTGTCGGTCAGGGTGATCTCATGGCTGCGCCGGTCGGTGGGGCAGGGTACGGTTTGGATCAGGCCCTCCCGCTCCAGCGGGCGCAGGTTCTTGCCGGTGGTGGTGCGGTCCAGATCCAGGCGCGCCGCCATCTCGTTCACCGACAGGGCGCCAGCCTCATATACCATCGCCAGCATGGAGAACTGCGTCACGCGCAGGCCGGTGGGTGCCAGCCTGGCATCATAGAAGTTCGTCATCCGCCGGGCCGCCCGCCGCAGGGCGTTGCAGTTGCAGTGGGCGACGCCGTCGCGCTGCCAGTCAAAGGTCATGTCCTCATCCTCCTGGCGCTGTTCTAACAGGTGCTGGCATCCAGCGCCAGATAAGAGTATATGCTCCTATATAAGGGCATATGCTCTTATCCATTCAAAAGGGGATGATCGCCATGACTGACATCGGCACGACGCCGGCGGAAACCTTATCCGGCGCCGCGGAAAGCGATCGGGTGGAGGCCAAGCCGGCGCCGCCCACCCGCCACGCGCTGCTGCACGGGCCCATTGTCCCCACCATGCTGCGTTTGGCCCTGCCCACCATTGTGGTGTTGGTCATCCAGACGGCCGTCGGCGTGGCGGAGACCTATTATGTCAGCGCGCTGGGCACGGACGCGCTGGTGGGGGCGGCCCTGGTCCTGCCGGTGTCCATGCTGATGACCATGGTGGCGGCGGGGGGCATTGGCGGCGGCGTGGCCGCAGCGGTATCGCGGGCCGTGGGGGCGGGGCGGACGCGGGATGCCAATGCCCTGGTGTTCCACGCCCTGGCCCTGGCCATCGCTTTTGGCCTGGCGTTCACCCTGGGCCTGGGGCTGGGTGGGCCGGCGCTCTATCGCCTGTTGGGTGGGACCGGAGGGGCGCTGGCGGCGGCCCTGTCCTATTCCGGCTGGCTGTTCGCCGGCGCTGTGCCGGTATGGATCATCAACCTGATGTCGGCCGTGCTGCGCGGCATCGGCAACGTGCGGGTACCGGCGCTGGTCACCCTGGTCGGGGCGGCGATCATGATTCCGCTGTCGCCCTTGCTGATCTTCGGCATTGGTTCCTTCCAGGGCTTCGGCGTCGCCGGCGCCGGCATGGCGGTCAGCGGCTACTACACCGTGGCGGCGGGCGTGTTGCTGGCCTACATGGCGCGTGGTCGCTCGGGCCTGACGCTGCGCCGCGTGCCGCTTGAAGGACGGCTGTTCCGCGACATCCTGGGGGTGGGTGTCGTCTCGGCCCTCAGCGCTTTGCAATTAAACCTGATCACCTTGCTGGTGACGGGTGCCGTCGGACGCTTCGGGACTGAGGCGCTGGCCGGCTTCGGCATGGGCTCCCGCCTCGACTATCTGCTGATCCCGCTGCTGTTCGGCCTGGGCACGGCGGTGCTGACCCTGGTGGGCACGGCCATGGGGGCGGGCGATGCCCCCCGCGCCCGGCGCGCCGCCTGGATCGGGGCCTTGATGGCCGCTGGGGTGACGGAGACGATTGGGCTGGGTGTGGCGCTGTGGCCGGCCGCCTGGGTCGACCTGTTCAGCCATGACCCCGCCGTGCTCGCCCACGGTGCCCATTACCTGCGCACCGTCGGCCCAGTCTACGGCGCCGTCGGCCTGACCTTCATTTTGGGCTTCGCCTCCCAAGGCGGCGGCCGGCCTTTGTGGGCGTTCCTGGCCGGCACGGTGCGCCTGATTGTCGCGGCGGGCGTGGGGTGGCTGGCCGTGGGGTTGGGCGCCAGCCTGGGCGTCCTGTTCGCGCTGGTGGCCGCCGCTTCCGTCGCGTCCGCCGCGCTTTGCATCACCGCCGCCCTGACCGGCGCCATCTGGCGGCCGGGGCGGGAGTGATTCTAACTGGTTGTATTAATGGATCATTGCAATCATTTAAGTTGACTCCGGGACCGTCCCAGGTCAAAAAAGTTTGGCAGACACAGAGAAGCCGTGGCCTGACCACCTTGCCGCTTGGGAGGCGGCGCCGATCCGTTGGACCCGCCCCCGGTCCCGCAGGGACCGTCTTGTTTTGATCATTTCATAATGTCAGGCCCCCGCCTTCGGGCGGGGCGGTCGCAGCCGTGCGCCTTCCGCGACCTTTCAAACAATGGGGAAGACAATGACGATCATTCAGCCCTATGGCGTTGCCATTACCCAGGCCATCGCGAGTGGTGACCTGGAGGAAATGAAACGGGCCAAGGCCTTGGCCGAAGATCATGTGCAGCGTTACGGCGACATCCCGACACTGCTGACGCACCTGAAGGCGGCCATCGCCAAGCTTGAGGCCGGCAAGACACCCTGATCCCGCCGCTGGGCAGGGGCTTTTTTTTATCCGCAACCACAACTTAAGAGGGATATATTGTGAGTCACATTCCCCTTTACGCCGTCGCCGCCACCCAGGCCATCGCCAAGGGCGACCTGACGCAGCTGAAGAGCCTGCACGCCGAGGCCGAAAAGCACCTGCAGGAGTATGGCGACGTCGCCACCGTGCTGCAGCTGCTTAAAGTCGAAATCGCCAAGGCCGAAGCGGCCAAGCCCTGATCCCACCCCCTAATCCCAAGTCCTGAATCCCGGAGGAAAACCATGTCATCCATTCACCACCTGTACGGCGTTGCCATCACCGACGCCATCGCCAAGGGCGACCTGTCGGAACTGAAGAAGCTGGCCGCCGAGGCCGAGGCGCATGTGCAGCAATACGGCGACATCCCCACCCTGCTGACGCACCTGAAGCTGGAGATTGCCAAGGCCGAGGCGCGCAAGCCCTGAGCCTGCCGCCATCGTGAGACCGGCCGGCGCCCCCGGGGTGCCGGCCTATTTCAACACTCTTCAAGGGCTTCCCCCATGGACAACAGCGCGTCCGCCTTGCCGCCCACCGATCAGGAGGTTCCCGTCCGCTTCCGCCGGATGGAGGACCACCACAACCTGGTGCCGGTGCATGTGGTGTGGGAGATCACGCTGGCCTGTAATCTCAAGTGCCAGCACTGCGGCTCCCGCGCCGGCCGGCCCCGCGCCGATGAACTGACGACGGCGGAGGCGCTGGACCTGGTGGACCAGCTGGCCGCCCTGGGCACGCGGGAGATGAGCCTGATCGGAGGGGAGGCCTATCTGCGCCGCGACTGGATCGACATCGTGCGCCGCTGCCGCGACCATGGCATGCGCACCGCCATCCAGACCGGCGCCCGCAACCTGACCGATGCCCGGCTGGACCAGGCGGTGGATGCCGGTCTGCAAGGGTTGGGCGTCTCCATCGATGGCCTGCCGGAACTGCACGACCGCGTGCGCGGTGTCCCGGGATCCTACGACCAGGCCATCAGCGCCCTGCGCCGGGCCAAGGCGCGCGGGCTGGATGTGTCGGTCAACACCCAGATCGGGCCGGAGACGCCGGCCCATCTGCCGGAGTTGATGGACCGCATCATCGAGGCCGGCGCCACCCATTGGCAGATCCAGCTGACCGTGGCCATGGGCAATGCCGTCGACAACCCGGACCTGCTGTTGCAGCCCTATCAGTTGATCGACGTCATGCCCCTGCTGGCACGCCTGTATCAGGAGGGGGCGGAGCGGGGCCTGCTGATGATCGTGGGCAACAACATCGGCTATTTCGGCCCGTATGAGCGCATGTGGCGGGGCTATGGCGATGAGACCATGCACTGGACCGGATGCGCCGCCGGCCAGACCGCCATCGGCATCGAGGCCGATGGCACCATCAAGGGCTGCCCCTCGCTGGCGACCTCGCTCTATTCCGCCGGCCATGTCCGCGACATGACGGTGGAGGACATCTGGCGCCATACCGAGCGCATCAGCTTCGGCCGCCTGCGCTCGGTGGATGAGATGTGGGGCTACTGCCGCACCTGTTATTATGCCGACGCCTGCCGCGCCGGCTGCACCTGGACGTCCGAATCGCTGCTGGGCCGCCGGGGCAACAACCCCTACTGCCACCACCGGGTGTTGGACCTGGCCAAGCACGGCCTGCGCGAGCGGGTGGTGAAGGTCAAGGAGGCGCCGCCGGAGAGCTTCGCCATCGGCGAATTCGCCCTGATCACCGAGGCCATCCCCGGCATGACGGACGCGCCACCCCTGCCGGCGCGCGATCCGGCCCAGGTGCACATCCACCCCCGCGAACGCGCGGCCGGCGGCGGCACCACCCCGCCGAAGCTGGAGGTCTGCCGGGGCTGCGACCAGTATATCTGGCCGCACGAGGAGACTTGTCCCCACTGCGGCTCGGACGTGGCGGCGGAGGCCGCCCGCCACGCCGAGGACGCCGCCCGCCGCCGTGCCCTGATCGACCAGGCCAAGCGCTTCCTGGCGGGCGCGCGGGCGGCGAGCGCGGCGGAGTAGGGAGGACTTCCGCCTTACTTGCCGATGACGGCGTCGATCATCTTTCGGGCGTCTGAGCAGGAGAAGGTTTGGGATTTGTCGTCCGCCTGATGGACGATCATGGCGTACTTCCCGAAGAACGCCGTCCCATACTTCTGCTGAACCTCCTGCTGGCGGGCCAAATAGAGCTTCATGATCTGGTTGTCTTCGTCCGGGGTGATCTTCTCGCAGCGTTCACCCACGTCCATGGCCCAGGCGTAGGGGATGACGGCGAGGGCCAGGCTGTTGGCCAGCCGGTCCTCGTAGGCGTCCCGGACCACCTTGGCGGCGGTGCCACAGCTCTCGGCGGCCGCAGCCGTTTGGGCCGTTTCATCCAATTTGCGTAACGTGTCCTGCTCCCTGGGCGCCTTAGCCACGACATAGGCTTGGACGTCCTGGACGAAGGTATCGATAACCGGCCGTTCCTCGCTGTTCAGGATGTGACACTTGTCATCCAGAAGCTGCGCCTGGCGGTTGCTGGCGTAGTTGCCGAGGGCACCACGCATGTCTTCCGCCCAAGCCATGGCAGGCATCAAAAGCACCAACGCCGCCGACAGCACGACGATGTGCGGCCACTTGGCCGTGACCTTCAGCATTCCCAAGTCCCCCTAGGCATGGCCCTCAGCCAATCACACCCCCGCCTGCAGGCCCTTCACGAACTCCGACAGGCCCACCTGGCGGCGGCGCACCAGGCGCTCGGCGGTCAGGATGGCGTGGGCCTTGGCGACGGAGGTGTCCACGTCGTTGTTGATGATGACGTAATCGTACTCGGCCCAGTGGCTCATCTCGTTGGACGCCTTGCTCATGCGCTTGGCGATCTCGGCCTGGCTGTCCTGGGCGCGGCTGGTCAGGCGGCGTTCCAGTTCGCGGGCCGACGGCGGCAGGATGAAGATACTGACCAGGTCGTCGCGGGCCTTTTCCTTCAGCTGCTGCGTGCCCTGCCAGTCGATGTCGAACAGCACGTCGCGGCCGCTGGCCAGCGCCTGTTCCACCGGCTCACGCGGGGTGCCATAGTAGTTGTCGAATACCTTGGCGTATTCCAGCAGCTTGCCCTGGTTCACCATCAGGTCGAACTCGGTCAGGCTGGTGAAGTGGTAGTCCACGCCCGCCACCTCGCCCGGCCGCTTGGCGCGGGTGGTGGCGGAAACCGACATGGTCAGCTCCTGGTCCTGCTCCAGCAGGCGGCGGGCGATGGTGGTCTTGCCCGCACCCGAGGGTGAGGACAGCACCAGCATCAGGCCGCGGCGGTGCATGTAGGGGGGCAGGGCGGGGGACGGGGTGTCGGCGGTCATCTCGGGCGTGCTCATTCGATATTCTGGACCTGTTCGCGGAACTGCTCGATCGTGGCCTTCAGCGACAGCCCAATGCGGGTCAATTCCACGTCGGCGGACTTGGAACAGAGGGTGTTGGCCTCGCGGTTGAATTCCTGGCACAGGAAGTCCAGCCGGCGGCCCACGGCGGCGCCCTCGGCCAGCATGTCGCGGGCCTGGGCGATGTGGGCGCGCAGGCGGTCCAGTTCCTCCCGCACGTCGGCCTTGGCGATCAGCAGCGCCGCCTCCTGGGCCAGGCGCTCCTCCGGCAGGGCCGGCACGGCCTCCAGCAGGGCCTGCACCTGGGTCTTCAGCTTGTCGCGCAGGGCGGCGGGCTGCAGGGCGGCGGTGTTGGCGGCGGCCTCGGTCAGGGTGGCGATCTCATGCAGGTGGCCGGCCAGCACCTCCGCCAGGCGGGCGCCTTCGGCCAGGCGGGCGGTGGACAGCGCCTGGATGGCCTGGGTCACGGTCTTGGCCATGGCGGCCTCCAGCGTCGCCCGCTCCTCCGGCTGCTCCGTCTCCTCACCGGTGTCGATGACGCCCCGGATGGCCAGCAGGGCGTCCAGCCGGGGCGGGGCGGCGCCGGCGCCCTCGATCTCCCGCGCCAGTTCCAGCACCTGGGCCAGGAACTCGCGGTTCAGGCGCAAGGGGGCGGTGGTGGTGGCGCGGTTGACCGTCAGGTTCAGGGTGACGTTGCCACGGCGGATGAGGCGGTTCACCTCCGTCCGGGCCAGCGCCTCGATGGCATCGAAGCCGGAGGGTTGGCGGGTACGCAGGTCAAGGGCGCGGCCGTTGACGCTTTTCACCTCGACGATCCACGAGATGCCGCCAAGCGCACCTTCCGTGCGGGCGAAGCCGGTCATGCTGGCGAGGGGGGCGGTCTTGCTCAAAGGATAGGATCCGGGGTACGGGAAGGGCGACAGGGACGCATCGACGCGCTGCCGCTGGACCAGCGGCGAGACATGCTGCATCGTCTTGAGCCCAGGGTTATAGCCCGTGGGGACGGCGACAAACAAGCGAGCGCCACAGGTGCCCGCGGGGTGCGGGCCTTGCGGTGGGCGCTGGGGGCACGCCCTCCGTGACGAGACAGGCGAAGGGGAACGGGCGGTGCAGTCGCCGAACAGTATTCTGATCACCGGCGCGTCCAGCGGCATTGGCGAGGCCTTGGCCTTGGCCTATGCGGTGCCGGGGCGCCAGCTGTGGCTGACGGGTCGTGATTCGGCGCGGCTGGCGGCGGTGGCCGATGCCGCGCGCGCCAAGGGTGCGCGGGTCACGGCGGCGGCGCTGGACGTGCTGGATCGCCAGGCCTTGGGCGACTGGATCCGGGCGGCCGATGACGGCGTGCCCATCGACCTGGCGATCGCCAACGCCGGCATTTCCGGCGGCACGGGCGGTGGGGACGGGCTTTCCGGAGAGACCGAGGAGCAGGCGCGCCGCATCCTGGCGGTGAACATCGAGGGCGTGCTGAACACCATACACCCCCTGATTCCGCGCATGGTGGCGCGCAAGCGGGGGCAGTTGGCGCTGATGTCCTCGCTGGCCGCCTTTCGCGGCATGCCCGGCGCCCCGGCCTACTGCGCCTCCAAGGCGGCGGTGCGGTCGTATGGCGAGGGGCTGCGGGGGGAGCTGATGGGCCAGGGCGTGCAGGTCACCGTCATCTGTCCCGGCTTCGTGCGCAGCCGCATGACGGCGGTGAACACCTTTCCCATGCCCTTCCTGATGGACGCGGACAGGGCCGCGCGCATCGTCGTGCAGGGCCTGGCCGCCAACCGGGCGCGCATCGCTTTCCCCTGGCCAACCTATGCCGTGTCCTGGCTGCTGGGCGTCCTGCCCCCCAGCTGGACCGACGCCCTGCTGGCCCAGGCGCCGCGCAAGGCTTAGAAGCCAACTTCTCCAAATGGGACATACGCCTTTGGGTGCGAGAACAATACGTGATGGTGCCGTTTCCGGGCGGGGGGCCGCCGATCTGGCACCGCCCAAGCTGGCGACCCTGGAATGGGGGCGCTTCCTGGCCGCGACCGCGGTCGTCTTTGGCCATACGGGCCCCAACGTTGACAAGCTGGCGGCGCCGGGCGTGGGGCCCGTGCTGGGCGGCTGGCCGGTGCCCGGTGCGCTGGGCGTGACCTATTTCTTCGTCCTGTCCGGCTTCGTGATGATGATGGTCCATGCTGGCGATTGGGGCGACATCGCCGCCGTGCCGCGCTTCTGGTGGCGCCGCCTCTGCCGAATCTATCCCGCCTACTGGCTGGCGCTGCTGATCCCGTTTTACTTCCTCCATTCCCTGATCACGCCGGAAGCGGCCATACCGATGATTCTGCTGTCACCGGGGCATGATCGGGAGTTCATACCGGCGGCCTGGACCTTGCGGCATGAACTGGTCTTCTATTTCTTCTTTGGCTTGGCCCTGATACCCCGGCTGGGACCCGTCGTCCTGGCCGCCTGGGTCTTCGCCACCTTCTGGCGCTGGATACCGTGGCCGGTCCTGGACATGCTGCATCTGCCGCGTTCGGTATGGCTGAGCCAAGTGGCCAATCCCTGGGGGATGCGGGCGATCAGCTACTTCAATTTCTATTTCATGGCCGGCTTGGCCGCCGGATGGATATTCGTGAAGTTTCGTCCCGGGCGCCGGACCAGTCTGGCCCTGGCGGCGCTGGGGGCCGCGTTGATTCTCGTGACGCTGCCCGACCTCGCCTGGGGCAGGGAGTACGGCGGGCAGGTGATGTTCATGCGCATGGCGGTCCAGGTCGGGCTGCTGATGCTGGGGCTGGCGGGATTGGAACGTCATGGCGTGCTGCGCGGGGGACGGCTCGCCCGCCGGGCCGGCGCCTTATCCTACCCGCTTTACGTCATTCACATGCCGCTGCTGCTGGCGCTGGAGATTACCCTGCCGAAACTCGCGCTGTCCGGGCCGGCGTTGCTCGGGGCGTTGGTGGCGGTGCTGGCGCTAATCTATCTCAGCGCCTGGCTGATCACGGCGCTGTTCGACCAGCCGGTTCAGCGCCTTCTCCGCGCTTCCGAACAGTGGATCACATCACGGCTGCCGGGCTGGGCCGCCGTCCCTCAGTCCCGGGTGTAGCCCCACACCGCCGCCGGCGGGATGTTGGACATGGCCCAGCCCAGGCGCTTGCCCGCCAGGCCCAGGGCCTGGCGGCGCAGGGGGGAGCGGAAGGAATAGGTGAAGGCCAGGAACCGGCGGCCGCGCGGCATGACGGCATAGGCCTCATCCATGATCTGGCGCTGGGCCTCGGTCGGGATCAGGATCATGGGGATGCCGCAGACGATGGTGCCGACCTTGCCCACCCATTGCGGCGGAAGCAGGGTGCGCACGTCCTTCACATCGCCCAGCAGCACCGTGACGCCCGGGAATTTGGCCGTCATGTAGGCGTGCAGCTCCTTATCCCGCTCGATCACGAACAGGCGAGAGGCGGGAATGCCGGAGTCCAGCAGCGCCTTGGTGATGGCGCCCGTGCCGCCACCATATTCCACCACGATCTCATCCGCCTCGCGCCGCACATGGCGGGCCATCAGGCGGCCCAGGGAGGGGGCCGACGGCGTGATGGAGGCGATGGAGACGGGGTTGGCCGCCCAGCGGCGGAAGAACAGCCAGGCGGGGTTCTCGCTGGCCGGGCTATGGGCCCGGGGGGCATGCCCGTGCCCATGCGGATGGCAGCTCTTGGCGGAGCCCCGGGCGGCGAATTTCTTGCCGTTCAAGGTCGTCTCGGCGCGATCAGTCGGCATGGGTCAGGCGTTCCTCAGCATCGGCATTCCAGCGGCGGTGCGTCCCACTGAAGACGGCATGTCTCCAGATGGGCGTAAGGCTGTTCAGGTCGTCGCTCCCCGGGTGGGAGCCCTGGGCCCCAGGCCCCGGGAACAAGTTTATGCACGGAACATAGGCGCACAGATGGCACGCACCGCCCCGATTTGCAATGATGGCTGTGTTACACCCCGGTTTCGGTTACGCAATTTCGGACTGGGGGCCACGAGCGGGGTGCGGCGCATGGGCGCAGGCGACCGGCCTCACGCGCCCGCCGCCATCGCCTCTTCCAGCTGTTCCGACAGGGTCAGCCAAGCCTCCTCGGCGGCGTCCAGGTCCTTCTGCACCTGGCCCAGCTCGATCTGCAGCTTGGTCACGGCCTCCTTCGGGCCCTGGTACAGGGCGGGATCGGCCAGTTTCTCATCCAGCTTGGCCTTCTTGGTGCCCAACTGGCCCATGCGCTTCTCCGCGTCCTCCACCTTGCGGCGCAGGGGGGCCAGTTGCTGGCGCAGCTCGGCCGCCGCGCGGCGTTCCTCCTTGCGGTCGCGGCCGGCGGCGGGGGTGACGTCGCGCGAGGCGCTGTCGCTGCGGCGCTGGTCCAGCAGCCAGGCGCGGTATTCGTCGAGGTCGCCGTCATAGGGCTTGCAGGTCCCGTCGGCCACCAGCCACAGCCGGTCGGCCGTGAGTTCCACCAGGTGCGGGTCGTGGCTGATGAGGATGACGGCACCCTGATAGCCGTTGATCGCCTCCACCAGCGCCTCGCGGCTGTCGATGTCCAGGTGGTTGGTCGGTTCGTCCAGCAGCAGGATGCCCGGCGCCTCCCGGCTCATCAGCGCGAACAGCAGGCGCGCCTTCTCCCCGCCCGACAGGTCGCGAATCAGGGTGTCGGCCTTGATCTGGGGGAAGCCGAAGCGGCCCAGGTGGTTGCGCACCTGCTGCTCGGTGGTCCCTTTCATCGCGGCCTGGGTCTGCTGCACCGGCGTCCAGGCCAGGTTCAGCTCCTCCGCCTGGTGCTGGGCGAAGTATCCGACCTTCAGCTTGGAGGATCGGCGAACCTCGCCCCCCATGGGGGCCAGCCGCCCGGCCAGCATTTTCACCAGCGTGGACTTGCCGTTGCCGTTGGCGCCCAGCAGGGCGATGCGATCCTCAGGGTCGATGCGCAGGTTCAGGTTGCGCAGGATGGCCTTGTCGCCGTAGCCCACCGCGGCGCCGTCCATGTTGATCAGCGGCGGCGACAGCTCCTCGGGCGAGGGGAAGTCGAAGCGCGTGCGGTGTTCCTCCAGCACGGTAATGGCCGGACCCAGCTTTTCCAGCGCCTTCAGGCGGCTTTGCGCCTGCTTGGCCTTGCTGGCCTTGGCGCGGAAGCGGTCCACGAAGTCCTGCATGTGCTTGCGCTGGGCCTCCTGCTTGGCCGACTGGGCCTTCAGGTTCTCCAGCTTGGCGGCGCGCACGGTGACGAACTGGTCATAGCCGCCGCTGTAGGAGGTCAGCTTCTGCTGATCCAGATGGATGGTCGTGGTCGGGACCTTGTTCAGCAGCTCCCGGTCGTGGCTGATCAGCAGGATGGTGTGGGGGTAGTTCTTGAGATAGCTCTCCAGCCACACCGTGGCTTCCAGGTCCAGATGGTTGGTCGGCTCGTCCAGCAGCAGCAGGTCGGGCTGGGTGAACAGCACGCCGGCCAGGGCGACGCGCATGCGCCAGCCGCCGGAGAAGTCGGCGCAGGCCCGCTGTTGCGCCGCCGCGTCGAAGCCCAGGCCGGACAGGATCTGCGCCGCCCGCGCCTCCGCCGAATGGGCGCCGATGTCGGCCAGGCGGGTGTGGATGTCGGCGATGCGGGCGGGGTCGGTCGCCGTCTCCGCCTCCGCCAGCAGCGCGGTGCGTTCGGTGTCCGCCGCCATGACCGTGTCCAGCAGGCTGGTGGCCCCGGCCGGCACCTCCTGCCGCACCATGCCCATGCGCATGCCGCTGGGCAGGCTGATCTCCCCGCCGTCGGGGTGCAACTCGCCGGCGATCAGCTTGAACAAGGTGGACTTGCCCGTGCCGTTGCGGCCCACCAGCGCCACCTTGTGGCCCCTGGGCACGACGACGGAGGCCTGGTCCAGAAGGGTGCGGCCGGCGATGCGGTAGGTGAGGTCGGTGATGGTCAGCATGGTCGCCCTCTTAGCATGGGAGGGGGCGGCCTGAAAGGGGTGGGGGTGTCAGTGCTGGGGCGCGGGGCAGGCCGCAGGCCAGGCCTCCTCCGCCGTCGAAGCCGCCGATAGTCCGCCGCGCCAGACAAAAAATTCGCCGCTTTCATTTCCGTGCAAATCCCGAGCGAACATCAGCGTCTTGCCGGTTGGCGAGAAAAGCGCGCCGATCTCGGAACCGGTCGCGTTCACGTCCGGCCCCAGTGCGCGGCGTGGTGACCAGCCGTTGTCCGTCTTGTGGCTTTCGTAGAGCGTGCGCACGTCTCCGGCGCCGTTTTCCGCCATCAGGATCAGGCGCTGGCCGTCGGGTGACGGCAGGGCCTCATACTCGTCATCGGGTCCATTCAGGGCGGGCCCGGCGTTTTCAACCGTCCAGCCACCCTGGCCATCGGCGCGCGCGCGCCAGATGTCGGTCTTGCCGAAGCCGCCTGGACGGTCCGACCCGAAATAGAGCCAGCCATCCGGTGCCAGCCGTGGAAACCACTCATATCCCATGGAATTGATGGGGGATGGCAGGCGCACGGGCTGTCCCCAGTGGCCATCGGCCCCCCGCTCGACGCGCCAGATGTCCAGATCCTCACGATGGACGCCGTCCGTCGTGCGGTTGGATATGAACCATACCGACCGCCCATCCGGCGAAAACCAGGGGTCCGCTTCCACGCCGTCGCCCGCGAAGGGGGCGTCCTGCGGGGGGCTCCAGCCGGATGGGGTGCAGTGGCTGTAGAGGATGCGCCATCCGCGAAATTGCGGGGTGCTTCGCACGAAATAGAGATCGCCGGTCAGCGGATCGAACGCGGGGTGCGACTCATACTGATCCGATGCGATACCGCTTGGTGCCCAGTGCGTCACCCGCCCGGTTCCCGAATCCGCCCCAGCGGGGGAACTGCTCGCCATCAGGGCGCCAAGCGTGATCGCCACATAGGCGGCATGTCGGCGACGACTCATTTGGCCCTCACGATATGGTGACCCCCCCTTACAACGGGCGAAATCCAATGTGCCGTTCGCGCGGTCTGCAATCAATCGGGCTTGCGGCCCGGCTTGCGGCGGCATTCCCCCGCTTCCTGCCCCTGACGCGGGGTGGACGTGGTGACGTCGGGCGTTGCGGCCCCGCGTGCGCCCGTATATAACGCCGCCACTTTCGAGATTCCCTCACTTCAAATCCCAGGAGATCCGGCCATGGCCGTCGAACAGACCTTCTCGATCATTAAGCCCGACGCCACCCGTCGCAACCTGACCGGCAAGATCAACGCCAAGTTCGAGGAAGCCGGTCTGCGCATCGTCGCGCAGAAGCGCATCCAGATGACCAAGCAGCAGGCCGAGAAGTTCTACGAAGTGCACGCCGCCCGTCCGTTCTACGGCGACCTGGTGTCCTTCATGACCTCCGGCCCGGTGGTCGTGCAGGTCCTGGAAGGTGAGAACGCCGTGGCCCGCAACCGCGAGATCATGGGCGCCACCAACCCGGCCAACGCCGACGCCGGCACCATCCGCAAGGAATTCGCGGAATCGATCGAAGCCAACTCCGTCCACGGCTCCGACAGCCTGGAGAACGCGAAGATCGAGATCGCCTACTTCTTCGCCGGCACCGAGATCGTCGGCTGAACGCCGGCGTCACGGATGACGATTTAGGGAAAGCGGCCTCGGGGGCGACCTCGGGGCCGCTTTTCTTTTGCGCTATCCGTGTATGTCCCCTGCACAGAAATTATGCAGGAAGGGCGGTGACGCGACTTTGCGCATTTTTCTGGCCGTCCGGTCAAAAAAATCCTGACCAAATGGTCAAATTCATGTCACTCTCCATTCCATAAATTTCGGGCTATAACGTGCGGGCATGCCTGGCCGAAAGGGGTCGGGCGCTTTCTGGGAGAGCGGCTTTGGCACAGCGTCACGACGGCTTCGGCGTCCACCCCATTCCCACGTCCGCGGCCCCCGATGGCCGTGGGTCGGGAAGCGTCCCGAACAACATGGACGCGTTCTGGATGCCGTTCACGGCCAACCGTCAGTTCAAGAAGGCGCCGCGCCTGTTCGTGGGCGCCAAGGACATGCACTACACCACTGATGACGGCCGCCAGGTGCTGGACGGCACGGCCGGCCTGTGGTGCGTGAACGCCGGCCATTGCCGGCCCGAGATCGTGCAGGCGGTGCAGGCGCAGGTGGCGGCCATGGACTATGCCCCCGCCTTCCAGATGGGCCACCCCGGCGCTTTCGAGTTGGCGGCCCAATTGGCCGCCCTGCTGCCCACCGGCATGGACAAGGTGTTCTTCACCAATTCCGGTTCGGAATCCGTGGATACGGCGCTGAAGGTGGCGCTGGCCTACCACCGCGCCCGGGGGGACGGAACGCGCACCCGCTTCATCGGGCGGGAACGCGGCTACCACGGCGTGGGCTTCGGCGGCATCTCGGTCGGCGGCATCGTCACCAACCGCAAGTTCTTCGGCCCCCTGCTGGCCGGTGTCGACCATCTGCCGCACACCCATGACAAGGCGCACCAGGCCTTCACCAAGGGCCAGCCGGAATGGGGCGCCCATCTGGCGGATGAGTTGGAGCGCATCGTCACCCTGCACGACGCCTCCACCATCGCCGCCGTGATCGTGGAGCCGGTGGCGGGGTCCACCGGCGTGCTGCTGCCGCCCAAGGGCTATCTGGAAAAGCTGCGGGCCATCTGCGACCGCCACGGCATCCTGCTGATCTTCGATGAGGTCATCACCGGCTTCGGTCGCCTGGGCGCGCCCTTCGCCACCGACTATTTCGGTGTGGTGCCGGACATCATTACCGCGGCCAAGGGCCTGACCAACGCCACGGTTCCCATGGGGGCGGTGTTCTTCAAGAACCACATCTACGACGCCTTCATGACCGGGCCGGAGAACGTCATCGAGCTGTTCCACGGCTACACCTATTCCGGCCATCCGCTGGCCACCGCCGCCGGCCTCGCCACCCTGAAGATTTACAAGGAGGAGGGGCTGCTGACCCGGGGGGCGGAACTGGCGTCCTATTGGCAGGAGGCGGCGCACAGCCTGCGCGGCCTGCCGCATGTCATCGACGTGCGCAACCTGGGCCTGATCGCCGGTATCGAGTTGGAGCCCATCGCCGGCAAGCCCACGGCGCGCGCCTTCGACGCCTTCCTGCGGGCCTTTGAGAAGGGCCTGCTGATCCGCACCACCGGCGACATCATCGCCCTGTCGCCGCCGCTGATCATCGAGAAAAGCCACATCGACCAAATCTTCGGCACGCTGGCCGAGGTGCTGCGCGAATTGCCCTAGGGGCTGCTGCCCTTGGGCAAAAAACAAGTCGAAAAATAAAGCCAATCAAGGCATACGCCTGCGACACGCGTACCTCTGAACAGGACCGCCGGGAACGCACGACCGTCCCGGCGGTGGCCCAGTAAAGGGCCGGAAAGGACGGGAGCAGCAGATGAGTGGCGTCAACGGGGCCGCACACGGGAACCAGCTCAGCCTGGACCGGGACTTGGTTCCCCCCTTCACCGCCTTGCAAGCCATGGCGGAGAGCAGCCGGTGCCTGTATTGCTATGAGGCGGCCTGTGTCACGGCCTGCCCCACCGCCATCGACATCCCGGGCTTCATCCGCAAGATCGGCACCGGCAATGTGAAGGGGGCCGCCCGCACCATTCTGGACGCCAACATCATGGGCGGCACCTGCGCCCGCGCCTGCCCGACGGAGGTGCTGTGCGAACAGGCCTGCGTGCGCAACAAGGCGGAGGCGGAACCGGTGGCCATCGGCCGTCTGCAGCGCTATGCCACCGACGCGCTGTTCAAGGCGGGCGTGCAGCCCTTCACCCGCCAGGCGCCGACCGGCAAGCATGTCGCGGTGGTGGGCGGCGGCCCCGCCGGCCTGGCCTGCGCCCACCGGCTGGCCCTGCTGGGGCACGAGGTGACGGTGTTCGAGGCCCGCGCCAAGGCCGGCGGCCTGAACGAATATGGCTTGGCCGCCTACAAGATGGTTGGCGACTTCGCCCAGCGCGAGGTGGACTTTATCCTGTCTCTGGGCGGCATCAGCGTGAAGACGGGCATGGCTCTGGGCCGCGACGTTACGCTGGCCCAACTGCGCCAGGATTTCGACGCCGTGTTCCTGGGGGTCGGCCTTGCCGGGATCAACACCCTGGGCGTGGCGGGTGAGGATTTGGCCGGCGTGGCCGACGCGGTGGACGTCATCGCCGCGCTGCGCCAGCGGACCGCCCCCCCGGTGGCCGTGGCCGGCCCCCTGGCTGGGCGCCGTGTGGTGGTCATCGGTGGCGGCAACACGGCGGTGGACGCCGCCATCCAGTCGCTGTGCGCCGGGGCGGCGGAGGTCACCATGGCCTACCGCCGGGGCACGGCCGAGATGGGCGCCACGGGGCATGAGCAGGATCTGGCCCGCACCCAGGGGGTGGTCTTGCGCACCTGGTTGGCGCCGCGCGAGATCCTGGGGGCCGGCGGCGCCGTCAGTGGCATCGTGCTGGAACGCATGGCGATGGATGCGGGCCGCCTGGTTGGTACCGGCGAGACGGTGACCATCCCCTGTGACGTCGTGCTGAAAGCCGTGGGGCAGAAGCTGGCGCCCGGCGGGTTGGATGGTCTGGCGTTGGCGGGCGGCCGCATCCAGGTGGACGAGACCCTGGCCACCAGCCTGCCTGGCGTCTATGCCGGCGGCGATTGCATCAAAAGCGGTGAGGACCTGACCGTGCAGTCCGTGGCGGACGGCAAGGCAGCGGCCTTCGCCATCGACGCCTATCTCAAGGCTTGAGCAGGGGAGGGACGACCCATGGCCGATCTTCGCGCCACCATCGCCGGCATCACATCGCCCAACCCGTTCTGGCTGGCCTCCGCCCCGCCCACGGACAAGGAATACAACATCGTTCGCGCCTTCAAGGCCGGTTGGGGCGGTGTGGTGTGGAAGACCCTGGGCGAGGACCCGCCCGTGGTCAACGTCAGCAGCCGCTATGGCGCTCTGCTGGACAGCAACCGCGCCCTGATCGGCTTCAACAACATCGAGCTGATCACCGACCGCCCACTGGAGGTCAACCTGCGGGAGATCGCGGCGGTGAAGAAGGCCTGGCCCGACCGCGCCGTCGTCGTCTCCCTCATGGCGGTGATGACGGAGGCGGCGTGGGCCGGGCTGGCCCGGCGGATCGAGCCGACCGGGGCGGACGGGCTGGAGCTGAACTTCGGCTGCCCCCACGGCATGTGTGAGCGCGGCATGGGCTCCGCCATCGGCCAGGTGCCGGAAATGGTGGAGCAGGTGACCCGCTGGGTGAAGAACGCCACCCGCCTGCCGGTGATCGTGAAGCTGACGCCCAACATCACCAATGTGCTGTGGTCGGCGGAAGCGGCCAAGCGCGGTGGGGCCGACGCCGTGTCGCTGATCAACACCATCAATTCCATCGCCTCCGTCGACCTGGACGCCATGGCGCCCACCCCCACCGTGGGCGGCAAGGGCACGCACGGCGGCTATTGCGGCCCGGCGGTGAAGCCCATTGCGCTGAACATGGTGGCGGAGATCGTGCGCAACCCGGACACGCGGGGCCTGCCCATCTCCGGCATCGGCGGCATCGGCACCTGGCGCGATGCGGCGGAGTTCCTGGCCCTGGGCTGCGGCAGCGTCCAGGTTTGCACCGCCGCCATGACCCATGGCTTCCGCATCGTCGAGGACATGATCGACGGTTTGTCGGCCTGGATGGATGAGAAGGGCTATCGCACCCTGGCCGATTTCCAGGGCCGCGCCGTTCCCAACGTCGTGAACTGGAACGACCTGAACATGAACTTCGTCACCAAGGCGAAGATCGACAAGGATTTGTGCATCGACTGCGGCCGCTGTCACATCGCCTGCGAGGACACCTCGCACCAGGCCATCCGCATCATTCCGGCCGAAGGCAAGCGCCTGTTCGAGGTGGTGGATGAGGAGTGTGTGGGCTGCAACCTGTGCGCCCATGTCTGTCCGGTGCCGGACTGCATCACCATGCATGAGCAGGAGACGGGGCGGCCCTACCTGACCTGGCCCGAGCATCCGCAGAATCCCGCCCGCGTCCTGCCGCCGAAAGCCGCCGAATAAGGGAGCATGTGAACCATGAGCACTGAGGCCAAGTTCGGCACGAACGTCGCCATCAACGGCAGCCGGCTGTGGGACAGCCTGATGGAGATGGCCAAGATCGGCGCCACGCCCAAGGGCGGGGTCTGCCGCCTGGCCCTGACGGACCTGGACAAGCAGGGCCGCGACCTGTTCGTCCAATGGTGCCGCGACGCGGGCTGCACCATCACCGTGGACGCCATCGGCAACATCTTCGCCCGCCGCCCCGGCCGCAATAACGCGCTGCCGCCCATCCTCATGGGCAGCCACCTGGACAGCCAGCCGACGGGCGGCAAGTTTGACGGCGTCTATGGCGTGCTGGCCGGGCTGGAGGTGGTGCGCACCCTGAACGACCTGAACTACCAGACCGAGGCGCCGATCGAGGTGGTGGCCTGGACCAATGAGGAAGGGTCCCGCTTCGCGCCGGCCATGGTCGCCTCGGGCGTGTTCGCCGGCACCTTCGACCTAGAGTACGGCTTGTCGCGCAAGGACCTGGACGGCAAGACCATGGGGGAGGAGTTGGCCCGCATCGGCTACGCCGGCGACGCCCCCATCCGTGGCCGCGAGCTTGGCGCCTATTTCGAGGCCCATATCGAGCAGGGCCCCATCCTGGAGGCGGAGGACAAGACCATCGGCGTGGTCACAGACTGCCAGGGCCAGCGCTGGTATGAGATCACCTTCACCGGCCAGGAGGCCCACGCCGGCCCGACGCCGATGAGCCGGCGGCGCGACGCCCTGCTGGGCGCCGCCCGTGTCGTGGAGGCGGTGAACCGCATCGGGCTGGAGCATGCGCCCTACGCCTGCGCCACGGTGGGCCTGATGCAAATCCACCCCAATTCCCGCAACGTCATCCCAGGCCGGGTGTTCTTCACCGTCGATTTCCGTCATCCCGACGATGCGGTGCTGGCGGAAATGGACGCAAAGCTGCGCGACGCCGTTGCACGAGTCGCCCAGGAAACCGGTCTCGAAACGGAATTCGAGCAGATTTGGTATTATGCCCCGGTGAAATTCGACGCGGGCTGCGTGGAGGCCGTGCGCGGCGCCGTGGCGGAATTGGGCTACAGCAACCGCGACATGGTGTCCGGGGCAGGGCATGACGCCTGCTACCTGGCCCGTGTAACCCCGACATCGATGATCTTCATTCCTTGTGTGGACGGCATCAGCCATAACGAGATTGAACATGCGCATCCGGAATGGTGTGAGGCCGGATGCAATGTTCTGTTGCGGGCCGTGGTGGCGAAGGCCGACGCCACCTGACCCGCGTTCCGCATTACGGGTACGAGGGGTTGGAAGTACAGATGGCGCAGGGTGTTGGGGGAGCGTCCAAGAAGGACCAGAAGTCAGTACGGGCGGACGCGCCGGCCGCGGCGCCCGAAGGGGGCATACGGCGTGAGAACCTGCGCCGCATCCTGACCGCGGCGGAGCAGGTGTTCGCCGAGCAGGGATACGGCGGCGCCACCACGGCGGCCATCGCCCTCCGTGCCGGCCTGCCCAAGGCCAACGTGCATTATTATTTCAGCACCAAGCACGACCTGTATCGCGCCGTGCTGGCTGACATCCTGAAGCAATGGCTGGACCCCCTGGCCCATGTCACGCCGGACAGCGACCCGGCCCAGGCGCTGGCGGGCTATATTCGCGCCAAGATGCGGGCCACGCGCGACCGTCCGGTGGTGTCCAAGGTCTTCGCCAGTGAGATCATCCATGGTGCCGCCGAGATCGAAGGCTTCCTGACGTCCGACCTGAAGAAGCTGGTGGATGAGAAGTCGGCCGTGCTGGACGGCTGGATCGCCGAGGGCCGCATGGCCCCGGTGGATACCCGGCACTTCTTCTTCTTCATCTGGGCGGTGACTCAGCACTACGCCGACTTCGATGCCCAGGTCCGCGCCGTGCTGGGCCGCAAGAAACTGACGCGCCGCGACTTCGACGCCATCACGGTGGAGGTCGTGCGCTTCATCCTGCGGGGGGCCGGGCTGTCGTTGCCCACCGCGTGAGCCACACCAACGGAATGAGGGATCCTCCTCATTCCGTTGCAGGCCCTGACCAGGGCCGCCGGAACGTTTCGGGAAGCGCAGCGGACTGGAACGTGAGGAAGCCAAGCCGCCGGATGGCGGCGCCCGGCGATTGAGGGACACTTGATAGGAGTTACCCCATGACCACCCCCCCCTCCATCCGCACCCTGATCCGGGGCGGCACCGTGGTCACCGCCGACCAGACCTTCCGCGCCGACGTTTATGCCGAGGATGGGGTGATCCGCGCGGTGGGGCCGGATTTGGCGGCGCCGTCGGACGCGACGGTGGTGGATGCCGGCGGCTGCTATGTCATGCCGGGCGGCATCGACCCGCACACCCATATGCAGCTGCCCTTCATGGGCACGGTGGCCAGCGATGATTTCTACACCGGAACGGCGGCGGGCCTGGCCGGCGGCACCACCATGATCATCGATTTCGTCATCCCCAACCCCAAGCAGAACGTGATGGAGGCCTACCGCACCTGGCGCGGCTGGGCGGAGAAGGCGGCGGCCGACTATTCCTTCCACGTCGCCATCACCTGGTGGGATGACAGCGTGCACGCCGACATGGGCGCCCTGGTGCGCGACCACGGCGTGAACAGCTTCAAGCACTTCATGGCCTATAAGAACGCCATCATGTGCGATGACGAGGTGCTGGTGAACAGCTTCACCCGCGCCCTGGAACTGGGCGCCATGCCCACCGTCCACGCCGAGAATGGCGAGCTGGTGTTCCAGCTGCAGAAGCAGTTGCTGGCCCAGGGCCTGACCGGTCCCGAGGCCCATCCCCTGTCCCGACCCACGGCGGTGGAGGGGGAGGCGGCGAACCGCGCCATCCAGATCGCCAAGGTGCTGGGCGTGCCGCTCTACATCGTACATGTCAGCTGCCGCGAGGCGCTGGAGGCCATCGCGCGCGGGCGCATGGACGGCCACCGCGTCTATGGCGAGGTGCTGGCCGGCCACCTGCTGGTGGACGATAGCGTCTACCGCCATCCCGATTTCGAGGTGGCCGCCGCCCATGTCATGAGCCCGCCCTTCCGCGCCAGGGAGCATCAGGCCGCGCTGTGGCATGGCCTGCAGTCGGGCACCCTGCACACCACCGCCACCGACCATTGCTGCTTCTGCGCGCCGCAGAAGGCCGCCGGCCGCCATGACTTCACCCGCATCCCCAACGGGACGGGCGGAGTGGAGGATCGCATGGCCGTGCTGTGGCACCACGGGGTGAACAGCGGCCGGCTGACCATGAACGAATTCGTGAAGGTCACCTCCGCCAATGCCGCGCAGATCTTCAACATCTACCCGCGCAAGGGCGCGGTGGCCGTGGGCGCCGACGCCGACCTGGTGGTGTGGGACCCGGCCGCGACCAAGACCATCTCCGCCAAGACCCACCACCAGAACGTGGACTACAACATCTTCGAGGGCATGGAGGTGCGAGGCCTGCCACGCGTCACCCTGACCGCCGGCCGCGTGGCCTGGCAGGATGGCGATTTGCGGGCGGTGCGCGGCGCCGGGCGCTATGTCAACCGTCCGGCCTTCGCGCCCGGCTTCGACGCCGCCGCCAAGCGGAAGCAGGCGCTGAAGCCGGTGGGTGTGGATCGGGCATAGGCGAAAAGGGCCTCATAAACAGAAGACGGGCCTAATAGAAGACGGGATTCGGGAGGTCGCCGCCCGGTGACAAGAACCAAAAGGTTTGAACGGGGGCATTTATGGGCACAGGGCAGGGCGTCGACACGACGTCGGAGATCTGGAACGCGGACTTGGCGCCGGTGGACCCGCGCCATCGTACCTGGCGCTGGGTGCACTTCGCCGCGCTGTGGGTGGGCATGGTCATGTGCATCCCCTCCTACATGCTGGCGTCCGGCCTGATCGAGCAGGGCATGTCCGCGGGCCAAGCGGTCGGCACGGTGTTGCTGGGCAACCTGATCGTGCTGGTGCCCATGCTGCTGGTGGGGCACTCGGGCGCCAAGTACGGCGTGCCCTTCGCCGTCATCGCCCGGTCGGCCTTCGGGGTGCGGGGCAACAAGCTGCCGGCCCTGCTGCGCGCGCTGATCGCCTGCGGCTGGTTCGGCATCCAGTGCTGGGTGGGCGGCAGCGCCATCTACGCCATCGGCAACATCCTGACGGCGGGCGCCCTGGATGGGGCCAAGCTGGGCTGGATCGGCATCAATGCCGGCCAGCTGGTGTGCTTCTTCCTGTTCTGGGCCCTGCATCTCTATTTCATCGCCAAGGGGCCCGAATCCATCCGCTGGGTGGAAACGGTGACGGCGCCCCTGAAGATCCTGATCATCCTGGCGCTGCTGTGGTGGGCCTACGACAAGGCCGGCGGCTTTGGCAGCCTGCTGTCGGCCCCGTCGCAGTTCGGCCCCGGCGGCGCCAAGGAAGGTGGGTTCTGGGTGGCCTTCCTGCCCGGCCTGACGGCCATGGTGGGCTATTGGTCCACCCTGGCCATCAACATCCCCGATTTTACCCGCTTCGCCCGCAGCCAGAAAGACCAGTACCAGGGCCAGGCGCTGGGCCTGCCGCTGCCCATGGCGGGTCTGGCTTTCATCAGCGTCGCCGTCACCTCCGCCACCATCACCGTCTATGGCAAGGCCATCTGGGACCCGGTGGATCTGGCCGGCCGGATGGAGGGTATCGCCGTCGCCATCGGCCTTGCCATCATCGTCATCGACACGCTGTGCGTGAACTTGGCGGCCAACACCGTGGGGCCGGCCTATGACTTCGCCGCCATCTTCCCCCGCGCCGTGAATTTCAGCCGGGGCGGCTACATCACCGCCGCCATCGGCGTGATCATGATGCCGTGGAAGCTGATCGAAAGCACCCAGGGCTATATCTTCACCTGGCTGCTGGGCTATGGCGCCCTGCTGGGGCCGCTGCTGGGCATCATGCTGGCCGACTATTGGCTGGTACGCCGCGCCCGCCTGAGCCTGGAGGGGCTGTTCGATCTCAACGGGCCCTACGCCTACAGCGGTGGCTGGAACCTGAGGGCCCTGGGGGCCTTCATCATCGCCGTGCTGCCCAACATCCCTGGCTTCCTGCATGCGGCCTTCCCGGCGACCTTCGCCGGCGTGCCGGCCTTTTTCCAGGCGATCTACAGCTATGCGTGGTTCACTGGGTTGTTCATCGCCACCGTCCTGTACGCCGCCCTGATGCGCCGCGTCCCGGCGGTGTGATGGCGGGCCTGTCGGTTTAACCCCGCTGTGAAGGACGGATGATGACGGCACCCCTGAAGCCACCGGCGGAGGTGGCGGATTTCCTGAACCTCGACATCCGCGTGGGCCGGGTGGTGCAGGTGCTGCCTTTCCCCAAGGCGCGCAACCCGTCCTACAAGGTGGCGGTGGATCTGGGCGATCTGGGCATCAAATGGTCCAGCGCCCAGATCACCCACTACAGGCCGGAGGAGTTGGTGGGGGGCCAGGTGGTGTGCGTCTGCAACTTCCCCCCGCGCAACATCGCCGGCTTCCTGTCGGAGGTTTTGATCCTGGGCGCCCGTAACGCGGCCGGCGATGTCGTGGTACTGACGCCCCGGTCGGCCGTGCCGCCGGGGGAAACGGTGTACTGACGACTCAGGCCGACCGCAGCAGCCGGATGAAGTCGTCGGCGAAGGCCTCGGCATCACAAAGGGAGGAGGCGGCCATGACGGGGCGCAACCGCTGGCGTAGGTCGGCGACCTCTTCCAGATTGGTGGCCAGGCGAACGGCGATGTCGACATATTCCTGCACGGTCGTCGCCATGAGCGACGTGAGTCCCAACACGCTGAGGAAGCAGGTGGAGTGGCGGCCGGAGAAGGTCTGCCCCGTGAGCGTCACCACGGGCAGGCACATCCATAGGGATTCCAGGGTGGTGGTGCTGCCGGCGAAGGGGAACGGGTCCAGCGCGATGTCGACCCGCTGCATGCAGGCGACGTGCTCGGCTTGCGTGGTGGCGCCCAGGAAGTCGAGGCGCGCGGCATCAATGCCGCCGGCCCGGAATTGCTCCAGGATGCGGGCCTGAACCGGCGCCTCATCCAGGCCGCGCGATTTCAGCAGCAGGCGGGATCCCGCCACGCGGGTCAGGATTTGCGCCCAGCAGGCGATGACCTCGGCGTTCAGCTTGGCCGCGATGTTGAAGCATCCGAAGGTGACGTGGCCGTTGCCCTCCGCCGGCGGTGGCGGCACGGCGGGGGCCGCGGCCGGCGGGTCGTAGCACAAGAAGCTGTGCGGCATGCGGACGACCCGCTCGGTATAGAATTCTTCGGCTTCGGGCGGGATGTGATGGGGATCGGCGATGATCAGGTCCATCTGCGTCAGCCCGGTGGTGGCCATATAGCCGGCCCAGGTCGCTTGGCGAGGGGCGGGACGCAAGGCGAACACGTCCAGTCGGTTGCCGGCGATGTGGCCGGCGAGATCGATCAGGATGTCGATGCCATCCTCGCGCACTTGCCGCGCCACCATCGGGGCGTCCAGCCCCTGGATGGGCCGCCAGGCGCATACGGCTTGCACCCGGCGGGTGATGTCGTCCTCCACCCGCTGGTTGGCGTAGGCGATCAGCGTCACCCCCCGCTTGGCGAGCGCCTCCAGCGCCCGGACGATGAAATAGCCCACGGGGTGGTTGCGGAAGTCGCCTGAAACAAGGCCGATGCGCAGGGCCCCGTGGTGTCCGGCTGGTGGGGCAGGCGGGGCTGGTGGGACGGGTTGGGCGTGCCGTTGCGCCCAAGCGATATGCTCCGCCCGGACCTGGGCCAGAGTCACCGCAGGGTGGAAAAGGCGAGTATAAACCAGGTTGGAATGGATGTCCGCCCGCTCTGGCGCCACGGTCACGGCATGCGTCAATGCCGCCAGCGCTTCATCGATCTCCCCCAGGTCGCGCAGGGCGTTGCCCAGGGTCAGCAGGATACCTGGATCGTCGGGCGTCAGCGCCTGGGCCCGGCGCGCATAGGCCAGGGCGGCGGCGGGCCGGCCCATGGCCAGCAGCAGATCACCATAGGCGGCCTGCGCCAGGGGGGAGGCCGGCAGGTCCTGGGCGCACCGCTCCAGCAGGGTGAGCGCCTCCTGGCCGCGGTCAAGACGACGCATCAGCAGTCCCAGCCCCAAGGCGGCCTGACCGGCGCCCGGCTCCAGCGCCACCGCCTGTCGGAAAAGCCGTTCAGCCAGGATGTCATCGCCCAGTCCCATGAAGGCGTCGGCCAACAGGGTCAGCGTGTGGGATGAGGCGTCGCCCCGGTCCAGCCAGTCAGTCAACGCCTGATGGGCCTCCGCCGTGCGGCCCTGGGCGGTCAGCACGTTGGCGAGCATGATGGTCGCTTCCAGGACGGCCGGGGCGGCCATCGCTGTCTGCCGGGCCAGGGCTTCCGCAGAGGCTGTGTCGCCGGCGGCCAACCGGTGCGCCGTGAGCTTGAGCCGCAGGGCGATCTCACCTGGACAACGGGCCACGGCCTCCTCCAACCCTTGCCCCAGGCCGGCCGACCGGGACTGTTCCAGCGCCGCGATCAGGCCGGTCCAGCATCCGGCATGGGTGGGGGCCAGGGCGATGCCGGCGCGGAAGCTGTCCACCGCCTCCGCCGGCTGGCCGGTGCCCAGCAGGGCCAGGCCCAGGTTGCGGTGAGCCTCGACATTGCCGGGATTGGCCTTGACGCCCCGTCGCAGTGGGGCCACCGCGTCGGCATGGTGGCCCAGCCGCAGCAGGGCGGCACCCAGGTTGATGAGGGCGTCGGCCAGGTTGGGGTTCAGTTTCAGGGCCTGGCGGCAGGCGGCCACGGCCCCCGGGGCGTCGCCCGCCCCCAACAACACCACGGCCAGGTTGGAATGGAATTCCGGCACCCGTTTGTTGAGGGCGATGGCCTGGCGGATCAGGGCGATACCCTCCGCCACGCGACCGGTTTGCGCGCACAGCACGCCCAGCAAATTGCGGGCGAACCCGGTATCGCCGGTATTGATGGCTTGGCGGTATTCCTGTTCCGCTTCGGCAAGGCAGCCGGCCTGATGAAACTGAATCGCCGCGTTCAGGTGTTTCGACATCATCCGGACCTTAAAGCCATTTGTTTACAGATATGTCGAAGGGACCCACGGGTGCAATGGTCTGGGCTTCCATCGGTCTTGGCGAACGATGTCGCGGCATCGGCCCAAAGCACATCGGCGCCGCCCACGGCTTCGTGATGCACGAAGCGCGGACGGCGCCGATGGGAAAATGCCATGGTGGCCAGATGTGGAGGCTGGGCTACACCTTGCCCAGCAACAGGGCCAGCACCAGGATGATGTCGCCCACGATCATCAGGAACATGGAGAAGCCCCACCCCAGGGCGAATTGCGCCAGGAACATCAGCATCAGCAGGACAACAGCGATGATGCCCGCCTTCACGAAGCGCGTGAAGGCATGCCAGCCGTCGGCATGTTCCTTGACCACCGTGTCGCTGACCGCGACCGCACCGCTGTGAGCACCGGCCATAGTTCGCCCTCCCTTGTCCCGAGATGAAACCCGTTTTCCAAGGTTTATGCGCAAACGCGGGCCGCTGGCAAGGGGCCGCGTTGTTCGGTTAACGGTTCAGGTCACGCCTTGGTTGTGATCCTCTGTGCCCAGTGGCGGGTGGCCGCGCCAGCGGCGGCCATGCATAATGGCGCCATGAGAAACGAAACACCCCCCTGGCCGTCGAGTGGAGGGCGATCATGAGGCCGCGCCCCCTCATGCTGGCCGCCATCACGCGGTGTGAACGGCATCAGGCCACGTCCGCGGTCACCGACGCCATCATGGCGGCGGGCGGATGGCTGGTCGACAGCACCCAGTTTTCCAATCTGGCGATGGCCTTGCGCTTCGTCCTGCCGGCCGAAGGGCTGACGCCCTGGGCGGCGGCCGTGGCGGAGGCGGGCGTGCGGCTGGATGAGGACAGCCAGGCGCGGCTGGCCACCCAGGCCGCCAAACCCCGCGAGCCGGACACGGAAATCACCGCCGGCCTGAACCTGACCTTCCTGCATGACGAGCCGGACCTGCGGCAAACCGTGCCAGCAATCCCCGGATAGGACCTCAGGCAGGAGTCGGGTTCAGCGCCGTGGCGGGGAGGGGCAGGGGCCCGGCCAGCACGGCGCGGTTGCCTTCCACCGTCACCCGGCCCTCGGCGATCAGGCGCACGGCGTGGGGATACAGCTGGTGCTCCGCCTCCAGCACGCGGGCGGACAGGGTGTCGGCGGTGTCCTCCGCCTGCACCGGCACGGCGGCTTGCGCCACGATGGGGCCGCTGTCCACCTCACTGCGGACATAGTGCACCGTGCAGCCGTGGAAGCGCACGCCGGCGTCCAGTGCCCGCTGGTGGGTGTCGATGCCGGGAAAGGCCGGCAGCAGCGACGGGTGGATGTTGATCAGCCGGTCGCGCCAATGGTCCACGAACCAGGGCGACAGCAGGCGCATGAAGCCGGCCAGGCACACCAGTTGAACGCCGGCATCCTCCAGCGCCCGGGTCATGGCCTGCTCGAACGCCGGCTTGTCGGCATAGTTCTTGTGCGGCAGCGCCAGGGCCGGGACGCCGGCGCCCCGCGCCCGCTCCAGCCCCGCGGCATCCGCCTTGTTGGACAGGACCAGCGCCACCTCCGCCGGGAAGTCCGGCGCGGTGGTGGCGTTCAGCAGGGCCTGCAGGTTGCTGCCCCGGCCGGAAATGAGAACGCCCAGCTTGAGCTTGCCGGGCGTTCCGCTGTTTACGAGTGCCATGCCTTGTCCGTGCCCGTCACCGTGACGCGATGGGCGGCATCGGCCGCGACCGGCACCACCTGGCCGATGCGCGTAACCGTCTCACCACCCTGGGTCAGGACGGAGATCGCCTCATCCGCCTTGTCGGCGGGCACCACCACGGCCATGCCGACGCCGCAGTTGAAGGTGCGGGCCAGTTCCAGGTCGGCGATGGTGCCGACGCCGGCCAGCCAGCGGAACACCGGCGGCAGAGTCCAGGATGTCGCGTCCAGGGTGACGCCCAAGCCGTCCGGCAGGACGCGCGGAATGTTCTCGATCAGGCCGCCGCCGGTGATGTGGGCCATGGCCTTCACCAGGCCGGCGCGCACCGCCGCCAGCGTGCTCTTCACATAGATGCGGGTGGGGGTCAGCAGCGCCTCGCCCAAGGTCTTGCCCGGGGCGAAGGGGGCTTCATCCTCATAGGTCAGGCCCGAGACGGACACCAGCTTGCGCACCAGGGAATAGCCGTTGGAATGCACGCCGCTGGACGCCAGGCCCAGGACCACGTCGCCGGCGGCGACACCGGCGCCGGTCAGCACCTGGCTGCGTTCCACGGCACCCACGGAGAAGCCGGCCAGGTCATAGTCGCCATCGGCGTACATGCCCGGCATCTCGGCCGTCTCACCGCCGACCAGGGCGCAGCCGGCCTGGCGGCAACCCTCGGCGATACCGGCGACGATGGCGCGGCCGGCGGCCACGTCCAACTTTCCGGTAGCGAAATAATCCAGGAACAGCAGGGGCTCCGCCCCCTGTACCACCAGGTCGTTCACGCACATGGCCACCAGGTCGATGCCGACCGTGTCATGGCGCTTGGCGTCGATGGCGACCTTCAGCTTGGTGCCGACGCCGTCGGTGGTGGACACCAACAGCGGATCGGTGAAGCCGGCGGCCCGCAGGTCGAACAGGGCACCGAAGCCGCCCAGGCCGGCGTCGGAACCGGTGCGCGCGGTGGACTTGGCCAGGGGCTTGATCGCCTCGACCAGGGCGTTGCCCGCGTCGATGTCGACACCGGCGTCCTTGTACGAATAGGTGCTTATGGCGTCCTCGCAGGGCCTGGGCTAAGAAGGGGCGTCCATCCGGGGGCCGCTGCGCTAAGGCCGCCGCCCGCCACCGTCGTTTCAAGACGGTTCCGTGACCCGCCCGGGTTTCGGCGCCGAACATAGCAATATCGGAAGGCTTTGCAATGCCGCACCGCTGCATCCCCCTCCTGCGCCAGACCGGGTTCCGGGGCGCCATTTTCCTGGCCCTGGCGGCCGGGGTATGCGCCGCCGGGGCCTTCGCCGGGCGGGCCCGTGCCGAGGCCGGTGGCGCGACGGCGGCGGAGCAGGCCTTCGTGGAGCGGGGCGTGGACGTGGATGTTACCGCCGGCAACGCCAACCAGGCCCGCGACCAGGCCATCCTGCAGGCCCAGCGCGAGGCGCTGGCCCGCCTGTTCCGCAAGCTGACCCCCGCCGCCGATGGCCGCCAGCCCCCGTCCGTGGGGCAGGGGGATCTGGAGGCCCTGGTGGCCGGATTCGAGCTGGAGCAGGAGCGCGCTTCCTCTGTCCGCTATGTCGGCCGCTTCACCGTCCGCTTCCGCCCCGCCGCCGTGCGCCAGCTTCTGCAACAGAACGGCGTGCGCTATGCCGAGATGGTGGGCAAACCCGCCCTGGTGCTGCCCCTCGACGCCACCGGGACGGAGCCCGCCCTGTGGACCGATGGCCCCTGGCGCCAGGCCTGGGCGCAGATGGGGCAGGTCGACGGGCTGGTGCCCGTGACCCTGGCGCCGCCGGACGGCGCCGATCAGACCGACCTGCCGGCCAAGGCCGCGCTGACGCCGGATGCCGCCGTCCTGGCCCGCATCGCCGCCCGCCATGGCGCCGGCCAGGTGGTGGTGGCCCGGCTGGAGGGCGACGCCGCCAAGGGCTATCAATTGACACTGACCACCTTCATCCCCGGGGAAGGGCTGTCGCCGCCGGAATCGGTGCCGCAAGGGGCCTTCGTTTCCCGTCCGTTGCCGTCGGCCACGCCGGACGTCCAGCCCGCGGTCGCGGTGCCGGCCCCGCTGGCCCTGGCCGTCGCCACCACCGTCGACCGGGTGGAGGAAGGGTGGAAGCGCCGCGTGGTGGTGGACAGCCACCAGTCCGGGCAGGTGTCCGTGCGGGTCCCCCTGACGGACCTCGCCACCCTGGTGGAGGTGCGGCGGCGGTTGGCCGGCGTGCCGATGGTGACCCAGGTGGACACCAGCGCGCTCAAGACCACCGAGGCGCTGTTGACACTGACCGTGCTGGGCGACGTCAGCCACCTCAAGACCGCGCTGGCCCAGCGTGATCTGACGCTGTCGGAGGTGGACGCCGCCGCCCCCGCCGGCCCGGCCCCGGCCGGTCAACAACCGACCCAGCCGGCGGTGCGCTACCAGATCAGCCTAGCCGGGGCCTAAGCGGCGCCCCTGACATAAGGCTGCCTGATTCCAGGGGCTTGTCTGGTATAGTCATTGGCTCGGTTTCGATTCAGGCACTCTCGGGGGGACGATGGCGGAGACGCATGCGGGGCGGCAGACACGATTCTGGCTGATCGGTCTGGTTCTGGGAATCGCCCTCATCTGGCTGCTGCGCGGCATGTTGCTGCCCTTTGTCGCCGGCATGGCCATCGCCTATCTGCTGGACCCCGTGGCCGATCGGCTGGAAGGGTTCGGCCTGCCCCGCCTGGCGGCCACCTGCGTGGTGCTGCTGGTCTTCGTCGTCGCCGTGGTGCTCGCCATCCTGCTGCTGGTGCCGCTGATCCAGCAGCAGGTCAGCCAGCTGATCGAAAGCCTGCCGGCCATCATCACCTGGGCGCGGGATGAAACCATGCAGCGCGTCCGCAGCCTGATGGCCGCCTTGCCGCCCGATGACATCGAGCGGCTGCGCGGCGCCGCCAGCGAGTATGTCGGCACGCTGGTCGGCTGGGGGGCGGATTTTATCAAGAACCTGTTCACTGGCGGGGCCGCCCTGTTCGGCCTGGTTTCCCTGCTATTCATCACCCCGGTGGTGGCCTTCTATCTGCTGCGCGACTGGGACCGCATGGTGGCGACCCTGGACGGCTGGCTGCCGCGGGAGCATGCCGAGGTCATCCGCGAACAGTTGCGGGCGGTGGACCGCACCCTGGCCGGATTCGTGCGTGGCCAGGCCACGGTCTGCGTGGCGCTGGGCGCCTTCTACGCCCTTACCATGACGGCGGTGGGCCTGAATTTCGGCCTGGTCATCGGCCTGATCGCCGGCATCCTGTCCTTCATCCCCTATGTCGGCACGGTGGTCGGTTTCGGCGCCAGCGTGGGCGTCGCCCTGTTCCAGTTCCACGACGTGTGGCGCGAGGGGCTGGTGGTGGCGCTCTACATCCTGGGCCACCTGCTGGAAGGCTATGTCCTGACGCCCAAGCTGGTGGGCGACAAGGTGGGCCTGCATCCCGTCTGGGTCATGTTCGCCCTGCTGGCGGGCGGCAGCCTGTTCGGCTTCACCGGCGTGCTGCTGGCGGTGCCGGTGGCCGCCATCATCGGCGTGCTGGTGCGCTTCGCATTGCGTCAGTACCTTTCCAGCAGCTATTACACCGGCGTCCCTCCCGAGGAGGTGACGCGCGTGGATCCGGCCCCGGAAGGCCGGGTCCCGTCGGGGATGGAAACCGGGGCGTCGCCGCCGGTTCCCTGATCCGGCGCCCCTTTCTCCCGCCTACAGTGCCCGCTGCCGGTAAGATCCTGGAATCATGGCCGACTTGAGACAATTGCCCTTGGACCTGGGGCACCGTTCCGCCATGGGGGAGGCCGACTTCCTGGTGGCGCCGGGCAACGCCGACGCGGTGGCCTGGCTGGACGCCTGGCCGGACTGGCCGGCGCCGGCCCTGGTGCTGTACGGCCCGCCCGGCTGCGGCAAGAGCCATCTGGCCCAGGTATGGCGCGCCCGGTCGCGGGCGCCGCTGCTGGGGCCGGAGGATCTGGACCCGGCGGAGGTGCCGCACCTGCTGGGCCCCACCCGCACCGCCGTCATCGACCGCACGCATGAGATCTCGGGCGACACGGCGCGGGAACGCGCCCTGCTGCATCTCTACAACATCACCAAGGAGGCGGGGGGGCAGTTGCTGCTGCTGGCCCACTACGCCCCTGTCAATTGGACCCTGCGCCTGCCCGACCTGCGCTCCCGCCTGGTGGCGGCGCCGGCCGTGGGCATGGCCGCCCCCGATGACGCCCTGCTGATGGCTGTGCTGGTCAAGCTGTTCGACGACCGCCAGGTGCGGGTGGGCGAGGACGTCATCGCCTGGCTGATGACCCACACCGAACGCTCCTTCGACAGCGCCCGCCGCACCGTGGCCCTGCTGGACCGCGCCGCCCTGGCCGCCAAGAAGCCCATCACCGTGGCCTTCTGCCGCCAGGTGCTGGAGCCCAAGGATAGGCCGACGGAGTCGTAGGCCTTCCTCCGGCCGCTACCGCCCGACGATCCAGAACATCCGCCGCCGGCTGTAGCCGCGCCAGGTGGTCGGCAGCTTGGCCAGCGCCGCCGCCTCCTCCTGCGCCAGGCGGGACAGCAAGCGGGTGCTGCGGGCCTTGGGGCCGGTGGCCTTGGCCAATTGCGCCACCAGCTGGGCCGCCTGGCGGGCCAGGGCGGGGGCGGTCACGGCGGCGTGCAGGCGGGTGAGGGGGGCCAGCGGGTCGGCGGCGGGTCGCTTCCCGGCGCTGGTCTTGGTGCCCGCCTTAGCGCCTTTGGGCTTGGCGGTGGTCACGGGGTAGAGGCCGCGGCAGACCTCCGCCGTTTCATACAGGCGCTGGGCCCGGCGGCGCAGGCGTTCCAGCGCGTCGGTGTCGGGCGGCGTTTTCTGCCCAGGGACGACGGACTTGGCGACGGATTTGGCGCCGGGCGCGGGCGGGGGCGCCAGGTCCAGGCGGGCCAGGGCCTTGGCCACCTTGTCCTGCAAGTCGGCCAGCAGGTGGGGCGCCACCGTCCTCAGCGGCTGGTCCAGGGCAGGGGAGGCCCATCCGCCGCCCTCGATCCACGCCGCGAGATCCAGCATCAGCGCGGTGTGGCCGGCGCCGCGCAGGTGCTTCATCACCCGGCGGCGGCCCTGGGTGGCGGCATGGTCCAGCACCAGCCGTTGGCGCTTGCTCAGGCCGGCCGCCCCCTTGCGGTCGGGCAGCAGGGCGGCGCGTTCGGCCAGGCGATGCCAGGCGCGGGCCGTTTCCAATAGGGTGCGCAGCGGGATCAGGCGCCGGCGCAGGGCGTCCGCCGCGTCCGCGTGCGGATTGACGGCGGCCTTGGTCCAGGCCAGCCCGGCGGCGGGCGTCAGGCCGATGACCACGCGCAACAGGCGCAGCGCCGTGTCCAACCGCCGGCTGGCGGCCGCCATTTCGCGCAGGGCTTGGGCGTCGCCGCTTTCCAGCAGCACGGTGGCGTTTTCCAGCAGGTGGCCCACCGCCTGGCGGGTGGCATGGCGGAAGCCCTCCGCCACCGTCGTCACCGGGGTCAGGGCCGCAGGATGGGCGGGGACGGCCGCTGCCGGCTTGCCCGTCAGCAGGCGCAGGCCCGCGTCCGCCTTGCTGCCCGTGGTCAGGCGCAATGGGGCGTGGTGATGCAGGGCGGCGGCCACCTCGAACAGGGCCGCGACCCGCCCGCCCTTCAATTCCAGCTCCACCTCCGCCACCGGCCAGGTGGTTTCATCGCCCGCGCCAGGGACGGACAGGCGCACCTCCCCCTGGTCCAGCGCCAATTCCACCGAGGTGCGGGGGTCGGGGTGCAGCAGCAGGGCGGTGCGGTGGATATCGGTGGCGAAACGGGCGGCGACCTCGGCCCACTGCGCTTCGCTCAGCAGGCCGGCGATGGCGGCCGGCAGCAGGGCGCGGTCCGGCCCGTCCCCGTCCGCCGGCAACTCCCACTCCCATTCCCGCCGGCCGGCGGCGGCGGCGGTGCCGGCGTCGGACGCCCAGGTCTTCACCGTCTGCACCCGGCGGCCGCCCTGACGGCGAACGCGCAAGGCCAGGCCACGCGCGGCCAGCGCCAAATCCGGCGTGTCATAGTAGGTGGTGACCTGATGGCGATGGACGGCGGGGCCATCGGCCATGCGCGCCAGCAGGGGCAGCGCCTGCAGCCTCTCCAGCGCCGCCGGCGTCGTCGCCAGTTTCACCTCCACCTCACGCACGGCCAGCGTGCGCTTGGGCCGGGAACCGGAGGGGGGCGCGGGTGGTTGTGGCCCAGCGGGTTCGGGAGCAATGGGGGGCGTGGCGACGCCGCCCGTCGCCTCGGCCGGGGCATCGGGACCACTGGGGGGACCACTGGGTGCGGGACCACTGGGTACGGGTGTGGGGCGGTCGGGGCCGTTCGTCATCCCGAATGGATAACCGAAGATGGCGCCTGCGTTAAGGTCGTGTTGCGGAATTACATCGATTCGGGGCAAACGGCAAAATTCTTTCCCTCAGGTTGCTTTGCGACGCACAGTTGCGATAGTCTCGGCACTCCGTTGCGTCACAATAAGTCGCCACCCCGAGCCCGCCCCCGTAAGCCCTCCGCCCCGGCACCCCATTTCGCCAGTGCGAGGTAGGATAATGACTCAGCGTCATGCCTAACACCGGTGGAATGCGGAACGGATGGACAGGCGGTCCGGCGCGACAGGGATGAGCAACCAAACTGGGCACCGAATCATCATGACGTCATCGCTGGCAGCGTCGCGGGCTGCTGAAAAGTCCGCGGAAAAGTCCCCCGACTCCAGTCAGGCCCAGGGCCTGACCGCGACGCCCACCACCCCAGCGAAGACCCCAACGATGACCGGCAAAACCGCATCCACCAAGGCCGCCTCCGTCCCGGACGCCACGGCCACCCCGGGGGTGGACGTCAAGGCGGCCGATGCCGCCACCCTGGCGACCTTGGCCAAGGCTGGCCCCTTGCTGGATCGCTCGGTGGCCAAGTTCGGCGGCGCCAGTGCGGGGACTATGGGCGGGGGCGCGACGGATGCGGTCGGGCTGACGGCCGATCTGGTGGCGCGGCTGACCCGCTATACCGAACTGGCGGACGCCGATCCCTTCGCCAACCCGGTGTCACTGCTGGCCCTGGATGTCTCCCGCCGCCTGCACTCGGGTGAGTTGGATTTGGCGGCGGTGGAGCAGGCCATCCAGTACCTGGGGGCGGAGGGCTTCCTGGCCCGCGCCCGCCGCCTGGGCGCCTATCTGGGTGAGGCCGATCCCGCCGCCAACGCCGCCCGCATCCGCGCCCTGATCGATGGCCTGGCGGTGGACGCTGATGGCAAGGCCGTGCCGTTCGACGCCTTCCGCGCCCAGGTGGAGAAGGAGATTTTCGGCATCGTCATCACCGCCCACCCGACGTTCAACCTGACGGGGGAACTGATGGACGCCATGGCCAAGCTGGCCACGGGGCGGGACGCGGCGGGCGTGCCCCTCACGGCGGAGGCGCGCAAGGGCTTGATCGCCGCCGTCGCGGCGACGGAGCTGCGGCCCGGTGAGCTGTCGCTGGTGGATGAGCACCGCCTGTCGCTGGCGGCCATCACCAACATCCAGGCGGCGCTGCGCACCGTCTACGACATCGTGTTGACCGTGGCGCGGGAGCGCTACCCCGACCAGTGGGCCGAACTGACGCCGCGCCTGCTGACGGTGGCCAGCTGGGTGGGATACGACCTGGACGGCCGCTCGGACATCCGCTGGTCCGACACGCTGCACAAGCGCCTGGTGGTGCAGGTCGGGCAACTGCGCCACTACCTGGCCGAGGTGCAGGCCATCCGCAAGGCGGCGCCGGTGCAGGAAGACCTGCGCAACACCCTGGATCTGCTGGAATCCCGTCTGGCCCTGGCCATCGCCCAGGTGACGGATGAGGTCGCCGCCTTCGGCAGGGAGACGACCACCCAGAAAGACATCGAAGCCATCGCCCAGCGCATGCATGAGGGCCTGCCCCTGCGCCTGGTGGAGGCCGCGCACGCCATCGAGCAGGTGGACCGCGCCATTCGTTTGGCGACGGCGGTCGGCAAGGGCGTCGCCGGCAAGGATGGCAAGGGCGACGACGTGGTGCGGCGCCTGGCCATCCTGAAGGCGGAACTGTCGAACTACGGCCTGGGCCAGGCGCATACCCATGTGCGCATCAACGCCACCCAGCTGCACAACGCGGTGCGCAAGACGGTGGGCATGGAGACGGCGCCGGATGATCCGCGCTACCGCCAATCCTACCTGACCGCGATCACCGGCCTCCTGGATGAGGTGCGGCCGGTGCGCATCAATTTCGGCAGCATCATCGCCGAGCGCACCTCGGCTAAGCGGCTGTTCATGGTCGTGGCCCAGATGCTGAAGTATGCCGACGCGTCGGTGCCCGTCCGCTTCCTGATCGCGGAATCCGAATCGGCCTTCACCGTGCTGACGGCGCTCTACTACGCCCGCCTGTTCGGCGTGGCTGACAAGGTTGACATCAGCCCCCTGTTCGAGACGGAACGGGCGCTGGAGGTGGGCAGCCGCGTCATCGAGCAGTTGCTGGACAACCCGCACTACCGCGATTACGTGAAGCGGCGCGGCCGCCTGTGCATCCAGACCGGCTTCTCCGACGCCGGCCGCTACCTGGGGCAGACACCCGCCTCCGCCAGTATCGAGCGTCTGCGCCTGCGCATCGCCCGCCTGTTCACCCGCCATCGGCTGGACGGTGTGCAACTGGTGATCTTCGACACCCACGGCGAATCCATCGGCCGTGGCGCCCATCCGGCGGGCTTCCCGGAACGCCTGGGCTATGTCGCGGCCCCGGCGACGCTGTCGTTCATGGCCCACCACAAGATCGCCTTCAAGCAGGAGGTCAGCTTCCAGGGTGGCGACGGCTATCTCTACTTCGTGACCCAGCCTGGCGCCCTGGCCGTCGTGACGCGCATCCTGGAGCATATGCTGGGTGGCAAGCACACCACCCTGGATGACGACCCGTTCTATGGCGACGCCGACTACATCCGCGAATTTTTCACCACGGTGAAGCAGTTCCAGGTGTCGCTGGTGGAAGATCCGAACTACGGCGCCCTGCTGTCGGCCCTGGGCACCAACCTGCTGTATCCCTCCGGCAGCCGGGCCATCAAGCGCCAGCACGACGGCAACGCCGACGATGTGGACCAGAGCCGTGCCTCGCAGTTCCGCGCCATTCCGCACAACGCCATTCTGCAGCAGATGGGCCTGCCGGCGAACACGGTCAGCGGCGTGGGCGAGGCCATCGACAAGGACCCGGAGCATTTCGCCGAGCTGTACCGCACCTCGCCGCGCTTCCGGCAATTGCTGGGCATGGTGGAATACGGCGTGGCCATCGCCAGCCCCGACGCGCTGAAGGCCTATATCGACACCCTGGACCCGGCCTTCTGGCTGCTGCGCGCCGCCCACACCGCCGACCCCGCCCGGGTGGAGGAGATGCGGCGCCTGGCGGCCATCCTCGAGGACAACCCCCTCCATAGCCGCCTGATCCGCATCTTCCGCAAGCTCTACCGCGATTTCGACGTGCTGGAGGAAGGGCTGGCCCGGGTGGAACGCCCGCCGGTGCCGGGCCAGGTGGCGCCACCGGACGAGGCGCTGAGCAACGGCCTGCTGGTGCTGCACGCCCTGCGCATCGCCCTGATCCAGGAGGTTTTCCTGCGGGCGACGCACATCCCGCAATTCTCCAGCCAGCACAACATCACCCACCGCCGGCTGATGGCGCGGCTGATGCAACTGGATGTGCCCTGGGCCCTGGACCTGCTGTCCCGCATCTTCCCCGTGGCCGAAACCGCGGGGGAGGGCGATTTCGGCGAAAGCGCCACTTACGTCAGCGATGACAGCCAGAATTACGGGCAGGAGAACGAACGCATCTTCAAGCCCATCGCCAGCCTGTACGATCTGGTGCGCCGCGTCGGCAACGGCATCACCCAGCGTATCGGCTTCTTCGGCTGACGCGCCATGAAAAAGGGGCGCCTTCCCCAGGGAGGGGAGGGCGCCCTTTGCCTTGTTACGCTGGGTTCAGAGGTTCGCCGGGTTCAGAGGTTCGCCACGGCGGCCCGTTCCTCCATCAGCTCCGCCACCGTCCGGTCCAGCATGGCGCGGCCGAAGGCGTCCAGCTCCAGGCCACGCACCCGTTCGATACGGCCATCCCGGCACAGTGCGGGCACGCCGCAAACCAGACCCTGGGGCAGGCCGTAATCCCCTTCCGACGCCAGCCCCATGGAAACCCAGCGGTCACCGCTGCCGTGCACCCAGTCGCGCATGTGGTCGATGGCGGCATTGGCGGCGGACGCCGCGGAGGATAGGCCCCGCGCCTCGATGATGGCGGTGCCCCGCTGGGCTACGGTGGGGATCAGCGTCTCCCGGTACCAGGCGGTGTCGCCGATCAGGTCGGGCAGGGGGTGGCCCTGAACCACCGCGTGCTGCCAGTCGGCGAACATGGTGGGTGAGTGGTTGCCCCAGACTACCAGCCGCTCGATGGCCGTCACATCCACCCCGGCCTTGGCCGCCAACTGCGCCTGGGCGCGGTTGTGGTCCAATCGGATCATGGAGGTGATGGCGTCGTGCGGCAGGTCCGGTGCGTGCTGGATGGCGATCCAGGCGTTGGTGTTGGCGGGGTTGCCCACCACCAGCACCTTGGCCGTGCGCTTGGCCTGTTCGTTCAGGGCGCGGCCCTGCGCCTTGAAGATGGCGGCGTTGGCGGACAGCAGGTCCCGCCGTTCCATGCCCTTGCCGCGTGGGCGAGAGCCGACCAGGAAGGCGGCGTCGATGTCGCGGAAGGCGACGGACGGGTCATCGCTGGCGTCCATGCCGCGCAGCAGGGGGAAGGCGCAGTCCTCCAACTCCATCATCACGCCGCGCAGGGCCGGCAGTGCCGGCGTGATCTCCAGCAGGGAGAGGTGGATGGGCTGGCCGGCGCCGAACACGTCGCCCTTGGCCAGGCGGAACAGCAGGGAGTAGGCAATCTGCCCGGCGGCACCGGAAACGGCGACGCGGATGGGGGCGGCGGTGGTCATGATAGACATCCTCGGGAGTGGGTTTGCGCTTGCCCTCGAAACTGCGCCCCATCCTGTGATCGTTCCAACAGAACGTATTGAATGAACCAATCCAGTTTGTTGATTAATGGTCGCCACAAGTCCTGGTTAAGCCCCTTGCTCCTGCCCAGGGATCATGATGCCTTAGGGGGATAGCCTGGGGGTGGTCCGTGCCGCGATTTCTTGGTTTGGTGGTTGGCGCCTTGCTGTGCGCCCTGGCGCCGACGCGGGCGGAGGAGATCCATCAGGCCCAGGTCGAAGCCCGTATCCCCTGGCGGCCCCGGCCGGTCGCCGCCAGCGATGGTCGGAACCATCTGGCCTATGAACTCCATATCACCAGTTTTGATTCCGGCGATGGGCCGCTGACGCTGGAGCGGCTGTCGGTGTTCGCCGGGAAGGGGGCGGTCCCGCTGTTGACCGTGGCCGGGGCGGACCTTGCCGGCTTGCTGGCCCAGCCGCCGGGCGGCGAGGTGGGTGGGGGCGTCGCCATCGAGCCCGGCCGGCGTCAGGTGCTGTTCCTCTGGCTGACCCTGCCGCCCGGCGCCCCGCCGGTAAGCCTGCGCCATCAGCTGGATTTCCGGACGGCCCAGGGGCAGGTGCAGCGGGCGGCCGCGGTGACCAGTGCGGTCGCCCGCGCGCCGGCGCTGGAGATCGGGCCGCCGTTGCGCGGCGGCGCCTGGCTGGCCGTGGAGGGGCCCGGCAATCCCCATTCCCATCACTGGGGCAGCATGGTCGCCGTCGACGGGATGCTCACCATCCCCCAGCGCTTCGCCATCGACTGGTTCGGCCTGGATGCCGCCTGGCATTCCCTGCGCGGCCGCCATGACAGTCTATCCGCGACCCGGGATGAGGATTGGGTGGGCTATGGCGCCGATGTGCTGGCGGTGGCGGATGGTCTGGTGCTGGATGTGCGCGACGATGTGCCCGATGGCACGCCGCTGGCGCCGCAATCCGTCCCGGATGACCTGACGGCCCGGACCCTCTATGGCAACTTCATCATTCTGGAAATCGCGCCAGGCGTCTTCGCGCACTATGCGCATCTGCGCGCGGGCAGCGTCGGGGTGAAAGCCGGCGACCGCGTCCAGGCCGGGGCGATCATCGGCCGGGTGGGGCAGACCGGTGCGGCCGGCGCGCCCCATCTGCATTTCCACCTGAGCGACCGATCAACGTTCGAGCAGTCGGAAGGGCTGCCGTTCGTGATCAAGGCCTACACCCGACGGGGGAAGACCAATGTCGAGGCCACCTTCGACGTCGATGCGCCGGTGACGCTGGAGGGGAGCACCCATGATGTCCGCCACGCCATGCCCCTGGACGGCGACGTGGTGCGCTTTCCTTAGGCCCCCGGCGTCGCCCAACGGTGGCCGCTGGGCGACGCGCTGGAAGGGGTACTCAACTTTGGCCAGGCGGGTTGTGGACCAGGACGCCATACCAGCCCAGGCCGCGATAGGTCTCATATCCCGGCGTGCGGGCGAACCCGATCAGCCGGCCATGGCGGTCCATGTAGTGGCCCATGGGCTGGCCCTGGGTCACCAGGTGGAAGCTCTCCGTCAGCTCCCCCCGGCCATCGCTGGCGGCGATGATGCGGCCGGCGGCGTCCAGCAGCAGGCAGCGGGTGTTGGTCCGTTCCGATGTTTCCAGGCGGACACCGGTTACCACTGCGCGGGCCTGCGGCGCCCAGTCGAAGAAGATGCCCAGCGCGCCCAGAACCTCGCCATCCTGGGCGCCGTCACGGCGTACGGCCGTGGAATAGGTGGCGACCGTGCGATTCTCCAGCACCGGGTTGGGGCTGACATCCTCCACCGCGAAATCGCCGCCGTCGCGGGTGCGCAGGGCGTCGATGAACCAGGCCTCATTGGCGACGTTGGCGCCGATGGCGTGGGGGAAGCGGTCGGGCCGGCCGGTGGCGATGACGCGGCCGGTGCGGTCGGCCACCCACAGGTCGAGATAGACGGTATAGCTTTGCAGGATGACGTTCAGCCGCTCGCTGGCATGGCGGGCCGTCTCGTGCGACGGGCTCTGCAGGCCCGCGACCACGGCGCTGTCGGTGGCCCACCAGCGCACGTCGCAAGACCGCTCATAGAGATTGCGGTCGATGATGTCGATGCTGTTCAACGCCAGGTCGGCCAGGCGCTGGCCGCGGAAGCGGGTCATCAAATCCTCACCCACCGTGGTCATGCGGTCGACCAGTTGGCCGATCTCGCTGCGCAGTTCGCCCGCCACGACGCTGACGCGCTGGGAGATGGAATTGACCTCGTTGGCCACCACGGCGAAACCCCGGCCGGCGTCGCCGGCGCGGCCGGCCTCGATCAGGGCGTTGAAGGCCAGCATCTTGGTGGTCCGGTTGATGTCCTCGATCACCGAGACCTTCTGGCTGGCCACGTCCAGAACGTTCTTCGTCAGGTCGATCAGGCTGTTGTCCATCGGCTCCCCCACTCTCTTGATTAGCTTTTGTGCGGCGCAACAATTACGTCACGTCATGACGCTATCGCAAAAGGCGTGCCGTCCCGCCGCCGCAGGGCAACGTCGTTAATAAGTCGTTAAGAAATATAGGGAATGGCGCCGCCGGTCGGGTCAGCGGTCCTGCCCTGATCCTAGCCGAAAGGACAGGGGTGGCGAAATTCCAGGCAAATGGTTGCTCAGCCGATGTGCAACTAATAGGAGGTGATTGGAAGTGAAATCGGTTTCGTTTTTAGCCCTGTCGCGTCCGCGCCCAGGCGGCCATAAAAGCCTTGCGCAGCTTGATGCCACTTACTTTTTTGATGAACTTTCCGGATTTGAAACGAGGGGGCTTTAGTCTTCATGCGCCCTCCAAGATGGTATTAATTATACAACTCCAGGCTAGGGCGATCTCTTCAGTCCCGCGCCACCCCGCGCGGGGTGGCGAATTCGGATAGGTGGCCCTTGCCGGCGGCCAGGTCGGCCCAGCGGTCCAGGGTGAAGTCCAGTCGCGCCAGCCCTCCGGTCGGGTATTTTTCCATGACGCGGGTGCGAAGGGCGGGGTCCTCCTCGGCCCCCGCCAGCGACAACGCCAGCTCCTCCAGCCCCGGGTTGTGACCAATGAGCAGGACGGTGGCGGTCGGGTCGGGCAAGGCCCGCAGGCGGTCGGCCAGCGCCGGGGCGGAGGCCATGTAAAACACCCGGTCCACGCACAGGGGTGGCGGCTCCCGCCACAGGGTAAGCAGGCCGGCCAGGGTCGCCCGCGTGCGAACGGCGGTGGAGCAGAGGATCAGGTCGGGCCGGGGTGTTCCACCCTTGCGGTGCCGGAAATAGTCGGCCATGGTCGCAAGCGCGCGCTCCCCCCGTGCCGACAAGGGACGCTCATGATCGGGGACGCTGTCGTCGTCCCAGGAGGATTTCATATGCCGCAGCAGGAAAAGGGTTTTCACGAGACATCCCCCAGGGTGGACCGACTGCCCGCGCCCGCTGTCGACCCGGAGACCCCTGAGGCGGACAAGAGCGCGACCGGCACGGAAGCGAAATCAACAGGATCGGCGGTACCGGAACCAGAAACGGTAACGTTGGCTGTTTATGGTGAACGACCCGATACCCTTGCTGCGAATGAGGCGACCATGTCCACGGCGGTGGAAACCCCGACCCGCGAAGTTGAGCCTGCCCCCCTCGATATGACGTCGCCGGACCGGTTCATCAATCGCGAACTGTCGTGGCTGGCCTTCAACCAGCGCGTCCTGGAAGAGGCGTACAACGCCCACCACCCCTTGCTGGAGCGGCTGCGCTTCCTGTCCATTTCCGCCAGCAACCTGGATGAGTTCTATACCGTCCGCGTCGCCGCCCTGAAGGCGCAGGTGACAGCGGGCGTGGCCACCCCCTCCGATGACAACCTGACGCCGGCGCAGCAGTTGGCGGCCATCAACGCCCGCGCGGCGGAGCTGATGCGCGAGCAGCAGGCTTGCTGGCTGATGATGCGCGCCGACCTGGCCAAGGCCGGCATCGCCGCCATCGACCCCGCCGAGCTGACGCCGTCGGAAACCGATTGGCTGGAAGCGAAGTTCCTGGACGACATCTTCCCGGTGCTGACGCCCATCGCGGTCGATCCGGCCCATCCGTTCCCTTTCATCGCCAATTCCGGCTTCTCCCTGGCGGTGCAGCTGTTCGACCCGGTGCGCAACACCCACCTGGACGCCCTGGTCCTACTGCCGGCGCAGTTGGATCGCTTCGTGCGCCTGCCGGGCAGCGACGTGCGCTTCATCCTGCTGGAAGAGCTGGTGCTGCTGTTCATCGACCGGCTGTTCCCGCCCTTCACCCTGAAGGGCCATGGCTTCTTCCGTGTGCTGCGCGACAGCGACATCGAAATTGAGGAAGAGTCGGAAGACCTGGTCCGCACCTTCGAAAGCGCGCTGAAGCGCCGCCGCCGGGGCAGCGTCATCCAGCTGTGCGTCAACGCCGGCATGTCGCGTGACCTGCGCGACTTCCTGGCCGGACAGTTGCACGTGCCCACCGACGATGTGTTCGTGCTGGACGGCCTGATCGGCTTGGCCGAGACCAAGCAGCTGATCATCGATGAGCGGCCGGATCTGCTGTTCCAGCCCTACAACGCCCGCTTCCCGGAGCGCATCCGTGATTTCGGCGGTGATTGCTTCGCCGCCATCCGCCACAAGGACATCATCGTCCACCACCCGTTCGAGAGCTTCGACGTGGTGGTGCAGTTCCTGCGCCAGGCGGCGCAGGACCCTGCCGTGCTGGCCATCAAGCAGACGCTGTACCGCACCTCCAAGAACTCCCCCATCGTGGCGGCCCTGATCGAGGCGGCGGAGGCGGGCAAGAGCGTCACCGCCATGGTGGAGCTGAAGGCCCGCTTCGATGAAGAGGCCAACATCCGCTGGGCCCGCGACCTGGAACGGGCGGGTGTGCAGGTGGTTTATGGTTTCGTCGACCTCAAGACCCACGCCAAGGTGTCGCTGGTGGTGCGCCGGGAACAGAAGGGCCTGCGCTCCTACGTTCATTTCGGCACCGGCAACTACCACCCCATCACCGCCAAGATTTACACCGACCTCAGCTTCTTCACCTGCGATCCGGCGCTGGTGCACGACGCGGCCCACATGTTCAACTACATGACCGGGTACGCGACGCCCAAGGCGCTGGAGAAGATCGCCATCGCCCCCATCGGCCTGCGCGACCGGTTGGTCAGCCTGATCGATGCCGAGATCGCCCACGCCCGCGCCGGCCGGCCGGCGCAGATCTGGGTGAAGCTGAACTCCCTGGTCGACGCCCGCATCATTGACAAGCTGTATGAGGCGTCGCAGCAGGGCGTCAGCATCGACATGGTCATCCGCGGCATCTGCTGCCTGAGGCCGGGGGTGAAGGGCCTGTCGGAAAACATCCGGGTGAAAAGCATCGTCGGCCGTTACCTGGAGCATGGTCGCGTGGTCTGCTTCGGCAACGGCGTGGGCCTGCCGCACCCCGGCGCCAAGGTCTTCATCTCCTCCGCCGACTGGATGCCGCGCAACCTGGACCGCCGTATCGAGACGCTGGTGCCCATCGAGACGCCGTCCTGCCATCGCCAGGTGATGGATCAAATCATGGTCGCGAACCTGAAGGATGAGGCGCAAAGCTGGCAGCTGAGCCCCGATGGCGAGTATCATCGGGTGGAAGCACCGCTGGGCGCCTTCAACGCCCACACGTTCTTCATGACCAACCCCAGCCTGTCGGGGCGGGGCAGCAGCGCGGTCACCGATCCCAAGGGGCCGGCCAAGCTGTTGCTGAAGGCGGCCGCCAAGGCCGCCAAACGCGCTGACTGAACCGCCTTAGCCCGTACCGGATACCCATGCCCGTAAAGTTCGATCGTCCCGCCCCAGAACGCCATGTTGGCTCCGACCGGTTGGCGGTCATCGACATCGGCTCCAACTCCATGCGGGTGGTGGTGTATGACCGCCTGGAGCGGTCACCCATCGCCATCTTCAATGAGAAGATCATGTGCGGGCTGGGCCGGTCGGTGGAAAAGACGGGCAAGCTGCATCCCGAGGGTGTGAAGCTGGCCTTGGCCAACCTGGCCCGCTTCCGCCGTCTGATCGAAGGCATGCAGGTCGGCCGGGTGGATATCCTGGCCACCGCCGCCGTGCGCGACGCCAAGGACGGTGCCAAGTTCGTGGCGGATGTGGAGGCGCTGACCGGCGTGCCCGTCACCGTGCTGGCGGGGGAGGAGGAGGCGCGGCTGTCCGCCATGGGGGTGCTGTCCGGCACGCCCGGCGCCGACGGCCTGATGGGCGACCTCGGTGGCGGCAGTCTGGAACTGGTGACCCTGGACAAGGGCGTCATCGGCCGTCAGGCCACCCTGCCGCTGGGTCCCCTGCGGCTGATCGAGGCGGTGGACGGCAAGCCGGGGTCGGCCACCAAGCTGATCGATGCGCAACTGGCCAAGCTGCCCTGGGCCCTGGAAGGCCGGGGCCGCGATTTCCACCCTGTGGGCGGCGGCTGGCGCGCCTTGGCCAAGATGCATATGGAGCAGGTGGGCCACCCGCTGCACATCATCCACCATTACGTGGTCGACGCCCGGGTGATGGCTGATTTTGCCGGCCTGGTCGGGCGTCAGAGCCGCGCATCGCTGGAAAAGATGCCGGGCGTTTCCCGTCGCCGGCTGGAGACGCTGCCCATGGCGGCGCTGGTCATGGAGCGTCTGCTGCGCGCGGTGCAGCCATCTAATGTGGTTTTTTCCGCCTACGGCCTGCGGGAAGGGTTCCTGTTCGACCAATTGTCGGCGGAGGAGCGCCGGCGCGATCCGCTGATCGACAGCTGCACCCAGGTGGCCGAGCGCTTGGGCCGCTTCGGCGAGGCCGCGACGCTGACGCAGTGGACGTCCCCCCTCTTCGCGGGCGAGGACGAGGCCGCCGCCCGGCTGCGGACGGCGGCGTGCCTGTTGTCCGACCTGGGATGGTCGGAGCACCCGGACTATCGGGCGGAGCACGCCTACCTGCGGGTGCTGCGCATGCCCTTCGCCGGTGCCGATCATGCGGAACGGGCTTTCCTGGCGCTGGCCTCCTTCGTGCGGTATGCGGGCACGGCCGATGGTCAGCCCCTGGGGCTGACCCGGACCCTGCTGTCAGAGGCGCAGCTCAGCCGCGCCGTGATCGTGGGTTTGGCCTTGCGGCTGGCCCACACCTTGACCGGCGGCGCCGCGACCCTGTTGCAGCGGACGGCCCTGCGGCTGACGCCGGATACCTTGACCCTGCTACTGCCCCGGGATGCCGCCATGCTGGACGGCGACGCCGTGCAGCGGCGCCTGGATGCGCTGGCCAAGACCCTGGGGCGCAAGGGCACGGTGGTGGTCCAACAGGGACCGACGCTGGCTGACACCGGCGTGTGAGGTCCGGCTTTCCGTTGGCCTGCTTTCCGTTGGAAAGTGCGGCGGCGGCCCCATATAAGTTCGACGCCGTTTGTCCCTGTTCGGATCGCAGCCATGGCCTTCATGACCCGACTTGCCCTTGTCCTGGGTATCCTGCTGATCGCGGCGGGGAGCATGATGCCGGCGCGGGCCGATTTCCTGCCCCCGGGCCGCCCCGACGATACCGACCCCATCGTTCAGCAGGTGCTTAATTGCTGGAGCTATGGCCATCGTCCCAACGCGAAGGGGGCCGGTGTCGGGGTGGGGGGGCAAAAGCTGGTTTGCGCCCATGGCGAAGCCAAGACAGCCGTGATGAAGGACGCCATCGCCCGCATCACCGCCCTCGACGCCCAGACCCTGGTCATCTGGTCGCAGGGTGGTGGCGACCCGCAGGCGGCCGCCGAGCTGGCGCAGACCATCGTCGACAGGGGCATCACCGTCATTGTCGATGGTCCTTGTGCCGGCCCCTGCGTCTGGTGGCTGGCCGCGTCGCCCAAGCGTCTGGTGACGCCGGAGGCGGTCTTCGACTTCAGCGCTGGGCCAGAGGCGCCGGCGGCGGTGGCCGACCGTGTGCGCCAAGCCACCGGCATCGACCTCAACGCCCTGCGCCAAACTGGGGGGGCGTCCCAACGGCGGGATGAGGCGGCGTTGCGGTCGCTGGGCCTGGGCGTCACCATGCTGCCGCCCATCGTGGCGGTGAAGCCGACGCCGACCTGAGCCCCTACCGCCCGATGGGCGGTGCGTCCTCCGCCCAATCCTCCCGCGCTTGGTCCAGCGCATACCGCAGGGCGCCCCGCCGCTCCCGTTCGTCCGGTATGGCGATCAGCCGGTCATAGATGTGGCTGATCAACTGACCCTGCACCGTCGGGCTGGGTCGACTCCCGTTCTGGCCGTGAAGGGTCAGCACGCCGTCGATGATCTGCGCCAGAAGGTGCGCATCCAGCCCGGGGCGGTTGCCGGTCATATGCATGTCGCCATGGCCGGTCAGCAGCCAGTCCACCGAAATGTCCAGGGTCAGCAGTTGAGCCAGGGTTTCCCCCTTGGGCAGCTTCCCCAGGCGCTCATACCCCTGCCAGGTGTTCACGCCCAAAGCGAACCGGGCGGACATGCTTTTCTGGGTTTCCCCCAGATACTCACGGACCTGGCGCAGCCTATCCTTCAACCCCTTCATGGTGTCGCGCGCAGCCTCAGTCCGTAGGCGGCGGATGGGTATAGAAGGCACGGAATTTTGTGCTTCATTGGCACGAAAAAACGTGCCATGTTCAATCTCGCGTTCAGTCGGAACACTCCGTGACCACTCCTGATGTCATGGGGCCGCACAAGGGCGCCGGTATCCAGGCGCTGATGGGCGTCCCCGGTTCCGTCTCTGGTGGGATTTGGCAGTTGAAAATGGGCATCCTGACACAATCCACCCTGTGCGCGGGGTCGATATGTGGTGGGGAACCCGGGGGGCGTTAATGATGCCTGTCAGGCCGGCAATCCTCCATGGGCTTAGCCCCAATATCCAAGTAAGCGAGCTTGCTACCTGAGCGGTACCGCCGCGCAGGTAAAAGTTTGATTAAGATCTGATAGAATAAAGCTCCCCGACCTGATCGCAACGTCCAATCCGCATCAAGACAGTCAGCCGGAGCTTTTGTCTATCGCGGCAGGACATGGCTTATGCACAAGGCTGATTACCAGCTTTTCCCGCAGTTGCGTCTGATATGTATCATCTATAGTGGGGATGTGGACGGGCACGAAATAGCCGATCATATATCCGGCCTGATCCAAGATGGTGAGGTGGATATCTCCTGGAATTGCGTGGTGGATTTGCGTTCCTTTATCGGAAACGTCCACCACTCATCCTTGGAGAGGATGTCAAAGCTGTTAAATGTGAAGCGTCGGCCCGGGATTTTTACTCATGGATTAGAAAAAGATCGGAGAAAGGTGGCCATCGTAAGCTACAATGCCGGTCAGAAATTCTTGATAAATTTGGCCCGCGTCTATATCCGGGATTATGATCTTCAACACTTTTCCGACATGCGGCAGGGTTTCGCTTGGGCATGCGGGCAGGATGCGTTGCCTCGACACATGATGTCACTGGACTGGCATTTGGAGCTGGCAACGCAGGACGAGTCCCCTGACCGCGGGCGGTAGCCTGGGCGAAAGCGATTGGCGGGAATCGAAACGCCCCCGGAAGATCGTCTTCCGGGGGCGTTTCTCAATCACGGAAAGCCAGGCTTGGCCTTAGGCGCGGCGTTCGGCCAGGAAGGCGACTTCGCCACCCGGCGTGCCCTCATAATCCGTCAGCGGGATGGGGTACTCGCCGGTGAAGCAGGCGTCGCAATATTGCGGGCCGCCAGTGTCGCGGCCGCTGTGTCCCAGCGCCTTGTACAGCCCGTCGTTGGAGATGAAGGCCAGGCTGTCGGATCCGATGTAGCGGTTCATCTCCTCGACCGACAGCTTATGCGCCAGCAGCTTTTCCTTCTCCGGCGTGTCGATGCCGTAGAAGCAGGAATGCCGGGTGGGCGGGCTGGAAATGCGCATGTGCACTTCCTTGGCGCCGGCCGCGCGCATCATTTCCACGATCTTCACCGAGGTGGTTCCGCGCACGATGCTGTCGTCCACCAGGATGACGCGCTTGCCCTGAATGTAGTGTCGGTTGGCGTTGTGCTTCAGCTTCACGCCCAGATGCCGAATCTTGTCGGTCGGCTGGATGAAGGTGCGGCCGACATAGTGGTTGCGGATGATGCCCAACTCGAACGGGATGCCACTCTGCTCGGCATAGCCGATGGCGGCGGGCACGCCGCTGTCCGGCACCGGGATGATCACGTCGGCATCCACATGGCTTTCCTGGGCCAGATGGGCGCCGATGGACTTGCGCACCTTGTAGACGCTGGATCCTTCAACCAAGCTGTCGGGCCGGGCGAAGTAGATGTACTCGAAAATGCAGAAGCGGCTGTTTTCCGGCTGGAAGGGGCGCAGGCTCTGCACCCCGGCGGCAGTCAGCACCACCATTTCACCCGGCTCGATGTCGCGGACGAACTCAGCACCGATGATGTCCAGGGCGCAGGTTTCCGACGCCAGGACCGGCGCGTCGCCCAGCATGCCCAGCACCAGCGGGCGCACGCCGCGGGGATCGCGCACGCCGATGATCTGGTCCTTGGCCATGGCGACCAGGGAGTAGGCGCCCTCGACCTGGCGCAGGGCCTCGACCATGCGGTCGATGACGCTGCCGCCCCGGGCGGTCGCCATCAGGTGGACGATGACTTCGGTGTCGGTGGTGGACTGGAACAGGCAGCCACGGCGCACCAGCTGGCGGCGCAGCGTCATGGCGTTGGTCAGGTTGCCGTTGTGCGCCAGGCCGAAACCGCCGAACTCAAAGTCCGCGAACAGCGGCTGCACGTTGCGCAGCGCTGTGTCACCCGTGGTGGCGTAGCGCACATGGCCGATGGCGGCGTTGCCCTTCAGCGGGCGCATGACCGCCTCGGAACTGAAGTTGTCGCCGACTTGGCCCAGCGCGCGATGGACGCCGAAATGTTCCCCGTCAAAGGCGACGATGCCCGCCGATTCCTGGCCTCGATGCTGCAGGGCATGCAGGCCCAGGGCCACCAGGGCGGCCGCGTCCGTGGCGCCCAGGATGCCAAAGACGCCGCATTCCTCACGCAACTTGTCGTCGTCAAAGGGGTTCGTGGTCAGCATGAGCGGTCACCGGGCGCCTTTCGCGCTAGGTTGGTACGTTGCGGTCCGTTGCGAAGAAGCGCTTATTCCGGCTTCTTCTTATCGACGGTGTTCTCGATCAGCTGATCAAGGCCCGTGCGTTCGCGGTCGTTATAGCCCTGTTCACCCGGCTTCGCACCCGCGTTCCCCGCAGGGGTGATCGCCGGGGTTTGAAGCCGTTCCAAGTCCTGCTTGGCGGCCAGGGCCCGCTCGGCTTCCATCCGGGCGGCATCGATTCGTCCTTCACCCTCGTGGCGCAGGTCGGACGGCGCCAAGGTGCGCAGCATGTCCGCCCCGGCCTCCAGCGCCGGCCGGGTGCGTGCGTCACGCAGCCAGTCCGGCTTGTTGTCCGGCCAGATATAGCCCATCAGCATATAGCCCAGGCTGACCAACACAGCGCCCCGCAGCACCCCGAAACCGAACCCCAGCGACCGGTCTATGGCCGACAGGGCACTGTCGCTCACGCGGCCGGCCAGGGTGTGGCAGATCATCTGCAGCACCAGCAAGGCCGCCACGAACAGGGTGATGATGGCGACGCCGTCGGCAATCATCTGCCGCTCGATATGGGCGCGGACGAAGGGCTTGACCAGGGGGAAGGCATACAGCGTGACCAGGGCAGCCCCGACCCAGGCGCCGATCGACAGCACCTCGCGCACGAAGCCGCGGGCGAAAGCCAGCAGCGCCGACAGCACGACGATGACGACGACGGCGATGTCCAGGGGGTTCAAACCGTTGATATCCATGATGCCTCAGCCCCGCCCGCCGCTGGAGACGGCCTTGGGTGTGTTCTTCGGCGGCGCGCCTTTCTGGGCGGGGGCCGCCTGGAACAGGGGCAGCAGGTCCGACAGGTGGTGCAGTTCGATGCGCCGCAGGCCGGCGTCCCCGCCGGATCCCTTGCGCCGGGTGGGCACCAGGGCCGTGCCGAAGCCCAGCTTCGCCGCCTCCTTCAGCCGCGTCTCACTCTGGCTCACCGCCCGGATTTCCCCCGACAACCCGATCTCTCCATAAACCACAGCGTCGGCCGGCACCGGTTCCCCCGTCAGGGAGGAGACCAGGGCCGCGGCCACCGCCAAATCCGCCGCCGGTTCCGTGACCTTCAGGCCGCCGGCGACGTTCAGATACACATCATTGGCGCCGATGGCGAGGCCGCACCGCGCCTCCAGCACCGCCATCACCATGGCCAGGCGCGCCGTGTCCCAGCCCACCACCGCCCGCCGCGGTGTGCCCAGGGGGGAGGGGGCGACCAGGGCCTGCACCTCCATCAGCACGGGGCGGGTGCCCTCCATGCCGGCGAAGACGGCGGTGCCGGTGACGTCGCCCCGCCGTTCCGCCAGGAAAATCTCCGACGGGTTGGCGACTTCGCGCAGGCCGTCCTCAGCCATTTCGAACACGCCGATCTCATCGGTGGCGCCGAAGCGGTTCTTCACCGCGCGCAGGATGCGGAACTGGTGGCCGCGCTCCCCCTCGAAATACAGCACCGTGTCCACCATGTGCTCCAGCACGCGGGGGCCGGCGATCTGGCCGTCCTTGGTGACGTGGCCCACGATCAGCAGGGTGATGCCCCGGCGCTTGGCCACGCGGATCAGTTCGGAGGCAGAGGCCCGGACCTGGGCCACCGTGCCGGGCGCGCTGTCCAGCGTATCGACGAACATGGTCTGGATACTGTCGATGACCGCCACGCGCGGGCCGTCCGCCGCGTCCAGCGAGGCCACGATGTCGCGCACATTGGTCGCGGCCGCCAAATTCACCGGCGCCGAAGCCAGGCCCAGCCGCAGGGCGCGCATGCGCACCTGATCCACCGCCTCTTCACCGGAGATGTAGGCGCAGGACGTGCCCTGGGCCAGCCGGCAGATGACCTGCAGCAACAGGGTGGACTTGCCGATTCCGGGGTCACCGCCCACCAGCAGGGCGGAGCCATGCACCAAACCGCCACCGCACACCCGGTCGAATTCCTGGATGTGGGTCATGCGGCGGGGTGCCTGCTCCGACACGCCGGACAATTCCACGAACTCCAGCCGGCGGCCCTGCACCTTGGTGCCCAAGCCCCGGGGTGCGGCCTCGGGGGCGGCTTCCTCCACCAGGGTATTCCAGGCGCCACATCCCTCACACCGGCCGCTCCACTTCGGATGGGCCGTGCCGCAACTTTGGCAGACATAGCGGTTCGTGTTTCGGGCCACGGGAACAAAATCCTGACGGGGTGATGGGCAGGGCGCATCATAACAGCTTGGGGGACCAAACCGCCACCCCGGCGCCGGTTATACAGCCACCAGATTTAGGGGGTAGGGCCCCGCCGGACGCACGACAGAATGGTGCGGGGGCTGGAGCGTGATGATGCGGCCGGTGGCCGGTGAATTGACAGCCGCCAGTGCCGCGCCCACAGTCGCCGCCTGCCGTTCCCCTCAGGATGTTCACCTTGAAAAGCATCATGACCATGGCGCGCCGCGCCTTGACGATCCTGACGCTGCTGGCTGGTGCGGCGGGGGTGACGCCCGCCAGCGCGGCTGATGGAGGGGTGGCGCCGACCGCGGTGGTGATCTATCGCGGGGCCACCGTGATCGACGGTACCGGCACGGCGCCGCAGCCTGGCATGGATGTCGTGACCCGGGGGCAGGACATCGCGCTGGTGGCGCCCACGGGGCAGGTGCCGGCAAGCCTGGCCAAGGGGGCCGTGGTGATCGATGTCCGGGGTCTTTACGTCCTGCCGGGATTGATCGATACCCATGTCCACTTGGCCACCGTGCCCAACCGCCGCGCCGAAGAGGCGCTGTTGCGCCGGGCGCTGTACGGTGGCGTCACGGCGGAACGGGACATGGCGGGCGATACCCGCGTTCTTGCCGATCTGGCGCGCGCAGCCCTGCTAGGGGATATCCCAGCCCCGGATATCCATTACGCCGCGCTGATGGCCGGCCCCAGCTTCTTCAAGGACCCGCGCACGGCGGCCTCCGCCCAGGGCGCCACGGCGGGGCAGGTGCCCTGGATGCAGGCCATCACCCCGGAAACCGACCTGAAGCTGGCGGTGGCTTTGGCGCGGGGCACCGGCGCCAGCGGCGTCAAGATCTACGCCAACCTGTCCGCCGACCTGGTGGCGGGGATCGCGCGGCAGGCCCATGCCCAGGGCTTTCGCGTCTGGGCCCATGCCATGGTCTTTCCGGCAACCCCGGCAGAGGAGATCGAGGCTGGCGTTGACGTGCTGTCCCATGCCTGCATGCTGGCCTATCAGGCGCTGCCGGAGAAGCCGACGCAGTATCACGATCGCGCGCCCGTGGACCCGGCGCGCATCGCCAATCCCGACCCCGTCATGGCCACCCTGTTCGAAGCCATGAAACGCCACGGCACGATGCTGGACGCCACACTGCGGGTCTACGCCGAGGGCGACGAGCGCTGGGCGGGCAAGCCCAACCCGCCGGGCTCCTACTGTCCGGGTGACCTGGCAGCCCGCATCACCCGGCAGGCGCGTGACGCCGGCGTTGGCATCTCCGCCGGCACGGATGGGGAAACGCCGGCCGCTGACGCCTATCCGGCCCTGCATGAGGAACTGGAACTCCTGGTTCGCCGGGCCGGATTCTCACCCCTGGCCGCCATCCAGGCCGGCACCCAAATGGGGGCCCGCGTCTTGGACATGGATCAACGGATGGGCACGGTGGCGGCGGGTAAGCTGGCCAACCTCGTGTTCGTGGCCAAGGATCCGACCCAGGACATCGCCAACCTGCGCAGCGTCGTCTACACGGTGAAGCGGGGCCATCGCTACAGCCGTGCGGACTTCCAACCCATCACCCCGGATGAGGCGGGTGACGTCGACTGAGCGACCCGAGGCTGGTCCAATTTTCAATATTGGCGCGGGGGTATCGCTACTTATGTAGGTGTGGTGCCCGGTTTCTGAAAGCTTGACCAGTGAAATGGTCACAACTTTCAATTTTCGGTCATGCTACCTATACCGCCATCGTCGTTTCCGGTGGCAGTGCGGAAATGTATAAAATACATCATAAATTATTTCCTTCATCCCGGATCATTTGCCTCTTGGTCCTGGAGGATGTGACCGGCGACATCATCGCCGATTACATGGAGGAAATGCTGGCCTGGAACGCGGATGTCGCCACGTGGAACAGCGTGACCGACTTGCGGCTTCACGTCGGCGATGTGTCGCCGGCCGCCATTCGCCGCATGGGGGCCGTCCTGGGAGAGGCTCGGCGCGGCCGCGCCGGTGGCCGTGCGGCGGTGGTCAGCCACAACACCGGCGTGCGGTTCCTGTTGAATTTGGCGCGGCTTTTCATCGGCGGCCATGACCTGCGGGCCTTCGCCGACATGTCCGCCGCCTACGCCTGGGCATCAGGCATGGAAGCCGGCGCCACCTTGGCCGAAAGCGGGTTGCCGGCTGAAATGGCCACGGCGGGATGGGGATGCCTCGCCGCGTGACACGGCCGCGTCCGGTCTAAATGATCCCCAGGCCGCGCAGCCAGGTCTCCACCAGATGGGGCCACGCCGACACGGCGGACGCCGTCGGCCGCAGTCCGAAGGCATGGCCTCCCTTGGCGTAGGAGTGCAACTCCACAGGCACGCCCGCCTTCTTCAGCCCCATGTAATAGCTCAGCGCGTCCTCAACCCTGTCCACGTGGTCATCCTCGTTCTGCAACAGGAAGGTCGGCGGCGTGTCGCGGGAGATGTGACTGGCAATGTCTGGATTGAGCGCGATGGTGTCCTCCGCCTCGGACAGATGTCCGGGGTACATCGCGATGGCGAAATCCGGGCGGCTGCTTTCAATGTCGGCCGCGTCCACGGCGGTGTAGGCCCTGTCGCGGAAATGGGTGCTGACGGCAGCGACCATGTGCCCGCCCGCAGAAAAGCCGATGACGCCGATCTTGTGCGGATCGATCCGCCATTCGGCGGCATGGTGGCGGACCAGGCTCACGGTCCGCTGGGCGTCCTGCAAGGCCATCGGCACCGGGGGAATGACATGGCAGTGGCATGCGCCGTCCCAATAGGGGCCTGAGCGCGGCACGCGGTATTTCAGTAGCACGCAGGTGATGCCCCGGCCGGTCAGCCAGTCGCAGATCTCGGTGCCCTCCAGGTCCATGGCCAGGATCTTGTAGCCCCCGCCGGGGAAAACGATGATGGCGGCGCCCGTGTTCGGCCCTTTGGGCGCGTAGACCGTCATGGTGGGGCGGGAGACGTTTTCCGCCACCACCACGCCGTCGTCCACGCGCATCGTCTCCGGCGCCGCAGAGGCCGGCATGCCAGGCGCCGTTCCCGGCCACAGGGGAAGTTGCGCGTGGCCTTGGATAGGCTGCCAGGCGGACGCCCGCGCGGGACCCTGGGGACCCGCGACCAAGAACAACAAGCCAAGGATCAGCATGGCATGACGGCCCATACGCGACTGTCCCTTGCCTTGGCAGGCTTACCCCAGCTTCACCTGCATCTGGATCGGGCCATCGGCACGGCCGTGGATGAACTGGTCGACGTAGGCGTTGCCGCTGTCGTCGATGGCGTCCGTTGGGCCCTGCCAGATCAGCTTGCCCTGGTACAGCATGCCGATGCGGTCGGAGATTTTGCGGGCGCTGGCCATGTCGTGGGTGATGGTCAGCGCCGTGGCGCCCAGGTCGCGCACGCACTTCACGATCAGGTCGTTGATGACGTCGGCCATGATCGGGTCCAGGCCCGTCGTCGGCTCGTCAAAGAAGATGATTTCGGGTGTGGTGGCGATGGCGCGGGCCAGGCTCACGCGTTTCTGCATGCCGCCCGACAGTTCCGCCGGGGACAGGTTGGCCACGTCCGGTCCCAGGCCCACGGCGGCCAGCTTCTCGATGGCGATCTCACGCGCCTGGGCGCGCTTCATGCCCTGGCCCTGGATCAGGCCGAAGGCCACATTCTGCCAGACGGGCAGGCTGTCGAACAGGGCGCCGCCCTGGAACAGCATGCCGAACTTGGTCATGACCCGGTCGCGGGCGCGGCCGCCGATATGGGTGGTCTCCTCGCCATCGACCTTGATGGTGCCCGCATCCGGGCGCAGCAGCCCCAGGATGGACTTCAGCATCACCGACTTGCCGGTGCCCGACCCGCCGATGATGACGAAAGACTCGCCCTTGGCGACGCTGAGGTCTACGCCGTCCAGCACCTTCTTAGGGCCGAAGGCCTTCTTGACGCCAACCAGTTCGATTTTAGGGGTCGCGGATTGGGGGGATACCGTGCTCATGAGAAGAACAGCCCCGTCAGCAGATAGTTGATCATCAGGATCATGATGGAGGCGGAAACCACGGCATGCGTGGTGGCCGCACCCACGCCCTGGGCGCCGCCCTTGGAATGGTAGCCGTTGTAGCAGCCCATCAGCGCGATGATGAAACCGAAGGCCGCCGCCTTGGCCAGGCCCGAGACCACGTCGATGGTTTCAAGGTACTGCGCCGTGCTGGTCAGGTAGGCGGCGGGGTTGAACCCCAGGCGGTAGATGCTGACGACATAGCCGCCGAAGACGCCGATGATGTCGGCCACCAGCACCAGGCAGGGCAGCATGAGCGTGCCCGCGAGGAGCCGGGGCGCCACCAGGTACTTGAACGGGTTGGTTGACAGGGTGGTCAGCGCATCGACCTGTTCCGTCACCCGCATGGTGCCGATCTCGGCCGCCATGGCCGCACCCACGCGGCCCGCCACCATCAGCCCGGCCATGACCGGGCCCAGCTCACGGGTGATGGACAGCACCACCACGGTGGCGATGGCGCTGGACGCGTTGAAGCGGGCGAAGCCGGTATAGCTCTGCAGCGCCAGCACCATGCCGGTGAACAGGGCCGTCAGGCCCACCACCGGCAGGCTGTTGTAGCCGATCTCCCGCATCTGCTGCAGCAGCAGGCGGGGATAGTAGGGGGGACGGACGCAATGCGACAAGGCGCGCGCCGTGAACAGGGCCAGCCGCCCGGTGGCGGCCAGGAACACCAGGGTGGCCCGGCCGATCCCGCTCAAGAACCCCATCCGCTCCGCTCCTCAGTCATTCAAGGGACTTACCATACACAACCGCTGGCGTGCCCAACGGCTCCGCATCAGGGTGCGCCGCAAAAGGTCACGCCCCCTGATACACGCGGTAAAACCTCCGGCCAAGCCCTGTTAAGATCTCATAGCCTATCGTTCCGGCGTCGGCCGCCACGTCGTCCAGCGGCCGGTCGGGCCCGATCAACTCGGCGAACACGCCGGGAACCAGGGCGGCGGGCGGGACGTCGCTGGCGTCCACGCTCAGCAAATCCATGGAAATGCGGCCGACGACCGGGGCCCGCACGCCGGCGATGGTGACATGGCCGGAAGAGCCCAGGGCGCGGAAATATCCATCGGCGTAGCCCACGGCGATGGTGGCCAGCCGTGCTGGCGCCGCGGTGCGATAGGTGGCGCCATACCCCACGGTGGTGCCCGCTGGCACGTCGCGGATCTGCAGCACCCGTCCCAACAGCCGCAGCGCTGGGCTCATAGGGTTGGGGGCCTCCGGCGTCGGGTTCACCCCGTAGAGCGCGGCCCCCGGCCGCACCATGTTGTGCAGCAGCGACGCCTCGCGGAAGATGCCGGAAGAAGCCGCCAGGCTGACTGGCGCCGCGGGCAAACGGGCCAGATGGGCCCGGAACCGGGCGTCCTGCTCGGCGTTCAGGCCGTCGCCCGCCACGTCCGCGCTGGCCAGGTGGCTCATCCAGCCCGTCAGGGCGATGCCCGACAGCCTGGCCGTATCCCCGGCCAGGCGCCGGGCGTCACCGTCGTCCAGTCCCAGGCGGTTCATGCCGGTGTCGATGTGGATGACGGCGGGAAGCTCACGGCCCAGCTCAGCCGCCAAGAATCGCCAGCGGTCGATATCATCCAGGCTGTTCAGGACGGGTATCAGGCCCAGGGCGGCCAGATCCCGCTCCGTGCCCGGCGTCGGGCCGTGCAGGACCAGGATGCGGGCATCGGGGCCGGTGGGCAGCGCGGCGCGCAGGGCCGCGGCCTCTTCCAGGTCGGCGACGAAGAAGGTGCGGCAGCCGGCCTTCAGCAGCGCGCGCGCCACGGGCACGGCGCCCAGGCCATAGCCGTCGGCCTTGACCACGCCGGCGCATTCCACCGTGCGGCCCGACCGTTGGGCATGATCGCGCAGCCGCCGCCAGTTGCCGGCGATGGCTGCCAGGTCGATGGTCAATACGGCGCCGGCACCGGCCGGCACCTGATCCAGGAACCCCATGGGCGACACGCCTGATTCCTCAGTAATCGTCGCCCGCGCCCGCCAGGGCATGGTGGGTGTCGAGGTCGGAGAAGCGGGTGAATTCGCCGTGGAAGTGCAGACGCACGGTGCCCACGGGGCCGTGGCGCTGCTTGGCGATGATGGCCTCGGCGGTGTCGTGCACCTCTTCCAGCCGCTGCTGCCAGCGCTGGTAGCGGTCGTTGAACTTGTCCTCCGCCTCTTCCGGGCGGCGCGAGGGCTCGGCACGTTCCAGGTAGTACTGTTCGCGGTACACGAACATGACCACGTCGGCGTCCTGCTCGATGGAGCCGGATTCACGCAGGTCCGACAGCTGCGGGCGCTTGTCCTCGCGGTTTTCCACCTGTCGCGACAGCTGCGACAGGGCGATCACCGGCAGGTCCAGTTCCTTGGCGATGGCCTTGAGGCCCCGGGTGATCTCGGAGATTTCCTGCACGCGGTTGTCGGTCTTGCTAATCCCGCCGCCGCGCAGCAGCTGCAGGTAGTCGACCACGATCATGCCCAGGCCGTGGGTGCGCTTCAGGCGGCGGGCGCGGGTGCGCACGGCGGTGATGGACAGGGCAGGGGTGTCGTCCACGAAGAACGGCACCTTGGAGATGTAGTTGCTGGCCTCGATGAAGCGGGGGAAGTCGCTGCCGTGGATTTCGCCACGGCGGATCTTGTCGCCGCTGACCTCGGCCTCGTCGGCCAGAATACGGGTGGCCAGCTGTTCCGCCGACATTTCCAGGGAGAAGAAGCCGACCGGCGCCCCTTCCTTGCCGCTGCTCTTCATATGGGCGCGGGCGGCGTTGAAGGCGATGTTGGTGGCCAGCGCCGTCTTACCCATGGAGGGGCGGCCGGCCAGGATGATGAGGTCCGAGGGGTGCAGGCCGCCCAGCTTGCCGTCCAGGTCACGCAGGCCGGTGGTGACGCCGGTGACATGGCTGGACCGCTTGTACGCCGCCTCCGCCATTTCGATGGCGGCTTTCAGCGACCGTTCGAACGGGACGAAGCCGCCCTGGGCGTCGCCGGTGGAGGCGAGGTCGAACAGCCGCTTCTCCGCCTCCTCGATCTGGTCGGTGGCGACCACGTCCAGGTCATGCTTGTACGCGGCGTTGACCATGTCCTCGCCCACGTCGATCAGCTGCCGGCGCAGGTAGGAGTCGTGGATGATGCGGCCGTAGTCCTCGGCGTTGCTGACGGTGACGACGCCGGCGGCCAGGCGGGCCAGGTACTCGGTGCCGCCGATCTCCTTCAGGTCGGCGTCCTGCTCGAAATAGGCCTTCAGCGTCAGCGGGCTGGCGATCTGGCCGCGCTCCACCAGCTTGGCGATGGCGGCGAAGACGCGGCCGTTGGCCGGGTCGAAGAAGTGCTCCGGCCGCAGGAACTCGGCCACCTTTTCCAGGGCCTTGTTGTTGACCAGGGCGGCGCCCAGCAGCGCCTGTTCCGCCTCCAGATTATGGGGCGGCGTGCGGTAGGGCAACGCACCGGTGGAGGCGGCCGGGTCGGTCAACTTGGTGTCCATGGGCATGAGTTTAACAGCGGGGGAGGCATGGCATAGCCGGACGCTGCGGCCTCGGCAAGTGCAACATGCGGATGGATTTTATCCACAGGGGGATAAACGCGGGGATAAAGGCGGAGCCGCTCGTGCGCGCCCCGCCCTTAAGGCTTGATTCCCCGCTATTCCGCCACCATCGCCGGGTTGCGGGAGCGGGGGGCCATCGCCTCCTCCGCCCTGTGGATATAATCGCGGGTCAGGGGCACCGCCGCCAGCGCGTTCGACAACTGGATTTGGAACACCATGTGCCCCTGGTAGCGGAAGGCGCACTCCGACCCCGCCAGGTAAAATTCCCACATGCGGACGAAGCGGTCGTCGTACAGGGCGGCGGCCTCGTCGGCGCGCGCCAGGAAGCGGTGGCGCCAGGCGCGCAGGGTTTCGGCGTAATGCAGGCGCAGGATCTCGATGTCGGTGGTGACGACGCGCGCCTTCTCCACCGCCGGCATCACCTCCGACAGGGCGGGAACATAGCCGCCGGGGAAAATGTATTTGCGGATCCAGGGGTTGGTGGCCCCCGGCCCGTCCAGCCGGCCGATGGAATGGATCAGGGCCACCCCCTCTGGAGTCATCAGGTCGCGCACCGCCGCGAAATATTCGGGGTAGTGGGGCAGGCCCACATGCTCAAACATGCCGACCGAGACGATGCGGTCGAAATGACCGGCGTAGCCCTGGGCCCTCAGGTGGCGGTAATCCACCAGCTCGAACCTCACGCGGCCGGCCAGGCCCTCGTCGGCCGCGCGTTGACGGGCCACGGCCAACTGCTCCTGCGATAGGGTGATGCCCATGATCCGGGCGTCCGGAACCTGGCGGGCGATCTCCAACGCCATGCCACCCCAGCCGCAGCCGATGTCCAGCACCTTGTGGCCGGGCTCCAGCCGCAGCTTGGCGATGATGTGGCGCTTCTTCAGGCTCTGCGCCTCTTCCAGCGTCGTTTCCGGCGTCGGGAAATAGGCGCAGGAATATTGGCGATCGCTGTCCAGGAACAGGGAATAGAGCTTGCCCGACAGGTCGTAATGGTGGGCGACGTTGGCCTTGGACCGGTGCGCCGGATTGAACTGCTGGGCATAGCGGGTCAGGGTCTCGATGGGGCCCATCAGATGGTCGGACCAGCCGATGTGCTGCCAGCCGCTGTTGCGGGTGACCAGGGCCAGCAGATCGTAGATGCTGCCCTCCTCCATCACCAGCGTGCCGTCCATGTAAGCCTCGCCCGCGTACAGGCGCGGCGCCAGGGCCAGCTTCCAGTGCAGGGCCGGATCGGTGAGCCGCATGGTGATGGGGCCGTAAGCCGCCGGGCCGCCATCCGCGACGCTTCCGGGACAGAGCCCCCCCGGCAGGGCGTCCGGGTCGCGGCGGCCGAATTCGTAGCGGCGCTGATACGCGTCGATCAGAGTCATATGACCGGTCTTGATCAGGGACCGGAACAGGCTGGCCAAGAGCATGCCGAAGGCTCCCTCGTCTCAAATCACCTGCATATCAAAGACATGTAGGTAGTCTGAGAGCTGGGCGCCATAGGGTCCATTAGCTCTAAGATTTACGCAAAAGGGCAGGGGATGCCCTTTCCGCCGTCTTACTTCCCGTGGGCGATGAAGGGGCCGTTACGGAAACCCGCCTTACCGTAGCGGAAGGGGTCGCCCTCGGGGGTGGTCATGCCGCCGCCGGCGGCCAGCAGCACGGCGTGGCCGGCGGCCGTATCCCACTCGCAGGTGGGGCCAAAGCGGGGATAGAGGTCGGCGATGCCCTCGGCGATGCGGCAGAATTTGACCGAACTGCCGCAGGCCAGCGTCTCGGCCACCGAATAGGCTTTGAGGTAATCCGCCAGCGCCGCGTCGTTGGCGTGGGAGCGGGAGGAGACGACGGTGACGCCGGCGCGCGGCTGCGGCCGGCAGGCGATGGCCTCGCGCTCCGCGCCGTTACGCTGGCGCCAGGCCAGGGGCTGGGGCACCAACACCCCGGCGAACAATTCGCCGCTGGCGGGGGCGTACACCACGCCCAGCACCGGCTGGCCCTGCTCGACCAGCGCGATGTTCACCGTGAACTCGCCATTGCGCTTGATGAATTCCTTGGTGCCGTCCAGGGGGTCCACCAGCCAGAAGGGCTGGCGCGCGGTCACGGCCGGGATCTCCCCGCGCTCCGCCGCCTCTTCCGATACGGCGGGGATGGTTGGCGTCAGTCGCGCCAAGCCGGGCAGGATGATGGCCTCGGCGGCGTGGTCGGCCAGGGTGACGGGGCTGCCATCGGCCTTGGACGTGGCGCCGTCGTTGCCTTCATAGAACGGCAGGGTGGCAAGCCCAGCCTCCACCGCCAGCGCCGCGACATCGTCCAGCAGGGCGACAAGGTCCATACGGGCGGGGACGGCGGCGAGGGTCATGGGTCCAGCCTATCTATGTAGTCGTCGGGAAAGGGGTCGGCGGACGGCATAGTGCATCCGCCCCCGGCTCAGCAACAGTCCAGGTCCGCCCGGACGCGCGCGGCTCTCATGCGCGTCAGTCCGGACCCGCTTCCCTCATTCCGCTTGAGGGGCGGAATAAGGGTCAAGGGGCGCGATAATGGGCGGGGTCTGGCCATCCCGCAACCTGCGCAATGGGCCAAGGGGTGTTATAGTAAGTCCATGATGAAGCCGAAGCCGCCCCTTTGCGTAAAGGCCCTGCCCTTGGTGCTCGCGGCCCTGGCCGGGAGCACGGCCCTGGCCGCCCCGCCGCCGCCTGTGGGCGGGGGCGGCGACGTGATCGAGGGCCATGCCCAGGCGACGGAGGGGGATACGCTGCTGGTGGATGGCGGGGAGATCAAGCTTTACGGCATCGACGCGCCCGATCCCGGCCAAACCTGCCAGAATCGACGCGGCGCCAGCTATGATTGTTTCGCCCAGGCGACGAAGGAATTGCAGGCCATCGTCCAGGACAAGATCGTCCGCTGCACCACGAAGGAAAGCCCGCCCAAGCAGCGGCGCCTGGGGGTCTGCACGGTGGAGGGGCGGGACGTCGCCGGCATCATGGTGCGTGCCGGCTGGGCGTTGGCCTACACCGCCCTGTCGCCGGACTATTACAGTGTCCAGGTGTTGGCCATGAGCCACCGCGCCGGCATGTGGGGCGGTCGGGTGGAGGCGCCCTGGCTGTGGCGCGACCGCCAGGCGGCGCTGGAGGCGGACGCCACCGGCAAGCCCAAGAAAAAGCCGGGTGGCCAGCCGTGAGGCCGTCCGCATCATTATCCCGGGCCGACCCATCCGGGGTAGTCGGGCCGGACACAATGCCGTGCAAACATGCCGGCCCATCCCATGGTCGCCTGGAAAACACTTGACCGCGACCGTCCGGGCCATCACCTATGTCGCCGAAATTGCGCGCATCCCGCTATCCACCCGTTTTTTCCCGAAAGGAAGTTATGTCGAAGGAGGATTTGATCGAGTTTTCCGGCACGGTGACCGAACTGCTGCCGAACGCGATGTTCCGCGTTAAGCTCGATAACGAACACGAAGTGCTGGCCCACACCTCGGGCAAGATGCGCAAGAACCGCATCCGCGTGCTGGCCGGTGACCGGGTCAACGTCGAAATGACGCCCTATGACCTGACCAAGGGTCGCATCACCTTCCGCTTCAAGTAAGCGGACGGTACCCCATGGTGCGTGTGCAAGCGGACGGGACGGGGCAAGCGCCGTGGCGGATCCCGCCGCTGGTGCTGGCGTCCAGCTCCCCGCGCCGCCGGGAACTGCTCGCCCAGATCGGGGTGACGCCGGCGGGCATAGACCCGGCCGACATTGATGAGACCCCGTTGGCCGATGAGCTGCCGGCCCATCACGCCCTGCGCTTGGCCCAGGCCAAGGCGGCGGTGGTGGCGGCCCGCAGCCCCGGCGCCGTCGTGCTGGCCGCCGATACGGTGGTGGGCTGCGGCCGCCGCATCCTGCCCAAGGCGGAGAGCGCCGAGGATGTGCGCCAGTGCCTGGCGCTGCTGTCGGGGCGGCGGCATCGTGTCTTCGGCGGCCTCTGCGTGGTGGACGCCACGGGCAAGGAGCGCACCCGGCTGGTACAGACCGCCGTGCTGTTCAAGAAGTTGAGCCGGGCCGAGATCGACGCCTATGTCGCCTGTGGCGAGGGCGTGGGCAAGGCCGGCGGGTATGCCATCCAGGGCCGTGCCGCCCTGTTCGCTCGCGGCCTGGTGGGCTCCCACAGCAATGTCGTGGGGCTGTCCCTGTTCGAAACGGCGGCCCTGCTGCGCGCCGCTGGGATAGACCCGCTGGCCCTGTCCCCCGTAGCCGCCTGACGGGCCGGCCCTGATGGCCCGTGACCTCCACATCGATATCACCGCGCCGGCGCAGGGCCCAGCCCTGCGCCGCGCGGCTGTGCTGACCGACGGCGTGCTGTCGGACCTGTACATCGACCGTGCCGACCGGCCCACCCTGGCCGGCGCCGTGATTCGCGGTCGCGTCACTCGCATTGTCGCCGGTATGAACGCGGCCTTCGTTGACATCGGCACTGGGCGGGACGGCCTGCTGCCCGGCGCCGACGTTCGTCTGCCGCAGGCGGACAAGCATGGCGGGGGGGGCAAGGGCGAGCCCAAGGATCGTCCGGCCGTTCGCCCCCAGGGGCCCATCGGCACCTCGCTGCGCGCGGGTCAGACCGTGATCGTGCAGGTCAAGGCCGACCCGGTGGCGGCCAAGGGCGCGCTCCTGTCCATGGACGTGGCGCTGCCGGGCCGTTTCCTGGTCCATACGCCGCTGGCGGCCGGTATCCATGTGTCCAAGCGCCTTGGGCAGGGTGCCAGCGCCGCCGCCGAACGCGCGCGCCTGACCACGGTGGTGCGGGATGCCGTGCCCGCCGGGGGGCGGGGCGGGCCAGGGGGGTGGGCTGGCGGCTGGATCGTGCGCGCCGCAGCCGCCGCCGTGCCGGCCGTATGGCTGGCCCAGGAGGCTGAAGCTCTGGCGCTGGATTGGCGGGGCGTCGCGCGGGCGGGTGACGGGCCCCCGGCCGTGCTGCTGCCGGCACCCCACGCCGGCATCCGCGCGCTGATGGAACAGACGGGGCAGCCCGTGGATGCCATCCTGGTGGATGACCGCGCCGCGTCCGGTCAGGACCTGTATGCCGAGCTGCGCCGCTGGTGCGACGACCGTGCCGGTGACCTGCTGCCGGTCCTGAAGCGGGCCAGCACCGGCCTGCCGCTGTTCGATGGCGGCGACCTGGACGGCGCCATCGCCAAGCTGCTGCGCCCGCGCGTTCCCCTGTTCGGCGCCAAGGCGGGGGGCGCCACTGGCAGCCTGGTGATCGAGCGCACGGAAGCCCTGACCGTCATCGACGTCAATGGCGGGGAAAAGGGCGACCCCCTGGCTGTCAACCTGGCGGCGGTGCCGGAAATCGCCCGCCAGCTGCGTCTGCGCAATGTCGGCGGCATCGTGGTGGTGGACTTCATCAACCTGTCGCGCCCGCCGGACCGCGAGCGCCTGATCCTGGCGCTGACCGGGGCGGTGGCGGACGATCCCGGCAATACCCAGGTTTATGGCATGTCCCGCCTGGGCCTGGTGGAAATGACACGCCAGCGGCGGGGCCCCTCCCTGCTGGACCTGGTGACGCCGGACGTGTCGGCCCCGGGAGTTTTGCCCGACGATGACGCCTTGATGTGAGTGATGGTGCCCGTGATGACCGACGATCCCATTCCCCTGAAGCCCCGAAAGTCCCGCGCCGCCTGCCCGATCTGTGGCCGTCCGCCGGCGCCGGAGGCCAAGCCCTTCTGCTCCACCCGTTGCGCCGACGTCGACCTGGGCCGCTGGCTGAACGAAAGCTACCGCGTGCCCGTCACCGACGAGACGGACGAGGACGGCGAAACCGCGCCCGGGGGTGAGCGGGACTGAACCCAGAACCGGCCGCGCCTCGCAAAATCTCTTTTAAATCAACCATCTAAAAAAAATCCGCAAAAGAATGAAACAACAGGCTGGACAAGCCCGCCGGACTTGTCTACATACAGCCACCTCGACGCGCCGCGGACGCCAACGCCACGGCAACGGGTTACAAAAACCCACGCGAGATCAGGGGCTTAGCGTCCGCTAGGTTCTTCTGGATGCCCAGGTAGCTCAGTTGGTAGAGCAGGGGACTGAAAATCCCCGTGTCGGTGGTTCGATTCCGCCCCTGGGCACCATTTTCTCCTACGTCATCGTTTCCGCAGGCCGCCGATAATACGCTCTAGTACGATTTAACCCCGTATAAAATATAGGGTTTTACCCACGAAATCGTAGCTTGGCGTGCGTGGGCGTATCCCTGGGATACCCTCGTCATCGAAGCCGCCTGTTGGTATGTGGGTTGGTATCGGCAGTCCTTGTTGGTATCGTGTACCAACAGGAGGACCGGACCATGGCGTTGAGCGACATGAAGTGCCGGAATGCCCGCCCCGGCGAGAAATTGCAGAAGTTTTCTGATGGCGAAGGGCTGCAGTTTTGGGTGCAGCCTACCGGTGCCCGTTTATGGCGGCTGGCTTATCGTTTTGGCGGAAAGCAGAAGCTTCTGGCTCTTGGCACTTATCCTCTCGTTACCTTGGCCGCAGCGCGTGAGGCCCGCGACACGGCCAGAAAGCTTTTGCTTGCCGGTATCGATCCGTCGGAAGACAAAAAGCAGCGAAAACTGCTGCAGTATGGCTCGGGCGACAGTTTCCACGCTGTTGCGGAGGAGTATGTCGCCAAGCTAAAGCGGGAGGGGCGTGCGCCAGCCACGATTACCAAGATTGAATGGCTCCTCTCCTTCGCCTACCCGATACTGGGAACAAGATCGATTAAAGAGATTGACGCGCCCTCCGTTCTGCGTGTGCTGAGGGAGGCGGAGATCCGTGGACGATACGAAACTGCGCGGCGCCTACGATCCACCATAGGGAGCGTATTCCGCTACGCGATTGCGACAGCGCGTGCGCAGAACGATCCCACTTTCGCTCTTCGAGGCGCGCTCACCACGCCAATTAGCACGCCGCGGGCCGCCATTACTGAACCAAAGGCGTTTGGGGCGATGTTGCGCGCCATTGATGCATTCGATGGGCAACTGGTCACGCGGGTGGCGTTGCAGTTGATGGCTCTTCTGTTCCCCCGTCCTGGGGAACTGCGCGCTGCTGAATGGTCGGAATTCGATTTTGACAAGGCAGTCTGGACCATTCCCGCCGGGCGCATGAAGATGCGTCGCCCCCATCACAGCCCCCTCTCCCGGCAGGCGCTGGAGATACTTCAGGGGCTGCGCGATATTACAGGCAGGGGTGTCCTTCTCTTTCCGGGTATTCGAACCCCTAAGCGGCCAATTTCCGACAACACCCTCAACGCTGCCTTACGGCGACTCGGCTACGGAAAGCACGAGGCCACAGCGCATGGTTTTCGGGCCACGGCCTCCAGCCTGTTGAATGAATGCGGAAAATGGCATCCAGATGCCATCGAACGACAGCTTGGCCATGTAGAGAACAACGAGATCCGGAGGGCGTATGCTCGTGGTGAGCACTGGCAGGACCGTGTAAGTATGATGCAATGGTGGGCAGATTACCTTGAGGAATTGCGGGCGGCGCATCATTGACCGCAAATAGCCCGTATCTCGCCTCAGAAGGGTGGCGCATCCGGGTCTGGGACTGGGCGGAATTTCACCAGGGTCAGGCCGTCGATGTCGATGGGTTCGCGCCGGTTGGTGCCGATGGCGTCGAAGGCGAAGCCGCTGTCGGTGGGGGCGCTCCAGGCCATGACGGCGTTGCCGTCGCCGATCATCTGGCCGACCTCGCCCCAGATGCGCTCGCGCACCCGGCGGGAGTAGACGCCGACATAGACGCCGGCCCGCACCTCGGCCAGCCAGAGTGACAGGCGTCCCCGCAGCCGCGGCGGGGCGTTCTCAACCACGATGACCATCATCGCCGCTGGCGTCCTCTGGTGCGATGGCGGGTTCAGCGGCCTCCGGCGCCTCCTCCGGTGGGACAAGGCCGCCGGCGGCCAGGATGGCGGCGATGTCGGGGATGACGCGTTCCAGCAGACCGGTGCGCCGGAACATGAAGCGCGCCGGGATTGTCGGAGGCTTTCACTCCTGAGAGACTGAAGCCACGATGAGCAAGCCGACGAACAAGTTTTCCCCCGAAGTTCGGTCCCGCGCGGTGCGGCTGGTGCTGGATCATGAGAAGGATCATCCGTCCCGTTGGGCGGCGGTGATGTCGATCGCGGCGAAGATCGGCTGTTCGGGCCAGACGCTGAACGAATGGGTTAAGAAGGCCGAGATTGAAGCAGGCACGCGGGCCGGTGTGCCCAGCGATGTCGCGGAACGGCTGAAGGCGCTGGAACGGGAGAACCGGGAACTGCGCCAAGCGAATGACCCGTAGGGCAGCGCGGAGCAGCAAGATCCTGCGCAAGGCGGGCGCGTATTTTGCGGCGGCGGAGCTCGACCGCCGGTTCAAGCCATGATTGCCTTCATCGATGAGCATCGGGGTGCGCACGGGGTCGAGCCGATCTGCCAGGTGTTGCCGATCGCCCCGTCCACCTATCACCGGCATGCGTCGCGGCGTTCCGACCCGGATCGCCTGCCGGCGCGGGCCAAGCGGGACACGCGGTTGAAGGTCGCAATACGGCGGGTATTCGACGGGAACTTCGCCGTCTATGGCGTGCGCAAGGTCTGGCACCAGCTCAAGCGGGAAGGCCACGCCGTCGCGCGCTGCACGGTTGCCCGGCTGATGCGGGGCATGGGTTTGCGGGGCGTGATCCGGGGCAAGCCGGTGAAGACGACGGTGAGCGACAAGTCGGCGCCCTGTCCGCTCGACCACGTCAATCGGCAGTTCCATGCGCCCCGGCCGAACATGCTGTGGCTGTCGGATTTCACCTACGTCGCCACCTGGCAGGGCTTCGTCTACGTGGCCTTCGTCATCGACGCCTACGCCCGGCGCATCGTCGGCTGGCGGGTGTCGCGGACCGCCCATGCCGCCTTCGTGCTCGACGCCCTGGAGCAGGCCCTGCATGAACGACGCCCAGCCAAGCACGGCGGCCTGGTTCACCATTCGGACAGGGGCGTTCAATACGTCAGCATCAAGTACACCGAGCGCCTGGCTGTAAACGGCGAAGTGATTTTCCCCAGAAGTGGCGACTTAAAAATCCCCAGATGGTTTGTTTGGCTAATTGATTGGGTGGGTGTCGGTGGGCCTCACTTTCGGCGGTCTTCCGCGTTTCCGGATGGCTTGGAGCGGTGCAGTGTCGGGTCTTCGCCGGACGTTTTCGGGGATGAGGTCGGCATGCTGGCGTAGCCTGTAGCTGGCGCCCTCGATCTGTACGACGATGGCGTGGTGGAGAAGGCGATCGAGGAGCGCCGTAGCGACGACGGTGTCGCCGAAGACGTCGCCCCACTCGGCGAAGCCGCGGTTCGAGGTGAGGACCATGGCGCCCTTTTCGTATCGGGCGTTGACGAGCTGGAAGAAGAGGTTGCCGCCGCCGGGGACGACGGGGAGGTAGCCGATCTCATCGACGATGAGGAGTTGGGGGCGGCAGAGGAAGCGCAGGCGTTCGCGCAAGGTGCCTTCGCGTTCGGCCTTGGCCAGGGAAGCGATGAGGTCGGCCAGGGTGGTGAAGTAGACGGTGCGTCCCGCCTTGACGGCCTCAACGCCCAGGGCGGTGGCGAGGTGGGTCTTGCCGCATCCGGGCTGGCCCAGGAGGTGAAGGACTTCGTGCCGGTCGATAAAGTCCAGTTGGGCCAGGGCCAGGATGCGGTCCCTGTCGAGGGAAGGCTGGAAGGCGAAGTCGAAGCCCGCCAACGTCTTGACGGTGAGCAGACGGCCCATCTGGAGGGCGGCCTTGACACGGCATGCTTCCCGCAGCGCCAGTTCCTCGCCGAGCAGGGCGTCGATGGCCTCCAGGGTGGTGAGGGTGCCGCGCTCGGCCTGGCGCAGGACGTGGTCGAGCGTTTCCAGGGCGCGGGGCATCTTCAGGCCCACCAGGTGGCGGCGAATGCTGTCGAGGGTGGCGCTCATGGCGTGACCTCGCGCTGGGCGAGGTGGCGGCCGATGGCGTCGTAAATCGCCAGGTCGCGCGGCGTGACGATCTCGCCGGACCGCCGTAATGGTGGCGCCTGGGGAGCACTTTGCCGGGGTGTCGTGCTGTTGACGGGTGGCGGCAGGACGCGGTGCCCAGCGATCAGGTGTCGGCGCCCACGGCCCTCCAGCACCGGGTGTATGGCGATCCGGCGGCCTTCCTCCAGGATGTGGACCTGGTCGGCGGTGAGTTGCACTTCGACGGCGCGGCGCCGGGTGCTGTCGGGGACGGAATAGAGGTTGCCGCCGACGGACACCATGCCGTCCTTGGTGATGCGGCGTTCCAGGGACAGCACGGTGGCATAGGGGATTGCGGGGACGGGCTTGAGGTGGGGCCGTTCCTCGGCGTAGTGCTCGACGACGATGCGCTGGGTGGTGGCGTGGCGGCGGATGTTGGCGACCTGCTCCAGCCATCGCTGGAGTTGGCCGTTCAGGTCATCCAGATTGCGGAAGGTCCGTCCCAGGAAGAAGTCCTGGCGGATGTAGCGGAAGGGCCGCTCGACCTTGCCCTTGGTCTTGGCGCGATAGGGTTTGCAGGCCTTGGGCAGGAAGCCGTAATGGGCGGCCAGGTCCAGCAGACGGGCATTGTAGGCGATGCCGCCATCGGCGCCGTCATCTCCCGCCGCTTCGCCCAGCACGGCGGTCTTCATGCGATCGTAGAGGATGCGGGCGGGCACGCCGCCCAGAGCCTCGAAGGCGGCGATATGGCACCTCAGCACGGTGGCCAAGTCCTGGCGGGCGACGAAGCGCGCCCACAGCATGCGGCTGTGGCCCAGCACCAGGGAGAACAGCCACACCACCCGTTCCACGCCGGGCTCATCGGTGAAGCTGGCCTTGAAGTGGGCGAAGTCCACCTGGGCCTGATGCCCTGGCGGCGTCTCGAACCGCTGCTCAAAGCCCTTGGCCGCCGCCGGTCGCACGGTGCGCAGGAAGTCCTTCACTGCCGTATAGCCGCCGGGATAGCCCAGGGCCTGGATCTCCCGCAGCAGACGGCGGGCGCTCAGCCCGGGCACCGCGATCACCCGCTGGCGCAGGTAGGCTTGATAGGGCCCAACCACCGTGGGCTTGGGCGGCCTAGGGGTATAGCGGGGCGGCTCCAGCCCCTGGGCGATGTAGCGACGGACGGTCTTGCGGTCCAGGCCGGTCTGCCGGGCGATGGCGGAGACGGTCAGCCCCTCACGGGCGAGGATCGTGTCCCCTGACGTGGTGTAGCTCGCGCTTTGGCGTCGTGCTCTCCGGCATATCTGGCCGGCTGTGTCATGCGGCCATTGTGGCCAGCAT
>NZ_VITR01000002.1 GCF_007827955.1 Nitrospirillum pindoramense
TGGTCGTACGCGGTGAACGTCGCGCCACCGGTCTCAGCCAGCACCTTCGTGATCGCAGCCGTCAGCGACGTCTTGCCATGGTCAACGTGACCGATGGTGCCGATGTTGCAGTGCGGCTTGGTGCGCTCGAATTTCGCCTTCGCCATGGTTACTCTTCCTTCTCTTGACTTCTGCCTGATCAGGCCATCTTGGCGCGAACGACATCCGCGATGGCAGCCGGCACCGGCTCATAGTGGTCAAATTGCATCGAGTATTGCGCCCGGCCCTGGCTCATCGAGCGCAGGTTGTTCACATACCCAAACATGTTGGCCAGCGGGACCCTGGCAATGATGACGCGCGCATTGCCCCGCTGATCCATTCCCGTCACTTGTCCCCGGCGGCTGTTCAGGTCGCCGATGACATCACCCATGTAGTCGTCGGGGGTGACCACCTCGACCGCCATCACCGGTTCCAGCAGGACTGGCTTGGCTTTCGCCATCCCTTCCCTGAAAGCGGCGCGAGCGGCCTGCTCGAACACCTCGACGGAGCTGTCGACGTCGTGAAAACCGCCGTCCACCAGCTCTACCTTCAGATCGATCACCGGGAACCCGGCGATCACCCCACCGTCCTTCGCGGCATCGACGCCATTCTGGACCCCGTGGGCGAATTCCTTGGGCAGCTTGCCGCCCGCCTTGTTCTCGAACCGGAACCCGCTGCCGGGCTCTGACGGCTCGAAGGACAGCGTCACCTGGGCGAACTGCCCCATGGCGCCGACCTGCCGCTTCAGCGTGTGGGCGACCTCAGCCTTCTGGGCGATGGTCTCCCGGTACGCCACCTGCGGCGCGCCGACATCGGCCTCAACCCGGTATTCCCGGCGCATGCGATCGACGATGATCTCCAGGTGCAGCTCACCCATGCCACCGATCACGGTTTGCCCCGTCTCGGAGTCACGGCCGACGCGGAAGGACGGATCCTCCGACGCCAGACGCTGCAACGCCATCGCCATCCGGTCGTGATCCGCCTGGGTCTTAGGCTCGACCACCACCTCGATCACCGGCTCCGGGAACTCCATGCGTTCCAGCACCAGCGGCGCTTCCGGATCGCACAGGGTTTCGCCCGTCGTCGTGTCCCGCAACCCCGCCAGGGCGACGATGTCACCCGCGCAGGCCGCCTCGATCTCCTCCCGGGTGTTGGCATGCATCAGCAACATCTTGCCGACGCTTTCCTTTTCACCCTTGCTCGCGTTCAGCACGCGATCACCGACCGCCACCCGGCCCGAGTAGACCCGGACGAAAGTGAGCGCGCCGACGAAAGGATCGTTCATCACCTTGAACGCCAGGCCGGCGAAGGGCGCCGCGTCGTCCGTCTTCCGGCTGGTCGGTTCCCCGTCCAGCGACACGCCGGCGACATCGGCGATGTCGAGCGGCGAGGGAAGAAAGTCGACAACGGCGTCCAGCATCGGCTGAACGCCCTTGTTCTTGAACGCCGAGCCACACAGCACCGGAACCAGGCGCAGCGTGATCGTGCCCTTGCGGATCAGCGCCTTGAGCGCCGCCTCGTCGGGTTCCTCACCCTCGAGGTAGCGCTCGGTAGCCGCCTCATCCATTTCCACCGCCTGCTCGACCAGACGGGCGCGGTAGGCGTCCACCTGCTCGACCATCGCGGCCGGAACCTCGCTCTCGAAGAACTCGGCACCCAGCGTCTCTTCTTTCCAGACGATGGCCTTATTCTTCACCAGGTCGACGACGCCGGTGAAACCGGCCTCCGTCTTGATGGGAAGCTGCAGGACCGCCGCATTGGCGCCCAATCGCTCCCTGATCATCTGGACGGTGCCGAAGAAGTCGGCGCCGACCCGGTCCATCTTGTTCACGAAACACATGCGCGGCACGCGGTACTTGTCCGCCTGCCGCCACACGGTTTCCGACTGGGGCTCGACCCCGGCCACGGCGTCGAACAGCGCCACCGCACCATCCAACACCCGCAGCGACCGTTCGACCTCAATGGTGAAGTCGACATGCCCGGGGGTGTCGATGATGTTCACCCGATGGTCACGCCAAAAGCAGGTCGTGGCCGCCGAAGTGATGGTGATGCCGCGCTCCTGCTCCTGCTCCATCCAGTCCATCGCGGCGGTGCCCTCGTGGACCTCGCCCATGCGATAAGACTTGCCGGTGTAGTACAGGATCCGCTCGGTCGTCGTCGTCTTGCCGGCATCAATGTGGGCACAGATGCCGATGTTCCGATAACGGTCGAGTGGATGGGAGCGCGCCATGATTCCTGAAGGCCTAAGCTTTTCCCAGCCTTACCACCGGTAGTGCGAGAAGGCCTTGTTGGCCTCCGCCATACGGTGGGTATCTTCACGCTTCTTCACGGCAACGCCGCGCTGGTTGGCCGCGTCCAGCAGCTCACCCGACAGGCGCTCGGTCATCGTGTTTTCCGACCGGCCGCGAGCGGCGGCGATCAGCCAACGGATGGCCAGAGCCTGGGCGCGGTCCTGACGGACCTCAACCGGCACCTGGTAGGTCGCACCGCCGACGCGGCGGGAACGCACTTCCAGGTAGGGACGAACGTTGTTCAGGGCGTCGTGGAACAGCTGAATGGGATCAGCCTTCACCTTGCCCTCGATACGCTCCAGAGCGCCGTACACGATCTGCTCGGCGACGGACTTCTTACCGTCGTACATCAGGCAGTTCATGAACTTCGTCAGCACGATATCGCCATACTTGGCGTCCGGCAGGACTTCACGCTTTTCGGCGCGACGACGACGGGACATAGACTAACTCCTTACTTCGGACGCTTGGCGCCGTACTTGGACCGGCGCTGGCGACGGTCCTTCACGCCCTGGGTATCCAACGAACCGCGGATGATGTGATAGCGCACGCCGGGAAGGTCCTTCACACGGCCGCCGCGGATCATCACCACGGAGTGTTCCTGCAGGTTGTGACCCTCGCCCGGGATGTAGCTGATGACCTCGTGGCCGTTGGTCAGCCGCACGCGGGCGACCTTACGCAGCGCCGAGTTCGGCTTCTTCGGGGTGGTCGTGTAGACGCGCGTGCAGACACCGCGCTTCTGGGGGCATTCCTGCAACGCCGGGACCTTGTCCCGCTCCGGCACGCCCTCACGGGACTTGCGGATCAACTGGTTGATCGTCGGCATCTACCGCTCTCGGTTCACAGTTCCAACAACAAGGCACCCAAACCCATGCCCCGAACGACGAAAGTCCCGTCACGAAGCACCAACTGGCTCCGCGCGGGCCTTGCAAACGCCGTCCGAACAAGGACTCGGGTGCGGCTATACAGATTTTCGAGGGGGTCTTTTTGAGAGACAGCGTCTAGCCCGCAAGGGCGGCCTACAGCCTGCCCCTCGAAAAATGTGGGCGGACTATATGGAGGTCGGCACCGCCCGTCAAGCGCCCTACACGTAAAAATACAGGGCAAGCCGTGCGTGGAGGACAGGGGGCGGCCCCACATTTGCGGACCCCTCCCCTGCGCCTCTGGCACGCGCTCCCAACAGCGCGGGGGATGGGCAAACGGGCCCGGTGCCGCTATATACCCGGGCCAGACGGGTGCCCGCGCCACCAGGGGCGGACGCTCACCTTATAGTATAGTGTAAGCGCGCTTTCGAGAGAGACCTCCGCCGACCGCATACGGCGTGGGGCGTCGCCGATGGCGCCCTTTTGGATTCCCGAGCGCCGCCATGAGCAAGCCCACCCACACCCCCACCGTCCCCACTCCCGGCGCGCCCCCCCCTGGTGCGCCCAAGGTCGGCATCGTCAGCCTGGGTTGCCCCAAGGCGCTGGTGGACAGCGAACGCATCCTGACCAAGCTGCGCTCGGAAGGGTATGAGGTGTCGCCCAGTTATGACGACGCCGACGTGGTGCTGGTCAACACCTGCGGCTTCCTGGACAGCGCCAAGCAGGAAAGCCTGGACGCCATCGGCGAGGCCATGCGCGAGAACGGCCGCGTCATCGTCACCGGCTGCATGGGCGTGGAAGAAGGCCGCATCCGCGAGATGTACCCCAACGTGCTGGCCGTCACCGGGCCCCACCAGTACGAGCAGGTGGTGTCGGCGGTGCATGACCACCTGCCCCCGGTGCACAACCCCTACACCGACCTGGTGCCGCCCGAGGGCCTGCGCCTGACGCCGCGCCACTACGCCTATCTGAAGATTTCCGAGGGCTGCAACCACCGCTGCAGCTTCTGCATCATCCCCTCGCTGCGCGGCGACCTGGCCAGCCGGCCGGCCGGCAACGTGCTGCGCGAAGCGGAGCGCCTGGTGAATGCCGGCGTGCGCGAGCTGATGGTGATCTCGCAGGACACCAGCGCCTATGGCCTGGACCTGCGCCATGCCGAGAGCGAGTTCAAGGGCCGCAAGGTCCGCGCCCACATGACCGACCTGGCCCGCGAGCTGGGCGGTCTGGGCGCCTGGGTGCGCCTGCACTACGTCTACCCCTACCCGCATGTGGACGAGGTCATTCCCCTGATGGCGGAGGGCCTGGTGCTGCCCTATCTGGACATCCCCTTCCAGCACGCGAGCCCCAATGTGCTGAAGGCCATGAAGCGGCCAGCCAACCAGGAGAAGGTGCTGGACCGGATTCGCGGCTGGCGCGAGGTTTGCCCCGACCTGACCATCCGCTCCACCTTCATCGTCGGCTTCCCCGGCGAGACGGAGCAGGATTTCCAGTTCCTGCTGGACTGGCTGTCGGAGGCCAAGATCGACCGGCTGGGCTGCTTCAAGTATGAGGCCGTGGACGGCGCCCCCGCCAACGCCATCGAGGGCGCGGTGCCCGAAGAGGTGAAGGAGGAGCGCTGGAACCGCCTGATGGCCCACCAGCAGGCCATCAGCGAGGAGCGCATGCAGGCCAAGGTGGGCCGTACCATCGACGTCATCATCGACGAGGTGGATGAGGAGGGCGCCATCGGCCGGTCCGCGGCGGATGCGCCGGAAATCGACGGCAGCGTGTTCTTGAACGGCGACACCAGCGTGGCGGTGGGCGACATCGTCCAGGTGACGGTGGAACATGCCGAGGAATACGACCTGTGGGGCACCCGCGTCGACGCCTGACGCCCTTATCCAATATCCAACTTTCGTCAGACTCCCCGCCCCAGGCCATGGCATCCGGAGCGGTACATCCGTATGCTGCCGCCCCAAGCGGCGCCATCGCGGATGTGCCCGGTCGGCGCCATGGCCAAGACAATGGGGATTCACGCTTATGGGAGTGAGACCACGCACAGGCACGGCGGCACTGGTCGCCGCGGTCCTGGCGATCAATCTAGGGAGCCCGTCCACGGGGCAGGCGAAGGACGCCGCCCCGGTAACGCCCGAGGCCCTGTCGGCCCACGTCAAAATCCTCGCCTCCGACGACTTCCAGGGCCGCAAGCCCGGAACGGTGGGTGAGGAGAAGACCATCGCCTATATCCAGGACCAGTTCAAAAAGGTCGGCCTGAAGCCGGCACCCGGCGCCAAGGGCTACCTTCAGGACGTGCCCATGACCGAAATCACCAGCAAGGCCGACGGCCCCCTGGTGTTCACGGCCACGGGCAAGGACGGCCAGGCCAAGACGCTGTCCTACGAGTATTTCAGCCAGATGATCGTCTGGAATCGGCAGCGCACCGCGCATGCCGAGGTCAAGGACAGCGACCTGGTCTTCGTCGGCTATGGCATCACCGCCCCCGAATTCGGCTGGGATGACTATGCCGGCGTCGACGTGAAGGGCAAGACGGTGGTCATCCTGGTCAACGATCCCGGATTCGCCACCGGCGACCCCGCCCTGTTCGGCGGCGGCGCCATGACCTGGTACGGTCGTTGGCCCTACAAGTATGAGGAGGCGGCGCGCCATGGCGCCGCCGCCGCCATCATCGTCCACGAGACCCGGGCCGCCGGCTACCCCTGGGGCGTGGTCGCCAACAGCAACAGCGTGCCCAAGCTGACCCTGATGCCGGCCGATGGCGGCCTGCAGAGCCGTTCGGCCGTGGAAGGCTGGGTGCAGTTGGACGTGGCCAAGGAACTGTTCGCGGCCGCCGGCCTGGACTATTCCACCCTCAAGGACAGCGCCGCCCGGCGCGGCTTCAAGGCCGTGCCCCTGAACGCCAAGATGTCGGTGGGCATCACCCCCGTCGTGCGCGACGTCATCTCGCACAACGTGGTGGGCATCGTTCCCGGCGCGAAGCGCCCGGACGAGGTGGTGCTGGTCGGCGCCCACTGGGACCATCTGGGCGTGGGCCCGGCGGTGAACGGTGACACCATCTATAACGGCGCGCTGGACAACGCCACGGGCATCGCCGGCCTGATCGAGATGGCCAAGCGCTACACCCACGCCCCCAAGCCGGACCGCACCCTGCTGTTCATCGCCTATACGGCGGAGGAGCAGGGCCTGCTGGGCTCGGAATACTATGCCCAGCATCCGCTGTACCCGGCGGGCAAGACGGTGGCCGGGTTCAACATGGACGGCCTGGGCGTGCTGGGCCCGGTGCATGACGTGGTCCTGGTCGGCGGCAAGAAGTCCGACCTGGAGGAACGGCTGAAGGTCTGGACCGATGCCCACGGCATGGTCGTGAACCCCGAGCCCTTCCCCGAGCGCGGCTATTACTACCGCTCCGACCATTTCAACCTGGCCAAGGTCGGCATCCCCGTCATCGACGCCAGCATGGGCATCGACAGCGTGGAGCATGGGGCCGAGTGGGGCAAGGCAAAGGAGGAGGAGTACACCCGCCTGCACTACCATCAGCCGTCGGACGAATGGTCGCCGGCGATGGACCTGCGTGGCGGCGCCGTCGAGGTCAACATGTGGTACGACATCAGCCGCGCCCTGGCCACCAGCGACGCCTGGCCCAAATGGTACGACAAGGCCGAGTTCAAGGCCGCCCGGGACAAGTCCCAGGGCAAATGAGCATAAGGGCCGCCGGCGCCCTGGCAGGGGGTGCGGGCGGCCTTTTTCAGTCGGGGAAGCGGCCCAGCGGGGCCGTAACCTTGCCGGCGCCTGTAACCCCAGGCAGGGGGTATGGGCGGTTTGAGGGACGCCAATGGACGCGCCCCGGGAAAGATAAGGAACGCAAGAAACCCATGCGAACCCACACCAGACGCGCCCGCCTGCTGAAAGGCACGGCGGCGCTGGCTCTCGCAGTGGCCATGGCCCTGCCGGCGGTGGCGGCCGACAAGGTCACCAAGGACGTGGCCCCGGTGACGGCCCAGGCCCTGTCCGACCACATCCGCATCCTGGCGTCCGATGACTTCCAAGGCCGCAAGCCGGGAACGGAGGGCGAGGCCAAGGCCATCGCCTACATCCAGGATCAGTTCAAGAAGATCGGCCTGACCCCGGCCGTGGACGGCAGCTATCTGCAGGACGTCCCCCTGACGGAGATCGTCAGCAAGGCCGACGGTCCCATGGTCATCACCGGCCCCAAGGCGGAGCCGCTGTCGCTGGCGTATTTCAGCGACATGATCGTCTGGACCCGCCAGCGCACGCCCCATGTCCAGGTCAAGGACAACGACATGGTGTTCGTGGGCTACGGCATCACCGCCCCCGAATTCGGCTGGGACGACTATGCCGGCGTCGACGTGCGGGGCAAGACGGTGGTCATCCTGGTGAACGATCCCGGCTACGCCACCGGCGACCCCAAGCTGTTCGGCGGCGGCGCCATGACCTGGTACGGTCGCTGGATTTACAAGTTCGAGGAGGCGGCCCGCCACGGCGCCACCGCCGCCATCATCGTGCATGAGACGCGCGCCGCGGGTTACCCCTGGGGCGTGGTCGCCAATGGCGGCAGTATTCCCAAGCTGACCTTGATGCCGGCCGACGGCGGGCTGAAAAGCCGTTCCGCCGTGGAGGGTTGGATTCAGCTGGACCAGGCCAAGGCCCTGTTCCAGGCGGCCGGGCTGGACTTCAACACGCTGAAGGACAGCGCCGCCCGGCGCGGATTCAAGGCCGTGCCCCTGCCCCTCAAGATGTCGGTCGGCATCACGCCGACGGAGCGCGACGTCATCTCCCACAATGTCATCGGCACCATCCCGGGCGCCAAGCATCCCGATGAGATGGTGCTGGTGGGGGCCCATTGGGACCATCTGGGCATCGGTCCGGCCATCGACGGCGACACCATCTATCACGGCGCCATGGACAACGCCTCCGGCGTCGCCGGCCTGATCGAGCTGGCCAAGCGCTACACCAAAGGCCCGAAGCCGGACCGCACCCTGCTGTTCATCGCCTACACCGCCGAGGAACAGGGCCTGTTGGGCTCCGAATACTACGCCCAGCATCCGCTGTTCGCGCCCAACAAGACGGTCGCGGGCTTCAACATGGACATGCTGAGCAGCGTGGGCCTGACCCGCGACATCGTGCTGGTGGGCGGGCGCAAGTCCGACCTGGAGGACAGGCTGAAGGCCTGGACCGACGCCCACATGATGGCCCTGAACCCCGAGCCCTTCCCCGAGCGCGGCTACTACTACCGCTCCGACCACTTCAACCTGGCCAAGGTTGGCATCCCGGTGATCTACGCCCACAGCGGCATCGACAGCGTGGCGCATGGCGCCGAATGGGGCAAGGCGAAGGAGGATGAGTTCACGCGCCTCCACTACCACCAGCCGTCGGACAAATGGTCGCCCGACCTGGACCTCAGCGGCGGCGCGATGGAGGTCAACATGATCTATGACCTCAGCCGCCCGCTGGCCTTCGGCACCGATTGGCCGAAATGGTACGACAAGGCCGAGTTCAAGGCCGCCCGCGACAAGTCCATGGGCAAGTAGACGCATGATGTGACGAGAAGGGCCGCATCCCCACGCCGGAGATGCGGCCCTTTCTTATTCCACGTTCGGGTTGTCGCCCGGCGCCTCAGTTGATAAGCGGCGTCAGGCCGGCCACCTGGGCCGTGATCTCGAATGACCGCCGCCGGGCGGCATGGTCGTGGATGGCGGCGGTCACCATGATCTCGTCGGCGCCGGTCTGTTGCAGGATGGCGCCAAGGCCATGGCGCACCGTTTCCGGCCCGCCCACAACGGAATAGCGCAGCGCCTGGTCCGCCCAGGCGCGTTCCTCCGGGCTCCACTGCGCGCCCGGCTGCGGCGGGCGCAGGGGACCGGGGTTGCCGCGGGCCAGCGCCACGAAACGATCCTGCAGGGAAGTGAACAGCACCTCCGCCTCGCGGTCCGTGTCGGCGGCGAAGACGTTCACACCCACCATGGCATGGGGCTTGGGATTGGCGGCGGTGGGCTTGTAATGCTGGCGGTAGACGTGCAGCGCCTCCAGCAACTGGGACGGGGCGAAGTGGGAGGCGAAGGCGTAGGGCAACCCCAGCTCCGCCGCCAGCCGGGCGCCGAAGGTGCTGGAGCCCAGAATCCAGATCGGCACGTCCAGGCCGGCGCCGGGGACGGCGCGCACCGCCTGCCCCGGCTGGGCCGGGCGGAAATAGGCCTGCAGCTCCTGCACGTCGCGGGGGAAGTTGTCGCCGTTGTCCGTCCGGTCACGCCGCAGCGCCCAGGCGGTGCGCTGGTCACTGCCCGGCGCGCGGCCTAAGCCTAAGTCAATACGCCCGGGATAGAGGGATTCCAGCGTGCCGAACTGTTCCGCGATCACCAGCGGGGCATGGTTGGGCAGCATGATGCCGCCGGCGCCCACGCGGATACTTTTGGTGCCGCCGGCGATGTAGCCGATGACCACGGCGGTGGCGGCACTGGCGATGCCCGTCATGTTGTGGTGTTCCGCCACCCAGAAACGGCGGTAGCCCAAAGCCTCCGCATGGCGGGCCAGGTCCAGGGTGTTGCGCAGGGCCTGGCCGGCGGTGCCGCCCTCGACGATGGGGGAAAGGTCCAGAACGGACAGGGGAATGGGAAGCGACACGGGGGGACCGGCCCTTTCTTCGAACCATGACAGAACTGCAAGAGTTAGCTAAGCATGCCCGCACGGTTTTTCGAGGTGAGGCCGGTCACAGGCGTCCTGCCCTCAGGCACGCTCAAGGGGTGGTCACCGCCGCCACCGCCACCTTGAACGCCGCCAGTTCCAGGGCGTCCAGGTCGCCGTCCCACAGCGATTGGTGCAGGCGCCCGTCCTCATTGACCAGGCGGTCGGACCCCACGACCACGCTGGCGGCCTTGAGCCCCATGAAAGTGGCTAGCGTGAAGAACGGCCCCTCCTCCATCTCCACGAAGGTGGGCTTGTCCGGGCCCTTGATGGCGAGCAGGTCGCGCAGGATGCTGCCCGGCTGGAAATAATAGATGGGCATGGTGTAGCCGATGCCCCGCGCGCTGGGCAGGCCGGAGCGGGCGGCGGCGGCGCGCACCCGGGCGGTGAAGTCCTTATCCGGCCGCGCCACCTGCTGCCGCGCGTCAGGCGCCAGCAGGAAGGCGCCGCCATCGCGGTAGGAGCCATCGGACACGATGATCTGGCCATAGGGCACGTCCGGCGACAACAGGCCCGCCGTGCCGACATGGATCACCCGGCGGGCCCCCAGGGCCTGCAACTCCGCCACCTGGGTGGTGATGCCGCCAGCGCCAGGCAGGCCGCGCACCACGGTGAAGGGCGTCGTGCCCGGCTTGCGCACCACCCATAGGTCGGTGGGGTCGGTGAAGCCATAGGACAGGTGGGTGTAATGCCCCTGGAACCCCGCCTGGTCCAGGTAGGACTCGATATCCACCCGGTGCAGCACGATGGCGTCGGCGGGGAAATTGTCCAGCTCGCCATGGACGAAGCGGTTCTTGCGCAGCCAGGCGACCTCATCGGCCGGGGTGTTCAACCGTTCCTCATGGCCGTGGTGGGCGTACCCGCCCAGCACCTGGTACGGCGCCTCCGCCGCCCCAGCGGTAGCAACCAGGCCCATCACCCCCAGCGCCGCGACCAGCGCCACCATCCTCTTCGCCATTGCCCTGCCCCCATTATTATGCCGAAGAGGAAAGGGTCCGCAAAAACAAGGGGCTGCGCAATGGCCAAAGTGCCACTGACGCAGCCTCCCTTTCATTGCCCTAATCGCGGGGCGCGCTTATTTGGGCTTGCGGAACTTGAAGACGAACTGGTCGGTGTGGCCGCGCAGGGCGGGATCGAAAACCTTCAGGGTGTGGTTGTCCGCCGTGTTGCGCAGAGCGTCGTCCTGGCCATCGAGCACGAAGCCCGCCGCCTCCACCTCCTTCTTCACCGTTTCGGGGTCGATACGATGCAGGGTGTTGGCGTCGCGCAGGCCGGAGCCCGCCTCCGCCGCATGGTCCAGCACGATGTACACGCCGCCGGGCTTAAGGGCGTTGAAGACGGCCTTGTTCACCGCCGCCACCGTTTCGGTCCCCATGAAGGCGTGGACGTCATGGTAATTCTGCGAGGTCCAGACCACGTCCACCTTTTCCGGCAGGGACAGGGCGGCGGCCGGCTCGACCAGGGGGACGATGTTGCCGTAGGCCTTGTCCTCGGCCAGGGCCTTCTGCCCGTCGACGGCCTTCTGCGACCGGCTGGCGATCTCCCCAGGCAGCAGGGAATAGACGCGCCCCTTGGGACCCACGGCCTTGGCGAAAAGGCGGGTGAAGTAGCCGGCGCCCGGCATGAAATCCACCACCTTGTCACCCGGCTTCACCCCGGCGAAGGCCAGCATCTCCGCCGGCTTGCGATCGGCGTCGCGGTCCTTGTCAGCCTGCGGGCGGCTGGCGTCCGCGACGGCGGCGGTGATGGCGGGCGACGGCGCGGTGGCGGCCCCAGCGCTGAGCGCCAGGCTGGACGCGGCCAGCCCCAGGGCCAGCGCGATAGCGGAAACGCGAGACATGGTACCCTTCCCTCCCTGAATGTCAGCCGGGGGCCTGGACGGCCCCCATCCTTTGGCTCAGTTTGAACCCCTGGGCACACGGCTGCCGCTAGAAAGTGCGGCGCCGCGGCCATAAATCAATCCCGCCTCGCGGGAAAGTTTGATGCCGGAATGGGCGATCAGCCGATGGCCGGCGGCGGGAACAGGCTGGCGATGGTGCGCACCGCCTGGTCGGCCAGGGGGCGGTCGGGCGCCACGCTGTCATCGTTATAGCCGTAATAGTCGTCCGGCCCGATGACCTGGAAGACGAAGCCATCGCGCCGCGGCACGAAGGAGACACCATTGTAGTACAGGCCATAGTGCACATCGTCCTGCGGGATCATGCGCGCCAACTGCCCCCGCACCGGCACGATGGAGGCGTCGCCCATCAGGGCGCGGGCGCCATAGCCGGTGCAGTTGACCAGCACCTTCTGTGGCAGCCGGGCGAAATCCGCCGGCGTATGGAACTCCTGCACCTCGATCCGGCCGCCGTTGGCGTGGAAATCGTCCAGCAGCAGGCGGGCGTAACTGGAGATGTTGAACACCATGTTGGTGCCGCGCCGCACGACCCGCCCGCCAAAGGGGTGCAGGCCCGCCGGCACATCGACGGGGTGCGGCGTCAGGGTGGGCAGCAAATCGTGCTGCAGGCTGTCGGCGAAGGGGGGCCGGCTATCGGTCCCCTCCCCCTGCCGCTCGTGGTTGGCCGGGTCGGCAACGTTATAGTTGTCCACCCACTCGATCGGCGTGCCGGGCAGCCCCAGCAGGCTTTGGTAGGCCTGGAAGGAGGTCAGGCACACGCGCGCCCACAGCGCCTTGAACTCCGGCGTGGCGTACTGTTCCAGGCAGATGCGCGAATCCGGCGACCACACGCCGGTGGCGAGACTGGACCGGGTGTCGGGCGGCAAATCCTTGGCATAGATGGTGACCTTGGCGCCGGCGCGCTGCAGTTGCAGCGCCGTGGTCAGGCCGATGGCGCCACAGCCGACGACGGCGATGTCGCGCTCGCCCAGGGCCATGGCCTTTTCGGTGGCGACCAGCCCCGTACCCCAGGACAGGGACCAGCCGCTGCCACCGTGGCCATAGTGATGCACCACCAGCTTCTGGCCGATGCGCTCCACCTCCAGCCGGGGTCCCTGAGGGCGGAAGGGGCGCGTGCAGACGGTGACGCGGGTGATGCGGTCGGGCGTGGCCCGGATGGGCGTGAGCATCAGGGGCGACCGCACCGCTTCGGAGATGCCGCCATGCCGCCCATCCTCCCCCTTGACCGCGCAGCCCGCCAGCGCCAGGGCGGCACCCGCCCCCACCAGCATCGTGCGCCGGCCCATCCCGCCGGCCAGACCGTCCAAGCGCTCAACCACCATGCCATCCCCCTTATTGATTGCGGGGCGCTCTCTCAGGGACGCCGCCATCCAGAACGATAGGGTAAAAGATTATCCTGAGAAACCAGGACTTTGTCCGCGATGATCGAAATACCGGGCCGGTGGGTGATCCTGGCCCCGTCCTATCGGCGGCGCTTTGCCATGACACGGATTGGTGGCAATTTAGGGGCAGGTGATGGCCCCCATGAGAGTGGAGGCTTTCATGCCGGCATATGTCGAAACCGAAAACGTCGAAACCGAAAAACGATGGGGCCGTTACGTGAGCACACTGGCAGGTATGGCCGCCCTGGCCGTTTCCTTGAGCGCCCCGCTGCAAGCCTTGTTGGATGAATTCGCCAAACAGGCGCCGCCCCAGCAGACCGCGCAGGTGATGGAGGCCATCACGGCCTCACCCTCATTGGCGGCGGAACTGTCGGCTTTGGCCGCCGACGGCCTGCTGAAGGGCTTCGGGATCGATACGGCGGGCCGGCTTAACAAGTTCGAGGCCGGTGTCCGGGAAGGGAAGATCCTTTTCACCCCGACCTTCCTGGGCGATGTCGCGAGCACACGGCCTTTCGACGTGGTCGAGGCGGACTCCATCCGGCCCAACAACACGACGTTCGTCCTCGGGCACTTGGCGGCCCATACCAAAATCCCGTCGCCGGAACCCCGCGCCCCTGACGGGACGGCGCGGGATTTGCCGACCTTCATCATGCTCAAGATGACGGACGAAGCGACCGCCGACCTGCAGGGCTGGAACGACATGGTGGAGGCGGCACAAGTGGCCAACGGCGGCAAAGCCCTGACGGTGCCGCAGGTGGGCTACCTGATGATGAGCCTTCGCTACCGCGCCGTCTTTTTCAACGCCATGCGGTCGCAGGACCGGAAAATCACGTTCGCGCCGGACGGCCGTATCGACCCGACGCCGGAAAATATCCTCGCGTTGGGCGCGGCCTTGACCAAAACCAACGTCTTCGATTTCGACTGAGGATGAGGGAAGGCGTGGTGGGCCCGGCAGGATTCGAACCTGCAACCAGACCGTTATGAGCGGCCGGCTCTAACCGTTGAGCTACAGGCCCACGCGGGCCGCACTTTGCCGGGTGCGGCGGCGGCATGCAACACCCTTCATCAATTTTTTACGACAGCCGCCAAACCATTGGGAACAAGCTCCTATCCTTTTGATTCAACGGGCATTGAGGGGCGATTGCCATGTTGCCGGGTCAAGACTGAGGTGTTACCTTTGCAAGGCTTGAGACGGTGCCGAAACCAATTGTCCAGGCGGCAAATGGCCGCGTGGGCAGGCGGGGGGTAGCGCTAACACCTCAAGCGAACGCGGGACCCGGCAGCGGGAACCCGCATGAGGCTCCGGCCAACGGGGCCCGCCAAGGCGCGGTTGAGTGTCAGGCCAGGGTGGCAAATCCTGGACCAAGGGGACGGACGCGAAGGGGGGCCAGCGGCAGCAATCTGACATCAACGCCCGATATCCAAGCGCTATCCAGCGCGCCGATATCCTAGACGCCGATTTTGGAACGCCGATTCTGGCCCGGCGGCGGGCCACCGGCGGCAGGCGCGACCTCCGCCCCCCTTGTCCGAATGGCGGGGCCGAGGCGCCGCCCGGACCGCCCCGCCGCCAGCACACGATTAAAACATCCATGGGAGGAGTCACGATGGCGACCATCGCCAGCAGCAGTACCAGTGGGGCCTCGACCCGCATGACGAAGGAGGAGCGCAAGGTCATCTTCGCCTCATCCCTCGGCACCGTGTTCGAGTGGTATGATTTCTATCTGTATGGCGCCTTGGCCTCCATCATCAGCGCCCGGTTCTTCTCGGGCCTGCCCACGCAGGGCGCCAAGGACGTGTTCACGCTGCTGGGCTTCGCGGCCGGCTTCTTCGTCCGCCCCTTCGGTGCCCTGGTCTTCGGCCGGTTGGGCGACCTGGTGGGCCGCAAATACACCTTCCTGGTCACCATCGTGATCATGGGCCTGTCGACCGCCGTCATCGGCTTCCTGCCCAGCTATGAGTCGGTGGGCGTGCTGTCGCCCATCCTGCTCATCTCCCTGCGCCTGCTGCAGGGCCTGGCGCTGGGCGGTGAGTACGGTGGTGCGGCCACCTACGTGGCGGAGCACGCGCCCCATGGCAAGCGTGGGGCCTACACCGCCTGGATCCAGATCACCGCCACCGGCGGCCTGTTCCTGTCGCTGCTGGTCATCCTGGCCTGCCGCACCAGCCTGCCGGACGCGGACTTCAAGGAATGGGGCTGGCGCATTCCCTTCCTGGTGTCCCTGGCCCTGCTGGCCGTGTCCCTGTGGATCCGCCTGCAGCTGGACGAATCGCCGCTGTTCAAGAAGATGAAGGAGGAAGGCAAGACCTCCTCCTCCCCCATCCTGGACAGCTTCGGCAACCTCTATAACCTGAAGTTCGTGCTGCTGGCCCTGTTCGGCGTGGTCGCCGGCCAGGCCGTCGTTTGGTACTGCGGCCAGTTCTATGCCCAGATCTTCCTGAAGAGCACGCTGAAGATCGACCCCAACACCGCCGACACGCTGGCAGCCATCGCCCTGCTGTTCGCCACCCCCTTCTTCGTGGTGTTCGGCAGCCTGTCCGACCGCATCGGCCGCAAGAAGGTCATCCTGGCCGGCCTGGCCCTGGCCATCCTGACCTACTTCCCCATCTTCCGGGGCATCACCCACTATGGCAACCCGGCGCTGGAGGCGGCCATGGCGGCGGCCCCCGCCACGGTGACGGCCGACCCGGCGGAATGCACCTGGCAGCTGAACGTCACCGGCGCGTCACGGTTCACGTCCAGTTGCGACGTGGCCAAGGCGGCCCTGGTGGGCAAGAGCGTGCCCTACACCGCGATCGACGGCAGCGCCGGCGGCGTGGCTCAGATCAAGATCGGCGACACGGTGATCGACAGCTACGACGCCAAGGCGCCGGACATGAAGGAGAAGAAGGCCGCCTTCGACAAGGCGGTGGCGGACGCGGTGAAGGCCGCCGGCTATCCGGCCAAGGCCGATGACGCCGCCATCAACAAGCCGATGCTGACCTTCCTGCTGTGGATCCTGGTCATCTATGTGACCCTGGTCTACGGCCCCATCGCCGCCATGCTGGTGGAGATGTTCCCGTCGCGCATCCGCTACACCTCCATGTCCCTGCCCTACCACATCGGCAACGGCTGGTTCGGCGGCTTCCTGCCCGCCATCTCGCTGGCCATCGTGGTCACCACTGGCCAAATGTACGCCGGCCTGTGGTACCCGATCATCGTGGCCGCCATCACCTTCGTGATCGGCCTGCTGTTCGTGCGGGAAACCAAGGACGTGGAAGTCAGCCACGACAACTGAGCGCGCGCCTCGCAAGCGGGGCGCTTAAAGTCGAAGGGCCCGGACATCACCCGTCCGGGCCCTTTCCATTTCAGGAAGCGGGATTATCGGGGGTTCAGGCCCGCTGGCGCAGATGACGACTGAAGCGCAGGGGCGAAGGCAGCAGGTCGCCCACGTTTTTCAGCGACGACAGCTTGGGCGGGGACAGGGTGGCCAGCGTGCGGCCGAAGGCCATCACATTCTCGATGCGCCGGTCCAGGAAGGCCCAGGTGTCGGCGTAATCCGGCGACCGGTCACCCAGCCAGTACAGCACGGTGGCGGTCTGCACACCGGCCAGCAAGGCCCGCTTGGTGTAATAATTGAAATCCGTCGACTGGTCGCCCGCGGCGTACCAGATGGCGTCCACCGTGCGATACAGCAGGCGCGCGGCCAAAGCCGTGTGCGTGGGCAGCGCCACGAAGGAGGAAGTGCGCCGCACGGCCTCCGCCCAAGGGGACAGCAGTTCCAGGCGCAGGCGCACCGCCAGGGCCACGCGCGTCCGCACCTTCATGACCGACAGGTCCCGCCCTGCCAGTTGCGCCAGCATGGCGCGGTCCGCCCAATCGCTGAACTGCGCCACCCCATCAGCGACACCGCCGGGGAACAGCGCCGCCAGCTGGGCCGCACCCATGCCGGCGTCCGCCGCCCCCTGGCGCAGCGCCACCGCCGACCAGCCATCAAAGGCGACATGGGGCAGGATGGCCAGCATCAGACGGTCGCGCAGGGCAAGCCGCTCATCCACCGGGGTGGTGGGCGACGGGGAAGACGGCGGAGCAACGGTCGAATCGGTCGGGGTGTCGGTATCGGAGGCGACCATGGGAAACACTCCCTTGCACGGGGCTGCGGCCACCGGGTGGCCGAAAAACTGGCGCCAGTATAGGCGCGGGCACCGCCCGTCTCCACCCCTCAAAGTCGGCCCCCAAAGTCCGCTCCCCAAGGGCGGCCGGGCGGCATCAGCCGGGCAGCCGGGGGACCGAATCGGTGCCGAAATACTTCATTTCCTCGGTGAAGCTGAGGAAGCGCAGGTCGTCCATGCGGTCCAGATACAGCACGCCGTCCAGGTGGTCGCACTCATGCTGCACCACGCGGGCATGAAAGCCCCTCGCCTCGCGCTCCACCACGGACCCATCCAGCGCCAGGCCACGATAGCGGATATGGTTGTAGCGGGGCACGGCGCCCCGCAGCCCGGGGATGGACAGGCACCCCTCCCAGCCGAACTGCATCTCCTCCGACAGCGGCTCGACCACCGGGTTGACCAGCACCTGCGCCGCGACGCCATCGCCGCCCGCCCGCTCGGCCGGGACGCGGAAAACGATGACGCGCCAGCCGACATGCACCTGCGGCGCCGCCAGGCCGACGCCGGACGAATCGATCATGGTCTCGATCATGTCCTGGGCCAATTGGCGCACCACCGCGGGTATCGGCTCCTCCACCGGCAGCGCCGGGCGCCGCAGCACCGGGTGGCCCATGCGGGCGATCTTCAGGATTGCCAACGTTCCCCCTCTCCCCGCCCCCATCCGTAGGGTGACGGCCGCATGCGATATAGGCAGCCTCGACCCAGTTTCCATGGGTTGCGCGCCTCTGTCACCCCATGCCGGGCCGCCTGTCCTTTTGAGGCGGATGCCGCCGCCCATCCGCCGGGCGCATGGGGGCCCCGCGTGGGGATGGCGGGAAAGGCTTCACAGGGCCGGGGGGCTGTGTTATACCACCGGCCTCCGATCGGGCTGCCTGCGCGACCGTGCGTCTTGGCTATTACCCGTTAACCTTTTACTCTGTTTGGAGTGGTGACGTCCCGTGCAAGTGCTGGTTCGTGACAACAACGTCGATCAGGCCCTCCGCGCTCTCAAGAAGAAGATGCAGCGCGAAGGCATTTTCCGCGAGATGAAGCTGCGTCGCAACTACGAGAAGCCCTCGGAGAAGCGCGCCCGTGAGAAGGCCGAGGCCATTCGCCGCGCCCGCAAGCTGCTGCGCAAGCGTCTGGAGCGCGAGGGCTACTAAGCCTTTCACGCGCTGTTAGACGCACGGACGGAGCCGCCCCTGAAGCTCAGTGGGCGGCTTTTGTCATGTCCGCGTTTTGCAAGATGGCCGCGCCCGGTGCCGGCCTAAATAAGAAAAACGGCCCGGGGATGCCCCCGGGCCGTTTGCGTCAGAACCGCCTCAATCAAGTTGGGGAAGGCGCCGCATCAGGCGGCGCTCATCTCCGCGGTGAAGGAACTGACCGCCTGCTTCAGGGTGTCAGAGTCCCGCGCCAGCAGCGAGGCGGAGGATTGGACCTGGCTGGCAGCGACACCGGTGCTGGACGCGGCTTCCGAAACACCGGCGATATTGGTCGTCACCGCTTCCGTCCCCCGGGCCGCTTCCTGAACGTTGCGGGCGATTTCGTGGGTTGAGGCCTCCTGCTCCTCCACCGCCGCGGCGATGGCCGACGCGATGCCGTTGATGTCCTGGATGCGCTGGGCGATGGCCTGGATGGCCCCCACGGCATCGGACGCCGCCTGGCGGATTTCACCGACCTGGGCGCCAATCTCATCGGTCGCCTTGGCCGTCTGGGTGGCCAGGCTCTTGACCTCGCTGGCCACGACGGCGAAACCCTTGCCGGCCTCCCCCGCCCGAGCCGCCTCGATGGTCGCGTTCAGGGCCAGCAGGTTGGTCTGCGCGGCGATATCGGCGATCAGCCGGACGACGTCGCCGATGCGTTCCGCGCCGCTGGACAGCGTCTGGACCACATGGTCGGTATTGCGCGCCTCGGTCACCGCGTCATTGACCGTGTCCATGGTGCGTCCCATCTGGCGCCCGATCTCCTGGATGGAGGCCGACAGTTCCTCGGCCGCCGCCGCCACCGTCTGCACATTGGCGGAGGTCTGCTCCGCCGCTGACGACACCACCATGGACTGGCGGTTGGTTTCCTCGGCGTTGTTGGACATGGCCTTGGCCGTGGCGTCCATCTCGTTGGAGGCATTGGCCAGGCTGGTGGACAGTTCCGAGATCTTGGCCTCGAAATCGCGGGTGATGCGGGCCACGCGCTCGGCCCGGCGGGTCTTCTCCTCCTGCTCGGCCCGCTGCGCGTTCTCCAACTCCCGGGCCCGGATCAGACCGGCCTTCAGGTCGTTGAAGGCACGGGCCATCTGGCCGACCTCGTCCCGGCGGTCCAGCCCGGCCAGATCGACGCCGTAGTCCCCCTGCCCCAGGCTGACCAGCCCGCCGCTCACCCGCTGCAGCGGCCGGCCGATACCGGTCACCGTCAGATAGAAGGCCAGGCCGCCCACCAGGCACAGACCGGCCACCACCAGGCCGAACACCAGCCAAATCGTGCTGATCGCCCCCTCGTGGTTTTGAGTGGCGATGGCATCGGCGTCGCCGCGAATGCTGTCAGCCAGTTTGGCCTGACGGTCCAGCAGACCCAGCATGGCCGGGTCGCACTTGGGGCCCATCATGGTGGTGCTGATGCGGACATTCTCCTCGGCCGAAGCGGACTTGGTGGCGGCATCGACCGTCTGGCCGCAGATGCCGGTGGGGGCCAGCAGGGATCGCATCTCCTGCTGCAAAGCCTCGATGTCCGCCGCGCGGCTGGGCAGGGCCGCCTTCGCTTGGTCCATAAAGCCATAATAGGCATCGACACCCTTGCGATAATTCGCGTCGGCCTTGGCATTGCCGGCGTCGTCGGTCACCGTCATGCCTTCGTAGATCGAGCGTTCGATGAACACCAGGCTGCGGTTACCCCGCGCCAAGGCCATCGAGGCTTTGCTTGCCCCGCTCAGCAAACGGCCGTAGCTGTCATCGATGGCCGACATGCGCGTGGCGGCAAAGCCGGAGGCGACCAAGGCGAACATGCCCAGCAAGCCGAGCATCGCCAATATCTTGGCCGTGATTTTAAGATTCGCGAAAGCGGACATGATCCCCCCGGCAGGAAATGTTTATGGCCGACGCCACGTCAGACGGCCGACCCTCCGGGATGACTATTGATGTACATTAAATAATTATTTATTAAGTCCTAAAGCCCCATATCCTTTTGGATATAAAGGCCCCGATATTCAGCAATTCAACCAAATTGATTTCTCTTACAATTTTTCGATCAAGGGTGATCTTGGGGCCGGCGCACGGGGCCGGGCCGGGCACGGCGCTCAACGCCGCCGGGGGGCGGTCCGGGTCGTGAATTCGGGGGGCTTGTTGGCCACCCAGCGGATGAAGGCGGCGATGGCGGGATGGGCGCGCAGGGCCGCCACCGTGGCGTAGGCCACGGCCAGTTCCCGCTCCGTCAATTCAGCGTGTATTTTGCGGTGACATACACGATGCAGGGGAACGGTCACGCGGCCGCCCTCGCTGCGGGGCACCAAGTGATGCAGCTCGACCGACGGCCCTGGCACCAGCGGCCGGTCGCACAGGGGGCAGACGCCTGGGGGTACGTCTTGAGGAGGCGCGGCGGGAGTGATGACACCCCGCCTGTCGCGGGCTTTCGCTGGCTGGCGTCCCATGGGGCGTCACCTGGCCCTGCGAGAGAGGGGCCAAGTGCGCCGCGGAACCTCAGTGGCGGCGGGCGCCGTCCTCACCGAACACCACCACGGGATAGCCGTTGTAATTCTCCGGCGCGCCATGGTCGGGCGCCGTGACGCGCAGATAGATCAGCCCCTCGCCTATGCCCACGCCCACCACGGGGCGACCGGCTTCCGTCAGTTCCTTGAACAGGGCGCGCCCGGCCGCGGCCAAGGCATGGGAATCGGTCATCACGAATTCTCTCGTCCACATGGGGTGCGCCCATCCTTGTAAGGCCGTTGTGGTCTGATGTCGGTTCAACGGCGGAAGGGCGGACACCGGGCGCAGTTTAACGGCGTGTTGTGGACCAAACCACCCCAATGTCCCGCATAGGTCTTTTTCACCCCTTGTCGGCGCGGGCCATCCCCGCGACCCTATGCCCCTCGTGGGGCCTCTTCCGGCCAAGTCGCCACACCCCAACCGCATGGCTGGCCCTTATGGTAACCGGTGGACAATTGCACTTCCGCCCGTACATCCTGGCTTTGACGCGGGGGAGGCGCGAATGACGTTAATCATTTTTGCTGCGGGGGTCCGCGCGGATAATGACGGTTCCATGCGCATGCCTGTCCGCTTCTTCACAAAGATTACCGGATAGGTCATGGTGGCCCGGCGTCATCACCCTTCCGCGGGGGAAGTCTTCCCGCGGCTGAACTGACTCTAAGCCAGCCTTGGCCATCGCGGCCGGGGCCGGCGATCATGGGGAGCGTAACCAATGAAAATCGGCGTACCCAAAGAACGTCGACCGGGGGAGTCGCGCGTCGCCGCCTCGCCCGAGACGGTACGGAAATTCGTCGGGCTCGGCTTCGACGTCACCATTGAGACGGGCGCCGGCCTGGGCGCCGCCATCACCGATGATGCCTTCACCGCCGCCGGCGCGACCATCGCGCCCGACGCCGCCGCAACGCTGGCGGACGCGGACGTGGTGCTGAAGGTGCAGCGGCCGGAGCCGGAGGAGCTGGCGCTGATCAAGCGCGGCGCCAAGCTGGCCGCCATCCTCAGCCCCTATGGCGACGCCGACCGGGTGAAGAGCTACGCCGACGCCGGCGTCGACGCCTTCGCCATGGAATTCATTCCCCGCATCACCCGCGCGCAAAGCATGGACGTGCTGTCCAGCCAGGCCAACCTGGCCGGATACCGGGCGGTGCTGGACGCGGCCTATGAGTTCGGCCGCGCCTTCCCCATGATGATGACGGCCGCCGGCACCGTGCCGCCGGCCCGCGCCTTCATCATGGGCGTGGGCGTGGCGGGTCTGCAGGCCATCGCCACCGCCCGCCGCCTGGGCGCCATCGTCTCGGCCACCGACGTGCGTCCGGCCACCAAGGAACAGGTGCAGTCTCTGGGCGCCACCTTCGTCGCCGTGGAGGACGAGGAGTTCCAGCAGGCGCAGACCGCCGGCGGCTACGCCAAGGAGATGAGCCCCGAATATCGGGCCAAGCAGGCGGCCCTGGTGGCGGAGACCATCAAGAAGCAGGACATCGTCATCACCACGGCGCTGATCCCCGGCCGCAAGGCCCCCGTGCTGGTGACCGACGCCATGCTGCGGACCATGAAGCCCGGCGCCGTGGTCGTGGACCTGGCGGTGGAACAGGGCGGCAATGTCGAGGGCAGCGAGCCCGGTAAGATCGTGGAGAAGTACGGCGTGAAGATCGTGGGCCACACCAACGTGCCCAGCCGCATCGCCGTGGACAGCAGCGCCTTGTACGCCAAGAACCTGCTGAACTTCCTGACCCCCCTGGTGGACAAGGAGGCGAAGGCCCTGAAGATCGACTGGAACGACGAGATCATCAAGGGCACGGCCCTGACGCATGACGGCGCCGTCGTGCATCCGACCTTCGCCCCGGCAGTCCCACCGGCCCCGCCGGCCCCTGTCGAGCCAGCGCCCGAGAAAGCGGAGTAAGCCCCATGGACGCGCAAAACTACGCCAAGAACGCGGCCGACCTCGCCACCAACGCGCAGAAGCTGGCCGAGCAGGCCGCCAACGTGGCCAACCAGGCGACCCAGATCGCCACCGACCAGGCCCAGCAGGGCATGCCCTTCATCGTCACCGGCCTGACGGTTTTCGTGCTGGCGGTGTTCGTCGGCTACTACGTGGTCTGGCGGGTGACGCCGGCCCTGCACAGCCCGCTGATGAGCGTCACCAACGCCGTGTCGTCGGTCATCATCGTCGGCGCGCTCATCGCCACCGGCGCCCACCACTTCGGCTTCTCCATGGTGATGGGCTTCCTGGCCGTCATCCTGGCGTCGGTGAACATCTTCGGGGGCTTCATGGTCACGCAGCGCATGCTGGCCATGTACAAGAAAAAGGCCCCTGCCCAGGGCGCCAAGAAGTAAGGGGGCCGGACCATCATGCTGATCGCGACTTCGCTCGCCTATCTCGCGGCCGCCGTGTGCTTCATCATGGCGCTGCGCGGGCTGTCCAGCCCGGAAACGGCCCGCAACGGCAACATGTTCGGCATCGCCGGCATGGCCATTGCCATCATCACCAGCCTGTTCGTGCTGCCCCAGTTCTCCTTCCTGGCGGCGGTGCTCATCATCGTCGGCATCGCGCTGGGCGGCACGGCGGGCGCACACATCGCCCGCACCATCAAGATGACCTCGCTGCCGCAATTGGTGGCGGCCTTCCACAGCCTGGTGGGCCTGGCCGCCGTGTTCATCGCGGCCGCCGCCTTCTACGCGCCGGAGGAATACCGCATCGGCACGGATGGCGACATCCATGTCGGCTCCCTCATCGAGATGAGCCTGGGCATCGCCATCGGCGCCATCACCTTCACCGGCTCCCTGGTCGCCTTCCTGAAGCTGGACGGCCGCATGAGCGGCAAGCCCCTGGTCTTCCCCATGCAGCACCCGTTGAACGCCGCCCTGGCGGCCGGGCTGGTGCTGCTGATCCTGCTGCTCTGCGCGACGCAGAGCGCCTTCTTCTTCTGGCTGATCATCCTGGTGTCGCTGGGCCTGGGCTTCCTGCTGATCCTGCCCATCGGCGGCGCCGACATGCCGGTCGTCGTGTCCATGCTGAACAGCTATTCCGGCTGGGCGGCCTGCGGCATCGGCTTCACCCTGCAGAACCCGCTGCTGATCATCACCGGCGCGCTGGTCGGCTCCTCTGGCGCCATCCTCAGCTATATCATGTGCAAGGGGATGAACCGGTCCATCTTCAACGTCATCCTGGGCGGCTTCGGCGGTGACGCCGCCGCCGGTGCCGCGGCGGGCCCGGCGGGCGACCGCAGCTTCAAGTCCGGCTCCGCCGACGACGCCGCCTTCATCATGAAGAACGCGTCCAGCGTCATCATCGTGCCCGGGTATGGCATGGCGGTGGCCCAGGCCCAGCACGCCGTGCGCGAAATGGCGGACATCCTGAAGAAGGAAGGCGTGGACGTGAAGTACGCCATCCACCCGGTGGCGGGCCGCATGCCCGGGCACATGAACGTGCTGCTGGCCGAGGCCAACGTGCCCTATGACGAGGTGTTCGAGCTGGACGAGATCAACCGCGATTTCAGCCAGGCGGATGTCGCCTACGTCATCGGCGCCAACGACGTCACCAACCCCGCCGCCAAGACCGACCCCAGCAGCCCCATCTACGGCATGCCCATCCTGGATGTGGAGAAGGCCAAGACCGTGCTCTTCATCAAGCGCTCCATGGGCGCCGGGTACGCCGGCGTGGAGAACGAACTGTTCTTCCGCCCCAACACCATGATGCTGTTCGGCGACGCCAAGAAGGTCACCGAGGAGATCGTGAAGGCCATGTCCGGAGGACATTGACAAGCCCCCTGGCGGGCGCTGAGCCTTTTCGGTAAATGCAAGAGACGAGGCCCGGTGGAGCGATCCGCCGGGCCTTTCTCTTGGCCGGGACAAACAGACGCGCTGGCGGCCCTTTACCGCCTCAACTCCCCAGTGCATTCTTGATGCGCCAAACAACAATACGGGGCTGGCGGCGGGCATGAACGCTCTGGAATTCACCGCGATCCGCAAATCCTTCGCCGATTTGCTCGCCGTCGATGATTTGAGTTTCCAGGTGCGCGACGGTGAGGTGTTCGGCTTCCTGGGCGGCAACGGCGCGGGCAAGACCACCTCCTTGCGCATGGTCCTGGACATCATCCGTCCGGATAAGGGCGAAATCTCGATATTCGGGCGGCCGCCGGACCGGAAGCGGTCGGGCGAGATCGGGTTCCTGCCGGAAGAACGGGGCCTGTACCGCACCATGAAGGTGCTGGACACCATCGTTTATTATGGCCAGCTCAAGGGCATGAGCGCCGCCGACGCCCGCGCCGAGGGACGGGCCCTGCTGGAACGGTTTGGCTTGGCCGCCTTCGAGCGAACGCGGATCGACAAGCTATCCAAGGGCATGGCGCAGAAGGTGCAGCTGGCCACGGCGGTGGTGAACAAGCCGCGCCTGCTGATCCTCGACGAACCGTTCTCCGGGCTTGATCCCCTGAACCAGGGCTTGCTGGAGGATGAGATCCGGCGGGCCCGCGATGGCGGCGCCACGGTCATCTTTTCCACCCACGTCATGCAGCATGCCGAACGGCTGTGCGACCGCTTGCTGCTGCTGGCCAAGGGGCGCAAGCGGTTCGAGGGCACGCAGGATGAGGCGCGCGCCCTGCTGCCCGCCCGCCTGTCCGTGATCACCCGGGCCGATGCGGCGACCTTACCCGGGGTGCAATCGGCCGACGCCGGTGCGCCCCTGGCCGACGATGAAGGCGACGGCTGGCGGGAGTGGGAGGTGAAGCTGGCGCCCGGGGTGGACCCGGGGGATGTGCTGGAACGCTGCGTCGCGGCGGGGGTGCCCCTCCGCCGCTTCGAACAGCGCCGGGCCAGCCTGCACGACGCCTTCGTCCATATCGTCGGCCCGTCGTTCATCGACCCGGCGGGCAAGCCCATCCCCAATAAGCCCAGCCAGGGAGAAGCGGCATGATCCGCCATATCCTGCTTGTCGCCACCCGTGAGTTCCGCCAGATCACCGGCACCCGCGGCTTCTGGATCACCCTGCTGATCCTGCCCATCATGCTGGCGGCGGGGCCTGTCATCCAAAGCATCATGAGCCGGGACGAGATCGAGCGGGTCATGATCATCGACCGGGGCGACGGCGGGGTGGAAGCAGCCATCCGCGACGCCTTCGAGCGGGAGCAGCAGCGCGCCACGCTGGTGCAGCTGGGCCGCTATGTCGAGCGCCACCACCTGGAAAGCGCCGACCCGCAGGCGCCCTGGGCGGCGCATGGCCGTTGGTATACCGACCAGGATGTCCGCCAGTTCCGGTCCAATGGCGGCCTGTCGGCGGCGCTGGCCCAAATCCAGGCCGTCGCCCCGCCGGAGCTGCCGGCCTTCACCGCGCCCAAGCCGGACTATTCCTTCGTGGCGGCGCCGGCATCGGTGACCGCGACACCCAATGCCGGGCTGGACACGGCCCTGCATCCCCTTTTGCATCCGGACAGCACCAGCGGGGGCGTCCCTGGGGGTCAGGACGGCGCGATCAATTATGTGGTGCTGATCCCCGCCGACTTCGGGACTGCCAGCCAAGTCAGGCTCTGGGCCAACGGGCAGCCACATGGCGGCTTCGTCGATCGTTTGCAGCAGGTGCTGACCCATGACCTGAGGACCCGCTTCCTGGTGACCCATGGCACTACGGCCGAGGTCGCCGACGCGGCCGCGACGATCACGCCCATCGTCACCATCACCGCGCCGCCGCCGGGCGGTGGCGCGCGCGAGGCGATGCTGGTCCGCTCCATCCTGCCCTTGGTCGCCGCCTACATGCTGATGATGAGCCTCATGCTGTCCGGCAGCTGGATGCTGCAGAGCACGGTGGAGGAACGGTCCAGCAAGCTGATCGAGGCCGTGCTGTCCTGCGTGACGCCGCATGAGCTGATGTATGGCAAGCTGGCCGGAACCATCGCCGTGGGCCTGGCCATGATCGCGGTCTGGATCGGCTGCGCCTTTGTCGCCGCCTATGCGACCCATGGCGTGATCGCCGACATGATACGGCCGGCGCTGGCGCCACTGTCGTCACCGGGCGCCGTCGCCGTGATCGTCTATTTCCTGGTGATGGGCTACATCGCCGTCTCGGTGGTGTTCCTGGCCATCGGCGGCATCAGCGAGTCGATGCGCGACGCCCAGGCCTACCTGACCCCGGTGATGCTGATCATCCTGATGCCGGTCATCGCCCTGATCCAAGGCATCCTGGCGGGGGGCGGCGGCATCGGCATCGAGATCCTGACCTGGGTGCCCATCTGGACACCCTTCGCCGTGCTGGCGCGCCTGGGCCTGGGCATGCCGACGTGGGAGGTGCTGGGCGCCGGCGCCACCCTCGCCCTGTTCGCCGTGGTGGAGGTGATGCTGCTGGGCCGCCTGTTCCAGGCCAGCATCCTGGCCGCCGGCTCCCGGCCCAACCTGGCGACCATCATCGCCCGCATGCGCCGGTCTTGAGCGGGGAGCCCTACCCCACCACACCGCTCTCCAGCACCGTCAGGGTGCGGGCCGTGGCGTCCAGGTGGGCCTGAACGCCCAGCGGCACGGTCAGGGTGTCGTCGGTATGGCCCAGGGCCAAGCCTGAGAAGACGGGAATGCCCAAGTCGCCCAGCACCAGGTCGAACACCTCGTTCAAGCCATAGGGCGAGGCGTCGGAGGGCTTGTCGCAGCCGGCGCAGGCGCCGACGACGATGCCGGCCGCCACTTGAAGCTTGCCGGCATGGCGCAGGGTCCACAGCATGCGGGCGATGGCGTAGGGCGCCTCATCCACGTCCTCGACCATGAGGATGGCGCCGCGCGTGTCGATCTCCCACGGCGTGCCCATGGCGGCCATGATCATGGACAGGTTGCCACCCACCAGGCGGCCGCTGGCCTGGCCGGGTGCGATGGTGCGCAGCGGATAGGCGGGGCGGAGCGGGTTGCCCTCGTCCGGATTGCGCAGAACGCCCACGGGCTCCGGCGCGCACACGGCGCGGCGCAGCGCCTCCAGCGAATAGGGGGTGAACTTGGCCAGGCCCGGCATGCGGCCGTGGAAGGTGACCAGCCCCGCCTGGCGCGCGATGGCCAGGTGGAGCAGCGTCGGGTCGCTGAATCCTAAGAAGACCTTGGGGTGGCGGCGGATCAGGTCGTAATCCACACGGTCCACGATCTCGCTGACGCCATAGCCGCCCCGGGCGCAGAAGACGCCCCGGATGGCCGGGTCGGCGACGAAGCCATGCAGGTCGGACAACCGCTCCTGGACAGACGCGGTGAAGGCGCGCGAGCGGTCCAGCAGATGCGGGGACAGCACCGGCACCAGGCCCAGCGCCTGGATGACGGCGGTGACGCGGTCGGCGACGGCGGGATCATAAACGGCGGTGCTGAGGTCCAGCACGCCTACCGTGTCGCCATGCCGGAACATGGGGGGCCGCAACATCGGGGGGCGCACCAGGGAGGGCTTGACCGGGTCCGGGCCGCCCGCCACCGCCGGAGCCGAGGACGCGATGACGGCGGCGGTGCCCGCCGCCGCCAGGAATGAACGCCGATCCACTGCCGTTCCCCCTATCATGAGAACGACAGCTTAAAGGATACCGGCGGGCCCGCAAACCCGCCGGCGTCCCCAATGCTCAGATCGGCGCCGTGGCCGCGGCCAGCCAGGCGGCGGCGTCCGCCTCCAGGTGCGGCCCCACCTTTTCCGCCACGCGGGCGTGATAGGCGTTCAGCCAGGCCTTCTCGGCATCATTCAGCAGCGACGGCTCGATCAGGTTGCGGTCGATGGGCGCCAGGGTCAGGGACTCGAACGCCATCATGGGCAGGTCACCGCCGGGGATGGCGGTGGCGGCCTGCACCAGCACCAGGTTCTCGATGCGGATGCCGTAGGCGCCGGCGCGGTAGTAGCCGGGCTCGTTCGACAGGATCATGCCCGGGACCAGGGCCACGGTGTTCGGCACCTTGGCGATACGGGCCGATTCCTCATGCACCGAGAGGAAGCTGCCCACGCCGTGGCCGGTGCCATGGTCGTAATCCAGGCCCTGGGTCCACAGGAACTGGCGGGCCAGGATGTCGATCTGCGACCCGGTGGTGCCCTTGGGGAAGCGCAGGGTGGCCAGCGCGATATGGCCCTTCAGCACCAGGGTGAAGTGGCGTTTGGCCTCCGCCGGGGGCGTGCCGATGGCGACCGTGCGGGTGATGTCGGTGGTGCCGTCCAGGTACTGCCCGCCGCTGTCGATCAGGTAGACGCTGTCCTTTTCCAGCACGCGGTTGGTTTCGGGGGCCGCGCGGTAATGGACGATGGCGCCGTTGGGCCCGGCGCCGGAAATGCTGTCGAAGCTGGTGCCCCGGAACAGCGGCTGTTCCTTGCGGAAATCGAACAGGCGGTCCGACGCGTCGATCTCGGTCAGCGTGCCGCCGGCGGCGGCCCCGCTGAGCCAGTGCAGGAAGCGGATGACGGCGACACCGTCACGGACATGGGCGGCGCGGGAGCCCGCGATCTCCACAGTGTTCTTGGCCGCCTTGCGGAAGACCGTGGGGTCGCGCTCCTTTACCACCTGGGCACCGGCCTCGGTCAGACGGTCGAACACCCAGGACGCGGTCCAGACGGGATCGACGCGCACCTTGCCGCCGGTGGCGCCCAGGGCCTCCAGGGCGCCGCGCAGCTCCTCCGGCTTGCGGACGGAAACCTGGTTGCCCAGGTGGACCTCCAGCCCCGGAACCAGCTTGCGGTTGTCGATGAACAGGTCGACATCGCCATCGTTGGTCAACAGGGCATAGGACAGCGGCAGGGGCGTGTTGGGCACGTCGCCGCCCCGGATGTTCAGCAGCCAGGCGATACCATCCGGCTGGGTCAGCACGGCGGCCAGCTCGCCATTGCGCTTCAGCTCGGCCGCGATCTCCGCCCGCTTGTCGGCGGAGGACTGGCCGGCATGGGCCAGGGCGTGGGCGACCACCGGCCCCAGCGGGGCGGAGGGGCGGTCATGCCAGATGGCGTCCAGCGGATTGGTGTCCACCGCCACCAGCGTGGCGCCGGCGCGGGCCAGCGCCGTCTTCATGCGCTCGATCCAGCCCACGGTGTGCAACCACGGATCATAGCCGATGCGCCCGCCCTGCCGGACCACGCCGGCGATCCAGTCGCCATGGAAGGTCTCGGTCAGGTGGTGGCGCTCATACAGGCTGCCGGAGACCTGGGCCTGGGCCTGCAGGGTATAGCGGCCGTCGACGAAAATGGCGGCGCGGTCGCGCAGCACCACGGCCACGCCAGCCGAACCGGTGAAGCCGGTGATCCAGGCCAGGCGCTCACCGCGCGCCGGCACGTATTCCCCCTGGTATTCATCGGCCCGGGGAATGATGAAACCGTCCAAATCGGCGCGGACCAATTCGCCGCGCAGCGCCGCCACCCGGGCGGCGACATCTCCCACCTGCGGCGGGGGCGGCGCCTCGATCAGCGACTTCAGCGCCGTCAGCTGCGCCGCCAGCTCATCCGGCAAATCGGCGCCGAACAGGGACAGGAAATGCGCGGGGTCCACATCCTCCGGCGCCGCCCGTACGCCGCGCAGCAACTCCCTTACCCCAGCGACGTCACGGTCGATGCCAGCGGCCTTCAGCAGGCGGGCCAGTTCGGCATCGCCACGATAGGGGACGGCGGCGGGGGGAATATGGGTGCTATCCACGGGTAAGACGCCTCTCTCAAGACCGGCAAGCGGGCGGCCGATTGATTTGGGGGACGAACCTAGGACGCGGCACGATCGCACGCAAGGGCAGTCCCCAAGCCCGATTTCGCCAGTGTAGGCGAGGCTTTTGACGTCATCAAATTTTTTGGTGGGGAGAGGAAGCGTCGCGGCGGGGACCAACGCGGGGAGAAGACCCCCGCCGCGACTTACCGGCGCCGGTCGCCCGATGCCGTATTCGCGGGAACCGGTCGTCCCAGCAAGGGCGACCGGTCACCATCGGACTTCGTGATACGCCCCGACCCCGGGCCTGTCTGCCGCGTTTACAGTCTGGTTACATGAATTTACAGAAGGGAAAACGCCATCCGGAAGGGCGGTTGTCAGCCCTTCATCACCAGCGTGTTCCACTCACCGATCTGATACCGGCGCACCAGCTTCAGGCCCTGGCGGCGGTGGGCGGCGATCACCAGCTTTTCCTGCCGGGCCAGCAGGCCAGACAGCACGGCGACGCCCCCCCGGCGCAGGTTGCGGCGCAGCTGCGGCGCCATGCGGGCCAGGGGTCGCGCCAGGATGTTGGCGACGATCAGGTCATAGGGGCCCTTCTGCCGTACGATGGGGGTGCGATAGCCGTCGCCACCGCGGCAGGTCACCAGCTTGTCCACCTTGTTCAGGCGGGCGTTCTCGGCCGCGATCATGATGGACAGGGCGTCGATGTCCACCGCCGCCACCGGGGCGTGCCACAGCTTGGCGATGGCGAAGGCCAGGATGCCGGAGCCACAGCCCATGTCCAGCGCCCGGGTCACGGGCATGGACTTGTTGAGATCGCTGAGCGCCCGCAGGCAGCCCTGGGTGGTGGCGTGCTCACCGGAACCGAAGGCCATCGCGGCCTCGATCAACAGGCCGATGCAGCCGGCAGGCACCGGCTTCTTGTGGTGGCTGCCGTGGACGAAGAAGCGGCCGGCGCGGATGGGCGGGAAGCTGAGGTAGGTCTGGGTGACCCAGTCGATGGGGGCCAGCGGCTCCACCTCGATCTGCGGCTGGGGAACCCCCAGGGCCATGGCCAGGACAGTGACACGGGCCACCAGGCGGGACTGGTCGGGTTCGCCATGGCTGGTGCCCTCGATCAGCCAGTTGCCGCCCTCCTCCAGCTCGAAGGTGGACACGGCGTCAACATGGCTCTCCAAAACCTGGGCGAAGTTCTGCACCACGTCCTCATGCACCGTCAGTGCGACCCGCCACATGCCCGACATCACCGACACTCCCCGCAAAAATCATGAAGCCCATGGGAAAAGGTTCCGGCGAGCTGCCCCGCCGGAACCTGCGCATCCTCTATAAACGGTGCTGATTCGCCTGTGAAGGAAATCAGTCCTTCTGATCCAGCAACCGTTCCATCTCGGTGATGACGGTGTCCATGCGCCGCACCAGCGCTTGGTAGGGCGCCGGCGAGGCCATGTCCAGGCCGGCCTTTTTCAGCACGTCGACCGGATAGTCCGACCCGCCGGCCTTCAGCGCCGCCAGGTAGGTGTCGCGCGCCGCCGGCCCGCCGTCGCGGATCTTCTCCGTGAAATAGGCGGAGGCGGAGATGGAGGTGGCGTACTGGTAGACGTAGAACGGCCGGTAGAAGTGAGGAATGAAGGCCCATTCCGCCGCGTACACCGGGTCGATCTGCATCACGCCCTGGTCGGCGCCGTGATATTTGCGCAGGAGATCCAGGTAGATCTCCGTCATGCGCTTGCCCGACATGGGCTCGCCCTTCTCCACCGCGTCATGCACCCGCAGTTCGAACTCGGCGAACATGGTCTGGCGGAAGAAGGTGCCGCGGATGGTCTCCAGCTCATTGCCCAGGTACAGCAGCTTTTCCTGGCGTGTCTTGGCGTTGGCCAGCATGTAGTCGGACAGCAGGAACTCGTTGGCCGTCGACGCGATCTCCGCCATGAACAGCGAATAGCCCGCCAGTTCATAAGGCTGGCTGCGATTGGCGAAGGTGGTGTGCATGGCGTGGCCCCACTCATGGGCCAGCGTGGAGACGGAGTTGTAATTGTCCTGATAGTTCAGGAAGACCACCGGATGCAGGCCGTAGACACCGGTCTGGTAGGCGCCGGACTGCTTGCCCTCCTGCGGGTAGGCGTGCATCCAGCGGTGGCTGAAGCCGTCCGCCAGGGCCTTCTGGTACTCCTCACCCAGCGGCTTCACCGCCGCCAGCACCAGCTTCTCCCCCTCCTGGATGGGGAACTTGGCGTCCGACTGCACCAGGGGCGGATAGATGTCGTAATAGTGCAGGTCGGGTAGGTTCAGCATGCGCTGCCGCAGCTTGAAATAGCGGTGCAGCGTCGGCAGGCCCTTGTTGGCCTCCTGCACCAGGGTGCGATAGACCGCTTCGGGAATGTCGTTGCTGGACAGGGACGCCGCCACCGCCGACGGGTAATGGCGCAGCTTGGACTGGATGACGTCGCCCTGGACCGTATTGCCCAGGGTGGAACCCATGGTGTTGGCGTACTGGCCGAATTTGGTCCAGAAGGCGTCGAACACGGCCTTGCGCACGGCGCGGTCCGGGTCTTCCCGGTACTTCTGGTAATTGGCCTGGGTCAGCTTCACCGACTTGCCGTTCGGCAGGGTGATGGTGGGCCAGTCGATGTCGGCGTTGGCCAGCAGGTTGTAGGTGGTGCCACCACCGCCCAGCGCCGGGCCCAGCGCCGCCAGCACACCCTCCGCCTCCGCCCCCAGGGTGTGGGGTTTCAGGCGCAGGGCGTCGTGCAAGCCGAAACCGAACTTGGCCAGCTTGGGCTCGGCCCGCAGGTAGGCATCGATCTTGGCGGCCCCCAGGTCCTGGATTTCCGGCGACAGCCAGGCGGTGGCGGCCGACACCTCGCCCGCCAGATCCTGCGCCAGGCCGTCACGCTCCTGCGCCGCGGCGTCGCGCGTATCGGTGTTGGCGATGGTGCTGGCGTAGGTGCCCACCTGCTCCAGCTCATGATTGACGTGGGAAATGGCCTCCAGCGCCGCCAGGGTGGCGGCGGGGCCCTGGGCCAGCGTGCCCTTGTACTTGGCCAGGCCCGGCAGTTCCGCCTTGATCCTGGCCCGCGCCGCGTCCCAGTCGGCCGTCGACTTGTAATAGTCGCTCAGGTCCCAGATATACTTGGTGTCGACCTTGGGATCGTCCGCGGCGCGCGCCGGCACGGCCAGCGCCAGCAGGGAAACGGCCGACGCCGCCGCCAACACGGCGCGGCGCAATTTGGCGTGGTGTTGAGTGATATTGCCCGACATCAAGCAGAGCCCCCAATGTTCACGGCCCACATGGGCACGGGCGGGCCAGCGAGAGGCGGCCCGCAGATTACGCCCCTTATATCAGGCACTTGGAAGCACGGCGCGCGATGGTTTGTAACCAGTGCGTTACGGGCGGCCGGCGTCCTGGCCTGGGCAATGGGCTTGCATTGATCCGCGCGACCGATTCATATCATCTCAAATATGGCAACCACTGGCCGCAAATGTCCGCGCCCCACACCCAGGCTCCGGCCACCCTGTTCAGGACGGCGCTGATCGCCCATCGCGCCGGGGATCTGGCGACGGCGGCGGCAACTTACCAACGCCTGATCGACCGGACCCATCCCGACCAGCCGGAACATCGCGACGCGATCAGCAACCTGGCCGCCCTGCACCTGACCCGCGGAGACGCCGCCAAGGCCGACCAACTGTTCCAGGTGGGACTGGCCCTCGCCCCCCGCGATGCGCAGTTGCTGGATAACCGGGGGGTGGCGCTGCGGGCCCTGGGCCACCTCGCCGAAGCGGCGGAGCATCACCGCCTGGCCATCGGCGCCAGCCCCGACCGGGGCAGCGCCTACAGCAACCTGGGCATCTGTCTGACGGAACAGGGCGACCTGCAGGGGGCCTTGCGGTGCCTGGAGCGGGCGGTGACGCTGGCGCCTGACAGCGCGGACTTCTGGCATAACCTGGGCAAGGTCCACGAGGGATTGGACGATCTGCCGGCCGCCATCCGCGCCTATCGCCAAGCGGTGACCCTGTCCCCCCGCCATCAGGCGGCCTGGGTCAACCTGGGCGTCGTCCTGGATTTAGCGGGGGACAGCGCGGGCGCCCTCGCCGCCTACGACAGCGGACTGGCCCTGACCCCCGATGACGCCAAGCTCCATTGGAATCGCTCCCAGGCCCTGCTGAAGCTGGGGCGCCTAACCGAGGGCTGGCAGGAATACGAATGGCGATGGCGGGGAAGCAGCCGCCTGGCGACCCAGCGCCGGGCTTTCACGGCCCCACTCTGGCAAGGACAGGATCTGGGCGGCGGCATCCTGCTCATCCATTCCGAGCAAGGCTGGGGCGACACCCTGCAAATGCTGCGCTTCCTGGCGCCCGCGGCACGGCAGGCCAATGCCCGCCTGGTGCTGGAGACGCGGCCGGAGTTGATCCGCCTGATCGAGGCCAGCCTGGCACCCCTGGAGCTGGATAGAGCGCCTACCCTGTTGCCCCTGGCACCTGATTTCCCCGGCGTCTCCGGCCTGCCCCCCGCCGATGCGCACCTGCCGATGATGAGCCTGCCGGGGTGTCTGGGCGTCACCCTGGAAACGCTGCCTGGCGGACCGATCCCTTATTTACAGGCCCCGGAAGACAGCCGCCGCCGATGGGCCGGGCGCATCATGGAAGGCCGCGACGGCAAGCGCCTGGCTGCCGGGGTGGTGTGGCAGGGTAGCCCCAGCCACTGGAACGACCGGCGGCGCTCCCTGCCCCCGAGCGCCCTTAGCCTACTGCCGCGCCGAACGGACGTCGCGTGGCACAGCCTGCAAAAAGACGGCGGGCCCGTCACCGGGCTCATATCCCTGGGGCGGGATCTGACGGACTTCGCCGAAACAGCGGCGGCCATCAGCGCCCTGGACCTCATCATCACCGTGGATACGGCCGTCGCCCATCTGGCGGGCGCCTTGGGGCGGCCCACCTGGTTGTTGCTGCCCCATGTGGCGGAGTGGCGCTGGCTGGAGAACCGCGATGACAGTCCGTGGTACCCGTCCGTGCGGCTGTTCCGCCAGCCCACCCCCGGTGACTGGGCCGCCGTCGTGGCGGCGGTGGACAGGGCCCTGGATAGTTTTGAGACTGAGAGCGCGCCCTAACCCTGTTGGTCGGCGGCCTGGGCCACCCGCGCCTGATACTCCTGCCGCTGCCGCTCCCCCGCCTCATCGAACAGGAAGGGCAGATAGGCGTAGCGGCGTCCCCGGGTGACGGCCATGGCCTCGTGCAGCAGGCTGCAGGAGAAAACCACGGCACCGCCGGTGGGGGCACGGTAGGTGTGGGGGCTGAACTCGGGAAAGCGCAGGTCGCCCCCCTCATATTCTTCCGCGTTCAGGTTCACGGTGACGGCGAAGCGGCGATGGGCCGTGCCGGCGGCGGTGTTGTCGCGATGGGCCCGGAAATGCCCCCCCTCCGCCGCGTCGTAACAGGCGACGACGTGCCGCTCCATGCGGGTGGCCTCGAACGCGAAGGCCTGGCGCACCTGGGGCAGCAGGCGCCGGGCGATGCGCTCAGTCGCGGCCTGGCACACCGCCTGTTCTTCCATGAAATAGTCGCGGCGACGTTTGCGCTCATAGTCGTAGACGCCCACCAGGCGGCCGTCGACCTCGTTCATCACACCGGAATCCAGGCCGCCGTGCCGCTCATGCAGGGCGATCAGCACACGGCAGAAATCCGGCTCGAAAACCCGGGGAACCACCAGCACGGGCGCCTGCACCTCAACCCCCGCATGCAGGGCCGACGGCGGCAGCGACGCCAACGCCGCCATGACCCGATCCGTCTCCGCCGCTGGCGCCGCCATCAGCACACGCAAGGTGGGGTCCAGCAACAGCCAGAAGGCGGCCTGCCCCCCGTCGGCGTCAACGGCGCCATATCCCCGGCTGAGACTGGCGTCGTAATCCAGGAAGTAGCGGATGCCCGGGATTTGGGGCGCCACGCGGCCGGCGGCATCGTCCCCGGCATCGGTGGTGACACCGAAGAAGCACAGCCGCTCATCATCGAACAGCGCGCGGTTCGCGGCCACGGCGCCCAGCATCGCCGCCCCATCCGCGTCCGCGGCGGAGGCGAAGAAGCCAAGCAGGACATGGCGACCGGCAACGCTGTCCAAGGCATAGCGCGGATGACTGTGCGTGGGGCCGTTGAACCAGGGAACGGACTCGCCGCAGGAAAACCGTTCCCAAGGGGTTGATGCCGACATGACCACCTGACTTCCTAACCGCACCTGCAATGACCACCATAGCAGCAACCCGCCCCCCGGCCGCCAGGGGGCGTTCTGCCGCTGGCCCCGGCCCGTCAGCCGCCAGCCACCGCCGCCGTGAGATAGGCGGAGAGCACCAGCCGCATCTCCTGGAACAGGGCCGCCGCCTCAGCCTCCTCCGCCAATTCGGGAATGGTCTTCATCAGGTGCAGCAGCATGATGGAAAGGAGGTCGGCCCGGTCCGCCGACAACCCAGGCGCATGGGCGGACAGCACGCCGGCCATACGGCCACGGATGACGCCAAGCAGGTACCGCCGCCGGTTGGCGCCGTCCACACGGGCATCCATCAGCACCTTCAGGGCCGTGCGCTCGCTTTTCAGCGCCATCATCAGATCCAGCAGCGCATCCGCCATCTGGGCCGCCGTCATGTCGTGCGCCCGGGCGGCGATGGCGTCCAATCCAGCCGACGCCCGCTCGCCATAGCGGTGCAGTAGCCCTTCGGCCAAGGCTTCCTTGGATGGGAAGAAGCGGTAGAGGGAGCCGATGGCCGTGCTGGACCGCGCCGCGATTTCGGTCATCGTGGCGGCGTCATAGCCCTTTTCCGCGAACACCAGGGTGGCCGCGTCCAGCAGTGCCGCCACGCGCATGCGCCCCCGCGCCCGCTTGGGCGCCCGGCCAGCGTCCAGGACATCGGTCGCGGCGGCGCCGGTCACGGCCGTATCGGCGGATGTTGACTTTTGCGAGGACATCCTCAACTATCCGTTATGCGAGACTACCCTCGCATAACACGGGCCACCGCCGCCGTCACGTTCCGCGATAGCGGCGTCAGGAAGGGGCCATCCGGCCTTCAGCGGGCCGACCTTCAGCGGGAGGAGCCGCATGAGGACCACCCTGGATAGCCGCCTGCCCCTGATCCCCCAGCACCTCGACCTCCAGTTCTTGCCGTCCGGCCGGATCTCCCACGGTGTTCCCGCCGTCCGCGGCCATTGGCTGGGGCGTCTGCTGCGCGGCGTGCGCGCCGGCGATGGACGCCTGGTCATCAACCACGCCCATGTCAAGGATGCGCCCGCCACCCTGCGCCTAAGCAGCCCCGCCTTCGCCGAGGGCGGCGCCATTCCCCTGCGGCATGCCGGCGGCGGCCTGGGCGAAAACCTGTCGCCCGCCTTGAGCTGGACAGGGGTGCCCACCGGCACGGCGGCGCTGGTGCTGGTGGTCCAGGACCCGGACGCGCCCCTGCCCCGCCCGGCGACCCACCTGCTGGCCACCGACATCGCACCCACGCGCAAGACCTTCGATGAGGGCGAACTGTGCCCCCGGGTGGGCAACGGCGTCACCCTGGGCCGGGGCCTGTTCGGCCGGGTGGGATATGCCGGCCCCAGGCCCCTGCGCGGCCATGGCCCCCACCGCTATGTCTTCCAGCTGCTGGCCCTGGAGCACCCGCTGGCCCTGCCGGAACTGCCCAGCCTGGGCGACCTGCTGGCAGCCCTGACGCCCCAGACCGTGTTGGCCTGGGGCGCCCTGACAGGAACGTTCGAGCGGGCTTGAGGAAGCCAGGCCCGCGGATGCCGGCGCCCGGCACCTGAGGGAACAATAAAGACCCCTATTTCCCCGCTTGGTCGGCCGGCACGACGAAGCTGTCCATGACCTTCTTCGTGCCGGAATGCTCGAAGTAGATTTCCAGCTTGTCGTTCTCCACCGCCTTAACCACGCCGTAGCCGAACTTCTGGTGGAAGACGCGGGCGCCGGGGCGGAAAGGGGCATCCGGCCGGGCGCGGGGGGTAACGTCCACGGCCGTGCCTTCGATCAGGCGGCCGGTGCGGTTACCCGCCGGCGCCTGGCGGCCCATGCGGTTGAAGCTGTCGCTGAAACTGTCGCTGCGAGCCCCCCAGGACGACCCACCCCGGCTGTAGCCGCCATCGTTGCCGCCCATCCCGTGGCCCCCCATCCCCTGGCCCCAATGCCCTGAGGTCAGGCCGGGGTCGTTCTCCACCGTGATGTGCTCATCCGGCAGTTCGCCGATGAAGCGGGACGGCAGGCTGGTGGACCAGGTGCCGTGGATGCGGCGGTTGGCGGCGTGGCTGATATAGACGCGCTTGCGGCCCCGGGTGATGCCCACATAGGCCAGGCGCCGCTCCTCCTCCAACCCGGCGATGCCATTCTCATCCAGGGTGCGCTGGCTGGGGAACACCCCCTCCTCCCAGCCGGGCAGGAAGACGACGTTGAACTCCAGCCCCTTGGCGCCGTGCAGGGTCATGAGCGAGACCTGGGCGGAATCCACCGTCTCCGCGTTCTCCATCACCAGGCTGACATGCTCCAGGAAGCCCAGCAGGTTCTCGAACTCGCCCATGGCGTTGACGAGTTCCTTGAGGTTTTCCAGGCGGCCCGGCGCCTCCGGCGTCTTGTCCTCCTGCCACATGCGGGTGTAGCCGCTCTCATCCAGGATGGCCTGGGCCAGGTCGGTGTGGCGCACGGTGTCCATCTGCGCCCGCCAGCGGGCGAAATCTTCCACCAGGCCGCGCAGGGTGCCGCGCACCTTGGGCTTCAGCTCATCCGTCTCGGTCAGGCGCCAGGTCGCCTCCAGCAGCGGCACGCCCAGGGCGCGGCTGGTCTGGTACAGCTGTTGGATGGTGGCCGGGCCGATGCCGCGCTTAGGCGTGTTGATGATGCGCTCGAACGCCAGATCGTCCGCCGGCTGGGCGACCACGCGCAGATAGGCCATGGCGTCGCGGATTTCCAGGCGCTCATAGAAACGCTGGCCACCCACCACGCGATAGGGCAGCCCCAGGGTGATGAAACGCTCTTCGAACTCGCGGGTCTGGAAGCCGGCGCGCACCAGCACGGCCATCTGGTCCAGGCCCGTGCCCTTGCGCTGCAGCGCCTCCACCTCGTCACCCACCCAGCGCGCCTCGCTGTCGGCATCCCACAGGCCGCGCAGGCGCACCTTCTCCCCGCCCTCGGCCTCGGTCCACAGCGTCTTGCCCAGGCGGCCCTGGTTGTGGGCGATGACGCCGGCGGCGGCGCCCAGGATATGGCCGGTGGAGCGGTAGTTCTGTTCCAGGCGGATGACCTTGGCGCCGGGGAAGTCCTGCTCGAACCGCAGGATGTTGCCCACCTCCGCCCCGCGCCAGCCGTAGATGGACTGGTCGTCATCGCCGACGCAGCAGATGTTGTGATGCCCCTGGGCCAGCAACCGCAGCCACAGATACTGCGCCACGTTGGTGTCCTGGTACTCGTCCACCAGGATGTAGCGGAAGCGGCGGTGGTAATCCGCCAACACGTCCGAATGCGCCTGGAACAGGGTGATGTTGTGCATCAGCAGGTCGCCGAAGTCGCAGGCGTTCAGCGTGCGCAGGCGTTCCTGATACTGGCGGTAGAGGCTCAGCACCTTGCCGCCGGCGGCCTCGCCCGCGTCCTCGGGGCGCAGGCGGTCGGGCGGCAGGGCCCGGTCCTTCCACCGCTCGATGACCGACAGCAGCAGGCGGGCCGGCCACTTCTTGGCGTCCACGCCCTCCGCCTCCATCAGCTGCTTCAGCAGGCGCAGCTGGTCGTCGGTGTCCAGAATGGTGAAGCTGGAGGTCAGGCCCACCAGCTCGGCATGGCGGCGCAGGATGCGGGCGGCCAGGGCATGGAAGGTGCCCATCCACCAGCCCTCGGTATCGCCCCCGATCAGCGCGCCCACCCGCTCGCGCATTTCGCGCGCCGCCTTGTTGGTGAAGGTGACGGCCAGGATGTTCCAGGGGCTGACGCGCCGGGTCATCAGCAGGTGGGCCAGGCGGGTGGTCAGGGCCCGGGTCTTGCCCGTGCCGGCACCGGCCAGCACCAGGACGGGACCGTCCAGCGCCTCCACCGCCTCGCGCTGCGCCGGGTTCAGCGCGTCGAGATAGGCGGGCGACCAGCCGGGCGGTGGCGGCGGGGGTGGCGCTGGCGCCGGACGGGGGGCGGCGGCGGGCGTGGCAAAGGGTGCGCCCGCCTGGCGCCCATCCTTTTCAGGCTGGGCGGGCTTGGGCGGCGCTGGCGGGTCCAGACGGGAAAACAGATCGGTCATGATGGGAACATATATAGCACACGCGCCGCCCGCGTCTGCCCCCGCGTGGGGTCGGTCGGGCAGGCTACCCCATCCGCCGGAAGGACGCCCCGGCGAAAGCCAGAGCACCTATCCCGTTGCACAAGTGGTTCATATGGTGGAAAGATGAGGGTCGACGTGATGAAGCCCTTCGTCCGGCCCATGCTGTATGGGCGGCGGCCGGCGAAGCGGGGAGTGAACCGATGAACCTGCGCTTGAACGATACCAAGACGCTGCAAGCGATCGGCATCCTGGCCGATGTCCTGGACGACCTGTCCGGGCCGGAGCGGTTGGAATGTCTCATGGCGGCCAACGCCTTGCGCCAGGTTCTGGAAACCCGATCGGAAAACGCGCTGGTCTTCGCCCGGGAAGCGTTCGAGTCGCTGGAGCCCGACGTGCGCCGGCAAATCCAGACCGACGCGACGGAGGCGGCGGTCAAGGTGGTGTCCACCACCCGGTCGCCCGGCACGCTGCGCGCCACCCGTGACCGCAAATCCACCGGCAGCGCCTTCCTGGATGCCATCAACGCCGGCGGCATGAAGACCGAGCGCAAGTGGTAAGGACGCGCCTTCGCGCCTAGAATGCCCTATCGGCTGGCGGCCCCGCCGGCCTCTCAGACAAACGCCGCCTCGCCCGCGTGGACATGCGCCCGCACCTGGTTGCGGCCTTCATGCTTGGCGACGTACAGCGCCTCATCCGCGCGTTGGATGAAGCGGCCCAGCGATTCGCCCGGCTCATACAGCGCGACGCCCACGGACAGGGTGATATTGCCGATGGGGGCGCCGGACGTGCGCTTCACGATGCGGCGGTTGGCGATGGTGGCCCGGGTCTTCTCGGCAAAGGCCAGCGCCTCGTCCAAGGTGCACTCCGGCATGACGATGGCGAATTCCTCGCCGCCGAACCGGGCGGCGGTATCCCGGCCGCGTACCGAGTCCTTCAGGGTGCGTCCCACCAGCTTCAGCACCTGATCGCCCACGACATGGCCATGGTTGTCATTGAACTTCTTGAAGAAGTCGATGTCGATCATCAGCAGGCACAGCGGGCGCCCATCCTCCATGGCGGCGGCGGCGGCCTCACGCAGGGCCTGGTCGAACTGCTTGCGGTTCGCAAGCTCCGTCAGCGCGTCGGTCATGGCCTCGCGCCGGACGGTATCCAGATCCCGGCGCATATTCTCCAGCTGGTGCGCGCTGTCGGTCAGCTGGGTTTGCAGGAACTGGTTACGCACGGCGACACGCTGCGCCTGCTCCGTCATCACGCGGATGATGCCGCGCAACTGGGCCAGCGTGTCCGACAGTTCGGCCTGGCCTTGGAACGTCTTGAGCGCCGCGCCGAAATTGCCGGCATCATTACCCGCGGTGGACAGGGTGCTGGCGATGCCGGCCAGGGCCTCGGTCAGCTTGTCACCGATCTCCTGCATCGCCTGGAGTTCGCCGTCGGCGGCGAAGAACTTATGGTACAGATCACCGCACCGCGCCTCGGTGAAAGGCAGGCCATTGCTGGCGATGATATCGACGGCGCGGATCAGGTCCGGATAGCGACCGCTGTAATAAGCGTACCAGACGGTGAAGTTGTGGGGATGCGGGGCCACCGCCTCGGCGCGCATGCGATCCATCGCCTGCTGGGCGAGCTGGCCTGCAGCCTGGGGTCCCTCCGCGAACAGCACGTACTCTCCCGCCATCTGTGAGTGGGCTGGCCAAAGGGCCAGGGCGCCGGTCCTCTCGACCGCCCCCATCTACCCCATAAGAATAAGTCACAAACCGCCAAGGTTGCCAATAAGGGAAAGCGGGCGGTGCGGCCTTATCCAAAATTGTCAGCCGGGCACTCGGGCTACCCGGCAAAGGGTGCGGCCGAGAAATCATCTGCGGCCGCTAAAGAAACAGGCCCGCGCCTGGGGACCGTCCCCGGGCGCGGGCCTGTGAATACAGGGCGACTCTTTCCAGGCCGCTCGGAACCTTGTCAGGCGGAGGTGATCGCCCGTTCCACCAGCTGGCCCAGGTGCTGGGTGCGCTTGGTCAGGCTCTGCAGCACGGCGGAGATTTCCGCGGTGGCGGCGGCGGTCTGGCCCGACAGGTTCTTCACTTCACCGGCCACGACGGCGAAACCCTTGCCGGCCTCACCCGCGCGCGCCGCCTCGATGGTGGCGTTCAGCGCCAACAGGTTGGTCTGCTTGGCGATGGCGTCAATCTGCTGGGCGACGGTGCCCACCTTCTCGATCTCGGCGCGCAGGCCTTCCAGTTCCCGGCTGATTTCCTGGAGGGCGGAGGACAACTCGGTCTTCGACAGACTGGTGGGCGTGGAGCTCATCGATGGCACCTGAGGGTTGAATGAGTGTCGCTGAACGGTGGCCGGGTATCCCTGCCGGGACGGCCAAGCCGGTGCTTTCTAATACCACAGAAGAACAGGAGCCGGGACGCACAAAATCGGACCATATGCATATGGTCCGATTTATTTGGTTCGGAGCCGGAATGATCAAGGGATGGACGACCGGACCAAAAGAAAAGCCGCCCCGGGCGGTCGTGCCCGGGGCGGCTTTCCATGGTCCCGTCAGCGGGGCCTTAGGCTTGGAAACGCAGCGCCTTGGCGCGCACCACGCTGGGCAGGCCCTGGATGCGTTCCAGCAGGGCGTCGTTGACCTCCTGGTCCACGGACACCAGCGCGATGGCGTTGGCGCCGGCCTCGGTGCGGCCCAGGTGGAAGGTGGCGATGTTCACCCCGGCGTCGCCCAGGGTCGTGCCCAGCTTGCCGATGAAGCCGGGCTTGTCCTCGTTGCGGATGAACAGCATGTGCTCACTCAGTTCGGCTTCGACCGGCACTTCCTCGATCTGAACGATGCGGGGCTTCTCACCGCCGAACAACGTACCGGCCACGGTGCGGGTCGCGCGCTCGGTCTGCACCACCACGCGAATCAGCGTCTGGTAGTCGGCGGCCTCCTCACGCTTGGTTTCCGCCACCTTGATGTCCCGTTCGCGAGCGATCACGGGGGCGTTGACCATGTTGACTGACGCCAGCAGCGGCGACAGCAGGCCCATGAGGACGATGGCGGTCAGCGGACGGGTGTTCAGGTCGGCGACCTGTCCCTCATACTCCACCGTCACCGACTTCAGGCCGGTCTCGGTGATCTGGCCGGCGAAGCCGCCCAGCTGCTCGGCCAGCTTCATATAGGGCTTCAGCTTGGGCGCGTCTTCGGCGGAGACCGACGGCATGTTCAGCGCGTTGACCACGGCGCCGGTCACCAGGAAGTCGGACATCTGCTCGGCCACCTGCAGGGCCACGTTCTCCTGCGCCTCGGTGGTGGAGGCGCCCAGGTGCGGCGTGCAGATGATCTTCTCATTGCCGAACAGGATGCTTTCCTTGGCCGGCTCTTCAGCGAACACATCCAGGGCGGCACCGGCGACATGGCCGCTGTCCAGCGCCGCCTTCAGGTCGGCCTCGACGATCAGGCCGCCGCGGGCGCAGTTGATGATCCGCACACCGGGCTTGGTCTTGGCCAGGGCCTTGGCGTCCAGGACATTGCGGGTGGCGTCGGTCAGCGGCGTGTGCAGGGTGATGAAGTCGGCGCGGCGCAGCAGCTCATCCAGCTCCACCTTCTCGACGCCCAGGTCCTGGGCGCGCTCGGCCGACAGGAAGGGGTCGAAGGCGACGACGCGCATCTTCAGGCCGACGGCGCGGTCGGCGACGATGGAACCGATGTTGCCGCAGCCGATGACGCCCAGCGTCTTGCCGTACAGCTCGACGCCCATGAAGCGGTTCTTTTCCCACTTGCCGGCGTGGGTGGAGGTGTTGGCGGCCGGGATTTCACGGGCCAGCGCGAACATCATGGCGATGGCGTGCTCGGCGGTGGTGATGGAATTGCCGAACGGGGTGTTCATGACCACCACGCCATGGGCGGTGGCGGCGGGCACGTCCACATTGTCGACGCCGATGCCGGCGCGGCCGACCACCTTCAGGTTGGTGGCGACGGCCAGGACTTCCTTGGTGACCTTGGTGGACGAGCGGATGGCCAGGCCATCGTACTTGCCGATGATGGCCTTCAGCTCATCGGGCTTCAGGCCGGTGATGACGTCGACCTCGACGCCGCGCTCCTTGAAAATCTCGACGGCGCGGGGGCTCAGGCTGTCCGAAATAAGAACCTTGGGCATGGCTCTCTGATCCTTCTAGAGGATGGGTCGGCGCCGCCGCTCGATGGAGTCCAGGTGCAGGGCGGCGCCAAGCCGTTATGTCTCGGGAATAGGCGTTAAGACGCTAAAGGCGCGCTTCAGGCGACCAGTTCGGCCGCGACCGTGGCATAGGCCCAGTCGATCCAGGGCAGCAGCGCCTGGATGTCCGACCGCTCCACCGTGGCGCCGCCCCAAATGCGCAGGCCCGGGGGGGCGTCGCGGTAGGCGCCGGCGTCCAGCGCCACGCCTTCCTTTTCCAGTAGGGACGCCACCTTCTTCGCCACTTCGGCCTGGATTTCCGGCGTCTGGCCGGCCAGCTTCGGATCGGCGAACTTCAGGCAGATGGAGGTGCAGGAGCGGGTGGCGGGCACCTCGGCCAGGAAGGCCGCGGTGGTGCCGGCGGCAACCCAATCGGCCACGGCGGCCAGGTTGCTTTCGGAGCGCTCGATCAGGCCCTTCAAGCCGCCCACGGCCTCGGCCCAGCGCAGGCCGTCCAGGGCGTCTTCCACCGCCAGCATCGAGGGGGTGTTGATGGTTTCGCCCTTGAAGATGCCTTCGACGATCTTGCCGTCCTTGGTCATGCGGAAAATCTTGGGCAGCGGCCAGGCCGGCTTGTAGCTTTCCAGGCGGGCGACGGCGCGGGGGCTCAGCACCAGCATGCCGTGCGCCGCCTCACCGCCCAGCACCTTCTGCCAGGACCAGGTGACCACATCCAGCTTGTCCCAGGGCAGATCCATGGCGAACGCGGCGGAGGTCGCGTCGCAGATGGTCAGGCCTTCGCGGTCGGCCGCGATCCACTCACCATCGGGCACCCGCACACCGGAGGTGGTGCCGTTCCAGGTGAAGACCACGTCGTTCTTGAAATCGACCTGCGTCAGGTCCGGCAGCTTGCCGTAGCCGGCGGTGAAGGTGCGGGCGTCGGCCAGCTTCAGCTGCTTCACGACGTCGGTCACCCAATCCTTGCCGAAGCTTTCCCAGGCGACCATGTCGACGCCACGGGCGCCCAACAGGGACCACAGGGCCATTTCCACGGCGCCGGTGTCGGAGGCCGGGACGATACCGATGCGGTAATCAGCCGGGATGTTCAGCAGGGCGCGGCTGCGGTCGATGACCTCTTGCAGCTTGGCCTTGCCGGGCTTGGACCGGTGCGAGCGGCCCACCAGGGCGCCCTTCAAGGCTTCCAGCGTCCAACCCGGACGCTTCGCGCAAGGACCAGAGGAGAAATTCGGATTCGACGGCCGGCTCTCGGGCTTCGGCGGTACGGTCATGATGCTATTCCTTGCAGAATAGTTGCGCCTCGTTGGGGAGGCGTGTCCCGCTGCGGACCTTATGGGCGCCGCGCAAGAACGTCAATCATGACGACATGGCGACGACACATTGCTGCCATGTCCGAATGCAACGCGAAACATCCTTTCGGATAAGGCGGCTGCAGCGGCTTTACCCGGTGATCAAGCGCCTCAACCTCCCGCCCCCACCGGACGCGGCCGCCGCTCGAGGAAACAGGGAACTAAGCCGCCGCGTGGGGAATCAAGGCGGGGGGCACCAGGCGGCTGGCGGCCAGGGTCTCGCACAGCTTGAAGTAGTTGTCCCGGCGTTCCGTCGCGCTGTCGAAGCGCTCCAGATAGTTCAGAATGAACTCCGGCCGGCGCAGGGCCGTGGTCAGCGTGTCGCTGGCGAAGGTGCGGGCCCTGCCCTCCGGCAAACCACCGCAGGTGTTGATGAGGGCCAGCATGCGGTCGGCGAAGCCCATGGCTTGGTTGCCGACAATGTCCGTCCGCACCGTCTCGAACAAGGCGCTGTCCAGGATGTCCAGGATTTCGCGCTTCGAAGCATCGGGCAGGCCCGCGTTCTGGATGCGGTCGGCCAATTCGCTCAAGGGCGGGATGATGTCCATGCGCCGGTTCTGGCAGCCCATGTCCCAGACGATGTCGTCTGGCACGATGAGCGAGCGCAAATAGGGCGCCAGCTTGGCCCGGGCCTGCCGTCCCGGCGCCATGTTCACCAGGCTCAGCACCAGATTGATCTTGGCGTACGTGCCGCGCGCCATGGCCATGACGTCGGCCATGGCTTCGGGCTGGATCAGCTTATCGGCGCGCAGCGCGATGGCTTCCTGGATTTCCTCGTCATTCACCAGGGACGGCGCCGTGACCTTGAGATGGTCCTGGATGCGGACCAGGGCGCGCAGTTCATCCTGGATGTGCCGCTCGCCATGGAAAGGCAGGCGCGCATGCAGATGGCGCAGCAGACCCAGGCGCAGTTCCGCGAGGGTGCGGGGCAGCACGCCCTGGGCCAGCAATTCGGACAGGGCGATGACGCCCGGCGGATGGCTGCCGCCGGCGTCCATTTCCACCTTGCCCAACTTGCCGACATAGAGGTTGATGGCGTTCAGCACCAGTTCGATGCGATCGGCCTCCTTCCCCACCAGTTCCCGCAGCGCCAGGGAGGAGCCCATGATCTCCGCCGCGATGCTGTCGATGATGCGCATCTCGCGCACGGTCAGGTCGGGTGTGAACAGCCGGAACAGCCGGTCCAGCTTTTCCATCCAGGTCTTGGTGCCCGCCAGATAGGCGGCGGTGGCGCGGTAAAGGCCGGGCATGGGGTCGGCCCCGCCGGCGGCCAGCTTTTCCGACAGCGCCTTCAGGCCGCCCGGCGCCAGCGGCGGCACAGGGTTGCCCTTGGCCTTGGCCACCAGACGGCTGAGGCCGTCATCCACCATGGCCATCAGTTCCTTCATGCGCGACACGGCGGTCTGCTGACTGCCGCGCACCTGCTGGCTGGCCAGGCGTTGCAGGGCGCCCTGCACCAGGGTGCCGGCGTTATCCAGAGCCCGCGCCGCCACCTCGTAATACAGCACTTCCAGCGGGGTCAGCCGGTTCTCATCCAAGTAGCGGGCGAACAGGCCCCGGATGACCTGGCGCTGGATGTCCCCGGTGAAATCCTCCGGCTTGTCACACCAGGAGGCGTCACGGCCGGGGTTGGCGATCTGCAGCGGGTCCGTCTCCGCCACGCCGGGGCGCAGGCGCTTGCGCACCGTGATATGGCTTTTGAAGTCGTGGTCCAGATAGTCACGGCGCCGGACGATGCGCACGCCGTCGACCTCCTTGCGGTCGATGAGCAGGGCGGCGGCCGGCTCGATCTGCCGCAGATCGGGCCCTTCCTTGACCAGAAGCCACTGGTCATTGTGCAGGCTGTGCAGCTCGAACGCGGTTTTCACCGTTCCGACCAGATGCTGTTGCCTTTCCACTGGGACCCTGGCTCCGACCAATAGCGGGGCGCGGCCGTATGATTAATACAGCTTAAACGCCCAATTTTATAACTGCGTGGCCCCATCATCCCGCATCCAACGGGCCGGGTAAACGGTAATGTCCGCAACCACCACTTCCGGGAGCGGCATACCAGGGTAAATCATCGGCGAACGCCACCCCGGGTTGGGCTAGCCCGGAGCGGAAGGGCCGACTCGCCGGATGGGGGCAGACCAACCGGTGTCATACCCCTTCCGACTCCGAGGCAGGGCCGCATCCTCCCCAAAAGGCATGGTCGGGATCAATCGGCTGAACGGCATAGGCCCCGTCGGCGCCCAGCGATGGCCAGGCACCGGCACCCGATGCCGTGCATCAGATGTGGATGTGTCCTTCCAGGAACAGCACCGCGTCGCCGCTGATATGCACGCGGTCGCCCACCAGCCGGCAGGCCAGCGCCCCACCCCGGCGCGACACCTGCCGGGCGGACAGGCGGTCAACACCCAACCGTTCCGCCCAGTAGGGGATCAGGGTGCAATGCGCGGAGCCAGTGACCGGGTCCTCCAGCACACCCTTGGCCGGGGCGAAGAAGCGGGACACGAAGTCCACGCCCGGTTCGTCGCCCGGGGCCGTGACGATAACCGCGAAACGGTCGATGCCCATGAGCCCGGCCGCATCGGGCGTCAGCGCCCGCACATCGGCGGCATGGTCGTATACCACCAGATAGTCCCGCGCGGCCAGGATGGCGGCGGGCGCCGGACCGCCCAAGGCGGTCACCAAGCCGGGATGAACCGTATCCGGCACCTGGGGGGCCCGGGTGGGGAAGTCCAGGGTCAACCGGCCCTCCTCCCCCCGTGTCACGGTCAGCAAGCCCGCCTTCTGGGTGCTGAACACCACCCGTTCCTTCCCAGGCTGGAGGATGTTCATGATCAGATGCGCCGTCGCCAGGGTGGCGTGGCCGCACAGGTCGACCTCCACCTCGGGCGTGAACCAGCGCAAACCCCAGGCGCCCCCGTCGGCGTCACCCGGCGGCACGGCGAAGGCGGTTTCCGACAGATTGTTCTCCGCCGCGATGGCCTGCATCTGCGCGGCCGGCAACCAGGCTTCCAAAGGCACGACCGCGGCGGGGTTGCCGCTGAACACGGCGCTGGTGAAGGCGTCGATCTGATAGATGGGCAGGCGCATGGCGATGACACTCCTTTGCGGGGATGGCCCTGTCTCCGTATGAAGGCAGATGACAATAGGCACAATCCCGGAATAGAACAGGGACATTACTCCCATCAATGTGGATATTGTCGCCATGACAATGATGGAGAAACAGCCGCGCTGGCTACCCGACATCAGTCAGCGTCCTGGGCCGCGCTATCGCGCCATCGCCGCCGCCTTGCGGGACGACATCGACAGCGGCGCGCTGCCCATCGGCGCCAAGCTGCCCACCCACCGTGACCTGGCCTGGCGCCTGGGCGTGACCGTGGGCACCGTCACCCGCGCCTATGCCGAGGCGGAACGCGGCGGCCTGATCGGCGGCGAGGTGGGGCGCGGCACCTTCGTGCGCGACCCCCGCCCGGCGGAGGCGCCCGGGGACGACAGCGGCATCATCGATCTGTCGGTGAACGCCTTGACCCAACACCCCAACGAGGACCGCTTGCGCCGGGCCCTGGCCTCCCTGGCGGAGCGCAACGATCTGTCGGGCCTGATGCACTATCCGCCCGTGAACGGCAGCGCCCGTCATCGCCAAGCGGGCGCCCTGTGGATCGAACAGACCACCGGGTTGGCCGTCGACCCGGCCCGTGTGCTGCCCACCGCCGGGGGACAGAACGCCATGCACCTGGCCCTGGCCGCCATCACCCGGCCGGGCGATAGCCTGCTGGTGGAGCAACTGTCCTATCCGGCGGTGAAGCCGCTGGCGGGCCTGCTGGATCTGCGGCTGGTGCCGGTGGCCATGGATGGCGAGGGGCTGCTGCCCGACGCGCTGGAACAGGCGGCGGACGCGCATGGCGCCCACGCCCTCTATTGCATGCCCCGGCTGCACAACCCCACCACGGTGACGCAAGGGGCGGAGCGGCGACGGGCGGTGATGGCCACCTGCCGCCGTGCGGGCATCCGGGTGGTGGAGGATGATGTCTACGGCTTCCTGGCCGATGGCCCGGACCTGCAGCCCCTGGCGGCGCTGGACCCGGAGCGGGTGCTGTTCCTGACCAGCCTATCGAAGAACCTGATGCCCGGCCTGCGCACCGGCTTCCTGCTGTGCCCGCCGCCCCTGATGGACCGGGTGCGCACCCTGCTGCGCGCCACCCTGCTGGGCGTCAATCCCCTGGGCGCGGAACTGGCGGCGGAATTCATCCTGTCGGGTGCCGCCCTGGAAAGCGCCACCCAGCGGCGGGCCCTGGTGGCGGAACGCCAGGCCCAGGCGCGCCGCCTGATACCCGGCGCCACCTCCGACACCGCCTGCCCCCACCTGTGGCTGAACCTGCCCGAGCCCTGGCGGCGGGAGGACTTCGCCCGCGCGCTGCTGGCCCGGGGCGTGCGCGTCACGCCGGCCGACGCCTTCGCCGTGGCCCGGGGGGACACGCCGCATGCCGTGCGCGTCTGCATCGGCGGGGTGGAGCGGACGGACTTGCTGGAACAGGGCCTGCGCACCGTGGCCGCCCTGCTGGCGGAGCCGGCGGCGATGGGCGAGAGTTTCGTCTGAAGCGCCTTACGGGAAGGGCCGGACGGTGTGCGCGTGGTTCAGGGGGCCGTGGCCGCCACCGAAGCCGGGGGCCGTGCGGATGGCCTCCTGCACGTAGGCGTGCGCCCGGGCCACCGCCTGGGGCAACTCCAAACCCTGGGCCAGGCCGCAGGCGATGGACGACGCCAGCGTGCAGCCGGTGCCGTGGGTGTGGACCGTCTCAACGCGGGGAGCGGTATAACTATGCTCCCCACCCCGGGTGACCAACAAATCGGTCACCACGGGACCGGCGCGATGGCCGCCCTTGACCAGCACGGCCTGGGCGCCGAACTCCAGCAGACGGTCGGCCGCCCGGCGCATGCCGCCCAGGCTGTCCCCCTCGAAACTCTCCGGGGGCAGGCCGGTCAGGGCGGCGGCCTCGACCGTGTTGGGGGTCAGCAGGGTGGTGATGGGCAGCAGGCGCTCGATGGCCACCGACAGGGCACGGTCTTCCAGCAGGCGCTGGCCGCCCTTGGCCGCCATCACCGGATCGACCACCAGGGCGGGCACGCCCACCTCGCTCAGCACCTCGGCCACCGTCTCGATGACCTCGGCCGATGCCAGCATGCCGGTCTTCACCGCGTCGGCGCCGATGTCGGCCAGGCACAGCCGCATCTGCAGGGCGATGAAGTCCGGCGGGACGGGCATGACGGACCGGACACCGTGGGTGTCCTGCGCCGTCAGGGCGGCCACCGCCGTCATGGCATAGCCGCCCAGGGCCGTGACCGACTTTATGTCCGCCTGAATGCCGGCACCGCCGCCGCTGTCGGACCCGGCGACGATCAGGACGCGGCCGCGCATGGTCTTATTCCGCCACCTTGGCGGCCGGCGCCGGCGCCACGTCCTTGATGGCGGCGACGATGTCGTCCACCACCGCCGTCACCAGGCCCTGGTCATCGCCCTCGGCCATGACGCGGATCAGCGGCTCTGTACCCGACTTGCGGATCAGCACCCGGCCGGTGGCGCCCAGCCGCGCCTCGCCGGCCCGGATGGCGTCCTGGACGCTGGCGGCGGCCAGGGGGGTGGCCCCGCCTGCCGGATCGAAGCGCACGTTCTTCAGCACCTGGGGCAGCGCCTGGAAGACGCGCAGCACCTCCGACGCCGGCTTGCCCGACTGCTGGATGACCGCCAGCACCTGCAAGGCCGCCACCAAGCCATCGCCGGTGGTGCCATGGTCGGACAGGACGATGTGGCCGGATTGTTCGCCGCCCACGTTGAAGCCATGCTCGCGCATATGCTCCACCACGTAACGGTCGCCCACGGGGGTGCGGGCCAGGCTCAGGCCCCGGCCCTTCAGGTGCAGTTCCAGGCCCAGGTTGGACATGACCGTGGCCACGACACCGCCGCCGCGCAGGGTGCCGGCATCGGCACAGGCGCAGCCGATCAGGGCCATGACCTGGTCGCCGTCGATCTGGGTGCCGGTTTCGTCCGCCAGGATCAGGCGGTCGGCGTCACCGTCCAGGGCGATGCCCAGGTGGGCGCCATGGGCCACCACGGCCTCCCGCATCGCCTTGGGCGCCGTGGCGCCGCAGTCCTTGTTGATGTTGAAGCCATCGGGCGCGACAGCGACGGGGATCACCTCGGCCCCCAGTTCCCACAGCACCTTGGGCGCCACCTTGTAGGCGGCGCCATTGGCGCAATCGACCACGATCTTCAGTCCGTCCAGGCGCAGGCCGCGCGGGAAGGTGGCCTTGGCCTGCTCGATATAGCGGCCAATGGCGTCGTCCAGGCGCTGGGCGCGGCCCAAATCCTTGGCGCCGGCCAGATCACCGGCGAAGCCCTCCATCATGCGCGCCTCGATGGCGGCCTCAACCTCGTCCGACAGCTTGTAGCCGTCCGGCCCGAACAGCTTGATGCCGTTATCGTAAAAGGGGTTGTGGGAGGCGGAGATCATGACGCCCATGTCCGCCCGCAAGGAGCGCGTCAGCATGGCCACCGCCGGCGTGGGCATGGGGCCCACCAGGGTCACATCCATGCCCATGGAGACGAAGCCGGCCACCAGCGCCGGTTCCAGCATATAGCCCGACAGGCGGGTGTCCTTGCCGATGACCACCAGATGGCGGTGATTGCCACGCCGGAACTGCAAGGCGGCCGCCATGGCCACTTTCAGGGCCGTTTCCGCCGTCATGGGCTCGGTATTGGCCGTGCCCCGGATGCCATCGGTACCAAAGAGTTTACGCGCCATCGTCTTTCACGCCATCAGAAGTCTAGATATCCCGACCATGCAGCGCCTGCCACAGGGCCCGCGCCTGCACCGTCTCCGCCACATCGTGCACCCGCAGGACATGCGCGCCCCGGTCCAGGCAGGCAAGGCCGCCAGCCAGCGACCCCGCCAGCCGATCCTTGGGCGCCTCCCCCCGCGACAGGGCCGCCAGGAAGCGCTTGCGCGAGAGCCCCACCAGCAGGGCGCAGCCGGTGCCATGATAGAGCGCCGTGTGGCGCAGAATGTCCAGATTATGCGCCACCGTCTTGCCGAAGCCGATGCCGGGGTCGATGGCGATGCGCCCGCGCGGGATGCCGGCGGCCACGCACGCCTCCACCCGCGCCATCAGGTAATCCATCACGTCCAGGGCGGCGTCGGTGTAGCGCGGCTCCAGCTGCATGGTCCGGGGATCGCCCTGCATATGCATGAGCACGACCGGGCAGCCGCGCGCGGCCACCAGGGCCAGACTGTCGGGATCACCCTCCAGCGCGCTGATGTCATTGATGATATGGGCGCCGGCGTCCAGCGCCGCCGCCATGACCGGGGCATGGCGGGTATCGACGGAGAGGGTCGCCCCCGCCGCCGCCAGCGCGCGGATGACGGGCACGACGCGCGCGGCCTCCTCCGCCGGCGACACCGGGGCGGCGCCGGGGCGGGTGCTCTCCCCACCGATATCCAGGATGTCGGCGCCCGCCGCCATCAGCGCCCGGCCATGGGCGATGGCGGCATCGGCCGCGGCATAGTCACCGCCGTCGGAAAAGCTGTCGGGCGTGACGTTGACGATGCCCATGACCAGGGGGCGGGAAAGGTCCAGGCCGGCGAAGGCCGGGCGGGGCGCCGACAGGGCGGCCAGGCGCCGTTCAAGCGCTGGCCCCACGCCTGCCACCATCGCCCAAGCCGCCAGGTCGTGCAGGTCCATCACCTTGCGGGCGACCGCATCAGGGCGACGCACCGCCACCTCCACCTGGGTGAAGGACAGGGCCGTGCCCGCCAGCGGCTGGCCATCGGGGGCATTCAAGCCGGACAACAGGCCCACGGGGGTCAGATACACGTCTTCGGCGGCAACGGGGGCCCCGGACACCCACGGGTCCAAGGGGACGGAAGGCAGGTCGGATGGCATGAATGTCCTCTCACGCAACGCCGCGATTCTAGTCCCCTGCCCGCGCCGGCGTCACCCGCCCTGGGAACAGCCCTGCCCCACCGCAGACCGCCACCGAAAAAACAAAACCCCCGGCGCCTGGGGGCCGGGGGTTTCGCGACGGGGTCTAGCCTGGATCAGGTGCCGGGCTGGGGCTCCGGGGAGAACGGACCTGGCTCCGCACTGGTGGTGCCACCGGCGGTGGGCACCGAGGTGCGGCGGCCGACGCCGCGCGGCGGCACCTTGGGCGGCTCGGTCGACTCGGGCCGCACGATGCTCTCGCCCCGCAACAGGGCGCGAACCTCGTCGCCCGACAACGTCTCGTATTCCAACAGGGCGTTGGACACGTTGTGCAGGTCGTCCATGTGCTCCGTCAGGATGCGGCGGGCATGGCCCTCGGCCTCCTCGATGATGCGACGGATTTCCTCGTCGATCAGCTGGGAGGTCGCCTCGGAGATGTTCTGCTGCTGGGTCACGGAGTGGCCCAGGAACACTTCCTGCTCATTGGCGTTGTAGCGAACCCGGCCCAGACGCGCGCTCATGCCGAACTCGGTCACCATGCGGCGGGCCATGTTGGTGGCCTGCTGGATGTCGTTGCCGGCACCGGTGGTCACCTGCTCCGCCCCGAAGATCAGCTCTTCCGCCACCCGGCCACCGAACATCATGGCCAGCTTGGATTCCAGCTCGATCTTGGAATAGGCGTACTTGTCCCGCTCGGGCAGGCTCATGGTCACGCCCAGGGCGCGGCCACGCGGCACGATGGTGACTTTATGCAGCGGGTCGCTTTCCGGCATGAACAAGCCGACCAGGGCGTGACCGGCCTCATGATAGGCGGTCAGCTTCTTTTCCCGGTCGGTCATGACCATGGACCGGCGCTCGGCGCCCATCATGACCTTGTCCTTGGCGGCCTCGAACTCGCCCATGCCGACCACGCGGCGGCCGGCGCGGGCGGCCAGCAGGGCGGCCTCGTTCACCAGGTTGGACAGGTCGGCGCCGGAGAAGCCGGGGGTGCCACGGGCGATGGTGCGGGCGTCCACGTCGGGGGCCAGCGGCACCTTGCGCATATGGACCTTCAGGATCTTCTCACGGCCCTGCACGTCGGGGTTGGGCACCACCACCTGGCGGTCGAAGCGGCCGGGGCGCAGCAGGGCAGGGTCCAGCACGTCGGGACGGTTGGTGGCGGCGATGAGGATAACGCCCTCGTTCGCCTCGAACCCGTCCATCTCGACCAGCAGCTGGTTCAGGGTCTGCTCACGCTCGTCATTACCGCCGCCCAGGCCGGCGCCACGGTGGCGGCCGACGGCGTCGATCTCGTCGATGAAGATGATGCAGGGGGCGTTCTTCTTGCCCTGCTCGAACATGTCGCGGACACGGGACGCGCCCACGCCGACGAACATTTCCACGAAGTCGGAGCCGGAGATGGTGAAGAAGGGCACGTTGGCCTCACCCGCCACGGCGCGGGCCGTCAGAGTCTTACCCGTGCCCGGCGGGCCCACCAGCAGCACGCCCTTCGGGATCTTGCCGCCCAGGCGCTGGAACTTCTGCGGGTCCTTCAGGAACTCCACGATCTCTTCCAGTTCCTGCTTGGCCTCGTCGATGCCGGCCACGTCGTCGAAGGTGACGCGACCCACCTTCTCGGTCAGCAGACGGGCGCGGCTCTTGCCGAAGCCCATGGCCTTGCCGCCGCCGGACTGCATCTGGCGCATGAAGAAGATCCACACCCCGATCAGGACCAGCATGGGCAGCCAGGAGATGATGATGCTGAACAGCGTGGGGTTGCCGCTGTCGTCCGGAACCGCCGTGATCTTCACGTTCTTGTCGGCCAGGCGGCTCACCAGGTTGCTTTCCGGCGGCACGTAGGTCGAGAAGGTGCGGTTGTCACGGAAATGGCCGGTGACCTGCGGCCCCTTGATCGTCACGTCGGCGACGGTACCGCGCTCAACCTCTTCCAGCAGTTCGCTGAAGGGGATGCTGGTTTGCGTCGTCCGATTGGTGGAGGTCTGGAAAAGGTTGAACAGAACGAACAGCAAGACGCCGATAAACGCCCACAGCGCCAAATTTTTACCGAAGTTGTTCACGTCTCTCAGCCTTTCCTCGACAACCGCGCCCTGCCACCCGGTCCGCATGATCGGTTTCAATGGCGGGGGCCGCAGCCCACCCGATGAATATGCCACCCACCGGGTCTGTTCCCATTAGATAATGACGCGCGCGTCCGAGACAACTGCCATCACGTTTAGTCCGGTCTCCATGGACGGCAAAAACGGGGGAGGCGCGAGGGGCGACAGCGGACGGAAAGCCAGCCGGGGCAAGGCCCCCTCCCCCTCCAGCCCGCCAGCCGGCCCGTTGCCCCCGCCGGCAAGCGGCCCCATGGCCCAATCCAGATGTGGCACCGCCACCAGCGTCCCACCCGACCGCAGGGCCGGCAAGGTGGGCCATACCGCCTTGGGAATCCGAGCGAGCGCCGCCAGATCCAGCGCGGCCAGCCGCCGGGCGTCGGCCGCGCCCAGGGCGCCCAGGGTCAGGCCGGGGACGATGCCGCCGCCGATTGCCTGAAACCGCCCATCCCAGCGCGCCCCCGCCCCATCCAGGGGAACGGGCGGCGCCATGCGTCCCACCTGGCGCAACAACAGCAGCCGGCGTCCCGCCCCGGCGCCGGCCAGACGCCGCGCCTGGCAACCGGCCAGGGTCAGGGCCAGGGCGCCGGCGTCCGTCTCCCAAAGGCCCGGCAGCGCCGCCAGCAGCCGCTCCGCCCCCTGCGGTGAGGCCGGATAAGGCTGGCCACCCAGCGCCGCCGCCAGGCCGGACAGCAGGCGCAGGGCAACCGGCCGGGGGATGTCCGTCAGCAGCGCATCGGCATCCACCACCGCGTACCCCTCTGGCGCCAGCAGCACATGGCGGGCGACGGCATCGGCGACGGCACCGTCCAGTGCCGCCCGCGCCCGGCCCGCCGCCACCGCTTCGGCCAGCAGCGGCGCCACGGGCAGCCCCTGGCGCCGCAGGCGGACCCGGGCATAGCGGTCCATGAGGTTGGAAGGGTCGTCGATCCAGGGCTGGCCGAAGGTGCCGCAGGTAGCGGCCAGGTCGGCGCGTCCGACAGCCAGCAGGGGCCGCAGCAGGCGGACATCGGCCAGCGCGCGGGCCGCGGCCATACCGGCCATACCATCGGCGCCACTGCCGCCGGCGCGCCGCAAGGCCACGGTTTCGGCCTGGTCCTCGCGATGATGGGCCAGGCACAGATGCAGGATGCCCCGGGCCCGGCAGGCGCCGGCCAGCAGGTCATAGCGGGCTCGCCGCGCCGCGGCCTGCAAACCGCTGGCGGGCTTCGGCCCGGTCCAGGTGAGAATGGTGTGGGCGATGCCCCGGCCGGCCAGCCAGCGGCCGACCTGCGCCGCTTCCGCCGCCGACTCCGGCCTTAGGGCGTGATCGACGGTCAAGGCCAGGACCCCGCCCCCCCGGGCGCGGGCCCAGCGATCGGCCAGCAGGGTCAGGGCCAGGCTGTCACGGCCACCGGAAACCCCCACCGCCAGAAGGGGGGCGTTCTCGAACGGCCCCAGGGGCGCCATGAGGCGGTCGAACAGCGCGTCGTCGACGGCAACCCCGTCCGACCCGCCATAGAGGACCGACTCGCCATCGCCCATGTCGCCCCCTGTCGTCGCCATCCCCGCCCCCGGGGTGCGCGGGGCTTACTTACAGCCCAGGCGGCTCTTCTGGTCCTCACCCCGGCGCTTCAGCGTGGGGGCCGCGTCCTTGTCGGCATCCAACTGCTTCAGCACCACGCAGGCGCTGGTCTTGTCGCCCAGGCCATCCAGGGACAGCGCCAGCTTCAGCAGATAGTCGGCGCCCTTGTTGCTCTTCGGGTACTTCTTGTAGCCGTCGCCGAAGGCCACGGCGGCGGCCTTGTAGTTACCGCGCATATAGAAGGTTTCGCCCAGCCAGTACTGGGCGTTGGAGGCCAGGGGGCTGTCCGGGTTCTGCTTCAGGAATTGGGAGAAGGCCTTCTCCGCGTTGGGCGCGTCGCCCTGGCGCAGCAGGTTGAAGGCATAGTCGTACTGGTCCTGCACCGGACCGGCCGGCAGGGTGCCGGCGGAGTCGGCCCCGGCGGCGGAATTGGCCGCCCCCTTGTTGCCGCCCGGCGGCGGCACCGGGCCGGTATCGGTGGACGGCAGCGGCGGCTTGCCGCCGCCCTTGAGGTCGGTCGGCGGGGCGCCGGCATCGCCGCCCCCAGCGCCGCCAACCGACGCGCCGAGGCCGATACCGGCCTTGTCCTCCAGCTTCTGCAGGCGCAGGTCGATGTCGGCCGACAGCTTGTCCAGCCGTTCCTTAATCTGGCTGACCTGATAGGCCAGTTCCTCATACTTGCCGGTCTGCTGCTGCGTCTGGGTTTCCATCTGCAGCTTCAGCACCTCGATCTCCGCGGCGGCCGACGGGCCGTTGCCGCCGGGGGCGCCGTTCATGGGGCCGGAGGGCTTAACGCCATTGCGGTACACGTCGCGCGACAGGGTCTGCACGTCCGTCTCCAGCCGGGAAAGGCGGTTCAGCAGATCCTGCATGTCCCGGCTTTGCGCCTGGGCCGGCACCGGCGCCAGCAGCGGCACCACGACGGCGGCGGCCATGCCGCAGAGGGCGGCCCAGCGGGCGGCCCTGTGGGACAACGCGCCACGCCACCAGGCGCCGGCGCGGTTGTGCGTGCGGGGGGAAAGGGGGGACGACAGCGACGGCGTCATGGATCGGTTCCGGCAAGAATCAGCGGGACGGGGAGAAGAGCTTGGGCCGGGTCCAGACCGCCGGCCACGCGCGACCTTAGAGCAGTTCGCCCAAAGGGGGAATCGCCTTTGGACGTGACTCCGCTCGGCTATAGGGACAGCGCGGGCGACGCGCCCCCGAACGGGACCACCGCCAACAACGCCCCAAAAGTAATAAAGACCAAACTGAAAGTAATATGCACAAAGTAAAAGGGCGCCGCCCGACCCGATGGGTCGAACGGCGCCCCTGTACCAACCACCCTTATGGGGCAGCTTAGTTGATGACCGTCACGCCGCGACGGTTCTGCGCCCAGGCGGCCTCGTTGGAACCGAGGACAGCGGGACGCTCCTTGCCGTAGCTGATCACCTGCACGCGGGCCAGGTCGACACCGGTGGCGGTCAGGTAGTTCTTCACGGCGTTGGCGCGACGCTCGCCCAGGGCGAGGTTGTACTCGCGGGTGCCGCGCTCGTCGGTGTGGCCTTCGATCGTGATCGTGACCTGGCCGTACTTCTTCAGCCAAGCGGCCTGCTTATCCAGGGTCGCGGTGGCTTCCGGGGTCAGGTCGAACTTGTCGTAACCGAAGAACACGCGGTCACCAACGTTGACCACGAAGTCTTCCTTGGAACCCGGGACCGGGCCGGTCGGCTTGGCCGGGGTCGGCTGCGGGGCGACGGCAGCCTGACCGCCGGTGGCGACTTCGGCCTTCTTCTCCGGAGTGGAGGAGCAAGCGGCCACCAGGGCCAGAGCCGCACACAGGCTCAGGTATTTCATGCGCATAGTTTGAGACCCCCTACGGACAACTTTAAGTGGGATTGATATTATCGCGACCGCGATCTCGATTGAAGTGAGGCAGCGGCCGCGGCCGTCAAGCCGCAGCCACCACTTATTCCCGTCTCTGTAGACCGACAAGTCTTACGTCGCTCTTGCGCTGCGAAAATACTGTGGGCCCATCACGGAATCAAGGGCGACCAAGCGGGGTCGGAAGCGTCCGTGGGGGTCAGCATCTGCCGTTCATTAGCCCCGGTAAGGTCGATGGAGTAAAGCCTTACCTGCCGCTGACGGCCGCCCTCGCCCACCGGCTTCTCCTTAAAATACATCAGGACGCGACCATTTGGCGCCCAGGTTGGGCCCTCAACCAGGTAGCCGGTGCTCAATTCGCGCTCACCGGTGCCATCCGGGCGGATCACGCCGATCGAGAACCGGCCGCCGTTGATCCGTGTGAAGGCGATGAGGTCGCCGCGGGGGGACCACACCGGCGTGCCATACTTTCCGGCGCCGAAAGTAATACGCTGAACATTCGTGCCGTCAGCATTCATCGTATAGATCTGCTGACTTCCACCTCTATCAGATTCGAAAGTAATTTTACTTCCGTCGGGCGAGAAGGAGGGCGCGGTATCAATGGCCGGATTGTCGGTCAGGCGGGTCTGACGACGGGTGCGCAGGTCCAGCAGATAGATGTCGGTGTTGCCGTTCTGGGCCAGGCTCATGATGACCTTGTTGCCATCCGGCGAGAAGCGCGGGGCGAAGGTCATGCCCGGAAAATCACCCAGGATTTCCTGCCGGCCGGTGTCCACGTTGAAGATATATACCCGAGGTTTGTTGTTGAAGTAACTCAGGTATGTAATTTCCTGAGCCGTTGGCGAGAAACGTGGCGTTAACACCAGGACCCGTCCATCGGTCAGATACAGGTTGTTTTCCCCGTCCTGGTCCATAATGGCCAGGCGCTTCTGCCGCGATGTCGCCGGACCTGATTCGGCGATGTAGACGATGCGGGTGTCGAAATAGCCGTCCTCGCCCGTGACGCGCTTATAGATGGCGTCAGCGATGATATGGGCGATGCGGCGCCAGCCGTCGGGCTGGGTGAAGTAGGCCAAGCCCGTCAGCTGCTGCTGCGCCAGCACGTCGAACAGGCGGAACTCCACCTTCAGCCGGCCGTCGGGCTGCACGCTGGCGGTGCCGCTAACCAGGGCCTGGGCGTTGATGACCTTCCAGTCGCCATAGCGTGGCAGGCCGTTGGCCAGCTGCTCCGGCGTCTGGATGAAGGCGCGGTGGTCCAGGGGACGGAACAGGCCGGAACGCTCCAGATCGGCCTCGATCACGTTGGCGATCTGGGCGCCCACCGCCTCACCGTAGAACTGGGTCACGGCGATGGGCAGCGGCTGGACCGTGCCCTTGGTGATATCGAGATGCAGTTCGGCCTTGGCCTGAACCGCGACCGCCATAAGCATCACCGCCGCCAGGGCGATGGCGCGCCGTAGGGCGGTTAGCGTCTGTCGCGTGATCATCAGAACATGTCCTTCGGGCTGAACGTGAACACGATGGACCCGGCCCCGCCGTACTTTTCCTTGGGCAGGCGCAAGGTCGAACACTGGTCCTTCTGCAGCGCGCGGAGAGTGCTTTCCACGAAGCTGCGATAAGTCGGGTTGGACAGCGAGCCGTTGCCGGACACGTAGTCCACTTTGGTGACGTGCATGGAACTGTCGAAGGTGACGCGAATGTCGGCGCTCATCTTGTCCACATCCTTGCCGCCAGCCGGCACGGCCCAGCATCCCGCCAATTGCGAGCGCAGGGCATCCTGCTCTGACACCGAAAGATGGTCGGATTGAGGCTGAGCCGTAGATGTCTGCTGTGTCTTCGGCATGTCTTTCGCCGGGGTGTCCTTCGCCGTCGACTTGGGCTTGTCTTCCTTCAGCTTGTCCACGTTCTTCAGGATGCTGTCGAGTGACGGCACATCCTTCTTGGGCTCAGGCTTCTTGGGGTCGGGCTTGGGCGGCTCGGGCTTGGGCTCCGGTTTCGGCGGCTCCGGCTTCGGCACCGGCTTGGGCTGCTCCAGCTCCGCCGTCTTCTGCTCCTCGACCTTCGGCACCTCCATCTTCTTGATGGGCAGGGCCTCGGGTTCCGGCGGGGGCGGCGGGGCGGGCTTGGGCGGTTCCGGCTTCGGTGGTTCCGGCTTCGGTGGTTCCGGCTTGGGGGGCTCGGGCACCTGTTCCGGAGGTGGCGGGGTCGGCTCGGCCTCCGCCTGCTGCGGCGGGGTGGGCGGTGTCGGGTCGGGCTGCGGCTCGGGCGCCTTGGGCGCCGGCGGCTGCGGCGTCTCCGGCGGCTTGACCGAGGTGTTCGTCAGCTGGCTGATGTCCATCTCCACCGCCACCGGCTCATCCATGACCAGCGGTTCGCTTTTCAGCAAAGGCAGGCCCAGGATCGCCAGCAGCAGCAGCGCGATGTGCAGGACGGTTGAAAAGATGATGGCCGGACGCATGGGACTGGTCTGGCTTCCTGCTAATGACGGGCCGGGGCGTCGGGCAACTGCGCGATCAGCGACACCTTCTTGTAGCCAGCGCTGCTGATCGCCCCCATGACCTCGATGATGCGGCCATAGGCCAGCGACTTGTCGCCCCGCACGAAGATGCGGGCGTCGGCGTTGTTCTGGCTGATGGCGGCCAGGCGCGGCACCAGGTCGGTCAGGTCCGTCTTGGTCTCGTTCAGGTAGACATCGCCATTGTCGCGGATGGACACCACCAGCGGCTCATCCTGGCCGGGAAGGGCCGGGGCCTTGCTCTTGGGTAGGTCGACCGGCACACCCACGGTCAGCAAGGGTGCGGTCACCATGAAGATGATGAGCAGCACCAGCATCACGTCCACCATGGGCGTCACGTTGATATCGGCCATGGGACGCGCGCGGCGCCGCCCCCGGCCGGTGGACTGCTTTCCCGACAGCGACGCGCCCATGTCAGCCCCGCTCTTCCAGGTGGCGTTGCAGGATGGCGCTGAATTCCGTCACGAACGAGTCCAGCCGGTCGCCGAAGCGGGCGATGTCGGAGGAGAACTTGTTGTAGGCGATGCTGGCCGGGATGGCGGCCACCAGGCCCAGGGCCGTGGCGAACAGCGCCTCGGCGATGGAGGGGGCCACGACCGCCAGACTGGTGTTGCCGGCCGCCGCGATGCTGGTGAAGCTGTGCATGATGCCCCACACCGTGCCCAGGAGGCCGACGAAGGGGGCGTTGGACCCGACGGTGGCCAGCACGGTGATGTAGCGTTCCGTCTGCGCCATTTCGCGGCTGACGGTGACGGACATGACGCGCTCGATGCGCTGGGCCAGGTTGGCGCGCATAGCGCCGGAGGATGTCAGCCCGCGCTCGTTGGCGTGGCGCCATTCGCGCATGCCGGCGGCGAAGGTGGCGGACAGCGGATCGCTGGGGGCCTTGCCCACTTCCTCATACAGTTGGTCCAGCGAGCCGCCGGACCAGAATTGCTCCTCGAAATCAGCGGCGGCGGCCTTCATGCGGCGCAGCTTCACCGATTTGTCGAAGATGATGGCCCACACCCAGACCGAGGCCGCCAACAGCCCCAGCATGATGGCCTTGACCAGCCAGTTGGCCGTCATGAACAGGCTGAGGGCCGAGATGTCCGCCGTCGGATTGGCGCCCAGGGCCACGAAATTCATGATCTGATGCTGCATCGCCACTCTCACTCTTCCAACGGGGCGCCCGCCGGCGCGCCGTCACCCTTCGAATTGATCTTTTCGCCGTCGCCGCGGCGTGTGTTGTCACCGGAGTCGCGGACCACGCCCAAGCGGGCGAAGGCCTGCGCCACCGGCGCCGGGACCCGCACCGCCCGGCCTTGGGCGTTGATGCAGGCCAGTTTCAGGCTCAACCGGACCAGGGTTTGGGCGTCGCCGCCGACCATGGCCGACGGCATGCTGCCACCACTTTGTGGCCGGTATATGGTCTGTTCCGCTAAAACCGTGGCGCCGGTGACACCGGTGATGCGGCTGCGCACCTCCAGCGTTTCCTCCAGCCGCGCCGGCGCCAGGAAGTCCATGACACAGCGGCGCACCGCGAAGGCGACACCGGTGGCCGCCACCTGTTCCGCATGCGGCACGCCCAGAACCCGCAGCATTTCCGTCCGCGCCCGCTCGGCATAGCGCAGGTAGTTGGCGTGGTAGACGATACCGCCGGCGTCCGTGTCCTCGTAATAGACCCGGACGGGGAAGTGGTGGACGTCGCCCACCATGTAGCCGGACAAGTGGGAAACAGAGCGGGTCGGCGCCTCAGACATCCGGCCCCTCCTCCGCATCCGGCTCCCCGCCGATTGCGCCCAGCAGGTCCAGTTGACGCGCCGGGGTGGCCACCGGGGCGGGCAGGCCCAGGTAACGATAGCCCATGTCGGTCAGCAGGCGGCCGCGCGGCGTGCGCTGCAGCAGGCCCTGCTGGATCAGATAGGGCTCGATCACCTCTTCCAGCACGTCGCGCTGTTCCGACAGGGCGGCCGCCAGCGTCTCCACCCCCACCGGGCCACCGCCGTAGTTGTTGGCGATGCAGTTGAGGTAGCGCCGGTCCATGGCGTCGAATCCCAGGCGGTCGACCTCCAGCCGGGTCAGGGCGATGTCGGCGGCGCGGGCGTCGATGACCTCCGCCCCCGCCACGGCGGCGAAGTCGCGCACACGGCGCAGCAGCCGGCCCGCCACGCGCGGCGTGCCGCGCGACCGGCGCGCGATTTCCAGGGCGCCCTCGGGCAGCAGCGGCATGTCCAGCAGGCGGGCGGCGCGGCTGACGATCAACTGCAACTCCTCCGGCTCATAGAACTGCATGCGCAGCGGAATGCCGAACCGCTCCCGCAAGGGCCGGGTGATGAGGCCGGAGCGGGTGGTGGCGCCCACCAGGGTGAAGGGCGGCAGGTCGATGCGGACAGAGCGCGCGGCCGGCCCCTCACCAATGATGAGGTCCAGGTGGAAATCCTCCATGGCCGGATAGAGGATTTCCTCCACCGCTGGTGACAGGCGGTGGATCTCATCAATGAACAGCACGTCATGCGGCTGCAGATTGGTCAGCAGGGCCGCCAGGTCGCCCGCTTTGGCGATGACCGGGCCGGAGGTGGCGCGGAATCCGGCCCCCATCTCCTTGGCCACGATCTGGGCCAGGGTGGTCTTGCCCAGGCCCGGCGGCCCGAACAGCAATACGTGGTCCAGCGACTCGCCGCGCGACCGGGCAGCCTGGATGAAGATGGACAGGTTCTCGCGCACCTGTTTCTGGCCGGTGAAGTCGGCCAGCGTCATGGGGCGCAGCGACACGTCCTGCCCATCGCCGGCGGTGCGCTCGCGACTGACCAGGCGATCCGACTCCGGGCCGCCGCTCATGCGCTCAATTCCTTAAGCCCGGCGCGAATCAGTTCGGAGACGCCTGCCTCGGGCCCCAGGCGGGCGGCGCAGGCGGTGACGGCGGCGAAAGCCTCCAGCCGCTTGTAGCCCAGATTGACCAGGGCGGAGACGGCGTCGGCCACGGCGCCATTGGTGGCGGGCACGGCCGCCGCGTCCGTCTTGCCGGGAGCGGTGCCGGCCAGGGTGGGGGCCAGCGCCAGCGCAGGCACCTTGTCCTTCAGTTCGCTGATCATGCGGGTGGCCAGTTTGGGCCCCACGCCATCAGCCTGGGTCAGCGCCGTCTTGTCCTGGGCCATCAGGGCCTGGGCGATCTGTTCCGGCGACAGCACGGACAGCACGGCAAGGGCCACGCGGGCGCCCACCCCCTGCACCGTCGTCAGCAGGCGGAACCAGTCCCGCTCCGCCACGTCGGCGAAGGCGAACAGCTGCATCTTGTCTTCCGACACCCACATCTCGGTCAGGACCGACACGGCCTCCCCCGTGCCCCCCAAGCGGCGCAGGGTGCGGGAGGAGGCGGAGACGAGATAGCCCACCCCGCCCACATCAATGATGGCCCAGTCCAGGCCGGTGCTGTCCAGAAGACCCTTCAGCTTGGCGATCATCATGCGGCCCCCGCGTGGGTGTTCATCGGGCCGCCCCCGCCATGATGCCGCCCACCAGGCGCCGGGTCTGGCTATGGTGGGCGTGGCAGATGGCGACGGCCAGGGCGTCGGCGGCATCGGCCTTGGACAATTGAAAGCCGGGAAGCAGCATGCGCACCATGGCCTGTACCTGCGTCTTGTCGGCGTGACCGGCGCCCACCACCGATTTCTTCACCAGGTTGGGCGGGTATTCCGACACGGGCAGCCCTTCGCGCGCCGGGGCCAGCAGGGCGATGCCCCGCGCCTGCCCCAGCTTCAGGGTGGAAACGGGGTTCTTGTTCACGAAGGTCTCTTCCACCGCGGCCTCATCCGGCGTCCAGGTCCGTATGATGTCCTGCAAACCTTCGTACAGGGTGACGAGACGGCGGGCCAAATCGTCCCGGTCGTTGGAATGCACGACCCCGTCGGCGACATGCGTCAACCGGTTGCCGGAAACGTCGATGACGCCCCAGCCCATGTTGCGCAGTCCCGGATCAAGGCCCAGCACGCGGATCGACCGATCCCCCATGGCCGCCGTCCCCCTTACCGTCCGGCTTAGCCCAGCTTCTCCAGAAGCTCCGGCGACAGCTCGAAGTTGCCGATGACGTTCTGCACGTCGTCGCTGTCGTCCAGCACGTCCAGCAGCTTCAGCAGGCTCTGCGCCGCGTCTTCCGACGGGGCCACCGTGTTCAGCGGCTGCCAGGTCAGCTTGGCGCCTTCCGGCGCGCCGAACTTGGCTTCCAGCGCGTCGCGCACCTCACCCAGGCTGTCCACGCCGGTGATGATGGAGTGGTTCTCCTCATCGCTGCTGACATCGTCGGCGCCGGCCTCGATGGCGGCCTCCAGCACGGTGTCGGCATCCGCCACGGCGGCCGGGTAGGTGATCAGGCCGATGCGGTTGAACATGAAGCTGACCGAATTGGTCTCGCCCAGCGTGCCGCCGTGCTTGGAGAAGGCGGAGCGCACTTCCGAGGCGGTGCGGTTGCGGTTGTCGGTCAGCGCCTCGACGATCAGGGCGACACCGCCGGGACCGTAGCCCTCGTACCGCACCTCATCATAGTTGGTGTCGTCGCCGGCGCCGGGCGTGCCCTGCTTGATGGCGCGGTCGATGCGGTCGCGCGGCATGTTCTGCACACGCGCGGCCTGGATGGCGGCGCGCAGGCGCGGGTTGTGGCCGGGGTCGGGCAGGCCTGCCTTGGCGGCCACGGTGATTTCACGCGCAAGCTTGTTGAACAGCTTGGACCGCTTGACGTCCTGGGCGCCCTTGCGGTGCATGATGTTCTTGAACTGTGAATGTCCAGCCATGGGACCCTGAACTCTATATGGGGTTGAGCGGGGGTATATCCGGGCAGCTTATACCACATATTGTGGCATCAGGCACGCCCAGGGACAGACCTGGGGGCACTGCTTGCCACAGGCTTGTCACAGGACGATGCTTTCCGTCCGAGGTACGGCGGCTTTATGGCGGAATTCCGGCAATGTCGCCAAGGCGGTTTCTGCAACGCACCCCGGAAAGGGGCTTGGACGTCCCCACCGCGCCCAGTTTCAGCCCAGGATTTCAGGCCAGGATTCAGCCGAGCACGGGGATGGCCTGCGCCAGACGGCCACCGACGCGGACCGCCTCCGCCCGCACGGCCAGGCCGGTGCGGTCGTCCGTTTCGACGAACACGCCGCAGACGCTGACCGTGGCGTCATTCTCCGCCGGGGTCAGGCGATCGGTCGGCAGCTTGCGCGTCAGGCGCAGCACCGCCGCCTCCTTCTTCATGCCGATGACGCTGTCATAGTCGCCGCACATGCCGGCGTCGGTCTGATAGGCGGTGCGACCGTTCAGGATCTGGGTGTCGGCGGTGGGCGTGTGGGTATGCGTCCCCACCACCAGGGTGACGCGGCCATCGCAGAAATGGCCCATCGCCATCTTTTCCGACGACGCCTCGCCATGCACGTCGATGACGATGGCGTCCGCCGCGTTGGGGCCCAGGCGATAGGTGCGCAGCACCTTCTCCACCGCGGCGAAAGGGTCATCCAGCGCATCCATGAACAGGCGGGCCATGACGTTGACCACCAGCACCTTGCGCCGCCCGTCACGCGTCGGCAGCAGCGAGGCGCCACGGCCGGGCGTGCCCTCCGGATAGTTCAGCGGGCGCAGCACGTTAGGCAGGCGGTCGATCTGCCCCACCAGTTCCTTCTGGTCCCAGACGTGGTTGCCCGTGGTCAGGCAGTCGACGCCGGCGGCGAAGAACTCCTGCGCGATCTTCTCGGTAATGCCGAAGCCGCCGGCCGCGTTCTCGCCGTTCACGACGACGAAGTCCAGCGCCAGCGCCTTGCGCAGAGTCGGCAGGTGCCGCATCACGCCATCGCGGCCACTGCGGCCCACCACGTCACCCAGGAACAACAACCGCATGACCCAACCTCGATAAAAGAACGGGCTCAGCGCTTGGGGCGCTGCCCGGCCCGAACGGCGTAGCGTTCGGTGACGATCCAATCCAATGCCTGGTCATGCGCGTCGCACGGCACCTTGTCCAGTTCCTGGTCGGCAAAAGCGATACCCACCGCCTGGATGGCGCGCTCCCGCCGCAACTGGGCCAGGGTACGGTCATAAAAACCGGCGCCATAGCCCAGACGGCGGCCCCGCCGGTCGAAGGCCAGCAGCGGCACCAGCACCACGTCCGGCACCACGGCGCCCCCCCCAGGCGCAGCCTCCTCCATCGGGGCGGGCACGCCCATGATGTCGGGTGACAGCAGGGTGCCGGGCCACCAGCGGCGGAACAGCAGGGGCAGGCCCTTGGCCTGGCAGACCGGCAGGGCCCCCTTGATGCCGGTGGCGACAGCGCGGTGCATCAGTGGGCGGGGGTCGATCTCATCCCCCACCGGCCAGTAGAAGGCAACGGTCAGACCCACCGGGGCCAAGCCGTCGGTGATCTTGGGCAGGGTGTCGAGGAAATTGTCGGCCAGGGCCTTGGAGGCCGCCGCGCGGTCCAACTCCAGGGCGGCGCGAACGCGGCGGGCGGATGTCCGTACCGACTTCTTGGCGGCGCGCGCCGCCTCCTCCGCCGAGGGGTGGGGGGCGACAGGATCCGGACCTGTCGCGGCGGCGGGGACCAGGGAGGCGTCGTGGGTACGGGACGATGCGGCGGTCACGGGAAGATGGGGTCCCTCGAAGGATGGCCCGGACCTTGTCGTCAGGGACCGGAGGGCGAAGAGGTCTGGAAGGAGCCGCGACGGCCGATGGACAAGCGTATCCTCCACGGCCTGCCAAGGCAGGTGGGAGCCATATGTCCGACACCACGGCGTCGGCAGGGACAGCCCCCTAGAGGATTGGGTATCGGCCCTGGGGATAATGCGTCCTGTCGAACCGCGCAGCCCCCTTCCAGAACCCTAATTTAGGAGCGATCCAGCCTGGCCGCAATGTCTTCGATGCGTTTTGCCAGGCTATCGACGGCGGCGATGACGCTTTCGTCCTCTGCGCGGGGCGCAGGGGTCGGGTCCTGCGCCGGCACGGGCGCCGGACGGCGGGGGCCGCCCAGCTCCGCCCGCAGGTCGAAAATCTCGTCGGCCAGCATGAGGGCGGTCAGCACCAGCAGCTGCGTCTCGCTGCCGCCGGAGGCGTCATGCGCCACCTCGCGCAGGCGGGCGTCGACGTAAGAGCCAAGCTCGCGCAGGCGCTGTTCCTGGCCATCGTCGCAGGCCAGGCCATAGGGGCGTCCATTCAGGATGATGTCCACGCGGGCCATCTGTAATCAGTCCTCCAGCACCGCACGCAGCTGCCCGATGGTCCGGTCCAGCCGCTCCGACAAGGCCGCGGTCGCGGCCTTGGCACCCTGTTCCCGCCCCTCCGCCGCCGCCAGCGCCCGCTCCAGCTCGGCGATGCGGGCCTTGGCCGCGTCGTCTTCGCCAGGAACGGCCACCGGCTGAGCGAGGCGGCGTTCCAGCGCACCATCCAGAATAAGGACGGCGGCATCCAGACGATCCAGCGCGGTCTTCAGTCTATCCATGGAATGGAATGGGTCCGGTTGGCAATGGCCAGATGGCAAGGGACGATGTCAGGCGGAATAGGATGGATCAAGCTGTGGCGTCGAATAAAGAAAGAAAGCGGCGGGGACCAGCGAAAAACGGCCAAGGCGGAGGCCAGGGCGGGACCAGGGCGCGGAATGAGTGCAAGAACGGGCGGCAAAGACCCTGCGGACACAGGCGTTAACGCTGGCCGCGCTTGCAGTTTTCAGAGGGCCCCGGACCTTGACGCGGCCGGCAGTGGCGGTCATGGTGCCGCCGCCCCTCGCGCCCGGATTGTGCGCGCACGACACCCGGCAAAAGGGTGGTGCGGCGGCGCAGATGATCGGGAGCATCGGGCCCGGGATCGATTCCCGGGAAGGCCCTTCCCGTGGCGGCTTTCCCGGACGGCCCCTGAGCGCCACCGAACAACGCCACTGAACAGCGCACCCGCTTGATGAAAGGCCCTCTGCCCATGTCGTCCCAGCCCGCCACCGGAGATGTCGTCGGGGGCGTTCCCCACAAGGACCTCGCCACCGCCATCCGCGTCCTGGCCATGGATGCCGTCGAGGCGGCCAAGTCGGGCCATCCCGGCATGCCCATGGGCATGGCCGATGTCGCCACGGTGCTGTTCACCCAGTTCCTGAAGTTCGATCCCAAGCGCCCCGACTGGGCCGACCGCGACCGCTTCGTGCTGTCCGCCGGCCACGGCTCCATGCTGATCTACGCCCTGCTCTACCTCACGGGGTATGAGGACATCGATCTGGAGCAGATCAAGAAGTTCCGCCAGCTGGGCGCCCGCACCGCCGGCCATCCCGAATATGGCATGGCCCGCGGCATCGAGATGACCACCGGCCCGCTGGGCCAGGGTATCGCCACCGCCGTGGGCATGGCCCTGGCGGAGCGTCACCTGAACGCCCGCTTCGGCGACGCCCTGGTGGACCACCACACCTATGTCATCGCCGGCGACGGCTGCCTGCAGGAAGGGGTGAGCCATGAGGCCGCCTCGCTGGCCGGCCACCTGGGCCTGGACCGCCTGATCGTCCTGTGGGACGACAACAGCATCTCCATCGACGGGCCCACCAACCTGTCCCTGTCCGAGGACGTGAAGGCCCGCTTCGTCGCCTATGGCTGGGACGTTCAGGCCGTCGACGGTCATGACCCGGTGGCCGTGGCCGCCGCCATCGCCCAGGCCAAGACCACCAACACGCCGTCGCTGATCGCCTGCCGCACCACCATCGGCCTGGGCGCCCCGACCAAGGCCGGCAAGAACTCCAGCCACGGCTCGCCCCTGGGGGCTGCCGAGATCGCCGGCGCCCGCGCCGCCTATGGCTGGGAGCACGGCCCCTTCGAAATCCCGGCCACCATCCTGGACGCCTGGCGCCAGTACGGCGCCCGGGGTGCCGCCGCCGCCAGCGCCTGGGGCCAGCGCCTGGCCGCCGCCGACGCCAGCCTGGGCGCCGCCTTCCAGGCCGCCCAGTCGGGTGACGCGCCGGCGGAGCTGGACGCCACCATCACCGCCTTCAAGCGCGCCACCAGCGAGGCCCGTCCCAGCGTGGCCACCCGCCAGGCCTCGGGCAACGTGCTGGACGCCATCTTCGACGTGGTGCCGGAACTGATGAGCGGTTCCGCCGACCTCACCGGCTCCAACAACACCCGCACCAAGGGCGTCGTCAGCCTGCAGCGCGACAAGTACGAGGGCCGCTACATCCACTATGGCGTGCGTGAGCACGCCATGGCCGCCGCCATGAACGGCATGGCCCTGCACGGCGGCTTGATCCCGCTGAGCGGCACCTTCCTGTGCTTCGCCGACTACAGCCGCCCGGCCATCCGCCTGGGCGCGCTGATGAAGCAGCGCGTGGTGCATGTCATGACCCATGACAGCATCGGCCTGGGTGAGGACGGCCCGACCCACCAGCCGGTGGAGCATATGGCCGCCTTGCGCGCCATCCCCAACCTGCTGGTTTTCCGCCCCGCCGACCAGGTGGAGACGGCGGAGTGCTGGCAGCTGGCGCTGCGCTCCAAGACCCGTCCGTCGGTCCTGGCGCTGACCCGTCAGAACCTGGCCACGCTGCGTACCGAGCACACCGACGAGAACCTGACCGCCAAGGGCGCCTACGTCCTGCGCGAGGCGGAAGGCGGCGCGGCCAAGGTGGTGCTGCTGGCCACCGGCTCGGAGGTGGAGATCGCCGTTCAGGCCCGCGACGTGCTGCAGGCCGAGGGTGTTCCCACCCGCGTCGTCTCCATGCCCAGCTGGGAACTGTTCGTCGAGCAGGGTGAGGCCTACCAGGCCCAGGTGCTGGGCGGTGACGATGTGGTCCGCGTGGGCGTGGAAGCCATGGTCCGCATGGGCTGGGACCGCTGGATCGGCCCCAAGGGCGGCTTCGTCGGCATGCCCGGCTTCGGCGAGTCCGGCCCCTACAAGGAGCTGTACCAGCACTTCGGCATCACCGTCGACGGCGTGGTCGCGGCCGCCAAGGCGCGCCTGTAACCAGAACAAGGGGCGGGGCGGCCGGTGTCAAATCCGGGGCGCCCCGCTTCGACGCAGGGTAAGGGATGAGACGTCCCACTATGGTAGGCCTGCCATGCAAGCCCCATAGCGCCTAAAAGGGTGGCGTGACGTTTACCATCTTCAAGGTTTCAGCATAGCCGGCCCGATCCCTCGGGCGGTTCAACGATGTCGGAGGAAGACACATGGCTGTTCGTGTTGCCATCAACGGGTTCGGGCGCATCGGCCGTCTGGTGCTGCGCGCCATTTACGAAAGCGGCCGCAAGGACGTCGAAGTGGTCGCCATCAATGACCTGGCCGACGCCAAGACCAACGCCCACCTGCTGAAGTACGACAGCGTGCACGGCCGCTTCCCCGGCACGGTCGAGGTGGTGGACGGCAACCTGGTAGTCAACGGCCACACGGTGAAGGTGGTGCAGGAACGCGACCCGGCCAAGCTGCCGTGGGGCGAGCTGGGCATCGACGTGGCGATGGAATGCTCCGGCATCTTCACCGCCCGCGACGCCGCCGCCAAGCACCTGACCGCCGGCGCCAAGAAGGTGCTGATCTCCGCCCCCGGCACGGATGAGGACATCACCGTCGTCTATGGCGTGAACCACGACAAGCTGACGCCGGAGCACAAGATCGTCTCCAACGCCAGCTGCACCACCAACTGCCTGGCCCCGGTGGCCTTCGTGCTGAACAATGCCATCGGCATCGAGCACGGCTTCATGACCACCATCCACAGCTACACCGGCGACCAGAACACGGTCGACACGATGCACAAGGACCTGCATCGCGCCCGCGCCGCCGCCCTGAACATCATCCCCACCTCCACCGGCGCCGCCAAGGCCGTGGGCAAGGTGCTGCCGGAACTGAAGGGCAAGCTGGACGGCACCTCGCTGCGCGTCCCCACCCCCAACGTCTCGGTCGTGGACTTCAAGTTCGTGGCCAAGAAGGCCACCACGGTCGAGGAAGTCTCGGCCGCCATCAAGGCCGCCGCCGAGGGCCCGCTAAAGGGCATCCTGGGCGCCTATGCCGAGCCGCTGGTGTCCACCGACTTCAACCATGACCCGCACTCGTCCATCTTCGCGTTGAACGAGACCAAGGTCATCGACGGCACCTTCGTGCGCATCATGACCTGGTACGATAACGAGTGGGGCTTCTCCAACCGCATGAGCGACACCGCCGTCGCCATGCACAAGGTCGGCTGATCCCAGTCGGGATTGGGTTTGAGTTAAGATGAAGGCGTCCCGGTTCCGGCCGGGGCGCCTTTTCTTCTGGGAAATCTCTTTTGGGACGCTGGGCATGAACCGCCCCATCCGCATCCTGTCGCTGGATCACGCCCGTGCCGCGCTGACGGCGGCGGCCGGCGTTCCCGTGCGCCTGGTCAGTGCGCCGGACGCCACCGGCGCACTGGGGGCTGGCGGTTGGCGGGCGTTGCTGGACCGCGTCGCCGCCGAGTTTCCCGGCGCGCCGGTGACGGCCGTGCTGGACTGTGGCGATGCGGCGGGCCACGCCTTGGCAGCCCTGGCCGCGGGCATCCCCGACATCGCCTTTTCCGGGGAGGCCGCCGCCGCGGCCCGGCTGGCTGACATCGCCCGATCCCTCGGGGCGCGGCTGCACCTGCCGGAGGGCGGGGAGGTGTTGGATCTGCGCGGCCACCGCGACCCGGTGTCCGCCTGCCGCGACTGGTTGGCGCACCCCTGATCTTGGGCGGTTCAGATTGGGCGTGCACCCCTACACCTGCCAATATTGATTGGAATTAACCTCTCCTCAAACTTCCTCCCTTAAGGACGACGCGGGTGATGGAGGGATCGGCCCGTAGCATGCCCAATCACGAGCCGTCCCCATCCTCCATCAATCGCCCTATTCAGACGGCCGAACCGTGTGCAACCTTAGCCTCAGGTCCGGCGATTCCAGGCTTGCGGGAGTCCCTGTGCGGCGATTACGACGAATCGTAACCCTCCTGGCGATATCGCCCCTGTTCGCCGACGGCGGTGCGCAGGCGGAGGTCGGCGGCTGGGACCGGCTGCGCGCCACCGTCTTTACCAACGTCGGCCGGGAGGCGGGACTGCCCCACCCCATCGCCATGGCCTTGGCGCAAGATAGCGACGGCTTCATCTGGGTGGGCACCCAGGGCGGCCTGTCCCGCTATGACGGCTACCGCTTCCGCACCTTTTTCCACCGCGACGACGTGGACGGCAGCCTGCCCGGCAACGTCATCACCGCCCTGGTTCCCGCCACAGCCGGCCGGCTGTGGGTTTCCACCGCCACCGGGGACGTGGCCCGCTACGATCCGACCAGCGGCAAGTTCCAAACCTTTCCAGAACCGCAGGGCCAGGCGGCCCGGGGCGGCGTGCTGAGCATGATCAGCGACGCCGGCGATGGCGTGTGGGTGGGCACCAACGCGGGCTTGGAGCATATCGGCCCCGACGGCGCCGTGACGCGGGAGGCGCACCGTGACGGCGACGCCACCTCCGCCCCGGCGGATCGCATCCGGTCCCTGCTGCGCACCCAGGATGGCAGCCTGTGGGTCAGCACGGTGACCGGCCTGCTGCGGCGCGCGCCCGGCGCCCAAGGTTTCACCCCCGTCCCGCTGCTGGACACGCAGGGCCGCCCGGTGGCGGATGAAGTGATGGCCATGACCCAGGACAGCGCCGGCCGCGTGTGGTTCGCCACCGTGCGCTCCGGCCTGGGACAGGTGCTGCCCGCCGAAACCGACCCTCCCGGCGCCAATGGCTGGGGCGTCGCCCATTTGGTGCCGGAGGCCAGCCCGCAGGCGCTGGGCGGCCCCCTGGTGTTCTGCCTGACCGAGGGCCGGCCCGGCGAAATCTGGGTGGGCCGGCTGGCCGGGGGCATCACCATCATCGACGCCGCCACGGGCGCGCTGCGCACGGTGCGCCATAATCCGCTGACCCCTTCCAGCATCGCGGACGACAGCGTCCGCGCCCTGCTGCGCGACCGGAAGGGCGTGTTATGGGCGGCCACCAACCTGGGGGTCAGCCGCACAGACCTGCACGCCGACGCCATCGATACCCTGTTGCCCGACCCAGGCGTTGGTGGGGGCACCGGCAGGGGCCTACCCGATGACAACGTGCTGGGAATCGCCACCACCCCGGACGGGCGCGCCTGGATGGGGTTCAAGGACCATGGGGCCGCGTTGCTGGATTCCGCGGCAGGCACCATCACCCCCCTGCCCAATGTCGCCTCCCTGCCTCCCGGCGGTGTGCTCAGCATCACGGGGGCGCCGGACGGCAGCGTTTGGCTGGGCGCCGGTGCCGGCCGCGCCCTGTTCCGTCATGACCCCCACAGCGGCGCGTTGGATCAGCGCGCCTTCCCGGGCGCCGCCATCGGCCCAGTCATCTATGGGCTGGCGAAGGGCGACACCCTGTGGTTCGCCGCCGGGCCGCTGGTGCGCTATACCCCCGCCACCGGGGAGACGACGGTATACCGGCACAGCGCCGATCCCGCCTCCCTGGTCGATGACAGCGTCAATGTCATGCTGGACGATGGCGCCGGCGGCCTGTGGGTGGGCACCCGCCATGGCCTGGACCGCCTGGATCAAGCCACCGGCGCTTTCAGCCATTACACGCATGACCCGGCCGACCGCCAATCCCTGCCGGCGGACTTGGTCACCACCCTGCTGCGCGACGGCGAGGGCCGGCTGTGGGCAGGTACCCTGGGTGGGGGAATCGGCATCCTGGAACAAGCCGCCGGCCCCGGCCACCCGCATGGCGTGTTCCGGCGGCTGAGCGTGGGCGACGGCCTGCCCAACGACAACATCGGCACCCTGCTGCTGGACGGGGGTGGCCGGGTTTGGGCCAGCACGGCCGATGGCCTGGCTGTCATCGACCCGCGGACCTGGACCGCGCGGCCCCTGGGGCGTGCCGACGGCGTCGCCCTTCCCGCCTACTGGATCCATTCCGGCGCTGTCCTGCCGGACGGCAGCTTGATCTTCGGCGGCGGCGGCGGTGCGACGGTGGTGCATCCCGACCGGTTCAAACCCCGGACCATGCCTCCGCCGCTGGCCGTCACCGCCATCCGCATCGCCGGCCAGGCGGTACCCACCGGCACCGCGACGGCCCCCGCGCCCATCCGGCTGGGACACCACGACCGCAGCCTGGAGGTGGCCTTCGCCGCGCTGAACTACGCGGCGCCGGAGGAGATGCGCTACGCCTACAAGCTGACCGGCTTCGATAAGGATTGGACGGAAACCGACGCCACGCAGCGGGTCGCCTCCTACACCAACCTGCCGCCCGGCCGGTACAGCCTGCTGATCAAGGCCGGTACCAGCGCGGGCGACTGGTCCACGCCGCTGAAGCTGTCCATCAAGGTCCAGCCGGCCTGGTGGCAGACGCTGTGGGCCAGGCTGGCCGCCGCCGCGCTGGCGCTGGGTGGGGTGGTGGCCCTGGTCCAGTTCCGCACCGCCTATCTTCGCCGCCGCCGCGCCATGCTGGAGGAACAAGTCGCCCGCCAGACCCGCGACCTGCTGTCCGCCAATGAGCGGCTGAAGGACCTGGCCAGCCGGGACCCGCTGACCGGAATCCATAACCGCCGCCATTTCATGGAACTGGCGGAGGCGGCGCTGGCCCGGGCGCGTCCCATGCCCAAGCCGACCGCTCTGCTGATGATGGACATCGACCATTTCAAGCAGGTGAACGACACCCTGGGCCACAGCGCGGGCGACGAGGTGCTGCTGGCGGTGGTGGGCCGCATCCGCACCCTGCTGCGCAAGACCGACGTCTTCGCCCGCCTGGGTGGTGAGGAATTGGCCCTGCTGCTGCCCGACGCGGACGAGTCCACGGCCCTGGCGGTGGCGGACCGCGTACGGCGCGCGGTGGGTGGAACGCCCTATGGCGTGGACGATGAGACGTCCATCGCCGTGACCATCAGCATCGGCGTCGCCGCCGCCCTGCCGCCGGTGACACTGAAGCAATTGCTGGATCGGGCCGACCATGGCCTGTACGCCGCCAAGCGGGCGGGACGCGACCGGGTGGCGGCGTACGCCGGGAACCGGGGCGGATTTGGCAAGGGTGAAGAACGCGACGCCCGGCCCCAGGAAGATCACTAGTCCACCGTCGCGATTGGCGGAAATCTGCCATGATCTTGCCCCGAGCCTGGGGCAGATTGCCAAGCACCCGGTGCTGGGATATCAACCCGGCATCACGCGTACAATAAACACAAACATTCAAAACAGACTCGGGGATACCGTAACCATGAAGCTGACCCGCCGCGTTAAGGAAATTCTTTCCTGGTACGAGAGCGACAATCCCGGCACCAAGGCCAACCTGGCCCGCATCCTGATGGAAGGCCGCCTGGGCGGCACCGGCAAGATGGTCATCCTGCCCGTCGACCAGGGCTTTGAGCATGGCCCCGCGCGCAGCTTCGCGCCCAACCCGCCGGCTTACGACCCGCACTACCATTTCCAGCTGGCGATCGACGCCGGCCTGAACGCCTACGCCGCCCCCCTGGGCATGCTGGAGCAGGGCGCCGCCACCTTCGCGGGCGCCATCCCCACCATCCTGAAAATGAACAGCTCCAACAGCCTGTCGCGCGGCGGCGACGCGCCGGACCAGGCGGTGACCGCCACTGTGGCCGACGCCCTGCGCCTGGGCTGCTCCGCCATCGGCTTCACCATCTACCCCGGCTCCGACGCCATGTTCGACCAGTTCGAGGAGTTCCGCGAACTGTCGGCCGAGGCCAAGGCCTGCGGCCTGGCCACCGTGCTGTGGTCCTACCCGCGCGGCGGCGACCTGGACAAGGACGCCGAGCTGGCGATCGACATCAGCACCTATGCCGCCCATATGGCGGCCTTGCTGGGCGCCCACATCATCAAGGTGAAGCTGGCCACCGACCATCTGGGCAACAAGGAGTCCAAGAAGGTCTACGAGTCCAAGGGCATCGCCCGGTCCACCCAGGCCGAGCGCGTGGCCGACGTCATGCGCTCCGCCTTCAACGGCAAGCGCCTGGTGGTCTTCTCCGGCGGCGCCGCCAAGGGCGAGGACGCGGTGTTCGACGACGCCCGCGCCATCCGTGATGGCGGCGGCAACGGTTCCATCATCGGCCGCAACAGCTTCCAGCGCAGCCGTGAGGACGCGCTGGCCCTGCTGGACCGGATCGTTCGCATCTACCAGGGCAAGGAATAAGTTTTTGAAGGCTGATTGCCGTCTTTACCTGGTGACGCCGCCGGCCCTGGAGCCGGCGGCGTTCGCCGTTCAACTGGCCACGGCCTTGGACGCGGGCGATGTCGCCTGCGTCCAGCTGCGGCTGAAGGATGTGGACGACGACACGGTGCGTCGCGCCATCGACGCCCTGCGCCCGGTGGCGCAGGAGCGCGAGGTGGCCTTCATCCTGAACGACCATCCGCGCCTGGCCAAGGAGATGGGCTGCGACGGTGTTCATGTCGGCCAGACCGACATGCCCTACCGCGAGGCGCGCAAGATCATGGGCGGGGACGCCATCGTCGGGGTCACCTGCCACGACAGCCGCCACCTGGCCATGGTGGCGGGCGAGGACGGGGCGGACTACGTCGCCTTCGGCGCCTTCTTCCCCACCGGCACCAAGGAAACGGAGCACCGGGCCATGCCTGAGCTGCTGACCTGGTGGCAGGAGATGATGGAGATCCCCTGCGTCGCCATCGGCGGCATCACGCCGGAGAACTGCGGCGACGTGGTGCGCGCCGGCGCCGACTTCCTGGCGGTGGTTTCCTCCGTCTGGCAGCACCCGGAAGGGCCAGGTGCCGCGGTACGGGCCTTCAACAAGGCCATCGCGGAGGCGTGACGCAGACCCGGCGCCTACAGCGCCGGGATCACGTCGGCCTTGGAGAAGTCGCCCCCGACGAAGAGCAGCGGCAGATTGCGCTCCCACGCCAGGGCATAGGCGTAACAATCGCCCATGTTGAGCCCCGCCGGATGAACACCTTTCCCCCAGCGATCGTAGGCATCGGCGACACGGTGCGCCTCAGTCGCCGTGATCGGAACCACGGTCATTGCCTGACGACCAGCCAGGAGTTCCAAAAGGTCTCCAAGCCCCTGACGCCGCGCAACGATCAATGCCTCCGCCAGAGTTCCCGCGCTGATGAACATTTGATCGGCACGCTCCAGGCAAGCTTCGCATTCATCTGCCCGAGGGCCATCCCGGACGATTTCGATCAATGCTGAACTATCCACCACGATGGATGTCATCCGGGCAGGCCATCCTCATCATAGAGGAAATCCTGACTGCGGGCGGCATCGAATGCTTCTCCGCTCGAACGGCGCCGGGCTTCTTTCAATATTTCGCGCAAGAAGGCGTTACGCCGCTCTTTTTCCACCTGCCATTCCGCTTCTGACAAATGCGCGGCGGTATCAGCTTCCACGCGTGTGACGTAGTCGGTAATCGCATCCGCTGCTAAAGCCGACGGGCCTCGCCGGGTCACGGTTGCAAGTCGACTCAAGCTCGCCGTGACATCGGAAGGAAGCTCGACCACCAGTGTCGCGTCACGTACCATACATAACTCCCGCCGCTATCGTTGCCCATGGAGCAACTCACTATACGGCATGCCGGTCTCCGAGTCGAATCACCTCAGGGCAGCGCCACCGGCGCCCACAACACGTCGTCGATGGCGGCAGCGTTGGTGGCCAGCATGACCAGGCGGTCGAAGCCCAGCGCGATGCCGGCGCAGTCGGGCAGGCCGAATTCCAGGGCCGCCAGGAAATCGGCGTCGATGGGATAGCGCTCACCATACAGCGCCTGCTTCAAATCCATATCGGCTTCGAAACGAGCCTTCTGAACAGCGGCATCCGTCAGCTCACCGAAGGCGTTGGCCAACTCGACGCCGCAGGCGTACAGCTCGAACCGTTCCGCCACGCGGCCGTCTTCCGGCTTGGGCCGCGACAGCGCGGCCATGGACACGGGGTAGTCGGTCAGGAAGGTCGGCCGGCCCATGCCCAGGTGAGGCTCGATACGATCCAGGCTGATGCGGAAGAACAAATCCTCCCAGGTGTCACCGGCATGGGCGTGGATGCCCACGGCTTCGGCCGCCTGGGCCAGCAGGGCCACGTCCGGCCGGGCGGGATCGGGTGCCGTCGCCAGCAGGTCGATGCCGACATGGCGCTGGAACGCCTCCTGCACCGTCAGTACCTCCCACGCCGCCAGCGGATCGCAGGTGAGATCGCCCCGGCGCAGGATATCGACGCCGGCGGCGGCGCACAGCGCCCGGGTCAGGCCGATGCAATCGTCCATCAGGTCGCGGTAGCCCGCCCCCACCCGGTACCATTCCAGCATGGCGAATTCCGGGCTGTGGGTGGGGGAGCGCTCGCCATTCCTGTAGACATGGGCCAGTTGGAAAATGCGCGGCAGCCCCGCCACCAGCAGCTTCTTCATGGTGAATTCGGGGCTGGTGTGCAGCCGCAGGGTCAGCCGGTCGTCGGGATGGCTGCCCACTAGTTCCGTGGCGAAGGCCATCAGGTGCGGCTCCAGCCCCGGGGACACCTGCAGGGCTGGCGTCTCCACCTCCTCGAAGTCTTCATTCTCGAACCAGCGGCGCAGGGCGCGGGTCATGGCGCCACGCGCCTTCAGGTTGGCGGCGCGCAGGGCCATGCGGTCGGGGTGCCACCAGGGTTGGGTGCGGGTCTTCATGACTGGTGGTCCTTCCACGACAAGCGATATGCTGGGCGGCATACCGTTCCCACCTGCCGCTGTCGAGTCCCGTGGCCAAATCCACCCCCGTCAAGAAATCCAAGGTCCCGCCCGCGGTGACGCCCGCGCCCCAGCTGGAGCCCAAGCCGGAACCCAAGGTGCCGGGCGCGGCCCCCAACGTCACCCTGCGCTGGGACGGCGCCCGCATCAGCGAATGGAACGCCCTGCTGAAGCGGGTGCCGCGCAGCAGCCTGACGCAATGCTTCGGCTACGCCGCCGCCATGATGACGGTGGAGGGCTGGAAGCCGCGCCTGGGCATCTTCGAACGGGATGGGCAGCCCATCGGTCTGGTGCTGGTGCTGGAGAAGCGCCTGGCCCGCGCCGTGCGGGTGGCCAAGGTACATCGCGGCCCCCTACTGGTGCCGGAGGCGCAGGACTGGGGCACCGTGGGCGTGGTTTACCGCCTGCTGCGCCAGGCCTATCCCACCGGCCTGCTGCGCTGGCCCAGCGTGATCGCCGAGGTGCCGGCCGGACCCTTGGCCACCACGGCGCTGACATGGGCCGGCTGGCGTCATCAGCCGGGGCCCGGCTATCGGACCATCTGGCTGGACCTGACGCCGGATGAAGCCGCCTTGCGTGCCAAGCTGGACCCCAAGTGGCGCAACAAGCTGCGCCAAGGGGAGAAGTCCGGCCTGGTGGTGGAGGTGGACCGCGATGGCGCCACCCTGCCCTGGCTGCTGGAAAAGCACGAGGCCGACCGCAAGGAGCGCAAGTACCGCGCCGCCAGCACCAAGCTGCTGACCCGCCTGCGCACCGCCATGCACAAGGATGGCGACGTCCTGGTCCTGCGCGCCCTGCTGGAGGGGGAGCCGGTGGCGGGCATGCTGATCTTCGGCCACGGCGTGGCCGCGACCTACCAGGTGGGATGGAGCGGCCCGGAAGGCCGCCGCACCCGTGCCCACCATCTGCTGCTGTGGCGGGCCTGCCTGGAACTGAAGGCCCAGGGCCGCGTCGCCTTCGACCTGGGCGGCCTGACGCCGGACGTGGAGGGCATCAACACCTTCAAGCGCGGCCTGGGCGGGGAAGAGGCGGAACTGGCCGGCGTGTGGAACTAGAGCAGATCGCCCAAAGGTGGAACCGCCTTTGGGCGTGAAGCTGCTCGCGGGACAGACTCAGCGAGAGCTGGCTGCGTTTGGTTTTACGCAGCCAGCTCTCGCGTTTACAGTCCCTCAATCGCCGGCGACCGCGGGCGCGGTCTACAGCGGCGTGGGGCCCCCGCGCCGCTGCCCCTATCACCGTTGGTCGAGCTTCAGCTCGATGCGGCGGTTGCGGGCGCGGACGTCGGGGGTGTCGCCCGGTTCCAGCGGCTGGAACTCACCGAAGCCGGTGGAGGCCAGGCGCTCCGGCGCCACGCCCTGCTGGATCAGGAACTTCACCACCGCCGTGGCGCGGGCGGAGGACAGTTCCCAGTTGCTGGCGAAGGCGGGGGTGTGGATGGGAACGGCATCCGTATGGCCGTCCACCCGCAGGATCCAGTTCAGATCCTTGGGAAACTTCTTGGAGATGTCCAACAGGGTCTTGGCCAGGCTGGCCAGCTGCTTGCGGCCCCGGTCGCCCAGTTCGGCGCTGCCGCTGTCGAACAGCACCTCGGACTGGAAGACGAAGCGGTCGCCGACGATGCGGATGTCCGGCCGGTCGCCCAGCACCTCGCGCAGCTTGCCGAAGAACTCGGAGCGATAGCGGGCCAGTTCCGCCACCTTGCCGGCGAGGGCGGCGTTCAGGCGCTTGCCCAGATCCACGATCTGGACCTGCTGTTCCTTGTCCTTCTGCTCCGACGCGGCCAGCGCGGCATTTAGTTGGGCAAGCTGCTGACGCAGCGCCGCCAACTGCTGGTTCAGCAGGTCCACCTGCGCCTTGGCCTGGGCGCTGACGTTCTTCTCGTTATCCAGCTCCGCCTGCTTGACACCGGCGGCGTCGGTCAGGGCCTGCACTTGCGCCGCCAGATCGTCCTTGGCCTTGCCCGCAGCGTCCAGATCCGCCTGCAACTGGGTGTTCTTGGCCAGCGACGCCTGCAACTGCTCCGTCAGGGCCGCCATGTCGGCGGTCAGCTTGGCCTTGTCCGCCTGCTCCATGGCCAGTTGGTCGGCCAGCAGGGCGATGCGGCTGTTCAGTTGGGCCAGCGCCTCATCCTTGCCGTGCAGCAGGGAGGTGAGCGCGAACTGCGACAGCACGAACACCATCAGCAGGAAGACGATGACCATGACCAGGGAGGACAGCGCGTCCACCCAACCGGGCCAGATGTCGAGATGGCGGCGCGAGGCCCGCCGGCCGATGCCCGCCATGGCTTAACGCTCCGCCCCTTCGCCCAGCGCCGCGATGGTGCGGGTCAGGATCTTGATCTCGGTGCGGATTTCCTGGGTGGACTGGACGCGGCCGGTGGCCACCTCCTCCACCAGACGGGCGAGGTAGAGGTCCAGGTTGCGCAGGTGGGCACGGCTGGCATCGTCCAAGCCGCCACCGCCAAGGCCCCCCGCCTGCCCCAGCTGGTCGGTCAGGCGCTGCAGCACGGGCCGCATCTCCATCTGACCTTCCGCCAGGCGTACCATCAGCTGCTGTTCCGCCTTCATCTGGTCCGACAGGGTGGCCAGCCGCTCCGTCAGCGCCACCAGGTGGCTGTTGGCGTTGCGCCGGTTATCCTCCCCCTGCGCCATGGTGTATTGCAGCTTCTCGATGTTCTCGGCCGTCGTCTCCAGCAGGGCCTGGATGTAGGCCGGCACCGGCTGGTCGCCCGCCTCCACCAGGCCGCCACCGCCGATGCGGGTGGAGCCGGCCAGCCAATCCTCCAGATCCATGTAGAAGCGGTTCTGCGCCTGACCGGCCTGCAGCTCCAGGAAGCCCAGCACCAGGGACCCGGCCAGGCCGAACAGGCTGGCGCTGAAGGCCGTGCCCATGCCGGCCAGCGGGGCGGCCAAGCCCTGCTGCAGTTCGGAGAAGATGGCGACCGCGTCGCCGTTGCCCATCTTCAGGCCGGAGATGACGCCGCCGATGGTGGAGACGGTCTGCAAGAGGCCCCAAAAGGTGCCCAACAGGCCCAGGAAGATCATGAGGCCGATCAGATAGCGGCTGATCTCCCGGCTTTCGTCCAGGCGGGCACTGACGCCATCCAACAGGGACCGGGTGGCGATGGCCGACAGGTTGAGGCGGCTGCCCGCCATGCCCGCCGTGCCGCCGCGGCCGCGATCGCCCAGCATATGGGCCATGGGCGCCAGCAGGCGCGGCTGGGTGGAGGTGGCCCCGCCGCTGCGGAAGGTTTCCAGCCATTCGACCTCGGGCCGCAGCATCATGGCCTGGCGGAAGATGTAGAGGATGCCGATGGCCAGCGCCCCCAGGATCAAGCCGTTCAGGGCGGGATTGGCCATGAAGAACCGCTCCACCTGCGGGTAGAGCACCCCCATCACCGCGGCGATGGCCGCCAGGAACACACACATGCGGAACAGATAGGGGGTCGGGCGCGACATTGTTTTCCTTTATCGCTGCGGCGGGTTGGCCCCGGACGGCTGCCACCGTCCCGGCCCGCGGGGACTGGCTCAGTGGATGAAGGTCAGCTCCACCCGGTCGAAGACCTCAGGCGGCAGGTCGGAGCCCTTGGCGGCCCCGCGCACGGCGTTCTTGTCGTCCTGGTCGCCATTGACGGACCCCATGGCGTACACCACCAGCCGCTCCTTGGGTACGCCCAAGGCCATCAGGCGGTCACGCACGGCGTTGGCACGGATGAGCGACAGGCGCCGGGCGGCGGCCTCCCGGTCCAGGGCCGGCAGCGGGGCATATGCCCGTATCTCCAGACGACGGTTGGGGTCCTGCCCCAGGCGTCCGGCGACAGCGGTCAAGGCCGCCTCCTGCTTCTTGTCCAGGGTGGTGGACCCGGCGGTGAAGGGCACGACCAGACGGTCCGCCGGGGTGGCGGGCGTGCCCTTGTCCACATGGGTGACGCCCCGTGGCCGGATGTCGGAAGTCACGGGCGGCTGGGCCCCCTCCGGTTCCGGCGTGCGGCCGGGGATGGGCGTCGCCTCCGGCTTGGTCAGCGCCTTCGGCATGTCGGGCACCGGCACCACCTTGGGCGTGGGCGCGGGCTTGGCCCGTTCGATGGTGGGCGTGCCCAGCTCGCCGGAACTGGGCGGGGTGGTCGCCTTGCCCGACTGGCTGTCGGTGGATTGGCCGGGAACGGCCGGCGCCGGCGCGGCCTTGGGCGCCTTATGCTGGGCGGCCTTCGGCTTCGGGGCGGGATGCGCCGCCGGCTCCTGCGGGCTGGATCCCTTTCCAGCGTCGACGGTTCCGCCCTGAGGAGCGCCTGTGGGAGAGGCGCCAGCGGCCGGAACATCGGTCGGGGAGGTCTGGGCATAGGCCGGAATCGCCAACAACGCGGCGGCCACAACAGCTAGAACGGGCACAGGGGGCATGGTGGGGCGACGCATACGGGTAACGGCTTTCGGCAGGCTGACTAGACCTTGGAAATGTGGCCAATCCATGGTCCGCGCAACCTTTTTATCACCGCTTTGGCTCACCGGCCCTGTTTCATGACGCCGCCTGCCGCATCCCGTGCTTGACGCCACCCCTTAATTTAGAATAATTCTAAGTCACTGATTAACACCGGCGGCCCATCCGGCGCCGCCCCACCAGACCATCGGTCAGGAGCCCACCCCCATGCTGCCCCAGCCGCAGACCGCCGCCGCCCCTTCCGCCCACACGTTCACGTTCCAGCGTCTGGGCGGTCAAGGCGCCATCCCCCTGGCCGCCTTCGCCGGGCAGCCGGTTCTGGTGGTGAATACCGCCAGCAACTGCCGCTTCACCAACCAGTATGAGGATTTGCAGGCCCTGCACGCCAAGTACGGCCCCCGCGGCCTGGTGGTGCTGGGGGTGCCATCCAACGACTTCGGCAAGCAGGAACCCGGCTCCGCCTCGGAAATCGGCGCCTTCTGCCAGCGCAACTACGGCGTCGAGTTCACCATGGCGGACAAGGAAGTGGTGGTGGGCGCCACGGCCCATCCGTTCTTCGGCTGGCTGGTGGATGTCGCCGGCGAGGACGCCGCCCCGCGCTGGAACTTCCACAAGTACCTGCTGGGCAAGGATGGTCGCCTGGTCCGTTACTGGTCGTCCGTTTTCCGCCCGTCCAATGAGGCCATCATCCAGGCGGTGGAAACGGCCCTGGCCTGATCGCCCCTCCCGGAAGCGACTGAACCGTTCCCCGGCGCCACCGGCACCGGGGGGTGGCTTCGTCAGAAACGATAGCCCACCGCCGCGAAGGCGCGGGCGCTGGTGGCGGCGTAGGTCACCGGGCTGTCGGCCGCGTCGCCCAGCAAGCGCTTAACCGTCACGTCACCGGTCACGAACCAGTGGTCAGTGATGCGATACCGGGCCAGGGCACCGGCGCTGACATCCTTGAAGCCGGCCCCAGCGCTGTAGGCGGCGAAACGGCTGGCGGCGGCCTGGGCCGGGGTGACGCCGAAATAGGCTTGCATATAGCTGTCGCTGGCCCAGCTCACGCCGACATGGGGCGTCAGGGTCAGGCGCTCGGCCAGCTTCAGGGGCAGGCCGACACCACCGGTCACCACCACGCCATCGTTCTGGTCCCCAGTGTACTTCACGGCGGACAGGTCAAGGCTGAGCCGCCCCAGCTGATAGGCGCCGAAGACCTTGAAGCCCAGGGACTTGTCCACGTCGCCCATGCCCTTAAGCCGGTCGTCGCCGTTGTTGAACAAGCCGTTGCCCTTGCTGTCGTTACGGCCGGGGTCGAAGGTCAGGCCGGCGCCGACGCGGAAATCGCCATGGTGCCAATAGGCGCTGAGCCCCTCGGGTCCCATGGTCAGCATGTCGTTATAGCGGACGGTGAACAGCGGCACGGGGCTGGCCTGGTAACGGTCGCTGCCCTCGTACGTCGGGCGTACGGCCACGCCTGCACCGAGGCTGACGTCCCACACCGGTGCTGGCCAGACCGACGTTGGCTGGGCGGTTGCATCCTCGGCCATCGCCGGCGCGGCGAGCAGGGAGGCGACGGCGGTCACAAGGGTGGATACGGGAATGAGAATCTTGCGGGGAAACATGGGCGCTTGGCCTCTCACAGGGGAAACGGCGTCCGGTGGCCGCCCCCAACCGCGCCGACCGCCAGGACGCTGGGATCGTGCCTTGCCAATCTTGGCGGCTGATGTCGTGTTTGCTGCGGCGGCGGCACAATGTGTCCGGCCTGAAATAATTGGCCGGGACAACGGACACAGGCGCGGGGAAGGGGCGTGCTAGCATGCGGCCATGAACCTGACGCCGCCGCACTCCCCCACCCTGCTGATCGTCGACGACGATGAGGACATCCTGTCCCTGTTGACCCTGTTCTTCCAAAAGCACGGCTACAGCGTGCGCGTGGCGGAGGAAGGTGGGGGCATGCGCGCGGCCCTGGCGGCGGAGCCGGTGGATCTGGTGATCCTGGACGTCATGCTGCGCGGGGAGGATGGGTTCAGCCTGTGCCGTTCCCTGCGCACGGCGTCCCGCGTGCCGGTCATCATGCTGACCGCCATGGCCGACCATACCGACCGCGTCGTCGGGCTGGAGATCGGGGCGGACGACTACCTGACCAAGCCCTTCGACGCGCGCGAGCTGCTGGCCCGGGTCAAGGCCGTCCTGCGGCGAACCCATGACGGGGGCGGCGCGGTGGCCGAAACCCGCCCCTGCCTGGGCTTCGCCGGCTGGCGACTGGACGTGGCGCGGCGCGAGCTACGGTCCGAGGACGGCACCCTGGTGCTGCTGTCGGGCGGGGAGTTCGACCTGCTGCTGGCCTTCGTGGAGCATCCGCAGCGCGTGCTGACCCGTGACCAGCTGCTGGATCTGGCGCGGGGGCTGAGCCACGGGGCCTATGACCGCAGCATCGACGTGCAGGTCAGCCGCCTGCGCCACAAGCTGGAGGACGACCCCAAGAATCCCGCCCTGATCCGCACCGTCCGCAACGGCGGCTACATCTTCACACCCCAGGTGCGACGGCAATGAGGTCGCTTTGGCCGCTGGACACCATCGCCCGTCGTTTCGCCCTGACCATCATGGCGGCGGTGACAGTGGCCGCGACCTTGAGCGCCCTGGCCGTCAGCTTCGCCGGCATCTGGCTGCCGCCGCCCGCCAACGAGGCCGGCCTGTTCCAGGCGGTCACCAGCATCAGCCACGCCATGGACACCGCCCCGCCGGAGATACGGCCGGCCCTGGCCCGCGCCGCGTCTACCAAGCTGTATGAGGTCGACTGGTACGACGCCGCCAGCCCCCTGGCCGTGGCGCTGGACCGGGAATCGGGACCGGAGGACATCCATCCCCTGCCCAGCCCCTGGCTGGAGGCACTGGGACAGCGGGCCCTGGTGTTCACCGCGACAGCGGCGGACGCGAGCCGCATGGGCTTGCGGGCCGACATGGGAACGCACCCGCGCCCACGCTTCCTGGGCGTGCCGCTGAAGGATGGCAGCTGGCTGGTCTACATGGCGCGGGACTGGTCCCGGGATCTGGTGCGTCTGTCCCGCATCGCCATCATCCTGGTGCTGCTGTTGCTGTCGGCCGCGGCCGTTTCGCTGATCGCGGCGCGGCAACTGTCCCGCCCCATCGAACGTATCGCCGCCGCCGCGCGGCAGTTCGGCACCGATCCCAAGGCGCCCCCCATCATCGAGTCGGGCCCTCGCGAACTGCGCGGTGTCATCCGGGCCTTCAACGGCATGCAGGGGCAGATCCAGAAGTTCGTGGGATACCGCACCGCCATGCTGGCGGCCATTTCGCACGACCTGCGCACCCCTCTGACCCGCATGCGGCTGCGCGGCGAATTCGTAGAGGATCCGGTGCAACAGGCGCGGCTGTTCCGCGATGTAGACGAGATGCAGGCCATGGTGGACGGGGCCTTGGCCTTTTTCCGCGATGACGCGGATGAGGAGGCGGTGACGGCCTTCGACCTGGCGGGCCTGCTGATCACCATCGCCGACGAATTCGCCGACCAGGGAATCACCATCCCCTATGTGGGACCGCCGCATGCCGTCTATCGCGGCCGGCCCTTCGCACTCAAGCGCGCGTTCACCAATCTGGTCGAGAACGCCGTCAGGCACGCGACACCGCCGACGGTGACGCTGGATGACGCACAGGTGCAAAACGGGGCGGGAAACCTGGTCATCACGGTGCGGGACGAGGGCCCGGGCATCCCGGACGATGCGCTGGAGCAGGTGTTCAGCCCGTTCTTCCGCCTGGACCGGTCCCGCAACCGGGTCACGGGCGGCGTGGGCCTGGGGCTGACCGCCGCGCTCGCCATCATCCGCGCCCATGGCGGCGACATCATCCTGTCCAACCGGATCCTGTCCAACCGGCCAGGCGGGGGGCTGGATGCCCGGGTGACGCTGCCCGTCACCTGAAAATGAAACGGCCCGGACGGGACGGTCCGGGCCGTTTCCACTAATCGGAATAAACCCGTCAGCCGGCGGCCTTCTTGCCGGCGTTGCGCAGCAGCGTGCCCAGGGGCAGGTGCAGATGGGCGTTGGCGGCCAGCACGCTGGCGCCGCTCTGCGGGTTGCGCCCGCCGCCGATCTCGGTGGCGAAACCGCCGGCCTCGGTCACCATCAGCAGGCCCGCGGCCACGTCCCACGGCTTCAGGTTGGTCTCGAAGAAACCGTCGAAACGGCCGGCCGCGACATAGGCCAGGTCCAGGGCGGCGGCGCCGAGACGGCGGATGCCGGCGACCTCGCCCATCACCGCCTGCAACTGGGGCAGATAGGCGGCGTGGTCGCCATGGCCCTTGAACGGAATGCCGGTGGCGATCAGGGCGTCGGGCATGGCGCGGCGGGCGGAAACACGCAGGCGGGTGTGGTTCAGGAAGGCGCCGGCGCCCTTTTCCGCCCAGAACATCTCATCATGCACCGGCTCGTACACCACGCCGGCGACGATCTCGCCTTCCTTCTCCAGCGCGATGGTGATGGCCCAGTGCGGCAGCCCGTGCAGGAAGTTGGTGGTGCCATCCAGCGGATCGACGATCCAGCGATGCGACGGGTCGCTGCCGGCGACGGTGCCCGTCTCCTCCAGCAGGAAGCCGAAGCTGGGACGGGCCTTGGCCAGTTCCTCGCGGATGATGTTTTCCGACTTGCGGTCGGCGGCGGACACGAAGTCCGCCGGGCCCTTGCGGGAAACCTGCAGCTGCTCCACCTCGCCGAAGTCGCGCACCAGGGCGCGGCCCGCCTTCTCGGCGGCTTTGGTCATGACGTTGAGGATAGCGGAACGGGCGGCCATGGGGTGTCCCTTTTGATCTCATCACGGGGCAGGTCCCCGGGGGACCGCCCTACCATAAAAGCCGAGAGCGAATTCCACCGGAAGGCGGAATTCGCTCTGGCAACGAACCAGCCGCCCGAGGGCGGCGGCGGGAAGGAGGCTTAGTCCTTCGCGCGTTCCATATATTCGCCCTCGGCGGTGCTGACCACCACGCGGGTGCCGGCTTCGATGTGCGGCGGAACCAGGATGCGCACACCGTTTTCCAGCACGGCCGGCTTGTAGGAGGAAGAGGCCGTCTGGCCCTTCACCACCGGGTCGGCCTCGGTGATCCGCAGGGTCACGGTCTGTGGCAGTTCGACGGACAGCGGCGCGCCTTCGAAGGTCTGCACCGTCACTTCCATGCCATCGGTCAGGAAGACCTTGCCGTCACCAACGACATCGCCGGGGATGGAGACCTGCTCGAAGGTTTCCTTGTCCATGAAGGTGTAGCTGTCGCCGTCCTCGGCGAACAGGAAGGTCATCTCATGTTCGTCCAGGCGGGCACGTTCCACGCTTTCCTGGGTACGGAAGCGCTCGATCGTCTTGGTGCCCGTGCGCACGTCCTTCATCTCGATCTGGATGAAGGCGCCGCCCTTGCCGGGCTGCACGATCTGCGTCTTCACGACCACCCACAGCTTGCCGTTATTCTCCATAACGTGGCCGGGGCGCATGGTGTTGGCGTTAACCTTCATGGTGCTTCAACTTTAACCTGGGTGTTTGTGAGCGGCGGGGACCCTAGCAGCTTGTGGCCGGCCGGACAAGGTCGGCCGAAATTCCCCGGGCGCATGCCCCTTCGGCGTTATGCCTCGCGAAAGAGGCCGACCTGGCCCCGCGATGGGGGCGGCAGGGGACGGGTGCCCGCGGAACCGCCCACGGAAAAAGGCCCGGCGGGCGGATGCCAGCCGGGCCTGATCAAGTCTGGGATGGGAAACAGGGAATGAGGGGATTCAAGAAGATAAAAAGGCGGTCAACGAGACTCAGGGCTTAATCAGGGCGCCGACCGCGGCACCACCCGCGGCGCCGATCGCCGCACCTGCCAGAACCGGACCGCCCACGATGGCGGTCAGGGCGGCACCGCCTGCGGCGCCGATGGCGCCACCAGACAGCGCGCGCTGCTGGCGGGCGTTCAGACCGGAGCAACCGGCCAACAGGGAGCCAGCGACAACGACGATGACAGCTTTCTTCAACATGATGGCCTCGGTGCTCTCTTGTTTTGAACCGGGGCGGAACCTGAAGGGTGCCGCCCCGGGCCGGACTTGATGCCGACTGAATGGGATGGGCTAGGTGGATAGGGTCAGCGGATGGGGATGACCACGTTCAGGCCGACCGGCGGATAATAGACCGGCGGGGGCGGCGGGGGGGCGTAGTACACCGGGGGCGGCGGCACGTACACCGGACGGGGCGGCGGGGCGTAGTAGTACGGGGGGGGCGCCACGTAGACCCGGGGACCGTAGTAATCGTGATAGCGGTAGTAGCCGCGGTGATGGTGCCAGTACTCATCAGCCTTGGCCTTGGTCGCGGTCAGACCGGATGCGGCGACCCCGACCACGACCAGGGCGGCAACCGCGGCAAAGCGCTTTACCTTCGCCAGACGCAGGAAATCGCTCGTCATGATCTTAACCTCCAAAACGTGGGACGCTCGCTTGTCGGCTGATGCCGTCGTCGGCTTCCCATGACTGGTAATCTGAAGGTGGATGTTGACGATTTAAGGGCGATGTTTGCCTTAATGCGACCGCAATTAAAAACGGCCGGAAGCAACACACTCCCGGCCGTTTCGTCAATTAATTCAATGAACTGGTGGCTTGATCAGCGCACCACCTGGCCGGCGCCGCGGCCGCGCGGATCGGACGCGGTTTCCAGATCCGTGCCGATCACGCGCACGGCCTCCACGTCGCCCATGTTCCAGCCCTGGTTCACCAGCGTGTAGCCCATGGCCTTCAGCTTGTCGGCCTCCGGGCCCGTCAGCGGGGCGTAGGGGTCGTAATAGATGGTGTCCTTGGGCAGCAGTTGATGGTGGACCCGCTGCGCCGCCACAGCCGCCTGCAAGGGCATGTGGAAGTCATAGACGTTGCTCATCACCTGGAAGACGCCGGTGAAGATGCGGGAGCCGCCGGGCGTGCCCAGCACCAGGCTGACCTTGCCGTCGCGGGTCACGATGGTGGGGGTCATGGAGGACAGCATGCGCTTGCCCGGCTGGATGGCGTTGGCGTCCTTGCCCACCACGCCGAAGCCGTTGGGCACGCCCGGCTTGGCGCTGAAGTCATCCATCTCGTCATTCATCAGGAAGCCGGCGCCCTCCACCACCTCGCCGTTCCCGAACTCGAAATTCAGGGTGTAAGTGTTGGAGACGGCGTTGCCCCACTTGTCGACCACGGAGAAGTGCGTGGTCTCATTGGGCTCCAGCCCCGGCTTCACATCGGGGGTGGGGGAAATGGCGTTCGGGTTGATCTCCCCCGCCCGCTTGGCCAGGTAGTCGTCGCTGATCAGCTTTTCCACCGGCACCTTGTAGAAGTCCGGGTCGCCCAGGTACTCGGCGCGGTCGGCGAACACCCGCTTCTCGATCTCCGCCAGCAGGTGGATGTACTTGGCGGAGTTCAGCGGCACGTCCTTGAAGTCGGCGGCGCGCAGCTCCTTCATCTTCAAGAGCTGGGCCAGAGCCTCCCCGCCTGAGCTGGGCGGCGGCGCGGTATAGACGACGTTGCCCTGCCAGGTGAACTGGATGGGTTCCCGCCACTTGGCCTTATAGTCCGCCAGATCCTGCGCCGTGATCAGGCCGCCGTCCTTCTTCATCTGCGCGACCAGCAGCTGCGCCGTCTTGCCGGTGTAGAACTCCTTGGGCCCGTCCTTGGCGATGCGCTTCAGCGTCTCGGCCAATTCCGGCTGGATGAAGGTCTTGCCCGCCTGCATCTGGCCGAAATACCGGGCGAAGTTGGTGCCCGCGAACTGCGCCATCATGTCGGTGCGGTAGGCGATGATCTTGTCGGAGGGCAGGAAGCCCTTCTCCGCCAGGGTGATGGCCGGCTGCATCACCCGTGCCCAGGGCAGCGTGCCGAAACGGTGGTGCGCCTCCCACAGGCCCATGACGGTGCCGGGCACGCCGGCGGCCTTGGCCCCCACCAGGCTGAGCTTGGGGATCACGTTGCCCTGGGCATCCAGGTACATGGTGCGGGTGGCAGCCTTGGGCGCCACCTCCCGGTAATCGACGAAGTAGGGCTTGCCGTCGACGAACAGGGTCATGAAGCCGCCGCCGCCGATGTTGCCGGCCTCGGGATAGGTCACGGCCAAGGCGAAGGCGGTGGCCACGGCCGCGTCCACGGCGTTGCCGCCGGCCTTCAGGATCTCCGCCCCCGCCGCCGTGCCGAAGCTGTCGGCCGAGGCCACCGCGCCTCCGGACAGCAGCGCGGCGGGCGCCGCGGCGCTCTCCTTGGCCTGGACCTGCGGCAGGGCGGCGACCAGTGCCAACCCGACCAGCGTCCCGCCCAGGGCATTGAGAACCCACCGGCGCGTGACGCCTTTCATCAACCGACCCTTGCCACCCTCGCCACCCTGCCAGGACCCCATCGGTCACCCCTCTTGTTTGCATCGTTGTCCGCTCAACCGCGGAAGCGTTCAGCATGCCCAGGTCGCCCGCGAAAGATAAGATGATTTTGCGCTGCGACAGGATGAGCGGGGCTTGATCTTCATCTCATATATGGGAAATATTCCCATTATGGAACAGACGCCCGCCCCCGCCCCTTTCGACCAACGCCTGGCCGCCCGCCTGGCAAGCCTGCGCCTGGAACGCGGCTGGACGCTGGAAACCCTGGCGGAGCACAGCGGCATCAGCCGGGCCACCCTATCCCGCCTGGAGCGGGGGGAGACCAGCCCCACCGCCGCCCTGCTGGGGCGGCTGTGCACCGCCTACGAACGGCCCATGTCCCGCCTGCTGGCGGAGGTGGAGGCCGATCCGCAGCAGTTCATCCCCCGCGCCTCCCAGCCCGTCTGGACCGATCCGGAAACCGGCTTCCACCGTCGGGGCATCTCCCCGCCCGCCACCGGCTATATGACGGAGATGGTGGAGGGCACGCTGCCGCCGGGTGCCGTCATCGCCTATCAGGCGCCCCCGGTGGCGGGGCTGGAGCATCATTTGTGGATGCTGTCGGGCCGGCTGGACCTGACTTTGGACGGCACACGCCACGCCCTGTCGGCGGGGGACATGCTGCGCTACCGACTGACGGGCGGCAGCCGCTTCCACTGCCCCGGCCCGGACGCCGCGCATTACGTCATCGCCATCACCCGCCCCTGAGCCACCGCCGAGCCATCATGACCAGCCTGACCATCCGCGAAATCCCCGCCGCCGAGCTGGACGCCCTGACCCCGGCGCTGAGCGGCATCCTGCACGCCTGCATCCTGGGCGGGGCCAGCGTCGGCTTCATCCTGCCCTTCACCGAGGGCGAAGCCGCCGCCTTCTGGCAAGGCCTGCGGCCGGGCCTGGAGACGGGAGGGCGGCGCCTGCTGGGCGCCTGGCTGGGAAACCGCCTGGTGGGCACGGTGCAGTTGCTGCTGGCCGGCCCGCCCAACGGCCGCCACCGGGCGGAGGTCGCCAAAATGCTGGTCCATCCCGACGCCCGCCAACGCGGCATCGGCCGCGCCTTGATGACCGCCGTCGAGGCGCTGGCCCGGACGGAGGGGCGCACCCTGCTGCTGCTGGACACCGGCAGTGACGAGGGCCGGGCGCTGTACCGCTCCGTCGGGTTCCAGACCGTGGGCGACATCCCAGGATATGCCATCCATGTCGATGGCTCAGCCCTGGCCACGACCATCCTGTACAAGCATTTAACAGAATCAACGACGGGGAATTACGGCGCCTGAACGGCGTTACCTCGGCCAATTACCCGCCATCGCCAGTAAAAAATGTTGCGCCCGCAGCATTTTCACCCCCGCGCGCCCTGCCCCCGCCTTGCCGCCCCTGCGCACTAGGGTTAAGGTCGCAGCCGGTCCCGGCAGGGCGGACCCGCGCCAAAGCCGGCGGGGGAACCGGCCCGAAACGCGCCGGACAGCCATGAATAGGGGCGGTTAAGGCGGCAATGGGTTTCACGCTGGCAGTCGGCACATTCCTACAGCATTTGATCAACGGCCTGACCCTGGGCGCCATCTACGGACTGATCGCCATCGGCTACACCATGGTGTACGGCATCATCCGCATGATCAATTTCGCCCATGGCGAGATTTACATGATCGGCGCCTTCATCGCCGTCACCACCTTCACCCTGCTGCTGGGGGCGGGCGTGACCTCGGTGCCGCTGGCCCTGGTCATCGTGCTGGCCATCTCCTGCACCTTCACCGCCGCCTATGGCTGGACCATCGAGCGCGTGGCCTATCGGCCGCTGCGCACGGCGCCCAAGCTGGCGCCCTTCATCTCCGCCATCGGCATGTCCATCCTGCTGCAGAACTTCGTCATGCTGACCCAGGGCGCGCGGTCGAAGTCGCTGCCCCCGGTCATGACGGGCGGCGTCACCCTGTGGCACGACGGCGACTTCAGCTTGGGCCTGACCAACATCCAGATGTTCATCATCCTGCTGACCGTGGCGCTGATGGCCGGGTTCACCCTGGTCATCAACCGCACCGCCCTGGGCCGCGCCCAGCGGGCGTGTGAGCAGGACCGGACCATGGCGGCATTGCTGGGCATCAATGTGGACCGCACCATCTCCCTAACCTTCGTGCTGGGGGCCGGGCTGGCGGCGGTGGCCGGCGTCATGGTCACGCTCTATTACGGCGTCATCGACTTCTACATCGGCTTCCTGGCCGGCATGAAGGCCTTCACCGCCGCCGTGCTGGGCGGCATCGGCAGCCTGCCGGGCGCCATGCTGGGCGGCCTGCTGATCGGCCTGATCGAGGCCTTCTTCTCCGGCTACGTCTCCAGCGCCTATAAGGACGTGGCGGCGTTTTCCATCCTGATCCTGGTGCTGGTGGTCCGCCCCTCGGGCCTGCTGGGCCGTCCTGACATCGAGAAGGTGTGAGGTCATGGCCGCACCCGCTAACGCCCCGATTCCTTTCCCCCATCGCCTGCGCGACGCCGGCATCGCCGGCCTGGTCGCCATGGCGTTGGCCGTGCCCTTCCTGGGCCTGCGCACCGTCAACCTGGACCAAGGGTTGGTGGTGCAGACCAACCTGGCCTATGTGCCCCTGGCCGGCGTCCTCGTCTTCCTGGGCCGGCTGATCCTGGGCCTCCTGGCGGGTCCGCTGGCCAAAGCCACAGCCCCCCTCGCCAACTGGCGACCGCCGGCCAGTACCCAGCGCCTGCGTCCCTGGGGTGGCCCGCTGCTGGTGCTGGCCGCCGCCGCCCTGCCTTTCCTGCCCTTCGCCAACCGTTACATCATCGACCTGGGCACAACGGCGCTGATCTACATCCTGCTGGCGACAGGCCTGAACATCACCGTCGGCCTGGCCGGGCTGCTGGATTTGGGCTTCGCCGCCTTCTACGCCATCGGCGCCTATACCTGCGCCCTGACCACCACGCAGTTGCATTGGGGGTTCTGGCCGGCGCTGGCGGCGGGGGGGCTGGCGTCCAGCCTGTTCGCCGTGCTGCTGTCCCTGCCCATCCTGCGGCTGCGCGGCGACTATCTCGCCATCGTCACCCTGGGCTTTGGCGAGATCACCCGCATCGTCATCCTGAACTGGCAGAGCCTGACCGGCGGGCCCAACGGCGTCTCCGGCATCGCCCGACCCACCCTGTTCGGCCTGACCTTCGACCGGCGGGCGCCGGAGGGCGGCCACACCTTCAGCGAAATCACCGGCATCGCCTACGCGCCGGAACACCGGCTGATCTTTCTCTATCTGCTCATCCTGGCGCTGACCGCGCTGGCGGCCTACACCGTGGCCCGCCTGCGCCGCCTGCCCATCGGCCGCGCCTGGGAGGCCCTGCGCGAGGATGAGATCGCCTGTCGCTCCCTGGGGATCAACCCCACCATGGTGAAGGTTTCCGCCTATGCCACCGGCGCCCTGATGGGCGGGCTGGCCGGCTGCTTCTTCGCCGCCCGCCAGGGCTTCGTCAGCCCGGAAAGCTTCGGCTTCATGGAGTCGGCCACCATCCTGGCCATCGTGGTGCTGGGCGGCATGGGTAGCCAGGCGGGCGTGATCATCGCGGCCTTGTTCATCGTCGTGCTGCCGGAGCTGGCGCGCGGCTTCGCCGACTACCGCATGCTGGCCTTCGGCCTGGCCATGATCCTGATCATGATCTGGAAGCCGGGCGGCCTGCTGGCCGGCCGCCTGCCGACCATCCGGCTGTCGACCGCCAAGCCCAAGCCCGTGGCGGAGGCCGCGTTATGACGACTGAGCCCCTTCTTGATGTTCAGGGCCTTACCATGCGCTTCGGCGGCCTGCTGGCCGTGGACGGCGTGGACCTGACCGCCGACCGCAACCGCATCACCGCCTTGATCGGCCCCAACGGCGCCGGCAAGACCACCATCTTCAACTGCCTGACCGGCTTCTACAGACCCACGGCCGGCCGGCTGCTGCTGCGCCACCCGACCCGGGGGCCCATCGAGCTGCAAAAGCTGAAGGGCTACGGCGTCGCCCGCACCGGCGTCGTGCGCACCTTCCAGAACATCCGCCTGTTCCCCAGCATGACAGTGCTGGAAAACCTGCTGGTGGCCCAGCACCAGACGCTGATGCCCAAATCCGTCTTCTCCCTGGCCGGCCTGCTGAACCTGAAGGGCTGGCGCGCGGCGGAAGAGGCGGCGGTGGAAACGGCGCGCGACTGGCTGCGCCGGCTGGACCTGCTGGCCGTGGCGGATGAGGCGGCGGGCAACCTGTCCTACGGCATGCAGCGCCGGGTGGAGATCGCCCGCGCCATGAGCACCAACCCCCTGCTGCTGTGCCTGGATGAGCCGGCGGCGGGATTGAACCCCCGCGAAACGCGGGCGCTGGCCGACCTGCTGGCCGGCATCCGCGCCGAACACGGCATCGGCATCCTGCTGATCGAACATGACATGGGCCTGGTCATGGACATTTCCGACCGCATCTTCGTCGTCGACCATGGCGCCCGCATCGCCGCCGGCACGCCCGCCGAAATCCGCAATGACGCGCGGGTGATCAAGGCCTATCTGGGCGAACCCGACGCGGACGATCTGGCGCACGCCGGCGTGGGGGCCCCCTGATGGCCGGCCCGCTGCTGCAACTGTCCGACGTCCACGCCAGCTATGGCCCCGTGCACGCCCTGCGCGGCGTCAACGTGACGGTGAACGAGGGGGAGATCGTCACCCTCATCGGTGCCAATGGTGCCGGCAAGTCCACCCTGCTGATGACCCTCTGCGGCAACCCGCGACCCAGCCAGGGCCAGATCCTGTTCCAGGACAAGAGCCTGGTGGGCCTGCCGCCGCACCTGATCGCGGCGCAGGGCATCGCCCAGGTGCCCGAGGGACGGCGCATCTTCCCGCGCATGACGGTGCTGGAAAACCTGCGGCTGGGCGCCACCCTGGCCGACCCCGCCCACTTCGCCGAGGATCTGGCCACCTGCTATGGCCTGTTCCCCATTCTGGAGAAGCGCCAGGCCCAGCGTGCGGGCACACTGTCGGGCGGGGAGCAGCAGATGCTGGCCATCTCCCGCGCGCTGATGAGCCGGCCGCGCGTGCTGCTGCTGGACGAGCCCTCGCTGGGCCTCGCCCCCCTCATCATCCGCCAGATCTTCCAGGTCATCGAGCAGCTGAACCGGGAACGCGGCATGACCATCCTGCTGGTGGAGCAGAACGCCTACCACGCGCTAAAGCTGGCCCACCGCGCCTATGTCCTGGCCTCGGGCGAGGTGGTGCTGACGGGTTCAGGGCGCGAGTTGCTGGCCAACGAGCAGGTGCGCGCGGCGTACCTGGAGGGTGGGGCGCATTAACCTCAGGCGGTCCGCTTGAGCGCTTCCTGGACAACGTCGGGGTTCTTGGCGATCACCTTCAGATAGGCTTTCGCCGTGGCGTCCGGTTCCTTCCGGCCCTGTTCCCAGTCGCGCAGTGTCCCGATGGGCACATGGAACCGCGCGGCGAACTCTTCCTGCGTCAACCCCAGCGCTCGACGCATCGTCCGCACCTGCGGCACCCGGCGCATACGGGACATGTCTTCAGGCGTCAACGGTCGCGCGTCCGGATCGCTCAACGCAGCCTGGTGGCGCTCTTCCTCTGACATCGCATCAAAGCGCGCGAAAGGGGTGGCGTCGGGGTCAAGCGTTTTCATCGTGGTATCGTCGGCGCTCATGGGGCTCAGCTCCTCTGGCGGAGATCAGACGGATATCATCACCCCGGAGGGCGTAGGCGACGTAAAACAACCGCCCCGCCGCCATGCCGATGATGATGAAACGTTCCTCACCATAATCCTCACGCTCATCCGGCCACTCGATGGCGAACGGATCCCGGAAGACGGCGCAGGCATCCTCAAATCGGACGCCGTGCTTGGCCAAGTTTCAGCAGCCTTGCGTTTGTCCCATTGGAACATGGCGTCTCCGACCCTATGACGCAAGGGTACGGCTAAGCCGTATTTCCGTCAACGTGCCGAACCCGCTCACAGAGGCAGGTGAAGGTACCGCCATAACTGGAATCAAGGTGAAGGATCAGCGCTTCTGGATGGTGCCTCCGCTGGCGGGCCACCAGCGTCGACAGGTCGCCAGCCGTGGCGCGGCCCTGATAAAGATCGTCCAGTGCTTGCGCGGCCAACGGTAGCAGTGCCGGTTCTCCCACGCGCCAGAGATGAATGGTGGAGAGGACGGTGCCGGGCCAATAGTCCTGGACGGCGAAGTCAATTACACCGCGCGCCTCCAGGATCGTGCGCTCCGCACCGTCAACGGAACGAATGTCGAAGCGCAGCCCGTCTTCGCTCGCCGCGAAGCCGGCAAGCTGCCCATCGTGATAGCGGAAACCCACGACCAGGCCGTCTTCCCGAACCTGCACCCCATCCAGCGTCATCTCCCCTACTCCGCCGCCTCGCCCTCCTCCTTGGGCGCCCCGCTGGCCGTCCCGCTGGCCGCATCGAACTGCAGTGCCGCCAGCCGGGCGTAGAGGCCTCCCTGGCGGATCAGTTCCTCATGGCGGCCGCTGGCGACGATCTTGCCCTTGTCCAGGACGATGATGCGGTCGGCGTTCAGCACGGTGGCCAGGCGATGGGCGATGATGAGGGTGGTGCGGTCCTTCATCAGGGTTTCCAGGGCCAGTTGCACCCCGCGCTCGCTCTCCGCGTCCAGGGCGGAGGTCGCCTCGTCCAGCAGCAGGATCTTCGGGTTGCGCAGGATGGCGCGGGCAATGGCGATGCGCTGGCGCTGGCCGCCGGACAGGCGCACGCCCTTCTCCCCCAGATAGGTGCCCAAGCCGTCGGGCAGGGCCTCCAGGAAGTCCAGCGCGTGCGCGGCGCGGGCGGCGGCGCGCACCTCCTCATCCGTGGCGTCGGGCCGGCCATAGCGGATGTTCTCCCACGCGTTGGTGGAGAAGATCACCGCCTCCTGCGGGACGATGCCCAGGCGGGCGCGCACGTCCCCCGGGGTGGCCGTGCGCACGTCCACACCGTCCACCAGCACGCGGCCGTCCTGCGGGTCGTAGAAGCGCAACAGCAGCTGGAACAGGGTGGTCTTGCCGGCGCCGCTGGGGCCGACGATGGCCACCGTCTCGCCCGGCGCCACCGTCAGGTCCAGGCCCTCCAGCGCGGCATGGTCGGGCCGGGCCGGGTAGTGGAAGCGCACGCCCTCGAAGGCCACGGTGCCGATGGCCGGGGTGGGCAGCGCCACCGGGTTGGCCGGGGCCACGATGTCGGACTTGGTGTCCAGCAGGTCCACCAGCCGCTCCATGGCGCCGGCGGCACGCTGCAACTCACCCGTGACCTCGGAGATGGCGCCGACGGCGCCGGCCACCAGCACGGAATAAAAGATAAAGGCGGAGAGCTGGCCGGCGGAGATGCGGCCGGCCAGCACGTCGTGCCCGCCGATCCACAGGATAACGCCGATGGCCCCCATGACCAGCGAGATGATGATCATGGCCATCAATGCCCGCACGCGGATGCGGCGCACGGCGGTGATGAAGGCATCCTCCACCCGGCTGCCGAAGCGCGCCGTCTCGATGGTCTCATGTCCGAAGGCCTGCACGATGCGGATGCCGCCCAGCGTCTCATCCACCTGGGCGCCCACATCGGCCACGCGGTCCTGGCTGTCCTTGCTGAGCTTACGCAAGGACCGGCCCAGGATGACGATGGGCAGCACCACCAGGGGCACGACGATCAGCACCAGCGCCGTCAGCTTGGCGCTGGTGATGGCCAGCATGACCAGCCCGCCCAACAGCATCAGGGAGTTGCGCAAGGCGATGGAGATGGTGGAGCCCACCACCGTCTGCAACAGCGTCGTGTCCGTGGTCAGGCGGGACAGCACCTCGCCCGTGCGGGTCGATTCGAAGAATCCGGGCGACAAGGTCACCAGATGGTCGAAAACCGCGCGGCGGATGTCGGCAACCACCCGTTCCCCCACCCAGGAAACCAGGGAGAAGCGCACATAGGTGGACCCCGCCAGCACCAGGATGACGCCCAGCATCACCAGCAGCGCATGGTCCAGCAGGTGCGGATTGCTGGTGACGAAGCCCTGGTCCACCACCGCCTGGAGGCCGCGGCCCATGCCGATGGTGGTGGCCGCCGCCAGCAGCAGGGCGATGCCCGCCCCCACCGAGTGCCAAACGTAAGGCCGAACAAAGGGCAGCAGAAAGGCCAAGGGGCGCAACGACTTGCGGGCGGGCGGGGTGGACGGGCTGGCGTCGGTCACCGGCGATATTCCCAATCTGTATCAAGCGGCATGCGCGGTCGCCCCCATCATTCAACGGTCCTGAACAATCAGCTTGGCCCCGCGCGCGTGATGGCTTAGGTAATGCCTGGACGGCCGTGGGGCAACCACCGCCAGACCGTTCGGCACCCACCCTGTGGCACAGCCATGCGCGGCTGTGGCGTCTGCGCGCGCAAGAAGCGCGTGATCGGGTGTTGATCCCGGGGACGGTTTTGGCTATAAGCCCGGCTTCGCATTTCGAGATTTTTGTTTTGGGACTTGGGCGATCATGAAAGCTGACATTCACCCGGACTACCATGAGATCACCGTCGTCATGACCGACGGCACCTCGTTCAAGACCCGGAGCACCATGGGCAAGGCCGGCGACACGCTGCGCCTGGACATCGACCCGAAGTCGCACCCGGCGTGGACGGGCGTGCAGAAGCTGGTCGACACTGGCGGCCAGATCGCCAAGTTCAACCGCCGCTTCTCGGGCCTGGGCCTGAAGTAAGCCGCGGGCGGCCACGCCGCACGCCGCTCACGCTTTCAAAAAAGAGCGTCCCATCCGGGGCGCTCTTTTTTGCTGCCTGATGCCAGGCGCCAAGCCCCCGCCCCTGTCGATCAGGGGCGCGCAAGGACCGCCCGCAGGTTCCCGGATATGTCGGGGCAGGATATTTCGGGGTGCCCGAAGGGTCAGATACGCCTGCCGCCACCTGGGGAAAGCGTCAAGCCACGCTGCGCCGGTATTGGTCTTCCAGGCGCTCCGCCCGCATATAGAGGCTATGGCTGCGTTGCAGCAGCGAGCGCAGGCCGGCGGGCAACTCGCCATTATCGGGGCCCGAGGGATCGCTGCAGATGGCACCGCCGGACAGCGCGAACTGATCGCCCAGCACCTGATCGGCCGTCAGCTCGTGGGCATGCACCGCCTTGAGGGCCAGCAGCCAGGCCATCACCTGGGTCAGGCGGCTGGTGACGCGCAGCGATTCGTAGCTGATCTGCAGTCGAACCTGGGGGGGCAGGCCCCGCTGGTCCTTGGCTTCCTGAAAGGCGACGTAGTTGCGCGCCTCAACCAAGAGGGCCATCGTCTCCTCGTACGTCCGATCAAAAAAGGCATTGGACTCGAGCAACGACGTCCCTTTCTCCGGGCTGGTCCTGGATACCGCATGGGGGGTTCCCACCGGCGTAACCCGGGCACGGACGTTGACTGTAGGGCCGAATCGATCCGCCCCGCAATACACGCCGGCCCGTGATCACCTTCTGGTCACAGGAGGTGTGAATACAGAGTGCCGCGAAAGGCTTAAATCTTTGGAAATAGAGGGCGGGGTTTTTAAACAAATCCCACGCGGGCACGGGGCCGGCGGCCCCCCTATTGAAATCCGGCGCAGGCATTCACAGATGAAAGATCGTCGGCGGGAATGCCCTGGAGGGGTTCCTGGAGCCGGCATGAAACCCCACCCACCGGGACGGCCACGATGGCGCCCAGGGGCCGGGGTGATCGCTCTACCGGAGGATTATCATGCGCAGTTACGACCTGTCCCCGCTGTTCCGTTCCACCGTCGGTTTCGACCGCCTGACCCGCCTCATGGAGTCGGCGCTGAAGACCGAGGACCAGGGCAACGCCTATCCGCCCTACAACATCGAAAAGCGGGGCGATGACGACTACCGCATCACCATGGCGGTCGCCGGCTTCGGTCAGGAAGAGATCGACATCGTGACGCAGGAGAACGCGCTGACGGTGATCGGCAAGTCCCGCAAGGACGAGTCGTCCGCCCAGCAGGCGCAGTACCTGCACCGGGGCATCGCCGGCCGCGCCTTCGAGCGCCGCTTCCAGTTGGCGGAGCATATCCGGGTAACCGGCGCGACGCTGGAAAACGGCTTGTTGCACATCGACCTGGTGCGGGAGGTGCCGGAGACGGCCAAGCCGCGCCACATCCCCATCACCAACCTCAGCCAGACGACGACCGCGCTGCCCACCGGCCAAGTCGCCAATTAAAGCAGAGGGTAAGTGATCGGAAGGGGCCGGGCGGGCGACGCCTGGCCCCACCCATCGGTGCCAAGCAGACACCAAAAATGGAAAGGGCCGCAGCATTTGCGCTGCGGCCTCTTTCACACTCCCAGTGGCGCCGTTTTTCCGGCTGCCGATTTTGCCCGCCCGTTCAACCCGTACCAAACTTCGAAACGGACGGTATGCAGGGCACGCGGGCCAGTCAACCCACTTTGGCAACAAAGACCGCAGATCAGTCAACGCACCGTCACAATTTTGCCACATCGGGGGTAACCCGAAGCGGCAGATTGGCGCGGATATTCCATTGTTTTTCCTATCTTTTTCGCCCAAATCCGGCTTCGGAAAGGGCGTGTCCAATCTCCTCCAAAATCGCCGGGTCGTCGATGGTGGCCGGCATGGCCCACGCCTCCTGATCCGCGATCTTCTGCATGGTCGCCCGTAGGATTTTGCCGGACCGCGTCTTGGGCAGGCGGTCCACCACCAGGGCTTGGCGGAAGGCGGCGACGGGCCCGATGATTTCGCGCACCCGCTGGACCACCTCGGCCACGATGGTGTCATGCGACCGTGTGACCCCGGCCTTCAGCACCAGGAAGCCCAAGGGCAATTGCCCCTTCAGGGTGTCATGCACACCGATGACGGCGCATTCCGCCACGTCGGGATGGCCCGCCAGCACCTCTTCCATGGCACCGGTGGACAAGCGGTGGCCGGCGACGTTGATGATGTCGTCGGTGCGGGCCATGATGAACAGGTAGCCGTCCTCGTCCATGTAGCCGGCATCGGACGTCTGGTAGAAGCCCGGGTATTCCGCCAGATAGCTGCGGATGAAGCGTTCCTCCGCGTTCCACAAGGTGGGCAGCGCCCCCGGCGGCAGCGGCAAACGCATGGTGACCGCCCCCAGCGTTCCGGGCGGCACCTCATGCCCCTGGGCGTCCAGGACTCGCACATCCCATCCCGGCAGGGGCTTGCAGACGGAACCGTGCTTGACCGGCATCAGCCCCAACCCGGCGGGATTGCCCGCCACTGGCCAGCCAGTTTCCGTCTGCCACCAATTGTCGATGACCGGCACCTTCAGGTGAGTTTCGGCCCAGCGCAGGGTGTCGCTGTCCGACCGCTCGCCCGCCAGATAGAGCTGGCGGAAGTGGCTGAGGTCGAAATTCTTGAGCAGCAACCCGTCCGGGTCCTCGCGCTTGATGGCGCGGAAGGCGGTGGGGGCGGTGAACAGCATGCTGACCTTGTGCTGGCTGATCACCCGCCAATAGGCGCTTGCGTCCGGGGTGCCCACGGGCTTGCCCTCATACAGCACCGTGGTGGCGCCGTGCAGCAGCGGGGCATAGACGATGTAGCTGTGGCCCACCACCCAGCCGACGTCGCTGGCGGCCCAGAACACCTCCCCCGGCTTCAGGCCGTAGAAATGCTCCATGGTCCATTTCAGCGCCACGGCGTGGCCGCCATTGTCGCGCACCACGCCCTTGGGCTGGCCCGTGGTGCCGGAGGTGTAGAGGATGTACAGCGGGTCGGTGGCGGCCACCGGCACGCAATCGTGCGGTGCAGCCCCCTCGATCTCCGCCCAGTCGATGTCGCGGCCCGGCATCAACGGCGCGGCTTCCTGCGGCCGCTGCAGGATGATGCACCGGTCGGGCTTGTGCGCCGCCTGGTCGATGGCGCTGTCCAGCAAGGGCTTGTAGGGGATGATCCGGGCGCCCTCGATCCCGCAGGAGGCGGAGACGACGACCTTGGGCTTGGCGTCGTCCAGGCGGGTGGCCAACTCGCGCGCGGCGAAACCGCCGAATACCACGGAGTGGATGGCGCCCAGCCGGGCGCAGGCCAGCATGGCGACGACCGCCTCGGCCACCATGGGCATGTAGAGGATGACCCGGTCACCCTTCCCCACCCCCTGCGCCGCCAGCAGGCCGGCGAAGCGCGCCGTCAGGTCCAGCAATTCCCGATAGGTGTAGGTCTCGACGGTGCTGGTGATGGGCCGGTCATGGATCAGCGCCACCTGGTCGCCCCGGCCCGCGGCCACATGGCGGTCCAACGCGTTCCAACAGGTGTTCAACTGGCCGCCGGTGAACCAGCGGAACAGGGGAGCCCGGCTGTCGTCCAGCACCTGATCCCAAGGGCGGATCCAATCGATGGCCTGCGCCGCCTCCGCCCAGAAACCCTCAGGGTCGTCCAGGGACCGGTTGTATATTTCCGCGTAGCGTCCGCTCATCCGCGCATCCCCCCTTGGACCCGCCACACGGGTCCCTTTCTTGCTTGATGCCCTGATCGTCGCAGGCCGGCGTGACGGCGGCCTTGAGGCAGATCAACGGCGCCTTACCATCCTACCGAGTCGTCCGCCGCCGCCAAGCCTGAACCGCCTGTCCCACCCGTCAGGACAGGGCAACACCGATTCAGGCGCCGGGGCGCACGCACCCGCCATAGGCGCCGGCACGAAAGGGGAGGAAGGTAAGCAGGGGAGGAAGGCCGGCTCGCCCGACCGCCGCTCAGATGATGGCGCGACCGGCGGCGAAACTGCTTTCGCGCCCCACCTGGTCGTAGCAGCGGGTCAGCCAATCATCCGCCGCGGCCCGGCCCATGTCGCGCAACTCCGTCAGGAAGCCCCAGTCGGCGTTCAGCTTGCTGGAGACGCCCAGGTCCGCCATGCCCGTGCCCGGTTCCACCAAGTGCAGGAACACGGGGCGTACGCCAGCCTCCGCCGGATCGATACCATGGTCGGCGCACAGGCGATTCACCAGCTCCAGCGACTTCAGTTCCCGCAGCAGGGTGGCGTTGAAGCCGATCTCGCTCATGCGATCAACGATGGCGCTGGGCGCCGTGGGCACGGTGGGCCGCTGCAGCGGCGTCACCTGGACCACCAGGATGTCGGTGGCGCGGCAGTCGTGCAGCAGGGGGTGGAGCGTGGGGTTGCCCATGTAGCCCCCGTCCCAATACGGCTCACCCTCGATTTCCACCGCCTGGAACAGGATGGGCACGCAGGCGGAGGCCAGCAGGGCGTCCATCGACAGATCCTGGCCCTTGAACACCCGCAATTGGCCGCGGTTGACGTTGGTGGCGCTGACGAATAGGCGCACGCCCTCGGACCGGCGCAGCACGTCGAAGTCGATCAGCCCCTCCAGCACGTCCCGCATGGGGTTCAGGCCCAGCGGATTGAACTGGTAGGGCGACATCATGCGCACCATGAGATCCAGCCCGGCATAGACCGGAGAATGGTCCAGGTTGCGGCGGGCCCCGCCCGTCATCCAATCCAGCCAGGTCGGCTGCAAGGGGCCGGTGGCCGAACTTTTGGCCATGCGCCGCCAGAGGCGGTGCAGCAGGCCCCGCGCCTCCTCCGCCCCGCCGGTCAGCAGGCCATAGGCCAGCAGGGCACCGTTGACGGCGCCGGCACTGGTGCCGCTGATGCCCTCGACATCCAAGCGGCCATCCTCCAGCAGGCGGTCCAGGACGCCCCAGGTGAAGGCGCCGTGGGACCCACCGCCCTGCAGCGCCAGATTGACGGTGCGCCGGGCCGGGGCCGATGCCCCCGGGGTCGCCGCCGGCGCCGGGGACACCGGTGTTGTCCGCCGCCGCCGCCCCTTGACCGCACTACCCGCAGAACCGTCCATACCGTCCTAACCCTCGAAGAAAAGCGCCATCGCGGTGAAGGCGAATCACAGAATTCGCCGGCCCCGCAGGCACAACATGGTTAACAACCGCCGGGGCTTGTCGAAAAAGTCCAGCCCATTTCGCGGATAATTCATACCCCGCCCTATCAAGCGGAACAAACCCGTCTTGAACAATGCTGATCCTGGGTTAAGGTTAGGTTAGTGACTTGGGATGCAGGGCGCGTACGAACCGCCATCTTGGTTGGCCGCGCCTCTTCCGGGCATCATGACGAGGGGAAGACGACCGTGGGTGACGTGGTCAACCTGAACCGGTTTCGTAAGCAAAAGGCCAAGGAGGAACGGGCGGCCAAGGCGGCCGAGAATCGTGTCGTCCATGGCCGCACCAAGGCGGAACGCACGGCGGAGCAACAGCGCCAGGACCGGCAAACCGCCGACCTGGACGGCAAGCATCTCGACCCAGATGACGACGCCTGAGCCGATTCATTTACTTTAGATAGTATAACAATCCTGTTACTCTCCTCAATTGAGAATAACAGGAGGGAACCGTGACAGGCGTAACGGATATATGGTCCTGGTTGGCGGGCACCTATTGGTATGTGCCGACGCTCACCTTGCCGGCCTTGCAGGTGCTGAACGGCGCCACCGTGCGAAGCGCGCTGATACAGGACCAAACCGTCTGGTATCTGGAAAAGTATGAGGCCGGCTATGTGGTCGGCCAGTGCGCGGCCAGCCTGAACGGTGGCGCCTTTTCCTACATGACCGTGGCGGGATCGGTCACGCCCAGGGGCGACGTGGCCCTCACGTTCGCGCCGGTGGATGCGGCGAGCCTCGACGCCACCGACAGCTCAACCCTGACGTTGACGTTCGGCAACGGCCGTATGGTTGAGCGGGACGGCCAGTGGGCTTTCCTGATGCAGATGACGGGCGGCAACGCCGCCATGAACGTCAGCCATTGGTCCTACATGCTGCAAACCGCGCCCGGCGACAGTTCCTGGGACAACCTGCCCGGCCTGCCTGGAACCAGCGTCAGCGACGTTTTCCCCAGCTGATGCGTTAAAGGCGCGGCCTCAGCGTGGACGGTTCACATGCCCCATCTTGCGGCCGGGCCGCGCCTCCGCCTTGCCATAGAGGTGCAGGCGGGCGCCCGGTTCGGCCAGCAGGGCGTGCCACTGGTCCACATCGTCGCCGATCAGGTTCTTCATCATGCAGGGGGCCAGGATGTCGGTGGCACCCAAGGGCAGGCCACAGACGGCGCGCACCAGCTGCTCGAACTGGCTGGTCGCGCAGAAATCCATGGTCCAGTGGCCGGAGTTGTGGGGCCGGGGCGCCATCTCGTTCACCAGCACCCGCCCGTCCGGCGTCACGAACATCTCCACCGCCAGCAGACCGACCACGCCCAGTGCCTCGGTCAGGGTCCGGGCAATGCGCGTGGCCTCGTCCGCCACGGCCGGGGTCACCGCCGCCGGCACCAGGGTTTCGTCCAGGATGCCCTTGGCATGGCGGTTTTCCACCACCGGGAAGGCGGCCATGACGCCATCGGCCCGGCGGGCGACGATGACGGAAACCTCGCAAGCGAACGTCACGAAGCCTTCCAGCACGGCGGAATCGGTGCGCAACGCTTCCCAGGCGGCGGCCAGGTCGCTGTCAGGGGCCAGACGCACCTGGCCCTTGCCGTCATAGCCCATGCGCGTCGACTTGAGGATGGACGGGGTCCCCAGGTCGGCCACGGCGGCGCGCAGGGAATCGGCATCGTTCACCGCGCGGAAGGGGGCGGTGCCGATGCCCAGGCTATTGGCGAAGGTCTTTTCCGCCACCCGGTCCTGGGCCACGGCCAGGACGCCTGAGCCCGGCACGGTGGCAACGCGGGCGGCCAGGAAATCGATGGTGGCGGTGGGGATGTTCTCCCACTCCAGCGTCACGACGTCGACGGAGCGCGCGAAAGCCTCCAGCGCCGCCCAATCGTCGAACGCGGCCAGGGTTTCCGTCGCCGCCACCTGGGCGCAGGGGCTGTCCTGATCCGGCCCGAAGACATGGACGCGATAGCCCAGGTTGGCCGCGGCCAGCGCCGTCATGCGGCCCAGCTGGCCGTTGCCCAACATGCCAATGGTCGAACCTGGAGGCACGACGGTAAGCGCGTTCTTGCTCATGCCTCGTCCTGCGGCTCCAGGGCCACACGCTCCGTCTGGGCGGCGCGCCAGGCATCCAACGCGTCGGCCAGCCGCGTGTCGGACAGGGCCAGGACGGCGGCGGCCAGCAGGGCGGCATTGATGGCGCCGGCCTTGCCAATGGCCAAGGTACCCACGGGGATGCCGCCCGGCATCTGCGCGATGGACAACAGGCTGTCCATGCCCTTCAGCGCGTGGCTTTCCACCGGCACGCCGAACACGGGCAGCGGGGTCATGGCGGCGGCCATGCCGGGCAGATGGGCGGCACCGCCGGCACCGGCGACGATGACCTTCAGGCCACGGTCGCGGGCGGTGGTGGCGTAGTCGACCAGGCGATGGGGGGTGCGGTGGGCGGAAACGATGCGCGTCTCAAAGGGCACGCCCAGTTCTTCCAGGACGGCGGCGCCGTGACGCATGGTCGCCCAGTCGGACTGGCTGCCCATGATGATACCGACTAGCGGCGCGCTTTCAGGCTTCTGGCTCACCGGTGATGCTCCCCCCCGGGATAAAAGAAGCGCCGGATTATAGGAGCGGGCGGCGACCGCGCAAGTGCCGGCGCCGCATGCCCGCCACGCCCGGGCGGGGGCCATCCGGGGTGGGAGATGACATCAAGCGATGATGTCGGGCAGCAACTCGCTTTCCAGCCGCGCGATCAAGTCCTTCAGCAGCAACTTGCGCTTCTTCAGCCGCTGAATCTGCAACTGATCCACCGGGAACTGGCTTGTCAGCCGGGTGATGATGTCGTCGAGGTCACGATGCTCCACCCGAAGCGTCGCCAGCTTCTCCTTCAGGGTGTGTTGTTCAGTCATCCGTGCCTTTTAGCGTTCGCTGATCTCGATCATCGGGCGATCTATACCAGAAATCCGCAGGCAGGGGTGCTGCCTTTCGGCATGTCTTTCGGCGATTGCGGGCAGGTCCGGTTTTCCTCAAACTCAGGTCTCGACCGTCGTATCGGTCGTGCCCCTGACCCATTCCCCTGATGATGAGCGACGGCATGAGCAACGGCAAGCGCATCGGCATCCTGACCAGCGGCGGCGATTGCGCCGGCCTGAACGCCGTCATCCGCGCCGTGGTCCACCGCGCCGTCACGACCTACAACTGGCAGGTCGTGGGCATCGAGGAAGGCACCCATGGCCTGCTGGACCGCCCGGTGCGCCACCGCGTGCTGCTGCCCGCCGACGTGGACGGAACCATCCTGCGCCAGGGCGGCACCGTGCTGGGCACCACCAACAAGGGCGACCCCTTCGCCTATCCCATGCCGGACGGCAGTAAGAAGGATCGGTCGCAAGAGATCATCAGCGGCTGCCGCGAACTGGGCCTGGACGCCCTGATCGGCATAGGCGGCGACGGCAGCCTGGCCATCCTGCGCCGCCTGGCGCAGGAGGGGGGCCTTAACCTGGTCGGCATCCCCAAGACCATCGACAACGATCTGGGCCTGACCGAGGTGTCGGTGGGCTATGACACCGCCGTCGCCGTGGCGACGGAGGCGCTGGACCGCCTGCAACCCACCGCCGCCAGCCATGCCCGCGTCATGGTGCTGGAGGTCATGGGCCGGGACGCCGGCCACATCGCGCTGGCGGCCGGCATCGCCGGCGGCGCCGACGTGATCCTGCTGCCGGAGATTCCGTGGACGGTGGAGGGGGTGGCCAACCGCATCCGCCAGATCCGGGCCCATGGCCGCAACTTCGCCCTGGTGGTGGTGTCGGAAGCGGCGACCCTGCCCGGCGGCGGCAAGGCGCGGCAGGAGTTCAGCGATGGGCAAAAGCGCTATGGCGGCATCGGCGGCTATATCGGCCACCTGATCGCGGAGGCGACCGGGGCCGAAACCCGCGTCACCGTGCTGGGCCATGTGCAGCGCGGCGGGTCCCCCAATCCCCGCGACCGGCTGATCGCCTCGGCCTTCGGCGTGCATGCCGTGGACCTGATCGCGCAAGGTCGGTACGACCGCATGGTGGCCTGGTCCAACCGCAAGGTCATCGACGTGCCCATCGCCGACGCTATCAAGGCCTACGCCGCGGTGGATGTGGACGGCACCCTGGTGCGCACGGCGCGCGGCCTGGGCATTTACGTGGGCGAGCCCATGGGCGAACCCGTTGGCTGAAAATCGGGTGACCGAGGACACGGCCCCGGGAGAGCCGACCCCTGCCCCGCTCTGGCCCTTCGCCCTTGAAATATATGCGCGACCCGGGGTGGCCGCCCTGTGCCTGGAGGCCCAGGACACCGTCGGCGCTGACGTGCCCCTTCTGTTGTGGGGGGTATGGGCGGCGGCCCGGGGCCATATCCTGACGGAAGCGGACATGAATGCCGCCCAGGCCCTGGCCGACCGGTGGCGGGGACCGGTGATCGCGCCCCTGCGCCACGCCCGCCGCGCCCTCAAGGATCTGCCTGGTGGCGAGGCCCTGCGCCAGGATGTCAAGGCGGCGGAGCTGGAGGCCGAGCGGCTGTACATGACCGCCCTTGAGGGGCTGGCGGCGGGCTGGCCGTCGCCGGTGGGGCCCCGCCCCCCTTGTCCGACCGCCCTGCGCGACAATCTGGCGCGGCTGCTGCCCCCGGACGCGGGGCCGGTTACAGAGCGGTTACACAAGGCGCTTTCCTGACGCCGCGACGGCTATGATATGGTCGCGACCGTCAAATCATTTCGCCCGACATCAAAATTTCAGGCGACGTCGATTTTGACCCCCATCTGGGTTCCAGGCCCGGTGCCCGAGGGCAGCGGTATCGGCCGGCAGCGGGATCTTGTTGGGGCTTCCCGCCGGGGAACAACGACAACAACAGATGATGGGTCATCATGTCAGGGGTACGCAGCCTTTCCACATCGGCCGCCGTGGCCGCCTTGATCGCCGCCGCCGGCTTGGCCGGCTGCCACACCACCGACACCAAGCCCCCGGCACCGCCGTTGGCCGCAGCGCAACCGGCGCCGGACACCCCGGCCGCCCCCGGGCTGCCCGTGGTGGATAACGGCGTCAGCCCGTGCGACAACTTCTTCCTTCACGCCTGCAGCGTCTGGAACAAGCGCAACCCCATTCCCGCCGACCAGTCGCGCTGGGGCACCTTCAACAAGCTGGCCGACGACAACCTGGCCCTGCTGCATGATGAGCTGGAGAAGCTGGCGGCTCGCTCCACATCCGCCAACGCGTCTTTCGAGGGGCAGCGCATCGCCGACTTCTATGCCGCCTGCATGGACGAGGCGGGCATCGAGTCCCGCGGCCTGGCGCCCTTGCAGCCGCTGCTGGCCCGCATCAACGGCCTGAAGAGCAAGAAGGCCCTGAGCGGCCTGTTGATCGACCTGCACATGGCCGGCGTCAACGCCTTCCACCGGGTTGGGCAGCAACAGGACTTCAAGGACGCGACCCAGGTCATCGCCGGCGTCTACCAGGGCGGCCTGGGCCTGCCGGACAAGCCGTACTATTTCAAGGACGACGACAAGTCCAAGCAGCAGCGCGCCGCCTACGTCGCCCATATCGGGAAGATGATGGCGCTGGCGGGCCTGCCGGACGCGGAGGCCAAGGCGCAGACGGTGATGCGCATCGAGACGCAGCTGGCCGACGCCTCGCTGGACCGCACGGCCATGCGCGAGCCGGAGAACCGTTACCATCTCAAGACCTTCGCCGAACTGCAGTCCCTGGACCCGGCGATCAACTGGACGGCCTACATCCATGGCGCCGGCCTGAAGCCGCCGGCCACGCTGAATGTCAGCAATCCCGACTACATGAAGCGGGAGAGCAAGCTGATCCGGGAGCTGAGCCTGGCGGACATCAAGACCTACCTGACCTGGCGCACGCTGTCCGCCTATGCCACCTGGCTGCCGGACGCCTTCGTCCAGGAGAACTTCGACTTCTATGACCGCACCTTGCGCGGCGCCCGGGAGATGAAGCCCCGGTGGAAGCGCTGCGTCGCCGCGACCGACGCCGCCCTGGGCGAGGATCTGGGCAAATACTTCGTCGCCCGCGCCTTCGGGCCGGAGAAGAAGACCCGCATGCTGCAGATGGTGGCCGATATCCGCAAGGCGCTGGACGAGACCTTCCCCACCCTGACGTGGATGAGCCCCGAGACCCAGGCCAAGGCCCATGCCAAGCTGGACGCCTTCACCGCCAAGATCGGCTATCCGGACAAATGGCGCGATTACAGCGCCCTGACCGTCAGCCGCGGCGATGCCCTGGGCAACGCCCTGCGGGCCGAGACCTTCGAATTCCACTACGACATGGCCAAGATCGGCAAGCCGGTGGACAAGGGCGAATGGTCCATGACCCCGCCGACGGTCAACGCCTACTATTCCTCCGCCCACAACGACATCAACTTCCCGGCCGGCATCCTGCAGCCGCCCTTCTTCAATGACGCGGCCGACGACGCCACCAATTACGGCGCCATCGGCGTGGTCATCGGCCATGAGATCACCCATGGCTTCGATGACCAGGGCCGCAAGTTCGACGGCAACGGCAACCTGAAGGACTGGTGGACGGCCGACGACGCGGAGAAGTTCAAGGCCCGCGCCCAGTGCCTGGTCGACCAGTACGGCAGCTATGTCGCCGACGGCGACGTGAAGGAGAACGGCAAGCTCAAGCTGGGCGAGAACACCGCCGACAACGGTGGCATCCGCGTGGCCTACCGCGCCTTGATGGAACGGCTGGGCGCCAGGAAGGACGAGAAGATCGGCGGCCTGACGGCGGCGCAACGCTTCTTCTATGGCTTCGCCCAGGTCTGGTGTGGCGAGGCGCGGCCGGAAACCCGGCGCCTGCAAGCGCAGACCGACCCGCATTCGCTGGGGGAATTCCGGGTGAACGGCACCCTCTCGAACATGAAGGAGTTCGCGGAGGCGTTCAATTGCAAGCCCACCGACAAGATGGTGGCCGGCGAGAAGGCCTGCCGCGTCTGGTGATGGGTATCTGAGGGGCGCCGGCGCACACCGCCGGCGCCCCCTTTTCATTTCAAAGAACATAACGAAGGTGGAGCACCCCTTATGAGCAAACCGATCGCGGGGATTTTGAATCGCGCGGCCCCCATCGCCCTGGCCACCGCCCTGGTGGCGCTGCCGCTCGCCGCCAAGGCCGCGGACGCCCCCCAAAAGGCGTCCGCCACGGAGTCGGCGTTGCCCCAGGTCGACGACACCGTCGACCCCTGCCAGAACTTCTACCAGTACGCCTGCGGCCCGTGGATCAAGGCCAACCCCATCCCCAGCGATCAGTCCCGGTGGGGCAGCTTCAACGCCCTGCATGAGCGCAACCAGCAAATCCTGAAGGCCGCGCTGGAGGACATCGTCGCCCACCCCAACGCCGACAACGAACGCGTCGGCAACTTCTACGCCGCGTGCATGGACGAGGCCGGGGCCGACGCCAAGGGTGCCGCCCCCATCCAGCCGCTGCTGGACCAGGTCAAGGCGCTGCCGGGCAAGGAGCAGTTGCCGGCCCTGGTGGCGGCCCTGCACGCCGTCGGCGTGGACGTGTTCTTCGGCTTTGGCGCACAGACGGACTTCGAGGACGCCCGGCAGGATATCGCCGCGATCGACCAGGGCGGCCTAGGCCTGCCCAACCGCGATTACTACGTCCGCGAAGGCGCCAAGTTCGACGGCATCCGCCAAGCCTATGTCGAGCACGTGTCGCGCACCTTCCAGCTTCTGGGCGACGCCCCGGCGGCGGCCGATGCCAAGGCCAAGACGGTGATGCGCATCGAGACGGACCTGGCCAAGGCGTCGCTGAGCCTGGCCGACCGCAACGATCCGCAGAAGGTGAACAACAAGAAGCCGGTGGGCGCCCTGTCCACCCTGGCCCCCGGCTTCGCCTGGGCCGACTACTTCAAGGCCGCCGGCGCCCCCGCGTTCCAGACCCTGAACGTGACGGAGCCCGATTTCTTCAAGGCGTTGCAGACCATCCTGGCCGGCGCGTCGGTGGATGACGTCAAGACCTATCTGTCCTGGCACGTCGCCCACGCCTTCTCCAGCCGCCTGTCCAAGCCTTTCGTGGATGAGCGCTTCAGCTTCTATTCCAAGAAGCTGCGCGGCGTGGACCAGAACATGCCCCGCTGGAAGCGTTGCGTCATGGAGACGGACGACGCGCTGGGCGAGGACCTGGGCAAGTATTATGTGAAGACCGCCTTCGGCGCCGCGCAGAAGGCCAAGATGCTGACCATGGTGAAGAACCTGAAGGCGGCATACTCGGTCGACATCGACCAGCTGGACTGGATGAGCGCCGAAACCAAGAAGCGCGCGCATGAGAAGCTGGACGCCATCGCCGAAAAGATCGGCTATCCCGACAAGTGGCGCGACTATTCCTCGGTCGTGACCAAGAAGGACGACTTCGTGGGCAACGTGGAACGCGCCGCGACGTTCGAGACCAAGCGCCAGCTGAACAAGATCGGCAAGCCCCACGATCGGTCGGAATGGCAGATGAGCCCGCCGACCGTGAACGCCTATTATGACCCGACCGAGAACGACATCAACTTCCCGGCCGGCATCCTGCAGCCGCCGTTCTATTTCGCGGGCGCCGACGACGCCATCAACTACGGCGCCATCGGCGCGGTCATCGGCCATGAGATGACGCACGGCTTCGACGACCAGGGCCGCCAGTACGACAAGAACGGCAACCTGAAGGACTGGTGGACGCCCGAGGACGCCAAGAAGTTCGAGGCCCGCGCCCAGTGCGTGGTGGATGAGTATGACGGCTTCGTCGCCATCGACGACGTGCACCTGAACGGCAAGGCCACGCTGGGCGAGAACCTGGCCGACAACGGCGGCCACGCCATCGCGCTGAAGGCCCTGATGGCCACCCTGAAGGGCAAGGCCGCCAAGAAGGACGGGCGCTTCACCACCGAGCAGAAGTTCTTCCTGGGCTATGCCCAGGTGTGGTGCAGCAACCAGCGTGACGACGCCAAGCGCGACCAGGCGATCACTGACGTCCATTCCCTGTCGGAGTACCGGGTGAACGGCGTCGTCTCCAACAATCCGGAGTTCGCCAAGGCGTTCAACTGCAAGGCCGACGCCCCCATGAACCGGGGCGCCAAGGCCTGCAAGGTCTGGTAAGACGCCGCGATTCGGCGGCCCCTCCGCAAGAGGGGCCGCCAGCGCGATTTGGCATCGGCCCAGCCACAAGGCCGGTGCCATGGCCGAGACCACAGAAAAGCCCCGCCGAATCGACCGGCGGGGCTTTTTCCTGGGCAAGAACTGGCCCGGACACGCCGCGATACAAAAGCAAAAACCGCGCCTTCATCCAGGCGCGGTTTTTGGTTCCGATGGCCGGCGAACCGGCCACTGGGCAGAAACGCTTAAATCAGCCCTGACGGGCCTTGAAGCGCGGGTTCTGCTTGTTGATGACGTACACGCGACCCTTGCGGCGAATAACGCGGCAAGCCTTGTGGCGGGTCTTCATCGACTTGAGGGAGTTCACGATCTTCATGATTTGGACTCGGGCACTTGGATTGGATCACGGTTCGAGGCCGGGAAAATAGTAAGGGCCGGCCCCGCTGTCAACCTGAGTCATATCGTAAAATCGATCAGCTGATATCCGCAGGCTTCAACACGTAGAAACGGTACAGGCGGATGCCGGCGTCCAGCACGGCCACCCGGCGGGCCCACAGCTCCACCTCCTCCACCACCGCGACCTTGGTCTCATGATCCATGCTGTGCTGCTCCAGATGGGTCACCAGCCCCTGAATGGCGGACAGGATCAGGCCACGGTGCAGGTCGGAGATGTCCTCGGTGATGCGGATGTCGAGGTTACGCTGCTGCAGGCCCTGGGCGTACTGGTCCACGGTCCAGGGATGCGGCTCCACCGGCTCGTGGTCCAGCCAGCCCTTGAACACCGGGCCGCCGGCCTTGGCCTTGTCCAGCACATAGTCGGTGAACAGGAAGTGGCCGCGCGGCTTCAACGCCGCCTCCACCGCGTCCAGCAGGCCATCCTTGTTGCGGACGGTGTAGAACCCTTCCTTGGCGAACACCGCGTCCACGCGCTTGGGCCAGGAGAAGGTTTCGGGATCGTAGGGCTGGATCGGGGCCTGCCGGGCCATGCCGGCCTTGTGGGACCGGAACATGCCGGCTTCCGCCAGCACCGGGTTCGATTCCAGGCCCGTCACCCAGGCGCCGAACTGCGACGCCATACTGCGGGTGGAACCGCCCAGGCCCGCCGCGAGGTCCAGCACGCTCATGGCCGGATTCAGCCCCAAGGGCTTCACCAGGGTCGGGATATGGTCGTTGCCGCCGGGGGTGGCGTAGCCGTCACCCCAGATTTTTTCCGCCACCTGCACGCGGGTGGCCGTCCATAGCGGCTTGCCGGAACGGTTCAGGACCCGGCGGTCGGCCGCGGATTGCGCCGACTGCTTGCCCCCCGGCACCCCGCCGGCACCGGCCTCGTCCTCATCCGGGTGTGGCCGGCGGCTGAGTAGCGCCGCGAGGTCATAGCCCTCCCACCAGGCGACGAAACGGTCCCGCAGGGTCGCCCGCGGAAGGGTCGCCTGCGGCAACGCCGCACCCTTGGAGCCCTGCTGGGCGGACATGCGTGGAACCAGCCCCATGGATCATTAACACGGAAACATATTGTACAGTCATTGCGCGGCGGTTGAAATGGCCATACTGAAACGCGCGTGCGGTCCGTTGACGCCCGCTGGTGACGCCCGCCGGTAATGCCCTTGGTGGAACAGCCGACCGGCCCCTGACGCTTGTGCATCCCACCCACCTGGCAAATATGCCTCTTTTCCAACGGTGGGTGTCGTACGCTCGTTTTGCTGCGCTTTTCCTGCCGCCCCACCGGCCCGCCGCTTACTGGATAGCCCCATGACCGAGTCGGATCACAACCGGGTGCTGCTTGTCGAGGACACTGCCCCCCTGGCACGGGTCTACATGGAATATCTGCGCAGCGAAGGCTACGAGGTGGAGCATCAGGAGACCGGGACCCTGGCGCTGGACAGCCTGCGGACCGCGCCGCCCGGCGCCCTGGTGCTGGATCTGAAGCTGCCGGACATGGACGGGCTGGAGGTGCTGCGCGCGGCGCGCGAAAGCCACCCCGACCTGCCGGTCATCGTGGTGACGGCCCATGGCTCCATCAGCGTGGCGGTGGAGGCCATGCGCGACGGCGCCTTCGACTTCCTGGTGAAGCCGTTCACCGCCGCACGCCTGATCGTCACCGTGCGCAACGCCCTGGAACGCCGCCGCCTGACGCGAATCGTGGCGCATTACCGGCGGGAATTGGACCGGGGCAGCTTTCACGCTTTCGTCGGCGCTTCCGCCCCCATGCAGACCGTCTACCGCCTGATCGAGAGCGTGGCGCCCAGCCGGGCCAGCGTCTTCCTGACGGGCGAAAGCGGCACGGGCAAGGAACTGGCGGCCGACGCCATCCACCGCTGCAGCCCCCGCCGGGGCCATCCCTTCATCGCCATCAACTGCGCCGCCATCCCCAAGGATTTGCTGGAAAGCGAAATCTTCGGCCATGTGAAGGGCGCCTTCACCGGGGCGGTGGGGGACCGCGCGGGCGCCGCGCGCCAGGCCGATGGCGGCACCCTGTTCCTGGATGAGGTGTGCGAAATGCCGATGGAGCTGCAGGCCAAGATCCTGCGCTTCGTCCAGACCGGCACCTTCCAGCCCGTGGGGGGCACACAGATGGAGAAGGTGGACGTCCGCTTCATCTCCGCCACCAACCGCGACCCGCTGGCGGAGGTGGCGGCCGGCCGCTTCCGCGAGGATTTGTATTATCGCCTGCACGTGGTGCCCATCCATCTGCCCCCTTTGCGTGATCGTGAGGGCGATGTCTGCCTCATCGCCCGCCACTTCCTGACCGACATGGCGGAGGAGGAGGGCAAGGCCTTCCAACGCCTGGACGCGGACGCCGAATCGGCGTTGATGGCCTACGACTTTCCCGGCAACGTCCGGCAGTTGCAGAACATCCTGCGCAATGTCGTGGTGCTGAATGACGGCGCCGCGGTCACCCGCGCCATGCTGCCGGAACCGTTGCGCAGCGCCTCAGCCGACGCGACGCCCCTGCGCCTGAACCCGCAGGAATCCAATGTTTCCAAGGGGGTGGCGGCTGCGGCGGCCACGCATCCGGCCGGCCCACCGGCGTCCGCCCCATCGGCCGAGGCGGGTGAAATCGTGCCCTTGTGGCAGCTGGAGAAGCAAGCGATTCAACGTGCGCTTGCGCTGACGGGGGATGACGTGCCCCGCGCCGCCGCCCTGCTGGAAATCAGCCCGTCGACCATCTACCGCAAGCTTCAGCAATGGAAAATCAAGATAACCGGCTGAGGTGACTTGGACGCAATATCTGGGGGCCCGGTTCCGCTGACGCCACCCGTTATTGCGGTCTATTCATCCCCGGGCGCCCGTTACGCGCCTAGGCCCGCCGCCCGCGCACGAAATGACTTGGCGCCCGGCCATAGCATGGCTGGTGCAGTCCCGCTTTTTCCGGTATAAGCTGCCACACAGGAGGAAATCCTTGCGCAGCCAGATCCGGCTTGGGAGGGGCGCGTGGTGGGGATCCTTCTTGCGACCGGTGCCCCCGGCCAAGCACTTTATCGACTACATTCGAGTTCAAATCACATGTATGAGCGCCGTTCTCCGCAGAGCCCGCAGATCACCCGCCGGGGCGTCAACGCCACCGTCAAATGGTACAACCCCACGAAAGGTTTTGGTTTCGTGACCCTGTCCGACGGGTCGCCGGACGCCTTCTTGCACGCCTCCGTCGTGCAGGCCTTCGGCCACGACAGCTTGGCGGACGGCACCACCATCAATTGCGACCTGTCCCAGGGCCAGAAGGGTCCGCAGGTTGCCGCCATCCACAGCGTGGATGAGTCCACCGCCACCCCGGGCGGCGGCGGAATGGGCGGCGGCATGGGCGGCGGCATGGGCGGCGGTCGCCGCGACAGCTTCGGTGGTGGCGCCCCGCGTCGCGCCGGCGGCTGGGAAGCCAGCGGCCCGACCGAGACGGTCGAGGGCACTGTGAAGTTCTACAGCGCCGACAAGGGCTTCGGCTTCGTGACCCCCGATGGCGGCGGGAAGGACGTGTTCGTCCACATCACCGCGCTGGAGCGTTCGGGCGTTCGCGCCCTGGCGCCGGAGCAGCGGGTTCGCCTGACGACCAGCATGGGTCAGAAGGGTCCGCAGGCCAACCGCGTGGAAGTCCTCTGATCCGTCGGATTTGAGGAAGGGAAGGAACGGCGCCGGGGGCTCCTGGCGCCGGCTTTCCTGTTTACCTAAGTAAGTTGCTTCGTCCTCGACCCGCTGGTGCCTGATGGCGACGCCCCTCCGGGGGAACGATCCGGGTGCCGGCGTTGGGGAGCTTTATTTGCGGGCCGGAGACACGGAACGCGCCGTCCACCAGGGCGGCGCGTTTTGTCTTTTGCACATGGTAGCGCTAGCAGGACAACGCCCGGGATAGGCGGCCCGCTGCGCGGCCGTTCCCCTGTTCCCCGGCCGCTAGCGCCATGTCATTGTTGCGACATGCACCAGACCGCCCGGCAGACCGCCCCCGCCCGTCCCCACCGTTCCATCCTGGGCCTTGCGCTGGCCCCGGTCCTGCTGGCCGCATCCCTGGCCCTGGCGCCGCTGGCCGCCAGCGGCCCGGCGCACGCTCAGGGCGGCGATCCGGAACTGTCATCCCCGTTCGCACTCCGGCCGCTGGTGCGCACCAAGTCCGACATGGTGGTGGCGGCCAACCCGCTGGCGGTGGAAGCGGGGCACGCCATGCTGCGCCAGGGCGGCAGCGCCGTGGATGCCGCCATCGCCGTGCAACTGGTGCTGGGCCTGGTGGAACCCCAGTCCTCCGGCCTGGGCGGCGGCGGCTACATGCTGATCTGGGACCCGAAGGCCAAGAAGCTGGTCTCGCTGGATGGGCGGGAAACCGCGCCGGCGGGCGCCCTGCCCGACCGCTTCGTGGGCGGCGACGGCCGCCCCATGCCCCTGATGCGCGCCTTCGACGGCGGCCGCGCGGTGGGCACCCCCGGCATCCCCGCCCTGCTGGCGGAGGCGCACAAGCGCTATGGCAAGCTGCCTTGGGCCACGCTGTTCCAGCCCGCCCTCCAATTGGCCCGCGACGGCTTCGTGGTCAGCCCGCGCCTGGCCTTGCTGCTGAAAGGACTGACACCGCAGTTGAAGGACCGGCCGGACATGGTGGCCCTGTTCTTCCACACCGGGCCGGATGGCAGCCTGACGCCCCTGCAGGCGGGAGAGACCTTCCGCAACCCGGCCATGGCCCATACGCTGGAGGTGCTGGCGGCACAGGGCCCCGATGCTTACTACCACGGCATCCTGGGCCAGGACCTGGCCAAGCATCTGGCCGACAGCGCCTTGCCAGCCAACACCCCGGGGGGGGCTCCGGCCCTGGTCACCGCCCAGGATCTGGCCGCCTACAAGGTGGAGGAGCGCGCCCCCCTCTGCACGCCCTACCGCCAGTGGAAGGTGTGCAGCATGGGGCCTAGCAGTTCCGGCGGCATCGCCATCGTGGAGATGCTGGGCCTGCTGGAACATTTCGACATGAAGGGCCTGGGCAAGGACTCGCCCACCGCCTGGCACCTGATGGTGGAGGCCAGCCGCCTGGCCTATGCCGACCGCGACCTCTATGTCGGCGACCCGGCGTTCGTCACCGTGCCCAAGGGTCTGCTGGACAAAGGCTATCTGGCCGACCGCGCCAAGCTGATCGACCCGGCGCACGCCGCCCAGGGCCCCGTGGCCGCCGGCGTGCCGCCGCAGAAGCAGGGCGCGCTGTACGGCCCCGGATGGCAGGCCGACATCCCCTCGACCTCGCACATGTCGCTGATGGACGGCAGCGGCATGGCCGTGTCCTTCACCACCTCGGTGGAGTTCGCCTTCGGCTCGGGCATGGCGGTGGACGGCTATGTGCTTAACAACCAGCTTACCGACTTCTCCTTCATCCCGACCAGCCCCGGCACCGGTCTGCCCGTGGCCAACGCCGTGGCGGCGGGCAAGCGCCCCCGATCCTCCATGGCGCCCACCATCGTCTTCGACCAGGCGGGCAAGCCCGTGCTGGTGGTGGGCTCGCCCGGCGGGCCGGCCATCATCGGCTATGTCGCGGAAACCATCATCGCGGCGCTGGACTGGGGCCTGGACGCGCAGGAGGCCGTCAGCCTGCCGCGCATCGTCAACCGCAACGGCACCACCGCGCTGGAGAACGGCCCCTGGGCTCCGCCCCTGAAGGCCGGGCTGGAGGCGTTGGGCCAGACGGTGGAACTGAAGTCCATGCCCAGCGGCCTGCACGTCATCAAACACACCGCCACCGGCCTGGAGGGCGGAGTCGACCCCCGCCGCGAGGGATTGGCAGCGGGGGACTGAAGCGCCGCCGCCATTTTCACCTTTTGATTAGGCCGCGACTGTGGCCACCGAAGCGAGTACCGAAGGGCGGAGCGAGGACAAGGCAAGCGGGCGCATGCCCGCGCCCGCCGCCTGAAGGAACCTGCATTAAGTCTCACGCCGCCGTGCGGGCGGCCTGGGCCATGATGTCGTTGGCGGTGGGCACGCGGCCCATGCCGGACTTCGCACGCTTGGCCGCCATGGGCAGGATGGGGGCGGTGACGGTTCCGCCTTCGGCCGCCCGGCGCACGCTGCGCGCCACCTTGCTGTAGGCGCCCGTCTCGATCTGGCGGATGCGTTCCTTGCTGACGCCGTAATGCTGGGCCAGCCGTTCCAGCGTCACCGGCTCTTCCGCCAGGTTGCGAGAGATGAAGATGTGGCGCTCACGGTCGCCCAGGGCCTTCAGCGCGTCCAGCATCAGGCCCTTGCGCTGGCTCAGCTCGCTGCCCTCGGCCAGGCGGCTTTCCACGGACTCGGTATCATCGGCCAACAGGTCCATGGCTTCCTGCTCGCCCTCGTCGCCCATGGCGACGTTCAGGGAGGCGACAGGGGTGGCGAAGCGGTGCTCCATCTCCCGCACCTCCTCCACCGTGGCGTCCATCTCCACCGCGATGCGCTCCGCCTCCTCGTCCGTCATCATGCGGTCGTGGATGCCCAGGCGGCGCTGGGCCTGGCGCAGGTTGAAGAACAGGCGCTTCAGTGCGGCGGTGTTGCCACCCTTCAGCATGGACCAGTTGTGCAGGACATAGGACTGGACCTCCGCCCGGATCCACCATAGCGCGTAGGTCGCCAGACGGAAGCCGCGCGCCGGGTCGAAGCGCTGCACCGCCTTGACCAGGCCGATGTTGGCTTCGGAGATCAGGTCGCCCACCGGCAGGCCGGAGCGGGCATAGCGCGAGGCGATCTTGATGGCCAGCCGCATATGGCTGTGTACCAGTTCGTCAGCGGCGCGCTGGTCTTGGCTGGTGGCCCAACGGTTGGCCAGCTCAAGCTCGCGCTCAGGCGACAGCATGGGGTAGCGGTTGGCCTGGGCCGTGTAGGCCCGCAGCAGGTCGACCGACTCAGAAGAGAATGAACCCATCGCCCGTCCCCTTTCAGTACCGTCCGGATGTGCATCGACGCCGGACTTGGCCCAGAATGCCGTGGCGCGGGGCGGCAAATCCGCCGCATCCCGTTCACCACGCTGTCATCTTTGGCCGGGACATCTAAAGATTGGGTTAACAGTCTTGAACAGTGGCGCGACATGCCCAATGCCCCCGTCAACCTCCCTGCGGGGACGGCGGTTCCACACCACAGGATGGACAGGCGGAAGCAGGCGCCAACCAAACCTTGCCCGGCGCGCGCCCCTACGGCAGCATCCGGGGATAAGCAATCACTAACCCCGGGGCAGGTCCTTGCGCCGCCGCCGGGGCACCTCGGGAGACATGAGATGAGTCACGCCACGGTCCTGGTGGAGGATGGGAACGGGGTGCGCACCCTGGTGCTGAACCGCCCGGAAAAGCGGAACGCCCTGACCGGCGCCATGTACACCGCCCTGGCCGATGCCTTGACCGGCGCCGCCACCGACGAGTCGGTGGGGGCGGTGCTGATCCAGGGATCGGGCGGCAGCTTCACCGCCGGCAACGATCTGGCGGACTTCCTGGCCGGCCCGGCGCTGACCGCCGACAATCCGGTGATGCGTTTCCTGCGCGCGCTCGCCACCTTCCCCAAGCCCGTGGTGGCGGCGGTGGAGGGCCACGCGGTGGGTATCGGCACCACCCTGCTGATGCACTGCGACCTGGTCTATGCCGCGCCCAGCGCCCATTTCGCCATGCCCTTCGTCAGCCTGGGCCTGGTGCCGGAGGCGGGGTCCAGCCTGCTGGCCGCCCGCCTGCTGGGCCATCCCAAGGCGGCCGCCATGCTGATGGCCGGCGAAGCGCTGGCGCCGGACGCGGCGGAGGCGGCGGGCCTGATCAACGCCGTCATCCCCACCGACACGCTGTATGAACATGCCGCCGCCAAGGCGGCGGCGCTGGCGGCGAAGCCCCGGGCGGCAATGGCCCAGACCAAGGCCCTGATGCGCCATGACACGCCCCAGGTGTTGGAAACCATGGCGCGGGAAGCCGTGCTGTTCAGCCAGGCGCTGGCCAGCCCCGAGGCCAAGGCCGCCTTCCAGGCCTTCCTGTCCAAGGGCAAGGCCTGAACGCCGGATGGGGCCTATCCCGCCGGCCGGCGCGGGTGGGCCCTTCCCCCAAGGGCATCGGGCGGCCAGAAAGACAAAAGCCGCGTCCGGTGATCCGTCGCGGCTTCAAGCTGCTGATTCCAAATCTGGATTTTCTGGTGAAGGATGGTGGGCGCGACAGGGATTGAACCTGTGACCCCTACCATGTCAAGGTAGTGCTCTCCCGCTGAGCTACGCGCCCATCCTTCGAAATCCGCCGATTTTTGCGGGGCCCCGTTGCCGGGGTCATCGGCGTGGGCGGGTGTGTAGCATCGCCCGAACCGGCTGGCAACCCTTCTGTTTCATCAAACCGAAAATTTTCTTCCCCACTCGGCGGGACTCTACGCGGAGCCTGTTTTCCGGAACGGCATTGTGGAGAGTGGCCTCACCCGGGCAGGCCGAGGGGGGGCCCCCGGGCGATGCGCCGCCTGACAATGCGCCGCCTGGGGGCGGCCACCATAAAGAAGGCCAACCAGAGCCAGCCACGGTATCGAGGGATGGAAAGACGACTCGTTGAGAGTCAGCCTGGAACCGCTTCGTCAAGGCGCGGCGCCGGAGATGATTCCGGGCCCGGAAATAAAGAAGGGCCGCGCCTATCGGCACGGCCCTGAGTTTAGGGAGGAAACGCCCAAGAAGTGCGTTACGACAGAACCGCGATCGCGGCCATGTCGCACTGCACAATATGCCGATCGAAGCCCGGTTGATCAAGCGGAAAATGAAGGCCGGTGGAAGAATCTTGATTATTCAGGCTATTGCGTCTGGTGGACGAAGAGCGGCCCACCTCAACCGTTGTGCGACGCAACACGTTGATTCAAGAGAAGTTCGTGTAATTGCGTTACATCGGACGGGCAGCCCCCACCCCAAATTTCCTGCACCAACGATATTGACAGCGCTGTCGCCGCCACGTTCTAAGACGGGGGTGGAAATCGTGCGGGCAGGATGTGGTCCGCCCGCCCGCGCCTTCCTCTTGGGGAACGGTGCGCGCGCTCACCGTCACCGCTGACAAGGTGATGGGAACAGGTGAACTGGGACGGAAACGGGAAAGGAAGGCGTCACCCATGCAGGGCCTCTCGCTCTTGGCGGATATCGGCGGCACCAACGCCCGCTTCGCCCTCTCCGAGTCCTCGGACGCGGCGTCCCATGACGCACATGCCGCCACCATCTCCGGCGTGCGCATCTTGCCCTGCGCCGACTACCCCTCGCTGGAGGCGGCGGCGGAGGCCTACCTGGCACTGGAGGCCCCGGGCGTGCGGCCCAAGCAGGCGGCCATCGCGCTGGCCGGCCCCGTCACCGGCGATCGCATCCGCATGACCAACCTGCCCTGGGAGTTTTCCATCGACGGGGTGCGCCGCTCGCTGTCGCTGGATCGGCTGGAAGTCATCAACGACTTCACGGCCGTGGCCCTGTCCATCCCCACCCTGGTGCCCGACGACCGGGTGCAGGTGGGCGACGGCGCCCCGGTGGCGGACGCGCCCATCGCCGTGCTGGGGCCCGGCAGCGGCCTCGGCGTCTCCGCCCTGGTCCCGCGCAAGCGCAGCAATGGCCAGCCGGGCTGGACAGCCCTGGCGACCGAGGGCGGCCATGTCACCATGGCCCCGATCAACGACCGCGAGTCGGCCATCCTGGCGGTGCTGCGCAAGCAGTTCGACCATGTGTCGGCGGAGCGCGTGCTGTCCGGCCCCGGCCTGGTCAACCTGTATGAGGCGGTGTGCCTGGCCGATGGCAAGGAGCCGGCGCGCCTGACCGCCGCCCAGGTCACGGCCGCCGGCACCCAGCACGCCGGCGACCCCGCCTGTATCGAGGCCCTGGACCTATTCTGCGGCATGCTGGGCACGGTGGCCGGCAACCTGGCCCTGTCCATCGGCGCGCGCGGCGGCGTCTATATCGCCGGCGGCATCGCCCCCCGCATCCTGCCCTTCTTCACCCACAGCCGCTTCCGCAAGCGCTTCGTGGAAAAGGGCCGCATGCGCGACTATCTGGGCCCCATCCCCACCTACGTGGTGACCCACCCGCTGCCCGCCTTCCTGGGCCTGACGGCAAAGCTGGACGGCTGATCGCCGGCCTCATCCCTGTCACGGCTAAACGAAACGGCGCCCCGCTGATCGGTGGCGCCGTTTTCTTGTGCTCACTCCGTCTCCGCATCCTCCGGCGGCGCCTCGCCCCAGCGGCGCAGGCGGCCGCTGTCGATGTCGAACAGGTCCAGGACGCGGCCGACGGTATGATCCACCAGATCGTCCACGCTGTCCGGCCGGATGTACATGGCCGGCACCGGCGGGGCGATGACGGCCCCCATCTCGGCCAGGGCCGTCAGGGTGCGCAGGTGCCCCAGGTGCAGCGGCGTCTCGCGCACCATCAGCACCAGGCGCCGCCGTTCCTTCAGCACGACGTCCGCCGCCCGGGTCAGCAGGGTGGACGTCACGCCGGTGGCGATCTCGCTCATGGTGCGGATGGAGCACGGCGCGATGACCATGCCCAGGGTGCGGAAGCTGCCGCTGGAGATGGCGGCGCCGACATTGGCGACGGCGTGGTTGACGTCCGCCATAGCCCGCACGTCGGCGGGCTTCAAGTCCGTCTCATGCGCCAGCGTCATCTCCGCCGACCGGCTCATCACCAGATGGGTTTCGATGGGCAGGGGGCGCAGCATTTCCAGCAGGCGGACGCCATAGAGCACGCCCGAGGCGCCACTGATGCCGACGATAAGGCGGGAGGGTGCGGTGGTCATGATACCTCTGTCCATGATCCCCGGGATCTAACGCCGCCCCGGCATGGCGTCCATCGGATTTGCGGTTGCCCGGTCCATGCCGTTGAGAACGGGCCGCCATTCTTTCCGTATCGTGAAGGGTCCTGTCGCGGCTGCGGTCTAAAAGCGGCGGCCGCATGGACCTATGTTCAGGAGCGGGCGGTTACCCACCGTCCCTGCCCCACGCCACCCACCCGGCACGCCCCCGATAGGAATGGGTTCCACCATGACCACCACCCCCGATCTTTTCGCGTCGACGCATATCGGCGCCATCCCCGCCGCCAACCGCATCGCCATGGCGCCCCTGACGCGCGCCCGCGCCGGCATGGACGGGGTTCATACCCCGCTGGCGGTGGATTACTACCGCCAGCGCGCCAGCGCCGGCCTGATCATCACCGAGGCCACCAACATCTCACGCCAGGGGCGCGGCTATGCCTACACCCCCGGCATCTACACGCCGGAACATGTGACGGCGTGGAAGGCGGTGACGGACGCCGTGCATCAAGCCGGCGGCCACATCGTACTGCAGCTTTGGCATGTGGGCCGCATCTCCCACACCAGCCTGCAGGAGGGCGGCGCCGCCCCGGTGGCCCCCAGCGCCCTGCAGGCGGGTGGTGAAACCTATGTCGAGGGCGGATTCGCCCAACCTTCCCTGCCCCGCGCGCTGGAAACGGAGGAGATCGCCGGCATCATCGCCGATTACCACCGCGCCGCCGAGAACGCCAAGGCCGCCGGCTTCGACGGGGTCGAGGTCCATTCCGCCAACAACTACCTGCTGGAGCAGTTCATCCGCGACAGCACCAACCACCGCACGGACCGCTATGGCGGGAGCGTGGAGAACCGCACCCGCCTGACGGTGGAGGTGGCCCAGGCCGTGGCCCAGGTGTGGGGGCCGGAGCGCGTGGGCCTGCGCCTGTCGCCCATAACCCAGGCGGCGGGCAACACCCCGCTGGACAGCGACCCCAACGGCACCTACGGCTTCCTGGCCGAACGCCTGGGCGAGATGAACCTGGCCTATCTGCATTGCGTGGAGGGGCAGACGCGCGGACCCAACGGCGCGCAGCATTTCGACTTCCAGTCCCTGCGCCGGAAGTTCGGCGGCGCCTACATCGCCAACAACGGCTATGACCGCGACCTGGCGGCCCGCGCCATCGCCGAGGGCCGCGCCGACATGGTGGCCTTCGGCCGCCCCTTCATCGCCAACCCCGACCTGGTCCACCGCCTGAAGACCGGCACGCCCCTGGCCCAGGCCCCGCAGGAGGCGTTCTACGGCGGTGGCGCCAAGGGCTACACCGACTGGCCCAACGCGGCGTGACGCCGGTTGCCTCAAACGCCGGCGGTCGCGGGCTAACACCGCCATGACATTTCATGCCGGTGGGGGGCGCCGGACGTTTGGGAAAAGAAAAGGGCGGCCTCTCGCGGGGCCGCCCTTTTCACGTCACTGGAACCGATCAGAGGATCACTCCTCGATCTCCTCCTCGTGCTCCTCATCCTCCAGGGCGGCCTGCTCGGCGGCCAGGGCGCGGTCCTCGGCCGTCTCCAGCAGGGTGGTGGTTTCCATCTCCGGTTCCGGCAGGCCACGGCGGGCGCGGGACAGGGCGGCTTCCAACTCACGCTGGCTGCACAGGCCCAGCAGCACCGGGCTGCGCGGCTTGATGTTGCTGGTGTTCCAGTGGGTCTTGTCGCGCACCGCGGCGATGGTCGGCTTGGTGGTGCCGATCAGGCGGGAAATGGCGGCGTCCGACAGTTCCGGATGGTTCTTCAGCAGCCAGGCGATGCCGTCGGGCTTGTCGCCACGCTTGGTCACCGGGGTGTAGCGCGGGCCCTTGGCACGCGCGATCGGCTGCGGCAGGTCGTGGATACGAATCTGCAGCTTCAGGTCCGGGTTCTTCTCGCAGCGCTCGATCTCGTCCTTGGTCAACTCGCCGTTGCCCACCGGATCGCGGCCGACCATGCCAATCGCCACCTCGCCATCGGCGATGGCCTGCACTTCCAGCGAGTGCATGCCGCAGAACTCGGCGATCTGCTCAAAGGACAGCGCGGTGTTCTCAACCAGCCAGACCGCGGTGGCCTTCGGCATCAAGGGCAGTGCCATGCTTCCTCCTAACCCGTGGCGGGGCGTCCCGCCAACACGCCTAAAACCCGTGAATACGGTAGCGAAAAGCAATATCCGCCCGTCGCGCGGGCTGAAGGCCCCACGCAGCCGGACGGAAAACTGTGACGCGTACACTTGCTATATAGAGGCACGCGGCGGGCGAGGCCACGCCTTTTTATAGGCCCGGCCCCTCTTGCCCTGGGTAGATCGCGGCCTTAAACGATCAAGACGATCTTGCCGACATGGCCGCTGCTTTCCATCAGCGCGTGCGCCGCCGCCGCCTCTTCCAAGGGGAAAGTCTTGTAGATCACCGGACGGACCTTCCCCTGCGCCAGCAGCGGCCACACCTTTTCCGCCAAGCTGGCGGCGATGGCGGCCTTCTCCTCCGCCGTGCGGGGCCGCAGGGTGGACCCGGTCAGGACCAGACGCTTGGTCATCACCGGCACCATGTTCAGGGTGACCTTGGCCCCGCGCAGGAAGGCGATGGTGACGTGACGGCCCTGGTCGGCCAGGGCGTCAATATTACGGGGCAGGTAATCGCCCCCCACCATGTCCAGGATGACGTCGATGCCCCGGCCACCCGTCGCCTCCTTCACCACGGCGACGAAATCCTCCGCCTTGTAGTCGATGCCGCGCTCGGCGCCGATCTCCTCACAGGCCTTGGCCTTGTCCGGCCCGCCGGCGGTGGCGAAGACGCGGGCACCGAAGGCCTTGGCCAACTGGATGGCCGTGGTGCCGATGCCGCTGGTGCCGCCATGGACCAGGAAACTTTCCCCCGCCGCCAGACGGCCGCGGTCGAAGACGTTGGTCCAGACGGTGAAGAAGGTTTCCGGCAGGGCGGCCGCCTCCACCATGCTGAATCCTTCCGGTACGGGCAGGCACTGGCCGGCCGGCGCCACGGCATGGTCGGCATAACCGCCCCCGTTCACCAGGGCGCAGACGGCATCGCCCACCGCCCAGCCCGTCACGCCCTCGCCCAGGGCCGCGACGGTGCCCGCGACCTCGAGCCCCGGCAGGTCGGAGGCGCCGGGCGGTGGCGGGTAGAGGCCCGCCCGCTGCAGGCAATCCGGCCGGTTGACACCGGCGGCGGCCACCTGGATCAGAACCTGGCCGGGGCCCGGCTGCGGCAGCGGCCGCTCGATGGGCTTCAGGACCTCAGGCCCGCCGGGTTCGGTGATGGCGATGGCGCGCATGGCTTCCAGATCTCCGTTCTTACATCCGGCGGGGGATGCCCCCTCGCCGCTTGGGGTCTTGCACCATGTAGGCCCCCGGCGGCACAGTGACAACCGACACGGCTGGAGGGCCAGCCCCTCCCCAGGACAAGGCAACCGCCCCATGGACACCGACGACATCGCCCCACCGCCGAGCCGCCCCAGCAGCTTCCTGGACATCGCCCGCCTGTCGGTGGGGGAACTGCGCGAATACCGCAACAGCCTGGAGGCGGAGATCGCGCGGGTGGACGACGCCATCAAGGCCAAACAGGCCTCGCTGAACGCCGCCGCCGCGTTTTTTAAGAGCTAGCGGCGGCCTGAGCTTTCGGATGCGGGCGCCCGGCGACTGAGGACTTTCCAAAAAATCAAACCGGAACGGCCTCGAAGGTCGCCGTGTCCAGGGTGAAGGTGCCGTCGGCCTCGATGGCGAAATGCCCGGTGACGGCGTCCGCCATGCGCCCCTGTAGGGAGCGGATGGCCGCCACATGGCTATCCGGTGGGGTCATGCGCGCGATCCAGCTGCCGAACTCCAGGCGCAGGCGCCGCTCCGTGACACCCGTGACGCGGAAGCCCGCCGCCCCCAGGGCCGCCCGCCATTCCGCCACCGCGTAATTGCGCACATGCGACGGGTCGCGCAGCAGCTCGATGCTTTGCAGGAAGGTGTCCAGCAGCGGCTGACCCGGCGTCACCACGTCCACGAAGACGGCGACGCCATTGGGCTTCACCACCCGCCGCGCCTCCCTCAGGCCCGCCGCCAGGTCCGGCCAATGGTGGGCGCTGTAACGGCTGACCACGGCGCAGAAGTGGGCGTCATCGGCCGGCACCGCGTCGGCCCGGCCCACCCGCGTCCCGATGTTGGCCAGGCCGCGCCGCTCCGCCTCCGTCGCCACGGCGGCCAGCATGTCGGGCGACAGGTCGCAGGCCACCACCTGGCCCACGTGGGGCGCCACGGTGAAGGCGACGTGCCCGCCGCCACAGCCCAAATCCAGGACGGTCTTGTAGCCCTTGCCCGCCACCAGGCCGGCCAGCTGCCGCAAATCCTCCCCCTGGGCGTGGACGGCGCTGGCGACATAGGCGGCGGCCTGCGGGCCGAACTGGCCGGCCACCAGCGATTCCTGGTCCCGCCCGCCAATCATTTGAGGCGCTTGCTGGGTGGTCATTCCCTATTCCCCTTCTTTTGAGACGACGCCGATGCGGCGTCGTGGGGCGGCAGGATGGCATCCGTTTAAACTGGTACCAGATCCAGGTTTATACTGGTATCAAACGCCACCACCCTATCCTCACCTTATCCTCAAAGGTCCACCCCATGGATGTCCTCGACACCTCGAAACGGCGGGAGATGGGGGAATTCGTACGGGCGCAGCGTGAGCGGCTGTCACCAGCGGCCCTGGGCCTGGCGCCCGGCCCCCGCCGCCGCACCCCGGGCCTGCGGCGGGAGGAGTTGGCGCAACTGAGCGGCGTCAGCGTCACCTGGTATACCTGGATCGAGCAGGGGCGCGACGTCTCCATCTCCCCCGCCGCGCTGACGCGTCTGGCCCAGGCGCTGCGCCTGTCGGCGGCGGAGCGGGCCTATCTGTTCGATCTGGCCGGCAAGCGCGACCCGGAAGGGGCCGCCGCCGGAGATGACACCCCAGTGCCGTCGGCGCTGGACGCCCTGGTGCGGAGCCTCCCCCACCCCGCCTATCTGCTGGACCGATGCTGGAATGCCCTGGCCTGGAACGCGGCGGCCGCCCGCCTGTTCACCGGCTGGCTGGTCCCGCCAGACCCGGGGACCGACCGCAACCAACTGCGCTATCTGTTCCTGAACCCTACCGCCCAGGCCCTGATCCCGGATTGGGTGGAGCGGGCGCGGCGGGTGGTGGCGGAGTTCCGGGTGGACTACAGCCACCACCTGGACGACCCCGGCATGCGGGCCCTGGTGGCGGACCTCAGCCAGCGCAGCCCCCTGTTCGCCGACCTCTGGCACACCCACGCCGTCACCGCCCGCGCCGGTGGCGAACGCGCCTTCCACCACCCGACCGACGGCCCCCTGCGCTATGAGCAGCTGACCTTCGCCCTGGCCGGGCAGACGGATGTGAAGCTGGTGACTTTGGTGCCCACCGGGACAGCCGCTGGGGCGCCAGCCGGTTGATCAGGCCGGCATTTGCCCCTTCACCCACAGCAGCGCCGCGACGCGCAGCGCGCTGGACAGGTTGCCGTCGCGGTTGCCGTCGATCTCCTCCACCAGGGCGTTGATCGACAGGCCGCGGGCCACGGCCATGTCCTTCAGCGTTTCCCAGAACGGTTCCTCCAGCGTCACGCTGGTGGGGTGGCCGGCGATCAGGACGGAACGCTTGCGCAGGGTCATGCGGTGGCTCGCTGATGCTCGGTCACGGCGTCGACCACGGCCCGGGTGAGGAAGGCCAGGTCATCGGCATCCATGGTAAAGGACGGGGTGAGGTAGACGATGCGGCCGAAGGGTCGCACCCAGACACCCCGGTCGATCAGGCGCCGCTTCAGGCCGTTCATGTCGGCGATGCGCTCCAGCTCCACCACGCCGATGGCGCCCAGGGTACGCACGTCGCGGACGCCGGGCAGGTCGCGGCAGGGCTCCAGCCCCGCCGCCAGCCCCTGGGAGATCGCGGCCACCTGGGCCAACCGGGGCTCGCTCTCGAACAGATCGAGGGAGGCGTTGGCGGCGGCGCAGGCGAGCGGGTTGGCCATGTAGGTGGGGCCGTGCATCAGGGCCGCCTGGGCGTTGTCCGACCAGAAGGCCTGGAAAACCCGATCGCTGGCCACGGTGGCGGCCAGGGCCATCGTGCCGCCGGTCAGGGCCTTGGACAGGGTGAGGATGTCCGGCACCACGCCGGCGGCTTCACACGCGACCATCGTGCCGGTGCGGCCGAAGCCGGTGAAAATCTCATCGAAGATCAGCAGCAGGCCGTGGCGGTCGGCGGCGGCGCGCAAGGTGCGCAGCACCTGGGCGTCATGGAACAGCATGCCGCCCGCCCCCTGCACCAGCGGTTCCACCAGGATGGCGGACAGGGTGGGGGCATGGGCGGCCAGGTCACGCTCAAACCGCGCCGTGCTCTCCTCATCCACCGGCAGGTCCAGGATGAGGTGTTCGGGCAGCAAGCCGGCGAACAGGCTGTGCATGCCCTCCTCCGGATCGCACACCGCCATGGTGGCGATGGTGTCGCCGTGATAGCCGCCGCGGAAAGCCGCCAGCTTGGTGCGGCCGGGCACGCCCCGGTTCAGCCAATACTGCGTCGCCATCTTCATGGCGATCTCGACGGAGACGGAGCCGCTGTCGCAGAAGAACACTCGGGTCAGGTCGCCGGGCAGCATCGCCGCCAGGCGGGCCGCCAGGGTGTAGGCCGGTTCATGCGCCAGGCCGCCGAACATGACGTGCGGCATGCGCGCCATCTGTTCGGCCACCTTTTCCCGGATGTGGGGGTGGTTGTAGCCGTGGCAGGCCGTCCACCAGCTGGCCACCCCATCCACCAGCTGCCGGCCATCGGCCAGGGTAAGGCGCACCCCTTCCGTCGCCACCACGGGCAGGGGCGGCAAGGCCGTCTTCATCTGGGTGTAGGGCAGCCAGATGTGCCGGCCGCCCTGTTCATACCAGTCGTTCCGGCTTTCATTCCGGACAGGAAACGATTCAGGACCGGCCATGATCAGTGGCCGCACGCCCCGGAGCAGCCCCCCTCGCCAGGGTGGGCATGGTCCTCGTCGGCATGGTCCTCGGGGGCGCAGCCCTCTTCCACCACGTCCATGGAGGTCATGCCCAGGCGGGCCAGCAACTGCTTGTCATGATCGGCCACCGGGTTGGCGGTGGTCAGCAGCTTCGGCCCGTAGAAGATGGAGTTGGCGCCGGCCAGGAAGCATAGGGCCTGGGTCTCGTCGCTCATGCCCTCGCGGCCGGCGGACAGGCGGACCATGGAGGCCGGCATGGTGATGCGGGCCACAGCGATGGTGCGCACGAACTCGATGGGGTCCAGGGCGGCCTCGCCATCCAGCGGCGTGCCGTCCACCTGCACCAGCATGTTGATGGGCACGCTCTCGGGGTGCTGCGGCAGGGTGGCCAGGGTGTGGATCATACCGACGCGGTCCGTCAGATCCTCGCCCATGCCAACGATGCCGCCGCAGCAGACGTTGATGCCGGCCTCGCGCACGTTGGCCAGGGTGTCCAGCCGGTCCTGATAGGTGCGGGTGGTGATGATGTTGCCGTAGAACTCGGGCGAGGTGTCGAGGTTGTGGTTGTAGTAGTCCAGCCCCGCCTCCTTCAGGCGCAGGGCCTGGCCGGAGTTCAGCATGCCCAGGGTGACGCAGGTCTCCATGCCCAGGGCCTTCACGCCCTCGACCATGGCGCAGACCGACTCCAGGTCCTGGTCCTTGGGGCTGCGCCAGGCGGCGCCCATGCAGAAGCGGCTGGCTCCCGCGTCCTTGGCGGCCTTGGCCTCCGCCAGCACCTTCTGGACCTCCATCAGCTTCGACGCCTTCAGGCCCGTCTCATGGTGCGCGCTCTGCGGACAGTAGGCGCAATCCTCGGGGCAGCCGCCGGTCTTGATGGACAGCAGGGTGGAAATCTGGACCTGGGTGGGATCGAAACGGCGGCGGTGGACGGCGGCCGCCCGGAACACCAGCTCGGTGAAGGGCAGGTCGAACAGCGCCTGAATCTCGGCGCGCGTCCAGTCGGTGCGCACGTCGTCGCTCTCCAGAACCGGGGTGCCCCTATTGTCTGTAAAGGCGGCGGCGGGGCGGCTGATGTCGATAGCGGTCACGGGTGCGTTTCCTTGGGGAATACCGGGGGCCGGGCCGAAGCTCAAGGCCTGCCCGCACCTAACGGCAGCGGCGGAGACCGGTCAAGAAAAACCGGGGCGGCGCCTGCTGCCGGGGGATCTCGGGGAAACTTGGTGAGAGCCGACATGCCGTGCGCGACAGATGATTGCGCGACAGCGCTAGACCAGCGCCTTGAACACCGTTTCAAGAATTGAGATCAGGATCTGGCCGACGATCTCGAACAGCCAGGACCAATTGTTCAGGCGGTCCGCCAACCGGGACTCTTCCTCAGCCAAAGGTGACCCCTTTTCACGCCCGCGCATCAAAACAGGGTGAGCAACAGACCAAGCGCATCCGTAGGCTGAGATGGACACGGAATTTGACGCCCGCAACCCAGGCGCCGCACTTTCGCACGCGTATCGCGGACTCTTGCGGCTAAGCTCCGGCCGACTTCTTCAATGAATGGCGCGCCCATGCAGTCCCTGACCGACTTCGCCGAGGCCAAGCTGGCCGAGATGGACGACGCCTCGCTGCGCCGCCGGCTGGTGGACAGCGACCGCAATGGCGAGGGCGGTCTGTGGATCACCCGTGGCGGCCGGCGCCTGCTGTCCTTCTCCTGCAACGACTACCTGAACCTGGCCCACGACCCCCGGGTGAAGGTGGCCGCGGTGGCGGCGGTGGAGCGGTACGGCGTGGGGGCCGCCGCCTCACGCCTCGTCACCGGCAACCACCCGCTCTACACCGTGCTGGAGCAGAAACTGGCCGCGCTGAAGGGGACGGAGGCGGCGTGCGTCTTCGGCTCCGGCTATCTCGCCAACGCCGGCATCATCCCCACCTTCGTGGGCCCTAAGGATCTGGTGGTGGTGGATGAACTGGCGCACGCCTGCATCTGGGCCGGCGCCAAGCTGTCCGGCGCCACGCTGCGCATCTTCCGCCATAACGATGTGGACCATGCCGCCCAGGTGCTGGGCACCTACCGGCCGCGCCATGGCCGCGCCCTGCTGGTGACGGATGGCGTCTTTTCCATGGACGGGGATCTGGCCCCCCTGCCCGCCCTGGCCAGCCTGTGCGCGCAGCATGACACCTGGCTGATGACCGACGACGCCCATGGCATCGGTGTGCTGGCCCAGGGCCGGGGTTCCAGCTTCGCCTTTGGCGACAAGCCGCTGGTGCCGCTGCAGATGGGCACCTTGAGCAAGGCGGTGGGCGGCTATGGCGGCTATCTCTGCGCGTCCCAGGCGGTTATCGACCTGGTGAAGACGCGCGCCCGTACCCTGATCTATTCCACCGGCCTGCCGCCCGCCACGGTGGCCGGCGCCATCGCGTCGCTGGACATCATCCAGGGTGACCCCGACCTGTGCGCCCTGCCCGTGGCCAAGGCCCGTCGGTTCACCGCCCTCTTGAACCTGCCCGCCGCCGAAAGCCCCATCGTGCCCATCGTGCTGGGCGGCGCCGAGGTGACCTTGCGGGCCCAGCGCCTGCTGGAGGAAGAGGGCCTGCTGGTCACCGCCATCCGCCCGCCCACCGTGCCGGCCGGTACCGCCCGTCTGCGCGTCACCTTCACCGCCCACACGCCGGATGCGGAGATCGAGCGCCTGGCCGGCCTGATCCGCGACCGCATCCTGCCGCTCAAAAGTGTCGAGAGCCCCGAATGACCGTCCCCGCCTTTTTCGTCACCGCCACCGGCACCGACATCGGCAAGACCTTCGTCACAGCCGGCCTGGTGCGCCGCCTGCGCGCCAAGGGCATCGCCGCCACCGCCCTGAAGCCCGTGGTCAGCGGCATCGATGTGGACGACGCCTCCAGCCTGGCCGCCAGCGACCCCGCGCAGTTGCTGGCCGCCATGGGCCGGCCGGTGACGCCAGCCGAGGTGGCGCGCATCAGCCCGCACCGCTACGCCGCGCCGCTCTCGCCCGACATGGCGGCGGCGCGCGAGGGCCGGCCCCTGGACGTGGACGGCATGATCGAATGGTGCCGGGAAAAGGCGGCCTTCGCCGCAGCGCCTTTGTTCGTGGAGGGTGTCGGCGGCGCCATGGTGCCGCTGGACGACAACCGCACGGTGCTGGACTGGATGGTGGCGCTGGACCTGCCCCTGCTGCTGGTCACCGGCAGCTATCTCGGCACCCTCAGCCACACCCTGACCGCCCTGGACGTGCTGGCCCGCCGGGGGTTGCGGGTCGCCGCCATCGCCGTCAGCGCCACCCCCGGCGCCACCGTGCCCCTGGCCGAGACGCTCACCACCCTCGCCCGCTTCGCCCCCGGCATCCCCCTGACGGCGATACCGAGGGTGGAACGGGTGGAAGAGGCTGACACGGCGTTCGACGCGCTGCTGGCGGCGCTGGGCCTGTAAAATCAGGCGCGCTTGCGGGCAGCGTCGCGCAAGGTCATGGAAGAGATATAGCCGGAACGGGTTTCACCCGCCGCTTTGGCCAGGACATCCAGGCGGCGCAGAATCCGGCGCGGCAAGGTGATGTTCACCCGCTCCACCTTGTCGTCCAGCACGGCGGGATCTACCTCGATCATGGCGAAGATCCAGCCGACATAGTCGGGGTTGGCCCGCAGCGCCTCCAGAGGGGAGGCCGATGGAACGGAGCCGCCTTCATCCAGGGTGGCGTCCAGCCAAGCGGCGGCCGCTTCCTCCGCCGCCTTCAGCGCCTCATCCAGCGTATCGCCAGCGGAGAAACAGCCCGGCAAATCGGGAACAACCACGCCATAGGCGGTGGCCTCGTCTCCCGGCTCAATTACTACGGGATACCGCATTCCGTCCTCCATCGCGCGCCCTCATAATCCCGCCTGCTTGCGGATGGCGGCGACCAAGCCCATGCCCAAATCCTTCTTGGGATGAGGGACCACCAGAGTACCGGGGCGATGCGGATGCTTGAAGACATGGTGCGAATCGCGCACACGATCCAGAATCCAACCTACCGCTTGAAGTTCCCGGATAAGGTCGACGCTTTTCATGTGTATGATACACACTGACCAGAGGGTAGGGCAAGGGAAACGCCAAAGAGGTTCAGCCTCAGCTCAGCGCCGTCTCCGCCCTGATCTCACGGATCAGGTTTTCCATGCGACGCAGCAGGGCCTCGGCCACCCTGAGCGGCACCACCACCACATCGTCCTCGGCGTCGAAACCGCCCTGGCGGCGGATGACGATTTCATCGCGGGGGTTGGCGTAGACCGCCACGGCGGTGGCCATGTCAGCCACGATGCTCGTCTGGTCCAGATGCCCCCATTGAAACGCGCCGGCCATATCGTCCTCCATCGCTGACATTGCGAAAGAACAAACTAGGAACGATCAAGGCACAGAACAGGAATTCAGGCAAGGGGAATTTTGTGTCCCCTTGCCCGCATCTCTGGATCAGCTGGGATGGATCATGTCCTCCGGCCTCACCCAGGCGTCGAACTCCGCCTCGGTCAGGAAGCCCAGGGCCAGGCCGGCGGCCTTCAAGGTGGTGCCCTCGGCGTGGGCCTTCTTGGCGATCTTGGCCGCCTTGTCATAGCCGATGTGCGGGTTCAGGGCGGTCACCAGCATCAGGCTTTCATGCAGCGACTTGGCGATGCGGTCCTCGTTGGCCGTGATGCCCACCACGCAATTGTCGGTGAAACTGACGGCGGCGTCGGCCAGCAGGCGGATGGACTCCGCCACGTTGTGGATGATGACGGGCTTGAAGACGTTCAGCTCGAAATGGCCGGTGGCGCCCGCGATGGTGACGGTGGTGTGGTTGCCCATCACCTGGGCGCACACCATGGTCATGGCCTCCGACTGCGTCGGGTTCACCTTGCCCGGCATGATGGAACTGCCGGGCTCGTTCTCCGGCAGGCTCAACTCACCGATGCCGCAGCGCGGGCCGGAGCCCAGCAGGCGGATGTCGTTCGCCACCTTCATGAGCGACACCGCCAGCGTGTTCAGCACGCCCGACACCTCCACCAGGCTGTCGTGGGTCGCCAGCGCCTCGAACTTGTTGGGGGCGGTGACGAAGGGCAGGCCGGTGAGGTCCGCCACCTCGGCGGCGAAGGCGGCGTCGAAGCCCTTCCGAGCGTTCAGGCCGGTGCCCACGGCCGTGCCGCCCTGGGCCAGGCGCAGCAGCGCCGGCAGCGCCGCCTTCACCCGTTCCACCCCATAGGCCAGCTGCTGGGCGTAGCCGGAGAATTCCTGGCCCAGGGTCAAGGGCGTGGCGTCCTGCAGGTGGGTGCGGCCGATCTTGACGATGGCCTTGAACGCGTCGGCCTTGGCGGCCAGGGCGTCGCGCAGATGCTCCAGCGCTGGCACCAGGGTGCGGTGCAGTTCGACCGCCGCGGCGATGTGCATGGCGGTGGGGAAGCTGTCGTTGGATGACTGGCCCCGGTTCACATGGTCGTTGGGATGCACCGGCTTTTTCGAGCCCATCTCCCCGCCCAGCAATTCGATGGCGCGGTTGGAGATGACCTCGTTGGCGTTCATGTTGCTCTGGGTGCCGGAGCCGGTCTGCCAGACCACCAGGGGGAAGTGGTCGTCCCACGTGCCGGCCGCCACCTCCGCCGCCGCCTGGATGATGGCGCGGCCCAGCGCCTCATCCAGTTCGCCCAGCTTCACGTTCGCCTGGGCCGCCGCCTGCTTCTGGATGCCCAGGGCGTGGATCAGGGCCGGGGGCATGCGATGCCCCCCGATCTTGAAGTTGCCCAGGGATCGCTGGGTCTGGGCGCCCCAGTAGCGGTCGGCGGGAACCTCCAGCGGGCCGAAGCTGTCGGTTTCGGTGCGGAAACCTTGGGGCGATGGGGCGGTCATGGGATTGATCCTCCAGGCTGTGGGACGCCGAGCTTACCCCGGCGCCCGATGTCAGCGCTTGTCGAGGATGTTGCCTATGGCGCCGAACACACCCCCCTCCTCCCGGGTTCCCACCAGGGAAGAGGCCAGCATGCGGCCGGCCAGGCGCGAGAAGGGCAGGCTTTGCAGCCATATCTTACCGGGGCCGCGCAGGCGGGCGAAGAACAGCCCCTCGCCGCCGAACAGCATGGACTTGATGCCGCCCACCTGTTCCACGTCGAAGTCGATGTCGGCGGTCATGGCGGCCAGGCAGCCCGTGTCCACATGGATGACCTCGCCGGGGGCCAGCGTGCGCTCCACCAGGGTGCCGCCCATATGGATGAAGACGATGCCGTCGCCCTCCAGCTTCTGCATGATGAAGCCGTCGCCGCCGAAAAGGCCGGTCAGGATGCGGCGCTGGAAATAGATGCCGATGGCGACACCGCGCGCCGCCGCCAGGAAACTGTCCTTGTGGCAAATCAGGCGCCCGCCGTAGTCCGACAGCTTCAGGGCCGAGATGGTGCCGGGATAGGGGGCGGAGAAGGCCACCGTGCCCGGCCCCGCGCCGCGCTGGGTGAAAACGGTGGTGAACAGGGTGGAACCGGAGAGCACGCGCTTGCCCGCCCCCCACAGCTGGTCCAGGACGCTGCCGCCATCGCGGGCGGAGCCATCGCCGAAGATGGTGGCCATCTCGACACTGGCGTCCTTGTACAGCAGGGCGCCCGCCTCGGCGATGGCGCTGTCGCCGGGCGCCAGGGTCACCGCCACATACTGCATCTCATGGCCATGGATGGTGTAGTCCAGGGCGCTGGCCGGACCCGGCGGGGCCGCGGCGAAGGGGTTGCCGCCCCCGGTGAAGGCGCCCCAGATGCCGCCGCCACCCGGCGGGGGCGGCGGGGGAGATGAAGCGGTGCCGCCATAAAGCTCCGCTACCTGGCCCACGGGCAGCCAGTCGACGAAGCCCTCCCGCCAGCAATGGGCGCCTGGATTGGCGCGGGCGAAATTGCGCGCCGCCGCGTCATCCAGTGGCCCCGCCTGCTGCTGACCGTTGTGGAAGAACCATTCCGCCATGGCGCCACGCCCTTTCCCTGTCCAACCGGGCCGTTCATGTCCCCCGCGGACCCGCCCTTGGTATCGCCCCCCTTTTACCAAGATGCCACCGCCCCGGCCAGCGCTGGCCCCATCCGGGGCCGGCCATGTGGCCCCTCAGCCACAAACAAAAGATTCTGTACCTCTTAGGGAATATTCCGTTCGCTCTCCCGTCTTTCCTGTAAGGCCGAATCAAAGGGCCTGAACCGAAAAGGAGCTTACGGGGAATGCGCCCATCCCACCTGCCGGCATGCGCGGCGGTACTGCTGACGGGCCTGTCGGCCTTGCCGGCACAGGCCATGGATATTTACCTCAACGGCTTCGCCGACTTCCGCACCGTCGCCACCAGTGCCGAGAAATCCTGGCTGGACGGCGGCCTGGGCAAGACCCGCTATGGCGGGGACGGCAAGTCGGGTTCCGTCACCGAGGAATTCGCCGAGGCCGACGTCATGGGCGTGTGGAAGGTGGCGCAGGGGCTGGACGTTCAGGGCCAGATCCGCATCGACCCCAAGCAGAAGACGATCTTCGACGTCATCGAATCCTACGCCCGCTGGCATCCCGCCTTCGCCAGCGACGTCACGATCAAGGTCGGCGCCTTCTTCCCGCCCATCTCGCTGGAGAACGACGGGCCGGGCTGGACGCCCACCTACACGCTGACACCATCCGCCATCAACAGCTGGGTTGGGGATGAGCTGCGCACCATCGGCGGCGAGATCAATTACACCTGGCACGGCGACATCGGGCGGGTGGACCTGTTCGGCGCCGTCTACGGCTGGAACGACCCGGCGGGCGCGCTGCTGTCCGTGCGCGGCTGGACCTTCAACGACCGGCCCGTGGGCCTGCTGGATCGCCCGCGCGAGCCCGACGCCACGGCCGACTCCTTCCGCCAGCCGCCCATCCGCATCGACATGTACCGCGAGATCGACGACACACCCGGCTGGTATGCGGGCGCCACCTGGCAGAAGCCGGGGCTGCCCCGCTTGTCGGTCATGCGCTATGACAACAATGCCGACCCCTCCGCCTTCCGCGTGCAACTGGCCTGGGAGACGCGGTTCTGGAGTGCCAGCCTGGAACAGCGGCTGCCCTATGGCTTCGTGCTGATGTCACAGGCCATGCGCGGCGTCACCATCATCGCCCCCACCCCCGACAGCCGCAGCACGACGCAGTTCGAGTCCGCCTACGTCCTTCTCGGCTATGACTGGCGGGATTTCCGCTTCGGCTTCCGCGTCGACGCCTTCGGCACCGCCGAGCGCGGCCCCGCCGATCGGGTGAATTTCAGCGAGCACGGCAAGGCGGAGGTGCTGAGCGCCGCCTGGCGCGCCACCCGCTATCTCACCCTGACCGGTGAACTGATGAACATCGACAGCAACCGTCCCCTGCGCACCGTCCTGGACCAGCCGGCGGACACGGCGAACCGGCAGTTCCAACTGTCCGTCCGCCTCAGCATCTGACCTCTCCCTCAAGGAAGCGAACACCATGTCCCCCATCCGTACCGCCATCCGTAGCGCCGCCCTGACCTTGGCCCTGGGCCTTTTTTCCGTCGCCGCGCAGGCGGAGCCGGCGACCTACACCGTCACGCAGAAGAACGGGCAGTACGTGCCCTCGACCCTGACCATCAAGCGCGGCGACATCGTCATCATCCGCAATGACGACAACCAGCCGCACCACGTGGTGTCCTACACCCCGCACTTCCTGTTCGACCTGGACCTTCAGGCGCCCGGCCAGGAGAACAAGATCGTCTTCGACACCACGGAAAAGCTGGTCGTCGTCAGCTGCGACATCCACCACAACATGGAGCTGCTGGTCACCGTCCAGCAATGAGCCCCATAGGCGAACCCCCAAGCGAACCCCGGGGCGAACCCGGGGGCGGCCGGTTGAGCCCATTGGCGTGACCGGGCCGGCCGGCTATGGTGCGGCCGGCCCGGCAAATCCGGCGGGCCTAGCTATGGCCGAGGCTGGGATCGATGAGCATCTGGGGAAAGATCGTGGGCGGGGTCGCGGGCTTCGCCGTGGGCGGCCCGCTGGGTGCGCTGCTGGGGGTGGCCGCCGGCCATGCCGCCGATGCCTGGGCCGCCGACGCCTGGCCGTCCCAGCCCCCGGTGCCGCCGGGCCCGGACGGCCAGCCGGATCAAACGCGCAGCATGGCTTTCACCATCGGCGTCATCGTCCTTGGCGCCAAGATGGCCAAGGCCGATGGCGTGGTGGACCGGGCGGAGATCGACGCCTTCAAGCGCGTGTTCCAGATCCCGGCGGAGGAGGCGCGCCATGTGGGCCGCGTCTTCGACATGGCCAGACGCGACAGCGTGGGCTTCGAATCTTATGCCCGCCAGTTGGCCGGCATGTTCCACGACCGGCCGACCGTGCTGGAGGACCTGCTGGGCTGCCTGTTCCACATCGCCGCGGCCGATGGCCGCCTGCATCCGGCCGAACTGGCCTTCCTGGCGGAGGTCGCCCGCCTCTTCGGCATTCCCGACACCACGTTCGAGGGCATCCGCCGCATCCATGGCGGGGCCGCCTGCGGCTATGACGACCCGCTGGACGATCCCTACGCCGTGCTGGGCGTCCCCCGTACCGCCAGCGATGCGGAAATCAAGCTGGCTTGGCGCAAGGCCTTGCGCGACAACCATCCCGACACGGTCATGGCCCAGGGCCTGCCGGCGGAGTTCGTGGAGGTCGCCACCCAAAAGACGGCCGCGCTGAACGCCGCCTATGACAAGGTCCAAAGCCTGCGGGCCGGCACGCCCGCCGGCCCAAACCAGTAACCCCGCATCTCAGAGCATACCGCTTCCATGGCCCCCACCCCGCCCATCGTCGCCCTGAAGAACGCCCAGATCACCCTGGGTGCCACCACCCTGTTCCAGGACGTGGACGTCGCCATCGGCCGGGGGGACAAGATCGCCCTGGTCGGCCGCAACGGCAGCGGCAAATCCACCCTGCTGAAGGCCCTCGCCGGCGTGGTCGACCTGGACAAGGGGGAGCGCTTCATCCAGCCGGGCGCCCGCATCGGCTATCTGCACCAGGAACCGGATTTCAGCGGCCATGCCACGGTGGCGGACTTCGTCAGCGCCGGATTGGTGGAGGACGCGCCCTATCGCGTCCAGGCGGTGCTGGACGAACTGAGCCTGCCCGGCGACCGCGCGGCCGCGACCCTGTCGGGCGGCGAGGCGCGCCGCGCCGCCATCGCCCAGGCCCTGGTCAGCGACCCCGACGTCCTGCTGATGGACGAGCCGACCAACCACCTGGACCTGCCGACCATCGAGTATCTGGAAAAGGCGCTGCAGGCCTTTCGCGGCGGCCTGCTGCTGATCAGCCACGACCGCACCTTCCTGAACACTCTGGCGCGCAAGACGATGTGGCTGGACCGCGGCACCATGCGTGAGACGGAACGCCCCTTCGCCGAGTATGAGGCCTGGCGGGATGAGGTGTTCGCGGCCGAGGACCTGGCCTTCGCCAAGCTGGACCGCAAAATCGCGGTGGAGATGAAGTGGCTGCGCGAGGGCATCAGCGCCCGGCGCACCCGCAATATGGGCCGCGTCCGCGCCCTTCAGGGCTTGCGCAAGGAGCGTGCCGACCGCAACCGCCAGGGCCAGGTGAAGCTGGCGGTGTCGGATGCCGAGAACTCCGGCCGGCTGGTGATCGAGGCGACCAACATCGCCAAGAGCTTCCAGGATGCGGAAGGCAAGACCCGAATCATCGCCCGCGACTTTTCCACCCGCATCCTCCGCGGCGACCGGGTGGGCCTGATCGGACCCAACGGTGCGGGCAAGACCACCCTCCTGAAGATGCTGATGGGTGAACTGGCGCCGGACAGTGGCACCATCCGCCGTGGCACCAACCTGGAGACGGTGGTGTTCGACCAGCGCCGCGCCCAGTTGGACCCCAACCAGACCATCCGCCAGGTGTTGCTGCCCTTCGGCGGCGACAGCGTGGTGGTGGGCGGTACGCCCCGCCACGTCGCCTCCTACATGCGGGACTTCCTGTTCGACGGCGGCATGCTGGAACAGCCGACCCGGGCGCTTTCGGGTGGCGAGCGCAACCGCCTGCTGCTGGCCAAGCTGTTCGCCCAGCCCAGCAACCTGATGGTGCTGGACGAACCGACCAACGACCTGGACATGGACACGCTGGACCTGCTGGAAGAGGTCTTGAGCGACTATCCCGGCACCCTGCTGCTGGTCAGCCACGACCGCGACTTCCTGGACCGGCTGGTCACCTCCACCATCGCGGTGGAGGGTGATGGCGTGGTGGCGGAATATGCCGGCGGCTACAGCGACTATCTGGTCCAGCGCCCGGCCCGCGCCCCGGCCGCCGGCGCCGCAGTCAAGACGGCGGACACCCCCAAGGCGGCGGAGGCCCCGAAGGCCAAGCGCAAGCTGGGCTACAAAGAACAGCGTGAGCTGGACCAGCTGCCGGCGCTGATGGACAAGCTGGGCGACCAGGTGAAGAAGCTGGAGGCAAAGCTGGCCGACGCCACCCTCTACGCCCGCGACCCGGCGGCCTTCCAGAAGGCCACCGCCGAGCTGGACAAGGTCCATCAGGACCTGGCCACGGCCGAGGAGCGCTGGCTGGAACTGGAGGCGCTGAAGGAGGAGCTGGAGAGCGGGGCGTGAGGCCGCTGGACATCCTGCGCGCCCTGGCCGTCGTGGCCATCTGGGGAATCAACTTCTCCATCTCGAAATTCGCCCTGCGCCAATTCCATCCCATCACCGCCATGGCCATCCGCTTCGCGCTGGTGGCGCTGGTGCTGGTGCCCTGGCGGCGGCTGCCATGGGGCCACGTGCGGCCGGTGCTGGCCTATTCCTTCGTGCTGGGGGGCCTGCATTTCCCCTTGGTGTTCAGTGGCCTGATGGGATGCAGCGCCGCCGCGGCCTCCGTCGCCATCCAGCTGCAGGTACCCTTCGCCTCCCTCATGGCGGCCATGTTCTTCAAGGACAGGCTGGGCTGGCGCCGGGCGGTGGGCATGGCGGCGGCCATCGCCGGCGTCGGCATCATCGCCTATCATCCTGGCGGGGCCGACGACCCCGCGCATCTGGGCCTGGTGGTGCTGGCGGCGGCGGCCTTCGCCTTTTCCAGCATCCAGCTGAAATGGATGCCGCCCATGGATCCGTTCACGCTGAACGGCTACATGGCCCTGTTCGCTGTACCGCAGCTGGTGCTGATGTCCGCGGTGTTGGAGGATGGGCAGTGGGCGGCGATCCAGACAGCGCCACCGGCGGCCTGGGCCTCCATCCTGTTCATGGCGCTGATCTCCACCATTCTGGCCTATGTGCTGTGGTTCCCGCTGGTGCAGCGCTACGCCGTCAACCAGACCATGCCCTTCATGCTGCTGGTGCCGGTGTTCGGTGTCGCGGGTGGTGTGGCCCTGCTGGGTGAGCCCTTGTCCTGGCACCTGGCGGCGGGCACGCTGGTGACCATCGCCGGCGTGGGCGTGGTGCTGCTGCGCCGCCCCCGCCTGGTGACGGCCCGAACGGCGAGTTGATGCGCATGCGCTTCCGTGACCGCCCCTCACCCAACCATGGCCCCCGGCCGGATGGGGCCAGCGTCGACATGCTGGTGCTGCACTACACCGGCATGGCGTCAGCCGAGGCCGCCCTGGACCGGCTGTGCGACCCGGCGGCAGAGGTGAGCGCCCATTACATGGTGGCAGAGGATGGCACCGTCTGGCAGCTGGTGGATGAGGGCCGCCGCGCCTGGCATGCCGGCCGTGGGGCCTGGCGCGGGATCAGCGATGTCAACAGCCACTCCATCGGGGTGGAGATCGTGAACCCAGGACACGAGTACGGCTACCGCCCCTTCCCGGACGCGCAGATGCGGGCCGTCGCCGATCTTTGCCAGGGCATCCTGGCGCGGCACCCCATCCCGGCCGGCAACGTCATCGCCCATTCCGACATGGCGCCCGCCCGCAAACAGGACCCGGGTGAATTATTCGACTGGCGGGGCTTGGCCGGTGCCGGCATCGGCTTGTGGCCGGACACCGGAGTCCCACGGCCCAGGGGGGACCCGGATCAGGACCAGGTGGCCCGGCTGCTGGCGCGCCTGGGCTACGACCTGGACATCGCGACTTTCAGCGAGACGCTGACCGCCTTCCAGCGCCATTGGCACCCGGAGGCGCTGGGTCAGCCGGCGGATGCCGAAACCGTGCGGCGGCTGCAAAGCCTGCTGACCCGGGCTGGACAGTCGGCGGCTTGACCACAGGTCCCAGGTGGACAATTCATGCCATGGGCCTGTTTTGCGCGCTTGCATCCGCGAACCCGTGCGCCTAGGGTCGCCGCCTGCCAGACGGTCGGATGGCCGCCTTCCGGCAATGGCGAAAGCCGCCGGGGGGAGGAAAGTCCGGGCTCCACGGAAGAACGGTGCCAGGTAACGCCTGGCGGGGGCGACCCTAGGGAAAGTGCCACAGAAAGCAAACCGCCAGCCGGCCGCCTCCTTCGGGGAATGGCCGTCAGGCAAGGGTGAAAGGGTGCGGTAAGAGCGCACCGCGCCCCTGGCAACAGGGGCGGCACGGTAAACCCCACCGGGAGCAAGATCGAATAGGGGCGGCACGGCCGGGCAACCGGCCAAAGCATCTTCCGAGCCGCCGCCCGGGTAGGTCGCGCGAGGCGCCTGGCGACAGGCGTCCCAGATGAATGGCCATCCCACGGCCGCTGCCCCCTTCACGGGGGGACGGGCCGGAGGACAGAACCCGGCTTACAGACCGTCTGGCAGATTACCGACCCTGTCACCGGCAGCAGCATGGTCGGCCGCCACGGCCTCCAAAAACAGGGGCGTCAGCGTGGGGTCGAAATGGCGGCCCGCCTCGGACGCCAGGTGGGCGGTGACCTCCGCCCGCGACCAGGGCCGCTTGTACGGCCGGGGTGACAGCAGGGCGTCATAGACATCCGCCAGCGCGACCATGCGCCCCTCGATGGGGATGTCCGTTCCCGACAGGCCGCGGGGATAGCCGCTTCCATCCCATTTCTCGTGATGGGTCAGGGCGATGCTGGCGGCCAGCCGCAGCAGGGCCGGACCGTTGGTGCCAATGATCGCCGCCCCCCGTTCGGGATGAGTGCGCATGACGGCCATTTCCTCCGCGTCCAGCTTGCCCGGCTTCAACAGGATGCTGTCGGGTATGGCGATTTTGCCGATGTCGTGCATGGGCGCCGCCAGCCGCAGGGCCTGGCAGCAATCTTCCCCCCACCCCAGCGCCCGGGCCAGCAGTTCGGCGTAATGACCGATGCGACGCACATGGTCGCCGGTTTCCTGGTCCTTGTACTCGCCGGCAACGCACAGCCGGTCCAGGATGGACGCCTGGTCGACCAGGGCGATTTGGGTGCGCACGCGCGCACGCACCAGGGGCGCTGAAACCGGCTTGGTGACATAGTCGATGGCCCCCACCTCGAACCCGCGGGCCTCATCCTCCACCGTTCCCATCGCGGACACGAAGATCACGGGGATATGGCGCAAATCCGGCTCCGCCTTCAGCTGGCGGCAGACCTCATAGCCGTCCATGTCCGGCATCATGACGTCGAGGAGGATCAGGTCCGGCCGGTGCCGGTGCGCAGAATCCAGCGCCTGCTGACCGCCCTTGGCGAAGACCAGGGCATAGCTGTCGGAGAGGATGTCGCGCAGGACGTGGAGATTCACCGCCTCGTCGTCCACGATCAGTATCTTCCATAGCTTATCCATGAGCGGATAATCCTTGGTCGACGGCCACCGGAAGCGCCCCCCGGGCGGCCAGGGCTTCATCCAGGCCGGCGACCATGGCACGGGCCTGCTCGAACTCGAATTCGTGCACCAGGCGTTCCAGTGTCCTCATCTGCCGGCCCGCCAGCCCAGTTTCGCGCAGGTTGTGCAGGGCGGGCTCGATACGCTCCACGTCATCACTTTCCAGGGCGTGGCGCAATGCGCTTAATGCCCGGCGCGCGTCGGGGGAAGCGGCCCCCACCTGCAGGACCGCCCCTTGAGCGGGCTGGACCGCCGGGGATGGGGCCGGGACGGCTGGTGCCGCTGCGGCGCCGCCGGAAACCAGCCGCTGCATCAGGTCGGCCAGGGCGTCGTAATCGACGGGCTTGGTGACATAGGCGGTCATGCCGGCATCCAGGCAGGCCTGGCGTTCCCCCAGGCTCTCATCCGCGCTGAGTCCGATGATGGGCACGGAGGGGTCGCAGGCGCCGGTCCCCTGGCGGATGCGGCGCGTCGCCTCCTTCCCGCAGCAGCGCGGCATTTGCACATCCATGAGGATGATGTCGAAGCGCCGGTCCCGTGACAGCGCCACCGCCTCCTCGCCATCCCGGGCGGTGACGACGGCATGGCCCCGTTCCTTGAGATGAAGCTGGGCAAGCTCCAGGTTCTCCACCACGTCATCGACCAGCAGGACGGTGAAATGACGGGGGGCGGCGGTGCCCTCGACCGGGCTTGCGGAACCGGCCGCCGAGGAAAGCCCGCCCGGCGCCGACGGCAGCCACAGACGGACCCGGAACGTGCTGCCCTGACCCGGACGACTTTCCACCGCGATGGCCCCGCCCATGAGTTCGGCCAGTTCCTTGCAGATGGAAACCCCCAGGCCCAGTCCGTTGAACCGGCGGGTGGGCCGGCTGTCGGCCTGGAAGAAGGGATCGACGATGCGGTCCACCTGGTCCGCCGTCATGCCGATCCCGGTATCGGTGACCGCCAGTTCCACCAACCCCGGCTTCGGCCCCGCCCGCACCGAGAGCCGCACGTCGCCGCTCTGGGTGAATTTTATCGCGTTGTCGAGCAGTTTGAGGACGATCTGGCGGACACGCGCGGGGTCGCCAATATGCGCCTGATCGGAACCCAGGCCGTAGTCCAGCGCCAACGTCAGCCCCTTCTCCCGCGCCTTTTCCCCGACCTGGCCCAAACAGGCGCGCATCTGCCCGTGCAGATCGAAAAGCACCGGTTCCAGAACCAGGCTGCCACTTTGCAGGCGGGACAGGTCCAAGAGGTCGTTCATCAGGGCCAGCAGGGCCTGCGCGGCCCGATGTGCCATCAGCAACTGTCGCCGGATCTCCGGCGGGAGGTCGCGCTCCAGCACCAATGCCAGAAAACCCAGGACGGCGTTCATGGGGGTGCGAAGCTCATGGCTCATGTTGGCGACGAACCGGCTCTTGGCATCGTTGGCCGCGTTCGCCTGCCGCAGCGCGGCTTCCAGCTGGCTGTTGGCCGCGACGATCTCCTGCGTGCGTTCCGCGACCTGCATTTCCAGAGTGCGGCGATACTCGGCCATCTGATCGACGGCCCGTTTCCGCTCGGTGATGTCGCGCGCGATCTTGGACGCGCCGATGATCCGGCCCGCCGTATCGCGGATGGGGGACACGGCAACCGAAATATCGACGAGATGGCCATCCTTGTGGCGGCGGACGGTGTCAAAATGGCCCACCGTCTCGCCCTGCCGCACCCGGTCCAGGATCGCCGTCTCCTCCTCCAACCTGTCGGCTGGGAAAATGGCTGTCACGAACTGGCCGACCATCTCCTCGGCGGTGTAGCCGAACAGCCGCTCGGCACCGGGATTCCAACTGGTGACGCGTCCCTCCACCGTCTTGCTGACGATGGCGTCGTCCGACGAGGTGACGATGGCGGCCAGCATGGCGCTGGCCCGGTGGGCCTGCTCCAGTTCAGCGACGCGGCGCCGGCCCTCCCGCTCCGCCACCTCGGCCGCGAGCGCGGCGCGCGCCGCCTGTTCCCGGGCGCGGGTATGCGCCGCCGCGAACCAGGACAGGAGCGCGAACAATCCCAGCAGGGGTGCCGTCACGCCCATCACCTGTTCCCAGATGGCCGCCCGCGCCCCGGCCACATCCGCCGCAGTTCTATGGGTGACAACCAGCCAGCGGGCATCTCCAGGGTCTTCCGCGGCCAAGCCCACGCTCCCAAGCCGAACCAGGCGCCAGGTCCAGATGCCGCTGGCATCAACCAACCGGCCGTTCGGCGCCGCGGTCATCCGTGTCCAAACCTTGGGATAGGCGTTGGCCAGGGACTGACGGCTGACGACGAGGTCCCACCGGTCCGTCTCGCTGCCACCGAACAGCCAATTCCCGGAGTGGTCCAGGACCATGGGCCACGCGCCGCCGGGAGGCGCCATCAGGTCCTGGAACAGGTAGGTCTTCGACACCCCCAGGATCATCGCGCCCCGGCCCGTGCCATCGGCAGCCGCCACCGGCGTCGCCAACCGCAGGGCCCGACCGGTTGCCCGGCCGGTCGGGCCCCCGTCCGGTCCGATGATCTGGATGGCGCCGGGCAACCCGTTCACCGTCCGTACGAACAAGGCGTCGCCCGACAGGTCCGCCAGCCTCTCCGGCGGGACGGCGACCGGGTCGGGCCCTGACCCGGCCCGGCAAGCCCGGACCCGTTCCTTGCCGCTCTGGTCGACCCACGCCGCCCCGTCATATCGCGGGTCACGGCGAAGTAGGGTCGTCAGTTCCCCCGTCAACTGGGCGAGGGCGGCGGCCGTGGGCGCGTCGACCGCCGCGCGGGTGGCGACCTCGGTGGCGAGGGAGCGCAAATCCCGCTGCGGTTCCTCGAGACGGTCGCGCAGACGGCCGGCGCCCAAATCGACGCCGCCGGCGTCGGCCATGACCATGCGGTCCATTTCCGCCTTCACCCGCGCTTGGGCGATCAGCAGCGCACCGGCCAGAAGAAGGACGGCGATGGGCAGGAACAGGAACAGGAATTGGCGGCTCAGGACGATGCCGCCGGACCGGTGGTCAACCTCCGAAGGGAACAGTGCCGCCACGAATCACACCCTTCCGGGAATACAATGGGGAGAATCTCCCTTTCCACCTGCGGTGATACGACGGGAATGCTTAATTTTATCTTGGCTGCGGCAACGACATCGCGCGTGGGCCTTGGTGCAATCGAATAGGTTCCCTTCGCTCGGCGGGGCCCGTGCGTCATGGCCGGCGGGGCGCGCCGCGCCGGCACAGCCCCGACATGGGCAGCCATGGGAAAGTGCCGGGACAATGGGTGCCTGAGGGCGCGCCTTGGGAAGACATGGGCGACACGGCTCGGCATGGGCCCGGCATGGGAATTCATGGGAAAATGATGGGAAATTCCCTGCCAGCCACCCTGGCGGCCTACATATCGGGGGCCTATCACCTTTCCCTTACCATATTTGGTGGGTGACTTAAGGCTGACGACTACTTGGCCTGAAATGCGGCCACCGAATAACCAGGATGGCATATCCAAAAGATTTCACGCCCTTTTCATTAACAGAGGCATTGGCCAGGCCTTTATCCACAGGATAGGTGTCGCTTGGTCGCCGCCTATTAAATTCGGCGGAAACCCGGGAATATGGGGCAAGCGCACCTACCCATTCGATTTAAGGTCGCAACCAAGAAGAACCTTATCCACAACTGTGGAAAAGCACAGTGTGGACAAGCATTCAGCCCCCTCCTCCCATTGACGCCCATAACTTCCCATGGTACCCCATATGGACCCAAAAACAGGGCGCGCATGCCTGTCCGGTCTTACCCGGAGGTGCGGCGCATTCTGAAGGCGGGCCTGGTGCCGGATCGGATGGGGCGCGGAGGCGCAGGAGACGCGGGGATCGATGGGCTTGTTCCTGTCCACATATGTGAACAAGGTCGACAAGAAGGGTCGGGTTTCAGTCCCGTCTTCCTTCCGCGGCGTCCTTGGTGGACAGACGGAGCTGATCGTCTTCCGGTCGCTGCAGGCCAACGCCATCGATGCGTGCAGCGTCGACTATATGGATCGCCTGTCAGAGGCGCTGGACAACCCCAACATGCCCGATGACATGCGCGACCTGATCGAGACGACGGTGTTTGGCGGATCCGTCCGCCTGGCCCTCGACCCGGAGGGCCGTATCGTCCTGCCGGAAAACTTCCTGGCGTTCGCCGGCATCACCGAGGGGGCCGCCTTCGTCGGCCGCCGCCACACCTTCCAGATCTGGGACCCCGAGGCGCTGTCCGCCCACGAGGCCGCCAGCCGCGACCGCAGCCGCGCCCAGAACATCTCGCTGTCCACCATCCTGGCCCGCACCAACTCCGTGCTGGCGGCCGGGTCCAATGGTGGGGGGGCGCAATGACCGCGACCGTTACCCAGGCTGAGGGCGCCCAGGCGGGGGCTACCCAGGTCCACATCCCCGTCCTGCTGGCGGAGGTGCTGACGGCGCTGGCCGTGCGCGAGGGCGGCGTCTACGTCGACGGCACCTTCGGCGCCGGCGGCTACACCCGCGCCATCCTGGAGGCGGCGAACTGCCAGGTGGTGGGCATCGACCGTGACCCCGCCGCCATCAAGCGGGCGGAGCCCCTGCTGGCCCGCTTCCCCGGCCGCCTGCGCATCATCGAGGGCCAGTTCGGCGACATGGCGGAGCTGTTGTCCGCCCACGGCATCGGCCCGGTGGACGGCGTGGCGCTGGACATCGGCGTCTCCTCCCCCCAGATCGACGACCCCTCGCGCGGCTTCTCCTTCCGGTTCGACGGCCCGCTGGACATGCGCATGAGCCTGAGCGGCCCCACCGCCGCCGACGTAGTCAACGACTACGACGAGGCCGACATCGCCACCATCCTGTGGCGCCTGGGAGAAGAGCGCATGTCCCGACGCGTCGCCCGCGCCATCGTGGCCGCCCGTACGACCGCGCGAATCGAGACGACGGCGCAACTGGCGGACATCATCCGCGGCGTCGTTCCCCGGTCGAAGAAGGATGGCATCGACCCCGCCACCCGCAGCTTCCAGGCCCTGCGCTTGCATGTGAACGATGAACTGGGCGAGTTGGACCGCGGCCTGGCCGGCGCCGAACGGGTGCTGGCGCCGGGTGGCCGCTTGGCCGTCGTTTCCTTCCATTCCCTGGAAGACCGCCGGGTCAAGGACTTCCTGCGCCAGCGCAGCGGATCGGAGGGCGCGCCCTCGCGCCACATGCCGGCCGCGCACAGCGGCCCCGCCCCCACCTTCCAGCTTCTGGGCCGCAGCGGGGTCACCCCTGGCGAGCCGGAACTTCGCCATAATCCGCGCGCCCGATCCGCTCGGTTGCGCGCCGCCGAACGCACCAACGCCCCCGCTTGGCCCATGGGAGAAGCAGCATGATAGGCAAGTCCACGCTCGTCTGGCTGTGCCTCGCCACGGTCGCCAGCGGCATCCTCTATCACACCAGCTATCGCGTGCAGGAGGAGCAGGAGCACCTGGCCTCGCTGAACCGGCAGATCGCGCAGGAACAGCAGTCCATCCAGGTACTGCGGGCCGAATGGGCCTACCTGAACGATCCCACCCGGCTGGAACGGCTGGCGACCGAACATTTGACCCTGCGCCCCACCAAGGCGGAGCAGATGGTGGCCATGGCCGCCGTCCCGGTGAAGCCCGAGGCGCCCGCGCCGCTCACACCGGCGGCCAGCCCCGCCCCCGCCGACCAGCCGACGGTCAAGCCGGCCCCCGCGCCGGAATCCACCTACGTCGCCAGCACGGCGACGGCGGTGCAGATGGCCGCCGCCCAGGCCCCCGCCCGCGCGCCGCTGGCCCAGCCCAAGGCGCAGGTCGTGGCGCTGAAGGCGCCGGACGTGCCGGCCGCCCCGGTGAAGGCCGTCGCGGCCCCCAAGCCGGCGGCCACGGCGCCCAAGCAGTCCGCGCGCCCTGAGCGCATGGACAGCATCGGCGCGCTGATGGCCAGCCTGGACGCCGCCGACAAGACCGGCCGGGACGGCAAGGTGACCCTCGCCGCCGCCAAGTCCAAGGCCCAGCCCATGGTGATGGCGGAGCAGACCCTGAGCGCCAAGCTGGGGGCGGCACGATGAGCGACGCGCCGTTTTCCCTGACCGGCTTCGACATCGCGGGCATGGAGCGCATCCAGGCCCCGCGGCCGGAAGGCAGGGTTCGCCTGAACAATCCCACCAGCCACGCGCTGGAACAGGGCCGGTCGCGCCTTCTGGTGACGGCGGCCCTGTTCGCGTTGGTGCTGGGCGCCATCGGTGTGCGTCTGGCCGACACTATGGTGTTCAGCCGCGAGGCGGAGCCGCCGGTGGCCGAGAACACCACCGCCCGGCCCCTGCCCGTCACCCGGGCGGAGATCACCGACCGTAACGGCGTGCTGCTGGCGACCTCGCTGGCCACCGCGTCCGCCTATGCCGATCCCAAGCTGGTGATCGATGCGGAGGAGGCCGCGCGCAAGCTGGTGGCCACCCTGCCGGACCTCGATTATCGCCAGGTGCTGAAGGACCTGAAGGGCGAAAAGCGCTTCGTCTGGATCAAGCGCAACCTGACGCCCCGTCAGGAGTTCGAGGTCAACAAGCTGGGCATCCCCGGCGTGTTCTTCCAGCAGGAGGAGCACCGCATCTACCCGCAGGGCAGCCTGACGGCGCACCTGATCGGCCTGACCGGCATCGACAACAACGGCCTGATGGGCATCGAACAGTCGTTCGACAAGCGCCTGCGCGAGAATTCGGAGCCGCTGCGCCTGTCCATCGACGTGCGCCTGCAGCACATCATGCGCAAGGAGATCACGCAGTCCATCCAGGACTTCAATGCCATCGGCGGCGCCGGCCTGATCATGGACATCAAGACGGGCGAAATCCTGTCCATGGTCAGCCTGCCGGACTTCGACCCCCAGAACCCGGGGGAGATGCACGACGATTCGAAGTTCAACCGCGCCACCCTGGGCGTCTATGAGATGGGCTCGGTCTTCAAGATCCTGAACACGGCCATCGCGCTGGAAACGGGATCGGTGAAGCTGCACGAGACGTTCGAGACCAACCATCCGCTGAAGATCGGCCGCTTCACCATCCATGACGATGAGCCGGTGAACTACTGGATGGATGTGGTCGACATCTTCCGCAAGTCGTCCAACATCGGTTCCGCCAAGATGGCGGAGAAGTTCGGCATCGACGTCCAGCGCGACTATATGGGCCGCTTCGGCATGCTGAAGGCCCCGTCCCTGGAAATCCCCGAGGTGGGCGCCCCGCTCGTGCCCAACCCTTGGCGGCAGACCACGCTGTTGACCGTGGCGTTCGGCCACGGCATTTCCGTCAGCCCCATCCAGATGGTGTCCGCCGTGGGCGCGGTCGTGGACGGCGGCATCCTGCGCCCCGCCACCCTGCTGAAGCGCGATCCCAACACGGAGATCCCCGAGACGCGGGTGATCTCGCCCCAGACCTCGGCCATCCTGCGCAAGCTGATGCGCCTGGTGGTGACGGAGGGCACGGGCAAGACGGCCTTCGGCACGGGCGACTTGAAGGCGCCGGACACCCTGGATTATCTGGTGGGCGGCAAGACGGGCACCGCGGAAAAGGTCAGCGGCAAGGGCTACGCCCACAAGTCGCTGCGCACCTCCTTCGCCGGCGCCTTCCCCATGACCGATCCCCGCTATGTGGTGTTCGTCATGGTGGACGAGCCGCATGGCAACAAGAAGAGCTTCGGTTTCGCCACCGCTGGCTGGGTGGCGGCCCCCGCCGTCCAGCGCATCGTCTGGCAGGCCGCCCCCCTGCTGGGGGTCAAGCCGGTGGTCCGCAACGATCCCGAGGTGTTGCAGGCCATGGCCATCAATTAACCAGCCCCCCCTGAAACCCGACGACAGGGCACCGTAAGGTGGGGGTCGACCGATGCCGGGGAGCGCGCTATCAACCCGCCCCGGCATCACGTGTGAGAGGGACCCTTGCGTCTGACCGATCTGATGGCATCGCGCACCGAAATCGCCGTATCGGCGCTGGCCCTGGAACGGGACCCCGAGATCACCGGCCTGACCGCGGACAGCCGCGCCGTCAAGCCGGGCATGCTGTTCGCCGCCATGCCGGGCAGCGCCCGCGATGGCCGGGACTTCATACCCCAGGCGGTGGCCGCCGGCGCCGTGGCCGTGCTGGCGCCCAAGGGCACCACGCTGCCTGAAAACCTGCCCCATCCCGTCAGCCTGATCGAGGACGCCAACCCCCGGCGGCGCTTCGCCCTACTGGCGGCGGCCTTCTACAAGCGCCAGCCCGCCACCATCGCCGCCGTCACCGGCACCAACGGCAAGACCTCAACCGCGCAGTTCACCCGCCAGCTGTGGTCCCTGCAGGGGCACCAGGCCGGCGCCATGGGCACCCTGGGCCTCATCGCCCCCGGCTTCCCGCGGGAGGACAGCCTGACCACGCCCGACCCGGTGGCCCTGCACAGCACGCTGTCGCGCCTGGCCGAGGGCGGCATCACCCATCTGGCGATGGAGGCCAGCAGCCACGGCCTGGACCAGTTCCGCCTGGATGGCGTGCTGGTCACCGTGGGCGGCTTCACCAACCTGACCCGTGACCACCTGGACTATCACGGCACCATGGAGGCCTACTTCAAGGCCAAGGCCATGCTGTTCGACCGCGTGATGCCGCGCGGGGCCACGGCCGTGGTCAATGCCGACATTCCGGAATTCCAGGCCCTGGCCGACCTGACCCGCGCCCGCAAGCAGACCCTGATCGGCTTTGGCGAGCGGGGCCGCGAGCTGGCGGTGACGGCCCTGCGCCCCCTGCCCCAGGGCCAGGCCCTGACCCTGGAGGTCATGGGCACCCGCCACGACATCGTCCTGCCGCTGGTCGGCCGCTTCCAGGTGTGGAACGCGTTGTGCGCGCTGGGCATGGTCATCGGCAGCGGTGCCGAACCCCAGGCAGCCGCCGGCCTGCTGTCGCAGCTGGACGGCGTGCGCGGCCGGCTGGAACTGGTGGCGACGCTGGACAACGGCGCCGCCGTCTATGTCGATTACGCCCACACGCCCGACGGGCTGGAGACGGTGCTGAACAGCCTGCGGCCGCATGCCGAGGGCCGCCTGTCCGTCGTCTTCGGCTGCGGCGGCGACCGGGACCGGGGCAAGCGCCCCATGATGGGGGCCATCGCCGCCCGCCTGGCCGACCGCGTCATCGTCACCGACGACAATCCGCGCACGGAAATTCCCGGCGCCATCCGGGCCGAGGTGCTGGCCGGCTGCCCCGGCGCCACCGAGGTGGACGACCGCGCCGCCGCCATCGCGCTGGCCATCGGCGAGCTGAAGGCCGGCGACGTGCTGGTCATCGCCGGCAAGGGCCATGAACAGGGCCAGATCGTGGGCAAGGAAGTGCGTCCGTTCGACGACGCCGCCGTCGCCCGTGGCGTGCTGGGCCTCACTGGCGGAACAGACCAGGGAGGGCAGGCATGACCCCGCCCCCCACCAGCAAAGTGCTGTGGACGGCGGCCGATGCCGCCGCCGCCGCCAACGGGCGCGCGCTGGGCGCCGATTGGGCCGCCACCGGCGTGTCCATCAACACCCGCACCCTGAAGCCCGGCGACCTGTTCGTGGCGCTGAAGGGCCCCAACTTCGACGGCCACGCCTTCGTCGCGGTGGCCTTGCAGCGCGGGGCCGCCGCCTGCCTGGTAAGCCAGGTGCCGGAGGGCGTGCCGGCGGACGCCCCGCTGCTGCTGGTGGATGATACCCAGGCGGCGCTGGAAGATTTGGCGCGGGTGGCGCGGCTGAACGCCACCGCCAAGATCATCGCGGTCACCGGGTCCGTCGGCAAGACCAGCGCCAAGGAGTTCCTGCGCACCGCGCTCGGCGCGCTGGGGCCCACCTTCGCCACCGAAGGCAACCTGAACAACCATCTGGGCGTGCCCCTGTCGCTGGCCAGCCTGCCGTCCGATGCGCGCTATGGCGTGTTCGAGATGGGCATGAACCATGCGGGGGAGATCGGCCCGCTGTCGCGCATGGCGCGGCCGGACATCGCCATCATCACCACGGTCGAGGCGGTGCACCTGGAGTTCTTCGCGTCCATCGAAGGCATCGCCGACGCCAAGGCCGAGATTTTCGAGGGCATGTCGCGCCAGGGCACGGCCATCCTGAACCGGGACAACCCGCAATACGCCCGCCTGCTGGCCGCCGCCCGCACCCAGGGCGTGGGCCAGGTGCTGAGCTTCGGCGCCACCGCCGGGGCCGACGCCCGCCTGATTGACCTGGATCTGGGCCCGACCGGCAGCGACGTGACCGCCGAAATCCAGGGCGAGGTCATCCGCTATACCCTGGCCGTGCCCGGCCGCCACCAGGCGCTGAACAGCCTGGCCGTGCTGCTGGCCGTGGCCGCGGCGGGGGGGGACGTCACCGTCGCCGCCCAGGCCCTGGCCACCCTGGCCCCGGTGAAGGGCCGGGGTGTGCGCCAGAGCGTGCCGCTGCCCGCCACGCCCCATGGCGGCGGCAGCCTGACCCTGATCGATGAAAGCTACAACGCCAGCCCCGTATCGGTGGCGGCCTCGGCATCCGTGCTGGGCCAGGCCCAGCCGGGTCCGGGCGGCCGGCGCATCGCGGTGCTGGGCGACATGCTGGAGCTGGGCACCGATGCCCCCGCGCTGCATGCCGGCTTGGCCGAGCCCCTGGTCAGCGCCGACGTGCGGCTGGTCTTCACCTGCGGCCCCCTCATGCGCCACCTGTTCAACCGCCTGCCGGCCGACCGCCGGGGCGCCCACGCCGACAGCAGCGCCGAGCTGGCCCCCCTGGTGGGGGCCGCCGTGCGCGCCGGCGACATCGTCATGGTCAAGGGGTCCGCCGGCAGCCGCATGGCGCTGGTGGTCGACGCCCTGAAAGCCCTGGATACTCCGCCTCCGCCCCCCTCACCCGCCGTCTCCGGGAGCTAAGACCCGTCCCATGTTGTTCAATTTGCTGTTCCCGCTGGCCGACGACTTCCAGCTTTTCAATCTGTTCCGGTACATCACGTTCCGGACGGGCGGGGCCATGCTGACGGCGCTGATCATCAGTTTCCTGATCGGCCCGGGGGTTATCCGCTGGCTGAAGTCCATGCAGGGCGCGGGACAGCCCATCCGCACCGACGGGCCGGAGACGCACCTAAAGAAGAAGGGCACGCCCACCATGGGCGGCCTGATGATCATGATCTCGGTCCTGATCTCCACCGTGCTGTGGGTGGACGTCACCAACGCCTATACCTGGATCGTGCTGCTGGTGACCGTGGGCTTCGGCCTGGTGGGCTTCGGCGACGACTTCCTGAAGCTGACCAAGCGCAACACCAAGGGCCTGTCCGGCCGGGGCAAGATGGTGGCCATGATCGTGGTCTCCGGTGTGGCCACCGCCTGGTACCTGCATGTGGCGCAGAGCCCGCTGGACACCAGCCTGGCCGTGCCGTTCCTGAAGGACGTGCTGGTCCCCCTGGGCTTCCTGTTCGGGCCCTGGGCGGTGTTCGTCATCGTGGGCTCCAGCCATTCCGTGAACCTGACAGACGGCCTGGACGGCCTGGCCATCGTGCCCATCATGATCGCCGCCGCCAGCTTCGGCCTGATCGCCTACCTGTCGGGCAACGCCGTCTTCGCCAACTACCTGCAGATCCACCACGTGCCGGGCACGGGTGAACTGGCGGTGTTCTGTGGCGCCCTGGTGGGCGCCGGCCTGGGCTTCCTGTGGTTCAACGCGCCGCCGGCCATGGTGTTCATGGGCGACACGGGGTCGCTGGCCATGGGTGGTGCCTTGGGCACCGTCGCCATCATCACCAAGCATGAGCTGGTGCTGGCCATCATCGGCGGGCTGTTCGTGCTGGAGACGGTGTCGGTCATCGTGCAGGTCGCCAGCTTCAAGCTGACGGGCAAACGGGTGTTCCGCATGGCGCCGCTGCATCACCATTTCGAGAAAAAGGGCTGGTCGGAGCCCACCGTCGTCATCCGGTTCTGGATCATCGCCGTCATCCTGGCCCTGGCCGGCCTGTCCACCCTGAAGCTGCGTTAAGCCCCCATGTCCCAGCCCATCCTCCTCCCCTCCTTCAAAGGCCGCCGCGTGGCGGTGATGGGCTTGGCGCGCTCCGGTTTGGCGGCAGCGCGCGTGCTGGCCGCCAGCGGGGCGGAGGTTCTGGCCTGGGACGACGGCGCCGGGGGCCAGAAGGCGGCGGAGGCCGCCGGCATCCCCCTGACCAACCTGCATGAGGCTGATCTTTCGGGTGTCGCGGCCCTGGTGCTGTCGCCCGGCATTCCCCACACCTTCCCGGCGCCGCACCCAGTGGCGGCGCGGGCCAAGGCGGCCGGCGTGCCCATCATCGGCGATGTGGAGCTGCTGCGCCTGGCCCAGCCGGACGCCGCCTACGTCGGCATCACCGGCACCAACGGCAAGTCCACCACCACCGCCCTGACCGGCCATATCCTGGCCCATGCCGGCCGCACCCTGGCCGTGGGCGGCAACCTGGGCATCCCCGTCCTGACTTTCCCGGCACTCGGTGCCCCCAACAACCCCAGGGGCGACGTCTATGTGCTGGAGATGTCAAGCTATCAACTGGAACTGACGCCCTCCCTGGGCTTCGACGCCGCCGTCCTGCTGAACATCACGCCCGACCATTTGGACCGCCACGGCGGCATGGATGGCTACATCGCCGCCAAGCGCCTGATCTTCCAGCCGGGCGCCCGCGATCCGTCCAAGCCCCCGGCCGTCGCCATCCTGGGGGTGGATGAGCCCAACACCGCCGCCATGGCCGACAGCCTGGAGTCGGAGGAGGGGCGCAAAGTCATCCGCATTTCATCGGAACGCGCGGTGCCGGGCGGCGTTCACGCCGCCGATGGCGTGCTGGTGGACGATACCGAGGGACAAGCCTGGACCGTGGTCGACCTGCGCCAGTGCGCGGCCCTGCCCGGCCGCCACAACTGGCAGAACGCCTGCGCCGCCTATGCCGCCACCCGCGCCGTGGGCGTGCCGCCCGAGGTGATCGCCGAGGCGATGCGCACCTTCCCCGGCCTGGTGCATCGCCAGCAGACCATCGCCACCCTCGACGGCATCCGCTTCGTCAACGACAGCAAGGCCACCAACGCCGACGCGGCGTCCAAGGCCCTGGGCTGCTACGAGGACATGTACTGGATCGTCGGCGGCAAGGCCAAGGAGGGCGGGCTCAGCGGCCTGGAACCCTTCATGGGTCGGGTGCGCCACGCCTTCCTGATTGGTGAGGCGACGGAGGAATTCGCCCCCTGGCTGGAGGGCAAGGTCAGCTATGGCCGCTACGGCACGCTGGATCAGGCGGTACCCGCCGCCTACGCCCTGGCGAAACAGGCCGGCGGCGGCACGGTGCTGCTGTCCCCCGCCTGCGCCAGCTTTGACCAATATCCCAACTTCGAGGTGCGGGGCGACGCCTTCGTCCGCATCGTGCGCCAATTGGCCGACCAGTTGGAAGACGGAAAGGACGGGGCGTCATGATCACGCTGTCGCGTACCGACCAATCCGTCATCGGCCGCTGGTGGTGGACCGTCGACCGCTGGACCCTGGCCACCGTCTTCCTCATCGCCACCATCGGCGTGGTGCTGATCCAGGCCGCCAGCCCGCCGGTGGCGGAACGCATCGGCCTGGATAACTTCCACTTCATCCAGCATCACGTGATGATGCTGATCCCCACCCTGATCATCATGGTGGGCGTGTCGCTGCTGTCACCCAAAGGCGTGCGGCGCATGGCGATGATCCTGTTCCTGCTGTCGCTGGCGGGGGTGGCCCTGACCCTGGTGTCGGGTGTGCAGATCAAGGGCGCGACGCGCTGGATCCACCTGCCTGGCCTGTCGGTCCAGCCGTCGGAATTCATCAAGCCCGCCTTCGCCGTGGTGGCCGCCTGGCTGTTCGCCCAGGCCCGGCACACCAACAACGTGGTCTATTTCGGCGTCTGCATCATCTTCTACCTGATGATCGTGGCCCTGCTGCTGATGCAGCCGGACCTGGGCATGACCTTCGTGGTCAGCGCCGTGTGGTTCGGCCAGTTCTTCATCGCCGGCCTGCCCATCCTGCTGGTGGCGGTGCTGGTGGTGTGCGGCCTGTCCGGCCTGGTCGGCGCCTACTTCCTGTTCCCGCACGTGCAGAGCCGCGTGAACCGCTTCCTTGATCCCGCCGCCGGCGACAACTACCAGGTCCAGCGCGCCCTGGACGCGTTCCAGCATGGCGGCCTGTGGGGCACCGGCCCCGGCCAGGGCACCGTCAAGATGACCATCCCCGACGCCCATGCCGACTTCATCTTCGCCGTGGCGGGGGAGGAACTGGGCATGCTGTGGTGCCTGTTCATCGTGCTGCTGTTCGGCGTGGTGGTGATGCGCAGCTTCGCCCGGGCGTACAGCGAGCAGAGCCTGTTCGTCATGCTGGGCGCCGCCGGCCTGGCCATGCAGTTCGGCCTGCAGGCCTGCATCAACATGGCCTCCAGCCTGCACATGATGCCGACCAAGGGCATGACCCTGCCCTTCATCAGCTACGGCGGCTCCTCCCTCATCGCGCTGGGCATCGGCGTCGGCATGCTGCTGGCCCTGACCCGCAAGCGCTTCGGCCAGGGGGACTTGCCATGACCCAGCAGCAGCCCCCCACGGGCCCGATCGTCCTGGCGGCTGGCGGCACCGGCGGCCACCTGTTCCCGGCGGAGGCGCTGGCCAGGGCGCTGCGCGCCCGGGGCCATGCCGTGGTGCTGGTGACCGACACGCGCGGCCACGCCTTTGGCGAGGGGCTGGCGGATATCCCGGTGCACCGGGTGAGCGCCGGCACGCCCGGCCGTGGCCTGGCATCCAAGGCGCGCACCGCCCTGTCGCTGCTGGCCGGCGCCATGCAGGCCCGCCGCATCCTGAAGACCCTGAAGCCCGCCGTGGTGGTGGGCTTCGGCGGCTATCCCTCCGTCCCCACGGTGTTCGCGGCCCAGCGCCTGGGCCTGCCGGTCGTGCTGCATGAGCAGAACGCCGTGATGGGCCGGGCCAACAAGCTACTGGCCGGCGGCGCCCGCCTGATCGCCACCTCCTTTCCCCAGGTCAGCGGCCTGCCGCGCCATGTGGCAACCGTGCGCACCGGTAACCCCGTGCGCCCCGCCATCCTGGACCTGGCCGGCCGCCCCTACACCGCCCCCACCAGCACCCTGTCCATCCTGGTGACCGGGGGCAGCCAGGGCGCTTCCGTCTTCAGCACCATCCTGCCCGCCGCTGTCGCCCGACTGTCGCCGGAGCATCGCCTGCGCCTGAGCATCAAGCAGCAGGCCCGGCCGGAAACGATGGAGCAGGCGCGGGAGGGGTACGCCGGCCTGGGCGTGGATGTCGAACTGGCCCCCTTCTTCCGCGATATGGCCGGTCGGCTGGATGCCTGCCACGTAGCCATTTGCCGTTCCGGTGCCGGAACGGTGGCGGAATTGGCGGTGGCCGGCCGCCCGGCCATCCTGGTGCCCTACCCCCAGGCCATGGACGACCACCAGACCGCCAACGCCAAGTCCCTGGTGGAGGCTGGCGGCGCCTGGCTGATGCCGCATGCCCAGTTCACGGCGGAAGCGCTGGCCGATCGCCTGGCCGCTTTCCTGGACGACCCGGCGCCGCTGGCCCTGGCGGCGGCCGGCGCCCGGTCCTTCGCCATCCCGGACGCGGCCGAGCGCCTGGCCGACGCCGTGCTGGAAACGGCCCAGAACAGGAGGGCCGCCGCATGAGCCCCCCTCGTAAGACAGGCTTCCCTCCCGCGGCACCGTTCGCCTATGGTCCCGCCGCCCCGGGGCCGGCCCGGGCGCAATCCCCCTATCGCAGCGGAGACGGCCAATGAGGGCGATGCCCCTGTCCATCGGCACCATTCATTTCGTGGGCATCGGCGGCATCGGCATGTCCGGCATCGCCGAGGTGCTGCACAATCTGGGCTATTCCGTCCAGGGCAGCGACCTGGCCGACAACTACAACGTCAAGCGCCTGCGCGACCTGGGCATTCCCGTGTCCATCGGTCAGCGGGCGGAGAATTTGGGCGACGCCGCCGTCGTCTGCATCTCCTCCGCCGTGAAGCGCGACAACCCCGAGGTCATGGCCGCCCGCGCGGCGCTGATCCCCGTGGTGCGGCGCGCCGAGATGCTGGCGGAGCTGATGCGCCTGAAGTGGTCGGTGGCCATCGCGGGCACGCACGGCAAGACCACCACCACCTCGCTTGTATCGGCCCTGCTGGACGGCGCCGGCTTCGACCCCACCATCATCAACGGCGGCATCATCAACGCCCTCGGCACCAACGCCAAGCTGGGCTCCGGCGACTGGATGGTGGTCGAGGCGGATGAAAGCGACGGCACCTTCACCAAGCTGCCGTCCACCATCGCCGTGGTCACCAACATCGATCCCGAGCACCTGGACTTCTACGGCACCTTCGACAAGGCGCGCGAGGCGTTCGACCAGTTCGTGCAGAACATCCCGTTCTACGGCTTCGCGGCGCTATGCATCGACCATCCCGAGGTGCAAGCCCTGATCAGCCGGGTGGACCGCCGCATCGTCACCTACGGCTTCAACCCCCAGGCCGATCTGCGCGCCACCAACCTGCAGACCACGGTGCAGGGCGCCTTCTACGACGTCGTCGTTTCCGACCGCGTGGCGGGGGAGGAGCGGACCATCACCGGCCTGCACCTGCCCATGTACGGCCTGCACAACGTGCAGAACTCCCTGGCCGCCATCGCCGTCGCCCTCAACATGGGCATCCGCGACGACAGCATCCGCCAGAGCCTGGCCAAGTTCAGCGGTGTGAAGCGCCGCTTCACCAAGACGGGGGAGAGCAACGGCATCGTCGTCATCGACGATTACGGCCACCACCCGGTGGAGATCGCCGCGGTGCTGAGCGCCGCCCGCACCGCCGGCACCGGCCGCACCATCGCCGTGGTCCAGCCCCACCGCTACACCCGCCTGCAGAGCCTGTTCGAGGAGTTCTGCACCTGCTTCAACGACGCCGACGCCGTCATCGTCGCCGATGTCTATGCCGCCGGTGAGACGCCCATCCCCGGTGTCGCCAAGGAGGCGCTGGTCGACGGCCTGCGCACCCACGGCCACCGCCACGCCCTGCCCCTGCCCTCGCCCGAGGCGCTGCCGTCCATGATCCGCGACATGGCGCGGCCGGGCGACCTGGTCGTCTGCCTGGGCGCCGGCAGCATCACCACCTGGGCCAACGCCCTGCCGGCGGAGCTGGACCGCCTGTTCGGCACCTCCATTCCCGGTTCGCATCATGGGGGGAGCCAGGGCTGACATGATGGCGGAACGGCGCACGATGGATGAAGGAGAGGTCAGCCGGGGCACCGCCCTGCTGCGCCGCCTGCCGACCGTGCGCGGCCGCCTGACGCCAGATGCGCCCCTGGGCCCCCTGACATGGTTCCGCGTGGGCGGCCCGGCCGACGTGCTGTTCCGCCCAGCGGACGAGGACGACCTGGCCCAATTCCTCGCCGGCTGCCCGGCCGACGTGCCGATCACCGTCATCGGTGTCGCCAGCAACCTGCTGGTCCGCGACGGCGGCGTGCGGGGCGTGGTCGTCCGCCTGGGCGGCAGCTTCGCCCAGGTTTCCGTCGAGGGTGACCGGGTCCACGCCGGCGCCGGCGCCCTGGACCTGACCGTGGCGCAGACGGCGCAGGCCGCCGGCCTGTCGGGGCTGGAGTTCCTGTCCGGCATCCCCGGCACCATCGGGGGCGCCATCCGCATGAACGGCGGCGCCTATGGCGGGGAAACGGTGGACGTGATCGAAAGCGCCGTGGGCATCGACCGCCAGGGCACCCGCCACGACTACAGCCGCGACGCGCTGCACCTGACCTACCGCCACTGCGGCGTGCCGGAGGACGTGATCTTCACCGCCGCCACCCTGCGCGGGACGGCCGGCGACAAAGCCGCCATCCAGACCCGCATGGAGGAGATCGCGGCCGCGCGCGCCGCCAGCCAGCCCGTGCGCGCCCGTACCGGCGGCTCCACCTTCGCCAACCCACCAGGGGAGAAGGCCTGGGCCCTGGTGGACAAGGCCGGCTGCCGCGGCCTGGTGGTGGGCGGCGCCCAGATGTCGGAAAAGCACGCCAATTTCATGCTGAACCTGGGCGACGCCACCGCGGCCGATATCGAGGCCCTGGGCGAGGAAGTGCGCCGCCGCGTCCTGGAAACCTCGGGCATCACCTTGCGCTGGGAAATCCGCCGCATCGGGGTGCCCTTGGACACGTGTGACACGCCTGCGAATCAGTCCTGAGCGGGTGCAGCAACCTCTGGAGCCCGAGTCGATTTTCGACCCATCCGGAGGACATAGGGAAAGACTAAGGGTAGTTATACCCCGGTTGCAGCGGCCTGGACATTTCAACGCTATAGCTAGCGGTTTTCAAAAAGAGGCGCCAAGAAACTCACAAAATGTTGCGTTTCCCAGCGGTTCTGCAAAGGTGGGCTATCCTCTAGGGATTGTGTCGCCTGGCTGAACCGCCTCAGCCGATAGGGAGCCGTTTGATGAGTGGTCACCAGCCTAAGCATGTCACCGTCCTGATGGGCGGGTGGTCTGCCGAGCGCGAGGTGTCGCTTGTCAGCGGCGCGTCCATCGTCACCGCCTTGGAATCCAAGGGATATGTCGTGCGCGCCGTGGATGTGCAGCGCGACCTGGCCGGCCTGCTGGCGGCCCTGACGCCCAAGCCGGACGTCGTTTTCAATGCCCTGCACGGGCGCGGCGGTGAGGACGGCATGATCCAGGGCGTCCTGGAATATCTGGGCGTGCCCTACACCCATTCCGGCGTCATGGCCTCCGCCGTCGCCATGGACAAGGCCATGACCAAGCGGGTGCTGGGCACCGTGGGCATGCCCATCGCCGAGGACGTCATCGCCACCCGCGAGGCGGTGCTGGTCGGCCACGTCATGGAACCGCCCTACGTCATCAAGCCGGTGGACGAAGGCTCCAGCGTCGGCGTGCGCATCGTCCATGCCGGCCACAACGGGCCGGCCGTCGAGGCGGAGCATTGGGTCTACGGCGACACCGTGATGGTGGAGAAGTTCATCCCCGGTCGGGAGTTGACCGTGGGTGTGGTGGGCGACCGCGCCCTGACCGTGACCGAGATCGTGGCCAGCACCGAGTTCTTCGACTACACGGCCAAGTACACCGAGGGCCACGCCGTCCACGTCTGCCCGGCCCAGATCCCGGCCGAGGTGGCGGAGGAGGCCAAGCGCCTGGCGCTGCTGGCCCACCAGACCCTGGGCTGCAGCGGCGTCAGCCGCAGCGACTTCCGCTGGGATGACGGCAAGCCCGGCGTCACCGGCCTCTGCTTCCTGGAAACCAACACCCAGCCGGGCTTCACGCCCCTGTCGCTGCTGCCGGAACAGGCGGCTTACGTTGGCCTCAGCTACGCCGACCTGTGCGGCTGGATTGTGGAGCACGCGGCATGCCACGGGTGACCCATCCCTCCAGCCCCGGGCTGTTCCCCGAGGGCGACACCCCGCGCAGCCGCATCGCGTACGAGACGCGGCGGACGACGCAGAAGGCCGCCCAGGCCGCCAACCGCCGCCGCGCCGTTCCGCGCTGGCAACAGTTCCTGGGCCGCCGGGCCACCATCATCGTGCCGCTGGCCCTGGTCGGCGGCCTTGCGCTTTGGGGCTGGGCCAGCGGCAAGCTGACCGCCGCCGGCAACGCCGTGGACGCCGCCTTCCTGGACATCACCGCCCGCGGCGGCCTGCAGGTGCAGGAAGTGCTGGTCAAGGGCCGCAAGGAAACCGACGGCGCCCAGGTCCTGGCGGCGCTGGGCGTAGAGCGCGGTTCGCCCATCCTGGGCTTCGACCCGCACGCGGCGCGCAAGCAGCTGGAGCAGATCCCCTGGATCGCCAGCGCCCGTATCGAGCGGCGCCTGCCCGACACCCTGTTCGTCGTGCTGACGGAACGCCAGCCCATGGCCATCTGGCAGCGCGAGCAGAAGCTGGCCCTGGTCGATGCCGAAGGCACGGTGCTGACCGACCACAATCTGGATCACTTCCCCAACCTGCCCATCCTGGTCGGCGAGGGTGCCCCCAAGCAGGGCCGTGCCCTGCTGGCGGCGCTGGCGTCCGAGCCCGCCATCCAGTCCCGCGTCGACGCCGCCGTGCTGGTGGGCGCCCGGCGCTGGGACCTGCACCTCAAGGGCGGGATGGAAGTGCGCCTGCCGGAATTGAATTACGACGCGGCCATCCATCAGCTGGCCGCCCTTGAAGCATCGGACAAGATTTTGGAACGCGATGTGGTCGCCATCGACCTGCGCGTGCCGGACCGGCTTGTTGTCCAGGCGTCGCCCGCCGCGATCGCGGCCAAAGCGGCGGCGAAGGCAGCGGACAAAAAGCGCCAGGCGGCCGCCCAGGCGGCGGCGAAGAAGAACTGAGGCGGACCAGACCATGGCATTCACCGTAACCGGCCGGTCCAAGCCCAAGCGCGTGGCGCGCGGCGGCACCATCGCGGCGCTCGACGTGGGCAGCAGCAAGGTCGTGTGCTTCATCGCCCGGGTGGAGGAGCCCGGGGCCATCCGCGTGGTCGGCATCGGCCACCAGGTGTCGCGCGGCGTGCGCGCCGGCGCCATCGTGGACATGGAGGCGGCGGAGACCGCCATCGGCACGGCCGTCCATGCCGCCGAGACCATGGCCGGCGAGCAGATCCGCGAGGTGCTGGTGGGCCTGTCCGGCGGCCAGCCGGAAAGCCAGACTCTGACGGTGGAAACGGGCATCTCGGGATCCGAGATCACCGACCATGATCTGCGCCGGGCGCTGGCCCATGCCCGCAACCTGAACGTCTCCGCCGACGCGGAGCTGATCCACTCCATCCCCGTGGGCTACACGGTGGACGGCTCCAGCGGCATCCGCGATCCCCGCGGCATGGTGGGGGAGAGGCTGGGCGTGCGCCTGCATGTGGTGACGGCGGCAGCCGGCCCGGTGCGCAACCTCAACTCATGCGTCGGCCGCTGCCACCTGGGTGTGGAAGGCTTCGTCATGTCCCCCTTCGCCGCAGGCCTGTCCTGCCTGGTGGAGGATGAGATGGACCTGGGCGTCACCCTGATCGACATGGGCGGTGGCACCACCAGCATCTCCGTCTTCTTCGACGGCAAGATGGTGTGGACGGACAGCGTGCCCATCGGCGGCAGCCATGTCACCAGCGACATCGCCCGGGGGCTGACCACGCCGCTGGCCCATGCGGAGCGGCTGAAGACCCTGTACGGCAGCGCCCTGCCCGCCCCATCGGACGAGCGCGAGATCATCGACGTGCCGCAGATCGGGGAAGAGGACCGGGCCCAGGCCCACCACGTCCCGAAGTCCCTGCTGGTCGGCATCATCCAGCCCCGGCTGGAGGAGGTGTTCGAGTTCGTGCGTGGCCGCCTGGACGCCTCGGGTTTCGCCAAGCTGGCCGGCCGCCGCGTGGTGCTGACCGGCGGCGCCAGCCAGCTGCCCGGCATGCGCGAGCTGGCCCAGCAGGTGCTGGACAAGCAGGTGCGGCTGGGCCGCCCCTTGCGCATCGGCGGCCTGGCGGAATCCGTGGGGGGCCCCGCCTTCTCCGCCGCCGCCGGCCTGCTGGCCTACGCCGTGCAACAACATGCCGAGGCCCCGGCCTTGGCCCCCTTGATGGAGCCCGCCGGCACCGGCTGGCTGGGCCGCATGGGCAACTGGCTGAGGGACAACTTATGACCCCGGCCATCTCCCTGCAGAAATTCAGGCCGCCCCCATCGCGCCCGTCCGCCAGGACGGGTCGATGTACCGGCCCCCGATCCGTCGGTCGAAGACCGAAACACACCAAAGACCTAACCGCACCGTATTCCGGACGCTCCGCAAAGGGGACAACGCCATGACCATCAAAGTCACCATTCCGCCGGTGGAAGTGCTGACCCGCCCGCGCATCACCGTGTTCGGTGTCGGCGGCGCCGGCGGCAACGCCGTCAACAACATGATCCGCTCCAACCTGGAAGGGGTGGAGTTCGTGGTCGCCAACACCGACGCGCAGGCGTTGACCGGCAGCGAGGCGACCAAGCGCCTGCAGCTGGGCAGCACCATCACCCGCGGCCTGGGCGCCGGCTCGCGCCCGGACGTGGGCCGGGCCGCCGCCGAGGAGCAGCTGGAGGAGATCCTCTCCTACCTGGAAGGCACCAACATGTGCTTCATCACCGCCGGCATGGGCGGTGGCACGGGCACGGGCGCCGCCCCGGTGATCGCGCGCGCCGCGCGGGAACAGGGCATCCTGACCGTGGGCGTGGTGACCAAGCCCTTCCACTTCGAAGGCGCGCACCGCATGCGCATCGCCGAATCCGGCATCAATGAGCTGGCCGGCTACGTTGACACGCTGATCATCATTCCCAACCAGAACCTGTTCCGGGTGGCGAATGAGAAGACCACGTTCGCCGACGCCTTCAAGATGGCCGACGACGTGCTGCACTCCGGCGTGCGCGGCGTGACCGACCTGATGGTCATGCCCGGCCTGATCAACCTGGACTTCGCCGACATCCGCACCGTGATGACGGAGATGGGCAAGGCCATGATGGGCACGGGCGAGGCCACCGGTGAGCGCCGGGCCGTGGAGGCCGCGGAGGCCGCCATCAGCAACCCACTGCTGGACGACGTGTCGATGAAGGGTGCCCGCGGCGTCCTGATCAACATCACCGGCGGCTACGACATGACCCTGTTCGAGGTGGATGAGGCGGCCAACCGCATCCGCGACGAGGTCGACCCCGACGCCAACATCATCTTCGGCTCCACCTTCGACGCCCAGTTGGATGGCAAGATGCGGGTGTCGGTCGTGGCCACGGGCATCGAGACCCTGGCCGGCCAGCAGCCGCGCCAGCAGCCGGCCGCTCCGCAATTGTCGGTCGTCAGCACCAGCGCCGTGCGCCGCGCCCCCGCCCCGGCGACCACGCCGTCGGTCAGCACGCCGGTGCGCCCCGCCACGGCCAGCTATCACTCCACGCTGACGCCGGCCCCGGTGGCGCCCACGGCCACGGCCTCCGCCCCGACCGCGCCGGCCGCAACGCCCGCCGCGGCCCCGGTCGCGGCCGCCGCCCCGGCGCCGCAGATGGCCGTATCCGCGCCGTCACCCTACAGCCCGGTTGAGACGACACCCGCGCCGGTCGCCGAGATGGGGCCGGAGCCGGTGGCCGAGCAGCCCGCCCCCCGTGCCGAGGTGCCGATGCGCGCGCCGGCCCCGGGTGCCCTGCGTGGCGAGCGCGGCGCCGGCGGCTTCATCCCGCCGCGTCCGGCCGATGCCGGTCCGCGCCTGGGTGCGCCCAACCCTGAGCGTTACGCACCGCCGCAGGCGGAGCCGCGCAAGAAGGGCATCTTCCAGCGCATGTTCGGCTTTGGCGGCGACGAGCCGGCCCCGGCCCCGCAGGTCCAGCACCCGCAGCCGATGCCGCGCCAGCCGGCCCCCGCCGCGCATTACACGCCGCAGCAGCATGCCCCGCAGGTCCAACATCAGCAGCCGGTGCAGCAGCACGCCCCGGCCCCGCAGATGGCACCCCGCCAACCCGCCCCCGCCGTCCACCAGGAGCCGGGCCTGGGCCGCGCTCCGGGCGAGGACAGCTCGCTGGACATCCCCGCTTTCCTGCGTCGCCAGGCGAACTGACCCTGGTGAATTGATGCCCGTCGTGTGACTGGCATCACTGCATTGCATCATGTCGAGGGCCGCCCCCCGCAGGGAAGCGGCCCTTTTCATTTGCGGCGAAAAGAAGGCGAAATTGCATTTGTGCTCAAGTAGATACGCATAGCGCCGCGTAACATTCGGTAACAAAGAGTGATTTGATGCCTGGCGCCTACGTTGTTACTTAGGCAGCGTGACGTTCCGCTTTGGATGCACCGCAACACGCGGTGAAAGCCAAGGCGGAGGGTCAAGCCCAAGGCGGCAAGGCGGCACGGTCGAAAATTAGACCGCAAGCCGGACCGGTCGCCGGACGTGGATGACAGGGCTCGCAGTCGCGATTGAGGCAGTCACGGTTGGACCGCCCGCTCCGTCCCTCCCCGTCCGAACCCAAGCCCCCAGGGATGAAACCTTGGGGCGAGCGTGATGCAGGAAAGGCCCCGGCCCATCCGTATCACGGCCGAATAAGGAAGTTGGAACCGTGTACGCCGATCGTGAACCCATCATCGCCGCCCGCCAGCAGACGCTGAAGGCCCCCATCAATTGCACCGGTGTCGGCCTGCATTCCGGCCTGCCCGTTGCCATGACGATGCGCCCGGCGCCGGTGAACACCGGCATCGTCTTCCGTCGGGTGGATCTGCTGCGCGGCGGCGCGACGGAGGCCCAGGCCACCGTCCCAGCCCGCTGGGACGCGGTGGTGGACACCCGCCTGTGCACGGTGGTGGCCAACGCCACCGGCGCGACGGTGGGCACGGTTGAGCATGTCATGTCGGCCCTGCGTGGCTGCGGCATCGACAACCTGGTCATCGACCTGGACGGCGCCGAAGTTCCCATCATGGACGGCAGCGCCGCCCCCTTCGTGTTCCTGATCGAATGCGCCGGCATCGCCCAGCAGGACGCCGCCCGCCGCGTCATCCGCGTGCTGCGCCCCGTGTCGGTGGTGGAGGGCGAGAAGGTCGCCACCCTGACCCCCGCCTCGGGCTCCAGCTTCGCGTTCGAGATCGACTTCGCCAGCGCCGCCGTGCGCCGCCAGGAAGGTTTCGTCCGGCTGGAAGCCGAAAGCTTCAAGGATGAGGTGGCCGAGGCCCGCACCTTCGGCTTCCTGCAGGAAGTGGACATGCTGCGCCGTGCCGGCCTGGCCCGGGGCGGTTCCATGGACAACGCCATTGTCATCGACGGCGACCGCGTCCTGAATGAGGGTGGCCTGCGCTTCGATGACGAGTTCGTGCGCCACAAGATCCTGGACGCCGTGGGCGACCTGTACATGGCGGGTCACGCCATCGTCGGTCACTACTCCGGCATCCGGTCGGGCCACGCCCTGAACAACAAGCTGCTGCATGCCCTGTTCGCCGACGCCTCCGCTTACGAGATCGTCGAAGAGGTGGATGCCGCCTTCGTTCCGGCCTGGGAGCGTCCGCGCCTGGCCGCCACCGCCTGATCCGTCATTACAGATCAGACGAAACCACGCCGTTCTCCGTCCGGCCAACAAGCACCAGAATCAAACAAACACCAATAACTGAGCCTCAAACGAAAAGGCCTCCTTCCCCATCTCGGGAAGAAGGCCTTTTCCGTTTCCGGCCGGGACTGCCCGGCCGCCAGGTCTGGATCGGCGCGCCCCTCACAGCATGGCATTGATGCACAGGGCCATGACGGCGGCGATGGACAGCATGCCGGCGGTCTCGACGATGGCGGACAGGCGGGCGGCGAAGCCGGTGGTGACGGCGGTTTCGGTGGCGGTGATGGCGGCGGTGGTCATGATCTTGGTCCCCTTTTGAATGATGATCGCTGGTCGGGCGATGGTCGGTTGGCAGGAAGTGGCGGGTCCGGCGGCGGTTACAGCATGGCGTTGATGCTGGCGGCGATCAGCAGGGCCACGGCCATCATGGCCACGCCCTCGACAACGGCGATGTCGGGCAACACCTTGAAAAAGCGGAAGGAAGCGGTGCGGCTGGAAGCGGCGAAGGCGGTCATTTCTGTCTCCATCGGTGCGTTGGTCGGTGATGTCCCTATAAAAGCAAGGGCCGTGCCAACTCATCGAAATGGCGGGAAGCCTGGGGTTTGAGCCTCCATCCACCACCTCCACGCCACGCGGCCGCCAGAATTTAGCCTCAATGGCAACTTAGTGTTAGAATGAACCACTTCGTTCCGTGCAGGAATGGACACTGTCCGATTACGGACACTCCCAGTGTTCACGGGCGGACGATGGCGTAGGACGCGCCAGGCTCCGCACAACAGACCTCCCTCGGAAGGGCTTATGCACCGATGCTTCAGGGAGAAAAGCGGGGCGTTTGGTTTTTCGAAGAGGGCCACTACGGCGGCGCCCAACCCTGACGCCCAAAAGCGAAAGGCCCTCTTCCCCAGCGGAAAGAAGGCCTTTTCGATTGTGCCGGAACCCCGGCCGGCGCGCCCCAATCCCAGCAGGGCGCGCGATTGATCAGCCTGGTCTCACAGCATGGCATTGATGCACAGGGCCATGACAGCGGCGATGGACAGCATGCCGGCGGTCTCGACGATGGCGGACAGGCGGGCGGCGAAGCCGGTGGTGACGGCGGTTTCGGTGGCGGTGATGGCGGCGGTGGTCATGATCTTGGTCCCCTTTTGAATGATGATCGCTGGTCGGGCGATGGTCGGTTGGCAGGAAGCAGCGGGTCTGACGGCGGTTACAGCATGGCGTTGATGCTGGCGGCGATCAGCAGGGCCACGGCCATCATGGCCACGCCCTCGACAACGGCGATGTCGGGCAACCCCTTGAAAAAACGGAAGGAAGCGGTGCGGCTGGAAGCGGTGAAGGCGGTCATTTCTGTCTCCATCGGTGCGTTGGTCGGTGATGTCCCTATATTAGCAAGGGGTGTGCCAACCATTCGAAATGGCGGAAATCCTGGGGTTTAGACCCTGTCGCCCCACACCCTCGCCACAGCATCGCCAGATTTTTGCCTTAATGACGATTTAGTGGCGATTTCAGATACCTCCCGCTGTGCGGTGACGAACACTGTCCGTATACGGACACCCCGCGCTGTCCGCCGGCGGACGCCACCGCCCAGCCCAAAAGCGAAAGGCCCTCTTCCACATTTGGGAAGAAGGCCTTTTCGTTTGCGCCGGAACCCCGGCCAGCGCGCCCCATCACGGCAGGGCGCGCGGATTATTCAGCGGTGTCACAGCATGGCGTTGATGCACAGCGCGATGATGGCGGCGACACCCAGCATGCCGGCGACCTCAACCAGACCGGTCATGCGGCTCATCAGGTTAGGGGTGGCGGTGCGGCTAGCGGTATGGCTGGTCGTGATGGTGGTCATAATGGCTATCCCCTTCTCTTCTGGCGGGCCGCGGGTCGGGCGGCGGTTGAACGGTGATCGGTCAGGCTTACAGCATGGCGTTGATGCAGAGCGCGATGACGGCGGCGACGCCCAGCATGCCGGCGGTTTCGACCAGGCCGGTCAGGCGACTCATCAGGCCAGGGACGACAGTACGGCGGGCGGCGGCGCGACGGGGGACGGTCAGGATGGTCATGATGGCGTTTCCCTTCGGTCAAGCTGTCTGGATCAAAGCATCGCGTTGACGCTGACGCTGATCACCAGCGCCACGGCCAGCATGGCGACGGACTCGATGAGGTCGGTGCTGGGCAAGTACTTGAAAAAGCGGAAGGAAGCGGTGCGGGGCGCGGCGGTGAAGGACGACATGTTTTTCTCCATCGGAGGCGGTTGGTGAGGATGACCCCTTATCAGCAAGGGGTGTGCCAACCGCCGAAACCCGCGGATTTCCGTCGGTCACGGCTTAAGGTTTATGGGTCATTGACTAGCGGTCGCCACTAAATGGCCGCATTCGCCACATTTGGCAAATACGGCTACCATTTCAGCGTACGGAATCGCCCACTGTCCGCAAACGGACAGTTTTATCGTCCGCCGCTGGACATCGGCACCGCTCAGGCGCCGAACCACACCTTGGTATCGAGATAGCGGGAGGCCAGGAAACGATAGAGGCGGCCGATCTCCAGCATCGCCTCGTCCTTGGCCGGATCCACGGACTTCCAGCGCTGGGGAATGTCCTCCCAGGCCAGGGTTTCGAAGTGCAGGTTGTCGCGGTGACGGCGCAGCATGGCGACCGTGCCGTCGAACTGCTTCAGCGCGGCCACGGCTTCGCCGGTCCCGGCCTCCACCTCATCGAACCAGCCGCGGTATTTGTCCACCGGCACCTTCAGCAGGGACTGGATGCGCCGCAGCTGGTGGTCCAGCTCCCGGTCACCGCGCGCCAGCTTCTGCATCTCGCGCAGCTTGCGGCCGATGTCGAACACGGGCTTGAAGTACTCCCGCAGCGCCTCGAGGAAGGCCAGCTCATTGGCCAGTACCTCCACCCTGTCCACCACCTCCTGCTTGCGCTCCACCGCCAGGCCGACCAGAGCGGCGATCTCCGCCGCCTGCTCCCGCATGCGGCGCTTGGCTTCCTCGCTCTCATCCAGGGTGGCGGTGTCGCGCGCGCCGGCGATGGCCTTCAGCAGGGAGCCGCCGATCTTGAGGAAAGCCATGTCGCGGTGGCGGGGTTCAATGGACCAGCTGGCGCTGCCGTCCAGGATTTCCGACGGGATGCGGTCGCCATTATGGATGATGCGCACGAACTTCAGGCTTTGCGCGATCATGCCCAGCAACTGGCCGTCGCCGCTGTCGGGCGCGATGGCGAACATCTGCGACACTTGGCGCAAGGGTATGGCGCCCCGGGCGTCGCCCAGGTCGACCTGCAGCACCGGCTCACCGTGGCTGAGCGTGAAAAAGGAATTGGGCAGGCACAACGCCGGGTGCGCGAAGCGGAATTCCGTGACGTTGGGCTTGGCCGACTTGTCGAACATGGCGATGGGAAGCTGTCCTGGGAGGCGTTTTACGATAGCGTCCAAATAGTAAAGTGGAGATTGACGTATCGCACATCCAGCGCCATCGAACGCGCCTGTCGAGGCGAAAATGCCCCGCCAGGGCCAATCCTATACGCCCGTGTAGGGTGGGGGAACGGCATCCCCCCCTGTCGAGCGGACGGGTTTTTTGAAAAAATTCGCTGTTCGCCCGACAATGTGCCGCTTGGCGATGGGCGGGATGACCGTGCTATAACACGCCGTCGCGCATCCCGCCGCCTATTCCGCTCCGAGAAGATGCCCTTGTCCTTCCCTCGCATTGCCTTGTCGCCCCGTCGCCTCCGCCGCCTGGTCCCGCTCGCCGCCCCCGTGGCGCTGCTCGCGGTCGCGGCCTGCTCCAGCGATGAGAAGGAGGCGCCCTACATCGAGCGCCCGGTGGAGCAAATCTATTCCGAAGCCGGCAACGCCATCGACCGGGGCGAATACCAGAAGGCGGCCCTGCTGTTCGGTGCCGTGGAGCAGCAGCACCCCTACTCCACCTGGGCCATGCGCGCCGAGCTGATGGCGGCCTACGCCTATTACCAGGCCAACAAGTATGAAGAGGCCATCGGCTCGCTGGACCGCTTCATCAGCCTGCACCCCGGCAACCCCAACGTCGCCTACGCCTATTACCTGAAGGGCCTCTGCTATTATGAGCAGATCTCCGACGTGCGGCGCGACCAGACCCCGACCGTGCAGTCGCTGAAGGCCCTGGAAGAGGTGATCCGCCGCTTCCCCAACAGCCCCTACGCCCGCGACGCCAAGCTGAAGATCGACCTGACCCGCGACCATCTGGCGGGCAAGGAAATGGACATCGGCCGCTATTACCAGAGCGTGGGCCTGAACCTGGCCGCCATGAAGCGCTTCCGCCAGGTGGTGGACCAGTACCAGAGCACCAGCCATGTGCCGGAGGCCCTGCACCGCCTGGTGGAGGTCTACCTGTCCCTGGGCATGCTGGATGAGGCGCGCAAGGCCGCCGCCGTGCTGGGCTATAACTACCCGGGCAGCGACTGGTACCAGAACACCTACGACCTGATGAAGGATCTGCCCAAGCCGCGGATCATCCCGGTCAACCTGACCGCCAAGGCCCCGGCCGATGCCGTCGCCCCCACCGGCACTCCCCCGGCGGGCGTTCCGGCAGCGGGCGCTTCCGCCGTGGGTGCCGCCCCGGCGGCCGGCGCGACGCCGGCGGACCAAGCGGCCCCGGCGGCCGACAAGCCCGCCGACCAGAAGCCGACGGACGAGAAAGCCGACAAGCCCCGTCAGGAAGGCAAGAGCCGTGGCTTCTTGGGTTGGCTTTTCGGCGATTAAGCCCTAGAAAAATCATATCCCGACAGCGGGGCTCCGGATCGGTCGCGGATCGGTCCGGGGCCCTTGTCGTCTGGGGAGTATCGTCCCAAGGCTCGCAAAACCGGGTGAGTGCCATGCTGGCGTCCCTCTCGATCCGTGACGTGGTCCTGATCGAACGGCTGAACCTGTCGTTCGGCCAAGGCTTGTGCGTGCTGACCGGCGAGACCGGCGCCGGCAAGTCCATCCTGCTGGACGCGCTCGGCCTGGCGCTGGGCGGCCGGGGCGACAGCGGCCTGGTGCGCCATGGCGCGGACCAGGCGACGGTGGTGGCGGAGTTCGACCTGGGCGCCTTCGCCAAGGGCGGCGACAGCCATCCCGCGCTGACCCTGCTGCGTGAACAGGATCTGGACGCCGACACCACGCTGGTCCTGCGTCGCACCGTCACCGCCGATGGCCGCTCCCGCGCCTTTATCAATGACCAGCCGGTTGGCGTGGCGCTGTTGCGCCGGATCGGCGAGACGCTGGTGGAGGTGCATGGGCAATTCGACACCCATGGCCTGCTGAACCCGCTGACCCACCGCGACCTGCTGGACGATTACGCCGGGCTGGCGCCGAAGCGCGCCGCCCTGACCGCGCTCTACCGCGCCTGGCAGGCGGCGGAAACGGCGCGGGCCGACGCCGACCGCGAAGCCGCCCGGGCGCGCGAGGAGGAGGACTACGTCCGCCATGCGCTGGCCGAGTTGGACGCGCTGGACCCCAAGGACAATGAGGAAGAGGCGCTGGCGGAAAAGCGCGCCGTCATGATGCACCGGGAAAAGCTGGTGGAGGCGTTGACGGGGGCGGCCGGCGAAATCTCCGGCGAGCGCGGCGCGGAACGCGCCCTTGCCAACGCCCTGCGCCACCTGACCCGCGTGGCCGACAAGGCCGCCGGCCAGTTGGACCCGCTGATCGCCATCCTGGACCAGGCCGCCGCCGAGATCGGGGAGGCCGCGCGCACCCTTCAGGTCATGGCCAGCGACATGGACCATGACGGCGCCAGCCTGGAAAAGCTGGAGGAACGGTTGTTCGCCCTGCGCGCCTGCGCCCGCAAGCATGGCATCGCCGTGGCCGGCCTGGCGACCTTGCGCGCCGACTTCGCCCGGCGGCTGTCGCTGATCGAGGATCAGGGCGACCTGCTGACCCGCCTGGCCAAGGACGCCGCCGAGGCCAAGCAGGCCTATGCCACCGCCGCCACCGCCCTGACGGAGGAGCGGCGCAAGGCCGCGGGAAAGCTGGACAAGGCCGTGATGGCCGAACTGGCGCCGTTGAAGCTGGACAGGGCCCGCTTCGTCACCGCCGTGGAGGCGGTGGCGGAGGCCGACTGGGGACCTGGCGGCGGCGACCGCGTGGCCTTCACCGTCGCAACCAACCCGGGCGCCCCGCCGGGCCCGCTGGCCAAGATCGCGTCCGGGGGCGAACTCGCCCGCTTCATGCTGGCGCTGAAGGTCATCCTGGCCCAGGTCGGCACCGTGCCCACCCTGGTGTTCGACGAGGTCGACACCGGCATCGGTGGCGCCGTGGCCAACGCCGTGGGCGAGCGCCTGGCCCGCCTGGGCGCCGGTGTCCAGGTGCTGGTGGTGACGCACAGCCCGCAGGTCGCGGCGCGCGGCCAGCAGCATCTGAACGTGCGCAAGCGCGTGGCCGCCGGCAAGACCACCACCGACGTGGTCATGTTATCGCCCGAGGAGCGGCGGGAGGAGATCGCCCGCATGCTGTCGGGCGCCGAGATCACCGCCGCCGCCCGCGCCGCCGCGTCCGAACTGATGGCCGCCGGCTGAGCCCGGCGCCCCTCTCTCCGCCTTTGCCCCCTCGCCTCTGCCTGAGTACATGCCATGGCCGCCACGCAAGCCATCGACACCCTGACGCCTGAGGATGCCCAGGCGGAACATGCCCGCCTGGTGGCGGAAATCACGCACCACCGCGCCCTCTATTACCAGAAGGACGCGCCGGAGATTTCCGACGCCGCGTATGACGCGCTGGAAAAGCGCCTGGCGGCCCTGGAGAAGCATTTCCCGACGCTGGCCGGCGCCCACAGCCCCACGGCCACGGTGGGTGCCGCCCCGGCCGCCGGATTCGGCAAGGTGAAGCACAGGGTGCCCATGCTGTCGCTGGGCAACGCCTTCGAGGACGAGGACGTCACCGACTTCGTCGCCAGCATCCGCCGCTTCCTGGTGCTGGATGACGAGGCCCCGCTGGACTTCGTGGCGGAACCCAAGATCGACGGCCTGTCCCTGTCCATCCGCTATGAGGACGGCCGGCTGGTGCAGGCCGCCACGCGCGGCGACGGGGCGGAGGGCGAGGACGTCACCGCCAACGTGCGCACCATCGACGACATCCCCAACACGCTGACGGGCCCAGTTTCCGGAAAAGGGACCCCGGCCGTCCTGGAGGTGCGGGGCGAGGTCTATATGCGGCGCGAGGACTTCCTGGCGCTCAACAAGGCCCAGGCGGAGAAGGGCGAGAAAGTCTTCGCCAATCCACGCAACGCCGCCGCCGGGTCCTTGCGCCAGTTGGACGCCAGCATCACGGCCGGCCGGCCCCTGCGTTTCTTCGCCTATACCTGGGGGGAGCTGTCGGAGCCGCTGGGCACCACCCAGTCGGAAAGCCGCCAGCGCCTGGCCGAGCTGGGCTTCACCCTCAGCGAGCCATCGCGCCTGTGCCGCACGGCGGAGGAGTTGCTGGACTATTACCGTGCCATCGGCGCCCAGCGGGCCACCCTGCCCTTCGACATCGACGGCGTGGTCTACAAGGTGGACCGGCTGGATCTGCAGGAGCGCCTGGGCTTCCGCACCCGCACGCCGCGCTGGGCGACGGCGCACAAGTATCCTGCGGAACAGGCGCAGACCATCCTCAAGGCCATCAGCATCCAGGTGGGCCGCACCGGCGCCCTGACCCCGGTGGCGGAGCTGGAGCCCATCACCGTCGGCGGCGTCGTCGTCTCCCGCGCCACCCTGCACAACGAGGATGAGATCCGCCGCAAGGACGTGCGGGTGGGCGATACGGTCATCGTCCAGCGCGCCGGCGACGTCATCCCGCAGATCGTGAGTTCGGTAGCGTCCCTGCGCCCGGCCGACGCCAAGCCCTATGAATTCCCCACCCATTGCCCCGCCTGCGGCAGCCTGGCCGTGCGTTCCACGGCCGAGAAGGCGGACATGGCGGCGGAAATGGCCGCCGTGGAAGGCGGAACGGACGCGGCCGAAGCCCCGCCGGGCGAGTCCATTGAAACGGCCGCCGAACCCGACGGCGTGGTGCGCCGCTGCACCGGCGGCCTGATCTGCCCGGCGCAGGCGGTGGAGCGCCTCATCCACTTCACCAGCCGCCTGGCCTTCGACATCGAGGGCCTGGGCATCGAGCGCATGCGGCTGTTCTTCAGCCAGGGACGCATCCGCGAACCCGCCGATATCTTCACCCTGGAAAAGCGGGAGGACGAGCGGCTGGACCGCATCGTCACCATGACCGGCTTCGGCAAGAAGTCGGTGGAGAAGCTGTTCGCGGCCATCGAGGCCCGCCGCACCATCGGCCTGGACCGCCTTATCTATGCCCTGGGCATCCGCCAGGTGGGCGAGGCCACGGCCAAGCTGCTGGCCCGCCACTACCTGACGGTGGACCACTGGCAGGAATCCATGATCAAGGCGGCGCAGGAACGGGCGGCCCAGCCCACGGAGCGCAAGCCGGAACTGGTGGGCGAGGCCTATGCCGAGCTGTGCGCCATCGAGCAGATCGGCGTGGGCGTGGCCGACGACATGATGGCCTTCTTCCGCGAAGAGCATAACCGCGCCCTATTGGACCGCCTGCTGGCCCAGATCACCGTGGAGACCTACCAGCGGCCCAGCACCACCGGCTCCCCCGTCGTGGGCAAGACCGTGGTGTTCACCGGCACGCTGGAAACCATGGGCCGCAGCGAGGCCAAGGCCAAGGCGGAGAGCCTGGGCGCCAAGGTCGCGGGTTCCGTCAGCGCCAAGACCGACTATGTCGTCGTCGGTGCCGACGCGGGCTCCAAAGCCACCAAGGCGCGTGAACTGGGCCTGACCATCCTGACAGAACAGGAGTGGGTGGACCTCATCAGCGGCAAGACCGCCGCGCCGGAATAATCGCGAGATTCGCCACGCGACTGGCCTGAACGGCGATTAAATCGCCGTTCACTTGTCGCCTATGGGCTCCCGCCCCAGGCTTTCCGCCGGCTTCGGCATTGGCATACCCCTTGCGTAAAGGGTGTCGACTGCCCGGACGACATCCGGGCCGGACCCATCCGTGAGGGAGAATCCCGTTCCATGTCTCGTATGCCCCACCGCCTGGCCGCCGCCTTCGTCGTCCTGTCCGCCCTGCCCTTGGCCGTCCCGGCCCAAGCCGCCAGCGTCGGCCCGCAGACCCTGCATGGCCGCACGCTGGAGCTGGAGGGCCTGGTGGCCCATGTCGAAATCACGGTATCGCCCTCCGCCAAGGAGATCACCGTCACCGCCACCGGCGATGATGACCAGGTGAACCGCCTGTCCTTCCACAGCGAGGGTGACAAGGCCAAGGTGGAGCAGGAGCACCGCCACCACGAACACTACAGCGACCGCGACTTCATGAAGGTCAGCGTCACCCTGCCCGCCGGCACCGCCCTGTCGGTCGATGATTTCGTCGGGGACCTGACCGCCGGTGACTTGAACGCCGATTTGGCAGTGGCGGATCTGCACTCCGGCTCCATCACCGTGGGACGGGTGCAGGCGGCCGCTTTGGACGTGACAGGCAGTGGCGATATCACCGTGGGCGACGTCGCCAAGGCCGTCTCGGTGGAGATCAAGGGCTCCGGCAAAGTGCGCACCGGCAAGACGAGCGGCGCGGTGTCGCTGGAAATCAGCGGTTCGGGCAATGTCGACATGGCCTCGGTCAACGGCGCGGTGTCGGCTGAAATCCACGGCAGCGGCAACGTCACCATTCATGCCGGCAAGGCCGACCCCCTGTCGGTGGACATCGCCGGTTCTGGCGACTTCACCCTGGACGGGGTCGCCACCAACCAGTCCATCAGCCAGCACGGGTCCGGTCAGGTGCATATCCGCAACGGCCGCTGAGCCGCCCCCCTGGTGCCATCGGAAAAAGCCCGCCGGGAAACCGGTGGGCTTTCGTCCTTGCGACCAAGGGCCTAAGGTCGGCGCACACGCCATCATCCGGGAATGCGTCGATGAAATACCTGCATACCATGGTCCGCGTCACCGACCTGGACGCCTCGCTGGACTTCTACGTCAACAAGCTGGGGCTGGAACTGGTGCGCCGCCGCGATTACGAGAAGGGGCGCTTCACCCTGGTCTACCTGGCTGCCCCCGGCTCCCCGGAATCGGAGGTCGAGCTGACATGGAACTGGGATCCGGAGGTCTATACCGGCGGCCGCAACTTCGGCCATCTGGCCTTCGCCGTGGATGACATCTATGCCACGTGCCAGCGTCTGATGGACGCGGGCGTCACCATCAACCGCCCGCCGCGCGATGGCCACATGGCCTTCGTCCGCTCCCCCGACCAGATCTCGATCGAGCTGCTGCAGGCCGGCGACGCCCTGCCCCCGCAGGAACCCTGGGCCTCCATGCCCAACACCGGGTCCTGGTAAGGGAAAAGCGCCTCCCGCAGCGCAGGGTTGCGGGGGGCGCCCGTTCATTCTATCCATACCCCATGCTGTTGATCGTGCTGACCGTCATGGGGGTGGGGCTGGTCCTGGCGCTGGTCGCCTGGCTGGCGACGCGTGGCCCGTCGGAAGGGGAGATTTTCCGCCGCTTCGACGCGCTGGACGGTTTCACCATCACCGAACGCCACGCGCATGAGGGCACCGGCATCGCCGCCGATGAGGCGCGCGGGCTGGTCGCGGTGATCGGCAAGGGCCTGGGCGGACGACCACCCGTGCTGCTGGCGGCCAAGGATCTGACGGCTTGGCGCTACCAGGCCAAGGACCAGCATTTCGAGATGACCCTCCGGGCGCGCCGCTTCCCCCAACCACTTGTCGTCAGCTTCCGCAAACGGGCTACCGCGGACGAATGGCTCAAGATTTTCCGCAACATCGTGGAGGGTCGCTGACACCTATCCCAGCGGGTCAATCATACAGAAGTGCGAGACTCCGGCCCCCCATAAGTCTTAAGGTCGACCCAGGGGCGGTGTCGCCGCCCCTGCCGCCCGTGAACGCCCCGTGACCAGAAGGTTGGCATGACGCCCCCACCGTCCTCCGAGGCACCGTCGTCGTCCCGAATCCTGGCGCGGTTCGGTACCGCGCACGCCGTCACCAACGGTGCCCCCCACGATGGAGCGCGCCCCCAGGACACGGCTTCCCAACATACGGACCCCCAACACACCGGTACAGGCACGGCGCCGGACGGCAAGGGCGGCGACGGCGGGAAGGGGCGGCTGCCGCTGCGCAAGCGCCTCTCGTACAAGCAGGCGCGCAACACGGCGCTGCTGACCCTGGCGCTGGGCGTCATCCTCAACACCGCCCAGATCACCTATGACCTGTTCAATGTCGAGCAGCAGACCGATCAGCTGGTGCAGCAGGTGCTGAGCACGGCGCGCCAGCCGGCAGCGGAGGCGGCCTACGCCTTCGACCAGGCGCTGGCGGAACGGGTTCTGACCGGCTTGTTCGAATACCGGCCACTGTATCACGCCGTGATCTATGAGGACTTCGGCAACCAGTTGGCCGCCAAGGACCGGCCGGAAGCGGAAGGTGGGCTGAAATGGCTGGCGGAGATCCTGCTGCCGCAAGAGAAGACCTTCTCGATTCAACTGGTGATCGAGCGCCATAACCAGAACGTGGGCGTGCTGAAGGTCAGCGTCGACCGCTACCTGATCGCGCTGGATTTCTTCCGTCGTTCCGCCATCGTGCTGGGCGTCGGCCTGGTGTGGACGGTGGCCCTGATCCTGGTCGTGGTCTTCTACATCTCGCTGTCCAAGCCCTTCCTGCGGCTGACCCACGGCATCGCCGCGGTGGATGCCCGCCGTCCGGCCGATGTGCTGCTGACCGTGCCCCCGCAGCATGCTGATGACGAGCTGGGCCTGCTGGCCCGCACCACCAATGACCTGCTGCTGGAATTCGACCGGGCGCTGGTGGAGTGCGAACGGGTGGAGGCCCGCCTGCGCGAGCGAGAGACGCATCTGTCCGGCATCATGGACAACGTGGCCGATGGCATCATCACCCTGGATGAGGATTTGCGGGTCGCCACCATGAACCGCGCGGCCCACCTGCTGTTCGGCTATGAGCCGGGCCAGGCGGCGGGCCAGCCCTTCGTCGGCTTCATCGCCGATGAGGATTGGCCGCGCGTTTCGACGGAACTGATGGCCTGCCTGCGCCGCCAGGGGGGCAGCCATGGCGGCGAGCAGCGGGCGGAGGTGCAGGGCCGCCGGCAGGACGGCACCACCTTCGCCATGGCCTTCGGCGTCAGCCAGATGCGGCTGGGCGATCGTCGCACCGCCATCTGCGTCGTCCAGGACATCACCCAGCGCAAACGGTCGGAACGGGCCTTGCGGGAAAGCGAGGAGCGGCTGAAGCAGGCCGTCAGCGCCACCCGCTCCGGCGTGTTCGACGCCGACTTCGCCACCGGCCTGACGTGGTGGAGCCCGGAGTTCCTGGAGATGCTGGGCTATCCCGGCGGCGCCAGCCCCTGGCACGACAAGCCGCTGGAAGCGCTGCTGCACCCGGACGACGCCCCAGCGACCATGAGCACCATCGAGCGCTATCTGTCCGGGGACAGCGGCGACTATCTCAGCGTCTTCCGCCTACGCAAAAGCGATGGCAGCTGGCTGTGGATCGAGGCGCGCGGCCTGGCCATCCGGGACGAGCGGGGCCGCCCCGTGCGCTTCACCGGCACCATGACCGACGTGACCGACCGCAAGCGCTTCGAGGAGCAGCTGCTGTACGTTAGTACCCACGACCCCCTGACCGGCCTGGCCAACCGCACCTTGCTGCAGGACCGATTGCAGCACGCCATCGCCCACGGCGCCCGCAAGGGCACCTCCGTCGCCGTGCTGGTCATGGACCTGGACCGCTTCAAACTGGTCAACGACAGCCTGGGCAGCCAGGTGGGCGACAAGCTGCTGCGCGCCCTGGGCCAACGCCTGGTGTCCTGCGTGCGCGCCGCCGACACGGTGGGCCGCATGGGGGCCGACGAGTTCATGGTGATCGCGGAGGATTTGCCGGAGCCGCAGGTGGCCGCCCGCATCGCCGAGGCCATCCTGGTGGGCCTGACCCGGCCCTTCGCCATCGATGGCCAGCAGTTGTTCATCACCACGTCCATCGGCATCAGCCTGTTCCCGGGCGACGCCACGGACACCGACGCCCTGCTGCGCGACGCCGCCACCGCCATGGACAATGCCAAGGCGGCGGGCGGCAACAGCTATCAGTTCTTCACCCCGCGCATGAACGAGGAGGCGGTGGCCCGCCTGTCCATGGAGCACGCGCTGCGCGAGGCCCTGGACCTCAACCAGTTCAGCCTGCACTACCAGCCCAAGATCGACCTCGAAACACTGAATCCGGTGGGCACCGAGGCCCTGATCCGCTGGAACCATCCGGAGATGGGCTCGGTTTCCCCCGCCCGCTTCATCCCCATGGCGGAGGAGAACGGCCTGATCGTGCCCATCGGCGAATGGGTGATGCGCACCGCCCTGGCCCAGATCCGCACCTGGCAAGAGCAAGGACTGCAACCCCTGCCCGTGGCCGTCAACGTCTCCGTCCGCCAACTGTCGTCCGGGCAGTTCGCGGAACGGGTGCGCCAGCTGCTGCAGGAGTATGGTGTGGGGCCGGAGTTCCTGGAGTTGGAGATCACCGAAACGGCGATGATGTCCAACCTGGCCTACATCGCCGACACCCTGGCGGAATTGCGGTCGCAGGGCATCTCCATCGCCATCGACGATTTCGGCACGGGCTATTCCTCGCTGTCCTATCTGCGCCGGCTGCCCATCACCACGCTGAAGATCGACCGGTCCTTCGTGTCGGAGGCCACGTCGAACACCGACACCGCCGCCATCGCCGCCACCATCATCGCCATGGGACGGCAGTTGGGCCTGACGGTTGTGGCGGAGGGAATCGAGACGGAAGAGCAGCTGGACTTTCTGCGCCGGCACCAATGCGACCAGCTTCAGGGCTTCTTCTTCTCAAAACCGCGTCCCGCGGACGACTTCTGCAAAACTTTTTTGAAGCCGACAAAGATGCAGGCGGTCGCCTCCTGAACCCGGCTTGACGCCTACTGGCAACCCTCCAAACACCCCCGCCAGCCCCCCGGAATCCGAGTTGAACGGCGTTGCAGATTTGCCCTATTCGGCCCGGAATCCCTTGATCCTGCTCATCAATGCTTGACGAGCCGGGCGGGAAAACCGACTCTTTGCCCAGAGAGGCTGGACACGGTCCCTGACAGGAATGCCAGGAACGGCCGCGTCTCAAAAAATAACGTACTGGGAGGAAAGACGCATGGTGGCGAACGTCTTTGGAAAGTCGTGCCTGAAATCTCGCATTCTGACAGGCGTCAGCGTTGCCGCGCTGGGCACGTCGCTATTCGCGTCGATGCCGGCACGCGCCCTGGACTTCAATTCCGGCGACCTTCAGGGCAGCTTCAACACCACCTTGACCTTCGGCGGCCTGATCCGCGTGCAGGAGCGTGACAAGAACCTGGTGGGCAAGGCCAACGGCGGCAACGCCGCCTCCATCAACCAGGACAACGGCGACCTGAACTACGGCACCGGCCTGGTGTCGACCACCGGCCGCATGACCAATGAACTGAAGCTGGACTACGACAACATCGGCTTCTTCGGCCGCGCGACCTTCTTCTACGACCCCATCAACAACGATGCGAACAGCACGGCCGGCGCCCGCACCGGCGCCTTCACGCTGAGTTCCACCGCCCGCGACCAGTCGGCGGCCTACGCCCGGCTGCTGGACGCCTACGCCTATGGCAACTTCGACCTGGGTGGCGGCACGTCGCTCAGCATGCGCGTCGGCAACCAGGTGCTGAGCTGGGGTGAAAGCACCTTCATTCCCAACGGCATCAACGCCATCAACCCGGTGGACGTCTCGGCGCTGCACCAGCCCGGCACGGAACTGAAGGAAGTGTTCCTGCCGGTGCCGATGATCAGCGCCAACCTGGGCCTGACCAACAACCTCAGCCTGGAAGCCTTCTACCAGTTCAAATGGGAGAAGACGCTGCTGGACCCGGCGGGCACCTATTTCAGCAGCGACGACGCGCTGTCACCGGGCGCCCGCTACCTGTCCCTGCCCTTCGGCAACCCGCTGGCCAAGGACAGCCCCTTCCAGGGCGCCATCGAGACCAACGGCACCGTCAAGAACCCCATCCTGGGCCAGGTCACCCCCATCGCCCCGTTCGGCACCAACGTGCCGCGCCTGAACGACCACAACGGCCGCGACGACGGGCAGTTCGGCTTCGGCGTCCACTATTCGGTGCCGGAACTGGACGACACCGACTTTGGCTTCTTCTTCATGAAGTACAACAACCGGGTGCCCGACCTGTCGGTGAAGGTGGGCAGCTTCGGTGACTTCGCCTCAAACCCCGAGACGTTCAGCAACCACAGCGGCTACTACGCCGACTATGTCAACGACATCAAGATGTACGGCGTCAGCTTCAACACCAGTGTTGAAGGCATCGCCATCCAGGGCGAATACTCGTTCCGCCAGGGCCAACCCTTGCAGTATGACGCCGTGGACGTGCTGCAGGCCATGCTGGCCGCACCCTCGGTCTTCGGCTTCATCCAGACCGGCACGCAGCAGGGCGCGGCCCTGGGCGCCTCGCAGGGTGCCGCCCAGGGCACCGCCGCGGCCACCGCCGCCTATCAGACGGCGGTGAACCGGGTCCTGTCCGTCGCCGCCCCGTCCCTGGTGGGCACCAGCTTCAGCTCGCTGCCGGCCCCGGTGCAGGCCCAGGTGCAGGCCGCCATCGCCGCCGCCGGCGGGCCGGCGTCGCTTACCGCGGCCCAGGCTGCGGGTGCCGCCCAGGGCGCCGCCGCCGGCCGCACCGCCGGCGCCACCGCCGGTGCCCAGCAGGCGGCCACCGCCGCCGCCCACATCTTCAACACCAACGCGCTGATCAAGCGCCTGGGCGGCATCCAGGGCACGACGACGGCGGAAATCGAGCAGAGCGCGTCCCGCCTGTTCGGCAGCACCATCCAGGGCTATGGCCGCTACGACATCAGCCAGGTGCAGATGACCTTCACCAAGGACCTGCCGCCCATGATGGGCGCCAGCCAGGTCATCCTGTTGGGCGAGGTGGGCGCCGACATCGTGCACAACATGCCCGATGGCGTGCATTTCAGCGGCACGGGGACCAATGTGGGCGGCAACGCCAACTTCCTGGGCCTGGGCGGCATGGACAGCGTGGCCACCAGCGGCTTCGGCACCGAGTTCTCCTGGGGTTACCGCATCGTCGCCCGCTTCGACTATCTGAACGCCATCGGCGGCGTCAACCTGATGCCGCGCATCGTGTGGGAGCATGACGTCCACGGCACCACGCCGCTGCCCGTCGGCACCTTCATCGATGGCCGCAAGGCCGTGTCGGTGGGCCTGACCGCCACCTTCCTGGACAAGTGGTCGGCCGATGTGAACTACACCAACTTCTTCGGCGGTGGTGACTTCAACCTGATCAACGATCGTGACTTCATCAGCTTCAGCCTGAAGTATTCCTTCTAATCCTGCGCCGTCACGGGACCGCCGGATTTCCCTCGGCGGCCCGTGACAGAGCAGAATCCCTTTCCCGGTTTTATGGGCGTCGGCCGCCGAGAGGTGGCAGGCGACTTGAATGATGAGATGCCGCCCCCTCGCCGCCCGGCTTGCCACCGGCGCCCTGTCCCTGGTCCTGGCTTCCAGCCTCGCCCCTGGGGACAACCTAAGAGCGAGGGAGATGGCGACCGGCGACAGCCCCTCATCGTCCGCCATCAAGGTCACCGCGCCCATCGCCGCGAAGACCCCGGCCGCCAATGCCCCCATCCCGGCGCTGCTGGCCCCCCTCGCCCCGCGCTCTCTGATCCTGGCCGGGACGCTGGCGGGTACGCGGCTGGTGGCGGTGGGGGAACGCGGGCACATCCTGCTGTCCGACGACAACGGCCACAGCTGGCGCCAGGTGCCGGCCCCGGCCAACGCCACCTTGACCGGCGTGCGCTTCATCGACGCCAAGCAGGGCTGGGCCGTGGGCCACGACGCCACCATCCTGCACACGACCGATGGCGGCGAAAGCTGGACCCTGCAGAACTTCGCGCCCGACTGGGAACAGCCCTTGATGGACGTGCTGTTCGACGATGCCGACCATGGCATCGCGGTGGGGGCCTACGGCCTGTTCCTGGAAACGGCCGATGGCGGCAAGACCTGGACCAAGCGCCGCATCACCGACGACGACCTGCACCTCAACGCCATCTTCGCCACCGGCGGCGACACCCGCATGGTGGTGGGCGAGGCCGGCGGCGTTTACACCAGCCCGGACAAGGGCCACACTTGGACCAAGCGGGCCCTGCCCTATGAGGGCTCGCTGTTCGGTGGCCTGATGGTGGACGACAAGACCGTCCTGGTGTTCGGCCTGCAAGGCCACGCCTTCCGCTCCACCGATGGCGGGCAGAACTGGCAGGCCATCGATACCGGCACCAAGGCTGGCCTGATGGGCGGGGTCGCCACCCCGAACCGCCATGTCGTGCTGGTGGGCGCCCTGGGCACGGTGTTGAACAGCGCCGACGGCGGCGGCAGCTTCACATTGAGCTACCGGCCCGATCGCCTGGCCCTCGCCGACGCGGTGCGGGGCGCCGACGGCAGTCTGGTCCTGCTGGGCGACGAGGGGCCCAAGCTGGCGGGCGCGCTGCCCTAAAGCCCCCTGACAGTCCGGCCCGCCGGCCGCTTACGCCCTTTCCGGTTTCCCCGTTTCCCCCGAGTGCCCGATGACCTCCCTGCCCCGTTTCCTCGACGCCGTGATCTTCCGCCACCGGCAGGTGGTGTTGGTTCTGTTCGCGTTGACCACGGCCTTCTTCGCCTGGCAGGCCAGCCACCTGGCGGTGGACACGGCCTATGAGAAGCAGTTGCCGCAAGAACACCCCTATATGAAGACCTTCCTGCAGTATCAGAAGGAATTCGGTGGGGCCAACCGGGTGGTGGTGGCGCTGAGCGTCAAGAAGGGCGACATCTACACGCCGGAGTTCTTCACCAAGCTGAAGCAGGTGACGGACGAGGTGTTCTTCATTCCCGGCGTGGACCGGGCCAGCGTCACCTCGCTCTTCACCCCCAACGTCCGCTTCATCGAGATCGTGGAGGACGGGTTCAGCGGCGGCAACGTCATCCCGGCGGAGTTCCAGGCCACGCCGGACTGGCTGAACGTGGTGCGCGGCAACGTGCTGAAATCAGGCCAGGTGGGCCGCCTTGTGGCGGAGGACTTCACCGCGGCATTGGTCAGCATTCAGCTGCTGGACCGCGACCCCAGCACCGGCGCCAAGCTGAATTACATGGAGGTGGCCAAGAAGCTGGAGGCCATCCGCGCCAAATACGCCGACGATGCCGTGGACATCCACATCATCGGCTTCGCCAAGGCCATGGGCGACGTGGCCGACGGCACGGTGGGCGTCATCGGATTCTTCGGCGTCGCCTTCGTCATCACCGCCATCCTGGTCTATGTCTACGGCCGGTCCTTCCGCATGACCGCCGTGCTGCTGGCCCTGTCGGTCGTCACCGTCGTGTGGCAGCTGGGCCTGCTGGTCTTGATGGGCTTGGCGATGGACCCCATGTCCATCCTGGTACCCTTCCTGGTGTTCGCCATCGCCATCAGCCACGGCGTGCAGAACGTGGGCACCATCACGCAGGAGATCGGCAAGGGCGCCGACGCCTTTTCCGCCGCCCGCATCAGCTTCCAGCGCCTGCTGGTGCCGGGCACCAGCGCCCTGGTGGCCGACGCCATCGCCTTCCTCACCATCCGTATCGTCAAGATCCAGATGATCCAGGAACTGGCGTTGTCGGCGTCCGTGGGCATGGTCATCATCGTCGTCACCCACCTCGTCATCCTGCCGGTTGCCCTGTCCTTCCTGTCGCTGGGCGACAGCTACCGCCGGCGGGTGGCGGGCCAGGTGGATCGCTTCGACGCGGTGTGGAAGGTCTTCACCGTCTTCGCCCGGCCCAAGGGCGCCATTCCCGCCCTGATGATCGGCCTGGCCGTGTTCGCCTGGGCACACCATGAGTCCGGCCGCCGCGTCATCGGCGACGCCGAAGCCGGCGTGCCGGAGCTGTGGCCGGACAGCCGCTACAACAAGGATGCGGATTTCATCGCCAGCCACTTCGCCATTGGCGTCGACATCATCCAGGTCATCGCCGAGGCGCCGGCCAACGGCTGCATCGACTACAACGTCATCTCGAAGGTGGACGACTTCGCCTGGCGGATCCGCAATGTCGACGGGGTGCAGTCCACCCTGTCGCTGCCCCAGGTCATGAAGACCGTCAACATGGGCTGGAATGAGGGCAACCTGAACTGGCGGGTGCTGCCCCGCAACAGCCAGGTGCTGGTGCGCGCCGTCTCCCCCGTCGAGACGTCCACCGGCCTGCTGAACGCCGACTGCTCGGTCATGCCCGTCATGATCTTCACCAAGGACCATAAGGCTGAGACCATCGACCGTGTGGTCAAGGCGGTGGAGGCCTACAACAAGGCCAACGGCACGGACGCCAACGACAAGGGGCCCATCCATTTCCGCCTGGCCACGGGCAATGTCGGTGTCATGGCCGCCACCAACCAGGCGGTGACGGCGGCCGAGACGCCCATGCTGCTGTGGGTCTACGCCACCGTGCTGGTGTTCTGCGCCATCACCTTCCGCTCCGTCGTCGGCACCATCGCCACCGTCCTGCCCCTGATCGTCGTCTCGGTGCTGTGCGACGCGTTGATGGCCGAGCTGAAGATCGGCCTCAAGACCAGCACCCTGCCGGTCACCGCCCTGGGCGTGGGCATCGGCGTGGACTACGGCCTCTACATCTTCAACCGTCTGCAATCCTACCTGAAGCATGGCCTGGGCTTCGCCGAGGCTTACTACAAGACCTTGCAGGAAACCGGCAGCTCCATCCTGTTCACCGCCCTCACCCTGGCCGTGGGCGTCGCCACCTGGTCCTTCTCCGCCCTGAAGTTCCAGGCCAACATGGGCGAACTGCTGACCTTCGTCTTCATCGCCAACATGTTGGGCGCCATCATCCTGCTGCCCGCCATCGCCGCCACGCTCTATCGCCTGTTCCCCCGCCTGTTCGAGGGCGAGGTCAAGCGCGCGCAGAAGCGGACCTTCGCGGCGCACTGAGCCTGTCCGCGAGCAGATTCACGCTACAAGGTGATTCCGCCTTTACGCGATCTGCTCTAGCGTTTGCCTCCGGCGCCGGCGCCAGCATCCGCTGGCTTGGCTATCCTCGTTCCGCCCTGCGGTGCTCACTCCGGGGCCTGCAGTGGCAGGCCTGAAGCTACGCCCGACGGAGCTTTCGTTTTCGGCACCGTTACTGCGCCTTCGACTGCGCCGCCTCCCATTCCGGGTCGACCGTGCCGCCGTCCAGGATGAAGCGCCAGGGGGCGTCCCTGGTGGCCCGGCGCCAGACGGTGACGTAGCGCACGGGCGGGCGTTCCACCACCGTGCCATCGGGCTTCCTGAGGCGGGAGCGGGCCTTGCCCCAACTATAGCCCAAGGTGCCGTCGGCGGAGACTGAGGCGTCCTCCGGCGCCCATTCCAGCTCCAGCCCAGCGGGGAACAGGGTGGCCAACGCCGCCCGGTCCACCTTGGCCCGCGGACGGTTCAGCAGCGTGACCTCCTCAGCGGCGAAGGCCTGGAACGCGGCCCCCACATCGGTCTCCCGCGCCTTGGCGGCGAAGGCTCGGTCGGTGTCCAGGATCTCCTGAGCCGGGTTAACGGCAGCGGGGTCAACAGCGGCGGAGTTGCCGGGCCGCTGGCTCGCGCCCGTCAGCAAGGGGACGGCCAAGGCCCAGGCGGCCACCCCCAGGGAAAAACGCAAACGGGACATGGTCTTATCCTCCCTCGCGTCCTTGTTCCTGGCCGCCAGGGTAGCAACAAAAGAGGCGCGGGAATATCCCGCGCCTCCAGTCAACCTAGCACTGTTCTTATAAACTCAGAAGCTGACCCGGATATGGCCCATGACGGCATGGTCGGTGCGGTCGCCATTGTCGAACGTCCCCTGGTAGGAGACGGCGACATTGAAGCCGTTGGCCTGGATGGCGATGCCGCCACCACCATAGTAGGAGGTGCGCTTGCCGGCGCCCCCATCCGTCTCCGCCACTTGGCCGCCCGGCAGGGTGGCCTGGAAGATGCGGCCGGAGTTCAGAAACTCATGCTGCACGCCGGCCTGGATCTGTGGCGCCACCACCACGTCCCCCATCACGAAGGGAACGGCAAGTTGGCCGCCCGCCTGGGCGCGGAAGCTTTCGGCATCGAAGTCCGGCACACTCATCGCCAGGGCGCCGGCATCCTTTTCCGTGTAGCTGTGGATGCTGGCGCGGGTGTAGCGCAGGCCCGCCGTGGGCCCCAGGGCCACGTTGCCCAGAGTGACGCTGTACCCGCCCGACAGGCTGGCGCCGTAGGTCGTGCCGTTGGGCGTGGCGTTGCCCCAGGGCTGCGGCGCGAAGCCGGTCTGGCGCTGCATCTGGGTGAACTCGTCATAACCGTAGGTGATCATGCCGTCGGCGTAGAACGCACCCATGGTGGCCGTGGCATAGGCCATCAGGTTGTAGGCGTGCAGCTCATCCTTCCCGAAATTGTTCTGGAAGCGCATGCGGTTGTCGCCATAGCCCAGCGCGATGCCGGTGGTGACGAAGTCCGACACCCGGTAGTCGACGCCCAGCGCGCCGGTGTAGCTGTCGTAATTATAGCCCATCTGGCCGTCGATGGCCTGGCGGTCACCGGTGCCGTAGTTGCCATAGAGGAAGACGCCGACGCGGCCGTCGCGCCCCGTGGAGGTGCCGGTCCCCATGCCGCCACCGACGCCGGCCACCGCGGTGCCGGAGCGGATGCCGTTCAGGCGGGCGCGGACGGCGCCGGTCATGCCGTCATCGGCGATGAAGTTCAGCTGCGTTGCCGCCACGGCGGCTTGTGGCGCCTGCAGCACGGTGGTCAGGGTGCCCGCCACATATTCCGCCACCAGGGTATGGCCGGTGGTGGTTGGGTGCACGTCATCCCAGAACAGCATGGTGTTGATGTTGGACGCGGTGCAGTACCCCGTGGCCTTGCCGCCCAGCAGGCAGGAATGGGTGGCGTCGGTGATGCCATAGGCTGACGGGTTGGCCTGGATCATGCTGAAGATGGTGTTCACATCCACCAGGATGACCCGGGCGCCGCTGGTGCCGTTCAGGCTCTTGGTCAGGTTCAGCACGTCGGCGTTGTGGATGGCCGTCAGCTGGTTGGCCTGCAGCGCCGCCGTCGCCCCCTGCGCCGAGATGGAGGGGGTGTTGCCCAGGTTGGGCAGGTTGAAGACCAGGACGTTGCGGGCGCCGGCGGCGATCAGCTTGCTGGCACCGGTGCCGATGTTGCCCACGACCGTGGCCGCCTCGGTCGCGGCATCGACGGAGGAACCGCTGGTGGCGTATTGGAAATAGTCGTTGGCGCCGATCCACAGGGAATACAGCTGGCTGCTGGTGATGGTCGGCTTCGCCGCCAGGAAGGCGTTGATCTGGTTCAGGAAGTCGATGGGCCGCTCGGCCGTCGACCGCGCGCCGCCATAGGCGTAGCTCTTGAACGGCACGCCGCCGATCAGCGCGCCCACCTTTTCATCCCACAACGGCCCATTGGAAAAACGGCCATTGTAATAAGGTGCCGGCGGGGCCAGTCCCAGGGGCACCAGGTTGCCCGGATCGCTGAGGCTGTCGCCGAAGACGATGCCGGCGGAATATTGCTGCGCGTGCGCGGTGATACCGACGAAAGACGCCATCATCGCCACCGCCATGGCGGTGGTCGTGCGTAACATCCGGCTGGTCATGGGCTCCCTCTATCCCTCCACGGCGGGCCGTTCAGGCGGCCTGCTCGTTCTTGACGCGGAGGCAGAGTCCCACGAAAGCATCCCCCGCCGTCAAGGGATCAAAAGTCACATTCCGGCGAATGTCTCCGGTTGTGTCGCGGCGGCAGCAGTCGCGCGATCGCAACGATCCGGCCCCGACCCGTCGGGGCCAGGACCGGATACCGGCGCTTACTTCAAGGTCGACAGATAGGCGATCACGTCCGCGCGATCCTGGGCGTTGGGCAGGCCGGGGAAGGCCATGCGGTTGCCCGGGACCAAGGCCCGCGGATTGGTCAGGTAGGTGTCCAGCGTGGCGGCATCCCAGGTCTTGCCGGCGCCCTTCATGGCGGGGGAGTAGTTGAAGCCGTCCTTGCTGCCGGAGGCGCGGCCGACCACGCCCCACAGGTTGGGGCCCAGCTTGTCAGCGCCATCCTTTTCGGCGCTGTGGCAGGCCTTGCAGCGCAGGAAGACCTTTTCACCCTTCACGGGATCGCCGGCCGGATCGGCGGCAGCGGAACCGGCGACGGCAATGGCCAGGAAGGCGACGGCGGCGGCAATTTTCATGGGAGGGTCCCTACGGCGTTGGGTGGTGTCGGCTCTGCCCTGCGGCGGCGAGGCCGGCGCGACCGTAGGGGGTGCGCGATGACGCTGTCAACCAACGCCCTGGATTCAGCCCGTGGTCCGATTCCAGACGTCCACCAGGTGGTGCGGGGGGATCAGTCGCCGGCATCCAGGCTGGCACGTCCAGCCAGGGGGTTGCCACCCAGGGAGCTGCCGTTGAAGGTCGCCACCCGGCCGGCCATACGGCGGGCGGCCTGGGCACCCTGTTGCGCCAGGGCGGCCGGCGCCAAGGTGGCGGACGAGAGGGCGGGGCGCAGGACCCACAGCACGGCCAGGGCCACCACCGCCCCCACCGCCGCCGGCAACAGGGCCACGGCGCCCGCCACCAAGCCGGACACGACCGTCAGATCGAACAGCATGCCGGGACGGGCGGGGGTCACCAGATGGGCCAGCAGCACGCCGACGCCAATGACCAGGACCCACACGCCCCATTGCCGGGGCGCGGCGACGGCCAGCAGGAAGCCCGCCATGGCCAGCATGACCAAGGTGCCATCCAGGCTGGCTGACGTCAGGTCCCACAACCCGGCCACGGCGCCGAAACCCGCGGCGGTCAGGGGAAGGAAGACTGTCTTGAGCAACATGGCGTCACGCTGATCCCGAAGGAGGAACATCCGTCCGATCCCTACCCCGATTGGCGGCCACCATTGGTGGGAGCGTGGGGGAAAGCGACCGTTGATGGTCCTATTCAACACCGGGATTGCGGCGGAAGGCGGGCAAGGCTGGGACCATGCCGGGGCGTTTGGGGCGGTCACGCACCCATCGCAAGGCGACGCATCGCCCCGCGTCATCCCGCACCACCCGCCCTATAATTCTTCCGGGTCGCTGGGATAGGGCTCTCCCCCCTTGACCGCGTAGCCCCGCTCGGGCGGGAAGCGCTGCAAGGTTTTGGACACGGCCAGCTTGGCGCTGGACGCCCACACCAGATAGCGGCGCCCCAGGCGCCAGGACGACACCACCGGTTCCGGCGCACCCCGCGACACCATCTGGAAATTGGAATGGCTGATGGTGACGGTGAAGCCGCTGTCGTTAGGCATGCGGCGCTCATCATAGACATACAGCAGGGCCTCATCCGCCCGCCGCGCCTCGGCCAGGCGGTCATGCTCCGTGACACTGCTGCGCAACTGTTCCAGCTCCGCCGTCATCTTGCGCTCCTCGCGCTTCAGATCCAGGGTCAGCTTGGCCTTGGCGCGCACGGCCTGGAACAACTCCTCCACCTGGGTGCGGCGGGCACGGGTGTCACGCCGCATGCGCCGGATGCGCCGCGCCGTGGTGCTGGCCACCTGCCCCGCGGCGGTGAGACCGGCGGCGATACCGAACAGCAGGGAAAAGCTGATGGACATGGGCGGGCTTAGGACCGGGCGGGTGAGGCGTCCGCCTCATCCAGCATGACCTGATCTCCTTCCTCGTCCCCCGGACCATCCTGCGAGGGCTCCCGGATCTCGATGATGTGGAAGCCCATGGAGTGGGGGTAATAGCTTTCCACCAAGGTCTTGGCGTCACCGGCGTTGGGGGCCCAGGCGTGGACGTTCTGGGTGCGTGCCCAACTGCGCGACAGGCCCAGCACCTCCTTCTGTTCCAGCACGGCCCGTTGCACATGGCGGTTGATGACGGCCGCCACGAAATGACGGGCGGGACGACCAGGGCGGGAGAATGCCTCCTCCTCCCCCAGCACGCGGATCAACTGATCGCGCCTGGCCTCCAAATCCGCGACGCGGCGGGTGGACATGTAGTTCTGGCGGCGGGCGGACTTCAGCGTATTGTCCAGACGGGCGACGCGGGGCATGATCTTGGCGCCCCGGTCCTCGAACTTGCGATGCAGGATGTTCGCCTCCTGAAAGCGCTCATCCACCCGGTCCACCCCTTCGCTGAGGTGCAGGTGGCGCTCGACCAGATGGGAAACGGCCAGGGCGGCGAGGTAGGACAGCCCCGCCACCATCATAAAGATCGCCACCGCCGTCAGCAGATCGCTCATGAGCCGTTTCGGTTCGGATATGGTTGCAAGGCGCTTTCCCCTGTAGGCAATCCCGGCGCCGCGGCCCTGTCAAGCGATGGCGCGGGCGCCTGCCGCAAGGATTAGCATTACATGCCCCGCTGCGATAGGTTTGCGCCCATGATACAGCCCCCGCCCCGCCTGGACGTCGCCCTGATCCCCGCCCTCAGCGACAACTACATCCACCTGCTGCGCTGCGGCGCCACGGGCGTGGTGGCGGTCGTCGACCCGGCCGAGGCCGCCCCGGTGACGGCGGTGCTGGAGCGGCGCGGCTGGACCCTGGACCTGATCATCAACACCCACCATCATGGCGACCATGTCGGCGGCAACCTGGACCTGAAGGCCCGCTATGGCGCCGCCATCGTCGGGCCCGCCGCCGACCGCGACCGCATCCCCGGCATCGACCGCGCCATCGCGGATGGGGAGAGCTTCACCGTGGGCGCCTGCCCCCTCACCGGCATCGACGTGCCCGGCCACACCCGGGGCCACATCGCCTTCCATGGAGCGGAGGACGCCGTGCTGTTTTCCGGCGACACGCTGTTCTCCATGGGCTGTGGCCGCCTGTTCGAAGGCACGCCGGCGCAGATGTGGCGCTCCCTCACCCGACTGCGCGCCCTGCCGCCGGAAACCATCGTCTATTGCGGCCACGAATACACCGCCGGCAACGGCCGCTTCGCCCTGACGCTGGAGCCGGACAACGCCGACCTGGCGGCCCGCATGAGGGAGGTCACAGCCCTGCGCGCCGATGACCGCCCCACCCTGCCCACCACCCTGGCCGTGGAGCGGGCGACCAACCCATTCCTGCGCGCCGACCTGCCCGCCCTGGCCGCCGCCGTGGGTCTGGCGGACAGCGACCCGGTGGCCGTCTTCGCCGAAATCCGCCGCCGGAAAGACGATTTCCGGGGATAAGAAGCCATCGCGTTCCAGCCTTTCCCGAAAGCCCCCTCATGAAGCTTTTCTACAGCCAGACGTCCCCCTTCGTGCGCAAGGCGCTGATGGTCGCCCATGAGCGGGGACTGGCATCCCGGATCGACCTGTCCCCCACCGATGTCTGGTCGCCGGAAACGGTGGTGCCGACCCTGAACCCCCTGGGCAAGATTCCCACCCTGGTGACGGACGACGGCCTGACCCTGTTCGACAGCCCGGTCATCGCCGAGTACCTGGACAGCCTGGGCACGGTGGGCCAGCCCCTGTTCCCGGCCGCCGGACCGGCGCGCTGGCTGGCGCTGCGGCAGCAGGCTATCGCCGACGGCATGTGCGACGCCGCCATCCTGCGCCGCATGGAGGGCCTGCGGCCGGAAAACCTGCGTTCCGCCAGTTGGACGGAACGCCAGCGCCAGGCCATGACCCGCGCCGTGGATCTGCTGGAGGCCGAGGTCGACCAGTTGCAGGGCCTGACCATCGGCACCCTGTCGGTGGTGATCGCCCTCGCCTACCTGGACCTGCGGTGGGACTGCGACCACTGGCGCGACCGGGCGCCCCAGCTGGCCATCTGGTTCACCCAGGCATCGGACCGGGAAAGCTTCCGCCTGACCGTGCCGCCGCGGGGCTGAGCCGATGGAGCCCATCTCCTTGGACGCCCCCCTGAACGCCGACAGCATCATCCGCCTGCTGGACCTCAAGCCCCATCCCGAGGGCGGGCACTATGTGGAAACCTATCGCCACACCCCGGCGCAGGGTGGCCGGGGTAGCTCCACCGCCATCTACTTCCTGCTGAAGGCGGGGGAGCGGTCGCACTGGCACCGGGTGCTGGATGCGGACGAGGTTTGGCACTGGCATGCCGGCGCGCCCCTGCGCCTGTCGCTCTCGGCCGATGGCCTGGCCACGACCGATCTGATGCTGGGCGCCAACCTGATCGCCGGCCAACGGCCTCAAGGCGTGGTTCCGGCCGGCCAGTGGCAGGCGGCCGAATCCCTGGGCGCGTGGACACTGGTCGGCTGCACCGTGGCCCCGGCGTTCGAGTTCCAGGCGTTCGAGATGGCGCCCGCCGGCTGGGCGCCTGGGAACGGCCATCCCGCCGATGGCGGATCTGCGTAACGGCGGTTTGCAATCCGGCCGTCTTTGCCCGATAAACGCGGCCAAAGCGGCCCCTTACATCTAGAGTATTCCCATGGGATTCAATTGCGGCATCGTCGGCCTGCCCAACGTCGGCAAGTCGACCCTGTTCAACGCGCTGACCAGCACGGCGGCGGCGGAAGCGGCCAACTACCCCTTCTGCACCATCGAGCCCAATGTGGGCCGCGTCGGTGTGCCCGACCCGCGCCTGGACAAGTTGGCGGCCATCGCCAAGTCGCAGAAGACCGTCCCCACCCAGCTGGAGTTCGTGGACATCGCCGGCCTGGTGCGCGGCGCCTCCAAGGGTGAAGGCCTGGGCAACCAGTTCCTAGCCAATATCCGCGAGGTGGACGCCATCGTCCATGTGCTGCGCTGCTTCGAGGATGGCGACATCACCCACGTCGAAGGCTCCATCGACCCCACCCGCGACGCGGAGACGGTGGAAACCGAGCTGATGCTGGCCGACATGGACAGCCTGGAGAAGCGCCTGCCCGCGCTGCAGAAGAAGGCCAAGGGCGGCGACAAGGAATCCAAGATTTTCGCCGACCTGATCGAACGCGCGCTGGTCGTGCTGCGCGATGGCAAGCCCGCCCGCGTGTCCGAGGTGTCGGAGGAGGAGCGCCCGTACTGGCGCCAGTTGCAGCTGCTGACGGCCAAGCCCGTGCTGTACGTCTGCAACGTTGAGGAGGCGTCCGCCGCCTCCGGCAACAGCCTGTCGGCCAAGGTGGCCGAGATGGCCAAGGCCCAGGGTGCCGTGTCGGTTGTCATCTCCGCCGCCATCGAATCGGAACTGGCGCAGCTGAGCGATGAGGACAAGGCCGAGTACCTGTCCTCATTGGGGTTGGAGGAGCCTGGCCTGAACCGCCTGATCCGCGCCGGCTACGGCCTTCTGAACCTGCTGACCTTCTTCACTGTCGGCCCCAAGGAAGCGCGCGCCTGGACCGTGCGCCGCGGCGCCAAGGCCCCCGAGGCCGCCGGCGTCATCCACACCGACTTCGAACGCGGCTTCATCAAGGCCGAGACGGTGGACTTCGACAGCTACATCACCCTGGGCGGCGAAACCGGCGCCAAGGATGCCGGCAAGCTGCGCATCGAAGGCAAGGAATACGTCGTCCAGGACGGCGACATCTTCCATTTCCGGTTTAACGTTTGATGCCCTGAAGCGGCCGGCGGCCCCATCCGGGGCCGGGCCTTGTCCTAGAAAGTTTAGGGTCCTAGAAAGTTTAGGAACAGGAACCCTTAGCCGCGCAGCTTGGTTACGCGAACGAAACGAAAAAGGGCGGCCAGGGCAACCCGGCCGCCCTTCCTGTTTTCAACGCTCGCTGTCCAGCGAAGCCATGGCGTGCGCGTTGTAGCGATCGCCGGCGGCGCTATCCTTGGGCACCGCCCGTTCGATGGCGGCCAGATCGTCCGGCGTCAGGGTCACGTCCAGGGCCCCCAGCGATTCCGCCAGCCGGTCGCGGCGGCGGGCGCCGATCAGGGGAACGATGTCCTGGCCCTGGGCCAACACCCAGGCGATGGCGATCTGGGCGACGCTGACGCCCTTCTCCGCCGCCACGCGGCGCAGTTCCTCCACCAGGGCCAGGTTATGGTCCAGGTTCCCCCCCTGGAAACGGGGGCTGTGGGCGCGGAAGTCGGCGCCCTTGCTCTCCCGCTCCTTGTTCCAGTGCCCGCTGATCAGGCCGCGCGACAGCACGCCGTAGGCGGTGATGCCGATACCCAGGTCGCGGCAGGTGGGCAGGATGTCCCGCTCGATGCCCCGCGAGATCAGGGAATACTCGATCTGCAGGTCGACGATGGGATGGACAGCCGCGGCGCGGCGCAAGGTGTCAGAACCCACCTCAGACAGGCCGATGTGGCGAACATAGCCGGCCTTCACCAGGTCGGCGATGGCCCCCACCGTGTCCTCAATGGGAACGTTGGGGTCCAGGCGGGCCGGACGATAGATGTCGATGTGGTCCACCCGCAGGCGCTGCAAAGTATAGGACAGCGCGGTCTTGACCGCCGAGGGGCGCGCGTCGAAGCCGATCCAGTTTCCGGCCGGGTCGCGCTGGGCACCGAACTTCACGCTGATCTGCACCTCATCGCGCTGGTGGGCGCGGGTGAAACCGGCATCGGCCAGGGCTTCGCCGATCAGCATCTCATTATGACCCATGCCATAAAAGTCGCCGGTGTCCAACAGGACCATGCCGGCGTCCACGGCGGCATGCAGGGTGGCGACGCTTTCGGACCGGTCGCTGGGGCCATACATGCCGGACATGCCCATGCAGCCCAGACCGAGGGCGGAGGTGGCGAGACCTTGGGCACCGCCGGACGTGCCGAGAATACGCTGCTGCATCGTTGATTCCTTTGGAAAAGCGGGTGGGTGCGACGCGGCCCAGGCGTGTGGGCGGGGCGTTGATGAGCCAGACTATGCCGCCAACGCATGCCGCGTGATAATCTGGCCAATCCGCAATGTGCTGTTCGAGTAATCGAACAATGGTGAGCCCCATGCCCGCGCCCAATCTGGCCGATCTCGACCTGTTCCTGGCCGTGGCCCGGCACCGCAGTTTCCGCCGCGCCGCCAAGGAACGGGGGGTGGCCCCCTCCACCCTCAGCCTGGCGCTGAAACGGCTGGAGGAGGATCTGGGCGTGCGCCTGCTGAACCGCACGACACGCAGCGTCACCCCGACCGAGGCGGGCCAGCGGCTGGTGGCCCGGCTGGCGCCCGTGTTCACCGAGGTGGCGGAGTCGCTGGACGAGGTGAACAGCTTCCGCGACACGCCCACGGGCCCCTTGCGCCTCAACGTGCCCGTCGTCGTGTCCTGGCTGACCCTGGCGCCGCTGGTGCCCCGCTTTCTGGCGCTTTATCCCGGTATCACGCTGGAGGTGATCGAGAACAACGCCTTCGTCGATGTCTTCGCCGAGGGCTTCGACGCCGGCATCCGCTATGGCGAAGCCCTGGCCCAGGACGTGGTGGCCGTGCCCATCAGTCCGCCGCAGCGTTACGTCCTGGCCGCATCACCGGACCTCATCGCGCGCGAGGGCCTGCCCGGTCACCCGCGCGACCTGATCGGCCGCCCTTGCCTGCGCCACCGCTTCGCCGACAGCGCCGTCCAGCCCTGGGAGTTCGAGCGGGGGGATGAGGTGGTGCGCATCATGCCCGACGGGCGGCTGGTGGGAAACAGCGTGCCCATCGCCGTCAGCGCGGCGGAGGCTGGACTGGGCTGGATCTGCACCTTCGAGGGCTTCCTGGCACCGTCATTGGCCGCTGGGCGGCTGGTGACGGCGTTGGAGGATTGGCTGCCCCCCTTCCCCGGACCCTACCTTTACTATCCCAGCCGCCGGCATGTGCCGGCCCCCTTGCGCGCCTTCATCGACTTCATGCGGAAGACCTATGAAGCGGAGATGGAGGGGCGGTAGCGCGCCGGGGTCACGCCCAGGCGGCGACGGAAGGCGCTGACGAAGGCGCTGGTGCTGTCGTAGCCCGACTCCAGCCCGGCCTGGGTGACCGACAGGCCGCTGCCCAGCAGGCTGGCGGCGTGCAACAGGCGCAGGCGCTGCCGCCATTCGCCGAAGCGCTGGCCCGTCTCTTCCTTGAACAGGCGTTGCAGGGTGCGGGCGCTGGCGCCCGCGGCGGCGCCCAGCGCATCCAGGTCCGCCCCATCGGCGGGATCGCGGCGCAGGCGTTCCGCCACCGCGATGGCCCGGCGGTCACGCGGCCAAGGCAGCGACAGGGGCAGCCGCTCCGCCGCCGCCAGCCGATCCATCAGCACCCCGGCCAACCGCGCCTGATCGGGCAGGTCGGCGCGCAGCATGCCCACGGACACCACGTGCAGGATCAGTTCGCGCAGCAGCGGCGCCACGCCCAGCACCTGGCAGGCGGCGGGCAAAGCGTCGACATCGGCGGCCAGGGTGGGGGCGGCCAGGGTGGGGGCAATGTACAGCGTGCGCATGGCGACGGCGCCGCGCATGTCCACCGCGTGCCCGACCCCAGGGGGCAGCCACACCGCCTGCGCCGGCGGCACCAGCCAGACGACGTCGCCCGCCGTCACCCGCATGACACCGCGCGCGGCATACAGCAGTTGGCCCCAGTCATGCCGGTGCGCGTGCAGGCGGTGACCGTCGCTGAAGGTCAGGGCCAGGCTGCGGATGAGGAAGGGGTCGGCCATCTTGGCGCCTTCACGACATGGATCGTCATCCTAGCGCAAGACGGCCACGGGCCAATACGGCATCATCCGGCTATTCCCACCACGGAGGTCCCCATGGCCAACCACCTGCGCTTCTTCGCCATCCATGCCGAGGATGTGGAGCGCGCCAAGACGTTCTATGAGGCGGTGTTCGACTGGCGCATCACCCCCTGGGGGCCGCCCGGCTTTTACCTGATCCAGACCGGGGCGGAGGGGGAGCGGGCCGTGGGCGGCGCCCTGCAGCAACGGCAGGAGCCCGTGACCGGCACGGGCATAAAGGGCTTTGAATGCACCGTGGGCGTGGATGACCTGGACGCCATCATGGCAAAGGTCACAGCCCAGGGCGGCACCATCGCCATGCCGCCCTACACCATCGACGGCGTGGGCCGCCTGATCTACCTGGAAGACACGGAGGGCAACCGGGTCGGCGCCATGCAGTACGACCCGGCCTACGCCGCCGCGTTCTTCTGACGCCTCACCAGCTGCTGTTGTCGCTGCTGCTGCTGCCGCTGTCGAAGCTGCTGGACGAGGCGCCCCCGTCCGACGAACCACCCCAGCCATCGCTGGACGAACTGCCGGAGTCGAAGCTGGGGTCCGGCCGGCGCTCGGTCTCATAGACCCGGTTTTCCGTGACGTTGTTCACCACCGTCTCGTGGATCACGGTGTCGTGGTGATGGCCACCGGACATCAGTTCCCCCACGACCATGCCGGTCAAGAAGCTGGAACCACTGTTGTCCTGGACCACCACCGGGGCATAGCCCGGCTGACCATAGACAGGGGGCGCCGACTGGGGATAGGGCGGCGGCACCGGGCCGGTGGCGGGGCGATAGCTGCCACCATAGGCCGGACGGCTGCGGCGGAACACCATGAAGATGGCCAGGCCCGCCAGCAGCAGCCCGCCCACCACCAGGATGATGGTCATGCCGCCATCATCGGGGGTCTTGGCCGGCGGGGCCGATGGATGGGACACCGACTGCGACACGACGGGCGCGGCGAGCTTGGGCTCCGGGGTGGGCTTGGGCGCCGGGGCGGGTTCCGCCGCCGGCTTCAGGAAGGATTGTTCGCGCGCCAGATGTTGCTGGAACGTCTCCGGGCTGCGCGCGAAATGCAGGGTCGGGTCCATCTTGCGGGCCAGTTCCAGTTCGCCCACGGCGTCCTGATGCAGCCCCTCCATGCCCAGCACCTCGCCCAACTCATAATGGGCGCGGGCGCTGTCGCCATGCTCCCGAATGGCGTCGCGCAGCATGTGCTCGGCCGCCGGCAGGTCGCCGGCATCCACTGCTTTCTTCACCTGCTCCGGCGTCGCCGCCGCCCAGGCCGGAACACTGGCCCCCAGCAGCAGCCCCAAACCGACGCCCATTAAAATCCCGTTCAAGGTCAATGCCTTGGTATACGCGCTCATCTCATGCTCCCCGCGATGGGTTCCGTCGAACCCTTCGGCGGGAATGGTAACGGCGATGACGGATCGGTCATAGAACCACTTTAGGACGTGCCCATTGGCGGGATGGCCTGCGGCCGTCCGCCGCACCCCAACCGTCAAAAGCCGGCCCCCGGCTGCTCCAGGTACTCCCGTTCCGCCGCCGTGCAGGCGCGGCCCAGGATGCCGTTGCGATGGGGAAAGCGGCCGAAGCGGCGAATGACCTCGCGATGCCGCTCGGCATGGTCCAGGTGATCGCCTACGCCGATGCGCTCCCCCACCAGGGCGACGCAGCAATCCTGCAGCACGATCTCCTCCGCATGCTCAAACGGCAGATAAAAGAACAGGCGCCGCCCCACCGGCTGTTCCAGATCCTGCGCCCGGGCCACGGCGCGGCTGGCCAGCGCTTGCGCCCGCGTATCGGTGGCGAAGGCCAGCGCGTCGCCCCGGAAGATGTTGCGCGGCACCTGGTCCAGCAGGATCAGCAAGGCCAAGGCCCCGTCCGACGTGTCGGCCCAGGCGTCCAGTGCGCCCTCGGCCGCCGCGTGGTAGCTGTCGGCCAGCCGGTCGCGGACACGCGCGTCGATGTCCGCCCCGCCCTTGAACCAATCGTCCGGCGTCAGCTCCTGAAACCAGAAGGCCAAGACTTCCGCTGCGGTCAGCATGCCCATGCCGTCCCTCCATTCCCTTCGCCACCGTCTGCGCAAACGGGCCAAACAGAAAGGGCGCCCCGGTCATCCCGAGGCGCCCTTTTCACTCTCCCGTCCGGGGGACCGGCTTAGTGCTGGTCCGCCCACACGGCGCGCTTGGCGGCATAGAGGATGCCAGCCAGCACGATCAGGAAGATCATGACCTTCAGGCCCATTTCGTGGCGGGCTTCCAGGTTGGGCTCGGCGGCCCAAGCGAGGAAGGTGGCCACGTCCTTGGCCTGCTGCTCCACCGTGGCCTTGGTGCCGTCGGCGTAGGTCACGCCGCCGTCCGACAGGGGTGGCGGCATGGCGATGACATGGCCGGGGAAGGCCTTGTTGTAGTTGCCGCCCGACGGGACGGTGAAGCCGGCGGGGGCCGGCTCGAAGCCCGTCATCAGGGCGACGATGTAATCCTCACCCCCCTTGCGCGCCTTCACGATCAGCGACAGATCCGGCGGGGCCTTGCCGCCGTTGGCGGCGGCGGCGGCCTTCTCGTTGGGGAACGGGGCCTTGAAGTGATCGGCCGGCACGCCCTTGCGGGTGAACATCTCACCCTCGTCATTGGGCCCGTCGGTCATGTCGTAGCCGGCGGCGATGGCGGTGATCTCCGCCTCGTTGTACCCCAGCGCGCTGAGGTTGCGGTACGACAGCAGGTTCATGGAATGGCAGGCGGAGCAGACTTCCTTGTAAACCTGGAAGCCGCGCTGCAGCGCCTTGCGGTCGAAGGTGCCGAAGATGTTGCTGAAACCGCGAGTAACAGCACCGTGGCTCCATTCGTTCTTCGGATACTCCATCTCTTCGCTGGCGACCGCGGGAGCGGCCGCAGCGACGGCGACGAGACCGGCAAGGATCAGGGACCGAAGACGACGCATCAGGCTTTCTCCATCGGCTTGGCGGCGGCACCGGCGGCGGTGGCCCCACCACCCAGGACGGGCTTGGCGATGCTGGCCGGCAGCGGCAGGGGCTTCTCGATCAGGCCGACGAACGGCAGCGAGAGGAAGAAGCCGAAGTAGACGAGGGTAGCGAACTGGCCGACATAGACCAGCGGGATTTCCAGGCCCCCCAGGTGCCAGGCGGCATCGGCCGTCTGGGCGCCCACGTACATCAGCAGGAAGAAGGCGACCAGGAAGGCCAGGATGCCCTTCTTGAAGATGGGACGGAAGCGGGCGCTGCGCACCGGCGAGGTGTCCAGCCAGGGCAGGATGAACAGGATGGCGATGGAACCGAACATGGCGATGACGCCGCCCAGCTTGGCCTCGATCAGCTTCAGCCCGGTGAAGGGGATGGAGATGTCGAAGGTGATGGAGCGCAGGATCGCGTAGTACGGCAGGAAGTACCACTCCGGCACGATGTGCGGCGGGGTCACCATCGGGTTCGCCTGGATGTAGTTGTCCGGCTCACCGAAGAAGTTGGGGGCGTAGAAGACGAAGGCGGCGAAGATGGCCAGGTAGACCACCGTGCCGAAGCTGTCCTTCACCGTGTAGTAGGGGTGGAAGGGCAGCGTGTCCTGCGGGCCCTTGGGCTCCACCCCCAGCGGGTTGTTGGACCCGGTGACGTGCAGGGCCGCGACGTGCAGGAACACGACGGCGGCGATGACGAAGGGCAGCAGGTAGTGCAGGGCGAAGAAGCGGTTCAGCGTCGGGTTGTCGACGGAGAAGCCGCCCCACAGCAGGGTCACGATGTCCTGGCCCACAAGCGGCAGGGCCGAGAACAGGTTGGTGATGACGGTGGCGCCCCAGAAGCTCATCTGGCCCCACGGCAGCACGTAGCCCATGAAGGCCGTGGCCATCATCAGCAGGAAGATCACCACGCCGATCATCCACAGCAGCTCACGCGGCTTCTTGTAGGAACCGTAGTAGAGGCCGCGAAAGATGTGGATATAAACGGCGATGAAGAAGAACGAGGCGCCGTTCATGTGGATGTAGCGGATCAACCAGCCGAAGTTCACGTCGCGCATGATGCGTTCGACGGAGTTGAAGGCCAGGTTGGTGTTGGGCGTGTAGTGCATCGCCAGCACGATGCCGGAGACGATCATCGTCACCAGCATGATCATGGCGATGGCGCCGAAGTTCCAGAAGTAGTTGAAGTTACGCGGGGTGGGAAACACCCCGTATTCCTTCTGGATCATGGTGAAGATCGGCAGCCGCTGGTCGAGCCAGTTGACCACCGGGTTCTTGAAAGAGGATGAAGGGCCGTGAGCCATTTCTCGCTCCCTGGGGGTCCGGCTTAGCCGATACGGATCGAAGTGTCGGTCTTGAACGCGTAGCTGGGCACTTCCAGGTTACGCGGCGCGGGACCCTTGCGGATGCGGCCGGACGTGTCGTAGACCGAACCATGACAGGGGCAGAACCATCCGCCGTATTCGCCACGGGGATCGGAATTCTTCTGGCCCAGCGGGATGCAGCCCAGGTGGGTGCAGATGCCGACGACGATCAGCCATTCCGGCTTCTTGGCGCGGGCGGCGTCCGTCTGGGGGTCGCGCAGTTCGGAGACGTTCACGTCCACGGCCGACTTGATTTCCTCAGGCGTGCGGTGACGGATGAACACCGGCTTGCCGCGCCAGGTGACGGTGATGGACTGGCCCACCTGCACGGGGGCCAGATCAACGTCGGTGCTGGCCAAGGCCAGGGTATCCGCCGCGGGATTCAGGCTGTCGATGAAGGGCCAGGCCGTGACGGCGGCGCCCACGACACCAGTCGCGGCGGCAGCAAGATAAATGAAGTCGCGACGTGTAGGATCCCCGCCGCTGTGAGAGCCGCTCCCCGGCCCGTGACCGGCCGTTTGGGTCGTGTCCGCCATACCAAGCTTCTCCTCGAAGTCAGGGGCACCTGAAAACGCCCCGGCGCCCGCCTCACAAGGGTTTCCCAATATTGTTATAACCCTATCCTGAGCGAACCTGCCTTGCGCAGGTGCACCCGAGAATAAGGTTGACGGCCGGCGTCTTGTCCGGTCGCGGTAAATCCATATACATGCGCCCCCGTGGCTTGGGAAGCGTGTGAATGCAGCCCTAGCGCTATTCTTAGCTGCACAAACGAAAGGTTTGGCGGCCGAAGAGCTAGTCTTTCCAACACCTTACTGGACTACTTTCCCGTGCGCATCGCCCTTTACCAACCTGACATCCCCCAGAACGCCGGAACCTTGATGCGCCTTGGCGCCTGCTTGAATGTAGGCATCGACATCATCGAGCCGTGCGGATTCGTTTTGGACGATAAACGTCTCCGCCGGTCGGGCATGGACTACCTAGAGGGTGTGGACCTGGCGCGCCACACGTCCTGGGCGGCGTTCGAGACCCGTCGGCGGGCGAACGGTCAATCCGGGGGCGACGCAGGGCAGCCCCGCCCCGGGCAGGGTGCGGTCATGCCGCGCCTGCTGCTGCTGACCACGCGGGCCGCCATGTGGTACACCGATTTCGTCTTCCAGCCGGACGACATCCTGCTGCTGGGCCGGGAATCGGCCGGCGTGCCGGAGGAGGTTCACGCCGCCGCCGACGCGCGCCTCGCCATTCCCATGCGCCCGGGCTTGCGCTCCCTCAACGTCGCCATGGCCGCCGCCATGGTGGTGGGTGAGGCCATACGCCAGCTGGACGCCTGGCCCCGCTGACCTGCTCCGGAACCTCGACCCATGACCGACATCCCCCTGTCCGCCAGCCTCCTGTCCCCGCAAGCGCTCGCGGGCGACGCCCCCCTGGCCGAGGAGCGCAAGGCCCGGGCCGCCACCTGGTTCCAGGATCTGCGCGACCGCATCTGCGCCGCCTTCGAGGCCATCGAGGATGAGGCGGCCGACCTGCCCGCCTATGGCGAGGGCGCGCCCGGCCGGTTCGAGCGCAAGAGCTGGGATCGACCGGACAGCGATGGCGAGAGCAAGGGCGGCGGCGGCGTCATGTCGTTGATGCGCGGCCGGGTGTTCGAGAAGGTGGGCGTCAACATCTCCACCGTCCACGGCACCTTCAGCGAGGAATTCCGCGCCCAGATTCCCGGCGCCGCGGCCACCGGCCAATTCTGGGCCAGCGGCATCAGCCTGGTGGCGCACATGCGCAGCCCCCTGGTGCCGGCGGTGCACATGAACACCCGCCACCTGGTGACGCAGGAGGCCTGGTTCGGCGGTGGCTCCGACCTGACGCCCATGTTCCTGGACAGCGCCGAAACGGCGGAGGACGCCGCCACCTTCCACGCGGCGCTGAAGGCCGCGTGCGACGCGCATGGCGCCGACTATTACGCCCGCTTCAAGGAGTGGTGCGACCGCTACTTCTTCCTGCCCCACCGCAATGAGCCGCGCGGCATCGGCGGCATCTTCTACGACCGGCACGACACCGGCGACTGGGAGGCCGACTTCGCCTTCACCCGCGCGGTGGGCCAGGCCTTCCTGGATGTCTATCCCCTGATCGTGCGCCGCCGCATGCGCCTGCCCTGGACCGAGGCGCAGCGCCACCACCAGCTGGTGCGCCGGGGCCGGTATGTCGAGTTCAACCTGCTGCACGACCGGGGCACGCTGTTCGGCCTGAAGACCGGCGGCAACATCGAGGCCATCCTGATGAGCCTGCCGCCCGAGGTGAAGTGGCCGTAAGCGCGACCTAACCCTAGCGCGCCACCCCAGCGGCAAAGCCGCTGGCAGCCCGCGACCGCGGGCGCCGGAGATTTCCGGAGAGCCGCAGGCGGGCTGGAAATCGAGGACAAGGCAAGGACGCGGATGCGTCCGCCCGCCGCCTGAGGGCGAAAAAGCAAGGGGCCCCGGGGGCATCACCCCGGGGCCCGATAAAAAGAGCCGGTCGACGGAAGGGGAAAGGAGGCCGCCATTCCGCCCGTCGCGCCACACGACTAGCACGCCGCCGACCGGCTGTACGGTGCCCTGTCTAAACGGGGGCGTGGACTCCGCATCGTCCAGGCCCCAGGCACCGATAGGAACTCGAAAACTTGAAACTCAGGGCGCCTTGCCGGCCGCCTCGCGATCTTTGTCCAACAGCGGCTTGAAGGACGCGGCCAGGGCCACGTCGGCCTGGTCCACCTTCTGGTCGCCGTTCTTGTCGTGGAAACCGAACATGCGCCAGCCGGACGCCATGAACTCCTCCCGCGACATCTTCTGATCGCCATCCAGGTCGATGGCGACGAAGCGGACATGGGTCTGCTTCAACTGCTGGGCCTTGCGCTCCGCCGGCACGTTCTCCTTGGTCAGCCGCGCCTCGAACTCGGTGGTGTACTCCGCCTCGCTCACCCAGCCGTCGCCGTTGGTGTCCAGTGCCCTGAACTGCTGGTCCCGCACCGCCTGGTATTCCTGGGCGGTGACCACGCCGTCGCCGTTCCGGTCATGTTCCTTGATGAAGCTGGCGATGTCGTGGGACGCCGCATGAGCATCCCCGATAGGGGCGACACCGAAGGCCAGGAAAGCCGCGCCGACCAGAGCGGTGGCGGCGAAACGGGCCGGACTGCGGCTTAAGGCGGTGCGGCTGTGGGCCAGGGCGCGCGGGGCCGAATGCCAGCCGTCAGCCTTTCGTTCCACTTCCCTCATCGTCCCATCCCTCAACCGCAGTCATCAGCGTGTGACACCATCAGTAATGCGAGTCATTCGCACTTGCAAGCCAAAACCATGCACCGCGCCTGCGGAGAAGGACTTACTACCCAAAAGAGAAAGAAATGCCCTGTCGCGCTCGTGTATATAAGCCAATGAACCACAACCCCAGCGGGAGATACCCGTCATGAGCACGCCGACCGTAACCTACACCGACATTTTCGCCCCGAACTACTCCGTCACCGGCATCCGGCAGGACGGGGGCGATGGCCACCCGGTGATCATCACCGGCAGCTATCAGCAGAACGGCGGCGCCCCTCAAGGGTTGCTGTATCGCGGGCCGCTGTCGCCCACCGACAGCGACGGCTATATCTTCCTGACGCCCACCTTCCCCGGCCAGACCGTGACCTCGTCCATCTTCTACGGGCCCAACACCCCCTTGTTCGATCCCACACTGGGTAAGGGCAACATCCGGGCGGTCGGCAGCTACAAGTACAGCGAGGGCGGCAAAGCCGACCACGGCATGATCTACCAAGGCGCCCCGGACGGGTCGGGCACCTGGACCCAGATCGACGTGCCGGCGGACGTGGCCGGCGGCACCGTGGCCAACACCATTCCCCACAGCACCATGGGCGACCTGGTCGTGGGCAACTATGACGTGGCGGGCAAGCCGGCCTCTGGCAACGGCTTCATCCACAACCTGAAAACCGGGGCCTTCCAGATACTGGACATCGGGCCACTGGCCACGCTGTACGGCATTTGGCAAAACGCCGCCGACGGGCCCGCCGCCTATACCGTGGCCGGCGGCTACAAGAACGGCAAGGGCCTGAACGTGGGCCTGCTGGCCGACTATGACCCGGCCACCGGCGCGCTCAGCAACATCACGGAACTGAGCTACAAGAACCTGCCCGGCATCATCACCCATTTCGAAGGCATCACCGGCGTCCCCGGCGGCTATGCCCTGGCCGCCACCACCGATGCCGGGGCGGCCTTCGCCCATGTGGCCCGGGAGACGGGCGGCGGCTTCGGCGAAGCGCGCTGGCTGGCCAGCACCAACCCCGCCACCACCGGCCTCTGCACCGCCAATTCCATTCTGGGGAACACCCTGATCGGCATCTATCAGCCGGCCAGCGGCGGCATCCAAAGCTACGCCGCGACCCTGGGCGAATAGGCCCGCTGGTCCCCCGGCAATCGACCCGGCAATCGAATTGACAGCCCCGCCGGCCCATGTAACGCTGAATTCCGCTGTTGGACGCGGTTTCACGGGGGCCGGCGGCATGTCAGCGAAATTCCGTGAAGACGGGGCAAATCGGGCAGTTCATTTAATTAATTCAGACATCTAACCCGGCGATTCCATCGCGTTCGGTCGTTGGCGTCCCGTTCCCCGGCTTGGGGGGTGTCAGGTAGCCGGGCGGCAATGCCGCCGGCAAAAAATAAACAGAAAAATAAACAGGGAGACTCGCCGCCTTTCCAAAATAACGGAGGCGGAACGGGCATGGGTTTTAGGGACATGAAAAGGCGCGACCTGCTGGCCATGATCGGCACGGTGGCGGGCAGCGCCGTGATGTATCAGGCGGCCACCAGCCTGGGCCTGGCGGCGGAGACCACCTACACCGGCCCCATCAAGCTGGACGGCGACGCCAGGGGCGCCTCCGTCCTGATCCTGGGGGCCGGCGTGGCCGGCCTGGTCGCGGCCATCGAGCTGCGCAAGGCGGGCTACAAGGTCCAGGTGCTGGAGTACCGGGAAAAGGCCGGCGGCCGCAGCTGGTCCCTGCGTGGCGGCGACACCTACACCGAACTGGGCGGATTCAAGCAGACGGTGGGCTTCGATCCCGGGCTGTACATCAACCCCGGTCCCTGGCGCATTCCCTATCACCACCGCGCCGTGCTGGACTATTGCCACCGCTATGGCGTGGCGCTGGAACCGTTCAACCAGGTCAATTACAACGCCTACCTTCATTCCAGCCAAGCCTACGGCGGCAAGCCGCAGCGCTTCCGCGAGATCCAGGCCGACTACCACGGCCATGTGGCGGAACTGCTGGCCAAGCTGACCAACCAGCGGGCGCTGGACGGCACGGTGGGCAAGGAAGACCAGGAAAAGCTGCTGGAATCGCTGCGCGCCTGGGGCGGGCTGGACAAGAACTACGCCTATGCCGCCGGCCTGGAGTCCAGCAACGTGCGCGGCTATGCCAAGGCGCCGGGCGGCGGCGTGAACGGTGCGCCCGTCCCCTCCACCCCCGCCGGCCTCAGCGACGTGATGCAGGGTGGCCTGTGGCGCTTCCTGGGCATGGGGATGCGGGATGAGTTCCAGTCCACCATCTTCCAGCCGGTGGGCGGCATGGATCAGTTCCCCACCGCCCTGGCGCGGCAGGTGAAGGACCTGATCCGCTACAACACCAAGGTGACGGAGATCCGGCAGGACGACCACGGCGTCACCGTCACCTATACCGACACCGTGAAGGGCGGTGCGCCGCAGACGGCCAAGGCCGACTGGTGCCTATGCACCATCCCGCTGACGGTGCTGAGCCAGATCAAGCTGAACGTCGGCGCCAAGATGACCAACGCCATCAATGCCGTGCCCTATGAGGCCGCGGCCAAGGTGGGCCTGCAGTTCAAGCGCCGCTTCTGGGAACAGGACGAGGCCATCTACGGCGGCATCAGCTTCACCGACCTGCCCATCGCCATGATCGGCTATCCCAACAGCGGCTACGGCAGCCCGGGCAAGGGGGTGCTGCTGGGCACCTACGTCTTCGGCCCCTACGCCATGGAGTACACCGCCATGCCGCCGGAGGAGCGCGTGAAGCGCGCCCTGGCCTATGGCGCCCAGATCCACCCGCAATACATCAAGGAGTTCGACACCGGCGTGGCGGTGGGTTGGCACCGCGTGCCTTGGACCCTGGGCTGCCACGCCGCCTGGACGGAAGAGACGCGGGCCGCGCACTACCAGGATTTGTGCCAGGTGGACGGGCGCATCGCCCTGGCGGGTGAGCACGCCAGCTATATCACCGGCTGGCAGGAGGGGGCGGTCCTGTCCTCCCTCGACGCCATCACCCGCCTGCACAAGCGGGTCGTGACGGCCTGACGCCCCCCTATCGCGAGAGACCATCCATGACGATCCTCAAGTCTTTCACGGTGAAGGCGGCCGGCCTGACGGCACTGCTGACCGGCCTTTATGGGGCGGCGGGCATGCTGCCCCACGCCGCCCACGCCCAGGCGTCGGACGCCAGTTCCGCCGCCTTCGCCAGCCCCCGCCATTTCGGCCAGAGGGACGGCGCCGCGCTGTACCAGGCCATCTGCCAGGGCTGCCACATGCCGGACGCCAAGGGCGCCACCGGCGCCGGCACCTATCCCGCCCTGGCCGGTAATCCCAATCTGGAGGCGGCGGGCTATCCCGTCGCCATGGTGGTGCACGGCCAGCGCGCCATGCCGCCCATCGGCGAATTCCTGGACGACGAGCAGGTGGCGGCGGTGGTGAACTATGTCCGCACCCACTTCGGCAACCACTACACCGACGCGGTCACGGCGGCGGACGTGAAGGCGGCGCGTTAGACGTTCCCTCAATCGCCGGGCGGCGGACATCCGTCCGCCCAGGCTTGTCCTCGCTGCGCCCTGCGGTGCTCGCTCCGGCGGCCACGGTCGTGGCCTATAGCGGCACGAGTCACCATCTCGTGCCGCTGGCTCGTGCCGCTGGCGTTATTGCTTCGCGGGGCGAGGGATGGAGGCCAACCGCCGCTCCAGCTCCGCCAGGCAGGCATCGCGGTCGGGCTGGAAATCGTGGGCGATCCACCAGCGTTCCAACTCAGCCATCAGGCGGCCGACCTCCGGTCCCGGTGGCAAACCCCGGTCCAAAACGTCCTGTCCGCGCAGGGGAAAGGGGATTTCCCGCCAGGCGGATGCCTCGGCCAGGGGCTCGAACAGCTCGAAGGCCGGCGTGCCCATGCCCGCCGCCGACAGCAGCAGCACGGCGCGGTAGACTTCCGGTCCCAGGCGGTGCAAGGCGATTCGCCGCGACTTGAAGGGCAGCTCGGGATGGACATCCACCGCCGGCGCGGCGATGGCCTTAAGCCGTTCCCGCTGGAAGTTGGAGAAGCGCAAACGGTCGGCCACCGCCTCGGCCGCGCCGTGGGCCAAGGGGCCGGCGGGCAGCAAGGCGGCCAGGCGGGCCAGCGGCTCCGTCTCCCCCACCATCCATTCCAGGCGGTCCAGCGCGGCCAGCCGGTCCACCGCCATGGCCTGGGGCAGGACATGCTCCATGATTCCCTGGTCCACCATGATGCGCCAGACATCGGCGGCGCGGTCGGTGGCCAGCAGCTTCAACACCTCTTCCCGCACCCGCTCGCCGGACAGGCCACTGACCAGGGGCGCCAGTCGGGTGCAGGCGTCCAGCGCCACCGCGTCCGGCGGCCCCTTGCCCAGGCGGGCGTAGAAGCGGAAGAAGCGCAGCAGGCGCAGCACATCCTCACGGATGCGTGTCTCGGCGTCACCGATGAAGCGCACGCGCCCCGCCGTCAGGTCGGGCACGCCGCCGAAGGGGTCGTACAGTTCCCCATCCACCGTCAGCGACAGGGCGTTGAAGGTGAAGTCGCGGCGGGCGGCGTCGGCCAGCCAGTCGTCGGTGAAGGCCACCCGGGCGCTGCGGCCGAAGGTTTCCACATCCTGGCGCAGGGTGGTGATCTCGAACGTCTCGCTGCCGATGATGGCGGTGACGGTGCCGTGCTTCAGGCCCGTGGGGATGACGCGGATGCCATCGGCCTTCAGGCGGCGCATCACCTCCTCCGGCGGCAGCGGCGTGGCGATGTCGATGTCCGCCGCCTGCACCTCCAGCAGACAGTCGCGCACGCAGCCGCCGACGAATCGCGCCTCTTGCCCGGTGCGCATGAGCGATTGCAGGACGCGGCGGCTGGCCACGGAGGCCAAGGGGCCAGCGGGCACCAGGGAGCGGACGGAAGTCATGACGCCTAATGGTTGTATTTTGAGGGAAGTTTAGCAAGCCGATGATCAAGGGGCAACGCCCCCACCGGCGCGCGCCAGGATCAGTCGGGCACGCCCAGCACATCGCATAGGTTCACCAGCATCCCCGCCGTGGCGCCCCAGATGTAGCGCTCGTTGTAGGGGAAGACCCAGAAGTGGCGCAGCGCGCCCTTGAACTCCCGCGACTGGCGCTGACGGCTGCCGGGGTCGCGAATGAAGGCCAGCGGCACCTCGAACACCTCCTGCACCTCCGACGGGTCGGGCTGCAGGAAGAAGGGCGGCTGGACCAGGCCCACCACCGGCACCACACGGAACCCTGTGCGGGTGTAGTAGGTGTCCAGGCGCCCCACCACCTCCACCTGGGTGGGCGGCAGGCCCACCTCCTCCTCCGTTTCGCGCAAGGCCGTCGCCACGGCGTCGGTATCTTCCGGCTCAACCCGGCCGCCGGGGAAACTGATCTGGCCGCCATGGGCCGCCAGATGGGCGGTGCGCTGGGTCAGCAGCACGGTCATGCCGTCGGGCCGGTCGACCAGGGGAACCAGCACGGCGGCATCACGCACCGACGGGACATCGAACACGGCGTCCGGGATGTTGCCATCGCGGTCGCCCCGGGCGTTGATGCCAGGCCCCTCGAACGCGAAGGCCCCGTGCCAGCGCCCGGCGAAGGCGCGGCGGATCGCCGCCGCCGTGGTCACGCCGCCTCCAGCCGGAAGAACACACCCTGGCTCCATACCCCCGCGGGTCCATCACCCCCTCCCGCCTCCGTGGCACCGGCCAGGGCAAGATCGGCCAGTTCATAGAAGACGGGCCGGTTCAGCCGCGCCTCCAGCCCGCGGCCGATATCGCCGCGCACGTGGATATAGGGGCCGGGCTCCCCCGTTTCCGGGTCGATGGCCACCCGAATCGGATGCTCCGCCCCCGCCGTCACCCACTGGTCCAGGTTGGTGCGGAAGGACAGCGCCTGGTTCGGGCCCTCACCCTCCCGCCGCATCTCCACCGCCACGAAGGGCGCGTCGTCCACCCGGATGCGGCCGCGCTCCGCCGGGGTGATCAGCCAATAGTCGCCGGCCTCGTCCCGGCGCAGGACGGTGGCGAACAGCTTGACCAGGGGCAGCCGGCCGATGGGGCTGCCGTGGTAAAACCAGGTGCCGTCCCGGGCGATACGGATATCGTAGCCTTCGTCCGGGCGGGTGTCAGAAGCCCCGCCGTCCGGGGCCGCCGCCGCCCTTAAGCCGGCCAGATCGGCGGGGCCTTCGGCGGCGGGCGCGGCCGTGCCGGCCGTCTGCTGGCCGGCCTGGGAACCGGCATCGGGCTTGCTTTCCGTCATGACGCAATCAACCATCAAGCCGAATGGGCCACCCCCTCGACCTATCTGCCGAGGCGGGTGGACCGGAAAATTTTCCGATTTCGGCCACAAAGCTAGCATAAAGGGGGCTGGCATACAGGCCCGGAGCCGGCGTTTTTGGCATTGCTGGTGAACCATTCCCTGGGAGACCCCGTGTTGAGCATCACCGACCTGCCCCGTGACCACGTTTACCCGGATGCGAGCCTGGCCTTGGACATCGAAAACACCGGCCTGAAACTGGCCAGTGTGCGCGCCATGATCGGCCAGGCCATCTTCGGCCAGGAAGAGGTGATCGACCTTAGCCTCGTGACCCTGCTGGCCGGCGGCCACCTGTTGCTGGTGGGCGTGCCCGGCCTGGCCAAGACCCGCCTGGTGGAAACGCTGGGCACCGTGCTGGGCCTGGATGAACGCCGGGTGCAATGCACCCCCGACCTGATGCCGGCCGATATCCTGGGCTCCGAAGTTCTGGAGGAGGGGGAGCACGGCCGCCGCGCCTTCCGCTTCATCCCCGGCCCGGTCTTCGCCCAGCTGCTGATGGCCGACGAGATCAACCGCGCCAGCCCGCGCACGCAGTCCGCCCTGCTGCAGGCGATGCAGGAGGGCCGCGTGTCCGTGGCCGGGCAGTACCACCCCCTGCCCCGTCCCTTCCATGTGCTGGCGACCCAGAACCCGCTGGAACAGGAGGGCACCTACCCCCTGCCGGAGGCGCAGTTGGACCGCTTCCTGCTGCAGGTGGACGTGACCTATCCCGAGCGCGACGCCGAGCGGCTGATGATGATCGCCACCACCGGCGCCGCCTCCGCGACCGTGCGGCCCGTGCTGACGGCGGCGGAATTGCAGGCGGCCCAGGAGCTGGTGCGCCGGGTGCCGGTGGGCGACAGCGTGGTCGACGGCATCCTGGACCTGGTGCGCAGCGGCCGGCCCGAGACCAGTGACGTGGCGGAGGTGCGGCGGCACGTGGCCTGGGGCCCCGGCCCCCGCGCCGCCCAGGCCCTGATGCTGGCCAGCCGCGCCCGGGCCTTGATGGACGGCCGCTACACCCCGTCGCGGGATGACGTGGTGGCCTTGGCCAAGCCGGTGCTGCGCCACCGCATGGCGCTGAACTTCAGCGCGCGGGCCGAGGGCATCACCCTGGACGCCGTCATCGATCGTCTGTGCGCGCCGCTGGCCTGATGTCCGCCGCCCCCCCAAAGGCCCCCCAAAATCCCGTGCAGGCGAATCCGGCGCCGGCGGCCAGTCGGCTGCGCGACCGCGCCGACGCGCTGGCCCAGCGCCTGCCACCGCTGCTGGTGGCGGCGGAACGGGTGGCGGCCACCGTGTCGCCCGGCCTGCACGGCCGCCGCCGCGTCGGCACGGGCGAGGCGTTCTGGCAGTTCCGCCGCTATCAGCAGGGCGACGACACCGACCAGATCGACTGGCGCCAGTCGGCCAAGGGCGATCACGTCTACGTCCGGGAAAACGAGTGGGAGGCGGCGCAGACCGTCTGGCTATGGCGTGACGCCGGCCCGTCGATGGACTGGCGGTCGGACCGGGAGCTGCCCCTGAAGCGCGAGCGCGCCGACCTGCTGGCCCTGGCGCTGGCCTGCCTGCTGGTACGCGGCGGGGAGCGGGTGGGCCTGATGGGCGGTCCCCGCCCCCTGCCCGGCCGCCCGGCGCTGGAGCCGCTGGCCTTGGCCTTGACCCGCGCCCAGCCTGCCCCGCCACCGCCGGTGCCGCCCGCCCAGCCGCTGGCCCGCCATGCGCGGCTGGTGGTGATGGGCGACCTGCTGTCGCCGCTGGAGGACGTCCAGGCGGCCGTCGATTTCCATGCCGGCCATGGCGTGCGCGGCCACCTTCTGCAGATCCTCGATCCGGCGGAGGAAACGCTGCCCTATGACGGGCGGGTGGAGTTCCAGTCCGTGGCGGGGGCGATTGAGGGCGACCGGCGCCTGCTGGTGCCCCGGGTCGACGCCCTGCGCGACGCGTACCGGGAGCGGCTGGCCGCCCACCGCGCCGGCCTGGCCCAGATCGCCCGCGCCTGCGGCTGGTCTTTCTCCCTGCACCGCACCGATACGCCGCCGCAGGCCGCCCTGTTGGGCCTGTGGGGCGCCTTGTCCCAGGAAAGCCTGCGCAGTGCCGCCGCCCATTCCGGCGTGGCGCATATGAATGAGGGGGGCGTCTGATGGCCTTCGCCAGCCCGCTGGTGCTGTGGGCCCTGATCCTGCTGCCGGGCCTGTGGTGGCTGTTGCGCCTGACACCGCCGGCACCCAAGCGCGTCACCTTCCCCGCCTTGCGCCTGCTGCTGGGCCTGACCGCCAAGGAGGAGACGCCGGCGCGCACGCCCTGGTGGCTGTTGGTGCTGCGCCTGGCGCTGGGCGCCCTGCTAATCGTGGGCCTGGCCCGTCCCCTGCTGCACCCGGACGCGGCGCCGGCCCCCGGCAGCGCGCCCATGCTGCTGGTGGTCGACACCGGCTGGGCCGCCGGCCGCGACTGGCCGGAGCGGCAACAGGCGCTGGACCGGCTGGTGACCCAGGCCGAACGCCAGGACCGCCCGGTCCTGCTGCTGCCCACCGCCGCCGGCGCCGATGGGCAGGCGCCCCAGGTGCAGGGTCCCATGAGCGCCACGGCGGCCCGCCGCCTGGTGCAGGCCTTGGCGCCGCAGCCTTGGCCCAGCGACCGCGCGGCGGCCCTGGCGGCCCTGGACACGGCCCAGAAGACCGGCCCGCTGGCGGGGTTAGCCGCCGACAGCTACTGGCTGGCCGATGGCCTGAACGACGGCAGCGTGGCGGCGATGGCCGGCCGGTTGCGCGCCCTGGGTCGCGTCACGGTGCTGACCGCCGGCGCCGACCACAGCCCCCTGCTGCTGCGGGCGCCCAACAGCGATGCCCGCACCGATGGCGGCGCCCTGATGGTGCCGGTGGAACGGGCGGAGGGCGCGCAGGCCCAGCCCATCGCCGTGGAGGCGCTGGGCGAGGATGGCCGCGCCCTGGGCCGGTCCGAAGGCGTCTTCGCCCCGGGCGAACGTCAACTGACCCTGCCCCTGACCCTGCCCGGTGAATTGCGCAACGCCGCCGTCCGCCTGCATCTGGAAGAGCGCACCGGCGTGGGCGCCAGCCTGCTGCTGGATGACCGCTGGCGCCGCCGGCCCGTGGGCCTGGCCACCGCCGGGCCGGGCGGCGACAGCCAGCCGCTGCTGTCCAGCCTGTATTATCTGGACCGGGCGCTGGCGCCCTATGCCGAGGTGCGGCGCGGAACCATCCGCGCCCTGCTGGAGGGCGGCGTGTCCGTCCTGGTGCTGCCCGACACCGGCGCGTTGAGCGACAGCGACACGGACCGCGTCAGCCGGTGGATCGACCAGGGCGGCGTCCTGGTGCGCTTCGGCGGCACCCGCCTTGCCCATGAGCAGGAACCCATTGGCGCCGAAACCCTGCTGCCCGTCCGCCTGCGCGGGGGGGATCGCTCGCTGGGCGGCGCCCTGTCGTGGACCACGCCCGCCCACCTGTCGCCCTTCGACGACAAGAGCCCCTTCGCGGGGCTGGAGGTGCCGCCCGACGTGACCGTCAGCCGCCAGGTCCTGGCCGAGCCCGGCCCCGACCTGGGCGACAAGGTCTGGGCCCGGCTGGAGGACGGCACGCCGCTGGTGACGGGCGAGCGGCGGGGCAAGGGCTGGCTGGTCCTGGTGCACACCAGCGCCGATCCCGCCTGGTCCAACCTGGCCCTGTCCGGCCTGTATGTCGACATGCTGCGGCGCCTGGTGGCGCTCAGCGACGGCTTGCCGGGGGGCATCGGCGGCAATGCCGGCGGCGCCCTGCCGCCCCTGATGCTGCTGGATGGCCAGGGCCGGCTGGTCGCCCCTTCCGCCCTGGCTCAGCCGCTGGAGCCGGAGGGCAAGGACGGGATGGAGGTCCAGGTGGGCCCGCTGCACCCGCCGGGCTATTACGGCGTGGGGGATCGGCGCCGCGCCTTGAACCTGGCCGGGGCGGTGGCGCCGCTGGTGCCCATGCCCACCCTGGCCGGCGTCACCTACCAGGGTTTCGGCGGCATGCGGGAGACGGATTTGCGCCCCTGGTTCCTGGGCGTGGCGGCGGCGCTGTGGGTGGCGGACCTGTTCCTGTCGCTGTTCGTGCGCGGCCTGCTGCCCACATCGCTGCGGCCGTCGCCCGGCCGCAATTGGCGCCGGGGGGCGACGGCGGCCGCGCTGGCGCTGGCGACCGTGCTGGCGGCCCCGCGCGGACATGCCGCGACACCGGACAGTGAGATCGTGAAGGCCACCACCGCCAATTGGCTGGCCTACGTCGAGACGGGCGACCGCACCGCCGACGCCACCACCAAGGCCGGCCTGCTGGGCCTGGGCGAACAACTGAACCGCCGCACGGCGGTGGAGGTGGCCGGCGCCATGAGCGTGAACGTGGAGAAGGACGACCTGGCCCTGTTCCCCCTGCTGTACTGGGTGGTGACGCCGGGCCAGCCCTCCCTGTCGGACGCGGCGGTGGCCAAGCTGAACCAGTACCTGCACGCCGGCGGCATGATCCTGTTCGACACCCGCGACCAGGGCGCGCCCGACAGCGCCGTCCAGGCGCGGCTGCGCGACCTGACCCACGGCCTGGACGTGCCGCCCCTGGCCCCGGTGGGCCCCGACCATGTGCTAAGCCGCACCTTCTTCCTGATGCAGGATTTCCCCGGCCGGCAGGCCGGCGGCCAGGTGTGGGCGGAAGCGTCGGAGGGGCGGGTGAACGACGGCGTCTCGCCCGTGCTGGTCGGCGGCAACGACTGGGCCGGCGCCTGGGCCATCGATGGGCAGGGACGGCCGCTGAACGCCGTGGTGCCCGGGGGGGAGCGCCAGCGTGAGATGGCCTACCGCTTCGGCATCAACCTGGTGATGTACGCCCTGACCGGCAACTACAAGGCCGATCAGGTGCATGTGCCGGCGATTCTGGAGCGGCTGGGCCAATGATGAACCTGTTTTCCGGCCTCAGCGTCAGTTTCCAGCCCCTGCTGCCCCCCTGGCTGCTGATCCTGCTGGGCGTCCTGTCGCTCTTCGGCCTGGGCCTCATGGCGTGGCGGCGGGCGCGCGGCCTGACCTGGCGCGTGGCCACGCTGGCGGCGCTGGCCTTGCTGCTGCTGGACCCCGCCCTGGTGCGGGAGGACCGCCACCCGCTGAAGGACGTGGCCGTGGTGGTGGTCGACACCTCCGCCAGCCAGAAGGTGGGCCACCGGCAGGAGCGGACGGACGCAGCACTGGCCGCACTGAAGGCCAAGCTGTCCCAGGTGCCCGACCTGGACCTGCGGGTGGTGGAAACCGGCACCTCCACCGCCGGCGGCAAGGGGGAGGAGACCCGCGCCATCGACGCCCTGACCCAGGCCGTCGCCGACGTGCCCCGCCGCCGCCTGGCCGGCGCCATCCTGCTGACCGATGGGCAGGTGCATGACGTGCCGGACAAGCCGGACAGCCTGGCCGACCTGGGCCCCATCCACACCCTGCTGACGGGCGAGCATGGCGAGGGCGACCGCCGCCTGGTGCTGGTACGCGGCCCCAGCTACGGCATCGTCGGCAAGACGGTCACGGCCACCGTGCGGGTGGAGGACCTGCCGGCGGGAAAGGGGGCCGACAGCGCCCTGCTGACCATCCGCCAGGACGGCCAGCCCGAACGTCAGGTGCCGGTGCCGGTGGGGGAGGATGTGCCCCTGACCGTCACCGTGGGCCATGGCGGCCCCAACCTGCTGGAACTGTCGGTCAACGCCGGCCCGGCCGAGCTGTCCATGGCCAACAACCGCACCGCCTTCATCGTCAACGGCGTGCGCGATCGCTTGCGCGTGCTGCTGGTCTCGGGCGAGCCCCATGCCGGTGAGCGCACCTGGCGCGACCTGCTGAAGGCCGACCCGGCGGTGGACCTGGTGCACTTCACCATCCTGCGCTCGCAGGAGAAATCCGACAGCACGCCCATCCGCGAGCTGTCGCTGATCCAGTTCCCCATCCGCGAGCTGTTCGAGGTGAAGCTGAACGACTTCGACCTCGTCATCTTCGACCGCTATCGCCAGCGCAACGTCCTGCCCATGGGCTATCTGGCCAATATCGCGGAGTATGTGCGCAACGGCGGCGCCTTCCTGGAGGCCAGCGGCCCCGCCTATGCCACGCCGCTGTCGCTGTACCGCACGCCCCTGGGCGCGATCCTGCCGGGTGAGCCCACGGGCACGGTGACGGAACAGCCCTTCACCCCCACCCTGACCGAAGCCGGCCGCCGCCACCCGGTCACCGCCGGCCTGGACGGCTATGGCGACACGGCTCCCGCACAGGCCGGACAACAGAAGGCGCCCTGGGGCCGCTGGTTCCGGCAGATCGACATCGTGCCGCGCCAGGGCACGGTGGTCATGACCGGCGCCAACAACCAGCCGCTGGTGGTGCTGGACCGCGTGGGCAAGGGCCGCGTGGCCCAGATCGCGTCCGATCACATGTGGCTATGGTCGCGCGGCTTCGAGGGTGGCGGACCCGCTGCCGAGCTGCTGCGCCGCCTGGCCCACTGGCTGATGAAAGAGCCGGCGCTGGAGGAGGAAGACCTCAAGGCCCATGTGGACGGCGACCGCCTGGTGGTGGAACGCCGCTCGCTGAAGCCGGACGCCGATCCGGTGGAGGTGCGGTCCCCCAGCGACGCCGTCACCAGCCTGCCCCTGGTCGACAGCCCCGATGGTGTGGCGCGCGGCAGCCTAGAGGCGACCGAGCCCGGATTGTGGCGGGTGAAGGACGGCGACAGGACGGCGCTGGCCGTGGTCGGCGCGCTGAACCCGCCAGAGCTGGCCGACATGCGCACCACACCCGACCGCCTGGCCCCCCTGGCCAAGGCCACGGGCGGGGGCGTCTTTTGGCTGGTGGACCGGTCCGGCAATGGCGGCCTGCCCGACCTGCGCCGCGTGGACCCGGGGCAAAGCGCCGCCGGAAGCGGCTGGCTGGGCCTGCGGGCCAACGGCGACTACACCGTTACGGGCGTGGCCCGGGTGCCGCTGGTGCCGGCCTGGATCGCGCTGCTGGCGATGGCGGCCCTGCTGGTGCTGGGCTGGCGGCGCGAGGGCCGCTGACGGCCTATCGGCGGGCGGGCGGGTGACGCCTCAAGCCCCCCGCTGCCAAACCTTGGTCACCAGGAAGTGCTGCGCCAGGAAATGGTAGGTCTTCTTCAGACGGGCCTCCAACTCCGGCCCCCGTTCCACCGGCTCCCCATCCCAGGCATAGATCACGTCGTCCCACAGCATGAGGCGGGTGTGCAGCTCGTCACGCATGCGGCGGATGAAGGACACCTGGCTGTCATAGGACTTCAGCACCGCCATGATCTCGCCGGTCTGGGCGTCCAGCTGGGCGAAGATATCCTCGAAATCCAGGATGGGCTGCTTGACCAGGGCCATCATGCGGGACAGGTCCGACTGCATCTGGCGGTCGGTCTTGTAGATGCGTCCCGCCTGCCCCAGGCCGGTGATGATCTGCTGCAATTGGTGGTAACGGTCGCGCAACGCCTCGATATAGGACAGCTCGCGGGCGATGGACTCGACCTTGTCCACGATCTCCTGCTTGCGTTCCTCGGGGATGCCGAATCGGCGGGCCAGTTCGCTGAAGGCCTGTTGCGCCCGTTGCTTGGTCTGTGGATCCTCGACCACCTGTTCCAGTTGGCCGCGGTCGGTGACCAGGGTTTCCTTCCCCGTGATCCACGACACCAGCTGCACAGTGATGCGGCCGCGCGCGATCTGCAGGTGGCTGTCCTCCACCCGCCAGGACGCGGTGCCGTCCAACAGCTCACGCGGGATGCTGTCGCCGGGACGGATGGTCTTCACGTATTTCAGGCTACGCTCGACCACGCCCAGCAAGACGGCGTCGGAGCTGGTGTCGTCGATGCCGAAGGCCTCGCGCAGCGTGCGGAACGGGATTTTGCCCCACACATCCCCCAGTTGGACGTTGTAGACCGCCTCGTTGCTGTCATAGGCGAAGGAGAAGAAGGCGCCCGGAACGGAAAAGACCTTGTTCTCAAACAGGAAGTGGGTGCTGCGGCTGGCGTGCGCCTCGCTTGCGGCGGCGGCGGGCGCCCCGGCGGCCGGCGTCGCACCCTCGCCCGCGCCATCCTCCGCATCCACCGCCTGCGCCGGGAAGTCACGTGCCAACATCGTCTCCGGTCAGTTCCGCCCCAAACGGAGGCGCCCCCTTATCGACCTGGGGGGGCTTGGCCTCGCCCCCGGCCGCGACCGGACGCCCGTTACGGGGCTGAAGGTGACACAGATTTGCCGGCGCGGCGATAATCTCGTTTTAACGGGCCTTTCCGAAATGGACCGGCTCAGTCGTCGTTCATCACCTGCGCCGTCTTCAGGGCGTCGCGGACCAGCACGCCCTTGCGCAGAATGTTGTCGATGACGCGGCCCTGCACCAGGCTGATGCCCATCTTCTCCGCCCAGATCAGGCCGGAAACGGTGCCGCAGCGGGCCAGGATGTACCGGCAGTTTTCCTGCTGCCGCACCTTTTCCTGCAACGCGTCGATCTCCTCCTCGCTCATGCTTTCCATGTCGGGGGACCAGATGATCTTGGCGTAATCGCAGGCCATGTATTCCAGGTCCATGTGCGTGACCCAGAAGTCGTTCAAGCCATCGATGCAAATCTTGTAGCCGCGGGTGGCGGCGAAATCGACGACCTCCTTGTACATCGAGACATTCTCGATCAGGTCGGTCTTGTTGATTTCCAGGATGACGTTGCCGCGCAGGTCCGTCGTCAGCCGCTCGTCGAACTTCACGAAGCTGGCCGACAGGATGGTCGACAGGTTCAGGTTCAGGCCCAGCCGCTTGCCGCGCAGGAAATCCACGCCGTAGTTCAGCGCGCGCAGGACGGATTGGTCGAGCTGCGAGGTGAAATAGCTGAACAGCCACCGGTTGGCGGTGATGTCGTAGCCAGGCGACAGCCGCTCCTCCAGCGCCTTGATGGCGATGTAGAGCTCGAAATACTCGTGCTCGTTCTCGGTGGGGTTCTGGATGTTCACCACCGGCTGGTTCAGCATGAAGGGCGACAGGTCGAACATCTGCACGGCGCGTTCGATCTTGCCCAGCTCCTCCAGCGTGATGGGGGGCTTGGTCTGCTCCACCGGGGCGTCGCCGCCCTCACCCTTCTGCAGGCCCTCGATGAAGCGGATGACGTTCACGAAGTTGAGCGACAGCTCCATGATCGAATAGAGGCTGTCTTCCCGGTAGGGATTCTGCTTCGTCATCGTCGTGCGCGACAGCAGCAGCTTCTCGATCTTCGAGCAGACATCGCTGATCAGGGAGAACTTGATGCCCTTGTACAGGACGATGACGTCATCGTTGGAAAGATTGAAAACCTGCAGGTAGGAGGAATTATCCGCCGTTTCCTGCATCGCGCGCTTGATGGACAGCAGGTCGAGGTTACTTTTGTCCTTCAGCAGGGACAAATGCAGATGAATGAGGCGCAAGCCCTGCAGTTCACGCTTCGCGGACTGCAACAGGGTCAGCAACTTCTGATCGTCGTATTCCGGCTTTTCAGGCAACGCCACGGGGCGTTCGCCGGGCTTCACCCGCACCCAATCCCGTTTTGGCGCATTCGGACGATTCATTTCATCTCCGCAACCGCGGGCTTCCAACGCCCCGGCCAACAACTAGCGCGCGCATCTCATTCCACCACGGACGGGCCGACGCGCTTAGCCCCCAAGTAACGCAAAACGGCTGCATGCACCGCGAACCGGGGGGTGGAACGCATCGCCGCCCCTTCTCCCAGACCGCTGGCGCACAACCTTACCTATCAGGATATCATGGCCGATACCGGTGCCAATTCAATATCCCGCTACCCTTCGGGATGGCGCCCGCGTAGGGAAAACCTATCCTTGCGGCAATATTACTTTGGAAGGGCCGCAGGCGATACATAAAATTTGACAAATTCTGACAGCGGACGCTCCGCGCACGCCTTTTCAAAGCATCGCGGAGTATTGGCTGGGGCCGTCGCCAATGACACCGGGGCGCTGGGCAATAATGCCACCGCAGGTAGCGCACCCCAGGCGCGCCACATCATGAATTACGCAAAAGAAAGGGAGATGGCTGGGGCGGGAGGGATCGAACCTCCGCATGGCGGAATCAAAATCCGCTGCCTTACCGCTTGGCGACGCCCCATCACCGGGCTTCCCGTCAGGGAGGGCGGCACCATAATCAGAAAGCCCGGCGGACGCAACGCCCCAAATCGCCCTTCGCGTCGCCGCTGGCACGCCGGCCCGGACATGGCACTATGACGGCCCCCTTCCCATGCGGTCGTCCCATGCCGTTCATCCTGCCCCTTCCAGCCGGCCGCCCCGCGCTGAGGCTAACCCCGCCCGCTGTCGCCGGGCTGCTGGCCCTGATGCTGGCGGGCGCGGCCCTGGCGTCACCCCCCCTGCCGGAATCGCCGCCGAAGGAGGCCGACGCCGCGCTGATGACGCTGGACAGCCGGGCCCGTGGCGGTGACGCCCAGGCACAGCTGGACCTGGCCGACGCCTACGGCGACGTCCCGTTCGACCGGGCTGCCGACGTGGCACGCGCCAGCGCCTGGTACCGTCTGGCGGCCACCGCGCGGGACGGCGCCATCCGCCGCCAGGCCTGCGCCGCCCTGGGCATGATCGAGGCCGGCGGCATGGGGTGGCCGGAGAACGTGGCGGCGGCACTTCCCTGGTACCGCTGCGCCGCCAAGCTGGGCGACGTCCAGGCGCAGTTCACCCTGGGCCTGCTGTATGACGAGGGGGTGGACGTGCCGCCGGATGGCGCCAGGGCCCGCGCCTGGTACCGCCGCGCCGCCCGGGGCGGCCTGGTGCTGGCGTTGGCACGCCTGGGCGCGCTGGCGGAGCGGACGGGCGACCGCGCCGGTGCCGCGCGCTGGTACGCCCGGGCGGCCGCCCAGGGCGACACCGCCGCCGGCCAAGCCCTGGCCCGGCTGCGGCGGGGCGGGCGGGCGCCGGAGCTGGTGGGTGTGGCCTTGGCGGCGCAGACGCAGGACCCCGCCACCGCCAAGCCACCGCCCAAGCTGGCGCCCGGGCAACCGCGCACACCGCCCCCCGCCGTCGACCGGGACGGCCTGCGGCTTATCCAGCGGCGTTTGCGCGACCTGGGGTATCTGACGGCGCCGGCGGATGGCCGCATGGGCGCCCACACCGCCAACGCCATCCTGGCCTATCAGGTGACGCACCCGGCACGGTGGGATGAATCCACGCCACCGCCGGACGGCTGGCCCAGTCGCGACCTGCTGGCACGCTTGGTGCGTTACTGACGCCCCACGTGGCGGGAAATCATTCCGCCACAACCTCGGCCGGCGGCACCTCCGGCAGCAACGCGGTGGCCTTGACCCACCAGGTGGGGCGCACACGGTTAATCAGCGCCGCGGCAGACGCCGCGGCTTCGACATCGGCATAGAGGCCGATGCAGGTGGCGCCGCTGCCCGACATGCGGGCCAGCAGGCAGCCCGGCGTGGCGTCCAGGGCCGCCAGCACATCGGTGATGGCGGGCGACAGGCTCTCGGCCGCGGCCCCCAGGTCGTTGCCGCGCGCCCGCAGCAACTGGGCGAAGTCCACGACATCGACGGGATCACGCTCCAGCCGACCGGCGGAGGACCAGGCCCCGGTGCGGGCGGCGAACACATCCTTGGTCGGCATGTGCACACCCGGGTTCACCAGCAGCAAGGCCGCCGGCGGCAGGGCCGGGCCCGCCACCACCTGTTCCCCCGCGCCACCAAAGTAAGCGGTACGGCCGAACAGGCACACGGGCACATCGGCACCCAACGTGGGCGCCAGTTCCACCAGGCGGGAATCGTCCTGCGGCACGCCCCACAACTGGGCCAGCGCCTTCAGCGTGGCGGCGGCATCGGCCGAGCCGCCGCCGATACCCGACGCCACGGGCAGGTTCTTGGTCAGGCGGATGGCGACATGCGGGTCGCGGCCCAGCACCTCCGCCAGGGCATGGGCGGCGCGCGACACCAGGTTGCGGCCGGTACCCTCCGCCACCAGGGTGCTGCCGAACGGGCCGTCGATGGCCAGGCTGAAGCCCGGCGCCTCGGTCACGGTGATCAGGTCGTGGGCGGTGGCGAACACCACCAGGCTGTCCAGCTCGTGATAGCCGTCCGGCCGCTTGCCCAGGACGTGCAGGTACAGGTTCAGCTTGGCGGCGGCGGCGGCACTTACCGTGGTCACGGGGATTGGTCCTTCAACAAATCTTGGGGGGCAGGGGTTTACTGCGCAGCGGCGGGGTCGCGCTTCAGTTTTTCATCCAGCGCGGCCTTCAGGCTGTCCTCCGGGTTCTCGCGGGCGGCGCGCTGCCATTGGTAGTGCGCCTCCAGCCGGCGGCCGGTGGCCCAGTAGGCGTCGCCCAGATGGTCGTTGATGGCCGGGTCGCGGGACTTCAGCTCCGCCGCGCGCTCCAGCAGGTCCACGGCGCCGGGGATGTCGCCGGCGCGGTACTTGGCCCAGCCCAGACTGTCGATGATGGCGCCGTCGTTGGGCCTCAGCTTCACCGCCTGTTCCAGCAACTGGCGCGCCTGGTCCAACTTCTCCCCGCGCTCCGACCAGGCGTAGCCCAGGTAGTTCAGAACGCCGGGCTGGTTGGGCTGCAGTTGCAGGGCGCGCAGCAGGTCCGACTCCGCCTCCGGCCAATGGCCCATCTGGTCCTGCACCGTGGCGCGGGCGTAGTAGAGGAACCAGTCGCCGCCGCCGGGCCGTCCGCCCAGGCGCTCGATGGCCTGGTTATAGGCGGCCAGCGCCTCCGGTAGCTTGCGGTCGGCCCGCAGCAGGTCGCCCAGGCGCACCAGGGCGTCGCTGCGGTCGGGCCGCTCCGCCGCCATCGCCCGCAGGATGCCTGCGGCCTCCTGCGTCTTTTGCAGGCGGGCCAGGGCGTCGGCCTGGCGCAGGCGGGCGGCCCACAACAGGCCCACATCCGCCTTGTCCCCGGTCTTCATGCCCAGGTCGGCGACGACGGCGGCGTATTCGGCCGCCGCCTCCGGGTCGCGGCCCAATTCCGTCAGCGTCTCACCCGCCAGCATGCGGGCGGGGGCCAGCGACGGGTCCAGGTGCAGCGCCAGGCGGGCGTAGAGCAGCGCCACCTCCGCCACCTTTTCCTGGTTGATGGCCGCCGCCACGTCGAACAGCGCCTCCGCCAGGCCTTCGGTGGCGTTGGCCACCATGCGGCCGGGGTGCGGACGGGAAAGCAGGGCGCGGGCGGCATCGCCCATGGGGCCCCGGGGATCGGCCTGCAGGATGGCCGCGACCGCCGCCTGCGCCAGGTCGGCGTGGCCCATGCGCATCTCGAAATTGGCGCGCAGCATGGCCACGCGCAGCACCTGGCCGCCATCGGACGCCTGGGCGTACCAGGTGCGCGCAGCCTCCTCATGGCCGGCCAGGTCCTCGATCAGGGCGGCGTGCAATGCCGCCATGGCCCGGAAGCTGGGCTGCGCCTCCAAGGGTTCCAGCGCCGCCTTGGCCGCCGGCCAGTCGCCCTTGCGCGCCTTGACCCAGGCGGTCACCAGCGGGCGCATGAAGGTTCCCAAGCCATCCTTGGGCAGCAGGTCGATGGCGTGCAGGGCGCCCGGCTCATCCCCCGCCGCGACGGCGTCGGCCGCCAGCAGGGTCAGGGCCACGGGGTTGCCATCCTTGGCCGCAATCAGGCGCTTGGCCAGCGGCAGCGCCACCTTGGTGCGGCCCAGACCGACATTGATCAGCACGGCGCGGCGCAGCAGGGTCAGGTCATCGGGGTCGGACTTGAGGCTGAGGGCCAGGAAATCGGCCGCCGCCGTCCAGTCCCCCGCCCCTTGCGCCACCTTGCCGGCGACGAAGGCGGCCAGCGGGTCGGGCCCGCCCGTCTGTTCCGGCGCCTTGGCCGCCCAGGCGGCACCACACGGAACCGCCGCCGCCAGCAAGCCCGCCAAAACCAATCCGGATGATGTCCGCCGCAAGAACCGCACGAGATTGCCGCCGTCTATTCAAGTCCCGATGCCTCAAGCTAATCGGGAAACGCGGCCGGAACAACCGCCCCGGTCACCCCACCCGGAAACGAAAAAGGCGCCCGGTGCGGGGCGCCTTTTCCTGAAACGGCTCACATATTGGGATAATTGGGGCCCCCGCCGCCCTCCGGCACCGTCCAGTTGATGTTCTGGGTCGGGTCCTTGATGTCGCAGGTCTTGCAGTGCACGCAGTTCTGCGCGTTGATGACGAAGCGCGGGTTCTGCCCGTTGTCGTCGCGCGTCACCTCGTACACGCCGGCGGGGCAGTAGCGCTGCGCCGGTTCGTCATAGGTGGGCAGGTTGAAGGCGATGGGAACCGTCGGGTCCTTCAGCTTCAGGTGCGCCGGCTGGTCTTCCTCATGGTTGGTGTTGGAGATGAACACCGAGGACAGGCGGTCGAAGCTGATGACGCCATCGGGCTTGGGATAGACGATCTTCTTGGCATTGGCCGCCGGCACCAGGCTTTCATGGTCCGGCTTGCCATGATGCTGGGTCCAGCCCACCAGGAAGCCCAGCTTCAGGTCGTTCAGCCACATGTGCAGGCCGCCCAGCGCCGTGCCCAGCCACAGGCCGTGCTTCAGGCTGGGCTTCACGTTGCGCACCTTGTACAGGTCCTGGAAGACCCAGCTCTGGCGCCACTTGGCCTCGAGATCCGTCAGCGCGTCATGGCCCTCGCCGCCCGCCGCCAGGCGCTCGAAGGCCGCCTCGGCCGCCAGCATGCCGGTCTTCATGGCGTTGTGGCTGCCCTTGATGCGGGGCAGGTTGACGAAACCGGCGGCGCAGCCGATGAGGGCGCCCCCGGGGAAGGTCAGCTTAGGCACTGACTGCAACCCGCCCTCGTTGATGGCGCGCGCGCCGTAGGACAGGCGCTTGCCACCCTCCAGGTAAGGGCGGATCAGCGGGTGCTGCTTGAAGCGCTGGAATTCCTCGAACGGCGACAGGTAGGGGTTGGTGTAGTTCAGGTGGACGACGAAGCCGATGGCCACCTGGTTGTCCTCCAGGTGGTACATGAAGGAACCGCCGCCGGTCTTGCTGTCCAGCGGCCAGCCCTGGCTGTGCAGCACCAGGCCCTGCTTATGCTTGGCGGGGTCGATCTGCCACAGCTCCTTGATGCCGAGGCCATACTTCTGCGGGTCCACGCCGTCGCGCAGGTTGAAGCGGACCATCAGCTCCTTCGACAGGTTGCCGCGCACGCCCTCGGCGAACAGCGTGTACTTGCCGTGCAGCTCCATGCCCGGGGTGTAGCGGTCCGTCGGCTCCCCGTCCTTGCCGATGCCCATGTCGCCGGTGGCGATGCCCTTGACCGAGCCGTCATCGTGATACAGCACCTCGGCCGCGGCGAAGCCGGGGTAGATCTCCACACCCAGTTCCTCGGCCTGCTGCGCCAGCCAGCGGCAGACGTTGCCCAGGCTGACGATGTAGTTGCCGTGGTTGTTCATCAGGGGCGGCAGCAGCGCATTGGGGATGCGCATGGAGCCGATCTCGGTCAGGATGTAGAAGCGGTCGTCGGTGACGGGGGTGTTGAGCGGCGCCCCCTTGTCTTTCCAGTCGGGGATCAACTCGTTCAGCGCGATGGGGTCGATGACGGCGCCCGACAGGATGTGGGCCCCGACCTCCGATCCCTTTTCGATGACGCAGACGCTGATGTCCTTGTCCGCGGCGGCGGCCAGCTGTTTCAGCCGTATCGCGGCCGACAGCCCCGAGGGGCCGGCGCCGACGATGACGACGTCATACTCCATCGACTCCCGTTCCATGTCCTGTCGCCTTCTTCTTCCCTGGTTACTGGTGCGGAGTTCCCGTGGCGTTTCGATGGGGACCCTCGCGGGATGGGTCCCACCGGGGGACGCGTCATTATTCGCGCGCGACCGCCCCATGCGGTTGATGAAGAAACACACCAGCGATGGTAGGGTCAAATCATGATTGACACGGCAAAAGCCGTCGCGGATCTGGCCTGGCTGGTCGAGATCGGTGCCGACGAAGCGATCAACGACCAGCCGACGGACTGGACCCAGGTGGCCAGCCGCAGGGCGCCTACTGCGCGCGAGGCCGGCCCGGCCCGGTCGCCGGCCAGCGCTCCGCCCGCCGCCGCCCCTGGCCGTTCCGCCACACCCCCGGAAAAAAAATCGCCCGCCCTGGCGACCGCCCCCGCCCTGGGCGGCGCCGACGCCCCGCCCGGCAGCCCCTTGGGCATGACCGAGGCCCGCGCCAGCGCCCGCGGCGCCGCCATGGCCGCCACCACGCTGGAGGATTTGCACAAGGCCCTGCTGGCCTTCGACGGCTGCCCCCTGAAGCAAACCGCCAGCTCCACCGTTTTCGCCGACGGCAACCCCAAGGCGCGCGTCATGCTGATCGGCGAGGCGCCGGGGGAGCAGGAGGACCGGCAGGGCAAGCCCTTCGTCGGGCCGGCCGGCGCGCTGCTGGACAAGATGCTGGCCGCCATCGGCCTGGACCGCCATGCCGAGGAACCGGACAAGGCGGTCTATATCAGCAACATCCTGCCCTGGCGCCCGCCCGGCAACCGCAACCCCACGGACAGCGAGATCGCTGCCTGCCTGCCCTTCATCCAGCGGCATGTGGAGATCGCGGACCCGGACATCCTGGTCTTCCTGGGCGGCATCTCAGCCAAGACCCTGCTGGCCAAGACGGAGGGCATCACCCGCCTGCGCGGCCGCTGGTTCGATTACGGCAGCCCCGGCCTGACCCGGCCCCTGCCCGCTCTGGCCCTGCTGCACCCCGCCTACCTGCTGCGCAACCCGGGCGCCAAGCGCGAAACCTGGCGGGACCTCTTGTCCCTGCGGGAGAAGCTGCGGGGCCTGCCGCCGCGCCCCTGAAGCCACCTCCCAGAGGAGGAACCCCAAGCGGGGCGGGCTTGCGTTTTGGCACACCCTTGTTCTATCTATGTTCCCAGGTCGATGATTGACGGGCCGGTCCGCAATAGGCAGCATGGCCCCATGACTTCCCCGCAGCATTCCTCCCCGTCCCCGGCGCAAGATCTGGACCCGGCGCGCGACCTGTTGGCCGTGGCCGGCAAGAAGCGCTTCGCCACCGTGCTGGCCGACCCGCCCTGGCGATTCGTGAACCGCACCGGCAAGATGGCGCCGGAGCATCACCGCCTGTCGCGCTACGGCACCATGTCGGTGGAAGAGATTTGCGCCCTGCCGGTGTCCAACGTGCTGGCCGATACGGCGCATCTGTACCTCTGGGTGCCCAACGCCCTGCTGCCGGAGGGGTTGCAGGTCATGCAGGCCTGGGGCTTCCAGTACAAGACCAACCTGGTGTGGCACAAGCTGCGCAAGGACGGCGGCTCCGACGGGCGCGGCGTGGGCTTCTACTTCCGCAACGTCACCGAACTGATCCTGTTCGGCGTGCGCGGCAAGAACGCCCGCACCCTGGACCCCGGCCGCACCCAGGTGAACTACCTGGGCACGCGCAAGCGCGAGCATTCGCGCAAGCCCGATGAGCAGTATGACCTGATCGAGGCCTGCAGCCCCGGCCCCTATCTGGAGATGTTCGCCCGCGGCGCCCGGCCCAAATGGACCGTGTGGGGCAACCAGGCGGACGACAGCTACGAACCCACCTGGGACACCTACGCCCACAACTCCGCCACCCAGCGCCGCGTGGCGGCGGCGGAGTAGGCTCAGTCTTCGCTCAAGCGCCGGGCCGTGTGGCGGAAACCGTGGATGACGATACTGTCCCCCACGACCTGATAGAAAATCAGGTAGGGGTACGGGGTGGCCACCGCGCGTCGAATGCCTGGGCGCTTCGTCAGGCGCCCGATATAAGGGCGGGCCGCCAATATGGCGACAATATCCTGAAGTCTGCGCTTGACGTTCAGAGCCCCCGACGGCGAGTGCTCGTCAATATAATCCAGTATGGCCGCAAGTTCGGCACTGGCTGCCCGCGTATAACGGATCTTCATAGACCGTGCTTGGCCCAAATCTCCTGAATGTCCTCATCGCTGGCGAACTCCCCACGCTCAGCCTGAGCCAGCGACTCCTCCAGCCCCGCCATTTCCTCATCCGTCAATTCGACCGCCGCCTGATCCAAACCAGCAAGTTGGAGAAGGACATGAGCGAGTTCGTCTTGAACCGCATCCGGCAAAACGCGCACCGCTTCAACGGCTTGTTCAAGTAAGCGGGTCATTGCCCATACTCCGGAGGATGCCAAGCTCCCTGAAGATGGCATCGACGCCATGCGGTGTCGAGACGCGGGCTCGGTTCAGCGCCCCCGCCGTCCCCAGAACAGGCCGGCCTTGCGGCCGGTGGCGCGGGTGGCGGCTTGCTCCTCCAGAAAGGCTTGCTCCAGCGCCGCGATCTGCTCCGCCGTCAGGCCCAGGGGCAGGTAATCGATGTCGGACGCGGGGTTGGCCACGCGTCCACCGGGGGCGCCCCGATGAGCGGGGGCCCGCTTCGCATCAGAACCGAACAGACGCCGCATCGCCTAACCTCAAGCCAAACCGCCAAACATCGACCGGTTTCCCGATTCCGGACCGAGTCCCCGGGACCGATTTTCATGGGCATGATGACAAAACAACAGCCCATGGGATGCCGCGTTTCGCCAGCAAAGACCACGTGGCAAAAGGTTAGGCTGCTACAACTGACAGGCCTAGCCGCCAGGCTAGGCCACAAGATTAGGTCAGGGTAGCGCTGAGGGCGGCGTCCAGGTCGGCGATCAGGTCGTCCACATCCTCGATGCCCACCGACAGGCGCACCAGCCCGTCGTCGATGCCGGCGGCGGCCCGCAGCTCCGCCGGGATGGAGGCGTGGGTCATGATGGCCGGATGCTCGATCAGGCTTTCCACCCCGCCCAGGCTTTCGGCCAGGGAGAACAGCTCCGTCCGCTCCAGGAAGCGCCGAGCCGCCTCCAGGCCGCCTTTCAGGCTGACGGAAACCATGCCGCCGCCGCCCCGCATCTGGCGCCGGGCCAGCGCGTGCTGCGGATGGCTGGCCAGGCCGGGATAGCGCACCCCCGCCACGGCCGGATGGCGCTCCAGCCATTCGGCGATGGCGGCGGCGTTGGCGCTGTGCCGTTCCATGCGCAGGGCCAGGGTCTTCAGGCCGCGCAGGGCCAGAAAGCTGTCGAAGGGACCGGCCACGGCGCCCACGGCGTTCTGCAGGAAGCCCAGGCGGTCGGCCAGCTCCCCCTCCTCCCGCACCACGGCGACGCCACCCACCATGTCGCAATGGCCGTTGAGGTACTTGGTGGCCGAATGCACGACGATGTCGAAGCCCAGTTCCAACGGCCGCTGGGCATAGGGCGTGGCGAAGGTGTTGTCGCAGACCGAGATGAGGTTATGCCGCCGGGCGAAAGCGGCCACCGCCTCCAGATCCACCAGCTTCAGCAGCGGGTTGGTCGGCGTCTCCACCCACAGCAGGCGGGTGTCGGGGGTCAGCGCCGCCTCCAGCTTGGCTGGGTCGGTCATGTCGACGAAGCGGGAGGTCAAGCCCATGGAGCGCTTGCGCACCCGTTCCAGCAGGCGGTAGCTGCCGCCGTAGAGGTCGTCCATGGCAACGATGTGGCTGCCGGCGTCCAGCAGTTCCAGGATGGTGGCCTCCGCCGCCAGGCCGGAAGCGAAGGCATAGCCCCGCGCCCCGCCCTCCAGATCCGCCACGCAGCGCTCATAGGCCATGCGGGTGGGGTTCTGGCTGCGGCTGTACTCATAGCCCTTATGGACGCCGGGGCTTTCCTGCACATAGGTGGAGGTGGCGTAGATGGGCACGGTGATGGCGCCGGTGCTGGGGTCCGGCTCCTGCCCCGCATGCACCGTGCGGGTGGCGAAGGCCCGTTGGTTGGAGAGGGGACGGTTGTGGCTGCGGTCGGCCATAGGGATTCCTTGGGGATGAAAGCGGGGGCGCGGGACAGGATGGCGGGCGTCAGCCCAGCTGCCGGCGCAGATGGTTCAGCAGGTCGACGCGGGTCAGCAATCCTAGGAAGGCGTCGCCCTCCGTGACCAGGGCCACCATGTTGCGGCTGAAGATGGCGTCCAACGCGCTGATGGGGGCGGTCACCGGCACGGTTTCCAGGCGCGAGGTCATGGCCGCGCGCACCGCCTCGCGGAAGCGCGACGGGTCGGGCTCGACATGCAGCAGCAGGTCGGACTCGTCCAGCAGGCCCACCACGCGGCCGCCCTGCATCACCGGCAACTGCGACACGTCGGAGATGCGCATGCGCTTGTAGGCCGTCAGCAGGGTGTCGTCGGGGGAGACGGTCACCACCTGGCCCTTGTCCACCCGCCGGGTCATGAGGTCGCGCAGGTCGCCCGTGCGTTCGCAGGGCAGGAAGCCCTGGTCCGCCATCCAGCCGTCGTTGAACATCTTGGACAGGTACTTGTTGCCCGTGTCGCACACCAGCGTGACCACGCGCTTCGGAAGCGTCTGCGCCCGGCAATAGCGCAGGGCGGCGGCGAACAGCGTGCCGCTGGAGGAACCGCCCAGGATGCCCTCCCGGCGCAGCAGCTCGCGCGCCGCGTTCAGGCTTTCGGCATCGGGGATGGTGTAGGCGTCCTCCACATACTGCAGGTCGCAGTTGGGCGGCACGAAGTCCTCGCCGATGCCCTCCACCACCCAGCTGCCGGGCTCATCATGCCGGCCCGTCTTCACCAGGTCGCGCAGGATGGAGCCCTGGGGGTCGGCCAGCACCATGCGGGTGCGCGGGCTGGCCTGCCGGAAATAGCGCCCCAGGCCGGTCAGCGTGCCGCCGGAGCCCACGCCCACCACCACGGCGTCCAGGCGCCCGTCCATTTGGCGCAGCAGCTCCGGCCCCGTCCAGCGCTCATGCGCCGCCGGGTTGTCGGGGTTGGCGAACTGGTTCATATAGACCGCCCCCGGGATCTCGGCCGCCAGCCGCTCGGCGATGTCCTGGTAATAGTCGGGATGGCCCTTGCCCACGTCGCTGCGCGTGACATGGATGTCGGCCCCCAGGGCCCGCAGGTGGTTGATCTTCTCCGCCGCCATCTTGTCGGGGATGACCAGCACCAGGCGATAGCCCTTGGCGGCGCAGACCAGGGCCAGGCCCAGGCCGGTGTTGCCGGCCGTCGCCTCCACCACCGTGCCGCCGGGCTTCAGCCGGCCGGACCGCTCCGCCCCCTCCACCATGGCGAGGCCGATGCGATCCTTGATGGACCCGCCGGGGTTCTGGTTTTCCAGCTTCAGGTACAGCTCACACGGGCCGGTGTCGATCTTGGTGACGCGGACCAGCGGCGTGTTGCCGATCAGGGACAGGATGGCGGGGCCATCCGAGGTGTTCTCTGCTGACGGGATGGGGGCGGGCGACGCGTGCGCGATCGACATGGGGCAACCCTCTCGGTCTGTTTGTTAAGCAAAACAGTGACCGATGGGCGGGAGGCTGGCAATCCCCCGTCTGTATAGACCCCTGGGACAATTGCGCCGGCCGGAAAGTCTTATTGCTTTTGCCGCAGCGCAAAATATTACAAGCTTGCGACGCGCCGCTTTACTTCGAAATGTTCTGGCGGAATGGGGCGGTAATTCGCATCAATCAATCCGCGACTATGCAAAGTGGCTAGATTGTCGGCCAGATTGTCGATGCAGGCGGCGCGATCCCAGCCTTCCAGCCAATTCTGCTCCAGGAAGGCCATGATGGCGGGCTGGCCCAGCTCCACCTCCCACAGGATGCCGATGAGGGAGGATAGGGCCTCCTCCTCGATCTGGGTTTCCTGGTCGACGCAGATGGCGGCGTTGGCCTCATCCACCCGGCCCGTCTCCGGCCCGGCGCCCAGGCCGAAATCGACCAGGCCCCGCCGCTCCGGCGGCGCCACCAGCCAGTGGCCGATCTCATGGATCAGCACATAGGACTCGCTCTGGGTGCGGATGGCGCGGCCGTCCCAGCTATAGGCCTGCATGGGCAACTCATCGATGGTTTCGATACCAAAACGATGGGCCAGCGCGATGCCGTCCGCGCGATGCTGCGGCGTGTCCACGCCCAGCGGCACCAGGTCCAGGGTGCCGGCGATGCGCTCGAACACCTCCGCGACCAGCGGGTCGGCGCCGGACAGGCGGCCGCGCAGGTCGGCCAGGATGGGCGGCAGCTCCTCCAGGGGAATGGGGGTGAGGATCATGCCCGCTCCAGCACCACGAAGCTATGCGCCGGGGCGGGATCGGCATCCACCTCCAGGGCGGGCACATCGCGCCGCGACACCTCGCGCCATTCCGCCCGGTCGAAGGTGGGGAAGAAGGCGTCACCCTCGGGCGACGCGTGCACCTCGGTCAGGTACAGGCGGTGCGCGGTCTTCAGCGCGGTGGCGAACAGCAGCTCCCCGCCGATCACCATGACCTCGGGGGCGCCGTCGGCCGCCGCGATCAGGCGGGCCTGCTCGATGGCGGCGTCCAGGCTGTGGCAGACCACGCCGCCGTGGGCGCGGTAGTCCTTCTTGTGCGTCACGACGATGTTGGTGCGGCCCGGCAGCGGCTTGGCCCCGATGCTCTCCCACGTCCGCCGGCCCATCACTACCGGCTTGCCCAGGGTCATCTCCTTGAAATACTTCAGATCGCCCTTCAACCGCCAGGGCAGGCGGTTCTCCACCCCGATGACGTTGTTGGTCGACACGGCGGCGATGAGGGCCAAGGGAATGGGCGCGGAATCGGGCATGGGATCAAAGGGCCTGGCTGATGAACGCTCAAGGCCTGCGGTTTTACGGCAATCGGGCGCCGGCGAGAATGCGGAAGATCAAGGGGCGGGGGTGCGTAAATCTGATCATCGTCGCCGGCCGCGAAAATATGAGATCATTGATGCGACCCACACCCTTAAAATACGAGGGGATGCCATGAATCGGAAAGAAATCGAGACAATAGCACATCTATCAATCAGAGAAATTCTCTCAGATTTTCGCAGAAGTTCGGAAATATTGAATTCAGATTCAATAAATAAAGAAAAATCATATTTGCTGTATGAATATAGAAAAGGATGGGAGAGAACAAGAACGTGCCTGACACCAGGATGCTCTAACCACACCATCAAATCACATACTGTGCAAAAAAATGGCCCACTTAAATCTGTGAGTTATAATAATTACGTAATTTCTCCGGAACTAACGTTCAACGGACCCGAGATTCGCAGGGTCAGCCTTGAAAAAGCATCGACGTTCCAGGGGTTTTGTCGTCATCATGACGAGGTTTTGTTTAGTGGTTTTGAGAAACGATCGAATATATCTAGCGGACATGACATTGCGATGCAATCGTATAGGACCATATGCCGAGAAATAACACGCATAAAATATAACATTCAACGAGATAACTACAATATACCACGCCTCAAGCGCGCAATGATAGCCAAGATCAGCGAAATGTCCTTTGAAATAGCAAAATCATCAAATCCCGATATTCAAAATTATAGAGATGATTTCCAAAAAATAGTGATGTCGAATTCTGATTATTTATTATACAGATTATCACATCACCTTTCGGACAGAACAAATAAAAAAAACATTAGTTATGGAGAACCTAACAAGAATCTATAGGAATTTTAGAAAGCAATTAATGTGGCCCAACATAATGAGAAATCAGGTTATCATAAGACCTAGCATAATTAATATTAGGCTCCCATTTTCCTTTTCGTCAACCAGGGCAATTATAAAAGATGAAGGATGTGGCAATCAGAAAATGGCCACAATGACGATTTCCACAATACCACAAGACAAAACAACATTAGTAATCATTATAAATCACAAAAAAGATGATAGCGCAATAGATTTGGCGTTAAGGAATCTATCAATAATTGACAACGATAAGAAAATCAACCAGCTGCGTCTATATGATTTCATAGAGGAATTTATGTTCAAAAGCTCAGATCATTGGTTTGTAGATCCGAGACACTGGGAAGCTGTGGACAAAGAAAAGAAAGAATATATAAGAAATCTTATAAATAATCCAAACAGCACCATGAGCGATCATTGGATAGGGACAATATTTGAAGAAACTCGGAAGTCCTTGAGCAAAATCACATTATCTACCACTCCTTAAAATTAGCAGACGCCGCTCCGCGTTCTGGTTCTTCGGGTCCAGCTCCAGGGCGCGCTGATACGCCAGAATGGCGGCCGGCTTGTCACCGCTGGCCGCCAGCGCCTCGGCCAGGCTGTCCTGGGCGTTGCCGCTGTCGGGGTAGAGGTCGGCGGCCAGCTTCAGGATGGCCAGCGCATTCCGGGGCTGGCCGTTGCTGAGCAGGCGATAGCCCCAGTCGTTCAGCTCCGCCTCCTGCAAAGTCGCGCCCGGCTCGCGCGCCTGCAAGGCGGCGTAGAGGGCCGGCACCTGGTCGAAGCCGTGGCGCTGGATGTCCACGCGCAGGGCGGCCAGGCCCGCCAGCTTGGCGCCATAGAGGGCGGCCACCTGGTCGATCATGTCCTCAGGGAAGGCGCCGGACAGGTTGGTCAGGATGACCACGCCCACGTCGTCCTCAGGATAGAGGAAGAAGGCGGAACGGCCGCCGCCGGTCATGCCCACGACGCGATGGCCGCCATGGTCCAGCACCTCCCAGCCCAGGCCCCATTGGCCGGGACGGCCATCGTTGAAGGCGGCGGGCGTCCACAGCAGGCGCAGGCTGTCGGCATCCAGCAAGCGGCCCTCAGACAGGGCGATCATCCAGCGCGCCATATCCTCCGCCGTGCTGTCCAGGCCGGAGGAGGCGCGGTGCATGGGGCGGAACAGCTCATAGACCGGGTGGGGCGTTGCCACCGGGGCGCCATCCGGTCCCCCAGCGGGATTGGGCGCATAGCTGTTGCGGTAGCCGGCGGCCTTGCCGGGCGTGACCATGCTGCTGTCGCCATAGGCGGTGTGGGTCATGCCCGCCGCCTCGATCTCCCAGCCGATGATGGACGTGTCGGGCGGCTGGCCGGTCAGCCTGTCCACCACCCGCTGCACCAGGGTGTAGTTGGTCTGGCAGTAGTCGAAACGCTCACCGGGCGTGAACTTCAGGGGCTGGGCCTGCACCCAGGCCCAGATGGCCTCACCCCCCACCCGCTCATCCCGGTCGCCGGGCGCGCGGTTGATGTCGGGCAGACCGGACATGTGGGTCAGCAATTGGCGGATGGTGACGGGGCGCCAGGCGACGGGCAGGTCGTCCAGGTACTGGCCGACGGCCGCATCCAGGTCCATCCGCCCGGCCTGGACCTGACGCATCGCGGCCACGCCGGTGAAGGCCTTGGTGATGGAATTGACGGCGAAGATGGTCTCGTTCGTCACCGGCACCGGCGTCTGCAGGTTGGCCACGCCATAGCTGCGCGACAGCACCAGGCGACCCTGCTGGATGACAGCCACCTGCAGGCCGGGAATGCCCAGCGCCCGCATCTGCCCCTGCAGGAAGGCGTCGACCTGGGCCGCCACCGTATCCACCGCGACGGCGGCCGGCGGCGCCCGGTTTGCGGCCACCACCGCCTTGCCCGTGCCGGCCAGGCCGGCCATGGGCATCCCCAGCAGCAGCACCGCCGCGATCCCCACCCGTGCGCGCATGATCCGTCCCCGCATCGTTCGCTCAACGGGCGTCATGCTAGCAAGGGCGGGACGGGGTGCGGAGGGCCACTCCGGTGGCCCCAAGGCCGGCACGATCGGCCCGGACGCACCCGGGAACTCAGAGCGTGCGGGTCAGACCTCCTGCAAGGCCAGCAGGATATGCTTCCACCCCTGATAGCCCGAGGTGGGATCGGAACTGCGGCCCTGGCTTTCCAGGCCCCGGATGGCCTGCTGGGCCGTGTCGACGTAATCCACAGGCCGGTTGTCGATCTGGGCGCGCTCCGCCGCGGTGAAGGGGACGAATTCCCCATTGGGGCCGACCTTGCCGATGGGCCCGGCCATCTGCAGCATGCCCATCTCGGTCAGGTCGATCTTGCCGGCCTTGGCCAGTTCCTTCGAAGCGGCGATCATCTGCTTGCGGGTCATGTGGTGATAGTCGACAGCCTTGCTGTCGTCCGCCTTGGCGCCGCCGGCGCTCGTGTCCTGGCCGATGACGTCCTTCGGGGCCGCGCTGGCCGGCGCGGCGCCATTTTGCGCCGGCGTCTGGCCCAGCGGCGTGCCCCGCACCATCCCCTTACTCAGGCCCATCTGGCCCAAACCCATCTGGCCGAGGCCGGCGTACAGGTTGGATACCGAACTGACCGTCACTTTCGCCCCCTTTTCATCGGTGATGACAAAAGTGCAAGCACCCACCGTGCCAGACAGCGGCGATCCGCCGCCCCGCTGGGGAATACGGGACGGCTCTCTCTTTCAAGACGCGAAGCCGGCCGGGCAAAAGGGGGGCGGGCCGGCAGAATCCGCCCCCTAGCTAGGCAGAAATTGCCGATCGCGGCAGGCCAAAATGCCGCACCTCCTGCCCCGCCCTTGTCCCGGTCGCCGGGCTCAGGCTGCATGCGCGCACCCATAACCGCCGCCTAAGCCGCCGCCGTGACCGCCATGCCCAAGACAAACGCCCCCAAGACCGACGACGCCGCCAAGGTGCCGCAGGTGACCCTGATGTTCTGGGTCATCAAGATCGCCGCCACCACCCTGGGGGAAACGGGCGGCGATGCCGTCACCCTGTCCATGGGCCTGGGCTATCTGGCCGGCACCGCCGTCTTCGCCGTCGCCTTCGCCGCCGCCGTGGCGGCGCAGATCGGCGCCCGCCGGTTCCATCCCGCCCTGTATTGGCTGACCATCCTGGCCACGACGACGGTGGGCACCACCCTGGCCGATTTCGCCGACCGCTCGCTGGGCATCGGCTATGCCGGCGGCACGGCGCTGCTGACGGGCCTGCTGGCGCTCAGCCTCACCGGCTGGCGGCTGGCGCTGGGCACGGTTTCCGTCGCCAGCGTCACCGGCGCCCGGACGGAAGCCTTCTACTGGGTCACCATCCTGTTTTCCCAGACGCTGGGCACGGCCCTGGGCGATTGGGCGGCGGACAGCGAGGGGCTGGGATATGGCGGCGGCATCCTGGTGTTCGCCGGCCTGCTGGCGCTGGTGGCGGCCGCCTATGCCTGGACGTCCCTGTCGCGCACCGCCCTGTTCTGGGCGGCCTTCATCCTGACCCGGCCCCTGGGCGCCGTGGTGGGCGATTTCCTGGACAAGCCGGCGGACGCGGGCGGCCTGGACCTCAGCCGCTACGCCGCCTCCGCCCTGCTGCTGGCCTTCGTGGCCGCCTGCCTGCTGCTGGTGCCACAGCGGCCAGCGTCAAGCCGGCACTGAGCCACCCACCACCAAGTCACACCGCGACATCGGCCTTGATGTGCGGGTGGGGGTCATAGCCGGTGATCTCGAAATCCTCGAAGCGATAGTCGAACAGGCTGTCGGCCTTGCGCTTGATCACCAGCTGGGGGAAGGGCCGCGGCTCACGCGTCAGCTGCTCCTCCGCCTGGGGGATGTGGTTAAGGTAGAGGTGGACGTCCCCGCCCTGCCACACCAGGTCCCCCACGCCCAGGCCGCACTGGTGGGCCAGCATGTGGATCAGCAGCGCGCCCTCGCACAGGTTCCAGGGGAGGCCCAGCAGGGTGTCGGCGCTGCGCTGGAAGATCAGGCCCGACAGCTTCCCGTCCGCCACGAAGAACTGATAGGTCATGTGGCAGGGCGGCAGCGCCATGGCCGGCAGGTCGGCCACGTTCCAGCCGGTGAACAGCAGGCGCCGGCTGGTGGGGTTGGTGCGGATGCCGTCCACCAGCTCCTGGATCTGGTCGATGACCTTGCCGTCCGGCCCCTGCCAACGCCGCCACTGCTTGCCATAGACGGGCCCCAGGTCGCCCCACTGGGCGGCGAAGGCGTTGTCGGCCAGCACGCGGGCCTCGAAATCCTCCTGGGAAATGTCCTCGCCCGTCTTCTTGCGGTAGTTGGCCAGCGGCCAGTCCGTCCAGATGCGCACCTTGTTGGCCAGCAGCGGGCGGATGCTGGTGTCGCCCGACAGGAACCACAGCATCTCGTGAATGGCCTGGCGATGGAAAATCTTCTTGGTGGTCAGCAGGGGGAAGCCGGCCGACAGGTCGAAGCGCATCAGCTCCCCGAACAGCGCCTTGGTGCCCACGCCGGTGCGGTCAACCCGCGTCGCCCCCTGGTCGATCAGGCGGCGCAGCAGCGACAGGTACTGGTGTTCCGGATGCGCCATGGCGGCCCCCTCGCAGGTGCGCGCCGGGTGGCCCGGCGCTGTCAACGGTGTCCCTACATAATGTAGCGGCCGGGTCGCCGGAACCCCATATCTCATGTGGCACCACGGGCCGGCCGGGCGCGGCCCTGCCATTCCGCGAAGGGCTTTCACTTTCGTTCCGGCATCCCTATATTAGGAATGTCGGGCTTGCCCGACTATGGCGATAAACGCCTTGCGGAATAAGCGTTGCGGACCCGGGGGCGGTACCCGGCGCCTCCACCATCATGGGGGCGAATCAGGATCGACGTGCGTGGTAAAGGCATGGTTTTCGCTCGGCATGGTTCCGCCGTCATCGGGCCGTTTCATAGGTGCCAACGATAACACGGCGCCTGCTCTTCGCATGGCCGCCTAATACCCTCAACGGGGTATTAGTGGTTAGCTAAGAACGGGGTTCGGGGGGCACCCGGCAACAGAAGCCCCCCACTGAATCGGCGACCAATCGCCTCGCCCCTGGCCCCGCCAACAGCGGTTCGCGCGCCCAGGCTTGCAAATCGCGCGCCGGGCGGGTCTATTGGTGGCGTCGTCATCCCGCTACCGGAGCGTTTTGCCTACCATGTCCACTGATCTCCTTCGCTACGACCGTATGGTCGAGGCCGCCCTGCGCCGGGTCGTGCGCGATGCGCTGAAGGAAGTGCAGGAGCATGGCCTGCCCGGCGAACACCACTTCTTCATCAGCTTCCGCACCCAGTATCCGGGCGTGCGCATGCCGGAATTCCTGCGCGCCAAGTACCCGGATGAGATCACCATCGTCCTGCAGTACCAGTTCTATGGACTGGACGTGAATGACGAGCGGGTGGAAGTGACGCTGAGCTTCAACGGCAACCATGAGCGCCTGGTGGTGCCCATGGCCGCCATCACCACCTTCGCCGACCCCTCGGTCAACTTCGCCCTGCAGTTCCAGCCCCCCGATGAGGAGGAGGCGGAAGAGGTGGTGGATGAGGCCGCCGAGGAAGAGGCCGCGCCTGCGGCCGAGGATGACGACACGCCCAAGCAGGGCGGCACCGTCGTGGCGCTGGACGCGTTTCGCAAGAAGTAAGTAGCGCCCACGAGAAGGGGGGGGGGAGCACCATGGCCGTCTCCCCCGATTTCCTGGACCACATCCTGGACTTGCTGGCCCCGTTAGGGCCGGTGGAGGCGCCGCGCCTGTTCGGCGGCCGGGGCCTGACCCTGCACGGCCGCAATTTCGGCCTCATCACCCGCGACGACACCCTCTACCTGAAGGCCGACGCCATCAGCCAGGCCACGTTCGAGGCCGCCGGCTGCATCCGCTTCGCCCCCTGGGCCGACAAGCCCCACCGCTCGCTGGGTTATTACACGCCGCCCGAAGGCGCCTTGGACGAGCCGGACGAACTGCTGCGCTGGGCCCGCCTGGCCGTCGACGCCGCCCTGCGCGCGCCGGCCAAGGCGCCGAAGAAGGCCAAGGCGCCGGCGGCGGCGAAGAAGAAGAACCTGGCGGACATGCTGCTGGAGTAAGCGGCGGAGGCCCTTAACTCCATTGAACAAGCCTAATCGCCCCTACGCATCCCTCGGGAGTGACCTCCCAAGACTGCACCAGAAGTGCCGTTTGCTTGTCTAACGTGTAGTCGCATTTGTATTCCGTACGAAGCCGCCGCGTCGCATGGGGAGAAAGGCTCAGCCCATGGCCCTCTAACGCCATAGGCAACACTGATCCGATATCCCGCACCTTAAGACACATCGCACGGTTATTAATCGTCAGGGTCAAATCGGCGTCCGCTCGGTGGAAATCGTGGGAACCGAGGCGAGCATTGGGCGGAGCGGCCCAATAGCGAACCTTGACCACGGCCGGATATTTGGTGCCGCCGAAATCGAAGTCAGCCACGGGAGCCCCCCTGCCGAGATCGGCATCGAAGGCCGCGATCCTAACCGGGCTGACACCAATGGAGGCGAGCACAGAGGGGTAGTCCGCCAGATCGTGACGACAGATATCAACAATATCCTTGAGGAAAGCGCGGCTATTGGCTGCGGTACCAGATGCCGCGCGTGAGGACCAGGGCATCAGGATCAGGAAGCAACACACCACCATTCCATACGCCGCTGACACGCGCATACTGTGCTCTCCACTGGCTATCTCAGGTGACTTATTTCCCGTTCCAGCATGTGGGGCCGGTTCCTACACAATCTTTCCAAGGACCATGCCTGGGACGACCACGCGCCCCCGATCAGTCCTCATGGCGGTCCACATATTCCCGCAGGGCTTGATTGATACGGCTTTGATAGCCCCGCCCTTGGGGATGCTTGCGGAACCAGGCAATCAAATCCGCATCCAGGCGCAGGGTCAGTTGCTGCTTCACTGGCCGGAACATGCCTCGTTGCGCGCCAGTCCAGTCGGTCCGTTCCGGAATGTCGACCGTGTCGATTTCCTCATCCGGCATCGCGACCAGGGCCTTAATCTGCGCTTCCAATTCAGGGGACAGACCAGCGGCAGATTCGCGCCGCCTGCGCGCCCTGAAGATCGCCCGCTTCTCAGCCAGCTTCATAATCAGCCCTTTCCCTTGCCGTCGCCTTTCTGGCGCTAATGATCCGGCCGGCAGCCCCTCCCCCATCATCGGGAAGGGTGTGAACCACGAACAAAATCAGATCCGCAGCGCCTTTGACCACAGAGCACACGGTGTCCCAGCGTTCCTCATCGGGATAAGGATCTTCCATGGTCAAGGCATAGGGATCATCAAGCGCCAGGGCGGCCAGTTCGAATCCGACCTTGTGCTTCCGAAAATTGGCCTCGGCCTTCTTTGGATCCCATGTCCAGCGCAAGGCATCCAGCCCCTCTTTGTAGCTACATAAATGTAGCTACAAAGATATCTGGCGACAAGATGGCCCAAACAAAAGGGCGGCCCCGGTGGGAGCCGCCCTTTTCGTCACTCAATACCCAACCCCGGTGGGGATCAGGTGTCCAGGAAGCTGCGCAGCTTGCGCGAGCGGGACGGGTGCTTCAGCTTGCGCAGCGCCTTCGCCTCGATCTGGCGGATACGCTCGCGGGTCACGCTGAACTGCTGGCCCACCTCTTCCAGGGTGTGGTCGGTGTTCATGCCGATGCCGAAGCGCATGCGCAGCACGCGCTCCTCACGCGGGGTCAGCGAGGCCAGGACGCGGGTGGTCGTCTCGCGCAGGTTCGCCTGGATGGCGGCGTCCAGCGGCAGGACGGCGTTCTTGTCCTCGATGAAATCGCCCAAGTGGCTGTCTTCCTCGTCGCCGATCGGCGTCTCGAGGCTGATCGGCTCCTTGGCGATCTTCAGGACCTTGCGGACCTTCTCCAGCGGCATCATCAGCCGCTCGGCCAATTCCTCCGGCGTCGGCTCGCGGCCGATCTCGTGCAGCATCTGGCGCGAGGTGCGCACCAGCTTGTTGATCGTCTCGATCATGTGCACGGGGATGCGGATGGTGCGGGCCTGGTCGGCGATGGACCGGGTGATGGCCTGGCGAATCCACCAGGTGGCGTAGGTCGAGAACTTATAGCCGCGGCGGTATTCGAACTTATCAACGGCCTTCATCAGGCCGATGTTGCCCTCCTGGATAAGGTCCAGGAACTGCAGGCCGCGGTTGGTGTACTTCTTGGCGATGGAGATGACGAGGCGCAGGTTGGCCTCCACCATTTCCTTCTTGGCGCGGCTGGCTTCCTTCTCGCCCTTCTGAACCGTGGAGACGATGCGGCGGAATTCGCCGATGGGCAGGCGCACGCCTTCCGCGATCTCGTTGATGCCCTCGCGGACCTTCACGATCTCGTTGGCGCTGCGCTCCGCGAACTTGGCCCAGGCCTTGGAATTGCCCTTCACCCGGTCCAGCCAGTTCGGATCCAGCTCGGAACCGTAGTAGTGGTGCAGGAAGTCCTCGCGCTTCACCTTGCAGTCGGTCGCCAGGCGCAGCAGCTTGCCCTCGAAGCCCATGAGGCGGCGGTTCATGCCGTACAGCTGCTCGACCAGGGCTTCGATGCGGCTGTTGTTCAGACGCACGGAGTTGACCAGCTCGGTCAGCTCGGCCTTCAGCTTGTCGTACTTCTTGTCCTGGGCCTTGCCCGGATCCTCGCCGCGCTGGATGGCCGCCAGCCGCAGCTCCTGCATCTTGTGCAGCTTCTCGTAGGTGTCCTCGATGGTCTGGAAGGTCTCCAGCACCATGGGCTTCAGCTCGGCCTCCATGGCGGCCAGGGAAATGCCGCCCTCCTCCTCGCCGCCCTCACCGGGTTCACCACCCTCGGCGCCTTCGGGACGCTCACCACCCTCACCGTCGCCGGCGCCCTCGCCACCCTCGGCGGCGCCTTCCTCGCGCGGGGCCTCTTCGGCGCCCAGCACGGCTTCGGTCAGCTCACCGGACTCCGGGTCGACGCCATAGGTCGCATCCAGGTCGATGATGTCGCGCAGCAGCATCTTCCCTTCATTCAGGGCCTCATGCCACTGGATGATGGCGCGGATGGTCAGGGGCGATTCGCAGATCGCGCCGATCATCATCTCGCGACCGGCCTCGATGCGCTTGGCGATGGCAATTTCGCCCTCGCGCGACAGCAGCTCCACCGAGCCCATCTCGCGCAGGTACATGCGCACGGGGTCGTCGGTGCGGCCGATGTCGTCATCGTCCAGGTTGCCGGAGACGCGGCCTTCACCGTCGCCGCCGCCTTCACCGCTGGCCTCGGAGTCCTGCTCCTCCGATTCGATGACGTTGATGCCCATCTCATTGAGCATGGCCATCGTGTCCTCGATCTGCTCGGAGGAGGACTGGTCGGGGGGCACGGCCGCGTTCAGTTCGTCAATGGTGACGAACCCCCGCTCCTTGCCGCGCTGGATCATCTTCTTGAAGGCGAGGCCCATGCCGTCCATCAGCGGGCCGTCCAACTGTTCCTCACGCGCCTCGGAAACGTCCGCACTCTGCGCTGCTTTCGTGGCCATTCGCTCAATGTCCCCGACTAACTGAAATGCAAACCAACTGAACGCCGGTTCAACCCTGACAGCCGGCCTTCATGGGCGCCGGCCCATACCCTTTACTCCAAACCAGGCCCTTTACTCGAAACCGGGGCCTGAGCCCGTCGGCACCGGATCGCCGCGACCAGGGCGACGAAACCGGCACTGCCAATACCGCGGACACCCGATACCCAAAGAAAGCGCGCGTTCCCACCAAAAACAGGGCTTGGGACGAAAAAAAGGCGCCGCACCGGACAAAATCCCCGGTAACGCCACCCCCTCAACATCCCTAACCGTCCGTCCAGGCCGGACCCGCATCGCCTTTTCGCGTAATCGTCGCTCCCCAGCGCCAACATCAAACGTTCCTCGGGTGGCGGCGTCAGACGCCCTCACCCTCCGGATCCAGGGCATGGCCCCGGCGTATCAACTCTTCCCGTTTAAGGGCCATCAGCCGGGCCAGGGTCTCCTCGCTCGGATCCTCGGCCAGGCGCCGCTCCGCCTCGCGCAACTCGGTCTGGAACACCAATTCCTGGGAATTGAGCCAAACCTCCTGCCAGCCCGCCCGGGCGGACTCGGGCGTCGCCTCCGGACGGGCGTAGGAGGGCAGGTCCGCCCCCAACGTTTCATCCAGCTCATCGGCAAAGCCGCACGCTGACAAGTGGCGTCGCAAACCCGCCGCGTCAAGTCCCGAATCGTGGGACAGGCATTCGACCAGGGCCTGGCGCAGCCGTTCCAACCCTTCGGTGGCGAAACTGATCATGGCCAGCGTCTCGCCCAGCGTCTCGAACAGCACGGGATGGTTCAGCACCACGGCCAGCAGCAGCCGCTCACGCCAGCGCGCCGACCCGATCTCGACACGGGCGCGGAAACGCTTGTCCCACTGCCGCGCCACCGGGAAAGGCGGGGCGCCGGGGCGCTGCCCGCGCGTGAAGCCTGCCCCCGCCCCCGGCTGGAACGCCGGGCGCGCGGGACGGCCCAACTGGTACAGGCGATCCTTGAAGGCACGGTGATAGGCGTTGCGCACCCGGGCGTCGGGAATGCGCTCCAACTGCGCCTCCAGGGCCGCCTGCATGCCGGCCTGGGCGTCGGGCTGGGCCAGGTCGCGCTCCGCCGCCTCCATGTCCCACAGCACGTCCGTCAGGGGACGGGCGCGGTCCAGCACCGCCTGGAAGGCCGCGGCGCCGCCGGCACGGATCAGGCTGTCGGGGTCCTCCTTCTCCGGCATGAAGGCGACACGCACGGAATGGTCGGGCATCAGCAGAGGCAGCACACGCTCCACCGCACGGAAGGCGGCGCGCCGGCCGGCGTTGTCGCCGTCGAAGCACAGGATGGGCATGCGCTGCCCCTCGGGCGCCAGTTTCCACAAGGCCTGGATCTGCGTCTCCGTCAGCGCCGTGCCCAGCGGCGCCACCGCGCCCTCGAACCCCGCCATGACGCTGGCGATGACATCCATGTAGCCTTCGGTGACGATCACCGGCTTGCCGTCCGCCGCCGCCTGGCGCGCCCGGCTCATGCCGTAGAGGATGTCGCCCTTGTGGAACAGGGGGTTCTCGGCGGAATTGATGTACTTCGGCCCCTCCCCCTCCAGGATGCGGCCACCGAAGGCCACCACGCGGCCCCGCCGGTCGGTGACGGGGAACAGCACCCGGTTGCGGAAAAAGGGGAAGGGCGCGCGGCCGTCGTCCGGCCGCTTGAACAGGCCGGCCTCCACCATGTCGGCCTCGGTATAGCCGGCGGTGACCAGTTCCGCCCGCAGGCCGGCGCCATCGCTGGGGGCATATCCCAGGCGGAAGCGGGCCATGGCCTCGTCATCCAGGCCGCGGCCACGCAGGTAAGCCAGGCCGTGGCGTCCCACCGGCGCGCGCAGTTGGCCCTCGAACCAGCGGGTGGCACGCTCCACCAGGTCGTACAACGACTTCTCGCGTTCGAACCGCTCCCGCTCCTGCGGGCTGGCCTTGGGCACCGTCAGCCCGGCCTCGGGCGCCAGCGCCTCCACCGCCTCCATGAACGACAAATTGTCGTTGCGCATGACGAAGCCGATGACATCGCCATGGGCGCCGCAGCCGAAGCAGTGGAAAAAGCCCTTCTGGTCGTTGACGTAGAAGCTGGGCGTCTTTTCGTTATGAAAGGGGCAAGGCGCGCGGAACTCCCGCCCCGCCCGCTGCAGGCGCACGCGCCGCATCACCACGTCCGACAGGGTCAGCCGATTCCGCAGCTCTTCCAGGAATTGGGGCGGCAGGGCCATGGGACGTGGACGGATCCGGAAATGTTGGGTTGATCAGTAATCAAGGACTCGGAAGGGGCCGGACGCATGCCGCCGGCCCCGGCCGGGACTCAGCCGTTCAGGGCGGCCTTGACCAGCGGGCCGACGCTGGAGAAGTCCATCTGCCCGGTGTACTTGTCCTTCAGCACGGCCATGACCTTGCCCATGTCCTTCACGCTGGCGGCGCCGGTATCGGCCACGGCCTGGGCGACGGCGGCCTTGGTTTCCTCCTCCGTCAGCTGCTTGGGCAGGAAGGACATGATGACGGCGATCTCCGCCTCCTCCTGCGCGGCCAGCTCCTCACGGCCGCCCTGGCGGTAGAGGGCCACCGACTCACGGCGCTGCTTCACCATGCCCTGCAGCATGCTGCCGATCTCGGCCTCCGGGATGCCGTCCATCTGGCCCTTGGGGCGCGCGTCGATGTCCCGCTTCTTCAGTTCCGCCATGATCATCCGGACGGCGGACAGCGTCTGCGCGTCCTTCGCCTTCATGGCGTCCTTCATGGCCTGGGTGAAACGTTCGCGCAGCATGGGTCGGCTTCCTCAAGAGGCATCACGGCAACCGGCATCCAACCCGGTGACCCTGGTTCGGGGCGCGCACGGGACGGAAGCCAATCAATGGGGAAGGACGAACCTTAACCGCCCTATCCCTTGAGCGCCAGCGCCCAGATGACGGAGGCGCCCCCGCGCCGCAAGCATGGGGGCCATCGCTTGACCCGGCCGCCCGCCTTCTTTATGTCACAGAGAATTTCCGACGATATTGGGGCGGCCCATGGGGCATGCCCGCGCTCCAGGGGGCGGTTCCCGCCCCGCCTAGACGCGCGCCCACAAGGTCGAACCGGAAGAGATTGAGAGGGCACGTTCAAGGGCGGTTGCCACGACCGCCGTCCGGAATATGCCCCGCAGCGAATGGATTGACGAGATGACCGCAGCCGCCCCCACCCGACCCCCGCAGCCTGAGGGCGCCACCGGCGTGCTGGTCCTGGCGGACGGCAGCATCCATTGGGGCAAGGGCATCGGCGCCGCCGGCCAGTCGGTGGGCGAGGTCTGCTTCAACACCTCAATGACCGGCTACCAGGAAATCCTGACCGATCCGTCCTACGCCGGCCAGATCATCACCTTCACCTTCCCGCACATCGGCAATGTCGGCACCAACGACGAGGACATCGAGACGGTGACCCCGGCGGCCCGCGGCCTGATCCTGCGCGCCGACATCACCGAGCCGTCGAACTGGCGCGCCACGCGCGGCCTGGACGCCTGGCTGAAAAGCCACGGCCTGGTGGGCCTGGGCGGCCTGGACACCCGCGCCCTGACCCGCCGCATCCGTGACGGCGGCGCCCCCAACGGCGTCATCGCCCACGCCCCGGATGGCAAGTTCGACCTGGACGCCCTGGTGGCGCAGGCCCAGGCGTGGCCGGGCCTGGAAGGCATGGACCTGGCCAAGGACGTGACTTGCGGCCAGACCTTCACCTGGGATGAGAGCGCCTGGACCATCGCCGGCGGCTATGGCCGCCAGACCGCCCCCAAGCACCACGTCGTGGCCGTCGATTTCGGCGCCAAGCGCAACATCCTGCGCTGCCTGGCCAATGCCGGCTGCCGCGTGACGGTGGTGCCCGCCACCGCCACGGCGGAGGAGATCCTGGCCTACAAGCCGGACGGCGTGTTCCTGTCCAACGGCCCCGGCGACCCGGCCGCCACCGGCACCTATGCCGTGCCCATGATCCAGCAGATCGTGGCCAGCGGCTTGCCCCTGTTCGGCATCTGCCTGGGCCACCAGTTGCTGGCCCTGGCGCTGGGCGGCCAGACCACGAAGATGGACAAGGGTCATCGCGGCGCCAACCACCCCGTGAAGGACCTGGCCACCGGCCGGGTGGAGATCACCAGCCAAAACCACGGTTTCGTCGTGCTGCCGGAAAGCCTGCCGGACACGGTGGAGGTGACCCACGTGTCGCTGTTCGACGGCAGCAACGAGGGCATCCGCCTGAAGGACAAGCCGGTGTTCTCCGTCCAATATCATCCGGAGGCGAGTCCCGGTCCGGAGGACAGCCATTACCTGTTCGATCGGTTCATCGAGAACATCGCCGCCCGTTAAGCCGCAATACTGGCGGAAATACTGACGGGTTTAGGGTTGCAGGGCCGGTGAAGCCAGCTTCACCGGCCCTCACCTTTTGCGCCCGCCCGACCCCCTCGTAAAAATTCCGAACCGCTGTTATAAATTTCGTTTGACAGCGGCGTGAGGCCAATAATGGGCGTGTTCGACTTCCTGAAAAAGGACGTGATTGAAAAGGTGAAGGTGCCGGCGTTGGCCGCCAGCGTCGTCATCAACTCGAAGACCTATGCCATCAACAACATGGCGGCCAACAGCTTTACCGCCACCGGCGCCGGCGGATTGGGCCAGGGGGCCACCTTCCGCATGAAGGTGGCGTTCAAGGACAGCAAGGAAAACATCGCCTTCATCTGCGATGGTCAGGTCGCGTCGGTGGTGGGCAAGGATGCCAAGATCAACTTCGTCAACCTGGATGAGGCCCGCCGCCTGAAGGTCGCCGGATTCCTGACGCGCTATCTGCGGTCGCGTTGATTGATGTAGTCTGATAAAATTTTAAATAAATCCATCTAATACAGTTTCCATCACTTGATGCACCGACTCCCGCCCAAGGTCGATCGGTGATAGTCTCAAGTGATGCGCGCCTATTCCTGTCTTCTGCCGGCAATCATGACGGTGACCTTTCTGGTCGCCACGATGGCCCGTGCGCAGACGATGCCGCAGATGACGCCCGTGTCTGGCAGCCCGGCGCAGTGGATGGTGCGCCCCACCCCGTCGCAAGACCCGATGAAACTGGCCCAGCCCCAGCCGGGCCACATGGGCGCGGGCCCCTACGATCCCAGCCCGCCGCCGGCGGTCGCCCTGCCCCTGCCGCCGCCTCATACCCAATCGCGCATCGTCTACGCCTTCGCCGGGCCGGCGGCGCGCATGATGACGGTGTCGCGGGAGCTGTCGGACGCCTGCCGCCGGGGCCGCTTCACCCAGCGCGTCAACATGCTGTACCGCGCCTTCGGCACCAAGGAGACGCCGCTGGGCGTGGCCTATGGCACCTGGGCCATCAACCTGGTGGACCCTGATCGCAAGCGCGAGGCGGGCACGGTCTATTTCTTCGACAAGCAGGACACGGCGCGCTGCACCGTCTACACCGCGCGGCAGGATGTGCTGCTGCCCTGGTACTACGGCCCCGGCGGCGGTTATGGCAAGGACCCGGCCGGCACGGCGCCGGTTCCCGGTGGACCGCCCCAAGCCCCCTAAGCCCCTGGTTCCACGCGGATCAAGCCCTGGTTTCGGCCTTGGGGTTGCGGTAGGCGCACCCCCCCACCCCATATGCAGCGCTTCCCCCCGGGGCGGCGCCCCTTTATATAAGCGGCTCAGCCGAACAATCCCCCGCGCCACCACTCCAGGGCGGGGGATTGTTTTGTGTGGCCGGAGTCTGGAGCGCCCCGCGGTGCCGGACGGACCGGGCGGTAGAATTCAAAAAAATGGCGGCTGACCCTCATGCCTAAACGCACAGACATCAAGTCCATCTGCATCATCGGCGCCGGCCCGATCATCATCGGCCAGGCTTGCGAATTCGATTACTCCGGTGTGCAGGCGTGCAAGGCGCTGAAGGAAGAGGGGTACCGGGTCATCCTGGTCAACTCCAACCCCGCCACCATCATGACCGACCCGGGCCTGGCCGACGCCACGTATGTCGAGCCCATCACCCCGGCCGTCGTCGCCAAGATCCTGGAGAAGGAGCGTCCCGACGCCCTGCTGCCCACCATGGGCGGCCAGACGGCGCTGAACACCGCGCTGAAGCTGTTCCATGACGGCACGCTGGATCGGCTGGGGGTCAAGCTGATCGGCGCCAAGGCCGACGTCATCGAGAAGGCGGAAGACCGCCTGCTGTTCCGCGACGCCATGGACAAGATCGGCCTGGAAAGCCCCAAGTCCCGCATGGTGAAGTCGGAGGCCGAGGCCGCCGACGCCCTGGCCTATGTCGGCCTGCCCGCCATCATCCGCCCCAGCTTCACCCTGGCCGGCACCGGCGGCGGCATCGCCTACAACAAGGCGGAGTACATCGAGATCGTCCGCGGCGGCCTGCGCGCCAGCCCGGTGAGCGAGGTGCTGGTCGAGGAATCGGTGCTGGGCTGGAAGGAGTATGAGATGGAGGTTGTGCGCGACTGCCGCGACAACTGCATCATCATCTGCTCCATCGAGAACATCGACCCCATGGGCATCCACACCGGTGACAGCGTCACCGTGGCGCCCGCGCTGACGCTGACCGACAAGGAATACCAGCTGATGCGCAACGCCTCGATCGCCGTGCTACGCGAGATCGGGGTGGACACCGGCGGGTCCAACGTCCAGTTCGCCGTGAACCCGGAGAACGGCCGCGTCGTCGTCATCGAGATGAACCCGCGCGTCAGCCGGTCGTCCGCCCTGGCGTCCAAGGCCACCGGCTTCCCCATCGCCAAGATCGCCGCCAAGCTGGCCGTGGGCTACACGCTGGACGAGTTGGACAACGACATCACCGGGTCCACGCCGGCCAGCTTCGAGCCGACGATCGACTACGTCGTCACCAAGATGCCGCGCTTCGCGTTCGAGAAGTTCCCCGGCGCCGACGCCCTGCTGACCACCTCGATGAAGTCGGTGGGCGAGGCCATGTCCATCGGCCGCAGCTTCGCCGAATCGGTGCAGAAGGCCCTGCGCTCCATGGAGACCGGCCTGACCGGCTTCGATGAGGTGGACCTGACCGGCGGCACCGGCGTGGTCGACCCGCTGAAGATTCGCGCGGCCCTGTCCAAGCCCACGCACGACCGTATCCTGGTCATCGCCCAGGCCTTCCGCCACGGCCTGACGGTGGAGGAAATCCACGCCGCCTGCCGCGTCGACCCGTGGTTCCTGCGCCAGATCGAAGGGATCATCAAGGCCGAGGCCGGGGTGAAGGCCGCTGTCCAGAAGGGCGGCCTGAGCGGCCTCACCAAGCGCGATTTCGCCGCGCTGAAGGCCCAGGGCTTCTCCGACGCCCGCCTGGCCACCCTGACCGGCAGCACCGAGGCCGCCGTGGCCGCCGCGCGCCGCGGTTTGGGCATCCGCCCGGTGTTCAAGCGCATCGACACCTGCGCCGCCGAGTTCGCCAGCAAGACGCCCTACATGTACTCCACGTACGAGGGTGACGGCAGCGTCCCCGGCGACTGCGAGTCCGAACCGACGGACAAGAAGAAGGTCGTCATCCTGGGCGGCGGTCCCAACCGCATCGGCCAGGGCATCGAGTTCGACTATTGCTGCGTCCATGCCGTGTACGCCCTGCGCGAGGCCGGCTATGAGACCATCATGGTCAACTGCAACCCCGAGACGGTCTCCACCGACTACGACACCGCCGACCGCCTGTACTTCGAGCCGCTGACGGCCGAGGACGTGATCGAGCTGGTGCGGACGGAGCAGGCCAATGGTGAGGTCCTGGGCGTCATCGTGCAGCTGGGCGGCCAGACGCCGCTGAAGCTGGCCCGCGACCTGGAAGAGGCTGGCATCCCCATCCTGGGCACCAGCCCCGACGCCATCGACTTGGCCGAGGACCGCGAGCGCTTCCAGCAGCTGCTGCACAAGCTGAACCTGCGCCAGCCGGCCAACGGCCTGGCCCGGTCGCTGGAAGAGGCGGAAAAGGTGGCGGAGCAGATCGGCTTCCCCGTCGTCATCCGCCCGTCCTACGTGCTGGGCGGCCGCGCCATGGAGATCGTCCATGACCAGGCCGGCCTGAAGCGCTACATGGGCAACGCCGTGAAGGTGTCGGGCAAGAACCCGGTGCTGATCGACAGCTACCTGCAGGACGCCATCGAGGTGGACGTGGACGCCGTCTGCGACGGCACCCAGGTCTATGTCGCCGGCGTGATGGAGCACATCGAGGAAGCCGGCATCCATTCCGGTGACAGCGCCTGCGCCCTGCCCCCCTACACCCTGCCCAAGCCGGTGGTGGACGAGCTGGAGCGCCAGGCCGAGGCGCTGGCCCACGGCCTGAATGTCGTCGGGCTGATGAACATCCAGTTCGCCATCAAGGCGAACCCCGACGGCACCGGCCCGGCTGGCCAGGACATCTACATCCTGGAAGTGAACCCGCGCGCCTCGCGCACCGTACCCTTCGTCGCCAAGGCGACCGGCACCGCCATCGCCAAGGTCGCCGCCCGCGTCATGGCCGGCGAAAAGCTGGCGGATTTCAAGCTGGGTGGCGCCTTCCCGCCGCACACGGCGGTGAAGGAGGCGGTGTTCCCCTTCAACCGCTTCCCCGGCGTCGACATCCTGCTGGGGCCGGAGATGCGCTCCACCGGTGAGGTCATGGGCCTGGACCCCAACTTCGCCATGGCTTTCGCCAAGGCCCAGTTGGGCGCCGGCGTGACCCTGCCGACCACCGGCACGGTGTTCATTTCGGTTCGCGAACGAGACAAGCCGGCCCTGGTTCCGGTGGCTCGTCGCCTGGTCGATATGGGCTTCAAGATCGTCGCCACCTGCGGCACCGCCAAGGTGCTGTCGGCGGCCGGCATCGCGGTCAGCCAGATCAACAAGGTGCTGGAAGGCCAGCCCCACATTGTCGACGCCATGATCGACGGTGAGGTCCAGCTGGTGTTCAACACCACCGAGGGGGCGCAAGCCGTCTCCGACAGCTTCAGCTTGCGCCGCACCGCGCTCGTCAATAACATTCCCTATTACACGACGGTCGCGGGTGCCCGCGCCGCCGTGGACGCCATCTCGGCGCTGCGTACCGGCAGCCTTGAGGTTGCGCCGCTTCAGTCCTATCTGAGCGGGACTTACTAACCTGCGGGTGATCGATCGACCTGGGGATGACGGCCGACCGGCCGCCATCCCGGGATCAAGATCACCCTCGGGAGGGTTTCTCGTTGTCGCGATGCGGCCCCTCGGGGCTCGCCCCAGGGGCAACGCCCCTGGGTTCTGAGTAACGGAATATCGAAGGCTATGGAAAAAATCCCGATGACGTTTGCGGGTTATACCCGCCTCCAGGAAGAACTGAAGCATTTGAAGGTCATCGAGCGGCCGGCCGTGATCAAGGCCATCGCCGAGGCGCGCGAACACGGCGACCTGTCGGAAAACGCGGAATACCACGCCGCCCGTGAACGCCAGAGCTTCATCGAAGGGCGTGTCATGGAGCTTGAGGACAAGATCAGCCGGGCCGAGGTGATCGACGTCAGCAAGCTGACCGGCAACGCCGTGAAGTTCGGTGCCACCATCCGCCTCGCGGATGAGGACACCGATGAGGAGTCCACATACCAGATCGTCGGCGCGGACGAGAGCGACATCAAGAACGGCTTCCTGTCGATCACCAGCCCGCTGGCCCGCGCGCTGATCGGCAAGCATGTCGGCGACAATGTCGAAGTGACGACGCCCGGCGGCTCAAAGAGCTACGAGATCGTCGAGATCGCCTTCCGCTGACGCGGAAGCGCCGTCACGGCACTTGAAAGAAAGGCCCCCGCCGGTTGTCCGGCGGGGGCCTTTCTTCATGGCGATAAGGGGATAAGCAACAAGGAGACGGGATTATTCCTCGTCTTCCTCGTCCTCCAGCACCTCGGGGCCCACATCCACGTCGATGGGAACACCGGGGGTGTATTTCGACTGGCGGATGGCCAGGGCCGACTTCACGTGGCTGACGTTGGGGGCCGCGGTCAGCTTCGTGGTCAGGAAGCGCTGGTAGCTGTCCCAGTCGGCGGCCACGATCTTCAACAGAAAGTCGGTTTCGCCGGCCAGCATGCTGCATTCCCGAACCTCGGGCCAGCTGTTGACCATGCCTTCGAATTTCTTCAGATCCGCCTCCGCCTGGGAGGACAGGCCGACCTGGGCGAACACGGTCACGCCGAAGCCCAGGGCCTCGGGGTTGATGTCCGCATGGTAGCCCCGGATGAAGCCAGCCTCTTCCAGCGCGCGGACGCGCCGCAGGCAAGGGGGCGCAGAAATGCCGGCCCGCCGGGCAAGTTCCACGTTCGTCATTCGGCCGTCCGCCTGCAAGTCGCGCAGGATACGCCGATCAATTCGGTCGAGTTTGACCCGCCGCATGGTATTGTCTTGTGCTCCCGGGAGGGGTGGGGTGGAAAGGATATTACATAGAATGCCGTGCGCCCCCAGGCAAGAAAGATTGTTGCGCGCGAAACGGTCCCATCCTTTTGCGATGCGCGCTACAGTGCCGGCATGAACGCCCAGAGCCCCTTGGCGGCATCGGCCGCCGCCCCCACCCCGACGCCCGCAACCCCGCCCACCTGCTGGGTTTTATCCGACGGCAAGGCCGGCATGGAAAACCAGTGCCTGGGCCTGGCGGAGGCGGTGGGCGCGACCCCGGTGGTCAAGCGCATCCACCTGAAGACACCCTGGCGGCAGCTCAGCCCCTATCTGCCGCTGAGCCTGGACGGCAGTCTGGCGCCCGACTCCGATCCCCTGGCGCCACCCTGGCCCGATCTGCTGATCACCTCGGGCCGGCAGGCGGTGGGGGCGGCCCTGGCGATCCGCCGCCGAAGCGGCGGCCACACCTTCTGCGTCCATATCCAGAACCCCGGCGTGCCCTTCGGCCTGCTGGATCTGGTGGTCATGCCGGCGCATGACCGCAAGGTCGGACCCAACGTGGTGGAAAGCCTGGGGGCCCTGCACCGCGTGACGACGGCGCGCCTGGCGACGGAGGCGGCACGGTTCGCCCCCCAGCTGGACCACCTGCCCCGGCCGCGTGTCGCCGTGCTGGTCGGCGGTTCCAATGGCGTCTATCAGCTGACACCAGCGGTGACGGCGCAACTGGCGGACCGGCTGGCCGACCTGGCGCGCCGAGGGATGGGCCTGATGGTGACCCCTTCCCGCCGCACGGGGGCGGAGAACGAAGCGGTCCTGCGCCACCGCCTGGCCGGCCCGGATCTGCCCCCGAACGCGGCCGTGGTCTGGGACGGCACGGGTCCCAACCCCTATTTCGGCTATCTGGGCCTGGCCGACGCCGTGCTGTGCACCGGCGACAGCGTGTCCATGGTGTCGGAAGCGGCCAGCACCGGCAAACCCACCTACGTCATCGGGCTGGAGGGCACGTCGGCGAAGTTCGACCGCTTCCACGCGCTCATGGTGGAACGCGGGGTCACCCGCCCCTTCACCGGCGTTGTCGAGGATTGGACGCCGGCGCCGCTGGACGACACGCCGCGCGTAGCGGCCGAGGTGGTGCGACGCATGGCCGCCCGGCATTAGGGCCCCGACGGGACGCACGGGCACGGCCTGTGCTATGATGTGTGTATCCCTGGCCGTCCTTTCCCGATGTGGCGGGCAGTCATTGACCCCGATGCATCGCCACCCCATCTGGGGTGCGGTATTTGCGAACCCATCTCATCAAGAACGATTCTAAAGTACCGTCCCCTTTCGGCCCGCTGGGCGCCAGCCTAAAAGAAGCAGCACGATGATCGGCACCTCCTCCCCCTCATCCGCCCCCCTTGGCGCCACCCCGGCCAACCGGACGACCGATCCCGGCCGGGCCATCGACCTGGACGCGTTCCGCGCCAAGCCGGTGGACCACAACCCCTTCGCCCATGTCATCATCCCCGGCTTCGTCCGGGCGGAGGTGCGCGAGGCCATCCACCGCGACTTTCCGGAGATCGCGCAGCCGGGCAGCTTCCCCGCGCGGGAACTGAGCTTCGGCCCCGCCTTCGCCGCCCTGCTGGAGGAAATCCAGGGACCGGCCATGACGGCGGCGTTCGAGGAGAAATTCGGCATCGACCTGACCGGCCATCCGACCATGGTGACCGTGCGCGGCCGGGCCAAGGCTCAGGACGGCCAAATCCATGTCGACAGCAAGAGCAAGATCATCACCGTGCTGATCTACATGAACCCGGCCTGGGAAACCGCCGATGGCCGCCTGCGCCTGCTGCGCGGGCCGGAGAGCCTGGACAACGCGGTGGCCGAGATTCCGCCGGCCGAGGGCACCCTGCTGGCCTTCGTCAACGGCCCCACCGCCTGGCACGGGCACACCAGCTTCGTCGGCCCCCGCCGGGTCATCCAGTTGAACTGGGTGCAGGACGACGGCGTGGTGAAGCGGGAACAGTTCCGCCACGCCTTATCGGCCAAGATGAAGCGGCTGAACCCCTTCCGCTGAATCTGTGAAAACGGCGCGTCTGACCGTATAACGCCCTGATGCGTCACCGCCGGCCGGCTCAAGGGCCGGCGGTCCCCTCGTCATTTGGACCCGTCCATGCCCCTCAAGATCGAAACCTTCAGCAACGTCACCGGCGGCAGCAGCTACTTCAAGGCCATAGGCCACCCGCTGGCGGCGGAACCGGCGCAGGCGCTGCTGGCCGATCTGCGGGCGGCCGGCCGGGTCGCCGTGTACGACCCGCTGAACATGCTGGAGCCGTTCGACGAGATCCACCACCTCACCGGTGTCGACGTGGTGGCGGTCTACGCCCAGGACGTGGCCAAGATCGGCCAGCCGCTACTGGGCCGCCCGGCGCAGCCGGTCACCGCCCTGGCCGGCACCGCCGTGGACGCCGTGTTCGTGGCCGCCTTCGATGCCGACCGGCTGGTGGCCCACATCCGGCACCTGATCCCCGCCGGCGCCAAGGTCTATTCCCTGGACCCGCTGAAGCTGCCGGAGGAGTTGCTGACGGACCGCCGCACCTACCTGGCGCCGCTGAACTTCGCCACCAACTACGCCTTCTTCCGCGATAGCGCCGGCCACCACACCCGGGTGGTGACCGCCAACTACTGGTCCAGCTATGGCGCCGCCGAGCCCTATCTATGGCTCTGCCTGTTCGGCGAGGACGGCCAGGTGCTGGCCCGCTGGACGCAGGAGCTGCCGGGCGCCGACGGCACCGTGGTCATCGACAGCGCCGCCGTGCGCCGGAAGTTCGATTTGGCCGACTTCACCGGCCAGCTGTTCATCCATGTGGTGGGGGCCGCCGGCCACGATGTGGTGAAGTACGCGCTGGACACCTACGGCGACGCCGCCGACACCCTGTCCTGCACCCACGACGCCAACGCCTGGCCGTCGGACTTCTATGCGGGATTGCCCGCCCCGCGCGCGGATGAACGGGTGATCCTGTGGGTGCAGAACAGCCACCCCTGCCCCATCCCCGCCGGCGCCGTCGCCCTGAACCTGATGGGCCACGACACGGCCGTGGCGCTGGACCGCGAGGTCCCGCCCTACGCCACCTATGCCCTGGACGTGGCCAGCCTGCTGCCCGACGCCCGCTGGCCGCAGCAGGTGGAGATCCGCGCCGGCAAGCATTTCGTCCGCCCGCGCTATGAGGTCATCCGCACCGATGCCGCCGGCGCCACCCGCCACCGCATCGCCCACCCGAACGTGGAGCGCGTGGACCTGAAGCCGGACCCCAAGCTGGCCACCCTGACCAACCTGATGGGCAAGGGCTTCATCCTGCCCGCCCCCATCTTCCCGGCCGGCCGCTTCCGCACCATCGCCCTGCCCACCCCCATGGGCACGACGCAAAGCCACCTGCCGCTGACCGCCATCGTCTATGACGCCGACGGCACGGAGGTGGCGCGCCGCGACCTGGGCCGCCTGCCGCGCGACCATGAGACGGTGTTCGAGGCGGCCGACATCCTGGACGGCAAGAGCCTGCCTTCGGGTTATGGCCATCTGGAGCTGATCTACGACTTCGCCGCCGGCGAGAACGACGCCGATGGCTGGCTGCACGCCCTGTTCCGCTATGAGGACGGTGTCAGCGGCCATGCCGCGGAGACCAGCTTCGGCGCCCACATGTTCAACACGGTGCTGACCTACAAGAACGAGCCGCAATCCTATTCCGGCCGGGCACCGGGCCTGTCCACGCGGTTGTTCCTGCGCACCGGCATGGCGGCGGACGTGGACACGCTGTGCCACCTGATCTACCCCGCCAGCACCCCCTGGAACACCCGCTCCAACACCGCCCTGATCCTGATGACCAAGGACGGGGAGGAGATCGCCCGCCGCATGGTCGCCATCGCCTGCTCCGGCAGCTTCCACTTCCGCGTGGGCCAGACCTTCACCAGCGGTGAGATCAAACAGGCCGGCCGCGACGCCTATGTCCTGATCCGCGACACCACCTGCCGCCTGTTCGGCTATCACGGCCTGATCCGCGAGGGTGCCCAGGGGGCTTTCGCGCTGGATCACATGTTCGGGTTCTGAGGGTGGGGGGTAGCGTTGCGAGCAAGCCGCACGGTTGCGCCTTGTTTCAGCTTGGGTGTCTAATGCCTGCATCCACTCCGCTTCTGCCCACCGCTGGGAGCATTTGGACATGGCCACGATCGACTATAGCCACATGACGCCCGCCGAGAAGCTCTCCCTTATTGGCGAGATTTGGGAAAGCATTGAGGCCGACGCGATTCCCCTGACCGAAGCGCAAAACGCCGAAATCAAGCGACGGCTTGATACGCTGGATGACGATATCCGTCACGGCATCGATGCTGACGCCTTGGAGGCGGAGCTTGACCGCCGCTTTCCGTAATGCGGGTGATCCTCACACCTCAGGCGCAGGCTGAATACATCGAAGCGATTGAATGGTATCGGCAGCAGGCGCCCGGTCTCGATAAACGCCTTCGTGCAGCCTTTACCGATACGCGCAAACGGATCGCCGCCGGTCCTTTGCGCTTCCCGGCAGCGATTGCGGACACCCGCCGTGCCCGGCTCCGGGACTTTCCATACCTTGTCGTCTACCGGCTCGCGGGTGATACCGTGCAGGTGATCGCCTTTTTCCACACCAGTCGCAGCCCGCGGCGGTGGCAGCGCCGGATGTGACGGGGAGCCCCCAGTAAGGAAAAGGGCCGGCGGATCGCTCCGTCGGCCCTTTTCCCATTGACGCACCGGGATGTTACTGGGCGCTGGCGCTTTGCTTGGGCAGGCTGCCCACCGCCTCCAGCACCTGGGCCTCGGTCAGGATCTGCGGCCACACGTCGGCCTCCGCCTGGCCGGGGCGGTAGAACAGGTAGAGGGGTACGCCGCTGCGGCCGTGCGCCTGCAGCACGCGGGTGATCTCGGCATCCCGGTTGGTCCAGTCGCCCTTGAGCAGGGCCACGTTGTGGGCCTTGAACGCGGCGTGCACCGTGTCGCTGGACAGGGCGACGCGCTCATTCACCAGGCAGGTGATGCACCAGGCGGCGGTGAAGTCCACCAGCACCGGGCGGCCATCGGCCCGCAGCTTGTCCAGGGTGGCGGGGGAGAAGGCCTCGAACCCGTCCGTCATGGCCACGGCCTTGCCCGAGGGGCCGCCGGCGGACGCGGCGGACGCGACGCCGCCACCGGCCTGGGGCACCACCGCCGCGACCGCCAGGCCCAAGGCCAGCAGGGCCGCCACGGCACCGCCGCGCCGGGCCCAGCCCTCGCTGTAATGGGTGACGCCATAGAGCCAGGCGGCGAAGCCCACCAACACCAGGCCGACCAGGATGCCGGTCATGCCCGGCGCCCCAACCTGCACCGCGAACACCCAGACCAGCCAGGCGGCGGAACCATAGAGGGGGAAGGCCAGCACCTGCTTCAGCCGCTCCATCCACGCGCCGGGCTTGGGCAGGTGGCGCAGCAGCCAGGGGCTGCAGGCCAGCGCCAGGAAGGGCAAGGCCATGCCGAAACCCAGGGCCAGGAAGACGGCCAGCGCCACATACCAGGGCTGGACCAGGGCATAGCCCACGGCCGCCCCCATGAAGGGCGCCGTGCACGGCGTGGCGACGACGGAGGCCAGCACGCCGGTGAAGAAGGAAGCGGCATAGCCGTCACCCTGGGTCAGCCCCTGGCCGGCGCCCATGAACTGGTCGCCCACGGTGAAGACGCCGGACATGCTGAGGCCCAGCAGCAACATGACGTAGGCCAAGACGGCCACCACCAGGGGCGACTGCAGCTGGAAGCCCCAGCCGATCTCCTGCCCCCCGGCGCGCAGGGCCATCAGCACGATGGCGATGGCGGCGAAGCAGGCCAGGACGCCGGCGGTATAGACCAGGCCGTGCAGGCGGGCGTGGGCGCCCTGGTGACGCACCAGGGCCATGGCCTTCATCGACAGCACGGGGAAGACACAGGGCATCAGGTTCAGGACCATGCCGCCCAGGCACGCGAACAGCACCGCCTGCCACAGGGGCAGGGCGGCACCGTCGGCAGAGGTGGCCGGGGCCGCTGTCCCACCCGCCGGCGTCGCCGCTGCGCCCTCGGCGGGAAGGGCGATGGCCAGCGCCTGGGTGGTGGGCTGGCCGTTCACCAGTTCCGTCACCTCCAGGATGCCGTTCACCGGGCCGGGCTTGGCGCGGCCCGTGGGCTTCAGGGTCAGCGTCAGGCCATCCTTGGTGACGGATAGCGGCTGCGGCGCGCCGGCCTCGACCAAATCGGGATTCTCGGCGAAGAAGTAGGCGTCCTTGACCTGGGCCTCGGTCAGGCCTGGGGCGGCCAGGCGCAGGGTGACGGCGGTCTTGGTGCTGCTGACGCTGGCGGCATAGGGGCTGGGCACCGGCAGGGCCGCCCGCGCCTCCGCGAACAGGGACGCCACGGCCGGGTCGGCGGTGCCACTGGCGGCGACCGGCACGTCCAGGGTCAGGGTAGCGTCCTCGGGCACGCAGACATCGGCACAGATCAGCCAGTTGGCGGCGGCGGTCAGGGTGACGGTTTCGCCGGGCTTGGCATCGGCCGGCACATCCAGGCGCGCCAGGATGCGCGTGGCCTTCTCATAGCCGTAGTTGACCAGCGGCCCGGTGGTGAAGCGATGCGGGGCCGGGAAGGTCAGTGGCCCCGCCGACCAGCCCGCCGGCAGGGTCCAAGTGACCTCCGTAGGCAGGCCCGAGTCGCCGGGATTGATCCAATAGGTGTGCCAGCCGTCCTGCAACGTCTGGTCCATCGCCACCCACAGCGGCTGGCCGGGAACGGCGGGCCCCTCGGCCACCAGTTGGCTGAGGGTATGCTCGGTCTTGACCGGGGCGGCCAGCGCCGGACCGCCCGCCAGGCCGGCCAGCGCCAAGAAAGCCGCCATCCATTTCCTGAAACCGCCCATCACCGCCGCATCCCACAGTTCGTCCACAAAACCCATCCCCCTGATGTAGTGCATGATGGCGCCCGCCGCCATGGGGGAATGGCCGCACGTCCAAGCCCAGCCGCCCCGATGCGGAAGCAAGGCTGCGCGGCCCTCTCTGTGACGTCTGCCGTTGAGCGTCGGGCCGCTTGCCGCTATCGTCCGCCTCGACGTGAACTTCCGCGCCTGTCCCACCATATCTAGAGGGCGGCGAGGGCCCGGCCCCCAATGAAGGGGGTCCCCTCCCCGGCCAGGAACAGTTTCCATGACCACCCATCGCACCAAGGTCCTGATCATCGGCGGCGGCCCCGCCGGTTACACCGCCGGCATCTACGCCGCCCGCGCCAACCTCCAGCCCATCCTGGTTCAGGGCATGCAGCCGGGCGGCCAGCTGATGATCACCACGGAGGTGGAGAACTACCCGGGCTTCGCCCAGGCGGTTCAGGGTCCCGACCTGATGGAACAGATGCGTCAGCAGGCGGAGCATGTGGGCACCACCCTGGTGTACGACGTCATCACCTCCGTCGACTTCAGCCAGCGCCCCTTCGTCTGCAAGGCCGACAGCGGCGACGAGTTCGTGGCCGACACCGTCATCATCGCCACCGGCGCCCAGGCGCGCTGGCTGAGCGTGCCCGGCGAGCAGGAGTTCCAGGGCGCCGGCGTGTCGGCCTGCGCCACCTGTGACGGCTTCTTCTTCCGGGGCAAGGAGGTCGCGGTCATCGGCGGCGGCAACACCGCGCTGGAAGAGGCGCTTTACCTGACCCACCACGCCGCCAAGGTCACCCTGATCCATCGCCGTGACAGCTTCCGCGGCGAGAAGATCCTGCACGACCGCGTCTTCGCCAACCCGAAGATCGAGGTGCTGTGGAACCACAAGGTCGAGCGGGTGCTGGGCAAGGGCGGGGCCGCCGACGGCGGCTTCGACATCAACAACCCCAAGCAGGTCACCGGCCTGGCCCTGACCAACACCGTCACCGGCGAAGGGCGGGAGCTGGCGCTGGACGGCGTGTTCGTCGCCATCGGCCACGACCCGGCCACCGCCATCTTCAAGGGGCATGTGGAGATGGACGACGAAGGCTATGTCGTCACCGCCCCGGACAGCACCCGCACCAACGTGCCGGGCGTGTTCGCCGCCGGTGACGTGAAGGACAAGGTCTTCCGCCAGGCGGTCACCGCCGCGGGCATGGGCTGCATGGCCGCGCTGGAAGCCGAGCGCTTCCTCGGCGGCCACTGACCGCCACCCAGGCTTCCGAGTCAGGGGGAAGGGCGCCGCGCCCTGGTATGGCGGCGGCCTTCTTTGTACCGGTGTATGGTATCCGTTCAGGGGATGAACGGTTGGGCGTTGCCAAAACGGCACGCTATGGGGCTAAAATGCCTTATCAGTCTATGGCCTAACCGTGTGGACACCCACAATCGGTAGCGTCCCGGACAAGCTGGGTATATATTCTTTGCATGGCGGCCCGCTTGAGGCCGTCATTTCCGACGGTCCCGCCCTGCGGGGCCGCAACGTCTTTGACGCATAAGGACCGGGAATGGACTGGGACAAGCTTCGCGTTTTCCACGCGGTGGCGGAGGCCGGCAGCTTCACGCATGCTGGCGAGACCCTGAACCTCAGCCAATCGGCCGTCAGCCGGCAGATCAGCGCGCTGGAGGAAAGCCTCCATGTGCCGCTGTTTCATCGCCATGCCCGCGGCCTGATCCTCACAGAACAGGGTGAGCTGCTGTACCGCACCGCCCGCGAGGTGTTCGCCAAGCTGTCGATGACAGAGGCGATGCTCTCGGAAAGCAAGGAACATCCCAAGGGCCCGTTGAAGGTGACCACCACGGTCGCCTTTGGCTCCACGTGGCTGACGCCCCGCATCCGGGAATTCCTGTCGATCTATCCGGACGTGCAGCTGACCCTGCTGCTGGACGATAACGAGCTGGACCTGTCCATGCGTGAGGCGGACATCGCCATCCGCATGGTGCCGCCGCGCCAGCCCGACCTGATCCAGCGCCACCTGATGACGGTGCGTACGCACCTCTATGGTCACCGCACCTATCTGGAAAAGCGCGGCACGCCGGAAACGGTTGAGGAACTGCAGAAGCACGACCTCATCGCCTATCCGTCCGACGCCAAGGCGCCGGTGCCCAACATCAACTGGCTCCTGGCGCTGGGCGACCCGCCCGGTGGCGAGCGTGACACCATCTTCCGCGTCAACAGCCTGTACGCCCTGTACAAGGCGGTGGAGAGCGGTCTGGGCATCGCGGCCATCCCCGACTACATCATCTCCGAAAGCAACCCTGACCTCGTGCGCATCCTGCCGGACGTGACCGGGCCGCGCATCGACGCCTACTTCGTTTATGCCGAGGAACTGCGCCACTCCAAGCGCATCGCGGTCTTCCGCGACTTCCTGGTCAAGAAGGTCGCGGAAACTTTCCCCGCGACGCATGCGCCTACCGCATAGCTGAGACGGCTAATCACCCCTTTAAACGGGGCATCAAAAGATTAAATATCTGGTCATCGGATGTTGCGACGCAGCATCCGATGTTTCCTCCAGGATGCCCGTCCTGGAGTGGGCCTTCGGGCCCAACGTCTCCCAGACGTGAAGCCTCCCTGTTCAACTCGCCGGTAAGTCATCGACTTACCGGCAGTTTTTTTACTAGGTGGTTTTAAAGTAACCCACCGGGGTTACCACCAGGCTTCTGTGAAACGCCACGGACCTGGCACTCTGGTTCACTTGCCTGATCCAAAACAGCCGTCGCACATTCCACGCCGGGATGAGGACGGGTTGTTGCCGTTTTTTGCGCCCCATCCAGGCCTTACAGGAAGAAGGCCACGCCGATATGTGGCGCCTCTGTGGAATATAAGGATAGGGACGAAAAATGACTGGCCCAGCCATGTGGAATGCGACAACGGTCGCCCGATTCCCTTTGCAGATTCAAAGCAACAACTTGCGCCTCCTGCACGACTATTGGGAAATCATGCGCGGTGATCGCGCCTTTCCCGAAACGTCCGAAGTGGATGTGGTGGATCTTCCAATGTCGCCCGGCGGCGTGATGCTGGTGGACGTGGCGCCCAACCAGATGGCCTTCACCCTGAAGTGGGTGGGAACGGACTATGTTTTATGGCTGCGTCGGGAATCCACCGGCCTGCAGCTGGAGGACCTGCCCCCCTCCCCCAACACCGTGCCCTTCGCGCAAATGCTGCGCCGGGCCGCTGATAACTGCCAGCCCCAGGCCCGCAGCCTGCCGGCCGCGCCTTCCATGAACATTCCCGCCGTCGAACTGGTGGTGCTGCCCCTGGGTGGCCTGGACGGCAAGGTGGCCCGCCTGCTGGTCGGCTGCGCCTTCGACCGCAAGCGCCGGGGCCTGCAGGTCATCGGCTGATTTTTTTGCGCCGCAGCTGGTAGCGCTATCAGCCAGCCCGCCGTGGACCTCCTTGACAGGGACTGCTAACGTGAATCCTGGGCCTGTCGATAGGCCCACGGTCCGCGTGAAGGGCTCAGCCCAGTCGATAGCGTCCTCCCATCCCTGACTTCCTGCCCGATCATCGCGGACTCCGGGCCCATGGAAGGAAGGCCGTCATGACCGATAGGTCGTCGCCCGGCGACACCCGGCAGAGCCCCCTGCGGGCGCTGCCCGCCCATCCCAATCTCGACCATCTGCGCAAAGAGGCGAAGCGACGCCTCAAGGATTTGCGCCAATCGGCACCCGGAGCCTTGCTGGCCGAGGCGCAACGCGATGTGGCCCGCGACTACGGGTTCACCAGTTGGCGCCGGCTGGTGGCCCTGCTGCGCCCTATCGCCGCCAATACGCCAGAATTGCCCTATGACTGGGGCTGGGATTTGGCGCGCGTGACGGCCGAAGCCCAGGCCCGGGGCGATGACGCGGCGGTGGAGTCGGCTTATCGCGCCCTGATCGCGCGGAAGCCGCCGGGCGTGGCGGAATTGGAAGCGAACTTCGCCCTATTCCTACTAAACCGCCCTGACGGTGGAGTTGAGGCGCGCGCCATTTTTCGCCGGCTGCTGCGCACGCCGACCGCCACCATCCTGGCCCACTACGCCAGCTTCGCCCAAGCCGCCGGCATGGTTGACCTGGAGGGGCGGGAGGAGATTTATCGCCGTGCCGTGGCCATGGGCGACAATCTGTTGGCCGCGCATCATTACGCCGCCTTCCTCTGGCATGAACGGGGAATCCGAACCGAGGCCCTGCGGTTGGCGCGCATCGCGGCGGAAGGCGAAGCCGCTCATCCCCTGACCCAAGCCATTTACCAAGGCATCTACGCCACGATGGCGTGGCGCAACGGCGACGCGGTCACGGCGGAAACCTGGTTCCGACTGGCGCGGACCCGCTCCAAGAGCGACGTGTATGCCACCCTGGCCTTCGCCCATATGCTGACGACGACAGGGCAGGCCTCGGAAGGCCTGAAGCTGGCAGCGGAGGTGACGTCGCATCCCCGCCTGCCCGACCTTGGGCCCCTCATGGCGGGATGGTTCAGCGCGGTCGTGAACTTCCTGCTCTACGCTCATGGCGACGTTGCCCAGCAGACCGCCGCCCTTCTTGCCCTGGACGCCGCCCCCATCCCCGCGCAGGCCGCGTCCGATATCCTCGACCTTTGGCGGACGGTCGAGGCGGCGACGGCTAATGGCCACCAGGCGCCACGGCGACTGGTGGCGCTGGCGCAGAGACTCACCGGCCAAAGAACTCCTTCAGGCGGATGACGGCACTGTCCAGGATGGCGTCCTGCTTGCTGAAGCAGAAGCGGATGAGGTGGGTGGGCGCGTCCTGCTCATAGAAGGCGCTGACCGGAATGGCGGCCACGCCGGCATCGGTGGTCAGGCGACGGCAAAAGGCGGCGTCATCCTCGGTGGCGCGCCGTCCGCCAACGCCGCTGATATCGGCGACGACGAAATAGGTCCCCTGCGACGGCAGCACGGGCAGGCCGGAGGAGGCCAGGCCCGCCGACAGCCGGTCGCGCTTGGCCTCCAGCGCCGCCGCCAACAGGCCGAAATAGGCGTCATCCTTGGCCAGGCCATAGGCCACGGCCGCCTGAAGGTTGGGCGGGGTGGTGAAAGTCAGGTACTGGTGCGCCTTGGACACCGGCTGCAGCAGGCCCGGCGCCGCCGTGACATAGCCCACCTTCCATCCCGTCAGGGAGAAGGTCTTGCCCGCGGAGCCGATGCGTAGAGTCCGCTCCCGCATGCCGGGCAGCGCCATCAGGGGAAGGTGGCGGCGACCGTCGAACACCAGATGCTCATAGACCTCGTCGCACACCGCCAGGCAGTCGTGGGCGATGACCTGATCGGCCAGCAACTGCAACTCGTCGGCCGACCAGACCTTGGCCGCCGGGTTCAAGGGGTTGTTCAGCACCACCAGCTTGGTGCGCGGGCTGAAGGCGGCAGCCAGGTCGGCCGGGTCCACGGTCCAGCCCGGCGGTTGCAGCCGCACGAAACGGGGAATGCCACCGGCCCGGCGAATGATGGGGACGTAGCTGTCGTAGAGCGGCTGGAACAGCACCACCTCGTCGCCCGGTTCGATCAGGCCGAACAGGCAGGCGGCCAGCGCCTCGGTCGCGCCGGAGGTCACCATCACCTCCCGCTCCCAATCCACCTCCAACCCGTAGAAGCGCGCCGCGTGGGTCGCCACGGCTTGGCGCAAGACCGGCAGACCCATCATGGGCGGGTATTGGTTATTGCCCTCCAGCAGGGCGCGGGCGGCAACCTGCAGCACATCCTCCGCCCCCCGATCATCCGGGAATCCCTGTCCCAGGTTGATGGCGTTGTGCGTGGCCGCCAGCCGCGACATGGCCTCGAAGATGGTGGTTCCGTATCCCGACAGGATGGCGTTGCCCGATCGCACCCAGTTTCTCCCCAACCTTTTCAGCCCCGCGCGGCGGCGCCTATGGTCCTGGGCAAACAGGCAATGGTCAAGGTGCTGAAAAGCAAAGGGCCGAAGCGAAAATCACGCTCCGGCCCAGCCAAAAAGACAAGAGAGGAAAAGAGGGGAATGGCTCAGGCGTTGCCGGCGGGCGTCTGGAACGCCAGGGCGCGGGCGCTGTCGTTGGCGGCGACGTCGTTGGCCGCGGCCAGAACCTTGGCATGAACCGGCGCCCCCTGGGCCGCACCCTGGGCGGCACGGTGGCGATGGCGCCAGGCGTCAAAGCGGCCGAACAGGGGGCGAACCAAGCGCGGGGCGTGGTCACGCGCCCGAACATAATGCCGACGGGCCGAAACGGAACTGCGCAACACCATCAGCCCGCCCACCGCCAGCAGCGGCGTGGAGACAGGGCCGGGAATGGGCAGGGACAGCACACCCAGGCCCATGACCAGCCAGCCGGACGCCTGCAGCGCCGGGCGGCGCAGGCGGGCGATCTCAACCCTGGGCAAGCTGGCAACGGTCAACATGGGGAATGGTCCCGGCGGAAGGTCGCGGCGTCGGATCGGCCGCGTGGTGAATGATGACGGCAGATTTGGCCGAAATTGCGATGGAAGCTAGGCCCCCGCGGGGCAATGCCGATTTGTGTGCGCTGCAACCCATTCGGGCAAAGCAACGGAGAGCCCGCAAAAGCAGGGGGCGTGCCAAAAGAGAAAGGGCGGAACCCAAGGATTCCGCCCTTTTTCCCAATCATGCCGCCGGGCCACGGTGGTGGCCCGAACCCATCATTACGCCGCCGGCGGCGTCCAGCGCAGGACTGGCTTGCGCGCCGCCGCGGTCTCGTCCAGGCGGCGGCGGGGGGTGTAGCGGGGGGCCGCCAGGAAGTGGGCGGCGTCACCCGCCTTGGCCTTACCCACCAGGTGCCGCATGGCGCCGACGAACTGGTCCAACGTGGCCTTGGACTCGGTTTCCGTCGGCTCGATCAGGAAGGCGCCGTGCACGACCAGGGGGAAGTACATGGTCATGGGATGGAAGCCTTCGTCGATCATCGCCTTGGCGAAGTCGAGGGTGGTGATGCCCGTGTCCTTCAGGAAGCGGTCATCGAACAGGGCCTCATGCATGCAGTAGCCGTCGAACGGCACGCTCATCAGGTCCTGCAACCGCGCCTTCAGGTAGTTGGCGTTCAGCACGGCGTCGCTGGAAGCCTGGCGCAGGCCGTCGGCACCGTGGCTCATGATATAGGCCAGGGCGCGGACGAACATGCCCATCTGGCCGTGGAAGGCCTTCATGCGACCGAAGGGCTTGGCCGCCCCCTCTACCTCGCCCGCATGCTCCACCAGGCGCAGGCCGTCCTTGCCATGCACCACGAAGGGCAGCGGCGCGTAGGGGGCCAGCGCGTCCGACAGGACCACCGGGCCGGAACCCGGGCCACCACCACCATGCGGAGTGGAGAAGGTCTTGTGCAGGTTGATGTGCATGGCGTCCACGCCCAGGTCCGCCGGGCGCACCCGGCCGACGATGGCGTTGTAGTTGGCGCCGTCGCAGTAGAAATAGCCGCCGGCGGCATGCACCGCGTCCGCGATCTCCTTCACCTGGGGCTCGAACAGGCCGCAGGTGTTGGGGTTGGTCAGCATGATGCAGGCGACGTCGGGGCCTAGCTTGGCCTTCACCGCCTCGACACTGACGCGGCCGTTGGCCTCGGCCGGGATGGCGTCCACGGTGAAGCCGCAGAAGGCCGCCGTGGCCGGGTTGGTGCCGTGCGCCGACTCCGGCACCAGCACGCGAGTACGGCTGGTCTCGCCCCGGGCCTGCAACGCGGCGCGGATGGCCATCAGGCCGCACAGCTCGCCATGGGCACCGGCGGCCGGCGACATGGCCACGGCCGGCATGCCGGTCAGGGTCTTCAGCCAGTGGGCCAACTGGTCAATCAGCTCCAAGGCGCCCTGGACGGTGGACTGCGGCTGCATCGGGTGGATGTCGCCGAAGCCCGGCAGACGCGCCAGCTTCTCGTTCAGGCGGGGATTGTGCTTCATGGTGCACGAGCCCAGCGGGTACATCGTGCTGTCGATGCCCAGGTTCTTCTGGCTGAGGCGCGTGTAGTGGCGCACCACCGTCGGCTCCGACAGGCCGGGCAGGCCGATGCCCTCGCGGGCCTTCAGGCCGCCCAGGCGGCTGGCGACGGCCGGGGCCGCCTCCAGGTCCACGCCGGTGACGCCGGGGTTGTCCAGTTCGAAGATCAACGGCTCTTCATGCACCAGCGCCCGATTCCCGGTGTAGGTGGCCACATCGCTGCCGGCGGCGGATTCCACGTCCGGCGTGGTCTTGCGTCCTTGGGTGTTCATCACTTCGTCCCTCCCAGGGCCTGAACGAGGGCGTCCATGTCGTCTTCGGTGGTGGTCTCGGTCACCGCCACCAGCAACAGGTCGGCGAGGTCCTTCTCGCCGGGGTGCAGGCGGGAAACGGGCACGCCGGCCAAGAGGGGTTCCGCCGCCAGCCTGTCCACCAGCGCGGCGGCGTCGCCCTTCACCTGGACGGTGAACTCGTTGAAGAAGCCCTGGTTCAGCACGGTCACGCCGGCCGCGGCCAGCTTGTCCGCCAGTTGCACCGCCTTGGCATGGTTCAGCCGCGCCAGGCCGGTGAAACCCACCTCGCCCAGCAGCGACAGGTGCATGGTGAAGGCCAGCGCGCAGAGGCCGGAGTTGGTGCAGATGTTGGAGGTGGCCTTCTCACGCCGGATGTGCTGCTCCCGGGTGGAGAGGGTCAGCACGAAGCCGCGCTTGCCGTCCGCGTCCACCGTCTCGCCGCACAGGCGGCCCGGCAGCTGGCGCACGAACTTGTCGCGGGTGGCGAACAGGCCCAGGTAGGGCCCGCCGAAGTTCAGGCCGTTGCCGATGCTCTGGCCCTCGGCCACCACGATGTCGGCGCCCATGGAGCCGGGCGATGGCATCATGCCCAGGCTCACCACCTCGGTCACCACCACCACCAGCAGGGCGCCCTTGGCGTGGCAGGCCTCGGCCAGCGGGGTCAGATCGCCGACATGGCCGAACAGGGTGGGGTTCTGCACCACGACGCAGGAGGTCTTGTCGTCGATGGCGGCCGCCAGGTCCTCAGTCCCCTTGGGATCGACCGGCAGGGTCACCAGGTCCACACCCAGAACGCCGGTGGTGGTGGCCGTCACGTCGCGGTAGTGCGGGTGCAGGCCACCGGACAGCACGGCGCGGTTGCGGCGCGTGACACGGTTGGCCATCAGCACCGCCTCGGCGCAGGCCGTGGCACCGTCGTACATGGAGGCGTTGGCCACATCCATGCCGGTGATGAGCGCCACCTGGGTCTGGAATTCGAACAGGTACTGCAGGGTGCCCTGCGTCACCTCGGGCTGATACGGCGTGTAGCTGGTGAGGAACTCACCGCGCGTCAGCAACTGGTCCACCGAGGCCGGCACATGGTGGCGGTAGGCGCCGGCGCCCAGGAAGCTGGGGCAGCTACCCGCCGGCACGTTGCGGGCGGCCAGGCGCGACAGGGCGCGTTCCACCTGCAGCTCGCCCTGGTGGTTGGGCAGGCCGGCGATGGGCTGGTCCAGGCGGGCCGCCGCCGGCACGTCGCCGAACAGCGCATCCACCGACGGGGCGCCGATGGCCGCCAGCATCTCCCGCCGGTCGGCCTCGGTCAGGGGCAGATACCGCATCAGTGCTGACCTTCCACGAAGGCGTCGTAGGCGGCCTGGTCCATCAGGCCGTCCAGCTGGGCGGGGCTGGCCAGGGTCATCTTGAAGAACCAGCCGGCGCCCTGCGGGTCGCTGTTGACCAGGGACGGGTCTTCGACCACGGCCTGGTTGCCCTCGACCACCGTGCCGTCCACCGGTGCGAACACTTCGCTGGCGGCCTTCACCGATTCCACCACGGCGGCGTCCTTGCCCTTGGTCAAGGCGCGGCCGGCCTCGGGCACCTCGACGAACACCACGTCGCCCAGCTGGCTCTGGGCGAAGGTGGTGATGCCGACGGTGGCGACGTCGCCGTCCAGGCTGATCCACTCATGGTCTTCGGTGAAACGGATGGTCATGATTCTGCTCCTCGGGGGAAAGGCGTTCAATGGCAAGGCGGGCCCGGCGCAGGCCGGGCCGCGCGATGGGGATCAGCCGCGGTAGTAGCGCTGCGGCACGAACGGCAGGGCGGCCACCTTGGCCGGCAGGGCCTTGCCGCGCACGATCAGCGACAGCGGCGTGCCCACGGCGGCGTTGGCGGCGGTGACATAGCCCATGGCGACCGGGGCGTTGGCGCTGGGGCCGAAGCCGCCGGAGGTGACCTCACCCACCGTCTGGCCGCTGGCGTCCTGGATTTCGGTATGTTCGCGCGCCGGTGCCCGGCCCTCCGGCTGGATGCCGACGCGGTAGCGCGCGGCCCCCTCCGCCAGTTGGCGGCGGACGATGGCGTCACCGGGGTAGCCCCCCTCCTCCCGCCGGCGCTTGGAGATGGCCCAGGTCAGGCCGGCCTCCACGGGGGTGGTGGTGGTGTCGATGTCATGGCCATAGAGGCACAGCCCGGCCTCGAGGCGCAGGCTGTCGCGGGCGCCCAGGCCGATGGCCGACACCTCGGGCTCCGCCAACAGCAGGCGGGCCACATCCTCGGTGCGGGCGCCATCAATGCCGATCTCGTACCCGTCCTCGCCGGTGTAGCCAGACCGGGCGATGGTCACCGGAATGCCCTTCAGGCTGGCGTTGACCATGGACATGAAGGGCATGGTGGCGACCTCGGGCACGAAGCGGGCCAGCACGGCCGCCGCGGTGGGGCCCTGCAAGGCCAGCAGGCCCCGGTCGTCGCCCAGATACTCGACCTCGATACCCGGCAGGCCGGCCGTCAGGTGCGCGATGTCCTGCACCTTGCAGGCGGCGTTGACCACCAGGAACAGGTGGTCACCCCGGTTGGCGATCATCAGATCGTCCAGGATGCCGGCCTGATCGTTGGTGAAGAAGCTGTAGCGGATGCGGCCTTCCTTCAGGGCCTTCAGCTCGCCCGGCACCAGCTTTTCCAGCGCCTCGACGACACCGTCACCGCGCAGGACGACCTGGCCCATGTGCGACACGTCGAACAGGCCGGCCTGCTCCCGGGTGTGAAGGTGTTCCTTCAGCACACCCAGCGGATACTGGACGGGCATGTCATAGCCGGCGAAGGTCACCATCTTGGCGCCCAGCTCGCGGTGTAGGGCATTCAGCGGCGTGGTGAGCAGGGGCGAATCGGTTTCGGTAACCATTGGTGCCAAGGACTCCCGGCGGACGAGTTCATCCCACACGGACGGATTCCGTGTGGGCTCGCCCCCCTCTGTCCCGGACCCTGAGAGATTCACGGGGGACGACCCTGTCATCAGGTCGGACCCGCTTACTCCGTCGGTGGGCTTTGGCCTCCAACGCCGGAAAGCCACCCGCAGGGGGTGGCGACAGGCATTGCCATGAGGCCGGGCCGCTTTCCAGATGCGCCTCTTCCTCGCGGTCCTTTTGCCTGAGAGTTTCCGGGGGCGGTTGCTCCTTCGGCGCCAGACCCGGACGGGACCAGTCTCTCCCGCGAGGTGTCATCAGCTTCGCGAACGCACCCTAATCCAACGGACCCCAAAAAGTAAAGGCGGGCCGCTGCCCCGCGACCCGCCTTCCCCGAGGGTCCCCGGCCTTGGGCGCCCCTGCCCGGCCGGTCGAACCCGTACGCCCTGTGCCTTTGCTTATTTCCCGGCCGGAACCGGCGGGGCCGGCGGCTTGGAATTGAAGCGGATGTTGGCCTCCAACTGCTCCGGCGTCAGCTGGAAGCCCACCAGCACCTCGTAGTAGCGGCCGTCGACTTCCGGGCTCAGCGGGATGAACTGGGTCAGCCGCTCCACCGAACCGCCGCTGCCGCTGCTGACATCCAGGGTGACGTTGTAGGTCTGCTTGGTCAGGATCTTGCGATCAGCGTCGGTCACCGCGACGAAATAGGTCAGCGGCAGCGGGCCGCCGGTGTAGGCGGGACCGGTGCTGGCGCCCACGCGCAGATTCTCGGTCATGGTGACGCCCTTTTCGCTGTACTCGCAGCGCCCCTCGATATTGGGCATCACGGCGGTATAGCTCAGTTGGCCGTTGGCACCGGGCACGCCCACCGACGACGCGTCGCGGACGATGGCCACGGTGGGGCAGCCGGGACGGTAACCGACGTTCTTGTTGGCGCATGCCGCCAGCGACAGCATGAGAGGCATCCCCAAAAGCAGGGCCAGGCGGCCGCGGGTGCCTTTCCTGGGGGGCCAACCTATATTAGTGTCCGTGTGGATGTTCATTGAAGCGGGGCTCGTCTGGAGTTGGACGCCGGCCGGCGTCGGGGCCCCGCGACAATAGAGAAGCAGCCATACCGGCACAAGACATCGCCTGCGCCATCCTTATATTGATGGGCGACGAGATTTAACGTATCGGCGCTGGCGATCCTCAGCCGCGCCGTTTTATGATCCGCCGCCATGATCGGCCCCGCGAGCCGGGGCTTACCGGAACCCGAGTAGACCTGATCACCATGACCAAGCCGACGCTCAACATCCTCTTGGCCTCCCCGCGCGGTTTCTGCGCCGGTGTGGACCGCGCCATCCAGATCGTGGAGGTGGCGTTGCAGCGGTACGGCGCGCCGGTCTATGTCCGGCACGAGATCGTGCACAATCGCTACGTCGTCCAGGGCCTGGAGGCCAAGGGCGCCATCTTCGTGGAGGAACTGGACGAGGTGCCGGATGGCCGCCCGGTGGTCTTCTCCGCCCATGGCGTGCCCAAGTCCATCCCGGCCGAGGCTGAAAACCGTAAGCTGATGTATGTCGACGCCACCTGCCCGCTGGTGTCCAAAGTCCATCGCGAGGCGGAACGCCATTTCGCCGACGGCCGCCAGATCATCCTGATCGGCCATGCCGGCCACCCCGAGGTGGTGGGCACCATGGGGCAGCTGCCGCCAGGTGCCGTGCTGCTGGTGGAGTCGGAAGAGGACGTGCGCACCGTCCAGGTGGACGACCCGCTGAACCTGGCCTTCGTCACCCAGACCACGCTGTCGGTGGACGACACGGTGCAGATCGTGGCGGCGCTGAAGGCCCGTTTCCCCGCCATCGCCGGGCCGCGCAAGGAAGACATCTGCTACGCCACCACCAACCGCCAGACGGCGGTGAAGGCCATCGCCGAGAAGGCGGACGCCATCCTGGTGCTGGGCGCGCCCAACAGCTCCAACTCCATGCGCCTGGTGGAGGTCGCGGCCAAGCACGGTTGCGTCAATTCCATGCTGGTGCAGCGGGCCACCCAGATCGACTGGTCCATGATGGACAAGGTCAAGGTGCTGGGCATCACCGCCGGCGCGTCGGCCCCGGACATCCTGGTGCAGGAGGTCATCGAGGCCTGCCGTGAGCGCTACGACGTCCAGATCGAGGAAGTCGTGACCGCGGTGGAAAACATCACCTTCAAGCTGCCGCGAGGCCTTGCGGCGGAGTGATTCCGGGTCCCTCAATCGCCGGGCGCCGCCATCCGGCGGCTTGGCTTGTCCTCGCGTTTCAGTCCGCTGCGCTTCCCGGAAAGCTCCGGCGGCCGCGGTCGCGGCCATAAGAGTGCTTGGCCTTTGGCGGGATGAGGGAAGTGATGACGGCGCATGCCCATATCCTGTTCGACACCGCCATCGGCGCCTGCGCGCTGGTGTGGGGGGCGGACGGGATCGTGGGGGCCCAATTGCCGGAGGGTGGGCCTGAGCAGGCCACGGCCCGTCTGGCGCGGCGCTTTCCCGGCGCCACGGCCGCGGATGAGGATTCTCTCCCGCCCGTCATCGCCCAGGCCCGGGCGCGCATCCGGGCCCTGATGGGCGGGGAGGCGGTGGACATCGCCGACATCCCCCTGGACCTCACCGGGATCGATCCCTTCGCCTTGCAGGTCTATGCCGTCACCCGCGCCATTCCGCGGGGACAGACCTTGACCTATGGAACGGTCGCCGCCCGCATCGGGGCGCCCAAGGGCGCGGCGCGAGCGGTGGGACAGGCGCTGGGCCACAACCCCATCCCCATCCTGATCCCCTGCCACCGCGTGCTGGCGTCAGGGGGCGGCACCGGCGGCTTTTCCGCCCAAGGCGGCATCGATACCAAGTTCCGCATCCTCGCCATCGAACAGGCCCGCCCGGAGAACGAGCCACCCAGCCTGTTCGATACGCTGCCACTGGCGATCAAGCCCAGATGCTGAACCCAAACGCTGAAAGTGAAACCGGCCCCCACCGCACGGCCGGGCTTCCCTTGACCCATGGGTCGGGTTCCCGTGGCGGTGGAGGCCGGTCGGGACGGTCCCCCGCGAACCGTCCAAAGCCCTACCCCAGCCTCTTTCACCAGTGGGCGCGGTAGAAGCTGCGGCTGACGTGGATTTCCTCGCGGTCGGCGTATTCGCTGTCCAGCACCAGGGCCAGGGCGGCATAGACCACCAGGGTCGCGCCGAAGAAGCAGAACAGGCTCAGCACCGTCAGGATGCGGATGAAGGTGGCCGGCAGGCCGGTGTAACGGGCCAGGCCGGCGCAGACGCCGAACAGCACGGCGCGGCTGGGGTCCTTGGCCAGGCGATGACGGCGCATCGTGGCGGAAATACGCTGAAAGCTCCTCATAATCCCCTCTCCACTGTTCGATGATGGCGGGCACCGGCGGCGCCCGGGTCGTTTACGGATTTGTCTTACCCTTGCGGGTTGTTGCGGCTGGCCACGCGGGCCTTCAGCGCCTCAAGCTCGGCGGTCACCTTGTCGTCGCCCAGGGCGTCGATCTCCGCGGCCAGGCCGCGCGGCTGGCGGCCCATCTCCATGACCTCGGCCTCGCTTTCCAGCAGGTCGATGTCGCGCTGCAGGGTGCCGTAATGGGACAGCGCCTCTTCCAGACGGTTGTCGTGGATCTGGCTGCGCATCCGCAGGCGGGCGGTGGCGCTGCGGTGGCGGGCCAGCAGGGCGCCTTGGCGGGCGCGGGCATCGGCCAGCTTGGCCTCCAGCCGCGCCACGTCATCCGCCCCCTTGGCCAGGCTGTCGCTGATGGCCTGGATCTCGCGGCGGATGGGGTCGGCGGCATCGGCCAGCCGGGCCTTGGCCACCAGGGCGCCCCGGGCCAGATCCTCCCGGCCCTTGGTCACCGCCAGTTCGGCCTTGCGGTCCCATTCCAGCAGCTCGAACTCCACGTCGCGGTAACGGGCCTCCAGCTCCTTGCGGCGGGCCATGGAGCGGACGGCCTCCGCCCGCACCTCGACCAGCGTGTCCTCCATCTCCTGGATGACCAGGCCGATCAGGCGCTCCGGATCTTCCGCGCGGTCCAGCATGGCGTTCAGGTTGGCATCGATGATGTCGCCGAGGCGGGAAAACAGTCCCATGGCAGGCGTCCTTAAGAGATGAGGCGGTGGCGGACGGAGGCGGTGAACGCAGGCGCTTAGAAGAGGCTGATGATGGCGACCGACAGCAGGGCGGTGACGGCCAACAGCGGCAGGTGGCGGACCAGGGCCGCCAGGCGCCGGGGTGTATCACCAGCCTGGGCGCTGAAGCTGCGGGCGGCGGTGGTCATGGTCAGGTCGGTCATGTCAATCTCCGTAAAGGAAGCTCGGTTGTCTTGGGGGCCGGTCGCCGGTGGCGGGGTCGGCCATGTCCCCTTAAAAGCAACCGCCGTGCCAGTTGGAGAGCGGGAAGTTAGTTCCTTGTTTTTGCTGGATAAAATTTTTAACCGCCCACAGCGAAAAGTGACGATGTGATTTTTCTCGCCACTAAATCGCTAAATTCGCCATTCGCGCCGTCGGCTGTCCACCAACCCGCTTGAAAAGGCGGGCCCAGGCACCTGGCGGCCATTGACCCCAGCCGGGAATCCCGCTACCTCGCAAGGCATGGCCGTCTATACCGAAGTCACCGATGAGGAACTGCGCGCGTTCATCGCCGATTACGCGATCGGCGAGGTGATCTCGTGCAAGGGCATCGCCGAGGGGGTGGAGAACTCCAACTACCTGCTGGTGACGACGCAGGGGCCCTACATCCTCACCCTCTATGAAAAGCGGGTGAACCCGGCCGACTTGCCGTTCTTCCTGGGATTGATGCGCCACCTAGCGGCGCGGGGCATCACCTGCCCACAGCCGGTGCCGGGGCGCGATGGCGAGGCTTTGCGCGTCGTGGCCGGCCGACCGGCGGTCATTGTCACCTTCCTGACCGGCATGTGGCCACGCCGCATCCTGCCCGACCATTGCGCGGCCCTGGGCACGGCCCTGGCCCGCTTGCACTTGGCCGGCGCGGATTATCCCGTCCCCCGGGCCAACAGCCTGTCGCTGGATGGCTGGCGGGCCCTGGTGGCGGCGACAGCGGACGGCGCCGACGGCGTCAAGCCTGGCCTGAAGGTGGCGCTGGCGGAGGAGCTGGCGGCACTCTCGGCGCTGTGGCCCGGCCGGGATGGCCGGCCCGACCTACCGCACGGCATCATCCACGCCGACCTGTTCCCCGATAACGTCTTCTTCCGCGACGGCGCCCTGTCGGGCCTGATCGATTTCTACTTCGCCTGCAGCGACATGCTGGCCTATGACCTGGCCATCTGCATGAACGCCTGGTGCTTCGAACCCGATGGCGCCTTCAACGTCACCAAGTCACGCCTGCTGCTGACCCATTACGCCAAGGTGCGGCCGCTGACGGCGGCGGAGGTGGCGGCCCTGCCGCTGCTGGCCCGCGGCAGCGCGTTGCGCTTCCTGCTGACCCGGCTCTATGACTGGGTGAACACGCCGGCGGGCGCCCTGGTGAAACGCAAGGACCCGCTGGAGTACCTGCACAAGCTGCGCTTCCACCAGCAGGCCCGCAGCCTGGCGGATTACGGCCTGGCGCCCGAGGATTTGACGTGACCGATACGCCCACCACCGACGCGAAACCGATCAGCCCGCGCGTGGAGATCTTCACCGACGGCGCCTGCAGCGGCAACCCGGGCCCCGGCGGCTGGGGCGCCATTCTGCGCTGGAACGGCACGGAGCGCGAATTGAAGGGCGGGGAGCCCGACACCACCAACAACCGCATGGAGCTTATGGCGGCCATCCAGGCGCTGGAAACGCTCAAGCGGCCGGTGAAGGTGGATCTGCACACCGACAGCCAGTACCTGCGCGACGGCATCACCAAGTGGATCCACGGCTGGCGGGCCAAGGGTTGGCTCACCGCCGACAAGAAGCCGGTGAAGAATGTGGATTTGTGGCAGCGCCTGTCCGCTCAGGCCGACCGCCATGAAGTGGTTTTCCACTGGGTGCGCGGCCATGCCGGCCACCCGGAAAACGAACGCGCCGACCAGTTGGCCCGCGAAGGGCTGGCGGAAGCGCGCGGCAGATAGGCCGGCTGCCCCAGATGCAAAAAGGCCCGCGCGGGTTCATGGAACCGGCGCGGGCAGCTTGGCGTTATACGCCTGGTTTTACAGGTTCTTCAGCACGGCTTCGGCACTGGACACCTCGAAGGCGCCGGGCTTTTCCACATCCACGCGGCTGACCACGCCGTCGTCGATGACCAGGGCGAAGCGCTGGCTGCGCTGCCCCAGGTTATAAGCGGTGCCGTCCATGGTCAGGCCCAGTTGGGTGGTCAGCGTGCCGTTGCCGTCGGGCAGCATGAACACGGTATCGCCCACGTCGTTGGCCTTGGCCCAGGCGTTCATCACGAAGGGATCGTTGACCGCCAGGCAAATAATGGTGTCCACGCCCTTGGCCTTCAGCGCCCCGGCATTCTGGAGGAAGCCCGGCAGGTGCTTGGCGGAACAGGTGGGGGTGAAGGCGCCGGGTACGGCGAACAGGACCACCTTCTTGCCCTTCAGCAGGGCGTCGGTGCTGGTTTCCTGCATGCCGGCTTCGGTCAGGTGCTTGATCGTGACGCTGGGGAAGGTGTCGCCAACCTTGATGGTCATGGTCTGGGGTCCCTTTGGGTGGTGGACGTTTGGGTTCTGGGCGGGGCACGGAACATAGGTAATGCCGCCGGCGGGAAATGGTTCTGGTCACCCGTGGTTCTATGTCCCGGAGGGCCGGGCGGCAAGGGAAACGGATGTCCCCCCCTTGTCACCCGGGTACGCCGCTCAATATGACCAGAATGAAGCCTGTTCCGGCTGGCGAGCGGAAGCGACGGCGCGTGATGCCCATGTTAGGCTGAACGATAGGGACAGGCAGTATGACAGTGCCGGCCATGTGGGCCGGCCGCGAAGTGAAGAGGGAAGGCGCCGGCCATGAAGGACACCACCATCCGACGTTTCCTGACCGGGCAGCTGCTGGTCGCGATGCCGTCCATGCCCGATGAGCGGTTCGCCCGGACCGTCATCTATGTGTGCGCCCACACCGACGACGGCGCCATGGGCCTGGTGATCAACCGGCTGTTCGACGGCATCGACGCCGGGGGCCTGCTGGAACAATTGGGCATCGATGGCGGCGACCCGGACGACCGGCTGCGCGTGCATTTCGGCGGGCCGGTGGAACCCGGACGGGGCTTCGTGCTGCACAGCACCGATTATCAGCGCGAGGGCACGTTGAAGGTGGAGGATGAGGTGGCGTTGACCGCCACGGTGGACATCCTGCGCGCCATCACCGAGGGGCGCGGGCCCCGCCAGTGCTTGCTGGCCCTGGGCTATGCCGGGTGGGCCGCCGGCCAACTGGACCAGGAGATGCAGGCCAATGGCTGGCTGCACGTGCCGGCCGATTCCACCCTGTTGTTCGATGACGACATGGATACCAAGTGGGAACGGGCCATCGCCAAGCTGGGCGTCAGCCTGCCCATGCTGTCGGCCGAGGTGGGGCACGCCTGATCAGGCGCCCCAGCCGGCCGCCTTGCCGCCGCCATTTTCCACCCGGAGGATTGGGGGCATGAAAGCTCCCGCCCGTTTCCTGCCCTTGCACGCCTCCCTCCTGACACTGCTGCTGGCGTTGCCGGCCAGCGCCGGTGCGGCGGAGGCCCCCCAGCATCTGCGGCTGGGCTACGACGTCTATGTCGGTGGCCTGAAGCTGGGCCGCATGACCCTGGAGACGGACATCAAAGGCGAGGACTATCGCGTCAGCGTGGCGGCGGAGGCCGGCGATATGCTGGCCCGCCTGATCAAATGGTCCTACACCGCCGAGGCGGAGGGCGCGTTCGGCGGCGTTCACGGCGTGGCGCCCCGCCACTTCCACAGCCTGCGCACGCTACGTGACAAAAGCTGGGACGCCACGCTGAGCTACACCGCCCCCTACGGTGCTCGCGACACCGCGGTCGGTTTCAGCCAAACACCACCCCCGTCGCCGGAGGACGCGGACGCCGTGCCCTTGGATCAGCGTCCCGGCACCGTCGACCTGCTGAGCGCCGCAGCCGCCATCAGCCGCCATGCGGAGGGGGGCGACTGCGCCAGCCGCCTGCCCGTCTATGACGGCCGCCGCCGCTATGACGTGGTGATGGAAAGCCGGCCCGGCCGACACATTGAGAAGTCCGACTACACGGTGTTCGCAGGCGACGCCATCGGCTGCCATGTCGCCATCGTGCCGGTGGCGGGCTTCAAGCCGGCCGGCCGTGGCAGCCAGAACTTCTGGACGGCGGCGCCGGATGGCAAGCCGCGCGGCTTCGATCTGTGGATCGGCCGGCCGGTGCCGGGAGGGCCGGTGGTGCCCGTGCGCCTGGAGGCAGGGGAATTGTTCTTCACCCACGTCGTGGGCCACCTGGCGCAGGTCGAGGTGATGCCACCGCGGCCCTGACCCGCCAAAGTCCCGAGTCGCCGCCTTCCCTCAGGGCCCAGGGCAAACGGCCTGGGCGGCCATGCCGCAACCCGCCTCGGTTTCCACTGTTTTGATTGACCATCTGGTCAGGATAGGTCGAACGACGCCGCATCGGCCATATAGGGCGGCACACCAGGTTATTCGGTGTAGGGGACTGAAAACGTTTACGGCTTGGCAACCGTTCGGGGATTATATGAAACAAGGCCGCTGGTGTACGATGGGAAGCCGTCTTATATCCGGCGATGCCTTGGCAACATCGCTTCTTATCTCTTTGGACCAACCCCGTTCGACAAGGTGTCATCCCCTGCCCCACGCCGCCCCCATCCTCGTTTCGGAGCCGCCGAGCACGCCCTGCGAGGCCACCGAACGCCAATACGCCGCCATTCCCGTCCGCATCCGGGACGGGCACCTGCAGGTGATGCTGATCACCTCGCGGGAGACGCGGCGCTGGGTGGTGCCCAAGGGCTGGCCGGAAAAGAAGCTGAACGCGCGCGGCGTGGCGGCGAACGAGGCGTTCGAAGAGGCGGGCCTGATCGGCACCATCCATAAGAAGCCCCTGGGCACCTTCCACTATTTCAAGGTCATGCCTTCCGGCAAGCGCCTGCCCTGCGCCGTGGACGCCTACCTCTTCGAGGTGGAGCGGGAGTTGGAGGATTGGCCGGAAAAGCACCAGCGCGAACGCCGCTGGGTCAGCCCCTCGCAAGCGGCCCTCATGGTGGCCGAGGGCGGCTTGGTCAGCATCCTGCTGTCGCTGGCCAGCATGGCGGTGGACGAGGAAGGCTGACGCCGAGTCCCCGCCAGCGCGGGGCTGCGTTTCCCGCCGAGGCGGTAGCGGATGCGCGCCAAGCGCCCCACTCGCTACTGATGTAGCGCCGCCGCTCCCTTCGTCAGCCGGAGTAACACTTTGGCTAGGGATGCGGTCAGAAATTTACAAAAATGATTTAACAAATTGCCCATACGCCCCATAAGCTAGACCAAAATGCATAGGGGTAGTGTGACAGTCCATGGTTGATGCCGTTTACCGCCAGCGGGTCCCCCAGCCCGAGCGATGTGGTGATTTTTCCGGTCGCGCCACCGCCTGAGTGTCCCCCGCACAGGGCCGATGTCACTCCCCAACCTTTAAAACACAACCATACCGGCGCGCCATTGGCCCCCGGGCTTCCCTATTCACGCCAAATCCATATTGCCAGGAGTTCTTCCCGCATGCGCGCCTCCGCCCCCAACCGTACCAAGGCCCTGCTGCTGGGCGCTTCTGTCCTGGCGCTGGCCACATCGTGGCAGACGGCTCATAGCGCGGCACTCAATTCTGGTGACTTGAACAACACGGGCGTCATCAGTGGCTACTCCGGTATTCAGTCTAACGGGACCGTTGGAACCATCAGCAACTCAGGCATCATCAACGGCTTCGCTTGGGGCATTTACGATCTTGGATCGGCCGGCTCCCCTCCCTACAAGGTAGGGAATTCGCCCAATACCATCGCGGCGATCATCAACAATATTGGCGCGACCATCAGCGGCTACAGAGAAGGCTTGGTCGCCAGTGGCCTGATCGGAACCATCGACAACGCTGGAAATATTGTTGCGACCGGATCTTCATATCGGGCAATTTTCCAGTATTATAATACCATTACTGCACTAACCAATAAAGCTAGCGGCACCATCTCCGGCAACGCCTCGGCTATCGGCATTATGGCTAGCACCATCGGCACTCTTAGCAACAGCGGCGTGATCTCCGCGCTCTCAGCTGGCGGAGCGGCTATAAATTTACAGGCGGATACAGTTAGCAGTACCAGTATTTCTGCTGCATCCGCCTGGGGCAGCCACGGTACTTTGATCAACAATGCGGGCGGTACCATTAGCGGTTCGGCTGCGGCCGTGAAGCTGGAAGGTGGCAGCCTCGGCACACTGGTCAATTCCGGGCATATTATTAGTGGTGGTGGCCCAGCCGTGGACTCGGATGCTTATACCAGCGTCTCCTACACCCAGGTCGGCTTCGGTTATACCTCTAGCAGCCTGTCCATTCCCTCCACCCTCGGCCACCTTGTCAACAACCTTGGGGGCACCATCTCTGGCACCGCCGGAGGCGTGATCGTAGGGGGCACGATCAAGTCGCTGGACAATGCCGGTCTTATCACCGGCACCTATTCCTCCGCCGCCGGGGTTCGGGCCAACGGCAACGTCGGTGACATCACCAATGAAGCCACCGGTACCATCACCGGTGCGGGCATCGGCCTGAAGTTGTCCGGTGTCATTGGTACGCTGAGCAACAGCGGCCTGGTGAACGCCGGTGGCACGACGATCATTAATTACGGTTACGGTTATTCTTATACCTACGGTTCGGGTATCGGCATATCCATATCCTCAGCCCTCAGCCCGACGGTGACCCTAGGTAGCAGCTTGGCTGCCCTGATCAATACGGCCGGAGGCACCATCGCCGGCGGTTACACGGGTATCAGCATGGCCGGCGTCAGTGTCGGCACGCTGGCCAACAGCGGCGTAATTACTGGGGCCCTGGGGAACGGCTTCGGCATCTATGGCGCCGGAACAATGTATTACGATTCCATCGCCGGGAACTTCCCGACGATTTCGGCCCCAGCCACGGTTGGCACTCTTATCAACAACGCCGGGGCAACGATTTCCGGCAAGAACATCGCACTCGTCTTTAGCAATGGCAGCCTGGGCACCTTGATCAACGCCGGACTGATCACCAGCAGTGGAACCATGGGACAGGGCGCCGTCCTGACCTATGGCACCATCGGCGTCCTGACGAACACCGGTACCATATCGGGCCGCACGATGGCCCTGCAACTTACCAACTCAACCATAGGGACGCTGGTAAACAGCGGCCTGATCCAGTCGAGTGGCGGAAAGGCGATCAGCAATACGCCCGTCTATGGCTACTTCAGCATCACCGGTGGTATCGGCACCCTGATCAATGCAGCCGGCGGCACGATCGCGGGCCTGTCAGGCGGCCTTTCCTTCACCGATACCACCATCGGCCGAGTGGACAATCAAGGCGTCATCATATCTTCCGCAGCGATGGGCATCTCCCTTGGCTCCACCTACTATTACTCATCCAGTGACACACTTCTGTCCACCACCTTGGGCAGCTTGAACAACGCAGCCGGCGCCACCATCCAAGGTCAGAGCGGAGGTGTCGTCCTGGATGGCGCGTCGGTGCAGACCATCACCAACGCAGGCCTCATCACGTCGGCGCAAGGGGCTGCTTTCAGCGCCGCCAGTACAAACTTCACCGGTGGTTATGGCACCACGCCTGCTTCCTTCATTTCTGTGCCAACCATTGTCAGTTTCTCCAATCTCGTCGGCAGCACCCTCTCCGGCGGTAGCGGGTTGAATTTCCAGGGCGGCACGATGGGAACGCTGCGTAACCAGGGCTTGATTCAGGGCACTGGCGGCGCCGGCATCAATATGGGTTATTATTTTAACGCCGCGCCCAGCGCCAGCATCGCCACGGTAATCAACGATGCCGGTGCCAGCATCATCGGCGCCAACGTCGGACTTGCGCTGACATCCGGCGTGTTGGGAACCCTGCGGAACGATGGCCTGATCACCGGAAGCATCAACGCGCTCTCCCTGACAAATTACAATTACTATTATACAGGTCCCATGGCGGTACCTGCCGGTGTCGGCATTATCCTGAACACCGGCACCATCATGGCCAAAAGCGCCACGGTCGGTGCCGCTATTACGACAAGCTACATTGACGTTGGTACGATTTCGAATGGTGGCCTAATCTCCGGCGCCACAGCCATTAGCAATCTGGCGGCCTACAACGGCACTAATACTGTCGGCACCATCGGCCTGATCGAAAACAGGAACGGCGGTACCATCATCGCCACGAATACCATTGGCGCCATCCTGATGAGCGGCAATGTTGGCGGCATCCGCAACGACGGCCTGATTAGCGCCACCGTTGGAACCTTTGCCTCCGCCCTCAACGTCTCCGATAATGCCACTCTGACCGCCCTGAACAATGGCGCTAGCGGAACCCTGGTCGCCGCCGGGTCAGCGGTTGCTATCTTCGGCGGGGTCGGCACCATCAATAATGCCGGTACAATTCAGGGCGGAACCGCCGCCATTCGGCCACGCGCCTACGACTCCACATATGCCGACACGTATTACCATTCCACGACACACGTTGCCGGCGGCATCGGCGCGCTCAGCAATAGCGGCGTCATCAAAGGCGATGCAGCAATTCTATCCGTCACCAGCATTGGAGCCGTATCAAATTCCGGCACCATCTACGGCTCGATATCTGCCGGTGTGATGAACATCGGTACGGTGACGCATTCCACATTCTCAACCAATTACTATTGGCCGTACTATAGTGCGTCCACTACCGCCGTCACTACGACGGTCGGCGGCACCATCGGAGTATTGAATAATACCGGTTCCATTATAGGAAGCCAAAGCGGAATCGTGAACGGCCAATCGACGGGAACCAACACGACCGTCTATCGGAGCCGCGATTACTTTACCGCTTCCATCTTATCCCAATCCACCATAGCCAGCACCACCGGCCCCGTCGGTGGCACCATCGGCACGCTGCTCAACGCCGGCACCATCCTGGGCACGGCAACCGCCGGCATCGACAACGGCGCCGCCACGGCCGTCATCGGCACGCTGATCAATAGCGGCCTGATCCAGGGCGGCCAGACGGGCGTCATCAACGCCGGCACCATAGGCACCCTGACCAACAGCGGCACCATCACTGGCGCCGTGGTGGCCATCCGGGACAGCGGCACGCTGGGCCCGGTCACCAACACCGGCATCATCGCCGGCGCCATCGTCCACACCGCCGCATCCGACCTGTCCATCACCGGCGGCAGCGGCGCGGTGTTCGGCACCCTGACGGGCGTCGGCGGCGCCCGTGGCACCTTGTCCAGCACGGCCAGCAATGTGACCCTGGCCGGCAACCTGGTGCTGAACGACAGTGTCAGCATCGCCGGCCACACCTTGGTGGCGACTGGCGGCAGCCTGGTGCTGACGGCCCCCACCACCCTCACCGGCAACTATGCCCAGGCGGGCGGCACGCTGACGGCCATGGCGGCCGGCGGCACCGTGGGTGGCCTGCAGGTCAGCGGCAGCGCCAGCATCAGCGGCGCCACCGTCGTGCTGACCTCGCAATACGCCTACGGCCTGACCAGCGGCGCCAGCTACACCATCGTGGCAGCCGGCGACGCCGCCTCCAGCTATGCCAGCGTCACCGCGCTGGCCCCGGGCTACAACTCCACCACCGTCACCAGCACCGTGGTGGGTGGCCAGACCGACCTGATCGTCAGCGTGGGCAACAGCAGCCTGTCGGCTGGCGGCGCGGCCACCATCGCCGGCGGCGCCGGAACCCTGGACCAGATGACGGGCGGCAGCCTGGCCATCACCGGCGGCACGCCCACGGTGGGTAGCATCAGCGGCGGCACCATCGCGCTGGCCGGCGGCAGCGCCACCCTGGGCACCATCAGTGGCGGCACCCTGACCCAAAGCGCCGGGTCCACCATCGCCGGCACCACGGCGGTGCAGGTCCAGGGTGGCAGCCTGAACCTGGGCGGCACCGTGCAGGCACCCCTGGCCGTCAACGGTGGCCTGGTGGCCCTGAACGGCACCGCCACCGGCCCCGTCACCGTGGGCAGCGGCGGCACCCTGCGCGGGTCCGGCGTCATCACCGGGGCGGCCACCGTGGCCGGTGTGCTGCGCCCCGGCAACTCGCCCGGCACGCTGACCTTCACCAATGGCCTGACGCAAGCGGCCAAGTCAGTGCTGTCCATCGACATCGACGGCACGGGCACGGGCGCCGGCTATGGCAACTACGCCCGCGTCCTGGTCACGGGCGGCAGCTACGTCATCGGCTCCGGCGCCACGCTTCAGCCCAACCTGCGCGGCATGACGGGCAAGGCCACCAACACCTACACCCCCGGCCTGGGCACGGACTTCACCATCGTGCAGGCCGCCGGCGGTGTCTCCGGCACCTTCGCCGGCATCACCCAGCCCAGCAGCGGCTTGCTGGCCGGCACGCAGTTCACGGCGCTGTACGGCAGCAACGCCATCGACCTGTACGTCACCCCCACCTATGGCTCCCTGGCCAGCCTGGGCGCCAGCGCCAACCAGCAGACCCTGGGCCGCGTGGTGGCGGGCCTGACCGGGGCCGGCAACGCCGACTTGGGCACGGTGCTGAAGGCGCTGTACAGCCTGCCCACGGTGGGCGCGTCGCTGGACGCCCTGGCCCAGATCGGCGGCAGCAGCCAGGCCAACATCGTCGCCTACAGCCTGAACCGGGGCCTGGCGGTGACGCAGGTGCTGGGCCAGCGCCTGGCGGCGGTGCGCGACGGCGTGGCCGGCGGCATGCAAGGCACGATGCAGGCCCAGCTGGTGGGCCGCACCCTCTACACCAGCGTCGCCAGCGGCGGCGATGGCGCCCCGGTGGGCGATGAGCGGGGCGCGGCGGCCGGCTCGGCACCGCAGGAAGGCTGGCACTTCTGGGCCCAGGGCCTGGGGGCGTTCACCCGGGTGGACAGCGACGGCAACGCCGCCGGCGGCCACAGCAACACCGGCGGCGGCCTGTTCGGCGGCGACCGCACGGTGGCGCCGGGGGTGACCGTGGGCCTCGCCGGCGTGCTGCTGCAGAGCACCTCCGGCGGGTCCAACGAGACCAGCAGCTATGGCCTGTCGGCCTACGGCAACGTTGATCTGGGGGATGGCCTGTTCGTCACTGGCAACGCCGGCTACACCTACGACCAGTACGACACGGCGCGGACCATGGGCTTCGGCGGCCTCAGCCGCACGGCCTTCGGCCACACCACGGGTGACGAGCTGAGCGCGGGGGTCACGGCCGGCTACCGGGTGCGGGTGTCCAACCTGACGCTGGAGCCGCAGGCCGGCATCCAGTGGCTGAAGGTCGGCCGCGACGGCTTCACCGAGACGGGCGCCGGTGCCTTGAACCTGGTGCTGCAGGACCTGGACGCCACGGCCCTGCAGAGCAGCGTAGGCGGCCGCGCCTCGGCCAGCTGGAAGACGGACGGCGGCACGGTCATCACCCCGGCCCTGCGGGCGGCCTGGCTGCACGACTTCCGCGACCGGGCCCTGACCAGCCAGGCCGCGCTTGCCGGCACCACCTTCGCCGTGACCGGCCCCGACACCGGCGCCAACGCGCTGGGCATCGGGGGCGGACTGACCCTGCAGGAAGGCGACAACCTGAACCTCTACGCCAACTACGACGGCACGCTCCGACGCCACGAGACCGACCACGTCTTCACCGCCGGCTTCCGCCTCAGCTGGTAAGACGGGGCAGTCTCAAAATGACAACGGCCCGGCGGGGAAACCCGCCGGGCCGCTTGTTTATGAGCACCCAATCTGCCTTCTAACCGCGCCAATCGTCGCGCAGGATGCCGTACAGGACATGGTCGGCCCAGCGGCCATCGATGCGCAGATAGCCCCGGGCATAGCCCTCGCGCACGAAGCCCACCTTTTCCAGCAGGCCCTGGCTGGGCTGGTTGGTGGGCAGGCAGGCGGCCTCCACCCGGTGCAGGCCGAGCTGGCCGAAGGCGAAGCCCAGGCTGACCTTGGCTGCCTCACTGGTGTAGCCCCGGCGGGCATAGGGCTTGCCCACCCAATAGCCCATGGTGGCCATCTGGGCCACGCCCCGGCGGACGTTGGACAGGCCGATGCCACCCACCAGCCGGTCGCTGGCGCGCTCGAAGATCAGGAAGCTGTACGCTTCGTCATTGCGCCATTCCGCCGTGTGCCGGCGCACACGGCGCAGGAAGGAGGAGCGCAGCAAGGCGTCAGCCGGCCAGGTGGGTTCCCACGGCGCCAGGAAGTCGCGGCTGCGTTCCCGCAAATCGGCCCATTCCCGCCAGTCCTTGACCTGGGCGGGACGCAGATAGGTCTGCGGTCCGTCCAGCCGTATGGACGGTGCGCTCAAGATATCGGCGTGCAACAGCCGTATCACCGCCTCCAGCCCCTCCCTACCCCCGTTGCCGCGGTTTCTCAGTGCCCAAGCCGGGCCCGGATGCGGTCGTACGATTCCAAGCCCGTCACCGGCCCCAGGGCGGTGACCACCGGCACACTGTCCAGCATCCGGCGGGCGCAGCGCTCCACCGCCGCCACGTCGACCGCGTCCACCCGGGCCAGCATCTCGGCCGTCGGGACGGGACGGCCGTGAACCAGCATCTGCTGCCCCACCTGCTCGCACCGGGCCATACTGCTTTCCAGGGCCATGACCAGGCTGGACTTCAGCTGGGCGCGGGCGCGGGCCACCTCTTCCTCGCGGATGTCCCCCACCAGGTCGGCGACCTCGCCGCACACCACCGGCACCAGTTCGGCCACCTGGTCCGGCCCCGTGCCGGCATAGATGCCGAACAGGCCGGTCTCGGCGAAATGGCTGGCGAAGCTGTAGATGCTGTAAACCAGGCCGCGCTTCTCCCGCACCTCTTGGAACAGGCGGGACGACATGCCGCCCCCCAACAGGGTGGACAGCACCTGGGTCGCGTAGTTGTCCTCGTGATGGACGCCCACCGCCTCGAACCCCAGCACGACATGGGTCTGTTCCAGGTCGCGCTCATCCCGGAAGTCGCCACCGCTGTAGCGCGCCGCCTCCTGCGTCCAGGCTTGGGGCTTGGGCAGGGCGCCGAACATGTCGGACGCCATCTCCACCATGCGGGCATGCTCGATGCGGCCCGAGGCCGCCACCACCATGGCGGGGCCGGAATAGTGCCCCTGGACATAGGCCACCAGATCGTCCCGGCTGAGCCTCTCCACGATGTCCGGCAGGCCCAGCACCGGGCGGCCCAGCGCCTGGCCGGGGAAGGCCGTGGCCTGGAAATGATCGAAGATGATGTCGTCGGGCGTGTCTTCCGCCTGGCCGATCTCCTGCAGAACGACCGTGCGCTCCTTGGTCAGCTCCTCGGCGTCCAGGCTGGCGTGCTGCACCATGTCCGCCACGATGTCCAACGCCAGGGCCGCATCCTCCTTCAGCACCTTGGCGTAATAGGCCGTGTGCTCCCGCGTGGTGTAGGCGTTAAGATGGCCGCCCACATCCTCGATCTGGCGGCTGATCTGATAGGCGTCGCGCTTGGGCGTGCCCTTGAACAGCATGTGTTCCACCAGATGGGCGACGCCGTTGACCTCGGGCGCCTCGTCCCGGGTGCCGACACCCACCCAGACGCCCAGCGACACCGTCTCCACCCCGGCCATGCTGTCGGTGACGACGCGCAGGCCGTTGTCCAGCGTGGTGACCTGGATTCCGCTGCCGTCGCTCATTGGGCGCCTCCCGTCACACGCGACTTGGCGCGCACGAAGGCCTTCACCGCCTCCACATCATTCGGCAGGACGGTCACCCGCTCCTCCCGCTCATAAAGGTCGGCCAGGTGGCGGGGCAGCGGCGGATGCACCCCGGTCGCGGCCTTGACCGCATCCGGGAACTTGGCCGGATGGGCGCAGGCCAGCGACACCAGCGGCACCTCGGCCGGCACGGTGCCGGCGGCGCGGGCCTGGGCGGCGGCATGCACACCCACCGCCGTGTGCGGGTCCAAGAGGTACCCCGTGGTCGCGAACACCCGGCGCATGGTTTCCGCCGTCTCATGCTCATCGGCGCGGAAGCCGTCGAACAGGCCGCGCGCCTCGGCCAGCTGCCCCTCTTCCACCGTGAAGCGGCCGCTGGCGGCGAAACCGTCCATCACGCCCGTCACGGCGGCGCCGTCCCGGCCCAGCAGGTCGAACAGCAGGCGTTCGAAGTTGCTGGACACCTGGATGTCCATGCTGGGGCTGATGGTGGGGACCACGCCGTTGGAGGCCATGGTGCCGGACTGGAAGAAGCGGGTCAGGATGTCGTTGCTGTTGGTGCCCACCACCAGGCGCTGGATGGGCAGGCCGATGGCCCGGGCGCCATAGGCGGCATAGACGTTGCCGAAGTTGCCGGTGGGAACGGAGAAGGCCACCGGCCGGTCCGGCGCCCCCAGGGCCACGCCCGCCGCCACGTAGTACACCACCTGGGCCACGATGCGGGCCCAGTTGATGGAGTTGACGGCGGAGATGTTCAGCTCATCCCGGTAGGCTTGGTCATTGAACAGGGCCTTCACGATGGCCTGGCAGTCGTCGAAGGTCCCCTCCAGCGCCACGTTGTGCACGTTGGGCGACAGCACGGTGGTCATCTGCCGGCGCTGCACCTCGGACGTGCGGCCCTTGGGGTGCAGGATGACGATGTCCACCAGCTCCCGGTCGCGGCAGGCCTCGATGGCGGCCGACCCGGTGTCACCGGAGGTGGCGCCGACCACGGTGATGCGGCGGCCACGCTTGGCCAGCACATGGTCGAACAGGCGGCCCAGCAACTGCAGCGCCACGTCCTTGAAGGCCAGGGTGGGGCCGTGGAACAGCTCCAGCACCCACGCCTCCTGCCCCAACTGGGTCAGGGGGGTGATCGCGGTGTGGGCGAAGCTGCCATAGGCGTCATGCACCAGGGCGCTCAGCTCATCCCGCGAAATGGCGCCCTCCATGAAGGGCGCCATGACGCGCGTGGCCAATTCGCCATAGCTGAGGCCACGCAGGGCGCGCAGATCGGCCGCATCGAAGGTCGGCCAAGCGGCCGGCACGTACAAGCCGCCATCGCGGGCCAACCCCGCCAGGAGCGCGTCCTCAAAGCCCAGAACCGGCGCCCGGCCCCGCGTGCTGATATAATCCACCCTAGGCATCCCTTGGCTTAACTTGAACCCCTACAGTAGCCAGTGCCGCCAATGTCCCGCAAGCCCGCCAAACCCCCAGGATCCGCATGGGGGATTCGCATGGATGGGCGACGGATGCGGGGACGACACCCGCCGCCGCCCGGCCATTGGCCGCCCCCTGCCCCCCCCTGGGGATGGGGTGCGTCCAATTTTCCCGGAAATGACACTTGGAAACCGGCGCCGGTTGCGGTGCAATAGGGTTGGCGGTTGATCCGCCATTCACTCGCACCACTCCCGACGGGTTCGAACCGGATCGAAGCAGCGACTCCGGGCTGGACCGGGGTCTTTTTGGATGGGGCATCCCGGGGCACCATGGGGCTTCTGCACGCGATCTTGCTGGCCGGCACCCTGGCGGTGGTGGTGGGCCTGATCATCATGGTCATCGGCAAGCTGGGCGAGGCCGGGGTGGAGCGCCACCCCGAAATGCGTCGCGCCGCCAGCCGCCTGCCGCTTGGCGCGCAGATGGAAAACCGGCTGGAGGGGCGGGAGGCCGACGTGCGGGCCGAACTGGCCGCCCTGCAAAACGCCCTGGGCGAAGCGCGCCGCCGCCGCTACGCCCTGGATAAGGAGCTGGAGGACGCGCGGCGCAGCGCCCAGGCCCCCGTGCGCGTGGTCGGGCGGGAGGATGCCGGCCTGAACCGTTTCGTCGCCTGGATGGTGAACCGCCTGGTGCAGCAGGCCCAGACCGATGCCCGAACCGTCATCGCGCTGGACCCGGAATGGGCCGGCCCGCAGGTGATCGAAGTGTGGTCGGAGAACCTGTCCGATGCCCGACGCGACCTGCTGCGCTATTTTCCCGCCCCCTTGGGCTATGTGCTGCTGAGCATACAGCTGGCCAACAGCGGCAAGGCGGGCAACGACACGGTCAATGAGAAGGAGAGCACGGCATGATGGCCTTCCTGCTGACCCTGCTGGCCGTGACGGTGGCCGCCGGCGTGACGGGGGAGCGCGCCTGGAACCGCGTGGCGGAGGCAAAGGCCCACCGCCGCCAGATCCTGACCCGCGCCCGGGAGCAGAGCCAGCGCATCCGCCGCCTGGCCCGCGCCACCTATGCCATGAAGCAGCAGCGCCGCCATGTCCGGCTGACCCTGGAGACATTGGAGGATGAGTGCGCGCGGCTGGAGCAGGACATCAAGCGCGCGTCCCGCCCGGAAAACCGCATCTTCGTGTTGGAGGAACGGCGCAATGCCGCCGACGCCGCCTGGCTGGCCACGGTGGAGGTGGGCGGCACCGTCGCCGACAGCGCTGTGGCCGCCGCCGTGCCGTGGCAACGCCGACAGTTCCTGCTGTGGGCCGCGGACGACGAGGCCGCCCGCGCCCGCCTGGAACGGCGGTTCCCCCACGGCAGCGGCTTCCGCATCACCCAGTTGATGCTGCGTCCCAACCACGCCGCCGCCCCACCGGCCGCCACGACCGCCAAGCTGGAAACCCGCGCGGCCAAAGCGGCGCGGCTGGCGGCCACCTGAGTTTCCCCCTCAGGCGCCCCGCCGCGGCCCAGTGGGCACTTGGCCTGTCTTAGCCTTTTAATCCGTCTCCACCCGGCTGAAGCGCAGGTAGGCGATGACGGCCAGGGCGATGGCCAGGCAGTACCAGGTGATGGCGTACTGCAGATGATCGTTGGGAATGGTGACGCGGGTCTGGCCGCCGATGGGAAAGCCGCCGGGGTTGGGCGTGGCGTCTGCCTCCACCACCACGGGCTCCGGCACCTCCGTCCCCGCCTTGGCCGCCATGGCCGGCAGGTCGTACCACAGCCAGAAATTGTCGTTCACCAGGTTGTCCGGCTGCATCCAGCCGCGCGGCGGCGGCACGCGCGCCACCCCCTGCACCGTCACCTCCCCCTCAAGCTGGCCGTCCGGCCGGCGGGCCGGATCCTTGCCCTGGGTGGGAACCCAGCCGCGATCGACCAGCACCACGCCGCCGCCATCGGCCCGCACGAAGGGTGTCACCACGTCATAGCCGGGCGCACCCTTCAGGGACCGGGCGCCCAGGTACAATTCATGATCGTTCAGGAAATGCCCGCTAAGCCGCACCCGGCGGTAATCCCAGATTTTGGGGTCGTCGATCTTGGCGGGCAATTCGACGGGGGCGGCGGCCATCTGTTGCTGGATGTGGTCCAGGATACCCTGCTTCCAGAACAGGCGCTGAACCTGCCAGGTGCCGAGGCCGGCCATGAAGACGATGGCCCCGCCAGCCACCAGTCCGCCCCAGAAAGTGGGCCGGAAGCGCCGGCGTCCCCTGGTTCCGGGGGCCTTGGCTGCGGAGGCCGGGACGGCGGTAATGGGGGGGGAAGTCATGCGCCGGGAGTCCTATCGCTGTCACTGTCGTCCGGCCCCTCGAACTCGGCCCGGCGGTAACGGTATTGCAGGGCGAACACCACGCCCTTGGCCGGGCGCAGCAGGCCCAGAGTGCCGCCCAGGATGACCACGCCCCAGACCAGGCCCGTCAACCACAGGGGCCAGTCCACGCGCATGGACACCATCAGCGCGATGGGCACGATGATGAAGCCCAGGATGAAGATGAGGAAAACGGCCGGCCCGTCGCCACTGTCGCCCCGCGCCAATTCGAGGCCGCACACGGAACACCGCTGTGCCACCGTGAGGTAACCCGTGAACAGATCACCCCGACCGCAGCGGGGGCACTTGCAGCGCAAGCCCGCCAGGATCGGGGCGACGGTGGAGGCGTCAGAGTCCAAGACACGTTTCCGTCAGAAGGGCGGAAGGGCCGGGTCCCGTGGTCAATGGGGGATCACACCGCGGGGGGTGGATCCCCACCAGTAGATGCTGATGAACAGGAACAGCCAGACCACGTCGACGAAATGCCAGTACCAGGCCGCGGCCTCGAAGCCAAAGTGGCTCTTGGGCGTGAAATGGCCGGCGCGGGTGCGGAAGAAACAGACGATCAGGAAGATGGTTCCGACGATGACGTGGAAGCCGTGGAAGCCGGTCGCCATGAAGAAGGCCGAGGTGTAGGCGTTCTGGGCGAAGCCGAATTCAGCGTGGATGTATTCGTAGGCCTGGAAGCAGGTGAACAACAGGCCCAGCAGGACGGTGAAGCCCAGGGCCTTGGCCGCTTCCTTGTTGCGACCCTCGACCAGCGCGTGGTGGGCCCAGGTGACCGTGGTGCCGGACAGCAGCAGGATGACAGTCATCAGGATGGGCATATCGAAGGGATTGACGGGCTCGATCCCCTTGGGCGGCCACATGCCGCCGTTGGCGGCCACACGCCCCACCTGCTGCGCCTCGTTGAAATAGATGCTGGTGTCGAAGAAGGCCCAGAAGAAGGCGACGAAGAACATCACTTCGGAGGCGATGAACAGCGTCATACCGTAGCGCAGGCCGATCTTCACGACGGGGGAGTGCAGTTTACGCACCACCGATTCGCCGATGACGTCACGCCACCAGGCGAACATCACACCGAGGACACCCAGGCCGCCGGCGATGGCCAGATACCAACCATGGCCATGCATGCCCAGGACGGTGCCGCTGGTCAGCAGGCCAGCCGCGATGGAGGCGACCAAGGGCCATGGGCTGGGGTCCACCAGGTGATAGGGCTGCTTGATGCCCTCAGAGTTGCCGGGAGCGGTGTGAGCCTGGACGTCAGCCATGTTCTTGTTTCCCTCGGATCAAAACAACGCGGTGGTCGTCAGATTGCGGCGGTCATTGCCGCCCCGGTCCTTATTGGTGCCCTCCCTGATCCCCTGTTCGGGGATTGGACACTCCCTTGGTAAACTTTCCTACGCCCCCCGTCCAGAGGTTGTACGGTGGCGAAGCCATTGCCCGGGGACGCTTTAGCCCCCCGGACGAACAGCGGCCGCCCCGGCCGGGGCCTGGTCCTGCACGGCCGCCGCCGTCTGGTCGGCCGCCAGGAAGAAGGTGTAGGACAAGGTGATGGTGGCCACGTCCTTCATATGGGGGTCGTCGGCCAACGACGGATCGACGAAGAAGGTCACGGGCATATCCAGTTCCTGCCCCGGCTCCAGCCGCTGGCGGGTAAAGCAGAAGCACTGGATCTTGTTGAAGAAGATGCCGGCCTTGTCGGGGGTGACGTTGAAGGTCGCGGTGCCGACCAGCGCCTTGTCCGACAGGTTCTTGGCGTGGTAGCGGATCTCCCTCACCTCGCCCAACTTGACCTGCACGGCGTTCTGCACAGGCTTGAATTGCCAAGGCAGCTCGCGGTTCACTTCGGCATCGAAACGAACGGTGACGGTGCGGTCGACCACCCGGTCCGCCCCCTTTTCCGCCACCTGCGTGGTGCCGCCGAAGCCCGTGGCCTTGCAAAACACCTGATAGAGCGGAACGGCGGCGAAACTCAGGCCCACCATGCCGGCGACCAGCGTGAACGCCCCCGCCAGCATGCGGCGGTTGCGCCGGGCCAAGTCGGACGCCGGCGGCTTCATGGGGGACTCGGGGCGTGGGGTCTCACTCAACCTGTCACCTCCCTGGCTTTGACAGCGGCCATCCGGGCGATTGCCCCTGGTGGATGGCCCTGGCCTTGACGCCGGTGGCGGGTTTCACCCGCCCACTTTTGTTCTGAACACTCTTGAGCCGCCGGAAGGGCGGTTTACTGGCCTTGCGCGTGCAGCCCCATTCGCACGATGGCCACGACATAGATCAATGCCACGAACCCCAACAGCGAGAAGAATAGCGCCAGGTTCTTGCCACGCTGGCGGCGCGCCCGCTCCGCCGCGTCGACCACAGGCTCTGCGGCGGAAGGGGGGGCGTTGGAGGAGGTCGTGGTGTCGGCCATACGGTCAGGGTTCCTATGCGGAGGGGCCCTCTCGACGGAGAGGTCAGGCCACCAGCTTCTCACCGATCAGGATGGCGAGCAGCAGGAAAAGGTAGAGGATGGAATAGGCGAACATCTGCTTGGCGGCACGGTGGGTCTTGTCCAGCATGACCCGCACGGCGCACAGGATGAACAGCAGGCTCAGCACCGTGGCGCCCACCAGATAGGCGACACCGCCGACCCCGAACCAGTGCGGGGCGATGGCGATGGGCAGCAGCAGCAGGGTGTAGGCCAGCATCTGGCGCTTGGTCGCCGCCTCGCCCGCCACGACGGGCAGCATGGGCACGCCGGCGCGGCTGTAGTCGCCGCTGCGGAACAGGGCCAGCGCCCAGAAGTGCGGCGGCGTCCAGAAGAAGATCAGGCAGAACAGCAGGATGGGGCCGATGCCGACATCGCCCGTCACCGCCGCCCAGCCGATCATGGGCGGGAAGGCCCCGGCCGCCCCACCGATGACGATGTTCTGCGGCGTGCGGCGCTTCAGCCACATGGTGTAGACGAAGACATAGAAGGCGTTGGCCACGCCCAGGATGGCGGCCGCCACCCAGTTGACGGCCAAGCCCATCAGCAGGACGGACGCGACCGACAGCACGACACCGAAGGCCAGCGCCTCATCCGGGTTCACCTTGCCCTGGGGAATGGGGCGGCCGCGCGTGCGTTCCATGACCGCGTCGATGTCGCGGTCGTACCACATGTTGATGGCGCCCGCGGCGCCGGCACCCACGGCGATGCACAGCAGGGCCACCACCGCCAGCACGGGATGCAGGGTCCCCGGCGCCACCACCAGGCCGGCCAGGCCGCTGAACACCACCAGCGACATGACCCGGGGCTTCAGCAGGGCGATGTAGTCGGCAACGGTACCCGGCAGGCCGGCGGCCTGGGTGGGAACGGTCTGGCCTTCAAAGGCGGTATCGGTCATCTGTCTCGCATCTCATCTGACGCCTGTCCCCCTGGATGATAGGGGACCATTCCCATGCGGGGGAAGGGCAGCGCCTTTAATCAGGCAAAACCGCGCGGGAAGCCACCCCTCCCGCGCGGTCGTCGCCTATGCAGCCGGTGCCACCCTCAGCACCTCACTTGATGCGGGGCAGAACCTCGAACTGGTGGAACGGCGGCGGGCTGGACAGGGTCCATTCCAGCGTCGTCTCACCCGTGTTCCAGTAGTCGGCGCCGACGCGGCGGCCGAACATCAGGGTATAAAGGGCCATCACGACGAAGAACAAGGTGGAGCCGAAGGAAATGTAGGCCCCGATGGAGGAGATCTGGTTCCACATGTGGAAGGCGTCCGGATAATCCGGGATGCGGCGCGGCATGCCCTGCAGCCCCAGGAAGTGCTGGGGGAAGAAAATCAGGTTCACGCCGATGAAGGTGGTCCAGAAGTGCAGGTGGGCCGCCCATTCCGGATGCTCCCGGCCCGACATCTTGCCGATCCAGTAGTAGTAGCCGGCGAAGATGGCGAAGACGGCGCCCAGGCTCAGCACATAGTGGAAGTGGGCGATGACGTAGTAGGTGTCGTGCAGCATGACGTCCAGGCCGCCATTGGCCAGAACCACGCCGGTGACGCCACCCACGGTGAACAGGAAGATGAAGCCGATGGCCCAGACCATGGGCGGCTTGAACTCGATGGAGCCACCCCACATGGTGGCGATCCACGAGAAGATCTTAACGCCCGTGGGCACGGCGATGATCATGGTCGCCGCGGTGAAGTAGGCGCGGGTGTCGACGCTCAGGCCCACCGTGAACATGTGGTGCGCCCAGACGATGAAGCCGACCACGCCGATGGCGACCATGGCATAGGCCATGCCCAGGTAGCCGAACACCGGCTTGTGCGAGAAGGTGGAGATGATCTGGCTGATGATGCCGAAGGCCGGCAGGATCATGATGTACACTTCGGGGTGGCCGAAGAACCAGAACAGGTGCTGGAACAGCAGCGGGTCGCCACCGCCGGCCGGATCGAAGAAATGGGTGCCGAAGTTGCGGTCGGCCAGCAGCATGGTGATGGCGCCGCCCAGCACGGGCACGGCCAGCAGCAGCAGGAAGGCGGTCACCAGCATTGACCACACGAACAGCGGCATCTTGTGCAGGGTCATGCCCGGCGCGCGCATGTTGAAGATGGTGGTGATGAAGTTGGCCGCCCCCAGGATGGAGGAGGCGCCCGCCAGATGCAGGGCGAAGATGCCCATGTCGACCGACGGGCCGCTGTGCCCCAGGGCGGAGGACAGCGGCGGATAGATGGTCCACCCGGTGCCGGCACCCGGCCCGATCAGCGAGGAGGAGACCAGCAGCAGGAAGGCGGGCACCAGCAGCCAGAAGCTGATGTTGTTCAGCCGGGGGAAGGCCATGTCCGGCGCGCCGATCATCAACGGCACGAACCAGTTTCCAAAACCGCCGATGACGGCGGGCATGACCACGAAGAACACCATGATCAGGCCGTGGGCGGTGATCAGCACGTTCCACTGCTGGCCGATGTCGGCGGACAGGTGGTTCAGGATCTGGATGCCCGGCTCCTGCAATTCCATGCGCATGACCACCGAGATGGCGCCGCCGATAAGGCCGGCGATCACGGAAAAGATCAGGTAGAGCGTGCCGATATCCTTGTGGTTGGTCGAGAACAACCACCGCTTCACGAACCCGGGCTTATGGTCGTGATGCGCGTCGTGAGCCGTGTCGTGGGCTGCGTGCGCCATAATTCCAGTTCCCCTCGTTAATCTCTGCCGGGGTTAAATGTCAGACGGGGCCGACTCAGCGCGCGGCGCCATTGTCCGTCGCCAGGGCGGTCTTGGTGGCCCCAGCCTTGGCCGCTTCCAGCGACGCCAGGAATTCACGGCCGGCATCGATGCCGGCGGTCTTCGTCTTCTCCGCCCAGGCCTTATAGTCCTCCTTGCTGACGGCATGGACGACGATGGGCATGAAGCCGTGGTTGGTGCCGCAGATCAGCGTGCACTGGCCGTAGAAGGTTCCCTCGACACTGGCCTGCAGCCAGGTTTCGTTGATGCGGCCGGGCACGGCGTGCAACTGCACGCCCAGCGAGGGCACGTACCAGGAATGGATGACGTCGGCGCCGGTCAGCAGCAGGCGCACAGGCGTGCCCACGGGCACCACCATCTCATTGTCCACCGTCAGCAGGCGGGGCTGGCCCGGCTTCAGGTCGCTGTCGGAGACGATGTTGCTGTCGAAGGCGATGTCGTTGTTGTCCGGGTATTCATAGGACCAGTACCACTGGTGCCCGGTGATCTTCACCGTCAGTTCCGGGTTGGGCGTGCGGTCGCCATAGTACAGGACGCGGAAGGACGGCACGGCCACGATCACCAGGATCAGCACCGGCACCACGGTCCACGCCACCTCCAGCAAGGTGTGGTGGCTGGTCTTGGACGGTACGGGATTGGCGCGGCGGTTGAAGCGCACCATGACCGTCAGCAGCAGCAGCGACACGAAGGCGACAATGCCGATGATGATGTAGAGCAGCAGGCTGTGGAAATTCTCCAACTGCACCGCCACGGGCGAATAGGCATGCTGCATGCCCAGCTTGCCCGCCTCGGGCATGCTCACCACCGGGTCGGCCAGCGCCACGGAAGCGCGCCCCGCCAGGGCCGTCAAAAGGGCCGCGAAGGCGGCGGCGTTCTTGCGTACGGACATCCCTTACCACTCTCTCGTTGACGGGGACGCGTGACACGTCCCACCCGAAGATTGTCCTGGTGACCCACGCCGGCCTTGCGCGCCCCCTGTTCAGGCGCCAGCCAAAGCGCGGGATGCCGCCCCATCCTCCCGATTATTATGGGGCCCCGTCGTTATCGCCTGGGCCCTCCCCTCCCTCCCGTTGCGGCGGGCGGAGCGGAGATGGCGTTCGGCTATCGAGGCACCTGCCCGGGAGTTCAGACCCAGCATCGCAAGCCTTCCCTATGGCTAAGGAACACCTGCATCATGGCAGACCATACCGTCCCCAATCCTTGACGTAAAGCGGACAACGCGTCCCAGCCGACACCGTTGGGCGTACAGGGCCACCGGCCGAACCCGCCAAGGTGGCGCGGCCGGGCGTCGCCGCCATGGTCTTGGAACGGCACCGCGAATCGCGCGCAGCGCCTTTCCCCTGGCGATGGCGGCACCGGCACGCCATGTTAAGAGGGACACGCCCACCTGGGGCATTGGCCCGTCGCCCTTTTGCCCGCTGCGCTTTTGGCCACTGGCCCTTTTGCCCGCTGTTTGGAGTTCCTGACCCATGAGCCTGCTCGCCCAGACCGACGATCTGTTCTTCACCCGTGCGGGGCTGGACCGCGCGCGCACCGAATCGATCGTCGCCGACGCGCTGAATGGCGGCGACGACGGCGAGCTGTTCCTGGAATACGCGCAGTCCGAAGGCGTCTTCTGGGATGACGGCAAGCTCAAGAGCGCCTCGTTCGACACCACCCAGGGCTTCGGCCTGCGCTCCGTCGCCGGCGAGACCACCGGCTTCGCCCACGCCTCCACCCTATCGGAGGACGCGCTGAAGCGCGCCGCCGCCACCGTGCGCACGGTCCAGGCCGGCCACGGCGGCACCTACGCCGAGCCGCCGGTGGGCACCAACCGCGCCCTGTACGCCGCCGACAACCCGCTGGCCCTGGTGCCGTTCGAGGCCAAGGTGAAGCTGCTGGCTGACATCGACGCCTACGCCCGGGGCCGCGACCCCCGCGTCCGCCAGGTCAGCGCCAGCCTGAGCGGCGAGTGGCAGGCGGTGCAGATCATCCGCGCCGACGGCCACCGCGTGGCCGATGTCCGGCCGCTGGTGCGACTCAACGTCTCCGTCGTCGTGGGCGAAGGCGACCGTATGGAGGCCGGCAGCTTCGGCGCCGGTGGTCGCGTCGCCTATGAGCGGTACATGCAGCCGGAAACCTGGCGCCGCCATGTGGACGAGGCCCTGCGCCAGGCGCTGGTGAACCTGGCGGCCATCCCGGCCCCGGCGGGGGAAATGCCCGTGGTGCTGGGGCCGGGCTGGTGCGGCGTGCTGCTGCACGAGGCCATCGGCCATGGGCTGGAGGGCGACTTCAACCGCAAGGCCACGTCCGCCTTCTCCTCCCTGATCGGCCAGCGGGTGGCCGCCCCCGGTGTCACCGTGGTGGACGACGGCACCCTGGAAGGCCGCCGCGGCTCCATCACCGTGGATGACGAGGGGACGCCCAGCCAGTGCAACACCCTGATCGAGGACGGCATCCTGGTCGGCTACATGCAGGATCGCATGAACGCCCGCCTAATGGGGGTTAAGCCCACCGGCAACGGCCGCCGCCAGGGCTTCAGCAGCGTGCCCATGCCGCGCATGACCAACACCATGATGCGCTCCGGCGACCGCACGAAGGAGGAGATCCTGGCCTCGGTGAAGCGCGGGCTGTACGCCGTGAACTTCGGCGGCGGCCAGGTGGACATCGTCTCGGGCAAGTTCGTCTTCTCCGCCTCTGAAGCCTATCTGATCGAGGACGGCAAGATCGGCCCCTCGGTCAAGGGCGCCACGCTGATCGGCAACGGCCCAGACGCCCTGACCAAGGTCACCATGATCGGCGATGACAGCTGCCTGGACGAGGGCATCGGCGTCTGCGGCAAGCAGGGGCAGAGCGTGCCGGTGGGCGTGGGCCAGCCCACCCTGCGAATCGACGGCCTGACCGTCGGCGGTACGGCGGCCTGATCCAGGCAAACGGGAAGCGGCCATGGGTAAGAGCCCGGACGAGATGATGGCCGCCATCCTGCGCAACCTGCCGGCCAAGACCGGCCGGGATGCGGATGCGTGGGCGGCGCTGATCAAGGCCGAGGGGCTGGTGGAACCCAAGGCCTGCGCCCGCTGGCTGAAAGAAATCCACGGCTTGGGCGGCGCCACCGCCCAGGTGCTGGCGGCCCACACCCTGGGGGGCATTCATGCCCTGCCCCCGGCCCAACGCCTGGACAAGCTCTATGAAGGGCGGGAAGGCTTGCGCCCCATCGGCGACCGCCTGACCGCCCTGGCCCAAGGCCTGGGCGCGGAGGTCACCAGCACCGTCCTGTCCACGATGATCTCCTTCAGCGCGGGTCTGAAGTTCGCGGAGGCGAAGCCGGTCGGCAAGGGGCGGATCGACCTGGGCCTGGCGCTGGGACGCGATCCGGGTCCCATGACCTCCACGCCCCTGATCCCGGTGAAGACGGCGGACGCCAGCGACCGCATCACCTATCGCGTCCCCCTGACCTCGGTCGACGCCATCACCGGCGACGTGGCCGACTGGCTGTCGCGCGCCCACGCCCGGACACGCGGCTGCGGGCCCTGAGGTCGCGCCCCTAAGGACACAACGGCGACAGCGGGCCCCATCCTCACCCGTGTAAGGGCGACACAGGTGAGCAGGGAGCACCCGCCATGGGCAAGCGTTTGGTTCCGTCGTTTCTGATCATGATCGCGCTGGCGACGCCCGCCATCGGGGCCACGGCCCAAGACGCGACCTCCCAGGCCCCCGCGACCCCGGACCCTGCCTCCTCGGCCCCAGCGGCCTCTGAGCCAGCCGCCTCCAACCCAACAAAGGAGCAGGCGGCGCCCCCCTCTCAGACCGCCGCCCCAGCGGATGCAACGGCAACGGCCGCCCCGGAGTCGGCGAACAATCCGCCAGCGCAGAAGCCGGTCAAGAAACACTGCCCCACCACGGGCAGCCGGCTGGGGGGCGACTGCCAGGCAGGCGTGCAGGCGGACCCGCGCCAGGTGCTGGAGAACCGCACCAACCCCTCAGGCATGCTGCCGCCCCATTGAGGTTTTTGCACGCATTCACCCTTTTTGGAGGCGCTGGCCGGCCGGATGCGTGACGCGCGGAGCTCCCTCAAATGGAGTGCTCGCCTTGCAACGCTTGGGGTTAAGATACGGCTTGCCCACACGACCACAGCGCGCATTATTCCGTTTGTTACCGCTCACAAAACAAACGGAGGCTTCATGCGTCATCATCCGCTTTTGCTGGCCGCTTTCTCCCTGCCCCTGTTGACCGCGGGCTGCCAGAGTGAGCCCGCCGCTGACCAGACCGCCAACGCGGCCCCGAAAGCCGCGCAGACACAGTGCGTGAACACGGGCAGCCGGCTGGCCCGCAACTGCAACGATGTCAGCCACGCCGACCCGAAGGACCTGCTGAACCGTCCGATGACCGGCAAGACCCCCGGCTCCTGAGGCCCCTCGCCAGACGCGGCTGAAAAGTGCGCGAAGTTAGGGAGGAATCCCGGCCCACCCAGGCCGGGAGTAAGCCAAGGTCCGTCAACGGACCAGCCTCAGTAAGCGTACTCGGCGTAAACGCGGTCGATATCGCCGCCCCATTCCCCATTGAACTTGTTCAGGAGCTCAGTGGCCGGCGAGACGCCGCTGTCCACGATCTCCTGCAGCGCATCCAGGAAGTGGCTTTCGTTGTCGCCCATGCCCGCCATGCGCGCCCGGCCGTCCAGGCCGGCGCGGGAAATGGCGACCGTCTGGCGCGCCAGATCCAGCACCGTGCCACCGCGGAACGGCGTGTCGAGGCCCAGACGCGGCACGTTGTTGCGCAACTGCGCCCGCTCCTCCTCCGTCCAGTCCTTGATCAGGTCCCAGGCGGCGTCCAGCGCCGTGGTGTCGTACAGCAGGCCCACCCACAGGGCCGGCAAGGCGCACAGGCGGCGCCACGGTCCACCGTCGGCGCCGCGCATTTCCAGGAAGCGCTTCAGCCGCACCTCCGGGAACAGGGTGGTCAGGTGGTCCACCCAATCGGTGATCAGCGGCCGCTCACCCGGCAGGGCCGGCAGTTCCCCGCGCAGGAAGGCACGGAAATCCTGGCCCGAGGCGTCGATGTACTGGCCATCACGATAGACGAAGTACATGGGCACGCCCAGGGCGTGATCGGCGTAGCGCTCGAAGCCGAAGCCGTCCTCGAACACGAAGGGCAGGTCGCCGCAGCGGTCGGGATCGGTGTCCGTCCACACATGGCTGCGCAGGCTCTGGAAGCCGTTGGGCTTGCCCTCCTTGAAGGGGCTGTTGGCGAACAGCGCCGTGGCGATGGGCTGAAGCGCCAGGCTGACCCGGAACTTCTTCACCATGTCGGCTTCGGAGCTGAAGTCCAGGTTGACCTGCACGGTGGACGTGCGGGTCATCATGTCCAGGCCCATGGTGCCCTTCTTGGGCATGTAGTCGCGCATGATGCGGTAGCGGCCCTTGGGCATCCAGGGGATGTCCTCCCGCGCCCACTTCGGGTTGAAGCCCAAGCCGATCATGCCGATGCCCAGGTCCGCGCCGATGGCCCGCACCTGGGCCAGATGCTCCGACACCTCGCCACAGGTCTGGTGGATGGTGCTGAGCGGCGCGCCCGACAGCTCGAACTGGCCGCCCGGCTCCAGCGTGATGCTGGCCTGTCCCCTGGTCAGGGCGATGATGTTGTCGCCCTCCTTCACCGGGGTCCAGTCATACCGCGACGCCATCTCGGTCAGGATGCGGCCGATGCCCTGCTCCCCCTCATAGGGTAGCGGGCGGTTGTCGCCCAGGCGGAAGGCGAACTTTTCATGCTCGGTGCCGATGCGCCAGGCATCCGCCGGCTTGCAGCCCTGTTCCAGGTATTCGACCAACTCGCGGCGGTCGGTGACGGGGGTACCCGGGCTCTTCGGCGGCGCAGACATCTGGTCGGTCCTTCTTCACAAGGCTTGGGTTCACAAGGCACGGGCTAGGGGCACAAGGCGGAACGGCGGGGGTGATGATGGCGGCGCCACCGCCGAACCATATCGCCGAACCATACTCAGCGGAACGGCGGGCGCGCGTCCTGCCCCGGGGCGGATGTCCAGTCGCCGGCCAGCGCCTGCCAAAGGGCAAGCACGACGAAGGCGGCCGTGTCCGCCCGCAGAATGCGGGGACCCAGTCCTACCGGGACAACAAAAGGTGTTTTGGCGAGCCGGTCAAGCTCACCGGGATGGAGGCCCCCCTCCGGTCCCACAAGGAACGCCGCCTTGCCCCCTGCCGCAGTAGCCGCCGTCACAGCCGCGGCCAGGGGCTGGGCCGCCCCCGTTTCCGCCGCCACGAACAGCGGACGGTCCCGGGTGGCGGGATTGTCGGGCCAGGCGTCCAGCACGTCGTCCAGATCGGCCAGCGGATCGACCACCGGCACGGACAGGCGCTCACACTGTTCCGCCGCCTCCACCGCGTTGGCGCGCAGCCGGTCCAGGTTGACGCGGGGCACGTCGCCCCGGCGGGTCAACACCGGGCACAGGCGGGCGACGCCCAGCTCCGTGGCCTTTTCCACCACATATTCCGTGCGCCCGCCCTTCAGCGGCGCGAACAGCAGCCACACGTCCGGGCACGGCGCCGGCGGGCGCGTCCGCTCCAGCACGGCGACGGTGCCGCCGGACTTGGTGAGGGTGGCGATTTCCGCCAGCCATTCCCCGCCCGCCTCGTTGAAGACCAGCAGCCGGTCCCCCGGCGCCTGGCGCAGCACACCCCGCAGGTAGTGCGCCTGGTCGCCCGACAGCCCGGCCGCCTGGCCAGCCGCCAGGGGCGTGTCGAGATGCAGGCGGGTGCGGGGACGATCAGCCATGGGTGTCAATCGCGGGAATGGAGAAAGTAGACGGAACGAGTACGGACTAGATGCGGAACATTCGTCCTTTTGTCCATTCTACCATTTAACACTCAAGCATTTTTCATGGGTCTGCCCAGCCGCCGGACAGGTGACCGGCCCGCCGGTTCCCGCTAAGGTCCCGCCGACCGACCCGAAGCCGAGGCCCCACGCCATGCCCAGCGAGACCAGCGAAACCCTAGGCGCCGGCCATACCGACATCCGGCGGGGCAATTGGGTGGACCGATACCTGCCGGCCCCGGCGCGGCCCTATGCGCGCCTGGCGCGGCTGGACCGGCCCATCGGCACCTGGCTGCTGCTGCTGCCCAGCTGGTGGTCCATCGCGCTGGCCGTCCAGCCGGGGCACGCGCCGGACCTGGGACTGATGGTTCTGTTCGCCATCGGCGCCGTGGTCATGCGCGGGGCCGGCTGCACCATCAACGATATCCTGGACCGGAAGTTCGACGCGCTGGTGGAACGCACCCGCGTGCGGCCCATCCCCAGCGGCGCCGTCAGCGTGCCCCAGGCCATCGCCTTCCTGATCGCCCAATGCCTGGTGGGCCTGGGCGTTCTGGTACAGATGAACGGCGCCACCATCGCGCTGGGCGCGGCCTCCCTGGTCCTTGTGGCGGCCTATCCCCTGATGAAGCGCATCACCTGGTGGCCTCAGGCCTTCCTGGGCCTGACCTTCAACTGGGGGGCGCTGCTGGGCTGGATGGCGGTGCGGGTGGACCTCGCCTGGCCGCCGGTCCTGCTCTACGCCGGCGGCATCCTGTGGACCCTGGGCTATGACACCATCTACGCCCACCAGGACCGGGAGGACGATGTGAAGGTGGGCGTGAAGTCCACCGCGCTGCGCCTGGGGGCGGCGTCCAAGCGCTGGATCCTGGGCTTCTACGCCGGCGCCACGGCGCTGTGGGTGGCGGCAGTGGCCGCCGCCGGCATCCACCCCCTGGCCTATCTGGGCGTGGGCGCCACCGGCGCCCTGCTGCTGCGCCAGGCCTGGCAGTGGCGGCCCGACGATCCCGCCGACAGCCTGGCCGCCTTCAAGGCCGCGCGCATCGCCGGCTGGGTGCTGCTGGGCAGCATCATCCTGGGCATGGCGGGCGCGTCTTGAACGGCGGCCCGGTGGACCGTCCCGCCTTCATCCGCGCCAACACGGCGCCCGAGGCCCCGGCCCTGGTGCCGGAGCTGACCCTGCTGACCGCGACCGAGATCACGCCCCTGTGGCTGGCGACGGAGGAGACGCTGGCCGCCAAGGACCTACCGCCGCCCTTCTGGGCCTTCCCCTGGGCCGGCGGCCAGGCGGTGGCCCGTCACGTGCTTGACCATCCGGAACTGGTGCGCGGCCGCCGCGTCCTGGACTTCGCCGCCGGGTCCGGCTTGATCGCCATCGCGGCGGCCAAGGCCGGCGCCGCCAGTGTCACCGCCGTCGAGATCGACGCCTACGCCATCGCCGCCATCGCGCTGAACGCCCAGTTGAACGGCGTGTCCGTGACGGCGGAGGAGCGCGACGTGGTGGGCCAGCCCCTGGCGGACATCGACGTGGTGCTGGTGGGCGACGTCTGTTACGAGAAGCCGATGGCCGAGCGGGTCATGGCCTGGCTGCGCGCCCTGGCCGGCGATGGCCTGGTGATCCTGATGGGGGATCCCGGCCGTACATACCTGCCGAAGGACGGCCTGGTCCCCCTGGCGACCTATCGCGTGCCCACGACGCTGGAGCTGGAGGACCGCACCCACCGCGACAGCGTCGTCTGGCGGGTGGAGGCTTGACCTGGCGGGGCCGCATCCGCTCCCTTAACCCCTGTTTCCCTACCCTGGACGTTTCCCCATGCCCTACGCCTCCCTGCGTGAGTTCATCGACCGGCTGGAACAGTCGGGCCGCCTGGTGCGGGTCAAGACCCCGGTGTCCACCGTGCTGGAGATGACCGAAATCCAGACCCGGCTGCTGGCCGAGGGCGGCCCCGCCGTGATCTTCGAGAACGTGACCAAGGCGGACGGCACCCGGTCGGAGATGCCGGTGCTGATCAACCTGTTCGGCACGGTGGAGCGGGTGGCCTGGGGCATGGACCGCGAGCCGCACGAGCTGCGCGAGGTGGGGGAGACGCTGGCCTTCCTGAAGCAGCCGGAACCGCCGCGCGGCCTGCGCGACGCGTGGGAGATGCTGCCCCTGGTCAAGACGGTCATGGCGATGCGCCCGCGCACGGTGGGCAGCGCCCCGTGCCAGGAGGTGGTGCTGACCGGCGACCAGATCGACCTGGGCCGCCTGCCCATCCAGAGCTGCTGGCCCGGTGAGCCCGGCCCCCTGATCACCTGGCCCCTGGTGGTGACCCAGGGCCCCACCGCCAACGACCGGGACGGCATGGCGGAAGACCGCTTCAACCTGGGCATCTACCGCATGCAGGTGCTGGGGCGCGACCGCACCATCATGCGCTGGCTGAAGCACCGTGGCGGGGCGCAGCACCATCACCGCTGGAAGGCCGCCGGCAAGCGGGAGCCGCTGCCCGCCGCCGTGGTGCTGGGCGCCGACCCCGGCACCATCCTGGCCGCCGTGACCCCGGTGCCCGAGACACTGTCGGAATACCAGTTCGCCGGCATGCTGCGCGGCAAGAAGGTCGACCTGGTGGACTGCAAGACCGTGCCCCTGAAGGTGCCGGCCCAGGCCGAGATCATCCTGGAAGGCTATGTCTCGCTGGACGAATACGCCGACGAGGGCCCCTACGGCGACCACACCGGCTATTACAATTCGGTGGAGAAGTTCCCCGTCTTCCAGGTCACGGCCATCACCATGCGCCGCGACCCCATCTATCTCTCCACCTTCACCGGCCGGCCGCCGGACGAGCCCTCGGTCCTGGGGGAGTCCCTGAACGAGGTCTTCATCCCCCTGCTGCGCCAGCAGTTCCCGGAGATCATCGATTTCTGGCTGCCGCCGGAGGGGTGTTCCTACCGCATCGCCGTGGTGTCCATGCGCAAGGCTTATCCAGGCCACGCCAAGCGGGTGATGATGGGCGTTTGGTCCTTCCTGCGGCAGTTCATGTACACCAAGTGGGTGATCGTCGTGGACGACGACATCAACGCCCGCGACTGGAAGGACGTGATGTGGGCGGTATCCACCCGCATGGACCCGGCCCGCGACATCACCGTCATCGAGGGCACGCCCATCGACTATCTGGACTTCGCCAGCCCCGAGTCCGGGTTGGGCGGCAAGGTCGGCCTCGACGCCACCAACAAGCTGCCCCCCGAAACCCACCGCGAATGGGGCGAGAAGATCGCCATGGACGCCAAGACGGTGGAGGAGGTCAGCCGCAAATGGGCCAGCTACGGCCTGCCGGGCAGTGGCAAGCCGATCTGGCGGAAGTGAGGCTTGCTCTGGCGTGGCGGCCGCACGTCGCATATGCTGTGGGCATGGCTGAAACCGTCATCCGTACGACCGTCGACAAGCTGTCGGACGAACTTGCGCCCTTCGCCGGCAACCGCCGCGTCGAAGTAAGGGTCATTGACGCCACGGAAGAGGAAGCGGAAGCCCATGTCCGGGCGCTGTTGATCGACCGAATGAACGATGATCAGCCCGGCGTTCCGGCTGAAACCGTCTTCAGCGACGCGCGGGCTCGGGTTCTGGCAAAAATGAAAGCCCAAAATCGTTAATCGATGCGGCGCGTCATTTTTCATCCGCGCGCCCGGCGCGACTTCGATGAAATAGTCGACTTCATTTCCGAAGACAATCCCGCCCAAGCCTTATCTTTCATCGATGATCTGGAAGATGCGTGTAGAAGACGGGCTCAGTTCCCGAAAGCCGGCAAACGATGTGATCACATCGCCCCTGGCCTTCTTCGCTTCCCCTATAAAAACTACGTCATCTACTATCGCACGAAGACAAACGGGATTATCGAGATCATCCATGTTCTTCACAGCGCTCGTGGCCACGAAAGCATCATGCGGAATGAGGGCTAGGGCCACTGATCCGCTTCGATATCCCGGATCGCCGCCGCCAGCCACATGACCGTGGCCGCGTCCGTCTCGCGGGCACCGGGCTGGACGAAGCCGAAGTGCAGCAGATGCTCATCCACCACCGCCGGGGCCATGCCGCAGGAGGCATGGACCTCGGTCACGCCGGTCTGGCGGATGAGGTCCACGGCGTTGTCGGCGTTCACGCCGCTGCCGGCCATGATGCTGATGCGGCCCTGGGCGTGTTCCACCAGGTCGGCGATGGTCTCAACCCCCTCGACCGCCGAGCGGGCGCCGCCGGAAGTGAGCACCCGCTCGAACCCCAGCTCGATGGCGATGTCCAGCGCCTCGATGGGGTCGGGGGTCAGGTCGATGGCGCGGTGCAGGGTCAGGCCCAGGCCGCCGGCCCGGTCCACCAGGATGGACAGCGCCGCCGCGTCCAGTTCGCCGTTGGGCAGGCTGGCGCCCAGCACCACGCCCGGCAGGCCCAGGGCCCGCGCCGTATCTATGTCGTCGCCCATGACGTCCAGGTCGGACGGGCCATAGACGAAGTCGCCGGGCCGGGGGCGGATCATGGCGTAGGCGGGCTTGCCGCAGGCCGCCGCCAGGGCCATCAGCCCGCGGGACGGGGTCAGGCCGCCCACCACCAGCGCGGCGCACAGTTCCAGCCGGTCGGCCCCGCCCTTGACGGCGGCGGCCACCCCGGCCGGGCTGTCCACGCACACTTCCAGCCGCACGCGATTCGTCTCCACCCGCGTCATCCCCGCATTCCCCTTCTTCAAGCCCTGTTCGAGTCCAACCATTGGGCGCCCAGGATGGCGGCGCCCAGCATGCCGGCGGCCCCACCCAGGGCCGTGGGCACCAACAGCGGACCGTTGGTGCGCCGCAGGATACGGGCCCGCACGGCCCGGTCCAACGCCGAAACCAGGGCGGCGTCCGACGACAGCCCGCCCCCCACCGGCACCAGGCCGGGACCAATCGCGTTCACCACCACCGCCAGGGGATCCGCCACCAGGTCGACATAGATCTCCATGGTCCGCATGGCCGCGGGCTCACCCGCCGCCCAGGCCGCCGTCAGCGCCTGGCTGTCCCGCCGGACGCCATGCAGGGCCTGGTGCAGACGCTCCAGCCCGCGCGCGCCGCCGATGGTGTCAACACAGCCCGCATGGCCGCAGCCGCAGGGCAGGCGCGGCAGGGTGACGGGCGGATCGCCCGCGATATGCTTCACCACCGGGCCGTGGCCCCACTCCCCCGCCCCCGGCACCAGGCGGCCGTCCACCACCAGGCCGCCGCCCACGCCCGTGCCCAGGATGATGCCGAACACGACATCCTGGCCGCGCCCGGCGCCTACCATCGCCTCCGCCAGGACGAAGCAGGCGGCGTCGTTGCCCACCACCACCGGCCGGCCCAACGCCGCGGCCAGGTCGGCCACCAGGGGCGTGCCGGTCAGGCAGGGGATGTTGGCGCAACTGGCCAGGCCCGTGGCGGGGTCGATGCCGCCGGCCAGCGCCAGGGCCACCGGGGCGGCGGCGACAGGGGCGGCGGGACCGGGCGCCTGGGCCAGCAGGTCCGCCAGCGCCTGGATGAAGGCGGCGCGGTCATGGGCCGGAGTGGGCACCCGGCCCACGCGGGTGACGGCACCCGTCACCGCGACATCCGTATGGGCTGTCCCCAGGGAAATGTATGACCCGCCGATATCGAAACAGTATATCAAGATTTGAAATCTTCTTTCACCGTGGCACCCGGTTTTATAGGAAACCGGCTGCGCGTTACCAGTGCCGGAAAGGGATGGGGAGGTCGTGGCTGGGATGGATGGGACCGGGACTGACAAATTGGGGGCGCCCCTGCCGACCAACCCCACCATCAGCGACGTGGCCCAGCGGGCCGGGGTATCGCGGGCGGTGGCGTCCCGGGCCCTGTCGGATGAACAGCGCCCGGTCTCGGCGGAAAAGAAGGCGCGCGTGCTGCAAGCGGCGCAGGAACTGGGCTTCCGCCCCAACCTGCTGGCCCGCAGCCTGACCACCAAAAGCGTCAATCTGGTGGCCGTCGTCGTCAACCACATCCACGACCTGAGCGACCTGGACCTGTTCGACCCCCTGCTGGCGGCGGTGCAGAACACGGGCAAGCAGGTGATCTTCGTCCGCGTCGGGTCCAGCGACCGGGTGGAGTCCTTCCTGCGCACCGGGGTCGCCTATCATGTCGACGCGGCCATCGTCTTTTCCGACTTCGCCGACGCCGCCACCGTCCGCACCCTGTTCCGCAGCGAGCTGGTGCTGATGCTGAACGGCCGGCACGACCCGGAATCGCCCGCCGTCATCCCGGATGAACGGGTGGGCATCGCCGAGGCGGTGGCCCATGCCGCCGCCCAGGGGGTCAGGACGGCCGCCCTGGTGACGGGGCGCCCCACCTCCGTCCTGGAACAGGCGCGCATCCGGCTGTATCACGCGGCGCTGGCCGCCCACGGCATCCGCCTGACCGCCAGCCTGCAAGGCGACTATTCCTATGCCAGCGGGCACAAGGCGGGGGAGGAGCTGGCCCAGGCGCCCCGGCCGGACGCCATCTTCTGCACCTCCGACGCCATGGCCATGGGCGTGCTGGACCGGCTGCGGGGGGACTTCCCCGGCGGGCGCGCCACGACAACCCGGCTGTACGGCTTCGACAATCTGTCGCTGACGGATTTCGACGCCTATCCCATCTCGTCCATCGGCTTCGACAAACAGGCCTATGTGGCGGCGGTCATCGCCGTGCTGACCGGGGCCGCCACCGGCCCCTGGCCCCTGACCCTGCCCACGCGCTTCCATCCCCGGCTGACCGGCTGATCAGCCCGCCGGGGGGGCGGCCGACAGCGCGGGCACGGCCGCGTCCTTGCCCCACCATTTGCGGTAGTTGGCCTGGTACGCGCCGGAGGTGATGTAGTCGGCGACGAAGCCGTTGAGCCAGCGCAGGAAGTCCGGATCGCCTTGGGCCAGACCGATGGCGATGGGGGCGTTGGAATAAAGGTCGGGCAGCGTCTTCAGGGCGGGGTTGGTGCTGGCCAGGTAATCCATCATGGACGAATCCTCGATGCCGGCGTCCACCCGCCGCTGCACCAGCAGCAGCACGCCATCGGGCGCGAAGGTGTCGGTGAACACCAGCCTCGCCCCCGGCACCGCCTGGCGCAGGAAGGCCTCACCCGTCGTGCCCCGGCCCACCACCACCTTCTTGCCGGCCAGGTCCGACAGCTGGTTGATACCCGCACTCTTTTGCGCGATGACGCGCAGGCCGACACGGTTATAGGGGATGGTGAAGGCGATGGTCTTGGCCCGTTCCGGCGTGGCCGTCAGGTTGGCCACCGCCACGTCGATCTGGCCCGACACCAGCATGCTGACCCGGGCGTCACCGGAAACGTCGGTGAACTCCACCGTCACGCCCAGCTTGTCCGCCAGCCGCTTGGCCACGTCCACGTCATAGCCGGCCGGAGCGTTGCGGTCATCGCGGAAGCCGACGGGCTCCCCGCCCAGGGACACGCCCACGCGCAGCACCCCGCGCTGACGGATATCCTCCAGCTTGCCCGCCCAGGCGGGAAGGGGAAGGGCAAGGAGAAGGGCGGCGAGCGCGGGCAGGAACTTACGCAGCATGGGGGCTCCTCAGACGGTGCGGGCGACCCGCTCCTCAGGCGCGGACAGCGAGGGGTCCCAGTACCAATAGCGGATGGCGGGACCGCAGCGGAAGCTGACCACCTCGTGATTGCCGTGGGCGTCCAGGGCATGGATGACCACGCCGGCCAGGAAGCCCTCGCGCAAGGTTGCCAAGTCCGCGACGGCCATGTCCACCGCCTCGGTCAGGGTCTTGCCCAATTGCAGGGCCAGCACGATGGCGCGGGCCGTGCCGCAACGCACGGTCATCTCACCCGTATGGGTGCAGGCGGCGGCGCCATAGCGGCTGTCGGCGTAGAAGCCGGCGCCGGCGATGGGCGAGTCGCCCAGGCGCCCCGGGTATTTCCAGGCCCAGCCCGATGTGCTGGTGGCGGCGTGCAGGCCGCCGGCGGAATCCTGGCCCAGGAAGACCGTGGTGTCGCGCACCCGCTCGGGGTCGGTGATGGCGCGGCTCAAGGGCGCCAGCGGGATGTTGGGGAAGGCCGCCAGGTCCTGGGGCGGCAGTTCCTTTTCCAGCCGGTCCCACCACACCCGGCGCGAATCCTCCAGCAGGGTCGGTTCCGCCGTGAAGCCGCACTCCAGGGCGAAGCGGCGGGCGCCGTCGCCGGTCAGCAGCGTGTGCGGCAGGCGCCGCATGACCTGCAGGGCCACGGCGCTGGCCGGCACGATGTCCCGCAGGGCGCCGACGGCGCCCACCTGACGGGTGGTGCCGTCCATGACGCCGGCGTCGAACTCCATCTCACCCAGCATATTGGGCCAGCCGCCATAGCCCACGCTGCGCACGGTCACCTCCCGTTCCACGTGCGCGATGCCGGCGACCAGCGGGCCCGGCCCCCCTTCCCCGGCCTTCAGGCGGTCGACGGTGGTCTGGAATCCGGGCCAGGCTTCGGAATTGGCGATCAGGATCATACGGTTACCTCGGCGCCGGCCACCGTGTTCGATGGCGCCATCTTGGACAGGAATTGTCGGATGCGCGGGTGGGCCAGGCCCCCGTCATCCGCGAAGAACCGGGCCGTGGGCAGGTCGACGATCAGCCGCCCCTGGTCCAGGAAGACGATGCGGGTGGAAATGCGCCGGGCGAATTCCACCTCGTGCGTCACGAACAGCATGGTGGTGCCCCCATCCCCCATTTGCCGGCCGGCCAGCCGGCCCAGGATGGCCAGCACCTCCGCCGTCATCTCCGGATCCAGGGCGCTGGTCACCTCATCCAGCAGCAGGTAGCGCGGGTTCATGGCCAGGGCGCGGCAGATGCCCACCCGCTGGCGCTGGCCACCCGAGAGCTGCGCTGGATAAGCGTCGGCCTTGCCCGCCAGCCCGACGCTGGCCAGCAGGGCCTGGGCCTCCGCCTCCACCTCGGCGCGGGGGCGCTTCAGCACCACCTCCGGCGCCAGGGTGACGTTCCGCAGCACCGTCATGTGGGGATAGAGGTTGAACAGCTGGAACACCGTGGCGGACAGGCGTCGGGCCTGGGCCAGTTGCCGGGGATCGGCCACGTCCAGCCCGTCCACGGTGATGCGCCCGCCGTCCAGCCGTTCCAGCCCGTTGATGCAGCGGATCAGGGTGCTTTTGCCTGAGCCGCTGGAGCCCAGGATGGTCACCACCTCGCCCGGCGCCACCGCCAGGCTGACGCCGTCCAGCACCGTCTGGGCACCGAAACGCTTGACCACCCCCTCCACCGCGATCATTCGGACTATCCCCCTCAAAGCTCCAGCGGGGCGGCGTGGGCGCGCAGCCGCCGCTCCCATCGATTGCCCAACAGCGTCAGCGTCTTGGCCGCCGCGAAATACAAGGCGCCCACCATGGTCCACACGGCGAAGGGCCGCAGCGTGCGCAGGTTCAGGATGTCGCCGGCCTTGGTCAGGTCCATGACCCCGATGACGGAAACCAGCGACGTCACCTGAAGCTGGTTGACCGCCAGGCCCACCAGGGGCGCCACGGCGAAGGCAGCCGCCTGGGGCGCCAGGATGTGCCGCACCACCTGCATCCGGGTGAAGCCGAAGGTGCGCGCCGCCTCCACCTGGTCGCGGCCCACGGCGTCCAGGCCGGCGACGGCGATGAAATAGACGAAGGCCGCCGTGTTGGCCGACAAGGTCAGCCCTGCGGCGGACAGGGGCGCCAGGGGCTGGTGGATCAGCGCCGGGATGCCGAAGAAGACCAGGAACAGCTGCACCAGGACGGGGGAGTTGCGCAGCAGCTCCAACCCCGCATGCAGGATGGGCGACAGCGCCGGCACCCGGAAATGGCGCACCACGGCCGCGCCCGAGCCCAGGACCAGGCCAATGAGGAAGGTGCCCGCGAACAGGCCCAGGCTGACGCCCAGGCCCTGAGCCAGCAAGGCACCGTCGTGCCAGGTGAAGCCGGCGTGCCGCATCAGGCGCCCTTCCCCGCTACTTCAGAACCCGCCACACCGGGGCTCGCCACCATGTGCCGGTTCAAGTGCCGGTGCAGGGCCGCGATGCCCAGTGACACGGCGTAGGTCAGCACGGCGTAGGCCACGAGCAGGAAGGCGTAGACCTCGAACGGGCGATAGGTTTCGGCCGCCACCCCCCGGGCCGTGCCCGTGACCTCATCCAAGGTGATCATGGACAGGATGGAGGAGCTGAGCACCAGGTTGACGAAGACGGACCCCAGGGGCCGGATGGCGGCGCGCAGGGCGATGGGCAGGACGATGCGGCGGATGATGTCCAGGCGTGGCAGGCCGCCGACCCGCGCGGCCTCAACCACCCCGGGGTCGATCGCCAGGATGCCGCTGCGTACCACGTCGCCGCCATAGGCGCCGCCCACCAGGCTGAGCGCCAGCACGCCGGTCCAGAAGGCGTCGATGTAAACGCCAATCTCCGGCAGGCCGTAATAGAGGAAGAAGACCTGGACCACGAAGGGGACGTTGCGAAAGACGTCGACGTAGAGCCACGCCAGCCGCTGCGCCCATCCCCGGCCTGCCGTCGCCAGACCCAGAACCGTGGCCAGGCCGAACGCGCCCGCGATGCCCAGCGCGCAAACCTCGGCCGTCAGCAGGGCGCCCGCCAGCAGCGGCTCCAGGTGGGGGGTCAGCACCGTGAGGTCGAAGGACAAGGACGATCCCTGTTCGGTGAAATCGGTTTCAGTTGCATATACAACTACCGCGTTTTTTTGCGGTTATCACGGAAATTGTCTGCTGCCGGCGACGGAAAATAAAAGAGGGCCGCGGAGTTGGCACCCGCGGCCCTGCAAGGTAGATGGACTACTTCCGGGAACGAAACCCGAAAGGTGACCGAACGAACCGGGGCGGCAGATCCCCGGATGGTCCATCCGGCCGACCGAACGCGCCAGGCGGGGCAGCCTTCGCGCATTGGCTCGGGCACCCTAGCCCCGGTCGGTAACAGACGGATGTCGGCCTTTGATAGGTGAAGAAACAGATCGTTGCAATTGTGCCTCCTGTTACCGTTCAGAAACATTCCACCCCAATCCAACGTCAGGCTTCCCCCTCGCCCCCCAGGACTGGCAAGCTGGCCCCCTGATGGCCCGGCGGGATCACCCCGGCGGCGCCCGTATCCGAAGCCTGGAGCCGACGCCCCCATGCCTCCCCTGCCCCCTGACGCCACCGCCGCCGGCATCCTGGACGACCTGTTGACCCTGGCGCGCAAGGCCGGCGCCGACGCCGCCGACGCCCTGCTGGTCGACAGCGCCGCCATGTCCATGAGCCAGCGCCTGGGCAAGCCGGAGGAGGTGCAGCGCGCCGAATCGGGTGACCTGGGCCTGCGCGTCTTCGTGGGCAAGCGCCAGGCCATCGTCTCTTCCACCGACCGCAGCCCCACCCTGCTGAAGGAGCTGGCGGAACGGGCCGTGGCCATGGCCCGCCTGGTGCCGGAGGATGATTTCTGCGGCCTGGCCGACCCTGACAGCCTGGCCCGCGACTGGCCCGACCTCGACCTGTGCGATTCCGCGGAACCGGTGGCGGAGGATCTGCTGGCCCAGATCGCGGAACTGGAGGAGACGGCGCTGGCCGTGCCCGGCGTCAGCAATTCCGAGGGGGCGGACGCCAGCTGGTCGCGCTCCACCGTCACGCTGGCGGCCAGCAACGGCTTTTCCGGCGGCTACAGCGTCAGCCGGCGCAGCCTGTCCGTTTCCGTCCTGGCGGGCAGCGGCACGGGCATGGAGCGGGACTACGACTATCATTCCGCGGTCTATGCCGGTGACCTGGACTCGCCTGCCACCATCGGCCGCCGCGCCGGGGAGCGGGTGGTGGCCCGCCTGAACCCGCGCAAGGTCGCGACCCAGGCGGTGCCCGTGGTGTTCGACCCGCGGGTGGCCGGCGGCCTGGTCAGCCACCTGACCGGTGCCATCTCCGGCGCCGCCATCGCGCGCGGCACCAGTTTCCTGAAGGACAAGATGGGCCAGGCGGTGTTCGCGCCCAGCATCACCATCGTGGACGACCCGCATATCCGCCGGGGCCTGCGCTCCAAGCCCTTCGATGCGGAGGGGCAGGCGAACAAGCGCCGCAACCTGATCGACGGCGGCGTGCTGACCACGTGGCTGCTGGACTGCCGCTCCGCCCGCCAGCTGGGCCTGGCCTCCACCGGCCACGCCTCGCGGGGCACCGGCGGCCCCCCTGGCCCCAGCGCCACCAACGTCTATCTCATGCCGGGAGAGGAGACGCCGGAACAGCTGCTCGCCGACATCCGCCAGGGCTTTTACGTCACCTCGCTCATGGGCAGCGGCGTCAACGGCATCACCGGCGATTACAGCCGGGGCGCCTCGGGCTTCTGGATCGAGGATGGCAAGATCGCCTACCCGGTGGCCGAGATCACCATCGCCGGCAACCTCAAGGACATGTACCTGACCTTGCGGCCCGCCAACGACCTGGAGTTCCGCCACGGCGTGGACAGCCCCACCCTGCGGGTGGAAGGCATGACGGTGGCCGGCACCTGAGGCGGGCTGGTTATCCCGTCCGCCCTCGGCTAAGTTACCGGTAACAGGAACGAACCCGCCTTGAGGGAGGCAGCCCCCATGACCTTCACCCTGAACCGCCGGGGCCTGGCCCTGGCCGCGTTGGCTGGTGCCGCCTTGGCCGGAACCGCGAAAGCCGAGGGCACGTCCGCCGCCGACCTCGTGCGGCTGTCGCGCCAGCGCCGCGATCCCGATGTCGTGCTGCCCGTGTGGCCCGGCACCCCGCCGGGCGGCGAGGGCCTGGCGGTCAAGGATTTGGTCATCGACCATGGCCCCGTGGGCGGCCCGCCCGACCGTTCGGCGGACGGGGTCGCCATGCCGACCCTGGCCTTCTTCCGCAGCGCCAGCCCCGGCCCCCGCGCCACCATCCTGGTCATTCCCGGCGGCGGCTACACCAACGTCTGGTTCGACAAGGAAGGCTATGAGATCGCCCGCTGGCTGAATACCACTGGCGTGCATGCCGCCGTCCTGACCTACCGCCTGCCGGCGGAGGGATGGAAGAACGGCCCCGACGTGCCGCTGCAGGACGCGCAGCGCGCCATGCGTCTGCTGCGCCACAAGGCCAAGGCCTGGGCGGTGGATGGCGGCCGCATCGGCATCATCGGTTTTTCCGCCGGCGGCCACCTCGCCGCCAGCCTGCTCACCCGCCATGACGCCGCCGTCTATTCGGCCGTGGATGAGGCCGACACCCTGCCGGCCGGCCCGCAGCTGGCCTGCCTGGCCTATCCCGTCATCTCGATGGACGAGTCGCTGACCCACGCCGGGTCGCGGCAGCATCTGCTGGGCAACGCGCCCACCGCCGCCCAGGTGACCGCCTATTCACCGGACCAGACGGTGCGCGCCGGCACCTGCCCCACCTTCCTGTTCCACGCCGCCGATGACGGCGCCGTGCCGGTGGGCAACAGCCTGGCGATGTTCCAGGCCCTGCGCCGCCAGAACGTGGCGACGGAAATGCACATCTTCGAATCCGGCGGCCACGGCTTCGCCCTGCGCGAGATCCCCGGCCGCCCCGCCGAACCCTGGCCGGAGCTCTACCACCGCTGGCTCGGCCGGCATGGTTTTGTGTGAATTTTAGGGCTGTCTCTGGCCGGCTTGGCTTCCGCGCCTTGGCGCGCGGCGGCAGTCGCCGACGATACCAAGGAGCGATGTATGGGAATCATCGCCCCTTGGTATTAGAGTGTGATCGCTTCAGGTGGTATCACCTGAAGCGTGAATCACACGACAAACCAAATACTTAATTTCTTCCCGACGATTCTATTCGAGTCGGAAAGACATTAATTCACGATCTTCCACTGGCCGTCGGGCTGGCGGCAGGCGGTGCCGGTCACGTTCTGACGGCGGCCGCCCACCACGGCGACGCTCTGGTATTCGCGGCAATAGGTGTCGGATGATTCCTGCCAGGTCTTGACCGGGGTCATCTGATAGCGGGCGCCGTTGTCGGGGTTGTTCCAGACGATCTGCTGGCCGTCCGGCGCCTTTTCCATCGCCTGGGCGAAGCAGCCCTCGTCACTCTGGTCCATGCTGTTGAAGGCCGCGTTGCCGGCCAGGGCGCCCAGCAGCACGCCGGCGCCGGTCATGGCGGCCTTGCCGCCGCCGTGGCCGAACTGCGAGCCGGCCAAGCCACCCAGCAGCGCGCCCACCAGCGTGCCGACGTTCAGGCCCACCGTCCCCCGGTCGCAGCGCCCCTGGTCGATACCGACATCGGTGGCATAGAACTCCCGGTAATGGGGGGAACGGTGATCGACATAGCGGGGCGGCGGGCCCCGGTGGTCGTCGCGCCAATCCCCCCGGTGATCGTCGCGCCAGCGGTCGTCATCCCGGCGGTCATCGCCGCGATGGTCGTCATGCCAATCCCGATCCTGGTAGCGATAGCCCGACGCCTCCGCCCACGGCGGCGGATCAGCCCACGCCGGCAGGGTGGCGCCCAGGGCGACGACGGCGGTCGCGGCGGCGGCGATGAGACGGGAAGCGCGCTTCATGATGGCCTTCGATTTCTTCCGATGCTCGGGCGGCGCGGGTTCCCTGGGCAAGGGACGCGCCACCGGATAGGGGGTCTACCAGCGGCATTATGCCGCCGATCATGGCGACCTTGGGGCAGTCGCCGCCGGGCCGCCATCTGTGCTTCCGGTGTAGGTGAAGTGGCTGGCGTTTCGGGTGGCCGGCGGAATGTTTTAGACTGTTCGTCGGAGGGGTCATGATCCGCTTCGGTCCCTGGAGCACCATGTTGGGCATGGCCGCCGGTTTTGGCGCCGTGGTGGCGGTGCTGTTGTTGGCGTCGCCCGGCAACCGCGTGGCGAACCGCCTGCTGGCGGCCCTGCTGGGCGTGGCCGTGCTGCGGCTGATGCCCTATGTCCTGGGCTTCGCCGGCTTCTACGACGCCTTTCCCTGGCTGTCCTTCGCCCCCTTCAATCTGGGCCTCGCCACCGGCCCGCTGCTCTATTTGTATGTCCGGCGCCTGGTGGAGCCCCGGCTGCCGCGCGGCTGGGCCTGGCACCTCGCGCCCGCCGCCTTGACCCTGGCCTACACCACCTGGGCCTTCGCCCTGCCGCTGGCGGAGAAGATGCGCTGGAACGATACCGTCCATGTGCGGTGGATAGCCCCGGTGCAGACCTGGGCAACCACCCTGTCGCTGGCGGCGTACCTTGTGGTCACCGCCCTGTTCCACCGCCGCTATCAAGCCTGGCTGGCCGGCGCGGTCGGCAACCCGGCGGACCACCACCAGCCCTGGCTGCGCACCCTGCTGGCGGCCCTGGCGCTGTGGCTGCTGGTGGCGGTGGCCTTCGACGCGGTGGACGGCCTGCTGGCCCCCCTCAGCTATTATGACCGCTTCCCCCAGTATCTGGCGTTCGCCGCCATCATCCTGGGCCTGGGGCTGGAGGGCTGGCGCCATGCCGGTACCGCGTTCCCCGTCATGACCGCCAGCTCCCCGCCGGAATCGGTGTCGGCCCCGGCGCGGGACCGTGACTGGACGGCCCAGGCGGGGCGCTGGCGCGACACCATACGCGAAGCGGGTTGGTGGCGGGAGCCCGGCCTGACCCTGGCCCAGGTGGCCCAGCGCCTGGGCACCAACGAGACCTATCTGTCGCGCGCCCTCAACCAGGGCCTGGGCCGCACCTTCAGCGCCCTGGTGAACGGCCTGCGGGTGGAGGCAGTGCAGGCCCGCCTGCCGACGACCGAACCGGGGGAGCTGCTGACCCTGGCGCTGGACTGCGGCTTCGCCTCGAAGGCCAGCTTTAACCGCGTGTTCCGGGACCACACGGGGATGAGTCCCAGCGCCTGGCGCGCGGCTCAAAAGACGGAAAGTCGCGGATTTACGGGGAATGAGGCGACGGCGGATGGGGATGCGGCCTAGCTGAGGCGGCGCGCCGGGTGGTCCGGCGCCCATTTGAGGAAGCCAATGCGCCCGCACCGCCTTCTCACCCCCCTGCTGCTGGCTGCAGCCCTGTGCCGGTCGCCGCTGGCCGACGCCCAGACGTCGAATGACGCGCCCCTGCCCTTTCGCTTCGCGCTGGTGGAGGGGCGGATGATCGTCCTATCCAACGACGGGCAGCCGGGGGCGCCGCCGTCGGGATCGGAGGTCACCGCCATCAACGGCGAACCCGTGCCCATGACCCTATCCGGGCTGGGCCTGGCCGCCGCCCCGGCGGACCGCTGGCCGGCCCCCGGTGGCGCGCCCGACCGCTGGTCCATCCAATGGAAACGCTTGGGCGACAGCCGGCTGACACAGTCCGACCTGGCACCGGCCACCGCCCCAATACCGCCAGCCGGTTCCGACGCGAACAATCGATCCATTTCCACGGTGATCGACCTGGTCCGCGGCATGGACCGCCTCGGTCAGGAGACGCCGGCGGATGCGGTGCGCCTTGGCACGGCATTGGCCGGCGCCTGGGTCGGCACGCTGGACTATCGGGATTATGGCAACGACCGCCGCGTCATCCTGCCGACACGGTTGACCGCCACCGGCGGGCCGGTTCCCGTACTGGCCTTCACCTTCGATGACGGGCCGGGCAAGACCGTCCGCTCCCGCGAGTCCTGGTCCCTGGACCCGACGGCCTGGTGTATCGCGGAAACCACCAGCCACTGCTATCGCGTGGTGACGTTCCACGCCGGCCCGGGGCCCGGCGACGTGACCTTGGTGGCCGACGGCACGGGTGAGGAAAATGGGGAAGCGGTGGCCTCGCGTCTGATCCTGGCCCGGCGCGGGGACACGCTGAGCTTCAGCACCCTCACCGCCCGGCCCGGCCATCCGCTGCTGATGCGCCACGCCTATTGGCTGAGCCGGGTTCCCCCTACATGAAGCTGTAGGGGTCCACGTCCACCTGCACCCGCAGGGCGGCCGGGATGGGCACGGCGGCCAGCCAGGATTGCAGCAGCGGCTGCACCGCCACCCCGCGCGCCGTCTTCAGCAGCAGGCGGCGCCGGTGCCGGCCCCTCAGCAGGGCCAGGGGGGCCGGGGCAGGACCCAGGACCAGCACGTCGTCCCCCTGCGGCGCGGCGCGGGCCAGGTCGCGGGCCAGCTTGTCCACCTGGCGCTCATCCTCGCCCGAGACGATCAGCGCCGCCAGCCGGCCATAGGGCGGCAGGTCCATGGCCCGGCGCTGGTCCGCCTCCGCCGCCAGGAAGGCGTCGCGGTCATGGGCGGCCAGCGCCTGCATCACCGGATGTTCCGGCATATGGGTTTGCAGGAAGACGCGGCCCGGCCGGCTTTCGCGGCCGGCGCGGCCCGCCACCTGGTGCAGCATCTGGAAGGTGCGCTCCGCCGCGCGCAGGTCGCCGCCGCCCAGCCCCAGGTCGCCGTCCACCACCCCCACCAGGGTCAGCATGGGGAAATGGTGGCCCTTGGCCATCACCTGGGTGCCGATCAGGATGTCGACCTTGTGGGCCCGCACCTCCTCGATCACCGTCTGGATGGCGTGGGGCCCGACCAGGGTGTCGCTGGTCATCAGCGCCACCCGCGCGTCGGGGAACAGTTGCGCCACCTCTTCCGCCACCCGCTCCACCCCCGGGCCGCAGGCGACGAAGGAATGCTCCGCCTCGCAGGACGGGCAGGTTTCCGGCAGCCGGTCGGTGTAGCCGCAATGGTGGCATTGCAGGCGGCGGCTGAGGCGGTGCTCCACCAGCCAGGCGGTGCAGTTGGGGCATTGCAGGCGGAAGCCGCAACTGCGACACAGGGTCAGCGGCGCATAGCCCCGGCGGTTCAGGAACAGCATGCCCTGCTCCCCCGCCGCCAGCGTCTCGGCCATCGCCTCCGTCAGGATGGGGGACAGCCAATGGCGGGCCGGCGGCCGGCTGTCGGGGCGGCGCAGGTCGATCAGCGTGACCTCGGGCAGGCTGGCGCCACCGTGACGGGCCGGCAGGTCGATGCGGCCGTAGCGCCCCGTCTCCGCGTTGGTCAGCGTCTCCAGCGAAGGGGTGGCGCTGACCAGGGCCACCGGGATGCCACCAAGGAAAGCGCGCGCCACCGCCATGTCACGGGCGTGGTAGATGACGCCGTCCTCCTGCTTGAAAGCAGCCTCATGCTCCTCATCCACCACGATCAGGCCCAGGTCGGGATAGGGCAGGAACAGGGCGGAGCGGGCGCCCACCACCACCGGCGCCTCGCCATTGGCGATGGAGCGCCAGGCGGCGCGGCGGTGGGCGCCGGCCAGATCGGAATGCCATTCCACCGGCCGCACGCCGAACCGCCGGGCGAAGCGGTCCAGCCACTGGCTGGACAGGGCGATTTCCGGCAGCAGCACCAGGGCTTGGCGCCCCTGTTTCAGGCAGGCGGCGATGGCCTCGAAATACACCTCCGTCTTGCCGGATCCCGTGACGCCATCCACCAGGGTGGCGGAATAGCGATGGTCGTTCACGGCGGCGCGCAGGGCATCGGCCGCCGCCGCCTGGTCGGGCGACAGCGCTGGGCCCGGCATGTCGGCGTCGGGGATGGGCGGGCGCGGCTGGGCGCGCAGGGCCACCGGTGTCAGCAGGCCCGATTCGGCTAGGCCCCGGATCACGCCGATGCCGCAGGCGGCGTCGCGCGCCAGGTCGGCGGGGGTGCGGGGGGGCCCGTCCTCCTCCATCAGCGCCAGCACGCGGCGGCGCGCGTCCGTCATCTTGAAGCCGGGCGGGGGCCCCTCGCCCGATGGCAGATAGGCCAGCATCTGCTTGGGGTCCTCCAGCGCCGCCGAGACGCTGACCGCCATGCGCAGCACGGAACCGGGCGCCGACAGGGTGTAGGCCGCCACCCAGTCGACGAAGCGGCGTGACACCTCGGGCATGGGTGGCAGGTCGAAGCGGCGGATGACCGGCTTCAATCGGTTGGCCGCCACGCCCGCCTCCCAATTGTCCCCTGGCCCACCCACGGCCCAGACCACGCCGAAGACGTGGCGGGGGCCCAGCGGCACCTCGACATAGGCGCCGGCCTCCAACTCCATGTCGTCGGGCACGCGGTAGTCGTAAGGGCTGGCAAGCGGCAAGGGCAGCAGGACGCGCACCCGCCGCACCGGTGGGGCCGCCGTCTCCATCCCGCTTGCCGTCAACAGATCCATGATCCTGCTGTTACCACCGGGCGCCCCCTGGGCGCCACTGTTCCCTATATGATCTTATACCAGGGCGTTTGACCGTAGCCGGTCAAATGCCGCCCTCAGGTGCCGGGCGCGGGCATCCGCCCGCTTGGCTTCCTCGGTTTCCAGTCCCCTACGCTCCCCGGAAACCTGCGGCGGCCCCAGTCGGGGCCTACAACGGCATAAGTCTCTGCCTCATGCCGTTGGTCCTATATGGGAAGCGGCCTTCAAGCGCGCATGCCCCCTATCCCCCGCCCCGCCATTTCTGCCCGTGCACCCGGGCGCCCCCTCCGTTAGAGTGCCGGCCAACCCGGGGGCGGGCCCCGGTCCCATTCAGATCTTGAGGGCATTCCCCCATGAAGTTCTTCGTCGATACCGCGGACATCAACGACATTCGCGAGCTGGCCTCCACCGGCCTGCTGGACGGCGTCACCACCAACCCGTCGCTGGTCGCCAAGTCCGGTCACAGCAGCTTCATCGACCTGATCGCCGAGATCTGCGACGTGGTGAAGGGCCCGGTCAGCGCCGAAGTCGCCTCGACCGATTTCGAGACCATGCTGAAGGAAGGCAAGCACCTGTCCAAGATCGCCCCCAACGTGGCGGTGAAGGTGCCCCTGACCCCGGCCGGCCTGAAGGTCTGCCACCACCTGTCGCAGGAAGGCACCATGGTCAACGTGACCCTGTGCTTCTCCGCCGCACAGGCCATCCTGGCCGCCAAGGCCGGTGCCACCTTCGTGTCCCCCTTCGTCGGCCGCCTGGACGACATGGGCCAGGACGGCCTGAGCCTGATCGAAGAAATCGTCACCATCTATGACAACTACCCGGACTTCACGACCGAGGTCCTGGTCGCGTCCATCCGCAACCCCATCCACGTGACCCAGTCGGCCAAGATGGGCGCCCACGTGGCCACCATGCCGCCCTCCGTCATCCGTCAGCTGTTCAACCATGTGCTGACCGACAAGGGTCTGGCGCAGTTCGTTGCGGACTGGGCCAAGACCGGGCAGACTATCCTGGATCAGCCGCTGCCGACCCGCTGATCCCTGTCGCGTTCCAGCGGATGCCTGACCGGTCCGCCCAGCGATGGGCGGGCCGGTTTGCGTTTGAACCCATGGGACGCCGGGCGACCGGCCTGAAGGGAAGAGCAGCATATGGGCGGCAAGACACCGCACAGCGCCTTGGGCGACGCCCTGACCGCGGAGGATGTGGCCACATACCTGCGCGAAACCCCCGATTTCCTGCAGCAGCACCCGGACGTGGTCCACCACCTGATCCCGCCGCCCGAGAACCGGGGCAACGGAGTCGCCGACCTGCAGCATTTCATGCTGCTGAAGCTGCGGCGCGAGGTGGCCGAGCTGACCGCCCAGCAGCAAGAGCTGATCGCCACCGCCCGCGCCAACATCAACAACCAGAGCCGGGTGCATGCCGCGGCGCTGTACCTGATGGACGCGCAGAGTTTCGAGCATCTGATCCAGACCATCACCACCGACCTGGCCGTGCTGTTGGACCTGGACATGGCCTGCCTGGTCATGGAGCAGCCGGAGGATAGCCGCCTGGTCCTGCATGCCGAGCGCAGTGGCCTGCAACTGGTGGGGACCGGCACCATCGGCCAATGGATGCACCGGCGCGAGGTCATCCTGCGCGGCAACATCCAGGGCATGCCCGAAATCTATGGCCCCGCCGCCCCCATCGTCCGCTCCGAGGCGCTGGTGCGCCTGCAGATCGCGCCCGACGCGCCGGCGGGCCTGCTGGCCTTCGGCTCCCGCGACGCCGACCTGTTCCACCCCGGCCAGGGCACCGAGCTGCTGAGCTTCCTGGCCCGCGTGGTGGAGCGGTGTATAAAAGGTTGGTTGGCTCTTTGAGTTGCCTCAAGCGCCGGCGGGCTCAGTCGGGCCCTATAAAAGGTGCGCTAGAGAGATCATCATGACCAAGCCCCCCGCCCTGGGATATTCCTGCGCGCCGGACGTGGCGGCGGCGCTGGAGGAGTGGCGGCGCTGGCTGACGTCGGAAAAGACGGCCTCGCCGCACACGCTGCGTGCTTACCAGGGTGATGTTGCCGCCTTCCTGTCCTTCCTGACGGAGCATCTGGGCCGGGCGCCCAGCCTGAACGATCTGGGCGGGGCGAAGCTGGGCGACTTCCGCGCCTGGTTGGCTGACCGGGCAAACGACGGCGCCATCGCCGCCAGCCGGGCCCGCGCCGTTTCCGGCGTACGCAACCTGTTCCGCTGGCTGGACCGCTCCGGCCGGCTGCACAACCCGGCCATCGGCCTGCTGAACGCCCCCAAGGTGAAGCGCCCCATCCCCCGGCCGCTGACGGTGGACGACGCCGGCACGCTGCTGGAGGAATCGTCCGACATCCCCGAATCGCCCTGGGTGGGCCTGCGCGACCGCGCCCTGTTCACGCTGCTGTATGGCTGCGGCCTGCGCATGGATGAGGCCCTGCGCCTGACCCGGGGGGAGGCGCCGCTGGCCAGCGACACGCTGCGGGTTACCGGCAAGGGATCGAAGCAGCGCGACGTGCCCGTCCTGCCCGCCGTGCGCCAGGCGCTGGCCGCCTATATCGAGGCCTGCCCCCACCCCCTGCCCGCCGCCGGGCCGCTGTTCGTGGGCGTGCGCGGGGACCGGCTGAACGACAGGGTGGCGCGCCTGGCCATGCAGACCCTGCGGCAGCTGCTGGGCCTGCCCGACACCGCCACGCCGCATGCATTGCGCCACAGCTTCGCCACCCACCTGCTGGGTGGGGGCGCCGATCTGCGCGCCATCCAGGACCTGCTGGGCCATGCCAGCCTGTCTACCACCCAGCGCTATACCGACGTGGACGCCGACCAGTTGCTGTCGGTCTATGAGACGGCGCACCCCCGGGCCCGACGCGGCGGCCCCCGTTCCTGAGGACACGCCCCATGCGGCTGCTGAATCTGGTCATCTCCCTCCTGTGCGCGCTGGTTTTCAGCGTGGCGCCACCGGCGCGCGCCACGGAGGAAACGCCCCTGTCACTGGCGGACAAGGCGGTCACCCTGACGCCCAACCCCGCCTTCCGCTATGTGGCCGCCGGCGACACCAAGGCTTTCCTGGAGCGGCATTGGCAGGGCCGTCCCCTGGCCGGCGGTGCCGGGCTGGGCCTGCTGGTCCCCGTTGGGTCAGCGCCGGAGCCGGCATGGGTGGTGGTCCTGAGCTATGACGGCGGCGGCCATGTCAGCGACCTGGATGCCGGCCGGCTGGATGCCGACGCCCTGCTGGCCGCGCTGAAATCCGCCGACGGCGGCACGCCGCGACTGACCGGCTGGGCCCGGCCGCCGCAGTACGACGAGTCCAGCCACACCCTGGTGTGGGCCACGCGGCGCCTGGCCGATGGCGGGGTGGTGGATGGCCTGGACTATCACGTCCGCCTGCTGGGGCGGCGCGGCGTGCTGGGCCTGGACATCGCCGCCCGCATGAACGACCTGCCCGGCATCGAAGGGGAGATGCCGGCGCTGCTGTCCATGGTCCGTTTCACGCCCGGCAACGGCTATCGCGACTACGTGCCCATCGCCGACCAGTCCGTCACCCTGGGCCTCAGCGGCCTGATCGCCGGCGACGCCCTGGTGAAGGGCGGGCTGCTGGACCATCTGTGGGCCGGCATCCGCAGCCAGAGCTTCATCTATCTGGTGGCGGTACTGATCGTGATGCTCGGGGCACCCCGCCTGCGCCGTTATTGGGGGCCGAAGCCGCCGCCGGCGCCGGCGCGGGACCAGCCGCCCGCCCCGCCCCCACCCCCGCCCCCACTGCCCAGGCGCGAGGATCATGACGGCCCCAAGGGGCCCTGGTCGTGAACTGATACGCGCGGCACTTGAACGTGACCGTTCAAGTGCTCCCTCAGGCGCCGGGCGGCGGACATCCGTCCGCCTAGGCTTGTCCTTGCTGCGCCCTGCGGTGCTCGCTTCGGCGGCCCCGGTCGGGGCCTACAGCGGCACGAGTCACTGTCTCGTGCCGCTGGGATGAAAGGCCCTCAACGCAAAACGGCGCCGGGATGACCCCGGCGCCGTTTCCGCATTCCCGGATGGGAAGGCTTACATGTGGATGGTGCGGCCCAGCACGCCCAGGGCCGCTTCCTTGATGGCCTCGGTCAACGTGGGGTGGGCGTGGCTGGTGCGGGCGATGTCTTCGGACGAGGCGCCGAACTCCAGAGCCAGCGCCAGTTCCTCGATCATCTCGCCAGCCGAGGCGCCGATGATGTGGGCGCCCAGCAGCTTGTCGGAATGGGCGTCGGCCAGCAGCTTCACGAAGCCCTCGGTCGCCTGCATGGAGCGGGCGCGGCCGTTGGCGGTGAAGGGGAACTTGCCGACCTTGTAGTTGACGCCGGCGGCCTTCAGCTGCTCCTCCGTCTTGCCGACGGAGGCGATTTCCGGCCAGGTGTAGACCACGCCCGGGATGGCATCGTAGTTGATGTGGCCGGACTGGCCCGCCATCACCTCGGCACAGACCACGCCCTCTTCCTCAGCCTTGTGGGCCAGCATGGCACCGGCGATGACGTCGCCGATGGCCCAGATGCCGGGCACGTTGGTGCGGAAGTGGTGGTCGGTCTTGACGCGCTTGCGCTCGTCCAGCTCCACGCCGACCTTGTCCAGGCCCAGGCCCTCGGTGTAGGGGCGGCGGCCGATGGCCACCAGCACCACGTCGGCCTCGATGGTCTCGGCCGTGCCGCCGGCGGCGGGCTCGACCGTCAGGGTGACGCCGGTGTCGCTGGCCACGGCCGATGTGACCTTGGTCGACAGCTTGAAGGACAGGCCCTGCTTGGCCAGGATGCGCTGCGACTGCTTGGAAACCTCACCGTCCATGCCGGGCAGGATGCGGTCCAGGAACTCCACCACCGTGACCTGCGCGCCCAGGCGCTGCCAGACGGAGCCCAGTTCCAGCCCGATGACGCCGCCGCCAATGACCACCAGGCGCTTCGGCACGCCGGCCAGTTCCAGGGCACCGGTGGAGGAGACGATGCGCTTCTCGTCGATGGTCACGCCCGGCAGGGGCATGACGTCAGAGCCGGTGGCGATCAGGATGTTCTTGGTGGTGACGGTCTCGGTGGCGCCGTCCTCCTTGGTCACCGTCACCTGGCCCGGGGCGGCGATGCTGCCCTTGCCGGTGAAGCGGGTGATCTTGTTCTTCTTGAACAGGAACTCCACGCCGGTGACGTTGGACTTAACCACGTCGTCCTTGTGCTTCATCATCGTCGGCAGATCGAGTTCGACACCCGACACCTTGACGCCGAAGTTGCCCAGGGAGTGGCTGGCCTCCTCGAACTTCTCACTGGCCACCAGCAGGGCCTTGGAGGGGATGCAGCCCACGTTCAGGCAGGTGCCGCCCAGGGTCTTGCGCATCTCGACGCAGGCGACCTTCATGCCCAGCTGGGCCGCGCGGATGGCCGCGACATAGCCGCCGGGGCCGCTGCCGATGACGACGAGGTCGAATTGGGTTTCGGTGGTCATGTTTGGGTTCCCTCAGGCGCCGGGCGCGGGCATCCGCCCGCTTGGCTTCCTCGATTTCCAGTCCGCTACGCTCCCCGGAAATCTGCGGCGGCCGCGGTCGCGGCCTAGTCGCTATCGCTCCGGATACGGTAGGCGTTAGGGAGCAGGCGCCGAATGTTGGATTAAGCGATCAGGCAGTCAGCAAACGGGGGGCCGTGGGCCCCCCGTCCGTCGGATCAGACATCCAGCAGGATGCGTTCCGGGTTCTCCAGGCATTCCTTGACCCGCACCAGGAAGGTCACGGCCTCGCGGCCGTCGATGATGCGGTGATCGTAGGACAGGGCCAGGTACATCATCGGGCGGATGACGATCTGGCCGCCGACGACCATCGGACGCTCCTGGATCTTGTGCATGCCCAGGATGCCCGACTGAGGGGCGTTCAGGATGGGCGAGCTCATCAGCGAGCCGTACACGCCACCGTTGGAGATGGTGAAGGTGCCGCCGGTCATGTCGGCGATGGACAGCTTGCCGTCGCGGGCCTTCTTGCCCAGCTCGTTGATCGACTGCTCGATCTTGGCGAAGCCCATCTGGTCGGCGTCGCGCACCACGGGAACCACCAGACCGGTGGGCGTGCCGACGGCGACACCGATGTCATAGTAGTTCTTGTAGATGATGTCGGTGCCCTCGATCTCGGCGTTGACGGCCGGGATTTCCTTCAGGGCGACCAGGCAGGCCTTCACGAAGAAGGACATGAAGCCCAGCTTCACGCCGTGCTTCTTCTCGAACTGGTCCTTCAGCTCGTTGCGCAGCTTCATCACGTTGGTCATGTCCACCTCGTTATAGGTGGTCAGCATGGCCGCGGTGTTTTGGGCATCCTTCAGGCGGGCGGCGACGGTCTGCCGCAGGCGGGTCATGCGCACCCGCTCCTCACGGTCGGCGCGCGCGCGCGGGCCGGCCGGGGCCTTGGCGATCGGGGCCGGGGCGGCAACCGGGGCCGGGGCGGCCTGCGGGGCGGCCAGGTGGTCGATCACGTCACCCTTGGTGACGCGGCCGTCCTTGCCGGTGCCGGCGATGGCGGCGGGGTTGACGCCGGCGTCGGCGGCGATCTTGGCGGCGGCGGGCATCACGCCCGCCGAGGCGCCAGCGGCCGGAGCGGCAACCGGGGCGGCGACCGGCGCCGGAGCGGCGGCCTTGGCCGGGGCCGGGGCGGCGGCGGGAGCGGCGGCCGCGGCGGCGCCACCCTCGGTGATCAGGCCCAGCACGGCGCTGACGCCCACGTTGGCGCCCTCGGCGGCCAGGATCTCACCCAGCGTGCCGGAGGCCGGGGCGTTCACTTCCAAGGTGACCTTGTCGGTCTCCAGCTCCACCAGCGTTTCATCCGCCTTGACGCTGTCGCCAACCTTCTTCAGCCACCGCGCGACCGTCGCTTCCGACACGGACTCGCCGAGGGTGGGCACCAGGATTTCCGTCGCCATGTTTTTGGGACCTTGGTTCGTTTCTAACAAAGGGTTTCAGAATAAAATCATTCCGGGGCCGCAACGGGCCCCGGAACGTCATTGGATCAAGCGATGGTCAGCGCCTCGTCCAGGAACTTGGCCAGTTCCTGGTTGTGGCGCTTCAGCTGACCGGCGGCCGGCGAGGCGGCCTCGGCGCGGCCCACATAGGACGGACGGCCCGCCTTGTGGTTCAGCTCCTTCAGCACGGCCTCGATACGGCGGTCGACGAAGCTCCAGGCGCCCATGTTCGCGGGCTCTTCCTGGCACCACACCACCTCGGCGTTGGGATACTTGGCCAGCTCCACCTTCAGGGCGTCGTGCGGGAACGGATACAGCTGCTCCAGACGCAGGAAGGCCACGTCCTTCACGCCGCGGTTCTCCCGCTCCTGGAACAGGTCGTAGTAGACCTTGCCCGAGCAGAGGACGACGCGGCGGATCTTCGCCGGCTCGACCAGGTCCACACCGGTCTCGTACAGGACGCGGTGGAAGGACTCGTTGCCGGTGAACATGGCCAGGTCGCTGACGCACAGCTTGTGACGCAGCAGCGACTTGGGGCTGAAGACCACCAGCGGCTTGCGGAACTCGCGGTTCACCTGGCGGCGCAGCACATGGAAGTAGTTGGCCGGGGTGGTGCAGTTCACGATCTGCCAGTTGTCCTCGCCGGACAGCTGCAGGAAGCGCTCCAGGCGGGCGGAGCTGTGCTCCGGACCCTGGCCTTCATAGCCGTGCGGCAGCAGCATGGTCAGGCCGGACATGCGCAGCCACTTGCTTTCGCCCGAGCTGATGAACTGGTCGATGATGGACTGGGCGCCATTGACGAAGTCGCCGAACTGCGCCTCCCACAGGACCAGGGCATGCGGCTCGGCCAGGGTGAAGCCATATTCAAAGCCCAGCACCGCCGCTTCGGACAGCGGGCTGTCGTGGACCTCAAACCGGGCTTGGTCGCCCCGGATGTGATCCAGCGGCACGTACTTGGCCTCGGTGGTCTGGTCGACCAGCACGCAGTGGCGCTGGGAGAAGGTGCCGCGGCCCACGTCCTGGCCGGACAGGCGCACGGGCACGCCTTCCACCAGCAGGGTGCCGAAGGCCAGCGCCTCGGCCGTGGCCCAGTCCAGGTCCTTGCCGGTGGCGAACATCTCCTGCTTGGCCTTGAGCTGACGCACCACCTTGGCGTTCACGTCCACGCCTTCCGGCACGGCGGAGATGGCCTTGCCCACTTCCTGCAGCAGGTCCATGGACGCGGCGGTCTTGCCCTTGCGGTCATCGTCCTTGGCGGCGCTCAGGCCCTGCCACTTGCCTTCCAGCCAGTCGGCCTTGTTCGGCTTGTAGGTGGTGGAGGCCTCGAACTCGACTTCCATGGCCTTGTGGAAGTCCTTCACGAAGCCATCGGCCTCCTCGGCCGTGATGACGCCCTCGGCAATCAGCTGCTTGGCGTACAGCTCACGGGTGGTGGGGTGGTTGCGGATGGCCTTGTACATCAGCGGCTGGGTGAACGCCGGCTCGTCGCCTTCGTTGTGCCCCTGGCGGCGATAGCACACGATGTCCAGCACCACGTCCTTCAGGAACTTCTGACGGAACTCCACGGCGATGCGGGTGACGTGGATCACGGCCTCGGGATCGTCGCCGTTGACGTGGAAGATCGGCGCCTGGATGGCCTTGGCCACTTCCGTCGGGTACGGGCCGGAACGGGCGTACTGCGGAGCGGTGGTGAAGCCGATCTGGTTGTTGGTGATGATGTGGATGATGCCGCCGGTGCGGTAGCCCTTCAGCTCGGACAGCAGCAGCGTCTCGGGCACCAGACCCTGGCCGGCGAAGGCGGCGTCGCCGTGCAGCAGCAGGCCGATGACCTCATGCCGCGCCTCATCGGACGGCGGCATGGTGGAGCGCTGCACCTGCTTGGCGCGGACCTTGCCGCACACGACCGGGTTCACCACTTCCAGGTGCGACGGGTTGGCCGTCAGCGACAGGTGGATGGAGTTGCCGTCGAACTCGCGGTCGGCCGAGGTGCCCAGGTGGTACTTCACGTCGCCCGAGCCCTGCACGTCCTCGGGATTGGCGGCGTTGCCCTGGAATTCGGAGAAGATGGCCTTGTACGGCTTGTTCATCACGTTGGCCAGCACGTTCAGGCGGCCGCGGTGCGCCATGCCGATCACCAGTTCCTTCAGGCCCAGCTGACCGCCGCGCTTCAGGATCTGCTCGATGGCCGGGATCCAGACCTCACCGCCCTCCAGGCCGAAACGCTTGGTGCCGGTGTACTTCAGCTGCAGGAAGCGCTCGAAGCCCTCGGCGGCCGTCAGGCGCTGCAGGATGGCCTTCTTGCCCTGGACCGTGAAGTCGGTCTGGTTGCGGATGCCCTCGATGCGCTCCTGGATCCAGGCCTTCTGCTCCGGATCCTGGATGTGCATGAACTCCACGCCGATGTGGCCGCAATAGGTGCGCTGCACCGCGTCCACGATCTGGCGCAGGGTGGCCGTCTCCATCCCCAGCACGTTGTTGATGAAGATCGGGCGGTCCAGGTCGGCGTCGGTGAAGCCGTAGGACTTGGGATCCAGCTCCGGATGCTCGCTGCGCTTCTCCAGGCCCAGGGGGTCCAGCTTAGCCATCAGGTGGCCGCGGACGCGGTAGGCGCGGATGAGCATCAGGGCGCGGATGCTGTCCAGCTGGGCCTGGCGCAGCTGCTCGGGCGTAATGCCACCAGCGACCGCACCGTTCGCGGCCGGGGCGGCGGCGCCATTGGCACCCTTGGCGCCCTTCGCCGGGGCGGCCGGCTTGGCGTCGGGGTCGGGCACGCCGATGACGGCGGCCTTGTTGGGCGCCCAGCTCGCCCCCTTGATCTCGCCCAGCACGACGCGGGCATCGTCATCCAGCCCGGCGAAGAAGCTGCTCCACGAAGGATCGACGGAGGCCGGATCCTGCAGGTAGCGGGCGTAAAGCTCGGCGAGGAAGGTCGCGTTGCCGGCGAAAAACAGGGAGCTTTGATCGGTTACCATGGCGCTCTGCGCTTGATCTGGGAGGGATAGGGCGCCCGCGTCTATGTGGCAGGGCGTCCCGATGGGACCGAAATTCGCGTTCTTTTACGCCATGATACCAGCGCCTTCAATATGCGACGGCGCGGGGGCCGTTGCCACGAAAACGCCTACCACGCATAAGAAACGCCCAGTTCCCGCAACAAACTCATCACGAACAAAAAGGCCCTGACTCTTTTGTTGCGCGGCACTGGACAAGGCGGGCCATCACGGACGGTGGGCGCGCACCCATCAACTTATTGATGTGCACGCTAACAATGAGGTGGCACCGGCATCCCGTCGGGTCAAGCGACCGACGGGAAACGATGCCTCATGCCAGCCATGGAAAAACGGCGGCCCCGGGGTGCCAGACGTACGCTGGGCCGGTGCCGCCGTTCCTTCCTGGGGCCGGCCCGGAAGTCCGGACCGGCCCTTACTTGACCCGCGAAGGCAGGGCCTTTAGCCCTTCAGCGCCTTCAGCATGGTGGAACCCAGGCTGGCGGGGCTGTCGGCGACATGGATGCCAGCGGCGCGCAGGGCCTCGACCTTGAAGTCGGCCGTGTCGTTACCGCCGGAGATCACGGCGCCCGCGTGGCCCATGCGGCGACCCGGGGGGGCCGTGCGGCCGGCGATGAAGCCAACGACCGGCTTCTTCGTCTTGCTGTCGCGGATGAACTCGGCACCGTCGACTTCCGCCGAACCGCCGATCTCACCGATCATGATGATGCCCTCGGTCTCCGGATCGTCGAGGAACAGCTGCAGGCTGTCCACGAAGTTGGTGCCGTTGACCGGGTCGCCGCCGATGCCGATGCAGGTGGTCTGGCCCAGGCCGGCCGCGGTGGTCTGCGCCACAGCCTCATAGGTCAGGGTGCCGGAGCGGCTGACGATGCCGATCTTGCCACGCTTGTGGATGTGGCCGGGCATAATGCCGATCTTGCACTCGTCCGGGGTGATGACGCCGGGGCAGTTCGGGCCGATCAGGCGGGTCTTGGACCCGGCCAGGGCGCGCTTCACCGTCACCATGTCCAGCACCGGGATGCCTTCGGTGATGCAGACCACCAGCGGAATCTCGGCGTCGATGGCTTCCAGGATGGCGTCCGCGGCGAAGGGCGGCGGCACGTAGATCACCGAGGCGTTGGCGCCGGTGGTGTGCACGGCCTCGGCCACGGTGTCGAACACCGGCAGGTCGAGGTGGGTGGTGCCGCCCTTGCCGGGGGTCACGCCGCCGACCATCTTGGTGCCGTAGGCGATGGCCTGTTCGGAGTGGAAGGTGCCCTGCGCGCCGGTGAAGCCCTGGCAGATCACCTTGGTGTTCTTGTCAACCAACACGGCCATGATTACGCGGCCTCCTTCACGGCCTTGACGATCTTTTCAGCGGCGTCGGCCAGGTTGTCGGCGGACAGGATCGGCAGGCCGGACTCGGCCAGGATCTTCTTGCCCAGCTCGACGTTGGTGCCTTCCAGACGGACGACCAGCGGAACGTGCAGGCTGACCTCACGGGCCGCCGCCACCACGCCCTCGGCGATGACGTCGCAGCGCATGATGCCGCCGAAGATGTTGACCAGAATGCCTTCGACATTCGGATCGGACAGGATGAGCTTGAACGCGGTGGTCACGCGCTCACGGGTGGCGCCGCCGCCCACGTCCAGGAAGTTGGCCGGCTCGCCGCCGTACAACTTGATGATGTCCATGGTGGCCATGGCCAGGCCGGCACCGTTGACCATGCAGCCGATGTTGCCATCCAGCTTCACATAGTTCAGGCCGTGCTTCGTGGCCTCGGTCTCCGACGCCTCTTCCTCGCTCTCGTCACGGAGCTCTTCGATGTCCTTGTGACGGTAGAGGGCGTTGTCGTCGAAGTTCATCTTGGCGTCGAGGGCGATGATCTCACCGGCGCCGGTCACGACCAGCGGGTTGATCTCGACCTGCGAGGCGTCCAGCTCCACGAACGCCTTGTACATGGCGGACAGGAACTTCACCGCGGCGCCGACCTGCTTGCCTTCCAGCTTCAGGCCGAAGGCGATCTGGCGGGCGTGGTAGCCCTGCAGGCCGCTGACCGGGTCGATGGCGATCTTGACGATCTTCTCGGGGTGGCTGTGGGCCACTTCCTCGATTTCCATGCCGCCCTCGGTCGAGGCGATCACGGTGACGCGGGAGGTGGCGCGGTCCAGCAGCAGGGACAGGTACAGCTCGCGCTTGATGTCGCAGCCTTCCTCGACATAGAGGCGCTTGACCTCCTTGCCTTCCGGACCGGTCTGCTTGGTCACCAGCGTGTGGCCCAGCATTTCCTTGGCGTTGGACACGACGTCGTCGATCGACTTCACAACGCGGACGCCGCCCTTGCCCTCGGGGTTCTCCTTGAACCGCCCGGCGCCACGGCCGCCGGCGTGGATCTGGGACTTCACGACCCAAACCGGGCCGCCCAGGTCCGTGGCCACGGTCTTGGCCTCTTCGGGGGTGTAGGCAACGCCGCCGCGGGGTACCGCGACGCCGTATTTCTTCAGCAGGCCCTTGGCCTGGTATTCATGAATATTCATTCGGGGATCGCCCGCTTCCGGTTGGGAAACGGCCTCGCAAAGTTTGCGGCCGATCGCGGGGCCAACCCCGCGCCGCGGGCACTGTAGAGAGCAATGCCGGGGCGATCAACCGCGTAAGTGACGGAAGGGTGGCTTTGAACGCTATTCCGGTATCTCTTTGCCAAATGGCCCCGCCTGCGCGGGGCGGACGGGGCCATTCAGAACGTCATACCGGAACCCGAACGATCAGCCGGCGACCTTGGCGGTCACTTCGACCAGCTGCTGCACGGCGGCAACGGACTTCTCGAAGTTGGCCTTTTCCTCGGCGTTCAGCTCGATCTCGATGATCTTCTCGACGCCGCCGGCGCCGATGATCACCGGCACGCCGATGTAAAGGCCGTCCACGCCGTACTGGCCGGTCAGCTTGGCGGCGCAGGGCAGCACGCGCTTCTTGTCCTTCAGGAAGCTCTCGGCCATGGCGATGGCGGAGGCGGCCGGGGCGTAGAAGGCGGAACCGGTCTTCAGCAGGCCGACGATCTCGGCGCCACCGTCACGGGTGCGCTGCACGATCTGGTCCAGCTTCTCCTGCGTGGTCCAGCCCATCTTCACCAGGTCGGGCAGCGGGATGCCGGCAACGGTGGAGTAGCGGACGGAGGGGACCATGGTGTCGCCGTGGCCGCCCAGCACGAAAGCGGTGACGTCCTCGACCGAGACCTTGAACTCGTCCGCCAGGAAGTGGCGGAAGCGGGCGCTGTCCAGCACGCCGGCCATGCCGACCACCTTGGCCGGGTCGAAGCCGGTGACCTGCTGCATCAGGCCGACCATGGCGTCCAGCGGGTTGGTGATGACGATGACGAAGGCGTTCGGGGCGTGTTCCTTGATGCCCGCGCCGACGCTCTTGATCACCTTGGCGTTGATGCCGACCAGGTCGTCACGGCTCATGCCCGGCTTGCGCGGCACGCCGGCGGTGACGATCACCACGTCGGCGCCGGCGATGTCGGCATAGTCGGAGGCACCGGTCAGGGCGCTGTCGAACCCTTCCACGGGGGCGGCTTCGGCGATGTCCAGCGCCTTGCCCTTGGCGACACCCTCGAAATCAGGGATGTCGAACAGGACGATGTCGCCAAGCTCCTTCAGGCCGGCCAACAGGGCCAGGGTGCCGCCGATCTGGCCGGCGCCGACCAGCGCGATCTTCTTGCGTGCCATGGTTGGGTTCCTCGAACTTCGGGTTGAATGAAAAGGCGTCACGAAACTACGGGGACCACGCCCGGCCAATGACGGAAAGGCATCGGGCAAGGTCCCGGAAAGTCGCCGTGCGGGGTCCCAGGCGCCAGGGCGCCCGGCCTTCGGGGCCCGAGGAACGAGGGAGCCCGCGGCGGGCTGCTTAGCCTGAATCCGCGCGCCGGGCAAGGCGCCCCTTGCAGCCGCAGGCGCGCGCCGCCGCCATGGCAGGCTTCCGGCAAAAGGTATGGCCCGGAACCGAGGGGCGGGCGCACGATCTCCAGTCCCTGGCGGGCCCCAGCAGCGAAAAGCCTCACTTGGGCCGAATGTCGAACAGTTCCAGGTGCCAGTGCATCTCGACATCGGTCATGGGATAGTCCGTTCCCAGCCGGGCGTTCAGCAGCTTGCGCGGCGCGATGCCGGCGCCCCGGGCCTGCAGGGTGCGGGCGCCCCGCATGGAGAAGCCCGCCCGCCAGGCCAGCGCCGTCACCGCCTTGGGGCTTTGCGTCGCCAGGATGCGGCGCACGGCGTCCGCCGGCACGCGGGCCAGCAGCGCCACCGCCTCCTGGGCGAAGTCGCGGTCGCCCCAGCTGAGGGCGTCGCACACCACATCCTCGTTTAGGCCGCCGCCGGCCGCCAGGCGCGCCGCCTTCTCCGCGGCACCCTCGCGCTTGGCGTAGCCCGCCGCCCAATCCAACCGGCGGGTGGCCGCGGCCACCACAGCCTCCACCCCCTCCCGGTCCAGCCCCTGCCCCGCCAGGCCCTCCCGGATGGCGTCCTGCACCGCATCGGCCAGGCGTTGCGACACTTCCGCCGGGCCCGCCGGCGGCACCCCAGGGGCACCAGCGGGAGCATTCGGATCAGGTACCTCTTCGGCGCCATCGCCGGCCGCGACCCCGCCGATGGGCATGTGGCCCCGCTCCGCCAGCAGGCGGCGGGCCTTGGGCGACAGGTCGGCGCCGGGGTTGCCGGCCAGGGTGGCCCAGGACTGGTGATCGCCCATCGCCACCACGGCGTCGCCCACGGGCTGGGACACGGTGCGCCGCCCGGCCACCGCCTCCACCACCCAGGGCTCGGGCCGGCGGGACAGGATGTCCAGCAGTTCCTCATCCGACAGGGCCATGCACCAGCGCAGCACCGGCCCCGCCACATCCTGGGCCACGTCGCGGGCCAGGGTCACCGCCAGCTTGGGCGGGGCGCATTCCACATCGGCCAGGGCGCTGGACAAGGCGGTGCGCACACGGATGACCTGATCGGCGGCCAGCAATTCCAGCGCGGCGAAGGCAACGTCGCGCATGGCCCCCACCTCGGGACGGGACAGGTCGGGCAACAGGCGGGTCAGCTTGTCCGCCAGCAGGGCCCGCACCCGCTCGCTGGGGTCGCGCGCCAGGCGGCCGAAGGCGCGCACCGGTGTCATGGCGTTGGTCACGACGGCGCCGCGCACCCGCTCGTCATCGTCATCCGCCAGGTAATAGAGCAGTTCGGGCCGTGTGTCGGGGCTGTTGGCCAATGCCACGCGCGCCGCGACATCGCCACCGGCGGCCACCGTCTTGGCGGTCTCGTAATCGATGGTCGGCGTGGACGGCGGCAAGGGCCCCTCCGGCTGGGTCACAGGATCGGGGCACATTAACATGTCGGCGGGGGAACCGTCAGCGCGCCCGAGGGGGCAGCGCGCCAACGGGCACCACGCCAACGGGGCACCCCGTTACGTGAGATGCCCCGCCGCCAGATAATCCTCCGCCTGCATTTCCATGAGGCGGCTGACGGTGCGCTGGAACTCGAACGCGTGCTGGCCCTCGGGGTAGAGCTGGCCCGGCGCCGCCTCCGCCGCCATGATCAGGTGCACCTTGTGCTCATACAGCGCGTCGATGAAGGTCATCAGGCGCTTGGCCTCGTTACGCAGGCTGGGGTCCAGCATGGGCACGCCGTCCAGCAGCACGGTGTGATAATGCGTGGCGATGGCCAGATAGTCGCCCGCCCCCAGGGGCTGGCGGCACAGTTCGTCAAAGGTGAACCAGGCCACACCCTTGGCCTGGCGCGGCACCGGCAGCGTGCGCCCCTGCACCATCAGGTGGGTGGCGGTGGGCTGGGTGTCCGTCAGCTCGGTGAAGGTCTTTTCCAGCGCCGCCGTGGCCGCCGGCCCCAGCGGGTCGAAGTAGACCTGGCGCCCCCGGATGCGGGCCAGGCGATAGTCGCGGGCCCCTTCCAGGTGCAAGACGTCCAGCTTTTCCTTCAGCAGGGCGATGAAGGGCAGGAACAGGTCGCGCTGCAGGCCGTTCTTGTACAAGTCGTCGGGCGCCCAGTTGCTGGTCGCCACCACCACCACGCCCAGCTCGAACAGGTGGGTGAACAGCCGGCCCAGGATCATGGCGTCGGCGATGTCGGTGACATGGAATTCGTCGAAGCACAGCAGCCAGGCCTGGTCGGCGATGGTGCGCGCCAATTCGGGCAGCGACTCGTCGGCCCCGCTCTTGCGCAGGTCCGGACGCTGCCGCAGGGCGTGCAGCGACTGATGCACCTCCTGCATGAAGGCGTGGAAATGGACGCGGCGGCGGCGCAGCACCGGCGCCGTCTCATAGAACAGGTCCATCAGCATGGACTTGCCCCGCCCCACATCACCGTAGATGTACAGGCCCTGCGGCGCCGGATCGGGCCGCCGCGCCAAGCCGAAACGGGCGCGCCAGCCGGACTGGCCCTGGGCCGGACGGTAGTCCTTCAGCGCCTGGTAAAGGCTTTGCAGCTTTTCCGCCGCCAGTTCCTGCGCGGGGTCGTCCTTCAACGTGCCGGTGCCGCGCCGGGCGCGGTAGACGGACAAGGGACCTTCAGTCATGGGGCGGCCACCGCAGTGCTGGGAAACGGGCGGTTCCTCATATCGAAACGGTTCGCCGCCAACAACAGACGCGGCCTCAACGCACCCTTGCGCCGCCCATGCGATGGTCGGAAGCGGGCCCAGTGCATCGATGCCACGGCGCAATATAAGTGCGCCAATTGACCCGTTACCGTACTTCCCTTGCGTTTCGGTGGGGTCAGTCGCGCGTTGACGTATCATCGCGGATGGTTGTTGGCCCGATCCGCCTTGTGGCAGAAAGGGGCAGCGTCACCCGTTTTACAGTCACCGGACGAGAGCCCATGGACAAGTTCACCATCCTGACCGGCGTCGCCGCCCCCCTGCCGATCCAGAACATCGACACGGACATGATCATCCCGGCGCGGTATCTGAAGACCATCAAGCGCACCGGCTTGGGCAGCGGGCTGTTCTCCTCCCTCCGTTTCAACGAGGACGGCAGCGACCGGGCGGACTTCATCCTGAACCAGACGGCCTACCGCAAGGCCAGCATCCTGGTGGCGGGCGACAATTTCGGCTGCGGCTCCTCGCGGGAGCATGCGCCCTGGGCCCTGCTGGATTACGGCATCCGCTGCGTCATCGCCCCCAGCTTCGCCGACATCTTCTTCAACAACTGCTTCAAGAACGGCATCCTGCCCATCGCCCTGCCGCAAGAGGTGGTGGACCGCCTGATGGACGAGGCGTCCAAGGGCGCCAACGCCACCTTCACCGTAGATCTGGAGAAGCAGACCATCACCACCCCGGACGGTGAAAGCGTCGGCTTCGATGTGGAGCCGTTCCGCCGCCATTGCCTGCTGAACGGCCTGGACGACATCGGCCTGACCCTGCAGCAGGTCAGCGCCATCGACGCGTTCGAGGCGCAGCAGCAGACGGGCCAGCCCTGGCGCTGGGCCCGCTGACCGGTTGACCGTCCCGGAGGGGGCCCCTGCCCTCGCCGGTGATTTCGCTGTGACGGCCCAGGGACGCGCGCCTTTGGCGCGGGTCCCGGCCCAACGGGGGGTTTGCAGGATGCAGGCCCACCCGATATTTTCGCTAACCAGCAGCCGCTAGGCCGCACGCCCGGCTGGGCCTTCCCGGGGACGGGAAGCCGGCAGCCGTGGCGGCGCCGCACCATCCGACAAAAAGGGTTCATCCATGGCCGCTTACTCTCTTCTCATGCTGCCGGGCGACGGTATCGGGCCGGAAGTCATGCGCCAGGTCCGCCGCGTCATCGACTGGATGGCCCGGCGCCGTGATCTGGAGTTCACCGTGTCGGAAGGCCTGGTGGGCGGTTGCGCCATCGACGCCTACGGCGTGCCCCTGTCCGACGAGACCATGGCCCAGGCGCTGGCCGCCGACGCCGTGCTGCTGGGCGCCGTGGGTGGCCCGAAGTGGGACGGCGTCAGCTTCGACAAGCGGCCCGAGGCCGGCCTGCTGCGTCTGCGCAAGGAGATGGAGCTGTTCGCCAACCTGCGCCCGGCCGTGGTGTTCGACGCCCTGGTCGACGCCTCGACCCTGAAGCCCGAGGTGGTGCGCGGCCTGGACATCATGATCGTCCGCGAACTGACGGGCGGCGTCTATTTCGGTGAGCCGCGCGGCATCGAGGACCTGGGCAACGGCATCCGCCGCGGCGTCAACACCCAGGTCTACACCACCCCGGAAATCCAGCGCGTGGCCCGCGTCGCCTTCGAGCTGGCGCGCAAGCGCGGCAACAAGGTCTGCTCCTGCGAGAAGCGCAACGTCATGGAGTCGGGCCTGCTGTGGAACCAGGACGTCACGGCCCTGCACGCGGCGGAATACAAGGATGTGGAACTGAGCCACATGCTGGCCGACGCCGCCGCCATGCAGCTGGTGCGCAATCCCAAGCAGTTCGACGTCATCGTCACCGACAACCTGTTCGGCGACATCCTGTCGGACGAGGCCGCCATGCTGACCGGTTCCATCGGCATGCTGCCGTCGGCCTCGCTGGGCGCCGCCGACGCCAATGGCCGCCGCAAGGCGCTGTATGAGCCGGTGCACGGCTCCGCCCCCGACATCGCCGGCCGCGACGTCGCCAACCCCATCGCCTCGCTCCTGAGCTTCGGCATGGCGCTGCGCTATTCCTTCGACCGGAGCGAGGAAGCCGACCTGCTGGACAAGGCGGTGCAGAACGTCCTGAAGGGCGGCATGCGCACGGCCGACATCATGTCCCCGGGCATGGCACGCTGCTCCACCTCCGTGATGGGCGACAGCATCCTGCGCGAGCTGGACAAGCTGGTGGGCTGAGGCCCACGCCTTACCGCAAAAAGGAAAGGCCTGGAGCCACGCCGGCTCCAGGCCTTTTCCTTTTCGTGCATTCCGCCGACGCTACTTCGACCGGACCTGGGCGGTGATGGCGCCGTCCAGCACGATCCCCTCCACCTGGGCGTCGCGCAGGTCGGCACCGGTCAGGTCAGCCTCACGCAACACCGCGCCGCGCAGGTTGGCGCCGCGCAGGTTGGCGCCCCGCAGGCGGGCCCGCGTGAACCGTGCTGGCCATTTGCGGTCCGGCTGTTCGGCGCTTTCCAACAGGCCCAGGTTGGCATCCTGCAAGTCGGCGCCGTTGAGGTGGGCGCGCTCGAAATTGGCGCCGCGGCCATCCACGCCCACCAGCACCGCGTCCTGCAGGTCTGTGCATTCCAGGTCGGCCATGACCAGGGACGCCCCCGTCAGCACCAGGCGCCGGGCCATGGCATAAGCCATCTTGGCGGCCGTCAGGTTGCGGCCTGAGAGGTTGAGCGCGGTGAGGTCACGGCCCGACAGGTCGGCCCGGGTACCGGATCGCCCGGCGGCGGCGACCCAGGTAGCGTGATCCTCCACAATATCCATCACCGGGCGCGCGCCCTCTTCCCCCTCGCCCGGCAGGACGGCGCCCTTGCCACGCAGGCGGCCGATCAAGCCGGTTTCCATGATGGCGCCCCGGAAATTGGCATCCTGCAGCAGGGCGTCGTTGAAGATGGCGTCGGTCAACACGGCGCCGGCGAAGGTGGTGCCGCTCAGCTTGGTTTCCGACAGGTTGGCGCCCTGAAGGTTGGCCCCCTTGAACACGGCGCCGCGCAAATCGGCGCCGCGCAAATCCACGCCCGTGAGGTTGGCGTCGCTGAAGTCCGCGTTCAGCGTCCAGGCACCGTTCAGGCGACTGTCGGACAGATCGGTGCCGACGGCGATGGCGGAGGTCAGGTCAGGAATGCGGCCATCGAAGGTTTCGGGCAAGGGTTTGCCGCCGCGATAGACGGCCAGCACAGCCTCGCGCACGTCGGCCTCGCGCATGCGCGCCTTGGTCAGGTCGGCGCCGCGCATGCTGACGCCGCGGAGATCCGACTTGGACAGGTCGGCCTGGCGCAGGCAGGCCAAGCGGAAATCACAGGCGAAGAGGGAGGCGCTGCGCAGCCGCGTCCCCACCAGTTGGGCCTGATCCAGGCGGCTGCCGGTCAGATCGGCGTCGGTAAGGTTCAGGGTCGAAAGAACGGCGCCCCGAAGGTCATGCAGCACGAAGGCGAAGCGGGCGCCGCCAATGCGCCCCTCGATCAACCGCTCGTGCTTGCGGGCCGCTTCCATGACCTCAGCGGGGGCGACGCGCCGCCATTCGAAGTTTTCCTGGTACTGCCGTTCAGGATGCATGCGGATTAGCCACCCGACTTACCACCATCGCCCCGATCAGCCGGTGCGTTACCGCATTGTTGCACCCCAAACGGAGTTTTTAGAAGGGGATTCAATCCTGTATTCGGCAAAAGAATCTGACAAAAACTGAAATAAACTTACCAAATCAGGAAACGAACTTTCGGCAATTCTCTACCATTGTTCCATAGAGCGCCCTGATCAACTCTGACGGGCGCAACCGGCCGAACGGTATGTTCTCGATAGCGTATTCCACCAGGACTTCCGGTGGCTTCACCGGGACGATCTCGAAACCGGCCTTGCGCAGGCCATCGACCACGGCCTGAGCCTGCTTGACATAGTTCTCGTTGAAGAAGGTCTTGTCGGCCCGCTTGATGGACTGGGCGATGGTTTCGACGATTTGGGCCAAGGCGGCTTATCCTTTGGTGGCTGGCCTGGATGGTGGGACGGTCGTCAGCGGCCGATGCCGTGACGGCGCAGTTCGGGGCCCAGTCGGCCGGCCACGAACAGGAAGAACATGCGGAAGTCGCTGACCAGCGACCATAGCGGATAGGTGAAGGTGGCGGGGCGGTTGTGCTCCACGAAAAAGTGGCTGACCCAGGCGAAGAAGTAACCGCAGACGGGGGCGGCGGCGAAAAAGCGCCAGTCGCGGGTGGCCACCCCGGCCGCCAGCGCCAAGAGAACCAAGCCGGTCCCGACGAAGTGCCAGGCCCGCGTGGCCGGCAGGGCGTGTTCCCCCAGGTAAAAGGGCCAGAACGCCTCATAAGTGGTGATGCGTGGTTCATGCACCGTCATGGCATTTCCTTCCCGTCCCGGCCGCCGGCGCCCGTGGTCAGCCCGCTCGCGGGGCGGCACTGACGCCTGCGCGCTTGCAAAGCCCGCCTGCCCGTCTTAAGTCTCCGCCGAATTAGACCAGAGCGGCCCCCGCCCCCGCAAGCGGCGGCCCCTGGGGATCCCCGCCAGAGATATGAGGAGCATGACCATGGGCTATAAAGTCGCCGTCGTGGGCGCCACGGGCAATGTCGGGCGCGAGATGCTGCAGATCCTGGCGGAACGGGAATTCCCGGTGAGCGAGGTCGTGGCCCTGGCGTCCGAACGGTCCATCGGGTCGGAGATCAGCTTCGGCGACGATGACTTGCGGGTGCAGGACCTGGCCAAGTTCGATTTCACCGGCACCGACATCGTGCTGTCCTCGGCCGGCGCCAAGGTGTCGGCCCAGTTCGCCCCCAAGGCCGCCGCCGCCGGCGCCGTGGTCATCGACAACACCAGCCACTTCCGCATGGATCCGGACGTGCCCCTGGTGGTGCCGGAGGTGAACCCCGAGGCCATCGCCGGCTACAAGAAGAAGGGCATCATCGCCAACCCCAACTGCTCCACCATCCAGATGGTGGTGGCGCTGAAGCCGCTGCACGACCTGGCCCGCATCCGCCGCGTGGTGGTGTCGACCTATCAGTCCGTGTCGGGCGCCGGCAAGGAAGCGATGGACGAGCTGTTCACCCAGACCCGCGCCATCTATGTGAACGACCCTGTCGAGAAGAAGCAGTTCACCAAGCAGATCGCCTTCAACGTCATCCCCCACATCGACGTCTTCATGGACGACGGCACCACCAAGGAAGAGTGGAAGATGACGGTGGAGACCAAGAAGATCCTGGACCCGTCCATCAAGGTGACGGCCACCTGCGTGCGCGTGCCGGTGTTCATCGCCCATTCCGAGGCGATCAACGTGGAGTTCGAGAACCCCATCAGCGCCGACGAGGCCCGCGCCGCCCTGCGGCGGGCCAAGGGCGTGTCGCTGATCGACCACCAGGCCGACGAAGGCTATGTCACCCCCGTCGAGGCCGCCGGCGATGACCTAGTGTTCGTCAGCCGCCTGCGCGAGGACTTCACCGTGGAAAACGGCCTGAACCTGTGGGTCGTCTCCGACAACCTGCGCAAGGGCGCCGCGCTGAACGCCGTGCAGATCGCCGAACGCCTGATCAAGGATCACCTGGCCAAGAAGTAGCACCAGCGGCACGAGAGATAACGCGTGCCGATGTAGCCCGCGACTGCGGGCGCCGGAGATTTTCGGGGAGCCGAAGGCGAACTGGAAATCGAGGAGAGGCCAAGCCAGCGGATGCTGGCGCCCGACGACTGAGGGGGTATTTGAGCGGTCACGATCAAATACCGCACGTATGAGCCTCGGCCCCGCCGGCTGACAAAAAAGGGCGCCGCCTTCACCAGGCTGGCGCCCTTTTTCATGTGCCCAACGACTAAGAGCTGGTTGCGTAAAACCAGACGCAGCCAGCTCTCGCTGAGTCTGTCCCGCGAGCAGCTTCACGCCCAAAGGCGATTCCACCTTTGGGCGATCTGCACTAGTTCAGGGTTGCTTGGCGGCCACTTCCATTTCACAGACGGGGGAGGCCATGCCGCGCGCCGACAGGCGGACATGCATGCCCTGGGCGTCGCGCACCTTGAGGGTCGTGGACGCGCCGGCCGCCAGGTCCATGGTGCGGCCGGCCGTGGCCACCGTGCTGTCGGTCAGGATGTATTCCAGGGTGCAGCGACGGTTGCCGGTGTTGTGGAACAGCGCCTCGCCCGGGCCGCTGATCTTGAAGCCGAAACTGCGACCGTCGTTGAAGTCCAGCCGCCCGGCGCAGGGGCTGCCTACGCCCACCACGCATTCCACGTCGCGCGGCGGCGCCTTGGCATTGCCCACCAGGCGCGGATCGCGCAGCAGGGGCTGGTTGGCGGTCACCGACTCGCCGGCGCCAGGCGCGCCGTCGGTTTGCCCGGTTCCTTGCGGCGGCGGGGCCACCTGGGCCACGGCGACACCGGCGGTCAGGCAAAGCAGGGCCGCCGCGTAGAGGGGAGAAAAAGGGGAAGGACGGCGGGTGCGCGACGGCATCGGGGAACGGCTCCTCGTGGCAATGGACCGCGCCCTTGCGGGAAGGGGCGGCGGCCTGTCCTAGGGGTAGCCCCGCGGCGGCCTGTCGGCAAGCCGCAAGACACGGGACATAGGGACGCGAACCCTGTTACCACGCGGGGATGGCGACCAGCCGTCGCCGCCGTCACACTATCGCCCCCGCCCTTTCTTTTTGTGAGCCGCCGCCATGCCCGCATCCGTCCGCCCCCGCCGCTCCGCCCTGTACATGCCCGGATCCAACGCCCGCGCGCTGGAAAAGGCCAGGGAGCTGGACGCCGACGTGCTGATCCTGGACCTGGAGGACGCGGTGGCGCCGGACGCCAAGGAGCAGGCCCGCGCGCAAGTGCTGGCCGCCGTCGCCGCCGGTGGCTTCGGCCGGCGCGAGGTGCTGATCCGCACCAACGGCCTGGACACGCCCTGGGGCCATGCCGACCTGTCGGCCGCCGCCCGATCGGGGGCCCATGGGGTACTGATCCCCAAGGTGGAGTCGGATGAGGCGGTGCGACAGGCCGACCGGCTGCTGGCAGCCCATGGCGCGCCTCGGGAGCTTGCCCTGTGGGTCATGATGGAAACGGCGCTGGGCATGCTGAACGCCAAGGAGATCGCCGCCGCCTCCCCCCGGCTGGCCGGCCTGGTGCTGGGCACCTCGGACCTGGCCAAGGAACTGCACGCCCATCACACACCCCTGCGCCTGCCCATGATCACGGCCCTGGGCCTATGTCTGCTGGCGGCCCGTGCCCACAACCTGGCGATCCTGGATGGCGTGCATCTGGACCTGGACGACGCGGCGGGCCTGGACGCCAGTTGCCGCCAGGGGGTGGAACTGGGCTTCGACGGCAAGACCCTGATCCATCCCAGGCAGCTGGCGGCCGCCAACGCCGCCTTCGCCCCCGACGCGGCGTCCCTGGACCGCGCCCGCCGCATCATCGCCGCCCATGCCGAGGCCATGGCCCAGGGCAAGGCCGTCGTGCTGGTGGACGGCCGCCTGGTGGAGGCCCTGCATGTGGCGGAGGCCCACCGGCTGGTCACGCTGGCGGCGGCAATCGGGACAGCGGCCAGCGGGAATCCGCCCTCCTCCTAAGTCGGGTCGCTCAGGTTTCCCCTTTCATGGAGCGGCGCTCCACGGTCACCGGCTGGATGGCGTAGCCACCGAAGGCCGTCAGCGCCGCCTGCATCGTCGACCAGGCCCAGTTCTCGGGCTTGCCGTCGTTCAGCCTGAACCACCCGACGTAGTTCTTGGAATAGCCCGGTTCCAGGAAGCCCAATTCCTGCAATCGCCGCCCGGCGGCGGGCGTCAGCACGGACTTCAGGTTGGGGTTGATGTCAGCGGACACCACCTCACAATACATCTTGGGCTCATCCGCCTTCATGCACTGGATATAAAAATCGCCCCAGGAAAAGACCCGATGTGATGCTCCAGCCCCGTGCCACCGGTCACCCATGCCACCGCCTCCATAATCTGCGCGCGCTGGTCCGGCAGGATGGCCGGCGCATTTCCGCGTGTGCGTGGCCTGGGTGGCAGGGAACCGCTGTCCTCCACCTCCCGCGCCTCCAGTTCGCCCCCCTGCGCCACATATCTGCTGGGAGAATCGGTCGTCACAATCGGTGAGCTCCACCAGCCCACCGCGCCCCGCCGGATCGGCCCTGTAAAGCTGGGTTTCAATAATCTCTATGGTCGAACCCATGGGCGAGCCACCCGCCCACGCCGGGACTGGTCCTTGCAGGAACAAAACCATTCCCGCAATGGCGGTTCTGATGATCCCCATGCCCAAGCGCGCCCCCCAAATCCGATAGGTTGCCGCACTGGCAATCTACTTTTGGGCGTTCGCCTTATCAATGACACAACTAATGCGTCTGCCGATACTGGTAGTGATAAATGGTTTGGAACCCGGCCCGGGCGTATGTCGCCAGGGCCGGGTGGTTGCCGCCCCCCACCTGGAGATAGGCTCGCGTGGCACCCGCCTCCGCCCCCGCCGCCAGCAAGCGGGTCAGCAGCCGGCGCGACAGGCCCCGGCCACGCTGCTCCGGCGCCACCAGCACCTTGTAGATACCCAGCCAGCCGCGATCCGCGACTCCAAGGGCGCTGGCGGCATAGCTGTCGCCTTCCCAGGCGCTGACATAAAGGGTGGGGACGGCGATGGCGTCCAGAAGGCGGCGCATCGGGCCCACCTCCCCCACCGGCAGCGGCAACGCCTGGGCATAGCTAGCCAGCAGGTCGCCGGCCGGCGCCGTTTCCACCCGCCAATCCAGGCCATCCACTGTTGGCACCAGGTCCGGCGGGATGGCGGCCGCCTGCACCAGATTCTCCTCCTGCCGCAGATAGCCGCGCCGGTCCAGTTCGGCCGCCAGCCCGGCGGGCGCCAGCGGGGTGATGCGGAAACGCGGGGGCAGGCCTTCGCGGATGTAGGCCGCCTCCACCCGGTCCACCTTTTCGGCCAGCGGCAGCACGCCGGGCGCCAGGCAGGTGACGGAGTTGGACCGGCCGGTATGCCCCTGGGCGAAGCGCAGCAGCCAGCCATCGTCATGAATGGTCTTCAGGGCGGGCCAGGCCGTCAGGCACAGCTCTTCCAGCAGGCGGCACAAGTCGTTGGCGGGCAAGACGGAAACTTTCGGACAGCCGGGGCGTTGACGGTCGGACTGTACCGGCCCCGATGCTGCGCCGCAACGCGGCCCAGGTCCGGTCCCAGTCCGGCCCCAGGTCCGATCGAGGAAGCCCCTGGCGACGGGGCGTCCCCAGCCATGCCAAAAAAATCACGCACCTATGCGCCACCCCCTTGCATTCCCAAAAAGTCGTCCCCAGACAGAGCGTTGACGGACCGGAGGCAGGGGCGTAATTGACTTCACATCCTATCCGCCCCCGGCGGTGCAACAATTCGGCCGGCGTCCCGACCCGCATGTCGGGGGCGCCACGTGGCCGGTGCGGCACCGGCACCTGATAATCCAAAAGGACGAGGACGCGCGAATCATGAGCGAGACCAGCGTGGCCAAAAAGGCACGGCCGCTGTCGCCCCACCTCCAGGTCTATCGCCTACCCCTGCCGGCCGTGTCGTCGATCACGCACCGCTTCACCGGCATCGCCCTGGCCGTCGGCACCCTGGTGCTGACCTGGTGGCTGGTCGCCGCCGCCAGCGGCCCGGACGACTTCGACACGGCGCAGCGCGTGCTGGGCAGCCCCATTGGCCTGCTCTGCCTGCTGGGCTGGACCTGGGCCTTCGGCTACCACCTGCTGAAAGGCATCCAGCACCTGATCTGGGACGCCGGCGTCGGCGTAAATACCGCGAGCGCGCAGCGCAACTCCGCCTTGGTGTTCGGCGCGTCCTTCGTTCTCACGGCGATCGTCTGGATCGCCGCTTTCGCCCTCTGACGGGAGCGCGCATTCCATGGCTTCTACGTCCGACAACGGCTTCCGCACGCGCCTCGGCCGCGTGCGCGGCCTTGGCTCCGCCAAAAGCGGCGGCGCCCATTGGCTGGCCTATCGCATGGTCGCGGCGCTGCTGACCCCGCTGACCGTCTGGTTCCTGGTTTCCGTCGTCCGCCTGGCCAAGGCGGAACACGCGGACGCCATCGCCTGGCTGCACCAGCCGGTGCATGCCGTCCTGCTGCTGGTCACCCTGATCGCCACCTTCCACCATGCCGCCTACGGCATGCGGGAAGTCTATGAAGACTACATCCACGGCAAGCTGGCGCGTCTGGTCGCCATCGGGCTGACCAACGGCGCCGCCATCCTGCTGGCCGCCGCGAGCGTCTTCGCCGTGCTCAAGATCGCCTTCGGGGCGTGAGGAAGGACTGTCATGGCTAACGCCTACCCCATCATCGACCATCAGTACGACGTCGTCGTCGTCGGCGCCGGCGGCGCCGGTCTGCGCGCGACCTTCGGCATGGCCGAAAAGGGCCTGAAGACGGCCTGCATCACCAAGGTGTTCCCCACCCGCAGCCACACCGTGGCGGCGCAGGGCGGCATTTCCGCAGCACTCGGCAACATGGGCGAGGACGACTGGCGCTACCATATGTACGACACCGTGAAGGGGTCGGACTGGCTGGGCGACCAGGACGCCATCGAGTACATGGTGCGTGAGGCCGTCCCGGCCATCATCGAGCTGGAGCACTACGGCGTGCCCTTCTCGCGCACCCCGGAAGGCAAGATCTACCAGCGCGCCTTCGGCGGCATGACCACCCGCTATGGCGAAGGCCAGGCCAGGCGCACCTGCGCCGCCGCCGACCGCACCGGCCACGCCATCCTGCACACCCTGTATCAGCAGAGCCTGAAGCACGAAGCCGAGTTCTTCGTGGAATACTTCGCCCTGGACCTGCTGATGGAAGATGGCGAGTGCAAGGGCGTCCTGGCCTGGAACCTGGACGACGGCACCATCCACCGCTTCCGTGGCCATCAGACGGTGCTGGCCACCGGCGGCTACGGCCGCGCCTACTTCAGCTGCACCTCGGCCCACACCTCCACCGGCGACGGCGGCGGCATGGTGCTGCGCGCCGGCCTGCCCCTGCAGGACATGGAGTTCGTGCAGTTCCACCCCACCGGCATCTACGGCTCCGGCTGTCTGATCACCGAGGGTGTGCGCGGTGAAGGCGGCTACCTGACCAACAGCCAGGGCGAGCGCTTCATGGAGCGCTACGCCCCGTCGGCCAAGGACCTGGCCAGCCGCGACGTGGTCAGCCGCTCCATGACCGTGGAAATCCGCGAGGGTCGCGGCGTGGGTGAGCACAAGGACCACATCCACCTGCACCTGGAGCATCTGGACCCGGCCATCATCCACGAGCGCCTGCCCGGCATCGCCGAGACCGCCAAGGTCTTCGCCAACGTGGACGTGACGCGGGAGCCCATCCCCGTGCTGCCGACCGTGCACTACAACATGGGTGGCATCCCGACCAACTATCATGGCGAGGTCATCAACCCGACGGCCGAGAACCCGGACCAGGTGGTCCCGGGCCTGATGGCCATCGGCGAGGCGGCCTGCGTGTCGGTGCACGGCGCCAACCGCCTGGGCTCCAACTCGCTGCTGGACCTGGTGGTGTTCGGCCGCGCCGCCGCCAACCGCGCCGCCGAGACGGTGAAGAAGGGTGCCGCGCACAAGACGCTGTCGCAGGACGTGACCGACAAGGCGCTGGCCCACCTGGACAAGGTGCGCAACGCCAGGGGCGGCACCCGCGTCGCCCACCTGCGCCTGGAAATGCAGAAGATCATGCAGAACAACTGCGCCGTCTTCCGCACCGGCGAGGTGCTGGAGGAAGGCGTGGAGCTGATGAAGGGCGTGTGGGCCAAGCGCGACGACATCGCCGTCAGCGACCGCTCGCTGATCTGGAACTCCGACCTGGTGGAAGCGCTGGAGCTGGACAACCTGATGCGCCAGGCCGTGGTCACCATCAATTCGGCGGCCAACCGCAAGGAAAGCCGCGGCGCCCATGCCCGCGAGGACTTCCCCGAGCGCGACGACCACGAGTGGATGAAGCACACCACGTCCTGGGTGGATGAGAAGGGCACCGTCACCCTGGGTGACCGCCCCGTCCACATGTACACCCTGACCGGTGACATTGACGTCATCCCGCCCAAGAAGCGCGTCTACTGACGCCTTAGCCGAACGGACCCGATGCCATGGCCGAGTTCTCCCTTCCCGCCAATTCCAAGGTTCACGCCGGCAAGACCACGTCGGTGAAGACGTCCGCCACCAAGCGGGCCAAGACCTTCCGCATCTATCGCTATGACCCGGACAAGGGCAGCAACCCCACCGAGGACCGCTACGAGATCGATCTCGACAAGTGCGGTCCCATGGTGCTGGACGCCCTGATCCACATTAAGAACGACATCGACAGCACGCTGACCTTCCGCCGGTCGTGCCGCGAGGGCATCTGCGGCTCTTGCGCCATGAACATCGACGGGCGCAACACGCTGGCCTGCCTGAAGGCCATCGAGGACGTGAAGGGCGACGTCAAGATCTACCCGCTGCCGCACATGCCGGTGGTGAAGGATCTGGTGCCGGACCTGAACACGATCTACGCCCAGTACACCTCCATCAAACCCTGGCTGCAGAGCCAGAGCCCGGCGCCGTCGCGTGAGCGGCTGCAGAGCCCGGAGGAGCGTGAGAAGCTGGACGGCCTCTATGAGTGCATCCTGTGCTTCTGCTGCTCCACCAGCTGCCCCAGCTATTGGTGGAACGGCGACAAGTACCTGGGCCCGGCCATCCTGCTGCAGGCCTACCGCTGGATCGCCGACAGCCGCGACGAAATGACGGGTGAGCGCCTGGACAACCTGGAAGATCCCTTCCGGCTGTACCGCTGCCACACCATCATGAACTGCACCCAGACCTGCCCCAAGGGCCTGAACCCGGCGAAGGCCATCGCCGAGATCAAGAAGCTGATGGTGGCCCGCGCCGCCTGACGCCAGCCGATAAGGCCCACGATGACAAACGCCGCGACGGTTCGCCCGCCGCGGCGTTTTTCTTGGCCTGCAAGGGCGGCATCAACGGCACTGGGCGATTGAAAAAGTGTCCGCCATAGCCGATGAGGAAGCGTTACCCTCGCCTCTTCAGCGCCGTGATGGAAGCCTTGCCGAATAGCTTGACGCCCCCCCTGCCGCCACAGCCCGCCGGCGCGCGGTCCCGCCCCGCTCTGTGGCGTTCCGCCAGCTTCCGCGCAATCGCCCTGCTCATCGCCACCCCCATCCTGGCGAAGCTCGGCCTGATCCTGGGCTGGCGCCTGGCGGATGCCCGCTTCATCGAAGGCTGGCTGGCCACCGGTGTGGTCCGCGGGGGCTTGTCGACCCTGGACCCCAACATCGCCTATACCAGCCACGCGCTGGGCCACCGCGCCGCCCTGGACTGGCTGTCCGGCCACATCCCGTGGTGGAACCCCTATTCCGGCATCGGCATGCCGCTGGCCGGCGACATGCAGTCGGCCGCCCTGTTCCCGCCCACCCTGTTGCTGGCCCTGCCCAATGGGCAGCTGTACATGCACATCAGCCTGCAGATCACGGCGGGGGTGTTCACCTGGCTGCTGATGCGCCGCCTGGGGGTTGCGATGCTGGGGGCCACGGTGGCCGGCCTGCTGTTCGAATTCAACGGCACCTTCGGTTGGCTGGCCAACGCCGTCATCAACCCCATCCCCTTCCTGCCCATGGTGCTGCTGGGGGTGGAAGAGGCGCGGGCCCGCGCGCTGGCCGGCCGCCCGGGCGGGTGGGGATGGATCGCCGGCGGTTTGGCGCTGTCGCTTTATGCCGGTTTTCCCGAGGTCGCCTATTTCAACGGTCTGCTGGTCGCCGCCTGGACCCTGGCGCGGCTGGCGGACCTGCGGGGCCATTCCGTGGCGTACCTCGCGCGTGTCGCCGCCGGCGCGGTCGCCGGCCTGCTGCTGGCCGCCCCCATCCTGATCGCCTTCCTGGTCTATATGGGCGACGCCTATCTGGGCAACCATGCCACGGGCGTCTTTCGCCAGTCGCATCTCAACATCCAACGGGGGCTGACCCTGTTCCTGCCCTATGCCCTGGGCGAGGCGGGCGAATCCAAGACCCCCGAGGACGTGGTGTTCTGGGGCAGCGTTGGCGGGTATACCGGCCTGGTCCTGGTGGTCGCCGCCGTGATGGCGGTCTGGCGCCCCTGGTTGCGCAGCTTGCGGCTGACACTGGCCGGCTGGTGCCTGGTGGTGACGACCGCGATCTATGGCCAGCACGCGACGGTGTTCTTGCTCACCGCCATCCCGGCCGTCGGCGACGCGATGTTCTACCGCTACTTCAGCGCCTCGATCTCCTTCGCGCTGGCCGTGTTGGCCGGCTTGGCCTGCCAGGACTTGGTGGAGTGTGGGACGGAACGGCGGCCGAACCGCACCTATTGGGTCGGCTGGGCAGTGGGGTGGACCTGCTTGGCGGCGGCGCTGTGGCTGTCCCGGATGCTGTATATGAACGCTCCCCTCACGCCCATCCTGGCCAAATCCCTGATCTACGCCGTGGTGGTGATGCTGGGCATCCGCGAGTTGGGCGGCGCCACCTTCATCAGCGACCGCACCCGGGCATTGGTTCTGGGCACGGTGGCCGTGGCTGAAGCCGTGGTCCTGTTCGTGCTGCCCCTGCGCTATTATCCCAAGGGCGGGCAGCTACAGACCGCGGGCATAGAGTTCCTGCAAAAGAACCTGGGCCTGCAACGCTTCTATACCCTGGGGCCCATCCAACCCAACTACAGCGCCTATTACGGCATCGCGGGCATCAACCACAACGACCTGCCCTTGCCGGCGACCTGGGTGAATTACGTCCACGATCATCTGGACGACAACACCATCGAGTCGGCCTTCGATGGCCAGGATCGCAAGGTACCGTCGGGACCAACCGCCGCGGAGAACCTGCGCGCCAATCTGGACGCCTATCGGGCCTTGGGCGTGAAGTACCTGGTGGCGCCCACCGGCCAAAGCCCCTTCGATTGGAGGCCCCCGGGCACGGCCATCCATCGGACCGAGGTTTTGCGCTTGGAGGACGGAGACAGCGCCAGCCTGACCCTGCCGCCTGACCCGTCGATGAACGCCGACCGCGAGGTGCGATCGGTCGGCGTCCTGGTAGCGACATATCTGGGGACAAGCACCGGCACGCTGGCCGTGCGCCTCTGCGCCGCCGACCGTTGCGCCGAGGGTCGGCGGGACCTGGCCACGGCGGTCGACAACCAGTACCTGTCCATTCCCCTTGACGCCCCAGTGCCTTTCGCCGGCCCCCTGACCATCACCTTCCGCAAGGTCGGCGGCCATTCCCCAGTGGGGCTATGGACCACACCGGCACCCGAGCGGCAACCCCAGGTGACCCTGCGTTTCGATTCCCCCGCAGCCAGCGACGGCATCATGGACATCGTCGAACTGCCAGGCGCCCGGCCCTATTTCACGGCGGAGGGATGCCAGCTGGCCCCCATCAGCCGCGACAGCGTTGCCGCCGACTGCCCCGCCCCGGCCACACTGACGCGCCTGGAACTGTTCATGCCGGGCTGGACCGCGACCGTGAACGGGGCGTCGCGGCCAGTTGGCCGGGAGGGCCCGCTGTTCCAGACGGTTGACCTGCCCGCCGGCCGGTCGGAGGTGCGCTTCCAATACCAGCCGCCGCACATCGCCTGGGGCTATGCCGCCTTCCTTGCCGGGCTTGCCCTGGCGGCGGCCAGCGCGCTGCCCTTCGGCCGTAACCGCCGCGCTCCTGCGACGCCGTGATGGCACTGATGACATCAAGCACCACCGGCGGCCGGGGGCTGCTCCTCGTCATCCTCGCCCCCATCCTGGCCAAACTGCACCTGATCCTGGGCTGGCGGCTGGCCGATGCCCGCTTCCTGGAAAGCGGCATCGCCGCCAACGTCCTCAGGCGCAGCCTGGCCACGCTGGACCCCAACATCGCCTATACCAGCCAAGCCTTGGGCCACCGCGCGGCGCTGGACTGGTTGTCGGGCACCATTCCCTGGTGGAATCCCTATTCCGGCGTCGGCATGCCGTTGGCCGGTGACATGCAATCCGCCGCCCTGTTCCCGCCAACCTTGCTGCTGGCCCTGCCCAACGGCCAGCTCTACATGCACATCAGCCTGCAGATCCTGGCCGGCCTGTTCACCTGGTTGTTGCTGCGGCGGCTGGGCCTGGCGCCGATGGCATCGGCCGTCGCGGCCCTGCTGTTCGAGTTCAACGGCACCTACGCCTGGCTGGCCAACGCCGTCGTCAACCCCATCTGCTTCCTGCCCATGATCCTTCTGGGTGTGGAAACCGTGCGAAGCCGTGTCCAGGCGGGCGGGCGGGGCGGTTGGTCCTGGATCATCCTGGGGCTGGCCTTGTCCCTCTATGCCGGCTTTCCCGAAGTCGCCTATTTCAACGGCCTGCTGATAGCCGTCTGGACACTGGCACGGCTGGCCGGCCTTGCCGGGCGCCAGCGCCTGGCCTATCTCGCGCGGGTGGCGCTGGGCGCCCTCGGCGGCCTGCTGGTCGCGGCCCCCATCCTGATCGCTTTCCTGGGTTATCTGCCACACGCCAACCTGGGCGATCACAGCGATGGCGGCTTCCGCCATGTGCATCTCTCCGCCGCCCGCCTGATCACGCTGATCCTGCCCTACGGCCTGGGCCGGCTGAGCGACCCCGGCACGGCGGAGAGCTTCGGCTTTTGGGGGGCGGTTGGTGGCTATACCGGCATCGGCCTGCTCACCTTGGGGGCGATCGGCGCCGTCGGAGGCCACCTGCGTCCCCTGCGCCTGGCCTTGGCCGCGTGGGTCGCCATCGTTACCGGCGCCATTTATGGCCTGCCATTGGTCAACGCCGTGGTGACCGCCATCCCGGGCGTCGGCTGGGCCATGTTCTTTCGCTATTTCGCCCCGTCGGTGGCCTTCGCCCTGGCCATCCTCGCGGGGCTGGGCTGCCAGGATGTGGCGGGCGCGGCCAAGCCGACCCGCCGGCAGTGGCTTGGTATCACTGCGGTGATGGCCTTCGCGGCCCTGGCCTTGGGCCTTGCCGCCCCGCTGCTGGCGCTGAAGCCCTACCGTGGGCCCTGGCTGTGGGGTTCGCTGGTCGTGGCCGTCCTGGTCCTGGGCGGCATGGCCGCCGTGCTGCGCCGGCCCACCCTGGACGGCCATCGTCGCGCCCGCTGGCTGGGTGGCCTGGCGGTGGCGGAGGCGGTGCTGCTGCTGCTGATACCCACCGTGTTCTATCCGCGCGCCGGCGTCCTCCGGGAAGACGGCATCGCCTTTCTGCAAAGCCATCTGGGCCTGCAGCGCTTTTACACCGTGGGCCCCGTCCAACCCAACTATGGCGCCTATTACGGCATTGCCGGCATCAACCACAACGACCTGCCCCTGCCGGCCGCCTGGGTGGACCACGTCATCCATCGGTTGGACGACAACACGCAATCCATTGCTTTCGACGGACGGGATCGCCGCTCGGCCGCCGGAGCCAGCGCGGTGGAGAATGTGCGGCGCGATATGGACGCCTACCGCGATGTGGGCGTTCGCTATGTTGTTTCCGTACCGGGCCAGGGCCCCTTCGATTGGCGGCCTTCCGGGATGAGCGACCAGGAGCAGCGCCCCCTGGTCCTGGCTGACGGGGACGCGGCCATCCTGACCCTGCCGGCGGATGCTGGCCGGGCGCCATTCGATGCCAAGCGCGATCAGGTGGCCGCCGTGGGACTGACTGTCCGTTCCCTGAAGAACGGCGCCGCCGACGGCCGCCTGACGCTGCGCCTGTGCGGCGGCGGCACCTGCGCGGAGGGCGGGCGCGGATTGTCGGATATCGTGGGGGGCGGCTACGTCCTGATCCCACTGTCCGGCACCGTCCCACTGGCGGGCGACATGCCCCTGACGCTGGAGATTCGCCGGGTGGGCGGACACAAGCGTTTTGGCCTGGCCATGTGGACGATGGCCGCCGATACGGGGCGAACCCTCACCCTGAACGGCACCCCGGTCGGGGGCATGGAACCCCACCTCGCCCTTGCCCTGGCGGCGGCGGCGGCGGCGCCAGCCGACGGCGGTGGACCCGTCTTCCGCGATGAGGTGATGCAGATCGACGCCCTCACAGACCCCCGGCCATACTTCAATGCGGATGGATGCCAACTGACGCCGACCACGCGGGAGCGGCTGACCGCGGACTGCGCCGCGCCATCCAGCCTGACCCGGCTGGAACTGTTCATGCCGGGCTGGACGGCCACGGTGAACGGCCGGGAACAGGCGGTGGCGACAGACGGCCCGCTGTTCCAGAAACTGGCCTTACCCGCCGGCCAGTCGGAGGTGGTCTTCCGGTACAGCCCGCCCCACATGGGATGGGGCTACGTCGCCTTGGTCGCCGGCTTGGCCTTGACCTTGCTCGGCGCGGGCCCAGGCCGGCAACGAAGCCTCACCGATCCTCGCTGACCGAGATCAGGGCCGTATCCTTGACGACACAGCGCATGACATGGCGGCCGGCGGCGGCGGTGATGTCGCGGCGGGGCATCAGGGTGAAGGGCTGGACCACGGTCTGGCGGCCGTCCGCCTCGGTGGACAGAACCGGCAGGTCGAAGGCGATCTTGTAATAATCGTCGTACACGTGATCGACCTCGCGCCGGCATACGGTCGTGGCGGTGCGCGGCATGTCATAGTGATGGCCGCTGTCATCGGCATTGATGACGCAGCCCCCCAAGGACAGGCAGCCAACGGCGGCGCCCATGATCACCCGGTTACGCATGCCCCGTTCTCCCCTTACATGGCGATGGCGCAACGCGGCGCCCCCGCCCTCTCTACAAGGACCGTGGGGAAGGACAAGGCTGCGAAACCAGGGGGTTACCCGAATTTACCGGACGGTAACGCGGCAGGCCGTTTGGTAACGGGCCAGCCAACAAACAGGGATCAGCACGCGAAGTCGCTGATCTTGCCGTCGCCCTCCAGATGGACCACGCACAGCCAGGTACCGGCGGCGTAGCGCGCCTCATAGACGTCATGGCTGACGCGGGCGTCGGGGGTGTCCTTCTTGTTCAGCGCGCGCTCGATGCTGCCGATGTAGCGCAGGCCCTGCAGGGCGCCCCGTCCCGCGGCCCGGTTCGGGCGGGCCAGCAGCTTGGCCAGGCGGGGCAGCAAGTTGGGCGTGTAGAGGTCGGGCGTGAGATGGCCGCTGTCCCAATCGGCCAAGGCCTGGCGCAAGGGGCCAAGGCTGGGTGGCGCCGCGTCCGCCGGCGGCTCGAACCGTACGCCGCGCGCCGGCACCTCCGCCGTCACCGGCAGGAGACCCACCAGCCGGCCGGCGGCTTGGCCGGTGAAGGACAATTGCTGTCCCCCCATCCCGCTACCGGGCCCCCCCTCGACCTCGGCATCGACATGGAAGGCGATGCCGCCCGCCAGGCTCCACGACAGGCTGAGATGGCGCTCACGCAACTCCCCCTCCCCCACCGAATCCAGCAGGGGGCAGTATGCCAGCAGGCGGGCGCGGGTCTGCTCGAACCGGCAGATATGGGTGTCGTTCTCATAGCGTTTGTAGAACGCCGAGTCGCCCAAGCCGAAGGTGGAGCGAGCGGTGATCTTCCAATAGCCGCTGACGTCCAGCGGCGTGATCACCACCTCCTGCATTTCGGTATCCGGCGGCGGCGCGAACGGCCCGGCGGCCGTGGGGGATGCGGTGTCGGGGGCGGGTGTCGGCCGGATCGAGGCGGCCGCGCGGTTGCGCGGCGTACCGCCGGACGGCGTGGCCCCATTCGCCTGCGCCTGCTGTGTGCCGGGCCCCTCGGCCTGGGTCGGGGGGGCGGCCACCGCCGGCGGCACCATCACCCCATCGGCCGGGCCGCCCAGGTGATGCAGGGCGGTGCCATGCTCCTGGGCATTGTTGCCGGCGCACGCGGCCAAGCCCAGCATCATCGCCACCGCAAGCCCGGTCCGCCGGTTGCGCATCCTCACCCCTCTCCGCCCTTGCTGTCCGCCCCAGCCTCCGCCTCCGGCTTCTGGTGCTTCAGGATCAGGGGCACTTGCGCCATGCTGAACAGGACGAACAGGGGAATGACGACGAAGGATTTGTAGGCCACCCACTGGTCGGTGGTGAGGAAGCGCCACGCCACCTCGTTGGCGCCGGCCAGCACCAGGAAGAAGGCCATCCACCGCACGGTCAGGCGACGCCAGCCGTCGGGGTCCAGGTCCACGCCCACCAGCACGTGGGCCAGCAGGTTGCGGCGCAGGGCGACGCCCACGGCCAGGGCCACGGCGAACAGCAGGTAGATGATGGTGGCCTTCACCTTGATGAAGGTCTCATCGTTCAGCCACAGGGTCAGGCCGCCGAACACCACCACGAAGCCGCAGGTGACCAGGGGCATCAGCGGCCACTTGCCATCCAGCTTGCGATAGATGGGCAGGGCCACCACCGCCGCCGCCATGAAGGCGGCAGTGGCGACCATGATCCCACCCTTGGCGTTGGCCACGAAGAAGATGACCAACGGGCCCCATTCCAGAAACAGACGGATCAGCTGCGACATTACTGGAACGCCGCTTCCACGAAGCTGCGCAGCTTGCGGCTGTGCAGGCGCTCCAGCCCGTTCTCCCGCATCAGTTCCATGGCCAGCATGCCGATGGCCAGGTGCTGGTCGACCCGGGCGCGGTAGAAGTGGTTGGCCATGCCCGGCAGCTTCAGCTCGCCATGCAACGGCTTGTCCGACACGCACAGCAGGGTGCCGTAGGGTACCCGGAAGCGGAAGCCGTTGGCGGCGATGGTGGCGGATTCCATGTCCAGCGCGATGGCGCGGCTCTGGCTGAAGCGCTGCACCGGCTCGCGGTAGTCGCGCAGTTCCCAGTTGCGGTTGTCGATGGTGGCGACCGTGCCGGTGCGCATGAGGCTCTTCAGCTCCCAGCCCTCCAGCCCGGTGACGTGACCCACCGCCTTTTCCAGGGCCACCTGCACCTCGGCCAGGGGCGGCACGGGGATCCAGGTGGGCAGGTCGGCGTCCAGCACCTTGTCCTCGCGCACATAGCCGTGGGCCAGGACGTAGTCGCCCAGGCGCTGCGTCTCACGCAGGCCGGCGCAGTGGCCCAGCATCAGCCAGACGTGGGGCCGCAGCACGGCGATGTGGTCGGTGATGGTCTTGGCGTTGCTGGGACCGACACCGATGTTGACGATGGTGATGCCGTTGCCGTCGGCGCGCTTCAGGTGATAGGCGGGCATCTGCGGCAGGCGCTTGATCCGCTCCCCCTCAGCGGCCCGGCCGGGCTCCAGCGCCTGGTTGAAGGTCACGTGGTCGCCGGGCTCGACGAAGGCCACGTATTGCGAGCGATAAGCCTGCACCTCCGGATCGTCCGACGGCTGCATGGTCTCCAGCCCGCGGCGCACGAACTCGTCGATGTAGAACTGGTAGTTGGTGAACAGCACGTAGTTCTGGAAGTGGTCCGGCGCCGTGGCGGAATAGTGCTTCAGCCGGTGCAGGCTGTAGTCCACGCGCGGGCCGGTGAACAGGGCCAGCGGCTCGGGCGCGCCCGGCGGGCATTCGTACGTGCCGTTGACGATGCTGTCGTCCATCACCGCCAGGTCGGGCAGGTCGAAAACCTCGCGCAGTTTGCGCAGATGTTCCGGCGGCAGGTCGCCTTCCACATGCATGCCTTCCGGGAAGGCGAACTGGATGGGAATGGGCATATCGCTCACCCCCACCTCGATGCTGGTGGTGTGGTTGCGCAGCAGCTGCTGGAACTGGTGGCGGTAGTAATGGGCGTACAGGTCGGGCCGCGTCAGCGTGGTGCGGTAGGTGCCGGGGCCGGAAACGAAACCATAGGCCAGGCGGCTGTCCACCCGGGGCTCATGGTCCACCGTGACCTGCACGAAGGGATAAAAGCGCCGCACCCGGCCCGTGAAGCTGTCGCCCTTGGCGTAATCCTGGAAACGGGTCCGCAAATGCCCCACCGCGTCATTGTACAGCGCCAGCACGTGGGTGAAGGCGGCATCCGCGTCGGTGAAGGTGACGACCTTGTCCGTCTGCAGGGAAACCGGTGCGTTCAATCGAAAACTCCTCTTTTTATTCTGGGGTCCTGCACGCCCGCGACCGGATTGCCGCCGGCGGACCCCTTGGGTCAGCAACGTCTTTTAAAAATACAAAAGCCGCACCGGGCTGTCCCCGTGTGCGGCTTTGCAAAGATAGTCCGTCAAGGAACGGAAGGTGTCAAGCGCACCCTGATGACCGTTGCGCGACCTTCCGTCACCCGGCCAGCCACCGGGGCCAGACACCGGGCCAGCCCCCGTCAGCGCCCCTCGTCCAGGCCAACCAGCGAAGCGGCGAAGGACTGGGCGTCGAAGGGGCGAAGGTCGTCGATGCCCTCGCCCACGCCGATGGCGTGGACCGGCAGGCCGAACTTCTGCGCCAGCGAGACCAGCACGCCACCGCGGGCGGAACCGTCCAGCTTGGTCAGGATCAGGCCGTTGACCGACACCATCTCCTTGAACACCTCCACCTGCGAATGGGCGTTCTGGCCGGTGGTGGCGTCCAAGGTCAGCAGGGTGGTGTGGGGGGCGGTGGGGTCCACCTTCTTGATGACGCGCACGATCTTGCGCAGCTCATCCATCAGGCCCTGCTTGTTCTGCAGCCGTCCGGCGGTGTCGATCAGCAGCACGTCGGCGCCCGCGGCCCGCGCCTTTTCCAACGCCTCATAGGCCAGGCCGGCGGCGTCCGCCCCCGTCTCCTTGGCGATCACGGGGGCGCCGGTGCGTTCGCCCCAGATCTGCAACTGGCTGACGGCGGCGGCGCGGAAGGTGTCGCCGGCGGCCAGCCACACGGTCTTGCCGGCGGCGCGCAATTCCCGCGCGTACTTGCCGATGGTGGTGGTCTTGCCCGTGCCGTTGACGCCCACCACCAGCACGACATGGGGCTTGTGGTTGCCGTCCAGCACCAGGGGCTGGGCCACGGGGACCAGCACCTTGGCGATCTCATCGGCCAGGAAGCGCTTCACCTCGTCGGGGGAAATCTCCTTGCCGAAGCGGCTCTTGGCCAGGTCGCCGGTGACGCGCGCCGCCATGGCGGGCCCCAGGTCCGCCTGGATCAGCAGCTCCTCCAGCTCCTCCAGCGTCTCGTCGTCCAGCTTGCGCTTGGTGAAGATACCGCCGATGCCGTCGGTCAGGCGAGAGGTCGACTTGGACAAACCCCGGCGCAGGCGCGACAGCCAGCCGCCCTGGGGCGCCTCTTCCACCGGCGCCACCGGGGCGGCGTCCAGGACCAGCGCGGATTTGGGGACCACCGGGGCCGGTGGGGCTTCCACCGCGACCGGGGCTGGCTGCTCCGGCGCCAGCGGCTCCGGCGCGAGTTGTTCCGGTTGCGCAACAGGCTCGACGGCGACTGGGGTTTCAGGCGTGGGTGGAGCGGCCGGGGCTTCGGCGGCGGGCTTCTTACGCTTGATCCAATCGAACATCAGCAGCAACCCATCAGCATGTCGCCATCCAGCCCGGCTATGCGGGCCTCCACGAGCGTGCCTGGCGCGAAATCGCGATCCAGCCGCACCTCGGCGAATTGTTCCGTACGGCCGATACGGCCCTTTTCCACCAGCACCGCGACGGTGCGGCCCTGCTGGCTGGCCAGGTGCCGGCGCACCGCCTCCTCACCCGCGGCGCGCAGCCGGGCCGCCCGTTCCTTGCGCACCGCCTTGTCCACCTGCGGCATGCGGGCGGCGGGCGTACCGGGGCGCGGGCTGTAGGGGAAGACGTGCAGCCAGGTCAGACCACAGTCGGCCACGGCGTCCAGGGTGTTCTGGAACATCTCATCCGTTTCCGTGGGGAAGCCGGCGATGAGGTCGGCGCCGAACACCATGTCGGGCCGCAGGTCGCGCGCGCGCTGGCAGAAGGCCACGGCGTCAGCCCGGCTGTGGCGGCGCTTCATGCGCTTCAGCACCATGTCGTCGCCGGCCTGCAGGCTGACGTGCAGGTGGGGCATCAGGCGCGGTTCCTCGGCGATCAGGCGCCAGAGGTCGTCGTCGATCTCCACCGGGTCCAGCGAGGACAGGCGCAGGCGTGGCAGCTCCGGCACCAGGGCCAGCAGGCGGCGGATCATCTGGCCCAGGGTGGGGGCGCCCGGCAGGTCGGGGCCATAGCTGGTGACGTCCACGCCGGTCAGCACCACCTCGCGGTAGCCCTGTTCCAGCAGGGTGCGCACCTGGGTCACGATCTCACCCATGGGGACGGAGCGGGAATTGCCCCGACCATAGGGGATGATGCAGAAGGTGCAGCGGTGGTCACAGCCGTTCTGCACCTGGATGAAGGCGCGGGCGCGGCCCTCCATGCCCTGGATCAGGTGGCTGGCGGTCTCGCGCACCGACATGATGTCGTTGACGATCACCCGTTCCGCCTGGCCGGCGCCGAAGCTGGTCCAGCTGTCAGCCTTCAGCTTCAGATCGTTGCCCAGGACCTGGTCCACCTCGGGCATGGCGGCGAAGGTGCCGGGGTTGACCTGGGCGGCACAGCCGGTGACGACGATGCGGGTGTCCGGGTTCTCGCGCCGGGCCTTGCGGATGGCCTGGCGCGCCTGGCGCTCGGCTTCCGAAGTGACGGCGCAGGTGTTGAAGATCAGCACCGGGCCCAGGCCGGCGGCGCGCGCGTGGTCGCGCATCACCTCGGACTCGTAGGCGTTCAGGCGGCAGCCGAAGGTGACCACCTGCGGCCCTCCGGCCTCGCCGGAAATCTCCGGGCCGGAGCCTTCCTGGCGGTGCTCGTGCCCATGATCAGTGTCAGCGTGCTCGGCACTCATCGTCCAGCGCCCGCCAGCAAGGCGTCATCCAGCTCGCCGCTGAAGGCCGTGGCCACCGGTCCGGTCATCAACACATGCCCGTCCTCCCGCCACTCGATGGTCAGCGTGCCACCGTCCATGACGATGTCGGCCTTGCGGTCGGTCAGGCCGCGCCGGGCGGCCGCCACCAGGGTGGCGCAGGCCCCGGAACCGCAGGCCAGGGTGATGCCGGCGCCGCGTTCCCACACCCGCATGCGCACTCGGCCGGGTGCGACAACGGTCGCGACCTCGATATTGGCGCGCTCGGGGAAGGCGGTGTGGTGTTCCAGCTGCGGCCCCCACTGGGGAAGGTCCACCGCCTCCGCATCGTCCACGAAGAACACGGCGTGGGGGTTGCCCATGTTGACGGTGCAGGGGCCGGACAGCGGGCCGGCGGCCACGTCCAGCGACAGGGTATCGGCAGGTTCAGCCAACGGGATCTGCCGCCAGTCCAGGCGGGCGGGACCCATGTCCACCGTCACCAGACCGTCGGCATGGCGGACGGCGGGCAGCAGGCCGCTGATGGTTTCCACCGTCAGGCGGTCGCGTCCAGCCCCCTCGGCGGCGATCAGCGAGGCGACGCAGCGCGTGGCGTTGCCGCAGGCACCGGACTCGCTGCCGTCCGGGTTCAGGATGCGCATGAAGACATCGGCGCCGGCCGATTGCGGCGGTTCCAGGATGATGATCTGGTCGCAGCCGACGCCGAAGCGGCGGTCGGCCAGGACGCGCGCCTGCGCGCCCGTCAAGGACAGGGGGGTGGTGCGGGCATCCAGAACGACGAAGTCGTTGCCCAGCCCGTGCATCTTGAGAAACCGGCGCGCCATGATGTCCGGTTATATGGCGACGATCCGCCCCCTGTCCATGGGCGTGCCCGGCAGAGCGGTTCTGTCCCCGCTGCAGGTTGGAGAGATTATTTCCGGCCGAACACCAGCACCTTGGACAGGACGAAGTTGAAGCCCATGCCGGCCAGGGAACCCGCACCCTTGGCACCATAGGGCCACAGCGTGGGCAGCCACGGCAGCAGGGCGACGGCGAAGGCCGGGGCGTCCAGCCAGACGATGAGGTTGTAGACTGACAGGTTGACCACGCCGCCCACGGCATTGGCCGCCAGGAACTTGGCCCACTGGTGCAAGGCCCGCCGGCGGCTGGCGCCGGTGAAGGTGAACCGCCGGTTCATCCACCAAGTGAAGGTGGCCGCCACGAAGTAGGAGAAGAAACCGGCACTGTGTTTGTCCAGCCCCAGCGGGTTCATGGCCACCCAGAGGGCGCCCATGTCCACGAACAGGCCAGCCACGCCGATGAGGGCGAAGGACATGACCTCCGCCTTCACCTGCTTCGGGTCGCCAGGAGGGGACTGGCCCTCAGGCAGATCGGTCACGCCGCTCAACCCCGGCCCAGCGGGGCGAAGTCCGGCGCCGGGATTTCCAGGTAGCGCAGGCGCTTCATCTCGCGCCGGCCACGGGTCACCGTGTCCAGGATCAGGCCGCAGGTCAGCGACAGGAAGGCCAGGATCATGAGGCCGGTGGCCAGCACCGCCGTGGGCAGGCGGGGCACCAGGCCCGTCTCCACGAAGGTGACGAAGATGGGAATACCCAAGATGACCGACAGCAGAGCGAACAGGAGGGCGGCCACGCCGAAGAACAGCATGGGCCGTTCCTCCTTCACCAGCTTGGTGATCATCCACAGGATGCGCATGCCGTCCTTGTAGGTGGACAGCTTGCTGACCGACCCAGGCGGCCGGTCCTTGTAGGGGGTCTCCACCTCCGCTATGGGCATGCGCAACTCCAGCGCATGCACCGTCAGCTCCGTCTCCGTCTCGAAGCCGCCGGCCAGCGCCGGGAAGGACTTCACGAAGCGGCGGGAGAAGACGCGGTAGCCCGACAGCATGTCGTTGGTGCGCTTGCCGAAAATGAAGGTCACCAGGCCCGTCAGCAACAGGTTGCCGAACCGGTGGCCGGGGCGGTAGGCCGCCTCGATCTCCGTGACGCGGGCGCCGTTCACCATGTCCAACTGCTCAGTCACCAGCCGGTCGACCAGGGCCGGGGCGCTGGCGGCATGATAGGTGTCGTCGCCGTCGACCATCACGTACACGTCCGCCTCGATGTCGGCGAACATGCGGCGCACCACATTGCCCTTGCCCTGCAGCGGCTCGGTGCGCACCACGGCACCGGCGGCGCGCGCCACCTCCACCGTCCGATCCCTGGAGTTGTTGTCATAGACGTACACGGTGGCGTCAGGCAGGGCCGCCTTGAAATCGGCGACCACCTTGGCGATGGCGGCTTCCTCGTTATAGCAGGGCACCAGGACGGCCACGGTGGGGCGGCGGTTGGCGTCCGGAGTGGAGGCGGTGGTATCTACCATCGCGGGGTATCCTCGAAAATAGGCGTCAGTTGACGGGGTTCATATCACGGGCCGCCGCCGGTTGCAGCGGTACGATGCGACACAACAGCATGGGTTCGTCCAAGGTCGATGTCACAGGCTGGCAGGGTTCCCCGGCACCCTTGAGGCCATAGCGTGGCAAAATCTGGTCCATGGTCCACGTCTCCCAATGCGCCACCAGCAGATAGAAGTCATCCCCGTCGGCGATGCCCTGGTCGATGCGCTGGCGCATTTGCCGGTTCAGCAGGATGTCGCCCTGGTCGGGGTGGATGAAATAGCTCTGTACCCTCAGGAACGGGATCTGCGGCGGAAAGCCGGGAATGAGGAAACTGGTGGGGGCGTAGCCCGTCATCAGGATGACGGTATGGTCCGGCCGGGGAAGGACGGGCGCCTGCACCTCCGACACTTTGGCGCCGAAGGGGCGCTCGCCCCAGGGCACGCGGGCCCAGGTGCCCGATTGGCCGGTGATGGCGAGCAGCAGCAACAGCAGGGCAATGACGGTGCCCCGCACGCGGGCCGGGGCCGGCCACAGCGACACGGCCGCCAGGATCAGCACCGGCGCTAGCATCTCCAGCGGGATGAGATAGCGGTAGATGGCGAACAGCTTCAGCCACACCAGGTAGCTCAAGGCGCCCGCCAGCAGCAGGTAGCGCCGGGCGCGGGCATGGCCCGTGGTGTCCACCGCCGGGGCCTGGACGGCGAACAGCCCCCGGAGCCAGCGGACCAGGGCCACGGCCCCCGTCAGCAGCAGCACGACATAGGCCGCCAGCACCCGGTAATCCCGGAAGATGATCTCGCCCACCAGCTTGGGATCGCGCGCCCAGGCGAAGGGGAACGCGGCGGCGGCCAAGGCCCCCTTGGGGATGAACTTGTCGTCCCGGTAGGGATCGGGCGTGCCCCAGGGGGAATGGAAGACATTGTTGAAATAGGGGAACAGCGGGTTCTGGTAATGGCTCCACAGGAACCACATCCAGTGGCCGGAGAAGAGGGCCATGCCGGCCAGCACACCCAGCCCGAAGAAGAAGGACAGCAACAGGCGGCGCCATGGCGTGCCGCCGGCCAGCAGGAAGGCGGCGCAGGTGCCCACGGCGAAGACGATGGTGGGCTGTTTCAGGCCCACGCCACTGCCGACCAGCAATCCCGCCAACGCCACACGGCGGAAAGCGGGGCCGCTGGGCGCGGTCCACGCGGCACCCTCGCCGCCCCGCTGGCCGCCGCCGATGGCGACCAGCAGGCCGCCCAGCACGAACAGGCTGATGACGTTATCGTAGAAGGTGGTGCCCAGCAGGCCCACTTGGCCGCCACCCACCATGCCGCACACCGCCACGGCCAGGGCCACCAGGGCGCGCCGGCCTTCCGGTGTCGCCGGGCGCTGCACCGTCCAGGCCAGGCCGTACAGCAGCACCAGATTGGCACCCTGGATGCTGCCCAGCAGGAATTCCACCACCCGGGCCGGCCAGACCTGCGCCGCCAGGAAAAAGGGCAGATCCAGGGTGGGATTGTAGAAGCTGGCCACCTGCGCCGGCGCCACATCCATGCCCCAGCGCCCGGTCAGGAAGGCGTAGGCGTTGTACCAATGATAGTTGCGCAGGTCCCAATTGCCGTCCTGGCCCAGAAGCACGGCCCACAGGCCGAACAGGAAGGGGCCGGCCACCAGGAGGCCGAGCGTGAGGCGGCGGACGGGGCGGTCTTGTGTGGGCAGCAACATGGGCGTCCGTCAAACAGAGGAAGGCGGGCGGCGGAAATCGTGCGACAGATTTGCCAGAAAATAGGGCGAAACTAGGCCCAGGAAAGGATGCCGGATCAGTGAACCCGGATCAGTGAACCCAGGTCAGTGAACCATGCCGACCGCGTCCGCCAGGTCGGCCCCGTCCAGGTCCGCCTCGGCCAGGTCGACATCGCGCAGATCCGCCCCCGCCATCTTGGCGTCCGACAGTTCCGCGTCCTTCAGCACCGCCCCCACCAGCGAGGACTGGGACAGCACCGCGCGCTTCAGCATGGCGCCGGTCAGGTTGGCGCCGTCCAGGCGGGCGCGGTGCAGGTTGGCGCTCCACAACCGGCCGGTGGAGCTTTGGATCAAGACGGGGCCCAGGTCCGCCCGCACCAGCAGCGCCCCGTTGAGGGTGGCCCGTTCCAGCGAGGCCCCGCGCAGGTCGGCCCGGCTGAGGTCGGCGTCGCGCAGGTCGGCCAGCGACAGATCGGCCATGGGCAGCGACGTCCCCACCAAGCTGGCCTTGCGCAGGCAGGCGCAGTGCAGCAGGGCCGCCGACAGGTTCGCCCCGGCGAGATCCACGCCGCTCAGGTCCAGGCTGGAAAGGTCGGCGCGGGCGCCCTCGCGCCCCCCCGTCTCCACCCATTCCGTATGCAGGACCAGCATGGCGGACAGGTCCAGGCCGGCGTCCTCCGGCGTGGGGGCGTGGATGCCCTCCAGCACCTCTTCGGCACGCCGGGCGTTGTCGTCCAGGATGGTGCCCATCATCAGGGCGCCGGCGAAGCGGGCCAGCCCCAGTTCCGCGCCCGACAAATCCGCCCCGTGCAGCTTGGCGCCGGTCAGGTTGGCGCCGGTCAGGTCGGCGCCCTTGAGGTCGCAGCCGGTCAGGTTGGTGTTGGTCAGGTTGGCGCGCGCCATCTTGGCGCCGCGCATGATGCAATCGGTCAGGTCGGACTGCACCAGGAAGGTGTTGGACAGCTTGGCCCGGCTGAGATCCGCCCCCACCACCGTGGCGCATGACAGTTCCGTCTGCACCGGAACATCGTCGAACTCATGGGGTGTGATGCTGCCGTCCTTGCGGACGTGCATGATGGTGCCTTCGCGCAGGTCCGCCTCCGCCATGGAGGCCTGGTTCAGCACGGCCCCACGCAGGCAGGCGCCGCGCAGGTCGGCCCGGCGCAGGTCCGAGCGTTCCAGGTTGGCCAGGCGCAAGTCGGCGGCATAGAGGGACGCGCCGGTCAGGATGCAGTCGACCATGCGGGCGCCGAACAGCTTGGCGCCGGAGAAGTCGGCCTCCGCCAGGTTCAGGCCCGACAGATCCATGTGGGACAGGTCACGCAGCTTGAAGCTGGCACGCACGCCACCGGGCTGCTTCGTCAGGAAGGCCCGATGCTTGCCTATGATCGCCAGCAACTCCGTCTGGCTCATCCTTGACCGTTCGGGTTCGGCATTTCTGCCGGACGACATCGACATACAAGCCTCCGCGGGGGCCGGTCCTCCCCCGCAATCCATCTTCGCCTCGGGGCGGTGAGATTAATCTAAGATTATCCCGATAATCCGTTCATACATTATCTTAAATGCTGGCTGGAAGGGCCCCCGCGCACACGAGGCTAGGCTTTAGATGAAATGGCGGGCGCCGTATATGATCTGTCACACATCCGCAGGCCTTTGGACGTCGCCCATTTTGCTTGGCCCCCGCCGCCGGCATACCGCGCCTGGTGGGCTGTCATCGTCTGTTTCGCGCCTCTCGCCCGCCCTTGTGGGGCATTGACATGTGCCCGCCATCGGTCTAGATAGCCCAACCTCGACCACGGGTTCCGGTTCGGAAGCCAGGTCGAACCGCACCCCGCGCCAAGGCGCGACGCCAGTCCACGAGTTTCGTGCACTGGCGCTTTTCGTTTGGGCAAATGGGCCTGACCGGACGCTTGGACTAGGGGGGCGGGTGAAGATCGGAACGGCAATGGCCAGGACGGGTTATGTTTGACGGCTTGACAGGACGGCTCGGCGATATCTTCGACCGGCTGCGTCGGCGCGGCGCCCTCACCGAAGAGGACGTTGGTGCCGCGCTGCGCGAAGTGCGCGTGGCCCTGCTCGAGGCCGACGTGGCCCTTCCCGTGGTCAAGTCCTTCATCAACGGCGTGAAGGAAAAGGCCGTCGGGCAGGAGGTGCTGCGCTCCATCACCCCCGGCCAGATGGTCATCAAGATCGTCCACGACCATTTGGTCGAGATGCTGGGCGAGCAGAACGAGGGCATCAACCTCAACGCCGAGGCGCCGGTGCCGGTGCTGATGCTGGGCCTGCAGGGCTCGGGCAAGACCACCAGCACCGCCAAGATCGCCTGCCTGCTGAAGACCCGCGAGAAGAAAAAGGTGCTTATGGCGTCGCTGGACACGCGACGCCCGGCCGCCCAGGAACAGCTGCGGGTGTTGGGTGAGCAGGTGGACGTGGCCACCCTGCCCATCGTCCCCGGCGAAGACCCAGTGACCATCGCCCAGCGCGCCATGCGCGTCGGCCGCCTGGAAGGCTATGACGTCGTCATGCTGGACACCGCCGGCCGCCTTGCCATCGACGAGGAGTTGATGGACGAGGTGGTGCGCATCCGCGACGTCACCAAGCCGGTGGAAAGCCTGCTGGTGGTGGACGCCATGACCGGCCAGGACGCCGTCACCGTCGCCACCAACTTCAATGACAAGGTCGGCGTCACCGGCATCGTCATGACCCGCATCGACGGCGACGCCCGGGGCGGTGCCGCCCTGTCGATGCGCCAGATCACCGGCCGCCCCATCAAGCTGCTGGGCACCGGCGAAAAGATCGACGCGCTGGAGGCCTTCCACCCCGACCGCATCGCCGGCCGCATCCTGGGCATGGGCGACGTGCTCAGCCTGGTGGAGAAGGCCGCCGAAACCATCGACCGCGAGGAAGCCGAGAAGCTTGCCGCGAAGATGGAGAAGGGCAACTTCGACCTGGACGACATGCTGTCCCAGCTGCGCCAGATTCGGAAGATGGGCGGAATGGGCGGCATGCTGTCCATGCTGCCCGGCGTGGGCAAGATCAAGGACCAGCTGTCCAAGGCCAACATCGACGAGCGCATGCTGAAGCGTCAGGAGGCGATCATCACCTCCATGACCCAGAAAGAGCGCCGCGACATCAAGTTGCTGAACGCATCGCGCCGGCGCCGCATCGCGCTGGGGTCCGGGACCACGGTGGCCGACGTCAACCGGCTGCTGAAGCAGTACCAGGACATGGCCGACATGATGCGCAAGTTCAAAAAACTGGGGAAAAAGGGCCTGATGCGCCAGGGCCTGTCGGCCCTGATGCCCAAGGGCCGCTGATCCCCAGCCAAATTTTAGTATCCGCGTTTCACCATCATCTTCAGTTCAACATCAGAGTCAGGAAGTAAGAAATGTCCCTCAAGATTCGTCTGGCCCGCGGTGGCGCCAAGAAGCGTCCGTTCTACAGCATCGTCGTGTCCGACAGCCGTTCGCCCCGCGATGGCAACTTCATCGAGAAGATCGGCACCTACAACCCGATGCTGCCGCGTGAGCACGCCGAGCGCGTCACCCTGAAGGAAGAGCGCGCCCGCCACTGGCTGTCCGTGGGCGCCCAGCCGACCGACCGCGTCGCCCTGTTCCTGGGCCGCGCCAACATCATCGAGCTGCCGAAGGTCCGCGAGACCCCGAAGAAGTCCGCCCCGAAGGCGAAGGCCCAGGAGCGCGCCAAGCTGGCCGCCGCTGCCGCCGCCAGCACCGAGGGCTGATTGACCTGACGCCGGCCGCCTCCCTTGGCGACAGGGGTGGGTTGGCAGGCATCCAGGTTGACGGGTTGCGACGGGGGCGGGTGACCGCCCCCGTTCAGCTTTTCCGCCGCCTACAGTCTTCCAGAGAGTATCGTTATGGAAACCGCCACGCGCATCTGCGTCGGGCAGTTCGTGGGCAGCCACGGGGTGCGCGGCCGCGTCAAGGTGAAGAGCTTCACGGCTGTGCCGGAGTCGCTGTTCGCCTATGGCACCTTGACCGACGAATCAGGCGCCCGCGCCTTCGCCCTGACCATGACCGGCATGGGCAAGGATCATTTCCTGGCGGAATTGCAGGGCGTGCGCGACCGCGACGCGGCCGACGCGCTCAAGGGCACCCGCCTGTACATCGCCCGTGATCAGTTGCCCGCCCCCGAGGACGAGGACGAGTTCTATCACACCGACCTGATCGGCCTGGTGGCGACCACCGCGGATGGCGAGCCCTTCGGCGAGATCAAGGCCATCTACGACTTCGGTGGCGGCGACATGCTGGAGATCGCGCACGCGGCGTCCGGCAAGACGGTCACCATCCCCTTCACCCGCGCCGCCGTCCCGGTGGTGGATGTGAAGGCGGGCTTGGTGACGGTGGAACCGCCGGCCGGCCTGTTCGAGAAGGTCAAGCCGACGCCGGAGGAACTGGCCGAGATGGAAGGCGGGCCCGCCGCCGATGAGGCGGTAGCCTCGGAAAATGATGAGGCGGTGGCGTCGGATGACGACGCGCCCGAGGCCCACGAGGGCTGATTCGATGACGGCCGGCTGGCATGTGACGGTGCTGACCCTGTTCCCGGAGATGTTTCCGGGGCCGCTGGGCATGAGCCTGGCGGGGAAAGCGCTTGAAAATGGCACCTGGTCGCTGGAATCAGTGGACATCCGGTCGTTCGCGAGTGATAAACACCGCTCCGTGGACGACACCCCGTTCGGCGGCGGACCAGGTATGGTCATGCGGCCCGACGTCCTGGACGCAGCCCTGACCGCCAGCCGGTCGCGGTTGAGCCAGGACCAGAGGGAACGGGGCCGGGCGATCTACCTCTCGCCGCGTGGCCGTGTGCTGGACCAGGCGCTGGTACGGGAACTCGTATCGGCGCCCAGCCTCACAGTGCTGTGCGGCCGGTATGAGGGGGTGGATGAACGGGTCCTGGAAGCGCAGGGCCTCGAGGAAGTGAGCCTCGGGGATTTCGTGCTTTCGGGGGGTGAGCCCGCGGCGCTGTGCCTGATCGACGCCTGCGTCCGGCTGTTGCCGGGCGTCATGGGCAACGCCGAGACGGCGGGCGAAGAGAGTTTCGAGCGGGGATTGCTGGAGTATCCCCACTATACGCGGCCGGCCGTCTGGCAGGACCGCGCGGTGCCCGAGGTTCTACTCTCCGGGCACCATGAGAAGGTGAAAGCCTGGCGGTTGGCCGAGGCGGAGCGCATCACCAGGGACCGGCGACCGGACCTGTGGCAGCGCTACGAGGAGAGCCGGCCCAAGGCCGAAACCAAGAGCCGCCGACGGCGCAAGCCGCGAAGCGGTTCGACCCTTGAGGATGGCGTTTCCCTGGTGGACCCCACTGCGGAAACGGCGCCTGTGCCAAACCTGGATTGACCGCCGTGAGGCTGGCCATTGTCATCATGTGGAGTTGAGTGCCATGAACATCATCCAGAAGCTCGAGCAAGAGCAGATTGAAAAGCTGACCGCCACCCGTGCGGTCCCGGAATTCTCCCCGGGCGACACCGTGAAGGTGAACGTGAAGGTCGTCGAAGGCTCGCGCGAGCGCGTGCAGGCCTACGAGGGCGTCGTCATCGCCCGCCGCAACGCCGGCGTGAACTCCAGCTTCACCGTCCGCAAGATCAGCTACGGCGAAGGCGTGGAGCGTGTGTTCCCGCTGTACAGCCCGCGCCTGGACAGCATCGAGCTGATCCGCAAGGGTGACGTGCGTCGCGCCAAGCTGTACTACCTGCGCGATCGCCGCGGCAAGTCGGCCCGCATCTCCGAGCGCACCACCGGCCGTGGCATGAACAACAAGGACGCCTAAGGCGCCTGTTGTGAGCCCAGGCGGCGGCCCTAAGGCGCCGCCCCGGTCGCACGCTTGATGCAGTACCAAGACACCCGCCGGGCAGCGCGTCCGGCGGGTGTTTTCGTTTGGGGACCGGCGTCCTTGGGGGAGAGGTCGGCGGCAGCCATGGTTCCCGGACCGTCACGGTTCCCAAACAGGGGGGCCGCCGATCGACAACCGCAGACCATCGATGAAGGCGCGCAGCTTGGCTGATGGCTCCGGCAGGGCCCTGAGCAGGAAGATGCCCTGAGGGTTCGGGGCCCAGGGCTCCCCATCCAGCGCAAGCCGCGTGAGGGCACCGGCGCGCACGTCCGGACCGACCACCCAACTGGGAAGGAAAGCCACCCCCACACCCTCCAGAGCGGCGAGGCGCAACGCCTCGAAATCATCGGACCGGAAAACCACCTCGCCGCAGCCAGGCTGGCCCGCCGCGTCGCCCAGCATGTCGGCCCACCCCAAGAGGTCCGCCCCGTGCAGCTTGTCGAGCAGGCGATGGGCGCGCAAATCTTCGACACGCTCGGGCGTGCCATGACGATCCAGGTAGCTGGGGGCGGCGACCGCCAACCGCGATTGATCGGCGAGCTTGGTGGCGATCAAGGCGCTGTCGGCGAGGTGCCCGATGCGGATGACGGCGTCGAGGCGATCGCGCGCCGGGTCGGCCAGGCGCTCCGTCAAATCCAGTTCCACCGACAGGCCGGGATGATCCCGCATCAGGGCGCCCGCCACCGGCAGCACGTACCGCTTGCCGAAGGTGGGAAAGCAGGCGACGCGCAGGACGCCGGCGATCGCCCCGCCGAACGCGGCGATTTCGGCATGAACATCGACAAGATCGTCGATCAGGCGCTGGCCGCGTTCGAACAGCCTCTCCCCGGCATCGGTCATCGCCAGCGCGCGGGTGGACCGCACCAGCACCCGCACGCCCAGGCCATGCTCCAAGGCGTCGATCTGCCGAACGATGGCCGAGGGCGTCACCCCCCGCCGGCGCGCTGCACCCGAGAAGCTGCCGGCCCGCACGACGTCGACGAACACGGCCACCAACTCGGCGAACCTCGGGTCCTTCATCTTTGCTCCGCAGGCAAAGCCATTTCGAGAAATGGCCGCGTTATCATCCGCCGCCCCTGGCCGCATGGTTTGGCTCATCGACGTGGCGCCCGCCCGCCGAGCCAACCCAACCAGGAGACACTGTCATGGCCACTGTCCTCGACCGCATCCTATCCCAATCCGCGTACAGCCATGAAGTCGATGTTCCGATTGAGCAAATCGATATCGCCGACTGGCTGTTCACCCTACCCGAGGCGGAGTACCTGCGGTGTTGCGCGCCTGATCATATCGCCGCCGGGGTGACCACCACCGACGATGGCCGGCGCATGTCCATCAATGTCGAGATGATCGGAACCGGCCTGGTGGTACAGCACTATGTGGCCGAGGAGGCGGGTAAGACCTACTGCCGCATGAATTCGATCTCGGACGTTTTCACCGCCAACGGACGTACCCAGGTGAACGTGATCTGGGAATTGATGGCCGAAGCGATCGACGGCAATCGCACCCGGTATACCAACCGCGTGACCGCCCACCCGACCGACGCCTTCATGGATTTCCTGGCCCGGCACGGCATCGCCTATGAGGACGCCGCCGCGGCGCGCCAAGCCGCCGGCGGAGACCACAACCGCCGCGAAACTCCCTTGTTCGCCGAGAGCATCGCCCGTCGCGCCCTGGCCAATGCCAAGGAGGCGGTGTCGTGAGAGCCATCGCCTATGAACGCTTCGGCCCGCCGGACATGCTGCGGCTGGTTGAGGCGCCCGCGCCGCGGCCGCGGCCCAATGACCTGCTGGTTCGTGTGGCCGCGGCGGGGGTCAACCGGGCCGATCTGATGCAACGGGCCGGCTTCTACGGCGACCAGACCTTCGGCGACAGTCACTTGCTGGGCCTTGAACTCGCCGGCGAGGTCATCGAGGTCGGCCCCGGCGTCACGGATATGCGGATCGGGGATCGGGTGATGGCCATCGTCGGCGGCGGAGCCTATGCAGAGATCGCCCGGGTCGACCGCGGCATGGCCGTGAAGGTGCCGGACGAGCTGCCGCTGACGGACGCGGCCGGGGTCATGGAGGCCTTCGTCACCGCCTGGGAGGCGGTGGCGCACCTGGCCCGGGTCCAGCCCGGGCAGCGGGTGCTGATCCACGCGGCGGCCGGCGGCATCGGTTCGGCGGCGGTACAGATCGCCCGATCCCTGGGGGCCACCGTCTATGCCACAGCCTCGGCCCAACGGATGGCGGACGTGCGTGACCTGGGAGCCGCGGCCGTGATCGATTATCGCGGCGCGGATTTCGAGGCGGAGGTTTCCCGCCTTACGCAAGCGGCGGGAGTGCACGCGGTGGTCGATTTCATCGGCGGCGACTATCTGGCACGCAATCTCCGAAGCCTGGCGCCCGGTGGCACGCTGGTCCAGGTCGGTGTCCTGAGTGGCGACGCCGACGCGTCAATCCCGCTGGACCTGGTGCTGCACAACCATCTCCGTCTCATCGGGACGGTGATGAAATCACGGACGCCGGAGGAAAAGCGCGCCATGGTCGCCCGCTTCACGGCAGGCGCCCTGCCCCACCTGGCAAGAAGGGAGATAAGGCCGGTCATCGACCGGATCCTGCCACTTGAACGGGCCGCCGAGGCGCATCAAAGGATGGAAAGCGGCGGCGGCTTCGGGAAGATCATCCTGGCGGTCGGGGAAGGGTGACAACCCGATCCTGCGGCAACCGAGCCCGCCCCCGAAATGCCACAGTTCCGCCCCACGGCTGCCGCCGTCGCCCCGCATCCATCGTCGGGATGGGCGCGCGCATAGGTCGCGTAAGGGGGAACCATGACAAAGCGGTGGTGGTGCGTGGGCGGCGCGTTGATGGGCTTGTCGGCTTGCGCCGAGCCGGGGCCGCTTCCCCCGGCGCCGCCGCCGCTCACCCCACAGACCTTCGCCGGCGCGGCGGGCAGCATCCGGGGCAACTATCCCGGTTTCCAGATCGACGAGACCTACAGGCCACGGCCGCCGCTGACGGGGCCCTGCGCCGTGTTCGTCTGGGACCGCCCCCTGCCCGATGGCTGGGCCTTGCGCGCCAAATCCGCATCCTGTCCCGATCCGGGCAGACCCGGGTTCCAGGTGCCGGTGGATTTGGGGCAGTTCCTGATCCCGATGGCGGAGAGCACCCTTGCCCATGGCTGGGACACGCCGCCGGAGCCTGACAGCCCGCCCACCGCCCCTAACGCCGGCCGTCCGGCCGTGGATAAGGGGCGATAGCGGCCGGCCTTGTGCGCGCGGTGTTTGATCGTGACCGCCCCCCTCAATCGCCGGGCACCAGCCTTCGCCTCGCGTCGCTGGCGCTAGGGCGTCACGTCCAGAAAGCGGCTGGGCGTCAGATCCAGTGGATTGGGGACCCAGCCGGTGACATGGGGCGATACCAGCCGCCTCATGCTCTTGTGGAACAGCGGGATGATGGGGGTGTCATCCATCATCAACCGTTCCGCCCGGCGCAGCAGGCCGGCGCGGCGCCCCGGATCGGCCTCGCCATTGGCCTCCTCCATCAGCGCGTCGAACAGGGGATTGGCATAGCTTGGGTAGTTTTCGCGGCCGGCATCCGCCCGCATCACCGCCAGGAAGCTGTTGGCATCGGGGTAGTCGCCGATCCAGGAGGCGAACACCACATCCTTGAAAGTCTTTTCACTGGCCTTGGTGGTCACCGTTTGGAAGTCCCGATCCTCCAGGCGCACCTCGACACCCAGCACCGCGTGCCACTGGCGGGCCACCGCGGCGGCGGCGGACTGCCAGTTGGCGCCCGTGGGATACAACAGGGTGATGACCGGCAGCGGCTTGGCCCCGGGGCCGTAGCCGGCCTCGGTCATCAAGGTTCGCGCCCGCCGCTCCCGCTCCGCCTGCGGCAGGTCGCGCCAGGCGGGCCAGCCCGGTTCATACCCCGGCACGCCGGGGCTGGGCGCCAGGCGCGGCACATAGCTGTAGGCCGGCCGCTCCCCCGCCAGGACGCCGGTGGCGAGCGCCTCCCGCTCCACGGCCAGGGTCAGCGCCTCCCGCAGGGCGGGGGATGACTTCCACGGCTCATTGCGAAGGTTGAAACTCAGGAAATAGGTGTCGTAGGCCTCGGCGCTGACGAAGGCGTCCGGCAATGCCGTCCGTGCCCAGGCCACCTGATCCACCGGCAACTCGTACGTCGCCTGCAGCCGTCCCTCCTGGAACAGCCGCGTCTCCGCCTCGCGGTCCTCCAGCGGCAGGTCGCGGACGGTATCGATGGCAACCTTGGCCCGGTCGTAATAGGCGGGATTGCGCGCCAGGGTCAGGTGATCGCCAGCCACGTCTTCAACCAGGACATAGGGCCCGCTGGCGGCGTAATGGCCGGGCTGGGTGAAGGCGTCGCCATAGGCCTGCACGCTGGCCTTCTGCACGGCGAACAAGGCCTGGTGCTGCAACATGGCGAGGAAATAGGCGGTGGGCCGCACCAGTTCCACCTGGAAGGTGTGGGCGTCCAGGGCCGCCACGCCCAGGCGACGCGGGTCCTTGATCACACCCTTGGCGATGGACTCCCCATTCACCACGATGCCCATGTAGAAGGCGAAGGGCGACGCCGTGCGCGGGTCCGCCAGGCGCTGCCAGGAAAAGACGAAATCATCCGCCGTCACCGGCGTGCCGTCCGACCAGGCGGCGTCCGCGCGCAGCCTGAAGGTGTAGATGCGGCCGTCGGGTGAGACCGTCCAGCTTTCCGCCAAGGCGGGCCGGGCGCCGCCACGGCCATCGGGTGCCAGCAGACCTTCCAGCAGGTCATTGATCACCAGGCCTTCCGATCCCAGGTCGGCGCGCTGCGGATCCAAGGTCAGCGGCACCCCGCCGATGGAGCGGACCAGCGTTTTCCCGGGCTGGGGATTGGCGGCCATGACAGGAAACGGATGGCCAGCCATCAGGAGAAGGCCAGCCCACAGCGCCAGGCAGCGGCCCCCCGCCCGGCAGCGCGACGATATCCCCATAGGCACGGCCCCCAAAGCCCCCCGCGCGCTGGCGTTGGTGCCGGCCGCCGTTCCACCGTAGTGGGGCGGCCAAACGGGGGCAAGCCCTGGCTGCCCGCCGATGCCCCACCAGCCGTGGTCAGCCCGGGACGGCCACGACCTCCGCCTCGGCAGGTGGCGATGCCGGCGGCTGGGGCGCGACCTTGGGCAGGCGCAGGAAGAAGCGGGTGCCACGGCCGGGGGCGCTATCCACCTCGATACGGCCGCCCAGGGTGCGGGTCACCAGGTTGAAAACGATGTTCAGTCCCAGGCCCGTGCTCCCCGCCCCGCGGCGGGTGGTGAAAAACGGGTCGAAAATGCGGGGCAAGGCCTCCGCCGGGATACCCTTGCCATCGTCGGCGAACAGGATTTCCACATGCTCCGCCGGCGGCCGCCCCACCGCCCCCGGCGTCGGCGGCAGGGAAGAGGCCGTGATGGTCAGCCGCCCGGCCTGCCCCGGCGAATACGCGTGCAAGGTGGCGTTGACGATCAGGTTGGTCAGCACCTGGCTGAGCGCCCCGGGGTAGGTGTCCAGCACCAGGGTGGCGGGACACTCTATCGTCAACGTGTGGCCCGGCCGCTTCCATTGCGGGCCCAGGCTGATGGCGATTTCCTCCAGATACGGCTTCAGCGACAGCAGGCGCCGTTCATCGCTGGTCTGGTCGACGGCGATGTTCTTGAAGCTCTGCACCAAACGCGCGGCGCGGCCGGCGTTGACGGTCATGAGGCTGGCCGTCTCCTCCACCAAATCCAGGAAGTCCATAAGGGCCGCCCGGCGGGGTGGGCCGTTCGCCAATTCCGCCCGGAAGTCGCGCAGGCGGTCGGCCAGGAAGGTGGCCGCGGTATAGCTGATGCCCACCGGCGTGTTCAGCTCATGCGCCACGCCGGCCACCAACTCACCCAGCGATGCCAGCTTCTCCGCCTGCACCAGGCTTTCCTGGGTGTCCCGCAACTCCTGCAGCGCGCGCGCCGTCTCGGCATGGGCCCGCGCCGTCTCCTCCTCATGGCGGTAGCGTTCGGTGACATCATTGTAGATCGACACCCAACCCAGGCCGGGCATGCGGTTGCGACGGAATTCGACGATACGGCCGTCCTCGCCCCCGATATGGATGGTGCCGGTGCCTTCCGCGCGCTCGCCGTCGGGCCGGCCTTCGGGCCGGTAGCGCAGCAATTGCCATTGCACCAACAGCTCCCGTTCCTCATCGCTGGGGATCAGTTGCGGGGGACGGGCCGCCTGCAAGGCCAGCAGACGACCCAGCCAGGGGATGGAGGCGATGGCCGCCGGGTCGAACTGGCTGGGATCCAGCCGGATACCGTCATAGTCACCCCGGCGCGATTGCCAGCGGGCCAGATCGGGCATGTTGGGATAGGTGCGGATGATCTCGTCCGTGGCGCCGCCGATGGCGGGCCAATTACGGCTCCACACCACGAAATTGAAGTCCTCGTCCATCACCATGAAGCCGCCGGGTACCGCCTCCATGGCGGCGCTGAGGATGGCGGACTTGCGCCGTACCTCGTCCTCGGCCAGGCGGCGGTCAGTGATGTCGTTATAGCTGAGGACGAGGCCGCCGCCGGGGATGCGCTCCTCCACCGCGCGGTACCAGCGGTCGCCGATCAGCCCCTCGCGCGCCAGGCCGCGCTGGGACATGCCGCGCTGGGCCAGGCGCCGGGCGATGTAGGCCTCCGGATCCGCCTCCGCCTGCGGCACCTGGCCGGCGGCGATGGAATGGCGCAGCAGATCCTCGAAGCGCCAGCCCAGGATGGCCCCCGGCGGCGGCGACCGGGGAAACATGTCGTGATAGCGGTCGTTGGCGAACACCACCCGGTCGTCGGGACCGAACACGACGATGGCTTGGGAAAAGCGCTGAAGGACGGCGTAAAGCTCGGCCGCCATGGCCGGCGACGGCTCGATGGAGCCCGAGTCCCACCGCCTGGACATTTCCGGTGGGTCCTCCGCTTGGCCTTTGTTGCCGTGCGCCGTCATACCGTTCCTGCCTCTCCCGGTCCTTGGCCAGACTATCCGTAACGGTAAGTCAATTTCAATCAGACGTGCTCTTTTTACGTGTGGCGTGCGCTGGACGCGGACGCGGGCCACCACCCGCGCACGCTGAACCCTGTTGCGCCCGCCCCACGCATGTTCTACCTCTCCCGCTGTCATCCGGCCGCTATCCGGACGACGTAGGTTTCGCCGACGCTCGCGGGTGCTATACCCTCGGGCGATATCGGGCTATACGTGCCCCCGTGCCACCCCGCTGGAGGCTGCCCTGGTCCGGGCGCCTGGGGAACCGGGTTTTCAAGGAGAGTGCGAGCAATGCCGTATGTCGTGACCGAGCAGTGCATCAAGTGCAAGTACACCGACTGCGTGGAAGTGTGCCCCGTGGACTGCTTCTACGAGGGTGACAACATGCTGGTCATCCATCCCGATGAATGCATCGACTGCGGCGTCTGCGAACCGGAATGCCCGGCCGAGGCCATCCTGCCGGACACCGACGGCCGGGCCGAGGAATGGCTGGAACTGAACCGGCAGTACGCCGCCGCCTGGCCCAACCTGAACCGCAAGAAGCCCGCCCCGGCGGATGCCGACGCCTTCAAGGGCGTGCCGGACAAGTTCAAGACCTATTTCAGCGACAAGCCCGGCAACGGCAACTGAAGACAGGCGTCAGGCGCCGCCAGCCACCGGGCCGGGCGGCGCTTTGTCTTTCCTTTGGGCGGAGCCGCCCAAATCTTAAGCGGCTTCTGCCTAAGACATGCGCGATTCGCATGTCCGACATCCTGGCCCATACCAGGAACTTAAGTCGAACGTGGTCTTGTTGACCTGTCATCGCATCGTCATATCGGTTATAGTTCTGGACGCGAGAATAGGCACGCCGTTCGCGAAAGCTTAAGCGTGCCCCATTCCCCCAGCGCCTTCGTGCTGTCTGTCCGTTGTCGCAGCCCCTGGCAGGCCGACAGCGACCTTTGCATGCCGTTCCGGGCGTCCAGGCCCGCCTCCCCGAGGCGGGACTTTAAAAGCCGAATTGTGAGAGCCGATCCAAATGACCGATAAGCTCGATTTCGTCACTGGTGATTACGTCGTTTACCCGGCCCACGGGGTTGGACGCATCGTGGCGATCGAAAAGCATGCCATCGCCGATATGGAGGTGGTGCTGTACGCCATCACCTTCGAGAAGGAGCGCATGACGCTGAAGGTCCCCGTGACCAAGGCGAAGAACGCCGGCCTGCGCCGCTTGTCGAGCAAGGACCGGATCAAGGACGCGATGGAGACCCTGCAGGGTCCGTCCAAGATCAAGCGGATCATGTGGAGCCGCCGCGCCCAGGAGTATGAGGCCAAGATCAACTCCGGCGACCCCGTGTCCATCGCCGAGGTGGTGCGCGACCTGCACCGCGGCACCGACCAGTCCGATCAGTCCTACAGCGAGCGGCAGATCTACCACGCAGCGCTGGAGCGCCTGGCGCGCGAGCTCGCCGCCGTGGAAAAGATCGATGAGCGCAAGGCCACCGAGCGGTTGGAAGCGGTGCTGGCGAAGGCGGCGTAAGCCGTCAGCCGCCAAGGCTCGACTATCCCCGCCCATTGGGGGTACGGTGCGCCGACATCACTATACTTAGTGGAAAAAGGGGCGATCCCGGTCGATCGCCCCTTTTTTCATGGGGCGGCGGCGCATACACTGACCGATAACTTTCTCCTGCCGGTCTGACCCTTCGCATGAACGAACAAGAGCGCTTTGTCGTGCTGGGCCGTCCACGGCGCATCTGGGCCGTGGGGGCGATTCATGGCGACGTCGACCGGCTGGCCGCGTTGCACGACGACATCGGCGCCCGTTTTCAGCCCGGGGACCGGTTGGTCTATCTCGGCAACCTGATCGGTCGCGGCCCGCGCGTGCGGGACACGGTGGATGAACTGCTGTCCTTCCGTCGCGCCGTGCTGTCGGTGCGCGGGGTCATCGTCAGCGACCTGGTCTACCTGCGCGGCGGGCAGGAGGAGATGTGGCAGAAGCTGCTGCAGCTGCAATTCGCGCCCAACCCCATCGAAGTGTTGCAATGGATGATGAGCCAGGGCGTGGACGCCACCCTGGCGGCCTACGGCGGCAGCGCCTACCAGGGGGTGGCCGCCGCGCGCGACGGTGCGGTGTCGCTGGCGCGCTGGACCGGGCAACTGCGCACCGCCCAGCGCGCCGCCCCCGGCCATGACACCCTGTTCGCCGCCCTGCGCCGCGCGGCCTATACCGAGCGGCGGCAGGACGGCCTGCCCGAGCTTCTGTTCGTGAACGCCGGCATCGACATCTCCCGCCCCCTGGCCGCCCAGGGCGACAGCTTCTGGTGGGGCGGTGGCGCCTGGCACCGCATCGAGGGCGCCTACGCCGGTTTCCGCCGCGTGGTGCGCGGCTATGACCCCAGCCATGGCGGACCGGCGGCCACGCCCCATGCCGTCACGCTGGACGGCGGCTGCGGCTTCAACGGCGCCCTGGTCTGCGGCTGCTTCGGCCCCGATGGCGAACTGCTGGAAGTGGTCGAGGTCTGATCCCCGGTTGACGACCGGCGCCCGGCGCCTCACTTAAGGGGCGTTCAGAACAGGAGCGCCCCCTTGTCCCGCATCGACGAAACCCGCCCCTTCCTGCCGGTGCAGATCGCCGTGATGACGGTGTCCGACACCCGCGACTCCACCACGGACAAATCCGGCGACACACTGGCGGAACGGTTGACCGGCGCCGGTCATGTGCTGGTGGCCCGCACCATCGTGAGGGATGACCAGGCGGCCATCACGGCGCAGTTGCGCGCCTGGATCGCCGACCCGGCGGTGGACGTCGTCATCTCCACCGGCGGCACCGGGCTGACCGGCCGCGATGTCACCCCCGAGGCGTTCGAGAGCGTTTATGAGAAGCGAATCGACGGCTTCGGCGAGATGTTCCGGACCCTATCCTATGAGAAGATCGGCACCTCGTCCCTGCAAAGCCGGGCCACGGCCGGCGTGGCGGGGGGCACCTACCTGTTCGCCCTGCCGGGCAGCCCCAGCGCCTGCCGCGACGGCTGGGACCTGATCCTGCGCTATCAGTTGGACAACCGCTTCCGCCCCTGCAACCTGGTGGAAATCATGCCCCGCCTGCAGGAACACCGCGCCTGAGGACGGGGGCGCGGGGGCCGGCGGGACGCGATTTCGGTTAAGACCGCCCCCCGCAGTTGAAGCGCGGGGGGAAAACCTGTATCGATTCAAGGCCCGGCCGGACGGGTCCTCCCGACGCCGTCCACACCCGTGGCCAGACGCGTTCCGGGGTCCGTCCCCGAGGGAAACCGCCGGCGGCCGGCATCGGCGACAGGCGGCAGGACGTGAGCGGCCAAGGACGCCGGCACCAAGAATGCGGGACCAGGAGAACGACCCCATGACGCGAACCTATATCTCGATGGCCAAGACCGGCGGCCAGGGCAAGACGCTGGTGGCCCAGATGCTGGTCCTGCAGCACGAGCAGAAGGGCGCGCCCGTGAAGCTGGCCGCCGCCGACAGCGACACGCTGAACCAGCGGTCCAAGTTCGGCCGCCTGTTCGCCGGCGTGAAGGAACTGGGCATCGGTGAACAGCTGACCAACATCAAGACCTCGACCGACCCCAACCTGGCCATCAAGTATTGGGACGAGTTCGGCCGCACCCTGCTGGAGGGTGGTTATGTGGTGGACGTGGGCGCCAACGTGGCCGCCGACCTGTTCGCCTGGGCCGAGGCCCGCAACGCCGGCGCCCTGCTGCGCCGCCGCAACAGCAACCCCATCGACCTGATCGTCACCACCAAGGCCGAGGCCCAGGCCATCGAGGATGCCCGCGCCCTGATCCAGTATTCGTTCGACAAGAACGAGTGGTTGCCCTTCGGCCGCCGCTTCGTGGTGTTGAACGAGGTGGCCGGCGGTTTCGGCCCCTATGAGAACGACCAGTCCTTCCGCCGCCTGAAGAGCTTCCAGAGCCAGGGCGTCGGCCTGATCACCATCAAGCGCTGCGAAAGCGACATCTGGAAGCTGCTGGAGAAGGAGTTCATCTCCGTCCGTGACGCGCTGAAGATGACCGACGCCGACCTGGAGAAGCGCTACGGCATCGACGTCTGGACCGGCCACAGCGGCCTGACCGACCTGCGCGCCTGGGCGCAGGAAACCCTGACCGCGTTCGAGAAGGCCGGCCTGTTCCCGACCACCGACCGCGCGGACGCCGAGGCGGCATCGGCCGAGTAAGCGCCCCTCCGTTTCCCGGATCGGGCCCGGTCCCGCCCCGCCCATAAGCGGGCGGGCCGGGCTCTTTCCATTTCAAGGATGCCCCGCCTTTGGTCCGTTTCGAGAATGTCGGTCTGCGCTATGGCACCGGGCCTGAGGTGCTGCGCGACATCAGCTTCGAACTGGCGCCCGGGTCCTTCCATTTCCTGACCGGCCCCACCGGCGCCGGCAAATCCAGCCTGCTGAAGCTGCTCTATCTGGCGGAACGCCCGTCCCGCGGCCTCATCACCCTGCTGGGCCATCCGCTGTCCAAGACCCCGCGCAAGGCCCTGCCGGCCCTCCGCCGCCAGATCGGCGTGGTGTTCCAGGACTTCCGCCTGATGAACCACCTGACGGTGTTCGACAACGTCGCCCTGCCCTTGCGCCTGGCCGGCCAGGATGAGGCCCATGTGCAGGAAAGCGTGACGGAGCTGCTGTCGTGGGTGGGGCTGAAGGCCAAGCTGGATGAGCGGCCCTTGCGCCTATCGGGCGGCCAGAAGCAGCTGGTGGCCATCGCCCGGGCCGTGGTCACCCGGCCCAAGCTGATCATCGCCGACGAGCCCACGGGCAACATCGACCGTGAGATGAGCCTGCGCATCATGCGGCTGTTCATCGAGCTGAACAAGCTGGGCACCACCTGCCTGGTGGCCACGCATGACATGGTGCTGGTCGATCGCCTGCAGAAGCCGGTGATGGAGCTTTACGAGGGCAAGCTCGCCGAATCCGGCTGGTGGATGCAGGGTGGCGCCGGCGGCGGCAGCCCCGGCCGGGACATGCCGGACGATCTGTCCCCCGACTTCTGAGCCCTTTTGACCCAGCACAAATCGCGGATGCGGCCCCCCGTGTTAATCTCCCCTTCAGGGTTGTCCCTTACCCTTGGCGCCGGGGACATCCGTACCAAACGCGGAGTCGGCTTGGCCGCCGATTCCTGGTATTCAATCGATCGCCTCACCCTCTTCGCGGCCTTTCGCCGCCCCTGACGGAGTACCGACCCCGGTGACCAAGCCCGCCCGCGACGCCGCCCAAAAGCCGGCCGACCATTACCTGGACGATATCCAGGCCGCCGGCGCCCTGCCCTTCATCCTCGTGCATCTGGCCTGCCTGGGCGCCATCTGGACAGGGGTCTATTGGCAAGACGTGGCCCTGGCGGTAGGCCTCTATGGTCTGCGCATGTTCGGCATCACCGGCGGCTATCACCGCTATTTCTCGCATCGCGCCTATAAGACCAGCCGCTGGTTCCAGTTCATCCTGGCGTTCATCGCCCAGACCTCGGCCCAGCGCGGCATCCTGTGGTGGGCGGCCAAGCATCGCCACCATCACCGCTATTCAGATACCCCGGCGGACGTCCATTCCCCGGCCCAGCGCGGCTTCTGGTACGCGCACATGGGCTGGATCTTCACGGCCCGCCATGACACGACCGACCTGGCCGCCGTGCCGGACCTGGCCAAGTTCCCCGAGCTGCGCTTCCTGGATCGGTTCCATTACCTGCCGGCCTTCATCCTGGCCGTCGCCGTGTGGTTCGCGGCCGGCTGGTCCGGCCTGGTGGTGGGCTTCTTCTGGAGCACCGTCGCCACCTACCACGGCACCTTCTGCATCAACTCCCTGGCCCATGTGTACGGGCGCCGCCGTTACCTGACCGGCGATGATAGCCGCAACAACTGGTGGTTCGCCCTGCTGACCATGGGCGAGGGCTGGCACAACAACCACCACGCCTATCAAAGCGCCGCCTGCCAGGGTTTCCGCTGGTGGGAGATCGACACCACCTATTACATCCTGAAGGCGCTGTCCTGGGTCGGCATCACCTGGGACCTGCATCGCCCGCCCGCCGCCGTGGTGCGGGGGGAGCAGCGGCTGGGCAAGGCCATCATCGAGAAGGCCGCCAGCCAGCTGGTCGCCACCTTCCATGTGGAGCAGATCGCCGCCCGGCTGCAGGCCACGCTGGCCGACACGCCCTCGCTGGCCGACGTGAAGGCCGAACTGCAGCACAAGCTTGAAAACGCCCGGGCCCAGGCGGAGGCCATGCTGGCCTCCCTTCATATGCCCGAGCTGCACATGCCCAGCCTGCCCGACCTGCACATGCCGACCATGCCCACGCTGCCGACGCGCGATGAGTTGAAGGACCGGGCGGCCGCCATGTTCGTGCGCACGCCGTCGATGGACGACATCGTCGACCGGGCCCGGCAATTGCTGATCGAGGCCGTCTGCGCCCGCCTGGCCGTCGCCGCCGCCTGACACCAACCTGCGTGAAAAAGGCCGCCGGGGCTTTCCCTGGCGGCCTTTTTGCTGTCTGGAGTTCGGAGTTGGCCGCCGCACCCGCCCAATTGTTCATGTTGTGTTCTGGTTTTGACGGCGCTAGGCTAGCCTCCGGGTAACGGAGGAAGCCATGGTCGACATCCTGGATGACCGCCCGCTGAAAGGCCGGGGCACCATCTCCAATCGCGTGGGCCGGTTCGAGGCCCATGCCCGCATGCGCACCGATGACGGCTGGGCCCGGGTGGGAAGCGATGGCTGGGACGGGGAGGCGGACCTGGCGGCGGCGCCGGCCACCCAGGTCCACCTGGACACGTCGCGCAGCGTCATCAGCTACAACGACAGCCCGGACGTCAATTTTGACCGATCCATCAACCCCTATCGCGGATGCGAGCATGGCTGCGTCTACTGCTTCGCCCGGCCCAGCCATGCCTATCTGGGGCACTCCCCCGGCCTGGATTTCGAAACCATCCTCTATGCGAAGCGGGATGCCCCCGCCGTGTTGGCCAAGGAATTGCGGGCCAAGGGTTATGTGCCCCGCCCCATAGCGCTGGGCGCCAACACCGACGCCTACCAGCCGGTGGAGCGGACGGAGCGCATCACCCGCGGCGTGCTGGAGGTGCTGCGAGATTTCCGCCACCCGGTGGGCATCATCACCAAGTCCCCCCTGGTGCTGCGTGACCTGGACATCCTGGCCCCCATGGCGGCCGACGGCTTGGCCCGGGTCGCCATCTCCATCACCACGCTGGACCGGGATCTGGCCCGCCGGCTGGAGCCGCGCGCCGGCACGCCGCAACGCCGGCTGGAGGCGGTACGCCAGCTGTCCCAGGCCGGCGTGCCGGTCAGCGTGCTCGCCTCCCCCATGATCCCTGCCCTGAACGACAATGAACTGGAAGCCATCCTGGCGGCGGCCAAGGACGCGGGAGCCCACCAAGCCCATTACATCCTGCTGCGGCTGCCGCGCGAGTTGGCGGGCCTGATGGAGGAATGGTTGCGCCTGCACGTGCCTGACCGGGCCGACCGCGTGCTGAGCCTTATCCGGCAATGCCGCGATGGCGGCCACAACCACGCCCAATTCGGCACCCGGATGCGCGGCACCGGTGCCTACGCCCAACTGCTGGCCGCGCGCCACAGGCTGGCAACGCGGCGGTTGGGCCTGGATCAGCGGCGCTGGGACATGCGCTGTGACCTGTTCCAGCCGCCGCCGCAGCCGGGCGACCAACTGGCGCTGTTCTGACGGCTGCTTCCACGGCCCTGAAATGCCAAAAGGCCGGTCCCGCGAGGGACCGGCCTTTGCTGTTTCCACGGGCGCCGGGGCGCCGGGAGCAGGGGGATCAGAACTGGGTGATGCCAGCCTGGATCAGGTACAGGCGGGCGATGTCGGCGGTGCCGTCGGTGCCCTTGATCGACTTCATGGTGTCCACGGCCTTCTGCTTCTGGCCAGCGGCGATGTAGGCCTGGACCAGGCGCAACTTGGCCTCTTCCGGGTACTTCAGCTGGTCCTTCTTGATGCCGGACTGAATGACCTCGATGGCCTTGGCGGCGTTGCCCAGGGCCAGGTACTGCGTGCCGACGCGGACCAGCTGCTTGCCATCCGGCTGGGCATTGGCTTCCTTCTCGTCGTCCGGCAGCTTGCGCTGATCGTCATCGACCTGCTTGCCGGCCATGTCGGCCAGACGCTTCTCGCGGTCGCCCTGGGCCTTGCCCAGGATGCCGGCCTTGAAGCCCTTGTCCATCACGGCCTTGGCCTCGGCGCCCAGGCCGTCGCTCATGGCCAGCTGGGCGAATTCCAGGTACGGACCGGGGTCCTTGACCAGGCCGGCGCCCAGCTGCAGGCGCAGCACGTCGATCTGCAGGCGGTTGGAGTTGAAGCCCGGCAGCTTCTGCACACCGCGGATCACGCTCTCCCAGCTTTCCTGATCGGGGTAGTTGATCAGGATGCGTTCCATGGCCTCAACGAAGGCGGGCTTGTGATCCATGTTGTATTCGGCGCTGGCGATGGTCTGCAGCAGCACCTTGGACGGCTTGCCACCCTGGGCCTGGATCATGGCGCGCGCGGCCTTGGAGGCGTTGGCGTAGTCCTTCTGGTCCAGGTAAATCTGGATGGCCAGTTCCTTCAGGCGGTTGTCGGTACCGCCGTCCTTGTAATAGCGGTCGGAGGCGGCGGAGAACTTGGCGTAGTTCTTCACGCTGAAATAGGCCTCGGCGATCAGCTTGTCGCGGTTCACCTTGTCCGTGTCCGGCAGCTGGCAGCTGGACAGGGTCGCTTCCAGCGACTTGGCGAAGTTGCCCATGTCCTTCTGGCCGCTGTAGGCCGAGGCGCGCAGCGTCTCGAAGGTGCAGGTCTCGAACGGCGACTTGGTCTTGCTGGCCTTCTCGGCCTCGTCGATCTTGTCCAAGGCTTCCTTGAACTTGCCAGCCTTCAGCGCGGTCTGGGCTTCCTGCAGCGGCTTGCCGACTTCCGGGCTGAACTTCTTGGCTTCGGCGGCGTGGGCCGGCGTGGTGGCGCTGATGACAACGGCGCCGCCCATGGTGAGCGCCGAGGCGAGCAGTGCGGCACGAAGGAAGTGCGTGGCGATCATTCCGAGGACTCTACCTGCTTTGTTGAAGGGCTGGACCGACGAGCGGCCCCTCATGTCGGGAAATCGAGACTAGCGGGAAATCTAATCGATGATTGGGATGAAATCGGGACAACAACCCGACGCAAGGCCCGCGCCCCAAAAGATCACGGGCCCCGGAACATGGTAATGGCGAAAACGGTAACGGCGGCCCCGCACCCCAGACAAGCTTGGGTAACGAGAGGCCGCCGTCGACACGGACTTAATCCATGAACTGTTCCGCACCCACCAGGCCCAGCTTGGTCACGCCCAAGCGCTGGGCCGAGGCCATGACCATCGCCACGGTGTTGTACTTGGCCAACTTGTTCGGCCAAAGATGAACCTCGGGCTGTGGGTTCTTCAGGGCGGCGTCCTTGAGACGCAGCTCAAGTTCATGGCGATCAACGGTGGTTCCGTTCCACTGAATCGTGTTGTCGAAATCCACCATGATGTTGACCACCTCAGGCGGTGTCGTATTGGACTGCGGCGGGGTCGCCGACGGCATGTCCAACTTCACCGCATGGGTTTGGATCGGAATGGTGATGATCAGCATGATGATCAGCACCAACATCACGTCGATAAGCGGCGTGGTGTTGATGTCCATCATGGCTTCGTCTTCACCACCTCCGCCAACGTTCATACCCATGGCTTAAACTCCTTCGGCGGAACCGTTACTGCGCGGCCGGGATCGCGCCCGCCGGCGGCTCGGTGATGAAACCGATCTTCACGATACCCGCCCGCTGGGCGGCAACCACGACCCGGCCCACATATTCGTAGCGCGCGTTCTTGTCGCCACGGATGTGAACTTCCGGCTGGGGCTGCTCCACGGCCCGCTGCTTGAGCTTGTCAAGCAGGGTCGTGTAGTCCGGCATCTTGGTTTCGTTCCAGAAGATGTCGCCGTCCCGGTTTACCGCGATGACGATGTTCTCCGGTTTCGTCTTGGTTGGCTGATTACGTTCCTTGGGAAGGTCCACCGGCACCGTGTGGGTCACGACGGGGACCGTGATCAGGAAGATGATCAGCAGCACCAGCATGATGTCGACGAGGGGGGTCGTATTGATCGCGGATACGACCTCGCCATCATCATCAGCATCGCCGGAAGCGACATTCATCCCCATGGTTTACGCGCTCCGGGCGGACTTGCCGGCGCCGAGACGACCACCGCTGACCAGCAGGGCGTGCAGGTCGGCGGAGAAGTTGCGGACGCGGTCCATGGCGGTCTTGTTGCGGCTCAGCAGCCAGTTGTAACCCAGCACGGCGGGCACGGCGACGGCCAGACCGATGGCGGTCATGATCAGGGCTTCACCGACGGGGCCGGCGACCTTGTCGATCGAGGCCTGACCGGCGATGCCGATGTTGGTCAGGGCGTGATAGATGCCCCACACCGTACCGAACAGACCGACGAACGGGCCGGTCGAGCCCACGGTGGCCAGGAAGGCCAGGCCGGACTTCATGCGGTTGCTGATGCTGTCGACCGAGCGCTGCAGCTGCATGGTCACCCAGGTGTGCAGGTCGATCTGGTCGACCAGGGTGCCTTCATGGTGCTCGGTGGCGCGCAGGCCGTCTTCGACCAGCATGCGGAACACGCTGTTCTTGTTCAGCTTGGCGGCGCCATCGGCCAGGGACGGGGCGGTCCAGAAGGACTTGTCGGCCTGGGCGGCGGAGCGCAGCAGCAGGGTCTGCTCGATCAGCTTGGTGACGATGATGTACCAGGTGCCGGTCATCATGATGACCATGATCATCAGAACGCCACGGGACACGAAGTCACCGCCCTTCCACAGGGCGTTCAGGCCGTACGGGTTCTCGACGGTCTCGGTGGCGGCCGGCGGAGCGGCGACGTCGCTGGCGGCGGCGTCAGCGGCGGGCGCGGCGGCCGGAGCGGCCTGGTCAGCGGCCGGAGCGGCAGCGGCCGGGGCCGAGCTGTCGGTGGACGGGGTCGTGGTCTGGGCGACCGCGACCGAGGTGAAGGTACCGACGACCAGGGCGACCATGGCAAAGCGCACCATGGAACCGGCGGTCAGCTTGAAACGCTCCCTAATGCTCATGACAATTCCAACACATTTGGGTTGAGGGGATGAGGAACCCTTGCGCATCAGCGTCTAAGAGGCCCCGGTTTTCTTGAACTGTTAACGCGCGTCCTTGAGCTGGAAGCGGAAGGGGACACGGGTCGAGGACCAGGTACCCACAGACTTGCCTTCCTGCTGCTCCGCCGTGCACTTCCACACGCCGCGCTGGGCCTGGCGGACCACCGCCTCATCCAGGCGGTCGTGGCCACTGGATTCCACGACCTTGGCGTCGGTGACCTTGCCGCTGGCGTCGCAGTACACGACGAACACGACACGACCTTCTTCACCCAGGCGCGAAGACGCGGACGGGTATTCCGGAAGGTAGCGGGAGAAGCTGCTCGGGTCGATCTTGACCGGGCTGGCGGCCGGCGCCGGCGGGGCGCTCGGCTGTACCGGAGCGACGGGCGGCTGGGGCGCCGGCGGCTTGGTCGTCGCCACCTGCTGCATGACCGGCGGCGGCGGGGTCTCGATATTGACCTCGACGGGCGGCACGAACGGCGGCGGCTGGACGGTCTGCGGCGGCGGCGGCGGCGGCGGCGGCGGCGGCGGGGTCTCGTCCTTGATCTCTTCGATGATCTTGGTCTCGACAGGACCCTTGACCACCTCAACGACCTTGTTCGCAAGGCCGGTGACGAGAGCGTAAACGATACCGGCCTGGATCAGGACCGTGGCGACCAGCCCGATCAACCGGCTGCTTGACGATTGTTTTGCGGTGTAAGGCATTTTCCTGCGGTCACATCACGAAGGAAGACACCGCATCGGAAAACGCCACGGCGCATCCGAGCGGAAGTGATTCATGGGCGGCAGAGCGGGCGGAATCCGCGACGTCCGGAACCGGGGGTTCACCTGGACATCGAACTGCGTTCCTGGGGTCGACCAACACCGACCTTCCCACATCTGCCTCCAATTCGTTTGCGAAGCAGTATCCGGCACCCGTAACGCGCATCCGGTTATTTCATAACCCGACGAGCGCTAGCCCCAAGCACCACGGCCCGTCTTTCACGGACCTGAACACCGCTCGCGATCGTTGTCGACCTTCACAGTCGAACCTTGTTGGGTTTTCGTATGCCCGATTTCTAAGACGCACGCAAGCGGCAGGTATGCAGGAAATGACTCTCTCGGTCACTGCCTGTCTTAAACCAGCCAGCCTTCGTAATTTCATGCAACTTTCGCGGGGCACGATCGCCATAATGCTGCATTGCAGCAGCGGGTTCGGGGCTCTCCTCCGTTAACCTGTGGGACTGTTTGTTTTCAGTCTTCTAAGGCGCATTGTGAAAGCAGGCAGGCAACGAGGGGCGCTTCGCAGGCGCGTCAATCCGCCCCATCTTGAAAATTTCTGAAAAAAATCTACACGGCGTAGCTGTGACGACCCGATCCTGGATCGAAATAGGCATCGAACAGGACCGCGACACTCCGGACCAAAGGCCGGGCCTCCTCCCGTACCTCCACCCTCGTTTTGTCACAGATGATCATATCATCGTCCGCCAGCGCGGCCAAGGCGTGGCGGGTCGCCGGCGTGAGCACCTCATCCAAAGAACCGCCATGGCGGCGGCACGTCTCTTCCAGGTCGACGGAGAAGCGGCACATCAGCTGCTCGATGATATCCGCGCGCAACCGGTCGTCATCGGTGAGCGCCAGGCCCTTGGCCACCGCCCAGCCGTCACCATCCCCTTGTGCGGCGGACTCCCACGCCTTCAGGTAGGCCGGCACCTCCACCCGGTTTTGGATGTAGCCGCCGCGCGTGCGGCCGATGGCGGAAGCGCCGAAGCCCAGCAGGGCCGTGGCCGTGTCCACCGTGTACCCCTGGAAATTACGTTTCAGGCGCCCGGCGGCGTAGGCCGTGGCCATGACGTCGTCCTTGCGGGCGTAGTGATCCAGGCCGATGGCGACATAACCCGCCGCCTCCAGCACCGCCGCCATCGCGGCCGCCTGCTCCGTCCGCTGGGTGGCGCCGGGCAGGGCGCTGGTGTCGATGCGCCCCTGGTGCCCCTTCAGCGAGGGCATGTGGGCATAGCCGAAGACGCTGAGCCGATCCGGCGCCAATTCCAGGGCCTGGGTCACGGATTGAACACAGCTTTCCACCGTCTGGTGGGGCAGGCCGTAGATCAGATCCAGGTTGATGCCGCCGACGCCGGCCTGGCGCAGGCGGGCCACCGCTTCCGCCGTGGCGGCGTAAGGCTGGATGCGGTTGATGGCGCGCTGCACCCGCTCATCGAAACTCTGTACGCCCAGGCTGGCGCGGGTGACGCCCCCCTGCCCCAGGGCCTCCGCCATGGCCGGGGTCAGGGTGCGCGGGTCGATCTCCACCGCGATTTCCGCCGTGGCCGCCGGGCGGCCGAAGCGCAGGGCCAACCGATCCATGAGCGACAGGAAGGCATCGGGCGGCAGCAAGGTGGGCGTTCCGCCCCCGAAATGAATGTGGGTGACGAGGGGCAGGCCGCCCCCCCTGGACAGCGTAGAGTCGGCAACCAGGGCGCCCGCCACGGCGTCGATCTCCGCCTCCAGCGCCGCCTGGTAGCGGCGGATGGGCGCCTCGTGGTTCACCACGGTGGTGTGACAGCCGCAGTACCAGCACATGCTGCGGCAGAAAGGGACGTGAAGGTACAGCGACAGGGTATCGGCCGCGGTCAGCTGTCCCAGCCAACGGCGATAGTCGTCAGCCGTGACCGCCGCGCTGAACTGCGGCGATGGCGGATAGCTGGTGTACCGGGGAACGCGCTGGTTGCGGTATTTGGCGACGAGATCGGGGCGCATGGGACGGCCTGACGCAAAAAGGGGCGGGAAGCGGGATGGCCGCATGCTGCGCCTGATGCGTCGGTGGCAAAATGATCTGCCTCAACCGTGCCCCTCGTTGACGCCGGGGGCGACGCTGGGGGCCTTGCCCGGGATCGGCGGCGCCGCCATCATGGCGGCCCTTCATTCCCCCTGCCAAAGCCTGTGTCCCATGCCCCGCCCCCGCAAGCCCGCCTCCGAGATCCTCATCCAGCTGGGCCCGCCCACCCTGCGGCATGAGCTGGACGCCGGCCACGGCCCCGACAGCCTGGTCTGCGGCGTGGATGAGGCGGGGCGCGGTCCGCTGGCGGGCCCGGTGGTGGCCGCCGCCGTCATCCTGCCGGTAGCGGCCGAGGCGCCTGCCTGGTGCGCCGGCATCAATGACAGCAAGAAACTGACCGCCGCCGCGCGCGAGGCCCTGTTCGACGCCATCCGCGCCAACGCCCGGGTGGGGATCGGCATCAGCAGCGTGGAGGAGATCGACACCGTCAACATCCTGCAGGCCACCTTCCTGGCCATGCGCCGGGCGGTGGAGCAGTTGGCGGCCGATGGCGGCCCGGCCCCGGTCACCGCCCTGGTGGATGGCAACCAGCGTCCCGTGGGCCTGCCCTGCCCCCGCATCACCACCCTGGTCAGCGGCGACGCACTGAGCCTGTCCATCGCCGCCGCGTCGATCATCGCCAAGGTCACCCGCGACCGCTTGATGACCGATTTGGCCCTGGCCCACCCCGGTTACGGGTGGGAACGCAACGCCGGTTACGGCACGGCCGAACATCGTGACGCAATCAAGATATTGGGGGTCACACCCGTTCACCGCCGTACATTTGCTCCAATTTCAGAACAACTCGCCCTAAACCTTTGACTCTACTGACTCTTGGCTAAAAATTTACATTGACGGCGACTCGGGGCCGACTCATTGTCGGCAAAAATCAACCCCCGATTCGGCGAATACTCCCCATGTTGAAGACCCCGGAAGCCCGTACTGACGCCAAGACAAAATCCAAGGTGCGCGAGGCGGCACCCGCCAACCGGATACTTGTGGGCGACTGCGTTTCCCTGATGCAGGGTCTGCCGGCCGGATCGGTCGACATGGTGTTCGCCGACCCGCCCTATAACCTGCAGCTGTCGGGCGACCTGATGCGCCCCAACCACACCCGCGTCGACGGCGTGGATGAGGAATGGGACCGCTTCGCCGACTTCGCCACCTATGACCGCTTCACCCGCGACTGGCTGGCCGCCGCCCGCCACGCGCTGAAGGACGACGGCACGCTGTGGGTCATCGGCAGCTACCACAACATCTTCCGCGTGGGCGCCATCCTGCAGGACCTGGGCTACTGGATCCTGAACGACATCATCTGGCGCAAGACCAACCCCATGCCCAACTTCCGGGGCAAGCGTTTCACCAACGCCCACGAGACCATGATCTGGGCGGCCAAGTCGCAGGACGCCAAATACTTCTTCGCCTATGAGGCGATGAAGAACCTGAATGAAGAGCTGCAGATGCGCAGCGACTGGCTGTTCCCGCTGTGCACGGGGTCGGAACGCCTGCGCGACGCCGACGGCAACAAGGCCCACCCCACCCAGAAGCCCGAAGCCCTGCTGTACCGCGTGCTGTCCAGCTCCACCCGCGTGGGCGACACGGTGCTGGACCCGTTCTTCGGTACCGGCACCACGGGTGCCGTGGCCAAGCGCCTGCGCCGCAACTGGATCGGCATCGAGCGGGAGAAGACCTACGCCGAGGTCGCCCTGTCGCGCATCGCGGCGGTGGAGCCGGCGGCCGAGGCCGAACTGCTGGAGCCGCCGTCCAAGCGCGCCCAGCCGCGTGTGCCCTTCGGCTGGCTGGTGGAGCGCGGCCTGCTGCAGCCCGGCACCACCCTCTATGACACCCGCCGCCGCCACAGCGCCCGCATCAAGGCCGACGGCACCCTGGTGGGCGCCAACCATCTGGGCGAGCACAACGGGTCCATCCACAAGGTGGGCGCCGCCATGCAGGGCCTGCCGGCCTGCAACGGCTGGACCTTCTGGCACTATGTCGAGGGTGGCCAGCTGGCCCCCATCGACATGCTGCGCCAGCGCGTCATCGCCGAGATGCATTGAGCGGCCCTTCCCGCCATCCGCCGGCGGTGGTAGAGGAGCGGCCCATGAACACGCTCTTCGCCCAAGTGACGGGCACAGCCGCGAAGGCCGCGCCCGCCCAGGCCCGGCCCGCCGTCGCCAATCCGCCGCTGGCCAACTCGCCGGTGGCCGTCCCCCCCCTGGCCCGCATCTTCGTGCGCGACCTAGTGGTGATGGCCGTCATCGGCATTTACGACCATGAGAAGCGCCAGGCCCAGCGCCTGCGCGTGAACCTGGACATGATGGTGCTGGACCGCCAAGGCCAGCGCCGCGACGACATCGCCGACGTGGTGTCCTATGAGGACGGCGTCAACATCGTCCGCGACCTGGCGGCCCAGGGCCACCTGAACCTGGTGGAAACCTTCGCCGAAACGGTGGCCCAGCGCCTGCTGAAGGACACCCGGGTGCACAGCGTCACCGTGCGCGTGGAAAAACTGGACGTCTTCCCCGACGCGGCCTCCGCCGGGATCGAGATCACGCGGCAGCGGGGGTGATGTGGGCCATATTTCGCCAAATGGGCACCAAACTGCTGTAAGGTTGCACATTGGTGATGCTGGGCTTCCGCTGTGCCCTTGGAGATGGCTTTGCTCGACGCTGAGACCCTGCTGGCTTTATTTCGGAACCTGGAGGCGGACAACGTCGAGCGGACTAGCACCGCAACCGACAAGAGTAAGATAGGCCGCGCCATTTGCGCGTTCGCGAACGACTTGGCGGATCGCCGTCAGCCTGGCGTGCTTTTCATCGGCCAGAAGGATGACGGCAGTTGCGCCGGCTTGGACATCACCGACGAGATTCTTAAGAATCTTTCGGCCTTTCGATCCGATGGAAATATTCAGCCCCTTCCACAATTGAGCGTAGATCGTAAGATTCTGGACGGCTGTACCGTCGCCGTAGTCGAGGTGCAGCCATCAGACAACCCCCCCGTGAAATTCGATGGCCGCGTCTGCATCCGCGTTGGCCCACGGCGAGGCTTCGCCACCGCTGAGGAGGAGCGGCGCCTGACCGAAAAGCGCCGTTGGGGCGCGCTGCCGTTCGATCAGCATGGCGCGTCGGGCGCGTCAATTGACGACCTCAATCTGCTGACCTTCCGTGAGGAGATCCTTCCCTCCATGGTGGCTCCAGAGGTCCTTGAGGAAAATCACCGGCAACAGGACGATCAGATGCGGGCGCTGCGCCTGCTGACGCCCAACGGCACGCCGACGAATGGCGCCGTACTGCTATTGGGGAAAGATCCTCGGCAGTGGCTGCCGGGAGCTTACATGCAGTTCGTCCGCATTGCCGGCACCAACCTCACGGACCCTATCCGCGACCAGAAGGAAGTCAGCGGGACACTGGCGTCCCAAATTCGGCAGATTGAGGAAATTATTAGCGCGCATATCGCCGTAGCATTGGATCCTACGGCGGCCCGCTCAACTCCTAGCCCCGACTACCCGATTGTCGCGTTGCGCGAATTCGTCCGGAATGCCCTCATCCATCGAAATTATGAAGGTACCGCCGCCCCTGTCCGGCTGCACTGGTATGATGACCGGATTGAAATCCTGAGCCCTGGCGGGCCTTATGGCATGGTCACCATAGAAACGTTCGGACAACCGGGCGCCACCGATTATCGCAATCCCATGATTGCCGAAGCCGCCAAGAGCATGGGCTTTGTCCACCGCTTCGGCTCCGGCATCGCTCGGGCACGCGAGGCACTGAAAACTAACGGCAATCCGGCACCTCAGTTCATCGTGCAGCCAGCCCATATCCTGGCTATCGTGAGACCCAAGGCATGACCACCATCGCCTTCTTCAACAACAAGGGCGGCGTCGGCAAGACCTCACTGGTCTATCACCTAGCCTGGATGTTCGCAGAATTAGGCCAGAAGGTCGTCGTTGCGGATCTTGACCCTCAGGCGAATCTCACCTCGATGTTTCTGTCCGAGGAGCGCCAGGAGCAATTGTGGGCACCTGGCGATGATCGACAGACAATCTGGAGTTCGGTCAAACCTCTCTATAGGAATACCGGTGATATCGCTGGTCCGTTTCTAGAACCTATCAGTGATCGAATACGGCTTATTGCCGGCGACCTAGCACTTTCTCGCTTTGAAGACAAGCTATCACAAGCTTGGATGAATAGCGCCGATGGTGATGAAGGGGCCTTGAGAACTGTTTCTTCGTTTGGTCGAATCATTAAACGAACGGCTGAGCAAACAGCTGCGGGCGTGACATTGATCGACGTTGGTCCGAACTTAGGCGCTATCAATCGGGCCGCCCTGATTGCAGCCGATTACGTCATTGTACCATTGAGCCCTGACCTATTCTCACTTCAAGGCTTACGCAACTTAGGCCCTACCCTACGGGAATGGAGGAGCGGCTGGTTACGTCGGCGAGATCGTTTAGATGCCCCGGGACTCTGGCTGCCCGATGGGAAAATTGAGCCCGCCGGCTATATTCTAATGCGCCACTCAGTGCGGTTGGATCGCGCCGTGAAGGCCTTCGACCGATGGATGCGGAAAGTACCTGGTGCATATCGAGTAGATTTGCTTCAGGAAGAAGCTGCGGACCCGAATTTAACCTCTGAGGTCGATCCATATTGTCTGGGGCGCTTGAAGGACTACCGTTCGCTTATGGCAATGGCGCAGGAAGTTAATAAGCCGATGTTTGCCCTGAGGCCAGCTGACGGTGCGATCGGCGGCCACCAAGCAGCCGTAATCGGTTGCTATCAGGACTTCAAGGCCCTGGCGGAAAAGATTGCGGAACGATGCGACATTGAGGTGTGGGATCCATTAGGGGATCTCCTTGCCTAAACTCACTCCCCCGCCAGCGGCTTGACCTGGAAACCATTGCTGCGCAGCGCATCAACCACCCGGCCGGCATGGTTGGCGGAGCGGCATTCCACCGTGATGTCGATGTCGGTGGCCTTGACGTTAGCGGTGCTGAACAGGCGCTGGTGCACGGCCTCGATGATATTGCCACCGGCCTCGCCGATCAGGGTGGTGATGCGGCCCAGCGCGCCTGGCCGGTCAGGGATGACCACACGCAGGGTGACGATGCGGCCCTCGCGCACCAGTTGGCGCAGGATGACGCTGGCCAGGACGCGGCTGTCGATGTTGCCGCCGGACAGCACCAAGCCCACCTTGCGCCCGGCGAAGCGCTCCGGATACTTCAGGGCGGCGGCCAGGCCGGCCGCACCCGCCCCCTCCGACACCGTCTTCTCGATGTTCAGGAACAGGGCAACCGCCCGTTCCACCTCCCAATCCTCCACCAGGATGATGTCATCCACCTTGCGACGAACGATCTCCAGGGTGGTGGCGCCCACGTTCTTGACGGCGATGCCCTCGGCGATGGTGTCGCCGCCCACGCTGACCGGGAGGTTGTGCAGGGCCTGGTACATGGGCGGATAGGCCGTGACCTCCACGCCGATGACCTCGATGTCCGGCTTGCGCGCTTTGGCCGCTACGGCCATGCCGGAGATGAGGCCGCCGCCGCCCACCGGCACCAGCAGCACGTCCAGGTCGGGCGCGGCGTTCAGCATCTCCAGCGCCACGGTGCCCTGGCCGGCGATGACCAGCGGGTCGTCATAGGGGTGGACGAAGACGTAGCCGTGTTCCTTTTGCAGGCGTTCGGCCTCCGCCGCCGCCTCGGCCAGCACCGCGCCCTTCAGCACCACCTTGGCGCCGAAGTTCTCCGTATGCTCCACCTTGATGAAGGGGGTGCCCTCAGGCATGACGATGGTGGCCGGAATGCCCAGGCGGCCGGCATGGTAGGCCACACCCTGGGCATGGTTGCCGGCGGACATGGCGATGACGCCGCGCCGGCGCTCCTCCTCCGTCAGGGACAGCAGGCGGTTCAGGGCACCGCGCTCCTTGAAGCTGGCGGTGAACTGCAGGTTCTCGAACTTCACCCAGATTTCGCAGCCGGCGATGCGCGACAGCGTGCGCGACGGGATGCAGGGTGTGTCGATCACCTGGCCGCCCAGCGCCAGGGCCGCCGCCCGCACATCCTCCAGGGTCACCGGCTCGATACCGGCCTGCCCCACGCCAACCTTGCTGTCCATGCCATCCGTCCTTGGAAATGAGGCGTCCTCACCTGGCGCCAACCATAGACCCCAAGCGTTGGCCCGCGACAGGGCTTTGTCGCGGGCTACAGCGGCACGAGACACCGTCCCGCGCCGCCGGTGTCACTCCGCCGCCAGGGGCGCGGAGCGGCCGGGCGTGCCGGCGGGGGCCCGCCAGTCGCGCAGCAGGGCCTGCTCCTTGGCCTTGACCTCGGCGTAGGCCTTCTCCTTGACGTGGCCGTAGCCGCGGATTTTCTGCGGCAGCTCGGCGATTTCCACGGCCAGCGCGTGGTTGTCCTCGGCAAGGCCGGCCAGCAGTTCCTCCACCGTGGCGCGGAAGTCCACGATCAGCTGGCGCTCCATACGCCGTTCCGCCGTGCGGCCGAAGATGTCCAGGGCCGTGCCGCGCAGGCCCTTCAGGCGGGCCAGGACGCGGAAGGCCGTCAGCATCCAGGGACCGAAGGCGCGCTTGCGCACCTCGCCCGTGGCCGGGTCGGTGTGCGACGCCGTGGGCGGGGCCAGGTGGAAGACCAGCTTATAGTCGCCCTGGAACTGCTGACGCACCTGGTCCAGGAAGCCGGTCTGGGTGTAGAGGCGCGCCACCTCGTACTCGTCCTTGTAGGCCATCAGCTTGAACAGCGTGCGGGCCACGGCCTCGGTCAACTGGTCGGCGCCCGGCACCTTGGCCGTCTCCGCCGACCGCACCTTGGCCACGAACTGGCGATAGGCGTCGGCATAGGCCGCGTCCTGGTAGTCGGTCAGGAAGGCGGCGCGGCGCTCGATGGCCTCATCCAGCGTCTGCGACAGGCGGCGATGGGGCTGGTCGGCGGCCGGGCCCTTGGGCGTGGCGATCTTTTCCACGGCCGCCTGGTCCAGGGCGGCGCGACGGCCCCAGCGGAAGGCGTCGGTGTTCATCTTCACCGCCGCCCCGTTCATCTCGATGGCCTTCTCCAGGGCCTCGGCGCTGACCGGCACCAGCCCCTTCTGATAGGCGTAGCCCAGCATGAACAGGTTGGTGGCGATGCTGTCGCCCAAGAGGCCGGTGGCGATGCGGGTGGCATCCACGGCGTTGACGGCGTCGGCGCCGCAGGCCTTGGCCACCGTCGCCACCATGGACCCGCCATTCATCTGGAAGTCGGGGTTGGTGACGAAGGCGGCGGTGATGGCCTCATGGGTGTTCAGGATGGCGTGGGTGCGGCCCTTGGCCATCTTGGTCAGGGCGTCGGCATTGGCCGCCACCACGATGTCGCAGCCCAGCACCACGTCGGCGCCGCCGGCGGCGATGCGGGTGGCGTGGATGTCCTCCGGCCGTTCGGCGATGCGCAGATGGCTGGTGACCGCCCCACCCTTCTGCGCCAGGCCGGCCATGTCGAGCACGGTGCAGCCCCGGCTTTCCAGGTGGGACGCCATGGCGACGATGGCGCCGATGGTGACCACGCCGGTGCCGCCCACGCCCGTCACCAGGATGTTCCAGGGACGGTCCAGGGTGCGGCGCACCGGCTCCGGCAGAGCCTCGAACGCGTCGGCCTTGCCTCCCACCGGCTTGGGCTTGCGCAAAGAGCCGCCCTCCACCGTCACAAAGCTGGGGCAGAAGCCCTTGAGGCAGGAGAAGTCCTTGTTGCAGCTGGACTGGTCGATCTGGCGCTTGCGGCCGAACTCCGTCTCCACCGGCACCACGGACAGGCAGGAGGACTTGGCCGAGCAATCGCCGCAGCCCTCGCACACCAGCTCATTCACCACCACGCGGCGGGCCGGGTCGGGGAAGGTGCCGCGCTTGCGGCGGCGGCGCTTCTCGGCGGCGCAGGTCTGTTCATAGATCAGGACGCTGACGCCCTTGATCTCGCGCATCTCGCGCTGCACCCGGTCCAGGTCGTCGCGGTGCTCGATGGTGGTGAAGGGCGGCAGGCCCTGGCCCAGGCCGTATTTCTCCGGATCGTCGCTGACCACGACGATGCGCTCCACCCCCTCGGCCTCCAGCTGGCGGGCGATCTGGTGCACGGACAGGCTGCCGTCCACCTTCTGGCCGCCGGTCATGGCCACGGCATCGTTGTAGAGGATCTTGTAGGTGATGTTGACCTTGGCGGCGACGGAGGCGCGCACCGCCAGGATGCCGGAGTGGAAGTAGGTGCCGTCGCCCAGGTTGGCGAAGACATGCTCCTCCCCCGCGAAAGGCGCCTGGCCGATCCAGTGCACGCCCTCGCCGCCCATCTGGCTGAAGACGTCGGTGTTGCGGCCCATCCACGTCACCATGTAGTGGCAGCCGATGCCGGCCAGGCCGCGGCTGCCCTCGGGCAGGTGGGTGGAGGTGTTGTGCGGGCAGCCGGAGCAATAGAAGGGCGCGCGGACCACGGTGCTGGCGGAGGCGGCAGGGCGTAGCTGCGCCTCCAGGGCCTTCACCCGCTCCGCCACGCGGTCGACCATCAGGCCCAGCTTGGCCATGCGGCCGGCCAGCGCGAGCGCGATGGTGGTGGGCGACAGTTCCGCCTTTTCCGACAGCAGGGGCCGCCCCTCCTCATCGGTCTTGCCCAGGATGCGGGGACGGCGGTCCCAGTTGTACAGCTGCTCCTTCAGCTGCGCCTCGATCAGGGCGCGCTTCTCCTCCACCACCAGCAGCTCTTCGGCACTTTCGGCGAAGTCGCGGATGCCGTGCGGTTCCAGCGGCCAGGTCATGGCCACCTTGAAGATGGCGATGCCGAGGTCCGCCGCCATCTCGGCCGTGATGCCCAGCTCATCCAAAGCCTGGCGCACGTCCAGATAGGACTTGCCCACCGTGACGATGCCCAGGCGCGGCTTGGCGGCCCCCAGGATGACCTTATCCAAGCGGTTGGACCGGGCGAAGGCGCGCGCCGCGTCCAGCTTCCACTGGATCATGCGGTCTTCCTGGATCAACGGCGTATCATGCAGGCGAATGTTCAGCCGGCCCGGCGGCATCTCGAAATCGGCCGGCAGCACCACGCCGCTGGTGATGTCCGGCACCCGCACGATGGCGGAGGTGTCGATGGTGTCGGCCAGGGCGGTGAAGCCCACCCAGCAGCCGGAATAGCGCGACATCTCCCAGCCGATCAGGCCGTAGTCCAGGAACTCCTGCACACCGGCCGGGCTCATCACCGGCATGAAGGCGTGGATGAAGGCGTGGTCCGACTGGTGCGGCAGGGTGGAGGATTTGGAGGCATGGTCGTCGCCGGCGATGGCCAGCACACCGCCATAGCGGCCCGTGCCGGCGAAGTTGGCGTGCTTCAGCGCGTCCAGCGAGCGGTCGACGCCGGGGCCCTTGCCGTACCAGATGCCGAACACGCCATCGACCTTGGCGCCCTTGAACAGGTTGACCTGCTGGCTGCCCCAGACGGCGGTGGCGCCCAGTTCCTCGTTCACGCCGGGCTGGAAATGGATGTCATGCCGGGCCAGGTGCTTGCGCGCCTGCCACAGCGCCTGGTCATAGGCGCCGAGGGGGGAACCGCGATAGCCCGAGATGAAGCCGGCGGTATTCAGGCCCGCCGCGCGGTCGCGGTCGCGCATCAGCATGGGCAGGCGCACCAGCGCCTGGGTTCCGGTCATATAGACCCGGCCGTCCCGCAGGACGTACTTGTCATCAAGGGTAACGGCGGCCAGCGTCATAACGCATCTCCCACTCGGGTGAACCTGTCCCCTTCCTGGCCCCGGAGCGCCTGCCCGATGCGGTCGGGCGGCGGCCTTCCAGGGAACGGTGCCTAACGGCCTGGGGGTCCGCAAGGTCCGGCGCCGATGTTTTCCCGGCTTACCCATCCATCTAAGCAGGGATGCAAGGCCCCGAAAATAGGTCATCTATGCTGACATATTTCCTGTCGGAAGCACCGCAGCAATCGCGCCGACTCGTTCCCAGGGGGCGCCATTTGGGTTCGATCCTTACGTAGGCGCGACCCAGCCATGCGCGCGCGCCGGCCCGGCCACCCTCCAGCCGTTTTTTGGGCCCGCGACTCGGGAAGCGGCGCTGGCTTGACGGCCCGTCCCTGTTTAGTCTGCGGGCGAAACCCCCAGCGATGACGAGCATCCCATGGCCAAGCCGGTCGACCCCAGCACCCTGCCCTACCGCCCCTGCGTCGGCATCTGCCTGTTCAACGCCCAAGGCCTGGTGTTCGTCGGGCAGCGGCGGGACACGCCCGGCGCCTGGCAGATGCCCCAGGGCGGCATCGACAAGGGCGAGACGGCGGCGGAGGCCGGCCTGCGCGAGCTGGGGGAGGAAATCGGCACCGACAAGGCCACCCTGCTGGAGGAAATGGCGGAGTGGCTGCGCTATGACCTGCCGCCCGAGCTGGTGGGCGTGGCCTGGAAGGGCAAGTACCGTGGTCAGAAACAGAAATGGCTGGCCTGCCGCTTCACCGGCCAGGACGGCGACATCAACCTGGAGACCGAGCATCCCGAGTTCGACGCCTGGCAATGGGTGCCGCTGGAGCGGACGGTGGACCTGATCGTGCCCTTCAAGCGGGAGATTTATGTGCAGGTGGTCGCCGCATTCCGGCATTTGGTGCCGTAAGCGCGATCTGGCTGAGAGCCACGGGTGAATAAGCCAACGATCACCCCCACCCTTCGTCGCTACCCGTGTCGTCTCCCAGGATGGCCTCATAGTCCTGACCACCGTAGAAGATGCCGATAATGGAAACCAACTCCGCGTCCACGTTGAAAGCGATGATCGCGCGCTTCTTGTAATTGGTGATGCGGAGGCCGGGCCGGACGTCATCCCGGACAATGCCGCGATGGGGAAATGGTGTCAGTTTCTCGCAGTAGCTGACGATCGCGTCAGTATAGTGGGCCGCGATGTCCGGCGAGGCCGCCTCGGCAACGTAGCGGTACAGCGCGGCGAGTTGCTCCATCGCCTCCGGCGTGAAGACGACACGCTGGCTCATCGCGCCTTTGCGTGTTCGGCCGCCAAACGGGCTCGCACATCCTCCGCGGTGACAGCGCGGGACGGATCGGCTTTCAAGGCGTCATAGGCGGGGCCGACCTCATCACGCAGCCAGCTTTCCACGGCACGGTCCCGCGCCATCAAGGCCCGTAAACCATCCCGGATCACTTCGCTTTCACTGGCGTATTCACCAGACCGCACCTTCGCCTTCACGACATCCGCCATGTCATTGGGCAAGGTGATGCTCATTTGCTGGGTGGTTCGCATGGTTGGGTCCCTTGGGCTGAAATAGGATTTAATCCTATTTAGGCACTGGAGGACAGCTCCGCAAAAGGGCATGCGCCGCGAAAACAAAAACGCCGCCCCGGTCACCCAGGGGCGGCGTTTTTGTTGTCAGCGCGGAAGACGCCTCAGGCGGCCAAGGGTGGCACACCGGCCTTCTTCATCATGCGCTTGTAGGCATAGCGCGAGGCGATGTCGCGCAGCCAGCCCTGGGGGTTCAGGCCGCTGGCCTTGAACACCATGGCGACCATGCGGTCCAGGTGGTGGGGCCGGTAATAGCTGTAGGCCCGGCGCACATAGTTGGCGAACGCCGTCTCGCGGTGATAGGGGGCGTCACCGTTGTTGGCGGCGTGATAGGCGAAGGACAGCTCATCATCCTCCGTCTCATTGATGCGCGAGAGCGAGATGCGCAGGCGGCCGAAGGTGCCCAGACGCTCCTGCGCCAGATAGTCGCCCAGGTAGTCATAGAACAGCTTGTAGTGCCGGAACTCGTCCGCGGCGATGTGGCGGCAGATCTGCTTCAGCACCGGCTCGTCCGTGGCTTCGGCCAGGGCGGTGTAATAGCTGCTGGTGCCGGTCTCGACAATGCAACGCGCCACCAGCTCACCCGCGCGGGACCCGCGCACCGACTGGCTGACATTGATGTCTATCTTGTAGCCCTCACGGAAGCGCTTCACCGCCGCCTGGAAGCTCCAGTTGGGGTCCACGCGCTCCGCCCAAGTGCCCAGCGCCTCGCCATGCTGCACTTCCTCAACCGCCCACTGGCGGGCCGTGGCGCAGAAATCGGCGTTGTCGGCGAACACGTTGCACAGGTAATCGGCGTAGCTGTCGCCGTTGTACTCCACCAGGGCGGCGGCCTTGATGAGCTTCAGGATATCGGCGTCGACCTTGGAGGGGTCCAGCTTGTCCCAGGGCAAACCCGCGACCGTCCAGTGGCCGTTGCGGGGATCGGTAGCCGGGGAGTCCATGCCGTTGACGTCTGCCATGCGCGTTCCGTTCTTTGTGCCCCAGGGCCGGCGCGGTCCACTGGGCGGAGCGCCGGCAACCTATGACCATTATACGGGGCCGATACCGCCGCCGCGCCCCCACTGCGACGATCAGACCCCACTCGATTTTTCGGAAAGTCCGCCTGAAAGCAAAAAGGCCGGTGGGCTTTCCATGATGCCCCGCCGGCCGGTATGCCACAAATCCGTAACATCCGCCACGCTTGGCAGGGGCCAAACTAGCACGACGTCCCGGATTGGCAAGATGCGCACCCGACAGGGGCGGAAACAATTGTGCTAAATCAACGGGCTAGGTCTGATCATCAAGCCTCGGCCCCAAGGCCGAGGGGGCTAGGCCCTGTGTCCTAGCCCGCGAACGCGGTCTTGCGATTCGCTCTCAACCCGTCGGGCGCCGGCCTTAGTGGGCCGTCTGGGTGCCGCCCAGCGCTTCCAGCTTGGCCTGGGCAACCAGCAACTTGCCCTCAGCGGCCCGCTTCTCGACATCGCTGGCGGCGTCGGCCAGATCTTCGGCCAAGTCCTTCACCTGCTGCTCAACAGCGGCGCGGTCCAGAGCGGTGACCTCGACCGCTTCTTCCGCCAGGACGGTGCAGCGCGTCTCGGTCACCTCGGCGAAACCGCCGGCGACGAAGATGCGGTTGCTGATGGTAGTGATGCCATCGGCATAGATGTCGATGACGCCCGGCTTCAGCGTGGTGATCAGGGGGGCGTGGCCCGGCAGGGCGCCCAGGTAGCCTTCACTGCCCGGGACGACCACCATGTCGACCGGCTGGGAAACCAGCAGCTTTTCCGGCGACACCAGCTCGAATTCAACCTTATCGGCCATGATGGGGCTTCCGTTCGGCGACTTGTTTCGTCGTGCGATTCACGGCCTGGCGGCCGATCGCACGGGTAAGAAAACGGACGGAAGGGGCGGCCCCTTCCGTCCTGGCACTCCTCAGGCGATCAAGCGGCCTCGGCGGCCATCTTGCGGGCCTTCTCGACGGCTTCCTCGATGGTGCCGACCATGTAGAAGGCCGCTTCCGGCAGGTGGTCGTACTGGCCGGCCACGATGCCCTTGAACGCGCGGATGGTGTCTTCCAGGCTGACCAGCACGCCGGGCGTGCCAGTGAACACTTCGGCCACGTGGAAGGGCTGGGACAGGAAGCGCTGGATCTTACGGGCGCGGGCGACCGTCAGCTTGTCTTCTTCCGACAGTTCGTCCATGCCCAGGATGGCGATGATGTCCTGCAGCGACTTGTAGGTCTGCAGCACCTTCTGCACCGAACGGGCCGTCTGGTAGTGCTCCTCACCCACGACGCGCGGGTCCAGCGCGCGGGATGTGGAGTCCAGCGGGTCCACGGCCGGGAAGATGGCCTGTTCGGCGATGGCGCGGCTCAGCACCGTCGTGGCGTCCAAGTGGGCGAACGAGGTGGCGGGGGCCGGGTCGGTCAGGTCGTCGGCGGGCACGTACACGGCCTGCACCGAGGTGATCGAGCCCTTCTTGGTGGAGGTGATGCGTTCCTGCAGGGCGCCCATGTCGGTGGCCAGCGTCGGCTGGTAACCCACCGCGGAGGGGATGCGGCCCAGCAGCGCCGACACCTCGGCACCGGCCTGCGTGAAGCGGAAGATGTTGTCGATGAACAGCAGCACGTCCTGACCTTCTTCATCACGGAAGTATTCCGCGATGGTCAGGCCGGACAGGGCGACGCGGGCGCGGGCCCCCGGCGGCTCGTTCATCTGACCGTACACCAGCGCCACCTTGGAGCCGGGGCCGTCGAGCTTGATGACGCCCGATTCGATCATTTCGTGGTACAGGTCGTTACCCTCGCGGGTACGCTCGCCCACACCAGCGAAGACCGACACACCACCGTGCGCCTTGGCGACGTTGTTGATCAGTTCCATGATGGTGACGGTCTTGCCCACGCCGGCGCCGCCGAACAGGCCGATCTTGCCGCCCTTCAGGTAGGGGGCCAGCAGGTCGATGACCTTAATGCCCGTGACCAGGATCTGCGCGTCGGTCGCCTGCTCGGCGAACTCCGGCGCGGACCGGTGGATGGGGTAGGTCTTCTCGGACGCGACGGCACCGCGCTCGTCGATCGGCTCGCCGATGACGTTCAGGATGCGACCCAGGGTGTTGGGGCCCACCGGCATCTGGATGGGCGAGCCGGTGTCGGACACCGAGGTGCCACGCACCAGACCGTCCGTGCTGTCCATGGCGATACAGCGGACGGTATTCTCACCCAGATGCTGGGCGACTTCGAGCACAAGGGTCTTGCCCTCGTTCTGCGTGTGGAGGGCGTTCAGAATGGCGGGCAGTTCGGCATCGAACTGCACGTCCACCACGGCGCCCAGCACCTGCGTGATACGGCCGACGGCGTTGGTCGCCTGGTTAGTCGTAGCCATGGGGTAAGCTCCCTCGGACCCTTGCGAATGTTGTCGTGGCGCCGTCAGACCGCTTCAGCACCGGAGATGATCTCGATCAGCTCCTTGGTGATGAAGGCCTGGCGCGTGCGGTTGTAGTTAAGCGTCAGCTTCTTGATCGTGTCGCCGGCGTTGCGCGTGGCGTTGTCCATGGCGGTCATCTGCGCGCCGAAGAACGAGGCCGAGCTTTCCAACAGGGCGGTGTACACCTGGATGGAAAGGTTGCGCGGCAGCAGGTCGTTGAGGATGTCCTCTTCCGACGGCTCGAACTCGTAGATGGCCTTGGGCTCGGTGGAGGCCGGGGCCTCTTCCGTCGTGGCCGTCACGGCGAACGGGACGATCTGCTGGACGGTGACGATCTGCGTCATCGCCGACTTGAACTTGTTGAAGATGATGGAGGCGACGTCGAATTCGCCGGCGTCGAACAGCTCCAGCACCTTGTCCGCGACCTGGGCCGCGTCGGCGAAGCCCAGGCGCTTGCCGCCCAGGTTCTCGTAGCTGTGGACGATCATCGAGCCGAACTCGCGGCGCAGCAGGTCGCGGCCCTTGCGGCCCACGGTCAGCAGCTTCACCGTCTTGCCCTCGCCCGTCAGGCGGGCGATCTGGCGCTTGGTCTCGCGGACGATGGTGGCGTTGAAGCCACCGCACAGGCCGCGGTCACCCGTCAGCACGATCAGCAGCTGCACCTGGTCGGAACCGGTGCCGGCCATCAGCTTCGGGCCCTGCGCGCCCGCCGGCACGTTGGCGGCGAGGGAGGAGAGCATGCGGCCCATGCGCTCGGCATAGGGACGCCCGGCTTCGGCCTGTTCCTGGGCGCGGCGCAGCTTGCTGGCGGCGACCATCTTCAGGGCCGAGGTGATCTTTTGCGTCGACTTGACGCTGTCGATCCGGATCTTGAGGTCCTTAAGGCTGGGCATGCCGTGCCTTCACTTCCTAGGGAGACTTGGGCGGGCGGCGGCCATGACGGCGCCGCCCGCCGTTTGCGGGGATCAGGCGAAGACCTTGGAGAAGCTCTCCAGGAAGGCCTTCAGCTTTTCCTCGGTGTCCTTGCTGATCTGCTTGTCGGTGCGGATCGCGGTCAGGATGTCCTGGCCCTTGCTGCGGATCTCGTCCAGGAAGCGCGCCTCGAAGCGGTTCACGTCCTCGACCTTCACCTTGTCCAGGAAGCCCTTCACGCCGGCGAAGATGGAAACCACCTGCTCTTCCACCGGCAGCGGGCTGTACTGCGGCTGCTTCAGCAGTTCGGTCAGGCGGGCGCCACGGTTCAGCAGGCGCTGGGTGGCGGCGTCCAGGTCCGAGGCGAACTGGGCGAAGGCGGCCATTTCGCGGTACTGGGCCAGTTCGAGCTTAATGGTGCCGGCGACCTGCTTCATCGCCTTGATCTGGGCGGCGGAGCCGACGCGGCTGACCGACAGGCCGACGTTAATGGCCGGGCGGATACCGCGGTAGAACAGGCCCGTTTCCAGGAAGATCTGGCCGTCGGTGATGGAGATGACGTTCGTCGGAATGTAGGCCGACACGTCACCCGCCTGGGTTTCGATGATGGGCAGGGCCGTCAGCGAACCGGCGCCGTAGCCGTCGGCCATCTTGCACGCGCGTTCCAGCAGGCGGCTGTGCAGGTAGAACACGTCGCCGGGATAGGCTTCGCGGCCCGGCGGACGGCGCAGCAGCAGGGACATCTGACGGTAGGCGACGGCCTGCTTGGACAGGTCATCGTACACGATCAGGGCGTGCATGCCGTTGTCGCGGAAGAACTCGCCCATGGCGCAGCCGGTGTAGGGCGCCAGGTACTGCAGGGGGGCCGGCTCGGACGCGGTGGCGGCGACGACGATGGAGTATTCCATCGCGCCGGCTTCCTCCAGCGTCTTCACGATCTGGGCGACCGTGGAGCGCTTCTGGCCGATGGCCACGTAGATGCAGTAGAGCTTCTTGGATTCGTCGCCGCCGGCGTTGACGCCCTTCTGGTTGATGAAGGCGTCGATGGCGACGGCGGTCTTGCCGGTCTGACGGTCGCCGATGATCAGCTCACGCTGGCCACGGCCGACGGGCACCAGGGCGTCCACGGCCTTCAGGCCGGTCTGCATGGGCTCGTGCACCGACTTGCGCGGGATGATGCCGGGGGCCTTGACCTCGACGCGCTTGCGCTCGACGTCGACCAGGGGGCCCTTGCCGTCGATGGGGTTGCCCAGGCCGTCCACGACGCGGCCCAGCAGGCCGCGGCCCACCGGCACCTCGACGATGGCGCCCGTGCGCTTCACCGTGTCGCCTTCCTTGATGGCGCGGTCGTCGCCGAAGATCACGGCGCCGACGTTGTCGGCTTCCAGGTTCAGGGCCAGGCCCTTGATCCCGCCCGGGAACTCGACCATCTCACCGGCCTGGACCTTGTCCAGACCATGGATGCGAGCGACACCGTCACCGACCGAGAGCACCTGGCCCACTTCAGCAACGTCGGCCTCGGTGCCGAAATTCGCGATCTGCTGCTTCAGGATCGCGGAAATCTCTGCGGCGCGGATTTCCATCAGCCCACCCCTTTCATGGCGATTTTCAGCTTGGTCAGTTTGGTGCGCACGGAACTGTCGATCATGCGCGATCCGACCTTAACGATCATGCCGCCCAGCAGCGTCGGATCGACGCTGGCGGCGACGGTAACTTTCGAGCCCAGGGCCTTCTTCAGCGCATCGGTCACCGCCGACAGCTGCTCATCCGTCAACGGACGGGCCGAGACGACGGTGGCCGTTTCCTCGCCGCGGCGCTGGGCCAGCTCGGCAAGGAAGGCGGCGATCATGCCGTCGAGGGCGAAAAGCCGGCGGTTCTGGGCCACCAGACCAACAAACTTGCGCACAAGCTCGGACGTGCCCGCCTGTGACAGCACCGCCTCCATGGCGCGGGCCTGATCGGCACGCGACAGGACGGGGCTGCGCACAACGCGACGCAGGTCTGCGCTTTCGGCGAGAACCTGCTTGAGCGACGTCAGGTCCTGCGCGGTCTGGTCCAGCGCCTTCTGCTCGTCGGCAAGGTCGAACAGCGCCGCCGCGTAGCGGGCCGCCAGTCCGGATACGACTGTCCCTTGGGATGCCACCTGGAAACCTCGGTTTATCCGCAGACCTGAAGGATTTCAGGGCCTTAGCAATGTGGGCCCGAACCGGGTGGAAACCACCCCGGCGTCGGGCGTCGTGCACTTAACACAGGATGCCGCAGGGCGCAACTGCATCACTCCATCGAAAGCATACTATCCCCTGGGTGAGCGGCGCTCTTTAAGGCGCCATTAACAGTTGGGACCGCATAGTCCCCTCATCGCGCCAATGCCACCCGGCGCCCCTTGAAAAAAGCCCGGCATCACCCGGGTACCCCGATCCAGGGTGGCAGAGTGCTGGTGAGTCATGACTGTCGTCCCCTTCTCCTCTGCCCGCTTCACCCCCTTCGATCTGACCGAGTGGAACAGCGTCGCCCAGCCCAAGCTGGAGCGGGGCCTGTGGGAAACGGTCAGCCGCCAGACCGCGCCGGACCACGACCAGCTGATCGTGCGCTTTCCCAACCTGGACCGGCCGGTGTTTCGTTTCGAGCGTGACCGCCGCGGCACCTATCGCCTGTTTTTCAACGACCGTCGCGGCTGGTACTGCATCGGCACCGGCGAGACCGCCGAGGAATGCCTGTCGGTGTGGCGGGGCCGCGTGCCGCGCGCCACGGCCGAGGCCGGCGCCCAGGCGGGACGTTGACGCACACGCGTTGAGGGCCCGGTCGTCACGGGGCCCTCTATACTAAAGAACGAGGGGTTTTGACGCCCATTGGATGCCTGGGTGGCGTGGTCCGGACCCGAATTGAGGCGGCCTACTGTTGATGTGAGCCTTGGCGGCGTCCGGAGTCGCGTCGTGTAAAGTGGCCTGGTTGGTTCATTGTTAAGTGAGTGGCGTTAAGTGAGTTGCCTGGTTGGTGGCCTTGCCTGGACTTCACGCCTTGGGGGCAGACCAGCGCCCCCATCAGGGCAGACGGGACACTTATCTCAGTTGTGATACGGGGCGGAGCGGCGGTGCCAGGACAGAGAAGGGCGCCGCCGTTTCCATATCGACCGGCAGGCGCCCGATGGTGTCGCCATCCCCCTGCACCGGGTCGCCCAGCGGCCCCTCGATACGCACCCGCACCGCCGGAACCACGCGGTAGCCCAATCCCCCCCTCGCCGCCCGCGCCGCATCGGCACCCCAGCGGGCCAGTTGCCCGGTGACCAGGGCCGCGCCATAGGCCAGGGCCGCCAGGCGGCCGCCCTCTAAGAACAGGCAGACCTGGAAGCCGCTCACGTCCAACCGGGCGTCGGGCGCGCAGACGAAGCGGCCACCATAGAAATGCCCCTTGGCCACGATGCAGGACGCGACGTCGTGCACGCTGTCGCGGCCGGCGGCGTCCCACAGGGTGACGCGGTAGCGCGGGCTGGGCCAGCGGGCGATCTGAGCCAGGCTTTCCAGAAAATAGGCGCCCTTGCCCAGGCGCCGCTTCACAATCGGGTCCACCCCTTCCACCACATGGGCGTCCAGCCCCACGCCGGCCATCATGGTGAACAGCCGGCCGTTCGCCCGCCCGGCATGGATGACGCGCGGCGCGGCGCCCGCCAGGGTGCGCGCCAGGTCGGCCGCGCCCGTGGGCAGGCCCAGTTCGGCCGCCAGCACGTTGGCCGTGCCCAACGGGATGAGGCCCAGGGCCGGCGGCGACAGCAGGGGGGCGGCCAGCAGTCCGTTCACCACCTCATTGATGGTGCCGTCGCCGCCCGACGCCACCACGGCGTCGGGGATGACCCCCTCCGTCAAGGCGCCCGAGGCCGCCAGCGCCGCCAGCCGTTCGGCGTCGCGCGGCCCGGTGGTTTCCACCACCGTCACCGCCGACCCGCCCTGTCTCAGCGTGTCAACCACGCCGCCCATCAGCCCCCGCCGCCGGCGACCCGCGACAGGATTGTGAATGATCAAGAGACGGCGGGCGGGAATCGCCACAGTTTCCGTGACAGCCAAGTGAAGGGCGGAAGACATATTTATGAATGCCCCGTGAATATATGGTGAAGTCCTTGAGCCAGCCTCTATCACCATTTGTCTTGCCCTACATGCTGCGGTATAGCCCTGTCAACATTACTATTGATTGTCTGCGTTGGTCATGTCGGGGGCGTAGCATGGAGACGGAGATGGAGACGGAGCACGAGGCCACGCGGCGGTATCGCAGCATCTGGCTGTCCGACCTGCATCTGGGCACCCGCGGCTGCCAGGCCGACATGCTGCTGGATTTCCTGAAGCACACCGAGTCGGAGTATCTGTACCTGGTGGGCGACATCGTCGACGGCTGGCGCCTGAAGAAGGGCTGGTACTGGCCGCAGGCCCATAACGACGTGGTGCAGAAGGTGCTGCGCCGGGTGCGCAAGGGCACCAAGGTCTTCCTGATCCCCGGCAACCATGACGAGGTCTTCCGCGACTTCATCGGGCTGCAGTTCGGCGGGGTCACCATCCTGGAGGATGCGGTCCACACCACCGCCGACGGCCGCCGCTTCCTGGTGCTGCACGGCGACCTGTTCGACGCCGTGGTGAAATACGCCAAGTGGCTGGCCTATGTCGGGGATAGCGCCTACACGCTGCTGCTGACCCTGAACACCTGGCTGAACGCCGCCCGCCGCCGCTTCGGCTTCCAGTACTGGTCGCTCTCCGCCTTCCTGAAGAACCGCACCAAGAAAGCGGTGGAGTTCATCGGCAATTACGAGCAGGCGCTGGCGGACGAGGCCAAGCGCCGCCAGGTCGACGGCATCATTTGTGGCCACATCCACCACGCGGAGATGCGTGACATGGGTGGCGTCCTCTACTGCAACGACGGGGACTGGGTGGAATCGTGTACCGCATTGGTCGAACACGCCGACGGCACGCTGGAGATCATTCATTGGGCGGACGAAGTGCGCAAGCGCGTAGCGGCGCGGCAGCCTGGGCAGCCGGGCGGGACGACGCAGAAGGCTGCAGCGTGAAGATCCTGATCGTCACGGATGCCTGGCATCCCCAGGTGAACGGCGTGGTCCGCACCCTGACCACGACGCGGGACGAACTGCGCCAATTGGGCCATGAGGTCGAGGTCATCGCCCCCGACCGCTTCCGCACCGTACCCATGCCCACATACCCGGAAATCCGCCTGGCGCTGAAGCCGGGCGCCCGGCTGCGCCGCATGATCGACGAAATCCAACCCGACGCCATCCACATCGCGACGGAGGGGCCCCTGGGTCTGGCCGCGCGGCGCTATTGCCTGCGCCGGCGCATCCCCTTCACCACCGCCTATCACACACGCTTCCCGGAATACGTCCGCGACCGCTTCCCCATTCCGTTGCGTCTCAGCTACGCGCTGGTGCGCCGCTTCCACGCGCCGGCCTCGGCCGTCATGGTGGCGACGCCGTCCATCGAGAACGACCTGGTGGACCGGGGCTTCCGCAACATCAAGCGCTGGTCGCGCGGTGTCGACACCGACCTGTTCCGCCCGCGCGAGAAGGACTTCCTGCCCTTCCCCCGCCCCATCTTCATGTATGTGGGCCGGGTGGCGGTGGAGAAGAACATCGAGGCCTTCCTGTCGCTGGACCTGCCCGGGACCAAGGTGGTGGTGGGCGGCGGCCCGCAGTTGGACGACCTGAAGGCCAAGTACCCGGCCGCCCAGTTCGTCGGCCCCAAGCATGGCGAGGAACTGGCCAAGCACTACGCCGCCGGCGACGTCTTCGTCTTCCCCTCGCGCACCGACACCTTCGGCCTGGTGCTGCTGGAGGCGCTGGCCTCCGGCGTGCCGGTGGCGGCCTACCCGGTGCCGGGACCGCTGGACGTGCTGGCGGGGTCGGACGTTGCCGTGCTGGACGAGGATTTGCAGAAGGCCGCCCTGGCGGCGCTGAAGATCCCGGGCGACGAGTGCCGGCGCCACGCCCTGACCTTCTCCTGGTCCGCGTCGGCGGAGCAGTTCCTGAACAACCTGCGCCCCTTCCGCGGCCACCCGGTCATCGACCCGGCCCCCGTGTTGGACCCGGCCCCCGAGTTGGCCCCTCAAGCCGACGAGGCCAAGAAGGCCAGCTGATCCCGGCCGCGCAATTGACCTGCATCCGTTGAAGCGGGCGACGGCCCGGTGCTAGGGTGGCGGCGACCGCGGCGGGCACGCACCCGCCGCACCGCCCATTCCCCTGACATGACCAGTATGCTGGAAGCGCTTTATCGCGGGCTGACCGCCCTGGCCGGCCCCGCCGTCCGACGCCTGCTGGACCGACGGCTGGCCGCCGGCAAGGAAGATCCCGCCCGCCTGCCGGAACGCCTGGGCCATCCCGGCCTGCCCCGGCCGCCGGGGCGGCTGATCTGGCTGCATGCCGCCAGCGTGGGCGAGTCCCAAGCCGTGCTGCCGCTCATCGACCGGTTGCTGACCCTGGCGCCCCGGCCCACCGTGCTGGTCACCACCGGCACCGTCACCTCCGCCACCCTTATGGCCAAGCGCCTGCCCACCGGCGCCATCCACCAGTTCGTGCCGGTGGACCTGCCGGCGGCCGTGGCCCGCTTCATCGACCATTGGCGTCCCGACCTCGCCCTGTGGATCGAATCGGAATTCTGGCCCAACCTGTTGCGCGCCCTGCGCAAGAGGGGCGTGCCCACGGCCCTGGTCAACGCCCGCCTGTCGGCCGGCAGCCACCGCAATTGGCGCCGGGCGCCGCGCACCGCCCACCGCCTGCTGTCCACCTTCCGCCTGGCCCTGGCGCAGACGGCGACGGAGGCCGAACGCCTGCGGGACCTGGGCCTGGTGGACGTGCGTTGCGTCGGCAACCTGAAATACTCGACCGCCCCCCTGCCGGCGTCGGCGGACGCCCTGGCGGCGCTGCGGGCCGCGATGGGCGAGCGGCCCACCTGGGTCTTCGCCAGCACCCACCCGGGTGAGGACGACCTGGCCGCCCAGGTCCACCGGCGCCTGGCCCCCCATGTTCCCCGCCTGCTGACCCTGGTGGTGCCCCGCCATCCCAAGCGCGGGCCGGAGATCGCCGCCGCGTTCCAGGCCCAGGGCCTGACGGTCAGCCGCCGCGCGACCGGGGCGCTACCCCTGGCGACGGATGATCTGCATGTGGCTGACACGCTGGGGGAACTGGGGCTGTTCTTCCGCCTGGCGCCGGTGGCCGCCATTGGCGGGTCCTTCGTGCCGGTGGGTGGCCATAACCCGATCGAGCCGGCGCAACTGGGCGCCGCCGTCGTCTATGGGCCGCACATGCATAATTTCGCGGAAATCGCCGCGGCGCTGGAGGCGGCGGGCGGCGCCCGGCGGGTGGCTGACGGGGATGGCCTGGCGGACGCCGTGCGCGCCCTGCTGACCGACGCATCCACGCGCGCGGCCCAGGCCGCCGCCGCCCGGGCCGTGGCCGATGACAACCGCGACGCCGTGGACCGGGTGATGGCCGCCCTGGCCCCGCTGCTGGCGGAGGCGGGCCTGCGCCCGCCCGGGGACGCCGCATGAAGGCGCCTGGCTTCTGGTATCGCCCGCCTGGACTGGCGGCGGCCCTGTTGAGCCCGCTGGCCGGCCTCTACGCCCTGGCCGGCCGGCGGCGCCAGGCGAAAGCGGCCCCACAGGATGCCGGCATCCCCGTCCTGTGCATCGGCAACCTGGTGGCCGGCGGCGCCGGCAAGACGCCACTGGCGCAGGCGGTGATGCGATCTCTGCAGGCGCGCGGCATCCAGGCGCATTACCTGTCGCGGGGCTATGGCGGGCGCCTGACGGGGCCGCTGCGGGTGGACCCAGCCCGGCACGGCGCCGCCGATGTCGGTGACGAGCCGCTGCTGCTGTCCCGCTCCGGCCCCGCCTGGATATCCGCCGACCGCCTGGCCGGCGCCCGCGCCGCGCGGGACGGCGGTGCCCAGGCATTGGTCATGGATGACGGGTTCCAGAACCCGGCGCTGGCCAAGGACCTGTCGCTGCTGGTGGTCGACGGCGGCGCCGGCTTCGGCAACGGCCAGGTCATCCCGGCCGGCCCCCTGCGCGAACCCCTGGCCGCCGGCCTGGCCCGGGCGCACGGCGTGGTCATCGTGGGACAGGATCGCCTGGGCGCTGCGGCCCAGGTCGCCAGGCTGGCGCCCGCCCTGCCCATCCTGACGGCGCGCCTGCGCCCGGATTCCACCGTCGCCGCCAGCATCGGCGGGCGGCCGGTGCTGGCCTTCGCCGGCATCGGGCGGCCGTCCAAGTTTTTCGATACCTGTCGTGAACTGGGCCTGACCCTGACGGAAACGGTTCCATTTCCTGACCATCATCCCTATACCGGCGCCGAAATCACCCGCCTGCTGGGTCGGGCCGGCGCCCTGAGCGCCGTGCCGCTGACGACCGAGAAGGATTGGGTGCGACTACCGGCCGGGCACCAGGGGGCCATAAAGGCCCTGCCCGTGGTGCTGGACTTCGACGATCCCGGCGCCCTGGAGCGTGTCTTGGACACCCTGTTTCGGGGACATCCTGTTCCGGGAATGGTGATCGAGAAACCGGTCCATTGAGGGAACGGCGGGCGCCACCGGCACCGCCGCGTTGCGTGGAAGCATGTTCCAGTCATTCAACCCCCCTGCGCGCCATGGCCAACCATAGCCCGTTGCGCCGCACCTTCGACCGCGTCCTGGGCCACCGGCTGGAGGCGGTCGCCGTCTACCTCATCTACGGCGTGCTGAGCCTGCTGTCCCTGGACGCGGCATCGGCGCTGGGCGGGTGGGTGGGCCGCACCCTGGGGCCCTGGCTGCCCGTCCATGCCAAGGTGCTGCGCCGGCTGGAATGGGCGATGCCCCACCTGACGGCGCGGGAGCGCCGGGACGTCGCCCGGCAATCCTGGGAAAACCTGGGCCGCACCCTGGCCGAATATCCCCACATCAAAACCATATCCCGCGATTGGGACACGCGGGTGGAGATGGTGGGGGCGGAGCATCTGCGGGCCCTGCGCGACGACGGCAAGCCCGGCATCTGCGTCACGGCCCACCTGGCCAACTGGGAACTGGCGGCCCTGGCCTGCCACAAGCTGGACTTGCCGCTGACCATCGTCTACCGCGCGCCCAACAACCGCTGGGTCGACCGGCTATTGGCCAAGGCACGAGGGCCGCTGCAAGGCTTCCTGGTGCCCAAGGGCCGCGACGCCGCGCGGGGCATGATGGCCACCATCCGCAGCGGCGGCCATATCGGGGTGCTGCCCGACCAGAAGCTGAACGAGGGCATCCCCGTGCCGTTCCTGGGGCGGAACGCCATGACCGGCACCTTCACCGCCGACCTGGCCCTGCGCTACGACGCGCCCATCGTCCCCATCCAGGTGACGCGGCTGGACACCAGGGGCAGCCGCTTCCGCATCGAGGCCATGGCCCCCGTGGCGCTGGAAAAGACCGGTGACCGCGCTGCCGACACCCGCGCCGGCATGGTCCGGGTCAACGCCCTGCTGGAGGAGTGGGTGCGCGCCCACCCCGGCCAATGGATGTGGACCCATAACCGTTGGCCCGATTAGGCCTTGGCCCCTTGAGCGATAGCCGCCACGCTTGACCCGCGACGAAAAGCGCCCGATAGCTGTAGCGCCGCCGGATATGGGGACCGGGGCACCCGTCTTCGTCCGCCTCGGAGTTTTCCGCCGCCCGCAGGTTCGGAGGGGTTTCGTCACCCCATCCTTTCCAGGACGGTCGGCCCATCGCCATGCGGGCCCGCCAGCGGGAGCATCCATGGCCGAGCACGGTACCCAGCCTTCCTCCCTGCGCTACGCCATCGAGGCGGCGGGCATCCGCGCCCTGTTCCGCCTGCTGGGCCTGTTGCCCGCCGACGTGGCGTCGGACTTCGGCGGCTGGGTTGGGCGCACCCTGGGCCCCCGGCTGGGCGGCAACGCCAAGGTGCTGCGCAACCTGGAACAGGCCATGCCCCAGCTGGACGAGGCGGCGCGCCGGCGCGTGGCCAGCGAATCCTGGGACAACCTGTGCCGCACCCTGGCCGAATATCCGCACCTGAAGACCATCTCGCGCGAGTGGGAGCAGCGGGTGGAGCTGATCGGGGCGGAGCACGTGCGCGGCCTGGTCACCGACGGCAAGCCGGGCGTCATCCTGACCGGCCATTTCGGCAATTGGGAACTGGTGGCCATGACCGTGTTCAAGTGCGGCACCACCATGACCGCCATCTATCGCGCGCCCAACAACCCCTCGGTCGACAAGCTGCTGGCGGAGGCGCGGGGTGAACTGGGCACCACCCTGGTGCCCAAGGGCCGCGCCTCGGCCAAGGGCATCCTGGCCGCCATGCGCGCAGGCGGCATCCTGGGCATCCTGGCCGATCAGAAGCTGAACGAGGGCATCGCCGTCCCCTTCCTGGGACGGGATGCCATGACCGGCACCATCGCCGGCGACGTGGTGGTGCGCCACGGCGCCGTGGTCGTGCCGGTGCGGGTGACACGCAAGGCCAAGGGCGCCCGCTTCCGCATCGAGGCGTTCCCCCCGATGGATCTGCCCGCCCCCACCGGCGACCGGCCGGCCGACATCCGCGCCATCACCGTGGCGGTGAACCAGCTGCTGGAGCGGTGGGTGCTGGACAACCCTGGCCAATGGCTATGGACCCACCGGAGATGGCCGAAATAGGGGGCTGCCCGCCCCCTGCTCAGAACAGGCTGCCCTGGCCCCCGGGCCGGGCCGACGCGCGCGGCTTGGGCGGGGGAGCCGACTCGCGCGGCGGGGCCGGTGTTGGAACAGGCGCCGGGGCCCCTTCCCCATCGAGCGTGGCGCCCACCGCGCCATCAATGAACTCCACGCGCACGCGACCGCCGGCGGGGGCATCCGCCGCCTTGGTCACGGGGTGGCCGTCGGCGGTGGTGACCAGGGCGAAACCCCGGGCCAGCACCCCCCGGTAGGACAGCGTCTCCAGCAGCTTGGCCTGGCCTTCCAGGCGGCGGGCGCCGTCGGCCACGGCGCGGCCGAAACTGGCGTCCAGGCGGCGGCCGAGATCGGCCAGGCGGACGCCCCCTTCCTCCGCCCGGCGCACCAGCGGCTGGGGCGTCAGGCGCTGGGCCAGGGTCTGGGCGCGGGTGGTGCGGTCGGTGAGCAGGCGGGTCACCCCGCCCGAAAGGCCACGGCTGGCGATATCCAGGCGGGCGTAGGCCAGGCCCAGCACCTGGGCCGGATGGCGCAGGCCGGCACCCAGCTTGGCCACCTCCGTGCGATGGCGGCGGATCAGGCCGGTCATGGACAGGGCCAGGCGCTCCCCCCGGTCGTCCAGGCGCTGGGCGCACCCTTCCAGCAGGGCGCGGGGGTCGCCCAGGCCGCGCGCCAGCCCCTCCACCCGATTGCGGCGCTCGGCCAACAGGCGGTTGGCCGTGCCCTCCAGCCGGCGGCCGCATTCCATGACCTGGGCCATCAGCTCGGCCCGCACCGGCACCGCCATTTCGGCGGCGGCGGTGGGCGTGGGCGCCCGGCGGTCGGAGGCGAAATCGATCAGCGTCGTGTCGGTCTCATGCCCCACGGCGGAGATCAGCGGGATCTGGCTGGCCGCCGCCGCCCGCACCACGATCTCCTCGTTGAAGGGCATCAGGTCTTCCAGGCTGCCGCCACCGCGCGCCACGATCAGCAGGTCGGGCCGGGGCACGGGGCCGCCGGGGGCGATGGCGTTGAAGCCCTGGATGGCGCGGGCCACCTGGGGCGCCGCCTGCTCGCCCTGCACCGCCACCGGCCACAGCAGGACATGGCGGGGGAAGCGGTCGGCCAGGCGGTGCAGGATGTCGCGGATGACGGCGCCGGTGGGGGAGGTCACCACGCCGATGACGCGGGGCAGGAAGGGCAGCGGCCGCTTGCGCTGGGCATCGAACAGCCCCTCCGCCGCCAGCCGGCGCTTGCGCTCCTCCAGCATCTTGAGCAGCGCGCCCTCGCCCGCCAGCTCCATGGTTTCGATGATCAGCTGGTATTGCGAGCGACCGGGGTATGTCGTCAGGCGGCCGGTGCACACCACCTCCATCCCGTCTTCCGGCTTCACGGCCAGGCGCATGACCGTGCCCTTCCAGCACACGGCCTCGATCACCGCCTGGTCGTCCTTCAGGCGCAGGTACAGATGGCCGGAGGAGACGCGCTTGGGCTGGCTGACCTCGCCGCGCACGCGGACATAGCCGAACGTCTCCTCCACCGTGCGCTTCAGGGCGCGCGACAGGTCGGAAACGCTGAGTTCCGGCAGGTTGCCGCCGGCCACGGGCGTGGCGCCGGCATAGCCGAGATCGGCGGCGGAGGGCGGGGGTGAGTCGGGGAAGTCTTGAGTCATGGCGCGGGCATGATACAAGCACCCGCTCAACAGATGGAATCGTGATCGGGGGTAGAGGCGATGAAGATCCTGGTGGTCGGATCCGGCGGGCGGGAGCATGCGCTGTGCTGGGCGATCTCAGCCTCCCCCCTGTGCGGCACGCTGTGGTGCGCGCCCGGCAACGCCGGCATCCGCGACGTGGCGAGCTGCGTGGACATCAAGGCCGACGACGTGGACGCCCTGGTGGCCTTCGCCACGGCCAACGCCGTGGACCTGGTGGTGGTGGGGCCGGAGCAGCCGCTGGTGCTGGGCCTGGTGGACCGGCTGACCGCCGCTGGCATCAAGGCCTTCGGCCCCAGCCAGGCCGCCGCCGCCCTGGAAGGCTCCAAGGGCTTCATGAAGGACATCTGCGCCAAGTACGGCGTGCCTACGGCCGCCTACCGGCGCTTCACCGATGCCGCCGCCGCCAAGGCCTATGCCACCGAGCAGGGTGCGCCCATCGTGGTCAAGGCCGACGGTCTGGCCGCCGGTAAGGGCGTGGTCATCGCCATGACCCTGGAAGAGGCGCATGCCGCCATCGACGACGCCATGCTGCATGGCCGCTTCGGCAGCGCCGGCGCCGAGGTGGTGGTCGAGGAGTTCATGGATGGGGAAGAGGCCAGCTTCTTCGCCCTGTGCGACGGCACCCACGCCCTGCCCCTGGTGGGGGCGCAGGACCACAAGCGGGTATTCGACAACGACCAGGGCCCCAACACCGGCGGCATGGGCGCCTATTCCCCCGCCCCCGTCCTGACGCCCGCGCTGCAGGACCGGGTGATGCGCGAGATCGTGGAACCCACGGTCAAGGGCATGGCGGCGGAGGGCAAGCCCTTCACCGGTGTGCTGTTCGCCGGGCTGATGATCGTTGCGAGCCCGGAAGGACCCAAGCCGCGCCTGATCGAATTCAACGCGCGCTTCGGCGACCCGGAATGCCAGGTGCTGATGCGCCGCCTGAAGTCCGACATCGTGCCGCTGCTGCTGGCCACCTGCGACGGGCAGTTGGACCACGTGGATGTGCGCTGGCACGATGACCCCGCCCTGTGCGTGGTGATGGCGGCCCAGGGCTATCCGGGTGATTATGTGAAGAACACCGTCATCGGGGGGCTGGAGGACGCGGGCAAGGTCGACGGGGTCACCGTCTTCCATGCCGGGACAAAGGCTGATGGCGACCGCGTGCTGGCCAACGGCGGCCGGGTCCTGGGCGTGACGGCCATCGGTAAGTCGGTGGCCGAGGCGCAGGCCCTGGCCTACCAGGCGGTGGACCGCATCCGCTGGCCCGAGGGGTTCTGCCGGCGGGACATCGGCTGGCGCGCGCTTGAACGCGAAAAGGCCGAACGGGAACAGAAGCAGGGATAAGGCCGGCGCCCCAGCACGGGGCCCCGCCGTTTTTAGGGACACGAGATCATGAATCGCCAGGACCGCCGCCGCCGCATCGCGGAAATCTCCAAGGACGCCAATGCCGGCGCGCCCTTCGTCAACGACATGCGCGTGGCCGCCGACCTGCACCGCCAGGGCCGGCTGAAGGAGGCGGAGAACGCCTACCGCGCCATCATCCGCATCTACGCCTCCGTCCCGGAAATCCGCGTCGCCTGGTCCAACCTGGGCGCCGTGCTGCAGGGCCTGGGCAAGCTGGAAGAGGCGGTGACGGCGCTGAAGAAGGCGCGGTCGCTGAACCCCAACCACCCGCCGCCCTACCAGAACCTGGGCATGGCCCTGCTGGCCCAGGGCAAGGTGGATGAGGCGCTGGAAAGCTTCCGCCGCGCGGTGGAACTGAACCCGCAGTTCACCGAGGCCTGGCACGCCCTGGGCGTGGCCTCCGGCCAGAAGAACGACCTGGCCGGGGCGGAGGACGCCTGGCGCCGCACGCTGGAACTGGACCCGAACCGGGCCGAGACCCGCTTCAACCTGGGCCTGGTGCTGCGCAACACCGGCCGCCTGGACGCGGCCGCGGCGGAATTCCACGCCTGCGCCACCCTGGACCCGTCCCAGGGCGATGCCCGCCTGGCCCTGGCCGACACCCTGATTGCCATGGGCCGCGCCGAAGAGGCCGCCCAGATCATCTGGGTGCTGGTGCAGACCACGCCGGCCCACCCGGTGCCGCAGCAGTTCTACGCCCGCGCCCTGACGGTCATGGCGCAGATGGGCAATGGCGACGCCGCCGCCGACCGCGCCGACCAGTGGGCGGCCGCCTACCCGGACAGCGAGGCCGCCCGGTCGGTGAAGATCGCCTTCGACACCTACCGCGCCGAGAAGGCCGCCGCCCAGACGACGGCTGAAGAGGCCCCGAAGGCCGAAGAGGCGGCCACGGAAACCGCGCCGGCGGCGACGCCGGAGGCTTAAGACCCGGTGCGGTCCCGCCGCTGTTCCCGTGACGCCGCCACCCTCAGGCCGAGGATGCGCGGCGGCGGGCGGCGGCGGGACGCCCGCCAGGCGATCCAGCATTGGCGGACTTGCCACCCGGCCAGCGCCAGCAAGCCGGTAACGGCCACCGCCAGCATTCCCCATTCCCAGACATCGGCGCCGCGCAGAACGACCAGCATCCCCTTCATGGCCTGCGGGTGCAGCCCCAGCGTGAGGGCCATGGCCAGGAAATGCAGCGCCAGCGCCAGGATGGGCAGCAGCGGCGCCAGCAACAGGCTGGCCGCCTGACCATAGACGATGCGGAGGGGATAGCGCACCGTGGTCCATTCACAGGACAGCGGGACCAGAACCGACACCGCCAGCCCGGCCATGACGGTGATGGGCAGGAAGGCGTTCAAGGCCAGCGCCAGGGGCCAGCCCGCCAGGACATCCCCCAACCCCACCGCCAGCGCCACCAGGGCCAGCGCCTCTAGCGCCAACAGGGCCAGGACGCCGCGCACCGTCCACAGGATGCGCCCCTCCTGGCCTGGGCGCACCCGTTGGGCCCGCATGCCCGCGTCCTTATGGAACGGCGTGTCGCGCACCACCTCGCCCGTGACGTCGCCGCGCAAGGACCAATAGAAGGCGCCGTAGTCGTCGCGGTAGAGCGGCATGCGGTTCCCGTCCCCCTTGGTGTCGTCTTGCTATGGTCAGCGGCGATCCCCTATCGGCGATCCTTGAAGAAATCCCGCAGCAGGGCGCCCGCCCGCCGCTCCTGCAGCCCGCCGTAGGTGTCGGGCGCATGATGGCAGGTCGGCTGGCTGAAGAAGCGGGGGCCGTGCTCCACCGCCCCGCCCTTGGGATCGTAGGCGCCAAAATAGACGCGCCGCAGCCGGGCGAAGCTGATGGCGGCGGCACAGAGGGCGCACGGCTCCAGCGTCACATAGAGATCCAGGCCCGGCAGGCGCGGCTGCCCCACGGCGGCGCAGGCGGCACGGATGGCCAGCACCTCGGCATGCGCCGTGGGGTCGGCCAGTTCCTCCGTGCGGTTGGAGGCGGCGGCCAGCACCGCCCCGGTGGCGGGGTCGACGATGACGGCACCCACCGGCACCTCCCCCCGCGCGGCGGCCGACGCCGCCTCGGCGAAGGCGCGCTCCATGGGGGACAGGTCGGGCTCGGTCTCAAGCGGGGACGACAGCATGTCCCCAGCGTGGGGCAGCGCCGCGCACGGCGTCAAGCGGGCGGGCGACGCATCTGTCATCCGGCGAGGAAATCGACCAGCAGGGCCGCCAGTTCGTCCGGTGCCTCCTCGGGCACATAATGGCCGCAGTCCAGCACCTGGGCCCGCACGTCGGCGGCGTGGCCGCGCAGGGTATCGGCCAGCATGGTTCCCACGCCGGTCCGGGCCCCCACGGCCAGGATGGGCAGCGCCAGCCCCTTCCCCGCCCGCGCCTTCGCCCGCGCCAGTTCTTCCGGCCGGAACACCTCGCGATAATAGGCGAAGGTGGCGCGCAGGGCGCCCGGCAGGGACAGCACCCGCACGTACTCGTCCAGGTCGGCCGGCCCGATGGCCCAGCGCCGCTGGGCCTTGGCGTTGAACAGGTGGCTGAGGTAGGCACGCTCCCGCCCCTGGATCAGCAGTTCCGGCAGGTCGTCCAGGCGGTTGAAGGCGAAGTGCCAAGTGCGGGCATTGGCCTCGTCCGACGGGATACCGGGCGGCGGCGGGGACGTGATGCCCGGCAGGGCGGCATCCACCAGGGCCAGGCGCCGCACATCCCCGGGCCAGTCGGCGGCATAGGCGTGGCCGATCCAGGTGCCGACATCATGGCCCACCACGTCAAGGGGACCCTCCGTCAGAAGGCCCAGGGCGGCGGCCAAGCCATGCATGTCGGCCGCCGCCGTGCCCAAATCATACCCGCCCGCCGGCCGGTCCGACTCGCCGAAGCCGCGGGGATCCACGGCGATGACCCGCCGCCCGGCGTCGGCCAGCAAGGGCATGACATGACGCCAGGCGTACCAGCTTTGCGGCCACCCCGGGATCAACAGCACCGGCGGCCCCTGCCGGTCCGGCCCACCCTCGACATAATGCAGGCGCACACCGTTGGCGGTCACCAGGCCGTGTCGGAAGCGTTGCCAGAAGCGATGGGCGTTGAAGGGTTCCATGGGCTTCTCTCCTAATTTTGGGAATGACCATTTCCTAATTGGATGGCCGTCAATGCGGCGGCAATGGCGGGCCGCCTTCAATCCAGCAGTTTCAAGGCGTTGTCCGCCAGGGGCGCCATTTCCACGCGGTCCCGCCCCGTCTTGCCGACGACGCGCATCCCCTGCAGCACGCACAGCAGCAGCCGGGCGGTGGCCATGGGATCAAGATGCGGGGCGACGGTGCCATCGGCCTGTCCTTCGGCGACAAAGCCAGCCAGCCGGTCCTCGTTCAGGTGCAGCGCGCCGGTCACCCGGGCCGCGACCTCTGGATCGGCGGTGGCGAGGTCCACGGCGCCGGCCACCACCAGGCAGCCCCGGCGACCGTCCGCCCCATGGCTGCTGTCGGCATAGAAATCCAAGACCGCCTTGATCTTGGCCCGACCGGTGGGGGCGCCCTCCAGCGCGGCGCGCAATCGCTCTGTCCGCACGGCCACATAGCGGTCGAAGGCGGCCAGGAACAGACCGCGCTTGTCGGTGAAGGCCTTGTACAGGCTGCCGGCGGTCAGGCCCAGGGCCTGGGTCAGGTCGCTGATGGCGGCACCCTGATAGCCGCGCTCACTGAACACCGCGATGGCGCGGTCCAGCGCCAGGTCGGTGTCGAATTCGCGCGGACGGCCGGGCCCGGGACGGCGGGGCCCGGTAAGGCGGGGATGGGATGGAGCGGTCATGGCGGCATGATAGGAAATGATCATTTCCGAATCAAGCTATGGCGTCTGCCTATCGTCGGGGTCCGCATCCTTCGCTATGGTGTCAGCACAACAACCATGGCGGGAACAATTTTGAGCTACGTAGCGAGCAACCTGATGCCAGGGGAAGCCGTGTTTGCGGTGGGGCGCATCCATTGGATCATCTATGCGAAGCCGAGCTTTTTCCTGGCGGGCGCCGCCATCATGGCTTTTCTGGCTACGGATCCGGGCACTCGGCCCATCCTTACGATCCTCGGTGCCATAGCGGCGTTTGGCGGTGTCACCGACCTGGCTCGAGCCTGGTTCCACGCCAAGACGACGGAGTTGGCCGTGACGACCAAGCGCGTCATCGTCAAGCAGGGGATCATTCGCCGAACCACGGTGGAATTGAACTTGTCCAAGGTCGAAAGCTTCCATGTTGAGCAGAGCATTCCCGGACGTTTGCTGAATTACGGCACTGTCATCATTCGCGGCGTCGCCGGCACCCCAACCCCCATTGCAGGGATCGCCGAACCATTGGCGTTTCGCAAGCAGGCCATCCTGGCGATTGAGACGGTGGACAGCCCCAGTCGCTAATCCCGCCGACCGCCATCAGCCATGCCCCAGACGGGGGCCCCACCGGCTTGGGCCAGCGCCGTGTGGCGCTTGGCAAGGCGGCTGGGCGCGCATACAGTCCGCCGCATGCCCGATACCAAATCCCCCCAGAAATCCGCGGCCGACCAGGCCGGCGCCCCCAAGGACGGTGAGCGCATCGCCAAGCGGCTGGCGCGTGCCGGCCTGTGCTCCCGCCGCGATGCCGAGCGCTGGATCGCCGATGGCCGCGTGGCCGTGAACGGCCAGGTGCTGACCTCGCCCGGCGTGAACGTGCGGCCCGGCGACCGCATCGTCGTTGACGGCCAGGTGCTGCCGGAACAGGAGCCGACGCGCGTTTGGCGCTATCACAAGCCCGCCGGGCTGGTGACAACCGCCCGGGACGAACTGGCCCGCGCCACGGTGTTCGACCGGCTGCCCGACGGCATGCCGCGCGTCATCAGCGTCGGCCGGCTGGATTTGAACACCGAGGGCCTGCTGCTGCTGACCAATGACGGGGAGCTGGCGCGGCACCTGGAACTGCCGTCCACCGCCTGGCCGCGCCGCTACCGCGTGCGCGTGCATGGCACGCCGGACACCGCCAAGCTGGCCAAGCTGGCCGAGGGCATCTTCGTCGACGGCATCGAGTACGGCCCCATCGAGGCCGTGCTGGACCGCGAGCAAGGCAGCAACGCCTGGCTGACCATGACCCTGCGCGAGGGCAAGAACCGTGAGATCCGCAAGGTGCTGGAGCATCTGGGCCTGACGGTGAACCGGCTGATCCGCATCGCCTACGGACCCTTCCAGCTGGGCAAGCTGGAAAAGGGCGAGGTGGAGGAAGTGCCGCGCCGTGTGCTGCGCGACCAGTTGCCCGATTTCTTCCCCAAGGACAGCGCCCAGGATCGCAAGGAGGCCCGCGCCACGAAGGCCGCGGCGGCGGAGGTACCCGCCCTGCGCTTCGACAAGGCGCCCAAGGCCAAGCCCGCCCCGTCGGGGAAGTCACCGGCGAAGGCCGCGACAACGAAGGCCGCGCCGGCCCGGTCCCGCCGCGAGGACGTGGCCGAGGCGCCCCGCCCGGCCCGCTCACCCTCCCGGCCCTCGGTGGAGCGCCCCTCAATTGAGCGTCCTTCGGCCCAAGCGGACGCGGCCACGCGCACCCGGCGCCCGCCATCGACCGGCAACAGCGCCGCCGACAAGGCGCGCGCGCTGGCCCACGCCCTGGACCGGGCGCTGGACGGCACGCCGGACGATGACGAGGACAGGCCCGCTGCCCGCCGCCCGCGCAAGGCCGCTGTGGCCCGCACCGCGCCCAGCCTGGGGGAGCGTGTCGACAGCCGCGCCCCCGCCAAGCGCGCGTCCGCCAAACGCCAAGACGCCAAACAGGACGGTGCCAAGCGGGGTGACGCCAAGGCGGCCCCGCGCGCCGGCAAGGCAGCCCCCGCCAAGGCCACGCCCGCCAAATCGGCTGGCCCGAAACCCGCTCGCCCGGCCCCTAAGGGCAAGCCGGCGCCCAAGGGCAAGAAGACCTGATGCGCATCGTCGGCGGCCGGCATCGCGGGCGGGCCCTGGCGGCGCCCAGCGGCCGGGACGTGCGGCCCACCAGCGACCGCACGCGCCAAGCCCTGTTCAACATCCTGGAGCATGGCGACTTCTTCACCGACGGCGGCCCAACGGTGGAAGGCCGCGTGGTGCTGGATGCCTTTTGCGGCACCGGCGCCTTAGGCCTGGAGGCGCTGTCGCGCGGCGCGGAGGCCGCCTTGTTCCTGGACGTCAGCCGCGCCTCCCTGGAGCTGGCGCGGGCCAACGCCGCCACGCTCAAGGAAACCGGCCGTTGCCAGTTCGTCCAGGGCGACGCCGCCAAGCCCAAGCCCCCCTCCGTGAACGCACAGGCGGCCGCCCTGGTGTTCCTGGACCCGCCCTATGGCCAGGGACTGGCACCCCGCGCCCTGGAGGGCCTGTCGGCCGCCGGCTGGTTGGCCCCTGAGGCCCTTTGCGTGGTGGAGATCGGCGGCGACGACCCGTTCGAGGCGCCGCCGGGGTTCGAGGAACTGGACGACCGCCGCTATGGCGACACCCGGGTGCTGTTCCTTCGAAGCGCTTAGGCAGGTCATCTCCTGGTCCGAAGGCTTACTTATTCCGATGCGCCTTGCCATCTGGGCGAGCGACCCTAGGTAGCATTTCCCAACCTGATTTTTTAGGGAATGTTAAAGATGGTGATAGACGACGATGGGTGGGTCATAGACCCCCGAGTAAAGAAAACGCCATTCTTTAATCTCAAGCACGGCTTGATATCTGTTATCCATGGAATAATAGTTCATCAAACCGCGAGCCCATCCGCTCAATCCACCTTCAATAGCTACAAATCAGCCGACCCAAACGGGGCTCATTTCTTAATAGACAAAGATGGCACCATCTATCAGACGGCTTCTGTTACCTGGAAACTGTGGCATGTTGGAATATTGAAGCCCAGATGTATTTTAACTTTGAGTTGCCCAGAGGTAGAAACTAAAGCATTAACCTCTAGGCCGTGGAACGCGATGACCGTCCATCGAATCGAGAAGGAAAAGAACTTTCCCGATAGATTTCCTATGAATGATGATGCGATAGGAATCGAACTAGTAGGTAGCACTATCGATAAATCAAAAGATGCGCACTACGAGCCAGCGACACAGCAACAAAACGACTCTTTAAAATGGCTCGTTTCGGAAATATCCATCAGATTTAGATTGCCGCCAACAGAGATTTGGCGCCACCCAGATGTCTCCTACAAGAGCACTCACGAGGCGGAGACCGCAAAATGGTAAATAATAAAATTTGCGTAATTGCCTTATCTATATTCTCCATTTCCACGACTGGAAACTGCAAACCAAAGTCATTTTCCGTAAAGTCAGTTATGGTCGAGGAAACTGGAATTTATCAAGAACAAATACCGAGCTACCTAAGCAAAGAAGCCTGCTCAAGATTCAAACCAACAAATAAGATGGTCTTCAATTGGATTAAGAAAGCAAAAGAGGTTAAACAATCCAGCTTCATGGAAACATCAACGATTACACAATGCTCTGCTAAAGGTCACCTAGTAACCAGTGACGGCAAAGAATATGCCTGGGAATTGGACCCTGGTGGCGGCGCCATTATCGACACCGCACCCTCATCGCCAACTGAAGCCGTTTATCTCATCGGGCCGATGATACCCTATTGAAGATTAACATCAATTCCTTGACCAATTACCCGTTCCACCAGCCCTTCCAGGTTACGGTCGCGGATGCCCAGTTCGTGCAGGTGCAGCACCGTGTTGACCAGATAATCCACGTTGCGCCCGCTCTCGCCCACGCCCTGGCGGATGAGGCGGGCGACCTCGTCCGGGGGCAGGCGGCCGCAATATTGCTCATGCCCACGCAGCACGGTGAAGGCCAGGGCGGCAACGCGCGCGCCATTGTCCAAGGCGGCGGTCAGCAGTCGCGGCTCATAGACCTCGTTCGGCATCTCCCGCTCCCACAGATAGTCCAGGACGCCAGGCGCATGGGCCGCCGTCACACGGTAGGCGATGCCGCGGCAGGCGCCGCCCCGGTCCAGCCCCAGCACGGCACCGGGGCAGGCGCGGGTGCCGCGATGAAGGAAGGAATAGACGCTGAAGCCCCTATGCCATCCCCGCACGGTGGCGCGCCGCCGCTCCTCAAAGGGGAAACCGGGGTTCCACATCAGGGAACCATATCCGAAGACCCAGATATCAGCACCAGCGGCGACGCCGATGGCACGGTAGGGAGCGGCGATTTCAGAAGACGATGAGGACAAGGCCGGCATGCCAGGCAGGGGAAACAGGGACACACCCTGAGCCTGGACGGCTTAGGCCCCCGCCGTCAACTGCCGGCATAAGGACGGAGGCTGGCATTCCGGCCGCATGATGCCGATCTATGACTGAAGGCCGCCGCGACGGCGCCGCCCTTGCCAAGCCCACCCGGGCCATGGCCTCATCGCCCCGGCGGCCAGCCCCGGCCGCCGCCTTTCGGGATTTCCCATGCGTATCCGTCCCCTGACGCTTGTCCTGTTCCTGGTGCTGGTCCTGGTCACCGGCTATGCCGTGTGGTGGCACCGCATGGCGACCCGGCTGTTGACCCTGCTGGACCACAGCGCCGACCTGGCCCGGACCGGGGGCGCCACCATCACCTATCAGCCGCCGACGCTGGGCGGCTTTCCCCTCAGCATCGCCATCACCGCCACCGACGTGAAGGTGGAAAAGCCGGATGGGCTCAGCTGGTCCGCCGACACGGTCAGGGCCTCCGCCCCCATCTGGCGCCTGGACGATGTCGTCCTGACCCTGCCCAAGGGCGGCCACGCCAGCCTGCCACATGAGGGCGTGCGACCGGCCCTGGACGCCACCGCCGCCATCGTCGGGGGCCGTGTCGCCCTGGACCTCGGCGCCGGCACCCCGCGCACGGTGCAGGTGAACCTGAGCCACGCCACCCTGACCGCCGCCGCCCTGCCGGCGCCGGAGGGAGACGCCGCCGGCGCGCCGCCACCGGCCAGCCTGGTGCCGGCCGGCAGCTATCCCATCGAAGGCCTGTCCATCACGGTGGAACGGCCCGCGACCCCACCCGCCGATCATACCGGCACGGGGCTGGGCCTGCGGCTGGACATCACCAACATGACGGTGCCGCCAGTGCGCAGCCTGGGCACCAAGCTGCAACGTCTGGTGCTGTCCGCCCGGGTGCAAGGTCCCCTGCCCGCCGCCCCCACGGCGGAAGCGGTGGCGCCCTGGTCCAAGGCGGGCGGAACGGTGGAACTGGACAGCCTGAAGCTGGATTGGGGCGACTTGCACCTGGCGGCCAACGCCACCCTGGCGCTGGACACCAGCCTGCAGCCCCAGGGATCGGGCACGGCCGAGCTTTCGGGCCTGGACAACCTGGTGGACGCGCTGCAGGACGGCGGTAGCCTCCACGGCAACCAGGCCCAATGGGCCCACCTGGGCGTGGCCTTGCTGGCCAAGCCCAAGGCCGACGGCGGCGCCCCCACCCTGAAGCTGCCCATCACGATGCAGAACCACAAGCTGCAGATCGGCCCGCTGACCGTGGGCCATTACCCCGACATCGCCTGGCGCTGAACCAGGTCGGATCATGGGCCAGCCCCCTCGCAGTTTCACCGGAGCGCAGCGACAAGGACGCGACCGCGTCCGCCGTAGCGAGTACCGAAGGGCGCAGCGAGGATAAGCCAAGGGGCGGATGCCCCGCCGGCGCTTGAGGCAAACGAACCGATCAAGCCTGCTTGGCGTCGATGATGGACCGGCGGATGGCGCGGGTGCGGGTGAACAGGTCGAACAGCTTGTCCCCCTCTCCCCAGCGGATGGCGCGTTGCAGGGCTGTCAAATCCTCGGTGAAGCGCTGGATCATCTCCAGCACCGCCTCGCGGTTGTTCAGGAAGATGTCGCGCCACATGACGGGGTCCGACGCCGCGATGCGGGTGAAGTCGCGGAAGCCGGAGGCGGAGAAACGGATCACCTCCGACTTCGTCGTCTCCTCCAGGTCCGTGGCCGTGCCGACGATGGTATAGGCGATCAGGTGCGGCAGATGGCTGGTGATGGCCAGCACCTGGTCATGGTGGCTGGCGTCCATGACCTCGATCTGTGAGCCGCAGGCGGCCCACAGCCGGCCCAGCCGGTCGACCGCCGCCGCGTCCGTGCCCGGCGGCGGCGTCAGGATCAGCCAGCGGCCGCGGAACAGCTCCTTGAAGCCGGCGTCCGGGCCGGAATGCTCGGTGCCGGCCAGGGGATGGCCGGGCACGAAATGCACGCCGTCGGGCACATGGGGCGAAACGTCGCGCACCACCGCCTGCTTGACGGAGCCGACGTCACTGAGCGTGCTGCCAGGCGCCAGGTGCGGGCCAATCAGGGCCGCCACGTCGGCATAGGCGCCCACGGGGGTGCACAGCACCACCAGGTCGGCACCGGCCACGGCCAGGGTCGCGTCGTTTTCCACCCGGTCGGCGATGGCGAGTTCCGCCACGCGGGCGCAAACGGCGTCCGACCGGTCGCAGGCCACCACTTCCCCCGCCAGGCCGCGATCCGCCATCAGGCAGCGCAGCAGGGAGGAACCGATGAGCCCCAGGCCAATGACACAGACGCGGTCGTACAGCGGGGTGTCGGGCGTGCCGGGAATGGTTTCGGGGGCGCTCATTTGCCGTTCACCCAGTCCGCCAGGCCGTCGACCACCGCCCGCATCTCATCCTCCAGCCCGATGGTGACGCGCAGGCAATGCGGCAGGCCGTAGGAGCCTACCTGCCGCACCAGGATGCCGCGCGATTTCAGCAGCTGGCGCGCACCCTCCGCGTCGGCGCGTTCGCCCGCCTGCTCCGCGAAGGAGATCAGGACGAAATTGGCGACGGAGGGATGGACCACCAGGCCCAGGGCCCGCACCTGCTCCACGAACCAGCCGCGCACCTGGGTGTTGTGCCGGCGGCTCCGCTCCAGGAACTCCACATCCTCCAGCGCCGCCAGGCCGGCGGCCTGGGCGCTGGACGCCACGTTGAAGGGGCCGCGCACCCGGTTCAGCACATCCGCGACAGCGGCCGGGCAATAGGCCCAGCCGAGGCGCAGACCGCCCAAGGCGAAAATCTTGGAGAAGGTGCGGGTCATGACGACGTTGCTGAATTCGTCGACCAGATCGGCGCCATCGGTATAGTCCGGCGCGTCGACATACTCGGCATAGGCCGCGTCGATGACCAGCAGCACGTTCTCCGGCAGCCCCGCGTGCAGGCGCCGCAGCTCATCCTTGTTCAGATAGCTGCCGGTGGGGTTGTTGGGGTTGGCGATGAAGATCACGCGGGTGCGGGGCGTGACGCGGGCCAGCAGGGCGTCCACGTCCGTCTTCAGGTCGCGCTCGGGGGCGGCCACCGGCGTGGCGCCGGCGAAGCGCGCGCTGATGGGATAGATCGCGAAGCCGTGGACGGTGTGCAGCACCTCATCGCCCACGCCGGCGTAGGCGCGGGTCAGCAACTGCAACACGTCGTCCGAGCCATTGCCGCAGACGATGCGCTCCGCATCCAGGCCGAAACGGCGGCCCAGGCCGGCGCGCAGGGCCTTCGAGCCGCCGTCGGGATAGCGGTGCATCTGCCCCGCCACGGCGGTATAGGCCGCGATGGCCTTGGGGCTGGGGCCCAGCGCCCCCTCGTTGGAGGCCAGACGGATCAGCCGCGACGCCCCCGGCGCATGCGCCTCGCCCCCGACATAGGCATGGATATCGAGAATGCCGGGGTTGGGAACGGGTGCGGACATGGTACGGCGTAACCTTCTGACAGGCGGTGGCGGTCTTCTTCTCGCGGGCGGCGGGTTCGGGATCAAACCCGCACGCAGGTAAGGATAGCTGTGAGTCTTATCAAAGCCTTATGCGAATCGGGGGCGCATGCCCTGCGCCGACGGGGCGCGACTCGGGCGGAAGTGTGAGCACGACTCGCAAGGCCTGCCCCCATCAGCCCGCGACTGCGGGCGCCGGAGATTTCCGCCAGCGGATGCTGGCGCCCGGCGACTTAGGGGGCATTTGAGCGTCCACGATCAAATGCCACACGCATCAGGCCTTCCTGGCTTCCAGCGTGATGGGCAGGGCGTAGGTGCCGACGGGCAGCGCCCGCACCAGCGCGTCGCCCAGCTTTTCCGCCAGGGTCCGCAGGCGCGGGTCGTCGATATCCACGAAATCCTCCACCTCGATCAGGTGAACGGAACCGCCGCCCCCCGGCAGGTGGAAGATGCGGAACCAGCCCACGGGCAGGCTGGCGGCCTCGATCATGTCCTTCAGGCGGCCGCGGCTCATGTCCTGCGACAGCTCCACGCCCAGCAGGGTGTGGTCCTGGCCCGTCGCCTCCAGCGGGACGGCGCCCAGGATCAGGGCGTCCCCGCCCTCCTTCTGGCCGGGACGGCGGCAGAAGGGCAGGCGGCCGATGATCTTGGGCGTCTTGGTGTCGTCGCTGATGAGGAAGCGCCACCAGGGGTCGGTGTCCTCCTCCTCCGGCATGGGCACGACGCCGACGGTGGCGCGGCCCTCCGCCAGGGCGCGCAGCACAGCCTGGGTGGTGTTGGCCGGCGCCAAGGGGGTGACGGTGCCGTAATGGTCGCGGGCGATGTCCCACAGGCGACGGTCGTCGTCGGGCGCATAGACGGCGACGGCGAACGGCCCCTGGATCAGGGTCATCGCGGCGATCATCTCCCGCCAGATGCGCACGATGGCCGCCACGGGCACACTTCCCTGGTGGCGGGCCACCAGGCGCCGCAGGATGCCTGCCTCCCGGCCCGGACGGATGAAGACCTTCTCGCCCGCCTTGGAGTGGGCGATACGCTCCACCACCCGGGCGCGCCGCATGATGAGGTCATGGATCGCCACATCGATTTCATCGATTTCGCGGCGTAAAGCGTCAACAGAGGGGGGCACAGGGGGCATGGACGGGTTCGGATTTGAGACCTGAAACGACTGAGTCTTAGAGCCTGCCCCCCGCAAAATCAAAGAAAACGTTGACTTGGGACGCCCCACCTTCCTAGTCATTCAGACTGGATTCGAAGGCCCCTTCATCATGATCACCCCGCCTGCCTACACGGATAGTTCCGGCACGGACAATACCGGCACCTCCCCCCTGGTCCTGCCGGGCAAGCGCATGGTGCTGGGGGCCGACCGGCCCATGCCCCTGGACGGCGGCGGGCAATTGGGCCCCTTCACCGTGGCCTACCAGACCTACGGCACCCTGAACGCCGACAAGTCCAACGCCATCCTGGTGTGCCACGCCCTGACGGGTGACCAATACGTGGCCGACCGCCACCCCATCACCGGCAAGCCCGGCTGGTGGGAGATGCTGGTGGGCCCCGGCAAGCCGGTGGACACCGACCGCTTCTTCGTCATCTGCAGCAATGTCATCGGCGGCTGCATGGGCTCGACCGGGCCGCACGACGTGAACCCGGCGACGGGCCAGCCCTACGCCATCGACTTCCCCGTCATCACCATCGGCGACATGGTGCGGGCGCAGACGCTGCTGATCGACGCGCTGGGCATCGACCAGTTGTTCTGCGTCATCGGCGGTTCCATGGGCGGCATGCAGGTGCTGCAATGGGCGGTGGCCCACCCGGAGCGGGTGTTCGCCGCCGTGCCCATCGCCACCGCCGCCCGGCATTCGGCGCAGAACATCGCCTTTCACGAGGTGGGACGCCAGGCCATAATGGCCGACCCGGACTGGCGCGACGGCGCCTATCAGCGGGCGGACACCAACCCGGCGCGCGGCCTGGCCGTGGCCCGCATGGCCGCCCACATCACCTATCTGTCCGAGGCGGCCCTGCACCGCAAGTTCGGCCGCAACCTGCAAAGCCGCCAGGCCATCACCTTCGGCTTCGACGCCGATTTCCAGGTGGAAAGCTATCTGCGCTATCAGGGGGCCAGCTTCGTCGACCGCTTCGACGCCAACAGCTATCTCTACATCACCCGGGCCATGGACTATTTCGACCTGGCGGCGGAACACGGCGGCCAGCTGGCCCAGGCCTTCCGCGTGAACGGGCGCGGCACGCCGGTGCGCTTCTGCCTGGCCAGCTTCTCCAGCGACTGGCTGTTCCCCACGTCCGAGTCGCGGGCGGTGGTGCACGCGCTGAACGCCGTGGCCGCCAATGTCAGCTTCGTGGAGATCGAGACGGACAAGGGCCACGACGCCTTCCTGCTGGATGAGCCGGAGTTCCATCAGGTCATGCGCGGCTTCATCAACGGCTGCGCCGACCATCGCGGCCTGAAACGGCGGGTCTGATCCCATGGACGCTTCGGTCATTCCCCCCCGCACCGACATCCGCGGCGACCTGCGCCGCATCGCCGACATGGTCAGCACGGGCGCCCGCGTGCTGGACGTGGGCTGCGGCGACGGCGCCCTGCTGGACCTTCTGACCCGGGAAAAGGGTGTCGACGGGCGCGGCATGGAACTGGGCATGGACGGTGTGCGCGCCTGCGTGTCGCGTGGCCTGTCCGTCATCCAGGGCGACGCCGATACCGACCTGAAGGACTATCCCAGCGACGCCTTCGACTACGTCATCCTGTCGCAGACGCTGCAGGCCACGCGCGACCCGCGCGGCGTGCTGCTGCAGATGCTGCGCATCGGCCGCCGCGTCATCGTCTCATTCCCCAATTTCGGCTATTGGCGGGTGCGCCTGGCCCTGCTGCTGACGGGGCGCATGCCGGTGACCGACCGGCTGGGCTTCCAATGGTGGGAAACGCCCAACATCCACTTCTGCACCATCGCCGACTTCACCGCCCTCTGCGCCGAGCTGGGCGGGGTGACGGTGGAGCGCAGCGCCATCCTGGACCATGACGGCCGCCAACTGACCAGCGACGCCACCACCTGGCGCGCCAACTGGTCGGGCGAGCAGGGGATTTTCCTGTTAAGAAGGGATTAGTTTCCCCTCCACCTCAAGCGCCGGGCGCCGGCGGCCGCCGACTTGGCTTGTCCTCCCTTTGTGGTCCGCTGCACTCCCCACAAAGGTCCGGCGGACCCGGTCGCGTCCTACAGCGGCCGGCGGCCGCTGGGGCCCCTGGGTCTCAAGCACGTCAGTCATCATAGGCGATGGTGTCGACCAGACGGGCGAAGCTGCCGTCCGACAGTTGGAAGCGCACCCAGCGGAAGCGGCTGGCGTAGATGCGCACCTCGGGTGAGCGGTTGGCCCGCGTCGTTATCACCAATTCCGGCGGTGCCGGCTCGAACCAGCCCCAATCGGCCAGCGTGGCCTCCGCCGCCCGGATTTCATCGCTGGCATAGGGCCAGAGCGAGGTGCCCAGCACCTCCGCCCGCGGCCGGCCGAAGTCGCGCTCCCGCCGCGCCGACACCGCCAGCAGGCGGTGGGTCAGGTCGCACACCAGGTGCACCGGCCCGTTCGCGTTGTTCACCAGCCGCGCCAGCTCCCGGTCGGCGGCGCTGTCCATCCCGGCCTGCATGAGCTGGCGGATGGCCGCCTGCTCCCCGGCATCGGGCGTCAGCGCCCCCGATTCCCAGCGGGACACGGTGGCCTGGGAGACGCCCAGCAGTTCGCCGGCATGGCTCTGCTTCATGCGTCGCAGGGTGCGCCAGAACCGCAACGACCGGCCCAGGTGCGGCCCGGCGATGCGCGGCAGCGTGTCGATGACGGCGGCGATGCTGGCCATGGTGCCTCCGTTGCCTGCCCGGACCGGCCATCCCGGCCGCACCCTGGGGCCGCATATCTTATTCACGCCGGACCCCGACCGGTCATGGCAAAAATAGTGCCCCGCCTGTCGCGGGGCAGGTCGTGGGTGGGGGCATCATGGGCGGAAGCTGGGTGAAGATCGTCTGGTTTTATGGTGTCGGCGTCATCGCCGCCGCCCAACTGGGCAAGATGTCGGCCCTGATCCCCCTCATCTCCCGCGACCTGGGGCTCAGCCTCACCGTGGCGGCCCTGGTGATCTCGCTGCTGGAAATCGGCGGCGCCGGCTTCGGCCGCATCGCAGGCGGGCTGATCCAGCGCGCGGGCCGCCGACCCGCCCTGCTGGCCGGCACCGCCCTCCTGGCCCTGGGCGGAATCGGCGAAAGCCTGGCGCAGGGCCCGGCGGCGCTGATCGCCTGGCGGGTGGTGGAGAGCGCCGGCTACCTCACCACCGTCATCGCCGCCCCCATGCTGATCCTGGAGACGGCGACCCCGCGCCAGCGCGGCGTGGCTCTCGCCCTGTGGAGCAGCTTCGTGCCCGTGGGCCTGGCCCTGGGCGCCATCCTGTCCGGCTGGGCGGCGGAGCTGTGGACCTGGCGCGGCGCCCTGTTCGGCGGCGGCGTGGTGGCAGCGGGCGCCCTGGCGCTGTCCCTGCCCATGACGGCGGGTGCCGGCGCGCGGGTGCGCGGCGCTGGTGCCAGCGGCAGCGGCCCCACCCGGCGGGCCTGGGCCCTGGCCCTGGGCTTCGGCTGCTACACCACCTTCGAGGTCGGCCTGCTGGGCATGCTGCCCACCTTCCTGGTGGACAAGGCCGGCGCCAGCGCCGACACCGCCGGCCTGATCACCGGCGTCGCCTCCTTCGCCACCGTGGCGGGCAGCGCGGTGGCGGGGTGGTGGAACCACCGCAACCACGGGCGGGACCTGGCGCGGGGCCCCTCCTTCGCCCTGATGGCGCTCAGCATCGTCCTGCCGGCCCTTATGCTGTTCATGGTGTTCGGGCCGGCGCCCGACCTCACCACCGCCGCCGGGGTGGTCGTCGCGCTCAACGCCCTGTCCGGCGTCTATCCCGGCCTGGCATTCGCCCTGCTGCCCGCCGTGGCCGGATCGGACCGGGGCCTGCCCGCCGCCAACGGCCTGCTGACCCAATTCGGCGCCAGCGGCTCCCTTATCGGGCCGCCGCTGTTCGCCGCCTTCGCCGGCCATTGGGGCTGGACCAGCGCCGCCGCCTGCGGCCTGGCCGCATCCCTGCTCTGCCTGGCCTTGATGCGGGCGGCGGGGGTATCGTCCCCTTCCGTCGCGGCCCCCGATCAAGCCGCCTGAGTTTCTTTGGAGTTCCGACTATGCCTGCCCTTCCTCCCCGGGTGATCGCTTTGGATGGCGACGACACGCTCTGGCACAACGAGGCCATGTTCTCGACCTCGTACGCCGAGTTCCGCGACCTGCTGCTGCGCCACAGCGACCTGGACCAAGCCACCATTGATGAGCGCCTGCTGCTGGTGGAGCGGCGCAACCTGGTGACCTACGGCTACGGCATCAAGGGTTTCACCCTGTCGATGATCGAGACCGCCCTGGAACTGACCGAGGGGCGCATCCCCGGCATCGCCATCGAGACGCTGGTGCAGCGCGGCCGCGCCATGCTGGCCCACCCGGTGGAGTTGATCGATGGTGCTGTGGAGGTCATCGAGACGCTGCGGGAGCGGGACCATGAGGTGTGGCTGATCACCAAGGGCGACCTGTTCGACCAGGAAAGCAAGATCGCCCGCTCCGGCCTGGCCGATCTGTTCCACCGCATCGAGATCGTGTCGGAAAAGGACGACGCCACCTATCGCCGTCTGCTGGACCGCCACGGCGTGGACCCCGCCGACTTCGCCATGGCCGGCAACTCCCTGAAGTCCGACGTGCTGCCGGTGGCGGCCCTGGGCGGCCAGGGTTTCCACGTGCCCTACCACACCACCTGGGCCCACGAGATGGTGTCCGGCCCGATTCCCTACCCCTATACCGAGCTCGCATCCTTACGTGAATTGCCGAGCGCGTTAGGGTCCAGGTAAGGAATCGACTCGGCTAGCTTGCCACTGACTTTAAAGGCGATTCGGGCTAACATATTCAAGATATTTTAAATTTCACTGCCATATGAAGGGAATGGAGTATGGGGACGCAATCCGTAAGGTCTGCCTGGAGAAGAGCGCTTTCATACCTAAAGAAATGCTTTCTATCAACCATAATCCCATCCATGTTCACGGCATTATTCCTTTTTATTTTATTTGTTTCGACAAGACATGTTTTTGATTTTAATATCGTCAATAGCCAATCTTATTTTGGAGATATTATATCAGCATCTTTAATAAATATAGTCGCTTATATATCTGATATAATAAAATCTCTTTTTCCATGGCCATTTGTTTTTTTAGTTGCCTTTATTTCTATTGTATACTCACAATCTGCAGTGACATTCATGTTTGGCATTCTCCGATTTGTACGGAAAATTAAAATTCTCGGAACTGAGTTCGAATTGGGAGATGTGGTAAAGCGCCAGATCGAGGGGGCCGCAAAGGAATTGGCGGATACAATAAACTCCTACTCGAGAGACGCAGATATTAAGATCAAGAGCGCCGCCTACGAGCGTAGAATATATGAAACCATGTCTTATTTCGTCGATAATCATATCGCGCCGTACTTACAGAATGGTGTCGAGACTGGAAATTTTCGATGCACAATATACGTTCAAGACTATATAACGAGCACAAATCTCTATCAACTTGTTGAATATTTTCCGAGAAAAAATAAAAAAAAGACGGCCGGTCGCGTATTTTCTGATAGATATGGGATTATTGGAAAGATATGGCGCTCAGAAACCAGTCAGGTTGTTGGGAACCTTTTTCATCAAAACCCATCGCACAATAGTAAAAGTCAAGACGAGAAAATTCATATCATAATGAAGGACTGGGGAATGCACAAAGACGAGGCGGAAAATGCTATAAAGAAGCCGTCTTATCTGTGCGCACCGATTTTCACACCGGATAGCGGAAAAAAAATTGGCTTGATATTTATGGACTCTGAAGAGAAGGATACTTTTTTGAACGGCAATATCATGGAATCCAATAAAGAAGAGATCACACAAGAACTTCAAAACCATATAAACGATACATTTGGGAGAAAATTAGCAGAGATGGAGGATGAATTCTCTTCACTACGAATTCTCGTCGATCTGAAGCGGGGCCTCTAAATGAGCTATAACGATATAGGCTTAGAATACTATGATCCCGTTGCCCATCCAACTTGCCACAACTTCCGCGAGGCGGGCATTAGGCTTATTTCCCATTTCCTCTCCGAGACTCCAGGAGAATTTGGTAAAATCTTGGAGATTGGCTGCGGAATGTCCATAATTGAAGAAATAAAACCGATCAAGATTAGCAAAAAATCTCACGTTGTTCTTAGTGATTTAAATATAAATATGATCAGTCACTCAATGAATCTAAAATCAATGAATATTGATATAGTTCTATGCGACGCTGGGAAGTTGCCTTTTAAGAACAGATATTTTGATTTGGTGATTTCGAACCTCGGAGATCCATATAATGGTCGAAATATGTGGGAATCAGTTAATTCAATCCTACATCACGGCGGCATGTTCATGTACACCACACCGTCTATCGAGTGGGCTAACAGCTTTAGATCAGGTCGGAAGGAAATATCAGACAAAGCATATTTCCAAAAGAAGGACGGATCTGATCTCTACCTGCCATCAAACATTATGACGGATGATGAAATCGTTAAATTGGCGGAAGATTCGGGTTTCAGAATGCTTTCCATTGAAAAATTTGAGAACATTCACCTGCTCAAAAAGCCTATTTCTCCTAAATTATCCCATGGAACGCCATTTGTAACTTTATATGCCTGCGTGAAGTAACTCACTCACCCCAGCGCCAGGTCGTCCCGGTGGATCATCTCGTCCCGGCCGCGCCAGCCCAGGCTGGCTTCGATCTCGGCGCTGCGGCGGCCCTGGATGCGGCGGGCATCTTCGGCGGAATAGGCAACCAGGCCGCGGGCGATGACGCGGCCGGCCTGGGTGCGGACGGCCACCAGGTCGCCGCGCTGGAAATCCCCTTCGACCTCGCGCACGCCGGCGGGCAGCAGGCTGCCGCCCCGGGCCAGGGCCTGGGCCGCGCCCTCATCCACCACCAGGGTCCCCGCTGGCTTGAGTGACCCTGCAATCCAGCGTTTGCGCGCCGTGCCGGGGCCGGCCGACGGCAGGAACCAGGTGCACAGCGCCCCACCCTGCTCCGCCGTCTTCTCCAGCGCCGCCAGGGGGTTCATGCGCTTGCCCGAGACGATGGCCATGCGGCAGCCGGCGGCCACGGCGATGCGGGCGGCGGCGATCTTGGTGACCATGCCGCCGCTGCTGTAGCCGGCGGGAGGTTCCCCCGCCATGGCCTCGATCTCCGGCGTCACCTCGGTCACCACCGGCAGATGCTTGGCCGCCGGGTCCTTGCGCGGGTCGGCGGTGTAGAGGCCGTCGATGTCGGACATGAGGATCAGGGTGTCGGCGCTGATCATCTGCGCCACGCGGGCGGCCAGGCGGTCGTTGTCGCCAAAGCGAATCTCGGCGGTGGCCACGGTGTCGTTCTCGTTGATCACGGGAACGGCGCCCAGCTTCAGCAGGGTCTCGATGGTGGCGCGGCCGTTCAGGTGGCGGCGGCGGTCCTCGGTATCGTCCAGGGTCAGCAGCACCTGGGCCACGGTGATGTCGTGGCGGGCCAGGGTTTCCTGATAGGCGTGGGCCAGGCGGATCTGGCCGGTGGCGGCGGCGGCCTGCTTTTCCTCAAGCTTCAGCGGGCGGCCCACCAGGCCCAGATGCTCCCGCCCCACGGCCACGGCGCCGGAGGAAACGATGACCACGTCGACGCCCCGGCGGCGCAATGCGGCCACGTCATCGCACACGCTGTCCAGCCAGTCGCGGCGGATGCGGTGCGTCTCGCCATCCACCAGCAGGGCGGAGCCGATCTTGACGATCAGCCGTTTGGCGCCCAACACCGGCGGGACATCAAACACCGCCGCCGCACGGGTTGAGGAAATTTCCGTGCGGTCGGCGGCGTCGTTCATTTTCTAACGTGTCCCTTTGTCGGCCTGGGAGATGTCATCCAGGGGATTGTACCGCGCCTTGTATGCCTTGCTGCGCGCTTCCTCGCCATCCGCCAGACGCGCAGCCTTGATCTGCTCAAGAAGCGCATACAGCACGTCGGGCACATGCTCGCCGGTGGCGCCGGACAGCACCATGACCGGCTTCTTGGCCGAGCGGCGCAGCTTCAGCTTCTTTTCCGCCAGCTCTTCCTCGGTCAGGGCGTCGACCTTGTTCAGGGCCACGATCTCCGGCTTTTCCGCCAGGCCGCCACCATAGGCGCGCAGCTCGCGCCGGATGGTGCGGTAGGCCTTCTGCACATCCTCCTGCGTGCCGTCCACCAGGTGCAGCAGCACGCGCGTGCGCTCCACATGGCCCAGGAAGCGGTCGCCCAGGCCGTGGCCCTCGTGCGCGCCCTCGATCAGGCCGGGGATGTCGGCCACCACGAACTCCTCCTCACCCGCGCGCACGACGCCCAGGTTGGGCACCAGGGTGGTGAAGGGATAGTCGGCGATCTTGGGCCGGGCGCGGGACACGGCGGCCAGGAAGGTGGACTTGCCGGCGTTGGGCAGGCCGACCAGGCCGACGTCGGCGATCAGCTTCAGGCGCAGCCACACCCAGCGCTCCTCCCCCGGCCAGCCGGGGCCGGCCTTGGTGGGCGCGCGGTTGGTGGAGGTCTTGTAATGGGCGTTGCCGAAGCCACCGTCGCCGCCCTTCAGCAGCACGATGCGCTGGCCCACCTCCATCATGTCGGCCAGCACCGTCTCCTGGTCTTCGTCCAGGACCTGGGTGCCCACCGGCACCTTCAGCACCATGGGCTCACCGGCGGCGCCGGAGCGGTCGCGGCCCATGCCATGGCCACCGCGCTGCGCCTTGAAATGCTGCTTGTAGCGATAGTCGATCAGCGTGTTCAGGCCGTCCACGGCCTCGATCACGATGTCGCCGCCCCGCCCGCCGTTGCCACCGTCCGGCCCGCCGAACTCAATGAACTTCTCCCGCCGGAAGCCGACGCAGCCGGGGCCGCCGTCACCGCTCTTCAGGTAGATTTTGCACTGGTCCAGGAACTTCATGATGGGCGGGCCTTATGTCATGGCCTTTGAATTATCAAAGGCCCCCTCAAACGCCGGGCGGCCACATCCGTGGCCTTGGCTTCCTCGCTCCGCCCTTCGGTGCTCGCTCCGGCGGACGCGGTCGCGTCCTAGCAGGGGAGTGGGAGACTGGGCGGCACGCGGCAAATGCAAATCGGGGGAACGGTCACCCGTCCCCCCGATCAGAGTCAAAACACCTGATGCCGAAGCGGCAGGTTACTCGGCGGCGGCGGCCACCGGCTCCTGGGCCAGCTCGACGGACACGTAGGTGCGGCCCTGACGGCCGGTGTGGAACTTCACGGCGCCATCGGCGACCGCGAAAATGGTGTGGTCCTTGCCCAGGCCCACGTTGGCGCCGGGGTGGAACTTCGTGCCGCGCTGGCGGACGATGATGTTGCCGGAAACGACGGCTTCACCGCCGAAGGCCTTCACGCCCAGACGACGACCGGCGCTGTCACGACCGTTGCGGGAGCTACCGCCTGCCTTTTTATGTGCCATCTCGAAAACTCCTTAAATCTAGCGGGTCGGCTGCCGATCAGGCGCCGGCCTGGATGTCGGTGATGCGCAGGATCGTCAGGTCCTGACGATGGCCATTCTTGCGGCGGTAGTTCTGCCGGCGCTTCTTCTTGAAGATGATGATGTGCGGCGCATGGGCCTGGGCCACCACGGTGGCCGTCACGGCGGCGCCAGCCACCAGCGGGGTGCCGACGGTGGTGTTGCCGGCATCGCTGACCAGCAGGACCTCGTCCAGCTTCAGGGAGGCGCCGGCTTCACCCGCCAGCTTCTCAACCTTAATGACGTCGCCGGCCGCGACCTTGTACTGCTTACCGCCGGTGCGGATGACTGCGAACATTCTAGCCCACCACTGATCTGGCCGGGCCCAGCCGAGAGTGGCCAGCGCCCACGCAAAACGGAACGACGGGACCTAGCACAGGACCCGTTTCTAAGAGAGCGCGCACTATACAGGCGACCCGGCCCCTGTCAAGCACCCCCAATACGAGTCCGCGCGGAATCTCCGCGCCCGGCACCGTTGCGGGATTCTCAGGGCTCCGCGTCCGGGTCCATGCCGGTGCCGGAGGAAGCGATCAGCCGGGGCAGAAGCCGCCGTTCCGCCGCCAGGCCGGAGAAGGCCGGCTGCGCCACCGAGGGGGCCATGCGCCGCCGCGGCTCGACCACGCGGGTGGCGGTGGTGGCGTAAATCTGCTTGCTGGCCTCCACGATCTGGACGCCGGCGAAGGCCTTGAACCAGCGGGCCCCCAGGTTTTCCACCGCGCCCGCCGACGCCATGAAGAATCGGGAGGTCACGGGCGGCATGAACAGGGCCGACGTCTCCCGCTCCGGCACGAACAGGTTGGCGCGCAAGACGCGGCGCAACTGGCCGGAGGAAAAGGGCGACCCGTGGCCGAAAGGGGTGCGGTCGGTGCGGGCCCAGATGCCGCGCCGGTTGGGCACGACGGCGATCAGGCGCCCGCCCCCCGCCAGCACGCGCCAGATCTCCTGCATCATGGGCTTCAGGTGCTCGGTGAACTCCAGCCCATGGACCAGCAGCACGCGATCGACCGACATATTGGGGAACGGCAGTTCCGATTCTTCGCCCAGCGTCACCAGCCCCGGCCCTTCCGGCGGCCAGAAGACCACCCCCTGGGCGGCGGGCATGACGGCCATCACCCGCTCCGCCTCTGTCAGGAAGGGGCGCAGGAAGGGCGTGGCGTAGCCGATGCCCAGCACGCGCTGGCCGGTGACATCGGGCCACAGCTCCCGCAGGCGGCGGCGCACCAGGCGCCGGACCACCTGGCCCAGGCTGGTTTCATAGAATTCGCGCAGGTCGACGACATCGTTATACATCGGGCGGATGCTAGCATGGCGGGCGCGGGTTCGCCTATTAGGCCTGGAGCCCTAAAACCTATAACCATGCCGGCCGCCTCCCCTGCGACGCGGCCGCCGCTTGTGGCGGGGCGAATCGGCGCTTACCTTCCAGGGTGAACGCCTTGGGAGGCCCCCGCCATGTTCCGCTTCGCCCCCGCCTTGATCACCGCGACCCTTGCCGCCGGCCTGCTGGCCGGCTGCGCCGCCGACCCAGCCGCCGATAAGGGCGCCCCCGGAACCCAGACGGCCGACGCCGAGTCGCGGGACCGGGGCCAGATGTGCATCCCCGTGCGCACCATCCGCCGCACCCAGGTCATCGATGAAAGCACCATCCTGGTGGAGATGCAGGACCGCACCAAGTTCATCCGCATCAACCTGGCCGGCCGGTGCACAGGGCTGGGCTTCTACGGCTTCGCCTACGTTTCCCATAATGATGAGCTGTGCCGCACCGATCCCCTGACCCTGGTGGGCATGCCCGTGCCGCCCGTCTGCCTGATCGACAGCATGATCCCCATCGACAAGGCCGAGGCCGACGCCCTGAAGGCCAAGCCGAAGACGGACAAGCCGTCGGATACGGCGACGCCGGCGCCCAAGGTGGACGGCGACTGAAACGTCAGCCGGCCAGCCCCGCCGCCGTGGGCAGGGCCCAGTGGCGCCAGACGCTGACCATGCGCAGGACGAAGCAGGCGCCGCCCCCCATCAAGGCGGCATAGCGCGGGGCGACGCCCAGGCGGATGGCGGCGGTCATCACCGCGGCCCCCAGCAGGGCCGCCGTGGCATAGACATCGACCCGCAGGATGGCCGGCACCTGGGCCAGCAGCAGGTCGCGCAGGGTGCCGCCGCCCACCCCGGTGATGGTGCCCATCAGCACGGCGCTGAAGGGCGGTATGTGGCGGTTCAGCGCCTTTTCCGTGCCGGCCACGGCGAACAGCGACAGGCCGGCGGCGTCCAGCGTGGTCATCCACCCCAGAGGGCCCTGGCCCACCGGAATCTGGCCAACGATGGCGTGGCCGGCGAAAGTGGCGCCCCCGGCGGCGAAGGCCATGGCGGGATAGCGCCAGTCGCGCAGCGCCGTGGGCGGCGCCGCCCCGATCAGCAGGTCGCGCAGCACGCCGCCGCCCAGGGCAGTGGCGAAGGACAGGACCAGCACCCCGAACAGGTCCAGCCCACCCCGCAACGCCGCCATAGCGCCCTCGACCGCGAACAGCACGGTGCCGGCCATGTCCGCCACGGCCAGCACCATATCCGTCTTCCTGCCCATCCCTTCCCCAACAGCGCATCCCGATACCGGGCGGCAGGGTTACACCGTCGCGCGGCGGCTGGCGAGGGAATCGGCCGCCTGGGAAACGGTGGCCTGGGAAGCGTCAGGCCCGGCGCCGCAGCTGCCGGTGGATCAGCAGGACCGCCAGCAGCCCCCCCACCGCGACCAGGGGCACGAGGCTGAGCAGCAAACCCGAGGCCGATAACCCCGCCTGCACGAGGGCAGTGCCCAGCAACGGCCCGAAGATGGACCCCAGGCGCCCGGCGGCCACCGCCCCGCCCACGCCGGTGCCACGGATGGCGATGGGGTAGCATGCGGGGGCCGCGGCGTAGAGCGTGGCCTGGGTGGTCAGGATCATGGCGCCGGCACCCAGGCCCACCCCTATGGCCACCGTCAGGTTGGGCGGCATCAAGGCCAGCAGCACGAGGAAGAGAGCCAGGCCCAAAAAGACGGTGATGGCGAAACTGAAGCGCCGCGGGCCGTCCAGCAGAGGCCCGGTGATGCCGCAAGCGATGGCGCCCGAGATGTTCAGCACCAGTTGGATCAGCCCCGCCTGCGGCTTGCTGAACCCCCGGTCGGTCATCAGCAGGGGCAGCCAGCTGAGCAGCAGGTACAGCACCATCAGGGTGGCGAAGAAGGCCAGCCACAACAGCACCGTCTCCGCCGCGCGGCCGCCGCCGAACAGGATGGTGAGAACGCCGGGCCGCCCCTCCTTGTCCGCGGCCGCGGCCACGCGGAAGGCGCGCGACTCGGGCAGGGCCCAGATCAGCAGGGGCAGGACCAGCAGCGGCGCACCGCCGGCGGCATAGAAGATGGTGCGCCAACTGTCGAAGCCGCCGCTCATCGCGGCGAAGATGGCGATAAGGCTGACGATGGCACCGCCCAGCGGCATGCCGCCATACATCAGGGAAACGGCGCCACCGCTGCGTCCCGGCGGGCTGTTCTCCGCCGCCAGCGCCACCAGGTTGGGCAGCGTGCCCCCCAGCCCCAGGCCCGTGGCCAGGCGCATGAGGAACAGGGTGGTGAAGTCCGGCGACAAGGCGGTGGCGACCGTGAACAGGCCGAACAGGGCGACGGAGACAACCAGCACGGCCTTGCGCCCGAAATGGTCGGCCAGCCGCCCGCCCACCAACGCGCCCAGGAACAGGCCGATGGTGCCGGCGCTGAAGAAGATGCCCAACTGGCCCGGCGTCAGGTGCAGCGCCGGGGCCAGCTTCGGCGCCGCCACGCCGGCGGCCTGCAAATCCACCCCCTCCAGGATGGCGACCAGCAGGCACAGAAGCGTCGTTCGGTTCAACAGACCGCCGGCCGCCGCCATGGGGGCACCGGCGGGCGCGGGCACCGCGTCTTGGTTCAGCACGTTCCTCTCCCGTTTGTTCTTATGGGCGGGATTAAGGTGCGCGCGGAAACGATGGATGTCCAGAAAAGTTGCTGAACATAACTATACGCGGCGCATTCCGCCCCTGAACCCACCCGCCACGAACAGCGCCACCCCCGCCATCAGGCCCACATCGGCGATGTTGAAGATGCCGGTGCGCAAGGGGCCGATGCCCAGGTTCAGGAAATCGAACACCATGCCGTCCTGACGCAGACGGTCCAGCAGGTTGCCCAGGCCGCCGCCCAGGAAACTGCCGGCACCCAGCAGTTCCAGGCACCCGAGCGTCTTGGCCCGCAGGCTCCACACCAGCAGGGCCGCCAGGACCAGGGCCACGCCCACGGTGAAGACCAGGCCGCGCGCGTGGTCGTCCAGCCCGGCGCCCAGGCTGAGGAAGGCGCCGGGGTTGTTGACCGGCGTCACCAGGATGGCGCCGCCCAGCGCGGTCAGTTCCACCCCCGGCGTCAGCGCCTGTTTCAGCCAGGCCTTGGTCGCCTGGTCGGTGGCGAACCAGGCGAATGCCGCGGGCAGCAGCCAGCGCAGGCGGTCTTGCAGGGTCATGGGTGCTGTTTCCCTTCGACGATCTTCCGGGCGCAGGCCTCGCGGTAGGCGGAGGGGGACTGGCCGATGACCTGTTTGAAATCCTGGGTGAAGTGGGCGTGATCGAAATACCCCAGATCCTGGGCCAGTGTCGTCAGATCCAGCGCCGCGCCATCCTCGCCCCGCCCCTCTTGGCCGCCCCCCTCTTGGGCCAGCCGGTGCGCTGCCTCATGCAGGCGGGCGCGGCGGATGACCCATTTGGGCGTCATGCCCACCAGATCGGCGAACAGGCGCTGCAGCGTGCGCACGCCAAGGCCGGAGCGGGCGACCAGATCGTCCACCCGCAAAATCTCCCGGTCGGCCTCGATCAGCGCCACCAGGCGGTTGACCTCTTCCACCTGGGCGGGGGCCGCCCTCAACCTCAACCCCTGGCGCAGCAGGGGCTCGGCCACCGCCACCATGCCGGCGTCATCGTCGGCGGCCAGCACCGCCGCCTCCGCCGCCGCCGCGGTCGCCGGGGTCAGGTGGCCCAGCACGGCCTCCAGCGGCAGGACACGGTCGACCAGCGTGGTGAGGGGGGCATCCACCAAGGCGCGAAAGCCGGCGGGGCGGAAGCGGATGCCCAGCACCCGCCCGGCATCACGTAATTCATAGGCGAAGATGCCGTGCATGGGGCCGTAGACGGCGGAGCGGCCGCGCTCGAACACCAAATTCACGGCGGGATAGGGCAGCGTGCGCTGGACATAGGGCGGCTGCCCCGTCAGGTCCCAGGCCACCACCCAGTAATGCTCCACCACCGCCGCCAGATCGGGGGCCAGATCCGGAGACGGTTGGTAACGGCCCAGGCGGAAACGCTGCGCCGCCGCGCCGGGCGCCAGCACCCCCTTAGGCGCCGCCGTCACCGGATGCACGGGGCTTCCTTCCTGCTGTCGCGTTTTTCCAAGCCCACGGTGTCCCCCAAGACTATCGTTCCAGCCATCCCCTTCCCCGTGGAGAGCCGCCATGAAACTCTATTCCCTGGCCCTGTCGCCCTTCGCCGCCCGCGCCCGGGCCGCGATCTATGCCAAGGACCTGGCCGTCGACATCCTAACCCCGCCGGAAGACTGGCGCACCTCCCCCGCCTTCCGGGCGCTGAACCCCATGGTGCGGGTGCCCGTGCTGGTGCTGGACGACGGCCGGTCCATCCCGGAGTCGGGCGTGATCGTGGAGTATCTGGAGGATGCCTTCCCGGCCGTCCCCCTGCGCCCCGCCGACCCGGTGGACGGCGCGCGCGTGCGCCTGCTGACCGCCGTGGCCGACCATTATGTGATGCGGGAAACCTTCCCCCTGTTCGCCCTGTTCGACAGCAAGACCCCGGATGAGGGAGCCATCCAGGCGCAACTGGCCAAGCTGGACACGGGCCTGGGCCAGTTGAACGCCCTGCTGGCGGACGACGCGGCGCGCGGCCCCTTCGCCTTCGGCGGCCGGGTGACCACCGCCGACGCGTGGCTGACGCCCGTGCGTTACACGCTGGAGGGACTGATGCGCTTTTCCGGCCGCACCCACCTGCTGGACCGCCACGCCGCCGTGGCCGGCTACGCCCAGGGCTTGCGCGAAAGCCCCGCCCTGGCACGGGTGTGGGATGAGATGGAGGAAGGCCTGCGCGCCTACATGAAGGCCAGGGCCGCCGGCGGATAAACCACCCCGAACCGCCACCGCTGGGGAAAGGCGGGGAAAGGGCGGATGCGCTGTGATAGGACGGAGGGCGAACCGCCAGCCGCGCAAGGCTGGCGCGGAACCCTCCGGGACAGCGTCACCATGCTCAGCCGCCGCCACCTCCTCACCGCCGCAGCCGCCCTGCCCTTGTCGGTCCCGGCCATTACCGCCAGCACCATGGGGGCCATGGCCGCCACCGGCGGCGGCGACCTCGCCGCCCTGAAATCCCTGACCACCGGCGCCAAGCCCATCACGGTGGAAGAGCGGCAGGCCCGCATCGCCAAGCTGCAGGACCTGATGGCACGGCGCGGCATCGGCGCCTTCCTGGTCGAATCCGGGTCGAGCCTGGAGTATTTCACCGGCATCCGCTGGCACCGCTCTGAACGGACCACCGCCGCCCTGATCCCGGCCCAGGGGCCGGTCATCGTGGTGACCCCGGCGTTCGAGGAACCGTCGGTGCGCGAAACCCTGCAGGTGGGCGGCGACGTCCGTGCCTGGCAGGAGCATGAAAGCCCCTTCCAGCGCCTGGCCCAGGCGCTGAAGGACGGCGGCGTGGCGGCGGGGACGGTGGCGCGGACGGTGGCGGTGGAGCCCACCACCCGCTTTTTCATCATCGACGGCATCCGCCAGGTGACGCGGGATTATGACCTGGTGTCCGGCGACGATCTGGTGCGGGCCTGCCGCATGCACAAGTCGCCAGCGGAACTGGCCCTGATGCAGGTGGCCAACGCCGTGACGCTGGCGGCCCTGCGGTATGCCCACGCCCATGTGCGACCGGGCATGCGCGCCGCCGACATTGCCGCCCTGGTGGACACCGCCACGGCGGCCCTGGGCGGGCGGCCCGAATTTTCCCTGGTGCTGCTGAACGAGGCCAGCGCCTATCCCCACGGCTCCCTCCAGCCGGAGGTGGTGCGGGACGGCTCCACCGTGCTGCTCGACTGCGGCTGCGCCGTGCACGGTTACCAGTCCGACATTTCCCGCACCTGGGTCTTCGGCACCCCCAGCGCCCGCCAGCGCACGGTGTGGGACACGGTGAGGCGTGGGCAGGAGATCGCGCTGGAAACCGCCAAGCCGGGCATTCCGGTGGGTGACATCGACAAGGCGGTGCGCCGCTATTACGAGGGGGAAGGCTGGGGTCCCGGTTACCGCCTGCCCGGCCTGTCGCACCGCACCGGCCACGGCATCGGCCTGGACGGCCACGAATCCCCCTACCTGGTGCTGAGCGACGCCACACCGCTGGAGCCCGGCATGTGCTTCTCCGACGAGCCCGGGATCTACATCCCTGGTGAGTTCGGCATCCGGCTGGAGGATTGCTGGCACATGACGGAGACGGGACCCACGCTGTTCACCCCGCTGGCCACCTCCATCGACCAGCCGATCTGAACTTAGGCCGCGACCGCGGCCGCCGGAGATTTCTGGGGAGCGAAGCGGACTGGAAATCGAGGATAAGGCAAGGGCCCGGATGGGCCCGCCCGCCGATTGAGGGAACTACCGCCCCTCCTCAAACACATGCTCCTGGAGCAGGAACTTCAGTCCCCGATCCCAGGACTCGTCCGTATTGCCGCGGATGTCGACGCTGCCGCCTTTCAGCACCTGGCCGGTGGTGGCGTCGCGGATGCTGATGTTCAGGTTCAGGATTAGGTTGCTGACCTTCTGCACCCAGGCGAACACGGCCACGGTCGCCCCCGCCCGGGTGGCGATCTCCAGGGCGCAGGGCGGGCAATCGCGCGGGGCGGGCTTCGCCGCCAGCGTGGCCGCCCAGGGCGTCATGTCCACCAGGGCATAGCGCCCCGATTGCGCCAGCGCCGCCCGCAAGGCCACCCCCAGCCGCGCCACCCGTGCCGCCTCCTCCGCCGTGGTGTCGGCCGGTGAGCTGTTGACGAACTGCACGTCGAACACCGCCGTGGCAGGGCCCCCCGCCGGCGCGGCGCCGGCCCGGGCCGCCACCACCAGCAGCATCACCACCAACGCCAACCCCGCCACCACCCTGACCATGAGCATCCTCCCCTGCTGGGGGGACAGCATGGCGCGGATAAAGAGGGAAGGCAGGATGGACTTTGGATGGATAAGCCGGCTGGCGCTCCGGCCATCTGTCAAACCCTGTGGACCTGATTGTGGAGGGCAGTTCCCTGCCACTGGGACGATGCGCGCCGTCTTTTGCAAAATGATCGGACACACACCAAAAACGGGAATGTTCGTTGACTCTTCGTTCTGCCTATGTTCCGATATGTGCCGTGAACGCGCGCTCGTGCCAAGCACATAAGTTTCAGAAAATCACAATAAACGGGCCATGGAGGCATAGGGGAGAATGAATAAAAAGAAAGCCATAATCCTTGGCGGGCTGGCGACCATTGTCCTGATTGTCGCCGTCCTGTGCACACAGATAACAATATTCGTGATTCAGCCCATCGGCGCCATTCCTGATGGAAAAACCCTGATTATTTCCAGACTGAATAAAATGCAGTTCATTGATAGCGCTGATGCGATGTGTGACCGCGTTCAAGGCAGTGTCAGCCTGCTATGCCGCAGCATGCTGCTGGGCACCGTGGCCCAAAACGCGACTATCTACCTTCGCCTTCCCTACAGCAAGTGGCTATACACAGTTTCCACCGATGGCAAGGAATTCGACAGATAGGGTGTGAAAATGTTTCAAATATTCGCCATCGCCGCCTTGATTGGTGTCATTCCCGGCTACATCGCCCACAGTAAAGGTCGTTCATTTTTCCTGTGGTGGCTCTATGGCGCCGCATTCTTCATCATTGCCTTAATCCATGCCCTGCTGATCTCGCCGAACGTCGCGGAAGTCGAGCAGCGGCAACTGGATAATGGAATGAAAAAATGCCCGCACTGCGCCGAGCTGATAAAGGCAGACGCCAATATTTGCCGTTATTGCGGGCGTGATCAGCATAGTGAAACCGCCGACGCCACACCCGCCTAATCCGGGTATCCGCCGCCGATCCGCCAGGCAGCGTCGTGCCGCCCCTAAACGGCCATAGCGACCCGGGAGAGTCTATTAACCCAATTTTCTGGAAGAGATTGCCGTGAGTTGCGGCGCGCATTGCAAGGGCAACGGGGCGCCTTCCGGCATCTCACGTTGCTCTATAAGGGAATGGCGGAGAGGGTGGGAGAAGTTCCCATTTTCCGCCAAGCCCCGGAAACCTTAGGGTTTGCACGCTGCTGTGGCCCGGAACCGGGTAGGTTCTGTACCAAAAGTCTGTACCACGGAGTCTTATAGCTCCATAGGAGGCGGGGAAAAACATTCCGAATTTGGATACCAAGAGCGAACACCTTCCCGCGCCTGTTCAATCTGCTCTAGTGTCCTCTTTCGTACCAGTTTATCGAAAACATCACGGCCACGAAATTCAGGCTCTGCGTTGATAATAGGCCTAGAAAGCTCAAGAGCAGTAAGTAGAACATCAACCACCGGCTGGACGTTTTTCATCGAAACATGCTCTGTCGGAGAGGGAACATACATAGTTTGAGATACATCTTTTGGCTTCTTTTCCAAGGCCTCTGTCATGGCTTTTGCTTCTAGAATTCTAGCATAGAAGCTAACAGTTGCCTCTGGGTGAATGAGAAGCCCTATTCTGTCAGCAACCGCAGTATAGACAGTAGGATCAATCGGAATACTTTTCGTTATGTAAGAAGCCTGATTCGTCGGAAGCAATGTTCTTGCCTTAGCTATCTGATTGCAAATCTCCAGTGCACCAATGACGTACTTAACATACACTGCGACCTCAATGTTGATGGCGCGGGTCACCCTCCTCGCCTCCTCCTTCCTCTGACTTGAAACGGCAAGGCTGACAGCGTAAATCGCGCCTCCCGCTCCGACCAAACCGCCAATTAACCCGCCCAATGCCCCTGCAATCTCACCAGCCTTTGAGCAAAGCAAGGCGTCGAAGAAAACAATAATTATCGGGATTAACACGACGGCGAGAATGATAGGCCAGACCCATGAGCGAAATTTCATGACCCACTCCCCAAATTAGGCCGCACCTTCTCGCGAAGGCGAGTAAATTCTATAGCCATTTATCCTTGGAACGCTTATCTGAAAGCAGTGCGGTTATCTTTCTCTTCTCCTTTCCATGATGCATCAACCTGTGATGGGTCGGGCATACCGCAGCTGTATTTTCAAGAGTATCCGGCCCACCAGCCGCTAACGGAATTAAGTGGTGAACTTCAATGAAATACTCTCCCGCAGAGGTCTCAAACCTCTCGCTAGTGCAGCCATCCACCTCACATCTGAAACCAGCAAGCCGCTTGCGCAACAACGCGACAATGGCGTCACGTTCATAAGTCGCGGCCCTCTGCGAACGGCGCTGAGGCGCTAAATTCCGGGGCCGGTGCGAGTAATGCGCCAATAACCATTCCGTCGACTTTTCGCTTAAACGACGCTCTTCCGTCTCCAGCGACGGATATGATGTTTCCGCTCCTTCGCTGATGCCATCCCATAGGCGACCTCGCTCGGCGCTCAGTCGACGGACGTCAATCTCCTGCCGTTCTGCATCATAGAACTCATCCCAGGTTACCTGATCGAGCTTGGAAGCCCCTTCAAATCCGGTTCTTCCGTCACGGGGATCAAGCGCCCGCAAGTTCATCAGCTTATTATAGACACCCGTCGGAGCACGGCCGATCTTTTGGGCCAATTGCTCGACTTCTGATCCTGCGATTTTGGAAATCGGCTTCCCTTGAAGCTGTTCATAGAGGTGCATGGCCGCGATAATTTCATCTCGGCCCCAGTCGCTACCGGTTTTTCGCCACATGGCACCAAGACGCTGTTCCTCAGCCGGCATGAGAGGAAATGGCGTTCCTTGGTTCGGATTCCGCATGATCAACATGCTCCTGAGCACACTGTCATCCTTCATCCAGTCCCGCTTCAGAATTTCCTTACGCGACGCAATCCGCTTCAGCCGAATTTTCACTCGCATCGCTAGTTCAGCTTCAGCCTCTCCCCGCCAAAGTAAGGCGCTGGCCGCATCATCGGGCTGGACTGCGGGCCAATCCATAATGGTCCCCTCGGCAATAATCCCCGCCAAGTCCTTTTCCTTCCCTTGGGACCTCCATATGTAGGCTGCATCCCCAGGGGCAATCTCACTGGCATATCGACCAACGCCCCAAACAATTACGCCATCGCTCTGCGCCAGGTACTTTTCCATGTCAAAGAGAGTGGGATTCCCCTGGAAAATCCATGCGTTCACGGCGCGTCTCACCTACAAATATCTATTTCCCCCTACCATTAGCATCCATTGAGCTCGGTAGTGACCATGGCTGGGCAGGCTCTATCCGAGCACTTTGGCATGCTATTGCCAAGTTAGATCGCCGACCTCGAACCGCCAGGACCGGTTTCCATCCTGGTACATGGGCAACTCGATCAAGACACTCTTTGATCGGCTCAGTTCCTTCAGGAACTTCGGGTACTCCCCAATGAAAACGATCTCCGTTGTGCCATCGCTTGGCCGCCGCGCCGAAAACGACATGGCAGGCCGATCATCAAAACGGACCTCGATGTAGCAATCCTCGTAGCTGAGGCAGAGGATCTGCCCCCTATCGAGGGTAATGTAGGCACTTTTCCCGAAGCGCGGATGTTTTCTCAAGGTCAGGACGGCGCCAACATTTGGCCCATACGGCCAATGGAGATCCTCCACATTGGCGCTCACCGTCCTCGCCAGCTTGACTTCCTTACTCGTCATGCCGTCGCCTTCGGAGGAATAGGACCAGCCCAGAGCAGGACGAGGTGGTGGATGAGGGTGCAGCGCCTCCGCAGTTCGGAGAGCAACCTGTAAGGCGTCCTCCTGTGCCGTCTCTGGATGACGGGGGACGAAACAAAGCCCAATGAGACCGACGATCAGAAGCAGAATGATGGAGATGCCAACAGCCCAGACCATCGGCCCTGACCCAATCGCCCTCTTTGCCCCGCAGTTCGGACATATGAGCACCTCGCCTTTGGCGACATGCCCGCATTCGCGACAAGTTACAGAACCCATTGCCCTTCCCCCCGCACCTAGAGCCATACCCGGCGTGCAATCAATTGCAATTTCAGTGGCGCAGTAGTTCCATCCTGATCCGGTTCAGGTCCTGGAGATTCTCCCCGACCACGTTGATCACCGGATCGGCGGCACTCATGTCCACGCCCTGTGACTCGAAATCAGCCTCCCGGCCCAAGCGCTCGGGATTGATCGCGTCACTCCAAACGCGGCACTTAGCGACCTGGCTACCCTCCGCGAAGAAGACGCCCAGGCCGGTGGCGGCTTCCCATTTCCGGTCTGGCACGAAACGCTCCAGCACCGTCCGCACCGCATTGTTCTGCCGCGCGAAGCGGGCGATGGCGGCCTTCCCCAACCGGGTGAATTGGTCATAGGCATGGAGGGGCAAGCCGTTGACGCAGGTCTCCTGCGGTACGCTCCGCGCTTCCCAGCGGTGAGGCTCGCCGGTGGTGACAGCGGACAGCATGGCGGGGACGAGAACGATGGGGTGCCCCACCCTGCGGATACCAACCCGGGTCGCGGCGACCATGCCGGGCGCGGCTCCAGCGGACTGGAGGGCGTCCATGAGCCCGTCCAGGTCACCGGCGCCCACACGCCGTTCCGGGTACCATTCCACGCCGGAGGCGAACCAAGCGGCGGTGATCCTGTCGGCGATGGGGAGGGAGGCGTCCTCGACCATGCGGACGCGGTCAGCAAGGGGCCTGCTGCCGGCGGCCTCGCGCACCTCCTCCCAGTCGGGGTGACTTCGCGCGGCACAGATCAGATGATCAGCAGACCGGTCCTTAACACCCTCTGCCAAGAGCTTGCAGAGCGTGACCGCCACCCGCGCGTCACCGCCCATCTCCGCCCGCCAGGTCGGGCTCTCGACAGCCGCCGCGCACATGGAAACGGCGTTCTCGTCGCCAATACCAACATCCTCGAAAGCGATGGTCAAAAGGCGGCGCCAGAGCCCGGAGCGATCCAACGGCAGCAACGCCAGGGCGGCACTCGCCGCCTTGGCGGTATCTCCTCGCCTAATGGCTTTCTGTAGAATGCTGAGCCCAATCCATTTATCCGGCAGCGCAAGCGGCTCCATAATCTCGTCGGGCAAAACCAAAAAAGAACAAAGAGAGTCACGGAATAAGTTAAGCATTTGATTCCCCTGATATTGCGAATTAAGGGGATCGTATTACTGGTCAGCAGCCTATCAATTATTATTTTACCGGGACGCGATAGACTTTATTTCAGCGAAATATCGCCGAATTAAAGGGGTTAGAACCTCTGTCATTTTCGCCACTTCGTCAAAAGTGCGGCTGACGGCCTGCTGGTCGCCCATAGCTGGCTGGGGCACGGTGGCCGTGATCAACGTATTCGGTGTCACGCTGGACGATCTGGCCATCACCCCTCTGAACACCCCACCCCACACTGCCTGGTGGGCAGTGAGGAACTCAGGTAGGCCAGGCGCGACATCCGTGCGAAAATGCAGGCGGATGGAGACAACGCCCGCCTTATGCACATCGACCCGGAAATGGAAGTCTCCAAACGGCAGCGGCCAAGATGTCTCCGCGAAGGGGAGCGACATCTGGTTGACCTTACTGCGCAGGCTCCATCCCTTCTGTTCCGCCAGTTCCGTCAGCTTCCGGGCGAGGTTGGAAAAGAGCCACGCGTTATAGCCATTTCCCGCGCCTGGGAGGGCCGTGGAGTCCTGTGATGCCGTTGGGATGGGGGTAGGTAGCCCGGCAGGTAAAATCACATTGGGCGGGGCTTGGGCGGGGATGTCACCCAACACAGTCGCCGTCTCCAACACCTCGGCACTTCCCACGCGGAAGTAGGTGAACGTCATCAGCGCCAAGGGCATCCCGGTGTTGATGAGCAGGACCGCGCTTTCGAATACCCGCGCGTCGAAACTTTCAGCAGCTACAACCAGCCTAAAGGTCGGATTGCCCGCCTTTGACAGCGGGCGGCCGAAAAAGGAACCAAACGCCTGCTCAGCCGGCCGGCCATGAATCTTGTGGGAAAGCTGATCAACGGCATCCCATTCCAGACCCTTGATGAAGCTGGCGTACTCCAGGATTTGGGCAATCACATCGCGGGGAGCCCGTCCCCGCTTCATCTCTACGGCCACCAGCGTGCCGTTGCCGTCGAGGAAAAGGTTGTCGATGGACAGCCCGTGCTTGGTCTGGATCTCCATGCCCAGCGGCAACATGGGACAGCCGGCGTTGATCATGGCTGGGCACTGGTTCACCCAAACCTGAACATCCCTTTCCAGGTGCGTGTCGCTGAACGCCACCCGCACCAACGGCGCCGCCGTTTCCCCACCAACGATGAACAACCCCACGCCGCCCTCCTTGGCACTGTGGAGTCCGTTTTATCGGCTTCGACCAAAAGTCGCTACCATATTACGTGCAATTGATTGCAAACGCATTTTGGGATCATGGTCGATGCGCAGACCCGACTCGATAATCCGGGTCGCATCATGAACTTAAAAATGCACATTGGTCTGAGAGTCAAAGCTGCGCGTCAGCAGGCGGGCCTTACGCAGGAGGCACTAGCCGAGACCGTTGGCAAGGCCACAGAGACCATCTCCAACATTGAGCGCGGCTTCGCGTTGACCGGTCTCGATACCCTGCAGCGCATCAGTGAGGCGGTCGGGTCACCAATGACTTATTTCTTTGAGGGCGTCGGAGAGGGGCGGGAGGCCAGCCAACGGCGACTGGAGAAAGAACTGCAACTCCTAACAGAAGCCCAGGCCCTCGAAGAGAAGGACCTGGATGTGGTTATTTCCCTATCCAAATTGCTCAACGAGCGAGGGCGCTAGGCCCCCTCCCAACACACCACAATTCATTCAACCGATTAACCCAAATCTGTTACCTTGGCATTCGATAATACACGAGCCAGAAGCGCACAATAATGACACTAGTTTTATCATTATTAAATGACGAACAATGCATTCAGATATCAGATAGGAGATTAACTTATAGACACGGCACGCTAACTGACGAAGAAAATAAAGCGATTGCTCTAGTTACCTCCGATGCACGCCTATCTGTCTCATTTTCTGGACTAGCAACGGCAGGCCGCTTCTCAACGAGAGAATGGATATTAGATTCTTTATTTGATTTATCACCACCAGACTACAAAGCAGAGTTAATAATCAAAAGACTCGCACTAAAGGCAACGGAGCTTTTCGAGAAAAATAACCATATACGTCGCCTTGATCCAGCTACAAAGCGCTTAAGTATTTCTTTTTGTGGGTATCACTATGGAATTGATCCGCCACTAGCTGTAACGGCGGCCATATCCAATTTCTCATTCCGACCTGACGGACAAATACTGCCCATTGCATCAAGGGAATTTATCACCTCCTTCACAGAAGAGCGGAGACCAGCTCAAAAAGTTCCGGCGCTGATCCAACGTATTGGCCAATGGACGGCAATGGAGCGTGCCGAAGAGTTGCGTCTACTAAGCATGCTTGAACGTCACGCTTCTCGCAATGCAATCATTAGAGAAGTCTACAATATATTTATGAGAATAGCTGGTGCAGACTTATCTAACGGCACAATTGGAAAGCAACTGAACGTCGTGATTATTCCGCGCAATCCATCAGAAATGATTACATCAGATTATTATTCTTCAATAAATAAACAAGAAACTTACATGCCAGACCTCATTGTCGTTACATCTGATAAAAACAAATCGGTAATATCAGGATTGTCTGTAAAACCTGAAGACCCCAAATCCAGACCAATATCAGTCCCACGCACTAAACCAAACTCACGATGCCCATGCAATAGCGGCCTAAAATACAAGAAATGCCACGGCCGTAATAGATAGAACTTGTAATTTTCTACGTATCAACCACTCTTCATTGATCTAATTTACTCTGATCTATCAACAATCTTCGAACCTGAGCACCAGACCAACTCCCACCCCTCGGAGCGGGAATCATACGATCATTCAGGACCTGAGCTAGCTTTCGTAAGCTACACTCTCCTGTAACCTGTACGTCTCGAACAACGGCCTTCAGATCTTTTGCTCGCAGTTGAGCAGACACGGCGCGGCTTCTGTTTCCTGCTAAACTACCTTCGCTCTGTCGTTTCAAATTTCCGGGCGTTCCCAATTTCACACCACGCATCTTTGCTGCTGCCAAAGCTGCTTTTGTTCTACTACTGATCATCTCCTGTTCATGTTCTGCTACGGCGGCAAGAACATGAATAGTCAGCCGGTTGGCTGCCGCCATGTCACAGGCGACGAACTCAATCCCCGCTTCCATCAGGTTGGCTATGAAGGCGACGTTTCGGGCCAAACGATCCAACTTGGCGATCAGCAGGGTGGCGCCATGGACCCGGCAGAGGGCCAGTGCCTCCAGCAGCCGCGGCCGGTCATTCTTCCGCCCGCTTTCCACTTCCTGGACCTCAGCAACAAGCTCTCCCCCCACCCGGCCTATAAACTGGCCGACAGCCATCCGCTGCGCCCCCAGCCCGAGCCCTGAAGCTCCCTGCCTTGCGGTGGAGACGCGGAGATAGGCGACGTAGCGGGTCATTTCGGGCGGCCCCCCGGCGTTACATTGGGTTGAAGGGTGGTTTAAGGGAATGAAACGGTAACACTGGCCGGGGCGTGTGCAATTGATTGCAAACTGAGCCGGGCGGTTTGTCGGCCACTACGGTGGCACCCTTACCAGACTTCCCAAGGGTTATCACCTATGGGCGGTGGCCTCCGGGGATCGGCGCCATAGATTGAGTCGCGTGGTGGGCCTACGCGCCCGCCGTGCAACTGATGACGGCCAACATCATGCCCACGCCCTTTCCTGCTGATACAACCCAAGAGGCCAACGCCCTCTTGTCCCGGCTCAATCGGCCAGACGGCGCCGGGTGGGTGGATCACCCGCAGTTGTTCAACAAGATGGCCGAGGCCAACGGCAATCCGACCTTGCCAATAGCCGCGTGCCCGACGCACGGCATCGTCGAGCAAGTCTCAAAGGGCTTTCTCAGCTTTCCCCAGGGATGGGCCGGCGGCCTTATCCAGATCGCCATGTTGGCCGGCACCTTTGGCGAAACGCAGAAGCGCCACGCCGTACTGCGCAACCATGTCCTGCATTCGGTTATATCAATGGCCCTCCAGGACCTGGACCGGACAGGCCGCATCCTGAAATGGATAGCCATCAACGTCCTGCCCAAGGACGCCGCTTTCATCGCGGCCCGATTCGGGGGAGCGGCATTCACCGCCTACGCCCTGCGCCTCCGAAAGCTGAACGATACGGCGAGGTATGGTGGCCTGGGCCTAAATTTCATCCTGGCCAGTTATGGCTCCGCCATCCTGGGTATCGCCAAGGGAGACCGGCAACTGCATGCCATCGCATACTCTATTCTGAGCGGCCGCTATGATGGGCTGTGCGTGCCGGTCGATAAGATGGAGCGCGAGCTGAAGGACATGGACATCAAGGACACGGGCCCGATGGTGGATGCGCTCAAAGGCATCCTGAACTTCGCGCAGGACGCCGAAACCCAGGGCGCGGAGCAGCACTGATGGCCTTCATTCCCTCCCGTGCCTGCCCGTCCTGCAGCAATCGGACGATACCCGCCGGCAAGTCGCGCGATCTGCGCCGCTCCCATCCGTTCACCTGTCCATCCTGCGGCGCCCAGGTTTATATGAAGTGGCGCCCAGCCCATGAGCTATGGGCTGGCCTGGTCATCTATCTCATGCCGCTTATTGCCCTCTATGCCTTCGTGTTCACGGACAACGGCTGGGTGGGCGGTGGGGTGGCTCTGGCCTTTCTGGTGCTCGGAATAGCAGTAGACCTTTTCCTGTGGCCCTTGGGCGTTCTGAAGCCAGGCGCTGGTAACTTGAGGGGCGACGTCCATCACCAGGCGGCAGGTGAATAGAGCACCTCACGCCTGTAGCTCTATGCGTTGACTTGCCCCCATCGTCGTTCCCATGAGGAGCGGTGTGCAATCAATTGCACGCTGTCTTTCTGGCGGCCCGGGAGGGGGTGATTTCCCCCTAACTATTGCACCCTCGAGCCTGGGCGGGACGGACACGTAAGCGCTTATAATTTCGATATAAAACCCTAGGCAGGTCGCAAAATGCGCTTGTGACTTTACCCCACCATAGGGTCGATCTAGGCGCTGCCCCGCCCGGTGAGGGCTTAGGACACCCCAAGGGACAGATCATCCTGTCTCCAGGACCTATGGCAGGAGGCCGGAGCCATGGACCACTTCTCCCCACATCCCCCAGAGTTTTTGAGCGTCCCAAATATGGTTCTCCTCACATCCCTTCTTGAAGCCTATGGCGTAGTTCTCCCGCGTAACACCGTCGCTGATGAGCGATAGGGCCGCTTGGAGCCCTCGCAGGCGCACGCTATCAAGGAAGTGGGACCAATGGTGTGGGGTGAGATCTAGCGAGGGGCCGGCCAAGGGCCATTGGACGGTCAACTTATTGAGGGGGTTCTTTAATGTCCCCAGCTTCACCAGCGGACGTGAGGATTTGACGTGGAGTTCGACCCTTGCGTGGCTCACGTTCTTGAAGACAAGCGGCTGCCCATTGTCCAGCAACTGCTGCTTCTTATCGTAGATATACCCCGGAGCGGGACCGCTTTTCTTTTTCCCCACGTACAGGGTTTCCAGTTGCCCCACGCTAGAGAAGTAGGCGAGCGTCTTCCCCCCATTGCCATAGGTGACGTGGACATCCTGGATAGGGACGTCGATGAGATCAACCGCAATATCAAGACGGGTCACTCGAACCTTCGGCAGCAGTTCGTGCAGAAAGTAGGCCCCAGAAAGCAGCGCGAGAAGATGGCTGTAAACGAAGGATATCCCCGCTTTTCCCAGCTTATGAGGGTTGAACTCCATACGGAGAAAGGCCGCGCCGGGGAGCTTGGGTTTCGCTTCGATCAAGGCATTTTGGCCTGATGGCTCATGCGTGAGCAATGCGCGGGTTTGGTAGTATGGGGCCTTCTTGGAAACGGGCGCGCTGGTGTAAGGCCCCTTCTCATCTTCAGCGGCAATCAGGTTGGCCTGGACAAGATTCTGTAGATCTGGGTCAAGGTCTTTTACCGTGAGGGTGATCTTATCAATCTTGGGTCTGCACACTACCCAGAGACCTGGCTTGTGATAAGCGTATTCACCAAGCGGTATGATGACCTTGTTAGAGGAAGATACCTTGAACTGATAATTAACAGGCAATCCGCTCTCCTGAATTAACATATCACATTATCGCCCAACATCAAACGATGTCGGATTTAACAAAGTCCCTGATTAAGTATCCGTCGTAGACTGGTGGGACTCCGAAAAGAGGTGCGAAAGATCGACCTCGAATTTGACCATACTCATCGCTTCAGCTAGCTGCTTAATTGACGGCTTAGAACCATAAGCGGCGTGAACGCTGCTGTCCGCGTGCCCCATCAGGGCATAGCTCAAGCTGACCTGAACACCACCTTTATCAAGCGCATTCTTGAAATTATGGCGGTACGAGTGGAAAGCGGTTTTTTCTGCCCAGGCATCGATCTCCCTGACATAACGCCCATACCATTTGCTGAAAGCGTCTGAAAAATCCTTACCGGTTCCCTCGTTTATGTCCGGAAAGAGAGGCCCCTTGGGGGCTTTCTGACGAAGCGCGCCCACATAGCCCATGAATCCAAGATCCACCAGCCCAGGGTGGATGGGAACCTCCCGCTTACTGGATTCTGTTTTGAAGTTCTTCTTTTCCCCGCCGTATTGGTTCAGATCGAAGAAGACGCAGCCGTCTCTCTCCTTGATGTCCGATACAAGCAATTGAACAATCTCCCCAAGGCGGGCGCCCGTGAACAGGGCGACGAGGGGAATCCAGTATCGGCCGTCACGGACGATCAGGCTTCCGGGGGTGGACCGGCGGCCCAGGGACTTGCTGCCGGTGTACACAGGGGAGGAAAAAATCTTATTCAGTTGTTCCGGGCTGTATGGGTACCGGGCCTCGGACGCTGGTGGTGGCGCCGGCAGCGTCAGCTTCTCCCCCGGAACCTTCTGCAGATAGTCCTCGGCCACACACCAGTGAAAGAAGGTGCGCTGCATCCCAAAATACTTGTCCACGGTCTTAAGCGAGAGCGTCTTTTCGCCAGGAGGCAGCGCCACCAACTCCTTAAGGGACATCCCTTTCAGGTGCGCCATCTTGGAGTAATTAGCAGGAATTTTCAGGAGCATGTCCCGAAATTCCTTAACGTGGGACGTCGCAACCTTGTCGACCGGGCAATCTGGACCGATGACCTCCAACAGCCATCGCAACACGCGCTCATAGTCCTTTCGCGTATCCTCCTCCCACTCACCCTTGCTCTTCAGGGCCACGAACTCCCGCTGGACCTCGCTTAGCGTCTTCCCCTGTGGGGCGGGAATAGCTTCAGGCGGCTCTTGGCCGGGCAAAAGGGGGAGCGGTGGATAATTTTCGACGCTCAGTCCCTGGAACAACGGATCACCGGGGCTGGTATTCCAGGGGCGCCCTTCCAGCCTGGCCACCTGTATCCGTAGCGACTCGATCTCGGCCCGCAGCACCCCCTCGTACAGGTCCGCAAAGCCAGAGGGTGATACGGCCTTGGGTTCGACCCCCGCGCCGGCGAGGATGTCCATCGCCGCGCCCTTGATAACCTGGCGGAACTGTCGGCTCGTCAGTTCCTTCCTCAGGGCATCCAGATCCCGCTGGGTAAGAGCCGTCTCCTGCTCAAAATCAGCCATCGCGTCGTCCCGCATACAGGCGATGGTTTCCTTGCCCTTATCGATCAAGCCCTGGAAGTAGCCGCGTACCAGGGCCTGTAGCTTCTCGTGGCTCAACTCTTCCATGTGGCGTAGCCGTGCAATTAATTGCTCAAAGTCGCCGCTTAGCCGGCGCGCCAGGAGTTTAGCAACGGCAGGGTCCCGCGTCCGCAGCGATCCCTTGAACTCCAGGAAGCCTGTTCGGCGGAAAATGTCCTTGGGAACGGCCATGCGGAACCAGAACGTGGTGTTCCGGATGACTAGGTGGGGGACATGGGAATAGGCCATGGCAGCATCCGTGCTGTACCACGGTTCTGTACCACTGGCGCGACTCAGGGATTTTCGGGGAGCATAAGCCTTTGTTTAAGAAGGCTTGAGCTAAGGAAATGGCGGAGAGGGTGGGATTCGAACCCACGGTACCATCGCTGGTACAACGGTTTTCGAGACCGCCCCGTTCGACCGCTCCGGCACCTCTCCGTATCCATTCCCGTGTCCGGCCCCCGTTTTGCTGTCGAACGGGAAAGGGGCCGGCTGGCGAAGCGGCGCGGACCCTAGCGGATGCGGGGGGCTTGCGCAAGCGGTATGTGAGCGAAAAATGTCAGTGCTGACAGGGCTTCAGATGGGGGCCTTCCAGCGGCGGGGCTTCCAGCTGGCGATAACGGCGCCGGCGATGATCAGCAGGCAGGAGGCGGCGACCACGCCGCTGGCTTGGGCGCGCCCCGCCAGGATCAGCAGCAGGGTGGACAGCAGCGGCGTGGCGTAGCTGAGCGCACCCAGGGTGTGGATGTCGCCCTTCTTCATGCCGATGTCCCAGACGAAGAAGGCGGCGCCCACCGGCCCCAGGCCCATCAAGGCCAGCAAGGTCCATTGCCCGGCGTCGGGCACCACCGTCGCCTCCAGCGCGCCATGGCAGAGGGCGGACAGGGCGGCGGTGGCCAGGCAGAAGAAGGCCACGGCATCGGTGGGCACGGCCCCCAGAAGGCGCGACAGGGTGGAATAGGCCCCCCAGGTGACAGCCGCCCCCGCCGCCGCCAGGAAGCCCGGCAGATAAGCGGGGTCCACACTCAGGCCCCGGCCACCGGTGACCAGCAGGCCGGTGCCGGCCAGGCCGACCAGGGCGCCCGCCAGTTGGCGCCGGCCCAACCGCTCGCCCGGCAGCAGGCCGGCGAACAGCACGATGAGCAGGGGCCACAGATAGTTGATGAGGTTGGCCTCCGCCGCCGGCGCCGACTTCAGCGCCAGGAAGTACAGGAAGTGATAGCCGAACAGCCCACCCACCCCTAACACCCAGGCCACCGGCGGCTGGCGCAGGGCCGCCCAGGGCGATCGGCCGCGCGCCATCATCCAGACGATGCCGATGAGGCCGCCGACGGCGAAGGCCACCGCCTCGGTCTCGAAGGGCGGGATGGGGCCGGTGAGCGTGGTCAGCAGCGCCAGCGTGGACCACAGCAAGATGGCCCCCGCGCCGATCAGCGTCGCCCGCCGCGCGGCCGTGCCGCCGGCCGCCACCCTATCATCCGCTGCCGTATCAACCATGCCCCGCCCCTTGCCCCAATATCCCAGGGGAGGATCCTAACCGGCAGTCGCCCGTGCCGCCCAGCCCAAATCCACCACCGCCTTGATCGACGGCCAGGTCACCAGCCGCTCGCAGGTTTCCCGGTCGGCCCACAGCGCCGCTGCCGCATCATCGCCCGCCACGGGCTCACCCCCCACATACTCCGCCATGATCTCCACGATGGTGAAGTGGAAGCGCACGCGCGGTTCCACCGCCGGCCCGGCGCCTGCGGGTCGGGGGTCGCGGGTGATGCCGTCCACCGCCGTCAGGACGGTGTAGGGGCGGCAGGCCACGGCCGTTTCCTCCCGCACCTCCCGCGCCGCCGTCTGGAACAGGGTCTCCCCCAATTCCTGGCTGCCGCCGGGCAGGCACCACTCCCCCGCCAGAGGCGCCTTGGCGCGGCGGATCAGCAGCAGTTGGTCCCCCTTCCACACCAGCACGCCCACCCCCACGCGGGGCTGGTCGGGGTAGAGATGCGGCGAGGCGGACGGCGGGTTGGTCATGATTTCACCAAAGACGAAGGGCGGGCCCGTCACCGGACCCGCCCCCGTCATACCTCAAAGCCCGCCCACCGGGCCAACACCTCGCGCCACATCCGCTTCCCAAATTTCCTAGGCCGCGACCGCGGCCGCCGGAGCGTTTTGGGGAGCGTAGCGGACTGAAACGCGAGGACGAGCCAAGGCCACGGATGTGGCCGCCCGGCGGCTGAGGGATCTCTTAATACATATGTTGGCCGCCGTTGATGGACAGCGTGGAGCCGGTGATGAAGCCGGCATCGTCGCCCACCAGGAACAGCACGCCGCGGGCGATCTCCTCCGCCTTGCCCAGACGGCCGACCGGGATCTTGGCCACGATCTTTTCCAGCACGTTCGGCGGCACCGCGCGCACCATGTCGGTGTCGATGTAGCCGGGGGCGATGGCGTTGACGGTGACGCCCTTGGCCGCCCCTTCCTGGGCCATGGCCTTGGTGAAGCCGTGGATGCCGGACTTGGCGGCGGCGTAATTCACCTGGCCGTACTGGCCGGCCTGGCCGTTGATCGAGCCGATGTTGACGATGCGGCCGAAGCCGCGCGCCCGCATGCCGTCGATGGCCACGCGGCAGGTGTTGAAGCAAGAGGCGAGGTTGGTCTGGATGACCTCGTTCCACTGCTCGAAGTCCATGCGGTGCAACACGCCGTCACGGGTGATGCCGGCGTTGTTGACGATGATCTCGATCGGGCCCAGGTCGGCCTCGATCTTGCCCATGCCATGACGAACGTCCTCGAAATTCGCCACGTCGAAGCGATAGGCGGGGATGCCCGTCCGCTCCGTGAACTCGCGCGCCTTCTGCTCGTTGCCGCCGTAATTGGCCGCAACCTTGTAGCCGGCGTCCCTCAGCGCCACCGAGATGGCCTCACCGATGCCGCGGGTACCACCCGTCACCAATGCAACACGCGCTGTCATCTAGTCCTCCCCTTTTTTCACGAGTCAGAATACGACCATGGAGCGTCACGCTTCAGGAGGATCGGCATCCGGCCCCCCAGCCCCGGACCGGCGCGACGATATCGCGCCAGCCCAAGGTAAAACCTAGGTGGTTGCGCAGCCGGAAAGATCAATTCCGGTCGCGCAACCGCATCACTCAGTCGCGGGCCACGCACAGGGCGATGCCCATGCCGCCGCCGATGCACAGCGTCACCAGGCCCTTCTTGGCGTCACGCTTCTGCATCTCATGCAGCAGGGTCACCAGGACGCGGGCGCCCGAGGCGCCGATGGGGTGGCCCAGGGCGATGGCGCCGCCGTTGACGTTCACCTTGTCCTCGGGCCAGCCCATGTCCTTGTTCACGGCGCAGGCCTGGGCGGCGAAGGCCTCGTTCGCCTCCACCAGATCCAGGTCGGCCACGGTCCAGCCGGCACGCTGCAGCGCCAGCTTGCTGGCCGGGATCGGCCCCGTGCCCATGATGGACGGGTCGACACCGGCGGTGGCCCAGGAAACGATGCGGGCCAGCGGCTTCACCCCGCGCTTGGCGGCGTTCTCGGCGGTCATCAGCACGACGGCTGCGGCGCCATCGTTAATGCCCGAGGCATTGCCGGCGGTGACCGTGCCGTCCTTGGCGAAGGCCGGGCGCAGCTTGGCAAGGGTTTCGGCCGTGGTGCCGGGCTTCGGGTATTCGTCCGCCTCGACCACCACGTCGCCCTTGCGGCCGGGCACGGTGACGGGGACGATCTCATCCTTGAAGCGGCCGGCCTTCTGCGCCGCCTCAGCCTTCTGCTGGCTGGCGGCAGCGAAGGCGTCCTGCGCCTCGCGGCTGATTTCCCACTTCTTGGCCACGTTCTCGGCCGTGGTGCCCATGTGATAGTTGTTGAAGGCGTCCCACAGGCCGTCCTTGATCATGGTGTCCACCATGCTGGCGTCACCCATCTTGGTGCCGTTGCGCAGGTGGATGGCGTGGGGGGCCTGGCTCATGCTTTCCATGCCGCCGGCCACCACCACCTCGGCCTCGCCCAGGCGGATGGCCTGGAAGCCCTGGGCCACGGCACGCAGGCCGGACCCGCAGACCTGGTCCAAGGTGTAGGCGGTCCGCTCCACCGGCACCCCGGCGGCCACGGACACCTGGCGGGCGCTGTTCTGGCCGGTGGCGGCCTTGAGCACATGGCCCAGCACGACCTCGGACACCTCGGCGGCGTCGACGTGGGCGCGGGCCAGCGCCTCCTTGACGGCCACAGTGCCCAGGGCCACGGCCGTCAGGCTGCTGAGCGCGCCGTTGAAGCTGCCGATGGGCGTGCGCACGGCACCGGCGATGACCACTTCGACCATGATGTTTCCTCTCTTCCCGAACGATTTCATGCCCCGTCTATCTTGGGGCGGCCCGCCCCGCCGGCGCCCCTGTCAAGGTTAACGGGGCCGGCGGGAAAAGGCGGTGGAAATTCCGGTGGGGCGGCATTTGGCCATCCCCGGTTCCTAGTCTTGGCCATTTACCAATCCGGGTGCAAGCATGCTCGCCAGCCGCCGCACCACCAAAGCGCGAAACACCCTTGCGCCACATTACGTCCTTCACCCGGAAACTTAACTTGCACGCGTCCCGTCCGCGCTGATTCGGATCAAATGAGGCGCGCGCGATCCTCTGTGACGCCGCACACTGGCACCCGGCGCTCGAGGAGGCTATATTGAGTGCGCACTCATTCTTTAACCTCTGCATGTTCAACTCATGGCCCGGCCCAAAAGCGAAGAGAAACGCGACGCCATCCTGGCGGCTGCCGTCCAGATCATCGCCGATCAAGGCCTGGGCGCCCCCACCGCCCGCATTGCCGGCTTGGCCGGCGTGGCGGAGGGCACGCTGTTTACCTATTTCGCCACCAAGGATTTGCTGCTGAACCAGTTGTACCTGGGGCTGAAGGCGGAACTGCGCCAAGCCATGATGGCGACCTATCCCGCCGACGCCCCCCTCCGTGACCGCTTGCGCCACATCTGGGACCGCTATGTCGATTGGGGGGTCCACAATCCCGCCAAGCGCCGGACGCTGGCGCAGCTGATCGTGTCGGACCGCTTGGCGACCGAAACCCGGGCGCTGGGCAGCGAGGGATTCGCCCGCATCGAGGACATGGTGCGTGAGGGCGTAGCCCAAGACCTGATGCGGGAACACCCCCCCGACTTCGCCGCAGCCATCCTGGCCTCGCTGGCCGAAACCACCATAGATTTCATCCTGCGGCGGCCGGACAGCGCCGAGAACTACCGCGCCGCCGGCTTCGACGCCCTCTGGCACGCCATCGGCCGCTGATGGTCGACACGTAGGCGCCGGCCCGATTTTTAAGTCTCAAAAATGAGTGATTGATCACTCATATTCCCATCATCCACGAAGGAGCGATCATGACCGACACTTCCAAGGTTTGGCTTGTCACCGGCAGCGCCGCTGGCCTGGGCCGCGACATCGCCGAGGCGATTCTGGCCGCCGGCCACCGCCTGGTCGCCACCGCCCGTCAGCCCGAGCGGCTGGCCGATCTTCATACCCGGTACGGCGATCGGGTGCGCCCCCTGGCGCTGGACGTGACGGACGCTGCGGCCGCCCATGACGCCGTGGCCCAGACGGTCAAGGCTTTCGGCCGCCTGGATGTGGTGGTGAACAATGCCGGCTATGCCGACATCGCCCCGTTCGAGCAGATGGACCTGGACGTCTTCCGGGCGCAGATCGAGACCAATCTGATGGGCGTGGTGAACGTCACCCATGCGGCGGTGCCCGTGATGCGGGCCCAGAGATCCGGCCACATCCTGCAGGTGTCCTCCGTCGGCGGGCGGGTGGGCCGGCCGGGGCTCAGCGCTTATCAGGCAGCCAAATGGGCCGTGAGCGGCCTGACAGAGGTGCTGGCGGGGGAACTCAACGCGCTGGGCATCCAGATTTGCGCGCTGGAGCCCGGCGGCATGCGTACCGGCTGGGGCCCCCGTTCCCTGCGTGACATGCCGGCGATATGGCCCGATTACCAGCCCACCGTGGGCGCCTTCATGGAGATGTATAAGCCCTACATCGGCAATGAAGCCGGCGATCCGGCCAAAGTCGCTCAGTTGATCCTGCGCCTGGCCGACCACCCCACCCTGCCCCCGCACCTGCTGCTGGGCAGTGACGCGATGCATTTCTTCAGCCTGGCCGATGCTGAGCGCGCGGCCCAATTGGCGGCGTGGAAAGCGGTCAGCCTCTCCACCGACGTCACTTACGAGGGGCCCGCCCCCATCCTGCCAGAGACGGCGCCCCAGGCGAGAATATCGTTGCCCACCCGCGCGTAGAGGCGGCCGCCCCAAAAACGAAACCCCGCCCACTGGAGTGGTGGGCGGGGTTTCAAACGCAATCAAACCGGCAAAGCCAGCGATCAGCCGGCTTCGGCCTGCTTCTGGGCGCGCTTGCGGTCGGTCGGGTCCAGCAGGCGCTTGCGCAGGCGGATGGACTTCGGCGTCACTTCCACCAGCTCCTCGTCCTCGATGTAGGCCAGGGCCTTTTCCAGGGACATGTCCATCGGGGTGGTCAGGCGCACGGCCTCATCCTTGCCGGCGGCGCGGATGTTGGTCAGCTGCTTGCCCTTCAGGACGTTCACTTCCAGGTCGTTGCCGCGGCTGTGCTCGCCGATGATCATGCCCTGGTACACCTTGGCGCCCGGCTCGATCATCATCGGGCCACGGTCTTCCAGGTTCCACAGGGCGTAGGCCACGGCCTCACCCTCACCGTTGGAGATCAGCACGCCGTTGCGGCGGCCCTGGATGGGGCCCTTGTACGGGGCGTAGCCGTGGTACAGGCGGTTCATCAGGCCGGTGCCGCGGGTATCCGTCAGGAACTCGCTCTGGTAGCCGATCAGGCCGCGCGAGGGCACGTGGAACACCAGGCGCACCTTGCCGCCGCCGGACGGACGCATCTCCAGCATGTCGCCCTTGCGCTCGGAAATCTTCTGCACGACGGCGCCGGAGAATTCCTCGTCCACGTCGACCACGACTTCCTCGATCGGCTCCATGCGCTGGCCGTTCTCGTCCGTCTTCAGCAGCACGCGGGGACGGGAGATCGACAGCTCATAGCCTTCGCGGCGCATGTTCTCGATCAGGATGCCCAGCTGCAGTTCACCACGGCCGGCGACCTCGAACGCGTCGGCGTTCTCGGTCTCGCGGACGCGCAGGGCGACGTTGCCCTCGGCCTCACGCATCAGGCGGTCGCGGATCATGCGGCTGGTGACCTTGTCGCCTTCGCGGCCGGCCAGCGGGCTGTCGTTGACGCTGAAGGTCATCGCCAGGGTCGGCGGGTCGATGGGCTGGGCGGCCAGCGGCTCGGTCACCGACGGCTCGCAGATGGTGTCGGCCACGGTGGTCTTGGTCAGGCCGGCGATGGCGACGATGTCACCAGCCTGCGCCTCTTCCACGCCCACGCGCTCCAGGCCACGGAAGGCCAGCAGCTTGGAAATGCGGCCCTGCTCGATCAGCTTGCCGTCGGCGCTCATCGCCTTGATGGCCATGTTGGCCCGGGCGACGCCGGTCTGGATGCGGCCGGTCAGCAGGCGCCCCAGGTAGGGATTGGCTTCCAGGGTGGTCGCCAGCATGGTGAAGGGGGCGTCAACGTCGACCTTGGGGGGCGGCACGTGACGGCGCACCAGCTCGAACAGCGGGCGCATGTCCTCACGCGGGGCATCCAGGCTTTCCGCCGCCCAGCCGTTGCGGCCCGAGGCGAACAGGGTGGGGAAGTCCAGCTGCTCGTCGCTGGCGTCCAGCGCCGCGAACAGGTCGAACACCTCGCTGTGGACTTCGTCGGGGCGGGCGTCGGAACGATCCACCTTGTTGATGACGACGATGGGCTTCAGGCCCAGCTTCAACGACTTGCCCAGCACGAACTTGGTCTGGGGCAGCGGGCCCTCGGCGGCGTCGCACAGCAGGATGACGCCGTCGACCATGCTCAGGATACGCTCCACCTCACCGCCGAAGTCGGCGTGGCCAGGGGTGTCGACGATGTTGATGCGGGTGCCTTCCCACAGGACGCTGGTGCACTTCGCCAGGATGGTGATGCCGCGCTCACGTTCCAGGTCATTGCTGTCCATGGCGCGCTCGGCAACTTGCTGGTTGTCGCGGAAGGCGCCCGACTGGCGCAGCAGCACGTCAACCAAGGTGGTTTTGCCATGGTCGACGTGCGCGATGATGGCGATGTTACGCATATCCATTGGACGCTAATCCCGCGAAGCTGGGGCCCGGTCCAAAAACGCGACGTGCGCCTGGCGATGGCCCAAAAACAAAAGCCCGCCCCCTGACGCATCGGCGCCGGGACCGGGTTTCACGGAGCGGAATATAGCTATTGGCAGGGTCGGGAGAAAGACCTGCCGAAGGGGGTTGGACGCAAGAGGGGGTTACGGGTACCGCAAGGCAGACTATAAATTCGCCATGATTTTGTGGGTTAACCTCATGCGCGCGGAGCGTTTTTCCTGAATCGGGAGAATGCGCCCCGCCGTCACCGTCACAAAGACTTAACGCTGGACGCCGGCGGATGGGTCGAAAAACCATGGAGGCCCGTCCCCTTCCTGGCCCTTACCGCCGGCCCCCCTTACCGCCGGCCTCTATAAGCCCCACTCCACCACCCGCAGCCGTTGGAGCCCGCGTCGCCCTTCGCCGTCCCCCGCCTTCAGCCCCGATCGCCGGTCCGTCCGACCGCGTTGGCGCTGCTCTCTACCCTGTCCCTGGCCTGCTGGTCCGCACAGGGCCACGCCCAAGGTGCGCCCACTAGTGCGCCCACGGGGCAGCAGCCCCAGGTCGGCGCCGCGCCCGCGACCGATGCCGCCAAGGCGGCCCCGGCGACCGACGCGGCTGCCGGGGCCGCCTCTGGGACCACAACCGGGACCGCCACCCAGCCGGACACGCCGGGCGATGACGACACGCCGGGGGCCGTGCTGGCGCGCAAGGCGGAACAGGAGCCGGACGGCGCCACCCACCAGCCGGACGCGGAGCCGCCGCCGGCCACCTACACCGTCGATTTCCACCCCGCGCCGGGGGTCGAGGCCGATGACGGCCTGATGGACGTGCTGCGCAGCGCCTCCTCCCTCATCACGCTGCAGAACGATCCGCCATCGTCCCTGCTGGGGCTGGAGAAGCGCATCGACAACGACTACGAGAAGCTGGCCGCCGCCTTGCGCTCCGAAGGGTATTTCGACGGCAGCGTCATGGTGAAGGTCGATGCCGACGCCAAGCCGGTGGCGGTGGTCATCGAGGTGACGCCGGGCCGGCGCTACACCATTTCCAAGGTGACGCTGAGCATGCCCGACGGCTCCCCCCCGCCGGGCGGGCCGCTGGACCTGTCCAAGCTGCACCTGAAGCCGGGCGATCCCGCCCGGGGCCCCGCGGTGCGCGACGCGGAGGCGGCCGTGGTGCCCCTGATGGCCGCCCGCGGCTACGCCCGGGCCAAGGTCGGCCAGCGCGACCTGGCGGTGGACGTGCAGGCCCACACCATGGCCGTGGCCTTCACCCTGGAGCCTGGCCCGCTGGTCCGCTTCGGCCCCACCACCTTCACCGGGCTGGGCCGCCTGGATCCGGACGTGGCCTATGGCCGCCTACCGTGGAAGGAGGGTGACGTCTACGATCCGGCCAAGGTGGACAAGGCCCGCAACAAGCTGACCGACCTGGGCGTCTTTTCCCAGGTGCGCGTCGTTCTGGACGATGTGCCGGGCACGGCGCAGCCGGACGGATCGCGCGAGGTGCCCATGCTGGGCCAGATGGAGGAACGGCCCCGCCACTTCATCAACACCGGGCTGAACTACGGCACCACCGACGGCGCCGCCGCCACCGCCACCTGGGGCGACCGCAACTTCCTGTGCGGGGCGGAGGCCCTGACCGTCACCGGATCCATCGGCGGCATCGCCCGCAAGAAGTTCCGCGATTCCGACGGCTTGGATTACAGCCTGGGCACCACCCTGAAGAAGCCCGACTTCCTGGAAACCGACACCACGCTGAACCTGTCGGCCCTGGCGGTGTCAGAGCATCCGGAGGCCTATTCGCGTGACGCCCTGACGCTGGGCGCCATCGTCACCCACCCGCTGACGCCCCATCTGACCGCCAGCGCCGGCGTGACGCTGGAACAATCCTCCATCCGGCAGGACCTGACGGGCGATGGCGTGCTGACCACCACCGACAACACCCTGGTGGGGCTGCCGGTGGCGTTGAAGTTCGACAACACCGACAATCTGCTGAACCCCACCCAGGGCTATCGCTGGAACGCCGGCCTGACGCCTTATCTCAGCCCCCTGGGCGATAGCGGCACCTTCGTCATAGGCAACGCGGGCGCAAGCGGCTATTGGGCGGTGGACGACGCCAAGGCCTATGTCATCGCCGCGCGCGTGAACCTGGGCGCGGTCTATGGCGGATCGCTGGCCCAGGTGCCGGCGGACAAACGCTTCTTCGCCGGCGGCGGCGGATCGGTGCGCGGCTACGCCTATCAGAAGGTCGGGCCCCTGGACGTCAACAACGACCCCACCGGCGGCCGCTCGCTGATCGAGACCAGCGCCGAGTTGCGCATCCGCCTGACCGACACCATCGGCCTGGTGCCCTTCATCGACGGCGGCAACGTCTTCGAGTCCGCCTACCCGGACCTGAGCCAGGGCATGCGCTGGGGTGCTGGCCTAGGCGTGCGCTATTTCACCTCCTTCGGTCCCTTGCGCCTGGACGTCGGCGTGCCGCTGGATCGCCGCAGCGGCGACAGCATGTGGCAGCTGTATGTCAGCATCGGCCAGTCCTTCTGACGGAACCCGGCATGTCCGACCCCCCCCAAACGCCCGGTCCCGGCCCTGTATCCCCCGGTCCCCAGCCCCCGGTTGGCCCCTCCGTTCCAAAACGATCCTGGGGACGGCGCCTGCTGTCGGCGGGTCATGTCGCGGCCTTCGCCTCGCTGGGTGTCATCGCCGGCCTGGCGGCCGCCGGCGGCATCGGCCTGTGGTGGATGGACACCGATTCGGGGCGCGCCTTCGCCACGCGGCAGGCGGAGGCCAACGTGCCGGGCCTGAAGGTGGAGGGCCTGGCGGGTCTGCCCTTCCACCCCCGGGTGGGGCGCGCCACCCTGGTGGACGTGATCACGGGCAAGCCCTGGCTGATGGTGGAGGACGCGGCGCTGGATTGGCGGCTGCTGCCCCTGGCCCACCGCGAGCTGGCGGTGGACACGCTGAGCGCCAAGCGCATCTGGGTGGCCCAACCGGCCCCGGCGCTGGAAGCGCCGGACGGAACGGTCAAGGATGACACCAATCCCCTGACCCTGCCCGTCAGCATCACCCTGGCCCACCTGGACCTGCCGCGCGTCGAACTGGCGCCCAACCTGGCCGGCGGCCAGGGGGCCGCCCTGTCCACCAGCGGCACCGTGCGGCTGGGCCCCACCCTGGATGGCGATAGCCGCCTGACGCTGACCCAACTGGACGGCGGGGCCGCCCATGGCGACCTGACCGCCCGCTTCACCGCCCCCGGCCTGGCCAGCCCCGGCAGCCTGACGCTGGAACTGCAAGGCCAGGAGGAAGCCGGGGGCCTGGTGGCTCGGCTGGCCGGGCACCCGGAATTGGGGCCCCTGGCCCTGAGCCTGAAGGGTGACGGCCCGCTGGACCGCTTCCAGGCCCATCTGGAATTGAAGGAGACACCGCAGCCGGTCAAGGCGGCGGACGGCACCACCGCCACCCCGCGCGCGGTCAATCTGGTGGCCGACGTGGCCCTGGCCCGCCCCCAAAGCAAGGCCAAGCGTCTGACCTTGGCCCTGAAGGCGGCGCCCGGCCGTCTGCTGGCCGACAACCTGGCCCAGATGGCGGGCGACGCCGCCACGGTACAGGTGGCCGCCACCCTGGCCGACGACGGCACCATCACCCTGGAAAACCTGGATCTAGCCGCCGCCTTTGGCCGCCTGACCGCCAAGGGCAGCCTGAAGGACAAGGGGGGCGACCTGACCCTGCGGCTGACTCCGGCGGCGCCCGAGGCCCTGTCCCCGGTGGCGCCCGGCCTGGCGCTGGGCGGACTGGACGCCGTGCTGCACACCATCGATCCGGCGGCGGGCAAGACAGGCGCCAAGCGGCAACGCACCGTCAGCGCCGACCTGACGGTGGAGGACCTGGGCTACAACGACGCCCATGTGCGCCACCTGACCGCGACCACCACGCTGCGCGAGGACGGCACCCGCCTGCTGCTGGACCTGGCCGCCAAGCTGCAGGGCCTGAACGCGCCGGGCCTGCCCCCGGCTTTGACCGATCATGCCGACCTGGCGCTGAACGGCGCGCTGAACCGGGCCAATGGCGACATCCTGGTGGACAAGTTGGACCTGACGGGCGGCATGGGCCATGTCACCGGCAGCGGCAGCGCCCAGGGCTGGGGCCGCCAGGCGAAGGGCAGCCTGCGCCTGACGGACGGCGAGCTGGCGACCCTGATGGCCCTGACGGGCATGGGCAAGCCCACCCCCAATTCCGACGCCAAGCCGGCGCCAGAGGACGCCATCACCGGCCATGTGGCCGCCACGGTGGAGGGCACGGTGGCCGACGGCGTGGTGGACGGCACGCTGGCGCTGCAGGCGACGGATCTGCGCACCGGCCAGCCGACGGAGGATGCGTTGCTGGCCGGCCGGGCGGAGATCAATGGCCGGGTGCGCGCCAGCCTGGACGGCAAGGACGTGGCCGTATCGCCGTTGACCGTGCGCACGGGCGCCGTGGAGCTGTCCGGCACCGTCACCCTAAAGGACAACACCCTGACGGCGGACCTGAAAGGCAACGGCCAAGTGGTGGGCAACCCCGCCAGCGTCGCCGCTCATGTGGTCAAGACCGGCCCCCGCCTGACGGTGCGCGACCTCACCGCCGCGCTGGGCCCCAACACGCTGCAGGGCGGGCTGGAGGCGGACCTGGACCGGCAGGTGGCCACCGGCAAGCTGGCGGCCACCTTCCCCGACCTGTCCAGCCTGGGCGCGCTGGCCGGTACCCGCCTGGCTGGCCGGGCCAAGGCCGACATCGTGCTGGGCGCCTCCACCCCGGCGCCGGTGCGGCCAACCCGGCAGACCAAACCCCGTCCCGGCAAGGGCCAGGCCGCGCCGTCGGCCGCCAAGCCGACGCCGGCACCCCGAAGCGGCCCCAGGAACGAACAGGGTATGGACCTGAAGGTGGCGCTGGACGACCTGGTGGTGGAGGACCAGCGCATCCAGCAGGCGACCCTGGCCGGCCGCATCGACGACGTGCTGGGCAGCCCCAGGCCCAATGTCACGCTGACGGCGGATGGCATCGAGGCGGGCCAGATCCTGGTGAACAAGGTCACGGCCGCCTGGCGCGGTACCCTGGGTGAAGGCGACCTGACCCTGGCCGTGGACGGCACCACCGGCGTAGGCAGCGTCGGCCGCCGCCGCGCCTTCCAGGTGGAGGCGGCCGGCCACCTGACCCAGCCGCCGGAACCCGCGTCGCCGAAGGCGGCCCGCGCGCCCACCCTGGCGCGCCTGGACCAGCTGGACGGCCGGCTGGACCAGACCACGCTGAAGCTGGCGGCACCGGCCACCGTCACCTTCGCCAAGGGCAGCATCGCGGTGAAGGGGCTGGACGTGGCCCTGGGCACGGGCCGTATCCGTGCCGACTTGGCGCTGAACGGCAAGGAGGTGACGGCCCAGGTGGAGGCGACGGCCCTGCCGCTGGCGCTGGCGGCCCTGGCCGACCCGGCACTGACCCTGGCCGGGACACTGGACGCCAAGGTCACGGCCAGCGGCACCGCCGCCAATCCCACCGCCGACGCCACCCTGAGCATCCGCGGCCTGTCCATGCAGCAACTGGCCGTGACGCTGGACAGTGGCGCGACCCAGTCGCCGGGTGCCGCCACCGAGGCCGACGGCAAGCCGGCGGTCAGCGCCACCGTCGCCAACAACCCGGCCAACGCCACCGGCGCCGACACCACCCCGGTGAAGAAAAAGATGCTGGAGGTGAAGAACAGCACCGACCGTCGGCTGAACGCGGATGCCACGCTGTCCGCCGCCTGGCGCAACGGCCGACTGCACAGCACCCTGGCCGCCCATACCGCCGACGGCGCCGTGGACCTGACCGCCGATGCCGACACCCCCCTGGCCCTGAACCCCGAGACGATGGCGCCGGTGATACAGGGGCCTGTCAGCGCCAAGATCAACGGCCGGACGGAGCTGTCGCGCTACAACGACTTCATGGCGGCGTCCGCCCAGCGCATGGGCGGCAAGGTCTCGGTCGACCTGGCCGTGGCCGGCACGGTGGCCGACCCCAAGGTGACCGGCGCGGTCGACCTGATGGACGCCAAGTATGAGAACGGCGGCACCGGCACCCAGATCTTCGGCCTGAACGCCCATCTGGTGGGCGACGCGCGCGGCCTGGCCATCGAGAAGTTCCATGGCAGCACCGCCGACGGCGGGGCGGTGGACCTGAGCGGGCGCATCAACCTGGGCGATCCGAACGCGCAGGAGAAGGCGCCGATCCTGGACCTGCACGTCACCACCGACAACGCCCGCCTGCTGCGCACCGACCCCATCACCGCCTGGGTGGACAGCGACCTGACGCTGAAGGGGCTGATGAACAAGCCCGACCTGGCCGGCACCGTGCGCCTGCGCGAAACCTGGGTGGGCCTGCCGGACAAGCCCCCGGCCGATGTGGCCGACCTGCCGGTGCGCTACGTCAACGGCCGGCCCCGCCAGCCGCAAGCCCAGATGGCGGCGGCGGGCGGCGGGCTGCTGATCCACCTGAAGGTGGACATCACGGCGCGCAACCGCATCTATGTCCAGGGCCGGGGCCTGACGGCCGAGTTCGCGGCCGACATGCAGGCGCGCGGCACCAGCGCCGACCCCCAGCTGACCGGCCGCGTCTATCTGGTGAAGGGCGATTTCAGCGCCCAGGGCCAGACCTTCACCCTGACCAAGAGCGATATCACCTTCACCGGCGACAGCGACCCCTTGCTGGACGTTTCCGCCTCCTCCACCAAGGCGGACTTCACGGCCATCCTGAACATCACCGGCCGCCTGTCCAAGCCCACGGTGGCGCTGACGTCCGACCCGCCCCGGCCGCAGGACGAAGTGCTGTCGCGCCTGCTGTTCGACCGGCCCATCAGCCAGATCAGCGCCCTGGAGGCCCTGCAGCTGGCCCAGGGCGTGGCCCAGCTGTCGGGCGTGCTGGGCAGCGGCCCCGGCATCATGGACAACGTGAAGCGGAGCCTGGGCGTGGACCGCCTGGAATTCTCCAGCGCCGCCGTGGGCTCTAGCGCCTTCGGCACGGTCACCGCCGGCCGCTACATCAACAGCCGCACCTATATCGGCGTCAGCCAATCGGTGGGCGGCACGGGCACCAACGTCACCCTGGAATACGCCCTGACCTCCCGCCTGCGTCTGAACGGCGCCGTCGGCAGCACGGACGACACCGTGGGCCTGAAGTACCAGTGGGATTATTAGTTTTGGTTACCCCGGCGGAAAAAGCTCCAGCGGGCTGCCAGGCCCGTAGGACGCGACGGCGTCCGCCACAGATTTCCGGGGAGCGTAGCGGACTGGAAATCGAGGAAGCCAAGTCCCCGGATGGGGACGCGGGCGCCTGAGGAATACGAACAAGCCCGGCATCTGAGGGCTATTTACTGATAAACGCCCCGACCAAGTCCTGCAGGGTTTCCGGCACCAGGGAGAAGAAGCTGAGCAGGGCCATCAGGCCGACCACGCCCAGCACCACGCCGGTGCCCCGGTTGATCCACAGGACGATGCGCGGCGTGAAGTGGTGGCGGATGAGGAAGGTGCCGCCGCACAGGATGGACCACCAGGTCAGTGAGCCCAGGAACACGCCCAGGGTCATGGTGCCCGCCTTGGCATGGTCCAGCGCGCCGCCGAAGCCCACGACCACGGTGATGATGCCCATGATGGTGATGGGGTTGGTCACCGTCAGGAACAGGCCGGTGCCGACCGAGCCGATGAGGTTGCCGGCATCGGGCGGCCTGTTCTTGCGCTCGTGCGGTTCCTTCAACAGGGAATGGATGGCGGCGCCCAGCAGGAAGATGCCGCCGATGAGGCGCAGCTCCTTCACATGACCCAGCAGGGCGTCCAGGATGGCGTTGACGCCGAAGGCCGCGACGCCACCGAAGAAGCCGTCAGCCAGGGCGGAGCCGAAGCCGGTGGCGAGACCCGCGATGATGCCCCGCTCCACCGTCCGCCGGATGCACAGCAGGCCGATAGGGCCGACCGGCGCCGCGATGGCCAATCCCAGGACGATCCCCCGGATCAACACGCCGAAATCATCGAACAATGCGGACTTTCCCTGAGAAGTAAGGCAAGCGGCCCCCCCGAAAGGTTCAAGGGCCTGACAGGTCCGGTGACGGATGCCGCGCCGACTGCCGCGCCAACGTGGGGCCGCCCCCGTGATGCAACATCGGCGCAGCGGGCGCAACGCCTAAGGCGACCGATGCGCTCGTTCCCCGACCATGGGAGAGCAAAGATAGGGCGTCAGACGCCGCCGAACAGGTCGCGCACACCCAGTTCATCGCCACGCCGACGCTCCAACTCCTGGGAATAGCGGCGCAGGGCGTAGGCCTCGGTCAGGTAGCCGACGATGCGGCGGCTGCTCACCCCATCCAGCACCGGCAGGCTGTCGGCATCCCAGTCGGCGAAGCGTTGAAGGGCCATGCGCACCGATTGGTCGGGCAGCAGGAAATGCTCGCGATCCCGCGCCAGTTCCGCCGCGCGCTGGTCGGCCGGCAGCTCATGCTGGGGGTCGTGCACGGCGTTCATGTCCACCCGGCCGGCGAAAGCGCCGCCAGGGTCCAGCGCGAACACCGTCTTGGCGCTGCCGGGTGGATAATGCCCGCGCAGGGCGCCCAGGGTGATGTCCGCCGGCACCGTCTTGGGGTCGCCGCGCATCAGCCGCCCCACGGTCATGTCCTTGACCCAGCCGATGTCATGCCCACCGCGGATCTGCACGCCGCGCTGATGGAAGCGCCAAGTGGCGAAGGAATAGCCGAAAGTCTCACGCACCAGCAGGGTGGAAGCGATGACGCCCATGAGCACGCCGGCGGACGCGCGCAGGTCGCCCGTCAGTTCCAGCACCAGCAGCACCATGGTCACGGGCGCGCCCACCACGGCGGCGGCCAGCGAGCCCATGCCCACCAGCATGACGGCGGACCTCTGCGCCACCAAATCCACAGGCAGCATGGTCCCGATATCCGACACCATGCTGCCGAACAGACTGCCCAGCAGCAGCGAGGCGCTGAACAAGCCGCCGCGGAAACCGGCGCCCAGGCACAGGGCCGAGGCCACCACCTTGGCGACCAGCATCACGAAGGCCAGCCCCAGGCCGTAGCCATGGTCGAAGCCGTACTGCAAGGCACCCTGCCCGCCGCCCAGCACGCCCGGCAGCACCAGCGCCATGGGTCCCAGCAGCAGGCCGCCCAGGATGGGATGGATCGCACGGGGAAACGGCAGCTGGCGGAACAGTCGTTCCGCATACGTAACGGCCTGCATGGTGAGGATGGCCACGGCGCCGGAGGCCAGGCCCACCATCAGGAAGGTGGCGAAGTCGCCACCCCGGATGACCGGGGGTTCCGCCAGGATGAACAGGGCCGGCCGGTTCAGCACCATTTGCGCCACCTGGTTGGCGACCACGGCGGCGACGCAGACGGGGGCCAGGGTGGCCAGGGTATAAGTGCCGATGACCAGCTCGAAGGCGTAGAAAGCGCCGGCCAGGGGGGCGGTGAAGGCGGCGGAAATGGCGGCGGCGGCCCCACAGCCCACCAGGGTGCGCAGATCGTTGCGCCGCAGGTTCAGCCGCCGCCCGAAATTGGAGGCCAGGCCGGCCCCCGTCTGGGTGAACGCCGCCTCCATCCCCACCGACCCGCCGGCGCCATGGGACACGACGATGGACAGGGTCAGGCGCAAGCTGTCGCGCAGGGACATGCGACCGCCATAGAGGGCGTTGGCCTCGATGGGGTCGACGGTGTCGCGGGCGCGGCGGAACAGCAGGGCCAACCCCGCCAACACGGCGCCGCCCACCACCGGAACGGCCAGGGTCAGGGTGGTGGGAATGAACAAGGCGCTGCTGACATGGTCGCCGAACGGGACCTTGAAGGCCAGACTGTGCAGCGCCAACACCAGCGCGTGGAGCCCCGCCACCGCCAGCCCCACGCCGATGCCCACCGGCACGCTGAGCAGGGCCAAGGACAGTTCGGAGGAGCGCAAACCCTTGGGTGTCAGCGCGTGGGTCAGCGCGCGCCAGACCACGGGCAGGCGGCGCCCGGCGCGACGACGGCCACCGCTGGGCGGCGGCGACCCGGCTGGCTGTGCCGCCCCAGCACCCAAATCTTCCCCAACCGGCCCAGACTCCGGGTCCGGGAGGCCGGCCGGTGGGGGTGAGGAAGGCGGGTGGGTATCCATGGTATCAGGCAGATGTGGGCCGCGACCGGTCAGGACAAGGGTGATAACAGGCACCAAGCCGATATGGGCGACAAAAGCGGCGCTTCTATGGAAAAAGGGCGGTCATCCCGGAGGATGCCGCCCTTCCTGTCAAATCGCGCGCAACCGCCGGCTCAGCCGAAGCGGCCGGTGATGTACTGCTCCGTCTTCTCTTCCTTGGGCGCCGTGAAGATGGTGTCGGTGGCGCCGTATTCCACCAGTTCGCCCAGGTACATGAAGGCGGTGAAGTCGGAGACGCGGGCCGCCTGCTGCATGTTGTGGGTAACGATGGCGATGCAGTAGTCGGGCTTCAGCTCATCCACCAGCTCCTCGATCTTGGAGGTGGAGATGGGGTCCAGCGCCGAGGTCGGCTCGTCCAGCAGCAGCACGGCGGGGCGCACGGCCACGGCGCGGGCGATGCACAGACGCTGCTGCTGACCGCCGGACAGGGACAGGCCGCTCTGGCGCAGCTTGTCCTTCACCTCGCCCCACAGCGCGGTCTTGCGCAGGGCCTCTTCCACGCGCACGTCCATGTCGGCGCGGCTCAGCTTCTCATACAGCCGGATGCCGTAGGCGACGTTGTCGTAGATCGACATGGGGAAGGGCGTCGGCTTCTGGAACACCATGCCGACGCGGGCGCGCAGCAGGTTCAGGTCCTGCTTGGGCGACAGCAGGTTCTCGCCGTCCAGCAGCACCTCGCCCTCGGCCCGCTGGTTGGGGTAGAGGTCGTAGATGCGGTTCAGGATGCGCAGCAGCGTGGACTTGCCGCAGCCCGACGGGCCGATGAAGGCCGTCACCCGCTTGTCGAACAGCGGCAGGTTGATGTTCCGCAGGGCGTGGAAGCCGCCGTAGTAGAAGTTCAGGTTGCGAACGCTGATCTTCTCGCGCATGTCGCCGTCGGTGGCGAGGGCCGCCTGGGACTGTTCCGCCGTCATGGAAAGCGCGGTCATGGGGATCACTGGCCTTTCTTGGTGCCGATGGAAGCGAGCATGCGGGCGCCGATGTTGAGGGCGAGGATGGCGACCGTGATGAGGAGCGAACCACCCCAGGCCAGCCGCTGCCAGTCCTCATAAGGGCTGAGCGCGAACTGGAAGATGGTGACCGGCAGGTTCGCCATCGGGGCGTTCATGTTCACGCTCCAGAACTGGTTGTTCAGGGCGGTGAACAGCAGGGGGGCGGTTTCGCCGCTGATGCGGGCCACGGCCAGCAGGATGCCGGTCATGATGCCGCTGCGCGCGGCGCGGTAGGTCACCTGCACGATGACCTTCCAGCGGGGGGCGCCCAGGGCGGCGGCGGCCTCGCGCAGCGACCCCGGAACCAGGTTCAGCATGTCCTCGGTCGTGCGCACCACCACCGGGATGACCAGCACGGCCAGCGAGATGGACCCCGCCCAGGCGGAGAAGTGGCCCATGGGGACCACGACGATGGTGTAGATGAACAGGCCGACGATGATGGATGGCGCCGACAGCAGGATGTCGTTGATGAAGCGCGTCACCTCCGCCAACTTGGTGCCCTTGCCGTATTCCGCCAGGTAGGTGCCGGCCATGATGCCGATGGGCGTGCCGATGACCATGCCCAGCACGGTCATCACCAGGCTGCCGAAGATGGCGTTGAGCAGGCCGCCGGCGCTGCCCGGCGGGGGCGTCATCTGGGTGAACAGGCCCAGGCTGATGGCGCTGAGGCCGTTGATCAGCAGGATCGCCAGGATCCAGACCAGCCACAGCAGCCCGAAGACGGCGGCGCCCACGGCCAGGCCCATGGTGATGGTGTTGCCGACCTTGCGCCGCTTGTAGCGGCCCATGGCGAAGTTGGTGCCGGGGGGCGAGCCGGTAGGCGTGCCGGGGGACATATCGGTGATGGCCATGGATCAGGTCCCCGCCTTGCGGTTCATGCGCACCAGCATAAGCTTGGCCAGCGACAGCACGATGAAGGTGATGATGAACAGGACGAGGCCCAACGCGATCAGCGAGGATGTGTAGGTATCGCCCACCGCCTCGGTGAATTCGTTGGCGATGGCGGCCGAGATGGTCGTGCCCGGCGCCAGCAGGGAGGAGGCGATGTGGTGCGAGTTGCCGATCACGAAGGTCACGGCCATGGTCTCGCCCAAGGCGCGGCCCAGCCCCAGCATGACGCCGCCCACCAGGCCGACGCGGGTGTAGGGGATGGTAATGTCGCGCACCACCTCCCACGTCGTGGCGCCCAAGCCGTAGGCGCTTTCGCGCAGCATGGTGGGCATGGTCTCGAACACGTCGCGGGTGATGGAGGTGATGAAGGGCAGGATCATGATGGCCAGAATCAGGCCGGCCGTCAGGACGCCGATACCGTAGGGCGGGCCCTTGAACCAGGCGCCGATGCCCGGGACGTTGCCCAGGGTGTTGATCAGGAAGGGCTGCACGGTCTTCTGCAGGAAGGGCGCGAACACGAACAGGCCCCAGATGCCGTAGATGATGCTGGGAATGCCGGCCAGCAGTTCCACCGCGATGCCGATCGGGCGCTTGGCCCAGGCCGGGCACAGCTCCGTCAGGAAGATGGCGATGCCGAAGCTGACGGGCACACCCACGAGCATGGCGATGACCGACGTGACCAGCGTGCCGTAGATGGGAGCCAGCGCGCCGAACTTCTCCGTCACCGGGTTCCAGATCTCGGTGGTGACGAAGCCGAAGCCGAAGGCCTTCAAGGCCGGCAACGCGCCATGGATGAGGGAGATGATCACGCCGCCCAGGAGCGTCAGCACCAGGAGGGCGAAGAATAGGGTGGCGCTGCGAAACAGAAGGTCGTTGCGGCGCTGCGTGCGCGCCCGCGGACTTTCCGCGCTGATGTCCGATGCCTTTACCGCCATGTCCACCAAAGCACCCCTCCGGCCATAGGCCCTGCGATACTGAAAACGCGATGACCTAGAAACCCGGATGTCTGTGAAGGAAGCCGACAGAGAGGGAGAGGAGCCGTTGGCGACCCCTCTCCCGACCTCCGTCCCCCGGGGCTGACCCCGAGGGCGCATCCTTCTTACCCGAGTCCTGTTACTTCGACCAGACCGGCTTGCCGTCGGCGGTCTTGATCGTGGACCAGGACTTCTCGACCTGGGAGATCACCGCAGCCGGCATCGGCACGTAGTCCAGCTGCTCGGCGGCGGCCTGGCCGTTGTTGTAGGCCCAGTCGAAGAACTTCAGGGCCTCGGCGACAGCGGCGCCGTCCTGCGGCTGGCTGTAAACCAGGATGAAGCTGGCACCGGTGATCGGCCAGCTGTCGGCGCCCGGCTGGTCGACCAGCACCAGGTAGAAGCCCGGGGCGTTGGCCCAGTCGGCACCGGCGGCGGCGGCCTGGAAGGCCTTGATTTCCGGGCTGACGATCTTGCCTTCCTTGTTCTTCAGCTTGGTGAAGGTCAAGGTGTTCTGCTTGGCGTAGGCGTATTCGACATAGCCGATGGCGCCGTCGGTCAGCTTCACCATGTTGGCAACGCCTTCGTTGCCCTTGGCGCCCAGGCCGGCGGCCCACTGCACCGAGGTGTTGGCGCCGACGCGCTCGGAGAATTCCTTGTCTTCCTTGGACAGGTAGGTGGTCCACAGGAAGTTCGTGCCCGACCCGTCCGAACGGTACACCGGGACGATGGAGGTCTTGGGCAGGTTCAGGCCGGGGTTCAGCGCCTTGATGGCCGGGTCATCCCAGGAGGCGATCTGGCCCAGGTAAATCTTGGCGATGGTCGGGCCGTCCAGCTGGATCTGGCCGGGGGCGATGCCCTTCACGTTGATGACCGGAACGACGCCGCCCATGATCATCGGGAACTGCTGCAGGCCCGCTTCCTTCAGGTCTTCGGCCTTCAGGGGCATGTCCGAGGCGCCGAAGGTGACCGTCTTCGCCTTGATCTGCTTGATGCCGCCGCCGGAACCGATGGACTGGTAGTTCAGCCCCACGCCGGTCTTGGCCTTATAAGCCTCGGCCCACTTGGCGTAGATGGGGTACGGGAAGGTGGCGCCGGCGCCGCTGATGTCGGCAGCCTGGGCGGCGCCCACCATCATCACCGCGGCCGCGGCGGCAACCATGCCCTTCAGCAGGTTCTTCGGTTGAAAGTTCACGGGATTCCCCCACGGGTTGGAACGTCTTAGTCGACCATCTCGGGGTCCCGGCGGCCCGCCCAGGGGGTATGCCCCCGCGACCGCTCCTGATCCCGTCTCGACGGGCGGACCCTAGATTCCGGGTCCTGAACCTTTGGTGACGAGTATGTTACGGTTTTGTGAAACTGTGGGCCTATTGTCGCAGCCCACGCCCCCGTTCACGCCCCGTACCCCGCCGCCGGCGCGCAACACCGCCGGTGGCGGGCGGGCGGTGCGGACCTCCGACGATTCTCAAATACTTTTCAAGCGTGCCTGTGCCGGCTTCCCCGCCGGATCTTTTCTGGCCCGGCGGCCGGGCATTATCGGCCGGCGCAAGCACGTGCCCCGGTGCGCCCTATTCACAACACTATAGATGCAATGGAGGGGGGCCGGCTCTTTTTTCACCGGCTTCAGGCGGTCGCGGCTCTACTACGGTAGTCCGGAATTTGTTGCCCCGCCTTACTTTAAGCCCGCTAAAACACCCGACTCGGAACTGTTGCATCGCGGCCACAGGCAGCCCCTTTAATAAATCTGTCAACCTTTAGCAGTCTCGCTGTCATGCTATATTGCTACCGAGCGCTTCGTGAGGGCCGCAGCCCAAACGCTCCAAACGCGTGACGTCGGCCCCGAAACCGGGATTGGGCGGCATGCCGTAGACCGGATGATGGGAGAATCTAGGAAATGAACCTCAAGACCGTGTTGCTCGCTGGCACGGTGCTGGGCGTGGCTTTCGCCGCCGCCGGCGCCTCCGCTGCAGAAACCAAGAAGTCGAACGCCGCCTCCGCCACCGCCGCCGCGGCCGCCACCCCGCTGGCCACCCAGGCGCAGATCGACGCGCTGAACAAGCAGATCCAGGCGCTGCAGGCGCAGCTGCAGGCGATTGCGACCCAGACCGACGCCGCCAACAAGGCCGCCGCCGAGTCCAAGGCCGCCGCCGAGAAGGCCGCGACCTCCGCCACCGCCGCCACGGCGAACCTGCCCAGCATCACCTTCCCGAACGGCATCCCGACGTTCTCGTCCGCGGACAAGGCCTTCACCTTCCAGCCCGTCGGCCGCATGCAGCTGGACTACGGCTGGAACATGCAGGACACGAAGAACCCGGACAACCGCTCCAACAAGGACATCACCGACGGCTTCAACTTCCGTCGCGCCTACATCGGCTTCGCCGGTAAGATGTTCAATGACTGGACCTACAACGCCACCGCCGACTTCTCGGGCCGCACCAACGCCAGCGGCCGTCTGCAGACCGCGCAGCTGTCGTACAACGGCTTCAAGGGCTGGATCATCGACGTCGGCGCCATGCAGCCGGCCTTCACCTTCGAAGACAGCATCAGCTCCAACGACATCGGCCTGGTCGAGCGTCCCGGCATCAACAACGTCGTGACCAGCCTGGTGGCGAGCGAAGGCCGCTTGTCCGCCGGCGTCCGCACCTTCGGCGATAACTATTTCGCCGACGTCTACCTGACCGGCGACACCGTCAACACCAGCGCCCAGACCACCGGCGACGACCAGCACGCCGTGTTCGCCCGCGCCGCCTACCGCCCGATCAACGACGAGCACACCATCGTCCACATCGGCGCCGACATCGGCTACCTGTACGCTCCGCCGCAGACCAACCTGGTCGCCGGCAGCGTGACGCCCGCCCAGGCGCACGTCGTGTCCCTGTCCGAACGCCCGGAAAACCGTTACGGCGGCCTGGGTTCCATCCTGAACACCGGCAACATCAACGTCAGCGACGTCACCATCTACGGCGGTGAAGCCGCCGTGCGGTACGACAGCTTCTGGGTGCAGGGCGAAGGCTACCAGGTCGACCTGACCCGTCGCTTCACCCCGGCCGCCACCAACGACCCGAGCTTCTTCGGCTACTACGCCGAAGCCGGCTGGGTGCTGACCGGTCAGAAGCGCAACTACGTCGCCAACCAGGGCGCCTTCAGCGCCCCGACGGTGGACAAGCCCTTCAACCCGATGACCGGCAACTGGGGCACTTGGGAAGCCGTGGCGCGCTACAGCTTCCTGAACCTGAACTCCGACACCTGGGCCACCAACACCGCCAACCGCGTGCGCGGCGGCCAGCAGGAAGTCTGGACCCTGGGCCTGAACTGGTACGCCACCCCGAACGTCAAGATGATGCTGGACTACCAGTTCATCGACGTGAAGAAGTACTCGTCCGCCACCAACAACACCCAGGTGGGCGACAACTGGCAGTCCTTCGGCGGCCGTATGCAGTTCACGTTCTAAGGCTGGCCGTCCTTCCCCATGGGTCACCAAGGGCAAGGAGCGCCTGTTCAAGGGAAACCCCGCCGGTCCGCCGGCGGGGTTTTTCTTTGGCTGCGGCACCCTGCCCCCCCGTCCGTTCTCCGGGCGGGACATATCATCCCACCCGACGGTCGCGGAAAATTGTCATAGTTCGGTTATAGAAACGCTTATCAGTATCGGTGCCCCCCGGCGTCAGGGGTTGAGCAGCCAAGAGCCAGGATCAAGAGGACAAGTGCGATGGAAGAGGGGCGCGGCGGCATGAACCCGCAAGACCAGGGCGCGGCGCAGCCGGCACGGGACGAAACCCAGGAAGCCGCCATGGCTGCCGAACTGGCGGCCGAGGCCGAGGAGCTGGCCGACATCGATCTTGGTGACGAGGGCAGCGACGACGGCGGCATGGATGACGGCGGGGAAGGCGTGGAGGACGAGCCTGGCCTGGACGGAGCGCCCGCGTCCGATGGTACCGCCCCGGCCAGTGGAAAGCGGGTCGCCTGCGGGGTCACCGGCAAGCTGCGCCCCAAGCGCGACCTGATCAGCCTGGACACCCTGCGCCCCAGCCTGGCCGTGCGCATCCGCCGCGACCATCCCGGCCTGCCGGCCGACGCCCTGGTCAGCCGCGGCGTGGTCGCCCGCTATCGCTCGTTGTATGTGGAAGAACTGCTGCAGCAGGAAAAGGGCGAGTTGACGGAGCTGGACCGCCAGGTGGCGGAGAGCATCGCCACCCACGAGACCCTGGCGGAGAACATCGAGGAAGGCTACGCCGAGGAGCGCACCCTGGGGGAGCGCATGTCCGACCATCTGGCCAGCTTCGGCGGCAGTTGGACCTTCATCCTCACCTTCGGCGCCTTCCTGATCGCCTGGATGATCTTCAGCGGCTTCGAGGGAGAGAAGTCGTTCGACCCCTATCCTTTCATCCTGCTGAACCTGATTCTCTCCTGTTTGGCCGCCATCCAGGCGCCCATCATCATGATGAGCCAGAAGCGGCAGGAGGCGAAGGATCGCCTGCGGTCGGAAAACGACTACCGGGTGAATCTTAAAGCTGAATTGGAAATACGTCATTTACACGAAAAAATTGACTATCTCATCCAGCGGCAGTGGAAACGGCTCACGGAAATCCAGCAGCTACAACTGGAAATTATGCAGGAAAAGCGCTACCGCCGTTGACCCGGCACCCCTTTCGAAACCCGTCAAGTCCTTTCCTGGCTAGCTACTGCGGGGTGAATACGCGAAAGGGCTAAAGCGACAGGACACAAGTGAGGGTTGTTTTATAACGCGAAAGGGCCAATATTAAACACTCCGAGCTAGTTGCAACTGCGTCGGAGGTTTGGATCATGGCCGCCCATGATGTTCTGGTGATCGACCCCAGTACCCTGTTCCGTCAGGGCTTGAGACAATTGCTGCCCGAGGATTTCCGCGTCGTCGCGGAAGCGCGGGATGTGGAGGCCGTTCGCGCTGAGCTGGCCGCGCCCACACCAAATGATACACCGGGGGGCAAGCCGACCGCCCGGGATGCCGTTACCCGGGAAATCTCCCTGGTCCTGTTCGACGTGACGGACGCGGCGGAGTTCAGGACGTCCGTCAGCCAATTGCACGCCGCGTTCCCGGATGCCCGTCTGGTTTACCTGACCAACGGCTTCGACGCGTCGCGCCTGCGCATGGCGCTGGAGGCCGGGATCGACGGCTACCTGACCAAGGACCGCTCCTCCAACGCCCTGATCCAATCGCTGCATTTGGTCATGCTGGGGGAGAAGGTGTTCCCGTCCGATCTGGCGCTTCTGCTGACCCAGCAGAGCCAGGCCGGAACGGTCGGCACCACCGGTCCGCACAAGGGCCTGTCGATGCGCGAAACCCAAATCCTGCGCGCCCTGGTCAAGGGTGAGAGCAACAAGGTGATCGCCAATGGCCTGCACATCACCGAGGCGACGGTGAAGGTCCACCTGAAGAGCCTGCTGCGCAAGATCAACTGCAACAACCGCACCCAGGCGGCCATCTGGGCCCTGAACAACGGGCTGACCGAGGCGACCCCGACGGCGGGCGCCGCCTGACCTTCCTCGTCTCTCCTGACCGGGACGAAAATCGGCAGGATCAAGAAAAAGGCCGCTGTCCCAGGCAGGGGACGGCGGCCTTTTCTTTTGCTGCCCTTCACACCGGGCGATGGCCCGGGGGCCTTCACACCGGGCGATGGCCGGTTCAGGGGATGGCCGGCCCCCGCTGGCGTCGCAGGGCCACGCCGTAGAAGATCACCCCGGCCAGGATGAGCAACGCCACCTGCCCACCGAAATAGGCGACGGGGGTCAGCCGGTCATACAGCTGGACATAGAGCCCGCCCACCATGTCGCCGGCGAAGACCGTCAGGTAGAACACGGCGGTGATGGAGGATTTCAGCCGGGCCGGCGCCTCCATATAGGCCCACTGCAGGCCGATCATGCTGATGCACAGCTCACCGAAGCCCAGCACGATGTTGGAAATCAGCATGAACCAGATGCTGACAGGATGATCCTTGGTCGCCAGCAGGCCGGCCAGCGCCATGATCGCGATGGAGGCGGCGGTGATGCCGAAGCCCACGAACACCTTGGTGCGCGCTGGCGTCAGGGTGCCGCGACGCCGGTCCACGCCGCCCCAGAAGGCGTTGAAGATGGGGGTGAGCAGGATGATCATCAGAGGGTTGACCGCCTGCAGCTGATCAGGGGTCAGCTCAAAACCGAAGGGCCAGAAATTCAGGTCGATATAGTCGCGGGCGAAGAACACCCAGGTGGTGGCCGTCTGGTCATAGGCCATCCAGAACACCAGGATCATGGGGAAGGCCAGCAGCATGCGGACCAGGCGGGTCCGTTCGTCCGGCGTCATGCTGGAGGCGGGCTGGCCGGTCTTGGCGCGGGCCGCGGCCCGATCGGCCGCGTTTTCCTGCGGGTAGAAGCGCTTGCCGGCGGCGAACACCACCAGGGCCACCGTCATCAGGGCCGCCGGCAGCATCAGCGCCACCTGGTACCCCGCCTTGTCGCGCACCCAGGGCAGCGCGTAGGAGGTGACGAAGCCGCCGATGTTGATGGCCACGTAGAAATAGCTGAAGGCCTTGTCCATCAGGGCTTCCTTGCCCTGTTCCTGGTACATGCGGGCCATCAGCGGGCTGACGTTGGGTTTGATGGCGCCGGCGCCCATGGCCAGCAGGGCGAGGCTGGCATACAGCATCCAGGGGCTGCTGGCGAAGCCCAGGACCACTTGTCCAAAGATGTAGGGGAACGAGAAGAAGATGATGGTGGGATAACGGCCCAGCCAGCGGTCGGCGATGACGCCGCCGATGAGCGGCAAGGCGTAGCAGGACGCCATGAAAATCTGGATGACGGTGGCCGCGTCGCTGTCGGAGAAGCCCAGCTGCGAAGTGATGTAGAGCGCCAGCAGCGTCCGCATGCCGTAGTAGCAGGCGCGTTCGGCCAACTCACCCCAGAAGACGAACCAGAAACCGACCGGATGCCGAACGCGTGCCGTGACCTGTGCCTGCATGCCCAAATCCTTGGAAAGTATGGTGCCCGTTGCGCGGTCCCGCCCGGACGGACACGCCCCGCCGTCCCTGTCCGGGTACGGCGAGCCTGTCCATTCACGCCCGCGCCGCCCTGCCGCCGTCGGCCCCCAAGCCGCGGCGGATGTGCCCACCTGTTGTCCATCGCGCGGGCCGCCCGTTCCTGGGACGCCCCACTGTTTCTCTGGCCTGCTTCGTTAGGGGAATCGGCATCGCGACACAAGCCGAATCACAAAACGCCAGCGTGTCAAAAAATTTAATCGAAAATGCCCCGTCACTGCGGTGCTGGCGGCAAACCGCCTGGCCATCATTGCCGCAGCAACCGCGATCATCGGCGCCCCGCTTCCAGAAGCTGCGCGCGTGAGGCAAAGTGTAGCGCCAGCATAAACGGGGGATCCCGTATTCCCCTTTCGCTGGTTGTCCCTCTTTTGATTGTCTTGTGCGCTGCGGGAGCGGCCTGTTAATTGGCGAGGATGATGGTTGCCCTGGATGCCAGCGCGCGCAGCGACGCCCGCCCCCGTAGCATGGACCTGCCCGTGGCGACGGTGCTGGGCCTGGTCGCCTTGGCGGTGGTCCTGGCCCCGCTGTTCTTCGTGCTGGTGCCGCCGCTGACGGACTACGCCAATCACCTGGCGCGCATGGACATCATTGCGCGGCTGGGTCAGGAACCGCTGCTGCAACGGTTCTACGCCATCGACTGGCAGGTCATCCCCAACCTGGCCATGGACCTGGTGGTGCCCCCCTTCGTGCGCCTGGTGGGCGTGTTCGTGGCCGGCAAGCTATTCATCGCCGCCATCATCATCAGCATCGTCAGCGGCACATGGGCCCTGCATCGCGCCCTGCACCGTACGGAGCACGGCCCCGGTGGCGCCAACGCCCTGCTGGCCATGGCGTTCATGTACAACGGCATCTTCCTGCTGGGCTTCACCAATTTCCTGTTCGGCATCGGGCTGGCGCTGTGGGGCACGGCCATCCGCCTGTCGCTGCGCAACCGGTCGCACCTGCAGCGCCTGCTGGCCTCCGCCGCCACCGTGCTGGTGCTGTTCGTCTGCCATCTGTTCGCGGTCGGCCTCTATGGCATGGCCATTTTCTGCCTGGAAGCGCCCGGCCTGCTGCGCCGCCCCTGGCGCCAGGCCCTGCGCCACTTGGGCCTGATGGCCCTGCCCTTCCTGCTGGTCTTCCCCCTGCTGGCCGCCAGCCCCACCCTGGGCCTGGCCGACCAGGTGGTTTGGAGTTGGGTGGGTAAGGGCGAGGGCCTGCGCTTCCTGGTCACCACCTTCCATGAAAATTGGGAGGTGCCGCTGGGCTGGGTGGCCCTGGCCGTGGTTGTCGCCCTGCTGGCGACCCGGCGCATGCACCTGCACGCCGCCGGGTGGATGCTGCTGGCCACCGGCGCCGTCACCTACATCGCCATGCCCACCATCCTGTTCGGCTCCGCCTATGCCGACGAGCGGCTGCCGGTGGCACTGCTGTTCCTGTGCCTGGGCTTCGTGCGCTTCGAGTTCCGGGGCCGCCTGGGCCGCATGACGGCGCTGGCCGCCATCTTGGCCATCATCGTGGCGCGCAGCGTGGTCATCGTCGGCGACTGGATGCCCCTGAGCCAGGTCTACAAGGACATGCGCGCGTCCATGGCCGCGGTGGAGCCGGGCTCGACCATCCTGGTGGCGGAGGCGACGGTGCCCACGGGTGACGTCAACTTCAACGCCGCCTTCAGCCATGCCCCTTGCCTGGCCATCATCGACCGGCAGAGCCTGGTCAGCACGGCCTTCAGCGTGGCAGGCAAGCAGATCCTGACCGTGAAGCCCGCCTATACCGAGCGGGTGGACCGTGAGGATGGCGACCCGCCCAGCACGGGCGAGATGATGAAGGCCGTGGCCAGCCCCTTCCCCGCCGGCACGTACTTCTGGCAGGACTGGCAGCGGGACTATGACTACGTCATGGTGCTGAACACCGAGGCCGGACATCGGGAGTTGACGGGCTTGGCCGATCTGGTCCATGAGGGAAAGGGCTTCCAACTCTATCGCGTGCTGCACGACGTGCCCCCGGCCTCCGCGCCCTAAGGCGAAGCCGTCGGGGACCTAGCCGCCCCCCCCCCTGCCGGAATTTGCCATGGATCCGTGGACCTGGGCCTTGCTGATCGGTGCCGCCTTCGTGGCCGGCATCCTGAACGCAGTCGCCGGCGGCGGCAGTTTCCTGGGCTTCCCCGCCCTGGTCTTCGCCGGGCTGCCCCCTGTGACCGCCAACGCCACCAACACCGTGGCCCTGTTTCCCGGCTCCTTCGCCAGCGTCTACGCCTACCGGCGGGAGTTCCAGCCCATCCAGGGTGTGGGCATGGTGCCCATGGTGGCCGTCAGCCTGGTGGGCAGCGTCGCCGGCGCCCTGCTGCTGCTGTGGACGCCCGAGTCAGTGTTCGTGGCGCTGGTGCCCTGGCTGTTGCTGATGGCCACCCTGGTCTTCACCTTCGGCCGCCGCCTGGCGGCGCTGCTGGAGGGCAGCGTGCGCCTGACGCCCACGGCCCTGCTGTGCTGCCAATTCGTCATCGCCATCTATGGCGGCTATTACGGCGGCGGGGTGGGCATCCTGTCCATGGCGGCCATGACCCTGTTCGGCCTGCGCGACATGCACGCCATGAACGCCTGGAAAACCCTGCTGAGCGGCAGCCTGAACGCGATCGCCACCCTGACCTTCGCCCTCAGCGGCCGGGTAGTGTGGGCGCCCGCCCTGGCCATGATGGTGTCGGCCGTCGCCGGCGGCTACCTGGGCGCCGACGTGGCGCGGCGGCTGCCAGGCGACCACGTCCGCCGCTTCGTCATCGTCACCGGCGCCGCCATGACGGTGTACTTCTTCGCCAAGGCCTATCTCTGAGGCCATTCCCGCAGCACGGCGCGCACGGGCGAGGCGTCGGCGTTGCTGAGGGGCAGCGGCAGGGCGATCAGCTCGTAAATCCCGTCCGGCACGGCATCAAGCACCAGACCCTCCAGCACCGCCAGGCGATGGCGGTTCAGCATGGTATGGGCCGGCAGATCCTTGCTGTCCTGCGGGTCCAGCGACGGCGCGTCCGTGCCCAGCAAGACTCCGCCCTGCCCGGCCAGCCAATCGATGAGCGCCGGGTCGATGGCGGTGTAGTCCGACCGCCACGCCTCATGCGGGAAGCGGTCATAGCTGTGCAGCAACAGGCGCGGCACGCCGGGCCGCCAATGGGGCGCCACGTCGTCCACCGTGGCGAAGGGCGTGCCGGGCGGCACGGTGATCACCTGCGCCGGTCCCAGATAGGGGGCCAGGTCCAACGCCCCCGCCGTCAGGCCAATGGCGTCATAATGCAGGGGTGCGTCGGCGTGGGTGCCGCTGTGGGTGGACATGACCAGCCGGCTGACGTTCACCGGACAGCCCGGCTGGATGGACCAGGTCCGCTCCTCACCAAAGGCCGTGTCGCCCGGCCAGACCGGCAGGCCGGGGCGCAAGGGCTGGCTGATGTCCCAGAGGCGGGCCGGAGGGGGTGTCGCAATCATGCGGGCGGCTCCCGGAGGATGGGGCCGCCAGTTTAACGCCGAGGTCGACGGGGTGCGCAACTATTCGCGGGCGTGCCGTGTATCAGTGCCCGGCCTGACCGTCGGCTACCTGAGCGGAAGCCGGGGCGCCGGCGGTGTCCACCGTCGCATCGGGCGGGGAACTCAAGACCACGGCCGTCAGGAAAGCGCATACCGCCGCCAGCACCGCCAGATCAAAACCCCGGCCCCGGTCATTCAGGCGGCGGGCCAGGCGGACAAGGGTGGTGGGCATGGGCGTGGTCCCGATCGGCGCCGGACAATGTTCCGGCCTGAGTGATACGGCGTAAACACCCCAACCCTGCGCGTTAAAAAGCCTATGGCGAAAAAAGACGGCGGCGAAAAAAGACGGCCGCGTCGCTTGAGGGTGCCCAGACTGAAATCCTCAAGACAAACGCGGCCGCCTGGCGGGGGGCTCTGGGAGAACAACCCCCTACTCGTCAACACCGAGATCACTCTGTCCCCAAGCGCCAGCAGGCCGCAGCGCGACCGTTAGCGGCCGCTTGGGGCAAGTGAGGTTTGATCCGGTGCCATGATGGTGCGATCCCGTCCCTACTTATCATTCCGGGTATGTCGCGCGAGCGTCAGCGCAACCCCCGGTGGATAGGCAAAGGTTCCCAGGATCAGACAACGCTGTCAACCCTGAATCCGCTGAACCTTTCGGGTAGTCTAGTGGCAGGGAAGGACAGGTTTTGTCAGGTCAGGGACAGGGTCCCAGCGGTGTCCAGGGCCGCCGCCCGGTCCTCCGCCCCATCCTCGCGCAGGTCGGCGGGAATGGCCTTGGACGTCTTGGCGCCCATGTCCTTCAGTTGTTCCACCTGGCGCACCAGGTTGCCGGTGCCGGTGCTGAGTTTGGTCATGGCGCCGCTGTAGCTTTTCTGCACCCGGTCCAGCTGGGTGCCCAGGCTGCGCATATCCTCCAGGAAGCCGACGAACTTGTCGTACAGCTTGCCGGCGCGGTCGGCGATGGCCTCGGCGTTGCGGTTGCGGCGCTCCACCTGCCAGACATTGGCCACGGTGCGCAGGGCCACCATCAGGGTGGTGGGGGTGGCGATGGCCACGTTCATGTCGGCGGCATAGGCCGTCAACGCCGGGTCCTCCTGCACCGCCACGGCCAACGCGCCCTCGATGGGCACGAACATCAGGACGTAATCCAGGCCGCTGCCCACGGCGCCGGTGTAATCCTTGGCCCCCAGGGTCTTGATATGGCTGCGCAGGGAGACGACGTGGCGGGCCAGCGCCGCCATGCGTTCCACCTCATCGCCGGCGTTCACATGCGCCTCGAACGCTGTCAGCGACACCTTGGCGTCGATCACCACCCGCTGCCCACCCGGCAGGTTCACCACCACGTCGGGGCGCAGGCGGCCGCCATCGGCGTCCGTCCGGCTTTCCTGGGTCACATATTCCTCGCCCTCGCGCAGGCCGGAGCGTTCCAGGATGGTGGACAGGATCATCTCGCCCCAGGCCCCCTGGGTCTGGGCCTTGCCCTTCAGCGCCTGGGTCAGGTTGTGCGTCTCGCTGGTCATGCGGGCGCTGGTGTCGGTGAGCTGGCGGATTTGCTGCGCCAGCGCCGCCCGGTCCTTGGCGCTTTCCGTATGGGCCAGTTGCAGGCCCTGCTGGAACTCCACCATGCGGTCCCGCAACGGCACCAGCAGGCCGTCCAGCTGGGTGCGGTTCTGCTTGGCGAAGGTCTCGCCATGGCGGGTCATGACCTCGTCGGCCAGGACCTTGAACTCCTTGGCCATGGTCTCGCGCGCCTGGGTCAGGAGGGCCAGCTTCTCATCCGCCTGCCGCAGCTCGCGCGCCAGCGCTTCCTTCGATGCGGCCAACGCCTGGGACAGGCGGGCGCCCTCTTCGCGCAGGGCCGCCACGTCGCGCTCCAGCAAGGGGACGCGGGACGCCCGCTCCCCCTCCACCGCCAGGCGGCGGTCGACATCGGCCTTCGCCTCCCGCAGGGCGGCCAGGTCGGCCTCCAGCAGGGCCAGCCGCTCCGCCTGCTCCGCCCGGGCGCCGGCCCCCACCAGGCGGGCGGCCACCAGGGCCACGACCAGCGCCGCGGCGAAGCCAAGGGCCAGGGAAATAAGGTCGAGCGGCATGGGACGGCGTCCTACTCAAGAAGATGGGGGCACCGTTTGATACACCCACCTCCGCTTGAGGGAAAGGCATCATAAGAACAAAACGGGGACGGATGTCGCCATCCGCCCCCGCCTGTTCATGTTGCCTCAGTCTCCGGGGCCTGTAGCGGCGTGGGTCAGACCACGCCGCGGCTCACCTCACTGCGCCGGGTACGGGCTCTTGCCGCCCTCGGCGATGAAGCGGTCGATGCGGGCCTCCAGCACCGGCAGGGGAACGCTGCCCAGCTTCAGCACCGTGTCGTGGAAGTTGCGCAGGTCGAACTTCTCGCCCAGCGCCTTTTCCGCCTTGGCGCGGGCCTTCAGGATGGCCATCTCGCCCAGATAGTAGGACAGGGCCTGCCCCGGCCAGGCGATGTAGCGGTCGACCTCGGTCTCGATCTCGTGATCGGCCAGGGCGGTGTTGTCGTGCAGGTACTGTTGCGCCTGCTCGCGCGTCCAGCCCTTGGAATGGATGCCGGTGTCCACCACCAGGCGGGCGGCGCGCCACATCTGGTAGCTCAGCATGCCGAAGCGCTCATACGGCGTCTCATACATGCCCATCTCATCGCCCAGCTTCTCGCAGTACAGGGCCCAGCCTTCGCCGTAGGCGGAGATGTAGACCTTCTGCCGGAACTCCGGCTGGTCCTTCTGTTCCGCCGCGATGGGCATCTGGAAGGCGTGACCGGGGGCGGATTCGTGCAGGGTCAGGGCCGGCAGGGCATACAGGCCGCGCGACGGCAGGTCATAGGTGTTGACCAGGTAGACGCCCGGGCCGCCCCGGCCGGAGGTGTAGAAGGGCGCGATGTCCGCCGGGACGGGGATGATGGCGAAGCGCTGGCGCGGCAGATAGCCGAAATACTGGTCGGCCTTGCCATCGAACTTCTTGGCGATCCAGGCCGCCCGCATCAGCAGCTCTTCCGGCGTCTTGGCGTAGAACTGCGGATCGGTACGCAGGAACTTCAGGAAGGCGGGGAAGTCGCCCTGGAAGTTGGCCTGCTTCATCACGTCCAGCATCTGGGCGTGAATCTTGGCCACCTCTTCCAGGCCGATCTTGTGGATCTGGTCCGCCGTCAGGTCGACGGTGGCGAACTCCTTGATCTTGGACTGGTAGTAGGCCTTGCCATCGGGCAGGGATTCCGCCGCCAGTTCGGTGCGGGCGCCGGGGATGTACTCCTCACGCATGAACTTCAGCAGCGCCTGGTGGGCGGGCACCACCGACTTGGTGATGGCGGCCACCGCCGCCGCGCGCAGTTCCGCATGGGTCGCGGCCGGGATGGTGTCCGGCATCGTCTTGAAGGGCGTGTAATAGACGTTGTCTTCCGGCGTCTTGGCCTCGGCCACGTTCACGATGCCACTGTCACGCCCCGCCAGGGTCACCTTGGGCGGGGTGAATCCGCGCTTCAGACCGGCGCGCATATTCACGATCTGCTCGTTGAAATAGCGCGGCATATCGTTCATCTGGCCGATGAAGGCCTTGTACTCCGCCACCGTATGCAGGGTGCGGCGGGCCCCGCCGGCCATGTTGGACCAGAAGGAGCTGTCGGCGTTCAGCGGCTTCTCATAGTCCTTGAACTTCTGGCTGGCCAGCAGCACCGCCACCTGGTCGCGGTAGATGCCATAGTTGACCTTGGCCTCGGGCGACAGGTCGGCCTGGGGGATGGCATCCAGTTCCTTTATGACGCCTTCCCAGACCTTCAGACGCTTTTCCTGGGTGGCGGCGTCCACCTTGGGCAGGCGATTGGCGGCGGTGTCGCTGCTGTCCTCGTCATCCTCGCCCTTGAACTCCTCCTGACGCCACTTCCATTCCTTGGTGTAGATGGCCTTGAACTGGGCATCGGCCTTGCCGGCCGCGGCGGTCGCCGCGTGGGCCACACCGATGATGGGGGCGGTCACGGTGACCTGGCCCCCCGTAATCTGATCCAGGGTCAGGACACCGGCGCACAGGGCGGTGCCGACCAGCAGGCGGGTGGCCAAACGTCTTAAAGGCAGGCGGTACATCAGATAGGCGCTCCCTGAGAGGCTGACGCTGCGACGACGCGGCACCCGAAGACGGGCCCCGCGGAATAGCCGGTCTCCGGCTCGAAACGGACGACGACGCTGGACTTGCCCGCCGTCAGGTTGGCGGGAATGGGGTATTCCACGTCAAAGAACTCACCCGGCCGCTCCGCGTCCAGCTTTTGCGTGGCGATGCGGGTGCCGTCGACCAGGATGTGGAACAGGCGCTTGCGCTCATCGCCCCAATATGTGGCCTGCAGCACCATAGCGCCGGCGCGAACCTTGGCCTTGAACTCGAAGAAGCCGCCGGTGCGGGCATCGCGGCCGTTCCGGCCCCGGTAGGTCACGGGGTAGGAGATCTTGGCCTCCAGCCCATGGTCACGCTCCGGCTGCATCTCACCCAGATGCATGACATCGACGGAGCGCGCCTGGATGTCGCGCTGGCGGGCGGCCTCCTGCGCCAGGGCCGCCTCCGCCGTCTTCCATTGCGCCTCGGTGTAGCGCTTGAAGTAGACGGCCGTGCGGCGGGTGTACTGCTGGTAGAAGGGCTTGAACTCCATGTCGCCCGGCCGGCCGATGCCGGCGGTGCGCCATACCAGGGCGTCGGGCGTCGCCCGCTGGAAACCGTCCAGGACGGAGGCCGAGACCAGCGCCGGCGCCGGACCCTGGAAGGCCTCCGACACCGGGCTGGGCTGGGGCGAGCCGGTGGGCGCCTCGCTCCTGGGCGCCGGGCCCAGATCGGCCGCCAGCACCAGGGGGCCGTGCAGGAAGGCCACGGTGTCAGCGTCGTCGTTGGTCGATTCCAGGCGCAGGGCCATGGGCAAGCGCAGGGCGACCGCGTCGCCCGCCCTCCATTCCCGCCGCACGACGGCATAGCCGTTCCGCAGCGCCAAGTCCTGCGGCTTGCCGTTCACCGCCAGGGTGGCGCCGGTGCACCAGGCGGGGATGCGGAGGCTGATGGCGAAGCTGGCTGGACGCTTCAACGCCTTCAGCGTCAGCAGCACCGTTTCAGCTTCCGGATAGCGGGTGTCGAGGTCGATCACCACCCCCCGCTCCGCCCAATTCAGGGTGGAGGGGATGTAGAGGTTGACGGCCAGGTCTTCGGCACCTCGGCGCCAATAAACGCTTTCGCCATGCTTGGCATGGCTTTCCATGCCGGTGCCGACGCAGCACCAGAAATCCTCCGTGGGGGTGGAGAACTCGCGCGCCGAGCCGGACATCAGCGGTGTCATGTAGGTGAACATGCCGGTGGCCGGGTTCTGCTGCGCCAGCACGTGGTTCAGATGCGCGCGCTCATAGAAATCGAAGTAATGCGCGTTGGCCTGGCGGGCGTACAGCAGGCGGGTCAGCTTCAGCATGTTGTAGCTGTTGCAGCCCTCACAGGTCTGTTCGGTGATGTGGCGGGAGATGCTGCGCGGTTCCTGAAAATACTCCCGGTCCGCGTTGCCGCCGATGACGTAGGAATGGTTGGTGGTGACCGTCTGCCAGAAAAAGGCGGAGGCCTTGGCATGGCGTTCCGCCCCCGTCAGCTCCGCCAGGCGGGCGAGGCCGATCAGCTTGGGGATCTGGGTGTTGGCGTGGATGTTGGCCAGTTCGTCCCGGCCTTGCGACAGGGGCACCAGCACCTTGGCATGGTAGAGGCGCTCCGCCAGCAGCAGCCAGCGCCGATCGCCGGTGCGGGCGTACAGCTCGGCGAAGCTTTCGTTGATGCCGCCGTGTTCGCAGTCCAGCACCTTCTGGACCTGCTCATCATTCAGGTGGCTGAACACCTCGTCGATGTACCCGCCCAGCTTGACGGCCACGTCCAGGGCCTGGGTGTTGCCGCACAGGGTCTGGGCGTCGAACAGGCCGGTGTAGAGCTTGTGCCAGTTGTAGAGCGGGACCCAGCAGCCGTTGAGGTCGAAGCCGGCGGAGCGGATCTCACCGCGCCGCAGCTCATCGAACACGACCTTGCCATCCTCGACGATGTCGCCGCGCTTGCGGGTGAAGCCGGCGACATAGCCGTCGCCCTGGGCCTTCTGGCATTCCGCCAGCTCGGCGACGATGTAGTCCACCCGCCGCTTGCATTCCGCGTCGCCGGTCTGGGCATGCATGAGCGACAGCGCACTCACATAATGGCCCAGGGTGTGGCCGGCGATGGTGTCGGCCTCCCAGCCGCCATAAACCTCGCCCTTGGGCTGAAGTCCGGCGCCACTGCGGAAGTTGTGCAGCAGGCGGTCAGCCTCCAGGCTGTGGAGATAGACCAGGTTGGCGTCCACCGCCGCCTTGAAGGGTGAGGGCTTGAGCCGCACCGCCGACAGCGGGAAAGGTTGGGCCGTATCGGCACCCAGCGGCGGCACCAGGGGGGCCGCGACCGCCGGCATCGCCATTAAGGCCGCGCCCGACGCCGCGCCACGCAGAATCGTCCGCCGGGACGGGGTGCCGAAGGATACCCCACGGCCGTCTCCCAGATCGCGCACCATGCTCAAGCCCCTCTGTTTTTGATTTTTGAGTTTTCAGCGCACGCATCAAAGCGTGACGGCACCGCGAGCGACGCCGGCGGCGCAAAGGGACCCAACTGCCATTGGGGTTCAGTGTCGATTTTGGGATACGATATACGATATCGAGCCATAGAGAACTACGCCTCCGGTCTTAGGACGGAAGTGGTGGAAACGGTCAGGAGAAGCGGTCCAGCGCCATGGCCGGGTCCGGCGGTGTACGGCCGGCCACGATGTCCACCATGCGGCGGGCGCTGACCGCCGCCAGGGTCAGCCCCAGATGCTGGTGCCCACAGGCGGCGTACAGGCCGGGATGGCGGCGGCTGGCGTCCAGGATGGGCAGGTAGTCCGGCAGGCTGGGCCGGCAGCCCGTCCATTCGGTGCTGTCGCCGCCCGGCGCCATCAGGCCCAGTTCCCGCAGATGGTGGCGCAACAGGGCGGGACGGCGGGGGTCGGGCGCGTCATTGGGACCGCTGAAATCGGTGAAGCTGGTGGCGCGCAGGCCCATGGTCATGGGCGTGACGATGACGGTGCGGTTCTCGAACACCACGGGGCGATCAAGTTCCCCATCCGGCACCCCGCCGGGAATAACGACATGATAGCCGCGCTCCGCGATCAGGGGAACGCGATAGCCCAGCGGCTCCAGCAGCGTGCCGGAGTCCACGCCCATGGCCACCAGGACGGCCCCGGCCTCGATGACGCCGCCGTCATGGCGCAGGCGCCACCGGGCGCCATCGGTTTCAAGCGCGCGCACCTCGGCCTTTTCGATGCGCCCACCCCGGGCGACGAAGGTGGCGGCCAGGTCCTGGGTCAGGCCGTGGGGGTCGTTGACGTGGCCGGTTCCGGTATAGGTCATGCCGCCGGTGACGCGGGCGCGCAGCGCCGGCGGCAGGTCGGGCCAATCCCGCGGCGTCGCCCCCCAGGCCATGACGGGAACGCCCAACGCCCGAGCGGCCGCCATGGAGGCGGCGATGGCGGCCTCGGGCGCGGCACTTTCCCAGACGCTGTGATGGCCGCGCGTCTGGAAGCGGCCTTCGGCCCCCGTCCCCACCAGCAGGGTGCGCCAGTCCTGAATGACGGTTTCGATCAGGCCGGACAGCACGGCCGTGCCGTGGGCGTGAGCCCGGGGCAGGCAGGCGGCCAGGAAGTCGCGGGCCCAGCCCCGCGCCAGGATGGGCAGCGCCCCCTTGCGGATGCCCAACGGCCCCGTCGAGTCCAGCAACAGGCCCGGCACGCGGCGCAGCGTGGCGAAGGACGCCAAGGGCAACAACTGTTCCGTGGCGATGTGGCCGGCATTCCCGTAAGAACAGCCCATCCCCGGCTGATCCCGATCGACCAGGATGACGTCATGGCCATCGCGCACCAGGGCCAGCGCCGTCGCCGTGCCCACCACGCCCGCCCCCACCACCGCGATGGTGCCGGACCCGGGCCGGAACGGCATGGGTGGGTTGCTGGCATCGGCGGAGGACATGTTCAGAGCCCCTTGATTGGATACAATATCCCATTATAATATCGCCAGGAGCGCTTGCCGACAAGCGCGTATGCGGAATCGTGAAAGGTTTTAAGAGATGGCTCTGCCCAACTGGCGCGGTGTGTTCCCCGCGGTGACCACGCAGTTCAACGAAGACCTCAGCATCAACCTGGCGGAAACGCAGCGGGTGATCGATGGGCTGATCCGCGACGGCGTGCACGGCCTGATCATCATGGGCACGGTGGGCGAAAACAACTCGCTGGAACCGGAAGAGAAGCGCCAGGTCCTGGCCGCCGCCAAGGAAGTGACCGCCGGCCGCGTGCCCGTGATCACCGGCGTGTCGGAACTGACGACGCCGCGCGCCGTCGCCTACGCCAAGGATGCGGAGAAGATCGGCGCCGACGGCCTGATGCTGCTGCCGGCCATGGTGTACGTGCCGACCGAGGAAGAGCTGTTCCGCCATTTCGCCGCCGTCGCCGGCGCCTCCGCCCTGCCCATCATGCTGTACAACAACCCGCCGGCCTACCGCGTGGACATCAGCGTGCCGCTGCTGCAGCGCCTGGCGGAGATCCCGACCATCGTGGCGCTGAAGGAATCGGCCCCCGACACCCGCCGCTTCACCGACCTGGCCAACGCCATCGACGAGTCGAAGATGATGCTGATGGCAGGATTGGACGACGTCGCCCTGGAAGGCCTGCTACTGGGCGCCCGGGGCTGGATCTCCGGCCTGACCAACGCCTTCCCCAAGGAGTCGGTGGCCCTGTACGACGCCGTCGTCGCCGGCGACCTGGCCAAGGCCCGCGCCATCTACCGCTGGTTCCTGCCGCTGCTGCACCTGGATGCCCGCCACGACCTGGTGCAGAGCATCAAGTTGGCCGAGCAGGTCATGGGCCGCGGGTCGGAGCGGGTGCGTCCGCCGCGATACATCCTGGAAGGCAAGACCCGCGCCGACGTGATCGCCATGGTCGAGAAGGCGGCGGCCACCCGTCCGAGTCTGTAAGTCGTTCCCTCAGACGCCGACGGGGCTTGTTCGTTTTCCTCAAACGCCGGCGCCAGCATCCGCTGGCTTGGCTTCCTCGCTGCGCCCTGCGGTACTCGCTGCGGGGCTGGCGGTCGCCGGCCAGCGAGGCTGGACCTGGGGAACCAGATCCAGCCTCGCAAGTCCCTTCAGAGTTCGTGCTGTTCCACCGTCTGCCTCAAGGCCCGATCCCATGACCACCGCCCCCAGCGCTCCGACCGGCGATCCCGTGCTGCCCACCGGCCGCCAGACCTTTGCCTGCATCGACGGGCACACCTGCGGCAACCCCGTGCGTCTGGTCATGGGCGGCCACCCGCCACTGGTGGGCGCCACCATGAGCGAGAAGCGCCAGGACTTCCTGTCGCGCTTCGACTGGATCCGCACGGCGCTGTGCTTCGAGCCGCGCGGCCACGACATGATGTCGGGCGGCTTCGTCTACCCGCCCTGCAGCCCGGAGGCCGACGCCTCCATCCTGTTCATCGAGACCTCGGGCTGCCTGCCCATGTGCGGCCACGGCACCATCGGCATGGTGACCTTCGCCCTGGAACACGGCCTGATCCGCCCGCGCACGCCCGGCAAGCTGGTGCTGGACGTGCCCGCCGGCCAGATCGGCGTCGAGTATGAGATGGTGGCCGGCAAGGTGAACTGGGTGCGGCTGTTCAACATCGACAGCTTCCTGTTCACCAAGGGCGTCACCATCGAGGTGCCGGAGCTGGGCCCCCTCACCCTGGACATCAGCTACGGCGGCAATTTCTACGGCATCATCGAGCCCCAGGGCACCTACAAGGGCATCGACCATCTGGGGGCGCAGAAGATCATTCATTACAGCGGCCTGGTGCGGCAGCTGGTGCGGGAGAAGATCACCCCCGTCCATCCGCTGGACAGCACCATCCGCGGCCTGAGCCATGTGATGTGGGTGGATCGGCCCAAGCACCCCGACGCCCACGGCCGCAACGCCGTGTTCTATGGCGACCGCGCCATCGACCGGTCGCCCTGCGGCACCGGCACGTCGGCCCGCATGGCCCACCTGGCCGCGCAGGGTAAGCTCAGCGTCGGCCAGAGCTTCGTGCACGAAAGCATCATCGGCAGCCTGTTCGAAGGCCGCGTGGAAAGCGCCGGCAATCTCGGCGACTTCCCCAGCATCCGCCCGTCCATCAAGGGCTGGGCGGTGCAGACCGGCCTCAACACCATTTACGTCGACCCCACCCAGGATCCGTTCTGGCGTGGCTTCCAGGTCTAAGTCCCGAGCCTGACTTAGGCCCTGGTTTTTCCTCCCAAGGCACATCCTCAAGGGCCGGTCCTCGCGGATCGGCCCTTCTTTTATGCGTCGCTCAATTCCAGTCTCAAGCCCAGCGGCATGAGCCGGGGAGGCTCATGCCGTAGGCTGCGACCGCAGCCGCCGGAAGTTTCCGGGGAGCGTCAGCGGACTGGAAACTGAGGACAAGCCAAGGGGCGGATGCCCCGCCGGCGCCTGAGGCGGCTGTCAACCATGCAGCCCGAAGGGATTATCCACATCCGTCGGCGGGGTGGTGAACCAGCGGGGGCCGTCTTCCGTCATGTAGACATGGTCCTCGAAGCGCACGCCGAACTTGCCGTAGAGGCACAGCATGGGCTCCACGCTGAAGCACAGGCCGGCCTCCAGCGGCTGCTTGTTGCCGCCGACGATGTAGGCGGGCTCATGCAGGTCCAGGCCCACGCCGTGGCCGGTGCGGTGGGGGCAGCCCGGCACCTGGTAGCCGGGGCCGTAGCCGCGGGACTCCAGGAAGCTGCGGGCGGCCTGATCCACCGCCTCGCACGCGACGCCGATCTGGGCGGCGTTGAACGCCGCCATCTGGGCGTCGCGCTCATCCTCCCACACCCGGCGGTATTCGGGGGTGGCGTGGCCGAAGGTGTAGCAGCGGGTGATGTCGGACTTGTAGCCCTCGATGGCGCAGCCGGTGTCGATCAGGACGGGGTCGCCCTCCTTCAGGAACCAGTCGCCGGGGGCGCCGTGGGGATAGGCCGTGGCCTCGCCGAACTGCACGGCGCAGAAGGTGTTGCCGCCATCGGCCCCCAGCGCGCGATGGGCCTGGCCGATGAAGGCCACCACCTCCGCCGGGGTGATACCGGGGCGCAGGATGCCGGCGGCCAGGCGATGGACCTCCAGCGTGATGGCCTTGGCATGGGACAGCAGGGCGATCTCATGCGCCGACTTCACCCGGCGGCAGGCCTCCGTCAGGGGGCGGGCGTCCACCAGGGTAGCCTGGGGCAGGGCGTCGCCCAAGTCGAAGAACACGCCGGCATAGCCCAGGGCGTCCACCGCCACCGTGGCGGAGGCGCCCGACTGCGCCCGCACCAGGTCCGCCACCAGGGCGTAGGCGCTTTCATCCTCCTGCCAGGTGCGCACCTGGTCGCCGATGCTGAGGTGCCCGCGCAGCTTGGGCTCCTCAAACGCCGGGCAGACATAGACGGGGTCGCCGTCCTTCAGGATCACCGCCGCCGTCAGCCGCTCGCTGGGGTGCCAGTCCAGGCCGGTGAAGTAGAGGAGGTTGCTGGAGGCCGGCAGCAGCAGGGCGTCGACCTTGCGCGCCGCCATATGGGCCCGCACCGCCTCGATGCGGGCGCGGTATTCTTCTGCCGTGATGGGCTGCACGGCCGCCCGCCGGGACTTCAAGGTCGACAGCACCGCCGGGGCCGACAGCCCCCCAACACCCTTGGTCATGATCAAAATCCGTCTTCTTCAAGGATCATAAGAATTTTAGGACGCGACTGCGTCCGCCGGAGCTTTTTGGGGAGCGTCAGCGGACTAAAAAGCGAGGACAAGCCAAGCCGGCACATGCCGGCGCCCGGCGTCTGAGGGAACCTCACACACTAATCATTCAGGCGGCGCAGCGGCACCACCAGCAATAGCAGCAGCACGGCGGCGGCGCAGGACCACAGGCCCGCCTTCAGATACACCGCCTGGTACGAAGCCAATTGCACCGCCGCCGGCAGGCTGCCGTCAACCACCGTCGCCTGCGCCACCAGGGCGCTGAGGCGCTGGCCATAGGCCGTGGACAGGAACCACAGGCCCACCAGCAGGCTGGTGATGGCGGGCGGCGACAGCCGGGTGATGGCGGATAGGCCGGTGGGGGACAGGCAAAGCTCCCCCACCTCTTGCAGCAGGTACAGGGACAGCAGCCAGGCCACGCCCACGCGCAGGCCGGCCGGCGTCACCTCGATGCCGAAAGCCAGGGCCAGGAAGCCCAGGCCGACGAACAGCACGCCGAAGCCGAACTTGGTGACGGGGCCCGGATCGCGGCGGCGGCGATCCAGCCAGCGCCACAGGGCGGCCAATGGCAGGGCCAGCAGGATGACGAAGGCCTTGTCCGGAAACTGCAGCACGGGGGCCGGCACCAGCACCGGGCCGATGTGGCGGTCCGTCCATTCGGCGGCGAAGACGTTCAGCGACGCCGGGCCCTGGTAGAACAGCGTCCAGTACAGCACCGACACCAGCATGAGCAGCAGCAGCAGCGCCAGATGGCGGCGCTGTCGCGCATCGCAGGTGCGGGCGAACCAGAAGACGGCGGCCAGGCCCGCCACGGCGGCGATGTCCAGCACATGGCCCACCACCGTCGGACGGTCGACGATCAGCCAGCAGGCCAACGCCAGGACGACGCCACCGGCCATGGCGGCGACACCGCCCGGCAGGCCGACGGCGGCGCGCGGCCCACCCTGCGCCACCGGCAACTCGGCCGGCAGCAGACGGCGGCCCAGGCTGAAGGTGGCCAGCGCCACCGCCATGCCGATGCCGGCGGCGCCAAAGCCCCATTCCCAGCCCAGCACGGCGCCCAGCCAGCCGCAGACGATGCTGCCCATCAGGCCGCCGGCGTTGATGCCCAGGTAGAAGATGAGGAAGCCGCGATCGCGCGCCGCGTGGCGGTCGCCATAAAGCCGGCCGACCAGGGCGGAGATGTTGGGCTTCAGCATGCCCACGCCAGCGGCGATCAGGGCCAGCGACAGGTAGAACAGCCGCAGGCCGCCGGCGTCCGGCGTTTTTTCCAGCCGGCCGCGCAGCGTGACGGGGGCGCCGTCGGGGCCGACATAGGTCAGCGTGCGGGCGTCCGCGTCCTCACCCTGGACACTGCTCAGGCTGGTGATGACCTGGGCGGTGCCGTTCACCACCACCTGGCGGGCGCCCTCCTCTCCCTCCGCCGGGTAGAGGATGGGACGCTTCAGGTCGTAGGTCGCGTCCGGGGTCACCAGCCGCTCCACCGTCTGCGCCGGCTGCCAGGCCATCAGGCCGTGGCCCATCATCAGCAGGACCGCGCCCGCCCGCACGGCGTGGCGGGCCCCCACCCAACGGTCGGCGATGAAGCCGCCCAGGACCGGGCACATATAGACCAGGACGCCGAAGGCCCCCAGCTCGGCATAGGCCGACACCTTGTCCATGGACAGGTGCCAGAGCAGGAAGAAGATCAGGATGGATTGCAGGCCGTAGTAGGAGAACCGCTCCCAGAACTCGACCGCGAACAGCAGATAGAGGCCGGGGGGATGGCCGCCGGCCTGATCCTGGGCTTCACGCGTTACGGCACGCCCCGGCCCGCCTGCCCCCGCTGTCGCTATCCCCATGCCCGACCGTCCCCGTTATCGTTGAATGATGAGCCGGCCGTTCGGCGGACCCTGGCAAGGGGATAGCGTATCGGATACGATATCCAAACTGTCAAGCCCGGCGCCCTGCGGCCGACATTCATCCCCACCCCATGAGGGTTAGCGACAACTAGACCGGGCTATGCGCCAACTACCCATGGTGCAGTACACGCGAACAGTCTAGCGTGATTTAGAAAATCAATTGCTTTTACAGCCGATTTCGGGCTGTTCAGAGCGAATTAACAGGGCCGCCTTCCAAATCCGCACCCCCGCCAAGAAGCCACCAAATGATCGCACGCGCCAAGATTGAACGGAAATCGCTGTCGGCCCAGGTGGTTGACGCCCTGCGCCAGATGATCCTGTCCGGGGAATATGCGCTGGGCGCACAGTTGCGCCAGGACGAGATCGCGCAAAAGCTGGGCGTCAGCCGCATCCCGGTGCGCGAGGCGCTGCAACAGTTGGAGGCGGAGGGCCTGGTGGCCACCATCCCCTACAAGGGATCGGTCGTGGCCCAGCTGTCGCCCGCCGAGGTGCGCGAGTATTTCGAGGTGCGTCTGTTATTGGAAACCGACCTGCTGCGCCGCGCCATCCCGCAGCTGACCGCGAAACAGATCAAGAAGGCGGAAGGCGTGCTGAAGGACATGCACGCGGCGGAGCCCGGCCGCTGGGGCGCCCTGAACTGGCAGTTGCATGAATCGCTGTATGAGCCCGCCCAGCGCCCGGTGATGCTGGACATGGTGAAGCGCATCCATGACAGCCTGGACCGCTATGTCCGCCTGCACCTGTCCATGACCCCCGCCATCCACGACCGGTCCATGGATGAGCATGAGCGCCTGGTGGCCCTGTGCCGCGACGGCAAGGGCGCCGAAGCCGTCGACCTGCTGAGCACCCACCTGACCCACGCGTTGGAAGAACTGGTGGTGTTCCTGGAGGGGCAGGAAGCGGCTTAATTTGTTTCGCTCAAGCTCCGGCGGCTGCCGTCGCGGCCTATTCGTTTACTTGAGGCGCGGGAGTGCCGGTCAAAGCGCCGCATAGACCGGACATATCCGGCTTCGGCCCGGCCTAAGGCTTAGGCACAAGGGGCGGCGCCCTTTGGCCGGCTGGTAAAGATTTCAGCGGATTTCTAAAAAGCAACCCGCGCCATCGCTGCCAGCGGTGGCGCAAAACCCCGTCATGCCAGGGTGATCCCGCCCCTTCGCATATGCCGCAGGGATGGTGCCGAAAAGGCTAATTGCGAATCATTATCAATATCAGTAATCTGACCACACTGTTTCCACCGAGGCGGAAGGGGACCTGTCATGCCGATGCCGGAGATCAAGGAAGCGACGCTGGACGAGTTGCTGGCCGAGCCCATCGTGCGCCTGGTGATGGCGCGGGACCGGGTGACGGAGGGGGAGATCAGGACCCTGGTCCATGAGACCTGCCCCCTGCTGTTCACTTTCCTGTTCGCCGCCTGACGGGCGGGTTCCGCCTGTTTCAGCCCAGCGTGATGGCGTCGCTGGTGGTCCGGCGGCCCAAGCGCGGGAAGATGGTGTTCAGGGCGAAGTCCTGCATCTCGGCGCTGAAGGTGGTCATGGCGTCGGTCGGGAGCACCAGGGCGTAGCCGTGTTCCCAGGCGGCACGCGCTGTGGACTCCACGCCGATGTTGGTGGCGATGCCGGCCAGAACGATGGTGGTGATGCCCCGGCGGCGCAGTTGCAGGTCCAGGTCCGTGCCATGGAAGGCGCCCCATTGGCGCTTGGTGATGATGATGTCGCCGGACTGCACCAGGCCATCATCCAGCGTGGACCAATTGGAGGGGTAGCCCCCCGGCGGCACGGCCATCGGCTGGTCCACCGGCTGACGCGGCGCGTCGCTGAAGTCGGGGGCGAAGGCCACCCGCACCAGCACCACAGGCGCACCGGCCGCGCGGAACCGCTCCGCCAGCGCCTTGGACCGGGCCAGCACCTCAGCCCCGGTATAGGGGGCCAGCGACAGGTTCATGATGCCGTGCTGCAGGTCGATCAGCACCAGGGCGGTGGTCTTGGGGTCCAGATTGACGCTTGTATGAGTTCCACTCATCGGGCCGCCTCCTGGTAGGATGGTTGGCCTGATGGCCGGGAGAGGGTCGCCGCAGAACGCTCGAAGTTATGTCT
>NZ_VITR01000003.1:0-355780 GCF_007827955.1 Nitrospirillum pindoramense
GATCGCCCCGATCGCCATGGACGAAGGCCTGCGCTTCGCCATCCGTGAAGGCGGCCGCACCGTCGGCGCCGGCGTGGTCGCGAAGATCATCGCCTGATAGTACCCACTGATTTGATTGACCGGTGTGCGGTGCCGTTGCTATACGGCACCGCTTCCAACCAAGGTTTAGGACGATGGAAAGCCAGAATATCCGGATCCGCCTGAAGGCGTTCGATCATCGCGTGCTCGACCAGTCGACCAGCGAGATCGTGAATACGGCCAAGCGGACCGGTGCCCGGGTGCGCGGTCCGATCCCGCTTCCGACCCAGGTCGAGAAGTTCACGGTGAACCGCAGCCCGCACATCGACAAGAAGTCGCGTGAGCAGTTCGAGATCCGTACCCACAAGCGCCTGCTGGACATCGTCGATCCGACCCCGCAGACCGTGGACGCGCTGATGAAGCTCGACCTGGCCGCCGGCGTCGACGTCGAGATTAAGCTGTAAGTTTTGAGTGGTGGGACCTCTCCCCCTGAGGATGTCCCCTGTTAGGAGAAGAGACTAAAATGCGATCCGGTTTGATCGCGCAGAAGCTCGGCATGACCCGCATCTTCACGGATGAGGGTGAGCACGTGCCGGTGACTGTGCTGAAAGTCGACAATTGCCAGGTCGTCTCCCACAAGACCGAGGAACGGGACGGTTACACCGCCCTGGAGATCGGCGTGGGCAAGGCCAAGGTGAAGAACGTCACGAAGGCTGAGCGCGGCCACTTCGCTAAGGCGAAGGTGGAGCCGAAGAAGAAGACCGTGGAATTCCGGGTGACCCCGGATGCCCTGGTCGAGGTCGGCGCGGAGATCACCGTCGACCATTTCGTCGCTGGCCAGTTCGTGGACGTCACCGGGACGACCATCGGTAAGGGCTTCGCCGGTGGCATGAAGCGCTGGAACTTCGGCGGCCTTCGCGCCACGCACGGTGTGTCCGTGTCGCACCGTTCGCACGGTTCGACCGGTCAGCGTCAGGATCCGGGCCGCACCTTCAAGAACAAGAAGATGGCGGGTCACCTGGGCGTTGAGCAGGTCACCACCCAGAACCTGAAGGTCGTCTCGGTCGATGTCGAGCGCGGCCTGATCCTCGTCCGCGGCGCCGTCCCCGGCTCCGAAGGCGGTTACATCCTGGTCAAGGACGCCGTGAAGAAGAAGCTGCCGGAGGGTGTTCCCTTCCCGGCCGCCTTCCGTGCGCCGACGCAGGACGCTCCTGCCGCGCAGGAGGGCTGAGCATCATGAAGACGACCGTTAAGAACCTGAAGAACGAGCAAGTCGGCGAGATCGAGCTGGACGACGCCGTGTTCGGCCTGCCGGCCCGCGCCGATCTGCTGGCCCGCATGGTGAACTGGCAGCTGGCCAAGCGCCGTCAGGGCACGCACAAGACCAAGGGGATCTCCGAGATCTCCGGCACGACCAAGAAGCCGTGGAAGCAGAAGGGCACCGGCCGTGCCCGTCAGGGCTCCCTGCGCTCGCCGCAGTTCCGCGGCGGCGCGGTGATCTTCGGTCCGGTGGTGCGCAGCCATGAGCACGACCTGACGAAGAAGGTCCGCAAGCTGGCCCTGAAGACCGCCCTGTCGGTGAAGGCCGCCGAGGGCAAGCTGGTCATCCTCGACGATGCCCGCGCCGAGACGCACAAGACCAAGGCTCTGGTCGAGCAGTTCGGCGCGCTGGGCCTGAGCTCGGTGCTGATCATCGACGGCGCCAACCTGGATGAGAACTTCGTCCGGGCCGCTGGCAACATCCCGCACGTGGATGTGCTGCCGGAGCAGGGTGCCAACGTGTACGACATCCTGCGGCGCGACACCCTGGTGTTGACCCGCAACGCGGTCGAGCAGTTGGAGGCTCGCCTGAAATGAGCAAGAACGCGAAGCCGTTTGTGAGCGCCGAGCGCATGTACGATCTGATCGTCGCGCCCGTCATCACCGAAAAGTCCACCATGGGCTCCGAGCATAACCAGGTCACCTTCCGGGTGCCCCTGGATGCGACGAAGCCCGAGATCAAGCAGGCCGTCGAAGGCCTGTTCAAGGTCAAGGTGACGGCCGTGAACACCATCGTCTCGAAGGGCAAGACCAAGCGCTTCCGGGGCATCGTGGCTCGCCGGTCCGACTTCAAGAAGGCCATCGTGACCCTCGCCGAAGGGCACACGATCGACGTCACCACCGGCGTGTGAGGGCATTAACGATGGCACTTAAGACTTACCGTCCCATTACCCCGAGCCTGCGTCAGCTGGTGCTGGTCGACCGCTCGGAGCTGTACAAGGGCAAGCCGGTTAAGCGTCTGACGGAGGGCCTGAGCGGCACCGGCGGTCGTAACAACACCGGTCGCATCACCGCGCGTCGCATGGGCGGCGGCCACAAGCGCCGTTACCGTCTGGTCGACTTCAAGCGCAACAAGTTCGACGTCCCGGCGACGGTCGAGCGTCTGGAGTACGATCCGAACCGGACGGCCTTCATCGCTCTGATCCGCTACCAGGACGGCGACCTGGCCTATATCCTGGCTCCGCAGCGCCTGAAGGCCGGCGACGTCGTCGTCGCTGGTGAGAAGGTCGACGTGAAGCCCGGCAACGCCATGCCGCTGAAGAACATCCCGGTCGGCACCATCGTCCACAATGTGGAGCTGCGTGCGGGCAAGGGTGGGCAGATCGCCCGCTCCGCCGGTACGTTCCTGCAGCTGGTCGGCCGCGACCAGGGTTATGCCCAGCTGAAGCTGCCCTCGGGCGAGCTGCGCATGGTCCGGGGCGAGTGCCTGGCCACCATCGGCGCGGTGTCCAACCCCGACCAGTCCAACACCGTGATCGGCAAGGCCGGTCGCAACCGTTGGCTGGGCCGTCGTCCCGCCGTCCGTGGCGTCGCCATGAACCCGATCGACCACCCGCACGGTGGTGGTGAAGGCCGTACCTCCGGTGGCCGTCATCCGGTCACGCCGTGGGGCAAGCCGACCAAGGGCAAGAAGACGCGTAGCAACAAGAAGACGGACGGGCTGATTATCCGTCGTCGTCGCTCTAAGTAAGGAGTAGGACCGTGACCCGTTCCGTCTGGAAGGGGCCGTTCATTGACGGCTACCTTTTGAAGAAGGCAGAGAAGGCGCGCGCGTCCGGCCGCAACGAGATCATCAAGATCTGGTCGCGCCGTTCCACGATCCTGCCCCAGTTCGTCGGTCTGACCTTTGGCGTGTACAACGGCCATAAGTTCCTGCCGGTGCTCGTGACCGAGAACATGATCGGCCACAAGTTCGGTGAGTTCTCTCCGACGCGGACTTTCTACGGCCACGCGGCCGACAAGAAGGCGAAGAGGAAGTAACATGAGCAAGCCTCAATCTGAACGGCCTTTCGCCGACAACGAGGCTGCGGCGCACGGTCGGATGATCAAGTCCAGTGCCCGCAAGCTGAACCTCGTCGCCCAGATGATCCGCGGCAAGGAAGCCGGCACCGCCCTGGCCATGCTGACCTTCTCCAAGCGCCGCATCGCCGGCGAAGTGAAGAAGGTTCTGCAGTCGGCCATCGCCAACGCCGAGAACAACCACCAGCTGGACGTTGACCGTCTGGTGGTCGCTTACGCCACCGTGGGCCGCGCCCTGGTGATGAAGCGCTTCCATGCCCGGGCCCGCGGTCGCGGCGCCCGTGTCGAGAAGTCTTACAGCAACTTGACCGTGGTCGTGCGCGAGCGCGCCGAGGAAGCCACGGGGGAGACCGCGTAACATGGGTCAGAAAGTCAACCCCATCGGGCTCCGCGTCGGTATCAACCGGACCTGGGACAGCCGCTGGTTCGCCAGCCGCGATTACGCCACGCTGCTGCACCAGGACCTGCGCCTGCGTAAGCACCTGCAGGGCAAGCTGGCCGCGGCCGGCGCGTCGCGCATCATCATCGAACGTCCGGCCAAGAAGGCCCGCGTCACCATTCACACGGCCCGTCCGGGTGTGGTGATCGGCAAGAAGGGCGCGGACATCGAGAAGCTGCGCACTGATCTGGGCCGCATGACCGGTTCCGAGGTCAGCCTGAACATCGTCGAGATCCGCAAGCCGGAACTCGACGCCCGGCTGATCGCCGAGAACATCGCCAGCCAGCTGGAGCGTCGTGTCGCCTTCCGTCGCGCCATGAAGCGCGCCGTGCAGTCGGCCATGCGCCTCGGCGCCCAGGGCATCCGCATCAACTGCGGCGGCCGTCTGGGCGGCGCTGAGATCGCTCGTATGGAGTGGTACCGCGAAGGTCGCGTGCCGCTGCACACGCTGCGCGCCGAGATCGACTACGGCACGGCCACGGCGAAGACCACCTACGGCACCTGCGGTGTCAAGGTGTGGGTGTTTAAGGGCGAAATTCTGGCGCACGATCCGTTCGCCCAGGACAAGCGCGCCGATCAGCAGCCCGTCGCGGCGCGCTGAGGGTGAACGGATACTAGAGGGCAATTGCCATGCTGAGTCCGAAACGTACTAAGTACCGCAAGCAGCACAAGGGGCGCATCCACGGCGCCTCCAAGGGCGGCACCCAGCTGAACTTCGGCGCCTTTGGCCTGAAGGCGGTCGAGCCGGCGCGCATCACCGCGCGCCAGATCGAAGCGGCTCGCCGCGCGATCACCCGTCACATGAAGCGTCAGGGCCGGGTCTGGATCCGGATTTTCCCGGACGTGCCGGTGTCGAGCAAGCCCGCCGAAGTCCGCATGGGCTCCGGTAAGGGTTCGCCCGAGTTCTGGGCGGCCCGCGTGGCCCCCGGCCGCATCATGTTCGAGCTGGATGGTGTGCCGGCGGACCTCGCCAAGCGCGCCTTCGAGCTGGCGGCTGCCAAGCTGCCGATTAAGACCCGATTCATCACCCGCCTGGGTGAGGGAGCTGAGGCATGACCAAAGCCGTCGACCTGCGCACGAAAAGCGTGGATGAGTTGCAGGACCAGCTCTTGCAGCTGAAGAAAGAGCAGTTCAATTTGCGCTTCCAGCGCGCCTCCGGGCAGCTGGAGAACACCGCGCGTGTCGGCCAGGTTCGGCGCGACATCGCTCGGATCAAGACCATCCTGGGCCAGCGGGAAACCGCTGCGCCCGCGTCCTGACAGGGGGAAGCGTAATGCCCCGGCGTGTTTTGCAGGGCACGGTGGTGAGTGACAAGGGCGATAAGACCGTCATCGTACTGGTCGAGCGTCGCGTCATGCACCCCGTGTACAAGAAGTTTATTAAGCAGTCGAAGAAGTATGCTGCTCATGACGAGCAGAATGCTTATAAGGCTGGCGACACGGTCACCATCGAGGAATGCCGTCCGATTTCCAAGCGGAAGCGGTGGGCCGTCGTGATCGAAGGTGCCGTGGAGAGCGCCGCCCCGTCGGGCGCCGCCGTCTAACTGTTTTGCTTAAGGAAGCCAAACCATGATCCAGATGCAAACCAACCTGGAGGTCGCTGACAACAGCGGCGCGCGCCGGGTGCAGTGCATCAAGGTGCTGGGCGGCTCCATGCGGAAGGTCGCGGCCGTTGGCGACGTCATCGTCGTCTCGGTCAAGGAGGCCATTCCGCGGGGTCGCGTGAAGAAGGGTGACGTGCATCGCGCCGTCATCGTTCGCACCGCCAAGGAAATCCGTCGCACCGACGGTTCCGCCATCCGCTTCGACCGCAACGCGGCCGTGCTCATCAACAAGCAGGGTGAGCCGATCGGGACCCGTATCTTCGGGCCGGTCACGCGTGAGCTGCGCGCCAAGAAGTTCATGAAGATCATCTCCCTGGCGCCGGAGGTCCTGTAAATGTCGAAGATTAAGAAGGCCGACAAGGTCATCATCATCGCCGGCAAGGACAAGGGCAAGCAGGGCGAGGTGATCGCCGTTCTGCCGAAGGAGAACCGCGTCAAGGTGCGCGGCGTGAACCTGGTGAAGAAGCACCAGCGTCCGACTCCGACCCAGCAGGGCGGCATCGTTGAGCTCGAGGCGTTCATCGACGTCTCCAACGTCGCCCATGTCGACCCCAAGACCAACAAGCCGACCCGCGTCGGCTACCGGATCCTGGAAGACGGCCGCAAGGTCCGTTTCGCCAAGGTTTCCGGTGAAGTCATCGACCTGTGAGGCGCGTTATGGCTGCCAGGCTTAAAGAACATTACGATTCCGTCGTCCGCGCGTCGCTGAAGAGCGAATTCAACTACGCCAACGACCTGGAAGTGCCGCGGATCGAGAAGATCATCATTAACATGGGTGTTGGCGAAGCCACCTCCGATGGTAAGAAGATCAACGCCGCCGTCACCGACCTGACCGCTCTGTCCGGTCAGAAGCCGGTGGTGACCCGCGCCCGCAAGTCCATCGCCCAGTTCAAGCTGCGCGAGGGCATGGCCATTGGTTGCAAGGTGACCCTGCGCCGTGACCGCATGTACGAGTTCCTGGACCGTCTGATCACGATTGCCCTGCCGCGCGTCCGCGACTTCCGCGGCGTGTCGGGCACGAGCTTCGACGGCCGTGGCAACTACGCCATGGGTCTCAAGGAGCAGATCATTTTCCCGGAAATCGACTACGACCGCGTCGATGAAATCCGGGGGATGGACATCATCATCGTCACCACGGCGAAGACCGACAAGGAGGCCAAGGCCCTCCTGAAGGGCTTCCAGATGCCGTTCGCGAACTGAGCGGCAGGAGCTTCCCATGGCCAAGACCAGTTCTGTTCAGAAGAACAAGCGCCGTGAGCGCCTCGCCAAGCAGTACGCCGGCAAGCGTAATGCTCTGAAGGCCATCGCGTCCGATCGCACTCTTCCGCCCGAGGAGCGGTTCGCCGCTCGCCTCAAGCTCGCCGAGCTTCCGCGCAACTCCAGCCCGACCCGTATTCGGAATCGCTGCGAGCTGAGCGGTCGTCCGCGTGCTTTCTACCGCAAGTTTAAGCTGTCTCGTATTGCCCTGCGCGACCTGGCCTCGACCGGCCAGATCCCGGGCATGACGAAGTCCAGCTGGTAATCGGAGGTTCGGGAAATGGCGTTGAGCGATCCCTTGGGCGATATGCTGACCCGCATCCGTAATGGACAGCGGGCTCGCATGCAGTCTGTCACCAGCCCGGCCTCGAAGCTGCGCACCAACGTTCTGGAGGTGCTGAAGCGCGAGGGTTATATCCGTGGCTACTCCCTGGACACGGTTCGTCCGGGCGTCCATAGCGTGCGTATCGAGCTGAAGTATCACGAAGGCGAGCCTGTCATTAAGCAGGTGCAGCGCGTGTCGAAGCCCGGCCGCCGCATTTACTCCAAGATCGCCGATCTGCCGCGGGTCTTTAATGGCCTCGGCATCTCGATCCTGTCGACGCCCCGTGGCGTCATGTCGGACAGCGAGGCCCGTGCCGCCAATGTTGGCGGCGAGGTCCTCTGCAAAGTGTTCTAAGGAGCTGGCCACATGTCTCGTATCGGCAAGCATCCGGTGCCCGTTCCGGCTGGCGTGACCGTTCAGGTCACCGGCCAGGACGTCACCGTGAAAGGCAAGCTGGGCCAGCTCAGTCTGACCCTGGTTGACGACATCTCCGCCACGCTGGAAAACGGCGCTGTGGTGGTGAAGCCCGCGAACGACAGCCGCAAGGCTCGCGTGAACTGGGCCACCTCCCGCACGCTGCTGGCCAACATGGTCAAGGGTGTCGACACCGGCTTCACCAAAAACCTCGAGATCACCGGCGTGGGTTACAAGGCCGCCGTCCAGGGCCAGGAACTGCTCCTGAACCTAGGCTTCAGCCATGACGTGCGCTTTCCGATCCCGGCCGGCATTACGATGAAGTGCGATAAGCCCACTTCCATCTCGATCACCGGTTTCGATAAGCAGAAGATTGGCCAGGTTGCGGCTGAGATCCGCGCGTACCGTCCGCCCGAGCCCTACAAGGGCAAGGGCATCCGGTACGCGGATGAGGTGATCATCCGCAAAGAAGGCAAGAAGAAGTAAGGCGCACGATCATGAGCAATGCGAAAGTTCTGAGCGCGCGCCGCAAGCAGCGGGTGCGCACGCGGATCCGGAAGCTGGGGCAGGGGCGTCCGCGCCTGTCCATCTTCCGCTCCAGCCAGCATATCTACGCCCAGGTCATCGACGACGTGGCCGGCCAGACCAAGGCCGCTGCCTCGTCCATCGACAAGACCCTGCGCGAGCAGCTGAAGACCGGTGCCGACATCGAGGCGGCCAAGGCGGTTGGCAAGCTGATTGCCGAGCGGGCCAAGGAAGCCGGCATCACGGAAGTGGTGTTCGATCGCGGTTCGTACCTGTTCCATGGCCGGGTCAAGGCCCTGGCCGACGCCGCGCGCGAAGCCGGCCTGCAGTTCTAAGGGGTAGCGATTATGGCACGTAACGAAAGGGACGGCGGCAACAGCGGCGGTCGCGAGCGTGGCGGGGACCGGGATCGTACGCCCCGGGACCGTGAGGAAAGCGAGCTCGTCGAAAAGCTCGTTGGTATTAACCGCGTCGCCAAGGTGGTGAAGGGTGGCCGTCGCTTCGGCTTCGCCGCCCTGGTCGTGGTGGGTGACGCCAAGGGTCGCGTCGGCGTGGGTTCGGGCAAGGCCCGCGAAGTGCCGGAAGCCATCCGCAAGGCGACCGACCAGGCCAAGCGTTCCATGATCCGCGTGCCGCTCCGCGAGGGCCGGACGCTTCATCATGACGTCCACGGTCACTTCGGCGCCGGTCGGGTGGTGCTGCGCACTGCCGACGCCGGTACCGGCATCATCGCCGGTGGTCCGATGCGCGCGATCTTCGAGGCTCTCGGCGTCCAGGACGTCGTGACCAAGTCGGTCGGCACGTCGAACCCGCACAACATGATCAAGGCGACCTTCGACGCCCTGTCCCAGTGCGTCAGCCCCCGCGCCGTCGCCGCTCGCCGTGGCCGTCGCGTCAGCGACATCCTGGGCCGCCGTGAGGCCGGTGCCGAGGTGAAGGAGAGCGCGTGATGAGCGAGAAGAACACCGTCATCGTGACCCAGATCGGCAGCCCGATCGGCCGCCAGAAGGACCAGCGGGCGACGCTGGTGGGTCTTGGTCTCAACAAGCTGCACCGTACCAGCGAGCTGGAGGATACCCCTTCGGTCCGTGGTATGATCGCCAAGGTGCAGCACCTCGTGCGCGTCGAGAAGGCCTCCTGAGGCCTTCCCGATACGGCTTGAAGGGATAAAGTCATGAAGCTTACGGATATTCGCGACAACCCGGGCGCCCGCAAGGCGCCCACCCGGGTTGGTCGGGGCATCGGCTCCGGCAAGGGCAAGACCGGCGGCCGTGGCGTGAAGGGTCAGACCTCGCGTTCCGGCGTGTCGATCAACGGCTTCGAAGGCGGTCAGATGCCCCTGCATCGCCGCCTGCCGAAGCGCGGTTTCAACAACCTGTTCGGCACCGACTACTCGGTGGTGAACGTGGGCACGGTGCAGAAGGCCATCGATGAGGGCCGTCTGAACGCCGCCGACGTGATCACTGCCGACGTGCTGGTCGCCGCTGGCCTGGTGCGTCCGTCCCGCGACGGCGTGCGCCTGCTGGCCAAGGGCAGCATCACCGCGAAGGTGGCGTTCGACGTCGCCGGCGCTTCCGCTGCGGCCGTGGCCGCCGTGGAAGCGGCTGGTGGCTCGGTCAAGGTGCCCGCTGAAGCGGCTGCCGAGTAATTAAGGAAGTGCGGCCGGCGTTCGTGTTAAAAGCGAGCGCCGGCCGTCTTTCTTTCTGCCGCAGGTCTCCCCATCTGGGGTGGGACCCGTTAGGGGGACCGGCGACGGTCCCTTTTCTTTTGGCCTTTTGATACTGTCTGTGCCGCGCCGATAGAGGCGCCTCGATAGGATACGGATTCCATGGCTTCAGCCGCCGAGCAGCTCGCCGCCAATCTTAATTTCGGCTCCTTCGCCAAGGCCACGGAACTGAAGAAGCGGCTCTGGTTCACCCTGGGAGCGCTCATCGTTTTCCGCCTGGGCACCTACATTCCCCTGCCGGGTATTAACGTCCAGGCCTTCGCCGACGTTTTCAACCAGGCCAAGGGCGGCATCCTGGGCATGTTCAACATGTTCGCGGGTGGCGCCATTGAGCGCATGAGCATCTTCGCGCTCAACATCATGCCCTACATTTCCGCCAGCATCATCGTGCAGCTGCTGACGGCGGTGATCCCCAGCCTCGAGACCATGAAGAAGGAAGGCGAGGCGGGGCGCAAGAAGATCAACCAGTACACCCGCTACGGCACCGTCATCCTGGCCATCTTCCAGTCCTACGGCCTGGCCGTGGCGCTGCAGGGTGCCAAGGGCGGTACGGTGATCGACCCCGGCCCCTTCTTCATCATCAGCACGGTCGTCACCATGGTTGGCGGCACCATGTTCCTGATGTGGCTGGGTGAGCAGATTACGGCTCGCGGCGTCGGCAACGGCACCTCGCTCATCATCTTCACCGGCATCGTCGCGGCCTTGCCCAAGGCGCTGATGCAGCTGCTGGAACTGGGCCGCACCGGCGCCATCGGCGTCCCCCTGCTGCTGCTGCTGCTGATCATCGCGGTGGGCGTGATCTTCTTCATCGTCTTCATGGAGCGCGCGCAGCGCCGGCTGATCGTGCAGTATCCGAAGCGCCAGGTGGGCAACAAGGTCTATGGTGGCGAAGCCTCGCACCTGCCCTTGAAGCTGAACACCTCGGGCGTCATCCCGCCGATTTTCGCCAGCTCGCTGCTGTTGCTCCCCGCCACCGTCACCGGCTTCTCGGGCGGTACCGGACCCGAGCTGCTGCAGACCGTGGCCCGCTACATCACCCATGGCCAGCCGCTGTACATCGCCCTCTATATGGCGTTGATCGTCTTCTTCAGTTTCTTCTACACCGCGGTGGTGTTTAACCCGACCGAAACGGCGGAAAATCTGAAGAAGTATGGCGGTTTCATCCCTGGTATCCGTCCGGGTAAGAACACGGCCGACTATCTGGACTTCGTCCTGACCCGTTTGACGGTGTTGGGGGCGGGCTACCTGGTCATCGTTTGTCTATTGCCCGAACTGTTGATGGCCAAGAACGCTATTCCTTTTTATTTTGGCGGCACCAGCCTGCTAATTGTGGTAACGGTGACTATGGACACTGTCGCCCAGATCCATTCGCATCTGCTGGCGCATCAATATGAAGGCCTCATCAAGAAGGCAAAGCTGAGGGGGAGGCGTGGATGAACCTGATTCTTCTGGGGCCGCCGGGCGCCGGCAAGGGAACGCAGGCGCAGCGGCTTGAACGGAAGTTCGGGTTGGTGCAGTTGTCGACGGGCGACATGTTGCGGGCGCTGGTCGCTGGCGGCAGCCCGTTGGGGCAACAGGCCAAGGAGATCATGGGCGCCGGCAAGCTGATGCCGGACGCGCTCATGGTCGAAATGATCGCGGACCGCATCACCCAGCCCGATTGCGCCAAGGGTTTTATCCTGGACGGGTTCCCCCGCACGGTTCCCCAGGCGGAAGCGCTGGATCGGATGCTGGCGGAAAAGAACCTGAGGCTGGACCACATCATCGAGATGGTGGTGGACGATGCCGCCCTGGTGGAGCGCGTCACCGGCCGCTATACCTGCGCCAAGTGCGGCGCCGGGTATCATGACACCTTCCATCAGCCCAAGGTGGCTGGGGTGTGCGATATTTGCGGGTCGACCGAGTTCAAGCGCCGTGCCGACGATAACGCCGAGACCTTCACCAAGCGCCTGGCCGAATACCACGCCCTGACCGCGCCCATCCTGCCCTATTACCAGGGCAAGGGTGTGTTGAAGCAGGTGGATGGCATGGCGGAGATCGACGAGGTCACGCGCCAGCTTGAGGCCATCATCGGCGCCTGATCCCAGGGTTGGGCCCAAGGTTATGAAAGGCCGCAGTCCCGGTGGGATGCGGCCTTTCTCTTTTGTCTCTTCCAGGCATGCGCAAGGCGCGCAGGCCGGGGGAGGGCCGTTGCGCGGGCGTGGTTGACATCCAGGTGCGCCTGCGTATACTCCCCCATCCGATCCGTGCTGGGCTTTAGCCCATCCCGTATCCGGATGAAACCGTCTCTCAGTCCGCACCCCTTGGGTGGCGGGGTGGGGTTGGTTCGTATGTGCATTTGGAGATCCTGGGTTTTCCAGGTTTTCTTCGGATGAGATGCTCCGAAGGTCATTGGATGTCCCCGCCACGGGAGCCGGTGATCAGGCGGGGTGTGGACGAAGATCGCATCGCCCGGGCGTGTCGCCGGGGCGGGCATGAACGATGGAGAAAGCGCGTGGCGCGTATCGCTGGCGTTAATATTCCCACCGCGAAGCGGGTGGAAATCGCCCTTCAGTACATTCACGGCATCGGTCCCTTCATGGCGAAGGAGATCTGCGGCAAGGTCGGCATTCCGCTGGAGCGCCGCGTGCATCAGCTGACCGACGACGAAGTCCTGCGTATCCGCGAAGTCATCGACAGCGACTACTCGGTCGAAGGCGACCTGCGTCGCTCTGTCGCCATGAACATTAAGCGGCTCATGGACATGGCCTGCTACCGCGGCCTGCGTCATCGCAAGGGTCTGCCGGTCCGCGGTCAGCGCACGCACACCAATGCGCGCACCCGCAAGGGCCCGGCCAAGCCGATCGCCGGTAAGAAGAAGTAAGCTGAAGGACTGATAAGAAATGGCAAAGCCCAACGCTTCTGCCGCCCGGCTTCGTCGCCGCGAGCGCAAGAACATCACCTCGGGCGTGGCGCATGTGAACGCCTCGTTCAACAACACCATGATCACCATCACCGACGCCCAGGGCAACACCATTGCCTGGTCCTCGTCGGGCATGATGGGCTTCAAGGGTTCGCGTAAGTCCACCCCCTACGCCGCCCAGATGGCTGCCGAAGACGCGGGCCGCAAGGCCCAGGAACACGGCATGCGCACCCTGGAAGTGGAAGTGAAGGGTCCGGGTTCGGGCCGTGAGTCCGCCCTGCGCGCCCTGCAGTCGGTCGGCTTCCAGATCACGTCCATCCGCGACGTGACGCCGATCCCGCACAACGGCGTTCGCCCGCCGAAGAAGCGCCGCGTCTGATCGTTCTACCGATTACGGAGGTGGTCCTTGCGGCCGCCTCCGGTCCAAACGCTTCCGCGTTTCCCCGCCGCCCCGGGACCGGCGATCGCATGCCATCGCGATCGCCCATGCATGGGGGAGGTGGTCAGGTTCAGGACGGGGCGCCGGTCGCAAGGCCGGCGCCCTGATCCGCGCCCGACAGCGGTGAAACCGGGTGTCGTGTCCTCCTGATGGCATTAGAGGCAACTACCCGTGATTCAGAAGAACTGGCAGACCCTGGAAAAGCCCAGCAAGCTCGACGTGAACGTCGGTGCCGATCCGCGCCGTGAGGCCACGATCGTCGCCGGTCCGTTGGAGCGTGGCTTCGGCCTGACCCTGGGCAACGCCCTGCGCCGCGTCCTGCTGTCGTCCCTGCAGGGGGCGGCGGTCACCGCCATCCATATCGATGGCGTCCTGCACGAATTCTCCTCCATCCCCGGCGTCCGCGAGGACGTGACCGACATCGTTCTGAACATCAAGAACATGGGTCTGAAGATGGAGGGCGAGGGCCCGAAGCGGCTGCGCCTGCGCGCCGAAGGCCCCAAGGAAGTCACCGCCGGCATGATCGAGGTGACGGGCGACATCGAGGTGATGGATCCCGACCTGGTGATCTGCACCCTGGACGCCGGTGCCCGCCTGAACATGGAACTGACGGTCGAGAAGGGCAAGGGCTACGTCCCCGCCAGCCAGAACCGTCCGGAAGACGCCCCCATCGGCCTGATCCCGATCGACGCCCTGTACAGCCCCATCCGCAAGGTGGCGTACAAGGTGGAGAACACCCGCCTGGGTCAGCGCACCGACTATGACAAGCTGTCGCTGTCGATCGAGACCAACGGCGCCGTGACGCCCGAGGATGCCGTGGCCATCGCCGCCCGCATCCTGCAGGACCAGCTGCAGCTGTTCATCAATTTCGAGGAGCCGCAGGCCGTCACCGCGTCGGAGAAGTCCGATGAGGTGCCGTTCAACAAGAACCTGCTGCGCAAGGTGGACGAGCTGGAACTGTCGGTCCGTTCGGCCAACTGCCTGAAGAACGACAACATCGTCTACATCGGCGACCTGGTGCAGAAGACGGAGGCGGAAATGCTCCGCACCCCGAACTTCGGCCGCAAGTCGCTGAACGAGATCAAGGAAGTGCTGTCCCAGATGGGCCTGCACCTCGGCATGGAAATCCCGAACTGGCCGCCCGAGAACATCGAGGACCTGGCCAAGCGTCTGGAAGAGCCGTACTGAGCTTGATTTGAGGTTCTCCGCATCCGGTTTCGGCCGGGTGCGGAGCACAGGGCATAGGGCCCACCCCCGTCGTACCGGCCGGCGTCTCCAGGATGAAAGTCCAGGGGGGCAAAGGCGGGCGGTTCGGGGTTCGTCACAGGTGTCGGCATCCGACACCCGGACATGAAAGGAGAAGCACCATGCGTCACGGCGTTTCCGGGCGTAAGTTCAGCAAGACCTCTACCCACCGTCTGGCCATGTTCTCCAACATGGCCAATGCCCTGATTAAGCACGAGCAGATCAAGACGACCCTGCCGAAGGCCAAGGACCTGCGGCCGATCGTCGAGAAGCTGATCACGCTGGGCAAGAAGGGCGGCCTCGCCAACCGTCGCCTGGCGTTCGCGGAACTGCGCGACAACGCCATGGTCGACAAGCTGTTCACCACCATCGCCGAGCGTTACAAGGACCGTCAGGGTGGCTACACCCGCGTCCTGAAGGCCGGCTTCCGCTACGGTGACATGGCCGCCATGGCCGTCATCGAGCTGGTGGACCGCGACGTCTCCGCCAAGGGCCAGGACAGCGGTCCGGTCCAGGTGACGGAGACCGAGGAAGAGGCGGCCTGAGGTCAGGCTGGTCGACTTCCGGACAAGTAGGGAAAGGGCGGATCCGCGAGGGTCCGCCCTTTTTCCATGGGCGGCCACGATCCCGCTGGCGCATGCCTCACGCTTTTGCAACCATGCGGCGGCTTTTATCGGCTCAAGGGGACGAGGCTGTCGATGCGTATGGGGAAGGTTCTGGGTGCCGCCGCCGGTGTGGCGGTGCTGGCGGGGATCGGCTACTGGGGTGCCGGCTATTACATGGGGCAGAAGGTCATTCGGGAGCTGGATGCCGCCCTGGCCCAGGTTCCGGAAGGGGTGAAGGTCACCCGCGGATCCGCGAGCTTCTCGCTGGCCACCCAGACCTTGCACGTGGAAAATCTGGTCATCGCCGGTGCCAACCTGCGGGGTGAGGCGGCGGCCCTGGATATCCAGGGCCTGTCGATGCGGGCCCTGGCCTCGGGGCTGCGGGCCGATGACACGACCGCGACCGAGCAGGACGTGGTGCCCGTCGCCAGCCACATCACCCTTCGCGATATCAAGGTCAGCGGCGAGGGGGTGGAGGAAACCATCGCCCTGTCGGAGATGGACCAGATCGGTTTCCGCCCCTGGGCCTTGCATCAGCCGGGCACCCCGACCTTGGATCAGGTGAAGGCCGCCTTTGCCGCGGTGTCCGACCGTTTGGCGACGGCCCCCCAGGCGCCGTTGTTGCCGTCGGAGATGAGCGGCCCGTTTCAGATCCTGGCCCAAGCCATGGCGGTCGGCCTGCTGGTGGTCGATTATGGCGACATCACGCAGACCGGTATCAGCGCCCGGCTCAAGGTGCCCGTTGTCGGGCCGACCGGGGCGGGCGCGAGTCCGGGGCAGGTCGTGGCCGGCTATGACCGGGTGGTGTTGAAGGGCTTTCACGCCGGTGTGTACGGCCCCATGGAGATGACCGGCCTGACGGAAACCTTGCCGCAGGGTGTGGTCAAGGTGGCCCAGTCCACCTGGGCGGGCGGGGACCTGCGCGCGCCGGCCCACGCCCTGCTGCGCGGTGAACCGCTGAGCGAGGCGATGTTCAACGGCGTTTCCGTCGGCTCCTTCTCCATCAACGGCCTGTCGGGCCAGGGCCCCAACGGCCAGCCCCTCCAATTGGGCAGCATGACGCTGGACCCCATTGTGGTGGCGGACGGCCACATTCCCGCCGGTGGCTTGACCCTGCAGGGCCTGGTGATCGACACCGCCGGCCTGGGCGATCCGCAGACGGGCGCCCTGGCCAAGGCCATGGGCCTGACCAAACTGACCATGGGCATGGCGCTGCACTACAAATGGGACGTCAAGGGCAGCGCCGTGACCCTGGAGCGCACCAGCGTCAAGGTGGATGAGCTGGGGGAGCTGACCCTGGATGCCCACTTCCACGGAACGGCCAGCAACCAGGACCTCACCACCTTGCTGCAATCGGCCCAGCTGGACCAGGCGCGGCTGAGCTATGTCGACCATACGCTGGTCGACCGTCTGCTGCGGTTCAACGCCAGCCAGCAAGGCAAGACTGTCGATGCCGCGCGCGACCAAGTGGTGGCGACCTTGCAGGCCAATGGCCAGGTGCTGGCTGCGTCCCCGCGCGGGGAGGCCCTGTTGAAGGCGGTGGTCGCCCTGGTGCGTCAGCCCGGCACGCTGACCCTCGATGCCAAGCCGGCGGCGCCCGTGCCCCTGGTTCCGTTTTTCACCAGCGCGATGCCCGCGCCGGCCGTCGTTATCGACACGCTGGGCCTGGACGCGACCACGGCGCCCTGAGGTGCCCGTGTAAGGGGAGGAAAGCGCTGCGTCAGCGGCGCTTTTCCGCTCTCGACGGGCGGGGTCCAATCGCGCATCCTGCGGCCCGTCCGGACTCCGCGCGACGGCGCGCGGAGGCGTCGGACAGGAGGAGGACGTGGTGCGTACTTTCGGGATCAAGGCGGCGGTCAGGGTGGTGTCGGGCGGCCTGGTGCTGCTGGGGCTGGCGGGCTGCATGGCCCTGCCGTCGCAGCGTGAGGGCAAGCTGGACAGCCACGCGGCGTGCGTCGCCCGCTGCAACCGCGACAGCCAGGTGTGCGGCGACACCAAGGCCGGGCAGAGCGACCATACGCCCGAGCTGAACAACGGCATGTGCCAGCGCGATCTTAAATCGTGCCTGAACCGTTGCGGCGACCCAGGCTGAACCCTATTTCAGCGCAGAGCCACTTCGTTTCGACCAGACGTGAGAGTTTTTCCCCGTGACGCTTGAAACGCCGTTCCGCCGCGCCCTGTTTCGCCGGGCTCTATCCCGCTGCGCCCTGATCGCCATCGCCGCCGGCTTGGCCCTGACGCCGCCCGCCCTGGCCCAACAGGTGCCGCAAAGCCGGGAGCAGATCACGCTGAGTTACGCGCCGCTGGTGAAGCGGGCGGCCCCGGCGGTGGTCAACATCTACAGCCGCCGCGTCATCAAGCAGCGGGTCTCCCCCTTCATGGAAGACCCGTTCTTCCGCCAGTTCTTCGGCGACGCCTTCCGCGGCGTCCCGCGGGAGCGGGTGGAATCCTCCCTGGGGTCCGGCGTCATCATCCGGCCCGATGGGCTGATCGTCACCAACGACCACGTCATCAAGGATGCCGACCAGATCACCGTCGTGCTGGCCGACCGGCGGGAATTCCCCGCCAAGGTCATGAGCGCGGATGAGAAGGTCGACCTGGCGGTCCTGCGCATCGACACCAAGGGCGAGAAGCTGCCCACCCTGGAACTGGGCGACAGCGACAGCATCCAGGTGGGTGACCTGGTGCTGGCCATCGGCAACCCCTTCGGTGTCGGCCAGACGGTCACCAGCGGCATCGTCTCGGCCCTGGCCCGCACGGGCGTGGGCGTGTCGGACTTCAATTTCTTCATCCAGACCGATGCCGCCATCAACCCCGGCAACTCCGGCGGCGCGCTGATCACCATGGATGGCAAGCTGGCCGGCATCAATTCCGCCATCTATTCGCGCAGCGGCGGCTCCGTCGGCATCGGCTTCGCCATCCCGGCGGACATGGTGCGGTCCGTCGTCACGGCGGTGGAAAGCGGCGGCAAGCTGGTGCGGCCGTGGATGGGCGCCAGCGGCCAGCCGGTGACGCAGGAACTGGCCACCAACCTGGGCCTGCCCCGGCCCCAGGGCGTGCTGATCAACCAGCTGAACCCCAAGGGCCCGCTGGAGCAGGCAGGCGTGAAGGTGGGTGACGTGGTCACGGCGGTGAACGGTCATCTGGTCGACGATCCGGAAAGCCTGCGCTACCGCATCGCCCTGCTGCCCGTGGGCGGCAACGCCACCCTGACCATCATCCGCAAGGGCGCCGAAACCAAGCTGCCGGTCAGGCTGATCGGCCCGCCGGAGGACCCGCCCCGTGACGAGACGGCGCTGGACGGCCGCCAGCCCTTCGCCGGCACCACCGTCGCCAACATCAACCCGGCGCTCGCCGAGGAGGTCGGCTACGCCGGTAGCTCCGATGGCGTCATCGTCCTGAAGGTGCAGCCGGGCACCACCGCCCAGGCCCTGGGCTTCCAGCCGGGCGACGTGGTGGTGAAGGTGAACGGCCAGCCCATCACCCGGGTGGCCGACCTGAAGCGCCTGGTGAACCAGCCCCAGCGCCGCTGGGACCTGGCCGTGCGTCGTGGCGATCAGGTGCTGACGCTGAGCGTGGGAGGCTGAGGGCTGTGGCGGCTGACGCGGCTTCCCGCCGCGTCAGCTCCGGCCAGCCCATTGGGTCAGGGTTTTGACCAGTAAGTCCACGTCATGCTGGTTCTGCGGCTCACCCGCTTGGGTCACCGGAACAGGGTGCCGGTCGAAGCGCAAGCCCTGACCATCCTTCCCCAGGAAGGTGCTCATGGGGAAGGCGGTGCCGATGGCCGGTTGTTCCGGCGGATTCATCGAGACGTCGGCATACAGCTCCCGTGACGTGCCAGGGGGCAGGTCCAGCACCACCTGCCGCCAGGGCAAATCGTGCTCTTTCACATAGGCCTGGTCCTTTTCCCAGTCGCGCAGCCGGGAGACCAGGACGATTTCCAGCTTGTCCGCCCCCACCTGCTCCTGCACCTGGCGCATCACGCGGAACTCCGCGACGCAAGGGGCACACCAGTGGGCCCACTGGTTCACCCACACCACCTTGCCCTTCAGGCTGTCGAAGTGGAACGGCTGCCCGTCCGTGTCCTTGAAGGGGGCGGTGCGCAGGGCGGCGATATGGCGGGCCAGCTCCGCCGCATTGTCTGTACGCATGACCCGTTGAGCCGGCGGCGGTGTGGGGGCCGTGGGGGCGCCGTCGCTGGCCACGGCCGCCAAGGGTAGGCCGGGGACCAATGCCAAGGCCGTGCCCAGGATCAGCCGCGTCAGCGTGTGGCTCATCGATATGCCCCATGTCCATCGGGCCCGCCGGCAACTGGCTGCCCACTTTGGTTTATACGGGGAAAATTTATGCAACCCGGCGCGGGCGCGACGGAAGTCCCGCTATGAAATGGACGATGCCAAGCCGGGTCCCACTCTGGCATGGTGTTCCGGGGCACGGTGTTCCGGGTTTGTATCCTCATGGGTAAGGCGCGATGGTGAAGAGCGGATCAGGTTCCCTGTTCGAGGCGGAGGCGCCGCGCCCGCTGGCCGACCGGCTGCGGCCCACCGCGCTGGATCAGGTGGTGGGGCAGGAGCATCTGCTGGGGCCCAAGGGCCCCATCGGCCGCATGGTGGCGGCCCATCGCTTAAGCTCCATGGTGCTGTGGGGCCCACCGGGCTGCGGCAAGACCACCATCGCCCGCCTGCTGGCCCAGGCCACCACCCTGGCGTTCGAGCCCCTGTCCGCCGTCTTCTCCGGCGTGGCCGACCTGCGCAAGGTGTTCGAGGCGGCCAAGCAGCGCCGGCAGGCGGGCCAGGGCACCTTGCTGTTCATCGACGAAATCCATCGCTTCAACCGCTCGCAGCAGGACGGATTCCTGCTCTATGTCGAGGACGGCACCGTCACCCTGGTGGGCGCCACGACGGAGAACCCGTCGTTCGAGCTGAACGCCGCCTTGCTCTCCCGCGCTCAGGTCTTCGTCCTGAACCGGCTGGGGGAGGAGGCGCTGGAGAAGCTCATCGGCCGGGCGGAGGCGGAGGAGGGCCGCGCCCTGCCGCTGACCGAGGATGCGCGCGCCGCCCTGAAGGCCATGGCCGACGGTGACGGTCGCTATTTCCTGAACCTGGTGGAGGAAATCTACGCCGTGGTGCGGCCGGGCGAAGACCCGCTGGACACCAACGCCCTGACCGTGGCGGTGCAACGGCGCATGCCCCTCTATGACAAGGCGCAGGAGGGGCACTACAACCTCATCAGCGCCCTGCATAAGTCCTTGCGCGGCTCGGACACCGATGCCGCCCTCTACTGGTATTCCCGCATGCTGGCGGGGGGCGAGGATCCGCGCTACATCGCGCGCCGCCTGGTGCGCTTCGCCAGCGAGGATATCGGCATGGCCGACCCCCAGGCCCTGACCATCGCCCTGGCCGCCTGGGACGCGTATGAGCGCCTGGGCAGCCCGGAGGGGGAGTTGGCCGTCGCCCAATGCGTCATCTATTTGGGCACGGCGCCCAAATCCAATGCCGCCTACATGGCCATCAAGCAGGCGCAGCGGGCCGCCAAGGAGACGGGCAGCCTGATGCCGCCCATGCACATCCTGAACGCGCCCACCCGCCTGATGAAGGATTTGGGCTACGGCAAGGGCTACAACTACGACCACGACACCGCCGATGGCTTCTCCGGCCAAAACTATTTCCCCGAGGGCATGGCGCGGCGGGAGTTCTATCAGCCGGTGGAGCGGGGCTTTGAGCGCGAGATCAAGAAACGCCAGGACTACTGGGCCAAGCTGCGCCAGCGGGCCAGCGAGGGGGGCGGGGAAGGCTGAGCGTCCAGCGGCGCATTGCTCGGCATCGGCCTTTTCCATCCCGCAAACGCAAAGCGGCTTACGGTACCGTCCGGTCCACGTTTGACCCTATCGATGAGGATCTCCATGGATCGTCGGCAGTTTCTGTCCACCGCCGCCATTCTCGCCGCGACGCCCGCTTTGACGCCGGCCCCAGCCGCGGCCGCGCCGGCCGACCCCCTGAACCCGGCGGGCATCCGCGTGGCCGGCATCCGCATGATCCCGGTGGCGGGCGGCAAGTACAAGGTATGGACCAAGAAGATCGGCAGCGGCGCCGTAAAGGTGCTGCTGCTGCACGGCGGCCCCGGCTTTACCCATGAATACCTGGAGGCGATGGAGTCCTTCCTGCCCGAGGCCGGCATCGAAATGTATTATTATGACCAGCTGGGGTCGAACAATTCCGACCAGCCGGACGACACCAGCCTCTGGACCTTGCCGCGCTTCGTGGAAGAGGTGGAGGAGGTGCGCCGTGGACTGGGGCTGGACCAGTTCGTGCTCTACGGCCATTCCTGGGGCGGCATCCTGGCCATCGACTACGCGCTGAAATATCAGAAGCACCTGAAGGGCCTGGTCATCTCCAACATGGCGGCCGGCATCCAATCCTTCCTGAAGCGCGTCAACGCCCTGCGCGGCCTCATGAAGCCCGAATCCCAGAAGCTGATCCGCGAGCTGGAGGCGAGGCAGGCTTACGACGACCCCGCGTACGAGAAGATCATGATGGAGGAGCTGTATCCCCAGATGATCTGCCGCCTGGACCCCTGGCCAGAGCCTGTCACCCGCGCCTTCCGCCATGCCAATCTCACCATCTACAACCAGATGCAGGGCAAGAGTGAGCTGGAGGTGACGGGCAACCTGAAGGATTGGGAGCGCTGGGATGCGCTGCCCCAAATCAAGGTGAAGACCCTGACCATCGGCGCCACGCATGACGAGATGGATCCGGAGGACATGAAGCGCATGGCGACGCTGATGCCCAACGCCCGGTCTGTCATCTGCCCGACCGGCAGCCACCTGTGCATGTGGGACGACCAGGATTTCTATTTCAGGAACCTGATCCCCTTCCTCAAGAGCGTGTGACCGCTGCGGGCGGCTACCCTGCCCAGAAAAGGAGGGGAAGGGGCTCAGGCACGCGCCCTGGCGTCCGCCGCCATGGCGTGGGCGTAGGTCTTGGCCGCCTGCACCACATGCGTGACGGCGCGGGCGATGTCGTCCGGCGGCTCGCCCTCGCGGTCCAGGGCGCTGTCGTCCGTCGCCACGCCCCGCACCAGGGCGCCCAGGCGGGCCGTGGCCGCCTCGCAATAGCCGATGCGGCGGGCGTCGGGCGGGCCGGGGATGGTGCGTTCGTCCAGCCAGGCGACGGTGGCGGCCCCCGCCAAGCGGCGGAGCGTCTCCAGCAGCGCCGCCGCTTCGTCGAGATGCGCCTTGCGCCGGCGGCCTTCCAGCACCATGCGCTGGCGCGTCACCTCGGCGGCGGTGCTGGCCAGGCCGGCGGCCCGGCGGGCGGCGTCGATCTCGGCATAAGGCGTGTGGCCCGCCCGCACCACCAGGATGGCGTAGCGCATGTTGGCCTCCACCGCCGCCGCCAGCTTGTGCGGGAAGCCCTTGGGCTCCCGCTCCGGCCACAGGACCAAGCAGCCAGCCAGGCCGATAAGGCTACCCAGCGTGTTGTTGAAGGCGCGGGCCAGGGCGATGCCCTCGCCATGGGCGTTCAGGCCGGGATGCAGCAGGTCCGCCACCAGCACGAACAGTGGCGTCAGGAAGGTGACGAACAGGCTGTAGCTGACGGAGCGCAGGGCGATGGTCGCGGCGGCCAGGGGGAAGATGGCGGCCAGCAGCCACAGGGGCGTGGGCAGGGCCACGGCCAGGAAGGCCGCCGCCGCACCGCCGATGACGCTGCCCACCACCCGTTCCAGGGTACGCGGCCAGGTGGTAGCCGCCTGCGGCTGCATCACCACCACCGCCGCCATGGTGGCCCAATAGGCGTAGGCGACGTCCAGATAGGCTGTCACGGCGTAGGTGGCGGTCACCACCAGGGCCACGCGCAGGGCATGCCGCGCGATGGGGGAGGAAGGGGCCAGAGCCAGGCGCAGGGCGCGGGCCGGCGTCAGGCGGCGGCGCGGCGCCTCGTCATTTTCCGGCACGGTGGCCAGCGCGCCGTCATCCACCGGCGGCGCCCAGGCGCGGGTCAGGTCGGCCAGGGCCTGGGCGCAGACCTGGGCCACCCGGCCCACCAGGTCGTAGGCCGGTCGGGCGACGCGGTCCAGCACCTCCGCCTCATAGGCCACCAGCGTGCCGTCGGGCGCCGAGCGCAGGACTTGGCGGCCGGTACGGACCAGCGCGGCGCGCAGTTGGCGCAGGGGCAGGGTGTCGGCGTCGGTGGGCGTGCCGGCGGCGTGCGGCTCCAGGTCATAGCCCAGCGCGATCAGGCCGGCGAAGATGCGCTCCCCCGCTTCGATGGCGGCCAGCAGGGCCCGGCGGATGTCGCGCCCGGCCCCGCGTCCGGCGGAGAAACGGCCCACGGCGGCGCGCGCCCGCTCGATGGTGTCGCGCACCGCGCGGCGATGCTCGGCCGCATGCGCCTTCCAGCGGGCGTCCTGCGTGGCACCGCTGCTGTGCAGGGCCAGCAGCTCTGCCGTCATGTCGCCCAACTCGGTATAGATGGCGGCCACGGCGCGGCGGGCGGGGGCGTAAGGGTGGATGGGCCACAGCACCAGGCACAGGGCCACGGCCCAGCCGCTGCCCAGCAGGAACACGCCCGACAGGCGCAGGGCTTCCGCCGGCGGCATGGGATAGCCCACCGCCACCACGGCGACGCAGCAGGCCAGCACGCCCACCTGGGTGGCGGCCGGGCCATAGACGCGGCTGAGGCAGCAGATGGACAGGGCGGCGAACAGGGCGGCCGCCGCCCAGCCATGCCCCAAGGCCGCCACGGCGCTGATCGCCCCCGCCAACACCGTGCCGATCAGGGCGAAGCCGCCCATGGCCCGCAGCCGCACGCCGAAGGGCCCGCCGGGATCGGCCAGACAGGCCCAGAAGGCGGCGAAGGCGGCCCAGGACAGGATGGGCTGGTCCAGGTACAGCGCCAGCGTGACCATCAGCGCCACCGCCGTGGCGGCGCGCAGGCCCTCGGTGATGCCGATCTGCTCCGGCGTCAGCGCGAACGAGCGCGCCTGCAGCCAGCGTGCAAGCCGGCTCAGCGGGGAGGAGCGGTCGGTGGGCACCGTGTGGGCGTGGGACATGGAAGCTCAAATAGGCGAACGAGGGACCGGGACAACGGTAGCCAAAGTCGTTCGCAGATGCAGCATTGGTGTGTGCAATGCGGCATTGCCCAGCGCACTGGCAGAGGTCCCGTCAGGCTGCCGCCACCTGCTCCATCAACGCTGCCTTCACCGCCGCCACCGGTGCCGTCCAATCCCCCAGGCGGGTTTGCCGGAACAGGTGCAGGGACGGGTACCAGGGGCTGGTGTCGCCGGTGTCGTGCCAGCGCCAGTCGGTGGTGGGGGACAGCAGCAGGAAGGCCGGCACGTTGAGCGCGCCGGCCAGGTGGATGCAGGCGCTGTCGGAGCCGATGACCAGGTCCAGTCCGGCCACCAGGGCGGCGGTGTCGGCCCAGTCGCGGATGGAGGCGGCGGCGTCGCGGATGCGGCCGAGCGGTACGGCCGGGTTGGTCAGGGCGGCCCTGGCCGGGCCCATCTGCAGGCTGATGAACTCCACGTCCGGCACGTCCAGCAGGGGCAGCAGGGGGGTGAGGCCGGGGGAGCGCCAGCGGTCATCCGGAAACTCCGGATTGCCCTGCCAGAACAGGCCGACGCGCAGGCGGCCCCTTTTGGTGCCCAGCATTTGGGCCCAGCGCAGCTTCCGGCCAGGGTCGGCCTTGATATAGGGCCCTGACCAGGGCACGGCGGCCGGTTCGGGGCAGAAACGGCCCGGCAAATCCATCATGGGCACCTGCGCATCCCAGGGCGGCGGTGCCGGGGAGGCTGTGCCCGGTGCCGGCGTCTGCGCGTTGACCACCACGGCGCCATATCCCTGGGCGGCCACCAGCGGGGCCAGGCCGGCCGGCACCTCGATGGTCAGCCGGGCGCCGGCCGCGGCCAGCAGGGGCAGGAAGCGCAGGCACATCAACGTGTCGCCCACCCCCTGTTCATGCCACACCAGCAGGCGCAGCCCCGCCGGCGCTTCGCCGGTCCAGGCGGGCAGGTCCTGGTGCCGGGGCGGCTTGGCGGCCGAGGGCCAGCGCCAATGGTAGGCATCGAAGCCCTCCCGATACCGGCCCAGGCGCAACAGGCACAGGGCCGCGCCGAAATTGGCCACGGGGTCCGTGGGCGCCAGGCCCGCCGCCGAGTGGAAGGCGTCCAACGCCTCCTCCGTCCGGCCCAGCAGCCGCAGCAGCACGCCCAGGTCGCGATGCGGCAGCATGGCGTCCGGCCGCCGCCGCGCCGCTTCCGCCAACTGGGCCTCCGCCTCCTCGAAACGCGAAAGGCTGGTCAGGGTGTTGGCCAGGGCGCAGCGGGGCAGGGGCGCGTCCGGCGCCGCGCTGACGGCTCGGGTCAGCAGGCCGACCGCCTCCGCCGTGTCGCCGCCACGCCGCCGCAGATCCCCCAGGTTGTTCAGCGCCACGATGTCGAAGGGATCGCGCGCCAGGATGTGCCGGTACCAGGACTCCGCCTCTCCGACGCGGCCCAGCCGCTCGCACAGGCGGGCCAGCTCCGTCACCAGGGACAGGTCATCCGGCGTCCGTTCCACGCAGGCGCGCAGGGCGTCGGCGGCGGCCGACAGCCGTTCCAGCCGGGCCAGCAGGCGGGCCATGTTGCGCAACGCGTCGGGATGGTTGGGATTCAGGCGCAGGGCCTGGGTGTAGGCGGTCAGGGCCTCATCCGTGCGACCCAGCGTATCCAGCACCTGGGCGTGGTTGGCGTGGTAATCCGCCACGCCCGGCTGCCGCGCGATGGCCCGCGCGATCAGGGTTTCAGCCTCTGCCGGCCGTCCCGCCTGGGCCGTGGCAACCCCCAGCAGGTGCAGGGCGTCCGGCTGCTCCGGCTCCTGCACCAAGAGCGAGGCGTATAGGGCGCTGGCGTCCGCCAGGCGGCCCGCCCGGTGGTGATCCAGCGCCACCGTCAGGACCTCCCCGACGGTGCGCATGCCTTTGGTCCTGGGTGCCTCGGGTGCCATGCCGCAGTGATACCCCCAAGGAGGGAGTTAGGCTAGCGCGGGCCTTGGTCCCAAAGGTCACATCCTGATTGGGCCGTCTCCCAGCACCCCCTTGTCCGGCCCGCCATCGGCCCCGCCGCGGGTGAGGCGCAGCCAGCCCAGCATCCGCCCCCAGGGGCTGAGGCCGGACGACGGTGTTTCCGACTCCACCGCCGCCTCATCCTCCGCCGTGCCGTCCTCCGGTGTGCCGGCCGGGATCTCCGGCGTCGCGGTGGACGTCACTTGGGCCCGCATCTCCGCGAAGTCGGCGACAGCCTGCCCCTGCAGCATGCGCACGCCGGCGTCCAGCGCGCTGTGCACCACGGCCAGGCTGTCGCAATGGGTGAGGATGCAGCGCTCCGCCCCCAGCACGCGCAACGCATGGCGGAGGGCGGCCGCGGTGGGCACATCATGCGCGCGCAGCGGTGCTGCGGTGCCATCGGGACCATTGGGCAGCGACGGCATCAGGCGCAGCAGCACATCCTTGGGCAAGGACAACTCCGTCGCGCGGTCCAGGGGCACATGGTCCAGCACCATCAGGCACTGCCGCAGGCGGCCAATTCGCAGCGCTTCCCCCACCGCGTCCGGTGCCACCAACCACTCGGCGTAGGGCAGCTCGATGGCCAGGCGGGCATGCCAGTGGGCGGGCAACTCGTCCAGCAGCGCGGCGAAGGTTCCGTTGCGCACGGTGCCAGCGTGCAGCTTCACGGCGATGGGAAGGCGGGGGGATGCGCCCTCGTGCAACAGATGCCGCAACATCCGCTGGTCCAGCACCTCGGTCACGCGGGCCTGCATCCACGGCACCCCGACGATGGTGACCTGGAACAGCCGCTCCAGCGCCCCCAGGTCCACCGTCTGCTCCAGCATGACCGGTTCCAGCGAGGTGCCGTCATCCCTGACGCGGTAGATGGGATGGCGCCGCACCAGCGACGACAGATCCGCGCCATGCAATCCCCGTTCGATGCGCAACAGGGCCGCCACTTCATCGGTCGCGGGGGCGGGCGAAAGCAGCGACCCTTCCCCCGTCAGCGTGCGCAGGCAGGTGACCAAGGCCTTGGCCTCCCGGGGGAGATCGAACCAGTGCGCGTCCACCTTCCCCTGGTGCGCGTCGGCGAATACGGAGCGAACGCGGTCAACGGCGGCCAGCAAGGTTCCGGCGCTCCGTGTATCGCCGACAAGAAGCCAGCCGTAAGGGCCTATCCTATAAGTATTAATCCTAACGGTGTGTCCAGCTGGCGCTGTGACAGCCTTTAGTTCGCCGTCCATGATCCTGTGAATAACGGGCTCGCAGGCATCGGGGATGCCTGAAAGATCAAGCATGGCGGCCCGGCGTGGCGCACTATTCTGTGTGATACTGCCAATATCGTCCAATATATTTGCTATTTTTCTGGCCATGACGGGCCTTCCCCGCGACAGGTATGGTGTCTGTTTCTCATATTTGCTCTGGCGTTATTATATAACGCTTAAAATTCCCCTGGTTATGATTTGAATCAATCCAGTTTTTTGGATGATCATTAGGCTTGTGGAGCTAACCTCACCCTGACTGATCTTCCCGTCGGGATGTTGGGTCTTGTCCGGTGCCGGCTGATGCCCGCCTGGCAAGCACCTGAAAATCCCCAGGAAGCCCGGCCCCGCAGACAAGAATGACAGACTTTTGGCAGACCCAAGGGATGGCGGCTCCCAAGGCCGGCGCGGTATCGGCCAGTGCCCCCGCCAAACGCCCGGACCCGGCGAAGTTCACCACCCTGCCGCCCCCGGTCGAGGAGTCGGAGGAGTGGATCATCAGCTACATGGATATGGTGACCCTGCTGATGGTCGTGTTCCTGGGCATGGTGGCCATCTTGGGCGTCAAGAACCGGGCACCTGACGCCGCCGCCAAGAAGGCAGCCAGCGGGGCCCCCAACCGCGCCACCGGGGAGGGCGCCCTGGCGCAAGGCCCGTCGCTGGACGGGGGGCCCATCGCCGTCCTTCCCGCCATAGCGATCACCGGGCTGCCAGTACCCTCCGCGCCGCCGCCGTCCGCCGGTGGGGAGCCGCTGCCCGCCGGCGGGGAGGAGGGCGGCGGGGAGGCCTTGTCGCCGAACGCCCGGGACTTGCTGAATCAGTTGGAAGCCGCCGGCCGCCCTGCGGGCCTGGATGTCATCGTCTCGGATCGCAAGCTGACCATCGCCATCAAGGACCGTATCCTTTTCGCCTCCGGCAAGGCCGACTTGGCGGCGCCCGGCCGCCAATTGCTGCGGGCGGTCGCCCACAGCCTGCGGGCCCTGACCGGGGTGATCACGGTCGAGGGGCACACGGACGATGTGGCCATCGCCACGGCGCGTTTCCCCACGAATTGGGAACTGTCCTCCGCACGGGCCACCGCCGTGGTGCGGGAACTGATCGCCGATGGGGTCGAGCCTGGCCGGCTGCGCGCCGTGGGGTACGCGGACACCAAGCCGCTGGACCCGCACGACCGCGCCGCCAACCGCCGGGTCACCATCGTGGTGGAGCGCTAACGCGGTGCCGTGCTGGGCCTCTCAAACCAAAGGCGTTACCCTGCGCCCAGGCATCAACCGGACCGGAGAGCCCCGCCCCATGTCCCCCGACGACGATCTGCGCCGCATCGCCTTGCAGGAAGAGCGCCTGGTGTTCACCCAGTTTGGACAGGAAGAGGCGTGGGCCGTGGGTCTATGGCTGCGCCAGGCGGGGCTGGCGCGCGGCGGGGTCATGGTGGTGGATGTTTCGCTGCATCACCAGCAGATGCTGCGCCTCACGGTGGGACCGGCCACGCCGGATCACGATGATTGGGTCAGGCGCAAGCGCAACACCGCGCTGCACTTCGCCCGGAGTTCCTACGCCATCGGCCTGACCCTGGCGCAGCAGGGAACGACGCTGGAAGCTAAAAGTGGCTTGCCCCACCGGGATTACGCCACTCATGGCGGGGCGGTGCCCCTTGTGGTGACGGGGGCCGGCTGCATCGGTGCCCTGACCGTTTCGGGCTTGCCGCAGCGGGAGGACCACACCCTGGCAATGGCGGCCCTTGCCCATGTGCAGGCCCGCGATATCAGCGACATCACGCTGACGTGACTTAGCGATCCAGGGTGATCGGGCCGTCGCGGGTGGTTCCGGTATTGGTTTCCGGCGACTTGGTCAGGTTGTCGCCCCGGCTGCGCTTTTCCTCATGCTTGCCGTAGATTTTGTCCAGGCGTTCGAACTCCGCCTTGTGGAAGGCCTCGACCTCCTCACGGTTGCCGAACTGGGGTGCCGTGATGATGATGTCGTCGATGGGGCCCTCGGTGCGGGGCGGCTCCACCGCCTCCGGGTCCTTGGGCGGGGCCGCGACCTTGACCACCGAGGTCGGCAGGCCATTCTTGTCCAGGCCCGGCTTGGGGGCGTCCGGCTGCTGTGCGGCGGGCTGCCCCGCCGTGGCGGGTTGGGCGCTGGTCTGGGCCGAGACGGCGGGGGCGGCGAGAACCGTCAGCGCAAGGGCGGCCGGGCCGAAGACGGCATGCAGCGGGCGGATGGAGGAAGGCCAGGTACGGGCGAGCACGGGGATAACTCCGCAGCGACGGTCATATAGCTTACCACGTGGGACCGTCCTGCCAACTGTTGCCTGACCGCTTGCCGTGCGCGCATCCGTTGCAATCCGAACAGGGGTGCCAAATAGGGGTGCCAGGTGGGGGGCCGGCCGGGGGGCGTGCGGGGAGGGCTGGAAAGGCCGTGCGCAGCACGCGCGGCGTGCCGTCGCGGGTGTATCATGCCATTTCCGATCAAGGGATTGAGGGGGAAGACGGTGCCCGTCTTCGATGAATATATCGGTATCGATTGGACAGGGGCCTTACCCGCCCGGGGTATCGCCATCGCCTGGGTGCGCCCGGACTGCGGTGTCGTGAGCCTGGTTCCGCCGCCCGGTCGGCACTGGACCCGGCGGGCCGCCATGGACTGGGTCGCCGACCGGCTGCTGGGACATCGCCAGATGGGCACACGGGCCTTGGTGGGCATCGATTGCGGTTTCGCCCTGCCGTATGTCCCGGGTGCGGGCTACCTCGATGGTCGCGCCGCCGGCGTCGATGACCTGTTCGGCCTTTGGGAGCTGGTGGATGCGGCCGCTGGCACCGGTCCCGGCGCGGACGATTTCTGTGGCACCCCCGCGCTGGCCGATCCCCGCCTGGGGCCCAGCTTCTGGGTGGCGGGGCGCCGCCCGCCGCACTGGACCGACGCCGAGGGCGGCGGCAAGCGTCGACGGGTGGAGTTGGTGGCCGCGCGCACCGGGGTGGGCACGCCCGTCTCCGTCTTCAACCTGGCCTCCGCGTCCAAGCAGGTGGGCAAGGCCTCCCTGGCCGGTATGCGCTCCCTGCGCTACCTGAAGGGCCGGGTGGGAGAGGGGCTGGCGGTGTGGCCGGTGCAGGCGCCGCTGATCGCCGATGGCGGGGCGGCGTCGGTCGTGACGGAGATCTATCCCACCCTGTTCCGCCGCCGCGCCCATGGCCTGGCCAAGATTCGCGACTGGTCCGCCATGGCGGTGGCGCTGGCCCGGCTGGGGTGTGGCCTGGCGGGACGTGAAGCGGATGAGGGCAGCCATGCGGGGACGGTGGCGCCGCCAGCCTTTGACGACCACGCCGGCGATGCCATGATCGCCGCCGCCGGCATGATGCGTTGGGCGGTGCTGGACGATGTCTGGGCGCCCAGGGGGCTGGACACCGCGACGGCGCGGCGTGAAGGATGGATTTTTGGCGTCACCGGCGATATGTCCGGCGATGCCGAAGCCGTCTTGCGCGATGGTGCCGCCGGGGGTGGAACATGATCCAGGTTATGGCCGTCGCCTTGGGCGGTGCCTTGGGCTCCGTCCTGCGGTATCTGTCGCAGGTCTGGCTGGGGCGCCTGCTGGGGTTGGATTTCCCCTGGGGCACCCTGTTCGTGAATGTGGTGGGCTCGCTGATCATGGGCGTGCTGGCGGAGTTGGCGGCGCGGGTGTGGAGTCCGACGCCGGAACTGCGCGCCTTCCTGGTGGTCGGGGTGCTGGGTGGTTTCACCACCTTCTCGTCCTTCTCGCTGGACATCGGCATGCTGGTGTCGCGGGACGACTGGATGGTGGCGATGCTGTATTTTATGGCGACGCTGGTGGTCGGCGTCGGTGGTCTTTTCGTGGGCATGGCCCTGGTACGTGCGGTGGTGACATGAGTGAAGAGGGTGGCCGTAAGGTCGAGACGCGGACCGTGACCGCCGATGAGGCGGAGATGCGTCTGGATCGCTGGTTCAAGCGGCATTACCCGGCGCTGAGCCATATCCAGCTGGAAAAGCTGCTGCGTACCGGCCAGGTGCGGGTGGATGGCGGCCGCGTCAAGGGCGCCACGCGCCTGGAAGCTGGGCAGTCCGTGCGCATTCCCCCCATGCCCGACCTGGCGCCCCTGGCGCCGGGCGCCGTGACGCGCAAGGAGCGGCCGCTGCTGTCGGACAAGGAAGTGAAGGCCCTGCGCGACGCGGTGCTGTACCGCGACAGCGACGTCATCGTGCTGAACAAGCCCGCCGGCCTGGCGGTGCAGGGCGGCACCGGCCAGAACAAGCACCTGGACGCCATGCTGGACGTGCTGACCTTCGACGGGAAGGAGCGGCCCAAGCTGGTCCACCGCCTGGACAAGGACACCAGCGGCTGTCTGGTGCTGGCGCGCAGCAGCTTCGCCGCCACCCGGCTGGCCGGCTATTTCCGGGGCAAGGACGCGCGCAAGTATTACTGGGCCGTCACCGTGGGCGTGCCCAAGCAGTACCAGGGCAAGATCGACGCCGCCCTGGCCAAGGAAGCCGGCACGCGCGGCGAGCGCATGGCCGTGGACGAGGATGAGGGCGCCCGCGCCGTCACCCTGTACCAGGTGATCGAGAACGCGCACCGGCAGGCCGCCTTCGTCGCCCTGTGGCCGCTGACGGGCCGCACGCACCAGCTGCGCGCCCACATGGTGGCCATCGGCACACCCATCCTGGGCGATGGCAAGTACGCGGGGCAGGAGGCCTTCCTGCCCGGTGGAGCCGAGCTGCCGCGCCAGTTGCACCTGCACGCCCGCCGCATCGTCATCCCCAACCCACGGGGCGGCAAACCCATCGACGTATCGGCCCCCCTGCCGCCGCACATGGCGCAAACCTGGGACTATTTCGGCTTCGATATGAAAGACGGCGACCCGTTCGCCAGCTACGCGTGATTCCGGGACCACCCGATGACCGGTTTCAACCGCTTGGCCCTGTTCGATTGTGACGGCACGCTGGTGGACAGCCAGCATGCCATCATCGCCGCCATGGCTGCCGGGTTCGCCGCCCAGGGGCTGGCCCCGCCGCAGGATGAGGCGGTGCGCCGCCAAGTGGGCCTGTCGCTGGACGTGGCCATCCTGGGCCTGCTGCCCGAGGGGGTGGGGCCGGGCGCCGTGGCCGGCATCGCCACCGCCTACAAGGCCGCGTTCTTCGAGAACCGGGAGCGGGGCGGCGCGGTGGAACCGCTGTATCCCGGCCTGGTGGCGGCCTTGGACGCGCTGGAGGCGGCGGGCTTTCTGCTGGGCATCGCCACCGGGAAGTCCCACCGCGGCCTGGTGGCGACGCTGGAGCAACATGGGCTGACCGGGCGTTTCCTCACCTTGCAGACGGCGGACCGAGCGGCGGGCAAGCCGGCGCCGGACATGGCGTTGCGGGCCATGGCGGAGGTGGGCGCCGACCCCGCCACCACCGTGGTCATCGGCGACACCAGCTATGACATGATGATGGCGCGCGCCGCCGGTGCCGCCGCCCTGGGCGTGGCCTGGGGCTATCATGCTCCCGAAAATCTGCTGGCGGCCGGTGCCGCCCGCGTTTGCCATGACTATGCCGAGGTCCCGGCGGCGGTGGCCGCGCTGGTCGCGGTGTGAAGCCCCCGGACGTGGTGTGAAAGTCGCGGCGCGAAAATGGACCTGAACGAATGAAACGCATTTACAAGACGGTGGCCGTGGTTGCGGGGCCGGCGGCGAGTGGCAACGCCGGTTGGCAGGTGCGGCTGGACGCCCATCTCCTGAAGTCGCCGGCCAAGGCCGACCTGGTATTGCCGACGCAGGCTTTGGCGCAGGCGGTGGCCGCCGAATGGGATGCCCAGGGCGATACGGTGGTGCCGGCCAGCATGCCCATGATGCAGTTGGCGTCCACCTGCGTGGACCGGGTGGGACCGCAGCGCGCCACCATCCTGGACGGCGCCGCCGCCTATGGCGGCACGGACCTGCTGTGCTATCGCGCGGCGGAGCCGGCCAAGCTGGTGGAACGACAGGCCAAGGTCTGGCAGCCGCTGCTGGATTGGGCGGCGCTGCGCTATGACGCCCTGCTGCAGGTCACCACCGGCATCATGCACCGCGCCCAGGACCCGGTGGCCCTGAACGCGCTGAAGCGCGCGCTGGAGGATCTGGACGACTGGCAGTTGACCGGCGTGCAGAACGTCGTGGCGCTGACCGGGTCCCTGGTCCTGGGCCTGGCCCTGTTCGAGGGGCGCATTGACGCCGATCAGGCGTTCGACCTGGCGGAACTCGACGAGTCGTTCCAAATCGAGCTGTGGGGCGAGGACGATGAGGCCAAGGACCGTCGTCAGTCGTTGAAGGCCGACCTGGCTGCCAGTTTACGTTACCTGGACTTGCTGAAGGGCTGAGCGGTCCCGGTCGAAAAAAAGTGGAATTGGCCGTCCAACGGCCCCTTATATGCGGTGCAACAACCGTTCAGCACCGTATGCAAGGAACCTGTCCCCATGACCTTCGATCAGCTTGAAGCCAAGATGCGCGCCTCGCTTTCCCAGTTCACCGGACTGGGGGCCAAGGTGAAGTTCGACTTCGGCGCCGATGGGGCCCTGTTCCTGGACGCGACCAAGGTGCCCACCGTGTCGCGCGACCCGGTGGACGTGAACACCACGCTGAAGATCTCCCTGTCTGACTTCGTGAAGCTCAGCGAAGGCAAGCTGAGCCCCACCCTGGCCTTCACCTTTGGCAAGCTGAAGGTCCAGGGCGACATGGGTGTCGCCCTGAAGCTGGCCGGCATGCTGGACGACTGAGGGTCTGATTTCCGGCCGCCAGGGGGCTGGACATAGCTCCCTGGCGCCTCCGTTGCCCTTGGTCAAACCGGCTTGATGCCCTGGGCATAGCTGAACAGCGACTTCGGATCGACCTTGGTCTTGACCGCCCGAAGCTTGGCGTAGTTGTCGCCATAGTAATCCTGCTGCCAGTCCTTCAGCGACGGGTCGGGGAAATTCTGGTAGGCGCCCACGGCCTTGGTGCGTGCCAGCGCCAGCGCATAGAAGCTTTCCTGCCAGGCCAGCGCCTCGTTCACCAGGGAGTCGGGGTCCTTGGGGGCCCACCAGTTGACTTCGCTCGAGAACAGCCAGTCATAGCCGCGATGCACGAAGGCCGTCTGTCCGGGCTTCTTGTTGTTCACAGCGCCGCCGACCTGGAAGAACTTGAAGGCTGAGCCCATGCTGGTCCGGGGCATGCCCCGGGCGGAATCCATCAAGGCCGCCACGGTGTCCTTGGTCAGGGTGGAAGTGTTCATGAAGGTCGACTTTTCCCGGTAATAATAGGGGAAGGTTGCTTCCGACAGGACGTCTTGGGCCGACCAGTAAGCCATGTCGGCTTCGACCTTCTTTTTGTCCGCCGCCTGCCAGAGGTCCCCGAACAGCTTTTCCACCGCCGCCTGGCCGAAATGCGCCTGGCCCAGGACCGACACAGTCATGCCGGCGTTGGCGAAGCAGTTGGCGTCCCGGGCGGGAACGCTGACCGAGATCTTGCAGCCAAAGCCGTTGGGGGCCTCTTGCAAGCGGTGCAGCAGATTATACAGGACCGTGTCCAGGTCCTTGGACCAGCTCAACTCGAACACGGTGACTGTGGAGACCTTGAAGGTTTGCAGCGTGAAGCTGGTATTGATGCCGAAATTGCCGCCGCCGCCGCCTTGGCACGCCCACAGCAGGTCGTCACCGTCCGAGGCGGTGATCGTGTTCCCATCGGCCAGCACCAGATCCGTTTTGTGCAGCAGGTCAGAGCCGATGCCGTACAGGCGCATGTTGAAACCGATGCCGCCGCCCAGCAGGAAGCCGGCGGCGCCGACGCCATCGCACCGGCCATGGGTGATGGTACGGCCCAGCCGTTCCAGCGCCTTGTAGACCAGGCTGTTGATGGTGCCGCCGGCGATCTTGACCGTCCCGCTTTTCTCATCGACCTCCAGGATGCCCGCCATGGGCGACATGTCGATCAGCAGGCCCTCGGTATTGGAGTAGCCGGCGTAATTGTGGCCGCCGGAGCGTACGGCGAACGGCGTGTTGGTCGTCTTGGCCCAGTTCAGGCAGGCCGCGACGTCGTCGGCGGATGAGCAGCGGGCGATGCCGCCCGGCCTCTTGATGAAGCGCAGGTTGTTGGGGCGGTAATAGTCACCGAAGAACGGGTCATCGGGCATCACCAACGCGCCCTTGAGCGCCCGTGCCAGGTCGGACCAGGCGCTGGGCGGCGGACAATGCACCTGCGGATGCAGTTCCACGCCCGGGTTGGCCAGCAGCTTTTGCCCCCAGGCAGCCTTGGCGGGCAGGCCGGCGCCCACCGCCAATGCCCCGAACCCCTTCAGAATGGACCGCCGCGCCGTCGCCGTCTCGAATGCCCCCACCACGCATCTCCCTTTAGCCGAGTGTTGTATGCCAACTGACTCTACTAAATGGACGGGTGGTGCAAGAGGGAACTTCTACCACCTTATGCGTACGGCCCGTCACAAGACGCGATCGAAAAACGCGGTGGAGCGCGCTTCCTTCAACCGGTAAATCTGGGCCGGCCGGTTGCTGCCCCGGCGCATTTCGCCCGGCACCGGTTCCACGAAATCCACCTCCGCCATGCGCTTGCGGAAGGCGGACTTGTCCAGCCGCCGGCCCAGCACCCGTTCATACACCGATTGCAGCTCGCTCAGGGTGAAGCGCTCCGGCAGCAGGTGCACGGGCAGGGTGGAGTATTCCACCTTGCGGCGCACCCGCGCCAAGGCGAGGCCCAGCAAGTCGCCGTGATCGAAGGCCAAGTCCCCGGCCTCCGCCAACACTGTCTCCACCGGCCGCCATGCGGCGTCGGCGGCGTTGCCGCCCCGGACGGCGGGCGCCTGGCCGGGGCCGATGAGGGCGACATAGGCGACGCTGAGGCTCCAGCCCCGCGGGTCACGGGTGGCATTCCCCACCGTCTGCAACTGCTCGATATAGGGCGTCGCCACGCCGGTCTTCTCCCGCAGGATGCGGTGCGCCGCCGCGTCCAGATCGGCGTCCTCATCCGTGTGGATCCAGCCGCCGGGCAGGGCCCAGGCATCGAGGAAGGGGGCTGCCCCCCGGCGGATCAGCAACACCTCCAATCCCGCTTCGCCCAAGGCGAAGAGGATGAGGTCGACAGTGGCGATGGCGGGCGCGGCGGCGGTGTCCAGGGTCTTCATGCGGGGATATTACCCTTTCAGCCACTTAGTGTCGATCACCAACTAACTTAGTTGACAAACGCCACTAAGTGGCGCTTGCTATGGTCATCCGCGGCCGGCAGGGGCTGGCCGCATCGGCAGCAAGGACCGAGCCCATGTTTGGTTTCCGCTATATCAAGACCGAGCCCACCCAATACGTGATGCAGATGCGCGACGGTCGCGTGCGACGGGAGGGGGCGGGGCTAGCCTTCTGGTATTTCGCGCCATCCAGCTCGATCATGCTGGTGCCTACCGCCAGCGTGAACGAGCCCTTCATCTTCCCCGAGGTCACCGCCGACTTTCAGGAGGTGACGGTGCAGGGCCAGATCACCTACCGCGTGGCGGAGCCCAAGCGCACGGCCGCTCTGCTCAATTTCACCCTGAATCCGAAGGGTGTTTACGCCTCTGAGGATCCGCAGAAGCTTTCGCAGCGGCTGATTGACCAGGTGCAGGTGGCCATGCGCGCCGAGGTGCAGGCCCTGACCCTGACGGAGGTGTTGGCCGCCAGCGACGCGCTGGTTGGCCGCGTGGCCGCCCTGCTGCGCGCCAATGCCGCGTTGGAGGCCCTGGGCCTGGAAATCCTGGGCCTGTCACTGTTGGCTGTGCGGCCCAAGCCGGAAACAGCCAAGGCGTTGGAGGCGGAGGCGCGCGAGGCCCTGCTGCGCCGTGCGGACGAGGCGATCTACAGCCGTCGCAACGCTGCCGTGGAACAGGAGCGCCGCATCAAGGAAAACGAGCTGTCGACCGAGATCGCGGTGGAGAACAAGAAGCGCGAAGTGCGCGAGGCGGAGATGGAGGCGCAACGGGCCGTGCAGGAACGCCGTCTGCAAATCCAGCGGGAGGAGATGGCGGGCAAGATCGGCCTGGAACAGCAGAACCAGGATCTGGTGGCGCTGGCCACGGCCAATGCCAAGGCGGAGGCCGACGCGCGGGCCTACGGCCTGTCAGCCATGATGAACGCCTTCGGCGACGCCGATCCCAAGGTGCTGCAGGCGTTGGCCTCGGTCGGGATGAAGCCTGGCCAGCTGATGGCCCTGGCCTTCCGTGATCTGGCCGACAACGCCGCCAAGATCGGGCAGCTGAACGTCTCGCCCGACCTGCTGCGGGAAATGCTGCAGCCGGCGGCGCGGGGGTGAGCCATGGCCGCTTCGGAAAGCCGCATGGCGGAGGATCGCAAGATCATCCTGGTGGTGCGCGACACCCGGCTGGATGAATTGATCGCCCGCTTCAACACCCTGCAACAGGCGCAGTTCTATATTGAGCATTTGGGGGCCGATTTCGGCGACTACCTGGCGGAGCGGGAGCAATACCGCGCCGCCACGCGGCAGGTGGAAGAGGCGTTGCGCCGCTTCGGCCGGGTGCAGCGGCTGGATCGCCGCTATCTCAGTTCCTTCCTGTTCGGCGTGGACGATGTGGTGGTGGTGCTGGGCCAGGACGGACTGGTGGCCAATACGCTGAAATACCTGGATGGCCAGCGCGTCGTCGGCGTGAACCCGGATGCCCGGCGCTGGGACGGGGTGTTGCTGCCGTTCCAGCCCAACGATCTACCCCGCGTGATGGGCGAGGAGATGCGGGCCGGCCGGCCGGTGAAGCACGTCACCATGGCCAAGGCGCAGTTGAATACCGGTGCCGTCCTCTATGCCGTCAACGACTTGTTCATCGGTCCGCGCAGCCACGCGTCCGCCCGCTACACCCTGACGGTGGGGCAGGTGGCGGAGCGGCAGTCGTCCAGTGGCATCATCGTCTCCACCGGCATGGGGTCCACCGGTTGGCTGAAAAGCCTGTACGCCGGCTGGGCCGGGGCGGCGGCGGCCATGGGTGTGGCGCCGCCGGCGGGCACGCTCAATGCCGCCTTTCCCTGGGATGCCGAACGCCTGCACTACTTCGTGAGGGAGCCGTTTCCCAGCCGCACCACGGGCGCCAGCCTAGTGGCGGGCCCCGTGTCGGCGCAGGTGCCGCTGCAGGTGGTGTCGGAGATGGCCGACAACGGCGTCATCTTCAGCGACGGCATCGAGGCCGACTTCCTGGAATTCAACGCCGGCACCCATGCCACCATAGGCCTCGCCGAGCGGCGCGGACATCTGGTTGTTTAGGCTAGCCGATTCAGCGCTTCAGGCTGAGCCAGACGTTATGCCCGTCGTGGAAGACGTCAATGTCGACCGTTTCGCCGGCCATCAGGTCCACGGGCCGGCGGGGCAGGTAGAGGCCGGGTTGCCAGCCCGAGGACTCGGTGGGGGACAGCGGGCTGTTCTCGAACTCCACCCCGTCCCACAGCTTCAACCAGATCCATTGCAGCAGGCCGACGCAGCGGCCGTCCGCCGTCACCGGCAGCGACAGGCGCCCGCGCCAGCTCTGCCCCGGCTGCGGATCGGCCAGGTCCACGGTCAGCGCCTGGAAGGGGGCGGACAGTGCCTTGAACGGCACCACGCGTTCCAGCCGGACGGAGCGGGGCGCCAGGCGGTTGAAGGCGTCGAGGTCGAAGCCGCACGCCTCCTCCACGAAGAAGGTGCGTTCCATCACCCGGCTTTCCGCCAGCAGGGCGCGCACCCCGCCGGCCTGGGGGATGATGCGGGCGCCGGTGGCCAGCAGCCGGCCCTTGGCGTCGCGCACCGCCGGCAGCACGCGCTCCGACAGCAGGTCGCTGGACAGGATTTCCGACACCAGCAGGTCGGCCGGGCGCGGCAGGTCGGCGCCCAGCGTCACGGCGGTGGAAGGCTTGGCGATGACGGTGACGCGGTCGGCATAGCCATTGTTGGCGATGATGGTGCGCGCGGTCTCCGCGATCACCGGATCGGCCTCGCAGGTGTAGACATGGGCGGCGCCGGCGCGGGCGGCCATCATGGCCAGCAGGCCGGAGCCGGTGCCGATTTCCAGGACGATGTCGCCGGGGCGCACGGCGGCGGTGATGGCCGCCTCATAGGCCGCGTTGCGCTCGATATCGTTCATCATCGGCATATGCCACCGCGGCGTCAGGGCGGTGCGTAGCTTGTTCAGCTGCAATTCGGCCTCGATGAAATCCGGCTTCAGCTCCAGCGCCATCTCACTGTGCGTCACCGCTTCGGCGATACGGCCCAGGTCGCGCAGGGCCGCCGCCAGGTTGAAGCGGTTGATGGGGTCGTCCGGCTCCGCCGCCACGGCGCGGGCGAAACTCTCCGCCGCCTCGGTCGCGTGGCCCAGCTTCTGGTGGCACAGGCCGATGTTGAAGTCCCGGCCCCGCCAGGTGGGGTCCAGGCTGACGGCCTTGCGGAAGGACTCCAGCGCCTCTTTCCAGCGGCCCAAATGCTTGCGCACCGTGCCCAGGTTCCAGTGCACCGCCGACGCCCGCGGCAGCAGGCGCGCGACCTCGCGGTACGTGGCCTCCGCCTCCGCCCAGCGGCCCTGGTTCTGGTGTTCCACCCCCTGGGCGAACAGCTCTTCGGCGGGGCCAGTGGGGGTTTGGGCGGGGGCTTTGGGGGCGGACGGTTTGGGGGGCTTGGCCATGGGGCAGGCAGTTCTTTCAGGGGGACGGGATCAAGGTTTCAGGTTGCGGCCAAACCGGGTGGTCCAGTCGCCGCCGGGGCAGGTCAGGGCGCTCTCGGCTTTGCAGAAGCTGTTGGTGTAGGCGGTGAACTGGGCCCGGGCGATGACCCGGTCCAGCGGCACGAAACCCAGGTCGGGGTAGGGAAAGCGGCTGTCCTGGCTGTTGTCGCGGTTGTCGCCCATCAGGAAGACGCGATCGGCGGGCACGGTGTACACGCCGGTGTTGTCGGCGGGGCCATCGTCACCGCGCTGCAGGATGGCATGACGGGCGACACGCCCGTCCGTGGCCGGCAGATCCTCCACATACTCGGTCACATGGATGGTGCGTCCATGGTCGTCGCGATAGTCGTAGGCGCCGCTTTCATGGCGGTCGACCACCTGGCCGTTCAGCACCAGCCGGCCATGCACCAGCTGCACCGTGTCCCCCGGCAGGCCGATCACCCGCTTCACCAGGGCGTCCGGCGCGCCTTCCGGTTTCAGCACCACGATGTCGCCCCGCTGCGGCAACTGGCCCAGGACGCGGCCGTCGACGGTGGGGATGAAGCCCTCCGGCAGGGTGATGTCCGGCGAATGCCGGCTGTAGCCATAGGCGTACTTGGCGGCGACGAAGTGATCCCCCACGGCCAGCGTGGGCAGCATGCTTTCGGAGGGGACGTAATAGCTGCCGAAGGCGAACGCCCGGAAGGATAGAACGCAGACGGCCCAAATCAGGATGAATCGGCCCCAGTCCACTATCGCGCGTCGCATCGTTCCACTTCCTCCCGTCCTACATCATGGGGCCGGCCCCACCGGCTGCCGCCGGCGATGATGCCGAAGGGCGGCCGGCCTTGTCCATCGCGCCTTGGCCATTGGCAGGCGGCGGCGGTTCGCTCTATACCGCCGTCAGCGCGTTCCGTACCGATGGAAGCCCCATGCCCCCGTCCGCCATTCCGACCCTCGATCCGCCCGTCGATCGCGTCGCGACCCACGTCATTCTGCACGGCCGGGTGCAGGGGGTCTTCTACCGCAATTGGACGGTGGAGCAGGCGCTGGAACTGGGTCTGGATGGATGGGTTCGCAACCGGAACGATGGCACGGTGGAGGCGTTGTTCGCCGGACCGTCGACTGCTGTGGCGGAGATGGTGTCCCGATGCCACCAGGGCCCGCCCCATGCCGTGGTGACGGCCGTCGTGACCACCCCGGGCACCGATCCTGGCGCCACCGGCTTCCACAAGCTGCCGACGGTTTAGACTGGAAAAGAGAAAAGGCCGCGCGTCCTTCAGAACACGCGGCCTTACTGGTTCGGCGCCCTGACCACGGGTCAGCTGGCGGCCTGCTGCTGCCGTGCCTCGTTGGGATCACGCAGGACATAGCCGCGGCCCCACACGGTCTCGATGTAATTGCTGCCGTCCGTCGCCTGCGCCAGCTTCTTGCGCAGCTTGCAGACGAAGACGTCGATGATCTTCAGCTCCGGCTCATCCATGCCGCCGTAGAGATGGTTCAGGAACATCTCCTTGGTCAGGGTCGTGCCCTTGCGCAGGGACAACAGTTCCAGGATGCCGTATTCCTTGCCCGTCAGGTGCAGGGGCTGGCCCGCGACCTCCACCGAGCGGGTATCGAGGTTGACGGTCAGCGCGCCGGTGCGGATGACGCTTTCCGAGTGGCCCTTGCTGCGGCGGACGATGGCCTGCATGCGGGCCAGCAGTTCGCGCTTGTCGAAGGGCTTGGTCAGATAGTCATCGGCGCCGAAACCCAGGCCCTTCAGCTTGGCGTCCAGTTCCGTCAGGCCCGACAGGATCAGGATGGGCGTGGTGACGCGGGCCGAGCGGAGGCGGCGCAGCACCTCATACCCGTCGATGTCCGGCAGCATCAGATCCAGAATGATGATGTCGTAGTCATACAGCTTGCCGATCTCCAGGCCATCTTCGCCGAGATCGGTTATGTCGACGATGAAACCTTCGGATTTGAGCATCAATTGGATGCTCTTGGCCATCGACGGATCGTCTTCTACGACCAGCACTCTCATAGGCTTCTTCCTTGAAAGGGGTGTAGTCTCAAGGGAGCGGAAACATCCACTGCCGACTAGGTTAACAGATGCTGCGACATTATGCTACGCGAGTAAGGCTATCCTTTAGCTAACTCATCCGTTGTGGACGCAACCGGCGGGTGCATCCGGCCGCACAGCCGAAGCGCGCGGCTAAGATATTGTCTTTAAAGGGTTCAAGGGCTCGATGGCCATGATCTATGATCCCAGTGTCCTGATCCCGGAGATCGAGGCGCTGCCCCCGTTCAAGATTTTCGGGCGCGTCAGCTCGGTCCTGGGCATGCTGGTGGAGGTCGGCGGGGTCGAGCGCCGGCTGTCCATCGGCGGACGGTGCCGAGTCATCTCCCGCGGCGGCCGCCCGGTGCCCTGCGAGGTGGTGGGATTCCGCAATGGCAAGGCCCTGCTGCTGCCCTATGGCACGCTGGAGGATATCGGCCTGGGCTGCAGGGCTGAGGTGACGGAGGGCCAGCCCGAGATCCACCCCACCCCCGCCTGGCTGGGCCGGGTGATCAACGCCCTGGGCGAGCCGCTGGACGGCAAGGGCCCCTTGCCCATGGGGCCGGTGGGCAACCCCATCAAGGCGGCGCCCCCCCAGGCCAGCACGCGAAAGCGGGTGGGGGCGAAGATCGATTTGGGCGTGCGGTCCATCAACACCTTCCTGTCCTGCTGCCGGGGGCAGCGCATGGGCATCTTCGCCGGTTCCGGCGTGGGCAAGTCGGTGCTGATGTCCATGCTGGCGCGCTACACTGCCGCGTCCGTCACCGTCATCGGCCTGATCGGCGAGCGCGGCCGCGAGGTGCAGGAGTTCATCGAGGACGACCTGGGGGAGGAGGGCTTGGCCCGCAGCGTGGTGGTGGTGGCCACCAGCGACGAGCCGCCGCTGATGCGCCGCCAGGCGGCCTACATGACCTTCGCGGTGGCGGAGCATTTCCGCGACCAGGGCCAGGACGTGCTGTGCATGATGGACAGCGTCACCCGCTTCGCCATGGCCCAGCGCGAGATCGGCCTGTCCGCCGGTGAGCCGCCGACCACCAAGGGCTATCCCCCCACGGTGTTCGCCGAGCTGCCGCGCCTGCTGGAGCGGGCGGGCCCGGGGGCGGGCGATGGCACCATCACCGGCCTGTTCACCGTGCTGGTGGATGGCGACGACCATAACGAGCCCATCGCCGACGCCGTGCGCGGCATTCTGGACGGCCACATCGTCATGGAACGCCGCATCGGCGAGCGCGGGCGCTATCCCGCCATCAACATCCTGCGCAGCGTCTCGCGCACCATGCCCGACTGCAACACGGATGAGGAAAACGCGCTGGTCACCGCCGCGCGCCGCCTGATGTCGTCCTACAGCGACATGGAGGAGATGATCCGCCTGGGCGCCTATCGCCGGGGCAGCGACCCCCAGGTGGACCGCGCCATCGAGCTGAACCCCCATATCGAGGGCTTCCTGCGCCAGGGTCGGCATGAGCGCAGCGACCTCGCCACCGGCTACGCCCAGCTGCAGGCCATCCTCAACGGCGCCCCCTGGCCGGTGGGATAAGGCCTCCGGTTAAGCCATGAAAAGCCTGAAGACCCTGATCCGGCTGCACAAGAACGAGGTGGATGAGAAACGTCGCCACCTGACCCAGCTGCGCGAGCACGACGACCAACTGACCCTGCGCCGCCAGCAGTTCGAGGCGCAGGTGGAGATGGAGCGTCAGCTGTCCGGCACCTCCGTCGACATGGCGGTGGCCTTCGCCAACTTCCTTCCCCAGATCAAGCTGCAACGCAACGCCCTGGAACAGGCGCGCCAGCAATTGCTGATCGCCATCCACCGGGCGGAGGAGGATCTGGCCCAGGCCTTCCAGGAGCTGAAGCGCTTCGAGCTGGCGGAGGAGGAGCGCATCCGCAAGGAGAAGGCGGAACTGGCCCGCAAGGAGGCCATGATGCTGGACGAGATCGCCGCCCAACGCCACCTGCGCCAGCAGGAAGAGGGCGGGACGGGTGAGGAGTAGGGGACGGCATGCGTATTTTCCGCCCCCTCTTGCTTCTGCCGTTGGCGCTGGCGGCTCTCGCCCAGGCCAAGCCCACCTCCTTCGTCATCAAGAGCGTGCACGTCGACCAGGCCGGCATCTGGCGGGAAAAATCGGACGGCGGGGACAGCTGCGCCCGTTTCCACCTCAGCGACAAGGCGGCCACGCGCTGGTTCCATAAAGCCAAGGAAGTGACGGAGCGCGCCTGGCGGGAGGAACTGGACTGGACCCCCTGCTTTGCCACCGGCACGCTGACCACGTCGGACGGCAAGACTTACGCCTGGGACCTGGACCGCTCCGGCCGGGGCCAAGTCAAGATTTCCGACACCGTTTCGACGTTCCTGTCGGGGCCGGAGCTGCCCTTCGCCAAGTAGCCCTCAGATGGGCATCAGTTGAAATCGTCGGGATGGGGGCCCAGCCGGCCGCGTGGATCGTCCAGGCCGGCGATACGGGCCATGTCGGCCTCGTCCAGGCGGAAGTCGAACACGGCGATGTTCTCGCGGATGCGATGGGGGGTGGCCGATTTCGGAATGACCCCCAGCCCAAGGTCGAGATGCCAGCGAATGACGATCTGGGCCACCGTCCGGTCATGCTTGCGCGCGATCTCCGTCAGCACCGGATGGTCTAGCAGCGTGCCCTGGCCCAGGGGGCTCCAGGACTGGGTGATGATGCCGTGGGCCTCATGGAAGGCGCGCAGTTCGCGTTGCTGGAACCGGGGATGCAGTTCGATCTGGTTCACCGCCGGCACCACGCCCGTATCGTCGATCAGCCGGGCCAATTGCGGGGCGGTGAAATTCGACACGCCGATGGATCGGGCCTTGCCCGTCTCCCGCAGGGCGATCAGCGCCCGCCAGGTTTCGGCGTAGCGACCCCGCGCGGGTGTCGGCCAATGGATCAGGTAAAGGTCCACGGCCGGCAGGCCCAGCCGTCCCAGGCTGTGGTCCAACGACAGTGCCGGCGCCTCGCTGCCATGGCTGTCGTTCCACAGCTTGGTGGTGATGAAAATCCGGCTGGCGGGTATGCCGGTGCTGCGCACCCCCCGGCCCACGCCGCCCTCATTCCGGTAAATGGAGGCCGTATCCACCAAACGGTATCCCGCCTCCACCGCCGTCGCCACGACCGGGGCGGCTTGGCTGTCCATCGTTTGCCATACGCCCAGGCCCAGTTGGGGCATGACGCGGCCATCGTTCAGGGTAAGGGTGGGCTGCTCGGCCATGGCGGGTTCCGCTTGCTGCGCGCGCACGCTGATGCCAACCAAGATGGGACGCCGCGGGCCGCCGGCAAGGGTGCCAGATCCGTGCCGTGCCAGATCTGGGCCGTGTCAGATGCGGGTGACGGGTTTGGCGCCGCTGGCCGGTGCCGCTTGGTCGACCCAGCCGTGGGCGCCGGTCTGGAAGGCCAGCGCGCCGCTGTAGCCCACGGCCGCCAGGCTGTTGCTGTAGATGCCGTGCAGTTCCCGCGTCAGGCTGGTGGGCAGCAACTGGCGGGTGCGGATCACCAGATCGAAGCGGCCGGTCCAGATCAGGCCGTCCAACTGCATGGGGCCCAGGCGGGACAGGGTCAGATCGATCAGGAAGCGGCGCAGCGGCCGGTTGCGCTGGGCGCGGGCGGGGCCTTCCGCCTCCTCGCCCTCCTCCTCGTTGATGGCGCGGACATGGACTTGCAGGCGGCCGACCTCGTCGCCGAAGGGTACGGCATAGGTGCGCCAGCCATCCTTGTTCGGTTCCGCCGCCTGGTTTGCGATGGTGTTGAAATCGTCGGTGAGCCGGGCGGACAGGCGACCGCGTCCAGCCTTGCCCAGGGTCGAAAGGGCGTCGGCCCCCAGCCAGCCGCCGGCGTCGCCGCCGCGCAGGGCCGCCAGGAAGATCACCAGCGTCTTGGTGAGCTGCGGCGTGGGGCGGGGCAGCACGCTGTCGATGAGATGACGCGCCAGGGCCGGGTCGGTGGCGGCGATGACCGCCAGCGTCTCCCGCAGGGCCGGCCAGTCGCGGCCCCGCGCCGGGTCGATGGCGGGCGGCACGGGGTCCAGGTCCGGCGTGGGCAGGGCGGCGGGGGCCAGCCGTACCTTGGTGCCCACCGGCAGATCCGCCCGCGCCTGCAAAAGAAGGGTGCCGCGCGGCGTTTCCACCACCGGCTGGCCGGCGCGTGTCACCCCCACCACCGTCCCGGGAATGGCCGATCCGGGAGCAGTAGGGGCGACGCCAGGGCGGGCCAGGGCGGGATCAAGCGGCGCGTCGTCCATCGTGGGCGCCATGTCCCCCGGCGCGCCAGGCATCACCTCCACCGCCATGCCCGGCCGTTGAACGGAGAGCACAGTCAGGTTGATCGTCTGACCCGGATTGGGGGCGGTGGACACCTGCACGGGTGCCGTGTAGGCGCTGGCGCCCGGGGGTGTCGCCGCGGGCAGGGGGGGCGCTGTCGCTTCCTGTGGGGACAGGGCGCCCGGCGGCAGGGTCATGGCCGGCGTCATGCCGACGGGCCGTGCCGGCCCGGCCAACGGTGACGCGGTCTTGCCGTCCGCCGCCGGGGCGGGGGACGGCGTGAGCTGGCCGGTTAATCCGGCCAGGGGCCGCGCGCCAGGCGCTTGGGGGCTTGGGGCCGTCGCGCCTGTCCAATCCGGGACAGCCGGGCTGGCGGATGGGATTGCCGTCCCAGCCGCCACCGAGGGCGCCGGGGGGCCGGGGACGGATGACCCCTGTGCGATCGGGGGGCTGGCTGGGGTCGGGAGGCTGGCCGGAGAGGGGGGGAAGGGGGTGGTGGTGCCGGAGGGCAGGCCGGTGCGCACGAAGCTGGGACGGCCGCTCAGGAACACGCCACCACTGACGAACGGTGTCGCGCCGTCCGCTGACGGGGCCGGGCCGCTGGACGATGCCGGCTGTGGACTGGTGGGCAATGGACTGGCGACCTGTGGACTGGCGAACTCTGGACTGGCGCCCCGGGGAACGGCCGGTGCGGGAATGCTGAGTGGGGGACCAGAGGATTGCGCCGGGCCGGGTGCGCCAAGGTCGGGCAGGACGCCCGGGGTTGCCAATGCGGACGCCGGCGGGGAGGTGGGGCCGCCACGCGGCTGCCCCGGGCTGGGGGGCGCGTCGGGCGCTGTATTGAGCTGACCCTGGGGCCCTGGCCCGGCCGGCGCTGATGGCGTGCCGCTGGAGGGTGCCTCTGGGGCCGGCGACGTGCCCGTCGGCTGAGACGCCGCCGCCTGCGTCGACGCCGCGGCACTTACCCCCGGTGTTGGGACGGTGGGGGCGGACGGTGGCGCGATGTCGGGCAGCAGGTCGCCCAGCGACGGCGGATTGGCGGTTGCGGCCGGCGTGCCGCCGGTGGCCCGCGCGAACAGCAAATCCGCCAGGCTGCCCACCGTCCAGGGCGTGGGCAGAGGTCCGCTGGTGCTCGCCGGCGGGTTTTGGGGGCCGGGGTTGGGGGGGGCCTGGGGCGACGCACCCGGTGGGGCGGCCTGTCCCGCCGTGTCGCCGTCCGTCGTCGCCTGGCCGCCGGTTCCGGTCTGTGGCGCGGTGGGGCGGCCTTGGGAGGGGGGCGCGGCTGGGCTGGGCTGCTGCTGCTGCGACGGGGAGTCGTCGGTGAGATCGGGTTGGTCCCCCGTATCTCCCCGGGCGCCCACGATCAAGCCGAGCCCTAGCCCTTGGTTGATGTCGGAGGATGGCGCCGGAACGCTGGATGGGGCGGCGGTGCCGCCGCTGGCCGGTGCTGGACTGAGCAGGACGGCGGCCAAGGTGGCCCCCACCTGCAACGGGGGCAGGTTGGATGCCAACGGGGTTGGGGCCGCCTGCGGGGGCGCGCTTGCCTGGCTGGTGCCTTGAGCCGACTGGGCCGCCGATTGGGCCACAACCGTGGCGGTCGTGGCGGCACCGGCGGCTTGAGCCGGAATTTGCAGGGTGACGGGTCGGTCGGTCGGCAGCGGCGCCTCGGTGCGCACCTGGACGTCGCCGGCGGCGGTGCGGACCGTCGCCTGGTCGCCCTGCTGCTCCGTCACCATGCCGCTGACGGCCAGGGCCCGCGCGAGGCCCGTCAGCTTATCCGGCAACTGGGTGACCGTCACCTGGCCCAGCACCGTGGGCGCGGCCCCGCCGCCGGTTCCGGCGGCCAGCGTCTGGATGAGAACGGACGGGGTTTGGACGCCGCTCATGGCCAGAGCCTCCTCCGCCGCATAGGGCGTGTTCCCCGCCTGGACTGTCCCGTCCCGCCGCGGGCCACGCCGGGTCAGCCCCCCAGGTTCAGGCGGTTGGCCACCATCTCGATGTCATGGGCGGCATCGGAGGTGGGGAAGCGCATGAACAGGGGCGATTGGCTGCGGATGGCCTCGCGCACCTTGGCGTCGCGCCGGACGATGCCGCCCAGCTTGGGCGACATCTTCAGGTACCGCTGGCAGACGGTCAGCAGCTTTTCATACGTCCGCTCGCCCAGCGCTTTGCTGTCGGCCATGTTGATGACCACGCGCAGGTCGGCCATGGGGTTAGCCTGGTAGCTGAGCTTCAGGAAGGCGTAGGCGTCGGTGATGGAGGTGGGCTCGTCCGTCGTCACCACCAGGGTGGTGCCGGCGGGGCCGGAGAAGGTGCGGACCATGCGGTCGACGCCGGCGCCCAGGTCGATGACCACCCAGTCATAGTTTTTGGCCACGTCCGCCAACTCGGTGCGCAGCTGGGTCAGCCGCGCCGGCGGCAGGTTGGCCAAGCTGCCCGAGCCGGAACGGCCGGCGATGATGTCGAAGCCACCCTCGGGGAAGCGCTGGGCCGCCCCTTGCAGGGTCACCATGCCGTCAATCACCTGGCCCAGGTCGCGCTTGGGCATCAGGCCCAGCTGGATGTCCACGTTGGCCAAGCCCAAATCGCCGTCGAACAGCAGGGTGCGCTTGCCGCTGCGCGCCAGCGCATGGGCCAGGGTGACGGAGAAGAAGGTCTTGCCCACGCCGCCCTTGCCGCTGGCCACGGCCAGGATGTTCTGGCGCCGCAGGGGCATGACGTTGTCGGCGGTGGCAAAGCCGGCCGGTGCGCCGGTTGGGGAGAGAAGGTCGTTCATGCGTGGGTCCCCGTTTGCTTGGCGCGGCGTTCGCTGGTTTCAGAGCCGGGCATCATCAGGCGGGCGAGCGATGTGGGTGAAAGGGGGGTCAGGCCTTCGGCCGCGCGCGGGCTGGTGCTGGCGTCGCAGAGGGCAAGGCCGGCCTCATGCGCGGCGGTCAGCATGCTGCCCAGGCGGCGGGCCATGTCCAGGCGCGTGGTCAGCAGCCGGCGGGCGCCCAGGGCGCGGAAGGCACGGGCCATTTCCGCCGCCTCCACCGCGTCCATGCCGGCCGGCAGCACCAGCACGGGTTCGATGTCGGCGGCCACCAGGAAATCGCGCAGGTCGTTCAGGTCGGCCTGGTTGTAGGGGTTGCGGCCGGCGCTATCGACCAGAACCTGCTCGGCGCCCCGTTGCACATCCAGCGCGTCAGCCAGGGCCAGCGGGTCCTCCACCGTCATCAGGCGCAGTTTCAGCACGCGGGTGAAGGCCGCCAGCTGGTCGATGCCGCCGGCGCGCACCGTATCGGTGGAGATGACGCCCACCGGCCGGCCCTTCAGCGCCGCGCGGGCGCACAGCTTGGCGACCGTCAGCGTCTTGCCGGCGCCGGGCGGGCCCACCAGCATCAGGGGCCTGGGGAACCGGCCCTCGGGCAGGGGCTGGAAGGTGAACACGGACTCCAGCGCGGCGGCCAGCAGGGTCTGGGCGTCCTTGGCGTCGAAATCGGCGATGCTGTCCATCAGCCGCTGGTTCAGGTCGGCGGGTAGGCCGTGGCGGAACAGGATGTCCGTCACCTGGTCGGCGGGATCGGGCGCCAGCGGGTTGGGATAGCGGTCGTTGATGGCGGGCATGCCGGGGCCCGGGATGGATTCCTCCACCGCCGCCGTCACCCGGACGCCGACGCCTTCCTCCTCGCGCGTGGCGACGATGATGGCGTCGTCCCCCAGCACCTCCCGCACGAGGCGCATCGCCTCGCCCATGGTCGGGGCGTGAAAGGACTTCAGCCGCATGATTGTCCTGCCCTAGGGGCCATATCCACTCCACCTCCCCACAGGGGCCCACCCCCGCGGGACCCTGCCACCGGAACCGCCGCGGCTGCACCCGCCGCCCGCGGCAACTGAAACCCCACCCTATCCCCGCGCCGACGGGGGCGAACGCTTCCCGGCCGGCTATCCTGGCACGGCGCCCCATCATGGGCGCTGCGCCAGGTCATTTGCGCGCCAGGTCATTCGCGCGTATGCGGGCATTAACCCGGCTTGTCTGCCGTCAAAAGGACAAATACGTCAAGGACCCAAGGATGGCATTTTATTCGGACCGTTGCATCAGCGATAAGGGCGTGCGGGCGCAGCTTCCGGCCCGCCGTGTCATTTACACCGCGCTTGCTTAATTTTGCGTTAGCCATGTTCGGCGACGCCCCCGCATCATCCGGGCGGAAGGCCGCTTCATCCTGCGACCCACCCGCTATTTCTACACCCCCAGCCGCCGCGGCGGCTCTTACACTTGCCCCAAGGTCTTGATCTTGGCCTTGGGGTGGATTTCGTTCTGCGACATGACGGCGGTGGCCGGGCGGAAGCGTTCGATGATGGACCGCACGAAGGGCCGGATGCCCGGGCTGGTCAGCATCACCGGCGATTCCCCCATCATGGCGTGGCGGTCATAGGTCTGGCGCACGGCGGTGATGAACTGCTGCAGGCGCGACGGCGCCATGGCCAGGTTGCGCTCATCCCCCTCGCCGACGACGGATTCGGCGAAGGCCTGCTCCCACTCCGGGGACAGGGTGATGAGAGGGATGTAGCCCTGGTCGTTGGTATGGCTGTCGGAAATCTGGCGTGCCAGCCGGGCGCGCACATGCTCGGTGATCTGGGTGATGTTGCGGGTGTAGCCCGTCGCCTCGGAAACGCCTTCCAGGATGGCCGGCAGGTCGCGGATGGAGATGCGCTCGCCCAGCAGGTTCTGCAGCACCCGCTGCAACGCACCGATGCCGATCTGGCCGGGGATGACGTCGGCCACCAGCTTCTGCTGTTCCTTGTTCAACTCGTCCAGCAGCTTCTGGGTCTCGGCGTAGGACAGCAGGTCCGCCATGTTGTCGCGCACCACCTCCGTCAGGTGGGTGGTCAGCACCGTGGGCGGGTCCACCACGGTGAAGCCCTTGAACAGCGCTTCCTCGCGGTAGGCTGGCTCGATCCACATGGCGGGCAGGCCGAAGGTCGGCTCCGTCGTGACCTCGCCCGGCAGCTGGATGGGCTCGCCGCGCGGGTCCATGCACAGCAGCATGTTGGGGCGCACGTCGCCCCGGCCGGCCTCGATCTCCTTGATGCGGATGACGTAGCTGTTGGGCGGCAGCTGCAAATTGTCCTGGATGCGCACGGCCGGCATGATGATGCCGATCTCGCTGGCCAACTGGCGGCGCAGGCCCTTGATCTGGTCGGTCAGGCGGTGGCCGGCGTCGGTGTTGATCAGCGACAGCAGGCCGTAGCCCAGCTCCAGCCGGATGAGGTCGATGGCCAGCGCGGAGGAGATGGGCTCATCCGGCGCAGGGGCGGGCGGGCCGCCGGGGCCACCCGGGGCGCCAGGGGCGCCGCCGGCCATGGCTTCCCCGCCGCCCATCTGGTCGCCGCGCGCCTTGCGCAGCCGCGGCAGGTAGTAGGCGCCGGCGAACAGGGCGATGGCCAGCGAGATGAAGGGCAGGAAGGGCAGGCCCGGCAGCAGGGCCAGGGCGCACAGCAGGAAGGCGCTGAGCCCCATGGCCGAGGGATAGAAGCTCAGCTGCCCGAACAGCGCCTTGTCGGCGGAGCCCGACTGACCCGACTTCGACACCATGAGGCCGGCGGCCAGCGAGACGATCAGCGCTGGAATCTGGCTGACCAGGCCGTCGCCGATGGTCAGCTGGGTGTAGGTGGCACCGGCCTTCAGGAACGACATGTTCTTCTGGCCGACGCCGATGATCATGCCGACGACGACGTTGATGAAGGTGATGACCATGCCGGCCACGGCGTCGCCGCGCACGAACTTGGACGCGCCGTCCATGGCGCCGAAGAACTGGCTTTCCTCTTCCAGCTCGCGGCGGCGCTTCTTGGCCTCGTCCTCGTTGATCAGGCCGGCCGACAGGTCGGCGTCGATGGCCATCTGCTTGCCGGGCATGCCATCCAGGGTGAAGCGCGCCGCCACTTCGGCGATACGGCCGGAACCCTTGGTGATGACGGTGAAGTTCACCATCACCAGGATGGCGAACACCGTCACGCCGATGATGAAGTTGCCGCCCATGATAAAGCCGCCGAACGCCTGGATGACGTGGCCGGCGGCCTGGGTGCCCTCATGCCCATGGCCCAGGATCAGGCGGGTGGACGCCATGTTCAGCGCCAGGCGCAACATGGTGGACACCAGCAGGATGGTGGGGAAGGAGCTCATCTCCAGCGGCTTCTGGATGCTGAGCACCGTCATCAGGATCAGGACGGAGAAGGTGAAGGATACGGCGAGGCCGAAGTCCAGCAGGAAGGTCGGCAGAGGGATGACCAGCATGACCAGGATGGTCACGATGCCCAGCGCGAACAGAATCTCCGTCCGCTTCAGCAGGGCCGGCCCATTGTTCCGCAAGTTGCCGAACAAGTTGTTCAGCGGATTCCCGCCGGAGGCCGCGGTCTGGTCAGCCATGGTCTTTCTTTCCGGTGTCGGTCAGGTCCCCGATCCCCTTAAATCGCCGCCCGGTCCAGCTCACCACCCGCCGGCGGCGGCACCGCCACGCCCTCATCGCTGTATTGCTTCAGCTTGTTGCGCAGGGTGCGGATGGAAATGCCCAGGATGTTGGCGGCATGTGTGCGGTTGCCCAGGCAATGGCTGAGCGTGTCGATGATCAGGTCGCGCTCCACGTCCGCCACGCTGCGGCCCACCAGGCCGGCGGTGCCGGAGGCGCCGGGCTCACCGGTGGGGGCCGCGTAAGCGGGCGTTTGCGCCGCCGCCGTGGCACGGGCGGCCACCGGAGCCACCGCGCCATAGCCGGGGCTGGATGCCGCCGGTTCGGCGCCGGTCAGCAGGATGGCGTCGGGGCCGATCTCCGTCCCCCGCGACAGCAGCACGGCGCGGTGCATGGTGTTCTCCAGCTCACGCACGTTGCCGCGGAAGCGGTGGGCCTGCAGCATGGCCATGGCTTCCGGTCCCACGGTGCGTTCCGGCAGGCCGTTGGCCTCCGAATACTTCGTGGCGAAATGCTGCGACAGGATGGCGATGTCGGCCGGGCGTTCGCGCAAGGGGGGCAGGATCAGGTTCACCACGTTCAGGCGGAAGAACAAGTCCTCGCGGAAGCGGCCGGCCCGCACCTCTTCCTCCAGCAGGCGGTTGGAGGTCGCCAGCACGCGGATGTCCACCTTCACCGGCTGGGTCCCGCCCACCCGGTCGATCTCGCGCTCCTGGATGGCGCGCAGCAGCTTGGCCTGAAGCCGGATGTCCATTTCCGAGATTTCGTCCAGCAGCAGCGTGCCGCCGTTGGCCTCCTCGAACTTGCCGACGCGCCGGGCCACGGCGCCGGTGAAGGCGCCCTTCTCATGGCCGAACAGCTCGGATTCCAGCAGGTTCTCCGGGATGGCGGCGCAGTTGACCGAGACGAACACGGCGTTGGCCCGGCGGCTCTTGCGATGGATGTAGCGGGCCATCAGCTCCTTGCCGGTGCCGGACTCGCCGGTGATCAGGACGGAGGCGTCGCTGGGCGCGATCTGGTCGGCCAGGCGCAGCACGCTGCCCATGGACGGGTCGCGGCTGACGATGGCGTGGCTTTCTTCCGCCACCGCTTCCAGCACGGCGGCGATCAGCTGCGCGTCCGGGGGCAGGGGGATGTATTCCTTGGCGCCGGCGCGGATGGCCTTGACCGCGGCTTGCGCGTCGGTTGCCACGCCGCAGGCCACCACCGGCACGGTGATGCGCTCGGTCTTCAGCGCCTCGATCAGCATGCCGACGTCCAGCTTCACGTCGATCATCACCAGATCGGCGCCCTGGCCGCTGCGCAGGGCGGTGAGCGCGCCGCCTATGCTGTCTGTGTGGGCGACCTTCGCGCCCTTCTGGAGCGCGATCTTGCCCGCCGCCGTGATGTAGCCTTCCAGCGTTCCTACGATCAGCAACCGCATCGCTCAAAACCCTTTCAAACCGGGACGCCCCGTCACGGGCGCGTCCGTCGTCCAACCATCAGTCATAATGGCTCAGCCGCAGCTCGGGCGGCAGAACCGTGTTCATCATCATCTCCAGCCGGCGCGGGTTTTCCTGCCGCGCGATGGAGATGGCGCCCAGCATGAACAGCGTGTCCACGATGGTCTGGGCGTCGGTGTTCCGTTCCAGCTTTCCCGCCAGGGGCGCCAGGGCCATGTTGCCCACCAGCGCGCCGTAGAAGGTCGTCAGCAGGGATATCGCCATGGCCGGGCCGATGGCGGTGGGGTCCTGCAGATTGCCCAGCATCTGCACCAGGCCGACCAGGGTGCCGATCAGGCCCATGGCCGGCGCCACTTCCGAGGCGCGACGCAGCACGGCGGCACCGTGGCGAGACCGGGCCTGCTGCGCCTCGATCTCCGTGCGCAGGATGCGCTCCACATCTTCCGCCGCGACACCGTCCACCACCAGCTCGATGGCGCGGGCCTGCAACGGTTCCACGCCCTTGTCCTTCAGCAGCGGTTGCAGGGTCAGCGGGCCGTTGCGCCGCGCCGCCTCCGCCATCTGCAGCACATAGCCGGAAACGTCGGCGATGTCGGCAACGGGCCGCATCAGCGCCCGGCCCAGCTGGCGGCGGCAAGCCACCAGATCCTCGCGCGCGAAAGAGACGATGGTGACGGCGATGGTGCCGCCCACCACGATCATCAGCGACGGCACGTTGATGAAGGCGCGCGCGTGGCCGCCGAACGCCAGGGCCGAGAACACCAGGGCGAAGCCCGCCACCAACCCCAGGACTGTGGTCAGGTCCAGCCCATGGCGGACCCGCACCGGTTCCGGCAGGGGGGCCGCCGGCGCTTGGCCGCCGCTTCCCTTGGACGCCTCGTTCGCGGCCTCCGGCACGGGCGCGGCCGCGCGGGTGCCGGCTCCGGCGGTGGGGCCGGCGGCGCGCAGGGTCGGGGAGGGGGGGCGGGTGCTCAAGAGGGGCTCTCGCGTCTCGACTTGAATGATCAGGTGCGTTCGGACTTGATGATTTCCGTCATGGTCACGCCCAGGCGGTCTTCCACCACCACCACTTCGCCGCGCGCCACCAGACGGTTGTTGACATAGATGTCGATGGCCTCACCCACCTTGCGGTCCAGTTCCACCACGGCGCCGCGGCCCAGCTTCAACAGCTGGCTCACCTGCATGGTGCACTTCCCCAGCACGGCGGAAATCTGAACCGGGATGTCATAGACGGCCTCCAGGTCCTTCACGATCGGGGCGCCGTCGGCGTCCATACCCGCTTGGCCGTCGAAATCGTCCAGGCTCATCGCTTCCCTCGTCTCTCACCGCCGGGGCGGGCCCCGGTCACGTCGCATAACAATTGGCCACTTACATCGGCCACAGCAGCACTGGCCATAACATACTGGCCTATCAGGGCCTATACGCTCATTCGGCCGCGTTGCGGCCGTCCTCCAGCGGCCGGCCCAGATGGCCGGCGATGCGGTCGATCTCGGCCCACAGGGCGCTGACGTCGCGCTCGGCGCCGCCGTCCCCCCAGTCCGCCTTGCAGTCCAGTTCCCCGGCGCGGGGATCGGCCACCACGGCGACGGAGCCGGCGAAGCCCTGGCGCGCGGCCATGTCCTCGATCTTCTCCTTGATCGGGCCCAGCCAATTCTCATGCACCCGCACCAGCAGGCGCGGCTCGTCCGACAGCTCGGCCAGGAAGGCGCTCACCGTCGCCTCCACCTCCACCAGCCCCTGGCGCTTGACCATGGCGGGGAACAGCTTGCGCACGATGGCCAGCGCCATGCGCATGGCGTTCTGCGAGCGTAGGGCCCGCCCCGCCGTTTCCGCCTGGATCAGCTGGGCGACGTTGCCCTGCAACTGCGCCAGCACGTTGGCCAGGGCCAGGGCTGACTGGTCGGCGCCCGCCTGCATGCCCTCGGCATGGCCCTGGGCATAGGCCGCTTCACGTGCCATGCGTACCTGCTGCTGCAGGTCGGCCAGGCTGAAAGTCGGCTCCGGCGGCGGGGGCGGTGGTGGCGGGGGTTCGGGCGGCAGCGCCGGCTCAGGCGGCAGCTGTTCCTCCGGCACCTCGACACGGCGGCCCTCGGGATCGAAGGAGTTGTCGAACAGGAACCTGCGGATATTGGTCATAGGCTCACGTCCGCGCTCAATTTTCCTGGTACAGCCAGTTACGGATGATGGACACGGCCTCTTCCGGATGCTTCTCGACGATCTCGCCCACCTTGCGTAGCGAGGACGCGCGCACGCGGCCGTCGACGCGGTTGATGTCGATCATCTGTTCCAGTTCCTCGTTGGCTTGCGCCGCCTCCAGCGCCAGCTCGCGGGCCAGCGCGCCGCCGCCGGGGCCGGCCAGCTGCGGCACGCCACCGCTGTCGGACAGCAGGTCCGGCTCCTCATCCAGCTGCGGCGTGCGGTCCAGGGCGCGGGCCACCAGCGGCCGGATGACGAGCAAGATGACCAGGATGGCGACGATGGCCAGCACGATGGTTTCGGCGATGCGGAACACATCCTGCTTGGGCAGGCCGAACAGCGTTTCTTCCTTCGCGTCCAGCTCGCCCTCCGGCGTGGCGAACTTCATGCTGACCACGTCCACCGTGTCCCCGCGCGAGCCGTCATAGCCGATGGAGGAGCGCACCAGCGCCGCCAGCTTCTGCAATTCATCGTCCGAGCGCGGCTGGTACTGGGCGACGCCCTTGTCGTCCGGCACGTAATTGCCGTCGACCAGCACGGCGACCGACAAGCGGCGCACCTGGCCGGCCTCGCGCTCGTGGACCTTAACGGTCTTGCTGATCTCGTAATTGATGCGCTCGTTGGTTTTGGTGGACTTGGAGCTGGAGGCGCCGTTGCTGGCGTTCTCGGCGTTGGCGGACGGCAGGTTGTTGGCCACCGTGACCGGGTCCTGCCCCTCCTTGTTGATGTCTTCCGAGTTCTCGTTGTTGGTCTCGGTGGAGCGCACGACCTGGCTGTCGGGATCGAAGGTTTCGCTGTTGGTGGTGATGCGGTCGAAATCCATGTCGACCGTCACCTCCGCCCGCACCTTGCCCATGCCCACGGTGCGGCCCACGATCTCCTCGACCTTGTCGGTCAGGCGCTGCTGATAGGCGAGGCGCTTTTCCTCCGCCGTCGCCATCATGGCTTCCTTGCTGTCGGAGCCCATGCCCCGGGCCAGCAGGTTGCCCTTGTCGTCCACCACCGACACCATGTCGGGTTGCAGCCCCGGCACCGACGCGGCGATCAGGTGCTGGATGCTGGCAACCTGTTCCTTCTTCAACTGCTGGCCGGGGCGCAGGCGCAGCACGACGCTGGCCGTGGCCTTCTGCGTCTCGCGGCTGAACAGCTCCCGCTTGGGCAGCACCAGGTGGATGCGCGACTGCTGCACCGGGGCCAGGGTGTTCACCGTGCGCGACAGCTCCCCCTCCAGGGCGCGCAGCTGCTGCACCGACTGCATGAAGCTGGTGGTGCCCAGGCTTTCGGCCTGGTTGAAGATTTCATAGCCGACGTTGCCGCCGGTGGGCAGGCCCTGCTGCGCCATCAGCATGCGGATGCGGCCCACCTGGTCGGCCGGCACCTCGATGCGGGTGCTGTCGGGGCTGACCTGATAGGGCACCTTCGGCTGCATCTGGTCCAGCTGCTGCACGATGGCGCCGCCGTCGCTGGGCGACAGGTCGCTGTACAGCAGGGCCATGTTGGGCGACGAGCCATTGAACAGCAGGAAGCCGAACAGGGCGATGATCAGCAAGGCGACGCCACCAATGGCGCCCAGCCGTACCGGCCCCAGATTACGCAGGGTCTGCAACAGGTTTTCCAAGGTCCGCTCCCGGCCGGCGGTCACCGAAAAGTCACAGCGGAGTCTATAGCGTCGACTCCGCGTTTGCCAGGATTCTGGGAATGTTCAGGGGTTGAAATAGGGGGTGCCCGGCAAAAATTTCCTACACCCCGGAAAGTGTGTCATTTGCGTCACGCATTTTGCGATGAACCGGGGTGTTGCACTTAACAAGAGCTACCTCGTCTGCCGAATTTGCAAAAAGCAACGGCAACGAGGTGGGCGGCCATAAACCACTTGCGCCTATTTTGGTAATTCGCTAAATACCAATCCATGAATCGCGTCTTCAAAGCCCTTGCCGATCCCAGCCGCCGCCGCATCCTGCAGTTGCTGCGGGAGGGGCCGTTGTCGGCCGGTGACATCGCCCGGCATTTCGACCTGGCCAAGCCCACCCTGTCCGGCCATTTCGCCGTGTTGCGCGAGGCCGACCTGGTGGACCAGGAACGCCAGGGCACCACCATCTATTACCGCCTGAACCTGTCGGTGCTGGAAGAGGCGTTGTCGGGCCTCATGGACAGCCTGGGTATAGGGCTGGGGGACGGGGCGGCCCGCGATACCCATCTGGCCAAGCCGGGGAAATAGTCCCGGGAGGAGCAGCGTCATGTCCGCACGATTTTATTGGATGGCGACGGTTCAGATCCTGGTCGTCATGGCCCTGGCCAGCATCTACGCGCTGACCAGGGTCGGTCCGGACGCCCTTCTGCCGGTGCATTGGGGGGGAGACGGACAGGTCAACGGCTACCTCCGGTCGCCCGGGGCGCTGGCCTTGTCGCCGCTGCTGACCCTGGTCTTCGCGGTGGCGCTGCCGGCCTTGGCGCGCTTCACCCCACGGGCGGCGAACCTGGAACGCTCCGCCACCGCCTGGCGTACAGCGCGCCTGTCGCTGACCGGCATGCTGGCGCTGACTCATTTCGTCATGGTGGGCCGGGCTCTGGGCTATCCGGTGGATTTCACCCGGACCCAGCCGCTGATATTTGGCGTCTTCATGATCCTGATGGGCAATGTGCTGGGCAAGATCCGCCAGAACGATCTCCTCGGCATCCGCACGTGGTGGACGCGCGATGACGAATGGGTTTGGGACCAGACGCACCGCTTTGGCGGCCGGCTGTTCGTGGCGGGTGGTTTCCTGCTGCTGGCCCTGGCCTTGTGGCTGCCGCCCTTCCATATGCGGGGCCCGGGGCTGACCATGGCGGTGTTGCTGCCTGTGGCCTTGGCATCCGTCGTCCGGTCCTACCTCTACTGGCGCGTCCGGCCCAGCCGTTGAGCGTCAGCCCGGGAAAGCCAGCAGCGCCAACCCCAGCCGCACCCACAGGGCCGTCAGCACCGCCATGGAGGCCATGTAGACCGCCGCCCGGTGCAGGACGTTGTTGTAGGTCAGGTGGATCAGGCCCTGGACGACGCGCAGGACGACATAGGCCCAGGCCAGCGCCTCATACAGATGATCACCCTGGCGCAGCACCATCAACACCACGCAGATGACGTAGAACAACGCCGGCACCTCCAGCAGGTTGCCGTAGGCGCGCTGGGCCGTGGCGCACCCTTCCGTCTGCGTGCCGGCGGTGAAATTGCGGAAGTAGGACAGGCGGACATTGCCGCGCTTCACGGCCCGCACCCGCACGATGAACAGCCGCAGGCCCACCAGCACCGTGAACAGGAACAGGGTCAGCATGGGGAAGAACAGGGCGATGCTGCTTGTCATGGCAATCCGTCGTGTCAGTAAGCGTCATGAAACAACTTAAGATATTTTGCGGCGGGGAGAAGGGGCGCTGGGTGATGCCTGGATTTTCCCCCCTTGGGGGCTTATCCTTTCCCGTATGAATACCCCGCCCCGCCAGCACCCCGAAGAATGGGAACGCGACCTCGCCATTAGCGAGGAGGAGATCGCGCGCGGCGAAGGTGTGGCGCTTTCGGACGTCTTGCGGGATTTGCGCGAGAGTGCTGCCCGGACCCGCGCTAAGCAAGAACGCTCCAGTCATCGCCCGGTCGCGCGACGCTTGTAATCCGGTTATCGCCGCGCGCGGTGCGGCATATCACCAATCTTCGCGATCATTACGAGGCCTTGGGCCGTGATGCGGCCATTTTAAACTTGGCGAACGTATTGGAGGAAGCGGCCGCGCGCATCCAGGCGAAACCCGCCGATGGTTTGCCAGCTCCCCGACCATATCCGTTGCTGGCGAAGCACGGTCGATTGTGGCTCCGCGTTGAGGATTATTGGATCGTCTATACTACAGCCGCGCCTCGCTCCATCGTGGGTGTATTTTATGAGACGGCCAACATTCCTCGGCACCTCAGAGCGCCATAAAAAAGGGCCACCCGGTTTCCCGGATGGCCCCCTCAACGTGGTTTAGTACACGCTTTAGAACCGCACCTTGACCGTGCCCAGGATTTGGCGCGGCGGCTGGGGGAAGGCGCCCAGCGGGCCGTTGTCGTCGGCCTCGATCAGGTTCACCTTGCGGTCGAACAGGTTGCGCACCGTCAGGCCCAGATCCACCGTGTCCTGATGGGGCGGCGTCCAGGTCCAGGTGGTGTTCCACAGGGCATAGCCACCGCCGATGCGGCTGTTCTGGCTGTCATAGGCATAGTCGCCGAACATCTCCACCCACAGCTTGGCCGACAGCCCCCAGGCCGGGATGCCTTGGTTCAGGGCGATGCTGCCGGTGTGCCGGGGCATGCCCTGCACCCGCTTGCCGGTGAAGTCGCGCTGGATCAGGGTGTCGCTTTCCACGAAGCGGTCCTGCAGCCAATAGGACTCGGTATAGCCGTAGGTGACGTCGGCCGACAGGTGGGGCACCAGGGCGTCCAGCCGGGCGCTGCCCGCCAGTTCAACACCCTGGGACAGCTGTTCGCCGGTGTTGAAGGTCTGGGGCACGCCGTTGACCTCCACCACCTGCAGCAGGTCGTGGCGCTGCAGGCGATACACGGTGACGCTGCCCGACAGCAGGCCGCCGAAGGCGTCGCCCTTCACGCCGGCCTCCACATTGTCCGCCAGTTCCGGGTTCAGGCCGGTCTGGCGGGTGCGGAAGGACCACAGCGGCCCGAAGGCGGCGGAGAAGCCCTGACCATAGGCGACGTAGGCGCTGACCTGGGGCGTCACCTTCCAGGTCACCGACGCCTTGGGGCTGAAATGCGCGTTGTCGTCATAGGCGGTGCCGCCCGGCGTGATGCTGCCGTTGGGGCCGCCGCTGGTGGTGTCGCCGTAAACGACATGCCGCTCGAAATAATCGTAGCGCCCGCCGACGTCCAGGGTGACGGGCCCGAAGGTCCGGTCCACCTGAAGATAGGCGGCATAGGCGCGCTCGCGGCCATAGGCGTTCAGCTGGGTGTCCGTCACCCATTCATCGGTGTCGATGTTCTGGCCGGTCAGAATGCTGCGCTGTTCACCATAGTAATAGGTGTTGTCCAGCTGGCCGGTCCAATGCTCGGTATGGTGGGCGCGCACCTGTTCCGCGCTGACGCCGCCCAGCACCTGCCAGGGACCACGGGTCCAGGACAGTTGCTGCTCGCCGTATCCCGTGACCGTGTTGCCGTCGACGCGGAAGCCGGTGAAGGTGACCGAGCCGGCGGTGGGATCGTACTCGGTGGCGAAGCCTTGCAGGGCAGAGGTCAGGGCTTGGCGGATGTGCAGCTTGGTGGTCGCCACCAGGCCATCGGCCAGGTCCCGCTCATACGTCGCCGTGGCCGTGGCCATGCGCTTGTAGAAGCCGGCGTTATCCTCGTTCCAGTTGGCCTCGCGGCCGCCCGGCAGGTTGATCAGCTCACCCCGGCTGTCCACCGGCAGTTCGCCGGCCAGCTGCTGGCGGGTGTCCACCCAGGTGGCGGTGACGGTCAGCCGGCCGGCATCGCCCATGTCCAGCTGGTGCTTCAGGAACAGGTTGGTCTCGTTGCGGCCGGTGCGGTCGCGCCAGCCGTCGCCCCGCTCATGCCCGACGTCCAGCAGCAGGGCGCCGCCCTTCACGGTCGACGTCTGCAACAGGGCGTCGCCGTGCAGCCAGCCGTCGCTGCCGGCCTGCAGGGTGACCTCGCCCTTGGTCTCGTCGGTGACCTCGCGGGTCAGGTAGTTGATGGTGCCGCTGATAGCGCCCCGGCCGTACAGCGCCGACATGGGGCCGCGCACCACGTCCACCCGGCCCACCGCGCTGTAGGGCAGCTGTTCCAGGTCGACCTCGTCATCCCCGGTGACATAGGGGATGCCGTCCATCATCACGACCAGCGTGTCGTTGTGCACCTTGCTGGGCACGCCGCGCAGGGTGATCGAGGTGTAGGTGCCCATGTCGTTCTTGGACACCAGCACGCCCGGCAGGTCCGTCAACTCATCACCGATGAACAGCACGCCCTTCTGCTCGAAGTCTTCGCGCGACACGGTGGACACGCTGGCGGGCACGTCGCGCAGGGCCTCGGCCCGGCGGGTTGCGGTGATGATGATCTGGTCCAGCGGGGATTGCGCGTCGTCCGTCGTCTGGGCGGCAGCCTGCGGCGCGGCGGGGGTCTGCCCGCCGGTGGTATGTGGGTCGTCGGTATGTCGGCCGGTGGTATGGTCGGCGGTATAGGAGGACGAAACGTCTGCAGCCAGGGCGGCCGAAGCCGAGAGGACGGGCGAACCCGCCAGGATGGTGGACAGCAGCAACAGACGGCGCATCGTTTCAGAAGCCTCCTCAGGTCTTTGACAGTGGAAATGTTGGAAACGGCGCCGGTGTACCCTATTCGCCGCGGGCTGCGAAGGGACGAACGTGCGGCGGATGGAGATGGGCGGTATGCCGCGCCGGCGCCGGCCTTTGGGGCGGGGGGCGGTCAACCATTCGAATGAAATCCGGCCGCATCCCTCACTTTAAGGGTAGTGCCAGGACGGCGTGTATATCCTATAAGACTGCAAAATCGGTGATCTGCGGCATTATGCGCTCTTGGGGCCTCCATCCCATGATGCCGGGTCCCGTTTCCGGAGAGGTCCCCCCATGAATCGTCGCCTGGCGGCCGTCGCGCTTTCCGTGGTCCTGGTCGGTGCCTATGGCGGCTATCGCATGTGGACCAAGCCCGTGGATGGGCGCGCGGCGCCGGCCAAGGCGGCCGGCGCCAGGGGCGGTGACGCCCCGGTGCCGGTGGCGACGGCGCGGGTGGTGCGCGGCCCCATGCCGGTGGACGTACCGGCCGTGGGCACGGTGCAGCCCATCGCGACCGTCCAGGTGCGCGCCCGCATCGACAGCCAACTGATGGCCGCCAAGGTGGAGGAGGGGCAGGAGGTCAAGGCCGGCGACCTGTTGTTCCTGCTGGACCAGCGCCCGCCCAGGGCGGCCCTGATGCAGGCGGAGGCGAACCTGGCCCGCGACCAGGCCAACCTGGCCCAGGCGCGGTCGGATGCCAAGCGTACCGCCGGCCTGTTCGCGCGGGGTGCCGTCTCGCTGCAGCAGAACGAGCAGACCTTGGCCACGGCCAAGGCGATGGAGGCGACTGTGCTGGCCGATCAGGCGGCGGTCGACCAGGCACGCCTGATCCTGTCGTTCACCGAAATCCGCTCCCCCATTGACGGGGTGGTGGGTGCCATCCAGCTGCGCCCCGGCAACCTGGTGAAGGGCAGCGACAGCGGGTCCACCCTGACCACGCTGGTGCAGGTGGCGCCCATCAACGTCACCTTCACCGTGCCGGAACGGCATGTCACGGCGGTGCGCCAAGCCCTGCGTGGCAACCGCACCGTTTCGGCCCCCCAGGTGTCGGCTCCCTTGGTGTCCGCCCGAACCACCGATGGTCTGGTCAACGCCACGGGCCGGCTGGTCTTCGTCGACAACAGCGTGGACGCGCAGTCCGGCACCATCCAGCTGAAAGCCCTGTACGACAACCAGGACCGCGCCCTGTGGCCGGGCCAGTTCGTGGACGTGACCCTGCACCTGGGCATAGAGGCCGACGTGCTGTCCGTGCCGGCGGTGGCGGTTCAGCGCGGCCAGGCAGGCCCCTATGTCTTCGTCGTCAAGCCCGACGACACGGTGGAGATGCGCGCGGTGACCGTGGCCCGCTTCGCCCAGCAGGGGGCCGAGCAGGGGGCCGTGATCGCATCCGGCGTCGACGCGGGTGAGCGGGTGGTGACCGAAGGGCAGCTGCGCCTGGTTCCCGGCGCCAAGGTCACGGAGCGTCCCCCAGTGCAAGGGGCCCCACTGCACGGAGGTGGCGCCGAAGGTGGCGGGGTGGAGGCGGACGGCGCCAAGTCCAGCGCCGCCAGCCCCAGCGCCACCATCGGCGCCGGTGCCGCGCAAGTCAGCGGAAAGGCCCGGACGTGACCCTCTCCGAGCTATGCATCCGCCGGCCGGTGATGACCGTCCTGCTGACGGCGGCCCTGATCTTCGGCGGCATCTTGGCGTATCGCTATCTGCCGGTGGCGGCGTTGCCGCGCGTGGACTTCCCCGTCATCAGCGTGTCGGCCAGCCTGCCGGGGGCCAGCCCGGACACCATGGCCTCGTCGGTCGCCATCCAGTTGGAGCGTGAGTTCTCCACCATCGCCGGCATCGACAGCATCACCTCGACCAGCGTGCAGGGCAGCACCACGGTCACAATCCAGTTCGCGCTGGACCGCGACATCGACAGCGCCGCGCTGGATGTGCAGGCCGCCCTGTCGCGGGTGCAGCGCCGGCTGCCCATCGAGATGACCACCCCGCCCAGCTACCGCAAGGTGAATCCGGCCGACCAGCCGGTGCTCCTGCTGGCCTTGAGCAGTTCGACCCTGCCCTTGAGCCGGGTGGACGAATACGCCGAAACCCTGCTGAGCCCGGCCCTGTCGACATTGAGCGGCGTGGCGCAGGTGCAGGTCTGGGGGGCGCAGAAATTCGCGGTGCGCATCCGCCTAAGCCCGGAGGCCCTGGCCGCCCGGGGCATCGGCGTGGATGAGGTGCAGAACGCCATCGCCGCCGCCAACTCCAGCTCGCCCGTGGGCGTGGTCGCCGGGGCCGCCCAGCAACTGATCCTGGAAACCAACACCCAGCTGTTCGACGCGCAAGGCTTTTCCCAACTGGTCATCGCCACCCGCAACGGCGCGCCGGTGCGCCTGGGGGAGGTGGCCAGCGTCATCGACGGGGTGGAGAACGACAGGACCGCCAGCTGGTTCAACGGCACCCGCACCATCGTCCTGGCCATCCAGCGCCAGCCCGATGCCAACACGGTGGAGGTGGTGGACGCGGTGAAGCGGGTCATCCCCACCTTCAAGGCCAGCCTGCCGCCCTCCATCGCCATCAACGTGCTGATCGACCGCTCGCTGTCCATCCGGGCGGCGGTGGAGGATGTGCAGTTCACGCTGTTCCTGACCATCGGCCTGGTGGTCATGGTCATCTTCCTGTTCCTGCGCAAGGTCAGCGCCACGCTGATCCCCGGCATCGCCGTGCCCATCTCCCTCATCGGCGCCGCCGGCGCCATGAAGGCCTTCGGCTTTTCCATCGACAACATCTCACTATTGGCGCTGACCCTGTCGGTGGGCCTGGTGGTGGATGACGCCATCGTCATGTTGGAGAATATCGTCCGTTACATCGAGCAGGGGATGACCCCGTTCGAGGCGGCGTTGAAGGGCAGCCGGGAGATCGGCTTCACCATCGTCTCCATAACCCTGTCCCTGGTGGCGGTGTTCATCCCCATCTTCATGATGGGCGGCGTGGTCGGCCGGTTGTTCCATGAGTTCGCGGTGACGGTGACCCTGGCCATCGCGGCCTCGGCCATCACGTCGCTGACGCTGACACCCATGCTGTGCAGCCGCTTCATCAACCATGACCACCACGCCCCGCCCAGCCGGTTCGAGCGGGTGACCGAGGCGGGGTTCCAGGCCTGGCTGCGGGGGTATGACCGCACCCTGACCTGGTGCCTGGCCCATCGCCGCGTGGTGGTGGCGGTGTTCTTCGCCACCCTGGTGGGCACCGTCGTGCTGTTCCAGCAGGTGCAGAAGGGCTTTTTCCCCGTCGAGGACAACGGCCAGATTTTCGCCCAGACGGAGGGGCGTCAGGACATTTCCTTCGACGCCATGATCGCCTTGCAACAGCAGGCGGCGGCCGCGGTGGCCAAAAACCCTTATGTCGAGACCTTCATTTCCTCGGTCGGCGGCGGGGGCGGGGGCAACGCCACCAACACCGGCCGCATCTTCATGTCGCTGAAGGACCGCGCCCACCGCCCCGATATGGAAACGGTGATCCAGAGCCTGCGCCGCGACGTGGCCGGCATCGCCGGCATCAACGTCTTCTTCCAGCCGGTGCAGAACCTGAACGTCTCGGGCCGCCAGTCCAAGAGCCAGTACCAGTACACGCTGCAGGGCCTGGACCAGCCGCAGCTTTATCTGTGGTCGGACCGGCTGCTGCGCCGGATGGCGCAGATGCCCCAGTTGCAGGACGTGACCAGCGATTTGCAGCTGTCCGGCCAGAACGCCTCCATCCATGTGGACCTGGACAAGGCCTATATGCTGGGCTTGACGGCTGAAAACCTGCGCTCCAGCCTCTACAGCGCCTTCGGCACGCGGCAGATCTCCACCATCTACACGCCGACCAACGATTATGAGGTGATCCTGGAGCTGTCGCCGGAGGCGCAGAAGTCAGCCGACGTGCTGAACCGCGTCTATATCCGTTCCGACAGCGGCAAGCTGATCCCCTTGGGCGCCGTCGCCCGCATCGACCGCACCTCCGGCCCCATCAGCGTGAACCACCAGGGCCAGTTGCCCGCCGTCACCCTGTCCTTCAACCTGGCGCCGGGCATCTCGCTGGGCGCCGCCGTGACGGCCATCGAGGGCGTGCAGCGCGACATCGGCATGCCGGACAGCATCACCGGCAGCTTCCAGGGCACGGCGCAGGTGTTCCAGCAGGCGCTGGCCAACCAGGGCCTGCTGCTGCTGGCGGCGGTGGCGGTGATCTACATCGTGCTGGGTGTGCTGTATGAAAGCTTCATCCACCCGCTGACCATCCTGTCCGGCCTGCCCTCGGCGGCGGTGGGGGCGGTGGGCTCGCTCATGCTGTTCGGCTTCGACCTCAGCGTCATCGCCATCATCGGCGTGCTGATGCTGATCGGCATCGTCAAGAAGAACGCCATCATGATGATCGACTTCGCGCTGGAGGCCCGGCGCGAGGGGACGGCGCCGCGGGACGCCATCTATCGCGCCTGCCTGTTGCGCTTCCGCCCCATCATGATGACCACCATGGCGGCCCTCATGGGCACGCTGCCCATAGCGCTCGCCTCCGGCGCCAGCGCCGAGCTGCGACAGCCCCTGGGCGTGGCTGTGGTGGGCGGCCTGGTGGTGTCACAGCTGCTGACGCTCTACATCACCCCGGTGCTGTACCTCTACATGGAGGATTTCAGCCGCTGGATCGACCGCCAGCTGCACCGCGGCAAGACCCGCCGTGCCGCCCGCCGGCTGGTCCCGGCCAACACCGACGGACAGGCCAGCGCGGCGGAGTAGGCGGACCCACCGCGCTGGTTCCCACGGCGGATCACGCGGCGCGTATGCCGCGCAGGAAATTGTCCACGTCGCCGCGCATGCGCTCGGCATTGCGGGCCAGGTCGCTGGAGGCGGAGAGCAGTTTCTGCGCCACCGACCCCGTGGTCGCCGCCGCCTCGGTCAGGCCGCCGATGTTGGTGCTCATTTCCTGGGTCTCGCTGGCCGCCTCGGTGACGTTGCGGGCGATTTCGCGGGTGGCTGCGCCCTGTTCCTCGACCGCCGCCGCGATGCCGGATGAAATGGTCCGGATCTGGTCGATGACGCCGCTGACGGTGCGGATGGCGGCGACGGCCTGCGCCGTTTCCTGTTGGACGTCGGCGACCTGGGACGTGATCTCCTCCGTTGCCTTGGCCGTCTGGGTGGCCAGGGTCTTCACCTCGCTGGCGACCACGGCAAAGCCCTTGCCCGCCTCGCCGGCGCGCGCCGCCTCGATGGTGGCGTTCAGCGCCAGCAGGTTGGTCTGGCTGGCGATCCCGGCCACCAGCTGAACCACCTCGCCAATGCGGCCCGCCGATTGCGACAGGCTGAGCATCATGGTGTTGATCTTGCCCGTCTGGTCCGCCGCCTCGACCGCGATGCGGGCCGCGTCCGCCACCTGGCGGCTGATCTCGCTGATGGACGCGTACAGCTCCTCCGACGCGGCTGCCACCGTCTGCACGTTGGTGCTGGCCTGGCCGGCGGCGGTGCCGGCGTCGCGGGCCTGGATGCTGGCCCGGTCGGCCACGTCGCTCATCGTCTCCGTGGTGTGGTGGATTTCGTTGGCCGCCTCCGCGCTGCGCTGGATCAGGCCCATCACGCTCTGCTGGAAGGTGTTGGCGATGGCTTCGCGCTCCGACTTCAGCGCCTCGGCGGCGCGGCCGGCCGCCTCCCGCCGCTCCTGCTCCTTGCGGTCCAGCTCCAACAGGCTGTCGCGGAACACGGCCAGGGCCCGCGCCAGTTTGCCGATCTCATCCCCTCGCGCGGCATGGGTGATGGTGATGTTCCGGTCGCCGTCGGTCAGGCGCACCATGGCATCGGTGATCGCCTCCAGCGGGTGCGTGATGGTGCGCACCAGGTAGAGCGACAGTCCCAGGATGGCCAGGCTCACCACCGCCAGGGCGATGCCGTAGGTCATCAGGCGGTGATGGAACACCGTGTCGATGTCATCGATGTAGACCCCGGCGCCCACCAGCAGCTTCCACGGGGCGAAGGGGCGGATGGAGGCCAGCTTGGCCACGGGCGGATCGCCCTGCTTGCGGGGAAAGGCGTAGGCCACGTCCCCGCCGCCGGCCCGGGCGGCCTCGGTGAACAACCGGATGAACGGCACGCCATTCGGATCCTTGAGGTCGATCAGGTCCTTGCCTTCCATCTGCGGCTGGGGGCCGACCACCTGGGCGACGCCGGCATCGGTGTAGACGAAGATGTAATTGCCGTTGGCGAAACGGATGGCGCGGATGTCGGTCTTGGCGCGCTCCAACGCCTCCGCCTCGCTCAGTTTCCCGCTGGTCGACTGGTCGTGATAATAGGCCAGGAGGCTGGTCGCCGACTCGACCTGCCGCAGCATCTGCTCCTTGCGGCCTTCCAGCATCAGGGTGCGCTCATGGAAGGTGCTCAGGATGGCGATGATGATCATCGCGGCGACCGGCAATAGGACGGCTGCCAGGATTTTAACCCTGACGCTCACGGACCTCGGCATACCCCTCTCCCTTATGGATTGTTTTATAAGGGAGGTTAGGGCGGGTTCGAGATCGTGTTCAAGGTTGGTGGGTCAACTTATACTTAAGAACGTAAGTATATTTTTCGGGAAGCCTGACCCCGGGGACGCCCGGTAATTCAGATCACCTTGCCCTCGAACGGATGCGACCCGTCGCGGCTCTCCACCTCGATCACCCACAGGTCGGGGTCGCGGCGGGTGGCGCGCTCAATGAAGGCGTCGGCCTCCGATTCCGGCACCTGGGCGCCGTTCAGCCCGGGGAACCAGCCCAGCTTGCCGGCCATGTCGCGGCTTTGGGTGTAGACTTTCGCGCCCTGGAAGGGGATGACCACCTTCAGCAGGATCAGGCCGCTCTCCGCCTCGCCCTTGCGCAGGACATAGACGGGGATGCTGTCGGCGGCGCAGCGGCGCAGGTGCAGTTGGACCCAGAGGGAGGTGGACAGCCGGTCTTCGGGCATGGCCTTCAAGCTCCTGAAAAATCGAACGGAAAAAGCGTTCAAGCGGGCGGTGCGAACGACATTGCGGCTTGCCATCCACGGCCCGGCCCCGGAAGCTGCGCCGGTATCTATAGGGTTCCACCGTCCTTGAGGCCAGTCCCATGCCGCTTTCCTCCGCTTCGCCCCGCCGCCTGGGCCGCGTCCTGCTGACCAACGATGACGGCATCAACGCCCCGGGCCTGGCCCTGCTGGCCGAACGGGTGGCCGAGGTGGCGGACGAGGTCTGGGTGGTGGCGCCGGAAAAGGACCAGAGCGGCATGTCCCGCGCCGTCACCCTGACCGCCCCCTTGCGGGTGGAGGAGCGGGGCGCGCGCCGCTACGCCCTGACGGGTACGCCCAGCGACTGTGCCATTTTCGGCCTGCGCCACCTGTTGAAGGACGCCCCGCCGGACATCGTACTGTCCGGCATAAATCGGGGCGCCAACGTGGGGGATGAGGTGCCGTATTCCGGCACCGTGGCCGCCGCGCTGACCGCGCGCCTGTTGGGCGTGCCGGCCATGGCCTTCAGCCTGGCCCTGACCGACAGGGCGCATGTGCGCTGGGACACGGCACGAGCCCTGCTGCCCCGGGTGCTGGACCATGCGCTGGGCTTGCGCGTGGCCGCCAATGCCGTGCTGAACATCAATTTCCCCGACCTGGACCCGTCCGACGTCGGCGACATCGTGGTGACGCGGCAGAGCCGGGGCACGCTGGACCGCATTGATGTCGAAGCCCGCACCGACATGCGCGGCGGCACCTATCACTGGATGGCCTTCCGTCGGCATATGCCCATCTTGGGGCCGGACACCGATGCCGGGGCCCTGAAGCATGGCCTGGTGTCCATCACGCCCATCGGCTTCGACATGACCGCCCCTGACGGCATAGCCTGATTGATACCGACCTGGCCCGGCCCTTGCTTGCGTATAAGGCGAGGGGGGCCGGCGGCCGGCCCCCAGGTTTCCCACCCGCCGTCGCGGAGGGCCGGGAAGCCAAGGCAACTAAGGGGGTTCGCCATGTCGGGCATGTCGCCGCTTCAGGGTAAGATTTGCCGGGTAGGCAGCCGCGTGCTGCTGCTGGGTCTGGCGCTGGGTGGGTTGGGTGGTTGCGTGGTGGTGGACGCCGCCGGCACCGCCGTGGGCACGGCGGCCGACGTGGCCGGCACCGCGGTCAGCACCACGGCCAAGGTGGTGACGGCGCCGGTGCGGTAAGTATCCGCCCGAACGCCGCGCCGGGCGCCCTATCCCAACTCGATACGGTTCCGGCCGGCGTTCTTCGCCCGATACAGGGCGGCGTCGGCCATCTGGTTCAGCGCCTTGGCGTCCCGCCCGTCCTGGAATCCGGCCACACCGCCCGAGAACGTCACCTGGAACGGCGTGTCCCCATGGACATAGGGGATGTCGCTGAATTGCTGGCGCAAGAGGTTCAGGCGGTCCACCGCGTCCTGCGGGGCGGTGTGGGGCATGATGATGGCGAACTCCTCGCCACCATAGCGGCCGATCATGTCGGTGCGACGCAGCCGCTGGTGCAGCAGCCGTGACAATCCCTTGATGACGCGGTCTCCGGCGCCGTGGCCGTATCGGTCGTTCACCTTCTTGAAATGGTCTATGTCCAGCATCGCGAAGGCCAGCGCCGTTCCCTCGCGCCGGGCGCGCGCCACCTCCGACGCCAGCAGATCCTGGATCATCAGGTGGTTGTACGCGCCGGTCAGGCCGTCGCGCACCATCAATGCCTTGAGCTGCCGGGCCCGTCGCGCGCGGGCCCGCACGGTTTCCGCCAAGTCGCCCAGATCCACGGGCTTGGTCATATAGGCGTCGATGCCGGTGCGGACGGCGGAACGATAGGTCTCCGCGTCCAAATCCGCCGTCAGGAAAACGATGGGCAGGGCCAGCAGCCCGTCATATTGCCGCAAGACCGCCGCCAGCTCGAAGCCGGTGCACTGCGGCATGATCAGGTCGGTGACCACCAGGTCGGCGTTGTGGTCGTAGATCGCCTCCATCGCCTGCATCGGGTTCGTCACCAGACGGGTCCGCATGCCGGCCGACTGCAGGGCCATTTCGTAATAGGCGCCCAAGGTGGCGTCATCGTCCACGATCACGATGCGCAGGGGCTGGTCCGGATCGCGCTCCGTCAGGCGGTCCAGATGGTCCACCAGCACGTTGACGTCGGGCGGCTTCACCACATAGGCGTCGCAGCCGGCGCGCGCCGCCGCCAAGCGGGCGGCGAAGCCGGTGGAGGACGACAGCGCCACCGCCGGGATCTTGCGCCCTTTGGTGTCCGCCATGTGGGCGCCGCCGGGGGCCAGGTCATAGGGGTTCAGGTCCAGAATCACCGCCTCCGGCTCTTCTGCGGCGGCGGCAAGGGCCTGGGCATCCGGGAAGACGGTCAAGGCATAGCCGTAGGCGGCCAAGACATCGGCGAGGTCATCCGCGGCCGCGCTCTCCGGCCGGACCATATGGACGGGACGCAGGGGGCCTTGGGGGGAAAGATCCGGTGCCGACGGCAGGGGCGTGGTGGGGGCGGCCGGTGCCGCGACCGTGGCCGCGTCCTGCAACCCCTGCAAGGCGTCCCGCAGGGCGTCGGGGGCCACCGGCCCCGGCTGGTTCAGCAACCGCTCCAGCGCGCGGGCCGCCCCGCTCAGGTCCGGCAGGCCGAAGGTGGCGCCCGACCCCGCCAGGGAATGGCTGTGGCGCGCCAGATCCGCGTAGGCGTCGGCGTCACCCGTTTCAATCAAGGTTCGCGCCGCCTGGTGAATCAGCGCCAGGCGGCCCGGCAGGCCGGTCATGAAGTCCTGCCGGATTTTCTCCATCCGGGCCAGCAAGTCCTCGGGCAGGGCAGGGTGGGGTGAGGCGTCGGGGCGGCTGTCCAGGGTCATGGGCGGATCGTGGCGCCCCAAACATCACGGACGTTGCCAGGCAGGCCCAGGGGATCGAAGGGCTTGGCGATGACCCCCACGGCACCCAACGCCTTGAGCGCCGCCACCTCGGAATCTTGCGTCATGGCGGTGACGAAGGCGACCGGTATCCCGTCGAGGGAGGGGTGGTGCCGGATGGCGGCCAGCGTGGCCGGCCCGTCCATGCCCGGCATTACCGCATCCAACAGGATCAGTTGCGGCACCCAGCCCTCCAGGATGGCCCTCTCCAGCAGTGCCAGGGCTTGGCCGCCGGACTCGGCCAACCGCACATCGAGGCCGCCGACATGGCGCAAACTGAGTTCCACGATCGCCTGGATATCGGGCTCATCATCGACATAAAGGACGCGGTTCAGTGTCTCGGCCATGACGGAGTCCAAAGCATCGGCTGGAGAAAGTTTTCCCACTGCACTAACGTGTTCACACCGTACCCGCGTGAACCAATGCGTGCAAATGGAGTTCCGGGCCACTGGTGGGCGGACCACTGAGCCGTGTCAGCCATCATTGCGCGGCTGTGTGCCGGGGCCATGCGCCTGAATCTCCCCTGCTCACGGGTGACATGCCGCATGAGCCCTTGGAAAAGGTGGCGGAACGCGCTAGATATCCGCCCGCCCGGGAGGTAATGCGGCGTGCCGTCGGACCCCCCGGCTTTTTTCATGCGGGTCCTTGTCAGGGCCCGCGCTCGTTTTTGAACTTCCCCCGCGCCGGCTTCATTCTTTTGCACCGGACGTTGGACGACGGAGCCCTCTAATGCCCCGCAGCACACCGCTGGACGACATTCGCAACATCGGCATCATCGCCCACGTCGATGCCGGCAAGACGACGACCACTGAGCGCATCCTGTACTACACGGGTCGCAAGCACACGATCGTCGACATTCATGACACCAAGGACCTGAAGTCGTCGACCACGACCGACTATCTGGAACAGGAACAGAAGCGCGGCATCACCATTCAGTCCGCTGCCGTGTCCTGCTTCTGGAAGGACAAGAAGATCAACCTGATCGACACCCCAGGCCACGTGGACTTCACCATTGAGGTGAACCGCTCCCTGCGCGTGCTCGACGGTGCCGTGGTGGTGTTCGACGGCGTGGCCGGTGTGGAGCCCCAGACCGAGACCAACTGGCGCCTGGCGGATAACTACAACGTTCCGCGTATGTGCTACGTCAACAAGATGGACCGTTCGGGCGCCAGCTTCACCCGCTGCGTGGACATGATCCGCAAGCGCCTGGGCGCCACCCCGGCCGTCATCCAGCTGCCGCTGGGCTCGGAAGACAACTTCCAGGGCATGATCGACCTCGTCGAGATGAAGGCTTATGTCTGGTTCTCCGAGGAAAAGGACAGCCAGTGGGAAATCTGGGACGTCACCGACGACCTGGCCGACAAGCTGAAGATCACCAACGCCTATGACCGTGAGCTGCTGAGCAAGGTCGCCGAGTACCGCGCCGAGCTGATCGACACCTGCCTGATGCAGGATGACGCGGCCATGGAGCAGTACCTGGAGTCCGGTGAAGAGCCGGCCCCCTCCGTGCTGAAGGAATGCCTGCGTCTCGGTACCCTGAAGGGCGACTTCACCCCGGTTCTGTGCGGTTCCTCGTACAAGAACAAGGGCGTGCAGCAGCTGCTGGACGCGGTCGTCGCCTTCCTGCCGTCGCCGACGGACGTCGAGGCCATCAAGACCGTGGATCCGGACGGCAACCCGAACGGCGAGCGCAAGTCGTCGGACGATGAGCCCTTCTCCGGCCTGGCTTTCAAGGTCATCAACGACAAGTACGGTTCGCTGACCTTCGTGCGCGTCTACTCGGGCGTCGTCGCCAAGGGCACCTCCCTGCTGAACACCACCCGCGGCAAGCGTGAGCGCATCGGCCGTATCGTGGAAATGTTCGCCAAGGAAGCGAACGACCTGGAAGAAGCCCGCGCGGGCGACATCGTGGCCTTCGTCTCGCTGGCCGAGACGGATACCGGTGACACCCTGTGCGACGCCACCGCCCCGGTGGTGCTGGAGCGCATGCGCTTCCCCGACCCCGTGATCAGCGTGTCGGTGGAGCCGAAGAACCGGGCCGACCAGGACAAGTTCGGCGCCGCCATCGGCAAGATGGTCCGCGCGGACCCGTCGCTGCGTCTGGAAACCGATCGCGACACCGGCCAGACCCTGCTGCGCGGCATGGGCGAGCTGCACCTGGAAGTGACGCTCGACCGTATGCGCACCGAGTTCGGCGTGGAAGGCGTAATGGGCCGTCCGCAGGTGGCCTATCGTGAGACGATCACCAAGACCATCGAGTACACCTACACCCACAAGAAGCAGACTGGTGGTTCGGGCCAGTTCGCCGAAGTGAAGATCCGCTTCGAGCCGAAGGAACGCGGCGCCGGCTTCGCTTTCGTCGACAAGGTCGTCGGCGGCACCGTGCCGCGCGAATACATCCCGTCGGTGGGCAAGGGCCTGGAAGTCCAGAAGGAAGACGGCGTCCTGGCCGGCTACCCGACCGTGGACTTCGAAGCCACCCTGATCGACGGTAAGTACCACGAAGTCGACTCGAACGCCCTGACGTTCGAAATCGCCGCCAAGGCTTGCTTCCGCGAAGGCATCCGGACCGCCGGTCCGATCCTGCTGGAGCCGGTGATGAAGGTCGAAGTGGTGGTTCCCGATGACTACCTCGGTGACGTGATCGGCGACATCAACCGTCGTCGTGGCACGGTGCTGGGCCAGCTGGAGCGTGGCCACAACATCGCCGTCGAATCCCACGTGCCGCTGTCCGAAATGTTCGGTTACATCGGTCAGCTGCGTGGCATGACCTCGGGTCGTGGCTCCTACACCATGGAGTTCTCGCACTACGACCCGGTGCCGAAGAACGTGGCCGACGAAATCATCGCGAAGAGCGGCAAGGCCGCCTGAGCCTGATTTCCAAGGCGCTGTAGTACAAGAGCGGCCGCCCCTCGGGGCGGCCGTTTCTTTTTTGGGATGGGTGTGATGCCAGGGCCCAGCCCTAACCGCCTGTTTGGCAAAGCCTGATTCATATCAGAATCGAAACAATGCCCACTGGGTCTGGGCGGGAAGCCAAGGCCCGACCTCAGCCCTTGACGACGCCTTAACTGGAGGCGTTCAGGAAGCTCGCCAGCCAGGCGTTCATCTGGTCGGTGGTGAAGGCCGTGGCCTGGGCGCTGGTGACGGCCTGGGCCAGGGTACGGCCCATGCTGGATAGCTGATCGGTGGTCAGGGCCTGGGCTTGGGCGGTGGTCAGCGCCGCCACTTGCGTGGTGGTGAATTCCCGAATGTCGTCGGTGGTCAGGGCGCTTAGCTGGCTGGTGGTCAGGGCCTGCACCTGGCTGGACGACAGGCGCGCCACCTGGGCGCTGGTCAGGGCCGACAGGTTGTCGGTGGTCAGGCCCGCCAGCTGGCCGGTGCTGAGCGCCGCCACCTGGTTGGTGCCCAGCCGCTGGACCGTATCGGTCGACAGGCCGTCCAACTGAGCCGTGCCCAGCGCCTGCACCTGCGCCGTGGTCAGGGCGCGAACGTCCAGGGCGGGCAGGGCGTTCAACTGGTCTGACGTGAGCGCCTGCACCTGGTCAGTGGTCAGCCTGGACACCTGGGCGCTGCTCAAGGCAGCCACGCTGTCGCTGTTCAAGGCCGACAGTTGCGCGGTGGTCAGCGCCGTCACCTGGGCGCTGTTCAGGATGCGCAGGTCGGCGGTGGACAGGGCGTTCAGTTGGGCCGTTGTCAGGCTCTGGATCTGGGTGGTGCTGAGGCCCGTGACCTGCACCGTGGTCAAAGCCCCCAACTGATCGGTGGTCAGCGCGTTCAACTGGTCGCTGGTCAACCCCACCAGTTGGCCGGTGGTGAAGGCCGCCAGGTTGGCCGTTCCCAGGTTCGCCAGCTGATCGGTGCCCAGGGCCCCGATTTGCGCCGAGGTCAGGCTGCGGATATCGGCTGTCGGCAGCGCCACCAACTGATCGCTGGTCAGGGCCTGGATCTGGTCCGTGCTCAGCCTGGACACCTGCGCGCTGGTCAACCCCGCCACATGGGCCGTGTCGAGTGCTGCCACCTGGGCGGTGGACAGGCTGGACAGCTGTGACGTCGACAGGGCGCGGACGGCGGCCGTGGTCAGGGCGTTCAACTGATCGCTGCCCAGGGCCCCCACCTGATCGGTGGTCAGGCGCGCCACCTGGACGGTGCTCAGGGCCCCCAGGGCGTCACTGCCCAGCCCGGCCAGCTGGGCGCTGCGGAGCGCCGTGACCTGGTCGGTGGCCAGGGCGCGGATATCCACCGTGCTGAGGGCGTTCAACTGGTCGGTGGTCAGCGCCTGGACCTGGCTGGTGGACAGGCGGATGACCTGGGTGCTGCTCAGGGCGGCTATGTTGGCGGTGCCGACGCTTGCCACCTGGTCCGTGGAAAGTGCCCTCACCTGGGCGCTGGTCAAGGCCCGCACCGCCGCCGTCGTCAGCGCGTTCAGCTGGTCGCTGACCAGCGCCCGCACCTGCGCGGTGCTGAGTCCGGCCACCTGGCTCGTGGCCAGGGCGCTCACGGCGTCGGTGTTGAGGGTGGCCACCTCATCGGTGCTGAACGTCGCCAACTGGGCGGTGGACAGGGCGCGGATGTCGGCCGTCGAGAGCGCGTTCAGCTGATCGCTGGTCAGCGCCCGTACCTGGGCGGTGCCCAGCTTCGACACCTGCAGCGTGCTGAGGCCCGGGATCTGATCGGTGGTCAGCGCCGCCGCCTGGTCCGTCGTCAGGCCGGCCAGTTGCGTGGTGGTCAGGGCGGCCAAATTACCGGTGACCAGGGCGGCCACCTGGGCCGTGCTCAGCGCCCCCAACTGGGCTGAGGTGAATTCCCGGATGTCGGCGGTGGACAGGCTGTTCAACTGGTCGGTGGTCAGCGCCCGCAACTGGTCGCTGGACAGCTTCGAGACCTGAATGGCGTTCAGGGCCGATAGATTATCCGATCCCAGCGTGGACAGTTGCGCTGTGGTCAGCGCCGCCACCTGCGCTGTGGTCAGCGCCCGTACGTCGATGGTCGACAGGGCGTTCAGCTGGTCGCTGGCCAGCGCCTGGATTTGGTCGGTGCCCAGGCGGGCCACCTGGGCGCTGCTGAGCGCCGCGACGCTGTCACTGCCCAGGGTGGACAGTTGATCGGTGCTGAGCGCCTGGAGCTGAGTGCTGGTCAGCGCCCGGATGTCCTGCGTGGTCAGGGCGTTCAACTGGTCGCTGTTCAGAACGCGGACTTGATCGGTCGATAGTTTGGCGACCTGGCCGCTGCTGAAAGCCGCCACCGTATCCGTGCCCAGGCTGGCGATCTGGCTGGTGCCGAGCGCCAGCAGTTGCGCCGTCGTCAGGGCGCGGACATCCGCGCTGTTGAGCGTGTTCAACTGGTCCGTGGTCAGCGCCCGGGCCTGGTCGGTGCTGAGCTTGGACACTTGCAGGGTGCTGAGGGCGGACGTCTGGCCGGTGGTCAGCGTCGAAATCTGCGCCGTTGTCAGGCCCGCGATCTGCACGCTGGTGAGGGCCGCGACATTGTCGGTGCTGAGGGCGGACAGCCGGTCGGTGCCGAGCGCCGACAGCTGGGCGGAGGTGAACTCCCGCATGTCCGCCGTCGTCAGACCGTTCAGCTGGTCACTGGTCAGCGACACCACCTGGTTGGTGGACAGCTTGTTGATCTGGGCGCTGGTCAGGGCGGACAGGGTGGCGGCCGTCAGCGTCGACAACTGGTCGGTGGTCAGCGTCGCCACCTGGGCGGAGGTCAGGGCCCGCACGTCGACCGAGCCCAGCGCGTTCAACTGGTCGCTGCCCAGCGCCGCCACTTGCGCGGTGGTGAGCTTGGCGATCTGGACGCTGGACAGGGCGGCGACGTTGTCGCTGCTGAGGGTGGCCACCTGGGCGGTGGTCAGCGCCGCCAGCTGGGTGCTGGCCAGGGCGCGGATGTCGGTGGTGGACAGCGCGCCCAGCTGGTCGCTGTTCAGCGCCTGGATCTGGGCGGTGGACAGCTTGGACACCTGCAGGGTGCTCAACACCGCCACCTGATCGGTGGTCAGGGCGGCCGCCTGGCCCGTGGTCAAGCCGGCCAGCTGCGCGGTCGACAGGGCGGCGACGTTGGCCGTGCTCAAGCCCGACAGCTGGTCGGTGGTCAGCGCCGACAGCTGTGTCGAGGTGAATTCCCGGATGTCGGCGGTGGTCAGCGCGTTCAGTTGGTCGCTGCCGATTGACTGAATTTGGCCGCTGGTCAGGCCGGCGACCTGGCCGCTGGTGAACGCCGACAGATTGTCGGAGGTGAGGTTGGCCAGCTGGTCGGTGGTCAGCGCCGACAGCTGGGCGGAGGTGAACTCCCGCATGTCCGCCGTCGTCAGACCGTTCAGCTGGTCACTGGTCAGCGACACCACCTGGTTGGTGGACAGCTTGTTGATCTGGGCGCTGGTCAGGGCGGACAGGGTGGCGGCCGTCAGTGTCGACAACTGGTCGGTGGTCAGCGTCGCCACCTGGGCGGAGGTCAGGGCCCGCACGTCAACCGAGCCCAGCGCGTTCAACTGGTCGCTGCCCAGCGCCGCCACTTGCGCGGTGGTGAGCTTGGCGATCTGGACGCTGGACAGGGCGGCGACGTTGTCGCTGCTGAGGGTGGCCACCTGGGCCGTGGTCAGCGCCGCCAGCTGGGTGCTGGCCAGGGCGCGGATGTCGGCGGTGGACAGCGCGCCCAGCTGGTCGCTGTTCAGCGCCTGGATCTGGGCGGTGGACAGCTTGGACACCTGCAGGGTGCTCAACACCGCCACCTGATCGGTGGTCAGGGCGGCCGCCTGGTCCGTGGTCAAGCCGGCCAGCTGCACGGTCGACAGGGCGGCGACGTTGGCCGTGGTCAAGCCCGACAGCTGGTCGGTGGTCAGCGCCGACAGCTGTGTCGAGGTGAATTCCCGGATGTCGGCGGTGGTCAGCGCGTTCAACTGGTCGCTGCCGATCCCCTGTATCTGGGCGCTGGTCAGGCCGGCGACCTGGCCGCTGGTGAACGCCGACAGATTGTCGGAGGTCAGGTTGGCCAGCTGGTCGGTGGTCAGCGCCGACAGCTGGGCGGAGGTGAATTCCCGCATGTCGGCGGTGGTCAGGGTATCCAGCTGGTCGCTGGTCAGGGCCTGGACCTGGCCGCTCGACAGCTTGGATACCTGGCCGCTGCTGAGGGCCGACAGGTTGGTCGATCCCAATGTCGACACCTGTCCGGTGGTCAGTGCCGCGACCTGCGCGGTGGTCAGGGCGCGGATATCGGCTGTGCTGAGTGCGTTCAACTGGTCGCTGCTGAGCGCCCGCACCTGATCGGTGGACAGGCGGCCCACTTGGGCGGTGCTCAGCGCCGCCACGGTGTCGCTGCCCAGCGCGGCGACCTGGTCCGTGCTGAGCGCCGCCACCTGGGCGCTGGTGAGTGCGCGGATGTCGGTGCTGGTCAACGCGTTCAGCTGGTCGCTGCCCAGGGCCCGGATCTGATCGGTGGACAGCTTCGACACCTGCAGCGTGGTCAGGCTGGCCACCTGGTCGCTGGTCAGGGCCGTCAGTTGCGCCGAGGTCAGGCCGGCCAGCTCCGTCGTTGTCAGCGCGGAAACCGCCGCCGTGCTCAGGCCCGCGATCTGGTCGCTGGTCAGGGCCTGCACCTGGGTGGAGGTGAACTCCCGCATGTCGGCGGAGGTCAGCGCCCCCAACTGGTCCGTGGTCAGCACCCGCATCTGGGAGCTGGTCAGGCCGGCGATCTGGCCGCTGGTCAGCGCCGACAGGTTGTCGGACCCCAGGTTGGTCAACTGGTCGGTGGTCAGTGCTGACAGCTGGGCGGAGGTGAACTCCCGCATGTCGGCGGTGGTCAGGGTGTTCAGCTGGTCCGACGTCAGGGACTGGAGCTGGCTGCTGGACAGCTTGCCGACCTGGGCGCTGGTCAGCGCCGACAGGGCGTTCGACGCCAGGGCCGACAGCTGATCCGTCGTCAGCGCCACGACTTGGGCGGTGGTCAGGGCGCGGATATCGGCGCTGCCCACAGCGTTCAGCTGGTCGCTGGTCAGGGCCCGCACTTGGCTGGTCGACAGGCGCGACACCTGCGCCGTGGTCAGGGCCGCGGTGTTGTCCGTGCTGAGCGTGGACAGTTGGTCCGTGGTCAGGGCCGCCACCTGGGCACTGGTCAGGGCGCGGATATCAGCGGTGTTCAAGGCGTTCAGCTGGTCGCTGGTCAGCGCGGTCAGCATGCCCGCCGACAGGCTGGCCACCTGGGCGGTGCTGAACGCCGCGATGGTGTCGCTGCTGAAGGAGGACAGTTGGCTGCTGGTCAGGACGGCCATCTGCGCCGTGGTCAGCACCCGGATGTCGGCGCTGGTGAGGGCGTTCAGCTGATCGCTGTTCAGCGCCCGGAATTGGGCGGTGGACAGCCTGGTCACCTGCAAGGTGTTGAGCGCCCCCACCTGGTCGGTGGTCAGCGCCGCCACCTGCGCGGTGCCCAGGCCCGCCACCTGCGCGGTGGTCAGGGCGGCGACGGCCTGGGTGCCCAGGCTGGAAACCTGGTCGGTGGTCAGCGCGGCCAGCTGGGAGGAACTGAACTCGCGGATGTCGGCGCTGCCCAGCGCGTTCAACTGGTCGCTGGTCAAGGATCGCAGTTGGGCGCTGCCCAGCCCACCCACCTGGGCGCTGCTGAGTGCCGATAGATTGTCCGACCCCAGGGCCGACAGCTGGTCCGTGGTCAGCAGCGCGATCTGGGCCGAGGAGAATTCCCGCATGTCGGCCGTGGATAGGGCGTTCAACTGGTCCGTGGTCAGGGAGCGCAATTGCCCGCTGGACAGGGCCAGGATCTGCGTGCTGCCCAGGGCCGACAGGTTGTCGCTGCTTAGGGTGGACAGCTGGTCGGTGGTCAGGGCCGCGATCTGTGCGGTGCCGAGCGCGCGCACGTCGGCGGTGGACAGGGCGCCCAGCTGGTCGCTGTTCAGGGCGCGTAATTGGGCGCTGGTTAGGCGGGCCACTTGCGCCGTGGACAGGGCGCCCAGGGCGTCGGTGCCCAGGGTGGACACCTGCGCGGAGCCCAAGGCCGCGATCTGCGCGGTGGTCAGCGCGCGGATATCGGCGGTCGTCAGCGCGTTCAACTGATCGCTGTTCAGGGCCCGCACCTGGGCGGTGGTCAGGGCCGCCACCTGGCTGGTGGCCAGACCAGCCACCTGGTCGCTGGTGAGGGAGGTCACCTGGGCGGTGGACAGCCCCGACAACTGCGAGGTCGCCAGCGCGGACAGGCTGGCGGTGGTCAGGCCGGACAGTTGGTCGGTGGTCAGCTGGGCGATCTGGGCGGAGGTGAATTCGCGCAGGTCCGCGCTGCCCAACGCGTTCAGCTGATCGGTGGTCAGGGATTGCAACTGACTGGCCGACAGACGATTCACCTGGGTACTGCTGAGGGCCGATAGGGCGCCGCTGGCCAGGGTCGACACCTGGTCGGTGGTCAGGACCGCCACCTGCGCGGTGGTCAGCGCCCGGATATCGGTGGTGGACAGGGCGTTCAGCTGGTCGCTGGACAGGGCGCGCACCTGCGCGCTGGTCAGGGCTGCCACCTGGGCGGTGCTGAATGCCGCCAGGCTGTCGGAATCCAGCGCTGCCACCTGCGTGGTGGACAGGGCGGCGGTCAGCGCGGTCGCCAGCACCCGGACATCGGCGGTGTTGAAGGCGTTGATCTGGTCGCTGTTCAGGGCGCGCAGTTGGCCGCTGGACAGGCCCAGCACTTGGCTCGTGGCCAGGGCGGCGACCTGGTCCGTGCTGAGCGCGCCCAGCTGGTCCGCCGTCAGGCTGGCGATCTGGGCCGATGTCAGCGCCGCCAGGTTGGCGCTGCTGAGGCCCGTGACCTGGTCGGTCGTCAGCACCTTCACCTGGGCGGTCGTCAGGGCCCGGGCATCCGCCGTGTCGAAGGCGTTGATCTGATCGCTGGTAAGCGCCTTCAGCTGGCTGCTGGTCAGGCGCGAAACCTGGCTGCTGGTCAGGGCCGCCACGTTCGTGGTGGTCAGGCTGGACAGCTGATCCGTGCTCAATGCCGCCAGTTGCGTGGTGGTCAGCGCCGCCATGTCGGCGGTGGTGAAGGCGTTCAGCTGGTCGCTGGTCAGGCCGCGGACCTGGGACGAGGCGAAGCCCGCCACCTGCTGGGTCGTCAGGCCGGCCATCTGGTCGGTGGTCAGCGCCGCCAGCTGGGTCGAGGTGAAGCCGTTCAGCTGCGTGGTGGTGAAGCCGGCGATGGCGCTGCCGCTCAGCGCCGACAGCTGGTCCGTGGTCAGCGCCCGCAACTGGGCGGAGGTGAGGACGCGCACATCGGCGGAGGGCAGGGCGCCCAACTGGTCGGTGGTCAGGACCTTGATCTGTGCCGTCGTCAACTGCGCCACCTGGGCCGAGGACAGGGCCGCGACGCTGGCCGTGGCCAGGTTGCCCACCTGGTCGGTGGTGAGGCCGGCGACCTGGGCGGTGGTCAGCGCGCGAATGTCGGCGGTGGCCAGGGCGTTCAACTGGTCGGTGGTCAGGCCCCGGATCTGGGGCACCGCCAATTGCGCCACCTGGCTGGTGGTCAGCGCCGCCAGGCTGGTCGTCGCCAGGTTGCCCAGCTGCGCGGTGGTCAGGACCTGCAGCTGGGCGGACGTCAGGGCTTGGATGTCCGCCGTGGTCAGCGCGTTGACCTGATCGGTGCTGAGCGCCCGGACCTGGGCGGAGGTGAGGCGCGTCACCTGGGCCGTGGTCAGGGCGGCCAGCGCGTCGGTGTCCAGCGCCCGGATCTGCCCGGTTCCCAGGGACGTCAGCTGGGCGGTGGACAAGGATTGGACCTGGCCCGCGCCCAGGGCGCCAACCTGCGCCGTGGTCAGCAGCGCAACCTGGTTGACGCTGAGTGCCGCCAAGCTGGCGGTGGCCAGACCGGCCACCTGGTCGGTGGTCAGTGCGCCCAGCTGCGTTCCGGTCAGCATGCGCAGGTCGGCCGTGGACAGCGCGTTCACCTGGTCCGTGCCCAGTGCGCGAATCTGGGCCGCGGTCAGCAGCAGGGTCTGACTGGTGGTCATCGCCGACACGCCGGCGGTGCTGAACCCGCTGATCTGGTCGGTGGTCAGCTGCTGGATCTGGGTCGGGGCCAGTTCCTGCACGTCGGCGCTGGTCAGGCCGTTCAGCTGGGCCGTGGTCAGGGCGCGGATCTGGCCGCTGGTCAGCCGCGTCACCTGGGCGCTGGTCAAGGCCGACAGGTTGGCGATGCTCAGGCTGGCCACCTGATCCGTCGTCAGGCCCGCGATCTGTCCCGTGCCCAGCGCCCGGATGTCGCTGGTGCCCAGCGCGTTCAGCTGCGCGCTGTCCAGCGCCCGCAGCTGCGCGGCGGTCAGCGCGCCGGCCTGGGCCGAGGTCAGGCCGGCGACTTGGCCGGTGCTCAAGGCGGCGACCTGGGCCGAGGTCAGGCCGGTGACCTGTGAGGGCAACAGCGACGACAGGTTGCGGGTGCTCAGTCCCGCCACCTGGACGGAGGTGAGAGCGCCCAGTTGCGCCGTGGAGAATTCGCGCATGTCGGCGGTGGACAGCGCGTTCAGCTGATCGGTGGTCAACGCCCGGACCTGGGCCGTGGTCAACTGCGCCACCTGGCTGCCGCTCAGCGCCGAGAGGCTGGCGGTATTGAGGGTCGACAGTTGGTCGGAGGTTAGCCCCCCCACCTGGGCGGTGCTCACCGCTTGAATCTGGGTGGTGGACAGGGCGTTCAACTGCGCCGTGGTGAGATAGCCCACCTGGGCGCGGCTGAATTCGCGGATGGCGGCGGTGGACAGGCCGGCCAATTGTCCGGTGGTGATGGCTTCCACCTGGCTGGAGGTCAGGCCCTGGACCTGGTTGACTTTCAGCGCCTCGATATCCGCCGGGCTGAAGGCCGCGATGTCGTCATCGCTGAAGGCCTGCAGCTGCTGGGCGCTGAACACCATCTGGCTGACGGTGAAGGCCGCCACCTGGGTGGTGGAAAGGATGGCGATCTGGGCGGTGGTGAGAGCCGCGACGTCCTGGGTGGTCAGCGCTTGAATATTCGCTGTCGTATAGGTCGCGATTTGCGACGGTGGGACAGAACCAATGGACGAAGCCATCACCTTCTCCGATCACATCTCTTTGAGATGTTTCATACTCGGCACCGCGACGCCTCTTTTAGGCGTGCCCGCAGCCACGCGGGCCGTTGATCCCCCGGCATGGCCCTTATGGCGATGGCAGGGGTACCTGAAGCGGGGCGGGGCCGCCCTCTTCTAAGGCGGCGGGAACCCCAGGGGTGTGCCAGTATTGGTCTGAAGCCGACTTACCCTATGTGCATACACCAGGCCACTTTAATTTGGATAAAAGCCAACCTCAAGGATCGTCTCGCAGACTTGCCTCAAGAACAGCGCTTTTGGTGATTTGGCTGTCCTCATGACCATCGGTGCCTGGGTGGAATTCAAAGCTGGTTAATGTTGCGGGGCATTGCGCAGGGGGCATTCGGTGGCCGGTGACAATTTCTTGGCAGAGGGGTGGTAGCATAAACTTAAGCGTGGCGGCTGGCGGTTGAAGAAGGCGAGGCGTCGCGTATATAGCTGGCGTTCTATTACATATGGGTAATTCAAGATGGGGCGCAGCGATGGCTTGGTTTGGTGACAGAACAATTAACCAACGGCTTGGTGTTCTTGTGGCGGTCGCCATCCTGGCGGCCTTGAGCTTCATCATTATTGGCGCGGCGCAACAGCGGGCCCATCTATTTGAGGGTCGCCGCGACATGGTGCGGCATGCGGTCGGCGCGGTCCAAACCATCGTCGACGCCTATATCCAGCAGGAAAAGCAGGGCACCCTGTCCCGGGCGGATGCCCAGGCCGCCGCGCTGGTGGCGCTGAAGGCCGCCCGGTTCGCCGGAGAGTATGTGTTCGTCACCGACACCAAGGGCGTCATGATCATGCATCCGACCCAGCCGTCCCTGGACGGCAAGGACATGATCGATTTCAAGGATCCCGGCGGGACCTATCTTTTCCGGGACTTCGTCGCCATGGCCAACGGGCCGCAGGGGCGCGGCTTCGTCCCCTACAAATGGCCCCGTCCCGGCCAGACGGAGCCGGTGGACAAGCTGTCGTATGTCAGCCTGGTGCCCGCCTGGGGCTGGGTCGTCGGCTCGGGCGTCTATCTCGACGATGTCCAGGCGCAGGGGCGCGCCCTGGTTCTGCAAGGGGGCATCGAGGGCGGCGCGGCCCTGCTGGTCGTTGGGGCGCTGTCCTTGTTCATCGCCCGGGGGCTGTCGCGGGGGCTGGGTGATATGACGCGGACGATGCGCCAGCTGGCCGAGGGGGACTTGACGGTCAGCGTCACCGGCGCCGAGGCGCCCAACGAGCTGGGGGAGATGGCGCGGGCGCTGCGGGTGTTCCGTGACAACGCCCAGGCCAACCGCCGGATGGAGGAAGAGCGCGCCGCGGCACAGGAGGCCCGGCAACGCCGGCATGACGCGCTGGAGGTCCTGGTCCGCGACTTCAAAGCCATGGTGTCCGGCAAGCTGCGCTCCGTCGCGGCCGCCGCGACGGAGTTGGAGGCGACCTCCGGCGGCCTGCGCCAGCAGGCGGAAACCACCAGCGGCTTGGCGGTGACGGTGGCCAGCGGGGCCACCGCCGCCAACCAGAACGCCCAAACCGTGGCCGCCGCGACGGAGGAGCTGACGGTTTCCAGCGCGGAGATTGGCCGCCAGGTTGAACTCACGGCGTCCACCACCGCGCGGGCCGTGACGGAGGCGCGCAAGGCCGGCACCGTCATGGCGGAACTGTCGGAGGTCGCGGCGGGCGTGCAAACGGTGGTTCAGCTCATCAACGACATCGCCGGCCAGACCAATCTGCTGGCGCTGAACGCCACCATCGAGGCCGCCCGCGCGGGCGAGGCGGGCAAGGGCTTCGCCGTGGTGGCGCATGAGGTGAAGTCGCTGGCTGGCCAGACGGCCAAGGCGACGGAGGACATAGCCAGCCGGGCCAGCGCGGTGCAGGCCGCCGCCGCCGATGCCGTTTCCATCATCACCTACATCACCGATGTCATCGAGCAGATGGGCGGCAACGCCGCCACCATCGCGTCGGCCGTGACGCAGCAGGGAGCGGCCACCACCGAAATCAGCCGTAACGTGCAGGAGGCGGCGGCGCGCACGGCCGAGGTGGCCGCCAACATGGACACGGTGGGGGAAAGCGCCGATTTCACGCTCAGCGCCTCCAGCCAGTTGCTGGCCGCGGCGGGGGAATTGTCCGTCCAGGCGGAGCAGCTGCAGACCGAGGTGGAGGAGTTCCTGACCGCGATGGAACATGCGGGGGAGAAGACCGCGCGCTCGGCATGAAGCGACAGTCCGATGCCGTGGCGCGCCGGGCGTGACGCTTTGACGTCAGACGGGCGGACAATAACGCATGGCTGAGGGGACGAGGTGTCCTTGGCCATGCGTATCCCTTGGTTGCAGTATCGGCGGCGATTGATTATCTGGCCCTTACCAACCCTTCCGCCTTCAGGAGAACGCATCCCATGTCCACCGCCCTGCGCGTCGCCATCCTCGGTGCATCCGGCTATACCGGCGCCGAACTGGTCCGCCTGCTGGTCCGTCACCCCGACGTCCGCCTGGTGGCCCTGACGGCGGAGCGACAGGCCGGCAAGCCCTTGGCCGAGGTCTTCCCCCACCTGGGGGGGTATGATCTGCCCGATCTGGTGAAGATCGACCAGGTGGATTGGGATGGGGTGGATTTCGTCTTCTGCGCCCTGCCGCATGGCACCACGCAGGAGGTTATCGCCAGCCTGCCGGCGCGGCTGAAGGTCGTGGATCTGTCCGCCGACTTCCGCCTGCACGATGTCGAGACCTACGCCACCTGGTATGGCCACGCCCACAAGGCGCCGGACCTGCAGACGGAGGCCGTCTACGGCCTGGTGGAGGCCAACCGCGATGCCGTGAAGGGTGCCCGCCTGGTGGCCAACCCCGGCTGCTACCCCACCGCCTCGCAGCTGCCCCTGCTGCCCCTGCTGCGCCAGGGCCTGATCCTGGCGGAGGACATCATCATCGACGCCAAGTCGGGCGTGTCCGGCGCAGGCCGTGACGCCAAGCAGGCCAATTTGTATGGCGAGGTGGCGGAGGGTGTGCATGCCTATGGCGTCGGCAGCCATCGCCACGCGCCGGAGATCGAACAGGGCGTTAGCGAGGCCGCCGGCAAGCCGGTGGTGCTGAACTTCACCCCCCATCTCATGCCCATGAGCCGCGGCATCCACTCCAGCATTTATGTGAAGTTGGCGTCGGGCAAGACGGCGGACGACCTGCGCGCCGCCCTGGTGGATGCCTACAAGGGCGAGACCTTCGTGCGCGTGCTGCCCGCCGGCGTGGCGCCGCAGACCCGCCATGTGAAGGGCAGCAACCATTGCCTGATCGGCGTCTTCCCGGACCGCGTGCCCGGCCGCGCCATCCTGCTGTCGGTGATCGACAACCTGGTGAAGGGCGCCTCTGGCCAGGCCATCCAGAACATGAACCTAATGATGGGCTATCCCGAGGATCGCGGCCTGGAACAGGCGCCGCTGTTCCCTTGATTTGGGCCCCGTGATCGGGTTTCCGTAAGCGGGAAACAGCCTTATGTATGACGGGCCCGGGTGTTAAGCGCCCGGGCCCTTTTCATTCTGCGCGTGGAGACAACCATGACCAATGTCAGTGAGGCCCTGACGACCGTGCGGCCCACGGTGCTGCCCTACAAGGGCGTGCTGCCCCGCATCCACGCCAGCGCCTTCCTGGCCAACGCCGTCGTCATCGGCGACGTGGAGATCGGGGAGGAGGCCAGCCTCTGGTACAATGTCGTCGTGCGCGGCGACGTGAACCAAATCCGCATCGGCAAGCGCACCAACATCCAGGACGGCACCACCGTCCACTGCACCCATCAGCGCTTCGCCACCGTGATCGGCGACGATGTGACGGTGGGCCACATGGCCCTGCTGCACGGCTGCGTCATCGAGGACGGCGCCTTCATCGGCATGAAGGCCTGCGTCATGGACGGCGCCGTGGTGGAAAGCGGCGCCATGGTGGCGGCCGGCGCACTGGTTACGCCGGGCAAGCGGGTCAAGGCCGGCGAACTCTGGGGCGGCAGCCCGGCGCGACTGCTGCGCCCCCTGACCGACCAGGACAAGGCGACGCTGCCCCTGACCGTCCCGCATTACGTCCGCCTCTCCCGGCAATACCTTGAGGAGATCGGGGAGGAGATCGGCTGAGTCGCGGCGGGTTGCCGGAGCGGCTGATTTGAGTCATGGTCAAGGTGGTCGCGCGCGACATAATGGGAGGTGCGTGGGCCATTCCACGTCGCGGGGCGCCTGTATCAAGGCCGAAACGACCCCGCAAGCGTGTCCCTGTGACCTGGTGGAGGACACTCCATGACCAAGCCGTCACTTCGAACCATGCGTCGTTATCGCCTTGCCGCCGCCCGGCGGGCATCTGGTCTTTTGTCCAGGCTGCGCCGCTTGTCCCCGATGGAGGCCAGCGAACAGATCTTCCGTGCCGCCAGCGCCCTGGCTTTGGCGGAAGCAGTCTTCGGGGACCGGAGCAGGGCCCTGGCATGGCTGCGCCACACGGGTTACGCCTTGCGGGGCGTCCCTGAACGCCAGACGAGGCTGTAAGCCTCAATGCTCGGCGGTCGCCGGGTCACGTACCCAGCGATCAACCCAGGTTGAAGCGGGTGATGGCGGAGGCGATGTCGTCGCCGAAGCCGGGGCCCAGGCGCACCATGGCCACGTCATCGGGCACGCCCTTCAGGCTGGTGGCGTCCAGGCTGGTCAGCAGGGCCATGGGCACCGTCTCGGTCAGCGAGATGGCCTTCAGCGCGCGGATCAGATCGACACCGCCCAGCCCGTCCATGACGGCGGAGGCGATGATCATGTCCGGGGGCACACGCACAGCCACGGACAGCGCCTCGATGGGGTCGACCAAGGTATTGACCTTGAAGCCGCAGGCGGCCAGTTCCGCCGCCACCCGGCGAGCGACAATCTTGTTGGGGCTGACCAGCATGATGTCGACGTCGTGGATTTCCACGTCGGCGATGTCGAACTCATAGCGCGAGGGCAGGGCGCGGATGACGGCGTTGGTGGCCGCCAGGTCGGGCGTGTCGTCGCGGTCGGCCGCCTCGGCGATACGGTCGGCGAAGGTGTGAAGGTCGACGATCTGGCTTTCCGTCAAATCCTTCAGGTTGGTCAGGTAGGCTTCCAGACGCTGGGCGATCAGGCTGACCAGCGGGAATCCGAAAGAGCTGCCCGCGCCGCGCAGGCTATGGGAGTCGCGGCGGATGGCCAGCAGCCCGTCGGTGGAGGACATGCGGCCGAGCGAGACGGCCTTCAGCGTTTCGTACAGGGCCCCCAGGCGGTCGTGGACATCGTCCCTGAACTCGACCTTGAGCTGTTCCACAAGATCATCGAAATCAGTCTGCTCAACCATGGTGCCCCTCGAACCCGACCCCAAGATCTAGCCTGGGGCCGCGCCGAAGCGCAAGACGCGTCCCGTCGCGGCGCTTCGGTGCATTGGTATCGGTTGAATGAAAAAGGCCGCCCAGGTGGGCGGCCTTTGAACAGTAGGCGGCGTCACGCCGCTTTGCGCAGTTCCAGTCGGCTCCACACATCCAGCAATGCGTCCACCAGACGGGCCATGTGGTGGTCGTCATGGAAGGGCGTGGGCGTGATGCGCAACCGCTCCGTCCCGCGGGGAACGGTGGGGTAGTTGATGGGCTGGACGTAGATGTCGTGCTTGGTCAGCAGGTCGTCGCTGGCCTGCTTGCACAGGCGCGGGTCACCCACCAGCACCGGGACGATGTGGCTGACCGACGGCATGACCGGCAGCCCGGCCTCGCGCAGCAGGCGCTTCAGGGTGGCGGCCCGCTCCTGATGCAGCGCGCGCAGCTCGTCATGCTCCTTCAGGTAGCGGACGGAGGCGGCGGCGCCGGCGGCGATGACCGGGGCGATGGAGGTGGTGAAGATGAAGCTGGAGGCGAAGCTGCGCACGCAGTCGACCAGGGCGGCCGAACCGGTGATGTAGCCGCCCATAAGGCCGAAGGCCTTGCCCAGCGTGCCCTCGATGACCGTCAGCCGGTCCAGCACGCCATCACGCTCCGCCACGCCGGCGCCGCGACGACCGTACATGCCCACGGCATGGACTTCATCCAGGTAGGTCATGGCGCCGTGCTTGTCGGCCACGTCGCAGATTTCCGCGATGGGGGCGATGTCGCCGTCCATGGAATAGACGCTCTCGAACGCCACCAGCTTGGGCCGGTCGGCCGGATAGCGGCTCAGCATCTGGTCCAGATGCTCCGGGTCGTTGTGCCGGAAGATGTGCTTCTCAGCACCACTGTGCCGGATGCCTTCGATCATGGAGGCGTGGTTCAGCGCGTCGGAGAAGACGACGCAGTTCGGCAGCAGCTTGGGCAGCGTCGACAGCGACGCTTCGTTGGAGATGTAGCCCGAGGTGAACAGCAGTGCCGCCTCTTTGCGGTGCAGGTCCGCCAGCTCCCGCTCCAGCAGCACGTGGTAGTGGTTCGTGCCGGAGATGTTGCGCGTACCGCCGGCGCCGGCGCCGGACTTGGCCAGCGCCTCGCGCATGGCCGCCAGCACCACCGGGTTCTGGCCCTGGCCCAGATAGTCGTTGCTGCACCACACGGTCACGTCGCGCGGCGGCTCATCCGGGGAAGGGTAGTAGGAGGCGGTCGGGAACTCACCCACGCGGCGTTCCAGATCGGCGAAGACGCGGTAACGGCCCTCACGGCGAAGGCCATCGATCTGGGAGCGGAAAAAGGCTTCGTAATCCATCTGTCCGATGGCTCCTTCGTGGAGCGGTCCTCTAATCCTAGAAGACCAGCGGCAAGCTACCGGTCGACACACAACCACCACCGACCGAGGGCATGACTGCCATAGTGGGCAGTAAAACCACCGCTGGCAAGTGCCGGCAGGCCGCGACCGAGCAGATGTACCATGCCAGTGGACCGAGGCCATCAGCTTTGATGTTGATCAATTCGGCGGGCAAATGGACCTTAACCCCGAACCCCTGGGGCTGAAAAGCCCGCATGCGCTGGACAAATTGCCCAAGCCATCCGTCTTTGGTGCAATGGCGGTGGGCTTGGGCTGCTCGGCGCGCACGCCCGGATGCGCAACGATATTTCCCTCGCGGGGCGACGCCGCGCAACCAGCGGATGTCAATAGGCGCAGGCGGCGCCCGCATGCGCGTCCAATGTCTCCGCCAGACGTTGCGCCGCTTTCAAGATCAGCGGGGGTGAAAAGGCGGCATAGCCCAGCACTAAACCCTGGGGACAGTCGCGGCCGGCGTGGAAGCCGCTGAGCGGCGTCACGTCGATGGACCGGGCACGGGCGGCGTCGCGCAGGGCCATGTCGGGCGCCAGCAGCGGTGGGACCGAGAGGCGGGCGGTGCCTGGCACTCCCTTCAACGCCAGGCCGTCCGCCAGGCGGGCCGCCATTTGCAACCCGGCCGCCGCCGGCGTCAGGGTCAAGGCGCCGGCCCACAGGCGGCGGGCGGCGTCGATCAGCGTCTCCCGCCGTTCCTGGTAGGTCAGGCGCGCCCGGCGCAGGTGGGAGGCCAGGTGTCCCTCATCGATGAATTCCGCCAGCGCGCTCTGCTCCACCACGGGGGCGTGCAGCTCGAACAGCGCGCGCATTTCCAGCGCCCGGTCCAGCAGGTCCTCCGGCACCACCAGGTAGGCGATGCGCAGGCCGGGATAGAGGATGCGCTCGAACCCACCGACATGCAGGACCCGGCCGCCCCGACCGGGGGCGCGGTCCAGGCTCATCAATGTCGCGGGCGGGCGGGTGTCGAAGGTGAAACCGCCGTCGCCGTCATCCTCGATGATGCGCCCGTCCACCCGGGCGGCCCAGTCCAGCAGCGCATGGCGGCGGTCCAGGCTCATCACCGTGCCCAGGGGCATCTGGCAATTGGCGGTGACCACGGCCAGCCGGGCGTCCGGCGCCAGGGCCGCGCCCTTGGCCGGATCCAGCCCGTCGGCGTCGGCGGGCACGGGCACGGGCGTCATTCCCAGGCGCCGCACCAGCGCCCGCGTCAGCGGGCATCCCGGGTCCTCTGTCCATACCCGGTCGCCCGGCGTGGCGGCCAGGCCGACGGCCAGGTCCAGGGCGGCGGCACGGCCGGGAAGGATCAGAATCTGATCGGGATGGCAGCGCAGGCCGCGGCTGGCCTCCAGGAAGCCGGCCAGGGCCACGCGCAAGGGGCGCCAGCCCGGGGCGCTGTCACGCTCCAGGGCGCGGGCGGACAGGCTGCGCCAGGACCGGCCCAGCACCCGGCGCCAGGCCTCGATGTCCAATTGATCGCCGGCGGCGATGCCGGGGCGGAAGGGCAGGGTCGGCGAGGGCAGCGCCGCCTCCGTCGCCGTCGGCCCTTGGGGGCGCGGCGCCGGGGCGCGGCTCTCGGCCGGGGCGTAATCGGGCGGCAGGTTTTCCACGACAAAGGTGCCGGAGCCGACACGGGATTCCAGGTAACCTTCAGCCGTCAGGCGCTCAATGGCGGCGACGGCAGTGTTGCGCGACAGGCCCATGTCCCGCGCCAGGGTGCGGGTGGAGGGCAGGCGCTCGCCGGGGGCGACGATGCCGGTGGCGATGGCGTGGCGCAGGCGTTCGAACAGGCGCTGCTGCAGGGAGCCGCCTTCACCGCCATCCGTCAGCGTGAGCAGGGGCCCGCGTCGGCTTTTCATGATGAGGCGTCTCCGAAGGTGGGGAGGCTGGGAAAGTGGGCGGTTGGGAAGGCCGGGGAGAAGGGTGAAACCGGCGGACGGTGCTTTACGGGTCACCGTCCGCCGGGTGCGATCAGGGATGGCCACACGACCATCTGGCCATCCCGTTTCGAACCGGCATTGGGGAAGGGGCGCCACCGCCGCCGGTCTCGCATCGATGCGGATTGCGCCAGGCGGCGTATCCGCGAACGCTGTTCATTTGGGCTTAGCGATCCATGACCTTGCCGCTGGCGGCGTCGACGCGGAACGAGGTCACGGGGATGCCTTCGGCGGTGGCGACGGGGACGGTGTAGTAGCTGTCCTTGCGGGTGGCGTTGCCGACCCGCAGGTTGCCCTTGTCGTGGGACTGCAGGTAGGTCTGGACGGCCTTGCGGGCGTCGGAGCTGCTGACGGTGGCGTCGTCGGCGAAGGCCGGGGCGGCGGCTCCCGCCATCAGGGCGGTAGCGGTCAGGAAGGCGGCGAAGCGGTTCATGGTGGTTCTCCTCAAGGATGGTTCGGCATGGGGGACCGGGGTTGTGCGTCGGGTGAAGATCAGCCCGCGCTTGGGCTCCCCAGCCCCAGGCTTCCTGTTGTTCGTTGACGGTCCCATCCCACCATGTGCCTGTTTCGCCGTGATTTCCGGCGGTGCCGCCGAATGAAACAGTGCGTAACCGCCCTTGCGGGCATTTACAGTGTCGTTACAACATCACCATCGGACGCGACGGGGATTGCCGGTACAGTTGGCCATGCTTGGACAAGCCCCCGGCGCCGCCGCCATTGCCATCGCCGGGGGGCGGGTTCAGGGCCCGCATATGGGACGAGAGATGTCTGAGAACATTCATTTGCTGGTGGTCGACGACGACCGGGAAATCCGCGACCTGCTGACCCGCTACCTGACCCGCCACGGCTATCGCGTCACCGCCGCCCGTGACGGGCAGGAGATGCGCAAGTTCCTGGCCGACCGGAACATCGACCTGATCGTCCTGGACCTGATGTTGCCGGGCGAGGATGGCCTGGCCCTGTGCCGCGCCATCCGCGCCGAATCCGGCCCGCCGGTGGTCATGCTGTCCGCGATGGGGGAGGATGCCGACCGGATCCTGGGCCTTGAGATCGGGGCCGACGATTACCTGCCCAAGCCGTTCAATCCCCGCGAGCTGGTGGCGCGCATCAAGGCCGTGCTGCGCCGGTCCCAGTCGGCGGCGCCCGGCGGCGGTCCGGCGGCGGGGGCGTTCAGCTTCGCCGGCTACATGCTGGACCCGGCCCAGCGGCGCCTCAGCGCCGCCTCGGGCGAGGAAATCGCGCTGACCGCCGGCGAATATGAACTGCTGCTGGCCCTGGTGCAGCGGCCGCGCCGGGTGCTGTCGCGCGACGATCTGCTGGAAATCACGCGGGGCCGGGCCGCCGGTCCCTTTGATCGGTCCATCGACGTGCAGATCAGCCGCCTGCGCCGCAAGATCGAAACCGATCCGGCCGATCCCGCCATCATCAAGACGGTGCGATCCGGCGGCTATATCTTCTCCGCCGAGGTGGGCACGCCATGAGGGCCCTGACCGACCGCATGTCGTATTCCATCTTCGCCGTGCTGGTCGGCGGCATTCTGCTGAGCCAGGCTATCGCCCTGGGCCTGTACCGGACGGACCGGGCGGAGGCGGTGGCCGCGGCCCAGAGCGGGCAGCTGGCGGGCTGCCTGGCCAGCATCGCCGGCGTGGTGGACCACCAGCCGGCGGACATCCGCGACAAGATGCTGGCCGGCCTGCGCGACGGCAATTTCAAGGTCAACGTCGGCGGCACCACGCAGGAAGTGTCGCTGGATGTGTTTGAAAAGCCCAACGTCAGCGCGCCGGGCCCCCATCATACCGACATGATCGCCCTGCCGCCCTTCGGCACCATCACCACCCCCCCGCCGGAGCCGAAGTATGTCATGGCCAGCCACCAGCTGGCCGACGGCAGCTGGCTGAACGTTCACATTCCGATGGCGGGGGCCGACGCCCTGTCGGAACCGGGTTTCCTGGCCTCCCTGGCCGGCAGCGCCGCCGTGGCCATCCTGCTGTCCGCCTGGGTGCTGGGCTTCACCACGCGACCGCTTCGCCGCTTCGCCGCCGCGGCCGACCGGCTGGGCGTGGACATGAACGCCCCGTCCCTGGACGAAACCGGCCCGCGCGAGGTGCGGCTGGCCGCCGCGGCCTTCAACAAGATGCAGCGCCGCCTGCGCGCCTTCGTGGAGGATCGCACGCGCATGCTGGCCGCCGTGTCGCATGACCTGCGCACGCCGCTGACACGGATGCGCCTGCGGGCCGAGTTCGTGGACGATGACGGCGTGCGGGAGAAGATGCTGGAGGATCTGGGGGAGATGGAGTCGATGATCGGCGCCACGCTGGCCTTCGCCCGCGACGAAGCGGCGCAGGAGACGCTGGAGCCCCTGGATCTCAACCTGCTGCTGGCCCGCGCGGCGGAGGATTACCGTGACGCGGGCAAGCCCGTCGGCTTCAGCCCCGCGCCCGGGCCGGTGCGGGTGGTGGGGCGCCGTACCGCCCTGAAGCGCGCCTTCACCAACGTGGTCGAGAACGCCCTGAAATATGGCGTCAGCGCCGATGTGGCCGTGGCCGTGCAGGGGGAGACGGTGGCGGTTTCCGTCACGGATGAGGGACCGGGAATTCCAGAGGCGGAATGGGATAACGTTTTCCGCCCCTTCTACCGGCTGGAGGCGTCGCGATCCCGCGACACCGGGGGCACCGGCCTGGGCCTGTCCGTCGCCAATGACGTGGTTCGGGCCCATGGCGGCGAAATCCGGCTGGAGAACAGGGAGGAAGGCGGACTTCGGGTGATCCTTCACCTGCCGCTGGAGACGGCGTCGTAAGGTTTCGCCCTAGCCTTGGAACCCGCTAGTCGGGGAACCCCCTGGCGGGGACACCCTTGCCGTGGCTATGATACGTTAATCAAGTTCGCGCGATCGAAACCGCCCCCATGAGGGGGGACTTCGGCGCGTTGTCGTCCTTCGTTTCGCCTCGCGTGCGTCCCGAGAACCCGGTCATGGCCATTCAAAACCGCATCGCCGACTTCCATGCCGATATGACGGCCTGGCGGCATCACATCCACGAACATCCCGAAGTCGCGTTCGAGGAGACGCGGACCGCCGCTTTCGTGGCGGAGAAACTGACCGGCTTCGGCATCGAGGTTCACCAGGGCCTCGCCGGCACCGGTGTGGTGGGCGTGCTGAAGGGGGAGGGGCGCGACACCGGCAAGACCATCGGCCTGCGCGCCGACATGGACGCCCTGCCCATGCAGGAGGAGAACACCTTCGCCCACGCCTCCAAGGTCGCGGGCAAGATGCATGCCTGCGGCCATGACGGGCACACCACCATGCTGCTGGGGGCCGCGCGCTACCTGGCGGAGACCCGCAACTTCTCCGGCACCGTGAACTTCATCTTCCAGCCGGCGGAGGAGGGGGCCGGCGGCGGCAAGCGCATGGTGGACGAGGGGCTGTTCGACCGCTTCCCCTGCGACATGGTCTTCGGCATGCACAATTGGCCGGAACTGCCGCCGGGCAAGATGGGTGTGCGCCAGGGCCCGGTCATGGCCGGTGCCGACCGCTTCGAGATCACCATCCAGGGGCGCGGCGGCCATGCCGCCCAGCCGCACCTGGGTGTGGACCCCGTGGTGGTGGCGGCCCAGCTGGTGGTGGCGGCGCAGACCCTGGTCAGCCGCACCCTCTCCCCCGTGGAGTGCGGCGTGGTCAGCATCACCCGCATCCATGCCGGCACCGCCTACAACATCATTCCCAACGAGGTGAAGCTGGCCGGCACCGTGCGCGCCCTGACGCCCGAGATACGGCAGCAGTTGGAGGACGGCTTGCGCAACCTGGTGACCACCCTGCCGCCCGTGTTCGGCGCCACGGGTGAGCTGGTCTATCACCCGGGGTATCCACCCACGATCAACCATGCCGAACCCTCGGCCATCGCGGCGGCCGTGGCGGCCAAGGTGGCAGGGCCGGGGAATGTGTTGGGCGACATGGGGCCCAGCATGGGGGCGGAGGACTTCGCCTATATGCTGAATGCCCGTCCCGGTTCCTATGTCTGGCTGGGCCAGGGCGGCAGTGCGCTGGGGTGCGCCCTGCATAACCCACGCTATGACTTCAACGACGATGTTCTGCCGATGGGCGCCAGCTACTGGGCGACCTTGGTGGAAACCGTCCTGCCCCGCGCGGCATGATCCGCCCCCGGGCCATCCGCCGGGAGGGTTCCCGGAGCCAAACCTTCGCCCGATGCGACAGCCGGGCGGGGGGCGCGCATCGTCATCGACGGACGTCCTTGCGCCGCCTTGCGGCCTTGGGGGTCGCCATCGGAATGGGAATGGCCCTGAGCGGCTGCTCCAGCAGCATGGCCTGGTTGGGGGGGGAGCCGCCGCCTGATGACAACGCCCTGCCGCCAGCCGTCTCCCCCAGCCTTGTTGGCCGGGGGGAGTGGCATGGCACCCTCAGCCGGGCGCAGAGCACGACCTATCTGGTGGCCCGCAACGCGGCCGAATGGCAATCGCTGTGGGATCTGGTGGGGACGCGCGCGCCCGGTACCCTTCCGGACCGGCTGATGGCCCTGGGGGTGTTCCTGGGGTCCCGCAACTCTTCGGGGGCTGGCGTCGAGGTGGTCAACACCCGGGTGGAACATCGCGACGGCATGCGCGACCGGCTGGTGGTGGAGTACCACGAGTTCGACCAATCCTCCCGCAACAGCGCCACCGGCAGCCTGACCAGCCCCTATGCCATCGTCCTGGTGGATTGGTCCGACGCGCCCGTGCGCTTCGCCCGCGTGCCATAAGCAAGACGCGTTTGCTCGGCACGCCCGCTCCATCGGACGCAGGCCCCCCAAAAAGGCGAAGGCCCGGAACACCAAGTTCCGGGCCTTCGTTTTTGCCTTCGCTCTTGGGCGCGCATTACGCCCTGTTCATTACGCCTGGTTCGGCAGCACGGTTTCCGAGGGAAGGGGAACCGGGTCCAACTGGCTGTAGTCCGGGACGATGTGGTGCAGCAGGGCCTGCAGGCGGACGGCGTCGGCAGTGGCGCAGGCGGCATCCAGCTCATCCAGCGAGCGGCGCAGGATGGCCAGGTCGACCGCGCGGGGAGAGGCCACCAGCACACCCTCGGCGGAGGTCTGCTCCGGCGGCTCGGCGGCGGCGAACATTTCCTCGTACAGCTTTTCGCCAGGACGCAGGCCGGTGAAGGTGATCTTGATGTCCTTGTCCGGACGCAGGCCGGCCAAGCGGATCATCTGGCGCGCCAGGTCCACGATCTTCACCGGCTGGCCCATGTCCAGCACGAAGATGCGGCCACGGTCATCCCGGCCGGCATTCATGCCGTAAGCGGATGCCTGCAACACCAGTTCCACCGCCTCGCGCACCGTCATGAAGTAACGGCACACTTCCGGATGCGTCACGGTCAGAGGCCCGCCGGCGCGCAGCTGGCGGCTGAACAATGGAACCACCGACCCGGTGGAGCCCAGCACATTGCCGAAGCGCACGGTCATGAACCGGGTTTGCCAGCCCTTGCCGGCCCCGCTTGAGGCGACAATGTCCAGGGCTTGGCAGTAGCATTCGGCGATACGCTTGGTGGCGCCCATCACGTTGGTGGACCGCACGGCCTTGTCGGTGGAGATCAGCACCATGGCGGCGGCGCCCGCGGCGATGGCCGCGTCGGCCACGTTGCGGGTGCCCATGACGTTGGTCAGCACGCCTTCCACCGGGTTCAGTTCCACCATCGGCACATGCTTCAGGGCGGCGGCGTGGAACACCAGTTCCGGCTTCTCCTCGTGGAACACCTCAAGGATACGGCTGCGGTCGCGCACGTTGCCCAGCACGGCGCGGCAATCCAGCTCCGGGCAATTCTCCCGCATCTCCATCTCAATGGAGTAGAGGTTGAACTCGCTGTGATCCAGCAGGATCAGCCGGCGGGGCTTCAATTGGGCGATCTGACGCGTCAGTTCCGAGCCGATGGTGCCGCCGGCGCCCGTGACCAGCACCGTCCGGCCGGCCACCAGGCCATCGATGGCGCCCTTGTCCAGCGCCACCTGCGGGCGACCCAGCAGATCCTCGATGACGATGGGGCGCACGGTCATGGGCCCATCGTTCACGGCATCGCGAAAATCGGTCAGGTCGGGCAGGCGGGCCAAGACCAGATTGAGCGCCTCGCACTTTTCCACCAGCGCGCCCAGGCGGGTACCCGACAGGCGGGCGCGGGGACGGGTCAGGATCAGGCGGCGCGGGCACTGACCACCGGCGGCGAGATCGCCTACGACGGATGACAGCTCGGCCAAGCGGCCCAGCACCTTCACGCCATGGATTTCACGGCCGATGCGCCCGCCCTTGTCATCCAGGATGCCGACCACGCGATAGGCCGCGTCCCGGTCGGTGGCCATGGCGCGGATGAAAATCTCCGCCTCGTCACCGGCGCCGACCAGCAGCACCGGGATGCGGTCGCGGGCATTGCTCTCAAGGATGCCTGCCAGACGACGGTCCTTGGCCAAGCGGTAGAGCAGGCGCGGGCCGCCCAGCAGGACGACCAGCACGAACCAATTGATGAGCGGGACGGAGCGCGGAAGGTCATCCAGACGCGTCACCAGGAACATCAGCAACAGGAACACGAGGATGCTGGTGGTGACGGCCCGGGCAATGGCCATCAGGTCGCGCAACGAAGCGTAGCGCCAGACACCGGAGTTCATGCCAAACAGTCGATAGGCCGCCGCCGCAATCACGGTGAACAGAATGACGCCCGGAACCAGTGCTTGGGTATAATGGACGATGCCATCCCCAACCCGCAGGTACAGCGAAACAATAAACGAAACCCCGGCAACCAAAATGTCATGAAAGTATGCAAGGAAGCGCCGGTCCAAAATGAGCGGCAGTCCGAGGGTTTCTTTTAATTTGCGCATGGCTCCAGCCTGCGGTTGATTGTTTATGGGCGATTAACAGTAAGGGGCGGCGCCCCTAAAATCGCTAACCATGGAGTATATTTCTAAACGTCTGATGCGATCCTGACATCATCCGATATTCTGCTGCAAGTGCGAAAAAGGATTGGCCGGGCATAGGCCTACTCCATTAGGCAGCCAATTCTTCACTGCGCGGGCCGGGCGGAAGGACAGCTGTATGGGCCCGGCACCCCCCTTTTGCCGACGGGAGGTGCGAGAACTTAGGCGGCAAACGTGGCAAAGTTATGAATTCCATTAGGAATCTAAAGTGACCGGGGGCGGGGAAAATAGGTCTTTCCGTTTAGAAGGGAAGCGATAATCACAGGAGGCAGCTGCGCCATCATGACCGTAGCCACGCAAAAAGCCCCTTGCTCCTCGGCTTTGCCGGCAGGGCTCCCTTTCCGCCAAGGTGCCGGGCGCCCGCCGCGGCCGTGGCGGTCTTGATGCCGGCATAGTCGCGCTTGAACCGCTCCAGATCTTCCCGCAGGCCGAAACGAAAGGAGACATGCAAGACTTGGGATCGGCGGTTCAGGCCAGGGTCCAGTTTTTCTTCCATGCCCAGGAACTCCACGGCCCAGCGCCCGCGAATATTGGCACGGATCCAATCCTCGGCCTTGTCCATGTCCCCGGCGGACTTCAATTGCAGTGTTGTCGTGAAATCCTGCTGTCCGGTCACGGTCGCCTCTTAGATCATTTCCGGCCGAACGGATCGGCGCGATCACATTCGGGTATTTTCAGCCGAATTCTGCCGCGCACCCCGCGGCCGCCGAGTCGGCGGCGAACGGCCTTCACGGCCCGGACCTTAGTCGACCAGCCGGCCGGTCGACTACGCATCTCCCGGACAGCCGGCCGCCCAAAGCGGTATGGTCAAAGGTGATAAATGCCTACGGGAGTACCCGCCGCCCCGATCGGCAGCGGCCTTTGGGCGCGGCGTCGCCACGGGTGTTCGATCCGGTATCGACAGGGGCCCGGGATCGGGTAGGGTCGCGCCCTCGATATCGCCAGCGGACGTTTTTTCCACATGTTTCCGACCTTGCTAGAGCGCGGCTTCCAGGTGGAGTTCCTTTCCCACGCGCGGGCCATCCTGGGTGTCGACTTCCCCGGCGCCATGGCCGAACTGGATGCCGTCATCGGCGCGCTGTCCATTCCCATCACCGAAATCGTGGGCTCCGGCGGCGGTGAAGCCAAGATCACCCAGCGCCTGCGGCGCTCCTTGGCGGAGCATGGCTGGGAAAAGGCGCATTTCACCATCGAGAAGCGGGTGAACGGCAAGCGCCGTGAATCCATCAGCCATGAGGTTGACCATGTACGGGACATTCCCGGCGTGGGCGTGATCGCGCTGGAGATCGAGTGGAACAATAAGGACCCGTTCTTCGACCGCGACCTGGAGAACTTCAAGCGCCTGCATGCGGAGGGTGTCATTTCCGTCGGTATCATCGTCACGCGCGGGCGCAGCCTGCAGGATGAGATGGTGCCCATGGTGCGCCGCTTCGCCCAAAGCCGCAGCCTGACCTGCGACGGGGACGTGCTGGCCCTGGGCCTGCGGCCCACCACCCGCCAGCAGGACGACGTGGCCCGCCGCATGGCCGGCGGTGCGCCGTCCTTCGCCGAGGCCTGGGCCGCCTCCTTCTGTCAGGACAAGTACGGTGCCGCCACCACCCATTGGCGCAAGTTGGAGGACCGGGTGCATCGGGGCGTGGGCAACCCGTGCCCCCTGCTGTTGATCGGCATTCCGGCCAGTGTCGTCACCTTCGATGTGCCGCTGTCGGAAATGCCCAAGGCCCCGGTGCAGGAGCCGGTCGAGGCGGAACTGCCTTTCTTCTAGGTCGCGGCGCCCCGGTTTCCCTGCGCTTGGCGCGGGATGCTCAGAGCACGTCGCGCAGGCGGTACCACAGGCTGGCCAGGCGCAGCAGGGGCACGCGCCAGGGCGGTCCCACGAAGGTCCGCTGCGGCAGGCGGGCGAAGACGTCGTAACGCTCGGCCTGGCCCATGATGGCCTCCGCCAGCAAGTGGCCGCAGATGCCGGTCAGCGCCACGCCATGGCCGCTGTAGCCATGGGCGAAATAGGTGGTGGGTGACAGGCGGCCCAACTGGGGCAGGCGGCTGACCGTCATGCCGACGCTGCCGTGCCAGAAATGGTCGATGCCCACTCCGGCCAATTGGGGGAAGCAGTGGCGCAGGGCCCGCGCGAGCGTGGGTTGGGCGTCAGCCGTGGCCCGGTTGGCGAAGTTGACGCCACCGCCGAACAACAGGCGGTGGTCGGCGCTGCGGCGGAAATAGTGCAATCCGACATGGGTGTCCGACACGGCGTGGTCGCCGGGCAGCAGGGCGGCCGTCCGCTCGGCCCCGAGGGGTTCCGTCGCCAGCATGTAGGTGACGATGGGCACCAGCGTGCGCGTCAAGGCGGGCGCCAGGCCGCCTAGATAGGCGTTGCCGGCCAGCACCAGGAAGCGCGCCCGTACCCGGCCGCGCGGAGTGGTCACCACAGGGGCGGCATCGGTGCTGGTCGCCAGGGCGGGCGTGTTCTCATAAAGCCGCGCGCCGGCCGCGCGCGCGGCGCGGGCCAGTCCCTGGGCGTAGGCCAAGGGGTGGAGGTGGCCGCTGCCGCTGTCCTCAAGCCCGCTGTCATAGCGTGGGCTGGCCACCAGGGCGCGCAGGTCGTCGCCCTCCACCAGGCGCAGGCGGTCATAGCCCACGCCCTGGGCGTCGCGCAGTTGCTTCAGCAATCCGGCGCGGTGGCGGGGGCGGGCGGCGGCGTTGATGTAGCCCCAGCGCAGGTCGCAGGCGATGGCGTGGCGCTCCACCCGCTGGACCAGCAGGGCCTTGGCCTCTTCCGCCAGCGCCCATAGACGGCGCGCGTCTTCGGGGCCGCTGAGGCGGGCCACGGCGCCGACGGATTTGTTGTAGCCGCTGATGAGCTGCCCGCCGTTGCGGCCCGATGCGCCCCAGCCCACCCGTTCCGCCTCGACCACCGCCACGTCATAGCCGCGCTCCGCCAGGGTCAGCGCGGCGGATAGGCCGGTGTAGCCAGCCCCGACGACACAGACGTCGCAGGTGGTGTCGCTGTCCAGCGCCGGCGCGGCGGGCCCGGGCGGGGAGGAAGAGTGGTACCAGCTGTCGGGCCAGCTATCGGCGGCGGGGGAAGGCGTCATGTCAGCCGGGCAGCCAGCGGCACCACAGCCCCAGGGTGGCCCGGCGTCCATAGAAGGCGGCGTGCAGCAGCGCGCTGGTCAGCACCGCCAGCAGGCCGGCATACAGCACGTCGCTGAAGAAATGGCCGCCCATGCCGATGCGCAGCAGGCCGACGCCGGCCCCAACGCCCAAGCCGCCATAGAGCCAGAGCCGCTGCCGCCGCCGGGCGGTGTAGGCGAAACTGTGCAGGAAGAAGGCCAGCACCGCGTCCCCCGACACGAAGGAGCAGTTGCGCCCGCAATTGGCCTTGGGCGCCGGCAGTACCGGCGGGGTATAGGGGGCCGCCCCGCCGAACTCCACCACCTGGACGGGACGGGCGCGGTGCCAGTGATCCTTCAGCACCGCGTTGCCGATGAGCCCCGGCCCGATGGCCAGCGACAGCAGCAGGAAGCCCCAGGCGCGCACGTCGGCACCCAAAAGCGTGGCGCGCTGGGGGGATCGGCGGTGCCAGGCCGTCCAGGCCGTGCCCAGCACCAGGACGCCGGCCAGGACGCGGGCGCCAACCTGCACCGCCTCATGCAATACGTTGGCGACCGGGCCCGTCCGCCAGGCGAAGCCGCCATCCGGCGTCCAGAACCAGCCGGCGATGGTCAGGTCCGCCAGGGGTGAGACGGTCGCGTACGCCATGAGCCCGGCCAGCACGGCAAGCGCCAGGAAGCTCAGCGCCCGGAGGCCAGAAAAACGCGGGCCGGAAAAACGGATCATGGCGACGGGAGGTCCGGTCGGTTGAGGGGACGTTGCCCTTCGCACATATCACCGGGGCGGGGCCAATGTCACCCCGGCATAGGCCGCAAGCGCTAGGGTGCCGGCCCGCTTTGGCCGCTGCCGCGCCGCATTCCCGCCCCGATATCATGGGATCGTCCCCGCCGATTCCGTCCGGCCCGGGCCCGGTCCATCCGCGTGATCGCCTCCCTGGCCGGCCCCATCACCGAGGTGCACGACCCCATGTCCGTCTTGGAAGAATTCATCCGCGGCAATCGCATCACCGAAGTCGAATGCCTGGTCCCCGACCTGTCCGGCATCGCCCGGGGCAAGATCGTCCCGGCGGAGAAATTCCTGCGCATCCTGCGCGACCGGGGCCTGCGCCTGCCCGAAAGCGTGTTCATCCAGACCGTGACGGGCGACACCCCGCCCAACAGCGTCACCAACCCGGAAAACTCCGACGTCTACATGCTGCCCGATCCCGGCAGCGTGCGTCTCGTCCCCTGGTACGACGCGCCTACCGCCGCCGTCATCTGCGACTGCGTCTACGCCGATGGCGGCAGCGTCGACATCAGCCCGCGCTGGGTGCTGAAGCGGGTGCTGGAGCTTTATGCCCAGCGTGGCTGGAAGCCCTTGGTGGCGCCGGAGCTGGAGTTCTTCCTGGTGGCGGTCAACAAGGACCCCGACTATCCCCTGATCCCGCCCGTCGGCCGCTCGGGTCGGCAGGAAAGCGGGCGCCAGGCCTTCGGCATCGACGCGGTCAACGAGTTCGACCCCATCTTCGAGGCGGTCTACGACTACTGCGAGAAGCAGGACATTGACGTCGACACCATGAGCCATGAGGCCGGTGCCGCCCAGATCGAGATCAACTTCAACCATGGCGACGCGCTGAGCCTGGCCGACCAGGTTTTCCTGTTCAAGCGCACGGTGCGGGAGGCGGCCATCCGCCACGGCATCTATGCCACCTTCATGGCCAAGCCCATGCAGAACGAACCGGGCAGCGCCATGCATATCCACCAGTCGCTGGTCGACGCCGAAACCGGGCGCAACCTGTTCGGCCGGCCGGATGGCGGCGACACCCCCCTGTTCATGAGCCACATCGCCGGCCTGCAGAAGTACCTGCCCAGCGCGATGCCTCTGCTGGCGCCCAATGTGAACAGCTATCGCCGCCTGGTGCAGGGGTCGGATGCGCCCATCAACGTGCATTGGGGGCGGGACAACCGCACCACCGGCTTTCGCGTCCCCCTGAGCCCGCCGGAGGCGCGGCGGGTGGAGAACCGCGTGGCCGGCGCCGACGCCAACCCCTATCTGGCCATTGCCGCCAGCCTGGCCTGCGGCTACCTGGGCATGGTGCAGGAACTGGAACCGACGGAGCCGGTGAAGGGCACGGCCCATCGCCTGGCCTTCACCTTGCCCCGCCACCAGGGCGACGCCCTGGCCAAGCTGAACGCCAGCCGCCCCTTGCGTGAGCTGTTCGGCGAACGCTTCGTCGCTTGCGTCACCGCCGTGAAGCAGGCGGAGGATGCCGCCTACCAGCAGGTGATCTCCAGCTGGGAGCGGGAGAACCTGCTGCTGAACGTGTGACGGCTTTGTTGGAGGGGCTTATACCAAGGAGCGATGATTTCCATTCATCGCTCCTTGGTATCGGCGGCGACTGCCGCCGCGCGCCGTAAGGCGCGGAAGCCAAGCCGCCGGATGGCGGTGCCGGCGACTGAGGGCGATGAGCCTGGCCATAGGTCAGGATCATCGCTACTTGGTATTAGCGTATGTTGGCCAGGAAGGCGTGCACCTGGCCGCGCAGCCGCTCCGCCTCCGTCGACAGCTCGCCGGCGGCGTGGCGCACGGTGTGCGCGACCTCGCCGGTTTCGCTGACCGCCCGGCGAGCGGCGGCGACGTTGCCGGAAACCTGCTGTGTGCCGGTCGCGGCCTGCTGGACGTTGCCGGCGATTTCCGCCGTGGCCGCCCCTTGCTCCTCCACCGCCGCCGCGACGGCGGACGTGATCTCGTTCATGCGGTTCACGGTCTGGCCGATGCCGGCGATGGCGTCCACCGCCGTGTCGGTCATGCCCTGGATTTCGGCGACCTTGGCCTGAATTTCCTCCGTCGCCTTGGCGGTCTGGGTCGCCAGGTTCTTCACCTCGCTGGCGACGACGGCGAAGCCCTTGCCGGCCTCGCCCGCCCGGGCCGCCTCGATGGTGGCGTTCAGGGCCAGCAGGTTGGTCTGGCCCGCGATGCCGGTGATCAGCGCCACGATGTCGCCCACCCGCGCGGCGGAGGCCGCCAGCTCGCCCATGGCGGTGCTGGTGCGGCCCACTTCCTCCACGGCGTCGGCGGCGATGGCCGACGACTGGCTGATCTGGCGCGCGATCTCGGTGATGGAGGCGCTAAGCTGATCCGTGGCGGCCGCCACCGTGGCAACGTTGGCGCTGGTCTGCTCCGCGGCGGCGGCGGCCGACGTCGTCTGGTTTTCGGCCTGGGCGGCGGCTGTGGCCGCGGCATTGGCGCCGGTGGCCATCTCCGTCGTGGCGGTGGCGATGCCGTCGACCACCTGCATGACGCTGCCCTCGAAGTCCTGGGCCAGGCGGGACAGTGCCGCCTTGCGCTCCCGCTCCGCCTCTTCCTTCATGCCTTCCTGTCGCTGGCGCAGGTGCACGGCGTCGGCGGAACGGTCGCGCAGCACCAGGATGGCCTGGGCCAGCGTCCCGATCTCATCCTTCAGGTCCACGGCCGGGACGGGAGTCGCCAGGTCGCCGTCGGCCATTCGGTTGGTGGCGTTGGCCAGACGGAACAATGGCCCGGTGATGCTGCGGCTCAGCCATAGCGCCAGGCCCAGGGTCAGCAGCGCCAGTGTCGCCACCAAGCCCGCCGTGCGCTCCGTGCTGCTCCGGGCCGCTGCCTCCACATCGTCCAGATAGATGCCCGACGACACCACCCACTGCCAGCGGGCCGTGCCCTTGGAATAGGTCACCTTGCGGGCCGGCGGCGCGCCGACCTTGGGGGGCCAGACGTAATAGTTGAAGCCGCCGCCGTCCTTGGCGCGATCCAGCATTTCCTGGGCGTAATGGACGCCATTGGCGTCGGTGGCGTCCAGGTTGCGCTTGCCCTCGGTCGCGGGGCCCTGGCCGTTCGCCAGGGTCATGCCGGTCAGGTCATGGATGATCGCGTAGTGGTTGCCGTCATAGCGGAAGCCCCGTACCACGTCGATGGCCAGGGCCTTGGCCTTGTCCTCGGGGATTTCACCCGCCTGCGCCTTCTTCTCCAGCACCTCGATCATGCTCACCACCCCCTCGGTGGCGATGCGCGCGCGGGCCTGGCGCTCCTCCAGGATGGTGCGATTGGAATTGATCACCATGTACGCGCCCAGCGCCGCCAGCGTGAAAAAGGCCAGGGCGGGGACGACCAGGATGCGGCCGCTGATGCCGCGCAGCGATTTCAGGAAAGGCATGAGGCAAACCACCAGCCGGTAAGGGGTGCGGCACGATGCCGCGCCATTCTCGCGGGCAGGCTATACCCTGACTTTCGGCTGGGCGTGATCTGCTATATCGGCATCGCCGTTATTACTTAAGATGGAACAATTTAAAGTAATTTGCCCATATAGACGGCATCCTCGCCATAACTGGACACGTCAACGGACGTTTCTTGTATGGCCGCAAAACCTTTCCGCGACCAGAACGCCGTGGAATTGTTGACCGACAGTAGCCGCATTTCGGTGAAACCGGCGCTGCGGGCGTGCTCGGTCAGTATCTCCACGGCTGCATCCGCATGTCCTTGGCCGCGGGCGGCGGCGTCGATGGCGACGTCGTGGATGTAATAGATGTCGGCCTCCGCTGGCAGCCCGCCCAGCATCTGGTTCAGTTTTGGCACGCGGTCCCGGGCATAGGGGTGGCTGAGCACATAGCCGCCGATGCCGCCTTCGGAGCGCGCCAGGGTCAGGCCTCCGGCGGGATAGGCCGCAAGCTTGTCGGCCATGACCTCGAACGCCTCGAAGAAGTCGACATGGATGGCGCAGGCCAGGGTGAAGACGGACGGCAGGTCGGCCACCGCCATGGGACGCCAGAACATGGGGAAGGGCACCATGGGAAGACAGCGATGGGCCGGATGTGCCGCCACCGGGGCCGGGCCGTCAAGGGCGCAGCGATCCTTCCCGGGTCGCGGGCATAACCCGTGTCTCGCACAATTATGCGTGGACAGACATGTTATGGCGCCATTGGTGCAAAGATGCGGGCCGGAGCACCCTTCATCGCGCGGGGTTGCCCCGACGGACGGGGTTTCGAACGAACTTGCTTTCGAACGAACTAGGCTTTCGACGTGAGCCGGCTGATGGGGGCACCCCGGTGCCAACCCTTTGGGAACCAAATCCATGAAACGCAGTCACCACATCACGTTGGCGGCCCTGGCCGCCGCGACGACGTTGTCGCTGGGCGGGTGTGATTCAAAGCATGATCAGGATTGCAAGGCCAACCAGAACCAACAGCAGGCCGACTGCCGCTCTGGCGGCACGGGCGGTGGCCATGGCGGGGGTGGGGGCTCCATCTCCAGTTCCAAGTCCGGCGGCGTCGAAACCGGTGGCTTCGGTGAAAGCGCCGCGGCCCATGGCGGTGGCGGCGAGGGTGGGGGCGGACACGGTGGCGGCGGGGGTGGCGAGTAGGGGAGCCCCATCATGGACCGTGTTTCCTGCACGCCCCGCCCCGATTGGACCCGGCGCATCGAAGCCCAGGGCCTGACCTACCATTCGCTGGGCTTGCCGCCCGGCGGGGAGGACGGTCTGTGGTGGGACGAGAGCGCCGCCTATGCCTTCACCGCGGCGGAGATCGACCATCTGGAGGCCGCCGCCAACACACTGCACCAGCTGTGTCTTGAGGCGGTGGCGGCCATCGTTGCGACGCCGGCCCTGATGGACCGCTTCGGCCTCAGCCTGGCCTACCGCGCCTATGTCATCGAGAGTTGGCGGCGGGGCGATCCCGCCCTCTATGGCCGCTTCGACCTGGCCTTCAACCCGGACCGGGAGGATGTGGCCGAGCCCAAGATGCTGGAATACAACGCCGACACGCCCACCACCCTCATCGAATCGGCGGTGGTGCAGTGGTTCTGGCTGCGTGACGTGCTGCCCGACGCCGACCAGTTCAACTCCATCCATGAGCGGCTGATCGCGCGCTGGCGGGAAATCGGCCGGCGCCAGCCGCCCGGCGCCCTGGTCCACCTGTCGTCCTACGCCGACTATGAGGAGGAGTTGCGGACGGTGGAGTATCTGGTGGATACGGCGCGCCAGGCCGGCCTGAACGCCACCCATCTGCCCATCACCCAGGTGGGCTGGGACAAGGGCAAGAAGCGCTTCGTCGATGAGCAGCGCCGGCCGCTGGGCCTGTGGTTCAAGCTCTATCCCTGGGAATGGCTGGCGGCCGAGCGCTTCGGCGCCCACCTCCCGACTGCCGACATGACGGTGGTGGAGCCGCCATGGAAGATGCTGCTGTCGCACAAGGCCATCCTGACCGTGCTGTGGGACCTGTTCCCGGGCCATCCCAACCTGCTGCCCGCCGGCTTCTCCGCCGCGGCCGTGGGGCCGGACTGGATCGCCAAGCCCATGCAGGCGCGCGAAGGCGCCAACATTCGGCTGATCCGCGACGGGCAGGAGGTGGCGCGCACCGCTGGCGGCTACGGGCAGGGGCCGGTGGTCTATCAGCGCGCCGTGGACTTGGCGCGGTCGGACGGGCGGCATGTGGTGCTGGGCGCCTGGATAGTGGGGGATGAGGCCGCCGGCCTGTGCGTCCGCGAGGATGTGGGCCCCATCATCACCGGCGCCTCCCGCTTTCTGCCGCATTACTTCCGCTGACTGGGTTTCCGCTAACGGGATTTCCGCTGAGCCCGTGTTACTGGTCAGCCGCGGGTGGGGCAACGGTGCCCGCCTTGCCCCGCCCGCGGCATCCTTGTTAGGGTCCGCCCTGGTGTGGGGGAATGCCAGCCGTTCGGGTGGCATCCCCTCAGGTGATATTTGGGGGGAACCCGCGTGACCGACACGTCGTCCGGCGTCGACCTGGTGCAGATCGTGGCGGTGCTGGGCGCCGGCGTGGTGGCGGCGCCGTTGTTCAAGCGGCTGGGCTTTGGCTCCATCCTGGGCTATCTGGCGGCGGGCCTCGCCATAGGTCCCTTCGGCTTCGGCGTGCTGGCCGACCCGGCCGCGGTGCTGCACTTCGCCGAACTGGGCGTCGTCATGTTCCTGTTCCTGATTGGGCTGGAGATGCGGCCGGCCAAGTTGTGGACCCTGCGGCGCCAGATCTTCGGCCTCGGCGTGGCGCAAGCGGCCGTCTGCGGCGCGCTGATGACCGTCGCCGGCGTGGTCGCCGGTTTCCCGCCCGCGGTGGCCTTCGTCGCCGCCATGGGTTTTGCCCAATCCTCCACCGCCGCCATCATCCAGACGCTGGAGGAGAAAGGGGAGATGTCGACCCCCTTCGGCCAGCGCGCCATGTCCATCCTGCTGCTGGAGGATTTGTCGGTGGTGCCCCTGCTGGCCGTCGTGGCGCTGTTGGCGCCGGAGGCCAGCCACGATTTGCGCGGCAGCTGGGTGGGCGTGGCGGCGGCCGCCGCCGCCCTGGCCGTGGTCGTGGTGGCCGGGCGCTGGGTGCTGAACCCGCTGTTCGGCCTGCTGGCCGGGTCGAGGGTGCGGGAGGCGATGACGGCGGCGGCGCTGGCCGTGGTGCTGGGCACGGCGCTGCTCATGGAAAGCTCGGGCCTGTCCATGGCCATGGGCGCCTTCCTGGCGGGCGTGCTGCTGTCCGGGTCCGGTTTCCGCCATCAGCTGGAGGCGGATATCGAACCCTTCCGTGGCCTGCTGCTGGGCCTTTTCTTCATGGCCGTGGGCATGTCGCTGGACCTGGCGGTGGTCGTGGCGGAATGGCGCCTGCTGCTGCTGGTGCTGGCCGGATGCGTTATCACCAAGGCGGCGGGCATCTATGCCGTGGCCCGGGTTTCCGGCGCCGATGGCCGCGAATCCTTGCAGCGCACTACCCTGTTCGCGCAAGGGGGTGAGTTCGCCTTCGTGCTGTACGGCGCGGGTGCCGCCGTGGGCGTGCTGGACGGGCAGGTCAACGCCGTCATGACCGCCACCGTCATCCTGTCCATGGTGCTGACGCCCATGACCGTGCGCCTGGTGTGGAGCCTGCTGCCTGAACCGGCGCCGGATACGGAGGGGCTGGCGCGCCCCGACGGCCTGAACGGCACCGTGCTGATCATCGGCTTCGGCCGTTTCGGCCAGGTGGTCAGCCAGACGCTGCTGGCGCGCGGGCTGGACGTCACCATCATCGACACGGATGTGGAGATGATCCAGGCGGCCGCCGGTTTCGGCTTCCAGATCTATTACGGCGACGGCACCAACCTGGACGTGCTGCACGCCTCGGGCGCCGGCCGGGCGCGGGCGGTGGCGGTGTGCGTGGACAACAAGGACGCCGCCAACAAGATCGTGGATCTGGTGAAGGCCAGCTTCCCCCACGCCGGCCTGCTGGTGCGCGCCTACGACCGCCGGCACACCCTGCACCTGATCGCGGCCGGGGTGGACCTGCAGGTGCGCGAGACCCTGGAATCGGCGCTGGCTTTCGGCCAGGGCGCGCTGGAGTTCCTGGGCCTGTCGGAGGAGGAGGCGCGCGAGACGGCGGAGGAGGTGCGTCGGCGCGACCAGGAGCGTGTGGCCCTGGAACAGGCCAGCGGCAAGCTGACCGGCTTCAACCAGTTCCGTCCCAAGGAGCCCAAGCCCATACCCCTGTTCCAGGCCGGCAAGGAGGCACGTCCGCTCACGCCTGAAACGCGTGAGATCGCGGCGCGCGGCACGCCTAGCTGATCCTGATACAAGGGCGAAGGCGCTTGGTTTTCCGGGGCTTGCCGCGAATGGCATAGGCTGCCGGCATCCGCCGTCTCCAAAAAGGCGCGTGCCTTTGCCCGTGGCTTGACAGGGCCGGCGGCATGGGGTGCAAATGCCCCCCGACCCAGGGCCTTATGGCCCGGCCGATGTTCCAAGAACGGGGAAGTGGATGAAAAAGAAGCTGGTGCCGCTGTTGGCGGGATTGGTGGCGGTGGTCGCGGGCGCCGCCTGGGCGCAGAGCAGGACGGTCCACGTCTATAACTGGACCGACTATATCGGCGAGACCACGCTGGCCGACTTCACCAAGGCGACCGGCATCCAGACCAAGTATGACGTCTACACCGACCTGGAAACCCTGGAAGCCAAGCTGCTGACGGGCAATTCCGGGTACGACGTCATCGTCCCCACGGCCCAGCCCACCCTGCGCAAGTTCATCCAGGCGCAGGCGGTGCAGAAGCTGGACAAGTCCAAGATTCCCAACCTGAAGAACCTGGACCCCGTGCTGATGTCGCGCCTGGCGGAGGTGGACCCGGGCAACGAGTACGCCGCCATCTACCAGTGGGGCACCGTCGGCATCGGCTATAACCCGGACAAGGTGAAGGCTGCGCTCGGCACCGCCACCATCGACAGCTGGAAGCAGGTGTTCGATCCGGAGAACGCCAAGAAGCTGGCCAGCTGCGGCATCGTCGTGCTGGACAGCCCGGCCGACATCCTGCCCTCCGTCCTGAACTATCTGGGCCTGCCGCCCAGCAGCGAGAAGTCGGACGACGTCAAGAAGGCCGGGGAGCTGATGTCCAGCATCCGCCCCTACATCAAGACCTTCGTCCCCTCCGTCATCGATCCGCTGGCCAGCGGCGACGCCTGTGTAGCCATCGGCTATTCCGGCGATGTGCTGCAGGCGCAGGCCCGCTCCGGCGGCAAGGTCAAGATCGACTACGCCATCCCGAAGGAAGGCGCCCAGCTGTGGTTCGACACCCTGGCCATCCCGGCGGGGGCGCCGAACGTGGCCGAGGCCTACGCCTACATCAACTACATGCTGGACCCCAAGGTGATGGCCGGCATCAGCAACGCCGTCTCCTACGCCAACGCCGTGCCGGCCTCGCTGCCCCTGCTGAAGCCGGAGATCAAGGACAACCCGCGCATCTATCCGCCCAAGGAAGTGATGGACAAGCTGTTCACCATCAAGCAGTTGGCGCAGCGCGCGGAGCAGGAGCGCAACCGCACCTGGACCCGCATCAAGACCGGCCGCTGAGCGGATTTCCCCCCTTAAGGGGAAGGGGGCGTCGCCTTTGGGCTGGCGCCCCTTTTTTATACCGGCGCCCTGGCCGGCGGCCCCATCATTTAGGGGCAAATTTGCAGTTGCGAAAAAACGCGCGGCCCCGGGTCGCGGACCCCATAGTTCCAGTGGACAGCGGGGACGCACCCTGGCATTCAGCAAGTTCGGAACGCTTTTCCGGGCAAGCGGTTCCCAACCAGGAAGCGCCCATCGGACGTCCGCATCCGGCCCACTTCCAGCCTTGTGATCCGCCGCCTCATGTCCGACGCCCCCGACCCACGTTCCCGGCCGGCCGCTTCCGGTCCCGCCGCTTCTGGTCCCGTTGGCAAGCCCCCGGCCGCCAAAGGCCCCGCCATGAAGTTCGAGCCCTGGCACGATCCGGCGGCCAAGCCCTATGTCCAGATCGAGAAGGTGACGAAGCGCTTCGGCGATTTCACCGCCGTGGACAATGTCAGCCTGTCGATCTACCGGGGGGAGTTCTTTTCGCTGCTGGGCGGTTCGGGCTCCGGCAAGACGACGCTGCTGCGCATGCTGGCCGGGTTCGAGCAGCCGACCGAGGGCCGCATCTTCATCGACGGCGTCGACATGGCGGGCATCCCGCCCTATGACCGCCCGGTCAACATGATGTTCCAGTCCTACGCCCTGTTCCCCCACATGACGGTGGAGAACAACGTGGCCTTTGGCCTGCGCCAGGACGGCGTGCCCAAGGACGAGATCCGCACCCGCGTGGCGGAGATGCTGGAGCTGGTGAAGCTGACCCCCTTCGCCAAGCGCAAGCCGCACCAGTTGTCCGGCGGCCAGCGGCAGCGCGTGGCGCTCGCGCGCTCCCTGGTCAAGAAGCCCAAGCTGCTGCTGCTGGACGAACCGCTGGGTGCGTTGGACAAGCGCCTGCGCGAACAGACGCAGTTCGAGCTGGTGAACATCCAGGAAAAGCTGGGCGTCACCTTCGTGGTCGTGACCCATGACCAGGAGGAGGCCATGACCATGTCCTCGCGCATCGCGGTCATGGACCATGGCCATATCGCCCAGGTCGGCACGCCCACCGAGATCTACGAATACCCCAACAGCCGCTTCACGGCGGAGTTCATCGGATCGGTGAACGTGTTCGAGGGCAACATCGTGGAGTCGGAGCCCGACCACTCCCTCATCCGCTCGGCGGAGGCCGGCTGCGACCTGTACGTCACCCACGCCGCCCACCTGGCGGCGGGCAGCCATTGCTGGGTCGCCATCCGGCCGGAGAAGGTCAGCATCACCAAGGAAAGGCCGGCGGACGCCGACACGGGGCGCAATGTCACCCGGGGCGTGGTGCGCGAGATCGCCTATCTGGGCGACATCTCCATCTATCAGATCGACCTTCCGTCCGGGAAGCGCGTGCGGGCGACGGCGCCCAACGTCACCCGGCGGACCGAGCTGCCCATCACCTGGGATGACGAGGTCTGGTTGTGCTGGCGCCCGTTCGCCGGCGTCGTCCTGACAGACTGAGGGGAGGGGAGCCGCCGTGCCCGCGCAAGACCCATCCCAGTCGTCCCCGGTTCCGGCCGGTGCTGCCGCCGGCCTGCCCCCGGTGGCGCCGCGCACCCTCAAGGACCGCGTCCTGGGCGTCACCCGCCGCCTGGGCCTCACGGGCCGGGGTGGCGTCATCCTCGGCCCTTACGCCTGGCTGGTGCTGTTCTTCTTCATCCCCTTCCTGATCGTGCTCAAGATCAGCGTGGCGGAGCCGGCGGTGGGCATCCCGCCCTTCACCAAGCTGGTCGAATGGGTGGACGGTGGGCTGGACCTGCATATCCGCTTCAGCGGCTTCCAGGCGCTGTTCGATGACGACCTCTACCTGCTGGCCTACCTGAACTCGCTGAAGATCGCCTTCGTCTCCACGCTGTGCTGCCTGGTCATCGGCTATCCCATGGCCTACGCCATCGCCACCGCGCCGGAGAAGCGGCGCGGGCCGCTGCTCATGTTGATCATTCTGCCGTTCTGGACCAGCTTCCTCATCCGCGTGTACGCCTGGATGAGCATCCTCAAGGACGAGGGGCTGCTGAACAACCTGCTGATGGGCCTGGGCCTCATCCACGAACCGCTGAAGATCCTGTACAGCGACCTCGCGGTCTACATCGGCATCACCTATTCCTACCTGCCCTTCATGATCCTGCCGCTGTACGCGACGCTGGAGAAGATGGACCACACGCTGTTGGAGGCGGCGGCCGACCTGGGCGCCCGGCCGTGGAAGTCGTTCCTGACCATCACCCTGCCGCTGTCGCTGCCGGGCATCGTCGCCGGCTCGCTTCTGGTGTTCATTCCGGCGGTGGGTGAGTTCGTCATCCCCTCGCTGCTGGGCGGGTCCGACACGCTGATGATCGGGCGGGAGCTGTGGAACCTGTTCTTCAACAGCCGTGACTGGCCGTCCGCCTCGGCGGTGGCCATCGCCCTGCTGGCCTTCCTGGTGGGCCCCATCATGATCTTCCAGCACTTCCAGGGCCGGGACCAGGACAAGGGGGCCGCGTGATGAGAAAGTCCCGTTTGCCGATGGTCCTGCTGGGCGTGGGGCTGGCCTTCCTGTACCTGCCCATCGTCCTGCTGGTGGTCTATTCCTTCAACGACAATCGCTCACTCACCGTTTGGACAGGCTTTTCCCTGCGCTGGTATCATGAGCTGTTGGCCGATAGCCAGATGCTGGAGGCGGCGTGGCTGTCCCTGCGCATCGCCTTCGCCACCGCCTGCGGCGCCGTGGTGCTGGGCACGCTGGCGGGGCTGATGCTGGCCCGGTTCGGCGCGTTCCGCGGCCGGGCGCTGTTCGCCGGCATGATCTCCGCCCCCCTGGTGATGCCTGAGGTGATCATGGGCCTGGCCCTGCTGCTGCTGTTCGTCAGCGCCGAACAGTTGGTTGGCTGGCCGGCGGGGCGCGGGGTGCTGACCATCATCCTGGCCCACATCACCTTCACCATGTCCTTCGTGGCCGTGGTCATCCAGTCGCGCCTGGTCAGCATGGACGTGTCGCTGGAGGAGGCCGCGATGGATCTCGGCGCCCGCCCGGCCAAGGTGTTCTTCGTCATCACCCTGCCCATCATCGCGCCCGCCATCGTCTCCGGTTGGCTGCTGGCCTTCACCCTGTCGCTGGACGACCTGGTCATCACCAGCTTCGTCTCCGGCCCCGGTTCCACCACCTTGCCGATGATCGTGTTCTCGTCCATCCGCCTGGGGCTTAAGCCGGAAATCAACGCGCTGGCCACCATCGTGGTGGCGGTGGTGGCCACCGGCATCGCCCTGGCCGGCTTCCTGGAAGCCCGCCGCGCCCGCATCCGAGAGCGTGAGGAAAGCCAGGCGGGGCGGGTCTAGCCCTCTCATCCAAAGCGCTGATTGCCAGCCTGTAGCACAGGCGGAATACTATTCTTTGCAACCGCCCCGATCCGGGGCGGTGGAGGATCGGACGCCATGACCTACACCCCCGGTTCCCCCGCTGCGGCGGGCTTTGTCATGCCCGCTGAGTGGCACCCGCACGACCGCTGCTGGATGGCTTGGCCCAACCGGGCGGAGACCTTCCCCAACGGGCTGGACGCCGCGCGCCAGGCCTACGCCGCCGTGGCCAAGGCCATCGCGCAGTTCGAGCCGGTGACCATGGTGGTCCCGCCGGGGGAGGTGGCCGACGCCTCCATCCTGTGTTCGGGCGCGCCGGTCAGCGCCATTCCGGTGCCCCTGTCGGACAGCTGGCTGCGCGACAACGGCCCCAGCTTCGTCATTGACGGCAAGGGCGGCATCGGCGGCGTGGACTGGGACTTCAACGCCTGGGGCCGCAACTATGAGGATTTCCAGGCCGACACCCAGGTGGCGGCGGAAATCCTGAAGGGCCTGGGACTTCCCCGCTTCAAGGCGCCGCTGATCATGGAGGGCGGCTCCTTCCATGTGGATGGTGAGGGCACCCTGATCACCACCGAGGAATGCCTGCTGAACCCCAACCGCAATCCCGGCCTAACCCGGGGCGAGATCGAGGGGCATCTGCGCGACTTCCTGGGTGTGCGCCAGATCATCTGGCTGGGCCGGGGGTATGAGCAGGATGAGACCGACGGCCACATAGACGAGATCGCCTGCTTCATCCGGCCCGGCCTGGTGCTGGCCATGACCACGGACGATCCGGACGATCCCAACTTCGACACCTTCCAGGACAATATCGAGCGGCTGTCCATGGCGACGGATGCGCAGGGCAGGGAATTGGACATCGTCACCCTGCGCACGCCGGCGCGCCAGGAACAGGATGGCGTGCGCCTGACCCTGTCCTACACCAATTTCTACCTGGCCAACGGCGGCGTGGTCCTGCCCGCCTTCGAGGACCCCATGGACGCGGAGGCCGCCAAGCTGTTCAGCCGCCTCTACCCCGACCGCCAGATCGTCCAGGTCCCGGCACTGGACATCGTGCGCGGCGGCGGCGGCATCCACTGCATCACCCAGCAGCAGCCGCGTCCTTGATGATTGGGCGTGCCACCCCCGGTCAGCTCGGCGCCACGGCTCAGTTGCCGCTGAGCTGAGCCTGGGCCAAGGCGCCGTTGAGGTTGGCGACGCAGCGGTCGAAGGCGGGGGAGCCTTCGGTCAGGCCGGCCTCGCTGCAGGCGGTCTGGCAGCGCTCCGCATGCATCTTCTTGGTGGCGCTCAGGGTGTCCTTCAAGCTGGCGACGCAGGCGGCGTAGAGGCTGTCGTTGGGGCCGACGTGCAGGGCGTCCTGGCAGGCACGATCGATGGACGGATGGATCGTGATGGTCGGCATGGTGTCGGCGGCCAGGGCCGGCTGCATGCCCAGGGTCAGCAGGCCCAGGGTGAGCAGGGCGGCGGAAGACTTCAACATATCATGATCTCCTTGACGGTCCGGTGAAGGGCCCCGCGCGGTGTCCACCGCACAAGCCCGTGCGTCCGTTGTATAGGCAGCGATCGCGGCGGGATTGGACAGTCCTGCTGTTTCTGGAAAATTCACTGATGTTATTTCTGTGAGTATTTGAACGGCCTTGCGGTCTTTTGATGTTTTTGTTGCCGCTGGGCCAGGCGGCCGCCTGGCGGATGCCAGCCGCCTGATTTTGCGTTTGGATTTGGCGGTGCCGCGGGCGCATGGTCCACAACGCCGCCAGCCCCTTCAACCCACAAGGCCGGTGGCCCTTGTTGAGGGAAGTGGCGCCATGATCGTCCGGGACCGGCCCGGCCTGCTGCGGCTGTTCTTCATCCTGCGCGGCTCCATCATCTTGCGTATCCTGCCGCAGGTGCTGGTGATCCTCGCGCTGTCTATCCTGGTGGTCTGGGTGCGGGGCAGCCATCCCGGCTGGGCGCCCGCCTTCAACGGCGCGCCCTTCGCCCTGCTGGGCATCGCGCTGTCGGTCTTCCTCGGCTTCCGCAACAACGCCTGCTATGACCGCTGGTGGGAGGCGCGCAAGGATTGGGGGCAACTGCTCACCACCGTGCGCGACTTGGGCCGGCAGACCCTGATCCTGGAGAGGGATGGCCATGAGGAGAGGGAGCCCAGGGCCGCGCGGCGTCAACTGTTGCGCCTGGCCATGGCCTTCGGCCACGCTTGCGTCTGCCATCTGCGGCCGGGCGGCGACATGACCAAGCCCCGCCGCTTCCTGTCGGCGAGCCAGTTGGCGGGGTTTGAGGCATCCCGCAACCGGCCGGACTATCTGCTGCGTCAGATGGGCCAGGTGCTGGCGGACCTGCTGGCGGATGGTCACCTCAGCGATATCCAGTACGGCGTCCTGGACGGGACGCTGGGCCGCATGTCGGCCGTCCTGGCGGCCTGTGAGCGTATCCGCAACACGCCGGTGCCCTTCGCCTACACCCTGCTGCTGCACCGCACCGCCTATCTGTTCTGTTTCCTGCTGCCCTTCGGTTTCGCGGACGTGTTGCACTGGGGCACGCCGGTCATCACCGCCCTGGTGGCCTACACCTTCTTCGGTCTCGATGCCCTGGGGGATGAGTTGGAGGACCCGTTCGGGACCCAGGCCAACGCCCTGCCCATCGAGGCGCTGGCCGACACCATGGAGATCAACCTGCGCGAGGCGCTGGGGGAAACCGATCTGCCGCCCCTGCCGCAACCCAAGGCGCATGTGCTGATGTGAGCATCGGCCCGCACCCTTCTTGGTGCGGGCCGATGGGGTCTTGGGCTTACCACCGTCAGTTCGGGGCCAGCCGGGCTTGGTCCAGGGCGCCGTCCAGGTTGGCGACGCACCGCGCGAAATCGGCGCTGCCCGGTGCCGTGCCGACTTCGGCGCAGGCCCGGCTGTCTGGCATCGGGGACGGGTCGTGGATCTGAGCGTTGGTCGCCGCCTGGGTCAGGGTGGTGATGCAGGCGGCGTAATCGGTGTCATTGACCGTCAGGCCCAGCGTCTGCTGGCAGGCGTGCCGCACGGCATTGGCGACCACGCTGACCGTCACGGCCGGCGGCGCGGCGAAGGCCGACGGGGCTAGGGAAAGAGTGCCCACCACGAGGGCGGCGGCGACTTTGCTCATCAGGGACGGATTCCGGGCGATCATGGCCTGAGCTCCTTTATTTCGGCATTGGGGGGAATAATGGGTCATTCCCGATTGGGGATGCCGATAAGACGCCAGCCAACGGGATTTATTCCCGGCGCCTGATCTTTTTTTTGGTGGCTTCGTGATATTTCCGGGAAGCCGGGTCAGTCCTGCACGGGACCGTCGACATGGGCGCGAATATTATGGGCCTGCACCGTCCACCCGCCCTCATTCATGCGCAGCGCCTCGACGCGCCGGTTGTCGGGCAGGGTGTCGAAGCCGCTTTCCGTGATGGTCAGCAGGGTACCGCCGTTACGCTCCTCCAGCGTGAATTCCACCAGGGTGGGGGTTTCGGTGGAATAGTCCTTTTCCGGATCCACGGCGTAGGGATGCCAGGTGAAGGAGAACAGGCGCGGTTCTTCCATTCGAACGACGGTGGCTTGCCACCGTACATGCTCATAGCCTGGGTGGGTGATGCGGCCCGTGGCCTCCCGGCCAGGCACAAAGGGGGCGTCCAGCTTCACCCGGAACCAGGCGCCGAATTCCTCAGGATCGGTCAGCGCCCGCCAGACCCGGTCCACCGGCGCCTTCAGTTCGATGTGTTTGCGGATGTGATCGGTCATCGGGGCGACCTCCTGGCCCACCCCCTATAAGACTTGAGGCGGCGTTTGGTTCGCCGCCCTGGCCGCGGAATCTCAAATCTTGGCGCGCAACTGCCGTCGGGCTTCGTCCGCCAGGGGGTGCAGCGCTTGTGGCGGGGCGTCGGCCACCAGGCTGTAGCCCAGTCCGCTGTTGGCCCAGGTCACGCCGCCCACGGCGTCCTTCCGGTGCTCGGTCATGGGGGCGTCGCCGTCCAGTTTCATGGGACGGACCAGCATGGCGATGCGGTTGCCGGCGCTGTCGTCATAAAAGAACATGGCGCCAGGCCCATGTGGTGTGGCGACCAGACGCCCGCCCATGAAGCGATAGCCGGCGGCCGACAGGTCGGGCACGGCCACCTTGCGGTCCAGGCGCTGCGACACCCATTGCAGCAACTGCTCCTGGTCGCTGGCGGACATCTCCACCGGCCGCGTCCTGTCGGCGGCATAAACGCGATAATTGTCCATCGCCTCTTGCGTCAGCATGGCCACCGGGGTCATGGGCGCCCTGCCGGCGGTCATCCCATGCATGGACCAGCCACCCACCCCGCCGACCAGCACCAGGGCGACGGCGGCGGCCATGCTGCGCCAGGGCCCGGCGCCGGCGGGGGAAAGCCAGGACCGCGCCCGCTCATGCCGCCGCGCCTCGATCAGGTGGGCGAGGTTCAGCCGGTCCGGCACCGGTTCCTCCGCGATGGGGGCCAGGGCGGCGCGCAGGGTGGCGCGCTGGCCAGCGTACGCGGCCACCCGGTGGGCGGCGTCGGCGTGGGTGGACAGGTACGCCTCCACCTCCGCCAGCCGCCGGGCGTCCAGGGCGCCATCGACATAGGCGTGCAGATCTTCCTCGGTGATGGGGCGGCCGGCGGTCATTTCACTCTCCTGAAGATTCCCGCGCCGAAAGCGGGGCGATGAATGGTGGCGCCGCTTTTGGTCGTTTCATAGGGCGGCGTCCCCTCCATCTTCTGCGACAGTTTCTCCCGTGCGCGGGCCAGGCGGGACATGACGGTGCCGATGGGAATGTCCAGCACCCGTGCCGCCTCGGCATAGGTCAGGTCCTCGACCGACACCAGCAGCAGCACGCTGCGCTGCTCCTCCGGCAGGGTGTGCAGCGCCCGCATCACGTCGGCGTGGTGCAGGGCGTCTTCCTGCGTCGCGGGGCGGGCGATCATGGCCTCGTCGATCCCGGCGTCCAGCGCGACATGGCCGCCGCGCCGGCGGTTCTGGCGGATATGGCTGACGGCCAGGTTGTGCAGGATGGTGAACAGCCAGGTGCGGGCGTCACCATCCGCCCGCCGCTGGTGCCAGCGGCTCACGGCGCGTTCCAGGCAGTCCTGCACCAGGTCGTCCGCCGTGGCGTGGTTCTTCACCAGCGCCCGCGCATACCGCCGCAACGCCGGTATCAGCGGCTCGACCAGCAGCATCATATCCTTCATGGCCATGCCCCTGGGTCCAGGTTTCCGCGGTCAGCGCCGGGTGCGCCAGGCCGCCATGCTCTGGAACACGCCATCCTTGAACAGCAGGCCATGCATCAAGGCAGCGGACAAGTGGGCGATCACCGTAAGGAACAAAGTGTACGCCAGATAGGTGTGCAGGTGGCGCAAGGTGGCGTACAGCGCCCGGTCCGGCGACAGCAGCGGCGGCAGGTGCAGCGCCCCAAAGACGGTGATGGGATAGCCACCGGCCGACAGCATGGACCAGCCCACCAGCGGTAGGGCGATCATCAGGGCGTACAGCACCAGGTGCGACAGATGGGCGATGGCCTTTTGCGGGCCGGGCATCTCCGCCGGCAGCGGCGGGGGCCGGTGGATGGCGCGCACAGCCAGACGGGCCAGCACCAGCACCAGCAGCGTGGCGCCCACGGACTTGTGCAACGGCACCAGCCAGTTGTGGCTGGTGCCCACGGTGGCGACCATGGCCACGCCGATGAACAGCATGGCGATGATCAGGACGGCCATGATCCAGTGCAGCAGGCGAGCGGGGCCGCTGAAGGTGGTCGAGGTCATTGCGCGGGCTCCTTGGCGGCGGACTGGCCGGAAACGGGGGCGGGGAAGGCCTTGTCGTTGGCCAGGGCGCTGGGGGCCGCCGGCTCACCTGTGCGTCGGGTGTAGCCCACGGCGTAGACGGAAGACCGCGCGGCCAGCAGCGGATCGTCGGAGGGTGCCACCCCCGCCGGCAGGATGGTGGGATCGAAGTTCACATCGCGGCAGGGGCCCTCATCCTCGGTCACCGCGCGGTCGATGGTCAGGGTGCCGACCTCCACCCGCTGGCGATCGTCCGGCCAGGCCTTGGTGGCGTCATCGGTGGGGTCGCCCGCGTTGGGCAGGATGATGGACAGGTGCCAGACCAGGGGCCCTTGCGCCAACCGCCCCGCCACCTCATCGAACAGGAAGTCGCGCGGCAGGCTGGCCAGCGTCGTCTTGTCCAGCTCCCCAAAGGGCGCCTCGGGCGTGAAAATCCAGCGCACCAGCCGGCTTTGGCCCTGGTCATTGGTGAAGCGGAAGGCGTTGACGCTGTTGTAGCTGGCGTTGGCGAAGCTGTCGGGCAGGGGGGCTTTGGCCATGTAGTCGACGAAGGCCTTGGTTTCCGGATGCCGGGCCATATAGGCCTGCACCTTGGCGGGGGCGGGTTTGCCGGTGGCGGGGTCGGGCGTGGTCGCCAGCTGGAAATCCAGGAAGGCCTGCGGGGTGGCCACAGGGAAGACCGGCACGTGGTTCAGCGCCATCCGCCATTGCTCCCCGCCCGGCAGGTCGAACTTCAGCGCCAGGCTGTGGAAGGTGACACGGCCGTCACCCGCGTTGGGCACGCCGCCCGCCAGGGAGAAGCGGCCGATGACCGGCGTGGTGGCGTGCCGGAACAGGCTGGCCTTGCTCAGGGCCAAGCCTTGGCCGTTGCCGTCGAAATGGCCCACCACGCACAGGCCCTTGGCATGGGCGCGGCGAAATCCTTCATGCCGGCCGTCATGCCCCTCCAGGGCATTGACGATTTGTGCCGGGTGCAGGTGGCCTGGCGTCAGCCAGCCGCCGGCGAAGGCGAAGGCGGCGGTGGCGCCGCCGGCCACGGCGCCGATGGCCAGCAGCGGCAGCAGACCGCCGCGGCGAAGGATGTCCTTGATCGTGTATGAGGCTGGCATGGGCCGGCGTCCCTCTGATCCATGGGGGATGGATGGGCCCGGTGGTGGGCCCTTACCGAGGTGGACGCCGGCGCCGCCGAATTATTCCGGCGGCGCTAAATTTTTTTTGGGAGAGTAGTTTCAGGCCGCTTTGACCGCGTCCAGGAAGCGGCTGACCACGGCGCGCAGGGTATCGGCCTCCTTACCCAGCAGGTCGGAGGAGGCGATGACGCTGCCGGTCGCGGCCCCCGTGCCATCCGCCGCCTCGCGCACGCCCACGATGTTGGCGGAAACGGCACGGGTGCCGATGGACGCCTCCTGCACGTTACGGGCGATTTCCCGTGTCGCCGCCCCTTGTTCCTCCACCGCCGAGGCCACGCCGGTGGTGATCTCGTTCATGTGGGCGATGGTGGCGGCGATGCCGTCGATGGCGGCCACGGCCAGGGCGGTTTCCCCCCGGATCGCGTCCACCTGCGACTGGATCTCCTCCGTGGCTTTGCCCGTCTGCCCGGCCAGGGCCTTGACCTCGCTGGCCACCACCGTGAAGCCCTTGCCCGCATCACCGGCGCGGGCGGCTTCGATGGTAGCGTTCAGAGCCAGCAGGTTGGTCTGGCTGGCGATGGCCTGGATCAGGTCCAGCACCTGCCCGATGCGCTGGGCGGCGGCGGCCAATCCGTCGATGGACCGCTTGGTGACCGAGGCTTCCTCAACCGCCTTGTTGGCGGTGCTGGCGGCATCGCTCATTTGCCGGGAGATCTCGGTGATGGACTGGCTCAACTGCTCGGCCGCCGCCGCCACCGTCTGCACGTTGGCGGAGGTCTCCTCGGCGGCACCGGCCACATTGTTGGACAGGGCCATGGTGTCGTCGGCGGAGACGGTGAGGCTGCCGGCGGCGTCGCGCAGGGATTGTTCGGCGCCGGAGAAGCCCCGCACCACCTTGTCGATGGAGGCCGCGAACTCCCGCGTGGCCGCTTCCAGGCGCTGGCGCCGGGCTTCCTTGGCCCGTTCCTCGGCCAGTTGCTGGGCGGCCAGCGTGTCGGCCGCCATGGCGTTGGTGCGTAGGATGGCGACGGCCCCCGCGATCTCGCCCACCTCATCGGCGCGGTCGCAGAATGGAACCTCCACGGCATAATCCTTGGTGGCCAGCCGGGCGATGACCTGGCGCAGGGTGTCCAGGGGGCGCAGCAACTGTCGCGCCACCACCCACAAGGTGACCAGCACGACCAGGACGCACCCGCCGGCCAGGCCCAGGCTGAACATCAGGTTCAGCCAAGCAGTCCGCCCGAAGGCCCGGATGTGATCCCGTACCAGCTCCTCGACCGCGTGCCGGGCCGCGACGGCCTTGCCGATGGCCTCCGTCGCCGATGCGAACCAGCTTTTGCCGTCAGTGGGATAGGCTGTCCCTTGGTTGGATGCCGCGACGATGCTGCTGATCGTGTCGTTGATGCCCTTGAGCGCGTCTTCGGTGGCGGCGGTCGCCGCGACGAAGTCCGCGCCATGCCGTGCCGCCCTCGCGCCGACGGAGGCCGCGCTTTGTGCGGCGGCGCCTTCCGCGCGGCCCAGGCTTTCCATCTGGGCGGGCGACAAGGGCTTGCCGGCCGCCAGCACGCCCGCCAGCAGGCCGCGTTCGCGCCCAATCTGCTCGCTGAGCTGCGCCAGATCGGCCGCCAGGGCCAAGGTGTCGACCAGGCGGGTGTCGGCCGAGGCGGGCAGGGCGTCGCCGATGCGGTCCTTGAACGCCAGCATGGCATCGATGGCTCGGGTGGCCGGTCCGAACCAGGCGGCCGCGTCCCGGGGACCCGCTTGGTCCACCGCTTGCCAAGCCGCCTGACGCGCCGTGTCCAGCGCCTGCCAGGCGGTGCGGGCGACCTTCGCGTCCAGTCCCGCGGCCTCTGCCTGGGCCAGGGCGGACTGCCCCTCCCGCACGGCGGCGTCGCGGGCGTCGGCGGCCGCCTTGCGTGCGGCCGGGTCCACTGTGGCCGACGACAGCAGGACGTTGGTCAGCCCGCGCTCCACCGCCATCCGCGTGGCCGCTTCCAGCACCGCCGATGCCGCCCCTTCGGCCACCGAAACACGACGGGCCGCCGCCAGGTTGTCAATCGCCTGAACGGCGCGCTGAATGGCAAGTAAACATGTTAACAATGCCAGTAAACCAACCATGCCAAGCAATTTCTGACGAATGGTCATTCCCAAGTCTCGCTTCCTGAAAGGGGGTTTACTGGATTGATGCGTTTCCTATGAATGTATAATGAAGGGGCTGAAACGGGTAAAAGAAGAGTTAACGCTTTCGGCGGTTTGCCGATCAGGGCAGGGCGCCGCGCCAAGTTTGATCTGGCGCAAGTGTGGGCAGCGGAATTTGGTTAAAGGGGCCCGTCGGCGTAAACGGCCCGCAATCAAAGGATGTGCGCGGTAGGGTGTAAGGGCGCGCCACGTGTCAATGGGCGTAGCCGGCGCACGCTTGCTCCCCCTCTTCACCAGACTGGGGCTGGCCCCGGTCGGTCGCGGCGGCGATGGCGGTCAGCGTCAGCGCGCAGATGGCCAGGCCGGCACCCAGCCAGGGCAGGTGGACGTAGCTCACGCCATGGTCGATGGCGATGCCGCCGAACCAGGCGCCCAGGGCATTGCCCATGTTGAACGCCCCCTGGTTCAGGGTGGAGGCTAGGTTGGGCGCTCCGCGCGCCTGGTCCACCACCCGCATCTGCAGCGGCGAGCCGACGCAGAAGGCGGCGATGCCCCACAGTACCAGGGTCGGAACCGCGCCCATCGGCGTGGCGCTGGTCCACACCAAGGCCACCTGGATCAGGGCGATGAGGCCGAAGGTGGTCATCACCACGGGCATCATCTTCCAATCCGCCAGGCGCCCCCCCAGAAGGTTGCCCACCGTCAGCCCCACGCCGAACAGCAACAGGACATAGGTCACCTGATCGGGCGTGAAGCCCGTGACATGCTCCAGCAGCGGGGTGATGTAGGTCAGCACGCTGAACAGGCTGGCGGAGGAGATGACGCTGATCATCATGGCCATGGCCACCTGGGGGCGGCCCAGCACGCGGAATTCGCCCAGCAGGCTGCCGCCGCTGCTGCCAGGCAGGCCGCGGGGCAGCCACAGGGCCAGCGCCGAGGCGGCGACGATACCGATAGCGACCACCGCCCAGAAGGTGGCGCGCCAGCCCAACTCATGCCCCAGGGCCGTGCCCAGCGGCACGCCCAGCACGTTGGCCAGCGTCAGGCCGGAAAACATCAACGAGATGGCTTGGCCGCGCTTGTGCCGCGGCACCAGACCGGCGGCCACCACGGCACCCACGCCGAAGAAGGTGCCGTGCGACAGGGCGGTGACGATGCGGGCCGCCATCAGCAGGCCATAGCTGGGGGCCAGCGCACAGAACAGATTGCCGAGAATGAAAATGCCCATGAGGCCGATCAGCGCGCTCTTGCGCGGCAGGCGGGCCGTGGCGACCGCCAGCACGGGCGCGCCCACCACCACGCTCAAGGCATAGGCGGTGACCAGCATGCCGGCCTGGGGGATGCTGACGCCCAAATCCTGGGCCAGGTCCGGCAACATGCCCATGATCACGAACTCGGTCGTGCCGATGCCAAAGGAGGCGATGGCGAGGGCGAGCAGGGGCAAGGGCACGGGAGGGCACTCCGGAGGAAACAACAGCGGCTGAACGATGTGCCCCTAGCATCGCCGAAAATGGGTAAGCGTTGTCATGCTGCATTGCAGCGTGAGCCATGCGGCCAGTGACGCCTCCACAATGACGGCCCCGAAATGGCAGGAAGGCGCACAGGCCCTCGGGCCCGCGCGCCTTCCATCAGCCAAGGTTGGATCAGGCCAAGGTGGGATCAGTAGGTGTAGGTCGCGTTGAACATATAGCTGCGGCCGGGCTCCACGATTTCCGGGATGGCGTTCGCCGTGCGGCCGATGGTGCGGTAGTAGCTGTAGTCGTCCAGCAGGTTCTGCACGGCGAAGCCCACCTGCAGGCCCGTGGCGAAGGTGTAGCCGGCCGACAGGTCCAGCCGCTGCGTGGCGCGCAGCCATTCATTCAAGGCGTTGCCGCCGAAGGTGCCGAAGCGATAGCGGACCAGGCTGTCGCCGCTGTAGCGGTAGGACAGGGTGGTGTCGAAGCCCCCCCTGTCATAGGACAGCGAGGCGTTGAACAGCACGTGGGGCGTGCCCTGCATGGGGGACGTGTCCTCGATGCCGCTGCTGTTCAGGTGAACGGCCGCCTGCTGAAGCGTCAGGTTGCCCCCCAGGCTGAAGCCGTCCAGGGCGCCGGGCGCCAGTGTGCGCAGTTCCTGGTTCGCCGTCAGCTCGATGCCATAGACATGGCCGCTGCCGCCGTTCACCGGCTGGGAGATGCTGGACACCCCCGTCTGCGCCACGGCCGACGCGTGATAGTCGGTGCCGCGGTCATAGAGGTAATGCGACAGCGCCTTGTAGAAGGCGCCGGCCATCAGGTGGGTGCCGGTATCCAGGACCCATTCGCCCGACAGGTCGTAATTGACCGATTCCGTCGGCTTCAGGTTGGGGTTGCCCTGGGTGATGCTGATGGTGCCGTCGGAATTGAGCGAGGTCTGGGACCCGCCGCCCAGCTGGTAGAGGGCCGGCCGCATGTAGCTGGTCCAGATGGCGGCGCGATAGACGCCGCCGTCGTCCGGGCGGTAGTTCACATGCAGGCTGGGCAGCGCCTCGTTGTACACGGTGCTGTTGGACTGCCACGACGACACCTGGCCATCGCCCGATGCCGTGTTCCAATAGGTGTTGGCGATGCGCGTGTGCTCGAACCGCAAGCCGGGGATGACCTCCCACCCGTCGCGCTTGATGCCGGCCATGATGTAGGCGGCGTAGACCGCCTCGCCCCCCCGCAGGGTGTTGCCGTTGTAGTCATCGGCCGACAGCGTCCGCTGATAGGCCAGCTTCTTCAGCGCGGCGGACAGCCCGTCGCCATCGCCCAGGGGCACGGTGTAATCGTAGACGCCGGGGATGATGGCGGAGAGCTGGCCGTCCTGGATATAGGGGTTGCTGGCCAGGCTGGAGCCCGCCGGGTAGGGCTGCAGGTCGCTGTAATCGCGGGAATAGGCGAAGCGGTGGCTGTCCACCATCTTGGCGCCGGCCTTGATGTAGTCCAGCAGCCCATCGCCCATCTGGTAGGTGGCGTCCAGGTGGGCGCCCAGCTTGCGCTGTTCGCTATAGGATTCGGTGAACTCGCCGCTGCCGTCGATGGCCGTGTAATTGGCGGTGTTGTTGAAGTAGGCCCGCTGGGCGGCCGTCAGCACGGGGATGGGGTATCCCGCGCTGTTGTAGGTCAGCAGGAAGGGGCTGCCCAGGCCGCCCGTCTGATAGGCGAATTCGGCGTGGTCGGGCGCGGAATTCTGCCCCCAGCTGTAGAACACGTCATAGTCCAGGGTCAGCCGGTCCAGGTGGGTCGTGCCGCCCAGTTGGCTGGTCATCAGTTCCGAGACTTCCGGCGCCGTTTCGAACCAGTAATGTTCGTCGGCGTCGCTTTCCGCGTTCAGGTACAGCCCGTTGGACAGCTGGGTGGCTGCCGAGTAGCCGTCGGCCTGCAGGCCCTTCTGATAGACCTCCTGGCGGATGTCGGATTTGGCGTAGGTGGTGCGCAGGTGCAGGCTGGTGGCGTCGCCCTGCCAATCCAGCGAGAGGTTGCCGCCATAGCGTTCCTGGGTGCCCCGCGTGAACTGGGCGTTCAGGCTGGTCAGCAGCAGGTTGCTGGCCTTGTCCACGCCGGGGGCGCTGGCGCCCTGTTCCGAGGTCGTCTGCAGGAATTCCCACTGACCGACCTGGTAATCCTGCATGCTGCTGACGAAGTTGCGCTTGCCGTAGTAGGCGGTGACATAGGCGCCGAACCGCTTGTCGGGACCGAAGCGGTCCGCCACCTCCACCTGGCCGATGCCGCCGCCGGCGTCCAGGCCGTAGTCCAGCGCCCGGCCGCTCAAGGTGCCCTGGGCATAGACCCGCAGCAGCGGCGCGTCGAAATCGAAGGCGGAGTGGGTGCGGAAGTCGAAGGTGCCGCCCACCGCGTCACCGTCCATATCGGGGGTGGAGGTCTTGGACACCACCACCTTGTCCATGCCGAAGGGCGGCAGCAGGCTCAGTTCCACCTGCCGGCCATAGGGCATGCCCTCGGCCACGTTGGCGCCGTTGATCAGGTTGACGTTGTATTCCGGGTCCATGCCCCGCAAGGACACGAACTCACCCTGGCCGCGACCGGCCGCATCCACGCCATTGTGGTTGCCCTGGCTGGGGGAGCCGGAGGTGGCGTTGGTGGCGACCGCGACACCGGGCAGGCGGGCCAGCGCCTCGGCGACGTTGGTGTCGGGGTTGCGCTTCATGGCCTCGGCGGTCAGGACGCTGACAGTGCCGGGGGCGGCCATCTGGTCGACGATGGAGCGGTCACGCTCTTTCTGGCCGGTGACGACCACTTCGCCGACACCGCTCGCCGCCACGCCAGCCAGCACGACGTCGCTGCGCGCATCCCCCTGGGCTGGGATTTCGACCGGCTGGCGCACCGGCGCGCCGTCACCCACCCGAACCGACAGATCGTACTTGCCGGCGGGCAGGTCGGGAAAGGCGTAGCGCCCGTCCCGGCCACTGACCACGGTGCGGCCGCCCAGGGACAGGACCGCGCCACCGATGGCCGCGCCACTGGCCCGGTCAGTGACCTGACCGGACACCACACCCGCCTGCGCCTGGTTCTGGGCGGACAACGCCGCCAGCATCAGGACGGGCAACAAAACGGCGTTTCCGCTCAAGGCAGAGCACGCCAGCAAAAGGCTCTTAGCCTTCTTGTGCATCGCGAGGATCCCAATTGCCATGATTTGTGTCGCGCCGACCGTTCCGGTGGGCACGGGTGGCCTCTATCGGGCCGAATATTAATGAAAATTAAATTATCTTATGTGAATGACGGGCCGATGACGGTGCCGTGAAGGAATGGCAACACGGTTAAGTCATTGCATTATTGTGCATATTTTGGTCGGCACTGTGGGACCTCAGCACCCTTCTGGGGCCAAGGGGGACGACTGGCAGGCGAGGGGGCGCCGGGACGGGGCGTCAAACTGCTGGCGGTGTCCCGTCGCTGTAGGCTGTTTTCAAGGGGGATTGCAGGCGTCGTTGCGCGGCGCGCGCCATCTTGTCGGCGTAGTCCGGCTGGCCCGGGCCCAGCAGGGGCAGGTTCCATTCGGCCATCACATGGGCGATGCCCGCGTCGTCCAGCGGCAGCCCCAACTCCTTCAGGCGCCAGGCGATGTTCATTTCCTGGCCCCAGAAATAGACGCCCTTGGCGCCGGTGTTGGCGGCCATGGCCTTCACCTCTTTCTCGCGCCCGGCGCCGTGCAGGCCCAGCCAGATGTCGGCCATCAGCGTGTCGCAGGCGACGCTGTCCTCCGGCTGCCAGCGATGGGCATCCCCTTGGCGGATGCTGATCTTGGCGGCCGCCTCCGGCGGCAATTGCCGGAAGATGCCGCTCTGCTCCACCGCCGCCAGCACCTCGGCATCGTATTCCACCACCATGACCTCAGTGACGGCGGGGTTGATCGCGGCGTTGCAGGCGGCCCAGCCCATGCCCATGCCCATGACCACCGTGCGGCCCCAGGCCAGGCGGCAGCCGATTTCCTGGCTTTCGATCTCGAACGGGGTCATGGACATCCAGACGTGGGTCGGCTGGCCTGGGCGGCGGCGCACCAGGGTGGCCATGTCCCGCACCATCGTGGCGTCCGACCAGTAGCCGGGGCACAGGATCAGCGGCACCACGTCCATGTCCCACCGCTCCCCCTTGAAGGGCTGGTAGGTGGGGATGAACAGGGGGCCGTCATAGCGGGGCGCGGTCATGGGCTGGCTTCCAGTAAGGGGCGAACGGCCAAGAAAAAAGCCGCCGACGCCGGTGAGGGCGAGGGCGGCTTCGATCGTCGTCTCAAGGCATGGCGATCTTACTTCAGATCGTCGGCCTTGCTGATGATGTGGGTGACGATGCCATAGTCCTTGGCCTCTTCCGCCGACATCCAGAAATTGCGGTCGGTGTCCTGCTCGATCTTTTCCAGCGGCTGACCGGTTTCGCGGGCGATGATGGTGTTCAGACGCTTGCGCATCTTCACGATCTCACGCGCCTCGATGGCGATGTCGGTGGCCTGGCCGCCGGTCCCGCCCATCGGCTGATGGATCAGGAAACGGGTGTTGGGCAGGCAGTAGCGGTTTTCCTTGGCCGCACCCAGGAAGATGTGCGCGCCGGCGCTGGCCACCCAGCCGGTGCCCAGGACCAGGACGCGCGGGCGGATGAACTGCAGCACGTCGTGGATGCTGTCGCCGCTTTCGACATGGCCGCCCTGGGAGTTGATCACCAGGCGGATGGGGTCGTCGCTCTCGGCCGCCATGGCGAACAGCTGGGCGACGGTGCTTTCCGCGATCTTCTGGTTGATCTCACCGAAAAGCAGGATGGTGCGGCTCTTGAAAAGGCTCTGCGCCACGGGTGAGAAGGGCGCGCCCTTGCCCTTTTCCTCCTTGCCGCCTTCCGGCGCGGTCTCGGGGCTATCGGGTTCTTCGTCGTCGAAGCGGATCGGCAGGGTCACCAGGATCTCCTTGGGAACGAACAAGACGGGGGCCAAACCGGCGGCCCAACCGCACACCCTTATCAGGTAGCGGGATTCGGCGCCCCGTTCAACCCGTGCGTCGCACGGGAAACCCCGCCATGATCGGTTACCCCGCCCGGTCTAGCAAGTCTGGTGTGGCAAAGGGGGGCGTCCACCACTGGCGCCCGGGCCCGTCCCTCGGGTAAAGGTTAAGGCCGGTATCCTTCCGGTATTTCACTGACGCGAGGTCGCGCGATGGGGCAGGGCCCGGCACCCTCTCTGGAACCGCCATTCCTGGAATTGCGGGGTGTCAGCAAGCGCTACCCCAACGGGACGGTGGCGCTCAGCGACATCTCGATGGCGGTGGGCGAGGGGGAGTTTCTGGCCATTGTCGGCGCCAGCGGCTGCGGCAAGAGCACCATCCTGCGCCATGTCGCCGGCCTGGTGGCCCCCTCGGCCGGTGACATCCGCTGGTCCCGGCCGCCGGCCGCCGGCGGGATCGGCATGGTGTTCCAGGAGCCTACGCTGATGCCCTGGGCCCGCATCCAGGACAATGTCCGCCTGCCGCTGGACCTGGCCAAGGTGCCGCGTGTTGAGGCCGACGCCCGCGTCGCGGCCTTGTTGGCCCAGGTGGGGCTGGCCGATTTCGCCCAGGCCTATCCGCGTGAGCTGTCGGGCGGCATGAAGATGCGCGCCTCCATCGCCCGCGCCCTGGTGACTCGTCCGCGTCTGCTGCTGATGGATGAGCCGTTCGCCGCCCTGGATGAGATCACACGCCAGAAGCTGAACGATGACCTGCTGGCCCTGTGGGGGGAGCAGTGCTTCACCGTGCTGTTCGTGACCCACAGCGTCTATGAGGGCGTGTACCTGGCCAACCGCGCCATCGTCATGGCCCCGCGGCCGGGCCGCATCCATGCGGATATCCCGCTGGACCTGCCCTATCCCCGGGACGAGGCCTTGCGCACCGACGCCCGCTACGCCGCCGCCTGCCGCCAGGTTTCCCTGGCCTTGGCCGATGCCATGCGTTCGCCGGGCCATTCATCGGGGGAGACCGCGGCATGAGCGCGCTGCGCCGCTTGGCCCCCATGATTTTGGGCGTCATCGTCCTGGCCGCGTGGGAGGGGGGCGTGCGCCTGCTGGCCATTCCCGCCTTCGTCCTGCCGCCGCCCAGCGCCGTGATGGCGGCCTTGCTGGCCGACCCGGACACGCTGGGCCTGTCGCTGTGGTTCACCCTCGCCGTGACCCTACAGGCCTTCGCGCTGGCGGTGGCGGGCGGGGTGGCGCTGGCCATCCTGTTCACCCGCTCGCCCCTGCTGGCGTCCGCCCTCTATCCGTATGCCGTCATCCTGCAGGTGACGCCGGTGATGGCCATAGCACCCCTGCTGCTGGTCTGGGTGGGGTACGAGCGGGTGGATCTGGCGCAACTGATCCTGGCCTGGATCGTCGCCTTCTTCCCCATCCTGGGCAACACCACCTTGGGCCTGCGCTCCGCCGACGCCGGCCTGCGCGACCTGTTCCGCCTCTATGGCGCCAGCAAGTGGCAGGTGCTGTGGCGGCTGGAGCTGCCGTCGGCCTTGCCCTACCTGTTGGCGGGCATGAAGATTTCCGGCGGCCTGGCGCTCATCGGCGCGGTGGTGGCGGAGTTCGTGGCCGGGTCGGGAACGGGCAGCGGCCTCGCCTGGCGCATCGTGGACGCCAGCAACCGCCTGAACACCCCGCGCATGTTCGCGGCCCTGGCGCTGCTGTCCCTGCTGGGCATCGCCATTTTCGCCGTGCTGTCGCTGGTGCAGCGCCTGGCGCTCCGGCGCTGGCACGACAGCGAGGCCGCAAACCGTTAAGTCCAGCCAACGGCATGAGCTTTAACTCATGCCGTTGTAGGACGCGCGACTGCGTCCGCCGGAGCGAGCACCGCAGGGCGGAGCGAGGAAGCCAAGCGGCCGGATGGCCGCGCCCGGCGAGGGCGAACTAAACCAATTACTTGTCGTAGTTCAGCAGCGACAGCACCGGCACATCCAGCTTCTTGCGGCCTTCCAGGAAGTCCAACTCGATCAGGAAGGCGGCGGCGCGCACGTCGGCGCCGACGTCGCGCAGCAGTTTGATGGCGGCGGTCATGGTGCCGCCGGTGGCCAGCAGGTCGTCCACCACCACCACGCGCTGGCCGGGCTTCACCAGGTCGGCCTGGATTTCCACCGTGTCGCTGCCGTATTCCAGGTCATAGGAATGGCGCACCACGTCGCCCGGCAGCTTGCCCTTCTTGCGTACCATGGCGAAGCCCAGGCCCAGCTTCAGCGCCAGGGGGGCGGCCATCAGGAAGCCGCGGGATTCGATGCCGACGATGAAATCGACGCCCGTTTCCTGGATCAGGCGGGCCATGCGGCCCATGGCGACGGCCCAGGCGTCGGCGTGCGCCAGCAGCGGCGAGATGTCGTAGAACAGGATGCCGGGCTTGGGATAGTCCGGGACGCCGCGGATGTGGCTCTTGAGATCCATGGGGAAAGGCCTCGGGGGGAAACGGAAACGCCCCGGTCCCGGGGCGCGAAATCATAGGGGAGGCTGGTCTGGCATGCCAGCGCCAAGCCGTGCCGCGCTCGTCCGGATGATCCCGGATGGGCGCCTCGCGGCCGCTGCTGTTGACCCGCGACGGGCCTTTCTGTCAAGTGAAGGACGAGCAAGGCCGCCCGGCGCCCCCGACAGGATGGGGGCGGGGGCCGCCGGAGAGCCGCGCCCTGGGGGCGGCAAGGGGTAAGATGGCGGCGGCAGGCATCGGCGTGATCAGGACGGCATGGGACGGCGACCACTGGCTGCTCGCGGCCCAGGGCCGCTGGGACCTGGCGGCGGCGGAACAGCTGGATACGGCGCTGACCCGCCTGAAGCCGGAACGCAAGCCGGACCAAGTGCTGCTGGACCTGTCCGGCCTGTCGGGCATGGACACCGCCGGCGCCCTGGTGCTGGACCGCCTGATCGAGCGCCTGCGGGCGGAGGGGGAGACGGTGGCCGTGGTGGGCGCCACGCCCGCGCAATGCACCCTGCTGCGCGACGTGCGCCGCGCCGTGGTGCGCCACCCCGACGTCAGCACGCCCTTCCATCCCTTCCATGATTTGCTGGAGCGGGTGGGCAAGGGCGCGTTCAGCCTGGCGCAGGATGCCTATCAGCTGCTGAGCTTCTTCGGGCTGGTGTTCCTCACCATCGCCCGGGTGGCGCGCCATCCGCGCCGCTTCCGCTGGACGGCTTTCTTCTTCCATCTGGAACAGGTGGGCCTGAACGCCCTGCCCATCATCGGCCTGCTGACCTTCCTGATCGGCGTGGTGCTGGCTTACCAAAGCGCTGATCAGCTGCGGCGATTCGGCGCGGAGATCTTCGTCGTCAACCTGTTGGGCATCGGTATCCTGCGCGAGCTGGGGGTGCTGATCACCTCCATCATCGTGGCCGGCCGCTCCGGCTCCGCCTTCACGGCGCAGATCGGCACCATGAAGGTGAACCAGGAGGTGGACGCCATGCAGGTGCTGGGGCTGGACCCCATCGAGATGCTGGTCCTGCCCCGGCTGGCGGCCCTGTTCGTGGCCCTGCCGCTGGTCAGCTTCTACGCCGACGTGGTGGGCCTGTTTGGTGGTGCCGTCATGTCCTATGCCACGCTGGACATCACGCTGGGCCAGTTCCTGCGGCAATTGCAGGTGGCCGTCAGCCCGACCACCATGCTGGTGGGCCTGATCAAGGCGCCGGTCTTCGCCATGGTCATCTCGCTGGTCGGCTGTTTCGAGGGCCTGAACGTGACCGGCAGCGCCGAAAGCGTGGGCAAGCTGACCACCCGCTCGGTGGTCGAGTCCATCTTCCTGGTGATCGTGCTCGACGCGCTGTTCTCCATCCTCTTTTCCTACCTCAAGATATGAGGGCGGCGATGATCCAGGACGGCCCGAAGGACATGGCGGTGGGGAATAATGCCGAGCCTGTCATCCAGGTGCATGGCCTGGTCACGCGCTTCGGCCGCCAGACGGTGCATGAGGGCGTGGACCTGGAGGTGCGGCGGGGCGAGGTCATGGGCGTCGTCGGCGGCTCCGGCACCGGCAAGTCGGTGCTGCTGAAGGAGATCATCGGCCTGCTGCGCCCCACCGCCGGCCGGGTGGAGGTGCTGGGCACCAATATGTGGACGGCCGACAGCGCGGCCCGCCGCCGCATCCAGAGTCGCTGGGGCGTCCTGTTCCAGGATGGCGCGCTGTTCAGCTCCATGACCGTGGCGGAAAACGTCATGGTGGCGCTGAAGGAGCATACGCACCTGGACGCCTGCCTGATCCAGGAACTGGCCCGCATCAAGATTTCCATGGTCGGCCTGCCGCCGGACAGCTGCTCCAAATACCCGTCCCAGCTGTCGGGGGGCATGCGCAAGCGCGCCGGCCTGGCCCGCGCCCTGGCGCTGGACCCGGAAATCCTGTTCCTGGATGAGCCGACGGCGGGACTGGACCCCATCGGCGCCGCCGCCTTCGATGAGCTGATCGGCACCCTGCAACGCAGCCTGGGGCTGACCGTCGTCATGGTGACCCACGATCTGGACAGCCTTTATGCCATTTGTGATCGCATTGCGGTGCTGGTCGACCGTAAGATCACCGTGGGAACCATTGACATGTTGCTGGCCGACACGCATCCCTGGATCCATGACTACTTCCATGGCCCACGCGGACGCGCGGCCGTGAAACGCTGAGCAGTTGGGGACTGAAACTCATGGAAACGCGCGCCAGCTACGCGCTCGTCGGCGGCTTCATCCTGGCACTGACGGCGGCCCTGTTCATCGCCATCGTCTGGCTGGCGAAAGTCCAGTTCGACAAGGCGTCGACACCGTATCGCATCTATTTCTCCGGCTCGGTCACCGGGCTGGTGGCGGGCAGCCCCGTGCGCTATCGCGGCGTGGCGGTGGGCCGCGTCACCGACATCCGCATCGACCCCGGCAATGTGGAACGCATCGAGGTGAAGGTGGAGGTGCCGAAGGACACCCCCATCAAGTCCGACGCCGTGGCCTCGCTGGAACCGGTGGGCGTCACTGGCGGCGTCTATGTCGAGATCGCCGGTGGCAGCCAGGAGGCGCCGCTGCTGCGCGAGACGCAGAACAACGTGGATGTCCCCGTCATCCCCTCGCGTCCCAGCAACATCGCCTCCCTGTTGCAGGAGGCGCCGCACCTGCTGGAAAACCTGATCAAGCTGTCGGACAGCCTGGCGGGCTTCATGACACCCGACAACCAGAAGGCCTTCGCCTCCATGCTGGCCAACCTGGCCTCCACCGCCGGTGCCGCCAACGGCACGGTGCAGGACGCCGGCCACCTGGTGAATGAGCTGCGGGGCAGCGTGCGCCAGATCAGCCAGCAGACCGAGGCGCTGCTGGTCGACACCCGCGCCACGGTGAACACGGTGGGCAGCGACGCCAAGCGCATCAGCGGCAACCTGAACCAGTCGGCGGAGGATGTTAAGGTTCTGACCCGCAACCTGAACCAGACGGTGGAACAGCTCCGCGGCATGGTGGAGGAGAATCGCGGTCCCATCCGCGACTTCACCTCCAGCGGTCTTTACGACTTGACCCAGCTCATCGGCGACCTGCGTACGCTCAGCAATAATCTGTCGCGGGTGACCAACCGCATTGAGAACGATCCGTCCGGCTTCCTCTTCGGTGGCCGGCAGCGTGGCGTGGAGGTGAAATGAGGGGGGCCGGAAAGGGAGCGTTGACGGGGAGGCGGGGGGCATTGACGCGCCGACGCCTGCTGTCGCGCGGCATGGGCCTGGTGGGCGGCGGTCTGGCGCTGGGGGCGCTGCCGGCCTGCTCCATCTTCGAAAGCCCGCCGCACGTGGTGCGCCTGACGGCGGCGCGAGAGTTCTCACCCGCCCCGCCGGTGGGCTGGCAGTTGCTGGTGGGCGTGCCGGTCACCACCTCCGTCCTCAACACCAGCCGGGTTCCGCTGCGGCAGATGGAGGCCGGCTTCGGCTATTTCGACGCCGAATGGCAGGACCCGCTGCCGGAAATGCTGCAGGGGCTGCTGATCGAGTCCTTCGAGTATTCCGGCCGTATCACGGGCGTCGCGCGCGAGGGATCGGGCCTGCGCGCCGATTATGTGCTGCTGACCGACATCCGTGACTTCCAGGCCGAATATCCCCACGCGACCGTGGAGGATGTGCCGACCGTTCATGTCCGGGTCGAGTGCAAGATGGTGACCTTGCCCCGGCGCACCATCCAGGAAAGCCAAGGCTTTGAGATCAGGGTGCCGGCCAAGGGCACTGGCTTCACCGCCGTGCTGGCCGCGTATGACGAGGCCTTCCACCTGCTGGCCCGCCAGGTGGCCGAATGGGCCTTGCAGCCCGGACGGCGCGCCGGCGGCGGCGTCTGACGCGGGAAGGAACCAGCCCCATGCCCTTCCTCCGTGGGGCCGACAGCGACGCTTCCGCCATCGACGGAATGCCGCCCGAAACCTTGACCCGGCTGGTCGAAGCGGCGCGGGAGGTGACGCTGTGCGCGCGGGTGCTGGCGAAGACCGGCGATACCGTGCTGAGCGAGGCGATGCAGGACGCCGTGCCGCCGTTCGTTCCGTGGCAGCACCATCCGCCCGGCGACGTTTACGACAGCGAATACCACGCCCAATTCTACTTCCACGCCCATCCGGAGTCGGAACTGGTTGGGGAGGAGGTGGGGCACTTTCACACCTTTATGCGGCCGTTGGGCATGCCCGACGGGGTGACGCCCGCGCCCCTGCCGGATCTTCAGCCCGATGCTGACGGCAACGGCGCCCTCAGTCACCTGGTGGGTATTTCCGTCGATGGCATGGGCCGGGTGACGCGGCTGTTCACCACCAACCGGTGGGTGACGGGAGAAACCTGGTACGCCGCCGAGGATGTCGTGCGCATGCTGGAGGGGTTCCAGATCGACCATGCGCGGCCGTCCTGGCCGCTCAACCGCTGGATCACAGCGATGGTCAGCCTCTACCGCGATGAAATCGCTGACCTTTTGCGGGAACGGGACGCGACGGTCGCGTGCTGGCAGGCGGATCACCCGGGCAGTTACGTCTATGACGACCGCGCCTTGGAAGTGACCTCCGAACGCTCGGTGGATGTCGAGGGACGCGTCCAGGAACTGGAGCGCGCGCTGCGCCGCCGCAATCGGCGGCGGTCCGCCGCCGCCGACCCGGCCTAGCGCCCCCCCGGGGGCGGCACCCTGGGACAAGGCGCGGAATATCACCCAAATGGCGTTGGCCAAGATGGGGAAGGCTGTATTATTAATGACAGTGGTGACCCGATACCCATCGGGACACCTAATTGTGGCGAAACCTGGCGCCGTCCATTCCTGCCGCGCGATATCGAGGTGGGGTATCGACGACAAGCCAGGTGGCCGGCCGGTAGCGAAGGGAGCGGGTTGCCCTGCCAATGTCCGAGACCTTGACGCATCAGGATGTGCAACGGCTTTTGGCCGATCCATCCGCCACGACACGGGCCGAGATGGCCACCAAGGTCGCCGCCCAGTTCGGCGCCGACCAGCTTTCGCCGTCCGAACGGGCCCTGGCCGAAGACATCGTCCGCCTGATGGCCCGCGACGCCGCCGTGCGCGTCCGGTCCGCGCTGTCGGAAAGCCTGAAGACCTATCCCGCGATTCCCCGTGACGTGGCGCTGCAGTTGGCGCGCGACGTGGAAGAGGTGTCGCTGCCCTTCATCGAGGTCTCATCGGTCCTGACCGATGCCGACCTGATCGAGCTGATCAAGACCGGATCGGACGCGAAACAATCGGCGGTGGCCAAGCGGCCCGAGGTGTCCGAGGGCGTGGCCGATGTGCTGGTGGAGACAGGGGGCGAAACCGCCGTCGCCACCCTGATGGGCAATGAGGCCGCCCGGGTGACGGAGGCCGCGCTGACCCGCGTGCTGAACCGTTTTCCCAAGAGCGACGCCGTCCATGCCCCCCTGATCGAGCGGGGCAGCTTGCCGGTCACCATCGCCGAGCGACTGGTGACCATGGTGTCGGAACAGCTGCGCGAACGACTGGTGGAACGGCACGAACTGCCGGCCGATGTGGCGAGCGACATCGTCCTGCAGGGCCGGGAAAAGGCGACCTACGGGCTGGTGGGCGTCGCCACCGACGCCCAGCTGGAAACGCTGGTGGAGCAGTTGTATCGCAACGGCCGCCTGTCGCCGTCGCTGCTGCTGCGGTCGCTGTGCATGGGCGACGTCGCCTTCTTCGAGGTGGCGCTGGCCCAGTTGGCCCGCATCCCCGCACCCAACGCCCGCATGCTGATCCATGACGCCGGCAAGCTGGGCATGAAGGCGCTGTTCGACCGCACCGGCATGCCGCAGTCCATCTATCCGGCCATCAAGGTGGCGCTGGACGTCGCCAGCGAGACGGAGTTCGATGGTGGGGAGCACGATCTGGAACGCCATCGCCGCAAGATGCTGGAACGAATCCTCACCCAGTTCGAGGAAATGGCCAGCGACGACCTGGACTATCTGCTGAGCAAGCTGACAGACCTGACCACCAAGGTCTGAAGCGATGCGGATGCCGTTCCTGGGTACGGCCTGTGCTGCCGTCCTCGCCCTTGCCTTGGCCATGTCCACGGCCGCCGCCGGAACGCTGGACATGCGCGGCCTTCAGGCCCGCCTCGACCGGCTGGCCCACGATTTCCCGGGCCACGCCGGCATCGCGGTGCGCGATCCGGCGACGGGCGCCGTGGCGGGAGTGAGGGCGGATCAGCGCTTTCCCGAGCAAAGCGTGTTCAAGCTGACCGTCGCTATCGCCCTCTTGGACTTGGTGGACAAGGGGGCAACCGACCTCGACCACAAGGTCACGCTCTACCCCGAGGACCGGTCCGTCTATTGGCAGCCCCTGGCCAAGAACATTACGCCCGGCGGCTGGACCACAACCTTGGGCGACCTCATGGTCCGCATGGTGGCGGACAGTGACAACATCGCCGCCGACACCGTGCTACGCCTGATCGGTGGACCGGCGACGGTGCAGGCCGCGCTGAACGCCCGGGGGCTGGAAGGCATCCGTGTGGACCGGGATGAGCGTCACCTGCAAAGCGATATCCTGGGCCTGACCTGGACGGACGCCTATCGGGAGCCGGCGGCGTTCCAGGCCGCCGCCGACGCGGTGCCCACGGCCACCCGCATCGCCAAACGCGACGCGTACCTGAGCGATCCGCGCGACACCGCCACGCCCGCGGGCATGGCCCTGCTGCTGGAACGGCTGAACAAGGGCGACCTCCTGAGCCCCGCCAGCACCCGCCGCCTGCTGGACATCCTGGACCATACGACGACCCAGCCCCATCGCCTGAAGGCCGGCCTGGGTGCCGGCTGGGCGGTGGCGCACAAGCCGGGTGCCGGCCCCTCGGTTGAGGGCGTGACGCTGGCCAACAACGATGTGGGCCTGATGACCGCGCCCGATGGCGGCCGGTATGCCGTAGCGGTCTATGTCGCCAGCGTCCACGGCCCACGGGAGGGAGCGGACGCCTTCATCGCGGCCGTGGCCCGCGCCGTGGTCGAGTCTTGGCAGGCCAAAGGGGGGCGTGCCAAAGAGGGGCGCACCTAAGGGCCGGACGTCACGCGCCGGGCCCCTCGCCAGGCCCGTCCTGGGGTGCCGACTTGGCCACCCCCTGAATCTTCTCCGCCATGCGGCCGAGTTCCAGAAGGGATGTCGCCTCCATCTTGCGCATGAGTTGCGCGCGGCAGATTTTCACGGTGATCTCACTCAGCTTCAGCGTGGCCGCGATCTGCTTGGACAATTGTCCGTTCAGGATCATGTCCATGACCTGGCGCTGACGCGGCGACAGGCTTTGATAGCGGCCGTACACGTCCGAAACCTTGGCCTTTTCCGCGCGGCGGGCCGCGCTTTTCGCCAAGCCCGCATAAATCGCGTCCAGCAAGTCCTGCTCCTTGAACGGCTTGGTCAGGAACTCGATCGCGCCGGCCTTCATGGCGCGGACGGACATGGGGATGTCGCCATGGCCGGTGATGAACACCACCGGGATTTCTTCATGCGATGGCGCGAACTCCTCCTGGAAGTCCAGGCCGTTCTGGCCGGGCATCCGGATGTCCAGCACCAGGCACAGGGGCGTATCGGGCAGGGGCCAATCCAGGAACTCGCGCGTCGAGGCGAACGCGTGGACCGTCAGGTCGAGGGAGTTGAAAAGGTTGGTCAGAGCCTTGCGCATCGAGGGATCGTCATCGACGACGATGATGGCGCCTTTGGCCTCGGGGGACGGTTGATTGGCAGTCATGGTGTCTTCTTCCTCTCGCCGGGCACGGTGAAATGGAAGGTCGCGCCGGCTGTCTTGTTGGGCGTCGCCCAAATGGCGCCGCCGTGGCTTTCAATGATGGAGCGGCATATGGAAAGCCCTATTCCCATGCCGCCCTGCTTGGTTGACTTGAAGGCGTCGAACAGCGTGCTCATGACGCCTGGGGCAATGCCGACGCCGCCGTCCTCGACCCTGACCATGACGTCGTTCTTGTCGCGTTCGGAGGAGTCGATCCTGATTTCGCGCTTGGCTCCGGGGGCGGCGTTGATCGCGTCCACGGCGTTCGTCAGCAGATTGAGCACGACCTGCTGCAATTGGACGTGATCGCCGAAGACCATGGGCAGGTCTTCGGCCAGATGGGTGCGCACGGTCACCTGGTCCTCGCGCAGGCGGGACTGCATCAGGGCGACCACGTCCCGAATCACGTCGTTGATCCCCACCGGGGCCTTCTTCAACTCCCCGCGGGTGGCCAGGGCGCGGACGCGCCGGATGATGTCGCTGGCCCGTTCCGCGTCGTCGACCATGCTTGCGATGGACTCGCCGATCTTCTCCAGATTGGGGGGCGTGGCGCGCAGCCAGCGCGTGCAGGCGTTGGCGTTGGTAATGATGGCCGCCAGGGGCTGGTTGACCTCGTGCGCGATGGACGCGGCCATTTCACCCAGGGTGGTGACACGGGCGACATGGGCGAGATCGGCTTGCGCCCTCTCGGTCAACAGACGCGCCGTCTCGATCCGGATCGCCAGATAGGTCGTGGCACCGATCGCCAGCAGGCTGATTGAGGTGTTGGCGATACCGCTCCTGTAATTGCCGTCAGGTGTCAAAATGAAACTGACCACCGTCAGTGTGGAGCAGACCGCCGATACCGACAATACACCCGTCGTTCGGCAGAATATCGACGATAGCAGGACAACAACCACGTAGAACGTGGCTGCGGAAATTTCATAAGGGGTAATGGTGTCTATTATAAAGACGGCGGCTGTTATGATCACAGCGATGGTGGGGATGATGGCCGATCCCAGGCTCTTTTTCTTCTTGGTGTTCCAGAAGACGCCCGATGAATGACGCTGTTCGGTGGGGATGGTCATTTGGGCCCGCATACGCTCATCGACGATAGTTCCAATGATACTGCAGGTGACGCCGAGGGTGGCGCGATTAGACGCATGAGGTAAAGGCATTCCTCGCCCGCGACCGGCACGCTGAGGGACGCGTGCCAGGACTCTGGACGCTAACCCCTTTAAAAGGCGCAGCTTTTTCTAGTGGATGCGGGCGAACCCATGGGGGCGACATACCCGCGTATACTTGTAATATACGCGATGAATTAATTAAGACTTGGGGGCGCCGCGATGGTCATAGGGCCGACGCCGCGTGTTCCAGCCTCTCCGGGCTGGGGCTGTCCTGCACCGTAAGGGATCACATGAACCCGCGATCTAGCACCGACCCCCTGGAGGGCGATAGTAGGCGCACGCCTGCCGTCGGCACTTCGCAGGGGTGGATCGTCCCGGGGATCGTCCTGTCACCGTAGCAGCGCCAGCGCCTCGTCGCTGACCGTGTTGCGCCAGGCCGCCCGGGTTCGAGCAACCGCTTGACCTCATGGAGGTGGCCATGGCCGCTTTTCTCGACTTCGACGCCCGCCGGGCGTCCATCGCATCCGCCCGCCCGTTTGCCCCGCTGGCGCTGGCGCATTCCCTGGCGCCGACTGGCTTTCAGTGCCAGCGGCCGAAACTCTGCCTGCGTTGGAAAATGGGCCCGAACGGCCGGCCCGTCTCCGACTGGGAGCCCCAGACGCAGGGCTGAGACATCCCCGCGCGGCGCCCCACCGCGTGGTTGATGGCCGGGGCGGGGCCGCCGTCGAGTGGCCCCACCTCCGCGCTTCCATATCCGAAATCCGCCTGATCAGAGGCCATCGCGACAGGGCCCGCCGTCGGTTGCCCACTCAAGGGGGACATGCCCCTTGAGGCGCGTGGCCGTGTGCGCGGCTGGCCGCGTTCAGCCCCCCGCCGGGGGCGGTCCCAGGAATGAAATCATGAACTCCTCGGTAGTATTATTGTCGGTCCGCGCCGAAAGCGTCGCCTTGCCCTGTTCCGCGCCTGCCGTGGCCGATGAAGTGGCGCGGCTGTATGGCGCCCTGGACCATGTGTCGCCCGCGAAAAATCCCCGTACGGCCCAGCTCTTGCGGGCCGGTTTGCGCAAGATCTCGCAGAAGGTCGTGGAGGAGACCGCGGAAGTGGCCCTGGAGGGGGTGCGCAAGCGTCCCGATGCGGCGGTCCGTGAAAGCGCCGACCTTCTCTATAATCTCGTGGTCCTGTGGCATGCCCTGGACATTCGGCCGGATGATGTCTGGGCTGAAATGCGCCGACGCGCGGATGCCTTCGGCTTGGCCGAAAAGCTGCCCAAGCAGCCGTGTGTCGTTGGGGAGGTCTGACAGCATGGACCATCTCGTTCCCCGCCGCGATTCCAGCCTAGGGGACTCCCCCACCGCGCTGGAGCAGATCGAGTTGGCGTCGAGCGCGCCGGCGGTGCTGGACGCCGCCCATGTCGGCGACATCCAGGGCGCGTTCGGCACGATCCGGCGCGGCGACACCGCCGTCCGCAAGACCTGGCGGGCCCGTCTGCTCACCCTGTTGACCATCATCGGTCCTGGGCTGATCGTCATGGTCGGTGACAACGATGCCGGCGCCTTCGGCACCTATACCCAGGCCGGGCAGAACTATGGCCTCACCCTGCTGTGGACGCTGATCCTGCTGATCCCCGTGCTGTACGTGAACCAGGAGATGGTGGCACGGCTGGGGGCGGTGACGGGCGTCGGCCATGCCCGCCTGATCTTCGACCGTTTCGGCAAATTCTGGGGGGCGTTCAGCATCATCGATCTGGTGCTATTGAATGCGCTGACCATCGTCACCGAATTCATCGGCATCACCTTCGTGCTGCGCTATTTCGGCCTGCCGAAAATTCCCGGCCTCATCGCCGCGTCCGTGCTCATCATCGGTGCCGTCAGCACGGGCAGCTTCAAGCGGTTCGAGCGCTTCGCCCTGTGCCTGGTGGCCGGTAGCCTTCTCCTGCTGCCCGTGCTTTTCGCCGTGCATCCCCCCATCGGGGACATCGCCCGAGGTCTGTTCGTGCCGCAATGGCCGGCCCATTCGGACATGGCGACGGTCATGCTGCTGATCATCGCCATCGTCGGCACGACCATCGCGCCCTGGCAGCTGTTCTTCCAGCAAAGCTACATCATCGACAAGCGCATCACGCCCGCGTTCAACACCTATGCCAAGGTTGACCTCTGGATCGGGATCGGGCTGGTCATTATTGGCGCCGTCGCCATGATGGCGTTTTGCGCGGCATTGTTCGCCGCCAAGCCCGAGTTCGGGCATTTCTCGGACACGGGCGGCATCATCGCCGCGTTGCACGACTATGTCGGGCCCGTTCCGGCGGCCTTCTTCGCCATCGCGCTGCTGGATGCCTGCCTCATTGGCGCCGCCGCGGTTTCCCTGGCGTCATCCTACGCCATCGCCGATGTCCTCCGGGTTCGCCATTCCCTGCATCGCAAGATCACCGACGCCACGGGGTTCTACATGGCCTATGGCGCGCTCATCGCCGTCGCGGCCGTGCTGGTGGCGTTTTCCAGTGATGCCTTCCTGGGCTTCCTGACCAACGCCGTGCAGGCCCTGGCGGGCGTGCTTCTTCCCAGTGCGACGGTGTTCCTGCTGTTGCTGTGCAACGACAGGGCGGTGCTGGGCCCGTGGTGCAACGGGACCCGGCGCAACCTGTTCACGGGCCTGGTGATCTGGGTCTTGGTGTTGCTGTCCATCATCCTGACGGTGGCGACGATCTTCCCGGACATCGGCGCCGCCGTCATCCTGAAAATCCTCATCGGAGGCATCATGCTGGGGCTGGTGGGCCTGGTCGCGCTGGCGCCCCATGTGCGACGCCATGTCGGGCGGAACGGTTCGGTGGGGCCTCATATCGACCGCCGTTTCCAGGCGATGGCACCGGCCCAGCGCCGGACGTGGCGGATGCCGCCGCTGGACCAGCTGCCACCGCCCAAGATGACGGGCATGACCCGGCTGTGGATGGGGGTGTTGCGCGGCTACCTTTTCATCGCCGTCGCCCTGATCCTCCTGAAAATCCTGGAGGCGGCCATCGGGCTGGACGCGCCCATCCCACAAATCGGGGCCCTGCGGCCTCCGGCGGGGACGACGACCGTTGTTGCATCGCACGGGCTGTCCGTTTCCCCTGCGCCCGGCGGGCGTGAGGCCCGCGAGGGCGAGGGAAGGGTACTCAAATGACCTGTCCCCACCCCCACCATGCCCTGCCACTGCGGCTCCGCCTTCAACTCTGGGCGCTCTGGCAGGTTGAAACCTTCCTCCTTTCCGTCCTTCCGAAAGGGCGCCTCAAGCGGCTTGGCCTGGACTGGGTCGACCGCCGCTACCAGGCGATCCACGCATGGGTCGAGCGGCAGGGAGCCAGCAGGCGTTCGCGATAGGCAATACTGAGGATTTCTCAGTATTCAGCTGAAATTTTCAAAATAAACAAAATAGACGGAGCGCCCTTCGAATATTGGGGGAGGGCGTCTTTCCGCATGGCCGGAATGGAACATCATGACCCTCTGTGAACTTTTTCACCACCCCCGCGTGTCGCCACCGGGGACGTCGCCCGCCCGGGACGGGCTTGCCCACATTCCGGGTATGGCGGGCAGCCTTCGGGTGTCCGCGCTTGCCCTTATTCTTGGCGCCTTTTTTTCGCCGGCCCTGGCCCAGGGACCGACCACCGCTTCCCGGGGTGATGGCGCCTCGGCGGAGGCTGCGTCCGGGGATGCGCCGGTCGAGGAGATGGAGATCGTCATCGTCGGCCGGCGCGGAAGCGTCACCGATGGCACAGCCGTGCCGGTGGCCCCCAACCAGTTCGTGCTGAACAGCAACGACTGGGCCGACGCCATGGCCGGCACCAGCGCCCTGGCCCTGGTGAAGAACCTGCCCGGGGTGACCTTCACATCGACCGACGCCTATGGCCTGGACCTCTCGGACGGCTTCCTGTTGGTCCGGGGGGTCCGCCAGAACGAGCTGGCGATCACCTTCGAGGGCATTCCGCTCAATGACGGCAGCTATGGCAGCGTCACCGGGACGGCACCGCTGAACATCGGCGTGACGGATGATATCGGCAGCATCAAGGTCGCCCCCGGGGCCGCCGGCGTGGACACGTTCTCGAACTCGGTAAATGGCGGTGAAATGCGCTACGCGCTGATCGACCCCGATACCAAGCCGTCGCTGAGCGTGACCCAGGGCTATGGCAGCAATGACACCCTGGTCACCAGCGTCACCGGGCAGACCGGGCGGATCGGGGACAACGGCCCCCGCGTCCTGCTGGGCGTCGAGCGGATTTCCAAGGACAAATACACGGATGCGGGCACGCAATACATGCTGCACGCCAATGCCAAGGTGGTTCAGGACGTGCCATGGGGCGATTTTACCGCGTTCTTCTCCTACTCCCGCGCGGAGATCTGGGGATACAACAATACGTCGTTCGATATGTTGTCCAAGCTTGGCTGGAACGGAACCGATATCCTCTATCCCAGCTACGCACGGGCGGTCTATGTGGCGTCCCCCCAGAATGCCAACGCATCATGCGGGGCCTACACCTGCGGTGAACTGGCATCCCTCGTCCCCTATGACACCGGGCAGGCCACGGACGATTTCGTCGGTAACCTGACGCACGATTTCCGCCTGTCCGACGCGCTGTCAGGCAGCGTCATGGCCTATGGCGCCGTCAGCGACTCCAATATCGAAATCTCCGACGTCACCACCCCGTCGCAGACCGGCGCCCCGTTCTCTTCGCAGGTCTGGCGGACCCGCCCCCAGCGTTTCGGAGGCACCGCCAACCTGTCCTATGACTGGGGCGCGCACACCCTTTCCACCGGCCTGTGGATCGAGCGCGCGACGTCCACCTCCCTATTCGCCTGGTATAATCAGCCCCTGCCGGGGCAGGGCGCCCCGCTGAAGGCCATCGGGCCTTATGACACCTACGGCCCCGCCTTCCAGACCGCGAACGACTCCCGCTGGAGCACCGATTCCCGTCAGATCTATGTGCAGGACGTGTACAAGCCGACGGAGACGCTGACGATCAAGGGTGGCGTCAAGGCCGTGGATTTCACGACCAGCGGTGGCGGCATCGGCCCCGACCGGGCGCCGAACGGTACGCTGAGCGCGCGTGACTCCTTCCTGCCGCACCTGTCGGTCGATTGGCGCCCAGACCCCGACACCTCGATCTACGCCGATATGGGGGAAAGCATGATCGGCTACCGCGTGTCGTCGCGCGGCAACATCGGCCCCGTCTCCTCCGCCTGGGCGGCGGACAGCCAGGACATCTTCGACGCCGCGCGCGCCTTGCTGAAGCCGGAGCGGGACTGGAACTTCACCGTCGGCGCCTATCATGACTTCGGCGATATCAGCCTGACCGTCGACGCCTATTACGGCATCGTCCTCGACCGTCTGCTGAACGGTACCAGCGGGCCGCAGTTCAATCCCGTGCGCACCGTCGGCATCGTGTCCCGGTCCAGCCTGGTGGGCGGGGACGCGACTGTCAGTGCCAAACCGGCGTCATGGCTGACGGTGTCCCAGTCGGTGTCGGTCAGCAAGTTGCGCTATGAGTCCGACCTGAGGACGCCGGACGGCACCAGTCCGCTCAAGGGTCATTATCAACCGGGCTATCCCGGCGTGTCCCTCATCACCCAGGTCACGGCGCGGTACGACGGGTTTGAAACCGGCGTCACCAGCACCGTCTATCTGGACAATCCGTTCACCTACACCAACGACATCTATGTCCCGGATTATTGGGAGATGAACGCCTACGTGGCCTATCACATCCCTCAGGGGAACACCCTGCCGGACCTGACTTTCCGTCTCAGCGTCAACAACCTGACGGACCGGCACAACATCGGGTCCGTGGGCATTGGCGGTTACTCCGTGTCCGGCGATTACCAGACGTTCATGCGGTCGGCCCCGCGGCAGTACCTGTTCACCGTCACGACGAAATACTGACCCGTGTGCCCCGTCACGTCCCGCGCCGCTTGGCCCGGGCCGTCGGTTCCGCCTCCAGCGGGTTGTCGGGCCAGTAATGGCGGGGGTAGCGCCCCCCCAGATCCTTCTTCACGTCCCGATAGGTGTTGGCCCAGAACGACGCCAGGTCGCGGGTGACCTGGATGGGCCGGTGGGCGGGGGACAAGAGGTGCAGCAGCACGGGGACGCCCGCGACTGTCGGCGTCTGGGCCAGGCCGAACAGCTCTTGCAGGCGCACCGCCAGGGTGGGGATTTCGCCGGAATAGTCGATGGGCAGGCGCGACCCGCTGGGCACGTCGATATGGGTGGGCGCCTGGCGCTCCAGTTCCTGGCCCTGCGGCCAGTCCAGCATGCCGGTCAGCGCGCTGTGCAGGTCCAGGCGCGGCAGATGGCCGGCGCGGCTGATGCCCGCCAGATAAGGGGCCAGCCAAGTCTCCAGAGTGGCCAGCAACGCCTCGTCCGACAGGTCGGGCCAGACATCCTGGCCGCCGGAACGGTGCAGGAAGCGCACCCGTTCCCGCCAGGCCTCCAGCGCCTTGGTCCAAGGCAGGGCCGCCAGGCCCATGGCGCGGATGCCGGCCATCATGGCGGCGGCCACGGCCTCGGCCGAGGGCTGGCTCAGCGCCTCGTCCTTCAGCACCAGGCCGAACAGCCGGCGGCGGCGGCGGGCCAGCACGGCCTGCTCCCGCCCGTCCCAGCTCACCAGTTCTTCCGTCACGATGCGATCGGCGTAGACCTCCTCGATCTCCTCCCGGGTGATGGGGGCCGCCAGGTAGATGCGGGCTTCGCGCGTGTCGCCGTCCAGGTCGCCGACAGCCAGCCAGTCCTGGCGCGACAGGGCGTCGGCGGTATCCAGCACCGCGCCCTTGCCGTTGGCCAGGCGGTATTGCCCTTGGCTGCCGGGACGCTTCTGCGCCAGCCGGTCGGGATAGGCCAGCGCCAGAAGACGGCCGGCATCCTCGCCGGTGAAGGTGCGGTCGGTGATGCGCAGCTGGCGCATGGTCTGGCGGGCGCTTTCCCGGATCTGGCGCAGGGCGTTGCGGTCGGCCAGGCCGCTGTCCTGGCCGGACAGCAGGTCCAGCCGGCGGCGCAGGTCGGCGTCGCGGGAAATGCCGCGCAGGGGGTCGCGCTCCTCCAGCAGGGCCGCCAGATGGGCGGCGGCGGCCCCCATTCCCAAATCCATGCCCACCAGCACCATGTGGGCCAGGCGCGGATGCATGCCCAGTGCCGCCATGCGACGGCCGTGGGGGGTGATCTTGCCGTCGGCGCCGAGGGCACCCAGTTGGCCCAGCAAGGTGCGGGCCTGGGCCAGGGGCGCCGCCGGCGGCAGGTCCAGCCAGGGCAGGGCGGTCACGTCATCGACACCCCAGGCCGCCAGCTCCAGCGCCAGGGGCGCCAGATCGGCGCGCAGGATTTCCGGCGGGGCGTAGGGGACCAGCGCGCGGTCCGCCTGCTCGCTCCACAGGCGATAGCAGACGCCCGGTTCCAGACGGCCGGCACGGCCCCGGCGCTGGTCGGCCGACGCGCGGGAGACGCGGGCGGTTTCCAGCCTGTTCATACCGCTGCCGGGGTCGAAGCGGCCCAGGCGGGCCTGGCCGGCGTCGACCACGATGCGGATGCCGTCGATGGTCAGGCTGGTTTCGGCGATGGCCGTGGCCAGCACCACCTTGCGGTGGCCCGCCGGCGCCGGACGGATGGCGGCCTCCTGCTGGTCCAGCGCCAGGTCGCCATACAGGGGCGCCACCACGGCATCGCGGGGCAGGCCGAGGTCGGCCAGGGCCTTTTCCGTGCGTCGGATTTCCCCGGTCCCGGGCAGGAAGACCAGGGCGCTGCCCGGCTCGTCGCCCAGCGCCCGCTTGACCACCCGCGCCACCGCCGTTTCCAGCCGGTCGGTGGGCGCCGGTTCCACCCAGCGCGTTTCGACCGGATAGGCGCGGCCCTCGCTGGTCACCATGGGAGCCGCGCCCTGTCCCCCGTTGGCCAGGAGCGTGGCCACGGCGGCGCCGTCCAGGGTGGCGGACATGACCAGCAGGCGCAGATCCTCGCGCAGCAGGCCCTGGGCTTGCAGGCAGAAGGCCAGCGCCAGGTCGGCGTCCAGGCTGCGTTCGTGGAATTCGTCGAACAGCACCGCGCCAATGCCGTCCAGCGACGGATCGCCCTGCAACTGGCGCAGGAACAGGCCTTCGGTCACCACCTCGATGCGGGTGCGGGGACCCACGCGGGTGTCCAGGCGGACCCGGTAGCCCACCGTCTCGCCCACGGCCTCGCCCAGGGTGTCGGCCATGCGCTTGGCGGCGGCGCGGGCGGCCAGGCGCCGGGGTTCCAGCATGATGATCTTCCGGCCGGCCAGCCAAGGCTGGTCCAGCAAGGCCAGGGGAACGCGCGTGGTCTTGCCGGCGCCGGGGGCGGCCTGCAGCACGGCGTTGGGCGTGTCGGCCAGCACCCGCAACAGGTCCGGCAGCACGGCGTCGATGGGAAGGGCGGTTTGGGGCAGGGGCGGCATGGCGCCGTCATACCGCGCGACCGCGGGCTCTGCCAGTCCTACGGTCGGTCAGGCCGTCAGGCGAGGCTCAGGGCTGACAGGCTGCGCTGGAAATCTTCCGGACGATAGGGCTTGGTGATGAAGCCCAGGGAAACGGAGGCGGCGCGGCTGCGCAGGATATTGGCGTCCACCGCGCTGGTGAACAGGCTGCGGATGCCGAAGCGCTTCCAGATGCGATCCGCCGCCTCCACGCCATCGCCGCCACCGCGCAACATCACGTCCATCAGCACCAGATCGGGGCGGTGGCGGTCCACGGCCTCGACCGCCTCATCCACCGACGCCGCCACGGCGCAGACCTCGTGTCCCTGGTGCAGAAGGATTTGCTCAAGGCCGAGGGCGATGAGCGCCTCATCCTCCACCACCACGATGCGGTACCGGGGGCGACGGGCCGTGGAGGACCGCTGCGTCAGTTCCCGATCGATTGTCTGTTCGGCACGCACGGCTTCAACCTGTCAACGTCGCGAGATACCAGGGCGCGCCGTTGCCAAAGGCCGACCCACAGTGACTACATTTTTCCTCAAAACAAAACGAAAGGGTATCCGCCCTTGCGGAAGAGCCTGGTAGGCAACCCGTTATAGTTCACTGGGTGGGTCATGGGGCCACTTACCCTAACAAGGGGTAGGGCGAAAAACGGCCTTGAACAGGGCCGGTGCGTGGCAGTGGACCCGAACGATATGGAATGGCACTTAAAATCCGGGGCGGGGGTGTCTACACTAAGGCATCGACCGTCCTCCTTGGGCCCTCCCGCGTGGGCCCGTCTTCGGAAAGTGCAAATGTCCGCTCTCAGCACCGTCATCGTGCCGATCAACCGCGCCGGCTGGCCGTTCATCCTGGCCTTCGCCGTGGCGACCCTCATCCTGTTCTGGCTGTCCACCTTCCTGGGCTGGATCGGGGTGATCCTGACGGCATGGTGCGCCTACTTCTTCCGCGACCCCGACCGCGTGGTGCCCACCCGCCCCGGCCTGATGGTCAGCCCGGCCGACGGCGTGGTGCAGATGATCACCCAGGCCGTGCCGCCGCCCGAACTGGGCATGGGCCCGGCGCCGATGACCCGCATCAGCATTTTCCTGAACGTGTTCAACGTGCACATCAACCGCACCCCGATCGAGGGCACGGTGACGCGGGCCGAATACCACCCGGGCAAGTTCCTGAACGCCGCCCTGGACAAGGCCAGCGACCTGAACGAGCGCATGAGCATCCGCCTGGCCATGCCCGATGGCCGTGAGATCGCCTTCGTCCAGATCGCCGGTCTGGTGGCCCGCCGCATCATCTCCACCTTGAAGCCGGGGCAGGTGGTGTCGACCGGGGAGCGCTATGGCCTCATCCGCTTCGGCAGCCGCACCGACATCTACCTGCCGGACGGGGTGCAGCCCTTGGTGGTCGTCGGGCAGAAGGCGCTGGGCGGCGAAACCATCCTGGCCGACCTGACCAGCGTCGAGCCGCAGCGCCAGGGCGTGGTGCGCTGATGGTGCAGCGTCCCCCGGCCCTGGGCGGGGGCACGCTGGGGCGGCGGCGCCGGGCCATCCGGCCGCCCCGCCTGGGCGGCCTCACCATCAACAAGCTTCTGCCCAACATGCTGACCGTGCTGGCGCTGTCGGCCGGCATGACGGGCATCCGCTTCGCCACGGACCAGCGCTGGGAACATGCGGTCGTCGCCATCGTGGTGGCCGCCGTCCTGGACGCGCTGGACGGCCGAATCGCCCGTTTGCTGAACGCCCAGAGCAAGTTCGGCGCGGAACTGGACAGCCTGTCCGACGTGGTCAGCTTCGGCGTGGCGCCCGCCATGATTCTGTACATGTGGGGGCTGAACGAAGCGCGCAGCTTCGGCTGGATCGCCTGTCTGCTGTTCGGCGCCTGTGCCGCCCTGCGCTTGGCGCGGTTCAACACCGCCCTGGGCTCCGCCGCGCAAAAGCCGGTCTGGGCCTATAATTACTTCACCGGCGTGCCGGCCCCGGCCGGCGCCGGTTTGGCCCTGTTGCCCATCGTCGCCAGTTTCGAACTGGGACGCACGGTGGTGGGCCATCCGGTCTTCGTCGTGATCTGGACCGTGGGCATGGCGGCGCTGATGATCAGCGCCATCCCGACCTTTTCGCTCAAGGGCCTGCGCATCCACCCGCGCTATGTCGTCTTCGTCTTCCTAGGCTTGGTTCTGCTGGCGGCGGGTGTGGTCAGCGCCCCCTGGACCACCCTGCTGATCCTGGGTCTCGGGTATCTCGTCACCCTGCCGTTCAGCGTGCGCCAGTATCGGCGCCTGATGGATCAGGCCGAGTCCCTGGTTGGCGGGGAGGACGTACCCGTGGCTGAAGCGGCGGCGGATGAGGCGGCGGAACAGCCGCCCGTCTGATCAGGTCTTCCGGGCCACCACCAGCCGGGCATGGAGATGGACGGGCACCCGCCCGTCCTGATCCGCCTGCGCCCGCACGCTGGCGGCGATGCGACCCTCCAGCGCCGCGCGATCTTCCCGGGCCAGTCGGGCCAGGGCGGGGGTGAAGGCCATGTCCAGGGTGGGGCGCCAGAACGGCTTGGCGGCATCGGCCAACGCCGTCTGGCGCACGGGTGATTCCGCCACAGTGTTGAAGCCGGCGCCCTGGAACAGGCTGGCCAGGCTCCCGTCCTCCGCGAAGCGGAACAGCACCGCCAGCTCCGGCATCCCCCCCAGTGCGTCATCGACTAGCCGGAACAGGGTGTTGTCCGCCTGCGGGCCCCAGCACAACGCCGCCGCGACGCCGCCGGGCCGCAAGGTCCGGTGCATCTCCGCCACGGCGCGCGCGGCGTCCGGCACGAACATCAGGCCAAAGCGGCAACTGACGCGGTCCACGCTGGCGCTGCCCAGGGGCAGGGCCGTCATGTCGGCTGTCATGAACGACAAGGCGTCGACGCTGACGCCGCGCCGGCGGGCGCCGGCCAGCATGGCGGGCACCAGGTCGCTGGCCAGCACGCGGCCGGTGGGGCCCATGCCCTTGGCGGCGGTGATCGCCGGCTCACCGGCGCCGCTGGCAAGGTCCAGCAGGATGTGATGGGGGCGGAGGTCCAGGGCCGCGAGCAGAGGTCCGTTCAGCCGGGCGGCGGGGTCGGCCATGGCATCGGCCCAGCGGTCCCAGGCCTGGCCACTTTCATGCCAGCGGCGTATCTCGTGTTCACGGACGGGGGGGACGCCGGCGGTCCTGCCGCCGCCGCTCAATGCAGGACCCGGGGGTGGTGGTCCTGGGGCTCATACCCGCCATCGGCCAGGCGATGGCGCAGCATGTCCACCTCTTCGGCCAGTCGCTGATTGAACTCACCCAACCGCTGCACTTGGCCCGCCAAATCGGTCAGGTCGCCTTGCAGGCGGGTCAGGTGGTCGGACGCGGTGCGCGCTAGGTTGGATTGGCGCACGGCCAGGCGTCCCAGGCGCCGCCAGACATAGCCGACGCTGAGGCCGGCGGCGGCCAGCACGGCGACGCAGGCGAAGACCAGGAACAGGGCGGGGTGGGCGTTGTCCAACTGCGACAGCATGTGCGTTCAACCATGGCAGCCGCGGATGGGATGGCGGCGGTTGACGGGGGCGGTGACCCTTTACAGATAAGCCTGGCACCGTCCGGTGAAAAGGCCGCGATTGCGGCCGCGGGTCACGACAGGCTGGTTGTGGCCTCGGCGAAGTGGTCGGGCGTCAGCGCGGCCAGCTTGTCGCCGAAGGCGCGCAGGACCGGCAGGAAACGGTCGATCTGCTCCCGCGTCACATGGGCGTCGGTGCGCAGGATGATGTCGGGGGCGGCTTGCAGCAGCTGTGTCATGCGGAAAGGGCCGATCTGATCATCCAGGAACATGGACAGCCCCATCAGCATGCCCAGCGTCACGTCGTCGGGCGCGCTGGGCGTGTTCAGCACATCGTGCAACTGCTCCATCAGCGTGTAGGTCAGGACCGACGTGCGTTCGATGAGATTGTTATGGGGGATAGGCCGGGACATGGGACTGGCGCTCCTTTCAACACCTCCCCTGGGGAATGGTTCGCCGCAGGGGCGCTCCGTCCGGGGATGGGGAACCTTAAGGCGGCGCTTGTCACCAAACCGTTAACTGCGTGCGAACCCCCGGCGGCAATACGGCGGGGCGGGTGCGCAACGGGATAGGGTGACGGTTGTCGCCGGGGGCGATGCGCGGTTTCGCCGCTTTAATTCGCGCGTCCCAGCACGGAAGGGGCTACACTGCCCTGTATCGAGGGGGCCGGCTGGCATCAGGCGTTATGGCATCAGCAAAGTCCGGAAAATACTACCGCTTGGACGGGTTGAGCGTTCTGGTGGCCGATGACAACCGCTTCGTGCGCACCATCCTGGTCGGGGTGCTGCGAGGCTTGGGGATAGGCCGCGTGCTGCAAGCCGAAAGCGGGGAGGAGGCGACCGCCATCCTGGATGTGTCGACCCAGATGCAGGGCGCCAGCGATATCGACATCGTCTTCGCCGACCACCTTATGTCGCCGGTCGATGGCTTGGAATTGCTGCGGTGGGTGCGCGCCCATGAGCATGAGAAGCTGAAGTTCATCCCTTTTGTCATGATGAGCGGCGAGGCTGATGACAAGGCCGTGTTCCTGGCGCGCGACAGCGGGGTGACCGAATACCTGGCCAAACCCATGTCGGTGGCCAATGTCGCGTCACGGCTGCTGGCCATCGTCGACAAGCCCAGGCCTTTCATTCGCGCGCCCGGTTACATGGGCCCGGACCGCCGGCGCCAAACCTTGCCCTATAACGGCGAAGACCGCCGCGTTATGGCCGGGCAACGCGTGACCCTGGAAGAATCGCGGGAGGAGGCGTTGCCGCCCGTGGGCCAGGCCGTTCCGGAAGTCGCGGCCGGGGAGGTCTCCGCCGATGGCACGGCGGAAGGCCTGACGGAAACAGTGGATTAAGACCAATGATGAAGCCGGCGGACCATGTGCTGGACAGTTGTGATCCCTTAGAGGAGGGACGGGTATGACGGACAAGTCCGACAAGGAAGCGCCTGGAAAGCCGCTGCCGGGTCCACTGCCGGGCAAAGGAACCCGGGTGGTGGAGATCATCGAGTTGCCGAACAAGCTGCGTGCCAAGGTGGGCGGGACGGACGGCAAGCCCGGGCAGATCGACCCCGCGGCCATCGAGCGGGCCAACAACCATGTGGCCCGCATGGCGAAGGCGCACCAAGCCCAGACCCGCATCGACCTGACCAGCCTGCAGGCCGCGTTTGAACAGGCGAAGCGCGACCCGGAAAATCGCGCCCGGCACCTGCGCAAGGTCTACAAGATTTCCGACGGCATCATGACCCTGGGCCGCACCTTCGGTTATAATCTGCTGTCGGACTTCGCCAATTCCATGAACCAGTTCCTGGTCGACCTGGAAAGCCCCACCGATGCCTTGCTGACAGTGGTGGGCCTGCATATCGATGCCATGCACGTCGTGGTGCGGGACGATATCAAGGGGGATGGCGGGGAACTGGGACAGGCCTTGACCAAGTCCCTGGCACTGGCCCGCGCCAAGATGATTCACAAGCGTTAAGGCCCCCTTGGGCGCCAGCACCCGACAGCGGCATGAGCGTCGGGCTCATGCCGCTGGACGTGCTGTTTCCGGCTTACTTGTCTTTCCGTGCGCGGGCGAAGGCGTCGGCCAGGGCGCCGCCGAAGGCGTTGCCGAAGCTGCCGCCGCGCGACTCCTGGGGCTTGCCGCCGCCCGGCTTACGATCACCGGCCTTGTGACCATCCTGGGGGCGGTCGCCGGCGGGACGGTTGCCATGGGGGCGGTTACCCTGGGGACGGTTGCCGCCGGGGCCGCGGCTGTCGCCACGGTTGCCAGGGCGGGCGTCGTCCTGGCGGGGGCCGTTGCCGGCCGGACGCGCCGCCTGCTCCTCCAGCCGCATGGTCAGGGCGACGCGGCGGCGCTTCAGGTCCACCTCCAGTACCTTGACCTTGACGATGTCGCCGGCGGTGACGACGGCGTGTGGGTCCTTCACGAACTTGCCGGCCAGCTGGCTGATGTGGACCAGGCCATCCTGGTGCACGCCCACGTCGACGAAGGCGCCAAAGGCGGTGACGTTGGTGACCACGCCTTCCAGCACCATGCCGGGCTGCAGGTCCTTCAGTTCCTCCACGCCCTCCTTGAAGGCGGCGGTCTTGAATTCGGGACGGGGGTCGCGGCCGGGCTTTTCCAGCTCCTTAAGGATATCCTCGACCGTTGGGACGCCGAAACGATCATCGGCATAGTCCGCCGGGTCCAGCGACCGCAGGAAGGGCACGTCACCGATCAATGCCGACAGGGTGCGCCCCGTCTTGGCCATGATGCGTTCCACCACGGTGTAGGACTCCGGGTGCACGGCCGAACCGTCCAGCGCGTTGTCCCCGTCGCGGATACGCAGGAAGCCCGCCGCCTGTTCGAAGGCCTTGGGGCCCAGGCGCGACACGTCCAGCAGCTGGCGACGGTTGCGGAAGGCGCCGTGGGTGTCGCGGTGCTCCACGATGTTGCGGGCGATGCTGTCGCTCAGGCCCGACACACGCGCCAGCAGGGGCACCGACGCGGTGTTGAGGTCCACGCCCACGCCGTTCACGCAATCCTCGACCACGGCGTCCAGGGTGCGGGCCAGCTTGGTCGGGCTGACATCATGCTGGTACTGCCCGACGCCGATGGACTTGGGGTCGATCTTCACCAGTTCGGCCAACGGGTCCTGCAGGCGGCGGGCGATGGACACGGCGCCGCGCAGGCTGACGTCCAGGTTGGGGAACTCCTTGGCCGCCACCTCGGATGCCGAATAGACCGAGGCGCCGGCCTCCGACACCATGATCTTGGTCAGCTTCAACTGCGGGAACTGGGCCATCATGTCGGCCGCCAGCTTGTCCGTCTCGCGCGAGGCGGTGCCGTTGCCGATGGCGATCAGGCCGACGTCATGGCGGCCGGCCAGGGCCGCCAGCGTGGCGATGGACCCGACCCAGTCGCGGCGTGGCTCATGCGGGTAGATGGTGGTGGTTTCCAGCAGCTTGCCGGTGGCGTCCACCACCGCCACCTTCACGCCGGTGCGGATGCCGGGATCCAGGCCCAGCGTGGCGCGCTGGCCGGCGGGCGGGGCCAGCAACAGGCCCTTCAGGTTGCGGCCGAAGACGGCGATGGCCTCATCCTCCGCCCGGTCGCGCACCGTGCCCATCAGATCCAGTTCCAGGTGCAGGGCGATCTTGGTGCGCCAGGCCCAGCGGCAGGTGTCCAGCAGCCAGCGGTCGGCCGGGCGGCCCTGGTCCTGGATGCCGAATCGGTTGGCGATGGCGACTTCACACGGGTGCTGTTGGCCGGGGGCCGGGTCCTCCCCCACCTTCATGGCCAGGTCCAGGATGCCGCCGGCGCGGCCGCGGAACAGGGCCAGGGCGCGGTGCGAGGGCAGGTTGGCCAGGGGCTCGGCCTTGTCGAAATAGTCGGAGAACTTGGCGCCCTCCTCGGCCTTGCCCTCGACGACGGTGGAGACGAGGCGGCCGTGTTCCTGGCAATAGCCGCGCAGGAAGCCCAGCAGCTCCGCGTTTTCACCCATGCGTTCGACCAGGATGGCGCGGGCGCCGTCCAGAGCGGCCTTGGTGTCGGCCACGCCCTTCTCGGCGTCGATATAGGTCTGGGCGGCGGCCTCCGGCTCCTGCGACGGGTCCGTCAGCAGCAGGTCGGCCAAGGGCTCCAGGCCCGCCTCCCGGGCGATCATCGCCTTGGTGCGGCGCTTGGGCTTGTAGGGCAGGTACAGGTCTTCCAGCCGCGTCTTGGTGTCGGCGGTGGCGATCTGGGTCTGCAACTCGGGCGTCAGCTTGCCCTGTTCCTCGATGGACTTGAGGATGGTGGCCCGCCGTTCCTCCATTTCGCGCAGATAGCGCAAGCGCTCGTCCAGGGTGCGCAGCTGAGTGTCGTCCAGGCCGCCCGTCGCTTCCTTGCGGTAGCGGGCGATGAAGGGCACGGTCGAGCCTTCGTCCAGCAGTGCGACCGCCGCCGCCACCTGTTCGGGGCGGGCGGAAAGTTCGGTGGCGATGAGGCCGACGATGCGGCGCGCGGTGTCAGTCATGGCGGCTATGGATCACGCGTGGTGGCAAGGCAATGGCCCGGGATGGGGCCCAGGCTCATTACCGCGACGCGGCGGGGACCGCCAGTCTTTGCTTCGTCTATTCCCTTGGGGTGGGATTATCCACCTTTCGGGCAGGGGAATCGGGACAGGGGCGGTGGCACCATTCCTGGCGTTTCACGGGCGGGTGGCTCTATAGCTGGGGTGCGGGTGGGCGCCGGCTCTGTCTTTTGGACAGGGATGCAATGGTTTTCCCTACCGCGCTCCACAGACTTATCCACAGCAGCGGTTTATTTTGCGCGGCAAAAGCAACCGACCGATAGGAAATGGCCTCTCCGCCCGTGCCAAGGTCGGCTGATTTAATCTATGCTGCCCGCCCGGCCATGATTGGCGGGGCGATGTCGCCGTTTTCGGGGACGGCGGGCAGGGGGATTGGGGGACAATCGATCCGGACTTTCCTTGACCGTCACGCGCCCCTCTGGTATCGGCGCGGATTGCTGTTATGGTGCCGGCCTCGGTGTCGAAGAGTGAGCTGATGAGCGATATTTTCCGCGAGGTCGATGACGACCTTCGCCGCGAACGACTGGAAAAACTGTGGCGCCAGGTCGGGCCTTACCTGCTGGTGGGGGCTGTTGCCATCCTGGCCGGCACGGCCGGCTACGTGGCCTGGAACCAGCACCGCACCCAGCAGGCGATCGAGCGCACCAGCGCCCTGATCTCCGCGACGGAGAAGGTGGCCCCCGCCCTTGATGGCGGCAACGTCAAGGATGCGCTGGCCGCGCTGGCGGCCGTGACGCCCCAGTTGGGCGGCGCGCCGGCCACGCTGGCCCGCCTGCAAGAGGCGGGGCTGAAGGCCGCCAGCGGCGACGCCGCCGGCGCCATCGCCATTTATGACCAGATCGCCGGCAGTGCCGACAATGATCCCCTGTTCCGCGACCTGGCCCAGATCCTGGCCGTGATGCAGCAGGTGGACACCGGCAACCCGGCGCAGCTGCAGTCGCGCATCTCGGGCCTGACCAAGGGCCCCTGGCGTTACACCGCGCAGGAACTGTCCGGTTTGCTGTACCTGCGTGCCAACGACCTGGCCAAGGCCAGGGAGATTTTCCAGTCCCTGTCCGCCGACCCGGCCGCACCCCAGGGTGTCCGCGCCCGCGCCGCCGATCTCGCCGCCCTCTACGCCGAGCAGAAATGACCGACAAGAACGCCGTCACCGGCCTGATCTCCACCGTGGCCTCCGCCTTCGCCGCCGGGGGCCCCTCGGCGGCCCGGCCCATGCGCGTCCGCCGCGCCATCGGTCTCAGCAGCGCGCTGGTGGCCTGCACGCTGCTGACCGGCTGCGGCATGTTCGATTGGCTGGGCTTCGGCGATGACAGCAAGCCCAAGGAAAAGCTGGCCGGCAACCGCATCTCGGTGCTGCAGCTGGACCAGCAGATCGAGCCGGACAGCCAGGCCCAGTCCAAGCAGGTCACGCTGCCCGACGCCGTGACCAACACCGACTGGACCCAGCCCGGTGGCAACGCCGCCCATAACCCCGGCCACGTCAGCCTGCCCAAGACCTTGAAGGAGGTTTGGAAGGCCAGTGTCGAGGGGTCGTCCAGCGACAACCGTCTGCTGGATGGTCCGGTGGTTTCGGACGGCAAGGTCTATCTGCTGGACACCGACTTCGTGCTGCATGCCTTCGATGAGGCCACCGGCAAGAAGATTTGGGACAGTGAGATGAAGCGGCCGGACCAGGAAGGTTCAGCCATGGGCGGCGGCGTCGCTGTGGGCGACGGCGCGGTGTTCGTCACCACCGGCTATGGTGAGGCCATCAAGGTCGACCCGAAGGACGGCAAGGTCGCCTGGCGGCAGCGTATCGCCGCGCCCATCCGTTCCGGCCCCACGGTCGCGGGCGGCCGCGTGTTCGTCGTGACCATCGACAACCAGTGCATCGTCCTGGCGTCCAACAACCGCGTGCTGCAATGGACGCATGCCGGTTTCCCGGAGCCGGCGGCCCTGCTGGGCGGCGCCAGCGCCGCGGTCGAGAACGACATCACCATCATCCCCTATTCCTCGGGTGAACTGTACGCCCTGCGCGTGGACAACGGCCATCCGGCGTGGAGCGACAACCTCGCGTCCTCGCGCCGGGGCGCCAACCTGGCCAATCTGGCGGACATCAAGGGCCTGCCCGTGGTGGATCGCGGCCAGGTCTACGCCATCAGCTATTCCGGCCGCATGGTCGCCATCGACCAGCGCACCGGCCAGCACGTCTGGGAACAGGACGTGGGCGGCCAGAATCAGCCGGCCGTGGTCGGCGACTGGGTTTTCGTCGTGAACAACGAGGCCCAGCTGGTGGCGCTGACGCGTGACACCGGCCGTGTCCGCTGGATCAAGCAGTTGGAACGCTGGGAGAATCCGGAGAAGCGCAAGGATCCGATTAACTGGGTTGGTCCTATTGCAGCCGGTGGACGCTTGATTATGGCCAACAGCCTGGGGCAGGTTGTGGAAGCGTCGCCCGCCAACGGCGACATCCTCAACAAGATTGAGTTCGACGACCCGATCAGCGTTGCCCCTATTGCGGTCAACAACACCCTGTTTGTGCTGACGGACGCCGGCGACCTCTTCGCGTATCGATAAGGCGTTTTAGTTATGGCGAGTCCCCGCCGCTTGACGGTCGCGATCATCGGCCGGCCCAATGTCGGCAAGTCGACTCTGTTCAATCGACTTGCCGGTAAGAAGCTGGCCATTGTCGACGATACCCCCGGGGTCACCCGGGATTGGCGTTCCGCTGACGGCCATCTGGCCGGCATCGAGCTGACGGTGGTGGACACCGCCGGCTTGGAAGAAGCGTTCGACGACAGTCTGGAGGCGCGCATGCGCCGCCAGACGGAGCGCGCCATCGAACGGGCCGACGTCGGCCTGTTCATCGTGGACGCGCGGGCCGGCATCACCCCCCTGGACCGCCACTTTGCCGCCTGGCTGCGCAAGGGCAAGACCCCCATCATCCTGGTGGCCAACAAGTGCGAGGGCAACGCCGGCAAGCCGGGGCTCATGGAATGCTATGAGCTGGGTCTGGGCGATCCCGTCCCGCTGTCCGCCGAGCATGGCGAAGGCATGGCCGACCTGGTGGAGGCCCTGACCCCCTATCTGCCCCCGGACGAGCCGGAGGACGAGGAGGCGGAGGCCGAGGAGCCGCTGGACGACGAGGCGGCCGAGGCCCGGGACAACGCCAAGCCCCTGCAGTTGGCCATCGTCGGCCGCCCCAACGTGGGCAAGTCCACCCTGCTGAACAGCCTGTTGGGCGAGGAGCGGGTACTGACCGGCCCCGAGGCCGGCATGACCCGCGACGCCATCGCGGCGGAGTGGAGCTGGCGTGACCGGCCGGTGAAGCTGGTCGACACCGCCGGCCTGCGTCGCCGCGCCCGCGTGGAAGACAAGCTGGAGAAGCTGGCGGTCGCCGACACCCTGCGTGTCGTGCGCATGGCGCATGTGGTGGTGCTGGTGCTGGACGCCGACGCCATCCTGGACAAGCAGGACCTGACCATCGCCCGCCAGGTGATCGAGGAAGGCCGCGGCCTGGTCATCGCCGTCAACAAGTGGGATGCCGTGGCTAACCGCGCCGAGGCCCTGCAGCAGTTGAGCGATCGGCTGGAAACCTCGCTGCCGCAGGCGCGGGGCATCCCCACCATCACCATCTCGGCCCTGAAGCAGCAGAAGCTGGACGTCCTGCTGGACGCGGCGTTCGAGGTCTACCGGCTGTGGAACCGCCGCATCCCAACCGCCCAGCTGAACCGCTGGCTGCAAGGCATGCTGGAATCGCACCCGCCGCCCCTGGTGGACGGTCGCCGCCTGAAAATCCGCTACATGACCCAGGTGAAGGCCCGCCCGCCGACCTTCGCCCTGTTCAGCAGCCGTCCTGTCGAAATCCCGGAACACTACACCCGGTATCTGATCAACGGCCTGCGCGAAACGTTCAAGCTGCCGGCCGTGCCGCTGCGCTTCCTGTTGCGCAAGGGCAGCGACAATCCGTTTGATTGATTGAAGCCAAGGCTGGTTCCGGGGGAACCAGTTCTTGGAATGACTGTCCGGGAAAAGGGAAGTGGTCCGCCGCTTCCCTTTTTTGCTGCCGGCCAAGGGGTTCCCTATTTTCTTCTGAGGGCGGGCCCAATCGCCTATAGTGTGGTTAGGGATCGATTCCGGGGGCGCCGGGTCGTGGCCTGGGGCTGGGGCGCAAGCCCAGGGCGTGAGCAAGCTCAGGAGATGGGCGCGCTCAGGACAGGGGCAAGGTCGGGACATGGCTTTGAAATTCCGCAGCTGTAAGTTTGAGCTGCTGGGCCTGGAAGAGGGCCGCTGGACCATCCTTTTCATCGGGGACACCGAAGAAATCGCGGTGACCGAGGCCAATCGCCGCCTGGCCCAGGGGAAGCTGAAGGCCGTTCGGGTGATGGCCGTACGCACGGTCCTGAACGCCTTTCCCAGCGGCACCCTGATATTCGAGAAGACCGCGCCGGAAGTGGTCAAGCCCTCCATCCTGCGGGAGGCGCCGGACGGCACGCCGCTCTGTTCCGCGCCCGAAGACTTGTATGGCCCGCAGTCCCGCCGCGCCATCGGTCTGATTTTGCGGGATTACCTGACACGCCAGCAGATCAGCCCGACGGAATTGCTGCACGGCGCCACCCACCTGCGCCGCTTGCAGGATACCGGCGCCATGTTGCAGGCGGCCCTGCACAAGGCGGCGACGCTCCAGTCCAAGATCACCGGCCAGAATACCCGCGCCCGCATCGCGGACCTGGATCGCTATGTCGACGTGGTGGCCCAGAAGGCGCGCGATTTCCAGGCGGCCAGCCGTAAATGGTCGGTTCCCCTGAACGGCGACGCCGCCGGGCTGAGCGCGGCGGTGGAGCGGTTGGTGGGCCCCGAGGGGCATGACCACGCCTTCCACAGCCTCATGACCGTGCGGTTGGCCGGTATCCGCACCCTGGGCGGCAAGCTGGAAGAGGTGATGCGCCTGGCCACGCCGGACACGCCGTGGCGGTTGCAGGAGATGCTGGGCGGCATCGCCGCCGACCTGCTGCGCTTCCCCGATGTCATCCAGGATCTGTTCGGCAACCAGCGCTCCCTTTCGGACTTCCTGGTCGCGCTGATCGACCTTTTGCGCGATCCGGCGGCCGTCGCCGCGCGCATCGAGGCGGAAACCAAGGTGCCGACATCCATGGGCCTGCTGGCCCGCCTGCTGGCCGATGAGCGCCTGCCGGAGGGGCGCGAGGTGCTGGTGGAGTGGCTGACCACCGAACTGGCTAGCGAACATCCCCTGAATCGCCACGACCCCAAGGGGGAGGCACAGGAACTGGCCCGTGTGGCCGGGGCGCTGAACGCGGGTGGCGCGATGGTGGGGGGGGAGGCGGTCGAACAGGCCCTGGCTACCCGCCGGTTGATCCAACGCCAGCAGACCCTGCGTGGACAGGGCCTGCATATGATCGCCGACAGCCTGAAGAAGGACTGACGCCGGCCTTATCCCGGCGTCCCTGGGGCTGGACTCAATCCATGCCGCGCTTTGGCATCCGCCTCGTCCGGACGATGGTCGGTGCGACGGTAGTCCTGCAAGCGGGTGGTGCGCAGGGCGCGGGGGCCGTGGGCTTCGATCAGCCGCTGCCAGGACAGGAATTCCTCCTCCGACAGCGTGTAGCGCGCGCAAGCTTCATCGATGGTCAGCAGGCCGCTGCGCACCCCTTCCACCACCTGTGCCTTGCGGCGCATGACCCAGCGCTGGGTGTCCGGCGGCGGAAGGTCATCCAGCGTCAAAGCCTTGGAGCCGCCGTCTCCGGCGGTCCCGGCCGTACCGTGGGCCATCGCCCCGTTCCGCGGCGTGCGGGGGCCGCGCCCGGCTTCGTCTGCCGACATGCCTTACCTCATACAGTGCGTACCGACCCCGGGTTTGACCAGGGACCGCATCACCATACGGGCGGGGGCGTTAATAAGACCTGAACGCCCCTATCACTTTCGGGCAGGTTCGGTCGGCTTAGGACGCCGACAGCACGGTTGTGACGTCGCTCATGTTCACGGTCATGTCGCCCATCTGCAGGGTGGGTGTGTCGCCGGACATGTCGACGCCGGTGACCTTGCCCGCCACCTTCACCGTCGTGGCCACGGCCTTACCGCTGCTGTCCGTGGCACTCACCTTCACGCTGTAGGTGCCGTCGGGCAATGTGTTGCCGGAGCTGTCCTTGCCGTTCCAGGAAAAGTTGTGGGTGCCGGCGGCACCGGAAACGTCGGTGGTGCTGACCAGCTTTCCGCTGCTGTCATAGACGTTCATGGTGGCGCTGGCCGCCGCGCTGGCATAGGTGACGGAGACGTTCGCCGTGCTGTTCTGCAGCGGGAACTTGTCGCCCTCCATCTCCACATACTTGCCCAGATAGTTCAGTACCTGGCTGCTCTGGCCGGAGGCCAGGGTGGACTGGATGGCCTTCAGCTGATTGTTGGCCTCGATCTGCTGTTCGACCGAGCTCATCTGCACCAGCTGCTGGGTCATCTGGTTGGTGTCCATGGGCGACGTCGGGTCCTGGTTCTTCAGCTGTGTGGTCAGCAGTGTCAGGAAGGTCGTGTAATTGTTCGTCAGGTCGCTCAGCGGATTGCTGCCCGTGGGGCTGCCGCTGGACGAGCCGGTGCCCGACGTGTTGCTGGTCGTGTTGTTCGTGGTGGTGTTATTGCTGGTGCCGCTGACGCCGCTGGTCATGATCCTACTCCCTGAAGCCTATTCCTCAGATCCGCACGTCGACGCGGCCGAGCGAGGGGATGATGATGTTTTCGGACGCGGCATCCTCGGTGGTGGCCGTGTCGTCCATGGAGAATTGCTGGCCGCGTGATCCGCTGCGGCGTTCCTGCTGCTGCTGGGCCTCGCTATCGTCCTTCAGGTTGAAGGACAGGCTGTCGCTGTCGGTCTGCAGGCCGGCGTCCTGAAGGGCGTTCTTCAGGTCGTCGGAATTGCGCTGCAGCAGGTCCAGCGTCTTGGCGTTGTCCGCCGTCACGCTGGCGTGAACCTTGCCGTCCTTGTGGAAGTCCAGCTTCACATCGATGCTGCCCATGTCGTCCGGGGACAGCTGGATGGTGACGCTGTCCATGCCGTTGCTGGCGGCCTTCTGGAAGCCCATGGTCACCTGCTGCAATACCGGCGGGTATTGCGGCGGGCGCGCCGCCTGGCTGGTGCCCGCCATTTGCGCGGCGAAGCCGGTGGCGAAGGTGTGCTGGCCGTCGACCAGACCCATGAAGCCGCTGGCGTTCAGGGCCGCGTCGCTGGCCGAGGTGGATGTGCCGGTCGTTTCCGCGGCGGCGGGCAGCAGACCGTTCTCGGTCGTCACCAGCAGGCCATTGCTGGCCGTGTTGGTGCGGCCCGCCTGCTGCTGTTGCAGCAGCGTCTGCAGGGTGGCCTGGGCCGTCGCTGTGGCCGTTTGGGTGGCGGTGGCGGCGGTGCCGCCGCCGGCCACGGTGGCCAGGGCCGCCATGGGGGCCGCCGCCGGTGTCGCGGCATCGCCCATCTTGGTCAGGGGGGCCGCCGCGTGGGTATCGGCGTAGATCATGCCCTCACCGGAGGTGTTGGCCAGCAGGCCATTGCTGCCGTTGCCATCGGTGGCGCTGTCGGCCGTCTGCTGGCGGGTCTGGTCCGCCGTATCGGCCGCGCCGGCCTTCTGGTCGGTCGCGGTGGCGCTGACGCTGACACCCGGCAGCTTGACCGTATCGCCCTTGGCGTTGGCCTTGTTGGGCGTGCCGCCCTTCAGGCCCGAGCCAGAGACACCATCGGCCTTGCCCATCTTGGCGTCCACCGTGCCGGCGGCGACTGCGGCAGTCGTGGCGGCCAGCGCCGCGGCGTCGGTCTGGGCTTTCTGGGCCTGCGCCGTGGCGGCTGTCGGGGCCGGTGAGGTGGGGGCCGACGGGGTAGGGGCTGGCGTGGCGCCTGCGGTGGCGGCGCGGGCGCTGGCCACCGGGGTGCCTGCCGCCAACGCGGCGGCCTTCTGGTCAGCCACGGCGAGGGAGGTCGCGGCGCTGGCGGCCGCACTGCCCTTGGTGGGCGTGGTCGTCGCCTGGCCGGCCGACAGGGCCGCGGCGGCCTGGGCGGCCAGCGTGGCGTCGGCGGCCGTGGGCTGCCCCACTGGCGTCATGCCGGCCAGGGCAGCGGTCCCAGCGCCTTCAGCCTGCGCCTGGGTGCCGGACAGGGCTTCGGTGGTGCCGCCTTGGGGTAGGGGCGTCTGGCCTGCGGCCGTCTGGGCCAGCGCGGCATCGGCGCCTTTGGCGGCGGTGAGGTCCGCGATCTTGGTGGCATCCTGCGCCGCTTGGCCGGTCGCCGAAGGGGTGGGCGCCGCAGGGGTGGGCGCCGGTGTCGGCAGAGGCTGTTGTTGCGCGCCCGCGGCCAAGGCGGCCAGCGTGGCATCGGTGGTCGTGCCGTCCGGGCTGGTGGCGGCGTCCTTGCCGTCCTCGGTCGTGACCGCGTCCGTCGTGGCGGTCGCTGCCGACCAGTGGGTTTGTGTCCAACCGGTGCCCGCCTGCAAGGCGGAGGGGCTATTGGCGGTGATACCCGTCATAAGCGCCGTCACGGCCGTCCCCGTCGTGGTTCCCGCCGGGGCGATGCCGTTCTTGCCGGTCGCGCCCGCCTTGCCGGTGGCGAAGGGCACGGTGGAGGGCGTGAAGGGCGAGGTCGCGCCCTGGCTCGTCCCCAGGAACGCGGTTCCCTGGCCGGCGGACTGGCTGCCGACATTGTCGGCTTCGACCATGCCGCTCAGCAATTGCGTGAACAAATCCGTGGCGCCGTCACCGCCCGCCGCCGTTCCGCCGCCCAGGATGCCGGCCGCGGATGTCCCCTGGGTGGGGAACAGGCTCTGAACGGGCTGGAAACCGGTCATGTGTCGCTTCCTTGGGCCTAGGCAGGTCCCCACCGGGGTGGGAGGGGACGGTGGCGGGCAAAAGTGCCCATCGCCCGAGGAAAGCAATCGACGTGCCAGGATCACGTGCCGGCAAAACCAAGGTTTCCGGCGGATGTTGGTCGAAGCGGCATGCGGTGCCGCGTGTCGGCCGGCGGTAGGGGAGGGAGCTTATTGCCGCAGGGGGCAGATTCTGCCGCCCCATCAGGCGGCTCAGGCGCCAAAGCCCGCCACCGGCTCACGGCCGGGGCGGGGGATGGGCTCAGCGGCGCGAGCGCGCGCTCACAGGCACTGGTTCACGGCAAGGGGCGGAATGCCGGCGCGGCGATAGCCCGCCGGCCGGGCGGCGCCATGCCTGGCGACGTAGCCCTGTTCCTGGTTGCGCTGCTTGTTGATGGTGTTGACCATGATGTTGACCACCGACTGCGCCACGGCGGCGGCGGCCCGCAATGCGGTGGCGTTTTCCATGGACTCGCGGTGGAACACCTCGGCCAGGTCTTTCATCCGCGCCTTCAGTTCCGGATCCAAGGTGCGCAGTCCCGCCATATCCAGGCTCATGATGCGCACCGCGTCCTCATAGCCCTTGGTCAGCAGGTGCTTGCGTTCCACCAGGGCCAACATGGCCTTGATGTCGCGCTTCTTCAGCAGCGCCGTTTCTTCCTGGTAGAGGGCCATCAGCCGTTCCATGGCGGAGATCAGCGACTGGGCGCGCGCCTCCGCCGCGCCGGGGCTGGCCGGGGACGGGTTCAGGGGTGGGAAGACGATGTCGGTGGGGGTCATGGCGTGTCATCCGATGCGGTGCCGGTGGCGGCCGGGGCGTCCGTCGCGGTGTCCAGCGGCATATGCTGGGCCAGGCTCGCCTGCGCCTGGGCGTAGGCGTTGCGCGGCCGGCGCAACGGGTCGGTGGCGCCTGCCTTTTCCTGCATCCGCACCATCTCCTTCTTGATCTCGTCGGCGATGCCAAGGCCACCCCCCTTGGTGATGGCCTTGGCCTGTTCCTCGATCATCATGCCGCGGAACATTTCCTCGGCGTGGCCGCCGCCGAAATTGGGATCGACCTCCACGCCTTCCCACATGTGCTGCAACATCTGGCTGATGAAGACGGATTCGAATTCCTTGGCCGCCTTCTCGACGGCCGCGTCGTCCTTGGTTCCATCGCCGGGGCCGCCTTGTGGCCTGGGCGTGCCCTTCGCGTCCATCAGGGCCTTGGCGTCGTAGCCGGGCGGCGACAGCCTCATCTCGTCGCTCATCACATCACCTTCAGTTCGGCCTGCAGGGCGCCGGCGGCCTTGATCGATTGCAGGATGGAGATCATGTCGCGGGGGCTCACACCCAGGGCGTTCAGGCTTTGCACCAGGTCCTGCAGGGACACGCCTGAGGGCAGGATGGCCAGCTTCTTGCCCTGTCCGTCGTCCACCTGGATGTTGGTGCGGGGAACGGTGGCGGTGGTGCCGTTGCTCAAGGGGCCGGGCTGGGAAACCTGCGGGGTCTCGGTGATCTTGATGGTCAGGTTGCCCTGGGCGATGGCGACCGTGTTGATGCGCACGTTCTCACCCATCACGATCACGCCCGACGCCTCGTCGATGACCACGGTGGCCGGGTTGTCGGGGGCGACCCGCAACTGCTCGATATCGCGCATGAAGCCGACCAGGTCGGCCTTGCGGCCAGCCGGCACGTTGACCGTCACGTTGGACGGGTCCATGGCCAGGGCGGTGCCGGTGCCGATGGCGGCGTTGATGGCGTCGGCGACGCGCTTGGCCGTGGTGAAATCGGGGTTGTGCAGGGCCAGGTGCAGGGCCTGCATGTCGGACATCCGGAAGTCGACTGTGCGTTCCACCAGCGCGCCGGCTGCGATACGGCCGGCGGTGGGGACGCCGCGCGTGACGCTGGCGGCCGCCCCCTGGGCCGTAAAGCCGGAAATGGCCACAGGGCCCTGGGCCACGGCGTAGACGTCGCCGTCAGGCGCCAGCAGGGGCGTGCCCACCAGGATGCCGCCTTGCAGGCTCTTGGCGTCGCCCAGCGTGCCCACCTGCACATCGATGCGGGTACCCTGCGCCGCGAAGGGGGGCAGGGTGGCGGTCACCATCACCGCCGCCACGTTCTTGGTGGTCAGCGTCGTACCGCGGATGTTGACGCCCAGGCGCTCCAGCATGCCGTACAGGCTCTGCTGCGTGAAGGGCGCGTTGTTGATGGTGTCGCCCGTGCCGTTCAGGCCGACGACCAAGCCATACCCCACCAACACGTTGTCGCGCACGCCCTCCACATCCACGATGTCCTTCAGGCGCGACTGCGCCTGGGCGGGCTGGGCGGCGCCCAGGGCCAGAAGCAGGACGGCGGCCATCGCGGCGGCGGCGCGCTTGAGGCCAAGGCCCCAGGCGGTGGCGGCGGGACGGGTGGGGGCGGTGGTGGACACGGGCGGGATACTCCCTGAAACAGATGCCAATCCCTTAAGCGAACTTCATGCCAACTTCAGCATGCGCCCAAATCCGGCGGATTCCCAGGCGCGGCGCGGGGAATGCGGCGCGGTTGCGGGGGGCGATGGCGTGGGGGGCGGCCGCAGGCGGCGGTTTATCCCCGGCAAAATTTGCCCTATGCGGCTCTTCCCCACGGGTGGTAACAATAAGACAGGCCGCAGGCCCGCCAAACCGGCGGAATTGCCCCTTTTCCCGGTCCTTAAACCTGGGCTGGCGGGGGCATCGGTCCGGATGCGCCGGGCGGCCGGCCCTGATTGCGGTGGCGGCACGACATGAAGATCGAAGGTCCTGGTTCCTCCCTCCCCACCAGCCAGACGCGCAAAACGCAACGGGCTGGCGGCGACAGCTTCCGCACCCATGTATCGGAAAGCGATGGTGATGAGGGCGCCAAGTCGGTGACCGGCGCCCAGACCGCCATGGCCATCACCCCCCTGCTGGCCTTGCAGGAGGTGGACGACGCCCTGAACGCCAAGCGCAAGGCGCGCCAGCGGGCGGAGACGCTGTTGGACAAGCTGGAGGAACTGCGCCTGGGCCTGCTGGCGGGTACCTTCCCGCGTGAACGGCTGCAGGAGCTGGTGCGCATGGTGCAGAGCCGGCGCGACACCGTTTCCGACCCGCGCCTGCAAGAGGTGCTGGACGAGATCGACCTGCGGGCCCAGGTGGAACTGGCCAAGTTCGAATCGGCGCAACGCTGAGGGCCGTTGTGCCGCTTCGCCGGGGCGCCGGCCGGCCGGCGCATCCCCCGGGGCCCGGCCTTGGGCCAACAGCCCTATTCTTATATGCTTAATACCGGTAATCCAAATGGCTGGCCGCGCTCCCGCTTTGGGGGGCGCGGTGACAATCGTCATTGCTATCAATAGCTTAAACCTGGCCTTGTGAGGCTGCGGTCAGTATTGCGGGTTGCGTGCGCTCTCCCTATACTCCGCGCCGTCTCGATCACACTGGATTCGGACCAAAACATATGTCGTCTCCGATACTTCCCCCGGATTACCACCCGTCCGAGGATGAGCCGTACATGAGCCCCGTGATGACGGAGTATTTCCGTCAGAAGCTGCTGCAATGGCGCGCGGAGCTTTTGAAAGAGTCCACTGAAACCCTGGTCAGCTTGCAGGATGGCGGGATCCAGGAACCGGATATCGCCGACCGCGCCTCCGCCGAGACCGACCGCTCGCTGGAACTGCGCACCCGTGACCGGGAGCGCAAGCTGATCAGCAAGATCGACGAGGCCATCGAGCGAATCGAACTGGGCGAGTACGGTTATTGCGAGGAGACGGGGGAGCCCATCGGCGTCCGCCGGCTGGAGGCCCGCCCCATCGCCACCCTGTCGGTGGAAGCGCAGGAACGGCACGAGCGGATGGAGCGCACGCAGCGCGACGACTGAGGTGCTTGGCGGCGGTCTTCGAACCGCCGCCCCAGCTTTAGGCACGATGCCTGCGCAGAACAGCCGACGGGGACTCGCCGAAAGCGGCCAGGAAGTCCTTGCTGAAATGGCTTAAGTCGGCGTAGCCGCAGGACAGCGCGATCTCGGTCACGGTAAGGGCGGCGGTGCCGCTTTCAGCCAGGCGCCGCGCCCGTTGCAGCCGTATCCGCTTCAGAAACTCCATGGGCGAATAGCCGCGGTGTTGGGCGAAGGCCCGGAAGACGCTGCGCGCGCTGGCCCCTGTCGCCGCGACGATGTCCTCTATCGTCAGCGGTTCCTCGGCGTGGGCCGCGATGAACTCCTCGGCACGGCGGACCTGCCAAGGGGCGATGCCCTGGGCGGGACCTTCGAGACGGTGACGGTGGTTGTGCCGCCCCGTGACCAGCAGGGCTGTCACCAGCGCCTGTTCCAACTCTTTCAGAACCAGTTGGCCGGCTGGCCCTGACAGGTGGTCGGCCGCATTGGCCAGGGTGACCAGGATCCCTTTCAGCGTCTGCCCCTCGGGGGATTGGAGATCCAGGGGGGCGTCGAACCGCAGCGGCCCGGTGATCGCTTCACCGGCCAGCGAGGCAAGTTTGCGCGTCAAGGTGACGACGGGCACCCGCCAGGCGAATTGCTGGAAGTCCTGGTGGAAGTCAATCGTCGCATCGGCGGAGGAGATGCACGCCATGGCCGGGGCCAAGGCGACGTCCGCGTTGGCCGTCCTCGTCACGCCATTTCCCGCCCACGGTACTTGTAGGCGCAGGTAGGCCCCCTCGGAAAAACGCAGGGTGACGGGAAAATCATAAGCGCAGAACCAAAGGTCACTTTCGGCTAGAGGGCAGTGGTTTGCCCGCATGTCGCAGGCCGGTGCGCCGATGGGTGCCCTCAAGGCGGTCGCTGCCAAGCGCCCTTCGGCGAAAGCGATGGCTTCGTCCACCGTCGAGGTCTTGAACGAGAGATGATGGGCCAGCGGCAGGCTTGCGCCGCCTTTGCTTATCCGTTCTGTGATCAAGGGCGTGGCATCCTCGTGTTCGGTTAACCAACCCGCACACAATCCACGTAACGCTTATCACGCCCAAGTCGCTGTGACCACAGCGCGGGAAAAACCTAGCCGATTGAACTGCCTATTTGGCATTTTTTGCCAAGACCTGGCGCTGCTGGCCAAGAGAGTGGCTTGTTAATTGTTTTATAATGAAGGTTTATAATTTTTAATATAGATCCTCTATTAATAATATTTTATCAATAACGTAAAAGCCTATTCTTTTGATTACATACTTAATTATAGTGATCCATCTTTATCTTTAAACATGGCATTAACCCCTCTATGAGAGGGTCATCTGGCGCGACCAATCGCCATTGGAATTTGTCAATGCGACATAATGGCCCAGAAGAGATTGGTCACAAAACAATTCCTAGGAGGCTTCCTCATGTTTGGAACGCGTCGCAATCTTGAACTGGCGGGCAAACTCGCCGCTTTGGACAAGTCCCAGGCCATTATCGAATTCGCCCTCGACGGCACCATCCTGGCGGCGAACGCCAACTTCCTGAAGGCCATGGGCTATACATGGGGGGAGATCCAGGGCCGCCATCACAGCATGTTCGTCGAGCCGCAGGTCAAGGAGAGCGCCGACTACGCCCGCTTCTGGGAAGCGTTGCGGCGGGGTGAATTCCAGGCGGCACAGTTCAAGCGGATCGGTAAGGGTGGGAAGGAGGTCTGGATCGAGGCCTCTTACAACCCGATCTGCGACCCGAGTGGCCGTCCGTTCAAGGTGGTCAAATTCGCCACGGACGTGACCGCGCAGAAGATGGAATACGTCGACATGCGGGGCCAGGTGGAGGCGATCAACAGGGCGCAGGCCGTTATCGAGTTCTCGATGGACGGCACCATCCTGACGGCCAACAGCAACTTCCTGGGTGCGGTTGGCTACACCTTGGACGAGATCAAGGGCCGCCATCACAGCATGTTCGTGGAGCCCGCGATGCGGGAGAGCGCCGAGTATCAGGCGTTCTGGCGGGGCCTGCGGCGCGGGGAATATTGTGCGGCGCAGTTCAAGCGCATCGGCAAAGGGGGCAAGGAAATCTGGATCGAGGCGTCCTACAACCCGATTTTCGACCTGAACGGCACGGCGTTCAAGGTGGTGAAGTACGCCACGGACATCACGGCCCAGGTCCAGATGATGGTCGACCTCAAGGTGTTGATCGATCGGAACTTCGGTGAAATCGATCAAGCCGTGGCGCAATCCAGCCGCCAATCCGAGGATGCCGCCCACGCCGCCGGCGAAACATCGGGCGCTGTCCAGATGATGGCGTCCAGTGCCGAGGAGTTGGCCGCATCCATTCGTGAGATCGCGCAGAGCATGGCCCAGTCCCGGTCGGCGACGGACAGCACGGCCGAACTGGCCCAGCGCGCGGACGCCGCCACCCAGCGCCTGGCCGAGGTGGCCAAGTCCATGGAGGGGGTCGTCGACGTGATCCGGTCCATCGCGGGGCAGATCAATCTGTTGGCCCTGAACGCCACCATCGAGGCCGCGCGTGCCGGTGATGCGGGCAGGGGCTTCGCCGTGGTCGCCACGGAGGTGAAGAATTTGGCCAACCAATCGGCCAGCGCCACCCAGAAAATCTCGGACGAGATCGGGGGTATGCAGGCAGTCTCCGACGATGTGGTCACCTCGTTGGAAGCCATCCGGCAGTCCATCAGCGCGGTTCGCGAATTCGTGGCCTCAACCGCCAGCGCGGTGGAGGAGCAGAGCGCGGTGACCCGGGACATGTCGTCGAATATGCAGAAGACCGCCGGTGCCGTTGAAACAGTGACTCGCAGCCTTTCCAGTATATCGGCCGCCAACCAGCAGGTGGGCCAGGCGGTGTCCCGGACGAAGGAGGCCGCCAGGATTTTGGCCCGCTGAGCCCAACCTTTATCCTACCCTCATAAAAGAAGGGCCGGTGCATGCGACACCGGCCCTTTTTAGTTTGTTCGAGGTCAACAAAGCTCCACAGAGGCCCCGTGGACAGGGGGACTAACAGGCGAAAATGGAAACGGGACCGGCATCGCCGGCAGAGGGACATGATCTGGTGTGACGGGGAAACCCGGCGGCGGGGGCACCGCCGGATCGCTGGATATCGAAGGGCGTTGCTGGATCAGAAGGGCAGCAGCACGTCCAGCAACTGCTGGCCATAGCGTTCCTGCTGAACGTCGGTGATCTGGCCGCGGCCGCCGTAGGAGATGCGGGCTTCAGCGATCTTCTCGTAGGAAATAGCGTTGGTGTTGTCGATGTCCTCGGGCCGGATGATGCCCTGGATGGTCAATTCGCGCAGTTCGTAGTTCACGCGCACTTCCTGCTTGCCCTGGATGACCAGGTTGCCGTTGGGCAGGACCTGGGTAATCAGGGCGGCGATCTTCAGGTCGATCTGTTCGGAACGGGCGACGGTGCCCTTGCCGTCCGACGCCTTGGCGCTGGTGGTCGACACCAGGCTGGAGGCGGAGGTGGCGGAGTTCAGAACCTTGGGAATCTGGGCTTCCAGGCCGAAGAAGTTCGGCATGCCCATGCTGTCGGAATTGGCGCGCGACCGCTTGGTCTCATCCGACACGTTGGCGCTGTCGTTGATGGAGATCGAGATGGTTAGGATGTCGCCGGTCTGGCTGGCGCGCTGGTCCTTGAAGAAGGCGCGGGCGCCCGGACGCCACAGCGAGTTGGCCTGACGCTCCAGCACCGGCGGGGTCGGCATGGGCATGCGCACCGGCTGATAGCCCTTCTGCGTTGTCGGGTCGGACAGGTTGCTCATGTCCGGCGCCTTGCCGATGTTGTTGATGCGGTCGACGGCGCCGCAGCCGCTCAAGGCCACGGTGGCGACGGTGGCGATGAGGAGAGCGCGGATGGTGGAAGGCACAGGCATGATGTCTCTCCTCAATTCAGGGCGGTACGGGTGGTGCGGGCGGTAGCGACCGGGACGGGGGCTTGGGCCGCCGGCTGCACCATGACCAGGTTGGGGCCGGCGACGCGGGCATCGATGGTCCGGTTGCTGGCGGTGTTGGTGACGCGGATGATCTCGTTGATGCCGCCTTCGGTCTGGGCGCGGCCCTGGACCGTCAGGATCATGTTGCCCGACTGCAGCATCATGGTGACCACGGCGCCGCGGGTGACCACCACCGGCGCCCGCACCTCATCGGTGCGCACCGGCTGGTAGGGGCTGGCGCCGTGGCGCACGGTCAGGCCGATCAGGTCGCGCGCCTCGGTGACCACGTCGCCGCTGATGCGGGTGCGCGGCACCTTGGTCCATTCCACATCGCTGGCGGCGATGGTTTCACCCGGGGCGACGCGGCGGTTCAGCACCGGCAGGGTGACCATGACGGCCACGCGGGCGCCGAAGCTCTGGCGGATGACGGGCTCGCCCTTGGCGGGGATGACCAGGTCGCCGGTGGCGCGGCCGCGGGCGGCGTCATAGTTCACGTTGGTGAAGCCGATGCTGCTGTCGCTGTTGGCCGGCAGGCGCAGGACGGTGCCGGGATTGTCCAGCTGCACCTCCATGCCGGCCGGCGCGCCGGCGTCAGCCAGGGCCTTGGTGAAGGCCGCCTGGATCTGGTCGGCGGTCACGTCCACCGACGGGCGGCTGACGATCACGCGCTCATTGCCGGCGGGCTTCCAATCGACGCCGTTGGCGGCGGCGATGCGTTCCAGCACGGAGGCGTCGTAGGTGATGCGGTGGCCGGGGGCGGGGGCTTGGCCGATGACGATGGCGGCCTGGTTGGGGCCCAGCGCGTCGAACAGGTCGCCCAGGTGGATGGTGTCGGCGTTGACATCCACGTCGCCATGCAGGTCGGCGGCCGTGGCGGCGCCGGCGCTGAAGAGGATGCTGGTGCCCAGCAGAATGGTGGCCAAGGCTTTCATGACTGTTCTCCGCTATCCGCCGTCATCACTTCATGTTGGTGATGGACTGCAGCATCTGGTCCGTCGTGGTGACGACGCGCGAGTTCATCTCGTAGGCGCGCTGGGCCTGGATCAGGTTGGTGATCTCGGTCACGACGTTGACGTTCGAGGTTTCCAGCGCGTTCTGGGTGATGCGGCCGAAGCCGGTGGAGCCGGGGACGGCGGTGGCGGGCTGGCCCGAGGCCGGGGTTTCCAGCAGCAGGTTGTCGCCGATGGCCTCCAGGCCCGCCGCGTTGGGGAAGTTGGCCAGGGTCAGCTGGCCGACGATGGCCGGGTTCACCTGGCCGTCGATCTTGGCCTGCACCTGGCCCGAGGCGTCGACCGAGATATCCACCGCGTTCTGCGGGATGGTCAGGCCGGGGTTCAGCAGATAGCCGTCGGAGGTGACGACCTGGCTGTTGGCGTTCAGCTGGAAGGAACCGGCGCGGGTGTAGGCGATTTGGCCGTTGGGCAGCGTCACCTGGAAGAAGCCGTTGCCGTTGATGGCCAGGTCCAGGCTGTTGCCCGTGGTGTTGATGTTGCCCTGTTCGTTGATGCGGTAGACGGCGGCCGTCTTCACGCCGGCGCCGATCTGGATGCCGGTGGGGACGATGGTGCCGGCGTCGGACGAGTTGGAGCCGACGCGGCGCATGTTCTGATAGAGCAGATCCTGGAACTCGGCGCGCTGACGCTTGAAGCCCGTCGTCGTCATGTTCGCGATGTTGTTCGAGATGACTTCGACGTTGGTCTGCTGGGCCTGCATGCCCGTGGCGGCGATGGAGAGGCTGCGCATGATCTGTGTCTCCTAATTCTTCGGCGTCACGGGTGCGTTATTGGGCTTTGGCGAGGTGGGTGATCGCGTTGCGGATGCGATCATGTTCCTCTTCCACCAGCTTCTGGGCGATCTGGTACTGGCGCAGCACGTCGATCATCATCGTGGACTCGACGATGGGCTGGACGTTGGAGGCCTCGATGGCGCCCTGCGTCACCTGCGGGTTGGCCGAGGGGCGCGGCGTCTGGGTGGTGGTCATCAGGCCGCCGCCCAGGGTCTGCATCTGCTGCTGGTCGTCGAAGCTGACGATCTTCAGCTTGGCCAGCTGGGCGCGGTCGGCCATGACGGTGCCGTCGCCCTGGATTTTGATGTCGGTGGCGCCATCGGGGATGGTGATGCGGTTGTCGTTGGTGTCCAGCACGGGAAGCCCGTTCTGGTCCACCAGTTCGCGGCGGTCGTTCAGCTGGAAATTGCCGGCGCGGGTGTAGCGGGGGCCGGACAGGGTCTCCAGCGTGAAGTAGCCGTCGCCCTTCAGCGCCAGGTCCAGGGTGTTGTTGGTCACCTGCAGCGCGCCGGCGCGGGTGTCGCGCATCAGGCCGTAATCCTGGACGAAAGAAACCCGTTCGCCGCGGGCCGGCTTTTCCAGGTATTCCTGGAACAGCATGCGCTGCTGCTTGTAGCCCGTCGTGTTCATGTTGGCGATGTTGTTCGCCACCACATCCAGTTGCCGGGACAGCGCTTCCTGACGGGACAGCGCCACGTAAATCGGGTTTTCCATTTTCGCCTCGAACGCTGCTTCCGGTCGATGCCGGCCGCTTGTTAGTCGCCTCCCTATATGCAGGGGGCATGCCAACATTCGAGATGTAGGAAAATCAATAACTTGGCTGGGTGATGGGTTGGCAGGACCGGCAGGGAAGGGCCGTTGCGGCAGTTTCTGCCGAACCTTGCCTGCCCCAGCCGCCCCGGGCGGCTGTTTTTACCCCATCCCCAAAACGCGGACCGCCCGCCCCCTTAGGGGGGCGGGCGGTCGAACCTTTGAACCCGGGCCTTGAACCCGGGATACGGAGCGTTGGGGTCAGGCGGCGTCGGCCGCGACCTGCATCTTCACGATCCGGTCGGGGTCGGTGACGCTGCCGTTGTTACCGCGGCTGCCCTTCTTCAGGGCGTCGACGAATTCCATGCCCTCGGTGACCTTGCCCCAGACGGTGTACTGGCGGTCCAGGAAGGTGGCGTCGTCGAAGCAGATGAAGAACTGGCTGTCGGCGCTGTCCGGGTTCATGGCGCGGGCCATGGAGCAGACGCCGCGAACGTGCGGCTCGGCCGAGAATTCCGCCTTCAGCTTCTTGCCGGAACCGCCGGTGCCGTCACCGGTGGGGCAGCCGCCCTGGGCCATGAAGCCCTCGATGACGCGATGGAAGCTCAGGCCGTCGTAAAAGCCGTCGCGGGCCAGTTCCTTGATGCGGGCGACGTGGTTGGGGGCCAGGTCGGGGCGGAGCGCGATGACGACGCGGCCGGCCGGCAGGTCGAGATACAGGGTGTTCTCAAGATCCATTTTGGGAAGCTCGTTTTTGTGGTGGGCGCGTCCGTATCCGGCTTTGCCGGTCGTCGGACCATAGCGCCCCCGCCCGCCGATTTGAACCGCCCTTGTGGCGGAGCCGCCCCCTGCCTGCGGCAAGGTTGCCGGAGGGGGCGCCGAAATGGCCAGGGGTCTGAAACGGCAAGGACCTTGCATGGGAGGTCGATCGGGACCGCGCGATGGAGGTTCATGCCGGGCGCAGGGGGCTGCGTCCTGGCTTGTCGGCCATCGCCTGTCTTGTCACTCTCCACCACGGTTCCGGGTACCACCGGGGCCGGGAAGGGATCGGTACGCCCTCATGTCCATGCCCCCTTTACGGCCGCCGCCCGGGATGCGGCCGCCTGACGTCCGGGCCGCCAAGCCCCGGCGGCACCTGCCGCCTTGGGGCAAGCGGTGGCTTTGGGCGCTGCCGCCGGCTGGCCTCGCCATCGCCGGGGCCATTCTGGCCGGTCGGCTGTTTTTGCCGGCAACGGCTGAGCCGCGGCTGGCGGCGGCCCTGGTCGAGGCCGGTTTTCCCCAGGCACAGGTCACGGTGCGGCATGCCGGCTGGGGCTGGCTGGAGGCGGGCGTGCGCCTGCAGCCCGGGCTGGAGGCGGACACGGCGCTGGTGACCTTCACCGGCCTGGTCCCGTGGGGCACGCCCGCGCGCCTGGCCCTGACGGGCGTCAGCGTGGATGCCGGGCTTGTCGACGGCCAGGCCCTGGCCCGGCTGATGGACATGCCCATCGACCATGTCGAAATCGGCGCGGCGCAGGTGATTCACGGTGACTGGTCCGTGCCGCTGGTGGTGAACGCCACCCTGGACCGGCAGGGACGGGGGGGAGCGGCGACCGGCTGGCAGGGCCAGGCGGTACTGGAACCGGGGGAAGGCTGGCCGGCATGCGCCCTGACCCTGCACCTGTCCAAGACGCAGGATGGGCCCAAACTGACGGTGGAACCAGCGCCGGGCGACGGACCGCGGGTATCCGGCACCGTGGCCGCCGGTGGCGACAACACGACCAAGGCCGACCTGACGGTGACGGGCTTGCGGGTCCGCGATTGGCCAGGCCCTGTGGCCGGGCATCTGACCGGCCAACTGGTGGGGCGGGGCGACACCGCCCGCTGGACGATCAGCGCCACCGTCGACACGCCCGACGCCCACCTGACGCTGGAGGGCGCCCGGCCGTGGGCGGGGGATCAGCATCCGGCGGGGGCGGCAGCGGCCCCGTGGGGCGTGGTGGTCAAGGCCCGGGGGGCCGGCGCCCCGGCGGCCGCAGGTTGGAGCGGTTCCGGCCAACTGACGCTGACCGGAACCGCTGATGGGCGCGCGCTGGCCCTCGCCTTGTCGGCAGAGGGGGTGACGGCGCCGGAATTGCCCCTGATGGCATCCTTCCTGGGCCTCACCGCGACCGCGACGCCGCAGGGCGACGGAGCCTGGGCGTTGGCCCTGGTCGGTCCGGCGCAGGCCGGGGGGCGCTTGCGGGACGGACAGGGTACGCCCGTCAGCCTGGGCTGGGACCCTGGCGCGGATGGCCATCTGGCGGTGACTTGGCAGGGTGGGCTGGGCAAGGAGCGGCGCGGCCATGTGGATGTGCAGGGTGCGGTGGTGGGGCGGCTGGGGCCGGCCAGCGCGCCCCTGGTCGCCGGTGGCACCACCGACCTGCGCGCCGCCGCCGACTGGGACGCCGGCGGATTGAGCACCCTGGAGGCCACGGCCGTCTCGCTGGCGGCCCCCGTGTTGCTCAACGCCCGCCTGGAAGGCGCACACCTATCCGCCGGCTTTGATCGCACCCATCGGGGCAGTCCCTGGCAGGTCACCCTGGATGGGGGCCGCGTGCAGGGGACCGTGCTGCCGCCCCTGGCGCTGGCGGTCACCCTGTCGGGCGATCCCGCCGGCGCGCTGACGCTGGCCGGCCAGGCCCGGGGGCTGGGTACGCCGCTGGTCCTGGGGGTGAGTGGGCATTGGACGGCGGCGGATCAGCGGGGGGAGGCGGCGGCGGTGCTGGAGCCGCTGACCCTGTCGGCTGTGCCGGACCTGACCCAGTTGCTGCCGGGTGCCGGCTTGGCGGCACCGATGAGCGGGTTGGGCACCATTGCCGGTGGCGCCCGGCTGTCCTGGGACCAGGGGCGTTTGGCGGGCTCCGGCGATCTGCGGGCCGAGGGGGTCAGCTTGTTTGGGCCGCGTCTGTCCATCGACGGCCTGGACGGCCAGGTGACGCTGGACGGGCTCTTCCCGCTGCACAGCCCACCGGCGCAGCATCTCAAGGCCAAGGCGGTTGGCGCCGCGCTGGCGTTGGGTGACCTCGGGTTGGAGTTTCAGTTGGTCGATGGCCGGGTATTGCTTCAGGGGGGGGATCTGAGCTGGGCCGGTGGTCATGTCCACCTGGCCCCCGACGAGGACGGGGGATTCAGCGCCACCGTCAGCGGGGTGGACCTTGCCCGGGCGCTGCCAGGCTGGTCGGCGGCGGGCTACACCCTCCAGGGCACGCTGGGCGGCCGCCTGCTGGGACGCTTCGACGGGCTGACGCCGGTGCTGACCTATGGCGGGCTGGAAGCGGAAGGGCCGGGCCACATCGGTTACAGCGACAGGTCTGGGGGGGAGGCCGGGATCCCCGTGGTCCTGAACCCGGACCACAACGGCAAGGTCGCCCTGGTCACCCGGGCGCTGGCCGACTACGACTACCAGGCCCTGACAGTGCAGCCGACGGGACCCATCCTGACCGACCCGCGTGCGCGTCTGCTGCTCCGCGGCGTGAACCCGGAGTTCTACGGCGGCTATCCGGTTGATCTCGATCTGGACCTGGATGCCGGCGACCTGTCCGCCGGCGGCACGCAGGATCGGAGACGGTAAGGGCCTATCAGGGGAAGGGGCAGTGATCGCCGACGACGTCGACGAAGGAGCGTGAGCCGGGGCTGATCTTGAAGCGGTATTCGGTGTCATCGATGATCACCGAATGCTGCAGCGGCAGCATACCTGTCGTCTGGGTTTCCTTGCCGTTCTTGTCCGTGAACTTCAGGGTCACGGGCTTGGCCGGATCGAACCAGGATTGCGGCGCCCCGTCGGGGCTGCGCGAGGTGGCGCCTTCGCCCGAGACGGTGATGGCGCCATCGGCGAAGCCGGCCGAGGTGTTGGGGCCCTTGTACAAGGAGGTCGACAGCACAAAGCGCTTGGTCTCCGCCTTGCCGCAGGAACGCGGGGTGCCCGTCTGCTCGATGATCAGGGCCAGGCGGCCGGCGTCCACGCCCTCCACCATCTTCTTGGCCAGCAGGTCCTTCAGCCGGCCCAGGTCACCGGTCGGCACGTCGCGGTCATAGCGCACCTGCAGCTCGCTCACCCGCACTTCCGCTGTCTGCAGGGCGGCCTGCAGTTGGGCGACCTTGCGCTCGGTCTCCTCCTTGGAGGCCTGGGCCTGGTTCAGCTGGGTTTGAAGGTTCTGCTCCCGCCGGATCAGCTGTTCCTGTCCCACCTCGTAACTGAAGGCGCAGGCCACGCCGACAACGCCGGCCAGCAGCAGGAACTTGCCCAGACGCCCCCAGAAACGGCGGCGGGCCCGGCGGCTGTAATCATAGAGGCCATAACTCATGGTGGCGCCAACACCCAGCAGATAGGTCAGGGAGAACAAGGAATTAGTAAGCCCGGGAAACGATGTCTCCCGGGCCTGACCCTAGCGGGGCCGCCCCGCAAACTCAAGCGGCTGTCGGCCTTATACCGTCGGCGGCGGCGGTCGCCATCGACACCAACCATGACGAAACGGATTGGGTCTCAGCTGTTATGGGGCAGCGCCGCATTGATGGCGGCCTTCAATTCCGGCGATTCCGGCTCCACCCGGCTGGGGAAGGCGGCGATCAGGGCGCCCTCGGGGCTGATCAGGTACTTGTGGAAGTTCCACTTCGGCGCCCCCTTGGCGGCGCTGGCCCATTTGTAGAAGGGGTGGGCCTTGTCGCCCGTCACCACTTCCTTTTCCGTCATGGGGAAGTCGATGGCGAAGGTGGATTCGCAGAAGTGCTTGATTTCCTTGTTGCTGCCCGGCTCCTGGTCCAGGAAGTCGTTGGCCGGCACACCCAGCACCACCAGGCCCTTGTCCTTGTAGGCGGTGTAGAGCGCCTCCAGCCCCTTGTACTGGGGGGTGAAGCCGCAGAGCGAGGCCGTGTTCACCACCAGGATGGCCTTGCCCTTGAACTGGCTGAGCGGCAGCGGGTCGCCATCGATGGAAGTGAATTTGTAATCGTAGGCGGAGCCGGCGGCGGAACTGGGCAGGGCCGCGGCGGCATCGCCCCGTTGGGCGGTGACCAGGCCGGTGGCGGTGATGCCGGTGACGGCCAGGGCGGCGAGGGCCAGGCCCCGGAACAGGGAACGGCGGTTGGGTGGGGAAGCGGGCATCGGTTCTCTCCCTCGGGGTGGGCGGGCCCCTGCCGGGGGACCCGCCGGATCGCGATACGGAACTATGGGCCCGATGCCCGCCGACGCCGATGCGTCAGTGTGCGGTGCCGGTGAAGGCCGGGCTGACGAACATGCCGAGCTTGTTGAAGATCATGCGGAAGTAGATGCGGTTACCCGACGCGATGCCGATGCGCTGGGAATAGTCGCGCTCCATGATCAGCGAGAAGGTGTAGCAGTCGTCCTGATAGGTTGTGGTCAGGCTGGTGGACACGGGCCCGCCGCCCTCGGCCAGGTTGTACCGGGTGGACAGTGCCACCGTGTAGTATTTCAGGAAGGACGAGCTGACGCCGCCGCTGACTTCCTGAAGGTTGGTGGTGGTGTCGGCGACCGTGCCGTTCTGCAGTTCCAGCTTGTTGATGTAGAGATAGCTGCCGGAGACGCGGAAGATGGACGGGCCGAACGACCCGGTGAAGTCGTGCATGCGCTGGGCGCCGGTGGTCGGATCCAGACGGAAGCCATAGCTCACGTCCATCCAGGGGCTGGGGGTCAGCTCCAGGCGACCGACATAGTCCGACTGACGGCTGTACAGGCCGGAATTGACCGCGAAATCGGTGTTGTGCTGCAGACGGTAACTCTGGCCGAAGAACAGGGTGCTGCTGCCGCCGCCATTGCCGTACACGCCGGCCCGGATGCCGTAGGTGACGCGCTGGCCGCCATCCAGGAGGTCGACGCCGGGGTAGCGGCTGAGGCGGAACAGGTTGGTGGAATCGAACTCGATATCCTCGCTGTCCTCGTTCGGCAGGTCGCGGCTGTTGTGATAGTTGGGCGCGGCGGTGAAGGCCACGATGGGCTCGATCATTTCCGACACCGTGCCATCATCGCGCACGAAGGGCAGGCGGGTCATGATCTGGCCCTGGGGGAAGATGCGGAAGCGGTTGAAGCTTTCGCGGTCCCCGGTGACGCTGTTCTCCTGGTTGGCGATGGAATAGCCGTCGGTACGCACCAGGGCGTTCACCGTCGTCACCATGCCCAGGCTGTTGGTGTAGTCGCCCTGCCAGCCGGCCACCTGCGAGGCCCGGCGGGACCGGGTGCCCTGCTCCCGCCACAGGTCCAGGATCTGGGCGTCATAGGACCAGCGGCCGCCCAGCGTCTCACCCGGCTCGCCCATGGCGCTGTAGGTGATCAGCGGCAGGGCCACCGGCTCTTCCAGCGTGTTGGCCGGGCGCAGGTCCTGGAAGCCGTAAATGCCGGCGTTGAAATAGTCGCGACCGGCGAAGCGCTCGGTGTACAGGCGGCTGGTCAGCAGCTGTTCGGAACTGTAGCTGTAGCGCAGCAGGAAGTTGTCATCCGTGACGCGGTTGAGGTCGAAGCCCCAACGCCAGGCGTCATCGATGTCAAAGCGCCCGATGCCCTGAACCCAACCGCGCAGCTCCTTGGGGCTGATGGTGCCGGTGCTCGAGCTTTGGGTGTTTTCGGCGTAGGTCGCGGCGCCCTGCACCTCGAAATAGCCGTTGGTGAAGCGTTCCCGGTACTTGCCGCCGATCAGCAGGCCGTCATTGGCGCTGGGCGTCAGGTCGAACAGCAGGTCCTTGTCCGGCGAGATGTCGTAATAATACTTAACCCGCGCGAACATGCCCAGGTTGCTGCTGTAGCCGATGGTGGGCGTCAGGAAGCCGCTGCGCCGGTCCACCGAGGGATCGGGCATGGAGAAGGCGGGCAGGTAGGTGATGGGAACGCCCGCCACCTCGATGGTGGCGTCGCGGAAGTAGATGTCGTGCGACGTGCTGTCGTGCGTCACCTGCTTGGCCCGGATCTGCCACGTGGGTGGCTGCGTCGGATCGTCCTCGCACAGCTTGCACGGGCTGTAGGTGCCGCGGGTGACGCGGGTGTAGCGGCCGTCGATGCGCTCCGCCTGATATCCGGCCAGGCGGCTGTTGTCCTGCAGCAGCATGCGGGACTGGTCGACGAAAGCCTGTTTCTGGTCCTCCGTCAGCTCCGCGTAATCACCGAACATGACCTCGCCGTCCGGCTGGATCATGACCACGTGGCCGCTGGCGGTGATGACGTTCGTCCGCTCGCTGTAGCTGATGGTGTCGGCCAGGACGACGTGGCCGCCCTGCGACAGCTGGACGTTGCCGGTGGCCGTGGTGATGCCCAGCTCGTTGTCGGTGTCGACCTGGTCAGCCTCCAGCAGGACGGGGGGCTGGTCCTTCTTGGGGGGCTGTGTGGCCGCCTGTGCCCCAGGGGGCGTGGTGGCAGAGGGCGTGGTGCCAGAGGGCGTGGTGGCTGGGGGCGTGGTCGCTGCCGGCTGTTGTTGCGCCAGCGCCGTGGTCGACATCAGGCCGACCATCAGGGCGCCCATCACGGCGGCGCGCTTGCCTTGGGGCCGGGTGGTCAGCGGGGAGGCGATCAGGGGGCATGCGTTCAACGGGACACACTCCTCAACGGGTCGCCCAGGGTTTCGTCCAGGGGCCCGCCGATGGGGCTGCCGCCGTTCCAGGCCATTTGGCCGATGTCCTTGCTCCGCTTCATGGATCACCTTCTTGCCCATGCCGTGGGCCAAGTCAACACGGCTGGCCCGTTCCACGGGCGCATCTTCCGATATCGTCGGCGTCGGCCGCACGATCCCGGTCCGCCAGCGAGCCGGCGGAAGTCTTAGGTGAAGGCCTTGAAGGTGATGATGGTGAAGGTGTCCTTGACGCCTGGCAGGGTTTGCAGGCGCTGGGTGACGAAATGGCCGATGTCGGCCCCATCCGCCAGATAGCACTTCATCATCAGGTCATATTGACCGGATATGGAGTACACCTCGGACACCTCTTCCAGGCACTCCACCGCCGAATCGGCCACGTCATAGGCCTTGCCCAGCTCGCACTTGATCTGCACGAAGATGGTCTGCATGGGATGCTTTCAAGCCTCCGGCGTTTCGGCCGTCACGCCTCGGGCGTGTCGGCGTCCTCGAAAGTTTCCGGCGTGGCGGCGCGGGGCGCAGGGCGGGCGACGCGCAGCATGAAGGCTGGCACGTCGTCGCCGAACCCGACCACGCTCGGACCGTCATCCTCGTCACGCCAGCGGCGGCGCGGCTCACCCCGATCATCCTGGCGGGGCGGGCGGGTCTCAGCCCGCGCGACGTCCCGTGGGGCATCGGCGCGGCTGTCCCGGTTCCGGCCGCGGTCGCGGTCACGGCCGCTCCGCTCGGGACGCTCCGCGCGCTCGGGGCGGCGGGCTTCCGCCACTTCCTCGACCTGCGGGGCCGCTTCGACGGCGGCCTGACTCTCGCGCGGGGCGTCCGAACCGCCACGGCGGCGGGGGCCCTTGGCGTCGCCGCGCGGGCTGGCGCCTCGCGCGGGACGGCGGCGACGGCCGCCCTCGCTCTCACCTTCCGACATGTCCGGGGTTTCCAGGCCGTCGATCATGATGCGCGGGATTTCCCGGCCGATCAGCTTCTCGATGGCGTCCAGGGTGCGGCCGTCGTCCGGCGTGGCCAGCATGAAGGCGCGGCCGGTTTTGCCGGCGCGGCCGGTGCGGCCGATGCGGTGGACATAGTCGTCGGCGTGGTGGGGCACGTCGAAATTGAACACGTGGCTGACGCCGGCGATGTCGATGCCGCGGGCGGCCACGTCGCTGCAGCACAGCAGGGCGATCTCACCCTGGCGGAACTGCTCCAGCGTCTCGGTGCGCTTGGATTGCACCATGTCGCCGTGCAGCGCGCCGGCGTTGAAGCCGTGCTTGGTCAGCGACTGGTGCAGGATGGCGACATCACGCTTGCGGTTGCAGAAGATGAAGGCGTTCTTCACGTCCTCCGTCCGCAGCAGGTGGCGCAGGGCCTCGCGCTTGTCCTCGCCCCGCACCATGGCCACCGCCTGGGTGACGGTGGCGGCGGGGGAGGCCGGCGGGGCCACCGTGATCTCACGCGGGTTCATCAGGAAGGCGTCGGCCAGGCGGCGGATCTCCGGCGGCATGGTGGCCGAGAAGAACAGCGTCTGGCGCATCTTGGGCAGCAGGCCCACGATCCGCTCGATATCCGGGATGAAGCCCATGTCCAGCATGCGGTCGGCTTCGTCGATCACCAGGATCTTGATGTCCGACAGCAGGATGTTGCCGCGATCGAACAGGTCCATCATGCGGCCGGGGGTGGCGATCAGGACGTCGACGCCGCGCTCCAGCTTCTTGATCTGGTCGCCGAAGGACTCGCCACCGATCAGCAGCGCCATGTTCAGCTTGTGGTACTTGCCGTAGACTTCGAAGTTCTCGGCCACCTGCGCCGCCAGCTCGCGCGTCGGCTCCAGGATCAGCGAGCGGGGCATGCGGGCGCGGGCGCGGCCGGACGCCAGGATGTCGATCATCGGCAGGGTGAACGACGCCGTCTTGCCGGTGCCGGTCTGGGCGCAGCCCAGCACGTCGCGGCCCTGCAGCACCCAGGGGATCGCCTTTTCCTGAATCGGGGTCGGCTGGCTATAGCCCGCGTCTTCAACCGCGCGAAGGACTTCCGGGCCTAGCCCAATTTCCGAGAAAAGCATGCGACCTTATATCTGTATGGTGTGCGTCATTTAGGGGATGGGTTTGGCAGGATTGCCAACCCTCCTAAGGACAAAGCGCCAGGTTGACGGGGCCGCCATTCCCACGCCCAAACCCGTCTCAACGTAACTGGAGGCGGCCTCCAAGACCAGTAAAGACGGCCCGGCGCTGCCCACACTGGAGCCATGCGCGACTTGGCGGAAGGTCACGACATGGTCAAGGGTCGCGCGTTCGATATCAATTTCAGCCCGCAAGGGCAAGGATTTCCTTTGAAGTCAACTGCCGCGTCTCCTTCTTCCCTAGTGCCTGGGGTGTGGCACCCCGAGTCGTCGGCGCATCCCTCCGCCTCATGCGGAGGGCGCGGCATCACGGTGCGGGTCTGGAAAGGGGCGCGATTGTCCCGCCGGGCCTTGTTTTCGCCGTCCACACCCCCATCATCTGGATAGATGACACGACATTGTCACCTGGCCGGTTGCATAACGCGCGAAAACTGGTCTAGGCTTCCCTTGTTGGCTCAACCGCCTTTCGCATTGAAGGATGACACCCATGGTCACCATCGGCATCGCTGCTTTCCTCGGCCTCAGCCTGCTCGCCGCGCTGTCCATCGCCGCCGTGAAGCCGGCCGAAGCCAGCAGCCATCACGGCCACGGCGGCCATGGCCATGACGACCACGGCCACGGCGGTCACGGCCACTGAGCCGTCCATCCGGTGATTTTCTGAGTTAGGGGCGACGCTGGGCCAGAACTCTGGTCGTGTTCAGGTTGCTCATTCGAAAAAGGCCGCGGCGACGCGGCCTTTTTTATTGCCATCACCGCCAGCAACAGCGCCGAAACCATCAATGCCACCGGGGACGTGATCCAGGTGCATGGCAGGGGCGACACCGTGACCTTGAGCGGAACGGGGAACCAGGGCCAAGACAGGGAATACCCGAGGTGTCGCTAAGCCGGCTGCCTGCAAGCGATAAGTTACAAATCCGCCGAAAAATACTCGCAAAAATCATTTGCCGTACTGCGATATTCCTATTTAGATGGCCTCCGCCGTTGGGGGTAATCATAACCTTTGCTGCCAGCGTCGCTTGGGCGTGAGCCGCTGGCGGTGGTGTGCAAGTGACGACGTCTCCAGCGATGAACTGACGCCTGGTTCATGGAGCAGGAGCACAGTCGCCCATGTCTGCAGCCGGTGCCCTCACCCTTCCCCTGTCCAGTGTGGAGGTCATGCGCCGGGTCGCGGCGTTGCATGACCAAGGCGAATACGCTAAGGCGGAGGTGTTGATCAGCGGCGCCCTGGGTAAGGAGGTATGGGTGCTGCTGGGCGATGTCGCCCATTGGCTGTGGCTGCTCGATCGCACCGACTGCCCCTGGTACCCGACCATGCGCCTGTTCCGTCCCCGCGCCGAAGGCGACTGGGACCACGTTTTCGACCGCGCCTCGAATGATCTGACGCTCAGGACGCGGATTTTGGAGCTATGAACGATGGGTTCAGTAGCTCTCAGTATAACAATGTGGTGGGAAATGACAACAATATCCGCGAATGGGGCCACGACATCTATTAGTTCTGATCCAAATATAATTGTTACCGGTCAATCGGATACTATAAATGGAGATGGTAATGCAATTACATTTAATAATTCATCTTCCGCAGCGTTGTTAACGGTAAATGGGAATAGTAATAATATTTATTTGACAAAGCCGAGTGCAACATCAAGCCAAACACTGCATGTCGGCGGTATTCACAATACAGTTCAGATGAACACGACCTTGGTAGCGTCGATATACGTCGATGGTTTGGCGTCGGACGTTTCGTTTGCCGGAACAAATATTTCTGGTGCTCACATATATGCAAATAATGGCGGATCCACTCTATATTTGAATAATCCAAATTTAATTGTGGCCGCCACGTCGGATACCATATTTGCCTATGGAGCTAGCGAGACCATTAGCGGGACTGGAAATTCTATCGCAATTTCCAGCAATGCTGCTGTTACTTTAACGAGCGGTTCCAACAATACACTTACGGCCTCTGGTAGTCAGGGAACACTGATCGCGGCCGCTGGCACCGCCGTACTCGTTGGCAATGGACTAGGCAACAAACTTACGGATCAGGGCTCACACGGCACAGCCCGCTATTTCGCAGATAACATGTCCATCTCCTTGGGCGCTACCAGCAGCGCAAAAGCACTGGGGGCAACGGGTGCCGATTCACTAGTTGGGATCACCACGCTGCAGGTATGGGGGAGCAACGACACAGTAAGTATAAGTGGAAGCGGCTATTCGGTTTCAATGGCAAACGGTGCTCAACATGCTAACATCTCCATAAACACAAATGCCATCAACAATGCCGTTGAGACGTTAACAACAACCAATAGCACCATATCCCTTACCGGAACCGGTACGGGGCAAACGCTTTTTCTCAGTGGTACAGGCAGTACGCTGACCAGCAGTAAATCCATAGCCGTCACCATTGGTGATAACTACGTAAGTCAAACTCTCAACATAGATAACAGCACCATCCGGACAACTGGAACTGGTGACAGCGTCGTCGTTGGTGGCAAGAATGATATTGCCATTTCGTCGGGTAACAATAACACCCTGATCGCAACGGAAGGTACAGCCACTCTCAGAAGCGCGGGCGGCAGCACTACGATGGTGGGGACCGGCGCGGGCAGTACGCTCGCGGTAACGGGTGGAGTCGGTATTGCCAAGTATGACGCCGGCAGCATTGTCATTGATCTTTCAAGAGGCACGGCGAAGCTCGCGGGCAGTGGTGTGTCCGATACCCTTATTGGCATTCATTCTCTGATTACTTCGGGCAGCAACGACGTCGTTACGATTACTGCCGGCGATGCCGCGACAGTGATGGGTGACTACGCTGTCGCGACGGCGCTGGGCGCTGCGACGCTGGTGTCGACCGGCGGCGGTGACACCTTGATCGCTGGCAGTGGTGCGTCGACGTTGAAAGCCACAGGGGGGACGGCGACGCTGATCGGCAACGGTGGGGGCAGCACTCTACAGGCCGCGGGCGGAATGGCTTCGGCCTCCTACGCCTCGGGCAACATGGTCATTACGCTTGGGGGGGGCACTGGCACTGCCAAGGTTCAGGGCTCTTCCATTGGCGATACGCTGACGGGCATCAGTTCCTTGCTGATCAGTGGTGGGGATGACCTTCTATCGCTGACTGGCGTGAATCTGACTATCGCAGGGACGACAACGGGCCTGACGGAAGGGATAAGTGGCAGCGGCGACGTAATCAATGTCACACCTACGGGCGCCATGCTGAATATCTCCGGCACGGGTCACCGCGTCACGCAGAGTGGCGGCACGCTGGCCCTGGCGAACAGCGCTAGCGTCAGCCTGAGCGGTTCAGGAGAGACCATCACCGGTGGTACGGGCAACACACTGAACATTGGCGGTAACGGTCTCTACGGAGCGGTGAACAATGTCCACCTCTCTGGCGCCACGGTGGTTGAGGCGGACAATTCCCGCGCCGACATCTACGGCGATGGCAATCAGGTGACGGCCGGCAGCAACGTCAACACTGCCCTCAACGGCAATGATGACGTTCTAACGGTGACGGGCAGCGGCGGCGGTGTCTGGATAACCGGAACGGGCAGCAGCGCGACCGTCAGTGGAGAGACGGTTACCGTAACGACCGGCAGCAGCGCCACCATCTCCGGCACTGGCGACAACGTGACCGTCGTTGGCAGCGGCACGTCGTCCCTGATCATCGGCGGCACGGGTCACAGCATCACGCAGAGTGGCGGCACGCTGGCCCTGGCGAACAGCGCTAGCGTCAGCCTGAGCGGTTCAGGAGAGACCATCATCGGTGGTACGGGCAACACACTGAACATTGGCGGCAACGGTCTCTACGGAGCGGTGAACAATGTCCACCTCTCCGGCGCCACGGTGGTTGAGGCGGACAATTCTCGCGCCGACATCTATGGCGATGGCAATCAGGTGACGGCCGGCAGCAACGTCAACACCGCCCTCAACGGCAATGGTAACGTTCTAACGGTGACGGGCAGCGGTGGCGGTGTCTGGATAACCGGGACGGGCAGCAGTGCGACCGTCAGCGGGGAGACGGTTACCGTAACGACCGGCAGCAGCGCCACCATCACCGGCACTGGTGACAACGTGATCGTCGTCGGCAGTGGCACGTCGTCCCTGATCATCGGCGGCACGGGTCACAGCATCACGCAGAGTGGCGGCACGCTGGCCTTGGCCAACAGCGCCAGCGTCAGCCTGAGCGGTTCAGGAGAGACCATCACCGGTGGTACGGGCAACACACTGAACATTGGCGGCAACGGTCTCTACGGAGCGGTGAACAATGTCCACCTCTCCGGCGCCACGGTGGTTGAGGCGGACAATTCTCGCGCTGACATCTATGGCGATGGCAATCAGGTGACGGCCGGCAGCAACGTCAACACCGCCCTCAACGGCAATGGTAACGTTCTAACGGTGACGGGCAGCGGTGGCGGTGTCTGGATAACCGGGACGGGCAGCAGTGCGACCGTCAGCGGGGAGACGGTTACCGTAACGACCGGCAGCAGTGCCTTCGTCAACGGCAGCGGCAATAGCATCAATGTGCAGTCTGGTGGCACGCTGACGATCACCGGCGGGGGAAATTATAATACTGCAAACGCCGTCAGCCTTTCGAATGGCACACTGGGACTGACCCAAAACGCGAGAGCTGATCTGACGGGGTCCAACAATCAGGTGACGGTGGACAGCAACGACAACGTTGGCATATGGGGCGACAACAACGTTTTAACTGCCACTGGTTCGGGGGATGGATTCTGGATCGTTGGGACGAACAACACGGCCAACATCAGTAATGGGTCGGTTGTCACCAGCGATGCCCAGACCGTGATTAACGGGAATAATAACGCAGTCACGCTCTACTCTGGTGCTGGTGCCACAATCCATGGCACTAGCCAGCAGGTCGCTGCCAGAGGAAATGGCATCACACTCTCTATATCCACCAACGGCGTTGGCCCCAGCGGTGAGTTGGATTTGTTCGTCACTCACGACCAAGTCTGGCTACAGCAGTCGGGCAACGACCTGATTATTGATCAACTTGGCGTTGTCCAGGACGTCACGCTGAAGAATTGGTTCGCCAGCTCCAGCAACGAGGTCGCCACCATCAAGGCCAGCGACGGCTACATCCTGTCGCCGACCGACGTCACCAATCTGCTGGGCGCGATGACCACCTTCCAATCGTCGCACTCCGGCTACAACCCGCTGACGACGACGGCGACGAGCACTGGCAACAGCTACTACAGCGGCGCCGTGAGTGGTTCCTGGCACACTTGAGTGAGCCGTGGCGGCTTTCGGGGCCTGACTTGAAAGCCGCCGCGGTTTATCCTGCCGTGAAACGCGAAACGCCTGAACAGGTCCCCCCGTTCAGGCGTTTTCGTTTTCCGGTGCGGTGGGGCTGGTCACACGTCCAAATCCTGCGCGAACTTGGCGTTTTCCTGGATGAACTTGAAGCGCAGCTCCGGCTTGCGGCCCATCAGGCTTTCCACCAGGCTGGCGGTGCTTTCCGCGTCGTCCTTCTGATCGGGATCGCGGATGTCCGGCACCGTCACGCGCAGCAGGGTGCGGCGGGCCGGGTCCATGGTGGTTTCCTTCAACTGGCTGGGCTGCATCTCGCCCAGGCCCTTGAAGCGGCTGATCTCCACCTTCTGGTTGGCCTTGAACACGGTGGCCAGCAGCTCGTCCTTGTGGGCGTCGTCGCGGGCGTAGCGGACGTTGCTGCCCTGGGACAGGCGATACAGCGGGGGCAGGGCCAGGTAGAGGTTGCCGTTCTGGATCAGCGCCGGCATCTCGCGATAGAAGAAGGTCATCAGCAGCGAGGCGATGTGCGCGCCGTCGACGTCGGCGTCCGTCATGATGACGATGCGCTCATAGCGCAGCCGGTCGGGGGAGAAGTCCTTGCCGGCACCGCAGCCCAGGGCCTGCACCAGGTCGCTCAGTTCCTGGTTGCCCCGCAGCTTGTCCGTGCTGGCCGAGGCCACGTTCAGGATCTTGCCGCGCAGGGGCAGGATGGCCTGGGTTTCGCGGTTGCGCGCCTGCTTGGCGCTGCCGCCGGCGCTGTCGCCCTCGACGATGAAGATCTCGGTGCCTTCGGAGCTTTGGCGTGAGCAGTCGGCCAGCTTGCCCGGCAGGCGCAGGCGCCGGGTGGGCGTCTTGCGCGCCATATCCTTGGCGGCGCGGCGCCGCGCCCGCTCCTCCGCCTTTTCCACCAGGCGGTCCAACAGCACCTTGGCGGCGTCGGGGGCGGCCGACAGCCAATGGTCGAAATGGTCCTTGATGGCCGCCTCGGTCAGGCGGACAGCCTCCGCGCTCACCAGCTTTTCCTTGGTCTGGCCTTGGAACTGCGGGTCGCGGATGAAGACGGAGAGCAGGATGGTGGCGCCGTCCACCACGTCCTCGGCCGTCAGGGACGGGCCCTTGCGGTTGCCCACCAGCTCGCCATAGCCCTTCAGGCCGCGCGTCAACGCCTGGCGCAGGCCCTGCTCATGCGTGCCGCCCTGGGGGGTGGGGATGGTGTTGCAGTAGGTGTGGCTGAAGCCCTCGTCATCCTCGGGCCAGGCCACCGCCCATTCCACGCGGCCGGCCTGGTTGGGGAAGTCGGCTTGGCCGGCGAAGGCGGTGGGGGTGACGGTGCGCCGGTCCTTCAGGGCCGACATCAGATAGTCCAGCAGCCCGTTGGGGAAGTGCAGGGTTTCCGATGCCGGTACCGCGCTGTCGTCGCTCAGCAGTGACGGATCGCAGCTCCAGCGGATTTCCACGCCCCGGAACAGATAGGCCTTGGACCGCGCCATGCGGTACAGCCGTTCCGCCTTGAAGTGCGCGCCCTCGCCGAAGATCTGGGCGTCGGGATGGAAGCGCACCAGGGTGCCGCGCCGGTTGTTCACCGGGCCGGCGTTCACCAGCGGCGTCAGGGGCACGCCCCGGCTGTAGCTTTGGGTGTAGAGCGTGCGGTCGCGCGCGACCTCCACCGTCAGTTGGTCGGTCAGGGCCGTGACGACGGACAGGCCCACGCCGTGCAGGCCGCCCGAGGTGGCGTAGACCTTGCCGCTGAACTTGCCGCCGGAATGCAGGGTGGTGAGGATCACCTCCAGCGCCGACTTGCCGGGGTATTTCGGGTGATCGTCCACGGGGATGCCGCGGCCGTTGTCCCGGATGGAGACGGTGCCGTCGGCGGCCAATTCCAGGTCGATGCGGTTGGCGTGGCCGGCCACCGCTTCATCCATGGCATTGTCCAGCACCTCGGCCACCAGATGGTGGAGGGCGCGTTCGTCCGTGCCGCCGATGTACATGCCGGGACGGCGGCGGACAGGCTCCAGCCCCTCCAGGACCTCGATGTCCTGGGCGGAATAGCTGTCTTGCTTGCGGGCGGTGTTCTGGAAAAGGTCGCTCATACCCCATTATAGGAGTGGGCGTCGCCGCAGTTCAAGGACTGGGGCGGCGGGGCATCCCCGCCAACCACCACATTTTGTAAGAACGGACCCGCCAGCCTCCCACATCGGGGGTGGGCGGCCTGTATCGCTTTCAGGAGTACGGATCGATGAACGACCAGCCGCCCACCCCCGACTTTTCCACCGCGCCGGCGCTGCGCACGTTCGCCATGCCGGCGGACACCAACGCCAACGGCGACATCTTCGGCGGCTGGGTGCTGTCCCAAATGGACCTGGCGGGTGCCGCCAAGGCCATACGCCGGGCCCGGGGCCGGGTGGCGACGGTGGGCATCGAGGCCATGAAGTTCTATCGCCCGGTGGCGGTGGGCGACGAATTGAATTGCTATACCGAGATCCTGGCCGTGGGCCGCACCTCCATCCGTGTCCGCATCGACACCTGGGTGCGCCGCGGCGCCACCGGCGAGGCCGTCCAGGTGACCGAGGGCGTCTTCACCTATGTCGCGATCGGCGAAGACGGCCGCCCCCGCCCTGTCGAGGTGGAGTGAGCAGTGCCTTCGCCCGGCGTTTGAGGGCCCCCGAAACATAGGACGCGACGGCGTCCGCCGGAGATTTCCGGGTAGCGTGAGCGGACTGGAAATCGAGGATGAGCCAAGGCGGCGGATGCCTTCGCCCGGCGTTTGAGGGAACCCGAAGCGTAGGACGCGACGGCGTCCGCCGGAGATTTCCGGGTAGCGTGAGCGGACTGGAAATCGAGGATGAGCCAAGGCGGCGGATGCCGCCGCCCGGCGTTTGAGGGAACCTGAAACGAAAACGGGCCCGTTCCGGTGAGGAACGGGCCCGTAAACGTTAGGCCAAAGCCCCGACGAACTGGCTTAGTTGCCCTTCGGGGGTTCGGTCGTGGAGGGCTCCGGCGTGGCCGGGGCCGGGGTGGCGTCGGACGGGGCCGGCGCCGGGGTGGCGGAGCTGTCAGCCGGGGCGGCCGGGGTGGCCGGCGTTTCAGCCGCAGGGGCCGCCGGGGCGGCGGCGGGGGCTTCGGTCTTCGCCGGGGCCGGGGCGTCGTGCTTGTCGCAAGCAGCCAGACCGACCAACAGAACCGGGGCGAGCATCAGGGCTTTAAAGCGCATATTCCTCTCCTTCTATGCGTCTTTACGCGCGGATTGGTTCCGCACGTCTTGACGTCGTGGCCCGAGGCTCACGGACCACGACAATGATTTTGCAACACCTTCCGGCGGAAATAAGGCAAAGCCGCCGAACGATGTGTGAAACTTTGACAGCGCATTAACCAGGAAGGCGGCGCTATCGTCCTGATAACACGACAGATGGGCCGCCATTCCAAGAAAGAATTCGTCCTAAGCCTTTTTGAGCCCTGGGGGGCCGGCGCTCAACGGCGATTTCGCCCTAGTCCTTGGGTGCGGCAAGCCGCCGCAACGCCAAATCCAGGGCGGATTTCAACTGTCCGGCGGAATAGGGCTTCTGCACGAAGCCCAAGGGATAGGTCTGGCTGGCCCGGGCCATCGTCTGCTCATCCGTATAGGCCGATAGGAAGACCGAGCGCAGACTGAATTCATTCCGCAGCCGCCGGGCCGTGTCGATTCCGTCGACCGTGCCTTTCAGGCGGATGTCCATGAGCGCCAGGTGGGGGTGGCTACTGGCGGCCAGGGCGATGGCCTCCGGCTCCGACGCGGCGATGCCGCAGACCTCATACCCCAAATCCTCCACCGTCAGGCGGATGCCCAAGGCCACCAACGCATCGTCCTCGACGATCATCAGGCGTATCGCCGCATGGTCAATCGGTCCGGCGTCCTCGTTGATTGCTACCTGACTCATGCGTCCCCTGAACCTGGTCATCCCACCGCGATGCCTATGACGCTGCGGGCGGTGGCCGCCACCAGGGCGCCTGCCCACGCATATCCCTGCGCACCGACCCAGCGCACACCACTGCGGTGCGTGTTGGACCCGCATGCCCCGGCGTCGCCGCCCCCCCACGGGGACACTGTCCATTCAGTTGGTACAGTAAGCCATTGGCTTAAACAATTCAGCCAGATGACCGAAACTTTCGGGAGGTAAGCTTGAGGGGTTATGGCCTTTGCCCCGGCGGCGGCGCGGGGGCGGGGGGCGTTTGGGACAGGGTGCTGGCGCGTTGCGCCGCGCAGAGGCGGATGCGTTCCACCGCCTGGTCGACGGTGCGCCCGCCCCCTTCCAGCTCCCCGGCCAGGGGCCGGAAAAAGGCTTCGACCTGATCCGCCGCCGGTGCGCTGCACAGACCCTCCAGCGGCAGGGGCAGCGCCCCCATGGTGGTGGTGGACCCGCGCGCGCGGATGTGGGCGATGTTGGCCTGCACCCAGGCCCAGTAGGCTGGCAGGTGGCTGGATTCGCGTCCCTGGCCGCGAATCAGCATGTTGACCTCGTTCAGTTTCAGCCAGGGGGCGAAGACCAGGTCGCGTATCTGGGCCGCCAGGACGGGGTCGGTCACGCGGTTGAGGGCGTCCAGCGCCATCTCCCGGTGCTCCGCGTCGGTGGACGTCTTCACCTGGTCGATCAGGCCGTCGACGTAGGGGCGCCCCAATTCCTGCGCCAGGACCGCCATGCCGGTCGCCTGTACCTCCGCCGGGGGCGGGGCGCTGGGGTCGCGCATCAGGGCCATCAGTTGGGCCCGCACGGTTTCGTCCCGCAGTTCCAGGGCAAGGAAGGCCACCAGTCGGTCCCGCAACAGGGCCGTGTTTTCCGGTGCCACCCGGTCCAGCTTGCCCGGCGTCAGGCCTACCCGGGCCATGACAGGGCGCCATGCCTGCAGCAGGAACAGGCGCAACGCCGCCCGGTCCCCTTCCGTGGGGGCCAGGTCCAGCAACTGCTTCAGCCGGGGGAAGGAGGCTGAGGCGACGTCCCAGGCGGGCACCCCGGCCAGGCTGACGGCGGCGGTCAGGTACAGCGACGGGGGCTGGTGGCCGGCCACCACCTCTCCCCACAGGCTTTCCAGCAGCGCCATCTGCTCCGCCGCAGGCAGGCGCGGCAGTACGGTGAGGAGCCGGCGCCAATGCTCGGTCGTCAGCGACAGGCGGAAATAGCCCGTGCCCGTGGCGTTGGGCACCAGCACGGCCGGGCAGGCGTACTGGCCCAGCGGAAAGGTCTGGCGCGCCGCCGTCACCATCATGCAGGCCGGCGCGCTGGCGGCGTTGGGCTGGACGCACAGCGGCAGGGTCCAGTGCGCCGCCGTGCTGGCCTCGGAGCCCAAAGGGCGGTAGCGGCGCTGGGCTGTCAGGACTTGCAGCCCCGTGCGGGGGCAGGTCCACCCCAGGGACAGGCGGGGCACGCCCGGAAGATTGATGTAGGAACGCAGCGACTCCACCAGCACCGGGTCGTGCATGGTGTCGGCCAGCGCACCGAAGAAGTCCTGGGCGGTGGCGACGCCGTCGATATGGCGCCGCAGATGTGTGGTCACCGCCTTGCGGAAGGCGGCGGGGCCGACATAGGACTCCATCATCGCCAGCACGCCCGCACCCTTGCGATAGGTGATGTTGTCGAAGGCGGTTTCGATGTCGCTGGTGGTGGTGATGGGCTGGCGGATGGCGCGGGTGGAGGCCAGGGAATCCAGATCCATGGCCTCCAGCGCCTCTTGCTCCACCATCCGGGCGGTCAGCATGCGCGGTTGCCAGGAATCCACCGCCTTGGGCGCCAGCCAGCTGGCGAACGCCTCGTTCAACCAGATGTCATCCCACCCCGCCGGGGTCACCAGATCGCCGAACCATTGATGGGCGATCTCATGGGCATGCAGCACCAGGAAGCGCCGGCGGGCGTCCACCGTGTCGTCGGCCGCCACCAGCAGCCGCTGCTCGCTGTAGAGGATGGTGCCCGCGTTTTCCATGCCCACGGCGTCGAAGTCGGGGGCGGCGATCAGGTCCAGCTTGCCGTAGGCGTAGGGGATGCCGAAGTAGCGTTCCAGTGTCAGGAACAGGCCGGGCGTGACCGACAGGGCATAGGCCAGGCGGGGCCCCTTCCCGTGCAGGGCCACGCCGCGCACAGGGATGGGTTTGCGCCGGGCGCCGTTGGGCGGAATGGTCGGGCCCTTCACGATGTCCAGCGGGCCCACGGCGAACGCCAGCAGATAGGTGGGCAGCGGCCGGGTGGTGCCGAAGGTCAGGCGTCGGCCGCCGCCGGGCAGCGTCTCCTGCCGGACCGGCAGGGTGTTGGTCACCGCCTCGTCCCCCGCCTTCACCGTCAGGGTGATGTCGTAGGGCGTCTTGAAGCGCGGCTCGTCAAAGCAGGGCCAGGCCTGGCGGGCGCTGATGGCCTCGAACTGGCTGAAGGCGTAGTTCAGGCCCTTCTCGCTGACCCGGTAGAGGCCATCCAGCGAGGGGTCGAATGGGGCGCTGTAGGTGAAGCGTAGGGTCAGGGTCTGCGGCTGCAGCGGCTGGGCGAAGTCCACCCGCGCCACGCCATCCGGCGTCACCTGCTCCCAGGTGGCGGGCAGATGCTCCCCCGCAGCGGTCACCACCTCCACCGCCGCCATCTCCAGGTCGCGGCCATTCAGCCAGACATGGTCCGACGTCTTGGTCAGCGCGATCTTGATGTCCACCTGCCCGGAATACTCGCTCTGGTCCGGGTCGATGGTCAGGTTCAGGCGATAGCGCAAGGGGCGCGCGGTGTCGGGCAAGCGCACCGTGGGCACCATTTCGGCGCCGTCGTCCACCTGCACCTTGGCCGTCTTGGGGCGGGCGGCGCCCCAGGCCGCTGTCCCGGGAACGAGCAGGGGGACCAGGATCAGCACCAGGAGCGAGAGGCGGGACAGGGCGGGCAAGGTGGTCGATGGTCCTGGCTGGGCGATAGTGAAGCGCCGCGCACTATGACTGCGGGTTTCCACTGTGCGCAATGTTCCGATGGGGCGGGGACCTTCGGATGCGGAGCGGCGCGCATGGTCATGCAAGCGACGCCGTTCCCGTGTAGGGTCCCTCCTTTAACGGGGCCATTCTTTAACGGACTGGGGGGCGTGGAATATGCGGTGCTGGGCGCGGGTGGTAGTGATTGCGGCAGTGGCCGGGATGGCGATGGCGGGACCGGCGCTGCCCGCCGAACCCCCGGTACCCGCATCCAAGCCCCTGGTCTATAAGCAGCCGCTGCGTGACAAGCTGTTCTACGGCCTCAGCCTGCTGGCCCGCGACCCGCAGGCGCTGGCCGCCGTGGCGACCTCGCCGGACCTGAGCCGCCTGGCGGCGGAGCGCCGCGCCCGGGCGCGCGGGGCGGTGGAGGCTTGCGGCGGCGACACTGGCTGTTACGTGCGCGGCTTCGATTGGTCGGAGGCCGAGGTCGGCGCGGTAAGCCAGGCCTTGGCCGCCGCGCTGAAGGCCCATCCCGAGGCCGCCCGGCGCCTGGTGGCGGCGCTGGACGCCAGCGGCCTTTACCCGGCGGCGCCGGGCCAGGATGCCGACGTGGTCGTCCGCGCCTGGGCCCAGGCCGCCGCCGCCGCCCACCACATCCTGGCGGTCTACGGCGGCGGGGAAAAGCCGCGCGGCCCCGCCATTGATGGCCCCGCCTATGACGTGGCCACGCCCGCCTATGGTACGCTGGTGAAGAGTGCGGCCTCCGTCCTGGCGGATGGTCTGGCCGATGACAGCCTGTTTTTCGAGCCGACCGAGGCCTTCGCCCTGCTGCTGCTGGAAATCAACCGCCGGGACGAGGCCGGGCGCCTGGAACCCCTGGAGGCGGGGGAGAACAAGGCGGCGCTGGCCCGCCTGAAGACTGTCAAATGGGCCAACTATCCCTACACGGCTCTGGTGGTGCCGGGCTACGGGCCGGAAACGGCGGGCGTGGCCCTGTCGGCCCCCAGCCTGTTGCGGGTGAAGCTGGCCGCCAAGCGCTTCCACGATGGCAAGGCGCCGGTCATCATCGTCAGCGGCGGCTACGTCCACCCTAACCAGACGCCCTATAACGAGGCGCTGGAGATGAAAAAGACCCTGGTCCAGGACTATGGCGTGCCCGCCGACGCCATCCTGGTGGAACCGCACGCCCGCCACACCACCACCAATCTGCGCAATGCTGACCGCCTGATCTATCGCTATGGCATGCCCATGGATCGCAAGGCCCTGGTGGTCACCGACCTGGGGCAAAGCGGCTATATCACCGAGGATCGCTTCGCCACCCGCAACCAGGAGGATCTGGGCTATGTCCCCTTCACCGGGCTGGAGCGGGTGTCGCCCTTCGACGTGGCCTATCTGCCCACCGTGTCGGCGTTGACGCTGGACGCCGGCGACCCACTGGACCCCTAAGCCCGCGTGGCAGCCTTGCTTGGGTGTCGCTGGATAACAAACCGACGTTTGTTATGGTGCGAACGCAACTAAGATGCGCCGGGCCGGGGGTTCGGTGTTGGAAAGGGACTCAAAGCATGGGTAGGCAAAAGGTTGAAGTGGCGTCCGCTTGGGGGGAGGCCATCGGCTATTCGCGAGCGGTCAAGGCCGGCGACCTGATTTTCGTGTCCGGCACCACCGCCAGTGGCGGCCCGGACGGCAAGGCCTTCCACCCCGGCGATGCCGGCGGCCAGGCCAAGGTGATCCTGGAGCGCATCGTGGCCGCCCTGGCTGAGCTGGGCGCCGGGCCCGAGCATGTGGTGGAAACCCGCATCTACCTGACCGACATGACCACATGGCAGGATGTGGGCCGTGCCCATGGCGCCGTCTTCGGCGGGGCTAAGCCCGCCACCACCATCGTGCAGGTGGGCCCCCTGATCTCCCCCGACCTGCTGGTGGAGATCAGCGCCACGGCGTCGCTGGCGCCGTAAGGCTGGCGCGGGGCATGGTGCTGACCGTCAGGCAGGAGGGCCCGGATGATGCCGCCGCCATCGCGGCGGCGGTGAGGCGGGCCTACGCCGACGTGCCCTACAGCGATCATCGTGAGCATTTGATGATCGCCCGCCTGCGCGACAGCGCCGCCTGGATACCGGCGCTGTCGTTGCTGGCGGAGGAGGACGGACGGGTGGTGGGGCACATCTTGCTGACCCGAGCCGCCATTCGCGGGGCCCGAGGTTCCGCCCCGACCTTGGCCCTGGCGCCCCTGTCCGTGGTGCCGGAACGGCAGGGGCGGGGCGTGGGCGGCCGGCTGGTCAGGGCGGCGCACCGGCGGGCGCGGGATTTGGGCTATGGCTCCGTCGTCCTGGTCGGCATCCTGGACTATTATCGGCGCTTCGGCTACCGGCCCATGGCGGACCATGCCATCGTCGTGCCCTTCACGGTGCCGGCGCGGAACTGCATGGTTCTGGCGCTGACGCCCGATGGTCTGAGCGGGGTGGAGGGCATGGTGCAGTATGCGCCGGAATGGATGGACGGCTGAGAGACGGGCTAGCGACCGCTAGCGTCCATACTGGACAGCGACACCGTCACCACCGATAGTTGGGCCACAATAAACCTGGGAGGCCCGGCCGTGACCGGTATCGAAACCATCGCCCACCGCATTTGCCCGCTATGCGAAGCCTGCTGCGGGCTGGAGGTCACGCTGGTGGACGGCGCCGTCACCCGCATCCGGGGGCATGACGCCGATGTGTTCAGCCACGGCTTTATCTGCCCCAAGGGGGTGGCGCTCAAGGATCTGCACGAGGACCCCGACAGGCTGCGCACGCCGCTGATCAAGCGCGACGGCCGCTTCGTCGAGGCGACCTATGAGGAGGCGTTCGCAGAGATCGAGCGGCGGCTGACACCCCTGCTGGAAACCCACGGCCGCGACGCGGCGGCCACCTATATCGGCAACCCCGCCGCCCACAAGATGGGCCTGCTGCTGTACACGCCGGTGCTGGCGCGGGCGCTGGGCACGCGTAACATCTATTCCGCCTCCACCCTGGACCAGATGCCCAAGCAGTTGTCCAGCGGCCTGATGTTCGGCCATTGGCTGAGCATCCCCGTGCCGGACATTGAACGCACCCGGCTCATGGTCATCCTGGGCGGCAACCCCATGGCCTCCAACGGCAGCCTGTGGACGGTGCCGGACTTCCGCGGCAAGGCGCTGGATCTCAAGGCGCGCGGCGGCCGGCTGGTGGTGATCGACCCACGGCGGACGGAGACGGCGGCCCTGGCCGATGAGCATCACTTCATCCGCCCGGGCAGCGATGTCTTCCTGCTGGCGGCCCTGGTCCACACCCTGTTTGAGGAGGGGTTGGTGCGCCTGGGCCGGCTGGCGGACCATGTGACGGGCGTGGAGGAGTTGCGTGCCGCCATCGCCCCGTTCACCCCGGAACGGGTCGCCGCCCATACGGCCATCCCGGCCGACACCATCCGGACCCTGGCGCGGGACCTGGCGGGGCCGGCGCCCGCGGTGCTTTATGGCCGCATCGGCACCTGCACCCAGGAATACGGTACCCTGGCCAGCTGGCTGGTGGACGTCGTCAATGTCCTGTCCGGTAATCTGGACGCGCCCGGTGGGGCGATGTTTCCCAAGGCCGCCGCCTTCGCCGCCAACACGGTGGGCGCCGGCGGCAAGGGACGCGGCGTGCCGGTGGGCCGCCGACGCTCCCGCGTGTCCAACGCGCCGGAGGTGTTCGGCGAGCTGCCCGTGGGCTGCCTGGCGGAGGAGATCGAGACGACGGGCGAGGGCCAGGTGCGCGCCCTGTTCACCGTGGCCGGCAATCCCGTGCTGTCCTCCCCCAACGGCGACCGTCTGGCGCGCGCCCTGGACCAGCTGGATCTGATGGTCAGCGTCGACATCTACCTGAATGAGACGACGCGCCACGCCGATGTCATTATGCCTGGTGTCTCACCCTTCCAGGACAGCCACTACGACGTCGCCTTCCCGCAACTGTCCTATCGCAACCACGCCCGCTACAGCCCGGCACTGCTGCCGCGACCGGAGGGCGCCCTGGCGGAATGGCAGGTGCTGCTGAAACTGGCGGCCATCGCGGAAGGCAAGGGGGCGGCCGCTGACCCCGTCGCCTTGGACGACGCCATGGCGACGGCCGAGGTGAGCCGTTGGGCCGGCGAACACACGGGTGCCGTCCTGGCCGCCGTCTCCCGCTGGACGGGGCCGGAGCGCCTGTTGGACCTGGCGTTGCGCGCTGGCCCCTATGGCGACGGCTTCGGCCGCAAGCCGGACGGCCTGACCCTGGCCAAGGTGCAGGACAGTGTTGGCGGCATCGACCTGGGCGCGTTGCAGCCCCGTATCCCCGAGGTGTTGCGCACCCCCAGCGGCCGCATCGAGCTGGCGCCCGAGCTGCTGGTGGCGGACCTGGCCCGCGCCGTGGCGGCGCTGGACCAGCCGGCGCCAGACTTGGTCATCATCGGCCGGCGCGACCTGCGCTCCAACAACAGTTGGATGCACAACCTGCCCATCCTGGCCAAGGGCCCGTTCCGTTGCACCGTGCTGGTGCATCCCGACGATGCCCGCCGCCACGGTGTCGTCCATGGCGGTCAAGCCCGACTGTCCCGTGCCGGCCGTGCTATCGAGGCTCAGGTAGCCGTCAGCGCCGACATGATGCCCGGCGTCATCAGCCTGCCCCACGGCTGGGGCCATGACGCGGACGGTGCCCGTCTGGGCCTGGCCAGCCAGCGCCCGGGCGCCAACCTGAACGCCCTGCTGGACGAGACCCTGCGCGATCCCTTATCCGGCAACGCCGTGCTGAGCGGCGTGGCGGTGACATTGGAACCCGTCCCGCTGCCGGCGGTGCAGGCGGCGGAGTAGGGGCTAGCGGTTTTGGGAACCGTGGGCCCCCATGTGGACAGCTCCCTTACCAAGGGAGTGCCCTACCAATGCTTCTTCCACCGGTTCCAGGCGTACAGGACGTCGGCGAAGCGGTCATAGGCGAGGCGGGTGAGGGGGCGGATCACGCGGTTGCCCAGCAGAGCGGCCGGCCAGGCGTCGCCGGGGGTATGGCGCCAGATGGCGATGGCGCAATCGGCGCCCACCAGCAGCCGGCCTTCGGCATCCATTCCATGCAGGCGGCGGCGCACGGCCTCCACATCCGCGCCGAAGGGGGCCAGCGCCTCGGGTTCCAGATTGATGTCGCGGAAGGCGATGATACCGGCGCGGGCCGCCTGCACCAGGCGGTTGGTCTGCCAGTCGATGCCCGCGTTACAGACGGGGCATTTGGTGTTGTACCAGACCGTCAGGTGGGGAGGGGCGGGCAAGGCGGCTCTCGATGCGGATAAGGTCCGGGCAGTATAGCGGCCGGACGCGATAAGGACAGTGGTGGGAAGGAGCAAAGTCTGGAAGGATCGGTGGTTGAATAACCGCCGCGCAGAACCCTGAGACCCGCACCCATGATTCCTGTCGAGACCTTGTTGGCCTTCCTCACCGCCGCCGTGGTGCTGGCCTTCGCGCCGGGGCCGGACAATCTGTTCGTGCTTACCCTGTCGGCGGCGCGGGGATGGCGTGCCGGGGTGGCGGTGACCCTGGGCCTGTGCACCGGCCTGGTGGTGCACACCACGGCGGTGGCGCTGGGTGTGGCCGTGATTTTCCAGCAATCGCAGCTGGCCTTCACCCTGCTGAAGGCCGCCGGTGCCGCCTACCTGCTGTACCTGGCCTACAAGGCCTTCCGCGCGCCGGTGGAGGCGCTGGGCGGGGCCAAGGCGGCGGCGGACGGCTACCCTGTCCTGTACCGCCGGGGCATCGTCATGAACGTGACCAATCCCAAGGTGGCCGTCTTCTTCCTGGCCTTCCTGCCGCAGTTCGCCGCACCGGAGCGGGGCAGCGTCACGGTGCAGATCTTCCTGCTGGGGGCGGTGTTCGCCGCCGTGGCGCTGGCCTGCTTTTCCACGATCGCCGTCCTGGCCGGCGGATTGAACCGCTGGCTGGCCCGGTCCGCCCACGCGCAAACCATCCTGAACCGCATCGCCGGCGTGGTGTTCGTCGGCCTGGCCATCAAATTGGCGACCGCCCAACGCTGAGGGCGCCGCCCTCGTAACGGGGAATGTCGAACGGGGGCAATGTCATGGGACTGGAGGCACTCTGTCATGCCATCTGGGCCGGCGGCGCTGGTGAGGTCAAGGCGCTGCTGGAAAGCCGGGAGCTGATTCTGCGGGGTGACCTGCGGCGCACCATCCCGGTCGCTGCCGTGGACGCCGTGGCGGTCGAGGGCGATGCCCTGGTCATGGCCACGCCGGACGGGCCGCTGACCTTGGCGCTGGGGGCCGATGCCGCCGCCCGCTGGGCCAGGAAGCTGACCACCCCGCCGCCCAGCCTGGCGCGCAAGCTGGGCGTGGGCCCCGGCACGCCGGCCCTGGTCATCGGTACGGCGGATGATCCCGCCCTGGTGGAGGCGCTGGCGGAGGCCGTGGCCGCAACCCCGGCGGACGCCCGCCTGGCGCTGGCCGTGGCGCGGGACGCGGCCGACCTGGAGCGGGCGGTCGCCGCCCACGCCGCCTTGCCCGCCGGGACCGCCCTCTGGATCATTCACGGCAAGGGCCCCAAGGCAACGTTCGGCGAGGCGCCGGTGCGCGCCTGGATGCGCGCCGCCGGGTTCAAGGACACCAAGATCAGCGCCGTGTCGGAGACGCTGTCGGCCACCCGCTACAACGCCGCTTCCCGCTAGGAAAGCGGCTTCGCTGAAATGCCGCACGTCTTGCCCCCGCCTCGGCGCGGAAGGGGCAACGATTCCCCGCCAGACGTGGTACAACCACCCGCCTTGGCGGGACCCTGCGGGGGGGACACCGCCGGATGCCCCGTCCATCGCCATGGGTGATGGGCGGGGGGATGAAACAAGAGACTGTCAGGGGATCCCGATGACACGTACCGTTCTGCTTGGAACCGTGGGCGCGCTGGCGCTCGCGACGCTCGCCGCCACCCCGGCGCTGGCGGCGAAGCCCGCCGCGGCTGGCGCCAATCCCTTCGCCGCCGCCAGCACCCTGCCGTTCGAGGCGCCCCGCTTCGACATCATCAAGGACACCGACTACCTGCCCGCCTTCAAGGAGGGCATGAAGATCCAGCTGGCCGAGATCAAGAAAATCGCCGACAACCCGGCGGCCCCCACCTTCGACAACACCCTGGTGGCCATGGAGAAGTCCGGCCGCATGCTGGACCGGGTCGGCCAAACCTTCTCCGGCGTGGTGCAGGCCAACACCAACGACGCGCTGGATGAGGTGCAGACCACGGTGTCGCCCCTGCTGGCCCAGCACAATGATGCCATCTATCTGAACGACAAGCTGTTTCAGCGGGTCAAGGCGCTGTACGACAAGCGCGACGGCCTGAAGCTGAACCCGGAGCAGGCCCAGCTGCTGAAGGTCTATTACCAGCAGTTCATCCATGCCGGCGCCATGCTGAACGACGCCGACAAGGCCACGCTGCGCGATCTCAACACCAAGCTGTCGTCGCTGGAGACCGCCTTCCAGCAGAAGCTGGTGGCGGCGGCCAAGGAAGGCGGCCTGGTGGTGGATGACAAGGCCAAGCTGGCCGGCATGGGCGATGGCGCCATCGCAGCCGCCGCCGAGGCCGCCAAGGGCCGCAAGCTGGAGGGCAAGTACCTGGTGCCGCTGCAGAACACCACGCAGCAGCCGGCCCTGTCCTCCCTGGACGACCGGGCCACGCGCCAGGCCCTGTTCGAGCGTAGCTGGACCCGCGCCGAGAAGGGCGACGCCAACGACACCCGCGCCACCATCTCCGACATCGCCCACCTGCGGGCGCAGAAGGCCAAGCTGCTGGGCTTCCCCAACTACGCGGCCTATGTCCTGGCCGACCAGATGGCGGTGACGCCGGAGGCGGCGGAGGGCTTCATGAAGCGCATGGTCCCCGCCCTGGCGGCGGAGCAGAAGCGCGAGGCGGCGGAGATCCAAGCGCAGATCAAGAAGGACGGCCAGGATTTCGCCCTGAAGCCCTGGGATTGGGACAAGTATGCCGAGCAGGTGCGCAAGGCCAAGTACGATCTGGATGAGGGCGCGCTGAAGCCCTATTTCGAGCTGCACACCGTGCTGGAGGAGGGCGTGTTCTACGCCGCCAACCAGCTGTATGGCCTGACCTTCAAGCGCCGCACCGACATCCCGGTCTACCAGCCCGACGTGCTGGTCTATGAGGTGATCGACAAGGACGGCTCCAGCCTGGGGCTGATGTACTTCGACTACTTCAAGCGCGACAACAAGTCGGGCGGGGCCTGGATGTCCAACTTCGTCCAGCAGTCCAAGCTGCTGGGCACCAAGCCCGTGGTCTACAACGTCTGCAATTTCACCAAGCCCGCCCCGGGCCAGCCGGCGCTGATCAGCTTCAGCGACGTCACCACCATGTTCCACGAATTCGGCCATGCCCTGCACGGCCTGTTCGCCAACCAGACCTATGAGACGCTGTCGGGCACCAACGTGGCGCGCGACTTCGTCGAGTTCCCGTCGCAGTTCAACGAGCATTGGGCCCTGGACCCCAAGGTCCTGGCCCACTATGCCAAGAACTACCAGACGGGCCAGGCCATGCCGGCCGACCTGGTGGAGAAGATCAAGAAGGCCGCCACCTTCAACCAGGGCTATGCCTTGGGTGAGGTCGTCGCGGCCGCCATGCTGGACCTGGAATGGCACAGCCTGCCGGCCGACGCGCCCAAGCAGGACGTGGACACCTTCGAGAAGGAAGCCCTGGCCAAGACCGGCCTGGACGTGGACGACGTGCCGCCGCGCTACCGCTCCAGCTACTTCCTGCACATCTGGGGCAACGGCTACGCCGCCGGCTACTACGCCTATCTGTGGACGGAGATGCTGGACGACGACAGCTACGCCTGGTTCAAAGAGCATGGCGGCCTGACGCGGGAGAACGGTGAGCGCTTCCGCCAGATGATCCTGTCCAAGGGCCATACCGAGGACTACGGCCCCATGTTCCGCGCCTTCTACGGCAAGGACCCGGACATCGCACCCATGCTGCAGAACCGCGGCCTGGCGCCGGAAGGCAAGTAAGCTCGCCCTCTCGGGTTGGCTGGATACGAGAGGGGCCGGTGGCACATGCCGCCGGCCCTTTTTGCATTTCCGGCCTGGCACCGCTGACCCAACTCCAATCTGGCGCCCCAACACTAAACGCCTTGCTTTAGTATTCGCGCTGAGATACTAAAGCATATGCTTAACCAATCATCCCCCCTCGACCTCACCTTCCAGGCGCTCGCCGACCCGACCCGCCGCGCCTTGGTGGAGCGGTTGGTGCGCGGGCCGGCGTCGGTCAGTGAGCTGGCGCGGCCGCTGGACATGTCCCTGCCGGCGGTGATGCAGCATTTGGCTGTGTTGGAGAGTTCCGGCCTGGTGCGGTCGGAGAAGGTGGGGCGGGTGCGGACCTGCCGCATCGACGCCGCGCAGTTGAGCCTGGCGGAGCAATGGATCAACCAGCGCCGCCTGGAATGGGCCAGCTGCCTGGATCGGCTGGGCGACTATCTCGAAACACTGAAAAACAACGACGGAGAGGAATCATGACCCAGGGTGGACCGGCCGGGGCCTTGCGCCCCGACCCCGTACGCATTTCCCGCACCATCCCGGCCCTGCGCGAGACGGTGTTCAGGGCGTGGAGCACGGCGGAGCATGTGCGCCACTGGTTCGCGCCGGAGCATTTCACCGTGCCCGAGGCAACCGTGGACATGCGCGTGGGTGGCGCTTTCGAGGTGTGCATGCAGGCGCCGGACGGCACGCGGCATTGGACGCGCGGCAGCTTCGCCGAGGTCACTCCCGTGGACCGCCTGGTGCTGGACCTGCGCGTGGACGGCGGCGACGGCACGGTGCTGTTCACCGCCTGGACGGAAGTGACCTTCGCCGACGCCGTGGGCGGCACCCGGCTGGACATCGTGCAGACCTATACCGTCTATGACCCCGCCATGCTGGCGGCCATCGGCGGCGCGCCGGAGGGCTGGTCGCAGACGCTGGACAAGCTGGGGGCCGAGGTGGCGCGCATGGAGCCCGGTGCCGTGCAGGCGCCGGCGGCGCGGTCCGTCGTCCACGCCATTTTCAGCCTGGAGCGGACCTATGACGCTCCGGCGGCCCGGGTCTGGAACGCCCTGTCGGACCTGGAGGCCAAGTCCAAATGGTTCGCCGGCGGTGGCGATTGGGTGCCGCTGGAACGCAGCCTGGATTTCCGCGTGGGCGGCAGGGAACGGGCGCGCGGGCGCTGGCAGGGCGGCTCCCACGGCAACACCACCACCACCTTCGATGCCCACTACCTGGACATCGTGCCCAACGAGCGCATCGTCTACAGCTATGAGATGCACATCGATGGACGCAAGATCTCCATCTCCCTGGCGACCATGGAACTGAAGCCGGCGGGGGGTGGCCGCACCACGCTGAAGGTGACCGAGCAGGGGGCCTTCCTCGATGGCTATGAGGACAACGGGTCGCGCGAGCACGGCACCGGCTTCCTGCTGGACCGCCTGGGCGCGTCGTTGGCGGAGTGATGCCGGCGATTCCATCGTCGCCCGTCGCCACGGAAATTCATAAGACAAGCGGTCACGTTCCAAGGCCGCGCGTATAAAGGGCCGGATCAGGCGGTCCTGGTCTGCCTCAGTTGATGAATGGTCATCGTCAGCACGCTGGCCAGCAGCATCAGGCCGCCGATCTGCAGCACATCGCGTGTGTCCACCGTCATGGTTCCGGTATGGGCGACGCGCAGTACCACGCCCAGCCCCCAGAGGACGTAATAGCGCATCTTGGCCAACTTTGCCGGTAGGGCGAGCGAGGGTACGCGTTCAAGGATCTGCACCAGGGTGACCGCCGCCACGGCCCAGGGCAGAAGCTCGGCCGCGCTGTCCGCGATGGACAAGAGGCCGAGGGCCGCGAACGCTGCCACCTGCAAGCCCCTCAGCGCCCGGCGGCGGTGCGCCGGGCCGATCTCGGCATACCACCAGCGGCTCAACAGGCCGCCACCGATGCTGGTGGCCAGCAGGGCCCCCGTCACGGCCACGGTAAAGGCCGGCATGGGGGCCGGTGGCAGCAGCGGGCCGATCCAGAACAGCCAGAACACCAGCGGAATGCTGTTGGCCAGCAGGATGCGCACCGCCTGGCTGTTGGTGTCGTTGGCATAGGTCCTCTGGAACAGTCCCGCCCACCATAGGGCCAGCGTGGCCGCCGCCGCCGTCGCCGGGATACCGATGGATGGCGGCAGCGCCAGTGACAGGGGGATCAGCGCCATACTGAACGGCGCCCATCCCAGCCGCGCGGCCAGCCCGGCATCGCGGGCCCAGCGCTGTCGCAGCCAGCGTGCCGGCATCTGCACGCCCAGCCGGTAGGCGAGGCCGGCGGCGGCCAGCAGAGGGCCGACCAGCAGGAAGCCCGTGGGCCACTCCGCCAAGGTCGCGGTTGGCAGGCCGACTTGCAGGCCGGCATAAACCAGCAGGAACAACGGCGCGGTCACCAGCAGCCAAGCCAGGGGGGCGCCCACCGGCTCCTCCGCCAGGTACCGATCCCACGCCGTCAGCACGTCCGCGTCGAAGTTGGCTTGCAGGCTGGGATAGTCATGGCGGATCAGGGTGATCAGGCCGCGCACGTCCTTCGTCAGGTCTGGCACCGTCAGGCGCAGCCGTGGGCTGAACCGCGCCGGGGGCGCCTGCAGCAGACGATAGGCTGTGGCGTAGGCGTGGGTCCGGTCTCGCAGCTTGTCCAGGAACGCCAGGTCGCGGCCGCGCTTCCGGACGGCGGCCATCAGGGGCGTCTGCAGCCCGGCCTTGGCCTCGTCCCAGCGGAAATGGGTGATGGCCGGGCTGACCAGCGCATCCGACCGGGGGGCGGTGGACAGCAGCAGGCGGGCCAGCCAATCCTCCGTCCGGTTCTGCACGTCGATATGGGCCAACGCGGGGGAGGCCAGCACCGCCGCCAGGGCGTCCTTCAGGGCGGCGGGGTCCGCCGGCGCCGGGGCGGACAGCAGGCCGCCGAGGTGATTGCACAGGGCGACATGGCGGGCGATGGCCGCGTCCAGGTCCGTTTGCGGGGGCGGTTCGGCCGGTGGTTCCGGCTCCGGCTCGGCGGCCTTTTCCGCCACCTCCGGCTCGGTGTTATTTCCCACCGCTTCCGGCTCGGCCGCCTTCTCCGCCGTCACCTCGCTGTCGGGCCCTTGCCGGCGGGCGTGCAGCAGGGCTTCCTCATAGGCTTGGCGTAAGGCCTGGAAGCCGTCCGGGTCGTCCTCCGGGTTGGTGACCTTCAGGCGTCGGGCATAGGCGCGGCGGATGGCCAGTTGGTCGCCGGTGGGCTCCAGCGCCAGGATGTCCCAGGGGCTCACAGGAACGTCTCGCCTTCCAACTGGTCCAGCGCCTCGCTCAGGGCCAGGCGGGCGGTGTCGATGGCGCGGGGCTCCTGCCGTTCCAGGATGCTTTCGAACTGCGCCATGAGGTGGGCGACATAGGCGCGCTTGTCGCCCAGGAAGTCTTCATAGCAGCGGGCGGCGCGGGCCAGCACGGCGCGGTTGGCCTCGGTGTCGCGCGGGTGGACCTTCAGCGCGGCCAGCGCCTCGCGCCGGGCGTCCAGGTCATCCGGCTCGGCCTCCCCGTCGGTGATGACCAGGGTGCGCTGCTCCCCGGTTTCCGGAACATGGACGTCCACTTCCAGCAGGCCGTTGATGTCATAGGTGAAGCGGCAGTCGACGGTGACACCGCCGGCCGGCCGGGGCGGGACGGGGATGCTGACCTCGCCTAAGGCGACATTGTCCTGAACGTCGCGCGACTCCCCCTGGTAGATGGTGAAGGTCACCGCCTTCTGGTTGGCCTGCAGGGTATGGAAGCTGCTCACCCGGCTGGCGGGGATGACGGTGTTGCGCTCCAGGATAGGGGAGAAGATGCCGGTGCGCAGGCTGCCGTCGGGGTTGCGCTCCGCCACGTCCACGCCCAGGGAATAGGGGCAGACATCGGTGATGACCACCTCGTTCAGGGCGGCGTCACGGCTTTTCAGTCCTGCCTGGACGGCGGCACCCAGGGCCACGGCCTCATCCGGATGGACGGAATGGGCGGGAAAACGGCCGAACATGCGGGTGACGGCGCGGCGCACCGCCGGCATGCGCGTGGCCCCGCCCACCAGCACGATCTCACGCAGCGACCGCGCCTCCAGCTGGCCGTCGCGCAGCGCGCGCAGCACTGGCTCGCGCAGGCGGTTCAGCAGGCCCTCGGCCCGGGCCTCGAACGCCTCCGCCGTCAGCTCGTACTCGTAGGTTTTGTCTTTCCAGACGGCGCGCACCGGGGCGGCCGACTGCTCGCTCAAGGCGCGTCGGGCCCGCTCGGCGGCGGCGCGCAGGCGCTGGTACAGGGCGTCGCTCTCGCGCGCGTCGCGGCCCCAGTCGGCGGCGAAGCGCTGGCGCAGATCGTCCACGATCAACTCGTTGAAGTCCTCGCCGCCCAGCCGGTTGTCGCCGGCGGTGGCGCGCACCTCGATCACGCCCTCGAAGATTTCCAGGATGGAGACGTCGAAGGTGCCGCCGCCCAGGTCGAACACCAGGAAGCGCGTCTCCGCCTCCAGCTGGTGGATGCCGTAGGCCAGGGCCGCCGCCGTGGGTTCATTCAACAGCCGCTCCACCTTCAGGCCCGCCAGCTCGCCCGCACGGCGGGTGGCCTTGCGCTGCTTGTCGTTGAAATAGGCGGGCACGGTGATGACGGCCTCGGTCACCGGCTCGCCCAGATAGGCCTCCGCGTCGGCCTTCAGGGACTTCAGCACCAGGGCCGACAGCTCCTCCGGCAGGAAATCGCGTTTTCCTAAGCGGGTGACGCGCTGCGACCCCATCAGGCGCTTGAAGGCGGTGGCGGTCAGGGTGGGGTGGGTGGCCTGGCGTTCGCGCGCCGGCAGGCCCACCAGCACCGTGCCCTGCTCATCCAGGCTGACGGCGGATGGGGTCAGCCGGTGGCCCAGGCTGTTGGGGATCAGGTCCGCCTTGCCATCCCGAAAGACGGCCACCGCGGAATTGGTGGTGCCCAAATCGATACCGACGATCAACCCAACACTCCTCCCGAAACACCAGGCGCCCGCAACATCGACGTCAAGCCCGCATGATGCCATTCCCGTTCTATCTCCCGGCGCGGCGCGGGGAAAGGGGCGGATGGTCACTGCAGGCAAGAGATAGGGCGTATGACCGCGCCGCCCACGTCGCTACAGTGATGGTAAATGCTGGCGCCGAGATGCCGGCTGGTTTGAACGCAAGGGGGATCATACGTCGATGACATCCGGTTTGACCCGGCGGGCGCGCGCCTGGGGTGCCGCCGCCATACTGTCGCTGGTCCTACAGGGGGCGGCCCTGATGGGGTCAGGGGCCGCCGCCGCGCGCGAGGTCTTGCCGCCCGACGCCGCCATCCAGCAGGCGGTGGACCAGGCCTATGCCAAGTTCAAGGGCGTCATGGATGGGGAGAACGCCAGCTACATCCCCTACCTCGCCAAGGCCGACCCCAAGCTCTACGGCATCGCCGTGGTGACGGCGGACGGCCGGGTGTTCAAGGCCGGCGACGCGGGACAGGAATTCCCGGTCGAGTCGATCGCCAAGGTCTTCACCCTGGCCTGCGTGCTGAAGGACCAGGGGCCGGAGGCGGTGATGGCCAAGATCGGCGTGAACGCCACGGGCCAGCCCTTCAACTCCGTCCTCGCCGTCGAACTGAACAACGACAAGCTGACGGGCAGCCCGCCGGCCGGCAACCCGCTGGTCAACGCCGGCGCCATCGCCGCCGCCAGCCTGGTGCCCGGTGCCGACCTGGCCGCGCGCTGGAAGACGGTGTTGGACACCGCCTCCAGCTTCGCCGGCCGGACGCTGGCCCTGAACCAGGACGTCTATCAGTCGGAAATGGCCAGCAACCAGCACAACCAGGCCATCGCCCTGCTGCTGCAAAGCTATGACCATCTCTACGCCGACCCGGCGATGACGGTGGACCTCTACACCCGCGAATGCTCCTACAACGTCAGCGCCGAGGACCTGGCCACCATGGGGGCGACGCTGGCCAACGGCGGCACCAACCCGGTGAGCCACAAGGCGGTGGTTGATCCCGCCACCAGCGCCCGTGTGCTGGCCGTCATGGCCACCGCCGGCCTGTACAACACCACCGGCGAATGGCTGTTCAAGGTGGGCCTGCCGGGCAAGAGCGGCGTGGGGGGCGGCATCCTGGCGGTGGCGCCGGGCAAGTTGGCCATCGGCGTCTACTCCTCTCGCCTGGACGCCGCCGGCAACAGCGTGCGCGGCCAGTTGGCGGTGCAGTTTATCGCTGAGACGCTGGGCCTGAACCTGTTCGCGGCGGGGAAGTGATGGATACGGGAGGGGGCCGGCCAACCAATAGCGCGGCCGGTTCTTTCCCGTTATGGTTGACGGGAACGAAATAAGAACATACGATGCTCTTCCAGCAACAGGGAGCGTCGGACATGGATGGTTGGCAACGTCGATATCGTTTGAGCAACGGGCCGGGTGGCCTGGGTGTAAGCTGTACGGGCGAGGGGCTGGCCCTGGCCGGCGTGCCCCTGCTGGCCAAGGGCGCCGGTGGTTTCCGCGCCCGGCCGGCGGCGGAGGTGGCGGTGCTGCTAGGGCGTGCCTATGCGGGGGCTGAACCGGGTGCCGCCGTGTTGCCCGGCCTCGCCAAGATCGCCGACGCCCTGAACCGGGGCGACCTGGCCCAGGCCATGATCCGCGCCGTCCACCTGCGTCTGCCGGAATTGGATTGGGACGCCGCCGTCCGCCTGACGCGGGCCAATGACAACCTTGCGAAATACAGCCCCGACCAGCTGCGCGATGATCATGGTCGGTGGACGACTGAGGGCGGCGGGGCTGAAGACGCAGCGAAACCTCAAGCAGGTTTGGCGTTGCGGACCAACGCCCAAGCACAAGGGGCGCCCCATGCCTGCGGTGTTTTGCGTGTTGAAGAGAAAGATATTCTCCCACCAGCTAAAGCGAAGGAACTGTTCAATAGTGAGTATAAGAAATTACAGGACGAAGGGCTTTTGTCGACGCAGGGATTCATAGAAGGCAAAATACTTCCCAATTTTGAATTCGTTCCACAATTTGGCTCTCTCCGGCCAGGGGATCGTGCCTTACCATTTTCCACCCTGAAGGCAGCGAAAAAAGACGCGGATAAATATAATGGAAAAATTGTCGGCGGATACACGGAGGGAAACTACAGCCAAATTTTTCTAACGGCCGCCGCGCCCACTTACATCCCTGGACTTGGATACACCACGCCCCAACAGACGATGCGCTTCGCCATCTTGCATGAATGGGGGCATCAGCAGCAGGGTGGGCAATGCAGGGATAGTGAGTGTTGTGCGGACAGCTACGCCCTCGAACATATGGGGGGTAAAAAATGAGAATAATAGAGATAATAAGATTCATACCATTTTGTAAGATTATATCATTCCTATCTTGCTCAGCACTTCTTTGTTTGTATCTGATGTGGAAATTTCCGCCGGTAACCGCTGAAATCGGTGATTGGGAGCAGATCACGCTTAATACATTCTATGACTACATGGATCATGGCCCTCCTAGTGGCAGTGAATTTTATCTTTCGTTCGATGGCAGAGATCCTGAAAATGATGTTCTTGACGAAATAAGGAAAAGATACCCAGATATTGTATTTCATCCAAATAGTGAAAATACGAAATATGGGGAATGTAGTACTGGAATTGTTGGTGATACATACAGGTGCAAATTGGGTGCGGTTGTTCATGCTGAGTCATTGAGTATATTGATGCGCTGGGTTGCCCTGGCTCACGCGGGCTCTTGGAATTGCGGTGGCGACCACTGGCTCTTTAAGGCTTTTGGTCGGTGGATTGTGTTTTCCAGGCGCGTTGGCTGCGCGTGACCACGGCGGTGGTGTGCAAAAAGGGGGCGTGACCTGGATTGATACGGCGGCCGGAAAAGGTTCCGGCCGCCGCCCGTCAGCCTTACCCCTTCATCGCCGCGATGTGCTGGTCGATGATCCGTTCCAGCAGGGTCAGGGGCACGTTGCCCGACAGCACCAGGGCGTCGTCGAAACGTTTCAGGTCGAAGCGGGCGCCCAGGGCGGCCTCGGCCTTCCGGCGCAGCATGTTGATCTGGTTGTGTCCCATCTTGTAGCCGCAGGCCTGGGCCGGCATGGCGCAATAGCGGTTCAGCTCGCTACGCAACTGGGCCACCGGCATGCCGGTGTTGGCATGGAACCAGTCCAGCGCCTGTTGGAAGCTCCAGCGCTTGGCGTGGATGCCGGTGTCCACCACCAGGCGGCAGGCGCGGAAGCCGATGGATTGCAGGTATCCCAGCCTGCCCAGGGGGTCGTCGTCATAGGCGCCCAACTCGTTGCCCAGCTGCTCGGAATACAGCGCCCAGCCCTCGGAATAGGCGTTGAAGGCCAGGTGGGTGCGGATCAGCGGCAGCTTGTTGGCGTACTCGCCCTGCCAGATGTGGCCGGGGATGCCCTCATGATAGCACAGCGTGGGCAGCGAATAGCGCGGCCAGATGCTCGTGTCCTTAAGGTTGATGTAGTAATAGCCGGGCACGCTGCCGTCGATGCTGCCGGCCGAGGCATAGCCGTTGGGGGCGCCGTCCTGGATGGCCGGCGGCACGCGGCGGATGACGAGGTTGCCCTTCACCAGGGTGGCGAAGGCGCGGGGCAGGCGGGTGCGGATGTCGGCGATGCGGCCGTTCAGGTATTCCAGCAGCTTGGCGCGGCCGGCATCGTCGTTGGCGAACAGCAGGTCTGGCCGCTTGCTCAGCGCCGTCATGCGCTCGCCCACCGTGCCCTGGGTCAGGCCCTGGGCCTTCAGCAGGGTGTCCATCTCCGCCTGGATCTGGGCGATCTGCTCCCGCCCCTGGGCGTGCATCTCCTCCGCCGTGCGGGTGGTGGTGGTGCCGGCCTTCAGCGCCCAGGTGTAGAAGTCCTCGCCCTGCGGCCGTTTCCAGATGCCGGGCTCCGCCACCGCCACGGCGCGCTGGGCTTTCAGCGCCGCGATCTGCCGGTCCAGCGCCGGCGCCACCTTGGCGGTGCACAGCGCCTCCACCTCCTGGGCGTAGCGGGCCGGCAGCTTGGCCTTGGCGGCGCGCTGGCGCAGGGACTCGACCAGGCCCCATTGGGCGATGGGCTCGGCGCGGGCGGGCACCATCTGGCCCAGCATGATGTCCAGCACGAAGTCGGGCGCCACCATGCCCAGGCCGCGCTCGTGGTCCAGGCGCTCCGCCTCCGCCGTCAACTGGCCAGCGTAGGCCTCCACCCGCGCCAGATAGGCGTCGGCATCGGCCGCGGTCTCCACCGTGTGCTGGGTGTCCAGGAAGGTGGGCTCGTCGACATAGGCGCCGCCCAGCTGCGTCACGGAATAGGGCATGTTGCGGAAGCTGTTTTGCCCGGACAGCGTGCCCACGTCGCCGAAGGGGAAGCGCCAGCCCTCCACCGCCGTGCGGAACGATTCTTCAGTCACGTCCACGTTCAGGGCCTGGGCGGGCGACAGCCGGGTGCGATCCACCGCCTGCAAGGTCTTCAACGTTTCCGCCGCCCAGGCGGCGCGCGCCCGGTCGGCGGCGGCGGAGCGGTCGGTGAGGCGGCCGTGCAGGGCGGCGCGGGCGTCCTTGTCGATGCCCAGGGCCGTGGCGTTTTCCGGATATTCCACCAACAGCCGCTCGGCGATACCGGCCAGCAGCGTTTCCGTGGCCGCGTCGCCCGGCGCGGCGGCGCTCTCGGCGGCCCGCACGGTCAAGGGCAGGGCCAGGCTGGTGGCCACGGCCGAGGCACCCGCCAATAAGGCGCGGCGGCTGATATCCGACATGTCTTGCTCCCTGTTGCACCACGAGGTCATGGCAACTGCCTGGCATCGCTTGTACCGGCCTTGGGCAAGGGGCGCGAGGGGGATTTGCCGGGATGAATACCCCCCGCTTCCATTCGTCCCGACCCTCGCGCCGGAATCGTGGCCGGCGTCCGCGCAACCGTATGGACGCGGGCGGGGCGGGAGTGCTAGACGATGGAACCGCCCGGCCCCGAAGTGCCGGGACGTCGGTGGAAATCGGGTGGCCAAGCCTCTTGCCTTGGTTGAGGGATATCCGGTAAACCCCTGACGTATAAGACGGATGGGTGGCCGAGTGGTTTAAGGCTCTAGTCTTGAAAACTAGCGGACTCGCAAGGGTCCCGTGGGTTCGAATCCCACCCCATCCGCCACCGACCCTAATACGTATTGGAAATGGCGCGTCTTGAAATGGCGTGCCACCGCCCCTAGTTCCGGGGCGGCGTATGCCAACCAAAAGGTGCCCCATGGATTTCCCCCCGGACACGACGAGCCTTCGTTTCGTTTTCGGGGACATCCATCATGGCCGCCGCCATCACGCTTACCGATATCAGCTGGGTCACGCCTGACGGGCGCCCACTTTTTTCCCACCTTTCCCTCAGTTTCGGACCGCACCGCACCGGCTTGATCGGGCGCAATGGTGTGGGCAAGTCCACGCTGCTGGCGCTGATCGCGGGGACCCTGCCGCCGCAGGCCGGTGCGGTGACGGTGCCGGGCACGCTGGGCGTGCTGCACCAAGGCGCGCGGCCGCATGCCGATGAGATAGTGGCCGATTTGTTCGGCGTCCGCGGCGGCCTGGCGGTGCTGCGCCGTGCGGAGCGGGGACTCGCCACCATGGATGAATTGGCCGAGGCGGACTGGACCTTGCCGGCACGCCTGGAGGCCGCGTTGGCCCGCCTGGATTTGGCGGTGACACCTCAGACGGCCCTTGCGGCGCTGTCGGGCGGCCAGCGCACGCGGGTGGCCCTGGCCGCCCTGACTTTCGCCGAGCCGGACTTCCTTTTGCTGGATGAGCCCACCAACAACCTGGATGCCGATGGCCGCGCCGCCGTGGCAACGGCGCTTGCCGATTGGAAGGCGGGGGCCATCATCGTCAGCCACGATCGCGCCTTGCTGGAAGGCATGGACGCCCTTGTGGAACTGACCACGCATGGCGCCGCCAGCTACGGCGGCGGTTGGAGCGCTTATCGCGCGCTCAAGGACCGGGAACTCGCTGCGGTCCGTCACGATCTGGAGGAGGCGGAAAAGCAGGTGGCGGAGGTCGCCCGCCGGGCGCAAGAGGCGGTGGAGCGTCAGGCCCGGCGTGACGGAGCCGGCCGACGCAAGGCAGCCAAGGGGGACATGCCCCGTGTGCTATTGGGGCGCCGCCGGGACGGCGCTGAGCAGAGTGCCGGCACGGGCGCGCGGTTGGCGGGCGTCCGTGCCGATCAGGCTGGTGAACGCCTGGTGGCGGCCCGCGCCCAGGTGGAGGTGCTGCAGCCATTGTCCGTCACGCTGGCTTCCACCCACCTGCCGGCCCAAAAGGTCGTTCTGGCGGCGGAGGCGGTTTCCGCCGGCTATCAGTCCGGCCGCCCAATTCTGAAAGACCTGTCCTTTTCCATGGTGGGACCGGAACGGGTGGGGGTCAGCGGCCCCAACGGGGCGGGTAAGAGCACACTGCTGGCGTTGGCGTCCGGTCAACTGATGCCCTGGTCCGGCGCCTTGCGGGTCTTCACCCCCTTCGCGCTCCTGGACCAGCGGCTGACGCTGCTGGACCCTGGTGTCTCCATCCTGGAGAACTTTCGCCGGCATAATCCCGGCGCGACTGAGACCACCTGTCGCGCGGCCTTGGCCCGTTTCCGATTCAGGACCGATGCCGCCTTGCAGGGGGTGGCCGGCCTCAGCGGTGGTGAACTGATGCGGGCCGGCTTGGCGTGCGTGCTGGGCGGGGAGACGCCACCCCCCTTGTTGATGCTGGATGAGCCCACCAACCATTTGGATGTCGCGTCCATCGATGTGGTGGAACGTGGCTTGCGAGCTTATGACGGGGCGCTGCTGGTTGTCAGCCACGACCTGCCCTTCCTTGAGGCCATTGGGATCACCCGCCACCTGACATTGGAACCTGAGAATTTGGATGAGCTTCCGAGAATCCAATAATTTATAATGTGTTATCGTACGACTCTCATATAACGCATGAGCCGGTTAGGGCCCTTTCAGTGTGTCCTTTCCCGGTATCAGCGATTGAATCCGCCGGGCGTCCTCCTCCGTCGCCGGATTGTAGACCACCATGCTCAGGTCGGTCCGGCCGTCCACGGCGAACGTTGAGAACTCGAAGGCCAGCGGGCCCAGGGTGGGGTGACGGATCTGTTTCACGCCTTCGTGCGGGGAACTCACCACATCGTTGTCACGCCACATCGCGGCGAAGTCGGGGCTGAGCCGGCTCAGTTCCTCCACCAGCGGTTCCACCGCCGCCATGGCGCCCGCGCGGGCCGCGTCGATGCGGAAGGCGCCCAGGACGAACCGGGCCACGCTTTTCCAATCGTATTGCAGGGTGCGGGCGCTGGGATCGAGGAACAGGGTGCGCAGGATGTTGCGCTGCTCCGGCGGCAGCGCGCCGTAGTCGGTCAGCATCACGGTCGCTGCCCGGTTCCAGGCCAGCACATCCCAGGTCGCCGTCCGGATGATGGCGGGGCAGGGGTTCAGCGCGTCCAGCACGCGCTGCAGCCGGGGGGTGATGCTGTCGTTCCGTCGATAGCGCGCCTCGGGCTGGCGGCCCAGGCCCAGCAGGAACAGATGCTCGCGCTCCGCCTCCGTGAGCATCAGGGCGCGGGCGATGCGGTCCAGCACATCGGCCGAGGGCGCACCACCCCGGCCCTGTTCCAGCCAAGTGTACCAGGTGGGGCTGATGTTGGCCCGCTGCGCCACTTCCTCCCGCCGCAGGCCCGGCGTGCGGCGGCGGCCTGCGGGGAAGCCCAGGGCCGCGGGGTCCAGTTTCAGGCGCCGGTCGCGCAGGTAGGTGCCCAGGCCGGTGCTGGCGGTTGCGGCATCGCTCATCCGGGTATCCATTTTAATAGGATAATATCACTACTTTACCAGCATAACGCCACCGCCAAGACTTGTCGCTATGAAGCCGGGTGCTGGGCACTGACCTCCGTCGTTCGGCTTCTTTCAGCGAAAACACTGACATCTGGATAAGGGATTCGGATCATGCGCGTGTTCGTCACTGGCGCCACCGGCAACATCGGCTCGGCCGTGGTCAGGGAATTGATCGCGGCCGGGCATCAGGTGCTGGGCCTATGCCGCTCCCAGGACAAGGCGGCCGCGTTGGCGGCGGCCGGGGCGGAGGTGCATCACGGCACCCTGGAGGATGAGGAAAGCCTTCGCAGCGGGGCCGCCCGCTGCGACGGTGTCATCCACTTGGCGTTCAACCACGATTTCTCACGCTTTGTGGCCAATTGCGAGGATGATCGCCGGGTGATCCGGGTGCTCGGCTCGGCGCTGGCCGGCTCCAGCCGCCCCCTGGTCATCACCTCCGGCACCCCCGTCGCCAACACCGTCCCTGGTGAGCCCGCGAAGGAGGGTAACCCCATCTTCGGCTCGACCGTCCATCCCCGCGCCGCGTCGGAGGAGGCTGGTGCCGCCCAGGCGGCCGAAGGGCGCAACGTGTCCGTGGTGCGGCTGCCCCAGGTGCATGACCCGGTGACCCAGGGGCTCATCACCCCGACCATCGCCCTATACCGCGACAAGGGGGAGTGCGTGTACCTGGATGAGGGGCGCAACCGCTGGCCCGCCGCTCATCTCGATGACGTGGCCCGCCTGTACCGCCTGGTGCTGGAGCGGGCGGAGCCGAATGCGCAATACCATGCCGTCGCTGAAGAGGGCGTGCCGATGCGTGCCGTCGCGGAAGCCATCGGCCGGCGGCTGGGCTTGCCTGTGCGGTCCGTTCCGGCGGCGGAGGCTGCGGACCATTTCGGCTGGATGGCGCGCTTCGCCGGGTTGGACATGCCGGCGTCCAGCGAGCAGACCCGGCGGGTGCTGGGGTGGGAACCGGTCGGGCCGGGCCTCATCACCGATCTGGAGCGGCTGCAGGTTCCAGGACGCTAAGGCCAAGGGACAGTAAAGGGGGGAAGCGGCGCGCAACCCTGGCCATGGCGCGCCGCTTCCCATGACGGGGTAAGGACAGACTGGGCTTCCCCTTCGTATCGCCGGTTGTCCGATATATGCTGGCGGCCTCTTCGGCTGCGCAGCGTCCATTTGCCGTCCATGCCCACCGTATTGATCGTCTTCTTCATTATGAAGATCCTGAACGCCGGAATTTCGGCGCTGATCTGGAATGCCTATCGGCATTTGAGCGGCGTCCGAATGATCGCGACGGGGTTCATTATCGGTGCCGGCGCCTCGATCACCGGCCTGCTTTATAAGCCGGGCGCCGATTTCCTGACCGGCATGACCGGCTTCACCACGGCGGTGCTGATCAATGCCGCGCAATCCACCTGCATAAACGGGGCGATCATTTTTCTGGGCCAGCCGTCCCGCAAATGGCTGGTGCCGTTCTGTATCATCGCCACGGCTATTTACTGGCCGCTTCTCCTGTATATCAACCCGACGGACGGCGCTTTGCGCGCCGTCGCGGGCGCCATCATCACCACCATCGCCCATGGCGCGGCCGTTCCCGTGCTGTGGCGTCAGAAGGGGCATTGGTCCTGGCTGCGCCTGACCCTGCTGCCGTACATCTTCCTTCATCTGTCCATTCAGGATGGTTGGGCGCTTTACCGGATCGGGCGGAGTTTGGCGGGGATGCCTGATCCGACGATGTTCTATCCTTGGATGGTCATCGAGGCCGGCTTGGCCCACCATCTTTGGTTCGCCTGCTTTCTCGCCATGCTGGGGTCGCGCCTGCGGGTCGATGTCCTGCAGCGCAACCAGGAACTGGCGCTTGAAATCGACCGGCGGCGTCACCTGGAACAGCAACTGGCCGCGACCTTGGCCACGGAACGCGAAATCAATGCCGAGCATCAGCAGCTGCTGGACGTCCTGGTTCATGAAATCCGCACGCCCTTGACCGGCATCGACCGGGCCACGGAAATGCTGGAAATCACCTTATCCCCCTTGCCGGAGGCCGGCGAGAAGAGGTTGGCCAGCGTTCGTGACGGCGTGCGCCGCGTCGCGGCCCTGGTCGATCGGATCGTGACCGACAAGCGGGAGCCACGCTCGGCGCCGGTGGTGCAGGATCTGGAATGGACGGAGGTGCTGCGGACCGTGCTCGGGGGGCTGTCGCACATGGATGCGGAAAACCGTGTCCGTGCGTTGGTTTCCCAACCGCCCCTGGTCTTCAGGGCGGACCGTGACATGATCGTCGCCGTCCTGCGCAACCTGGTGGAAAACGCCCTGAAGTATTCCCCCGCCACCGAGGGCGTGACCATCACCGCGGCCGGGGGCGCCGATGAGGTGCGCTTCCAGGTCATCGACCGGGGCATCGGGATTCCGGAAATGGAACGGGAATCGGTGGGCCGGCGCTTCTACCGCGCGTCGAATGCCCAGGGGCGGCCGGGGATCGGGTTGGGGCTGTTCATCGTTCGCCGCATGCTGTCCCAGGCGGGGGGCACGCTGCGCCACGGTCCCGGCCCCGCCAACATCGGCACGACAGCCACCGTGACGCTGCCGCAGCAGTAGGCCTCACATGGCCCGCAGAATCTCCACCACCCGGGCCACGGGGTGCTCGGCGCCGGGGGCGGTCAGGGCCAGATGGGCCAGGCGACCGTAGAGCGTCTCTCCCTCATGGCCGCCCAGCAGGCGGGCCAGCGGCGCATCCGCCACCAGACGGAAGAACAGCCGCGGCCGGCTGAGGAAGGGCAGGCCGGCATTGGCCAGCAGGGTGCCGAAGGGCGTCCGTTCCGCCAGCGCCTCCGCCGCCACGGCCGGGGGCAGGGCCAGCAGGTCCACGGCCAGCAGCCCCAAGGCCAGGGGGCTTCCATCCGTCTGCTTGGCAAGGATGACCCGGCGGCGCAGGCGATCCAGGCCGGGGCCCTGGTCCCTGACACGCGCCTGGACGTTGACGCTGACCGGGCACCCGGCATGCCGGGCCAGGGCGGCGGTCATGCCGTCGATATGGTCCAGGCGCGGCCGCACCGCGTTCGGCAAGGCGTCGGCCGCGATGGGGGTGAGGGCCGGCGGCGCCCGGCCCAAGTCGGCATGGCCCACGTCTGCATGGCCCAAGTCCATATGACTGAGCGCCAGGGCGGCGCGCGCCTCGGCAACCGCGGCGGCCTCATCGGGGTGGGAGGGCGTTTCCAGGGGGGCGAACATGCCGGCACCATAGGCGCGTGCCCCCGGTGCCGCAACACAGGTGCCGCACCATCCGGCGTGGGGGCCTCAAGGCGGCACGCGTGGGGCGCGGGGGCCCCCTTTCGTTCACGCAAGGCCGGGGCTGTGCTTCGGGGTTGAAATCGCCGGGGCGGCGGAGTATCACACCGGCCATCGTCAATCCCACACGTGGGCTTGCGGGGCGTCCTTATTATCTGGGCGGTCCGCTTCCGGTGTCTCGAGGCCAGGTGGCCGAGAGGCATTGCCCACGGAGGCCAAACCGGAGAAAGGTTCCGTTTCATGGCTATGCCTACCTTTACCATGCGCCAGCTGCTGGAAGCCGGCGTTCATTTCGGTCACCACACCCGTCGCTGGAACCCGAAGATGGCCCCGTACATCTTCGGTGTGCGCAACGGCGTGCACATCATCGACCTGGAGCAGTCGGTGCCCATGCTGCACCGCGCCATGCAGGCCGTGCGTGACGTGGTCGCCGGCGGTGGCCGCGTCCTGTTCGTCGGCACCAAGCGCCAGGCCCAGGAGAAGGTGGCCGAGGCCGCTGGTCGTTGCGGCCAGTACTACGTCAACCACCGTTGGCTCGGCGGCATGCTGACCAACTGGAAGACCATCTCCCAGTCCATTAAGCGCCTGCGCGAGATGGATGAGCTGCTGGGCGGCCAGATCGCCGGCCTGACCAAGAAGGAACTGCTGAACCGCACCCGTGACCGCGACAAGCTGGAGCGGGCGCTGGGCGGCATCAAGGAGATGGGCGGCCTGCCGGACATCCTGGTCATCATCGACACCAACAAGGAGTCGCTGGCCGTTCAGGAAGCCAACAAGCTGGGCATCCCCGTGGTGGCCGTGCTGGACAGCAACAGCAACCCCGACGGCGTGACCTTCCCCATCCCCGGCAACGACGACGCCCTGCGCGCCATCGAGCTGTACTGCGAGCTGATCTCCGGCGCCGTGCTGGATGGTCTGCACGCTGAGATGGCCGCCTCGGGCATCGACGTCGGCGCTTCGGAAGAGGCCCCGGTGGAAGAGATCCCGGCCGAGGAAGCCGAAGTCGCGGCCGAGGCTTGAGTTTAAGCGAAACGGCCGGGCCGGGGCTTCCGTGATGGAGGTGCCGGTCCGGCCGCGTTGCTGTCCGGGGGCAGGGTGCCCCTGGGATGTCCGGAGGCGGTCCCTTCTCCGGCCGACCACCGCCCCACTTCGGGGCGGCTGTCATATGGGTGCTGCCCCAGAGGGGTGGCGACCCAGCGAAATTTCCGGATGAGGACGGCGACGTCCCTCCGACCCCTGATCAAAATCCCTGCGGACGCCCGTCCGCCCTGACGCGATGAGAGAGGCGAAGATGGCTGAGATTACGGCTGCGCTCGTTAAGGAGCTGCGCGAGAAGACCGGCGCCGGCATGATGGACTGCAAGAAGGCCCTGAACGAGGTCGCCGGCGACATCGAGGGCGCCATCGACTGGCTGCGCAAGAAGGGCCTGGCCGCCGCCGCCAAGAAGGCCGGCCGCGTCGCCGCCGAGGGCCTGGTTGGTGTCGCCTCTCAGGGCACCGTCGGCGCCGCCGTCGAGATCAATGCCGAGACCGACTTCGTCGCCCGCAACGACCTGTTCCAGGCCCTGGTGTCCGGCGTGACCAAGCTGGCCCTGGCCGATGCCGACGTCGAGTCCCTGAAGGGCCAGGCTTTCGGCAACGGCCGCACCGTCGCTGAAGAGCTGACCCACCTGGTCGCCACCATCGGCGAGAACATGAACCTGCGCCGCGCCGCCCGCCTGTCGGTCACCGATGGCGTGGTCGCCACCTATGTCCACAACGCCCTGACCGGCGGCCTGGGCAAGATCGGCGTGCTGGTCGCCCTGGAGTCGACCGGCGACAAGGCCAAGCTGCAGGAGCTGGGCCGCCAGATCGCCATGCACATCGCCGCTGCCCGTCCGGAAGCCCTGGACATCGCCGACGTCGACACCGCCGCCCTGGATCGTGAGCGCAACGTGCTGGCCGACCAGGCCCGCGCCTCCGGCAAGGCCGAAGAGATCATCGCCAAGATGGTCGAAGGCCGCCTGCGCAAGTACTACGAGGAAGTGGTGCTGCTGGAGCAGGTCTACGTGATCGACCAGGAGACCAAGATCCGCAAGGTCGTCGAGAACGCCGCCAAGGACGTGGGCGCCCCCGTGAAGCTGACCGGTTTCGTGCGCTTCGTGCTGGGCGACGGCATCGAGAAGGAAGAGAGCGACTTCGCGGCCGAAGTGGCCTCGATGGCGCGCTGATCCGTCAGCCTTCCGAGCGTTGAGTAAAACCGGCGCGTCCAGCGATGGACGCGCCGGTTTCTTGGGTGCCTTGTCCCGGAGCGGGGGTGCCCGCCCATGCCGGCGGCACCTTTTCTGTGTCAGCGCGGGATGGCGATTTCATCGACATTTCCCTGTAGGTAGAGTGGCCGCCGGTGCCATTGCCGGCGCCGCTCTCTTCGTGCGCCTCGATTTCGGCTCAATTCGGGGCTCCATTGCATGAGCCCCCTGCAACGCCAGGCTTGGCGGCGGGGGCCGGTTTGCAGTAGAGCTAAGCCGGATCTGACCCCGGACACTCGTGGCTTCCCAACCCGGCTTGTCGCCGGGCCCACCCATTGGCGAGAGGACCTGACCCCGTGGCTGCCCGATACCAACGCGTACTTCTGAAAATCTCGGGCGAGGCGCTGATGGGGGACCGTGAATTCGGTCTCGACCAGAAGGTCGTCAATCGCGTCGCCGACGAGGTCAAGACCGTCATCGCGATGGGCGTCGAGGTTTGCCTGGTCATCGGCGGCGGCAACATCTTCCGCGGTGTTTCCGGCGCCGCGTCGGGCATGGAACGCGCCACGGCCGACAACATGGGCATGCTGGCCACCGTGATGAACGCGCTGGCCATGCAGAGCGCGCTGGAGCGCATCGGCGTTCCCACGCGCGTACAGTCCGCCATCCCCATGGCCAGCGTGTGCGAGCCCTTCATCCGCCGCCGCGCGGTGCGCCACATGGAAAAGGGCCGGGTGGTGATTTTCGCCGCCGGCACCGGCAACCCCTTCTTCACCACCGACACGGCCGCGGCGCTGCGCGCCTCGGAAATGGGCTGCGAGGCCCTGCTGAAGGGCACCAAGGTGGATGGCGTCTACACCGCCGATCCCAAGAAGGACCCCACGGCGGAGCGCCTGTCGTCGCTGAGCTATCTCCACGTCCTGTCGAACGACCTGCAGGTCATGGACGCGACGGCGATTTCGCTGGCGCGCGAGAACAACATTCCCATCCTCGTCTTTTCCATCCATGAGGAAGGCGCTTTCGCCGAGGTCATGGACGGACGGGGTCATTTCACGATCATTACGGAAGAAGAGGCTTGAACGTGGCCGCTCCCTCAATGGACGACATCACCCGGCGCATGGATGGCGCCGTCGAAAGCTTGCGCAAGGAATTCGCCGGCCTGCGCACCGGCCGCGCGTCGGCCAGCCTGCTGGAACCGGTGACGGTGGAGGCCTACGGGTCCCACATGCCTCTGACCCAGGTGGCCACCGTCAGCGTGCCGGAGCCGCGCCTGATCACCGTGCAGGTGTGGGACCGCACCATGGTCAAGGCGACCGAGAAGGCCATCCGCGAGGCCGGCCTGGGCCTGAACCCGCAGACGGATGGCCAGATCATCCGCGTGCCCATCCCCGACCTGAACCAGGAGCGCCGCCAGGAACTGGTGAAGGTGGCCAACAAGTACGCCGAGCAGGCCCGCGTGGCCGTGCGCAACGTGCGGCGCGACGGCATGGACATGCTGAAGAAGCTGCAGAAGGACGGCGACCTGTCCGAGGACGAGCACAAGACGTGGTCGGACAAGGTGCAGGCCCTGACCGACGCCCACATCAAAAAGATTGATGAGGCGTTCACCGCCAAGGAAAAGGACATCACGCAGATTTGATGTCCCGTTTCCCCGTCCGCGCCCCAGGCCGCGTCCCAGGCCGTCCCAGTTCCTGCCCGAGAGTCCCATGTCCGGTGCCGCAGTGCCCCTGAACGTCCGCCCCCCCGCCCATATCGCCATCATCATGGATGGCAATGGGCGCTGGGCGACGCGCCGCGGCCTGCCCCGTACCGCCGGCCACAAGAAGGGCGTGGAGGCGGTGCGCCGGGTGCTGGAGGCGGCGCGGGAAATGGGCGTCTCCTACCTCACGCTGTTCAGCTTCTCGTCCGAGAACTGGGGCCGGCCGGAGGGGGAGGTCAGCGAGCTGATGCACCTGCTGCGGTTCTATCTGCGGGGGGAGATCGCCACCCTGCACAAGAACGGCGTGCGGTTGCGCATCATCGGCGACCGGTCGCGCTTGGCGCCGGACATCATAACGCTGATCCAGAACGCCGAATCCCTCACGGCGAACAACACCGGCCTCACGCTGGTGATGGCGCTGAGCTACGGCTCGCGCCAGGAGATCGCCAACGCCGCCCGGCATCTGGCGGAAGAGGTGCGGGCCGGCCGCATGACGCCCGATCAGGTGACCGTGGAACGCCTGGGCGCATCCCTTTATACCCAGGACATCCCCGACCCGGATCTGTTGATCCGCACCAGCGGGGAAAAACGCATCAGCAACTTCCTGCTGTGGCAGATGGCCTATGCGGAGCTGGTGTTCGTGGAAACGCTGTGGCCGGACTTTGGTCGCCAGGAATTGGATGACGCCATCCAGGAATTCCATCGGCGCGATCGCCGGTATGGGGCAACGGTTGGAACGCGCTGAAGGGCTGTTGGCCAAGCTGCCGGGTGATCTGAAGACCCGTATCCTCTCCGCCTTGGTCCTGGGCCCGCCGGTATTGGCGGCCGTATGGCTGGGCGGCCTCGTCTTCCAGGCTGTCCTGGTGGCGGTGGCCGTCATCGCCGGTCTGGAATGGCTGCGCCTGGTGGTGCCAGGTCGCCAGCCCTGGGCCACGGCCATGGGCCTGATGACCATCCTGGTGACGCTCAGTGGCGAGTTCGTGGCCGGCCCGCTGTACGGCCTGGTCCTGCTGGCGGCGCAGACGGTGCTGCTGTGGTGGGCCGCCGCCGGCGGACGCCCCGGCGCGCCGCCCGTCGATGACACCCAGACGGGGCAGGGCGGACGCTTGCCGGCGCCGTTGTTTTTCGCGCTGATCGTCCCCTATGTGGGCGGTGGTTGCCTGGCGCTGGACTGGATACGCAACCGCGCCGGTCCCGAGGCCATCTGGCTGTTCCTGTTCCTGCTGCTGGCCATCTGGGCCACGGATATCGGCGCCTATGTCGCCGGCCGCGCCATCGGCGGCCCCAAGCTGGCGCCGCGCATCAGCCCGAAGAAGACCTGGGCGGGCCTTTTGGGCGGCATGGCGGCCGCGGCTTTGGTAGGGTTGGCGCTGTCGCCGCTGGCGACAGTATCGTCACCCGGTGCCGGCGCCCTGGTGGCGGCCGTGATCGCCGTGGTGGGACAGGCGGGCGACCTGTTCGAATCGTATATGAAGCGCCGCTGCGATGTGAAGGACAGCGGGTCGCTGATCCCCGGGCACGGCGGATTGTTGGATCGTATTGATGGGCTGGTCATGGCGGCGCCGGTGTTCGCGCTGTTCCACGCCCTCATTGGGGAGAATGGGTCATGGTGGTGAGTTCCCTGCAGGCCGTTGCGGCGGCCCAAGTGGCGGTACCCGAGGGGGCGGCCGTCCCCACGCCGGCCACGCGCACGGTGACCATCCTGGGCTCCACCGGCTCGGTGGGCTGCAACACGGTCGAACTGGTCGCCGCCGATCCGGAGCAGTACCAGGTCGAGGCGCTGGTGGCCCGCAAGAACGTGGACCTGCTGGCCCGCCAGGCCAAGGAATTGCGCGCCAAGGCCGCCGTGGTGGCCGATGAGGCCCACTACGCCGCCTTGAAGGACGCGCTGTCCGGCACCGGCATCGAGGTCGCGGCGGGCGCTCAGGCGGTGGTGGATGCCGCGGCGCGTCCGGCGGACTGGGTCATGGCCGCCATCGTGGGCGCCGCTGGCATGGAGCCGACGCTGGCCGCCGCCCGGCGGGGCGCCACCGTGGCCTTCGCCAACAAGGAGGTGCTGGTCTGCGCCGGCGCCCTGATGATGGCCGAGGTGAAGCGCCACGGCGCCACCCTGCTGCCCGTCGACAGCGAGCACAGCGCCATCTTCCAGGTCTTCGACTCCGAGCGGGTGGACGGTGTCAGCCGCCTGATCCTGACCGCCTCAGGCGGGCCGTTCCGCAACAAGAGCCGGGAAGACATGGCCCGCGCCACGGTCAAGGAAGCCGTTGCGCATCCCACCTGGGACATGGGCGCCAAGATCTCGGTCGACAGCGCCACCATGATGAACAAGGGCCTGGAGGTCATCGAGGCCCACCACCTGTTCGGCATGCCCGAGGACAAGATCGACGTCCTGGTCCATCCGCAGTCGGTGGTGCACAGCCTGGTGGAATATGTCGACGGCTCCGTCCTGGCGCAGTTGGGCACGCCGGACATGCGCACCCCCATCGCCGTGGCCCTGGGCTGGCCGCGCCGCATCGCCACCCCGGGTGAGCGGCTGAACCTGGTGACGTCCGGCCATCTGGAATTCTACGCCCCCGATCCGGAGAAGTTCCCGGCCTTGCGCCTGGCGCGCGAGGCCATGCGTGCCGGCGGCTGCGCCGCCTGTGTCATGAACGCCGCCAACGAGATCGCCGTGGCGGCCTTCCTCGACGGGCGCATCGGTTTCCTGGATATCGAGCGCATCGTCGAGCACACAATGACGACTGTGCCGCATTCGCGCCTTAATTCACTGGACGATGTGCGCGAAGTCGATACCGTGGCGCGGCGGATTGCGTCTGAAGCGATTCAGGCGCGATAGGAAACGGGGGTCCCGGCCGTTCAAGGATGACCGGGGCCTGCCAGTCAGGTTGCGATGCCTCCGTCGGTGACGTTTTGTTCACCAAGGGGGCGCACCATCGCGGCCAGGCGAATGGGCCCCTTCGTATGCGTGTCCCAGGTCCCCGGCCTTGCGGCGGGATGGCGGGAAGCCCGGAAGGAGGGGGTGTTATTGGAGTTTGGGACGATGCATCAGATCGTGAACTACGCCAGCACCTATGGTGGCACCTTCCTGGTGGTGTTGACCGTCCTCGTGTTCGTGCACGAGTTCGGCCACTACTACGTGGCCCGGCGCAACGGCGTGCGGGTGGAGGTGTTTTCCATCGGCTTCGGCCCGGAAATCTGGGGGTTCAACGACCGTGCGGGTACGCGCTGGAAGTTCAGCCTGATCCCGCTGGGCGGTTACGTGAAGATGTTCGGCGACGCCGACGCGGCCAGCCGGCCCGGCGCCGAAACCCGCGCCATGACGCCGGAAGAGCGTGCCGTGTCCTTTCACCATAAGCGGGTGGGCCAGCGCGCCGCCATCGTGGTGGCGGGCCCCATGGCCAACTTCCTGTTCGCCATCGTCGCCTTGTCCATGCTGTTCATGTTCTACGGCCAGCCCTTCACGCCGGCCGTCGTGCAGCAGGTGGAACCGGACAGCGCGGCCGCGGCCGCCGGCTTGCAGGCTGGTGACCGTGTGCTGGAACTGGGCGGCCACAAGATTGAGCGCTTCGAGGATCTGCAGCAGATCATCGCCGTCAATCCCGGCGTGACGCTGGATGTGACGGTGCAGCGCGGCGACGCGCAGCTGGGTCTGAAGGTCACGCCGCGCGCCGTGGAGTCGGAAGACCGCTTCGGCAACAAAAGCCGCATCGGACGCCTCGGCGTCGTTCGTGGCCAGGATGAATACCATCGCCGTGATCCGCTGAACGCGGTGTGGGCGGCGGCCAAGGCGACCTGGGCGCTGGTCGTCGGCACGCTGGACGCGGTGGGCCAAATGATCGCAGGCACCCATGGCACCGAAGATTTGGGCGGGCCGCTGCGTATCGTGCAAATGTCCGGTGAAATGGCGCAATTGGGCTTGGTCCAGGTCATCTGGTTCATGACCGTGCTGTCCGTCAACTTGGGCCTGATCAATCTCTTTCCCGTCCCCATGCTGGACGGCGGGCATCTTATGTACTATGGCCTGGAAGCTTTGCGGGGCCGTCCCCTGGGCGAGCGCGCTCAGGAATATGGTTTCCGGATCGGCCTGGCTTTGGTACTTAGTCTCATGATTTTCGCCACTTGGAACGATCTGATCCACTTCGGTGTGGGCAGCTTCGTTAAGTCTCTGATCTCCAAAGTTTGACCGGGGGAAATAATTGGGTTCGGTTTCGAGAGTAGCGGCGCTGTGCCTGGTTATCGCCGGCACCACCGCAACGTCAGCTGTCGCTCTTTCGTCCGGTGCCTGGGCTCAGGGGATCCTGTCCGGTGGCGTCATCAAGGACATTCGCGTCGAAGGCACGCAGCGTATCGAGCAGGCGACCGTCCGCTCCTACCTGGTGGTGTCGCAGGGCGACGCCTTCAATCCGGACAAGATCGATGAATCGCTGAAGGCCCTGTTCGCCACCCAGCTGTTCGCCGACGTGACCCTGCGTCGTGATGGTGACACCCTGGTGGTGTCCGTGGTCGAGAACCCGATCATCAACCGCGTGGTGTTCGAAGGAAACAAGCGCGTCAAGACAGAGGACCTGCAGTCCGAAGTCCAGCTCCGCTCGCGCCTGGTGTTCACCCGGTCCCGCGTGCAGCAGGACGTGCAGCGCATGCTGGACGTCTACCGCCGCAATGGCCGTTTCGCCGCCCGCATCGAGCCCAAGATCGTCCAGCTGGAACAGAACCGCGTCGATCTGGTGTTCGAGATTGATGAAGGCCCGCTGACCGGCGTGCAGCTGATCAGCTTCATCAACAACAATATCTATGACGACAGCGATCTGCGCGACGTCATGGTCACCAAGGAATCGCGTTGGTGGCGCTTCCTGTCCAGTGACGACACCTACGATCCCGACCGTCTGGCCTACGACAAGGAACAGATCCGCCGCTTCTACTTCCGCAACGGCTATCCCGATTTCCGGGTGATGTCGTCCGTCGCGGAACTGACGCCGGACCGTGAGAAGTTCTTCATCACCATGTCCCTGGACGAGGGCAAGCGTTACAAGTTCGGCAAGATCGAACTGACCAGCGCCATCAAGGACATCGATCTCGCGCCGCTGCGCGAGGTGATCGAGACCAAGGAAGGCGACTGGTTCAACGCAGACAAGATCGAAAGCACGATCAACAAGCTGCAGGACAAGCTGGGTGACCAGCAGTACGCCTTCGTGCAGGTGGATCCCAATGAGGAGCGCCACCCCGACACGCAGACCGTCGACCTGCACTTCGAGATCAACCCCAGCCCGCGCGTGTTCGTGGAGCGCATCGACATCAACGGTAACCTCATCACCCTGGACAAGGTGGTGCGGCGCGAGCTGCTGCTGGCCGAAGGCGACCCCTTCAACGCGTCCAAGGTCAAGCGTTCCGAGCAGCGCGTGAAGGACCTGGGCTTCTTCGACGACGTCAAGATCAAGCCGAGCGAGGGCAGCACGCCGGACCAGGCGGTCCTGACCGTCGATCTCAGCGAGCAGTCCACCGGTGAAATCCAGGTGGGGCTGGGTTACTCCACCACCGAAGGCGCGCTGATCGACTTCTCGATCCGGCAACGCAACTTCCTGGGTACGGGCCAAGACATCCGTTTCTCGACGATGTGGTCCTACTACTCCAAGGAATTCACCATTTCGTATACCGATCCCTACTTCATGAACCGGGATCTGGCGATGGGCGTGGACCTGTTCCGCACCGACCGCAACGCGAACACGACGGAAGAGTCCTACAGTTACGATATGTCCAGCACGGGCTTCGACATCCGTGCCGGCTTCCCCATCTCCGAACGCTTGCGCGAACTGGTGACCTATACGCTGTCCCATACCCGGATCAGCGACATCACCTATGAAACCACGCGCTTCGTGCAGGAGCAGGTGGGTGCGACGACGACGTCGTCCATCCAGTCAGCCCTGACCTTCGATGCCCGTGACAGCCGCCTGAAGCCCACCTCGGGCTACTACTTCACCGTCAGCAACCAGGTGGCCGGCCTGGGCGGCAGCGTGCACTTCCTGCGCAACCGCCTGACCTCCGGCATCTACTTCCCGCTGTTCAGCAACGTCGTGCTGAAGATCGAGGGCGAGGTCGGCTACATCCTGGGCCTGGGTGGCGAGTTCGTGCGTATTCAGGACCGCTTCTTCCTGGGCGGCGATACCCTGCGTGGCTTCCAGGTGGCTGGTGTCGGCCCCCGCGCCTTCAGCAGCAACGGCGGCAACGACGCCCTGGGCGGCAAGCGGCTGGTGCGCGGCACGTCGGAAGTCACCTTCCCGCTGGGCCTGCCGGAGGAATTGGGCGTGGACTTCCACGTCTTCACCGATATCGGCGCCCTGGACCAGAGCGGCGAGTCGCCTTTGCCGGGCGACGATTTCCATGACGAGTTCGCGTTCCGCGCCTCCTCCGGTGTCGGCGTGTCCTGGAAGTCGCCTTTCGGCCCCATCCGCATCGACTTGGCTTATCCGTGGATGAAGAAGAGCTACGACCGCATTCAGCAGTTCCGCTTCAGCTTCGGGTCGCAGTTCTAAGAACGAAGGGACGGGACATGATGGCGTTCGTACGCCGCACCACTTCCCCGGCCGTTTACGTTTCCGGTGCGAGGGCCGCCATGGCGGCCCTCGTTCTTGGTTTTGGGGCCATCGCCCATCCCGCGGTGGCGGCACCGCCGGCCAAGGCCCAGCCTAAGCCGGCCGCCAGCGAACCCCAGCAGAAGCCGGTCACCACCATCGCCGTTGTCGACGTGCAGTTCCTGCTGGAGAAATGCTCCGCCATGCAGAGCATGAAGCGCCAGGACAGCGAGCAGACCCAGAAATTCCAGGCGGAACAATCGCAGCAGGAACAGTTGCTGCGGCAGGCGGAAAAGGAACTGGCCAACCAGCGCACCGTGCTGGGCCAGGAGGCCTTCGACGCCAAGCGCAAGGATTTCGAGCAGCAGGTGGCGGAGGTGCAGCGGCGCCTGCAGGAGCGCAAGCGCCAGCTGGACAACGCCTTTTCCGCCGCCAGCGCCCAGTTGCGCGACACCATGGTGCATGTCGTGGGTGAGGTGGCGCGGGAAAACGGGGCCACCTTGGTCATCCCCCGGTCCAGCATCATCTATATGGCGGACGACGCGCAGGACATCACCAACACCGTGCTGTTGCGTTTGAACGCCACTTTGCCGCAGATAACGGTCAACATTCCGAACTGACCGGTTCCCGGGCGCCCCCGTTTCGCAGGATGGGGCGTGCGGGCCCCGCCACCGTCCTCGAAAGGTCCGCTTCATGGCCGATCCCCGTTTCTTCAACCGGGCCGGGCCCTTCACCCTTGCCGATTTGGCGCAACGGTCCGGCGCAGAGATCGCGCCCGGCTGCGACCCTGGCCTGGTGCTCAGCGACGTCGCCGCCTTGGATGCCGCCGACCAAGGGCAACTGAGCTTCCTGGACAACAAGAAGTACGTGGCCGCCTTCAGCGCCACCAAGGCCGGTGCCGTTGTCGTGCATCCCGCGCTGGCGTCCAAGGCGCCGGCGGGCGTCGCCCTGCTGCTGTCGCGCAACCCCTACAAGGCCTACGCCTTGTGCGCCCAGGCCTTCTACCCCGCGACGGCCCCCACCGGGACGATCAGCGCGGGGGCCCATGTCGACCCCACGGCCGAGGTGGGGCAGGGCACCGACATCGCCGCCGGCGCCGTGGTCGAGGCGGGGGCCGTCATCGGCGCCCGGTGCCGTATCGGCCCCAATGCCACCATCGGGATCAACGTCCGGCTGGGCGACGACACCGTCATCGGAGCCAACGCCTCCCTGACCCACTGCGTCGTTGGATCGCGCGTCACCATCTATCCCGGCGCCCGCATCGGCCAGGACGGTTTCGGTTTCGCCATGGATCTGGCCGGGCATGTGCGCGTGCCGCAGATGGGGCGCGTCCTGATCGAGGATGACGTGGAAATTGGGGCCAATGCCACCGTGGACCGGGGGGCGGGACCCGATACAATCATCGGCCGGGGCTGTATGATTGATAATTTAGTGCAAATCGGGCACAACGTGCACCTCGGTGCCGGCTGCGTCATCGTGGCCCAGGCGGGGATATCGGGCAGCACGCGGCTGGATCACCATGTCGTGCTGGCGGCGCAGGCCGGCGTGACGGGGCATTTGAAGATCGGTGCGGGCGCGCAGATCGCGGCACAAAGCGGTGTCATGCGGGATGTGGAGCCAGGGGAAAAGGTCGGCGGATCGCCGGCCGTGCCCATGCGCCAATGGCTGCGCCAGGTAGCGGCGCTGGGCCGTCTGGTGCGGGGTAGGAATGGACAAGGTGATGGACGTGACGACTGAAGAGCAGAAGGTTCCTGGCAAGGTTCCCGACCTGGACATCCTGCGGATCATGCAGATGATTCCGCACCGTTATCCCATGCTGTTGATCGACAAGGTCGTCGACATCGTGCCGGGTGAAAGCTGCACGGGCATCAAGAACGTCACCATCAACGAGCCGTTCTTCACCGGCCATTTCCCGCAGAAGCCCGTCATGCCGGGCGTCATGATCGTGGAAGCCATGGCGCAGACCTCCGCCGTGCTGGTCATGCACACGCTGGGAGAGTCGGCCGAAGGCAAGCTGGTCTACTTCATGTCCATCGAGGAGGCGAAGTTCCGCCGTCCGGTGGTGCCGGGCGACCGCGTGGAGATCAAGGTCCAGAAGATCCAGAACCGCCGCAACGTGTGGAAGTTCAAGGGCGAGGGCTGGGTCGAAGGCCAACTGTGCGCCGAGGCGACCTACGCCGCCATGATCGTGATGGACAGCTAGGCCCTATCGCAGATGAGCGCTTCCGCAGCCGAGACCGTGATCCATCCGACCGCCGTGGTCGACCCGGCCGCCCAGATTGGCGCCGGTGTCAAGATCGGCCCGTTCTGTGTGGTGGGCCCCCATGTCACGCTGGGCGATGGCGTGGACCTGAAGAGCCACGTGGTGGTCGAGGGGCGCACCCAGGTGGGCTCGGGCACCGTCATCTATCCCTTCGCCTCCATCGGCCATGCGCCGCAGGATCTGAAGTTCAAGGGCGAGCCGGCGGAACTGATCGTCGGGCGCAACAACCGTATCCGTGAGCATGTGACCATGCACATCGGGACGGAAGGCGGCGGCATGGTCACCCGCGTGGGCGACGGCTGCCTGTTCATGGCGTCCTCCCACGTGGCGCATGATTGTATCGTCGGCGACAATGTCATCCTGGCCAACAACGCCACCCTGGGTGGCCATGTCGAGGTGGGCGACAACGCCATCCTGGGCGGGCTGTCGGCGGTGCACCAGTGGGTGCGTATCGGCGCGCACGCCATGATCGGCGGCATGTCCGGCGTGGAGAGCGATGTCATCCCCTATGGCTTGGTGAAAGGGGACCGCGCGTTCCTGGCCGGGCTGAACCTGGTGGGGCTGACCCGCCGCGGCTTCACGCGTGATGATGTGAACGCCTTGCGCGCCGCGTTCGATGGCATCTTCGGACCCGAGGGCACGCTGGCGGACCGCATGGCGGCGGTGGAGACGGCCCACCCAGCCCCGGTGGTGGGGGAGGTCCTGACCTTCATCCGCGGCCGTGGCGGCCGCGCCTTGTGCCAGCCGCGCTGATGCCCGAGGCCCCTGTAAAGCTGGGGATCCTGGCGGGCGGGGGGGACCTGCCCGGCCGGCTGGTCGACACCTGTCGCGCCCTGGGCCGCCCGGTGTTCGTGGTGACGCTGGAGGGGCAGGGCGCCACCCTGCCGGCCGACGTTCCCCAGGCCAGCTTCCGCATTGGCGCCGCCGGCGCCATCCTGGATCGCCTGCGCGCCGAAGGCGTGGGGGAGATCGTGCTGGCCGGTCGCGTGCGCCGGCCCAGCCTCGCGGAGATGCGGCCCGACTGGTTCGCGGCCAAGTTCTTCGCCCGCATCGGTGCCAGGGCCCTGGGCGACGATGGCATCCTGCGCGCCCTGGTGGCGACGCTGGAGGAGGAGGGCTTTGGCGTCGTGGCCGTGCAGGCGCTGGTGCAGGGCTTGCTGAGCCCCGTGGGCCCCATGGGCGCTCTGGCGCCTGATGGGGATGCCGAGGTCGACATCCGCCATGGCGTGACCGTTGCCCGCGCCCTGGGCCTGCTGGATGTCGGGCAGGCCGTGGTGGTGCAGCAGGGCCTGATCCTGGGCGTCGAGGCCATTGAGGGCACCGACGCGCTGATCGAGCGTTGCGGCAGCCTACGCCGGGAGGGGCCCGGCCCCATCCTGGTGAAAATGCGCAAGCCCCAACAGGACATCCGCCTGGATTTGCCCACCATCGGCGTTACAACGGTGCAAAAGGCGGCGGCCCACGGCTTCCGGGGCATCGCGGTGGAAGCGGGCGGTACCCTGACCTTGGGTCGGGACCAAGTGGCCCAGGCGGCGGATGGCGCCGGCCTGTTTGTCACCGGAATTGTTACGGAGGCGGTATGAACGAGGATGTGCCCCTGGTCTTCCTCGTCGCGGGGGAGCCGTCGGGCGACGTGTTGGGCGGCCGGCTCATGCTGGCCCTGAAGCAGGAGACGTTTGGCGCCATCCGCTTCGCCGGTGTGGGCGGTGAACGCATGAAGGCGCAGGGCCTGAAAAGCCTTTTCCCCATGGAGGAATTGGCCCTGTTCGGCCTGGCGGAACTGTTGCCCAAGCTGCCCAGCCTGCTGCGCCGCATGAAGGAAACGGAACAGGCCATCCTGGAGATGAAGCCGGCGGCGGTGGTGACCATCGACGCGCCGGACTTTTGTTTCCGCGTGGCGCGCCGGGTCAAGAAGGCCAACCCGGCCATCCCCCTGATCCATTACGTGGCGCCCACCGTCTGGGCCTGGCGTCCCGGCCGGGCAGCCAAGATCGCCAAGTTCCTGGACCATCTGCTGGCCTTGCTGCCGTTTGAGCCGCCCTACTTCGAGAAGGTCGGCCTGGACGCCAGCTTCGTCGGCCATCCCATTGTGGAAAGCGGCGCCGACGCCGGTGATGCCGACCGTTTTCGCGCCAGGCACGACCTCGGGTCCGACACCCGCATCGTGACCATCCTGCCCGGCAGCCGGCGCAGCGAGGTGACCAAGCTGTTGCCTGATTTCAAGGGGGCGCTGGACATCCTGGCACCCCGCCTGCCGCGTGTGGTGGCCGCTGTTCCGACGGTGCCCGCCACCAAGGCCCTGGTGGAGGAGGCGGTGAAAAGCTGGCCCCTGCCGGCCGTGGTGGTGGAGGGCGACCAGGACAAGTACGACGCCTTCGCCGCCAGCGAGGCCGCCCTGGCGGCATCCGGCACGGTGGCGCTGGAGTTGGCGCTGGCCCGTCTGCCGGCCGTCATCGCCTATCGCATCCACCCGCTGACCTATCGGCTCTATCGTGGGCTGATCAAGGTGCGCTTCGTCAACCTGGTCAACATCATGCTGAACCGCATGCTGGTGCCGGAACTGTTGCAGGAGGAGTGCCGGCCGTCCCGCCTGGCCGAGGCCCTGGGCCGCCTGCTGGACGACCCCGCCGCCCGCCAGGAGCAGATCGAGGGTGTGGCCGAGGTGGCCGCCTGGTTGGGCCAGGGCGACACCCCGCCCAGCCGCCGCGCGGCCGAGGTGGTCATGCGCGTCATCCAGACCCGTCAGCGCGAGGCGGAGCAGGCGGGCCTGTAATACGTCGCGCCATAAGCTTTGCTCCGGCCGGAGGTGTCTTATCCCCGGTGGACGGCCCGCCGGGCGCCCGCGACGCATAGCACCACGACCAGGGCCGTGCCCAGAAGGGCCGGCCCCACCGGCTCGCCCAGCAGCAGCGCCGCCAGGCCGAAACTGCAGAAGGGTTGCAGCAGCTGCAACTGCCCCACCGCCGCGGTGCCGCCCAGGCTCAGGCCGTGGTACCAGAACAAAAACCCGATCAACATGCTGAACAGAGTGACGTAGCCCAGTGCCGCCCAGGCCGACAGGGGAACCGCCTGCCAGTTGACGGGGAAGGTCGCCCAGGCCAGCGACGCCGTCACCGGCAGGGACAGCACCAGCGCCCAGCAGATCACGGGCCACCCGCCCAGATGGCGCGACAGTCGCGTTCCCTCCGCATAGGCCAGGCCGCAGACGGCGACGGCCAGGATCATGAGCCCGTCGCCCGGTGCCAGCCAGACGCCGCCCTGTGATAGGGCCGGCGCCAAGGCGTAGGCGGCGATGGCGCTTGCACCGGCGCAGGAGTACAGGCAGAAGGGCGCCCGGGGCCGGTCGCCGCCCCGTAGCGCGCCGAAGACAGCGGTTGAGATGGGCAGCAGGCCGCTGAAGACGATGGCGTGCGTGCTGGGCATCCAGTGCAGGGCCAGGGCCGACAGCAGGGGGAAGCCCACCACGGCGCCGCCGGCGACGACCGTCAAACCCGGCAGGTCACGCACCCTGGGCCGGCGGGGGCGCAACAGGGCCAGCAGACCCACGGAGATGATCCCCGCCAGGGCCGCCCGTGCCAGGCTGAGGAAATTGGCGTCCAGCCCCGTCAGGCCGATCTTGGTCACCGGCAGGCTGCCGCTGAAGATGATGACGCCGATCAGGCCGTAGATGAGGCCGGCGGCGGGCTGGCGCGCCGGGGCCGTCGTGAGGGCGGTGGGGACGACGGTGGTGTCCGTCATGGCGGGGCATCCTGGGTTCGTGACGCCGCCGATGCTGCCTTCCGCTGGGGAGGGTCACAAGGTATGGTGCAGTACGGTTTGACTAAACTGTACTGGTCCAAATGGCGATACAGTCAACAGAAGCATCCGCTGGCCTGACCCTGGTGGAAACGGTGATGGCCGATATCCAGGCCCGTGTGGACGGCCGGCTGCTGGCGGCCGGCGCCCGAGCGCCGTCCATCCGCGTGCTGGCGGAGCGGCTGGGCGTGTCCAAATCCACGGTGGTGGAGGCCTACGACCGGCTGGTGGCGGAGGGGGTGCTGACCGCTCGTCCCGGCTCCGGGTTCTATGTCGCCAAGCGGGCGCCTCCCCTGGTGCTCATGGGGGCGTCGTTGGCGGGGGCCGAGCCGCCGCCGGACCGGGCGGTGGACCCGCTGTGGCTGATGCGGCAGGCGCTGGAACCGGGCGAGGGCGTGCTGAAGCCCGGTTGCGGCTGGCTGCCCGCCGATTGGATGCCGGAAGCAGCCGTCAGGCGCGCCTTCCGGGCCCTGGCGCGAGCACCATCCAGCGCCCTGTTGGATTATGACAATCCCCTCGGCTATCCGGCCCTGCGCCGTCATCTCTCCGACCGCTTCGCCGGGCGGGGCATCCCGGCGGCTGTCGACCAGATCCTGCTGGCCGACAGCGGCAGCCAGGCCATAGATCTGGTCTGTCGCTACCTTTTGGAGCCGGGCGACGTCGTGCTGCTGGACGACCCCTGCTACTACAACTTCAAGACCGTGGTGGCCGCCCACCGCGCCCGCGCGGTGCCGGTGCCCTATACGCCCTTGGGGCCGGACCTGGCCGCTTTCGCCCAGGCGGCCGCCACCCATCGGCCGCGCCTCTACATCACCAACGCCGCCCTGCACAATCCCACGGGTGCCAGCCTGACGGCGCCGGTGGCGCACAAGCTGCTGACCCTGGCGACCGCCCATGACATCCTGATCGTCGAGGATGACATCTTCAGTGATTTCGAGACGGAGCCGTCACCCCGGCTGGCCGCCTTCGACGGCTTGGACCGGGTGATCCATATCGGCAGCTTTTCCAAGACGCTGTCGGCGGCAGTGCGCTGCGGCTATATCGTGGCCCGCGCGGACTGGGTCCAGGGCATCGCCGACGTGAAGCTGGCCACCGCCTTCGGCAACGCCACCACCAATCCCCGGATTGTCCATCAGTTGCTGACCGATGGCAGCTACCGGCGGCATATGGAGGGTGTACGCGGGCGCTTGGCCGGTGCCATGGGGCGTACGGTGCGGCGGCTCGAGGCCCTGGGGCTCAAGCCCTGGGTGGAGCCACGGGGCGGCATGTTCCTCTGGGTGGCGTTGCCGCGGGGGGCATCGTCCGTGGCTCTCGCCCGGGCCGCGCTGGACCAGGGCGTGGTGCTGGCGCCGGGTGACGTGTTCAGCCTGACCAATAGCGCGGACGGCTTTCTACGCTTCAATGTCGCCCAATGCGACCATCCCCGAACCTTCGAGGTGCTGGCGCAGGCGCTGGAGACGGCTCACAGCGCCTGATAGGCCCCATCCCGAAGGATGGGGGTCGTGGTGCTGGTGTTGACGGCCAGGGCAATCTCCACATCCCCGGCGTAGCCCCATTCTGTCAACTCTCGGCCGGATCGGCTGTCCCGTATGATGTCGACCAAATCGCCGCGTGCGGCCGTGTACGCGTCCCGTGCCACTCGCGCCTCTGCCGACGGGGGCAGGTCCAGCGCTGCGATGATGGCGCCGGCCCCCAGCAGGTCTTCCACCGCCGGGCGCAAACCGCCATCGGGCCAGCGCTCGCCCGCCGGGATGACGGCGATATCCCCGCTGTTGGCCAGCATGCGGGCCTTGCGGGCGACAGCGGCGGCGTTGCGCAGGCAACCGGCCAGCACCGTTGTGGCACCGCCCGCCAGCGACAGGCGGGAGCCATTGGGCGACGGCAGCATCAGGCGCGTCCCCGCCGGAATGGTCATGAGAGACTGGGGGGACAAGCTCAATTGGCCGCCGGCGTTGCGCGGGGCGGCCAACCTCGCGCCCGCGCTCTCCGACGCGGTCCGCGCTATGCCGGGATCGCCGTAGGGAAATGGCAGGATGGCCGCTCCTCTGCTGACGGCGATGTCTACGGCGGTGCAGAAAGACAGCACGTCGACGATCACGACCACCGCCACGGTCTCGCGCAGCGTCTCCAAGCCGGTCAGGCCCCATTCGCACTGTACGATCTGTGTCATGGGCGTACGGACCTCATTGTGCACGTCATCCTGCCGGTACGGCCCGCCTGGGCAGTCGCTTTTCCCGCCGCCGCCGCAATCAGCGCCAGCAATGCCATCACTGATGGCGGCATTAAGCCCATGAGGCCTCATGCTGGAGAGAAGCGGGATGAAAAGGAAAAGGCCGCCCGGTTGCCCGGACGGCCTTTCCAAAACCAGGGGAAGGTTTGCGCCATCCCCCCCTCAGTGCAGCAGGGACACCACGGTCGCCGCGATGCCCAGGACCACGCCCAGGGTGGTGACGATCATCCAGGCCAGCCGCTTCAACCGCCGGCCCGGGGGCACGGGGTTGTCATTGGCCGGCAGGTGGCCTTCCAAGGAACGGGCGGGCAGGATGCGTGCGCGGGGCTGGGAACGGCCGCCGCCGCGCCCATTATCGCCATCACTGGGATGAACCCGCTCGCCCATCGTTTCGCCCGCCTATGCCTCAGCGCTGTTCGACCGGGACATAATCCCGCGTCGTGGCGCCGGTGTACAGCTGGCGCGGACGGCCGATCTTCTGCGACGTGTCCGCGATCATCTCCTGCCACTGGGCGATCCAGCCCACGGTACGGGCCAGGGCGAACAGCACGGTGAACATGCTGGTCGGGAAGCCGATGGCCTTCAGGATGATGCCCGAGTAGAAGTCGACGTTGGGGTACAGCTTCTTCTCGATGAAGTACGGGTCTTCCAGAGCGATGCGCTCCAGCTCCACCGCGATGTCCAGCAACGGGTCGTCCTTGATGCCCAGTTCGGACAGGACTTCCTTACAGGTCTGCTGCATGACCTTGGCGCGTGGGTCGTAGTTCTTGTAGACCCGGTGGCCGAAGCCCATGAGGCGGAAGCTGTCGTTCTTGTCCTTGGCGCGGGCGATGAACTCGGGGATCCGGTCCTTGTGGCCGATCTCCGCCAGCATCTTCAGCACGGCCTCATTGGCGCCGCCGTGGGCGGGACCCCACAGGCAGGCGATGCCGGCGGCGATGCAGGCGAAGGGGTTGGCGCCGGAGGAGCCCGCCAGACGCACTGTGGAGGTGGAGGCGTTCTGCTCGTGATCAGCGTGCAGGATGAAGATCTTGTCCATCGCCTTGGCGATGACCGGGTTGATCTTGTACGGCTCGCACGGGACGCTGAACGTCATGTTGAGGAAGTTCTCAGCATAGCTCAGGTCGTTGCGCGGATACACGAAGGGCTGGCCGATGGAGTACTTGTAGGCCATGGCGGCCAGGGTCGGCATCTTCGCGATCAGGCGGTGGGAGGCCACCATGCGCTGGCGCGGATCCTCGATGTCGGTGCTGTCGTGGTAGAAGGCGGACAGGGCGCCGACCACGCCGCACATGACGGCCATCGGGTGGGCGTCGCGGCGGAAGCCGCGGAAGAACTGCGACAGCTGCTCATGCACCATGGTGTGATAGGTGATGGAGCGCTCGAAATCGCCCTTCTGCTTGGCGTTCGGCAGCTCACCGTGCAGCATCAGGTAGCAGACTTCCATGAAGTCGCTCTTCTCGGCCAGCTGCTCGATGGGGTAGCCGCGGTGCAGCAAAACGCCCTTGTCGCCGTCGATGAAGGTGATCTTGGACTCGCAGCTGCCGGTCGAGGTGAAGCCCGGGTCGTAGGTGAAGTAGCCGGTCTCGCCGTAGAGCTTGCGGATATCGACCACGTCAGGGCCGGTCGTGCCGTGCATGACCGGGAATTCGTAAGACTTACCGGTTTGGTTGTCGGTGAGGGTGACCGTTTTCTTTCCGGCCGCCGGTGTCGTCGTATCGCTCATTTCGGCACGTCCTTGTTTATACGAAGTGGGGCCCTCTGCCCCTTATTGGTCTTTATGACGCGGTGCGGAGTGTAGTGTTCCGCACCGCCGAAGGCAATGACGCCAGGAGGGTTCACGCACCCCCTGCGACATCGCTGATACGGGCCAGGGTTTCAACCCGGCCCAGGACTTCCGCCACCTCGAAAATCGGTGGCGACACGGTGGAACCGGAGAGTGCGGCGCGCAATGGCTGGGCCAATTTGCCCAGCTTCAGGCCCGTCTCCTCGGCGTACGCGCGTACGACCCCCTCAAGGGTGGCCGCGGTCCAGTCGGGGACCTCCGCGAAGCGGGTGGCGATCACCGCCAGTTGGGCGCGCGCGTCTTCCGTCAGCAGTTGGGAAGCCTTGTCATCCAGCGGAAGGGGGCGCGTCGTGACATAAAACTGTGCGCCGGCCGCAAGTTCCACCAGGGTCTTGGCCCGCGCCTTCAGGCCCGGCATGGCGCGGCGCAGCAGATCGCGGTCGGCGTCGGTCAGGTCCCGCCCCAGCGCCGTGGCCAGGCGGGGGGCGATCAGGCCCACCAGCCGGTCATCATCGGCCTGCCGGATGTAATGGCCGTTCAGGTTGTCGAGCTTGGCGTAATCCATGCGCGAGGGGGAACGGCCAATGCCTTCCAGGTTGAACCAGGCGACGGCGTCCTCGGTGCTGATGATCTCATCATCGCCATGGCCCCAGCCCAGGCGCAGCAGGTAGTTGCGCAGCGCTTCCGGCAGGTAGCCCAGGTCGCGGTAGGCCTCGGCCCCCAGGGCGCCATGGCGCTTGCTCAGCTTGGCGCCATCGGGGCCATGGATCAGCGGGATATGGGCGAAGTCCGGCGGCGTCCAGCCCATGGCCTGGTAAATCTGCAGCTGGCGGAAGGTGTTGGTCAGGTGGTCGTCACCGCGGATGACCTGGGTGACGCCCATGTCCTGGTCGTCCACCACCACCGAGAGCATGTACGTGGGCGTACCGTCGGCGCGCAGCAGCACCATATCGTCCAACTGGCTGTTCTGCACCCGCACCTCGCCCTGCACCTTGTCCTGCAGGACCGTCTCGCCCTCACGCGGAGCCTTCAGGCGGATGACCGGGGCGACGCCGGCCGGTGCCTCCGACGGGTCGCGGTCGCGCCAGCGGCCATCGTAGCGAACCGGCAGGCCGGCGGCCTTCTGCTGCTCCCGCATCGCTTCCAGCTCTTCCGGGGAGCAATAGCAGTAATAGGCATGGCCCTGGGCCAGCATGGTGCGCGCCACCTCGGCATGGCGCTCGCGCCGCTCGAACTGGCTGACGGCGTCGCCGTCCCAGGTCAGGCCCAGCCAGCTCAGGCCGTCGATGATGGCGTCAACCGCCGCCTGGGTGGAGCGCGCCCGGTCCGTATCCTCGATGCGCAGCAGGAAGGTGCCGCCGTGATGGCGGGCGTACAGCCAGTTGAACAGGGCGGTACGGGCGCCGCCGATGTGCAGGTAGCCGGTGGGGGATGGGGCGAAGCGGGTGACGACACTCATGGGAAACGCACTCTCCGGCATGCGGGCGGGCGGCGCTTCGCCAGGCGCTTCGGGGACGGTCTCCCTGGGGGACGTCATCCAAAGGTTGACGACGCGACGCGACTATCGAGATAGCTGGTGATAAGGTCCGGCGGCAGGATAGCCGCCAAGGGCGCATCACCAGGATGCGGAAGCCGCTCAGATAGCACACCCGGAACGAAGATGCACCCTGAGGCGGGCCCCGCTGGACAGACTGGCAGTCCTCCGAATCTTGCGCCCGCAGGCCGGTCGCCCGGCAGCGTGGAACAGGATTGGAACGCGGGCGTCCCGTCCTATTTAGCTACTGGGCGGAGCGAATTTGGAACTGAGCCACCCCCTTCAGATGTGATGCACGTCACACATCGTGTGCTCGCCGCGTTAGTCAGCATTGTCGCATCTGCGTATGTCAATTTGGTGGAAGAGCGCGAACGCTGGGTGCTTTGGGTGCCGGTCTTCCTCGGGGCCGGCATCGCCCTCTATTTCGCGCTGCCGGGGGAACCGCCGCCGTGGAGCGGCCTGCTGTTCACCCTGGGCGTCCTGGGCCTGTACCTGCTGGCGGGCAACCGGCTGCCACTCCGCCTGACGTTGGGCGCCTTGCTGGCCCTTGGGGTGGGATTCACGGCGGTGCAGGCGCGCACCACCTGGCTGAAGACCCCCATTCTCCAACGCCCCTTGGGGCCCGTTCCCGTGGAGGGGCGCGTCGCCAATGTCGAGCGCCTGGACAAGGGCGTACGGGTCACCCTGGCCGACCCCCACATTCCCCGCCTGGCGGCGGAAGCGACGCCCCCGGCCGTACGCATCCGCTTGCGGCCGACCGACGTGGCCCCGCCGGCAGGCACGCGCGTCCGTATCCTGGCCGCCCTGCGCCCGCCACCCGACAGCCCCGAGCCCGGCGCCTATGATTTCCGCCGTTCCGCCTTCTACCAGGGCATCGGCGCCGTGGGGTTCGCCTTCAAGACGCCGGAGGTGGTGGCGCCGGCACCGGTGGGCCTGCTCGGCTGGGTGAATGACCGGGTGGTGGCGTTGCGCGAACTGATCGCCGCCCGCGTGGCCGAGCGGCTGACGGGCGCGCCGGCCATGATCGCCATCGCCCTGCTCAATGGTGAGCAGACGGGCATTCCGCCCGATGACCTGCAGGCCATGCGCGTTTCCGGGCTACAGCACATCCTGTCCATCTCCGGCCTGCACATCAGCCTGGTGGCGGCCATCTTCTATTTCGCCGCCCGTGCCGCGCTGGCGCTCTGGGAGGGGGTGGCGCTGCGGTACTCCATCAAGAAATGGGCGGCCGCCTTCGCCATCCTGGCGACCCTGGCTTACATGATGCTGGTGGGCGCGCAGGTGCCGACCTTGCGCTCCGTCCTCATGACGGCGCTGGCCATGGTGGCCATCCTGGCCGACCGCTCGGTATTGAGCCCTCGGGCCATTGCCGTGGCCGGCATCCTGTGCCTGCTGTATCAGCCGGAGCAGTTGCCCGGTCCCAGCTTCCAGATGAGCTTCGGCGCCGTGCTGGCGCTCATCAGCGCCTATGAGGTGCTGCGAGCGCCGCTGAGCCGGTGGCGCAAGGAGGGCGGCTGGCCGCGGCGTGTCCTGCTGTTCGTGGGGGGCCTGTGCCTGACCTCCATCATCTCCACCATCGCCACCATGCCGTTCTGCCTCTACCACTTCCAGCAGGTGGCCAATTACGGCGTGCTGGCCAACCTCATCGGCATCCCCATCACCGAGCTGTGGATCATGCCGCTGTGCCTGGTGGCCTATGTCGCCATGCCGTTCCACCTGGAGGGATGGATCATCGACATGATCGGCTGGGGCTGCCAGGGCATCCTTTGGACGGCCCGTGTCACCGCCGCCTTGCCAGGGGCGGCCCTGCACGGCGCCGCCCTGTCCGACATGGCCTTCGGCCTCATGGTGGTGGGGGGGCTGTGGCTGATGCTGTGGCGCCGCCGCTGGCGCCTGATCGGCCTGGCGCCCGTCGCCCTGGGCTGCGTGTTGGCGCCGCTGACGCCCCGGCCGGACATGGTGGTGTCGGGCGGCGGCACCATGGTGGCGGTGCGCGATGGGGGCGGCAAGCTGTGGCTGTCGTCGTCGCGCGGCGGCGGTTTCGAGGTGGAAACCTGGGGCAAGCGCGATGGTGGGGAGGGGCGGCCGCCCGCCTGGCCCACTGTGGGCACGGATGATGGAAGCCTGCGTTGCGACAGCCTGGGCTGCCTCTACCACCCCGACCTCTATCGACAGGACCGGCGCGCCCCGGCGGCACCGGACGGGCGCCTGGTCGCCATCGCCTGGACGCGCGATGCCTTGGCGGAGGATTGCGACAACGCCGATTTGGTGATCTCCCGCGTGCCGGCCGCCGGCTGTGACGCCCCTCAGGTCATCGGCCCCGACGTGCTGGCCGCGCGCGGCGCCCACGCCCTGTATTTCGAGCGGGGCGGCATCCGCATCGAGACGGTGCATGATCCGCAAAGCAAACGGCCCTGGGACTGATGTCACCAGGGCCGTTCTTCCCTTTGTTTCTTCCCCTCAGGCGCCGGGCGCCGCCATCCGGCGGTTTGGCTATCCTCGCGTTCCAGTCCGCTTACGCTCCCCGAAACGCTCCGGCTGCCGCAAGTCCCGGCCTAGGTTGGCAGGGAATGATCAATACCGGCGGAACAGCCCGACCAGGCGACCCTGCACCCGCACCCGGTCGGCACCGAACACCCGCGTCTCGTAAGATGGGTTGGCCGGTTCCAGGGCGATGGAGTTGTTCTTGCGGCGCAGGCGCTTCAGCGTCACCTCGGCGGCATCCACCAGGGCGACGACGATGGCGCCGTTCTCCGCCGTCTCGCAGCGCTGGATGATGACCGTGTCGCCGTCATGGATGCCGGCCTCGACCATACTGTCGCCGGCCACCTCCAGGGCGTAATGCTCCCCGATGCCCAGCATGGAGACGGGGATGTCGATGCTGCTGCCGCTGTCGCGCAGCGCCTCGATGGGCAGGCCGGCGGCGATGCGGCCATACAGCGGCAGGCTCACGGAGCCGACGGCGTCGCCCGGGTCCTTGCCCGGCAGCCCGGCCTGGAAGTCGGCCTTGATGACATTGGGTTTGAACCGGGGTTCCACCTCGGCAGGAGCGGCCTTCTTGGGCGCCGGCGTCGTCTCCGGCAGGCGCAGCACCTCCAGCGCGCGGGCGCGGTGCGGCAGCCGGCGGATGAAGCCGCGCTCCTCCAGCCCGGTGATCAGGCGGTGGATGCCGGACTTGGACTTGAGGCCCAAGGCGTCCTTCATCTCATCGAATGAGGGGGAGACGCCGCCTTCACCCAGGTGCTGGTGAATGTACAGCAGAAGCTCCTGTTGCTTACGCGTCAGCATATCGCCCCCTTTGCTGTGTCGAACCGCTATATATGGAACAAACCCGAAACGTACTTGCCATGTTCTATTTTGGTTCACGGCCGGCGTCAAGCGTTAGCGATCAAAAACCACCAGACGATGACAGATTTAGGGCGGGTTCCGGGGATAGCGGCTCAAATCCCGTCCAGCGGCACGATGTCCACGGGCTCACCGGCCTCGGCGGCGGTGGCATGGGGCGGCCGGACGATCAGGCAATCCGCTGCCGCCAGGCGACTCAGCATGGAACTGTCCTGCTGGCCGAAGGTGGTCGCGATGGGCAAGGAGCCATCGCTGGGCCGCAGCGTGGCGCGCAGGTAATCCTGGCGGCGGTCGTTGGCGGGCAGGGGGGCACCCAGAACCGCGCGCGCCCGGGGCGGCTCCGCCGGGTCCAGGCCCTGCAGGCGCCGCAGCGCCGGAACCAGGAACAGGGCGGCGCACACCAGGCTGGAGACGGGGTTGCCCGGCAGCCCCAGCAGGGGCGTGGCGCCCAGGCGCCCGAACATCAGCGGTTTGCCCGGCCGCATGGCGATCTTCCAGAAGTCCAGTTCCAGGCCCTGGGCGCCCAACACGGTGCGGATCAGGTCGTGTTCCCCGACGGAGGCGCCGCCGGTGGTGACCAGCAGGTCGCAGCCCGCGGCCCCGCGCGCCAGGATGCCAAGGGTGTCGGCGTCGTCGGGTGCGATGCCCAGGTTGACGGGGATGCCCCCTTGGCGTCGCACCAGGGCCGCCAGGGCCAGGCCGTTACTGCTGACGATCTGGCCCGGGCCCAGCGGCTCGCCCGGCATCACCACCTCGTCGCCGGTGGCGAGGATGGCGACGCGGGGGCGGCGGCGCACCGTCAGGAAGGGGTGGTTCATGGCGGCGGCCAGGGCCACGTCGCGCACGGTCAGGCGACGGCCGGCCGTCAGGCCCACGGTGCCGGCGGTGAAGTCCAGGCCTGCGGCGCGCACCCAGCGGCCGGGCGTGCCCTCGCGCACCCGCACGCCGTCGCCCAGATCGTCGCAATCCTCCTGCAGCACCACGGTGTCGGCGCCATCCGGGATGACGCTGCCGGTGAACAGGCGCAGGGCTTGGCCGGGGGCGACGGTGCCGGTGTAGGGCCGACCGGCCGGCGCCTCGCCGATACGGGCCAGGGTGATGGGCAGCGTGGTCAGGTCCGATCCCCGCACGGCCCAGCCGTCCATGGCGGAAACGGCGGTCGGCGGCTGGGTCACGCGGGCCGCGACATCGGCGGCCAGGACGCGGTCCTCCGCCTCGCCCACCCCCACCAATTCCCCGGCCACGGGCTGGAAGTGCGACAGGATGCGCGCCAGCGCTTCATCAACGGGGATCATGGGCGGGCCTTGGCAAAGCTGGGGGCGGGGTCAGGGGGTGTCCGCGCGGTAGGGGCCGCTCTTGCCGCCGTCCTTGGCGATCAGGCGGATATCGGCGATGACCATGCCCTTATCCACCGCCTTGCACATGTCATAAAGGGTCAAGGCCGCGACGCTGACGGCTGTCAACGCCTCCATCTCCACGCCGGTGCGGCCCTTCAGCTTGGCCGTGGCCTCGATCTCCACCGCGTTCTGGTCGGGCAGGCAGGTCAGGTCCACCGTCACCTTGGTCAGGGCCAGCGGGTGGCAGAGGGGAATCAGGTCGGGCGTGCGCTTGGCCGCCATGATGCCGGCCAGCCGCGCCACGCCCAGCACGTCGCCCTTGCCCATCTGTCCCGCCTGGATCAGGGCCAGCGTTTCCGCCTTCATGACCACGCGGCCGCGGGCGGTGGCCAAGCGCTCCGTCTCCGCCTTGTCGGAGACGTCGACCATCACCGCCTGCCCGGCGGCGTCGAAATGGGTGAAGCCGCTGGTCTCCGCCATGTCAGTCTTCGCCATGTCAGGCGACCTTCTGGTCCAGGCCCAGCAGGGCGCGGGTGGCGGCCGCCACGTCGGCCTGGCGCATGAGCGACTCGCCCACCAGGAAGCGGCGGGCGCCCACGATCTCCATGCGCAGCAGGTCCTGCGGGCTGTACAGGCCGCTTTCCGCCACCAGATGGCGGCCGGGCGGCACCATGCCGGCCAGCATCTCCGTGGTGGCGAGGTCGATGGACAGGGTCTTCAGATTGCGGTTGTTGACGCCCAGCAGGCCGCCGGGCAGGGCCAGCGCCCGGCGCATCTCGTCGGCGTCGTGCACTTCGACCAGCACATCCATGCCCCAGCCGGTGGCGGCGTCGTACAGTTCCGCAGCCTGGGCGTCGTCCAGCGCCGCCATGATCAGCAGGATGCAGTCGGCGCCCAGGGCGCGGGCCTCGGCCACCTGATAGGTGTCGAGCATGAAGTCCTTGCGCAGCACCGGCAGGTCACAGGCCGCGCGGGCCGCCACCAGATACTCATCCGCCCCCTGGAAATAGGGCACGTCGGTCAGCACCGACAGGCAGGCGGCGCCGCCCTCCTGATACGCCCTGGCCAGGGCCGGCGGATCGAAATCCGCGCGGATCAGGCCCTTGCTCGGGCTGGCTTTCTTGATCTCGGCGATCAGGGCGTAAAGCCCCGCATCCACCTTGGCCTGCAGGGCGCGGGCGAAACCGCGGGTGGGGCCGGCGTCGCGCGCCGCCCGTTCCACCTCCGCCAGGGGGCGGGCGGCCTTGGCCGTGGCGATATGGTCGCGCTTGTCGGCGCAAATCCGGGCCAGGACATCGCTCATCAGCGGGCTCCTTCATTCTTCGCCGCGGCCGCCGGGGCGGCTTCTTCCGGCACCGGGGGCGGCAGGGGGCAATGGTGGACCAGGGCCGCCAGCTTGGCGGCGGCGCGGCCGTCGTCCAGGGCCTGGGCCGCCTGGGCCACGCCGTCACGCAAAGTGGTGGCCTTGTCTGCGACGATCAAGGCGGCGGCGGCATTGATCAGAACAATGTCACGGTAGGCGCCCCGTTCCCCCGCCAGCAGGGCGCGCAGCGCGCGGGCGTTCTCCACCGCGTCGCCGCCCTTGATGTCCTGCGGCCGGGCGCGCGGCAGGCCGGCATCCTCCGGCGTCACCTGGAAGCGGCGGATGGCGCCGTGGCGCAATTCCGCCACATGGGTGGCGCCGGTAGTGGTGATCTCGTCCAGGCCGTCCTCGCCGCTGACCACCCAGGCGGCCTCGGTGCCCAGGCGGTTCAGCACCTGGGCCAGGGGTTCCACCCAGCGCTCGGCGAACACGCCCATCAACTGGCGCCGCGCCCCCGCCGGGTTGGACAGGGGGCCGGTCAGGTTGAAGATGGTGCGCGTACCCAGTTCCACCCGCGTCGGGCCGACATTGCGCATGGCGCCGTGGTGGCGGGTGGCCATGAGGAAGGTGATGCCGTCCTGCCACAAGGCGGCGCGCACGGCCTCCAGCTCCGCCTCCACGTTCACGCCCAGTTGGCCCAGCACATCGGCGGCGCCGGACTTGGAGGACAGGGCGCGGTTGCCGTGCTTGGCCACCGGCACGCCGCAGGCGGCCAGGACGAAGGCCACGGCGGTGGAGATGTTGTAGGTGCCGCTGGCGTCGCCGCCGGTGCCGCAGGTGTCGATGGTGCCGGGGGGGCAGTCGACACGCGCCGCGCGGCCGCGCAGGGCGCGCACCGCGCCCGTGATCTCATCCACCGTTTCGCCGCGCACGCGCAGCGCCATGAGGAAGCCCCCCATCTGCGATGGGGTTGCGTTGCCGGACATGATGATGTCGAAGGCGGCCAGGGCCTGATCCTCCGACAAGCGCTTGCCCTCGGCCACCCGGCCGAGCAGCGCCTTCATGTCGCCGATGTCACCGCTCATGCCGCCAGGCCGGTCTTCTTCACGGCCTTGCGCGCCACGCCGGCGAAGTCCAGAAAGTTCGCCAGGATCTGGTGGCCATGGTCGGAGGCGATGCTCTCGGGATGGAATTGCACCCCGTGGATGGGCAGGGTGCGGTGGCGCAGGGCCATGATCATCTGGTCTTCCACATCCCCCTGGGGCCCACCAGCGATCCAGGCGACCGACTCCAGCTCCGCCGGCAGGGTCTCCCGCTCCACGATCAGGGAGTGGTAGCGCGTGGCGGCGAAGGGCGAGGGCAGGCCCTTCATGACGCCGCCGCCCTCATGCGTGACCTGGCTGACCTTGCCGTGCATGGGCACCGGGGCGCGGATGACGCGGCCGCCGAAGGCCTGGCCGATGGCCTGGTGGCCCAGGCAGACGCCGAACAGGGGGATGCGCTTGTCGGCGGCGGCGGCGATCAGGGGCAGGCAGATGCCGGCCTTGTCGGGATCGCAGGGGCCGGGGGAGAGGACGATGGCCTCTGGCTTCAGGGCCAGCGCGTCGTCCACACTCAGCGCGTTGTTGCGCCAGACGGCCACGTCGGCGCCCAGCTCGCCGATGTAATGCACGAGGTTGTACGTGAAGCTATCGTAATTATCGATGAGCAGCAGCATGATCTGGGACCCGTTCGGGGAATTGGACATGGCCAAAGGCGGCTTACAGTAGTCCGGCCGATGTTGGCAGGGCAACCGGATTGGGCGCGGATCCGATAAGCGGCATAAGCCGCCTAGGAGATTGCCAGTGTCCCGGCGCTGTAGCACTAGTGGGGAGCCGGCCGGCGAAACGCGGCCGGTGCTTCTTCAAGGGACAGGCATGACCGTTTCCACCGCGTCCGTTCCCGCCACGTCCGTTCCCACCATGGTGGCCCGCTGATGCCCCGCCGCGTCACTCCCCCGCCGCCGCTGGGAAGACCTGGCTCCCGCCCCAAGCGAGCACCCGCGCGTCGGCGCAAGGGTGCCCGGATCAGCCTGACCCGGGCGCAGTTGGCCGGTATCGTCGGCCTCACGGCCATCGTCGTCCTGCTGGGCGCCTATGCGCTGGGCAACCGCCATCCGCACAAGCCCGCAGTGGCGACCGCGCCCGCCCCGTCGGCACCGGCCAAGACCGGCCCCCGCCCGCCCGGCACCCCGCCGATCCCGCCGGCGACCCCGCCGGAGCAGCATGCGGAGGCGCTGACGCCCCCGCCTCCAGCCACGTTACCTAAGGCCGAGGCGCCCAAGGCTGAGCCGAGCAAGCCGGAAACGGGGAAGCCTGGCGCCGCCTGGCGGCGCAACGCCGTGCCGGCGCCCCAGATGGCGGCGCCCGCGCCCGGGGCCGCGCATGCCCGCATCGTGCTGGTGATCGACGACCTGGGCCTGGACCGGCCCCGTTCCACCCGCGCCGTGGCGTTGCCGGGGCCGGTCACCACCGCCTGGCTGCCCTATGCCCACGATCTGGCCGAGCAGACGCGGGCCGCGAGGGCGGCGGGGCATGAGTTGATCGTCCATGTGCCCATGGAGCCGATGGGCAAGGCCGACCCGGGGCCGGGCGCCCTGACCGTGAACCTCAGCGATGAGGAAATACAGCGGCGGCTGGAAACGGACCTCGCCTCCTTCGACGGCTATGTCGGCATCAACAACCACATGGGCAGCCGCTTCACCGCCAACGAGGGCAAGCTGGCCGTCGTGCTGGCCGAACTGTCACGGCGCGGCCTGATGTTCCTGGACAGCCGCACCACGCCGGACACCAAGGGGCCGGAACTGGCCGCGCGCTACCACCTGCCCCTGGTCAGCCGCGACGTGTTCCTGGACGACGACCAGTCGCCCAAGGCGGTGCAGGCCATGTTGGCCAAGGTGGAGGAGGTGGCCCGCCGCCATGGCACCGCCGTCGCCATCGGCCATCCGCACGACGTGACCTTGAGCGCCCTGGAGCATTGGCTGCCCACCCTGGCCGCCAAGGGTTTCACCCTGGTGCCGTTGACGGCGGCGGTCCCGCCCACTCCTGGGGGAAGCTGAGGCAGGGTGTCCGACATGTCCGACGTGTCCCGAACGGCGGCTGGATGCGCCGTGGGCGCGTAATTACGTTGAAATAAGAGATAATAATTTTGGCACGGCATGTGCTTACCCCATTTGGGGGAGCTTGTGCCCGTTGGTCAGGTCAAATACCTGCCGCACCTGCTGCCCATGCTATTTTCCGATCTATAAAAACATGGAGAGCTCTTTATGTCGAATTGCTGGAAAGATATCTGTCAAAAAATACAATCGAACAATTCAAAGTCAATCTACTCTATACCTGTTAAGGTCGTAAAAAACGAATCTTCTTACAAGGTCGGAATAAGCGCGAGTTTATCTGTCAAAGTTTACAAAAATTCGCATCATCATAATGATGATGATAATGCAATAGAGGCCGTTACTATTAGTGGGCTCTATGAATTCGATACCGGCGGGCCTGGCGCCTACATTGCTTTTAACCCCGAGGGTGGATCGAAGCTCTGGGCGTCTGACAGAATTGTTAACCCAATCGCCTGCGTTACCCAGGGCTACTACAGCGGTATTCAGTATAAGGCCACCGTCGCGTCCACGGTTGTCACGCTCCAGGGGTTGGGACCGGCTGGCGACCTCGTGGTGCATGCCAACGTCGCCCTCGTGACCTCCATTACCAACACAAAGGGTGGCAAAGAGGGGGCCAAGGGTTTCCCCATCTATGAAGGGTTCTATGGTGACTTCGGCGCCGCCTTGGGGGTGGTGCCGCTGACGATCAAAGACGCCTCCAGCACGTCGCCGATACCAGCCAGTCCGCCTTACATGATCGGTGTGTTGTCGCAGGTTATCGCCAACGGAGCGCAGCAGTCGTTCATGGTCCTGCTGCCGCCGGCGTCTGAGGTCGACAATGACCCCACAGGGTATGTCTGTGTTGGTGAAACGGCGTCGCTTCTATCCTTCTTGAGCAACTGTGGGCAGTTCTCCATGGCCGGGGGGCAATCCGTGGAGGTTGCCGTAACTGGAAACAATAAGTCTTTGGACGTGAACAGCTATGCGGAATGCTTGATTCAAGATGCGGTTCTGACCGCTGACGTTCCCCAAAGCAAGCCGCAGCAGAACAGCTTCACCCCCATCGGCGTGTGTTTCGACACGGGCGCGACGACCACCGTGCATCCCGGGTCCAACCTTGAGGTCACCTCCGACACCGTCTCGAATATCGCCCTGGGGGCGTCGACCGTTGGTGGCCAGCCTTGGGACCTCATCAATGATCAAGGCGCCACCACGCCGGTTGCGCCCAAGCCTTCCAAGAATGATCTCCAGGGCTACGTCAATACGGGCGTGGAGTTCTTCATGAAAAACGCGGTGCTGTATGACCTGGCGGGGGGCAATCTTTACGTCATGCCCTATTCGTCCACGAACGGCTGAAAGGACCGTCGGCGGCGCCCTGGCTGCCCGGGCGAACTGACCCCCGCGCCACCGCCTGGACGTTGAGCGGGGGTAAGGACCGGGTTGGCTTTTCCCGCCGAATGGGTTCCATTGATCGCGGCACCGCCCCCGTTAAGGGTTCCTGGTGCCGCGATCAAACCGTTTGGAGAGGGATATGAACGCCTCATATCGGATCGACGGCATGACCTGCCAGGGCTGCGCCCGCTCGGTGACCAAGGCCATCCAGGCCGTCAGTCCCACGACCGAGGTGGCCGTGGACCTTGAGGCCGGCGTGGTGGCCATCACCGGCCCCGCCGATGGCGATCAGGTGAAACGCGCTGTTGAGGACGCGGGCTTCGACTTCGTCGGACCGGCTTGAGCGCGTTCATGCGATTTGGATTGGAACAGGTTTCTCGCTCTTCCCGAAGCGATGCGATGGACCACAAAGGAAAAGCCGCCGGCAGGGGCTTCCTCCGGCGGCTTTTCTTTTGAAGCGAGCCTCAGATGTTCCGCGTCGACCGCTTTTCCTGGGCGTAGCGCACGGCTTCCTCGGCGGCCTTGAACAGGGCCTTGGCCTTGTTCACGGTCTCCTGGTACTCGGCTTCGGGATCGCTGTCGGCCACCACGCCGCCGCCCGCCTGGACATGCATGACGCCGTCCTTGATGACGGCGGTGCGCAGCGCGATGCAGGTGTCCATGGTGCCGTTGGCGGCGAAATAGCCGATGCAGCCGCCATAAATGCCGCGGCGCGTTCCCTCTAGCTCCTCGATGATCTCCATGGCGCGCACCTTGGGCGCGCCCGAGACGGTGCCGGCGGGGAAGCCGCCCACCAGGGCGTTGATGGCGTTGAAGCGGGACTTGTCCAGCTTGCCCTCAACGTTGGAGACGATGTGCATCACATGGGAATAATGCTCGATGGTGAAGCGCTCGGTCACCGTGACCGTGCCCACCTCGGCCACCCGGCCCACGTCATTGCGGCCCAGATCCAGCAGCATCAGGTGCTCTGACAGCTCCTTGGGATCGGACAGCAGATCCGCCTCCAGCTCTTTGTCCTCCGCCGGGGTTTTGCCGCGGCGACGGGTGCCGGCGATGGGGCGGATGGTGACGGTGTCGTCCCGCAGCCGCACCAGGATTTCCGGGCTGGAGCCGACCACGGCCAAGTCGCCGAAATCCAGGAAGAACAGGAAGGGCGAGGGGTTGATACGCCGCAGCGCGCGATAGAGCGAGAAGGGCGGCAGGGCGAAGGGGACGGAGAAGCGCTGGCTGGGCACCACCTGGAAGATGTCGCCGGCGCGGATGTACTCCTTCGCCTTCTCCACCATGGCGTGATAGTCGGCGCGGCTGACGTTGGAGGACGGGTCGGGCAGGGCCTCGACCTCGCCCACCGCGTCGTGGCCCACCGGCAGTGGCCGGTCCAGGTCGGCCACGGCCTCGGCCAGGCGCTCTTTCGCGGCGATGTAGGCGGCCTCCGCCGACACCCCCGCCTGCGGCCGCACCGGGGTCACCAGTGTGACCACGTTTTCGATGCTGTCGAAGATGGCCATGATGGTCGGGCGGATGAGGACGGCATCCTCAACCCCGAGCGCGTCCCGGTTCTTCTCCGGCAGTTTCTCCATGAGCCGGACCATGTCATAGCCGAGATAGCCGAACAGGCCGGCCGACATGGGCGGCAGGTGCGCCGGCAGCTCGATGCGGCTTTCTTCCAGCACGTCGGCCAGGGCGTCCAGGGGCGGGGCCGACAGCGGCTCGAACGCCGCCGGGTCGGTAGCGGCCCGCTGGTTGATCCAGGCCTGGGTCCCCTTGCTCTTCCAGATCAGGTCGGGCTTCAGCCCGATCAGGGAATAACGGCCGCGGACGGAGCCGCCGGTGACCGATTCCAGCAGGAAGGAGAATGGGCGCCCGTGCGCCAGCTTCAGCATGGCGGCGACGGGTGTCTCCAGGTCGCTGACCAGCCGCGTCCAGACGACCTGCGCCTGGCCCGCCGCGTATGCCGTGCCGAAGGCCGTCTCATCGGGGAAGGAGGTCACGACGCCTTACTCCTGGTGTTCCAGGCGCTGCAGCAGCGTCCGGTTCTCGGTGATGCGGTAGCGCTGGCGCAGCGCGTCCAGGAACTGGACGTAGAGGTCGCCGGCCACACCGTCCCGCAACTGCTTGGCGGCGACGGTGGCGCGGTCGGCCAGCAGCGGTTCCGGCATGGGCACCAGCGCCGCCAGGCGCACGACCATCTGGCCATCGGCGACGGGGCCGGTGGTCACCTCGCCCGGCTTCAGGGTGAACAGGGCGTCCACCAGCTCGGGCGTCAGGGGGCTGTCCTTGGGCGGGGTGCGGCCGACGGGCGCCTGGCGGGTGTAGACGGCACCCGTCTCCTTGGCCACCTGCTCGGGCGAAGCGCCGGCCTTCAGCTTGTCGGCGATCTCCTTGGCCTTGGCCTTCGCGGCCTCGTCACGCTTGCTGGATTTCCAGTCGGCGACGACCTGGTCCTTCACCTGGTCCAGCGGCTTCAGGGCCGGGGCCTGCACGCTGTCGACGCGCACGGCGAAATAGCTCTTGTTGCGCTCGCCTTCCGTGGTGCTGCTGGTGTCGCCGGAGGCCAGGCCGAAGGCGGTCTGAACCACCTTGGCGATGGGGGCAGCCAGGCCGGTCACCGGCTTGCCGGCGGCATCCTTGCCATCGCGATCCACGGCGGCGATCTTGGTCACCGTCGCGTCCACCTTCTTGGCGGCCTCTTCCAGCGACGCGCCGCCGGAAATGGCGTCGTCCAGCTTGTTTGACAGGTCATACAGCTGGTCGGTGGCGCGCTCGGCCTTCACCTGCTCCACCAACTGGGCCTTCACCTGGTCCAGGGTCTGGGTGCTGCCGGGGACGATCTTGGTGACGGCCACGACGTGCCAGCCGAACCCGCTCTTCACCGGTTCCGACACCTTGCCCTGGGGCAGGGAGAAGGCGATCTCCTGCAACTCCGCCGGCAGGTCGGCCTTGGTGATACCGGCCAGCGGCAGCATGGTCACGCCGGCGGCCTTGGCGGCGTCGGCCAGCGACTTGCCGCCCGCGGCGGCCTGCGCCACTTTGTCGGCCTGCTCCTTGGTGTCGACCAGAACCTGGTCCAGGTCACGGCGTTCCGGCTTCACGAAGTCCTTGGCGCGGGCGTCGTAGGCCTTCTTCAGGTCCTCATCGCTGACCTCCTCGGTCTTGGCGATGGCGTCGGTCGACAGCGTGACCACGGTCAGGGCGCGGTATTCCGGGGCGGTGTAGCGCGCGGCCTGGGCCTTGTGGAAAGCCTCCAGCGCCGCCTGGTCGGGCGTGCCCGGGTCCGGCATGGCCTTGTCGGCCACGAACAGGGTTTCCGCCCCGCGCTGCTCGCCGCGATAGCGCACCAGGTCGCGGGCCAGCGTCTGCGGCACGCGCACGCCGGCGGCCAGGGCCTCCGTCACCTCGGTGCGGGCCATGTCCTCGCGCACCTCGCCGACGATCTCTTCCTCGGTCAGCTGGTTCTGGCGCAGCAGGGCGCGCATCAGCATCGGATCGAACTGGCCGGACTTGTCCTTGAACACCGGCATGTCGGCGATCTTCTGCGCCGCCGCCTGTTCCGACACGCGCAGGCCGAAATCGTGGGTGGCCTGCTTGATCAGGGCGCGCTGGATCTCATCCTGCAGCGCCGCGCGCATCAGGCCCATCTGCTTGGCCTGCTCGGCGGTGAACTCGGGCCCCATGGTCTGGCGCAGCCGGTTCACCTGCTGGCGGAAAGCGCGGTCCACGTCTTGCGGGGTGATCTCCGTGTCGCCGACCCGGGCCACAGCTTGGTCACTGACGGTGGTGCCCACCCGGCCCACGCCCCAGATCCCGAAGCTGATGATCAGGAACACGAACAGGATCTTGGAGAACCACGAGCCCGAGAATTTGCGGATGAACTGAAGCATGTGCCTGCTGCGTCTTGCGAATTGGCTTGCGGATGGGGAAAGGGGCCAAGGCCCATACCCACCCTCCCGTCAGGGCGCGGCATCATAGAAGCAGGCACCATGGCCGGCAATAGATGGTTGGGCGGGTGACGCGCATGGGGCGGACGTGCCGACTCACGGCCTTGTCACGGCCTGAATCATGGAAATGCCGGCGCATGACTGTTACAGCATGACGACAGGGACAGGCGTGACAAGGCGGGCCACCCTATAAAGGCCCCCGCGCGTTTGTTCCTTTGAGTGCGTTAAACTCGGGGAGATAACAAAATGCGCCGCAAGTTCATTGTCGGTAATTGGAAAATGCATGGGCTCAGGGAAGGGGGCGCGGCATTGGCCTCCGACCTCGCCGGCCGCATGCTGGGGGCGGGTGACGTCGCTTTCGACATGCTGCTGTGTCCGCCCGCCACCCTCATCCACACCGTGGTCCAAGCCGTGTCCGACGCGCCGGTCAGCGTCGGCGGCCAGGATTGCCATGGCAAGGATTCGGGGGCCCACACCGGGGACATCGGGGCCCCCATGCTGGCGGATGCCGGCTGCCGCTACGTCATCGTCGGCCATTCCGAGCGCCGGCAGGGCCACGGCGAATTGAGCGGGGAGGTCAAGGCCAAGGCCGCGGCCGCCCACCGCGCTGGCCTCATCGCCATCGTCTGCGTCGGCGAGACGGAGGCGGAGCGCGATGCCGGCCGCGCCTTGGACGTCATCGCCCGCATGGTGGACGAGTCTATGCCCGACGGGGCCACGGCGGCCAACACCGTGGTGGCCTATGAGCCCGTCTGGGCCATCGGCACCGGCCGCACGCCGACGCCCACGGATGTGGGAGCCATGCATTCCATGATCAGGCGCCGTCTCGCAACGCTGGTTGATCAGCCGGACGCCGTGCGCATCTTATATGGCGGTTCCGTCAAGCCGGACAACGCGGCCAGCCTGCTCCACATCAACGATGTGGACGGGGCCCTGGTGGGCGGCGCCAGCTTGAAGGCGGACGAATTCTGGGCCATTGCGGAAACTTGCCGCTAGCGCCCCGGGTTCGGACTGGGTAAAGAGATGCGCTTGAACGTCGGCCGCCCCCGCATGGGGGCGGGCGGCTATTTTATGTTTTGCCAACACCCTCTGTTTTGGCCTGCTGGATAGGATTGCTGCTTCGATGTCCACCGTCGTCCTGGTTTTGCACATTCTGATCGGCATCGCGCTGGTCGGCGTCGTCCTGGTCCAGCGTTCCGAAGGCGGCGGGCTAGGGATGGGCGGCGGCACCATGGGCGGCTTCATGACGGCCCGGGGCAGCGCCAACCTGCTGACCCGCACCACCTCCATCCTGTTCGGCGCCTTCCTGGTGACCAGCCTGGTGCTGGCCCTGCTGAACCGCGCCGCCACGCACCAGGGTTCGGTGTTCGACAAGCTGCCGGCGGCTCCCGTCACGGCTCCGGCACCGGCCACGCCCGCGCCCGGCGCCGTGCCCACCGGCGATCAGCCCGCCGCGCCAGCGGCGCAGCAGCCGGCCCCGGCGACCACCACCCCGGCTCCCTCCTCGGGCGAGCCCAAAGTTCCGACCGGCCAGTAAAAGGCGGGCGACACACTAAAGGAGGCGGCGAAAGCCGCCTCTTTCAATTCGGGGGGCCGGCGCATTCGCGTTGGCCCGACATGCGGCCTTTAGCTAAACTAGGCTTCCATGACGCGCTTCATTTTCATCACCGGCGGCGTGGTCTCTTCCTTGGGTAAGGGACTGGCGTCGGCCGCTCTGGGTGCTTTGCTCCAGGCCCGTGGCTACAAGGTCCGCCTGCGCAAGCTCGACCCCTATCTGAACGTCGACCCCGGCACCATGAGCCCCTACCAGCATGGTGAGGTGTTCGTGACCGACGACGGTGCGGAGACCGACCTGGACCTGGGCCATTACGAGCGCTTCACCGGCGTCTCGGCCCGGCAGTCGGACAACATCACCACCGGCCGCATCTACTCCAACGTCATCGCCAAGGAGCGCCGCGGCGACTACCTGGGCGCCACCGTGCAGGTGATTCCGCACGTCACCGACGCCATCAAGGAATTCATCCTGGGCGACGTGAAGGATGAGGACTTCATCCTGTGCGAGATCGGCGGCACCGTCGGCGACATCGAAAGCACCCCGTTCCTGGAGGCGATCCGCCAGCTGGGCAACGATCTGGGGCCAGAGCGGGCGCTGTTCATCCACCTGACCCTGCTGCCCTACATCCCGTCGGCGGGTGAGCTGAAGACCAAGCCCACCCAGCATTCGGTGAAGGAGCTGCTGTCGGTCGGCATCCAGCCGTCCATCCTGCTGTGCCGCTCCGACCGTCCGATCCCGGAGAACGAGCGCCGCAAGATCGCCCTGTTCTGCAACATCCGGCAGGAGCGGGTGATCGCCGCCCTGGACGTGGACACCATCTACCACGTGCCGGTCAGCTATCATGAGCAGGGCTTCGACGAGCAGGTGCTGCGCTACTTCGGACTGCCGGCTGATGAGGCGCCGGACCTGACCCGCTGGAAGGAGATCGCCGCCCGCGTCCGCCAGCCGGAGGGCGAGGTCACCATCGCCGTGGTCGGCAAGTACACCAGCCTGCTGGACAGCTACAAGTCGCTGGCCGAGGCCCTGACGCATGGCGGCATCGCCAACAACGTCAAGGTCAAGCTGGATTGGATCGATAGCGAAATCTTCGAGGGCGGCGGCGCCGTGCAGCGGCTGGAAGGGGTGCACGGCATCCTGGTTCCCGGCGGCTTCGGCGAGCGTGGCTCCGAAGGCAAGATCCGCGCGGCCCAGTTCGCGCGGGAGCGCAACGTGCCCTATTTCGGCATCTGCTTCGGCATGCAGATGGCGGTGATCGAGGCCAGCCGCCACCTGGCGGGCCTGGAGGACGCCGGTTCCTCCGAATTCGGCCATAAGTACAAGCATCCCGTGGTCGGCCTGATGACCGAGTGGGTGCGCGGCAACGAGATGGAGAAGCGCGGCGCCGAGGGCGACCTGGGCGGCACCATGCGGCTGGGCGCCTATCCCTGCCAGCTGCTGCCGGGCTCCAAGGTTGCGGAGGTCTATGGCGCCAACCATATCGAGGAGCGTCATCGCCATCGGTATGAGGTGAACATCACCTACAAGGACCAGTTGGAGAAGGTGGGCCTGAAGTTCTCCGGCCTGTCGCCCGATGGCGAGCTGCCGGAGATCGTCGAGATCCCGTCGCACCCCTGGTTCATCGGTGTGCAGTTCCATCCGGAACTGAAGTCCAAGCCGTTCCAGCCGCATCCGCTGTTCACCAGCTTCATCAGCGCCGCCATCGCGCAGAGCCGGCTGGTTTAAGCAGCAACGCCCGTATCAGTCCCCAGGGGCCGCCGCATCGTCAGCGGCGGCCCTTTGGCTTTTGGGAGCATCTTTAGATGAGCGATATCCGCACCGTCCGCATCCGCGACCTGGACGTGGCCAACGACAAGCCCTTCATGCTGATCGCCGGCCCCTGCCAGCTGGAAAGCCGCGAGCACGCGCTGGAGATGAGCCACGCCCTGGTGGAGATCACCGCCAAGCTGGGCATCGGCCTCGTCTACAAGACCAGCTTCGACAAGGCCAACCGCACGTCGGTCAGCACCGCGCGCGGCCTGGGCATGGAAAAGAGCCTGCCCATCCTGGCCGAGGTGCGGGAGAAGTTCGGCTGCCCCGTCCTGACCGACGTCCACACGGCGGAGCAGTGCGCCCCGGTCGCCGAGGTGGTGGACGTGCTGCAGATCCCGGCCTTCCTCTGCCGCCAGACCGACCTGCTGCTGGCCGCCGGGGAGACCGGCAAGGTCATCAACGTGAAGAAGGGCCAGTTCCTGGCGCCGTGGGACATGAAGAACGTGGCGGCCAAGATCGCCTCCACCGGCAATGAGAACATCCTGCTGTGCGAGCGCGGCGCCAGCTTTGGCTACAACACCCTGGTCAGCGACATGCGCAGCCTGCCCATCATGGCGCAGACGGGCTATCCGGTGGTGATGGACGCCACCCATTCCGTGCAGCAGCCGGGCGGGCAGGGCACCACCAGCGGCGGCCAGCGTGAGTTCGTGCCGGTCCTGGCCCGCGCCGCCCTGGCCGTGGGGGTGGCCGCCGTCTTCATGGAAACCCATGAGAACCCCGACTGCGCCCCCAGCGACGGCCCCAACATGGTCAAGCTGAAGGACCTGCCGGCCCTGCTGGAGACCATGGTCGCCATCGACCGCATCGCCAAGGCCAACCCGATCTTCTGATCGGCGGCTTCGGCCATCGCGTTTGAAGGATAGACACCGGCGGCGGGGCGACCTGCCGCCGGTGTTTCATTTGGAGGAATGCGCCGCCAGCCAGCGGGCGGTGGCGGGCATGTCATAGATTTTGGCGCGCTGGGCCAGCGTATGCCCCTCCTCGTCGCGCCCCTGCGGGCTGGCGCCCGCCTGCAGCAGGCGTACAACGATAGTGTCGTTCCAAGTTGCGAAGGCGGGCCCCAGGCCGTTCTCGTCCCGGATCGTGACATCGGCACCGTTGGCCAGCAGTGTCTCCACCATGTCCAAATCGTCTGCCTCGAACAGTGGGGTGCGGCCCCGCCTGTCACGATGGTTGGGGTCGGCCCCCAAGGTAAGGAGCCGTTTGGCGGTGGCCAAGCGGGCGTCACGAGGTTTCCATCGGAAGCTTTGGAGGGAGGCCAGCGCCGTCTGTCCACCGCCTTTCTGCGGGCTTGGCTCTGCCACAGTGACGGCATCGACGGGGATCCCTGCCGCCACTGCGGCTTCAGCCAACGCTGGGTCACACGCGGCGCCCCAGCGCGCGAATAGGTGATTGGCCTCACCGGGGCGCAAACGTGGCAGCCAACCGGCGGCGGCCAGCCGTTGGAAAACTGGGGCGCGCCCCTCCTTTATTGCATCGCGCAGCAAATCGAGGCCCAACAAGCTGTCGGACTGGCCGTCACGTCCCTTGGTGACCGTCTCCAGCGGCAGGCCGCGGTCGATCATGCCCAAGAGTGTTTCAGTGGGCGGCACATCGGGACCGTGCAGGGCGATGGCGGCGGCGGATACGGACGTGAAGTCGAACCCGATGGCGGCCAGCCAATCAACCAGCCCCGGCGCACCGTTAACCCATCGGCCGGTATTGGCGACGCGGTCGACCTCATCTTCCAGCGCTTTGACCACGGCGGGCATTCCCATCCCGCTTCCGGCATAATCCTCGACGTGCTTGGTACCCCTGCCGGTTTCCAGGATCAGGCTGAAGTGCGGCGCATCGGTGACCATGGCGAGGTCGCTGTCGGCCAACTCGAGGAAATGCGCCTCCTCGAAGCGGCGCGCCAGCGCCGCCACCGCTTCTGGCGGCACATGGTCCTCCTGCCGGCCGGGCACGACCACATCTGAGGAGAAGAAGGGCGGACGGCGATAGACGGCGGTGGGGAAACGCTGGCCTGCCGGCAGATCGCCGCCGCCGTCGAAGATGATACGGCCCGATCCCTCGATCGCCACACTGTATTGTGGGCAGCGCCCTATGCCGCATCCCAGGCGAGTCAAGGTTATCCGCAGCTTGCTGGCGTCCTCGGCGGGAAACGGCTGCGGCTCTGGCGCCGCCCGCGCTGGGAAGCCCGCCAAGGCCAGGAGCAACAGCCCGGCGGCGCCGACACGGCGGAACAGCAAGGCGAGGACCTTTGGCAGCAATCTCATTTTTTACCGCCTGGGGCCGTCGTTTGTCCGTGCGCCGCCAGCCAGCGCGCGGTGGCCGGCATGGTGTAGAGCGCCGCCCGTTCGGGCAGGGTGTGACCGTCCTCGTCGCGCCCTTCCGGGCTGGCGCCTGCCTCCAGCAGCCGCAGGGTTATGGCGTCTTCCTGGCTGTACAGGGCCGCGCTGTTGCCGGCCGGGTCCCGCAGCGTCGCGTCGGCGCCGTGGGACAGCAGCAGTTCCAGGAGGTCCAGAGTGTGGACATGGAACAGGATGGTGCGGCCGTCTTCATCCCGCCGGTTGGGATCGGCGCCCAGTTTCAGCAACTGGGCGGTGGTGTCCAGCCGGGCCTGCTCCGACGCGCAGGAATAGCGGGTGGCAAGGGTGATGAGCGCCGTGCCATTGGGGCCGTTCTCCAATCCGGCGGCGGGGCCGTCCACCGCCAAGCCCGCCGCCACGGCCGCCCGCGCGAAGCCGGCATCGCAGTTGGCTCCTGCCAAGGCGAACATGCGGTCCGCGTCCCCCGGCTGCAGCCGCGCCAACCAGCCGCCCGCCATCAGGCGGGCAAAGACGGTGGTCTGCCCTTTGGACAGGGCTTGGCGCATCAGCATGATGCCGACCGGCCCTATCCGGGGCCGATCAGCGGTCGAGGTCTTCTCCAAATCCAGGCCGCGGTTCATGAACTCCAGCACAGTGGCCTGGGCATTCCAGCCATAGTCACTGACGGCGAGGACAGCGGCCATGTCGGATTTGAAATCGAAGCCGGTCGCGGCCAGCCAGCCAATGACGCCCGGCGTGCCCCTCGTCCAGCGCGCTGTGCCGGCGATGCGGTCCACCTCGTCTTCCAGATCCTTCACCGACTGCGGCAAGCCCACGTCGCGGCCAATATAATCTACGACCCGGCGGCTGCCGTTGCTGGTATCCAGGGTGAGGGTAACGAACGGAGATTCACGACTTCGCGCCTTGTACTCCGGTGCCACGCCGAAGAAGCGTGCCGCCTGGAATTTGGCTACCAGGGCGCGCACCAAGGCCGGATCGATGCTGTCCTCATGTCGGCCAGGCAGGAACAGGCCGCGCGGCAATAGGGCGCGGTTGGTGAAGGTGGCCATGTCGGGCTGGGCGGGACTGTCGAAGACGACATGGCCATCTCCTACCACGGTGACCGTATACTGGCCGCCAAAGGGCACATCGCGGCTCAGGCTGATCCTCAGCTTGGACCAATCCACCTCGGGGAAGGGGGCGTCGGGCTGGGCCCAGCGTTCGGCCGGCAGCACCCGCACCGCTACCGTGGCCTGCGTTGGCACGGGGTGACCCCGATAGAGAAGGGGGCGGAGGCGCCAGCGCCGGGCCGCATCCACGGCCGTCTTTACCGCTGGGTCATCGGCCTTCTGCGGCCAATCAACCCCATAGGCGTGGGCCTGGGGCGGTGCAGTCACGGCGGTGACGCGGCCGTCCTCGTTGGCCCGCACCTTTAGTTCGACGGTGGTCGCCTCCGCTAGTGAGGGTTCACGGATGTCCGCCTGGTTGGTCAGGTGGCCGAAGAATGTCGTGGAACTGAGGCCGATGGTGTCATCGGTGTCCCGGTGCAGGGCGCAAGCGCTGAGGAGGGGAAGCAGGGCGGTGACCAGTAGAGGCGTGACGCGGCGTGGCGCTTGCGGCAAGGCGGGCTCCCCAACGGCTCAGTCGGGCCAACTCTGCCATAACGGGAACAAAGTGGCCAATCTTCCCGTGAGAAAGGCACTGCTCCGGTCAAGTCAGGCGGGCGCTGGGTCAGTCCACAACCGCCGCCTTCAAAACGTCATAGGCGATACCGCGCCTGCTGGTCTTGCCTGGGGCCGGCCCTAAAGGCTATGACGGGCACCGTCCCGCCACGACGCATTCGCCGTCACGACGCATAAAGGGAAGAACCCATGTCCGCGATCATCGATATTCAGGGCCGCCAGATTCTCGACAGCCGGGGCAACCCGACCGTTGAGGTCGACGTTCGGCTGGAGTCCGGCGCCTTCGGCCGCGCCGCCGTGCCCTCCGGCGCCTCCACCGGCGCGCACGAGGCCGTTGAGCTGCGCGATGGCGACAAGAGCAAGTACCTGGGCAAGGGCGTGCTGAAGGCGGTCGAATCGATCAACAGCGAGATCTTCGACACCATCGGCGGCCTGGAATCCACCGACCAGGTGGCCATCGATACCGCGATGATCGAGCTGGACGGCACCCCCAACAAGGCCCGCCTGGGCGCCAACGCCATCCTGGGCGTGTCGCTGGCCGTGGCCAAGGCGTCGGCGGCCGAGCGGGACCTGCCGCTGTACCGCTACGTCGGCGGCACCAACGCCCGCATCCTGCCGGTGCCGATGATGAACATCATCAACGGCGGCGCCCATGCCGACAACCCCATCGACATCCAGGAATTCATGGTGATGCCGGTGGGTGCCGAGAGCTGCGCCGACGCCATCCGCATCGGCGCCGAGATCTTCCACGCCCTGAAGAAGAAGCTGAAGGACGCCGGCCACAACACCGCCGTGGGTGACGAGGGCGGCTTCGCCCCCAACCTCGCCTCCACCGACGAAGCCCTGTCCTTCATCATGAAGGCGGTCGAGGCCGCCGGCTACACGCCGGGTGACGACGTGGTGCTGGCGCTGGACGCCGCCTCCACCGAGTTCTTCAAGGACGGCAAGTACGTGCTGGCCGGCGAGAACAAGACCCTCGATCCCGACGCCATGGTGCGCTACTGGACCGACCTGGTGGGCCGCTACCCCATCGTCAGCATCGAAGACGGCATGGCCGAGGACGACTGGGCCGGCTGGAAGGCCCTGACCGACGCCATCGGGTCCAAGGTGCAGCTGGTGGGCGACGACCTGTTCGTCACCAACCCGGCCCGCCTGACCGACGGTATCAAGAAGGGGGTCGCCAACTCCATCCTGGTGAAGGTCAACCAGATCGGCAGCCTGACCGAGACGCTGGAGGCCGTGCGCATCGCCCAGGCCGCCGGCTACACCGCCGTGATGTCGCACCGCTCGGGCGAGACCGAGGACGCCACCATCGCCGACCTGGCCGTCGCCACCAACTGCGGCCAGATCAAGACCGGCTCGCTGTCGCGTTCCGACCGGATCGCCAAGTACAACCAGCTGATTCGTATCGAAGAGGCGCTGGACCTGGCGGCGGTGTTCCCGGGGCGCGGCGCGCTGAAGCGCGGCTGAAACCGGGCATCGTTCCGGTATCGTCCGGAATAGCCGGAAAGTGGGGGTGGGGGCCTGGCTTCCACCCCTTTTTCTTTGCCCTATAGTCGGTTGAAGTCGCGCGCCGGTTGGTATTTCAGATGAATTAAATGCGGCAGCCAGACTAGGCGCTGCTTTCCATTTGACGGTTGCGGAACCCTTGTGGAACCATGGGCCCATGATTGGCGCCCGTTCTTTCCGTACCGCACTGAACCGCGCCCTGCGCCAGGTGGTTGCACCTGTGGTGGGGGCGTCCGTCGTCGCCTATTTCGCGTACCACACGGTGCAGGGCGAACGCGGGCTGGTGGCGCTGACCCAGTTGCAGACCCAGGTCAGTCAGGCCAAGGCGCAACTGGACCAGGTGCGCGCGGAGCGTGAGGCGATGGAGCGTCGCGCCCGCCTGCTGCGCCCCGACAATCTGGACCCCGATATGCTGGAGGAAGAGTCCCGCAAGGTGCTCGATTTCTCCCGTCCGGATGACCTCGTGATCCTTCTTCCGGGCAAGCCTGCCCCGCATGAAGACAAGGATGCGCCGGCCAAAACGCCGTAAACCGCTGATAATCCACCGATTAGCCTGAATCAGGTTAATCGTAAATAATCCTTTTGAAGCAAGGTATTGCAGTGCACACTCCTTGCATTGCACCGCACTTGTGGTTAGCAGTGATGCCGTGCCGGCCGACCCGGCCCGGAGTGCACCTGGGGCCGACCCCCGGGGACCGCGACGCAATGCCCACGCTTGAGAAGGGAGACGCCAGTGGCCACGACCACGAGACGCCGTGCCAAGCCCGCTGAGAACGCAGCGCCGGAGCCGACCCAGGAGGAACTCCTCCGCTACTACAAGGAAATGTTGCTGATCCGCCGCTTCGAGGAGAAGGCCGGTCAGCTTTACGGCATGGGCCTCATCGGCGGCTTCTGCCACCTGTACATCGGCCAGGAGGCCGTGGTGGTGGGCATGCAGGCGGCGCAGCTGCCGGGCGACAGCGTCATCACCAGCTACCGTGACCACGGCCACATGCTGGCCTGCGGCATGGAGGCCAAGGGCGTGATGGCGGAACTGACGGGGCGCGCGGGCGGCTATTCCAAGGGGAAGGGCGGCTCGATGCACATGTTCTCGCGTGAGAAGAACTTCTACGGCGGCCACGGCATCGTTGGCGCCCAGACGCCCATCGGCACGGGCCTGGCCTTCGCCCACAAGTACAAGAAGGACGGTTGCATCGACGTCTGCTACCTGGGTGACGGCGCCGTCAACCAGGGCCAGGTCTATGAGTCCTTCAACATGGCGGCCCTGTGGAAGCTCCCGGTGATCTACGTCATCGAGAACAACAAGTACGCCATGGGCACCTCGCAGCAGCGCGCCTCGGCGGGTGAGCTGTACCTGCGCGGCAGCGCCTACGGCATCCCGGGCAAGCAGGTGAACGGCATGGACGTGCTGGAGGTCAAGAAGGCCGCCGACGAGGCCGTGGCCTACGTCCGTGGCGGCAACGGCCCCATGATCCTGGAGATGAAGACCTACCGCTACCGCGGCCACTCCATGTCCGACCCGGCCAAGTACCGCACGAAGGAAGAGGTCAACAAGATGCGGTCGGAATATGACTGCATCGACCATCTGAAGGCGATGCTGTTCGAGAAGGGCTATGCCGACGAGGAAAGCCTGAAGGTCATCGACCGCGACGTGAAGGCCGTCGTCACCGAGGCCGCCGACTTCGCGACCACCAGCCCCGAGCCCGACGCCTCGGAGCTGTGGACCGACATCCTCGTGGAAGCCTGATCGCTGGCCGGAGAATAAGAAAATGCCCATCGATATCCTGATGCCGGCCCTGTCCCCCACCATGACCGAAGGCAAGTTGGCCAAGTGGGTGAAGAAGGAAGGCGACACCATCAAGGCGGGTGACGTCATCGCCGAGATCGAGACCGACAAGGCCACCATGGAAGTGGAAGCGGTCGACGAAGGCACCCTGGCCAAGATCCTGGTGCCGGAAGGCACCGAGAACGTGGCCGTGAACACCGCCATCGCCCTGTTGGCCGGCGAAGGCGAGAGCGCCAGCGACGTGACCGCCGCCCAGGCCCCCGCCGCGCCTGCCCCCAAGGCCGAGGCGCCCCGGGAAGAGGCCAAGCCGGCCGCCGTTCCCGCCGCCCCGGTGGTTTCGGCCCTGGTGGCCCCGCCGCCGTCGGACGAGGACCGCTTCTTCAAGAACACCCAGACCATGACGGTGCGCGAGGCCCTGCGCGACGCCATGGCCGAGGAGATGCGCAAGGACGCCAACGTCTTCGTCATGGGCGAGGAAGTGGCCGAATACCAGGGCGCCTACAAGGTGACCCAGGGCCTGCTGCAGGAATTCGGTCCCGACCGCGTGATCGACACCCCCATCACCGAGCACGGCTTCGCCGGCCTGGCGGTGGGTGCGGCCTTCGGCGGCCTGCGCCCGGTCGTGGAGTTCATGACCTTTAACTTCTCGATGCAGGCCATCGACCACATCATCAATTCCGCCGCCAAGACGCTGTACATGTCCGGCGGCCAGATGGGCTGCCCCATCGTGTTCCGTGGCCCCAACGGCGCCGCCGCCCGCGTGGCCGCCCAGCACAGCCAGGAATACAGCAGCTGGTACGCCCACATCCCGGGCCTGAAGGTGGTGGCTCCCTACAGCGCCGCCGATGCCAAGGGCCTGCTGAAGGCCGCCATCCGTGATCCGAACCCCGTGGTCTTCCTGGAAAACGAAATCCTGTACGGCCAGCACTTCGAAGTGCCGACCGATCCGGACTTCATCATCCCGATCGGCCGGGCCAAGATCGAGCGCGCCGGCACGGATGTGACCATCACCGCCTTCTCGCTGCAGGTCGGCATGGCCCTGGCCGCCGCCGAAAAGCTGGCGGAGCAGGGGATCAGCGCCGAGGTCATCAACCTGCGCAGCATCCGTCCCCTGGATGTCCACACCATCGTGGAAAGCGTGAAGAAGACCAACCGCCTGGTCTCGGTGGAAGAGGGCTGGCCCTTCGCCGGCATCGGCGCGGAAATGTCCGCGGTGATGATGGAACACGCCTTCGATTACCTGGATGCGCCCGTGGTCCGCGTGCACGGCAAGGACGTGCCCATGCCCTACGCCGCCAACCTGGAAAAGCTGGCCCTGCCGCAGGTGGATGACGTCGTCACCGCCGCCAAGGCCGTGCTGTACCGCTGAACCGGCCGGGAAGGCGCCTCCCGCCCCGATGGGGGCCGGGGGCGCCTTCTGCCGCATCCGTCAGAGATTTGGGGCGCCTGGCCTGACGCCACGGCCCCCTGGGGGAGAGCAAACCCATGCCGATCGATATCCTGATGCCGGCCCTGTCGCCCACGATGACCGAGGGTAAGCTGGCGAAGTGGGTGAAGAAGGAAGGCGACACGATCAAGGCGGGCGACGTCATCGCCGAGATCGAAACCGACAAGGCCACCATGGAAGTGGAGGCCGTGGACGAGGGCACGCTGGGCAAGATCCTGGTGCCGGAGGGGACCGATGGCGTGGCGGTGAACGCCAAGATCGCCATCCTGCTGGAGGAAGGCGAGAGCGCCGACGCCCTGAGCGCCGCGCCCAAGGCCGCCGCCCCTGCGCCGGCCCCCACGGCGGCTAAGGCGGAAGCCGCCGCCACGGCCCCCGCCAAGGCCGAGGCCGCCCCGGCCGCCGCTGCGGCGCCGGCCCCGGCGCATGACGGCAAGCGCGTGTTCGCCAGTCCGTTGGCCCGCCGCATGGCCGCCCAGGCCGGCCTGGATCTGGCCAAGGTGTCCGGCACCGGCCCGTCCGGCCGCATCGTGAAGGCCGACGTCGAGGCCGCGCTGAAGGGCGGGGCCGCCAAGGCCGCGCCGGCCGCCGCCGCCGCCGCCCCCGCCGCTGCTGCTCCGGCCGCCGCCGCGCCGGCTCCGGTCGCTGCTCCGAAGGGCATCGACGCCAAGGCTTTGGCCGACAAGCTGGGCATGAAGTACAAGGTCCTGCCCAACAGCGGCATGCGCAAGACCATCGCCAAGCGCCTGACCGAGGCCTGGCAGACCATCCCGCACTTCGGCCTGTCGGTCGATTGCGAGATCGACGCCCTGCTGGCGCTGCGCGCCCAGCTGAACGAGAAGTCGGGCGAGAAGGTGTCGGTCAACGACTTCGTCGTGAAGGCCGTGGCCGTGGCCCTGCGCAAGGTGCCGGAGGCCAACGTCTCCTGGCATGAGGACGGCATCCTGCAGTACGAGGGCGTGGATGTCTCCGTGGCCGTGGCCACCGATGGCGGCCTGATCACCCCCATCGTGAAGAACGCCGACCAGAAGGGCCTGGCCACCATCTCCGCCGAGGTGAAGTCCCTGGCCGCCAAGGCCAAGGAAGGCAAGCTGAAGCCCGAGGAGTTCCAGGGCGGCACCTTCAGCGTGTCCAACCTGGGCATGTTCGGGATCAAGAGCTTCACCTCCATCATTAACCCGCCGCAGAGCTGCATCCTGTCCGTGGGTGCCGGTGAGAAGCGGCCGGTGGTGAAGGGCGACGCCCTGGCCGTGGCCACGGTCATGAGCCTGACGCTGACGGTGGACCATCGCTCGGTCGACGGCGCCGTGGGCGCCCGTTACCTGCAGGTCCTGAAGAAGCTGATCGAGGACCCCATCACGCTGATGCTGTGATGCCCATCCCCGGAAGCGCCCGACGCTTCCGGGGATTTCTCTTGTCGTTGACCAAAAGCGCGGGGCGGGCGCCCCCCGAGGGTTGTACCCAGCTATGGGCGGGCCCTGCGCCTTTTGAAGGGAACAGACCGAAATGGCCGATACCGAATTCGACGTGCTGGTCCTGGGCGCCGGCCCCGGTGGCTATGTCGCCGCCATCCGCGCCGCCCAGCTGGGCCTGAAGGCCGCGGTGGTGGAACGTGAGCATCTGGGCGGCATCTGCCTGAACTGGGGCTGCATCCCGACCAAGGCCCTGCTGCGCTCCGCCGAGATCTACGGCTACATGAAGCATGCCGACGCCTATGGCCTGTCGGCCGGCGCCATCGGCTTCGACCTGCCCAAGGTGGTGAAGCGGTCCCGCCAGGTGGCGGGCCAGCTGTCGGCGGGCGTGAAGGGCCTGCTGAAGAAGAACAAGGTGCCGGTGTTCGACGGCAGCGCCAAGCTGGCCGGCGGGGGGAAGGTCACCGTCACCGCCAAGGACGGCGGCACCCAGACCCTGGCGGCCAAGCACATCATCATCGCCACCGGCGCCCGCGCCCGCTCCCTGCCGGGGCTGGAGCCGGACGGCAAGTTCGTCTGGTCGTACAAGGAGGCCCTGGTCCCCGACACCATGCCGAAGTCGCTGCTGGTCGTGGGCTCCGGCGCCATCGGCATCGAATTCGCCAGCTTCTTCCGCACCCTGGGTGCCGAGGTGACGGTGGTGGAGGTCATGGACCGCGTCCTGCCGGTGGAGGATGAGGAAATCTCCGCCTTCGCCCGTAAGCAGTTCGAAAAGCAGGGCATGAAGATCATCACCGGCGGCAAGGTGACCAAGCTGGACAAGGGCGCCACCACCGTCACCGCCCATATCGAGGTGGGCGGCAAGGTGGAGACCCTGACGGTGGAGCGTGTCATCACCGCCGTCGGCATCCAGGCCAACACCGAGAACATCGGTCTGGAGAACACCAAGGTGAAGCTGGACCGTGGTCACATCGTGACCGACGGTTACCTGCGCACGGACGAGCCGGGCGTCTACGCCATCGGCGACGTGGCTGGCGCGCCATGGCTGGCCCACAAGGCCAGCCATGAGGGCGTGATCTGCGTGGAGAAGATCGCCGGCGTGAAGGACGTCCACCCGATGGACAAGCTGAACATCCCGGGCTGCACCTACTGCAACCCGCAGGTGGCCAGCGTCGGCCTGACCGAAGCCAAGGCCAAGGCCGCCGGCTATGAGGTCAAGGTCGGCCGCTTCCCCTTCATCGGCAATGGCAAGGCCATCGCCCTGGGTGAGCCGGAAGGCATGGTCAAGACGGTGTTCGACGCCAAGACCGGCGAGCTGCTGGGCGCCCACATGGTGGGGGCCGAGGTGACGGAGCTGATCCAGGGCTATGTCGTCGGCAAGACCCTGGAGACCACCGAGGCCGAGCTGATGCATACCATCTTCCCGCACCCGACCCTGTCGGAGATGATGCATGAGTCCGTTCTGGCCGCCTATGGCCGGGCGATTCATTATTAAGCGGTCCCTCAGGCGCCGGGCGCCGGCATCCGCCGGCTTGGCTTCCTCAGTTTTCAGTCCACTGCGTTCCCCGAAAACTTCCGGCGGATACAGTCGCATCCTACAACGGCATGAGGTGGAGCCTCATGCCGTTGGTGTGGGGGGCGGGGCTTAGGGGTTTTGATATTGGGGCCGGGGCGGGTGGTGCATGCGTGGGGTTCGCCCAGCGCGCTTGGCCTTCCGTCCCGGCCCCCTTATGTTTCAGGAAACATTCGTTTCAAAGGCTGCATGCCCATGACCGCCGACAAGATCCGCCATCCGGAAAAGCAGAACCGCCCGGACAACCCCATCCAGCGCAAGCCGGAATGGTTGCGGGTGAAGGCCCCGGCCGGTGGCGTGTTCAACGAGACGCGCAACCTGATGCGCGGCCTGAAGCTGAACACGGTGTGCGAGGAGGCGGCCTGCCCCAATATTGGGGAGTGCTGGAAGCAGCGCCACGCCACCTTCATGATCCTGGGGGCGGTCTGCACCCGCGCCTGCGCCTTCTGCAACGTGGCGACCGGTCGACCCGATCAGTTGGACCCGCACGAGCCCGATAACGTGGCCGAGGCCGTGGCCCGCATGAAGCTGCAGCATGTGGTGGTCACCTCCGTCGACCGCGATGACCTGGCCGATGGCGGCGCCGAGCATTTCGCCCGCACCATCCGCGCCATCCGGCGCGAGGCCCCCGGCGTGACCATCGAGGTGCTAACGCCCGACTTCATGAAGAAGCAGGGCGCCATCGAGACGGTGGTGGAGGCCCGCCCCGACGTCTTCAACCATAATCTGGAGACGGTGCCGCGCCTGTACCCCGGCATCCGCCCCGGCGCCCGCTACTTCACCTCCCTGTCCCTGCTGTCGCGGGTGCGGGAGCTGGACCCCAGCATCTTCACCAAGTCCGGCATCATGGTCGGTCTGGGCGAAACCAAGGAGGAGGTGGGCCAGGTCATGGACGATCTGCGCGCCGCCGACGTGGATTTCATCACCATCGGCCAGTACCTGGCGCCCACGCCCAAGCATGCGCCGGTGGACCGCTTCGTTACCCCCGATGAGTTCGCCAGCTATGCAACCGTGGCCCGGGGCAAGGGGTTCCTGATGGTGTCCAGCTCCCCGCTGACCCGCAGCAGCCACCATGCCGGCGATGATTTCGTGAAGCTGCGGGAAGCCCGCGAGGCCAAGCTGGCCGGTCGTTCCCCGTTGGCCGCCCCTGCCGCTGACGCCGCCGCCGAGTAAGCCTGATGCCCACGCATGCCGAGAAGCGCGTCCTGCCCTACACGCCGGAACAGCTGTTCCAGCTGGTGGCGGACGTGGAGAAATATCCCGAGTTCCTGCCCTGGGCCGTGGCGGCCCGCATCCGCCGCCGCGAGGGCAACACCTTCTGGGCCGACCTGGTGATCGGCTTCAAGATGGTGCGGGAGCGTTTCACCTCCAAGGTGGTGCTGAGCGAACCCGGCCGCCGCATCGACGTGGCCTATACCGAGGGCCCGTTCCACTACCTGAACAACCACTGGATCTTCGAGCCGCACCCCGACGGCTGCCTGCTCGATTTCTACGTTGATTTCGAGTTCCGCAACGTCATCCTGCAAAAGATCATCGGCGCCCTGTTTGGCGAAGCCGTGCGCCGCATGGTCGCCGCCTTCGAGACCCGGGCCCACCAGCTCTACGGCGCGCCCGGCGGCCGGCCCGTTGGTGCGGTTTAAGGATTGCGGCCTGTCAAAGTGGAGCGGTTTCGATCAGCTTCGCGCTTTGCTCTCTTCTCCGCGTGAGCTTTTTCCCGTGCCTGTTGTTTAGGTGTTGGTGCGGGGGCCTTCTCTTGCGCTGCTTGAGCGCGCGCCATATGAAATCGTTTCTGATCTTCGGTCAACCACGGAGGTATATGAGCCGCTGCAGGATTATGCAATGGCGGTGGCAATGGCGGTGGAGGTTCCGGCCAAACACGAAGAGCTAGATTTTGGACCCTTCTATATCTTTCACGGCCTAAATATTGAAGCCACTCGAGTGTTAATGCAAAATAGGCTTCTTGTGCTTTGAGGAGTGGCACATCCACATGTCGCCACTGGTAATCAAAAATCTCGAGTGTTTCGGCTGCAGTTTGCGGATCAGTAAAAAACAGACCAGACGTAAGGCCTTCCGAGCCCCACATACAATGAGCGAACTGGTTTCTGATTTTCAGACTCAGTCGGACCATGCATAGCGTCTGTGTATACTCCCGTTGAAGCCCAACTTCGGAGAAGCGTGGCGCCGCTAACGCGTCAGCGGCGTCAATTCGGCTACTTGTGCTACGTAGCCGGTACAGGGCCTTCAAGACTTCATAGGTTAGACTGCAAGCATGTGCGGCATTTAGGCAAACTAAGTGTTCTATCTCGCCGAAACTCGCTAGAATTTTCCCGACGTGCGCTGCTTCTGCTGGAAAGTCATCGAATGCTGGGTTGATTCGATAGGGGCCGTAGGCGTCACTCATGGGTGGCTTCCAACTGCAGTCAAATAGGGGATGGCAATGCTAACGACCGCAGTGGCGATGGAGAGCGCTGCGATGACCAACGCAATCGTCGCTCTTCTGTTTGCGCCCTCAGCCGCTATCGCTTGCCGCTCCGCTGCCATAGCTGCACGTTCAGCCGCCACCGAGGCTGCAACGGCTGCGTCTTTTGCCTCACGCGCGATCGATATCTGTTCTGCTTGGGAAAGTTCACTGATACGCTGTGTTTCAATATCCTTCTCCCTCAGCCATTTCACAGCAATCGCGTTGAGGTGCGGGGACCATGCTCCGCTCTGCATCAGAAGGCGCACTTGGGCGGAGCCCTTCTCCTCCATTTCGGCGATGATGGAAGGATCATCTGGAGCAACGTGCATTCCGTTCGCTCTCTCCGTTTGGTTGACCTACTGCCAAGGATAGCGAAGAGCCGAGTGAGTGTCTCTCATGTCCGGACTTGCATATGGATGGAATGAACGCATGGTGAAGCAATTCAAGATAGCTGGCGCCGGAGCGGAAAAGTGTCCAGCAGGATGGTCTCTGCCTTCAAGGCCCGCGCAGCGCCGGACGTTGGTCGCGGTCTGAGGAGCGTTCCAATGGAGCAAGGCGCGAAAGTAAAACGTCCGCCGGCCACTGGGGATGGTCTGATGTTTTTCCCTGCCTTGTGCCTGAAGCGGTAAGTTCGCCCTCGGGTTACCCCATGCGGGTTGCCTCTTAAGCCTAGGCCCTGATCTTTTCCGCCGTCCGACACGTACCATCAGGCCAAGGCCTGCTCCGAAGCGGAGCCTTGGTCTTGAGCGGGCTGCGTGAGGGTGGTGGCATGGGTGGCTTCAACGGGCAAGCGCCGGAAGGATGCGCCGTGGTGGTGGGGGCTGGCGGGTTGGGCCGGGCGCTTGCCGCGGCTCTAACGGAACGCGCGGCGCATGTCCACGTCATGCTGTCGGGCCGGCGGGAGGCCCCCCCCTGTGACATCACCAACGAACGGTCCGTCGCCGCCCTGGCGGAGCGGGTGTGGGACACGGGCGCGCCTCTGCGCACCGTGATCGTGGCGACGGGCTTTCTGCATGGGCCGGGGCCGGAGCCGTATCAGGCCTTCGCGCCGGAAAAGACCTGGCGCCAGCTTGATCCCGCCCACCTGGCCAATGCCTTCGCCGTCAACGCCATCGGGCCGGCGCTGCTGGCCAAGCATCTGCTTCCCCTGTTCCCGGCCAGCCGGCGCTGCGTCTTCGCCGCCCTCTCGGCCAAGGTCGGGTCCATCGGCGACAACGCCACCGGCGGGTGGTACGGCTATCGCGCCAGCAAGGCGGCGCTGAACCAGATCATCCGGACGGCGGCCATCGAGCTGGCCCGCACCCGCCCCTTGTCGCTGTGCGTCGCCGTCCATCCCGGCACCGTGGACACCGCCTTGTCGGCCCCCTTCGCCAAGACCGGCCTGGACGTCCGCCCGCCGGACCGCGCCGCGGCCCAGATCCTGGACATGCTGGACCGCCTGCACCCCGATGACACCGGCCGCTTCTTCGCCTACGACGGCCGCGAACTGCCGTGGTGAGGGTCAGGGCGCCTACTTCGCCAGCGGCGTTACCTTGACCGCGTTCTGCGGGCCGGCGGTGATGGTGGTGCCGGTGGCGTCGGGGATGAAGCGGATGGGGACCTCGATCCGCTTGGTGCAGGTCTGCAAGGTCCACACCTCGCGCCAGGGCGGCGATTTGCCGCCGGGGGTGGGAAGTGCCTCGCGGTCCACGAAACGGGTGTCGGCCACATACTCGCGGGCGCAGCCTTCCTCGGTGGCGCCGGGGGTGATCTTCACCAGCTGATCCACCTGCTGGATGGCGTCGCGCTGCAGCAGAACGTCGGTATGCGTGCCGCCGGGCAGCAGGGCGCCCATGGCGATGGCCTGGCCCGCCTGCTTCCAGCCCAGGACGTTCAGGGTGCGGGTGACGCCGCAGCCGGCCAGCGTCACCTGCTGGCGCCAGATGCCGGTCTGCAACTGGCCGGCGGCATCGAACACCAGCGGCTGGAACACCGCCACGTCGGCCGAGGCGGTGGCCTGGGCGCCGGGGCAGGGGTTGTTCATGACCACGGCCGACTGCTGGGCCGTGGCCAAGGTCATCTGCCGCACGCCGGGATCGGCGAACAGCCGGGCCGTGTTGGCCTGATCGTCGGCGAAGGCTGGGCTGGCGGTTAGAACGATCGCCGCGGCGAAGAGATTCAAGGCATGGGCGCGGATTTTGTAGGCCATGGGAGTACCTTGAGTTGAAAAACAATTTAAAATTGTTCGAAGAACTCATTGTTTATAGTGATTTCTTCGACGATGACCTCACGGACTGATACCCCAAGCCTGAGGTCCTTGAGCAGGCCACAAAGGGTTTCGCCATCAATCAAATCAATGGCCGGGGCGCCATCCCGTGTCGCCTCGCGGCGCCCCTCGGCGGTGAAGGTGCCCGTCGTTATGATCAATCCCTTATCGGCGCGCCCTTGCATGGCGCCTCGGAAATTTCGAACAACCTCTGAGCCCACCGCATTCTTCCAGCGCTTACACTGAAAAAGAACATGGAACGAGACGAGATTGATACGCAGGACGCCCACGCCATCGATGCCGCCGTCATTTGTCTTCCCGGTCACCTCCACCCTGGTGAAGCCGCTCTCCCTCAAGATGCGCTTGCATAGTTGCTCGAACGCGGATGGGGAGATGGTCATGAGACGCTGAAGAAGGCGACTGGACCAGTCGTCTACTTCCTCGCCTCTATCGACGAGGGCCATGTCATTTTCAGACTCAACGGCCTTTTTGGTAGCCAAGGACGCATTGTAGGCATCAGCGACAATGCGTCGAAGATCGGCGCTGGGCCTTTCCGCCGCAGCACGACCTTCTTCTGTGAGAATCCAAACACCCCGTTGGGGGTTTGTGATGAACCCCGGGATCTTCAGGAAGCTACGCGCCCATGACATCCGGTCCGGCAGAATTGGGGCGCCGCTCTTGGAATAAGTGACGTTGAGCAACTCCGCTGGAATCTTCATTGAAGACACCAGCGCATCTTCGATCTCCTCCACCGACCCGGAACCACCGAGGTCACGGAGGGCGTCAAGCGTGGGTTTGAAGAAATCCGTGTACTTAGGCAGGTCCATATTTTTGGGGGATGTGGTCATGCGCGGATCTCTATAGCGGCCTAGGCTTAGTCTTATCCGTGAGGATAGTTGGTGTTTTTTTACTCTCCCAGGCTGTATTGCGCCGGTTCCCACACATAGCTCCTGGGATCGGCCTTGCCGTCGGTGGCGTCCTTGGGGCGGATGTGGCCGATGCCGGGGAAGGAGATGTGGGCGGCGGCCACCCAATAGCCGTCCTTGGCGGCCTCGGCGAAGATGCGGGCCCGTTCCTTGGCGGCGGCGGGGCTGTCGCTGTCGAACTGAACGGTGGTGGCCGGGGTGTCGAACTGCACGGCGGCCACATGCATCAGGTCGCCCCAGAACAGGATCTTCTGGCCCTTGCTTTCGGCGGCATAGACGGTGTGGCCGGGGGTATGGCCATGGGCCGGAAGGGCGGTGATGCCGGGGAACAGAGAGGTTACGCCATCAAAGGTCTTCAGCTTGCCGGCGGCGGCATAAGCGTCCAGCAGCTTATGCGCGGTGGTGAAGCCGCCCCGTTTATCGGCGGGCGCCTTGGCCTCGGCTTCGGGATTCAGCCAATAGCCCTTCTCCGCCGCGTCGACATAGATGGTGGCGTTGGGGAAGGTCGGGTGGCCGTCCGTCATCAGGCCGCCGATATGGTCGCCGTGCATATGGGTGATCAGCACGGCGTCCACCTGATCCGGCGTGTAGCCGGCGGCCTTGAGGTTGGCCAGCAGGTGGCTGGGCGCCTGGGGGCCTGCCAGGCCGTTCAGGCCGGTGTCGACCAGGATCAATTGCGCGCCGGTGTTGACCAGGAAGGCGTTGACCGAGGTGGGCGTGGGGCTGGGCTGATGGTTGCGCGCCAACGCCGCCGCCACCTTGGCCGGCGTGGTGTTGGTCATCAGCTTGTCCATGGGCAGCGTCAGGATCGTGTCATTCAGCGCCGTGACCTCGAAATCCCCCAGCATCAGGCGGTAGTAGCCCGGCGCCTGGGTCTTCACCTGCGGGGCGGCGGCACGGGCCGTCAGGGGCAGGGCGACCAGGGACAGCGACAGGGGGGCGGCGGCGAGCGCCAGGGCCAGGCCAAGGGAACGCGGCGACATGGGGAAACTCCGGCAGGCGGGACCCGTGAAGGCGAGGGTCCGAACAGGGGACGGGGCGCCAGACTATGCCCCAGCCTCCCCGGCATGCAACCGGGTGGAGTCCTGGCGCCATCGGTTGACGCGCGGGCGACCCGTCCCCCAAGCTGGCGGCGTGGGGAAGCGGGCCGGGGGGAGGCGGGATGCGCGGACGTGTCGTTTGGGTGTTGGCCTGCCTGCCGCTGCTCCTGACGGTGCTGGCGCGGGCGGATGACGTGGTTCATCTCACGGCCCGCCCGCAGGTTACGCCCGTGGCGGCGGAGGAAGCGGTGGGTCCGGTGCGCCTGGACGATGGCATGGTCCTCATCCCCCGATCCTACCGGCCAGGCCAGCCCCTGCCATTGCTGGTGATGCTGCACGGTGCCAGCCAGCGGGGCGCCGACATGGTGGCCCGCTTGGCGCCGCTGGCGGAGACCCGTGGGGTGATCATCGCGGCCCCCGACTCCAGGGACTACACCTGGGACATGCTCGCCGCGCGCAAGCATGAGACGGACGAGCGCTGGGGGCCACGCTATGGCAGCGATCCGGCGCGCATCGATACCTTCCTCGCCCGGGTCTTCGCCCGCTATGCCGTGGACCCGGCCCGGGTGGCGTTGGCTGGCTTCTCCGATGGGGCAACCTACGCCCTGTCGCTGGGACCGGAAAACCTGGGCCTGTTTCCCACGCTGATCGCCTTTTCCCCCGGGCACATCGCCCCGTTGCACACCCAGGGGACATTGTCCGACGGCGGCCAGAGGCGGGTGTTCATCAGCCACGGCACGGCTGACCGGGTCTTGCCCCTGGAGGAGACGGCGCGCGCCACCGTGCCGGCGTTCAAGCGGCGGGGGTTCCTGGTGGATCTGCGGGTGTTCGAGGGCGGGCATGCGATGCCGCCGGAGGTGGTCGAGAGCGCGTTGGACTGGTGGCTGGGGCGCGGTTGAGCGTTGGGGATAAAGTATGATTGCATGGATGCAATCCATATGTGCTCAATTTTTCAGCCGTCCGGGTGGGGAATGGGCTTGGCAGGAGGGGGATGCTTTGAAGGGGGCATGGAAGGCGGTCGCTGGGGCGGTGATGATCGTGGGGGCGCTGAACCACGGGGCGGCGGCGCAGGAGGCTACGCCACAGCCGCCACCCGTTCAATTGCCCGAGCCATCGCCGGAAGATGTTGCCGCCGCAACGGAACTGGCCGCGGTCTTCGAGGATTTCTGCCTCAAGCGCTTTCCGGATGACGAGGCGGTCAAGGCGGGGGCACAGGACTTGACCGCCATGACGCCGGATCAAGTGAAGGGCATCTTGAAGGATGACCCGGGCATGGGCTGGTACAAAAGGACCCCCCTGGCCCTGTACAAGATTACCTTGGAACTGCCGCCTTATCATGCCTGCGCCGTTCGTCGCATGACCGCGAACGGCATCCCGACGGTCAAGCCCTATCTGGCGGCGGTTACGGCATTCGCCGCCGCGCAGGGGCGGCCCTTGCAAGGCGGGCAGGCCCAGAAGATGAACCTGCCCAGCGGGCCCACGGTCACCCTCTTTCCCCAAGCCATCGCGGACGCGACAGGGCAACGCGTCCAAACCCAGTTCATGGTGCTGCTGACCAACTACCACCATCAATACGGGGGGGAGGATTATGTCGGCGGCGTGGGACTGGAAGTCCGATACGTCCGGCAGGAAAAGCAGCCTTGATTGAATGCGTCGCCCCGGTGTTGGGCGCCAGAGGGCTGGGCGCCAGAGGGCTGGGTTAGCCTTCCCCCGTTCCGTCCTGCACCGCGGCGGCCAAGCCCATGGCCAGCGCCCGCGCCACCGCCGCCAGGCGCACCGCGTCACGGTTGCCGGGAAAGACGTGCCGCTCCACCACCACGGGGTGGTCGCGGCGGGCGCAGCCCAGATAGACCAGGCCCACCGGCTTTTCCAGGCTGCCCCCGCCGGGCCCGGCGATGCCGGTCACCGACAGGGCGATGTCGGCGCGGGAGCGGGCCAGCAGCCCCTCCGCCATGGCGTGCGCCACCTCGCGGCTGACGGCCCCGTGCAGGGTGATCAGGCCGTCGGGCACGCCCAGCAGGTCGATCTTGGCCTGGTTGCTGTAGGTGACCACCCCCCGGTCGACCACGGCGGAGGAGCCAGCGACCGCCGTGAGGCTAGCGGAGATCAGGCCGCCGGTGCAGGACTCGGCCGTGGCCAGCCACAAGCCTTCTTTTTGGCAGGTGGCCAGCAGGCGTTCAGCCGCGTCCGTGATCTCCGCCGGGAACATGGGCGTCAGGCTCCCGTGGCCGGCCAGGGGAGGCGAACCGTGCAGGTCGCCATGGCGGCGATGCCCTCGCGCCGGCCGGTGAAGCCCAGGCCCTCGGTGGTGGTGGCCTTCACCGACACGCGGTCGGGCGCGATCTCCAGCAACTCGGCCACGCGGGCCACCATGGCTTCGCGGTGCGGGCCCACCTTGGGCCGCTCGCAAATGACGGTGATGTCGCAATGGGCGATGACGCCGCCCTTGGCCGTCACCAGGCTGGCGGCGTGCCGCAGGAACTTGCCGCTGTCGGCGCCGCGCCAGCGCTCATCCGTGGGCGGGAAGTGGCTGCCGATGTCGCCGGCGCTGATGGCGCCCAGGATGGCGTCGGTCAGGGCGTGCAGGCCCACGTCGGCGTCGGAATGGCCTTCCAGCTTGTGGGTGTGCGGCACCTTCAGGCCGCAGAGGACGATGTGGTCGCCCTCCGTGAACTTGTGCACGTCATAGCCGTGGCCCACGCGGACGTCGCCCAACTGGTTCATGATGATCTTCTCCGCCCGCGCCAGATCCTCGGCGTGGGTCACTTTCAGGTTGTCGGGGTTGGTGGGCACGAGGCGGACCGGCAGGCCGGACTTCTCCGCAACCGCGGCGTCGTCGGTCAGTTCCTGCCCCGCCAGATCGCGGTGCGCCTTCAGGATGTCGGCGAAGCGGAAGCCCTGCGGCGTCAACGCCCGCCACAGCGCCGTGCGGTCCACCGTGGCGGCCACGGCGCCGTCCGTGTCGGCCCGCTTCAGCGTGTCGCTGACGCTGGCCGCCGCCAGGGCGGCCGGCACCTCCGCCAGGGCGCCGATGATGGCGGAGATGCTGGCGGCGTCGACCAGCGGACGGGCGGCGTCGTGGATCAGCACCAGATCATAGCCGCCCTCGGCCGCGGCGGCCTCAAGCCCGTTGCGCACGCTGTCCTGGCGGGCGGCGCCCCCGGCGATGGGTGGGGGCAGGTCCAGGCCGTCCACCGCCGCCTCATACAGGTCGCGGTGGGCGGGGTTGATCACCACGCGCACCGCCGTCACCTCCGGATGGTTCTGGAAGGCGGCCACAGTGCGGGCCAGGACCGGGCGGCCGGCCAGGGACAAATACTGCTTGGGCATGTCCCCGCCGAAGCGGGAGCCACTGCCGGCGGCGACGATCAGGGCAAGGCAGGACGGCATGATGGGTCGAGACACCGGAAAACGATGAGATGAAAAGAAGCTCGGGACCAGAGACGGCCCCTTTGCCCCGAGAGAGATATCGCGTGTTAGAAGGCCGCCGCCAGGGGTGTTTGGTCGCTGGCCCCCACGACCTGCCATACCATAGTCGCATCTGCCACCTTCGGCGGCATCGCTTCCCTTTGCCGGGGCCTCATGATAGCTTGAACGCCTAATTTTGAAGCAGTCACGGAAAGCGCCTAGGAAATGGGCAGTAAGTTAGCGCCGATCCAGGTCGGTCCCATCACCATCGAGGATCCGGTGATCCTGGCGCCCATGTCGGGCGTCACCGACACGCCCTTCCGTCGCCTGGTGAAGCGCGCCGGCGCGGGCCTGGTCGTTTCCGAGATGATCGCCAGCCAGGCGATGATCCGCGCCACCCGCGAATCCGAGAAGAAGATCGACCCGGATGCGCAGGAGGGCGTGCTGTCCGTCCAGCTGGCGGGCTGCGAGCCCGAGGTGATGGCGGAGGCGGCCAAGCTGTGCGTGGACCGGGGCGCCTCCATCATCGACATCAACTTCGGCTGCCCGGTGAAGAAGGTGGTGAACGGCTACGCCGGGTCCGCGCTGATGAAGGATGAGCCGCTGGCCGGCCGTATCCTGGACGCGGTGGTCAAGGCCGTGCCCGTGCCCGTGACCCTGAAGATGCGCAAGGGCTGGGATGAGCGGAACCTGAATGCGCCGCGCCTGGCCAAGATCGCGGAGGAGTGCGGCATCCGCCTGATCACCGTGCACGGCCGCACCCGCAACCAGATGTACAATGGCACCGCCGACTGGGCCTTCATCCGCCAGGTGAAGGATGCCGTGTCGCTGCCCGTCATCGCCAACGGCGACATCGTGGATTTCCCGGACGTCACCCGCTGCCTGGAAGAGAGCGGCGCCGACGGGGTCATGATCGGCCGCGGCACCTACGGCCGCCCCTGGTTCATCAACCAGGTCATCCAGATGCTGCGCACCGGCGCGGCCCCGGCGGAGCCGACGCTGGTGGAACAGCGCGATCTGGTGCTGGAGCATTACGACGCCATTCTGGAGCATTACGGCACCGAGGCCGGCCTGAAGATCGGGCGCAAGCACATCGCCTGGTATTCCAAGGGCCTGCCCGGCTCCGCCGAGTACCGCGCGAAGGTGAACACCATCGAGAAGGCGGACCTGGTTCAGGACTTCGTGCGCGGCTGGTACCAGGATCTGCTGGACCGGGGCATCGTCGGGCGCGATCTGTCCGGCCGGGGCCTGACGGCGGAGGCCGGCTGCGACGTCGAAGACGGTGGGGACGACGTTACCGCCGGCGACAAGAAGGCGGCCGCCTGATGGGGCGGACGGCGGCCCTGCCGGCCCCGGCGAACGGCGTGGTCGATCCAACGGCCATCCTGTCCGCCCTGCCGGAACCCATCCTGGTCATCGACCGGCAGCGCCGTGTCCACTTCGCCAACCTGCAGGCGGAGGAGTTTTTCGACGCCAGCGCCACCTTGCTGGTGGGCAGCCTGCTCGACACCTTGATTCCGGGCGACAGCCCCGTCCATTCCTTGATAGACCAGGCGCGAATGACGGGCGGCAGCGTGTCGGACTACAGCATCATGCTGGAAACGCCGCGCATCGGCCTGCATTTCCTGACGGCCAAGGCCGCCCCCCTGTCCGATCCGCCGGACCTGGTGGTGCTGTCGCTGCATGAGCGGTCCATCGCCCGCAAGATCGATAATCAGCTGACCCACCGGGGTGCCGCCCGCTCCGTCGTCGCCATGGCGGCCATGTTGGCGCATGAGGTGAAGAACCCGCTGTCCGGCATCCGCGGGGCCGCCCAGTTGCTGGAGGAGAACGCCTCGGAAGGCGACCGCATGCTGACCCGCCTCATCTGTGACGAGGCTGACCGCATCGTGGCCCTGGTGGACCGCATGGAAGTGTTCACCGATGGCCGGCCGCTGGAAAAGACGGCGGTGAACATCCATGGCGTGCTGGAGCATGTGCGCCGCGTGGCGCAGAGCGGCTTCGGCCGCGCCATTCGCTTCATCGAGCGCTACGATCCGTCCCTGCCGCCGGTGCTGGGCAACCGCGACCAGCTGATCCAGGTCTTCCTGAACCTGGTCAAGAACGCGGCCGAGGCCTGCCCCGACAAGGGCGGGGAGATCGTCCTGTCCACCGCCTATCAGCATGGGGTGCGCCTGGCGGTGCCGGGATCGGACAGCCGGGTGCATCTGCCGCTGCTGATCAGCGTGCAGGACAATGGCGACGGCATTCCGGAAGACCTGCGGGCCAACCTGTTCGACCCCTTCGTCACCACGAAGATGAACGGGACCGGCCTGGGCCTGGCCTTGGTGGCCAAGATCATCGGCGACCATGGCGGGGTCATCGATTTCGACAGCGTGCCGCGTCGCACGATCTTCAAGGTTTCGCTGCCGGTCGCCCCTGGGCGGACGGCGTCAGAGGGGGGCGTTTAATCCATGGGTCCATCCACCATCCTTGTCGCTGACGACGACAGGGCGATCCGCACCGTCCTGAACCAGGCCCTGCTGCGCCTGGGCCATGACGTGCGGGTCACCGGCAATGCCGCGACCTTGTGGCGCTGGGTCCAGGATGGGGAGGGCGATCTGGTCATCACCGACGTGGTGATGCCGGATGAGAACGGCCTGGATCTGCTGCCGCGCATCAAGAAGCTGCGCCCCGAACTGCGCGTCATCGTCATGAGCGCGCAGAACACCCTGCTGACCGCCGTGAAGGCGGCGGAGCGGGGGGCCTTCGACTACCTGCCCAAGCCCTTCGACCTGAAGGACCTCATGGGCATGGTGGAGCGCGCGCTGTCCACGCCGCAGCCGGCCCCGCCGGCGGCGGCCGGCGCCGCGGCCGCGCAAGCCGAGGAGGAGGCGCTGCCCCTCATCGGCCGGTCGGCGGCGATGCAGGAAATCTACCGTGTCCTGGCCCGCCTGATGGGGACGGACCTGACGGTCATGATCACCGGCGAGTCGGGTACCGGCAAGGAACTGGTGGCCCGCGCCCTGCACGATTACGGCAAGCGGCGCAACGGCCCCTTCCTGGCGGTCAACATGGCCGCCATCCCGCGTGAGCTGATCGAGTCCGAGCTGTTCGGTCACGAGAAGGGCGCCTTTACCGGCGCCACCGTGCGCTCCACCGGCCGGTTCGAGCAGGCGCAGGGCGGCACCCTGTTCCTGGATGAGATCGGCGACATGCCGCTGGACGCCCAGACCCGCCTCCTGCGCGTCCTGCAGGAGGGGGAGTACACCACCGTCGGCGGGCGTACGCCCATCAAGACCGACGTACGTATCGTCGCCGCCACCCACCGCGACCTGCGCACCTTGATCCGGCAGGGGCAGTTCCGTGAGGATCTGTTCTACCGCCTGAACGTGGTGCCCATCCGCCTGCCGCCGCTGCGTGAGCGGACCGAGGACATCCCGGCGCTGGCGCGCCACTTCTTCGGTCTGGTCCATCAGCAGGGCCTGCCGTTGAAGAGCATGGACAACGCGGCGCTGGAACGGCTGCGGCGCCACCGTTGGCCCGGCAACGTGCGCGAGCTGGAGAACATGGTGCGGCGCCTTGCCGCGCTATACACCCAGGAAGTCATCAGCATCGACGTCATCGAGCAGGAGCTGGCCGATTTCGCCCCCGCCGCCGCCCCGGCGGAGGAGCCGCAGAACGAAGGCCTGGGGGCTGCGGTGGAGCGTCACCTGAAGGATTATTTCGCCGCCCATAAGGACGGCGTGCCGGCCGCCGGCCTGTATGACCGCGTGCTGCGCGAGGTGGAACGGCCGCTGTTGTCCCTGTCGCTGATCGCCACGCGGGGCAACCAGATCAAGGCCGCGCACATGCTGGGCCTGAACCGCAACACCCTGCGCAAGAAGATCAGGGATCTGGATATCCAGGTGGTCCGCGGCCTTAAGTAGCAGCGGCTCGTTCTACCAACGGGCGTAAGACGGACGGCTGGAAACGCGCGTTGCATTCTGGTAACAGAGGTGGGCGCCTGGGCCACAGCGGCATTTCCGGGCGGCACCCATCCGGTGGATGTTGGATCGGTGCCGTTTGGTGGCTTCGCCCGCCCACTTCCCATGTCGGGGGTGGCATCGCGCCCGTGTAATCCCCTTGGGGCCACCGACTTGGCAGCAACCGTGCTTCGTTTCGCCTTTCACGCGGTCTCATATCCAAAAGCCCCGGCTACGGCGCCGGCCCTGGTTCTCGCGCCATGACGGCCAACCCGCCGGCGCTGATCACGCCGCCCCCCGGCCCGGAAGTTCCGCACGCCGCCAAGGCTGACGGCTGGTGGCGCCGTCTGTCCGTCAGGGCCACGCGCTTCGGGTTGGGCAACAAGCTGGCGGTGGCCTTGGCCTTCGCCGCCGTGCTGTCGGGTTTCGCCACCTACGCGGCGCTGACGCAGCAGCCGCCCTTCGGCAACAACGCCAACACCGTCAGCCTGCTGCTGACCCTGGACGGCGCCCTGCTGCTCATGCTGCTGGCGCTTATGGCCCGGCGCATCGTCGGCCTGTGGATCGAGCGGCGGCGCGGCCTCGCCGGATCCCGCCTGCATGTGCGGCTGGTGGCGGTGTTCAGCCTGCTGGCCGTGTTGCCGGCCATCGTCATGGCGGCCTTCTCCGCCTTTTTCTTCTATCTGGGTGTCCAGTCCTGGTTCAGCGACCGGGTGCGGACGGCGGTGAACGAAAGCCTGGTGGTGGCGCGCGCCTATCTGGACGAACACCAGATCGCCATCAGCAACGACGCCCGCTGGGTGGCCAACGACCTGTTCCGCCTGGGCCCGCTGATCACCCTGGACCCGCTGTACCTCTACTCCTTCCTGCGCAACGAGTCGTTCCAGCGCTCCTTCACCGAGGCGGTGATCTTCGACGGGCAGGGACGGCAATACGGCAGCTACACCCTGGGCTCGGTCTTCCAGGCGGAGGCCTTCCCCAAGGAGCGCATGGAAAAGGCTCGCAAGGGCGATGTGGATGTGGAGTTCAACGAGGCCGACAAGCGCATCACCGCGCTGATCCGCCTCGATCCGGACTTCGACATCTTCCTGCTGCTGGGGCGGCCGGTGGAGGCCAAGGTCATGGAACACATGACCGCCGCCCAGACCGCCGTGCATGAATATACCGAGCTGGAGGGGCAGCGCTTCGGCCTTCAGACGAAGATGATGCTGATCTTCATCGTCGTCTCGCTGCTGCTGCTGCTGGTGGCCATCTGGGCCGGCCTGAACTTCGCCAACGCGCTGATCACCCCCATCAGCGCGCTGATCATCGCGGCGGAGCGCATCCGCACCGGCGACCTGAACGCCCGCGTGCCCGAGACGCTCCCCGGACCGGAGGATGAGCTGACCTCCCTCAGCCGCGCCTTCAACCGCATGACCAGCCAGTTGTCGTCCCAGCGCAGCGACCTGGTGGAAGCCAACCGCCAGCTGGACTTGCGCCGCCGCTTCACCGAGGCGGTGCTGGCGGGCGTGTCGGCCGGCGTCATCGGTCTGGATGAGCAGGGCTTCATCAACCTGCCCAACCAGTCCGCCGCCCAGTTGCTGGACATCCCCGACCTGCATGAGATGGTGGGCCGCGACATCCTGGCGGTGGTGCCGGAGCTGGAGGAGTTGATGTCCGCCATCCGCCGGCGCCCGTCGCGCCTGGTGGAGGCGCAGGTGCAGATCCGCCGAGGCAACACCCAGCGCACGCTGTTGGTGCGGGTGGCCGCCGACACCAGCGCCAACGGTATCCGCGGCTTTGTCATCACCTTCGACGACGTGTCGGAACTGCTGTCGGCGCAGCGCAAGGCGGCCTGGGCGGACGTGGCCCGCCGCATCGCCCATGAAATCAAGAATCCGCTGACCCCCATCCAGCTGTCGGCGGAGCGCCTGCGGCGCAAGTACCTCAAGGAAATCCAGAGCGATCCGGAAACCTTCAAGGCGATGACGGACACCATCGTCCGCCATGTCGACGATATCGGCCGCATGGTGGATGAGTTCTCCGCCTTCGCCCGCATGCCGACGCCGGTGATGAAGCCGCAGAACATCCAGGAGCTGTGCCGCCAGGCCGTGTTCCTGCAGGCGGCGGCCCAGACCGCCATCAAGTTCGAAAGCATCCTGCCGCCCCAGCGGATCGAGGTGGAATGCGACGGGCGGCAGATATCCCAGGCCCTGACCAACCTGCTGAAGAACGCGATGGAGGCTATCGAGGGCCGGATGGAGGAGGATGCCGTCATCGGCCGCGAGGGCCCGCCCGGCCACATCACCCTGAAGGTGGAGGGCATGGACGACCATATCGTCCTGACCATTGCCGACAATGGCAAGGGATTGCCGCACGAGGGCCGCGACCGCCTGACCGAACCCTACGTCACCACCCGGGCCAAGGGCACGGGGCTGGGTCTGGCCATCGTGAAGAAGATCCTGGAGGACCACGGCGGCACCCTGGGGCTGGATGACAACCCCGGGGGCGGCGCCCGCGTCACCCTCATGCTACCGCTCATTCAGGCGGCCGCCCCGCAAGACGCGGACGCGACCGCCAGCCCGGTCCCGGCTACCGGCACCAGTGCCTAAAAAGGCGTTTGACTCCAAAGGCGTTGACCCATGGCGCATGATATTCTGATCGTCGATGACGAGGCTGACATCCGGATGCTGATCGCTGGCATCCTGGAGGATGAGGGCATGAAGACCCGGGAGGCGGCGGACGCCGACCAGGCCCTGGCCGCCGTCGCCGCCCGCCGCCCCAGCCTGATCATCCTGGACATCTGGTTGCAGGGCAGCCGCCTGGACGGCCTGCAGATCCTGGATGAGATGAAGCGGGACCACCCTGACGTGCCGGTGGTGATGATCAGCGGCCACGGCACCATCGAAACGGCGGTGGCGGCCCTGAAGAAGGGTGCCTACGACTTCATCGAAAAGCCGTTCAAGTCCGACCGCCTGCTGCTGCTGGTGGAGCGCGCCATCGAGGCGGCCCGCCTGCGGCGCGAGAACCGGGAACTGCGTCTGCGCGCCGGTGGCGAGGTGGAACTGATCGGCCGGTCGCTGCTGATCAACCAGTTGCGCCAGTCGCTGGACAAGGTGGCGCCCACCGGCAGCCGCGTCCTGGTCAGCGGCCCGCCGGGCAGCGGCAAGGAGATCGTGGCCCGCATCATCCACGAACACTCCCGTCGGGCCGATGGCCCCTTCGTGGCGCTGAACTGTGCCACCATGCGGCCCGACCGGCTGGAGGTGGAGCTGTTCGGGACGGAGCATGCCATCGACGGCGCCGGCCGCAAGGTCGGCACCTTCGAGCAGGCGCACGGCGGCACCCTGTTCCTGGACGAGGTGGCGGACATGCCGCTGGAAACCCAGGGCAAGATCGTGCGCGTGCTCCAGGAACAGACGTTCGAGCGTGTGGGCGGCAGTACCCGGGTGGAGGTGGATGTCCGCGTCATCGCCAGCACCAACCGCGACCTGGCGGCGGAAATCGAGGCCGGGCAGTTCCGCCAGGACCTGTATTACCGCCTGGCGGTGGTGCCGCTGAAGGTGCCGGCCCTGCGCGAGCGGCGGGAGGACATCCCGCTGCTGGCGCGCTATTTCCTGCAGCGCTCCGCCACCGCGTCGGGCTTGCCACAGCGCATCCTGGGTGAGGACGCCATGGCGGCGTTGCAGGCCTATGAATGGCCGGGCAACGTGCGCCAGCTGCGCAACGTCATGGATTGGCTGCTGATCATGGTGCCGGGCGACCCGGATGAGCCCATCCGCGCCGACATGCTGCCGCCGGAAATCGGTTCCATCACGCCGACGGTGCTGCGCTGGGAAAAGGGCGGGGAGATCATGTCCCTGCCGCTGCGCGACGCCCGCGAGGTGTTCGAGCGTGAATACCTGCTGGCCCAGGTCACCCGCTTCGGCGGCAACATCTCCCGTACCGCCTCCTTCGTGGGGATGGAACGGTCGGCCCTGCACCGCAAGCTGAAGTCGCTGGGGGTTCATGGCAATGACCGGGGTGATGGAAAGGGTGAGGAATAACGCGCAATTGACTGACGTAGTGTCAGTTTTTGCCTGCGCTTAAGATTTTAGATGAGGTTCATCCCATGCCGCGGACAGCCTATGTCAACGGTCGCTACGTTCCGCACGGCGACGCCCATGTCCATATCGAGGATCGGGGTTTCCAGTTCGCCGACGGCGTTTACGAGGTGGTGTCGGTGGTCGATGGCGTCTTCGCCGACGAGGATGGCCACCTGGCCCGCTTGTCCCGCTCGCTGAACGAGTTGGACCTGCCCTGGCCCATGCACCCCATGAGCCTGCGCTTCGTCATGCGCGAGGTGGCGCGCCGCAACCGGGTGCGCAACGGCCTGCTCTATGTCCAGATCACCCGGGGTGAGGCGCCGCGTGATTTCCGCTTCCCGGTCGATCCGGCGCCCACGCTGGTGGTCACCTGCCGCGCCACGAAGTTCAACGCGCCGCAGCACCTGGAGAAGGGTGTTTCCGTCATCACCATCCCCGACATCCGCTGGGCCCGGCGCGACATCAAGTCGGTGGCGCTGCTGCCCCAGGTGCTGGGCAAGCAGCAGGCGGCGGAGGCGGGCGCCTTCGAGGCATGGCAGGTGGACCCCGACGGCACGGTCACGGAAGGCTGCTCCAGCAACGCCTGGATCGTCACCCAGGCGGGCGTGCTGGTCACCCGGGCGGCCAGCAACCGCATCCTGAACGGCATCACCCGCCTGTCGCTGCTGGCGGAGGCAGAGGCGGCGGGCATCCCGTTCGAGGAGCGGGCGTTCACGGTGGAGGAGGCCTACGCCGCGCGCGAGGCCCTGATCTCCAGCGCCAGCACCTTCTGCATCCCCGTCACCCGCATCGATGGCCGGCCGGTGGGCGATGGCATGCCGGGGCCGTTGGGCCGGCGCTTGCGCCAGGCCTATCTGGCGCATGTCGGCGTGGCCGACCCGGTGGCGGCCAGGTCGTGAGCGTGCGCGACACCGTGTCCACCTCGGCCGTGGCCGTGCCGCCCCTGGCACTCCCCAGGGCGGTGCTGTTCGACTGGGACAACACCTTGGTGACCAACTGGCGCTGCGTCCATGCCGCCACCAACGCGGCGCTGGACGCCTTCGGCCTGCCCACCTGGACACTGGAGGAAAGCTACACCCGCGTGCGCCAGAGCTTGCGCGACGCCTTTCCCGCCCTGTTCGGTGACGGGTGGGAACGGGCGCGGGACATCTTCTACGCCCACTTCGAGGCCCACCACCTGGAATACCTCGACCCGCTGAGCGGGGCGGGCAGGCTGCTGGAAAGGCTGGCCGCCCGTGGCGTCTATGTCGGCGTGGTCAGCAACAAGACCGGCCGTTTCCTGCGCACCGAGGCTGGGGCCCTGGGCTGGGACCGCTGGTGCGGCGCTTTGGTCGGGGCGGGCGATGCCGAAGCCGACAAGCCGCACCCGGCACCCGTCCACCTGGCGCTGAAGCCGTCGGGGATGACGCCCGGGCCGGATGTCTGGTTCGTGGGCGATGCCGACATTGACATGGAATGCGCCCATCGTACCGGCTGTGTGCCGGTGATGGTCGGGGCTACCCCGCATGGCGAGGGCGCCTTGGGCGCTTTCCCCCCCTTGCGCCACTTCCCTGGCTGCGACGAACTTTGCACCTTGGTGGATGCGCTCTAGCACCCCATATCAGTTCCTGTGCTAGGATGGCGGACGCTCCGGGATGTGCCCGGGGTCGCCGGCATTTTGACGCACGGCTCCATAACCGCCGAAAAGGCACCCCCCCGGGCTCTCCCTAGGGAGCCCGCAATAAAGAGCGAGGCATGCAATGTCCGAAAAGTCGCAAAACGTTCAGGACGTGTTTCTGAACCATGTGCGGAAGAACAAGACCCCTGTGACGGTCTTCCTCGTCAACGGCGTGAAGCTGCAAGGCATCATCACCTGGTTCGACAATTTCTCGGTGCTTCTGCGCCGGGACGCCCATTCGCAGCTGGTCTACAAGCATGCGATCTCGACCGTGATGCCGGCGCACCCCATCCAGTTGTTCGAGTCGGCCAAGGAAGGCGACCACGATTGATACGCGTGACCAGTCGGCCCCGTCCCGCATTGGGACGGCCAGGCCGGTTGACGGAAAGGACGGCGGCGCTGTGACGGATCGTCCGGCGGATGTGTCCGCCCCCCTTTCCGATAGGCCAGAGGCGCCGCCGGTGGAGCAATCCGCCCGGCGCGCCCTGGTGATCCATCCCATTTTACGTGAAGACCTCGACGATAAACGCAGCCCCGAATCCCGGCTTGAGGAAGCGGTCGGCCTGACCGCCGCCATTGAGCTTGACGTGGTGGCGGCCGAGTGCGTGCGCGTCACGCGGCCCAAGCCCGCCACCCTGCTGGGCGGTGGTTATCTGGAGGAGGCCGCCCAGCGCATCGCCGAGCAGGGTATTGGCCTGGTCGTGGTGGACCACGCGCTATCGCCCGTGCAGCAGCGCAACCTGGAGCGCGACCTCAAGGCCAAGGTCATCGATCGCACCGGCCTGATCCTGGAGATTTTCGGGGCGCGGGCGCGCACCCGGGAAGGCCAGCTTCAGGTGGAATTGGCGGCGCTGACCTACCAGCGTTCCCGCCTGGTGCGGTCCTGGACCCACTTGGAGCGGCAGCGCGGTGGTTTCGGCTTCCTCGGCGGCCCTGGCGAAAGCCAGCTGGAAATGGACCGCCGCCTCATCGGCGACCGCATCATCAAGCTGAAGGCGGAACTGGAGGAGGTGCGGCGCACCCGCGGCCTGCATCGCAAGGCGCGCGAGCGCGTGCCTTATCCGGTGGTGGCCCTGGTCGGCTACACCAACGCCGGCAAGTCCACGCTGTTCAATCGCATGGCGCGGGCCGACGTGTTCGCCAAGGATCTGCTGTTCGCCACGCTGGACCCCACCATGCGGTCCATCGTCCTGCCGTCCGGCCGCAAGATCATCCTGTCGGACACGGTGGGCTTCATCTCCGACCTGCCCCACCATCTGGTGGAAGCATTCCGCGCCACCCTGGAGGAGGTGCTGGCCGCCGACATCATCCTGCACGTGCGTGACGCCGCCCATCCGGACAGCGAGGCGCAGCGCGCCGACGTGGAGTCGGTGCTGGGCGAACTGGGGATCGATGTCGAGACCGATCCGCGGGTGGTGGAGGTCCTGAACAAGATCGACAAGCTGCCGCCGCTGGACCGCGACGCCCTGGTGCGCCAGAGCCGCCGGCCCGATGGCCTGGTGGCGGTGTCGGCCCTGACCGGGGAGGGGCTGGAGAGCCTGTTCAACGTCCTGGACCGCCGCATGGTGGCGGGCCGCGACGTGGTGAAGGTCCGTGTTCCGGTCAGCGATGGCGCCGCCATGGCCTGGCTCTATGCCAAGGGCGAGGTGACGGAGCGCGAGGACGACGACGACAACGCCCACCTGACGGTGGCGCTGGAGCCGGCGGACGTGGCCCGTTTCCGTGACCGCTTTCCCGCCTGTTCCGTGACGGAGACCCCGCCGCTCACCGAACGGGTTGCCCCGGACAGACAGGTCCAGGTGTCCTAACCCGCCATCCCGTCGGCATTCCGCCCTCAGCCGCGCATCCCTTGCTTCCCGCCGCCTTGGCGGTTGGGCTAAGGTGCCGGCCACCCGACGCCGGCCCGCTTCATGAGAAGGGGCCGGCGCCCATCCCTGGAGGTTCCAAATGAGTTTCAGGCCCCTGCACGACCGTGTGGTGATCCGGCCCATCGAGCAGGATCAGAAGACCGCTGGCGGCATCATCATCCCCGACACCGTCAAGGAAAAGCCCCAGCAGGGCGAAGTCCTGGCTGTGGGCAGCGGCGCCCGCAACGAGAAGGGCGAGATCGTCGCCCTGAGCGTGAAGGCCGGCGACAAGGTGCTGTACGGCAAGTGGTCCGGCACCGAGGCCAAGATCGACGGCAAGGACGTGCTGATCATGCGCGAGTCCGACCTGCTCGGCGTTTTGGAATAAGAACAGCGGCATGAGGCAACCTCATGCCGTAGCCCACGACCGTGGGCGCCGGAGATTTCTGGGGAGCCGCAGGCGGACTGGAAATCGAGGATAGCCAAGGCCACGAATGTGGCCGCCGGCGCCTGAGGGAAAACGAAAAAGGAATTAAAAATGGCTGCCAAGGACGTGAAGTTCAACACGGATGCCCGTGACCGCATGCTGCGCGGCGTGGACATCCTGGCCGACGCCGTGAAGGTGACCCTGGGCCCCAAGGGCCGCAACGTGGTCCTGGACAAGAGCTACGGGGCCCCGCGCATCACCAAGGACGGCGTCAGCGTCGCCAAGGAGATCGAGCTGGCCGACAAGTTCGAGAACATGGGCGCCCAGATGGTGCGCGAAGTGGCCTCGAAGACCAACGACGTCGCCGGTGACGGCACCACCACCGCCACCGTGCTGGCCCAGGCCATCGTGCGCGAGGGCGTGAAGGCCGTGGCCGCCGGCATGAACCCGATGGACGTGAAGCGCGGCATCGACCTGGCGGTGACCGCCATCGTCGACGACCTGAAAGGCCAGTCGCGCAAGGTTTCCACCTCCGGCGAGATCGCCCAGGTCGGCACCATCTCCGCCAACGGCGAAGCCGAGATCGGCGAGATGATCGCCAAGGCCATGGACAAGGTCGGCAACGAGGGCGTCATCACGGTGGAAGAGGCCAAGAGCTTCGACACCGAGCTGGAAGTCGTCGAGGGCATGCAGTTCGACCGCGGCTACCTGTCGCCGTACTTCGTGACCAACGCGGAGAAGATGACGGCCGAGCTGGAAAGCCCGTACATCCTGCTGCACGAGAAGAAGCTGGGCAGCCTGCAGCCCCTGCTGCCGGTCCTGGAGGCCGTCGTGCAGAGCAGCCGTCCGCTGCTGATCGTGTCGGAAGACGTGGAAGGCGAGGCGCTGGCCACCCTGGTGGTGAACAAGCTGCGCGGCGGCCTGAAGATCGCCGCCGTGAAGGCCCCGGGCTTCGGCGACCGCCGCAAGGCGATGCTGGAAGACATGGCCATCCTGACCGGCGGCCAGGTCATCTCCGAAGACCTGGGCATCAAGCTCGAGAACGTGTCGCTGGACATGCTGGGCACCGCCAAGAAGGTGGTGATCACGAAGGACGCGACCACGATCGTGGACGGCGTCGGCGCCAAGGCTGACATCGAGGCCCGCATCGGCCAGATCAAGGCGCAGATCGAGGAGACTACCTCGGACTACGACCGTGAGAAGCTGCAGGAGCGTCTGGCGAAGCTGGCGGGCGGCGTTGCCGTCATCCGCGTCGGCGGCGCCACCGAGGTCGAGGTGAAGGAGCGCAAGGACCGCGTTGACGACGCCATGCACGCCACCCGCGCCGCGGTGGAAGAGGGCGTGGTGGCCGGCGGCGGCACCGCCCTGCTGCGCGCCACCCGGTCGCTGGCCAATGTGAAGCCGGCCAACGACGACCAGCGCGTGGGCGTGGACATCATCCGCAAGGCCCTGCAGTCGCCGGTCCGTCAGATCGCCTTCAACGCCGGCACCGACGGTTCCATCGTTGTCGGCAAGCTGCTGGACAACAACGACGCGGCCTTCGGCTATAACGCCCAGACCGGTGAGTTCGGTGACATGTTCGCCTTCGGCGTCATCGACCCGACGAAGGTGGTCCGCACCGCCCTGCAGCATGCCGCGTCCGTGTCCGGCCTGCTGATCACCACCGAAGCCATGGTGGCCGAGAAGCCCGAGCCCAAGTCGGCCCTGCCGGAAGGTGGCATGGGCGGCGGGATGGGTGGCATGGGCGGCATGGGTGGCATGGGCTTCTAAGCCTTGCCATTCCCAGGGCCCGGCTTTCCGGCCTTGTTTGTGGAGGGGGTCGCCTCCTGGTTCATCCAGGGGGCGGCCCTTTTCCTTTTTGGGGCTTTATGGTTTGGCCTATCGATTCTATTGCTAGGGGGCACGCTGCCGCCGCCAACCATAGATGTGTCCCATGACCGCGCCCCTGCCTGTGCCCGATCTGCCCCCCGTCGACCTGGCTGCCGTCGATGCCCTGATCCGTTCCGTCGCCGAAACGGAAATCCTGCCCCGCTTCCAGCATCTGGCGGGCGATGACGTGCGGGAAAAGGGACCGGGCGATCTGGTGACCGTGGCCGATGAGGCGTCGGAACGCGCCCTGACCGCCCGCCTGACGGCCTTTCTGCCCGGCAGCACCGTGGTGGGGGAGGAGGCGGTGTCGGCCGACGCCGCCGTCCTGGACCGCTTGCTGGGCGCCGATCCCGTCTGGATCGTGGACCCCATCGACGGCACCGCCAACTTCGTGGCCGGCAAGCCCCGCTTCGGCGTCATCGTGGCGCTGTCGGCCCACGGTCGCACGGTGGCCGGCTGGATCCATGACCCGGTGGGCCGGCGCACCGTGCGCGGACGGTTGGGGCAGGGTGCCTGGCTGGTCGGGGTGGATGCGGCCGATCCCGGCACCCGCTGCGTCGCGCTGCCGCCCGTGGCGGTGGCGCAGATGCGCGGCATCGCCAACATCCGCTTCTTCGACAGCGACATGCGCCGCCAGCTGACCCAGCGGCGGGAACGCGTGGCCGAGGCCTATACCCAGCGCTGCTCCGCCCACGATTACCTGGACCTGCTGACCGGCCAGGCGCATTTCAGCCTGAACAACATGATCAAGCCCTGGGATCACGCCGCCGGCGCCTTCCTGTATGCCGAGGCCGGCGGTTATGCCGCCAAGCTGGACGACAGCCCCTATGGCCCCACCGACCGCGTCGGCGGCCTGCTGATGGCCCCCGACGCCGAAAGTTGGCGCGCGCTGCATTCCACGTTGTTCAACGTGGAGTGAGGGGAGCCGAAGACGCCGGTACTGGCGGCAGGGTGGGGTTTCTTGGATAGGGGAGTCAGGAAATGGCGGTGAAAGCGTTTCATTCCGGCCTCATCCCGCTCGTGCGCCTGGCGCCTTTTCCGCTCATCGCCTTGGCGTCCCTGGTCATCCGTACGCCCTGGGCGGCGGCGCATGCCGGTTTGGCCGCGTTGCTGTTCCTGTGGATCACCGCCGACAGCCTGGCCACCAGCTTCGCCGTGGCGGAGCGGCTGCGGCAGGGTCGACCGCCTGGCGCGCGCGCGATGATGTCCGCCATCGCTTTCGGCCTCGTCAGCGGCGTGCTCGGTCTCACCCCGCCCTTGCGCACGGCCCTGGGGGCCATGCCCTGGGCCGTGGCGGGTGTGGCCGGGTTGGTCGGCGGCCATGTGCTGTTAGGGACCGTGGGCGCCTGGCGCATCTGGCGCGGGACGGGTGACGGGCGGGCCGATGGAATGTCGCGCTTGGAGGCCGGCCTTGCCTGCCTGGTTCCGCAACCCTTGGCCGGGCTTATGGCCAAGGAGCTGGCGCTGCTCCACCTGGCTCTGTTTCGCTGGGGGGCCAAACCCGATGTGCCGGCGGACAGTCAGCCCTTCAGCTATCACCGGGACCTGACGCCCTTGATGGGCGGACTGCTGGCGGCCCAGGTCATGGAGATCGCCGTGGTGGATGTGGCCCTGGGGATCCACCATCGCACGGCCGCGCTGGCCCTGTTCGCCGTGGGCGATATCGGGTTCATTTACCTGCTGGGACTGACCAAGTCTTTTCGACTGCGTCCCGTGCTGCTGACACCCCAGGGGGTGCGCGTGCGCTTCGGTCTCATGGCCGACCAGTTGGTTCCCTATGGCGGCATCGGCCATGTCGGCCCGGCCGCCGGCCTGACGCGCCAGGGACCGGAAAACGTGAGCCGGCTGGTGGCGCCCAATGTCGCCCTGGCCTTGACGGTTCCGCAGGTACGCCGCCGCTTCCTGCGGCCCGCCCGGACCGTAAGCACGGTGGCCTTTGCCGTTGATGACCCGCAAGGCTTTATCCGGGCGCTGCGGGCCAGGATGGAGCCCGATGCCGAGTGATGGCGAGGGCCAAGTTTCACCCATATTCCGATGCAGGAGGGCCTGATGCTGTCCCCGACCACGCTTGCCGCCGCGTTTGAGCGCGTGACCGATTACTGGTCGCCCAAGGTGATCGGTCGCGTGAATAACCAGTTGCTCAAGGCCGCGAAGCTCAAGGGCGAGCTTGTCTGGCACGCGCATGATGGGGAGGACGAGCTTTTCTATATCGTGAAAGGCTCCCTGCGCATCGAGTTCGAGGACGGGCCGGTCGATCTCGCCCAGGGGGATTTTCTGACCGTGCCCAGCGGTGTCCGCCACAATCCCGTGGCGCGGGAGGAGTGCTGGGTGCTGTTGATCGAGCCAGCGTCCACCAAGCACACCGGCGATGAGATGACACCGCGCACGCGCAGCCTGGAAGAACAGCTCAGCTAGGCTCGCGGTTCGCCCGCCCATCATGGACGGCGCTTAAAAATCCCCTTGTTCGGATATTGTATACATTCTTAAATGACGGTTCCGATAATGGGGAGCCGTTCATGCACCGTCGTTCGTTCATCGCCGCCCTGCCTGCCGCCGCGGCGGCGGCCCATGCCGTCGGCGCCCGGGCGGCCGGGCAGGCGGCGGGACCCGCCGGATCGCTGCCCACCGGCGGCGCCTCCGCACCGGCCGCCGGGCCGGTGCCGGGAGCGGCGGATTACGAGCGTGCGCTGTCCTTGCGCGACCGCTGGATGGGCCTGACGGAGAATGTCGCCTGGCCCGCCCATTGGGTGGGCAAGAGCGGCGGCTTCCTGTACCGCAAGACGTTGCCGGGCGGCGTCCAGTTCGTCATCGTCGATGCGGCGACATTGCGGAAAACCCCCGCCTTCGATCATGACCGGCTGGCGGCCGAACTGGGCAAGGCCACGGGGCGGAGCTTCACCGGCCTGGGGCTGCCCTTCGACCGGGCCGAGCTTAGTGACGATGGCCAGACCCTGACCTTCGAGTGGGACGAGGCGGACTGGTCCTGTCGCCTGTCGGACTACGCCTGCAAGCAGGAGGCGGAGGAGGGCGGGCGCCGCCCGCGGGGGTTCGGCGTGGTGCGCGACCTGACCCAGCCCGGCGACACGGCGCCCAAACGCTCCCCCGACGGGCGGTGGGAAGCCCTTATCCAGAACCAGAACCTGGCGCTGCGCGACGTCGCCACCGGGACGGTGACGCTGCTCAGCACCGACGGCAGCGAGGGCGATTTCTATGATGGCGAGACCATCGCCTGGTCGCCGGACTCGCAGAAGCTGATCCTTTACCGGGTGCGGCCTGGGTACCGGCGCGAGGTCCACAAGGTGGAATCCTCACCCAAGGACCAGATCGAACCCAAGCTGCACACCCAGCTGTCCCCCAAGCCGGGTGACGCCGTGGACCAGGAGCAGCCCGTGCTGTTCCATGTTCCGCGCGCCGGGGCGTCTGGACGCCAGTTGGCCATCGATGCCGCCCTGTTCCCCAACCCCTACCTGATGACGGATTTCGAGTGGCGGGCCGACAGCGCCACGGTGGTCTTCGAGTACACCCGGCGGGGCCACCAGATGGTAAGGGTCATCGAGGTCGATGCCGCCACCGGCACCCCCCGCGCCGTGGTGACGGAGACGGCCACCACCTTCGTGAACAACGAACGCCGCTTCCGCCACGATGTGAAAAAGGGCGCCGCTGAGGTCATCTGGCTGTCGGAGCGGGATGGCTGGAGCCACCTGTACCTGATCGACGGGCGCACCGGGAAGGTGAAGACCCAGATCACCAAGGGGGAATGGGTGGTGCGCCATGTGGCCCGGGTGGATGACGACCGGCGCCAGATCTACTTCGCCGCCGGTGGCATGCGGCCAGGCGAGGACCCATACTTCCAGCACTATTACCGCGTGGATTTCGACGGTCTCAACCTGGTGCCGCTGACCAGCGCCGACGCCTATCACGACGTCAGCCTGTCCGACGACCTGGCCTATTACGTCGATACCTATTCCCGCATCGATCAGCCGCCGGTCATGGAGTTGCGCCGCACGGCCGACCGGTCGCTGGTGGCGGAGATCGAGCGGGGCGACATCACCCGCCTGCTGGCTGCCGGCTTCCGCCCGCCGGAGGTGTTCAAGGCCAAGGGCCGCGATGGCAAGACGGACATCTGGGGCGTCATCGTCCGCCCCCTGGGCTTCGATCCCGGCCGGCGCTATCCGGTGATCGAGAACATCTACGCCGGGCCGCACGACAGCTTCGTGCCCAAGACCTTCTGGCCTTTCGGTTTCCACGCCGGGGGCGACAAGGTCATCGGCATGCAGGCCCAGGCGGAAATGGGTTTTGTTGTCGCCCAGATCGACGGCATGGGCACCATGAACCGGTCCAAGGCCTTCCACGACGTCTGCTGGAAGAACCTGAAGGACTCCGGATTCCCGGACCGCATCAAGTGGTGGCAGGCCGCCGCCGCGCAGTATCCGCAATTGGACATCAGCCGGGTGGGCATCTACGGCGGTTCCGCCGGCGGGCAGAGTTCGCTGGCCGCCCTGCTGTTCTTCGGCGACTTCTACAAGGCCGCCTTCTGCTATGCCGGCTGCCATGACAACCGCATGGACAAGATCAGCTGGAACGAGCAGTGGATGGGCTGGCCGGTGGATGAAAGCTATGCCCGGTCATCCAACGTCGACAACGCCCACCGGCTGACGGGCCAAGTGGCCCTGGTGGTGGGTGAGCTGGACGACAATGTCGATCCGTCGTCCACGATGCAGGTGGTGAACGCCCTCATCAAGGCGGACAAGACCTTCGATCTGCTGGTGGTGCCGGGCGAGGGGCACTCCGCCGGCCGCTCCACCGGGCCCATCCGCTACGCCCTGCGCAAGCAGTATGGCTTTTTCCTGAAGCACCTGGGCGGAGCCGACGCCCCCGATTGGAACGCCCGCACCAGCACGGCGGCCGCCGTGCCGCCAGCTAACGGTAACGCCAGCTAACGGTAACGGGTGAAGGCGGGCTGGATGGGCGCCTGGATGATTTGGTCCCGGAACTCATAGATCAGGGGATGGAAGATGTCGCCCAGCAGCTCCGTCCATTTCAGCGGATAGGGCGAGGGCGTGCCGTCCGGCAGCAGGATGCCCTGGCGGTCCAGCGGGTGGATGGCGGGGTGGCGCCGCAACTCCGGCAGCTTGCGGTCCAGCAGCGCCTCCGTCCGCTGCAGCCAGGCGGCGGTCAGCGGCGTGCCCTTGCGGAAGATGAAGGCGCACAGACCGATCAGGTCGGCATAGTCGCGGCGCAACTCGTCACCCAGGGGACCCTCGATGGGGGCGACACCGTTGGGCAGTTCCTGGTAGCCCAGCGCCAGCTTGTCGGACTGGGCCAGTTGGTCGAAGAACGTCCCCCAGGTCTTGGACGTGGTCTTGATGTCGGTGTAGCCGCCGCCGTAATGGTGCATGAGGTAGCAGCGCAGGTAATCCGCCTTGTGCGTGGCGCTGAGATGGGGCCAGGCGGGGTGCAGCGGATGCTCCGGCTTCACCCAGTCGCCCAGCGTTTCGCGGTTCAGGAAGGCCACGGCGCAGCCGGTGTTGCGGAAGATGGTCCACAGCGCCCGCAGGCGGTCGTCCGACATCGCCTCATGCCCCGTCCACAGGCAGAACAGGGTGCGGCTTTGCAGCGCGTCCAGATCGTGCGCCACGGTCACACCATCTCCGCCGTGACGGGGATGTTGAAGCTGTTCAGCAGGCTGGCGCGCCGCTGCCCCAGATCGGCGTTGGGGGCGGGATGGCGGCGATAGACGTAGAGGTAGTCGAACACGGCGTTGTAGTCGTGCGACTGCTGGCTGACGCCGCGCCGCTCCGATTCCGCGCCGCTGTCCTTGAAGATGCGCGCCCCGATCAAGGGCACATGCACCGCCTTCTGTCGGGCGTAGACGGCCAGCATGAACTCCCAATCCTCATACGCCCGCATGTGCGCGTCGAACTTCAGGCCGGCCAGCAGGGCGCGGGGGAAGGCGAAGCAACAGACCGGGATCTGGTTCTTCAGATAGATCTCATCGGTCAGGCGGCCCGCCAGATCGGCCCCGCCTTCCGACAGGATGGCGGCGTCGGCCCCCCGGCGCTCATTCACGATGGAGCAGTTGAAATAGACCGGCAGGCCCTGCTGCACCGCCGGCTGGGCCCGCAGCGCCGGCAGGAAGCCGTCGTGCCAGGAGTCGTCGTCGTCCAGGAACAGGATGTAGGCGCCCTTGGCCAGCGCCAGCCCCATGTTGCGGCTGGCCGACGGGCCGGAGGGGCCGTTGCGGCGGACATACATGTCGGCGGGGGTCAGCAGTTCGGCGCAGGCGGCGTCGGTGTCACCATCGGTGGCGTCGGAGATCACCAGGATCTCCACCCCGCCCACCCCATCCCGCTGGGCGTTGATGGATGCAAGCGTCCGGCGCAGCAGGACCGCCCGCTTATGGGTGGGCACGATGACGGTGAAAAACGGCAACTCGGCCATCAGGTCCCCATGGATCATAAGAAAAAGGCCCGCCTGGACCCCATCGCCGTCATCTTCTCAGACAAACGACGGCGTGCCAAGGCGGGCCGGTCTTTCACGCCGGGCGCGTCACGTCAGCTTTTCTTAAACCGATGCACGGCCAGGCCGGCCGGCGCCTGGACCGTCGGCATGATCTCCACGCGGTTGACGTTGAAGTGCGGGGGCAGGGTGGCGGCCCAGGTCACCGACTCCGCCACATCCTCCGCCGTCAGCGGCGTGGTGTCGGCATAGACCTTGGCGGCCTTCTCGGCGTCGCCCTTGAAGCGCACCAGGCTGAAGCTGGTCTCCACCATGCCCGGCTCCACCGAGGTCACGCGCACGCCGGTGCCCAGCAGGTCCGCCCGCAGGCTGAGGCTGAACTGGGTGACGAAGGCCTTGGAGGCGCAATAGACATGGCCGCCGGGGTAGGGGTAGCTGCCCGCGGTGGAGCTGAGGTTGATGATGTGGCCGCGTCCCCGCTCCACCATGCCGGGCAGGATCAGGCCGGTCATGATCGCCAACGCCTTGTCGTTGGTGTCGACCATGATCTCCCAGTCGTCTAGGTTGGCCTTCTGGGCGGGTTCCATGCCCAGGGCCAGGCCGGCGTTGTTGATCAGCAGGTCGATCTCGGCGAACTCCGCCGGGATGCTGGCCACCGCCGCCTCCATGGCCTTGCGGTCGCGCACGTCGAAGGCCAGGGTGTGGGTGGGCACGTCCAGGCTGTCGGCCAGGGCCTTCAGCTTCTCCGTATTGCGGCCGGTCAGGATGAGGCGGCTGCCCAGGGCCGCGAAGCGGCGGGCGAAGGCGGTGCCGAAGTCACCGGTGGCCCCGGAGATCAGGACGATGCCGGGGATGTGGGGCGGGGCGTAACTCATCAGACTGCCTCCTTATTTGATTCAGCGTTCCAGGCCCTTGGCCTTCTGCCACAGGGCTTCCATTTCATCCAAGGTCGCATCGGCGGGCCCCCGGCCACCCTCGGCCAGCCAGGCCTCGATCTGGCGGAAGCGCCGCTCGAACTTGGCGTTGGTGCCGCGCAGGGCGGTTTCGGGATCCACGTCGATGTGGCGGGCCAGGTTGGCCAGGGCGAACACTAGGTCGCCCAGTTCATCCTGCATGCGGGCCTTCTCCGGCACCGCGTGCTCCATCTCCGCCCGCAACTCGCCAATCTCCTCCTCGATCTTGTCCAGGATCTCCTTGGCCTGGGTCCAGTCGAAGCCCACGCGGGCGGCGCGCTTCTGCAGCTTCACCGCCCGGGTCAGGGCCGGCAGGCCGCTGATGACGCCGTCGAGGGCGGAGGCCTTGGCGCCGCTGGCGGCGGCCTTGGCCGCGCGCTCCCCCGCCTTCTGGGCTTCCCAGTTCTTCACCTGGTCGGTGGCGTCGGCCACGGCGCCGACCTCCTCACCGAACACATGGGGATGGCGGCGCACCATCTTGTCGCTGAGCGCCGTGGTGATGTCGTTGAAGTTCCACAGGCCGCGCTCGCTGGCCATCTGGGCGTAGAACACCACCTGGAACAACAGGTCGCCCAGTTCCTCCTTCAATGCCGGCATGTCGCCCTGCTCGATGGCGTCTGCCACCTCATACGCCTCCTCGATGGTGTGCGGCGCGATGGTGGGGAAGTCCTGTTCCAGATCCCAGGGGCAACCGCCGTCGGGGTCACGCAGCTTGGCCATGATGGCCAGCAGGCGGTCGATGGGGGCGGTCGCGGACGGGCGGTCGGTCATGGGCTGGTCCCGGAAAAGCGAAAGGGGGCCGGATGGCCCCCCTTCCTACACCGAACCATGCGCCCCAGGCCACCGGCCCGGCGGCATGGGGCATCACTTCTTCAGGCCGATCTCGTGCAGCCGCTGGTCCAGGTACTCACCCGCTGTGTAAGCGTCGCTGAGGCGCACGTCCGGCCGGGGGTGCAGGAACATGGGCATGGAATAGCGGGAGACGTTGTGCTCCGGCGGCGGGTTCACCACGCGGTGGGTGGTCGCCGGGAAGTAGCCGCCCGACGCCTCCTTCAGCATGTCGCCGCCGTTGACGGCGATCATGCCGGCGTCGCAGGGCACGTCGTGCCAGTTGCCGGCGGTGTCCTTGGCCTGCAGGCCGGGCTCGCTGCCCGTGACCAGCAGGGTGATGAGGTTGATGTCCTCATGTGCCGCCGCGCGCACGGCACCGGGCTCGAAGCCGTCGGCCAGGGGCGGGTAGTGCAGCACGCGGAACAGGCTCTGCGTGCTGCCGACCATCATGTCCGGCAGGGCGACGGAGAACTTCGCCTTCACCCCATCCGGCGTGTGCTGCTGCAGCCAGCCCAGCAGGTCGGCGCCCAGCTGGGTCAGGGCGGCGTACATGGCCTCCGTCGCCTCCTTCACGCCCGCCGGCAGGGGGCGGTTGGGGTAGACGTGATAGAATTCCTTCAGGTCCTTGATGGGGCTGTCCTTGGCGTTTTCCGACCGGAAGGGGAAATAGCCGTCCTGAGTCTCGGGCGAGAACAGGTGGTCCATCTTGGACTCGGACGCGAAGAACGCCGCCCATTCCTTGTACACGCGGTCGATCAGCGCGGGATCGATGGGGTGGTTGCGCAGCACGGCGAAGCCGGTCTCGTGCATGGAACGCACGAACTCGGCCGGGGCCGTGGACACGGTGCAATCAACACTGGCGATATCGAACATGGGTGTTCCCTGAAAGCGCCCGTCCGCCCCGCCTCTGCGGAAAACGGGGACATGCGGACGCCGTTACATCCGCCCCCGGGCCGCGGGCCAGGGACTGTTTTTAAGGATCAAGGCCGGCCGCGGGCAGCCATGTCGAATTTCCGCGACTATCAGCATGCGGGCGGCCCGCCGTCAACCATGCAGATGTTGGAGAGTGTTTCCGTTTTTTGCGGGGGTATGATGCACTCACATGATCCATCGGAAACGAACCCGCAAGCCCAAGGACGCCGATGACCTCAGCTCCTCTCAGCTGGCAATTCTGGGCCCTGCTGTCGGCCGTCTTCGCGGCCCTGACCGCCATCCTGGCCAAGGTGGGGGTGGAGGGGGTGAATTCCGATTTCGCCACCCTGGTTCGGACGGCGGTGATCCTGCTGGTCATCGCCGCCCTATTGCCCATTACCGGGCAGTGGCAGGCGCCCGGCACCGTGTCCGCCCGCAGTTATCTGTTCCTGGTGCTGTCAGGCTTGGCCACCGGCGGATCCTGGCTTTGCTATTTCCGGGCGCTGAAGCTGGGAGAGGCGGCGCGGGTGGCGCCCATCGACAAGATGAGCGTGGTGCTGGTCGCCCTGTTCGGGACGCTGTTCCTGGGGGAGCGGCTGAGTGGGCCCAACTGGCTGGGCGTGGCCCTGATCGCGGCGGGGGCGGTGCTGGTGGCGTATCGCGGATAATAACCAAAAGTAGTGGGCCGTCCTTTGGCAAGTTTTTTTTAAGGTCTTTGCGCCACCCTTATCCTGAAATAACGGTTAGGTCAGGCGGTGGGTCATGGACGGAACTGCACCACAAGAGCCGGGTGGCGGGCATTTCACCGAAGCCGCGCCCAAGCTGCGCGCCATCTTTCAGGCACAGACCCAGGCCTGTGCCGGCAGCCTGCACATGGTGGGCCTGGAAAGTCTACATGCCCGGCTGGGCGAGCGCTGGCCCCTGGTGTCGGATCGCGTCCATATGTTGGCCGAGCGCCTGCTGGGCCAGATGTTGAACCCCAAGGACGCATGGTTCCGGTTCGGTGAGGAGGCTTACATCGTCGTCTTCGCCCAACTGGGCCGGACGGAGGCGGGCCTGATCTGCGCCAAGCTGGTGGAGCAGTTGCAGCGCCTGCTGCTGGGCGATGTCGACACCGCGACCGTGCGCGTTCATTCCGCCGTGCAGGAGGTCGGGGGCGAACTGCTGTTTCACAGCAATAGTCTGCGGGACATGCTGATGGGGGCGGCGTTGCAAGCCCCCCCGTCGCAGGGGCCGGGGGCTGGCGCCGACAAGGCGAACAATCCATGGCAAGGGTTTGATGCCCCGGCAGAGGAGCCGGTGGAGATCGTCTACCGCCCCATCTGGGATGTGCGCAAAGAGGTGCTGTCCATCTACCAGGTGCGCGCCAAGCGCCCGCGGCGGGGTCGCCAGCCGCTCTGGGGCTATGACTGCGCCGCCGACCCGCATGAGCCGCAGCAGATATTGACCCTGGATCTGACGGTCCTGCGCCAGACCATGGAGGTCTATGGCGAGTTGTACCGCAACCAGTTCCGCTGCTTCCTGTCGGTGCCCGTGCATTTCGAGACGCTGGCCGGTCCCACCCGCCGGCGGGAGTATCTGGCGGCCCTGCAGGCGATCCCCAAGGAGCTGGCGGCTTTCCTGACCTTCCAGGTCTACGGCCTTCCCCATGGCGTGCCGGTCGGCCGCGCCACGGAGATCGTCACCCTGCTCCGGCAGTTCAGCCGCGTGGTCATCGCCACTGTGGACGATCTCCATGATCTGGCGGCCCTGGCGGCGGCGGGCGTCTATATCGCCTCGATCCAACTACCACCCGGCGCCGCCCCCAAACGCTGGGGGCCGGAGCTGTCGCACTTCGCCCATGAGGCCTTGCGCCTGCGCTTGCGGCCGGGGGTGGAGGGCGTGGACACCAGTCACATGGCCTCTTACGCCGATGGCGCCGGGTTCCATTACATCGCCGGCGACATCATCGGCACCTGGTGCGAAGTGCCGGAGAACGCCTTGCGTCTGACCCATGCCGACCTGCGGGCCCGCATCATGGCGGACAACTAATCGGTCAGCCCCTTGCCCGCCAGGATCAGGGGCGCGCATTTCGCGATGCGCGCTACCCGGGTCTTGGCCTGCTTGGCGGCGGCGAAGTGCAGGAGATAGCCGCGCTGCCGGCCGGGTGTCAGCGCCTCAAACGCCGCCTTCAGCACCGCGTCGTCGCGCAGCCTTTCCTGGAATTCCTCGACCATGGTGAAATCCGCCGTCGGCTTGAACGCCACCTTAAGCCCGGCCCGCTCCACGGCGATGGCCTCCAGGATGTAGGCCTTCAGCGTGGGGGCCAGTTGGGCGATCTCCCCGCCGCTGGTGAAGCGAATCTGGCGACTGGCCTGCACATTCTCCGTCTGCTGGACCAGAATGCCGTTGGGGTCGCTCATGAGCGAGCCCTTGAAGAACAACAAGGCGCAATAGTCCTTGAAGCCATGGATCAGCACGATGTTGGCGCCATCGGCGGTGTAGCAGGGGTGGCCCCACTTGAAGTCTTCCACGACCGGGCAGTCCCGCGCGATGGCGCGCAGCCGGGTCAGTTCATCCCGCCACTGTCCGGCCCTGTCCAGATAGGCGTCCACCTTGGGGTTGGGGCCGTCCATGGTCATGGGGTGATCCTCCCAGCCGGCCCTCGTTCGCCGGCCCTCATTTATGCGCCGGCCCCCTGTATACAGGGTGTGTTCGTATCAGTCAGTTACCCCTGTTGGGCAGCATGACTGTGTTTGGGTCTGCATCATCGCCCCATTCCAGTCTTGGCCCATGCCTTGGCTTTGCGCCTGGATGAGGGCGGGCGGGTCATCCGTCACCTCCTCCACATCGACGCTGACATGAAGGGCATGCGCGTCACCGCCCAGGATGACGCCGCGCAAGGGGCAAACATCGTCATAGTCGCGGCCATAGGCCAGGGTGATGTGGTTGCGGTCGACCAGCGTGTCGTTGGTCGGGTCCATGTCGACCCAGCCGGCATCGGGCCCACACCACACCTGAACCCAGGCGTGGCTTGCGTCCGCCCCCTGAAGGCGCGGCTGGCCCGGCGGCGGCAGGGTGCGCAGATAGCCGCTGACGTAGCGGGCGGGCAGGCCCAGGGCGCGCAAGGCGCCAATCATGACATGGGCGAAATCCTGGCAAACCCCGCGCCTGAGGGCCAGCGCCTCCGCCACCGGGGTGCCCACGCTGGTGGCGGTGGCGTCGAAGGTGAAGCTGTCGTGGATGCGGCGCGTCAGGTCGCGGGCACCGGCACCGACGGGCCGGCGGGCCGGGAAGCTCGCGGCGGCGAAGGCCGCCAGTTCCGGGCTGGGCTGCGGCAGGCGCGGCGACGCCTCGATGAATTCCGCCACCACCAGGTTGGCCGGCGCCTGGGCCGCGATTTCCTCCCATGCCGGCGTGGCCGTCAGGTCGGGGGCTGGCCGCGGCGTCAGGGTGACGTCCAGATCCACGGTCATCGACAATTCCAGGTGCGGCGTGTCTATGGCGACATACCGGGTGGGGTTGCCCAGCCAGTCCAGCCGGTCCGCCACGACAGCGGGCGTGGGCGTGACCGTCAGCGCGACGACCCGCGCCCGCTGGCCCGGCACCTCGCGCGGCCCCAGATGGGTGATGAGCTGGGAGGAGACGACCTGCACCGTGTAGCTGTAGCGCGTGGTATGGCGGCAGCGGTAACGGATGGGCGCCCCCGGGGAAGCGGTGGCGGAGGCCAAGGCGGGGGGCTGGTCAGGCGGCACGGGCGTGGACATGGCTGAAATAGGCTTGCGACAGCAGGTTCGACATGTCCGGCAGCGCCCACCCCAACTGGAACAGGGTGGCGCTCAGCAGCGCCATGTCCCGGGTCAGGGCCAGATCCTGCAGGCGGTAGCTGGCCTGGGCCACCAGCTCGCCCAGGCGGGTCAGCGGGTCTTCACCGCCGCCCATGCCGAAGGCGGGCAGGGAGGGCAGGCGCGACACCTGGCGGCGGAAGGTTTCCAACTGGAAAAGCAGGGAATGCGGATGCTCCGGGTCCGTCAGCAGCAGGCTCAAGGCCGCCTCACGCTGCACGCCCACGGGGAAGCGCTCGCGGTAGGCCGGGCCGGCCTCCGCCAATTCCAGCAGAACCTCCTGCGTGGCGGCGTCGGAACGGTCGTTGGTGATGCCGCTGGCTTGCAGCCGCTCCACGGCGTCGATGGCGCGTTCCAGCCGGCGGCCCAGGACCAGGAAGCGCCAGCCGGCGCCGCGCGGCATGCTGTCCAGTTCCAGCCCCGTCTGCGCCGCCAGCACCTGGCTGAAATCGCCCAGCAGCACGGCCAGGGCGGCGCGGTCGGCCTTGGCCAGTCCGGCCCCCAGCACGTCCAGGCGGCCCAGGATCTGGCGGCTGTCCAGGGGCAGCCGGTCGCGCACGCTGCCCATGGCGCGGCGCAGGCGGCCGGTGGTGGCCACCAGGCTGCCCGGGTTGGCGGGGTCGACAGCGATCTCCAGCGCCTGGCGCATGCCGCGCACGGCGTCGCTGTCAGGCAACTGGGCGATCTCCTGCGGAATCAGGGTGGCGCGGCCCATCAGGCGCAACAGGGGGGCCAACTCCTCGCGCGCAGCCGGGCGGCTGTCGTCGGACAGGCGCACGGCGGCGCTGCGCAGCAGGCGCACGGCGGCGGCGGCCCGCTCGGCGTAGCGGCCCACCCAGAACAGGTGGTCGGCCGCGCGGCTGGGCAGGTTGCCCGGGACGGGGCTGGGCTCGCGCGCGCCATCCGGCGGCCCGGCCGCCAGGCGACGGACGGGGCCGGTCGGCTGCGCCCCGACGATCCACAGATCTTTGGAGCCCGCCCCCTCCTGCAGGGAAACGGCGGCGTGGCGGGCATCGGCGCTGATGCGCACCAGGCCACCGGGCATGACCGTCCAGCCGCCGTCGCTGGCGGCGCACAGGAAGGCGCGGACCACCAGGGGCCGGGGCTCCACCCGGCCATCACGCCACAGCGGGGCGGTGGAGGGCGCCACCGGCAGTTGCCCCGCCCAGTCCTGCGGCCGTGCCCGGATGCGGGCGGCGAGCGCCGCGCGGGCGTCCTCGTCCAGGTCGGGGCCATTGGCGACATGGCCGGGCAGGCTGGAGAAGGCGGGCCGGATCACCATGCGGTCCAACTGCGCCAACATCGCCTCGCGCTGGTCGGCGTCGCCGCCCCAATAGGTGGGCACGTCGGGCAGCAGCAAGTCCTCGCCCAGCAGGCGACGGCTGAGCGCCGGCATGTGGGACAGCAGCGCCATGCTCTCGGCCATGCCCGAGCCCAGGGCGTTGACCACGGCGACGGCGCCGGCGCGCACCGCCTGCAACAGGCCGGGCACGCCCAGCGCGCTGTCCACGCGCAGTTCCAGCGGATCGCAGAAGGCGTCGTCCACGCGATGCAGGATGACGTCCACCCGCTCCAGCCCCGCCAGCGTCTTGAGATAGACGGCCTGGTCCCGCACCACCATGTCGGCCCCCTCCGCCAAGGTCATGCGCAGGTGGCGGGCGAGGTAGGCGTGCTCGAAATAGGCCTCGTTGAAGGGGCCGGGCGTCAGCAGCACGGCCCGGGGATGGCCGTCCACGCCCGAGCATTGCGGGGCCGCGCGGGCCACGGCGGCGCGCAGGGCCTCGAAGAACGGGGACAGGCGTTCGACATTGCAGGCGCGGAAGGGGTCCGCCAGGGTTTGGCTCAGCACCGCGCGGTTTTCCAGGGCGTAGCCGACGCCGGTCGGCGCCTCTGTCCTGCAGGTAAGGACTCGCCATCGGCCGTCGCCATCGCGCACCAGGTCGGCGGCGAACAGGGCCAGGCGCCGCCCGCCGGGTACGGCCAGGCCCTGGCAGGCGCGCAGGTACCCCGGGTCGGCATACAGCAGCGACGGCGGCACGGTGCCGTCGCTCAGCAGCGTCTGGGGGCCGTAGAAATCCTCCAGCACCTTTTCGATCAGGCGGGCGCGCTGCACCAGGCCGGCGCTGAGGACCTGCCATTCCCGGGCGGACAGCAGCAGCGGCACCGGGTCCAGCGGCCAGGGCCGTTCCGTCCCCTGGGGATCGCGGTAGGAGTTGAAGGTGACGCCGTTCAGGAACAGGCGCTGGCGGGCCGCCGCCCACCGCTCCGCCATCTCATCCGGCGAAAAGGGGCCGTGGGCGGCGAAGAACTGCTGCCAATGCGGACGCAGGTGCCCCGTACCCGTCACCATCTCATCAAAGACGGGACCGATGCCGTAGCCGAGATCGCCGGCATCGTGGAACAGCGAGGGCTGTTCCGGCGGCGGTTGGGGCGCGCGGTCAGGCAAATCCTACTCAGCCAAGTCTCAGGTCCAGGGTCATGGGATAGTCCGGGTTCCGTGTTTCGGGCGGGATGGTCATGGGCCCCGGTGTATGCCCGAAGGGGTGGAAGCGCGCCAGGCGGCGGCCTTCCGCTTCGTTGGCATTGACCGGGAAGGTGGTGAAGTTGCGCCCTCCTGGGTGGGCGACATGATAGGTGCAGCCGCCGACGGACCGTTCGGTCCACAGATCCAAAATATCGAAGACCAAAGGCGTATGCACGGGGATAGTCGGATGCAGGCATCCCGGCGGCTGCCAGGCGCGATAGCGCACGGCCGCCACATATTCCCCTTCGGTGCCCGTGGGGTGCAGGGGCAGGCGCCGGCCGTTGCAGGTGACCGCGTAGCGGTCGCCCACCATGCCGGTCATCCGTACCTGGATGCGCTCCAGGCTGCTGTCGACATAGCGCACGGTGCCGCCGCCGCCCGGCTCTTCGCCCAGGACGTGCCAGGGTTCCAGGGCGGTGCGCAGTTCCAGGGTCAGGCTGCGCTGGCTGACGCTGCCGATCTTGGGGAAGCGGAAGTTGAGGTGCGGGGCGAACCACGACTCCTCGAAGGCGTATCCGGCCTCGCGCAGTTCCGCCACCACGTCCTGGATGTCCTGGGTCACGAACTGCGGCAGCAGGAAGCGGTCGTGCAGCTTGGTGCCCCAGCGCACCAGGCCGGCGCGGTAGGGCTCCCGCCAGAACCAGGCGATCAGGGTGCGCAACAGCAACTGTTGCACCAGGCTCATCTGCGCGTGCGGCGGCATCTCAAAGCTGCGCAGTTCCACCAGGCCCAGCCGGCCGGTGGAACTGTCGGGGCTGTACAGCTTGTCGATGCAGAATTCGGAGCGATGGGTGTTGCCTTGCACGTCCACCAGCAGGTGGCGCAACGCCCGGTCCACCAGCCAGGGCGGCGGGTTGGGGCCGGCGCGGTCCAGTTCCTTGAAGGCGATCTCCAGCTCATACAGGCTTTCGTGCCGCGCCTCGTCCACCCGGGGATGCTGGCTGGTCGGCCCGATGAACATGGTGCTGAACAGGTAGGACAGGCTGGGGTGGTTCTGGAAATAGGTGAGCAGCGACCGCAGCACGTCCGGCCGGCGCAGAAAGGGGCTGTCCGCCGGGGTGGGGCCGCCCACCACCACATGGTTGCCGCCGCCCGTGCCGACATGCCGGCCGTCTAGCGCGAACTTTTCCGTGCCCAGGCGGGTCTGGCGCGCGTCCTCGTACAGGGTGGTGGTGGTGTAGACCAGGTCCGTCCAGTTGGAGGCGGGATGGATGTTCACCTCGATCACGCCGGGGTCCGGCGTCACCGCGATGCTATTTAGGCGCGGGTCGCGGGGCGGGGGGTAGCCTTCCAGGACGACGGCCAGGTCCAAGTCCACGCAGGTGGCCTCGATCTGGGTGACCAGTTCGATCCAATCCTCCAGGTAGCTGGTCGGCGGCAGGAAGATATAGAGGCGGCCATCGCGCGGCTGCACGCAGAGGGCGGTGCGCACCAGCCACCAGGCGCTGGCGCCCTTTTCCGGCGTTTGGTCCTGCCGGTCCCGCACATCGGCCATCAGGCGCTGGCGCAAGGGTTCCGTCTGGCCCTTGCGCAAGGCCATCTGCTTTTCCAGTTCCTCGCGCGCCGGCAGGTCCGGCCGGCTGTCGAACGGGTCCTGTTCGTAGGAATAGACACGGTCGATGGCGTCAACCCAGGGGAGGGAGCCCAGGGGCAGGCGATAGCCGATGGGGCTGTCGCCGGGGGCCAGCAGCAGCCTGTCGCTGCGCGTGGCCCAGGCGCTGGACAGCCAGACGGGGCCAGAGGCCTCATGCCGGCGCTGGACGGGCAGGGCATAGCCGACGGCGGTGGCCAGGCCGGTCTCGAACACCTTGGCCAGGCGCGCCCGCTCCTCCGCGTCCTCCAGCTTGCTGTCGAAGGGATCGACATTCACCGGCAACTCGCGTTCCTTGCGGATGTAGTGCCACGGATCCTCGAAGGCGCCGCGGGCGTAGTCGGGGTCGATGCCCAGCCGCTCCGCCAGGCGGCGGATGAAGGCCTCCGATTCCGCCAGCCCATAGCCGTAATGGCGCCGTTCGTCCGCCAGGTATTCGCCGTGGGTCCACAGCGCGTCGCCATCGCGGCGCCAATACAGCTGCAAGGCCCAACGCGGCAGGCTTTCACCGGGATACCATTTGCCCTGGCCGAAATGCAGCAGGCCGCCCTGGGCGTAGCGGGCTTGCAGGCGGCGGATCAGGTCACCGGACAGCAGCCGCTTGGTCGGACCCAGCGCCGCCGTGTTCCACTCCGAACCCTCCATGTCGTCGATGGAGATGAAGGTGGGCTCGCCGCCCATGGTCAGGCGGATGTCGCCGTCCACGATCTCCCGGTCCACCTGATGCCCCAGGCGGTCGATCGCCCCCCACTGGTCGGGGGTATAGGGCTTGGTGGTGCGCGGCTGCTCCCGGATGCGGGTGACCGACATCGCGTGCTCGAACGTCACCTCGCACATATCCAGCCCGCCCGTGACCGGGGCGGCGGAGAAGGGGTCGGGCGTGCAGGCCAGCGGGATGTGCCCCTCACCCGCGAACAGGCCGGAGGTGGGGTCCAGGCCGATCCAGCCGGCGCCGGGCAGGTAGACCTCCGTCCAGGCGTGCAGGTCGGTGAAGTCGGCGGTGGGGCCGTCCGGCCCCTCCAGCGGCTTCTGGTCGGCCACCAACTGCACCAGGTAGCCCGACGCGAACCGCGCCGCCAGGCCCAGGTTGCGCAGCACTTGCACCAGCAGCCAGGCGGTGTCGCGGCAGGACCCGGTGCCCAGCGCCAGCGTTTCCTCCGGCGTCTGCACGCCCGGCTCCAGGCGGATGACGTAGCCGATACGCTGCTGCAGCTTCAGGTTCAGATCCGCCAGGAAGGCGACGGTGCCCGTGGGCGTGAGATCGACATCGGCCAGCAGCGCCTTCACCAGGGGCCCAGGCTCGTCAGCTTCCAGGAAGGGCTTGAGGTCCTTGGCCAGCCACGGCTCATAGGTGAAGGGGAATTTCTCGGCCGCCGGCTCCAGGAAGAAATCGAAGGGGTTGATGACCGCCATATCGGCCACCAGGTCCACCTCCAGCGTGAACTCTTCGGTCTTTTCGGGGAAGACCAGGCGCGCCAGCCAGTTGGATTGGGGATCCTGCTGCCAATTCAGGAAATGCTGCTTGGGCGTGACCTTCAGCGAATAGGACAGGATGGGCGTGCGGCAATGCGGCGCCGGCCGCAGGCGCACCAGTTGGGCCCCCAGATTGATCAGCCGGTCGTAGCGGTAGATCGTCTTATGGTTGATGGCGACGTGGATGCTCATGACTTCCCCTGTTCGCGGAAGCGATGGCAACCCATAGCCCCCGGTGCCCTGACACCGGCCACGGTACCATCATTGGCCGTGATGGTTAAAGTGCGTTGCAGCATGTTTTTTGGGCAGCGCAAAAAATGGGCAATCCCGACTCCCGGGGGCGGGGCGTAGCCCCGTCACCCCCGTGTTCCGTCATTCAGCCGCGCCCGCCGATATCGAAGGCGACGGTCGTGCGCGTCTGGCCGCCGTGGAAGGGAATGGTCCCGTGCCACATGTAGCTGGGGAACAGCACCAGCAGGCCGGGCCGCGGCTGAATGGCCCGTTCCCAGGGCAGGGTGGCGCCGTTGCCCTGGGCGAAGGCGCCGAAGGTGATCCAGCCCTGCTTGCCTTCCGCGTCCGCGACCGCGTCGGGCATGTCCACGTAATAGCAACCGCTGATCCACCCCTCGGGGTGGATGTGGTTGGTGTGATAGCCCTGGCTGCGCAGCCGGGCGGACCACGACCCGGCCCAGTGCAGTTCCTGGCCCTTGCGGCGCAGGAAGGGATGCGTGCCATCCTCCGGCAGGCCGGCGATATAGCGCCGGGCGGCGGCCAGGACGTTCTCGCGCAGGGCCAGGATGGCTGGGGCGGCGCCGGCGCGGGTGAACAGGTTTTCGCGCGTCTGGGTGCCGTTGCGCAGGGTCTGCTCGATCGGTTCGTGCCGCGCCACGTGCTGCAGGTCCAGCGCCGCCATCAGGTCGGCATGGAAGGCGCCCAGGTCGGCATAGCCGGCGGGTGCGCCCAGGTCGACGGCGTGGATGAAGCGGTCGTAATCATAGAGGCCGCGCGGATCCTGCTGGCCCATCAGGCGATACGCCGTCGCCTCGAACGCCACGGCGAACTGGCTGTCCGGCACCAGGGTGCCCAGGCGGCGGGCGGCGTCCAGCGCGTCGGCCGGGCGGTTCAGGCGCAGGGCGGCCTCGGCCGTGCGATACAGCAGCCGCGGGTCGTCCGGCGCCGTTTTCAAGCCGTCAAGGGCGACCTCCAGCGCCTCCGGCACCCGTTCCTGGGCCAGCAGCAGGGTGGCGCGCAGGCGGGGCAGCGAGGGGGACTCCGGACGCAGGGCGGCGGCGGCGGCGATGTTGGCCCCCGCCTCGTCGTGGCGGCCGAACAGGATGTAGGCCTCCGCCGCCATCTCCAGCAAATCGGGGTCGTTGGGCTTGCGTTCCTTGGCCCATTCGTAGGAGTTCAGCAGTTGCGCGTGCTGTCCCGTTTCCCACAGCGCCTGGTTCAGGGCGGCTTGGGCCGCGTAGTTGCCGGGGTCCAGCACCACCACCTTCTTCAGGCAGGTGATGGCCTCATCCAACTGGCCCAAGGCCAGCAGGGTGTTGCCCAGGTTCAGCCAGATCTGCCAGCGATCCGGCGCGCGCTCGGCCGCGCGTCTCAGGTAGGGGGCGGCATCCTCGAAACGCTGCTGGCGGCGCAGGGCCGTGCCTAAGCTGTTGTTCAGGTAGAAGTCGTTGGGCAGCCGGGTCAGCCCGGCGCGTAGCGCTTCCTCCGCCCGCTCCGGCTCGTCCAATTGCAGATAGGCTTCGGCGATACCCACGCGGGCCGCCACGTAATCGGGCTGCAACTGCAAGGCCCGGCGATACAGGGGCAGGGCGGCCTCCAGCAGCGGCCGCGCGTTGGCCGGTTCCTGTCCCGCCAACGCCACCAGGCATTCGGCGCGGTTGCTGTACGCCTCGACATAGTCGGACTTGTGCAGGATGGCCTTTTCATAGAACGGCAGGGCCTGGGACGGGCGGCCGGTGTCCTTCAGCAGGTTGCCGAGGTTGTAGTTCACGTGGGGCTGCCGGCTGTTCACGGCCAGCGACCGGCGCAGCAACTGCTCCGCCTGGTCCAAATCCCCGTGACGCTTGGCGATCAGCCCCAGGAGTTGCAGCGCGTCCGGCTCAGTGGCGTCCAACGCCAGCACTTGGCGCAGGATCTGCTCCGCCTCATGCAATTGACCCCGCGTCTGGAACGTCAGCGCCTGCTGGATCAGCGATTGGATGCGCTGATTCTGGGCGGCGGAGGCGGCTCGCGGGACGGGGATGGAAAAGGGGGACTGGCCATTGGTCATGAGGCGGCGCCGGTGTGGTGAGCGGAAGGGGGTGGTGAGCGGAAGCGAGAGCGGCGGGCCCCTGGGCAGGGACCCGCCGCGTATCGATATTATACGATAGGCCGTCTAGGAAGTCGGCGGTTTAGAAATCGGCGGTGATGCCCAGGAAGAACACGCGGCCCAGGGTGTCGTAGATGCCGGGATAGGTGTTGCCGTTGCCGTAGCTGCCCAGCACGCTGACATAGTCGTCGTTGGCGGACTGGATGGGCGGGTCCTTGTCGAACAGGTTGTTGACGCCGAACCGCAGCGTGTAGTGGTCCATCAGGTTGATGGTCCCCGCCAGGTCGAAGTAATTGTAGGCCCCGATTTTGCCGTCGATGTTGTCGTAGATGCCTGAATTGGCGTTCAGGCTGGGGTCGGTGCTGTTGTTGTCCAGGCTGCTGCCGCCGATATAGCGCCAGTTGACCGACAGGTCGGCGTTCCACGGCGTGTTCCAGGTGACGCGGAACTGATGGCGCCAGTGCGGCGTGGGCTGGCCGCAGGTGCTGCCGTACAGGCCGGCGCAGTCGTACTTGGCCTCATGCAGCAACGGCTGGTAGCGGTTGAACTGCGTCCAGGAGCCGATGAACTTCAGGGTCACGGCGCCCAGGTCCTTGACCCCGAAATCCTCCAGGTCCTGGCGATAGGTGCCGGAGACGTCCACGCCCGCCTGCTGGCGATAGCCGGCGTTGATGTCGGTGGTGATGTAATAGCCGTCGCTGGAGTTCAGGCTGCCGGCCGCCCCACGGTGGATCAGGTCGCAGTAGTATGAATTGCCGGTGTTCAGGCACTGCGACATGATCTGCGAGGTCGGCACCGTGCCGATCAGGTTCTCGATCTTGATGTTGTAGTAGTCGACCGTGGCCGCGAAGTTGGGCACGAAGGTCGGCGTGAAGACGAAGCCGGCGGTGTAGGTGTCCGCCGTTTCCGGCTTCAGCGCCTTGTTGCCGCCGCTCAGCGTGTTGCAGCCGTCGACGGCGGTGCAGTCGGAGATGTTGCCGTATTGGGCCGCCGAGACACCGGTGCGGCCGCACTGGGCCAGCGACGCCGACGGGTTGGAACCGGAGCAGGGGTCCAGCGCGCCGCCGATGCCCGAGGTGCTGGTCTGGAACAGCTCGATGATGTTGGGCGCGCGGACGGCGTGGTTGTAGCCGCCGCGGAAGGCCACGTCGGTGACGGGGGCGTAGTTCAGGCTGGCCTTGTAGGTGTTGGCCTTGCCCGCCAGGTTGTAGTCCGACCAGCGATAGCCGGCGTCGACGGACAGGTCCTTGATGAACGGCTTGTCGCTGACCAGGGGCAGGCGCAATTCGCCGAAGATGTCCTTCACCTCGGTGGCGCCCACCGCCGGCTGCGTGGTGCCGGCGCCAGAACCGGACAGGTCGCCGGACAGGACGTTCTCGCTGTATTTCAGGTCGATGGCGTCGCGCCGCCATTCGCTGCCGAAGGCCACGGCCACCGGGTCCTTGGCGAAGGGGCTTTTCACGCCCCAGGCTCCGAAGTCGCCGGAGACGGAGCCGCTGACGATGTCCTGGGTGGTGGAGCCTTCCTTGAAGCTGGTGGTGTAAACGTAGTTGTAGGCGGCGCTGCTGATCTTGCCCAATTGGAAGATGTTGATGGGCACGCAGCTCGAGTCCGTGCCGTTGATGACGGACTCGCAGGTGGCGACGCCATTGACGTTCTTCACCTGCAAGGCGTTCTGCAGCTTGGTGATGGAAACGTCGTTCTGATAGGTCTCGTTGTAGATCACCGCCGAATGCTGGGCGTAAACGTCGTAGGACCAGCCGCCGCCCAGGTCACCCTTGGTGCCGATGACATAGCGGTAATCGGTGTGCCGCAGGTCGTCGTAACGCGGGGCGTTGTTGTCGGTGAAGCGGTAGCCGATATAGCCCTTCCAATCGGCGCTGCTGCTGCCGGCGTTGGCGCCGCACAGCGTCGTCGCCTCGGACGCCGACATCAGCGGGTTGTCGCAGTTGATGGAATAGGTCGTTCCGCTGAAGAAGCCGGACGGGGCGATCTGCGCCTTGGTGTGGTCCGACATGAACATGAAGTCGGTGTAGACATCGAACGCCGGATTGATCTCGTAATGGGCGAAGGCGCCGCCGGTGTAACGCTCGTCCTGGCGCTGGATGTAGTTGTAGGGGCCGTAGTTGAAGGCCAGGCCGCCGTTGTATTTGACAAAGGACGCCGATCCGTCGGGGTTCAGCGAATAGCCGGTGCCCGAGCCATTGGTGCGTAGTCGGCCGTAGGCGCTGTTGGACGAGCCGGAGCAGTAACGCTGGTTATCCTGGGTGGCCAGGGCGCTCTCGTCGCTGCTGGTGGTCGCCATGGTGCAGGCCGACCAGTCGCGCGTCGCCTGGGTGACGGGCTCGGTCCAGCGGTAGGTGGCGTAGGCGGTGACGTTGCCCTTGTTGTTGGGGGCGTTGGCGCCGATCACGAAGGAGCTGTCGCGGACGAAGCCATCGAAGCGGTCGCCCGGGATGGTGACGGGATAGCTGGAATTTTTAAGGACCTTCTGGGCGTCGCCGTTCTCGTTGCCGTGCTGGGCGGCGGAGAATTGGTAGTCGACCTTCACGCCCTCGAAGTCGCGCTTCATCTTGAAGTTCACGACGCCGGCCACGGCATCGGAACCATAGACGGCCGAGGCGCCGCCCGTGACCACGTCCACGCTTTCCACCAAGGCGCCGGGGATGAAGTTCACGTCGGCGTAGGGGTAGGTCGGATCGCCCAACGGCATGCGGCGTCCGTCGATCAGCACCAGGGTGCGGGCTTCGCCCAGATTGCGCAGGTTGATGGTGGCGGTGCCGGTGGCGCCGTTGGACTGCGCGTTGGTCTGGGCCGCCGTGATGCCGGGCAGGTTGTTCAGCATCGTTTCGACGTTGGTCGTGCCCTGCAGCTTCATCTCCACGCTGTCCACCGTGGTCAGCGGGCTGTCGCTGGTCAGGTTCGCCGCCTGTTTGATGCGCGATCCGGTGACGACGATTTCCTGCATGTCGGTGCTGGCGTTGGCCGCTTGTTGCGCCGCAGCATTATTTGCCGCCGCCAAGGCGCCGACAAGCATGGTCGATGACAGCAGCAATGCGCGCCGCCCATATTTTGGCATGCCCATGGATTTCCCCGCTGTTCTGGAGATTGTTGATATTGCTGGCCCCAACCAGACAAATCTCTTTTTGAGTCGTGTCCCCCTTGTGCCAGGACCAACGGGAAAAGGTTATTTTGGATATTTTATGGGCGTCAATGGTGCGTCGCAAAATTGATGGCTTCGGGAACCGGTTTCATGGCGACGTGTAACTGCCTTGTAACAGTCGTGCGCACATCTGAAACGATTCGGAAACATAATTACCGGCACAATTGCCTAGATCGAACGGAATAGATAAAAGTCCTACGACTCGCGCCATTTTTGCACGCGATTGAGGGCCTTCAGGCAATCTTCGGAAAAGGGGGCATCGCGCCGGCGTGGGAACCGGACCGACTCAGCCAGTCAGCCTCAGGCCACTCAACCTCGACGGTTCAGCGGGCCAGGCGCTGCGACAGGATGATGGAGGAGTTGGTGCGTTCCACCCCGTCCACGGCGCCGATGTCGTCGATCACCATGTTCATTTCCGCGATGGATTCGGTGGAGACGACGGCGATCATGTCGAAGGGGCCGCTGACGGCGTAAAGCTGGCGCACCTGGGGCATGGCCTTCAGCCGCGTTTCAACCTGCCGCGCCGCCTTGGGCAGGAGGGTGATGGCGACATGGCCCTGGATGCGGCGGGCGAGGTAGTCCGCATCCAGCCGGATGGTGAAGGCGGTGATCACCCCGCGCGCCACCAGACGCTCCAACCGCGCCTGCACCGTGGTGCGGGATACGCCCAGACGCTTGGCCAAGGTGACGGTGGGCAGGCGGCTGTCCGCCTCCAGCAGGCGCAGCAGCGCGATGTCCAGGTCGTCCGGTTGAAAATTGTCGGTCTGACTGTTCATTTTGCCCACCAATTTGCATCAGATTGGTCGCATTGGCTGTTCATTCCGTCAAGGGTTTGCCGGACAGTCGTTTTCACAGGGAACTTTGAAAACGGGAGAGCGCACATGCGTCGCATCGTGGTCGTCGGGGCGGGCAAGATCGGGTCCATCATCGCGGAGAACCTGGCGGGATCGGGTGATTACCTGGTGACGATCCTGGACCGCTCGGCCAAGGCGCTGGAAGGCGTCTCCAAGCGCCTGCCCATCGAACGGCGCGAGGTCGACATCAGCGACGTGGCCGCCCTGACCGAGGCGCTGACCGGCGCCTACGCCGTGCTGAGCGCCGCCCCCTATCACCTGACCATCAAGGTGGCGGAGGCGGCGGCCCTCGCCCGTTGCCATTACCTGGACCTGACGGAGGACGTGGCCACCACCCGGCGGGTGAAGGAACTGGCGGCCAACGCCCCCAACGCCTTCATCCCCCAGTGCGGGCTGGCGCCCGGCTTCATCTCCGTCGTCGCCGGCAGCCTGGCCAAGAAGTTCGACACGCTGGAAGCCGTGCGCCTGCGCGTCGGCGCCCTGCCGCGCTACGCCAGCAACTCGCTGGGCTACAACCTGACCTGGAGCACCGACGGCGTCATCAATGAGTATTGCGAGCCCTGCGAGGCCATCGTCGAAGGAACGCTGCGCGAGGTGCCGGCGCTGGAGGAGCGGGAGGAGTTCTGGCTGGACGGCGTGCCGTATGAAGCGTTCAACACCTCCGGTGGCCTGGGCAGCCTGGCGGAGGTGCTGAAGGGCCGGGTGCGCACCCTGAACTACAAGACCATCCGCTATCCCGGCCACTGCCAGTTGATGAAGACCCTGCTGAACGACCTGCGCCTGCGCGACCGGCGCGACCTGTTCAAGACGGTGCTGGAAGGGGCCTTGCCCGCCACCCTGCAGGATGTGGTGGTCATCTTCGTCACCGTCAGCGGCATGCTGGACGGCCAGTTGACCCAGGAAAGCTATTCCAGCCGCGTGTTCGGCGACTATGCCCATGGCCGCCAGCGCACCGCCATCCAGACGACCACCGCCGCCGGCATCTGCGCCGTGCTGGACATGCTGGCCGATGGCCGCCTGCCGTCGCACGGCTTCATCCGCCAGGAGGACATCGCCCTGGACGATTTCCTGGCCAACCGCTTCGGCCGCGCCTATCAGGGGGCGAACCCGGTGGACCAGGTGGTGGCGCGCGTCGCCTGATTGGTCCAGCCGTTTACCAAAAGCAACATGAGGGAAGAAGCGATGACGGCAGTGGGCGAAACCCAGGGTGACATTCTGGCGGTGCTGGACCGGCTGGGCGTGGACCGGGCCGTGCTTGCGGGTGGCGATATCGTGGCGCGCAGCCCCATCGATGGCGCCGAGGCTGGCCGGGTGAAGGCCCTGACCGCCGCCGACGTTGACGCGCTGGTTCGCAAGGCGCATGCCGCCCACCTGGAGTGGCGGCTGGTGCCAGCCCCCCGCCGCGGCGAATTGGTACGCCTGCTGGGTGAGGAGTTGCGTGCGGTGCGCGGCGACCTGGGCCTGCTGGTCACCTTGGAGGCCGGCAAGATCCTGTCCGAGGGACTGGGTGAAGTGCAGGAGATGATCGACATCTGCGACTTCGCCGTCGGCCTGTCCCGCCAGCTTTACGGCCTGACCATCGCGACGGAGCGGCCGGGCCACCGCCTCATGGAAACCTGGCACCCGCTGGGTGTCTGCGGAGTCATCAGCGCCTTCAACTTCCCCGTGGCGGTGTGGTCGTGGAACGCCGCCCTGGCCCTGGTCTGCGGCAACAGCGTCGTCTGGAAGCCGTCGGAAAAGACGCCGCTGACCGCCATCGCCGTGCAGGCGGCCTTTGATCGCGCCGCCGCCAAGTTCGGTTCCGCGCCCGATGGTTTGTCCATCCTGGCCCAGGGGCACGCCGATGTGGGGCAGGCGCTGGTGGACCATCCGCTGGTGCCGCTGGTGTCGGCCACCGGCTCCACCCGCATGGGCCGGGCGGTGGCGCCGCGCTTGGCGGCACGCTTCGCCCGCGCCATCCTGGAGTTGGGCGGCAACAACGCCGCCATCGTGGCCCCCTCGGCCGACCTGGAACTGGCGGTGCGCGGCATCGCCTTTGCCGCCATGGGCACGGCCGGCCAGCGCTGCACCACCCTGCGCCGCCTGATCGTGCACGAGGCCGTGGCCGACCGCCTGCTGGACCGGCTGGCCGCCGCCTACCGCAGTGTCAAGGTGGGCGACCCACGGGAGGCCGGCACCCTGGTGGGCCCGCTGATCGACAAAACCTCCTACGAGGCCATGGTCACGGCGCTGGCCGCCGCCAAGGCCGCCGGCGGCACCGTGATCGGCGGCGAGCGGGTGGATGTGGGCTCAGGCGACGCCTATTATGTCCGCCCGGCGTTGGTGACCATGCCGGACCAGGCGGGGCCCATGCTGGAGGAAACCTTCGCCCCCATCCTCTATGTCGTGCGCTACCGTGATCTGGACCAGGCCATCGCCCTGCAGAACGGCGTGCCCCAGGGGCTGGCGTCCAGCATCTTCACCACCGACATGCGCGAGGCGGAAACCTTCATCAGCGCCGCCGGCTCCGACTGCGGTATCGCCAACGTCAATTTGGGCCCCTCGGGTGCCGAGATCGGCGGTGCCTTCGGCGGCGAAAAGGACACCGGCGGCGGGCGCGAGGCCGGTTCCGACAGTTGGAAGGCCTATATGCGGCGGGCCACCAACACCATCAACTATTCAAGATCGCTGCCGCTCGCTCAGGGCGTGCAGTTCGATATCGGTTGAAGAGGGACGGTCCCATGAAGACGCCCACCGTTCAGAAGATCGCCCAGGCCCTGGTCGGCAATGACGAAGCCGGCCGGCTCATGGAGATGCTGGCGCTGCATCCCGCCTTCCTGGCCGACCATGGCGACGCCGTGCCGCGCGCGGTGGTGGCCCAGGCCCTGACCATGCAGCTGTTCCGTGGCCTGTTGCGCGAGGTGCCGGAAGGCGCCCGCTATGTGCGGGAGCAGGGCGGTCGCATGGTGTTCGACCACGGCGCCCTGCGCACGGTGAACGCCCCTGGTCTGGGGGCGCTGCCGCCGGGCCACGCCGCCTTCGCCCGGGTGCTGGAGCCGCTGGGCTATCATGTCGGCGGGACCTATCCGCTGGAGCGGCTGCGCATGATGGGCTACGCCTACACCCACCGCGACTATCCGGAGGATATCGCCCAGTTCTTCGTCAGCGAAATCTTCCCCGACCGCTTTTCGCCCGAGGTGCAGGCGGCGGCGCTGGAGGTGTTCCAGGTGAAGGACGATCCCTTGGCCGCCGACGCCAAGGGCCTGCTGGACCGGCTGGGCGGTGGCGGCACGCTGACGCTGGACGAGGCGACGGCCCTGGTGGGCGAGTTGCTGCGCCTGTTCGACCGCCATCATCCCGTGCCGACCCTGGCGCAGTATGAGACTCTGTTGGCGGAATCGGCGGAATTGGCCTGGATCGCCACCGAGGGCAACCGCTTCAACCACGCCACTGACCGGGTGCCCGATGTCGAGGCGCTGGCCGATGACCTCAAGGCCCGGGGCTATGAGATGAAGCCCAAGGTGGAGGTGTCGCGCGACGGCACGGTGCGCCAGACGGCCTTGCGCGCCGCGATGGTGGAACGCCCCTTCATCGACGCCCGGGGTAATCTGACCAGCCGCGTCGTGCCGGGGTCGTTCTACGAGTTCATTTCCCGCGATCCCCTGAAATCGGAAACCGGCGGGATCGAAGCGGCGCGCGGGCTGGATTTGCGATTCGACAGCGGCAATGCCCAGGGCATCTTCAAGATGACGGCGGCGGCATCCGGTTGCTGATCAATTCTGACGGTGTGATGGCCTGGTGCGGGGGCTGCCCAGGCGCGCGGCCGCCGTGCCGCCGTCCAGGGGGCCCCGCGTCCCGGGGGCGAGGCGGGAGAGGTTGACCGCGCCGCCGGGATGTCCCAACAATTCCCGCCTTATCGCGGCCTTACCCGGCGGCGTCGCGCCCATAACAGAAAAAGCATACCCATGACCCATAAAGAGGACCCCGCGTCGGCCCGCCCCACCGTCGTCGTCGGCGGTTCGCGCACCCCCCTGATCGTGATCGGCCTGCTGTTCCTGCTCGGGCTGCTGACGGTGGGCGGCATCATGCTGTACCAGCACCACAAGGCCAGCGGCGCCAAATCGGCTAGCGCGGGGGCGCAGAAGCCGGCGGGACCGCCGTGGGCCAAGAATTGCGCCAAGGGGGCCGGCGGCGACGACGTCTGCTTTGTCGAGCAGTTCGCCATCGCCAACCCCGCCAACGCCATCGTCCTGCATGTCCAGATCGGTTACATGTCGACGGATGGCAAGCCTGTGCTGGCCATCACCGTGCCCCTGGGCACGCCGGTGCAGCCGGGTCTGCAACTGACCCTGGATGGCGCCAAGCCCATCGCTCTGCCGCTGACGCTGTGCCAGGCCGGCGGCTGCATCGCTTCGGCCAACCTGGACCAGGAGGTGCTGAAGCAGTTCACCAGCGGCAAGGTGCTGATGGTGCGCTATGCCAAGCCGGACAAGAGCCCCATGGACGTGCCGGTGCAACTTGATGGCTTGGCGGCCGCCCTGCAAAGCCTGGGCCCCCCGCCGGCGCCGAAGCCCGCCGCGGCGCCCGCCGACGGGGCCAAGCCCGATGAGGCCAAGCCGGCGGAACAGCCGAAGAAGTGAGCCGGTTTCCGGTCAAAGAAAAAGGGCGGCCTCGCGAGGCCGCCCTTTGTCGTAGGGGTGGCCGCCTCAGGTGCCCCTGGCCTTGGACTTGGCGTCCAGCGCTGTGGCCGTGCGCGGCGTCATGTCGTCCAGGTTCCAGTCGGCCGGGTTGAAGGGCCGGGTGTTGGGCTTCTCGGTGGGATAGCCGTGGATGTCGTCCTGGCTGTTGATGATTTCGCCCCGGCCTTCCGCCACGTCAGCCAGCAGGCGGACGTCGTCGTAATCCCGGTCCCAGGGGCGGGCGCCAGCGTTGTGCAGCACGGACTTCTGCACGTCCACCGCCGGCAGCGGCGTCAGGCCCTCCGGCCACAGCGGCGCCTTGTCCATCTCGATGACCTTGGCGGCAGAGGTGGTGTAGCGGCCCATCAGGGGCAGGGGCCCGCCCGCCCGGTCCACGGCGATGTTGTCCTTGCCGTAGTATTCCAGGTCGCCATAGCCGCCGATTTCCAGGAAGGCTAGCGGCGTGGGGGTGGAGGGGCCGGCGCGCAGCACGTTGCCCACCGCCGCCATCTGGCCGACCTGGTAGGGATGGTCGCCCCATTCCTCGGCCTGCAGGTTGTAGTGGACCGCCCGCTGGCCGGGGTCATAGATCAGGTTGTTGACGATGACGCCATGGACGCCGCCCTTGAACAGGGGGCTGCGCTCCACATTGTGGGCGTAGAGGTTGCCGACGATCAGGATGTCGGTGACGTTGTCGTGGATGAGCGAGCCCTTGGAATGCTCGATCTTCATATGGGTGGCGCGAGCCAACCCCTCCGCGATGATGTTGTTGGAATAGGTGATGCGGTGGGAGGTGTTCTGCCGCCATTCGTCCGGCGTGTCGCCCTTGAAGCGGGGGCCGGAGGCTGACAGGTTCTCGTCCGTCGCCCAGGTCAGGCTGCAATGGTCCACGATGACGTTGTAGGCCGCCCCCACGGTGCTGACGGCGTCCTCCTCCCACCCGCTTTTCTTGGGTGCGCCCGCGTCACCCACGCGGATGCGGATATGCTGCATGACCACATCATGGGCGCCGATGTCCATACCGCCCCGGATCAGCGTGATGCCGGGGGAGGGGGCCGTCTGCCCGGCGATGGTCACGAACGGCTCCATCACCTTGATGGTCTTCTGGTTCAGGTCGATGACGCCGCCGACCTCGAACACGATGATGCGCGGGCCCTTGGCCTCGATGGCCTCGCGGAAGGAGCCGGGCCCCTCGCTGTTCAGGTTGGTGACCTTGATGATCTTGCCGCCGCGTCCGCCGGGCGTGTGCGCCGCCCAGCCCTGGGCACCGGGAAAGGCCAGCGCGTCCGCCTTGTCGGCGGCGGTGGCCGTGCCGGCGGCCAGCACAGCCGCGAGCGCGGTCGTCGCCAGGATACGTTTGATCACGGGTCTATCCTCCCACATGTTTGTTATGGCGATGGTGGGGCAGGGCGCGTCAAGCGCGCTAGACCCCAGTCCGTCGGTCCAATAAATGACACCGGTTTCCTAATGGGGCAAGGGGGCAGTTTCGGGGGTGCGGCGGAATGACGCCCGGGGGCGGCCGGGGTGGGTAGAGGGAGTTCCGGTCCCGTCACCCGCAAATCCCTTTTGTGACGGCGGCCGGGACGCGGCATGCTAGGAAGAGGAACGGACCTTCGACGGAAGTCCTGACAAGAAGAACGAGAAGCAGCCAAGACATGACACAGGACACGCCGCCAAAATCACGGGCCCGGCGCGGTCGCGCCGCCAGCATCCAGACCCTGGCCGTCGAAACCGTGACATGGACCCTGGATCGGCCGCCCACCATCAATGACGTGGCCCGGCTGGCGCATGTGTCCAAGAAGACGGTGTCGCGGGTCATCAACCAGTCGCCCTTCGTCAACGAAGAGACGCGCACCATCATCAATGGCATCATCGAGCAGATCGGTTACGTGCCCAGCCCCCAGGCGCGGGGCCTGGCGTTCCAGCGGTCCTTCCTGCTGGGGCTGGTCTATGACAACCCCAACGCCCAGTTCATCGTCAACATCCAGGAAGGGGTTCTGGCCGCCTGCCGCCTGGCGGGGTTCGAGTTGGTGGTGCATCCCTGCGACCAGAAAAGCCCGCATTTCCTGAACGACGCCAAGCAGTTCGTGCAGCGGCAGAACCTGGATGGCGTGATCGTCGTGCCGCCGGCATCGGAAAACCCGCAGTTGGTCGAGGTGCTGCGCGACCTGGGCTGTCGCTATGTGCGCCTCTCGGCCGTCTCCCTGGACGAGGCGGCCAACATGGTGGTCTACAATGACCGCCAGGGGGCGGCGGAGGTGGCGGAGCATCTGGCGGCCTTGGGGCATCGCGACATCGGTTTCATTGCCGGTCCATCGCGCCACCGCTCCGCCCATGAACGCCGGGAAAGCTTCGTCGGTACCCTGAAGAAGCATGGCATCGCCCTGCGCTCCGAGATGGTGGAGGAGGGGTCCTATACCTTCGAGTCGGGTGAAGTCTGCGCCACCCGCCTGCTGACGCGGGAGCCTCGGCCCACCGCCATTTTCGCCAGCAACGACGAGATGGCGGCCGGCGTCTACAAGACGGCGCAGCGCCTGGGCATCAGCATTCCCCGTGACCTGACCATCGTGGGGTTCGACGACAGCCCCATCGCCACCCGCTTGTGGCCCTCGCTGACCACCGTGCGCCTGCCGGCCAAGGATCTGGGGCGCCTGGCGGCGGAAAAGCTGATCATCCGCATTTCCAGCGATGAGCAGGAGGGGCACACCGCCACCGGCGTCGTCAGCCGCATGGTGGTGCGCGAATCCTCCGTTCCGCCCCGGGGCTGATCCCCCCAAGGTGGATTTCACCCCGCGACGTGCGATGCGAAATTGACACCGGTTACCAAGATCGCTACCAAATGGGGCGGGAGGAGAGCGGCCCACCGGACATCCGGACGCCGTTCCTGCAACAACGGTTGCCGCGTTTTGGCGGATAGTGAAGGAAGGCCCCAATGGCCCAGCACCTGACCCTGCATGACGATCGCCTGTTTCCCGCCGATCCGGCGGTCCGCACCATCGCCCGGCGCCTGTACGCCCTGGTGAAGGGGCTGCCCATCATCAGCCCGCATGGCCACACCGACCCGTCATGGTTCGCCGGTAACGAGGCGTTTCCCAACGCCACCGCCCTGCTGCTGCAACCCGACCACTATCTTTACCGTATGCTCTACAGCCAGGGCGTGACGTTGGAGCAGCTGGGCATCCCGGCGGCTGGCCAACCGGCCCCGGATGTCGACCCGCGCGAGGCTTGGCGCCTGCTGGCCAATAATTTCCACCTGTTCCGGGGCACGCCGTCCTCCACCTGGCTGAACCATGTCTTCACCCAGGTCTTCGGGCTGGATGTGAAGCTCAGCGCCGAGACCGCCGACCTGTACTTCGACACCATCACCGCCAAGCTGGCGACGGAGGAATTCCGCCCCCGCGCCCTGTTCGAGCGCTTCAACATCGAGGTCATCGCCACTACGGAAAGCCCGGTGGACACGCTGGCCCACCATGAGGCTATCCGCGACAGCGGCTGGAAGGGCAAGGTCATCACCGCCTATCGCCCGGACGCGGTCATCGATCCCGAGCATGAGAACTTCCGCCCGGCCATGGAGCGGTTCGCCGCCATTACCGGGGAGGACGTGTACAACTGGCGGGGCTATCTCGATGCGCACCGCAAACGTCGCATCGACTTCAAGGCCGTGGGCGCCACCAGCAGCGACCATGGCCATGTCACCGCCGCCACCGCCGACCTGTCGCCGGCCGAGGCCGAGGCCCTGTTCGCCCGCGTGGTGAAGGGTACCTTCACCGCCGCGGATGCCGAGCTGTTCCGCGCCCAGATGCTGACCGAGATGGCGGGCATGAGCCTGGAAGACGGACTGGTCATGCAGATCCACCCCGGTTCCTTCCGCAACCATAACCACCAGATCTTCCAGCGCTATGGCCGCGACAAGGGCGCCGACATCCCGCTGCGCACCGAATACGTTAACGCGCTGAAGCCGCTGCTGGACCGCTACGGCAACGACCCCCGCCTGTCCGTCATCCTGTTCACCCTGGATGAGACGGTCTACGCGCGCGAACTGGCGCCGCTGGCTGGGCATTACCCGGTGCTGAAGCTGGGCCCCGCCTGGTGGTTCCACGACAGCCCGGAGGGGATGATGCGGTTCCGCGAGCAGACGACGGAAACGGCGGGCTTCTACAACACCGTGGGCTTCAACGACGATACCCGCGCCTTCCTGTCCATTCCCGCCCGCCACGACGTGGCCCGCCGGGTGGACTGCGCCTTCCTGGCGCGCCTGGTGGCGGAACACCGCATCGACGAGGACGACGCGGCGGAGGTGGTGGTGGACCTGGCCTACCGCCTGCCCAAGCGCGCCTACAAGCTGGATTGATGACAGGGTGCGGCGAGGGCAACGCCGTCCACGCCGCACTCCTTCCCCAAATGGGGAAACCACAAACAAACGGGGAGAATGGCCATGTTCAAGAAGGTCTATCAGGCGACCCATCCCGATATGATGGATGGCGCCCGTAACCAGCAGCTGCGCGACCGCTACCTCATCACCGACCTGTTCGTGGCCGGTGAGGTCAGCCTGAACTATTCCCACAACGAACGCTTCATCATCGGTGGTGCCGCCCCGGTGGAGGCGCCCCTCGATCTGCCCCTGCAGACGGAGCCGGCCTCGGCCGCCGGCAAGCCCTTCCTGGAGCGGCGGGAACTGGGCATCGTCAATGTCGGCGGCCCCGGCACGGTCACGGTGGACGGCGCGGTCTATGAGCTGGCGTCACGCGACGGCCTGTATGTCCCCATGGGGACGGAGACGGTGGTGTTCGCCTCGGCCGATGCCGCCCATCCGGCCAAGTTCTACCTGGCCAGCACCCCGGCCCATGCCCGTTTCAAGACGGTGAAGATCTCCATCGACCAGGCCGTGCCGCTGGAGCGCGGGGCGCTGGAGACCAGCAACGAGCGTACGATCTATCAGTACATCGTGCCCCAGACCTGCCAGTCGGCGCAGCTGCTGCTGGGCCTGACCATGCTGAAGCCGGGCAGCGTGTGGAACACCATGCCGCCCCATCTGCACGACCGCCGGTCCGAGGTCTATTTCTACTTCGACATCAAGGACGACCAGCGCGTCTTTCATTTCATGGGTGAGCCGGAGCTGGCCCGTCACATCGTGGTCGCCAATAACGAGGCCGTGGTGTCGCCGCCCTGGTCCATCCACATGGGCTCCGGCACCGCCAACTATTCCTTCATCTGGGCCATGGGCGGGGAGAACCTCGACTACACCGACATGAAGGTCCTGGACATCTGCCAGTTGCGCTGAGGAAGGGCGATCCCATGGCTTACAACCCGTTCGACCTGACGGGCCGCGTGGCGTTGGTCACCGGCGCCAACACCGGCCTGGGGCAGGGCCTGGCCGTTGCCCTGGCGCGCGCCGGTGCCGATATCGTGGCCGCGGGGCGCAGCACGCCCACGGAAACCGAGGAGGCGGTGACGGAGGTGGGCGCCCGCTTCCACTTCGTGCATGCCGATCTCGACAGCGTCGGTGTGGTGCAGTCGGTGGTGGACCAAGCCGTCGCCGCCTTCGGCCGCGTTGACATCCTGGTCAACAACGCCGGCACCATCCGCCGGGCCGACGCCCTGGAATTTTCCGAGGACGATTGGGACCTGGTGATGAACGTCAACCTGAAGACGCCCTTCTTCCTGGCCCAGGCCGTGGCGCGTCAAATGGTGGAGCAGGGGGCGGGCGGCCAAGGGGGGGGCAAGATCATCAACATCGCCTCCATGCTGTCCTTCCAGGGCGGTATCCGCGTCGCCTCCTACACCGCCAGCAAGAGCGGCATCGCCGGGTTGACCAAGCTGTTGGCCAACGAGTGGGCGGCCAAGGGCATCAACGTCAACGCCATCGCGCCCGGCTATTTCGCCACCAACAACACCGAGGCGCTACGCAACGACGAGACGCGCAATCGCGATATCCTGGCCCGCATTCCCGCCGGACGCTGGGGCCGCCCGGAGGATCTGGGCGGTGCCGCGGTATTCCTGGCGTCATCCGCCGCGGATTATGTCCACGGCACCGTCTTGGCCGTCGATGGCGGCTGGCTGGGCCGGTAATAGCGGCCCTGATAACCTGGGGGGCTTGTCAAAAGGATACCGCCGCCGGCGCTGGATGCGGTACACATCGCCGATTGCAGATCGCGATGGCGATACCGTGAGATGAGCCCCACTGTGACTGATGCGCGTCTTCCGCAGAGCCTCCGACCTGGCGTGGCCGGCCATTTGACCAGCCCCATGCTCGGCAAAATCCTGGCCGTTGTTGTCTTCTCCGCCTTGCTGATCAGCCGTGACGCCGATTGGGTGTTGCATCCCACCTTGTGGGCGGAAGACGGCGTCATCTGGTTCCAGAACGCCTATGCCAAGGGCTTGAGGGTCCTCCTCATGCCCAGCGCCGGATACCTGAACGTTTTCCCCTATGCCATGGCGCTGGTCGCCCGGGACCTGCCGCTGGGATGGCTGCCGGGCTGGATGATGGCGGGTGGGTTCATGGCTCAATTGGCGCCGGCCCTGTACCTGCTGTGGCGCGGGGCGCCGTTGGTCCCATCGGTCTGGGCTCGCTTGGCTATTGCTATCTTTTATTTGGGCGTCCCGAACTCTTTCGAAATCCATTTGAATCTGACCAACGCCCAGTGGCACCTGATGCTGCTGTCCTTCCTGATGCTGGTGCTGCCGGCACCTAAGGGGCGAGGCCGGCGGGTGCTTCAGTATGGCGTGCTGTTGGTCAATGGGCTGAGCGGGCCGTTCTGCCTGTTCCTGGCACCTGTCGCGCTGTGGCAGTGGCGGAGTTCCGGCCCCGATCAACGGCGCCACGCCCTCATTCAGGCCGCGATTGTCGGCGCGGCAGCGCTGATCCAGGCTTTGTGCCTGCTCACCATCGGTGCAGGGGAACGGCAGAGCATGGTGCTTGGCCCCAGTGCGACGCGGCTGGCCCGCATATTGACGGACCAGCTGTTCTTGAGCAGCCTGCTGGGCACCACCAACGTCAATCTCCTGCAGCAGGACGCGTTCTGGCATCACCCTCTTATGGCTTGGTGTATCGCGTTGGCGGGCTTGTCCATCATCGCCCTGGCGCTGGTCAAGGGACCATCGAGCTTTCGGAAATTCTTCCTGGCCGGCCTTATCTTGCTGGCTTGCGGGTTGATCAGCCCGGCCAGCGGGGCGTTCGGCGATCAATGGGTCCTATTTGACATACCGGGCTATGGCGGTCGCTACTTCGTCATCCCCATCCTGATCTTTTTCGTCGCGTGCCTGATTCTGGCGGGCAAGGCGCCGGGCAAGTTCCGCGTTCCCGCCTGCGCCCTGCTGGGCGTTTTCGTCGTGGGAATGCAGGCGGACTGGCTGTACCCCCCGCGCGGCGGCACGTTCACCGCCTATCATCAAGCGGTGGAGGCTTTTGAGAAGGCGCCGCCGGGAACCCAGGTCTCCTTCCCCGAGGCCAGCCCCGGCTGGGCCATGGTGTTGACCAAGCGCTGACGCCGGCGGGGGTGACTTAACCCTTAAATCTCGGCATGGAACCGGACGCCCAGCACGTTGGCGGGGCCCCGGTCGCGGTTGTAGGCGGGGTTGGCCACGAACTGGTAGTCCAGCGTCAGGTTGATGCCGGTCCACAGGGCGGCGCTGTAATAGGCTTCCAGGATGCGCTCGCTGCTGTAGCTGAGGCGGCCGTCGCCCACCAGAATGCCCAGGCCGCCGGCGGCCAAGTAGTCGCGGGCGTCGGCGTTCAGCATGTTCACGACACCGGCCAGGCCGGCGGCGTCCTTGTCGCGGCCCCAGGAGGCGCCCGTGACCGAGGCGCCGATGGACACCGACTTGTTCACGTCGGTGAACTCATAGGCCTCCTTGGAACCGTCATTGGCGCTGGCGCGCAGGAACAGGCCCCAATCGTCGCCCATCTGCTGTTCCGCGTTCAGCGCGAAGCCGGCGCGGGTGGCATAGCGGCGAACGTCGCCCGTGTCCGGCGTGCCGCCGGTCAAGGCGGCCACCCGCAGGGCGTCGCCATAGCTGCCCATGTTGGCGTGGTTCTGGAAGACCAGCACCTTCACCTTGCCGTCGCGGCCCATCAGCTGGTGCCGCTCCTCCGCCTCCACCACCAGCTCATACTGGCCGAAGCCGCGCACCAGGGCCTTGTCGTTGGGCTTGCGCGACAGGTCGAACAGGCCGGCGCGCAGGGTCCACCAGGACTGCGTCCATTCCGCCGCCGCGCCATAGCTGTATCCCCAGGCGTCGGCGGCATAGTCGAAGGCGCCGCTGTCCACCACGGTCCAGTTCAGGAAGTCCTTGCGCGGATCGTGGGCGTAGGTGTTGGCATCGAAGATGTCGGTGACGGAGAATTTGCCAGCGGTGATGACGATGGTGTCGGCGGTGCGGCTGCCGCCCAGCTGGTTGGCGGCGGCCTCCAGCGGCTGGACCTCACCGCCCAGGTTGAAGGTCTGGCGGAAAAAGGCCCGGTCCAGGCGGATGTAGGGCTCGCTCTCACCCACCTTGTAGGCTTCGGCGCTGGGGAAGCCCGCCACGCCCAGCGTGTTGCTGAGGCCGAAGCCCTGGTCGATCTCCGGATTGGCGTAGAACTCCATGCCCGGCCACAGGCGCACGCCGGCGTACAGCGTGGCGTCCATCGTCTCATTGCCCCGAGCGCCGGGATCCAGGCTGTTGGCGCCCCGGTAGGGGGAAGTGAAGCTGGGATGGTACTGCTCCACCAGGGTGAACTGGCCATGCAGGCTCCAGCTTTCCGCCTCCGGCAGGTCGGCGTCGGCGGCACTGGCGGGCCCGCAGAACGCCACGCCACAGGAGAAAGCCAGGATAGGGGTGATGGTGAGAAGCGTTTTCATTTAAATAACTCGCCCGCCGGAGCTTGGATGCGACAACGATGCTTCTCTGGCAAAGTTCCGTTACGGATTTGCGATGGGAGACAAAGTCGTTCTGTGGGTCCGGCGGGCGATATGCGCCCCAAAACAGAATATGGCAAGCTGGGCGTTTTGTCGCAGTCGGATTCAAATGTTCTGTTATTTCATAACGTTAGTGACGTTATTTCATAGCATTGGGCAGCCATAGCGACAGGAAAGGTATGTAGGACACAAGCATCAGGACCACGCCCGCCGCCAAGTAAAACGGCCAGATGGAGCGCATGAGCTGGCCCACCGGCACCTTGCCGATGGCGCTGCCCACGAACAGGACGGAACCGATGGGCGGAGTGATCAGCCCGATGCCGCCGTTCAGCATCATGATGACGCCGAATTGCACCGGATCGATGCCGAAGGCCTTGGCCACCGGCAGGAAGATGGGGGTGCAGATGATGATCTTGGGGCCCATGTCCATGAAGGTGCTGAGCGCCAGCAGGATGAGGTTCATGATCAGCAGCACCATGACCTTGGTCCCTGCCATGGCCTTCAGCGCCGCCACCGCCGCCGCCGGCACCTGCAGGTAGGACATGAGCCAGCCGAAGGCGCTGGCCGCCCCGATCATGAACAGGATGATGCCGGTGGTGTGGGCGGATCCGGCGCAGCACTCCTTGAAGTCCTTCCAGTCCAGGCGGCGGTAGACCGCGACCGTGACGATGACGGCGTAGACCACGGCGATGGCGGCACTCTCCACCGCCGTGAAGATGCCGGCGCGCACGCCGCCGAACACCAGCACCACCAGCAGCAGGCCGGGACTGGCGGAAATGAAGCGTCGCACCACCGCCGCCAGGCCGGGGAAGGGTTCCACGGCATAGCCGCGCTTGCGGGCGATGAGATAGGCCGTGACCATCAGGGCGGCGGCCATCACCACGGCGGGCAGGATGCCGGCGGCGAACAGGTCGGCGATGGAAATGCCGCCGCCCCCTGCCGCGGAGTAGAGGATCATGTTGTGCGATGGCGGCACCATCAGCGCCACCAGGGCGGAGGTGATGGTGACGTTGACGGCGTAGTCGCGGTCGAAGCCCCGCGCCACCATCTGCGGGATCATGGTGCCGCCGATGGCCGAGGCGTCGGCGATGGCGGAGCCGGAGACGCCGCCGAAGAAGGCGGAAGCCAGCACGTTCACCTGGCCCAACCCGCCGCGCAGATGCCCCACCAGGGCGGAGGCCAGGCCGATGAGCCGTTCGGAGATGCCACCGCGCATCATCAGCTCACCCGCGAAGATGAACAGCGGGATGGCGATCATGGCGGTGGAACTGATGCCGGAGGTCATCTGCTGCACCAGCACCATGGGCGGCAGGCCCATGGCGACGATGGCGGCCACGGACGCCGCGGCGAGGGAAAAGCCCACGGGCACGCCCAGCAGCAACAGGACGGCGAAGGCGCCGAAGAGGATGGCGATATCCATGGGCTCAATCCTCCACAACCATGTGATCGGGGGTGGGCAACGGCACCACCAGCCGTTCCGCCGCGAACAGGGCGATCAGCGCCCCACCCAGCGACAGGGGCAGGTAGTTCAGGCCCTCCGGCAACGCGGTGCCGGGCATGGCGATGGACCAGTTATCGGCCATCAGGTCCCATCCCCAGATGGCCAGCGCCGCCCCGATGGCCAGCACGACCAGGCGGGCGAAGGCGTTCAGGAGGGCCTGCACCCGGGGCGGCGCCACCTGGGCCAGGGCGATGAAGCGGAAGTGCATTTCCCGCCGCACCGCCACGGCGGCCCCCATCAGGGCGGTGGTGGTCATGAACAGCAGGGTCAGGGGCTCGGTCCAGCCGGGGCTGTCGTTCAGGACATAGCGGGCGAAGACCTGCCAGCCCTCGGCCAGGCTCATCCCCACCATGCCGATGGCGGCCAGCACGGTGGCGGCATGGGACAGGCCGGTGAGAAGGGTGCCGGCCAGGCCCGTGGGGGCCGGTACGGTTTGGGTCGCGTGCATGGGTCAGGCCTCCTGCCGGATGCGGCGGTAGAACTGATTGCGGTCGGGGTCGGCCAAATAGGTCTTGAGCACAGGTTCCGTGGCGCGACGGAAAGCGTCCTTGTCCACCTCCGTCACCTGGACGCCATTGGCGATGCAGTGGGCGCGGGCGGCGGCCTCATCCTTGTCCCACAGCGCCCGCATCATGGTGACGGAGCGGGTGGCCAGATCCAGCACCAGGTCGCGGTCGGCCTTCGTCAGGGCCTGCAGGCTGCGCTCGGAGATGAACAGCAGTTCCGGCGACATGGAATGGTGGGTTTCCGCCCAGTAGTGCGCCACCTCGAACTGGCGGGTGGAATCCAGGCTGGGCCAGTTGTTCTCGGCCCCATCGATCAGGTGGGTTTGCAGGGCGGTGAACACCTCGCCGAAGGACAGCGGCGTCGGGTTGGCGCCCATGGCCTGCGCCATGGACATGAAGATATCCGAGAGCGGGACGCGGATTTTCATGCCGTGCAGGTCGCGCGGCTCATGCACCGGCCGGCGGCCGTTGTAGATGCAGCGCGCGCCGCTGTCGTAGAAGCAGGCCGCCACCAGGCCCCGCCGGCTCAGGGCCGCCAGCAGGTCGCGCCCCACGGCGCCGTCCAGGGCCCGGCGCATATGGGCGACGTCGTCGAACACATAGGGCAGCGTCAGCACGCCGGAGACGGGGAAGATGTTGGTCAGCGCCGCGAAGTTCACGCGGGTGAAGTCCAGCGCGCCATAGCGCGTCAGGTCTATGGTGTCATTCTCCCGACCGATCTGGCCGGAATGATAGACCCGCATGGACAGGCGCCCGTCCGTCTCCTTGGCCAGTCGCTCCCCGATCCACTGGATGGCCTGGACGGTGGGGTAATCCTGCACGTGCACGTCGGAGGCGGTGAAGGTGCCGGGCGGCGGGGCGCCGGCCCGGGCCGCACGGCCCCCGAGCGCCATGCCCATGCCGGCGGCCAAGCCCCCCAGCAGTTGTCGGCGCTTGATCAATCCATCCCTCCCGTTCGTTTTATTGTCTCGGAACCCTGGTGGCGCGCCCGCCCTTAGGGGACGCCCTCAGGGAGGGCCGTCCGGCAGTGGCGTCGCCGCCACGGCGCGACAACGCAGGACGCCGTCGCGGCCGAAATCCACCGTTGCGGCTTGTCCCGCCACGATATCGTGAATGCCGGTGCTGGCACCGGTGGAAATCAGGTCGCCGGCCTTCAGCGGCCGGCCGCGCCCCGCCAGGTGGCTGGCCAGGAAGCGCAGGGCCGACAGGGGGCCGCCCGGAATGGACGACGCCCCGCCGGTACCGACGCGCACCCCGTCGATGACGGTCTCGCACCGCATGCTGTCCCAGCCGCGCGCCCGCCAATTGGATATCTCGGGCCCCAGGATAAGGCCGGCGTTGTTGCCGAAATCTGACACCACCACGGGTGGCCCCAGGTCGTTGATGGTGGCCAGGGGGCTGCCCGCCGGCTCGATCCCGATGTGCAGGGTGGCCACCAGTTCCGCCGCCTCATCCTCCGTCCACGTCGTCTTGCCCGATGGGGCGTCGGCACCCAGGCGGAAGACATATTCCGCCTCCACCGCGGCGAAGCCGCCGACAAAGACGGGGAATGGCGTCACGTCCGCGTCCCCGGCTTGCCAGACGTTGCGGGCGAAGATCGGGCCGGCCAGGCGCGGTTGGCCCAGCGTCTCCTCCCAATCCAGGGGAATGCGGCCGATCTTCCATCCGGCGATGCGGTCGGGCCACAAGCCGATGGCTACCTCCTGCGCGGCATAGCCCTGCGCCAGGTCGATGGGGGCGGGGCCCGGATAGCCCGGCAGGAACCGGGCGGCGCGCCGGGCCGCCACGAAGGCGGCTGCAGCGGTATGGGGCGCGAAGGCGGTGGTCATGGCCGAAACATCCCGTGGCGATTCCTGTCCTGGACGGTGGCTGCCCTGGCGGCTGGCATGACATGCCGCGCCATGGTCGACCCTCCCTTGGATCCCGTCATTTCTTGACCATCGTGTCTAAAGGAAACCGGTGTCATTTACAAGCCAACTCTACCGTGAGGAGGGCTCCGCCCTCGGGGATCAGGCTTCTATCGTGGGCTTAAATCGCGGCGACGGCGGCCAGTACCGCCTCGCGCCGGCCATCGCGCAGGCGGGCGTAGGCTTCTTTCACCGCGTCGCGGAAACGGGGGGCGGCCGCCAGGGTGGGGGCGAACACCGCCTCCAGCGCCAGGAAGCGGTCCACGTCCCCGGTGCCGCCATCGCACTGGTCCGCCCTGTCCAGCAGGGTGGAGGCCAGTGGGTCGGTCAGGCCGGCGCCCTCGGCGGCCCGGCGGCGGACGAAATGCATCCAGCCGGCGACCACCAGGGCGGGCCGGGAAATGTCGTGCCCCTGGGCCAGCCGGTCCTCGATCACCCCGAACAGGCGATAGGGCAGCTTTTGCGACCCGTCCCAGGCGATCTGGGCCAGCAGGTGGCGGATGGCGGGATTGCGGAAACGGTCCAGGATCTGGCCCGCATACCGGGCCAGGTCATAGCCCGCCGGTGGTGTCACCGTGGGCAGCACATCCTGGAGCATCAGCCGTTCCAGGAACCCCGCCAATTGGGGCGTGTTCATGGCCTCGGCCACGGTCTCCATGCCGGCCAGGCTGCCCAAATAGGCCAGCGCGGAGTGCGGGCCGTTCAGCAGGCGCAGCTTGGCCCGGCCGAAGGCGCCGACGTCATTGGTCAGGATGGCGCCGGCCTTGTCCCAGGCCGGCCGGCCGTTGCAGAAGCGATCCTCGATCACCCACTGGGTGAAGGCCTCGCGCTGGATGGGCCAGGCATCGGCCAAACCGGTGGCGTCCAGCACGCGCTGGCGCAACGCGTCATCGGTGGCCGGGGTGATGCTGTCCACCATGGTGCTGGGGAAGGCCACATGCTCCCGCACCCAGGCGCCCAGGTCGGCGTCCACGGCCGCCGCGTATTGCGCCGTGGCCCGGCCCAGCCGCTGGCCGTTGTCCGTCATGTTGTCGCAACTGATGACAGTATAGGGCGGCAGCCCGGCGGCGCGGCGGCGGCGCAGGCCGGCCACGATATAGCCGATGACGCTGACCGGCGTTTCCGGATGGGCCAGGTCGTGAACGATGTCCGGATGGGCGGTGTCCAACTCTCCCGCCGCGGTCAGGCAATAGCCCTTTTCCGTGACGGTGATGGTGACGACGCGGGTGGCCGGGGCGGCCAGGCGGTTCAGGACCTGATCCTGCGCCTCCGGTGCGCACAGCACCTCGCGGATGGAACCGATGACGCGGTGACCGATGGTACGATCCAGCGTCACCAGGGTGTAGAGCCCGTCCTGAGGGACAAGGGCGTCGCGCACGCCTGGGCTTTTCAGCGACACGGCACTGATCGCCCAGTCGCCGCCCTCCAGCGCCAGGGCGTCGTCGGTGTACACGGCCTGGTGGGCGCGGTGGAAAGCGCCAGGGCCGAAATGGACGATGCCGATGCCGCAGACCGATCGCTCATAGCCGGGACGGGCCACGGCCGCGGGCAGGGTGGCCAGGGTACCGGCGGACAGGGGGGCGGGCGCGGTCATCAGGCGGGGCTCCGAAGGCCAAAGGAGGGATATCGACGGCGGGGATCAGCGGCGCACGTCCAGCCCGCCGGCATCCTGGGCGGCCAGGATGTCGGCCTCGGCCAGGGGCAGGGCGTCGCCGGGAATGGAATGCTTCAGGGCGGCGGCGGCCACGGCGAAGGACAACGCGCGGTCAGGCTCCCACCCCCGGATCAAGCCATGCAGCAATCCCGCAGCATAGGCATCGCCGCTGCCGATGCGGTCGACGATGCCGGCCAGCGCGTGCGTGCGGCTCTGATGCAGGCTGTGGCGGGTGGCCAGCTTGCCATAGAAGTCCTGCTGGTCCACGCTGTGGTGGCTGCGCACCGTGGTGGCGATGGTCTGCAGGCGGGGGCAGGCGTCGAACAGGGCCTGGGCGGCGGCGGGGAAGCGCGCCCCCTCATCCAATTTGTCCACGTCCAGGTCCAGCAGCAGGGCGGCGTCCCGCTCGTTGGCGAACAGCAGGTCGCACTGCTCGATGAAGCCGCGCAGGATGGCCGGGGCGTTGCCGCCGCGCGCCGTCCACAGCTTCTGCCGGAAGTTGCAGTCGAAGGAGATCTTGAGCCCCAGGGCGTGCGCGGCCTGCAAAGCGGCGCGGGCGGCGGTTTCCGCCTGCGGACTGACGGCGGGGGTGATGCCGCAAAGGTGCAGCCAATCGGCGCCGGCCAGCAGGGCCTGCCAGTCGTAGGTGGCCGGATCGGCCTCGGCGAAGGCGGAGCGGGCACGGTCATAGATGACCTCTGACGGGCGGGTCACGGCGCCTGTGGCCAGGAAATACAGCCCCATGCGGCCGTCGGCGTACCGGATGCCGTCCGTGCCCACGCCGTGGCGGCGCAGTTCCCCGGCGCAGGCGTGGCCCAGGGCGTTGTCGGGCAGGGTGCTGATGGCCCGGACCGCGTGGCCCAGGTGCGCCAGGCCCACGCCGACATTGGCCTCCGCCCCGCCGAACAGGGCTGTCAGGCTGGGGCTTTGCAGCAACAGCTCATGGCCGGGGGCGGCCAGACGCAGCAACAGTTCCCCGAACACCACGACATGTCCGCGCATCGCAGGCCCACCCATTCGCATGTATCCTTCTTGGCCATCCTGGTCGCCGCTGGGGATGGACGAAACCATCCCCCAAAATCCTCCCGCGGCCCGTCTGTCATGCGGGCTTGGCGTCATCCATCCTGCCAGCGGCCCGGGACTGGATCAACGACCAATTGACACCGGTGACAATAAAGACATCGGCATGTCACCGTGACAGTGGGGGGCGAAAGGACCTCTACGGCATCATCCCTAGGCCACGGACCCAGGCGATGTAAAGGTCCGGCCACGCCGCGACGGGCAGCCCACGGGCGCCGCGAAGGCCGAAGCCATGGCCGCCTTGCCGGAAGATATGCAGTTCCGCCGGGACCTTGGCAGCGTGAAGGGCGGCATAGAAGCGCAGGCTGTTCTCCACCGGCACGGATGGGTCGTCATCGGCATGCAGCAGGAAGGTGGGTGGTGTCTGGGATGTGACCGACCGCTCGGTGGAATAGGCCGCGTCCTGCGCCGGGGTGGGCGTGGCGCCCAGCAACTGGTTGCGCGACCCCTTGTGGGCGATGGCCGGGTCCATGCTGGCGACCGGATAGATCAGGGCCAGGAAATCGGGGCGGGCACTCTGCTGGTCGGCGGTGTCCACCGGCGCGTAGACCGGGGCGTCGTAGCGCGTGCCCAGGCTGGCCGCCACGTGCCCGCCGGCCGACAGGCCCATGGCGCCAATCCTATGAGGATCGAGTCCCCATTCCGCCGCACGGGCGCGGATCAGGCGCAGGGCGCGCTGCGCATCCTGCAAGGGCACGTCGGCGGCCTGGGCATGGCCTTCGCCGGGCAGCCGATATGTCAGGACGAAGACGGTGACGCCGGCCGCGCTAAGGCGCCGGCCTATTTCATCGCCCTCCTTGTCCACCACCACCCAGCGATAGCCGCCGCCCGGCATGACCAGCAGTGCCGTGCCGTTGGGATGGCTGGGGCGGTACACCACCAGGTGCGGCCGGGTGATGCCAAGGGTGTAACGGTCATGCAGGGTGGGATCGGCGCTGCGTTCCACCACCGATTCCTGAATGCTCACCCCCTCCGATCCCGGGCCCACGCCGCCAGGCCAGATGGGAAAGGGGGCGGGCAGTTCATCGGCCTGGGCTTGGCCCAAGGGAACGCCGGCCGTGATCCAGCCGGCCAAGGCCGCCAAGACGACGCAGGCCGCACGTAGCTTCTTCACAAAAGGCTGGAAACCGGTGTCATATGTGCGCCCGGGATCGGGACGGGTAGGGGCCATGGCATCCCTCCTGCTTTTGATCGGCGATAATAATTGGGTAGCGGGAGGAAGCATGGACCCGGTTCGAATCATCCGCCAAGCGGAAAGTCACGTTTCCTTGTCATGTGCCGGCTTGCCTTCCGTTGATCGGCGCCAGATGCTGGGACTCGGGCTGGGGGCCGCGGCGACCCTGACCCTGCCGGCGCGCGCCTGGGCGGCGTCCGACCCGGTGGTGGTCACGGTGGCTGGTCCCGTGCGCGGCCTGCGCCAGGACGGTATCCATGTGTTCAAAGGTATCCGCTACGGCGCCGATACTGGTCCGCACCGTTTCCAGCCGCCACAGCCACCCGCCCCCTGGCGGGAGGTGCGGGATGCGCGGACCTATGGTGCCGCCTGTCCCCAGACGCATTTCGATGAGCGGCAGTCGGAGGATTGCCTGTTCCTGAACGTCTGGACGGCGGAGGCCAAGGCGGGCGGCAACCGGCCGGTCATGGTCTATATCCATGGCGGGGCGTATTCCCATGGCTCCGGTAGCGATCCCCTCTATGACGGGACCCGCCTGGTTCACCGGGGGGATGTGGTGGTGGTGACGCTGAACCACCGCCTGAACGCCCTGGGGCACCTGTACCTGGGCCGCCTGGCCGGGCCGGCCTACGCCCAGTCCGGCAATGCCGGCATCCTGGACCTGGTGCTGGCGCTGCGGTGGGTGCGCGACAACATCGCCGCGTTCGGCGGCGATCCCGGCCGGGTGATGCTGTTCGGCCAGTCCGGCGGCGGGGCCAAGATCGCCACGCTGATGGCCACGCCGGCGGCCCAGGGCCTGTTTCATCGCGCCGCCACCATGAGCGGCCAGCAGGTCACGGCTTCCGGCCCGTTGAATGCGACGGCGCGCGCCACGGCCTATCTGGCGGCGCTGGGCCTGACGCCCGAACGGGCGGCGGAGGCGGCGGCCCTGCCGGTGGACAGGCTGTTGTCGGCCCTGAACGCCGCCGACCCCATCCACGGCGTCGCGGGCCAGGGCATGGGCGGCCTTTACTGGGGCCCCGTGCTGGATGACCAAGTGCTGGCCCGCCATCCCTTCTACCCCGACGCGCCGGCGCAATCGGCTGCCGTCCCCATGATCATCGGCAACACCCATGACGAGACGCGGCTGCTGATCGGTGGAAGCGATCCTTCCACCTTCACCCTGACCTGGGATCAGGTGCCGGGCCTGTTGGCCAAGCACATGCGGGTGGACATCAACCCGGATCTGGTGGTGGCGGAGTACCGGCGGCTGTATCCGGCCTACAGCCCCAGCGATGTTTTCTTCGCGGCGACGACCGCCGGCCGCTCCTGGCGCGCCGCCGTGGTGGAGGTCGAGGCGCGCGCCGTCCAGGCCCAGGCGCTGGGCCAGGAAGCGGGGGGCCAGGCGGCCGCTCCCACCTACGCCTACCAACTGAACTGGGGCAGCCCCAAGGACGGCGGCAAGTGGCGGGCGCCGCATACGTTGGACATCCCCCTGGTGTTCGACAACACCGCCGTGCCGGACGCGCTGTCCACCGACAGCGCGGAAGCGCGGCGCATGGCGGATCAGATGAGCAACGCCTTCATCGCTTTCGCCCGAACTGGCGATCCCAATGTCGGCGGCGCGCCCCGCTGGACGCCCTACACGCTGGCGGGGCGGGAGACCCTGGTGTTCGACCTGGAGTCGCGCCTCGAGGCGGATCCCCGGGGGGCCGAGCGGCGCCTTTTCGCCCAGGTTCCCTTCACCCAGCAAGGGACCTGAAAGGCCGCCGGACGGCCCTAAAATCCGCAGGGGGAAACGGCATTTCCGCGACGGATGGCGAGCGGGTGGACCGGACGGCGCTGCAAACAACTCTTGGTGCTTGCATCGGTCGGTAACCGGTGTCATTTTATGGGCAACGGCGATGGCCAGAAAGGCCACCAAGACGCCGATAAACGGGAGGGTGCGGGATGCCGACACGGATGGGCAGGGGCTCGGGCGCCAAGAATGGCCGCCACGCCTCACATATTTTCCTGAACACATCATCGGAAGGTCTGGACGCGTCGCCGCCATTGGCGCGGCGCTGACACGGCTTCCAGGCTCCGCCCCGCCGGCCGGTTCTCTGTGCCGGCCTCGTTGGCGGATTAAAATTGACACCGGTCCCAAAAAGGATCGGACGGCTGGGGAGGCCGGACGGTGGGCATGACCAGGCGACAACGTCTGGTTTTTCTGGGAACACTTCGCCGGGGCCATCCGGCCAAGTCCTTCCCGGGACGCACTGGCCGGCAAAGCAAAACAACAAGGTTGAACGGAGGATTACGTCAAATGCTCAAGACCACGAGCCGGGCGCGGCGTCGCACATTGTCCACCCACGTTTCCGGGGTGGCGCTGCTGCTGGCCTTGACCGCGGGGGGCGCCGGTTCGGCGTACGCCGCCGACCAGGCTTCGGACGCGCCGGCCGCGTCGGCGGCGGACCAGGCGGCCGCACCGGCGGAGCAGGCGGGCCAGGCTTCGCCGCCCCAGACCGCGGTGCCGCCGGGGGCTGGTGACGCGCTGGATGAAATCGTCGTCTCCGGCTTCCGTCGCAGCCTGAACATCGCGTTGCAGGCCAAGCGCGAGAGTTCCGGTGTGGTCGACAGCATCGTGGCGGAAGATATCGCCAAATTCCCCGACAAGAACCTGGCCGAATCCCTGCAGCGCATTCCCGGCATCGCCATCACCCGCGACGCGGGCGAGGGGCGGCAGATCTCCGTGCGCGGCCTGGGCCCGGCCTTCACCCGCGTGCGCATCAACGGCATGGACGCGATCGCCACCACCGGCAGTTCCGACGCCCAGGGCGGCAACAACCGCTCCCGCGCCTTCGACTTTAACGTCTTCGGGTCCGACCTGTTCAGCAACCTGACCGTCCACAAGACGCAGTCGGCCGACCAGGAGGAAGGGTCGCTGGGCGCCGGTGTGGACTTGTCCACGCCCCATCCCCTGGACTTCGGTGGCTTCAAGCTGGCCATCAATGGCAAGGCCACCTACAACGACCAGAACAAGAGCAAGCAGCCCAACGGCGCCGTGCTGGTCAGCGACACCTTCAACGATGGCAAGCTGGGCTTCCTGGTCGGGCTGTCCTATTCCAAGCGCGACACGCAGCAGCTCAGCTCCGAAACCACGCGCTGGGCGTCCAACGCCTCCAACGCTTCGGGCAGCTACAATGGTGGCGTCGCCGCGTCGGGCGCGTTGGCCGGTTTCAACGCCCCCAACGTTTTCATGCCGCGCATCCCGCGCTACAGCGTTTATGAATACAACCAGAGCCGCGCCGGCCTGGTGACCTCGCTGCAGTGGAAGCCGGACGAGGACACGGAGATCAGCCTGGACGGCGTGTTCTCCGACCTGTGGGGCACGCGCTCGGAAAACGACCTGGAGGCCATCAGCTTCAGCCAGGCGCGCACCACCGTGGGCAGCATCGTCACCGGCAAGCCGGTCATGCAGATCACCTCGGGCACCTTGGACGCCAATGGTAACCTGATCGCGGGCACCTTCAACAATGTCGGCATCCGGTCCGAGGCGCGCTATGACGTGCTCAGCACCCAGTTCGGGCAAGAGACGCTGAACATCAAGCACAGCTTCTCCCCCAGCTTCCGCATGAACGCGCTGGGCGGCTACTCGATCTCCGCCTTCAACAATCCGGTGCAGACCACCATCACCCTGGATCGCACGGGCAGCAACGGCTACTCCTTCGATTATCGCGCCAACAGCCAGCTGCCGGTGCTGTCCTATGGTTTCGACGTCACCGACCCGGCGAACTGGAAGCTGGTGAACGGCCTGTCCAACATCCGCCTGCGGCCCAACGGCACCCAGAACACCTACGGCAACGGCGACCTGGACTTCGAATATGACGTCAGCAACGAGCTGACGCTGAAGGCGGGCTTCCAGTTCAAGGACTTCACCTTCACCACCTACAACAAGACGCGTGCTTCGGAAATCGCCGTTCCCAACCTGCCGGCCGGCGTCACCCTGGCCAGCCTGACCAAGATCGGCGGCGGCGTGGGCGGCTTCGCCCCGGCGGGCACTCCCAGCAATTGGCTGGTGGCCGACATCGACGCCTTCGCCAACGCGCTGAACATCTACAGCAAGACCGGCACCTTCTCCGTCAGCCAGACGGGCACCGGCTCGCTGGGCAGCAATTACGCGGTGGAGGAGAAGGACTACGGCGGCTACGTCCAGGCCAACTTCAAGACCGACCGGCTGGGCCTGCCCATCCGCGGCGATGTCGGTGTCCGCTTCGTCACCACCGATCAGAGTTCGTCCGGTTACCAGGCGGTCGGCAGTAGCCCGACCTGGGTGACGGTCGGGACCGACTATCATGATGTGTTGCCATCCATGAACCTGGTGGGCGAGGTCACGGATGATTTCCTGATCCGCGCGGCTTTGGCCAAGGTCATGGTGCGCAATGATCTCAGCGGCCTGAACCCGGGCGGCAGCGTCAACGTGGCCGGCACCAACCGCACGGTCACCTCGGGCAATCCCTACCTTAAGCCCATCCGCGCCAATACCGCCGACCTGTCCTTCGAGTATTACTACCAGCCGGGCGCCTTGATCTCGCTGGGCCTGTTCTACAAGGACATCAACAGCTACGTGCAGACGCTAAGCGAGAACAAGGTCTACAACGCGTCCGGCCTGCCGCTCAGCCTGCTGAACGGCACCGGCCTGACCGGCAACGAGGTGTTCACCTTCAGCACGCCGGTGAACACCAAGGGCGGCGACCTCAAGGGCCTGGAAGTGAATTTCCAGCAGCCGTTCAGCTTCCTGCCGGACTTCTGGAGCAACTTTGGCATCCTGCTGAACTACACCTACGTGGACAGCCGCATCAATTATCTGCTGTCGGCGACCTCCACCACCACCACGCTGGCCGACCTGGTCGGCCTGTCGAAGAACGCCTACAACGGCACCCTGTACTATGACGACAAGGTGTTCAGCGCCCGCATCTCCGCCGCCTATCGCAGCGGCTACCTGACCCAGGTGCCGGGCCGCAACGGCAACGATGTGGAGGGCACCAACTCCACCATGAACGTGGATTTCGCCTCTTCCTACGCCGTCAACGAGCGCCTGACCTTCAGCTTCAACGCCATCAACCTGACGAACGAGTGCAACAGCCAGTATGTCGGCTCGGTCAACCGGTTGAACTATTACAACTGCACCGGCCGCATCTACGAAGCCGGCTTCGCGTTCAAGTACTGAGCCGGCTCAGGCCGGGGCGCGGGTGAGGCGGCGTCCCGGTTCTTCCCGTAGCCTCAAGACCCTTATGTGCTCCAACTTCCCGACGCGCGCTGGCACCCGTCCGGCGCGCGTTTTTTCATTCGCGTTTTTCTATGCCCTTGGCGTACCCGAAGTTGTGCGGGCGCTGCCGTCATGGTTCACTGAGCGAAAGGCGTGGCAGCGGACGGGGCAGGGCATGCAGTGCGCGCGATGGACTTGTCTGCTCGGCATCCTTTTGCTGGGCCCAGGGCCAGCTTTGGCCCAGACCATCTCTCCGCCCCCACCATCGCCCACGGCCCTGATACCGGCCAAGCCCAAGGCGGCCCCGGCCCCGCCCGTACCAGCGGAACCCGAAGCGACACTGCCCGACTTTATCATCCAGGCCCCCGACTTCGTGTTGCCAGACCCCTTGGAGCAGGACCGGTTCTTGCGGGAGGAGGCGGAGAAATGGCGCTTCAACAATATGGAGACGTACTTGAATCCCGGTAAGGAGGATAGATACCTGCGCCTGCCGGAGATGAACACGGGCACGACCCGGGACCAGCGCTATCTGGGAACCCAGTTGCATCCCTGCAAACTGACCAAGGATCACGTCCTCACCTGTCGCTGATCCATCAGCTGGCCAGCGGTTCCCCACCCAGACGTTTCAGCGCGTCCGTCGCCAGCGTCCGTGTCAGGTCGCCGGCGGGCAGGGCGCGGCCCAGACGGGCGGCCTGTCCGGCCCATTGGTTGGTGAAGTCGCCAGAGCCCGCCGCCTCGGCCTTGGCGCGCAGGGGGGCCAGGGCGCCGCCGGCGGTAGGAAAGGCGGTGGGGGCGTCAGACAGGGGCCCCACCTCCCGCATCAGGCGATTCACGATGCCGCGCGCGGGGCGGCCGGTGAACAGGTTGGTCACGGCCGTGCCATCGTCGGTGACGCTGTCCAGGGCCTGGCGATGGACTTCGGGTATCTTGATCTCCGGACAGAACAGGTAGGCGGTGCCGATCTGCACGGCCGACGCGCTCAGGGCCAGGGCCGCGACGATGCCGCGCCCGTCGGCGATGCCACCCGCGGCGATAACCGGCACCGACACGGCGTCCGCGACCTGCGGCACCAGGGCGAAGGTGCCGACTTGCGTCGCCATGTCGTCCGACAGGAAGTTGCCGCGGTGCCCGCCCGCCTCCAGCCCCATGGCGATGACGGCATCGACGCCGTGGTGCTCCAGCCAGCGCGCCTCGGCCACCGTGGTGGCGGACGCGATGACCTTGGCCCCCGTGGCCTTCACCCGGTCCAGCAGAACCTTGCCCGGCAGACCGAAATGGAAGCTCACCACGGCGGGCTTCACCTCTTCCACCAGGGCGCAGAAATCGGCATCGAACGGGGTGCGGCCGCCGGTCGGGGGCGTGTCGGCCGGGTCCAGCCCCAGTTCCACGTAATAAGGCGCCAGACGGGCGCGCCAAGACAGGAGGCGGGCCGGATCCGGAACGGGGGGCGTGTGGCAGAAGAAGTTCAGATTGAAGGGCCGGCCCGTGCCTTGCCGTACCTCTGCCACTGCGGCTTTCAGGCCGTCCAGCGTGTATTGCGCGCCGGGCAGGGAGCCCAATCCCCCCGCCTCGCTGACCGCCACCGCCATGGCGGGCGTGCTGGCATTGGCCATGGGGGCCTGCAGGATGGGATGGTCGATGCCAAACAAATCCAGGATGCGGCGATCAGGCCAGGCGGTCATGGACGGTCTCCCGTGGGCGATGAGGACTGCCCAGGATGTAGGACCGCCGCTACCGTCGCGCCATGGAAATCTGGGAAAATTGCGCGGCCGGCAGGGTCAGCCGCATCGCCATCAATAATGTGGCGGCGGCTTCTCATCCTGGGGGGAGGGGCGCCAGCCCGCCTCCGCCTCTTGCAGGCGGGCGACCAAGCGGCGCATCCGGGCGGTCAGCATGTCGATGGTCCGGCCCTGGTCGGCCACCACCTGCGACAGTTCCTCGGCCATGCGCTCATGATGGGTGATGCGCGTTTCCAGGTCGATAAGACGTTGTTCGACGGAATCCATGGGGCCGGCTACTTCCTGGGGCTCGGGTCAACCAGGGGCCTCTATAGCACCGGGGATGCCAGAATTTGCCGGATTATTTTTCAACAAGCCGCATCCGCAAACCCCGTCCGTCACGGGCGGCATAGGTCAGGCCGCCTGCGGCTCGCTCACGGCCTGGGCGTCGGCCACCACGTCGGGAAAGTCCTGCACCCGGCGTCGCCAGGCCGCCGGTGTCACGCCCATGGTCTGGCGGAACAGCCGGGTGAGATGCGCCTGATCGGCCAAGCCGCAACTCAGCGCGATGTGGGACAGCGGCTCCGTCGTGGAGGTCATCAGCCGCTTGGCCTGTTCCATGCGTTGATGGATGACATATTGGGTGAAGGGCACGCCGAAGGTGATGCGAAACGCGCGCGAGAAATAGCTGGTGCTGAGGCGCACCGGCAGGGCGACGTCCCGGATGCGGATGGGGGTTGTCAGATGCTCCTGGATATAAGCGTGGACCCGGCGCACTTGCCACGGGGCCAGGCCGCCCGCGGCGGGCGGCGCCTCCGCCGCCTTGTCCCGCAACAACTCCGCCGCCTTCTGCAGGCAACTCGCCGCGGCATGGCTGTCGTTGTCCAGCAACGTCAGGGCGTCGCGGAGCAGGACGGCGATCTCATCCCGGCGCCGTGTGACGGCATCGGGCACAGGTGCGATGGTCAACATGGCTTACATCCCGGCTGGATATGCGCCCATTGTCGGCGCCGCCATGCGCCGATGTCGAATAAATGAGTGCAAATCGGCCGTAAGCCGCGACGCACCGGCGTATCCCGGTGCATGCCGCGTAAAGGTCCCCTCTATGCAAATATTTCCATAATCTTCCTTATCGGTTTTTCGTATGTAGGCGCAAAGTTAAACTGTCAGGCCTGA
>NZ_VITR01000003.1:355880-496921 GCF_007827955.1 Nitrospirillum pindoramense
GCAAAGTAGAAGTGTCAGTCTTCCGGTTGGCTATGTCCACGTGGAAGGCTGCGGTGGGCTAGGTCGTGATGAGCGAACGGGACCTTCGTCCCGCCGTCAGGCCTGAGCAAAGTAGAAGTGTCAGTCTTCCGGTTGGCTATGTCCACGTGGAAGGCTGCGGTGGGCTAGGTCGTGATGAGCGAACGGGACCTTCGTCCCGCCCACCCTTCGGTGGCCAAGCCTCACGCGGCGCGGGCGGTGGGCAACGGGTGGACGATGAAGGCCTCACAGGATGGCGTCGGCATCAGCGGCGCCGGGTACCCTTCCCCGATGACGGGTGGTGTCGCGTCGCTGGGGCCATGCCCGGTCATCACCGGCTCTCCGGCGGCCAGCCATTGCAGGGACATGCGTCGCCACTGGTGGACATCCCGCGACCAAGGTTTCCTGTCAGGCACTTCACCTAAATCCTTTTGCCAGGTTGCGCTGCGATGGGGCGACAGTGGCTCAATGGCTGCTGACCGGGCGCGTATCCCAGGCGCTGCTGGTGCCCAAGCCGGTGGGCGTGCCCAAGCCGGTATCACCCGGGTCCATGCCCATGATGTCGGCCAGGCGGGCGCGACCGCGGTTGACGCGGCTTTTGATGGTGCCGAGCGCGCAGCCGCAAATTTCCGCCGCTTCCTCGTAGCTGGCGCCGACGCCGCCCACCAGGACCAGCGCTTCCCGCTGTTCCACGGGCAGTTTCATCAGCGCCGCCTTCAACTCACGGCTGGCGATGCCCCAATCCTGGGAAGGGCCTATGGTCAAGCGCGCGGTATGAACGCCGTCCGGATCGCCCACCTCCCGCTGCTGGTGCTTGGCTACTGAATAATACCGATTCCGCAAAATGGTGAAGAGCCAGGCGCGCAGGTTGGTGCCCGGCGTGAACTGCTCGGCATGGGACCAAGCCCGGACGATGGCGTCCTGCACGAGATCGTCGGTGTCGGCGGCGTTGTTGGTCAATGACCGGGCGAAGGCCCGCATGGCGGGGATGAGTTTCACTAGGTCGTCACGGAAGGTGGGCGTCGTCTCAGCGGATGGCATGGATCACCCCTTTTTGTGAAAGCCCGCTGCGTTTCTCACGTCATCAAGAAATCGCAGGTGATTGTGGGCGATGTCGAGGTTCGTTATCCCCAGAATTCGTCCGTATCGTTGAGAGACTATAGGCAAGCGCTGTCGATCGCGTCCCTCCGTATTTCGGGAAGAACACTATGTTTATCGCTGTATTTATTCGGTCTATTTGGCGGATGATCTATTACGATCCGGTTATGCGGCGAAGTGTCCAGCGTGCCCTGGGCTGGTCTGTTCAAAGGAGAGGAATGGCAATTTTGCGGTAACGTGCCACCCCTTCCCTACACCCAACGCCCCATCGCCTGCCCTGACCGGCTTAAACGGAAGGGGCATCATCCGCTCAGCCGCGTGGAACAAAGCCGCTGCTGGAGACTTTAGGGAGGGTACGAAGGGCATAGGCCCAATGTCACAGGAAGGATGCCATGACTAAGCGGTTGAAAAGCATAGAATTTCAGCGTTATCTGGTCCTGCCCCCCGCCATGGCGACGCTCGGTCAGCGACCGGTGGCCTATGCCTACCGCTATGATGCCGCCCGCAATGACGTGGATGATCAGGTTCGGGAAATGTTCTGCGACATGGTGGCCGAGCCCCTGCCCGCCGACATCCAGGCCCTGCTGGCGCGACTGCAGGGGAAAGAGAGACTGAACTGAGGTGCCTCTCGCGGCATCCCCGTGGCCGCGCGCCCGTGCAGGCGGCATCTCTTCGATGAAAAGGCCGGCGCCTGATCAGGGCCCGGCCTTTTCACGTCGTCTCGGTCACGTGGTCTTGGTCACGTCGCCCGGAGGTTACGCGGCCTGCGCCCGGGTCAGATACTCTTCCAACTGGTTTAACGTCCCGCTCCAGCCCTGGTGCAGGCTGTCCATGCCGGCGGCGAAGGTGGCCTGTTCCTCCGGCGTGGCATCGATGGGGACGGCGGTGCAATCCAACCGGGTGCCGCCCTCGTCAACGACGAAGGTGGTGGTGCTGAGCAACGCCAGCGGCCACGTTGGGCTCATGGGATGGCGTATCGCTTGGCCATCCGGATCGGTGAAGGAGACGGTGAAGGACAGCACACCGGATGCCGCCACCGTGGGCGCCACGATGTCCCTGAAGGTCCACTTGCCCCACATGATGGCGCCCCCGGCTTCCTCCGGTGCTTTCATCCCGTAGAAAAATGTCCCTTGCTGCCGCAGGTCCAGATCGCCGCGCACCCAGCGAAAGCCCCTGGGCCCCCACCACAGGCGCAAGCGCTCCGGTTCCGTATAGGCCGACCACAGCAGGCGGGGCGGCGCCGCGAAACGGCGGGACAGGCGGAATATGGGCGTCTCGGTCATGGTGCGCATCCCTGTTCATGGGTGGATTTATAGTGGGTCGGGTTTGCCAGGCGCCGCTTGTCCTGGCGGAATGCTCAGCCGGCCTCGCCAGCGGTGGCCAAGGGGCATGCCTCGCCCGGCGCGCCCAGGGGATGGGCGAAGCTCCATATATGGCCATAAGGATCACGGATCTGGCCATAACGGGCGCCCCAGAAGGCGTCCATGGCCGGCATGGCCACGGCGGCGCCGGCGGTCACCGCCCGGTCCATGGCGGCATCGCAATTGGCGACCTCCAGGTGCAGGAACACGCTGGTGCCTTTCAGCGTCGTGGGTGGGGCGCCGGTCCCGCCCATCTCCGCCCGGTATTCCGGAAAATCGTCGCAGAGGAAGACACGGGCGCCATTCACGCGTATCTCCGCGTGCAGCAGGCGGTCACCGTCCTTTTCCGGCATGCGGAAGACCTCCTCCGCGCCCAGGCCCTGCACGTAAAACTGCAGCGCCGCCTTGGCGTCGCTGACCACCAGATGGGGAATGACGCCCTGCTGCGCGGGCTGGATGCTGTCGGACATGATCACCTGCTCCCGTTTCCTTGAGGGTTCCAAATGGGAAATCGTGGCGGCCCCATGGGCGGGGCCACCCCAAGGACGGTCATCGCCGGGCGGTTCCGACAGGTCCTGCGATTTTTCGCGATTTATTTTTGAACGGGCGCCGCCTCGTCCATCAGACGATCCAGATGCTGGCGGATGTGGGCGGCTTCGGCCGGGGTATGGGCCAGCGCGATGGCGCGGTCGAAGGCCACCCGCGCCTCCGCCGTCCGTCCCAACTGGCTCAGATAGGCGCCCTTGGCCCCGAAGAAGTGGAAATAGCCCCCCAGCCGATCGCCCAGCGGTTCGATCATGGCCAGCGCTGCCGCCGGCCCCCGCAGCTTGGCCGTGGCGACGGAACGGTTCAGCGTCACCACCGGCGACGGCAGGATATGCTCCAGCGTGGCGTACAGCAGGTCGATCTGCGACCAGTCCGTCTCGGCGGCGCTGGGCGCGCGGGCATGCAGGGCGGCGATCGCGGCCTGCACCAGGTACGGGGTCGGCTGGCCGTGGCGCATGGCCTTGTCGATCAGGGCCAGGCCTTCCGCGATCATCGGGGCGCTCCAGCGGCGACGGTCTTGATCGTCCAGCAGGATGGCGTTGCCCTGGCCATCGAAACGGGCGGCGGCGCGAGACTGCTGCAACAGCATCAGCGCCAGCAGGCCCATGATCTCCGGCTTCGCCGGGAACAGGCGCAGCAGCAGGCGCGCCAGGCGGATCGCCTCATGCGCCAGGGGCGCGCGTCGTTCCGCCGTGTCGCCGCCGGCGGAATAGCCCTCGTTGAACAGCAGGTAGAGCATGGCGGCGACGGTTCCCAGCCGCCGCGCCCGTTCCGGCGCGCCCGGCGTCTCGAACGGCACGCCCGACCGCGCGATGCGCGCCTTGGCCCGGGTGATGCGCTGCTCCATGGCGCTTTCCCCGACCAGGAAGGCGCGGGCGATGTCCGCCACGCTGAGGCCGGAGACGATGCGCAAGGCCACCGCGATCTGCTGGGTGGCCGGCAGGTCCGGCGCGCAGCAGATGAACAGCAGGCGCAGGATGTCGTCACGATAGCCGGCGTCGTCCAGGCGTTCGGCCAGGGCGGCTTCCGCATCCCCCTCGCCGTCGTCGGCGGTTATGACATCTTCCGCCGGCAGGGGCTGCTGGCGTGCCTGGCGACGGACACCGTCCAGCGCGGCGTTTCGGCCGACGAAGATCAGCCAGGCGGCGGGATCGCGGGGGGGGCCATTGCGGGGCCAAGCGGTCAGCGCCCGCAGCGAGGCCTCCTGAAACGCTTCCTCGGCCGTGTCCAGGTCACGGAAATAGCGCAGCAAGGCGCCCATGGCCTGGGGACGGGCCGCCGCCAGGGCTGTGTCGATCCAGGCCATGTCGATGGGCCCGGTCATGACTCAGGCCCCAGCGGACGGTGCGGGATGATAAAGGCCGACGGGGCGGATTTCGTAGCAGCCGCCGGGGTTTGCGCGGCCCAGTTCACGCGCCGTGTCCAGAACCTGTTCCAGCGTCTCCCCCTCGACCAGGTAGAAGCCCAGCAGTTGTTCCTTGGTCTCGGCGAAGGGGCCGTCGATCACCAGCGGCGGGTCGCTGTCCTTGCGCAGGGTGGTGGCGGCCGTGGTGGGCAGCAGCCGGGCCACCGGGCCCAACCGCCCTTCCCGCGCCAGCTTCTCGTGTACCAGCGCCAGCTTGGCCATCACGGCATCATCCTCCTCCTTGGTCCAGGAGCCGACGACATCTTCGCGGTGGTAACACAGGATGGCATACAGCATGGGACGTTCCTCCGGCGAATGGGGTGGGCCGGCTTGGCGCCGGTTCTTCCCAGGACGGTCCAGTATGGCCGCTTCCGACAGAGCCGCCGGAAAAAACCTGACGACTGTCGTGTGCTATTGGGCCCCTATTTGGCGAAGATGAGAGACTCGTCGCGGAAGGCTTTGAATTCCAGGGCATTCCCACTCGGGTCATATAGGAACATGGTGCCTTGTTCCCCCACCTGGCCCTTGAAGCGGATGTACGGTTCGATCACGAACGCCTGGCCGGCATTCCGCAGGCGGTCTGCCAGCGCCGTCCAGTCATCCCAGGCCAGGATCAGGCCAAAATGCGGGACAGGCACCTCGTGCCCATCGACCGGGTTGTGGTTCCGGTCGGCCCCCTGGTCGTGAACCAGATGCGCCACGATCTGATGGCCGTACAAGTCGAAGTCAACCCATTCCGGTGAACTGCGCCCCTCGGGGCATTCCAACAGGTCGCCGTAAAAGGCGCGGGCGGCCGTCAGATCATGGACGGGGAAAGCCAGGTGAAAACGCGGGCGCTGTGTCATCCTCATCCGCTTTCTTAGGAAATGTTTTATTTTATTTCAGAGAGTTAGCAAAATTCCCTAAGGTGAAAAATCACCTTAGGGTGCGCCATGCCACAGGCGCCATAGCCTTCGGCCCACTAGGGCTGCTGCAAATCTTATCACTGGCTGCCCAGCCTTCGCCACGCCCCGGTGGTGTAACCGCCCGGCAGGTCGTATACGACAGCGGCCTGGAAAACCGTTAGAACCTATCCCATTCCCCGCCATGTTCCCGATCCCTCCGACCTTGGCCGCCATGTCCGACGCCCCGCGCCCAACCTTGCTTTTTGTCGTGACGGAGGACTGGTACTTCCGCTCCCATCGGCTGCCCACCGCGCGGGCGGCGCGGGACGCCGGCTTCGATGTCGGGGTGGCCTGTCGCGTGGGCAAGGATGCTGCCGCCATCGCCGCGGAAGGGTTCCGCGTCATTCCCCTGCCCTGGCGCCGTGGCAGCTTCAATCCCCTGCGCGCCCTGGGCGACGTCCGCCGCCTGGCGCGGCTTTACCGGCGGGAAAGGCCGACCATCATCCACCATATCGCGGTGAAGCCGACGGTGCTGGGTGGTTTCGCCCTTTTCCTGGCGGGTTTCCCCAACGACCTGCGGGACACCCGCGTGGTCGCCACGCTAGCGGGCTTGGGCCTGGGCCTTTCCGGCGCCGGTACCAAGGCGGCCCTGGGCCGGGGGCTGCTGCGCCTGGCCCTGAAGGCCGCCGGCTGGCGGCGGCGGCATGCGCTGGTCGTGCAGAACGGTGACGATGCCGCCCTGCTGGCCGCCGGCTGGCCCCGCCCGCCATCCTCGCGCCTCATCCGTGGCTCCGGCGTCGATCTCACGCATTATGAGGAACTGGCCGAGCCGATGGGGCCGGTGACCTGCGCCCAGGTTTCGCGCATGCTGACCTTGAAAGGCGTGGAGGACCTGGTGGCGGCCGTGCGCCAGGTCAGGGCCCAAGGGGTCGATTTGCGCCTGCTGCTGGCCGGTGCGCCTGATGCCGACAGTCCCGCCGCCATTCCCGAGGCCACGCTGCGGGCCTGGGGGACCGAGCCCGGCATCGAATGGCTGGGCGCCGTCAGCGATGTGCGGACCGTATGGGCCCGCGCCCACATCGCCGTTCTCGCCTCCCGCGGGGGGGAAGGCGTGCCTAAGAGCCTGCTGGAGGCGGCGGCCTGTGGCCGCGCCATCGTGGCCACCGACGTGCCGGGCAGCCGTGAGGTGGCGGTGGAGGGGCGCAACGCCCTGCTGGCCCCGCCGCGCGATCCGGCGGCCCTGGCGGCCGCGTTGTCGCGCCTGGCGCAGAATGCGGCGCTGCGCCGCCGGCTCAGCCTGGGCAGCCGCGCCGTGGTGGACCCGGAATTTGGCGAGGCCGAGGTGGGGCGGCGCATGCGGGATCTCTATTTGGGCCTGGTGGCGCCGTTTCCGGCATCCGCCCCAGGCGGTGCGTGACGGAGGGCGGGCGATGCGGCCAGGACATTGGGGATGGGCTTTGGTGCTGGCGCTGCTGATCGCCAGCGGGCCGGCCCGCGCCGTCGAGCAGGAGGTGGCCATCAACGGTGGCCCCGGCCCGTTGGCGGGCACATTGGAACTGCCGGACATGGCGCCGCCGGGCCCCATTCCGGCGGTGCTGATGCTCCCCGGGTCCGGCCCCGTCGACCGCAACGGCAACGGCCCGTCATTGCGGACCGACGCCTTGCGCCAATTGGCGCAAACCCTGGCTCTGAAGGGCATCGCCAGCCTGCGGGTCGACAAACGCGGCGTGGGCGCCAGCAAGGGCGCCCTGATCCGTGAGGAGGATTTGCGGCTGGACACCTATGTGCAGGATGCCGGCCAATGGCTGGCCTTCCTGCGCGCCCAGCCGGGCCTCGGCCCGGTCTTCCTCCTGGGGCACAGCGAGGGCGGGCTGACCGTCACCCTGTTGGCGCAACGGGTACCCGTGGCCGGATTGATCCTGGTGGCCACCCCCGGCCGTACGTTCGGCGACCTGTTGCGCCAGCAGCTGCCGCGTACGGACCTGCCCCTGGACGTACAGAAAGCCGCGCTGGAGGCCATCACCCTGCTGGAACAGGGCCGGCCGGTGACCAAGGTGCCGCCGCCGCTGATGAGCCTGTTCCGACCCAGCGTTCAGCCCTACCTGATCTCCGAACTAACCCGCGACCCGGCCGCCGAGTTGGCCCGCACCATGGCGCCCGTGCTGGTGCTGCAAGGGACCAACGACGTGCAGGTCGATATGTCCGACGCCGTCCGCCTGTCCCAGGCGCGCCAGGGCGTGCGTCTGGAACGGCTGGAGGCCGTGAACCACGTCCTGAAGAACGCCCCCTTGAACGACCGCGCCGGCAACCTGGCCACCTACACCGACCCTGGCCTGGCCATCAACCCCGGCATCACCGCCGCCATCGTCCGTTTCGTGCGGGAGAATGAGGCCGGCGGCGGGTGACTGGAATTAGGGACACCATCCCGCCTTGCACAACGGCAGGACAAAAAGCCGCCTAACAGCCATATCGTTCAGAACCTATTTCAGGACGTGGACCAAATCGCCGCTATACTTGGTCGCAAAGCGGACTGGGTGCGGTGGGAACTGGCGCACTGGTGATGTGGAAGTCGATTTTGCGAAGGCCTTGGGTTCAACGCGCCATATTTTTTCTTGGTTTCGCGCTACCTGGTGCTTGCATGTTATGGCTTGGGTTGTCGGCTTTGATTCCCCTGGTCCGTGATATAAGCAATAATGAGCGATTGATTGAATTACAGCTCATGCACATCAAGGAACTGTCGATATCTGTAACATGCCTCGCGTTTGCAGCACTTGCACTCTGCCCTACCCCAGATTTTGGGGCGCGTAGACGGGGACAGCCCCGGGTGACGAAGCAGGCAAAGCGCATTGACGCCGCGACGCTATGCATGGGATTGGCGATTCTGGGAATTATTTTAACCTTCACCTCGCCTCTCATCACCGCGATCACTGTGGAAGAAATCGTGACCAACCGCGGTTACGTCGCCTGTCCTTCGGTGCCGGGAGAGCGTCATCCACCCATGCGCTGGACCCGAGGTCCGGCCGATAGCTGTCCTTCGCCGGAGAAGAAGGCCGCGTCGAAGGGCTAATGCAGGGACGCATCGTCACCCCTCCAGAAAATACGCCTTGAAAGTTGATGAACAGCAATATGGTTCATGATTTGTCTCAGAACGTACAGGATATTGCATCGAATCTCGCTCGAAAAGCTGATTGGGTACGATTAGAATTGGCGCACTGGTGATGTGGAAGCTCTTCCTTCAAAATATCTGGGTCCAACGCGTATTATTTTTCTCGGCGTTCGCGCTTCCTGGCGCTGGTGCGTTATGGTTTGGATTATCAAAATTAAACGCACTATTCGGTGAAATCGGTAATAATGCGCAGATTGTTGCGATAAATAATTCTGATTATAAGGCGGTTCCTGTATTTTTATTTTGCTTCTCTTTCTCGGCATTAGCGATAATTCCGAAGCCGCAATTAAATATAAATAGAGGTCGCAAGAAATTATCGAATAAAAAGAGTAAGCGTTTTAATGTTCCTGCCATACTTGTAATGGTTTGTATTAGTTTGGCATCGATAGGCTTAATTTTAACGCTTATATCCCCTCTCATTGCTGCGATTACTGTGGAGGAAATTGTAACTAGTCGCGGTTACGTCGCCTGTCCCGCTGTGCCGGGAGAACGTCATCCACCTATGCGCTGGACCCGAGGTCCGGTCGATAGCTGCCCCTCGCTGGACAAGAAGGCTGCGTCCAAGAACTGACGCATAAGCGCTTGTCAGCCCTCCAGCAGATCCGCCTTGAAGCGTCGGCTGGCGGTTACGGTCAGGCCGGTGGTCAGCGTGATGTCCAGGTCGCCGGAGGGTCGGCTGTCCATGCGCTGGATGGCCGCGCGGTTCAGTAGGCGGGAGCGGTGGACGCGCACGAACAGCTGGGGCGGCAACTCGGCCTGGATGTCGGCCAGGGACCGGCGCACCAGATGCACCCGTTCCGCCGTCATGACCTCCACATATTTGCCGGCGGCGCTGACCTGCAGGATCTCCTGCGGCGCCACGAACACCCGCCGGGTGCCGACCTTCAGTTCCAGGCGCGGCGGCGGCTCCACGGGCGGTGTGGGTGCCGGGAGGGGCGCCGCCCCCGCCGCCTGCTGTGCCTCCACCAGGGCGACCACCCGCGACAGGCGCACCAATTGGCGCCCCATGGTCAGGATGGCGGTGGCGACCAGGTAGGTTATGGTGTCTTTGCGCAACTCATAGGGAAATTCGCGGGTCAGCGGCCCCACATGGTAGGTCCAGCCCACGAGGCCATAGAGAATGGATCGAAGCCCCATCATGATGGCGACATGCACGGTGCTGTAGCCCAGCATCGTGACGATGTGCAGCCCCAGGGTACGCCAGGGTGCACGGGCCCAAGCGGACCGATTGACGGCCAGATAGACCAGCGGCAGGGCGGCGAAGCCGCCGATGGCGCTGGAATACTCCCAACTGATTGGTTCCCAGGGGGCGATAGGGCTGGCGCCGCCGCGCTCGTGCTCCGTGAACACCGAGAAAATGTTCACCGTGGTCGGCAGCAGATAGAAGGCCAGCCAAACCAGCGCCCAGGTTCCCCGCGCCGACAGCCGCCACCCGGGTAGCATCACCGCTTGCGCCGCTGGTCCCACCGTTGGTGCCGTGGACATCGCCGTTCAATCCCCATCCGCGCCTTTTGTCCCGCCGCCGGTGCCCACCGGCCTTGGGGCGGGCTGCCGGGTGAATGCAGCGTAGCGCCAACGCTGGTCGCACGGCCAGCTTGATCATGAGGATGCGCCGCCGATGTCCGTTTCCGCCCCTGCCTCCCCCTCGACGCGCCAGTATGACCTGGACTGGATCCGGGTCATCGCCTTCTTCCTGCTGATCCTCTATCACGTGGGCATGTTCTACGTGCCCTGGGACTGGCATGTGAAAACCCCCCATCCGGTGCCCGCGCTGGAACCCATCATGATGCTGACCAGCCCGTGGCGGCTGACCCTGTTGTTCCTGGTTTCAGGCGCCGCCACCCGCTTCCTGGCGGGCAAAATGGCTATCGCCGGCACGGTGGATGTGCGCGCGCTAACCCGGGCCCGGGTGGCGCGGCTGCTGCCGCCGCTGCTGCTGGCCATCTTCGTGATCGTCCCGCCGCAGAGCTTTTTCGAGATCGTGGAGAAGGTGCCGGACCAGGCCCTGCCCTACGCCGACTTTTACCTGAGGTACGTCACCGGCAGCGGCCACTGGTGCCGCGGAACCGACTGCCTGATGACGCCCACCTACAACCACATGTGGTTCGTGGCCTATCTGCTGGCCTACACTCTCGTGCTGTGCGGCCTGCTGGCCGTGGCGGGGCCGGCGCTGAAACGGCTGGAGCGCGGCGTCGCATGGGCCTTGGGCGGTTGGCGCCTGCTGGTGCTGCCCATCCTGTTCCTGGGAGTGATCCGCTTTGCCCTGTTGAGCCGGTTCCCCATGACGCATTGGATCGTCAACGACTGGTATGACCATGCCCTGTCGTTCAGCGCCTTCCTGTTCGGCTTCCTCACGGCCCCCGTCGAAAGCCTACGCCAGGGGTTCATGCGCCTGCGCTGGACCGCGTTGGCGGTGGCGCTGGCGGCTTATGCCGCCTTCGCGACCTATGCTTGGATCTACCGCGCCGACGATGCCGTCCCGCCGGAGGCGTTGCGCGCCGTCATGCGCTTTGTCTATGCCGCCGACCAGTGGGCGGCCATCGCTGCCGCGCTGGGCTTCGGCGCCCGCCACCTCACTCGGGACAGCGCCGCCCTGCGCTATCTGGTTCCGGCGGTCTTCCCCTTCTATCTGGTGCACCAGACGGTGACCGTCGTCCTGGGCCATTACCTGGCCAAGGCCGCCCTGCCCCAGGGAATTGAGGCGCCGCTGCTGATCCTGGGCACCTTCGCCGCCTGCTTCGCCGTCTATGAGGCGGTGCGGCGCGTGAACCCGTTGCGGCCCTGGTTCGGGCTGAAACCCCGACCGGCCGGGCAATTGGCGGAAAGGCCCCAACTGGCCTGATCGCCTGACGGTGCGGGTGTCAGGCAGTCAGGTTGGCGCGCGGCAGGCTGATGCCCAGGGCCAGGCCGCCGTCCTGCCAGTCGAAGTTCAGACGCCCGCCCAACTGCCCCGCCAGCAGTAACTGGCAGACTGTGAGGCCGAAGCCTTTGCGCAGGGGCGGGCGGACATCGTGCAGGCCCCATTCGCGCCAGCTGAGGGACAGGGCCTCGTCATCGCTGTGCCAGGACAGGTCGATGTGGCCGTCCGGGTGGTTCAGGGCGCCGAAGCGGGCGGCGTTGCCGGCCAGTTCGTACAACGCCAAGCCCATGGCCTGTGACGCCTGGGGCCCCAGCACCATTTGGGGGCCGCTGCAGGTGACGCGTGAACCGCCCGGATCGAAAGGATCGAACGAGATGTGGGTCAGGCTGTCCAGGTCGGTGCCCACCCACTGCCGGCTGGCCACCTGGCTGTGGATGGCGGCCAGCGCGGAGATGCGTCCCTCCACCAGGGCCACGAAATCATCGACCGTGTCGGCCCGCGTCAGGCGCAGGATGGACTGGACCACCGCCAGCGCGTTCTTGGCGCGGTGGTCGACCTCCTGCATCAGGAAGGAGATCTGCCGTTCGGAACGGCGGTGCTGGGAAATGTCGCGGGCGATCTTGGACGCGCCGATCAGGTTGCCCTCGCCGTCATGCAGGGGCGACACGCTTAGCGAGATCTCCAGCGTGTGGCCATCCTTGTGGCGGCGCAGGGTCTCGAAATGACTGATCCGCTCCCCCTGCTTCAGCCGGGCGAGGATGCTGGGCATTTCCGCCTCGCGTCCGGGCGGCGCCAGAACGGTGACGCTGCGGCCGATCATCTCTTCGGCGGTGTAGCCGAACATCCGCTCCGCCGCCGCGTTCCAACTGGTGACGATGCCATCCAGCGTCTTACTGATGATGGCGTCGTCCGACGAGTCGACGATCGCGGCCAGAATGGCGTGCGAAGACAAGGCGTCCATCGGTCGGCAGGGCCTCCAAGCCAACACAAAAAACAAGAGTTAGCGCCAACCAATGCCGGTTGGGCCGGACTTGGGGCACCCGTCTCCGCGGGCACTTCATCTCAAGGTGTGAAACCTTGTAGAACAGCGCACCCCATCGACCATCGCAGTCTGGCCCAATGCACGGTCCCACTTCAAACGGACCTTAGACCTATACCTCCGGCGATTCACGGCCCATGGCCGATAATCGCTTGGGCATACATCTATTCTAGAAAAGTTCTGATTTGTAACGCCGGCTGGCGGGAATGACGGCCCCGTTGCGCAGTGTGAGGTCCATGTCGCCGGAGGGGCGGCTGTCGATGCGCAGGATGGCGCCGCGGTTCACCACATGGGAACGGTGGACCCGCACGAACTCCGGAACGGGCAGGTCCGCCTGGAAATCCGCCAGGGTGCGACGGACCAGGTGGACGGCTTCGGCGGTCACGACCTCGATGTAATTGCCGGCGGATCGGACCAGCAGGATTTCCGCCGGTGCCAGGTAGACACGCCGTGACCCGACCTTCAGTTCCACCCGCGCCGGCTCCGCGCCAGGAGGGCGTCCAGGCTCCGCCGCGTGGGTTGGCGGTGCGCCCGTCGCGGGGGAAGCAACGGCGTTTGCCGCCGCCTCAAGCAGGGCCAGGGAGCGCGACAGGCGGATCAGGTGGCGGACACCGACCACGACCAGCACGATCAGCAAATAGGTCAGCAGAACCCGGCGAATCTCATAGGGCAGGTCATCCCGCAGATCGTCCAGGCCGTACCCCTGGCCCAGGGCGCCATAGGCGGCCATGCGCATCACGGTCACGGCGGCCAGGTGCAGGATGCCGAAGGCCAGCGCCGTCGCCAGGAACTGGGCCACCCAGCGTACGGGCGCCTCCGTCCAGGTGGGGGCATGGTTGATGGACCAGCGGACCAGGGGCAGCACCAGCAGCAACGCGATGCCGCTGGAGTACTCGCGCAGGAAGGGCTCCCACCCCGGGATGTCCTGGTTGGTACGTTCGTATTCCGTGAGCAATGTGAAGGCGTTGATGGTCGTGGGAAGAAAGGCGAAACCCAGCCACACCAGCGCCCAGGCCTTCAGATTCGGCGTACTCCAGAAGGCCAGGAAACGATCCACCGCCCGTCTCATATTTTCAACCATTCACCGTTTCCGCGCCACCATCCGTCCCCGCCAGCCCCTTAAAACCAGCCGTTCGCGTCAGGGAAATGGCCTGCCCTTTCTCCAAAGATCAGCGTAGGGCAGCGGTACACGCGACCGCCACACGTCTTACGACCAGGGGCCGAAAGAACATGATGCCTTCCCGTGCGACGCCAACCGTCACCCGCCGTCCGGACCTGGACTGGATCCGGGTACTGGCGTTCTTCACGCTGATCGTGTTCCACGTCGGCATGTTCTACGGGCCTTGGGAATGGCATGTGAAAAGCCCGCGCGAGGTTCCGGGCATGGCATCGGTGCTGATGGCCACCAGTCCTTGGCGCCTCACCCTGCTCTTCCTGGTCTCCGGCGCTGCCACCCGCTTCATGGCCGACAAGATGACGGTGGCCGCCCTGACCAAGGCGAGGGTGGCCCGTCTGGTCCCTCCCCTGGTGTTCGCCGTCCTGGTCCTGGTGCCGCCACAGACCTATTACCAGGTGATCGAACAGGCGGTGACGCCGGTGGAAACCTACTATCCCGCCTTCTACCTCAAGTACCTCAGCGGTACCGGCCACTGGTGCCGGGTCAATGACTGCCTAACGACGCCGACCTACAACCACATGTGGTTCGTCTCTTACCTGCTGGCCTACAGCCTGGCGCTCTCGGTCTTGCTGGCCATGGCGGGACAGCGCCTGCGCGCGGTGGGGGATATCCTGGAGGCCCGGTTGACCGGCTGGCGGCTGGTGGTCCTACCGTTCCTGGCGCTGTGCGCGCTGGACATGTTGCAACTACGCTTTCCCATCACCCATTGGCTGCTGCACGACTGGTACAACCACATCCTGTCATTCACGGCCTTCCTGTTCGGTTTCCTCATCGCCAAATCCCTTCCCCTGCGGGATGGGTTCGTTCGGTGGCGCTGGTGGGGCCTGGCCCTGGCCCTTCCCGCCTATGCCGCCGTCGCCTATTACACCTGGGCCTATCCTTTCGGCGCGCCGCCGGCCCCCTGGGGCATCCGCGTGCCCATGCGTGTCGTGTACGCCGCGCAGCAATGGGGGGCCATCGTCGCCGCGCTGGGCTTCGGCGCCCGCCACCTGAACCGGGACAGTCCTGTGCTGCGGTATCTGGTCCAGGCGGTATTCCCCTTCTACCTGGTCCATCAGACCATCACCGTGGTGGCGGGCCACAACCTGGCGCTCCTGGGCCTGAACCAGGGCTTGGAAGCCACGCTTCTGGTGGTCATCACCTTCGCGGGCTGCTTCGCCACGTATGAGATCGTCCGGCGCATCAACGTCCTGCGTCCCTGGTTCGGCCTCAAGCGGTGGACGCCGCGCCCTGAAACCGCCGTGCAACCGCAAGAGCGGGCGCAGACGCAGGCGGCCGGCGCCTGAGCGGCGGCTGAGTACGTCTTTGGATATCCTATCCCGAAGATGCATTGCATTTTCGGTAATTTTAGGAGTGTGTCACAAAGTATAAATCCAAATTTAACATGGCTGTGATTATCCGGCGACCGCCGCGGTTTGTAAGGTGGCATGGCTCCGGGTGGCCCGTCCCCTGGGGTTCCCTTGCCTCTGTCAGGATGGCCGCCCCCCATGCGCCAGACGTCCCCCGCCCGCCTCGCCGCCGTCACTGCCCGCCTGCCCGCCCTCAAGACCGCCGTTGCGGCCCGTCTGGCGCCGCTGTTCAAGGGCCCCGCCGGGGCCGGCGTCGCGCGTGTGGCCAGCCGCCTGGGGCGCCTATTGGCGCGCCTGGTGCCGCATCCCACGCGCTTGCGCTCCAAATTCATGGCCGTGGGCGGCACGCTGCTGTTCCTGGTTCTGCTGCAAAGCGCCATCGGCATCGGCATCGCCCGGCAGTCGCGCGCCATCCTGGAGGGAACGACGGCGCAGACGGACGGGGCCATGGCAGACCTGGGCCTGGCCGCCACCCTGAAGAACATGCAGGTGCAGGTGCTGCTGACGCAGACGCTGATGGGCACCCTGTCGGTGGCCGAGCCGGCGGAACTGAACAACTCCCTGCGGGCCATCGCCAGCACCTACGCCGCCGGCCTGGAAGAGGTGCGCCGCGTCGCCGCGCGGGAGCGCGCGAACGGCACCGCTGAGAACAACCCGCTGGGCGACGTGGCCACCAAGGTGCAGATGGCCAAGACGCAGTTCGACGCCCTGCAGGAAACCGCCATGGCCTTGAAGCCACTGGCGGGCAAGAGCTCCGCCCCGGCGGATCAGTTGCTGAAGCTGTCCGCCCAGGTGGATGGCCTGAACGACCATCTGGACCGCATGGCGGAGGCCATGAAGCTGGTGGCCAAGGGCGATCAGGCCCAGGTGCGCGCTGGCAACCAGGCGGCGCTGGGGGTGATCGATGACCTGAACCACGGCATCCAGGCCAGCACGGCGCTGGGCCTGGTCCTGTGCGGGGTGGCGGTCCTGTTCCTGATGCGGGGCGTGCTGTCGCCGCTGCTGGCCGTGGCCGGTGCCACCCGCGAGCTGGCGGGCGGGCGGCTGGACGTGGTCCTGCCCACCGCCCGCAAGGACGAGATCGGTGAGATGGTGGACAGCCTGTCCGTCTTCCGTGACAACGCCCGCGCGGTGGAGCGCCTTAACGTGGAACGTGACCAGGAACGGGCGCGGGCCGAGGAAATGCGCCGCCGCGCCCTGGAAGACACCGCCCAGTCCTTCGAGACCAAGGCGGGCCGCATCCTGGGCTCGGTCACCGACGCCGCCCATGGCCTGGTGGAAACGGCCCGCGCCGTGTCGCGGACCGCCGCCGGCGCCTCCACCGCCGCCACCGCCGCGGAGAGCGCGGCCCAGTCCGCCAACGGCACCATCCAGGGCGCCGTCAGTGCCGCGGAACAATTGCGTGCCACGACGGCCGATGTGCTGGAAAGCGTGGGCGAGGCCGCGAAGCTGGCCCGCACCACCGCCGACAGCACCAAGGGCACCAGCGAACTGATCGAGCGCCTGACCGTGGCCTCCCGCCGCATCACCGACGTGGTCGCTTTGATCCAGACCATCGCCGGGCAGACGAACCTGCTGGCGCTGAACGCCACGATCGAGGCGGCGCGCGCCGGCGAGGCCGGCCGCGGCTTTGCCGTGGTCGCCAGCGAGGTGAAGGGCTTGGCCGGCCAGACCGCTCAGGCCACCCAGGACATTCAGCAGGAAATCGCCGCCATGCAGGCCGCCATCGCCCAGGCGGTGGAGGCATTCCGGGACATCGTGGCGGCGGTGATGCGGATCGACCAGGTGAATGACGGGATCGCCCGCACCATCACCGAGCAGGCGCGCGCCACCCAGGCCATCGCCGCCACCATGACCGACGCCGCCCAGGGCGTCACCCGCGTCGGCGGCGATATCGGCACCGTGGCCCGTGCCGCCAATGACACGGGCCTGGCGACCAGCCAGGTGTTCACCGCCAGCAGCGACTTGTCCGTGCAGGCCAAGGAACTGCAGCGCGCCGTGGCCGATTTCCTCTCCGCCATCGTCGCCGCCTGATGAGGACTGCTTGACCGGTGCGCTTGTCCGGGCGGCCGTCTTGGGTCGCCTGGACGGACGTCAATGAGGCGAGTCGCGACGGGGCGGGCCGAGGGCACCGCCCCGTTGTTCTTTTGGGGGGCAGCGTTCTTTAGGGCCCGACGTTCCTTTTTAGGCATGGCGCCGCGTCGGTAAGGCGGACCTGCGCCCTTAAGCCGCGTGTCCGTGACGCTATGATGCACCTTTATGGTGGCCCGGGCGTAAATAAGCCCGCAGCCAGCGCACAAGGGGATACCACTGCAGGACAGGGGTGTCGTCGGGGCTTCTATCCCCTACTTTGTAGTCTACCAGGGATAAAGGAATTCCCTTATTTACCGTATGTAAACTTGTTTACGATGTCCTTATACAGACCGCTTCGGAACGGTATCCCTCTGGTGCTCGCGCGTCGCCTCCCCAACGGCTGACAGCGGAGCCTCGGTGGCGCCGTCCCGGATAACGGCAAAGGAGACGATCCCGTGCAGGGGGTGCCGTGTATCGGCCCTTGATGACGGTGGTCAATGAGGACAAGTCCCCGGATTGGCGATGGTTGCCATGACGCTGTCCGGGAAAACGCCTCGCCCCCCACGTGCGACAGGATTTTAGGAAATGACGACAGACAAGCCGAACACCGGCCGTAGCAAGACCCGCAAGCGCACCATGCTGGCTGCCGAAGAAGAGACGGGCACGAGCGTGGACAGTTATGTCGGTGGCCGAGTGCGCCTTCGCCGGACCCTGATCGGCATGAGCCAGGAAAAGCTGGGCGAGGCCATTGGCCTGACCTTCCAGCAGGTGCAGAAGTATGAGCGCGGCGCCAACCGCATCTCCGCTTCCATGCTGCACAAGATCGCCCAGGTCCTGGACGTTCCCATCAGCTTCTTCTTCGACGGCCTGGGCCCGCAGGGCGAGATCCCGGCACCGGCCATCGAGGCGGCGGTGGAGGGCGGCCGGCCGCCCAGCGAGCGGCGTGAAACCCTGGAGCTGGTGCGGGCCTATTCCCGCATCACCGAAAGCTCGGTGCGTGACAGCATCATGGCCTTGGCCAAGTCCCTGGCCAACCATAACGGCTGACGCCCCCAAGGCCGTTAAGCCTATCCGTTTTGCGCTGCGGCATGGATGGGAACCATCCATATCGTGGTTTGATTAAAAGCCGGGCGTCGACGATCATTGTCGCCGTCCGGCTTTTTGTTTGGAGTCGCCCACCATTTGGGTGCCTTTGCCCCGTAAGGGCGATCCGGGCACAAGGTCAGCCGGCTTTGCCCGTCCTGCAACGGATGCGTGGCGGACATGCGGGCATTAATCATCAATACTGCCTGTGCCTGTCGTTACAGGCGGTCCTTGTAAAACTTTCCTTAACCGCTAGGCCTGATAGTGATGACCATGGGGCACGACGATGCCGAACAGGGTCGCCACCAACCGCCTTTCAGCCAATACTCGTTCCGCCTGCGGTTTCATTAACGTTTTCATGTACCCGTTAATACGATGGGCTTGGAGATGACCGCACAGGGACGCCTTGGCACGCGAAGGCTCGGGGCATGCACGCTGGTTAAATCAAGGCTGCATCAAACGAGGGCGTGGAACCGACTTTCTGGTTGCGGCACCGCAGCAAAAAACTGGTATCGTTGCCTTGAGCCGGGATGGATGCCATGACAACTTTATCTCTCAAGAAGCCGCTGGGCTTTGAAACTAAACTGACTCTCGACGCGGCACAGCGCGGCACCGTTGGTGACCGCGGCGCAACAAAGCGTGTCGTCGTCCTGGAACGGACCCCGACGCCGGTGCGCAGCCGCCAAGGCGGCGGCGCCGATCGTGACACCGGTCGCTTTGATCGGGGGGACCGCCAAGCGGAACCCGATTTTGGTGAGCGCCGGCAGTCCCGTGGTGACGGTCCCTACCGCCCCGCCCATTACGATTATGAACGGCCGGACTCCGACTTCCGCCCCAATTACCGGGCGCTGGAAAGCCGGCACCAGGATAACCGGGACAGCCGCCCCCACGGGGGTGAGCAGCGCGGCCGTCCTGGCGGACGCCCCGTCCATGGTGGCGGGCGTGGCCGTGAGGACGACGCCAGCGATCGGCCCCACGTGTTGTGGCCGCCCCGCGTGGTGGTGAACGATTTCGATGGCGCCGCCATCACCCTGCCCCGCGTTGCCGGCACGCCGCTGGAACTGCCGGAGGACATGGCCCGGGTGCATGCCCAGCTGAGCCGCCGCTTCCCCGAGGCTTTCCCCGAGGACCCGGTGCCGCTGAGCCTGACCGTGGAAAAGGAAATGGCCCGCGCGTTGGGCGATGCCGACCTGGTGGCCACCGCCGAGTCCTTCCTGTTCGTCTACCGCGCCCACCCGGCCTACCTCGCGTCCGTGGTGCGCAACACCCGGCGGGTGACCCTGGACGGCGCCCGTGCGGAGCGTATCGAGCCGGAGGAGCGTGAGCAGGCGCTGTGGACCCTGCGCGCCCTGGACACCACGTTCCAGTAAGCGTCTTAACAGCATCCCGGCTCATCCAAAACGGCCGCCCCAAACTCTGGGGGCGGTCGTTTTTATTTATGCGATCGGAGGGCTGGGCCTAAGGGGCCGGCGGTGGCGTATCCTCCGCGTCGGACAGGAAGCGTTCGCGCAGAAGTTCCCAATCCTGGCGGCCGAACTCCACCGCCGATTGGGCGACGGCCACCGCGCGGTCCAGGTCGGCCGCGACACACGCCTCATGCAGGGCCATGGCCAGATCCTGCAATCGGATCAGCCCGCAGGTGCCCGCGGTGGCCATCAGATCGTGCGATTCGGCCCTCAAGGCCTTCAGATCCCGGTTCCGCGCCGCCTCGGCCAAGGTTTCCACCCGTTGTTTGCCCAAGGCGAGGAAGCCGCTGACGATGCGGATGAAATCCGGCCGGGCCGCCATCGTGGCCAGTTCCCCCAGCCTGTCCTCCGCCAGGATGCCGAACAGGGGCGGCACACTGGCAACCGGCTCCACCGGGGCCTCCTGCTGGGCGGGCTGGCCGCAGGCCCAATGCACCACCTTGCCGATGAAATGGCCCCGGTCGAAAGGCTTGGCGACATAGTCGTCCATCCCGGCGGCCAGGTATTCCTCGCGCATGCCGGCCATGGCGTTCGCGGTGATGGCGATGATGGGCATGCGGGCGCCCATGGCGCGCATGCGACGCGTGGCCTCGATGCCGTCCATGCGCGGCATCTGGATGTCCATCAACACCAGGTCGAAGCGGCGGCAGCGCACCGCCTCCAGCGCGTCGACACCGTCCTGGACAAGCACCGCCTCGAACCCCTCCTTGGCCAGCATCAGGCTGGCCACCTCCTGGTTCACCGGGTTGTCCTCCACCAGCAGGACGCACCGCCCCACGCCCCGCCCCTGCGCGGGCACGGGCGGCGCGCTGCTGCCGCCCCAGACGGCCGGCGACGGCCGACGGGTGGGGAGAGGCGCGGTAAAGCCCTCCTGAAAGGGTTGCTCGGCCGGTTCCAGGGGGACCGAGAACCAAAAGGTGCTGCCCACGCCCGGTTCGCTGGACACGCCGATGGTGCCGCCCATGAGCTGTACCAATTGCCGGCAAATGGCGAGGCCCAGGCCCGTGCCGCCGAAGCGCCGGGTGATGGAGGTGTCGGCCTGGCTGAAGCTTTCAAACAGGCGGGAGGCCTGCTCGGCGTTGATGCCTATGCCCGTGTCCTTGACCTCGCCGCGCAGGATCAAGGTTGGTCTGCCCCCGCCGGGGCGGGGCACGGGTGTCAGCACCAGGCTGGCGGCCACCTGGCCGCTCAAGGTGAACTTGATGGCGTTGCCGATGAGGTTGACCAGAATCTGACGCAGGCGCGTGGGATCGCCCCGCACCAGCACCTGCCGGTCACCCTCGTCGCGGTTGCCGTTGGCGATGCCGGGATGGGGGTCAGCCGCCTCCCCGCCCTCCACCAGCCCGGTCTTGAAGGCCAGGCCCTTTTCCCGCGCCCGGGGGGCCAGGATGGTGGCGACACCGTCCAGCAGGCCGCCCAGAGAGAAGTCGACGATCTCCAGTTCGACCTTTCCCGCCTCCAGCTTCGAGATGTCCAGAATGTCGTCGATGACGCCCAGCAGCGCCTCAGCGCTTTCGCGGATGGCCTGGGCGAAACCCCGCTGCTCCTCGTTCAGGGGGGTATCCAGCAGCAATTGCACCATGCCCATGACGCCGTTCATGGGGGTTCGGATCTCATGGCTCATGTTGGCCAGGAATTCCGATTTGCTCTGGCTGGCGGCCTGGGCCTGTACGCGGGCGCGGTCCAGGTCGCGGGCCAGCACCGCCAGGTCATGGGCTTGCCGTTCCAGCCGCTCCTGCTTCTCGGTCAGCATGGCGTTGGTGGCCTTCAGGTCCCGCGTGCGGCGGGCCACGTCACCCTCCAGCCCCTCCAGCAGGCTGACATTGTCGAAGCCCGCGGGGATCTTGGTGGCGAACAGCTCCAGCAGGTGCCGATCCATGGCCGAAGGCGGTTCCTGCGCCTTGATCAGGACCACCGTCCGGCCGACTTCACGGCTGGGGATATGCAAGACGCTGATATCATCGACGAACAGCGACTGCTGGGTGTTGAGCGCCCGCTCGATCAGGCCCGCGCCGGGAATGGCCCCGCTGGCAATGACCCCGCCGGGACTGGCCGCGCCGGGCATGCCCGCGGCGGCATGGCCGCCCAGGTGGGCATAGATGCCGCTGGCCGCCAGCACGCTGAGGGCCTGCCCCTCGGGCGCGTGGACGCAGATCACGCCCTGGGGCCCGCAGCTGAGGAAGCTGCCCACCTGGGTCAGGACGCCGGTGGCGAAGTCGCGCATGGAGCGGATTTGGAACAGCGTCGCAGCGCTGTCGATGATGCGTTCCAGCCCGCGCTTGTTCTCCTCCAGCGCCACGATGTGCCCGTAGGAGCGCAACGCCGTGATGATGGTGGTGGTGAGGCGCGCGGCGCTCAGGTCCGCCTTGGGGCGATAGTCGTCGATGTCATAGTCGACGATGACCTGCTCCTCCGGTGCGACGCCCGGCTGGCCGGTGCGCAGAATGATGCGTGTGGCCTCGTTGCCCAATTCGCGGCGAATACGACGGGCCAGCACCAGACCGGCATCGTCGGTTTCCATCACGACATCCAGCAGGACGACGGCGATGTCCGTCCCCTCGGCCAGGATCTTGAACCCATCCGCCGCCGAATGGGCCGACACGATTTCCACCCTGCGGTCGCGGAAGCGCAACCTGTTCAGGACCATGCGGGTCAGGGCGTGAACCTCGGCATCGTCATCGACAACCAGGATTTTCCAGGGCGGGAGGTTGGTGGGCTTTTGGAGCGCGGTCGCCCCCTCCCCCTCATCCCGCCAGATGGCCTCCTCGTCCATTCCCTGCATCGACCACGGTCCCCCTGGGGAGTAGGCCCATCTGCCGGCGGCTCCCCTATCCGCCGCCCCTGTATCGGTGGGGCGGGCTGTTGTTTCAGACTATCCCAGATACCCGGGTAGTGACACGCTTCTTAAGGTTTCATCAGCGTCGGGCGACAGTTTCCCCAAGTTGGGCCGTATATCTGCTTAGCCGGTTCTAGAACGGCGAAGATGAACCTGACGAGGCTTGTAGATCCATGTCCCGCTTCCGTACCCAACTCCTTTCGACCTTGGCGGTCGGCGTCTTTGCCGTCGGTGTGGCGGCTGGCGCTTTCGCCCAGGATTCTTCCCATTCGGCCCCGCCGCCCATGGCGCGTGAGCACCATCGCGGTGGCCCGTGGGAACATGTGGATGGCCGCCTGGCCTTCTTGAAGGCCGAACTGAAAATCACTGCCGCCCAGGAAGGGCAGTGGAAGAAGTTCGAGACCCTGGTCCGTGCCGATGCCGAGGAAATGAAGCAGAAGGCCGAGAAATTTGAGGCCGAGCACAAGGCGCGCTGGGAAAAGGTCGAGGCCGCCCGCAAGGCCGGCCAGCCGGTCGAGCCGCCCGCCCCGCCCTCGCTGACCGAGCGGCTGGACCGTGCCGACAAGATGGCGGCCGAACATGCCAAGCACATCAGCGAGCTTAAGGCCGTGCTGACTCCGCTGTACGCCAGCTTCACGCCGGAACAGAAGGAAAAGGCCGACACCATGCTGGCCCATGTGATCGGCCCGCACGGCCATCACCCCGGTGGCGGCCATCACGGCTTCGGCGGTGGCCGTTTCGGCGGCCCCGGACCCGGCTTTGGCGGTGACCAAGGCATGCATGGCGGCCCCGGCCGCCCCGGCCCGGATGGCGATGACGACGGCGACATGCCGCCTCCGCCCGCCCCGCAGGACGCCGACTGATCCTTTCCGGGATTAGGAACGCCTGAAAAGACGGCGGCGGATCGTTGGGGATCCGCCGCCGTTTCATTTTTCACGCTCCGTGGGCGCCTTGCGCGGCGTGCTGGGACTTACCGCCCGCTCCGGCACCAGCGACACAAAGAAGGCGGTGGCGCCGGGCGCGGCCATCAGCAGGAACAGCCAATGGGCGGCCGCCTGGGCACCGGCCAAGCCGCCCGGATCGACCAGGCCGGCGCCGTTGGCGATGACGCCCGACAAAGCGGCCCCCAAAGCGCCCCCCAGCGATTGCACGGTGGCGATGGCGGCGGAGGCCTTGTCCTGCTCCGCATCCCCCGCCCACCTCAGCACGCCGGCCACCAGATGGGCCCAGCACAGCCCGACGCCACCCCCCATGGCCAGAATGGCCAGGACCGCCGGCGCCATGGCCATCCATCCGCCCCAGGCCGTCTCGTCGCCGAGAAGCGGGGCCAGCGCCAGAGTGGCGCCCGCTTCCAACGTGCACCCGGCACTGATGGCCAGGACTGCCCCCCGCCCCCGGAGCGTGCCGGTGAAAAAGGCCGTCAGCGTCCAACCCAGGGCCACCAAGGCGACCAGATATCCCGAGGTCAGCGGCGCCACCCCGTGGAGGGTCTGCAGGAAATATGGGATGTAGACATCGCTGGAGACGGTGATGATCAGCCCGAACATCACCAGGTACAGCCGGGCGATGGGCTGCCCCAGCCGGGTCGCGCCATGCGGCAACAGGCGTGTGGCCGCGCGCCGCTCCAGGCCCAGCATGGCGGCGAACAGCGCCAGCGAGCCCGCCAGCATCCCCGTCTTGAGGTCAGCGCGCCCGTCCGTCCCGGCCGCGCTGACCAGCAGCACCGCGGCCAGCAACAGGCTGATCTGGGCCAAGGGCGGGCGGGCATCCTGCCGCTCATCCGCCACCCGGGGCAGCAACCGCCCCGCACTGGCCGCCATCAGCAGGGCCGGCGGCACCAGGATGGAAAACGCGTAGCGCCAGTTCGCCCCGCCGGCGAAAAGGCCCCCCGCCGTGGGGCCCAGGAAGGTGGCGACGCCCCAGATGGCGGCATAGAGGGTGGACGCCTTGCGCCACAGCGGCTCCGGATAGACATGGCGAATGAAGGCATAGGCCAGGCCGGACAACATGCCGGCGCCCAGGCCCTGCACCGCCCGCCCCAGCAACACCACGGGCATCGCCGGGGCCGCCGCGCAGACCAGGCTGCCGGCGCTGAACACCAAGGCCCCCACGGTGTAGACGCCGCGCAGGCCCAGGGTCCGGGGACGTAGGGCGACGAATTGCGCGCCCAGGACCGCCGCCGCGACATACAGGGTGGTGAGCCAGGCGAACAGGTCCAGTCCGCCGATGTCCCGGACGATGGAAGGCGCCACCGTCGCGGTGACATAGGTTTCCACCGCGAACAGGGTGACACCACCACCCAGCATCAGGGTGGCCGGCAGCAAGCCGGGTGAGAAAAGCCGCCAGACGGAACCGGCGGTATCGCGGGACGATGCGGCCGGCGCGGGATCGGGGCGGGGGGGAGGCTCTGGGGCGGAAGACATGGCGGCGGCGTTCCTTGCGGGCTTGTCCTTGACCCGGTGGTGATTTTTTTCCAAGTTCATTATTGGAAAATACGCGCCGCGTCGATTAAAGCAAGTTTAAACTTGGAAATATCATGCCCCACGCTCCCCTCAACCGTGTCCTGCTGATGTTGAAGACGGAAGGGCCGCAGCCCACGGCGACCCTGGCCACCGCGCTGGGGATCACGGGTGAAGCGGCGCGCCAGCAACTGGCGCGTTTGGCACAGGAGGGCGTGGTGGAAAGCGTCGGCGAGCCGGCGGTCGGCCGCGGTCGTCCCCGCCAGCGCTGGCACCTGACGGCGGCCGGGCACGCCCATTTCCCCGATGGCCATGCGGCATTGGCCACAGCGCTGCTGTCCACGCTGGTGGCACAGCTGGGACCGGCCGCGCTGGATACCGTCATTGCCGCGCGTGAGGCGGAAACCCTGGACCGTTACAAGAACGAAATGATCGGCGCGCCGGACTTGGCCGACCGGATCCGGCGCCTGGCCACCATCCGCACGGCGGAAGGCTACATGGCCGATAACTGGCGGCAGCCGGATGGCAGCTGGATGCTGGTGGAAAACCACTGCCCCATCTGCGCCGCGGCCAGCGCCTGCGCCGGCTTCTGCCGCTCGGAACTGGAAACCTTTCGCGCCGTGCTGGGCGCCCGGGTGGAACGGGTGGACCACATTCCCCAGGGCGCCCGTCGTTGCGCCTACCGCATCACCGGCGACTGACGCCGTCAGTGGGTCCCGGATTCGCGGGTAGCGGGTTCGCGGAAGGTGCCGTTGGCCTGCATGGCCAGCCACAGCACGCTGGCGTAGGCCGCCGTGGACTGGTCGATGGTGGCGCGATCCACCCGATCCAGCGTGTCGTCCGCCGTATGGTGGATGTCGAAGTAGGTGGTGGCGTCCAGCGACAGTTCCGCCACCGGCATGCCGGCCTTGGCCATGGGGCCCAGGTCGGAGCTTTCGCCCTCCTCGTCATCGCGCCCCTTGACGATGCGTAGGGGTTGCAGCGCCGTGGCGATGGTGGCCAGGGCGCCCGCGTTGTTGGCATTGGCCTTCATCTTGAATTGCCACACCGGGCCGATGCCCAGGTCCGCCTCCGTACCCAGGATATAGCGGTCGGCCTCGGCCGCGTGCGCCTTGCCATAAGCGATGGCGCCGTAGGTGCCCTCCTCCTCCGCCGCGAACAGCACGACACGCAGGGTGCGCTTGGGCTTTTCCGGCAGGCCCTTGATCAGCTTGGCCGACGCCAGCGCGATGGCAACACCGGCGCCATCGTCGATGGCGCCCGTGCCCAGGTCCCAGCTGTCCAGGTGTGCGCCGACCAGCACGATCTCGTCCGGCTTCTCCGTCCCCTTTAGGTCGCCCACCACGCTGTAGGTGGTGATGGGGTCCAGCGGAGCCACGTCCAGCACCAGCTTCATCTTCACCGGCCCCTTGTTATCGGGTCCAGGGGCCAGCAGCCGGTCCAACTGGGCGGCATCGACGGTGGAGATGGCGCCGGCCGGGATCTTGGGCACGCCGTCCTCATACCGGGTCATGCCAGTGTGGGGCAAGCGGTGGGCATCGGTGCCGACAGAGCGGATGAGCACCGCCGCAGCCCCTTTCTTGGCCGCCGCCGCCGGGCCCGCGATGCGCATGGCCACGGCCTCGCCATAGCCGCTGCCGTCCTGGGTGCGGGTCATGGGCAGGGCGATGTAGGCGATCTTGCCCGCCAGCGACCCGGCCGGCGCCGCCTGCAGCTCCGCCAGGTTGGCGAAGCGCACCACCTCGGCCTCGATGCCCTCCGGCCCCGTGCCCACGCTGGCGCCCAGCGCTGCCACGGCGATCGGCTGCGGCAGGGGCGACAGGAGGCTGGCCCGTTCCAGGCCGCGTCGCCAGCCGGGCATGGGCACGGCCTCGGTATGGACGTTCTGCAGGCCCAGGTCCTTCATGGCCTTGACCGCCCAGGCCACGGCCGCCGCGTCATTGGGCGTGCCGGGCAGACGCGGCCCCACCTGGGTGGTCAGCGACTCCACCACCTCATAGGCGCCACTGCCGGCCAAGGCCCGCTTCTGCAATTCCTTGACGCTGGAGAGCGCCGAGTCCGGAATGGCGGCCGGGCTTTCGGCGGCCCACGCCGCCGGGGCCATCAATCCGGTGGCCATGCCCAGGGCAATGCCCGCGCCCACGGCCCTGTTCCTCATTCGCATCACGCCCCTGCCCATCGCACCCTTGCCCATCACGCCCTATCTCCCATCCATTGGACCGGCCCGGACGGCCCCCGCCCTCGTTCGAGTCCCTGCTGGGTGTGGAACCTGCCACGAGGGAGGGGCGCCGCGCCATGGCGGAGTTGAGCGCCGGAGCGGTTCCGGCAAGGGGCTGGCAGAAGGCGGAGGTGGTTACCCCGTGGGTTCCAGAACCGGTGGCGCCTCATTGGTCTGGAAACTGCCCAGCGCGATGTGCACGCGCGTGCCCTCGCCCGGCAGGCTGTCCAGGCTCAGTTCGCCCCGCAGCGGGCCCGTCACCAGGTTATGGACGATGTGCAGGCCCAGGCCGGAGCCGCCCGACCCCTGCTTGGTGGTGAAGAAGGGTTCGAACGCCTGCGCCGCCAACTCCGCCGTCATGCCGCGCCCGTTGTCGGACACCGTCACGGTGGCGGTCCCGGCGGGGCCCACCCCGACCTGGATATGGATGGACGGATGCGCCACCCCGTCAAAGGCATGGACCACGGCGTTCTGCACCAGGTTGGTCAGAACCTGGGCCAGTTGGCCCGGCCGCGTGGGCACGATCAGGCCCTCCGGCCCGTCCACCGTCGCGGCGACGCCGTGTGCCTTCAACAGCGGCTCCAGGCTGAGCAGCGTTTCGCGCAGGTATTCCGTCAGGGGAACGGCGCGCACGCGCTCGCTGGTCTGGTCCACCGACAGTTGCTTGAAGCTCTGCACCAGATCGGCGGCACGGCGCAGGTTGCGGTTCAGGATTTCGCACTCGGCGCGTGTTTGCACCAGGAAGTCGTCCAGGTCCCCCCGGCGCAGACGCTTGTCCGCCATGGCGCCGGCCAGGGCCTCGACCTCGCTCTGGAGCTGGGAGCCCAGCGTGACGGAGACGCCCAGCGGCGTGTTGATCTCATGCGCCACCACCGCGACCAGATTGCCCAGCGATGCCAGCTTTTCCTGCTGGACCAGGCGGGTCAGGGCGCTTTCCAGGTTGGCCAGGGTTTGGGCCGTCTCTTCCCGCGCCCGTTCCACATCGCGGAAGGCGGCGGCGTTGGTGATGGCCACCGCGGCGAAGGCGGCCATGGAGCGCAGGGCCTCCGCGTGCCGGGGCAATGCGGCGTCCGGCCGGCTGATGCGCACCTCCACCACGCCCAGACGCCGGTTGCCGACGCGCAAGGGCGCATGCATCAGCGTGTCGGCCGGCCCGCTGGAGGTGGAGGCCCCTTCCGCCGCCCGCTGGTAAAGCGCATCGTCCGGCGCCAGCGGTCCCAGGGGCGTCTCGGCCGTGCCGCCGGCATAGACCAGCGACAGGCGGGTCGCGTCCGGATCGTCGAACAACGCCACGCGCAGGGCGGCGGCGGGCATCAGCTCGTTCACATGGGCATGCAGGGCGCGGCAAATGGCCTCCCGCTCCAGCGATGCCGACAGGTCCCGGCCGGCATCGCCCACCCGGCGCAGCGTCGCGGCGGAGGCGGCCAAGTCGGCCGTGCGGGCGTCCACCAACTCCTCCAGTTCCCGCTGGCGGCGGCGATGCCAGGCCAGGCGGGCCCAGAAGGCCATCGCCACGGCCCCCACCACGCTGGCCACCGCCAGGATGCGGAACCACCATGTCTGATACCAGGCCGGCAGCACCGTGACCGGCAGGGACAGGGTTTCCGGGTTCCACCGGCCATCCTTGTTGCTGCCCCGGACCAGCAGCCGATAGTGGCCGGGCGACAGGTTGGTGTAGACGGCGCGGCGGCGCTGCGCGTCCTTTTCCAGCCAGGCGGTGTCGAAGCCCTCCAGCATGACGGCGTAGCGGTTACGGTCGGGGGCGGAAAAGTCCAGCGCGGTGAACTCCACCTCAAATCCCCGGTCACCGGGGCGCAGGATCAGGGGCACGCCCTCGATGGCGGCGGGCGGCACGCTCTGGGTTCCCACCCGCACATCGGTGACCGCCAGCGGCGGGGCGAACCGCCAGTCGGCGATGGCGTCTGGGGACACCACGGTCATGCCGCCGTCGCCGGCGAACAGCAGCTTTCCATCCGGCGTGACGGCGGAAGCGTTTTCCCAATAGCGGCGGATCAGGGCGTTCTCGGCCGGCCCCAGCACACGGACGGCCAGGCTGCCGACGTCGATGCTAACCAGTTCGTCCGCCGTGGTGGCCCACACATGGTCGTGGCCGTCATAGGTCAGGTTGTTGATCCGCAGGCCGGGCAAGCCGTTTTGCCGATCCAGGACGCGGAAGCGCGGCCGGCCGGCGGCGTCGCGCCCCTCCAGGATGGCGATGCCGCCTTGGGCTGTACCCACCCAAAGCCGACCCTGGCCATCCTCCGCCAGGCTGTTGATGTAGTCATGCGGCAGCGATCCGGGGTCGGTGGCGTCATGCGCCAGCCGTTCCACCGCGCCGGTGGCAGGATCCAGGCGATTGAGGCCATGTTCCGTGCCCGCCCAGACGGCGCCGGTATGGTCCACGGCCAAGGCGATGATGCGGTCATCCACCAGCGTGGCCGGGTTGGCGGGATCGCGGCGGTACAGGGTCTTCGCGCCGTCGGCGCCGATGCGCACCAGGCCCGCGAAGGTGCCGACCCAGGTCGTCGGGCCAGCCGTCACCACGCGGGAGATATAGGGATAGGGATTGATGGTGGGTAACGCCTCGCGCTCCACCGTTCCCGACGCTTCCGCCACGCGGTACAGCCCCCGGGGCGTGCCGGCCCACACGGTGGCGGGGGCGCTGGCGTCCGCATCGGCCAGGCGTGCCATGGCCACGACGTCCAGTTGCGGCAGCGTGTGATCGGGGTTCGCGTTGGGCCCCCCGGCCAGGATGCGGCGCGCCCGGCGCGTGGCGGGGTCGAACAGCAGGATGGCGCCATCGCCGCCCAGCCACAGCGTGCCCTGGGGCGTCACCGCCACGCTCTTGATGGTGGGCAGGTCGCCCAGGGGCGGCCGGCCGTTACCCGTGAACAGGGTGACCAGGGCGGCGTTGGTGGGGTTGTGCACATCCAGGCCCGAATCCCCACCCGTCCAGATCAGGCCGGACCGATCCTTGAGGATGGCGCGCAGGGCGTTGCTGGACAGGGTGGCGGGGATGTCGGGCTCATGCCGGATCGTGTGGTAGACCCCTTGGGCCACGTCCACCTCGGCGATGCCATTGCCCAGCGTGGCCACCCAAAGCACACCCGGCCGCACCTCCACCGACCCGCGCATGGTCACGGCCGCCAGCGGCGGCTCAGTCTCGCTCCGTGGACGGATGACCGTCAGGGACTGGTCGTGGGTATCGTAAACGCCCAGGCCGCTGCGATCGCCCCCCAGCCAGAGGCGGCCGTCCGCCCCCTCCTCGATCTGCCAGACACTGTCGGCCAGCAGTGCCTCGGCGGCCGGCGATGGGGTCGCCAGCGGCGGCGGAGCGAAGCGGTCGCCTCCGGCGGGCCGCATCACCAAGCCCCTGGCCGTGCCGGCCCACAGGTTTCCGGCGCGGTCCTGGTGCACGGTGAACACCGTGTTATGGGGTAATGCGTCGTCGCCGGGGGCCTTTTCCTTGGCGGCATCCCTGGCGGGGTCCTTGTCGGCGTGGCGGAACCGTGCCACCACCCGGCCATCGCCGGTGAGGTGGTCCAAGCCGCCCCGCGTGGCCACCCAGATGCCGCCGCCGCCGTCGTCGCTGATGTCATAAACGGTGGCGGCGCTGACCCCGTTGGGGCCGGGTCCGATGGTGCGGAACCGCTCCGTCACCGGGTCGTAGAGGGCGAGGCCGCCGACATGGGTTCCAACCCAGAGCCGGCCCGCCGGGTCCACATGCAGGGCGCGGATGACACCGTCGGGTAGAGACCCCGGCACATCGGGATCCGGCTGGAAGACCCGCATATGATAGCCGTCGAAGCGGGCAAGGCCGTTGGTGGTGCCGATCCAGATGAAGCCGCGCTGATCCTGTGCCAGGGAAAAGATGGTGTCGCTGGGCAACCCGCGCGAGCGGTCGATGTGCTCGAACGCCGTCTGCCCCAGCGCTTGCCATTGCCCCGGCTCCGCCCACGCCTGGTCCCAGGGCAGCCCGAAGGTGCCCAGGGCGGCCAGCCAGACAATGACGAAGAGGGACACTGCGCGCATCAGCACAACCACCTGGGTGACGGCAATCGCCGGAGTCACCGAGAGGGGTGGCCCGAACAATCCTGGATTTTATACAATCGATGCCGCTGCGCCACAAAATCAGTATCGCCCGGCGTCGTTCCCCCTGCGGCAAAGGGGCTGGGCGGCGTGGGGAATCCCGCCTATTGTGGCGTCAACAGTGGGCGCCCCCAGGGTGTCCCTTAAAAGCCGCGCGCCGCGACATGCGTCCCGACTCCGCCAAAGGCATACGCGATGAGTATAGAAAATACGGCCGTTAGCGCCGCCCCCGCCGCGACGCGGGTGTTGGTGGCGGAGGATAACCGGGTGAATCGGGAGCTGATTCTGGCCGTCCTGCGGCGCCTGGGATACGACGCGACGGGCGCCGCCGACGGGGCGGAGGCCATCGCCCTGTTCGACGCCGCCGCGCCCCCGTTCGAGCTGGTGCTGTTGGATTTGCATATGCCTGGCGTCGGCGGGGCCGAGGCAGCGCGCGAGCTGCACGGCCGCCCTGCCCCGGCGGGCCGCAGCCGGCCGGTCCCCCTGGTGCTGATGACGGCGGAAACCGACGTCATCGACCATCTGACCACGGGGCTGTTTGCGGGCTACGTCGCCAAGCCGCTGGTGTGGAACGACCTGGACACGCTGATCCGGCGCCTGGTGGCGATGGAGTAATGAACAAGACTGCGGCAGTGGTCCTGTCAGGGGAGGAAACCACGTTCCCGCAGCCATTGCTGGAACAGGTCAGGCCACGCCGACTCCCCTGGCACTCCCGTGGCCAGGCCCGCGCCATGTGGACCATGGTCAAACCAGTAAACGGCCGCCGGAACCCCGGCCGCCTGTAAAGATCGCGCCAGCAGCCGGCTGTTTTCCGGGCTGACGCGCTGATCATCCAGGCCATCGAAGAGGAAGACGGGCGGCGTATGGGGGCCGACCAGATTTTGCGCTGAAAGCCGCCGCTCCAGCGCGGCGCGTTCCGCCCCCCGATATCCCGACAATAGATGACGGGCGCTGGCCGAGGCCGGAGCGTCCCCCGCGTCCATGGTTATAACGGGATATCCGAGCCCAAGGACGGCAACGCCATCGTCCACGTCGTCGGTCGCATCCCGCCTGGACAATCCGAAATCGTCGCCGGGGCGGAAGGCGATCACGCTCGCCAAATGGCCGCCGGCGGAAAATCCGAAGATCCCGATGCGGCGCGGATCGATGCTGTAATGGGGGGCCAGCGCCCGCACCAGCCTCACGGCCCGACGTCCATCCCATAAGGGTACAGGGAAGCGGTAGGTGCCATCGGCCTGAACCAGGCGATAGGACAAAACGAAGGTGGTGATACGCAGATGCCGGGCGAAATAGGCTGCGACGGGCTCCTGCTCGCGCGCGTTTGACAGGCGATCGTAACCGCCCCCCGGGATCAAAACCAGGGCGGGCCCAATATCCTGTCCAGGCGCCCGAAAGACCTTGAGGAACGGGATATCCCGACAAGCGTCATCCCCTATCGCAGCAGGAGCCGGCCCAGGCCATAAGCGAATGTCGTCCGGGTCCGCCGGATTGAAACAGGGGGCCGCGCCAGCGGCGGATCCACCTCCGACGGCTAAGCTTAGGACCAGCAGCGTGGCCCACCGGATTGCGATCCGTCCGATGCAGGGCGCCCTGCGTGACAACGCTGTTTTCTCCGCGCCATGCCGTCCCGTGATCCCAAGCGGCCGACAGGCGCTGCCGAGGGGGCGGGACCAGATCATGAGAAAATGGGCCCCGGATGCCCCGGGGCCCAACCTCGCAAGCGCCTCGATACCGGATCAACCGCCACCGGCCTCAGGTCACCAGTTCCGGCACCTTTTCCTCCGGCTTTTCCCGCTGCGACGGGCGGCTGCCACCGGCGGCGTACTCGAAGGACAGGGCGTCGTCCTTGACGGTGACGCGGACGGCGCCCCCCTTCACCAGCTTGCCGAACAGCAGCTCTTCCGCCAGCGGCTTCTTGATGTACTCCTGGATGGTGCGGCCCAGGGGGCGCGCGCCGTACAGCGGGTCGTACCCCTTTTTCGACAGCCAGTCGCGGGCCTCGTCCGTCAGTTCGATGGTGACGCCGCGGTCGCTCAGCTGCGCCTCCAGCTCCATGACGAACTTGTCCACCACCCGGCCGATGATTTCCGGCGACAGGCCGGAGAACGGGATGATGGCGTCCAGGCGGTTGCGGAATTCCGGGGTGAACAGGCGGTTGATCGCCTCCTCATCCTCGCCCAGCCGCTGCTCCCGGCCGAAGCCGAAGGCGGGCTTGGCCAGATCGGCCGCACCGGCGTTGGTGGTCATGATCAGGATGACGTTGCGGAAGTCGACCGTCTTGCCGTTGTGGTCGGTAAGCTTGCCGTGGTCCATCACCTGCAACAGGATGTTGTAGAGATCGGGGTGCGCCTTCTCGATCTCGTCCAGCAGCAACACGCAGTGCGGATGCTGGTCGATGGCGTCGGTCAGCAGGCCGCCCTGGTCGAAGCCGACATAGCCCGGGGGCGCGCCGATCAGTCGGCTGACGGTGTGCCGCTCCATGTACTCCGACATGTCGAAGCGCGTGAGTTCGATGCCCAGGGTGCGCGACAGCTGGCGCGCCACCTCGGTCTTGCCCACGCCGGTGGGGCCGGAGAACAGGTAGTTGCCGATGGGCTTTTCCGGGTCGCGCAGGCCGGCGCGCGCCAGCTTGATGGCGCTGACCAGGGTGTCGATGGCCTTGTCCTGGCCGAACACCATGGTCTTCAGGTCCCGCTCCAGGTTCAGCAGCACCTCGCGGTCATCGCGGCTGACGCTCTTCGGCGGGATGCGGGCGATCTTGGCGACCACCGCCTCCACGTCCTTGACCTGGATGGTCTTCTTGCGCTTGGCCACAGGCAGCAGCATCTGCGCCGCCCCGACCTCGTCGATGATGTCGATGGCCTTGTCCGGCAGCTTGCGGTCGCCGATGTACTTGGCCGACAGCTCCACCGCCGAACGGATGGCCTCACGCGTGTAGCGGACGTTGTGGTGCTTCTCGTAGTAGCTCTTGATCCCTTCCAGGATCTTCACGGCGTCGTCCAGCGAGGGCTCGTTGACGTCGATCTTCTGGAAGCGGCGGACCAGGGCGCGGTCCTTCTCGAAGTAGCTGCGGTATTCCTTGTAGGTGGTCGAGCCGATGCAGCGCAGGGCGCCGCTGGCCAGGGCCGGCTTCAGCAGGTTGCTGGCGTCCATGGCTCCGCCTGAAGTGGCGCCGGCGCCGATCACCGTGTGGATCTCGTCGATGAACAGGACGGAGCCCTCGACCGCCTCCAACTCCGACAGCACGGACTTCAGCCGTTCCTCGAAGTCGCCGCGATAGCGGGTGCCCGCCAGCAGCGCGCCCATGTCCAGGGCGAATATGGTGGCGTTCAGCAGCACCTCCGGCACCTCGCCATGGACGATGCGGCGGGCCAGGCCCTCGGCGATGGCGGTCTTGCCCACGCCGGGGTCGCCCACGTACAGCGGATTGTTCTTGGACCGGCGGCAGAGGATCTGGATGGTCCGGTCAACCTCCTGCGCGCGGCCGATCAGGGGGTCGATCTTGCCGCTGAGCGCCTTCTTGTTGAGGTTGACGCAGTAGGCCTCCAGCGCCTCGGTGCCCTTCTTGGGCGCCTTCTCGCCGGCGGTGGTCTCCTCCTCGGCGCCGCTGACGCGCTTGGCTTCGGAGCGGCCTGGCGATTTGGCGATGCCGTGGGAGATGTAGTTGACGGCGTCGAAGCGCGTCATCTCCTGCTCCTGCAGGAAATAGACGGCGTGGCTCTCCCGTTCGGAGAACAGGGCCACCAGCACATTGGCGCCCGTCACCTCTTCCCGGCCGGAGCTTTGGACGTGGATGGCGGCGCGCTGCAACACCCGCTGGAAACCGGCGGTGGGCTTGGCGTCCTCCGACCGGCTGGAGATCAGGTTGCTCAGCTCGTTGTCCAGGTATTCACCCAGCTCGACCCGCAACTTTTCCACGGTCACGCCGCAGGCGCGCAGCACCGCCAGGGCATCCTGATCCTCGGTGAGCGCCAGCAGAAGGTGTTCCAGGGTCGCGTACTCGTGCCGACGCTCATTGGCGTAAGCTAGGGCCCGGTGCAGCGTCTGCTCGAGATTACGCGAGAGCATGCCTACTAATCCTTCTCCAAGGTGCATTGCAGGGGATGCTGGTTCTGGCGCGCGAAATCCATCACCTGGGTTACTTTCGTCTCCGCCACCTCGTAGGTGAACACACCGCATACGCCCACGCCACGGCGATGGACATGCAGCATGATCCGCGTCGCCTCCTCCCGGTTTTTGGAGAAGAAACGCTCCAGGATGTGGACGACGAACTCCATCGGCGTGTAGTCGTCGTTCAGCATCAAGACCTTGTACATGGAGGGCTTTTTGGTCTTAGGCTTGGCCTTGACCACGACGCCGGTGTTGGTGCCGTCGCCGCCAGTGCCGCCCTCGCTTCCGTGACTGTCGAACTCCGTCATGGCCTTCCAGGTACGTGTCTCTCGGGGTGGTCATCCCAGGGATAATATGAGATCGCGGCGGGCCGTTGGAAGACCCCAGGTGACCTTAATCATGCCTGGCGTGCGATGAACGCACGGGAATCATCCAAGCGCGTTGGGCGGCCGGACGCAAGGCGCGCCATCACACCAAAAAAATAAAACCCGGTGGGCGCGCGCCCACCGGGTTCGTCAGCATCGGCTGGAACGGCCGGCCGCATGGCGCGGCCCAACCGCGATCACGCCGCCAGGCGCGGCTTGCCGAACTTGGTCACGACCGCGTTGACGCGGGCGGAGATAGGCTCGATCGCCTCGTTGGCCAGCTTCACCGACAGCTCGGAGGTCTTGGTGGCCTCGCTCACCAGGGTGTCGAAGCTGGTCTTGGCGAACTCGGACTGCAGGTCCACCGCCTCGCGCAGGGTCTTCACGGCCAGCAGCGCCTTGGTGGCCGCCACGCTGCTCTCCAGCGAAGACTGGGCGTAGGCGACGAAGGACTTGGACAGGTTTTCCAGGCCCTTGGCCAGAACGGTGGAGGACTGCACCAGGGCGTCCACCGTTTCCTTGTTGAAGCTCGTCAGCTCCTCATAGGCCTCGAAGGCCTTCTTGCTGGCCTTCTCCACCTGCTCCTTGGTGAGGGCGACGGCCTGCTCGTAATTCTTGGTCACGGCGTCCTGCGCGGCGGCCACGGTGGTTTCGGCGGCCTGCTTGGTGGCGGCGCCGGTTTCCACGGCGGCGTCGGCGACGACCTTCTTGGCCCGCGACGCGGTGGTGGTGACGGGGGTGGGAGTATTCGGGGTGGTCATGACAGTGCTCCTTCCAATGATCGCGTATGATCCATCGGCCGCCCGATGCGGCCCGTGCCCGGGTCAGGCTAACCGGCGTCGGCCGGGCGGCGTGCCGACGGCGAACGGCCCACCAGAGGCACCGTCATGTTGCGTCGCAGCACGATTTCATACGTGGGCCCTGCCGCGCGCTTTGTCAACCGGTTTTTGTGCGCCGCAAAATTTCCGTAACACGACCGCTGGGCGACGACATGCCGGAGTAAGGTCCAGCAAAGTCTTGGATAAAATATGCTTAATAAGCCAAGCGGTCCATGTACGCTGCCTCGCACGGGGTGATTATGCTGCAGTGCAGCACATCTTTCGGCGAGGCGGCTCCTCCATCCGGGGTAGCGCTGGGCCGGGAAACGCGCGACGCGCATGTAAAGGCGGGCAATGATGCTCGGGCCTTCTTTGTCCTTAACGATATTTTCAATACTGGACACGGAATCATCATGCCTTTACTTTTGTCGGCATCATCGACATGGCATGGCGGAAGGGGCAGTTCACCGTGACCCATTGGAATCGCTCGGTTCGGGGGAATCGCTCGTCCCTTACCCACATTGCTTGGCGGCTGGCCGTCCTGGCCTTCATGGCCTGCCTCGCCTTCGCCCCGGGACGCGCTTTCGCCAAGTACGCCGCCATTGTCGTGGATGCTGAAACCGGCCAGGTGCTGCACGCCGCCGGCGCCGACACCCAGAACTACCCGGCGTCCCTGACCAAGATGATGACGCTGTATCTGCTGTTCGATGCGCTGGATGCCGGCCGCGTCACGCTGGATACCCCCTTCAAGGTTTCCGCCCATGCCGCCGCCCAGGCCCCCAGCAAGCTGGGCCTGGACGCGGGCGACACCATCCGGGTGCGCGACGCCATCCTGGCCCTGGTGACCAAGTCGGCCAACGATGTGGCGGTGACGGTGGGGGAAAACCTGGGCGGCAGCGAGCCGCGCTTCGCCCAGATGATGACCGCCAAGGCCCGCGCCCTGGGCATGAGCCGCACCACCTTCCGCAACGCCTCCGGCCTGCCCAACACCGGCCAGGTGACGACGGCCCGCGACCTGGCGCGGCTGGCCCAGGCCCTGATCCACGACCACGCCAAGCAGTACGCCTATTTCAAGACGGCCAGCTTCACCTACAACGGTGAGACCATGGCCAACCATAACCATCTCATGTCCCGTTATCCCGGGATGGATGGCATCAAGACCGGGTTCATCAACGCCTCCGGCTTCAACCTGGTGGGCTCCGCCGTGCAGGACGGACGCCGGTTGATCGCCGTGGTCATGGGTGGCAGCAGCGCCGTGTGGCGGGACAACCGCATGGCCGACCTGCTGGATGAAGGCTTCGCCACCAAGCCTGGCCAGGTGCTGACGGCGGAGGCGCCCATCCGCGCGCCGCGTGATCGCGGGGCGTCGCAGGCGGGGGCGGTGCAATTGGCGAGTGCTGAAAGCCAGGACAGCGCCACCTCCGAGGGCGATGAAGACGAGGCCGATGAGGCGCCCGCGCCAAAGGCCACCAAGGCCGTGCGTCTGGCCAGCGCCGCCGGCAAGGCCGCCAAGGCCGTGGGCAAGGCGGCGGAAAGCGTGGCCGACCACACCCTGCTGGCGGCCCCGGCGGAAGCGGCCCCCGCCGTCGCCACCGGCACCAAGGGCAAGAACATCCCGGCGGGCTGGAGCATCCAGGTGGGCGCCTATAACGACCGCGCCGCCACCCAGGCCGCCATCGCCCGCGCCACACAGAAGTCGCGGGGCCTGCTCAACGCCGCCGTGCCCAACGTGGTGGAGGTGTCGTCCGCCAAGTCCACCCTGTACCGCGCCCGTCTGGCAGGCTTGAGCGAGAAGACCGCGCGCGCCGCCTGTGCCCAGTTGAGCCGCCAGGGCCAGGGCTGCATCACCATCGCCCCCGGCGCCAACTGATCCCCGCTTCCATGGCGCCCCCCGGCCCGGCGGCGGGCGATGGCCCCGCCCCGCCCTCTCTTTTGGCTTTGGCTCGGCAGCGGCGGGAGCCGTGGTGGGCCTTCCTGGCCGGCATGGTGATCGTCGTCATCGGCAGCGTCCTGATCGCTGTGGTGCTGCTGAAACTGCCGCACTGGTCGCATGTGGACCGGGCGATGGTGCGCAGCGAGGGACTGCGCGCCATTGTCGAATTGCTGATGCTGCTGGGCAGCGTCGCCGCCGCACTGCTGCCCCTTACCCTGGCGGTGCGCTGGCTGCACGGACGGCCCTTGCGCAGCCTGGTGTCGCCCGTCGCCGGCCTGGATGTGGGATTGGCGCTGCGCTCCGCCCTGCTGTGGGGCGGGCTGGTGCTGCTGACGGTCGTGGCCAGCGGCCTGATCGACGTCTGGAACGGCGAGCCGTTCGCCCCTGGCGGGCAGCCCTGGCCCCAGGTGCTGGCCTTCGCCGCCGCCACGGCGTGGATGGTGGTGCTGCAGGTCACAGCCGAAGAGGCGGTGTTCCGCGGCTATATCAGCCAGGGGCTCTACGCCGCCACGGGCAGCGCCTGGGTGACCGCCCTGCCCGTGGCGCTGCTGTTCGCCGCCCTACATACCCAGTCCTGGAGCAACGGGGTGTGGGACCAGCGCGCGCTCTATTTCATCATCTCGCTGCTGCTGTCGGCGATCACCGCCAAGGCCGGCCGGCTGGAGGCCGCCATCGGCATCCATCTGGGCCAGAACCTGGCCGCCATCTATGTCATGGGCGTCCTGGGCCCGCCCTTCCCCTCCCTGCTGGGCGTGGGCGCGCCGGAGGGCAAGCCGGCGGGCCTGGCGGAGGTGGGCACGGTACTGCTGACCATGGCCGTCGTTGTGGGTCTGTACTGGTATTTGGGCGTGCGTCGCGGCTGGGTGGTGCGACAGCCAGGGGCAGGATAATCCCTCCCTTTTCCGCCAAGGGCGACGCGACGGTTACCATATGGGTTCCTATCGAATGGCCGTCTCCACCTGGCCATCCCCCTCAACGTCTCTGCGGATACGCTCATCTTCGATGAGCACGAACGCGCTCCCAAGGACGAGGGCGTCAGGCTGATCCTGCAAGCGCTCGACGAGTTCACGCCCGAGGAACTCGCCACGGTCAAGACCGTCCTCCAGGGCCTCGTCCTCCAGCACCAGGCGCGCCGCTGGGCCAACGCCTCTTGGCGGCGGACAAGGCAGGCGGTAAGGGCAGCACCTGGTTCTGCGGATGGATCGGGGATGGCGGGACGCCACAAGCGGCGAGCAACTCAGCCGCTAAGGTAAGCTGCTGTTCTAAAACACAGAATCCACATCGGTGTGGATCGGTGTGGACTGGTGTGGATCGGTGTGGATTTAACGTGGATCGGTGTGGACCGGTGTGGATTTAGCGGCGGCCGATAGGCGCGAGAACTCAGGCTAAGCAGCTGATTCTCAATGGAGAATGAGTGTTTTTAGGCCAGCGGCCGCAATCGGCCGCGCCAGGCGCCAAAACGGCGGCAGGGGCGCTAAAACAGCCGCAACCCCGCTCCGCAGCGTCAAAAATGACAGGATTTAGGATTACACCTGTGCATCATCTATGCACATTTTATCACGCAAGCCGGTTAGGGCCTTGATCCCGTAGTGATATATAGCTGTCAGAGATGGTTACAAGCCATCCCATCCTAGCCTTTCCAAGCCACTGGCCAAAAAATATATAATCAGCGACAGGATCTGTATGCCAACGGCCCAACCCTTCGAGATTCTCCCGTCCATAAATTGAGACGACGAACTGACATAGCCTAACAAGCAATAAACCTCTCTACTCAAGAATCTATCACCGCTCCACAGTGATGCGGATGTTAACAGTATCCCTATAATCAGATTTACCACGACGTATAGCACATACCTCATAATCATAGCTCACTCCTATTGGCAGCTTAGGCGGCTCGCGCAAAGTCTAGAACCCGTTATCCGGGACCCATCAAACGACCAACCCGGGAATGGGGTTGGTTTCGACTTGAAGTCCTGCCTTGGCAAGGGATTGCTAAAGCCCGGTGTGTTTAGGTCCGGTTTCTGAACATCGTCAAAGCCAGCCGCGTCAAGAAGACCATGGGTGAAGCTATTCGAATTATATTCATCCTTGCCAGGGCGAGGGAAGAGAGTGTATTTTTCGTTATTTCTGTAATTATTGAATGCACTTGTAAGACTACCAATCATATCATCTTCAGTTTTCCCTTCTGGTATTTTTAGATTTTCCTGGAATGCCGGAGCCGCCCTCACATCGGTAGGCCTGTTAATTCCTTTGTAAAGATTCCCACCATTCCCCATGAGGGTGCTTACAGGATTATTACTGGGTCCAGCCCCCATAAATTCCATATATTCCCCAGAAGGACCTCTAAAGAATCCAGCTACGTTGCGATATTTGTCTTGATCCTCAGGAATAATCGCAATCTTTGTATGGTAATTCCCAAGCCCCACTTCATGTGCCATCAAAACGATCCTCAATCCATCGGGATCGACAGCATTTAACGGGTTATTTGCCGTGTAGGCATAGCGGTTGAGCCCATCTACAAAGCCCGCCGGGTCCATCTGCAACCACCTGCCGATGCCCGGCACGTAGGTGCGGTTGGGGGTGACGTAGAGCCCGATCTCGTCATACCGCATCCCCGCATAGCGATACGGTGACCCGGTGCTCCCGTCCTAGGCACTCTGGCCAGAGTACGCAGTGACGGCATGTTACATCCGGCTCAGCCGTCGTAGCCGCACCTCCCCCTGGCTGGCACTAAAAAAAGCCGCGACCCCAGCGGATCGCGGCCCTTTTCCTACTCTACCATCAATTGGCTCAGAAGCCTTCCGGCGCCTGGATGCCGCTCTGGCTCAACTGGTCGCGGATGCTGCCCTTCAGACGTTCCAGGCCGGCTTCGCTAAAGGCCTCGGCGCGGGCCACCAGCACGTCCTGGGTGTTGGAGGCGCGCAGCAGCCACCAGCCGTCTTCGGTCTTCACGCGGACGCCGTCGATGTCGTTGACCTCGACGCCCTTGCCCGCCAGGGCTTTGGCGCGGGCCACGATCTCGTCCACCGCCTTGAACTTGCGTTCCTCATCCACCTGGAAGCGGACTTCCGGGGTATTGAACACGGGCGGCAGCACCGACTTCAGCTTGGCCAGGCTGCCTTCGCGGCTGACCAGGCCGGCCAGGCGCACGCCGCAGTAGGGGGCGTCGTCGAAGCCGTAATACTTGTCGGCGAAGAAGATGTGGCCGCTCATCTCACCGGCCAGGGGAGAGCCCGTCTCGGCCATCTTGGCCTTCAGCAGGCTGTGGCCGGTCTTCCACATCAGCGGCTTGCCACCGTTCTTGGCGATGTCGTCGTACAGCGTCTGGCTGGACTTGACGTCGGCGATGATGGTGGCACCCGGGTGACTCTTCAGCACGTCGGCAGCGTAGATGGCCAGCAGCTGGTCGCCCCAGATGATGTCGCCATGCTCGTCCACGGCGCCGATGCGGTCGCCGTCGCCGTCGAAGCCGATGCCGATGTCCGCCTTATGGGTATGGACGGCGTGGATCAGGTCTTCCAGGTTCTCCGGCACGGTCGGGTCGGGGTGATGGTTGGGGAAGGTGCCGTCCACCTCCTCGAACAACAGGATGTGCTTGCCCGGCAGCTTGTCCGTCAGGCGGCGCAGGACGTGGCCCACCGCGCCGTTGCCGGCGTCCCACACGATGGTCAGATCGCGGGTGCCGTCATAATCGGCCGCCAGGCGGTTGATGTAATCCTCGCTGACGTCCAGCTTGCGGAAGGAGCCGGCGCCGGTCACCAGGTCCTGGCCGTGGACCAGGCGGCCGATCTCCTGGATCTGCTCGCCATAGACCGGGCCCTTGCCCAGCATCATCTTGAAGCCGTTGTAGTCCGGCGGGTTGTGCGAGCCGGTGATCATCAAGCCGGCGTCCAGTTCCAGGTGCCGCACGGTGAAGTACAGCATGGGCGTGGGGCCGAGGCCGATGCGGATGACCTCCAGGCCGGTGGACATCAGCCCCTCGACGCAGGCCTGCTCCAGCTCCGGCGAGGACAGGCGGCCGTCGTAGCCGATGGCCACGCGGGTGCCGCCGGCGCGCACCACCAGGGTGCCGAAGCCCTGGCCGATGGCGCGGGCGTCGTCCGGGCCCAGGGTCTTGCCGATGACGCCGCGGATGTCGTACTCGCGCAGCACCGTGGGGTGGAACCGATGATTAGCGGTCATGACGTGCACCTGCTTCCTTGCTGCATTTGACCTTAGCGGCGCGCCGGCCGGCCAATGGACTGGTACGTAAAACCGGCGGCCTTCATATCGTCAGGATTGTAGATATTGCGGAGATCGACAAGCACCGGTGCCTTCATCGACCGGCGCACCCGATCGAAATCCAGCGCGCGGAACTCGTTCCATTCCGTCAGGATGGCCAGGATGTCGGAATCCTGGATGGCGGCATAGGCGTCGGCGCACCAGGCGACCCCCGGCAACAGGCGCTCGGCCTCATGCATGCCGGCCGGATCGTAGGCCTGCACGACGGCGCCCAGGCGTTGCAGTTCCGGAATGATGTCCAGGGACGGCGCGTCTCGCATGTCGTCCGTGTTGGGCTTGAAGGTGACGCCCAGGATGCCGACCCGCTTGCCCTCCACGCTGCCGCCGGCGGCGGCCACGATGCGGGCGGCCATGGCCTTCTTGCGCTTGTCGTTGATGTCGATGACCGTCTCGACGATGCGCAGGGGCGATCCCACGTCCGCGGCGGTGCGGGCCAGGGCCAGTGTGTCCTTGGGGAAGCAGGAGCCGCCATAGCCGGGACCGGCGTGCAGGAACTTGCGGCCGATGCGGCCGTCCAGCCCGATGCCCTTGGCCACGTCGTGGACGTTGGCGCCCACCTTCTCGCACAGGTCGGCGACCTCGTTGATGAAGGTGATCTTGGTGGCGAGGAAGGTGTTGGCCGCGTACTTGATCAGCTCGGATGTCTCCAGGCTGGTCATGACGATGGGCGTCTCGATGAGGTATAGCGGCCGGTACAGGGCTTTCATCACCGCCTGGGCGCGTTCCGATTCGGCGCCGATGACCACCCGGTCGGGGCGCATGAAGTCGCCGATGGCCGCACCTTCGCGCAGGAACTCGGGATTGGAACAGACATCGAAGTCCAGGCCCGGCCGCGTCTCGCCGATGATGCGCGCCACCTCGCGGCCCGTCCCCACCGGCACGGTCGATTTGGTGACGATGACCGTGTAGCGCGCGGGATCCAGGGCCAGAGCCACCTCTTGCGCAGCAGCATACACATAGGACAGGTCCGCATGGCCATCACCGCGACGCGAGGGCGTGCCGACGGCGATGAACACGGCGTCGACGTCCCTGACGGCGCTGGCGAGGTCGGTGGTGAAGCTGAGCCGGCCGGCCTTGGCGTTCTTGGCCACCAGGTCATCGAGGCCGGGTTCGAAGATGGGGATCACGCCGCGGTTCAAGCGCTCGATCTTGCTGGCGTCCTTGTCGACGCAGACCGTGGTCACGCCGAATTCGGAGAAACAGGCGCCAGAGACCAAGCCGACATAGCCCGTTCCGATCACCGCGATGCGCATACCGATCCCCTATCGTCACGTCGTCCCGTTTCCCGGGCCCCGCTGGCCCCCCATCGGGCGCCCCGTCGGCGAGACATCGGGAATTGGGGTGGCGCCGGTTCTTCCGGCAGCCACCCCGTCATTTAAGGCGACACGCCTGTGCCGCGCATGTGACCTTTTAGGGTCTTTCACCGCCTATTTAAAGCGCGTGGACATGCCCTGGGCGTGCGCTCAGAGCATTTCCTTCAGGGCGGCGCGCACCTTGTCGGCCATGTCGGGCCGGGCCAGGGCGTAGGCGGCGTTGGCCAGCACGAAGCCCAGCTTGTCGCCGCAGTCGAAGCGCTTGCCCTCGAAGCGGAAGCCGTGGAAAGGCTGGTTGCCGATCAGCTTGGCCATGGCGTCGGTCAGTTGGATCTCGCCGCCGGCCCCCTTCTCGAAACGCTCCAGGTGATGGAAGATTTCCGGCTGCAGGATATAGCGGCCCTGAATCGACAGGGTGGACGGGGCCTGCGCCGGCTCCGGCTTTTCCACCAGCCCCTTGACCTCGGCCAGCCGGCCGTCGTCCTTGCCGATGTCCAGGATGCCGTACTTGTTGGTCTGCTCGCGCGGGACCTCGAACACGGACAGCAAGTTGCCGCCGACCTGATTATAGGCGTCCATCATCTGGGCTAGGCAGGGGCGGTCGCCCAGCACCTGCTCATCAGGCAGCAGCACGGCGAAGGGCTCGTCACCGATGAACTCGCGGGCGCACCAGACGGCATGGCCCAGACCCAGCGGCTCCGACTGGCGGACATAGGCGATCTTGCCGCTGTCGATCTGGATGCTCTCGACCACCTTCAGCAGGTCGAGCTTGCCGCGGTTCTTGAGCGTCTGGTTCAGTTCGTAATTCAGGTCGAAATGATCCTCCAGCGGGGTCTTGCCCCGGCTGGTGACGAAGCAGAACATTTCGATGCCGGCGGCCTTCGCCTCATCGACCGCGTGCTGGATCAACGGCTTGTCGGCCAGCGGCAGCATTTCCTTCGGGATCGCCTTGGTCGCGGGAAGAAACCGCGTGCCCAGACCCGCGACCGGGAACACCGCTTTGCGTATGCGCTTGACCATAACCGACCCCTGGAGTTCAAGCCCCGGATTATCGGGGATTATTGGAATTGGTGGGTGGGCCACCCGATTCCGGATCGGCCCGTCCGTGCCGCCCTTCTGCCATACCGGCAAGCGGGCGTGCAATCAAGCTGACGAGACTTTCTGACGCTTTCGTGGCAAGAAAAACCGCCATCACGGGCGGCGGCGGCCTATGCCGATGCCTATATCCATGGTCAGGCACGGCGCCCGTTCGTTGGATGACATCCTGTCCAAACGGTAACTTTTGCCTCAATCGCGCCTAATTCCGTTGCTTAAATCAGGTGACGCAAGTCAAATCAGCGTGACAGCCCCGGCCGGAATTTGTAGTAGTTTAGCCTAAAGTTGGCCCTCCAATATTCCCGAACCGGGTCTGTTCATCCCAAGGCGGCTGTTTCTGCCCAACGGGCATGGGCTAACGCCGCCGAAGGCATGCTTAACGCACGCAGACACGATATTCGTCTAGGACACCATATTCGTCTGGGTTCGCTGGCAACCTTGGTTCCCTACTACCTCTGAACGAGAGTCGGACATGAACATCCTGATCGGTGATGACCACCTGCTGTTTCGCGAAGGCCTTTGCCGGCTGCTGACCCAGCTCAGCGCCGATGCCACCTTCACCGAGGCTGGCACATTCAACGAGGCGCTGGAATACGCCCAGGGCGAGCAGGAATTCGATCTCATCCTTCTGGACCTGCAGATGCCCAACTGGCCGGGCTTCGCCGGTATCCAGGAGATTTGCGAGATCCAGGCCGGCACGCCGGTGGTCATCGTCTCCGCCTCGGAAAGCCAGGCCGACGTGCGCGCGGCGCTGGACGCCGGCGCCTCGGGCTACATTCCCAAGTCCTCCAGCGTGAAGATCATGTTGAGCGCGCTGAACCTGGTGTTCTCCGGCGGCATCTACGTCCCGCCGGCGGCCATCCACGGGGAAAGCGCCAGCTCGTCGAACAGCGGTGGCTCCTCCTCCAGCGGCGGCGCCTCGGGCGGCAACACCCCGGCGCTGACCCAGCGCCAGCGCGATGTGCTGCGCTGCCTGCGCGAGGGCAAGTCCAACAAGCAGATCGCCTATGAGCTGGGCCTGTCGGAAGGCACGGTGAAGATCCACGTCACCGCCGTGATGCGGTCCCTGGGCGTGCGCAACCGCACCCAGGCTGTCATTGCGTCCGCTGACATTCTGCCTTAAGACCCCGGCGGGATCACGGTCCCGCCTTTCGACCTGTTCAGAAGTACCGAAGCGACATGACCGGTCATCCGGATGAAACCAACGCCCCGGCGAGCACGGCTCCCGGGGCGCCTTCTTTTGACGGCGCGGCGCCCCCCGCCGACATCGGCGCCGCCTATCTGGCGGCCGAGGGCTTTCTGGAGCCCCTGCTGGAAGAACTGGACGATTCGTCGGCCATCGTGCACGGCCGCCTGGTGATCACCCAGGCGCCGCCGCGCGCGGCCGCCTGGTCGCTCAACACCTGGCTGAGCCCCCGGCGCATCGCCATTTCCTCGATCAAGGACGGTGCCCGCGCCCTGCGCGGCATCCAGCGCAACTGGGCGGTGTATGAGCATGGCCATCACCGGCGGTCGCGGCTGATCCAGGAGCAGCTGCCCCACGTTTCGGCCAAGCCGCTGGTCTTCCCCTCGCCCGCCCCCACCGCCCCCCTGGGTGCTTGGACCCTGCTGGACGAACATACCATCCTGGCCTCGCCCGCCTGCAGCAGCGCCTTCGCCAATGGCGAGGTGACGTTCGTGGAGGACAAGGCTACGCCGCCCAACCGCGCCTACCTCAAGCTGTGGGAGGCGCTGACGCTGGCCGGGCGTATGCCGGGCCCGGGGGATCGCTGCCTGGACCTGGGCGCCTGCCCCGGCGGCTGGACCTGGGTGCTGCAATCCTTGGGGGCGGAGGTCACAGCCATCGACAAGGCACCGCTGGATCCGCGCATCGCCAGCCTGCCCCGCGTCACCGTGCGGCGGGAGAGCGCCTTCGGCCTGGAACCGGCCACGATAGGGCCGGTCGATTGGCTGTGCAGCGATGTCATTTGCTATCCGGAACGACTGCTGCGCCTGGTCCGGCAGTGGAAGGATGGCGGACATGCGCGCAACTTCATCTGCACGCTGAAGTTCCAGGGCGAGACGGACCATGTCAGCGCCCGCGCCTTCGCCGCCATCCCCGGATCCCGTCTGCTGCATCTCTCGCACAACAAGCATGAGTTGACCTGGATTTACCTGGCGCCAGAGGCATCCGCGTCTTAGTGGCTTTGGCTGTGACGCAGCCCCTTGCGCCGGCCCGGCTCTAAGCGCAAAAACGACGCGGGGGCGGTCCTGTCGCATGGGGGATCGGTCTTTATCTGGATCACGCCAGAGGCTGGTTTTCGCCAGGCCCCGCCGCCGCGTCGCGCCCTGAACAACGGGGCGCTCTGAGATGGGTGACGAATGCGCCGGGTGTTCTCTTGGATCGCGTGGCCAGGGCTGCTCGCCCTGTGCATTGCCGGCTATGCCTATGGGAATGCGCTGGGCCATCCCATCCTCGCCTACAACATCACCTATTTCGGCATGGCCGGCGTCCTGCTCGTCCTGGAACGGCTCATGCCTTACGAGACGGTCTGGGCCCAAAGCGACGGTCAGATGCGCCAGGATCTCAGCCATACCGCGCTGAACAAGGGCATCGGCCAATTTTTGGCCAGCGTCGCCGCTGTCGTGGGGGCCAGCGAGGTGGCCCCCGCCGCCGCGGGAGGCCTGTGGCCCGCCCATTGGCCGCTGGCGGCGCAGGTGGTGCTGGGCCTGGTGGTGGCGGAATTCGGCCTCTATTGGGCGCATCGGCTGTGCCATGAGATCCCGTGGCTGTGGCCCTACCACGCCGTCCACCACAGCGTCACCCGCCTGTGGGTGGTGAACACCGGCCGATTCCATTTCGTGGACAGCCTGCTCAGCAGCGGATTCGCTCTGGCGCTGGGCATGCTGGTGGGCGCGCCCAAGGACGTCATCGTCTGGGTGCTGGTCATCACCACCTATATCGGCTTCCTGACCCACTGCAACGTGGACATGGACTGTCGCGGGCTGAACTGGCTGTTCAACACGCCGGACCTGCACCGCTGGCATCACAGCCGCATCCCGGCCGAGGGCAACACCAATTACGGCGAAAACCTGCTGCTGTGGGACGTGATCTTCCGCACCCGCTACCTGCCGCTGGACCGCCGCCCCCCCGTGGACATCGGCACCGCCGACGCCGTGCCCCTGACCTTCCTGGGGCAGTTGGCCTATCCTTTTCGCCGCCACCGTTCCATCCCCGCCCTGGATGCGCCGGTGGCGATGGAAGCCCGCGCCGAGGCCGGTGGCGATTAACGCCACCCCCGGTTCCCCGGGCTGCGACAGGGCCTATTAAAGAGCCTGCCCGGCGACCCAGCCGGACGACCAGGCCCATTGGAAGTTATAACCGCCCAGCCAGCCGGTGACGTCCACCGCCTCCCCCACGAAGTACAGGCCCGGTACGGCCTTGGCCTCCATGGTCTTGGACGACAGGTCGTTGGTGTCGACGCCACCCACCGTCACCTCCGCCGTGCGGTATCCTTCCGTGCCGGCGGGAACCACACTCCACCGCTTCAGTCGGGCCGCCACGTCCACCAGGGCCTTGTCGGCCAGGTCGCGCAAGGGTCGGCTTTCGACCTCGCCGGTCCCGCCATCGCCGCACAGCCGCTCGGCGAAGCGGCGCGGCAGCACATCGCCCAGGATGGTCTTCAACTCGGCATTGGGGCGTGCGCGCTTGGCGGCCTTCAAGTGTTCCGCCAAATCCAGGTCGGGCGTCAGGTCCACGGTGATGGGCTGGCCCGGCTGCCAATAGCTGGACACCTGCAGGATGCTGGGACCGGACAGGCCGCGGTGTGTGATCAGCAGCGCCTCCCGGAACGCGGCCGCCTTGGCGCCGCTGGTGCTGACCACGGCATCCAGCGCCACCCCGGACAGGCCCTGGGTGCGGGCCAGATCCTGCGGCGTGAAGGTGAAGGGCACCAGTCCCGGCCGGGGCGTCACGATGGAGAGTCCCCAGCGCTTGGCCAGGCGGTAGGCGAAGTCCGTGGCGCCCATCTTGGGAATGGACAGGCCGCCTGTCGCCACCACCAGCTTGGGCGCGCACATCTGGCCCTGCGCCGTTTCCAGGACGAACCCATCCCCGGTCCGCTCCACCTCCCCCACCGCGCAACCGAGGCGCAACTCGACCCGGGCATCGGCCGCCTCGGCCAACAGCATGGTCAGGATGTCCCGGGCGGAGGAGTCGCAGAACAGCTGGCCCAGCTTCTTCTCATGCCAGGCGATACCGTGGCGCTCCACCAGATCCAGGAAATCGCGAGGGGTGTACCGGCGCAGCGCTGAAATACAGAAATGCGGGTTGGAGGAGAGATAGCGCTGCGGCTGCGCATCCACGTTGGTGAAGTTGCAGCGCCCGCCGCCGGAAATGAGGATCTTGCGTCCCGCCTCCGGGGCGTGGTCGACCACGACCACCCGCCGCCCCCGCTTGCCGGCGGCGATGGCGGTGAACAGGCCGGCGGCACCGGCGCCGATGACGATGACGTCGGGGGTGTTGGGGGCTGTCATGGGGGTGTCTTAGTCGAAATCCACGGTGCCGCGCAGGCGCTTCACACCGCTGCGGGTGGCCTTGGCCTCCAGCCGCCGTTTCTGGGACCCTAGCGTGGGCCGGGTTGGGCGGCGGGCCGCCTGGCGCACCGTCGCCTCACGGACCAGCTCAAACAGGCGTTCACGCGCGTCTTCGCGATTACGCTCCTGGGTGCGGTGGCGTTGGGCGGTGATGACGATGACGCCGTCCCCCGTCCAGCGGCGGCCGGCCAGGGTCTTCAGCTTGTCCTTCACCCATTGCGGCAGGTTGGGTGAGGCCGCGGCGTCGAACCGCAGTTGCACGGCCGTTTCCACCTTGTTGACGTTCTGCCCGCCGGGACCGCCGGCGCGCAGGAAACTCTCCTGCAACTCCGCCTCGGCCAACCGGATTCCGGGCGCGACCAGCACGGTCGGGCCTTGAAACGGCGGAGGGGAGGACGGCGGCAGCATGGGATGGAACCAGGTATGGGAACACGATCCCGATCCTAGAGCGGATCGCAGAAAAGCGGAATCGCTTTGGAGCGTGAATCCGCTCGTTGAACAAGGACTTAGAGTCGAGCGCGTCTTTGATTAAACGCTCGACTCTAGACGGCGCGCTTCCCCTTGTCTAACGGCGGGCCCGAATGGCTGAAACGCCGCTCGTCAGGGCGTGTCGACATCCCACATGGCCACCGGCCATTCTTCCGCCAGGCGACGGCGGACGGGGGCGGGCGTCGCCAGGGCGCGCAGGGCGTCGAAGTCCTTCAGCACGGCGACGCCTTCTTCCAGCGCCACGCCATGTCGGCGCAGGTCGGCAAAGGTCCAGGCCACGTCCTCCGGCGCGGCGGACAGGGCCACTGCCAGGGCGGCGAGGTCAACCTCCAGCCGGCCGCCGGCCCGGCGCTCGGCATGCTCCCGCAACAGATGGGCCGCCAGGCGTTGGGGCAGCGAGAGTTCCCGCAGGGCCGTGACCGTCTCCACCAACACCCGTTCGCGCGCCGCCTGCCCGGCCATCAGCGACAGTGCCAGGTCGGCGCCCACCCCCAGGCGCGTGCGCAGGGCCGCCACCGGCAATGCCAGAAGACGGGCCGGGGTCAGCGCGCGAACACTGACCGGCGCGGGGGCACCAGTAGGCGCTTCCGCCAACAGGAAGGTGGTTTCGGGGCCGTGGCGCTGCCCCACCTCGGCATTGCCCGCCACCAGGGCCACCGTGCCGGACAGCAGCACTTGGATAACGTCCAAGGGCACGCCCTGCCTGACAGCCAGGTCGCCAGGCGCCCGCTCCTCGATGCGGCAGGCAGCCGCCAGTGCGGACAGCACGTCCGGCGCCAGCCGGGCGAAAGCCGGTAGCGCCGCCAGATCGCCGGCGATTCCCAAAACGCCACCACCGATGGCGCCGGCGCCCGTCGTCATATCCATCGTCATCCAACCCAACCCCATCTTGCCTGCCAACCGCCCCGCAGGCGGGCGCCACCTTATGCCCTAGGGCACACCCCCAATAGTCGAGCCTTTGCCCTAAGCCTTTTGGATACGGACCGTTCGCAAACGCAAAACCTTCATCGGTCCTGCCGCCGGTAACGCCGCCGCTCCCGTGCCAGGGCCATGGACCTTGCGGCGTGTCGCCAGGCGGCGGACAACACCGGGACGGCGATGGCCCGGACGCCCCGCGCGACCGCCACGACCGTGCGCCAGGCGGGCAGCGCCTTCAGCCGGTCGATCCAACCCACGATCCAACCATGGACCCGGGCGAACCAGCGGATGGTCAACAGCTTGTGCCGGCTGCGCTGGAACAGGCGTTCCACCGTCAGCAGCTTCACGATCTCGGCCGCCACGATCAGCAGGATGCCCAGGCGGGTCTTGCCCTGGGCGATCAGCAGCGCGCCCAAGGGTTTCACCGGCTCCAGCACGATCAACGGCACCAGGAACAGGACCAAGGTGGTGCGCGGCCCCAATCGGTCAACAAACCGCCCCAGCGCCTGAAATGCCGACCAGCGGCCCATGCGCGTGGCGAAGGGACGCACCAGGGGCAGGAAGCAGACATCGACCAGGACATAGGCCAAGGCCGCCAACACAGCCAAGGGCGTCACCAGACGGCGAATCCATAGGCGGGTCTGGGAACTGGGGCGCCAACCCAAGGCACGGCGCACACGGCCATGCCGTATCGGGCCGGCCGACTTCTGATCCGCCATCCTCTCCGTCCTTCCTATGGACCAACCACCGCTCTTCCCCTGGCCCAACCCGGGGGCTGAGCGAAGGAGCCTGGGCGGGCCCATGACCTTGCGGGGACGGTGACGAGCCCCCGCCCCGCGCGCAAGGTCCACTTGGTGGCATTTTTGTGGACCCTTCTTCGCATATACGCGCGGGGGCCAAAAAGGAAAAGGCGCCTTCCCGAGGGAAGACGCCTTTCCGGCAAAACCATCCAAACGGCTGGAGATCAGCGCTTGGAGAACTGGAAGCTACGACGGGCCTTGGCCTTACCGTACTTCTTACGCTCGACCACACGCGGATCGCGGGTCAGCAGGCCGGCGACCTTCAGCGGCGGGCGCAGGGCCGGCTCGAAGTAGGTCAGGGCCTTGGAGATGCCGTGGCGCAGCGCGCCGGCCTGGCCGGACAGGCCGCCACCGGACACGGTGCACACCACATCGTACTGCTCAACACGGCCGACGATCTGGAACGGCTGGTTGATCATCATGCGCAGCACGGGGCGGGCGAAGTAGACGGTGATGTCACGGCCGTTGACCGTGACCTGGCCCTTGCCCGGCTTAATCCAGACGCGGGCGACCGCGTCCTTGCGCTTGCCGGTGGCGTAGGAACGGCCCTGAGCGTCGATCTTCGGCTGAGCCGGCTCGGCGGCCTCGGTCGTCACGACGGCGGCGCCCTGCTTCAGGTCGGCCAGGCTGTTGATGGTCTGAGCCATGGATTAGGCCCCCTTGTTCTTGGGATTCAGGGCGCCGACGTCCAGCACCTCGGGGTTCTGCGCTTCGTGCGGATGCGTCGGACCCTTGTAGACGCGCAGGTTACCCATCTGACGACGGCCCAGCGGACCGCGGGTGATCATGCGCTCGACGGCCTTCTCAATGACCCGCTCCGGGTACTTGCCGTCCAGGATCTGGCCCAGGCTGCGCTGCTTGATGCCGCCAGCGTAACCGGTGTGCCAGTAGAAGATCTCGTCGCTGCGCTTGTTGCCGGTCAGCTTCACCTTCTCCGCATTGATGACGATGACGTTGTCACCGCAATCCATGTGGGGGGTGTAGGTCGGCTTGTGCTTGCCGCGCAGGCGCATGGAAATGATGCTGGCCAGTCGGCCCAGCACGAGGCCGTCGGCGTCGATGAGAAGCCACTTCTTCTCGATCTCAGACGGCTTGAGAGACAAGGTTTTCATCCGCGCACTCACTCAAAATGAGGTCCGGGCCAAAATGGGCCCCAGGGCACCGCTCCTGGGACCGGCACCGAAGTGGGCGGTTTTTATGTCGGTGACGGCCGGGTGTCAACGGTAAAAAGGGGCCGGCCATCAAATGCTTAGCAGTAAGGTATTATGATACCTTATTTCCAAACCCTTTGATTCCATTACGTTTTCTCAATCGCGGATTTTGCCGTCGTTTCCGTTTTCCCAATGAATCCAGCACATTGCCCGGGTGGCCGCGCCGGGCCGCTTATCGCGGGCGTCGCCCCCGCCTCAGCCCCGCGGAATCGCATAGGTGCCCGTCGCGTGCGCCACAGGGTCATCCTCCCCCTCTGAATAGAGGGTGACCTCGCCATAGGCCAGGCTGCGCCCCATGCGGACGATGCGGGCATGGGCCACCAGCGGCCGGGCCGGCGGGCGGCGCAGGAAGGTGATGGTCATGTTGCTGGTGACGGCCAGCACGATGTGCCCCGCCCTGCTGAGGACCGCGCCGTAGAGCGCCACATCGGCCAGGGCGAACATGGTGGGGCCGGAGACTGTGCCGCCGGGGCGCAGGAAATCCTCCGACACCGGCATGGTCAGGGTGATGCTGCCGTGTCCCATCTCCCGGGTGCGGATGCCGGCGCGGTGCGCCTGCGGCAAGCCCGTTTCCAGCAGGCGGTCGAAATCCGCCGGCGTGAACACCGCGGCCTTGCCCATGGCGGCCAGCGTGTCGGGTCCCGGCGCGACCCTGTCCGGTGCGTCCCCATTGGGCGCGTCCCTGTCATCCGTCATTTCAAATTCCCTCCCCATATCCCATTTATGGTCTTCGCCCTGCCCGTGGCCGGGCGCCGTCGCATTCCATCCCTTGCCCCTCCCTTGCCCCTCCCTTGCCCATCCCTTGAAGGATCCAGGCCCCATGAGCGAGACGATCACCGATGACACGCTGCGCGACGTGTTCCTGAAGACCAGGACCGTGGCCATTGTCGGCATATCCCCCGATCCGGCCAAGCCATCGCACTATGTTCCAGCCTTCATGCAGCGCGACTACGGCTACAAGATCATCCCGGTGCATCCGGCGCACGTCGGCACCACGATTCTGGGCGAACCCGTGGTTGCCAGCCTGGCCGACCTGCCCGAGGGTGTCGACTTCGTGGAAATCTTCCGCGCCGCGCCAGCCATCGCGCCCTTCGTGGTGGAGGCGGCACAACGCGGCATCCCCTTCATCTGGATGCCGCTGGGCGTCAGCCATGAGGACTCGGCCGCCCAGGCGCGGTCGCTGGGGGCCACGGTGATCATGGATCGCTGCCCCAAGATCGACCTGCCGCGCCTGTTCCCCAACGGCTTGCCGGCAAGACCCTAGAGATCTGGCTGCGTAAAACCAGACGCAGCCAAATCTCGCTGTGTCTGTCCCACGAGCAGATCGCCCAAAGGCGATTCCGCCTTTGGGCGATCTGCTCTAGATCAAGCGGCCGGCGGGGGCGGCGCGGCCGAGGCGGCGATCCATTCCAGGAAACCCGGGTTGCCCGACACCACCGGCAGCGCCACGATGCAGGGCGTGTCGTAGCTATGCAGTTCCTTGACCCGCTTGGTCAGGGCCTCGAACCGGTCGGCGCGGGTCTTGGCGATGAAGGCAACCTCCGCCGCCGTCTCAACGCCGTCTTTCCAGCGGTAAATGGATTGCGTCGCCCCCAGGATGTTGACGCACGCGGCCAGCCGCTCCTCCACCAACACCCGTCCAATGGTCTGCGCCTCCTCCGTCGAAGCCGCCGTCATATAGACCAGGAACGCCGCCATCACGCACCTCTCGCCTTGAAAATGTCCGCCCGGGACGTGCCCGGCCCCTGACGCCTGGGGCCGTTTGACCTCCGGCGCTGCCAGCGTAAGATACAAGAGTGCCCGGCGCCACCGTGCAATGGGTGCCGGACTATAGGCGTGGCGCCGCGTCGTGGGACAGGCGGCGATGACGGGGGCAAGGCATGGCGCACGACAAGGAAGCTGTTCCTGAGACGGCCACGGCGGCCTCCCCCGCGCCTGTGGTCCCCACCCCGGTGCAAAAGCGCTGGCTACGGCGCGGCCTGGACCAGGCCGGCGGCAAGCTGCCCCTGTTCTGGCCGGACGGCAGCAAGGTCACCCCCGCCACGGTCAAGGCCTGCCTGGACGCCGGTTGGGCCACCCCCTGGTTCAGCAATCCGCTGAAACCCGATTGGCTGGTGTGCCGTCTGACCGACGCGGGGCGAGCGGTGTGCGGCAAGCCGGCGCCCCGGAAAAAGAGGGAAGCGGAAAAGGTGCAGGGTGCGACGTCGCCCTGAAATGGAAACGGCGCCTGGTCCATTACGGGACCGGCGCCGTCTTCATATTCGAGAGATGGTCGGAGCGACAGGATTCGAACCTGCGACCCCCAGACCCCCAGTCTGATGCGCTACCAGGCTGCGCTACGCTCCGACCTCTCGAGTGAACCGCGGTACGCTGCGGTTCGGGCGCGGACTATATCCACGAGGTCACCCCAATGCAACGCTGTTGGAGGCCCTAACGTCAAAAAAATGAATTTTTCTATATAACGCTTATCTTCCAATAGGTTATAGCTCGGCGCGACGCTCAGGCGAACGCGTGGGACCACCAAAAGGCGCTCTCGTCGCCTGGTCGATCATCTTTTCCGGGTTGGGGTAAGGCCCCGCATCGCCGTCGGCCCCGCACGGTCGGGGCGATACGGCGGGACGGCCAGGGCAAGGGGTTAAAGGACCCGCCGCAGCAGGTCGCGAATCTCTTCAAGGTCGCTCAGCACCTGGCCCAGCGCTTCCCGCTTGGCCGAAGGCAGGCCCTTCTCACCGGCGAGGCGACGGGGCTCCTGAGCGCGCGGCTCGGGGGGACGCGGTTCCTGGGCGCGGGGCACCTGGAGCTCTGGTTCCGGCGGGGTGCGCGCCCATTCCGGATCGGCCTCGGGGTCGTGGTCGAACAGGCCGACGATGCGCAGCTTTTCCTCCGGCTGCATCCGGACCGGCGGGGGCGGCGGAGATGGTGCCTCCGTCCAGGCGTTGTCACCGGAGTCCGCGCCTTCATCCGCATCGGCCGCCGGGCCATGGGACGGCAGCGGACGTCCACCCGGAGTGCGCAGTAGGCGTTGCACCCCCTTGATGGTGTAGCCTTCCTTATAAAGCAGCACCTGGATTCGGCGGAGCATCTCCACATCGTCGGGGCGGTAATAGCGACGACCGCCGCCGCGCTTCAGCGGGCGGATGTGAGGGAATTTGGTTTCCCAAAACCGCAGCACGTGCTGCGGCACGTCCAACTCGGCCGACACCTCGCTGATGGTGCGGAAGGCGGTGGGGGATTTGGCGCCGCTGCGGCCACCACGCTCGGGCGTGCTCCCGGCGGTCACCTCCCCGTGCGTCTCTTCTTCCGGCACGTCCGCCTCATCCGTCCCATCCCCACCCTCAGGCAGGGCATCGGTCACGGCGACAGCGTCGCTGGACTCGGGGCCGCCATCGGCGGGCACCGTGGGCTCAGGCGCGGGCGTGCCGGACATGGCTTATTGCTCGTTGGCCGACAGGACTTCGTTGATGCGATTCTTCAGCACATGGCTGGCCCGGAACACCAGGACGCGGCGGGGCAGAATCGGCACTTCCTCACCCGTCTTGGGGTTGCGGCCGATGCGCTCCCCCTTGGACCGGACGGAGAAGCTGCCAAAGGAAGAAATCTTGACCATTTCCCCGCGCCCCAAGGCGGCGGCGATCTCATCCAACACGCTTTCCACCAAAACGGAGGACTCATTTCGCGACAGCCCCACCTCCTGGTAGATGGCCTCGCTCAAATGAGCGCGCGTGACGGTGTGATCTCCCATGGGTGCCCTCCCTCGACCAGTGGCCCCTTTGCCAACTGCGGGAACGGTAATGCCAGCGGGTAAAGTCGTCAATTCCAAAGGTTTGCCAAAGTCTTGTCAGATTTGGCTAGACCATCCGTCAAGGTGCGGCGGTATTGCGAAGCACCCAAAAATGGTGCGATGCGAAAGCGGCGACGCCATCGCCTCAAATAATGAAGGGGCCCCTGTCCAGAGGCCCCTTCGCATACCAAGGTAGGTCGATTGACTTAGAAGCGCACCAGGGCGGCGCCCCAGGTGAAGCCGCCGCCCATGGCTTCCAGCAAGACCAACTCGCCCTGCTTGATGCGGCCATCGGTCACGGCCTCGCACAATGCCAGCGGGATGGAGGCGGCGGAGGTGTTGCCGTGGTGATCCACGGTCAGCACCACCTGGTTGGCATCCATCTTCAGCTTGCGGGCGGTGTTCTCGATGATGCGGCGGTTGGCCTGATGGGGGACCAGCCAGTCCAGGTCTTCAGGCGCCAGGCCGTTGGCATCCAGCGCCTCGCCCACCACCTCGGCCAAATTGGCCACGGCGTGCTTGAACACCTCCTGCCCCGCCATGCGCACATGGCCCACGGTCTGGGTGGAGGATGGGCCGCCGTCGACATAGAGCAGGTCGTGGTGCCGGCCGTCGGAGTGCAGGTGGGTGGACAGGATGCCGCGATCCCGCGCCGTGCCCTCGCCTTCCTGGGCGCGCAGCACGACGGCGCCGGCGCCGTCGCCGAACAGCACGCAGGTGCCGCGGTCGTTCCAGTCAAGAATGCGGGAGAAGGTTTCGGCGCCGATGACCAACACGGTCCGCGCCTGGCCGGCCCGGATGAAGTTGTCCGCCACCGATAGGGCGTAGATGAAGCCGGAGCAGACGGCCTGCACGTCGAAGGCGGCGCCGCGGGTCATCCCCAATGCCGCCTGCACCTTGGCGGCGGTGGCGGGAAAGGTCTGGTCGGGCGTCGCCGTGGCCAGCACGATCAGGTCGAGATCATCGACCGGGACATTGCCATGGGCCAGCGCCGCCTTGGCGGCGGCCAGCGCCAGGTCGGAGGTCTTCTCCCCCTCCGCCGCGATGTGGCGGCTGCGGATGCCCGTGCGCTGGGTGATCCACTCGTCCGAGGTGTCGACCATCTTGGCCAGATCGTCGTTGGTCAGGACGCGGGCCGGCAAGTAAGAGCCGCAGCCCACGATGACGGAGCGCATTACCATGGGTCAACCAGCCGTGAGGTGATGGACCGTCACTGGGCGACGGCCTGGGGATCGGTACCGGAAGCGGCCGCCGCGGCCTGCAGGCTTTCCTGCAGCAGGGCCAACTCCTTGCGGATTTTCTCGTTGAAGCCATGCTGGACAAGGTCCACCGCCACGCAGATGGCGTTGGCGAAGCCCAGCCCATCGGTGCCGCCGTGGCTTTTCACGCAGACACCCTGAAGCCCTAGGAACATGGCGCCGTTGTAGCGGCGCGGATCGGTGCGCTGGCGCAGCTTGTTGAACGCGCCCCGCGCCAGCAGATAGCCCAGCTTGGCCAGCAAGGACGATTGGAAGGTGCGCCGCAGGAACTCGCCAATCAGCTTGGCGGCGCCCTCGGTGGCCTTCAGCGCGACATTGCCGGTGAAGCCATCGGTCACCACCACGTCCACCGTACCGGCGGAGATGTCGGTTCCCTCCACGAAGCCGTGGAAGTTGCGGGCCAGGGGCGTGGCGCGCAGGGCTGTCGCGGCGGCGCGGATGGACTCGTGGCCCTTCTGCTCTTCCGAACCGACGTTCAGCAAACCGATGGTCGGTTCCAGCAGGCCCAACACCGTCTGGGCGAACACCGTGCCCAGCACGGCGAACTGCACCAGGTTGTCGGCGTCGCATTCGAGGTTGGCACCCAGGTCCAGCATCACGCAGTCGCCCCGCATCGTGGGCAACATGGACGCGATCGCCGGCCTGTCGATGCCAGGCAGCGTCTTCAGCACGAACTTGGCCATGGCCATCAGAGCGCCGGTGTTGCCGGCGGAGACGACACACGCCGCCTCGCCCGCGGCCACGGCATCGATGGCCAGGCGCATGCTGGAGCCGCGACCAGCACGAAGGGCCACGGACGGCTTCGCGTCCATGGCCACAACGTCAGCGGTATGGCGCACCTGGGAAATCGCCTTCAGCGCCGGCCGGGAATCGAGCAGCGCGCTGATGCGCTGCTCGTCACCGACGAACAGGAAGTCGACATTGGGGCAGCGTTCGCGTGCGATATCCGCACCGTCCACCACCATGTCCGGGGCATGATCGCCGCCCATCGCGTCAAGGGCGATTCGCAGGCGTGTGCTCACCGGACAGCGACCTCCTCAAGCACCGGGGCGAACCGGATCAGGCGGCAGCGGCAGCAGTGTCGACGACGACCTCACGGCCGTCGTAGTGGCCGCAAGAGCCACACACGTGGTGCGGGCGGGTCAGCTCACCGCAGTTGCTGCACTCGTGGTGCGCACCGGCGCTGATGGCGTGGTGCGAACGGCGCATGTTGCGGCGAGACTGGGAGGTCTTTTTCTTAGGAACGGCCATGATCGTCTACTCTCTACTCGATTAAGACGACCACTCACGTGCCGTCTTGCTAATCATCGTCAGACCCCATGCTTTAGCGAAATCGCCGTCCTTTTCCCACCCCCAATTTACTGGGGACGGGCTTGCGGAAAACGACACGGGGCCAAACGACAAGGAACCCGGCCCAGCCCTGGACCGGATGAAACAGGGCGCTTTGATTACTTGAAATCCCGACAAAGGGCAAGCGCCAAAGACCAAATTAAGTCTTGGGGCGCAGCTTCGCAAGGGCGGCAAAGGGGTTGGGCTTGGTCTCCCCCCCCTCGTCGGCCGGAGTCGCGGCTTTGGTGGCCGGCGACTCCGGCCCTTCCATGTCCTGCGGCCCCGCGTCCGCCCCCTCCATATCCGGGGGCGGTTCATTGGGCGCGTCGGGAAACTCGCCCTCGCCCTCCCAATCCTCGACATGCACGAACCGCTCGGCGTCCGCCTTGCGTGGGTAAGGCTCCAGGGCCAGGGAAAGATGCTGGGCCACCAGCTCACCGATGTCGATGCGTCCGTTCTCGATGGGCTCGGGCGGGTCGGCCTCGTCATCCAGCCCCAGGTTCTCCAGGTCCTCCTCGTCCTTGGGCACCAGGTGGGCCGGGGCGAACAGGGCCTGGAAGCTGTCGCGCACGCTGGCGGCCAAGGGCTCCAACGTCACCACGCAGCTCTGCACCACCTCGGCCTCCAGCTCGCCGGTGACGCGCACCATCTGACCACCCCGGATGCGGCGCAGGCGCACGAGCGCCGTCAGGCTATCCAGCGACACCAGATCCAGGCGCTTGGCCAGGGCGGCGCGTTCCGCCGGTGTGGCGGTGATCTTCTCCACGCTTTCGCGGGCGGAGACCTTGTCGGCGATGACGGGGCGGGAAAACTCGGGGGTCATGTCGGCCATGACGGCAACTCCACACGCTCAATGGCAATAGGGGTAAGGGGCGATAAGAATTAGCAAACGCGAGGCTTACAGGACCGGCGGGGCGGCGAAGACCGGCCCCCGCGCCAGGATGTCGGCCAGAGGCATGGCGCCCAGCCGGTCGGCGGAGGACCGGACGTAAGCCGCGACGGCGGCCACTTCCGGCCCATCGGGCAGGGTGGAGCCGAAAAGGTTGCGGTCCAGCGCGGCCTCCAGCGCCGGCGCCGCCTCTTTCAGGCCCGACTCGTAGGCGTCGGCGCGGCCATAGAAATGCGTGCCCAGGTCCTTCACCTTCTTGCCCACGACCATTTCGCTGGCGCCCAACTCCCTCAGGCTGAAGTCCAGGTCGGTGAACATATGGTCGAACAGGGCCTGGTTCAGGGCCGCGAAATCCGGCCCCTCGGCCGCCAGCCGGCGCATCACCAGCCAGGCATGCAGGGTCACCACCTCGAACCGCCCCTCCACGGTATCGGGAACGCCGCGCCCCTCGCCCGCCGACGCGGTGTAAAAGGTGGGGTGGCGCGCCTGCTCGACGATACCGGCGTACAGGCGCAGAACCGCGGCTTGGTGGCGGTTACGGCCGAACAGGGACTTCAGCAAGGCAATCACGGCGCGGTACCCGGCTTTCGTTGACAGGACAAAGCGGCTGGTGCGATTGTCACCGGCCAGATGGGGGGTGGTCATCCACCGGTCAAGCGTGACGCGGGACGTCGCGCCGGATGGGGATGACAGGAAACCCGGGCCGGTTGGTGCTCCGCGCCGGATTATCGCATCCCCCTGCGACGGACGGGCGATGCCTCAATCGTGGAATGGGGCCGACCCGCGATCAACGCTCTTGGGATTAACGTCTTAGACCATGCCGAACAAGACCCTTAAGTTGCTGTCCCCCGCTGGCCTGCTTGGCCTGGGCCTTGTCGGGATCGGGCTGACGGCCTGCACGCCCACCATCAACAACCGCGGCAACCTGGTGGAAAATCGCCGCTTGGCCGATGTCCACCCCGGGACCAGCACCAAGGAAGACGTGCAGAAGGCCCTGGGCTCGCCCAGTACCACCAGCACGGTCGATGCCAACGTCTGGTACTACATCGGCGCCATCACCGAGAACGAAGCCTTCTTCGATCCCGATATCGTTCAGCAGCGGGTGCTGCAGGTCAGCTTCAACGACCAGGGCGTCGTCAACTCCATTGGCGACATCGACCTGAACCAGCAGCAGGACATCAGCCCCGAGGATCGGGAAACCCCGACGGCGGGCCATGAGGTCACCTTCCTTGAGCAGTTGATGGGTAACCTCAACCGCGAGAAGAAGAAGGACGACAAGAAGAAGAAGGGCGGCGGCTGAGCATCCACCTCCACGACGGAATCAAAACCCCGGCGCGACATCGTCCCGCCGGGGTTTTTATTTGCGCGAGTCGCCCGAAGCTGTGCCGTGGGTAACTCAGCCGTGGGCCAGGATGGCCAGCAGCAGCAAGGCCACGATGTTCGTGATCTTGATCATGGGGTTCACGGCCGGGCCCGCCGTGTCCTTGTAGGGGTCGCCCACCGTGTCGCCGGTCACGGCCGCCTTGTGCGCGTCCGACCCCTTGCCACCGTGGTGCCCCTCCTCGATGTACTTCTTGGCGTTGTCCCAGGCGCCGCCGCCCGAGGTCATGGAGATGGCGACGAACAGGCCGGTGACGATGACGCCCAGCAACATGGCGCCCACGGCCGAGAACGCCGCCCCCTTGCCGGCGATGGCGTTGATGATGAAATACAGGGCCACCGGCGCCAGCACCGGCAGCAGCGAGGGGATGATCATCTCCTTGATGGCGGCCCGGGTCAGCAGGTCGACGGCCCGGCCGTAATCCGGCTTCGACGTGCCGGCCATGATGCCGGTGTTCTCCCGGAACTGCCGCCGCACCTCCTCCACCACGGAACCGGCGGCACGGCCCACCGCCGTCATGCCCATGGCACCGAACAGGAAGGGCAGCAGCCCCCCCAGGATCAGGCCCACCACGACGAAGGGGTTGTCCAGGCCGAAGTCCAGCTTGCCCGACAGATCCGCGAAGTAGGGATAGTCGTCGGGCTTGCTCATGAAATAGTGCAGGTCCTCGTTATAGGCGGCGAACAGCACCAGGGCGCCCAGGCCGGCCGAGCCGATGGCGTACCCCTTGGTCACCGCCTTGGTGGTGTTGCCAACGGCGTCCAGCGCGTCGGTGGTGACCCGCACGTCGCCGGGCAGGTCCGCCATTTCCGCGATGCCGCCGCCGTTGTCGGTGACGGGGCCATAGGCGTCCAGGGCCACGATCATGCCGGCCAGCGCCAGCATGCTGGTGACGGCGATGGCGATGCCCATCAGGCCCGCCATCAGATGGGTCACCAGGATGGCGGCGCAGATGACGATGGCCGGCAGGGCCGTCGACTCCATGGAAATGGCCAGGCCCTGGATGACGTTGGTGCCGTGGCCGGTGGTGGAGCTTTGCGCCACCGACTTCACCGGACGGTAGTTCGTGCCGGTATAGTACTCGGTGATCCAGACAATCAACGCTGTGACCAGCAGGCCGACAACGGCGCAGCAATAGAGGGTCTGGCCGGTGAAGTCCTTGCCGTTGACGGAGAAGGCGGTGGCCAGATGGTCGGGCAGCACCCAGTAGGTGACGGCCCAGATGCCGACCAGAGACAGGACGCCGGTGGCGATCAGCCCCTTGTACAGCGCGCCCATGATGTTGCCGCTGGCCCCCAATCGCACGAAATAGGTGCCGATGATGGAGGTGATGATGCAGACCCCGCCGATGGCCAGCGGATACAGCATCAAGGGCGCCAGCAGGTCCGTGCCGGCGAAGAAGATGGAGGCCAGCACCATGGTCGCCACCGTGGTGACGGCATAGGTCTCGAACAGGTCGGCGGCCATGCCGGCGCAATCGCCCACGTTGTCGCCGACATTGTCGGCGATCACGGCGGGATTGCGCGGATCATCCTCGGGAATGCCGGCCTCGACCTTGCCCACTAGGTCGGCGCCGACATCCGCCCCCTTGGTGAAGATGCCGCCGCCCAGGCGCGCGAAGATGGAGATGAGGGATGCGCCGAAGCCCAGCGCCACCAGGGCGTCGACCAGGGGCCGCCCGGCGATCCCCAGTTGGGAAAGCAGTCCGAAATAGCCCGACACGCCCAGCAGGGCCAAGCCGGCGACCAGCATGCCGGTGACCGCACCCGAGCGGAAGGCGATGGACAGGCCCGCCGCCAGGCCGTGGCGCGACGCCTCCGCCGTCCGCACGTTGGCGCGTACCGAGACATTCATGCCAATGTAGCCGGCCGCCCCCGAGAGCACCGCCCCCACGACGAAGCCCAAGGCGACGTACCATTTCAGGGTGACGTACAGCAGGATGGCGAGAACCACGCCCACCACGGCGATGGTGCGGTACTGGCGGTTCAGGTAAGCCCCCGCCCCCACCTGGATGGCGGCGGCGATTTCCAGCATGCGGGCGTTGCCCGGGCTGGATGCGAGAACGGATCTGGCGGTGAAAAGACCATAGAGCACGGCCAAGGCGCCGCACCCCCATACGAAGGGAAGCACTCCTGTCATGGCGTTTCCTTTTCCCAGACTGGTTTCCCAGAACGGCGGCCGCCCCAATTCTGGACGTTGGGTGTCAGTCGCCGCTTAGCCTTGAAAAAGTGACATGGAAACAGGGCCTAAGCAATCGTTCGTAGGAAACGCCCTAAAGAGACAGGAAGTAAAACCGCGTATCCACCGCCATGCGGGGAAAGGTTGGGGGTAACTCATCAGGGGTAATCTGGGAAAAACCGCTTTTCTCATAAAAGCGATGGGCGGCCAAGAACTTAGCTGTCGTGCCCAAATACAGGGAGGTGAGGCCCACCTCCTTGGCATGGGCCAGCAAAACCGCCAACAGCCGCACCGCCGCCCGATGGGGGACGCCACGGTGGCTGGGGGCCACGAACATCTTGCGAAGGGCGCCGGCGCCGCCGCCGATGTCCTTCAGGGCGATGCTGCCGACGATGGCATCCCCTTCCACCGCCACCCAGAACTGGCCGGCGCCCATCAGGTAAAAGCCTGGAATGTCGCGCAGATCCGGCTGGTCCTCATAGCTTATGGGGATGCCGAACTCCCCCTGCTGGATGGGGACGATCAGCGCCGCGATGTCCGACTCGTCGCCAGCGCGGTAGGGGCGGATATCCATGCGCAGCCCCTTTCAACCGTCAGTAGGCGGGATGCTGGTTCACGGCCTGGATCAGCACGTCGTCCACCACGCCCTCGCCCATCACCTTGGTGGTCGCGTCGATCAGCCAGCGGCGCACCTGCACCACGTCGATGACCTGGCCGGCCTTGATCTGCTGCTGCCCCAGCTTGCCGTACAGGGCCTCGATATAGGCGTTCTGCAGGCGATAGCGCTGCTCCTTCACCTTTTCCTTGGCCTCGTCGGTCGGCACCTGGATTTGCACCTGCAGCAACAGGTTCTGTTCGATCTGCTTCTCGCCCATGACCGGCAGGACGAACGGGCCGATATCCACGAACTGCGGCGGTCCCACAGGCTTCTTCTTCTCCTCCTCGACCTTGGGCTGCGCTTCCTTGTGCACAAGGAAGATATAGCCGCCCACGCCGGCGCCGATCAGCGCCAGCAGAGCCACCAACAGGAAAAGAATTTTCTTCATCGACAGGACATCCAGTGGGAAGACCGTGGGGCGGCTGCCCGTCCCCGCGCCATCCTAACGCCTGGACGTTAAAAAACCGTGCCGTGCCAATGGCAAGGCAGCCCCGCTCCACCATAGACCAGGATCAGAAGTGCTGCCAGCCGGCGACGCGGGGAGTGATGTCCCGGCCCATGACATCCACCAGCCGGGCGGGGCCCGTGCCATCCGTCCACCCGCCCCCGGCGGGCAGCGGACGCAGGGTCCCGATCTCGGTGACGGTCATCTTGGCCTTGGCCGCCGCCGCCATGATGGGCGCGCGGGCGGCGGGCGGCGCGGTGAACACCACCTCGTAATCCTCGCCGCCGGTGACCAGGTCGGCGATGGTGCAGGCATGGGCGGCCAGCATGCGCCGCGCCGGCGGCGACAGGGGAACACGCTCCGCCTCGATCATGGCCACCAGGCCGCTTTCGCGCACGATATGCCCCAGGTCGGCCAGCAGGCCGTCCGACACGTCGGCCGACGCCGTGGCGCCGGCGCGCAGCACCGGGCCCAATCCCAGGCGCGGCCGGGGACGATAGAAGCGATCAAGCAGGAACTGGCGATCCTCCTCCGGCACCGGCCCCTTGCGCTGACGCGCCAGGGCCAGCCCCAGGGTGGAATCCCCGATGGTGCCCGTGACGAACACCAGATCGCCCGGTCCCGCCCCCCGGCGGCGCACGGCCGTGCCGGCGTCGATCAGGCCCAGGGCGCTGATGGCCAGGGTGATGGGACCGTCGGTGACGGTGCTGTCCCCGCCCAGCAGATGGATGCCGAATTCGGCCTGGTCCGCCGCCAGGCCGCTGGCGAATCCGGCCAGCCACGCCTCCGGCAGGGTGCGGGGCAGGCTGGTGACCAGGCTATAGGCCAGGGGCTCCGCCCCCTTGGCCGCCAGGTCGGACAGGTTGGTGCGCAACAGCTTGCCCGCCACCAGCACCGGCGCGTCGTCGGGAAAGAAATGGACGCCGGCCACCATGGCATCCGTCGTCACCACCAGTTCCTTGCCAGGCGGCACGGTGACGTAGGCGGCATCGTCACGCAGCCCCTGCGCGCCAGGAAACCCTTGGGCCAGGGGGCGGAAATAGCGGGCGATGCGATCGAATTCGCCCAGCGGCGCGGCAGTCTCCGGCGGCACGGCCGGTGCCGCCGTCGGGGTGCCGGGATCAGAACCTGGATCCACCATCCGCGGGATCGCCCCTTCAAAAACGCCCGGTTTCAAACGCCCCTCGGGGGGAGAGCCAGCCGGAACCGATCAGGCCGGGGCGTTGCCGCCCGCGCGGGCGGCCATCTCATCCGGCCGGACGATGCGGGCGACCCGATCCAGAACGCCATTGATCATGCCGGGTTCCCGGCCGGCGAAGAAGCCGTGGGCCACGTCGATGTAGTCGTTGATGACGATACGGGCGGCGGTGTCGCCACCGGACAGCAGCTCCCACGCGCCGGCGCGCAGGATGGCGCGCAGCAGAAGCTCCAGCCGGTCCAGGTGCTGGCGGTCCAGCGCCTGGGCCAGCACCGGGTCGATTTCATGCTGACGCGAGGTGGCGCCGCGCACGATGGCCGCGAACAATTCTCCATCGGCCGAGACGTACCGGTCGCCGTCCAACTCCTGCCCCAGGCGGTAGTTGGCGTATTCGGTGATGATCACCTCGGGCGAGCTTTCGGTCAGCTCGATCTGGTACAGCGCCTGGACGGCGTTCAGGCGGGCGGCGCTGCGCCGCGCCTTGGCCGAACCGGCGCGCTTGGGCACGGGGGGCTTCACTTCCGGCGTGGGCGCGGGGGGGGTGACCTTTTTACGGGGAGCCATGATGTCGGAAACGCTTTTCGCCAGGAAGGAAGGGGGAATGGAAAGTAGGGAAAGATGCGGCAGCCGGGCCCGCCGGCCAACCGAAAAATCATCCGGCATAGCCGGCCTGCCCGCAAAGCGGTCGCCAAGATGCGACAGACGCCACCGCCAAGCCGCGCCTATTTAGGCTGGGACCGCGGCGGCCGGAGCTTTTCGGGCAGCGCAGCGGACTGGAAAGCGAGAATGAGCAAGGCCACGGGCGAGGCCGCCCGCCGCCTGAGGGCGTCGCGCATCAGCGCGTATTCAATCTGAACTGGCGCTTCAGCTCGATCATGTCCAGGCAGGCGCGCGCCGCCTCCCCACCCCGGTTTTTCTGCGTCACCGACGCGCGGGCCCAGGCCTGTTCCCGATTCTCCACGGTCAGCACGCCATAGCCCAAGGCCAGGGTGTGGCGCAGCACCAGGTCGTTCAGGCCCCGGGCGCATTCGGCCGCCACGGTGTCGTAGTGCGTGGTCTCGCCCCGGATGAGGCAGCCCAGCGCCACATAGCCGTCGAAGCGGCGGCGGCCGGAATAGAAGTCCATGGACTTCACCGCGTACTGCAGCGCCGCTGGCAGTTCGAAGGCGCCGGGCACCTGGAAGTGCTCGTAGGTCGCCCCCGCCTTGGTGATCTCGGCCGCGGCCCCGCGCACCAGCTCCTCGCCGATGTCCTCATGGAACCGGGCCTCGACGATCATCAGGTGGGGGGATTCGGCCAAAGACCGGCTCCTCAGAGGGCGGGGGGACGCGGCGGAATGGCGCGCTGGCTGAGGATGGTCAAGCCATACCCATCCACGCCCACCAGGGTCTTGGGATTGTTGGTCAGCAGGTGCAGTTCCTTGACCCCCAGGTCCAGCAGGATCTGCGCGCCCACGCCATAGTCGCGCAGCTGGCCGCCGTCGGGCGTGCCGGCGCCATCCAGCGCCCGCAGCCGATCCACCAGCGAGAAGGGCTGCGCGTCGCGGATGACGACGATGACGCCCCGCCCCTCGCGCGCCACGGTGCTCATGGCGATGTCCAGGTCACCGGCTCCCTGGCGCCGCACGTCGCCCAGCAGGTCGTGCACCACCTCCAGCGCGTGCATGCGGGCCAGCACCGGCCGGCCGTCGTTCACGTCACCCATGACCAGGGCCAGATGCTCCGCCCCGGTGATCCGGTTCTTGTAGACATGGACGGTGAAGTGGCCGCCATGGCGGCTTTCGATGGCGGTGGTGTAGACACGCTCCACCAACGTCTCGGTGCGGCGGCGATAGGCGATCAGGTCGGCGATGGTGCCGATCTTCAGGCCATGCTCGGCGGCGAAGGGCAGCAGGTCCGGCAGGCGGGCCATGGTGCCATCGTCCTTCATGATCTCGCAGATCACGCCGGCCGGCAGCTTGCCCGCCAGGCGGGCGATGTCCACCGCGGCCTCGGTATGGCCGGCGCGAACCAGCACGCCACCGTCGCGCGCCACCAGCGGGAAGATATGGCCGGGAGAGGCGATATCCTGCGGACCGCTGTTGGGGTCGATGGCGACGGCGATGGTGCGGGCGCGGTCGGGGGCGGAAATGCCGGTGGTGACCCCTTCCCGCGCCTCGATCGACACGGTAAACGCGGTCTGGTGGCGGGAGGCGTTGTCCCGCGACATCAGCGGCAGGTTCAGGCGGTTGATCTGGGCCTGATCCATGGACAGGCAGATCAGGCCGCGGCCGTGCCGGGCCATGAAGTTCACCGCCGCCGCGTCGCAGCACTCCGCCGGGATGACCAGATCACCCTCGTTCTCGCGGTCCTCGTCATCCACCAGGATGAACATGCGGCCGGCGCGGGCCTCCTCGATCAATTCCTCGGGGCTGGACAGGGCCACGGAAACCGGCGTGTTGCTCATTATTTCGTTTCCACCAGACGGGCGACGTAACGCGCCAGCATGTCGACTTCCAAGTTCACCACCCCGCCGGCCTTCAGATGCTGGAAGGTCGTCTTTTCCTGGGTATGGGGGATGATGTTGATACCGAAACGCGTGCCCTCGACAGAGTTCACGGTCAGCGAGACGCCATCCAGGGCGACGGAGCCCTTGGCGGCGATGAAGCGCGCCAGATGCGGCGGCGCGTCGAACCACCAGCGCTGGCTGTCCCCATCCGGCTGAACGTCGGCGATGTCGATGACACCGTCGACATGGCCATAGACCAGGTGACCGCCCAGTTCATCACCCAGGCGCAGGGACCGCTCCAGGTTCACGGGCGTGCCGGCCTGCCAGGTGCCGGTGGTGGTCTTGGAATGGGTCTCGGCGGAGACGTCCACCTTGAACCAGCCCCGGCCGCCGCCCTGGTCGCCCCCTTGGCCCGTCTCCACCACCGTCAGGCAGACGCCGTTGCAGGCGATGGAGGCACCGATGGCGATCGTCTCCAGGTCGAACCCGGTGGCGATGGTGAAACGGGTATCGCCACGCCGTTCAACAGCGGTGACCTGCCCGACATCCGTGATGAGTCCAGTAAACATGGCGACAAACTAGGCCCGGCCGCCGCGGCTGGCGAGTGGAAAATGCGGACGTTTCCCGCGCGTGACCGCAGGCCGGTCACTCGATGCGGCGATAGCTCTCCGCCTTGTCATCGCCGGCGGCGCGCACATCCACGCAGGCGAAGCGCGGCGCGCCATCCAACCGTTCCAGGCCGAAGCCCTGCGCCGCCGCAAGGCCGTCGCCGCCGATGACCTTGGCCGCGCGATACCATTCCAACCGGTCGACCAGATCCTCCTTGAACAGAGACGCCGCCAGCTGCGCGCCCCCCTCCACCAGCACCCGGGTCAGGCCGCGCCCGCCCAGCGCCGCCAGCACGGCGCGCAAGGGCATGACGCCGCCGGCATCCGGTTCGATCTCGATGACCTCGACGCCGCAGTCCTGATAGGCGCGGCGGCGGTGGGCATCGCCCCCGGCCAGGGTCGCCACCCAGACCGGCACGCGCCGGGCGTCGCGCACCAGCCGGCTGGTCAGCGGCAGGCGCAGGCGGCTGTCGACCACGATGCGGACGGGGGAGCGGTCCTCCAGCCCGGGCAAGCGGCAGGTCAGTTCCGGATCGTCGGCCAAGGCGGTGCCGATGCCCACCATGATGGCGTCATGGGTGGCGCGCAGGCCATGGCCCCAGGAGCGTGCGACAGGGCCGGTGATCCATTGACTTTCGTGCGCCTTGGTGGCGATGCGCCCGTCCAGCGTGGTGGCCAGCTTCAGCGTCACCATGGGGCGCCCCTCGGTCACGCGCCGCAGGAAACCCTCCGTCACCAGCCCAGCCTCCTCCTCCAGCAAGCCCAGGTCCACGGCGATTCCCGCGGCGCGCAGGCGCGCGATTCCCCGGCCGGAGACGCGGGGGTCGGGGTCGCCGATGGCGACGACCACCCGGGCTACACCAGCGGCCACCAGGGCGTCGGCGCAGGGCGGCGTCTTGCCGACATGGCTGCAGGGTTCCAGGGTGACATAAGCCGTGGCGCCCTCGGCGGCGCCGGCGGCCTGGGCCAAGGCCACCGTCTCGGCGTGCGGCCGGCCACCGGGTTGGGTCCAGCCCCGGCCGACGACACAGCCGTCGCGGACGATGACGCAGCCCACGGCGGGGTTGGGCCAGCAGCGCCCCAGTCCACGCGATGCCAGGGACAGGGCGGCGCGCATGTGCGCGACATCGTCGGCGGTGAAATGGGCATGGGTCATGCGGCCTCTCCTCAAGTGCTCAGGATGGGCCGTCAGGCGGGGCCCGTTCAAGCCCCGCCTGATGTCTGTTACATCCGCCCTCAGGCGCCGGGCGCCGCCATCCGGCGGCTTGGCTGATCCTCGATTTTCGGTCCGCTCACGCTACCCGAAAATCTGCGGCGGACGCCGTCGCGTCCTACGGCGACACAAGACGATGCTCGCACCGGCCGCCGTCAGGCCTCAGGATCGGTCTTAAGGTGGCCGACGAACTCATTGAAATCGGCCACTTCACGGAAGTCCTTATAGACCGAGGCATAGCGGATGTAGGCGATCTGGTCCAACTGGGCCAGCGTGTCCATCACCATGCTGCCGATCTGCTTCGACGGGATTTCCGTCTCGCCGGACGACTCAAGCTGACGAACGATGGAATTGACCACCCGGTCGATGCGGTCGGCGTCCACCGGACGCTTGCGCAAAGCAACCCGCATCGACCGCAAGACCTTCTCGCGGTCGAAGGGTTCGCGCTGCCCGGTCGCCTTCACCACGGTCAGCTCGCGCAGCTGCACACGCTCGAACGTCGTGAACCGCGCGCCGCAGGAGGGGCAGAAGCGGCGGCGGCGGATGGCGGAGTTATCCTCGGTAGGCCGGGAATCCTTCACCTGGGTATCGTCGTTACCACAAAACGGGCAGCGCATTACTCCTGTTCCCCCTCCTTATGAGGCCGTTCAACCGGCCTTGTTTCGGTCAATCGGGTGTCAGTAAATTGGGAAGCGCCGGCAAAGCGCCTGAACCTTTTCCCGCACCCGCGTCTCGGCGGCGGAGTTGTCGCCGTTGGACTGGGCCAGCGCGTCCAGCACCTCGATGATCATCTCGCCGACCTGGCGGAACTCCTCGGTGCCGAAGCCGCGCGTGGTCGCGGCCGGGGTGCCCAGGCGGACGCCGGAGGTCACCATCGGCTTTTCCGGGTCGAAGGGCACGCCGTTCTTGTTGCAGGTCATGCCGGCATGTTCCAGGCTGACCTCGGCGTCGCGGCCGGTCAGCTTCTTGGGACGCAGGTCGACCAGGACGATGTGGCTGTCGGTGCCGCCGGACACGATGTCCAGGCCGCCCTTGATCAGCACGTCGGCCAGCACCTGGGCGTTGGCCTTCACCTGGGCGGCGTATTCCTTGAACTCCGGCTTCAGCGCCTCACCGAAGGCCACGGCCTTGGCGGCGATGACGTGCATCAGCGGGCCGCCCTGCAGGCCCGGGAACACGGCCGAATTGATCTTCTTGCCCAGGTCCAGGTCGTTGGACAGGATCATGCCGCCACGCGGACCGCGCAGGGTCTTGTGCGTGGTGGTGGTGACGATGTGGGCATGCGGCAGCGGGCTGGGATAGACACCGGCGGCGACCAGACCCGCATAGTGGGCCATGTCCACCATCAGATAGGCGCCGATCTCGTCCGCGATGGCGCGGAAGCGGGCGAAGTCGATCTCACGCGGGTAGGCGGAGGCGCCGGCGATGATCAGCTTGGGCTTGTGCTCGCGGGCCTTGGCCTCTATCGCGTCGTAGTCGATGCGGTGGTCATCAGGACGCACGCCATAGCTGACGACGTTGAACCACTTGCCCGACTGGTTGGCGGCGGAGCCGTGGGTCAGATGGCCGCCATGGGTCAGGTCCATGCCCATGAAGGTGTCGCCCGGCTTCAGCAGGGCCAGGAACACCGCCTGATTGGCCTGGGCGCCGGAATGCGGCTGGACGTTGGCATAGGCGCAGCCGAACAGGGCCTTGGCGCGGTCGATGGCCAGTTGTTCGGCCACGTCGACATACTCGCAACCGCCGTAGTAACGCTTGGACGGATAGCCTTCGGCGTACTTGTTGGTCAGGACGGAGCCCTGGGCCTCCAGCACGGCGCGGGAGACGATGTTCTCCGACGCGATCAGCTCGATCTGGTCCTGCTGGCGATGCAGCTCCTCACCGAGGACGCGGGCGAGATCGGGATCGGCCGCCGCGAGCGTATCGCTGAAAAAGCCGGCGCTTTGAGTAAAAGCCATTGTGACAACCCTCTATGATGCGGGATCCGCGTCGTCTGGACCCGCGCCGGGGCGCCGGTCCCGGAAAAAGCGCCTTCAGCCCAGCATGGCAACGCGCCGGGCGTGACGTCCCCCTTCATACGGCGTGGACAGGAAAGCCAAGGTGCAATCGCGCGCCACTTCCGCCCCGACGATGCGGGCCCCCAGCACCAGGACATTGGCGTCGTTGTGCTGGCGGCACAGGCGGGCGGTGGTGATGTCGTGGCACAGCGCCGCCCGCACGTGGCGGTGCCTGTTGGCGGCGATGCTGATGCCGATGCCGGTGCCGCAGATCAGCACACCGGCCTCGGCCCGGCCATCGGCCAGGGCGGCGGCGACGGCATCGGCGAAATTGGGATAGTCGACGCTGGCGGGACCGTTGGTGCCCAGGTCCAGGACGGCCACGCCCTGCTCTTCCAGCAGCGTTTTCAGGGCGGCCTTCAACTCGGTGCCAGCGTGATCGGAAGCGATGGCGAACGTCTTGGCGGTCATGGGGCCCAACCCGTTTTTTGCGAACACGCGACCAGGGGCGCGCCCGCACGGCCCGCCCCTTCGGCGCCATCCCCCTGGACTCGATGGCCCGCGACAGGCGGCGCCACAAGAAGTGGGGGCTAAAAATCGTGTGGACACTACCAGATGCGCCCTGCCGGCACCAGTTCCGGGATCCGCTGGCGGCGCAGCCAGGATATGCCCGCCACGCCGACCTGCAACCGAGCCGCGACCACAGGTGAGCCTTGAATGACCGGCTGCCGAGCTTCGCTGTTGGCAACGTGCAGTAGAGCCACTTTGGCCCGCAATAGCCCGCCAATGCAGCAACTCAACCGTGAAGCCCACAATCCGTCTAAAATTGTCGACATGTGACGCGCATCACAATCAAGGGCACGGGTGCCAACTATCCCCTTCCAAGACAACACGACCCAACACTTGGCGAAGGCTAGAAAGACCAGCCCCACATCGACAGGATAACTCGAATTAACATTGACATGACATTATGACTGTGCGAGGGGTACACGCACTTCGTTCCAATGTGTCAAGGCAGTTGAAATGATTGAACAACAGGACGGCGATCTGCGCGCGTCTCAACTTCTCCGGATGACGTCGGAAATCGTTTCTGCCTATGTTGGCAAAAATGCCCTTCCGGCCCAGCAGATCCCCGAGATCATCAGCACGGTCTATAGCTCGCTCGCCGGCCTCGACACGCCGCAAGTCGAAGCCCAGCCCGAGCCGCAGCGTCCCGCCGTGCCCGTCCGCAAGTCGGTCACCCCGGAATACATCGTTTGCTTGGAAGATGGTAAGAAGCTGAAGATGCTGAAGCGGCATCTGCGCTCCACCTACAACATGACCCCCGACGAATACCGCGCCAAGTGGGGTCTGCCGGCCGACTATCCGATGGTGGCCCCGAACTATGCCGCCCAGCGGTCGGAGTTCGCGAAGAAGATCGGTCTGGGCAAGGCTCCGTCCGATCAGCCCCGCCGTCGCGCCTCCTAAGGTCCGGGTTCCGCGGCCCAGCCATCTTTGGCTGGGTCCGATGGATCAATATAAAAGCCGCCGTGCCCAAAGGGCCGGCGGCTTTTATATTGGGGATCAGGCGAGGATGCCGCGTGGTTTGCTGCGTCTTTTGGCCAGGACATACTTCAGCTTGGCGATGGCAACCCGCGCCAGCTGCGCGCGAGGCAAACTGGCAGGGCCTTGAATCGACACCTCGACGCCCGTCTGGGCGTCGATGGCCGTGGCCTTCACGATCTGGCCGATCCGGTGGTATTCGACATAGACCTCGCCGTCCCCGGCCATCACCCGCCATCCACCTGATGGTAAACGCCGCCCCTTAGGCAGCCGAACTGGCCGGATAGTTGGTGTAGTCGAGGGCGGAAGTCCAGAAGCGCTCAAGCTTGCGCATCAGGTCATTGGCCTTGGTCAATTCATCGGCGGAGAGCCCAGCCTCCCCCAAAGCGCCGACCTGGCGTTCGAACAGGGTGTTGATCTTGTCCCGCAAGGCGATGCCCTTGCCGGAAAGACGCACGCGCACGGAACGGCGATCATGGGCCGAACGCTCCTGCGTCAGATACCCATTCTCATGCATCTTCTTGACGTTATAAGAGACATTCGACCCGAGGTAGTAGCCACGGGCGGTCAGCTCACCCACCGTCAGCTCATCTTCGCCGATATTATACAGAATCAGGCTCTGGACATTGTTGATGTCCTGCACGCCCTGCCGGTCCAGCTCGACCTTGAGCACTTCCAGAAAGTGCCGATGCAGCCTTTCGATCAACAGGATGCTGTCGTAATAAGGTTGCTTCAAAGCCCTCTCCTTCACACGGAACCGGCGACATAAAGTGTTCGACGGCAAATAAATCAACGGGAATCATTGCGCACACGTAGATTCCATTGCACGCGCAAGACTTTAACGCATCACCAGCGGGCAATCGACCCGATAATGTAAGAAAATCTCAGAATCTGTCACCACGACCGGGGAAGACCTACCCCGAACGGATAGTTTACTCAACCATTTGTCGAGATATTTCTTATGTATGGATACATTGAGGTGTCGCCTCCCCCACCTATCGGTTAGGTGTACGTCATTCGGTAAAGGTAAGATCCCCGGACGCGGGCACCTGGAAGTGGCGTTCCACCTCAGACTCGGAAACATGGTTAAGAGTGGCCGGCCGCCATTTCGGTTGCCGATCCTTGTCCACCAGCTGGGCCCGGATGCCCTCGTAAAAATCATGGCCGGCCATCACGGCCTGCGTCATGCGGTATTCCATGACCAGCACGTCCTCGATCTCCATCGCCACACCCCGGCGCAATTGCGCCAGCGTCACCTTCAGGCTGGTGGGGGACATCTGCGACAAGGTCTTCACCGTCGCCGAGGCCCAGGCGGCATCGAATCCCTGCGTCTCATCGCAAAGGCAGGCCAGGATCTCCTCCACGGTGCCCGCGTTGAAGCTACGGTCGATGGACGGCGTGTGCGCCGCCAGCGGCGCCTCGCCGGGAAAGGCGGCATGGCGGGCGAGGATCGCGTCCACCGTGCCCCCGGGATGGTCGCCATAGCTGGCGGCGGCCAGTTCCTCCACCAGCGTCTCCACCTGGGCGGAGGGCACATGGTGTGTGGCGATGCCGGTATAGGCGGCGTCGGCGGCCCCCAGCCGGGCGCCCGTCAGCGCCAGATAGGTGCCCAGTTCGCCGGGCATCCGGGACAGGAAGTAGCCGCCGCCCACGTCGGGGAACAGGCCGATTCCCGTCTCCGGCATGGCCAGCAGGGTCTTCTCCGTCGTGACCCGGTGGCTGCCATGCACCGACAGCCCCACGCCACCGCCCATGGTGATGCCGTCCAGCACGGCGACGTAGGGCTTGGGATAGCGCTTGATGCGCCGGTTCAGCCGGTATTCCTCGCCGAAGAAGTCGCGGGCGACGGCGCCGTCCCCCTCGCCGCGCTGCAGGGCCTTGCCGCTGTCCCAGACAGCACGGACGTCGCCGCCGGCGCAAAAGGCGCGATCGCCCGCCCCCTGGATGACCACCGCCTTCACGGCCGGGTCCGTGGCCCAGGCGGCCAGCTGCGGATCGATGACGCGGATCATGTCCAGGGTCAGGGCGTTCAGCGCCTTGGGCCGGTTCAGCAGCACATGGCCGATGGCGCCCCGCACCGTGCAGATGACATGAGGCTGGTCCACGGTCTCGTTCATTCCCTCATCCCCTGACAGTCTTATAAGGCGGGCGTTCATGTGCCCGCATGGGATCACCCCTGCGGGCGTCGGCTGATTGGCGGCGATCATAGGGAGGTGCGCCGGCCAACGCCAGTCCGACGGGCGCATCTTTCCTGGCAGGGCAGTCCCTACCGGCAGGGCAGCCCTTCCTAGCAGGTCAGCGTTGACCGGGGCGGGCGCGCGGCACCGTTCCCGGCCTTGAGAGCTGGGAGGCCGGGGCGTAGCATTCCCGGCACCGGATCCATATTCCACGTCATTCCCAAACGTCCCAAGGACTTGGAGCCCTTCCATGGTTGATCATGCCTCCCTGCCCCGCCGTTTCGGCGGCGATCCTCGCCAGCGGCCACGCCGCAACCGCGTCGACGCCTGGACGCGCCGGCTGGTGGCGGAAACCCGGTTGTCGGTCGACGACCTGATTTGGCCGGTCTTCGTGGTCGAGGGTGAGAATTGCCGTGAGCCCGTGGCTTCCATGCCCGGGGTGGAGCGGCTCAGCATCGACCTGCTGCTGCCGGCAGTGGCCGAGGCGCGCGACCTGGGTGTCCCCTGCGTGGCGCTGTTCCCCTGTCTGCCGGCGGATCAGAAAGATCCCATGGGCAGCGAGGCGACCAACCCCGACAACCTGATGTGCCGCGCCCTGCGCGCCATCAAGCGCGAAGTGCCGGATATCGGCACCCTGGGCGACGTGGCGTTGGACCCCTACACCAGCCATGGCCATGACGGCATCGTCACCGACGGCCGCATCCTGAACGATGAGACCGTGGCCGTGCTGGTGCAGCAGTCGCTGGTGCAGGCGGCGGCGGGCTGCGACATCATCGCCCCGTCCGACATGATGGACGGCCGCGTCGGCGCCATCCGCGACGCCCTGGACGAGAGCGGGCACGAGTTGACCCGCATCTGCGCCTATGCGGCCAAGTACGCCTCCGCCTTCTATGGCCCCTTCCGCGACGCGGTGAAGACCGGCGGCCTGCTGAAGGGCGACAAGCGCACCTATCAGATGGACTCGGCCAACACCAACGAGGCCCTGCGCGAGGTGCAGTTGGACCTGGAGGAAGGCGCCGACATGGTGATGGTGAAGCCCGGCCTGCCCTACCTGGATATCGTGCACCGGGTGAAGGCGGAATTCGGCGTGCCCACCTTCGCCTATCAGGTCAGTGGTGAGTTCGCCATGATGAAGGCGGCCGCCCAGAACGGCTGGATGGATTACGAGAAGTCGCTGCTGGAAACGCTGCTGGCCTTCCGGCGTGCGGGCGCCGACGCCATCCTGACCTATGGCGCCGTCGACGCCGCCCGCCTGCTGCGGGCCGGGCACTGACAAGAGAAGGGCGCGGTCGGAACATCGCCGCTCCGCGCCCGTCCCTTATTACGCCAGCCCTCAGGCGGGATCGTGGCAGACAGCCTCGATGTTATGGCCGTCCGGGTCCAGGATGAAGGCCCCATAATAATTGGGATGATAGTGGGGACGCAGGCCCGGAGCGCCGTTGTCCCGACCGCCCGCGGCCAGGGCCGCGGCGTGGAAGGCGTCGACCGTCTTGCGGTCTTCCGCGGCGAAGCAGATGTGCAGGGCGCCGCCCTGCAACCGGCGCCCGGTGCCAATCCAGAAGTAGGGCTTGCCCTCGCTGCCATAGCCGGCGTGAGCGCCGGCGCCGGTCATCTCCTCGGTGATGTTCATCAGTCGGCTGATGCCCAAGGGGGCCAGGGCGTGATCGTAAAAGGCGGTGGAGGTCGCGAAATCGGCGACGGAAATGCCAATGTGGTCCAGCACGGGAATGACCCTCCCCAATGTTTATTATGGCGCCCCTATCATGCCAGCGTTTCCAGAAAACGCACCAGGCATCGATCGAGCCATCCACCACCTAAAATAGCGCCCCCATTCTCCTGCGCCGCATGGAATCCGACGTGCCCCCCTTTGGTCACGATCAGGGGCAGCAGTGCCGGATGCGCCGCCCAGTCGAAGTCCAGATAGGGCTCCGGCGCGATCCACGGATCGTCCAGCGCATGGATCACCAGGGTGGGGCGGGTGATGGCGGACATGAAGCGCCGGGCGCTGTTGACGCGGTAATACTCCTCCGCGTCCCGCCAGCCGTTGGCCGGCGCCACGTAATCGTTGTCGAACGCATAGATGGTGCGGGCGCGGCGCACGGCCGCCTGGCGGCCAGCCTCCGCACTTCCGGGCTCGGCCGGCGTGGCCAGCGTCTCCGCCTTCATCTGACGCAACAGCCACAGGTGGTAGGGGCGGTTGCGCGGCCTCAGGAACCGACGGGAGGTGGCGGACAGGTCGATGGGGGCGGACACCGCCACGGCGGCGCGCACCACGGGCGGCAGCGCCTCCCCTTCCCCCATCAGCTTCAGCACCATGTTCCCGGCCAGGGAATAGCCCACCACCACGACACCGGCCGCCGCCACGTCCGGCAGGTCCCGCGCCAGATGGGCCAGGACGGCGCGAACGTCGGCGGTGCGGCCGGCGTGATAGCGCTGGCGGGTGCGACCAACGAAGGGACCCGCGCCGCGCAGGTTCAGGCGCAGAACGGCGTGGCCATGGGACAGCGCCGCGCCGGCGGCGGCGCGGATATAGGGGCTGTCCTCCGACCCCGCCAATCCATGGATCAGCAGTACCAGAGGGCGATCCGTCGCCGGGTCGGGCGGGCGGTGCAGCGTTCCGGCCAGGCTGTCGCCACTGCCATCATCCATGGGAAAGGCCAACGCCTGCCCCGCCGGCAAGGGATGCCAGGGGCGGCGCAGGGTGTTGCGCAACGTCTGGAGATCCGGCCCCCACCAGGGCGGGCGGGGCCGGAATGGCGGGTAGCCGGGGAGTAACGGCGGGAGAGGCACCTTAGCGCAGGAAATCGCGCACGGCCGCCCGTTGCGCCGGGTCCATCAGCGCCGGGGCATGGCCGGCGTCCGCCACCTCGTACAGCGTGGCCTTGGGCCCGCGCTCGGTCATCGCCTGGGCGATCTCCGCCGTCAGCAGGTCGGATTGCAGGCCGCGAATCGCCAGAACGGGGCAGCGGATCATGCCCCACACCGGCCACAGGTCGACATCGGTGATGGGCTGCGTCTGGAAAGCGCGGGCGATGCCGGTGTCGTAGGCCAAGCCCAGGGTACCGTCAGCCCGCATCCAATAGCCATGGTCGGCCAGATGCCGCCACTGGGCGTCCGTCAAATCGCCGAAGGGGGCATAGACCAGGCTGAGATAGCGCTGCACCTCCTCCACCGAGTGGAAGGTCGGGCTGGTGCCGACATAGGTGGCAATGCGCTCCAGCGCCGCCTTGGGCACCAGGGGCCCGACATCGTTCACCACCAGGCGGGTGATGGGGCTGTCGCCCTGCGCCGCCAGGATCATGCCGATCAGGCCGCCCATTGAGGTGCCGACCCAGTCCAGCGACTCCACGTCCAGGCGGGCGATCAGCGCGGCCATGTCGGCGAGGTACTGGGGGTAACCATAGAGATCCGGGTTGGCCAGCGTGCCGCTCTTGCCCCGGCCGACGACATCCGGGCAAATCACCCGAGCCCCCAGGCTGTCGGCCAGGTCCGCCGCCAGCACGTCGAAGTCACGGCCATTGCGGGTCAGGCCATGGCAGCAGACGATGGTGCGGGTGGCACCCGGCTGCCCGTCCGGCAGCCATTGCGTGTAGGCCAGGCGGTGGAAGCCCAGGGCGGAGAGACCCCGAAGGGTATGTTCGGTCATGGTCGCCATGGTTAAAGCGATACCATGGGGCCTAGTGCCAGGAAAGCCCACCCTTGGGGAAAGCCTACCCTTGGCCCGCCCCGGCGTCGTGACCATATGGCGGCCGCGACCATTTGTTCCGCATGCGGCGCCCGTCCTGGCGGGCCGGCGGTGCCGGTCATTGTCGGGAGCGGCCATTTAGGATCTGTCGCGCCGGCCCCGGCCCCGGTTAGACTGCGGGTCCATGTGTTTGGGCATAAGGGGATAGCGGCTTGGCCAGCGCGGGGGGCGACGAGAAGGCGCCCATCATCATCAAGAAGGTGAACAAGGGCGGCGACGGGCACCACGGCGGCGCCTGGAAGGTGGCCTATGCCGACTTCGTCACCGCCATGATGGCCTTCTTCCTGCTGCTGTGGCTGCTGAGCGTGACCACGGCGGAGCAGAAGCTGGGCTTGGCCGACTATTTCAGCCCCGCGACCCCCTCCAAGCAGGAGAGCGGCGCCGGAGGCGTGCTGGGCGGCAAGACCATCACGGTCAACGGCGCCGCCATGAACAACAGTTCCCCCACCTCCGTGGCGGTACCCTTGCCCTCCCGCCCCCAGGCGGCCAACGCCTTCCAGTCGGTCGAGGATGCGACGGACGAGGCCCAGGGCAAGCCCGACGGCAAGGACGACAAGACCAGCGGCACCACCGACAACAATGGCGGGCGCAGCGACGGCAGCAAGTCGGGCGACGGCCGGCTGGACATGGACCAGAACGGCGACGGCAAGGTCGATGAACAGGAGCTTAAGCAGGCCCTGGCGCAGCACGAGGACCAGCAGTTCAAGGAAATCGAGAAGGAGGTCCGCCAGGCCATCCAGCAGGTGCCGGAGCTGAAGGATCTGCAGCAGAACGTCATCATGCAGCGCACGCCGGAGGGGGAGCGGCTGAACCTGGTGGACCAGGACGGTTATTCCATGTTCCCGTCGGGCAGCGCCAAGATGAACGCCCAAACGGCGCAGCTGCTGTCCCTGGTGGCCCAGGCCGTGGCCAAGCTGCCCAACAAAGTGTCCATCACCGGACACACCGACAACACCCCGTTCGCCAACGGTTCCGGCTCCTATGGCAACTGGGAACTGTCATCCGACCGCGCCAACGCCACCCGCCGCGCGCTCGCCGCCGCTGGCGTTTCGGAGGATCGCATCGCCTCCGTGGTGGGGCTGTCCGACCGTGACCCGCTGTTCCCGGATGATCCCAAGTCGCCCCGCAACCGGCGCATCAGCATCACCGTGCTGCGCGAGCATCCGCTGAGCGATATCGCCACCAAGCCGGGCGCCGCGAAGACGCCGGACGGCATGCCGACCACCCCCGCCGGCACCCCGGTACAGCCCCCGCCCCCCTCGATAAGCAGCCGTCCCGGCGGCGGCGGGCGGTGAGGTGAACCAGCGAAAGAGCGTTTACCCCGAAAGGGAATGCCTCTGGCATGGCCCTACATCTCCCGGTAAAGTTTATCGGTAGGCGTCATCAGGTATTGTTGTCCAGTTGGCCTGCAGCTGTTCCCGTTTTCCCGTGGCACCAGTCGTCCAAGAAAGGCGCGGATGTCGGTCATCCCACCCCATTCCCGGCCGTTGCAGCAGTTCTACCGCTCCGGTCCCATGCCCTGCCCCTACCTCCCGGGGCGTATGGAGCGCAAGCTGTTCACCCGCCTGGTGGGACAGCAGGCCAGCGGCGTGAACTCCGCCCTGTCACGCGCCGGCTTCCGCCGCAGCCACGACATCGTCTACCGCCCCGTCTGTGCCGGGTGCGCCGCCTGCGTCCCGGTGCGTATTCCCGTGGCGGGCTTCAGCCCTAACCGGACCATGCGCCGCATCCTGCGCGCCAACGCCGACCTGGTGCCGGGGGTCCAGCCCGCCAGCGCCACGGCGGAACAGTTCCAGGTCTTCGCCAGCTATCAGGCGGCCCGCCACAGCGATAGCGACATGAGCCGCATGGGCATGACCGATTACGCCGCCATGATCGAGGAGGGCCAGGTGGACAGCCGCCTGTACACCCTGCGCGATGCCGGCGGGGCTCTGATGGGCGCCATCCTGACGGACCGGCTGGATGACGGCTTTTCCGCCGTCTACAGCTTCTACAATCCCGACCTGCCGGATCGCAGCCTGGGCACCCGGCTGATCCTGTCACTGGTGGAGCAAGCGCGGCAGGAGGGATTGCCCCACGTCTATCTCGGCTATTGGATCGAGGGCAGCCGCAAGATGGACTATAAGCGCCGCTTCCAGCCGCTGGAGGCTTTGGGCCGTGACGGTTGGGTCCCCTTGGGGCCGGCTACCTGAGTAGTTTCTGCCGTCCGCCCCAGCCTCCCCCCATCGAAACCCCGTTGCAAAACGCAAATGCGGCCTTTCATTTGGCAAGGACGCCCACCGCCGGCGGCGAGTCGCGCGCGCGAAACGGCGTTAAATTAACGGCATATTTATTGCTGAGTTGCGAAGTGCTTCGAAACGTCCGTCATGGCGGCGGACGTACTGGCTTCACTTGGAAAGGGATGCATTCGTTCCATGCGTGCGGTCAGCGGTTTCATCCGCCCTGCGTTCCTGGCTGTGGTTCTGGCGTTGCTGGCGATGAAGCCGGCGATGGCGCTGAACATCGCCGTGAAGGGGGTTGTGGAATCCAACTGCTTCGTTTCCGTGTCGGTGGGTGACGCCACCCTGTCCGCCGATGGCGGTGGCAACGTCATGCTGGGCGACCTGGGAGAGCACTGCAACGAGTCCTCCGGCTATACGGTGGTGCTGTCGTCCAACAACGGCGGCGCCCTGGTCGATGCCAACGGCAACAAGATCCCGTACACGATTTCCTATGACCAAGTGGATAGCCGCCCCTTGAGCGAGCCGCAGGTCATCAACCGCCTGGACCCGCAGACGGAGATGCGGACCGGCAGCATCCTGCTGACGTTGCCCCGGCAGGTCGTCCACCGCGGTGGATTTTACAGCGATACCCTGACCATCACGGTGCGCGCCCGCTGACCCGCCAGCGCCAACCTCCCCCGCTCGTCCCCTGTTCCCCGTCCTCTTCCGGTTAACAGACGTGTCAGACAGGCTTGTGTCCAGCCCCGCTTTGCCCCACAGTATGGCAAAATGATACCGTTAACATAAAAATGTTAGCGCTAACGGGAGGGACAACCATGCGGGCCATCTGGTTTGCCGCCGCCTTGGCTATTCAGCCTTGGCTCACCCAATCCTGCCTTGCCGCGGCCCCGCCGACCGCGTCACCTGGGCTGACCGTCAGCCCCGATGAGACGTTGGAGATGCAGGGCCTCAGCGTCATCGTTGACCAGATGCATTTCCATCCGGTGTTCCGCGATGAGAAGAACGCCGGCATCCAGATCATCCTGCATGGGGAGCGCATCGCCACCGATGGCGCGGTGCGCCTGAACCCCACGCCGGAACAGTGGGACCCCGTTCCCGCCTTCGTGAAGCGCGAGCGCGGCCCCGGGCCCGACCAGTTGACGGTGTACAGCAGCTTCCCAGAGCAGGGCTTCAGCTATCGCCTGGTCATCACGCCGGAGGGCACGGGCTTCCGCGTCGCGGTGAACCTGGACCAGCCGCTGCCGGCCGCGTACGTCGGCAAGGCGGCCTTCAGCCTGGATTTCCTTCCCACCAGCTATTTCGGCAAGACCTACGCGCTGGCAAGCGGCAACGGGGGTGACGCGACGGGCCTGTTCCCGCGCAACCCCAGCGGTCCCATGGCCAAGGATGGCTCGGGCGATCCGCTGCCCCTGGCGTCGGGCGGCTCCTCCCTCGTGCTGTCGCCGGAGGATCCGGTGACGCGCGTGGCCATCACCTCCGACACCGCACCACTGTCGCTTTATGACGCCCGCAACCGCGCGCAGAACGGCTGGTTCGTGGTGCGGGCCCTGATCCCGGCGGGCAAGACCACGGACGCCATCGTCTGGCACGTCCATCCCAACGTCATCAAGAACTGGGTGCGCGATCCCGTCGTCGCCTTCAACCAGGCCGGTTACACGCCGGACCGCGCCAAGGTCGCGACCGTGGAACTGGACCCGCATATGAAGGCGCCCAAGGACATCCAGCTGGTACGCCTGGGCGCCGATGGCAGCCGGACCGTGGCGCTGAAGGGGACCCTCAAGCCCTGGGGCCGGTGGCTGCGCTATGACTACGCCACCTTCGATTTCTCGGGCGTGCGGACGCCCGGAATCTACGCCATCTCCTACGCCGGGCACCTGTTCAACCCGTTCCGCATCGCGCCCGACGCCTATGACCGCATCTGGCAGCCCTCGCTTGACACCTATCTGGCGGAGCAGATGGACCATATGGCGGTGAAGGAGCAGTACCGTACCTGGCAGGGCCTGTCGCACATGGACGATGCCCGCCAGGCGGCGCCCAACATCACCCATTTCGACGGCTACAAGATGGGGCCGCACCTCGACTCGCCCTTCAAGCCGGGCGAGCATATCCCCGGCCTGAACGTGGGCGGCTGGCAGGACGCCGGCGACTACGACATCCAGACGTCCGACAACGCCTGGGTGGTGCGTGACCTGGTATGGGGGCGTGAGCTGTTCGGCCTGGAGTGGGATGAGGACACGATCGACGAGGCCGCGCACCAGGTGGAGATCCGCAAGCCTGACGGCGTGCCCGACGTGCTGCAACAGATCCGCCACGGCACCCTGCAATTGCTGGCCCAGTACAAGGTGTTCGGCCATGCCATCGTCGGCATCATCGACCCCACCTTGAAACAGTACACGCACCTGGGCGACGCCGGTTCCCAGACCGACCGGCTGATCTATGACCCCAAGCTGGGCCCCAACGAGAGCAACGGCGTCTATTCAGGCGTACCCGACGACCGCTGGGCCTTCACCTCCGACGTGCCGGCGGACGATTACCACCTGGCCGGCGCCCTGGCCGGCGCGGCGCGCGTGCTGGGCGGTATCGACCCCGATCTGGCCGCCCAGGCCCTGGCCGCGGCCAAGGTGCTGTGGGCCAACCAGCAGGACCCGGCCGACCGCATGGACCGGCCGGAACGGGGCGATTGGAACACCGCCGACATCCTCGACATGGCCGCCTTTTCCGCGACGGTGGACCTGGTGATCACGACCAAGGGCGCCGATCCGCTGTACACCACCAAGCTCAAATCCCTGCTGCCTGCCATCAAGCGCCACTTCGCCTGGCTGGGTGGTGCCGCCACGCTGGCCCTGCCCTACATGGACGCCGACTATCGCGCCCAGTTGACCCAGGCGGTGATCGAGGCCAAGGCCACCATAGATGCGGAGGCCGCCAAGACACCCTTCGGTGTGCCCGTGGCCATGGGCACCTGGGCCGGCAGCAGCCAGGTGGCCGGGTTCGGCACCACCATGTACCTGCTGCACAAGGCCTTCCCCGGCATCATCGGCACCCAATACACCCTGGACGCCCTGGACTATGTCCTGGGCCGCCATCCGGCGACAAACCTGTCCCTGGTGTCGACGGTGGGCACCGAGTCCAAAATGATCGCCTACACCCACAACCGGGCGGATTATTCCACCGTGCCCGGCGCCATGGTGCCCGGCGTCCTGGTCATCAAGCCGGATTTTCCGGAGCAGAAGGTGGCGTGGCCCTTCCTGTGGTTCGAGAACGAATCCACGGTGGCCACCACCACCGCCTATATCCTGGCGGCCAACGCCGGGATCATGGTGACCAGGGGGCAGTGACAGCCCGGCCCCCGGGGGATTTCCTCGGGGGCCATCACCGCGTCAACCAAGCCGCGATCATGGGGCGCAGCAACAGCGCATAAAGATCGATAGCTATGTGCAGCAATATGGGGACCAGCAACCCGCCGCTGGCGAGATAAAGAATGGATAGCAAGGCGCCGGTCACCATGGTGCCCAATACACCTATCCAGCCCTGGTAGAGGTGCATCACCCCGAACACCACGCCCGCCAGAATGAAGCCGATTTTGGCATCGCCCGTGACGAGGGTGATCAGCAAGGGCAAAAACAGGCGGAAGGCCAGTTCCTCCGTCAGGCCGGCATTGAGCGATAGCAGTCCGGCCCACCACCGCTCCGCGCCATTACGGGGCAGCAGGGCTTGGATATCCCCTGCTACGCCAGGGGCCACGGGAACCGTCGCGGAACCCCGGCCTTGCTGCAGGGCATGGATCACGGTTGGAATAAGGGTGCCGGCCAGCATGGCGGCCCCAAGCCCCATCAGGAACTCGGTATGGGCCAAGACCTCGCGTACCGGCTCGAAAAACTCATCATCCGCAAGTCCGGCGACTTCCGGCGGCAAGGTCCATAGCTGGGCCAACCGTCCCAGCGAGGCCATCGACACCACGGTTCCACCCCCGAACAGCAGGGCGCTCAGCACCACCCACTTGCGATAAAAGGCCTGCCGCGCACGGGTGTCCTCAAGCGCCTTGAAGGCCGCGTAGTCCGCTTGGTCACGGTAAACCCAATACGCCAGCGCCCCCAGGAACAGCACCAGAAAAACCAATGGCATCATAACTCCCCCGTCTCCCCAAAAGATGCCGGGCAGTAAAAAAGCCGGGATGATGATCCATCCCGGCTTCTTTACGACGATACCTAAATTCCCCGCGCCGCTCAGAAGCGGTTGTTGCGGGGGAAGCCGTTGGGCGGCAGCTTGCCTTGGGTGCCGCGCGCGCCGCGCCAGGGTGACAGGTCGGTCTCCACCCGGGTGCGGTCGCCGGCCCCGCCCATCTTCCACGACAGGCCCTTGGCGCCGTCGAACACGCAGATGTCGGACAGGCTGGCGTCCTTGTACTTCTGCAGGGCCACGCCCTTGCCGCGCACCATGACGGGCAATTCCTCCAGGGCGAAGACCAGCAGTTTGCGGTTGTTGCCGATGACGGCGATGGTGTCGCCCTCCACCGGAACGCAGGCCAGCGCCGTGGCGCCATCGCCCACGTTCAGCACCTGCTTGCCGGCGCGGGTCTGCGCCACCACCTCGTCCGCGTCCACCTGGAAGCCGCGGCCGTCGCTGGACGCCACCAGCAGACGCTTGCCCGCACGGTAGGGCAGCACGGTGATGATGTCGGCGTCGCCCAGATCCACCATCAGGCGCACAGGCTCGCCAAAGCCGCGACCGCGCGGCAGGCGGTCCACGCCGATGGTGTGGAATTTGCCGGTGCTGGAGAACACCAGCAGCTTGTCCGTCGTCTCGGCATGCAGGACGAAGCGCTCGGCATCGCCCTCCTTGTACTTGGCCTCCGCCGTCTCGGCCGGCGGCAGGTGGCCCTTCACGGCGCGGATCCAGCCCTTCTCCGACAGGAAGACGGTGACCGACTCCCGCTCGATCATGGCCTCCACCGGCACCACCACGTCGGTGGGGGCGTCGCCCACGGCGGTGCGGCGGGCGCCCAGCTCGGTCGCCTGGCCGAAGCGCTTCTTGGTGGCGGCTACCTCGGCGGCGATGGCCGACCAGCGCTTGCCGTCGTCGTCCAGCAGGGACAGCAGTTCCGTCCGCTCGGCCGTCAGGCTGTCATGCTCCTTGCGGATCTCTATCTCTTCCAGCTTGCGCAAGCTGCGCAGGCGCATGTTCAGGATGGCTTCCGCCTGCACGTCGGTCAGGCCAAAGGCGCGCATCAGCTCGGCCTTGGGCTCATCCTCCTCGCGGATGATGCGGATGACCTCGTCCAGGTTCAGGTAGGCGATGAGGTAACCGCCCAGCACCTCCAGCCTGTGGTCAATCTTGGCCAGGCGGTGGCGGGACCGGCGCACCAGAACCACGTTGCGGTGGTCCAGATAGGCGCGCAGCACCTCGTGCAGGGTCATGACGCGCGGCACCTGATCGGCGTCCAGCACGTTCATGTTCAGCGGAATCTTCACTTCCAGATCGGTGTTGCGGAACAGCTGTTCCATCAGCACCGCCGGGTCGACGTTGCGGCTCTTGGGCACCAGCACCAGCCGCACATCCTCCGCCGACTCGTCGCGCACATCCTCCAGCAGGGGCAGCTTACGCTCCATGAGGAGTTCGGCGATCTTCTCCACCAGGCGCGACTTCTGCACCTGGTAGGGGATCTGGGTGACGATGATCTGCCAGGTGCCCTGGGCCAGCTTCTCGCTTTCCCACTTGGCGCGCAGGCGGAAGCCGCCGCGGCCGGTGCGGTAGGCCTCGCGCACGGCATCGCGGCTTTCCACCAGCACGCCGCCGGTGGGGAAGTCGGGGCCCGGCATCAGGGTGACCAGCTCATCCACCGTCACCGGCCGGCGGCGGTCTTCCGGCACCAGCAGTTCCCGGTCGATGATCAGGCTGAGCGCGTCGCAGATCTCACCGGCGTTGTGCGGCGGGATGCTGGTGGCCATGCCCACGGCGATGCCGGCCGAGCCGTTGGCCAGCAGGTTGGGGAAGGCCGACGGCAGCACCATCGGCTCCTCGCCGTCGCCGTCGTAGGTGGCGCGGAAATCGACCGCGTCCTCATCGATGCCGTCCAACAGGGCCTTGGCCACCTCGGTCAGGCGGGCCTCGGTGTATCGCATGGCGGCGGCGTTATCGCCGTCGATGTTGCCGAAATTGCCCTGGCCCTGGACCAGGGGATAACGGGCGGCGAAGTCCTGGGCCAGACGTACGAGCGCGTCATAGACCGAAGCGTCGCCATGGGGGTGGAACTTGCCGATGACGTCGCCCACCACGCGGGCCGATTTCTTGGGCGGAGTGGTGGGCTCCAGCTTAAGCTGGCTCATGGCGAACAGCAGGCGGCGGTGCACCGGCTTCAGCCCGTCGCGCACATCGGGCAGCGACCGCGACACGATGGTCGACAGGGCATAGGACAGGTAACGCTCGCCCAGCGCATCGGCCAGGGGCTTGTCGAGGATCTCGGTGGCATCGGTCATGATGGGCGGACACTACCAGATATGGTGGACCGATTGCCAGCCGTGGTGCAGCCGGTGGGAAACTTAGGGTTCCCTTGATTCCGCCCCCTCAACACGGGGTGCGGGAAGACCGTTCGCTCGCAAGTAACGCTCCACCAGGCGCTGGCGGGCCGGGGGCACCTCGGCATGCCGTTGGGCGAAGACATGCCGTTCCAGGAAATGGCCGGTCAGGCGCAGGCCGGCCGCCACGTCCTCTTCGCCGCCGCCCTGGAAGCCAAGCCCGATGAGGAAGCCCGGCAAGGGCAGCAGCTTGTCGCGATAGGGTTCCCCCGCCGACAGGGAAACCGCGCGGCCGGTGCGGGGGCTGACATAGGCCAACTGGTCGTTCGGGGTGCCCACGGGCTGGCCGGTGCTGGCGCACTGCGTCAGATCCAGGCCGAAGCCCACCTCCTCCAGCAGGCCGACCTCCCACCGCACGTAGATGGCGGGCCAAATGTCGAGGTCCAGCGCCTGGAACAGCGCCAGCGTGGCATCGTACAGGCCCGGATGGGCCTCCCGTTCCGCCAGGACGGCATCCATCAGGGCGGCGGCGGCGACAATGGCCGCCAGGCGCAGGGGGTCGTCCAGGTACAGCCCGGCGGGGGAGCGCACGGGCTCTACCGTCCAGGTGCCCAGTTGGTCAGCCGTGCGGGCGCGCCAGCGGACGGCGACCTGGGCGCCCGGTTCCAGCACACCGCGGTACCGCTGGGACTGGCCGCCATGCAGGACGCCAGCGTGCCGTCCATGCTCACGCGTCAACGCCACCACCAGCGCGGCGGTGTCGCCGAACGGGCGGGATGAAAGCACGATGGCGTCGTCAGTCCATTCCATGCAGGCGTTTTAGCAGATCGCGCCCCTCCGGGCATATGCCAATGCTCCCATGGCCCGCATCAGACCACAGGTGTCGCCGCAGCGCTTTTTAGTATACCCTCTATTGATAACCCTTGAACCGAGCGCCCGCGTGCACAGCCCATCTATTGGAAATCGTTGGACCATGAAGGTGGGTTCACTACGCGGTTGGGTCGTGGTGCGCGGCGCCACGCCGGTGATGACATGAGTGCGGGTAAGCCCGCCCCGGTCAAAGGCGCGCCGGCGCCAAGCCCGGTGTCGACGCCCCCTGCGCTGGACCATGACGAACGGCTGACGCTGGAGCGCTATCGCCTGGCGGCGGCAGCCAGCAATGAGGGCCTGTACGACTGGGATCTGCGCACCGACCGGGTCTATTACGCCGAGTCCTGGAAGGCGCTGCTGGGCTATGCCGAGCATGAGATCGGCACCTCCCCCGACGAATGGCTGAGCCGGGTTGACCCGGATGACCTGATCTGGCTGCAGGCCACCTTGGACGCCCAAGCCAGCGCCGGGGGCAAGCCCTTCCAGATCGAATATCGCATGACCCACCGCAACGGCCATGTGCTGTGGATGATGTGTCGCGGCATCGTCGTGCTGGATGACGAGGGGGAGCCCATCCGCATCGTCGGCGCCCACCGCGACATCACCGACCGCAAGAACGCCGAGGAGCAACTGCGCCTGAGCGAGGAGCGCTATGCCCTCGCCGCCCAGGGCGCCAACGACGGCCTGTGGGACTGGCATGTGGCGTCGGACGAGCTTTACTGTTCCTCCCGCTGGACGGCCATGCTGGGCATCGGTGGCGGCGCGCGGACCAGCAGCATGGAGGATTGGTACGCCCAGATCGACGGGGAGGACCGCCCCCGCCTGCGCGCGGCGATGGAAACCCATATCGCCGGCGGCAGCGCCCACCTGGAGGAGGAGGTGCGCACCCGCCACGCCGGTGGCGGTGAACTGTGGGTGCTGATCCGGGGCGTGGCCATCCGGGATGAAAGTGGCGAGGCCATCCGCATGGCCGGCTCCATGACCGACATTACGGCGCGCAAGCGGGCGGAGCAGCAACTGCTGTTCGACGCCTTCCATGACGGCCTGACCCGCCTGCCCAACCGCATGCTGCTGCTGGACCGCATCGGCCAGGCGCTGGGGCGCCGCCGCCGGCCGGAGGAGGCGCAGTTCGCGGTCATGATCTTCGACATCGACCATTTCAAGACGGTGAACGACAGCCTGGGCCCGTTGGTGGGGGACGAGGTGCTGTGCGCCGTGGGCCAGCGCCTGGACGACGCCCGCCGGGCCGGTGACACGGTGGCGCGCCTGTCGGCCGACGAATACGGCGTGCTGATGGATGGCGTGCTGGACGTGAAGGCGGCGGTGGACGCGGCGGAGCGCCTGGCCGCCGCCGTGGCCAAGCCGCTGGCCCTGCCCAACGGGGATGAGGTGGTGATGAGCGTGACCGCCGGCATCGCCCTGTCGGGGTCGGGCTACGCCTCGGCCGCCGACATGCTGCGGGACGCCGGCCTGGCCATGTTCAGGGCCAAGACCAGCGCCCGCGGCCGGGTGGAGATGTTCGATGACACCCTGCGCGAACGGGCCCTGACCCGCCTGCGCCTGGAATCGGACCTGCGCCACGCCGTGGAGGATCACGAGTTCCGCCTGTTCTACCAGCCCATCGTGCGGTTGCGCGACGGCACCATCGCGGGGTTCGAGGCGCTGATGCGCTGGTTTCATCCCCAGCGCGGCCTGATCCCGCCCAGCGACTTCGTCCATCTGGCGGAGGAGACGGGCCTGATCCTGAAGATGGGGCGCTGGGCCCTGGCCGAGGGCACCCGCCAACTGGCGGAATGGCAAGGCCGCTTCAGTCCCGACCTGTTCATGAGCGTCAACGTGTCCGGCCGCCAGTTGATGGAGGACGACCTGGTGGCGGCGGTGACGGAGACGCTGGCGGCCCATCGCATCACCCCGGGCACGCTGAAGCTGGAAATCACGGAAAGCCTGCTGCTGGACGACCCCGGCCGCTGCCTGGGCATCATGGAGGCGCTGAAGAGCAAGGGCGTGAAGCTGTCGCTCGACGACTTCGGCACCGGCTTCTCCTCGCTCAGCTACCTGCACCGCTATCCCATCGGCACGCTCAAGATCGACCGCAGCTTCGTGCGCGCCGCCGGCGAAAGCGACCGCCGCAGCGCCATCGCCCGCATCATCACCCTGCTGGCCCAGGCCCTGGACCTCGAGGTGATCGCCGAGGGCATCGAAAAGGAATCCGAAGCCGAGTTCCTGCGCGGCCTGCACTGCCAGTACGGCCAGGGCTATCACTTCGCCCCGCCCCTGCCCAAGGAGGCGGTGGAAGACATGATGGACGGCCGGCGGCGGGAACGGGAGGCATTGGCCGGGGTGTCGGCCCTGAAGGGATTGCCCCCCAAGGGGCGATGAGATTACCCCGGGCGTGCGTCCCTAATGTTGCAGCCGCCGCCGGATGTCCTGGTAGGCGGCGGCGATCAGCGCCCTGAGCGCCACCGCGTCATGGTCCTGGCCCCAGCGCAGCTTCACATGGCGCATGCGCTTTCCCGTCCCCTGCAGCAGGCCGGTGGGATCGTCCAGATCGGCGCCGTGGAAGAAGCCCACGCTGGCATGCGCTGTGTAAGCGCCGACATAGGCGAAGGCCGCATCGCCCACGCAGGCCGTGGGCTGGCGATCATGGATCAGGTCACGCACGTCCGGGCCGCAGCCGCGCAAGGCCTCGAACCAGGGTTGGATCATCAGACGCAGGGGATCGCCCTGGGCAAACCAGGCGTCGACCTCGGGATCGCGCCGCGCGGCGCCTGGTAATCGGAAGAGGACGTCCATGGGCGTGAGTGTGCGCAGGCCGGCCGGAAATGTCGAGGCGATGGCACTATCGGCCACCATGGGCAAGGGCATTGCCTGCAAACCATACTTGTTGATAATTATTAACGTAAATAAGTAAGGGAGATGGGGATGGAAAAGGTGGGCACGATGGACCGGCGAACGCTGTTGCAGGTGGCGGCGACAGCCGGGGTCGCCCAGACCACCATGGCGGAATCCGCCAATGCTGCGTCCCCGGCGGCGCCCCCCACCCCGCTCAGCACCGTGCCCCTACAGTTGCCTGCCACCGAGTTCACCTATGAGGCCGTGGTCGAGCTGGACCCGATTGTACCCTTGGGCAAATCGCCGCTGGGGGAGCGCCGCATCATCCCCATTACCGGCGGGGTGTTCCAGGGGCCGCGCATCCGGGGAACCGTGCTGGCTGGTGGTGCCGACCGGCAGTTGAGCCGGCCCGACGGCGTGCTGCTGCTGAACGCCCTCTATGAACTGAAGACCGACGACGGCGCCATCATCACCGTGAACAACCGGGCGGTCATCGACGCGCCGCCGGGCAAGGCGCCCTACGCCTACTCCGTCCTGGACTTCACCGCGCCCGAGGGGCCCCACGCCTGGCTGAACCGCGGCATCTTCGTCGGCACCGTCCACGGTCTGCCGCCGGAGCGGCACGCCGTGCTCATCCGGGTTTACAAGGTGGTGTGAGCGGCGTGGGGCGCCGGCCCGACCAGATCGTCCCCGCCCAGATCTTCGCCACCCAAATCCTCCAGGATGGGGCAGTCCGGCCGGTCGTCCCCGGCGCAGCAATGGGCCAGATGGCGCAGGGTATCGGCCATGGCCTGCATTTCGCGGATGCGGCTGTCCAAATCGTCCAGGTGGCGCTGGGCGATGGACTTGACCTCGCGGCTGGACCGGTCGCGGTCGCGCCACAGCGACAGCAACTGGCCGATTTCCGCCATGTCGAATCCCAGGCCCCGGGCGCGCCTGACAAAGCGCAGCTCGTTCACTTCCCGGGCCTCATATTCGCGGTAGTTGCCTTCCGACCGGCCGGACGGGCGGACCAGGCCAACCTCATCGTAATAGCGGATCATCTTGACGCTGACGCCCGAGGCCTTAGCGGCTTGGCCGATGTTCATGATCCCCTCCCTCAGGACGGACGGAAACGCCGCAGGCGCAGGGCGTTGGTCAGGACGCTGACGCTGGACAGCGCCATGGCGCCGGCCGCCACCATGGGCGACAGCAGCCAGCCGGTCAGCGGATAGAACAGCCCGGCAGCCAGGGGAATCAGCACCACGTTGTAGCCGAAGGCCCAGGCCAGGTTCTGGCGGATGTTGCCCAGCACGGCGCGGCTGAGGCCGATGGCCGTGGCCACGCCCCGCAGGTCCCCTCGCACCAGCACCACGTCCGCCGCCTCGATGGCGATGTCGGTGCCGGCGCCCATGGCCAAGCCGACGTCGGCGGTGGCCAAGGCCGGGGCGTCGTTTACGCCGTCGCCGGCGAAGGCGATGTGGCCGTGCCGTTGTTGCAGGTCCTTGACCGTGGTCACCTTGCCCTCCGGCAGTACCTCCGCCGCCACCTCGTCGATGCCCAGCGTCCGGGCCACGGCCTCCGCGGTGCGCCGGTTGTCGCCCGTCACCATGATGACCTTGAGGCCAGCGTGGTGCAGCGTCCGCACGGCGTCCGCCGCCTCCGGCTTCACCGGGTCGGCCACCGCCAGGATGGCGGCGAGCGTGCCATCAACGGCGGCGTAAAGCGGGCTGCGGCCGTCGGCGGCCAGCTTTGCCGCCGCATCGGCCAGGGGGGCGACGCCCACGCCCAGGCGGGTCATGTAGCGATCGGCGCCCACGGCCACGATATGGCCCTCCACCCGGGCTTGCGCGCCGAACCCCGCCTCCGCCTGGAAGCCGTCCACCCCGGGCGGCACCAGGCCACGCGCCCGCGCCGCCGCTACGACAGCCTGGGCGATGGGATGTTCGGACCGCGCCTCCACCGCCGCCACCAGGCGCAACACCTCATGCTCGTCGAAGCCCTCCTCGACCATCAGGTCCGTCAAGGTCGGCTGCCCCAGGGTCAGGGTCCCGGTCTTGTCGAAGGCCACGGCGCGCACGTCGCGCAAGCCCTGCAGGGCATCCCCCTGGCGGAACAGGATGCCCAGTTCCGCCGCCTTGCCGGTGCCCACCATGATGGAGGTGGGGGTGGCCAGCCCCATGGCGCAGGGGCAGGCGATGATCAGCACCGCCACGGCGTTGACCAGGGCGTAGCTGAGCTGGGGCTGCGGCCCGAGGAAATACCAGCCAGCGAAGGTCAGCAAGGCGGCCGCCATGACCGCCGGCACGAACCAGGCCGTCACCCGGTCCACCGCCGCCTGGATGGGCAGCTTGGCGCCCTGGGCCGTTTCCACCATGCGCACGATCTGGGACAGCAACGTGGCCGCCCCCACCTTCTCCGCCCGGAACCGGAAGGAGCCCGTCTTGTTGACCGTGCCGCCGACGACGGCGGCGCCAGGCCCTTTTTCCACCGGCAGCGGCTCGCCGGTGATCATGCTTTCGTCCACGAAAGAGGACCCGTCCAGCACCGCGCCATCCACCGGCACGCGGTCACCGGGGCGCACCAGCACCACGTCCCCCACCGCCACCTGGGCGATGGGCACCTCGACCGTCTGGCCGTCGCGCTCCACCCGCGCCGTCTTGGCCTGCAAGGTCAGCAGGCGCTTGATGGCCTCGGATGTACGGCCCTTGGCCCTGGCCTCGAACAGGCGGCCCACCAGGATCAGTGTCACGATGACGGCCGCCGCCTCGAAATAGACGTTGTCGGTACCGCGGGGCAGCAGGTCGGGGGCGACCAGGGGCGCCACCGTGGCCACGGCGGAATAGAGGAAGGCCGCGCCCGCCCCCAGCACCACCAGGGAATTCATGTCCGGCGTGGCCCGTACGAGGTTGGGCACACCCTTGGCGAAGAAGCGCCCCCCCGGCACGGCCAATACGAAGGCTGCCAGCACCAGGCTGACCCAGCGCCAGGGCTGCTCCCCCACCGTCACCGCCAGCCAGTGGTGGACGTCCGGTATGGCATGGCGCGCCATCTCCACCGCGAACAGGGGCAGGGTCGCTACGGCGGCCATGGCCACGGCCCGGCGCAAGGCCCTTATCTCCGCCGCGCGGGCCGCCGTCTCCCGGTCCGCCTGGCGGGTCGTGTCCTCCTGGTCCACCAGGCGGGCGTCATAGCCGATCCGGGTCACGGCCGCCGTCGCTGCGGCGCTGTCGGCGCCGTCGATCAGCGTCACGGCAGCCCGCTCCGTCGCCAGGTTCACGGTGGCGACGACGACGCCGGGCGCCGAGCGCAGCGCCTTTTCCACCCGCGCCACGCAGCCGGCGCACGTCATGCCACCGATGGCGAGATCCACGGTATGGGTGCCGGTGTCGTAACCGGCCTTGGCGATCGCCTCGACCACATCGGGCAGTTTTCCCCCTTCGGCCAACGCCACATGGGCGCGGCCGGTGGCCAGGTTCACGGCGGCGGCGGCCACGCCCGGAACGGCGGAGATGGCCTTCTCCACACGGCGGACGCAGCCGGCGCAGGTCATGCCGCCGATGGCGATATCGACGGCGCGGGGGGATGGGACGGTGGAGGCCGCATGGGACATTTCTGTCTCCTCAAAACGCGATGCCCGGTAGTGATAGACCCTCCTATCATGGGAGGGTCAAGGGGTCACATCACACCCTTGAAGGCGTCGCACGCTTCCGTTAACCATAATTTCAGCAAGGCGCCCCAGAAAACGGGCAATTATCTAAAATGTTCTATAAAATTTTCTGAAATAATACTCAGCCCTCAGGCAGTGCAGGGGATGTTGATTCAGGCGAACTATTCCGCCACAGCGCAGCCATTGATGGGCACCACCAACTTTCGACTATATTTTTGCGGAAATTTCCGTATAAAATATACCAAGGGATAGGTTTTGGTCGGCGGCATGAGCTGCGACCTCATGGCTCACATCCCGGCATTGTCCTCCGAAAGCTTATAAGACCCGGTCAGCGGCCGATGGGGATCGGCGACCAAGTCCTGCGCCGGCGCTCAACGTAAGGTACGATGAATGAAACGCACCAAGCGTTACCTTGGTTTCGCCTTCGCCAACGCTGACCTTCTGCTTGAGGTGGATGCGCAGGGAATCATTCATTTCGCGACGGGCGCGTGCCTGGCGCTGATGGGCGTGGCGGATACCGATCTGTTGGAACAACCCTTGTTCGGGTATCTGGTTCCGGCGGACCAGGCGCTGGTGCGGCGCATCCTGGTGACCTTGGGGGAGAATGACCGTGCGCCGCCGCGGCTGATCCGCTTGCGCCACCGCGATGGCGGCGCCCTGCCCTGCACCATGGCCGCCTACCGCATGCAGGACTCCCCCCTGCTGAACATCACCCTGAGCCAGATCGGCAGTCATGAGCCGCCCCTGGCCCCACCGGCCGCGGGCGATGTCGATCCTCAAACGCAGCTGCTCGCCCCCAGCGCCTTCACCAAGGCGGCCATGAGCACCCTCGCATCGGTGGATGGCGGGGCTCTGGCGTCCTTGACGCTGGTGCAGATGAACAACCTGCGGGAAATACGCGCCCATCTGACGCAGGACCAGGACCGTCAGCTGATGGTCGAGATTGGCGCCGTGCTGCGGCAGTACGGTGGACCGGAGGCCGTCGCCGGGCGACTGGCGGAGGACCGTTTCGGCGTCATGACGCCGACCGACCTGGCCGACCTCATCACCCGCGACATCGCCCAGCTGGCCCAGGACCTGGGCCTGGACCAGCCTCTGGAGGTCGACGCCCATACCATGGATGCCAAGGAGCAGGCGCTGAGCCAGGCCGACCGGGGCCGGCTCATGCTGTACGCGCTCCGCCGCTTCGCGGAGGATGGCATCAAGGGTATGGAGGCGCTGAGTTCATCATCCTCCCTGGTGGCCGAGTTCGCCCGCGACGCCATGGGCCGGCTGGCCAGGCTGCGCGGCACCCTGCGGGACAGCCGCCTGGCCCTGTCCTTCGAGCCCATCCATGACCTGGACAGCGGCCGGGTGCATCACTTCGAGGTGCTGTGCCGCATCAATGGGGAACGGCCGGGCCCCTGCATCACCTTCGCCGAGGAGGTGGGCATCATCAACGACCTGGACATGGCGGTCTGCACCATGGCGATGCGGGAGTTGGAGGCGGCATCGCCCGACATCTCGCTGGCGGTGAACCTGTCGGCGGCGTCGGTCTCATCCGACCTGTTCATGCAGGCGCTGCTGGCCCAGTTGTCGATGCGCCCGAAATTGGCCGGCCGCCTTCTGTTCGAAATCACGGAAACCGGTCGCCTGGACGATCTGCCGCGCGCCCGCACCGTCCTGAACGGCCTGCGACAACGCGGTTTTCCGGTCTGCCTGGACGATTTCGGCGCCGGCATGGCCTCCTTCACCTACGTGCGCGCGCTGGAGTTCGACTATCTGAAGCTCGACGGCTCCTTCGTCAGCCGCATGTGTGAAAGCCAGCGCGAGGAATCCATCGTCGTCAGCATGCTGGCGCTGTGCCGGGGCCTGAAGGTGGCCGCCATCGCGGAGCATGTGGAAACCGCCGAACAGGTGCTGCGCCTGCGCACCCTGGGCTGCGCCATGGGCCAGGGCTGGTTCTTTTCCAAGGGCATGCCCCGCCCCAAGCGCCGCGACATGGACCTGACGTCCCTTAGCCGCCCCTCGCGCTGGACGCCAACGGTGCATGACTACACCCGATAACCCCCGGGAATTTCCGGGGGGCACCGAGCCGCATCCTTTTACGCGTTGAAGTCCAGGCCCCACTGGCTGTAGCTGTCCGGCTTCTCCGCCCAATCCTCGCGCACCTTCACGAACAGCATGACGTGCACGCGGCGGTCCAGGATTTCCTCCAACTCTACACGGGCGGCGGCGCCGATGGATTTGATCTTGCTGCCGCCCTTGCCCAGCACGATGGCCTTTTGGTTGGGACGTTGGACGTAGACGATCTGGGAGATCTTGACGGAGCCGTCCTCGAACTCCTCCCACGCCTCGGTCTCCACCGCTACGGCGTAGGGCAGTTCCTGGTGCAGTTGCAGGAACAGTTTCTCCCGCGTGATTTCCGCTGCCAGCAGGCGCTGCGGCATGTCGGACAGCTGGTCCTCTGGATACAGCCAGGGGCTTTCCGGCAAGCGGGCGGCCAGCTTGTCCAGGAAGTCCGTCAGGCCGTCGCCGGTCAGGGCGGAGATCATGAAGATGTCGGTGAACACGCCCGTCTCGTTGAAGCGGGCCGCCAGTTCCAGCAGCCGCTCATACGGGATCAGGTCGATCTTGTTCAGGATCAGGATGGCCTTGCGCTTGCTCTCCTTCAGGCGCTCGACGATGCCGTTGGTGTCGTCATCCACACGGCGCGAGGCGTCGACCAGCACGGCCACCAAATCCGCATCCTCCGCCCCACTCCAAGCGGCGGCGACCATGGCGCGCTCCAGCCGCTTCTTGGGCGTGAAGATGCCGGGCAGGTCGACGAACAGGATCTGGGCGCGGCCGTGCATGCCGATGCCCAGCACGCGGGACCGGGTGGTCTGCACCTTGGGGCTGACGATGGACACCTTGCTGCCCACCGCCGCGTTCAGCAGCGTGGACTTGCCGGCGTTGGGGGCGCCCACCAGGGCGACGAAACCGCAGCGCATGGGGGCCAGGGGCGCGCCCTCCTCCCCCTCGTCGTCTTCGTCGTCCTCGAAATCGTCCTCGTCCTCAAATTCGTCACCGTCGACCCCGTCGGCCTGGTGGTCCCCTTCGCCCGCGTGCTGATCCTCATGCGCGGCGCCGGCCACGCTGTCCTCATCGGGGGGAAGGCCTTCCTGGCCGTGTTCGACGTCGCTCATTACTCTCAAATCCTCAAAAAGAACGGTGGGCCCGAACGCCCTTGCGCCCGCCCACCGCGACAGGCCCGTTTCATGACACAGGCGGCCCTCGGGCGCCAGCGGCGGCGCGGCATCCAAGGATTGCGCGAACGCGCGCCCACACGGCAGCGCCTTGGAGATTTAACGCCTTGGAAATTTAACAGGGGCTTAGCCTGGGTGCACGGTATAGCTCGATCCCACCGGTTCCGGCCGGTTGATGGTACAGTTTATCAGGAGCCCGCTTCCATGTCCCTGCCGCACCGTCCGGCCCTGCGCCGCTTGGCCCTTCGCGCCCTGCTGGCCACGGCCATCGCCCTGCCCGCCCTGGCCCTTCCGGCCCTGGCCGATGCCCGCGACCTGGATATCGAGGCGCACCGCGGCGGCCGCGCCCTGTGGCCGGAAAACACGCTGCAATCCTTCGCCCACGCCCTGTCGCTGGGCGTGACCACCTTGGAGATGGATATGAACATCACCAAGGACGGCGCCGTCATCATCTCGCACGAACGGCACCTGAACCCGGACCTGGCCAAGGGGCCGGACGGTGCCTACGTCACCGCCCCCACCCCGTCCTTCTTCAGCCTGACGCTGGACCAGATCAAGAAGTACGACGTGGGCCAACTGCGCCCCGGCAGCGCCTACGGCAGCCACTTCCCCGACCAGCGCCCCATTCCCGGCACGCCCATCCCCACCCTGAAGGAGGTCATCGACCTGGTGAAGCGGTCGGGCAACAAGACCGTGAAGATGAACATCGAGACCAAGATCGACCCCACCCATCCCGAGGACAGCCCGTCGCCGGAGGTCTTCGTGGACACGGTGCTGGCCGTGCTCAAGGCCGAGAAGTTCGAGGACCGGGTGATGATCCAGTCCTTCGACTGGCGCACCCTGCAACTGGTGCAGCAAAAGGCCCCCGCCATCCCCACCGTCTACCTGACGGAGCAGGACCCGCGGGAACCGTCGGTCAGCCTGACCGCCAAGCTGCCCTGGACCGCCGGCTTCGACCCCATCGACCATGGCGGCAGCGTGCCCAAGGCGGTGAAGGCCGCCGGCGGCAAGGTCTGGTCGCCGCTCTACACCGACATCGACGCCGCCCTGGTTCAGGAGGCGCACAGCCTGGGCCTGACCGTCATCCCCTGGACGGTGAACAAGCCGGAAGACATGGCCAAGCTGATCGATATGGGCGTGGACGGCATCATCTCCGACCAGCCGGTGCTGCTGCGCGAGGCGGCCGCCGCCAAGGGCATCGCCCTGCCCAAGTCCTTCCCGGTCGAGGCCGTGCCGGGCAAGAAGCATTAAGGTTCCCTCAAACGGCGGGCGCGGGCATCCGCCCGCTTGCCTTGTCCTCGATTTCCAGTCCGCTGCCGCTCCCCAGAAATCTCCGTGGCCTGCGGTCGCCGGCCTGGACCACTCAGAGACCGCGACGAAGCGCTCCGGCCGGGCTTTCCCGCCGGGGCGTTTTCTTTTCCGGCTCCTCTTGTCGGCCACCTATCGTTCGCTATATCGTACGATATGTTTTCCGATCATACGACATCCCATCCCCCTTACCTGGCCATGGGCGGGCGCGGCGGGTGGCATCATTGGAAGCACGGTGGCGGCTTCGGCGGAGGCGGTGGCTTCTGGGGCGGCGGGGGCGGTGTGCCCGGGGGGCGCAAGCTGTCATCCGCCGATCTGGAACTGCTGCTCCTGGCACTGCTGGAGCGCAAGCCGGCCCACGGCTATGAGCTGATCCGCGCGGTGGAAGAGCACTCCGGCGGCTTCTACACCCCCAGCCCCGGCGTCATCTACCCGGCCCTGACCTTCCTGGCGGAAATCGGCCGCGCCACGGCGGAGCCGGATGGCAACCGCAAGCTCTACCGCATCACCGACAGCGGCCGGACCCACTTGGAGGGGCATCGCGGCACCGCCATCGGCATCCTGGAGGCATTGCGCCGCATCGGCATGCGCATGGAGCAAGTGCGCGAGGCGTTCGCCGGTGTCACCGACGCCGATCCCGAGGCCTCCGAAGAATTGCACCGGGCCCGCCACGCCCTGAAGTCGGCCCTCTATGGCAAGCGCGGCTGCGACGCCGCGGAAGCCCGGCGACTGGCGGCCATCCTGCGGCGCGCGGCGGCGGAAATCCTGGGCGACGATCCCCCCCCACCCGGCACCAAAGACGACAAGACGGAACCACGATGACCGACACAGCGACAGTCCCCGACACAGGACACCAGATCGGCCGCCATCAAATCGGCCGCATGCGCTTCGACACCCGTCGGCGCACATTGACCGTGACCAGCGTGGCGCACCTGACGCCCAGGATGCTGCGCGTCACCTTGACATCGCCCGACTTGGCGGATTTCGACAGCCGGGGCGCCGACGACCACATCAAGCTGTTCTTCACCGGCGCGGATGGCGAAACCGTGATGCGTGACTACACCCCCCGCGCTTTCAGCCGGGCGGACCGCACCCTGACCCTGGACTTCGCCCTGCATGACGCCGGTCCGGCCACGGCCTGGGCCACGGCGGCCAAAGTGGGTGACACGCTGGAGATCGGTGGCCCGCGCGGCTCCATGATCGTGCCGGATGATTTCGACTGGTACCTGCTGATCGCCGATGAAACCGGGCTGCCCGCCATCGGCCGGCGGCTGGAGGACCTGCGCGCGGGCGTGCCCGTCTACACCGTCGTCGCCATCGACACCGACGCCGAACGGCAGACCATCGAGACCAAGGCGCACTGGACCGCCCATTGGGTCACCCGCGACCGCGATGGCGCGGACGACGCGGCCAGCCTGCGCCGCGTGGTGGAGGACATCCGGTTGCCGCCCGGCGACGGCTATGTCTGGATCGCGGCCGAGGCCACCGTGGCCAAGAGCCTGCGCGCCTTCGTCCAGGAGGAACTCAAGCATCCGGCGGCCTGGATGCGGGCGTCCGGCTATTGGCTGCGCGGCGAGGCCGGCGCGCACGAGAACTTGTGAGGGTGACCTTCAGAAGCCGATGACCGCGTTTTCCGCCGGTAACTGGCCATGGCGCGGCTGGGGTGCCTGGCTTGGCGTCCAGGCACCGCCCGCGTCGGCGGCGGCCGTATCGGCCACCACACCCAGCAGGGCAAAGGCGTCGAAGACGAACGGCAGGCCGTCGGCCGCCGCGATATGCCCGCGATCCCCCATCTGGAAATGCAGGTGGGGGGCGTCGGATTGACCGGAATTGCCCAGCCGGCCCAGCACCTGCCCCTGGTGCACGGCTTGCCCCGGCCGCACCGGGATGCTGCCGGGGATAAGGTGGGCATAGGCGGCGTACGCGCCCGCCTTCAAGCGTAGGATCACCTGGTTGCCGGCAATCGTGTCCAGCGTGACCTTCTGCGCCGGTGGCTGGCCGGGCACATTGTCCGGAAGCCCGTCGCGCACGCTCTCGACAACCCCATCGGCCACGGCCAACACCGCCTGGCCATAGCCGGGCCAGGACTCGTTGCGCGCCTGGTCTCCGCTGAACTCCCGCCCGTCCCCGGTCAGCTTCATGAAATCGATGGCGTAGCGCTCCGGCACGCGCGCCTGGCCATCCACCACCATGAGGGTGGTCCGGTGGATGGAGGTGGCGGAGAGGCCGTTGAAGGCCACCCACCCCGTGCCGGCGACGGGGGCCGAGACGACGAGCGGTTGGCTCCCATCCACCGGGACGGCGACCGCTGTGTTCAGCGTTGTGTCCGGCAGGCCGGGCTTGAACGGGGCGATGGTGAGCGCGAGTTGGAGGTCCGCCACCTGCGTATCGCCGCCGAGAGGTAGGTCGAACAGGGCGGTGGCGAAGGTGTTGCCCTGTATGAGCGTCACCGGGGGCTGCCCTTCCCCCGCCGGCCGGCCGGGCCGCGACAGGAGGTCCGCCAGGGCCGTGCCCTCGATCCGCGCCAGGGCGGCTGGCTGGGCCGCCGTGCCCAGGCGCACGGCCGACAGCGTCAAGGGCACCGGGGAAAAATTGCTGATCAGCGCCTCGAACACCAGATGGCGCCCGTTCGTGGCCGGTACCACGCTGGCCGGCCGCAAGATCCGAATGTCCAGGGGGGTGATGGAATGGACATCCGGCTGCGCCCTGGCGCCGAAGGCGGCGGCCAGCAGGCCGCTTAACACAAGAACCTGAGCGAAACGGCGGCGGGCCATGGCGACTCCTGACGGGTTGAACAACCGCAGGATGCCGCACGAAGCCCCGCCGTCAATGGCCCGTTGGCCTTAGCCCAGCCGCTTCAGCATCTCCAGCGCCGCGGCCTTTTCCGCCGCGCGCTTGGACGGGCCGCTGGCGGCCTCGCTGCCCTTGCCCTGCACCGCCACGCGCACGGTGAAGACCGGCTCATGGTCCAGGCCGGTTCGGGACACCTGCTCGTAGACCGGCAACGGCAGCCCCCGGGCCAGGGCCCATTCCTGCAGGGCGGTCTTGGGCTCCACCGGCGGCAGTTCGGCGGCGTCGATGCGGCCCGCCCAATGCGTGCGGATGAAGGCGGCGGCCACGTCCAGGCCACCGTCCAGGTACAGGGCGCCGATCACCGCTTCGCAGGCGTCCGCCAGGATGGCCGGCTTGGCGCGGCCGCCGGCGTCGGATTCACCGGGGGCCAGGCGCAGGTAAAGGCCCAGGTTCAGGCTCTCCGCCACGCCGGCCAGGGCCTCGGCCCGCACCAGGGCGGTGTGGCGCTTGGCCAGGCCGCCCTCGTTCTCCTCGGGAAAACGCTCCAGCAGCCACTGGGCGATGACCAGGCCCAGCACACGGTCGCCCAGAAACTCCAGCCGCTCGTAATGGCCGGTGGCGGCGCGGGGGCCGCGGCCGATGCCGGCCACGCTGGGATGGGTCACCGCCTCCAGCAGGTGGCTGGCCTCGGTGAAGGTGTGCCCCAGGGCCTCGGCCAGGGTCGCGATGTCGGCGCCGCCGGTGTCCAGCGGGCCAGCGGAGGCGGCCATGGCGTCAATGCGCCTTGTTGAAGATCTGGCCGAAGCGGATGGACGTCGGCCACTTCCAGAACTCCCAGAAGTGCACACCCTCCTCCAGCGAGAAGAACTTGAACTGCGCCTTGCCCACCACGTTCTCCAAGGGGACGTAGCCGACGACGTTCAGGACACGGCTGTCCTGGCTGTTGTCGCGGTTGTCGCCCATGCAGAAGATGTGGCCCTCGGGCACGGTGTAGACCGGCGTGTTGTCCAGCCCGCCATCGTCGCCCATGATCTCGATGATGGTGTGCTTGACGCCGTTGGGCAGGGTTTCGATGTAGCGCGGCACGGCGCTCTGGCGGCCGAACGGCGTCTCCATGGTGTAGTCCTCGATCCGCTCGCGCTTCACCGGCTCGCCATTGATGTGCAGGATGCCGTCGATCATCTGGATGCGGTCACCGGGCAGGCCGATGACGCGCTTGATATAGTCCTGGCTGGTGTCGGTCGGCAGGCGGAAGACCACCACGTCGCCACGTTCCGGTACGCTGCCGAAGATGCGGCCGTGGAACAGCGGCGGGGCCAGCGGCAGGGAGAAGCGGCTGTAGCCGTAGCTGAACTTCGACACGAAGACGTAATCGCCGATGAGCAGCGTCGGGATCATGGAGCCCGAGGGGATGTTGAACGGCTCGAACGCCACGGTCCGCACGCCGAGCGCGATGATCAGGGCGTAGATGACGGTCCGCACCACGTCGCCCCAGCTTTCCGCCTGGGGCTGGGGGGCCGCGCGGCTGACGCGATCATTCTGCTGGCTCATGGAACGAAACAACCTCGTAAGAGTGGGTGGCACCGATCTAGCGGGCCCACCGGGATTTTCAAGCGATACCGTTGGCGACGCCACCGGCCGGAACCGGGGTCGCCGTGATGATGACGAAGGCCTCCGCCAGGGGCGGCTCATCCGTCAGCGTCAAAAAAATTTGCGCCACCATGCCCGGTGGCGTCATCGCCCGCAACCTCTCCAGGGCCCCACCCGTGAGACATAGTGTCGGCTGGCCGCTGGGCAGGTTGATGACGCCCATGTCCTTATGGAACACGCCCTCGCGGAAACCGGTGCCCAACGCCTTGGAACAGGCCTCTTTGGCGGCGAAGCGCTTGGCATAGCTGGCGGCGCGGCCATTGGATTTGGCACGGCGTTCCGATTTCGCCTGTTCGACATCGGTGAACACCCGCTCGACGAAGCGCTGGCCGAAACGGGCCAGCGTCTTCTCGATACGGGTGATGTCGATCAGGTCGTTGCCGATGCCCAGGATCAGGGCCCCAGGCTGGAAAGCGGCGCCCATCATCAGGTGGCCCGCGCCCCGTCCATCAGGGCGCGCATCTGGCGGATGGCGGCCTCCAGCCCCACGAACACGGCCTCGCCCACCAGGAAATGGCCGATGTTCAACTCGCGCACCTGCGGCAGGGCCGCCACCGGCACGACATTGTCGAAGCGCAGCCCGTGGCCGGCATGGCATTCCAGCCCGATCGCGGCGGCATGGGCCGCCGCCTCGGCCAGGCGCGCCAGTTCGCTCTCGACGGTGGCGGCGTCCTCGGCATCGGCATAGCGGCCGGTATGCAGTTCCACCACCGGCGCGCCGATACGGTGGGCGGCGTCCAACTGCGCCCGCTCCGGCGCGATGAACAGCGACACCCGCACGCCGGCGTCGTTCAGCCGGCCGATGATGGGCGCAAGATGGTCGAAACCGCCAACCACGTCCAGGCCGCCCTCGGTCGTGCGCTCCTGCCGGCGTTCCGGGACCAAACAGGCGGCATGGGGACGGTGGCGCAGGGCGATGGCCAGCATCTCCTCCGTCGCCGCCATCTCCAGGTTCAGGGGTAGCGAAATCTCCGACATCAGGCGGTCGATGTCGCTGTCCCGGATGTGGCGCCGGTCCTCGCGCAGATGGGCGGTGATGCCGTCGGCGCCGGCGTCGGCGGCCAGGTGGGCGGCGCGCAGCACGTCGGGATGGGCACCGCCCCGCGCATTGCGGATGGTGGCGACGTGGTCGATGTTGACGCCCAGGCGCAAGCGCTGGCTCTGGGGTTCAGACGTCATATCAGTCTCCGGCCGGCCGAGGCTCATGGCCCAGGACCGGATGTTGGTGGCTGGCGGCGATACGATGATGCTTGTAGCGCGCGATCAAGGGCCGCAGCACCAGAAAAACCAGGGGCCAGGTCAGGGCGGCGGACAGGAAGCCGCCCACCGTCATGGGGGCCACGACCTGCCAGGCGCTATGGCGCAACACGTGCCAGGACAGCTCCATGGGCCCGTGGCCGGGGTGCATGTGCAGCACGAAGCATCCCAGGCGGTAGGTGGCCAGCCAAATGAAGGGCCACGTCACCGGGTTGCCGAACAAGGTGCCCAGCAGCGAAGCGGCGATGGACCCGCGCAACAGCCAGGCCAGCGCGATGGACAGGGGGAAATGGACGCCCATGAATGGCGTCATCGCCATGGCCACACCGCTGGCGAAACCGGCGGAGATACCATAGGGCGTCCCCGGCACGCGACCGACGCGGTGCATCCAATAGCGTCCGGCGCGGCGCCAGCCCATCTCCGGCCAGAAGGTTTCCTTCACGGCTTCAGCGAACGGCCTTTTTTCACGTCGGCGGAACATAAGCCTGCTGCCTCTGGGATAAGGTAGTCGCGGCCCGACACGGACCCCGGACAAACTTGCACTGTTTTAGACCTGGGCACGGCGCCACGCCAGCGCCGTATGCCTTTCGTCTAAGCCGTTCCGCCCAAGTCGGCAACGGCGCCTCCCCAAACCCGCGCGTCAGCGACCCCGCGCCCGATCGACGGAATTGATGACCGGCGTGGCCCGCAACGCGGCGATGATATTGGTCAGATGCTTCACGTCATGCACGTCGATATCGATCAACATCTCGAAAAAGTCGGTCGTGCGGTGGGTGATCTTGAGGTTGGTGATATTGCCGGCGTTCTTGCCGATGACCGTGGACACGGTGCCCAGGCTGCCCGGCTCATTGGCCACCACCACCGTGATGCGGCCGACCTTCTCGTCGGCGCCATCCATCTCGTTGTCCCACGAGACATCGATCCACCGCTCCGGACTGTCGTGGAAACTTTCCAGCGTCTCGCAATCGATGGTGTGGATGGTGACGCCCTTGCCGGTGGTGACGATGCCGACGATGCGGTCCCCCGGCAGGGGGTGGCAGCAGCGGGCATAATGCACCGCCATGCCCGGGATCAGGCCCTTGATGGGCAGCGGGCTGTCCTTGCCCTTGGGCTTGGTGGTCTTGCCGCGTGTCAGCTGGACGACCTTCTCGTCCGGCGTGATCTGCTGCACCGCCTTGTGCCCGGGGAAGACGGCGTTGAACACGTCGCGAGCGCCGGCCAGGCCGGCACCGATGGCGGCAATCAGGTCGTCGACCGCCTGGTACTGGAAGATCTTGAGGACGCCATCCAGCGCCTTGTCGGAATAGTCGTAGCCTTCCTGCCGGAAGATCTTCTGCACCATCGCCCGGCCCAACTCGATATGCTGGGCACGCTGCTGGGTGCGGATGTAACGGCGGATGCGGGCGCGGGCCTTGCCGGTGACAACGAAGTTTTCCCAGTCCGGCGACGGCGTCTGCGCCTTGCTGGTGACAACCTCAACCTGGTCGCCGTTCTGCAATTGGCTGCGCAGCGGCTGGATACGGCCATTGATCTTGGCGCCGACGCAGGTGTCGCCGATCTGGCTATGCACGGCGTAGGCGAAGTCCACCGGCGTGGCGCCGCGCGGCAGGGCGATCAGGTCGCCCTTGGGCGTGAAGCAGAACACCTGGTCCTGGAACAGCTCCAGCTTGGTGTGCTCCAGGAACTCTTCCGGCCGGACCGCATGCTCCAGGATGTCCAGCAATTCCCGCAGCCAGCGGTATTGCCGGCCCTCGGTCTTGGGCTGGCTGCCGTCCTGCTTGTAGGCCCAGTGGGCGGCCACGCCCAACTCCGACACCTCATGCATCTCGGTGGTGCGGATCTGCACCTCGATGCGCTGGCGCTCCGGGCCGATGACGGTGGTGTGCAGCGAGCGATAGCCGTTCGGCTTGGGCGTGGAGACGTAGTCCTTGAAGCGCCCAGGCACCACCGGATAATGGGCGTGGATGACGCCCAGGGCCTGGTAGCACTGCTCGATGGACTCGACGGTGACGCGGAAGGCCATGACGTCGGACAACTGCTCGAACGTCACGTTCTTGCGCTGCATCTTGCGCCAGATGGAATAGGGCGCCTTGCGCCGGCCCGACACGGTGGCCTTGGGCAGGCCGCCCTCGTGCAGGGTATCCACCAGCTCATGGATGATGCGATCGACGCGGCCGGCGCCCTGCTCTTCCAGGTCTTGCAGGCGCTTGGTGATGCTGTCGTAGGCGTCCGGGTTCAATTCCTTGAACGCCAGTTCCTCCAGCTGGTCCTTCCAGCGCTGGATGCCGATGCGTTCGGCCAGCGGCGCGTAGATTTCCAGCGTTTCGCGGGCGATGCGCTTGCGCTTCTCCGGCTTCGACAGATAGTGCAGCGTCTGCATGTTGTGCAGACGATCGGCCAGCTTCACCAGCAGGACGCGGATGTCTTCCGACATCGCCAGCACCAGCTTGCGGAAGTTCTCCGCCTGCTTGGACTGGTCGCTTTCCAGATTCTGCAGCTCGATGCGCGACAGCTTGGTCACGCCATCCACCAGACGCGCGATCTCCGGCCCGAACAGGCGCTGCACCTCGTCCAAGGTGGTCAGCGTGTCCTCGACCGTATCGTGCAGCAGCGCCGTGATGATGGACGCACTGTCCAGCTTGAGCTGGGTCAGCAGCCCCGCCACCTCCAGGGGGTGGGAGAAATAGGGGTCGCCGGAAGCGCGCTTCTGCGACCCGTGTGCCTTCATGGAGAAGACATAGGCACGGTTGAGCCTATCCTCGTCCGCATTCGGATCGTAGGAGCGGACACGCTCAACCAATTCATATTGACGCATCATGGGCGCCCCGCCCGGCCCCAGGCCTGGTCGGCACAAACGGACACAAGCGCCAGCCCGTGTCCGTTCAGGGCGTTATCCATGGGAAAACAGGGTAAGGGGACGGGACGCCTAGCCACGACCTGCCCCATCACCGGCTCAGAGGCCCTCGTCGTCGCCGAGGTCGTCACCCTGCGCCACATCCTCGGCGGCATCGCCTTCACCGCCCAAATCGTCATCCTCGCCGGCGGCGCCCTGCACGGCCCAGGCCTGCTCACCGGCCATCAGCTCGATGATCTCTTCCTCAGGCTCATCCTGCTCCTGGACGCGCTGATGCCCCTTGATCAGGGAATTCTTCAGGCTGTCCAGCACCACCGTCTCGTCCGCGATCTCGCGCAGGGCGACGACCGGGTTCTTGTCGTTGTCGCGATCAACCGACAGCGGCGCGCCGGCCGCAACGTCCCGCGCCCGCTGGGCCGCCATCATCACCAGCTCGAACCGGTTCGGAACCTTCAGGACGCAATCTTCAACGGTAACGCGGGCCATGCCTTGCTCACTCCAACAACGAAACGGGTGCCGGAAAAACCGACACCAGACACCATCCCATAGTTATACGGGCCCGGTTTCCCGGTTGCAAGGAAGCCGACAAGCACCAGATCGCATTCCTGCTTTACCGCGCCCGTCATGGTCGCCCCCGTCGGGCGACACCCTCACGCCTCGATGCGCTCGGCGACCTGACCGGGCGGCAGGGCCGCCGCCAGGGCCGCCACATCCAGCCCCAGGAGAGGATGGCGCCAGCATGGCGCCACGTCCCGCAGCGGCAGCAGGACGAAGGCGCGCTGATGCATGCGGGGATGGGGCAATTGCGGCCCCTGTTCCCGGACCTGCCCATGATAGGCCAGGAGGTCCAGGTCCAGCCCCCGCGCCTCGTTCACCTGGCGGCGGATCCGGCCGAAGCCAGCTTCAACCTTGTGCAGCAGCGCCAGCAGGGCCGGCGCATCCAGATCCGTCTCCACCCGCAGGACGCCATTGACGTACCACGGCTGATCCGACGCGGGCACGGGCGCACTCCGGTACCAGGGCGACACCGCAGCGACCACCAGCCCCTCCCCCTCGAGCGCGCGCACCGCGGCCGCCACCACGTCCGCGGGGCCACCGATCCCAGGAACGGACAGGTTAGAGCCCACGCCCAACAAGATCATTTCGCATCCTCACAACAACCAAGCGCCCCCTGCTGGGCAGGGGCCGTACAACTATACCGTTGGGCGAGATATTACGTCGCCGACATAGGGTAACATCCCCAAAAGACAGAGCCTCACTTTAAAAACAGGGGCCGCGACCATATCTCCCTTGAATGTGTTAACCTATTCACCCTATGTAGGCTCTTGCCAGAGCGTGTCAAAGCCGGCACGCTACCAACCATTGCGTTTGATGCATTACTGCGCCATTTAATATTAAAAGGAATTAAAGATGCTTCATTACCCCGAAGAGCGCCTCGCCCTTTTCATCGATGGCGCCAATTTGTTCGCGGCCGCCCGCGCGCTGAATTTCGATATAGACTACAAGCGTTTATTGAATTTCTGCGGTAGAAAGGGGCGCCTGATCCGCGCTTTCTACTATACCGCCTTGGTTGAAGACCAGGAATACTCTCCAATTCGGCCGCTGGTCGACTGGCTGGACTATAACGGCTACACCATGGTCACAAAGCCGACCAAGGAATACACTGACGCATCGGGCCGGCGTAAGATCAAGGGTAACATGGACATCGAGTTGGCCATCGATGTCATGGAAATGGCGCAGCATCTGGACCACATCATGTTGTTCTCCGGCGATGGGGACTTCCGTCGCTTGGTGGAGGCGGTGCAGCGCAAGGGCGTCCGCGTCTCGGTCATCAGCACCGTGCGCTCGACCCCGCCCATGATCGCCGATGAATTGCGCCGCCAGGCCGACAACTTCATCGAATTGATGGATTTGGCGCCCGAGATCGCCCGAGCCCATGCCCCCCGCCCGCCGGTGGAGCATGCGCAACTTATCGACACCACGCCGGTGGAGTGATATCCGGCGCCCACACGATAGACTGTCCCGCAAGACACATTGTAATGGGCGCCGCATCCTATGACTGAAATCCTGACGCCTCCAGGGCGCGACTGTCCCCTATGCCCCCGGCTGGTGGACTATCGCCTGCGCAACCGTGCCGCCTTTCCCGACAAGCATAACGGTCCGGTGCCGTCGTTCGGCGGGCCGGACTCGCGCTTGCTGGTGGTAGGCCTGGCGCCGGGTTTGCGGGGCGCCAACTTCACCGGCCGCCCCTTCACCGGCGATTATGCCGGCGATCTGCTGTACGCCACCCTGCTGAAATTCGGTTTCGCCACCGGGCAATACCTGGAGCGACCGGACGACGGCCTGACCCTGATCGACGCGCGCATCACCAACGCCGTCCGCTGCGTGCCACCGGAAAACAAGCCCACGCCGGAAGAATCGCACACCTGCCGTCCCTTTCTGGTGGCGGAACTGGCGGCGATGACCAAGCTCAAGGCGGTGGTGGCCTTGGGCTCCGTCTCCCACACCAGCGTCATCCGCACCTTCGGCCTGCGGCAGGCAGCCCATCCTTTCGGGCACGGCGCCCGGCACGATCTGGGCGGCGGGGTGACGCTGTTCGACAGCTATCACTGCTCCCGCTACAACACCAATACAGGGCGCCTGACCGACGCCATGTTCGAGGATGTGTTCCGGGCGGTGCGCCAGCATCTGGGTGCGTAAAGAAAAGGCTGGGGTGTTTGCCCGGCCTTTTCCTTTACCATGCCCTCGACGACGGGTTCGTCTTCCTCGGGCACCGGATCATCCATACCCAAGAAGAAAGCCAAGCCCCTCACCCGTCGTTTGGTCGAGGCCCGAAGCCATGGCCGAACTGACGACCAACCCAGAAACAACCCCAGCCGTCACATTCTCACCAAAAGCCGCCTGACCAACGGCCACCTCAAACGCGCGCCGCTTTTACACCAGCTTGACGGACGCTATCTGATGCGCCGGGCATGTCCGACATGTCGGACCGAGCGTGGGCACACCGGCGACGTCATATAACATATTGAAATATTTACATATTATTTTGGCATGCCCTTTGCGTTGGCTACCGTGGAGCGTCCCCCGTTCCGCGACGGACATCTACGGCCTCAACCATGGGAGATAACCAATGCTCAACGACAATCTCTTCGGGCAATCGTACGACCAGATCAAGAAGGCAGTCTACGCCAACCAAAGCGCCAACTTCCAGATCCTCGGCACGCCGGTCGCCTACAACTTCTCAACGCCGGGGCCGAACCAGATGGATCCGGGTCTGTACCAGTTCGTGAGCGTCATGCCCGTCTGGTCCGCGCTCGGCACCTTTGGCCAGAACGGGACGACCCTCTTCTCGGCCTACCGCCAGCTGCTCAGCAACGTCACCTTCAAGATCGACCCTGGCAAGCAGGCCGACCTCGCCCAGCAGCAGAGCCAGCTCAACGGGCTCTACCAGCAGCAGACCCAGGTGATCGCGAACACGACGCAGGCCTACAACGTCCAGCTGGCCAACGGCGGCGACCTCTTCAAGGCCATGTACCCGACCATCCAGGCCTGGCTGGCTGGCCCCGGAAGCACCTACCAGACCCAGATCAACGGACTGACCACCTCCATCAACACGCTCTCGAACAAGTACACGAGCGACCTCGCGGCGATCCTCGGCGGCGACCAGACGCTGCAGCAGGCTATGAACGCCATCCAGACGCCGTCCAACACGCCCGCTCAGGGGGCGCCACCTCCGGGCTGGATCGCCGTCCCCAACAGCGGCGGCGTGCTGCAGTGGCAGCCCGAGTTCGTCGTGAACCCGGCGCCCGCTCAGGTGACGCAGACCCTTTCCCAGGGGTCCTTGGGCGGCTTCACGGTCACGCTGGACTCGTCGGTGACCAACAACAGCCTCTCCCAGGCCTGGGCGGGAGGAAACGTCAGCTATGGCAACAGCTTCTTCTCGGTCAACGCCGGAGGCAACTGGTCGAGCCTGAACATCGATCAGAGCGACACCAGCGTGAAGGTTGAGATCTCGGTCAAGTCGTCGATGCTGGTGACCGTCACGCCGGGCGTTTGGTACGATGGCGGCTTCCTGGCCAACCTCGCGCAGAACACCGCCGGCGGTGGCGGTTACCAGCTCGCCTCCACGTGGAGCGTGGCCGGGAACCCACCGTCCGCCTTCGGCCAGAACGGGCTCGTCTCGACCAACGTGGCCCAGCTGGTGGTGGTCTACCAGCCGTCCGCGACGGTGACCATGAGCCAGCAAACCTTCCAGCGGAACTACCAGATGTTCCAGGGCGGCGGCGGCATCTCCATCGGCCCGTTTACCTTCGGCGGCAACGGCGGCAGCGTGAAGGACTACACGCTGACGACCAACGGGTCCACCAACTTCACGGCGACCTCGACCTCGACCCTGCCCCAGATCGTAGGTATCGGCGTCGGCTTCCCCGGCGTGGGCCAGCCCGAGTGACCGATCGGGGCGCCCATCTCGTCGGGCGCCCCGACTCCCCCGCGTGCGTCCAAAATTATGCTCATTAGTTTTATATTTGCGACAAGTTGGCTCTGGGTTTCATCCGGAGTTCGGCTTTCCGGCGAAAATGGCTGGCACGGAACCGGGCCCTCCAACCCGTTCACGCCGCAAATATTGCCATGGGCATCCTGGATCATCGCCCGCCTCGGCGGAGGGAACGGATTAAACGCCAAATACGCAAGACCTCCAGGACCGATAACCATCAAACAAGGCCTCGATAGGCTCAAAGCCATCGCCCACGGTTGGGCGCTCAGGGATATGAGCATACTTTAGCACGTGCGCCGGAGATCCGAATGACAGTGCAAGGCACCTTCCAAGCCTCGTTCGCATCGACCCTGTCGACCATCGCCAAGCCCGACTCGAGAGCCTCCGACGTGGGGATTATTGGATCCGTCAAGCTGGCCACCAAGTCCCTGTTGAATAGGGTGGGCTCGGTGATTGCGCCCGCCTACAAGCGGGCAGCCCCGGAACTGCCCGCCTCGGTGCAGCCACTTCCCCAGGCCATCGTCTGGAACTGGCCGCCCATGGGACCGAACCAGATATCCTTCCAGCAGTTCGAATTCTGCGACACCCAGCCAGCCTCCTGCAAGGCGGGTGAGGACTTCGTTAACGGCGGCAGCAGCTTCAGCCTCGCGTACCGCTCCTTCCTCCAACTCGTAGATCCCGCGACGTTCGTCCCTAATTCCCTTCTCCAGCAGGCCCTGGCCAGCGCGATCCCGCCCAGCTACACGCCCGCGCAAGGCGCCGGGCCCCCGGGCTGGATCGCTGTGCCGGACAGCGGCGGCAAGCTTTCGTTCATGCCGGAGTGGACCGTGGGGCTCACTCCCGCCCAATGGTCGTCGGTCGCCGGGGTGCCCCTGTCCTGGACGGGCCCCGCCGCCGGCTTCCTCGCGGGGAGCGACGCCGCCCAGGTCGTGACGCCGGCCACCCTGTCCGCGAGCGTCACGGCGGACCGCGTCGTGCGCGTGCCGGTCTATGCCGGCGTCTGGTACTCGGACCCATTCGTTCAGATCGCGTCCACGGGTCCGTTCCTGGGGAACCGCCTGCCCCAGATCGTCGTCGGTCCCGCCGGCTTCCTGCGGTGCCGCATCACGGAGTTCTTCGTGGCGGGCGGCCTCTCGGCCCAGGTGACTGTCCCGGAAACCGCCTCGGACGCCCTCGCCGCCCATCTGAGGACCCGGGGCGCCACCGTCGGCACCCTGCCGGCTTCGGTCTGCCGCGCGGAGGAGATGCCTGCGGCCTCCGGCCGGAGCGTGCGGCTGAGCGCTCCAGAGGACATGCCGTTCATCATCGGCGTCTCGGTCGTCCCGGTCGTCGGCCCCCAGTCCTGACATCGGAGGTCGCCCAGTTTCAGGCCGATCTCGACGACTGGATACGGAAATACAACGCGATAAGGATCTATCAGGGGCGATGATGCTGAAAGAGCTTGTTGATCCTGAAACGGCCGGCGGGCCCATCCGGGCCGTTGCCTTCCTAGATTTCCAGTCCCCTAGAGCTCCCCAGAAATCTCCGGCGCCCGCAGTCGCGGGCTGCAACGGTAAGAGGTGGCCTCTTATCGTTGGCGTCAGCCCTTGGCCCGCATCAGGCGCGCCTTGTCGCGCTGCCAGTCGCGTTCCTTCTCCGCCTCGCGCTTATCCCCCTTCTTCTTGCCCTTGGCCACGCCGATCTCGACCTTGGCGTAGCCGCGGTCGTTGAAATAGATCGACAGGGGAATCAAGGTGACACCGTCGCGGCGGATGGAGGCGAACAGCTTGTCCATCTCACGGCGGCGAACCAGCAGCTTGCGCGCCCGCTTGGGCTCATGCTGGAAAAAACGGCCGGCCAGCTGGTATTCCGGGAAATGGGCGTTGATGAGGTACAACTCCCCATCCCGCTCGCCGGCGTAGGACTCGGCGATGCTGACCCGGCCGGCGCGCAGCGACTTCACCTCCGTCCCGGTCAGCATGATGCCCGCCTCGACCGTTTCGGTAATGAAAAAATCGAAGCGGGCGCGCCGGTTCTGGGCGGCGTATTTATGTTCGTCGGCACGTGCCATGGCGGCTACCCGGCCCCTTCCCTCAGCTCAACACACCTGCATGGACCAGGGCCGCGCGCACCAGCTCCTGAGTCGTCGGCGTGGTTTCCACCAGTGGCAGGCGCAGTTCCGGACGGCACAGGCCCAGCAGGCTGGCGGCATACTTCACCGGCGCCGGGCTGGTCTCCACGAACATGGCGTGGTGCAGCGGCATCAGCAGGTCGCGGATGCGGGCCATTTCCGTCAGATCGCCCCGCACCCAGGCGTTCTGCATCTCCGCGCACAGGCGCGGCGCCACGTTGGCCGTGACCGAGATGCAGCCGACGCCCCCCTGGGCCAGGAAGGCCGTGGCCGTGGCGTCCTCACCCGACAGCTGGATGAAGTCGGCGCCCAACTCGACCCGTGTGCGCAACGGCCGCACCAAATCAGCGGTGGCGTCCTTCACGCCAACGATGTTAGGCAACGCCGCGAGGCGGGCCATGGTGGCGATCGACATGTCGATCACGCTGCGGCCGGGAATGTTATAAATGATGATGGGCAGGTCGGCCGCATCATGGATGGCTTTGAAATGCTGGTAGAGACCTTCTTGCGTCGGCTTGTTGTAGTAGGGCGTCACCACCAGGGCGGCGTCGGCGCCAACGGCCTTGGCGTGCTTGGTCAGGCTGATGGCCTCGGCCGTGGAGTTGCTGCCGGTGCCGGCGACCACGGGGACGCGGCGGTCCGCGACCTCAACGCACAACTCGACCAGGCGGCGATGCTCCTCATGGCTCAGCGTCGGCGACTCGCCGGTGGTGCCGCAGGGGACCAGGCCGTGCGTGCCCTCTTTGACCTGCCAGTCCACCAGGGCCTGGAAGGCGCGCTCGTCCACTTTGCCGTCGGCGAACGGCGTGATCAGGGCGACGAGGGAACCGGCGAGGGCGGGCATGGCGGTGGTCATCTCTGCAATCTCCGTGGGCATTCGACCCGAAAGGCGCGAACCTTAGCGGCCCGGCACCTGGGTGACAAGCGACGAGAGCGGGCCCCCTGGGCCCCGTTCCAGCGGGGGCTGGCGGCCTTGATCCTGCCGATTTCCCTGATGACCGCCTCGGTGATGGCGTCCCTGGCGGCCCCGTCGGTGGCGTGGGCGCAATCCTCCGGCGATATCAGCACCTATCGCGCCGCCTTCAAGGCCGCAGACAAGGGCAAATGGGCGGATGCCCACAAGCTGGCCGAGCGCGGGCATGACCCGCTGGCAGACAAGGTCCTGACCTGGATGGACCTGGGGCGCAGCGACACCAGCGCCAGCTTTCAGGAACTTGCCGAATTCATCGACAAGAATCCGGATTGGCCCGGGCTCGCGGCCCTGCGGCGCAACGCCGAAATCCGCATGCCCGATTTCGGCGACACCCCGACGCGCGACTGGTTCGACAAGCACCCGCCCCTGACCACCGCCGGCTTCAACCGCTATGCCGACGCCCTGCTGAACCTGGGCGACAGCGAGAAAGCCATCGCGCTGATCCGCGAGCGCTATGTCAAAGGCAACTTCGGCGTGGTGGACGAGCGGACGTTCCGCACCAAGTACGTGGCGATCCTGCGCCCCGCCGACCATTGGGCCCGCCTGGACCGGCTGCTGTGGGAGAATGACGAGGACGGCGCCCGCCGCATGCTGCCCATCGTCGATCCCGGCCACCAGACCGTGGCACTGGCCCGGCTGGCCATGGCCGACCTGGACCCGAATGTGGAGCGGCTGCTGCAGCAGGTGCCAGCCCCGCTGATGAGCGAGCCCGGCATCACCTATGAACGGCTGCGCTGGCGCCGGCGCAAGGACATGGACGCCGGCGCGCTGGAGATCGTGGAAAACCTGCCCAAGGATGTGGGGAAGGACCTGGGCCATCCCGAGGCGTGGTGGATGGAGCGCCATATCCTGGCCCGCCGCCTGATGGACCAGGGCCAGATGCAGCGCGCCTACCGCCTGGCCGCCAACCATGGCGTGACCGACGGCCTGGGCTTCATCCAGGCGGAGTTCCTGGCCGGCTGGCTATCCCTACAGTTCCTGAACAAGCCGGAGCAGGCGCTGGACCATTTCACCCGCCTGTATGAGGGGGTGTCCTCACCCATCGGGCAATCCCGCGGCGCCTATTGGGCGGGACGGGCCTGCGAGAAGCTGGGCAATCCCGAGCGCGCCCGCCAGTGGTACGAACTGGGGGCGCGGTGGGGAAGCACCTTCTACGGCATGATGGCGCAGGAGAAGCTGGGCCAGGCCGAGGCCATTCCCATCGCCCCCACGCCCTCGGCCGACGCCCGGTCGCGGTTCGAGAAGAAGGAGCTGGTCCGCGCCGCGCGCCTGCTGGACAAGGTCCTGAGCGAGGATGACGACCGCGTGGACCTGTTCCTGCGCAAGCTGTCGCAGGACGCCCAGTCACCGGACGATTTCGTGCTGGTGGCCAAGGCCGCGCTGGAAATGCATCGCCGCGACCTGGGCGTGGGCATCAGCCGCCAGTCGCTGAGCAAGGGCATCGTCCTGGCCGACGCCGGCTATCCCATCATCTCCAGCCACCTGCCGGCGCAACCGGAACCGGCGCTGATCCACGCCCTGATCCGGCAGGAAAGCAGCTTCAAGGTGGACGCGGCCAGTGGTGCCGGCGCCCTGGGCCTGATGCAGTTGATGCCGCCCACGGCCCAGCAATTGGCCAAGCGCGAAGGCATGAAGTACGCGGTGACCAAGCTGACCCACGACGCGGACTTCAACATGCGCCTGGGCAGCGTCTATGTTCAGGATCTGCTGGACCGCTTCGGCGGCTCCTACATCCTCGCTATCGCCGCCTACAACGCGGGGCCCGGCCGTGTCGCCAACTGGCTCCGCGATTATGGCGACCCCCGTATCGAGGCGGTGGACCCGGTGGACTGGGTGGAGACCATCCCCATCTATGAAACACGCACCTACGTTCAGCGGGTGCTGGAAAACCTGCACGTCTACCGCATCCGAATGGGAAGTCACCAACTGCCCATGACCACCGATTTGAGGCGTGGAACGGCCGGATGATGGTTTATTGGCAACACTATTTTGGTTAATGCGCGCAAAAGGTTAGGGAACATCCGCTCAAACCTACTGTTAACTTGCGATTAATGACATGAGCCATATCCTACAGGGGTAAACAGCCTCCTCTGTAGGAATGCGCTATGGCCTCTGTTCCCCTGGCACCGTCGCCGCTTCCAGCGCCGCTTGAGCGGGCCGCCGCCGTGCATCACCGTCTGGTCGAAGCCTTCATTCGGCTGACGCAGGACGAATTGGCGCGCCAGCCGGACGAATACGCGCGCGACAGCCTGAATGAACTTTTGGATGTGTTGAAAGGCCAACGGGTGGCATACACCCCAGGATCGCAAAGATTGGCCAAGGATCCGGCCAATGAATCACGGCCTCGGGACACGATTGCGGCAAACCAGCCGTAACCAACGCCCGCCATGATCCGCGTCGACCTGCGATGTCGCCTGGGATGTACGGCGCGAGTCGGAAGCCGCATCGCCAAAACCCGTGCAAATCCCCAACTGAAATCTATCGTTCGTCTACCCGCCAGCCCCTTTTGCGATTGTTGAGCCTACCTAAAAGGTGAATACTATTGTATTCTTTCAGCTAAACAGTTCTAAAGAGGGAAGCGGCTGAGGAAGGCCGAGTTCACGAGGACGATGCCGGTTGTCAGCGTCTGAACATCTTCATACTCTCGCCCCGAAATTCCCGCTTCCTACCCCTGTAGGTTATACGGCGTTCCATCCATGATCCTCGGTGGCGCCTCATCGATTTGGAGTAATGCTCATGCCCCGTAGGACTAAGAACACGGTTGTCGCCGAACTCGAAGGCAAGATTGAGGGCCACGTTGCCAGCCGCATTCGCCTGCGGCGCGGTCTTCTGGGCATGAGCCAGTCTGATCTTGCGCGGGCCCTGGGCATCACCTTCCAGCAGGTGCAGAAGTACGAGCGTGGCTCCAACCGCGTCTCCGTCGGCAAGCTGTATCGCCTGGCCGAGATCCTCGACGTGCCGCTGACCTTCTTCTTCGACGATCTGGAGGGCGGCGCCGATCGCCCTGCCCCCACCACCTTCAGCGCACCGGACGAAGGCTCGCCCCTGCTGTCGCGCCGCGACCTCGATCTGCTGCGCGCCTGGCGCAACGCCCCGGCGGACATCGCCGACTGCGTCGCCGGCCTGTTGCGCGCCGTGTCACAGGAAGAGGATGGGGCCGCCTCCGCCGCCCCGTCCGCCAGCGGCACCGATGACGAGGCCGGGGATGAACCCAAGCCCACCCGCCGCCGCCGGGGTGCCGTGTGGGACCCGGCCGACATGTACAAGGCCGCCAAGGCCCCCAAGCGCGGCAAGTCGGCCCCCACGCCGCCGTAAGCGGTGGACCGCGCCGTCAGCCGATAGCGCATGAGCAAAAGGGCGCGGTGGGTTCCCTCCCACCGCGCCCTTTTGCTGTGAGGCGCCCACGAAGGGCGCTGGTTGAGAGTGGCCTCGACGGCTCAGCCCTTCTTCACGAACTCCGCGCGCAGAACCAGGCCCTTGATCGTGTCGTGGCGGCAGTCGATTTCCTGGGAGTCGCCGGTCAGCCGGATGGAGCGGATGACGGTTCCCCGCTTCAGCACCTGGTTGGCGCCCTTCACCTTAAGGTCCTTGATCAGGGTGACGCTGTCACCGTCGGCCAGCAGGTTCCCCACGGAATCCCGCACCTCGACCGCGCCGGCGGCGGCGCCAGCGGCCGCGTTGGCGGCAGCCTGGCTGGCTGGAATCCACTCGCCCGTGGCCTCGTCATAAACAAATTCTTCGTCGGCCGAACTGTTCATCAAAAACCTCAATCTCTGCGTATAAGACGCCGTCACCCCAGGTCACCGGACAAGGGGTGGGCGCGATGGCGTTGATATGACTGTCGCTGCGGCGCCAATAGGCTTCGCCGGTGGGATCAGGGTGGCGGGTGGAAAATAACGGACCGACGCCCGGCCGTCACTCATCAAAGCCCCCCGGCGCCATGACGGCCGCCATGCCTGATATCCGGGACTGAATGAATTGGTCCCGAGTATCAAGCGAGCGCCACGCACCCCAAACGATGTTCCGTGGCGTCGGTGGTGTTTCCGGCGCCCAGCGTCTCCGTGCCCAGGAAGCGCGCATGCGCGGCCTTGGGCAGCATCGCCAAGCTCAGCACATAGCCGATCACGGCGCTGCCGCCATAGCCCACGATGGGCGTCGGATAGTTCCCCAGCGCCGCCGCGACCAGAGCGACGAGCCAAAGGGCCGCGAACACAGCATGGATATCCTGGTTGTCCTGGTCGTGCGCCCCTCCCACCATCGCCGGCACGAGAAGCAGGGCGGCACCGGCCAGCACCAGCATCCCCGCGATGGGATGCAGGCTGAAGGCGGATTGGAACACCCTTTCAACGTAGGGAGTGGCGGCCAGTCGGTCCGGCTGGATCAGCGTGGTGGCAAAGCCGGCGATGGCACCGGCGAGCGCCCGCGAGACATGGCCATCATCAGGGCGCCTCATCGCCAGGATCGCAAGGCCGACGGCCAACATCCCCGCCATGGCCCGGTCGGGCTGCAGGGCCAGGGCCGCCGCCGTGAGGATCATCCCCCAGGTCGAGCGCCGGTTGGGTGATCGGGCGAAGTCGAGAATCATCAACGGAAGAAGGACGAGGCTGGGCTGGATGAACAGGCCGGCCAGGTTCACCCAACGCGCGGCATCGTCGACCCGCGCCCCGCCTACCGCCGTCGCCAGCAGCAGGACCGACAGCAGCAGTGTCATCGTGCCCGGCCGCAGGCGAACCGTCGCCCCGGCCTGCCGGATCGCGGCCAGCCCGCAGAGGCCCAGGACCAGCGCGCCGGCATTGACACCCAGGTACCGTCCCGGCGCCCCCGCCATCGCCAGATACCCCAGGCCCAGCCCGACAGCCCCGATGGCGCAGGCGATGCCGACGGCGCGAGGATGGAACGTCATGCCGGCGGATGGGGAGGCCCTGCCGGAGGACCGCACCATTCGGCGCATGTGGTGGGCTAGAATGAGGGGCAGAAGACCGCACAGGCCACCGGCCGCGAAGCGCAGGGCGGCGGCGGCGCTTTCGATCCCGGCGGTTTCAAGCCGGATGGCCGATCCCCAGTCTTTCAGGTGGGCAGGCAAGGCCCTTTTCAGGATGTCGCACACCAGGATCGCCAGGCCGCGCCACAGACCACCTATCATATCGTCACCTCACGGGGGTTTCCCGCCACTTCCGGCGCGGGTGGGTTGGCCTGGGCGAACCGTATGCCGGCGGCGGTCAGGCGATAGGCATGGCGTGGCGGTCGTCCCGCCTCCACCGGCGGTCGCCACTCCGCCTCCAAATACCCCTGCCCCTCCAGCCGGATGAGCAACGGGTAGAGGGTCCCGGATTTGACGCCGGCCAACTGAGCCAACTCGTAGCCATGGCGCCACGCGCCAGGCACCTCGAGCAGGGCGGCGAGGATCATCCTCGCCTGATTGGATGGGGTGCGCGTGCGGGCCATGCACAATAAATCTACCTATATAGATTTATTGTCAATAACGGGAAGCGTATGACTTTTCAGGGTGGCGCCGTGGCAAGATGGTCGTGGAGCCGGCCTTCACCCGTGAAAGCCCCAACAGTGCCACAATGGCCACCCGAAATATCACGGCGAGCAGGAGCCCATCCGATGAACGATCTTCCCCGGAACCTGAGTGGCACCTGTGTATTGATCTGCGCCGACACCGGCCCGCTGCTGACCAGCGATCAAGACGCTGTGCCCTTGATTGGCCTGGCATGGGAGCATGCGGCCCGGGTGGTGGCCATCCCGCTTAGCCGGCTCGCCCCTGGCTTCCTGAGCCTGGCCACGGGCCAGGCGGGGGCCATCATCCAGAAGTTCGCCAATTATCAGCTACGCCCCGTCATCATCGGCGATGTCAGTGCCTGGATGGCCGGTAGCAGTGCCTTGCGCGATTTCATCCACGAGGCCAACCAGGGGCAGGTCGTGTGGTTCTTGAACGATCTGCCGGCCCTGGAACGGCGTTTGGCGGCATGACCACTCCGTCTCGCCGCTCCACGGGGCGCCTGGCGGGAGAAAGCTGAACCGATGTGGATGCGGTCGCAGCCAGAAACGACAAAGCCGCCCCGGAGGGCGGCTTGTCCGTTCACTTGCCTCACGATGTGGCCTGGGCAAGTGATGGCGGAGGGGATGGGATTCGAACCCACGGTACCAGTTTCCCGGTACGACGGTTTAGCAAACCGTTGCCTTCAGCCACTCGGCCACCCCTCCGTCCACCGACTGTCGTCGGCGGTTCGCGTATGTACTCGGGCGGCGGCCCCCTTGTCAACGATAACGGTGAGGAAAAATCGCGGGAAAATGAAAAGGGGGACCCGAAGGCCCCCCTGCCCATGCCCCGTCGGCCAACATGCCGGGCGGAGCGTCACTTTTCCCTGTCGAACCAAGGCGCAAGGCCCCGGTCCTAACCTCAGAGCTTCGGGCCTCAGCCCTTCAGCTTGGCGGTCAGGATCTCATTCACCAGGGCCGGGTTCGCCTTGCCCTGGGTGGCCTTCATGACCTGGCCGACGAAGAAGCCGAACAGCTTGTCCTTGCCGCTGCGGAACTCCGCCACCTTGTCGGCGTTGGCCGCCATCACGGCCGCGATGGCCTGGTCGATGGCGCCGGTGTCCGTCACCTGGCGCAGCCCCTTCTCCTCCACGATCTGGGCGGCGGGCTTGCCCGTCTCCAGCATGTCGGCGAACACCTCCTTGGCGATGCGGCCGGAGATGGTGTTGTCCGCGATCAGGTCGATCAGCCCGCCCAGTGCGGCGGCGCTGATGGGCGAGCTGTCGATATCGGCGCCCGTCTTGTTCAGGGCGCCCAGCAGGTCGCCGATGACGAAGTTGGCGGCCATCTTGGGATCGCGGCCCCGGGCCACCTCTTCATAAAAGTCGGCGCGCGACCGCTCCGCCACCAGCACGCCGGCGTCATAGACCGGCAGCTTGTAGTCGGCCATGAAGCGGGCCTTCTTCTCATCCGGCAGTTCCGGCAGGGTGCGCTTGATGTCCTCGACCCAGGCGGCGTCCAGTTCCAGCGGCAGCAGGTCCGGATCGGGGAAGTAGCGGTAATCGTGCGCCTCTTCCTTGGAGCGCATGGACCGCGTTTCGCCCTTGTTGGGATCCCACAGGCGGGTTTCCTGCACCACCACGCCGCCGTCCTCGATCACCTGCACCTGGCGGTGGGCCTCATACTCGATCGCCTGCTGCACATAGCGGATGGAGTTGACGTTCTTCGTCTCCGTCCGCGTGCCGTACTTCTCGCCCGGCTTGCGCACCGACACGTTGATGTCGCAGCGCATGGAGCCTTCCTCCATGTTGCCGTCGCAGGTGCCAAGATAGCGCAGGATGGTGCGCAGCTTGCGCAGGTAGGCGGCGGCCTCCTCCGGCGTGCGCATGTCGGGCTCCGACACGATCTCCATCAGGGCCACACCCGACCGGTTCAGGTCGATGTAGGTCTTGGTCGGGTTCTGGTCGTGCAGGCTCTTGCCCGCGTCCATCTCCAGGTGCAGGCGGGTGATACCGACCTCGCGCGTGGAACCGTCCGCCAGGTCCAGCACGATGGTGCCGTGGCCGACGATGGGCTGCTGGAACTGGCTGATCTGATAGCCGGAGGGCAGATCGGCGTAGAAGTAGTTCTTGCGGTCGAACACCGAGCGCAGGTTGATCTGCGCCTTCAGGCCCAGACCCGTGCGCACCGCCTGTTCCACGCAGACCTCGTTGATCACCGGCAGCATGCCGGGGAAGCCCGCGTCCACGAAGCTGACTTGGCTATTCGGCGCGGCGCCGAAGGCGGTCGCCGCCCCGCTGAACAACTTGGCATTGGAGACGACCTGGGCATGAACCTCCAGCCCGATCACCACTTCCCATTCGCCCGTCTCGCCTGCAATCCGATAAGCCATCGTCTTCGCCATCAAGTCCAATCATGGAGTGAGGGGTGTTTTCTGGCCGGAATCGCGCGAAAACGCAACCGGCTTGGGCGGGAGGCTGCCTGGACGAGGACGTTGGGCGGGCGCTATGGGCGAGCCCCCTGCCCCGTATTCAGGCCAAGGTTGGAAAATATGGTTAAAGAATTTAATATTTTATTTTGCATATGACACAGCCCCGAAAATTAAGACATCATTAAAGAATGAGACCATATGCAGTGGTCATTAACAGATTAACCACTCCCATCATAAAGAAGGCCGTGATGCTTCGGTCCCTGAAAATCGCCCACAAGCTGGGCTTGGCGGTTCTGCTCTTCCTCATTCCGGTGGGTTACCTGCTGTACGCACTGATTGCGCAACAACAGATCGCCATCGACTTCGCCCAGAAGGAATTGGCCGGCACAGCCTACCTGCGCGGCCTGCAGACCATCCAGGCCCGCCTCGCGGCCGCGGAGACGGGTGGCGCGGCCCCGGATACGACGGCGCTGGCGGCAACGGTGCGCCAGCTGCAGGCGGACTGGGGACAGGAGATGGAGACGGCCGACAAGGTGAACGACCTGGTGGCCACCCTGGACAAGAAGGATGGGGGCAAGAAGGATGGGGCCGGCGGCGCCGCCACCCGCGCGGCGCTGCGGGCCCTGATCGCCCAGATCGGCGACAAGTCCAACCTGATCCTGGATCCGGACCTGGACAGTTTCTACGTCATGGACATCGTGCTGGTGAAACTGCCCGACCTGCAGGACCAGACCACGGGTCTGCGCGCCGTGACGCATCAGGCCGGCGATAACAAGGTCGACCTGTTCGTTGCCCTGGGCGGGGTGAAGTCCCTGCTGACCGGCCTCGATTCCTCAGCCACCTCGGCCTATGGCGGCAACGCGGACGGCAGCGTAAAGAAGGCGCTGACGGCCCCGGTGGCCGCCACGCAGAAGGCCGCCGCCGTGGTGACAGTGGGGGCGGAAAAGGGGGCGGTCACCGATGCCGACACCGCCGCAGCGCTGAAGGCTCAGGACGCGTTGTACACGGCCGCGTCAACGGATCTGGAGCGGCTGCTGAAGGCCCGGATCGGTGGGTTCAAGGCCACGCAGTTGCGGGTGCTGCTGATCTCGCTGGCGCTGTTCGCCGCGGGCGGCGCCGGCGTCTACCTGGTGGTGCGCCGCTTCGTCATCACCCCGCTCAGCGATCTGACCGGCGCCATGTCGGGTCTGGCCGAAGGCCACCTGGACACCGCCATCGACCATGCCGACAGCGGGGATGAGGTCGGGGCCATGGCCCGCGCCCTGGTCGTCTTCAAGGAAAACGCCCTGCGCAACCGCGAGTTGGAAGCGGCTCAGGCGCAGGAACAGGAAAAGCGGCTGCGCCGCCAGCAGGCGCTGGAAACCCTGACGCGGGACTTCCAGGCCGCCATCAGCGCCGAGTTGCGCGGCATGGCCGCCGCCGCGACGGAATTGGAGGCGACCGCCGGTTCACTGGCCAGTCAGGCCGACAATACCGCTGGCCGCACCCAGGTTGCCGACGACAACGCCGCCCGCGCCACCGACAACACCGAAACGGTGGCGGTGGCGACGGAGCAGTTGGCCGCCAGCAGCAACGAGATCGGCGCCCAGGCGGAACAGACCGCAGTCACCACCAAGACGGCGGTGCAGGAGGCGGAGCACGCGCGCGACGTGGTGGGTGAACTGGCCACGGTGGCGGACAGCGTGAACGAGGTCGTGCGCTTCATCCAGTCCATCGCGGCCCAGACTAACCTCCTGGCCCTGAACGCCACCATCGAGGCGGCCCGCGCCGGCGAGGCGGGCAAGGGCTTCGCCGTGGTGGCGACCGAGGTCAAAACCCTGGCCAACCAGACGGCGCAGGCGACGGACGATATCCAGGCCCGCGTCAGCGGGGTGAAGGCGGCGGCCGAGAACGCCATCGGCATCATCAACCGCATCGCCACCACCATCGCCATCGTCGACGGCAACACCGGCGCCATCGCCGCCGCCGTCAGCCAGCAGAGCGCCGCCACCGCCGAGATCAGCCGCAACGTGACGGAGGCCGCCAGCCGCACGCGCGAGGTGACCCACTCCCTGGCGCTGGTGCGGGACAGCGCGGAATTCACCAAGGAGGCGTCCGACCAACTGCTGGGGGCGGCCAACGAACTGTCACGGCAGTCGGAACAGCTGCGTACCGACGTGGAACATTTCCTGACGGCCATGCAGACGGCGGATGATCGGCGCCAATTCGAACGCTACGACCTGGATCTCCCTGTCCATGTGGGCGTGCCGGGCGTCCTGTCCGCCGGGGCCGCCACGCATCGGCTGCTCAATATCGGACGCGGCGGCTGCGCGCTCCAGGGTCCGACGGTCGGCGCCCCGGGCCGTGAGGTCGAGGTGCTGGTGGACGGCAGCCGCTTCCGGGGCCGGGTCACCAGCCACGAAGGCGACACCACCCGCATCCAGTTCCGCATGAGCGACGACGTCGCCCAGGCGGTGGACGCGCTGGTGGCGCGGTATGGGGCGAAGGCGGCCTGAGGGCCGCCCGCCCCGATCCGTCGCATAGCAAAACCCACAACACATCCGGGAAATACCTTTAAGCATAGATTTGCCGTGGGCGGCGGTGATGATAACGATTCCTAAAGGCCGACGATGCAAGCTGGACGCCGGAGAATCGTGAGGTCGGGATGTTTTTGCGGAATTCGCCGTCATTGCCCAGCGGTGTCGGCGTCACCCCCGCCGCCCCGCCTTGGCGACACAAGATGATCGCATCGTGGGCGGGCCGTCCCATGCGGCTGACCATCCTTGTTCCACTTCTTCTCCTGGCGCTCAGCGTGGTGGGGGGGCTGGTCGCCGCCCGGCTCATGGCCACCCATAATCAGACCCTGGCGACAGACAGCCTGACCGCGCGGGCCGGCGAGATGGCGGAGGATCTGCGTCAACAGGTAATGCTGTACCAATATGGCCTGCGCGGTGCTCGCGGCGCCGCCGTCGTGGCCGGCGGACCGGAGGCGTTGACCCTCGCCCAGTTCCGCAGCTACGCGGCGACGCGGTCCCTGGCGACGGAGTTCCGCGGCGCCATGGGCTTCGGCATCATCCGGCGGGTGCCCGTAGCGGAGGAGGCGTCCTTCATCGCGCGGCAACACCGCGATGGGCGCCCCGATTTCCGCATCCGCGAGCTGCGCCCCCATGATGCGGAGCATGCCGTCATCCAGTTCATCGAGCCCGAGGCGGCGAACATCAACGCCGTGGGCCTGGACATCGCCTCCGAACCCGCCCGCCATGCCGCGGCCATCGCGGCGATGCGGTCGGGTGAACCCCGGCTGACCGCCCCGATTTCCTTGGTGCAGGCGCCGGGCGACGCGGGCGGGTTCCTATTGCTGCTGCCGATCTACCGGCAAGGCGCCGACCTGGGCGACGCCGACGCGCGCCAGGCCGCGACAGTGGGCTGGTCCTACACGCCCTTCCTCATCAGCCGGATGATTGCAGGATCGGAACTCATGCGCGCCGACGTCGGATTCAGCGTGAGCGACATCACCGAAGATCCGCACACCGCCCCCTTCTACCAAACCCCCACCCTGCCCGGCGGCGTGGTCGACGCCCTGGTCCATGAAGAGAAGCTGGCCATCTTCGGCCGCGACTGGCTGATCCGCTTCCAGGCGACCCCGGTGCTGTTGCGCGCCCTGAACCTCACCCCGCCCCTGCTGGCGGCGGCGCAGGTCACGACGGGCGGCATCCTCCTTGCCCTGCTGCTGCACTTCTACCTGGTGAACCTGACGCGCCGCCACGCCGCCGCCCGGGAAGCGGCCCGCCAGACCGAACTGCTGGAGCGGGAGGTCGGCCTCCGCACGGCGGAGTTGGCCCAGCGCGAGGAGCGTTTCAAGACGCTGACGGAACTGTCGACCGACTGGTATTGGGAAACCGACCGGGACGGCCGCTTCACCGCCATGTCACAGGGCGTCTCGCGCATCGGGCAGGACCACCGCGGCCTGATCGGCAAGACCCGCCGGGACCTGTCCTCGGACCCCCGGCTGGACCAATACGAGGATTGCGTGCGGCGTGGCGTGCCCTTCCGCGACCTGGCCTATGACCTGGCGGGCGAGGATGGGGCCCTGCGCCACATCGTCATCAGCGGCACCCCCATCCTGGACGCGGCAGGCGCCTGCGTCGGGTATCGCGGGTCGGGCCGTGACGTGACGGAACAGTTGCGCGCGGAAGAGGCCCTGCGCGCCAGCCAGCGCTTCATCCGCGCCATCGCGGACAACATCCCCGGCATGGTCGGCTATTGGGACAAGGACCTGCGCTGCCGCTTCGCCAACGACCGCTATCGCAAATGGCTGGGCAAGACGTCGGAGGAAATCCTGGGCCAAAGCGCCATGGCCCTGCTGGACGCCGAGCTTTTCGCCGCCAACAAGCCGTATATGGACGGGGCGCTGCGCGGCGAAACCCAACGGTTCGAGCGGACGCTGACGCGGCGGGACGGTCGTCCCACCGACAGCTGGATCCACTATATGCCCGACGTGGATCACGAGGGCGCGGTCCAGGGCTTCTATGTCCTGGTGACCGATGTCACGCCGCTGAAGCGGGCCGAGCGGGAATTGCGCGCGACATCCTCGCGGCTGGCGCTGGCGACCAAGGCCAGCGGCATCGCCATCTGGGAATATGACGTCGCCAGCGGACAGTTGGACTGGGACGAGCAGATGTTCCAGTTGTACGGAAGGCCCCCTACCCATGGCCACGGCCCCACCGTCTGGCGCGAGCAGTGCCACCCGGACGATATCGCCCGGGTGGAAGCCGAGTTCCGGCGTGTCGTGCAGGGGAACGCCGATCTGGATATCGAGTTCCGCATCCGGCGGCCCGGCGGCGGCCTGCGTCACGTCAAGGCCGCGTCGATCACCGAAAAGAACGCCGAGGGCCGGCCGGTGCGCATCATCGGCGTCAACTGGGACATCACCGAGATGCGGGACCGCGAGGCGGCCCTGGTGGCGGCGCAAACGGCGGCGGAGGCGGCAAGCCGCGCCAAGACCGACTTCCTGGCCAACATGAGCCACGAGATCCGCACGCCCATGAACGCCATCCTGGGCCTGACCCATCTGCTGGGTGATCTGGACCTGGGCCCCCAGCAGCGGGACTTCGTGACCAAGATCGCCGCCGCCGGCCGCAGCCTGCTGGACCTCATCAACGACATCCTGGACTTCTCCAAGGTCGAGGCCGGCCGCCTCGACCTGGAGCATGCGGCGTTCCGGCTGCAGGATTTGGTGGATGGGCTGCTGTCGCTGGTGTCGGTCAGCGCGGATGAACGCAAGCTCGCCCTTTCGGCCAAGATCGCGCCGGACGTGCCGGCGGCGGTGGTGGGCGACCGCCTGCGGCTGCAACAGGTGGCGCTGAACCTTTTGGGCAACGCCATCAAGTTCACCCATGCGGGTAGCGTGGCGATGACCATCGACCTCATCGGCCGGCCCGCCCTGGACCAGGCCGTCCTGCGCTTCGCCGTCACCGATACCGGCATCGGCATTCCCCGCGAGATCATCCCCACCCTGTTCAGCGCCTTCACCCAGGCGGACACCTCCACCACCCGCCGCTATGGCGGCAGCGGCCTGGGCCTGGCCATCTGCAAGCGGCTGGTGGACCTGATGGGTGGGGAAATCGGCGTGGACAGCCAGCCCGGCGCGGGCAGCACCTTCTGGTTCACGGTGCCGGTGCGGGTGGCGGAACCGGCCGCGACACAAGCACCGGCGCGCCCGACGAGGCCGGCCGAAGCCGGCGGGCGCCAACGACCCAAGCGCCTGGACGGCATGCGCCTGCTGATGGTGGAGGACAACGCCATCAACCAGGACGTCGGCCGCCTGCTGCTGCAGTCGGAGGGGGCGACCGTCACCATCGCCGGCGATGGGCAGCAGGCCGTCGACTGGCTGCGTGCCACGCCTCGGGACTTCGACCTGGTGCTGATGGACATGCAGATGCCGGTGATGGACGGCTATGAGGCGACCCGCTTGATTCGAGCGGAGCTGGGATTGACGGCCCTGCCCATCATCGCCCTGACCGCCGGCGTACTGGATGCGGAGCGCGCCCGCGCGTACGAGGCCGGCATCAACGACTTCCTGACCAAGCCCTTCGATCTGGAGGGATTGGTGGCCACCATCCGCCGTCACCTGTCAGACGCCCACGGCACCGCCGAGGAGATCGCCAGCCGCCTGCGCGCGCTGGTGCCCGATATCGACCAGCGTCTGGCCCAGTTGGGCCTGGCCGACGACTGGGACCTTTACATCACCCTGCTGCGACGCCTGATTGGCCAGTTTGGGGAAACGGTGTCGGCGATCTTCGAGGCGGTGAACCGCCAGGACTGGCAAGCGGCGTCCGCCCACCTGCTCGCCTTGAACGCGGCGGCGGAACAGGTGGCCGTCCCCCCGGTGGCCGCGGCCGCGGCGGAGGCGGAGACGGCCCTGCGGCGCCAGGACGAGAGCGCGTGCCGGTCCGCCCTGGGCGCCCTGACCGGGGCGCTGGCCGCCTTGGCGGCCAGCGTACGCTGAAAGGCCCGACGCCTCAGACCTGCTGGATCGCCGACAAGAGCCAGCGGCCACCATCCGCCCGCACGAAGGTCCACAGCTCCTGAACCTCTTCGGGACGCTGGTCGTCGCCCGCCACCACGCGGCCGGTGGTCTCGTCCACCGTCCAGTCGCGGGCGCGCCAGCGCAGCTGGGCGGTGCAGTAGGTGCGGCCGTCCTCATGCCAGCTTTCCACCACGTCGCCCTTCACCAGGTGCACATCGGCCACCAGATTGCGCACACCGCGACTCTGGTTCTCGGTCATCTCCTCGCCGTAGTAGGACAGCATTTCCGGTGTCAGGTGGCGGCGCAGGGCCGTCAGGTCGCCCTTGCTCCAGCTGTCCATGATGCCGGTCAGGATCTGTTCGAACGCCGAGAGGTCCTGGCCCTGCATCTGCACGCCGATGGCGGGGACGGGCGGCGGCGGCGGAACGGACGCGCCCCCTTGATTGTAGCCACCGCCGAAGGGAGTCGCGTTGTAGGGGGCGTCCTGCGGGGGGAACATCTCATACGTCATGCCCGAGGCCGAGGCCGGGCGCGGACCGCTGATGGCCATGCGGATCAGGCGATAGATCAGATAGACGATGCCGGCCATGATCAGCAGCCGCAGAAGGCCGCCCAGCGCGCCGCCCGAGCCGCTGCCATAATCGCCACCGGCGCCATAACCGTGGTGACCGAACAGCGAGTTGTACAGGCTGGCGCCCAGGAAACCGCCCATCATGCCCGACAGGAAGGGGTGGCGCTGGGTGAAGCTGGGCTGGGCGAATCCCGGTTGGGCGAATCCCGGCTGGCCAAACGGCTGTTGGAAGCCCGGGCGCGGCTGATAGGCCGGGGCCGCGGGCGCCGCGGGGGCGGCGGCCGGCGGCGGGGTGATGCTGCGCTGGATGGGCTGGCCCGTCACCGATGGGTTGGCGGGCGTGGTGTAGGTCCGGCTGCCCCGGCTGCCGGAACTGGAACTGCGGCCCGGGCGGGCATCGGCGGCCAAGGGCGCCAAGGCCAGGGACACCGCCAGAACCGCGGCGACCGCACGCGAACCAAACCGACCGAACATTTTCTCTCCCCCAGGATCACGGACCCTAAATCATGGGGCCGGCTTCCAGCCCCACCCTAATGTGGGCCCCGCTTGCAAAATTGCCAGGGCCAGTCATCGCCTTACGAAGCGGACCGCTTTTCGGCCCCGCGACAGACGGGACCTTTGCCCGCAAGCCTCGCTCGTGTCTAGACTGCACCCAAGCCCGGGCCGGTACTGCGGGGAAGCACCGGACGCCGGGCAACAATGAAACCAGGGGTTATGGGGGTTCCAACATATGTCCACACCGAAGTGGAAGCTGGCGGCCTTGCTGACCGGCACGGCCTTGATTTTGCTCACCACCCACATGGCCATCACCAGCACGCCGGCCAACGCCGGCGACAAACCGGCGGCCGATCAAGCCAAGGGCGATGATAAGGCGGGGGGCGACAAGGCCGGTGCCGATAAGGACTGGACGCCCAAGCACTTCACCATCGACCGCAGCGGCACCTTCAACGGCAAGCGCGTGGACTACCAGGTGCTGGCCGGCGAAACCCACCTGGTGAACGACAAGGAGGAGGACGCGGCCACCGTCTTCTCCACCGCCTATGTGAAGAAGGGGGTGAAGGACGCGACGCAACGCCCCATCATCTTCCTGTTCAACGGCGGCCCCGGCTCGGCCAGCCTGTGGCTGCACATGGGCGCCTGGGGACCCAAACGCGTGGACGTGCCCAGCGACGCGACCAACGCCGGCAGCCCGCCCTACCCCCTGAAGGACAACCCGCAAAGCCTGCTGGACGTGGCCGACCTGGTATTCATCGACCCGGTGGGCACCGGCTACAGCCGCATCCTGCCCAAGGGGGATGAGAAGGACTATTACGGCGTGAAGCAGGACGCCCATTCCATCGCCCAGTTCATGCGGCGATGGCTGACCGACCACAAGCGCTGGAACTCCCCCGTCTTCATCGGCGGTGAAAGCTACGGCGGCATGCGCATCGGCGCCCTGCTGCCCGAATTGCTGGAGAATGGCGCGCCCGTGGGCCTGAACGGCCTGATCGTCGTTTCCGGCGCCGTCGACTACGGCGCGTTCGAGTTCAACCGCGGCAACGACGTGCCCTACCCGGCCTTCCTGCCGACCTATGCCGCCGTGGCCTGGTACCACAAGAAGATCGCCGACACCTCCATGGGGTTCGACGCCTTCATGAACCAGGTGCGCAAGTTCGCGGTGGAGGAATATCCGGTGGCCTTGCTGAAGGGCAACCGCATGAGCCCGGCCGAGCGCAAGGGCGTGATCGACAAGCTGTCGCGCTTCACCGGCCTGTCGCCCGCCTATCTCGACCGCACCAACCTGCGCGTCCGCGACGTGCGCTTCGCCAAGGAACTGCTGCGCGACCAGGGCAAGGTCGTCGGCATCTACGACGGCCGCTACACCGGGCAGGAATATGACTCGGCCGGCGACACGGTGGACAGCGATCCCTCGGGCTACGGCGTCGGCGCCGCCTTCGCCACCACGCTGCAGAGCTATCTGCTGAGCGACCTGAACATCAAGATGGACCGAGAGTATCGGACCAGCGGCGATGTGGGCAAGAACTGGGATTGGAAGACCTGGGGGGATGAGGGCGGCGGCTACGCCAACGTGGCGCCCTGGTACGGCGACGCCATGCGCCAGAACCCCAAGCTGAAGGTGTTCATGGCCGGCGGCTGGTACGACATCTGCGTGCCCTTCTTCTCCAACGAGAACGCCATGAACGCCAACGGCGTCCCCACCGATCGCGTGACCTTCAGCTATTACGAGGCCGGGCACATGATGTACCTGAACCGCGCCGCCCTCGATAAGCTGACCGACGACGTCCGCCACTTCGTCAAGGCGGCGGCACCGGGGGCGGCGGAGTAAGACCGGGAGCCGGCGGGGCGGCCAGCGCCGCCCCGCCGCCCTGCGTTCCGGCGTGCCGGCAGCGTTCAGTCACATCCTTGACCCGAAGTGTGTCCAAGAAGCCAGACACCTCCTTGAGCGTGGTCAGCCGCGGTTCCCCCGTGAATGCGAACGGTAGCGCCAGAGCCGGCGATGCGGCCATCACGGCGCGGCCACGCCATTGCGCGGTTTCAGCGCGCTTGGGCGCCTTGGACGACCGGCCTATACGAACAAGCGTTATACCAAGGAGCGATGATTTCCATTCATCGCTCCTTGGTATCGGCGGCGACTGCCGCCGCGCGCCGTGAAGCGCGGAAGCCAAGCCGCCGGATGGCGGCGCCGGCGATTGAGGACGAGGGACCTAGCCATAGGTCAGGATCATCGCTATTTGGTATTAGCGGCGAGATAGCCGCTGGCATAAGCGTACTCACCAGCATGTCCGTAATATACCAGCAATAATTATCGATAGCCTGCTCTCCGCGACTCACTCCATAAGAAGCGACACCAAAAATAGGTGGGAACTACTAGTGTAGAGCGCTTCAAGAGTACGTTCGCCAGATTATATATTATCCATATCCATCCTAAAGGATAGGGCGCCTCTGGTCACCGTGACATAGGAGCCGCTAAGCCGTTGATAATTAATACAATATTGCAATAATACAACTGTATTGATGTGTCTAAAATTTTAGTTATTGCATTAGGTGCAAATCGTCATTGACAGAATTGCTCCTAATTGGCCTAGTCCGACCGATCGTGGCCCGAAATGGGAAATGTTGTTTCCAATTCGGAACAGAGACCATACACAACCGTTCGGATTCGCCGTTGCAGCGCCTTTCCCTACATCATCGCCCGCTGATCGACCCCGTTCTACAATCCGAGGCAGCGGAGTGCGGCCTGGCTTGCCTGGTTATGGTGGTGGGATATCACGGCCACCGGGTTACGCTGTCAGAGCTGCGGAGACGGCATGCGGTATCGCTGAAGGGTACGACACTCAAAACATTGATCGCCATAGCCGACACCATGGGCTTCACCGGTCGGCCGCTCCGCCTTGACCTTGATGATCTGTCCAAGCTGAAACGCCCCTGCATCCTGCATTGGGACCTGACGCACTATGTCGTTTTGAGCCGGGTGTCTTCCCGCTGGGTGGAGGTGCAAGACCCCGCCAGCGGCCTGCAACGCCTGTCCCTGGCTGAGGTGTCCAAACATTTTACCGGTGTGGCGCTTGAACTGACCCCGGCGGCGAACTTCCAGAAACGGACAACGGTGGAGCGGGTGCGCCTGGCCGACCTGTGGTCCAAGGCGGCGGGCTTCATCCCCAGTCTGATTCAAATCTTGGCGCTATCAGCCCTGCTGGAACTGTTCGGCTTGGTGTCGCCTCTGGTCAACCAAATGATCGTAGACAACGCGATCGCCAAGGGCGACCTGGACCTGTTGAACATCATCGTCATCGGTGCCGGCCTTCTCCTGCTGATCCAGGCGGGGACGACGCTGCTGCGCGGCTATGTGCAGATGCATTTCGGCACGCTGCTGACATTCCAAATGCGGGGAAACTTGCTGCGCCACGCGCTGCGGCTGCCAGTACCGTGGTTTGAGAAGCGGCGGCTGGGCGACATCGTGTCCCGCTTCAATTCCTTGCAGCCGGTGCAGGATCTGCTGACGGGGGGCGTGATCTCGGTGGCGTTGGACGGGGTGATGGCGATCATCACGCTAGCAGTGATGTTCGTCTATTCCCCGCTGCTAGCCGGCGTCGTCTTCACCTCACTCACGCTGTTCGTCAGTGTCCGTCTCGGCACCTTCCCGTGGCTGCGGCGCTTGACCAATGAGGGCATCCAATATCAGGCGAAGGTCGACAGCATTCTCCTTGAGACCATACGCGGCGCCCGCACCTTTCGGCTTTTTGGACGGGAACGGGAACGCCACGCCGTTTGGCAGAACGCTTACGCGGAAAGCGTCAACAACAACATCCGCACCCAAAAGATCGGCATGCACGGCGCCGCGGGCCTGTCCATTCTTTCGGGGGCGGAAACGCTATTGGTTTTCTATCTCGGCGCCCAAGCGGTCATCGCTGGGGACATGACGCTGGGCATGCTGCTGGCCTTTCAGTCTTACCGGGGGCAATTCGGCACCGCGACCCAGTCCTTGGTGACGCAATACTTCAAGTTCCGCATGCTGGGCCTGCACCTTGAGCGGCTGGCCGACGCCATCCACCAAGATCCGGAAGCCGGCTTGGCCCATGAAATGGGGGAGCGCGGGCGTGCGCTTTCCGGTTCCCTGGCTGTGCGCGGTCTTTCCTTTCGCTACGCCGAGCATGAGCCATGGGTCCTGCGCGACGTGGACCTCACCATACGGCCTGGCGAATTTATTGCCTTCGTTGGACCGTCCGGGGGTGGGAAATCCACCCTGTTGAAACTGCTCATGGGCCTCTATCCGCCCACCGAAGGCGACATCCTAGTGGATAATCTCCCCCTGAGCACCGTCGGCCTGCGTTCTTACCGTGAGCATATCGGTGTGGTGATGCAGGACGACCAGCTCTTCGCCGGCACCATTGCCGACAACATCGCCTTTTTTGATCCGGAAATGGACCTCGAGCGGGTTGAGGAGGTGGCGAAGCTGGCCGCGCTCCACGACGAGATCACACGCATGCCCATGGGCTACATGACCCTGGTGGGCGACCTCGGCTCAACGCTGTCGGGCGGTCAGCGCCAGCGTGTGCTGCTAGCCCGCGCCATGTATCGTCAGCCGACCTTCCTGTTCCTGGATGAGGGCACTGCTAATCTCGACATGCTGGCGGAGCGCAAGGTGATGCGCGCGTTCGCCGATTTGTCGATCACGCGTGTCGTGGTCGCGCATCGCTCCACCGCCATTATGGGCGCGCACCGCATTTTCGCTGTAGAGGGCGGGCGCATCCAGGAGGTTTCCGCCCCTGCGGCGGCGGCCACCAAAGCGGTCCAGACAGAGCCATCCGCATGAGGATGCAGTTCCCGCATCCCCATGCCCCCCCCAAAACCAGGATGGAGGACGATCAAGAACACGCACCGCTAAAAGGAAAATGAAATCCAATACCTAACAATATTATCCAAGAGGGAAGAAAATGCGTGACATTACTGTTGAAGAGATGGACCTGATTTCTGGTGGCGACGAGATCGGTGGCGCCGTGGGTGGGGCGATTGGCGGGGCCATCGGTGGTGCTACCGGCGCCGCCATCGGTACCGCCTTGGGTAATGAATTCCTGGATGTCGGCCAGTGGCTGTCGGATGCCTGGGATTGGATCTGGCGCCAGTTCAGCTGAGCACTGCGGGGGGCATCCAGCCAGGATGCCCCCTATTTCCTGTGCGCCACGTACGACGGCGACCAACCATGGACCGAACCAGGCCTTCATCATGACCGAATCCCAGATCATTGACCGTTTCATCGCGCAGGCATTGCCAGGGTTGCGGCCGGATGTCCTTTCAGGCCCGCTGGATCGTTCCGATATTGATGCCGTCGTCGGCGCCTATATCGAGGAAAAACATCCTGACGCCCGATGCGCGTTGATCTATGGTTCTTATGTAAAAAGAACAGCAAAATCTCTATCTGATATTGATATTGTTGTTATTAAAGATATTGTCGACATGAAAAAATCATGCCTTGTCTATTTAGGCATACCCATTGAATGCCATGTTCTCAGCCTTGATTCAATGCTGAAAATAATCAATCTTTCCATTCCATTGCGCAATACACTGTTTGCAAAAGGCATGATTGAATCTGAATTCTTTTCCGGCGATTTTGAGATTTACAAGAAAATAAGGGAGTCCGCCAGCCTAGCGATGGCTTATCGCGGAAAATACGAGGATAAATTATACTACGCTCGAGCCAACGCGACTTCCATTGTTCTTGAATGTATATCAAATCAAAGCAGAGATGACGTTTTATCTATAATGACGTGCGCGTATGAAAGTATATGTGATCTTTTTTTCATGAAAAAAGGCATGAAGTCATACAAGGGAAAATTATTATCTCGGATAATAAATGTTGCAGGAATTGATTTGCTCGATAACTTCACAAAAGAATTCAACCACTTTGTGTCGGGTGGCGCGAAAGAGCCAGTCATCCATGCCATAATCAGGATTATTGAATTCTGCGGCGGCCCCATATGGTCCGGATATGACGTCACGTCTAGGGTTCCGAGCTGATGAAAAACCCATTCAAGAATAAATGTTGGTCGGTGTTTTGCGCTGTCGTGTCGGCGTTTATCGCCGACACGTCCCAAGCGTCCGAATTCGCGGGCGGGCTTTCCACCAAGGCTGTCGACATGGAAATTTCGCTTTCCCGGGCGAAAGCCGTCAACACCAGGATCCGCTGGACGGTGGCTGTCCTGAACCAGGAAGGCGTCCCCCTCCTGAACGAAATCACCCCCCGGTGCACACAGACCAAGGGATCGACGTGCCGTCTCTCTTACGCTGCGGCGGTCGGCAAGGATGGCACCCGCCGTGAGATCGATGTACGGGAAATTGGAATACAACAAGGCGCCACCACCCAAGCCAACCGCCAGGACATGGGGATTAAATTCTTCACCATTCCATTCAGCGGAGTCCGGCCAGGCGACAGAGTCATCTTTGAAATAACGACGGAAAACAGCACCAGCGAAATTAAGGATTCATTCAGCACCAGAAAGAACCTGCAGTCGCTGATAATCGGCAACGGGAACGACTGCGTCTACGATATCAGCGTCATAACTCCTGCCGATCTGCCGGTTCACACGGCGACATCGGGGTTCGATCTGGATCGAAGGGTGGAGGGCGGTACCGCGCGCTTGCATTTTCATGGTACAGTCGAGGGCAAGGGGAGCAGCGCCTTCCTGGCGCTTTCAACGTTTAAGACCGACCGCGAATTGGGGGACGCCTACCTGGCAACCGTGGCGACTATAGCGGACGGCGCGACTGGGGCCACCGAAAATCCCGCCCCCAGCGGCACGTCCAGCCTCCTTGAAAATTTTTATGCCTTCGCATCGACTAAAATAAATGATAACGGCAAATATATCTTGGACGGGCGATATATTCCAAGGCCATTAGAAGATATCAAGAAAACAGGGTATGGGGACTGTAAAGACAAATCATATCTTTTGGTCACAACCTTGAATGCTATAGGTATCAACGCGAACATGGCGCTGGTCGGCAGCCGTGCCACTGTTTCCCCAATTCCGGTTATCGACGACTATAACCACATGCTTGTCTATCTGCCGGATCAGGATCGCTTCATCGATCCCGATCTGGACGGCACCCCGTTGGGAAACCTGGCGTCCAGTGCGTTGGGCAAACCCGTGTTGATTCTGACGGCGGGCGGCTCCCGTCAATCACGCATTCCCGACACCATCCCTGGGACCAACGAAATCCGTTTGGAGACCCGCGCCGAAGTCAGGGAAGACGGCTCCATCACCGGCCAAACGTCCGCGAAGGCAACCGGCTATTTCGATGCCGACCTGCGTCTGCGCCTGCGGGACCTTATGCCAGCGCAAGACGCCGCCGTGGGCGATGACATTGTGGAGGTGATGACCCCGCACCAGGATTCCCGCATCACGTTTCCGGCGCCGGCGGAAACGGCTTCTTCCGATCTGGAAATCAGCGCGACGTTTGAAACGGGCGCTGATACGAAAGTCGCAAAGGCCAGCCGCATTTCCCCCGTAAAGGGCGTCCGTTTCGCGGCGCGGCCAGGTGACTACCTGGTTGGCGACCTGGCCAGCGCGACAGCATCGACTGACCATTGTTTGCCAGGCCGCCAAGTTGAGGAATTAAGGCTGAAAATGCCGCCGGGAACCGAGATCCGTTCCCTACCAGAAGACAAGGACTACACAAAACGGGATCTGGTATTTCGCAGCCGCTGGAAAAAGGTGGGAACAGAGATCGTCGTCCAGCGGGAATTCATCAGCCTATATTCGGGCGCGACCTGCGCGACAAGCCGGGATGAGATCGCGGCCTTCCTGGATAAGGTAAGGGACGATTACCGGGAAACGGTCAGCGTCCGCCGATAGCTCCATCCGGGCGAAATATCATGGCCGAACCTATTCAGTCCCTGTTTCGAACCGCTGCCATTGAGCATCGCCGTCGGCGACTGCTGGGCGATGTCATCATCGTACAGCCCGTGCATCATGGCGTCATCACCGCAGCCTTGTTCCTGTTCACCCTGATCGGGGTGATCTACGCCTGCACTGGAAGTTACGCCCGTACAGAGACGGTTCAGGGCTACATCGCGCCCACAGGCGGCCTCGCACAAGTTTATGCCAACAAGGGCGGCACGGTTGTCCGCGTGCTGGTTCGTGAGGGGGACATGGTTATCCAGGACCAACCCCTTGTTGAGCTGTCCCTGGAGACGGCGGGTTCGGATGGCCCCGTGGGCGAGAAGCTGCGCCTTGAGACGCAGGCGCGCATCCACGAAACCGATATCCAGATCACAGCGGCCGAAACCCGCTACGCGGAGGAAGGCCGGCGGCTGGCCGCGCGCATCAAGGGCATTAGGGAGGAATTGGCAAGCTTGGACCAACGGTTGGCATCGGAGCGCGACCTGCAAGTATTGCAGCGGGAGGACGTGCACCGATACGCCGAGCTGGAGGCAAATGGCAACGGCACACGCCTGGAACTATCGCGGCGCAAGCAGCAAGTGCTGGCGCAAGAAGGCACCCTCCGCGACCTGGATCGACAACGGGAATCCCGCCAGGGCGATTTGCGAGACGCACAGTCACAACTGACCAACTTGCCGGCGGACCGAGCGGACAAGTTGGCGCAGCTGCGCAGCGTCCGCAGTGAGCTGGATCAGGCCCTGGCTCAACTGGCTGTCAACCGGAACTATGTCATGGTGGCACCGGTGGCCGGCCAAGTGGCGGCTCTGCAAGCACAACCTGGACAAACGACAACGGCCCAGTCCCCCTTGGCGGCCCTGGTGCCCCTGGGGAGCGACCTAGCCTGGATAATTCACCAGGGTTGGCGGGCATAGGCTAAGGCCCTGGAATCACGTAGGATTCGATTGCTGAGGCCGAACCTGCTGTTTCCGGAG
>NZ_VITR01000004.1 GCF_007827955.1 Nitrospirillum pindoramense
CCGGAAACAGCAGGTTCGGCCTCAGCAATCGAATCCTACGTGATTCCAGGGCCTTAGCCTATGCCCGCCAACCCTGGTGAATTATCCAGGCTAGGGTTGCTGTCCACCCATCCATTGATGTCACCAGGCGGAGGGACGAGATGAGCGAGACCACCAACCCCGAGGCACCGGCGCGGCTGCGCGCCTTCATCGGCCGGCTGGATACCCTGGTGGACCAGCGTCTGCCCGAGGGCGCGTTGCTGGATCAGGCGCGCGACGCGTTGGCGGAGCTGGTGGCCCAGGACGACTGGCTGCCGGCCGCCTATGCCGAGCCCGATCCGGCAAGGTATCGCCAGTTCCTGCTCTATGCCGACCCTGATGGGCGCTATTCCGTCGTCAGCTTCGTCTGGGGGCCGGGGCAGGAGACGCCGGTGCATGACCATACCGTCTGGGGGCTGGTCGGCGTCCTGCGGGGGGCCGAGTATTCCCAGCGCTTCGTCGTGGGATCGCGCGATGAGCTGGTGGCCGTCGGTCCCAAGCAGCGCTTGGAAGCGGGGGAGGTGGAGACGCTGTCGCCCCAGGCGGGCGATATCCACCGCGTCACCAATGCCCATCTGGACCGCACCTCGGTCAGCATCCATGTCTATGGCGCCGATATCGGGCAGGTGCGGCGCTGGGTCTATCCGGCACAAGGGCCGCGCAAGCCCTTCATCTCCGGCTACAGCAACGCCGGCGCCACGCCCGCCTTCACCATCACCCGTACGCCGTCCCTGGAGCCCGCCTGATGTCCTTCGTCCCCGCCGCCGCCACCGTCTCCCCCGCCGACGTCCGTCTCCATCTGATCGCCCGGCGCGAACTGGCCCTGCTGGACGTGCGGGAGGAGGACCCCTACGCCCAGGCCCACCCGCTGTTCGCCGCCAACCTGCCCTTGTCGCGGCTGGAGCTGGAGGTGTTGGACCGTGTGCCCCGGCGCGATACCGCCATCGTGCTGTATGACAATGGCGAGGGGCTGGCGGAACGGGCGGCGGCCAGGCTGGCGGATCTGGGCTACACCAACGTGCGCCTGCTGGCGGGTGGCCTGGAAGGCTGGCGCGCCGCCGGCTATGAGGTCTTCCGCGACGTCAACGTGCCGTCCAAGGCCTTCGGCGAGCTGGTGGAGACGGAGGCGCACACGCCCTCGCTGAGCGCGCCGGAGGTCAAGGGCCTGCTGGATGAGCAGGCTGACGTGGTGGTGCTGGACAGCCGGCGGTTCGAGGAATACCGCACCATGAGCATACCCACCGGCACCAGCGTGCCGGGGGCGGAGCTGGTGCTGCGCGCCCGCACCCTGGCGCCCGATCCCGCCACCACCATCATCGTCAATTGCGCTGGCCGCACCCGCAGCCTGATCGGCGCCCAGTCGCTGCGCAACGCCGGGGTGCCCAACCCCGTCTACGCCCTGCGCAACGGCACCATCGGCTGGACCCTGGCGGGTTTCAGCCTTGAGCATGGGCAGGAGCGCCGCTTCGGCGACGTGGACGATACGGCCCGGGAGACGGCCCGCGCGGCCGCCCGCACCGTGGCCTATCGCGCCGGCGTGCGCCGCCTGCCGTATGCGGCGCGTGAGACGCTGGAGGAGCGGGGGCGCACCCTCTATCGCCTGGACGTGCGCACACCGGAGGAATACCAGGCCGGTCATCTGCCGGGCTTCCGCAGCGCGCCGGGCGGTCAACTGGTGCAGGAAACCGACCATTCCGCGCCTGTGCGCGGGGCCCGCATCGTGCTGTTCGACACCCTGTCGGTGCGGGCGGACATGAGCGCCTCGTGGCTTGCGCAAATGGGGTGGGAGGTGTTGGTGCTGGACGACGTTCCCGCCACCGCCTTGACCGCCACGGGGGCTTGGCGGGCCACCTTGCCGCCGCTGCCGGTGGTTGAGGCCATCCCGCCGGCCCACCTGGCGCGGCTGCTGGCGGCCAATCTACCGAATGGGGGCGGCGTCACCCTCCTGGATGTGGGGCCCAGCCCGGCCTACCGGCGGGGCCGCGTCCCCGGCGCCCGGTTCGCCATCCGGGCGCGGCTGGCGGTGGACCTGCCGGCGGCGGCGCGCGACCGGACCATCGTCGTGACCTCCCCCGACGGTGTCGCCGCCCGCTTCGCCGCCGTCGACATCCAGGCCCTGACCGGCCGGCCGGCGCTGGTGCTGGACGGCGGCACGGCGGCGTGGACGGCCGCCGGCCTGCAGTTGGAAACCGGGGAGGGGGCCTACCTCTCCGCCCCCGATGACGTCTACCGCCGCCCCTATGAGGGCACGGACAACGCGGTGGAGGCGATGCAGGCCTACCTGGACTGGGAATACGGCCTGGTGGGGCAATTGCGCCGCGACGGCACCCACGGCTTCTTCGTCATCCCACCCTCGCGGGATGCCCACGACACGCCACCCTCCCTGTCCCCGCACCTTGCCCATGAGGGGCATGGGCACTGACCGGGGCACGGCGCCCTGTCACTCCCGACTGATCGAGACCACGACCTTGCCCGTGGCGCTGCGGTCGGTGAGGGCCGCGTGGGCGTCGGCCACCGTGTCCAGGGTGTAGGGGCGCGGATCCAGGCGGGGCAGCAGCTTGCCGGCCTCGACCAGGGTGCTGACCTGCGTCAGGATTTCGCCGTGGTGGGCCCGGCCTACCCCTGACAGCAGCGGGGCCAGGGTGAAGACGCCGGAGTAGGTGGCGCCCTTGAATGACAAGGGGGCCAGGGCGTGGCTGCCCCAGCCCAGCGCGCTGACCACATGGCCGAAGCGGGCCACCGCCTGGAAGGAGGCGTCCAGCACCGCGCCGCCGTTGGTGTCGTACACCAGCTCAAACCCCCTGCCGCCGGTTAGCCGGCCCACATAATCGGCCACCGTTTCGGTAGCGTAATCGATGGGTGTGGCGCCCAGGCTGCGAACGTATTCGGCGTCCTCCGCATGGGCGGTGGCATAGACGGTGGCGCCCATCGCGCGACCGATCTGCACCGCCATGTGGCCGACGCCGCCGGCGCCACCCTGGACCAGCAGGGTCTGGCCCGGCCCCGCCTTGGCGCGGTCCACCAGCCCTTCCCAGGCGGTGATGGCCACAAGAGGCAGGGCGGCCGCCTCGCGCATCGTCAGGTTGGCGGGCTTCAGCGCCAGCAAATCGGCATCGACCGCGACGTATTGGGCCAGGGAGCCTTGGAGCCCGCCCACGCCGCCGGTCATGCCGTAAACCTCGTCACCCGGTCGGAAGGGGGAGACGCCGGGGCCCACCGCCTCGACCACGCCGGCCAGGTCCAGGCCCAGGATGGCGGGCAGGGGGTGGCGGGCATGCGCGGCGGCGCCGGCGCGGATCTTGGTGTCCAGCGGGTTCACGCCGCTGGCCAGGATGCGGACCAGTACCTGGCCAGCGTCCGGCTGGGGACGGGCGATGTCGGTGATGCGGAAGGGGCCGTTCTGCGTCTCGACGATCGCGGCTTTCATGGTGGTTGTCATGGCGTTCTGCTCCGGTTCGGGTGGCGCCCTCATCGGCGCCCACAGACCTTGCGCCCAACCACGATGCATGAAAATCTTAAGAACTGTACAAAGATCATGCAGTTTTGTTTGGGTGAGCGTATGCGCGTGCTGGAATGGAGTGACCTGCCCATCTTCCTGGCCATCGCGCGGGAGGGTACCTTGGGTGCCGCCGCGCGCAAGCTGGGTCAGACGCAGCCGACCATGGGCCGCCGCCTGCGGGCGCTGGAGGAGGCGGTGGGCGCCGCCCTGTTCCAGCGCACCAGCGATGGCTTCATCCTGACGGATGAGGGCCAGGCCATGCTGGGCCCGGCCCTGCGCATGGAGGAGGAGGCGCTGGCCCTGCAACGCCAGTTGGCCGGCAGCGTCGGCGGGCTGGAGGGCATGCTGCGTGTCTCATGTTCCGATTGGTTCGGGGTGACCATGCTGTCGCCCGTGCTGGCGGAGTTCGCCACCCAGCATCCGGCCGTGACGGTGGAACTGCTGACCGATCCGCGTTTGTACAGCCTGGCCCGGCGGGAAGCGGACCTGGTGATGCGCATCAAACCGTTTGATGAACCGGAGGTCATCGCCCGCAAGCTGGTGACCATTCCCTACGGCCTTTATGCCAAGCCGGGCTTGTGGAACCCGGTGGCGGGCGATGGCGCCGGTTGTCGTCTGGTGCTGATGGACACGGCCTTTGGCGGCATGCCCGACGTGGGCTGGGTGACGCGCCTATTGCCCAGGGCCACCGTGGTGTCGCGCAGCAACAACCGCGAGGTCCAGGCGCGCCTGTGCGCGCTGGGGGGTGGCTTGGCCGTCCTCCCCCGCCCCCTGGGGGACAGCACCCCGGGCATCGCGCTGGTTGATCTGGGGGAGGCGCCGCCCAGTCGCGACACTTGGATCGGCTATCACCGCGACCTGCGGCGATTGCCGCGCCTGCGGGCGCTGGTCGACCTGATCATCCAGCGCCTGGCCAATTGACGGCTCAGGCCAGCGCGCTCCATCCCTGCCAGCCGATATAGAGGCCGACCAGGATGATCAACGCGCCCGACGCATAGGGCGCCCGGCGGGCCAGAGTGGTGAATGCCTCTCCCCAGCGGCGGGAGGCGTGGCGCATGCCCAGCGCCGCCGCGGCACCCACGCTGACCATGGTCAGCGCCAGGCCAATGCTGAAACACAGCACCAGGGCCACGCCCAGGGTCACCTGCTTCAGCTGCAGGCACAGCAGCAGCACGGTGATGGCGGCGGGGCAGGGGATCAGGCCGCCCGTCAGGCCGAACAGGACGATCTGGCCCGTCGTCACCGTGCGGTTGGCGAAGCGGCGTTGGATGTCGGCCGCATGCGCCCGCTCATGGGCATCCTGATAGCCCGTCTCCCCCAGGGTCAGGCCTTCGGCATGGTGGTCATGATGGGGGTAATCATGCTCGTGATCATGGTGATGCCCGTGGCTATGGGCGTGCCCATGGTCATGATCATGCGCCGCCTCTTCGCGCTGGGCGCGATACGTGCGCCAGAGCATCCACAGGGCGATCAGGATGATCAGGATTCCGGACGCGATCTGGAAATAGGGTTCGGTCGTTTCCGCGTTCCAGCTTTGGCCGAAGTGCAAGCCGGCCAGCGCCACCGCCCACACCACCAATGTATGGGACAGGGTGGCGGACAGGCCCAGCAACACCGCCTGCCCCACCGTTCCCCGGATGGCGATGATGAAGGCCGCCATCATGGTCTTCGAATGTCCAGGTTCCAGCCCATGCAACGCGCCCAGCAGGATGGCGCTGGGGATGAAAAGCCAGGCGTTGCCGGCGCCCTGTTGCAGCAGGTCTGAAAGCGGGGTCATGGGGCGATGTCGATCTGGTCAGGGGATGGCATGGGCGTCGAACCTATCCCCCCCGAGGGGATATTGCAAGACGCGACGGGGGCATTCCCCGGTGCCAGTGGAACCCGCCTTTCCATCCACCGTTGTCGTGCCGGTGCCGTCTCGACAGGGGACAGCGATAGGGGATCACAGCGGCCATGGCACACAATACGGGTTCAGGAAGGGCGGAGATGGCGGGCTTGGCGGGGGAGGCCGCAGACTGCCGGCGCTGTGATCTCTACCGCGCCGCCACCCAGGTCGTGTTCGGCGACGGGCCGGTGGATGCCCCGCTGGTTCTGGTGGGGGAACAGCCGGGCGACCAGGAGGACAAGGCCGGGCACCCCTTCGTGGGCCCCGCCGGGCGCATCCTGGATCAGGCATTGGCGGAGGCAGGACTGGACCGGAGCCGCCTGTACGTCACCAACGCCGTGAAGCACTTCAAGCATGAGATGCGGGGCAAGCGCCGTATGCACCAGCGACCCAACCAGGGTGAGATCGAGGCATGCCGCTGGTGGCTCAGCCGCGAGATCGCCTTGGTTCAGCCGGCGGTTATCGTGGCCCTGGGCGCCACGGCCACCCGGTCGCTGATGGGCCGCGTGGTGGTCCTGGTGCGGGAAGGCGGGCGCCCGCTGACCTGGGCGGATGGCCGCCCTGGCGTGGCGACCTATCACCCGTCGGCGGTGCTGCGGGCCAGGGATGAGAAGGCCCGCACCCGCACATTCGCCGTTCTGGTGGCGGCGCTGTCCCAGGCGCGGGAGATGGCCGTGGGTCGCTGGTCCACTATAGATGAAGAACAAGCGAAGCTTTGACTTATCAATACTTCAATTGCTTTGAGTGCTTCGGAACAAAACGGCGGATTGGAGGCTTTATTATTCATCCGGCGCGAGAACGCGTCGGCGGCCCAGGTTCCGCCAATGGCGGATGGACCGATCCCGAAGCAGACTAGAAGCAGAATGGAGTGATCCTATGGCTTCCAACACTTCGAACAATACGTCGAACCGAGGGTTCGCCTCGATGGATGATGAAAAGCAGCGCGAAATCGCCTCGAAGGGCGGCTCCAGCGTTCCGGATGAGAAGCGCAGCTTCTCCAAGGACCATGAGCTGGCCGCCGAGGCGGGCCGCAAGGGTGGTCAGGCCTCGGGCGGGAACTTCGCCCACGACCGTGAGCGTGCTTCCGAAGCCGGCCGCAAGGGCGGCCAGCATTAAGGCCGAGTGTTAAGGCATCCAGGGGCCGGATCCGCCGGCGCTTCGGCGCAGAACGGAATCCGGTCCGGAGTTGAGGGGCTGGGCCTGTGGGTCCAGCCCTTTTCCTTTTGGGGCTTATAGAGTGGAAATGGTGGATATTGCTGAATGAAGCGAGCCTTGTTCTTGTCTGTATTAAAATGATATAATAATTCGAAATAAAACGGGAACCGCTCTCGATGTCCCGCCTTGTATGCGGACGCTGCCGAAGCCTTAAGGGTCGGTGGCGCGATGCGCAAAGGAGAGAGGACGTCATGACCAAGGACAGCAGCACCAGTGGCCGCGGCTTCGCCTCGATGGATGGCGAAAAGCAGCGCGAGATCGCCAGCAAGGGCGGCTCCAGCGTGCCCGATGAGAAGCGCAGCTTCTCGCAGGATGCCGGCCTTGCCGCCGAGGCGGGTCGCAAGGGTGGACAGAACGTGCCGGATGAGAAGCGCAGCTTCTCGCAGGACCGTGAACTCGCGGCCGAGGCCGGTCGCAAGGGTGGCCAGGCCTCCGGTGGCAACTTCGCCCATGACCGGGCGCGGGCGGCGGAGGCGGGTCGCAAGGGGGGCTCCGCGCACGGCCATCGGTGATCCGGCGCATCTACTGCCCAGGGCCACGCCCGTTCCGCCGGGGATGGGCGTGGCCGACGGGCGGCCGGAACCTGGGGACCGGCCAATGGTTCCCACCATATCCTTTACCTTGATGATGGAGCGCCACCATGGATGACGCCATTCCCCCGCAGCAGCAGGACCACCAGCCGGGTCGCGAACGCGAGATGACACCGGCGCCGGATTATGCGCCCCGCTTCCCGGGTGCCGGCCGCCTAAAGGGCAAGGCGGCCCTGATCACTGGTGGCGACAGCGGCATAGGCCGGGCCGTCGCCGTCTCCATGGCGCGGGAGGGGGCCGATGTCGCCATCGTCTACCTGGATGAGCATGAGGACGCGGCCGACACCGTGGCGCTGATCGAGGCGGAAGGGGCCCGTGGCCTCCGCATCGCCGGTGACGTGGGTGATGAGGGCTTTTGCCGCGAGGCGGTGGAGAAGGTGGTCTCCACCTTCGGCAAGCTGGACATCCTGGTGAACAACGCGGCGGAGCAGCATACCACGGGCGGCCTGGGCGACCTGACGGCGCAGCAGCTGGAGCGCACCTTCCGTACCAACGTCTTCGGCTATTTCTTCATGTCCAAGATGGCTTTGCAGCACATGAAACGCGGTGGCGCCATCGTCAACACCACCTCCGTCACCGCGTACAAGGGCAGCCCCCACCTGTTGGATTATTCAGCCACGCGGGGGGCTGTCCTGGCCTTCACCCGATCCCTGTCCCAGCTTCTGGTGGAGGCGGGCATCCGGGTCAACGCGGTGGCGCCTGGCCCCATCTGGACGCCACTGATCCCCGCCTCCTTCGTGGCGGACAAGGTGGCGGAACATGGCAAGGACACCCCCATGGGCCGGCCCGGCCAGCCCAATGAGGTCGCGTCCTGCCATGTCTTCCTGGCCAGTGACGAGGCGTCCTACATGACAGGCCAGGTGATGCACCCCAACGGCGGCACCATCGTCAATTCCTGATCCGACGCCCGGATCAGGCCTGGTGGACATACAGGCCGGGCGAGGGCAGGTCGGGGGCCGTCGCGTCCGGCACCACGGCCGGTGGCGCCACCTGGGTGCCATCGCCCTTGGCGGCCAGCCATTCCTGCCAGGCGGTCCACCAGGAACCGGGATGGTGCGGCGCCAGCCCCGCCCAGGTGTCGGGGTCGATGTACCGCTCATCCGCCGTGCGGGTCAGGGTTTGGTAGCTACCCCGTTCGCCGCGCGGCGGGTTGACGATGCCCACATTGTGCCCGCCCGACACCAGCGTGAAGGTCACGTCGGTGTCGCTGAACAGGTTGATCTTATAGACGGACCGCCAGGGCGCCACATGGTCGCGCACCGTGCCCAGGGCGAAGACGGGCACCTTGATGTCCCGCAGGGCGATGACGCGCCCCTCCACCGCGAAGCGGCCGGCCGACAGGCGGTTTTCCAGGAACAGGCTGCGCAGATATTCGCCATGCATGCGGGCGGGCATGCGGGTGGAGTCCGCGTTCCACGCCATGAGATCGCTCATGGGTTCCCGGTCGCCCAGCAGGTAGTCGCGAATGACGCGAGACCAGATGAGGTCGTTGGGGCGCAGCAGTTGGAAGGCCCCCGCCATCTGGCCGCCGCTGAGATAGCCCTGGGACCACATCAGGTCGTCCAGCAGGCTGACCTGGCGTTCGTCCACGAACAGCATCAGGTCGCCCGCCTCCGCGAAGTCGGTCTGCGCCGCCAGCAGCGTCAGGCTGGCCAGCCGGTCGTCACCGTCCCGGGCCATGGTGGCGGCGGCGATGGACAGGATGGTCCCGCCCAGGCAATAGCCACAGGCGTGGACCTTTTGACCAGGCACGGCGCGGTTGACGGCATCCAGGGCGGCCATGACGCCCAGTTGGCGATAATCGTCCAGGCTGAGGTCCCGGTCATCGGCGTCCGGGTTCTTCCAAGACACCATGAAGACGGTGTGACCCTGGTCCACCAGCCACCGCACCAGCGAATTCTCCGGCCGCAAATCCAGGATGTAATACTTCATGATCCAGGCCGGCACGATCAGGATGGGCTCCGCCCGCACCGTCGCCGTGGTCGGGGTATACTGGATCACCTCCATCAGGCGGTTGCGGTGGATGACCGTACCGGGGGTGATGGCCACGTCCCGCCCCACCTGGAACTCCTCCGCCCCCGCTGGGGGGGCCCCCCTCATCAGGCGGCTGGCGTCGTCCATCCAGTTCATCGCGCCGCGCACCAGGTTCCTGCCGCCCTCCTGCATCGTTCGGCTGACGATGACGGGATTCAGCCAGGGCAGATTGGTGGGGGACAGGACGTCGGCCCATTGGCTGAACAGGAAGCTCAGCTCATTCTCATGCTGGCGCGCCACGCCGGGCACCCGCCGCGCCCCGTCCAGCAACAGCGCCTCCCCCAGCAGATAGGCTTGGGCCACCGCCACATGCGGCCATTGCGACCAGACGGGATCGACGAAACGGCGGTCGCCCGCGCGGGGTTCCACCAAGGGGGCGGGCTTGCCGCCCGCCGCCGCTTCCGCCAGCCAGACGGTGAACCGTCCGGCGGCGTCCGCGGCCGCCAGCGACAGGGCCAGCCGCCGACCCGGGCTGGCCGTCAGGTGTATGGCCCAGTCGGCCCACGCCTCCGCGATGACGGAGGGGGACAGGCCCTGGGTCAACCGGGCCGCCGCGGCCCGCAACGCCCGGTCCAGTGCATGGAAGTCGGGGTCCGGTGCCGGCGTGGCGGCCGGGGGGACAATGGGGGGCGGGGCGTCGGGTGGCGGGACGACAGTTTGCGGGACGGCGGGAAGGGGGGCGCCTGGGGCCTGCGCGGCCGCCGGCCGGTATCCTGGCCGGCGGCGCGGGCGCGTGCTGGCGGAAGGGTTCGCGAGGGTCATGGCGTCCTCCATTCATCCGTCCGTGCTGTGGACTACTGCATATATTTCCCGCCGTTCACCGACAGGGTTTCGCCGGTGATGAAGCCGGCCTCATCGGCGGCCAGGAACACGACGGCGCGGGCGATCTCCTCCGGCAGGGCCAGGCGCTTGGCCGGGATGCCGTCGACGATGGTTTGCAGGATGGGGGCCGGCACCGCCTCGACCATGGTGGTCTTGGTGTACCCCGGCGCCACCGCGTTGACGGTGATGTTGCGCGACGCGCCTTCCAGCGCCAGCGCCTTGGTGAAGCCGATCAGGCCGGCCTTGGCGGCGGCGTAATTGGTCTGGCCCGCCTGGCCCGACAGCCCGTTGACGGAGCTGATGTTGATGATGCGGCCGAAGCGGCGTTCCCGCATGCTCTCGATCACGGCGCGGCACATGTTGAAGCAGCCGCCCAGATCGACATCGATGACCTGGCGCCATTGCTCCTGCGTCATCTTGTGCAGCATGGCGTCCCGGGTGATGCCGGCGTTGTTGACCAGGATGTCGACTGGGCCGTGCTTGGCCGTGACCTGGGCGATGCCCTCCGCGCAGGCGACGAAGTCGGCCACGTCCCAGGCGGCGGTGGCCAGGCCGGTTTCCCGGCGGAAGGCGGCGGCCGTGGCCTCCTCCGACGCCGGATAAGTGGCGACCACCGTGTGACCGGCGCTCTTCAGGGCCAGGCTGACCGCCGCCCCTATGCCGGTGATCCCGCCCGTGACCAAAGCGACGTGTGCCATCAGAACCTCCATTTCCATGAGTGCCTGTTGGACGGTAGGAGATCACCGGCGCGCGGCGGCCTTGGTGCGGTGCATCAACAATGGCGTTCGGCGCCCCCGGTTTGCGCCGCATCAATGCGGGGGTTGGGGGACGGAGGTTCCCTGGGGGGTGGCCGGCGATCTGGGCGGCCAATAAATTCGGTGTGGGGTGACGTCATGCGCGCCATGGTGTTGGGAACGTCGGGTGCCTTGCAGGAGAGGGAGCTGCCGGACCCGGAGCCGGGCCCCGATCAGGTTCGTATCGCCATCCATGCCTGCGGCGTCTGCCGCACCGACCTGCACGTGATCGACGGCGACCTGCCACCGGGCGGCCTGCCCCGCATACCGGGACATGAGGTCGTGGGCGTCGTCGATCGGCTGGGGGTGGGCGTGTCCGGCCTTGGCGTGGGGCAGAGGGTGGGCGTGGGCTGGCTGGCGCACAGCTGCCGCCACTGCCCCTACTGCTTGTCAGGGCATGAGAACCTGTGCGATGCGCCGGGCTTCACCGGCTATACCCGCGATGGCGGCTTCGCCACCCTCATGGTGGCGGAGGCGCGCTATGTCTATCCCCTGGACGGCATCGATCTGGACGACGCCACGGCCGCGCCCCTGCTGTGCGCCGGGCTGATCGGCTGGCGGTCGCTGGTGATGGCGGGGCCGCACCGCAAGCTGGGCATTTACGGTTTCGGCGCCGCCGGTCACATCATTCTTCAGGTGGCCCGTTGGCAGGGGGCGGAGGTCTATGTCTTCACCCGGCCCGATGACTTGGCGGCGCAGGAATTCGCCCTGTCCCTGGGCGCGGTCTGGGCCGGCGGGTCGGACGCGCCGGCGCCGGAACCGCTGGACGCCGCCATTCTCTACGCGCCGGTGGGCGCGCTGGTGCCCGCGGCCCTGGCAGCGGTGCGCAAGGGCGGCCGGGTGGTGTGCGCCGGCATCCACATGAGCGACATCCCCGCCTTCCCTTACGACCTGCTGTGGGGGGAGCGGCAGGTGGTGTCCGTGGCCAACCTGACGCGGGACGACGCGCTGGACTTCCTGCGCATCGTGCCCCTGGCCGGCATCCGCCCCCAGGTCACCTCTTATCCCTTGGCCCAGGCAAACCAGGCCATCGCCGACCTGCGCGCCGGGCGCCTCAACGGCGCCGCCGTGCTGGTGCCGTAAGGGCGCCCCCCAAGGGCGCCTCCCAAGGGCGCCTGTCGTCACCGCGCCGCCGCCAGATGCCGGCGGAAGCGCCACAGGCTGAGCAGGAAGAACAGCGACCCCATGGCGGCCACGGCGGCGAAATGGCGCCAGACCAGGGTGATGTCCGCCCCGCGGTAGAGGATGGCCTGGGCGAAGGCGACGAACTGGGTGGCGGGTGAGAACTGCATGATCCGCTGCAGCCACAGCGGCATGCTCTCCAGCGGCGTGTTGCCGCCGGACAGCAGGTTCAGCGGCAGGACGATCAGGATGAACAGCAGGCCCAGTTGGGGCATGGACCGCGCCACCGTCGCCAGGAAGATGCCCAGCGCCGTGGTGAAGAACAGGTAGACGGCCGTTCCCGCCATGAACAGGGGAATGGACCCGGCCAGATGGATGCCCAGGGCCCATCGGATGACGACGGCCAGGGACAGGCCCGTCATCGCCAAAACCACCAGGCCGTTGGCCAGCACCTTGGCCCCCATGATCTCCAGCGGCCGGACCGGCATGACCAGCAGGTGTTCCAGCGTGCCATGCTCGCGCTCGCGGATCACGGCGGCGCCGGTCAGCAGCACCGACAGCATGGTGACGTTGAACAGGATGGCCATCATGCCGGTGAAGCGCGTCGTCTCCAGCGTCTGGTTGAAGGCGAAACGCAGTTGGGCGCTGACGGCGTCCGGGGTGGTGGCGGTCTTGTCGCGCGCCAGGAAGCGGCTGACCTCATCGCTCAGCACCGACTGGATCTGCGCGGCGCCGATGCCGGCCTGCATCATGGCGGTGGCGTCCACCAGGATTTGCAGTTCCGCGCCGTGGCCGGCCAGCAGGTCGGACTGGAAGTCCGGCGGCACGTCCAGCACGAAGGTATAGCGCGCGTCCGCCATGGCGCGGTCCACCTCCCCCTTGGCGATCAGGGCGGGGGCCTGGAAGTCGGGCGGGCGGAAGGCGGAACGGAAGCGCAGCGACAGCGGGGACTGGTCCTCATCCACGATGGCGATGGAGGCGTTGCGCAATTCGTGGCTGATGCCCGTGGCCTGCAGGTAGATCATGCCGGTGAAGGCGTACAGCACGAAGAACAGCATGAAGCGGTCGCGCAGCAGGCCGGCCAGTTCCTTGCGCGCCAGGGTCAGCAGGTTGCGGAAGGCGGCCATGGCTTATGCCTCCTGCTTGCGCAGCAACACGGCCGCCGTCAGCACCAGGACGGGGAAGAAGGCCAGCAGCGACAGGATGAAGGGTGTCAGCTCGGCCAGCGACAGCCCCTTGGTGAAGGCGCCCACCACCGTCTTCACGAAATAGGTGGTGGGGAACAGCGTGCCCAGCAGGTGCGGCATGCCCGACAGGGTGGAGACCGGCTGCATCATGCCGGAGAACTGGATGGCCGGCAGCATGGTGGCGATGGCGGTGCCGAAGACGGCGGCGGTCTGGGTGCTGACGAAGCAGGACACCAGCAGGCCCAGCGCGGTGGTGGCCATGACATAGGCCAGCGCGCCCAGGCTGAGGCCGGCCAAGCTGCCCTTCAGCGGCACATGGAAGATGACCAGGGCCATCACCACCATGACCGCGTAGTTGAAAAAGGCGATGGCGATGTAGGGCAGCTGCTTGCCCAGCAGGAATTCCAGCCGCGACACCGGCGTCACATAAAGGTTGGTGATGGAGCCCAGCTCCTTCTCCCGCACCACGCCCAGGGCCGTGAGGATGGACGGGATGAAGACCAGCAGCAGGCCGATGACGCAGGGCACCATGGCGTCCACGGAGCGGAAGGCCTGGTTGTAGCGGAAGCGTGGCACCAGGCTGAGCCCGGGGGCCGCCTCGACCCCCGCCTCGGTCGCAAGATCCTGCTGCAGGCGCAGGAACAGGCCGGCGACATAGCCCTGGATGGTCTCGGCACGGAAGGGCATGGCGCCGTCGATGCGCACGGCCACCTCCGCCGGCGTGCCCTTCTTCACGTCGCGGCCGAAGTCGGGCGGTATGTCCACGACCAAGGCGACATCGTTGGCCTGAAGCCGCCGCAGGCCCTCCGCCGCGTCCGTGGCCGGTGGCGTCTGCTGGAAGTAGCGGGAACTGGAGAACGCCTCCGCCACGGTGCGCGACAGGGGGGAGTGGTCGCGGTCCAGCACGGCGAAGCGCAAATTCTCGACATCGAAATTGATGCCGAAGCCGAAGACCAGCATCAGCAGCAGCGTGCCCAGCAAGGCCACGGTCAGGCGCACGGGGTCGCGCCGCAGCTCCAGCCCCTCGCGCAGGGCGTAGGCGGACAGGCGGCGCGGGGAAAAGCCGCCGGACTCCGCCGCCGGGGTTTCGATCAGCGCCGCCGGGGCCGTTTCCGGCGGCGCCTCTTCCGGCTCGTTTTCACGCATATAGGCGACGAAGGCGTCATCCAGGCTGCTGGCCTGCTTTTCCTGGCGCAACGCCTCCGGCGCCCCCACCGCCAGGACGCGGCCGGCCTGCATGAAGGCCACCCGGTCGCAGCGCGCGGCCTCGTTCATATAATGGGTGGAGACGAAGATGGTGACGCCCTGGTCGCGCGACAGCGTGGTCAGTTGGCGCCAGAAGGCGTCGCGCGCCACCGGGTCCACGCCCGACGTCGGTTCGTCCAGGATCAGCACCTCCGGCTTATGCAGCACGGACACGGCCAGCGACAGGCGCTGGCGCACCCCCAGGGGCAGGCTGTCGGCCAGCGCCGGCAGGTAGGGGGCTAGGCCGAAGTCGGCCACCACCTCGGCCACCCGCGCGTCGGCGGCGGCCCCCAGCAGACCGAACAGGGTGGCGTGCAGATCCAGGTTCTGCGCCACCGACAGGTCACCATAGAGCGAGAAGGATTGGGCCATGTAGCCGACGCGCTGGCGGGTGGCCAGGTCGCCGGGGTCGACCGGCTGGCCGAACAGCAGGGGCGTGCCGGCGCTGGCCGGCAGGAGGCCGGTCAGCATCTTCATGGTGGTGGTCTTGCCGCAGCCGTTGGAGCCCAGGAAGCCGAAAATCTCCCCCTTGGGGATGGCGAAGCTGACCGCGTCCACGGCCACGAAGTCGCCGAAGCGCCGCGTCAGTCCGCGCGCCTCGATGGCGATGGGCCGGCCGGCGGGCAGGGGGGGCACGGCGGCGCCGTCGGCGGGCCCGCGCCGGTCGGGCGGCAGCAGGGCGACGAAGGCGGCCTCCAGGTCGGCGGTGCCGGTGCGGGCCATCAGCTCGGCCGGGGTCCCGTCCGCCAGGATGCGGCCGCCGTCCATCATCACCGCCCGCTCGAAGCGCTGGGCCTCATCCATGTAGGAGGTGGCGACCAGCAGGGTCATGCCCGGACGCTCGGCCCGAATGCTGTCGATCAGGTCCCAGAACTGGCGGCGGGACAGCGGGTCGACGCCGGTGGTCGGCTCATCCAGGATCAGCAGGTCGGGGTCGTGGATCAGGGCGCAGCATAGGCCCAGCTTCTGCCGCATGCCCCCTGACAGCTTGCCCGCCGGCCGGTCGGGGAAGGGGGCGAGGCCGGTAGCGGCCAGCAGGTGGTGGATGCGGCGGCTCCGCTCCCCCGGTCCTTGCCCGAACAGCTTGCCGAAGAACTCCAGGTTCTCCCGTACCGACAGGTCGGGATAGAGGTTGCGGCCCAGGCCCTGGGGCATGAAGGCGACGCGCGGCTGCAGGCGGCGCCGGTCGGAACCCCGCGCCATGTCGCCGCCCAACACCTGCAACGTGCCGTCCTGCAGGCGCTTGGCGCCGGCGATCAGGCCCAGCAGCGTGGACTTGCCCACCCCATCGGGGCCGATCAGGGCCAGGGTGCCGCCCGCCGGGACCGTCAGGTCCACGGCCGCCAGCGCCCCCGTCCGGCCATAGCGGTGGCTGACACCGGCAACCCGTACCGCCGTTGGCGCTTGGCCGGTCATTGCGGCGCCGTCGTCGTCAGCCGCGATTGCAGCCAGGCCGGCCAGGCGGCCTGCGCGTCCAGGCGGACATAGGCCGTGCCGCTGACGCCGGTCTTCACCTGCTCGATATGGCTGGTCACCAGGGCCTGGGGCACCCGCGCCTTGATGCGGAACATCATGCGGTCCCGCTCCGCCCGGGTTTCCACCTGCTTGGGCGTGAACTGGGCCTTGGGCGCCACGAAGCTGACGGCGGCGGGAACGGCCAGGCCGGGCAGGGCGTCCAGCAGCAGCCGCACCTCGGCCCCCAGCGCCACCCGGTTGGCGTATTCCGTGGGCAGGAAGAAGGTCATGTAGACGTCCGACAGGTCCAGCAGGGTGGCCACCTTGCCGCCGGCGCCCAGCATCTCCCCAGGCTGGGCCAGCTTGTACAGGATGCGGCCCGTCACCGGCGCCTTCAGGATGCCGTCGTCGGCCAGGTCGCGCATCCGGTCCGCGTCCGCCTCCGCCGCGCGGATGGCCTCGTCGGCGGCGCTCAGGCCGCTCTTGGCCGACTGCAGGGCGGCGGCGGCGCTGCGCAGCTGGTTGCGGTTGCTGTCCACCCGCTGCTGCGAGACGTTGCCGCGCGTGAACAGCTCATTGGCCCGGTTCATCTCCTTGTTGGCGAAGTCCAGGTCGCTTTGCCGCTGCACCACCAGGCTGGCGGCCTGGTCGCGGGTCTTGCGCGCCTGCGCCAGGGCGGCGGCGGCGGCCCGGTATTGCGATTGGACGTCGCGCACGTCCAGCCGGGCCAGGATGGTGCCGGCCTGGACCAGCTGCCCCTCCTCGAACTCGATGCTCAGGACGCGGGCGGCGTATTTGGCGGCGATGTCCACCTCCTGCGCCTCGATGCGGCCGTCGGCGGAAACGAAGCCGGCGGGCAGCACGGGCGGCCGTGTCCGCAGCCAAGCCCAATAACCGCCACCGGCGGCGCCGGCCAGCAGGATGATCACCAGCAGGAACTTCAGGATGCGCATGATCCGCGTGATCCTCTTTATCGGTCGGTTTCTTGGGGGTCGGTTTTTCGGGGGGCGGCTTCAGGGGGCGTCAGCAGGGCCGCGACCTGGCGCAGCAGCGCCAGCCGTTCGGCATCGTCGCCGTGGCGCAGGCGCTCGCTCAGGTCCAGCACGGTGCGGGCGTACAGGTTGTGCCAATCCTCATCCGGCACGGTGAGCAGGCGCGGCTGGGCGGCGGGGACGCGCTCCGCCTTGCCGGGCCGCAGCACGATGGTCTCATCCAGCGCCGGCTGGTGGATGGGAACCGCCAGGCCGCTGGCGGCCAGGGCGTCCGCCAGCGCTTGCCGGGGCGCGGTTTCGCCATGCATCAGGGCGACGCCGCCCCGGATGGGGCCCCGCGCCGCCAGCCAGGCCAGCAGCTCCGCCTGGTCGGCATGGCCGGAATAGCTGTCCAGGGTGCGGATGCGGGCGCGCACCTCCACCTCCTCGCCATGGATGCGGACGGGGCTGCGGCCCTGGACCAGCAGGCGGCCCAGCGTGCCCGGCGCCTGGTAGCCCACGAACAGCACCGTGGCGTTGCGTTGCCACAGATGGTTCTTCAGGTGGTGGCGGATGCGGCCGGCATCACACATGCCGCTGGCCGCCATGATGATGGCGCCGCCGCCCAGCCGGTTCAGGCGTTTGCTGCCCTCCACCTCGGTGATGGGGTGGAAGTAGGGGCGGTCGAAGGGGTTGGCCACGCCGGCGTGGTTGATGTCGGGCAGGTGCCGGCGGAAGACGTCCGTCACGTTCACGGCCAGCGGGCTGTCCAGGAAGATGTCGGTGCGCGGCAGCGTGCCGTCGTCGATCAACTGGTTCAGGTCATAGAGCAACTCCTGCGTCCGCTCCACGGCGAAGACCGGGATCAGCAGGACCCCGCCGGATTTCAGGGCCTCCGCCACCTCGGCGCCCAGTTGGCGCCGGCGCTCCTGGTTGTCGACCGGCGGGCGCACCGTGGCGCCGTAGGTGGATTCGCAGAAGACCCAGTCGGCACCGGCCGGCCCTTCCGGCAGACCGTGGAACGGCTTGTCCCCGGGGCCCAGGTCGCCGGAGAACAGCAGGGTCTGCTCACCGCCGTCGCCCGCGACCCTCACCTCCACCGAGGCGGAGCCCAGCAGGTGGCCCGCGTCCCAGAAGCGGATCTTCGCCCCCGGCATCACATCGATCCAGGTGCCGTAGTCCGCCGGCTCCAACTGGTCCAGGCAGGCCTCCGCGTCCTTGCGGGTGTAGATGGGCTGCACCTCCGCCCGGCCGCGCTGCCGGTTGCGGTGGTTCAGGTGCTGGACCTCGCTTTCCTGGATGAAGCCGCTGTCGGGCAGCATGAAGGTCAGCAGGTCGCGGGTGCCGCTGGTGCAATGGATGCGCCCCTTGAAGCCCTGGCGGCACAGCTTGGGCACCAGGCCGCTATGGTCGATATGGGCGTGTGTCAGCACCAGGGCCGCCGGCTCGCGCGGGTCGAAGGGGAAGTCGCGGTAGTTCAGCTCCTTCACCGTCTTGGGCCCCTGGAACAGGCCACAGTCGATCAGCAGGGTGCCGCCGTCATGGCGGATCAGGGTGCAGGAGCCGGTGACGGTACCGGCGGCGCCGTGGAAGGTGACGCTGGGGATCATAGGGACGGGCCCTTCGCAGGATCAGGAGTCTTGGAACGCTGAGGACGTGTCGGCGGCATGCGGTCGCGCCACCTTCAGGCCATGGGCCAGCAGGGCGCGCCATATCCCCTCGGCATCGTCGGCGAAGCTGAACAGTTCAAGATCGGCGGCGGCAATCATGCCGGTCTTGGCCAGCAGGCCGAAGTCAAGGACACGCGTCCAGTAGGCCTTGTCCATCAGCACCACCGGAATGGGGGCGGACTTGCCGGTCTGGCGCAGGGTCAGGATCTCGAACATCTCATCCAGGGTGCCGAACCCGCCGGGAAAGATGACCAGCCCCGCCGCCCGCATGGCGAAGTGCAGCTTGCGCATGGCGAAGTAATGGAATTGGAAGGTCAGTTCCGGCGTGGTGTAGGGGTTGGGTTCCTGTTCATGCGGTAGGGCGATGTTGAAGCCGATGCTGGGCGCGCCCACCTCCCACGCGCCACGGTTGACGGCCGCCATAAGGCCGCCGCCCCCGCCGGTGGCGATGACATTGTCGCGGTAGCCCCCCGGCCAGCCGTCCAGCGCACCCCCCCGCTCCGACGCCAGCCGGCCGAAGGCCAGGGCCTCGGCATACCAGCGGGTGGATTGGGGGAACTCCGCCACGCGCGCCGCCTCCTCCGCCGTGGCCGCGGCGTCGGCGGGCCGCACCCGGGCGCTGCCGAAGGTCACCAGGGTGGACCGCACGCCCCAATCCCGCAGCCGCTCCTCCGCCTTCTCATACTCCAGCATCAGGCGGGTGCCGCGCATGCTGTCGCTCAGGATGAATTTATGGTCCAAGGCCGGCAGGCGATAGGAGGACGAATTGCGCTGGGCCTGGTTACTGGGGGCCTGGCCGCTGGGGTCGGGGATCTGCTGGGTGGACATGGTGTAATGTGTCCTTGTCAGGCCCGGTAGGGGAGGGCGCGTCGGCGCCGCTCCCCCATCCGTTCATGACCCAACCATTAACCATCCCGGCGGTTGGCAAAATGATTCACCTCAATCCCCGGTTACTGGACCCCTGGTTACCGCGGCCTCCTGACGCCACGGGTCGGGCCGCCGTCAGGGGCTGATCACCACCTTCAGGGCCCGCGTGTCGGCAGCGTGGCCGAAGGTGTCATAGGCCGACAGGATGCCGTCCAGGGTGAAGCGGTGGGTGATCAGCACGCTGGGGTCCAGCTTCCGCGACTGCACAGTCTTCAACAGCATCGGTGTGCTGACGGTGTCCACCAGCCGGGTGGTGATGGCGATGTTCTGGGCCCACAGGCGGTCCAGGTGCAGGTCGGCCTTATGGCCGTGGACACCGACATTGGCGATGGTGCCCCCCGGGGCCACCAGGTCCTGGCACAGTTCGAAGGTGGCGGGGATGCCCACCGCCTCGATCACGGTGTCGACGCCGGCGCCTTCGGTCCAGGATTTCACCGCCTCCACCGCGTTGGTGGCCGCGCTGTTCACGGTGCGGGTGGCGCCGAAGCGGCGTGCCACCTCCAGCCGGTTGTCGTCGACGTCGATCATGATGATCTCCGCCGGGCTGTAGAACTGGGCCGTCAGCAGGGCCGCCAGGCCGATGGGGCCGGAGCCGACGATGGCCACGGTCGCGCCCGGCGCCACCTTGCCGTTCAGCACCCCGCATTCAAAGCCGGTGGGCAGGATGTCGCTCAGCATGGCCAGCGCCTCCTCATCCGCGCCCTCGGGTATGGGGTACAGGCTGGTGGCGGCATGGGGGATGCGGACATATTCCGCCTGGGTGCCGTCGATGACGTTGCCCAGGATCCAGCCGCCGGTGCGGCAGTGGGAATACATGCCGCGGCGGCAATAGTCGCAGGTGCCGCAGGCGGTGATGCAGGAGATCAGCACGCGGTCGCCCGGCTTGAACATGGTGACGCCCGGGCCCACGGCGTCGATCACGCCCACGCCCTCATGGCCCAGGATGCGGCCCGGCAGGCAGGTGGGCACGTCGCCCTTAAGGATGTGCAGGTCGGTGCCGCAGATGGTGGTCTTGGTGATGCGGACGATGGCGTCACCGGGATCCTTGATCTCCGGCTTCGGCCGCTGCTCCAGCGCCTTGCGGCCGGGGCCTTGATAGACAAGCGCCTTCATGGGTGGTCTCCTATCAAGTATGGGGTCAGGAATAGGGGGGCGGGGGCGCCCCTCCTCAATGGGCCAGCAGGGCCGGGATGGGCGTCTTGGTCAGGATGTCGCGGGTGACGCCGCCCAGGGCCCATTCCCGCAGGCGGGAACGGCCGTAGGCCCCCGCCACGATCAGGCCGGCATTCAACAGCTCGGCCTCGTTGAACAGTCCGGCGGAGATGTTGTCCCATTTGCCCAGCCGCCGGATTTCCGTGGTCACGCCATGGTGGGACAGGTAGCGGGCCAGATTCTCGGCGGAGTGGTCGCGGTGGCCCTCCGCCGCCCGCCGGGCATCGGCCCCGGTTTCCACCACGGCGATGGCGACACGGCTGGCCCGGCGCAGGAAAGGCAGGGCCTGGGCCACTGCATTGGCCGACTCCCGGCTATTTTTCCAGGCGATCAGGACCGTATCCAGCGGCTGCAGCCTCAACGGGTCCTCCTCCGGAATGACGTATACGCCCCGGCCGGACCCGAACAGCGCCGCCTCCACCACATCGCTGGCGCGGTTTGGTTCGGCGACACGGTAAGGGGTGCGGACAACCAGCAGATCGGCCATGCGCGCCTGATCGGCGATCAGGCCGCCGACCTCGGCCGCCACGCGATCGAACCGGCACAGCTCATGACGGCAGGACAGGGCGTCCAGCCGCTGCGCCAGCGCCTGCTCGGTCAGCCGGCATTGCGCCTGGCACTCCCGCAAATGGTCGGCCAGGGCGCCGCGGGTGACGCTGTAGTGCGCGATGCTTTCCGGTGGATCGGGCAGGATGGTGAGGTACAGGCCCCGGACATGGGCCTGATGCGCCACCGCCAGGCGGTCGGCATGCAGGATGCGGCTTTCGTCGTCGGCGCCGCCATCCAAGTGGACAAGGATTTCTTTGATCATGGTGCCGGCCCTCATATGGGGTGCGGCCTGTTCATGCCCGAGGGGCACGATGCCGGGTCGCCAGCCGTTTGGACAGTCGCCCAAACGGCGTCTTAGGGCATTGACCCAGGTCAACCTTGTCCGGCGGGCTGTCGGCGCCGTTGTTTCAGCTTGGGCCGGGCTTCTTGCGGCGTGGCATCGATTGCCAGCGGTTGGTGTTCGGGCGATGGGGTGAGGGCGGGGCGGCCAGGCAAGCATAGAGGCGTTGTCGGGCCTCATCCGACAGGTCGGCTTCCTTCAGATGCCGGACCTCCGGTGGCTTGGGCGTCTCCGGGGCTGGCCCCGGATCGTTTCCGCCGGGAGTGTTCCCGTCCTTCGCCTGGTCTACCGGGGGCTTTTCCAAAGGGGTCTCCCACAAATGGCATTGAGAGTGGACGAGGCGGGCGTCAGGCGGACGCGGGCGTCCGCACCGCTTCCAACTGGCTTTCGCGCACAACCCGTTCCTGGCCGTCCTGGTCGACCTTGATCCGGTACTGGGGGTCCCGTCCCGCCGCCGGCAATTGCCGGGTGACGCTGACGGTGGGGCCGGCGGGGCGGGTTTCGCCGGGGGCCGGATGCAGAACGACGCTTTGGCCGATGGCGAATTTATGAGGATACATCGCGGTTCTCCGAAAAAGGTGGTTCATGGTCAGCCGGGTGGCCGCCGTTTCAGGGATGGAACTCCCCCCATATCGCCGCGTAGTGGCAGCCCGCCGCCGCCAGCACCATCAGGTGCCAGATGACGTTGTGATACCGTACCCGTTCCATCAGATAGGCCCCGACGCCCACGGTGTAGATCACCGCGCCGATGCCGATCAGGAGGGCGGTGTCGGGGGGTAACCGCCCCGCCAGCGCTGGTATGAAGGGCAGTCCGATCCACCCCAGCCCGAGATAGAGGGCCAGGCCCATGCGCTCGTACTGGCGCGGCGCCGACAGTTTCAGCAGGGCGCCGGCCAGGGCGATGGCCCAGACCAGGGTCAGGGCCAGGGCGGCACGGTTGGACGGCAGGTGCATCAGAAGGGGGGTATAGGTTCCTGCGATGGCCAGGAAGATGCCGACATGGTCCAGACGGCGCAGCCATTCCTTGCGCGAACGCCGCAGGGTCAGATTATAGGCGGCGGAGAACGTAAGCATCGCCGCCATGGCCAGGGTGTAGACCGCCAGCCCCAAGGCGCTGTCGGTGGCGTTGGGACCCGCGGGCAGGGCGATGAGCCGGACGCCGGCGATAAGCGCCGCCGTAACCCCCACGACATGCACGACGGCGTCGGCCCGGTACTCCCCGCTGCTGTAACGCGGGGTGGAACGCGCGGCGGTCGCAACGGTCATCGCACGCTCCTTGAGGGAATGGCCTTGAATGGGTGAGCGGGGGCCGGGCGAATGGCCTGGCCCCCCGTCCACAGCTCAGCGCCGGCGCGGCGCTGGCCTATGCAGGGGAACGGTGCCGGGCCGTTCATCCTTGTGGCGAAAGACGATCCGCCCCTTGGTCAGGTCATAGGGGGTCATCTCGACGGTGACCCGGTCGCCGGCCAGAGAGCGGATGCGGCTTTTGCGCATGCGTCCGGCGGTGTAGGCGATGATCGAATGGCCGTTTTCCAACATGACCCGGAAGCGGCCATCGGGCAGCGCCTCATCGATCTTACCCTCGAACTCGAGGTATTCTTCCTTGGCCATCGCGGCCTCCCGTTAGAGCGGGGCGCGATCAGGGGGAATCATCTGATCGTACAAGTCCGCTCCATCATGAACAGGTTAGGGTCAGGACGCGATCTGATCGCATCCTGTTTCAAGCTGAAAAAAAAGCGACGGCATGGAGGCCATGCCGTCGCTCTTCAAAAGCCGAAACCACGAGCCTCAAGCGGCGCGCAGGTTCTCCGCCGACGACTTGCCCTTGCGGGGGTCGCGGACGATCTCGAAGCTCACCTTCTGGCCTTCAGACAGGTTGCCCATGCCCGAGCGCTCAACGGCGGAAATGTGGACGAACACGTCGGCGGTGCCATCCTCGGGCTGAATGAAGCCAAAGCCCTTGGTGCTGTTAAACCACTTCACGGTACCGATAGACATGAGATATCTCCTGGGGTTTTCCCGATCGGAGCTGCCCGGCGCGGGAGTGCGGCACGGGCGCCAAAATCACGACAGGGAAGGCCGGCATCTGCCGGTCAGTAGCCCAGCAGCAACATCGACTTCCCCAACATGAGCCTCGGGGCTGCATATTGCAAGCCCCGTCTGGCACGGCGCCGGCGCAACGCTGGGACGCCATCGGACACGCCCCCTTTGGGGGCGGAGATGGCGGACTTTCGTGCCCCTTCTCTTTTTCCGGGAACTTTTACGTCCACCCTGATGTTTCCGTCACTTTCCGAGGTAGACCCAGGTCGGCCGGAACCGTCCGCGCCGTCATGCCTCGTTTCACGCTTTGGGCTCCACGCTTGGGCTCAAGCCCGCTCGGCTTGGGCAGCGACCGTTTATGAAGGCACGGGTGGGGGGGCAGGAGTGACCACAATGAATATGCCGATGCACGACTTGGTGGAGAAAATCTCCACCGGCAACCCCGGGCTCGACGTCATCTTGAGCGGCGGGTTGCCACCCCGGCGGCTCTACTTGCTGGAAGGAATGCCGGGGTCCGGCAAGACGACGCTGGCGCTTGAGTTCTTGGGTGCCGGCGCGGCGGCCGGGGAAAGGACGCTTTACATAACGCTGTCGGAAACGCGGGAGGAGTTGGCGGTGGTCGCCGCCTCCCACGGCTGGAGCATCGAGGACTTCGACGTTTTCGAGCTGAGCGCCGTGGACGCGGTGCTGGGCGACGGGCGCCAGCAATCCATCCTGCATCCGCCCTCGTCCGGTCGCTGGAGGATCTGCTGCGCCGGACCATCCTTGAGACGATAGAGCTGCGCGTCATCGAGGCGCCGGACCTGCCCCATGCCGTGGCCGACGCCAACCAGCTGGAAAACGCCCTCCTTAACCTGGTGATCAATGCGCGGGACGCCATGCCCCAGGGTGGGCAACTGACCTTGGAGATGAAGGCCGTTCACCTGGACGATGCCTACATCGCCACCCGGCCGGAGGTGGCCGTGGGCCGGTATGTCGTGATCACCGTTTCCGACACCGGCGTGGGCATGTCGGCGGAGCTGATCGAAAAGGCGTTCGAGCCGTTCTTCACGACCAAGCCGGTTGGCCAGGGCACCGGCCTGGGCCTGTCCATGGTGTATGGCTTCGCCCGGCAGTGCGGCGGGCAGGTCCGCATCCACAGCCAGCCGGGGGTGGGCACGGCCGTATCGCTTTACCTCCGGGCGGTCGAGCCGCCGCCGGTGGAGGAGGCCGCGCCCCCGGCGGCGACGCCCTGCGAGTGCAGGGGGCAGCGCGTGCTGGTGGTGGAGGACGACACATCCGTCCGCTTGTTGATCCGGGACGTTCTGGAGGAACTGTCCTATGAGGTGGAGGAGGCGGGCGAGGCCGCCGCCGCCCTGGCCATCCTGACATCCGACCGGCCCATCAGCCTGTTGGTGTCCGACGTCGGCTTGCCTGGCATCAACGGCCGGCAACTGGCGGAGATCGCGCGGGAGCACCGGCCCGGCCTGCCAGTGCTGTTCGTGACCGGCTACGCCGAGAACGCCGCCATCCGGGCCGGTTTCCTGGGAACCAACATGGACATGATCACCAAGCCCTTCACCCTGGACGTCCTCGCCGCGAAGGTGTCGGAAATGATGGAACGCTCCAGCCCCACCTGATCAGGAGCGGACCGTGGTGCCTCGCAAGGGGGGCACGTGTGGCCGCCATGGGAAAAGAGGGGGTGGGAATTAACGGGATGGCGGTCAACCGGGCCGGGTTGCCAATGCGATCAGCCGCCGCCCACTGAAGCCCTGTGCGTCACCGCCCCAGCCGTCCAGCAACGCGATGTCGGCGAACCCAGCCACCTCCAGGTGGAAGGCAAGCTCCTGGGGGAACAGCAGGCGCAGCGATTCCGCCGGGTCCTTGCGCACCGCGTGGCCCTTGCGCCGCCAGGTCACTTGCTCCGTCATCGTCTGGGCGCGCAAATCCAGGCCATGGCGGATGGTGGCGACGGCCTCCTCCCCCTCCCGGTTGAAGGTGTGGCGGCTGAGACGCCGGAAGGGCTGGGCGCCGGTGAAGGCGATGGCGTTGACCACGTCCACGACCAGCCGTCCACCCGGCCGCAGGTGGTCGTGGAAGTTCCGCAACGTCTGCGCCACCTGGCGGTTGGTCAGGTTGTAGGAAAAGGTGGTGCCCAGGCAGATCAGCAGGTCGGACGCGCGTGACAGCTGGAAGGTCCGCATGTCTCCGACGTGGTACTCCCCTGCCGGATCCTTGGTTCGGGCGGTATCGATGAAGCGGGCGTTGATGTCCACGCCGATGGGGGCCATGCCGGCCTCGCGCAACGCGCGGCAGGTCATGCCGGTGGCGCAGCCGACGTCCAGCACGGCGGGTCCCGCCTTCTGCGCCTGCGCCTCGATAAAGCGCAGGCGCTCCACCGGCATCTTGAAGACCACGTCCCAGAGTTCGGGAGTCTCGGCAAGCAAGGTCATGGCGTCACCGCGACGGGAAGGGCGCTGGCGATGGACCACCCGGGGCGATCGCCGCCGAAGACCGACAGCGGGATGGTTAGCAGGCCGTGACGTTCCAGCAGCGCCGGTGCCGTGCCCTCCACGGGGATGAGGTAGCCTTGGCCGGGCGGATGGGCGGTGACGCCGGCCGCGGCCAACTGGCCGGCGACCGCCGCCCGCCGCTCCGCCAGCCCCTGGCGCAGCCGCTCCGGCAGGCCGTCATGGTCGGTCATGAGCGCTCGGGCGCGGAACAGGTCGGCTTGTGACGGCGGGTCTTGGCGAAAATCCTCGGCATGGCTGGCGAAGTCGCCTTCCGGCACGATGGCGACACCGAAGACCTGCGCGGTCAGCCAGCCCTTGGACAGGGAGTCGAGATAGATCGCCTGTCCTGTCGCCATAAGGTCCAGGACAGCTGGCGCCAGCGGCCCGCCGAAGGAATAGACCCCGTCCAGCAGCAGGCGCCGCGATGACGCCCCGGCCAGCCAGTCGCGGCCGACGCGCGCCTCCGCCGTTGTCCAGTCCCGCCCCTGCAGTTTAAGGGGGGCCGGCAGCAGCACGATATCCGCCCCGATGGCCTCTGCCGTTTGGAAGACCGCCGCCGCGTCGAAAGCCGGGAAGATGCCGCGGCGGGTCGCCGGCAGCCCCGCCGCGGCCGCGATGCGCCCGTAGACCGGGTAGACGTCCCCGGGCAGCAGGAGCTGGCGCCCTTGTTCGGCATAGCGGCGCAGAAGCAGGCCCAGGGCGTGGCGCACCCCCCGGCACACCAGCGTCTCCCGCGCTCCATCGGCGGGCAGGCCCCGCACCGTCCGCCACAGCTGCGCCATATGGCAGCGATGCACGGTGGGGAAGGCGTCGGGCACCTCTACCGGGGGCCGCAGGAGGGTGAAGGCCTCGGCGATACGGGTTTCGGTCAGGCGAAGAACATCGGGGCGGTCGGCGGCGGCCTGCCGCTCCCAGGCGAGGAACTCCATGAAATCCATCAGGCAGTCTCCAAGGCCGGCGTCCCAACCGGCGCCTCCATGATGCTGGCGCGGTCTTCCAATGAGGCGTAACAGCGCCCATCCGCCATGACGTTCCAGCTGCGGGCGATGCCGTTGGCCCGTTCCCAGAACAGGCTGGGCTCGGTATAGGCGGCCACGCGCAGGGGCCGGTCATCCACCATGCCCTGATAGACCGGCGCCCCCCAGGGCAGGCGCAGGGCCACGGGCCAACCCCGTTTCTGCGCCCAGTCGTGCACCAGCGACAGCGGCGCCTGATGCGCCTCACACCACCGGTTGGCATCATGGTTGTGGTAGACGGACTCGACGCTGGTGGAAACATACAGTTCCTTGAAGCACACCTCGTCCACGCCTGCGGCCGCCGCCCAGCGGACATAACTCTCGATATCCGAAACGGAAGCCACGCCGCCCTGTTGCAGCACGCACACCAGGCGCAGGCGCAAACCCGCCAGGGCGCCGCGGTGCGCGCCTATCGTCGCCAGCAGGGCCGGCGTCGCCGTCTCCAGCCCCATGAGGGTGACATTGGCGGCTTCGTCCCAATGGTGGCGGGAGACGGCCAGCACGGTCAAGCCGGCCTGATGCAGGGCCGTCAACTCTCCGACGGCCGTGTGCCGGTCCATGCGTGCCCAGCGCACGCCGTTGGTGATCAGCACCACGGTGCCGAAACGGCGGTGGCAGCGGGCCACCAGGTCCCGCAGGTAGGGCTGCGGCCACAGCGTCGGCTCTCCACCGCCGGTGATCACGGCGCGTTCGGCGCCGCTTAGCCGGGCGCGCTCGATCCAGTGGTCCATCAGGGGCCAGTCTGGCTTGCCGCCGGGCTGATCGGCGGAGACGGAGGCCGTCGAGAAGCAGAAGGGACATGCCGCCTGGCAACCGCGCGCCACCGGCAGGAAGGAGAGGGAGCGCGGCCGCAGGGCGCTGAAGGGTGTGAACAGCGGCCCTTGCAGACGCAAGGACGCCGCCATGGTTTCCTCCAGGCTCTGCCGGCTCTCCAGGCCCCCGTCCCGGTCCGGGGTCCAGGTTTCCGCCACGGGCAGGTCGGCGGATGGCCAGATCATACCAAGGCCGTTGCGCAGGTTGGGACGCAGCAGCGCGGGGTCCAGAATGGATTTCAGCACCAGCGGGCGGTCGCCGGGTATGCCCAGCCGTCGCACCAGCCGTTCGGCCTTGGCCATCCCGATGGGCAGCCGGTCCGGTGGTAACACGTAGAATTCCCCCGGGTAGGTGCTCTCGGGGATTTGCCCTTTCCGATAGAGGCGCTGGTACTTGTCGAAGGCGCGCGCGAAGTTCGACAGCGCGGTCACGTGGTACAAGGGAGGCAAGGCGTTCTCGCGTCGCAGGAAAACCCGGTCGGTCATAGAACTATGGCGCGCGTCCCATCTGGCGAGGGGGGCATGCGGAACGGCGATGACAAATGTGCCGCACCCGTGTCCGCTTCCCTGGCGCGATAGAGGGCCGGGATGGCCGTCGACGACGCGCCGAAAATATTCACGGATGGGACGGTCGGGCGCGGCCAAAGAAAAACCCCCGGAACCTTGCGGTTCCGGGGGCTCTATTGGCTCCCAGGGAGGGACTCGAACCCCCGACCCGGTGGTTAACAGCCACCTGCTCTACCGGCTGAGCTACCTGGGATCAGCGCGCCTGCTTCGTTTTCGTTTGACCGATCAGTCAGCGGCGCTGCGGTGGGCGGTGATATAGCAAAGCGTTTTTGGGATTGGAACCCCTTTGTTTGGGAAAATCGAAAAAAATGTGACGCCCCCCTCGCCAATCCGGCGAGCGCGGCTGGAATAGCCACGAAAACAGGGGCTTGTGGCTCTTGGCTGAGGACGGACGTGATGACGGGGCGCGCGATGGGGGTGAATACCCGGGCGGATTCCCCTATCTAGGGGGATACCGCGCCGCATGAGGAACCTGTCCATGTCGAAGTCCGAGCCCCCCAACAGCCAGAGGAATCCCTGGACGGTGCTGTCGCGGGAGGTGCGGTACCAGAACCCTTGGCTGCGGGTCGTGCATCATGAGGTCCTGCGCCCGAATGGCAGTCCCGGTATCTTCGGCACGGTGGAATTGACCACCGTGGCGGTGGGGGTGCTGCCGGTGGCCGCCAATGGCGACACCTGGCTGATTGGCCAGTGGCGTTTCGGCGCCGGCCGCTACAGTTGGGAAATCGTGGAGGGGGGCATTCCCCAAGCTGGCCCCAAGGCGCTCATGCCCCTGGCCGGGGCCGCCGAGGAATTGCGCGAGGAAGCAGGCCTGAGCGCGGGCTGCTGGCTGGAAATCCAGCGCATGGACATGTCCAACAGCATCAGCAATGAGCACGCCCACCTTTACCTGGCCTGGGATCTGGCCGAGGTGCCGGTCGCGCCTGACGACACGGAACAACTCACCATCCGCCGTCTGCCTTTGCGCGCGGTGCTGGACATGGTGCTGTCAGGCGAAATCGCCGACGCGATGACCATCGCCGCCGTGCTCCGGGTTCGCCTCATGCATCTGGAGGGTACCCTACCGCCGGATGTGGCGCCCCTGGTGGCCGCCGGATTCGACGCGTAGCCGGGTCAGGCCACAACAGGCGAGGGCCGGCCGGGACGGCACACGACACTTATATATATGGGAGATATTCAGGGATTTGGAGGCACGGCCGGGAATCGAACCCGGATTCACGGATTTGCAGTCCGTTGCATCACCATTCTGCCACCGCGCCATCCACGAGAACCAACCGGAGGAGCCGTCGGGCGGCGCCTGCGGTCAGGGCAGGGCGCCTCTATAGCGTCGCCCGCCGGGGCGGTCAAGCGTGCTGGCATCGCTTTCTGACGTTTCGGTGACGGATGGGCGCGAAGGCCGCACCACCATCCCTGGCCGGCCTTTCCGCCGCAGGCCGCAATTGTCATCGGGCGGCGGGGGGGATATATACCGATCCTGGTTTTTCAAGCATGTGCGGGCGCACCGGCCCGCCTGTGCCCCTACTTCGTCCGCATCGTTTCCAGCAGATCGGTATATCCCATGGCCGCCGACTACTCCGCCGCCCGCGTCAACATGATCGAGGGCCAGATTCGCCCCAACAAGGTCACCGACCCCTTCGTGGTGGAGGCCTTCCTGGCCATCCCGCGCGAGCGCTTCGTGCCGGAGGCGCTGGCCGGCGTCGCCTATGTCGACGAGGATGTGCCGGTGTCGCCCGGCCGCTACCTGATGGAACCGATGGTGCTGGCCCGTCTGGTGCAGGAATTGGCCCTGAGCCGCGCCGACAAGGTCCTGGCCGTTGGCGTCGCCACCGGCTATGCCGCCGCCGTCATGGCGGAGATGGCGGGCTCGGTGGTGGCGCTGGAAAGCGACGGCGCGCTGGTCGAGGCCGCGCGCAAGGCGCTGGCCGGTGTCGCCGGCGTGACCGTGGTCCAGGGCGATCTGGCCGCCGGCCATGCCGCCAAGGCCCCCTACGGCGCCATTCTGATCGATGGCTCCGTGTCCGAGGTTCCGGCCAGCCTGCTGGACCAGTTGGCGGAAGGCGGTCGCCTGGTGGCCGTTGTCATCAATGCCGCCGGCCTGGGCGAGGCGCGCTATTACCGCAAGGTGGGCGGCGTGGTTTCGCACCGCGTCATGTTCGATGCCGCCGTTCGCCCGCTGCCGGGCTTCGAGCGCCGCGCCGAGTTCGTGTTTTAATGCTGGTCGCGGGGACGGTGGCCGGGTTGCCGCCGTCCCCGCGGCTTTTGATGCGCTTCCGGATGGTGCCAGGTGGCCGGATTTTCGTGGGGCGCCTGGAACATGGCCTTAAGTGGACCTATGCGGGTTCACCGGACGTGTTAAAGAATATTTTATGGGGCGCTTTGGCGCCGATGGGGATTCGGGGCCACGCTCTGCCACGCAACCGTGTGGAGGGTCACACAACCGTGTGAAGCGTATGCTCCGGCTGATTTTTTAAGGCGTTTGGGGAAATGGCGATGCAAATGAACACCGCTGGACGTGGGGCGAAGGGCATGGGAACCGGACATGGGGTTAAGCGGGCGCACCGACTGGTTGCTGCCCTGCCGTTGGCGGCGTTGACCTTGGTTCTGGCGGGGGGCGCCCAGGCCCAGTCGCTGGAAGATGCCCTGATCCAGGCCTATCAGAACAACCCGACGCTGGAAGCCGGCCGCGCCGGTCAGCGCGCCACGGACGAAGGCGTGCCGCTGGCCCGCTCCAGCATGCTGCCGACGGTCACCGCCGACGGCAACGTCGGTAAGGAGCGCCTGACCCAGGGCCGCTTCATCGAGCACATGAACCCGGCGCAGAGCGGCGTGACCATCAACCAGGCGATTTATGCCGGCGGCACCATCCAGGCCGGCATCAGCCAGGCGGAGAATCAGGTGGAAGCCGGCCGCGCCAGCCTGCTGGACACCGAACAGCAGGTGCTGCTGGCCGCCGCCACCGCCTATCTGGATGTGGTGCGGGACCAGGCGGTCCTGGAACTCAACATCAACAATGAGCAGGTGCTGACCCGCCAGCTGGAGGCGTCCCGGGATCGCTTCCGCGTGGGTGAGTTGACCCGCACCGACGTCAGCCAGTCCGAGTCGCGTCTGGCCGGCGCGACGGCCGACCGTATTTCCGCCCAGGGCAACCTGGCCGCCAGCCGCGCCACCTATGCCAGGTTGATGGGCCAGTTGCCCGGTACGCTGAAGCAGCCGAACCGCTTGGTGCATCTGCCGGTGAACCAGGAAGAAACCATGGCCCAGGCAGAGGTGTCGGCCCCGGTGGTGGTGGCCGCGCGCTACAATCACAAGGCATCGCAGGATGCCGTGGACGGCGCCTTCGGCCAGATGCTGCCGCAGCTGTCCGCCAGCGCGCAGTACTACCGCAACTGGGACCAGTCGGCCCCCAACAGCCAGTACGACACGGCCGTCATCTCCGCCCGCGTCACCATTCCGCTGTACGAGGGCGGCGGCACCTCGGCCAAGGTGCGCAGCGCCAAGCAGACGGAGCAGCAGCGCCGCACCCAGGTGATGGAGGCGGTGCGCTCCGCGGACGAGACGGCAGTGAAGGCCTGGCAGGCTTTGGTCACCGCCCGCGCCGCCATCGAGGCGTACAAGAGCGCCGTCGCCTCCAACGAGATCGCGCTGGAAGGCGTGCGGCAGGAGCAGGCCGTCGGCTCGCGCACCATCCTGGACGTTCTGAATGCGGAGCAGGAACTGGTGAACGCCAAGGTGGAACTGGTGCGGGCCCAGCACGATGAGCAGGTGGCTTCCTACCAGGTCTTGTCGTCCGTGGGTGACCTGACTGCCGCCAAGTTGGGCCTGAACGTGCCGCTGTACGATGCCAAGGCCCATTATGAAGAGGTGAAGGACAAGCTCTGGGGGCCGTCCATCGAGAAGTAAGGCCGGCTGACAGCGAGGCTGGAGCAACCTGGATGCCCGCTGGCTGCGGGGCGCTGGGTTCACAGGCCGGCTTGAGACGTCCGTCTGATAGAAAAGGGGCGGTCCCGACGCGCGGGGCCGCCCTTTTCTTCTGAGGAATGCGTGAGCCTGTCCCTATTCTTGGGGCGGATGAAGCAATGGCGGGGCTGGCGGGCGCGGGGATTGATCGGCGAGGGCTGGGCGCAGCATTGGCGGGCTGCGCATCCAATGATTAACCCAATGGCATTTTTACTGTTCTTGCCCTAGGCTGCGCCAGATGTCGGTCCCCCCTGTCGGTGCGGGACCGCGGGGTCTCAGGTCCACGCCGTTACAGGTCAGGTTAGGCAACAATGGCTGACAAGTCACAACAAGAACCTTCGATGGAGGAAATCCTCGCCTCCATCCGGCGTATCATTTCCGAAGACACCGACGCCCCGCCGCCTGAGCCGGAGGCTCCGCCTCCTCCTCCGCCTCCGCCGCCCCCACCGCCGCCGCCGCCTCCCCCGCCGGAGGATGATATCTTCGAAGCGGTGCCCATGCCGCCGCCCCCGCCGCCGCCTCCGCCGGAGGACGACGTGCTGGAACTCACGGATATCATCCCGGACGAGCCCGCGCCGGAGCCCGAGCCCCTGCCGGACCCCTTCGCGTATGAGCCGCCGCCCCCGCCGCCGCGTCGTCCGCCGCCGTCCATGGACGACGACCGCCTGATGTCGGAATTCACCGAGGAGGCGGCCAGCCGTGCCTTCTCCGGCCTATCGGGGTTCCGCCGCGGTGGCCCCAGCCTGACGGGGGAGGGGCCCATCGGCCGTTCCGACGTCACGCTGGAAGAGATCGTGCACGTTCTGGTTCGGCCCATCCTGCGGGAATGGCTGGACGAGAACCTGCCCACCCTGGTCGAGCGCTTGGTCAAGCGCGAGATCGAGAAGGTTGTACGGCGCGGACTCGACTGACGCCCGCCGCCTCGATAAACCTTGGCAAACCCCAGGTAATTTGAGAGGGGGCGGCGCCGGACCCCGCGCCGCCCTTTTCTTTTGTTTTGAGCCCGTGATTTCAGGTGCCCGCCATGCTGGACAAGACCTTCTCCCCCGCCGATGTCGAACGCAGCCGCTATGAGCGCTGGGAGCGCTCGGGCGCTTTCGCCGCCCATGTCGACAGCAACGCCCAGCCCTACACCATCATGATGCCGCCGCCCAACGTGACGGGCAGCCTGCACATGGGCCATGCGCTGACCTTCACGCTGCAGGATCTGCTGATCCGCTATCACCGCATGAGCGGCCGCGACGCCCTATGGCAGCCCGGAACCGACCATGCCGGGATCGCCACCCAGATGGTGGTGGAGCGCAACCTGGCCAAGGAAGGCAAGACCCGCCAGGAGATGGGCCGCGAGGCCTTCCTCCAGAAGGTGTGGGAGTGGAAGGCCGAGTCCGGCGGCACCATCACCCGCCAGCTGCGCCGCCTGGGCGCCTCCCCTGACTGGTCGCGCGAACGCTTCACCATGGATGAGGGCCTGAACGCCGCCGTCCGCAAGGTGTTCGTCGAGCTGTACCGCCAGGGCCTGATCTATCGCGACAAGCGCCTGGTGAACTGGGACCCCAAGCTCCACACCGCCATCTCCGACCTGGAGGTCGAGCAGAAGGAGGTGAAGGGCAGCCTGTGGTACTTCCGCTATCCGGTGGAAGGGCCAAATGGGGAAGTGTCGGGGACCTACATCACTGTCGCCACCACGCGCCCGGAAACCATGCTGGGCGACACCGGCGTGGCCGTGCACCCGGAGGATGAGCGCTATAAGGACCTGGTGGGCCGCAATGTCATCCTGCCCATCACCGGCCGCCGCATCCCCATCGTCGCCGACGAATACGCCGATCCGGAGACCGGCACCGGCGCGGTGAAGATCACACCCGCCCATGACTTCAATGATTTCGAGGTCGGTAAGCGGCACAACCTGCCCATGATCAACCTGTTCGACCGCGACGCGAAGCTGAACGAGCATGCGCCGGCCGAGTACCAGGGGCTGGATCGCTTCGTCGCCCGCAAGAAGGTGGTGGAGGAGATCGAGGCCCTGGGGCTGTTGGAGAAGATCGATCCGCACACCCTGATGCAGCCGCACGGTGACCGCAGTGGCGTGGTCATCGAGCCCTGGCTGACCGACCAGTGGTATTGCGACGCCGTCACCCTGGCCAAGCCCGCGCTGGAGGCCGTGGAACAAGGCAAGACGCAGTTCGTGCCCAAGCAGTGGGAAAACACCTATTACGAGTGGATGCGCAACATCCAGCCGTGGTGCATCAGCCGCCAACTGTGGTGGGGCCACCAGATCCCGGCGTGGTTCGGGCCGGACGGCAAGTTCTTCGTCGCCGAGACGGAGGCCCAGGCCCAGGAGGAGGCGGACGCCCATTACGGCGCCCCCACACTGCTGACCCGCGATTCCGACGTGCTGGACACCTGGTTCTCGTCCGCGCTGTGGCCCTTCTCCACCCTGGGCTGGCCGGAAAAGACGCCAGAGGTGGCGCGCTATTACCCGGGCGACGTGCTGGTCACCGGCTTCGACATCATCTTCTTCTGGGTCGCCCGCATGATGATGATGGGCATCCATTTCATGGGCGACGTGCCCTTCCGCACCATCTACATCCACGCCCTGGTGCGGGATGAGAAGGGGCAGAAGATGTCGAAGTCCAAGGGCAACGTCATCGATCCCCTGGACCTGATCGACCAGTATGGCTGCGACGCCCTGCGCTTCACCCTGACCGCCATGGCGGCCCAGGGCCGCGACATCAAACTCGCGACCTCGCGCGTCGAGGGCTACCGCAATTTCGCGACCAAGCTGTGGAATGCCGCCCGCTACGCCCAGATGAACCAGGTGGCGCCCGTGCCGGGCTTCACCCCAGCCGGACTGACCCAGACGGTCAACCGCTGGATCGTGGGCGCCGTGGCCGACTGCGCGGCGCAGGTGACCGAGGCGCTGGAGGGCTATCGTTTCAACGATGCCGCCAACGCCCTGTACCACTTCGCCTGGGGCAGCTTCTGCGACTGGTACCTGGAGTTCACCAAGCCCATCCTGCAGGGCGAGGATGAGGCGGCGAAGGCCGAAACCCGCGCCGTCACCGCCTGGGTGCTGGACCAGATCCTGCACCTGCTGCACCCCATCATGCCCTTCCTGACGGAAGAGCTGTGGGAGAAGCTGGGCGAGGGACAGGAGCGCGGCGACCTGATCACCGCCGCCTGGCCGCAGTACCCCTCGGCCTACAAGGACGCCGGCGCTCAGGCCGAGATGGATTGGGTGGTGCGCTTCATCTCCACCATCCGCACCATCCGGTCGGAAATGAACGTGCCACCGTCGGCCCAACTGCCGCTGTTGGTGAAGGGTGCCGGGGCCGACACCGCCGCGCGCTTGGCCACCCACCGCGACCTGATCCTGAAGCTGGCCCGCCTGTCCGACATCACCCTGACGGAGGAGGCGCCGGCCACCGGTGCCGTGCAGGCGGTGGTGGACGAGGCGACGTTGGTCCTGCCGCTGGCCGACTTCATCGACATCGCCAAGGAGAAGGCCCGCCTGGCCAAGGAAATCCAGAAGCTGGAGGGCGAGATCGCCAAGGTTGACGCCAAGCTGGGCAACCCCAACTTCGTCGACAAGGCCCCGCCCGAGGTCATCGAGGAACAGCGGGAGCGCCGGGCCGAGGCCGACGGCACCCGCGCCAAGCTGGCCGAGGCGCTGTCGCGCCTGGGCTGATGCCGGGTTCGCTTGGGACAAGATGATGTGACAGACGGCCGCCCCGGGGAAAGCCCCCTGGGGCGGCCGTTTGTCACATGGATGTATTCATCAAAATAATGCGACCTATGCGAGAGGTGTCGCGCCGGGCGGCATCCTGACACGCACTCTTGAGGATGCGATGATCGCTGGGCGTTGGATGGTGATGATGGCGGCCATGGCCTTGGCGGCAGGCTGTGCGGTACAGCATGTGCAGGTTGTGCCCGTCACCACGAACGGCGCCCCAGTGGCCCGGCCCGCCGGTACGGTTGGCACGCCGGAAAAGGTCATGCTGACCCGTACGGTTCCCGTGGGGCAAGAGCGCGAACTGAATTTCTATCAAGGTCTGCATGAGGATTGTGCACCGATTTCGGGCATCACGGTGCAAATCCTCACCGCGCCGGCCCACGGCACCGCCAGCTTGCGCGACGGCACGGACTATCCCACCTTCCCCGCCGGGAATCCCCGCGCTGCCTGCAACAAGAAGCCCATGCCCGCCCAGCAGCTGTGGTACCAGCCCGCCCCAGGCTATACCGGCGCGGACGTGCTGGAGGTGCAGGTCTTCTATCCCATGGGCACCGCCCAGAGGCAGACCTACACCATCAACGTCCAAGGCACTGTCCCGCCCCAGCCCATCGCACCGTGAGGCTGGGCCATCGTCGCGTCAGGCGGCGAAGGGGCCGGGCGCGTCCGCCGTTGGTTTCTTAAGCCAGATGGCGGCCAGCGCCACGAAGGGCGCCAGATGCAGCAGGGTGCGGGTCTCATTGGTGAGGCCCAGGGCCAGGACCGCGACCACCTGCACCCCGACGAAGGCCGCCAGCGCCAGGGCACGGAGGCCGTGCCGCCGCACCATGAGGGCCGTCATCCCCAGGACGGTGGCCAGGTAGACTGGAATCAGGAGATCCAGGGATAGGCTGGGATCAGCGACCCAGTCATAGAACTGGCCGAAGTTCTCCCCCACCTGGATGTGGAAATAGCCGTCGAAGGTGGTGGAGGACGACTTCTGGATTTCCTTGAACAGCTTCCAGCCCATCTCTTCCTTCAGCAGGGTGCGCCGCAGGGTTTCGATGATGGCGAAGGCGGCGATGCTGCCGCCCACCCCGGCCCCCAGCCATCGTGGATCCGGCCGCCGCTTTTCAATCCAGGCATCGACGAGGGCCTTGGCCACCATGTAGCCGCCGATGAACACGGCGGACTCGTGATTGAAGCAGGCGACGCCCAGCAGGGCCAGGAAGGCCCACCACGGCGCGCGGGTCAGGACCAGCAGGTAGAAGACCGCCGTGGTCAGCAGCAGCACGAAGTCCCAGATGTACAGCCAAGGCTTGGACATCAGCGCCGCGAACAGGACATGCATGGCCAGCAGGGCGGTCCAGGCCTTCTGCCGGCCATTCCCGTCCTGGCCCCCCGCCGCCTGGGCGGCGTAGAACAGGGCGAGGCCGGCGCCGGTCAGGCCAAAGATCGCGACGGTGGCGTGCGCGTTGGCCAGGGTCATGCCCATCAGCTCGATCAGATGTTCCATCACGGGCGCCAGCACGCGCGACTGGAAGAAGCGCCAATGGGGGTAGCCGTACAGCACCCCCACCTCCGCCTGCAGGTTCTGCAGCAGGAACTGATCGAAGAAGTGGACGACATGGCGCCATTGCGCCACGGCCAGCATGAAGGCCGTGCCCGTCACCAGCAGGGCGTCCAGAATCTCTTCCCGTTCTGCCCGCAAATCCAAACCACGCATAAGCGACTTTTCCCCCAAAGCCGGTAACCCCGGCCCGGCCGCTTCACTGCAGGGCCAGGTCCGCCAAGGCGGCCGGCAGGTCATGGAAATGGTCCACCAGCCGGTCCGCCCCTAGTTCTTCCACGGGCATGCGCGGATAGCCATAGGTAACGCACACGACACGGCAGCCGGCGGCGCGGCCAGCGGTCACATCGTTGGCGCCGTCGCCCACCATGACCGTCCGGGCGGGCGCCGCGCCCAACTGGGCCATGGCGTGCAGCAGGGGCCCTGGATGGGGTTTGCGCGTCGGCAGGGTGTCGCCGCCCACCACCGCCGTGAACAGGCCGTCCAGGCCGATGGCTCGCAGCACGGCGTGGGTCGCGCGCTCCGGCTTGTTGGTCACCAGGGCCAGGGGAATGCTTTCGCGCAGGCTGGCCAGCGTCCCCGCCACACCCGGGAAGACGCAGCCGGGATCAGCCGGCAGGGACTCGTAGATGGCCATGTAACGGTCGGTCATGGCGGGGACCGAGTCGGGGTCCAGGGGCCGTCCGACGGCGGCGAAGGTGCGGGTGACCAGCATTGGGGCGCCGTCGCCGATGAATTGATGCACCTGAGCCAGATCCAGCTTGGGCAGGTTCTCCTCATCCAGCAGGAGGTTGATGCCGGTCAGGATGTCGGGGGCGCTGTCGATCAGGGTTCCGTCGAAATCGAACAGGATGGCGGCTGGCAACGCGGACATGGGCGGGCCTCCGGCGAAGGCGGTTTCGCGACACACCAACGTTGTGGCAGTAAGGGGGCCGCGCTGGCAATGGCGTCGGGATGGCAAGGCGTCCGCCTCATCCCATCGGACGACAGCCCTTGCCCCCGCGAGGTCCTGAACCAAGCCGCCCAAAGGGTATCGCCATGACCGCTTCGACGCCGACCGCCACCCTCGCCTGCATCGTCCTGGCGGCGGGGAAGGGCACCCGGATGAAGTCCGACCTGCCCAAGGTGCTGCACCCGATCGCCAATGAGCCCATGGTGGCCCATGTCCTGCGGGCGGCGGCGGCGCTGAACCCGGATCGCGTCGTCGTCGTCGTGGGGCCGGGGCAGGAGGCCGTGGCCAAGGCCGTGGCGCCGCATGCCACGGTGCTGCAGTCCCAGCAGCTGGGCACGGCCGACGCGGTGAAGGCGGCGCGCGCGGCCCTGGGAGATTTTGACGGCGACGTGCTGGTTCTGTTCGGTGACACCCCGCTGGTGCGGCCGGAGACGCTGTCCCTGCTGGTCCAGGCGCGGCGTGGCGCCGGTGATCCGGCCGTGGCGGTGCTGGGCATGCGCCCGGCCGACCCCGCCGCCTATGGCCGCCTGGTGCAGGATGAGGCCGGCGGGCTGACCAAGATCGTGGAGTACCTGGACGCGACGGCCGAGGAGCGCGCCATTGGCCTGTGCAACGCCGGCCTGATGGCCTTCGATGGGCGCCGCCTGTGGGCCATCCTGGACGCCATCGGCAACGCCAACGCCAAGGGCGAATACTACCTGACGGACGCCGTGGCCGTGGCCCGCGCCCAGGGCCATGCCTGCGCGGTGGCGGAGGGGGACCCGGCGGATGTGGAAGGCGTCAATTCCCGTGTCGAGCTGGCCAAGCTGGAAAAGCTGATGCAGGCCCGCCTGCGCCGCCAGGCCATGCTGAACGGCGCCACCCTGGCCGACCCGCACACGGTGTGGTTCTCCGCCGACACGGTGCTGGGCCGCGACGTCACCGTGGGCCAGAACGTGGTGTTCGGCCCCGGCGTCGTGGTGGAGGATGGCGTGACCATCCGGCCCTTCTGCCATCTGGAAGGGGTGGTGGTGCGGCGCGAGGCCATCATCGGCCCCTATTCCCGCCTGCGCCCCGGATCCGATATCGGCGCCGGCGCCCACATCGGCAACTTCGTGGAGGTCAAGGCCTCCACCCTGGGCAACGGCGCCAAGGCCAACCATCTGGCCTATGTCGGCGATGCCGATATCGGGGAGGGAACCAACATCGGGGCCGGTGCCATCACCTGCAACTATGACGGCACCTTCAAGTACCGCACCCAGGTGGGTCGCAACGTCTTCGTCGGCACCAACGCCACCCTGGTGGCCCCGGTGCAGGTGGGCGACGGCGCCTTCATCGCCGGCGGCAGCACCATCACCGAGCCCGTTCCCGCCGACGCCCTGGCCATCGGCCGTGGCCGTCAGGTGGTGAAGGAAGGCTGGGCCGCCGCCTTCGCCACCGCCCAGAAGGCGCGCAAGGCCGCACAGAAGAAGGGCTGAGCGGGAAAGGGTTAGGCCGGGATGACCCGGCTGGGCGATGGTAGGGCGCAAAGGGTGGGGGCGGCGCAGTAACGACAGGGGTAACGGACAGGGGGCGTCATGCACAGGACGATGGCGGAGCCAGGCTGGCGGGAACTTTATAAGCCCAAGCTGGTCACGGTGCTGCGCGAGGGGTATGGCCTGCGCGACCTGCGGGCTGACCTGGTGGCCGGCTTGACCGTGGCCATCGTGGCCTTGCCGCTGTCCATGGCCATCGCCATCGCCTCGGGTGTTACGCCGGACCGGGGGCTGTACACCGCCATCGTCGGCGGCTTCCTGGTGTCGCTGTTGGGCGGCAGCCGGTTTCAGATCGGCGGCCCGGCCGGGGCCTTCATCGTGCTGGTCGCCGCGTCGGTGGAGCGGCTGGGGGTGGGGGGCATGGCGCTGGCCGTGCTCCTGTCCGGCCTGATCCTCATGACCATCGGTGCCCTGCGCCTGGGTACCTTCATCAAATACATCCCTTATCCCGTCACCGTGGGCTTCACCGCCGGCATCGCCGTCATCATCGCGGCCAGCCAGGCGCGCGACCTGTTGGGCCTGACGCTGCCGGGCAAGGAGCCGGGGCCGCTGGTGCCCAAGCTGCTGGCCCTGGGGCACGCGCTGCCCACGCTGAACCCCGCCGCGCTGGGTACGGCGGTGGCGACCATCGCCCTGATCGTGCTGCTGCGGCGCTGGCGCCCTCAATGGCCCGTCCTGCTGATCGCGGTGGCGGCGGCCAGCGTGGTCGCGGCGCTTGCCCACCTGCCCGTTGAGACCATCGGCACGCGTTTCGGCGGCATCCCGCGCAGCCTGCCCGCCCCCCATCTGCCGCCCCTGTCGCCGGACCTGGTGTTGGCGGTCCTGCCGGATGCGGTGTCCTTCGCGCTGTTGGGCGCCATCGAAAGCCTGCTGTCCGCCGTGGTCGCCGATGGCATGACCGGCCGGCGCCACCGGGCCAATGCCGAGTTGGTGGCGCAAGGCGTCGCCAACATCGCCAGCGCGCTTTGCGGCGGCATCTGCGTCACCGGCACCATTGCCCGCACGGCCACCAATGTGCGGGCGGGTGCGCGCGGGCCGGTATCGGGCATGGCGCATGCCGTGTTCCTGGCGCTGTTCATGGCGGTGGCCGCCCCGCTGGCCAGCTATATCCCCCTGCCGGCGCTGGCGGCGGTGCTGGCGATCGTCGCCTGGAACATGGCGGAGAAGCATGCCTTCGCCCTGTTGCTGCGGGCGTCCTGGGGGGATGCCGCGGTGCTGCTGTCCACCTTCCTGCTCACCATCCTGCGGGACCTGACGCTGGGCATCGTCGTCGGCTTCGCCACCGGGTCGCTGCTGTTCATCCACCGCATGGCCGGGACCCTGCGGGTGGAGGGGGGCACCCCCCTGGTGGCGCCTGACGTGGCCGATCACGCCGGCCCGCTGCCGGACCAGCCTCAGACCCACGACGACGACATCCTGGTCTTTCGTCTGTCCGGGGCATTCTTTTTCGGGGCGGCGGCCGGCGTGTCCGCCCTGTTCGACCGCATCGCGGCCCGGCCACGGGCTTACGTGCTGGACCTGACGGCGGTGCCGCTGCTGGATTCCACGGCCGTGACCGTCATCGATGGGCTGGTGGCCAAGGCGCGCAAGCAGGGGGCCGTGGTGGCCATCGCCCTGGCCGATCCGGAGGCGCGGCGCCTGCTGCTGACCCAGGGCCTGAAGCCGCGGCAGGTCCATTTCGGCCGCACCCTGGACCAGGCGCTGGTCCGCGCGCGCCGTGCCTTGGGCCGGGCGGGGAACCTGCCGGACCCGGATCACGAAGCGGCCTGAGCCCCAAGATCCAGATTTCAGCTTGGCCTGGGAACGCAGGCGGGGGATGGCCGGTTGTGACCCGCCGGCCGGTAGTCGTGCCGGCTCCCGCATTGCAACACCGCCGGCGCCCGCCTACGTAAGAACCATGCCCCCGGGCGGCCCCCGGGCGGTTGTTACAAGAGGTTTGCCATGGATAGCCCCGTTCGCGCCCCCCAAGTTCGCGCCCCCAATGGGCCTCTCATCCGTACGGCTCAGGCCCTCGGTCTGAAAGACTCCGGTCTGCTGCGGGACCAGGCTTATATCGGCGGGGCCTGGGTGGATGCCGACGGCGGCGGCACCCTGGACGTCGACAACCCCGCGACGGGCGAGGTCATCGGCACCATCCCCAACATGGGCGCCGCCGAGACGGCATTGGCCATCAGGGCGGCCAATGCCGCCTGGGCCGGCTGGCGCGCGCGCACCGCCAAGGACCGCGCGGCCGTCATGCGCCGCTGGTTCGAGATGATCATGGCGGCGCAGGAGGATCTGGCCCGCATCATGACGGCGGAGCAGGGCAAGCCCCTGGCCGAATCGCGGGGCGAGGTCGCCTATGGCGCCAGCTTCATCGAATGGTTCGCGGAGGAGGGCAAGCGCGCCTACGGCGACACCATCCCCAGCTTCGCCGGCGATAAGCGCATCGTCGTGGTGAAGGAGCCCATCGGCGTCGCCGCCGCCATCACCCCCTGGAACTTCCCCATCGCCATGATCACCCGCAAGGTGGGACCGGCTCTGGCCGCCGGCTGCCCCATCGTAGTGCGGCCGTCCGAGGTGACGCCCTACAGCGCCCTGGCGCTGGCCGTGCTGGCGGAGCGGGCGGGCGTGCCGCCGGGGGTGTTCAGCGTCGTCACCGGCCATCCCAAGCCCATTGGCGGGGAGATGACCTCCAACCCGCTGGTGCGCAAGCTATCCTTCACTGGATCCACGCCCGTGGGCAAGCTGCTGATGAAGCAGAGCGCCGACACGTTGAAGAAGCTGTCGCTGGAACTGGGCGGCAACGCGCCTTTCATCGTGTTCGACGACGCCGATCTGGACGCGGCGGTGGAGGGGGCCATGGCCTCCAAATACCGCAACGCCGGCCAGACCTGTGTCTGCGCCAACCGCATCCTGGTGCAGGACGGCGTCTATGAGGCCTTCGCGGCCCGCTTGGCGGAGGCGGTGGGACGGCTCCGCGTGGGCAACGGCACCGACCAGGGTGTGACCACCGGCCCCCTGATCAACGCCGCCGCCGTGGAGAAGGCGGAACGCCACATCGCCGATGCGGTGTCCAAGGGCGCCCGCGTGGCCATGGGCGGCCGGCGCCATGCCCTGGGCGGCAACTTCTTCGAGCCCACCCTGCTGCTGGATGCCGCGCCGGACATGATCCTGGCGCGGGAGGAGACCTTCGGCCCCGTCGCGCCGCTGTTCCGCTTCACGGACGAGGCCGAGGCCATCCGCATGGCCAACGATACCGAGTTCGGCCTCGCCGCCTATTTCTACAGCCGCGATATCGGCCGTATCTGGCGGGTGGCGGAGGCGCTGGAATACGGCATGGTCGGCATCAACGAGGGCATCATCTCCACGGAGGTGGCGCCTTTCGGCGGCGTGAAGCAGAGCGGCCTGGGCCGCGAAGGCTCCAAATACGGCATCGAGGATTACCTGGTGGTGAAATACCTGCTGATGGGCGGCCTGAAGGCTTGAGCGGGCGCGCGGCCCACCCTGGAGAGCGCCTGCGGCCGCAGGGCAGTCATGTTGCGAAATTACCGGAAAATCACCAACCTTGTTACCAGAGGGGTGATTTTCCGGTGGCGCTTCCAGGGAATTGTGGTAGTGAAATAACCGCATAATTGATAACGGGCGGATGGCCCTGCCATCCCTGGGAACCTAAGCCAAGGCGCCATGATGGCTGAAGTGCTGCAAGTCAATCCCTTCGATTTCGTCGTTTTCGGCGGTACCGGCGACCTTGCCATGCGCAAGCTGTTGCCCGGCCTCTATTACCGGGAACGCGACCGGCAGATGACGGATGAAAGCCGCATCATCGCCGTCAGCCGCACCGAGCAGACGGTGGAGGATTTCCGGGGCACGGTGTGGGCGGCGCTGCAGCGCCACGTGCCCGCCGCCGACCTGGAGCCGGCCGTGTGGGAGCGTTTTTCCGCCCGGCTCAGCTACGTGTCGCTGGACGCCACCAAGCCCGCCGGCTGGGAGCAGCTGCAGAAGCTGCTGAAGGGGCATGAGGACAAGGCCCGCGTCTGCTATTTGGCGACCGCGCCCAGCCTGTTCGGCGCCATCTGCCGCAACCTGCAAGCCGCCGGCCTCGTGACCGACACCTGCCGCGTCGTGCTGGAAAAGCCCATCGGCCACGACGGGCAATCCGCCAATGCCGTGAACGAGGAGGTGGGCGCCGTCTTCCCCGAAGACCGCATCTACCGCATCGACCATTATCTGGGTAAGGAGTCGGTGCAGAACCTGATGGTCCTGCGCTTCGGCAACGCCCTGTTCGAGCCGCTGTGGAACAGCAGCTGGATCGACCATATCCAGATCACCGTGGCCGAGAGCGTCGGCGTCGAGGGCCGGGCCGAGTATTACGACAAGGCCGGCGCCCTGCGCGACATGGTGCAGAACCACTTCCTGCAGCTGCTGTGCCTGGTGGCGATGGAGCCGCCGGCCCACCTGTCCGGCGACCAGATCCGCAACGAGAAGATCAAGGTGCTGCGGGCCCTGCGCCCCATCACCCAAACGGATGTGAAGGCCAAGACGGTGCGCGGCCAGTACCGTGCCGGTTCTATCAATGGCCAGCCCGTGCCGGGCTACGCCGATGAACTGACCCGCTCCAGCAACACCGAGACGCTGGTCGCCATCAAGGCCGAGATCGAGAATTGGCGCTGGAGCGGCGTGCCCTTCTACCTGCGCACGGGTAAGCGCCTGCCGGTCCGGTATTCCGAGATCGTCGTGCAGTTCAAGGACGTGCCCCACAGCGTCTTCCCCAAGGGCTCGGGCGACCTGATGGCCAACCGTTTGGTCATCCGCCTGCAGCCGGACGAGGGCGTGCAGCTGAACATCATGACCAAGGTGCCGGGCCCCGGTGGCCTGCGCCTGCGGTCCGTGCCGCTGAACCTGTCGTACGCCGAGGCCTTCAAGGACCGTTATCCCGAGGCCTATGAGCGGCTGCTGATGGATGTGGTGCGGGGCAACCCGTCGCTGTTCATGCGCCGTGACGAGGTGGACGCCGCCTGGTCGTGGATCGACACCATCCTGGCCGGCTGGGAACAGACGGACATGCGCCCGGACCCCTACGCCGCCGGCGGCTGGGGCCCGATCAGCGCCGCCCTGCTGCTGGACCGCGACGGCCGCCGCTGGCACGACCCCGAACTGTAAGGGTTCGGCGGAGTTCATTCGACTTGAAGCCCCGGGGGCGGCACCGCATCGCCGGCCCCGTCGGCGCCCCACGTTCATGGCTTTTCAGCCAGGGAGGACCCCATGGCGCTACACGACACCCTGCGGCGGGTCACAGACCGCGTTATCCAGCGCAGCGCGGACAGCCGCGCCCTGTATCTGCGGCGCCTGGACGCCCAGAAGGGCCAGAGCCCGCGGCGCGGCGCGCTGGGCTGTGGCAACCTGGCCCACGGCTTCGCCGGCTGCGCCGCCGACGACAAGGCGGCGCTGGCGGGCAACCGCAAATCCAACATCGCCATCGTGTCGGCCTATAACGACATGCTGTCGGCCCACCAGCCGTTCGAGCGCTTCCCCGCCATCATCAAGAAGGCGGCGCATGAGGCCGGCGTGGTCGCCCAGTTCGCTGGCGGCGTGCCCGCCATGTGCGATGGCGTGACCCAGGGCCGCGACGGCATGGAGCTGTCGCTGTTCTCCCGCGATGTCATCGCCCAGGCCACGGCCATCGCCCTGTCGCATGACATGTTCGACGCTGCCCTGTACCTGGGCATTTGCGACAAGATCGTTCCCGGCCTGCTGATCGGCGCCCTGTCCTTCGGCCACCTGCCGGCCATCTTCGTGCCGGGCGGCCCCATGCCGTCGGGCCTGTCCAACCCGGAAAAGGCGCGCATCCGCCAGCTGTACGCGGAGGGCAAGGCCACCCGCGACGACCTGCTGGAGGCGGAGTCCAAGTCCTATCACTCCCCGGGCACCTGCACCTTCTACGGCACCGCCAACTCCAACCAGATGCTGATGGAGATCATGGGCCTGCATTTGCCGGGCGCCTCCTTCATCAACCCGAACACGGAGCTGCGCGACGCCCTGACCGTGGCCGCCACCCAGCGCGTGGCCCAGCTGACGGAGCAGTCGGGCAACTACATGCCCATCGGCCGCCTGGTGGATGAGCGCAGCATCGTCAACGCCATCGTCGGCCTGCTGGCCACGGGCGGATCGACCAACCACACCCTGCATCTGGTGGCGGTGGCGCGCGCCGCCGGCATCCGCATCGACTGGCAGGATTTCAGCGACCTGTCGGGAGCCGTCCCCCTGCTGGCGCGGGTTTACCCGAACGGCGTGTCGGACGTGAACCACTTCCACGCCGCGGGCGGGCTGCAGTTCCTGATCAGCACCCTGCTGGACGCCGGGCTGCTGCATGGCGACGTCGCCACCGTGGCCGACGGCACGGAGCAGGGTACCGGCCTGGACGCCTACCGCCATGAGGCCTGGCTGAAGGACGGCAAGGCCGCCTGGCGCCCCGGCACCCCGCACAGCGCCGACACCACCATCCTGCGCCCCGCCGCCGAGCCCTTCGATCCGTCGGGCGGCATCCGCCTGCTGACCGGCAACGCCGGCCGCGCCATCATCAAGGTGTCGGCGGTGAAGCCGCAGCACCGCATCGTCGAGGCGCCGGCCATCGTCTTCGACAGCCAGGACGACATGCTGGCCGCCTTCAAGCGCGGTGAACTGGAGCGGGACTTCATCGCCGTCATCCGCTTCCAGGGCCCGGCCGCCAACGGCATGCCGGAACTGCACAAGCTGACGCCGCCCCTGGGCGTGCTGCAGGACAAGGGCTTCAAGGTGGCCTTGGTCACCGATGGCCGCATGTCCGGCGCCTCGGGCAAGGTGCCGGCCGCCATCCACCTGACGCCGGAGGCGCTGAAGGGCGGCTCCCTGGCCCGCATCCAGACCGGCGACGTGGTGCGCCTGGATGGCGAGGCCGGAACGCTGGACATCCTGGTGGACGCGGCCGAGTTCGCCGCCCGCCCGGCCGCCGCGCCCGACCTGAGCGCCAACAGCTGGGGCACCGGCCGCAACCTGTTCGGGGCCATGCGCGCCCATGTGACCGGCGCCGAGGAAGGCGCCCATAGCTTCGGAGAGGATTTCGCATGAGTTCGCAGAGCAAGTACGGCGTGGGCGAAATCCTGGCGCTGGGCCCCGTCGTTCCCGTCCTGATCATCGAGAAGGCCGAGGACGCCCTGCCGTTGGCCGAGGCCCTGGTCGAGGGCGGCGTGCGGGTGCTGGAAGTCACCTTGCGCACCGAGGCCGCCCTGGCCGCCATCGAAACCATCGCCGCCAAGGTGCCCGATGCCGTGGTCGGCGCCGGCACGGTGGTGACGCCGGATCAGGTGGGCCGGGTCCAGGACGCAGGGTCGCAGTTCATCGTCAGCCCCGGCTGCTATCCCGCCCTGCTGGACGAGGTGTTGGCCAAGGGCGTGCCCTTCCTGCCGGGCACCGCCACCCCGTCCGAGGTGATGGCGTTGCAGGCGCGTGGCCTGCGCCATGTGAAGCTGTTCCCGGCCGAGGCCGTGGGCGGCCTGAAGCTGATCAAGTCGCTGGCCTCGCCCCTGCCGGGTGTGACCTTCTGCCCCACGGGTGGCATCACCGTGAAGACGGCACCCGACTATCTGGCCCAGCCCAACGTCGCCTGTGTCGGCGGCTCCTGGCTGACCCCGGCGGACCTGGTGGCGGCCAAGGACTGGGCCGGCATCACCAAGCTGGCGCGCGAGGCGTCCGCCTTGCGCGGCTGAGGACAATCGACCCCAGCCATGTATTACAGGGGGCAGGGCGTCGGCGGATCACCGCCGGCGCCCTTTTCCTAAGGAATAGGGGGACTTGCCGGGGGGCTGGCGGCCCGGCACAGTGCGGGCATGACCGACCATCCGTCCCCCCTGCACCTGACGCTCGACGACGACGGCATCGCCCTGGCGACGCTGGACGCCCCTGGGCGCGCCAACCTGGTGGATGACGCCCTGGTGGCGGCGCTGGATGAACTGGCCGCCATCCTGGAGGACCGGGAGGAGGTGCGCGGCCTGGTGATCGCGTCGGCCAAGGGGCATTTCCTGCTGGGGCGGGAGCCGCTGGGCCTGCTGGCCCTGGCGGACGCGGCGCCCGGCCTGGCCGACGACGCGCTGCTGGCGGCCATCGCCCCTTATGGCGATATCCTGCGTCGCCTGGAAGGAACGGCCAAGCCCATAGCCGCGGCGCTCAGCGGGTCGGCCCTGGGGCCGGGGCTTGAGCTGGCGCTGGCCTGCGGCTACCGCGTCGCCACCGATCATCCCGCCGCGCGATTCGGTTTCCCCGACCAGCGCCTGGGCCTGATGCCCATGGCCGGTGGCACCCAGCGCCTGCCCCGCCTGCTGGGTTGGGTGGGCGCGCATGGCCTGCTGTCCGGCGGCCATATGGTGACGGCGGCGGCGGCGCTGGAGGCCAAGCTGGTGAACGAGGTGGTGCCGGCCAGCCATGTCCGGGCGGCGGCCAAGGCCTGGGTGCGTGGCCGTCTGGCGCAGAGGGCGGAGCCGCCCTTCGTCGTCGGCCAGAAGCGCAAGCCGATCGCCGTGGCCTCGGCCACCGCCGCCATCGAGACGGCGGTCAGCCAGGGGCTGAGCCTGGCGCTGGATGAGGGATTGGCGCTGGAACGGGCGCTGGCTGCTGGCCTGTTGCGCCGGGGAGAGGTTGCGGCCCTGGTGCGTACTCTGGTCGTGGCGAAGGGGGAGGCGGACAAGGCCGCCTGGCGCCCGGCGCTGCCCGTGGCGGATTTGGCGCGCGTCGCCGTGCTGGGGCGCGGCCCGGCGGCGGACGCCGTGGCCCTGGCCGCCCGCCGCGCCGGCTTGGATGTGCATGTGGTGGCGGACGCCGATGGTCTGGACGATCTTGCGCCCGCGCGCCTGGGCGGCCGCAAGATCGAAATCCTGTTCGATGCCAGCCGCGAGGACTTGGCGGCCAAGCGGGCCCTGCTGGCCGCGGCGGAGGCGGCGCTGGGCGATGATGCCCTGCTGGCGCTGACGGGGCCGCGCCTGCGCGTGGGCGCGGTGGCCCAGGGCTTGTCCTGGCCGGACCGCCTGGTGGGCCTGCACCTGCCGGCCGATGGGGGTGTCGCGGAGGTGGTGGCGGGCCCCGCGACCTCGGCCCCCGCCCTGTCCATCGCCATCGACGCCGCCCGGCGCCTGGGCCGCACCCCCTTTCGGGTGGAGGATGAGGAGGGCCGTTTCCTTGGCCGGCTGAACGCGGCCTATCTGCGGGCGGCCCTGGACTTGGGGCCCACGGTTGGCGCGGCGGACGTGGACGCGGCGGCGCGCGGCGCCGGCCTGGCGGAGGGGCCTTGGTCCCTGGCCCGCCGGCTGGGGTACGCCGCCGTCACCGACCTGCTGGGGGAGGAGGGGGCCGCCGCTGTCCTCGCCGCCCTGAAGCGCCCGCCGGACGACCCGCCGCCCGCCGATGCCGGGCGGCAACTGATGGCGGCGGTGCGCACCGCCATGGTCACGGCCCTGGCCGAGGGGCTGGTCAACGACGCGGCGTCCGCCGACCTCTTGGCCGTCCTGGGCTTCGGCTGGCCCGCCGCCAGTGGCGGACCGCTGGGCAGCTTTGCCCGGCGTTAGGTTCCCCCGCACAGAAACGGAAAGGGGCTGGGCGAACGTTTCGCCCAGCCCCATTTCGCCATTCGAACCGCACCTGTCAGGCGGCGCGGCGGCGGCTGTAGAAGAAGTACACGCCGAAGCCGACGACCATCCAGATGATGAGGCGCAGCCAGGTGTCGCCCGGCAGGCCCGACATCAGGTAGCCGCAGACCAGCATGCCCAGGGGGCAGACCAGCCAGAACAGCGGCGTCTTGAAGGGCCGTTCGGTGTCCGGCTGGGTGATGCGCAGCACCAGGACGCAGCCGCAGACGATGGCGAAGGCCAGCAGGGTGCCGATGGAAACCAGCTCACCCAGGATGTCGATGGGAAACAGGCCCGCCAGGAAGGCGGCCAGGACGCCGGTGACGACGGTGGCCACGTGAGGCGTGCGGTAGGTCGGGTGCACCTTGCCCAGCACCGGGGGCAGCAGCCTGTCGCGCGACATGGCGTACAGCACGCGGCTCTGGCCCAGCATCATGACCAGCATGACGGTGGTCAGGCCCGCCACGGCGCCCAGGTCCACCGGCAGGGCCAGCCAGTGCAGATCCTTCACCGCCTCGATGGCCACGACCACCGGGTGGGGCACGTTCAGCTCGGTGTAGGGCACCAGGCCGGTCAGAACCAGCGACATCAGGATGTAAAGCACGGTGCAGAAGATCAGCGATCCCAGGATGCCGATGGGCATGTCGCGCTGGGGCCGCACCGCCTCCTGCGCCGTGGTCGAGACGGCATCGAAGCCGATATAGGCGAAGAAGATGACGCCGGCGCCGCGCAGCACGCCACTCCAGCCATAGTGGGAACCCTTCTCGTCCACCACCTCGGCCGGGATCAGCGGCGACCAATGCGCCGGGACCACGTAGAACAGGCCGAAGCCGATGACCAGGAACACCACCACCAGCTTCAGCAGCACGATCAGCCCGTTGACGCGGGCCGAATTGCGGATGCCCAGGTACAGCAGCACGGTGATCAGGCCCACCAGCACCACGGCCGGCAGGTTCAGGATGGCGCCCGTGGTCTCAAAGTGGAAGCCGTCCTTCACCGTCAACGGGGCGGAGGTCAAAGCTGGTGGGATGACGATGCCCACCTGTTTCAGCAGGTTCACGAAATAGCCCGACCAGCCGACCGCCACCGTGCCCGACGCGAACAGATATTCCAGCGCCAAGTCCCAGCCGATGATCCAGGCCAGGAACTGGCCGACGGTGACATAGGCGTAGGTGTAGGCGCTGCCCGCCACCGGCACCATGGCCGCGAACTCGGCATAGCACAGGCCGGCGAACAGGCAGGCGGTGGCCGCCAGCACGAAGGATAGGACGATTCCGGGGCCGGCGTACTGGGCTGCGGCCGAGCCCGTCAGGACGAAGATGCCGGCGCCGACGATGGCGCCGATGCCCAGCGCGGTCAGGTTCCATGCATTCAGGCTGCGCGCCAGAGTGGGGCGGCCTTCGTCGCCGTCATTGTCGGCGCTGGCCTCCGCAATAGTCTTTTTCGTCCAAAGGCTCAAAACCACCTCTCCCGTATCTGCCCAACCGGATGGCGGCGCTGTGCAAGCGCGTGCCGCCGGCGTGATGTGATGCCCCGCGTATTGCTTGGATGTCGATGTACCCGCTGGCGGGGGCGCTGTCACCTTAAACGGCGACCAAAAATGTTGATGGGCTAAGCTTTTCCGATGGTGCGGCCCCCGGCGTGGGTGAAGCGCGCCTGGCAGGCCATCCCGTCACACCGTCCCCGCCTGGTCCCCGCCTGTCCGGTTGGCCTAGTCACTTGGTGCGCGTCCCCGGTTATCCTGGATTAGTTCGAAACCGAAACGATTGCCGTTAATTGACACTCGGCGCGGCGGGGCTTGAAGATGGACCCCATGCCGCGCATGGTCGGGGGCACGCCCGGCATCGGGCCAAGGGAAGCGGCACGGACGGCATGGCGGGCCGGGTGGCGGTGGCAGGCCCCTCGAGTCTGACGGCGCCGGGCGCACCCTATGCGAATGCGCGCTTTATGGATTTGGGAACGCGTGGGTCGGCCTGATACCATTCCTGGTGCCGGGCGATGCCCCGGTCCGCTATTTGGAGTTCCCGCCGTGCGAGGCGACGCGCCCAACCCCTGGAAACGGCAGCCCGACAAGGGGCAGTTGTACACCCGCATCATCGGCGACATCCGGCAGTTGGAGCAGTCGGTGGGCGCCCTGCAGCGCACCTGCCAGATGGTGGCGCGGACCAAGGAGCTGAACGCCTTCCGCAAGCTGTGGGTGGAGGTGGGGGACACCCTGTCCTTCATCACCGTGCTGGCGTCGCGCGGGGAGAGTCTGGATGAGAGCAAGCGTCCCGCCACGCTGATCCGCCTGGCCCAACTGCGCCAGACGGTGACGGAACTGCACATCCAGTCGGTGGAGCCGGTGTTGCAGGCGATGGTGGATCGGGCGGAGCCTATGGGCCTGGGCACCGGCTATGTCATGGAAAAGTGGATCACCCACCTGGACGTGACGGCGCAGGAGGTGGCGCAGGCCGTGGCCGATCTGGAGCGATTGCACCAGGACGTGCGGCACGCCGCCCTATTGGCGGAGACCGTGCCCGTGGGCGACGCGGCGGCCCCCTTGCTGAAGCAGGACGCGGTGGAGGCCTCGTATGAGGCGGCGGTGGCGGGCTATGGCCGCCTGGTCGGCGCCATCGCCCGATCCCGCGCCTTGGCCCAGATCATCGTGCAGTCGGCGCCCGCCCTGCGCGACTTCACCCATGACCGCCAGGAACAGACCGTCACGGCCTATCTGCGCGGCCCCGGTGAGGTCGCCGCCCTGCCGGGACCGGGCGGTGGGGGCGCCATGACCGGCACGCTGTATCTGATCCGCAAGGAGGGGAAGCTTTATGTCGACCCGGAGCTGTCGTCCGACGCCGTGAAATCGTTGCGCGGCGGTGGCCTGATGGAGGACCTGTCCAAGCGGGTCGATCTGCCGCGTCACAAGCTCACCACCCTGCTGGCCGGCCGCGACGGTATCAATTTCACCTTCCTGTCCAAGCTGAAGGCGGGGGTGGAGGGTATGACCGGCGCCGGCGGCGTGAAGGTGGAGGTTCTGCAGACCTGAGCGGTCGGCAGGGGCCGCTTCTGCCATTGCCATCGCCCTCAAGGTCTGCCCCTAATCCAGCGCACCTTGCGAAGCGGTCCCGATGGTCAAGCCTGCCAGCCTTTCCCCCTCCCCAGACGACGCGGTCCCCCCGGACGACGCCGACAATCCGCTGGCGCTGGATCGCCAGCTGTGTTTCGCCCTGTACCAGGCGACCAACCGCATCACCCGGGCCTATCGCCCCTTGCTGGATGCCTTGGGCCTGACCTACCCGCAATACCTGGCGCTCATGGTGTTATGGGAGGGCGTGCCTCGGGGGACGCCCTCGCCGGCGGCGTCCATGACGGTGGGGGACCTGGGCGCACGGCTGGATCTCGATTCCGGTACCCTGACCCCCTTGCTGAAGCGCCTGGAAGCCGCCGGCCTGGTGGCCCGGCGCCGCGATCCGGAAGATGAGCGCCGCGTGCGTGTCGAGCTGACGCCGGCGGGATGGGCGTTGCGCGACAAGGCGCTGGCCATTCCCGGCGCCATGTTCTGCCGCTTTCCCATGCCCCTGGATGAGGTGACGGACCTGCGCGACCGCCTGCATCGGTTGGCGGCGGCGCTGGGCGAGGGCTGAGCCCTACTTCATGGGCACCAGCTTGACCTCGAACAGCTTGGGCCAGCGTTTGCCGGTGACGAACAGCCGGTCACCCGCCGCGTCATAGGCGATGCCGTTCAGCACGTTGTCGACGTTCGGGGCCCGTCCGGACAGGGTCTCCAGCGGGGTCAGGTCGATCCAGCCGGTGACGGCGCCGGTGGCGGGGTTGATGCGGGCGATCAGGTTGGTCTGCCAGATGTTGGCCAGGATCTCGCCCTTCACGAACTCCAGCTCATTCAGGTTGCGGATGGGGTAGCCGTTGTCGGTGACGGTGATGCGCCCCGTTTCCGCCAGCGTCTCGGGATCCAGGAAGCGCAGTTCGGGCGTGCCGTCGCTCATGATCAGCCGGTGGCCATCCTGGGTGAGGGCCCAGCCTTCGCCGCGATAGCGGAAGTTCTTCCGCTCCTTGAAATCGCCCAGGCCGTAGACGAAGCCGACCTCGCTTCGGTAGGTCAGCTGCACCAGCCGGTCTTTCCAGTTGACGATGCCTTCGCCGAAATACTGGGGCGGCAGGTCATGGCTTTGCACCACCTTGCCCGTCGCCAACTCCACCTTGCGGACGGTGGACTGCCGTTCCAACCCGGTGCTCTCATACAGAAAGCCGTCCAGGTAAAAGAGGCCCTCGGTGAAGGCTTGGCTGTCGTGGGGATAGGTGCGCACCACCTCCACCCCATATTTGGCCGGCGCCACGGCCTGGGGTACCGGCTGGAACGCCGCCTGGGCCTGGGCGGCAACGGGCCAGGCCGCCGGGGACAGGGCTCCCAGAACGATGGCCATCAGCGGGGCGCGGACCAGTGGGACGCGGAGTCGGGACACGGGCATGGGGGCGGGGCTCATGCGGAATAAGGGGCAGGGGCGTTATACGAGGGGCGGGCGCGGCCGTCGTCGGTCACGGCGCCGCGGCGGTGTCGGCCAGGGGATCGGGCGGTTCCTCCGACGGGGCGTCGCCCTCGGCCGGGACGTCAGGCTTCAGGCCCTGGCCCGTCACCTCGATGCCCCATTCCTCCACCAGCGCCTGGCGTTGCTCATCCAGCTCCCGGATTTTGGCCTGGTCACGGGCGACGGCCCAGCCGGCCACCAGGGGCGGTATGCCGAAATAGAGCAGCCAGCCCACGCCGGCGGCGGAATACATGACCAGCCAGGTCACGGGCTGGACCAGCAGGCCGGCGGCATAGTCCATGGTGTGGCCATGCTGCCAAAGCTGGATGCAGAAGGGCATGACGCCGCACAGGTTCAGGCCACCCACGGTCACCGCCGCCGGCTTGTCCGGATCGCGGTCGACGATCCACGCCACCAGCGTGGGGATCATGCCGATGACGGTCAGCACCGAGGTGGGCAGCACCAGCGCGCCCAGGGGCAGCAGCAGCACGGCGGCGGCCAGCAGGCCGCCATAGCTGCGGCGTCGGGGGGATGAGGCGCTGTTCATGGCACCACCCTGGCTCACTTCACGCCCGCCATCAAGGTGACGATCAAGGCCAAGCCGGCCAGGGAGATGCCGCTGGCCACCATGGCGGCCACCCGTTTGCCCTTGGACACGGCGACGTCGCTGCGGTCGCCCAGTGTTTCCTCGATCTTGCTGATGCGGGCCGTCAGGCTTTCATGGCGGCGCATCGCATCCAGGAAGCCATGGTGGTCCTGGGTCAGGGCCTTGGGGTCGTCGACGATGCTGAGCAGGATGTCCAGCACGCCCTCGCGCGCCGCCTTCTGCGCCGCCACGCGCACCTCTTCCCGTTTTTTCAGGTTGCGGAAGCGCTTGAACGACGGTTCCAGGATGCTGGTCATCCACAGGGCCAGGCCCGGCACCTTGGGCGGACCCGCCCGGCGCTGGGTATCGGCCAGGATGGCCAGCACCCCCACCGGCCGCCGCGCCGACTCCGCCGCCAGCGTGGCCAGCAGGCGTTCGTTCAGCTTGGGATTGCGGGTGGCGACGAAGGCGGCGACATGGCGGTCCATGGGGTCCCGCCCCGGGCCGGCGCCGGCGCCGACCACGTCCAGCGCCGCCATCAGGTCGCCCAGCGTGAGGGGGTAATAGTCGGCCACCGCCGGGCTGAGGCAGGGCGCCACCTGGTTCAGGCCGTACAGCGCGCGCTCGATGCCGAATCCGGGGCTGGTGTTCTCCAGCACGGCGCGCACCGCGTCGAACTGCTGGATCATCAGCACCTGCTCGGCCTTGTATTCCGATTGCACGCTGATCCAGAAGGCCGGCAACTGGCCCACGATCATCTCCGCCAGGGCCTGACCGCCCTCCCCGGTGGCCAGGGCCTCGGCCAGGGCGGTGCCGAAGCCGTCTGGCATGATGGCCCGGCCCTTGTAGCGTAGGGGGCCTGGGGGATCGAGGGCGGTGCAGACGCGGGACACCAGTCGCTCCTCCACGTTGGAGGCGCGGCCGCCCGAGGTGGCGGTGCGGATGGCGTTGGCCACGGCTTCCGCCCGTGGCTCGTCATTCAGGGACCGGCGCAGCCAGCGATCCAACTCCCCACGCTCGATCACCTGGGCGGCGGCGACGGGGGATTTGGAAAAGGCCCAGGCGGCGCCCCGGACGTGCCAGATTTCCCGGCCCTGGAATTCCATGGGGCGCGGTGCCCGCTTGGGCAGCTGCGCCTGCTTGGGGCTGAGGCGGCGCCCCTGCATCCACATGTCCAGGTCGTTCAGGGTCCAGCGCTGGCGGGCGTCGTCGGTGATCAGGCCGCGCAGCGGCTCCACCAGCGACTGCGGGATGCGCACACCCGATGTCAGCGCCGAATACGTGCCCCTGTCCATGCGCGCCTGCAGCAGCGTCTGGTCGTCCAGGCCCCGGCCGGGCGCGCGGCCCAGGTACAGGGTCAGCAGGGTCACGCCCAGGGCGTACAGGTCATCGGCGATGGTGCCGTTGCCCCGGCCGGCGCGGTCGGCCAACGCGCGCTCCAGCGGCTCGAACACCAGGGGCTGGGCATAGCCGGGGGGCAGGCTGACACAATCGCCCAGAACCACGGCCGCCGCCGCCGATTCGCGGATGAACAGGTTGGTGGGGTTCAGCGCGCCACAGCTCAAGCTGCGCTGGGCGATGTCGCGCAACACGGCGGTCAGCTGCGGCAACACCACCCGCACCAGTGCGTCGTCGGCGATGCCCTCGATGACGTCGTCCAACCGTTCCATGATGCGACGGCCGGAGGGCCGCTCGAACACGCAAACGAAGCGGCGTCGATGTTCGGGCGTCCAATCGACCACACCCCAGTCCATGAGGTGCAGCAGGTTGTTGTTGTCGATGGCGCGAAAGCTGCTCATCGCCTCGATGCGCGGCGGCACGGGCTGCTCGCAGACGATGGCGAATAGCTCGGTCTTTTTTTCGCGCATGCGGTGGCACAGATAGGCGCGGCCGCCCGGCATGTCGAAGGCGGGCAGGGGGGCGCTGGGCTGGATCTCCGCCCGGCCGCCCAGGTCAACAGGGCCCAGGTCGGGAACCGGAAACTCTCTATTCGCCGCCGCCATCGCACCCCATCCGGCTGGCGCCCGGCCAGCCTTTCGCCCCCGTCCGCGCCCCCCGGGCCCGGCATTCCTGATCATGCCCCATGGCGGGGGCCACGAACAAGCCGGCTGGCCGGAATAGGCAATCGGATCAACGTCATTGGCCTATCGGCCGTCCTGCCCAGATTGCGCCGTTGGTTGGCCGATTCGGGGTTGATTGCCCAACGAATTGCGATGGATCAATACCCGTGGCTTGGCGGCAGGCGCATGATGTCTGGCACATACCGTCCGGTGGCAACATCGTTGCCCAGCTAAACCACAGAGTTGATACTGCGTCCCGCTTGCGCGTGAAACCGGGGCCCCACTGATCAGGATGCCTTTCTTATGCTGTTTTCTGGCGACGATTCGTCCGGCGACGTGACCGCCCCAGCGGGCGGGGGCACGGGCGAGGGCACCTTCGCCGTGGAACATCGCTGGCGGCCCCTGGTGCTGGTCGTCACCTTGGCCGCCCTATCCTTTGCCGGCCTGTTCGCCGCCGGCCTGGGGCGGGAAAACGGCATGGGCACGCCCCTGGTCATGGCACTGGGGGCCCTGGGCATCGTCGCCGGCCTGACGCTGGCGGCCCTGGTGCATGGGCGCGTGCGCCGGCATGAGGTGTTGCGCAGCCAGGTACGCCAGCGCACCTGGGAACTGGAACAGGCCCGCCACCTGGCCGAGGAACAGGCGGGCGCGCTGGCCGCCACCATCCGCGACCTGCGCGTCGCCGCGCGGGTGATCGAGCATAGCGTCGACGGCATCATCGTCACCGATGCCGACAACCGCATCGTCCTGGTCAACCGCGCCTTCACCGAAATCTCCGGCTACGCGGCCGATGAGGTGATGGGCCAGGACCCCCGCCTGTTGAACTCGGGCCGACAGGGGCCGGAATTCTACCGGGTCATGTGGCGCGCCTTGCGGGATGAGGGCAGCTGGACCGGCGAAATCTGGAACCGGCGCAAGGACGGCACCCTTTATCCCGAATGGCTGCGCATCACCCTGCTGCGGGACGAGGCGGGTGCCATCACCCACCACATCGCCGTCTTCAGCGACCTGACCGCCAAGAAGGAGGCGGAGGAGCGCAACCGCCATCTCTCCTACCACGATCCGCTGACGGGCCTGGCCAACCGCGCGCTGCTGATCGGCCGGGTGCGTCTGGCCCTGGCCAATGGCCGCCGCACGGGGGAGCCGGTGGCCCTGCTGCTGTTGGATCTGGATCATTTCAAGCTGCTGAACGACACCCGCGGCCATCCGACGGGCGACGCCGCCATCATCGCGGCGGGGGAGCGCATCCGGCGCACGGTGCGGCCGGGCGACACCGTGGCCCGCCTGGGCGGGGACGAGTTCGCGGTTATCCTCACCGGGCTGTCGCAGGGAAGCACACCTCTGACCGGCGCCGACAGGCGGGAGGAGGCGTTGGCCGCCGTTGGCCAGGTGGCCGAGCGGCTGGTCGCCGCCTTCCAGCAGCCCCTGATGCTGGAGGGCAACGGCGGCGGGGAGGTGCGGCTGGCCTGTTCCGTCGGTGTGGCCGTGGCCCCCGCCGACGGCGACACGTGGGAGGCGCTGCTGCGCCATGCCGACGTGGCGCTCTATGCCGCCAAACATGCCGGCCGCGACCGCTATCACTTCTTCACGCCCGAGATCGGTGACCGGGTGCGCGACCGCACCTGGATCGAGGAGGGCTTGCGCATTTCCCTGGGGGTGGCCTCCGGCGGGGGCGACGATGGCGTGGTGCAGGGGTTCAGCCTGGCCTACCAGCCGCAATACCGGCCCGGCGCCCATGGTGGGGCCGGTGTTCTGATGGGGGCGGAGGCGCTGTTGCGCTGGAACCATCCGGAGGATTTGAGCCCCGTGTCGCCCGCCCGCTTCATCCCGGTGGCGGAGGAGACGGGCCTGATCGTGCCGCTGGGCGACTGGGTGTTCCGCACGGCCTGCCGCACCGCGCGCAAGGTGCGGGAGCGGGGGGTGGTGGGTTTCAAGATGGCGGTCAACCTGTCGGCGGTGCAACTGCGTGACAAGGGCTGTGGTGAGCGCCTGCTGCAAATCCTGACGGAGGAGGGCTGCACCCCCGCCGACATCGCACTGGAGATCACGGAAAGCGCCCTGATGGGCGATGCCGAGGGCAACCTGCAGGCGGTGCATGAGCTGCGCGCCAATGGCTTCCGCTTCGCCATCGACGATTTCGGCACCGGCTATTCCTCGCTGGCCTACCTGCGCAAGTTCGCCGCCGCCTATGTGAAGATCGACAAGTCCTTCGTCGATGGCCTGCCCGGCGACGACGCCAGCCGCCAGATCGTGGCCGCCGTCATTGCCATGGCCCACCATCTGGGCCTGGAAACCATCGCCGAGGGCATCGAAACCCAGCCGCAACTGGACTGCCTGCGCGAGCTGGGCTGCGACATCATCCAGGGCTATCTGCTGGGCCGGCCCATGCCGGAGGCGCAGCTCATGGCGCTGCTGGCGCCGGTGGCCGCTTCTGCTTAATTGCCCAAATCGACCCCAGCCTTCCAGTCGGTGCCGGCCTTGTAGATGCCCAGGCGCTTCATCTCGGTGGTGAAGCCCTCCCAGCGGGCGGCGGTCATGCGGCCGATGGCGTCGGGGCCGGCGGCATTGGAACCGGCCGGTGTGCCCTCCACGATGCCGTTGTCCACCAGGGCCTTGCGGCCATAGGCCAGGGTTTCCGCGTCCATGTCGGGGTTGGACTTGCGGATCAGGGCGTCGGCGGCGGCCGCGTCGCCGTGCAGGTAGTGGCGCCAGCCCTCCGCCGTGGCGGCGACGAAGGCCTTCACCGCCGCCGGATGGGCCTGGATATAGGCGTCGTTGAACATCACCAGGCCGCTGTAGCCGTCATAGCCCTGGTCGGCCAGCAGAAAGACCTTCACGTCCGACCCGGCCTTCTTGGCGATCAGCGGCTCGCTGGTGACATAGCCCTGGGCCGCCGCGGCGGGGGTGGTGAGGAAGGGCGCCAGGCTGCCGGTGTAGCGGCGGATCTGGCCGTCCTCATAGGGGTACTTGCTCTTCAGCCAGCGCCACAGGGTGTTGATGCTGGGGTCGCCCAAGAAGATGGGGCGGCCCTTCAGGTCCGCCAGGCTGGTGGTGTTCTGGGCGTGCGCCATCAGGATGGTGGGGTCCTTCTGGAACATGGCCGCCACCGCCTTCACCTTGGCGCCCGCCTCCACCAGGTTCAGCACGTAGAAGGCGTTGGAGCCGATGGTGCCGTCGATCTTGCCGGCGGCCAGCATTTGCTGCGCGCTCATCCCCGGGCCGCCGGGCACGATGGTCACGTCCAGCCCGGCCTTCTGGTACAGGCCCTCCGCCACCGCCTGGAAATAGCCGCCGTGTTCGGCCTCCGCCTGCCAGTCCAGCATGAACACCAGCTTCTCGGCGGCGCGGGCCGGGTGGCTCAGGACCGGGGTGGTCAACAGGGCGGCCAGCGCCAGGCCGGCCTTCAGCAGGGCGCGGCGGGGGTGACGGGCAGGCATGGGGCTCCCTCATCTCTCTCGATGGTCGACGGGGGCGGAGCATACCCACAGACGCCGGGGGACGGAAGCGGCGGCGGGATTTGCGGCTTGCGGCCAGGGAAGGCGGCCCTATAAGACTCAAGGGTGTTTAACCCCTTACGCTGGAAAGCCGTCCCCGACCATGCCGTGCCGCCCCTCCTTTCGCCGGAACGCCCATGACCGCGCGGGAAGCCGGTCATGAGCCGCTGGCTGCTGGTGACGGGCGGGGCCAAGCGCCTGGGCCGCCTGATCGCGCTGACGGCGGCGGGGGCGGGCTGGGACGTGGCCTTGCATTGCCACGCCTCGGCGGAGGCCGCCGACGCCACGGCGGATGAGGTGCGGGCGCTGGGCCGGCGGGCCGTGGTGGTGCGGGCCGATCTGGCCGACCCCGCCCAGGTGGAAGCCCTGCTGCCCCAGGCGGCCAGCGCCGCCGGCCAGGCCATCCAGGGCCTGGTCAACTCCGCCTCGCTCTTCGAATGGGATGACGCCGCCAGCCTGACGGCGCCGGGATTCCTGGCCCACCAGACGGTCAACACCCTGGCGCCAGTGCTGCTGATCCGCGCCCTGCATCAGGGGCTGGCGGCGGAAGGGGCGGGGCGGCGAGGCGCCGTAGTCAACATCCTGGACTTCAAGCTGGCCAATCCCAACCCGGACCACCTGTCCTACACCCTGTCCAAATACGCGCTGGCCGGGGCCTCACGCGTGCTGGCCCGCGCCCTGGCGCCCACCGTGCGGGTCAACGCCGTCTCCCCCGGCTATGTCCTGCCGGCCCCCGGCCAGGACGAGGCGGAGTTCCAGCGCCTGAGCCGCCGCAACCCCCTGGACCGCGCGCCCGACGCGCAGCAGGTGGCCGACGCCGTGGTCTTCCTGCTGAACCACGACACCATCACCGACCAGGACATCGCCGTCGATTGCGGCCTGCACTTGCTGAGCCTGGCGCGCGACATCGGCATCGCCTGACGGGGCATGGCGTGGAGGGCACCGACCTGAGCGCGTCCGTGGGCATTCCTTATTCACTGCTCGATCCGGACGGGACTGGCTTGGTTCTCCGGTTCTCCTGAACGCCTTTCAATTTCCGCAATTCGCCGAAGAGGATATTGGTGTCCTACGCTTCAAAGATTACCGGCGATACCGTCTTGGCCCGACCAATGACGAAGGCTGGTGGGGGGGACAGTGTCGATACAGCCGACAGGCTCCGACGTGGGGACAGTTCTATGAAGTGACGGGAGATGATCCCCTCCGCGACCAACCTACGGATTGGGTGACCACCAATCGATCGTCGGGCGCTGGGCGCCATTTCCTGTTCTACTTTCGGGACCAGACATTCGAGTGCATCGCGTCCGGCTGGTGTTTTGAACCGGTCGCCTCGAACGCTCTCCATCGCGCCTTCGGTGGTGTCCACCGACCTGGGGCATGACCCAGCAGGGTATGCGGTCGGGAAGCGCTAGAAGTTGCCAGCCGCCGCCACGCTTACGAATAGTCGCCATGATAGCCTCACGGGTGTGACACCAGTGTGACGCGCTGACGTTGCTGAAGGGCTTTCCTGGGTGCGGGATATCAAGTCAACTGCTTGATAAACCAGAAAAAAACGGATGGTGGGCGCGGTAGGGATTGAACCTACGACCCCCGCCGTGTGAAGGCGATGCTCTCCCGCTGAGCTACGCGCCCATCCGTCCGGGCTGTGCCAGCTTCCGCTGGCGGCAACATGATCTAAGGCATTGATCATGTTGGTTTCGACGGATGGTGGGCGCGGTAGGGATTGAACCTACGACCCCCGCCGTGTGAAGGCGATGCTCTCCCGCTGAGCTACGCGCCCATCCGTCGTGGGGGCGGTTTGTAGAGGGATGGGGGGCTGGTGTCAATATGCTTGTTCGGGGCCGATGTTAAATCCATTCTGGGGCCGTCCCGGGGACCGGTCGGATGCTGGGACAGGGGTTTCTGAGGGAAGGAATGGGTATGCGCGTCGCCTTGTGCCTGAGCGGCCAGCCGCGGACCTGGCGTCATTGCATCGACAGCCTGTACCGCTTCGTGGCCCGCCACGAGGTCACCACCTTCCTGCATCTGTGGGATGAGGTGCCGGAGGAGGAGCGGTCGGAGGTGCTGGCCGCCTATCAGCCGGCCGCGCATCTGGTGACGGCGCGTCCGCCCTTCGCGGCGGAGAAGCGGCGCATGGCGGAGCGCTGGCACTACCGCCCGCCCTTTTCCATCTTCGACATGTTCCACGCCGTGCAGCAGGTCCTGACCCTGGCGCTGGGCCATAAGGGGGCGGACGGCAAGGCGGCCCCCTTCGACGCCATCATCCGGGTGCGCTATGACAGCCGCTTCGACGACACCCTGCCGGATGACTGGTTCCGCACCCCCGGGCTGATCACCCCCGACAGCTGGTCCCCGCCCGCCGGGTACAACGACCAGTTCGCGTTCGGCCGCCCGCCCTTCATGCGCCTCTACGCCGCCTTCGCCACCTGGCTGCCCCGGGGGATGGAGGGGCATGAGCGGCCGGTGTTCCAGCCGGAGGTGGTGCTGCGCCATTACCTGGACCGCGTGGCCATGGTGCCCGTGCGCCAGGCGCCGCTGCGCATCACCCTGCTGCGCGAGGGGCAGGAGGATGTGCCCTTCGACAAGCTGACGGACCTGCCCATGGTCCACGCCCAGAAGGCCGCCGCCTGGAAGCAGTACGCGGTCGAGGGCCTGCCGCCGGAGCTGGTGGAAAAGCTGGACTTCTCCCATTACGCCGAGGCGCCGCTGGTGGTGGACCAGCAACTGGAGGCCCTGCTGGCCCCCATGGGGGAGGAGGCGCAACACGCCCTGCTGCGGTCCCCCTGGGCCGAGCGCATCGTGGCCGTGGACTCCTTCCTGGCCGCCCAGGTGTCGCAACGCTCCGGCAACGGCACCCTGACGGGGGAGGAGTATGAGCGGCTGCGCCTGCTCTGCGCCGGCCTGATTTACCGCATGCCCCGGGACAGCATGATGGACCCGGATTCCGCCATCCTGCACGTGCTGTCCTGCAACGTGGTCGACGCCACGCGGGTTTCCGAATGGCTGAACGTGGTGGGCGATCCGGGGCGGGCGGCGCTGCAGCGGCGGCTGACGCGCCTGACCATCCTGGCGGCGGCCATCGCCCACGCCGACCCCTTCGAGCAGGACTTCCGCCTGGGCTGGCGCCTGAACTGAGCCGTTCGGTATTTGATCGTAACCGCTCAAATACCTTCTCAGACACCGGGCGCCAGCATCCGCTGGCTTGGATTTTCCTCAATTTCCAGTCCGCCTTCGGCTCCCCGGAAATCTCCGGCGCCCGCCGTCGCGGGCTACAGCGGCACGAGCCGCTGTCTCGTGCCGCTGATGTGAGCCATCAGGGGACAGATTCCACAGCCGGCTCCGCGGCTGACTCCCGCAGCGGCGCCAGGCTGCGCAGGGCGGCCAGCGCGTCGGGCGTGTCCACGTCCAGGTGAACGCCGTCCTCGGCCGGCACCTCCGTCACGCGGTCAGCATGAAGCGCCAGCAGCCCGCGGGCACCCTGGTCGCCGCTGATCCCGGCCATGGCGGGAATCAGATCCGCCGGCCACAGCACCGGGTTGCCGCGCCGCCCGTCCGCCACCGGCACCACGATGGCGCCGCCACGCTCTTGCCGGAACCGCGCCAGGAGGCGGTGTTGGACGGCTGCGGTCACGCGCGGCATGTCGCCCAGGCAGACCAGCACGCCCGCCGTGTTCCCGTCCAGGCTGGCCAAGCCCGCCTTGAGGGAGGCGCTGAGCCCCGCCGCATGGTCCGGCGCCTCGATGAAGCGGACCGCCAGCCCGGCCAGGGCGGCCCGCACCTCGGCCGCCTGGTGGCCCAGCACCACCGTGACCCGGCCCGGGTTCGCCGCCAGCGCCGCCGTCACCGCGTGCCACACCAGCGGGCGCCCGGCGTAATCGGCCAGCAGCTTGTTGCTGCCCATGCGCCGCGCGGCCCCCGCCGCCAGCACCAGGGTGGTGACGGGGCCCACCGTCGACGTGTGCGCCGGGGAAGGTGCCGCGCGCTGGCGCGGCATGGGACGGCTGGGGATGTCCGTCAGCAGGCCGCCGACGCCCATGCCCATGATGTCGTCCGGCGTGACCTCCATCCCGGCAGCGATGCGCTGCAGGATCCAGTCGAAGCCGTTGACGCGAGGCGAACGGGCGCAGCCTGGCAGGCCCAGCACCGGCACACCGTGCAACCGGGCCAGCAGCATCAGGTTGCCCGGGTCCACCGGCATGCCGAAATGCAGCACTTGGCCGCCCGCGCCCTCGATGCCGGCCGGCAGGACGTCGCGCCGGTCGGTGATGGCGGAGGCGCCGATGACCAGCAGCAGGTCCAGGTCCTGGCCCGCAAGCGTCTCCAGCGCGCCGGCGACGGACGCCGCGTCATGGGCCGTGCGCCGTTCGGCCACCAAGGTCCCGCCCACCTGGGCCAGGCGGGCGGCGGTGACGCCGGCGGTCTTGTCCAGGGTGACGGCCTTCAGGCCGGGCAGGCGGGTCTGCACCAGGCCGGCGCGAATGCCGCGCCAGGGGGCCAGGCGGAGGATGGACCCGGCGTCGGCCGTGGCCTCGCCGGCGGCGACCGCCGTCACGCGGGCGAGCAAATCGGCCGGCACGGCGAAGGGGATGATCTTGACGGTGGCGGCCATGGTACCCGCTTCCAGGGGCGTATGCGCGGCGACGGTGGCGACCGTCACCGCCTCATGCACCTGGTTCAGGCGGTTGAGGCGCGCGGCATCTACCAGCAGCAGGCCGGCGCGCTCCGCCATCAGGTTGACGCGGCCGGTGGTGGCCCGCGTCAAAGCCAGTCCCGGGCCGGCGATGGCGCTGGCCACCTGGGAGGCGGCCGCATCCTCCCCCACATCGCCCGTTTCCAGCCGCACGGCAACCACCTCGGTCACGCCGATGGCGGCCAGGTCCGCGAGATCGGCCGGCGTCAGCCGCCGTCCCTTGGGATAGCGCAACGCCCCGGCCTTCAGGCTATGGGCCAGCACGGCCCCCTCGGCATCGGCGACGGGCAGGGGGCCGAACAGCATGGGCGTCAGCGCCCCGCACCGGCGCGTTCGGCCTTGGCACCGCGCAGGGCCAGGGTGACCTGCGCCAGGATGGACACCGCGATCTCCGCCGGAGTCACGGCGCCGATGTCCAGGCCGACGGGGCCCTGGATGCGTCCCAGCGCCGTGGGGCCGAAGTCGGCCATGCGGTCCAGCCGCCGCTGATGCGTCTTGCGGCTGCCCAGGGCGCCGATGAAGAAGGCGTCGCTTTCAAGCGCCGCGCGCAGGGCCGGCTCATCCAGCTTGGCGTCGTGGGTCAGGGTGACCACGGCGGTGCGCCGGTCGGGCGCCAGGGCCGCCACGGCGTCATCCGGCCATTCCCGCACCAGCGTGACCCCGGCGGCGTCGGGGAAGCGGGCGGCGCTGGCGAAGGCGGCGCGCGGGTCCACCACGATCACCTCATAACCGGCCAGGCGGGCCATGGGCGCCAGCGCCTGGGCGATGTGCACGGCACCCACCAGGACCAGGCGCAGGGGCGGGTTCCACACCTGCGCGAACCATTCCCCGTCCATGTCCTCCCCCTCCGGGTCCTCCCCTTCCGGGGTCCGGAAGGTGATGAGGGTGGAGCGGTCGCGGGCCACAGCGTCGAGCACCTGGGCGCGGATGTCGTCGGGTAGGGCGGTTTCGCCCTGCTGGCGGTCGGCCTCCACCAAGGTCTGCTGTCCCGTGGCAAGGTCGGTCACCAGGGCGGCCGGCCGCTTGGCGTCCGCGGCGGCCAGCAGGGCGGAGAGCAGCCGCCGGCGGGTGGCGCCATGGCCGGGGCCGACGGGGGCCACGTAGATGCGCACGGTGCCACCGCAGGCCAGCCCGACCTCCCACGCCCGCTCATCGGGCACGCCGAAGGTCAGCAGCCGCGGCTCCCCATCCTCCAGGGCGCGCAAGGCCTCTTCCACCACCGCGCCCTCGACGCAGCCGCCGGAGACGGAGCCGATCATGGTGCCCGCCGCGTCCACCGCCAGCTTGCTGCCCACCGGCCGGGGGGAGGAGCCCCAGGTGGCGATGACGGTGGCGATGGCCGCCGGGCGCCCTTGCGCCAGCCAGCCCTCGACCGTGCGCAGGATGGACAGCTCGTCCACCGGCGCGTTGACGGTGAACGGAATAAGGGGGGCGGACGGATCAGCGGTCATGAACACCAACGCATGGGACACCATTACGGGACCTGGGCTGCTGCATTGTCGATGGCGACATGCCCGGTCTTCCCCAAATAAGGGGTGTGGGGGCACTTTGCCAGCGCGGACATGGAGGACGGATAAGGATTCCAGCGGGCCGTACTTTGGTGGTGTTGCGCGGATAAATCGTAAGTCCTACGGTGTCTTCATCCTGTCACGCGTGCGGGGCTTGGCCATGATGTGCGGCGAGATGCGGTATTCTTCTAAGATTTTCCTGGTTCTCCTGGGGGCGCTTGCAGGGCTGGTGGTCGCCATGGGCCTGTCCGGCCTGATCCTGACCGCGGTGTGGGGGGACGCTGTACCCCCGTCCTGTGTGGCCGGTGGCGGCCTGTTGCTGTTCCAGGCGGCAGCCACCGCCATCTTTTACTGGCGCCGCGTCCATGCCGCGCGGCGCATGGGACAGTTGGTGTCCACCCGTGCCACGCGGGGCGTGCGCCTCATGGGGGCGGAGGCTGCTTTCCTACCGATTACTATTTGCCTTCCGGCCATGGCGACGGCGCGTGGCGCTTCGTTTCAGGAGTGGACGCCGTTCCTTCTGACGTTGCTGGTCGCGGGGCTGCTGGTCATGCTGGCGGCTTTCCGCCTGACGCGGGCGGAGCCGCAAGCGTGCTGATCGTCTAGCGGATCAGCACGATCAGCAGCAGCAGGACCAGGACCAGCAGCGGGATCCAGATCATGGGGCGCAGGCCGGCATGGGTGACCGGGTGCGCCACCGTGGGCGCCGGCTGGGTGTCATCGGCCGCCGCCGCTGGGGGCACCGGTTCGGGGGGCAGGGATATGCCAGCCGATCCCAGCGCCTCCGCCTCCGTCGGCCGCACCTGATGCTCGATGGCGCGGGCGTGGGTTTCCGGTTCCAGGGGCAGGGTGGCAGGTTCGGTGGCCGCCTCGGAGGCGACTTCTGACTGGGCGGCCATGACCAGGGACGGTGCCATGGCCTCGCTCAGCGGCGCCATCTCGACCAGCGGGATGGACTCCGCCGGCACCGCTTCGGAAATGGCGGCGGCGTCGACGGCGGGTTCGGCCAGGGCCACATCCGCGACCAGGGCGGCGTTCGGGCCGCTTGCGGACTCCAAGAGAGCCGCCAGGTGGGCGAAGAAGGCGCGGGTGTCCTCCTCGGCGCCCGCGTCGATCTCCGCGTCGAAGGCCAGGCGCGTCCGGCCATCGCCGGTGTCGGTCAGCCGAACCAGGGCTCGTTGGCCGTCACCGTTCAGGACGCAGGCATGGGGCGGTTCCAGGTCCGACAGGGTGAGGGTGCTGGAATATCCCGGCGGCACGCTTTGCCGCAACACCTCGGCGTCGTTCAACGCCGCCCAAACCCGATCCTGCGGGGCCGCGATCAAATATTCGCCGGTAATGTCCATGGGGGACGTCCTCATTCTGCCAATTCCCGCGACCGTACTGGGCATGCGCCTTCGGGGCAAGTGTCCGGAAAGCCGCGTGTTCCGTCCTCGTGGGGCGCAGGGGGGCGTGTCGTGCCGGCGGACGCCTGGCCAATCGGATTAGGCTTTATTGCGGTAGACCAAAAAAAGCGGCTCGTTTCCATTGCCGGATGGAATGGACAGTCTTCGACAAAGGCAATAACCGTGAGGATGATATTGGCCCAATGACGGGGGCGCCTGGGGCCTCTATTAGGGGAAGTCTACCCTTCCCTTGAGATCTGATTCGATTCGCGGTAGGGTGGTGCATCATGATCATGATACCGCCGCCGCCTGTCCTGGACCTCAGCCCCGCCCACCCGCCGGCGGCGTCGCTGCATGTCGACCGGGTTGACGCGGTGCAGGAGAGGGAGGCGCGGCAGCGCGACCGCCGTCGCCGCCCGCCCACCGAGGCGGGGCAGCGTCATGGCCGTTCCCTCTTCGACGACATCGTGGATGAGGCCGACCCCACCGGCGCCCTGGAACCGCACCATGAGGAACGGCTGCGCCAGAACCTGCGCGGCCTGGTCCGCAGTGGGGCCCCGATGGCGCCACCGGCCCCGGGCCAGGAACTGGCCCATGTGGTGGATCACCTCGCCCCCCAGCATGCGGAGCTGAGCGATGCCGAGCGGCTGGAGAACGCCCGCCTGGCCGACGCCCTGCGCCAATGCCTGGCGGTGCATAGCGACGGTGCCCGCAAGATCGCCAGCTATCTGCAGGCCCTGTTGGCCCAGAACGGCGAGATCCATCATGTGGAACTCACCGTCTGACACGACCGCTTGGCGTGAGGCTGTCCGATTGGCGTCAGCTGGTGCGCCGGGCGCCCAGGGGCAGGCTCAGCAGCGCCTCGCGCCGTTGTTCCTGCCGCAGGCTGAGGTGGCGGACCGCCAACAGGTCGCGCTGCGCCACCAGGCCCACCAACCGGCCGCTGTCCCGTGACAGAACGGGCAGGCGGCTGTGGTCGGTGGCCCCCATGCGGTCGGCCACCCGTCCCACCAACTCGTCATCATAGGCGACGGCCAACGATCCATGGGCGCATTGGTCTCCCAGCGTCCAGCCCTCTCCGCGTGCGCCATCCTTGTCCCACTGTCCATCCCTGGCCCAGCGCAGCGCATCGGTGCGCGACGCCATGCCCACCACCTGGCCGTCAGCGTCCACCACAGGATAGCTGCGGTGCCGGGCCCGGGGCGCCTGCCCCTCCTCCTCGGCTTCAGTGAAGAAGGCCAGTGCGTCGGTCAGGGGCATGGCGGCCGGCAGGGTGTCCACCGGCTGGGCCATCACCTGGGCCACGCGCATGGTCTCGAACGGGTCGACGGCGTATTCGCGCACGATGTGATGCCCGCGCCGGGCCACCTTCTCGGTGAGGATAGAGCGTTTCAGTAGCAGCACCGTGGTGCCGTGCGACAGGGCGCAGGCGATGGCGAGCGGCAGCAGCGCGCCGACGTCGTGCGACAGTTCCAGGGCGAAGATCATGGCGGTCAGCGGTGCCCGCATGGTGCCGCCCATCATGGCCGCCATGCCCACCAGCGCCCACTCGCCGGCCTCGCCCACGGGGGCCACGGCGCCGAACATGGCGCCCAGCGCGCCGCCCATCATCAGCAGGGGCGCCAGCACCCCGCCCGACGTGCCGGATCCCAGCGCCACCGACCAGATCACCGCTTTCACCGCCACCAGCGTGAGGGCGGAGGCCGGGGGGATTTGCCCGTGCAGCAGTCCGGCGATGTTGTCATAGCCCACGCCCAGCGCGCGCGGGTCGATCAGGCCGCCCAGGCCGATGAACACGCCGCCGATCATGGGCCACCACATCCAATGCAGGGGCAGGCGGCCGAAAAGGTCCTCGAACCCATAGACCAGGCTGGTCAGAAGGCCGGAGCCCAGGCCCGCCAGCACGCCCAGCAGGGCGCACAGGGCCAGGCCCGTCGCCGGCAGCGCGGCGCTGTCGGCCAAGGGGAACAGCGGGCCGGCGCCCAGCAGGGCGGGACGGCAGGCGGCCGCCACGGCGGCGGCGATGGCCACCGGGATGAAGCTGCGCGGCTTCCACTCGAACAGCAGCAGTTCCACGGCCAGCAGCATGGCCGCCACCGGGGTGCCGAAGGTGGCACTCATGCCGGCGGCCGCCCCCGCCACCAGCAGGGTTTTGCGCTCCGCATCCGTCAGATGGAAGAACTGCGCGAAGAGGGAGCCGATGGCGCCGCCCGTCATGATGATGGGCCCCTCGGCGCCGAACGGCCCGCCGCTGCCGATGGAAATGGCGGAAGACAGGGGCTTCAGCAGCGCCACCTTGGGCTGGATGCGGCTGCGGCCCACCAGGATGGCCTCCATGGCCTCCGGAATGCCGTGCCCCCGGATCTTCTCGCTGCCGTAGCGCGCCATCAGCCCGATGATCAGGCAGCCGACGACGGGCACCAGGGGCATGAAGGACCCCCAGACGCTCTGGGCGATTACGGCCGGCGTGGTGCTGAGCCGCCCGAAGTAGAACAGGTTGGTGGCGAGGTCGATCAGGCGCAGCAGCACCCAGGCGGCCGCCGCGCCGGCGGCCCCCACCACCCCGGCCATGGCCATCAGCATCAGCAGCCGCCGGTCGGCGCTGAAATCGCCCAACACGTGGTCTTGGGGCACATGGTCCTGGGTCACAGGGTCCTGGGGCGTCTTGGTGGCCTCCTGCGGCGCGGCCGAGCGCGCCTCACCGGACTGGCCGCCCAACAGCAAATCATTCGCCATCGCATCAACAACCGTTAAAAAGGGGGAAGCCGGACCCGCCGGCCGATGGCTTTAATATATCGTATTGCGATATTTATGAAGGGGCCATCCGACAGTGCTGTGTTGCGTCCCGACCGCAGGAGTGGCTCATCCCATGCCCGATACCGTGGAATCCTTGGAAAAGGCGGACTATGAGCTGCTGGCGGAGTTCCGGCACATGCTGCGCTGTTTCCTGTCCTTCAGTGAGGACGCGGCGGCGGAGGCCGGGCTGACGGCGCAGCAGCATCAGGCGCTGCTGGCCATCAAGGGCTATCCCGGCCGCGACCATGTGACGGTGGGGGAACTGGCGGAACGGTTGTGCGTGCGCCCGCACAGCGCCGTTGGCCTGATCGACCGCCTGGAAAGCCATGGCTGGGTGCGCCGGGCCCCGGGGCCGGAAGACCGGCGCCAGGTGGTCATCAGCCTGACCCCGGCGGCGGAGGACCTGCTGGCCGGCCTGTCGCGGGTGCACCGGGACGAAATCCGCCGCCTGTCCCCCCTGTTGCGCACCCTGTTCGACCGGCTGGAGGGTTAAGGGACGCGTGCCCGCAATTCGGCCGCGAAGCTGTAAATCTGCACCAGATAGCCGTCCGGGTCGCGCATGAATGCCGACGGGTAAGCCGTATCCGTGTCGCGCCGTTCCAGCAGCTGGCCGCCCGCGGCCAGCCATTCTTGTACCAAGCCTTCCACCTCTGACGGCTCGTCCACCTCTATGCCCAGATGGTCGATGCCGCCCAGGCTGCCGACAGGGGCCGTGGGGCCGGTGTCATATTCCCGCGTCTCTTTCCGATCCGTCAGGTTCATGACATAGCGCAGGCCCGGGGCGGCCAAGGTGATGGTGTGGGGCTCCGTCCGCACCCGGGCCAGACCCATGATGCGCTGGTAGAAGGTGGCGGCGCGGTCAATGTCGGTCACGACCAGCACGATGTGGCGGAAGCCCAATGAGGCGGCCATCGGCGTTCTCCTACGCGGCGCGGGTGAGGGTGATGGCGTGCTCCGGGCAGGCGGCCACGCACAGGCCGCAGGCCCGGCACTGGTCCGCCCGCACGGCGAAGGCCTGGTGGTAGCCGTGGAAGAAGCCCTTTATCCGGCCGCCCAGGCTCAAATCCCGGCGCTCCGCCTCCGGCAACACCCCGATCTCAAAGACGTCGTAGGGGCAGACGCGCACGCAATCGTCCTTGCCTTCGCAGCGGTTGCGGTCGATGCGCGGGACGATGACGCCGGGGGCCTGCTTGCAGGACAGGTTGCCGCTCACGATGATCCTCCGTAAACATGAGTAAAAGCTCGCATCATAGTAGGAGGGCGCGTCCTGGCTGAAAACTCGCGTTCCGAACGGCCCGCGGCGGCGGGCCCAACCCCAAGGAAACGGCCGCGCCAGGCCCGGTCCCGCGCCCTGGTGGACGCCATCCTGGACGCGACCGCTCGCGTTCTGGTGCGGGACGGCTACGCCGCCTTGACCACCAACGCCGTCGCGGTTGCGGCCGGGGTCAGCATCGGCTCGCTCTACCAGTATTTCCCCAATAAGGAGGCGTTGGTCCTGGCCCTGCGGGAGCGCCATGTGCGGCATATGAGCGCCCTGATGATGCGGGAGGCGGCGTTTTGGGACGCGGCGGAGCAGGGCGTGCCCCTGGAAGCCTTGATCACCCGCACCATCCATGTCGCCATGGTGGCGCACCGGCTGGAGCCCGCCCTGCACAAGGTGTTGGCGCTGGAGGCGGCGCACCTGGAAGCCCGCCATGAGGAGGATGGAACGGAAGGCGTGCTGAGGGCCCTGCTGGAACGCTATTCCCGGGGACCGGACGCCGAGGTTACCGTGCCCGATCTGGATGTCGCCACCTTTGTCGTGGGACGCATGGCCCATGCCCTGATCCATGCCGCCGTCCTGGACCCACCGCCCGGTGCCGACCCGCACACCCTGGAGCGGGAGACGGTGCGAGCGGTGATGGCCTATCTGACGGCGTAGCGTGGGGGTTAAGGAAGCGGGTCCAGGCGCAGCGCTCGGCTCGGCGGTGGCGGAACGTGGCACGGGGCGGAAAGCGGCGGGGCGCCATCCGGCCGGTTCAGCGCCACATCCTGGCCGGCGGCGCACCGCGCCACCACCGCCTGGAACAGGGCCATGGCGTCACCCGCCAGGGCATGCCCTTCCATCCCGGTCACCACCGGATCGCCTGACAGGGGGCCGCAGCGGTCGCCGGTGTCCAGGGTGTAGCGGACGCCCCGCCAGAAGCCATGGGTGCCCGTGCAACTCTGCTTCAGCACATGCTCCAGCACCTCATCCGCCGAGGGGGCCCCCGCGTCCACCCAGCGGGCCGAAACACCCAGCCCAGCCAGGCTATCGGCCCAGTTGGTCCAGCGCTCCGGTCCCCCGCCCGTCAGCAGCAGGGACAGCGCCCGGGAGGCGGCGGGGTTGCCCGCCACCGCCTGGCGCAGGCTGTCGCCGGCGCTGACTCCATCGTGCGCCGCCATGTCGGCCCATAGAGCGAACAGGCCCATGTCGTCGGGCTTGCCGGTCCGGCGCAGCGCCTTGTCCACCAGCCAGTGGGCGACGAAGCCGCAGGCATAGGGCATCCGGTTGCGCGCCGTGGTGGCGGGGTTGTCCAGCGGACGGTCGCCCAGGCTGGTGACGCACAAATCCAATTGGATCTGAACCTCCGGCAGGGAGGGCAGCGCGCCGTGGCGCATGACCAGACCCGCGGCGTAGTCGGCCGCCCCTTCGTTCATCCAATCGGGGAAATCAGCCTTGTCATGGCGGCGCAGGAACAGGTGGAAGGTTTCATGCGCCAGCACCCGGTCCCGCTCCGGTTTCAGTTCCAGGCGCGGAACCCGCCAGACGCCGCCGACCTGCAGCAGCATCATGCCGCCACCGGTGACGCTGCCCCGCAGGAAGGGGGCCGGCTGATCCTGGTAGACGATTATGGGGGAGACGGTATTGCCGCGTGGCGGCAGGCGCGCACGATAATAGGCCAAGGCGCGGGCCAGGCCCGGCGACACCTCATCCCGCCAGGCGGCGGGCAGGTCCGGCCGCGCGACAAGGCGCCCCAGGCCCGGGTGGGCCGCGTCAATGGGCCTGACGTAACCCGCCGGGCCGACGAAGACATAACCCTCCAAGGCGCGGCCGCCCGCCGGTTCGGTGGGGATGGTCCCCTGGCTCAAGCCGGTCGCCAAGCTGTCCGAGCGCACCAGCAGGAAGGGCCCATAGACCAGAAACCCATGCGGCCCCAGCCGCAGCATCACCGGATAGGTGCGGTCGACGAAGCGCTTATCCTCATCGATCAGCAGGCTGAATTCCTTGAAGGCTCGGCCATCCACCGCCCGCACTTCCTGGTTCTGCAGAACCAGGCCCGGGGTTTCCATCCGCCATACCGGATTTTGCCAGGCGACCGGACCTTCGCCCAGGCTCAAGCGTATGACAGGGGTGTCCAGGCGATAGGTGGCGCGCAGGCTGGCGCCCAGTGGGCTGAGCGTGATGTAGGCGGCCGGCGGGACCGGCGGCACGGTTGCCCGCGCCGGCCAACCCATCAGCAGCGCCAGGAGCACCAGGACGATGGAGGCGCCGTGTCGTGGCATGGTGCTGCATCCGGGTATTTGGAGGGGCCGCCAGCCCGGACGGTGGTGGCCTTCAGGCCCGCCGACCGCCGAAGGTCAAGATCAGGAACAGCGCCAGCGCCGCCAGGCCCGGCCAGAACAGCAGATGGTTCAGCCCCTCCCAATGCGCCATGTCGCGCACCGAGGTGTAGGGGTTCACGAACAGGTCGATCTTGTCGCTGAGGCTGAGATCGCCCGCCTTGAAGCGGTCCGGGGACTGGCCGAAGATCTGGCCGATGGCGCCCGCCATATCCGCCAGCGCGCGGGAGGGCGCGCGGATGCGGTCCACCGCCTGCTGATAGGCCAGCACGTGGTTGCCGATCAGGCCGATGATGGCCACCCACTTGGCCGCCTGGCGCAATCCACCCGCTTCCGTCGCCATAGTTCGCCTTCCCAATCAGAATATTCCGCAAGCTAGAGCAGATCGCGTAAAGGCGGAATCGCCTTGAAGCGTGAATCTGCTCGCGGACAGACTCAGCTAGAGCCGGTTGTGGTTCCGATCGAACGCAACCGGTTCTAGACGGCCGACGGGAGAAGCGCAAAAGCAAAACGGCGCGGTCCCGAAGAACCGCGCCGTTCCGTTACTCAGGCGATCCGACGAAGGATCAGGCCTCGGTCTCTTCCGTGGCCTCGTCGGCGGCTTCCACCACCTCTTCGTCCTCGTCCTCATCACGCTGGCCCGCGACCATGCCACCGCGAGCGGCCTGCAGGCCGGCTTCTTCGGTGGTACGGGCGACGTTCACGGTGATGCTCACCGACACTTCCGGATGCAGGACCAGACGGACCTTGAACAGGCCCAGGGTCTTGATGGGGGTGTCGATGGCGACCTGGCTGCGCTCCACGGCGGTGCCGGCGGCGGTGACCGCCTCGGCAACGTCACGGGCGCTCACCGAACCGTACAGAATGCCGGTTTCGGCAGACTGGCGGATGATGATGACCGACAGGTCGCTGATTTTGGACGCGACCTTCTCGGCCTCGACCTTGCGCTCGGCGTTCTGCGCTTCCAGCTTGGCCTTCTGGCTCTCGAAGAAAGCCAGGTTGTCCTTGGAGGCGCGCAGGGCCTTCTTCTGGGGCAGCAGGTAGTTGCGGGCGAAGCCGGGCTTCACCGTGACCACTTCGCCCATGCGGCCGAGCTTCTCGACACGCTCCAGCAGAATAACTTCCATCGTTCCTACTCCTTACTTCACAATGTAAGGCAGCAGGGCGAGGAAGCGGGCGCGCTTAATGGCGCGGGCCAGCTCACGCTGCTTCTTGGCCGAAACCGCGGTGATGCGGCTCGGGACGATCTTGCCCCGCTCGGAGATGAAGCGCGACAGCAGCTTCACATCCTTGTAGTCGATCGCCGGAGCGTTCGGACCGGAGAAGGGGCAGGTCTTGCGACGACGGAAGAACGGACGACGGCCACCGCCGCCACCGGCCGGACGCGGCGCGCCGGCGTTACCCTGGGTGCCGAAGCTCATGCCCGGTCTCCTTCAGAAGAGGCTTCCATGCGGCGGGGCGGACGGGGGCCGCGATCACCGCGGTCACCGCGGTCGCCACGATCCTCGAAGCGGCGCGGACCGCGATCGCCACGCTCACCGCGTTCACCACGCTCGCCGCGATCGCCCTTGTTGGACAGCATCGCGGTCTGACCTTCCTCGATCTTCTCGATGCGGGTGGTCATGAAGCGCAGGACGTCTTCGTTCAGGCCCATGTTACGCTCCATCTCGGCGACGGCGGCCGGGGCGGAATCGTGGGCGAAATAGACGTAGTGGCCCTTGCGGTTCTTCTTGATCTTGTAGGTGAGGGTCTTCAGACCCCACTGCTCGACCTTGGCAACCTGGCCACCGTTCTCCTTCAGGATACCGGTGAAGGTTTCGGTCAGGCCTTCCACCTGGGCGGACGTGATGTCCTGCCGTGCGATCAGCACGGTCTCATACAAAGCCATTTGATACTCCTCATGGCTGTTACGTGGTCCGCCGCTGTGCCCGTCCGGGACATCGGATCATTCCGACGGCCAAGGGGTGGGTCAGCCGCACGGACCTAGCCGGCGCCATGGCAAAGGCACCGGCAAGGAGCGGTTGAAGCGCGGGCTTATATAGGAAGCTCAGCCGGTGGGCAAGGGAAAAGGTGGTCGCCCCGCGCGCCCGCCAGGGTCAGCAGGCGTTGCGCCGCCAGGGCCACGCAACCCGGCACCGTCGGGCCTTGCGGGGCGGCTGGAATGACCGCCATGGCATTGAACCACGGCCGCGCCCCGGTGCCCAGCATGGACCAGTCATGGTCTGTGCCCAGGCGCCAGCACGGCACCCCCAGCGCCGCCGCCAGTTCCCCCACGGCGGTGGGGGCGGTGATCACCAGGTCCAGCCCCGCCATCAGGGCCGCCACCCCCTCCATATCCTCGCGCAGGTCCAGGTCCGGCCAGCGGTGCAGGGTGACGCCCAGCGCCCGTTCCACCGGCCGGACCTCCTCCTCGGGCGCGCTGTATTGCAGGGTGACGGGGATGAGCCCGGGCAGGGTCAGCACCGGGGCGTAGTCCGCCAGCGTGGTGTAGGCGCCGTCGCGGTCGCCGCGCCGGATGCCGCTGCGCCAGCTGATGCCCACGCGCAGGCCGGGGCCCAATGGGGCCAGCCGGCTCCGCCACAGGGCGGCCAGATCGTCCCTGGGTGTCAGGAAGGGCGCGCCGCCCTGCCAGTCGGCCAGGCGCGGGCGCAGCAGGCCGGGCAGGCTGCCCATGGGCAGATGAAAATCCATGTCCGACAGCGTGGGCGCGCCCGGGGCCGAGGTCGGCGACCGGACCACCACGCCCGGCAGCGCCCGGCCGAACAGGCCCACCAGGCGCGGCGCGCACTCCACCACCAATTGCCCACCCTCCGCTGCCACCCGCTGGTGCAGGTCGGGCAGCAGGCTGGCGAACAGGATCTCATCCCCCAGGCCCTGTTCCCCCCATACCAGCAGGCGCTTGCCCGCCAGTCCCTCACCCCGCCACTGCGGCGCGGGGAAGGGACGCCAGAAGGGCGCCAACTGCCGTCCCCGCCAGCGGGCCCCGTAACCCGGCCAGCCGCTGGCGAGATCGCCGGCGGCCAGGCGGGTGGTGCCCAGGCAGAAGCGGGCGTCGGCATGGTTCGGATCGGCGTCCAGCGCGCGGCGGTACAGCGCCTCCGCCTCCTCCTGGCGGGCCAGCGCCTGCACCGTGGTGGCCAGGTTGTAAAGGATGTCCGCGTCCTGGGGCGTCAGGGCCAGGGCCGCGCGGAAGTGGCGTTCCGCCTCCGTCAGCCGGCCCAGCCGCTGCAGCAGCGTGCCCAATGTGTCCAGCGTGGCGGCGTGACCGGGGCGCAGGGCCAGCGCCCGCTCCGCATGGGACAGCGCCTCGCGCACCAGGGCCGGGTCGCGCATCAGCAGGTCGCTGGCCAGCAGGCGGGCCAGGTTCAGATGGGCGTCGGCATCGCCGGGGGCCAGGGCAGCCGCCTGGCGCAGGCAGGCCGTGGCCTCCGCCATCCGATCTTGGGCCTGCAACACGGCGCCCAAATTGTTCAGGGCATCGGCGTGGGTGGCATCCAGCGCCAGGGCCTGGCGCAACTCCGCCTCGGCAGCGGCCAGGTCGCCCAGCGCTTTCAGGGTTTTGCCTAGGTTGACCCGGGCCAGGACCAGGCCGGGGTTGAGGGCCAGGGCGCGGCGGTAATGGCCAGCGGCCTCTTCCAGGTGGCCTTGGGCCTGGCGGGCCGATCCCAGTCCATTATGGGCGTTGGCATAGTCTGGCTTCAGCGCGATGGCCTGGCCATAGTGTGTCGCCGCCTCATCCAGGCGGCCCAGATCCTTCAGCGCGTTGCCCACGGTGTTCCGCGTCTCCGCCTGATCCGGTTTCAGGGCCAGGGCCCGCTGGAGCGGTGCCAGGGCGTCGGCAGGGCGGCGCAGGGTCAGCAGCACGGTGCCCAGGGCGGCCTGCATGTGGGCGGCATCGCCCTGGGCAGCCACGGCCTTGCCCAGCAGGTCGGCGGCGGCCTCGTGCCGGCCGGTCTGGTGATGGACCATCCCCAGCAGGTACAGCGCGTCGGCATGGCGGGGGGCTTGGGCCAGCACCTGGCGGTAAGCCGCCTCCGCCTCCGCCAGGCGGCCGGCCTGGTGATGCTGCGTCGCCTGGCTGAACAGCAGTTGCGCCGCCGCGGGGACGGGGGCCGTGCCCTGCTTCTTGTCCAGGCGGCGCTGATTGCGGTTCATTTCTCGTCCCGACATGGTTGCAGGCCGAAGACTAGCCTGCCGATGGGCCCCGCGTCGATGACGCCGCGTGGCTTGGCGGTGCTGGCTCCACCCAAGGAAGTACACCGGGAGATGTGCACGTTATGGTCGCAACCGTCACATCCCGGGCGCACCATGCACGCTTCCGTCGTGATGGAGGTGGTCATGTCTCAGGTTCCCGCGCGTGCCTGGTGCAACAACGAAGTGGCCTACCTGGCGTGGCGTCCCTTTGGGCGCCCCACGGCCCGCGTCGACGGCCTGCTGGGCTTCATGATCGTGCGCGTGCATGAGGACGGCGAACGCCGCCTGCTGCCCACCTGGGTGGCGTTCAAGGACCAGTCCAATCCCGATTGGCAACAGCAGGACAGCAGCGTCTGGCCCATCCAGAAATTCTCCTGGCGCGACCTGACCCTGCGGCGCAGCCGCGACAGCCTGTCGGTGCGCCAGCCCTTCAGCTGCCATTATGAAATCATCCCCGTGGGCTACGCGGCGCCGGGGCGGGAGGCGGTGGCCGACTGGGTGAAGCGGACCGAGACGTTCAGCAGCGCCCAGCCCGGCGCCTACACCGGCACGCCCAGGCCCCTTTACATCTGCGGTGACGCGGTGGTGACCAACGCCATCACCGTCACCTGGACCTATGGTGATTTCACCGCCGTCTTCACCAACGGCATCTTGTCGACGCAGAACCTGCGCCAGCAATTGCACACCCCTGCCGGCCAGGCGCCCAGCAAGGGCTATGTGCTGGATCAGGTGCGTCAGCCGGGCAACGCCATCCGCACCTTCCTGACTGGGGACGTACTGCCTACCCTGACCGATTTCCTGGGCCAGGTGGGACCAGCCGAGAAGGTCTATGCCGCCCTTTACGAGTTGTCGGACCCGGAACTGGTGGCCGGCCTGACCGGCCTGGGCGACCGGCTGCACCTGATCCTGGCGACGGCGGGGGAGGCGACCAAGACCAACCCCGCCTGGGACCGCACCAACCAGGCCGCCCGCCAGGTCCTGCACGGCTCGGCCAACGAGGTCATCGACCGCCTGTTCAACAACAGCGCCCATATCGGCCATAACAAGTTCCTGGTGCGCACGGACGCGAATGACACGCCGCTGGCCCTGCTGACCGGCAGTACCAACTGGACGCCCACGGGCCTGTGCACCCAGTCCAACAACACCATCCTCACCCAGGACACCGCCTTGGCGCAGGCCTACCTGGATTATTGGCACCGGCTGAAGACGGACACGGCCAGCTTTCCGGTGCAGGCCGACACCGGCGCCCCCAACCATAATGTCCAGCAAAAGCCGCTGCGCCGGGCGGATGGCCATGCCTATCCCGACGCCGGCGCCAATCCCCGGGTGTGGTGCGCGCCCACCACGCTGGCCACCACCAAGACCGCGGCTACGCCGCCGGACCTGGCTGATGTGTTTCAACTGATGGACCAGGCGCAACACGCCATCCTGTTCCTGACCTTCTACCCCTCCGTCGAGGGCAAGCAGAGCATCATCGAGGCGGCGGTGGACCTGGGCAAGCAGCGCCCCGACCTGATGGTCATGGGCGCTGTCAGCAGCCCCCAGGCCCTGCCGATCGAGGGGGACGCCAGCAGCGGCGAGGGCACGGGTGACGAGACGGATGCCCAGGGCGCCCAGGGTGCCAAAATCCCCAAGCCCTCCGTCTACGCGCCCAAGGATGCGCCTCAGGTGCTGGTGGTGCGCGCCGCCGCCATCGACACGCCCACGGGCGACCTGCAGCCCGAGTTGCTGACCGCCGGAGCCGCCATCATCCATGATAAGATCGTGGTGATCGACCCGTTCTCCCCCGACTGCGTCGTTGTCACCGGCAGCCACAACCTGGGCTACAAGGCCTCTTACGCCAACGATGACAACCTGCTGATCATCCAGGGCAACCAGCCGCTGGCCCAGGCCTATGCCGTCCATATCCTGGACGTCTATGAGCACTACCGCCAGCGCGTCATCCTGGAAGAGCGGGAGCGGGACGCCCTGTTGAAGGGCCAGCCGGCGCCCAGCACGCCGCAGGGCGGTTTCCTCTCCACCAACGACCAGTGGCAGGACGCCTATCTGTCCGGCGACAAGGGCAAGGAGCTGGACTACTTCCTCAGCTGACGTCCGTGGGCGCGCGTCGGCGGCGGACCCGCAGCAGGGCGCCTCCGGCCGCCAGCACGGCCAGGACCGCCGCTCCGCCCACCAGGGCCTTGCGATGGTTCTGCCGGATCCAGCGGTGCGCCTGTCGGGCCGGCGCCTGCCACCATTCCTTGGCGGCGGCATCGAAATCCGGCACCGGGCAGGCGTGGCCGAAATGGGTGGCCCAGGGTTGGTGTGGACCCGTCTTGATGTACCGGTCGTAGAGCGCGGCCGCCCGGCCCTTTGCCTGCTTGTCACGCTCGATGATGCGGCGGACGACCGACTGCCAATAAGGATCCTGGATGGTGCTGGGATCGTCGGTCCAGGTGCCGATCATCTGATCCGTGGCATAATTGACCGCCCAGCACAGGGTCGCCGCATAGGCTTGGCTGGTGTGAGGCAACTGGTCGGCCGCATGCTCGGCGGCATCGGTGGCCATGAAGCGGTAATGGAAGCGCTGGTCGGGCTGCGGTGTGCTGTCGGCGAAGCGTTTGCGCTCCCCATCCGCCACGTACGGGGCTCCGGCGGGCGGCAACGTGGCCTGGCCGATGCCGACATCGTAAGCGCCTTGCAGGGCGGCCTCGTCCGGCGGGCCCTCCGTCCCCATGATCTCCATACCCTTCGTCCGGGCCAGTTGCGCCGCCTGGAACCAGGCGCGGGCGCGGCTGGCCCCCCACCAGGCGCTGCCGGCGGTGTCCAAGGCGTCCAGATAGGCGCGCGCATCCTTGGCCACGGCCGCATTGTGATAATAGGCCAACGCCTCCTTGCCCCGGCCCGCCCGCATCAGGCGGCGGGCGAGCAGGCTGCGCAATCCCAGGGGCGCGCCCTGGTAGCGCAGCCGGTCAGCCTCCTCATCATACTTATAGCCCACGCCCATGGTGTCCAGCAGGGTGTTGGGCCATCGCGTGTTGTCGACCTGCTGCGTCCAGTTGGCGGCCACGCTGGCGGGCAGCTTGGCGTCGACATAGGCCTTCAGCTCATCGACGGTCAGCACCCGCTCCGCGATATGCACCACATCGCCCCAATAGATGTCGGCCATCGGCATCAACTGATCCAGCGCCGCCACGTATTCGCCCCGTGCCAGGGCCACCACGCTGCTTTCACCGAGTGCGCGGTTGCGCTCGGCCACCGGCATGGCGCTTCCCTGGGGACCGTCGCCCGTGGCGGGGAAGGCGGCCGCCGCCTCGGCATAGAATTTGGCCGCCTGCGCCAGGTCGCCCCTTTGCAGGGCCAGCTTGGCCTGGACCCAACTGGACAGCGGGCCCGGCTTCATGGCCGCCAGGCGGGCCGCCGCCTCGTAGTCACCCTTGCGGTAAGCCAGCGTCGCCAACTGGTCGGCGGCGGCCGGGGCGGGGCCGCCCGCCGCGCCGATGTGGGCTTCCGCCAGAGCCGCCGTCAACGCCCCTAGGTGCGGGGTGGGCGGCGTTGTCGGATCCATGCCCCGGTGAGGCCGCCAACTGGGCGTGTCCGCCTCGAACGCCAGGACATGGGCGGCCAACAGGCGTTGGACCAGTGGATCGGTAACGGCGGTCTTCAACGGTGCCGAATGATCCAGCAAATAAGTGCCGATGAGATAAAGCGCTTCCACGCCGTGGAAAGAGTCATGAGCCGCTTGTTGTGCGTAAAGGCTTATCGCCTGGCTCAGGGCGGCGGAATCAAGCGGGCCGATCGCGCGAATTTCGACGGCATATGTGGAAACGGCGCGCGCCGGCGTGTCGTCATCCGTCGCCTCGTGAACCGACAGCCCCGCCCGTGTCAGATGCAGCCGCGCCTCCTCGCCCAGGCTGGCCACGCCCAGGCCCAGCGGGTCGGGCGCGCCGGCCTGGGCCAGGCTGCGGGCCTTGGCGAAGGCGGCCACCGCCGTGTCCGCCTGCTCGCGTTTCGCCGCCACCCGGCCCAGCATATAGGCGGCCCAGACAGCGCGGGGTGACGCCTCCGCCGCCGGCAGGTCCAGCACCGCCTGGAAGCGGGTGGCGGCCTGGTCCAGTCGGCCGGCCTGGTAATCCACGGCGGCGGCGGTGTAGAGGCGCACGGCGGCCGGCAGCTTCTCCCCCTGGGCGTAGGCCTTGTCGCCGTCGCCGGCCGCGCGCATCGCACTGATCAGGCTGGCCGCTTCCGGGCTCAGGCCCGTCGTTTCGGCATCGATACGCAGCTTGGCGCGCGTGTCGTCGGTCGCCCAGCGGTTCTCCACCGCCTTCATCGTGTCGGTGGGCGCGGGCACCAGATGTGCCGCCTCCCAGGCGAAGGGGTTGGCCGGCGTCTCCGCCAGGGTCACGTCGCGGCGGTCCAGCAACTGCCAGGGAAAGTCCGGCCCGCAGGCGATGGCGATGCCGGCGGCGCCGGTCAGCAGCAGGACGGACAGGGCGAGGGCACGGCGCTTATTACGGACGGACATGGATCACCGGGGATGAGGGTAAGTCGGGGCACCGCACCCAACCGACGGACCGCTGGTCGCCGGGGTGCAACAGGCCGGGGGACAGGCGCACCAGACGGGGGGCCGTCTGGGGGGCCAGGGGATCGCGGGCATAACCGTTGGCGCCGTCGCCCAAGGGACAGGCGGTCGGCAGATCCAGGCCGGATGGCAGCTCGGCATCGGCGGCGCCATCGTTGACCAGCACCAGGGTGGACAGGCCGGGCGTGGCCGTGGGCCGCGTCACCGCCGTGAGATGCCCGACGGGGATTCCCCCACGTGCGACGGTCGCCCAGGTGGCCAGCGACCAGGCGCGGCGATCCTCGGCCGTGGGCAGGCGGAACCAGGCGACGCCGGTGAGGTTGGCCGGCGCCTGGGCGCGCAGATCTTTCAGGAAGGCCGCCACATCGGCGGGCCTGGCCATCAACTCGTTGGCATGCGCGCCGCCCCCCAGCAGGGGCGTCTCACCCTCCACCGTCGCCAGACTGTCGTCGGCGTTCCAGCTGACCCGCGCGCCATAGTCGGGTAGGGCGACGCGGAAGGGTGTGTGGAAGCGCCGGGCATAGGCTGCGATCCAGCGCGCGGCCTGGGCCGGGTTGAACAGCCCATCGGTGGGGGCGGCCACGGCGTGGACCTGCAGCACCACCTCATCCGGCACGGCCACCACCTCGGCCAGGGCCGGGGCCGGCAGCCAGGTGGGCAGGGCGGTTATGGACAGGCGCGTGCCGGTCAGCCCCCTGTCCTTCAATTGCGCGCGCAGGTCCGTCAGGAAACGGGCGTAGAAGGGCAGGCGGGCGGTGGGGCAGTCATGATCGATCTCCAGGCCCGCCACCCCGACTCCAGCCTCGCGCCACCGCTCCAGCGAGGCCAGGGCCGTGGTTACCAGGGGGGCGGGGTCGCCCTCGGTCAGCCGGCCGTCGATGCGCACCACCAGGATGACCGGCCGTCCGGCCAGATGCGCGCGCAAGGCCTCCAGCCGCCCATCGTTCAACAGCGCGGGGGCGATATGGCCGTCCGCCGAAACCTCCGCCGCCAGCACGCGCCAGGCGGTGATGTCTGGCGCCGCCAAGTCCATGGCCTGGCCCAAGGCGGGCGTCCAGGCGCGCTGCCAGACATAGATGTCGTTGGGCAAGGGAGCCTGATGGAAGGCGGCGCGGGGTGGCATCAGGCTCGCCGCCGCGGCACCAACAACGCACATCAAAATGAGGGCGGGGAGAAGGAACCGGGGCCTGGGAAGCGGCATGGAAGGGGGGCCGTCGGCGGAGAAGGCGGGACGGGGCATTCTACCTGCTATACCCGTCTCGCCGGTACGGAATTTCCCTTGTCCTTAAGGGAGATGGCCTCAGCGCTTGAGATTGACGATGGCGACGCCGCCCAGTGCCATCAGGCCACCGATGACGCCCATCACGGTCGGCACCTCCCCCAGCCAGAGATAGCCCAGCAGCATGGCCAGGGGTGGCGCGCAGTACAGGAAGTTGCTGGCGCGGGCGGCGGGCATGCGTGACAGCACAATGGTCCAGGTGGCGTAGGCGACCAGGCTGGGCATGACGCCCAGATACAGGGAGGCCATCAGGCCGGGCAAGGGGGCGGTCTGGGCCTGGGCATAGGCGCCGGGCAGCCAGGGCGACAGGGCCAGGGCGCCGATTACCATGTTGCTGGCCGACACCGTCAGGGCCTTGTGCCGGGCGAACAGCGGCTTCTGCACCACGGTGGTGATGGAATTGCACAGGGCGGCCCCCAGCACCAGCAGGGCGCCCCAGCCCAGCTGCAGGCCGGCGCCGCTGCCTACTGCCTCGTTCCCCATCGTTTCGGTCAGCGCGATCAGGCCGATGCCGCTGAACGACCCGGCGGTGCCGATCCAGCCCCAGCGGCCAAATCGCTCCCCCAACAGGAAGGAGGCGAGCACGGCGGTGATGATGGGGTTGATGTTGATGATGAAGGCGGCGGCGCCGGCGGGCACCGTGCGCTCCCCCAGGTTCAGTAGGGCGGTGTAGAGCGCGACGAACAGCAGGCCGCCAGCGGCGAAGCGCCACACCTCATTCAGGCGGGGCAGGGCGGGCCGGGTCATCAGCAGGTAGAGCCCCGCCGGCACCGCCGCAATGGAGAAGCGCGCCGCCCCCAATTCCAGCGGGCCGAAGGCCTTGAGTCCGGCGCGAATGGCTGCGAAGGCCGATGCCCAGATGATGACGGTGACCACGACGATGGCCAAGGTGCCGCCGTCCAGCCGGCTGCCTTTGGCGGGGGACATGCCGATGGCGGCGGCGGAGTCGCAGGTGGGGGCGAGCGGTGTGGAGGACATCGCGGATTTCCGGACAGGGGGCGATAGGTGATGCAGTACGCGCCGACCCCAGCTGATTGACAATCGATGAAATCAGCAGCCAACTGTGAGCATGGATCACAGCTCACACCCCCTGCCGCCTCTGGACGCGCTGCGCGCCTTCGAGGCGGCTGCCCGCACCGGCAGCTTTTCCGCCGCGGCTGACACCCTGAACGTCACCCACGGCGCCGTCAGCCGCCAGATCGCCAAGCTGGAGCAATGGCTGGGCCTACGCCTGTTCCACCGCCAGGCGCGCGGCGTGGCGATGACGCCGGACGGTCAGCGGCTGTTCCAGCGCACCAGCGAGGCTTTCGCCCTCATCGCCGATACCTCCAACCGCTGGACGGAGCCGAGGGGCACGGCGGTGGTGCGGCTGACCTCGCTGCCCTCGGTCTGCGGGCTGTGGCTCATGCCGCGCCTGACCCTGCTGGAGGGCCGGGACTCGGAGCCGGGCGGCGCCCTGCGCCTTCTGCTGTCGGTGGACCATCGCCCCCTGGATTTGGCGGATGAGGGCATGGATCTGGCCATCCGCTGCGGCTGGGGCGCCATGCCCGGCCGGGTGTCGCTGAAACTGTTCGAGGAGTGGTGCTATCCCCTGGCGTCGCCGGACCTGGCGGCGGCGGTGGGGCAGGGCGATCCCGAACGGCTGTTGGCCTTCCCCCTGATCCACGACTCTGACGCGACCGGCTGGCGCGCCTGGTTCGCCGCCCACGGCCTGGACTACAAGCCCCGTCCACAGGACCGCCGGTTCGAGGATTACAATCTGGTGCTGGACGCCTGTGCCTGTGGGCTGGGCATCGCGCTGGCGCGGCCGCCCCTGGCGCAATCGCAAATCCAGGGCGGCCGGGTGGTGCGGGTGGACCCGCGCACGGCCTTGAACCCCACCAGCTATTGGCTGGACCGCCCGCCGGGGCGCATGCGCGCCGCCGCGACCGAGCTGGCGCGCCGCCTCACGGCGGAGGCCGACGTGACGCCCGAGGCGCTGTCGGTCTTCCTGAACCCGGAGACGCCGGAGGGCCATGGACGCCCCTTCATACCCTGGACAGCCGCCTGACGACGCCAAAAACCCAGGCGCAGCCCACGTCAACCAGGGGACGTCCGCTGTAATGATGATTGACAGATTGATCGCAGGCGGTATGCATGGCGCGACTTGCGGTGCCCGTTTCAGGCTGCGGCGGGGTTTTCCGTCCTGGCCCGTGTTTGGGGGAAGGGGCATCGCACCGGAATGAGCTTCCAGGGTATTCGCATATGATTCGCGCTTTCGTGTTTCCCGGCCAGGGCAGCCAGGCCGTGGGTATGGGCCGGGACTTGGCCGATGCTTTCGCCACCGCCCGCGACGTCTTCGGTGAGGTGGACGAGGCGCTGAAGCAGAAGCTGTCGGCCCTGATGTTCGAGGGGCCGCTGGACGAGCTGACCCTGACCGAGAACGCCCAGCCGGCCCTGATGGCGGTGTCAGTGGCCGTGGCCCGGGTGCTGGAGAAGGACGGCGGGCTGGACCTGGCCAAGGCCGCCCGCTTCGTCGCCGGCCATTCGCTGGGTGAATACTCCGCCCTCTGCGCCGCCGGGGCCCTGACCCTGGCCGACACCGCCCGCCTGCTGAAGCTGCGCGGGCAGAGCATGCAGCGCGCCGTTCCGGTGGGCGTGGGCGCCATGGCCGCCATCATCGGTGCCGATTTCGAGGCCGCCCGCGCCATCGCCCAGGATGCCGCCCAGGGTGAGGTCTGCACCGCCGCCAACGACAACGCGCCCGGCCAGGTGGTGATCAGCGGCCACAAGACGGCCGTGGAGCGCGCCATCGCCATCGCCGCCGAGCGTGGCTTCAAGCGCGCCGTGCTGCTGCCGGTTTCCGCCCCCTTCCACTGCCCGCTGATGCAGCCGGCGGCCGACGCCATGGCCGAGGCGCTGGCCGGCACCGCCATCCAGGCGCCGCGCGTGCCGCTGGTGGCCAATGTCATCGCCAGCACCGTCACCGATCCCGCCGAGATCCGCCGCCTGCTGGTGGAGCAGGTCACCGGGTCGGTGCGTTGGCGCGAGAGCGTGCTGTTCATGAAGGAACAGGGCGTGGAGCAGTTGGTGGAGTTGGGCGCCGGCAAGGTGCTGGCCGGCATGGCCAAGCGCATCGACAAGGACATGACGGCCGTGTCGCTGGGGCTGCCCGCCGACATCGACGCCTTCCTCAAGGCCTGAACGGACAAACCCCGCAAGAACGATAGGGACCATCCCATGTTCGATTTGACCGGCAAGACCGCGCTTGTCACTGGCGCCTCCGGCGGCATTGGCGCCGCCATCGCCCGCACCCTGCACCAGGCCGGCGCCACCGTCGCCTTGTCCGGCACCAAGGTCGAGGCCCTGGAGGCGCTGGCCGCCGAACTGGGCGACCGCGCCGTGGTCGTGCCCGCCAACCTGTCCGATCCGGAAGCCGTGGAGGCCCTGGCCAAGGACGCGGAGGCCAAGCTGGGCCAGGTGGACATCCTGGTGAACAACGCCGGCCTGACGCGCGACGGCCTGATCCTGCGTATGAAGGATGAGGATTGGGCGTCGGTCATCGACGTGAACCTGACCGCGGCCTTCCGCCTGTCGCGCGCCGTGGTGAAGGGCATGATGAAGCGCCGCTGGGGCCGCATCATCGGCATCACCTCCATCGTCGGCGTCACAGGCAACCCGGGCCAGGTCAACTATGCCGCCAGCAAGGCCGGCATGATCGGCATGACCAAGGCGCTGGCCGCCGAGGTCGCCTCGCGCAACATCACCGCCAACTGCGTGGCGCCCGGCTTCATCGCCACCGCGATGACCGACGTGCTGCCCGATGCGCAGAAGGAAAAGCTGACCGCCGGCGTGCCGGCCGGTCGCCTGGGCACGCCGGACGAAATCGCCTCCGCCGTGCTTTACCTGGCCTCCACCGAGGCAGGCTACGTCACCGGCCAGACACTGCACGTCAACGGCGGCATGGCCATGATCTGATCGGGTCCCGTCGATCTGGGGGCTTGTCCTTTCGCGGGGCGCCCCTAAGTATCGGCGGGTCCCGCTCTTGGCGAGGGCGTCCCCCTTTGTGGGTGTCCCAGTTCCTGCGGGCGCTAGGCAAGATGAGCCTACCTGTGGTATCTGACGGCACTTTTCCAAAGGATGGGCGCTCGAATTCGTCCTGACGGACGTGCCCCGCCGATCAGACAAGTCAGTAAACAACCCCAACATTGAAATTCGGGAAGGTATAGGAAATGAGCGACATCGCCGAACGGGTGAAGAAGATCGTCGTCGAGCACCTGGGTGTGGAAGAGGGCAAGGTCACCGACACCGCCAGCTTCATCGACGATCTGGGTGCCGACAGCCTCGACACCGTTGAACTCGTCATGGCCTTCGAGGAAGAGTTCGGGATCGAGATCCCGGACGACGCGGCGGAGAAGATCCTGACCGTGAAGGACGCCATCGACTTCATTTCCAGCAAGCAGGGCTAATCCCCCGCTTTCCCGGAATTCAGGCGCCGCGCCGCCATCATCGCGCTGGCGCGGCGCCTGGAACCGATAAAGCGCTTGCTGATTTTCCAGGGCCTTTGGGGGCGCCGGATCCGTGACGGATCCCATGACATGCGATTCCAGGCCCTTGCTTCATTCCGGAACTAAGTACAGGTCTGACCCATGCGTCGCGTCGTCATCACCGGTCTCGGGTTGGTAACCCCTCTCGGCACGGGCGTTGAGCACTCGTGGAAACAGCTGCTCGACGGCAAATCGGGCATCCGCGCCATCGACACCTTCGACGTGTCCGACCTGCCGGCCAAGGTCGGCGGCTTGGTTCCCCGGGGCGACGGCACGAACGGCACGTTCAACCCCGACCTGTCGGTCCCGCCCAAGGACCAGAAGAAGATGGATGATTTCATCGTCTACGGTATCGCCGCGGCGGCCGAGGCGGTGAAGGACAGCGGCTGGGAACCGCAGACCGAAGAGGATCGTGAACGCACCGGCGTCATGATCGGCTCCGGTATCGGCGGCCTGTCCTCCATCTATGAAACGTCGCTGCTGCTGGCCGAGAAGGGCCCGCGCCGCATTTCCCCCTTCTTCATTCCGTCGGCCCTGATCAACCTGGTCTCCGGCCATGTCTCGATCATCCACGGCTTCAAGGGGCCGAACCATTCCGCCGTCACCGCCTGCTCCACCGGCGCGCACGCCATCGGCGACGCCGCGCGCCTGATCATGTGGGATGACTGCGACGTCATGGTCGCCGGCGGCGCCGAGGCCGCCATCAACCGTTTGGGCGTGGCCGGCTTCGCCGCCGCCCGCGCGCTGTCCACCGGCTTCAACGAGACCCCGGAAAAGGCCTCGCGCCCCTATGACAAGGACCGTGACGGCTTCGTCATGGGCGAGGGTGCCGGCGTCGTCGTCCTGGAAGAGCTGGAGCACGCCAAGGCTCGCGGCGCCAAGATTTATGCCGAGGTCGTGGGCTATGGCCTGTCGGGCGACGCCCACCACATCACCGCCCCGGCGGATGATGGCAACGGCGGCTATCGCTCCATGGCCATGGCGCTGAAGCGCGCCGGCATGACCCCGGCCGACATCGACTATGTCAACGCCCACGGCACCTCCACGCCCCTGGGCGACCTGATCGAGTTGGGCGCCGTGAAGCGCCTGTTCGGTGAGGCCCTCAACACCGCCTCCATGTCCTCCACCAAGTCGGCCACCGGCCATCTGCTGGGGGCGGCCGGTGCCATCGAGGCCATCTTCTCCGTGCTCGCCATCCGCGACCAGGAAGTGCCGCCGACGCTGAACCTGGACAATCCGTCCGACGAGTGCGCCGGTGTCGACCTGGTGCCGCACAAGTCGAAGAAGCGCCGGGTGCGCGCGGCCCTGTCGAACTCCTTCGGGTTCGGCGGCACCAACGCCTCGCTGATCGTCAAGGAATACACCGGCTCGTGACCGACAAGGTTCCGGCCCCGGGACCTCAATCCCGGCCCGCGTCTTCCCTGGGCCGCCGTCTGTTCCAGGCGGCGGCCTTGGTCGTTCTGGTGTCGGCGGCGATGGCCTGGATGGGCTATCATCGGTATGTCGATCCCGGCCCGCTGGCCCAGGAAAGCATCGTCGTCGTCTCGTCGCGGGGCGGCTTGCAGGCCATGGGGCAGACGCTGGCGGAGGCCGGCGTGGTGCGCGGCGACATCGACCTTATCGCCGCTGTGCGTATCAGCAGCATACTGGGCGCGGGCAGCCAGGTGCTGAAGCCCGGCGAATACGCCTTTCCGGCCCATGTCTCGCTGAAGGATGTGGTCGCGCTGCTGCGCAGCGGCAAGACGGTGGTGCACCGGCTGACCATTCCCGAAGGCCTGACCTCCGCCCAGATCGTGGCGTTGATCGAGGCGGAGCCCGCCCTGTCAGGCACCATCAAGGACAAGCCGGCTGAAGGCAGCTTGCTGCCCGAAACCTACTTCTTCGGGCTGAACTATGGCCGTGCGCAGATGGTGGAGCGCATGCAGGCGGCCATGCGCAAGACGGTGGACGAGATCTGGCAGGCCCGCGCGCCGGATGTGGCGCTGAAGTCGCCGGAGGAGATGGTGACCCTGGCCTCGCTGGTGGAGAAGGAAACCGGCGTCCCGGCCGAGCGGCCCCATATCGCCGCCGTTTTCTATAACCGCCTAAAGCTGGGTATGCGCCTGCAGTCCGATCCCACGGTCATCTATATCCTGACCAACGGTGCCGGGCCCCTGGGCCGCACGCTGACCCATGCCGATCTGGCGGTGGCGTCACCTTACAACACTTATGCCGTGGCCGGCCTGCCGCCCGGCCCCATCGCCAACCCCGGCCGCCAGGCCCTGCGCGCCGTGGCCAACCCGCTGGCCAGCGACGATCTCTACTTCGTCGCCGACGGCAGCGGCGGCCACGCCTTCGCCGCCACCTTGGCGGAGCACAACCGCAACGTCGACAAATGGCGCGACCTGCGGGAGAAGGCGCAGCGGTAAGGATTTATCCCGCCAGCACGATGGCCTCGTTGCCGTAGAGCGCGGACAGCAGGTCGGCGGTGGTGACCATGCCCACCAGGCGGCCGGTTTCGTCCACCACCATGGCCTCATGCGCGCCGGCGGTCATGGCCGGCAGGATGTTGACCACCGGCGTGCTCGCCAGGGCGGCCACGGCCGGCTGCACCAGGCGGCGGATGCCTTGACGGCCAGCGACGCTGGCGGGCTGCGGCGGCACGACGCCCAACAGGCGTCCGGTCTCGTCCGTCACCGGCACGCTGCGCATATGATAGTCCGCCATCAGGCCGCGCACCGTCGCCACCGTATCCTCCGGCCCCACCGCCGCCGGGACGCGCGACCGGATGTCGCCGCAGCGGATGTCACCGTGGCGCCGCTGATAGGCCCGCGCCTCCACCTGGCGGAAGACAGCGTCCAAATCGTCGCGGTCGACGTCCAACTGCTCCCCATAATGCGCCAGCACCTGGTCCAGGTCCGCGATGGTGTAACCGGCGTTGTTGCGCGCGGTCGGGGTCGGCTGGGCCGGGGCGACGTGGGGATAGCGATGGCGGGTCAGGTTGTTGAAGGCCAGGCCCATGGTGATCAGGATCGCCGTGTTCGCCGCCACCGGTGCCAGGATGAAGCTGAAGCCCGCCGCGTGTATGACGGGGCCGCCCAGTACCGCCGTCAGCGCCACGGCCCCGCCCGGCGGGTGCAGGCAGCGCAGGAGCGACATGCCCAGCACGGCCAGGGCCACCGCGCCGGCGCCCGCCATCACCGGGTCCGGGATCAGGCGCGCGCACACCACGCCCGCCAGCCCTGACACCACGTTGCCGCCAAAGACAGCCCAGGGCTGGGCCAGGGGGGTGGCCGGGGCCGCGAACACCAGCACGCTGGAGGCGCCGATGGGCGCCACCAGATAGGGCAGGCCCTGTCCGTCACCCAGCCACCAGCGGCTGATGAGCGTGGTCAGCAGGATGCCCAGCAAGGCCCCCGCGACGATGCGGATGCGCTCCACCGGCGGCAAGGCGGGCTGGGTGGCGCGGAAGGAGCGCAGATAGGGATGCATGGCGGACCGGGAAGCGGGAATGAGAAGGCAAATAAGATGTACAAGTTAGTCATCTTACAAGCCGTCTGTATCACGTCCCCGGCATGCTGTGAATGTCACCGTCTCTGCCAGTTCCCTTATGCCGGGCCCCCATTTCCAGACGCCTCCTCACTCCAGACGGTTCAGCAGCGCGATGTCGCTGGACACCTCATCCATGTTGCGCTGTTGGCTGGCGACCATCGTGCCCAGGGATTCCAGGGTCCGCTCTATCCGGGCGGTATTGTCGAACACCTCGTTCATCTGCCCAAAGACGCCGCGGTAGCGGTCGTGGGCACTGGCGAACTGGTCGCGCGCCTTCTGGATGTGCTCCCCCAGGGTGGCGAGGTTGGTTTCCATGCCCGCGATGTTGGCCTGGGTCTTGCCCAGGGTGGTCTTGGTGTCGGTGGCCAGCTTCTTTACCTCCGTCGCCACCACCGCGAAGCCGCGGCCGGCCTCACCGGCGCGCGCCGCCTCGATGGTGGCGTTCAGCGCCAGCAGGTTGGTCTGGCCGGCGATGGTGTCGATGATCTTCAGCACGTCGCGCAGGCCGGTCATGGCCTGGGCCATGCGGCCGAACTCCGCCGCCAGGGTGCTGGTGTCGGCATTGTCCTCCGCGGCCTTCTGGCTGGACATCACCACATCGCGGATGCGGTTGATGGTCTGCCGGATCTCGTGCGTCTCCTTCAGCACCTGGTCGAAGGCCTCGCCCAGGCCGGCGCTGGCGTTGAAGTGGTCGATCAGCCGATGAATGATGCCCGACCGCAGGCTGTTCATCAGTTCCGCCCGCTTCAGCGTCGTGTAGGTGAAGTAGTTGACGAAGCTGGCATAGTGGATGGGAAAATTGTCCACGATGGCGTCGTGGAAGGGCTGGCCCGGCACCTGTTCGAAGAAGACCAGGGCGCTCAGGGTCTGGTTGATGTTGACGCCCAGCAGCTCCCCGAAGGTGGAGAAGCCCGCCGTGGGCGCGGTCCACAGGCCGGTCAGACCGCCCAGTTGCTTGTCATTATTCAGCCGACGCAGGATGCAGTCGTTCAGAAGGACGGCGACGGGGGCCGGCTTGTCGCGCAGGAAGGCCGCCACGTCCCGCCGCGTCTGGTCGACGAAGTCGGTGGCGCGCAGCAGCAGCAGTTCATCGCCCGTGTTGACGTCGCAGAAGAAGCTGACGACGCCGCTGTCGGCATCGACGGCGGCGACGGAGCGCACGAACAATTCGTCCCCGATCTCGATGCCGAAGGTCTGGCGTCCCAGGGTGTCGAGCACGCGGGCCGGGGTGGTCTTCAGGGTGCGTGCCAGCACATCGGCGAAACGGTCCACCCGGCCGGTGGCGGGGTCGATCACCGCGCTCACGGTGCGGCGGTCGGGATCCGCCTCCGCGACCACGAAGCGGGTGGGCGTGCGCTCGAAGTTCTGGCTTTTCAGCACGCCGTAATGCTTGCCGGGCGCCAGTTTCAGGAAGGCGATCACGGCACGGTTTTCCAGCACCCGTCCGTCCGCGTAGAGGTAGGTGTTCTTGAAGTCCAGTTTGCCTCCGGCCGACCCCCCGACGAACAGGCAGGGGAAGCGGCGGCTGGCGTACACCGCCTCCATGAAATAGTTCTCGCTGTTGGACAGGCCGTCGATGAAGGTCAGGGCCAGTGTGTCCCGATAGTCCACCGCGAAGGCGGGCTTGACCCCGGCCAGGCCCTCGCCGATGCGGGCCACCCGCTCTTCCCGCGTGCGCGACGGCTTCCCTTGCCGGATATCCTCATTGCACAGCGGTGCCGTGTGGATGCTGACGCCGGCGAACAGGTCGGGGGAGAAGACCTGGACGACGCTGGTGGACCACCGGTCACCGGCGGCACAGTAAAGGGGCCCTGTCTGGCCGGTGCCGCCGCACAGCTCCCCCGCCGTGGTCATGGCCAGCAGCGGCGTGCTTCCCGCCAGCCGGCGCAGCGCCTCCACCTGGCGTTGGAAATCGAGGTGCGGCGAGATGAACGCCAAGGCGAGCGCCGCCGGCCGCTCCCCGAAGCGGAAGGTGCCCGCGTCCAGGCCGTCCAGGCGTTCGTTGGTATTGATCACCCGGACCAGGGCCGCGCCGGCGGCCACGCTGCCGGGCTGCGCGGAGGGGAGGGCGGCGGCGGTTGGCAGCGACATGGGGGGCTTCCTCCAGATTCGGGGTCCAGCAAAGCGGCCCCGTCTGCGCGGGGCTTCGTCGAAAGGCATGGCGGCTTGGGGCGCCGCTCCTCCCAGCAGGCCACAAACATGTAAACGAAGCGTTAAATGTCGACGTGTCGCCGTGCTGGAGAGGTACCTGCAACTTAATGATTTTGTTGATAAATTACTTTCAGATGCCGCCCTTGGGACAGGGTGGCGCCGGGGATAAAAAAAGCCCACCCCTCCGGTGAGGAGGGATGGGCACGGGCGGACGCTAGGGTAGGGGCCGGGTGGATGGGAGCCGCACCCGGGCAGTCAGGAACGCCGCCCGATGGAAGGATCGAGATGAAGGGATAACGCTGAAGCCGCTCAGTTCAGCGGGGTCTGGGCATGGCCCACCGCGGCCGCCAGATGGGCGACGCATTGGTGATGGTCGGTGCCGCCCGGGGTATGCCCCATCTCGGCGCAGGCCCGCGCTTCGGGCTGCGGCTGCCGGGCCGCGGTCGCCTGGGTTTTCAGGCTTTCGACGCAGGCGGCGTAGTCCACGTTGGCCGGGGCCAGGCCCAGGGTGTCGCGGCAGACGCGGCGGGCCGCGTCGGTCTGGGCCGCCGTGATGGTGATGGTCGGCGCCTCGGCGGTGCCTGCGGCGTGGGCCATGCCCAGGGGGGCCGCCAGGGCGGCCAGGACGGGGATCAGGGCCAGGGTCTTGGTCATTTTCATGGTTTCCTCCTCGTGATGGGTAAGATCTGATGCGTAAGGTCTTGAGGGATGGGGGTCAGCCGTGGCTGACCTGAAGCTTGGCGGCGAAGGCCTGGTGGCGGGCGACGTCGCCATCGTCGATGACCACCCGCTCGCCCTGGGCGCGCCGGCGGTCCATCCAGCCGCTGATCAGTTCGGCGCAGGTATGGTCCATGAACCACAGGGACCGCAGGCGCAGGGTGACGCGGCGGGTGGGCGGCAGACTTTCCAGCGCCTGGGCCAGGCGGGGCAGTTGCACCAGGCTGGCGGAACCGGACAGCACCACCTCCCACTCGCCTTCCTCCCGTTCACGGGTGACCACCAGCAGCCGCAGGCGGCGCACCTGGGGCAGCAACTCGATGAGGCTGAGGCCCAGGCCCACCAGCACGCCGGTCAGCAGGTCGGTGGCGACCACGGTGACCAGGGTGACGGCCCAGATGGTGGCGGGCAGCACGCCGTAGCGCTCGAACAGGTGGCGGGCATGGGCGACGCTGACCAGGCGATAGCCGGTGACGACCAGCACGCCGGCCAGGGCCGACATGGGGATGGCGCGCAGCAGCCAAGGCAGCAGGGCCACCGCCCCCAGGATCCAGACGCCATGCAGGATGGCGGAGGTGCGGCTGACGGCGCCGGCCTGCACGTTGGCGGAACTGCGGACGATGACACCGGTCATGGGCAGGGCGCCGGCGAAGCCGCAGAGCAGGTTGCCCACGCCCTGGGCCGTCAGTTCGCGGTTGTAGTTGGTGCGCACGCCATCGTGCATGCGGTCCACCGCCGCCGCCGACAGCAGGGTTTCGGCGCTGGCGATGAAGGCGATGGCCACCGCCATGATGATCAGCTTGGGCTCGAACAGGCCGAAGCCGTTGGCGACGTCAGGCGGCTGGATGGCCGCCCACAGGCTTTCCGGCACCGCCACCTTGGCGACGGGCAGGTTCAGCAGCGTGGCGGCCAGGGTGGCGGCGACGACGCCCACCAGGGCGCCCGGCACCAGGCGCAGGCGTTGCGGCCGTGCCCATTCCCACACCAGCATGGTGGCGATGGTCAGCAGGCCCAGGCCCAGCGCCGCCTCCGCCGCTTCCCCACTGAACGGGAACAGGCCGAGATAGGCGGCGGGGGCGGCCAGGATGTTGGCCAGGCCCCCCGCCTGTGGCTTGGCGTCCAGCATGACGTGCAACTGGCCCGCCACGATCAGCACGCCGATGCCGGCCAGCATGCCGTGAACCACGGCGGGGGAGATGGCGCGGAACCATTGCCCCAGTTTCAGCATGCCCGCCGCCATTTGGATCAGGCCGGCCATGATCAGCACCGGCCCCAGGGCGCCGATGCCGGCGTCGCGGATCAGTTCGAAGACGATGACCGCCAGGCCAGCCGCCGGCCCACTGACCTGCAAGGGGGAGCCAGCGAACAGGCCCACGATGATCCCGCCGATGATGCCGGTGATCAGCCCCTTTTCAGGCGGCGCGCCGGAGGCGATGGCGATGCCCATGCAGAGCGGCATCGCCACCAGGAAGACCACGATGGACGCGGGGAGGTCCCGCGCCAGCGTGGCGGGAAAAAAACGGTGCATGTTTCCAATCCCTTCTACAGGGGCCCTTTTCGGGCGGCCGCTTATTCGGCGGCTGTGACGTGGGCCGCGTGATGGGCGCAGCAGGGATCGGCGACCGCGCGGCGCATGCCGCGCACGGCCACCTGCAGCGTCTGGTTCCTATCCCCCACGGGCAGGAACGTCCCCGTGTCGCCGTCGAGCGCCAGGATGTGTCCGTTCTCCAGGTCGAAGAACCAGCCGTGCAGGTTTAATTGGCCGGAGGCCAGCTTGGCGGCGACGGAAGGATGGCTGCGCAGGTGGTTCAACTGGGCCACCACGTTTTCCATGGCCAGCACGCGGGCGGCCTCCGCCTCGGGCAGCAGGCTGTACGCCTCGCGCAGCACATGGCGGGCGCTTTCGGCGTGGCGCAGCCAGGCGGCCACGTTGGGCATGTCCTTCAGCGCCTCCGGCTTCAGCAGGGCCTTCATGGCGCCGCAGTCGGAATGGCCGCAGACGACGATGTCATTCACCCCCAGCCCCACCACCGCGTATTCGATGGCGGAAGAGACGCCGCCGTTCATTTGGCTGAAGGGCGGCACGATGTTGCCGGCGTTGCGGCAGACGAACATCTCGCCCGGGCCGCTTTGGGTGATGATCTCCGGCACCACGCGGCTGTCGGCGCAGGAGATCACCAGCGCCTTGGGCTGCTGCCCGTGGTGGGCCAGCTTGCGGTACAGCGACCGCTGTTCGGGGAACACAACGGATCGGAAATGCGACACGCCGTCGATGATGCTGTCCATGATGGGAAGACCCTCGCGTTTCAGTCGGTGATCCCCGGCCGGACGGCGGCGGGCGTGATGCCCGAATAACCGTCCCCGTTGGGGGCCCCCTAGACCTAACGCCCGAGTTTTTCCCGGATACGTTTCGATTATGACAAAGTGTGTCCGGCGATCTTTTGGGTCGGCTTCGGAGGCATCTCATCCTGTTTCGGTATCGTAATGATAACCGTCAGGCCGCCTTCCGGACGATTTTTGAGGGCGATGCTGCCGCCCTCCCGCGTTACCGCTTGGCGCGCGATGGTCAGGCCCAGGCCCGTGCCCCCTGTCCCTCGGTTGCGGGATTCCTCCAGGCGGTGGAACGGCTCGAACACCGCCTCGAACTGGGCCTCCGGGATGCCGGGGCCATCGTCGCTGATCGACACGACCGCGGCCCTGGCGGTGTCGCGCACCGCCACCCGGGCGCCGCCGCCATAGGCGATGGCGTTGTTGATGATGTTGGAAAAGGCGCGCCGCATGCCCAGCGGGCGCAGGGTCAGGGGTAGCCGGTCCGGCCCGTCATACCGGGCCGCGTGGCCGGCGTCGACGGCGCTGTCGACCAGGGTGGACAGCAGGGCCGGCAGGTCGGTGCGGCGCGGCCGCTCGGGGTCCTCCTCCCCGCCCAGATAGTCCAGCAGGTCGTTGACCATGCCTTCCATCTCATCCAGGTCACTGTCGAAGGCGGCGCGCTCCTCCGCGCCGGGCAGGAAGCCCGCCCGCAGGCGCAGGCGTCCGATGGGGGTGCGCAAATCGTGGGAGACGGCGGCCAGCGCCTCCGTCCGGCTGGTGATCAAGCGGTCGATGCGCCGCTGCATGGCGTTGAACGCCAGGGCGACGCGCCGGATTTCCTGCGGGCCGCGGGCGGGGATGAAGACGGGGGGCCCATTGCCCACCGCGTCCGCCGCCTTCACCAACATCTTCAGGGGGGCCGCCAGCGTCTGCACCAGGAACAGCGCCATCAGCAACACGCCGATGGACAGCAGGGCGATGGACCCCAGTTGGGCATAGAGGACGGGAACATAGGCCGGCAGGTCGGTGGCGCCGAAGCGCAGGATGCTGCCGTCCGCCAGCCGCAGGTCGCCATCGAAGGTCTTGGATGGCGTTTCGGTGCCCGTGCGCAGCCGCAGATCCAACCCCGCCAGCGTCGGCCGATGCTCGATCATCTCATGGCGCAGCAGCCAACTGGCGGGATTGTCGCCCTGGCTGGCGCGCTCCGCCGGGTTTGGCACCCAGGTGAAGGCGAGGAAGGGGGAGGACAGGGAGTCCGCGACCGCCGCGCGGCGCTCCGGCTGGATGGCCGACAGCACGTGGCCCGCCGTCTCCACCTGCTCCGCGATGTGCCAGGTCTGGGTTTCGTCGCCATAGTCCTGTTCGGCCTGGGCCAGGACGATGGCGTTGCCGATGACGGCCAGCAGCACGGCGCCGAACAGCACGACGCCCAGGCGGCCGATCAGGCTGCGCGGCCACAGATGCGCCCAACGATGGACAAACGGCGGGGTCATAGGACGGCCACGTCGGCGGTGAAGATGTAGCCGACCCCCCGCACCGTGCGGATCAGCCGGTTCTCATCCCCCAGCTTGCGCCGCAGCCGGCTGACCAGCACGTCGACGCTGCGGTCATTCACCTCGCCCAGGCGGGCGCGGGACAGTTCCAGCAGCCGCTCCCGGCCGATGACGCGTTGCCGGTTTTCCAGGAAGCTCACCAGCAGGTCATGCTCTGCCCCCGACAGGTCGACCGCCACGCCCTCGGGGTCGGTCAATTCCCGCCGCCGCCGGTCCAGGCGCCAACCGGCGAAGACCATGACGTCCTGGGGGGTGGAGCCGATGGAGCCGGCGCCGTTGCCGTTGTTGGCGGCGCGGCGCAGCAGGGCGCGGATGCGGGCCAGCAACTCCTTGGCGCGGAAGGGCTTGGGCACGTAGTCGTCGGCGCCCATCTCCAGCCCCAGCACCATGTCGATCTCCTCGCCATGGGCGCTGACCATGATGATGGGCACCTGGCTGGTCCGCCGCAATTCCCGGCAGATGTCCAGCCCGCTCTGCCCCGGCAGCATGACGTCCAGCAACACCAGGTCGTAGCTGCCCTGGCCCAGGGCGTCGGCCATGTCGCGGCCGTCCCGCACGCCGGTGGCCTCGAACCCGTTTTCCTTGAGCACCCGCAGGATCAGGGTGCGCATCGCCGGGTCGTCCTCGACCAGCAGGATGCGCGCGATGGATAGGCTGTTCATCGGGCTTAAATAAGGGCCGGGCGCCATCTTTCCAGGGGCGGCGTGCCCGTCCATGCTGCATATGCACAGAAGTTGAGGGGACTCAGAAGTTCGGGCCGGCTCAGGCCTTCTTCTCCCAACCCTTGTCGGTCTGCTGCCAGTAGGTGAGGTCCAAGCCGGCCTCCTTGGCCGCCTTCCAGCGCTGCCGCGCAGCGGCCACCGCGTCGGGGTCGATGCCGTCGAAGATGTCGCAGACGCGGACGTAGTCGGTCATGCGCGCGCTGGTGGCGCCGTCGGTCAGGAACAGCACCTGGGCGTCGTTGGGCCGCTCATCCACCACCGTCAGCCAGATGGGCTGGTCGGCGGCGTGGCCATCCTTGGCCGTGCCGTGGGGCAGGAAACTGTCCGGCCGCCAGGTCCACAAATGCTGCGCCAGTTGTTCCGACCGCTCCTCCATGGTCGACAGCACCACCGCCCGCCAGCCGCGCGCCAGCGACCGCTCCAGCAGGTCGGGCAGGGTCTGCTCCAGGCTGCTGCGCTGCAGGTGGTAGAAGTTGACCTCGGTCATGGGGGCGATCCGCGCGGCAAGAAAAAGGGGGCGGCCCTTGGCTGAGCCGCCCCCGATCTTACCCTGACCGCGAAGGCTTTTGTCAGCCTTCGTAGTGGTCCGCGACCAGCCGGTCCAGCAGACGGACGCCGTAGCCGGTGGCGCCCTTCGGCACCGTGCCGCCGTCCTTCTTGCTCCAGGCCGTGCCGGCGATGTCCAGGTGGGCCCACGGCACGTCGTTGACGAAGCGCTGCAGGAAGACGGCGCCGATGATGCTGCCGGCCTTACCCGGGCTGCCAATGTTCTTCATGTCGGCGACGTCGCAGTCGATGTCCTTGTCATAGGCGGCCCCCAGTGGCAGGCGCCACAGGGTTTCGCCCGTCTTCAGGCCGGCGTCGGTCAGACGCTGCGACAGTTCGTCGTTGTTGGAGAACAGGCCGGCGTGCTCGTTGCCCAGCGAGACAATGATGGCGCCGGTCAGGGTGGCCAGGTCGACCATGAAGCGCGGCTTGAACGTCGCCTGGGTGTACCACAGGGCGTCGGCCAGGATCAGCCGGCCCTCGGCGTCGGTGTTCAGCACCTCGATCGTCTGGCCGGACATGGTGGTGACCACATCGCCGGGGCGCTGGGCGTTGCCGTCGGGCATGTTCTCCACCAGGGCCACCACGCCGACGACGTTGGCCTTGGCCTTGCGGCCGGCCAGGGCGGCCATCAGGCCGATGACGGCGCCGGAGCCCGCCATGTCCCACTTCATGTCTTCCATGCCGGCGGCCGGCTTGATCGAAATGCCGCCGGTGTCGAAGGTGACGCCCTTGCCCACGAAGGCCAGGGGGGCGGCACCCTTCTCGCCGCCGTCCCAGCGCATGATCACCAGCCGCGGCGGGCGGGCCGAGCCCTGGCCCACGCCCAGCAGCGCGCCCATGCCCAGCTTCTTCATCTGCTTCTCGTCCAGCACCTCGACCTTGACGCCCAGCTCGGTCAGGGCCTGGCAGCGCTCGGCCAAGGTTTCGGGGTAGATGACGTTCGGCGGCTCGGACACGACGTCGCGGGTCAGGAAGACGCCGTCGGCGACCTTGTCCAGCTTGCCATAGGCCTTCTTGGCGGCGGCATGCTCGGCGGTGGCCAGCGTCAGCTTCTTCAGCGTCGGCTTCTGGTCCTTCGGTTCCTTGGTCTTGTACTTGTCGAAGCGATAGGAGCGCAGGCGGGCGCCGTAGCCGACATGGGCGGCGAAGGCCGCCGGCGACAGCACCAGGCCGTCATGGCCGTCCAGCACCAGCGTGGCGTCGGAGTCGCCGGCGCGGGCCAGGCTGGCCGCGACCGTGCCGCCCAGCGATTGGGCCGCCAGATCCGTCACCTTCTCGGCGGCACCGATGCCGACCAGCAGGATGCGCGAATACTCGGTGCCGGCGGGCGCCAGCAGGGTCAGCGTCTCGTCCGCCTTGCCGGTGTAGCGGCCCGCCTCCATGGCGCGGGCCAGCGCGCCGCCGGCCTTCTGGTCCAGCTCGGCGCCCAGGCTGCCCAGCCCGCGGCCCTGCGATACCGTGATGGCCAGCACGCCGGACTGCGGCAGGGCGTTCTGGGCGTAAGCGATCTTCATCTTGCCTCTCTTGGTGGTCCCTTGGGACGGCGGCGCCCACGCGGCGCCTTTACCCCGTCCGGATGGCTTCGCCTTATGGCGTTCCTAGTCCTATACAGGATTTCTCAATGTTGTTCGTCAACGCTCGAAATCCAGTCCTTTTGTCCCTGGCGGTTGTTTCCGGAGACGGGAGTCGATAAGAACAGCGTACCAAGCCCTGTGGGCGGGGTCCCACTACGGCTGCCCTCTTTCGGGGGCCGGGGCAAAGCGCCCTGGTTTCGCCAAATTGTGGGGCCCTATAGTGGCCGGGCCAAGGGCGTGCCTCAGGGTGCGTTCGCGGTGCCGGATGGCGGAATGGGGGACGCCCTTTTGGCTGGCGCCGGTTCCGTCTTTTCTTGTTGTGGAGCACGATGAATCTGATCGGCCGGTATTTGTCGCGCAACCTCGTCGTGGCGATGATTTTCATCACGGCCGGGTTGTCCTCGACCATCTGGATGACGCAATCGCTGCGCCTGATCCAGCTGGTGGTCGAGGGCGGGGCGCCGATCACCATGTTCCTGCGCCTCGCGTTCTCCACCCTGCCGACCTTCCTGGCGCTGGTGATGCCCTGGGGCGTGCTGATCGCCACGCTGTTCACCTACAACCGCCTGACGCTGGACAGCGAGCTGGTGGTCATGCGCGCGGCCGGCATGGGGCCGCTGACCCTGGCCCGGCCCGCGCTGCAGCTGTCGGCCATCGTCCTGTTCCTCTGCCTGTTGCTTAACCTGTTCCTGGCGCCCGCGGCCCAGCGCGAGTTCGTGCGCCTGCGCGAGGAGATCCGCACCGACTATTCCTCCGTCCTGCTGCGTGAAGGCACCTTCAACGACGTGGGCGAGGGCAAGACCGTCTACGTCCGCCAGCGTGGGGCGGAGGGGATGCTGAGCGGCCTGATCATCTATGACAGCAGCAAGCCGCAGCGCCCGGTGATGACCATCGCCGACCACGGCATCCTGGTGACGGCGGAGGCCGGGCCCCGCGTCATCGTCTATGACGGCGTGCGCCAGGAATATGACCGCGACACCGGCCACGCCTCCAACCTGGAATTCAAGCGCTACACCGTCGACCTCAAGGTGCTGAACGCCGGGGAGGCCCCGCGCTGGCCCGACCCGCGTGAGCGGACCTTGAGCGACCTGTTGTTCGATACCGGCAACCCCACGGATACCCAGTTGCGCCCACGCCTGAACCAGGAACTGCACCAGCGCTTCGCCACGCCGCTGCTGGCGCCGGCCTTCGCCATGATCGCGCTGACGGCCCTGATGTCGGGTGAGTTCTCGCGCCGCGGCCAGGCCCGCCGCATTTCACTGGCCGTGGTGTGCGGCATGTTGCTGCAGGCCATGATGCTGGGCATCTCCAACCTCGCGGTCAAAACCCAGCTTTTCAACGCCGTGCTGTATGTCGTCGGCATCGCCCCGGTGCTTGTCGGTTATTGGTATCTGCAGAACTGGCGCCGGGTGAGCCGCGGAGGCCCCCGCAAGGCGCCCCCGCCGCTCGGTGGCCCGCCCCTGGATGGATCATTGGGCGGAAAGGTGGCCTGACATCATGCGCATCTCGCCCACGCTGTCCGTCTACATCACCCGGCAATTCGTCTTCTGGTTCCTGGTCATCCTGGGGGGCATGCTGGCGCTCGTCCTGCTGTTGGACACGGTGGAGCTGTTGCGCCGTGCCGCCGCCAAGACCGACGCCACCTTCCAGATCGTCCTGGGCATGGCATTGCTGAAGCTGCCGGAGATCGGACAGCAAATCTTTCCGTTCGGCGTGCTGTTCGGCGCCATGTACACCTTCTTCCGCATGACCCGCAGCGCGGAACTGGTGGTGGTGCGCGCCTCCGGCATTTCGGTCTGGCAGTTCATGACGCCAGTGCTGCTGACCGCCATGACGGCCGGCATTCTCAACATCACCCTGCTCAGTCCCGTCTTCGCCACCATGCTGACCCGCTATGAGCAGCTGGAAAGCCGTTACCTGCGCGGACAGCAAAGTTCGCTGGACGTCGCCCGCTCGGGCGTGTGGCTGCGGCAGGTGCAGGAGGGGGAGAACGGCAACTACCTGATCCATGCGGAGTCGGTGGGGCCGGGCAAGCCGGTGAACCTGCGCACCGTCACCATCCTGTTGTTCAACGGCACCGACCAGATTCCCGTGGGCCGCCTGGATTCGGATACGGCGGAATTGCAGAAGGGGCAGTGGGTGCTGCGCAACGCCTGGCTGAACCGTCCGGGCCGGCCCACCCAGCATGTCGACGTCACGGCCTTGCCCACCGACCTGACGGAAGCCCGCATCCAGGAAAGTTTCGCCCAGCCCGACACCCTGTCGTTCTGGGAACTTCCTGGTTTCATCCAGACCCTGGAACAGACCGGCCTGTCGTCGGTGCGGCACCGCATGTATTACGAATCGATGCTGGCCGTGCCCGCCTTCTTCTGCGCCATGGTCTTCCTGGCCGGCACCTTTTCCCTGCGCCACGCCCGCCGCGGCGGCACCTTGCAGATGCTGGGCACCGGCCTGGTGACCGCCCTGGTGCTGTTCGTCAGCCAGAACATCATCCAGGCGCTGGGGCGCAGCGGCGTGTTGCCGGTGTTCCTGGCCGCCTGGGCGCCGGCGGGGGTCTGCCTCATGCTGGGTGCCGCCGCCCTGCTGCATCTGGAGGATGGTTGAGCGGCCGCGCCGTGGCGCGCGGCGGCCGTTTGCCTTCCCCCATCCTTGGCACTATAAGTTCCGTTCCCTGCTTTTCCCGGTAAGGTCAGATGATCCAATTCTCCCGCCGTTCCGCCGCTGCCGTGCTTGCCTTTGGCTTGGCGCTGACCACCAGCCTGGCCACGCCCGCGCTGGCGCAGTTGGCCGGCCCCCGGACGGCCAACGCCGCCAACGGCCTGGCCGTGGGCCCGCGCGTCAGCGCCACGCAGGGGCAGCAGGAGGAGCGTATCGTCGCCGTGGTGAATGACGAGGCGATCTCCCAGACCGACTTGGCCGGTCGCATGCGCCTGGCCATCGTCAACACGGGCCTGCCCGACACGCCGGATGTGGAGCAGAAGCTGAAGCCTCAGGTGCTGCGCCTGCTGATCGATGAGAAGCTGGAACTGCAGGAGGCCAAGAAGCAGAACCTGGTGGTGACGGATGAGGAGGTGGACCGGGAGTTCGCGCGCCTCGCCAAGCAGAACAAGGCGGCCTCGCCGGAAGAGTTCGCGGCCACCCTGGAACGCAGCGGGGTTCCCGTCGCCGCCCTGAAGGACCAGATGCGCGCCAACATCGCCTGGAACAAGGTGGTGCAGCGGCGTATCCGTCCCACCATCCAGGTGAGCGATGAGGAGATCGACACCCGGACCCAGCGCATTATCGCCAACGCGGGCAAGCCAGAATACCTGCTGACGGAGATTTTCATCTCCGTCGACAATCCCAAGCTGGACCAGGACGCCCACCAGTTGGCCGACAAGCTGGTCGGCGAAATCACGCACGGCGCCAATTTCGCCGCCGTCGCCCAGCAGTTCTCGCAGAGCGCCACGGCGGCGGCCGGCGGCGACATGGGCTGGGTGCAGCAGGGCCAGCTTGAGCCGGCGCTGGACCGCGCCTTGCAGCGCCTGCCCACGGGCCAGGTCTCGGTGCCGCTGCGCGGCGCCGGCGGCTATTACATCTTCCTCGTGCGCGACGAGCGCACCGTCACCGGCGGCGATCCCAACGACATCCAGGTGTCGGTGGGCCAGGTTGTGGTGCCGGTGCCGCCCGGTGCCGACATCCAGGCCCTGGGCCAGACCGTGAAGAAGATCGGTGACACCTCGCACAGCTGCGAGGCTCTCGCCGCCGCCGCCAAGGCCAACCTGCCGGGCTCCACCACTCGCGCGCAGCCCATGACCCGCCTGGGTGACATCCCGGGTGAGCTGGCCAAGCTGATCGGCCGGCTGGGCGTCGGCCAGGCGACCGATCCGCTGGAAACCCAGGCCGGCCTGATGCTGCTGATGGTCTGCGATCGCAAGGTGCCGGAGGGCAGCGCCCCGCCGCGTGACCAGGTGGCCAACATGATCGGCGGCGAGCGCATGGACATGCTGCAGCGGCGCAACCTGCGCGACCTGCGGCGGGCCGCCACCATCGACATCCGTAGCTGAGGGGCGGGGGGCGACAGCCCCCCGATCCGTTTAATGACCGCGCCGCTTCCTTCGTCCCCCTTGCCCCTGGCCCTGACCATGGGCGAACCGGCCGGCATCGGCGGCGAGATCGCCTTGATGGCCTGGCGGCTGCGGCGTGACCGGGGAATCCCGCCCTTTTTCCTGATCGACAGCCCGGACCGCCTGTTGGCCCTGGCCCACGCCACCGGCCTGGACGTGCCGGTGCGGGAGATAGCCGATCCGGCCGATACCGCCGCCGTCTTCGCCGACGCCCTGCCGGTGCTGCGCCAGGAGTTGACCGCGCCGGTGGTGTCCGGCCAGCCGGACCCCGCCAACGGCGCCGCCGTCATCGCCAGCATCGACCGGGCCGTGGCCTTGGTGCGGGCGGGGCGGGCGGCCGCCGTCGTCACCAACCCCATCCAGAAAAGCAGCCTGTACGCCGCCGGCTTCCGCCATCCCGGTCACACCGAATATCTGGCCCACCTGGCCGGGATGACGGAGGAGCCGGTGATGCTGCTGGAGGGCGGGGGGCTGCGCGTCGCCCTGGCCACCATCCATGTGGCGCTGAAGGACGTGCCCGGCCTGCTGACGCCGGCGGTGCTGCTGCACACGGCGCGGACGACGTGTCAGGCGCTGCGCCGTGATTTCGGCATTGCCCAGCCGCGTCTGGCCGTGGCCGCCCTGAACCCCCATGCCGGGGAGGGGGGCGCCATGGGGCGGGAGGAGATCGAGATCATCGCCCCCGCCGTCGCCGCCTTGCGGGCGGAGGGACTGGCGGTCACCGGCCCGCTGCCGGCCGACACGCTGTTTCATGCCGGCGCCCGCGCCGCCTATGACGCCGTCCTCTGCCAGTACCACGACCAGGGCCTGATCCCGTTGAAGACCCTGGATTTCGAGACCGGGGTCAACATCACCCTGGGCCTGCCCTTCATCCGCACCTCGCCGGACCACGGCACCGCCCTGTCGCTGGCGGGCACGGCCCAGGCCAGCCCGTCCAGCCTGGTGGCGGCCCTGTTGTCGGCCGACCGCCTGGCGCGGCAGCGCGCCCAGTCCCCCGCTTGATCCCTTCCCGTTCCAAGATCGCCCCATGACCAGCCTTGCCCATCTGCCGCCGTTGCGCGACGTCATCGCCCGTTTCGACCTGGGCGCCCGCAAGGCGCTGGGCCAGCACTTCCTGCTGGACCTGAACCTGACGGCCCGGGTGGCCGCCGCCGCCGGCGACCTGGCCGGCGTCACCGTCATTGAGGTGGGGCCCGGCCCCGGGGGCCTGACCCGCGCCCTGGTGGAAAGCGATGCCAAGGCGGTGATCGCGGTGGAGCGGGACAGCCGTTTCGTCGCTGCCCTGGCCGATGTCGTTGAGGCCGCCGCCGGCCGCCTGACCATCGTGGAGGCTGACGCGCTGGCGGTGGACATGACCGCCATCGCCCCGGCGCCGCGCGCCATCGTCGCCAACCTGCCCTACAACGTCGGCACGCCCATGCTGGTGGGATGGCTGCGGCAGATCCGGGAGTTCCGCAGCCTGACGCTGATGTTCCAAAAAGAGGTGGTGGAGCGCATCGTCGCCGTGCCGCGCACCAAGGATTACGGCCGCTTGGCGGTGATGAGCCAATGGCTGGCCGAGGCCCGCCTGGTGTTCGATATCCCGCCGCAGGCTTTCTCCCCACCGCCCAAGGTCATGTCGGCGGTGGTGCACATCACCCCGCGCGTCCTTCCGGACGACGCCCCGTCCTTCAAGGATATGGAACGGGTGGTGGCAGCATGCTTCAACCAGCGCCGCAAGATGCTGCGCGCCGGCCTGAAGGGCCTGGTGGCGCAGCCGGAATCCCTGCTGGAGGCGGCGGGCATCCCGCCAACGGCGCGGGCGGAGGAGGTGGACGTGGCGGGCTTCGTCCGCCTGGCCCACGCCTGGCGTGCGCATCAGGACGCGCAGGGCTGATTGCCCCCGGATATTCCCGATGGTGGTGCCCCCTCCGCTTGGCATGCGGTGGGCGGGGGGCGCCCATGTCCGCTGATCTGCGCGTTTATGACGCCCGTCACTCCCGGCTCGGCTTCGCTTCGCTAGATTTGCGATACGGAACGAGCTGAAATTTGGGGATGACGCCATGACCAAGGCCATCAATCACTGGGTGCACCGCCTGCTGCCCACCCGTCTGTTACCCACCCTGGGCGTTTTGCTGCCCATCGCCGCCTGCACCGGCGCGCCGGACCATGATTATGTCCAGGTGGCCGATGAAAATCCCGCCTTCTCCAGTTGCTCGCTGTCGGCGTTCGATCTGTATCCCGGTGCGGAGCAGGGCGCCCAGCGTGCCGACCATCTGAACGCCTGCCTGGCTGGCCGCCAGGCCAATGCCTACGACCAGGTGGCTGTGGCCCGTATCCACAGCTTCTAAGGCATTTCCCTAGCTTCCGGGCGTCATCCCGCCCCCGATCCCCGCGCCGCCTTGGGTGGCGTGGGGTGGTACAGGCGCCAGACCCGCCGCATTTGCCGGGTCGAGGCGAAGCCCGCGCGCTCCGCCACGCTTTCCATGTCCAGCCGCGTATGGCCCAGCAATTGGGCCGCCAGCGCCACCCGCAGCCGGTTCACATAGTCCGGCAGGGTCATTCCCGCATGGTCGTTGAACAACCGCGACAGATGGCGGGGGCTGGCCCCGGCCACCGCCGCCAGTGTCTCCTGCGTCCAAGGATGCGCGGGGTTGGCGGTGATGGCGTCCTGCACCCGGTGGACCGCCGGATGCACGTGGTTGCGCCCCTCCAGCCAGGCGGACAATTGCGGATCGCCGCCCGCCCGCCGCACATAGACCACCAGGGCGCGAGCGGCGGCCAGGGCCACGGCCGGCTCCAGCAAGGTGGCGACCAGGTGCAGCATCAGGTCGATGCCGGCGGTGACGCCGGCGCTGGTCGCCACCTTGCCATCTTCGACATACAGCCGGTTTTCCAGCACCCGCGCGTGCGGAGCCAGCCGCGCCAGCGTTTCACAGTCGCTGTGATGGGTGGTGCAGGACCGCCCATCCAGCAGACCGGCGCGGCCGGCCAGCAGGGCCCCGGCGCAGATGCTGACCAGCCGATGGCTGGCCTGGACGCGGCTCCGCAGCCAGTCGACGATGGCCTGATTGCCCGCCTCGACATCGGTCGCTTCCGGCCCCGCGTCCCCCATCATCTGTTCCACCGAACCGACCACCATCACCATGGCGTCGGCCGGCAGCGTTTCGGGCAAGGGCTCCACGCCCGACACCGTCAGGCCGATGGATGTGATCAGCGATGCCGCCGGACCGACATAGCGAACGGCGAAGCGCACGTCGTCCTGCTCCACATTGGCCCGGCGCAGCACCTCCACCGGCCCCGCCACGTCCAGCAGCAGCGTGCGGGGCGGCAGCACCACATAGACGGGCAGGGTGGTGGGAGTGGCGATCATGCGTCGAACGCCGTCGTGACGGTGGCGATACGGGCGAAGCGGCCGTCCAGCACCAATTCCGTGGCGGCCTTGATCTCCGCCGTGGGCCAGACGCGGCCGTGCGCGTCGGTCATGGGGAAGGTCAATGTCGCCTCCGTCACGTAGGTGACGCCGAAGCCCAGGTCGGAGGCATGGCGGGTGGTCGTCTCACAGCGCTGCTCCGTCCGCACGCCGGAGATGATGACCCGGCGGATGCCGTGGCTGATCAGCCAGACGTCCAGCCCGCTGCCGACCAGGGCGCTGTGCCGCGCCTTGTGGAACACCGCGTCAGGCGTGATGTCCAACCCCTCCAGCGTGCGGATGGTGCCGGACGCCAGGCTGAACGGTGCCTCGCCATCCACGTGGAAGATCTGGACGACGGGGACGCCGCGCGCCTTGGCGCCATTAATCAGCGCCTGCTGCGCCGGGCGATAGGCATCATACTCAGCGTCCACCCAATAGGGCCGATGGCGGAAGGACTCCTGCGCGTCGATGACGATCAGGGCGGTGGGGGTTGCCATAGGGTTCATGAGGACTATTTCCTGCCATCAGGGTTGGGCGATGGCTTGGATGCTAGCCCCCAACCTAGCACGGGATAATGGGCTTGGCGGACAAAGATGGGACAGTTTACGCCATCGTATATGGCGCGCAGCAGCCCGGCAGCCGACGAGTGCCGGGTACATCACGAAGGTTGCGGCGAGGCGGGGTTCTTGCCAGGCTGGGTTCCTTATTGATTTGTGACATACGGTTCCACCGCCGCAGGAGGGGGGTATGTCCCCGGTGAACAGTCAGGCCCCAGACATGATCAATTCCGTCGCGTCGGCGCCCGGCCTCTGGCATCGGCTGATGTCAAGCCAGGCGGCCGGCACCATCTCCCTGGCCATCGGCCTGCTCAGCATCGGCGCGGTGCTGTGCCTGCGCTATCCCGCCTGGCTGACGACGCCGGAGCTGCGGCCGCACTACGACATGGATCTGTTGCGCCTGATCCTGGCGCTGTCCATGGGCGTGGGGGTGTTTCTGGGTCTGGGGGCGTGCGTCCTGAACCGGCGCCGGCGGGCCGGTCTCATCGGCATCAGCGGCGTGGTGCTGGCCCTGCTTCTGGGCGGACCCTATGTGCCGTATGAGGATTTCGACCAGGCCCGGACCTGGGTGGGGCTGGACTGGCTGGTGCTGGACCTGTTCTTCACCGGCAGCGCCTTCATCCTGCTGGAGCGCCTGTTGCCCCGCGTAGCCCCGGACCAGCCGGTGCTGCGGGAGGGGTGGCGGCTGGACCTCAGCTATTTCACCGTGAACCATTTGCTGATCGGCGCCTTTCTGCTGACGTCCAACCATTTCGCCCATGATTTCTTCGGTTGGGCGGTCAATGGCTGGCTGCAGACACAGGTCGCGGCGTTGCCTGGATTTGTGCGCTTCCTGCTGGTCATCCTGGCGGCCGACGCCGTGGAGTATGCCAGCCACCGCGCCTATCACGAGATCCCCTGGCTGTGGCGCCTGCACGCTGTCCACCACTCGCCTCAGCATATGGATTGGCTTTCCGGCTCCCGCCTGCATGTGCTGGAGGTGCTGATCACCCGCTCGCTGATCCTGGTGCCCATCTTCCTGCTGGGCTTCCCGCAGGACACGGTGTTCGCCTACCTGATCTTCGTGTCCATCCAGGCGGTGCTGATCCATTCCAACATCGCCATGGATCTGGGCTGGCTGCGCTACGTCATCGTGACGCCGCAGTTCCACCATTGGCACCATGCCTCGGATGAAGAGGCGCTCGACCGCAACTACTGCGCCCACACCCCTTTCTGGGATCTGGTGTTCCGCACCTACCACCAGCCCAAGGACCGCTGGCCGGAGAAGTACGGCACGGTGAAGCCCATCCCCGGCGGCTTCGTCCAGCAATTCCTCTACCCGTTCAGCGGCCCCGTGGAGCTGCTGACCGGCAAGCGGGAAGGGTAAGGAAGGGCGGGCTCAGGCCGCCAGTTCCAGCACCACGGGCGTGTGGTCGGACGCCTTTTCCTGGCCGCGCGGGCCCTTGTCGATGGCGCAGCCGACCAGGCGGTCGGCCGCCTGGGGCGACAGCAGGAAATGGTCGATGCGCAGGCCCATGTCGCGCGGCCAGGCGCCGGCCTGGTAGTCCCAGAAGCTGTAGGCGCGCTCGGCCGTGGGGTGCACGGCGCGAAAGGCTTCCACCAGGCCCAGGTGGGTGATCTCACGGAATTTGGCGCGCGTTTCCGGGCGGAACAGGGCGTCCGTCACCCAGGCGGCGGGGTCGTAGACGTCGCGCGCCTCGGGGATGACGTTGTAGTCGCCGCCCAGCACGAAGGGCACTTCGCTGGCCAGCAGGCTGCTGGCGTGGGCCTTCAGCCGGTCCATCCAGCGCAGCTTGTAGGGATATTTCTCCGTCCCGACCGGATTACCGTTGGGCAGGTACAGGCTGGCGATGCGGATGCCGCCGACGGTGGCCTCGACATACCGGGCCTGTTCATCCTCCGGCTCACCCGGCAGGCGGGTGATGATGTCGGTGGGTTCCTCCCGCGACAGCAGGGCGACGCCGTTGTAGGCCTTCTGCCCCACGACGGCGCAGTGATAGCCCAGATCCTGGAAGGCCTGCAGCGGGAAGGCGGCCGTCTCGCACTTGATTTCCTGGAACAGCACGACGTCCGGCTTGGCGCTGTCCAGCCACTCGGTCACGTTGCCTAGGCGGGCTTTGACCGAGTTCACGTTCCAGGTGGCGATGCGCATGGGAAGGCTCTCATCAGGCGGCGGTTCGCGCGCACCTTAGAGCGAAGGCCGCGCCAACGCGAGAACCTTGGAAGCCAATCCCAGACCAGCTGCATGAGATCCCCTCATGCAGCTTAGGATGCGACCGCGTCCGCCGGACCTTTGTGGGGAGCGTAGCGGACTGCAAAGGGAGGAAGCCAAGGCCGCGGATGCGGCCGCCCGGCGCCTGAGGGAATCTTACAAAGAAAAACTCTGCCCACAGCCGCAGGAGGAGCTGGCGTTGGGGTTGTTGACCTTGAAGTAGGAGCCGGCCAGTTCCTCGACGAAATCCACCTCGGCACCGCCCAACAGGTCCAGCGAGGTGTCGTCCACCACCAGCCGGGCGCCGTCCCGCTCGAACACATGGTCGTCGTCATTGAGGGTGGCGTCGAAGCTGAAGCCGTACTGGAAGCCGGAGCAGCCGCCGCCCGACACGGTCAGGCGCATCATGACATGGGCGCCGCCCTCCATCTCCGCCAGCTTGCGCACGCGCCGGGCGGCGCTGGCGCTCAGGGTCATGACGCGGGGCGGGGTCATGTCGGCTGGGCCGGCGGGGGCGGGGCCAGTAGGGGCCGCGCTGGCGGAAGACGGGGCGGCGGTCGCGGTGTCGGTCATCGACGGATCTTTCCGGCTGCGAACTCTTACAGTTGCGCTCAAGCGGCCCGCACCCCACGTACCCGTTGAAAAGGCGACTGGACAGGGGGCGCGTTCCTCTGTAACGCCCATAGTATGTAGGCGCTCCAAACGGTTCCGTCAAAGGACGGGAATCATTCGGCGCCCGCACCGGTCTGGCATGAGGTATGCGGCGATGATGAACTGGAACAGCCTGCTGTCGCGCAAGCGCTTGGCCAAGAAGACGGCCGATGCGGAACTGCCGCACCGCAGCGCCTATGAGATCGACATCGACCGCATCACCTTCACCACCAGCTTCCGCCGCCTGGCGGACAAGCAGCAGGTGCACGGCATCGGCGGGTCGGATTATGTGCGCTCCCGCCTGACCCACTCCATGGAGGCGGCGCGGGTGGGCCGGTCGCTGGGCATGTGGGTGGGGCCGGCCATCCTGGGCAGCATCGCCTATCCCTTGAAGGCCACCCCGGCCGACATCGGCCATGTCGTGGCCGCCGCCTCCCTGGCCCATGACGTCGGCACGCCTTGTTTCGCCCACACGGGTGAGGATGTGATTTCCGATTGGTTCGCCGACAGCGCCATCGGCCGCCGCATCCGCGAGGGGCTGAGCGATGTGGAGCAGGCCGAACTGTGCAAGTTCGAGGCGAACGCTCAGGGCTTCCGCGTACTGACCCGGTTGCAGGGTTGGCGCGGCGTGGGCGGGCTGCAACTGACGGCGGCGACGCTGGCGGCTGGCGCCAAGTACCCCTGGGGCGTGGAGGTTCCGGGCGGCCCGGTGCGGCGTCCGCACAAGCGCAAGTACGGCTATTTCGAAAGCGAGCAGGCGGTGTTCGCCGAGGTCGCGGCCGAGGTGGGGCTGGTGGAGACGGGGCCGGGCGCCTGGTGCCGTCACCCCCTGGCCTATCTGGTGGAGGCGGCGGACGACGCCTGCTACCACGTCGTGGACATCGAGGACGCGGCCAAGATGCGCATGCTGAGTTTCGAGCATGCCGAGGATCTGTTGCTGGCCTTCATCCGCGACGACAACACCAAGGACTGGGAAGCGGACTACAAGACGCTGGAGGATGAGGACCGGAAGCTGATCTTCCTGCGCGCCCAGGCCATCGACCGCCTGGTGCGCGACGCGGCGGAGATTTTCCTGGAGCGCCTGCCCAGCCTGATGGCGGGGGAGTTCTGCAAGCCGCTGCTGACGCTGTCGGAACGGGCCCAGGCCCTGCGCCACATCGAACAGGTCAGCCACGAGCGCATCTATCGCGGCCAGCAGCGTTGCGAGACCGACATCATCGCCGCCCGCACCATCACCACGCTGTTGGACGCCTATGGCGAGGCGCTGCTGGACCGGGAGAAGCTGGGCCCCGGCGCCAAGCTGCCCCGCCGCTGGGCCTCCCTGTTGGAGACCATGCCGGAGTCGCGGCAACTGCCGTATGCGCGGGCCGATTGGGTGCGCGGCCTGTTGGACTACGTCGCCGGCATGACCGACCGCTTCGCCATCCGCCAGGCGCAATTGATCGCGGGATAGTGCCTGCGCCTCATCTATGCTACCTCGGAGGGATAGTCTCCAGTGGTTGCACGAAGGGGGTTGAATGCGGGGCAGGGTACTGGGTTACGACGCCGTGACGTTCACCGGCGCCATCACCGGCCATGACGGGCTGCGGTATGATTTCACCCGGGCCGATTGGCGCGACGGGCGAGAGCCGGCGGTCGGCATGCAGGTCGATTTCGTTCAGGCGGGTGAGCGCGCGCACGACGTCTATGTTCTCGCGCAACAGCGACCGCCCTTCACCTGGGCCTGGTTCCTGCTGTCGCTGAACGGCCGCGTCTCCCGCAAGGAATTCTGGCTGAAGTACCAGTTGCCACTGACGGTTCTGTATTGCGCCGTCGGATACCTGGGGATCCTGACGGCCGATACCAACGCCGCCGTGGGGAATGGGGCCGGCTCCGGTCTCAGCCCCGTGGCCGGCGTGCTGCTGGTGCTGGTGACACTGCTGAGCCTGTGGCCCGGAATTGCCGTGCAGGTCAAGCGCTGCCATGACCGCAACCGTAGCGGATGGTTTCTCCTGATCAGCCTGATCCCGATTGTCGGCAATTTGTGGCTGCTGGCGGAATTGGGCTTCATCAGGGGAACGTCGGGCGAGAACCGCTTTGGCGGAGACCCGCTGGCCTGAACGGTTAACGCCAAAGGCGGGGCGCGATGGTCGCGATCTTCCCTTTTTGACTGTATTGCTGCGCTGCAAAAACAATTTATAGACTCATATATGGGCTCATGATAACTGAAGGTTGCAATCAACCAGGCGGTCCCCGTTGGCGGTTCGGGGGCGCCGCGATCTTCAACGGAGGCTGTCATGATGAATTTCTTTGCGCCCGCTCAGGTCAAGGGCATCGACGGCGCGGTTTATAACGGTGCCGGTGCCGCTGCGGCGGTTGTGGCCAACAATGTGACTGTTTTCGCCTTGGCGCCCATGGGTGTCGAGGTGGGCAGCCACTATGAGATCACCGGCCCGGGCGGTAAGCCCGATTACAAGGTCGTCTGCGCCTTCGCCCTGCCGGCGATGGCCGTTTTCACGCTGAAGGGCTGAGGCACGCCGTAGAGGCCGCCGTGGACGGACGGTTCAATACCTGCCGCCCACGGCGCTTTGGACCGACCGCGAACCTCTTTGGGCGAGGATAGCCCCGCCTTCGCGCGTTCATGAAACTTCACGGATGAAAACTCCACGGATGACCTGGGCGACTGGAACCTTGTAAGGTGCGCCGCCGCCGGTCACCATGGCCGGCGAACGTGTCCCTATTTGGATTTGCCGGTTCTAACGCCATGAACGTCTACAAGGAATTCGAAGCCCTGGTCCGCCGCGCGCTGGAGGCCCTGGCGGCCGAAGGCGGCATTCCCGCCGGGCTGGACCTCTCCCGCGTGACGGTGGAGCCGCCGCGCGAGGCGGCGCATGGCGACATCTCCACCAACGCCGCCATGGTGCTGGCCAAGCCGGCGGGCAAGCCGCCCCGCGCCATCGCGGAGGCGCTGGCCCCCCACCTGCGCGCCCTGCCGGACGTGACCGAGGTCACCATCGCCGGCCCCGGCTTCGTCAACCTGCGCGTGGCGGCCAGCTACTGGCGCGCCCGCATGGCCGATATCCTGGCCGCCGGCGTGGGCTTCGGCGCCAGCACCGTCGGCAACGGCACCCGCGTGAACGTGGAGTACGTCTCCGCCAACCCCACCGGCCCGCTGCACGCGGCGCACGCCCGCGGCGCGGTGGTGGGTGACGCTCTGGCCGCCCTGCTGGAAAAGGCCGGCTATGACGTCACGCGTGAGTATTACATCAACGACGCCGGCGCCCAGGTGGATGTCCTGGCCCGCTCCACCCACCTGCGCTACCGCGAGGCGCTGGGCGAGACGGGCATCGAGATCCCGGCCGGCATGTATCCGGGCGAATACCTGAAGGATGTGGGCCAGGCCCTGGCCCAGCGGGACGGCGCCAAGTGGCGCGACCTGCCGGAGGAGGAGTGGCTGGCCCCGGTGCGTGCCTTCGCCATCGACCAGATGATGGCCGGCATCAAGGAGGATTTGGCCTCCCTCAACATCCACCATGATTTGTTCAGCAGCGAGCGCGCGCTGGTGGACAGCGGTGCCGTGGACCAGGCGTTCAAGGCGCTGGAGGATGCCGGCCTGATCTATGTCGGCGTGCTGGAGCCGCCCAAGGGCAAGAAGCCCGATGACTGGGAGCCGCGGCCCCAGACCCTGTTCAAGGCCACGCAGTTCGGTGACGACGTCGACCGCCCGCTGAAGAAGTCCGACGGGTCGTGGACCTATTTCGCCAACGACATCGCCTATCACTACGACAAGTACCGGCGCGGCTGCCCCGTCCTGATCGACGTGTGGGGGGCCGACCACGGTGGCTATGTGAAGCGCATGGCGGCAGCCACCAAGGCCATCTCCGACGGCAAGGCCGCGCTGGACGTGAAGCTGTGCCAGCTGGTGCACCTGCTGCAGAATGGCGAGCCGGTGAAGATGTCCAAGCGGGCCGGCACCTTCGTCACCCTGCGCGACGTCATGGACGCCGTGGGCCGCGACGTGGTGCGCTTCATCATGCTGACCCGCCGCAACGACCAGACGCTGGAGTTCGACTACGCCAAGGTGACGGAGCAGTCCAAGGACAACCCCGTCTTCTATGTGCAGTACGCCCACGCCCGCTGCTGCTCCGTCCTGCGCCAGGCTGCCAGCCTGCATCCCGACTGGGACCTGTCGGCCGGCGCCCTGGCCGGCGTGTCCTTCGACGGCCTGGCCTCCACGGCGGAGGTCGACCTCATCCGCCTGATGCTGAACTGGCCGCGTACGGTGGAGTCGGCGGCGGAGGCGCATGAGCCGCACCGCGTCGCCTACTACCTGCAGGACCTGGCCGCCGCCTTCCATGGCTTCTGGAACCAGGGCAAGGACGACGCCACCCTGCGCTTCATCATCGAGGGCGACGACGCCCTGACCCGCGCCCGTCTGGCCCTGGTGACGGCGGTGTCCCTGGTCATCGCGTCCGGCCTCGCCATCATGGGCGTGGTGCCGGCCGAGGAGTTGCGCTGATCCCATGAGCGACATGCACGACCGTCACGGCGACCCCGACTACGACTACGATCCCGGCTATGACTGGCAGGGGCGGCGCCAGCCGCCCCCCCGGCGGCGCGGGTTTCTCAGCCTGGCCGTCGTCCTGGCGGCCGTCGGCAGCTTCGGCGGGCTGATCTACTTCGTCTACACCCAGGGCCAGCGGGCGGGGACGGAGGCGGTCGCCCCCATCATCCACGCCGATCCCGGGCCGACGAAGGTGAAGCCGGAGACGCCGGGCGGGATGGACGTGCCCAACCAGGACCGCCTGATCTACGACCGTCTCCGCGCCGACAAGACCGACCCGGGTGTGGAGCGCCTGTTGCCCCCGCCGGAAGCGCCCATGGAACGGCCGACGGCACCGCCGCCCAGCCAGCCGGCGCCGCAGCAGGCCGCCGCCGCGCCCGCCCAGACGCCGGCCCCGGCGGTGACGCCGCCGCCGGCCACGGCATCGGTGCCGCCCACCGTGCTGCCCCCGACGGCCGCAGGCACCAGGCCGGCGGCGCCGCAGCAGACCGCCCAGGCACCGGCCACCACGCCGCCTGCCGTTACGCCCGCTGCCAACGCGCCTACCCCCCTGGTGCCGCAGCCCCAGCCGGCCCCCCAGCAGCCGGCCCCCCAGCAGCCGACGCCCAAGCCCGTGGTCGCGGCCCCGCCGGCCCCGGCGCCCAAGCCGGTGGAAAAGCCCGTCGCCCCGCCGGTGCCGGCCCCGGCCGCTTCAGGCGGCGGAACGATCAAGCTGCAATTCGCTTCCATCCCCTCCGAACCGCAGGCGGAGGCGGAGATGCAGCGCATCCAGCGCAAGCACGCCGCCGTGCTGGGCGGCCTCAGCCTGCGCTTGGTCAAGGCCGACCTGGGCGCCAAGGGCATCTACTACCGGGTTCAGTCGGGGCCCGTGGACGAGGCCCAGGCCAAGCGCATCTGCGAGGCGGTCAAGGCGGCCAAGGACGGCTGCATCCCCGTTCATTAAGGCGGTGCCTGCAATGACCAACTCCCCTGTCCCGGCGGCCGTCATCTTCGGCTGCGCCGGTCCCGTCCTGACCGAGGCGGAGCGCGCGCTGTTCGCGGCGGCCAATCCCCTGGGCTTCATCCTGTTCCGGCGCAACTGCGAGACGCCGGAGCAGGTGGCCGCCCTGACCGCCGCGCTGCGCGACAGCGTCGGCCGGCCGGACGCGCCCATCATGATCGACCAGGAAGGCGGGAGGGTGGCCCGCCTGCGCCCGCCGCACTGGCCGTCCCTGCCGCCGGCGGGGCGGATCGGCGCCATCGCCGATGACGGGCTGGCCAAGGAGGCGGCTTGGCTGCACGGCCGGCTTCTGGCCGCCATGCTGGCGCCGCTGGGCATCGACATGGATTGCGCCCCCGTGGCCGACGTGCCCCAGGCGGGCGCGCATGACGTCATTGGGGACCGCGCCTTTGGGCACGACCCGGCGCGCGTCGCCCTGCTGGCCGGGGCGCAGGCGGAGGGATTGCTGGCGGGCGGTGTCCTGCCCATCGTGAAGCATTTGCCCGGCCACGGCCGGGCGCTGGCCGACAGCCATAAGGAGCTGCCGACGGTGACGGCGGATCTGGCGACGCTGGACGCGGTCGACTTCGCGCCCTTCAAGGCCTTGGCCCATCTGCCGGCGGGCATGGTGGCCCACATCCTGTTCACCGCCGTGGACGCCCGGCATCCCTCCAGCACCTCGGCCCTGGTCATCACCAAGATCGTGCGGGAGAGGATCGGCTTCGACGGCCTGCTGTTCAGCGATGACCTGGACATGCAGGCGCTGTCCGGCACCCGCCCGGAACGCGCTGCCGCCGTGGTGGCCGACGGCTGCTGCGACGTGGCCCTGCACTGCAACGGCACGGTGGAGGACATGGCCGCCGTCGCCGCCGTTGTGCCCCCCCTGACGGCCCAGGCGCAGGAACGCTGGGCCCGGGCGCAGGCCCTGCGGCCCCACCAGGACACCGACGCCGACGCGGCCACCATCGCCGCCTGGCGCGCCCGCCTTATCGACCTTGCCGGCAATTGGGACTGACCCCTTGGACACCTCCATTCAGGAACTGATCGTTCGCCTTTCCGTGATGGCCATCCCCATGGTCCTGGCCATCACCCTGCACGAGGCTGCCCACGCCTGGGTGGCCTGGAAGCTGGGCGACGACACCGCCTATTCCCAGGGCCGGGTCAGCTTCAACCCCAGCAAGCATATCGACCCGTTCGGGACCATCCTGATCCCGGCCACGCTGTTCCTGTTCACCGGCTTCGTCTTCGGCTGGGCCAAGCCCGTGCCGGTGGTGCAAAGCCGGCTGCGCCGTCCCCGCCGGGATATGGCCCTGGTGTCCCTGTCGGGGCCGGGCATGAACTTCCTGCTGGCCATCCTGTTCGCCCTGCTGCTGCACACCGTGTTCCTGCTGCCCGCCTCCGTCGCCGATTGGGTGGGGCAGAACTTCGTGGCCGGCATCCAGATCAACCTGATGCTGGGCGTATTGAACATGCTGCCCTTCCCGTCGCTGGACGGCGGCAAGGTGCTGGAACAGATGCTGCCCTACCGCCAGGCGCAATGGTTCGCGGCGCAGGAGGTGCGGGGCAACATGATCCTGCTGACGATGTTCTTCCTGCTGCCCTACCTTCTGAATAAGATGGGGCTGTCGGCGTACGACCCCTACATGTGGCTGGTGCGGTGGCCGACCACGGCCCTGTGGAACGTGATCGCCACGGTGACGGGACTGAATTGATGGCTGAGCCCCAGGGCCCCGATCCGGATTGGCCCGATCAGGACCAGAAGGAGGCTCCCGCCCTTGACTTGGCGGGGGAGGGGGAGCCGGCGCTGCTGGTCGACCTGGGGGAGTTCGAAGGCCCCATCGATCTGCTGCTGACCCTGGCGCGCGACCAGAAGGTCGACCTCACCCGCATTTCCATCCTGGCCCTGGCCGAGCAATACCTGGCCTTCGTGGAGGAGGCGCATCGCCTGCGGCTGGAGGTGGCGGCCGACTACCTGGTGACCGCCGCCTGGCTGGCCTATCTCAAGTCCCGCCTGCTGCTGCCCACGCCGGAAACGGAAGAGCCGACGGGCGAGGAACTGGCCCAGGCCCTGGCCTTCCAGCTCCAGCGGCTGGAGGCCATGCAGACCGCCGCCGCCCGCCTGATGGCCCGGCCGCGCCTGGGCCGCGACGTCTTCCCCCGAGGGGCGCCGGAGGACCTGCCGGTGTTCGAGCGGCGGGTGACCGAGGTGACGCTGTACGATCTGCTGCGCGCCTATGGCGACATCAAGCGCCGCCAGCAGAAGACCGGGCCCCTGCATCTGCCGCCGGTGGACCTGTTCACCATCGAGGACGCCATCCGCCGGGTGGAGGCCATGTTGGGCCGGCTGCCGGACTGGACGCGCCTGGACCGCTTCCTGCCGCCCGACTGGCGCGGCGGCACCAGCCGGGAGGACAAGCTGAAGGCCCGGTCCGCCTTGGCCGCGACCTTCGTCGCCACGCTGGAACTGGCCAAGGCCGGCCAGTTGGAGGTGCGGCAGGACGGCACCTTCGGTCCCCTGTACGTCCGGCGGACTGATCCGCCACCCCAGCCGGCCCAGAGCACGGATAAAGAGCCATGACCGTCGACACCGTTACCGAGGCGCCTGCGGACCAGGAGGAGGGCTTCGACCGCCGGGCCGAGCAGATGCGCCTGGTCGAAGCGGTGCTGTTCGCCTCCGCCGAGCCGGTGGAGGAGGCCGCCCTGGCCGCCCGGCTGGGGCCGGAGGCTGACCTGCGCGGCATCCTGGATGAGCTGCAGGCCCACTACAGCCATCGTGGCGTGCACCTGATGGCGGCGGCCGGCCGCTGGGCGTTCCGCACCGCGCCGGATCTGGCCCCCCTGCTGCAGCGGGAAACCGAGGTGACCTCGCGCCTGTCGCGCGCCGCCGTGGAGACGCTGTCCATCATCGCCTATCACCAGCCGGTGACGCGGGCGGAGATCGAGAGCATCCGCGGTGTCGCCACCAGCAAGGGCACCCTGGACATCCTGATGGAAGCGGGCTGGATCAAGCCGGGCCGCCGGCGCGAGACGCCGGGCCGGCCGCTGACTTGGCTGACCACGCCAGCCTTCCTGGATCATTTCGGTTTGGAATCGTTGCGCGACCTGCCAGGCGTGGACGATCTGCGCGCCGCCGGCTTGCTGGATGCCCGCCCGGCCATCACCACCCTGTTCTCGCGCGGCGACGACGCGGCGCTGCCCCGGGCGGTGGAAGACAGCGCGGAGGATTAGGACAGGGGGGTTACTCTGCGTCCTCAAGGACGCCGGGCGACGAGGGCTCTGCCGCTATGGCCAAGGCTGACAAGGCCCGTCTCGCCCATTGAAGGTCGCCATCCCCCAGGCGCCGCGCCAACTCCGCTTGGGCCTGCCTCCATACCGGGATGGCGTCCGCCAGCAAATTACGTCCCAGAACCGTCAGGCTGAGCCGCTTTCCCGCACGGCCCCGCCCGCCGTCGGCGCAGACCCACCCGCGCTTTTCCAGGTTTTGGATATTGCGGCTGAGCGTTGTCGTGTCCACCCCCGCGCTAAGCGCGAGTTCGACCAATGTGGCGCCCTCGGTCGCGCCTATTCCCACCATCAGGCTGAATTGCTCGGCCGTCAGCCCCAGCGGCCTGAAGCAGGCGTTGTGATAGCGCGTGATCGCCCGCGCGGTTGCCCGAGCCTGGAAGCCTGGACATTCCGCAGCGATGGTGCGAAAGGCGTGGGGATCAAATCCGCTCATCTCCGCTGGCCCCTGTACATCATGATGTGCGCCATATAGTGTATATGCATTATTAAAGGAAATGTCATGCCGGCCTACGTGCACATCAATCTGCGGATTATCGACCCCGCCAAGCAGGCGGCGCTCGCCCCCCGTTTCCAGGCCGCCTTGCAGGAGGCTGGCGGACGGATCCTGTACTTCGGCCGCGTCGCGCAGGTGCTTGAGGGTGATGACCTGCCCTTGCCGATGGCGGGCGTGCTGGAGTTTCCGACGCTGGCCCAGGCGCTGGCGTTCTACGATTCCGAGGCCTACGCTCCGATCAAGGCGGATCGCCGGGAAGCCCAGCAGGCGACGATGTTCGTCGTCGAGACCGCCTGATCCCCTGTTCGCCGCGGGCTAGCCTTTACTTCGCGCTCGCCTCGCACGCCGCCACGGCCTCCGCCACCATCTGGTCCACCTCCTTGTCGCCGGTGGCCTTCAGCCAGCCGCGCAGGGGCTTGATCAGGTCGGGGTGGGCGCACAGCGCCGCCGCCTCGAACACGGTGGGATAGATGCCCTCGGCGCTCAGCGCCTCCAGCACATGGGGGCGGGCCAGGTCGCCGTCGCGCTGGGCCAGGGCCACCAGGGCTTCGGCGCGCACGCTGTCGTCCTCATCGTTCAGGGCGCCGACCAGGGCGTCGCGCAAGGCCTTGGTGTCGACCTCCGATTGGCCCAGCAGGAAGACGGCCCAATCGCGGTTCGCGGCGTCAGCGTCCTTGAAGAAGGACAGCAGGCGCTTGACCGTGGCCGTGTCGTCCGCCTCGATCTCGACATCCTCATCGATCAGGTCCCGCAGGAAATCCGACGGGGGCATGTAATCCTTGGCCATCCTGCGCATCCTTGTCGTGGGGGCGTATTTTTTTTGGGGTGCGGTCGGCCGCACCATCCGTCTCGCCGGTGGCATAGTCCGGCCACGGGATATTGTAAAGGCTGCGGCCCCGTCGCCTGTGGTTCCGCCCGTCCGCGACGGTCAGGCTCTTGACCCAGGACACGGCGGGGTTCCCTATGGTTCACTGAAGGAAACATCCAAGAGCCCGCCCATGCCCCGGCCCGTGAAGCCCCCGAAAGCCGCGCCGCCCCGCCATCGGTCCTTGTCACGGTGGCCGAATTGGACGCGTTGGATCGGTCCCGGCCTAGTGCTGGCGGCCGTCGTGCTGGGGGTCTGGGGTATTGTGGGGCGGTCGCTGACAGCCTCCCCGGACCCGGCGGTTCCCACGCTGGCCAGTATCGGCGGTCCCTTCGCCCTGACCGACCAGGATGGCCGGGCGGTAACGGACAAGACCTATGCCGGCAAGACGCTGATGGTCATGTTCGGCTACACCAATTGCCCGGACGTCTGCCCCACCGGCCTCGCGTCGATGAGCGTCATCCTGGACGCGCTGGGGCCGGACGCCGACCGCGTGCAGGGCCTGTTCATCACCGTGGATCCGGCGCGGGACACGGTGGCGGTGTTGAAGGACTACATGGCCAACTTCAACCCGCATATCGTGGCCCTGACCGGCACGCCGGCGCAGGTGGCGCAGGCCGCCGCGAGCTACAAGGTGCTATACCGCAAGGTCGCGGCGGATGGCACGCCCCTGGCCGCCGACGCCCATCCCGCCGACTACGGCATGGACCACAACGCCGCCATTTTCCTGATGGGGCCGGACGGACATCTGAAAAGCACCATCAACCCCTTCGAGCCGCCCGCCACGGCGGAGGGCAAGGTGCGCCATGCGCTGGGGCTGCCGGTGGCGGTGAACTGACAGGAAAAAGTTCTTGGCAATTGGCTGCTGGCGGGGATGGAGATTTTCCCCTCAAGCCAATCGCTGGAACACCCTCTCGACCACCCTGTCGGGATTTTCGGCGGATGCGTGCCAGATCGCGCATACCCGTTGGCCGTGCGCGTAGACGGCGATGGTGCTGCCGGGACCCGCACCCCGATGGCCGATGGGATGATCCAGCGGCGAAACGGCGTTCAGCATGAGGCCCAACCCGTAAGCGGGGTCCGGAAAGGTCTCATTCCGGTGTTCCGGCAAGGCGCGACGGTCAAGCATGGAGGTGAACGTGGCGGGTTGCAGCACCTTGCCCGTCACCAAGCGTTGGAACAGTCGGGCGGCGTCGGCGGCGGTTCCGGTCACCAGGCCGTGATAGACCCAGCCCGGATGATATCCCTCCCCGTCCGGGCCCATCTGAACGCCGCGCAGGTCCTCGGGCTGGGTGGCGACCCCCGCCGTTGTCAGTCCCGCCGGGGTGAACACCAGCCGATCCAGCGCGCCCGCCAGAGACAGGCCGGTCGCGGTTTCGATCAGCTCCCGCACCTTGAGATAGCCGATATTGGAATACGCCCAGCCTTTTCCGGGTTCATAGCGTAACCGTCGCGTGTCCAAGGCCTGGAGAAGACGCCCGACCGGCCATGGTGATTTTCCCGCGCGGACATCCTCATGATAGCGGGCCACGCCGCCATAGTCGGGAAGCCCGGCCTCGTGCCGCAAAAGCTGCGCCAAGGTGAAGGACTCGCCAGTGATTGGCCCATCGAGGGAAAGCGCCCCATCCTCGACAAGGCGCATGGCCGCGATCGCCAGGACTGTTTTGGTGACGCTCCACCACGGGACCGGATCGACAACGCCATTAACCGTGACGGTTCCGTCTTCGTCAATAAGCGCCACCGACTCCAGGGTCATTTCCACCGGTCGTTCCTAACTACTTCGCCAGCGGGGCGTAGGCGCCGTTGTGCCAGGCGTAGATGACGTAGTCGTTCTGCTTGCGGTCGCCCTTGGCGTCGTAGGACACGGGCCCGACGGCGGTCATGAACTCCTGGCCGCTGTGCAGCACGGCGGCCACCTTCTTGGGGTCGGTGCTGCCGGCCTTGGCGGCGGCCTGGGCCCAGACCTGGACGGCGGCGTAGGAGTAGAGCGAGAAGATGTTGGGCTCCCCACCGTTCTTGCGGAAGCTGTCCAGCGCTTCCTTGGCGGCGGGGCTCTGCCGCACGTCGGCGTTGTAGGCCATCATCACCCCTTCGCCCATGGCGCCGGCGGTGGTCCAGAACTCATCGCTGGCCAGGGTGTCGCCGGCCAGGAAAGCGGCCTTCAGGCCGGCGGTGCGCGACTGGCGCACCAGCAGGCCCGCCTCCGGGTACAAGCCGCCGTAGAACACGGCGTCCACGTCTGCCGACTTCAGGCGGGTGACCATGCTGCTGAAGTCCTTCTCGCCGGCGGTCAGCGTGCCGTTCAGGGCCACAGGCACGCCGCGGGCCTTCAGCGTGGCGCGCACGGCGTCGGCCAGGCCCTTGCCGTAGGTGGTCTGGTCGTCGACGATGGCGATCTTGCCGCCCTTGTAGTGGTCGGCTAGGTAGGCGCCGATGACTTGGCCCTGCTGGTCGTCGCGGCCGCAGGTGCGGAACAGCGTGTCCCAGCCCTGGGCGGTCAGTTCTGGACTGGTGGAACTGGGGGTGATGACGATGACGCCCTCATCGGCATAGACCTGGGCCGCCGGCATCGTGGTGCCGGTGGTCATGTGGCCCATGACCATGGCGACGCGGTCCGTCACCAGGCGGTTGGCGGCGGCGACGGACTGCGTGGGCTCACCGCCATCATCCACCGCGTCCACCACCAGCTTCTGCCCCAGCACGCCACCCTTGGCGTTGATGTCGGCCACGGCCTGGTCCGCGCCCCGGCGCAGCTGGGTGCCCACCGCCGCCAGGCGACCGCTGAGGGGGACACCCACGCCGATCTTGATGTCCGCGAAGGCGGGCAGGCTGATCGACAGCAAGGGCAGGGCGAGGACGGCGGCACGCGCGAAGAAGGGGACACGCATCGAACTGTGATTCCTGAACCGAGGGGAGGCTAATTCACACTATTTGATCTCGGTATAGGATCCGTCGCGCCATTGGTAAACTGTGTAATCGGCAGTGGTGCGATCTCCTTTTGCATTGAAGGAGAGGGGCCCGATCACCGTCTGGAAGCTCCCCTTGTGCAGGGCGTCCGCCACCTTGGCCGGGTCCGTGCTCTTGGCCTGCGTCGCCGCCTGGGCCCAGGCCTGCACGGCGGCGTAGGAATAGAGGGTATAGGCCTCGGGCTCATAGTTCTGGGCGCGGAAGCTTTTCACAACCTCGGCCGCCACGGGCTGCTGGCGATAGTCGGCGCCGAAGGTGTTCAACACGCCGTTGCCGGTGGCGCCGGTGATGTTCCAGAACTCGTTGGAGACGATGCCGTCGCCGGCCATGAACTTGGCCTTCATGCCCTTTTCCGCCATCTGGCGCACCAGGAGGCCGGCCTCGGTGTGCAGGCCGCCGAAATAGACGAAATCGACCTGCGCGTCCTTCATGCGGGTGATGACGGAGGACATGTCGCGGTCGCCCACCGTCACCGCTTCATACACCACCTCTTTCAGGCCCAGCTTGGCCAGGGAGGCGCGGGTGGCGTCGGCCAGGCCCCGGCCATAGGTGGTCTGATCCTGCAGGATGCCGATGCGGGCCTTGGGGAAATTCTTGGCGATGTACTGGGCCGCCACGTCGCCCTGCTGGTCGTCGCGCCCGCAGGTGCGGAAGGTGGTGTGGCTGCCCATCTCCGTCAGTTGCGGATTGGTCGAGCCGGGGGAGATCTGAACCACGCCCTCCTCGGAATAGACCTTGGCGGCGGCGATGGAGACGGCGGAGTTGTAATGGCCGATGACGGCCGCCACCCCCTGGGTGATCAGCTTGTTGGCCGCGGCCACGCCCTGGCTGGGGTTGCTGGCGTCATCGGCCTGGATCAGCACGATCTGCTCGCCCAGCACGCCGCCCTTGGCATTGATGTCCTTGATCGCCTGCTCGCTGCCCCGGCGCAGCTGCTCCCCCACCACGGCGTTGGGGCCGGTCAAGGGGGCGCCCAGGCCCAGCTTGATCTCGGCGTGCGCGGCACCCGCCGCCAACCCCGCCGCCACCATGACCGCGATGCCGCCCGTCATACGGATCATATCCGAACCCCCATAGTCGCCGCCGGCGGTCACCCGCCCTCCTGTTCACCAACAAGGTAACATGCGTCCGGCACGACAATTCCAGCGAGACGCCGTCCCTTGCGCCGAAGGGGAAAAGATACGACATCTGGGCACACCCGTTCGTCCTATCCCCACAAGCCACCACAGGAAATTCGGCCATGGCCGCCTATGATTACGACCTTTTCACCATCGGCGCCGGCTCCGGCGGGGTGCGCGCCAGCCGAATCGCGGCTGGCCATGGCGCGCGCGTGGGCGTCGCGGAGGAACGGTACCTGGGGGGCACCTGCGTCAACGTCGGTTGCGTGCCCAAGAAGTTCCTGGTCTACGCCGCCCAGTATTCGGCCGGCTTCCAGGACGCGGCCGGCTATGGCTGGGACGTGGAGGCCAAGGACCATGACTGGAAGCGCCTGATCACAAACAAGGACGCGGAGATCACGCGCCTCAACGGCATCTACCGCCGTTTGTTGGAGAACGCCGGCGCGACCATCTTCGAGGCGCGCGCCACCATCGTGGATGAGCACACGGTGGATGTGGGCGGCAAGCGCGTCACGGCGGAGCGCATCCTGATCGCCACCGGCGGCTGGCCGGAGCTGCCGGAGAAGCCCGGCGTGCGCGACTATGCCATCACCTCCAACGAGGTGTTCCACCTGGAAAAGCGGCCAGAACACATCGCCATCGTCGGCGCCGGCTACATCGCTACGGAGTTCGCCGGCGTGTTCAACGGCCTGGGCTCCCGCACCGTGCAGATCTACCGGGGCGACAAGCTGCTGCGCGGTTTCGATGAGGACGTGCGCGACTTCCTGGATGCCGAGACGGCCAAGGCCGGCGTCGAGTTGCGGCCCCGCACCACCATCGAGCGCCTGGAAAAGGCCGGCGGCTGCCTGCGGGCCACCCTGTCGGACGGCACGACGCTGGACCTGGACGCCGTGCTCTACGCCACCGGCCGCCGGCCCAACGTGCGCGGCCTGGGGCTGGAGCGCGTGGGCGTGGATCTCGACGAGCGCGGCGCCATCAAGGTGGACGAACAGTACCGCACCACCGTGCCCAACATCTATGCCCTGGGCGACGTGACCGACCGTGTGAACCTGACCCCGGTGGCGACGGCCGAGGGGCACGTGCTGGCCGACACCCTGTTCGGCAACAAGCCGCGCAGCGTGAACTATCTCAACATCCCCACCGCCGTGTTCTCCATCCCCCCCGTCGCCACCTGCGGCATGACGGAGGCGCAGGCGCGCGCGGTTTATCCGGCGGTCGACATCTACCGCACCAACTTCAAGCCCATGCGGCACACCCTCTCCGGCCGCGATCAGCGCATGCTGATGAAGCTGGTGGTGGACCGGGCCAGCGACCGGGTGGTGGGCTGCCATCTGGTGGGTGACGACACGCCGGAAATGATCCAGGGCGTGGCCGTGGCCATGAACGCCGGCGCCACCAAGGCGGTGTTCGACAGCACCATCGGCCTGCACCCCACGGCGGCGGAGGAGTTCGTGACCCTGCGGACGAAGGTGCCGGATCCGGCGTGATGTGACGCGCCGCGATCCATAAGCCAGTCCACCGGCGGTCGTTCGTCAGGCCGCCGGGGTGCGTCGATTCGCCTTCAGCCCGATCTCGACCAGATCCGCCAGGCCAGGCATCATTTCCTGGCGCAGCCAGTCCATTTTCTGCCCCGGGGCGCCCCGGCCGGCGGTGGGGAAGGCGCGTTTCCAGCCGCCCAGCTTCACCGCCAGGCCGCAGCATAGGGCGCCAACCCCGGTATGGTGCGCCTCGATCTCCTGGCGCATGGCCTGGAAGCCCTCGGCGGAAAGGTCATCCCACAACTGCTGCGTCATGCGGTCGAAACTGCGGAAGCATCCCTCCAACTGGGCCATGATGGCGTCCAGGCTGGTGTCCACTGTGGTGATCAGCCGCACGGCGGCGCTGTCGGTCTGCACCAACGGGGTGCGCCTGAGGTCCGCCAGCCAGCGCCCCAACTCCTGCAGCAGGGCGTGGGCGCCGTCACGGCAACTGCGGAAATAGGCGATGGACAGGAAGATGTCGCCATACTGCGCCAGGAACTCCGGGATCTCGGTCAGTTTCAGGCCCAGCCGGCCGGCGATGTGGCGCAGGTTGGCCAGCGTCTCTTCCCGGTCGGGGCTGGACAGCAAGGCCGTCAGGTCGCCCATGTTTTCCACCCGAGCCGCCTGCTCACCATAGACACGGCGGAGGAGGGGGCGGGTGAAGCCCTGCATGTAATGGGTCAGCTCTTCCTGCTTTTCCGGCGACAGCACCAGATGCTGATGCTCATCCACGGCGATGCCCAGCGCGCGCAACTCGATACGCAGGGAATAGACGTCGAAGGACGCGATGGCCCCCAGCTTCAGCAGCAGCGCCATGTCGCGTTCCAGCGCGGTCTTGTCTGCGGTGAATTCGCGGCCCAGCCCTTCAATCTGGATCAGGCCGGTGCCGGCGCGGGCATCCCGGAACAGCTCGACCATCGTTTCCAGGCGCGCCGTCTTCACCAGGCGGGCCCGCTTCAGGCCGCTGACGGACAGGGGAAGAAGATGCAAGGGCAACAGGTGCAGGGCGTCGGTTTCGTCCGACCAGGCGCTGGTGTCGTGGATATGCCCGTCGGCGGCGGCGTGTGACATGCCATCCGCACGCGGTGGTGCCAGAAGGACGGGGCGCATGGGCGTCGAGGTGGAGGACGAAGTCCTGCCCGCATGCTTAGCCCTCTGGGGCGCATCCTGGACTGCAGGCGGCATGGAGTCGTCCTAGAAAACCACAAACCTCTCCGCCTGTGTTCTGCGGAAGTCGTGGTGATGGCGTTGGGCGCTGCCTGGCCTAACTACCGAAAAGTATAATTTCCTTTGGATAGGAGTAAAGGCTTAACTGATGCTCCCGCCGGGAAGTGGTTATAGTTTCCAGTATATTAGGCATGTGCGATCGAATTTAGATAAAATCCAACATTAATGATGTCAGAATTTGTCATTTTTTATGATGGCGTGAAAATTAATTGATGGAATCATCGGCGACACCGGGATGTCCAAGGATCGCCGGAGAGGGGTCTGCGCGCATCGCCGGGCAGCCATCCGGTCCTTGCCTGCTGGCGGCGGCGGGGCCATAGTCCGGCCCCGATACGGCGGCGTCCCCCGTGCGGGAGGCGATCCGTCCCCTCTGACCGCCCTAGGGATCCCATGCGCTTTCCGCACCGGCACCTGCTTGGCATCGAAGGCCTGAGCCAGGCCCAGATCAACACCATCCTTGATCTGGCCGACACCTACGTCGAACAGAACCGCAGCCCCAACAAGAAGTCGGACGTGCTGCGCGGCAAGACGGTGGTGAACCTTTTCTTCGAGAACTCCACCCGCACCCGCACCAGCTTCGAGCTGGCGGCCAAGCGGCTGGGCGGCGATGCCATCAACATGTCGGTCGACGGCTCCAGCGTGAAGAAGGGCGAGACCCTGCTGGATACCGCCACCACCCTGAACGCCATGCACCTGGACGTGCTGGTGGTGCGCCATCCGGAGTCGGGGGCGGTGAAGCTGTTGGCCGACAAGGTCAACTGCGCCGTCATCTCCGGCGGCGACGGCGCGCACGAGCATCCGACCCAGGCCCTGCTGGACGCTCTGACCATCCGCCGCAACAAGGGGCGCCTGGACGGGCTGACCGTCACCATCTGCGGCGACATCCTGCACAGCCGCGTCGCGCGGTCCAATATCCAGCTGTTGAACATCATGGGCGCCCGCGTGCGCGTGGTGGCGCCGCCCACCCTGCTGCCCCGCGCCATTGGTGAGCTGAGCGTGGAGGTGCACCACGACATGGCCACGGGCCTGAAGGACGCCGACATCGTCATGATGCTGCGTCTTCAGTTGGAGCGCATGCAGGGCCAGTTCGTGCCCTCGGTACGGGAATACTACCGCTTCTTCGGTCTGGATTATGAGAAGCTGGCGGCGGCCAAGCCGGACGCCTTGATCATGCACCCCGGCCCCATGAACCGCGGCGTGGAGATCGACAGCCTGGTGGCCGACGACATCAACCGCAGCGTCATCCTGCAGCAGGTGGAGTTGGGCGTGGCCGTGCGCATGGCCTGCCTTGATCTCCTGACCCAGCATGGCCGCAACGACCCGGCCTGACGCGCCAGCCCGTCTCCGCCCCGCCTTAACGCTCTCGCTCTTCCGGGACCATCCCCATGGCCACACACGCCCGCACCGCCATCCTGAACGCCCGCCTGCTGGATCCGGACAGCCGCCTGGACCAGCGCGGCTCCTTGCTGATTGATGGCGGCAAGATCGCCGACCATGGGCCCGGCCTGTTTCGCGACGGCGTGCCGGACGGCATCGAGGTCATCGACGCCGACGGGGCCTGCGTCGCCCCCGGCCTGGTCGACCTGCGCGCCCAGGTGGGCGAGCCGGGGCACGAGGATAATGAGACGCTGAAGACCGCCAGCCAGGCGGCGGCGGCCGGCGGCGTCACCGCCCTGGCCTGCCTGCCCGACACCGACCCGGTCATCGACGACGTGGCGGGCCTGGAGTTCATCGCCCGCCGCGCGCGGGAGGTGAAGCTGGTGAAGGTCTTCGCCTATGCCGGCATCACCCGCGACCTGGGCGGCAAGGAACTGACCGAGATGGGCCTGTTGGCCGAGGCCGGCGCCGTGGGCTTCACCGACGGCGGCAAGGCCGTGGCCGATGCCCTGGTCATGCAGCGGGCCCTGGCCTACGCCAGCATCTGGGGCCGACCCATCCTGCAACACCCGCAGGAGCCGCGCCTGGCCACCGGCGCCATGAACTCCGGTGAGATCGCCACGCGCCTGGGCCTGTCCGGCATCCCCGCCGTGGCCGAGGTCATCATGCTGGAGCGGGATCTGCGCCTGGTGGAGGCCACGGGTGGCCGCTACCACGCCGCCGACATCTCCACCGCCGAGTCCGTCGCCGTCATCCGCGCCGCCAAGCGCAAGGGTCTGAAGGTCACCTGCGACACCGCCCCGCCGTACTTCACCCTGACGGAGCGGGACGTCGGCGACTATCGCACCTTCTTCAAGCTGTCGCCGCCGCTGCGCACCGAGGACGACCGCCAGGCCATCGTGGAAGGTTTGGCCGATGGCACCATCGACTGCATCACCAGCGACCATCTGCCCTGGAACCAGGACGCCAAGCGCGTACCTTTCGCCCAGGCGGCCTTCGGCTCCGTGGGGCTGGAGACGCTGCTGCCCCTGACGCTGGACCTGGTGCATAAGGGCCACATGAGCCTGCTGGACGCCCTGGCCGCCGTCACGATCAAGCCGGCCGCCGTGCTGGGCCTGAACCTGGGCCGTCTGCGCACCGGTGCCGCCGCCGACCTGGTCATCTTCGATGCCGAACGGCCGTGGCGCGTGGATGCGGAGGCGCTGCACAGCAAGTCCAAGAACAGCTGCTTCGACAAGCACCCGGTGCAGGGCCGGGTGCTGCGTACCCTGGTGGACGGGCGCACCGTCTTCCAACTGGCGGCCTGATGCCTATGGACACGGCGGCGCTGCCCCTGATGCCCCTGCTGCTGGCGCTGGCCGGCGGCTACCTGCTGGGCTCCATCCCCTTCGGCCTGGTGCTGGCCTATCTCGGCGGCTATGGCGACATCCGCAAGATCGGCTCGGGCAACATCGGCGCCACCAACGTGCTGCGCACGGGCAACAAGCCCTTGGCCGCCGCCACCCTGGTGCTGGACAGCGGCAAGGGCGCCATCGCCGTGGGTGTCGCCCATTGCCTGGCCATGAGCGTCCTGCCGTCGCCGGACGCGCCCCACCTTGCCGCCCTGGTGGCAGGTGGTGGCGCGATGCTGGGCCACACCTTCCCGGTGTGGCTGGGTTTCAAGGGCGGCAAAGGGGTGGCCACGGCGCTGGGCGTGCTGCTGGCCACCAGCTGGCCGGTGGGCGTCATCGCCTGCCTCACTTGGCTGCTGGTCGCCGTCCTGTTCCGCATCTCCTCCCTTTCCGCCCTGGTGGCCTTGGCCTTGGCGCCCCTGGTCGCCTGCTTCCTGCCGGCGGTGTGCCCGGTCGCCGCCGGGTTTGGCGCCGGCGGGGCGGAGGCGGTCCTCGCCCTGGCCATCGCCGTGCTGGTCTGGGTTCGCCACCATGCCAACATCCGCCGCCTGCTGGCGGGGACGGAGCCCCGCATCGGCCAGGGGAAGAAGAAGTCTTCCGCCGATACCGGCAACTGAGCCGTTCGGACAAATCGGAGTCTTGCTGATCTGGCTCAGCGCGTTTGAACCTTGGCAGGCGCATTCCTATCTGAAGGAACAGGTCCCCGAGGAGACGCGATGATGAGCACGAAGACCAACAAGGACGCCGGCACCGGCAGCATCCTGGGCAACATCATCCTGGAAGAGGTGGTGGAGGCCATCGAGGAGGCGCGGTCACCCACGCCTGACATCTTTCCGCCCATCCCGCATGAGGCCCCGACGGCCAAGCGCGTGCCTGCCGCCGACAAGCGGGAGGAGGAGCGGGAGGCCGCCAAGAAGCGGCCGGACACGCCGGGCCATCACAGCCGGTGACCGCCCCCAGGGCCGCTGATTCGGGCGCTTCTTCTTCCTTGGTCCGTCGGCTTATCCGGTAATCCAGTCGATCAGCGCCTGGTTCACCGCGTCCGGCTGTTCCAGCGTGGAGGAATGGCCGCACTGCGGTAGGATGACCAGCCGGGCGCCCGGGATGGTGGCGGCCATTTCCTGTGAGCGCTCCAACGGCATCAGCGGGTCGCTGTCGCCCGTCAGCACCAGCGTCGGCACGGTGATGGTGGGCAGGGTGGGGCGGCTGTCGGGGCGGCCGATGATGGCCGCTGTCTGCCGCGCCAGCCCCTCGACACCCACCGTCAGGCCCATGCGCAGGTTGATCGCCGCCAGATGCGGATCGTCCCGATGCCGGGGATGGAGCATGGAGGCCGTGGCCTGGCGTAGGACGGCCCCGAGTTTGGCCTTGCGCGCCAGGGCCACCAAGGCCCGCCGCTGGGCCGACTGTTCCGGCGTGTCGGGCACCGCCTGGGTGCTGAGCAAGGCCAGCTTCGCCACCCGCTCCGGCGCCCGGCGCCAGATTTCCAGGGCGACATAGCCGCCCATGGAAATGCCTGCCAGGGCGAAGCGGGGAGGGGCGTCGGCCAGGATGGCGTCCGCCAAGTCCGCCATCGTTTCCCCCGCCAGGGTATTGGCCACGGTGACCGGGCCCTGGGGCCACAGCGCCGCCACCTGCGGGGCGAAGACCTCCGCCGTGCACAGCAGGCCGGGGATGAGGACGATGGGGGTCATGTTTCGCGGCCTTTACGCTTCCCGGGCGCCATATCGGCCTTTGCGACTTTGATGACGCCGTAAACCCGGCTATCGGACGCTCGTCCGTGTGGACGCGGCCTGAGTTCCTCGGGCCTGAATAGCATGTGCGATCAATACGCTGCACCTCAGAAGATTTTCAGAAGTGGCATCGGATGCGGCCTTCGCTCAAAGTTTGAACGCATCAGTTATGTAAACAATCATAACTAGTTGCTTTCTACATGATACGCTTTTAAGGAGCGCAAAATGTCATATTACATCGTGAAGGTTGACGCGAAAACGAATAGCATCGTTCAGCAAAAGGGCCCGGGAGGCCAACCGGTGGGCGGTGTTCCCGCCACGGTCCAATTCAACAAGCCCCTCACGTCCGGCGACACGCTCCAGATCATCACGTCGGATTTCGTGCTTTGGAACTCGGGGGGCGGGCCGGGCTCTACCAATGCCGATGGTGTTCCAGTGACGGATAATGGGCCCCAGTGGGGGCAGTTGAACCCTGGCACACCGGACCGTGGCGGTCCTTTCCCGGCCGCCGCGAACTACAGCTTCGGCGTCGGCACCTTGGTGGGGTCCCTGGACGGTGGCCGGTCATTTTTCGCCGCCGGCACGCGCTTCGAGATGAAGGTCTTGGGCAATGGCCTCCTGCCGGCGACCAATCCCCCCGCCATTCCCAACCTTTTCCTGTTCTATTGGGACGTCAATTCTTTGGACAACGCCGGCGCCATCACATTCTCCGTCCGGGTCATTCGCGCCAACCAATAGCCCGATGAGCGGGGAGGGGACGTAGACAGGAGCGCCCCCTCCACCGCGCGCGAGACGGGCCGCCTCTCAGCCTTTGGCCTTGCGCTTCTTGGGCGCCACGGCCTCCACCGCAGGGGGGACCTCTGACAGGTAGGGCTTCAGGTAATGGCCGGTATGGCTCTCCGGCACCGTGGCCACATGCTCCGGCGTGCCCTCGGCCACGATGCGGCCGCCGCCGGCGCCACCCTCCGGCCCCATGTCGATGATCCAATCGGCGGTTTTGATGACCTCCAGATTGTGCTCGATCACCAGTACAGTGTTGCCCTGGTCCACCAGGGCGTGCAGCACCTCCAGCAGCTTGCGCACATCCTCGAAGTGCAGGCCGGTGGTGGGCTCATCCAGGATGTAGAGGGTGCGGCCGGTGGCGCGGCGGGACAGTTCCTTGGCCAGCTTCACCCGCTGCGCCTCGCCGCCCGACAGGGTGGTGGCCGGCTGGCCGACGTGGATATAGCCTAGCCCGACCTCGTTCAGCGTCTGCATGCGGTCGCGGATGGCGGGCACGGCTTGGAAGAACACGGCCGCCTCCTCCACCGTCATGTCCAGCACCTCGGCGATGCTCTTGTCTTTGTACAGGACCTCCAGCGTCTCGCGGTTGTAGCGCTTGCCGTGGCAGACGTCGCAGGTGACATAGACGTCGGGCAGGAAGTGCATCTCGATCTTGATAACGCCGTCACCCTGGCAGGCCTCGCACCGGCCGCCCTTGACGTTGAAGCTGAAGCGGCCGGCGCCATAGCCGCGGGCCTTGGCTTCCGGCAGGCCGGCGAACCAGTCGCGGATGGGGGTGAAGGCGCCGGTGTAGGTCGCGGGGTTGGAGCGGGGCGTGCGGCCGATGGGCGACTGGTCGATGTCGACGATCTTGTCCAGGTGCTGCAGGCCCAGAATGTCGTCGTGGGCGCCCGGATGTTCCCGCGCGCCGTTCAGGCGCTTGGCCAGGGCCTTATACAGCGTTTCGATGATCAGGGTGGACTTGCCGCCGCCGGACACGCCGGTGACGCAGGTGAAGGTGCCCAGGGGGATGCGGGCGTTCACGTCCTTCAGGTTGTTGGAGCGCGCGCCGATGACCTCCAGGAACTGGCCCTTGTGGCCGGCGCGGCGGCGTTCCGGCAGGGCGATGCGCCGCCGGCCGGTCAAATAGTCGCCGGTGACGCTGGCCGGGTTGGCCATCACCTCCGCCGGGGTGCCGGCCGCCACCACCGTGCCGCCATGGACGCCGGCGCCCGGTCCCATGTCGACCAGATAGTCGGCGGTGCGGATGGCGTCCTCGTCATGCTCCACCACCAGCACGGTGTTACCCAGATCGCGCAGGCGTTTCAGCGTGGCCAGCAGCCGGTCGTTGTCGCGCTGGTGCAGGCCGATGGAGGGCTCGTCCAGCACATAGAGCACGCCGGTCAGGCCGCTGCCGATCTGCGAGGCCAGGCGGATGCGCTGGCTCTCCCCGCCCGACAGGGTGCCGGAGGCGCGGTCCATGGCCAGATATTCCAGGCCGACATTGTTGAGGAAACCCAGCCGCTCGTTGATTTCCTTCAGGATGCGGTTGGCGATGTCCTTCTGCTTCTGCGTCAGGTGCCCGTCCAGGCCCAGAAACCAGGCGCCTGCCTCCTGGATGGACATGCGGCTGACCTCGGCCACGTTCAGGCCGTTGATCTTGACGGCCAGGGCCTCTGGCTTCAAACGGGCGCCGCCGCAGGCCTCGCAGGGCTGGGCCGACTGGTACTTGGAAAGCTCCTCCCGCATGAAGTTGCTTTCCGTCTCTTTCCACCGGCGCTCCAAATTGCGCACCACGCCCTCGAACGGCTTGTTGGTCTCGTAGGACCGCAGGCCATCGTCATAGCGCAGGGTCACCGGCTTGCCGCCGGAGCCGAACAGGATGAGGTTCTTCAAGTCCTCCGGCAGGTCGCTCCACGGCGTGTCCATGCGGGCGTTGTGGTGGCGCGCCAGGCTTTCCAGCGTCTGGGCGTAGTATTGGGAGGTTGAGCCCGCCCAGGGGGCGATGGCGCCGTCCTTCAGGGACAGGCGCGTGTCCGGCACCACCAACTCGGGGTCGAAATACAGCTTCTGGCCCAGGCCGTCGCAGGCGGGGCAGGCGCCGAAGGGGTTGTTGAAGGAGAACAGCCGCGGCTCGATCTCCTCGATGGTGAAGCCGCTGACCGGGCAGGCGAACTTGGCGGAGAAGACGGTGCGCTCCCCCGAATCCGCGTTCTCCGCGAACACCAGGCCGTCGGCCAGCTCCAGCGCCGTCTCGAGGGAGTCCGCGAGGCGGTTGCCCAGGCCGTCGCGCACGACGATACGGTCGACCACCACCTCGATATCGTGCTTCAGCTTCTTGTCCAGCGCCGGCGCCTCGTCGATCTCCATCATCTCGCCGTTGATCTTGACGCGCTGGAAGCCGCGCTTGCGCAGCTCCTGAAGCTCCTTCTTGTACTCACCCTTGCGGCCGCGCACGACGGGGGCCAGCAGGTACAGGCGCGTGCCCTCGGGCATGGCCATGATGCGGTCCACCATCTGGCTGACCGTCTGGCTTTCGATGGGCAGGCCGGTGGCGGGCGAGTAGGGGACGCCGACCCGGGCATAGAGCAGGCGCATATAGTCGTAAATCTCCGTCACCGTGCCGACGGTGGAGCGGGGATTGCGGCTGGTCGTCTTCTGCTCGATGGAGATGGCGGGGGACAGCCCCTCGATGCTGTCCATGTCCGGCTTCTGCATCAGCTCCAGGAACTGGCGCGCATAGGCCGACAGGCTTTCGACATAGCGCCGCTGCCCCTCGGCGTAGATGGTGTCGAAGGCCAGCGAGGACTTGCCCGACCCCGACAGCCCGGTGATCACCACCAGCTGGTCGCGCGGCAAATCCACGTCGACGTTCTTCAGATTATGTTCCCGCGCGCCGCGGACGCTGATATATTTGTTCATGGTATGTTCTGAATAGTCGATCGGGGCGGGCGCTGGCAAGGGGGAATACGCCGGTAGGCGCGCTCCGCCCCGCCAGCGGGCGACAGCGCCCTAATATGGGGGTGGCTGTGTCAAAAGGCGACAGCAGGATGCATCCTCTTTTGTGGCAGGGGGGGATGCGGTCGCGGCTGTCCCTTTGGGGCTGTGGGGTCGATATTTTGGGTATGCCGGGGGCCTGCACCACCATCGCTGTGGCAATGCGCCGGCGGGACAGTGTAGGCTCTCCCCATCAACGGCGGGGTCTCGAGGGCCCCTTCATGGATTCAGGACGGATCGGACATGGCTGGCAGCGTCAACAAGGTCATTCTCATCGGCAACCTCGGCAAGGAGCCGGAGGTGCGGTCGATGCAGAACGGGGGCAAGGTGTGCAACCTGCGCATCGCCACCTCTGAAACCTGGAAGGACCGCAACAGCGGGGAGCGTCAGGAACGCACCCAGTGGCACCAGGTGGTGATCTTCAATGAGGCGTTGATCGGCGTGGCCGAGCGCTTCCTGAAGAAGGGCTCCAAGGTCTATATCGAGGGCCAACTGGAAACCCGCAAGTGGACGGACCAGTCCGGCCAGGAAAAGTACACGACCGAGGTGGTGCTGCGCCCCTTCCGCGGTGAATTGACCATGCTGGACGGCCGCGAGGGCGGCGGCGGCTACGAGTCGGGCGGCGACTTCGGCGGCGGCGGCTCCAGCTACGGCGGTGGTTCATCGGGCGGCGGGTATGGCGGCGGTGGCGGCGGCAGCTATGGTGGGGGCGGGTCCTCATCCTCCGGCGGCGGTTCGCGCGGCGGCTTCGGTGGCGGCGGCAAGCCGGCCGACGATCTGGATGATGAGATTCCGTTCTGACGCATCCGTTTCAGCAGACTTAGGAATAAGCCAAGGGCCGCGGTAACGCGGCCCTTTCGCTGTCAGCGGTTTGATGGGTGCCTCACGCTCACGGCGTCACGAGGTGCTGCCCCGTCCCCGGCTGCTGTTGGCCCGCGTTGCGGTGCCCGCCGTGCTTTCCGACCGGTCGCCCTGCGGGCCGCGCTGGCCACTGCCGCCGGCATCCCAGTCGCCTTTGCCGCCCAGGGCGGTGCGGGTGCCCCCCTCCTGGGGCGGCGAAGCGTGCTCCGGCCCCGGCGCGCCCGGCTTCTTGGTCGCGGCGTGTCCGGTCATGGCCCATTCGTCCTTGAGGCGCCGGGTGTCGCTGGCCTCCCCGACGGCGCGCTTCCTCTCCGCCGGGCTGCGGTGATCTGGCTGGGGCGCTGCTTGCCTGGTATGGGTATGGTGGTGTTGTGACATCTTTTCCTCTATCTTTCAGGGTGGCTCCTCTCCTCTTCGAATGTCCGAAAGGGGCAATGGTTCCCGGACGGCGCAGTAAGAGGGCAAAATAATTTGGTTTTTGTATGGAATGGAGGGCGGTTTGGAAGTGACTGGACTGGATATTATTATGGTAAGTCCTGGGCTTGGCTGGGCCGGTAATGCCAGTGAATATTTTTTAGAAATATTGGAGAAATTTGGGGATTGTGCCGACTTAATTGCCTTCTCCGGATGGACATTATCTTGTGCTCAGTTCGAAGGTGTGAAAGACAAAATCGCCGGTCTTTCCAAAAAGAAGGCGCGTGTGGTCTGGGAGGTCGGAGAACGGTCCAAAACTGAAGAAAAGCCGAAATTTGTCGAGTTGTATAGCAATCAAGGTGGAGATTACATTTGCCATGGGCGGCAGTTTTTTGTTTCTCCAAGGGACCGACAGGGGCGAATTGATTTTATGAACGCCTGTGACGGCCGAGATGGTGAAAATAAGCTGGATCGTTGGATAAAAATAAAAGAGAAGGATTTTTTCTGGCTTAATTGTGGGGAGATTTTCTTACTTAGAAGTCCACAGGACGCCGAATTCTCTTGTCCCCGGGACGACGTCAAGAATTGGTTTGAGGGAATCAAGGAAAAAGCAGCGGGCTTCTTCAATCCCACGCACAGTGAGTTTCAGCGTCGTCATATCACGGCGAAGCAGGCCCGCTATCTTTCACAAGAAAACCGCATTTTCCTACGCCCTACCCGACATTATGAAGCAGACCGGAGAGGGGATGATGCTTATCGAAAGCGTCACCTCATGGTCTATCGGGATTCAAAGGTCGAAAATCCCTCTTTCAGTGAAGATGTGCGTCGAGGAAATGCTGGGGACAGCGCATACATGCTGAGCAGGTTCAACGTGCCGGTCCCGTGAGGTCTGTCTTTCGGCATGGCCATCTCCTAATTCGGAGGATTGCAGGCGACAACCCGACTGATGCTAGGGTGACGGCCGCGCCTTGGTGATCCTGGGCGTTCCGCGTCGGTATCGAGAGATGGAAGCATGCGCACGCTGACGGTCGCCCTGCACCAGATGAACTACACCACGGGCGATTTCCGGGGGAATTTCGAGCGGACCAGGGCCAGCATCCTGGCGGCGGCCGGGGCCGACCTGCATGTCCTGCCGGAATGCGCCGTGGCCAATTATGCCGCCGGCGACTACCTGCTGGAGGCCGACTATCAGCAGGCCATCGTCCATTGGACGGAGCAATACCGCCTGCTGTCCGGGGAGGTCGGCACCGCCATCGCCGTGGGTACGCCGCTGCGCGGCAAGGTGCAGGGGCGCAAGATGGGCAATGGCCTGGTGGTGTTCGACCAGGGCCGGGAAGTGCTGAGCCAGTTTAAGACCCATCTGCCCAATTACGACGTCTTCGACGACGTGCGCTGGTTCGAGGCACGGGATGAACAGGCGGGCCCGGATGCCGAAATCGGCGTACTGCGCTTCGAGGCCGCCGGCGGCCCCGTCACCCTGGGCTTCTGCATTTGCGAGGACATTTGGTTCGACGATGTCACCCGCGACCTGAAGGCCCTGGGGGCGGAGGTCATCGTCTCGCTCAACGCCAGCCCCTATGCCATCGCCAAGGGCAATTTCCGCCGTCGCCTGTTCGCCCAGCGCATCGCTGAAACCGGCCTGCCCCTGGTTTATGTCAACCAGGTGGGCGGCAATGACGAGCTGGTGTGGGAAGGCTGTTCCGCCATCATGGACCCGGCCGGAACCCTGCATGAAATGGAGATCGGCCGCGAGGGCGGGGAGGTCGTCGCCCTGATCGACCGGGGGGAGGGCTTCCGCCTGGTGGAGCGCAAGGCGCCCGTCCAGCTGACCGACCCGCAGGAGCGCTATCTGGTCGTGGGCCTGGGCTTGCGCGATTACATCGAGAAGAACGGTTTCCAGGACGTGGTCTTCGGCCTGTCCGGCGGCGCCGATTCCACCCTGGTGGCGGCCCTGGCGGCCGACGTGTTCGGCCCGGCCAAGGTCAACGCCGTCATGATGCCGTCGCCCTACACCAGTTCCGGCTCCAACACCCGGGCGGCGGAGTTCGCGGCCGGCGTGGGCGCGGGCTTCAGCGCCATCAGCCTGCCCATCACCGTGGAGTATGAGGCCGGGCTGGCCAAGTTCCGCAACGCCTTCGGCCGCGACATGGGCAGCCTGGCGGATGAAAACCTGCAGGCGCAGATCCGGGGCAACACCCTGTCCGCCATCTCCAACGACCATGGCCGCTGCGCCATCCTGGGCACCAGCAACAAGAGCGAGATCCTGATGGGATACGGCACGCTCTACGGTGACATGCGCGGCGCCTTCAACCCGCTGAAGGACCTTTACAAGGCCATTGACGTCTTCCCCATCCTGGAGATGCGCCTGTCCCAGGCGCGGAACCCCGATCCGGTGTTCGCCCGTATCTGGGAAGGGGCCTTCGGCAAGCCGTTGGAGCCCTATGACGCCCAGGCGCAGGCCGCCCTGCGCGCCGTCATCGATGTCGAACCCAGCGCCGAGCTGAAGCACAACCAGCGCGACACCGACAGCCTGCCGCCTTATCCCCGGCTGGACGCCGTGCTGTGGGAGATGGAGGACGCCAAGGAACGCCAGACCGACGCCGAGATCGCGGAAAAGCTGGGCGAGCCGCTGGCGTTCGTGCAGGACATCCGCCGCCGGGTCCGCCGGGCGGAGTTCAAGCGCTTCCAGTCCCCGCCCGGTCCCAAGGTGCACCGCAAGTCCCCCACCACCAAGGACCGCCGCTTCCCCCTGACGGCGCGCTTCACCGGGTAGGCACCGGCCTGGGCGACCATCATCAGGTGCGCGCCAGCCAGCCGTGCGCCCCTGAGGGTTGCGGTTGCCCCGCCGGCGCGGTAGGCAAGGGGAAACGCCCAGACGATTGTCCGGGCAACGATAAAGCCGCCAGAGCACGCTCGTCATGACCCAGTTCGAGCCCCCCGTGCCGCCGGAAGTGTCGGCGGCGGTGACGCCCCTGCCGCCCCTGGACGAGGCGGCGGTCGAAGCGGCGTGCCCTGGCCTGCCGCCACGCGGGCCGGATGAGGCGCTGTTGCCCCGCGTGTTGGTCCATGCGCGCGACCTGGTGCTGCTGGCCGCGCCCCTGATGCTGACCCGCATCGGGCAGCTCTTCATGCAGACAGTCGACACCGCCATGGTTGGCCGCTACAGCGCGGAGGAACTGGCCTATTTCGGCCTGGGCAACACGCCGGTGGGCACTGCCTTCGCCACCGTGGTCGGCTTGATGATGGGGACCATCATCCTGGTGGCCCAGGCCGTGGGGGCGGGCCGGCCGCACGAGGCGGGGGCCGTCTGGCGCCGCTCTCTACCCTATGCTCTGTTGATCGGCGGCATCGTGGCCATCGCCTGCCAGTTCGGGGAAGCCTTCTTCCTGCTGACGGGACAGGAGGCGGACATCGCCCACGGCGCGGCGGCGGTCATCGCCATCCTGGGCCTGGGCATGCCGGCCGCGGTCATGCAGATCACCACCTCCTTCTTCCTGGAGGGCATCAAGCGGCCGTTTCCGGCCATGATTTCCATGATCGTGGCCAACCTGCTGAACTTCGCCCTGGATTACACCCTGGTCTTCGGTCATTTCGGCCTGCCCGCCCTGGGGGCCATGGGGTCGGCCATCGCCACCACCAGCATCCGTTGGATCACGGCCCTGGGCCTGATCCTCTATGTCTGGACCATGCGCGACCATGCCCGTTACGGCGTGCGCGGGTCCTTCCTGGAATGGCGGCAGGGACGGGGCCACCGTCATCTGGGCTACGCCGCCGGTCTCAGCCAGGGGGCGGAGTCGTCCGCCTTCGGTACCATGGGCATCTTCGCCGGCTGGCTGGGGGCTCTGGGCCTGGGGGCCTACGCCGTTGGACTGAACGTGCTGGCCCTGGTGTTCATGGCGGCCCTGGGGCTGGCGTCGGCCACCGCCGTGCAGGTGGGGCAGGCGCACGGCGCCGGCAACCGGCGCGAGGCCACGCTGGCCGGGTGGACGGGGCTAGCCATCACCGCCCTGACCTTGGCGGTGGTGGGCGTGGTGCTGGCCCTAGCGCCCGAGATCATCGCCGGCCTCTATGCCAGCGATCCGGCGCTGATCCGCGTTCTGGTGCCCACCATCGCGCTGATGGCCTGGATCGTGGTGGCGGACGGCGGGCAGACGGTCATGGCCAGCGCCCTGCGCGGCCAGGGCGACAGCTGGATTCCCACCGCCCTGCATTTCTTCAGCTATTACGGCGTCATGATCCCGACCGCGGCCTATGCCGCCTTCCATCTGGGGCACGGCATCCTGGGCATCTTCGAGGGTATCCTGGCGGCCAGCATCGTGGCGGTGTCGGTGCTGATGATCCGTTTCCACCTGCTGTCACGACGCTGAGCCCCCTGGGCTTAGGGCGACGGCAGCAGCAGTTCCACCGGGGTGCCGTCCGGATCGCAGATGTAGAGCGACAGGGTGGGGCCGTGGCGGTTATCGCCCGCCCGTTCCTCGATGATATCCAGGCCGTGGGCCGCCAGATGCCGCCGCACCGCGGCCTCGTCGCAGGCCTCCAGCGCGATGCACAGATGGTCCAGGTTGCGGCCCGGTCCCGTCGGCGGCTTGGCCCAGGCCCCCTCCGCCACCGTCACGTCGACCAGGAACAGGTCGGACGTTCCCACCCGCAGCCGCAGCAGCGCATCCTCCGGCCATTCCGCCGTGACCGGACATCCCAGGATGTCACGATAGAAGGTCAGGCTGCGCGCCATGTCGGTCACGGGCAGGGCCAGGTGGTCCAGGCCGCGAAGGGTGAAGGGGGGTGTCATGCGGGCCGCCGGCAGGGGAAGAGGTTGAACTTTACCGCCGGTTTCCAACACCTGAAACCCTCTCCATCAACGCTGGGGAGCATTGGGGAGCGAGTCGTGGTCGCGCGCGCGAACCATAGAGATACGCGCCGTGCCGGTTTCATTGTTCACATGCGCGATTGGTGCTAGAAAAGCGGCCGACCCCCATCGCCCCGGGGCGGCCGTCCGGCCGACCCTAAGGCTTGGTTTTTCTTGCTTTTGGATTCCGGTTTGGTCACGACTCCGACGCCCCCCGCGGCCCCTCCCGCCAGCGACATCACCCCCATCGCCATCGAAGAGGAGATGCGCAACAGCTATCTCGATTACGCCATGAGCGTGATCGTGAGCCGCGCGCTTCCCGACGTGCGGGACGGCCTGAAGCCGGTCCATCGCCGCATCCTCTACGCGATGAAGGAAAGCGGCTACGACAGCACCAAGCCGTACCGCAAATCGGCCAAGGCGGTCGGCGACGTCATGGGTAACTACCACCCCCATGGCGACAGCTCGATCTATGAGGCCATGGTCCGCATGGCGCAGGATTTTTCCATGCGCCTGCCGCTGATCGACGGCCAGGGCAACTTCGGTTCCATGGACGGCGACCGCGCCGCGGCCATGCGATACACCGAGGCCCGCCTGGCCAAGTCGGCCGAGGCGATGCTGGACGACATCGATAAGGACACGATCGACTGGCAGAAGAACTACGACGAGTCGAAGGATGAGCCGACCGTCCTGCCGTCGCGCTTCCCCAACCTACTGGTCAATGGCGCCGGCGGCATCGCCGTGGGCATGGCCACCAACATCCCGCCCCATAATCTGGGCGAGGTGATCGACGCCTGCTGCGCCTATGTCGACAACCCGGACATCACCATCCCCGAACTGATGGAGATCGTCCCCGGCCCGGACTTCCCCACCGGCGCCCTGATTCTCGGCCGCTCCGGCATCCGCTCCGCGTTCGAGACGGGGCGTGGCTCCGTCGTCATGCGCGCCAAGAGTGAGATCGAGGAGATCCGCAAGGACCGCTGGGCCATCGTCTTCACCGAGATCCCCTACCAGGTGAACAAGGCCAAGCTGATCGAGCGCATCGCCGAGGTGGTGCAGGAGAAGCTGGTCGAGGGCATCTCCGACGTTCGTGACGAGTCCGACCGCGACGGTGTGCGCGTGGTGGTGGAACTGAAGCGCGACGCCGTGGCCGACGTGGTGATGAACCAGCTGTTCCGCCACACGCCGCTGCAGACCTCCTTCGGCGTCAACACCCTGGCCCTGAATGGCGGCCGGCCGGAACTGATGAACCTTAAGGACATCATCGCGGCCTTCGTGAAGTTCCGCGAGCAGGTCATCACCCGTCGCACCGAGTTCGAGCTGGGGAAGGCCCGCGAGCGCGCCCACACCTTGGTGGGCCTGGGCGTGGCCGTGGCCAACCTGGACGAGATGATCGCCCTAATCCGCCGCGCGCCCGACCCGCAGACGGCGCGGGAGGAGATGCTGGCCCGCGAGTGGCCCGCCCTGGACGTGGCGCCGCTGATCACCCTGATCGATGAGCCGGGCCGCGGCCTGTCCGAGGCCGGCACCTATCGCCTGTCGGAGGCCCAGGCCAAGGCCATCCTGGAACTGCGCCTGCACCGTCTGACCGGGCTGGAGCGTGACAAGATCGGCGCCGACCTGACGGCGGTGGTGGATCAGATCCGTCACTTCCTTGAGGTGCTGTCGTCCCGCCCGCTGCTGCTGACCATTCTGCGCAATGAGTTGGCGGAGGTGAAGGCGCGCTTCGACACGCCCCGCCGCACCAAGATCGAGGATTTGGAGTTCGAGGCGGACATCGAAGACCTGATCCAGCGCGAGGACATGGTCGTCATCGTTACGCAGGGCGGCTACATCAAGCGCGTGCCCGTCTCCACCTACCGGGCGCAGGCGCGTGGCGGCAAGGGCCGCAGTGGCATGCAGCTGAAGGCGGAGGATACGGTCAGCGACCTGTTCGTGGCCAACACCCACACCCCCATGCTGCTCTTCACCAACCGCGGCATGGTCTACAAGCTGAAGGTCTGGCGCCTGCCGCTGGGGCAGCCGCAGACCCGCGGCAAGGCGCTGGTCAACCTGCTGCCGCTGGAGGAGGCCGAGGTCATCACCACCGTGATGCCCATGCCCGAGGATGAGGCCAGCTGGGGTGACCTGAACGTGCTGTTCGTCACCAGCCACGGCAACGTCCGCCGCAACAAGCTGTCGGACTTCACCAACATCCGCGCCAATGGCCTGATCGCCATGAAGCTGGAGGAGGAGGGTGAACTGCTGATCGCCGCGCGCACGTGCGGCGAGGCCGACGACGTGCTGCTGGCCACGCGCCTGGGCCGTTGCATCCGTTTCCCGGTGGTGGACGTCCGCGTCTTCGCCGGCCGCACCTCCACCGGCGTGCGGGGCATCCGCCTGGCCGAGGGGGATGAGGTCATCGGCCTGTCCATCCTTCATCACACCGAGTACACGCCGGAGGAGCGGGCGGCCTACCTGAAGCAGGCGGGCGCCGAGCGGCGGCAGCAGGGTGAAGACGTTGAGGAGGCCGTCGACGTTGACCCCGAGGTCACGGGCGATGTCGGCACCCTGGCGCCCGAGATTTATGCCGAGATGAAGGCGCGCGAGGAATTCCTGCTGACCGTCTCGGTCCAGGGCTTCGGCAAGCGCACCTCGGCCTATGAATATCGCCTAACGGGTCGTGGCGGCCAGGGTATCTGGAACATGGACATGGGGGCCCGCAACAAGGCCATCGCCGCCGTGTTCCCCATCGCCGAGACCGACCAGGTGATGATGGTCAGCAACGGCGGCCAGGTCATCCGCATGCCCGTGCACGACGTGCGCATCACCGCGCGCAAGAGCAAGGGCGTCACCCTGTTCCGCCTGTCGGCGGACGAGGGCGTGGTGTCGGTGGCGCGGCTGGCGGACGACGGTACAGAGGACGGCGGCGTGGATGACGCCGTGCCGGCTGAAGCCATCGCGGGTCCGGCCCCGGATGGTTCAAACGAGGGAACCGGCGGCTGAGTATGGCGGGGGATCGAATCACACCGTTGATTTGGTCCCCCGACACTCGGCAAAGCCGGCGGATGGAGCTGACGATGGGCGGATTGGATCAGCGGGGGCGAGGATGAGCGAGCGTCGCATCGGGGTTTATCCCGGCACCTTCGACCCCATCACCAATGGGCATTTCGACATCATCCAGCGGGCGGCCAAGCTGGTTGATCACCTGATCATCGGGGTGGCGAGCAATGCGGGCAAGGGGCCATTGTTCTCCACGGCGGAGCGCGTGGCCCTGGTGCAGGACGAATTGGGGCCGCTGGCTGCCAAGGGCATCTCCGTCGAAGTGCGGTCCTTCGACAGCCTGCTGATGAACTTCGCCGTGGGCTGTCAGGCCCAGGTGATCATCCGCGGCCTGCGCGCCGTCTCGGACTTCGAGTACGAGTTCCAGATGGCCGGCATGAACGCCCGCCTCAACCCACAGGTTGAGACCGTGTTCCTGATGGCGTCGGACCGTCATCAGTTCATCTCCTCCCGCTTCGTGAAGGAAATTGGGCGGCTGGGGGGCGACATCGCCCACTTCGTCAGTCCGCGCGTGGCCCATCGCCTGGCCGAGCGTTTCGCCCAGGATGCCCGCCACGGGGTGGGCGGAATCGAGCCGGCGACCGGCGGCGCGGGCGAATAATCCGGCGTTTATCCAGCGTTTTCCAGGGCAGGGGGCCTATGCGTCCGGAAAAGGCCGGGGCCTCGCCTGTTTCCATTGACCGCGCCCACCCCCGTCATTATGGTGCGCGCCACACCGGGACGGGCGCACCAGCCCCGTCTTCGTTCGCGGAAAACCACGCTGTTTTCCCTGCGGTCGATCCCGTAGCTCAGCCGGTAGAGCACGTGACTTTTAATCATGGGGTCGTGGGTTCGAATCCCACCGGGATCACCAATTAAATCAATCCCTTAAATGGAAATCCCGCCTAATTCGGCGTTGGATGCGCGGCGACATATTGACGCTGCGCGATGTCAGCTGAACGATGTATCGGCCAAACCGATATGGCGTATTGAATAATGCGCCTTCCGGCGGACGTTCTTTGCGTCGATTTTCCTCCTCACCAAAATAAAAGACGATCGCCCGCGTGTGGTCGTCAAATGAGGAGGACGTGCTCTGTGAAGAACTGGGCGTATGCTGCGGCATTATTGTGCGCTGCTTCGTTTGCAAATATGAACACAGCTCAGGCCACGGAAGGTGGTGGTAACAGTTATCCGCCCGGCGCCAGCATCTATCTGGCGGGCGCGATGCCACCACCCGGCGAGTATATCCTGTTTCAGCCCAACTACTACACCGCCGGCCAGTTGAATGACGGCAGTGGTAATAAAATTCCCTTGGACTTCAGCGTCCAATCCGTCTCGCAGACTTTCCGCGGCTTTCTGGTCACGCCCTATCAATTTTTGGGCGCCCAGGTGGCGACCCAATTAATCTTGCCCATCGTCGACCTGCATGCCGAGGTGGCGGGGCAAAAGACCAACAAGCTGGGCTTCGGCGACATCGGCTTTTCGCCGGTGCTGCTGGGCTGGCACCTCGGCCCCAATCTGACCCTGGTCTTTGGGACCGACATCTTCACGCCGGTGGGTCAGTACAACGTCAACTCCTTGGCCAACATCGGGCGCAACGTCTGGTCCTTCCAGCCGACCTTTGGGTTGGCTTACATCGATCCCCAGGGCTGGCAGGCCCAGATATCGCCCCGCTTCGCGTTCAACACCACCAATGATGCCACGCACTACCATTCCGGCGCCGACTTCGACCTGGACTTCGCCGTGGCGCGCAATGTCGGGGGCTGGCGCTTGGGTGTTTCCGGCTACTACTACGTCCAGTATCAGGACGACACCCAGAACGGACTGACGGTCGATGGCGACGGCCATCGCGGACAAGCCTTCGCCGTCGGGCCGGCCATCAGCCACGACATCGGTCCGCTGCAGGCGACTTTCACCTGGCAGCATGAGTTCATGGCCGACAACCGCGCCCAGGGCGAGAATCTGTGGATGCAGTTGGGCCTGCGGCTCTGATCTCAGAATAGGGTCGTGGCGGCCTGTGGGGCCAGGAGGTCGGCATCGTCGTTGCGCACGTTGCCGACCCTTGGCCCCACGGCCCAGAAGCGGGTCTCATTGGCGGGGTAGGGGCGCAGCAGGCCCCGCAGGACGGAGGCGTCGGCGTCCGTTTCTCCCAGCCAGGCGGGCCAGTCATCCGGGGCCAGGATCACCGGCATGCGGTGGTGGATGTGGCCGATGGCATCGTTGGCCGCCGTGGTCAGGATGGTGTAGGTCCGCACCCATTCGCCGCTGGACGGATCCTTCCAGCCTTCCCACAGCCCGGCGAAGGCCGCCGTGTCATTGTTGGCCGGCGCGATGGCATAGGCTTGCTTGGCGCCATTCTCCGCCCGCCACTCATAGAAAGCGGTGACCGGCACCAGGCAGCGGCGCCGGGCGAAGGCTTGTCGGAAGGTTGGCTTCTCCGTCACGCTTTCCGACCGCGCGTTGATCATCTTGGCCCCGCCCGCGAGATCCGCCGCCCACGAGGGCACCAGGCCCCAGCGCAGCAGGTCCAGCCGCCGTTCCCCCGTCTGCGCGTTCCAGCGCACCACCGGCGCCGACTGTGTGGGCGCGATGTTGAAACGGCCGGGGAAGTTGGGCAGCGCGCCCAGGGTCTGGAACAGCGCCTCCATGGCCTGGGGCGGTGTGACGGCGGCGTAACGACCGCACATGGCGGGGACAACTCCGGAGCAGGGGCGGGCGCTTGGCGCGGCGGCGCCGTCATGATACCGCTGGGGCACGGCGAATTGCCACGGTTAGTGTCTGGAGTGATGTGATGACCCAATCCCTTGTTTCCGCGTCCGCCGCGACGGGCGTGCCCAAGGTCGGCATCGGTGTCCTGATCCAACGCGAGGGACGCATCCTGCTGGGCCGTCGCCGCAACAGCCATGGCGACGGCAGCTATTCCTGGTGCGGCGGCCATTTGGAGTATGGCGAGACCTTTGAGGAATGCGCTGTGCGCGAGGTGCGTGAGGAATGCGGCCTCGTCGTGCGTCGCCTGCGTTTCCTCTGCCTGCACAACATCCTGGCCTACGACCGGCACTATGTGGACATCCAATTCATCGCCGAGGAGGTTGATCCCGGCGAGCCCCGTGTGCTGGAGCCGCACAAGATCGCGGACTGGGGATGGTACGGCCTCGACGCTTTGCCAAGCCCCTTGTTCCGGCCCGTGGAGTTGGCCTTGGACGCCTGGCGGGCGCACCGCAGTTACACGCCTGTCTCCACGCCATTGGTGCCATAGCGGCATCGACGCGCGCCTTGTGTCGCAAGGTCTATTTCGAAAGCGCGTCTTTGGCGACACGTCGGGCTGAATATAAAGTTTTTATTACACTTTGTTGGCGGCCGCGGGTCCGGTTGGGTAACCCAGCGGGTAGCCAGCATGCGCCGTCTTTTTCCGGGGGGAGGGGGGAACGCTCCCGGCCATCGTCGTGGCCGGCGATCACTGAGGCTGGCCGCTGGCAGCGCCGGTGCGGAGAGCCAGGAGGAACGACAACAGATGAACAGCTTCGATGGCGCCATCCAGGAATTCCTGACCACCCATGCCTTCACCTCCGACGTGGCGAACCACGCCATCCGCACCATCGCCGACTTCTCGTTGTTCAAGGGACTTTTCCCCGTCGCCATCCTCTGGTGGGTGTGGTTTCGAGGGGGCAGGCGCGGGCTGTGGGAGAAGGAAATGGTCATCGCCACCTTCGTCAGCGGCTTGTCCGCCTTGGCGGTGGGGCGATTGCTGGCCCACTTCCTGCCATTCCGGGAGCGCCCCATCTACGACCCAACGGTGCCCTTCCACTTCCCCCTGAGCGGCACCAGCGAAAGCATCCTCAGAACCTGGAGTTCGTTCCCCAGTGACCACGCCATGCTGTGGATGGCGGTGTCGACGGGTATTTTCCTGGTCTGGCGTTGGGTCGGAGCGCTGGCCATGGCCTACACGGCAATCTTCGTGTGTCTGGTACGGGTATATCTGGGGTTGCACTTTCCCACGGATGTCATCGGCGGCGCCGTTATTGGCATGCTGATCACCCTTGTCATGACGCGGGACGCCGTCCGCCCGCTTTATACCACCCCTATCCTGCGGGTCATGATGCGCTTCCCCGCGCCGTGTTATACGCTTGCATTCCTGTTTTGTTTTGAGTTGGTCACGCAGTTCGATGAGATCCGCATGATCGGCCAGTCCATGCACAAGGTGTTGGAGGCCGGGCGCGAGCAGGCATCCCCGTCTTTATAGGCTGCCCAGATTGGGACAGCGCCCCGCCGCGATTAGCCCTTGCCCCTCCGTCTTTGGAGATAGCCCGCCCGCTTCAATTCCATGGCCGTTTCGGAGTCTGTATAAATAACTTTCGTTGTAGGTCTGTGCCCACAATTGTCAGGGACGATCCGGAACCATGTCCGATCCTCACGACGATGGCGGGGGTGATCCCCTAGCAACGACGGGACACGCCACGCAGCAGGCTCGCTCGGCCGCCCCCGGCGCTTCCACCCTTTATACAGCGGCCGACTTGGCGCTGGCTCGGGCCGCTGAGATGCTGCTGGGTCTGCGTGGTACCCGTGCCTATGCCGAGGCATCGCCCGAAGAGCGGCGGGAGCTGGAATCCTACGTCCTGGATTTGGTGGGCGGACGTTCCACAAGGTTGCTGCAGCTTAAGCTCTTGGCGCCGTGACGCAGGACTGGACCCATTCTGCCCGCTTTCAAAACCAAATGCCCCGCGCAGGGGCTGGGCGCCGGTGCCCATACCAGGAGGGTTCCCCACCAGCATTTGCCACCGGATAGGTTTAGCGGCACACTCTGCTCGTGTAGCGTGGCTCATCCGCTCGCTTGAGCGGCGAGCTTGCGGTGTCGGCCCGATGCGAGGGGAGGGGGCTCATGGCCTGGGGCGGAATCAAGCGTGTCCTGTCCAACCTGATGGGGGCCAGCAATCGGCGCACCTATGATCGCCTGTCCGTTGACAGCCAGGTTCAGTTGAGTTGCGGGGACGTGATCGTTTCCTGCCGTATTGCGGATGTCTCGGCCGGTGGCGCGTTCCTGACCCCTGGCCCTGACCTGCCTATCGGTACCGAAGGGGTGCTGCGCCTCCCCGGCGCGCCGGTCGCCGCCGCTGTGCGCATTGTCCGGCGGACCGACAATGGCGTCGGAATCGAATTTCAGCGTGATGGTGTGGGTGCCATTGTTGCCGGATGGGTGCGCGCCATCAGCGGCACGCATCATTCACAGGCAGACGATACCGCGCGCCCCGGCGCCTGACTGATCCCGGCAATACCCGCTGCGCGGCGTCTCATACGCCGCAGAACAACTCGAACTCCTTGACGGGCAGTGGACGGGCGAACAGATAGCCCTGACCCTCCTCCACCCCCATGGCCCGGAGCAGAGAACGCTCCGCTTCCGTTTCCACACCCTCAGCCACCACCTTCAGGCCCATGGCCTTGGCCATGGCGACGATGGCCTGCACGATATGGCGGGTGCCGATGTCCTGCTCCATGTCCTGCACGAACTTCCGGTCCACCTTCAGGCAGTCCAGGGGCAGTTCCCGCAGATAGGAGAGGGAGGAGTAACCGGTGCCGAAATCGTCCAGCGCCAGCGCGACACCGCAATCGGCGATCCAGGCCATCTGGCGCAGGGCGCCCTCCAGATCCTCGGGCAATACGGACTCGGTGATCTCCAACTGCAGCAAGTGCGGCGGGATGCCAGTTTCGCGCAGCAGCACGTCAATCAGGGCCGGCAGGTGGCCCCAACGGAATTGACGCTCCGAGACATTGACCGCGATCTGCAGCGGCTGCCGTCCCGCCTCGATCCACGATTGTATCTGGCGGCAGGCGGCGCGCAGGGCCCATTCGCCGATGGGCACCATCAGGCCCGTCTCCTCGGCGATGGGAATGAATTCCATGGGATAGACCAAGCCGCGGGTGGGATGCCGCCAGCGGATCAGCGCCTCCCCCCCGATGGGGGTGCCGTCGGTGATGGACACCTTGGGCTGGTAGTGCAGCACGAACGCCTCATCGAGGATGGCCTGGCGCAGCTCCGTCTCGGTGATCAGCTGGTGGCGCAGCCGTTCCCGCATCTGCTCGGTATAGTGCAGGTAATGGGCGGATCCGGACTTGGCCACCTCTCCCTGGGCGATGGCGGCGTTGCGCAGCAGGGCATGGCCGGTGGTGCCATCGTCGGGCGAAACCGCCACGCCGATCTTGGCCACCATGTACAGCAACCGTCCCTCGACCAGGATGGGTTCGCCAATACGGGCGGCCAGGGCGGATGCGGTGAACAGCGCCTTGCTGGCGTGGCTGAGGTTGGGAAGGAACAGGGCGAACTGCGCACGGGCGATGCGGCACACCGCGTCACCACTGCCGCACAGCCCCAGCACCCGCTCCGCCATCACCGCCATGGAGGCGTCCAGCGCCTGCTGGCCCAGCAGCTTGTACAGCTCCGCCATGCGGGAGATTTCGATGACCAGCACGGCGCAGGGGCCGCTGTGACCGGCCAGGTGATCGTCGATACGGCGGGTGAAAGCGGAAATATCCTGCAGGGCACCGGCACCGGGAGGTGCAGAGTCGGGTCTGGCGACGACGGTCAGGCAGGCATCGGTCACGATAAAGGCTAGGCCGCTTGTTCTCGGTTGAATTTGACCTTAGACCATTTTCTGTCTCGGCCGCATGAGGAAACTGCGCCATCCATGCAATATTCGACAAATCCCACGGAATCTGACCGTATCTGTGGCGCGCGCGCACTGAAGCCTGACCTACAGTAGTAGGCTGTTTGTAGGAGTAAGCCTTCTCCTCCTTGGCTTTGCCCAGCAATGATGATGGGAGACAAGAGTCTTGAGTTTCGCCCTGTCCAAGATTTTCTGGACGCTGACGGCGCCCGGCAACCTGTTGCTTTTGTTTTTGTTGGTCGGACTTTTTGCAACCGGGGGCTTCAGGGCGCGGCGTTCCTTGCGTTGTGCCCGCGCCGCGGCCCTGGGCTTTCTCATCGTCGCCGTGCTGCCCGTGGGCGCCTGGAGCATGCGCGCGCTGGAACAGCGCTTCCCGGCCCCCGCCGCGCTGCCCGATCATGTCGACGGCATCATCGTTCTGGGCGGGTCGGTGGACCAGGTGGCCACCGCCGAGACCGGGCAGCCGGAGGTGAATGCCGCCGCCGAGCGCCTGATGGTCATTCCGGAACTGGCGCGGCGCTATCCGGACGCCCGCATCGTTTTTTCCGGGGGGTCGGGAGAATTGCGCGACCCCGACGAGAAGGAGGCGCCGGTGGCCCGCGCCGCGCTGGAAGAAATGGGTATGGACATCGGGCGCGTCACGTTCGAGGGGCAGTCGCGCAATACCTGGGAGAACGCGCTGTTCAGTCGCGACCTGATGCGGCCGCAACCGGGGCAGACCTGGCTGCTGGTCACATCGGCCTTCCACATGCCCCGGTCCATGGGCATTTTCCGCCATGTCGGCTGGCCGGTGATCGCCTATCCGGTGGACATCCGGGCGCCCCGCACCTTGCTGTACCGGCCGGATTTCGACCTGTTGCGCGGTCTGGAACTGCTGTCGCAATCGGTGCATGAGTATGTCGGGCTGGTGGCCTATCGCCTGCTGGGCCGCACCGACAGCCTGTTCCCCGGCCCGGACCTTCCTGCCACCGGCGGCCCAGGCCCTGGCGCTGCCACTAAAACGCCCTGATTCCGTTCCTAATTCCAATCCTGCCCAATTCCGTTTCCCTCCGCTGCCCACCCGTCATTCGAGGACCCGCCTGTGATCCGCATCGCCGTCCGCCGCCACTCCCTGTCCCGTAGCGCCGGAATGGGGCTGTTGTCGGCTTTGTTGCTGACCGGGTGTGCCAATGGCCCGCCGGCGGCGGCCAGCGCGCCCATCCCCCCTCAGCCGGCCGCGGTGGCCCAACCCGCGGCACCGGCGACACCCCCCGCCACCGTCATCACCCCGGAACAACAGGCTGACTTCTCCCGCTGGCTGGAGGGGGTGCGCCAGGAGGCCGAGGCCCAGGGCATCACCAAGGCGACCCTGGACCTGGCGCTGTCCAATGTGCAGGAACTGCCGCGCGTCATCGACCTGGACCGCAAGCAGCCCGAGGGCACCGTCACCTTCGCGACCTACGCCGACCGCGTCCTGACCAAGGACCGCATCCAGCGCGGTCGCGAGATGATGCGGCAGAACGCGGCCCTGCTGGCTCAGGTCAGCGCCCGGTATCATGTTCAACCGCAATACATCGTGGCGCTGTGGGGTCTTGAAACCAACTACGGTCGCATCACCGGCGGCTTCCGCATCATCGACGCCCTGGCCACCCTGGCCCACGACGGCCGCCGCCCGGCTTATTTCCGCAAGGAATTGATCCAGGCCCTGCGCATCGTCCAGGAGGACAAGGTCGATCCCGCCACCATGAAGGGCTCTTGGGCGGGGGCCATGGGCCAGGTGCAGTTCATGCCCAGCGCCTTCTTCAAGTTCGCGCAGGACTTCGACGGCTGCGGGCGCCGCGACATCTGGACCAAGACCCCGGACGTCCTGGCCTCCGCCGCCAATTATCTATCCACCGTCGGATGGGACGCGACCACCACCTGGGGCCGGGAAGTGACGTTGCCCGCGAAAGGTCTGGATGCGGCCGCCGCCGCCGGCCTGGACAAGAAGCGCACGCTGGCGGAATGGGGGCGGGCGGGGGTGAAAACCGTGGATGGCAAGCCATTGCCCGCCCGCGCGCTGTCGGCCTCGCTGGTCATCCCGGATGGGCCGACGGGGCGTGCCTTCCTGGTCTATGACAATTACCGCGCCATCATGAACTGGAACCGGTCCACTTATTTCGCGACCACCGTTGGTTTGCTGGCCGATCAACTTGGCGCGGCGCCTTGAGATGTTGTAGGGTGCTGCCACAATCCATAGCGGTGTGCGAGTGATGAGCCGGGCAAATCTGGTGAAGCGGACGGCGACGGCCGCTGCCAACGAATCGACGTGGCGGTTCCCGTGGATGGGGACCGCCCTGGCCGGGCTGTCGCTGGGGGCGCTGCTGCTGACGGGCTGTGCGCACAAGGCGGAGCAGCAGGGGCCCGCGGTCGTCCAGAAGACTCCGAGCCCCAGTGCCGCCGCCACCGGCCAGCCGACCTACAAGGTGGGCAACCCCTATCAGATCGGTGGCATCTGGTATTACCCGCGCGCCGACTATGACTACGACCAGACCGGCATCGCCAGCTGGTATGGACCGGGGTTCCACCAGGAGCGCACCGCCAACGGCGAAATCTTCGACCAGAACGAACTGACGGCCGCGCACCAGACCCTGCCTATGCCCAGCCTGGTGCGGGTGACGAACCTGGACAACGGCCGCTCCATCGTCGTCCGCATCAACGATCGTGGTCCCTTCGCCGCCGGCCGCATCATCGACCTGTCCCGCCGTTCAGCCCAGTTGCTGGGTATGGAACAGCAGGGCACGGCCAAGGTGCGGGTGCAGATCCTGGCGGATGAAAGCCGCGCCATCGCCGCGGCGGCCATGCAGGCCGGCGGCGCCCAGGTGGCTCTGAACGCGCCGCCCAGCAGCGCCGCCCCGGTGCCCACCACCATGGCGGACGGCAGCCCCGTGCCCAAGGCGGCACCCCGCCCCAGCGTGACGGTGCAGGGCCAGGCTCTGCCGCCAGCACAGGGGGGGGCGGCACCAGGGCCGAGTCCGGCACCGTCGCGGCCCATCCAGGCCCCCACCACCATTCCCGGCACCACGGAGCCCGACGGACGCTTCCTGCCGGCGCCGGTGGTGCAGCAAGTCGCCGTTGGCCCGGGGCCGAAGAAGATTTACGTCCAGGCGGGGTCCTTCACCCTGTTCGACAACGCGAACAAGCTGCGTGCCCGGCTGGCCGGCATCGGCCCATCCTTCCTGGCACCCACCATGGTCAACGGCACGCAGTTCTTCCGCGTGCGTGTCGGCCCGCTGGACACCCCGGAACAGGCGGACAAGGTGCTGGACCAGGTGGTCGCCGCTGGAAACAATGGGGCCCGCGTCATCGTCGAATAATCGGGGGCGAACAGCCCCCTAACAATGATGCGCCAAAGGGCTTGCGGATCACCCGCCCGCCGCAGCACCCTGTCGGGCGCCGCGTCCGGGCAGGCAGATGCACGGGTTGGGACATTTTGGCCATAGGCCGTCTGGAGACTGGCACGGCCGCCGGCCATGGGGCATGAAGCCCCCCTACATGCTTTAGGGCTTGCTTTAGGGCTATCGGACACGCAGTCGGGATAGAAGAGACATGGAACTGAAGGTTTTGGCGATGCGCGGCACCAAGCGGGCCGCCCTGGTGATGGTGCTGCTGAGCGGCCTTTTTGGGGGCGTGGCCCCCCTGGCGGTGCAGGCGGCCACCATCGATACCGAGGGCCGCCAGGCCATCCTGATGGATGCCGACACCGGTACCGTCCTGTTCGCCAAGAACGCCGACCAGCACATGCCGACGTCGTCCATGAGCAAGGTCATGACCATGTACATGGTCTTCGACCGGCTGAAGAACGGCAAGCTGTCGCTGGAGGATACCCTGCCGGTCAGCCGCCGCGCCTGGGAACTGGGGGGCGCCAAGACCGAAGGCTCCACCATGTACCTGCCGCTGGGCGCCAACGTGAAGGTGGAGGATCTGATCCGCGGCGTGCTGGTGCAGTCCGGCAACGATGCCACCATCGTCCTGGCAGAGGGCCTGGGCGGCACGGAGGAAGCCTTCTGCCGCAACATGACCAAGCGCGCCCATGACATGGGCATGAAGGACAGCAACTTCACCAACGCCGCCGGCCTGCCCGACGCCAACCATTATTCTACGGCGCACGACCTGGCCATCCTGGCCATCCACACCATCCACGACTTCCCCGAGTATTATCATTATTTCTCGGAGCTGGAGTTCACCTACAACAAGATCAAGCAGGGCAACCGCAACCCGCTGCTGTACCGCAACATGGGCGTGGACGGCCTGAAGACCGGCCATACCGAGGCCGGCGGCTACGGCTTGATCGCGTCGGCCAAGCGCGGCGATCGTCGCCTGGTACTGGTGATCAACGGTCTGACCAGCATGCAGAGCCGCGCGGACGAGCCCGCCCGCCTGCTGGAATGGGGCTTCCACGAATTCGACGACTACGCGCTGTTCAAGGCGGGGGACACGGTCGACACCCTGCCGGTGTCGCTGGGCACCGCCGACACCGTGCCCGTCGTCATTCCGGACGCGCTGAAGATCACCCTGACCAATGAGCAGCGCCGCGCCATGAAGGTGTCGGTGGTGACGCAGTTGCCGCTGGCCGCCCCGGTGGCCAAGGGCGCCACCGTCGCCACCCTGAAGGTGACGGCCCCGGACCTGCAGACGGTGGAAATCCCCCTGCAGGCGGCCAACGACGTGCCGCGCCTGGGCCTGTTCGGCCGCATGGGCGCCGGTCTGCACCGCATGATCTTCGGCAGCTGAGGACAGAGATGCCGACCGGTCGGTTCATCACGCTGGAAGGCGGGGAAGGGGCGGGGAAGTCCACCCAGATCCGTCTGCTGGCCCATGCCCTGGCCGACCGGGGCGTGGAGGTGGTGACCACGCGGGAACCGGGCGGCGGCTCCGATGGTGCCGCCGCCATCCGGGGCCTGCTGGTGGCCGGCGACACGCCCTGGCAGCGCCTGACCGAGGCGCTGCTGCACAATGCCGCCCGGCATGAGAATGTCGAGGCGCTGGTGCGCCCGGCCCTGGCCCGGGGCGCCTGGGTGCTGTGCGACCGCTACGTCGACAGCACCGTCGCCTATCAAGGCTACGCCATGGGGGTGGACCGGGGCATTCTGGGCGAGTTGCACCGCCTCTCCACCGGCGGCCTGATGCCCGATCTGACCCTGGTGCTGGACCTGCCGGTAGAGGCCGGCCTGGCCCGCGCCTGCTCCCGGCCGGGGACCGAGGACCGATACGAGCGTATGGGCTTGGCCTTCCATGAACGCCTGCGCCAGGGCTTCCTGGACATCGCTGCCCATGATCCGGCCCGTTGCGCCGTGATCGATGCCACCGGCGACATTCCTGCCATTCAAGCTCGGCTGCTGGCGGTGGTGGAACGGCGCCTGGGTCCGCTGGGGAGGGCTGCCTGATGCCGCCTGCGGCGTTCGACCGGGAGAGTGTGCCGGCCCCCATCGCCACGTACGACCTGATGGGGCATGCGGCGGCGGAGCAGACGCTGCTGAAGGCCGCCACCGGCGGGCGGCTGCATCACGCCTGGCTGATCGGCGGGCCGCCCGGCATCGGCAAGGCCACGCTGGCCTATCGCTTCGCCCGCTTCCTGCTGTCGGGCGGGGCGGAACCGCAGGATGACGGCCTGTTCGGCGCGCCGCCGCCGCCCACCAGCCTCTATGTCTCGCCCGAGAACCCCATCGCGCGGCGCGTGGCCGCCGGCGCCCACGGCGACCTGCTGACCATCCAGCGCACCTGGGATGAGAAGCGCAAGCGCTTCAAGCGCGACCTGCCGGTGGAGGAGGTGCGGCGCATCGCCCCCTTCCTGCGCCTGACGGCGGCGGAGGGGGGCTGGCGCATCGTCGTGGTCGACGGCGCCGACCAGATGAATGCCAGCGGCCAGAACGCCATCCTGAAAATCCTGGAGGAGCCGCCGCCCCGGGCCCTGATCCTGCTGGTGGCGGACAATCCGGGCGCCTTGCTGCCCACCATCCGCTCACGCACCCGCACCCTGATGCTGGAGCCGCTGCCCACCACAACGGTGCGCAGCCTGGTTAACCGCATCATGCCGGACCTGGAGATGGGGGATGCCGCCGCCCTGACCACCCTGTCGGATGGCAGCATCGGCCGGGGGCTGGATCTGGCCGCCGCCGGCGGGCTGGATCTCTACCGTGTGCTGCTGGGCGTGCTGGACACCCTGCCGCGCCTGGATCTGGCCGCCGCCCATGCCCTGGCCGACCAGGTGGCCCGGGCCGGACAGGACACGGTGTGGGAGACGACCACCGACCTGCTGCTGTGGTGGCTGGCCCGCTTCAACCGCGCGTTGGCCCGCGACCAGGCGGCGCCGGAGATCGTGGAGGGCGAGGCCGCCCTGATGGAACGTCTGGCCTTCGCGGCGCGCCGGGATCGTGCGCTTGATCGCTGGATGGAGGTATGGGACAACGTCAACCGCCTGTTCGCCAAGGCGGAAGGCGCCAATCTCGATCGCAAGCAGGTGATGTTGAGCGCGCTGCGCACGATCGAGGCGGCGGCGTCCTGAGGCGCTGTTATCGTCTCTCGCCGCCCTAAATAATAAACCGACAGCCGTTAGCCGGAGAGTTGCCATGTCCGGGCGCCCGCCCTTCTACATCACCACGCCGATCTATTACGTGAACGACGTGCCGCACATCGGCCACGCCTACACGACGATCGCCTGCGACGTGATGGCCCGCTTCAAGCGTCTGGACGGCTATGACGTCAAGTTCCTGACCGGCACGGATGAGCATGGGCAGAAGGTGGAGAAGTCGGCGGAGAAGGCCGGCATCGACCCGCAGACCTTCACCGACCGCGTGTCGCAGAACTTCCGCGACCTGACCGGCCTGCTGAACATCTCCAACGACGACTTCATCCGCACCACCGAGCCGCGGCACGTCAAGGCCGTGCAGGCGCTGTGGCATAAGCTGGTGGAAAGCGGCGACATCTACCTGGGCTCCTACGCCGGTTGGTACTCCGTCCGCGATGAGGCCTATTACGGCGAAGATGAGCTGCGCACCGACGAGCAGGGGCGCAAGTTCGCGCCCACGGGGGCGGAGTGCGAATGGGTGGAGGAGCCCAGCTACTTCTTCCGTCTCAGCGCCTGGACCGATCGTCTGCTGGCTTTCTATGAGGCCAACCCGGACTTCATCCTGCCCGCCGGCAAGCGCAACGAGGTCATGAGCTTCGTGAAGGGCGGCCTGAAGGACCTGTCGGTCAGCCGCACCACCTTCGACTGGGGCGTTCCCGTCCCCGGCGACGAGAAGCACATCATGTATGTCTGGCTGGACGCCCTGGCCAACTACATCACCGCCATCGGCTATCCCGAGACGGGGGAGGGCAGCGCTTATGCCCGCTATTGGCCGGCGCTGCACATGGTGGGCAAGGACATCCTGCGCTTCCACACCGTTTACTGGCCGGCTTTCCTCATGGCTGCCGGCTTGCAGCCGCCGCGCCGCGTGTTCGCCCATGGCTGGTGGACCGTGGAGGGCGAGAAGATGTCCAAGTCGCTGGGCAACGTGGTGGCGCCGTCCGAGCTGCTGGAAAAATACGGCTTGGACCAGACCCGCTATTTCCTGATGCGCGAAATCCCCTTCGGCAACGACGGTGACTTCTCCCGCCGCGCCATGGTCACCCGCATCAACAGCGAGCTGGCCAACGGCTACGGCAACCTGGCCCAGCGCTTCCTGTCCATCATCCAGAAGAACTGCGGCGCCGTAGTGCCCACGCCCGGTGACTTTACCGAGGCGGACAACGCCCTGCTGGCCGCCGCGCGCGGCCTGCTGGACACCCTGCGGACTGAACTGGACGTGCAGGCCTTCCACAAGGCGCTGGATGCCCTGTGGGTGGTGGTGGGCGACGCCAACCGCTACATCGATGAGCAGGCGCCCTGGGCCCTGAAGAAGACGGATCCGGCCCGCATGGCCACGGTGCTGTATGTGCTGGCGGAGGCGGTGCGCCGCGTCGTCATCCTGACCCAGCCCTTCATGCCGGGTTCCATGGCCAAGGTGCTGGATCTGCTGGCCGTGCCGGCCGACGCCCGTGATGTCGCCCATCTGGACCAGGCGCTGGTGCCCGGCACGCCGCTGCCGCCGCCGCAGGGAGTGTTCCCCCGCCATGTCGAGGAGACGGAGGGCGCCGCCTGATGCCCGACGGTGTGTCCCAAAAGGCTTTCCTGATCGACAGCCACTGCCACCTGGACTTCCCCGACTTCGTGGAACAGCGCGATGCGGTGGTGGAGCGGGCACGGGCGGCGGGGGTCGGCGCCATGCTGACCATCTGCACCCACCTCAGCCGCTTTCCCCAGGTGCACGCGGTGGCGCAGGCCTATCCCGACGTCTGGTGCACGGTGGGCGTCCACCCCCACCAGGCGCTGGAGGAGCAGGATCTGTGCACGGTTGAAAAGCTGCGCGAGCTGGCGGCCTACCCCAAGGTCGTCGGCCTGGGCGAGACCGGCCTGGACTATTACTACAACAAGAGCCCGCAGGAGGTTCAGGAGGCCAGCTTCCGCGCCCACCTGATCGTGGCGCGCGAAACCGGCCTGCCGGTGGTCATCCATACCCGCGACGCGGATGAGGACATGATCCGCATCCTGCGGGAGGAGGGCGGGGCCGAGGGCAAGCTGCGCGGGCTTCTGCATTGCTTCAGCTCCTCTCCCGAGCTGGGGCGCCAGGCGCTGGAGATGGGGCTGCATATCTCCTTCAGCGGCATCGTCACCTTCAAGAAGTCGGATGAGCTGCGGGAGTTCGCCCGGGAAGTCCCGCTGGACCGCATGCTGGTGGAGACCGACGCGCCCTTCCTGGCGCCGGTCCCGCTGCGCGGCAAGACCAATGAGCCGTCCTTCGTGGCCCACACCGCCCGTTTGCTGGCGGAGGTGAAGGGCATGGACCCGGCCGAGTTGGCACGGGCCACCACCACCACCATGCTGACCCTGTTCGACCGCATCCCGCCGGCCGAGTGCGGCACCCTCACCACAGGATTCCCGGCGTGAGGGACGGCATGCGGGTGCGCATCCTGGGCTGCGGCGGGTCCGGCGGCGTGCCCATGATCGGCAACGTCTGGGGCGATTGCGACCCGAATGAGCCGCGCAACCGCCGCCGCCGCGCCTCCATCCTGGTGGAGACGGACGACACCACGGTGCTGATCGACACCGGGCCGGAGATGCGGGAGCAGTTGCTGGACGCCCGTGTCACCCGCATCGACGCCGTGGTCTACACCCACGCGCACGCCGATCATGCCCATGGCATCGACGATTTGCGGCAGGTCAACTGGATGAACCACCAGCCACTGCCCATCTATGCCGACGCGGTGAACCTGGGGCAGTTGCAGGAGCGTTTCGACTATTGCTTCAAGCCGCAGGACCGGCCGGACTGGTTCCCGCGCCCCTGCCTGGTGCCGCATACCATCACCGGCCCCTTCACCATCGGCGATCTCACCTTCATCCCGTTCCACCAGGACCATGGGCGGATACCCAGCCTGGGCTTCCGCATCGGCGATTTCGCCTATTCCACGGACGTGGTGCATCTGGATGAGAGGGCCTGGCGGGTGCTCGAGGGCGTGGACACCTGGATTGTCGACGCCACCCGCATCGAGCCGCACCCGGTGCATGCCCACCTGGATCTGGCGCTCAGTTGGATCGAGCGGTTGAAGCCCCGGCGCGCCTATCTCACCCACATGAACCACCAGATGGACTATTGCACCCTGATGGCGGCCCTGCCACCCGGGGTGGAACCGGCCTATGACGGCCTGGTGCTGGAGATGGCGTGAACCATCCGGCACCAGACCGCCGTCAGGCGCCGTTTTAGTATGCGACCTGGGCGCGGAAGCCCACGGCCTGGTAACGCAGGCCGGTTTGGTTCTGCAGCGTGGCGCCGCTGAGCTTGCTGACATCCACGATCTGGTAGTCCGCCATGAACTTCAGATGGTCGTTCGGATACCAGTTCAGCCCGACCTGGATGACGTCCTGCTGGCCGCCCGCCACGCCGCCGGTCACCGATTGGGCCAGGAAGCGCTGGACATGGCTGTTCAGGTTGATGTCGCTGTAGCGGGCCGCCAATTCCAGCGCACCCCAGTCATTGGTCTCGGGATTGAACGGGTGGGCGACCTTGAGCCCGCCGAAACCGCCGCGCGCCGACTGGTACAGGCGCGGCTCGCCCGTCAGCACCCAGGACGCGTCCACATAGGCGCCTTGGAAGGTGAGGTCGGGCGTCTGGCTGGCGCCGCCCAGGCCAGCCCCGGCCTGATGCTGGCGGTTGATTCCGATCTCCACATACTCCGCCTGGACCAGGAAGTTCTGGTAGCGCAGGCCCACTTCCGGGTTCCAGGTGTAGACGCCCGTCGCCGGCATGGACCCGGTGTTGATCAGCTTGCTGGTGTCCACCCGCAATTCCGGCTGCACCGACAGGGCCAGGTTCTGCGCCAGCCGGTTGCTGTCGTTCTGGTTCATGCTGAACACCTTGGACCCGCTGAAGCCCAGGTGGACGTCATAATCCTCGCCATAGACCGGGCGGCCCGCCACACGCATCACGGCACCCGTCTGCTGGCCATTGGAGGGCTGGGTGGTGGAGATGGCGGTGGTGACCGATCCGGTGCTGCCGATGGATGAGGTCGCGGTGGTGGTGGACTGGCCGCCATAGGCCTGGCCCGTCAGGAAGCCGGAGACGAAGAAGCGATCCTGGTAATAGCGGGCGCCCACGGCGGCGCGGGCGTCGCCGGCGGCGATATTGCGCTCCACATCCATGATGGCCGGGCGTTCCATGAACATGAAGTCGTTGGAACTGGGTGCGTCCTGCAGGCTGATGTTGGGTTGCAAATACCCCAGCGCCGCCGTGAAACCCTTGAACGGCATATAGGCCAGGTTGGCCTCATACAGGTATTGCGTGTTCTGGCGCCCGTCCGGCGATCCGCCGAAGTCCGGCGTGACGGTCGCCGTCACATCGCCATAGCGGAAGACGAAGGGAATGCGGATACGGCGGGCGTTGACGCCATCGCCCAAATCCACGCCCGAGCGCTTCACGCTGGCGTTGTCTTCGAAATAGGCGGCCGCGTCGAACTGCGCCTGCAAGCCGATCTGCAGCGTGCCCTTGCCGCCGAACGCGGTGAAGGTGGGGCGGCCACCTGCCATGGTGAAGCTGCCGTTGTCGCCGCTGCTGGCCTCCAGCTTGGCGATGGTCTTGGCCTGGGTGGCCGCCTGCGCCGCGACCTGTTCCGCCTGGACCTTGGTTTCCGCCTGCGCCTTGGCGTCGGCGGCCTCGCGCGCCTCCAGTGCGTCCAATCGGGCCTGGATGGCCTGGCTGACCTTCATCTGCGCCTCCAATTGGGCGCGCAGCCGTTGCACCTCTTGCGTGGCCGTCTCTGCCGCATGAGCTGGCAGGCCGGCCATCAGGCCGCAGGCGGCGGTGAGCAGGAACACGCCGGTTCGCCCGGGCCGGGACGTCCGCGTTTGCTTCGACATTTTGAGTAACCCTTCATCTGTATTCGATCGCACCTGATCGGGATGCAGGGTCAATTCTAGGCGCTATATTTATATCTTTATTGCGTCAACCTGATAGTATTTCATGATCGGTCGATAACTGAATCTGAATATTGGTGGGTTCAGATGTTGTGGATATCGAAATACTCTGTTTTCGATATGGGTCAAGGTCAATCAGCCTGGCAGACTCCAATCGTCCGCCTTGTCCACGGCAACCGGTATGCGTGGCGCGCGGTGCTGGGCAAAAATGCCAGCATTGCGAGTGTGCGTTGTGTCACACCGCCGTCATGGTAAAATCCCTGCCATCGACAAACGGTTCGGGTGCCCAAGAATGCGGCGGTCCGGTTCCTGTTTCCTCAGCCCGCGGCGCCTCAACGCCGCCCTCGGCTTCCGTGTCTAAGGCTACATAATCCTCCCATGAGCCAGCGCCGCCCCTGACACCGGCGGCACCCTGACGCATCCCCCCATTCCCATTCCGCCCTGCGCATGCCCTTGACCCTGGGTGTTCGCTGACGGCGGTGCCGCGCCCGGACCCCGTCACGGATCCGGACCGGGCGCCCGCATCATGATCCGTCGAACGAGGCTTCCATGCTGGAGTTCCCTTCCTGGGCGCTGCCCACGCTGTATGTCGTGGGCACCGTCCTTGGTGTGCTGGTCCTGGCGTTTACAACGGGCGCTGTTGTCTACATCCGTAACGACGCCGTGGGCGTGGTCGAGAAACTGTGGGCCCTGGGCGGCTCGGTCGAGGAAGGTTTCCTCGCCCTGGGTGGAGAGGCCGGCTTTCGGCCCGAGACCCTGCGCGGCGGCTTTCATTTCTTCATGCCGCTACAATACCGCGTGCACCGCGCCAATCTGGTGACCGTCCCCCAGGGCAGCCTGGCCTATCTCTTTGCCCGTGGTGGCCAGCCCCTACCCAACGCGCAGGCCCTTGCCCGCTGGCCCACCGGGGTGGGGGTGGAAAACGCCCGCGCCTTCGTCAGCCAAGGCGGCCAGCGCGGCCCCCAGCGCCGCATCCTGCGGGAGGGTGTCTACGCCATCAACACGGCCCAGTTCATCGTGTTCACGGAATCCGCCACCCATGCCGTCACCCTGGGCGACGCCAGCGATGTGCGGGCGGTGGAGACGATGCGCCAGTTGATCGAGGAGCGTAACGGTTTCCGCCCGCTGATCATCCGCGACCATGAGGACGCGGTGGGTGTGGTCACCGTCCACGACGGCCCGGCCCTGGATCATGGCGAAATCATCGCCCCCACCGTGGGTACGCATGCCGCCGATGGGGCCACCTTCCACAACTCCTTCCAGGATCCGGAAACCTTTCTGGCGGCGGGCGGCCGCCGGGGCCGGCAGGAGCAGGTGCTGGTGGAGGGCACCTACTACATCAACCGTCTGTTCGCGACCATCGAGGTGCGACCCAAGACACTGGTGGAAATCGGCAATGTCGGCGTGGTCGTTAGCTTCACCGGCCCGCGGGGCACTGACGTCTCCGGCTCCGACCACAAGCATGGCGAGCTGGTGGCCCAGGGCCAGCGCGGTGTCTGGCAGACGCCCCTGCATCCCGGCAAGTACGCCATCAACCCCTATGCCGTGAAGGTCAGCACGGTGCCGACCACCAACTTCGTCCTGCGGTGGATCGAAGGTCGCAGCGAGGCCCATGGCTTCGACGATAACCTGGCGGAGATCAAGCTGATCACCAAGGACGCGTTCGAGCCGGTGCTGCCCCTGTCCATCGTCGTGCACATCGGCTACGACGACGCCCCCTGGGTGGTGCAACAGTTCGCGGACATCAAGAAGCTGGTTGAACAGACCCTCGATCCCATGGTCAGCGCCTGGTTCAAGGACGCCGCCCAAAGCCGCACCCTGATCGAGCTGGTGAACCAGCGCGCCGAGGTGCAGCGGGAAGCCCTGGCGGCCATGAGCGCCCGGTTCGCCAAGTACCGCCTGAACGTGAAGGAGGTGATGATCGGCACGCCGCGCGCGGCCAAGAACGACACCCACATCGACACCATCTTCGAGCAGCTGCGTGCCCGCCAGGTCGCCCGGGAAAAGGTGGAAACGTATGAAAGCCAGCAGGTGGCGGCGGCCAAGGAGCTGGAACTGCGCGCCGCCGAGGCGCGGGCGGCGGCCCAGGGCGACCTGACCAAGTCGGCCGTGTCGATCGAGGTGGCGCAGAACCACGGTCGTGCCGAGCTGGCCCGCAAGACCCAGGAGGCGGAGGCGACCAAGGTTATGGCCGAGGCGACCGCGATGCGCACCCGCACCGAGGGCCGCGCCGAGGCCGACCGCGTGGCCGCCATCGGTGACGCCAACGCCCAGGCCGCCAAGGCCCAGGTCGACGCCTTCGGCGGGGCGGAGATGGCCCTGTCCAAGGAGGTCGCCGCCATGCTGAGCGGGGCCATCACCCAGGCCAAGGTGCCGTTGGTGCCCACCGTGGCCATGGGCGGCGCCGAGGGGGGGCATGGCACCCTGGTGGATGCGCTGGTCAGCCTGCTGATGGCCCAGGGCGGGCTGGACACCTTGGTGAAGCAGCGGGGCAAGCAGCCGGAGACGGCGGCCTAAGCTCTGAAGCTTCAGGAAGGCCGGGTCGGAAACGATCCGGCCTTTCGGCCTGTGGGGCGAAGGTCCGGCGCCTCACCCCACAGGCCCGGCTTCTTGGCGGATGACGGCGCCTTCACTCCCAGGGGCCACAGCATGGCGAAGACCAGGAACCATCCCGTCGCCCCGGCCGCCAGCACGCAGAATACCGCGAAGGGCGGCATGTAGCGCAGGAGCGTGAAGGCCATATACAACACCGCCAACAGGATCAGCCACATCAGGGGCTCGAAATAGAAAATCCACGCCAGGAAAGTCCACTTGGAATAAACCTCCGCCCCGCAGTTCGGGCAGACGAAGGGCTTGGACTTTGTCATGTTCGCCATGGGTGGGACCGTATGCTTATGGCATGCGGGACAGGGGCGGGGCGGCATCAGGGGCATGGCCAGAACCCGAAAAGCTGCTAGGTATACCGCCATTACCGGCGGCGTCTCCATCAAGCTATGGCGGGAAGACGCCCTGTCCAGGACCACCTATGCAGAGTGCAGGGTCATCCGCTTGCCAATCCCCGGGGTGCGGCACTTTCCACCCCTGCGAATTGGCCATGCCCGCAAATTGGGCCGGGTGTCGCGGAAATGACTTCTAACCCGGGTATGGTCCGCCCATCCTTGATGGTCCCGAAAAAGCAGGGTCTTAGATGCGACACTCCCATTCCCTCCGCCGCCGTTTGTCCCTGGCCGCCGTCTTTGTTTTCGCGGTCCAGCCGGCCGCCTGGGCGTGGAGCAACCACACACTTTGCACCTGGCCGGCGGTGGAGGCCATGCCCCAAGTGGCCGGCCACAGCGTGCCGGCGGAGTCGCTGACCGGCTTCCTGGCCAAGGAGACGGCGGCCCTGCCGGCGGTGCTGGCGGAGGAGGAGCGCTGGGCCCAGGCCAATGTTCCCTTCTATGCCTCCCGGCCGGACGCGCTGGCCTTCGCGGTGGCGGCGGATGCGGACGCGGCGGCGCTGAAGCGGGCCTTCGTCCATGCCATCCGCGTGAACGAGGACGTGCCCTTCGCGCTGTACCTGCAACGCCAGCCCGGCACCAGCGCGACCGTGGGGCGCGAGATGACCTGGCCGGATCTCAGCATTCTGAAGGACCCGGAGGACGCGGATCTGAGGCAGATGGAGCGGGTGGAGGAGGGGGAGGCGGTGCCGATTGCCGATGTCATCGCCACGGCGTCGAACGAGCCAGACTTCGGCCTGGACATCGGCCTGTTCCAGGACAACGGCCAGAACCAGGGCAAGCTCTACGCCTTCGGGACGCAGCCCTTCGGCAACCCGTTGCTGGACTATGGTAGTCAGGCGCCCTTCCACATGGGTTTCTATCATGAGGCCGGCATCCTCTATAAGGCGGCGCCCTACCTGCAGCACACCTATCCGGAGGCGCGGGTCCACCTCTACATGACCCTGTCGCGCTTCGCCTTCTCGTCGGGCCACCCCTATTGGGGCTGGCGTTTCGCCGGCTGGGCCATCCATTACGTCCAGGACATGGCGCAGCCCTATCACGCCCGTGTCCTGCCGGGCGTGAGCGTACCGTCCATGCTGTGGACCAGCGTGCTGGACATGGCGGGCATCCACGGTCCCAAGATAGCCGCCCTGAACCGGGTGACCAACCGCCACACCGCGCTGGAGAATTACCAAAAGAACCGCATGACAGCGGCGTATGAGCAGGGTGACAAGGCTGATCCCCTGCTGGCGGCGCTGCGCGACACCCGTGGCGACGCCAGCTTGGAAAAGGTGCAAGCGGCGGATCTGCTGGGCGCCATCAGCACGCAATCGGTGGCCGTGGCCGACACGCTGGACGCCCAATTGGAGCGCACCTTTCCGCCCCGCTATGTCTCCGACGCCGCCACCAATCTGGATGGCAAGGCCGCGAACCTCTATATCCTGTCGCGCCAGGCGCCGGCGGCCGACCAAGCCAAACTGGCGGACCTGGTCGCTGACCGCATGCGCCAGGCGGGCCGGGACACGCGGGCCGTCATCCGCGCCGTGGCGCCGGAAGCCACGGCTGCCGCGCGCTGAGACGGATCACCCCACGACGTGGCCGCCGTCAGCTGCGGCCATAGCTGTCTTCCAGGCGGACGATGTCATCCTCGCCCAGATAGGGTCCGGACTGGACCTCGATCAGGTTCAGGGGGATCTTGCCCGCGTTCTCCAGCCGGTGGGTGCATCCCAGCGGCAGGTAGATGGATTCATTTTCCCGGACGAGTTGGGTTTCGCCATCGCGGGTGACCGTGGCGGTACCGTTCACCACGACCCAATGTTCCGATCGGTGGAAATGCTTTTGCAGGGACAGCTTGTGGCCCGGGTTCACGGTCAGCCGCTTCACCTGGAACCGCTCCCCTTCATGCAGGGTCTGATAAAAGCCCCAGGGGCGATAGACGCGCGGGCGGGTCAGCGCTTCGCGGCGGTTGTCCTTCTTCAGGGTGGCGACGATGCCTTTCAGCCCATCCAGACGGTCCTTGTTGGCCACCAGCACCGCATCCGGCGTGGTGACCACGATGACGTTCTCCATGCCCAGCACGGTGGTCAGGACGCCATCGGTACGCACGTAGCTGCCTTGGGTATCGTGCAGCACCACGTCGCCGTGCAGGCAATTGCCCCTGTCGTCCACGGGCAGAACCTCCATCAGCGACTTCCAGGAGCCGACGTCGCTCCACCCGATGCTGCACGGCACGACCGCGGCACGGCGGGTCCGGGCGAACAGGGCGTCGTCGATGGAGATGGACGGCGCCTTGGCGAAACTGTCCGGGTCCAGGCGCTGGAAATCCAGATCCTTCGCCCGCTTGTCCACGGCTTGGCGCACCGCGTCGATCAGCGCGGGCTCAAACTCGCCCAACTCTTCGATCAGGCGGTCGGCGCGAAAGAGGAACATGCCGCTGTTCCAGAGGTGCTGGCCGCCCGCCAGATAACCTTCTGCGACGGCCCGGTCGGGCTTTTCCACGAACTCCGCCACCGTGAAGGCGCCTTGCGCGCCATCCAGCGCGTCGCCCTTGCGGATATAGCCGTAGCCGGTTTCAGCCCGCGTCGCCTCGATGCCGAACGTGACGAAAGCGCCATCGAGCGCGGCGGGGATCGCCTTTCGCAGGGCGTCCCGCCATGCCGCCTCATCCACGATCCAATGGTCGGCCGGCAGCACAAGCAACAGCCGCTCAGGCTTGGTCGTGGCCGCCACCAGGGCCGCGGCGGCGATGGCTGGCGCCGTGTTGCGGGCCACCGGCTCCAGGAACAGGCTGTCCAGCCCGATCCCCAGGTGGCGGGCCTGCTCCGCCACCACAAAGCGGTGCTCGTGGCTGGCGATGACTATCGCCGGGTCCAGGCCCGCCTCATGACAGCGGCGCAAGGTCCGCTGCAACAGCGACACCTCATCAACCAGGGGCAGGAATTGCTTGGGATAGAGCTCCCGGGACAGGGGCCAAAGCCGCGTGCCGGAACCGCCGGACAGAATCAGCGGAAGTATCTGCGCCTGGTCCATGACACCCCTCGAAACAGAGTCACCGTCGCATGCCACATTCGGCCCGCTGGAGGAAGCGAACCGATGATTCAATCGGGGCTTCCCCTTTGCCAACGGCAAAAACGCACATACTCAACCAGCCGCACCTGAACTGGGCCTGGAACCGGCGTCCGTCGTTCCAGTTCCTGAACAATCATTTCCGGATTACGGACCTCCTCGCCAACCCTGCCGGGCGGTATTGCTTAACCCAAGGGCGGCCCACAGGCGCCAGCCCGGGATCACGGAGAAGACCATGGGTTTGCTGGTTGACGGAGAATGGCGCGACGTCTGGTACGAAACGAAATCGACCGGCGGCCGCTTCGTGCGCAAGGACAGCGCGTTCCGCCATTGGGTCACCGCTGACGGCGCCCCTGGACCGGGCGGCGAGGGCGGCTTCGCGGCGGAGCCCGGCCGCTATCATCTTTATGTCAGCCTCGCCTGCCCTTGGGCGCACCGGACCCTGATCCTGCGCGCGCTGAAGGGGCTGGAGGATGCCATCAGCGTCTCCGTCGTCCATTGGCGCATGTTGGAACGGGGATGGACCTTTGAGGAGGGCCCGGGCACCGTCCCGGATGCGGTGAACGGCGCTGATGCGCTGTACCAAGTCTACCAGGCCGCCGACGCACACTACAGCGGGCGGGTCACAGTTCCGGTGTTATGGGACAAACAGCGCCGGACCATCGTGAACAACGAATCCTCCGAAATCCTGCGCATGTTCAACAGCGCCTTCGACACCGTGGGCGCCCAGCCGGGCGACTATTACCCCGCTGCGCTGCGGCCGGAGATCGACGCGCTGAACGCGCGCATCTACGACACCGTCAACAACGGCGTCTACAAGGCGGGCTTCGCCACCAGCCAGGCGGCCTACGAGGAGGCCATCACGCCGCTGTTCGACACGCTGGACTGGCTGGACGACCGCCTGTCCAGCCGCCGTTTCCTGACCGGCGACCACGTGACGGAGGCGGACATCCGCCTGTTCACCACCCTGGTGCGGTTCGATCCGGTCTATGTCGGCCATTTCAAATGCAACATCCGCCGCATCGCCGACTACCCGAACCTGTCGGCCTATCTGCGGGATCTCTACCAACTGCCGGGCGTGTCCGGGACCGTGAACTTCCAGCACATCAAGGGCCACTATTACGAAAGCCACCGCACCATCAATCCCACCGGGATCGTCCCCGCGGGCCCGGTGCAGGACCTCACCGCCCCCCATGGGCGGGAGCGTCTGTCGGGGGCGAACCCGCTGCCGGTGTGATCCCGATCCCGAAAAGCAAGCCCCTGGGAACGAACCGGTGCCCAGCAAGCATGGGCGTCGACAGTGGGGCGGCGGGCACCGCAGGATGGCATCCGCCCGGATGATCCGAAGAAAGCCCTGCATGCCCGCCGTTCCCCCCAGCGTACCCCACGCCGACCGCCGCTTCGCCGCCTTCCTGTTCGACATGGACGGCACCTTGGTGGACAGCATCGCCGCCGCCAATCGCGCCTGGTCCCGCTGGGCGGCGCGTCATGGTCTGGACCCGGCACCGGTGCTGGCCACCATGCACGGCGTGCGGGCGGTGGAAACCATCCGGCGCTGGAGTCCCCCCGGCACGGATGTGGAGGCGGAGGCGGCACTGCTGACGCTGGCGGAGATCGAGGATGTGGAGGGGACGGTCGCCATACCCGGCGCGCCCGCTTTCCTGGCAACCCTGCCACCGACGCGCTGGGCCATCGTCACCTCGGCCCCGCGCGACCTGGCCCTGGCGCGGCTGGGGGCGGCCGGCCTGGCGCCGCCGCCGGTGATCATCACCGCCGACGACGTCAGCCGGGGCAAACCCGCCCCCGATCCCTTCCTGCTGGCCGCGCGGCGGTTGGAGGTCGCACCGCAGGATTGCCTGGTGTGGGAGGATGCGCCGGCCGGCATCGCGGCGGGGGAGGCGGCCGGCGCCGCCGTGGCCGTCATTACCGCCACCCATCACGCCCCGCTGGACACCCCCCATCCCACGGTGCCGACCTACGAGCATCTGGCCGCCGTGGTGGAGGCTGGGCGCCTGCGCGTCACCGCGCGGACCTGATCAGGCCCAAAGGCCAGGTCCCTTTTCCACGATCAGGTCGGCCAGGGCCGCCGGTGCCCCTTGCAGCCGGCGGCTGCGGCCCAGCACGACGAACTCCACCTCCGCCAACAGGGGCAGGGCGCCGCTGGTCCCCATGTCCACCAGGTCGGAACCGGGCGCCCGCATCAAAAGCGGCGATTGCGCCATGACCCCCAGGCCAGCCTGGGCGCCGGCGCGCAAGCCCGCCAGCGTCTCGCTGGAGCAGGCGACGAACCAGGACCGCCGCGCGCCGTTCAACGCCTCCATCGCCAATGTGCTGGTGATGGAGGCGTTGGGGTAAAGCACCAGGGGCACCGCTTCCTCGCCGCCCAGCGCGAACTCCCGGTGGGCCAGCCAGGCCAGACGTTCCCGGTGGATCAGCGTGCCGCGATCATCCCCCGGTTGGCGCTTGGCGAACACCAGGTCAAGGCGGCCGGCATCCAGCTTCTGATACAGCAGGCTGGTCAGCCCCACCGTCAGCTCGACGCTTAGATTAGGATTGGCACGGCCGACGTCGCGCAACAGGTCGGCCAGGCGCGTCAGGGTCAGGTCGTCCGATACGCCCAGCCGCACCCGGCCGCGCGGCGCGCTATCGGCGAAATAATCCGCCGCCTGGCGGCTGAGTCCCACGATGTCGCGCGCCAGTTCGGCCAGGACCGTGCCGTCCGCCGTCAGTTCCACGGTGTGGGTGTCACGCTCGAACAGTTGGCGGCCGCAGGCGGCCTCCAGCCGGCGGATATGCTGGCTGACGGTGGACTGGCTGATACCCAGCGCGGTCCCCGCCGCCGTGAAGTGCCGCGTGTCCGCGACGGCCAGGAAGGTGCGTAACTGGTTGATGTCGAACACCGATCATTCCGCTCAGTAATAACTGTTATTTCTGCACATCGTCCGCAGACCTATCCATATTGGGCGTGTCGGCAGCAAGTCATTGGAATTGATGACCGCTGGCCCGGCGACAAATCGTCCCAGAAGAACATGGCGGCCCTTAACCCGCCCGCGCCCCTGCTCTGGGTTCGGCGGAAGGGCACTGCCCTGCCTTGCCCGAGGTATCCCTCATGACAGATTTCACCAGGCGCAACATCATCGCGGCCGGCGCCGTCGCCGCCGCAGCAGCGGCGGCAAATTCCGCCGGCGCCGCCACCTTCGGCAACCCCGACCGCCCGGCCCAGGGCCGCGTCAACCTCAGCAACCCCATCGCCGGTCAGGAACCGGGGCCGCAAAATCCGGCCCTGGCCAACCAGTTCCCCTCTTTCCAGGACCCGCCCGCCACCGATGTGGCCGGCATGGACCTGTTCTGGGCCTCCTTCAACAACGCGCACAAGCGCATCCAGGATGGCGGTTGGGCGCGCGAGGTGACGCAAGCCGACTTCGCCATTTCCGAGGCGGTGTCGGGCGTGAACATGCGTCTGGGGCCGGGGGGCGTGCGTGAGCTGCACTGGCACCAGCAGGCCGAATGGGCGGTGATGACCGATGGCAAGTGCCGCATCACCGTCATTGACGCCGACGGCCGGCCGGCCGTGCGCGACGTGAAGGAGGGGGACCTGTGGTACTTCCCGCCGGGCCTGCCGCACTCCCTGCAAGGGATCGGGACCAGCGGCGGCGAGTTCACCCTGGTGTTCGACAACGGCCGCGCGTCGGAGTTCAACACCCTGCTGCTGACGGAATGGATGGCCCACACCCCGCCCGAGGTCCTGGCCGATAATTTCGGTCTGCCGCAGAGCGCCTTCAAGAACATCCCCGTTGATGACCTCTGGATCTACCAGGCCAAGGACCCGATCCCGCCGCTGGAAGAGGTGCAGAAGGCCGTGCGTTCGCCGGATGGTGAGCCGGAGTTCGAGTTCACCTTCTCCATGGGTTCCATGAAGCCCACCCGCGTCACCAAGGGCGGCTCGGTCAAGGTGGTGGACACCCGCAACTTCCCCGTCAGCAAGACCATCGCCGCCGCGCTGGTCACCATCAAGCCGGGCGGGCTGCGCGAGCTGCATTGGCACCCCAACGCCGACGAGTGGCAGTATTACCTGAAGGGGCAGGGCCGCATGACGGTGTTCAACACCGGCCCGCGCGCCCAGACGGCCGACTTCCGCCCCGGTGACCTGGGCTACGTCAAGAAAAGCTTTGGCCATTACGTCCAGAACACCGGCACCGAAGACCTTGTGTTCCTGGAGATCTTCAAGGCCGACCGCTTCCAGGAGGTGTCGCTGGCGCAATGGCTGGCCTGCACGCCGCCGGAACTGGTGGCCCAGCATACCAACATGGACCCCAACCTGATCCGGCAGTTCAACAAGGCCCGTTGGGACATCCTGCCGGCCTAAGGCTCACCCGCATCTTCCACATTCTTCGCCATCCCCCGCGCGCCTTTTTGCGGGCGGGGGATGGCGACCTTGGGGAATCCGACCATGCAGAACGTTCTGCCGGCCTGGCGCCAATTCCTGATCTTCCAGTCTCCGCACCAGCTGCTGTCCTACACGGCGGGTACCGGGGCGAGCATCGCCGCCGGGCTTTTCCTGTTCGTGGGCCTGCCCCGGCTGCTGGGGCAACAGACCATTCCGCCTGACATCCTGGCGGGGACGCTGGCCTTCTGCCTCGCCGTGTCGCTGCGGGTGCCGTACGAGGTGCAGCCCCTCCGCTGGCGCGTCACCGTCGCCTTCCCCGACCTGATGGCGGACCGCATCGCCCGCATCCTGGCCGGGATCGACTACCTGCCGGACGACCGGTCGCAGGGGAGGACCCTCTACCGCTTGGCCTTGCCCCGGTCGCTGGCCTGGCTGCGGTGGCGGGAGTGCGCGGTCGAGGTGCGCGTCCAGGGTGGTGACATCACGATCACCGGTGCCCGCATCGCCGTACGCCATGTGCAACGGGCGTTGCGACAGGCGTGAGGGCCGGCGGGCGGCTGCCGCTCAAGCAAGCGCCATTTCGCCGCATGGGGTTGAGACGTTTGAGTGCTTGTCTCCGCGCCGTCCCCACGCCACAGTTGTGGAAAGTTCAGGGACGCGATCGCACAGGACGGATCGTCTGGCCATTATGGAAGCCCCGACCACCATACACTGTCTCATGCCGCCGTGGCGGCGGGTCCTGCTCTTCCAGTCATTCCGCCAATTCCTGAGCTATGTCGCCTGCGTGTCCGCCTCCACCCTGGCCGGCATGCTGATCCTCAACGGTCTGACGCAGCTTCGCGGCCATGATCCTCTGCCCGTGGATATCATCGCCTGGACAGTTATAGGCTCGCTCATCGGCTCCTTGCGACTGGCGTACCGGGTCATGCCCTGCCAATGGCGGCTAGCCGCCGCACGTCCCGGCATCATTTTCAACAGGGCTCCCGACATCCTGGCAGGCATCCGGTATCAGGCCACCGAACACACCGCTGGCCGCACCCTCTATCGTCTGTCGGTACCCTGGTATATGAGATGGCCGGATTCTGGGGAAAATGCGGTGGAACTGCGCGTCGAGGGCCCCGATGTCGTCATCACCGGGGCCCGTGTCGCCGTAGCCCGTCTGCGGAACGCCTTGGGTTATGATGACCTGGTGTTATCGCCCCCCTGAACGCCAGGAGCGTTTGGGGGCGTCCAAGGTCATCACGGGCGCGACGCTATCGGCTTGGCACCTACGGCCCAGCGTTCCGGGAAATCATCGGCCCGCAGTTTGGGTAGGAAGGCCCGGGTGTCATAGTCGACCAGCCGATGGACATGGAAGGAATCCCGGCTGAGGAGGTCGGCCACTTCTTCCTGATCCCGGCAGTGGAGCAGGACGACGCCCCCGCTGCCGTCTTCCAGTGGTCCCGCGGCGATGAGGTGGCCGGCATGGCCCAAGGCGACCAGCCAGTCGCGGTGGGTGTCGAGGTGCGGGTTGATGTCCTCGACGGGGCGGCGATAGGTCAGGGTGACCGCGTAAATCATGATGTTTCCTCGCGATGGAACGGGAAGGTCAGGCGGCGGCGACGATATTGGCGATGCCGGCACGCGCCGCGCTCATGGCCCGGGTGCGGGCCTCCGGTCCCCGGCTCATCCCCTCGGCTCGCAGGATTTCAACGTCGTGGATGCCCATGAAGCCGAAAACCGCCTTCAGGTAACTTTCCTGGAAGTCCAGGGCGGCAAGAGGGGTGTTCTCATAGAACCCGCCCCGGGTGGAAACGACGATGACACGCCGCCCGCCGCCCAGGCCGATGGGCCCCGTGGCTGTGTATTTGAAGGTGCGCGCGGGTTGAACGACGCGGTCGATCCAGGCCTTCAACTGTGTCGGGATCGAGAAATTATACATCGGCGCGCCAATGACGATGATGTCGCTGGTCAGCAGTTCCTGCACAAGGTCGGCGGAACGCTTGTGTTCCGCCAGCGTGGCGGTATCGAAGGTGGCAAGGCCGATCTCGCGGAAGCCAGCGGCGATGGGGGCATCCAGATGCGGGATCGCGTGCCGGACAAGATCGCGGCGAACCACGTCGGCGCCGGGATGCCGGTCCCGCAGCGCCGTGACCAGGGCCGCCGACAGGTCGCGGGATCCCGACGTGTCGTTCATGAAGCTGGAATCGATGTGCAGGATGCGCATGGTGCTCTCCAGTGGATTGGGCATGCGCTGAAAATAGCGTCCTCCTCACCGTTCCATTAGCCGCTTATGTCAGGATATATTGTCCTATAGATAGGACAGTTTCCGGGTATGGGAGGCGGTTGTGGAGGACCTGAACGATCTGGCCTTTTTCGCCGCCGTGGCGTCACACGGCAGCTTTTCCGCCGCGGCACTGGCCCTGGGCGTTCCGAAGTCGAAGGTCAGCCGGCGGGTGGCTGAGCTGGAGGCGCGGCTGGGGGTGAGGTTGCTGCAGCGATCGACACGCGCGGTGCAAATGACGGCCGTGGGGCTAGCCTTTCATACGCATTGCCTTGCGATGACCCAGGCGGCACGGGCGGCGCTGGAACTGGCGGAGCAGGCCAATGAACAGCCCTCCGGGCGCCTGCGGATAAGCAGCCCCATCGGGGTGGCGCATTTGTTCCTGGCGCCGGTGCTGGCCAAGTTCATGCGGATGCATCCCGCGGTCCAGGTGGAACTGGACCTGACCAACCGCCGGGTCGATGTCATCGGCGAAGGCGTCGACATCGCCCTGCGCATCCGGTCCAGCCTTGAGGATTCCCATCTCGTGATGCGTCGCCTGGGCTCCAGCCCCCAGCTGCTGGTGGCAAGTCCGTCCTTCATTCAACGGAACGGCCCCTTCGACGCCCCGGCGGCCCTGAGCGGCGTCACCGGTCTAGGCCCCGCCGGCGTGAGGGGGGAGCGCAACTTCTGGCACCTCAAGGCGCCCAACGGGATGGGGGTGGAGGTGGAATATGTGCCTGCCCTTATCACCGACGACGTCCAGATATTGGAACAAGCCACGACGGCGGGTTTGGGCGTGGCCCAGCTGCCTGCCCATCTTTGCGGGCCCGCGCTGGCCGACGGGCGCTTGGCGGTGCTCCTGCCGGACCACCGAATGGCGCCTCATGAGCTTCATGCCGTCTTTCCGTCCCGCCGGGGCATGGTGCCGGCGGTGCGGGCCTTCCTCGATTTCCTGGCTGAGGAGATGCCGGCGATGATGGAGGGGGCCGTCTTTGATGATGGGGCGCGTGCGCCAAACTAACCCGCCTGTGCGGCCCTTTCCACCAGCCGCACCACGTCGTCGGCATGCGAAATCAGCGACATATGGCTGGAGGTGACAGTCACCACCGACGCCTTCATGCGCTGGGCCATCCACGACTGCAGTTCAGGCGCCAGGGCGCGATCATCCTGGGACAGCAGATACCAGGACGGTTTATCACGCCAAGCCGCCCCTGATAATTTTTCCGCGAAGCAGCGCCCTGCCACGGGCTGCTGCGTGGCGGCCAGCAACTGCGCCCTTTCAGGATGCACGTCAGCCGCCAGCGCGTCATGATAGGCGCCGGGATCGAACCAAAGCAGACCGTCCGCGTCCGGCTTCGCCCCCTGCATCCCTGGGGAGGGAGGGCCATGGCGTTGCAGGTCCATCACCGCCTCGCCCTGATCGGGCGCCAGCGCTGAAACATAAACCAAGGCGGCGACATTCGGGTCGGTGCCCGCCTCGGTAATGACCGCGCCCCCCCAGCTGTGTCCAACCAGGACGACCGGGCCATCCTGCCGCTTCAACACACGGCGGGTGGCGGCGACGTCGTCGGCCAGGGAGGTGAGGGGGTTTTGGACCGCCGTGACCGTATAGCCCAGGGCTTGAAGGCGGACGATGACCTCCGCCCAACTCGATCCATCGGCGAAGGCGCCATGAACCAGGACGACGTTTTTAATCTTTGCCATGGATGCGATCCCTGAATGGGCGGGGCTTCGCCCCGCGGCGGTAAGACCCGCGGCCGCCGCGGTGGCGGCAAGGATCGTGCGGCGACTGAAGCCCATCCGCATCATTGGGCGCGGATGTCGGCGATCAGGGCTTCGACAAGGCCGAACAGGGCGTCCGCCTTCAGACGTCGCCGGGTGGAGCCTTCGCCGACAAGCAGGGCGGGAACCCCCTCAAGGTTGAAGGCGTGCATGTCGGCGCGACTGGCGGCGATACGCTGGTGATAGGCCGACACCAGCGCCTCATCGGGCGCCGTCAGGCGTCGTGCCGCCTCATGCAGCCCGAGGTCCGCCAGAATGTTGGCCAAGATCGGCAGGTCGGTATTGTCCCGGCCATCGACATAGCGCGCCTGTTGCATCGCCTTGAGCGCGTCAAATTCCTGGTCCGGCCGCGTGAGATGCACGGCGGTCAAGGCCAAGGTCGCCGGGGCGGAGTCCAGCAGGGCACGACGGTCACCCAATACCTTGGTCCGATAGCGGTCGCTGAACGGCAACCCGGTCAGGCGGGCGATGCGCTGGTCGTTGGCCCAGGCATAGGTGGCGAACCCGTCGTCCAGCGGGCGGGCACCCTCGCCCGCGAACAGGCCGGTGGGGGCCAGCACCAGCGCGATATCGGGCCGCGCGCGTATCTGGTCCAACGCCGCCGAGGCGCCGTAGCACCAGCCGCACAAGGGATCGAACAAATAGGTAAGGGGGATTCGAGGGGGCAATCTAAGTCTCCTTCCGTCCAGGATAGGAGGATTGATTGAAACGGAAAGTCGAGATAATGATACAGAGTGTATGTCACTAGCTTACAATATGGGTTCAGTTCATGCCGGAAGCGGTCAACCTCAACCGCCTGGCCTACTTCGCGGCGGTGGTCGACACTGGGTCCTTCACCCGGGCGGCGGAGCGGCTGGGTGTGACGAAAACGGTGGTCAGCCAGCAGGTCGCCCGACTAGAGGCCGAGGTCGGGACCAGCCTGCTGATCCGCACGACGCGGCGGGTGGAGCCGACAGAGGCGGGCCGCACCCTGCATGCCCGCTGCGTCATGATCCTGCGGGAGGCCGACATCGCGTTCAGCGAACTGGCGCAGTCGAACAGCATCCCCAGCGGCACGCTCCGCGTCACGGCGCCCAACGATTACGGGTGCAACGTCGTTGCCCCGCTGGTGGGCCGCTTCACCGCCCGTTATCCAACCTGCGCCGTAGACTTGATCATCGCCGATGCGAAACTGGACCTTGTCCAGGAACAGATCGACCTGTCGATCCGGGTGGGGTGGCTGGATGGTTCCAGCCTGCAGGCCCGGCGCATCGGGGCGTTCCGCCAAGTCCTGGTGGCCGCGCCGGCCTTGGCCGACAAGGTCACCGCGACGGATCCGGACGCGCTGCCCTCCTGGCCATTCATCGCCAACACCGCGCTTCGCGATCCGTTGCTGTGGCATTTTTCACGCAACGACCTGGAGCGGCGTGCCGTCCCCATGAGGGCCGCGGTGAGCATGAACGTCACGCCCGCCGTTCTGGCAGCGACCCGGGCCGGCGGGGGCATGTCCATATTGCCCGACTACCTAGTCGCCGATGATCTCAAGGCTGGCAGCCTGGTGCGGCTTCTGCCGGAGTGGGACTTGCCCGCCGGCGGCATTTACGCCGTCTATCCCCCGGCACGCTACAGGCCGGCCAAGGTGACCGCCTTTGTCGCCATGCTGATTGACGCCGTGAAGGCCACCTGACACCTATGCCGAGGGCAGGGCGCCGCCCCCGATGACGGGGGCGGCGTGACCGGATGCCAGCCGGTCAGAACTCGGCGCGATTAAAACTTGGCGCGGACGCCGGCGGTATAGCGCCGGCCGTAGTAGTAGATTTCCCGCGCCTGGGTGGGGGTGTTGCCATAGTTGTACAGGGCGGCACCCAACAGGTTGGTACCCTCCAGGGTCAGCGTGATGTTGTCCGTCACGGCATAGCTGAGGCTGGCGTCCAGCGTGCCGTAGGCGTCGACATTGGTGTCGGAGCTGACCTCGTTGCCGAACCCGCTCATGTACGCGCTGCGCCAGGAATAGCTGAGGCGGGCGCCGAAGGGGCCGTAGTCGTAGAAGCCCACGAGGTTGTAGCTGTTGTTGGACAGGCCGGGCAGCTGGTCCCGGACGGTGCGGGTCCCGGTGACGAACAGGGTTGTCACGTCGGCGTGGGTGAAGTTCGCCTGCAGCCCCAGGCCATCAAAGGGGGCGGGCAGGAAGGTCATGACCTGCTGATAGGCCAGTTCGAAGCCCCGGACCTCCGCGTTGCCACCATTGGCCAGGGTGGTGATGCGGATGTCACCCCGGCCGGGGATGTTGATCTCGGTGTTCTTGGCGGTGATGTAGCTGTCCAGCTGCTTGTAGAACACGCCGCCGGTCAGCGACGCGTCCTTGCGGAAGTACCATTCCAGCGTGGCGTCGTACTGGGTCGCCATGTACGGGGACAGGTTGGGGTTGCCGCCGCTGCCGGTCGGCGCGTCGTTGGAGATGCTGAGGCGGGGCGCGATGTCGCCCAGGTTCGGCCGGGTCAGCACCCGCGCCACGCTGAAGCGCGAGACCAGATCGTCGGTCAGGTCGGCCTTAAGGTTCATGCTGGGCAGCAGGTCGGTGTAGTTCTTCTCATAGCGCACTGGCGTCGCGGTGACGCCGTTGGTGGCGTAGCCGCTGGAAACCTGCTTGGTGTCCACCACGCGCAGGCCGGCGTTGCCGGTCAGCGGAATGCCCGCCAGGAACGTCTTCATGTTCAGCCGGCCATAGCCCGCCAGGGTCTCTTCCGTGACCTTGAAGCCGTTGGCCAGGTCGGCGGCCGTCAGCGGCGCGTTCAGTAGCGAATTGTCGAAGTAGTTGGCGAAGAAGGCGCGGCCGTTGGGCACCAGCCAGGTGCGCGGGAAGTTGCCGCTGAAGCCGCTCATGAAGTCGGAATAGGGGAAGGATTCGAACAAGGAGGAGGGGAAGGCCCCGCCGGCGACACCCTTGACCCCCGCCTCGCTCACCAGGTCGCGGCGAAAATAGTCACGCTCCCGCTCCCGGTATTCCCCACCCAGCACGAGGCTGGACAGGGGGCCCACGTTCAGGTCGCGGGTGACGTCCAGGCGGCCACCCCAATCGTAATCCTTGCTGTCCTCATCCCGGTATTCCAGGCGGCGGCCGACAAAGCTGGACGGGCTGTTGAGGTTGACCGGGGTGACCAGGTCATAGGCGGCCTCGTACCCCCGGGTGAAATCCATGGTCAGCGGCAGGTAGACCTGCAAACGGCTGCGGTGGATGGGGTCATCGGTGACGCTGTGCGCGGAGGAGTAGGAGAAATCGCCGTCCACCGTCCAGGGACCGTCGGTCCATTTCTGGTTCAGGCCGGCGACGAACAGGTCGTGCCGCTGGCCGGACGTCTCGCGGGACGCCATGGTGAAGACGTTATTGAAGGTACCGCGCACCATGGTGCCGTCAGCGACGGTGAAGGTGCCCGCCGCCGGCTTCACCGCGCTGTCGCCCGGATAGAAGTCGATGCCATATTCGTCGTAATTGTCCTTGAGACGGGAGAACAGCACGTCGACATTGGTTTCCCAATGGTCATTGGGCTGCCACTGCAAGGCGCCATCGACCGTGTAGCGGCGGCGATCCTCCTGCTCGATGGTCGGGCGGATGCGGGTGGGGGTCCAGGTGTCGCCGCCGAAGTAGGGGTCCCAGGCCTTGGTGATCTGCCAGCCCGTGCTGTACTCGCGATCCTGCCGCACCGACCGCTCCATATAGGAGGCGGCCAGCAGCACGCCCAGGTCCCGGTTGGCGTTCACCCACGAGGCGATGCCGGACACGGACGGGTCGATGCGGTCGCGCAGGTCGGAATAGCTGCCCTGGGCGTTGACGCTGGCGGTGGTGCCCAGGTCGAAGGGGTGGAAGGTCAGGACGTTGATGTTGCCGCCGATGGCGCCCTCGTTCATGTCGGCGGTGGGCGACTTCTGCACGTCGATGCGGGACACCAGTTCGGACGGCAGGACGTCATAGCGGAACTGGCGGCCGTTCACGCCGCCGTTCTCCACGTTTTCGTTCACCGCGATGCTGCGGCCATTCAGCTGCGTGGTCTGGAAGTTGGAGGCGAAGCCCCGGACGGCGATGTCCAAGCCCTCGCTGCGGCTGCGGGTCATGGTGATGCCGGTGACCAGCTGCAGCGCCTCCGCCACGTTCTGGTTGGGGAACTTGCCGATGTCCTCGGCCGACACCGAGTCCACCACCTGGTCCGCCTCGCGCTTGACCTCGCTGGCCGTCTGCAGGCTATGGCCATAGCCGGTGACGACCACCTCCTGAATCTGATCCACCGCTGCCGGCGTCTCATCCGCGCGGGCGATGAAGGGAACAAGGCAGAAAATCAGCGGCACGGCGGTGCGGCGCAGCAGAACGCTCCGGGACATCGTCAAATTCATCCTGTCAGGAGGGGTAGGCGATGCGCGGGACGTATAAGCGGCGGGCGATAAATTATTTTTTAAAAATGATTAAATAATTGCGACCGTTGCAGAATTATAGTGCGTCCAGTGGAACGGGCGACACCATGCAACCGTCCGCGCGACGCTTGCGCAAGCGGGGCCGCAGCTCCGGCCAGTAGCATTGGAATGTCGCACTTCGGGATTGACCCACCCCGCCTACAAACCATAGACCGATAATCTATCTTATGGAAAATTATCGGACAGTGCTCTCGGCCGGTACCGGGCTCAGCGCCTTGGCTTGCCGCATTACGACCAAAGTTTTGAAATTCCTCACATTCTCATCATCCAACAGGATGCGCCGCGTCAGTTCATCGTATCCTTCCATATCGCGGGCGACGATGCGCAAGGCGAAGTCATGGTCGCCCGTGACGTACCAGGCCTCCACCACCTCCGGTACGGTGGCGATCTTGCGCATGAACTGATCGATGGCGTGGCCGCCGCCGGCATCGCTGGCGCGGCCGCTATCCCGCTCCAAGGTCACCAGCACCACCATGGTCAGGGGCCAGCCCAAGGTGCGCGGGCGGACGATGGCGATCTCGCGCTCAATGGCGCCAACCTCGCGCAGGCGGCGAATACGGCGATAGCAGGCGGGCCCCGACAGCCCAACCCGTTCCGCCAGAACCGGCATGGGCACGCGGCTGTCGGCCTGCAACTGCTCCAACAGTTTATGGTCGATGGCGTCCAGGTCGTGGTCTGGCATGGGCATCCGCTTGCTGGGGCGCCGAAGAAGGCATTGAGCGATAAATATTATCGCCATACGCCAATAAATGACACGTTTGGGCGCTGCCGACCGCTAAACTATGGCGCAAAATTGTCCTCGCGTCGCCCCTCGTCCGTCGGTTTCCCCCATGTCCCACGATGCCGTCCTGCCCCCGCCCACGGGATTGAGCCGCCTGTCCTCCTTCCTGCCCATGGCCGCCTTGTTCGCCGCCATGGTGTCGGTCACCACCGGCGCCTCCATCGCCAAGACGTTGTTCCCGGTGACCGGCGCGCAGGGCACCACGGCGCTGCGCTTGACCACGGCCGCCATCATGCTGACGCTGCTGCTGCGGCCCTGGCGGCTGCGCCTGACGCGGGCCGACTGGGGGCCGCTGCTGGCCTATGGCGGCGCCATGGCCTTTATGAATTCCCTGTTCTACCAGTCCTTGCAAACCATCCCGGTCGGGGTGGCCATCGCGCTGGAGTTCACGGGACCGCTGGGCCTGGCGATGCTCTCATCCCGCCGCAGAGCCGACTTCCTGTGGATCGGGCTTGCCATCCTGGGCCTGATGCTACTGTTGCCGATGGAGCGGGCGACAGCCGAACTGGACCCGGGCGGTATTGCCTACGCGCTGGGCGCGGGCCTGTTCTGGGCGCTCTATATCGTGACCGGCAAGAAGGTCGGGACCGCCCATGGCACCCAGGTGACGGCCATCGGCACCCTGGTCGCGGCTTCGCTGGTGTTGCCGGTTGGCCTGGTCAAGACCGGCGCCGCCACCCTGTTCCAGCCCGCCATCCTGGGCAGCGCCGTCATGGTCGGGGCGCTGTCCAGCGCCCTGCCCTACACGCTGGAGATGTTCGCCATGCGGCGCCTGCCGGCGCCCACCTTCGGTACGCTGACCAGCGCTGAACCGGCGGTGGGCGCGCTGATGGCCATGCTGCTGCTGGGGGAGGCGCTGTCGCCCGCCCATTGGGCGGCCATCGCCATCATCATGGCGGCCTCCATCGGCGCGACGCTCACCGCCCGCCGCTCCGCGCCCCCCTTGCTACCGGAATGAGGTTCGCGGCCGCGCGTCACGTGCCGGGTTTACGGCAATAGTCGCCCAGCGTATAGGCCGCGCGGATCTCATAGGCGCGGCTGGGCTTCAGGATAAACTCGCTGGCGCCATACCGCACGGCGCCATCCGGCGCGCCGGCCTGGGGATGCCAGTCATAGGTATAGCCCAGGCGGGTCCAGGGGGCGCCGCCCTCCACATAGTTCACGCGCATGTTGCGGGCGAACCAGTCCCAGTAGCCTTGCTTTTCCAGGCAGGTGGCGTCCCCCGCCGCACACTCGGGCCGGGCCACGGTGGATGAGGAATCGAGGGTGCAGTGGGCGGCCGTGACGTCCATGTCGGGACAGGGACGCGCCAAGTCCTCCGGCGCCACCCACATCTCCACCACCTCCGAATAGTCCCGGGTGGGATCCAGGCCCAGATACTGCTTCACCCGGTCCGCCTTGGCGGTGGCATCACCGGCGACGCCCGCGCAAAAGTCGTGCAACTGCGGCACGGCCGTGACCCACATGGTCCCCCAGCTCGCAGGCGACGTACCGCCCGTCTTGCCGGCGTAATATTTCTCATAGGCCGCCGTCGCCATGGTCGACGCCACCAGCACCTGGCGGCCATGGGGGCCGTCACGCCACGTCAGCCGGGTATTGTCGGGGACCAGGCGCACCAGATCGGGTCCGATCAGGTCGGGCCGGGCAACCGCCGCCGCGTTCAGGGAGCGGGCGAACAACTGCGTCGGTGTGGTGTTGGCCCCGGACTGCGAAACAGCAGGGCCCTGCCCGGTCGCGGCGCAGCCCGCCAGCATCATCAAGGCCGTCGCCCAAACCACCCCGTTCCCGCGCATCTCGTCCCCCATACCCGCGTTATCCGTCAAAGGTATGGCGGAAAGAGGCCGAGTTTGCAACCTGCGCGCAACATTAAATCAGTTTATGCGCGCTATAATGGGAGGGCTCAGAAAGTACGCTGCCGCACCTCCAGGATGCCGCGGATCTTGGCCGCCAGCTCGTCCATGGCGAACGGCTTCATCACCATGTCCATGCCCTCATCCAGGAAATCGCCGCGTACGGCGGCATTGGCGGCATAGCCGGTAACGAACAACACCGGCAGATCCGGCCGCCGCCGCCGCGCGATCTCCGCCAGCTGCCGTCCGTTCAGGCCGGGCAGGCCCACATCGGTGATCAGCAGGTCGATCTGGCTGGACGATTCGATGACGCTCAAGGCGCCGCGTCCATCGGCGGCGTGAAGCGCCGTGTAGCCCAGCTCCTGCAACACATCCAGGACCAGCAGGCGGACGGACTCGTCGTCCTCCACCACCAGCACGATCTCCCCCGCCCCTTCCGGCGTCTCCCCCATGCCGGCCATGCCGGCCTCATGGGCGTCGTCCCCGCCATCACAGGGCAGGTACAGGGTGATGGCCGTGCCGCGCCACATCTCACTGTCGATGCGCACGTGGCCGCCCGTCTGCTTGACGAAGCCGTAGATCATGGAGAGCCCCAGGCCGGTTCCCTGGCCGATGGGCTTGGTGGTGAAGAAGGGATCGAAGGCCTTGGCGACCACATCCGGGGGCATGCCCATGCCGGTGTCGCTGACCCGGATCATGATGTAGTCCCCTGCCGTCAGCCCGTCATGGCGGGCGGCGTAGGCCCGGTCCAGCGTGGCCCTCCCCGTCTCTATGGTCAGGATGCCGCCGTCCGGCATGGCATCGCGGGCGTTGATGGCCAGGTTCAGGATGGCGCTTTCCAACTGGTTCGCGTCACTGCGCGCCGCCACCAGGTTTTCCGCCATGCCGACGCGCAGCTCAATCTGTTCGCCCAAGGTGCGGCGCAGCAGATCCTCCATGGATCGCACCAGGCCATTGACGTCGATGGGCTTCGGGTCCAGCGATTGCTGGCGGGAGAACGCCAGCAGGCGATGGGTCAAGGCCGCCGCCCGCTGGGCGGAGGCCATGGACGCGTCCATGAACCGGTCCAGGTCGCTCAGCCGCCCTTGGGAAATGCGGCGGCGCACGATATCCAGGCCGCCGATGACCCCCATCAGCATGTTGTTGAAGTCGTGGGCCAAGCCGCCTGTCAGTTGGCCCACGGCCTCCATCTTCTGGGCCTGGCGCAGCTGTTCCTCGGTCTGGCGCAAGGTGTCGGCGCGCTGCTTGTCCTCGGTGATGTCGCGACCATAGGCGTAAACCAGGTCGCCCTCCTTCGAGGTGTTCCAGGAAACCCACCGTAAGCTGCCGTCCTTGTGCAGCAGGCGGTTCTCGAAATTGGTCAGGTTCTGGTCATGGATGGCGCCGCTCAGCGCGTCCTCCGTGACGGCAAGATCCTCGGGATGAACGAAGCCCTGCACCTGCCGGCCCTTCACCTCATCCACGTCGTATCCCAGGATGGCCGTCCAGGAGGGGCTGGCCGACCGGCAGACGCCATCGGCGCCGATGATCACCAGCAGGTCGCGGGAGTTGTTCCAGACGCGGTCGCGTTCCCGCGTCCGCTCCTCCACCCGCGCCTCCAGCGTCTCCGCGAACTGGCGCAGCTTCTCCTCCGCATCCTTGGACGCGGTGATGTCGTAAATGACGCCGATGAATCGGCTACCTGGGCCTTGGCGGCCATCGCGATCCCGCTGGCCATCGCGCCGGTGCTCACCCCGCTGGGCCAGCCAACGGACCTCCCCGGTATCGGGGCGCCGGACGCGGAATTCACGATACGGCGGCGCCGTCTCCCCGCTGTCCATGCTGGTGATCAGCGGGGCATCGTCGGGATGGACCACGGCGTTGACGGTGCGCACCGGCAACGCCGTGGTGGGGTGCAGGCCCAGCAAAAGACAGAACTGTTCCGATACCGAAACGGTGCCGAAGCCGCTGATGTACTCGAACGTTCCCACACCGCCGGCGGTTTGCGCGACGCGCAACTGCTCTTCGACCCGCTTCTGCTCGGTGACATCAGCCAGCACGCCGCGGAACCGGCAAGCCGTCCCATCGGCCAGACGGTCGGCGCTGCCGCGGGCGGAAACCCAGTGGACCGCGCCATCGCGGCCCACCACGCGATAATCCTTGGCGAAAACGTCGGCGCCATGCATCACCCCGGCCACGGCGATGCGGATGCGCATGCGGTCATCGGTGTGGATGGAATCGAAAAAGGCGTCGGTGGGCAGCCCGTTGCCGGCCTCCACCGGATCCAAACCGTACAACTCGGCGAAACGGGCATCCGCATACAATCGCCCGCTGGCCACGTCCCATTCCCAGGCCCCGGCTGTGCCCCCGACCACCTGGGCCAGGCGCGCCCGTTCCTTGGCGTCGGCCAGGGCCTGCCGGCTGGCCGTAAGTTCCGCCTCCACCTCCAGCCGGGCCAGTTCCAGGGTCTGGTCGGAATGGGTCCAAAGGACGTAAGGCGCGATACCCTGCGCGTCCAGCACTGGAGTCAGACGTACGCGATCCCAGAACACGCTGCCGTCCCGGCGCACCACCCTCAGGTCCGCGGTCAAGGCCCGGCAGGCGGCCAAGGCCTGTTCGATGCCCGACAGGACGGCGGGATCGGCATCGGCGGCGGCAAGGAAACCGAAGGGGCGGCCGGCCAGATCACCGGCCGCATGGCCGGTCAGACGCTCGAACGCCGGGTTGGCGAAAACCAGGGGCTCGCCCGGACGGCGATGGTCGGTGATGGTCAGGGCCATGCCGGATTGCACCAGCGTGTCCAGCAGCGGGCCGCATAAGGCGCGCAGTTCCGTTGGCACGCTGCCCTCACGCTCCATCATGACCAATGCCTCCGCTCGGCCACTCATGCATGCCCCCCTGCCTTAAAGCCGTGGGCGAAAACCTCAGCCGGCATTGCCATCCGTTCCCACCACCCGCGTGATGAATTCACTAATCAATTCTTTCAGGGACTGCAGCGATGGCAGGTCCATCAGCATGGCAATGTAGCCGCGAATGTCACGGCCGCTGATGGCGAAATTTATGTACAGGAACAGGACAACGCCATTGTCGTCCGGCCTGTCGGACAGTTCGAACAGAATCTGACCATCGCCGCGCAAGACCTGGGGCAGCGACATGGCCAGGGGCCGTTGCAGCATGTTGGCCATGGTGGCCAGGCAGCCGTTGAGAACGACGTTACCCGTTTCGGCCAGCGCCTCCTCCTCGATGTCCAACATCTCGGTCCCCGACAGCTCGTCATGGGTGACGGCGCGGACCAGTTCCAGGCTGTTGGTCTCGGGGAAAATCAGCAGCGCGCGGCCGCTGAACGCCCCCGCGAAGTCCTGACGCACGGCGATCAACGGGTCGCTTTCCCGCTCCCGGATCAGGGTGGCCGCCACCCGGCGCCCCACCACTTCCACCGACGGCACCGATAGGATGACCGGACTGCCCACCATCTTGCGCAAGGCGACTGCCGCGCGGCTGACCCCGATATTGACCAGTTCGGTCAGCGCGTCATTTTCCAACTCATCCAGGGCTTGGGGATTATGGGTCATCCATGCACCGCGCGCAGCTTCAGCGCTGCGCCGGCAACGAAATCGCGAATGCCGTCCTCGGTGATGGGTTTGCTGACGAAGGTGGCGTTGGCCGCGCGGGCACGGGCCACCACTTCATCCTGAACATTGGCGGTGGCCAACGCGATCGGCATGTCTGGATAACGGTGCCGCAGCTGTTCAGCCAATTCCAGACCGTTACGGCCCGGCATGTTGAAGTCCAGGACGGCCAGATCCACCCGCCTGTCCTGTAGGGTGGCCAAGGCCTCGTCGGCATTGCCCGCCTCTACCTTGGTCCATGTGGGTTGCAGCGCCGCCAAAGCCTTACCGACAACGATGCGCGCTAGTTTGCTGTCATCGACGATTAAGACCGTAGTACCCATGTCAACCATCCTGCCAAACTCATCCAATCCGCCATTTTATGCCCCCCGGCAGATATCGGTCTTTTCGTTGGACGCCGGTGGTTCAGTATGTATATCGCGGCCTCAATAATCTTGTCTGCGAAAGACTATGGCGGTGCAGCCAAACAGGGTATGACCCAGTCGCGGAGAAATACATCCTCGGCCATACCCCGTACAGTTGGCCGCAAAGCGAGAAAAACTTGCACCACGGCACCATGCAGATGGCGGCTGGCGCTGACGTCGATTTGGGACTCGGGCGCCTCCTGCAGCCGGGAGAGCAAAATTTCCGCGTCCTCCGCGCCGCAGTTCCCCGCCAAGCGTATGAGGGGGCCGTCCACGATGATCGTCATGGCCGTCCCCCACCCAGCCTGTCCCCGTCACGGTGCAAGGCGGCGATCAGGCCCGGCAGGTCCAACACCATCAGCAGCCCGCCGTCCCCCAGGAGGGTGGTGCCCAACAACCCCGGCATGGCGGCCAACAACCCGGCCATGGGACGCAGCACCACGTCATGCCGCCCCAGGAAGGTACCAACCTCCACCGCCAGCAACGCACCATCCACCCGCACGATGACCGCCCGCACGGCCTCCCCTTCCCTGACATCGTCGGCCGGCTGGTCGAGCAGATCGGACAGCGCCAGGAGGGGAACCGCCGTGTCGCGCAGAACGAAGGCGCGCCCCGCACGGATGGGCAGGACGCGGTCGCGGGTGACGCGCACGGTCTCGATCACGCCGTCCAAGGGCAGGCCGTAGCGATCATCGCCTACGGAAACGACCAGCACCTTGGTCAGCACCAAATTCATGGGCAGGGTCAGCCGCACCGTCGTTCCCGCGCCTACTGTGCTCCGCAGTCCCACGCCGCCGCCTAGGCGGCCCACAGCGGCGCGGACGGCGTCCATTCCCACCCCGCGCCCCGACAGGACGGTCACCGCCTCCGCTGTGGAAAAGCCTGGGCGGAACACCAGGTCCAGCACCTGGTCATCGGGCAGTTCGGCCAGCGTGGCCGCTGGCACCACGCCCCGGGCCGCCGCGGTCCGCCGGATACGGTCCGGATCCATGCCACGCCCGTCGTCCGTGACCTCGATGACCATGCGGTCGCCTTCCCGCCCCACGGTCAGGCCAATGCGGGCCCGTTCGGGCTTACCCGCCGCGACCCGCTCCGCCGCCGGCTCGACGCCGTGGTCGACGGCATTGCGCAGCAGATGGGTCAGCGGTTCGAACAACCCCTCCACGATCCCCTTGTCGGCCTGCACCTCCTGGCCATCCACAACCAGGTCGGCCTCCTTGCCGATGGCGGCGGCCATCTCACGCACCATGCGGGGGAAACGGCGCAAAAGGGGCAGGACGGGCACGAGGCGGATGTCCGTGACAGTGCGATGCAGCCGGCCGATCAGCCGGTCAAGCATCGCCTGGCGATCGCCCATGATCCGGGCCGCCACGTCCGGGGCCAGGCCATCCGCCATACGGGCCGCCAGGTCCGCCAAGGCGTTCTTGGCGACCACCAACTCGTCCACCAACGCCACCAGGGTGTCGACGCGGCTGGCGTCCACGCGCAGCCCGCGTGGGCCTTCCAATCCTGTCGGGGACGGGCCGATGGACGGTCCTGGGGAGGGGGGCGACCAACTCAGCACCTGGATCTGGTCGGGCATGAAGCGGAAGGGGACCTTGACCGCCTCCACAGGGGCGGCGGACAGCAGCTCAACCACCAAATCGCAGGCATAGGGATCGTAGGCGTCCGACGCCGGTGGGGCATCGGGCCGGCGGAAAACCCGAAAGGCCAGCAGATCGGGCACCGCGCGGGCCAGGGCGATGGGATCCTCTCCGCGGAAATAACACCCCGCATCCGGCGTGTAGCGCAACGCCGTCACGACAGAATGGCGCGCCGCATCCGACGCCTGTTCCCGAAAGAGGCTCTCGACCCAATGAGTGTCCGAGAGGGCGGCCTCGACCCGGCCGTTGTCGGCCCCGGCAACTGGCGTCCCCGGGACCAGGAAGCCGCGTAAGCGCTGCGACAGGGCACGCGCCACGTCGCCCGCGTCGTCGGGAAGCGCCCCCCCTGTCACCCTCAGGGCGTCCAGCCAGCGTTCCGTCTGGCCGGTGGCGGCAATCAGGACATCCGTGGCCGCCCGGGATAAGGTCAGGCGGCCGTCCCGCCGCGCGCCCAGCAGGTCCTCGGCGACATGCAGCACCTCGGCCATCGCCGGCAGGTCGAACAGGCCCACCGACCCCTTCAGGGTATGGATGGCGCGGAAGGCCTGGTCGACCAGGGCGGCATCTTCTGGCCGCGCCTCCAGCGCCAGCAGGGCCTCACCCGCCTGCTGCACCTGTTCCGGCCCCTCGATGAGGAATTGCTCCAGCAGTTCATCCATGGGCGGCGGTTCCCTGCGCGCGGTTCGGTTGCACGCCTTCCCGGGGCCGCTGATAGACCACCGCGTCCTCGAAGCGGCAGACGGCGAAGCGGTCGCTCAACCGCGCCAGGGATTCCGAATGCCCCAAGCAGAGGTAACCGCCCGGCAGCAGCCGGTCATAAAGGTTGTCCACCGCCAGGCGGCGGGACAGATCGTCGAAATAAATCAGCAGGTTGCGGCAAAAAATGACGTCGAAGCGGCCTTGCGCCGTCAATGTCGCCCCATCCACCAGGTTGGCGCTGGTGAAGGTCACGGATTCCCGCAGATCCTGGATGATCTGAAAACGCTCCGCCCCGCTCCCCTCGACCGGCAGGAAATAATCCTGGCGCAGCTCCACCGGCAGACGCGCCAGCGATTTGGCGGCATAGCGGCCCGCCCTCGCCTCCGCCAGGGCGCGGGTGTCGATGTCCGACGCCACGATCTCCACATGATAGGCGTCGACCATGGCCCAGTTCTCCAGCAACCAGATGGCGATGGAATAGGGCTCCTCCCCCGTGGCGCAGGGCATGGACCAGAGACGCAGCCGGTCACCCGGCCCCCGCCGGGATACGATGTCCGGCAGCATGTCGCGGCTGAGGCACTTCAACTGATGGTCTTCGCGGTAGAAATAGGTCTCGTTGACGGTGAAGCTGTTGATCAGGTGTTCCAATTCCACCGGATCGGCGCGCAGCCGGGTGAAATAATCCTCGAAGGTCGCGGCCCCCATCTCGGCCATGCGCTGCGCCACCCGCCGATCGATGTAGTACCGCTTGCTTTCCCCGAACTGCATACCGGTGCGCAGGTACAGGAACTCGCAGAAGCGGGCGAGATCCGGCGCGCTCAGCGGCGGCGTTTCTCCATCGTCGGCGCGGCGGACGGTCATGGTCCCACCAGGTCGCGCAGATGGAACGCGATCTTGTCCAGCGGCGCCACGACATCGGCGCCGCCCGCCTTGACCAGTTCCCCCGGCATGCCCCAGACCACGGCCGTCTCCTCGGCCTCGGCGATGGTGCGTCCCCGCCGCGCGCGCAGCCGGGTCATCGCCGCCGCGCCGTCATAGCCCATGCCGGTCATGAGCACGCCAACCAGCCGGCGCGCGTCGACATGATCCAGGGCGCTGTCGACCAGCCGGTCGACGCTGGGATGCCAGCGGTATTCCTCCTTGGATGGGGTGGGCATCACCACCAGGCCCGAGGAGCGCCGGCTCAGGATCACGTCGGCGTCGCCCTTGCCGATGTAGACATGGCCAGGAGCCAGAGGGACAGGCCGCGTCACCTCCCGCACCGTGAGCGGGCATAGCCGGTCCAGTCGGCGGGCCAGCGCGCCGGTGAAGGTGGCCGGCATGTGCTGCGCCACCACCACCGGCCACGGGAAATCGGCCGGCAGCCCGTCCAGCAAAGCATCCAGGGCGGGCGGCCCACCGGTGGAACAGCCGACCAGGACCAAGCCCGGCGGATCCCCCGGCTTGCCGGCTGGACGCGGGTCGTCCAGCGGATCGGCCTCCTCCAGCACGGGAGGGCGCCTGGCAGCCTCGACAGCCGGGGTATCCCACCCCTGCGCTTGGCGGCGCAGGCGTTCCACCAGGCGGTGGGACCGGCGCAACCGCGCGCGCGCCGCCCCCCGCACCTTGTCCAGCAGTTCCGGCCCCAACCGGTCCATCTTCAGCGAAATCGCGCCATCGGGCTTCTGGATGAAGTCCACCGCCCCCAGCGTCATGGCCTCCAGTGTCACCTCCGCGCCGGCTTCGGTGAGGGATGAAACCATCACCACCGGCCGGGGCCGCTCCACCATGATCTGGTCCAGGCAGGAGAGGCCGTCCATCTGCGGCATGTGAACGTCCAGAGTGATGACCTCCGGGTCGAAGTCGCGCAGCCGCGCCAAAGCCTCCAGGCCGTCGCGGGCGGTGGCGACCTCGAAGTCGCCCGCGGCGGCGAACAGGTCGCCCAACAGCCGGCGCATCAGGGCGCTGTCATCGACGATCAGGACGCGGGTCACGGCGGCGCCGATCCGGGGTCGCCAACGCCCCCCTGCGGCGCCCTGCCCAGTGCCGCCAACAGGTCACGCTCCGTCCGGCTGAGCAAGGCCCGCGGCTCGATCAGCAGGATCATGCGGTCAGCGCCGTCGGGGGTGCGCAGGGTGGCGACGCGGGTGAAGAGTGTCTCCCCCCCGTCCGCCGCGCGGGCCAGATCCGGCGTTTCACGCGTCTGATCGGCGGACAGGGTCAGTATCTCCGACACGCCATCGACGGCGAAGCCCGCCAGCGTGCCGTCGATGCGCGTGACCATCACCCGGCGCCGCGACCCGGCAGCCCCGGCCACACCGAAGCGGCGGCGCTGGTCGATGATGGGCAGGACCTGACCGCGAAGGGTCATGGCCCCCTCAATGAAAGGGGGCGCCTTGGGAACGCGGGTCAGGGTGTCGGGCAGGCGCACAACTTCCGCCACCGCGTCGACGGGCAAGCCATATTCCTCGCCCCCTACGTGGAAGACGACGACGCGGTCAGCCGCCGCATCGGGGTTGACTGCGTCCATGACGGAACTCCCTTCCTCGCCATCCTCGGCGGCCCCCTGTGCCAGAAGATGGGCCACCGTCTCATGCCGGAACAGCCGTGCGGCGGACAGGATGGAAACCAGGCCGCGACCGTCGGGCAGGCGGCAGAGGGACTGGATCTGCGCCTCGCCCCGGCCACGGTTCAAGACGGCCGGCACGGCGGCGACGCTGTCGGCGGGGACCCGCAAGATGGTGGTCAGGCGGTCCACCAGCAAGCCCAAGTGGCCCCCAGGACCATGGGCCACGACCACACGGGCGCCACGGCCTTCATCCGCACCACCTTCCAGGCCAAGAAGGACGCGGGCGCTGACGATGGGCAGAAGGCGCCCGCGATGCGAAACGGTCCCGACCATCGCCGCGTCACTGCCGGGCAGGTAGGCCAGATGGTCCGGCACGGTGATGGCCTCCGCCACCTCCGCCAGCGGCAGGGCGTAGCTCTGCCCCGCCAGGGCGAAGGCCAAGAAGGCCCGTTCATCGACGGCGGCGCGGTCCTGGTGCCCAACGGATCGCGCGCCGCTATTGCCCCGGCGCGTCCGCGCGGCCAAACCGGCAAAGGCCCGCCGCAGCAGCTCTTTCAGGTCGATCAGGCGCGCAGCGCCGTCCCCGTCGGTATACAGGGCGCCATCAGGGCCGGGGCCGGCGGTATCCAGGTCGGCCAGCGTGCCAACCTCATCGACCGCCAAGGCCACAGGTTCACCAGCGTCGAACAGCAGGATACGGCCGCCCTCGGGGGCCGCCCCCTCATCCCCCTCCAGCAGGCGGGCCAGGGAAATCACCGGCACAACGGCTCCGCGCACGGTCGCTATCCCCATCAGGCAGGCGGGGGCATGCGGCACGCGGGTGATGGGCGGCGGGCGCAGCACCTCCGTCACCGCACCGGCGGGGGCCGCCAGCCGGGTGGCGCCCACGCGAAAGGTGAGAACCCGCGGCGGTCCCCCTGCCTGAGTGGCCCTCCCCCGGGAGGATGGTGTGCTCATCCCCCGACCTTCTGGAGTTCGCCCTTCTGGAGTTCATCTGCCAGCGACGCGATCTCCTCAATGGCGGCGGCCAGATCCTCGGCCCCGCGCGACTGCTGCCGCGCGGCGGTGGCGGCCTGCATCGCAGCCCCGCCGGCCAGTTCCGCCGCGGCTGCGATCTGTTGCACTCCACTCAGCACCTGGCCCACCGTCGCGCCGATGGCGTCGGCGCCCTGGGCGATCTCGGTGCCCAGCGCGTGAAGCTCCTGGGCGGAACCGGCGATTCCCCCCAGCCGCACATCGATATCCTTGTTCTTATGCACCTCCGCCTCCGCCACGGCGGCGATGTGCTCCAGATCGCGCCGCACTGTGGCGACCTGAAGCTGAAACTGGCGGATCAGATCCTTGGCGCGGTCGGCGTTCTCCCCGGAGTCGCGAGCCAGGGCGCGGATGTCGGTGGAGACGACGGCGAAGCCCGCCCCCTGGTCGCCCACGCGCGCTGCCTCGACCGAGCCGCTGACGGCCAGCATCGTGGTCTGCACGGCCACGATGGCGATGCCGTCGACGATCTTTTCCATACGCCGGCCGGACTCTTCCAGCGTGTCCACCAGATCCACCACGGCGCGGGTCTCCGCCAGCGCGGCCCCGACCCCGGCGGTGAGTTTGCCAACACCCACCCGCCCTTCGGCCAGCAAGACCTGCGACCGCGCCATGCGCTCCACCACCTGGGTGGCGTTGGCGCTGGTGGCCTGGGCCGCCTGGTGAATCTGCCCCATGGCACTGCTGGATTGCTGGGTGGACGCCGCCTGGATCTGGGCGCCGCGGCTGATCTGGTTGATGGTGATCAGGATTTCACCGGCGGCGCCGGATAACTGTTGCACCGCCGCCGACAACTGTTCCGCCGCGGCCCCAACCTCCTCCGCCAGGCTGGCGCGCTGGCGGGCGTCGCCCAGGCCGTCCGAAAGGGCGGCCAGGGCCTCCGCCGCCTCCCGGCTCTGGTCCAGCGCCTGGCTTTGCTGCGCCACAGAGCGTTGGGCCTCGGCCGCCGCGGCCGACTGCTCCTCCGCCGCGCTGGAGACGCTTTCGGCCCCCTTCTGCGCCTCACGCGCGGCGGTATCCGCCTCCACCGCCGCCAGCAGGATGGCTTGGGCGCCCGAGACCAGCGCCGCCAGTCCGGCGCGGATATCCTCCAGCAAGATGGAAACAGCCCGGCCTTCCGCCGCTTCGGCCGTGGCCGTCGCGGCGGCGGCGCGGATGCGGGCGGCGATGGCGCGCACCTCCTCGGTGATGCCGTCGGCCAGGGACTGCACGTCGCGGGACCGTTTCTCCGATGTTTCAGACAGGGCCCGCACCTCGTCCGCCACAACAGCGAATCCCCGGCCCAGGTCCCCCGCCCGCGCCGCCTCGATGGCGGCGTTCAGGGCCAGCAAACCGGTCTGGTCGGCGATGTCGGCCACCGTGCGGGTGATCTCGCCAATATGGGCGGCGTGCAACTCCAGGCCCACGACGATATCAACCGACTTGAGCTGGCGAGCGGCGTTTGCGGTGACCGCACTCACCGACGCCTCGATCAGGGCGGCCGCCTCCGTCAGCTGGGTCTGCAAGGCCACGGTGCGCACCTGCGCCCGCTCCGCCCGCTCCCGCGCCTGCTGGAAAGAGGTCGCCATGCCGGCCACGGCGGCCAAGGATTCATGGCTGGCGGAGGCCGCCTCCTCCGCCGCGCTGGCGATCTGTTCCAGCGACCGGCCCAGTTCCTCCGCCGCGGCGGCCGCTTCCGCCACGCCGCTGGCCAGTTCCGCCGTGGCGGCGGCGATGCGTTCCGACGCCGTCTGGCGGGTTGTCGGCGGCGCGGCGCGGCGCGGGCGCTTGGCCGGCGCGTTGGGCTGGGCCGTGGCCGCCTTGGAAGGCCCCGCCGGTGCCGCGGCCGCTTCTGCGGCCAATGCGCGGGAGCGCCCCTTGGCGCCGGCCAGCCGGGAGGTTTTTACCAATGCCATGTGTGCCCCCAAATCGGCCCCTGACCAGCGGCCCCCTGTGCCGCCAAGACCCTTGCGGCGCCGGATCTGGTTTTACAGGCGCCGCGCTTGCCTCGGCAATCGACGTAATGCCATAGGCTATACGGCAGGCGGGTCGGCGCGGACAGAGGAATAGAGGGGCCGAAAAATGACGGGAACCAAGAACGCCCTGGGGCGGATAGCGAGCGTGGTGGCGGCGCTGTGCGCCCTGGCCGCGGCGGGACAGGCCCATGCCGGCGCACCGGTGGAGGTGGAGGTGACGCGGGGCGCCGACGATGATGTCACCACCGCCCTGGCCGCCGCCGTGATGCAGGCCTTCGGCAATGACGACGGCTTCGCCCTCAGCCAGGGGCGCCGCGCCAATTCCCTGATCGTCGTGGTGCAGGCGCCCACGGCGGCGGCGCGCGCCGGCATCCATTACAAGTTGGCCTTCCCCATCCGCTTCCTGTCGGCGCAAGGCCAAACCCTGGGATTCACCCAGGTCACCTGCCAGGAAAACACCCTGAACAAATGCGCCAATCAGACGGTGGCGGCGGCCGGCCCCGCCGCCAACAAGCTGGGCCGGCACTGAGCGCTGGGGCCACCCGGTTTCAGTCGGGCTCGAAAGTCATCGCCACGCCGTTGATGCAATAGCGCTGGTAGGTGGGCGGCGGGCCGTCGGGGAAAACGTGCCCCAGGTGGCTGCCGCACCGGGCGCAGTGCACCTCCGTCCGCACCATGCCGTGGCTGCGGTCCACCGTGGTGGCGACGGAACCCTCGACCGGATCGTTGAAGCTGGGCCAACCGGTGCCGCTTTCGAACTTGCGGGCGGACTGGAACAGCGGCTGGCCGCAGCCGGCGCAGGAAAAGGTGCCCGGCCGCTTCTCATGGTTCAGGGCGCAACTGCCGGGCCGCTCGGTGCCATGGCCGCGCATGACGGCGTATTGCTCCGGCGTCAGCACCTGGCGCCATTCCTCATCCGTGCGCACGACCTCGTATTCGCCATTCATGCTCAAGGCTCCTTTATGCCAGATCGCTTCCCGATATGGGCCTTACCCACGCCAATTGCCACAGTTGCGGCGGCTTGCCTTCCATCGCGGTGGAGGTCATAAACGGCGCTGATCGGCGCGGCGCCCGAAGACCAAGGAATACAGGATGATAACCGGCGACCTGACCAACCCCTTGGAAGTGGTGTTGCGCCTGGCCATGGCGTTGACCCTGGGCTCCGGCATCGGCTTTGAGCGCCAGTTGCACCAGAAGATGGCGGGGCTGCGCACCAACGCCCTGGTGGCCCTGGGCTCCGCCGGTTTCGTCATCTTCTCCGCCATGGTGGGCCAGGGCGATCCCACCCGCGTCGCCGCCCAGGTGGTGTCGGGCATCGGCTTCCTGGGGGCTGGCGTCATCCTGCGCGAGGGCGTGAACGTCCATGGGCTGAACACCGCCGCCACCCTCTGGTGTTCGGCCATGGTCGGCACCTTCGCCGGCGGCGGCTATTGGCTGCCCAGCGTGGCGGCGGCCGGCTTCGTCGTGGTCACCAACCTGATCCTGCGCCCCCTGGTGCGCCGCATGAACCGCCGCATCCTGGTGGCCACGGATGTGGAGACGCACTACACCGTTTCCGTCACCTGCAAGGGGGCGGAGGAGGCGCACATCCGCTCCCTGCTCATGCACGCGCTCAGCCACGGCGGCCTGGGCCTGCGCCGCATCGACAGCCAGGACGTGCCGGACACCACCAAGGTGGACGTGACCGCCAAGGCCGTCTCCCCCACCCGCAACGACGCGGCGATGGAACAGATGGTGGGCCGCCTGAGCCTGGAACCCTACGTCTACGCCGTCAGCTGGGAAGTGGAACGGGCCGAGCCGGAGGGCTGAGGGCTACTTCACCCCCGCCGGCGTCATGCTGAACGGCACCACATGGCGTTCATGCCCGGCGATGGCCAAGCCCCGGCCGATGGAGGGGAAGGCGCGGTGGCGGCAGTCGTCGCGGTCGCAGACCTTGCAACTGGAGCCGATGGGCACCGCCGTTTCCTGGTTCTGCAAATCCAGGCCGGCGGAATAGACCAGCTCGGCGGCATGGCTGATCTCACAGCCCAGGCCCAGCGCCGCCTCGCGCGGGCGGGACAGGTGGCCGCCGCCGGTCAGGGTGACGGTGCGGGCGATGCAGAGATAGGTGACGCCGTCGGGCGTGCGCGCCACCTGCACCAGGATGCGGCCCGGCTGGGCGAACGCCTCGTGCACATTCCACAAAGGACAGGCGCCGCCGAAGCGGGCGAACTGGAACCGCGTGGCGCTGCTGCGTTTGAAGATGTTGCCCGCCCGGTCGACCTTCAGGAAATAGAAAGGGATGCCGGCGTTGCCCGGCCGCTGCATGGTGCTGAGCCGGTGGCACACCTGCTCGAAACTGGTGCCGAAATGGTTCTGCAGCCGCTCGATATCATGGCGCACCGCCCGCGCCTGGGTCAGGAAGCGGCCATAGGGCAGGATCAGGGCGCCGGCGAAATAATTGGCCAGGCCGGTATAGGCCAGGGCCCGCGCCTCCGGGCTGCTGAGCGGGGCCTTGCGCACCTCCTCCTCGATCAGGGGGGCGAACTGCATGCGGCCGATCTGCTGCGCCAGGAAGAAGGCGCGGCTTTCGCGCGGCGCGCTTTCCGCCAGGTGCAACTGGCGCAGCGCCGGATCATAGCGCCACAGCACCCCCTCCGTTCCCAGCGCGGGGGACACGGCGCAGGCGACGCCATGCCGGTCGCGCAGGTAATCGATCAAATCCTCCAATAGGCGGGTGGGCGCGAAGCCCTGGCTTTCGAACAGGGTCTCCGCCGCTACGTCCAGGCTGGCGAAGTGGTTGCGCTTGCTCTGCACGAAGTCGCGCACGTCGTCATAGGGGAACGGGGCCGTGCCGCTGGTCTCCGCCTCCAAATCCTGATCCAGGCGATGACGGGCCCCCTCCTCCATCAGATGCTGGTAGGCGCGGTAGAGCTTGATGAATTGGCCGGCGATGCCGGGGGCGGCGCGCACCGCGTCGCTGATGGCGCTGAGGCTGGACCCGTCGTCGGCGAACAGCGGATCGCCCAGCACCTCGCGCAGCTCGCTGCCCAGGCGCAGGTCGCTGTCGTCGGCGAAATGGCGCGGTTCCACCCCGAAGACGGCGGAAATGGCGGCCAGTGCCGCCGCGCTGAGCGGCCGCTGGTTGTTCTCGATCTGGCTCAGATAACTCATGGACAGGTGGCTGGCCTGGGCCAGGGCGGACAGCGCCATGCCCCGCTGCTGCCGCAACTGCCGCACCCGTTCGCCTGCGAAGATCTTGCCCGCCATGGCCGCCGCACCTTTCCTCCGTTTCACAAAGTTTACAAAATATCGGCCCCGGCGTCGCACGATTTCGCGTGGCATTGACTTGAACTGGGATCACACTGTTTGCAAACATCGCAGCTGTCAATCAAGGCCACGGGACCAACCTTTGCGTGAGTCCCACCCGGCCATAGCCACCAAGCCGCCGCCACCCGGCGCAGCGATAACCGGTCAGGAGACGGGCGTTGACGCTCACGGTCATTGAAACCCTTGAAGCCAAACGCCAGGGCGCCCGCGCGGGCGGCGGCGAAAAGCGCGTGGCGGCCCAGCATGCCAAGGGCAAGCTGACGGCCCGCGAGCGGCTGGAACTGCTGCTGGACGCCGGTTCCTTCGAGGAATGGGACATGTTCGTGGAGCACCGCTGCGCCGACTTCGGCATGGCGGAGCAAAAGGTGCCGGGCGATGGCGTGGTGACCGGCCACGGCACCATCAACGGCCGCTTGGTCTTCGTCTTCAGCCAGGACTTCACGGTCTTTGGCGGCTCCCTCTCCGAGGCGCACGCCGAGAAGATCTGCAAGATCATGGACCAGGCGATGAAGGTGGGCGCCCCCGTCATCGGCCTGAATGACAGCGGCGGCGCCCGCATCCAGGAGGGTGTGGCCAGCCTGGGCGGCTATGCCGAGGTGTTCCAGCGCAACGTGCTGGCCTCCGGCGTCGTGCCGCAGCTGTCGCTGATTATGGGCCCCTGCGCCGGCGGCGCCGTCTACAGCCCGGCCATGACCGACTTCATCTTCATGGTGAAGGACAGCAGCTATATGTTCGTCACCGGCCCCGACGTGGTGAAGACGGTGACGCATGAGGTGGTGACGGCGGAGGAGCTGGGTGGGGCCGTGACCCACACCGCCAAGTCCGGCGTGGCCGACCTCGCCTTCAATAACGATGTCGAGGCGCTGCTGCACACCCGCCGCTTCTTCGACTTCCTGCCCCTGTCCAACCGGGAGCCGGCCCCCGTGCGCGTCACCGCCGACCCGGTGGACCGGCCGGAGCCATCGCTGGGCACCCTGGTGCCGGCCAATCCCAACAAGCCCTATGACATGAAGGAACTGATCCTGAAGGTCGTGGATGAGGGCGACTTCTTCGAGCTGCAGCCGGATTACGCCAAGAACATCATCATCGGCTTCGGCCGGTTGAACGGGTCCACCGTGGGCTTCGTCGCCAACCAGCCGCTGGTTCTGGCGGGTTGCCTGGATATCGACAGCTCCGTCAAGGCGGCGCGTTTCGTGCGCTTCTGCGACGCCTTCAACATCCCGCTCTGCACCCTGGTGGATGTGCCCGGCTTCCTGCCCGGCACGTCACAGGAATACAACGGCATCATCAAGCACGGCGCCAAGCTGCTGTTCGCCTATGGCGAGGCCACGGTGCCCAAGGTCACGCTGATCACCCGCAAGGCCTATGGCGGCGCCTATGACGTGATGGCGTCCAAGCACCTGCGCGGCGACGTCAACTACGCCTGGCCGTCCGCCGAGATCGCGGTGATGGGGCCCAAGGGCGCCGTCGAGATCATCTTCCGCGCCGACATCGGCGACCCGGCCAAGATCGACGCCCGGACGGAGGAATACCGGCAGAAGTTCGCCAACCCCTTCGTTGCCGCCTCACGCGGGTACATCGACGACATCATCAAGCCGCAAAACACCCGCCGCCGCCTGATCAAGGCGTTCTCCATGCTCAAGAACAAGAAGCTGGAGAACCCCTGGAAGAAGCACGACAACCTGCCGCTCTGAGGCCTCCCCCGATGTTCTCGAAAATCCTGATCGCCAACCGGGGCGAGATCGCCTGCCGGGTCATCAAGACGGCACGCCGCATGGGCATCAAGACCGTCGCCGTCTATTCCGAGGCCGACGCCGGCGCCTTGCATGTGCAGATGGCGGATGAGGCCGTGGCCATCGGCCCGGCGCCGTCGGCCCAAAGCTACCTGGTGGCCGACCGCATCATCCAGGCCTGCCTGGAGACGGGGGCCGAGGCCGTGCACCCCGGCTATGGCTTCCTGTCGGAAAAGGCCGCGTTCTGCGAGGCCTTGAAGGCCGCCGGCATCGCCTTCATCGGCCCGGACGTCCACGCCATCGGCGCCATGGGCGACAAGATCGAGTCCAAGAAGCTGGCCAAGGCCGCCGGCGTCTCCACCGTCCCTGGTTATCTGGGCGTCATCAAGGACGATGAGGAGGCGGTGCGCATCGCCCACGACATCGGCTATCCGGTGATGATCAAGGCGTCGGCCGGTGGTGGCGGCAAGGGCATGCGTGTGGCCTGGGACGACGCCCAGACGCGCGAAGGCTTCCGCAGCGCCAGCAACGAGGCGCGGTCCAGCTTCGCCGACGACCGGGTGTTCATCGAAAAGTACGTGACCGAGCCCCGGCACATCGAAATCCAGGTCATGGCCGACGCCTTCGGGAACTGCGTCTATCTGGGCGAGCGTGAATGCAGCATCCAGCGCCGCCACCAGAAGGTGATCGAGGAGGCGCCCAGCCCCTTCCTGGATGAGGCCACGCGCAAGGCCATGGGTGAGCAGGCCGTGGCCCTGGCGCAGGCGGTGCAATACCGCAGCGCCGGCACGGTTGAGTTCATCGTCGACAAGGACCGTAACTTCTACTTCCTGGAGATGAACACCCGCCTGCAGGTGGAACATCCAGTGACGGAGATGATCACCGGCCTGGATCTGGTGGAACTGATGATCCGTGTGGCGGCGGGCGAGAAGCTGCCCCTGACCCAGGCCGACGTAAAGCTGACCGGCTGGGCGCTGGAAGCCCGCGTGTACGCGGAGGAGCCGACGCGCAACTTCCTGCCCTCCATCGGCCGCGTCACCCGCTACCGTCCCCCGTCGGAAGGGCCGGGCGCGCAAGAGGGCAGCATCGTCCGCGTGGATACCGGCATCCATGAGGGCGGCGAGATCAGCATGTTCTACGATCCGATGATCGCCAAGCTGATTACCTACGGCCCCGACCGCGCCACGGCCATCACCGCCATGGGCGACGCGCTGGACCGCTTCCAGATCCGCGGCGTGGGCCACAACATCAGCTTCCTGGCCGCCCTGGTGGAATCCCGCCGCTTCGGTGAGGGCCGCCTGACCACCAACTTCATCGCCGAGGAATTCCCGGACGGATTCCATGGCCGCGAACTGCCGGCCGAGGGGCTGACCCGTCTGCTGGCCATGGCCGCCAGCATCCACCGCAGCCGGGTGGAACGGGACGCGACCATCTCCGGCCAGATGGCCGGCCACCACCGCGTGGTGCCCGCCACCTGGGTGGTGCGCTGCGGCCGGGACAACCACCCGGCGGAGATCGTCGCCGTGGAGGACGGCCATGACGTGACGCTGGACGGCCGGACCTATGCGGTGCGCAACAGCGACTGGCACCCCGGCCAATCGCTGTGGGCCGGCAGAGTGGACGGTCACGCCCTGGCTGTGCAGGTGGACGGCACCGGCATCGGCTACCGCCTGTTCCATGGCGGGGCGGAGCTGGAGGTGCAGGTGCTGACCGCCAGGGCGGCGGAGTTCGCGGCCCTGATGCCTATCAAGGCCAAGCCGGACATGTCCAAGTTCCTGCTGTCGCCCATGCCGGGCCTGCTGGTCACCGTGGCGGTGGCCGTGGGTGACGAGGTCAAGGCCGGCCAGGAACTGGCGGTGGTGGAGGCCATGAAGATGGAAAACATCCTGCGCGCCGAATCCGACGGCAAGGTCAAGAAGATCGCGGCCCAAAAGGGCACGTCCCTGGCCGTCGACCAGATCATCATCGAGTTCGAGTGACCATCATGAGCGACTTCCCCGAGAAGACACTGGCCGATTGGCAGCGCCTGGCCGCCAAGGAATTCGGCGCCGACCCCGAAGGCCTGGTGCGCACCACGCCCGAGGGCATCGCGGTGAAGCCGCTCTACACCGCGGCGGACCTGGAGGGGCTGGAGCTTCAGACCCTGCCCGGCTTCGTGCCCTACACCCGGGGTCCCCGGGCCACCATGTACAGCCACCGGCCCTGGACCATCCGGCAATACGCCGGCTTCTCCACGGCGGAGGAAAGCAACCGCTTCTACAAGGCCAACCTGGCGGCAGGCCAGATGGGCCTGTCGGTGGCCTTCGACCTGGCCACCCATCGCGGCTATGACAGCGACCACCCCCGCGTGGTGGGCGACGTGGGCAAAGCCGGTGTCGCCATCGACAGCGTGGAGGACATGAAGATCCTGTTCGACGGCATCCCGTTGGACAAGATGAGCGTGTCCATGACCATGAACGGCGCCGTGCTGCCGGTGCTTGCCGGCTACATCGTGGCGGCGGAGGAACAGGGTGTGGGCCAGGACAAGCTGTCCGGGACCATCCAGAACGACATCCTGAAGGAGTTCATGGTCCGCAACACCTACATCTACCCGCCCACCCCCAGCATGCGCATCGTGGCCGACATTATCGAGTACACGGCGCTGAACATGCCCAAGTTCAACTCCATCTCCATCAGCGGCTACCACATGCAGGAAGCCGGGGCCACGGCGGTGCAGGAGCTGGCCTTCACCCTGGCGGACGGGTTGGAGTATGTGCGAGCGGCGGCGTCAAAGGGCCTGAAGGTCGACCAGTTCGCCCCGCGCCTGTCCTTCTTCTTCGCCATCGGCATGAACTTCTTCATGGAGGTGGCCAAGCTGCGCGCCGCCCGCCTGCTGTGGGCCAAGCTGATGAAGAAGCATTTCGACCCGCAGGATGCGCGGTCGCTGGCCCTGCGCACCCATTGCCAGACCTCGGGCGTCAGCCTGACGGAGCAGGACCCCTACAACAACGTGGTGCGCACCACCATCGAGGCCATGGCCGCCGTGTTGGGCGGCACGCAGTCGCTGCACACCAACAGCTTTGACGAGGCGCTGGGCCTGCCCACACCCTTCTCCGCCCGCATCGCCCGTAACACCCAGCTGATCATCGCGGAGGAGACCGGCGTGCCCCATGTCGTCGACCCGCTGGGCGGCAGCTATTACGTCGAGAGCCTGACCCACAGCCTCGCGGCCGAGGCGGAGAAGCTGATCGACCAGGTGGAGGGTATGGGCGGCATGACCAAGGCCGTGGACAGCGGCCTGCCCAAGCTGATGATCGAGGAGGCGGCGGCCCGCCGCCAGGCCCGCATCGACCGGGGCGAGGAAGTGGTGGTCGGCGTCAACAAGTACCGGCCCCAGAACCCGGAGCGGGTGGAGGTGCTGGACATCGACAACACCGCCGTGCGCGAGGCTCAGATCGCCCGCCTCAACGCCATCCGCGCCGGCCGCGACGAGGCCGCCGTCACCGCCGCGTTGGCGGCCCTGTCGCAAGGGGCCGCGGCCGGCACCGGCAACTTGCTGGACCTGGCCATCAAAGCGACGCGCGCCCGCGCCACCGTGGGCGAAATCTCCGACGCGCTGGAGAAGGTGTTCACCCGCCACCGCGCCGTCATCCGCTCCGTCAGCGGTGTCTACGGCTCGGCGTACGACGGAGATGAGGGCTTCGCCCGCATCCGCAAGGATGTGGAGGCCTTCGCGGAGGCCGAGGGCCGCCGTCCGCGTATGCTGGTGGTGAAGATGGGCCAAGACGGCCACGACCGGGGCGCCAAGGTCATCGCCACGGCCTTCGCCGACATCGGCTTCGACGTCGACGTGGGCCCGCTGTTCCAGACGCCGGAGGAAGCGGCCCGCCAGGCGGTGGAGAACGACGTGCACGTCATCGGCGTGTCGTCGCAGGCCGCCGGGCACAAGACCCTGGTGCCGGCCCTGATCGACAGCCTGAAGGCGCAAGGCGCCGGCGACATCCTGGTGGTGTGCGGCGGCGTCATCCCGCCGCAGGACTATGACATGCTGTACCAGGCGGGCGCCGCCGCCATCTATGGCCCCGGCACCAACATCCCCACCGCTGCCGCCGAAATCCTGGACATCCTGCGCAAGCGCCGGCCGGCCGCCGCTTGACCCGTCACCGTCACAGCCATGCAGGCAGCGAAGGACCGCGTGCACGGGGCGCACAGCGGTCCGCCCTGCCCCCGCACGTCCCCTGTGTTAGCATCCCCCCCGTGTAAGCATTCAGGCCCAGGGCGTGGCACCACGGGCGGCGTAGGGGACAGGGCATCATGGGTATGGAGTCGGATCACCCGCTGCGTGGCGTTCTGATGCAGGAGTTGCACTCCCGCATGGCCCTGCCCCTGGCGGCGCCGGCGGAGGTCTTCCACGTCACCTATCTCTGCACCCCGGCGGAAGGGACGGCCGGCGCCGCCCGGCTGCTGACGGTCCTGGGTTCCCCGCCCGCGACCGATGCCGAGGCGCCGCGCTACGGCGTCATCGCCACCACCATCGCCGGCCGGCCCGCGCAGGTGAAGTGGGAGCATCATACCGAGTTCCTCAGCACCAGCGTGGCCGTCAGCGGTACCGATGGGGACGCGACCCGTCTGGCTGTGGAAACCTTGCTGGACGGTGTGTTCGCGCCCATGGGGCCGCGCCGGCTGGCGGCCGTGCATATCCGGGTGGAGCCGGCCGACGGCGCGCCGGCGCCCCAGGCCCTGAAAGCCCGCTTCCCCACCGGGACGTGCGCCGGCGCCGTGGTCAATGGCGGCGAGGCCCTGGTGGCCCTGGATTTCCACATCGATGACGACGGCTACAGCCGGGCCTTGATCCAGAATTGGGGTTTGACCAACGACCGCCTCGGCCGGCTGGTCCAGCGCATCCTGGAGATCGAGACCTACCGCGCCGCCGCCTTCCTGGCCTTCCCCCAGGCGCGGGAAACCATGGCGGCCCTGACCGACATGGAACGGCGGCTGGAAGAAACCGTGGGCCGCATCCGCGACAGCAAGACCCCGGCGGAGGACCGCGCCATCCTGGACAGCCTGACCAACCTGGCCGTCGACCTGGGCCACTTGGTCACCCGCAACCGCTGGCGTTTTGGCGCCAGCCTGGCGTATGGCGAGATCGTGAACGAGCGGCTGGAGGAACTGCGGGAAGAACGCATCCCCGGCCTGCAGCGCGTCGGCCTGTTCCTGAAGCGCCGCCTGCGCCCCGGTATCCGGACGGTGGAGGCCGCCGCGCGCCTTCAAGGCGAACTGGCCGCCGGCATGGAACGTGCCCAGGCCAGCCTGCGCACCCGCGTCGATGTCGGCCTGTCCAGCCAGAGCGCCACCCTCCTGACATCGCTGGACCGCAATTCCAGCATGCATGTCCGCATCCAGGAGGCGGTTGAGGCGCTGTCCATCGTGGGCATCACCTATTACCTGGTGTCGCTGGTGGAAAAGGTGATGCACGGCCTGCCGGAAACGGAGGGCTGGCCCTCCACCAGCCGCATCGTGGCCATCGCCGTGCCGGTGTGCGCCGGCGTCGTCGCCATCGCCGCCCGCTGGCTGCGGCGCAACATGCCGCATTGAAGGACCTAGCCGGGGCCTATTTGGGCGGGGCGTAGCAGGCGACGATGTCGGCGCAATTCACTGCCTTGGGCCCCGCCAGCGTGCCGGTATTCTGGGTGCCATCGCGGCTGAGACTATCGCCGCGTGATGGCGGCGGCAGTTCCAGCGGTCCGAACATGACCTTCAGGCGGGCATATTCGGTATCGTGGTAAGCCTTCTCCTCCTCCGGTGTCGGCAACACGCGCGGGGTGATGATGATTTCGCGCGGAAGCTCGTCGGTTAAAGCCGGTGGGACGGCAGGGCCGGCGACCGGACTATCGGTCGAATTGCCCGTATCCTGGGCCTCTGCCCCAGGCGACAGGAGGACGGCCACGCCGGTCAGGGCAACGCTGGCAAGGATCAGCACAGAACGACGCATGATGTCACCGCTTCTAGGCCGAGGGATGGTCAAAAGCGTAGTCCACGCCCGACCGACCGCCAACCAAAACGCGATGCCGACTAAATAAATTCAATTTCACTATAATGAACGGGCGGCGATACCACCATCGCCACCCGTTCATTATAGTGGAAAAAGGCGATCAGAACGCGGCTTCGTCGCTCTTCAGCGATGCCATGTCGATAACGAAACGATACCGCACATCGCTGGCGACGACGCGGTCATACGCCTCATTCACACCCTGGATGGCGATGGTTTCGATGTCGCTGGTGATGGCGTGCTTGCCACAGAAGTCCAACATCTCCTGCGTCTCCTTGATGCCGCCGATCAGGGAACCGGCTAGGCTGCGGCGCCCCATGATCAGGGAGAAGGCGCCGACGGGCACCTGTTCCTCCGGCACGCCCAGCACGACCAGCGCGCCATCAACCTTCAACAGGCCCAGATAGGCGTTCCAGTCGATGGGCGCCGACACGGTGTTGATGACCAGGTCGAAGGTGCCCGCCAGCTTGGTGAAAGTCGTCTCATCCGACGTGGCGTAGAAATGGTCGGCGCCCAGGCGCCGGCTATCAGCCTCCTTGCGCAGCGACTGGCTGAGCACCGTGACCTCGGCCCCCATGGCGTGGGCCAGCTTCACCCCCATGTGGCCCAGGCCGCCCATGCCGATGATGGCCACCTTCTTGCCTGGCCCGGCCTTCCAATGGGACAGCGGGGAATAGAGCGTGATGCCGGCGCACAGCAACGGCGCCGCGGCGTCCAGCGGCAGGGCGTCGGGAATGCGCAGCACATAGTTCTCATCCACCACGATGGTGGTGGAATAGCCGCCCTGGCTCAGGGTCTTTCCGTCACGCTCCATCGCGTTGTAGGTGCCGGTCATCCCCTGGGTGCAGTACTGCTCCAGGCCCTGGAGGCAGTATTCACAGGTGCGGCAGCTGTCGACGAAGCAGCCGACGCCCACCCGGTCCCCCACCTTGTACTTGGTGACGGCCGGGCCGACCTGGGTGACGACGCCGGCGATCTCATGCCCCGGCACCATGGGGAACAGGCTGCCGCCCCATTCATCCCGCGCCTGGTGGACGTCGGAATGGCAGATGCCGCAGTACTGGATATCGATGACCACATCGTGGTCGCGGGGGTCACGGCGCTCGAAGGTGAACGGCGCCAGGGCCTCCTTGGCCTTGTAGGCCGCATATCCCAAGGTCTTGATCACGTCAGCCCCTCTCTGATGGCTTGATCTCTCGATAAGGCGCGGCTTCCCGGTGTCCCCCCCGGCGCGGGCGACCCGCCCCCCGAAGCCATGCCCGCGCTACATAGGAAGTGAAGTGACTTAGTTCAATCTCTCATCTTATCGGCTGATCAAAAAGATTGGCTGGCCACCGGGTCATGGTGGGCTGGCACCATATGAGTGCGACGAAATGGCCCACGCGCCCCGTGTAATCACCGTGGATATGATTCCGTCCGCAATATTCATCACAAATGATTGCAATCATGCAAAAAGATAAAGATCTCACTGATATTGACAATAATGACATTATTGTTTGTGTCGGACTGCCGGGAAGCGCCTCAACCTGGTCGTTTAACGTGGTGCGCGAGCTATTGTCCCATGCCTATGGGGAAGATGGCTTCAAGTCGGACTACCGTAATGAGTTGGACCACCACGTCGGTATCGGTGATAGGCCCAAGGTTCCCTTGGTGCTGAAGACCCACCACCCAGACAACATGACCCAAGTGCGGATCGCGCATGAGGACATCCCCGCCATCATCACCCTGCGCGACCCCCGCGATTGCGTCGCCTCGCTGATGCAGCGCTTCGACCTGCCGTTCAATGAGGCCTTCGCCTATGTGCTGCGCAGCGTGCGGCGGGTGCAGGCCTGTCTGGTCCATGGCCGGCGCACGCTGGTGTTCCGGTACGAGGAAGATTTCCATAACAAGCTGGACTCGGTGGCCCGCGTCGCGGATTTCATCGGCGTCAGCGTGCCCGATGCGGTTCTCAGGGCCATTCATGAAGGCCTGCTGACCCAGACCGTCAAGCGCACCCTGGCGGAAATGGAAAATTCGGGCCGCTTCGCCGTGAACGCCGGCACCGACGCCAAGCCCAACCTGTACGACCCTGTCACCCACTGGCACAAAACCCACATCGGCGATGGCGCGGTGGGCAAGTACAAGACCCTTCCGGATCGGGCGCGATCGCTGATGGATAACGCCTTTTGGTCCTTCCTGGCGGCCTACTACCTGCCGCAGGACGCGGTCATGCCGTTGGATGCCTGAGATCAGGCATCCACGGTCGATGGTGCCGCCGCCTCATCCTGCGGAACGCGGGGGCCGCGCATCCGGGTGACCATGGCCGTGACATGCTCGGCCGCCGCCTTGGTGGTTTCCGGCGCGATGGGATGGAAGGTCACCTTCCCGTCCTGAACCACCAGGACCGCGCAGGGAATGACGCCGCCGCCGCCGCCGCCGCCCACCGCCTCGCCCCACACGCTGCCGCCATAAACGCCGACACCGAAGGTGGTGATGTTGACAGGAACGATGAGGCCGCCGGGTATCTCCACCGGCGTACCCAGGACGCCCTTGCCCAGGATGGTTTCAAACTCCGTCAGCAGATCCTGCGACAGGGTTTTAGTCGGATCGGCGAGGAAGGGGTTGAGTAGCATGGCGGGCACCTCCTTTGTGCGCCGCAACACTATCATGGCGAGTGGCGACATGGAATATTTCCACCTAAAGAATCAGCGCGACGGTCTGTAACCATTCCGTTACCGAACGCCATTTGACCCGACCGCCTACCCCGGTATCGTTCATCCCCGCCCGCGCTGACGCGTGGGATATTGGATAAAAAGGGGCAAGGGTCTATGGCTAGGTTGAAATCGGGGCAGGCGGCCGGACAGGCTCGCCATGGACGGCAGGCGTGTCCGCATCTGGGGCGCCTGCGTGTCGGCTTGGGCACCGCGGGATTTGGACTTCTCGCCTTGTTGGCCAGCACGTCGCCGTTGAGCAGCACGGCCTGGGCGCAGACGGCATCCCCCCTGTCCCCCATGGCACCCGACATCCCGGCCAAGGTCGACACCGCCATCGAGGGCGCGGACTACATCAAGCGCGACGTCATGATCCCCATGCGCGATGGGGTGAAGCTGCACACCGTCATCGTCATCCCCAAGGGCGCCCAGGGCGCCCCCATCATGCTGACCCGCACCCCCTACAACGCCACCAAGCGCGCCAAGCGGTCCGTCAGCCCGCACATGCTGGCGACTCTGGCCCAGGGGGATGAGAGCTTCGTGGCCGAAGGCTACATCCGCGTTTTCCAGGACATCCGCGGCAAATACGGGTCGGAGGGGGACTATGTCATGACCCGACCGCTGCGCGGCCCCCTGAACGACAGCGAGGTCGACCACGCCACTGACGCCTACGACACCATCGACTGGCTGGTGAAGAACGTGCCGGAAAGCAACGGCAAAGTCGGCATGGTGGGCTCCTCCTACGAAGGGTTCACCGTGCTGATGGCCCTGGTGAATCCGCATCCCGCCCTGAAGGCCGCCGTGCCCATGAGCCCCATGGTGGATGGCTGGAAGGGCGACGACTGGTTCCACAACGGCGCCTTCCGCCAAACCAATTTCGATTACTTCCAGCACCAGACCACGGTGCGGGGCCAGGGCGATGACATCCCGCGCGGCATCTACGACGATTACGACGCCTTCCTGCGGGCAGGATCGGCCGATGGCTTCGCCCGGCAGTACGGCCTGGCGCAATTGCCCTTCTGGCGCAAGCTGACGGAACACCCCGCCTACGACGCCTATTGGCAGAACCAGGCGCTGGACACCATCCTGGGCGCCCGTACGCCCACGGTGCCCACCATGATCGTGGCCAGCCTGTGGGACCAGGAGGACATGTACGGCGCCGTCCACACCTATGAGGCGATCGAGCCCAAGGACACCCGCAACGACCTCAATTACCTGGTGCTGGGTCCCTGGCGTCATAGCGGCGTGAACTACGACGGCTCCACCCTGGGACCGCTGAAGTTCGAGGGCGACACCGCGCTGGATTTCCGGCGCAACACCATGCTGCCCTTCCTGGATGAGCACCTGAAGAACGGCGCGCCCAAGGCCGATACGGCGCCGGTGCTGGTGTTCGAGAGCGGCACCAACGTCTGGCGCCGTCTGCAGAAGTGGCCGACGGCGTGCGCCAGCGGCTGCGTCGCCAACCTCAAGCCGCTGTACCTGCAGGCTAACGGTGGGCTGGGCTTCAGCGCGCCGGCCAAGGGCGCCCCCGCTTATGACGAGTACGTCTCCGATCCGGCCAAGCCCGTGCCCTACGTGCCGCGCCCGGTGCGCTTCTCCGATGGTGACGCCTGGAAACGCTGGCTGGTCACCGACCAGCGCGCCGTGGCCGACCGCACCGACGTTCTCGTCTACACCAGCGAGGTGCTGACGGCGCCGATGAAGATCAGCGGCGCGCCGGTGGTGAATCTTTACGCCTCCACCTCCGGCACCGACAGCGACTGGGTGGTGAAGCTGATCGACGTTTATCCCGACGAGGTGCCGTCCCAGCCCGAGATGGGGGGCTACCAGTTGGCGGTGGGCATGGACATCTTCCGGGGCCGCTATCGCGACAGCCTGGAACACCCGACCGCCATACCGGCGGACAAGGTGCAGCGCTATCGGTTTGAGCTGCCCAACGCCAACCACGTCTTCCTGCCCGGCCACCGTGTCATGGTGCAGGTCCAGTCCAGCTGGTTCCCGCTCTACGACCGCAATCCGCAAACCTTCGTGGACAACATTTTCCTGGCCAAGCCGGGCGACTATCGCAAGGCGACGCAGCGGGTGTTCCACCAGGGGGCACAGGCCAGCTTCATCGACCTGCCGGTGGTGCCCGCCGACTGAGGCGGAACCGAAGCCATTTCGCCCAAGCTGGGCCGTCAGAGGCCGGGCGGACAACCGCCCGGCCTTTTTACCATCACCTCCGATTGCACGGCTTCAATCCCCGGCGGCATGCGCTAAACTTCAGTTCGAAAGGCGCGTCGTGACGCGCGCAAGCTGAGCAACAGGCGGCGTCATGCGTCCAACCCCGGGGCACGCCCTGGCGACTTCGTTGAGGATCCTGGCCCTTGCGGCGGCCTATTTCGCCATGGCGCGCCTGGGCCTGGGCCTGGCCAGCCTAAGCGAAAGCGCCAGCCCGGTCTGGCCCGCCTCGGGCCTGGCAGTGGCGGGATTGCTTATCTTCGGCAGAGCCACGTGGCCCTTCGTCCTGATCGGCGCCTTCGTCGCCAATGCGGTGACCCCCGGCGTGGGCCTGGTGACGGCCGCCTTCATCTCCGTCGGCAACACGGGCGAGGCGATGCTGGGCGCCCTGCTGTTCAAGCGGGTCGATCGCATCGACCGGGAACGGCTGCAGGTTTCACGCGCCGCCGCCTTCGGCCTGGCATCCGTCATCGCGCCGGTTTGCAGCGCCACCATCGGCATCAGCGCCCTGCTGGTGGCCGGCAACCTGTCCTGGGACGTCAACCTGGGCGCCGTCTGGGTCACCTGGTGGACGGGCGACGCGCTGGGTATCCTGATCGTGACCTCCCTGATGGTCGCCGTGGGCGAGGCCACGGCCGCCCGCTATCGCCCGTCCTACCTGTGGGCCACCTTGTTCAGTGGCCTGCTGCCGATGCTGGGCCTGACCGCGACGGGTCTGCTGCTGCCCTTCCTGCCGGTGGCCCGCACGTTGCTGGGCCCGGCGGCGGCGCTGGGCATCTTCCTGCTATACCCCGCCATCCTGCTCGCCGCGCGGCGTTATGGTCCGGTGGCGGCCCATCTGGTGGTCCTGGCGGCGGCGACGGCCTATGTGCTGGGGACGGCGGCGGGCATCGGCCCCTTCATCGACGCCACGCTGAACCAAAGCCTGCTGAACATGCAGGCCATGCTGGCGACCTTCGCTCTGACGGCCATCGTCTTTTCCGACATTCCCCGCCAATCGATCCGCCTGGCGTCCATCGTCTTCCTGGCGGGTTGCCTGATCGCGAGCGGCGTTTTCATGGACCGCACGGACATCGCCCGGTCCCGCGACGACGCCCATATGGGCAAGATCGTCGACAACGCCATGGCCCGCATCCATGAGCGCCTGTTGGTCTATTCCAACGCCCTGCAAGCGGGGGCGGCGCTGTACGCCACCGAATTGCCGGTGGGGCGTGCCCAATGGAAGGCGTTCGCCGCCACGCTGAACATCGATGGCCGCTATCCTGGCATCAACGGCATCGGCGTCATCTATCCCGTGCCGGTCGACGGGCTGGATGCCTTCCTGGCGCGGGTACGGGCGGATGGCGCGCCGGAATTCACGCTGCGGGCCGCGTCGGCGGAGGCGGTGCTGGATGATTTCGCCGACTCCCTTGAATACGACATCATCACCTATATCGAGCCATTGGCATCGAACGCCCCGGCCATGGGCTTGAACCTTGCCAGCGAAGCCAATCGCCGCGACGCCATCCTCCGCGCCCGCGACACCGGCCAGCCCGCGATGACCAAGCGCATTTCCCTGGTCCAGGACGCGCAGCGGCGCGCGGGCTTCCTCTACTTCATCCCGGTCTACACTCCCGGGCAACCGCTGGACACGGTGGCGCAGCGGCGCCGGGCCCTGCGCTGCTGGATCTACGCGCCCTTCATCTCGGAGGTGTTCTTCCGCGAGGCCCTGCGGGACATGGTGGATGAGGTTGACGTGGCCGTGTACGACGGCGGCGTGGTGCGTCCCGACGCCCTGCTGTACCGCAAGATCACCCCGGCCGGCCTGGGCGGCCAGCTTGCCGCGCGGCTGGGCCTGAAGTCCCCCACCCTGGCGATGCCCGACCAGATCAGCCGGGTGGATGAGGGGGGGCACGCCCTGACCCTGGCCTGGTCGCGGTCGGGCAGCTTCGCCACGGCGGGACAGGCGGGGGCGGCGCTGGCGGCGGCCAGCCTGGCCTTCATCACCCTGATGCTGGCGGCGCTGACCGCAAACCTCCACCTGGTGCGCGCCCGCGCCACGGCCATCGCGGAGGGGATGACGCGCGAATTGAGCGCCATCAACGCCAAGCTGATGACCACCGGCAACCGGCTGGCCCTGGCGACACAGGCCGGCGGAATCGGGGTTTGGGAATGGGACTTGGCCACGCAGGCCCTGGTCTGGGACGAGCGCATGTTCCAGCTCTACGGCGTCGATCCCAACGCGGAGCAGCCCCTGACCTATGCCCTGTGGCAGTCGCGCTGCCATGCCGAGGATTTGGGGCGCATGCAGGCGGAGGTGCAGGCCGCCCTGCGCGGTGAGACCCCGCTGGACACGGAGTTCCGCATCCGCCTGCCCGACGGCACCGTCCGCCACATCCAGACCAGCGGCAAGGTCGAGCGTGACGCGAACGGCCAGGCGACCAAGATCGTGGGCGTGAACTGGGACGTCACGGCGGCACGGGAAAGCGCCCGGGCGCTGGCGGCGGAGAAGCGGCGCGCGGAAGAGGCCAATCGCGCCAAGAACGACTTCCTGGCCAACATGAGCCATGAGGTCCGCACCCCCATGAACGGGGTGGTGGGGATGGTTCAGCTGTTGCTGGACACCACGGGCCTGACCCCCGAACAGCGTGGCTATGCGGAAACCATCCGCGACAGCGCCGATGCCCTCCTGGGCGTCATCAACGACATCCTGGACATCTCCAAGCTGGAGGCCGGAAAGGTCGATCTGGAAGACCTGTCCTTCGATCTGGGAGACCTGGTCGAGGGGGTTGCCGCGATCCTGGCGCCCCGGGCCCGCGACAAGGGCGTCGAGCTGGGCGTCCTGGTGGTGGAGGAGGCGCGGCGGCACTGGCGCGGCGATCCCACCCGGCTGCGCCAGCTATTGCTGAACCTGGCCGGCAACGCCGTGAAATTCACCGACCGGGGCTGGGTCAGCATCGTCGTCACCTGTGTGGCCGACGCGGCGCCGGGCCCACGGCGCCTGCGCTTCACGGTGCAGGACACCGGCATCGGCCTCAGCGAGGACCAGGCCAAGCGCTTGTTCCAGAAGTTCACCCAGGCGGACGCCAGTGTGACCCGCCGCTTCGGCGGTACCGGCCTGGGTCTGGCTATCTGCAAGCAGTTGGTCGAGTTGATGGAGGGCGACATCGGGGTGGAGAGCGCGCCCGGCCAAGGCTCCCTCTTCTGGTTCGAATTGCCGTTGGCGCCAGCCGAACCGGCGGACGCCCCCCTGGCCTCCTTGGAAAGCATCCGCGGGCGCCACGCCCTGGTGGTCGACGACCTGGCCATGAATCGCCTGATCCTGACGCATAATCTGAGCTTCGACCTGGGGCTGCGGGTGGATGAGGCGCAGGAGGGGGAGACGGCGCTGGCGATGCTGGGAATGGCCGCCGGCGGGGACGACCCGTATGACATCCTGCTCATCGACAACCGCATGCCGGGACTGTCTGGACCGGAGGTGGTGGCGCGGGTGCGGGCCGACGCCCGGCTCAAGGATCTGCGGATCATCTTGGTGAGTTCCATCGAGCCGGATCAAGCGACCCTGGACGCGCGGTACGACGCGATACTGGCGAAGCCCGTGCGTCGCTTGCCCCTGAACGAGGCGGTGGCGCGCGCCTTCGGCTGCGTCATGCCGCCCTGCGCCGCACGGGAAACACCTGAAGCCGAAGGGGCCGGGCCTCTACCGGCCGGCGGCGGTCGCCGTGTGCTTGTGGTGGAGGACAATCCCACCAACCAGGCGGTGGCCACCCTGATGCTGCGCAAGGCGGGCTACGCCGTCACGATGGCGGAGGATGGCGCCCAGGCGGTGGCCGCCTATGCCCGCGACCGCTTCGACATCGTGCTGATGGACGTGCAGATGCCGGTCATGGACGGGATGGAGGCCACCCGCCGTATCCGCGCCGCGGAACTGGCGGGCGGCTGGCCGCGCACCCCCATTCTTGCCATGACGGCCAACGCCATGGCGGGCATGAGCGCCGATTATGCCGCTGCCGGCATGGACGACTGTGTCTATAAGCCCTTCCGCCAGGACCAGATGCTGCGCGTTGTCGACCATTGGTCGGGCGACGGGGAGTTCGGCGCCCAGGCATCCGCGGCGCCCTCATCGGCCCCTGCGCCGCAAGAAACGGACAAATCGCCGGCGGCCCCGGCGGCGGACGCCCCCCTGCTGGATGAGTCGGTGCTGGCCCGCCTAAAGCCCATCGCCGGGCCGGCCGCTTTCGCCCGACTGGTTCAAGACTTCATCGATAATGGTCAGAATCGGGTGACCCAGGTGGTGCGAACAGCTACCGACAGCCCAACACCCGACCTGCGCGCCCTAGGGCGCCACGCGCATGATCTTGTTTCAACGGCCGGCAATTGTGGATTAAAACGTTTGGAGGAGACAGCGCGCCAGCTTCAGTCCGCCTGCGATGATGAGAATGGGGATCGCGCGCGGGCCTTGGCGGCGCTGATCGCGACCTTGGGGCCCTCATCCTGGCGGGCGCTGGGCGAACATTTTCTCGCGCCTGTCGATTGACACCAGGCCTGGCTGTCTTCCTTCTGGCGTTAACGAAAAATACACTGTTAATTTGTTATTTATTCACCTTCCTCCCAAGTATTTTTCAGGGGCGCAGGAATTCCATATTCGCAATGCCATGTGTGAAAGTTTCCTTTATACCTCTCGCAAACGGGTATTGAGTATGCGACGACCACCAGCGTGATCGTTAGGCGTGCAATCGCAGGCTTCTGGGATAGTGAGCCGTATAGGACGGCAGCCTTGGCGTGATGACAGAGTGATTGACGTGAAAGACGCGGCAGTGTTGGACAGCATCATACAGCCCCCCTCCCCCCTTCCCGCCGCGCTTGCAGGCACCCTCGCCCCCCCGCGGTTGACGCATTTGCAGCGGCTTGAGGCGGAAAGCATCCACATCCTGCGGGAGGTGGTGGCCGAGACGCAGAATCCGGTAATGCTTTATTCCATCGGCAAGGACAGCGCGGTGATGCTGCACCTGGCGATGAAAGCATTCTATCCAGCCAAGCCACCGTTCCCGCTGCTGCACGTCGATACCACCTGGAAGTTCCGCGAGATGATCGCCTTCCGGAACCAGCGGGCGGCCGACCTGGGCCTGGATCTGCTGGTTCACACCAATCCGGAAGGTTTGGCGCGGGGCATCGGCCCCTTCACCCATGGCTCCGCCATCCACACCCAGGTGATGAAGACGGAGGCGCTTAAGCAGGCGCTGGACCGTTACGGTTTCGACGCGGCCTTCGGCGGCGCCCGCCGCGACGAGGAGAAGAGCCGCGCCAAGGAGCGCATCTTCAGCTTCCGCACCGAGCAGCACCGCTGGGATCCCAAGAACCAGCGCCCCGAGCTGTGGCAGCTGTATAACGCCCGCAAGAACAAAGGCGAGAGCATCCGTGTCTTCCCCCTGTCCAATTGGACGGAGCTGGACATTTGGGAATACATCTACCTGGAAAACATCCCCATCGTGCCGCTCTACTTTGCCGCCGAACGCCCGGTGGTGGAGCGTGACGGCGCCCTGATCATGGTGGATGACGACCGTCTGCCCCTGAAGCCGGGGGAAGTGCCGGAGATGCGACGCGTGCGCTTCCGCACGTTGGGGTGCTATCCGCTGACCGGCGCCATCGACAGCGACGCTGACACGCTGCCGGGCATCATCCGCGAAATGCTGCTGGCCCGCACGTCGGAGCGCCAGGGCCGGGTCATCGATCGTGACGGCGGTGCCTCGATGGAACAGAAGAAGCAGGAAGGGTACTTCTGATGGCCCCCGATACCCCTCTGCCCGACGCGCTGGAAGCGGGCGCGACCGAGATCGAGCGCTATCTCGCCGCCCAGCAGTCCAAGGGCCTGCTCCGTTTCATCACCTGCGGCAGCGTGGACGACGGCAAGAGCACCCTGATCGGCCGGCTGCTGTACGACAGCAAGATGCTGTTCGAGGATCAGTTGGCGGCCCTGGAGGCGGACAGCCGCAAGGTGGGCACCCAGGGTGGCGATCTGGACTTCGCCCTGCTGGTCGACGGCCTATCAGCGGAACGCGAGCAAGGCATCACCATCGACGTCGCCTATCGCTTCTTCAATACCGATCGGCGCAAGTTCATCGTGGCCGACACCCCCGGCCATGAACAGTACACGCGCAACATGGTCACCGGCGCGTCCACCGCCGACCTGGCCATCATCCTGATCGACGCGCGCAAGGGCGTGCTGCCCCAGACGCGGCGCCACAGCTTCCTGGTGTCGCTGCTGGGCATTCGCAAGATCGTCCTGGCGGTCAACAAGATGGATCTGATGGCCTACGACCAGGCCGTCTTCGACCGGGTGGTCGCGGAATACCGCGCCTTCGCCCGGCAGTTGGACCTGACCGACATCCAGGCCATCCCCCTGTCCGCGCTGAAGGGCGACAACGTCACCACGCTCACCGACGCCATGCCCTGGTACCAGGGGCCCACCCTGATCGGGCACCTGGAAACGGTGGAGGTCGCGGATCTGCGCGCGGCCGCGTCCTTCCGCCTGCCGGTCCAATGGGTGAACCGTCCCAACCTGGACTTCCGCGGCTATGCCGGCACCATAGCCGCCGGCACCGTGCGACCGGGCGACCGCATCCGCGTCCTGCCCTCCGGCCAGGAAAGCCGCGTGGCCCGTATCGTCACCCACGATGGCGACCTAAGCGTGGCCGTCGCCGGCCAGTCGGTCACGCTGTCCCTGACGGATGAGATCGACATCAGCCGGGGCGACATCATCTCCGCCCTGGATGAGCCGGCCGAGGTGGCCGACCAGATGGAGGCGACGCTGGTGTGGATGGCGGAGGCGCCGCTGCTGCCCGGCCGCCCCTACATCCTGAAGGTGGGCACCAAGTCGGTTCCGGCCAGCGTGGCGACGCTGAAGCACAAGATCAACGTCAACACCCTGGAGCAGCTGGCGACTAAGACCCTGGCCCTGAACGAGGTCGGTCTGGCGACACTCAGCCTGGACCAGCCGGTGGCCTTCGACGTCTATCGCCGCAACCGCGACACCGGCGGCTTCATCCTCATCGACCGCCTGACCAACGAGACGGTGGCGGCGGGCCTCATCCGCTCCGCCATCGTGCGCACCGTGCCCTGGCAGGTCCTGGACGTGGACAAGCGCGCCCGGTCCCAGATGAAGGGCCAGCGTCCGCGCGTGCTGTGGTTCACCGGCCTGTCCGGCGCCGGCAAGTCCACCATCGCCAACCTGGTGGAAAAGAAGCTGCATGCCCATGGCCGGCACACCATGCTGCTGGACGGCGACAACGTCCGCCATGGCCTGAACCGCGACCTGAGCTTCACCGACGCCGACCGGGTGGAGAACATCCGCCGTGTGGCGGAGGTGTCGAAGCTGATGGTCGATGCCGGGCTGATCGTGCTGGTGTCCTTCATCTCCCCCTACCGGGCGGAACGGCGCATGGCGCGGGAACTGCTGGGCCCGGGAGAATTCCTGGAGGTGTTCGTGGACACGCCCCTGACGGTCGCGGAGGGACGCGACGTCAAGGGCCTCTATGCCAAGGCCCGCGCCGGCAAGATCCCGAACTTCACTGGCATCGACAGCCCCTATGAGCCACCGGAGTCACCCGACGTGCGCATCGACACCCAGGCCATGACCGCCGAGCAGGCGGCCAACCACATCTTCACACTGCTGTCCCGCTTCGATGAAGATGCCGACCTTGTGGACGGCGCCGCCATCTGACGCCGCCATCTGACGACCACCGCTTGCTTCTGTAAGAAGGGCCGGCCGGAGCGATCCGCCGGCCCTTTCGCCTATCTGGCCCCAGCCGGCGGCGCGCAACTGGCACTGGTCGCCAACCCGTCTTATAGATCAACCATTTGTGGTGCGACATTCCGCGCCACGCGGTATGATGCCACCGGGGAATGTGCCAGTCGGGGGGCTAAGGTGCAGCGGGACAAGGCGGAATTGTTGCGGTCCATCACCATCGACCGGACGCCGGGGGCGGCGCGGGATGGCGGCGGCGGCCGGGGCTTGGCCCTGGGAGTGACGGCGGGCGTCAGCGTGGTCGTCATCGCGTTGGGTATCGCCTGGGCCGCTGGCCTGCTCACCCGCTCAAATGCCTCCGATGCGGCCCCTGGGGCCAGCTCCGTGAAGCCGGCCCCAGCGGCATCGGGCAGCTCTACCCAGCCCACCCCCGCGCCCCCGGTGTCAGAGGTGCGCAGCGGCAACCTCATTGGCTCCGGCTATGTCGTGGCCCGCCGGGTGGCGACGGTGTCGGCCGATGTCACCGGCCGGGTGCGCGAGGTGCTGGTGCAGGAGGGCATGTTTGTGCAGAAGGGCCAGGTGCTGGCCACGCTGGACGATGTGCTGGCCCGCAGCGACCTGGATCTGGCCAAGGCCCGCCTGGCGTCGGCGGAGGCCGCGGTGGTCGCCAACCAGGCCGATTTGGTGGACGCGGAAAAGACGCTGGAGCGCACGCGCGCCCTGACCGGCCGTCAATTCTCCAGCGAGGCGGACCTGATCAAGGCCGATGCCCGCGCCGCCTCGCTGCGCGCCCAGCTGGTGAAGTCCAAGGCCGATGTGAACGCCGCCCGGGCCACCGTCGCCTATGACGCGGAGATGGTGGACCGTTACCAAGTCCGCGCGCCCTTCACGGGCGTGGTGACGGAAAAGAACGCCCAGCCGGGCGAGATCATCTCGCCCATGTCCTCGGGCGGCTTCACCCGCACCGGTGTCTGCACGCTGGTGGACATGGACAGCCTGGAGTTCGAGGTGGAGGTGAACGAGGCGAATATCGCCCGCGTCCGTCCCGGCCAGAAGGTGGAGGCGACATTGGACGCCTACCCCGACTGGAAGGTGCCCGCCTCCGTCCTGGCCATCATCCCCACCGCCAGCCGGGAAAAGGCCACCATCAAGGTGCGCGTGGCCATCGCCGCCAAGGATCCGCGCATCCTGCCCAACATGGCCGCCAAGGTGACCTTCCTGAACGAGGGCAAGGGCGGTTGACCCCGCCCGCGCTCACCCCTTCCCCGCACGACCCTCACTTGGGAGCCGAAGTCCATGACGGGCCAGACCTTGATCCACCTGCAGGATGTGTCCAAGCGGTTCGTGAAAGGCCGGGACACCATCACCATTTTCGATCATCTGGGCCTGACCATCCCGGCCGGCGATTTCGTGGCGGTGATGGGGCCCAGCGGGTCGGGCAAGACCACCCTGCTGAACCTGCTGGGCGGCATCGACCAGCCGACAGGGGGCAGCATCACCTTCGACGGTGGGCGGGTGGATACCCTGACTGAAGGGCAGCTGGCCCGCTGGCGCGCCCACAATGTCGGCTTCATCTTCCAGTTCTACAACCTGATGCCCACCCTGACGGCGGCGCGGAACGTGGAACTACCCTTGCTGCTCACGTCGTTCGGGCGGGCGGAGCGCAAGCGGCGGGTGGAGGCGGCCTTGAGCCTGGTGGGCCTGGCCGAACGCGCCAACCACTATCCCCGCGAAATGTCGGGCGGCCAGCAGCAGCGCGTGGCCATCGCCCGCGCCCTGATCTCCGACCCCAAGCTGCTGTTGTGCGACGAGCCCACCGGCGACCTGGACCGCACCACAGCGGATGAGATCCTTTCCATGCTGCGGCTGCTGAACCAGGAGATGGGCAAGACCATCGTCATGGTCACCCATGACCCGGAGGCGGCCAAGTACGCCCGGCGCACCCTGCACCTGGACAAGGGCCGCTTCACCGAGCGGGAGCTGGTGGCATGAGCGACTTCTACCTGCTCTGGCGCAACCTGTTCCGCCGCAAGCTGCGCACCTTCCTCATGATTCTGGCCATCTTCGTGGCCTTCGTCATCTATGGCGTGCTGGGCAGCATCAACTACGCCTTCGAGCATGGGGTGGACTCGTCGGCCGACAACCGGCTGGTGGTGGTGAACAAGATCACCTTCATCCAGCCCCTCCCCTATGCCTACGTCGGCAAGATCGCGGCCATCAAGGGCGTGAAAAACGTCACCTTCGCCAACTGGTTCGGCGGCTATTACCAGGACGCCCGCAACCAGATCGGCACCTTCGCCGTCGACCCCGAAAGCTATCTGCGGATCTATCGCGACGACCTGCGCATCGATCCCGCCCAGAGGGACGCCTTCATCCACGACCGCACCAGCATGGTGGTAGGCGAGGCCATCGCCACGAAGTACGGCTGGAAGGTCGGCGACCGGATTCCCATCAATTCCAACATCTTCACCAACAAGGCCAACGGCAGCCATACCTGGGAGCTGACCGTTGCCGGCATCGCCTATGCGGCGAAGGAATCCTTCAACACCAGCTTCATCATCTTCCAGTACGAAAACTTTAATGAAAGCAAGACGTTCGGCAAGGATACGGTGGGCTGGATCACCCTGGAGACGGACAGCGCTGCGGTGAACGACACGGTGGCCGCCACCATCGACGACCTGTTCGCCAATTCCACGGCGGAAACCAACACCCAGTCGGAAAAGGCGTTCGGCAAGGCCTTCCTGGCCCAGTTGGGCAACATCGCCCTGATCATCACCCTGGTGGTGGGGGCGGCCTTCGCCACCATCCTGATGATCGTCGGCAACACCATGGTGATGGCCGTGCGCGAGCGCACGAAGGAGATCGCCGTGCTGAAGACCCTCGGCTTTCCCTCCTGGCGCATCTGGCGCCAGGTGCTGGGGGAGTCGGTGCTGCTGGCGCTGCTGGGCGGCCTGCCCGGGTTGGCTGTGGCCGGACTGCTGGTGATGGTGCTGTCCAAGGGCGCGTCGGGCGCCATTCCAGGATTGGCGCTGACCCTGCCCGTGGCGGGCCTTGGGGTGGCCTTCATGCTGCTTCTCGGGGTGGTGACGGGCTTCCTGCCGGCTTGGAACGCTCTACGCCTGAACATCGTCACGGCCCTCGGCCGCCTGTGATCCGTCAGTCCCGCCTGCTCACTTCGCTCCGCTGGTTCTCTTCGCCCCGCTGCTTCTCTTCGCAGGAAACAACGTCATGCGTGTGTTCAACGAGATCGCGGTGGTCACCACCATCTGCATAAAAAGCATTCCGCAACGCTTCTGGGCCTCGCTCTCCACGGTGGTGGCGGTGGGGCTGGTGGTGACCGTGCTGTTGGCCTTCCTGGCCATGGCCGCCGGCTTCCAGCAGACCCTGCGCGGCACGGGAACCAAGGACATGGCCATCCTGATGCGGGCCGGTTCCCAGGCGGAATTGAACAGCGGCGTCACCCGCGACCAGGCGCGCCTGATCGAGGAAGCGCCGGGCGTCATGAAGGACGCGGACGGCAAGCCCCTGGTGTCGCCCGAACTCTACGTCATCGTCGATGGCGTCAAGAAGACAGCCGTGCCAGCCGACGGCAACCTGAAGAAAGCCCCCCGCTCCAACCTCACCCTGCGCGGCCTGGGCCCCGTCGGCATCGCCGTGCGACCCGGCCTGAAGATCGTGGAAGGCCGCGCGTTCAATCCCGGCACCAACGAGTTGATGGTGGGCCGGGCCCTGCAGAAGGATTTCGCGGGCCTGAACGTCGGGGACACCGTCAAGCTGGGCAACAGCGATTGGCTGGTGGTGGGTGCCTTCGAATTGGGGGGCAGCGTCTTTGAATCGGAATTGTGGGCTGACACGCCCGAGGTACAGGATCTGTTCCACCGCCAGAACGTCTTTCAGTCCATCCGCGCCCGCCTGACAGGTCCCGACGCCCTGAAGGCCCTGTCGGACTACGCCACCAATGATCCCCAGTTGAAGCTGGACGTGACGACGGAGGCCGAATACTACGCGCAGCAGGCCAGCCGCACCTCCGACCTGATCCAGAAACTGGGATGGCCGCTGGCCATCGCCATGGCCTTCGGCGCCCTGGCGGGCGCGCTGAACACCATGTACAGCTCCGTCGCGGCGCGGGCGCAGGAAATAGCGACCCTGCGCTGCATCGGGTTCAGCGGAACCTCCTCCTTCATCGGCACCCTGCTGGAAAGCCTGGTGCTGGCGCTGGTGGGCGGCATCGTCGGAACTCTGATCACCTGGGTCGCTGTTGACGGCCTCACCGGTTCCACCCTGGCGGGCAGCACGTTTTCGCAGGTGGTCTTCACCTTCCACCTGACGCCGGCGGTGGCCCTGCAAGGGATCATCATGGCGCTGATTGTCGGATTGGTCGGCGGCGTGTTCCCCGCTTGGCGTGCGGCGCGGGTGCCGATCGCCGAGGCCTACGGCAGCCCCTGAAGCCGCCGTCCCCGATCGCCCCCACGGCGCATTTCGGGGACGCCTTCAAAATATCTTTACCTTTTTGCCCTAGATACTGGGTACCGGCTCCGGGCCCTGGGCGTCATTGCGCGCCTTAGCCCGGGTTCGGTGGTCCGCCGCTTGCATATATGCGACGGCGCAGCCCCTAAGCGTGAGCCTGAACCGGCAGTTGCTGCCGGGTTGATGGCCCTAAATGAGTATGGGATACTTCCCAGGTCGGCATTATTGACCGCCCCCAGGCGTTTCCTGCCCCTGTTGGGTTAGGCAGAATGGGGATGGCGGTGATGCCAACACCCCGAGGATGGGGCCTCGGGGATGAGGGAAGGTGTGGCCCGGCGGGGTTATGTCATGTGACGTAGCAGGCCGGTACAGGTAAAAGGGCGGCATCGGCACCGCACCCGTCCAGGCTTGGGCTGCCCCTCATGGCATGTCCACTGGAAGGGACAACGGACCCGCCGCCCGGAAACGCGTTAGCCAGGGATCACGTGATCTGATGAAGCCTTCGGCCGGATATACCAACCGTCCCGCGTCGGACAATCCCCGCGATATCGAAGCCTGGGGCCTGACGGAAGCCGCGCGCCGGTTGATGCTGGCGGCGCAGACGCCCGAAAACCCCGAGCCCTTGCGCCAAGCGTTGTCGCTGAACCAGCGCTTGTGGACCATCTTCCAATCGTCCATGGCGGAGGAGGATTGTCCCCTGCCCAAGGACCTGCGCGAAAAGATCCTGGTGTTGTCCCTGATCGTTGACCGCCAGACCTTCGAACGGTTGGGCGATCTGGACGTCACCAAGCTGCAGCAGTTGATCGACATCAACCGCAACATCGCCGCCGGGCTCTCGCAACGCCCGGACGCCGCCGCCGCGGGCCTGCCCGCCGGGATGGCCGCCTCGCCCGCGGCGCCGCCGCGCGCGCCCACAATGACGCCACCGGCCAATCCGGGGGCACAGCGTCCAGGCATGGCGCCTGCGGGCATGACGTCTGGTGGTGCGGGCAAGTTCAACATATCGATCTAAACGGAGGACGGCGCCAAAGCGGGCGCGAAAAATGTCGCGCCGCCCAAGTCGGACCGGAAATATCTTGCATTTTATGTTTTCATTCCGCAGACTTGTGCAAGGTAGTTAGGCTTATTGCCCCCGCGTATTGGCAGGGGCCTGACCATAGGGATCACTCCCGTGAGCAACGTCGCCACATCCGCTGTCAGCAGCACCACCTCCGCCGGCGCGGCGGCGAACGCCTCGGTGTTCGCCCAGCTGGCACAGATCCAGGCGCAGCTGGCGGCGCAGAACGACGCGCTCTCGAACAAGGCGTCGGCGCAAAGCTCCAGCGCCATCGGCACCCCACAGAACTTCACCAAGTCGACGGCGAAGTCGCAGTACAACAATGTGGCCTCCGCCACCGACATCGGCACCGTCACCAACGGCCAGACGCGCGTCAACGCCTTCGGCAGCCTCAGCGCCGGGGATCCCGCCGACTACCTCAGCTTCAAGATGTCCCGTAAGGGCATCATCAACCTGGGCCAGCTGGACATGGGCCAGACCCGGCTACAGGTGATGACCAAGACTGGTGTGGTTCTGGCCGACAGCAGCAGCAAATCCGGCAGTGCCTACGACGCCTACACGGCCATGGTCAATGGACAGAAGACGCTGGACGCCGGCACCTATGTGCTGAAGGTGTCCAGGGCCGATGGTGTCAAGCTGACGCAGAAGGTGAATTACGGTGTCCAGGTCGCCGCAGGCGATTATTCAAAGGACTACACCACGACGATCACCGCGCCCTCGAACAACGCCAGCATTTCCGCCAGCGCCGCCGGCATCTCATCGGCTTTGAGCGACCAGCTCACCACCATGAAGAACTGGACCATTGGCCAGACGGGCACGCAGAAGCTGATGGGTACGATGATCAACCTGTTCGCTTAGGCGGGCAGGTGTCATATAATGACGGGTACGAGGCCGGCCACCGTTGTGGCCGGCCTTTTTGATTCCTCCCTGCGGCACCTGGGCGTGCGATGTCTCAACAGAAGTTTTTGACAGAAGAGTTGTCAAGGGGACATCCTATGGGTTGCAATAAAGCCATGACTGATCCACACAGCAACCTGGGAGGCTACGGATGAAGACCCTGACCTGCGTGTTGATGACAGCGATGATCGCCTTGGCAGCACCCGCCTTTGCGGCTTCCGGCGGTGGCTCCTGGCCCACGGTCAGCAATGAGGCGCGTCAGGTACCGGCCAAACCGGACCTCAACCTGTATCATGGCCCTATTATTCCCCGCGGACCCGAACCGACGGGAATGACCGCTGCGACCAAAGCTCGCCTGACCAACGTCGCGCAGCGGGTTGATAGCTTGATCGATCAGCACAAGTGCGACGAGGCTACCGCGCTGGCCAAAGAGCAGGGCGGTGTTGTGATGGCCGACATGGCGACCAAGATTTGCGTCCTGCGTTATAAGGCTGAGTAGAGTGGGCCCGACCAGCGAGTATCGTCGCTGGTCGCCACCACCGCGGGGGGGGGGGCGAATGCCGCTCTCCTAAGCGAACAGGGCCAGGGGCTGTGCCGCTGCGGCCTGTGCGGCCTGCACGATCCCAGCATCGACCGCCCCTTGGGTCTTGCGATAAGCGGCAGCCCCCTGACGGCTGGTAACGCCCCCGGCCCCGCCCCCCTGTATACCCGTCGATGCCGCATCGCCCTCCGCGGTCAGGCCACCTCCGGACGGGGCGTCGCCCTGCCCGTCCTTTGGCTGTGTCTTCTGCTTGGCCGCCTCTCCTTGCGCGGCGACAATTCCCGCCTCCGCCTGGGCGGCCACGGCGCGGTCTTGCCCGGACGGGTCGGCCGGCGCCAGGGCGGCGCGGCGTACCGTTTCCAGCTTGGCGATGGTGGCCTGGGGATCGCCCTGAACCGAACCGATGTCGATGGCCACCTCGCCCGCGGTGGCATAATGCTGGCCATCGGGCCCGGTGGTGAAGGTGAAGGTTTCCGACCCGGCATAGGGGCCGCCAGCCGCCTTGTGGGCCGCCTCATGCGCCCGTACGGATCGGTCGACAGCCTTCAGCTTGTCCACCTGCTGCTGTTGTGCATCCGTCAGCCTGGTGCTGGCACCGGCCGCGCCGCCACCCCCTGCCCCCGCTGATGCTTGGCCCCTGACGCTGTAGGGGCTGGCTATGTGACCGGACGAGCTGGTGTTGGATACAGGCGTACCCTGCCCCGCCGCAGGGGCGGCGGGCGCCGGGCCGGTCAAGGCGCGCGCCCAGACGGGCGACGCAGAAATGCCACCAAGGGCGGACATGCCGATGCGGTCGCATTGGTTTTAATAATGCAACCATTTCAACACTACAGGCGCGAGCGCGCAAGACAAAGCCGTCCGCCCCCAGGCCAGGGGCGGACGGCGCAATGCCAAGTGCTTGACGCAGAAGACCACCAGGCCCAGGACGGCGGCGATGGGCCGCACCTGGGCCATCAGGCCTTAGCGCTTCAGGTTGATGGTGTCCTGCAGCAGGTCGTCGGCGGTGGTGATGACCTTGGTGTTGGCGGTGTAGGAGCGCTGCGCCACGATCAGCTGGGTGAACTCCGACGCGATATCGACGTTGGAGCCTTCCAGGCTGCTGGAGGCGATGTCGCCGGCACCGTTGACGCCCGTGTCGTTGAAGCGGGCCTTGCCGCTGTCCACCGTCTCGGTGAAGACGTTGCCGGTGGAACGCGACAGGGCGTCCGGGTTGTTGAACAGCACGATCGGAACCTTGGCGATGGTGCGCTGGCGGCCGTTGTCGTAGTTGGCCAGCACGGTGCCGTCGGCGTTGATCTGCACATCCTTGAAGGTACCGGCCGGGCTGCCGTCCTGCACCTTGGAGGTGACATTGATGCTGGTGCCGTCAAACTGGGTCAGGCCGGAAGGCTGGCCGAAGTTCCCCAGGTTCAGCGTGAAGTGTTGCAGACCAAAGCCGAAGTCGATGTCAAAGCCGACGGTGGCCGCGGCACCGTTGCTTTGATCGGCGGTGACGGTGGCATTACCGGTGCCAACCGATGTGGAGTCCATGTGGCTCAACGTACCGGCCGCGGCCGTTGTGCCATCCGACAGCACGCCGCCAAAGGTCAAATTGATGTGACCAGGCGTCTGGCCGGCGATGACCGGCGGCAAGGTCGTGAAGAAGCTGTCGCTGTTGGTGTTGCCGGTAAGGGTAATCGTGCCACCGGACGACAGCGCCTGTACGCCCAGCCCCTGCTGCGACGCCTGGGTGTTGATCAGTGCCGCGATCTTGCCGCTGATGTCGCTCAGGCTGGCCTCCGTGCCGTCGGTGGTATACGAGACATGGATGGCCTTGCCCGGCGGCGTCACCTGCTTGGTCGCCAAGGTGGCGCCCAGGTCCCTGGTCGACAGCACCAAGGAAGTCGCAGTAGACGCGCCCGTGTTGAGAACGAAGGGCGATGAGGTGTCGTTATTAACCTGGGACGCCAGTCCCGCCACCGCCGACTGCAGATCCGGATACTGGGCAATGTTGTCCGCCTTGATCTGCAGATTGTAGGTCGTGGCCCCTAAAGTAAGGGTATAGACTTGCCCGACGCTGGTGGCCGTCGTGGCCGTGACGGAAGAATTGCCGTTGGTGAAGTCGAATGTGTAATCGGTCGGCAAGGTGGGGTCAGGCACCGTGCCCGACGTCGTCGAAGCCGTCACTGTGGCCGTCTGCGCCAGGGGCGGCGAGATGTCGAAGGAGTATTTGGTCCCGACGTCGCCCGGCTGGCCGGTGATGGTCAGCTTTTCCGTCTCTTTCTTGCCCGTCACGTTGCCGGTGTAGATCGACGTGTTGGCGGAATTGAGCAAATCGGGAGAGTCGACGGCGGTCATTGACACCGACACCGGCCCCGGATTCGTGCTGGTCAAGGTCAGCGTGCCGTTGGTGGCCGAGGCCGCAATGTTGCCCTTGAGGCTGGGGGTGGTGCTGGTATCGGTATTGACCAGGCTCGCCAACTTGGACATGACACCGCTGAGGTTGACCAACGAATTGATGTTCTGCGGAGTCACGGTGACGGAGACGGTCACAGGGCCGATGGGGTTGCCGGCGTTGTCGGTGCCGCTGACGGTGGCCGTGTACTTGTCATCGATGTTGATTGAGTCGCCCACCACCGTCTGGGATACCGAACCTTTGACGCCCGTGCTGACATTGCCCGCCGCGATGGTCGTCGCGGTACCAACGGTATGGCTGGTGATGGCGCCGTTGGAGACGGTGCCCACCGCGGTGAAGTCAGTCCCCGGGGTACGGGCGGTCAAGCGCAGCGCGCCGGTGGAGCTCACCGAGGCGGTGGCACCACTGGAGGTGTCCGAGCCGTTGATCTGGTCGGCCAGCGCCTGCGCAATATCCTTCATCGAGTTGAACTGGGCGGCGTTGGTCTTTGTGATGGTCTGGTTGTAAGTCGTACCGTTGATGATGACCGAGTACACGTCGCCGATGTTGAAGCCAAACGCTGGCGATGTGGCCGCGGTCGAGAAGGTGACATCCTTCACGCCGGCGCGGTCGAGGGTGTTTGGCGTCAGGCTGGATTCGCTGCTGGCAGCGGGGAAGCCCGTGGACAGAAGGCCCTGCACGGGCATGGACGACGCCGTGCCCTGCGCGCCGTCGGCGGTGACGCCCAGCTGCCAAGTACCCGCGGTGGCGCCCTGGCGCCATGTCAGGTTCACGTTATGCGCGGTACCCGCGCTGTCATAGACCTGCACCTGGGTCGGGGTGATGGAACCACTGGGGTTGGTCGGCAGGTTGGCCTTGACGTCAATTTCCTTGGTCGGCACCGGGCTATCGATGTCCGACGTCACCTGCACCGGGCTGGCGGAGGTGGCGAACAGGCCCGTGGTGCTGTCGTAGGCGAAGCCGTTCAGGGCGTAACCGGAGTTGTTGACCAGGGTGCGCGTGCTGTCCAGCGCGAAACTGCCGTCACGGGTGTAGTAGCGCTCACCCGACGCGACGGTCTGCCCGTTGACGGTCGTCAGCTTGCTGACGCTGAAGAAGCCGTTGCCGCGGATGGCGAGATTGGTCGGCGTGTCCGATGACGACACCGTACCCGACACGCTGTTGACGTAGTCGGGCCGGGCCTGGACGCCGCCCGCCTGGTATTGCGTGCTGCTGGCCGAGATGACCAGGGATTCGAACGATGTGTCGATGCGCTTGAAGCCCGTCGTCTGGGCGTTAGCGATGTTGTCGGAAATGTTGCTGAGCGCGGTGGACTGCGCCTGCAAACCGGAAATACCGACGGACATCGAGCCGAAAATGCTCATGGTGCTGGCTCCCAGGAAAGAGCGGTTGCGTATCTGACACTCCAGGAAAGCAAGATGGATGCCAGATTGCGAAGAATGTCGCCAAAGCACCCAACATCGCTCAGCAGAGACGCGACATCGAGCACCGCCCCAAATAAACCCCTAATCAGGAAGGATTTTTTCGGCACCGCCCCATCCGCCCTACGGCTATCGGCGCTTGATTGCCGCCCGGCAGCAAGTGCCGCGAAGCCAGGGCACCGGGGCATTTTTTCCTACCGCCGGCGCCACCCGGCCGTTTCTTCCGGGTCACGGGCATCGGCCGATCGGAGGGCCACAAGCGTGGGGGGGGGCCGTGAACAAGGGCCCACAAACAAGGAAGGCCGGACTGGTCCTCCCCCTTTTGGGGAGACCGGCCCGGCCTTTTCCTGGTCCGTTCCTGTGGGTTCCTTTTGAACCCGCGGTCCCTTTTGGACCTGTCGCGTCGGAGATGCGGGATCAGGCGCCCTGCGTCACCGAGAACTCGCCGGAGCGAACGCTTTCAGCCAGGATTTCCAGGTATTCCGCGGTGGTGGTCTTACCGTACTTGGCCAGGATGCCGTAGATGGAGGCCATCACGGACATGGTGCCGATGGTGTCATAGGGCACGCCCTCGCTGGCGGCGTTCACCCAATAGGCGTTGAATTGGTCGAACAGGCGGGCGCGCTGGGCCTCGTCATTCACCGGGGCGGCGGCGAAGGCTTGGGCAGGCGTGTAGGCGTTCATGGTGGATCTCCTCAGCTCAGGAAGTTGACAAGGGAAAGGGAAGCGATTTTGCCGGCGACGGTGTAGGCACCCTGCTGCTGGTTCAATGCCGCTTGCAATTGTGCTGCCACAGTCGTGGGGTCGACGTTCTGGATGCTGCCGATCTGGTTTTCGATGTCGGCCAAGGCGTTCTTGTGATTGGTCGCGGCTGTGCCCAGAAGGCTTTGCGCATTCACGGTGCTGGCGTCCAGTTGCCGGATCTGACTCTGAGCCGACACGATGCTGGAGCGCGCGCTGCTCATCAGCGCCGTGTAGTTCCCCGGATTGTTCACGGCGGACAGCATCTGCTTGATGCTGATGACCAGGCTCTGAATGGCAGGATCATTGGAGCTGATGCCGTACGTAACGCTGGTGCTGTCATCCACGTTCAGCGAGCTGCTGGCGAAAGCCGACGCGTTCTGGATAGCGGACTGATACTGGCTGTCGTAGGGGGCCAGGTTGGGCGGCGTGGTCACCGTGGTGCTGAAAGAACCCGGGGCCTGGTAGGGCGCCAACGTCACGGCCGTCATCTGGTTCTGGTTAGTATTGTTCTGCACCGTCGATGTGGTGGCGAAGCGCTGCGACCCCATGCCGGTCAAGGTGACCTGAGCGGAACCCGGTGGGTTTAGGGTAACGGTGGCGTCGGCCGAGCGGTGGGGATCCGCATTGATTTGAGCCGCCAGCTTGGCCGCCACGTATCCCATCGCATCGCCGGCGGCCACCGGCGGATTGGCCGTGGGCAGGCCCGTGCTCTTCATGGCCGCGAGATCGGCGGTGGTCATCACGTAGGTGTAGGCCGTTGGACCCTCGACCTTGTCGTAGCTGATGTTGTTCGCCGCGTTGGCATCGTCGCTGGTGACATTGATGGTGTTGCGGTTCCCCATGTTGATGGTGAACACGTCCCCAACGTCGACGCTGGGACCATTCAGGGTGACGTTGTCGATCTGCGGCACGGCGGTCGTCGGCGGCACGGCGGTTGGGTCCGCGGCGACCGCCAATTGCGACGTGTATTGGGAATAGACGTTGTCCTGGTCTGTGTGGCTGGTGTAGCCGGGATAGCCCAGCAGCGTCGGATCACCGGCCGGCGTGACCGTATTCTGATAGCCGGCCACGGGGTAGACGTTCGAGGAGACGTCGAACGAATAGCCTGCCGAATTGCCAATCAGGGTCAGTTGATTACCGATGACAGAGGCCGTCAGCGGCAGTGGCGGCGTCTGCCCGTTGGCGATGGCCAGCTGATTCGGGTCGTTGATCTGTGACGCGAAGGCATTGAGGATGTCGGACATGCTCGTTTCCGACCCGGTCGTCGTGTAGGTCAACTGCTTGCCTGCCACGGACATCGTATAGATGTCGCCCGCCGTACCCAGCGTATTGCCGGTCAGGGTGACCTGGCTCACCTGCTTGGTGGCCGACAGATTGCCCACCGGGGCGGTGTCATAGCGGCTACCGGCGAAAATGTAGCGGTCGCCGGCCTTGGTGTTCAGCAAGCTGGACAGCTGCGTCAGCGCCCCCTGCAACAACGCCTTGGGCGCCGCCAGATCCGGGTAGGCGACACTGAAGGTGGCGCTGCCGGGCCCCTTCAACTGGTTGATGTTCAGACTGATGGACGCGCCATCACCGGGGCCACCTGTCATCTGGAAGGTCTGCTGGCCATCATCAGGCGGCACGGCGGTCAGGTTGATGGTCTTGGTGGATATGCCGCCCATACCGTCGTTGACGGTGACGTCATAGCTGCCGGCCTTGCCGCCGTTCGACGGCACGGCGGTGACCGTGTAGGTGGCGGCAGCGGCGAACACCGATTTGCTGCTATCGACCGACAGGCCCAAGTTGCCGTTGCTGGATGAGGTGACCGCGGATACCGAAGGCGACCCCGCCCCCGCCGGTATATTGGCCGAGCTCAGCAAGTTGGAGACGATGGTCTGCATCGACGACAGCGCCGTTTCCGTGGCGTTCACCTGGGTGGTGGCCGTCGTGATGGCGTTGGCGTAGCCGGTGTGCTGGGCATATTGGGTCTTCAGGTCGAGCAGCCGGTTGGCCTGCGAGCCATAGGCGGAGAGGTCCTGCGACTTGATGCCGGAATTGAACTGTTGCTGCAGGTCGGCCAGGGTCGTCGAAGACCCGTTGATGCCGTTCAGCAGCGACAGGTAATTGCCGTAAGAGCTCACACGGGAGATGGTCATGTCACAGCCTGCGAAAGAGCGTCGAACATCTGCCCGATGACCGAGATCACCCGGGCGGTTGCCGAGTAGTTGCGCTGAAGGACCTGAAGGTTCGCGACCTCCTCATCCATGTTGACCCCGGTCGAGCTGGCGTAGCGCGTCTGCAGGGTGTTCATGAAGGATGAGGTGGTGGTGGCTTGGGTGTTGACATTGGATTGGATGGTGGACCAGTTGCTGCCCACCTGGTCAGCCATGCCGCCATAACTGACGTTGGTCAGGGTCAAGCCGTCGGCCGTCAGGGTGCGGCCTGTCGCCGTCATGGCGCTGACCATGGCGTTGACCGCCGATTGCTTGATGGTCTTGGTACCGTTCAGCAGGGACTTGTTCACCGCCAGGGTGCCGGCATCGCTGCCGGTGAACAGACCGGTATCCAGCTCACCGTCGTTGGTGGGGCCCGCGTTGTTATAGGCGTCGGTGATGCTGGTCGGCTGCCCTGCCTGGGTGGAGCCGGTCAAAGCACCCGCGATGGCATTCAGCTGCGACTTCAGCTTACGGAACACCTCGGTCGTCGGGTCACCGCTGGCCGGTGCCGGGGAGTTGTCCGCGACCAGATCCAGAAGGCCGCCCAGCTTGCCGCTGCTGACGGCGGCGGTGATGTCGGCACCGCCGGCGCCGGAGATCACACCCTTGTCATAGCTCAGCTGCGTGGTGGTGCCATCCACCAGGGTGGCGCCCGTGGGCGTGAACACGGCGATGGAGCCGTCATCGCGCAGGGTGGTGCGGATATTGATCTTGGAGGCCAGGTCGCGCAGCGTCGCGTCGCGCTGGTCCTCGAAATCGGCCGTCGGCTGGTTGCTGGATTTCAGAGCGGTGATGGTGGCGTTGAACTGGTCGATCTGGGTGAGATCGGTGTTGATCGACGTCACGGTCTGGGTGATGTCGCTCTTGGCCTGGGTCGCCATCTGGTCGACACCCGCCGAGAGGGTGTGGATGGTCTGGACCAGGGCCTGGGCCTTCTGCACCACCTGGTTCTGCGCCACGGCGCTTTCGGGCGCGGCCGACAGGGCCTGCAGGGAGGAGGTGAAATCCTGGAACGCCTGGGTCAGCTTGGGCGTTGCCGTATCACTGGCGGAGTTCGAGAGGGTGCTGCCCAGCAGGTTCCCGATCTGCCCCATATATTGGGACAGCACCTGCTGCATCCCGTTCTCGGACGTGGTCCCGTGCAACTGCGCCTGCAGGGCCGCGTCCACCGAACGCGAATACTGCGAGATGCTGACTCCGCTCAACGGATCGGTCGTTTGCGAAACGGTGTGTTTCGTACGATCCGCGTTCGTGGCGTTGTTCATGTTCTCTGAAACGACCTGGATGCCGGCCTGAATGACATTCAGGCTGTTGGCGGCCGTATTCAGCGCGCTGAACAAACTCATGGGACCGGGCCTCGGTGGCGGGGACTTCCGCGCAGGGGACCGACCCCCATGGCCGATCCGCCTCCCACTACGCAAAGCCCGGGCCAACCGGAGCAGCGGACTATACCGCTGGAATCATTCGTATTTTTGCAAACTGCTGAAAATGGCAGGGGCGGCAAAATCTGCCGCCCCCTTTTTATGCCGGGCCCCGCTAGGCAGGGATGACCGGGTCAGCGCCCCCCCTTCCCCGAGTCCAAAACCTCCATGGGATCCAACACCTTATTGCCGGGCGCCCGCACCTCGAAGTGCAACTGCGGGCTGGTCACGTTTCCGGTCGCCCCCACGGTGCCGATGCGCTGCCCCCGCGCCACCTTGGCCCCCGCCTCCACCATGATCTGGTCCAGCTGGGCGTAGGCGGTGACCAGGCCATCGGCGTGCTGGATCAGGACCAGGTTGCCGAAGCCGCGCAACTGGTTGCCGGCGTATTTGACGACACCGGCATCGGCCGCCACCACCGGCGTACCGGTGGGGGCCGCGATATTGATGCCATCGTTGTACTGGCCGCCCGGCTTGGGCCCATGGGTGGAGATGACCTGACCCGTCACCGGCCACAGGAACCGCGCACCCGACTTGGGCGTGGGCGCTGGCGCCTCGGGGGCGGACGGTACCGCCGGCACCGCCGCAACCACGGCCGGCGGGGCCGCAGCCCCCGGGGCACGGGTCGGCGCCGGGGGGGTGGCTGGTGGAGCGGCGGCCGACGGCGTGTCCGTGGGCTCGGACGAAGCGCCCGGGGTGACAGGCGCCCAGCGGGCGGCCGGCGCCGCTGTCGCGCCAGGCGGAATAGCCGCCCCCGTGCTGCCGGTGGGAAGCGGTGCCGATGACGGCGCCGAAGCCTGTGGGGAGGACAAGACCTGGCTTTCCACCGTCCGCCGGGGGGCGGCGGTGACCGGGGGAGGCGCCGTTGCCGACGGGGGCGCCACCGTCACCGGCGCGCGGCCCGCCGTCGTCACACCCGGCCGGGGGGCCGCCACCGGCGGCGGCGCTTCGGCCACCACCGGTGCATTCCCCGGTGGCGTCCAGCCTGGCGTGGCCCCGGAATGCGGCAGGTTCAGCGTCTGCCCCACGCGCAGCAGGTAGGGAGGCCCCAGATTGTTGAGCCGCGCCAACTCGTTGCTGTCCACGTTGAAGGTGCGGGCGATGCCATAAAGGGTGTCGCCCGGCTTGATCACGTAGGTATGCGGCGTGGGCACCACCAGCCGCTGCCCCGGCGTCACGGTATAGGGCGGTTGAAGGTGGTTCTCATCGATCAGGTCGCGCAGGGGCACGTTATAGCGCTTGGCGACGTCATAGATCGTCTCGCCCTTGGAGACGAAGATGACGTTGGATGGTGTGGGCGGCGGCGTGACCACGGGCGCCGGCGGCTCAGACCGGGTAGCGCAGGCGGACAAGCCGAGCGCCAGGGCACCCACGAGGGCGCCCCGCATCATCAGCCGGGACAGGCCCGGCGCGGCGGCGGAAACCGGAGCATCAACGGCCTCGGCCGCGAAGGCGGCGACTGTCGTCGGGCGGAAAATCGTCAAGGCCATCGCACTTTTTCGTTCGAGGTAAGGCATCACGCCCGCTGATGGATTACGTCGGAAAAGTCGGGCGGAATTAGGGCCGGCGGCATAGTCCCTGGCATCCCCCCGGTCGACACCGCGGCACCCGGTTCGGCCGGAACCTCCGGCAACAGCGGAACGAACCGAACCGGCCACAGCTGCTCCCGCTCCACCCCGGCCTCCGTCTTACGCAGGCGCACGACATGCAGGCTGCGCCGGTCGGGCCCCAAGGGTATGACCATGATGCCCCCCACCGCAAGCTGGTCCATCAGGTCCGGCGGCGGGTCCATGCCGCCGCCCGCCGTGACCAGGATGCGCTCGAAGGGTGCCGCCTGGGGCCACCCGCGCATGCCGTCGGCATGGCGCGCGGTGATATTATGCAGGCGCAGGGCCTGGAACCGCGACTCCGCCTCCGCCAACAGGGGGCGGTGACGTTCGATGGTGTAAACCCGGCGGGCCATCTTTGCCAGCACCGCCGCCTGGTAGCCGGATCCGGTGCCGATCTCCAGCACCTTCAGGCGATCGTTCAGGTGCAGGGCCTGGGTCATCAGGCCGACCACCATGGGCTGGCTGATGGTCTGGCCGTGACCGATGGGCAACGCCGTGTCCTCATAGGCCTGGTCGTGGAAGGTCGGGGGCACGAACACCTCCCGCGGGATCAGCTCCATGGCGCGCAAAACATCTGTGCTGTTCACGCCATTGCGGCGCAACAGCATCAACAGACGGATCTTGCGCGCGGCGCTGCTCACCCGAATACCCCCTCCAGCCGCTTCAAGGTCTCGTAGTGCGTCAGGTCGAGATGGATCGGCGTGACGGAAATGCCGCCCAGCGCCTCGACCACATGGACGTCCGTGTCTTCCGGCACCTGGTCCAGTCCCCGGGCGGCGCCGATCCAGAAATAGGGCCGGCCGCGCGGGTCCGTGCGCTCGAACAAATCGTCCCCGGCCTTGCGGTTGGCATGGCGGACGACATGGATGCCGGCCACCGTATCTGGCTCCACGGCCGGGAAGTTCACGTTCAGCAGCACATGGCGGGGCCAGGCGACCGCCAACCCCTTGCGCACCACCTCCGGCCCCCACCGCTCAGCCGTCGCCCAGTCCGGGTCCCGGCCATCGCGCAGGCGCAGGCTGAAGGCGAAGGCGCGAACGCCCAGCAAGGTCGCCTCCATGGCGGCGGCGACGGTGCCGGAATAGGTCACGTCCTCGCCCAGGTTCTGCCCATGGTTGACGCCGGACAGCACCACATCCGGCCGATGATCCGCCATAAGGTGGTTCACGGCCAGCAGGACGCAGTCGGTGGGCGTGCCGTCCACGGTGTAGCGCCGGTCGGCCAGGCGCTTCATCCGCAGGGGACGGTGGATGGTCAGCGAATGGCTGGCGGCGGACTGCTCCGCATCCGGCGCCACCACCCAGACATCGTCGGTCAGCTGTCGCGCGATGCGTTCCAGCGCCGCCAGACCGGGGGCGTGGATACCATCATCGTTGCTGATGAGGATGCGCAAGGGGCGGCCTTCCGCCCCCGGGGCCCGCATCGGCGCGCCCTCAGCCACGGACGATACGCTCCAGCCCGTTCATGTAGGGCACCAGGACATCCGGCACGCGGATGGACCCATCGGCCTCCTGGTAGTTCTCCATCACCGCCAGCAGGGCGCGGCCCACGGCCACGCCCGAGCCGTTCAAGGTGTGGACGAACTGGGTGTTCTTGTCGCCCTTGTGGCGCCAACGGGCCTTCATGCGACGGGCCTGGAAGTCCCCGCAGTTGGAGCAGCTGCTGATTTCCCGGTACATGTTTTGGCCCGGCAGCCACACCTCAATGTCGTAGGTCTTGGAGGCGCTGAAGCCCATGTCGCCGGTGCACAGGGTGACCGTGCGGAACGGCAGGCCCAGGCGCTTCAGCACCGTCTCCGCCGCCTCGGTCATGCGCTCATGCTCCGCGGCCGACTGGTCGGGCGTGGTCACGCTGACCATTTCCACCTTGTAGAACTGGTGCTGGCGTATCATGCCGCGCGTGTCGCGACCGGCGGCACCCGCCTCGGCGCGGAAGCAGGGCGTGCGCGCTGTCATGCGCAGCGGCAGCTCCTCGGCATCCAGGATGCTGTCGGCCACCAGGTTGGTCAGCGGCACCTCGGCCGTGGGAATCAGCCAATGCCCGGTGTTGGTCTGGAACAGATCCTCGGCGAACTTGGGCAGCTGCCCGGTGCCGAAGGCGGCCTCGTCCCGCACCATCAGCGGCGGCGACACCTCGGTATAGCCGAACTCGCGCGTATGGGTGTCCAGCATAAAGTCGCCCAGCGCGCGCTCCAGCCGGGCCAGCGGACCTTTCAGGACGGTGAAACGGGCGCCCGACAGCTTGGCGGCGCCCCCAAAGTCCATGAAGCCCAGCGCCTCGCCCAGGTCGAAATGCTCCTTGGCGTTTTCGATCACCGGCGGCGTGCCGACGCGGTGGCGCTCCACATTGTCGTGCTCGTCCTTGCCCTGCGGCACGTCAGCGGCCGGCAGGTTGGGGATGGTCGACAGCAGGCGGTCCAGCTCCTCCGACAGCGCCTTTTCGATCGCCTCGGCCTCCGCCATGCGGTCCTTCAGGCCGGCAACCTCGTCCATCAGCGGCTGGGCGTCCTTGCCGTCCTTCTTATAGGCGCCGATCAGCTTCGACGCCTCGTTACGGCGGGCCTGCATGTCCTGAAGCGCCGTCTGGGCCGCGCGGCGGCGGGCGTCCAGGTCCAGCACGACGGCGGACTGGGGCGGCAACCCGCGGCGGGCCAGGCCGCCGTCAAAGGCTTCGGGATTGTCGCGGAGAACGCGGAGGTCATGCATGGCAGGCTTCTTGGAAGACGGTTAGACGTTGGTCACCGACTTATAAGCGGGAAGCCCTACCGGGGTCCAGCCCGCCCCGCCATTTTAGCCCCACCCCGGCGTCACGCCCGGCATCAGCCGGGCGTGCCCTCGCCGTTCGCGGCCTTCTCCGCCGCCTCCGCCTTCGCCAGCTCCCGCGCCCGGCTGCGTTCGATGCGCCGGGCGGCGAATACGGACACCTCGTAAAGCACGATCATGGGGGCCGCCAGCGTGGTCTGGCTGATGGGGTCGGGCGGCGTCAAAATAGCGGCCAGCACGAAGATCAGCACGATGGCATAGCGGCGCTTGGACGCCAGCTGGTCGGCGGTGAGAATACCGACGCGCACCAGCAGGCTGAGCAGCACCGGCATCTGGAAGGCGATTCCGAAGGCGAAGATCAGTGACATGGCGAACGACAGGTATTGTTCCACCCGCGTCTCGGCCACGATGGGAACAACCCCTGCCCCGCCCCTCTGCTCAAAGCTGAGGAAGAAGCTGAGCGCCGTGGGCATCACGAAGAAATAAACCATGCAGGTGCCGAGCAGAAACAGCACCGGCGTCGCCAATAGGAAGGGCAGGAAAGCCTTGCGCTCATGCTTGTACAGGCCGGGTGCCACGAACTTCCAGATCTGCTGGGCAATGATGGGGAAGGCGATCAGCGCCGCCGCCCACAAGGACACCTTCACGTAGGTGAAGAAGGCCTCGGTGGGCGCGGTGAAGATCAGCTTATGCTCTGGCGCATGTTCACCCCACGCCTTGACCATGGGGACCAGCAGCCAGCCGTAGATGCGGGCGGCGAACTGGTAGCAGACCAGGAACGCGACCAGCAGCGCCGATATGGAGATGATCAGGCGGTTGCGCAGCTCGATCAAATGATCCAGCAGCGGCATGCGCGAGGCGTCGATTTCGTCTTGGGTGGGGTCGGCCATGGGGCGCTGGCCCTATCAGGGTTTGGTCGGGACCGGCGCCTCAGCGCCAGCGGGATCGGCATGCGTCACCGGGAGCGGCGTCACCGGCACGGGCTCGGCCGCCGCCTCGGGCGTCGTTTCCGGCAGGATCAGGGGCATGGCGGGGGAGCCAATGGCCGGCAATTCAGGGGCCGGCAGTCCGGATTCGGCAGGCTTGACCTCAGGATGGTCCTCGACCGTGCCAGACTCCGGCGCCGTGGTCGGCGCGGGCGAGACTTCGGTCGCCGTCAGCGACGCCGTGGGGTTGATCTCCAACGCCTGGCGCACGCTGTCGGTGGGGTCCACCATCTTGGTGACCTCGGCCGTCAGGTCGAACTGCGCCACCTTCTGGGCCTGCTTGCGCAGATCCTCCAGCTCCGCCTGACGCACCATGTCATCCAGGTGGGACTGGAAGTCACGGGCCAGCAGGCGCGCCTTGCGCATCCATTTGCCCGCCGTGTAAAGCGCGACCGGCAGGTCCTTGGGCCCGATGACGACCAGCGCCACCACCCCGATGAGCGCGAGTTCGGACCATGCGATGTCGAACATGGACGGCGAGCCTTATTCCCGACAATTCCCCAGATCGGCCGAACACGTCCCAGGGCGCTGACGCACCCCGGTCGTTCGGCACGACGCATCCGCTTACGCGCGACCGGGTCCAGGCCCGGCCGCCGCCGGCTCAGCCCTTGGAAACGGTATCCTTGGGCGCGGCGGTCGTCGAGGCGTCCGTGTGGCCATCGATCGAGCGGGGCGCAGAGGCGCCGCCTTCTTCCTGTTCGTTCAGGCCGGCCTTGAAGTTCTTAATGCCCTTGCCGAAGTCGCCCATCATGCGGGGCAGACGGTTGCCGAACAGCAGCAGAGCGATGAAAAGAACGATCAGCCAATGCCAAATGCTGAAAGAGCCCATGGGTGGGTCCCGTGTCCTGAATAAGGTGTGAGGTCGATACCGACGCCCGTTAAGGCGCGGCACTATGGCATGGCGGCGCCGCCCGCCGCAATGCCTGCCCCATACATAGGGATAAGGAGTGCTGGATGTAAGATGCCGCCGCGGAACCGGTCATACCGTCGCATCAGCGCCAGGCCCAGCGGTCACCGGATTGAGTCACATAGCGATCAACGACATAACGCCAGGGAATGATGACCCAGTAAATGGCACCAAGGCCCACCGCAAAGATGTTTGCCGCCATGCCATCGTCGATGGGACCGGACATCCAGGCCGGCAGCGCCACCCGCGCCAGCCAGATCATCTTCCATGTCAGTTCGAACATCAGCAGGGGCAGCATCTGCAGCGGATAGCGCACGCCCAGCAGGCACAGCACCGTCAACGCCCCCAACATGCAACGGACCACGCCCTGGTTGAAGCTCCAGTCCACCGACGGGTCCAGGATCTCGGGCCAGGTCAAGCCCCCCATGCCCACCGCGATCAACAGATAGCCCGCCCGTAACAGATAAAGCCGAAACACCGATATCGTCATTTCCCCACCCCGTTTTGATACGTCCGACGAGCGGCCCTATTCCACTTGCTTCAGGATGCGCTCCACCGCCGCCAGGCTGGTGGCCAGCTTGGCCATGTCGCCCTTCAGCGCCGCCAAGGCGGCCTGCGTTTCGGTTTGCGCCGCGATCGCCCGCTCGGCCAGGGCGCGGTAGCCGGCCTCTGTCTCCAGCTTGGCGCGGGCCGCCACGGCGGCCGAGAAGTACTTGAAACCGAAGATCAGCACGAAGGTGCCGAAGAACAGCAGCAAGGTGAGCAGATAGATGCTGGGCGACATTCTCTAACCCCTCTGATTCAAAACACTACTCGGACCTGGCGCTGAGCGTCGCCGCCGCCTGGACCAGCAGGTCAGGCGTGAGTTCCACCGCGAAATCCGCCACCGCGAAGAAGTTCAGCGCCTTGCCGTCCGGCGACAGTTCCATCTGGCTGGTGACCAGCCCGGCCTCTTCCAGCTTCTGCAGGTGCAGGTGCAGCAGGGGGCGACTGATGCCGACCTGTCGCGCCAGTTGGCTGACATAGCTGCGCCCCTCCGCTTTGAGCGTGGCCATGATCCGCAGCCGGTGCGGGTTGGCCAGCGCCGACAGCATCGTCAGCAGGTCGTCTCCGGAAATGGACAAGCGCAAGCCCCATCGATCATGTGTCAGTAAAATCTGACATGTGTCAGGAAATTGCAAGAGGTTTCCCCAGGGGCTTGACGGATGGCGCCGGCTGGCGTCTTTGGCCCCACGCGGTTTCGGTTTTGTTGAAAACAAGGTTTGGTCATGAGCGACACCCCCATATCCACGAACGCCAACGGCCCTGTGCATGTCATCGGCGGCGGCATGGCCGGCAGCGAGGCCGCCTGGCAGCTGGTCCAGGCGGGGGTGCCGGTGGTGGTGCATGAGATGCGGCCCGTGCGGGGGACGGAGGCACACCAGACCGAGCATTTCGCCGAGCTGGTCTGCTCCAACTCCTTCCGTTCCGATGATCATGAGTACAACGCCGTGGGGCTGCTGCACGAAGAGATGCGGCGCTGCGGTTCCCTCATCCTGGCATGCGCGGATGAGCATAAGGTGCCGGCCGGCGGCGCGCTGGCCGTGGACCGCGACGCCTTCGCCCAGGCGGTGACGGCCAGGCTGACCGCCCACCCGCTGGTGACCGTGGTGCGGGACGAGGTCGCGGGCCTTCCGCCGGAGGAGTGGGACAGCGTCATCGTCGCCACCGGCCCCCTCACCTCGCCCGCGCTGGCCGCCGCCGTCCTCGAACTGACGGGCGAGGCGCAGCTGTCGTTCTTCGACGCCATCGCCCCCATCGTCCATTTCGACAGCATCGATCTGAGCCGCGCCTGGTTCCAGTCGCGCTATGACAAGGTGGGACCCGGCGGCACGGGCAAGGATTATATCAACTGCGCCATGGACAAGGCGCAGTACGAGGCCTTCATCCAGGCCCTGATCGACGCGCCCAAGACCGAGTTCAAGGAATGGGAGAAGGACACGCCGTATTTCGAGGGCTGCCTGCCCATCGAGGTCATGGCTGAGCGGGGCCTGGACACCCTGCGCTATGGTCCCATGAAGCCGGTGGGCCTGACCAACCCGCATGACGAGCGCCGGCCCTATGCCGTCGTCCAGCTGCGCCAGGACAACGCCCTGGGCACGCTTTACAATCTGGTCGGCTTCCAGACCAAGATGAAGTATGCCGACCAGACGCGGGTGTTCCGCATGATACCGGGGCTGGAGAACGCGGAGTTCGCGCGCCTGGGCGGCCTGCACCGCAACACCTTCCTTAACAGCCCCCGCCTGCTGGACCCGACCCTGAGGCTGAAGGCGGCACCCCGTCTGCGCTTCGCCGGGCAGATCACCGGCTGCGAAGGCTATGTGGAAAGCGCCTCGGTCGGGCTGATGGCCGGCCGCCTTGCCGCCGCCGAGCGTCTGGGCCGCTCCGCGGTTCCCCCGCCCGTCACCACCGCCCTGGGCGCCCTGCTGGGCCACATCACCGGCGGGGCGGAGGCTGAGACCTTCCAGCCCATGAACGTGAACTTCGGCCTGTTCCCCCCGCCCACCGAGCGCGATGCCCGCGGCCGGGAGCTGCGTGGCAAGGAGCGGAAGCTGGCTTATACCCGGCGCGCTCTGGCCGATCTGGCCGCGTGGCTGGGGTAGGCAGTTATTGGTCGCCTCAGGCGCTGGCTGCTTTGATCCCTACCACCGGCCACTGAACGCGGCCCAGGCCAGGCGGGCGGCGCGCAGGCCATCGGGGCGCAGCAGCTCCGGCGCCAGGGGGTCGTGGCCGGCCCTCGCTAGGCGCTCCAGAGAGAGGCTGGCCAGGCGGGCCGGCAGCAGGGCGGGCACGGCGGCGCGCGGCAGCTGGCCACGCAGGCCCCGCGCGGCGGCCAGTTCGTGCCGGGCCGCGTCCGCGATCTCCTTCGCCACGGCGGTCAGGCCCGGCTGCGGCTTCAGCTCGAACAGCGCCGCCTCGTCGGCGCCGTGCGCGCGCATCAAATCCGCCGGCATACGGGAGCGGTGGGCGCGGGCCAGAAAGGGCACGGCGCGCAGGATGCCGGCCAGGGCCCAGCCCCGACCGACATGCGCGGCCACGGTTGCGGCGGCCCCTTGCGGGGCCACGCCCAGAACCTGAAGGGCCAAGCGCACCAGCGGAGCGGACGTCACCTCGGCATAGCTGACCAGGCACGACAGATCGGCCGGCGCCTCGTCATCCATGTCGGCTTCGCGCGCGTCCACCAGCAGGTCGAACTGGGCGCGGTCCAAGCCGTGGCGACGTACCGCCTGGGCCAAAGGCTGCACCACCTCATGCCGGCGGGGTTCGCCCTCATAGACACCGGCGATGCTGTCACGCCACCATTGCAGGCGGATTTGCCCCAGCATGGGCTCCGTCACCACCTCGCGCGTCTTCGCCACCTCATGGTTGAAGGCGTAGAGCGCCGCCAAATCCTCCCGCCGGTCGGCTGGGGCGAACAACAGGGTCAGGAAGCGGTCCGGGTCCTGCCGGCGGACGGTTTCCAGGCAATAGGACAGGGTAGGCTGGGCAGAGGGGGCCATGGCGCGAGGCATCCGGCGGGTGAAAAGGCGCGCCTTTATGGACCGGCGGGCGGGTGCCTGACCAGCGCGTCGTGTCGCCGGCAGGGACGCCCTGCCCGGAATTGCCGGTGGGTATCGTGCTGCTTTCCCTTCATCCGGCGTTCAAGCTCTGGCACTCTGTGCTTCCATCTGCCACCGGGCCAATCGCTACCGAGACGGAGGACCGACCATGGCCGATTTCCGTATCCAGCCGCCCCTCATCGGACGCGCACGCCCGGCCCAGCGCCGTCCGCCCGTCCAGGGCGGTTACGCGTCGGCCCTGCGGCGGGTGCCCAAGGCCATGCGGCGCCACGCGGCGGCCTTCGCCTCTTTCCTGAAGCTGGCGCACGACATCACCGGCGACGCCAACCTGGAGCCGGAGGCCAAGATCGCCCAGCTGGACGCGTTGGAGCGCGCGTTGGTCAGCGGCGGCAACGTGCCCTCCTGGCTGGGGCCGGCCCTGGAACTGAAGGCCAGCCTGGCGATCACCGGCGGTTCCTCCCTACACGCCCGCCAGTTGCTGCAAGCCTTCCGCCGCGACGCCGAGGGGTATCGCACCCGTACCTGGGGCGACGTGCTGGCGGCCTGCCGCCTGGCAGCCAACCCGGTGGGCCACCACCTGCTGGAGCTGTATGGCGAAAGCGCCGACGCGCTGGCCGCGACCGACGCCCTATGCACCGCCATCCGCCTGCTGCGCGTGGTGCAGGAGTGCCGGGACGACTGGGTGCGGCTGGGCCGCTGCTACTTCCCACTGGACTGGTTCGATGCCGTTGGCGCCAGCCCGGAACATCTTGTGGAACATCGGGCGACGCCAGCGATCCGCATGGTGCTGGACCGTATGCTGGACCGCATCGACCGCCAGCTGGACCACGCCCGCGCCCTTCCCGGCGCCCTGCGGGACCCGGGCCTGCGCATGGAAACGGCCGTGCTGCTGCACGCCGCCCGTTTGATGGCCGGGCGCCTGCGCCGCCGCGATCCGCTGGCCCAGGGTATCAGCCTGGGCCCCCTGGCCCGCGCCTGGGTCGCCCTTCGCGCCCGGCTGGTTCTGGCCCGCAGCATGGCCGGCATGGCCCCCACCCCACCCTCGGGCCCGCCGCCCGACCCCGACGCCGACGTCAACGGCGAGACGGACCTGGAACAGCCGCCCCGGCAAAAGGGTTAACCTTTCCGGCCCCGAACCGGTTCTATTCGCTTCACGGGATGGGAATGTTCATGTTACCCCCTTGCTCCGGGTAGGGAAACCAGGACGCGGGCGGCTGTCCTGTGACCATGCCCACATGCCGGGGCCACCAGGCCAGGGCATGATTTCGTTGAAGAATAACGGTCCCGGTGGACGGGCGGCCCCGCATCACGGCCGTGCCGGCCACTCCCGAATAACCCCCGTAGAAGACGAGGAAAACCATGGCTTTCGAACTTGCCCCTCTGCCCTACGCCAAGGACGCCCTGCAGCCCTACATGTCGTCCGAGACGCTGGATTACCACCACGGTAAGCACCACAACGCCTACGTGACCAAGCTGAACGAGCTGATCGCCGGTACCGCGTTCGAGGGCCAGAGCCTGGAGGACATCGTCAAGGCGACCGCAGGCAAGGCCGAATCCCAGGCCATCTTCAACAATGCCGGCCAGCATTGGAACCACACCTTCTTCTGGAACAGCCTGACCCCGAAGGCCTCGGCCATCCCGGGTGAGCTGGAGAAGCGCATCATCGCCGACTTCGGCAGCGTCGAAGCTTTCAAGAAGGCCTTCGTCGACGCCGGTATCGGCCAGTTCGGCAGCGGCTGGGCCTGGCTGGTGGAAGACACCACCGAAGGCAAGCTGAAGATCACGAAGTCGGCCAACGCCGACACGCCGCTGGCTCACGGCCTGAAGCCGCTGATCACCGCCGACGTGTGGGAACACGCCTACTACATCGACTACCGCAACCGTCGCCCCGACTTCCTGAAGACCTTCGTCGACACGCTGGCCAACTGGGAATTCGCGGCCCAGAACCTGGGCTAAACCGCCCAGGGGCGGAAGCCCGACATGCAAACCCCGGCCTTCTCGCGGAGGCCGGGGTTTTCTTTGCCCTAAATATCAGGCCGGCAGCAAAGCGGCGGCCACGCGCCGCCCCTCGGCCAGCAGCACATTATAGGTACGGCAGGCGGCCCCCGTGTCCATGGCGTCGATACCGCCCAGGCCGCGCTCCTTGACCGCGCGGCGCAGGGTGGAGGGGAACAGCTGCATGGTGGGTCCGGTGCCCAGCAGCACGATCTCCAGCGCCGGCTCTTCCGCGATCAAAACCGCGAAATCCTCTGGCAACAGGCCGGCGAACCCATCGACCGTCCAGGAGATGGTGCGGTTGGGGAAGACGATGATGGGCGTCTCATAGACCACGTTGCTGACGCGGAAGCGGCCGGGGCCATAGGCGTCGATGACCTGGCGGTCGGCAGGTATGAGGGGGGTGATATCCATGGGCTTCCAGCCCTCCCGAGAATGAAAAAGGCCCGCGCTCGGCACCTTGGAAGATACGGGCGCAGGCCTTTTAACTGGCGTGTGGCGGCAGCGGTTTCAAACCCGCCGCCCGCCGCAGCTCACTTGGAGTCGGTATCGGCCTTGGCGGGCTCGGTCTTGGCCAGGACGGTGGTGATGGTGCTGCGCAGGACGCGGAACTTCACGCCCTCACCGGCATCAATGGTGACCTCGTCATTGTCGCCGACCTTGACCACCGTGCCGATGATGCCGCCGCCGGTGACGACCTTGTCGCCACGGCGCAGGGCCTCCAGCATGTTCTTGTGTTCCTTCATCTTCTTTTGCTGCGGGCGCATCAGGAAGAAGTACATGACGATGAACACCGCCACGAAGGGCAGGATACCCATCAACTGGTTTGAATCGACGGGGCCGGCGCCGCCGGTGGTCTGAGCCTGGGCAGTGGACACGAACATGGGACGGTTGCTCCAGCGTGCGGGACTATAACAATACAATGGCCAACGGCGGCCATCAGGGGCCAACGGGGCGGACATGCCCGCGTTTGGCCGCGACTATACCGACCGCCGGCCATGTTGCAACCCAATCTCAGACCCCCGGCCGGCGCGGGTTGCCGCCCGGCGGTGGTGCCCGTACCGTTCGCAGGTTGAACAGGCGGGCCACCGGCATACCGCGCGCGGCCCTAAGGGCGCCCCCTCCCGGCGCCATTGCAATCAAGAAGGAAGCAAGCCCCGTGACCCTCGAGTCCACCCTGCTGCCGCTGCTGACCCGCATCGCGGACGCGCTGGACCGGCTGGCCCCGCCGCCGCCCGCTCCGATCGACTTTCATGCGGCCGACGCCTTCGTCTGGCAGGCCGATGGCGACCGTCTGTCCCCAGTGCCGGATGTATCCAAGGTGGACATCAGCCTGTTGCAAGGGGTGCAGAACCAGCGCGACATCCTGCTGGAGAACACCCGCCGCTTCGCCCAGGGCCTGCCGGCCAACAACGCCCTGCTGTGGGGCGCCCGCGGTATGGGCAAGAGCTCGCTGGTGAAGTCGGTGCATGCCGCCGTGAACGAGGCCGCCGGCCAGCCCCTTGGGCATGGGCCCCTGGCGCTGGTGGAAATCCACCGCGAGGACATCCCCTCGCTGCCCCGCCTGCTCGCCGCCGTGCGCGACAGCGGTCGCCGCTTCGTCCTGTTCTGCGACGACCTGTCCTTCACCAATGACGACGCCCATTACAAGTCGCTGAAGGCGGTGCTGGAGGGCGGGGTGGAAGGCCGGCCGGCCAACGTCGTGTTCTACGCCACCTCCAACCGTCGCCACCTCATGCCCCGCGACATGATCGATAACGAGCGGTCGACCGCCATCAACCCGTCCGAGGCGGTGGAAGAGAAGGTGAGCCTGTCGGACCGCTTCGGCCTATGGCTGGGCTTCCACAACTGCGATCAGGACACCTACTTCGCCATGGTGGACGGTTACGCGGCGGCCCTGGGCCTGACCGTGCCGGTGGAGGAGTTGCATGCCCGCGCCGTGGAATGGGCGGTCACACGCGGCAACCGGTCCGGGCGCGTGGCATGGCAATTCATCCAGGATATGGCGGGGCAGGCGGGCGGTAGCCGGGACCATGCGCCGGACCTCTGAGTCGCGGCCCGCGAGAGCGACTCATAAAACTTCTCGCCTGCTTGCCACCACCGGCCGACGACGAAACGTTCAAAACGGATTGGGAGTCGCCTCAAAGGCGACTCTTCGTCCTACCCATGTAACGGGTTACAGCTTCCGATTCTCGGCGGTTTTCGCCTAGAGAGGGTACGTAACTCGATTCCCCATTACTCTGTCCCCCCAAGTTTTCCGCGATTTTGACAATTCCAAGGGGGGAGACACTTCTTTTCAATACAAACAAGATAAATTCGGTTATAGTCCGTCCAACAAAACCTGCAACAAGTGACAAACAACGCCAGGGCTGGACATGACACAACCGATATCCGATTCCAATGACGACCTGCAGATCATCGCCCTGACCGGAAAGATCGTCACGAGCTATGTTGCCGGTAACACGCTGGCGCCCGCCGCCCTGCCTGATCTGATCAAGCAGGTGCACGACACGCTGCGTCGTCTGGTCACGCCTGAGGAAGTGGTCGCCACCCCGGCGGAGCCGTTGACCCCGGCCGTTCCAATCCGCAAGTCGGTGACGCCGGACTACATCGTGTGCCTGGAAGACGGGCGCAAGCTGAAGATGCTGAAGCGCCACCTGCGCACCGCCTACGGCCTGTCGCCGGAAGAATACCGGGTGAAATGGGGCCTGCCGTCCGACTATCCCATGGTCGCGCCGAACTATGCCGAGCAGCGGTCGGGCCTGGCCAAGGCCATCGGGCTGGGCCAGCGCTCCCGCACCGAGGGCAAGCCCAGCGGCAAGCGTCGCCGCAGCAGCGCCGCCGCTGAGTAATTCCTGCGTTGCTGACAGTATCGATCTGGATAAGGCGGGCCTTGTGCCCGCCTTTTTCATTTGAGCCCTCCTCAGGGCGCGTTCAAGGCGCGCCCAAATGCGGGGACGCCCCACCCGGCGCTTCCGGAATCGGCGCACCGGGTATGGGGGTGCTGAGCACGGGGGGAGAGGCGGAGGGCGAAACGGCTGCCGGCGGCGCCAGGGGGCGCAGCTGGAATCTTTCGCCCTGCGGCACCGCGATGCGTGACAGGTCATAACCAGGCATGCCCGCCATATCCAATCGCTCCACCGTCATGACATTCCAGACGCCATGCGGCCGACCTTCCACCGCGCGCACCGCCAGATCAACGGCGATGCGCGCCTGCACGATGGGGGAATCGGCGGCGGCCAAGTCCACGATGCCGCTCTTGATCAGGTCCGCGACGGCATCGGTGGCGTAGGTCGCCACCAGGTGGGTGGAGGCGTCGTGGCGTGACCGCAGATAGCTGGCGGCCGCCTGGATGGCCACGGCGTTCCCGAAAACCACGTCGATATCCGACACCCGGTCGAACAGGTCCCTCACCAGATCCATCTGCGTCGGCAACGCGGTCGCGCCGTAGCCGCCGTGGATCACCTCCACCCCCGCGCGACCCAGGATCGCCAAGGCCGCGGTTTCCATAGCCTCCGACCATTCCGCCCCCTTGGGGCCCGGTAGCCACCCGACCTTCAAGGGACGCCCGGCCGACCTTTCCCATTCCGCGCGATGGGCCACGATGTAATCGGCGCCGACACGGGCGTCTTCCCGAAAATTCGACACGATATGGGCGGTGACGTAGGGCGAGGCCATGCCGTTGATCAGGTCGATCAACGGCCGTCCGCTATCGGCGATGGCGGCAGCCTGGGCATCCAGGCCATTGCTGGATATCGCAGCGATGATATAGGCGTCAGGTTTCAACTCACGACAGGCGTCGACTTGCGCCTTCTGCACATCCAGCCGGTCATAGCCGCCCGCCTGGTAAACACCAATGACGACGCCCTGGCGCTCCGCCTCGCGAACCAAACCCCAGGAAACACCCCACCAGAACTTGTCCTGAGTCCCTGGCAGCAGGGCGCAGATGCGCCAGGGATGGCTGGCGCGCACGAGGGGAACATAGGGCGCGGTGCGGCCATCGCTGGCAACGGACACCCACGTGTCCGGCCGCGCCACCTCTGGATAAGCCATCATCCCGGTCACAGCGAGAAAGCCCCCCAGCCCCCACGCCCAGCGCCGGCCTTTCCCCAAAGCCATACAAGCCCCCACGTCACTGCTTCGCATGCTGACATCGCGCGCCGCCCGATAAAAGAGCAAAGGCGTCGCCCGCCTCGCACTTTTACCGGGTCCGCAGGGTCCCCGCGCCATGCTCCGTACCAGGGCCGATGCGGACGTTTCCCCCTCGCCTGATGTCGCCGGAAGGCCCCGAAGGCGCGGAAACGCTTGGGTGCCGGCGTGGAACCGGCCTGTACGAGGACATCCCCCATGACCCTGGAAGCGGCGACCCTGCAAGCGGCCATTGCCACCAACCGATTCGGTTTGGGCGCTCGCCCCGGCGACATCGCGGCGGCGCAATCCGACCCCCGCGGCTGGCTGGAAGCGCAACTGGCGCAGACCGAGACGCCCCCGGAACTGCGTAGCCTGGACAGCAGCGCCACCCGCCTGGCCGCGACCTACGCCGCCCGCAAAGAAAAGGACGAAAACACCCGCAAACCACTACGGGAAGCATTGCGGGACGCCTACCGCGACGACGCCGCGCGCCGCACCCGGGCGGCCATCGCCACCGATACGCCCCTTCGGGAACGGCTGGTACACTTCTGGTCCAACCATTTCACCGTGTCCGTCAGCCGGCCCATCGTCGCCGCAGCCGTCGTGCCATATGAGACAGAGGCCATCCGGCCGCACGTCACCGGGCGCTTCGCCGACCTGCTGCTGGCCGTGACCCGCCATCCGGTCATGCTGAACTACCTGGACAATGCGGTGTCCGCCGGACCCGACAGCCCCGCCGCCATCCGGCGCCAGCGCGGCCTGAACGAGAACCTGGGCCGCGAATTGCTGGAACTGCACACCCTGGGGGTGGATGGCGGCTACAGCCAGACGGACGTGCGCGAACTGGCCCGTATCCTGACCGGCTGGAGCGTCGCGGCGGAGCGGGACCGGGACACCGGCACCTTCCTGTTCCGCGCCAACCTGCACGAACCGGGGGACAAGGTGCTGCTGGGGCAGCGCTATGGCGAGGATGGCATGGGCGAGGGCCTGCTGGCGCTGCAACGCCTGGCACGACATCCGGCCACGGCACGGCACATCGCCACCAAGCTGGCCCGCCACTTCGTCGCCGATGATCCCCCCGGCACCGTCGTCGCCGCGCTGGAGAAAAGCTACCGCGACAGCGACGGCGACCTGGGGGAGGTCACCCGCACACTGCTGCGCCAGGATGCCGCCTGGGCGCCGGAGCTGCGCAAGGTGAAGACCCCCACGGAACTGGTGATCTCCACCGCCCGCGCCCTACACGGCGCTGTCCATGAACCGGAAACGGCGGGTGGCGGCGGGCAGCCGGTGGGCCATGTCGACCCTGTCTTTCGCTCCTTGGGCCTGCTGGGGCAGTCGCCCTTCGCGGCCCCCTCCCCCGCCGGCTGGCCGGACCAGGCGGCGGATTGGGCCGGGCCCGAGGCCGTGGTGCAACGGGTCGACTGGGCCCTGACGGTGGGGGAGAAGCTGGGCGACGGCATCGACCCCCGCCAAATCGCGGAGCAGGCGTTGGGCCCCCTCGCCAGCGAGGCGACCCGCCAGGCCGTGAGCCGCGCACCCAGCGCCGCCGACGGCCTTGCCCTGCTGATCTCCGCGCCCGAATTCCAGCGGCGCTGAAGGAGTGCCCCATCATGACCGCCTTCCTTGATATGAACCGTCGCCACCTGCTGGCCAGCCTGGGCACGGCCGCCGCCATGGGCGCCCTTCCCCGCGTCAGCTTCGCCCGTACCGTGGGTGACCAGCGCTTTGTCCTGATCGTCCTGCGGGGCGGGATGGATGGCCTGGCCGCCGTGGCGCCCTACGCCGACCGCGACTATGGGTCCCTGCGCGGCCGCCTGGCTCTGGCCGATCCCAACGCCCAAGGCGGCGTGCTGGACCTCAACGGCTTCTTCGGCCTGAACCCCGCCCTGGCCGACATCCACCCCTGGTACGCGGAGGGGCAACTGCTGGTGGCCCATGCCGTGGCCACTCCCTATCGCGATCGCAGCCATTTCGACGCCCAGGACCTGCTGGAAAACGGCACGGTGACGCCGCATGGCACGGAAACCGGCTGGCTGAACCGCGCTATCGGCCTGTTGGGTGGGAGCCCCTTGGACGGAAGTACCGCCGGGCGGCGCCTGGGCTTGGCGGTGGGCCAAGGCGTGCCCCTGGTGCTGCGCGGCGCAGCACCCGTCGCCTCCTGGGCGCCATCGCCCCTTAAGGAGGCCGACGGTGACTTCCTGGACCGCGTGGCCGCCCTCTATGCCAGCGACCCGCTGCTGGCGAACGCGCTCAAGGCCGGCCTGGAGTCCGCCAGCATGGCCGACCACGCGCTGAATGCCGATGCCGACATGTCCATGGACGGCGCCATGGCGGATGGTGCCCCCAAGGCCAAGGGCGTGCGCCTGGATCCGGCACAGCTGGGCGAAACCACGGGACGGCTGCTGGCCGACGCCAACGGCCCGCGCATCGCGGCGCTGGACCTGCAAGGCTGGGACACCCACACGCAGCAGGGAACAACGGCCGGCCGCCTGGCGGGCGCGCTGGGCAACCTGTCCAAAGTGCTGGTCGCCCTGCGCGCCGGCCTGGGCCCGGCCTGGCGCCAGACCGTGGTGGCGGTGGTGACGGAGTTTGGGCGCACCGCCCGGCCGAACGGCACCGGCGGCACCGACCACGGCACGGCGACGGCCGCCTTCCTGGCCGGTGGCGCCGTGCAGGGGGGCCGGGTACTGGCCGATTGGCCGGGCCTGGCCGATGATCGCCTGTACCAGGGGCGCGACCTGGCGCCGACCCAGGATTTGCGCGCCCTGATGAAGGGTATTCTGCGGGAGCACCTGGGCCTGGACGGCGGCGCGCTGAACAAGGCCGTCTTCCCCGGTGACGGCTCCCCCGCCGCGGTACGGGGCCTGATCCGCACCTGACGGACAGGCCCCCTAGCCGGCACCCCGCCGGACGCGCTATCTGTTGCAGGATGGCGACGGACGGAGGCGATGGGCATGACGGGTGAGGCACGGGCCTGGGTCAGATTGCCCTCACGGCGGCATCTGAACCTGCTGGCGCCCACGCCCCTGGACTGGGATGACGAGGACCTGGCCATGGGCCTGGCCCGCACCTATCGCTGGGGCGGGCACTCCCGCTGGCCCCTGCCCTTGTCGGTGGCACAGCACTCCCTCACCGTTCTGGCCCTGTCCCGCGCCCAGGCCGAAAAGCCCTTGAGCCCGGCCGCGGAACTGCGTGAGCTGCTGCATGACGCCGATGAGGGCCTGTTGGGCTTCGACGCCATTTCACCGCTGAAGCCCTTCCTGGGCCCGGAATACAAGGCCCTGGCCGCACGGCTGGAAGGGGCCATCACCTTGCGGTACCAGATCCCCGCCTGGAACCAGACCACGAAGAAGAACCACAAGCGGGCAGACCGCGTCGCCGCCGCCAGCGAGGCCCTGCACGTGGTTGGTTGGTCGCGGGAGGAAATCCGCCGGACGCTGAAAATTCCCTACCTGCCTTTGGATGACGATCCCTTGGGGGCGATCTATGCCGGCACACCGTGGGAACCTTGGCCCGCCGACCTGGCGGCGGAGCGGTTCCTGGAGGCCCTGCGCGACCTGCTGCGGAAACGGGATGGCCGGGTATGAACATCCTGGCCCGGGCCCATGCCGCCGTGACCGCCGGTCGCATGGCGGAAGCGGCGGACCTCTACCGCGCCGCGCTGGCCCACGCGCCACATGACGGCACCGGCTGGCTGGGCTTGAGCCTCGCCGCCGCTGCCCTGGGCGCGCCGGACGAAGCGCTGGCCGCGGCGGAAAGGGCCGTCGCGCTCCTGCCGAGCCACGCCCCGGCTTGGGCCAACGTGGCGGAGCGGCGGCGCCAGGCCGGCCGCATGGCCGATGCGGGCGCCGCCTACGCGCGCCTTGCCGCCCTGCCGGCAGTGCCCGCACCGCTGCGGGCCGATGCGGAGAACGGGCTGGCCCTGGTGGCCCGCGACAGCGGCCAAATGGAGGTGGCGGAGGCGCACTGGCGCCGCGCCATTGCCCTGGACCCCGGCTTCGCCGGCGCCTATGCCAACCTGGGCAAGATGCTGTTCGACCAGCAGGCCATGCACGCGGCCCGGCAAGCGCTGACCCGCGCTGTCACGCTGGATCCCGCCAACGGCGGCGCCCGCATGAACCTGGCCCTTGTCCACAAGGCCCTGGAACGGCAGGCGACAGCGGTGGAGGAGCTACGGCGCCTGCTGGACCAGCCCGGCACAAGTGAGCAGTTGGCCCATGACGCGCGCTTCAACCTGGCCCGTCTGCTTCTCCTCAGGGGGCCCAGCGCCGAAGCCTGGTCCCTGTATGAAAGCCGGTGGAAGGTGAGCCACTTCCCCTCCGTCCGCCGGGCCTTTCCGGTGCCGGTCTGGCAGGGGGAGAGCCTGATGGGCCGCCGGCTGCTGCTGTGGGGTGAGCAGGGGCTGGGGGATGAAATCCTGTTCGCCAGCCTGGTCCCCGACCTCGCGGGCGGCCTGACGGACTCGGTACGGGCCGCCGGTACCGATGTGCTGCTGGAATGCGACCACCGCCTGGTGCCGCTGTTCGCCCGGTCTTTCCCGCCCGTGACAGTGATCCCCCGCCCGCCCGAGGTGGTGCTCAGCGGCTCTCGCGACACCTCCGCCGATCCGCGCGCGGCCACGGCCACGGTGCAGTTGCCCACCGGCAGCCTGCCCCGCTATTGCCGCCCGACGCTGGCCAGCTTCAAGGGGACGCGCCCTTTCCTGAAGCCGGATGCCGGGCGCACGGCCTTTTGGGCCAGGCGGGTCGCGGCACTCGGCCCTGGCCTGAAGGTGGGCCTGTGCTGGACCAGCGGCCTGCTGACGGCGGAGCGGGCCATCAGCTACACCACCCTGGCCGACTGGCTGCCCCTGGCGTCGGTGCCGGGCATCCATCTTGTCAGCCTGCAATACAACCGCGACATCGTGGCGGCGGAGCTGCCGAACGCCCGCGCCCACGGCCTGGACATCACCGACTGGCCAGACCTCGACCAGCGCAACGACCTGGACGAAACGGCCGCGTTGATCTCCACCCTGGATCTGGTGCTGACCGCCCCGACCTCCGTTGGCGAGATCGCCGCCGGCCTGGGCGTGCCCACCTGGCGCATCTCCACCCCCAGCCAGGACTGGAGCGGCCTTGGCACCCCCATACGCCCCTGGTACCCCGCGATGCGCATCTTCCCCGCCGCCAGGGAGGGGGAAACCATGGCCGATGTCATCCAGCGCATGGCCCACGCCCTGGGCGCCCTGGCACGGCCCACGGCGCCGGCCATGCCCCCGAGCCTGAACGACGCCCTGGCGCTGCACCAGGCGGGCCGCCTGATGGAGGCGGAGACGGTCTATCGTCAGGTGCTGGCGGCCCTCCCCCCGGACGGTCAAGCCAAAGGGGACGCGCAGCACCTGCTGGCCCTGCTGCTGCACCAGGATGGCCGGCCGGCGGAGGCGGAACCGCTGCTGCGCCAGGCACTGGCGGCGGAGCCCGCCTTCTTCGAGGCATGGAACAGCCTGGGCGCCGTGTTGCTGGCGCTGGGCCGGCGAACTGAGGCGGCGGACGCCTGGCGCACCGCCCTGCGTCTCAACCCCAACTATGACAAGGCGGCCGCCAACCTGGGCCGACTGGGTCCCCTATAGTCCGAGCCAGGATCGGACCAGCGGAACCGTCCCCGCGTCGGCGATGACCCAGGCCCCCACGCCGATCAGCACCCAGGGCAACAGCAACCGGCCCCAGCGCCGGATGGGGGGCCCGGCGGCGGGATGGGTGGCCAGCCATCGGGCGAAGGCGAGCCAGCCCCCTGTCAGAACCGCGAACACCGCAACGGTCACCACGATCTCGCCGGCGCTTTGGGTGGAAAACAGCGGCACGTAAACGCCGATATTGTCCCCGCCGCCGGCCACGGTGACGGCGGCGACGGTCCAGGCCCCACCCGTGGCGGGGGCGGCCCCATCGTCGTCGTCGGGCAGCGCGGGCCACAACAGGCGAATGCCCAAGGCCAAGGGCACCAAGCCCAACAGGCCCAACCATGCCGGCCGCACCACCAACGCGGCCAGGGCGCCCATCAGTCCGGCCGCCACCAGAATGGCGATGCCCAGGAACTGGCCGACCACGATGTCGCGATGGCGCCATCGCTCACCGGCGAACAGCGCGACCAGCACGAACAGATCATCGATGTTGGTGGCGGCGAACACCGTGGCGGCGCCCGCGCAAAGAAAAAGGGTGTCCATCACGGTCGATGACTCCCGTGACGGACGCCCCTTGTCAACATGTCGCTACCAGCTGAGGCTGAAGCGCATCACCCGGCTGTAGCGGTCGCCCGCCTTCAGGATGGCGTCGGGAAAACCCGGCTGGTTGGGCGCGTCCGGGAAGGCCTGGGGCTCCAGGCAGACGCCGGTGCCCAGGCCCGGATATTGCGACGCCAATCCCTGGCCGCCATAGAACTGCACCGATGGCTGGTCGGTGTGAAGGCGCATGCTGACGCCGCTGTCGGGGGAGGACAGCGTCGCCGCCCAGTCCGCCGCCTCGTCCGGCGCCGGCTCCCCATCCAGGACGAAGCAATGGTCGTAACCACCGGCCTGGAAGATCTGCGGGTGGTTATGACGGGGCGTCAACAGGCGCGGCCGGCGGAAATCGAAGGCCGTGCCCGCTACCGGCTCCAACGCACCCGTGGGGATGAGGCCGGGCCCGACGGGCAGGAAATGTTGCGAGCGCAGGCGCAGCATCTGGCGGTCCGCCGCCACCTGCGCATCGCCCGCCAAGTTGAAATAGGGATGCCACGTCAGGCTGACCGGCGTGTCGGCGTCACCGATGGCGGTGAAGCGCAGGGTCAGGTCGCCACCGGCGACGATGATTTCCGCCGTCACCTCCAGGGTGCCGGGGAAGCCGTTGTCGCCGTCCGGCGACGTCAGCCCCAGCACCAGGCGGGACTCCGCCCCGACCTGATAGTCCTGCAGGCGCCAGACCCTACGGCTGAAGGCCCTGGGACCGCCATGAAGCTGGTTGGCGCCCTCGTTGGGCGCCAATTCCACGGTCCGGCCCTGGTAGGTGTAACGGGCGTTGGCGATGCGATTGCCGTAACGCCCCACCAGGCAGCCCAGGTAGGCCGGGTCATTCTCATAGGCCGCCACGTCCGGCAGACCCAGCACCAGATCGCGCCGGCCCTTGGGGCCGGGAACGGACAAGCGTCGCAGGATACCGCCGAAGGTCAGCACCTCCGCCTGCAGGCCGTCCGCCGGCCCGAGCGTTACCGCCCGGACCGGCGCACCATCCCTGGTCGTCCCGAAGGATCGGATCATGACCGGGCAGCCTTCACCTGTTGTGCGACGTCATGCAGCGGCTTGTGGGTCCACAGCTCCTGAATGGCCTCCAGGCTGCGGCCCTTGGTTTCCGGTACGAAGCGCCACACGAACAGGGCGGACAGCAGGCTGAACACGCCATAAATCCAGTAGGCGAAGCCGTGGTGGAAATGGGCGTTCAGCACCGAATTGCCGTCCATGACGTTGAAGGACCAGGTGACCACCAGGTTGGCGATCCACTGCGCCGCGACCGCGATGCCCAAAGCCTTGCCCTTGATGGCGTTCGGGAACATCTCAGCCAGCAGGATCCAGACCACCGGACCCCACGAGAAGGCGAAGCCGGCGATATAGACCAGCATCGCGACCAGCGCCGCGAGACCCGCCTGACCAGTGGCGAAGATCGTGCCCAGCGCCAGCATGGAAACGGTCATGACCAAGCCGCCCGCGATCAGCAACGGCTTCCGCCCCAGGCGATCCACCGAGACGGTGGCGACCAGGGTAAAGGCGACGTTGGCGATGCCGACGATGACCGTCTGCCAAAGGGAGGCGTTGGTATCCATGCCCATGTTCTGAAACATTTGAGGGGCATAGTAGAGCACGGCGTTGATGCCCACAAACTGCTGGAAGACCGACAGCAGGATACCGACGAACACCACCAGGCCACCGAACGCGAACAGGCGTTCGTTGGTCACGACCAGACTTTCCTCGATCTCAACCAAGGTGACCTTGGGATCGGTGGCGCCACCCAGGCGCTTCAGCACGGCCAAGGCCTCGTTGTCACGGCGCTGCATGACCAGATAGCGCGGTGTATCGGGCGCCAGCAGCAGCAGCAGGGCGAACAGCAGCGATGGGATGCCTTCGGAGGCGAACATCCAGCGCCAGCCGGTGCTGTGCAGCCAGGCTTCGTCACCCAGGCCGGCGATGGCCCAGTTCACGAAGTACACGCCCACCATACCGCCCACGATGGCGATCTGGTTGAAGGAGATGAGACGGCCGCGGGATTCGGCCGGCGCGATCTCCGCGATGTACAGCGGGGAAACCAGCGAGGCGATGCCCACGCCGACGCCGCCGATGATGCGGTAGATGTTGAAGGGCGTCAGCGCGTCCGGCCCCATCTGGCCGATCGTGCCCAGGCCGAATTCCGGCCAGGCCGACCCCAGGGAGCAGATGAGGAACATCAGGGCGGCGACGATCAGCGTCGGCTTGCGGCCGAAACGGTCGGCCATCTTGCCGGCGATCAGGCCGCCGACGACGCAACCGGCCAGGGCGCTGGAAATGGTCAGGCCCTTCAGGCTGTCATGCGCCGTTTCCGTGAGGTTCAACGGCTTGATGAAATTGATGTCGATGCTGGCCATCGCGCCGGAGATGACGGCGGTGTCATACCCGAACAACAGACCGCCCAGGGTGGCGATCAGTGTCAGGCCCGTCGTCAGCGACAGTGCGCCTTGCTTGTTGCCCATTCATTCCTCCCCAGACGGGCCACGCCGGCCCGCCGTTTGTCTTAAAGCGAGGCGCCCCCACTCCACCTGGAACGGGGACGCCCCTGCACCTCAGATCACCTCCGGCGCCCGACTTCTCGGCAGCGGGCGCCAGGAAGCTTCACATCAATGGTTGTGCCGCGGCGGATGGGCCACGACACCCCGATACTTCAACGCCGGCTCCATGCAGCCGCCGCTGTCCAACTGGCCCACCGTCTGGCGGTACATCTCCTGCCACGGCGTATAGCTGGGCGGGGTGGCCGGAATGCCATCGGCCTTGCGCTTCTGGATCTCGGCATCGTCCACCAGCATGTCGCAGGTGCCCTGGTTCAGGTCGATGCGGATGGTGTCGCCGGTGCGCAGCCACGCCAGCCCACCGCCCACGGCACTCTCCGGCGAGGCGTTCAGGATGGACGGGCTGTCCGAGGTGCCGGACTGGCGGCCGTCGCCGATGGTGGGCAGGCTGGTGATGCCCGCCTTCAACAGCGCATCCGGCGGCTGCATGTTCACCACCTCGGCCGAGCCGGGGAAGCCCAGCGGGCCGGCGCCGCGCACCACCAGGATGCAGCGTTCGTCGATGTTGAGCGCCGGGTCGTTGATGCGCTCGTGATAATCGTCCGGCCCGTCGAAGACGATGGCCCGGCCCTCATACACGCCTTCCCGGCCCGGCTCGCTCAGGTAACGCTGGCGGAACTCCTCCGAGATCACGCTGGTCTTCATGATGGCGAAGTCGAACAGGTTGCCCTTCAGCACCAGGAAGCCGGCGCGTTCCTTCAGCGGCTGGCTGTAGGGCGTGATCATCTCCCGGTCGTGGCTTTCCCGGCCTTCCAGGTTCTCGCCGATGGGGCGGCCGGTGACCGACATGGCCTTGTCGAACAGCTTGCCCGCCTGCTGCAGCTCCCACATCACGGCGGGCACGCCACCGGCGCGGTGGAAGCGTTCACCCAGGTACTTGCCGGCTGGCTGCATGTTGACCAGCAGCGGCACGTCATAACCATGGATGCGCCAATCGTCGGCCGTCAGCTCCACACCGGCATGGCGGGCCATGGCGTTGATGTGCGGCTGCGCGTTGCTGGAGCCACCCAGCGCGCCGACCAGCTTGATGGCGTTCAGGAAGCTCTCACGCGACAGGATCTTGGAGGGGCGCAGGTCCTCATAGGCCATGTCGACGATGCGGCGGCCCGTCTCGTACGCCATCTGCCCGCGCTCGCGGTACGGGGCCGGAATGGCGGAGCACCCGGTGAGCGACAGGCCCAGGCCCTCGGCCACGGCGTTCATGGTGCTGGCCGTGCCCATGGTGTTGCAGTGGCCGGCGGACGGCGCCGACGACGCGGCCGCGTCCAGAAACTCCTCCTCATCGATCAAACCGGCGGCCAACTTGCGGCGGCTGCGCCAGATGACGGTGCCGGAACCCACCAGGTCGCCCTCATGCCAGCCGTCCAGCATGGGACCGCCGGACAGGACGATGGCCGGGATGTCGACCGTGCTGGCGGCCATGATGCCGGCCGGCGTGGTCTTGTCGCAGCCGGTGGTCAGCACCACGGCGTCGATGGGATAGCCATACAGGATTTCCACCAGGCCCATGTACGCGAGATTCCGGTCCATGGCCGCCGTGGGCCGGCGGCAATTCTCGAAGATGGGATGGACGGGAAATTCCATGGGAATGCCGCCCGCGTCGCGGATACCGTCGCGGACGCGCTTGGCTAAATCCAGGTGAATACGATTGCAGGGGGAGATGTCGCTGCCCGTCTGGGCGATGCCGATGATGGGCTTGCCCGAGCGCAGTTCCTGCGGGGTGATGCCGTAGTTCATGAAGCGCTCAAGATAGAGCGCGGTCATGTCGATCCGGTCCGGCGCGTCGAACCAGTCACGGGAACGGAAACGAACAGCCGGTCGGTCTTGGGAGGAACGGTCAACCATACGCGATCTCCGCCGGGGGCAGGCCCGGCACGGTGGCCCTGAAGTGGAACAAGCCGCCAGCCAGTGGTTGCGCGGCGCGATCCTGGTCGCTCAGGCCCTTGGCGGCGGTGGTGGCGTAAACATCCAGGCGGTCATCCCCGCCAAAGGCAAGCTTGGTGATGTTGGCGCAGGGGAAGCGCACCACCTGCAACAACTCCCCCGCCGGGGAATAGCGCCGGGCGGCCCAGCCACCGAACAGACCGACCCAAAGGCAACCGTCAGCGTCCACCACCGTTCCGTCGGGCCAGCCGGCGCCGTCCTCGATGGTGATCAGCAGGCGACCGTTGGCCAGCGCACCGCCGGCGGACAGGTCATAGGCGGTGATGGTCTTGGCCAGGGTGTCGGTATGGTAGAAGGTGGTCCCGTCCGGGCTGGTGCAGGGCCCGTTGGTGATGACGATGCCATCGACATGGCGCTTCAGTGCCCCGGTCCAGGAATAGAGGGCGCCGGTCGCCGCTTCTTCCGCGTCATCCATGGAACCGAACCACAGCCGGCCCTGGGCATCGACGAAACCGTCGTTCAGGCGGTTGCCCGCCCGATCCCACTCCACCGCCACCAGGGGCTCGAACACACCTGTTTCGGTATCGAAACGGGTTAGCTTCCCCGGCAGGCCCACGATCAGGCCGCCCCCGGCGCGCGGCAGGGCGAAGCCCGGCTGATCCGGCGCGTCGAAGCTGCGGGTACTGCCGTCAGCGGCGCGGAAACGGTGGATATGCCGCTTTTTGATATCGACGAACCACAGGGCCTGATCACGGGGGGACCATACCGGCCCCTCCCCCAAGGTGGCGCCCAAAGCCCAGATGCAGCGGGGTTCCACGGTCACGGGGCAACCTCCTCAGCGCCAGCCGGCGTCGACGAAGTATTCGTGGCTGGTGCACATGCGGCCATCGTCAGAGGCCAGGAACAGCACCATGGCGGCGACGTGCGGCGGGTCCACACGCTCCTTCAGGCACTGCTGCGACAGGATGCGGGCCTCTTCCTCCGGATTGTGCCACAGGCGCATCTGGCGCTCCGTGCGCACGCCGCCCGGCACCACGCAGGTGACGCGGATGTTGTGCTCGCCCAGGTCGCGGGCCAGCGAGCGGGTCAGCCCCTCGATGCCGGCCTTGGCGGTCTGGTACATCAGCAGTTCCGGCAGGGCCACATGCCAGGAGATGGAACCGAAGTTGATGATGGCGCCGCTGCGCTGCGCCTTCATGCCCGGCACGACGGCCTGGGACGCGAAGAACATGTGCCGCAGGTTCACCGCCATGCGGTTGTCCCAGTATTCCGGCGTGATCTGCTCGATGGTGTGGCGGTCGTCGTTGGCGGCATTGTTCACCAGCACGTCCACCGCGCCGGCGTTCTGCACTTCCGCCAGCGTCGCCTTCAACTGATCCAGGTTGGTCAGATCACACTTGTAGAACTTGGGCGCATGGTCAGCGCTTTCGGCCAGGGTCTGTTCCAGCGCGCGGCTGTCAGCTTCCGCGATGTCCAGGAAGGAAACCTGGGCCCCCTGGCGGACGAACGCCTCGGTGATGGCGGCGCCGATGCCGGAGCCGCCGCCGGTGACAACGACCCGCTTGCCCCGCAGGCTAGGATAGATGGCGTGCGTCATGATGTATTTCAGGCCTAAAAGAATTGGTTTGGATGGGTGACGCGCGCGGCATCACCCGTTCAGCAGGCCACGGCGAGCCAGATTGCGCATCAACTCGGTCAGGCCGAAGGTCCAGGGCGCCGCCTCATGGCACGGCACCACCTTGTTGACCAGGCTGCCGAGACGCGGGCTGGACACGGTGACGATGTCACCCGTCTTGTGGGTGAAGCCACGACCCGGAGCGTCGCGATCCTCAACCGGGGCGAACAGCGTGCCCAGGAACAGGGCGAAACCGTCGGGATATTGATGGTTCTTGTTCAGGGTCTGGCCGACCAGGTCCAGGGGGTCGCGGCTGATCTCGGACATGGTGCTCTTGCCGTCCAGCACGAAGCCATCCTCGCCGGTGACGTTCAGGTGCACCACGGCCTCGCGCACGTGGTCCATGGTGAACGTCTCATCGAACAGGCGGACGAAGGGACCGATGGCGCAGGACGCGTTGTTGTCCTTGGCCTTGGACAACAGCAGGGCGCTGCGGCCTTCGAAGTCGCGCAGGTTCACGTCATTGCCCAGCGTGGCGCCACGCGCGCGGCCCTGGCCGTCGCACAGGATCACCACTTCCGGCTCCGGGTTGTTCCAATGGCTGTCGGCGCGCACGCCGATCTCCACACCCCAGCCCATGGCCGACAGCGTCGGGCCCTTGGTGAACACCTCGGCGTCCGGGCCGATGGCGACCTCCAGGTACTGCGACCACAGCCCGTCGGCGATCAGCGCCTCCTTCAGGCGGGCGGCGTTCTCGGAACCGGGCTTCACCAGGCGCAGGTCGGTGCCGACGCGGGAAGACAGGGCCTGGCGGATTTCCAGGGCCTTGCCCGCATCACCACGCGCCCGCTCCTCGATCACGCGTTCCAGCGCGGACACGGCGAACGTGACGCCTGCGGCCTTGATGCACTGCAGGTCGATCGGGGTCAGCAGCTTGGCACGCCCGGGGGCAACGGCCTGCCCGCCGGCCCAAGTGGGCTTCAGGTCCCAATCGGCGACGCGGCCGATGCTCTTGCCTTCGGGGATCTGCCCCGGTTCCAGCCGGTTCATCAAGTCGGACACGGTCGGGGCCACGCCCGACAGGTCGAAAATCTCACCGTTGCGGATCAGGACCGGCGTCGGGCCCTCGCCCGCATCGATACGGCCCAGCAGAACCGCGTTGGCGCTGTCCTCGGGAAAAATGCTGTCGTGCGCAGTCTGCACCGGCGTGTCGACCGGGTACCCCATCTCTTGAACTCCTCCCAAGGTGCATTATCGCCAGGCGGCCCTTGTTAACGCTAACATTAGAGGCCAGCGAGAAGCGCTGTCAAGGCGACGTTACCATACCAGTCCGGATTTCGAAGGCATACGCACGAAGGTTTCGCCCCCGACTCCGCCGGAAACCACCTGTCCCGGGCACCGGCCGCAAGGGCTCACGGCTTGGACGGCGCGGCGGTCGACTCCCGTTCCACCAGCGTATGGCGCAACAGCTGCTGCGCCGGCGTCCCGCCTCCACCGCCGCGGCGGCGCTTCATCTCGTCCAGCAGCATGCTGACCGCCGCGCGGCCCATGGCGGCGATGGGCTGGCGCACGGTGGTCAGGGCCGGCCAGATGGTGCCGGCGATCAGCGTGTCGTCGAAACCGGCGATGGACAGGTCGACAGGGACGTTCAGCCCCAGGCGGTGGGCCGTGGCCAGCACGGCGGCGGCCATATCGTCGTTGGCGGCGAAGATGGCCGTCGGCCGTGGCTCGAGGGCCAGCAGCTTGTCCGCCGCCGCCAAGCCGGAGCGGTAGTTGAAATAGCCCTGCTCAATCGGGGCGGCCCTGGGGTCCAGACCCGCCTCGCTCAAGGCATCCAGGAAGCCGTGCAGGCGCTGGTCGCTGACGGTCTGGTTGGGGTGGCCCTTGATGAAGCCGATGGCGCGGTGACCCAGCGACAGCAGGTGCTGGGTCATGCGGTGGGCGGCCTTGTAGTTGTCGATGCGTACGGTGGCGACATCCGGCCCCGGCTGCCCCGCGGCCACGGCCACGGCGGCGACGCCGGACTTGGCGATGTCCGCCAGGATGCTCTTGGCCTCGCACAAGGGCGGCGGCAGGACGATGCCGTCCACCCCGCTCTGCAACAGCTTCTGCAGCGCCGCCTTTTCGGTGGCGGCGGTGGCGCCGCATTTCTCGACCACCAATTGGTGGCCAGTCTTGCTGCTTTCATCCAGCGCGCCCAGCAGGAATTCGCTCAGGAAGGCGACACTGGGATTACTGTAGAGCAGGCCTATCCGGAAGGTTTCGGACCCCGCGAGGCGCCGCGCCGCTGGATTGGGCGTGTATTTCAATTCCTGGATGGCGGCCATCACGGCGGCGGAGGTGGCCGGCGTGACATTGTTCTCATTATTGATGACACGGGACACCGTCATCGGGGAAACGCCGGCGCGCGCCGCCACCTCACGAATGGTGACTCCCTGCGAACTCCGCCCACGCCGCTTTTCCATACGCTTCCTGCTCCGCCTTATCGGGCCCGCGCATACACTGCCGGTTTGGATCGGTGATAGCAGTACCATTGGGACTTGCGCAATCGCCTGCTGACCGTTTTGTGTAAAACGGGCATCGCCAATGGCGCCTACGGCGACTTGATGCAGCTTTACATGGTAAACGCCGATTAAAGCGGCGCCAATACAAGGGCGGAGGCCGGCAAATCGACCCGAGCGCGAAGCGGCGAGTCGGCAAGACGCCCTGCCGCGGCGCCAAAGTCTGGGCGGCGGCAGGGGCCTGTCCTTGAGACCGTCTTGACCGGGACAGCCCGTCAATACGTGGCGAACCGCACCTTCAATATCTGGGGTGTCGACGTGAAGTTCAGGCCGTAGTCGGTCTGGTCGCCATTCCAAAGACGCTCGAACACCCACTTGCCGCTATCGTCGAAGTGCCCCTCCTCCACGCTGGCCATCATGTAGCCGTTCTTGCCGGCCTTGACGGCCTGGGAGAAGTCGACGCGGGCATGATAGCCGGCCACCAGATATTCATTGGGCGCCAACTCGGCGATGACCACGCCGCCACAGGGCTTTTCATTGCCCGTGGGCTTGGCGTCACCGAACTGCGGCAAGCCATAGCTGACCGTGGCCTTGTAGGGGCCAAGGTCCAGGGTGTTGCTGTGGTCGGCCGTCGGCTCGGACGCCCCCCAAACCTTGCCCTTGAGGCTGAGGGCCGCCAACTGGCGGTTGATCGCGCCCAGCAGCTTGAAGTTCATGGCGAAGGGCTCCAGCGACTCCGCGTCGATCTTTGCCGCCCCCAGCGGGTAGTTCACGTAGCGGGTATAGTCGATGCCGAAGGGCGCGAAGCCGATGCCCTGGTGCCCCAGCGTGGCGAAGACATAGCGGGCATAGACGGCGTCGTTGCCGGTTTCGGCGACCAGCAGGGCGTTGTCCGGCCGCTTATACTGTTCCAGGGTCTTGACGTAGAAATCATAGCCGCGGTCATAGATGTCGGGCCCGATCAGATCGATGCTGGGCGCCGCCGCCTTCCAGATATCCAGCACGTTCCAGGTGGGGCCGCCACTGGAATAGGTGTACGGGTCCTGGTCCTTGAACGGGTCGCGCAAGGCCGCGTTCACATAAAGGGGGATGGGATATTCGGCCTTGCCGGCGGCGGCCACCTGGTCGACGAAGCGGGCGGTGAAGTAGGCGTGGAAGAACTCATCCGCGTCCTTGCCGAAGACGTCCTTCCAGGTGCCGGGACCCTTGTTCAGCGCCTTGACCAGATCGGCCGGAACCTTGCCTTCGAACACCTTCTGCGCCTCCGGCCGGAAGTCGCGGACGGCGCCGTAGGTGCCGGTCTCATTCTCCACCTGCACCATCAGCACCGTGTGCTGCTGGCCGTCCACCTGCTTCAGATGGCGCATGAAGGTGACGAATGCCTTTTTGTCGGCCTCCAGCGTGGCGGGGGCGAGCGGCGACAACGAACCCCGCATGACGCCCTTGGCACTGACCACGCGGGGGAAGCGGTCGTTGTCCAGCTTCACCCAATCCGGGGCGTAGGACGGACTGTTGTTCTTCCAGGTGCCGAACCACAGCAGCACCAAATGCTTCTTATGCTCCCGCGCCTGGGCGAGCAGGGTGTCGAGGAAGCTGAAGTCGAATTGGCCTTCCTTGGGCTCGATCTGCTGCCAGGCGATGGGCATGAACAGGGTGTTGGCCTGCACCTGTTCCACGGCCGGCCAAACCTGCGGCAGCACCGATGGCCAATTGCTGGAATTGTTGGCCTGGGCGCCCAGCACCAGGTAAGGCGCGCCATCGACCATCAGGGCGTACCGCCCCTCCTCCCGCACCAGGCGCGGCATCTCGGTCCGCCCCTCGGCCGCATGGGTCATGGGGGTGAAACCCGCCAGCAGCGGAACGGCGAGGGCCATGGAGCGCAGGGCCATTTTCAGAACGCGGTTATCCGGAACGCTTGTCATTGGCAGGCCCTCCCAAGCCCATAGCTGATTATTGAAGATCGGCGCGCTTGCCGTCCCGGTCGGAACGATCCTGTGGCACATGGCCAGAAGCGTTACAACGAGCATATTTATATGATCAAGACGATACGCGCGGATCATACGCGTCAACAGTATCAAATCAATCCACTATCGCTGTTACCGTTATCAACCGACCGTCTCCTTGCCTGAGGACTGCGGCCGCCGCCATAGTGGAGCCGCCTGTCATCTGAGCGAGAAGCGTCGCCCGTGCCCCGTCTCATTCCAACCCGCAGTACGCTGGCGGTGATCGATTTGCAGGCCCGCCTGATCCCGGCCATCCTGGATGCCGATGTCGTGCTGTCCAACACCCGCCGCCTGGTGAGCGCCGCCGGCATGATGGGCGTGCCGGTTGTGTTCACGGAGCAGAACCCCAAGGGCCTGGGACCGACGGTCCCGGATCTCGCGCCGGAGTCCGCATCGGTGGCGACGAAGATGGCTTTCGACGCCACCAGCGTCCTGGCGGAGCATCTGCCCGCCGATCACGCCGTCATCCTGGCGGGATGCGAGGCCCATGTCTGCGTGCTGCAGACGGCATTGGGGCTGATGGCCACGGGGCGGCAGGTTCATGTGGCGGAGGATGCCGTGGGTTCCCGCACAGCCGGAAACAAGGCGGCTGGCTTGCGCCGCCTGGAACGACACGGGGCTGACATCATCACCACCGAGATGGCCCTGTTCGAATGGCTGGAAAGTGCCTCCCACCCCCGCTTCCGCGACGTCATCGCATTGATCAAGTGATGGGGCGCCCCCCTGATCCGTTAGATCCGCCCCCGCGGAGACGATGGCGGGTGCCGCCACAGCATCAGCAATTCCCCTATTTATCAGCCAATTATGATCCTCGCAAAAATGCACAATTATTGAGCAATGGCTTTTGCTACCTCTGAGTGCGCACTTCCGGCATTTCAGCCTTCTGGCGATGGCCCGCAGCTCCATCAACAGCGAAGCCACCAAGCCCCGCCCCTCGCCCGGAAATTTGAAGCAATCAGAGGGCGACGGGCTGAAATATTCACGAAGATTCAATGAAATAGCATACTTCATTTTCCTGCCCGGACGGTCAAATACGCCGCAGCTTCACAGCCCCGCGCAATAAAGCGACAGCGGCTCAAAAGGGGCCGGAATGGGCAACCTGTGCCTCAAGCGCAACACCAACTTAAAATTGAACCCTTTGTTTTTATTTGGTTTTTTTAAAATCCACCGCGACAAGAAAGGGACCGGTACCATTTTTCATGTGAGCGCTACCATTCTCCCATTGCAGGCCCGCATGAATCTCCATATGCATTTATATGACTACGGCGTGACGCACCAAACGCGGCGGCCGGGGTGAAGCGCGCGGGCCCTTCGACCCGCGATAAATAAGATACCCAGGGAAGGGAAACGCCATGAGTTGGCCCCAGAATTCCTATCGTTCCTTTGTGCTGGCCGGTGCGTCCGTGCTGGTTCTCGGCGCTTTGTCTGCCGCTTCCTTCGCCCAAGCCCAGACCGCGGCTGCGGCGGATGACGAGCTGCAGGAAATCGTCGTGAGCGGGCAGCGTTTCGCCGTGTCCGACGCCGCCAAGCGCAAGGCCGCCGCCGACATGATCCTGGACAGCATTTCGGCCGATGACGCCGGCAAGCTGCCGGACAACAGCGTCACCGAGGTGCTGCAGCGCGTCCCTGGCGTTTCCATCACCCATTTCGCCGCCGTCGGCGACCCCGACCACTACTCGGTCGAAGGCTCCGGCGTGACCGTGCGCGGCCTGTCCCAGGTCAGCAGCACCCTGAACGGCCGCGAAGCCTTCAGCGCCAATGGCGGCCGCGCGCTGCTGTTCGAGGACGTGCCGCCGGAACTGCTGGCTGGCGTCGACGTGCTGAAGAGCGGCTCGCCCGATGTCATCGAGGGTGGTATCGGCGGGTCGGTAAACCTGCGCACCAAGATGCCGTTCGACTATGATCACCAGACCTTCAGTGGCTCCGTGTCGGCGGACTATGGCGACTTCATCAAGCAGACCAAGCCGGGCGGCTCGCTGCTGTACGCCAACCGCTGGATGACCAGCATCGGCGAGATCGGCGCCATGGCGAGCGTCGCCTACAGCGACATCAGCACCCGCCACGACACCATCCAGGTCGAGCCCTATTTCCCCCAGACCTACAACGGCAAGAACGTCTACGTTCCCGGCGGCTTCGATTGGCGCTCGGGCACGTTCGACCGCAAGCGGCTGGGCGCTTACGAATCCCTGGAGTGGTCGCCCAACAACGACCTGACCTTCTACCAGACGGGCTTCCGCTCCGATTACTGGAGCAAGTCGAAGGAAGCCGGCGTCTACAACCAGGGCAGCAACTCCGTCAACGTCACCGCCGGCAGCAACAGCGTCTTCGGTTCCAACGGCGGCCTGCTCAGCTCCAACCAGTTGAGTTCCACCGCCTCCGACCCGCTGCAGCTTCCCGGTGAGTCGGGCGGCAGCACGGCGTTGGCCAACCCCGGCCTGACCAACCAGCACAACGTCACCACCGACCTGTCGCAGGGCATGAAGTGGACGCCGACGAAGAACTGGACCATCACTTCCGACTTCCAGTACGCGATTTCCCAGTCGCAGCAGCAGCGCATCGACCTGTTCTCGCAGACCTCGGTGCCCAGTTACGGCATCAACCTGACGGGCGACCTGCCGGTCATCAGCGTCAGTAACCCGTCGCAGCTGGCCGATCCGTCGCGCTACATCTGGTACGCGACGATGGACCACCTGGAAAACCACATCGGCCGTGAGCTGGCGTGGTCGGGCGACGCCGATTATCACGTCTCCGACAGCGGCTTCCTGCGTTCGTTCAAGGTGGGCGCCCGCTTCGCCGACCGGACGGAAAAAGACGATGTCACCGGCTACAACTGGACCGGCCTGACCCCGACCTGGAACCCCTCCTCCTCCTGGAAGTACCTGAACACGGCGGCGGCCAGCGACATCAACGTCTCGGGCTTCAGCAACTTCTTCCGGGGGGCCACCACCCTGCCCGGTACCACGGTGTTCCCGGCCTGGTCGCTGCTGGAGAGCTATCCCGAAAGCCTGACCAAGATCCACCAGCTGTACGGCCTGGCGGGTGACAACACGGCCCCGGTGACCTACACCATCGCCAACCTGTCGCATACCAAGACCCGTACCGAATCCGCCTACGCCATGGCCCGCTTCGGCGAAGACAATCTCTTCGGCAGCGGCTGGAAGATGAACGGCAATTTCGGCGTTCGCATCGTCAACAACGAGAACAGCAGCCAGGGTTATATCCAGCAGCCCACCGGCCAGATCCTGTACAACGGGGCGACCGCGGACCTGCCCGGCGGCTATACCGCCAACAATGGCGGCCATAACAGCCTGATGGCCCTGCCCTCGTTCAACGTGCAGTTCATGCCGAACGACGAAGTGCACCTGCGCTTCGCCGCCTACCAGAACATGACCAACCCCAGCTTCAACAACCTGAACGCCTCGGGTTCGTTGAGCCTGACCACCGACACCAATCACGTCATCACCGGTGCCACCGCGACCTCGGGTAACCCGAACCTGAAGCCGCAGCTGGCCAACAACCTGGACGTTTCCGCCGAGTGGTACATGCCCGACGGCGGCCAGGTTCACGTCGCCGGCTTCTACAAGCAGATCAAGGACTACATCTCCTACGGCGTGACGTCGGTGAATGTGCCCTTCGCCCTGCCGGGCGGCGCGACCCAGACCATGACGGCGGCGGTCAGCGGCTACTTCAACGCCCAACCCGCCTATGTGAAGGGCGCCGAAATCGGTCTGCAGAAGTTCTTCGACTTCCTGCCGGCCCCGTTCGACGGCCTGGGCATCGACACCAACTTCACCTACATCTACAGCAAGAGCCCCGGCGACCTGTCCTACGACATGCTGGGCAACCGCATCACCGGCCTGCCGGTGGATCTGCTGTCGCGCTACAACTACAACATCACCGGCATGTACGAGAAAGGCCCGATCTCGGCCCGCCTCGCCTACACCTGGCGCAGCAAGTACCTGCTGACCCCGACCGCCAATGGCACCAACGGCACCTACACCAACGCCGCCGGCCAGACGGTCACCTACAACCTGCCCATCTTCGCGGATGACTACGGCACGCTGGACGCCTCGATCGCGTACAGCTTCGATGATCACATCACCCTGACGCTCGAAGCGCAGAACCTGACCAACAGCGTGACCAAGACGCTGATGGGTTATGGTGACCAGCAATACGGTCGCAGCTGGTTCGTGGCAGACCGCCGCTACAGCGCCGTGCTGCGCTTCAACTACTGATCCTCCGCCTGCGGATGATCGTTCGTTGGTAACCGAACCCCCGGCCTGTCATGGGCCGGGGGTTTCGGCCATCATGGGGAGGGCGGAATGACGACGCAGAGCATGGGTTCGAAGGACGCCGGGTCACCGCCCGTCCGCGACGTGCTGATCGTCGGCGGCGGCACCGCCGGCTGGCTGGCGGCCGCCTACCTTGCCCGCACGCTGGCCATTTCCCAGCCCGGCGGTGCCCGCATCAGCCTGGTGGAATCCCCCGATATCGGCATCCTGGGCGTGGGCGAAGGCACCTTCCCCAGTATCCAGCGGACGCTGCGCCGCATCGGCATCGATGAGTCGGTGTTCATGCGCGAGAGCGAGGCGACCTTCAAGCAAGGCATCCGCTTCGACCATTGGGTCCGCCCCCCCGACACCCCCGGCCGCAGCCACTATTTCCACCCCTTCGAATCCGCCATCACCCCCGAGGGGATGGACCTGCTGCCGTACTGGCTTCTGGGTTGTGCCGATGACGGCATCGGGATCGACACGGCGGTGACGGTGCAGAAGGGCGTGGCCGATGCCAGCCTAGCCCCCAAACGCCCTGGCGAGGCGGACTACGCCGGGGCCCTGAACTACGCCTATCATTTCGACGCCGTGAAGTTCGCGCGGCTGTTGCGCACCGTGGCCATCGACCTGGGCGTGCGTCATGTCGTCGATACCGTGGACGCCGTTCCCCTGGCGGAGGATGGCACCATCGCCGGCGTGCTGACGCACCGGAACGGTCGCCTCACCGCCGACCTTTACATCGACTGCACCGGGTTCAGCGCCCAACTGATCGGGCAGGCGCTGAAATCCCCCTATCAGTCCTGCCGGCAATGGCTGTTCTGCGATCGCGCGGTGGCCTTGCAGGTCCCCTACGACCGGCCGGACGCCCCCATCCCCAGCTACACCATCTCCACAGCGCAAGAAGCAGGCTGGACCTGGGACATCGGGCTGGAGAGCCGGCGCGGGACCGGCCACGTCTATTCCTCCGACCATACCGACGACACGCGGGCCGAACAGGTGCTGCGCGACTATATCGGACCGGCCGCGGCCGACAAGGCGGCCCGCACCTTCCGTTTCGAGGCGGGCTTCCGCCCGCAGCCCTGGGTGGGGAATTGCGTGGCCATCGGCCTATCCGGCGGCTTTTTCGAACCCCTGGAATCAACCGGCATCGTCATGATCGAAGTGGCTGCCGTGCTGCTGAGCAGCCTGTTCCCCTGGGCGGGCGACATGGTCACGGCAGCGCGGCAGTTCAACCGCATCATGCGGCAGCGCTATGAACGGGCGGCGGACTTCCTGAAGCTGCACTATTGCCTGACCCGGCGCACCGACACCGCCTTTTGGCGCGACAACGCCGACGCCGCCACAACGCCGGACACGCTGCGTGACCTGCTCGACCGCTGGCGCCATCGCCCACCGGAAGGGCTGGACTTCGACCTCAACCTCGACACCTTCAGCGAGGCCAGTTGGCGCTTCGTGTTGTATGGCATGGAATATGGCACCGACCTCGCCGCCCAGGCGGGCGCCTTCCGCCATAAGGATGAGGCCCGCCGGCATTTCGCGGCCATCCGCGCGGGTACGGCGCAAGCCCTGGCCGCCCTTCCCCGCCACCGCGACCTGATCCAGCAGATTTACCGGCACGGGCTGCGGCCGCGTCCATCTTTCGGCACCGCGCAAGCCGGTCAATCAGCCCTGTCGGCTGGCATGGCTGGCCTATCACGCTGACGTCCATCCCGTCCTCGTGATCCTACCAACGGATCTGCCTCCCGCTGCCGTGTGGGTCGCGGCCCCCTCTTCCTGGCCTGCCCAATATGCCCGGCGCACAACGCCTACGGGGTGGCGGCCACCCTGCTGACGGGTTCGGGCAAACGGCGGTGGATGGGGCAACCGACCGACCAACATTGAATACGGGCAGATCCGCGACTTCATCAACCGGCATTGCCGCGCCGGCCGGCCGGTGGCAGCATGACAACGCTGGCATTTCCCGGGAGGATGCCCGGCCAGGGGATAAAAGAACAACAGGATGGCCTGATATGAGTGCATCGGGGAGCGCACGGGGATCGGCCGTGGCCGGGTTGAATGACCGCATCACCGTCATTGACGCCTTACGGGGAACGGCCCTGGTGGGTCTGTTCCTACTGCACACCATCGAGCATTTCGACTTCCTGAGCGACGCGGCGGTACCGCCGGCCTGGTTGAAGCCGTTCGACACGGCGGCCCACGACGCGGCCTTCTTCCTGTTCGCCGGCAAGGCCTACGGCATCTTCGCGCTGATGTTCGGCATCAGTTTCTCCCTAATCCTGGGTCGCTGGTCGCGGCGGGAGGGCAGCGCGTCGGCTCGCTTCCTGTGGCGGCTGGCCGTGTTGTTCGCCATCGGCTACCTGCACGGCCTGATCTACTGCGGCGACATCTTGACCATCCTGGCGGTCATGGGCGCGCCGCTGGTGCTGCTGCACCGCCTGGGCGACCGGGCCCTATTGGCCCTGGCGGCCGTGCTGCTGATCCAGCCGCCCACCCTGTGGCAGATGGCGGGCCTGCTGAGCGGCACCGCCCCCACACCGGCCATCCCCTTCCACTGGACGGTGTATGAGGGGCTGATGCCCATCTACGCCAACGGCGGCTTCTGGGACGTGGTGAAGGCCAACCTGTGGCAGGGCGTGCTGGCCCGCACCTTCTGGACCATCGAAACCGGCCGCTACCTGCAGATGATGGGCCTGTTCCTGGTGGGCCTGGTGGTGGGGCGTAACCACGTCCTGGAGCGGGCCGCGGAGCATCGCCGCCTGCTGCAGGGCATCCTGGCCAGCGGCGCGCTGGCCTTCGCCGTGCTCTATCCCCTGAAGCGCCTGGCCGAGGGCGCCAGCCTGCCCACCATGACGGCCTATGAGGTGACGAACCTGGCCAACGCCTATTGCGGCTTGGCGCAGATGGCCATTTGGGCCAGCGGCTTCGTCCTGCTGTATCCCCGCATCCAGGCCCTGGCGCCGGTGCGGGCGCTCGCCTCCTTCGGGCGCATGAGCCTAACCTGCTACGTCACCCAAGCCCTGGTCTTCGTGCCGCTGTTCTACGGCTACGGCCTGGGGCTCTACCGCGTCATGGGCCCGTTCTACAGTGTGGCCAGCGGCATCGCCTTCGTCATCCTGCAATGTGCCCTCGCCCATTGGTGGCTGCGCCACTACCGCTACGGCCCCCTGGAATGGGTCTGGCGCGCCGCCACCTTCCGCACCCTGTCCCTGCCCCTGCGCCACGCCCCCAAGGTGGCGCTGGCGGATGCGGCGTAAGCACACCAAAACGCCCGGGACCAGCCAGTCCCGGGCGTCCATCTTTCCAGCAAAGTTCTGCAGGCTACTGGGCCTTGGCCAGCGCTTCCTTCACCACCTTGTCGGCCAGCGGGGCCATGGCGACGTAGCCGGCCTCGGTCGGGTGCACGCCGTCGGAGGCCAGGCCGGGCTTGAAGTCGCCCTTGCCGTCGCCCACCACGTCCTTGTAGTCGACGAACAGGGCGCCCACCTGCGCTGCATACTCCTTCAGCCAGGCATTGTGCGCGGCGATCTTGGGCGCCGGGTCCAGTCCATGGCGCCACTTGAAGTCCAGCGCCGGGGGAATACCGGCCAGGATCACGGTGATGCCGTGCTTCTGCGCCAGCTCCACCATGCTCATGATGTTGTTCTTCAGCTGTTGCGGCGATACCGGCCCCCAGTTCTGGGCCAAGTCGTTCGTGCCGGCCATGATGTGCACGACCTTGGGGTGCAGGTCGATGACGTCCTGACGGAAACGCAGCAGCATCTGCGCCGTGGTCTGGCCGCTGATACCCCGCCCCACGCGGCCAGGCGTGAAGAAGCCAGGCGTCTTGTCCACCCACAGCTGTGTGATGCTGTCGCCCATGAACACTACCTGGACCGAACCTGGCTTCAGCTTCTCATTATCCGCGGCATAACGGTTCAGGTAGGCGAAGTCGTTGTGCAGCCTATCCTCTTCCTCCTGATGCCACTTGGCCACCTGCTCGGCACTCGGGGGCTTGTTGTCCTCGGCCAGGGCCGGAAGGGCGGCGGCCAAACCCGTCAGCATCACGGCGGCTGCCAGGGTCAGTTTCTTCATTGCAAGGTTCCTCCCACATGAGCCCTAAGGCTGGGCTCGATTTCATAAATCATCTTAATTTATTCTAGAATCAATGGCCGGGACAGATGGCACCCGCCGGGTCGGCGGACAGCCGCACAGTGGCCAGCGACAGGCGCAAGGTGCCGCCGGTGCTGAGCGCGAAGGGCGTGGTGACCTTGGACAGGTCAGCCCCCGCCTGCTTGAAGCAGGACAGCTTGACCTTCAGGGTCTGCCACTGCCCCACCGGCGCCGACTTCAGGACCGATGTCAGATCCAGGGCTCCCGGGGTGCCCGGACCGGTGCCGGAGGCCAGCCACACGGTGCCCGCCGGCGCCTCATCAACACGGTAATCCACCTGCAGCGACAGGGCGCCATTGGCCTGACGCATCAGATCCAACGTGCTGCCGGTCACGGCGATGGCGGCCTCGCCCTTGCCGGTCCAGCTCACCTGCCGCCCGGCGCCCTGGATGCCGCCCGCGTCCACCGGCTTCACCGCAAGCGCCCCCGCGACCTCCGTCGCCGTGCCATCCCCCAGCACGGGCACAATGGAGGCGCCCTGGCGCAGGACGAAGCCCCAGGGCGCGGGATTTCGGCCCTTCACGAAATAGGTGTCGATGTTGGCCGCCGCCGCATCCACGCCGGGCACCTCCGGCAACGACGGCACAAGGGTGGCCTTGGCATCGGCGTAGCGCAGGCCGTAGCCGAAGGGGAACAACGGGTCGTAGGGCTGGCGCAGATGGTTCAGCGTCGCCTGGGCCGCCGTCTTGGGCCAGGAATAGGAGAGCTTGCCCGTGAAGTCGTACCGCGGCCGGCCCTGGGCATCGCCCACCAGGACGTCGGCCACGCCGCCGCCCTCCGACCCGGGGAACCACGCGGCGACGAAGGCGTCCGACGCGTTGATCTCGGGATTGACCCACAGCGGCCGGCCGGACAGGAAGACGGCGACGACGGGGATGCCCTGGGCCTTCAGCTTTTTCAGCAGCGCCAGATCCTGTTTGTCGCCTGGCTGGAATTCCAGGCTGGGAATGTCGCCCTGGAACTCGGCATAGGGCAATTCGCCGAACACCACCACGGCCACGTCCGGCTTGGTGGTGAAACTGCCGTCGGTGCTGAGGTCCACCGTGCCGCCACCGGCGGCCACCGCCTGGCGGATGCCCTCATAGAGGGAGGTGGCGCCGGGGAAGTCGCCGTTCTTATTGCCGGTCCCCTGCCAGGACAGGGTCCAGCCGCCGGCCTGACGGCCGATGTCATTGGCGGCGTCGCCCGCCACCAGCACGCGGGACTTCGCCTTGAGCGGCAGCACATTGCCGTTGTTCTTCAGCAGCACCAGCGACTTGCGCACCGCCTCCCGCGCCAGGGCGCGGTGCTCCGTATTGCCGATCACACCGTCCTTCAGCTCGAACGGGCGGGTGGCATCGAACAGGCCCAGCTTGGCCTTCACCCGCAGAATGCGACGCACGGCATCGTCGATGCGCGCCATAGGGATGGTCCCCGCCTTCACCTGGGCCACGGTGTTGGTGAACAGGGCCTTCCAATCGTTGGGGGCCATGATCATGTCGATACCGGCCTGGATGGCGGCCGGGCAGGAGTCCGCCGTGCAGCCTGGCACCTGCCCATGGCCGTTCCAATCGCCAACGACGAAGCCGTCAAAGCCCATGCGCCCCTTCAGCACATCGGTCAGCAGCGATTTGTTGCCGTGCATCTTGACGCCCTGCCAGCTGGAGAAGCTGGCCATGACCGTCATGACCCCGGCATTGATCGCCGCCGGATAACCCGCCGCGTGAATGCGGATCAGGTCGGCCTCGCTGACCGCCGTATCGCCTTGATCGATGCCGTTGGTGGTGCCGCCATCGCCCAGGAAATGTTTGGCAGAGGCAGCGACATGGCCATGCTGCAGCGCTTGTCCGGCCCCCGCCTGCCCTTGCAGGCCCAGGACCATATCGCCCGCATACTGGCGCACGATCTCCGGATCCTCGGAATAGCCCTCGTAAGTGCGTCCCCAGCGGTAGTCCTGCGGCACGGCCAGGGTGGGCCCGAAGGCCCAGTCAATGCCCGCCGCCGCCGTCTCCTGCGCCGTGGCCACGCCAATGCGCCGCATCAGGGCAGGCTCATGGGCGGCGCCCAGACCGGAATTGTGCGGAAACAGCGTGGCGCCCACCACGTTGTTGTTGCCGTGGACGGCATCGATCCCAAACAGGATGGGGATGGCCAAATGTCCCGGCCGCTCGGCCAACGACGCCACGCGGAAGGCGCGCGCCGTCTCCGCCCAGCGCTCCGGCCCGGCCCGGTCGTCGCCACCGGCGGGCGCGCTATCACCACCCGCCAGGATGGAGCCCAGCGGATAATCCTTGAGGTCCGCCGGCGTGACGGTGGAGATGTCCGCCTGGATCATCTGGCCGACCTTGTCCTCCAGGCTCATCTTCGCCATCAGGCTGGTCACGAAGGCTTCTGTCTTGGCATCCACCAGCCCTTTGCTCTTGGCGGCCGGCCACAGCTCGGGGTGGGCGACGCCGCGGGCGCTGTCTGTCACGGTGGAGGATGCCTTTTGCGGGGACGTCGGTTGGGGTGCGGCCTGCTGCGCGGACGCGGATATCGGAGCCGCGAACATCGGCGCCAGGACGGCGAAAAGAATGGCCGGCGCCACGGACGCCAGAAGGGCCAGACGGTGCTTCATGGATTCCCTTGTTCTTATCATTGGGTCTTCTTGGACACGGGCGCCTATCCCACCCGGGCCTCCCTAAAGCCGGACAGGAAACCCGCCGCCCGTCGCCTATCCTGTCGGGCGAATTATCCGGGCCGCGAATTAGTAGGATGATAACGCTATCATCGGGGCTGGGCAAGCCAGGCACGGCTCGCTTGATGTTACCGCTCACATCCCGCCTCAAGGGCGGGCAGGTTCGCCCGTCCCGGCGGCTGCCCCCCCTTTACGCCGCTCGCAACCGAGCCAAAAAAGCATCCACCTGGGCACGCAGCACCTCGGCCTCGGCTGACAGCTCGGCGGAGGAGTCCTCCACCTGCGCCGACGCGTTGGCGGTCTTCTGCGCCCGTTCATTGACGCCAAAGATGTTCTCGGTGATCTCCTCCGTCGCCCGCGCCGTCTCGCCCACATTGGTGACGATGGCCTGGGTGGCAGCGCCTTGCTCCTGCACGGCGGCGGCGATGATGGAGGCGATCTCGTCAATGCGGCGGATGGTGCCGCCGATGTCGCCGATGGCCGCGACCGCCTCGCCGCTGGCCCCCTGGATGGCGGCGACATGGGCCGCGATCTCATCCGTGGCCTTGGATGTCTGGCTGGCCAGGGCCTTCACCTCCGACGCCACGACGGCGAAGCCCTTGCCCGCCTCCCCCGCCCGTGCCGCCTCGATGGTGGCGTTCAGTGCCAACAGGTTGGTCTGGCCGGCGATATCGCTGATCAGTTGCACGACAGCGCCGATACGCTTGGCCACCTCCGACAAGCCATCGACCGTGCCCCGGGTCGCGTCCACCTGGGTCACGGCCTCGCGGGCGATGACGGCGGAATTCTCCACCTGGCGGCTGATCTCGCCGATGGAGGACGACAGTTCCTCGCTGGCCGTCGCCACGCTGCGCACATTGCCGGCGGACTGGCTGGCGGCGGCCGATACGGTGGTGGTCTGTTGCAGGCTTTCCTTCGCCGCCACGCCCAACTCGCGCGCCGTGGCCTGAATGCCGTTGGCGGCGACCGCCACCTTGTCCACCACGCCCCGCACCGTCGCCTCGAAGGTGTCGGCGGCACTGGCCATGGCCGCCTTACGGTGGGCCTCCGCCTGCGCCTTCAGCGTTTCCTGCTCGGCCACCAGGGCATCGCCCTGGATCAGGCTCTCCTTGAACACCTCGACCGCGCGGGCCATGGCACCGATCTCATCCCCACGGGTCGTGCCCGGCACCTCCACCCGCCGCGCCCCGCCGGCCATGGTTTCCATCACCCCCCGCAACAGGTCGACAGGCCGGGTGATGGACCGGCCCATGACCCAAGACAGGGCCAAGGTCAGGACGGTGGCGATACCGGCGAAGGCGAGGCCCGTGGCGTGCCCCCGGTTGGAAATAGCGTCGAACGCCCTGTCCGCCTCGTCCGACTGCTTCAGGTTCAGGGCGGCCATCTTCTCCAGGCTCTGGGTCATCCGCTCACGCGCGGCGTCCACCTTCCCGTCCAGTTCCCGCATGGCCGTCGTCAGCACGTCGCTTTTTTCCAGCGCCGGCAGCATCTCCTGTTCAAAGATGGCGATGTAGTCCCGCAAGCCCGCCTCGGCGCCGTCCAACGCGCTCTTCTCCTCCGGCAGGTCGGCCTCAGCGCGCAGCTCCTTGAACATGTCCAGGATGCCCTGCTTCTTCGCGGCCCAATCCACCCGGGTTTCATCAAGGTTGTGGTTGATCTCCGCATCCGCGACGACGGCATACAGGTCGTTGCCGGCTGAAACGGCCCGCACCGACTTGGCGGCCACGGCGGCGGCGGTGGTCAGCGTCGCCTTGCTTTGGGCCAACCGGCCCAGCGTCAGGGTGAAGACCGCCGCGATCACCAGGATCAGCAGCACGCTCAAGGCGGACGCGAGGATCAGTTTGTGCGCGAGTTTCATGAGGGGCCTCCGCCGGATTGGAAACGGGGTATCGAGGTCGAAAAGGGAAACGCGCGTCAGAAGCGGATCGTGAAGCCGACGAAGGGGTTAAGATCGTCCGCGGCCTTGGTCAGACCGATGTTCACGCCGCAGTCCAGGGAGAAGGTCGCCGTCACCTGATAGGTGAGACCGAAGTCCAGCGTGGCGACCGTGGCGGCATCGGGGCCGGTCTGCCGTTCACCGAACAGCTCGACATAGCCGTCCAAGGATGCCCCCAGGGGATGGCTGAGGGTGGCGGAGAAGGCCAAGTCGGGATCATAGCCGTTACCGATGGCGTTGCGGTTCAGGGCCAAGGTGGCCTGAGCCCCCATCTCCCATTCACCGCCCAGCTTCATGGAAAAGGGCAGGCCGACACCCCCCTCCACGGCCCCGTTGCCAAGAGCCTGGGCGGCGACGGGCAGCTTGACGAAGGGGATGAGGCCCAAGGCGGTAGCGCCCTCACCATCGTTCCCCCAGAGATTGACCTTGGCGCGGACGGTCATGTCCGACCAGCCGTGGATCCGGGTGTGGCCGCCCCCCCGCTCCGACAGCGCCATGACGGTGTAGGCCGGCGGGATGATGCTGAGTTCGGTATCGTCCCAAACGCCAATGCGGATGTTGGGCGCCATGTAGACGGTTTCGCGCCGGCGCGTGCCGTCGTCGTTATAGAAATCGCGGTTGTGGCTGACGATGTCCGCCTCGATCTGGATATAGCCGGGGTCGATGGTATAGGGGACCTCGGTCTTGTCCGGCCGGTCGGCGGTCATTTCCCGCGCCCCGCCTTCACCAGCGCGCGCCGGCGCGCCGGCGGACACGGCAAGCACCGCGGCCATCAGCGGCGGCCCAATCATCTGGATGGAAGTACGCACAGCCAGCCCCGCCCTGTCGTCCGTGACAAATCGTCACTGCGTCAAGACGGTGCCGGAAATAGGTTTCCCGTTGGTTAATAGATTTTTTGCGGGTTGATCAACGAAAGGTTAGGTTCCGCCCGCGGCCCCCGCATGTCCCGCCTCACCCCCGGCTTCCGCCGGCGGCACGTTCCACCAGCCGCCGCCGAGGGCTTGGAACAGGGCGGCCGTGTCCATCAGGCGCGAGGCCTCCGCCTGCACCAGGGTCAGACGCGCCTGGGCCGCCGCCTGCTGGGCCGCCAGGACGACCGACGGCGCCACCGCGCCCAGTTCCAACTGGCGCCGGGCCAGGGCCAGGCTATGGGCCGCAGCGGCATCGGCCCGCTGGGCGGCGGCCAGGGCGTCGCCATCGCTTTTCAGCGCTGACAGGGTGTCGGCCACGTTCTGGAAGGCGAGGACGACGGTGGAGCGATACTGCGCCGCCGCCTGGTCCAAGGCCGCCCGCGCCGCCCGTTCCTTATGCATCAGGCTGAAGCCGTCAAAGATCGGCTGTGTCAGGGTGGCGCCGAAATTCCAGAAGCCGTTGCCGGGGGAAAACAGGCTGTCGAGGGCTGACGCGCTGGAGCCGGTCGCCCCGCTGAGCGTCAGGTTGGGCAGCCGGTCGGCGATGGCCACACCAACCGCGGCGCTGGCGGCATGCAGGTTGGCCGCCGCCAGGCGGATGTCCGGCCGCTGCTCCACCAGCCGCACCGGCAGGCTGTACGGCAGTTCCGCCGGCAGGGTCAGGTCGGACAGCTGGAACGTCTCCGGTGTCGGATCGGCCGGCATGCGGCCCAGCAGGGCGTTCAACTGGTGCCGCTGCTGTTCCAATTGCTTTTCCAGGGCCGGAAGCCCCTGCTGGGCCTGCGCCACGGCGGTTTCGCCGGCCGCGACGTCGGCGGCCGAGACTTGGCCCAATTCCCGCTGGCGGCGCAGGATGGTCAGCGCCTTGTCCGCGTCGGCGATGATGGATTGCGTGGCGGCCACCTGGCCGCGCAAGCTGGCCTCCGTCACCGCGGCCACCACCACGTTGGCCGTCAGCGTCAGGTAGGTCGCCTCCACCTGGAAACGCTGGCCTTCTGCCGTCGCGTCCAACGCCTCCTGCGCCCGCCGGATACCGCCCCAGAGATCGGGGCTGTAGGAGATGGACAGTTGCGGCGTGAACAGGTTCAGCTGCGGCGCATTGTTGGCCGCCGTGGGCGCGACGGTGCCGGTGGGGTCCTTCTGCCGCGTCGCCTGGAAGCTGCCGGTGACGGAGGGGAAGAAAGATCCAACATTGGCCAGCGCGTTTTCCCGCGCCACCCGCAGCGCCGCCTGGGCGGCGGCCACGTCCGCATTGTGGGCCATGGCCTCGCGCACCAGGCCGTCCAGGGCCGGCGACTTGAACAGCGCCCACCAGTCAGCCGGAATGTCACGACCGGCCAGCAAGGCCTGCCCGGCCACCTTGGGTGGGGCGGCCAACGCCTGCGGCGGCGGGGCGTCGGGCGTCTGGTAGTCGGGCCCCACGGCGCAGGCGGCCAGGCACAAGGCGGGGATGAGGGTCAGGGCGCGGCGCATCATTCAGCCTCCACCACCGGGGCCGGCCCGTCTTGAACAGGCAGCGCGGTGCGGCTGGAGAACAGGCTGATCAGCACGGGCAGGACCACGAGAATGAGGACGGGGGCCAACAGGATGCCGCCCACCACCACCATGGCCAGGGGGCGCTGCACCTGTGACCCGATGCCGTGCGACAGGGCCGCCGGCAACAGGCCGACGCAGGCGGCGATACAGGTCATCATCACCGGGCGCAGGCGCGTCTCCGCCGCCTTCACCAGGGCCACCGACCGCTCGATGCCGGCATGGACCAGCTGGTTGAAGTAAGAGATGACGATGATCCCCTCCATCACCGAGATGCCGAACAGCCCGATGAAGCCGATGGCGGCGGAGATGGAGAAGGGCGTGCCGGTGACGGCCAGGATGAAGATGCCGCCGATCAGCGCCATGGGCATGACGCTGGCCGCCAGCAGCGTGTCGGTCATGGAGGAGAAGTTGAGGTAGAGCAGCACGCAGATCAGCACCAGGCTGACCGGCACGGCCACCGCCAGGCGGCGCACCGCGTCCTGCAGATTGCCGAACTCGCCCACCCATTCCAGGCGGTAGCCGCCGGGTAGTTGCACCTGGTCCGCCACCTTCTGCTGCGCCTCCAGCACGGCGCCGCCCAGGTCGCGGCCGCGCACGCTGAACTTGATGGGGATGTAGCGCCCCTGCCCTTCGCGATAGATGAAGGACGCGCCGGACACCATGCGGATGTCGGCCACGTCGGCCAGGGGAATGGGTGCCGTCCCGGTGCCGAGCGCCGTCGTCCCCACGGTGATGTGGCGGATGGCATCCAGGCTGCCGCGATCTTCCGGCGACAACCGCACCACGATGGGGAAGTTGCGGTCGCTGCCATCCTCATACAGGTTGCCGGCCGCCTGCCCGCCGATGGCGGCCTGGACGACGGCGTTGACGTCGCCGGTCGCCAGGCCATAGCGGGCGGCCTTGGCGCGGTCCACCGTGATCTTGATCGTGGGCTGGCCCAGCGACTTGAACACGCCAAGATCGGTCACACCGGGGACGGTGGACATCACCTGCTTGATATGGTTGGCGGTCTTTTCCAGCGTTTCCAGGTCGTTGCCGAACAGCTTGACCGAGTTCTCACCCTTAACGCCGCTGGCCGCCTCCTCCACATTGTCCTCGATGTACTGGGAGAAGTTGAACTCGATGCCGGGGAAGCGGTCGCTCAGCTTAGCTTCGATATCGCGGGTCAGGCGTTCCTTGTCCCAGCCCTTCGGCCAACTGTCGAAGGGCTTCAGCGGGACGAAGAATTCGGCATTGAAGAAGCCGGTGGCGTCGGTGCCGTCATCGGGCCGCCCGTGCTGGGAGATGACGGTCTCCACTTCCGGGTAGGACTTGATGACCCGGCGGATGCCATCCACCGCCTCGGTCCCCGCCTCCAGGGAGATGGACAGGGGCAGGTTGGCGCGGATCCACAGGTTGCCCTCTTCCAAGTGGGGCAGGAATTCCATGCCCATGAAGCGGGTGCAGGCGATGGCCAGCAGCATCAGCACGCTGGCCACGGCCAGCACCAGGCGGCGGTTGGCCAGCGCCATGCGCAACAGGGGAGGATAGAGGCGGTGCAGCACCCGCACCACCACCGTGTCATGCTCCCGCACCTGTTCGGGCAACAGGATGGCGCTCAAGGCGGGGGAGATGGTGAAGGTGGCGATCAGGCCGCCAGCGATGGCGTAGGCGTAGGTCTTGGCCATGGGCCCGAAGATGTGGCCCTCCACCCCCGACAGGGTGAACAGCGGCACGAAGCCCGCGATGATGATGGCGGCGGAGAAGAAGATGGCCCGGTTGACCTCGACGGCGGAATTGGCGATGACGCCGAACCGGCCCTTCAGGATCACGTCCTGCCGCACGCTGTGCAGGATGGACGACTTCGCGAAGCGCTCCTTGGGCGGCTGCGCCAGATGGCGGAAGATGTTCTCCACCATGATGACGGTCGCATCGACGATCAGGCCAAAGTCGATGGCGCCCACCGACAGCAGGTTGGCGGACTCCCCGCGTAGGGTCATGATCAGGATGGCGAAGAACAGGGCGAAGGGCACCGTGGCCGCCACGATGACGGCGCTGCGCAAATCACCCAGGAACAGCCACTGCACGAAGAAGATCAGGACGATGCCCATGACCATGTTGTGCATCACGGTATGGGTGGTCAGGTCGATCAGGTCCGACCGGTCGTAAATGGTCTTCAGGTACACGCCCGGCGGCAGGATGCCGGAGTTGTTGATCTTCTCCATCTCCGCCTTGGCGGCCAGGATGGTCGGCTTGCTCTCCGCCCCGCGCCGCATCAGCACGATGCCCTGGACGATGTCGTCCTGGTCGTCACGGCCGGCGATGCCCAGGCGCGGCTGGTTGCCCACGGTGACGGTGGCGACGTCGCCCACCAGCACCGGCGTGCCGCCGTTGGCGGCCAGCATGGTGCCGCGGATGTCGTCGGCGGAATGGATCAGGCCGACGCCCCGCACCACCATGGCCTGGTCGCCGATGTTCACCGTCTGGCCGCCGACATTGATGTTGGCATTGTTCAGGGACTGCAGCACGCCGGGGATGGTCAGGCCATAGGCGGTCAGCTTGCGCTGGTCCACCGTCACCTCATAGGCCTTGGTCTTGCCGCCCCAGCCCGACACGTCGATGACGCCCGGCACCGCCTTGAACCGCCGCTGCAACACCCAATCCTGCAGGGTCTTGAGGTCGGTGACCGAATAGCCCGGCGGGCCCACCACCTGATAGCGCAGGATCTCGCCAATGGGGCTTTCCGGCGAAATGGCCGGCTGCACGCCCGACGGCAGGTTGGACAGCTGCGACAACTGGTTGGTCACCCGCTGCACCGCCTCGTCATAGGTGAAGTCGTAGGTGAACTGGATCTTGATGTCCGACAGCCCGAACAGCGAGACGGAGCGGATGGCCGTGACATGGGGGATGCCGGCCATCTGCACCTCGATGGGCACGGTGATGTACCGCTCGATCTCTTCCGCCGACTGACCGCTGTTCTGCGTCACGATCTCCACCATGGGCGGGACCGGATCGGGATAAGCCTCGATATTCAGATGCAGGAAAGCGCCCACACCCACCACCAGCAGGGCGGCCAGCGCCGCCAGCATCAGGACGCGCTGGCGCAGCGCGAAAATGACGACCTTGTTCATGATGTCAGTCGCCCTGCGCCGCGCGGTCGATGAACAGGGCGCCCTTGGTCACCACGCTGTCCCCCGCCTTGAGGCCGTTCAGCACCTCCACCAAACCGTCCTGCTGCCGCCCCAGCGTGACGGTGCGCAGGGCCAGGGTGTGGTGGGCGGCATCGGCCACCCAGACACGGGCGTCGTCCCCCTCGTGGATCACCGCCCGTTCGGGCACGGCCAGGACGGGCGCCGCCAGCGAGGACAGCAGACGGACCACGGCCATCATCTCCGGCTTCAGGGCGCCATCGGCATTGTCCAGGGTGACCCGCACCGCCAGGCGCCGGGTCGCGGGATCCAGGGCCGGCGCCACCGCCGTCACATGGCCGCGAAACACCCGCGCGGGATAGGCGGGCACCCGCGCCTCCACCTCCTGCCCCACCGCCACGGCCGGCGCGTCGGCCTCGCGCACATTGGCCAGCAACCAGACGGTGGACAGGTCGGCGATGGTGAAGGCCACGGCGCCACCGCTGGCGGCGCCATTGACATACTGGCCCGGGGCCACCTGGCGCTGAAGCACGGTGCCGGCGATGGGCGCCCGCACCGGCGTGGGCACGAGGGCGGCACCCTCGTTCGCCAGCGCCGCGATCTCCTGCGGCGTGCGGCCCAGCACCCGCAGACGATCCCGCACCGCGGCCAGGGCGGCATGCGCCGTGTGCGCCGCCGTTTCCGCCGTCACCAGGTCGGCCTGCGACTGCTGCCAATCCTTCAGGGCGCCGCCATCCGCCTGGTAGAGGTCATGCTGGCGCTGCTCCGTCGCGCGGGCCTGGCGAAGCTGGGCATCGGCCGCCGCGACCGCCGAGGCGGCGCTGGCCAGGTCGCTGCGGCCCTGGGCGATGTCGGCGGCCTCCACGGTCATCAGCACAGCGTCCTTGGCCACATGATCGCCCACCCGCGCCATGACGGTACCCACCTGGCCGGTGACCGGGGAATAGACCGGGGTGGTCGCCTCATCATTGGCCGCCACGCGGCCATCGGTGTCGATGTGGGTCTGGAAGGGGTGCGGGGTCACGGCATCCATCCCCAGCGTCGCCCACTGGCCCGGCGTCACCTGGAAGGTGCCGGGGGCGGGATCGGCCTGTGGGGGCGCCGCCGCCACGGCAGGCGTCACGTCACTCTCGCGGATCACGATCATGGCGACCACGGCGACCAGAAGAAGGGTAGCCCCCAACCACTGCAGTCCATGGCCCGAACCGGAAAGAAAGCGGCGAAAACGCACCCTCTACACTCCACACGCCGTTTGGCGCCGCACGGGTCAAGGTTAAGAAACCGTGGCGCGATGACGCACCCGTGCATTGCACCGCAAAAACAAGGAAGCGCGAAATCGCACCTTTGGCGGAAAGTGGCAATGGGCTATTTCAGCGCAGGCGGGCGGCGAATTATTGGCTTGCTGGGGAATTTTCCCAGCAGGGCAACCATTGCCGGAAAAATTTGACTGTAATGTTACGGCTCCCGCGCCGCAATGATGCCGTTTTCCCTTGCGATAAGGTCCCCAGCGCCGACTGAACGCCGACCAGCGTTCAGTCGCAGACGCACCAAGGGTCGCGGGCCGCGCCATTTGCCGCATGGACCTATCACCAACGGCGGAGGGGGTTCCACTTCCGCCGTGGGGCCCCTCTTTCGTCATCCACCCTGCCGATACGCCGATTGCCCGGCGGAGGTGGATCGGATGTCGCGGATAGGCATTCCGGCGCCCTTCCTAGCGCTTTGGCCGGCCTTCCGGTTGACGGTGAAACCGACCCCGCTATTTCCCGATTTCGTTACCCGGGAACGGATTTTGAAACCGTCCGAACGGATCACGCGGTGGGCCGCCAAGGCCCGTCACAGAACGTCTGAGGTCGTCGGTGTTGAACGCCCTGCATAAGCTACTGTCGGTCACCGTCGTTCTGCTGCTGCTGGTTCCCCTGACGGACCTGGCGATGCAGGTTCTGCCGCCGGTGATCGGCGCCCTGCCGCCGCTGCTGGCGGGCCTGGTCTTCGTCGCGTTTCTCGGCCAAGCGGCCGCGGCCGTGATCCGACGCGCCGGCCCAACAGGGGGCCGAGCCGAAACCGGCCCTGGCTCAACCCGTCCTGGTTCACTGCCGAAAGAGATCGCGCCATGAACGCCCCCCTTCGTTCCATCCTTTACGCCATTCTCAGCCTGCTGCTGATCATCATGCTGGTGGACCTGGCGATGAGCCTGCTGCCCCCGATCCTGGCAGAGGCGTTGCGCATCATCGTCGGCATCGGCGTGTTCCTGTTCCTGCTGCAGTTCCTGGCCAGCCTATTCCGACGGACCTAGCAAGCCCGGAGTGATCGCTGGGCTTGCTGTGGGGATCGCCGCGGCCAGGGGCCCTATCGCTTCCGTGTTCCCCATTTGGACCATTTCGCTCTTGACGGCGGCGGCTTTGTCCCACACTCCATAGGGGCGAACCGGATGGGGGATACACGCGATGCGCAAGGGTGTTCAGCAAACCGCCATGGCTGCCCTGGTGGCCAACCTTATGGCCACCCTCCTGACCAGCGGCCCCGCCCTGGCGGCGGACTCGCCCTCCATTCCGGCGGACAAGCAGACACCCGGCCATCACACCTACATGCTGGTGCTGAGCTGGGAGCCGGAGTTCTGCTACCTGCATGGCGACGGTCATCCGGAATGCGCGGCGGGCGACCGGGCCACCAGCTTCGGCGCCACCCACCTGACCCTGCACGGCCTGTGGCCGCAATGGAGCAGCGCCTGCTCCCTCTCCGCGAAGGACAACGACCCGACGTGGAAGGACCGCGTGTTGCCGCCCCTGTCGCCTGCGGTGCAGAGCACCTTGGCGGAGGTCATGCCGGGCATCGCCTCCGGCCTGACGCTGCATGAGTGGCAGAAGCACGGCTATTGCAGCGGCCTCAGCGCCGATCAGTATTACGCCCAGGCCGGCGCGATGGTGAAGACGCTGGGCAGCAGCAAGGCCGGCACCCTGCTGGCCAATGCCACGGGCAAGAGCGTGACGCGCAAGGCCCTGTGCGATGCCCTGGCGGCCGACTTCGGCGAAGCCGCGCGCCAGTCCGCCGTGCTGGGCACGGGCAAGGCCGCCTTCCTGACCCAGATCACCTTCACCCTCAAGGCGGCCGACGACGGCACCACCGCCCTGGACGCCGCCCACCTGACCGACAGCCCCGCCGACCAGGCCGGCCGCTGTGACAAGGGCAACCCGGATGAGGCGCTGAAGGTGGCGGGATTCAAGTGATCACCCTTGATCCATGACAGGCTGACGATGGACAGGTGAGCCTATGTCGGGCGCGATACCCTTTGATTATGCATCCCAGCAGGCGCCACTGATCGTTGTCGAGGGACAGCTTGGTGAACAGGCGGAAAGAGGGCGTATTGTCGTCGACACCGGCGCGACCGCCCCCTTCCCGATATTCCTGAGCGTATCCCAGGCCCAGAGACTGCACCTTCCGCTGTCGGACGATGTTACGCCGGAAAGCTCGACGGCCATCGGCGGCGGACCGCAAACTTACCGGGAAGGGGAGTTGCCCGCCTTTTCGATCGGCCCCGTCAAGCTGGAACATGCCAAGGTCGCGGTTCTGCCTATGATCGACGCCATGACGCGGCAGGTCGGCACCCCCGTCGATGCCATCGTTGGCTATCAGTTCCTTCGCAACTATCGTTTCTCCATCGACTATGTCGCACACCAGATCGACTTCGCGGCGGCGATAGGGCGGGATGCCGACGCCTTGCCATTCAGCCTCGGCCAAAAGAAGCCCCTGATCCTGGTCCAGGCGACGGTGAACGGCGCCGGTCCCTTCACCTTTGAAATCGACACCGGGGCCACTGTGACGACCCTGTCCCCCGACGCGGCGGAGCGCGCCGGAGTTGTCGCCACGGGGGACGGTGTCCTCGGCGGCGCAGGCGGGACGGTGGCGGTCCGGCGTGGCGACGCGCGCATCAGCCTTGGTCCCGTAAGTTACGACCTGAGGAATGTCAGCATTTCCGACCGCCTCTCCGCCATCAGCTCGGCGGCTGGGTCGACGGTCGACGGCATCTTGGGGCTGGACTTCCTATATCGAACCAGGCTGACGATCGACTATCCAGGCGCCAAGGTATGGATCGTCGGGGCGCCACCACCTGGCGGCCAGTAGCGCGGCCCTTTACCATTCCTGACCCAGATCACCTGAACCCTCAAGGCGGCGGATGACGGCACCACCACCGTGGATGCCACCCACCTGAACGACGGCCCCGCCGACCAGACCTGCCAGTGTGACAACGGCAACCCGCATGAGGCGCTGAGGATGGCGCGGCTCCCCTGGGCTGCGACATTCTGGTCGTTTAAATTTATAAAACCAATTTGCCTTCATGTAGAATGGTATATTTAATTTCGTCTTAGCGCAATAAATAGTCTGTTAATTTCACATTTACAATTCTAACCAGAAAGAACAGGCATGGGCACTTCTAGAAGGGTGATATGGGCGCTGCTGGCGGGCACCATGGGGACGCCGCTGTCGGCCCATGCGGCGGACAAACCTATCGAGTATAAAGAGTCCAGCGCCGAAATCGTGGTGGAACGCGACGGCACATACACCAAGACCAATCATCTGGAACTGTTGGCGAAGACCACAGCCGCCGCCCATAATATTGGGCAACTCAATGAATACTATAGCGAGAATCTTGAAGATCTGGATATCGTCGACGCCTACACCCTGAAGGCCGACGGCCGTAAGTTGCCCGTCGATTTGAGCGCCATCCTGACGCAGGCACCCCAGGGCGCCGCCAATGTGCCGCTCTTCAGCGACCTGAAGATGAAGACCATCATCTTCCGCGACGTCACGGCCGGGGATACCGTCGCCTATACCGCACGACACCATATCAAGGTGCCCTTTCTCAAGGGCCAGTTCATGGACAATGTGACCTTTTCGCCGACCTTGCTGGTCCGGGATGAGCGGGCCACGATCTCCCTGCCCCGGGACATGCCTCTGAGCATAGAGGCGCATGGCATCTCCATTACCCAGGAGGCAGTGGGCGACCGCGTTCTCTACCGCTGGCAGTACAGCAATCCTGATCCGCTGACGGAGGATCTGGCGGCTGTCTCCCAGAAGGATCGCGGGACACGCTTCTTCGTGTCCACGTTCAAGGACTATGACAGCCTGGCCAAGGCTTACGCGGCGGAAACGGCAGCCGCCGAAACCGTCACGCCTAAGATACAGGCGAAGGCCGACGAGATTACCGCCGGCGTTACCGATAAGCGGCAGCAAGCCGAAAAGCTGTACGCTTGGGTTAGCACCCACATCCGGTACGTGGGGTTGGAATTCGGCAGAAGCGGCATTATTCCCCACGCGGCGGAAACCGTCATGACCAATGGCTACGGCGACTGCAAGGACCACGCCACCCTGCTTGGCACCCTGCTGAAAGCCAAGGGTATCGCCAGCGAATTGGTCCTGATCAACGCCGGCAATGGCTACAGCCTGCCAACCGTCCCCACCTTCGCCCAGTTCAACCATATGATCAGTTGGCTGCCGGAGTTCCATCTCTACGTCGACACCACCGCCATGGTCGCCCCCTTCGGCGTCCTTCCGTTCTCCGAATACGGCAAACCGGTCCTGCATGTCGTCTCAAACGGCGGCGCGGTTCGTCAGGTGCCGGTCTTTCCTACGGGTTCATCGTTGAAGGTTGTCGCGGTGGCGAAATTGAATGCCGACGGCGTCATCACGGGGAGTATGGATGCTGAGGGGAACGGTCCCTTCGGCATGAGCCTGCGCGACAGTGCCCAGGAGGCGGAGGCCAAGGGCCCGGATCGAATGGCCGCGCAATTCCTCCAGGCTTGGGGCTTGGCCGGAAGCGGAACATACACCTTCGACCAATCACCACTTGCTCTAAGCCCCAGCTATCGTATCGGGGGCAGCTACACGGCTGACCCCAAGCCGGAAATGCTGACGGGCGCGGGCTTTGGCATGCCCAATGGCTTGCAGATCGTCCTGCCGGTCGGCGACCTTCTGATGGGCGACCTCAATATCCCCCGGATCAAGGACACCGAACCCACCCCCTGCTTCAGCGGCCATATGGAGGAAACCCGGTCGCTGGAATTGCCGGCCGGATACACGGTGACCAAGCTGCCCGGCGACGCCACCATCGCCGACGACCATCTGAAATATGTCAGCCAGTGGTCGCAGAAGGGACAGGTGGTGACGGTCCGCCGCACCTTTGACACCCATATCGATCAGGCCCTATGCACCGGCGACGTGCGCAAGTCCGCCGCCAAGGCCCTGCTGGCCATCGCCGCCGATCAGCGGGCGACGATTTCGCTCATGCCGGTCAACACCGCCGGCCATTAAGTCCAGGGCGGAGCGCGCAATTGGAAAAGGCGGCGCCCGCGAGGACGCCGCCTTTTATCATTCCGGGACCGGAACAGCCGTTACGACACCAGGGGCGGAAGCGGCTGCGGGCCGGCGGCCTGTTCGATGACGTGGCCCACCTTCAGCACGGTGGCCTCATCGAACGGACGGCCCAGCACCTGCAGGCCCAGGGGCAGGCCCTCGCTGCTCAGGCCCGCCGGCACGGACAGGCCGGGCAGGCCCGCCAGGTTGGCCGGCACGGTGAAGACGTCGTTCAGGTACATGGCGATGGGATCGTCCATCTTCTCGCCGATGCCGAAGGCGGCCGACGGGGCGGTGGGCGTCAGGATGACGTCGCACTGCTCATACGCCTTGGTGAAGTCCTCGGCGATGCGGGCCCGCACCTTCTGCGCCTTCAGGTAATAGGCGTCGTAGTAGCCGGCCGACAGCACATAGGTGCCGATCATGATGCGGCGCTTCACCTCGGCGCCGAAGCCCTCGGCGCGGGTGTTCTCGTACATCTCCTTCAGGTCCTTGCCCTCGACGCGCAGGCCGAAGCGCACGCCGTCATAACGGGCCAGGTTGGAGGAGGCCTCGGCCGGGGCCACGATGTAATAGGCCGGCAGGGCGTACTTGGTGTGCGGCAGGCTGATCTCCACCGGCGTGGCGCCGGCGGCCTTCAGCCATTCGATACCCTGCTGCCACAGCTTCTCGATCTCGGCCGGCATGCCGTCGACGCGGTATTCCTTGGGAATGCCCACGCGCAGGCCGCGGATGTCACCGGTCAGCGCGGCGGCGTAGTCCGGCACCGGCAGGTCGATGGAGGTGCTGTCCTTGGGGTCGTAGCCGGCCATGGAGCGCAGCATCAGGGCCGCGTCCTTCACCGTGCGGGTCATGGGGCCCGCCTGATCCAGGGACGAGGCGAAGGCGACGATGCCCCAGCGCGAGCAGCGGCCATAGGTCGGCTTGATACCGACGATGCCGACGAAGCTGGCGGGCTGGCGGATGGAACCGCCGGTATCGGTGCCGGTGGCGCCCAGCGCCAGGCGCGCCGCCACGGCGGCGGCCGAACCGCCCGAGGAACCGCCGGGCACCAGCTTGCGGGTGAAGTTGCCGGCTTCGTCCTTGGGCGACCACGGGCTGATCACCGGGCCGTAGTGGCTGGTGATGTTGGCCGAGCCCATGGCGAATTCGTCCAGGTTCAGCTTGCCCAGCATGACGGCGCCGTCGCGGAACAGCTGGGTGGTCACCGTGCTTTCATAGGGCGGGACGAAGCCGTCCAGGATGTGGCTGGCGGCCGTGGTCTGCACGCCCTCGGTGCAGAAGAGGTCCTTGATGCCCAGGGGCAGGCCGTCCAGGGCCCGCTGTTCGCCCTTGGCGTAGCGGGCGTCGGCATCCGCCGCCTGCTTCAGCGCCACGTCCGGCGTCTCGACGATGTAGGCGTTCAGCTCCTTGGTCGCCGCCATGGCGTCCAGGTGCGCCTGGGTCAGTTCGACGGCGGTGAACTCCTTGGCGGCCAGGCCGGCCAAGGCGTCGGCCATGGTCAGGTGGGTCAGCTTCGTCATCACTCGACAACCTTGGGCACGGAAAAGAAATTCTCGGTGGCGTCGGTGGCGTTCGCGACCACCTTTTCCGGATAACCGCCGTCGGTCACGGCGTCGGGGCGGCGGCGCAGGTTGGCCGCGACCACGCTGGTCATCGGTTCCACGTTTTGGGTGTCCACCTCGCCCAACATTTCCACCCAGTGCATGATGGTGTTGAGTTCGCCGGCCAGTTGCTCCAGATCGGAGTCCGGGACCTTGATGCGGGCGAGATGCGCGATCTTCGCCACGGTGGCCTTGTCGAGGGACATGGTGCTAAGTCTCTCCTTCGAAATAAGGAGCCTCGGGGGCGATGGCAGGCGGCGTGTCGTATGCCGCCGGCCCCCGGGCGGCGCGGAAGGTAACACCCGGTATGGCGATCCGCAACCTCAGGGAACTCAAGGCCCACTTGCCCCCCGGCGGGCGGCTGATGGGCCTGGATTTGGGCTCCAAAACCATCGGCATGGCGATCTCCGATCCCGGCCTGACGGTGGCCTCGCCCGTGGGCACGATCACGCGGCGCAAGTTCACGACGGACGTGCAGGACCTGGCCAAGGAGCTGCGCGGCCGCAACGTCGCCGGCTTCGTCATCGGCCTGCCCCGCAACATGGACGGTAGCGACGGCCCGGCGGCCCAGTCCGCCCGCAGCTTCGCCCAGAACCTGATCGAGCAGCCCCACCTGCTGGGCGGCACGGTGCCGGAAATCGCTTTCTGGGACGAGCGCCTGTCCACCTCGGCCGTCAGCCGCATGATGATCGAATGGGACATGACGCGCAAACGCCGGGACGAGGTGGTCGATCGCATGGCGGCGGCCTACATCCTTCAAGGCGCGCTGGACTATCTGGCGGCCCAGGCCGCCCGCGCCGCGCTGGCGGCGGAGGATGAGGCCGGCGATAGCCATGAAGAGGACCGCTACGACACCGGGCGGGACGATACCGACCGGGACGCCTGACCGAACATGCTGCAGGTTCTGACGGCACTGGCGCCCACCTTCCTGCTGATCGCGATCGGTTTCGCCCTGCGGCGGTTCAAGCTGATCGACGCCGCCTTCTGGGGCGCGGCGGAACGGCTGATCTATTACCTGCTGTTCCCGGCCCTGTTGATCGACAGCACGGCCAAGACCAACCTGTCGGGCATGGACATCTGGGCCATGGGGGGCGCCCTGGTCGGGGGCATCCTGCTGGTCAGCCTGGCCCTGCAGCTGACCTGTCGGCGCCTGTCGGGCAGCGATCCAGCCTACACCTCGGTGTTCCAGGGGGCCGTGCGGGTCAACACCTATGTGGCCATGGCCCTGGGCGCCGCCCTGCTGGGTCCCCACGGCACGGCCCTGATGGCGATCGGTGTGCTGTTCTGCATGCCGACGGTGAACGTGCTCAGCATCCTGGTGATGCAGCGCCACGGCGACGTGCCCGCCGGCATGAGGGGACACCCTCTGCGCATCCTGTGGCAGATCCTGAGCAACCCGCTGGTCTGTTCCGTCATCGCCGGCGCCGCGCTGAACCTGGCGGGCATCCGCCAGATCCCGGTGGTGTCGCCCGTCATGGCCGTGCTGGGTCAGGCCAGCCTGCCCCTGGGCCTACTGGCGGTGGGGGCCGGCCTGGGCTTTTCCGCCATCCAAGGCGCCAAGGTGGCGGTGGCGATCAGCAGCGTCGCCCGGCTGGCGGTTCTGCCCCTGGTGACGGCGCTGTTGGCCAGGGCGCTGGGCGTGGGGGGCAACGCCTTCACCGCCGTAGTGCTGTACAACGCCTTACCCACCTCCGTCAGCGCCTACGTCCTGGCCCGCCAGATGGGCGGCGACGCGCCGTTGATGGCCGGCATCATCACCGTGCAGACCCTGGCGGCGGCCATCACCCTGCCCATCGTGATGGCATTGCTGGCCAGCTGAAAAGACTTCGGCGGCGCCAGGTCGCCCCAACGCCGCCGAGCTCTCTCACCGATGCTTTCGTGCCTCAGTGCATGGACACGGCGCGAGGCGCGCTGCCCTTTGTGGCGGGCTTGCCCGACAGCAGGTGCAGGCCGGTCAGCAGGCCGTAGCCGGCGATCATCAGGTAGCAGGCCACGGGAACGATGAAGGCCAGCACCAGACTGGTCATGTCCGCGACCTTGCCGGTGATCATGGGCACCACGGCGCCGCCGAAGATGGCCAGGCACAGCATGCCGGCCCCCTGCGGCGTCTCTTCCTCCAGGCCATCGATGGCGATGGTGAAGATGGTGGGGAACATGATGGAGTTGCACAGCCCCACCGAGAGGATGGTGGCCATCGCCATCGTGCCGGTGCTGGCCATGGACAGGCTGACCAGCAGGGCGGCGGCCAGCGAGCACGCCATGAGCACGATGCCTGGACGGGCGAAACGCAGGACGACGGAGCCGATGAACCGGCCGACCATGGCGCCGCCCCAATACAGGCTGACCAGCACGGCGGCCTTGGATTCCGGCGTGTTCAACACATCATGCAGGTGCATCAGGCCGGCGAACCAGGTGCCCAATTCGGATGCCGCGTCCCGCGTCCGATCCAGGATCAGGTAGTTGACCATGGCGCTGCCGATGGACACCTCGGCCCCGACATAGACGAAAATGGAGACGACACCCAGGGCGAGTTGGCTGTGGCGCAGCACCTTCACGCTGAGGCCGCTGCTGCCCGACTGCTGGTCGGTGGCGGCCCCTTCACGCCCGCGCAAGAACCAGAACAGCACGGCCAGGACGATCAGCAGGCCCGCGATCATCAGGAAAGGCACATGCACGCCGCGCGCGCTGGCATCCCCATCCGCCGCCTTGGACAAGATGAAGACGGAACCGAGGATGGGGCCGATGGTGGTGCCGAAGGAATTGAAGGCCTGGGCCAGGTTCAGGCGGCTGGACGCCGTTTCCGGCCGGCCCAGCAGCGACATCAGCGGATTGGCCGCCACCTGCAGCACGGTGATGCCGCCCGCCATGACGAACAGCGCCAGCAGGAAGGCGCCGAACAGGCCCATGCTGGAGGCTGGCACGAACAGCAGGCAGCCCAGGGTCATGATGCTGAGGCCGGCGACGATACCGCGCAGGTAGCCCAGGCGCGCCAGCAGGGCGCCCGCCGGAACCGATACGACGAAGTAGGCCAGGAAGAAGGCGAACTGCACCAGCATCGCCTCGGTGTAGTTCAGCGAGAACTGTTCCTTCAGCTTGGGGATCACGGCGTCCACGATGGACGTGGCGAAGCCCCAGGCGAAAAACAGCATGACGACGATCGGGGCCAGCGACGTCATGGATTTATTGTGGGCGGATGCGGTCGACATCGATCGTTCGTCCAGTCGGTATAGTAAGTCCGGGCCCGAGGGGTTTGACATCCACCGGGCCCGGGTTCAATGCCTATTACGACACATTCCTATTTTATTGCGTTGCGAAAAGAAATTTTTCGCAACGCACAATAATCATTTGCTCTTTTGTTCCGCGACTTTTTCCACCAGATCCAGCCGCGCCTTGAGCGGGTCCTCCTCCAGCACCGGGCCCTTGGCGCCGAACTCCATCAGGCGCTCGTCCTTGCCCGCCTTGAAGGGGGCCCAGGCGGGCAGGCCGGCCGGATCGGGCTTGCCGGTCTTGGCGAAGGCGACCCAATAGGCGTGCGCGGCCTTGGCGGCGGCGGCGTCCGCAGCCGTCAGGGCGTCGCCATAGCGCGCCTTGACGGTATCGAAGACGAAGGGAATTTCCGTCGCGTGCGGGGTGCCCCACCATTCCTTGCGCATGCTCTCCGCCACGTAGGAATAGCGGAAAAGATACACGGGCGACTTATGGGCCGACAGCAGGCGCGCGGTGTAGCGCGCGGGCTCGATGAACATGGCCGCACCAGCGGCCCGGTGCCCGATCAGCTTCACGTCGCGCGTGCCGTCAGGGTCCAGCAACGCCAGGGCCTGGTCGCGCTCAGCGCCGAATGGGGCCAGGATGCTGTCCAGCGTACCGCCGAAGAAGAAGCCATCGGCCCCGGTGGCGCCGACCATCACCGGGACATCGGCCCCCTTCCCCGCCGCGTAGGCCAGGACCGGGGCGGCATACTGCACCACCGCGCCATCGACCATGGGGCCGGCATAGGTGGGGGTGTTCATGGTGGCCATGTTGAGGCCATCCACCACGGTGTCCGCCGGCAAGGCCCGCAGGGCCGCTAGGCCGGAAGCGCCCGTGTCGCTGATGCCGTGCTGGGCGGCGTAGGCCACCCCCGCCTTTTCACCCGAGGGCGCATCACCTTCCGCATGCACTGGCGGGGTCGGCAACAGGCGCTCGCGCCCCGCGCCCGACTGGATGATGCCCCGGGTGAACAGGCCCTTGGCCAAGGGCGAGGTCAGCAGCATGTGCACCGAGACGCCGCCGGCGGATTCGCCGAAGACGGTGACATTGTCAGGGTCGCCGCCAAAGGCGGCGATGTTGCGCTTCACCCAGTGCAGGGCTGCCAGTTGGTCAAGGTAACCGAAATTGCCGGTGGGGCCCTGGCCCGCCTCCGCCGTCAAGGCGGGGTGGGCGAAGAAGCCGAAGCGGCCGACGCGGTAGTTGAAGCTGACCAGCACCACGCCGTCCCGGGCGAAGTTGGACCCGTCATAGACGGCGGGTGAACTGCCGCCATTGACGAAGCCGCCGCCATAAATCCACACCATCACCGGGCGCTTGGCCGCCGGCTTGGTGGCCGTGTCCTCTGGTGCCCAGACGTTCAGGTACAGGCAATCCTCTGCCGGCGCCACGCCCAGCGGGGCGGCATCGCCCGGCAGGGGCTTTTGCATGCAATCGGCGCCGTACTGCGTGCCGGAGCGTACGCCCGTCCAGGCGGCGGCGGGCTGGGGCGGGCGCCAGCGCAGGGGGCCCACCGGCGGGGCGGCGAAAGGTATGCCCTTGAACGCCGCGACCCCATCGGTGACGACGCCGGACACCTTGCCCTGTTCCACCTGGGCCACGGGCGCCTCGGCCGCCAGGACGGGCCCGGCCAGCAGCAGCGCCACCGTGGCGCCGCCCATCAACCGCCTCATCATCTTCAACATCACGTTCCCCTTGTCAGGATCATAGCCATCGGCCCAAGGCGCCGGTGCCAGGAATAGCCGACACCGGCGGCAACCCAAGGTTCCAGGAAGGCTTATGGCCGCCGTGTGGACGCGGTCACGGCGGCACCGCCCTTCAGCGTCAGGTCCGTGGCCGATGCGCCGACGGCCACCTGGTACTCACCAGCCTTCACCTGCCAGGCATGGGCGCCCTCATCGAAGCTACCCAGCAGGCGGGTATCGGCGGTGACGGTCACGCGCTTTTTTTCGCCGGGCGCCAGCGACACCTTGGACCAGCCGATCAGCCGCTGCGTCTTGGTGCCGGCGGCATTGGTCAGGTAGACCTGGGGCACATCCTGCCCCGGGCGCTTGCCGGTGTTGGCCACATCAAAGCTGACGGTCAGGGTGTCGCCGCCCGAGACCTTCACATCGCTGTAGGCGAAGTGGCTGTAGCTGAGGCCGTAGCCGAAGGGGAACAGGGGCTTGGCCCCCGTCTTGGCATAGTGGCGGTAGCCGACGTCGGCGCCCTCGGTATAGGTGATCTCCGCCGGGCTGAACTCCGGCTTGTCGGCGCCGGGAATGTCCTTGCGCAGCAGCTGGGCGTCGCTCGCCGGGAAGGTGATGGGCAGGCGGCCGGACGGGTTGGCGTCGCCGAACAGGATGTCGGCGATGGCCTCACCACCCCGACTGCCGGGATACCAGGCCTCCACCACGCCGGCCACCTTGTCCAGCCAGGGCATATGCACCGGCCCGCCCGTTTCCAGCACCACGATGGTGTTGGGGTTGGCGGCGGCCACGGCGGCGATCAGCGCGTCCTGGCCATTGGGCAGGCTGAGGTCCGGCGCGTCGGCCCCCTCGCTCATCCACTGGGTGGCAAAGACGATGGCCACGTCCGTGGTCTTGGCTAGGGCCGCCGCCTCCGCCGGGTAGGCGCCATCGGTGAAGCGCACCTGCTTCTCGCCCGCCTTGGCGCGGATGGCCTTCAAGGGGGAGGACGCATGATAGACCACGGTGCGGAAGGCGCCCATCATGCCGTCGCCGCCCAGGGGGATGCTGGCGCCGGGGCCGGCATCGGACACCACCTGCGACGATCCGCCACCCGACAGCACGCCGACATTGGCGAAGCCGCCGATGACCGTGATGGTCTTGCCTTTCGCGGCCAGCGGCAAAAGGTCGGCCTTGTTCTTCAGCAGGACGATGCCCTCCGTCCCCGCCGCCTTCGTCACCTGGGCGTGGGCATCGAAGTCGATGGGCGCCTTGGCCGCCGGCTTGTCGAACAGCCCGGCCGCGAACATGGAGCGCAGGATGCGCCGGGTCATGTCGGACAGGCGCTCCGCCGGCACGGTCTTGTCCTGGATGGCGGCCTTCAGCGGCTCATTGAACCAGACCTTGCCACCGGGGCTCAGCATGACGTCGATCTGTTCCCCCGATTCCTGGTCCAGGCCGTTCACCGCCGCCTCGACGCCATGGACCGCCCCCCAGTCGGACATGACCCAGCCGGGATAGGCCCAGTCGGTCTTCAGCACCTTGTTCAACAGGAAGGGGTTGTCGCAGGCATAGGCGCCGTTGACCTTGTTGTAGGCGCACATGACGGAGCCGGGCTTGCCCTTCTCGATGGCGATCTGGAAGGCCAGCAGGTCGCTTTCGCGCGCCGCCGCCTCGCCGATCTTGACGTCCAGGGTCATGCGCTGGGTTTCCTGGTCGTTCACCGCGAAGTGCTTGATGGTGGAAACGACGTTCTGGTCCTGGATGCCCCGGATGGACTCCCCGCCCAGGGTGCCAGCCAGCAGCGGGTCCTCACCCAGATATTCGAAGTTGCGGCCGTTGCGCGGGTCGCGCGCCAGGTTGACGCCGCCGGCAAGCAGGACGTTCAGGCCCTTGGCGTGCGCCTCCTGTCCGATCATGGCGCCGCCCTTGTAGGCGGTGTCGGGGTTCCAGGTCGACGCGAGCGACAGGCCGGACGGCAGGGCCGTGGACGGGTCGCCCGGCCGCACGTTCATGGGGTTGGCGACACCCAGGCTGGCGTCGCTTTCCTGCAAGGCGGGAATGCCCAGGCGCGGCACGCCGGGAATGTAGCCGGCGGAACCGATGGCCCCCTCCGGCAGCTTGGCGCCCAGGAAGGGCATGGCCATGGGCCCATGCACCAGGCCGATACGCTCATCCAGCGTCAGTTCCTTGTTCAACAGGTCCGCGCGCTGATCCGGCGACAGTTTGGTGTCCATCCAGGGCCGGCCACCGTCGGCGGCCAGCGCGGCGGTGGCGAGGGAAAGCGACAGGGCCGTGCCCATCAGCAAGGAGCGGGTGCGTGCGGTCATGAGGTGCGTTTCCATCAGGTTGTTTTGCTTAAGAAAAAAAGAGAAGGTCATGCGGACGGCACGTCGACGATGACGCGGCGATAGCGGGTCAGCGGCAGCGCGCCGCCGCCGGTCACCTCCAGGATCAGGTGCAGACGCTGCGGCCCCGGCAGGAGGGGCGGCGCCGTCGGCGCGGTGATGACGGCCTTGGGTCCGTCAGCCCCCTGGATGACCAGCTCCGGCACCACCGCCAGGGCGTCCTGCCAGGTGCTGGGTTCCTTGTACTGCCACCACCGGAAGGTCAGGGGGCCGCCATCGGGGTTGACGGAAGCGCTGGCGTCCAGGGCCAGGCTGGCCCCCGGTTTCAGCGTCACGGCGATGGGATCGTCGCCCACCTGCCCGTTGACCACCACCCTCGGTGGGTGGGGCGCCTGGGTGCGATCCGCCGTCAGGGTCCAGCCGATGCGGGCGGCGAAATCGTTCTGGTAGGCTTGGCGCCAGCGCCAGATCGTGGCCTGAGCGCTGCGGTGGGCCTGGCCGTCGGCGCCCATGGCCGTGTCGACGACATCGGTATGCAACCCCAGCCCGTCGGCGGCCAAGCCGTACCGGCCGCCCCACCCGCCGTAATCGGGACGGTCCGGCGCGTTCAGGCCGTTGGCGACGAGGTACAGGAAGGACGGGCTGTCGCCCTCCATGATGTATTTCCATTGCGGATAAAGGCTGCCCAGCGGGCCCTTGCGGATATGGGCGTCTATCCAGTCATGGGAGACGGAAGCGCTGTCCGGTCCTGGGAATTGATAGAACGCCTCCCCCGAGATGCCGGTCCAGGTGGCGGTGGAATAGTGGCTAAAGGCATGGATGCTGCCGATCCAGAAAAGCTGGGGATGGCGCGTCCTGACCCAGGCGCCGCTGTCGTCCTGGTCGGAAATGGCATAGACCCGCAGCCGGGAGACGAAGGCCGCCACCTGATCTGGCGTGCGGGTGGCGCCCACATGATACAGGGCCTGGGCCAGCACGTTGGCGCCGCCCCAGATGGTGACCCACAGCGGCCGGGGATCGGGATCGTCCACAGCCGCGATCAGCGCGGTGGAGGCGGCGCTGTCATGCCCCTCCCCCACGCCCGCCAAGCCATAGAGCGCCGGGCCCGCCGTGACGCGGGCCATCAGCGCGGCCGCTTCGGGATAGGCCGGGTCGTGGGCGCGCAAGTTGGGCAACACCTGGCCATAGGCCGCGATGCGTTCCCGCAGCCGTTCAGGATGCACCTGGTCCTTCTGCCAGGTGGAGGTGGTGGCGGCCAGGCCGGCCACATCCATCTGATCGGTGTAGAGCAGGAAGCGAACGAAGGATTCCTCGTCATCCGGCTCGTTGGCAATGTCCGTCAGGACGAAGACGCGGGGCTTGGGCGCGGCAGTGGCCGTCCAAGGCACCAGGGCGATGAGCAGGACAAGCGACAGAAGCTTCACAACAACCTCCCCGGAATGACGAAGGTGTTGAAGCTGTCGGCCGGCAGGCGGGCCGTCAACAGACGCTCCCCCACCTTGGCGCGGATGACTTGGGGGGCCGCCATCTCGTTCTGGACGACGATGACCACCCCGCCGTCCGGGTTGCGGAAGGCCAGTTGGTTCTCGAACCCCGTGAAGCTTTCCGCCGGCAGCAGGCGCGCGCCAGGTCGCACAGGATGGCTGAGGTGTCTCAGCACCTGAAAATCAGGGTTGAAGCGCACCGTGCCCGTCGGGCCGTCCACGGTCACCAGGGCGTTCTGCGGCCAGCCCCAGCCGCTCATCCCGCCCGTGGGCATGACCATATTCCAGTATTGCCAGGCGCTGGCCCCGTTCAGCAGATAGCGCTTCATCAGGTCCCAGCCATAACGGGCGTAATGCCAATCGTTGGTGCCGGTGCCGCATTCCTGTTCCGACCCCCAGATGGCCAGGTCGGGATGGCGGTCGGCGATCACCGGCAGTGCCCCCTTGCCGGCCCATTGCACCCCCACGCCCCGGATCAGCGGGCCGGCGGCCGGATCGCGCATCACCCGGCTCAGCAGATCGGCGTTCGCCCGCTCCAGCGTGCCGAAATAGAGGGTGACGCCCACCTTCTCCATCTCCCGCCCCAGATGGGGAAGGAAGCGGGCCAGGCCGGCGGGCGTCCAACAGCAGCTGGGGAAAGGCTGGGCGGAGTTGAACTCGTTCTGGGGCATCACCGTGCCGATGGGGATGCCGGCCTCGGCATAGGCCTCGACATAGCGGCGGAAGTAGCGGGCATAAGCGTCGAAATAGCGGTCGTCCTGGATGAAATAGTCCTGCCCCTCCTTTCCGACCTGATCCGGTTTCAGGCCATTGGATGGCTGTCCCGGCCAGGCGGGTGTCATGGCGTAGTGACGGTTGGTCTTCATCCAGGTGGGGGGGCTCCACGGCGACGCCCACAGCCGCAGGTCCGGCTGGCGGGCCCGCGCCTCGCGGATGAAGGGGATCAGCGTCTCATGGTCGTTGGCGATGCTGAAATGATCGAGCGCGAAGTCGCCGTCGACCTCGTCGTAGCTGTACCAGCCCCGGGCGATGTCGTTGGCACCCATCGGCGTGCGGCAGAGGGTGAAGCACAGCCCCGCCCCGGGGCCCTCCCCCGGCGCGAACAGGGCATCGAGGACGGCGGCCCGCTGGGCCTCGGGCAGGGCCCGCAGGGCTTCCCAGCCCTTTTCACTGAAGGCGCCGCCGAACCCCACCATGGTCTGAAGCGGGCGGTCCAGCCGCACCTCGACGTCCCGGCCGAAGGGATCGGAGCCGGCGGCGGTCCATTCTGCGCCCTGGAGCGATACCCAGGCCGCCGTCTGGGTGGTGCATCGCCACTCGACACCGCCCAGCCCGGCGGCGAGAGCCATCCGGCTGCCGGCGACGACCGTGGCGGCGCCGGCAGCCACCACCAGTTCCCGCCGGTTCATCATCACCGCAGTCCCGCCTTGGCGCCGCCAGCCCCGAGGCGATACAGCGGATCCGCGCTGTCGTGCGGCACGTCCGACGCCTGGGCGGCCACGGCCTCCATGCTGCGCGGCAGCTCGAACGGCAGGCGCCCCTGGGCCGCCGCCTTGCCCGTCACCACGTCCAGGAAGGCCTGGTCGCTGACGCCGAAATCAACGTACAGGCGGGCGGCCTTGTCACGGATGTTGGTCAGGATGGCCGGCCGGTCCAGATAGACGCTGACCACCGCCGGGACCTTGGCGGCGGCCATGGCCTTCAGCGCCTCATAGTCCGCGTTGCCGTCGTGGAAGCCCAGATCACCCTCGTGCTGCAGGCTGCCGAAGGTGTAGTTGGGGTGCAAGGTCTGAAAGGGCGCGGACAGGCGCAGGAGGGCCACTTCCGCCTTCTTCGGATCGTCCACCACTGTCAGACCCGCCGCCTTGGCCGCCTCGGCCGACACGCCACGCAGGAAAACCTTGCGACCAATGAGCGGCACGGGGCCCTTGCCCGCCTCCAGCAAGACCATGGACCGGGACTGCGCGGCCAGCCCCTCGGTCAGGAACTGCGGGGTGCCCACAACCTTGGCGGCGGCCTGGGCGTCGACATAGGGGTTCTCGAACAGTCCCTGGCGGAACTTGAGTGCCAGGATGCGGCGCACCGACTGGTCCAGCCGCGCCTCCGTCACCAAACCTTGCTTGACGGCGGCCAGCAGGGGGGCCGGATCGTCGACACCGCCGAACTGGTCCAGGCCGGCCTCCAGCCCTTTGGCGAAGCGCGCCGGGGTGGACAGGTCCTCGACACCCCAGGCGGTGGAGAAATCCTTGAAGGTCGGCCGCTCCCCTGCGGGGAAGCCGTTGCGGCAGACCTCATTACAGTCGTTGGCGATGGCCCAGTCGGACAGGATGACGCCCTGGAAGCCATAAGTGCCGCGCAACAGGTCGGTCAGGAGCCAGCGGTTGAAGCCAGCGCCCACCTGCTCCACCGGCTTGCCATCCACCACCATCTCTTTCAGGATGGAATAGGTGGGCATGACGCCGGCGACGTGGGCGGCGAAGGCGCCTTTGAACGGCAGGACATGCAGGTCGAAATGGGCCGGCCGCACCAGGGAATAGCGGCCATAGCTGTTGTGGCTGTCAAAGCCCTCCGCCGCGGCACCGTAGCCGACCCAATGCTTGACCACCGCCGAAACACCGGTGGCGCCGGGGCCGTCATCGCCCCCCTGGAAGCCCTCGATATAGGCCTGCACCAGACGGCCATCCAGGGCCGGGTCCTCGCCAAAGGTGCCGTTGATGCGGGACCAGCGCGGCTCCGTCGCCACGTCGGCCTGGGGCGACAGGGTCTGGTGGATGCCCACCGCCCGGTATTCCTGACGGGCGATGTCGGCGAAGCGGCGCACCAAAGCCGGATCGCCGATGGCGCCCAGGCCCAGCGGCTCCGGCCATTGGGAGAAGCCGGCTGACAGCTGGCTGGCGCCGGCCGTCACCTGGAAATGGTTGCGCGGGTCGGTGCTGAGCGTCAGCGGAATGCCCAGGCGCCCGCCCTCAGCCACCGCCTGCAGGCCATTATCCTGCTCCGCCAATTGCGCCGGGGGGGTGGCTTGGCGCGTGATCAGGGTGGTGATACCCAGATCGCGGATCATGTGGGTGGCCAGCGGAAAGTCGTAGGGCCCGCGCATGGTGGCGAAGGAGAAGCCGCCCTCCGGCGGCACGGTGCCGTGCAGCAGGGTACCCGCCTTTTCCTCGACCGTCATGCGGGACAGGAGGTCGGCCACGCGGGCATCGACCGGCAGGCGCCAATCCTCGTAAGCGTCCAGCGTGCCATTGCCGTTCAGGTCGCGGAAGGACAGGCCATCCACCGTCAACAACGGCTTCACCCGGCTGCCCAGCACCGGCTGCGACGGCCCGCCCCAGGCGGGCACGGCGGCCGGCGTGGCCAGGAGCACGCTCAGGGTCACCACGGCGGCCAGGCGGGGGGCGGAACGGCGGCGGATCGGCAGGGGCATGGGTCTCATCATCCCGTCGTTTGAAAACAAACCGGAAAAAGGGGGCGTGCCGCCGGGGAAGGAGGTTCCTGCGGCACGCCCAGGGGAGTGAGGCAATAGCCTCGGGGGTTCGGGGAAGGTTTAGAAGTTGGCCGAGACCCTCACGCCGAAGGTGCGGGGCGGGGCGTAGGCGCCACTGCCGGCCAGCCGGTTACCAGACCCGTTGGTATCGGGGTTGGCCACCACCAGGACGGCGTTGTTCTCCAGGTTGCGGACATAGGCCATGACCCGCCAGCGGCGGTCGGCATCGTCATAGGCCAGCGACAGGTTGGTCTTGGTGTAGGCCTTCTGCTCTGTGACGGCGAAGTTGCGGTAGTCCAGGTTCTGGTCACCGACATAGACGCTGTCGACGCGGGCCGTGATCATGGCGCCGGATGCCAAGTCCCACATGTGCTGGTAGCCCAGGTTGATGGTCCATTCGGGCGACTTGGCCAGCCGGTTGCCGGTGTAGACGGCGGCGCTGTTGGGATGGAAGACATCGCCCGTGGCCAGGATGAAGTCGGTGTAGCGGGCGTGGATGTAGGACACGCTGCCATCCACGCGGTCGCTGCCGGTCAGCAGGGCGGCGCCCTCCACCTCCACGCCATAGACCTCGGCCGTGCCGGCGTTGACCGTGACGGTGGACGCCTGCCCCGCCACCTGGCCGATGGCGCTGACCTGGAAGTCCCGGTAGTCATAGTAGAAGCCCGTCAGGTTCAACTGCAGCCTCTTGTCCATGAACTGGTTCTTCAGCCCCACTTCGTAGGCGGTCAGCTTCTCCGGCTGGTAGGGGTTGTTGTTGGGCGGCTGGCCGTCACCATAGCCACCCGCCTTATAGCCCGTGCCAACAGAGGCGTAGAGCATGCTGTCCGGCGCCAGGTCGTATTCGGCGCCAGCCTTCCAGTTGGTGGAATTCCAGCTGAGATCCGCGTTGTTGAGATACAGCGCGGAGCCGCCGACATAAGTGTTGCCGACGATGTGGCCAAAGGCCTCGGTGGCGCCGGTGCGGGCCTTGGCATCCTCGGTGTAGCGTAGGCCGCCGGTCACCCGCAGGCTGTCGGTCAGGCTGTAGGTCGCCTGGGCGAACGCCGCCTTGGACTCCTCTGACACCTTGGGCTGGACGAAGGCCAACGAGGTGATGCCGGCAACGGGGTCCAACGCGAACAGGACGTCGTTGTTTTCCTTGAAATAGTAGAGGCCCGCCACCCACTTCAGCGGTCCGTCGCTGTTGGCCAGCCGCAACTCATGCGAGGTCTGGTTCTCGTCGGAGCGGAAGATGGTGGACGCGCAATAGGGACCGGACGGCGCCTGGCAGGTGCCGCTTTGCGTGGAACCACCGTGGGTCCGGTCAGTATCCTCGCGATAGCTGCCGACATAGGTCAGCGTGGCGAAGCCCAGGTCCCAATCGGTGGTCAGCCCCACGCCCTTGTTGGTGTGGTTCAGGCTGCCGTCCGCCGACATGGGGAAGGTGTAGGGCGAGCCGAACTTGGCGTACTGGCCGATGGGGCCGTTGGCATAGCCCACGCCGCCCTCGTGGAACACATCCAGCGACAGCAGGGCCTTGAACGTCTCGCTGGGCTTCAACTGGATTTGCAGGCGGCCGGCCTGGGTATCCTCATCATTGAAATTGCTGGAACGGCCGTTGTTGGTATAGCCGTCGTGGCGGCTGGTCTGGAAGGCGGCGCGGACGGCCAGGGTATCGGTCAGCGGCACGTTGAGCATGCCGGACGTCTGCAGGCTGTTGTAATTGCCGTAATCCAGCGAGGCGTTGCCTTCAAACTTGTCGCTGGGTCGCTTGGTGATGACGTTGATGCTGCCGGCCGTGGCGTTGCGGCCATAGAGCGTGCCCTGGGGGCCGCGCAGCACCTCGATACGGTCGACGTCGTACAGCGCGCCGATGGCGGCGCGGGAACGCGCCATGTACACGCCATCGACGTTAAAGGCCACAGCGGGGTCGCCGACCTCGGTGTCGTTGGTGCTGCCGATACCGCGGATGGCGATCTGGACGGAACCGCCATTATTGCCCACGGCCAGGCCGGGCACCATGTTGTTCAGGTCGGTGGAACTGGACACGCCGCGCTGCTGCAGGGTGTCGCCGGAAAAGGCGGTGATGGCGATGGGGGTCCGCTGCGTCGTTTCCTCGCGCCGTTCGGCGGTGACGACGATGTCTTCCAACTGCTGCTGGGCCGACGCCCCCTGGGGCGCGTTCTGCGGAGCGGGCGCGGTGGCCGTCTGGGCCAGGGCGGGCGCGGTGATCAGGCTGGCCAGCGCGGTGGCGGCCAACAGGGCGTATGTACGCATTTCTCCCATTTCTCCCAATTCTGCTTCTTTATTGTTGTGGTCGCGGGGGACAGCCCCCAGGTGGCGGACCCTTGATGCCTCTGTCGTGCCTCTTCGGGGTTCGCTTGAGCATGAGCATCCCCACGCCGACCCCGGGTTCAGGGCCGGATGGCGCCACAAGCGGGCGCACCGTGGCGGGCATCGCGACGATGGTCCCTGACGGGGATGGTTCGGGCTCCAGGCAAGACCCGTCCCTTCACCGTCGCCTTTGGGCGGGCGCGATGGCTCATATCCGGTGATGGTCGTTTAAAAGGCGGCCGCCTTACCGGCTGGTCACGCGCCCTAACGCCCGTGCGTCACGCATGGTTGTCTCTCCCGTTTGTTTGGGCCCCCGCCTTGTCGTTCCGGTCTTTCAGGGCGGCGATGACAGCGCTGTCCCTAATGCCTAAAAAATTTGGGGCCTTCGTTGGCCCCTTTTTGTTATCATCGAGAACAACACCGCGCAAGAGGATTTCTTCAACCCGATTAATCCCGACATGCCGTTTCCATTCGCCGCCGCCAGCGGGCTTTCAGGCGCTATCTTTGCGTGACACCGGTGATATGATCCCGACGCCGTCCAGGGGCACGGCGGCGATCGGCGCGCAAGGGCATAAAGTCTGGTTGGAGTTGAGGGGCATTGAGCAAGGCCACCATTTACGATGTCGCCCGCGCGGCCAACGTCTCCATCAAGACGGTGTCCCGTGTCCTGAACGGTGAGCCGAAGGCCAGCCCCGAAACCCGCGCCCGGGTGATGGAGGCGGCGCGCACCCTGAATTACACGCCCAGCCTGTCGGCCCGCGCCCTGTCGGGGTCGCGCAGTTTCCTGATCGCCCTGGTTTCCCCCGGCGGTGTGTCGGACAACGCCATGCTGTACGTCACCGAACTGCAGTTGGGCGCCATCCAGGCCTGCCGCGCCGGCGGCTACCATTTATTGACGGAATACGTGGACCTGGGGGCATCCGATTTCGGCGCCCTGACGGAAACGCTGGTGTCCACCTTGCGGGTGGATGGCGTCATCCTGATACCGCCCCTGTGCGACAACCCGCAGCTGTTGTCCCTGTTGGCCGACCGTGGCGTCAATTGCGTGCGCATCTCCCCCACCCTGGATACCCACGGGGATGAGAAATGGGGATGGGGCGTGGACATCGACAATTACCAGGCCGCCTTCCAGATGACGCGCCACCTCATGGACCAGGGGCATCGCGACATCGGCTTCATCCAGGGCCACCCCTTGCACGCCGCCGCCGCACAGCGTGAGGCGGGCTATCGGGACGCCCTGTTCGACGGCGGGGCCATTCCCGAACGGCTGATCCAACCGGGGATGTTCACCTTCGACAGCGCCCTGCCCGCCGCCCGCGCCCTTCTCGGCCAGAAGCAGCGCCCCACCGCCATCTTCGCCGCCAACGACAGCATGGCCATGGCCGTGCTGTCCGTCGCCTACAGGATGGGCATCCCCGTGCCCGGCGCCCTGTCGGTCGCCGGCATCGACGACCTGCCCGCCGCCAGTGTCGTCTGTCCCCCTTTGACCACCGTCCGCCAGCCGGTGGTGGAAATGGGGGCCGCCGCCGCCCGTTTCATCATCAACCGCACCGCCGGACAAGTGGGCAACTACCTGAAGCAGGTGTTCGATCATAGCCTGGTGGTCCGGGAATCGACGGCCCCGCCGGCGTGACCGCCCTTTTTCCTGGCGGCCCAGAATGATTTCCGTTACAAACCGCGCCCCCAATTAAAAATCCGGTTGTTTCGGCCGTCGTTGGAGCGCGCATCATGGGCTATTGCGGCCTGGACTTTGGAACGTCGAACAGCACCCTGGGCATCGTCGACGTCCGCGATGGGCAAGAGCCTCACGCCCGCCTGCTGCCGCTGGAGGGGGAGGAAACCACCCTGCCCAGCGCCCTATTCTTCGACTTCGCCGCCAAGCGCGAGGAATTCGGCCGCGCCGCCATCCAGATTTATGCGGAGGGTGCCGACGGCCGCCTGATGCGGTCGCTGAAGTCGGTGCTGGGCACCGACCTGATCGACATGGAAACGCAGCTGGACCGGCGCCGCATCAGCTTCCGCGATGTGCTCAAGACCCTGTTGCGGGAGATCAAGCGCCGGGCGGAAGACCAGGCTGGCCGTCCCCTGACCCAGGTGGTCCACGGTCGCCCGGTGCATTTCGTGGATGGCGACGACGCGGCCGACCAGCGGGCGGAGACCGCGTTGGCGGAGATCGCGCGCGACATCGGCTATACCGACGTCTCGTTCCAGTTCGAACCCATCGCCGCGGCCCTGGATTATGAGCGCCAGGTGAACGCGGAAGAGATCGCGCTGATCGCCGACATCGGCGGCGGCACCTCCGACTTTTCCATTGTGCGCATCGGGCCGGAACGGCGGCGGGTGGCGGACCGGGGCCAGGACATCCTGGCCAGCACCGGCGTGCGCATCGGCGGCACCGATTTCGACCGCCTGCTGTCGCTTCATGGCGTGATGCCGCACCTGGGTTACCAGTCGCGGATGAAGCGCGCCGGCCTGCTGGCCCCCAACAGCTATTTCAACGACTTGGCCACCTGGTCCAAGATCAACTTCCTCTATGCACCGAAGGTTATGGCGGAACTGCGGCAGGTGCTGCGGGAGTCCGCGCGCCCCGAGTTGATCGAACGGCTGATCCAGGTGGTGGAGGAGCATCTGGGCCACCGCGTCGCCATGACGGTGGAGCGCACCAAGATCCGCCTCAGCGCCACCGCCGCGCAGCCGGGCGGGACGGACCTGGTGGTCGAGATTCCGTTCGACTTCATCGAGCGGGGACTGGTCATGCCCTTCACCGTCCCCGGCTTCGCGGCCGCGACCACGCCGCTCACCGACGGCATCGCCGGCATGATCCGCAAGGCGCTGGCCGACAGCGGCCTGACCCGCGACAGGATCGACGCGGTGTTCCTGACCGGCGGCTCCACCCTGTTGCCCAACGTGCGTGCCAGCATCCTGCGCGAGCTTCCCGACGCGCGGGTGGTGGAGGGCGACAAGTTCGGTTCCGTCGGGCTGGGCCTGACGCTGGAGGCCATGCGCCGGTATGGTTGATACCAACAGGAAAACACCCGCCGGGGACCTCCTCGGCGGGTGTTTTCTTGAAAGGCCGGTCTCAGCAAGGTCACGGCGTGTCCTTGCGAGCCTCCTTGCTGATGGCGTCACCGGTCGCGGAGATGTCCTGGCCGGCGCCGGCGGTCGTATGGCAGGCGCTGACCAGCGCCCCCATGCCCAGCATGGATAAAAGAACAAGCGCGCGCAGTTTGGTAGACATCGTGGCCCTCCTCATGGGCTAGGGGTTGCTATTTCTGTCACTTGCGGACGGGACGGGTGCCGGCATTGCCGACGACCAGTCCGGCCACCACCGCGGCCAGCAGGGCCGGCACCTTGTGCTTGACCACCAGGCGCTGGGCCTCGGCCAACAGCACCTCGGGGTCCAGGTCCAGCGCCGGGTTCACCGCCGGAGGCGGTGGCTCCCGCCGGTTCAGCGTCATGCGCATCACCAGCAACAGGATCAGGCACAGGACCACCAGGGCCAGCCCCACCAGGGCCGGCGTCCAGACAGGTCCCATGGTCGGTTCCAAGCCGGCCCACAGGGCCGCGCACAGGAAACCGACGGCGCCGATGACCGCGAGCATCGCCAGCACACCGGTGATGACCAGGGTCACCACCCCGTCCACCAGCGGGGCCGGAGAGGACCGTTGCACCGGACCAAAGGGGATCACCCCCAGTTGCGACAAGGCCATGACGGCCAGCTTGGTCCAGCCTTCCATCAACGCTCCCCTTGTTCGACTTGCGGCTCTTCCGTCGCCTGCCGTCCGACGTCAGCGGGATAGCAGGCGGCTGGCGATGAAGCCGGCGGAAAAAGCCAGAAGCAGGCTGGTGATGGGCTGCGCCTCCACCTGGGTGCCGACGGCCTTGGCCGCGGCCTCGCCCTTGGCCGCCAGCGTCCGGTACAGGTCGTTGGCCTCCGCCTTGATGGCGTCGGTCAGGTGATCAGCGTCCTCCCGCGCGGCGTTGCGCACGGACCGGGCGGCGGTGGCCGCGGCATCGATGGTTTCGCTCTTCATCATCCTCTCCTTTGCTTGTTCAGGGGGCGCGCCTTAACGCCCCTGCGTCCGCGGCCCAGGAAATCAGCCGCTTAATTCCGCTCAAGCGCGTGCTTGAGGGTGCTCATCTGGTCATGGTCGGCCTTGATGCTGTCATAGCAGGTGGCCACGACCTCACGGGCCGGCATGGGCAGATCGCCCTGCAACGCCTTTTCGAAGCTGGACTTGATGTCATCCTCGCCAGCCTCGACAGCGGCGACGACGCTCTGGTCGCTACCCGTGACGGCGTTCTTGAGGTTGACGAACATGCGCCGGGCGGCCCCCAGCACGGTGCCATCGGTTTCCGGCTGGCCGCCCAGACTGATCACCTCCGCCTGTAGGGCGGTGGTCAACTGGCGACGTTGGCGTGCCCGTGTGGAGAACAGCGTCTTGAAGCTGTCGTTGGTCGACTCCTCCGCAGCGTCCTTGTAGCCAAGGGCGCTGTCCAGGGTCTTCTCGATCAGGTCGTTCAGCACCTTGATCGATTGTTCGGTAACGGCGGAGGGGGTGGTCGGCGGAACGGTGGGGGGGATCATCGTCTGCTCCTCTCCTGGAGTGATTGCTCCTGTCGCGATTGTCACGCCGTAAAGTTTTGTTCAGCATGACCTACAATAAACAAACAAATACACAGAATAGTTTCCATAAATCGCTTTATTATAACTTACTGCATATCAATCTCGTTTAACGCGATCACCTCTATATCTTTGGCATCAATAAATGGCCTCCATGCCTTTGAATCAACGCCAACATCCGGTTGATGAAAGACGGTTGGGGAAGGGCGGTCGCCCTTCCCCAACCGCTGGCGCAAACGGTTTAGCGGATGGACGCCAGGTTCTTGCGCAACCCATCGGCATCGGCATTCTTGGCGCTGCGCGCGGTCACGATGGCCGAGACCGTTTCCGGCTTGCCGTAATAGGCCTCATTCCAGCTGTCGCGCGGCTTCAGGATGGAACCGTTGAGCGTCAAGCCGGCATACGCGCCGCTGGCGGACGCCCAGACGATGATGTCGCCATTCAGCGAGGTCGGGGTGGCCGCCTCGGCGGTGGACCCCAGGGTCACCACGGCGAGGCCCGCCTGGGCACCGATCTTGAACTCATCCTGCAACACCGAGGTCAGGGCCTTGTCGCTCATGATGAACATGACCAGTTCAGCCTGCTCGACACCAATCTGCAGGCCGAACGACGCGGAGCCCAAGGTATAGAAGGCGGGATAGCTGAAGTCGCCATTGGGACCACGGGTCAACAGCACGGCATCGCCGCCCTCACCGCCCACGAAGAATCCGCCCTTGATCAGCTGCGGAACGATCAGCACACCCTTGGCACGGCGCATCAGGTCACGGGCGTTGCCGAATTCCTTGTCCTTGCGCAAATCGTCGACGGTGACGCGGGCCCGTTCAACCAGATTGCTCTGATCGGTGCCGTGCGTGGCCGCGGCCAGCGCATGCGGCGCCGACACCGTCATGGCGCCGAAGACCATGAGCGCCGACAGGGCGGCGGGGATGATCCGGGAGTGTAGGGACGGCTTGGCCGCCGTCGACGTGTACGACACAGGCATTATCGTCGCTCCATTATTGGGCCGGCCGTCAAGTCCGGCCAAGCCATCGCCGTCGGGCACCCCGACGGCGGAGGGGGTTGATGGGAAGGGCGCATTCGGCCGCCCCTTCCGATAGCCGGGGGCACCCGCCGCCCCGACCGCGGAGTCCCCCAGGAAGGAATCCTCCTGGGGGCTGGCGGTGACGGCGCGGACGCCGTCACCGGTGCGGCGGCGGGCGCAGCGGCAAACCACGGCCGCCTTACTCGCCCAGGGCCTTCTTGGCCGTGTCCTTCAGCGCTTTTCCGGCCTCCTGGATTTTGCCGGCGGCGTTCTGGGCGTGGCCCTCGACCTTCTTGGCCTTGCCTTCAGCGGCCATCTGATCGTCACCCAAGACCTTGCCGGCCGTTTCCTTGACGGCGCCGCCGGCGATCTTGGCGTTACCTTCGATGCGGTTCTTGTTCATGGTCGTCCTCCTCAGCTGGGTTGCGATGGGGGCGCGTGGATCACTTCCGGTTCCGAACCGGAAAGTTTCCATTCGCCCCATGGGGTCTGCCCCGGAGCGGGCAAAAACGTCCCAAGAGTTGACGTGTCACTGACCAAACAATGTTCAGCACGCCATGTGGCGGGAATGTGGCGTGTCTGGGCGGATACTGCGGCAATTGCCATTAAAAGATGAAGTAGGCGATTGGAAGAAAATGACCTTATTTATTTAGTCAGGCCTCGGTTCGGTGCGCGGCAATATCGATACGACCTATTATCTATGACCTAACCTTTGCTTACGCATCACCCAGCAAATTGGAATATATCAAGGCCGCGCAGCATATCAGCGGAAAGTGCTTTATATCCCTTATTCGGCAGATAAGCCGTTTGACGTGTCAGCAAATCTACAAAAACATGTTTTGGTCATAATGATTTTTCATGATCGCAACGCCTTCCGATTTCTAAGAGAGGCCGCCATGAATCTTGGAACCATCATCCTGATCATTTTAATCCTGTTCCTGATCGGCGCCCTGCCGACCTGGCCCCACAGCGTCCACTGGGGATATTATCCAGCCGGTGGCTTGGGCACGGTGATCGTCATCGTGCTCATCCTGATCCTGATTGGCCGGCTTTAATTTCCACTTCAGTCCCGGCCACCCTCCGTCTCGGACAGCCCCGGCAAGTCACTTGCCGGGGCTGTCGCTTTTCCCGGTGTCCGATAAACCCTCGGCCCACCATCCAGTTCCCCTCTTCTCGTTAATTTTCTGACCCGATGTTGCCGTCGCACGTCTTGTTTGTTGCTGGCCGATGGGATAAGACCGATTGGATAAGGGATGCATGCAGCCAGGTCAGGGGGGCTGCGGTCGACCTGCTGGACAGCCGTGCCGGGCCATCTCCGTCCAGGAAGCCATCCACGAAATTCCAATGTCCTTTGAGCGTGATGACAGGCCCATGACTGACACTGCCCTTGCCCAGGTCCCCCAACAGCGTTCCGTTCGTGGCCGCCCGCGCTGTGACAAATCCCGTCACGCGATCTTGAGCAGCGCCTACGATTTGTTGGTCCAGGAGGGCTTGTCCGGCTTCACCATCGAGGCGGTCGCGGCCCGGTCCGGATGCGCCAAGACAACCATCTATCGATGGTGGCCGACCAAGGGCGCGCTGGCCGTCGCCTCATTGCTGGAGGTGGTTGAGGTTGCCGCCCCCATCCGGGCCACGGGGTCCGCGCGACGCGACCTTGAAAGCATGGTGGAGGTCATGGCCGGCACCATGGCGGGCCCTATGGGCCGGGTGATCGCGAGCATCATCGTCGAGGGACAGAACAATCCCGAAGTCCTGGAGACCTATTGCACGCAGGTGCTGAACCCCCGCCGGGAACGTATCCGCGAAATCCTGCACCATGGGGTGCGGTCCGGGGAGCTGGCGCCGGACCTGGATGAAACGGTCGTGGTGGAACTGCTCTACAACACGCTGTACAGCCGCCTGCTGATCCGTCACCAGCCGGTGGATGAGCCCGGATGGACGCAGCGCCTGGTGGCGGCCGTCCTGGGCCCCACCCGCGCCCAGCCGGCACCCAGGCCCCTGCGTGTGCACAGCGACGCGCTGTATCCCGCCTAATCGCCTACCTCACGCTACGGTGGGCGCCCTCAGGCCGCCACGGACACGCGGTTACGGCCGGCGTTCTTGGCCGCATAGAGGGCTTCGTCCGCCCGGGCCAGCAAGCCGTCGACCGTTTCGTCGTCATCCACCAGCTCGGTGACCCCAAGGCTGCAGGTCAGGGTGACGCTGACATCGGGCGTGAGGGCGACAGGCGTCGCCGCGACGGCGGCGCGCAACCGTTCGGCCACCCGCTCCGCCTCCGCCCGGCCTGTTTGCGGCAGCACGATCACGAATTCCTCCCCACCGAAGCGGCCGATGACATCGGTCTCACGGATGGTGGCGCGGCATAGCTCGACAACGGCCAGGATGGCGTGGTCCCCCGCCTGGTGTCCCCAAGTGTCGTTGATGCGTTTGAAATGGTCGATGTCCAGCATCAGCACCGACAGGGGGCCGCCATAGCGCCGCGCGCGCACCATCTCACGGGCCGCTGTCTCGGTGATGTGGCGGCGCGTCCCCGCCCCCGTCAGGCTGTCGGTGATGGCGACCAGACGCAGCAGGCGCTGGTTCTCATAATTGGTGTAGTTGATCTGCTCGAACGCGAAGAGCACGCAGATGAACATGGCACCCACCGGACCCAGCAGCAGTGGATACTTCACATATTCAAAGTCACGCGCGAAGCCGATGGCGCCGGCCGCCGGCGGCAAGGCGATGATCAGCACCATGAAAAGGGTGCCGGTGGTGAAGGGCACATACTGCATCACCAGCAACGGCAGAAAGGTGAAGAACAGGAATCCGGAAAACTGGGCCTGCATACCGTGGTCTAGACGGTTCAGCACCTCGATGAACAGCATCTGACACGTGAACGCGCCCAGGAACGCATAGGCCGTGGTCAGACGGCGCGGCACACGGAAATGAAGCAACAAGGCGTGCAGCAGGATGATGCCCGACATCAGCAGGCGAAGGCCGATGGTCCGTTGCGCCCCCTCGGTGTCAATGACGTAGTCCCAGCCCCAGAGGCCGCTGACGGTGATGGACGTGGCCACCGTCATGATGATGCTGAACAACCGGTGATGGTCGAACTTATCGTCGACATAGGCCCGGTTCGGCCAAACGACCTGTTTGATATGGTGGCCCACCGGGTCCGTTCCCTGTTTTACCGTCAGAAACCCCAATGAGGGTGAAGGAGACGGGGTCCCATTCCTCCCGCATGCCGGGCGATGACGGTATTCCTGGCTATGGTGCCATGGCGAGGAAGGATTACGCCAGTGCTCATGGCGCGAGTAACCGACCCCTCACCCAATGCCCCGATTCCGGGTGACGGTTTTGACTGATCGCGGCGTCGGAATAATTTTCTATCTTTTTATCGAAACCTTGTTGCCCGCCTCAAGACTTGCGGGCGGGCTTTGAGGACGCGGCCTGGCCATAGGCCTTGGCGGCAACCTCGGGCTTCTTCATTTCTTCCATCAACTTCATGGCGAACCGGCCACCGTCGTGGCGTGACTGTAGAAACGTCATCACCACGTCACGGGCCGCCTGGCGATCAAACGGAATATCGCTGGGCGCCTCGGCTGAGGCCCCACTCCCGCCCCCACTGGCGGCGGGCGCCGCCCGCGCCGTCTGCATGCGCTCCGCCGCGGCCGCGGCTTTTTCAAGCACCTGGGGGTCGATCCGCCGGCGGATGGCGCGGATCTGGCGCAGCAGTTCGTCACGGGGGTCGGCCATGGCGGGGTCCACCTGGAATGGGATGCCCAGATACAGTGCGCATCCCCGCCCCCGGATGTCGAGGGAACTTTGGCCGAGCCTTTCTCAGCCCTCCAGAGGAGGCAATGGACGCGGCCGCCGATTCTCGTCAATGGCGACGAAGGTGAAGACGGCCTCTGTCACCTTGTTGCTGTCGTCGGCGTCGCGGCTGCGGCGCCAGGCCTCCACCTCAATGCGCATCGAGGTGCGCCCCCGCGACACCAGCCGGCCGAACAGGCTGACCTCGTCCCCCACGAATACCGGCCCCAGGAAGGCGATGGCGTCCACCGCCACGGTGGCGGCGCGGCCCCGGGCCAGACGGGCCGCCACATTGCCCGCCGCCAGGTCCATCTGCGACATCAGCCAGCCGCCGAAAATATCGCCGGCGGGATTGGTGTCGGCGGGCATGGCGATGGTGCGGATGACGGGAATCTCGTCGGGCATCTTGGCGTTCTTATCGAGCATCGGGAACCTCGGGTTCGGCAGGGCAATAGTTAGGACATCAGAGCGTGAAACGCGGTCCAGGGGAAGCGCGGGCTTCGCCGTGGCGCCCATGCGTCTCCTGCCCTGGAGCAGCCAGGAACCACAGCCAATGCACCCTAGCCGCCGTCGCCGCGGCCTGTGTAAGATCGCGCGATACGAACCGAGGGACCCCGCCAAGGGTAGCGCCGCGCCATGACCCAACCCATTCCCGCCACCGGCCCGCTGGCCGGCCTTAAGGTTCTGGACATGAGCCGGGTGCTGGCGGGGCCCAGCGCCACGCAGATCCTGGGGGATTTGGGCGCCGACGTGGTGAAGGTGGAGCGGCCCGGCCAGGGCGACGACACCCGCACCTGGGGGCCGCCCTTTCTGAAGGACGACGCCGGGCAGGACACGGGGGAGAGCGCCTATTACCTGTCGGCCAACCGCAACAAGCGCTCACTGACCCTGGATTTCACGACACCGGCCGGCAAGGCCCTGGCCCTGCAACTGGTCAGCCACGCCGACGTGCTGGTGGAGAATTACAAGACCGGGACCCTGGCGCGCTATGGGCTGTCGTATGAGGATTTGCGGGACGCCTACCCCCGCCTGATCTATTGTTCCATCACCGGGTTCGGCCACACCGGGCCGTATGCCGCGCGGGCCGGCTATGACTATCTGGTTCAGGGCATGGGCGGCTTCATGTCCCTGACCGGGGAGCCGGAGGGCCAGCCGCTGAAGGCGGGTGTGGCCGTGGCCGACCTGATGACCGGCACCTACGCCGCCATCGCCATCCTGGCGGCCCTGCGCCACCGCGACCTTACCGGCCGGGGACAGGCCATCGACCTGTCGCTGTTCGACACCCAGGTGGCCTGGCTTTCCCATCCGGGCCAGTATTACCTGACCAGCGGCCAGTTGGCGCCGCGCGTGGGCAACGCCCATCCCACCATCGTGCCCTACCAGACCTTCGCCACCAGTGACGGATGGATCATCCTGGCCATCGGCAACGATGAGCAGTTCGCCCGGTTCTGTCACCTGACGGGCAACGCGGCCTGGGCCGGCGATCCCCGTTTCGCCACCAACCAGGCGCGGGTGCGCCACCGCGACGTCCTGGTGCCCCTGGTCGCCACCGTCATGCAGGCGCAGACCAGTCAATTCTGGATCGACGCCTTGGAAACCCTGGGCGTCCCCTGCGGCCCCATCAACACCATCGACAAAGTGTTCGGCGACCCCCAGGTGGCGGCGCGGGATATGCGCGTCACCCTGCCCCACCCCCAGGCCGGCGGCACAGGCCCGGCGGGCGGCGGGCTGCCGGGCACGGTGGAACTGATCGGCAGCCCCATGAAGTTCAGCGACACTCCGGTCAATTACCGTCAGGCGCCGCCCACCCTGGGCCAGCACACCGACGCGGTGCTGCGCGACTGGCTACGATTGGATGAGGAGGAAATCGGACGCCTGCGGCATGCCGGCGCGCTGTGACCGCGACGCGGATCGGGCAGATTTCCAATATCTCCAACATAGAATAACAGCGGCAACCGAAGGGAACGTTTCCATGGACGACACTGGGATCAACCGCCGGGGCTTCGCCACGGCCGGCCTGGCCACGGGTTTCGCGCTGGCCGTGCTGCCGGTATCGGCCCAAACCATCATCACCGATGCCGACGACCTGGATGCGGGCATGGTGCAAGTGCCCGTGGCCGGTGGCGCCACCATGGCAGCGTACCGCGCCGTGCCCAAACGGACGGGCAAGGGCGGACACCATCCGGTGGTGTTGGTCGTACAGGAAATCTTCGGCTTGCATGAGCATATCCGTGACCTGTGCCGGCGCCTGGCCAAGTCGGGCTATTATGCCATCGCCCCCGACCTGTACTTCCGCCAGGGCGACGCCACCAAGGTGCCCGATATCCCCACGCTGATCCGCGACATCGTGTCCAAGGTGTCGGACGCCCAGGTCATGGCCGACCTGGACGCCACGGTGGCCCATCTGAAGACCGACAACCGGGCCGATACGCAGCGCATGGCCATCACCGGCTTCTGCTGGGGTGGGCGCATCGTCTGGCTCTACTCCGCCCACAACCCGGACCTGAAGGCGGGGGCCGCCTGGTACGGCCGGCTGGTGGGCAACACCGACGCCGACCATCCCAAGAACCCCATTGATCTGGTGGATCAGTTGAACGCCCCCGTGTTGGGCCTCTATGGCGCCAAGGATGAGGGCATTCCCGTCGCCAGCGTTGAACAGATGCGGACCGCCCTGGCCAAGGGCAACAAGGCCGCAGACACGAGCGAGTTGAGGGTGTTCCCGGAGTCAGGCCACGGCTTCAACGCCGATTACCGCCCCAGCTACAACCCTGTCGATGCCAAGATCGCGTGGAAACAGATGCTGGAGTGGTTCAACAAGCACGGCGTACCCTACGTGCCGCACGCTTGAGTGAATTGCTAAATTTCTTGGACAGGCCGCGACCGCGTCCGCCGGAGATTTCCGGGAAGCCGCGGGCGGACCGGCAATCGAGGACAGCCAAGGGCCGGAGGGCCCGCCGGCGCTTGAGGAATTAGGACAAGAAAAAGGCCCGCCTGCGGGGGAGCGGCGGGCCTTCATAGATGCCGGGCTGGGCGCGGGGAGCAACCCACCCGGACGGGGAAGCAGAAACGGGACCTTGGTCGCCGTTCCGGTACCGGAGAGGTTGGGGCCTTCCCCGGTACAAGAAGAAGCCTATGCCCGCCGGACCGACCCTGCTGTGACCAATATCACTACGGTGCGGAGCGTAAGCCGACGCAGCCATGCGTTAACCAACCTTGAATGCGCGCGCCCACGTCCCATGCGCTCAGTACAGGGCGATGCATTCGCCATGGCGGGTGTTGTCGGGCGCCACCAAGTCCAGGATGGTGGGTACGACGCGGGTGACCGGCGGCTGGGTATCCGGCTTTTCCCCAGGGAAAGCCTGGGCGCGCAGCTTGGTGGGCATGGGGCCCGGATCGACCAGGTTCACCTTCAGCGGACTTTGCAGGACCTCCCGGGCGTAGGTCAGCGCCATCATCTCCAACCCCGCCTTGGCCACGGCGTAGGCATTCCAATAGGCCACCGGCTCATGGCCGTAGCGGTCGGTGATGAAGACGGCGCGGCCCGCGTCAGAACCGCGCAGCAGCGGATCCAAGGTCCGGATCAGACGCATGTTGGCGGTCAGCGTCAGGGCCAGGACTTTGTCCCACTGCTTCACGTCGGCATGGGCCATGGGGCCGATGGCCCCCAGCATGCCGGCATTGGCGACCAGGATGTCCACCCGCTTGAACCGGTCCAGCAACGCCGGCCCCAGCACGTCCAGCTGCGCCGGGTCGGCCGCCATGTCCTGGGGGATCAGGGTGGCGGTGCCGCCGGCGGCGCGGATGGCGTCGTCCACCTCCTCCAGCCCGCCCACGGTGCGGGCGATCAGCACGACGTGCGCCCCTTCCGCCGCCAGCCCCTTGGCGACGGCGGCACCCAACCCGCGTGAAGCGCCGGTGACAACGGCGACACGGCCCTTGAGCCGACCGGGAACGGTGGGGGAGGCAGGCTCGGTCATGCGGGACACTTTCCTTGAAAAAAGGTTCTTTCAGCAACACGGTGGGCGCGAGATGCCCGCGCCTTACCGCAACGGCTGGCTTTGCGGTTTACGGCCTGGCATCGCGCCCGTCAATCGCCGCCCACGGTGACGACATCGGCCAGCGGCAGGGCGGTACGTTTCATGACCGTGCGCAGGGTGAAGCTGGAATGGACGCGGGCCACCCCCGGCAGGCGGGTCAGGATGCGGTTGTGCAGGGCCTCGTAATCGGCGGCACCGGCCACCACCACGCGCAGCAGGTAATCGCTGTCGCCGGACATCAGGTAGCATTCCATCACCTGCGGGCAGGTGGCCAACGCCTCCTCGAACGCGCGCAGATAGGGCTCCGTCTGTTTTTCCAGCGTCACCTGGACGAACACGCTCTCCGGCCGCCCGCAGGACGCTGGGTCCAGGATGGCGGTATAGCCGCTGATGATCCCCGCCTCCTCCATCGCCTTGACGCGGCGCAGGCAGGCGCTTTCCGACAGGTGGACGTGGGCGGCGAGTTCCGAATTGGGAATGCGGCCATGCTCCTGCAGCCGGGTCAGGATCGCACGATCAATCCTATCCAGCACCATTGTTCGCAGACCTTGGCGCATAGTGCACTTTCATCGGTGGTTTCTTGCGCATTGTGCGCCTGGCCTATCCCTGAACGCAAGGACATGCACCAGCCTTCGGCCTTATCTTGGCTTCCGAAATCGAGGCAACGGTTGCGCGACCGGACAGGCGGCGCCAACCCAGATGATCCGGGAGAAAACCATGCTGATCGGCGTTCCTAAGGAAATCAAAAACCACGAGTATCGCGTCGGTCTGATCCCCGGCAACGTGCGCCAGTTGGTGGCCCATGGCCACTCGGTCATCGTGCAGAAGAACGCCGGCACCGCCATCGGCCTGACGGACGAGCAGTACGCCGCCGCCGGCGCCACCCTGGTGGAGACGCCCGAAGAAATCTTCGCCAAGGCCGACATGATCGTGAAGGTGAAGGAGCCGCAGCCGCATGAGTGCCGCATGCTGCGCCCCGGCCAGGTCCTGTTCACCTACCTGCACCTGGCCCCCGATCCGGAGCAGACCGAGCTGCTGCTCGCCTCCGGCGCTATCTGCATCGCCTATGAGACCGTGACCGACGTTCGCGGCGGCCTGCCCCTGCTGGCCCCCATGAGCGAGGTCGCCGGCCGCATGTCCATCCAGGCTGGCGCCAAGTGCCTGGAGAAGAGCTACGGTGGTAACGGCATCCTGCTGGGCGGCGTGCCCGGCACCCCGGCCGCCAAGGTCGTGGTCATCGGCGGCGGCGTGGTCGGCCTGAACGCGGCCCGCATGGCCGTGGGCCTGGAAGCGGAAGTGACCGTGCTGGACAAGTCGCTGGACCGGCTGCGCCAGATCGACCAGCAGTACGGCCGCCGCGTCAACACGCTCTATGCCAACATCGACACCATCGAGCAGGCGGTGCTGGACGCCGACCTGGTCATCGGCGCCGTGCTGGTCCCGGGCGCCAACGCCCCGCGCGTCGTCACCAAGGAGATGGTGGCCAAGATGCGCCCCGGCAGCGTGCTGGTGGACGTGTCCATCGACCAGGGCGGTTGCTTCGAGACCTCGCACGCCACCACGCATGCCGAGCCCACCTACGTGGTGGACGGCGTCATCCACTACTGCGTGGCCAACATGCCCGGCGCCGTGGCCCGCACCTCCACCTTCGCCCTGAACAACGCCACCGCCCCCTTCGTCCTGGCCCTGGCCGACAAGGGCTGGCAGCAGGCCCTGGCCGATGACGTGCACCTGCGCAACGGCCTGAACGTGTTCCGCGGCAAGCTGACCCACCCGGCCCTGGTGGAAGAGGGCGACGCCCGCTACCTGGCCGCCGACAAGGCCATCGCCTGATCCTTCCAGGTCAGCGACAAGGGTTGAGTTGCGAAGGCCCGGCGGCGACGCCGGGCCTTTTCGCTGCCCGCTCCCCTGCCCCCAATCGACCTGCGACGCCATAACTCAAGCATTTTCCCTGGCCAGCCCGGCGACACACCGTCTAAGTTGTGTTTGTCTTGTGGGGGTGCCAATGACACTTACCGATGGGCTTTTGCTACTTCTCTTGTTCGGTGGCGGTTTCGGCCTTTGGAACCTGTCTGACCTCCTCGAGGCCAAGGAAGAGGAAGTCCGCGAACGGGCGCGGAAACTGAAGCTGGAAAACGACCGCGAAGAATGGCGGCTGAAGCAGGAACAGGGCGCCGCCTTGCCCCAACCGCTACCTGAGCATCCCTGACCGACGGGAAAGGCCCGCGATGCAGACCCCGGCTTGGCTTCTTTCCGCCGCCCCCGCCCTGGCCACCCTGCCCGATGTCCCGACAGGGGAACGGTTCCAGTATTTGCTGGAACACGGCACCATGAAGGTCGGCGTCTACGCCCCGCGCGCGCACGACCCGCAAGGCCCCCATGTCCGTGATGAAATCTACGTGATCATCAGCGGCACCGGCACCTTCGTGAAGAACGGTGAACGCCACCCCTTCCAGCCGCACGACCTGCTGTTCGTGGAAGCCGGCGCCGAGCATCGCTTCGAGGATTTCAGCGACGATTTCGCCACCTGGGTGCTGTTCTGGGGACCGAAAGGTGGGGAGCCCACTTAAGCGCCCCCTCGCGCTCCGTCAATTGCTCTGTAGGTAGATGAAATTGACCATGCAGTTGGTGTTGGTGACGTAGACGGTGACCCCCTTGCCCGACGCCAGGGCCGTCGTCACCAGAGAGTAGACCGCATTGACGCTGTCGGCGTTTTTGGCGTCGGTGCTTTTCGTCGGAACCCAGTTCAACCAAGCCCCGGCAGGGCACGCCCCCACCGCTGTATCGAGCTGGAAGTTAACCTGATCCGGAACATAGCTGGCCTCAATGACCCGCACCTTCCCTGTCGCGACCGCATCGAAGGCAAAGGCGGGGGTGGTGAGACACGCAACTAAAGCGGCAACAACCAATATACTAAATCGCATTTACTGCCCCTGGAATGTTTCGTATCGAGCAACACCTATTATTAGGCCAAATAATAATTTTATTATAAATAACACTCTGGATAGCGGAATATTATTCCGAATAATCAGCTACTCGCAGGCTGCAACTCCCACATTTGTTACGCTATAGAAGGCAAATTTTTCAAAATTTGAAACATTCCCACCCACCTTCCCTAGAGCGTTCGCAAAATTTATCGGCGGATCTAGTCGATTATATATCCCCACGACACCGCGAGAATCGGCATATTGAAAGATATAGTTTGGACGTTCGGGAAACACAATCCACAGGTATTCGTGAAGAACGGCCACGAGAGAGATACGAAATCTCAATCTCTCATTATTGCTGCGATCAAGCCAGTCCTTGCATTTTCTCGGAAAAGAAAAGCCAAAATCACGCCCATCTGAAAAGCAGATCTGGAACTCATCTCCACAGTTGTAAAGTTTACGTATCTTCCCTGCCGAATCTTGCCACATACCCGCTGAGGTAATTACACTCAACGTACGACCGTCAGAAGATCGATATCTGCCCTCGTTGATCAACTCAGCGCCACTCGAACCCGTAAAGAGAAATAGATAAAGCACTACCAATAGCGAAACACTTATCGGCAATCCGATCTTCATTGACACCCCCCCACAACATCACAGCTAAATGGAGCCCCCACACGGTCCGCTACCGCCTTTGCAGCTGAACTTGTTCCCCATTCCCGCGGCCAGCTCACAATAGGTGTTACGGGATATTGTTTTGTTAATGATTGGCCGAAGTGGAACTCGTGAGCTATTTCATGGAAAACAATAGTGCTATGTCCATCGGCTTCCGAAAGCCCACGATAAGTGGCCACTTGACCATAGCGGTCGACAGCTAGCGGCGTGAGACGGCTAAGCCCCTGGAAAGATGAACCACTCCAGACACCGTCTGTGGCACCACCAACACCTCCATTATTTGGGACATCATTTGTGATCTGGAATGACGTGCCATTCCATACCGCCTTTAGTTCTCCACCAGTAACTTCCCCAATGGTCTTTCCATTTTTGTCTTTAACGCTCACCTCTGATTTGTCATTAAGGGCATTTATCTGACGATCGTATTGGTTCAATACTCTTTCCAAGGCCTTACCGGCTTTAATACCATCTTTTCCAGTATTAGAATCAACATTCACCCTGCACGTCCCGTCATCGTAATGATCCTTACAAAGACCCAATGAATCGACATTGTTAACCGGATCATTACCAACATAAGCATAAAGATTGATATTATCCTTATACCCAATGGGGTCCGTCTGCAGGAACCGTCCCAGGGCCGGCGAGTAGGCGCGCGCCTTGTAGTGATAGAGACCGGTCTCTGGATCGTACACCTGCCCCGTGTAGCGGAACAGGCTGCTGGTGTTGGTGGTTCCAGGCTCGCCGTAAGGGCCGTAGCTGTAGGTGTTGGACGGCAGGATTTCGCCGCTGCCCTCCCCCAGCCCGACCACGCTGCCCTGCAAGTCGCGGTAGAACCACTGCTTGGTGGCCATGCCGCCGCCCGTGTAGACCACCAGTGGCTCGTCCACCCCGGGCCCGAAGACATAGCGCCGGGAAAGGTTGCCGCCGCTGTCGTACTCCGCCACCAGGTTCGGGCCGTCATACTGGTAGCTGGTCACAGCACCATTGGCGGTCTTGGCGATGCGATGCCCCTGGGGGTCATAGACATAGCTGGACGACATGCCCGGGCCGCTGCTGGACACCAACCGGTTGACTGCGTCATAGCCATAATTCCAGCCGCCGCCACTGGTCAGGTTGCCGTTGGCATCGTATCCCACGCCCCCGCCATTGACCGTGGTCATCTGGTTCAGGCCGTTGATCTGGTAGGTATTGTTCATGGCCGACAGCGTTGGACGGTAGCCGTCGTTGCTGATGTCGGCGCCGATGATCTGTTTGGCTTGGTTGTAGGTGAAGGTCCAGGTGACGTCCTTCGCCGTCCCTAGGACATCGTGGGTCAAATGGGCGATGGCCGAGTCCGGCGCGTAGTCGTAGCTGGTGGTGGTGCCGTTGCCCAGCGTCACCGTCGTGCGCCGCGACAAGTCGTCATAGCTGTACTGGGCCAGCGTGGCGCCACCGTTCTCACGGATGGTGATGGGTCGGTCCTGCCCGTCATAATCCGTCCACACCGTCACCGAGCCGGGATAGGTCAGGGAGGTCCGGTCGCCGTCGGCATCATAGCCATAGCCCAGCGTACGTCCACCGGCCGTCGTCGAGGTGACCCGACCGGCGTTGTCGTATTGATACGTCACCGTCTGCGCCGACGATGACGCCTGCGTCAGCCGGCCTAGCAAGTCGTAGCTGTTGGTGACGTTGGGCGTGGCACCCTGGCTGGCACACTGCCCCGTCTGCTGATCCAAACCATTGTAGCACGCCGCTGTTTGCCGGTTCAGCGCGTCATAGAGGAAATTGATCTTCAGCTGATCCCGCTTGCGCAGACTGGTCCGGTTGCCGTTCTGATCGTAACCATACTCCTCATAATCCGTCGTCGAGCTTTGCCCGGCTGTACTGGACGATGGAAAGCGCCACTTCGATAGACGGTCGAGCCCATCATAGACGTAGGTCGTCAGGTTGCCATTGGCGTCCCGCTCCGTCTCCTTCATCCCATCGGCGGTATAGGTGTAGGTGGCGTAGTCCTGCTGCACGCTGGTGCCATAGGCCCGCGTCACCACCGTCACGCGGTTCAGGCTGTCATAGGTGTTACGGGTGATGCGGTCCGGCCCGTCGGCCCCGTCGCTGCCATTCACCTGCTTGATGCTGCAGGCGTCGATCTCCTGGCCGAACCAAGCCGCGTTCATGCGTACCGCCGTGCAGGTCAGCCGGTCATACGAATCATAGCTGTACATGGTCAGGTGCTGGATGGCGCCGGCGGCGATCAAAGCGTCCCATGCCTTGGTGCCGTTGGCGTTGTAGGCGGTGTCGACCTCCTGCACCATGGTGAAGTTCGACCAGTTGGCCGGCGCCACCGTCTCCGCCTGCCAGGCGGTCAGGTAGCCCGTTTCCACCTTCGTCAGGTTGCCTTGGGCGTCATAGCTGTTGCGCACGGCGGGGTAGCGCGCCGAGCCATCGGCGCTGGGCTGGATGATCCCCACCACCCGGTTGCCCATGTCATAGCGGTAAGCGGTGGTATAGGCCTGCGCGCTGGCCTGGGCCCGCGCCTGCGGGACGACGGCCAGGCCCAACAGGCCGGCGATGATCGGGAGGGTGCGGGCGATGCGCGTCATGATCGTCATTCCCCCGCTCACGAGCAGCTGCCCAGGCCGGCGCGCGGCTTGGTCTCGCTGATCTTGCGGCTGTACATGTCGTAGGTGTAGCAGGTGCGCAGCGACAGGCCGCCGTCATCCACCACCACGCCGCGCAGCAGCAGGTTGTTGGGGCCGCTGTCCGGCCCGTAGTCATAGGTGGTTCGAATTTCGTCACCAGAATTGGCGCAGCCGTCACCCGACGCCGCCCCCGTCTTGCACACACTGGTGGAGGTCAACACCCAGATGTAGCCGGAATCCGGTAACATGACGCCACTGGCGTTGCGATACCATGCCCGCCGCTGGGCATAGAAGTAACGCGTCTGCGGCCGCACGCCGTTCACCGCCGGGCCGGTCATGGTCCTTATCCCGCCATGCGTCGTGTCGTAATAGGTATAGTCTGTCTGGTTGTTGTTTCCGTCGACGACCGACGTCGGCTTATTGCACGAAACGATGTACCCGCAGGGGCTGGGATAGGTCGCCGACCGCGTGATGGTCGGCGCGCTCGATCCACTGACGGAATAGGGCGTCTCCGTGATGGTCTGGAGATTGCCGCGACTGTCGTAGCCATATCCCGTGACCTTGCCCGAAGGCGTGGTCGCTCTGGAAACATAGTTACGCCAACTGCCCTCATACGCGTACGTGGTTCCGTCATAGAGCGTGACGCTCGAGATGGGGCCCTGCTGATAGACCTGCTCAGTTCCAGGCGTGCCGTTGCCGTTCGCCGTTATCGTGGTGCCCAGGGGAGAAGAAACCGTGTGCTTCCATGACGAGGGGGCTGGATAACTTCCCAGGGACGGGTTGAACGAGTACGTCCACGTCTGGCCGTTCTTGGTCGAACTACTCACCATATCGAAATACTGGGACACTGGTTGCGAGGTCGGATCGGACGGCGTCTTATTCGCGTTCCATTTCGCCCTGCCGAAGCAGTTCTGCAACGTGTCGCCATCGCTCAGCACATTGCATAGGGAGTAATAATACATCGGAGCCGTCGCCTGGGGCGGCTGATAGGAAATCACCCTCGAATAACTATCGAGCTCGAAGACATAATTCCGCGAACCCTGATCAGTGATCGTGAAGATGTAGTGGTGATAGGGATTATAGCTCGTGCCCAGAGAGACGAAATTATCCGATGTGCTTACGGTCTTAATCTGCCATGACAGGGTCGCCGTTGGCCAGGGATTGACCAACGAGCAACTCAGCGCAGCCGGATCGCAAGTTTCGTAGGCGCGGTTGATGGCGGTGACGCTGGATTCGCCGCCATAGGTCGGCGTCGAAGGGTAGGTATATTTCAGCAGATAGCCCGAGTTCGACGCGATCGAGAGGATGGGGCTCTGGCCATTCACATCCGCCGTCGAGAACGCGCCATGGTAATAATAAGTGAGAATCCGGCCGTCCGGGTAAGTGATTTTGGAGATGTTGTTGCTCTGGCACAACGGATTGCCGGAAACGTGGAAGCCCACATAGGAAATCTGGGTGCCGTCGCGCTTGGTCCAGGTGCAGGTGCCGCCACCGTCAGTAAAGCTGGACCCGTCGTTCGAGGCGGGCGCGTAAGCGCCGGTCGAGGTGTTGAGGATGAAGATCGCCCGCTCCTCCCCATGGATGACCTGCAGCGAGGGACCGGGCGATGGCGCCGTGCACTGAAAAACACCACCATAGGTTTGATACCCAGTAGGGGGATTGCAGTTTACGATGTAGCCGTAATTATTGTCGGCAATGGCCCCACCATACTGGAAATACAGCCCCGCGACCGTGGTGGGGGAGAATGCGACGTCGCCGAGCGCGACGGCTTTGATGGAAAAATGGGTCTTGCCCGTCTGCGCGCTGACGAAATTCTCGTCGATGGCGTCGACCTCGGGCGCCTGAAGGGTCAGCGGCGACATTTTTGTCTGAGCGTACGCTGGCGCGGGTGCCCCCCCCCCGCAGAGCATGGCCAGAAGGGCGACGGAAAGCGCTCCGCTCACCCCCCTGCCCCCCATCCGGAACCATGCCATCCGGCCCGTGGACATCCCGTTCACGCGACTGACCTTCCCCATAGTCCAATTCAGCACAGCCGACTCCAACAGTCAGAAATCTTCATTCGTACGGCCCGCCCCCCTGGCATGGCCGTCACCCCCACGGTTCCGCGCGACGGCCGCCGCGCGGGGGAACAGTCCAGGTTTCAAGGAAGGCCTTACGGCACCGGCAGGACGAAACCACCCAACAACGGCAACACGATCACCGCCTGGGGCGCGAAGGTGCCGCCTTTCGTCCCGTTGAAGGAAACAGTCTTCCGGTTGCCCGCAGCATCGTAGGTATATGAAATTGTGGAATTATTCGGATACGTGACCGAGATCACGCGGCCCAGGGCGTCATATTTGTAGGTGACGCCACTGGCCAAAACGGGCCGTGCCCCCAGCCCCACCATTCCGGCCACAACAAGCCCCAAGCACCAACCAAGAGTGAAGTGCCGCCTCATGTCCCCCCACTTGTCTATTTATAACCGTTATTATCCCCCCACCCGCGATTTCCTGGTAACGGGATGGGCAGGTGGGCACGACCCCAAGCCCGTTCAGGGTACTCACCTTAAGATGGTACCGTCAACAATCGTGCCCCTTTTGTTATAAGCAATATTGCCCAGTCTCCCTTGATGACGTTTTCATCGGAGATCTTCCACCACAGCGCTTCAAGCGCTCCGCCCCTCGCGCTCGTCCTCCCGCGCCATCAGCAGCGGGTGCAGGAAGCGCGCTTCCAGCTGGCGGGCGGGCATGGGTTCGGCGATGAAGAAGCCCTGGACGACGGGACAGCCCTCGGCCACCAGCCAGGCCAGCTGCTCCTCCCGCTCAACCCCTTCGGCCACCACCTCCAGGCCCAGGCGCGCCCCCAGGGTCAGGATCATGGCGGCGATGGCGCTGTCGCGCGGCAGGTCCTGCACGAAGGCCCGGTCGATCTTCAGGGTGTCGATGGGCATCTGGCGCAGGTAGGACAGCGACGAAAAGCCGGTACCGAAATCGTCCACGGCGATGCGCACGCCCAGGCGCTTCAGGCGCCACAGCACCTCCAGCGAGCGGGCGCTGTCCACCATGACGCTTTCCGTAACCTCGATCTCGATGCGGTCGGCGGGCACGCCGCTGCGCGCCAGGCAGTCGCGCACGCGCTCGACGAAGCCGGGCGCGATGATCTGCCGGGCGGAGACGTTGACGGCGATGTGGAAGTCGGGCAGCAGCTTGGTCCAGTGCGTGGCCTCGCGCACCGCCTGCTCCAGCACCCAGCTGCCCAGTTCCATGATCAGGCCCGAATCCTCGGCCACGGTCATGAAGGCGCCAGGCTGAACCAACTGGCCGTCATGCTTCCAGCGGACCAGCGCCTCCGCCCCCACCAAGGACTGGTCGGCCGCCCGCACCTTGGGTTGGAAGTAAAGTTCGAAGGAACCGATACTGAGCGCCTGGCGCAAGTTGGCCTCGGTGGTCAGGCGGTTTTCCGCCCGCTCGCTCATGTCGCGGGAGAAGAAGCGGTACTGCCCGCGCCCCGCCGCCTTGGCGGCGTAAAGCGCCGTATCGGCCTGGCGCAGAAGCGTGCTGGCGGTTTCCATCTCACCCGCCGCCGTCCCCTCACCCACCATCGCCACGCCGATGGAGGCGCCGGCATGCAGCAGGTGGCCCCCCTCGACCGCCAACGGCGGCTCCAGCGCCTTCAGCAGCCGCTCCGCCAGGACAGCGGCGTCGACCGCTTCATGGACGTTCTCTGTCACCACCAGAAATTCATCGCCCCCCAGCCGGCCCAGCATGTCGCCCTCGCCCAGGCAGTCGGACAAGCGCGACGCGACCGCCTGCAGCAGCCGGTCGCCGACATCGTGCCCCAGGCTGTCGTTGACATGCTTGAACCGGTCCAGGTCCAGGAAGAACAGGGCGATCCCGCCGCGCCCCCGCGCAGGATGCCCCACCGTCCCCACCAGATCCGATCGCTCCGGGTGGTACAGCCGCCGCTCCCGCCGCCGCAGCGCCTCATCCAGGCGTCGCTGCAGCAGCAGGCGGTTGGGCAGGCCGGTCAGGACATCGTGGGTGGCTAGTTGCTCCATGTCCGACCGGTTGCGGTCCAGCAGACGCAGCACTTCATTGAAGCGCCGGACGAGATAGCCCAGCTCATTCTCGGCCTGGCGCGGAAAATCGGGCAGGCGGGCGGCGCCGGGACGGGAGGGGTCGATGCTGGCGACGGCCAGGCCAACAGCGCGCAACGGCCGGGTCAGGAAGGTGTGCAGCAGCAGGGCCAGCACCACGCCCAGCGCCAGATCGCGCACCAGCCCGCCCAGTACCGTGGTGCGGATGAAGGCGGCATAGTCGGCCGCCGCCCGGCTGGTATCCAACTCCAGCTCCAGCCGCCCGATGATGGGGCCGCCGCGGGAACTGCCGGCCGGACGGTAGAGGAGGCGCTGGGTCTCCGCCAGATCCTTGAAGATGGGGGCGAAATGGGCGCCGGACAGCCAGCCCCGCCACGACAGGGCGCCCCCGTCCACGGGCGGCAGGTCGCGCGCGCCTTCGGCCAGCACCCGGTTGGGCATTTCCACCAGGCGCACCGCCCGCACGCCATCGATGGCCAGCACGGACCGGACCAGCCCCGACGCCAGGTCCGGATCCAGGTTCCAGACCGCGGCGCTGGCCGTATTTTCCACAAGGTCCAGCACGACGCGGCCGGCGTTGGCGAATTTGGCCCGCTCCCGCTCCGCCTGGCCGATGCCCTGGATCAGGGACAGCGCCGCCCCGATCACAACGGCGGACAGCAGGGCCAAGGCCGATTGCCGTACCGCCAGGGAGTGCCAGAAGGCGACGGTCATCTGATGACGTCGCATCACCGCCTGGCGCCGGGCGCGCCGCAACAACCACGCGCACAGCCAACGGGGTACGGGAATACCCAGCAAACGGTGGATCGGGGTCGTGGACGGGGAATAGGTCACGGGAGGCCCACCACCAGCCTCACAGCCGGCATACGCCCAATCGCCCGTTGCCCGCGCGCCACCCTCGCCATGCTCAGTCCCCGTTGCCTCCAAATGCCGGCCTCGATGCCGGTTCGACCGGTGGCGCCGTGCCCTCGGGCACACGCCGCCGCCATCCGACCTAACGTCGCGGCGCCATCACCACTTGAAGCTTTTCCCGCAGGCTGACCAGGGTAACGGGCTTGGCGATGAAGGCGTCCACGCCCAAGTCCCTGGCCTTCAATACCGTTTCCTTGTCCGCCCGATTGGTCAGGAAAACCACCGGAATATGGTGCCCTTGCGTTTCGCGCGACCGAAGATGCTGCAGGAAGGTCAACCCATCCACCGGCGCCATGTCGATGTCGGCGATGATAACGTCCGGCCGACGCTCAAGGGCGACGCTCAACCCTGACGATCCATCCTCCGCCTCCATCACCGCGCCGAAATCCAGCTGCCGCAGAATCCGGACGATGACGCCACGGATAAAGCTTTGGTCCTCGATCACCAGGGCGCTACGGAAATTGAAGGAAATCACACCCATTGCCATCCCCAAACGGCCGCCGGCTTCAAATCCAAACAATCTTATTTTAACGTGGAGTGAATAGCCGCCCCGACGTCCACCGGAACGACAGGCCCGGAATACTAAGTTAGTATAGACAGAAATTTCGGAAGTCGTCTTGTTATAAAGAGGCGATGGTTGACGCAACCTGCTCCAGCGCAATCGGCAGAGCCTTTGCCGCCTGCCGGGCATCCTCCGGATTCCCTTGCAGCAGGGACTCTTCCACTCGATCAGCCGCCTGGGCCAAAATATCAGCCCCGGCGGTCTTGGCCACGCCGGCCAAGGCATGGGTCTGGTGCCGGGCATGGCCGAGATCATCCCGGGCGAATGCCGCGGCGACACCCAGAACCAAGGGGCGGGCGGCGTCCAGGAAGTCGTTCAGGAAAGTGCGTGCCTCGTCATCCAGCGCGCTGAACAATTCCAGCGTGCGCGCCAGATTGAGAACCGGCACCACCCCGGCACCGGCCTCCCCCAATGCCCCTGACTGGGACGGCCCGGACTGGGACGGTACCGCGCCCGACAGGGGGGGCAGCCATTGCGCCAGGCAGCGGTCCAGCCGATCCAGTTCCAGAGGCTTCGCCAGGAACCCGTCCATGCCCGCCGCCAGGCAGCGCTGCGATTCACCGGCCATGGCGTTCGCGGTCAATGCGATGATGGGGGTCCGCAGGCCGGTGCCCGTCTCCGCCTCGCGGATCGCGGCGGTGAGTTCGAACCCGTCCATTTCCGGCATGTTGCAATCGGTCAGGACCAGGCCGAAACGGCCCGAGCGCCACGCCGCCAGGGCCTGGCGGCCGTCTTCGGTGATCTCCGCCGCGATGCCCAACAGGCTCAGCTGCCGGCGTATGACCATCTGGTTGACGGGCTGGTCCTCCGCCACCAGGACCAGCCGGCCTTGAGCGATGGCCACCTCGACCGGGGGCGGTTCCCCCCGCCCCTGGCGCAGGGAGGAGGTGGCGGAACGCGCCGCCATCTCTTGCCCCGCGGCGGAGGCGATGGCGCGAATCAGGGGGACTCGCCGCATCGGCCGCCCGATCTGCACCGTGCCGGACGGCAGGCCCGCCGGCCGGACCGAGTCCGCGGCAGCCACCAGCACCGCCGGCCGGCCATCCGGCAAATCCGGCCAGACATCGCCGGGGCGGGGAATGACCACCGCCACCGTCCACGCCTGCCCCGGCTCCGTCACGCGGCCCCCGGCGGCCTCGATATAGCAGGCGACGGTGTCGCGCAGCGCCGGGGTTTCGGCCACGACCAGCACGTCGATCCCCGACAAGGAGGGCAGGGCCGGCTGCGGCGCCGTGGCGGGCTGCTCCTGGGCGATGGCCAGGTCGATTTCAAACCAGAAGGTCGAGCCCTGCCCCGGCGCGCTTTCCAAACCGATGCGCCCCTGCATCAGGTCGATGAGGCGCCGGCTGATGGACAGGCCCAGGCCGGTACCGCCGAAGCGCCGGCTGGTGGAGCTTTCGGCCTGGGTGAAGGGCTGGAACAACTGCTTCTGCACGTCTTCGGCAATGCCGATGCCGGTATCCTGCACCGCCACCTTCACCCGGCAGCGGCCCGGCTCCGCCCCCGGCAGGCAGCGCATCGACAGGGTGACGCCCCCCTTCTCCGTGAACTTGATGGCATTGCCGGTCAGGTTGTACAGCACCTGGCGCAGGCGCAGGGGGTCACCCATCAGCAGGTCGGGAATGGCGGGGTCGATGTGGACGTGCAGATCCAGAGCACGCTTGCGCGCCTGGGCCGCCAGCATGTCCGCCACCCCTTCCACCAGCGGACCCAGCGCCACCGGATGGCATTCGATGTCCATACGGCCGGCCTCGATCTTCGAGAAATCGAGGATGTCGTCGATGATGCGCAACAGGGTGCCCGCCGCATCCCGGGCGGTGAACAGCATCTCCATCTGTTCATCGTCCAGCCCGGTATGGGACATGAGTTCCAGCATGCCCAGCACCGCATTCATGGGCGTGCGGATTTCATGGCTCATGGTCGCCAGGAAACTCGACTTCAACCGGCTGGCGCTTTGCGCCTCGCGCGCCGTGCGGATGTTGTCGTAGGACCGGAGCGCCGTGATGATGGTGATGAACAGCTTTTCCGAGGTGAGCTCGGTCTTCGCCTTGTAGTCGTTGATGTCGTAATTGACGATGACGTCACGCACCGGCGCCTGGCCGGGCTGGCCCGTGCGCAACACGATGCGCACATCGTGATTGTCGAATTCCTCGCGGATGCGTCGCGCCAGCACCAAGCCGGCGTCATCCGTCTCCATGACGATGTCCAGCAAGGCGACGGCGATGTCTTCGCGCTTGGTCAGGACGGTGGCCGCCTCCGCCGCCGACCGGGCGGTCAGCAAGTCCAGCGGCCGGCCCTTGTAGGTCAGGCGGCTGAGCACCAGCCGGGTCATGATGTGCACCTCCTCATCGTCGTCGACGACAAGGATGGGCCACGGCGGCAGTTCCCGCGCCGGGGTCGCGGGGGCATCCTCAACCAGGAACAGGGAATCGAGGTCGGACGTCATGGCCGACCGTTTTCACGGCGGCGGGCAGTGACGACCTGCTGTCGTTTGTAACCGCTGGTCACAGCCATGGATCGACGCGTCGGCACCTTTATGCCGCTTGATGATAGGGCCCCATATCGATCCGCGAGACGCCGAAGCATGTCGGCATCCGGCAGGCCGGACGAACAGCCAGAAGACAGGACACCGCCCGCGTCCTACCCCCGTGCTCAGGGCACTGTACATGAGCGGCACGCGCCAATCCAGCCACGCACAGACCCGAGGTCGATACGGGTGTGTAACGTCCCAAAGCCGAATCGGCGCCCACAAGGAGTCGAGAGTAAAGCCGTAAGTTACCGGCTGGCGGCGGGACGCCCGCGCCCACGGGGCTTGACGACGGCCTTCGTGGTGCGACGACCCCGCTTAACCGGCTCGGGCGGCGGGGGCGGCGGGGGGGCGACGCAGGCTTCAAGTCCCTGGTACGCCAGTACAATCACCGAGGGCAATGCCTCGACGCTGACAGGGTTTGACCGGGCGTAGGACGTTGCGATCTTGACCGCCAGTTCCCGCAATTCCGGCCTTAGTCGATCGTTCATCTACCGCTCCCACCCGCTTCTCATGGACACTTGGTAGAAAGGACCGTAATCAAAGACGCTTCATTTAGCGCTCTTTCATTCGGTCTATGCGGTTCGGATGAGTATTTCGGACGGTATGTACTGACCAGAGTGCGAATCGGCAGGACTGGGATAGATACCGTGCGGGGGCGGCCGGATGGGGAGCGGGGCGGGTCAACCGGCCCAGGCGGAGGCGGAGGGCGACGGCCGATCCAGGCCCACCGCCCCTTGCAGGTGGACATCGGCGAAGCGGACCCCCGTGGTGTCAGCCTGAGTGAGGTCGGCATCGTTCAGGCTGGCGCCGGTGAAATTCGCATACTGTACTTGGGCACGCCACAGACTGGCCCCGGCAAGGTCGGTGCCGGACAGGTCGGCAGGCCAGGACCGGCCGCTGGGAAGGCCATCAGCATTCAGAATGTCGGCCGGATCCAGCCGCGCATCAGCCAAGTCCGCCGCCACGAGCCGCGCATGCCCCAGTGTCGCGCCGCGCAACACGGCACCGCGCAGGCTGGCCTCCGTCAGGTCGGCGCCCGACAGGTCCACCAATGTCAGGTCGGCACCGGCCAGAAGGGCGCCGCGCAGCCGGGCGCCCCGAAGCATCGCGCCGGCGAGGCGCACGCCCCGCAGATCGGCGCCTTCCAGGTTGGCGCCCTCCAACTCCGCCCGGGCACCGCGGGCACCACCACTGTCGATCCAGCGCTCGTGCTCATGCACCCGGTGACGCATGTCCAGGGCCAGCGAATCGAGCGGCCGCGAAAAGCGGGCATCCTCCAGCAGCGCGCCGCTCAGATCGCACCGATTCAGTTCCACCCCCATGAGGTCAGCCTGGGCGAAACGGGTACCCTGCAGACGTGCACCCGCAAGCTGGGCGCCGCTCAAACGGCTTCCGCTCAGGCTGGCGTCGCTGAGATCGGCGCCCGCCAAATCCACGTCCCGCAGCAGCGAGCCTGTGAAGTCGCCCCCCCGCAGGTCAGCCCCCCGCAGCAAGGCGCCGGTGAGGTCGCAATCCAGCATCGACACCCCGGCCAAACGGCCCCCAACGAGAAGGGCGCGGCCCAGCCGCGCACGCCGGAAGACGACGCCTTGCCCGCTCAAGGCCCCCTGCCCCGCGCCGGCGGGTGGCAACGCGATCAACATATCGCTGGGGCGAAGGTCGGCCCCACGCAAATCCGTCCGGTCCAGCACGGCGCCCCGCAAGTCACATCCGCGCATGTCGGCGGACACCAGGCAGGTTTGGGTCAGGTTGGCATCGGACAGGCCCGCGCCGCAAAGGTCGGCCCCCTCCAGCCGGCAATTGTCCAAGGCGGCACCGGATAAATCGGCACCGGTCAGCAAGGCGCGGGAAAGATCGCGGTTTGACAGGTTGGCGCCACGCAGAACGTGCATTACCAGATTGGCGCGCCGGCCGCCCGGCTTCGCCGCCAGCCAGCGTTCATGATCATCCAGTATCTGGGCCAACTGGGCGCCGAACATGCAACCATCCGCTCGCGGCCTGGTACAAGGACAGGCGGAACGGGGCCCGGCCCCATCCCTGAAAGGCGGGCCGCGCCGCCGGTGGCGAGTATGGGCGCGCGCGGGTTAATGGAAGCTGAAAGCCGGGCCAGAAAAACCGGATAGACCGAAAGGCAGACTTCACCGCAAGGCGTCCAGCGCCTCCAACAGCTGCTCCATACGGTAGGGCTTGGGCAGCAGGCGCATACCTTCCAGCGGCGGCAGATTCTCGGCATATCCGGTTGTCAGCAGGACGGCCAGATCGGGCCGCAGCACCAGGGCCACCTTGGCGAGATCAACCCCATTCATGCCACCTGGCATGACGATATCGGAAAACAGGATGTCGATGGTGTCGCCGTTCTGCAGCAGGGCCAGAGCCTGATCGGCGCGGGACGCCTGGAGCACGGCAAAGCCCCGCTCCGTCAGGCCGGCGGCCACCGTGGCGGACACGGTGGCGTCATCCTCCACCACCAGAACGGTGCGCGTTTCCACCCGGTCGGCGGGGCGCACCTCGACCACGGGCGCGGGTCGACGGGGGGCGTCGGCAGCGCGGGGTAGGAACAGGGTGACGGTGGTGCCCACGCCCGGGACGCTGTCCAGATGAACCGTGCCGCCCGACTGGCGGGCGAAGCCATATACCTGGGACAGGCCCAGGCCGGAGCCCTTGCCCACCTCCTTGGTGGTGAAGAACGGTTCGAAGACATGGGGCAAAACCGCGGGATCGATGCCCGATCCGGTGTCGGTGATGGCCAAGCGCACGAACTGACCCTTCAACCCTTCTTCCGTGTGGTCGGGCGCCAGGGTCACGTTCTCGGCGACGAAGCGCAGGACGCCGCCGTTGGGCATGGCGTCACGCGCGTTCACGGCCACGTTCAGCAGCGCCAGTTCCAACTGGGCGGGGTCGGCCATGGCCGGCCACAGGCTTTGCGGGAGGGCCATTTCCAGCACGATGTCGGCCCTGAGCGCGTGCATCAGCAGTTGACGCATGGTGCGCACCAGGTCGGCCACGTCCACCGGTTCCGGCCGCAGGGCCTGGCGGCGCGCGAAGGCCATGAGCTGGCGGGTCAACCCGGCACCCCGGTCGATGGCCTGCATGCCGGCGCGGATCAGGTCTCGGCTGCGATCGTCCGCCGCCCGGCGCATCAGCATGTCCAGGCAGCCGGACACGGCCTGCAAGAGGTTGTTGAAGTCATGGGCGATGCCGCCGGTCAACCGACCCACGGCTTCCATGCGGTGCGCCTGGAAAAGCGCGGTGTTGGCGCTTTCCGCCTCGGCCACCGCCGCGCGCACCTTCTCCTCCTGCTCCGCGCTGGAGCGGGCCAGGCGCTGGCCGGCGTCGGCCAGGACCTTGGCCACGGCGTCGGCCTCCGCCAGGCCCAGCGTCTCGGTTGGAACCGGCGCGCCCCGGCCCAGGCTGGCGGCCCGCGCGGCCAACTGTTCCACCGGATAGGTGATGCCCCTGGCCAGGCGCAGGGCCAAGCCCATGGCCAAGGCGAACAGGGCCACGGCCCCCGCCATGGCCACCAGCAGGCCGCGCCAAGCCTCACGGCCCAACTCATCGCGGGGTGCCGCCACGGACACGACCAGATCCTGGCTGGGCGTATGACGGAAGGAGATGATGATGGGAACGCCTTCCAGCGACAGGCCGGGCATGCGGCCGGACGTCCTGTTGTTGAACGCCTCGATGAATTCCGGCCGCGCCTTCTGCCCGACATAACGGTCCGGGTCCCGGGTGCGGGCGATGATGCCGCCGGACCGGTCGACGACAGCGCCGATCCAGCCCGCGCGCAGCTGCTGGTCCGTCAGCAGCTGGGTGAATTCCGTCGACGGCATGACCAGCGACAGGACATAGGCGGGGGCGCCGTCCCGATACACCGGTTCATGCAGCGCGATGGCCTGCTGGTTGGTGAGGGTGCTGTTGAACAGGGTGCCGACCCGGCTGTGGCCGCTGTCCAGGGCCGCCCGCAGGTTGGGGCCCAGTTGCCCCCCCGGCAGCGGCGCCCCCGGCGGCAAGGCGGTGTTGATCAACACGCGCCCGTCGATGGCGGACGCCAGCCGGAACCAATAGCCCTTGGGAAGGTCGATCGCCCTGGCCTGGGCCTCCAGGGCGGCGATGTCGCCGGCGGCCATGGCGGGCGACGCGACCAGGGCCCGGAGATAGGCTTGGCTCTGCCCCAACTGCTGGTCCACGGCCAGGGACAGCATATGGGCGGTTTCGTCCAGGTGGCGCTCCGCCACCCGGCGCTCGCGGGTGTAGGCGCCGCCCAGCAGCAGCGCGCCCCCCAACAGCGGCGGCAGCAGCAACGCCACGGCCGCCAGCAGCAGGCGGCCACGGACGCCCAAGGATGACGTGGCCGCGGCACCCGGCTTTCCGGCGGGACGGACACGCAAAAGGGCGGGTGCCGGCATGGCGCGCACCGCCGCCCCTTTTCCCGTCAAATCCTGGCGATCCGCCACGTCATGCCCCCTGGCCAGGGCGGGGCGGCCGGCCACCCTTCCCCGCCCCCGCGTTCCAAGGGGCGTCAAGCTAACGCGCCCGTGCGCGCCTGGCTAGAGGAGGTATCGCCGGTCGCCCGCGCACCCCTTTCGATAAACCTCAGTTCGTCACCTTGGCAAAGTCCCCCGCCCGGAAATAGGAGAGCTTGGCGGGGTCGATACGGGCGCGCAGGGCCTGCGAGATTTGCGCCGGCGTCACCGCCGCCACCTTGGCCTCCATCTCGGCCGACCATGCCATGGTCCGACCCAGGTAGAGGTTGCCCGCCAGCAAGCTGGCCAGGCGCGCGTCCTCGGTGCGGCCCATGCGGAACTGATCCAGGAAACCGCTTTTGGCCTCCGCCAGTTCCTGGTCGGTGACGCCATCGTTGACCAGACGGGTCAGTTCCTCGCCAAACGCCGTCTTGACCTTGGCCACGTTCTGGGGAGCCGCGATGGCCTGGAGGGTCAGGCGGCCGACCTTGTCGATGGCTCCCGCCGACAGGGCGGAACCCGCGCCGTAGGACAGCCCCTCCTTCTGGCGGACCCGATCACCCAGGCGGGAATGCAGGGTGCTGCCCCCCAGGATGCGGTTGGCCATCAGCAGGGCGGGATAGTCGGGATCATCTTCGTTCAGGGCCAAGGGAAGGCCGGCCAGCAGAATGCCGTTGGCCTTGTCCGGGGTCTGGATCACCTGGTCCAGGCCGGCCACCTGGGACGGCGTGTCGGCAATGCGGGTGAAGGTCTGCGGCGCCACGAAACCGCCCAGCGCCGACTGCACCAGTTGCGGCATCGTGGCGGCGTCGAAGTCGCCGACGACGGCCACCTGGGCCGCGCGGGCGCCATAGAAAGCCTGATGGAAGGCCTTAACCTCGTCCAGCTTCAGCGCCTTGATCTTGGCGATCCAGTCGTCGATCGTGTCGATATGGCCCGGATGGTCCGGCTGCGTCGTGTCGAAGGCGCGGCTGAAGGCGTTGCTGGCCAGGGACTGCGGATCAGTGCGCGAGGATTCCAGGTCGGCGATGGTGGCGGCGCGCCACTGTTCGAATTCATCGGCCGGGAAGGACGGCTCCCGCAGCACCTCACCCACCAATGCCAGCACGTCGGCGATATGGGCGCGGTCGGTCCGCACGGCCACGGTGGCCTGCTGGGTGCCGGAGGAAATGGCCAGGTTGGCTTTCAGCTTGTCCAGAAGATCGGAGATCTGCTGGCGGTCATGCTTGGCCGTGCCCTTCAGCAGCATGTTGGCCACGGCCTCGGACGCGGCGTCCTTGCCGGTCAGGCTGGCATCGTCGCCGAAACGCAGGCGGACGACCAGGTTGACCGCCTGTCCCCGGGCCGGCTTGGCCAACAAGGCCAACTTGCCCCCATCCGGCAGATCCAGTCGCTGGGTATGGGCATCGATGTTGGCGGAGCTGGTGTCGAACACCGCATCCGCCACCGCCGCCGCCCGCCCCTTATACCCGTCGACCAGCGTGGCGACGGCCGGGGCGGTGGGAATGTCCACCCGCTCCGGCGTCGCCGTGGGGATGAAGTGGCCGACGGTGCGGTTGGCTTGGCGGAAATAGGTTTCCGCCACCCGCTGAACATCGGCGGTGGTCACGGCCGCGATGCGGTCACGCCCGACGAACAGCAGGCGCCAATCGCCCTGGGCGATGGGATCCGTCAGGCTGAGCGCCACGCCGTTGGGGTTATCCATCAACTGGTCGTAGTTCTTCAGGATGCGGGTCTTGGCGCGGTCCACCTCCTCCTCGGTGATGGGATGGTCGTGGACGCCCTCCACGACCTCGGTCATGACCGACAGCACCTTGGCGGCGTCGCCCCCCTTTGGCACCTCCGCCAGCGTCAGCGCCAAGCCCGGGTCCACATGCTTTTCGGCGGAGGCCGAAACGCCCGTGGCCAGCTTCTGTTCCACCAGCGCCTTGTGCAGGCGTCCGGACGGGGTGTTGCCCAGTACGAACGCCAGGATGGACAGGGCGGCGCTGTCGGGATGGGTGGCCGCCGGAATGTGATAGGCCAGCCCCTCGTACCCCGTGTCCCCCACGCGCCGCAGGGTGACGGACCGCTCACCGTCCTGCGCCGGTTCCACCGTATATTCGCGCGGCAGGGCCTCGTCCGGGTTCTTGAGCGGGCCGAAGGCCGCCTGGACGCTGGCCAGGGCCTTGGCGGGGTCGAACTTGCCGGCGATGACCAGGGTCGCGTTATCCGGCCGGTAATAGCGGTGATAGAAGGCCTGCAGGTGGCCGATGTCCACATTCTCCACATCGGACCGCGCGCCGATGGTGGAATGGCCATAATGGTGCCAGAGATAGGCGGTGGAGTGCATGCGCTCCATCAGGATGCCGACGGGGTTGTTCTCCCGCATCTCCATCTCATTGCGCACCACGGTCATCTCACTGTCGAGATCCTTGCGGGCGATGAAGGAATTGACCATGCGGTCCGCCTCGAGAGCCAACGCCCAGTCCAGGTAATCCTGCCGGGCATCGAAGGTCTCGTAATAATTCGTACGGTCCTCCGCCGTGGTGGCGTTGTTCTGGAAGCCCCGCTTCTGCGTCTCCTGCGGAATGGACTGGTGGCTGGGCGTCCCCTTGAACATCAGATGTTCCAGCAGGTGCGCCATCCCCGTCTCGCCATAGCTTTCCATGCGCGAGCCGACGCGATAGACGACATTGACGGTGACGGTGGACTTGGCCTCGCTGGGGAACAGAACCACGCGCAGGCCGTTCGCCAAGCGGTACTCCGTGATGCCCTCGACGCTGGCCACCTGCACCGGGGCGGGCCCCTTGAACGGCGGGGTGTCCTTGAGCGTCGTGGCCTTGAGCGTCGTGGCCTTGACCGTCTTGGCCGGGACCGGGGCCCCGGACTGTTCCGCGGCATAGGCCGCCGGGGGAAGAAGGACGGGTGCCATCAGCGCCGACAGGGCGCAGCCGGTGGCAAGCGCCGCGGCCAGGAAGGTCTTACCAGAAGTCAACGTCGTCCCTTTCTTTGACACACCATACCGCCGCGCCCTAGCCTGCAGGAGGGGGGCAGCCCCGCCGCAGTGTGCATGAGGCCGCATCGTCTGGGCAGGGAATTAAATGGCGCACCCCACGCCACCCACGCCCCTGGAGGACGTTGGCCACGGGAGAGGCGGCCTAATCGTTGCACGACCGCTAGGTCGACCGGCTTCCTCCGACCGGTCCTGGCGCCCGATGGCCTTCCCCGATGGTGCTATTCAGGAAGCTGGGCTATCGTAAACGCCTGATCCCGCCCACCATATCGGGTAACGCGGCCCCGGCCATGTACCGAGGCCGGACCATCACGACGAACTGGCATCCCTTTGACCGAAACCCTGGTCGCCTGCCCCGAATGCGACGCCCTGCACGAACGGCGCCCTTTGCCACCGGGCACAAAGGCCCGGTGCGTGCGCTGTCAGGCCGTGCTGTACCGCCGCTCCTACCTGGAGGCGGAGCACCAGCTGGCGCTGGTGACGGCCGCCATCGTGGTCTATCTCATCGCCAACTGCTTCCCCATCGTGGATCTGGAAATCCAGGGCCGCAGCAACAGCGCCACGCTGATCGGCAGCGTGCTGTCCCTATGGCAGGAAGGGCGGGAGATCGTGGCCGTATTGGTCTTCGGCACCACCCAATTGTTTCCCTTGGTGGATCTGGGCGCGCTGTTCGCCCTGTTGCTGATGATCCGCCGGGGTCGTCCGGCGGCGGCCTTCGCGCCCATCCTGCGGTTCCTTCAGGCCCTGCGCCCCTGGGGCATGATCGAGGTGTTCATGCTGGGCATTGTCGTGTCGCTGGTGAAGCTGTCCAACATGTCGACGGTGGTGCCCGGCATCGCGCTATGGGCCTTCGGCCTGCTGACCATCCTGATGGCCGCTATCCTATCCCTGGACCTGCGCAGCCTCTGGCAGGCCGGCCAGGGGGTGATCGTCCGGCCGGACGCCCCGCCCGCCCCCGGCCGCTGGACCGCGCATCCATGAGGGGCACGCGACACGGCCGGCACCCGGCACCGGAGCCCGCCGTGACCACGGCGGCGCAGGCCGGCCTGCTGTCCTGCCACCATTGCCACCTGGTCTGCCGCGAGCCCCTCCCCCATGCCGGGCGGAGTGCGGGTCATCTGCGATGCCCCCGGTGCGCCGGACGGCTGCATCGGCGCAAGACGGACAGCCTGTCGCGCACCTGGGCGCTGCTGATCGCCGCCGCCATCCTCTATATCCCCGCCAATGTCTTCCCGGTGATGCAGACATCGACGCTGCTGGGCACCCAGAACGACACCATCCTGTCGGGCATCCTCTATTTCTGGACCAGCGGCTCGCCCGAGCTGGCCGTGCTGATCTTCACCGTCAGCATCCTGGTGCCGCTGTTGAAACTGGCGACATTGAGCACTTTGGCCGTCTCCATCCACCGGGGCGCCCGAAGCCGCGCCGACCAGCGCGCCCGCCTTTACCGCATCGTCGAGTTTGTGGGCCGCTGGTCCATGCTGGACGTGTTCGTCGTCGCCCTGATGGTCGGCCTGGTCCATTTCCAGGGCCTGGCCGTCATCCAGGCCGGGCCGGGGGCGGCCGCCTTCGGCGGCGTGGTGGTGTTGACCATGCTGGCCGCCCACAGCTTCGACCCCCGCATGATCTGGGATCGCGCGCGCCGTGCGCCGGCGAACCGTCAAGAACCAAACCGCCCAGCCTCCGGAATCCGCCATGGCCGACACCCCGCCCCGTAACGACAGGCCCGATGCACCTGCCCCCCCTGGGGCCAGGCCGGGGGCATCCCCGGACAGGGCCATCCATGACCGGGACCTACCGGAACCCGTGGTGGACGCGGGCCGCCGTTGGATTCCGTCCCTTGTCTGGCTGATCCCGGCCATCGCCGCCCTCATCGGCCTGACCCTGGTCGTCAAGACGGTATGGATGAAGGGGCCGAGCATCACCATCAGCTTCCTGACCGCCGATGGCATCGAGCCGGGCAAGACCAAGGTCAAGTTCAAGGATGTGGACATTGGCGAGGTCAAGTCCGTCAGCCTGAACGAAGACCACGCCCGCGTCATGGTGACGGTGGAATTGAGCAAGGAGGCTGGCAACTTCGCGGTCGACGACAGCCGCTTCTGGGTGGTGCGTCCCCGCTTCGCGGAAACCGGCATCTCAGGACTGAACACCCTGCTGTCCGGTTCCTACATCGGCGTCGACGCCGGAAAATCCACCAACCCGCGCAAGGAGTTCACCGGACTGGAGGACCCGCCGGTGGTCGCCTCCGACGTGCCCGGTCAGCGCTATGTCCTGCACACCGACGACATCGGTTCCCTGGCCGCCGGCTCACCGGTTTATTACAAGCGCATCCCCGTGGGGCACGTGGAGCGCTACACGCTGGATGAGGACGGCCGCAACATCACGCTGCACATCTTCATCAAGTCGCCGTACGACCATTTCGTCACCAAGGACAGCAAGTTCTGGCACGCCAGCGGCGTGGACGTGCGCATCGACGGCGCTGGCCTGAAGATCGACACCCAGGCGCTGGCCACCATCCTGATGGGGGGCGTCGCCTTCGAGGATCCGGCCGGCACCTCCCTCACCCCCGCCCCGGCCGGCGACCATTTCTGGCTGGCCGGCAACCACGCCGACGCCCTGAAGGCGCCGGACGGGCCCAGCGTGCCAGTGGTGCTGCATTTCAACCAGTCCATCCGCGGCTTGACCGTGGGGGCGCCGGTGGACTTCCGGGGGGTGGAGCTTGGCAATGTGACGGCCACCGGCATCGATTACGACCCGCAAACGCATGACTTCACCGGCCGCGTCCTGGTCACCCTCTTCCCCGACAGGCTGGCCTCCTTCGAAAAGACGCTGCCGTGGAACGGCGACCGGCACATTCGCACCGCCCGCCTCCGTGACCTGGTGAACCGGGGCCTGCGCGCCCAGCTGCGGACCGGCAGCATCCTGACCGGGCAGCTGTACGTCGCACTCGACTTCATGCCCAAGGCGGCGCCGGTGGCGTTCAATCCCGACGCCGATCCCCTGGAATTGCCGACCGTGCCGGGCGACCTGGAGGAGCTGTACCAGAAGGTGCAGGATATCGTGGCCAAGCTGGACAAGATCCCCTTCGACGCCATCGGCGAAAACGCGCGCAAGGCCTTGGCCAGCGTGGACGGCGCCACGCGGCATATCGACGATCTGGTCCGGCATGCCGACCACGACGTGCTGCCGGAAATCCGCGACAGCCTGCAACAGATGCAGCAGACGCTGGCCGCCACCCAGGCCAGCGTCGCCCCCGACGCCCCGCTGCAACAGGATACCCGCCAAGCCCTGAAGGGCGTGATGGATGCCACCCGCTCGCTGAAGGCGCTGAGCGACAGCCTGGAACGCCACCCGGAATCCCTGGTGCGCGGCCGGAAGGACAAGGACGAATGACCGCGATACCGTTCCCCCGCCCCCTCCCGTCCCTCGTGGCCACTGCCGGGCTGGCCCTGCTGTTGACCGGCTGCGGCGGGTCCACCCCCATCCGCTATCACGCCCTGGCGCCCCAGCCTGGCGAGGCGCCGGTGGCCGGCAGCGCCCGCGTGCTGGTGGAGGTACTGCCCGTGACGGTGCCGGAGCGGCTGAATCGCACCCAGCTGGTGCTGACCGACGCCGGCGGCCGGCTGGACGTGCGCGATGACGACCGCTGGGCCGCCCCGGTGGCGGATGAGATGCGGCTGGCGCTGGCCAACGCCCTATGGCAGCGCCTGCGCGCCACCGACATCTACCAGGCGCCCGTGCTTCCCACCCCCAACGGCCCGCCGCAATATCGCCTGGCCTTGCGCATCGAGCGGTTCGACGCCACGCCGGGGGGCTCCGCCGTGGTGGATGGCAGTTGGACCATGCGGCGCCTGCCGCAAGGCGCGGCCTTCACCTGCCGGGTGGGCTTCACCCTGCCGCTGGCCGCCGCCACCCCCGACGCCGCCGCGACCGCCCTGTCCAGTGGTGCCGCACGGCTGGCGACCGCGGTGGCCGACAGCCTGTCCCGCCTGGACCAGGCGGCGCCGGGCGCATCCCCCGCGCCCTGCCCGGAGGGACCTTGAGCCGGCGTGACACGGCCCGACGGGCAACCCTAACCGCCAGCATAGGCTTCATGGTTCACCAATAGTTAATAGACTGGGCGGAATATTCGGCGTGTTGGCGCCTACTCTTTGCCCTTGTCTTTGGAAGGTTCGCGGCCGCTTTGGTCGCGGTCCAAACAAGGGCTATGGCGCCCCGTCTCGGGGACCGTCCACAGGGCGGTTCCAACCTCGGTGAGGAGCCTAGCCCCATGAAGAACTTGTCCATTCGCGCCAAAGTGATCCTGGCATTCGCCGCAGTGCTTTGCATCACCCTGGTCCTGGGCCTGGTCGCCCTGCTGCAAGCGGGCCGCATGAACGCCTCGGCCATGGACATCCGCGACGATTGGCTGCCCTCCACCCGCGCGGTGGGCCAACTTGTCCAGGCGACGGAACGCTTCCGTTCGCTGGAGGGCTCCTACCTCCTGGTGAAGGAACCGGCCATGCGGGATGAGGTGGAAAAGCGCTTCGCCGCCACCCTGTCCGACTATGACAAGGCCTGGACCGCCTACACGCCCTTGATCGGCGCGGGCGACGAACGCGCGGCGGCCGATGATATCCAGCGCCTCTGGAAGTCCTATCTGGACATGCATCAGCAGCTGCTGGCCATGGCCCACGACGGCAAGATGGATGAGGCCATCGCCTTCTTCCGTGGCGCCATGATCGACAATTTCACCAAGCTGCGCCAGGCGCTGAAGACGGACGCCGAGGTCAACATGAAGGGCGCCGACCTGGCGGCCAAGGCCAACCGCGACAGCTATGAAAGCGCGAAGGCCGTGGTCATCGGCGCGCTGGTCCTGGCGTTGGCCCTGGGCGGCGCCGCCGGCTACGCCTTGATCCGCCTGGTGTCCAAGCCGCTGAACGACATGACCGGCGCCATGGGCCGCCTGGCCGACCATGACCTGATGGTTGACATCCCCGGCGCCGACCGCCAGGACGAGATCGGCCGCATGGCCGCCGCCGTCGCCGTCTTCCGTGACAGCATGATCCGGGCCGACGAATTGGCGGAGGAGGCCCGGCAGGAGCAGTTGCGCCGTGAGGAGCGCGTGCGCCTGCGCGAGCAGTACATCGAAGAATTCGACAAGGTCTCCACCGAGCTGGTGAATTTCGTCGCCCACGCGTCCGAGGAACTGGGCCAGACGGCCAGCCGCCTGACCCAGATCGTGGATGGCAACCGCCGCCAGGTCCAGGCCGTGGCCTCAGGCGCCGAGGAAGCCTCTTCCAACGTCCAGACCGTGGCCGCCGCGACGGAGGAGCTGACCGCCTCCATCGGGGAGATCAGCCGCCAGGCCATGCAGTCGGCCACGGTGGCCGACCAGGCGGTGCGACAGGCGGAGCAAACCGACGCCACTGTCAACGGCCTGGCCGAGGGTGCGCAGCGTATCGAGGCGGTGATCGGCCTGATACGTGAAATTGCCAGCCAGACCAACCTGCTGGCGCTGAACGCCACCATCGAGGCGGCGCGGGCCGGTGAAGCCGGCAAGGGCTTCGCCGTTGTCGCCACCGAGGTGAAGGCCCTGGCCAACCAGACCGCCAAGGCGACCGAGGATATCGGCACCCAGGTGGCGGCCATCCAGCAGGAGACGACGGACGCCGTCAGCGCCATCCGCCAAATCCAGTCCACCATCCGCGATATCGGTGCCGGAACCTCCGTCATCGCGGCGGCGGTGGAGGAACAGGGTGCCGCCACGCGGGAGATCACCCGCAACGTGACAGAGGCGTCCAAGGGCACGGTGATGGTGTCCAACAACATCGGCGCCGTGGCCGAGGCGTCGGAGGAAACCGCCGCCGCTTCCGTCCAGGTGCTGGGCGCCTCGCAAAGCCTGGCGAAGGAATCGGCCCGCCTGCAGGAGGCGGTGGCCGACTTCTTCTCCAAGCTGCGGGCCGCCTGATCACGTCTGCGCTGGCCGGGGCGCGCGGTGGAAACTCCGCGCCCCCGACCAAGCCTCTACTGCTGGAATGGGGTCGTTGAGGCCCCCTCATCCGGTGGTGCCTTCTGGAAGAAGATGCTGACCGATCCGATTTCAACGCCCCATTTGGTGACATGGGCCCGGTTCAGCATGACGCCGCCGGGTTGCAGGAACATCCAATCGTCGAAGGCGACGCGCATCGTGCCGTCACCGACCTTCAGGTCCAGGCGATAGGCCCAGTTGAAGGCGTTGCCCGACGCCACACCCCGGGCCACGCCCACGACATCGCCGGCCGTCCCCTCATAGCGGTCCGGCGCCACCCGCCGTACGGTCCAGGTTCGCTCCTCCCGTTCGCCATCGTTGTACAGAAAGCGTTCGTGCAGGATCAGGGCGCCGTCCTGGCGCGTTCCCTCGATATCGACCGTGAATTGGCGCCGCACCTTGCCGAAGCGGTCCTCGAACAGCCCCCAGGCCTTGGTGTGTCCGGTGAAATAATCCTCCAGGACCAAGGGGGGCGTGCCGTCCGCGAAATCCTTGGGCGCCATGCCGGCGCAACTGCTGAGCAGGGGCGCGCACAACAGCGCGGCGCAAATCCGTCTCCACATCTCAAACCCTTTCCAGCCGTGCCCCAGGGCCCCTTGTCCCCGGCACCGGACGATACGGTGTTGGACGCGCGGCGGATCAGGGGCGGACCGGGCGACCGACGCCAAAGCGGCCCTTTCATGACGCCGGGACGATCGGGATGATGGCGGACGCGCTATACGGTCCTTTGGGGGAATCATGAAACAAATCCGCCGCCGCCCGGCCTGCCTGGGCTTAGCCCTGCTTGTCGGCGTCCTGGCAGTCGCCAAAGTCATCCCGGCGGATGCCAGGACCGGGGCGACGGACTACCACCCCTCATTCAAGCCCGACCAGTTGAAGGGACCGCCAGCGGGCAAGGCCAACGAGGTGCTGGTGCTGGGCACACCGCATCTGTCGGGGCTCAAGGGCGAACTTCGGCCGGACATGCTGGAACCCCTGCTGGCCCGCCTGGCTGCCTGGCATCCGGACGCCATCGCGACCGAGGACATGTCCGGCCTGCAGTGCGACAGCCTGCGCCGTTATCCCACCCGTTATGCCTCAACCGTCGCCGACTACTGCCCAGACCCCGGCCCCGCCGGGCAGGCGACGGGACTGGACGTGCCCGCCGCCAACGCGGAGGCCGAACGGCTGCTGGCTGCCTGGCCGGCCGCCCCTACCCCCGCCGACCGGCGACACCTGGCCGCCATCTTCCTGGCGGCGGGGGAGCGGAGCTCCGCCCTGGTGCAATGGCTGCGCCTGCCGGCGGAGGAGCGGCACGACGGCGACGGGCTGACGCTCGAGCTCGTGGCGGCGCTGGACCGGGCCAAGGATCGCCGCAACGAAACCAACCTTATCTCGGCCGTGCTGGCGGCGCGCCTGGGATTGGAGCGGTTGTGGAGCGTGGACGACCACAGCGCCGACTTTCCCGATCCGCCGGACGCCAATGCCTATGCCGCCGCGATCACGCACGCCTGGGACAATCCCGTCGCCAAGGCGCGCCGGGCGGCGGATGAGCGGCTGGAGGCAGGCATCGCCAAACCAGATGGCCTGATGACCCTGTACCGCGCCTACAACGCGCCGCAGGCCGCGCTGCAAGCCTATCAAGCCGACTTCGGCGCCGCCTTGCGCGAACCCTCCCCCCAGGGATACGGCCGGAATTACGTCGGGTACTGGGAGACGCGGAACCTGCGCATGGTCGCGAACATCCGCGATGTCCTGGGCCAGCATCCCGGCACCCGCCTGCTCGCCATCGTCGGCGCCTCGCACAAGGGGTATTATGAGGCCTACCTGAACCAGATGCACGACGTGCGCCTGGCCGACACCAGCGCGGTGTTGCGCTGACGTCCATCGCACGAGAGAAGGCGCGTCAATAGCTCAGTGTCACGGACACGTGGCTCAGTTCACCCTTTTCCGCAGCGCCCGGCAGCTTGCGCAACTGCCAGCCGTAGGCGAACTTCACGGTCAGGTAGGTGCCGTAGGTGTAGCCCAGGCCCACTCCGGTGCTGGCCAGATTGACGTTGTCGCTTTCGCCCGCCGGGGTATTGCGATTCCACAGGCTGCCGTAGTCGACAAAGGCCAGCAACTGCAGGGCGTCATCGGGACCCCGCTGCATCAGTTTGAAAGCGCGGCTGCGCAGCTCCGTGCTGATCAGCACGCCCTGGTCGCCATTCACGGCGCGCTCATCATAGCCGCGCAGGATGTCGGCGCCGCCGGCCCCCAGCTGTTCGGTATCCAGCAGGGCGCGGTTGCTGAGTTGCCCAACCACCCGTGTGGCCCAGACCGCGTCCTCCGGCAGCTTGACCAGGCGGTTCAGTTCACTGCGGACATACAGGTAATTGGCCTTGGCGCCCAACCGGCCGGATTGGTTGTCCCCCGGTTGGAAGGCGGCATTGGTGTTGTCGCCGGTCAGGCCGCCAGGGCTCCACACCAGGGTGTTGCTCCACCCCGTGCTGCCCCAGGCGTCACCCAGGGTGGCGTTGTAGTTGGCGGAGAATTGGTTGATCTCCGTGGCCGTGCGCGAGATTTGGACGCCACCGAAGGCCAGGTTGTTGTTGGTGGTCTTGAAATCGTAGCCGAATTCCAGCTGATGGGCGAACTGCTCGGTACGCTTCAGCGGGATCTGATAGCGCAGGCTGGCCTGGCCGCTCTTGCCCACCAGGCCGAAGTCGTTGCCCACATTGGGCACGCTTTCCTCGTAGCTGCCGAAGATCATCAGGCGGTCTTGCCAGGGCAAGGGCGCGAGCCAGCTGAGGGAATGGCCGACGAAGGACGCGTTCCGCCCGCCCGGCCGGTCATGCCAGAAATCATTGCTGGTGGTCAGCTGGTAGGACAGCTGCTCATCCTGCCAGAAGGCATTGCCCCAGTTGAAACCCAGGTTCCAACGGTCGCGTCCCGTGCTGGGCGCGCCGCTGTTGTCATAGCCGGCATAGACGCGCAGGGGGAAGCGGTCGCGGGTGGACAACACCAGGTCGGTGGTGCCCGGCGCGGACCCCGGGCGATAGACCAGGTCAACCTGCCGGAAAGGATTCTCGTTCAGGCCGTTGACCTCGCGCAGCAAGCGCTCGCCCTCCACCCGGTCCCCCGGGCCAACGCCGATGTGGCGGGTCAGCAGGGCGCTGTCGAACCACTCGTTGCCCTCGGCCGCCACCTTGCCCACGGTGAATTCGCGCACCACCACCTGCACGGTGCCGTTGTCGATGTCCTGCTCCGGCACCAACACGTCGACCAGGGGGTGGTCGTTGTCGCGGTAGAAGGCGACGATCTGGCGGGCCAGTTCGTTCAGGTCGGCCAAGCGCAGCGGCTTGCCGATGTAAGCCTCCGCGATCGGGCGAAAGCCGGGACGGTCCAGGATATCGATGTGGCCGGTGTCCACGCCGGTTATCGCCCTGCCACCGGGTTGAACGGCGGCCGGCGTCGGGACGAAGACCAGGCCCTTCAACTGGGGCAGGATCACCCGATCTGACTCGGGCGCGGGAGCCGGCGGCATGGGCGGTTGCGGCGCTTGCTCCGCCGGCGCCTTGGCCGGCGGCTCCTTGGGCGCGATGCGCTCATAGCTTTGAGCCTGCGCCTGCACGGCGGTCAGGGACAGGCCGGCCGAGAGCAGGGCCGAGAGGACGCGTGCCGGTGAAACGGACATGGATTTCCTGGTCATGGGGGCGTTGTCTGACGGCTTGGTAGGGGCGTTCATGGCGGGCTTCAGCGCCACCGCTTGGCGATCTCGAACTCAGTCTCGTCCGTCCCATCCTGGTGGGCGGCGGAAAAGGTCGAGGTATTGGTGATGGTGCCGCCAGCCAGGGCCGGGGGCGCCAGGTAAATGACGCGGTAACTGCCCTGGGAGTAGTCGGAGCCCACCAGCGGCTGGGTTGGGGTGAAGGGTACCTTGCCAGAGGGCTGGTCCACGAAATGGGTGGAGGACGGGACCTGGGGCATTGTGACGGCCTGCACCGTCAGGGTTCCGGCGGCGTAAGTGATGAGGTAGTTGCCGGAAGTCAGCCCACTCGGCGTGATCGTGTAGGTGCCGCTGGCCGTGCCACCACCGCTGTAGACCAGGCTGCCGCCCAGGACGGCGCTGGTCTCACCGTTCACAAAGCCCGTGTAGGTGGCGCCATAAGCCGGGGTACCGCCGAAGGCGACGGTGACGTCGTTGGCGGTGACTGTCAGGGGCGCCCGGTTCACCGTCAGGGTTCCGGCGACATAGCTGATGGCGTAGTTGGCGCTGGTGAGGCCACCCGGGGTCAGGGTGTAGGTGCCGGCGTTGGTGCCCACCCCGCCGAAGGCCAGGCCGCCGCCCAGGACCGAGGCCGTGTCGCCATTGACGAAGCCGCTGTAGCTGGCGCCCAGGCTGGGCGTCTGGCCATAGGTCACGGTGGCGTTGTTGGCCGTGACGGTCAGCGGCGCCTTGTTCACCGTCAGCGTGCCAGCGACATAGCTGATGGCGTAGTTGGCGGCGGTGAGGCCGCCAGGGGTCAGGGTGTAGCTGCCGGCATCGGTGCCCGCCCCGCCGATGGCCAGGCTGCCGCCCAGGACCGAGGCGGTCTCGCCATTGACGAAGCCGCTGTAGCTGGCGCCCAGGCTGGGCGTCTGGCCGTAGGTCACGGTGGCGTTGTTGGCCGTGACGGTCAGCGGCGCCTTGTTCACCGTCAGCGTGCCAGCGACATAGCTGATGGCGTAGTTGGCGGCGGTGAGGCCGCCAGGGGTCAGGGTGTAGCTGCCGGCATCGGTGCCCGCCCCGGCGATGGCCAGGCTGCCGCCCAGGACCGAGGCGGTCTCGCCGTTGACGAAGCCGCTGTAGCTGGCGCCCAGGCTGGGCGTCTGGCCGTAGGTCACGGTGGCGTTGTTGGCCGTGACGGTCAGGGCGGCCTTGTTCACCGTCAGCGTGCCAGCGACATAGCTGATGGCGTAGTTGGCGGCGGTGAGGCCGCTGGCCGTCAGGGTGTAGCTGCCCGCGTCGGTGCCCGCCCCGCCGATGGCCAGGCTGCCGCCCAGGACGGAGGCGGTCTCGCCGTTGACGAAGCCGCTGTAGCTGACGCCCAGGCTGGGCGTCTGGCCGTAGGTCACGGTGGCGTTGTTGGCCGTGACGGTCAGGGCGGCCTTGTTCACCGTCAGCGTGCCCGCGACATAGCTGATGTCGTAATTGGCGCTGCTAAGGCCGCTGGCCGTCAGGGTGTAGCTGCCGGCGTTGGTACCGGCACCGCTGACGGTCAGGGTGCCGCCGAGGCTAGCCGCGGTGTCGCCGTTGACGAAGCCGCTGTAACTGGCGCCCAGGGTGGGCGTCTGGCCGTAGGTGACGGTTGCATTGTTGGCGGTGACGGTCAGGGCGGCCTTGTTCACGGTCAGCGTGCCGGCGGCATAGCTGATGTCGTAATTGGCGCTGGTGAGGCCCGCCGGGGTCAGGGTGTAGCTGCCGGCATTGGTGCCCGCCCCGCCGATGGCCAGGCTACCGCCCAGGACCGAGGCGGTCTCGCCGTTGACGAAGCCGCTGTAGCTGACGCCCAGGCTGGGCGTCTGGCCGTAGGTGATGGTTGCGTTGTTGGCGGTGACGGTCAGGGCGGCCTTGTTCACGGTCAGGGTGCCGGCGGCATAGCTGATGTCGTAATTGGCGCTGGTAAGGCCGCTGGCCGTCAGGGTGTAGCTGCCGGCGCTGGTGCCGGCACCGCCGATGGTCAGGGTGCCGCCCAGGCTGGCCGCGGTCTCGCCATTGACGAAGCCGCTGTAGCTGGCGCCCAGACTGGGGCTCTGGCCATAGGTGATGGTGGCGTTGTTGGCCGTGACCGTCAGGGGCGCCTTGTTCACCGTCAGCGTGCCCGCGACATAGCTGATGGCAGAGCCGTCGGTGGTGGTGGCCCCGCTGGCCGTTATGGTGTAGCCGCCAACGTTGGCGCCGTTGCCGGCCCCGGTGGAGGTCAGCGTCGGGGCGGTGCCGAGGCTGGTCCCCGCCAGATAGGCATGCGCCACCCCAGCCGCGCCACCGGACAGGGTGTAGGTCAAGGTGCCGCTGACGTCTTGGCCGTAGGTTTTGGTGAGGTCGCTGGCGGTGATCACCAGGGTAGGCTGTTCCGCGAAGACATAACGGTTTCCGCTGGCCGCAACGGCGCCGGAGGCCAGGGTGCGGTTCCACAGGGCGCTGTTGCCGCTGTCCAGGCCACCGAAGGTGTCACCGGCCGAATTGGCCGAATAGACCAGCCAACGGCCGCTGGCCGCGGCAATGGCGCCGGACCCGGCCGTGTTGACGAACGCCCCGGTGGTCGACAGGGTGACCGCGTCGCCGGTGGCCTGGCTGGTCACCGCATTGGCCACGGTCAGCGTCCCACCGATGGTGATGGTCACGGCACCCGTGGCGGTGATGCCGGTGATGCCACCGACGGTGCCGATGGTCAGGGCGCCGCTGTTGGTGAAGGCCAAGGCGCCGCCGCTGCTGGCGGCCAGGGTGCCGATGCTGTTGGCCTGCGTCAGGGTGATGGCGCCGCCGGCGTTCAGGCCCAGGCTGCCCACGGTGATGGTGGCGCCGCTGGCCTGGGTGATGGTGCCACCGGCCTCCAGCACCAGGGTGCTGGCATGGGCCGGGGCGATGGCCGCGCTGATGACGATGTCGCCGGACACGGGCGGGTCCACCACCAGGGTGCCGGCGGTGACACGATCCAATTCCGCCGCCGACAGTTCCAGGGTACTGGCGGTGGCGTCGGTGCCACTGCCCAGGTTGACGGCCCAGCCGCTGGTCACGGGGACCAGGGTGACGGTGCCGCCGGCGGTGGCGGTCACGGTGCTGGCCAGGTCCATGCGGTCGGCGCTCAAGGTGACGCCGGTGCCGCTGACCGCCTGGTTTACCGTCAGCAAGCCATTCGCCCCGGCGGTTAGGGCGATGGTGGTGCCACTGACGCCAGTGACGCCGTCCACCGTCCCTATGGTCAGCGCGCCCGCATCCTTGAAACTGACACTGCCGGCGCTGCTGCTGGCGGCCAGGGTGCCGACGCTGTTGGCGGCCGTGGCCAGGCCGATGTCGCTTGCGGCGCTCACGGCCAGGTTGGGGACGGTGATGCTGGCGCCGCCGGACTGGGTGATGGCGCCGCCCGTCACCAGCGACAGGGTGGTGACGTTGGTGGGCGCGATGGCCCCGGCGATGGTGTAGCCGGCTGTCTCGCTGATGTCGGTGCGGCCGATGACCAGGGTGCCGGCGGTGACGCCGTTGATGCCGGCGGCGCTCAGCACGTCGGCGCCGGTCACACTGCCGCCCACGGCCAGGGCGCGGTCGGCGGACTGCTGGCGCAGGGTCACCGTGCCCGTGGTGGTGATGGTGGGCGCGGCACCGCTGGACAGGGCAAAGTCGTCACTGGTCAGCGTGATGGCGCCGGTCTGCGTGCCGCCGCCGATGCTGGCGGCGGTGCTGGTGCCATCGCCCAGCACCAGGCCGGCGCCGGTGGTGCCGCTGCCCGTCAGGGCGATGGCGCCACTGGTGGTGCTGAGCGTTTCGCCGTAGAGCCGCAGGCCGGTGCCGCCCGTGCCCATGCCGGTCAGGGTGATGCCGCCGGTGGTGGCGGTCACGCCGCCGCCGTTCACCAGCAGGCCGGTATTGCCGCTGGGGCCCGCCGCCGCCGTGCCGGTCAGGGTGATGGCCCCGGCCGCCGTCTGCAGCGTGCTGCCCACCAGTTGGATGCCGGCATGCGCGCCGGCGGCGGTGCTGGTCGTGGCGCTGCCGGTCAGCGTCAGGGTGCCGGTGACGGTGGTGGTGAGGCTGCTGTTGGTCAGCGCGATGCCGGAGGAGGTGCCGGTGACGCTGGCCTGCCCGTCGCCCTTCAGGACGGCGTTGCCCCCCTCCAGGCTGATGGTGCTGTTGGTGATGCCGATGGCGGCATCGTCGGTGGCGCTTACCCCCGTGCTGTGGGCGTTGCCCGCGGTCGTGGGGTCGCTGACGACGGGGCCCCCCACCAGGGCCAGGGTACCGCCCTTGGTCAGAACGTTGACGCGGCTGAGGGTGATGCCGCCGGCGCCGCTGTTGTCGCTGTCGGCATACAGGGACAGGTTCAGCCCGGCGCCGACGATGCCGCTGACCGTGATGGCGCTGGAGGTGCCCTGCAAGGTCACGTTGTTGCCGGCCACTAGCGTCAGGGTGCTGGCGCCAGTGCCAGAAGCGATGGTCAGGCTGGTGTCGGTGATGGTCAGATCGCCGCCGGCCGTCAGGGTCAGGGTCCCGCCAGCCGCCAGGTTGGCGGTGTTGCTGGGGGTCGCCACCGTCAGGTCACCGCCGGCCGTCAGGCTGTTGCTGGCCGTGCCGCTCAGGATAAGGCCGTTGTAGCTGCTGCCGCCGGCGGTCACGGTGTCGACGGTGACGGTGCCGGCGGCCGTGACGCTGAAGGTGGCGCCGTTGGCGGTGAAATGCGTGAAGGCGTTGCCCGTGTTGGTCAGGGTGTAGCTGCCGCCCTCCAGCGCCAGGCCGCCGGCGCTGATCGCCTGGGTCTGGGTGACGCTGGTGCTGGCGCCGGTGAAGCCCAGGCCGCCGGTCAGCGTGATGCCGTTGATGGAGCCCACGGTGCCCACCGCCAAGGCGCTGCCGGACCCGATGAGGATCGAGCCGGTGTTGGCCGCCAGCGTGCCGATGCTGTTGATGCTGTTGCCGCCGGACAGGCTGCCGAGTTGCCAGACGCCGCCGCTGCCGGTCAGCAGCAGGCTGGGCGTGGTGATGGCGGCCGACTGCGTGCTGGTCCCGGTGCTGGCCAGCGTCAGGGTGCCGGTGCCGCTGACCGTCAGGGCGTCGTCCACGGTGATGGCGCGGCTGCCGGCCTCGATATCCAGGCTGGCGTTGGCGGACAGCGTGATGGTGCTGCCCGACACGGTGTAGAGCAGGCTGGAATCGATGCCGGACGGCCGGGCGCTGGCCAGCGCGCTGGTGCTGACCGCCGGGCCGTCGCTGGTCATCTGCACCGTGTTGCCCAATACGGTCAGGCCGGTGGTGGTGCCCCCGCTGGTGGTCAGGCGGACGGCATTGCCCAGCGTGGTGTTGCCCAGCGCCGGATTCAGGTAGGCGACCAAATTGCCGCCGGTGATGGGGCTGCCATCGGCCAGGATGTAGTAATAGCCGTTGGCCCCGGCGAAGCCGCTGCCCAGACTGGTGCCGTTGGTCAGCGCGCTGACGCGGTTGGCGATGGCGAAGCTGCTGCCGGCGGCGTTGCTGTAGGCGGTGCCGGTGACAATCTGGACTCCGCCCGAATGTTCCCAGGTGAAGTAGGGCAGCGTGGTGCCGTCGACCATGCCCCAGACGGGCGTGGTGTAGTCCCACCCGGCGCCGGTGAGGGTGCTGCGCGTCTGCAGTTGGGCGGTGGTCTTGCCCGTGACGCCGGTGGCCGTGCCGCTGCCCACACCAGCGGACAGGCCGGAGGTTTCGGTGTCGTAGAAGCTGTTGGTGGCGGTGCCGGTGTTGCTGCCGATCAGGCCGCCCAGGGTGGGGGTGCCGGTGGTGACCACCGCGCCGATGCTGTAGGTGTTGGCGACGGTGCCGCTGTTGCTGCCCACCAGGCCACCCACGGCCGAGCCGCTGGCGCGGACCGCGCCCAGCAGGGCCGTCTGCGCATAGGCGTCCTGGATCGTTCCGCTGTTGCTGCCGACCAGGCCGCCGACGGCCTGTCCGCTGCCGCCAGCCGTCGTGCGGATGCCGCCCAGGGAATAGCTGTCCTGGATGGTGCCGCTGTTGCTGCCCGCCAGGCCACCCACGTTGGTGCCGCTGGCGGTGATCAGGGTATCCGCCTTGGTCTGCAGCAGCTGGCCGCCGCTGCTTCCCAACAATCCGCCGACGGTGCTGTTGCCGGTGATGCTGCCGGTCACCGTGACCTTGGTGATGTTTCCCCCGCTCGCGGACCCCGCCAACGCGCCGACATTGCTGCCGCCGGTGATGGAGACGGCGCTGAGCGTCAAGTCATGGACATAGCCGGAGAGTTGGGTGAAGAGGCCGACATCGCTGGTGCCGGGCCGGTTGATGGTCAGCCCGGTGATGGTGTGGCCGCCGCCATTGAACGTAGCGGCGAAGCTGCCGCCGAAGTTATCGATGGGGGAGAAGCCGCCACTGCTCCAGACCTCCCCGGTGGCGGACAGGGCGCTGCCCAGGTTGATGTCGTTCGCCAGGGTGTAGTTGAGGGTGGGGTGCAGGTTCACCAGCTGCAACTGATGGGCCGAGCGGATGGTGGTGGAGGCCTCCGCCTGCAACAGGGGCCGCGTGCTGCCGTCCACCATGTACCAGGTGTTGGTGAAATCCCACCCGCTGATGGGGGTGGTGCTGCTGCTGAATGCCTGGGTGCCGGTCAGGCCGGTGAAGCCAGCCACCGTCAGGCCGCTGCCGCCGCTGGCGGCGCCATAGCTCCGCCCCGTGGTGGTGACGTCCCAGAACGAGTTGCTGGCGGTGAACGTCACACTGGACAGGCCCACCAGGCCGCTGGTGTAGACGCTGCCGCTGGTGCTGCTGACCGCGCCGCTGGCGTAGCTGTTGTTGATGCTGGAGCCCGCCACCTGGATGATGCCGACCAGGCCGCCCGCCTCCTGATAGCCGGTGACGGCGCCGGTGGCGTAGGTGTTGGTCAGGCTGGTGCCATACAGGTTTCCCACCAGCCCGCCGACCACGCTGCCCCCACCGGTGACGGCGCCGCTGGCGCTGGAGGTGGTGATGGCGCCGCTGGCAAGGCCAACCAGGCCACCAACGTCGGTCCAACCGCTGACGGAGCCAGAGGCCCAGGACCGGTCGATGGTGCCGGTGCTCTGCCCCGCTAGGCCACCCACGTACAGGCCGTGGCTGCTGGTGCCCGAACTGCTGACCGTGGCGGTGGACCAGCTGTCCGCGATGGCGCCATTGGTGAAGCCCACCACGCCGCCGACACTGTCGGCGGTGGCGCTGACCGTGCCCGACATGCCAGTGTAGCTGATCGCGCCGGTGGTGCTGCCCACGACGCCGCCCACCTGGCTGGCGCCGCTGACCGTGCCGGACACGGTGATGTTGCTGATGGTGGTGCCGGTCGCCGAGCCCACCAGGGCGCCCACATTGTTACCACCGGAGACGGAGACGTTGGTGAGCGCCAGATTGGCCAATTTGGCCGAGGCGGTGGTCGTGGCGAACAGGCCTTTATTGGCAGCGCTACTGGTGATGGTCAGACCGCTGATGGTGTGGCCCTGGCCCGACAGCTCGCCGGAGAAGTTGGCGATGGGCACGAACCCCCCGCTCCAAATGTCAGCGGTGTTGGCAAGGGGGGTGGCCAAGCCGATATCGTTGGCGATGGTGTAGCGGGCGGTGGGGGCCAGGGCCACCAATTGCAATTCATGGGCGTTGCGGATGGTGGTGCTGGCCTCCGCGCGCAGGACCGGGCGGGACAGGCCGGCGGGCAGATACCAGGTGTTGGTGAAATCCCAGCCACTGAAGTTGGATTGAACCGCCATCTCGGCGGTGGTGCGGCCGGTCATGCCGGTGGCGCTGCCGCTTCCGGTGCCGCTGGATAGGCCGGTGGTCTGCTTGTCCCAATAGGAATTGTTGATGGTGGCGCTGACGTTGAAGCCGATCAGGCCGCCGATCTTCGTGCCCGGCGCGCTGATGGTGCCGCTGGCGTAGCTGTTGCTGATGGTGCCGGTGGCGCTCTGGCCCACCAGGCCGCCTATTTCATCCACGCTTCTGCCGGAGGTTTCCGTGACGGTGGCGGTGGAATAGCTGTTGGAGATGTTGGTGGATATCCCCGCCAGGCCACCCGCCAGGGCTTGGCCACCGACTCCGCCGCCACCGGTGACGGTGATGGTGCCGCCAGCGTAGGACGTGTTGATGGCCGTGGCGCTCAGGTCGGCGGTAACGCCCAGAACGCCGCCGGCATAACCCTGCCCGCCATTGACGAAGCTGAGATTGACGTCGGCCATCGAGGTGGAACCGGTGATGGTTCCGCCATTGTACTGAATCCCCACGATGCCGCCGACGCCGTAGCCGCCACCGCCGCTGAACGTCAACGTGCCGGAGACATAGGCGTTCGTGATCTGGCCGCCACCGTTGGCGCCCACCAGCGCGCCGACATGGCTGTCGGCGTTGGTGACGGTGATGGCCACGTTGGTCAGGGCGATGTTGTTGAGGGTGCCGGTGTTGCCGCCGAACAGGCCGATATAGGTGTTGCTCCCGCCACCGTAGTTGATGGTCAGCCCATCGATGGCATACCCCTGGCCGTTATAGGTGCCGCTGAACGGCGTCGACGGGGTGCCCAGGGGGATGAAGCCGGCGGGGACGCTGCCGGTGGTGGACTTCCAGATTCCGCTGGCGGTCGGGGCCGGCATGCGGATGTCGTTGCTCTGGGTATAGCTGGCCGTCAGGTCGTGGGCGACCAGCTGCAATTGGTGGGCGTTGCTGACGGTCAGTGAATATTCCCACAGGCCCAGAGGCCGGGTGCCGCCGTCGCTCAACCACCAGTCAGTGGTGAAGTTGAAGGCGCCGTAGGCGCTGGCCTTGTAGGCATAGTTGCTGGCGGCCGACTGCGCCGGGTCGCTGGTGACCGCGGTGGCGCTGCTGGTGCTGCCGCCCACGGTGGCGCCCGCGGCCGACAGGCCGGCGGCGGTGTAGCTGTCCCAATAGCTGGTGGCGATGCTGCCCGTGCTGACGCTGTCGCCGTTGGTGCCCACCAGGCCGCCCACGCTGGTGGCGCTGCCGCTGCTGCGGGTTATGCTGCCGCTGGCCCAGCTGAGGGTTATGGGGTTGGCGTTGATGCCCACCAGACCACCCAGGTTGGTGACGCCGGTGACGGACCCGGTGGCGTAGGTCTTGGTGATGCTGCCGCCCTCGGCGATGCCGATCAGGCCGCCGACGGCATCGTTGCCGGTGACATTGCCGGTGGCGTAAGCGTTGGTGACGGCCGCACCCTGGCCGAAGCCGATGAAGCCGTCCGTTCCCACCAGGCCGCCGACCTGGCTCGCGTCCGGGGCGTAGACGGTGCCCAGGGCGTAGACGTTGGTCAGCGAGCCGGAGCGCTGCCAACCGACCAGGCCGCCCACGCCGTTGCCGCTGTAGCCTTTGGGGACGGTGATGGTGACATCGGTCCAGCTGTTGCTGATCGACTGCTGGTCATCCTGGCCGATCAGGCCGCCGATGAAATCGCCATAGCCGGTGATGGAGCCGGTGACATGGACGTTGGTCAGGGACCCGCCGCCGTTGGCGCGCCCGACCACGCCGCCCACACGGTTTGAACCGGCGATGTTCACATCCACCAGACCCAGGTTGCGGATCGTGGGCCCGTTGCTTGTCGGCGTGTCGCCGAACAGGCCCACCGCAGTCGTGGAGGGGCGGTTGATGGTAAGACCGGTGACGGTGTGGCCTAGGCCGTCCAGCGTCCCGGAGAAGCTGTTGATGGGGGCGAATCCCGCGCCACTGTTCCAGGCGGCGGTGCCGCTGGCGTCGATATCCCGGCCCAGGGCATAGGTGCCGGACAGGTTGGTCGACAGATTCTGCAGGTTGGTGGCGGTGTTCACCAACATGTAGGTCGTCAGGGCACCCGACCCCAAGGCGACATTGCCGGCATAGCTGGTGGGGGAGGCATAGCTGGCGGGGTTGTAGTAGAGGTTCACCGAGCCGCTGCTGCCGGTCATGGCGACACCACCGCTGGTGAACGTGACGGTGCCGCTGCCCGTGCCGGTGTTGTCGGCCCGCAGGGTGACGTCGCCGGACCCGGCGGTGTGGCTGATCGTGCCGCCGTTGAAGATGATGCTGTGATAGGCCGACAGCGTCAGGCTGTGGCTGGCGGACCAAGTCACGTTGTTGGCGACGGTGATGTCGCCCGTTTGGCTGCCGATGCTGCCGGTGGTGACGGTGACGTCGGCGGTGGCCAGGGCGTTTTGCAGCGTGGTCGTGTTGATGACGGAGCTGTTGCCCGTGGGGGTGAAGGTGCCGCTGGACTGGCTGCTGTTGGAATTGCTGCCGGTGGAGATGGTGACGTTCTCCGGGTCCAGCAGCAGTTGGCCAACACTGCCCACCGGGGCGGTCAAATCCACCGCGCCGGTGAAGTCCAGCAGCTTGTGGCTGGACACTTCGGCGAAGCCGCCGTTGCCGGTCCGGGTGCCGCCCTTGGCGCTGAGGGTGCCGGCGAATCCCGTCTGTTGATCCGACCAGACGATGACGCTGCCACCATTGCCGGTGGCGCCCGCGTCGGCCTTCAGGGTGGCGCCCGCCGCGACGCTTGTCTGGGCGGCGGTGGCGACGGTTTGCTTCACCAGCTTGGTGGCGGCATCGGCGCCCCCTTGGCGGTCGCCGCCCAGCAGGATGGTGCCGCCGGCGCCGGTGGTGCCGCTGGCATCGACCACGGCGCCGGCCTGCACCGCCACCGATTTGCCGGTGGCGGTGACGGTGCCGCCCGTGCCGTCGGCGTTGGTGGCGGCCACCGTGCCGGCGACGGTGACGGCGCCGCCCTGGTCCGTGGCCGTCTCGGTCGACCCGCTGGCCGACAGCCAGATATGCCCGTCCTTCACGGTGGTGCCGGTGGCGCGGATGGCGCCGCCGCCATTGCCGGCCAGGGCATAGATGTTGCCGCCGGCGGCCTTCAGTTCCGCCTGCGCCGCCGCGATGGCGCCGGTGTTCGTGACATCGCCGCCGCCGACCTGGACGTAGACCCGTTCCCCCGCATCGCCGTCCTTCAGCAGCACCTGCTGGCCGGCGGCCAGGCCCACGGTGCCGTTGGGGGCGGTGATGGTGCCGTCGTTGGTGACGTTGCGCGCGATCAGGAAGACGTCGCCGCCGGTGGCGGAGATCTTGCCCAGATTCTTGACCTCGGCATCGGTGTCGCCCTTGAACAGCAGGGTGCCGCCGGCCATGAAGGCGTCGTTGGCGATGTCCAGGGTGCTGGCGGTGAAGCTGCCGCCCGTGACCACCACGCCACTGGCCCCCACCACCACGCCCGCCGGGTTGATGACGTACAGCGTGCCCGTGGCCTTCAGCGTGCCCAGGATGGTGGACAGGTTGCCACCCGTGACGCGATTCAGCGTGGCGCCGCTGCCGTTGTTGAAGCTGACGGTGCCGCCCTGGCCGATGGAAAAGCTTTTCCAGTCGATGACGGCGCGCTGGCTGCCCTGGTTGATGGTCAGACTGCCAGCCCCGCCGGAGATGGTGCCCGAACCCGCCTGGAAGGTGCCGCCCGTGGGCAGCGCCGGGCCATTGCCGGCGCGGGCCGTTCCGGTCGCGGCCAGCAGGGCCATGGCGGTGCCGGCCAGCAGCAGCGCCCGGCCACCGGGCCGGGCATTCCGCGACATTCCTTGAGCGGAATCAGCACGCCCTTCGATTTGAACCCCACCACCCGGCGAGATCCGCCCCCGCACCCCCATCCCGACCCGAGAACCCATGCTGCATGCCCCTGGAACCTATGGCTTTATCCTGGGCGCATCGGAACATGGGGTGGAGTGTCATTGGGCCGAGACGCAGGGGACACAGACCGTCCGCTACGCCCCGCCTCCTGCCTTGGTTGCGACTGCGCCGCCGGCCGCTCAACAGATGGTGGAGCGTCCTGCAGCGCGACCATAACGCAACCTGAGCGCGCAGCTTGCTGACAATATCGGAAGTGTACGGCAGTTATGCTGCCAATATAGCCAAGTTGTTTATGCGATTAGTGGCATACATACAAAAGATATATGGTTAACGCCACGATCCGGCATCGCGAACGCAATGCAATCTGGGCAGGTGGAGCACCGGGCCGCCATGCGGGCAACATCCCCGCGCCCCTCTACGTCAAACACCCCATACCCCACCCCGGTGCCCCGGCCTAGCCTGCCCTCCGTGACCGCCGCCCACCGGGTGGTACGGGACGCAGCGAAAGAAAAGGGGATGGCGATGAGGGGGATGTACCCGTGGGCCGGGGTTGCGGCGGTGCTTTTGACGACGACCGGCCTGTCGGTGCCGATGACGGCCCGGGCCGCCGACACGGTGAAGGTGGGCGTGTTGCAGTCGCTGACCGGCACCATGGCCATCAGCGAGGTCACGGTGAAGAACGCCGAGATCCTGGCCATCGAGGAGATCAACGCCAGCGGCGGCGTGCTGGGCAAGAAGATCGAGCCGGTGGTGGAGGACGGCGCGTCCGACCCCGCCATCTTCGCCCAGAAGGCGACCAAGCTGGTGCAGGATGGCGGCGTGGTCACCGTCTTCGGCGGGTGGACCTCCGCCAGCCGCAAGGCCATGCTGCCGGTGTTCCAGAAGCTGAAGAGCCTGCTGTGGTACCCGGTGCAGTTCGAGGGCAACGAATGCTCGCCCAACATCATGTATTCCGGCGCCCAACCCAACCAGCAGATCCTGCCGGCCCTGCAATGGGCGGTGGAGAAGGGCTATAAAAGCTACTTCCTCATCGGGTCGGACTACGTCTTCCCCCGCACCGCCAACCTGATCCTGAAAAAGCACATCGACGCCGATAAGCTGAAGGTGGCGGGCGAGGAATACGTGCCCCTGGGCGGCACGGATTTCAGTGCCGTCATCGCCAAGGTGCAGGCGGCCAAGCCGGACATCATCTTCAGCACCCTGAACGGCGACAGCAATGTCAGCTTCTTCAAGCAGATGGCCGCCGCCGGCCTGCCCTCGGCCAAGTTGCCCGTCATGTCCTTCAGCATCGGCGAGCAGGAGGCCGTGGCCATGGGCCCGAGCCTGGTGGAGGGCAGCTACGCCGCGTGGAACTACTTCCAGAGCCTGGACAGCGTCGCCAACAAGAAGTTCGTGACCGCCTACCAGGCCAAGTTCGGCGCGGGTGCTGCCGTCACCGACCCTATGGTCCACGGCTATGTCGACGTCTACGCCTGGAAGGCGGCGGTGGAAAAGGCCGGCAGCTTCGATCCGGAGAAGGTGCGCGCGGCGGCGGTGACGCTGGACTATCTCGACACCGCCATGGGCAAGGTGAAGTTCGCCGCCAACCAGAGCCTGGTGCAGACCGGCTACATCGGCCAGCTGGACCCCACCGGCCAGTTCAAGATCATCTGGCAGTCCAAGGGCACCATCGACCCCGATCCCTATGACCCGCTGGTGTTCCCGGGCAAGAAGTGCCCGGCGAGCTGATAGAAAACAAACGACGGCATGAGGATGTCCTCATGCCGTTGTAGCCCGCGACTGCGGGCGCTGGAGCGAGCACCGCAGGGCGCAGCGAGGATTAGCCAAGGCCACGGATGTGGCCGCCCGGCGTCTGAGGGAGAAACAAATGAGCGAGTGGCCCCTTATCGCTGGCCAGGTCTTCAATGGGTTCAGCGTCGCCTCGCTTTACGTGCTGGCGGCCCTGGGCCTGGCGCTGAGTTTCGGGCTCATGCGCGTCATCAACATGGCGCACGGCGAGATGCTGATGCTGGGCGGCTACCTCGCCTACCTCACCTTGCAGGTGGTGCCGGGGCCGTTGGGCATCCTGGCCGCCATGCCCGTGGCCTTCCTGGGCGCCGCCACCGTGGGCGCGGTGCTGGAGACAACGCTGATCAAGCGGCTGTCGGCCCGGCCGCTGGACACGCTGCTGGCCACCTGGGGTGTCAGCCTGATCCTGCAGCAGGCCGCGCGCAACATCTTCGGCGCCATCGGCGTGGACGTGCGGGCGCCGGAGTGGCTGAACCATGCCTACACGGTTTCCTCCGGCCAGTTCGCGGGCCTGACCATCCCCGCCACCCGCCTGTTCATCCTGGCCGTGGCCTTCGCCGTCATGGGCGCGCTCAGCCTTCTGCTGGCGCGGACGCGCATCGGCCTGCTGGTGCGCGCGGTGAACCAGGACCGGGGCATGGCGGCGGCGGCGGGCATCAACGTGCGGGCCGTGGACCTGTCGGTATTCTGCCTGGGCACCGGCATCGCCGGCCTGGCGGGCGTGGTGCTGGCCCTGCTGGGCCCGGTCACCCCCAATGTCGGGCAAAGCTATGTCGTGCCGGCCTTCCTGGTGGTGGTGCTGGGCGGCCTGGGCAGCCTGAAGGGCACGGCCATCGCCTCGCTGATCGTGGGGCTGTTCTCGGCCCTGGTGCAAATCCTGGTCGACGTCAGCCTGGCCCAGGTGCTGCTGCTGCTGTTCGTCATCGGCTTCATCCAGTTCCGCCCCCAGGGGGTGGTGGCCGTGCGGTCCCGCGCGCTGGACGCGTGAGGCGCCAAATGAAGGAGGACGGCATGGATATGAGCATGCGCAAAGGGACGCCGCTGTCGGGGCCCCTGGCGGGCGTCACCTTGGGCCGGCCCATGGCCCTGTCGCTGGCGGTGGTGGCTCTGGCCGCGCTGGCCCCCTGGCTGGTGTCGGCTTATGAGCTGAACCTGCTGGCCCGCTTCCTGGCCATGGCGCTGCTGGCCATGGGCCTGGTGCTGGTCTGGGGCCAGGGCGGGGTGCTGAGCCTGGGCCAGGGCGTGTTCTTCGGCCTGGGCGGCTATGCCATCGCCATGCACATGAAGCTGGCGGCGCTGGGCGACGGCGATCTGCCCGACTTCATGGTGTGGAGCGGGCTGGACGCCCTGCCCTGGTGGTGGGTGCCGTTCAAAAGCCCCCTGGTCGCCATCCTGGGCGTGGTGCTGGTGCCGGGCGTGGTGGCGGCCCTGTTCTCCTGGGCGGTGTTCCGGCGGCGGGTGGGTGGCGTCTATTTCGCCCTGATCACCCAGGCGCTGGCGCTGGCCTTCGCCACCCTGCTGATCAGCCAGCAACCCTCCACCGGCGGCTTCAACGGCCTGACGGATTTCCAGACCGTGATGGGGGTGGATCTGGGCACGCCGGCGGCGGCGCATGGCCTGTACTGGCTGACCCTGGCCCTGGTGGTGGGGGTGTTCGTGGCGTTGCGCGCCCTCATGACGTCGCGCTACGGCACGCTGCTGCGCGCCATCCGCGATGGTGAGAACCGCATCCGCTTCCTGGGCTACGACCCCACGCCGTTCAAGGTGGTGGCCTTCACCATCGGCGCCGTTCTGGCCGGCCTGGCCGGAGCGCTGTTCACCCTGCACGCCGGCGTGGTGTCGCCGGCGCTGGTGGGCGTGGTGCCCTCCATCGAGATGGTCATCTGGGTGGCGGTGGGCGGGCGCAACAGCCTGGCCGGCGCCATTGCCGGCACCCTGGCCGTCAACCTGGCCAAGGATGGCGTCAGCAGCGCCTTCCCCGACCTGTGGCTCTACGCCCTGGGCCTGGTGTTCGTGCTGGTGGTGACCCTGCTGCCTGGCGGCCTGGCCGGCCTGGTGGCCGACGCCGGTGGCACCACCTGGGGGCGGCGGCTGAAAACCTTGATCATGGGTGAAGCGAAATGAACGCGCAGGCGACCGCGTCCCATATCGGCACCACCGCCCCCGCCAGCACCCTGCTGCTGGCGGTGGATGGGGTGACGGTGGACTTCGATGGCTTCAAGGCCCTGAACGGCTTCAGCCTGACCCTGGACCGGGGCACCCTGCGGGTGCTGATCGGCCCCAACGGGGCGGGCAAGTCCACCCTGTGCGACGCCATCATCGGCCGGGTGCGGGCCACCAGCGGCCGGGTGATCTTCAAGGACCAGGACATCACCCACCTGCCGGAGCATGAGATCGTGCGCCGGGGCATCTGCCGCAAGTTCCAGACGCCGGGCGTGCTGCCCGGCCTGTCGGTGGTGGACAACCTGATGATCGCCGCCAAGCGTGACCGGCGCTGGTGGTCAACCTTCCGCCACGGCGTGGCGGCGGAGGAGAAGGCCCGCGTGGCCGACATATTGGAGACCATCGGTCTGGCCGACCGTGCCGCCGCCCCCGCCGGCCATTTGGCGCATGGCGAGAAGCAATGGCTGGAGATCGGCATGGTGGTGGCCACACGCGCCGACCTGCTGTTGCTGGATGAGCCCACCGCCGGCATGGGCCCGGCGGAGACCAGCCAGACGGCGGCCCTGATCCGCCGCCTGGTGGGCCAGCACGCCGTCCTGGTCATCGACCATGACATGAGCTTCCTGGAGCAGTTGGACGCCCGCGTCACCGTCATGCACCAGGGCCAGTTCCTGAAGGAAGGCAGCGTGGCCGCCATCCGCGCCGACGCGGACGTCGCCGCCGTCTATCTGGGCCGCGCCAAGGAGGACACCCATCATGGCTGAACCGTTGCTGACGCTCACCGGGGCGGCGACATCCTATGGCCAGAGCCAGGTCCTATGGGACATCGACCTGGTGGTGCCCGCCGGCGGCGCCGTGGCGCTGATCGGCCGCAACGGCGTGGGCAAGACCACCTTGCTAAAAACCATCATCGGCGCCCAGCGCCTGACCACCGGCCGCATGACCTTCCAGGGCCGGGACGTCAGCGCCCTGGGGCCGCACCAGCGCGCCCGCGCCGGCATCGGCTACGTCCCCCAGGGCCGCCACATCTTCCCCCACCTGACGGTTCGGGAGAATTTGGAAACCGGCCTGTCCGCCCTGGCCGGCCGCGGCGGCGGGGCGATGAAGGCGGGCGTGCCCGACCACATCTTCGACCTGTTCCCCAAGCTGGCGCAGATCATCAACCGCAAGGGCGGCGTGCTCAGCGGTGGGGAGCAGCAGCAACTGGCCATCGGACGCGCCCTGGCGGGCCAGCCCAGCCTGCTGCTGCTGGACGAACCGACGGAGGGCATCCAGCCCTCCGTGGTCCAGCAGATCGAGGACGCCCTGCGCCGCATCCGCGCCGACCTGGGCGTCACCGTCCTGATCGTGGAGCAGTACCTGGACTTCGCCTGGTCCTTCGCCGACAGCTACCGCGTCATGCAACGTGGCCGCATCATCCGCGCCGGCAGCACACGCGAGAAGACGGCGGCGGAGGTGGCGCACTTGGTGAATATTTGAGGCTCAGTCAGGGAGCCCATGGATTGACCAGCGACACGCCACAGCCCGAGAAATCATCGATATTACGTGTTGCTACTGTGGCGGCGAGCGAGTGGGCAATCGCTGCGATTTGGGCATCAAGGGCGGAGATGGGGCGCCCAGCCTGGCGTCTCACTGTGGTGATGCCCGCGAATGAAATCGCGGCTTGAGTGTCGAAGGGCAATATTCGGCCGGCGAAGTCGGCGACGAACATCTGTAGCGCGGCATTCTCCAAGCCAGCCCGCCGACGTCCCTCTGGGAGCAGGGCGACGCCTGATAGAATTTCAGCCTGGGTGATGGTGGTGGTGAACAATAAGGACGGGGGTTGTTGGCCAAGCCAACGCAAAACAGCATCCGATGGCGCCGGACGCATCAGCTCCGATAACACGTTGGTATCAAGAATAATCATTCCGGGAAGCTAGGCGGATTACGTAACGGCTCACGTGGCGGCAACGCCAGCTCCACGCCGCCAAACGGGGCGAAGCGACGGCGGATCGATCCTGCCAAATCAGCCGGGGCCGGCGGCAGATCATGGACCAGAACGGCTTGAAGGATGTGCCGTGCCTCTTCCTCCATCGAGCGTCCATGGTCCGCCGCCTGGGCCCGTAGGCGGCTCTCCAACGGTTCTTCCATGTTTCGGATAGTAAGGCTGGCCACGGCATACTCCAATTATGATGCGTGATGGAAAGTTTAGGCGTTAACGTCTCCCGCAGCAATGTGGGCCGATATGAAGCTTATCCGATTGCGATGGGACCTCTATCCCGCCATCACCCTTACCGCCACGGCCGCCGCTGATGCCCGGTTCTCCACCCCCAGCTTCACGAACACCTGTTCCAGGTGCTTGTTCACCGTGCGGGGGCTGATGCCCAGGATGTCGCTGATGTCGCGGTTGGATTTGCCGTGGGCGATCCACACCAGCACTTCGGCCTCACGCGCCGTCAGGCCCAGGGCCTGTTGCAGGGCGCGTTCCGCGCGGCCGGCGCCAGTCTCGCTGATGCGGAACAGGAACTCGTCGGGTTCCGTCTGGCTGAGGTAGGCGACCTCCAGCCGGCGGGTATCGTTCGCGTCAGGGCCGTCGATCAGGATGGCCGGCGCGCTGTCACGGCGCAGCTGGGCCAGACGCTCCGCCACCGCCGGGGGCAGGCGGTTGGGGGTGTTCCCGCCGGACCCATCATCGGGGAAGAAGACCGCCAGCAGGCGCTGGGCCTGGGGCGTGCACCAGCGCAGGGTGCCGCGGGCGTCGGTCGCCAGCAGATAGCGGCCGGTGGTGTCCAGAGCCACCTGGGCGCCATAGGCCACGCGGGCGTTGGCCAGGTGCACGCGGATGCGGGCCATCAGCTCATCCACCACGATGGGCTTGGTGACATAGTCGACGCCGCCGGCCTGCAGGCCCTGCACCACATGCTCCGTCTCACTGAGGCCGGTCATGAAGATGACGGGCAGGTGGGCCAGGGCCTGATCGCGCTTCAGCTGGCGGCAGGTCTCGAACCCGTCCAGACCGGGCATGACGGCGTCCATCAGCACCAGGTCCGGCGTCACCTGCTCCAGCAGCGCAAGGGCGCTTTCGCCGTCCGTTGCCACCAGCACGGTCAGGCCCGCCTGATCCAGGGCGTCGGTCAGGAAGCCCAGGGTTTCCGGCGTGTCGTCCACCACCAGCACGGTGTCCCGGCGACCGGGAGTGGCCTGGAGGGCATCAGTCATGGCCATGCTCCACCCGGTCCTGTCCATCACCTGTACTGCCATCACTCCCTCCCGTCTGCGTCCGTGCCGCCTCCAGCACCGCCATATAGCGCTTCAGGTCAAAGGCGCGCACCAGAGTGCGCAGCTGGGCGGCGAAGGCGGCGGTGGCCACGTCCTCCGTCTCCAGCTCGCGCAGCTTGGCCTCGATGCCGCGCACATGGCCGATGCGGCCCAGCTGCCACAGCGCTTCCAGATGCGGCTGGGCCAGGGCCGGCAGAACATCGGGGGGCGCGGCGGGCGCGGGTGCTGCGGCCGGGGCGTACAGCCACTCCAGGCCCAGCAGCGCGCCGATGCGTTCCAGCAGCACGTCCATGTCCACCGGCTTGATGACGAAGGCGTCGTGCGCGGCACTGCCGCCATCCTCCCCGCCTGTGGCGGCGCGGCCGGGGGTGTAGTCGTGGGCGTTGGCCGAGACCATCATGATCTTCAGACGCGGCAGGTCGAGGTCGCGCAGGGCCGCCGCCGCCTCCCACCCCGTCATGTGGGGCATGGAGATGTCCAGCAAGGCCAGGTCCGGCCGGCACTCCCGCGCCAGGTCCACGCATTCCCGCCCGTCGCGGGCGTCGAACAGCAGGAAGTCCAGCGGCCGCAGCAGGTTCTGGATCAGGGCCAGATGGTCGGGGTCGTCGTCGGCCACCAGCACCCGCAGGCGCGGGCCTGCATAGCCGTGGATGGTCCGGGCCGCCGGCGGGTCGTCCGGGCCGGACTGCGCCTCCGACAACAGCAGGCGCACGGTGAAGGTGCTGCCCTGCCCCGGCGTGCTGGCGACGGCGATCTCCCCACCCATGATGCGGGTCAGCAGGCGGGTGATGGTCAGGCCCAGGCCGGTGCCGGGTACGGCGCGGGCGTTGGCCATCCGCCCCCGCTCGAACGGTTCGAAGATGCGCTCCCTGTCCTCGGGCAGGATGCCGAAACCGGTGTCCGACACCTCGAACTCCGCCACCTGGCTGCGATAGCGCACGCGCAGGGTGGCATGGCCCTGGACCGTGTATTTCAGGGCGTTGGACAGCAGGTTGATCAGGATCTGGCGCAGGCGCTTCTGGTCGGTATGAACGAAGGCCGGCAGGTAGGCCGGACGGTCGTAATGGAACTGGATGCCCTTGGCGGCGGCCTGCAGGCGGAACATGTCCACGATCTGGTCCAGGAACTCCACCAGCCGCACCTTGTCGCGGGTCAGGCGCAACAGGCCGCTTTCGATCTTGCTGATGTCCAGCAGGCCGTCCACCAGGTTGGACAGGTGTTCCGCGCTGCGGCGGATGACGCGCACCCCGTCGGGGTTGCGGATGCTGGCGTCGCGTTCCAGCAACTGGGCATAGCCGAAGATGGCATTCAGCGGCGTGCGGATCTCATGACTGATGCCGATGATATAGCGGCTCTTGGCCACGTTGGCCGCCTCCGCCACCTCCTTGGCCTTCTGCAGGGCGGCGTCGGTGCGCTCATGCGCCTCGATCTCCTCCATCAGCATGCCGGTCTGGCGCGCCGTCTCCTCCTCCGCCACGCGGCGGCTTTCCAGGGCCAGCACCAGCAGCCAGGCGGCGACGCCGGAGACGATCAGCAGGGCGAAGAAGACGATCCATAGGGTGGTGGCGACCACGCCGCGCACCTCCGGTACGGCAGCGCCATATTGCATGCCGATGAAGGACAGCAGGCCGCCGTTGACCAGGGTGAAGACCGCCATCACCCCCAGGAAACGGGCGGTACGGGTGCGCACGCCGCCCGCCATGCGGCTGGGCAGCAGGGCCTCCATCAGACGGGCCAGCTGGTCGGTGATGCGGCTCTCTTTCTTGCACAGATCGTGGCAGCGGCTTTCCAGCGTACAGCACAGGGAACAGATGGCCCCGGCATAGGCGGGGCAATGGGCCATGTCCCGCCGCTCGAACACGTTCTCGCAGATGACGCAGCGGACCTCCGCCGCGTCGGCGGGCAGGTCGGTGTCGGGCCGCGCCAGGTAAAAGCGGCCCCGGGTGGCCTTGGCGATCAGGGGGGCGGTGACGAAGGCCACGCCCAGGCCGATGAACGGCGCCATGGCGTGGGGCAAGGGCCCCAGCAGCGGCCCGAAGGCGCCCAGCGAGGCGAGGGTGGAGGCCACGACCGACAGGGCCATGGCGCCCACGCCCACCGGGTTGATGTCGTAGAGGTGGGCGCGCTTGAACTCGATGCCCGGCGGGCTCAGGCCCAGGGGCTTGTTGACCACCAGGTCGGCGGTCAGCGCCCCGATCCAGCCGGCGGCGAAGTTGGCATACAGGCCCAGGATGCCGCCGATCACCCGGAAGATGCCCAGCTCCATCAACATCAGGGCCAGGATGACGTTGAACACCAGCCAGACGACGCGGCCGGGATGGCTGTGCGTCAGGCGGGAGAAGAAGTTGGACCAGGCGATGGACCCGGCATAGGCGTTGGTGACGTTGATCTTGATCTGGCAGACGACGACGAAGATGCCGGTCAGCACCAGGGCGGCCGTAGGCGATGACAGCATCTCCTGGAAGGCGATGTAGAACACCTCCGTCGGCTGGGTCGATTGTTCCGCCGAGAGGCCGTGGCGCAAGGCCACCACCGCCAGGAAGGACCCGGCCAGCAGCTTCAGACCGCCCATGGCGACCCAGCCCGGCCCGGTGGTGATCAGCGCCGCCCACCAGGCCCAGCGTCCGGTCTTGCGCAGGGTGGGCAGGAAACGCAGATAGTCCGCCTGCTCCCCGATCTGGGGCAGCAGGGACAGCAGCATGCTGGCCGCCATGCTGAACAGCAGCGGGTCGATATGGCCGTCGGCATGGCCCAACGCGCCGGGAAAGTCCCGCCAGGCCGCCAAATCCGCGCCGTGGTTCAGCGCCAGATAGGCCAGAGGCGCCAGTTGCAGCAGCAGCCAGAGGGGCTGGGTCAGCAGCTGCATGCGGCTGATCAGGCGGATGCCATAGACGGCGATGGGGATGACGACCAGGGAACTGACGATGTGGGCCAGCCACAGCGGGATGCCCAGCGCCATCTGCAGCGCGGCCGACATGATGCTGGCCTCGATGGAGAACAGCAGGAAGGTGAAGCTGGCGTAGATCAGGGAGGTGAGCGTGGACCCCAGATAGCCGAAGCCGGCGCCGCGGGTCAGCAGGTCGATGTCCACACCATAGCGGGCGGCGTAATAGGTGATGGGCAAGCCCACCAGGAACATCAGGACGGCGACGGCCAGGATGGCGGCACTGGCGTTGGCATAGCCGTAGGTCAGGGTGGCGCTGCCGCCGATGGCCTCGCAGGCCAGGAAACTGATGGCGCCGAAGGCGGTGTTGGCCACGCGGAACGACGACCAGCGCCGTGCCCGCGTGGCAGTGAAGCGCAGGGCGTAATCCTCCAGCGTCTGGCTGGCGGCCAGCTGGTTGTACTGCCGCCGTTCCCTGACGATCCGCTGCCGCGCGCTCATGCCCCCGCCGTCCCGCCCATCATGGCCACACTCCCTCCCCGCTCCCCGCCCCATGGCAAGCCCGGAAGTGTGGACGATGGGGTGGCCAAATCAAGGACCAGGGTAGCGGGCCGCCGCCCGCCACCGTAGGGGGCGTTTGACGTATGGCGCCTTGGGCTGGGAGGCCGGCGGCCGCCGCCGTCAGAACTGAACCTGAAGACCCAGGACGACGGCGTTGCCGGACGGCTTGCCCGTGGTGTCGGTGATGACATAGTCGGCGCTGACGCGGGCATTGTGGCCGGAGATGACGTAGTTCAGGCCCACATCCGTCTGGCTGGTGGAAATGCCGGTGAGATCGGCGTCGAAATGCTGATAGCGCACCGTGGGCTGCACCTGGCCCCAGCCCAGCTTGGCCGGAAACAGGAAGGCGCCGCTGACCAGATAGGCCTTGCCCTGGACCAATCCACCCACGTTGTCGAAGGCGCCGGCCCCGCCGAATCCGGGGGCGACATCGGCCACGCCGCCGGTGTCGTACTGGTAGTAGGCCCCTTCCAGCGTCACCACGCCCAAGCCGTCCAGCTTCTTCTCAAACAGGCCGTCCACGTTCCAAGCGCCATAGTCGCCGTGCCGACCCACGGTGCCGACGCCATCCTTCTGATACTGGCCGGCGAAGGCCAGGGTCAGCACGTCGACGGACCCGTAATAGGTGCTGCTGGTGTAGTAGCCCGGATCGGGCTCGGCATCGAGGAAGTTATAGGCGACGCGGCCGGCGTACAGCAGGTTGTCGGACTGGTTGCTGGCGCCGCTGATCCGGTTGTGTCCTTCGAACGCGCCGACGGAATAGACCAGTTTCTTGTCCAACAGCTTGCCCCAGACCGTGGCGCCGTCGTCCCGGCCGGCGAACTTGGCCGGATATTGCGACACCGTGCCCGGGTAGTTCCAGGTGCTGAGGTAATAGGGGCCGTCCAGGTTGGCGCGGTCGCTGGGCGGCAGCATGCGACCCACCCACAGATTGACGCCATCCATCGGCTCAAGCTGGGCATAGCCGTCCAGCACCTCGACATGGCCATTGCCGTCACGTTCGGTGTTGAAGGTGGCCTTGATGATCGGTGTCAGTTGGCCGCTGATGTACAGGCGCACACTGTCCAGGTTGAAATCGGCGGAACGGGATTTGCCGTCGGGCGCCCCATCCTCCACGCTGGTGAAACTGGCGCGCAAACCCAGCCCCACGGTGATGGATTTGTCGCCGTCGGCGATGGTCTCACCCGCCCAGGCGGAACCGGCGGCCGGCAGAACCAACGCCGTGGCCAACAGCCCGGTCCGCAAGGTCAACGTCGCCCGTTCCCGCGGACCCTTGATAATCCCCATCATGATGCCACTCCCCGTCCCGTTCGATGATATTTCCCGGGCTTCAGGCCCCGGTATCGGTTTCGGGGGAATGGTGGGGGCGTCGGTATGAAATCCTAATACGTCAAATTGCGTATACTTTGCTTGCTGACACCCGAATATTGTTCAAATCAAGGGAGTGGATTTTGACCTTCGCCTTGGAGTCCGACAGGGCAACGCCGACGAAGAAAATCTCTATCGGCGGCCTTGGTTAGATACCAACATGAAATCTTAGTTTTCGGCCCTCTTCCGATTGAAGCCCTTGCTCCAATCCCGCTCCATTCATTCGCAGGTTCAAATGCCTGGCCCGCAACTGTCTTGACAGGCTGTGGAGGGGGACCCGAGTGCGGCCTACGCCCAGGTCTCATGACTGAAGATCAGGGCAAAGACGGCACCCCCGCCAGGCGCGTCCTCTATCTCCACCCTGCCGCCATGGCGGCGCATGACCTCGGCCACGATGGACAGGCCGAGCCCGGCCCCCGGCAGGGTGCGCCGCGCTGGGGCCCGCCAAAAGCGGCTGAAGACATGGGCCCGCTGGTCCGCCGGCACGCCGGGCCCATGGTCCCGAACCCGCACGATACCGGGTACGGTGGCATCGACCTCCACCATCGTGCCGGCCGGCGTGTGGTCCAGCGCGTTTTCCATCAAATTGCGCAGGGCGGAATAAATGTCGTGGGGGTAACCCGCCACCCGGTTCGGCCCCTGCTCCCGCAGATCGAACGACCGCCCCGTCTCGATCGCCGCCGGCGCCAGCGAGGCCGCGGCCTCCGCCGCCAGGTCGGCCAAATCCACATCCGACTGCGGTGCGCCGACGGCACCCTCTTCCAGCCTGGCAACGTCCAGCAATTGCTGCACGACCCGCGTCATGCGATCAACGTCCACCAGCAGGCCGGGAACCCAGGGCTGGCCCCGGTACCGGTCCAGGTTCGCGCGCAGGACGGCCAGCGGGGTGCGCAGTTCATGCGCGGCGTCGGCGGTGAAGCGCTGCTGCTCCCGCAGGCCTTGGGCCAGGCGATCGATGGCACCGTTCACCGCCTGCAGCAGAGGAATCACCTCCTTGGGCATACGGCGCAGGGGCAGACGCACCTCCAGATTGGTGGGCGAGATGCGTGCCGCCAGTTCCGACGCCTGCACCAGCGGTTTAAGGCCCGATCGGATCGTCTGCGCGGTCAGCCCCAGGAACAGCAGGACGAACAGCGGGATTGCCCAGCCACCCTGGTTGACGATGGCCGTCAGCAGGCTGTCCTCCAGCACGTTGTGATGGCTGGGCCCCTGCGCCACCTGCACCCAGTAATTCCGTCCACCAATCGACATCGGCTGGCTGGCACCATAGAAGATGCGTCCCTGCTTGGTCATCTGGAACAACCGGGCTTCGCGCGCCGGCGACAGGGCGACCAAGGGGGCGGAGACGCCGTCGGACGCCACCACCACCCGGCCGTCCGCGTCCAGCAGCACGTAGATGAACTCACCGCGCGAACCGCGATAGCTGTCTTCCAGCGCCGGCGGCAGCCGTACCGTAACCGTACCGTCGGCTGCGACGGCGGCGTGGTGCGCGATGTCCGCCGCCTGGCCCTGCAGGCTGCGGTCGCGCAAGCTGTCGACGGTGTTCTGAAACAACAGCACCAGCGCGGCGCTGCCCAGCACGGTCAGCGCCAGGGTCAGGGCCAGCACGCGCGAAATCAGTTGCCATTGCAGGGACGGGGCAGGCCGGGTCATTTTTCCTCGGACAGCATATAGCCGATGCCGCGCAACGTGTGCACGCGGACGGTGGCGCCCTCCGCCTCCAGCTTGCGGCGCAGGCGCGAGATATGCACCTCGATGGAATTGGAGGCGACGGAGTCGTCGAAGCCGTAGACCTTTTCCTCCAGCACCCGTTTGGGCACGACGCGGCCCGCCCGGCGCAGCAGGGTTTCCAGGACCGCCAGTTCGCGCCGTGACAGATCCAGCGGCCGGTTTTCCATCGCGCATTCCATGGCCAGGGTGTCGAAGCGCAAATTGCCCAGGGTCAACACTGCACCCAGCGCGCCGCCGGGCCGCCGCAGCAGGGCCTTTGCCCGGGCCACCAGTTCCTCCGTGGCGCAAGGCTTCAACACATAGTCGTCCGCCCCGCGGTTCAGGCCGCTCACCCGGTCGGCCAGCGCCCCTCGCGCCGTCAGCACCAGGATGGGTAGCATCTCCCCCCGTGCCCGCAGGCGGGCCAGCAGGTCCATGCCGTCGCCGTCCGGCAGGCCCAGATCCAGGATCAGCAGGTCGTAGGGCACGGTGTCCAGCGCGGCTTCCGCGTCCCCCGCCTCGGCCACCGTGTCGACGACGAAGCCGGCCTCCGCCAGCCCTTGGGCCAGAAACTCAGCCAGACGGGTGTCATCCTCCACCAGCAGCAGCCGCATGGCCTCATGCCCCCATCGCGCCTGGCCCGGCCGCCATCAGGGGCTGGCCCTGCAACGCCTGGATGGACAGGCCGGCACGGCCCAGGTGGTGGCGCAGGCGGCCGACCACCGCCTGGACGTCGCCCCGCACCTCGACCACGGCCCGCAGGCCGGGGCGTGAGCCTACCACCCGGTCACGCGGCGTGGGTAGGGACAGGTCGCGCCCGTAGAGCCGCACCGCTGAAATGCTGAAGCGGTCAACCAATCCCCCGGCATCCAGCAGCACATCAACCATGCCCGCCTCGAATTCCGCATAACATTCGATCAGCAGAATATGGACGGCTTCGGGGGCAACGGAAGGGAAAGACGGGCTTGTCATGGCGTGACCCTCCTCGGGCGGGGCAGCCCGAACCGTTGGTAAAGCGCCGGCAGGACCAGCAGCGTCAGGACCGTGGAGCTGACCAGCCCGCCCACGACCACGATGGCCAGGGGGCGTTGCACCTCGGACCCCGGGCCAGTCTGGAACAGCAGCGGAAGCAGGCCGAAGGCGGCAATGGTGGCCGTCATCAGCACGGGGCGCAAGCGCCGCTGGGCCCCCTGCAGCACCGCCTCGACAATGGGCACACCCCGAGCCAGCAGCTGGTTGAAGCAGGCCACCAGCACCACGCCGTTCAGCACGGCGATGCCCAGCAGCGCGATGAAGCCGACCGACGCCGGCACCGACAGGTATTCCCCGCTGAGCCACAGCGAAATGATCCCGCCCACCAGGGCGAAGGGCACGTTGCCCAGCACCAGCAGGGCCTGGCGCGCCGTGCCGAAGGTCCCGTACAGGATGACGAAGATCACCACCAGGCAGCAAGGGATGACGATGGCCAGGCGGGCCGCGGCCCGCTGCTGGTTCTCGAACTGGCCGCCCCAGGCCAGCTCGTACCCGGCCGGCACGCTCACCTTGGCGGCGATGGCGGCGCGGGCGTCCGCGACATATCCCACCAGATCCCGGCCGCGGACGTTGGCGCGCACCACTGATTGGCGTCGTGCCTCCTCCCGGCTCAGCAGCACGGGGCCGTCCACCCGCTCCACGCGTCCCACGGCCGACAGCGGGATCAGGCGGCCGTCCGGCATGGGCAAGGTCAGGTTGGCGAACACCTGCGGCGCACGCGCCAGATCGGCGGGACCGCGGATCAGGATGGGCGTGCGGCGGTTTCCCCGCACGACCGATCCGGCCTGGGTGCCCTCAAGCTGACTGCGCAACGCCTCCTCCACCGTATCGACCGTCAGGCCCAACCGCCCGATGGCCAGTGGGTCCAGGCGCAAGGTCAGGTATTGCATGCCCTCGTTCAGGGTGGTCAGCACATCCTCACTGCCGGTCAGTTCCTTCAGCACGGCGGCGACATCGGCCGCCAGGCGGTTCAGGGTGGCGATGTCCGCGCCCTTGATCTTGACCACCAGGTCCCCCCGGCTGCCGCTGACCATCTCCTGCACCCGCATGTCGATGGGTTGGGTGAAGCCGAAGGAGATGCCGGGGATGTCGGCGGTGGCCAGGCGCAGCTGGTCCAACAGCCAGGCCTTGTCCTTACGGCGCCACTGGTCCTGGGGCTTCAGGGTCAGGAAGTTGTCGGCCTCGTTGAGGCCCATGGGATCCAGCCCCAGCTCGTCCGAACCAACACGGGAGACGATGCCCGCCACCTCCGGCACCTGCTCCATGATCCGGCGCTGGATAAGGGTGTCCAGCGCGGTGGAGGCCGCCAGGCTGACGGTGGGCAGCTTTTCCGTCTGCATGACGATGGTGCCTTCGTCCATGGTCGGCATGAAGGTCTTGCCCACCAGGGGGAAGACGGCCAGGGCCGCGGCCAGCGCAACGCCGGCGCCGATGAACACCCGGACCGGGCGGGCCAGCGCCCCCCGGATCAGGGGGGCGTACAGCCGGCCGGCGTGGCGGATCAGCCACGGCTCGCCCGCATGTCCCGGCTTCAGGATCAGCGACGACAGCACCGGCACCGCCGTCAGGGACAGCAGCAGCGAGGCGCCCAGCGCGAACATGATGGCCAGGGCCACCGGCCGGAACAGCTTGCCTTCCAGACCCTCCAGCGACAGCAGGGGCAGGAAGACGACGACGATGATGCTGACGCCGGCCACGACCGGTGTTGTCACCTCGGCCATGGACCGGTAGATGACGGTCAAAGGCGACATCGGACGGCCGTGGGCGTGGTTCAGCCGCTCCACCGCGTTTTCCACCACCACGACCGCGCCGTCGACCAGCAGGCCGATGGCGATGGCCAGGCCGCCCAGGCTCATCAGGTTGGCCGTCAACCCCACCGCCCGCATCAGCAGGAAGGTTGCAAGCGCCGACAGGGGCAGTGTCAGGCTGACCACCAGCGCCGCCCGCCATTCCCCCAGGAACAGGATCAGCAGGACCAGCACCAGGGCCACGGCGATCAGTAGCGCCTCGGTCACCGTGCCCACGGCATGGTCCACCAGCTCGCCGCGGTCATAGAACACGGTCAGGGATATGCCCTGGGGCAGCTGGGATTTCAGCTCCGCCAGCCGCTGGCGCACCCCTTCCACCACGGCCTGGGCGTTGCTGCCGCGCAGGCCCAGCACCAGGCCCTCCACCGTCTCGCCCTTGCCGCTGCGGGTCACGGCGCCATAGCGGGTCAGACCGCCGTCGCGGACCTGGGCGACGTCACCCACCCGGACCGGCGTGCCGCCGGGCGTGGCGATGACGATGGCGCGCAGGTCGTCCAGGCTACGCAGGCTTCCCTCGCTGCGGACCAGCAGCGCCTCCTCCCCATCCGCCAGGCGGCCGGCGCCATCGTTGCGGTTGTTGGCGGCGATGGCGGACTTCAGCGTATCCAGCGACACGCCGCGTGCGCCCAAGGCCACCAGGTCCGGCACCACCTCGAAGGTCTCGACGAAACCGCCCAGGGAATTGACGTCGGCCACGCCCGGAACGGTGCGCAGGGCCGGGCGGATGACCCAGTCCAGCAGGCTGCGCTTTTCCGCGAGGCTGGCTGGCCCCTCAATGGTGAACATCACCATCTCGCCCAGCGGAGTGGTGATGGGGGCCAGACCGCCCTGCACCCCGGGAGGCAGCATGTCGCGTACCCCTTGCAGGCGCTCCGCCACCTGGTTGCGGGCCCAATAAATGTCCGTGCTGTCGTCGAACACCACGGTGATGCTGGTCAGCCCGTATTTGGTGGTGGAGCGTAGGGCCTGCTTACCCGGCAGCCCCAGCAGTTCCACCTCGATGGGGGCGGTGATGCGGCTCTCCACCTCCTCCGGTGTCATGCCCGGCGCCTTCAGCACGATGTTGACCTGCACCGGCGATACGTCGGGAAAGGCGTCGATGGGCAGCCCGCGCGCCGCGAACAGGCCGGCGCCCGCCAGCAGCACGATCAGGATCAGCACCAGCAGGCGCTGCGACAGCGAGAATTCGATGAGGCGGGCGATCATTCCTGCCCCCCCAAGCCAGCCTGCATGCCCTTCAGCACGACGGTACCGCGGACGACCACGGCGCTGTCGGCGGCAAGACCGCGCCCTTGCACCACCACGGTGTCCGCCGTTTCCGACAGGACCGCGATGGGGGCTGCTTCCACCTTGTCTCCGCGGCGAATGAACACCGTCGGCCGCCCCGCCACCCGCACCACGGCATCGTGCGGCAGGGACCAGGCGGTTCCCACCCCCGTTGACAGGAAAGAGGCGGCGGTCATCAGGCCGGGCCGCAGGCGCCCCGCCCGGTTGTCCACCAGGACGCGCACAGTCACGGTCTGGCTGGCGGGGTCGGCATGGTGGCCGATTGATTCCACGGTAGCATCCTCGGGGGCGTCGGCCAGGCGCACCTTGTCTTTCTCGTGAAGGGTGGCGGCAACGGCCGCCGGCACCTGCACCTCCAGCAACAGGGACGACAGCCTGGCCAGCGTGTACAGCGGCACGCTGCTGTCGATGCGCTGCCCGGGGAAGGCGCCATGGTCCAGGATCATTCCGCCCTCGGGCGCCCGAACGGCCATTCCGTCCGTCACCTTGCGGCTGCGCTTCAGGGTCTCCACCTCGGCCGCGGTCAGGCCCAGTGCCAGCAGCGCTTGGCGGCGTTCCTGCAATTGGGCGTCAGCCTGCGCGGCGGCGCTGCGGCTGGCCTGCTGCCGGCGCTCGGCGATGATACCCTCAGCCACCAGATCGGCGTCGCGCTGCGCCTCGCGCTGGGCCAGCGCCGCGGCATCCAGCGCCATCAGATAGTCCCGCTGGGCCTGGGCCATATCGGGGCTATGCATGCGGGCGAGCAGGGCGCCCTTCGCCACCGCGTCGTTCACCTCACCCACCAGTTCATCAACAATGCCCGGCACCGGCGTGGCGACAATGGTCTTGTAATGCTCGAACACGTCCAGCCGCGCCGGATAGGTGGGACTGGCCACATCGGGGGCGGGTTGTGGCGCCCTGGTTTCGACGCCGGCGGCCTTGGCCTGCGTGTCGGTCAGGGTCAGCGCCGCCGGGTTCGCCTGCTGCGGCGCCTGAGCATGGGCGGCGCCGGCCAACCAGGTGAACGCCAGCAGGGCGGGCCCGGTAAACCGGGGCAACGGGCTACGGGTCATGGAAGAACTCCTCGGGCCTGCAGAAGGTCGGACTGGGCGCGTCCCAGCCGCATCTCCGCTTCGGCCAGGGCGATGTTGGCATCGTTCAAGGATTGCTGGGCGCGCACCATCTCGCTGGTGGCGGCCTCGCCCAGCGCGCGGGCGCGCTGCATCTTGCCGGCGCGATCGGCGGCGGCGGCTTGGCGCTGGGTCTCGGCGGCCATTTGTGCCCGGGCATGGGTAAGGGCGGCCTGGGCCTGGCGCACGCCGGCCGTCACCGTCCGCTCCGCCATCACCCTTTCCGCCGTCGCCTGGCGCAGGTCGGCCTCCGCCGTGCGAGTTCGCGCCGTGTAGGATGGGCCGCTGAAGGGCACGGTGACCTGCAGGCCGACATAATCGCTGGGTGGGCCCCCGAACGTATCGCGGTTATGGCGATAGATGACACCCACCTCCGGGTGCTCGCGGTCGGCGATGCGTGAGACGCTGGCCATCTCCTGCGCCAGCCTTTCGCCGGCCCGGGCGACCTCCAGCCGGGGGTCGCTGCCCGCCGTCTCCTCGGCATCGGCTTCGGCCAGGTCACCGACGATGTCGCCATTGTCGGTCAATGCCGCCAGCGCCTCGCGGGCCAGCGCAGTGACACCGCGCCTGGCCTCCAGGTTCGCGGCGGCATTGGCTCGCTCCGCCTGCAGCAGCGACAGATCCAGGCGGGCTGCCCCGCCCCGCGCCACCTCGCGCTCCATGTCCGCCTCCAGCCGCATGGCCAGATCCAGCCGGTCCTGGGCCAGCGCCTCCAGCCTACGGGCCAGCGCCAGATCCCAGGCGGCGGTGCGGACGGCGCCCGCCACGGTCAGGGCCTGCCGCTGGGCTGTGCTGCTGGCCACCTGGCGTTCCGCGTCCGCCTTGCGGGCAAGGGCGCCGGATTCCCCCGGCAGCCAGATGGGCAGGGCCAGCTGCACTTCCGCTTCCTGCCAGCCGCGGTTGCGGGCTACGCGGTCGGTCAAGTTGTAGGCCTGGACCCGGGGTGGCACGGGGAACAGGCCATCGGCGTGGTTCTGGCTGGCATCGGCCGCCGCCAGCCGAGCGCCCAGCGCCTGCTGCGTCGGGTCACGCTCCAGCGCCTGGAGGAACAGGGCGTGGATGCTACCCGCCGTCGGTGCCGGGTCGGGCGTCGCGGCGAAGGCCGGGGCCAAGCCCAGGCCTGCGGCAAGCGCTGCGCAGGCCAGGACGGCACGGCGCCGGCAGGCGATTGGAAAGGAAGGAGAACGTGGCATGACCGCTCGCTGAGGGAAAGGCGATGCCGCTCTCTAACTGGCCAACCTTAAGGCAAGCTGAAGCTTAAGCGATCACGGTTTCACGTCCTTGCCCAGGCGCCGCCGAATATGCCGGCGGGCGGAGGCGATCAGTTCCCGTAGCGCGTGCCGGTCTGGATGACACCGGGATAATCTCGATTTCTCACGGTGCATCCCGCCGATGCCACCACCCTCCCCCCAAGGCAACATAGAGGGCGGCCGTGTCGGAGAACCTGGACGCCATCGCGCTCAGGCGGGCGATGGTGGCGCTTTGATATTGCTCTTCGGCGTTGAGAAGGTCCGCGTAGCCGATCTTGCCATACTGGTACTGGACTTCCGATATTTCCAGGCTCTGGCGCGCCCGTTCCTCCTGCCGGGTCGTGATCGACAGGTTCTGGGCGTCGGCTTCAATCGCCGCCAGGACGTCACAGACATTTTGCAGGGCGCTGAGAACGGTCTGCCGATAGGCCGCCGCCGCCGCGTCATAGGCCGCCCTGCTGGCGTCCTCGCGCGCCGCCAGGGCGCCGCCATCGAACAGGGTCTGGGTCACGCTGGCCCCCAGACCGATGACGCCGCCGGAAAACAGGGTCTGAAGCGCGCCCGAATTCGTCGACAGCGCCGCCGTCAGGCCGATATTCGGGAGCCGGGCGGCCACGGCCACGCCGATCGCCGCCGACGCCTGGTGCAACGCCGCTTCGGCTTGGCGGATGTCGGGCCTCCGCTCCGTTAGCGTGGCCGGCACGCTGCAAGGCAAGTCCGTCGGCAGCGTCAGGCCGGAAAGCGTGAGGCCGCCGCCGGCGAAGGTGGCGGGATCGTCACCCAGATAGACCGCCAGCAAATGGCGTATCTGCGCGCTCTGGGTCCGGAGCGTCGTCAGCGCGGCCTCCGTGCCCAACAGCACGCTTTCCTGCGTCAGCACATTCGCGGGCGATTCCGCGCCGCTTTGCTCCCGTATCCGAATGATCTCCAGTTGCTTGGCCTGGCGCGCCCGGATTTCCTCCTCCGCCGCACTCTCGGCGGAGAGCAGCGCCTCCTGGAACGCCGTGGTGACGACGTTGGACGTAAGGGTCAGGTAGGTGCCTTCGACGGAGAAGCGCTGCAGGTCCAGCGCCGCCTGCTGCATTTCAATCATTCTGCGGACCCCGCCGAAGACGTCCACGGTATAGGATGCCCCAACGGACGCGCCGTACTGCGACGCCGTCGACGCATATTGTCCCGTCGTCCTGCTCTTGCTCGCCGAAACGGTCAAACTGGCGGCGGGCAGCAGGCCCGCCCTGGCGGCGACAAGGTTGGCGCTCGCCGAACGGAGCGTCGCCTGGGCCGCCTCCAGCGTCGGGCTTCCCGCGATGGCCTGGGCGATCAGGGCGTCCAGCTTCCGGTCATGGTATAGCGTCCACCAGTCGCCCTGGATGTCGTCGGTGACGCCAAATCCCTGGGCGGCACCGGCAGGCCCCTCCGAAGCGGCGGTACGATCCGCATGCGGCGCCGGCGCATATCCGTCCGACCGGGGCTTCACGAAATCGGGGCCCACGACGCATCCCGCCAAGGTGGCGGCGAGGGCCAGGGGGAACAGTCTGAGCAGTTTCAGGGCGGCGGCCATCAGCTTTTCCCCAGGGCGTCAACGGGATTGAGCCGGGCGGCGTTGCGCGCCGGGACGAATCCGAAAATGAGGCCGATGCTGGTTGAGCTGGCGAAGGCGATCAGCATGGTCACCGGCGAGATCACCATGGCCGTGGCCGGGGCGGCCTTCGCCAGCACCTCACCGATACCGATCGCGCTCAGGACACCCAGCACGCCGCCGATCAGGCACACGAAGACGGCCTCCAGCAGGAATTGGCTCAGGATATCGCTTTGACGTGCGCCAACGGCCAGGCGCACGCCGATTTCCTGCGTGCGCTCCGTCACCGAAACCAGGGTGATGTTCATGACCCCGATGCCGCCGACGATGAGGGAGATCACCGCGATCATCGACGTCAGCAGGGTCATGGTGTGGTTGGCGCCCTCGATCGACCTGCGGATCAGATCGATATTGTAGGTGTGGAAATCCTTCCGTCCGTGCAGCAGCGTCAGGAGTTTGGTTACGGCCTGCTCCACAACCTCGGTCGTGTAGCCAGCCTTGGGCCGAACCGTGATGCCATCCAGCCGGGCTGAGCCCGTCAGCCTGCCGGAAACGACGGTATAGGGCGCCCAGACATTCAGGTCGCCCAGTTGGATGGAACCCAGATTATCCTGATCGGCGACGCCGATGATCCGGCAGGGCACCATGCCCACCAAAATGATTTGGCCGAGGGGATCCGTCCCAGGACCGAAGAACTTGTCGCGGACTTTGGAGTCTATAACGATCACGGGCGCGAGTTGAGAAACCGCGTCGTCGTCAAAAACCGTCCCGGAAGACAGCTGGACCCCGTGGACCCGAAAATATTGGCTCCCCACGCCACTGATGCTGGCGTTCGCGGTCAGGTTTCCAAAGCGCAGCGTGCCCTTGCCGATAACGATGGGGGTAACGCTGTCGATATAATCGTGGCGGCCCAACGCGGCGACATCGCTTGCCTTCAAGGTCGCGACGGCACCGGCCCGCATGTCGCCCCAGCCAGCCCCCGGATAGATATTGAGGGTGTTGGTTCCCAGGGTGCTGATGTTGGCGATGACCCGCAGGCGGGCGCCTTCGCCCAGCGCCGCCACGGTCACCACAGCCGCGGTGCCGATGATGATGCCCAGCATGGTCAGCAGCGTGCGGAGGCGGTGGGCATTCAGCGACGCCAGCGCCATCCGGGCCGCTTCCAGATGGCGCCACAGGCCGATCCAGCCGGATGATCGGGGGCGGGATGAATCTTGCCGGCCCTCATCCTGGATCGCCCGCCGGCCGGAATCCGCGATGATGAAGCCGTCGCGGATCTCGATGATCCTGTCGGCATGCTGGGCCACCGTCATGTCGTGCGTGACGATGATGACCGTGTGCCCCTTCGCGTGCAGTTCCTTCAGGGCCTGCAACACCTGCTCACCGGTATTCTGGTCCAGCGCGCCAGTGGGTTCGTCGGCCAAAATGACAGGCCCGCCGTTCATCAGCGCCCGCGCGATGCTGACCCGCTGTTGCTGACCACCGGAGAGTTGATGGGGCCTGTGATCGGCCCTGTCCTTCAGCCCAAGCCTTCCCAGCAGCAGTTCCGCCCGGCGCAACCGGTCGCGGCGCGGCAGGCCGTCGTAAATGGCCGGCATGGAGACGTTATCGACCGCCGTCAGGCTGGACAGCAGGTTGTAATGCTGGAACACGAAGCCGACCCGCTCCCGGCGCAGGCGCGCCAGATCATCGGACGACAGCGCGCCCGTTTCCTGGCCCGCCACCCTGTAGCTGCCGGACGTGGGGCGATCCAGGCAGCCCAGGATATTGAGCAGCGTGGACTTCCCGGAACCGGAGGCGCCAACGATGGCAACCATTTCACCCGGTTCTATCGTCAAGGAGACGTTCCGCAGCGCGGCGATGGTATTCGGCCCGGAGATGTACTCCCGGGTCACGCGCGTCAGTTCGAGCCGCGTGTCGTTCATCGCGGCCCCCTATCGCTGTGTCGGTTTTTGGGGCCCGTCGCCGGGCATCATTTCCCCGACGATCACTTTTTCGCCGGCCTCAAGCCCGCTCAGGATTTCCGCCTGCTCGTTATTGTCGATGCCCACGCGCACCGTCCGCGTGGAGACGCCTTCCGCGCCGAGGACCCGCACGGTCCGTTCTCCGGCGCCGGCCGGCCCCAGCGCGGCGGACGGCACGATCAGCGCGTTCTCCGCCTTGGCCAGCACGATGAAGACCTCCGCCGTCATGTTGGGCCGCAGTTGCCCATCCGGATTTTCGACGTCGAAACGGCCATTGTAGTAGACGGGGTTGGTGGTGGCGGCCGAACTGCTGCCGCCGCGGCTGCCCGCCCCCGCATCCAGGGAGGCCGCGATGTCCTCCGGCGCCGGGTCTATGGATCGCAGGGTCGAGTAAAACCGGCGCTCATTGGACGCCAGGATCTTGAAATACAAATCCTGACCCGGTTTCACTTTGCCAACGTCCGCCTCGGAGACTTTGGCCTTGACCGTCATGGTCTTGAGATCGGCCAGCAGAATGATCGTCGGCGCGGTCTGGTTCGCGTTCACGGTCTGGCCTTGCTCCGTCACGACGGAGACGACGGTGCCGTCTATGGGGGCGGAAATCTTGGTGTACCGCAGATTGACCTGGGCCAGGTCGACGGCGACTTTCGCCTGAGCAATCTGGGCGTTGAGGGACGCGACCCCGGCACGCGCGTTGTCGAGCGTTGCCTTCGCCGTCTCGTAATCCAACCTCGAACTCGCGTTCCTCGTCACCATGGCGGCTTCACGCTCAAAATTGAGCTTGGCCTGCTCCAGCGTCGCCAGCCGGCCTCCCAGTTCCGCCTGGACATTTTCCAGCGCCGCCTGGGCGGCGTTCAGGGCATTCACCTGCGGCGCGGAATCGATTTCCGCGATCAACTGCCCCTGCGTCACCTGCTGGCCCAGCGAAACATTCAGAAGCTTCACCTGGCCGGATACCTGGGCACCGACGCTCACCAGCTTTTTGGGGAATAGGACGCCGCTGGCGAGGACCGTCTGCTCGATGGCCCCGCGCTTCACCGGCACCGTCACGTATTGTGGCGCGTTGTGCGATGGCCAAAGCGCGAGCTTTATCAGGGCACCCAGGAGCGCCAACAGCGCCGCGGCACCGATATAGGTCAGTTTTTTCACTTCAGAATATGCCCATCATGCCGGGTTTGCGGCGATCTGCCCCCTGAACAGCATCGCCAGATATCTGACCGCCTCAATCCACCGCGCGCTGGCGCCCGCGTTCGCCCGGTCCAGATGGGCCACGAACCGGCCCGCCAGGTCAGGCTCACGCGCGCTGAACAGGGCCGGGTAGTTCGGCTGTTCCCCTACGGTGCGCGCAGGGGCCTGTTCCTGCCAAATCTGGCTGAGAACCTGATCCTTGCGGGCCTCGTCGGCGTCGGACCATTCCGGATCCGGCACCAGCTCGCTCAGGATTCCCCAGCTTCTGAACATCTGAACCAATATGCTGGGGGAGCTGCTCATGGGCCAAGCTGCCGCTTCCCAGACGGAATATTGTAGTTTACGACGATCGCCCGGCGGAAACTTCTCTTCCGACAGGCCCACCAGTTCGTTCCGGAGGCTGGCCCATTCGGCGCGCGCCACCACCTCTCCGGTCAAAAGCCTCTGGTGAAGTTTTGACAAGCGCCCTGTGATGTCCGACGGATCAATGTCATCCCGTGGCGGCGCCAGCATCATCAGCAGGAAGCCATGTAACGAGGGGTTCAGATCCGCGCCCGGCTCGACGGCTACCACCAAGTCCCGCCAGGCTGTGATCGCGTCCGCGTTGCCCGCATAGGCCGGCATGACGTCCAGCAATAGCACCAGGGACGGGGGCAGGCCGTAGACCGCCGAAAACTCCTCCCACTCGGTGGACATCAGCGCCATTAGCGACTTGGCATTCCGTTTGCCCGTGATATGGCCCTGGTCGATCAGCGCGTCGATATGATCGAGCAGCCCCAGCTTCAGTTCCGGACGACCGTGAAACGCAGACGTGCTTACCGTCATAATTTCTGCTCGATAATGGCTGTCAGCTGTGTGCGCGAGAGGGCGCCCACCCGGCGATGGATTTCCTCGCCGCCCTTGAACAGGATCAGCACGGGTACGGTCTGCACCCCGAAGCGAGTGGCCACGTCCGGCTCCGCCTCGATATCAACCTTATAGACATCCATCGCGCCGTCAAAATCGGTGGCCACCTCGTCAAGTATCGGTGCCAGGGCGCGGCAAGGTCCGCACCACGGCGCCCAGAAATCCACCAGCACCGGCATCTCGGCACCAATAACCTTTGAGTCAAACTCGGCTGTATTCACGTTAGTCGCTTTTTTCATTTTTGATTCCTCCACGTCACACACTGCCACTTACAACCATTTCATCAATCCGCAGGGTTGGTTGCCCCACGCTGACGCTCACCGTCTGGCCCGCTTTGCCACAGGTCGCGATCCCCTCGTCCAACGCCCAGTCATGGCCAACGGCGCGGATATGGCGAAGCGCCTCATGGCCCACGCCCACCAGCGTCACCCCCTTCACCGGGGCGGTGATCTTGCCGTCCTCGATGAGGTAGGCTTCCACCGCCGTGAAGTTGAAGCGGCCGCTGGTGATGTCGACCTGACCGCCGCCCATGCGGGGGGCGTAGATGCCCTGCGACACCGATGCCACGATGTCGGTCGGGTCCTCCTGGCCGGCCAGCAGGAAGGTGTTGGTCATCCGCGGCATCGGAAGGTGGGCATAGGATTGGCGACGGGCATTTCCCGTGGGCCTCATGTTCATAAGCCGGGCATTGAGACGATCCTGCATCAGCCCGGTCAGCACGCCGTTCTCGATAAGGGCGGTCTTCTGCCCCGGCGTGCCTTCGTCATCGACGCCCACGCTGCCCAGGCGGCCGGGGAGTGAGCCATCGTCCAGGACCGTCACCATTTCCGGCGCGATGCGTTCCCCCATCCGGCCGGCGAAGGCGGAAAGGCCCTTGCGGTGATGATCGCCTTCAAGGCCGTGGCCGATCGCTTCGTGGAACAGGACACCGGCATAGCCCGGGCCCAGCACCACCGGCATCACCCCGCCCGGGGCCGGCCGCGCATCCAGGTTGACGGTGGCAATACGCACGGCCTGGGACACGACCGACGCCACCTCCCCATCCGTCAGGCCCTCCAGCCCATACCGCCCGCCAACACCCGCGCTGCCCTGGGCCCGCGTCGGCCCCCGTTCCAGCACGATATTGATGAACAGCCGCGTCATCGGACGCGCGTCGGCAACCAATTGTCCATCGGTATTGGCGATCAACACCACCCGATGGGACGATGACAGGGACGCGTTGACCTGGCGGACGCCGGGATGCGCCGCCCTGGCCAGCATGTCCACCGCCTCCAACAATTGAACCCAGGGGAGCAGGTCGGCGGACGCCAAAGGGTCCTTGCGGGAGTAGAGCCCATGATCCGTCAGCCGCGGTGCCAGCGGCGCCAGGGTCGCCCCCGTCGTCCCGCCACCCAGTCGGGTCAAAGCCTGCACTGTCTGATGGGCGGACCGGATGGCCTCCGGACGCAGGTCGCTGGTATGCGCGAAGGAAACCTGATCGCCCAGCACAGCGCGGGAGCCGAGCCCCTGGCCGATGGAAAAGCTGCCCGCTGAAACCCTGCCATTGTCCAGCCGCCATTCACGCGACTTGGTGCTTTCGAAGAACATGTCGGCGAAGTCGGCGCCGGCCGCCAACTGCCCCAACGCGCGCGACAGTTCAAGCTCATCCAACTGATTGGGCTCAAGGATTAGACGCCGGGCCCAATCCATGTGCGGCGGATTGATCATGCCCGTCCTCCGATATGCATCGCGTCAATCAAAATGGATCCGGTGTGAAAGGCGCCAAAACGTTCGACGTCATCGCCGACATGGGTGATACCGCGCAGCATCGCGCGCATATCCCCGCTCAAGGTGATACCGGCGACCGGGAATTGCTGGACGCCATTCTCGATCCAATATCCCTCGACCGCCCGGCTCCAATGCCCCGTCGTCGGGTCGGTGCGTCCGCCGCTGAGCGTGGTGACCAGCAAACCCGTGCCGAGATGGCGCTGCATCGCCAAGGCATCACCGCCGGGATGGCGGCTGGAAAGCGCCAGATTGTAGGGGCCGCTGGCGTTGCCCGTGGTCCGCATCCCCAGGCGACGGGCGTTCAGACTGTTCAGGAAGTAGCCGTTGACCACGCCGCCATCGAGGATAAGTCGGCGGCTGCCGGCGACGCCTTCGCCGTCGTAAGCGCCGCTGGCCAGCCCCCAGGGCTCGAACGGATCCTCGAGCAGGTCCAGATGATCCGCCGCCACCCGCTCCCCCAAAGCGCCGGCCAGGAAGCTGGCGCGCCGGTACTGGGCGGCACCCATCAACGCACCGACCAGATCCTCGATCAGCGCCTGCGCGGTCCTCGGGCTGAACAGGACCGGGCCGGTGACGGACGGCACCGTGCGCGCCCCCAACTGCCCGGCAGCCCCCTGCAGGGCGCGCTCCGCCAGCCCCGGCGCCGCATCAAGGTCGCCGCACCGGCGTGCCATGGACTGCGCATAGTCCCGCGCCATGGCCCCATCCCGCATCGCCGTCACCGAACACCAGCGCGCCTGGCTGGAGCCGAGGCTCGCGCGACAGAAGCCGGTTGAGGTGACCATCACCGACAAGGTCTCGGAGCAACTGAGCCCCACTTCCGACGTCCGCAGTTCCGTCCCGGCCGGCTTTTCGAGGGCATGCAGCGCGCGCTGCATGCCCTGCGCTTCCTCGGCCAGGGCCGCGGCATCGTCGCTGACCGCCTCGTACCGCAGGGGCTGGGGACCGTCATGGGCCAGGTCGGCGGCATCCGCCAAGCCATTGTCGGCGTCCGGCTGGGCCCAGCGCATGATGCTGACCGCCTCTTCCACCAGGCGTTGGATCGCCCCGGGATCGAAGGTGGTGGTGGACGCGGCGCCCACCCTGCCCTCCTGGAAGACCGTCAGATGGAGGGAGCGATGGCCGCTGCGCACCGCCGTTTCCAGCCGCCCGTCCCGTAGGCCGAGTTGAAGCCCGCCGCCCGAGGCGGCGCTGGCGCTGGCTTCCTTGCCACCGGCGCGCAGGGCCAGCTCGACGGCCTGCTCGCTGGCCGCGCGCAGGTCCACCTCGCTGTCGCTGATGTAGGCGCTTAACATACTGTTTCCTCTTTCGGGGGCAGCGTGGCCTGCGTCGCCCCATCCGCCGCCAACCGCAGACAATGGGTATGGAACGGTGTCAGGCGCTCATCATGAACGACGCTGATCAGGGTGACGGACGGCAGGCGCTCAAGCAGGGTGGTGTAGAAGTGCAGCGCGTTCGCCATGTCCAAGGCGCTGGTGGCTTCGTCAAGGACCAGGCGGTCCGGCCGGTAGAGCAGGATTCGGACCAAGGCCAGCCTCTGCTGTTCCCCGGGGGAGAGCTGATCCGTCCAGGGGCGGGATTCATGCAGCCGCGTGGCATGTTTCTCCAGCCCGACGACGCTGAGCAAGGAGATGACCTGTTCATCATCGTACCGCTCCGGCGAGCCGGGAAAGCAGATGGCGTTCTTCAGGGTTCCGATGGGCAGATAGAGGCGCTGGGGCACGAACATGGTCAGGCCCTGGGACGGCACGTGAACCACCCCGGCGCCATCCGGCCACAAGCCGGCGATGGCCCTCATGGTGGAACTCTTGCCTATTCCCGACGGCCCCACCACCACCCAGCGCTGACCCGGCAGGATCGTCCAATCCCCAATGGCCAGGGACGCGTTGTCATGGAAGTCCAGGCGGAGGCCCCGGGTGGAAATCGTGTCACCACCGTCCCTGATTATTTCGATATCGGTGGCGCCCTTCCGCTCCAACACCTGGTCGAAAGCCCAGATACGGTTGACGTTGGCGATTTGCTGGGCAAATGACTGAAAGGCTTGATAGAAGAATGAAAGGGATGAGGTCATGCGGGAGAAGGCGTCCTTGGCCGCCATCACGCCGCCAAAGGTCAACGTACCCGCGAAGTATCTGGGAATAGCCAGGAATAGGGGCAGCACTTGACCGACACCGTCGAACGCGTGCTGGGTCGCGTTGATGCCCATCTGGGCCAGGATCAGCCGGTGATAATTCTTCCTGACATGATCGAATGCCGCGCGCAGGGACTGCACCTCCGCCGGCGCGGCATTCAGGAAGGCGATTTGTTCCGCATTGCGGCGAATGTAGATCAAGCCGAAGCGGAAGTCGGCCTCCACCTGCTGCTGACGCATGGTGCGAGAAATCAGGGGGCGGCCGACCAAGATGATGGCCCCGGTGGTGAGCGCCGTGTACAGCAGGGAATACCACAGCATGTCGCCGGGTATGGAGATGTGATATCCCGCGATCAGGAACCGTATCGGCGCCGCCGCGCTCCACAGCACAGAACCAAAACTGATGCCAGCCGTTATGGAACCAAAGATTCCTACCACTATGGCCATTACACTATTTGTGAAGTCCTTGATATCCTCGGCTATCCGCTGGTCCGGATTATCGATCAACGCGGCCCTTTCCATGGAATAGAACCCATTGTTCTTCATCCAGCGCGCCACATATTCCGTGGTCAGGACGGTTCGCCATCTCAAAGAGAACATGCCGTAGAAGTATAGATCAAGGACGATGGCCACGGCTGAACAGCCGTTGATCAAAAAAAACTTGATGACCTGGGGCAGGAACAAATCCACCTGTTTGTTCTGGACGACATCATAGAAATAGTGCTGCCAACTATTGGCCTGAACGGAAAGATAAATAACGATGTACTTGCTTCCCAAAAGGAAAGCGGTGCCGAACCAGGCAAACACCCAATCCGAGGAAACCCAGTAGGATGTCAGCAGCTTGAGAAAGTGGCGTACCCGCACCTCGGTGCTGACGCTGGGAAGCCCGGCCGGTGGCCGGGCTTCCTTCACTGTATGGTTCGACATGCTCATTCAGGCCACACTCGATCTGGGCAAATTAAAAGAACTTGTAGGACAAGGTGGCCCGCCAAGTACGCGGTTCCATAATGGGTAGGTAGCTATCGACAGTCGAGACACCGTAGTTACGGCGATCGAACAGGTTCTTGATGCCCACATTGAGCTGCCAGGATTTATAGGCGCCAATGACGTTGACGTCGAATTGCTTGGCATCCGGGGTTTTCTCCGTCCCTTTGGTATTCAGGTAGGAGCTGGAGTTTCCATACAGACCGCCCGACAGGGTCAATTTCAGGTCTTCGCCCACCGGCTGGGTATAGGACGTGTAAAGGCTGTACTTGACGCGCGGCTGGCCCGCCACATAGGCGCCAGCCTTGATGTTCATCTGATCAAACTTGCTGTAGGTGAAGGTGGAAACCACCGTCCAGCCGGGCAGGATCGTGCCGCGCAAATCGAGGTCGACGCCCTTGCTTTCCTGACCATCGTTGGCGAGGTAATAGCCGGGGTGGGCCGGGTCGGCGATCAGGACGTTGCTTTGCTGCAGGCGGAAAACCGACGCCACCAATTCCAGCTTCTGGTTCAACATGGACAGCTTCAGGCCGCCCTCCAGATTCTTGGACGTGATGTCAGGCAAGCGGTTCTTTGTATAGTCCAGGGAAAAATTCGGAATGAAACCAAGCGCATAGTTAGCGAAAAGCGACAAGTCGTCGGTTACGTCGTACACCGCGCCGAAACTTGGCACCGAGGACGACGCGGAATTCTGGCTGGTCGACGGCCGCTGACCGTAAATATGGCTGGATGTGTCATACCAATTCTGCCGCACCCCCCCAATGAAGTGGGCCGGCCCCCAGGTCATGATATCCTGGAAGTAGAAGGCCTGCTCATTATAGTCCAGGCTATAGGACATTTCATCGATGGACGGCATGGGCTTGACCACACCGGTCGTCAAACTGAAGGGAAAGAAGCTCGATTTCGATGCGTCCAGCGCGTCGTCGTGCGTTTGAACGTAGCTATAGCCAATGTTGACGTTGTGATTGATGAAGAATGTGTCGAATTTCAGCCTGGCATAATCATCCAAGGACCAGGTCTGGTTGCGCTGCTCGTCATGCCCATTGTTGATCAGCAGGGTCGTGGGCGCCAGCACGGAGAAGGGCGCGTACAACCCGAAGCCAAGGTCCTGTTTCTGGTATTGTCCGCGGCTGACAACCGTGAGCCAATCGGCGGCCTTGTGCTCAACCGAATAGGTGACTTCCTTGTCCTTCGCGGTGAAGCCGGTGTCGGCGGGGCCGATGGGCTGTGTCCTGGCCGGGACGATCTGCCCCTTATACATATAGGTATAGGGGTTGACGCCGGTATCTTGCTGATAGATCTGGCCGCTCAGGATCGCGTCGGTCTTCTCGTCCTTGTAGCGCAGGCTGGGGGCGACCAGATAATTCTGATCCCCGCGGTAATTCTGCATGTTGTGGTCGGCATCGGAGCCGGACAGGATGAGGCGGCCGCTTATTCTGCCGTCGTCGCTCAACGCGTCAGAGGCATCGACGGTGCCCTTGCGTGTCTGATAGCTGCCGTACTCCAGGGAGGCGTTCAGCAAAGGATCAGCCGTCGGCTTCTTGGTCACCAGGTTGATGGTGCCACCCAGGCTGTAGGAGCCGTTCAGCAGAGCGTCCGGCCCCTTCAGAATCTCGACGCGTTCCAGCCCCGCCACCGGTTGCGATGCCCCCGCGATGGAACTGTTGCCGACGGAGGAGGAAAGGCCGTTGGTCAAGCCGGTGCTGCCGAAGCCGCGAACGCTATAGCTGGTACCGCCCTGGACGGTGGCGAAGTTCGGGATGACGCCGCCGGCGTCCCGAAGCGCGTCCGTCACGCTCTGCGCCTGCTGATCTTCCATCAGCTTGCTGGAAATAACCGTCGTGTTGCGGGCCTGCTCACGCAGGGACGCGCCGCTGCGGCTGGAGGTGGAGGCGTCGCGGACCAAAAGGCTGGTTTCGGCCTCATCGCGGTGCGCCATGACAATGATGAAGCTGATGACGGTGAGGGTGCCTTTATCATTGATCAGGACCAGGCGCGTGCCCGCGATGGCCTTTTCAATGGCATCGTTTTCGTCCTTGGCGCCGGTGACGGCCACGGACTTCAAACCCTTGACGGCATCGGGGTCATAGTCGATGTGTTGACCGGACTGCCGTTCAATCTCCTTCAGCGCCTGTTCCATCGGCATCGACGGCACACTAATGCTCACATTCTGCGCCACCGCCGGCAGCGCCACCGCAAAGGCCGCCACGGCCGAAACACCGGCCAACAGGTCCCAACTCTTCATTCCCCTGCTCCTGTTCTGTCAGCCGCCATCGCTGCCGGAATCTCAAATGATTCCAGACTACAATGTTATGTTGGCTGAATATTATTATTCCGCTGTCACCAAACCGTTAAGGAATGGCGCGCAGTTGCCCGAATTTTATTTTTTGGCATTTAGCCATTCACCCCTATCATAGAGGTAGTTGGCGACTTCCTCGTGAGAAGCTGAGAATTAGATTGGGAGAATAGCGCTGGTCTGGCAAATCAGTTCTGCTAATGCCCATATCACCTTAATTTATGGACATAAAAGCGCGACGCCTCGTCATGTATGATGGACACCAGCCAGCGCATGAGCGGCTCCTGGTCACGATGGGAATGCCATTGCATGGCAATGGATGTGAATTCGCTCGGGAATGGCGTCTGGACAACCTTCAACGGCAATATACTGGCAAAGAACTGTGCAAACCGTGAAACAGTCGTGACGATCAAATCGGTACCAATCACGATGTTTGGCAGCATCGCATAGCGTGCGGTGCGGACCGCCACATGGCGACGATCCAAAATATCCAGGGTCTCAGCGCTTATATTTCCAAATAATTCCATTGACTGGAACATAGCCGCATGGCGTCCCGTTAAATAGGTCTCCAATTTCATTTCATAATCAACAACCGGATGATCCTTCCAGACCATGCAGGAGAGCTGCTCGTAGAATAGATGAGTCTTCGACAGGCTGTTTGATTGGAAATTTTCCGAGACGATCACCAAATCGATATCTTTTTCCAGCAATACTTCCGCAGTCGCATATTGGAAGGGGGCGACATGGATATCCACGCCCGGCGCTTCCTTCTGAAGGCGCCGGATGACGAGAGGCAGGAAGGTGATCTCCACCATGTCAGGCGCCGCTATGCGGATGGTCCTCCGGTCCGTCGCCGGATCGAAGCTCAGGGTCGTGCCGAAAACGTCCGCCGCTTCCCGCAACAAATGGCGCACGCGGGGACGAAGGGCCTCCGCCAACGCCGTCATCTGCCTTTGCCCGTTACTGTATACGACCAGCTCATCACTAAAGTGTTCCCGCAATTTCTTAAGCGCCAGGCTCATCGCAGGCTGGCTAATATGCATGCGGGTCGCGGCCTCCGTTATGGAAGCCGTGTTTAAAATGGCATCAAGGGCGTAGAATTGGTTTAAATTACTTCTCTTAAGGAAATCCACGCCCCCGTTAACCATGATCATCCTCATAAAGATTCCGACCATCAGCTTCACTTCCCGCCACAAACGCTGGCAAGGAAAAACGTCACCGGAATCACTCCGTATATGCGTTAAAGACATGGCGGAATTGGCGTAACAGCGCCCCAATACGCTTAACGCCCGCCGGCCCTGACATCGATTAGTGAAATCATAGGTCAAGGCGCCTAACTTAACCGCTTCGGGATTGGTGGAGGCTTCCACTCCTGAAAGTACGGCTCGAAAACCAAGTCGCGGTTCACCCGCACACGCCAGGACAATCAAGGCCGGCCCGTAAGCGTCGGCTGCTCGCCCGGGTCCTTGGCGGCCAGCCGTTGCCCCACCTGGTTGGCGGCATTGTCGCCGCTCTGAAGTACGGCCACGACGACAGTGCCCCCCTGCCCCGGCTCTTCCTTCGCTTCCCGTCACGGACTGGCGACATGTATCGATACCACCCCAAATACCGACAGGCGGCTTCAATGACGGGTGTATCCCGGGGATACGCTCAGCCCGGCCAAGCTACGGTCATGCGTGAAGTACCCGATATCCAATAAGGGGTTAGATTACGCCAGCGCGTATTTTTGTCGGCCTGCGGAAACGATGGCGTAGGAGAAAATGGTGCCCAGGGGCGGAATCGAATTCCGCATCCTAATCTACTGTCATAAAACGATTATATTCGCGAGCACTGGCACCAGTATACCAACGGCAATACCAACATAGAGTCTTGGTTGCGCGGTTCTATTCTGACAGAAGCCCATGCTCCGATCCAATTTCAGCAATTCGCAGGTTCAAATCCCGGGCCCGCAACCATCTTAACTTGCTGTTTCGCGCGGCGGCATAAGACCCCGTCTGATTGGGGTGTTGAGGTGAAGCTGCTCCTGACCGCTGCGCCTACCTGATACGTGGCATCTCCCTTGGGCCACGCGCTTCTCTTGGCAGTCGACGCGGGGGCCGCCGCAGCATGGGCCCAGGGCGGTGAAGCGTCTCAATCGGGCCATGACCTTACATAATGCCTGACCCGACATTAATGGACTTCAGAGGGACTCTCAGGTAGGCCAAACCAATTCGAAGACCGTTCCCCCGGTGCCGGATGCGCGGCACATCGCGTCACCCCCGTGCGCCCGTGCCAGCGCCTTAACCACGGCCAAGCCCAAGCCGCTGCCCCGACCGGATCCGTCGCCCTGGCCGCTATGGAATGCCTCGAACACGCGCTCGATCAATCCAACGGGAATACCTGGCCCGGTGTCCTCGACCTCGAGGTGAGCCATGCCGGCGCTTTCGAACAAGCGAATGCGTAACGGGCCAGGGGAGGCGTGGTGGACAGCGTTGTCCAGCAACGCAAGTAAAGCCTGCCGCATCCGCACCGGATCGCAGATCGCTTCGAATTCGCCCAGCTCCAGGGAAAGCGTGAAACCCGCGGCGCGCAAGGTCGGTTCAAAGGCGTTCACCGTGGACCGGATCTCGGCGGCAAGGTCACACTGCTCCAACTGAAGCGCCAGGCGACCACTTTCGTCCAGGCTGAGCAGGCGGAGATCTTCGACCAGCCGGGACAGTCCCTCCACTTGGCTCAGCAGCCCCAACGCCAACTGAGGGCTCGGCTGAAACACCCCCTCCGCCAGCCCCTGAAGTCGACCACGCAGCACCGTCACGGGGGTTCGCAGTTCATGGGCAATCGCGGCATTCCAGAACGCGCGGTCTCGCGCCATGCGCTCCAGACGTTCGGCCAGGTTGTTGAAATCGGAGACGAGACGCGTCGCCTCCCCCATCGAATGCTCGTCTGCGATGGCGCGGGCGGAAAGGTCGCCTTCAGCCACCAGCCGCAGATTATCGGCGACGGAATTGAGCGGTGCCAGAATCCGCCGGGCCAGCCTGACAGCGACACCCGTCGCCAGCACCAGCGCCGCGAGCATCGTCATGGCCATCCAGGTGAGTTCCGCCGGGGCGGGGACGAGGCCGTCGGAAATGCTCGTCGGGGAGTAGGTCATGAAGATGGCGTAGAACACATACGATCCGCAGATCGCCAGCAAGACCACACTAAACGCCAAGACCATCATCGACAGGACGATCTGTCGGCGCAGGCCGGACCCCTTTTGTCGCCGCTCGGCCATCGGCGTCACACGCCTCCCAAACGGTAGCCGACGCCTCGCACGTTCGCAGGCACCCCCATCACCCCATGCGCTTCCAGCTTCTTGCGCAACTTGCTCAAGTGGCTGTCGATCGTGCGCTCCAGCGCCTCGCCTTCCGGTAGGCAGGATTCCAAGAGCTGGCCCCGGCTGAACACGCGTTTCGGTGTTCGGGCCAGATGGGCTAGCAGACGGAATTCGGTAAGCGTCAGGTCGAGCGCCTTTTCACGCCCGTCCTTGCCTTCGACCGCCGCCTGATGGCCTTCCAGATCGATCGTCAGGGCGCCGAAGCGGAGGACGCGGCGCGAGGCGGCCCAGCCCTCGCCGCTCGTCCGTCGCAGCACCGCTTTGACCCGCGCCACGACTTCCGCGGGATTGAAGGGCTTCACGACATAGTCGTCGGCGCCGATCCGCAGGCCCATCAGCTTGTCGATGTCCTGATCCAGCGCCGTCAGCATGATCACGGGGGTATCGCCACGATGGCGAACCTCGGTCAGCACCTGCCAGCCATCCAGGCGCGGCATCTGCACATCCAGAATCAGCAGATCGGGATTCAGCGACAGGTGAAGGTCCAACGCCCGCCGCCCATCCTCCGCCCGGACGACGCGGGTCCCCGCCCGCTCCAGATAGGTGGTCAGGATGTCAGCGATGTCGGGATCGTCCTCGGCAACCAGAACCAGGGCTTGCTCTTCCACCGTAGGGGTCCGTTCTTTTTTGGGGCCTCCATCATATCTCCACATACCCGCCGCCCAAACGCAACCGTCGTCCACCATCTACGGCGTCGGGTGGCCGGCACCGAACGCCGCGCCAAAGACTGCGGGCTGGCGGAGCGATGAAACGGAAGGTCCTATTCTTGGTGGCGGTGTTGGGCGCGGGGGCGTACGCGGCGTTCTCGTTTTCAAGCGATGAGCCGAAGCAGGCGGGCCAGGGCAAACCGGGCGACACCTTGAGGGTCACGGTCACAAATCCCACCGAACAACGGGTGATCGAGCGTGTCGGCGTGACCGGCACGCTGGTTCCACGCGAGGAGGTCACGGTGGTCGCCGAGGTCGCCAACGCCCGCATCCTCATCGTGTCGGCGGAGGTGGGCGACCATGTCCGCAAGGGGGACACGCTGGCCGTTCTCGACGCCGAAGGCGCCCGCTTGCAGATCGCACAGATGGAGGCGGAATACGCCAAGGCCCGCGATGAGTTTTCCCGTGTGGACACGATCAAGGACACGGGGGCCGTCAGCACCGGGCTCGTCATCGAAAAGAAGAAGGCCGTGGACGCGATCAAGGCCCGACTGGAGGAGGCTCGGCTAGCCGTGCGGCGCACCGCCGTCACCGCCCCTGAGGGCGGCATCGTGTTCGAACGGCGCGCCACCATCGGCGGGCTGGCGAACACCAGCGAGGTGCTGTTCCGCATCGCCCGCCATGGCGAGATCGAAGCGGAATTACGTGTTCCCGAAGGTTCCGCGAGCCGTGTGCCGCCGGCAGCGGCCGTCAGCCTGTCGATTTCGGGACAGGCGGTCCCGTCTTTGGGAACCGTGCGCCTGGTGTCGCCGCGCATCGACGCGTCAGACCGTTCCGCCCCGGTCCGCGTGGCGATCCCCGCCAACGACGGGCTGAAGGTCGGCGCTTATGTCCACGCCGACATCGCGTTGACCACCGTCACCGCCCTGGCCGTGCCCGGCACCGCCATCCAGCGGGATGGTGGCGGGGCGTTCGTGTGGGCGGTCGAGGCTGAGGGGCGGATCGTCCGCCACGCCGTCACCCCTCTTCTACAACAGGATGACGTGACCCTCGTCACGGGCGTCACGTCAGACCTGCGCGTCGTCGCCCGGGCCGGATCGCTGGTCCGGTCCGGCGATGCCGTGAAGATTGTGGAGGCGCGCTGATCATGTCGATGCCTGTGTCGACCTGGGCCATTCGCAATCCTATCCCACCCATTATCCTGTTTCTGGCCCTGACCATCGCGGGGTTAGTCGCGTTCTTCCAGATTCCCGTCAACGGTATGCCCAGCGTCATTGTCCCGGCGGTGAGCGTCACCATCAGCCAGCCCGGCGCATCGCCGAGCGAGATGGAAACCCAGATCACCCGGCGCGTCGAAGGCGCCCTGGCCGGGCTGCACGGGGTGAAGCACATCACCTCGACGGTTTCGGAGGGCGTGTCGCAGACAACCGTCGAGTTCCACCTGGGTACCGATTTCGACCGCGCGACCAATGACGCGCGGGACGCCGTCGCTGGCATTCGTGACCAGTTGCCGCGCGCAGTTCAAGAACCCCAGGTGCGGCGCGAGGATGCAGAGGGCGGTGCGCTGCTCATCTTCAGCGCCCATGCCCCTGAAATGCGGGCGGAAGAGCTGACGTGGTTCATCGACGATACCGTGACCCGTCAGCTTTTGTCGGTTCCGGGTGTGGCGAAAGTGGCGCGGCGTGGCGGCGTCACGCACGAAATCACCGTCACCCTTGATCCGCTGCGATTGTCCGCCTTCGGCGTCACCGCCGCCGACATCAGCCGGCAACTGGCCCAGACCAGCGCCGACTTCCCGGGCGGGCGCCTGGTCCAGGCGGGCACGGAATACAGTCTGCGGGCACTGGGCGGGACACCGTCGGTGGCGGCGCTGCGCGACACCTGGATTGGGCTCGGCGCCAGTCGCGGCGTCCGCCTGGGCGACATCGCCGACGTGACCGATGGTGGGGCGGAGGCGCGCTCGATCACGACGATCGATGGCAAGCCGGCCGTCACCTTCTCCGTGCAGCGGGCCAAGGGAGCCAGTGAGATCACCACCGGCGCCGCGATCAAGGCGGCGATCGCGGAGATGCACGCGGCCAACCCCACCGTCACTTTCATGGAACTCTTCTCCCTCGTCGACTTCACCAAGACCAGCTACGATTCGACAATATCGAGCTTCGTCGAAGGCGCGGTGCTGACGATCTTGACCGTCTTCCTGTTCCTGCGCGACGGACGGGCGACGGCGCTGGCGGCGTTGACCATCCCGCTGTCGATCATCCCGACCTTCCTGGTCATCCATCTGCTGGGATTCTCACTGAACTTCGTAAGCCTGATGGCGATTTCGCTCGTAACCGGCGTGCTCGTCGACGACGCCATCGTCGAGATTGAGAACATCCACCGCCATATGGCGACGGCGAAAAAGCCCTATGACGCGGCCATGATCGCAGCTGATGAAATCGGGCTGGCTGTGGTGGCGACAACGGCGGTGATTTGCGCCGTGTTCCTGCCCGTCAGCTTCATGGGCGGCACCTCCGGCCAGTTCTTCGCCCAGTTCGGCGTGACGGTGGCTGTCGCCGCGTTCTTCTCTCTCGTGGTGGCGCGGCTGCTGACACCGCTGATCGCCGCCTATGTCCTGAAGGCCCCGGCCCACACGGGCGAGCCCGCGGGTGTGTGGACCTGCCGCTATCGCCGGTTGGTCGAATGGACGCTGGACAACCGCGCCAAGACCCTGGGGGTCGCCGGATTCAGCCTGGCGCTATCGTTCGCGCTGCTGCCGCACCTGTCGACCGGTTATCTGCCTTATGAGGACTATTCGCAATCCAGCCTGACCATTGAACTGCCACGCGGCTCCACGCTGGCGCAAACCGACGCGGTCGCACAGCGCGTTGCGGGCACCCTGAAGAACCACCCCGAGGTTCTGTACGTCCTGACCAACTCCGGCGGCGATTCCGGTGTGAACGTGGCCACCGTCGACATCAAGCTGGTGCCACCGAAGGCGCGCGACATCAGCCAGCGCGACTTCGAAAGCCGGGTTCTTCCGGATCTGGCGGCCGAGCCCGACGCGCGCGTCAAGTTCTCCAACTCCGCCGGTGCGAAGGACATCAGCATCGCGCTCACCAGCGAGAACGTGGCGGTGTTGGAGGCGGCGGCCGTTGGCATCGAGCGCGACATGCGCGGCATCGCCGGGATCACCTCCGTAGGCAGCACGATGCCTGCGGCGCAGCCGGAGATCCTGATCATTCCCGACCTCGCCAAGGCGGCGCAGCTCGGCGTCACCGTTCAGGCGCTCAGCGACGCGGTGACCATCGCCACCATCGGTGACATCGACAGCAATCTCGCCAAACTCAACCGTGACGGACGCCGCTTGTCCATCCGGTCGCGTCTGGCCGCCGCCCCGGTGACGTCGCTCGACACCATACGGGAGCTGCGCATTCCGACCGTATCGGGCGGTTCCGTAGCGCTTGCCGCCGTGGCCGACATCCGGCTCGGGTCTGGTCCGGCGAGCATCGAGCGTTACGACCGCCGCCGCAAGATCGCGGTCGAGGCGAACCTCGATGGTCTTCCCCTGGGCGACGCCATGGAAAAAATCCGGGATTTGCCGTCCATGCGCGCGCTGCCCAAGGAGATCGAGGTCCGGAACACTGGCGATGTGGAGGAAATGACCGACCTGTTTTCCCGCTTCCTGACCGCCATCGGGTCGGGACTGATGATGGTCTATGCGATCCAGGTTCTGCTCTACAAAGACTGGATCCAGCCGCTCACCCGCATGGCGGCGCTGCCGTTGTCCATCGGCGGCGCCTTCCTCGCCCTGCTGCTGACCGGAACCGATCTCAACATGCCGGCGGCCATTGGGATCCTGATGCTGATGGGGATCGCCGACAAGAACTCAATCCTGCTCGTCGATTACATGGTCGAGCGCATCCGGGCCGGCACCCCCCGGCGTGAAGCGATCGTCGATGCCTGCGCCGTCCGCGCCCGGCCGATCATCATGACGTCTCTGGCCATGCTGGCGGGCATGGCGCCCATCGCCCTGGGCCTGGGCCTCGACACCGCGTTCCGCGCCCCAATGGCGATCGCGGTGATCGGTGGCCTGATCTCGTCCACCGCGCTGAGCCTGGTTTTTGTGCCTGTGCTGTTCGACTACGTGCGCGATTTCCAGGACTGGCTGGCGCCCCGGCTCCAGCGGCTGCTCTGACCCCGTTTCCCCAGACGCACTCCTGTTTCCCAGGGGCAAGGAACGAACCCATGCGTTTCTTCATCCTCTTCGCGCTCACGCTGACGGTGTCGGCGTGCTCCTTGGTGCCACCACACCAAACGCCGGAGCCGCCCATTCCCGCTGTCTTTCCCAACCACCAAGCGGCACCGCCGGGTGCCAGCGCGGCTGGACTGGGTCGAGCCGAGGTGTTCCGCGATCCGCGCTTGCTCCGCATCATCGATGTGGCGTTCGCCAACAACCGCGACCTGCGGCTGGCGATGCTCAACGTCGAAGCCGCCCGCGCGCAAAGCCGGACACAGACAGCAAGCACGTGGCCCGGTGTCGATGCACAAGCGACGTATAGCCACGAGCGGATGGCGGGGCTTGGCGAGCGGCAACCCGCGACCACTGATCAGCATGGCGCGTCCATCGGTATCACCGCCTTCGAACTCGACCTGTTCGGTCGGATGCACGCCTTGTCAGATGCCGCGTTCAGCCGTTACCTCGCCAGCGCCGAGGGGTTCCAGGCGGCACACGTCACCCTGACCGGGGCCGTCGCCGACGCCTACTTCGCCGAGCGGCTGGCGGTCGAGCAGCGGGCACTCGCGGACCAGATGCTGGCGGATTGGCGTCGGTCGCTGGAGCTTTCGCGCATTCTCCAGCAAAGCGGGCGGGGCGGGACCGTGGATGTGGTCCGGGCCGAAGCCCAGGTGGCGTCGGCGGAGGCCGATCTGCACGCGCGGGAACGGGCTGCCGCGCAAGCCGACAACGCGCTTCGGCTGGTGGTTGGGGTCGAGGTGCCAGCGGATCTGCCGCCGCCGCTGGCGCTGGATCTCGATCCGGTGGTGACGCGTTTGCCGGCCGGCCTTCCTTCCGACCTGCTGCTCAACCGTCCAGACATCCGCCAGGCCGAACGAACCCTAGCCGCCGCCAACGCCGACGTGGGCGCGGCCCGCGCCGCGTTCTTCCCCCGGCTGTCGCTGACCGCCACGTTTGGCTTCGCCTCGCCATCGCTGGCGGCCCTGTTCAACGGTGAGCACAACGGCTGGAACTTCTCGCCCCGCGCCATCCTGCCCATCATCGATGGCGGCAAACTGAACGCCGACCTGGACCTGGCGAAGGTTCGCAAAAACGAAGCGGTGGCCCAGTACGAGAAGGCGATCCAGACGGCGTTCCGGGAGGTCGCGGATGGCCTGGCGGGAAGCGCCACCTTCAGCGCCCAGATCAAGGCCCAGACCCGCTCCGTGACGGAATCCGCCCACGCGGTGAGTCTGGCTGAGGCGCGCTACCGCGCCGGACTGGACAGCAGCCTGGAACTGCTGGACGCGCAGCGCCAGCTTCAAATGGCACAGCAGGCGCTGCTGAGCCTGCGCCGCGAGGAGATCGCCAACGCCGTGGCGCTGTACAGGGCATTGGGAGGCGGGGCGGCGGACGAAATCCGGAGCGAGCCGCAACCATGACCCCGACCAAAACGCAGCGCCCACCGGAATAGGACAGGACGCTGCGACCAAGTCCCTGTGTGCAGCTTCCGAGGTTCCCCCGGTTAAAACGGCACAGTCCTATGAGCCCTCTAAACCACCCAAACACACGTATTTCATATCGAGGTAGTCATCAATCCCTTGGCGCCCCCCCTCCTTGCCAATTCCCGACTCCTTAAGGCCGCCAAAAGGCCCCTCAACGGTGGTGATCAGACCTTCATTGACACCGACCATGCCGTATTTGAGCCGCTCCATGACACGGAAAGCTCGGGCAAGGTCGGCCGTGTAGAAATAGGCGGCCAAGCCGAACTCGGTATCATTGGCCCGCGCGATCGCCTCTTCTTCGGTTTCAAAGCGCGACACGGGCGCGATGGGCCCGAAAATCTCCTCCTTCATGCACAGCATGTCGGAGGTGGCGCCGGTGATGACGGTGGGCTCGAAGAAGCTGCCGCCCAGCATATGACGCTTGCCGCCGGTGGCGATGCGCGCGCCATTGCCAACGGCGTCCTTGATCAAGGCCTCAACCCGGTTCACCGCCTTGGCGTCGATAAGGGGGCCCTGCTGCGTCTGCGGATCCAAGCCGGAACCGACCTTTAGCTTCCCTGTCGCCGCCGCCAGCTTGTCAACGAACCGGTCGTAGACGCCCGACTGTACCAGGAAGCGATTGGTGCAAACGCACGTCTGCCCCGAATTCCGGTATTTCGACGTGATGGCTCCGTCCACGGCGCGATCAATATCGGCGTCGTCAAAGACGATGAAGGGCGCGTTGCCGCCCAATTCCATGGACACCTTCTTAACGGTGGCGGCGCATTTCGCCAGAAGGACCTTCCCTATTTCCGTTGAGCCGGTGAAGGTCAGCTTGCGCACGATGGGGTTGAGGCAAAGCTCGTCGCCGATCTCGCCGGCATTGCCCGTCAGAATGTTTACCACGCCCTTGGGAAAGCCGGCCTCCTCGCACAGTGCCCCCCAGGCCAGTCCTGAATAGGGCGTCTGCGTCGCCGGCTTCGCAACGACCGTGCACCCCGCTGCAAGGGCGGGAGCGAGCTTGCGGGCAAGCATCGACGAAGGGAAATTCCAGGGCGTGATCGCCGCGACCACCCCGACCGGTTCCCGGGTGACAAGAATGCGCCGGTCAGCCCAGGGGGATGGAACCATCTCGCCATATGTCCGCCGCGCTTCCTCGGCGAACCAAAGGACGTAGCCGGCGGATGCGCGGATTTCGCCCACCGCCTCGGCCAAAGGCTTTCCCTGTTCCAAGGTCAGCAGCTCAGCCAATGCCTGCTGGTTGCGCACGATCAGATCATGCAGCGTGCGCAGCAGCTGAGACCGCTCCAGCGCGGTCGTCCGGCGCCAGGTTTGAAACGCGGCATCCGCCGCGGCTATGGCCCGCCGCGTCTCCGCCTGGCCGGACCGGGGGACGACACCGATGCGTGCCGACGTCGCGGGGTCGGTGACGTCTATCGTGGCGCCCGAATCCGCGTGCACCCACATACCGTCGATATAGTTCTGCTCACGCAGATAGCGATTCACCACGGCACATCTCCAGCCATTTCTTTAATGCAGAACCCAATGCCATCAGATCATCCGCGACAGCGGATCGTTCTTTTTGTCTTTGTCGAACAGACGGTGCTTCAGCGCACCCAACACATGGATGGCGATCACGGCCAGCAGGGTGTACGCCAGCACCGCGTGAATGGAACTCAGCCTCTCGGAAAGGGCGTCGTTCTTCGCCAGAAGCTCAGGAATCTTGAGCCCAAACAACGTGACGCCGTCACTTTCAGAGAAGGTGCTGGATCGGGAATATCCAATCACCGGCACCAGGATCATCAGTCCATAAAGCACCACATGGGCGATTTTGGCGGCAACGGCTTCGATCCGCGAAAGGCCGGTGCTAAGCACCGGGGTTGGCATGAACCCCCGCAGTGACAATTGAAGGATGACCAGGATGATCACTACAAGGCCGAACGACTTGTGAAGGGGATAGAATCCCTCAAATTTTTGGGGAATATTGTCACCTAAGGATACCATCTTCCAGCCCAGCCAAATCATTCCCAAGATGATGGCGGCGCGAGCCCAATGAATGATCCGCATGGCCAAGGGATATTTTCTCACTGAACTCAAGGTATCCTCCGGAAAATGATGAAAACCGGCATGCGGCCCAGGCCGGCACCCAGCCGTCCCGGGCCACCGCAGCGAACGCTCAGAATTCCGTCTCCGCCGTGATCCCGATGGTCCGGGGCCGGTTGACGAACACCCGGGCATAATAGGGATTGTTCTGCGAGACGTTCCGATTAATGCCGGTGATCGCCCGCCGATCAAACAGGTTGTCAACGTAAAGCGACGTTGACCAACTGCCGCCCGCCAGCCCAATGCGCATATCGACCAAGTCATACGCCGGCTTTTGCATATAGCTGGCCGGCACGGCGCTGTAATCATACTCGGAATCGACGAACCGGTTCGTCAGCAGGGCGCTCAAGATCAGGTCAGCCGTAATGTCCCGGGAGTATTCCAGGGAGGTCGTCGCCGTCCAACGCGGAACGTCGGGCAATTGCTGGCCAATCGGCGAATTGCCAGGGAGGGCCGCGTCCGTTAACGCCGAGCGCGTCGTCCCCAGCGACTGGTTGAGTCGGAAGCCGCCGCCAATATTCATACTGGCCTCGATTTCCGCCCCTTCCGAATAGGCCTTGCCCGAGTTGGCGGTGAAGAAATACCCGCACCCCAGCGTCGTCTGGAGTTGGATACGCTGCCAGTCGATATAATAGAAGGACGAATTCAGCGTCACCCGGCCGTTCAGCAGCTTCGCCTTCTCACCAATCTCATAGTTCCATACGGCGTCCGGGCCGAAGGTCGACGGCTCCGACTTGATTCCCAATTGCTGATAAGAGGATGAGCAGTCGACGACGCCGCTGGTTGGAATGGGCAGATTGGGGCCACCGGGTCGGTATCCCTTGGATGCCGTGGCGTAGAGCAGAAGGTTCTTGTCCGGCGTGTAGGTCAGGGTGAATTTGGGCGTCAGGCCATAGGCGCCGGCGGCGCCGCTGAACGTCCCCGTCTGGGCGGCCAAACCGTCGGCGTTCTGTTGATATTCGAACCGATAGTGAAAATACCGCAAGCCGACCGTCGCCTTCCAATCCGGCAGAAACTGATAGTTGACCTCCCCGAAAAGCGCCTGCTGCGTCAGGCTGTCGGGCTCAACGTCGGTGAACGCATTGGCGGTGCCGTAGATCGGCACTAGGTCGTTCACCGTGTTGCGTACCAGCAGATGGTCGGAGAAGCGGCTGTAGAAGCCGCCCGCGACCCATTGCAGGCTGGACTCTTCGTTTGAGGATACGCGCAGTTCCTGATTGAACTGGTGTGAGGAATGCCGTTCGGTCGTGCTGTTGTCCGTGGGCAATCCCGTCGGCCCCATGGGACCGAACGCGAAATACTGGCTTTCGGCATCGTCTTCTTTGACGTAGGAACTCACCCGAAGCAAAGACGTGATCGACTGCAACGATATATTGCTCAAATCATACTTGATGCGCAGGCTGTAGTCGTCGAACGCCTGCAATGAGGATTCCGGCACGTCATAAGGCTGGTAATGCGCCATGGTGCCGGGCGGCATGTCGATGGCCGACAATGCGCCGGTGGTGAGCCGCTGATGAAATATCGCCGGCTCGATGCTCAGATCCTCGGTGGGCTTGAAAAGCAAGGTCGCGCGGAAGCCGGTTGTCCTATCGTCATTATCATTGGAATGGACCTTCGCCACAGGCGCGCTGGCGACGTCGCCGCGCATCGTTCCGTTCGGCAGCGGGAAATCGTTGGTCACGATACGGTCGATGAAACCTGAATTATACTTTTCCGTTCCAACCAGGCGTAGCGCCAGCTTGTCACTGACAATCGGGACGTTCAGCATGAAATTCCCGCTGTAATTGACGCCGCCGCCGTCGGTGCCGGATACACCGGCCTGGACGCGCCCGGAGAAATGTTCGAGATCGGGATCGTTGGTGATCAGACGAATGGTGCCGCCCATTGAACTGGCACCGTACAAGGTGCCTTGGGGGCCTCGGAGGATTTCCACGCGCGCCAGATCATACAAATCTGGATCGATCATAACCTTCCCGGCCGATGCCAGCTGCGATGTCGGCGGCGTGACCGGCACGTCATCCAAGTAAAAGCCCACCGTCGGCGATGACCCACCGGAACTGGACAGTCCGCGAATGTTGAACTGCGTCCGCCCCGGGCCCTCGGACGCCATGGCGATACCTGGAACCTGGGACGCCAGGCGCCCCACGTCAGTGATCCCTTCCTTCGATAACTGGTCGCCACTGACGGCGGTGATGCTGATCGGCGTCTGTTGAACCGTGGACACACGCTTTTCAGCCGTGATCACGATTTCCGTCAGTTGGTCCCCGTCGGTCGATGGTCCTTGCTGTTGCGCCCACGCCCCGCCAGGCAACCCAGCCAGGATGACCGGCAGCATGATGGGAAGGAGTCGTGACGGCTTGCCCGAGCCGCCCTTGCTGGATAATTCCATAAGACAACCCTCTCTGTTCACGGCCATCGAGTTTTTTCGACGGCATGTTATTTTCGTCTGGATTGCGTCGTTTTATTTTTCTTATAGGGGACCCTTGATTGGACCCACATCGCCTGGTGGCGGGCGAGAAGACATAACCGGACGTTTTTTTACTTGAAACTGAGACTCTGCTCTCCTCCATCTCCCGGCATCAGGCGGAGTCATTCATAGGTTCGGCAATTGGCCGCGAAGGTCAGGGCAGATCGACCTGGATCAGGAAGGGCCCCTCCTCATCAAAGCCCTGCTCCAACGCCTGCTGAAGGTCGCGGCGGCTGGCCACACGGATGGCGGGAACGCCATATCCCTGCGCCAACGCCGTCCAATCCACGCGGGGATTGTCCAGCCGGGTCAAGCGGCCCGTCACATCGCCATCGATGGAGGCGTCCGCCCGCTTCAACTCGGTCTGCAATATTCCATACCGGTGATTGGCCGCGATGATAACGGTGACCGGCAGCTTCTCGCGGGCGATCGTCCAGAGAGACTGCACGGTGTATTGAGCGCTGCCATCAGATTGCAGCGACACGACGCGCGCACCCGGCGCCGCCAGGGCAGCCCCGGTGGCACAGGGCAAGCCCTGGCCGATCGCGCCACCCGTATTCGTCATCACGCGGTGCTTGCGGGCACGGTAGGCGCGTTGCAGGAAGGGGCCACCGAGGGTGGAGCCCTCCAGGGAAATGATCGCCCCCTCCGGTAGACGGTCGATGAGGTCATCGACGACATCGACCGGGGAAAGAGGCCCGGCGCCGCCCGTGTCGGATGGCACCACGGGCGTGGCAGCGGTTTCCGCAGCCAGCGCCGGCACCTCCATCCGGGCCGCAAGGGTTTCCAACGCCGCGACGCTATCCTGGTCGGGCCGCGACAGTTCGATGACGCGATCCGACGGAACCAGGGCGCTGGGTTGCCCTTCGTATCCGAAGTAGCTCACCGGCGCCTTCGCCCCGACCAGCACCACCGTGGCATCGCCCAATTGCTTCAGGACGTCCTGCGGGAAGTAGGCCAAGCGTTCGAGACGCGGAAGATCGCCGCCCAGACTTACGATCGCCGGATAGGATTCCATAAGCAGCCGCGCCGACAGGGCACTGGCGACGCGCGCTGCCGCGCGCTGCCCCCGCTCGGTCAGCGCATCGGCGCCAAGCAGCAGGATAAGAGGCCGCTTGCGCGACAGCGCCGCCGCGACGGCGGCGATATCGCCATCCGGGACAGCGTCCTTCCCCGGCGCCTGCGCCGGCAGGGCCGGCGCGGCGTCCGCCACCTTGGCATCCATCACATCTGTCGGGGCGATCACGGTGACCACCGCGCCATTCGGCCCCGACGCGATGTCGAACGCCTCCTGCAACTGGGCCAGCAGGCTGGCCCCGTCCCGCAGATGGATGACGGCCTTCGACACCGGCTTGGCGAAGGAGTCGATGTCGGACGTCAGCGGCGCATCGAACGGCAGATGCCAGGTGGCATGGTCGCCCACGATGTTCACCACCGGCGACCGGGCGCGGCGAGCGTTATGCAAATTGGCGAGGCCATTCGCCAAACCCGGGCCAAGGTGCAGCAGCGTCAGCGCCGGCTTGCCGGACACGCGGGCATAGCCATCGGCCGCGCCCGTGCACACCCCCTCGAACAACCCCAGGACGGGCCTGATGCCGGGCACGTCGTCAAGGGCGCTGACCAAGGTCAGTTCCGTCGTTCCCGGATTGGCGAAGCAGATGTCTATCCCCCGCGCCCGGGCCGCCTGCAACAGACGATGGGCCCCGTTCCAAGTGGTGGTCGTCATGAAACCTCCTTGGCGACGGCGTCCAGCCCCGCCTTGAAGAGGGTGATGATCTCATCGAGATCCGCCTTGGTCGCCACCAGCGGCGGCGCGAACACCATGGTGTCGCCGAGGGCCCGGGAGATCAGGCCGCGACCGAAGAGATCCTTCAGCAGCTTCCGTCCTACCCGCAGTTCCGGAGCGAAGGGCGTCTTCGCCGCCCGGTCACGCACCAATTCGATGCCCATCATGAACCCGAGGCCGCGGACTTCGCCAACCAGCGGATGATCCCCGATGGCTTCGCGCATGGCCGTATGGAAATAGGGGCCCAACCGCGCCACGTTCTCCACCACCCCCTCCTGGTCGATGGCCTTGAGGGTGGCCAATGCCGCCGCCGCGGCGACCGGATGGGCCGAATAGGTGTAGCCATGGCCGAACAGGCCGGCCTTCTCGGACCCCGCCTCGATCACGTCCCAGACCTTCGACGACACGAAGCAGACGGACATGGGAAAGTAGCCGCTGGTCACGCCCTTCGCCGCCGTGATGAGGTCCGGTTCCAGGCCGAAGCGCTGGCTGCCCCAATACGTCCCCAGACGGCCGAAGCCCGACACCACCTCGTCCAGCACCAGCAGGATGTCGTGCTTGCGCAGGATGGGGACGATCTCCTCGAAGTATCCCTCGGGGGGAGGAATGAGACCACCCGCGCCCATGACGGGTTCGGCGAAGAAGGCCGCAATGGTCTCCGCCCCCTCACGCGCGATCAGCGCCTCAAGCTCCGCGGCGAGTTGACGCGAGAACTCCCGCTCCGAGACACCCTCCGGCGCCTTGCGATAGTGATGGGGATTGGAAATGTGAAGGATGGGGCCCTGGGGAAGGTCGAACAGCCCGTGCATGCCCGGCAAGCCGGTCAGGCTGGCGGTGGCTACGCCCGACCCGTGATAGCTGTTCCAGCGCGCGATGACTTTCTTCTTCTTCGGCAAGCCGCGCAGATTGTTGTAATACCAAATCAGTTTCAGCTGCGTCTCGTTCGCGTCGCTGCCCGACGCCCCGAAGAAGACGCGGGCCATGGGAACCGGCGCCCGCCGCAACAGGGCTTCGGCGCATTCGATCGCCACGTCCGTCGACAGCCCGTTGAAGGTATGGAAGAAAGACAGCTTGGTGCTTTGCGCGGCGATGGCGCCGCTGATGTCTTCCCGTCCGTAGCCCAGGTTGACGCACCAGAGTCCGGCCATGCCGTCGAGATAGCTGCGCCCCTCGATGTCCTTCAGGCGCACCCCCTTCCCTTCCGCCATGACCAGGGGCCCGTCGCGCATCAGGTCGGCCACCGAAGTGAAGGGATGGAAAAGAGAGGCGCGATCGATTTGGCCGGCGCGTTGGATGTCGAACGTCATCATTGTTTCCTGTCAGCTTGAACCGAGCGGATGTCCGGCCAGGAACCGGCCGACATGCTGGGCGTAAGGGATCGGGGCGTCGTCGTGCACGTAGTGGCTGGCGCCGGCGACCGTGACCGAAGAAATGTTGGAATTGCGCCGGGCCATCTCGCGAACGGTATCGGCGGCGCAAAAGTCGGAACGCTCCCCCCGGATGACCAGGGTTGGAACACGCAGCGCCTCCACGGCCGGCCATAGATCAACAACCCGCCGCGGATCAGGGGCGATCCGCGTCTGGCTGATGCCCTCCGCGTCATAGCGCCAGGTGATGCAGCCTTTAGCGTCTTCTCTCAGGCTCTCGGCCATGCGCTGCTCGATGGCCTCACCGCTGAGCATGGGCCGGCTCTTATGCCAATAGGCCCGCGCCTCCCCCCAGGTGGTGAACTCCCGGGGCAGCGACGCCATCTCCGCGACGATGCGCTGGGCACCCGCCCCGCGCGCCGAAGAACCCGGGGCGATATCCTCGATGATCAGCGCCGCCAAGCGCGAGGGATGCTTGGCGGCATAGACGTACGAGGTCGTGCCGCCCATGGAATGGCCGATCAGGTGGAACCGCGTCAGCCCAAGACCGTCGACGAAGCCCTCAAGGTCGGCCAGGTAACTGTCCGTGTAATAGTTGCGGCCCGGGTCCCAATCGCTGTCGCCGCGACCACGCTGATCAAGGGCGATGAGCCGGTGGGACGGGGCAAGCGTTCGCGCCAAGGTTCGCCACGTGCTTGAATATCCACGGAGGCCATGGAGAAGCACGACCGGCGGCGCGTCCGGCGGACCCCACTCACGAAACGCCAGCCGCAAGCCATTGATTTCCCGGGCGCCCAGACGCTCATCGGGAAGCAACTCCTCCGCGACGGGGCGGCCGTCATCCAGGGCCGGGGGGGTGGGGTCCGTCATCACCGCCCGCCCTCAGCGTAGCCCGTCTTCGCCGATGATCTCATCCACGGGAATGCCGCCCAGACGGGCATGCAGCCGCCCGCGCGTCGCCACCGCCATGGCGATGACGACCTCATCCGGGCCGGGGGAGTCGGTGAAGGTCACGGAAATAGTGTCGTAGTGGGAACGGACGTAGAGGGCGTCCTTGTGGGCCAGGGGAATGTCGATTTCCGTTCCCGGCCCGCCCCGCTTGCCGGTGGACGGGACCCAGGCCTTGCCGCCGCCGACAGCCTCGCGGATGGGTTCGGCGAAGGCCGTGGTCAGGAAGGCGTTGCCATGCTCGTACTCGCCGTTGACGCCCACGAGGGCGGCCTTGCCGTAGCTCTGCACCGGGCGGCCGCCAAGACGGGCGGTCAGGCGGCGCGCGAACTCGATGCCGAGATGTTCGGACGCGGCGATGACCTCGTCAAACGAGGCGACGAAGCGCCCGGCGTTGGGATTGGCGATGGCGGCCGCCACCACCAGTTTCACGACCGGTTCGCCATCGGCCAGCGGCCCGGTCTCAATGGCAAGGGTCTCCTCCTGGAACTCATACCACTTGCGGATATGCAGGCCGTGGAAGTTGGCGGGGCGGCTGGACATGGGAACTCCCGTTCAGTGGGTTGTCAGTTTCTTGAAGGAACTTTTTCACAACAATATGGCTATATCAAGTTAATAGTTCCTTTTTCGGAACAATCACTCTGGATGCGGGCGGCATCAGAGGAACACCGCCCGGGATAGCCCCCCGTCCACCGCGATGGACTCGCCCGTAAGGCCGCTGGCAAGCGAGGACGCCAGGAACACAATGGCGTTCGCCACCTCATCGGCTTCCAGCATCCGCCGGATCGCCGCCGGGTCCGCTGCTTCACGCTTGACGATGGCATCGACGCTGGTGCCTTCCGCCCGTGCCATGTCGGCAAACCAGGCCTCGATGTGCTCGGTCCGCGTCACACCGGGATGGACGATGTTGACCGTGATGCCATCCACACCCAGTTGATCGGACAAGGTCTTGGTCAGGTGGACCAAGGCCGCGTTGCGCATGCCGCTGAGGGCTTCGGTGGAACGCGCGGTAAGGCCGCCGACATTCACGATGCGGCCCCAGCCGGCCTTGCGCATATGGGGAACGCAGGCCTTGCACATTCTGAAATAGCCGACCAGCTTGGTGTTCAGGTCCGCGATCAGGCCGTCTTCGTCCGCCTTCTCAATCTCGTTGCGGACCAGCCCACCGGGCGCCGCCGCGCAATTGACCAGGATGTGGACGCCGCCGAACCTCCGGGCCGTTTCCGACACCAGATTCTCGACCGACGTCCGCTGGGTCGTGTCCACCGGAACGGCGACGACCTCCCCCCCGGTTTCAAGGCGCAGCGCCTCGGCCGCGGCTTCCAGGGCTTCGCGCGTGCGGGCGGCGATGACCACCTTCGCGCCTTGCCGGGCCAACTGCCGCGCAGTCTCCTTGCCGATACCGACGCTTCCCCCGGTTACGATCGCCACCTTGCCGGCAAGGCCGTAATCCACACTCATCCCCTGTCCTCCTTCACCTGGATGCCTGAACAAACCTCATCGACACGCTCCCGAGGGAGCCGAAGGTCGCGGTCACCTCTTCATCAGGCCCGAGCACTGTCATCCCGGTGCAACTGCCGCTGGCGACAAGCTGGCCTGATCGTATCCCCTTCCCCCTCGCCGCCAGCCAATTGGCCAGCCAGGTCACCGCCTCCAGCGGGTGGCCAAGGACTTTCGCGGTAGAGCCGCGCACATCGGGCTGCGCCTTTCTCATCAGCGTGACCGAAAGCCCCCGCAGCGCCTCTTCCGACCAATCACGCAAAGGCTCTCCCACGACCAGAAGATCGGCATTGCCGTTATCCGCCACGATACGCGGAAGGGTGTCGTCATCGCCCATGAACCGCGTGTCGCATACCTCGATGCCCGCGAAGGCGCAGCCGACGCCGCGCATGATATCGGCTTTCGAGAATGGCGCCGCCTCGGGCCGGAGATCCTCGTCGATGCGGAAGATAACCTCCGCCTCGACGATGCGCAGATGGGTGCTCACCTCTATCCGCGCCGGGGAGAACCGGATGTCCTGCCGCGTCAGCCGCCCTGCGATCGGCTCTGTCGCGCCCAGCCCTTCCTGCGCCGCCGTGCTGGTGAGGCCTATCTTGTATGCCGCCACCTCGGCGCCCCGGAGCGCTGTGGTCGCCGCCTGCACGTCATAGGCCTCCACCAAATTCGCCGGCATGTAAGCCGCCGTAGCGGGATCGATGGGCCGCCCCGCGCGGCGGGCCGCCAGCAGTTCCGTGGCGAGTTCGATGAGTGGGGACGGAACCATGAGATCACCTTGCCTGGGCTGCATGTCTGGTTCTATGCCCGAATTGTCCCGATTACGCAACAGTTCATCGATATGGCGCTTATTGTTTATTTTTATGGACCATGCTATCAACGCTCCATCACAAGACATTCAGGGCATCGCCCAACGTCGGGACCGGGAGCGAATACGTGACGACAACGACCGCTATCGAAAGAGCTGAACACCTGAAGGCGGCCTTGAAGGCCCAGCCGCAGCGCCTGTTGATCGGGGGCGCATGGGTCGAGGCCGTATCAGGCCGCACGTTTGAAACCATCAACCCCGCCACGGGGGAGGTGCTGGCCCACATCGCGCACGGCGCGACGGCGGACGTGGATCTGGCGGTGCGCGCCGCCCGGAAGGCTCTCAGCGATCCCGCCTGGTCCCGCATGAGCGCTGTGGATCGGTCGCGCGTGCTGTTGCGTCTGGCGGATCTTGTGGAGCGCGACGCCGAGAACCTTGCCGTTCTGGAATGTCTCGACAACGGCAAACCGGCGACGCTGACGCGCGCCGTCGAGGTTGAGGGAACCATCAGGACATTCCGCTACTTCGCGGGATGGCCAACGAAGTTCGGTGGCGAGACGCTGCCGGTCTCGCCGCGCAGCGGCGCGCAGATCCTGAACTACACGACGCGCGAGCCCGTTGGCGTGGCGGGTCTCATCGTTCCTTGGAATTATCCCCTGTCGATGGCGGCCTGGAAGGTGGCGCCGGCCCTTGCGGCTGGATGCACGGTTATTCTGAAGCCCGCCGAACAGACGCCCCTGACAGCCCTGCGCCTGGGTGAGCTGGCGCTTGAGGCCGGCGTTCCGCCAGGGGTGTTCAACATCATCACAGGCTTCGGCGATGCCGGCGCGGCCTTGGTGGAACACGACGGCGTCGACAAGGTGGCCTTCACCGGTTCCACCGCGGTCGGCAAGGCCATCGTGCGGGCCTCTTCCGGCAACTTGAAAAAGGTGTCCTTGGAGCTGGGCGGCAAGTCGCCGCAAATCGTGTTCCCGGACGCGGACGTCAAGGTGGCGGCCGCCTCGATCGCCCAGGGCATCTTCTTCAACCAGGGACAGACGTGCACGGCGGGGTCGCGCCTTTACGTTCACAAGAGCCGCGCCGACGAACTGCTGGACGCCATCGCCGGCGCCGCGGCCCGACTGAAGATCGGTGACGGCCTGCAGCCCGATGTCGATTTCGGCCCGCTGATCTCCCAAGAGCAGTGGGACAGGGTCAATCATTATGTCGAGGTGGGATCGGCGGAAGGCGCCACGCTAGCCGCCGGCGGGCAACGCCCCGCCAACCTCGCAAATGGATTCTTTTTTGAGCCCACCATCTTCGTCAATGCGGCACCGACGATGCGTATCGTCCGGGAGGAGATCTTCGGGCCCGTCCTGGCGGCGTTGACCTGGTCCGATCAAGACGAGCTGGTGGCGCAAGCCAACGATTCCGAATACGGCCTGTCCGCCGGAATCTGGACCAACGACATCAAGGCGGCCCACCGCACCGCCGCCGCCATCAAGGCCGGCACGGTTTGGGTGAACTGCTTCAACATGATCGACCCCGCGAGCCCCTTTGGCGGCTTCAGGCAATCGGGATGGGGGCGGGAGCATGGTCGGCAGGCCATGGAACTCTACAGCGAAACCAAGAGCGTCTGGGTGAACCTGTCCTGACGCTTCGCCAGCGATTTGCACCCCGTGACAACGAGGCAACCGATATGAACAAGACATTGATCGTTTCGACCGACGGCCAGGCGGTCCTGCGCAGCCATGACAATGGCGCGACGTGGCGGCGCCTGACCATCAATCAGGAACTGGAATATGACGACTGCGTCCGCTGCCTGCTGGCCGATCCACGGCATCCGGAAGCGCTGTTCGCCGGCACTGAGAAGGGCCTGTTTTACAGCGGCGACTGCGGCGCCAACTGGACCCGTATCGACAGCGTCCTGAACGACTTCACCATCTGGAAGCTGGCGGTGCATCCGGACCACCCCGACATCATGTACGCCGGGACCGGTTCCCCGTCGCTCGCCATCCTGTTCCGCTCCCGCGATGGCGGTAAGACCTGGAGCCGCACGGGGCTGGAGATGCCGCCGAAATGCGCCGGCGTGAGCCGCCCCCGCATGCTGGCCCTGGCCGTCGACCCCGATGACCCGTTGGGCGTGTGGGCCGGGGTGGAAGAGGGCGGGCTCTACCGATCCCGGGATGGCGGCGATTCCTGGCAGCGCGTCGACACCGACTGGGCGCCCAGTCGCGGCAACTCGGACCTGCATGATATCGTCGTGTTCCCGGGCGCGCCCAAGACGATCCTGGCGCTTGTCGTGAATGGCATTTACAAGTCGACTGACGATGGCGTTACCTGGAACCGGTTGGATGCAAAAGAAACCTGGGGTCTTTATTATACCCGTGTTTTACGCCGGCGCCCCCGGAACGGCGAGTTGATCCTGGGAATTGGTGACGGCACCCCGGGGTCGACAGGGGTCATCCTGCGGTCGGAAGACCGGGGCGGCACATGGAAGGAAATGCCCCTGCCCAATCAGCCGAACTCCTGCTTCTGGGCGGTCGGCACGAACTCGGCCGATCCGGACTTTATCCTGGCCGGCACCAAGTTCGGCCATCTTTACCGGAGCGAGGACGGCGGCCTGACGTGGCGCAAGGAATGGCGTGAGTTCAGCGAGATCACCGACATCGTGTGGCTGCCGGCCGTGCCCGGCAAGGAGGCGGACGATCATGCCCACCACCCCTAAGGTCAAGCGTATTGGACATGTCGTCCTTTATGTCCGCGACCCGGAAAGATCCGCCGAGTGGTATGGCAAAATCCTGGGCATGCAAATCAGCGCCCGCGTCGCCGAGGGCCCCTATGCCGGGGGGATTTTCCTAAGCTTCGGCCATTACGATCACGACATCGCCTTGTTCCCGGGCGGCACCGATGCCCCCAAGGGGCGGGAGTTCGAGCATATTGGCCTGGAGATCGACGTCGGCGGCGACATCAGGAAGCTCAGGGACATATACGCCACCTTCCTCGAGAACGGCGTCGAGATCCATGAGGTCCTGGATCACGGCGTGTCCAACGGGATCTATTTCTATGATCCCGATGGGCACCAGCTGGAGGTATTCGCCCAGATCATCCCCCCCGACAATGGGGCCGCCATCGCGGAATTGGGCGCGAACCAGGGCCAGGCTGACCTGATCACGTTCGACAGCTGACGTGGTCCATTACCCACGGTCCGAGCATGCGCAACCACGCCCGCCTCACCGGCGGGCGTGAGTGCCATTGGCTCCCCTCCCCGCGCCTCATGGCCAACCCGGCGTATCCATCACAAGAAAATCATCATCAACGGGTAAAATCGAATTGTTGACCTTCGGGTCAGGTTTGGCGCTATTGTTCACTTAATGCAAAAATAACGATACATACGTGCCATGGATGAAAAGATTGAAGTCGGGAACGCTGTCGCCCTGATGTCGTTCGCGGCGGTGGTCAGCACGGGAAGTTTTTCGGCCGCCGCGAAGTGGTTGAACTGCTCAAAGGCGGCGGTCAGCCGTCAGATCGCCCAGTTGGAGACGGATGCCGGAACCAAACTTCTGGACCGGACGACGCGCAGCATCTCGGTCACGCCGGCTGGCCAGCAAATCTATGATCGCTGCGCCCGCATCATTGACGAGGTCAACGAAGCCAACCAGGTCATGGCGGGCATGCTGACGACGCCCCGCGGCGACCTGAAGATCAACGCCCCCGTCGTGGCGTCCCTGTTCCGAGTGACCGAGTTCATTCCCCAGTTCCTGACACAGCATCCGGACGTCCGGATCCACCTGAACCTTTCCGACAGTCAGGTCGATCTGCTGCGCGGCCATTTCGATGCGGCGTTCTGGGTTGGCGAGCCCTACGATTCCGCCCTCGACGCCGTCAAGTTGTGCGAATACGACATGGTGCTGGCGGGATCGCCGGACTATTTCGCGAAACACGGCACGCCCTCCTCCCCGGCGGAGTTGAAGGAACACGACTGCGTCGTGGAAACCCATCTCTCGCGTCCCGGGGAATGGCAACTTTCCAAGGATCTGGTCGTCCCGGTGGTGCGCGGGCAGTTGACCTCAAACAGCGTGCGCATGACCCGCCAGGCCATCCTCGCCGGCATGGGCATCGCCTTCCTGCCCCGTTTCCTGCTGGAACAGGACATCGCCGGCAACCGGCTGGAGGTGATCCTTTCAAACCACGTATCGGCCAAGGTGCCTTTGTACCTGATCTTCCCCCGGGGCAATTACCTGCTGGCGAAGGTCAAAGCCTTTGTCGACTTCCTGTCCGTGAACCTTCCCTCCGCCAAGGCCCGCAGCGAAGAGGCCTTCGGATATGCCGACGCCTCCTGAAGCCGGTGGAGGCGGGCGTCACGCGGACGCCCGTCCACACGCTCAAATGTCCAGGGAGTCGTTTTCAAATCCAAAACGCACGGCGCCCAGGTTACGGGCGTAGGGATAAGGGTTGTTGGCGACATGGGCCCGCGCCGTATGGATGTCCAGAAACGCCTGTTGGACCGGGTTCCCCCGGAACACGGCCTTGGCGCCACTGAACGTCATCAAGGTGTCGATGGCATCGACACATCGCTCCACCATGCCCGTGGTCGATGCCCCCAGGGCCGCCCGCCGCGCAATCGGCCAGTCGCGACCAATGGCCCTTTCCATCAATTCGTGGCAATCCCGATCAAGCACGAGGGAGAGTTCGTCCAGCGTCCTCTCCACCTGGGCCACCGCATGCTGGATGGTCGTATCCCGGGCCAGGCGGTCACCCGTGTAGGTGGCGCGCTTCTCCCTGGTGGTCTCGATGAAGACATCCAGGGCGGATTTCAGCGCCCCCAGGGATGTGGTGGACACCGTCCTGTTGAAGATCTGGGCGAACGGCATCTTGTAGAGGGCTGAGGTGTTGCTGGCGTGCCCTGGACAATCCATGGCGAACATGTCCAATTCACGGATGGTCCGATGCTCCGGCACAAAGGCGTCGTTGACGACGATGTCGTTGCTGCCGGTCGCGCGCAGTCCCATGACGTCCCAGTTGTCGACGATCCGATAGTCGGCGCGGGGGATGAGAAAGTTGCGTGGATCGGGCTTGGCATTCGCTTCCGTGGCGGGAACCATCGCACCGAGGATGACCCAATCGCAATGCGCCGATCCGCTGGAGAACGCCCATCGTCCCGACAGGCGGTAGCCGCCCGGCACCACCATCACCTTTCCCACCGGCATGTAGGAGGAGCTGATGCGCACGGCGGGATCTCCGCCCCACACATCCTGGGCGGCGCGATCATCGAACAGCGCCAGTTGCCAGTTATGGACAGCGATCACCGCATAGACCCACGCGCTGCCCATGCAGCCCTCGGCCAGGGTACGGGCGATAGCGCAATACACCCGCGGCGGCAGTTCGTACCCACCGTAGCGCCTGGGCTGCAGCACCTTGAAAAAGCCGGCGTCCGTGAATTCCTGGATGGTCTCCGCAGGAATTTGCCCCGCCTCGATGGCCGCTCGGGATCGAGCCTTCAGTACCGGGATCATCGCCTCAGCCTGCCGAAGCAACTGATCGGCCAAATCCGACGCGTCGTTGGCGGCCTGGCCGGCCCCGGATATGGGCATGTATGCGGGCTGTGCCCACGCCTCCTCTGCCTGCATGATTCTTCTCCTTATAAATAAATACCCCGCGTGATGCCGCCATCGACCGCCAGGGATTCCCCCGTTATGGCGGCGGCCAGCGGCGATGCGAGGAAGGCGACGGCGTACCCCACCTCCTCCGCCCGGATGACCCGGCGAATGGGTGTCGCCGCCGAGAATTCAGCCTCGATCTCAGCGGGGCTCACCCCGCGCTTGGCCGCCTCGGTCTCAAAAAGTTCCACGATGTGTTCGGTCTGGGTAACGCCGGGATGCAGGGCGTTCACGGTCACGCCATCGGGGCCCAATTGATCCGACAAGGTCTTGGTCAAGTGGCAGACGGCGACGTTGCGCATGCCGCTGAGCAGGTTGGACGATCGGCCCGTCAACCCGCCGATGTTGATGATCCTGCCCCAGCGTCGTTTCACCATGTGCGGGGCCACGGCTTTCGCGCAGCGGGCATAGCCCACGACCTTGGTATCCAGGTCCCCCAACAGGGCGTTGCCGTCCAGATGCAAGATCTCCCCTTGCGCCGGACTGGACGGACTGGCCGCGCAGTTGACGAGGATGTCGATGCGGTCGAAGGCGGCCATGACGGCAGCGACCATGCCGTCGACCCGCTCCTGGTCGGTCGTGTCGGACGGAATGGGCATGACGGTGCCCGCCGTTTCCGCCTCAAGTTCCGCCGCGGCTGTGTTCAGCCTGTCGCCGCGCCGGGCGGTGATGACCACCTTAGTCCCTTGCTGCGCCAACACCTTGGCCACAGCCCGGCCGATCCCGGAACTGCCACCCGTGACAATGGCAACGCGCTCGTTCAAATCCAACTTCATTTGCTTCCCACGACTTGCGGTTGCGGTCACGGCACGGCGGAATTGGGGGGGAGGGATTGCACACCGCGGGCCCTCAAGCCGCTAAGGACAATGGCCAGGCTGCAGACCAGGACGGCGGTGCTCATCCATGCCGCCGGCGCGAAGTTGTGCCTCGTCAGCAAGGCCGCCGCCAGAGCGGGCCCGACACCGAAACCCACGGTCTGAATGCACCCCATGGCCACGACCACGCGCCCCCTGGCATCCGCCTCGGCGCAGACGCCGGAAAGCAGAGGCTGGGCCAAATTCCATCCAAAATTGAAGAGTATGCCGGCGACGAACAGCTGCGCGGCGGATACCGTCCCCATCAACAGCCAGAAACTCAGCACCGAGATCGCACCGCTGCCGGCCAGTAGCCAAGAGCGGCTGACCCGGTTCGTCAGAAGGACGGCCAGCAAGGCCCCGCCCGTGCCCGAGAACGAGGAAACCCCCATGGCTTGGCCGATGAGGTCCGGATCAATGCCGTTGCTGGCACCGATCCGCTCAAAATAGCTCCACATGGCCCCCTGGGCGATGAAATAGAGAAACACGCCCGCGAGCCCGGCAATCGTCAGGATCTTCTGGATCGAGACGCCATCCGGCGCCCCCACCGCCGACACGCAACTGCGGGTCGGCAGCCATTTCACGACCACGGCGGCCGAGAGAGCAATCAGCGCCAGCCCGATGAACGTCGCCGACGGCCCGATCGACACCTGCAACGCGGGAAGGATCACCAGGATCCCCGCGCTGACGGCCAAGCCGACGACCAGATAAATCCCGAAGGCGCGATCGGGGTTCGGCGCACTGCCCAGCGCGGCGAATGACACCGCGATCGCCAGGCCCTCGCCACCGCCGGTGAGGACGCGGGCGGCGACGACCGCTGGATAGGTCGTGCACATTGCGGTCCAGAGATTGCCGATACCGATGATCGCCAGGGCAAGCAGGGCGAGGTAGCGCCAATTGAATCGGGAGATCAGGAATGTGCCGGCACCAATCGCGACGGCCATGGCGTTGATGTCCCAGGACGCCACGTAGCCCAGGGACTGATCGTCCAGTCCCGTGAGACTGCCGACCAAGCCGACGAAGCCGGGCACGATCATGATCGTCAGGCCGCCCAGGGTACCAAGCACCACGGCGGCCAAAAGACCCGGCGTATCAAGCCGGTGCGGGTGCACCGTCACCATGTCCGCACGGCGGAGGCCGGGCCGTGAGGCCGGAATGCGGGCATGCTCAGTGAAATCATGCTGGATAGCCCCCCGAAAGATTATATGGCCACATGAGCATGCCTCAATTGTCTCTCTTTAGCAACATTAGTCTTGTTAATCGATGATTGTTCCAATTAAGATCCAGAAGGGACACCACGGAGCTGCCGGGCGTGCCCCAGCACCCATGACTTAGGGAGAGGCCATGTCGGTGGAAAAAGACCAATTTCGTGCGGCGATGGCGCGCATGGGCGCCGCCGTCAGCATCATCACGTCCGACGGCCCCGCCGGGCGTCATGGCATGACGGTCTCGGCCGTCTGCAGCGTCACCGACCAGCCGGCGACCTTGCTTGCCTGCATCAATCGGTCATCCCGGGGCTACGGTACTTTGAAATCCAACGGCATTGTTTGCGTGAACATTCTGGCGCCCCAGCATGAAGGCCTGTGCCGTCTGTTTGCGACGCCGGGCGCGCCAACCGTGGAGCGATTTGCGGACGAGACGGAATGGGATACCCTCAAGACCGGCGCCCCGGTGCTCCGTGACGCCGCGGTCGCCCTGGATTGCACGGTGGACGCCATAAACGACGTGGGCACCCACGGCGTTCTGTTCGCCCGGGTACAGGCCATCCGCATGAATGAACGGGCCGACGGCCTCATTTACTTCGCCCGGGCGTTTCACCACCTGTCTCCGCCCGCGGCCTTGCGCGCGCCAGCCGCGGACTGAGCCAACCTTGAATCACCGGGGTTTCGCTGACCCCGGATACCAGAAGGTCACGTGACAGGACTCACAGGCCTGATCAAGATTACCGCCGGCGACAACCAGCGCCTTGACGTCCCGCTTGTCGATAGCCGCCAGCGCCTCCAGCGTCCTGTTTCTGACGTCGTCGGCGAAGGCGGCGAAAGCGGGCCGGTTCGCCTGGATCATGGCGTCGATCTGTTTGGGGGCGAGTTCGCCCAGCTTCGGCTGAGCGCCGGGCGGCGCGGCGTGGCGCCCCTCCATCACCACGAGGTTCATGGCTTCCAGGAGGGTGAGCGCATGGCGCCGGACCTCCTGCCATTCCTCGGGGGTCCGCGGCTCCCGCTTTTCGACACCGGCCTGGGTGCTGATGACCGCGACGGAATCCCAGACACCGTCCGCTGCTGGGTCAACCGTGCTGTCCATCAGTTCCTGGATGGTCGCATACACCCGAAATGGCGATCCGGACTTCGCCGCCTGCGTTGACACGACCGGGGCCGTTTCCGCGCGCGCGACGTACCAGCGCCCTGCCCCGGCCACGGCACCGCAGATTAAGACGATGGCCACAGCGGCGTTGGGCAGGCGCCGGTGGGCTTTCCGCAGGCCGCCCGCCCCAGGTCCCTGGGCGTGGCCTGCCGTTTCAGCATCAGGCCCGGTCATACTCGGCCCCTCGAAGCATGACACGTCTCCCCTTTTTCATAATTGAACCTCCGTATCTCAACCTCACTCGCGCCCGGTCGCGCGGGGAAGCGCTGGCACACATCGCGAAGTGCCGGCCTCTCTGGCAGGGCGCGCCGCCCGAAGCATCGCCCGCCGGGCGCGTGATCATGATGGGTTAACGGTTCTGAAACCGTTGGCCCCCGGTTACGCGCCCGGGTTAGGCCGTCGCCGGCGCCCCGGCGACATGCCAGGAACGCCGGCCACGCCGCCGATTTCAGAAATCGACCCTGTACTGGATACCGAGTTGGCGCGGCCGGCTTACCGCAGCCATGGGCAGGGCCTGGGACGTTCCGTTTGGCAGAATCTCCTGACGAACGAAACCGGACGGATAAAGATTGCCATAGTTCAAACGTTCGTTGAGCAGGTTCTTGCCATATATCGACAGCGTTGACCCGCCGAAACGCACACCGATATTGCCGTTGACGATGTTGAAGGGCTCGCGCCTCAGGAAGCCGCTGGCGCCGATATTCGGGACCAGAACCGCGCCCGTGTAACTGTAGTCGGCGGCGACAAACAGATCAGTGGAGGCGCTAATCGCTGTCTCATAATATCCGGATACCGTCCCTGTCCATCTCGGAACCTGGGTCAGACGGGTATCCGGCGCCTGGGGAATGAGGCCCGGATCCTGGAGCACGGCGTCGGTATACCCCAACCCGAATTGCAGGGTCAGCGGAACGTCCGCGAACGGGCGGCCCGACAGCTCCATCTCCCCGCCACGAATTTGCGCGCGACCGGCGTTGGTCAAGAAGCTGTATGAACACCGCGGAAGCTGGACCTGCTGCTGGACCTGCGACCAGTCGATTTGGAATCCGGCCACCGAGACATTCAGCCGCCCGCCGGCCAGCCGGTCTTTGGCCCCAATCTCGTAACTCCACAGAGAGTCGGGCTGGAAGCGCTGCGCCTTCTCCGCGCTCACGCCAATCGCCGCCAAGTCCGCCGCGCAAAAGGCGGGCAACGGCGCCTGAGCGCCACCGACGCGGAACCCTTTGGCCGCCGAGGCGTACACCATCGCGTCGTCATCGATCTTGTAGGACACCACCCCTTTGGGCACTAGGCCCGACTGGAAATTGTTCAGTTCGGGGGCGTAGGCGCCATCAGGGGGATTGACCACGCCCGTAGCCACGTGCGCGTCGCCGTGCTGCGTTATCCAATACTGCCGCAATCCTACGGTAAGGGTCAGCTTGGGCACGACCTCATAATACAGCTCACCGAACGCGGCGATATTTTCTTCCTGCGTCGGAATGGTATCAGAGTTTTGATAATCCTGCGGCAGTCCGGCGGTGATAAAGTCCGGCACATGGATTGGCGGCTGATGAAATGTCACATCCTTTTCTTGATAGAAGACACCCGCCACACCGGACAGGTGCGGAAGAAGGGTGCCCTCATCAAAGGAAATCCGGCCTTCTTGCGTGACCCTTTTGTCCTGCACGACATCAACGACATAAAGTGCGGGATCACTCGGCAGGTTGATACCCAGGCCGGATTGGAAATATTGGTTCGTACCCTCGGTATCATCCTCCAGTTCCCGGACCTTACGATCGAAATAGCTGGTGGAAGATACGACCGAGTAGCCATTGCCATTGTAGGTCAGCACCAGGGAGCCAAGCCCCCAGTGATCCTTGGAATATTCCTGAACATCCCGGTCACGATGAACGGTATAGGAAACCGGCTTGAAGTCTGGCAGCGGAACGTAGGCGGCCGGAAAGCCGTGGAGTTCCGAGACCTCTCCCAAGGCCGTGAGGGATGCCTCCAGATCTTCGGTCAATTGGACACGTAGCGTGGCCATTCCCGAGAAGTCGTCTTGGCGTCCTTGCCCATCCCTGGTGACGGGGTTGCCGTTGGCATCCGGGAAAACCCGTTTAATGTAACCGGAGTCCCGTTGTGCCCCGGCAGCGAAATTCATCGCCACCTTGCCGGGCGTAATAACCACATTCGTCAGCGCATTGGCCCCAACGTCCATGCTGCCGCCGTCCGTCCCCCCCGCCTGGAGTTGGACCGAGGACTCGTTGTTTGTCAGGGACGGCTTCTTGGTGATGAAGCGTACGTTGCCGCCCATCGAACTGGCGCCGAACAACGTCCCTTGTGGCCCCTTCAGAACCTCGATGCGCTCAAGACCCAGGGTCTGCGGACTCACCGTTGAGGGGATCGGCGTGTCATTGAGATAATAGGCGGTGGTATTCGTCCCGGTAACGCCGCGTATCGTCGTTTGACGGCCGCCGCTGAAGCCCACCGCGGTCCCATCCGATCCTTGGCCGTACTGGAACGTCAGATTGGGGATTTTCGTCGCGTAGTCGGCAAAGCTTTGAATGTTCTGCTTTTCCAGAAAGTCCGAGGAAAGCGCCGTAACGGAAACAGGAACATCGGTCAGCCGCTCGTCCTTCCGGCGTGCCGAGATGACGATTTCCTGCAAGGTCTGCTGGTCATCCCCGGCGGACGTGGATGCCGGATTATTTTGCTGGCCCACGGCCGTACCGGCATGAAGGGTCGCCAAGGCGAAGCCCGCCAACAAGGCGCAGGAGGAAGCCCGGCGCATGAACCGGCGCTTATTCAAGGCAAACCGCTTGCCGACCGCCACCTGGGCCACCATCGCCAGCGGCCTGGGCTCATTGTTGAACACCATGTCTCGTAACTCCCTGCTTTGTCATTTTTCTCTTTCCCACGGCCGCGCTTGCGGTCCTTAACCGTGGGGAGCGCGAACGCTCGCAATCATCTCGCCGGCCCGTCACCGAAGCGGGTTCATGACGGACGCGGCAAATATCCAAGACGGAATGACCAAGTCGGTCAGGCTTGCCCGAGCCGCCGGCTGATCAACGGGAATGGGCGTCCCCAAAGCACCATCACAGGTGCGGCCAGGCCCATCCCAGTGCCTGTACTTCTTCCTTCGTCCTCTCTTGCGGACCAGCACCGTAACAAGGCGCCCGTCGGGTCAAATAAAGACAGGCGGCCGCCCTGTTACGGTTAAGTTAACGGTTGCGAAACCGTTTGATGGGCGAATAAGCCCGCCGTTTTCCCTAGCGTCCAGGATCAGGGACACAGCCCCATCCGCGATGGCGGTCCCTTCGAGCGTCGAACCAGGAATGGAGGACATCATCATTTCCGCTGATGCCGGTCGCGGCGATGTTTCATGCCTGCCCCGCGCGCGTCACCGCGCGGTGGGCCGCGACATTGACGGTGAGGGTGAAGATGTCGGGCCGCGCATAGTGGCCCGCGACATCAAAATCGTATTTGCCACGCACCACGTCGGCCGGATCGATATCAGCATACAGGATGGCTTCGCCGCCAAAGTGCGGCCCCGCGAGTACGGTCCCAAGGGGGGCCACGATCATCGAACCACCGCGCAACAGGACGGTGTCGGGGTCGTCCCCCAGGGCGCAGTCGAAATCGGCGGGGTAAGCACCTCGCGTAATGTGCTGGCACGCCGACAGAACGAAGCAGCGCCCCTCCAGGGCGATATGCCGCATGGTGGCGGCCCAGCTGTCGCGGTCATCGGCGGTGGGCGCGCAATAAAGTGTGATGCCTTGGTCGTACATCGCCATGCGCATCATCGGCATGTAGTTCTCCCAACAGATGACAGCGCCGATCCGCCCCAGCGGTGTTTCGATGACCGGCATTGTCGATCCATCGCCGAAGCCCCAGATCAGCCGTTCCGCCCCCGTGGGCATCAGCTTGCGATGCTTGGCAACCAAGCCTTTTTCCCCGTCGAGGAACAGGGCGGTGCAATAGACCGTTCCGCCATCGCGCTCGATCACCCCGATAACGACAAATGCCCCTGTCGCCGCCGTCGCTTCGGCCAACAACCCGACCTCGGGCCCGTCCAACGCGATGGCCGCCTCATGATACCGGCGATACTCTTCGCGCCCTTCGGGCTTGCGCATGCCGACGGGTGTGCCGAACGAGGCCCCCTTGGGGTATCCACCCAGGAAGGCTTCCGGAAAAACCACCAGGCGTGCGCCGTTCGCCGCCGCCTCACGAATGAGGTCCGCCGCCTTGCGCGCCGATGCCGGCGCATCGTGCGGCAGGGACGCCGCCTGCACGACAGCGGCACGAAACTGCGAGGACATTTCGATCCCTTCCACGCTGAAAGCGCCCCGTGGCGCTGGTATGCCCGCCAAGATACTTGCATCTGGCCGTTAGGCAAGATATTTTAAGCCTATAATAAATGCCGTCGAACAGGGGCGCCCATCTGCCCCGCCACGAAGGTCGGCAGAAGGGTCCCGCAACGGCGCCGTCTCACATCATTATATTGATTATAAATGAGAATTACCGGTCGCCGCCGTTACGACCGCCCGCCGGAAATAGCGCATATGAGGCCACCGCCGCAAGCTGGCAGGTCGCTTAATCAGGGGCCTGAGCACGCCGCAAAAATAACCTCATGCCTAAAATAAAATGAGCTCCCTACATCCCCTTTCCTTCCCTGGCCCTCCCACCTTGGACCGCATCCTCGTCATGACCCGTTCCGAATCCAATCCCGCCCCTCGAACCGGCCTCCTTCCCGGCATGCTGGGAACCGGCGACATCATTTTCATGATCCTCGCCTGCGCGGCCCCGATGGGCGTGCTGGCGGGGATCATCCCGTTGGCCTTCGCTTTCGGGAACGGCGCCGGCATGCCGGGAACCCAGCTCGGCATTTGTGCCGTCATGCTGCTGTTCGCAGTGGGATATGTCCGCATGATCCCGCATGTGAGAAACGCGGGCGCCTTTTACGCCTATATCGCGGCCAGCCTGAACAAGGAGGCGGGGATCGCCGCGGCCTATACCGCCGTCCTGGCCTACATCTGCGCCGGCACCTCCACCCTGGGCGCCATGGCCTTCTTCGCCGCGGATTTCCTGCGCGGCACCTTCGGCATTGAAAGCCGGTGGGAACTGTGGGCTGCGGCCGGCATCGCCATCATCGCCTGGCTGGGCTACCGCAAGATTACGATGGCGGCAAAGGTCCTGACGGTGGCGTTGCTGCTGGAAGTGGGCCTCATCCTCCTGATCGACTGCCTGGTCCTTTATGAGAAGGGCTTTTCGGGATTGGATTTCAACAGCTTCACGCCATCGACCGTATTCGCGCCTGGGCTGGGCATCTCCGTGATTTACGCCATCAACGGATGTATCGGCTTTGAAGCCACCGCGATCTATCAGGAGGAGGCCAAGGACCGGGAGGTCACCATTCCGCGTGCCACCTACGGCGCGGTGCTGATCCTCGGCACCTTCTACGTGCTGTCCACCTGGTGCCTGGTTCTGGCCGCCGCGCCCGACGATATCAAGGCGGTCGCCGCGGCTGATCCAGGCCGCCTCGTCAGCGGCATCGCCGCCCGCTATCTTGGGGAGGTCGGGCGGGATGCCCTCAACCTTCTCACCGTGACCAGCCTGTTCGCGGCGGCGCTCGGCTTCTTCAACAACATCACCCGCTACATGTTCGCGCTGTCGCGCGACGGGCTCTTGCCATCCCCCTTGGGCAAGGCGCATTCCGTCCACGGGTCGCCCTACATGGCGTGTGGGCTGCTGACCGGCATCTTTTCCGGCATTGTCGCCCTCTTCGCCCTGGCTGGCCTTGACCCGCTGTTGAACCTGGCCGCCAGCCTGTCCTCCATGGGCGCGGTGGGGCTTGAAATACTGCTGACGGCGACGTCGCTCTCCATACCGTTGTATTTCGCCCGCCGGAATGAGTTTTCGCCAAGCAAGACCGCCGCGCCCTTGGTGGGTGGAATCCTGATCGCCATCGCCACCTACCTATCCCTGCGGAACTATTCCGCCCTGACCGGCACGACCCTTCTGGCCATCAACTGCCTGCCCGTTCTTTTCCTGGCGGTAGCAGCGCTTGGCCTCATCCATGGCGTCTACCTCCGGAAATGCCGTCCCGGCACTTACGCGAAGGTCGGGGCGACCCAGGTCGAAGAGGGACTGTCCACCGGGAATGTCCACGCGGCGGTGGCCAAGGCAACCGCATAAAGCCCGCCCCCATCGAAACGGCCATAAGAGCCGGGTCGTGGGTGAACTTCTGGAGTGCACCATGATGTCGAGCGAAACCGAACGCGCGCCCTGCGGCAAGGCGGCGCCCCCCCCTTCTCCACAGCTGCCGCGAGGCTTGCCGCTGATCGATGGGCAATTGGCGGAGCCCCTAAGTCCGGGGCGGCTGATCGACGCCATCGATCCATCCACCGCCCGCACGATCATCCAGTTCCACGCCTGCGGGCGCGCAGATGTAGACCGGGCCGTGATGGCGGCGCAGCGCTGTTTCGAAAGCCGCGCCTGGCGCACAATGCGCCCCCTGGACCGCGGCAGGCTGCTGGAACGGCTGGCCCTGCTGGTGGAAGAGCATAGGGAGGAACTGGCGGTCCTGGAATCGCTGGACAGCGGCAAGCTGCTGGGCATCACCCGGGCGATCGATCTTCAGTTCACCATCGATGGCTTACGGCATTACGCCGGCTGGGCATCAAAGATCGCGGGTGAATATATCCAACACTCGCCGTTGATGCCGGAGGATGCGGTCTATCGCGCCTACACCCAGCGCCGCCCCCTGGGCGTCGTCGGCGGCATCACGCCCTGGAACTTTCCCTTGGGCCAGGCCATCCAAAAGATCGCGCCGGCCATCGCCTTCGGGTGCACCGTCGTCCTCAAGCCGTCACCGGAAACGTCCCTGACCACGCTGCGGCTGGGCGAATTGATCCTGGAGGCCGGCTTTCCCGCCGGCGCGGTGAACATCGTGACCGGCGACGGCGCGGAGGTTGGCGCCGCCCTGGTCAACCACCCCGCCGTGCGCAAGATCGCCTTTACCGGCTCAACCGCCACCGGCCAGAGCATCCTGGCCGCCTCGGTTGGGACCATGAAGCGGGTCACCCTGGAATTGGGGGGCAAGTCACCGACCATCATCCTCGCTGATGCCGACCTGGATCGAGCCATCCCCGGCGCGGCGGCGGCCGTCTTCGCCAACTCGGGTCAGATTTGCACCGCCGGCTCGCGGCTGCTGGTCGAGGCACCGATCTATGACACGGTGATCGAGGGGATCTGCGATATCGCGCGCGGCCTGAAGGTCGGCCCGGCATTCGATCCCGCCACCCAGATGGGTCCCCTCATTTCAGCGCAGCACCGCCGACGGGTTGACTCCATGGTGGGGAATGGCCTGGCCGAGGGCGCCGTGGCACTGGCCGGCGGCGGCGCAGCCGAGGGCGACGGCTGGTTCTACAAGCCCACGGTGCTCGGCGCTGTCTCGGCGCAGATGTCGGTCATGCGGGAGGAGATCTTCGGGCCGGTGGTTTGTGCGGTGCGCGTCGACGACCCTGGCGACATCGTCCGCATCGCCAACGACACGCCCTTCGGCCTGGCCGCTAGCATTTGGACACGCGACCTTGACCGGGCGCACCTGCTGGCGGACCGGATCGACGCCGGCACGGTGTGGCTGAACACACACAATGTACTGGATCTCGCCATGCCCTTCGGCGGCCACAAGCTGTCCGGCCTCGGCCATGAGTTCGGCAATGACGCGATGCAGGCATACACCGAGCCCAAGGCCGTGTGCATGCGGCTTGACCCCGGTTCGATGCGGTACTGAGAACGTGTCGCTGGCGGCTGCCCCTCTCGGGCCGTCCGGCGACACCATCAAGGCCCGCCGCGTTTTGCCCGAAGCGCGGCGGGCCTTATTTTTATCCTCCTGAACCGATCACCCTCTAAAATCGGTCCAATCGGTAAGGGGTCGGATCGACAAGGGGGGTGGAGCCCATGACCAGGTCAGCCGCGAGCTGGCCGGCGGCCGGGCCCGTTCCAAAGCCGTGGCCGGAAAAGCCGCAGGCCAGAATCAGGCCGGGAATCCGCTCCACCGGGCCAATCACCGGCAGCGAGTCCGGCGTCACGTCGATCATTCCCGCCCACGCCTGCGCCACCAAGGCCTTATGGAACGTGGGCCAGGCCGCCGTGAGGTTGATCATGGCTTCCTTGTTAAGGTGCGCATTGACCGGCGGATCCATCGTGCGGATCCGTTCAAACGGGGAGACAGAACCCGGCCCCCAGCGCCGCGGCAGTGCCAGATCGCTCAAGAAATCCTTGCCGAGCGTGACGCGCAAGTTCCGCCATTGCGCCATCAGCGTCGAAAGATACCGGGTGCCGATCAGCAAATGATCAAGCAGCAGCGGCGCGAACAGGGCGCCCCGCTGTGTGATGGTATAGCCGCCATCGTGGCGCTTGCGGAAAGAAAAGTCGGGGCCGCCCACGGCGATATCGGTTGGGCCCTCCATGGGTGTGGTACGCAACACGGACGCGACCAAGGGCAAGGTCAGCAGCTGGACCCCAAGATTGCTCAGAAAGCGCCGCGACCAGACACCACCGGCGAGAATGGCCTGGCCACAGCGTATTTCCCCGCGCTCCGTCACGACACCGGCCACCCTGCCCGCCGCCATCGACAGCGTGCGGACGGCACAGTTCTCGACGATGACAGCACCCTTCGCCATTGCGGCCCGGGCGATCGCGCTGGACGCGATCGTGGGCTCGGCACGGCCATCGGATGGGGTGTATATGCCGCCGGCGAACCGTTCCTCCCCACCCGGCACCATCTCCGTGATCTCGCGCGGCGTCAGCAGCCGGCTGTCGAGCGACGCCCCTTTGACGGCGTCCAGCCAGCGTTCGTGGGCGGCCATCTCCGCCGACGTGCGGGCGACGTACATGATGCCGGCCTGGCGGTAGCCGCAGTCACTGCCGACACGCCGCGGCATCTCCGCCCAGAGGCGTTCGGCGGCCTGCGCCATCGGCAAATCCGGCAAGGCCCGCAGCATTTTGCGCACCCAGCCGAGATTCCGGGACGACTGTTCGCCGGCGATGCGCCCTTTTTCCAGCACCACCACCGGAACGCCCCGTTCCGCGAGCGTAAGCGCCGCCACCAGCCCGACGATGCCGCCACCGATGATGACAACCGAGGTTGACGATGGAAAATCTGAGGAGGTCTCTACCGGAATTATATCAGGAGGCATGGTCCATTTCTTCGAACTGGACGCGGGCGCCCATCCCTTCAGCGTCAGCGGTGCCGTGTGGGACGGGCGCCACGGTCAAAGGGTGATCCGCATTTCCTTGACGTCCGCTTTCGACGCGCCGCGCCAAGCCGTCACCTCGATCTCCACCTTGTATTGGAGCGAGCCCAGCGGCGGGCACGTCATGGTCAAGGTGGGGTTGATCCCCCGCATGCGGTTGCCGTACGCGGTCATGACAGCTTCCACGTCCTGCGGGAACTGCACGAAAACCCGTGCGGCAACCACGTCTTCCAGCGTCGCGCCAACGGCGGCCAGCGCGCCTTCGATATTGCTCAGCGCCTGCAATGCCTGTTCTGCCGGGTCATCGGGCAGCACCTTGGTGCGCGGGTTGCGGCCGGCGGTGTTGGACACGAAGATCAGGTCATCAACGGCGACCAGGCGCGAATAACTGCCGTGATCCTCGAATTTGTTTCCGGTCTTGATCTTGATGATATCGGGCATCGTACTTTCCCAGGCGGTAAGGGGTGTATCGGTGGGGGCCGGGGGCCTCATCGCAACGCGGGTTCGTCCCACAGGGGAAGGCGCGTGCCGATCCCTTTGGCCAGGGCGTTGCGGTAAACCTGGGTGCCCCAGGCGACATCCTCCACCGCCATGCCACCGACCGACAGGATGATGATCTCGTCATCGTTGCGGCGGCCGGGCGCATCGCCAGCGGCAATCCGGCCAAGGTCTTCCAATTGCCCGCGCGCGACGCGGCCTTCGTCCACCAGATCGAAGAAGCGCACGCCGACCGCCGGGATGACCTTATGGACAGGCTTGGGGTTTTCCGCCTGATAGGTTTCATAGAGGCCGGTGAAATCCAGCACCTTGCGGATTTCTGGCGTCTCCATGCCTGCATCGATACCGCAGGGCGCCGGCATCGACAGGAACGTGCCGGGATTGACCCAATCGCGCCGCACCGTCGGGTACTTCGACGGGTCGCCCGTCGCAACCGATGCGCAGAAGGTGGCGATGTCGGAACCGCGCACCACCTCCTCATCGGTATCAACCACCTTCACGGTGGTGATCTGCGGATAGGTCTGCTTCAGCCAGGCGAGGAAAGCGTCGACGTTCTTCCGGCCCCGCCCCTTCACCTTGACGGTATCGATGTGGGGACAAGTCGCCATGAATGCCGCAAGCGAGGTCCTGGCCATCACCCCAGGGCCCAGGATACCAACCACGCGGGACTCCTTACGCGCCAGATGACGGGCCCCCACCCCCGGAACCGCGCCAGTGCGATAGGCCGAGAGCAGGTTAGCCGACATCACGGCCAAAGGCGCGCCCGTATCGGCATCATTGAGGATGAACATCAGGATCGAGCGGGGCAGCCCCTTGTCCCGATTCTCAATGTTGGAGCCGTACCATTTCATTCCGGCGGTGCGGAATTTCCCCCCCAGATACGCGGGCATGGCCATGAACCGGCGATCCGCCGTCGGCTTCGGCATGTCCGGAAAGGGGGAGTCTTCCGGAAAGACCACGATGGCGCCGTGCGAATTGCTGTCCGGTCCCGCCATGCGATAGTCGCCAGCGTAGAGCAAACGGAACATCTCCTCCATTGTGTCGACGCAGGCCGCCATATCGGTCACGCCGGCCCGGATCATGTCCGGTTCGGAAAGGTAGATGAAATCTATCTTGGGCAAGGTATTCATGGGTCCAGCTCGGCAAAGAGGCGATTACTGTTGACACGGGCACCCCCAAACGTCGCGCGCGATTGCAACGGCGGGACTGGATGCCAGTTGATGGAACCGCTCAGGACAAAATGACCGTGGCGAACGTCTCCCTCTATCCTTGCGGCCATTGGGCGTTATCGCCGGGAAGGGGTCTTAGTCCTGCGCGGACGAAGAACAATTTCAATGAAGGGGGAGACTGTGTAAATTGCAGGGGTGGACCGCTGCTTTGCAGAATCGGTCAGGGGAGGTTTCCGCTGAATGTCGAAAAGCGCTGCGCCGCCGGATGGGGCCGTCGTCACAATGACCGATCAGCCAACGATCCGCGTGCTGTTCCTCCCCGCGTTGCTCAATGTCCTGTCCGAGATGGACGATCGCATCGACCCCTTGTTGCGGGAGCACGGCTTCTTTCGGGCACAATTGGATAAACCCTACGAGCGCGTGCCCTTGCATCGCTATGTCGCGCTGCTGGAACAGGCGGCTGCGAAGCTCCAACGGCCGAACCTTGGCCTGGAGATGGGACGATCATTCGGGCTTGCGGATCTGGGACCGTTCCATGCCCTGCTGCGCGCTTCCGGCACGCTGCGCGGCGCGCTGGATTATCTGGCGCTGTTCCAATCGCGTCTGCAGAGCAAGACCTCGTTCGACAGCCAGGTCGGCCCCGATTGCACCACCTACAGTTATCGCATCGAAGACGCGCGAATCTGGCCCCGGCAACAGGACGCGGAATTTGCGATATCGGGATATGCCAACCTGATCCGGCAGCTGACCTCTGCCAAATGGTCCCCGGCCGAGATCCATTTCGAACATCCGATCACTGGCCGCGAAGAGTTCCTTCTGCGCTTTTTCCGGAGCCCGGTGAACGGCAACCAGGCGGCCAACGCCCTGATCATCCGCAACGAGGATCTGGACAAGCCGCTCATCAGCGCCCTGTCGTCTGAGGACAATAAGCTGAGGACGGTTCTGGAAACGCATCTGCTTGACCTGATGGGACCGGCGGCGACGTCAAGCGGCGGATTGGCCGCCCAGACCAAGGACATCATCGCCCGCGGGCTGGGGCGCACACGGGTCGACTGCGCCCTGGCGGCGGCGGAATTGAATCTTTCCGAACGCTCCCTGCGCCGGCGACTGATGGAGGAAGGCACCTCATTCCGGGCCCTGCTGCAGGAGGCGCGGCAGGAGCGGGCGAGGTCGATGCTGAAGACCGCCGACCTTCCACTCTCCGTCGCGGCGGAGCAACTGGGGTATTCGGATACGGCAACGTTCTCGCGCGCCTTCAAGGATTGGACGGGCGTTTCACCTGGGCGCTATTCAAAGAACACGCGATAGCGCCTGAGCGGACATCGCATTCCCCTTTGTCCCCCCGATAATCCGACGCGTCATTAACAAAACCTTTTTGAAAGGCTGCGATCCTTACTGTTAGGCTAAGATATTGCAGCGTCCAACCGCCGATGCGGCGCAGCACTGGACAGCTTTCCGCGACACCAAGGGCATATGCGCGGTCTGGGCGGCCAATGACAGGCCGCGATTGAATCAAAACTTGACCGATTCAGAATGGAGCAAGGCGTGAAGGTCCCACGGTCAGGTGATACCCCTGTTTCCCCATCCGCGTTTGAAGAGGAGGTGGCGAAATTCAGGGTGGCGCTGACCGCCGCCCGTTCAGCGGCCTTGCTGCAGTTGTTCGATTTCCTGGTCGAACGATCCAATGACGATCGCGCCCCGAAGGAAATTGAAATCGCCTTCGCGGTGTTCGGTCGAAACGGTGACCCCGGCGCCACGTCGCAGTCGCTGGATTCCGGCGTTCGCGTGTACGTTCACAGGCTGAGAAAGCGGCTCCATGACTTCTACGCGGATCAGCCGGGCCCCAAGCTGGAAATTCCCAAAGGGGAATACCGTATCGTCCTGGCCCTGCCCCCCGACGTGCCCGCTGATCACCCGCCCCGTCTCACGCCGGAAAACTGGACTTGGCCGAAACTAGGCAAACGGCCGCTTATGCTCATGTTCGGTATGTTGCTGATCTCGATCATCGCCGGTTTCGCGATCTGGTTCTTGGGCCAGGGGCATTGGGTCGCGCGCGAGGCGCAAGAGCAATTGCGGGCAACGGCCTTCTGGTGGCCGCTCGCGGCTGACAAGGAAGCGGCCCGGCTGGTGGTGGGCGACGCCTTCCTGGTCGCCGAAACCGAAGACCAACGGGATATACAGCGCATGATCCAAGAGCCTGGCATCCGCTCACGCGAGGACCTCGGGACTTATCTCAAGACGCATCCCGACGCCTTTTACCGGCTCTATGATCTGGATTTGAACCTCGCGCCTGCCGGCACGGTGATCGCCGCGTGGACGGTACAGAACGCCGTCACCCGGTTCCATCCCGGCAGCCCCGATCTGGTGCGGTTGGTGCCCGCCTCGAAGCTTGATGCCCATATGCTTGAAACCGGAAACCTGATCTATGTCGGGCGCTTTTCCGACCTGGGGCGCGTTGCGGCGCCATTATTCCAGGTGGCCCATCTGCGGCCCGGCGCCTCTTACAAGGAACTGGTGGATTCAACGTCCGGCAACCGATTTGTCGCCGATCTGGACACCAGCCAGGAAAACAAGCCGCTGGTGGACTATGGCTATATCGCCAGCCTGTCTGGTCCCATGGGTCAGCATATTTTCGTGGCGGCCGGTATTGGCGACACGGCGGTTCAGAACATGGCGAATCTCATTTCGAATTCGAAGCAATTGCAGGCCCTCGAATCCCACGCCGACATTCATGGGGATTATGAAGCCCTTTTCGAGATTCGCGCCATCAATGGCGTCGCCCTGGACCAGCGCCCGGTATTCGTTCGACCGCACCACTGAACCATCGGCGCCCTCTCGCCCATTCTGGGGGAATATCGGCCCGTGGAACCGCCGGCCGGCAATCCACTTGGACAAGTCGACGTTTTCCTTTAAACCTAAAATAACCTAGATAAGAGTCCGGGCCCCACACGCTTGCCGGCAAGCTGGCGTAACCGGGGCCGTTCCTTCCCTTCAGACGTTAGAGTGCACATGACCGCTGACAGCGACACGAGTGACGAGCGCTCCCCCATCGGGGCTGGTTCCACGGAACTGCGCATGTGGATCCGATTGCTCAGCTGCGCCAAGATTGGCGAGAAGCGCCTGAGGCGCAATTTCGAAGAACAATTCGACACCACGCTGCCGCGTTTCGATGTCATGGCCGCGCTCTATCGCGTGCCGGCGGGCCTCAGCATGGGGGCCCTGTCCCGGGCGCTTCTGGTCTCCAACGGGAACGTGACCGCGATCGTGCGTCAGCTTCAAGCACAGGGCCTGGTGCAGTCGGCGGTTGACCCGCAGGACGCCCGGTCCGCGATCGTGTCCCTGACCAAGGCCGGGCGGGCACGCTTCCTCACCCTGGCCGAAGCGCATCACCAATGGATCGCCGATGCGTTCAGCAATTTCCCCGCGGAGCGGATGACGGCGCTGCTTGAGCTGCTGACAGACCTGCGGGCGCTTCTTTCCAAAGAGAACTGACATGCCTTTCGAAACCACCACCCAGGTCCGCTTCTCCCACATCGACGCGGCGGGCATCGTCTTCTATCCGCGCTATTTCGAGATGTTGAATAGCGCGGTCGAGGATTGGTGCGCGCAGGCCCTGGGCCAGGACTTCAGAACCCTGCACCTTCATCGCGGCATCGGGGTGCCAACCGTCAAGCTTGACGTCGAATTCGTCTCCCCCAGCGAGCTTGGCGACATGTTGACGATCACCCTGTCGCCGCGTGAGATCGGCCGCAGCAGTTGCCAACTGCATGTCGTGTTCTCGGGGGATGAGCGGGTGAGACTGCGGGCCAACGTCGTTCTGGTCTGCATGGACCTGCATACCCGGCGCGCGACACCATGGCCGGAGGAGATACGGGCCCGCATCCAGGAGGGGATCGCCTACGCGATCTAGGCGCCCAATGTCCGGCCTTGCCCCATACCCAGCCCGTCCAACGCCCAACCGCCGCCCCCGCGGCATCAGGGGCGGCGGCGATAAAGACGAAACGGGGCATGCGGTCAGAACAGGATGTCCAGCGTGAACCCGATCCAACGCCCGATGTAAATCACCGCGACCCATAACAGGAGTGACGTCACACCGGCCACGCGAGCGGCGGTCGGCGGCGGCATCACGGTGTCCCAGGCGGCGATACGGCGATGGGTGGTCACATGGAAAACCGCCATGTTGATGCCTGCCGCCAGAATCACCACCAGCTTGAGACGGAACTGGGTGTTATTCGCATACGCCGGGGCGTTGGCGGTGAACAGCAGGCATCCTGTCGCCACGGCCAGAATGAAGGCCCCCCAGGTAAAGGGCAGCAGTTCGGCGATAAGCTTGTTCGCGCCACGCCGATGCGACGCGAAGCCGAGCAAGCGCAGATCGACGATCATGATTGTGCCGAAAACCAAGGTGATCGCCACGACATGCAGCGATTCAATGATGGGGAAAATCGCGGGGTTCTGGCGAATCCATAGGGAAAGTCCGGAATTCTGGATACTCTGAAGGATGGTCTGCAAGGACATGATGGGCCCCCTGGCTTACTTCGATTATGGTCGCGCGCGACGGAATGGCGTCAGGTGTAGGCGATGAAGCGGCCGCAAAAGATCACGACCGTCCACAACGCCAGCGACAGCCAGGCTACCGGCTTGGTCATGGCCGACCTGTCGGAACCATTGCCCCCCGGTGGGGACTGAAGCAGCGGCTTTTGGAAGACCAGCGTCAGCACAAAGGCGATCAGGACCAGCGCCATCTTGGTCCAGAAGACCGCGTTGTTAAGGGTACGGCCCGGTTCGGCCACGATCAGCACAAGGCCTGTCAGCAGCAAAATGCCCAAAGCGGACCACATCCGGGGCAGATACCGGCGGATAACCGCCGGGGATGCTTCATCGGCGGCGAACACCCCCGCCAGCCGCAGATTGGAAACCAGCGCCGAGCCGACCAGAACCGCGATGGAAAGGATATGGACCGCCTGTACCGTGGGAATGATCCACACGGTCTCGCGGATGGTGGCGGCAACCGGCGTGGTATAAAGCCACTGGCCGAATGTTTGTATGGACATCCCTCAAACTCCCCCCTGATGGGTGATGGGCGGCGTGGCTGCCGATGGGCCGGGCCCCGCCCAATGTTTCTCGGTTGATGGCGGTCGTTCGGTGCCCGACGCGTAACGACCATCCCGCCACCAGGAATACCGGCATCGCCCCCCATCCCCGCACGGTGAAACGGTTTGATACGGGAACAACGCGCCATGAAACGGTAATGCGAATGGGCCGTACCGCGCGGTTTTGAGGAGCAATATCCGCGCCATCGCCTAGCCGTGCGCGAATGGATGGATGCCTGCCCCTTCCTCACGCGACCAAGGCGATCACGCGCAGTGGGCTGCCCGAACCACCTTTGATCTTGAGCGGCATCGCCACCACCAGCGCGCCGAAGGCGGGCAACTGGTCAAGGTTGGTCAGGCATTGCAAGCCAAAGCGCCCGTTACCATGCAGGATGGAATGCGCCGGCAGAGGCTCATCGAAATGCGCGGCCTGCCCGGCGTCTGTGCCGACGGTTTCAACACCCAGGCCGACACAGTCGCGGTCGTGCACCAGGAAGCGCATGGCAGTCGCGTCCGGCCCGGGTGAATGGGCGCCATCCTCCCTGAGGTTGAGGTAGGACACGGTGCCTACCCGCTTAGACCAATCACTGCGCAGCAGAATCCAGTGCCGGGGCGGGATCGGGCCATTGCGCGCCTCCCAATCGTCAAGAAAGGCGCGGGTCAGGATGAAATCTTCGTCGGCGGCGGCCTCCCGGCTGATATCAATGACCACGGCGGGATGGATGAAGTCTTCGGGCCGCACCTCGTCCACCGTCCCGTTCGGCACATCGCGGCCCGTGATCCAATGCGCCGGCGCGTCGAAATGCGTGCCGGTGTGCTCATTCATCGAAATATTGTTCCAGTACCAGGCGGGGCCGTTCCCGTCATAACGCGACACCGTTTCCATCCGGAATGGCTCGCACTGGCCGAACTCCGATGGCAGGACGATGACCGGAAAGTCCGGCGACAGCGTGTTGGTCAGATCGACGGCACGGAGCCGCTGCGAAGCGATGCCGGCGACCAGACCGGCAAGTATGGGATCCATCGCGGTCATAGGTTCCTCTCCCTGGTGTAAAGCGCGGGATCAGCCAGCCAGCGGTCCATAGCATCGACGGCGACATCGCCGACGCATGAGACCTCCCGCCCCGTTTCAAGCGCCGTGATGATTTCCCGGGCAAGCCGGGCCGGGGCGACCTTGGGGGGCGGGACGGACTGGTGATCCTCGTCATCGCTGGGTCCGGTGAAGACCGATAGCACCCGAACCCCGGTGGCGCGCATTTCGTGACGGAAGCTCTGCAAGAGCGCATGGCGGGCCGCCTCACCGGCGGCATAGCCGGCGAAGGCGGCATCACCGGCCAGCGCCTGCGCCGAGAGGATATCGACGAAGGCAGCGGACGGCCGCCCCTGCAACAGGGGCGCGCTGGCCTGCACCAGGCGCATCAACCCCAGAACGGCGACGTCCAGCATCCGCCTCTGCTCCACAAGGTTGCCGTCCGCGCTGACGCCGCCGCCCCGCACCAGACGTGCGGTGTTGATGACGATGTCCAAGGGACCGGGGATCTTGCTCATGCACTCCGCAACCATGACCGGGTCGGTGAGGTCGAGGGGCACCGACTGAACCCTCTCCATCCCCAGTAGGCTATCCGACAGGTCCGCGATCCGTGCGGGCGGGGCCAGTCCGGCGACGATGTGGCCGGCGCCGGCCGCGAGAAGCGCCTGAACAAGGGCGCGGCCGATCGCCCCGCGGGCGTCGCTGACCAGGATCGTGCGGCCCTTCACAGGAACGACGAATTCGCGCCATTGCCGATCGCTCATGTCAGGTTCCTTTCCGGCGGGCAAGGCGAAAAGCGCCGCGTTACCGCCCCTGTCCAGCATCAGCCGCATTTCCGCCTGGTCGCCCGCCGTCAACCCCGCATGCAGGTGGGCGAGCGCGACGGGGCCGGCATCCAGCGCCACCGTGCCCATGCGCCAGGGCAATTGACCGCGGAAGTAGAGGTCCGTTGAGACGCGGATGGTGGTGACCGACAGGACCTGGGCACCGCGCCCATGGTCGGCCCAGCGCAATTCACCCCAGCAACGCGGGCAGACGTCACGAGGCGGATAGGTGACCGCGCCGCAATCCACGCAGCCCTGCAACACGAAGCGCCCCATGGCCGCCCTGGCGGCCATGGCTTGCATCGCGCGGCTGCGCATACCGGGCGGGACATGCCGCTCCTTAAGCCGGGCGAGCGGGTCACGCTTCTCATGGCTCATCGGCAGGCCTCAATAATGGCGGCGGCTGTACACACGCCGCGGTCGTAATTCACCAGGCCAAATCCCGATATCGCCGCGATATCGGCATCCGGCACCTGGGCCCCCAACGGTTGGCGCAACACTTGGCGCAGCCCTTCGGTCACGTTCTGAAAGCCGCCCGCCGCCCCCGCCTGGCCCAGCGACAACTGGCCCCCGTTGGTGTTCAGCGGCAGGTCGCCGTCTATCTCGAAGCGGGTCGCACGGATGAATTCCGCAGCCCGGCCCTTGGCACAAAAGCCCAGATCCTCAAGCTGCATCGCTACGATCACCGGATAGTCGTCATAGGCCTGAAGCGTATCGACATCGGCCGGGGCAACACCGGCCATCGCCCAAAGGGACTCCCCGTCCATCGCCCACCCCCCGCGCAGCTGCACCGGATCATCGGGATAAGCGTTGTGCCGCTCGATCGTCGCCAGGATGCGGGCCACCCCCAGGCCGTGCCGCGCGGCGATTTCCGGTGTCGTCACAATGAATGCCTCCGCCCCGGCGCAGGGCATCACACAGTCGAAGAGATGGACCGGATCCGAAATGGGCCGGGCGCGCAGATAGTCGTCCAAGGTGAGTTCCCCGCGCTGCAGGGCGGACGGATTGGAGCGGGCGTTGCGGCGCTGGGCGACACACAGCTTGCCGAAGTCCTCGCGTGTGACGCCGTAGGCCCGCATGTAGGCGTCGGTGATGAGGGCGAAGGTCGCGTTCGGTCCACCGAAACCATAGGGATAAACGGCATCCTGGGAAAACCGGGAGAACGTCGCCAGGGTGTGGCGGAAGCTATCGAGATGGTTGGTGTCCGCGGCCACGCAGGCGACGACATCCGCGTCGCCGCATTGCACCGCCCGGGCGGCCCGGCGCAGCGCCATGACGCCGCTCGCGCCGCCGGTCGGGATATGATCCAACCAGCGTGGGGAAAGGCCCAGATGCTGGACCAGGCCGACCGCCGTATCCGGCATCGCCGAAAAGCTGGCGAAGCAGAAGCCGTCGATATCGACCGGACCGAACCCGGTGCTTTCCGCCAGGCCCCGCATGGCCCGCCCGGCCCACCAGTGGGCGGATTGGTCGGAATACCGCTGATAGGCCACCGTCACCGGCGCGCACAGCGCGACACCATCGTAGGGGGTCCGGGCGCGCGTCATGTCTGCCGCCGCTTCAACGCGCGCATGTCGATGAACGCACCCTGGCTCATTTTCTCGGTGACCAGGGTCTTGAGCGCCGCCCGCAGGATCTTCTCCGTCGGCGTCCGCGGCAACTCCGTCACGAAGGCGACCCAGCCTGGCACCTTGTAGTAGGCCAATTGCCCCAGGCTCCACCGCACGATTTCCTCCGCCAACCCATGTCCAACGTGGGCGGCGGTCGTCACGATTAGTGCCGCGACCTCATCACCGCGCACATCATCGGGTGTGGCGGCGACGGCCGCCTGCTTCACCAGCGGATGCTTCATCAGGACGGCCTCGACCTCGACCGCGGCGATGTTTTCGCCAGAGCGGCGGATGACGTTCTTCTTGCGATCCACAAAGTGAAGGTCACCGTCCTCGTCACGCGCGACGATATCGCCGGTATGGAACCAGCCACCCTGCCAGGCCTCTTGCGTCGCCGCCGGATTCTTGAGGTACTCCCTGAAAAAGCCGTAGCGCCGATCGTCACCCGCGCGCCGCACCAGCAACTCGCCCGGCATGTTGGTGGCAACCTCCGCCCCCACGTCGTCGACAATGCGGACCTCCACCTCGTCGGTCGGCCGGCCGAAGCAGTTGGTGCCCGTCTTGCGCGGCTCTCGGCTGGCGCAGATGACGCCGCCGCTGCCCGTCTCGGTCATCGCCCAGGCCTCGATCAAGGGAAAACCAAAGCGATCCTCGAAAGGCGCGTGGAGTTCGCGGGGCGTGCCAGCCCCAAAGCCGAAGCGCACCGCATGGTTCCGGTCCTGGTCGCTCGCCGGCGCCTTCATCAGCATGGACGGCATGACCCCCAGGTAATGCAGACAGGTGGCGCCACTGCGCCGCACGGAATCCCACCAGGTGCTGGGGTGGAAGCGGTCCAGGATGGTCAGGCAGCCGCCAACGGTGATCATGGCCAGCACCGATACCGCCATCGCGTTCATATGAAACACCGGCAGGGGTGTGAGCATGCGCTCCTGCCCCGGTCTTAGGGAAATCAGTCCCCCGACATCACGATACCAGTCGCCGGAATGGAGGAAATATTCATTGGTCAGCACGCAACCCTTGGGATCCCCCGTGGTGCCGGAGGTGTAAAGCAGGGCCGCTTCCGTGGATCGATCCGGCGGCGCCGGATCACGCACCGTCCCCGGGATTTGTGGAAGCGGCTCTTGCGGCAGCAGCGTGACCATGGCGCGGCCAATGGTCCGGGCGGCCGTTGCCACCTCCGCCCGCCGGTCCTCCAGGACGAAAGCCGCATCCATTTCCGAGTGGCCGATCAAATATTCCAGTTCGCTGCGCCGCAGGTCAGGATTGATCGGCACCACCGAGGCGCCAAGGCCGTTGGCCGCGAGCCAGATCTCGATGAACTCCGGCCGGTTCTGCAACAGAAGGCCGATCCGGCTGCCTCCGCCGAAGCCAGCGGCGCGCAGCGCCTCCTGCCGCGCCAGCACCCGTCCCAGCATGGTGGCATAGGTGATCTCCCCGGCGGCGATGCCATATATGCCGGCCGTTTCGGGCAGCACGTTCAGGAACGGATTGTCCGAATATTTCGCGGCCGCCGCCGCGAACCTTGAAAAGACAGTTTCGCCGCTCACAATACCCTCTCTCAGACAGGCCCCTCACTCAGACAGCGCGTGGCCTGATGGTCGATGCACCGGGACCTACCGCCCCATGTGCGCGGATTTATTTTTTTAAGCATAAACTGTTTGAATCCAGGCCCGCTGGGGTCGTCCGGAAATCGCGCCGCTGGCTGTCCCCTCGCCGCCCAGGCGCAAGTCGTCAAGATTCAGTTGGGTCAGCGGCGCGGAGCCCATTGAGCAGTACTTGCCTTCGCGACTCCAGCCGGCTGGCCATGGCGCCTTTCACCCCCGGCCACTCGTCATTCGAGACGCTGAAGACGACCACGTCGCCGAAGGTGCCATCACCCATGGGGATCACGCGGCGCAGCATTCCGTCCTGGCGCGCGCCCAGCCCGGCGACAGCGCGCCGTGAGGGCCAGTTACCTTCATATACGAGGAACTCGACCAGTATGCAGTGAAGCACGTCGAACGCGAAGGACATCAGCAGGAGCTTGGTCTGAAGGTTGGCGACGCCCTTGCGGTATGGCGCCGCGTACCAGGTGAAGCCGATCTCCAACTTCTTCCGCCATGGATCGAATACCCGGAACCAGCTGGTGCCGATCGGTTCGCCCGTCTCCAGACAAACGGCGAATGGAAAGCTCCGTCCCGCCCGCAGATCGTAAATCGCCCGGTTGACATAGACCTTCATGTCGTCCGGCCTGGGAACGAAGCCCATGTCCCATTCATGGTCGGTCGCGGTCGCCGCCGCCTCGGTCAAGCCCGCGACATGACTCAAGGACAGCGGCTCAAGCCTGATGCCGCCACCCCGCAAGTTCCTAATGCCTTCCGGCCATGCCCATGACATGTGACGAGCCTCCTGAAGCGCCTTGATGATTGTTCCGTATCGTAAACAATAGACAGATTTTAAATTAACTGTCTCGAAAATATGTCGGTGCGCGCACCTTCAAAAGTCGTCGGGCTTGGCGATCGGCGCCAACCGGCCGGCATCCGCGGGCAGCAGATAGCCCTGGCTCACGGACCGTGATTTCGCCGCCTCGAACCTGCGGGCGTACGTGGCGAAATCGCCGTAGAGCGATCTCAGCTTGTCCCGCGTGTAGGGCACCTTGGTGTCGTAGACCATGCCGCAACCGGTTTCCTGGTCGGTGAGGTAGGCCGCCGCCGGCACCTCGATCCACGCGGGCCGCACGCCCCCGATCATGTTCCCGGCTTCCGGATCCCGCGCGATGCCGCGACCCTCCCGCTTGAAACGGGGCGCTTTGGGCATCGGCTTGCCATCCCGGACCCAACGGTCCATCGCGTCGAGAAGGGCCGATACGACCATCTGTGCGGGCTCGTCATAAAGATGGCGGCAGCGCGGGTCCGTTTCCTTGCCTACATCCGCCGGCAAATCCTCAACTTCCTCGGTTCCGAGGTCGGCCAGACGCAGGTGGGAAACGCCGGCCACCTCGTAATAGCGCAGGCGCGGGCGATCACTGTCCGCCGGGACGGCGATCTGTTCGACCGCGTCGTGCATGGCCTCTGACTCGCTGTAGACGACCACGAACGGCGCATCGTCCGGCATATGACGGGGCACGCGGATGACGTCACCGCCAACCTCTCCGAAAGACATCTTGCCCGTCATGTAGGCGTCGATGAGGGGCCGTCCGTCCGGCATGCGCCATTGCTGATGGCGCCCTTGATCCAGATAATCCATCCAGACCTGCGCCGTCACCGCCCAGCTGTCGACATAGACGCGGCTGACCTCCAGCCCGCGCATCGGTCCATCCGGCAGGTTGGATTTGAGCGCCAAAGCGAGCTGCGCTCCGATACCCTGGGATTGCGGAACAAAGGGGTCGGCATGCCCGCCCCGTTGGAACCGCACGGGATCGTAATACGTCCCCAGAGGCGCATAGCGCGCGTAGTCGAACCGGCGCATGAAGTCGAAGTTGAGGTCCTGCGGTTCCGGATCGGGCCGCCAATCGGGATCGGTCGTGGTCTTGGGATCCTGCGCGGGCTTGTTGATGTTGAGTGTGTATCCCACCCATGCGTAGCCCTGCCGGATCAGATAGTCCTTGGTCAGAATCCAGCCGGCCCCGCGTTCACCGATCCAGGTGAAGGGTTCCATCACCACGGTGCCGTTGAACTTGCGCGGGTCCTTGGGCCTCCGCACCAGAATGCGGGTGATGTAAGGAAGCTGGAAAAGTATCGCCCCCTGCGCCGTGATCGCAGGCGCGACGCCCGACATGTAGTACTCGTCCTCGACATAGCCGCTCCCCTTGAGATCGGCATATTCGGTCCCGGGGTTGGTGGTCCGCAGCGCCGAGGACAGGGGCGGCTGGCCGCTTGGCGGTACCGGCATGATTGTCGGCATGGCGGGCACCTCCCCCCATGCGACGGCCCCCCAGCCGCCAAACAGGAGGAAGGCCAGGAAAGCCGCCGAAAAGCCCCGGCCGGTCATCAGCAGAAGGAGCGGATCGTGCGGATCAAGCCGTCCAGATCGCCCCCCTCCCCGTCCTTGATCGCTGTTTCGCGCAGGCGCCGGGCCCAGTCCGCCGCATCATCGCGGTGGGCGAGACGGCGGATTTCCGCGACCACCGTGTCGAACTTCGACAGTCCCCGCGCATGCGTGTCCGAATAGCCTTTGATCAGTCGCCGGCATTTCAACACCTCCACGCCCAGGGCGTAATCTTTGCGGACAAGGTCGCAGGCACAGTCGAGCCAGGTGTCGCGGTGCGCCATCTCCTCGGCATGCCGTAGCGAGCGCCGCCGCAGCCAGCGCATGCCCCCCAGTGTATGAAGCGCCAGGAACCAGACGGGCGAATAGGTGCGCACCCGGCGTCCCTTGTTCACCCGGCGGTCCAGCCAGGCATAGAGGGCGTTCCGCCGCTTCAGCCAGCGCGCGAACCCCATTGGCAACAGGCCGGCGATTTCCTCCATTCGAGGGTGCATGAATTCCGTGGTGGTCAGCACCTGCTGCGGCCCCACCCCAACCTCACGCTCGATACGGCTGCGCCGGCCCGGGCGGGTCTTAAGATCGGCGACACGGATAACATCGTCATAGGTCATCGCGTTGGCGACATACTTGGCCGCGGCCAGGGTGAAATCATAACCCCGGGTTCGCCCACCCGCCTGCCGGTCGACCTCATGCAACCGGGTGAGGATTTCCAGATACTCATCCCCATACCGCTCATCCTGATAATCGACCACCTTACGCAGGCCCGCCCAGGCCATCGGCCAAGCTCCCTCGGGCAGCGACGTCCGAAGCAGGCTGAGCAGGCGGGCGGCGCGTGGATCGGCGGCTGATGATGGCCCCCCCCCCGCTCCCGGCATCGCTGGGGCCGCCGCCTCGACGGCGGGGAGAACCGGGTTCGCCGCCCGTTCGAAGGCCGCATCGAACGTCTTCAGGCTGGCGGCCACGCCCTTGCCATCCTGCCTGATGACGGCATGATAGGCACCGCGCTCGAAGGGAAGGGCCCCCGACCCGGCCAACGCGCCGAACATGGCGGAGGAGATGACGCTGCCGTTGCGCGTCGCCAGTTCATCCATGTCGAAGACGATCCGCTGGCGCGCCGCAACGCCAATGGCGTCGATCACGGCGCCACTGTCGGCGATACCCTCGCCGGGGGCGCTTTTTTCCGAGATCGCCAAAGAGCGATGGTCGGAGGCGATCAGGGTGGTCCGCTCAGGGGTGACGATCCCCCTGAGGATTGAGCGTCCGGCCTCCATGAATTCCGACGCCAGCACGATATCGACATCGCCCGGCGTGGGCATCTGCGCCAGAATAGGCGCGCGGCCCCCGGCGGGCGGCATCATTTCGACGTAATAAATGGTGGCGCCCGTGCGTTGCGCCACGCCCGGCACCGAGGTCGACTGCGCCACCCAGCCGGCATTTTCCGCCAACTGGACAATCCAGCCGGACAAGACGCCCCCGCCCTGTCCCCCCATGGCGACGATGGCGACGGAAATGGGCCGCTCGGTCATGGCTCCGGCGGCGGCCAGCGGCAATTTGAGGATATTGTCCCCCATCATGCCACCTCGAACGCGATGCGATGGCGGGCACGCCGCTGCTGCAGAAAGCCGATCAAGGCCATCGCAAACCGGGCTTGCGCCCTGTCCCACCAGGTCGGATTGTGGATCACCTCGGCCCGATAAAAGGAGGGGCAGAGGGCCGCGGCCTCCGAAACCTCGCCGCAATTGCCGCAGCCGACACAGGAATTGTCGATCGCGGCCACGGGGTCATCCCGCAAAGGGTCGTCAAGGTGTTTGACCGAGAGCGACGGGCAGCCGGACAGCCTGATGCAGGCATGATCGCCGGTGCATATATCCTCATCGACGCCGAAGCGCTCCTTTACCACGCGCTTGCCGTCCTTGATCGACTTCGCCGTGAGGGGCTTCTCCCGCCGCTGCCGGTTGAGCATGCATTCGGAAGAGGCGATGACGATCTTTGGCCCTTCCTCCTTCGTCGTCAGCGCCTCTTTCAGCACCGATCGCATCCTGCCCACATCATAGGTGCGGTCGATCTCGCGGACCCAGGTGGCGCCCACGCCCCTGACCGCTGTCGATATCGGGTTGTTCGTCTGGCGGTTTTTATTCCACGCGCGAGAGGAAAGGATGTCCTGGCCGCCGGTCGCCGAAGAATAGAAGTTGTCGACAATGACAAAGACGCCGTCGTGCTTGTTGAACACGGCGTTGCCGATCCCGCTGGTCAGGCCGTTGTGCCAGAAGCCGCCATCGCCCATGACCGCGATCGAACGCTTGCCGCTGCCCTTGCTGAAGGCGGCGGCCGAAGCGGCCCCCAAGCCGAAGCCCATGGTCGTCGTGCCGATATTGAAGGGCGGCAGGATGGAGAACAGGTGGCAGCCGATGTCCGCGGACACATGGTGCTCGCCCAGTTCCTGCTGCACCAGCTTCATGGCGGCGAAGATCGGCCGTTCGGGGCAGCCGGTGCACAGACCCGGGGGCCGGGGTGGCACGACCGACTTCAACCTTTCGACCCTGGGATGCGCCAACACCGGGGCGGCATCGGGGACCGGTGGGCGGTTACCCAGCAGGGCCGGGGAACAATCGTCAAGGAAGGCCTGAATGCCGCGCGCCAGCGCCTGTATCGTATAATCGCCAGCCATCGGCAGGACGTCCTTGCCGCGCACGCGCGTGGAGATGTCGCGGCGGCGCAGCACGGTGTTGAGGGCCTGCTCCAGATATTCCGGCTGCCCTTCCTCCACCATGAGGATGGCGTCCTTGCCCATGGAAAAATCGGCGATCTCGCTGTCGATCACCGGATAGGTGACGTTCATGACATAAAGCGGGACCTGCGTGTCGCCGTAGGCGTCGGACAGGCCGAGATACTGCAACGCGCGGATCACGTTGTTGTACATGCCGCCCTGCAAGACGATACCGACCTTGCCCGTGGCCGGACCAAACAGTTCGTTCAGCCGGTGCGCGCGAATGAAATCGACCGCCGCCGGCAGGCGCCGGGCGATCTTTTCCCGCTCATGCTCATACGCCGCCGGGGGCAGCACGATGCGGCTGAGATCCCGCTTCGGCGTGTTCAGCGCGTCGTCAATGGTGAAGGGCGGGCGGACATTGTCCTTGCACACGAAACTGCCGTGCATATGGCAGGTGCGAACCCGCACTTCCAGCATGACCGGCGTGTTCGAGGCTTCAGACAATTCAAAGCCGCGGGCGATCAAATTCACGATGCACGCATGGTCCGGTCGGGGGTCCAGCAGCCACATCTGCGACTTCATCGCAAATGCGTGCGTGCGCTCCTGCATGATGGAGGAGCCCTCGCCATAGTCCTCGCCAATGATGATCAGGGCGCCGCCGGTGACCCCGCCGGATGCAAGATTGGCCAGCGCGTCGGAGGCCACGTTGGTCCCGACCGTGGACTTCCAGGCCACGGCGCCGCGCAGCGGATACATGACGGAGGCCGAAAGCATGGCCGCCGCCGTGGCCTCGTTCGCGGAACTTTGAAAATTCACGCCCAGTTCGTCGAGGATGTCCTTCGCATCGGCCAGGACATCCATGAGGTGGGAAATGGGGGAACCCTGGTATCCACCCACATAAGAGACACCGGCCTGCAGCAGACCCTTGGTGATCGCCAGGATCGCCTCGCCCCGGAAAACGTCGCCGTCCCCCAGTCGCAGGTGCTCAACCTCCTTGGCGAAAGAACGCTCAGCCATGTCCGTCATCCATGAATATGCAGCCGCATATGTTTAAGTTTAAAGTATTCCGGTGGCCGTCACCCTGCCGGCAGGGCCCTGGCCCTCAAGTGAGGATCAGGTCGACGCGTTGCGCGTTGAAGGAAAAGCCCGGCATGTACCGGCGCAGGAAATTCGCCTCGATCCCGGCCCGCGCCCGGGGGCCATCCGCCTTTTCCAGGGCGGCGGCCAGGCGATCTTCGTCCTTGGCGAACTCCCGGATGCCGTTGAGATCGGCCCAGACAAGCCAGAACGACATGCCGTCGGGCGCGACCCACTTAGGCGCGATCTGCGGACCATAGGCGCGCGCCGCAGCATCGCCGCCGGGCATCCAGGCCGTTTCCTCATAGACCTGCCGCCAGGGACCCCACGGGGCCGAGGACACCCATAAGCCCAGGTAGCTGGGCTTGCCGAACTCGGTCCCGTCAGGCGCGCAGCCAATGCCGGCGCTGGCCATCATGTACAGATCCAGCGCCGCGTTGTAGACGACACTGGGCAGCCAGGATTCCAGGACAAGGTCCCCTGGGAACAGGTTGGTGTGGTTGACCCATCCCTCCGGAAAGACATGCACCGGCGCCCGATCCGCGATGTCCTTGACCCAGCGCGCGCCACCACCGGCCAGATGGCCGCCAAAGAACTCATAGGCGCGCCGATCCAGGATGTGCTCCACGCGCACCCGGGCCATGACGAGCTGGTTCATCAGGCCGTCACGGTTTCCATTCGGGCTGTAGACATAGACGTGGCCATCGCGGTTGGCGCTGTAATCCTGTCCCATCTGCAAGACCGACAGGAGGGAAAAGCAGCCATCCGGCTCACCAAAGAAGACGAACCGGTCACGGTTCTGTTCCCCCCAATCCTCCCACACCACCGGCAGGGAACCATCCTGGTTACGCCAGGTCCGCCCACCATCTTCCGAATGGATGAGCTTCGCCCCGGTCCAATGCCGCGGCCTGTCCTTGGCATCGTCAAGCGTGCTCAAAAACTGGTACAGACGGCCGCGCACCGATAACAGGCCAAAGCCATAGTAGGATGGCGCACCTTCCGGCCGCGCGGCGCGGTCGAGTTCCGGATAGCCCCGCATGTCGCCGAACGACGCGCCTGGGGCGGGCCCCTCCACGGTCCACAGCCGCGTATTATAAAAGGCCACACGGGGATCGGCCCAGCCGGTGCCGTCATTGACGGCCACGGCTTGGCGGTCGGCGGCGGTCCAGGTCATATGATAGCCATCACCCAGGCTGTCCGACCGCAGGATCGTGTCGTCGCGCCGGATGGCCGAACCAATGCCATGGCCTCGGCCGGCCGAGGCCCGTTCGCCGGCAAGGGTCGCGGGCGCGTACAGGGTGTGCGCCGCGCCGACACCGGCCGCCAGGGCCTGCTTAAGAAAATTCCGTCTATGCGACATGCTGTCGTGCTCCCGGGAAAGGCGATGGGCTTGCCTCGGGGAAACGTACGCCTGCCGCGAAGGCGGCGGACGGCGCGGAAATGGCCGAAGGTCGGGCCCCGCCGAATGGCGGGCACGCCCCTGGCCCGTTACTTGATTTCGTTGGTCGATTTCATTTCAACGGTGCCATCCGACTTCACGTTGAACAGCGGATCTTCGCGGTCGCAGTAGTATTCCATGATCTGGTATTTGTCGTTCCGCTTGTAGCCGTAGGTAAAGCGGTAGGGCTCGACCAGCATCTTGGGGTCGTCGATGGTGATCTGATCTTCCATCTTGTCCGGAGCCGTTAGGCGGATACGCTCGGTGATCGCCATATCGCCGCTGTGAGGGATTTCGAAAAAGCGAACATCCTCCTTCACGCCGCGCGTCGTGACGACCAGGGTATCGCCCTCCCAATGGCCGACTGACATTCCATAATAGGACGGCACCAGCTTGTTGAGGGGCGGCATCGGCCGATCGAGATAAATCCGCCGCGTCTGGCTGAGGAACTCAGCCAGCACGGTCAGCCGCCCCTTGGTCTGGAGGAATTCCAACGGGAATATGGCCCCCATGATCGTCGGCATGCCTTCGGGCAAACACAGCGTGCTGGGATCGACCAGCGGCGTGCCCGCCTTGAGCTTGGCGTCGCGTTCCGCTCGGAGCTTTTTCCACTGGGTCGCGTACGGCTCCTTCAGGTTCGGTCCGTCGCCGGGCACCGGAAGTTCCTTGAAGGTGTTTTCATCACCAGCGAAGGGGTCGGGATATATTTCCCATACACCAGTCATATAGGGCTCCGCCGCATGGCGCGCGGACGCCGTAGCGACATGCGCCACCGGCCCGGCGCAGAGCGCCGCCACGGCCACGGCGAGCATCAGGGGCTTCCCAAGCCTCATCACAAACCTCCCAGTCCCTTCAAATCATTATCTATTAGTCGCCGCCCATCAGTCGGCGGCGCAGTACGGGCCAGGAGTTAACCGCCCGGCGGCGTCACTCCCCCCCCGGCATCACCAGCCGCTCAAGGTCCTGCCGTCGGGAACCGTGATGGTCTTCAACATCCCGCCGGGGCGTCCGTCGCGCAGCGGATAGAAGGCGATATTGACGGTATCGCCCGCCTTGATCGTCGTCGGATCCCAACCCGCGGCGCTCATCATGTTCACGCTGCTGCACTCCAGGGCGTAATTGGTCTTTCCATTCGCCCCATCAACACTGACAACGACGAACGAATGCGGGTTGGCGAAACGAAATTCGGTAACGGTCGCCTTGGTCAGCTGCTCGATCTTCGTCTGATCGAACATCGCAAAGGAATGGTGAGCCAAGGCCGGCGTGGCGATCACGGCCGCGACGAGGCCAGCTATCCTTGCCGCCGATACCGCTTTCTTGCCCAGTTTCATCAATCAACTCCTGTTCATAAGACCGGTTGTCGCGCGTCGCGCGGCCACGCCGCCGCCTTTGTCCGGACGATGCGTGAAGCCACGGCGGGAATCATGAAGCGGATGCCTGAAGCAATCCCTAGCACCCAGCCCCATCCTCCCATTATCCGGCCGCCGCCGACCTTGCCGCGCCAATGCGGGGACGGTCCGGAAAGTCTTATCACTTGCCCCCCGCTCACGGCGGCGATTACAGTTGTGAAACCGTTACAGGGCGGGAACGCATAGACGTTTCAATAGGGTTTCCAGGGCTGGATCCTGAAAAGGTTATGGCGTGGCGGCGCTTCCATGCATGTTGTGAGCTAGCCACCCTCAAGGGTGGCCCAAGCGTTACATGAATTGGGTGGCCCTTAATCAGGCACGCATCGCTGAAGGTTTGACACGGCATGAAGCTCTGGTCGCATCGGCCCCCTTCACCACATCAGCGTAGCGACGAAGGGACGGGCCCCACCGAAAGCCGCACGCCGCCATCCCGGCAAGACCAACTGCGAGACGCGGCGCAGGTGCTGCGTGACGAACTCGGTTCCAAGCGGTCGGATAAGCTTCTCCGTCTGTTCGACTTCCTGTTGGAACGAACCATCGAGATGCGGCCGCCGACCGAATTGGAGATCACCAACGAAATATTCTCCGCCGGTCGCACAGTCGACTCACCCCAGGACGCGACCGTCCGGGTCTACATCCATCGCCTGCGCAAACTGATGGAGGATGTTTATAGGGAGCGGCCTGGCCCCGGCCTGTCGATCCCCCTCGGGGAATACAGCGTCCAACTGACCGGCGTTGCTGAAATGGCTGTCGAGGACGAGGTTCCCGTCCCCCCTCCGCCTGCCGGCAAGGCACCGCCGCTGGCGCGCAAGTGGCTAGCCTTGGGCGCCGCCGGCCTCATGGCGCTTCTCGCCCTTCTTTTCTTTTTTCCGGCGGCGCCGAAGCCGCCGATATGGCCCGCCATCTGGCGCCCCCTCGCCAACAGTGACCGGCCGATAACCATTGTGATGGGCGACTATTTCCTGTTCGGCCAAATGGGAAGCCAGGGCCCCATGTCCACCTCGGCGCCCCGTCTTGTCTGGGATCATTCCATTCTCACCCGGGACGACCTGGACATCTACCTGATGCGCCATCCGGAGGAGGGTGAACGCGTTACCCCTTCCAGGGAGCAATATGTTTCATCCAGCACCATCATGGCTCTGGAAAAGGTCCAGGCCATCCTACGCCACCTCACGCGAGGGCAAGCACGCTCCATCAAGCTGATTTCGGCCTCGCAACTGGTTCCTGACGCATTCAAGTCATCCGACGTCGTCTACGTCGGTCTGCTGAGCGGCCTCAGCGTCCTGCTGTGCGATCCCCTGTTCCAGGCGTCAGGCTTCAAGCTTGGTGACACGTTCAATGATTTGACCGACGTCTCGACTGGCACGAAATACCAGTCTGACGGCGTCGTCCTGACCGAGGAGCGCATACCGCGCGTGGATTACGGTTATATGGCCAGCCTGCCCGGGCCTGCCGGCAACACCATCATGATCATCGCGGGAACCCGCGATCCCGGCCTGTTGGAAATGGCTGAATTGGCGGGTGATCCCGCCCGCATCGCCGCGGCCGGGTTCAACGGAAACGTATCCTTTCGTGGCCTTGAAATGCTTTACCGGGTTCGTGCCATGGCGAACCTCAATATTGGCGCGACCCTGGTCTTGCATCGCGAACTGCGGTCCCAGGGTATCTGGGATAAATCCGCGACAACGGATGGCACACCATCACCATCTGACACGCCAGAGGCAGCACCGATCCCACACTGAGCTGTCAGGCGCATCGGGCTGACGGACGACCGCTTTCGCCAAGGGAATGACCGCTTCGGCAATTGTTCCCTTTTGCCCCGTCTGCAAGGGTGTTCGCCATGAACAGGATCGAATACCTTCTGGCCGCCGTCATTCTGCTGGGACTGCAGGCGACCGCGACCGCCGAGCCGATCGACGATTACATCGCCGCCGAAATGACCCGCGACGGTATTCCCGGACTGGCCATCACCATCCTGCGCGATGGGCGGCTTCAGCGCGCCCAGGGGTACGGTTTCGCCAACCTGGAACATCAGGTGCCGGTCCATCCGGACACACTATTCAAGACCGGGGCGACCGGCATGCAACTGACCGCCGCGGGGGTGATGTTGTTGGTGCAGGATGGCAAAATCCGGCTGGATGAGTCCATCCGGGCATATCTTCCAGAAGTCCCGTCCAGTTGGCGGCCCATCACGATCCGGCACCTGCTCAATCACACGTCGGGCCTGCCGGCGACCCCGAATGGGGATTTCCGCGCCGACTACACCGACGCCCAATTGCTGGGAATCATCACGGGCGAGGCGCTGAATTTTCCCGCCGGCGCGCGCTGGCGCTTCAGTTATTCCGATTACATTGTCCTGGGCTTTCTGGTGAAGCGGGTCAGCGGACAATATTACGCCGATTTCCTGAAGCAGCGGTTATTCACGCCGCTGGGAATGCGCACGGCGCGGGCCATTGATGAGACGGCAGTGATTCCCAACCGGGCGGCTGGTTATGAGATGCGGGACGGCAAGCCACGCAACGCCGAATGGATTTCGCCAACCGCGAACTCGACAGCCGATGGGTCGCTGTATCTGTCCATTCTCGATTATGCGGCCTGGGCCGCCGGCATGGCGGGCCATCGGATCCTGACAGATGAGTCCTGGGCCGAGATTGCCAAGCCGGCCCGCCTGAACAATGGATGCAGCTACCCCTATGGATTCGGCTGGTTCCAGCACGCCGGGGCTCAAAGCGGCGTCTGGTGGCACGCCGGCAGTTGGCAGGGCTTCCAGACCTATGCCGTCCGCTATCTGGAAGGGGACCTCACGGTCACTGTCTTTGCCAACAGCGACAATGCCGACGTCGGAACCATCGCCCGCCACGTCGCGGAAATCGTGGAGCCCAACCTGACCCGGCCGCCGGCCGCGCCGATAGAGGACAGGGAACCGGCCATGACCGGGCGTGTGAGGCGCCTGCTGGGTGACATGGCGGCGGGCCGCGTCGCGTATGGTGACTTCACGGATTTCGCCCAGTTGGACTTCACGGAGTTGATGGCCGACGACACCAAGGTCCTATCCGCGCTGGGCCCACTGCAGGAGCTGGCACCGTTCGACCGCCGGGACATGTGCGGCGACACGCTATATCGGTATCGCGCCCGCTTTGAGCATGGGATCATCGAGGCCAACGTCACCGTCGCGGCCAACGGCAAAATCGGCAACCTGGTCATCACCCCCCTTCCCGCCTGGGATGCGCCCCTGTAATCAGCTCGCCGCCCCCGGCCAGTCCGCATAGGATGGCCGTGAAAGCTGGAACAGGTCGGTTGAGCGGGTATACCACCCCGCACCGTGCATCCGCGCGACCAGCGCCATGGCAAGGGTGTCCACATGCAGGCGCCGCGCATCGACCAGGTCGTCGCGGATATGAAAATGCAATACCTCGCCCAAGACGACCGTCGACTGTCCGGCATCGACGTGGTGGAAAAGCCGGCATTCCATCGAAACCGGAGCAGAAACGATCCGCGGGGGGGCGACCGTGACCGAAGGCGCGACCGCGACCCCCGCATGCTCCAGCTCATCAAAGTCCGGGGGCGCGTCTATGCAGGTGAAATTCATCGCCGGCGCGTCGGCTTCACTCACCAGGTTCACCACGAAGTCGCCGGTTTCCAGGATATTCCTGGCGCTGTCCTTCAAGGTGCCGTCGGGCCGGCGCATAAGCCCGATGGCCACCAGCGGAGGCTCCGACCCCATCATGTTGAAGAAGCTGTAGGGCGCGGCGTTCCGCGCGCCCTCCACGGATCGGGTGGTCAGCCAGGCGATGGGCCGGGGGGTGATCGCCGCACTCATCAGCTTGTAGCGGTCGGCAGCAGCCAGCTGCCTAAAGTCGAAGTCCATCTGAACGGGCACCCTTCGCGCGTCTATCCATGGGGCGCCTTGGCGGCGCTGACATGCCAGCCAAGATACTTGCATCCGCCAACCAGGCAAGATATTTTAAGCCTATAATAAATTCCTCGGAGGGCGCGATGCCCCAAATCACCTACGACGCATATCGGGAGGATGTCGTTGGCCGCGCCAATGTGTCCGATACACCTGAATTAATTGACTATTATCGGCGGCTCAGGACCTTGGGCACCGGTGCGCTGTGGACTGTCGCCAACAAGATCGAGCCATGGCAGCCCCGCTCATCATCGGTTCCCATGATCTGGCGGTTCCAGGATCTGCGCGGGGATGTGCTAAGGGCGCTTGACCTCGTCACACCGGAGCAGGCCGGGCGGCGTGTCATTTATCTGGAGAACAAGGGGCGTTCGGATGTCGTCGCCGCCGTGGGGTGGCTTTATTCCGGGCTTCAGGTGATGAAGCCGGGCGAGTGCGCCTCCAGCCACCGCCACAGCGCGTCGGCGCTGCGCTTCATCATGGAGGGCGCCGGCGCCTTCACCAATGTCGATGGCCACAAGATGACCTTGGGCGCCAACGACTTCGTGCTGACCCCCAACGGCACCTGGCACGAACACGGCGTGGCGGAGGATGGCACGATCTGCATTTGGCAGGATGGCCTCGACATTCCCTTGATGAACGCGCTCGACGCCAACTTCTATGAGGTTCATCCGGACCTTCGCCAGGCGATCTCCCACCCCGTCAATGACAGCCTCGCCCTGTGGGCCGGGTCAGGCCTGCGGCCGGCCGGCCAGGCCTGGGCCAAACGCTATTCGCCGCTGCTGAAGTACGAGTGGGCGCCGACCTATGAGGCGCTATCGCGTTACGCGGGGGTCTCGGACGGCTCGCCCTTCGACGGCATCATCATGGATTACGTGAACCCGGCCACGGGGGGGCCGGTGATGCCGACCATCGGCGCGACGATGCAGATGTTGCGGCCGGGGGAACGAACCAAGGCCCACCGCCAGACCGGTAGCTTCGTCTATCAATGCGCCAAAGGCCGGGGCTGGTCGGTGATCAACGGCCAGCGTTTCGATTGGCAGGAGCGGGACATCTTCGTTGTCCCATCCTGGATGTATCACGAACACGCCAATGCCTCCGTCACCGAGGACGCCTGCCTGTTCAGCTTCCACGACCTGCCCGTCATGCACGCGCTCGGCCTCTACCGGGAAGAAGCCCTGGGCGAGAACGGCGGACATCAGCCGGTTCTTTCCTGACCAACCCTGAAGGAATTTCCATGCGTCTCGTCACTTACCGCGCCGATGTGGAGTCGGCCGCGCGTCTCGGCGCCATCGCCGGCGATCTCGTGATCGACCTGGCACGCTTCGGCGGCGCGAAACACGCGCCTTTCCCCTCTTCGATGCTGGAATTCATCGACCTGGGTCCTCAGGCGGTGGCGATCGCCACCCGGCTGATCGCGGAGTGCGAGGGGGTGTTCCCGCTCGGCACCACCGCGCCGCTGGCGAACGTTACGCTGCTGGCCCCCATACCCCGTCCCCGCAAGAACATCTTCGGCATCGGCCTCAATTACACCCAGCATGTCGCCGAAAGCGCCAAGTCGCTAGACACCTCACCGGATCTGCCGCGCCAGCCCGTGATCTTCTCCAAGCCGCCGACCAGCGTCATCGGGCCGGGCGAACCGATCCTGCATGATGGCACGATCACCCAGCAGCTGGATTGGGAGGTGGAACTGGCGGTCATTGTCGGCACGAAAGCCCGGAGCGTGCGCCGTGCCGACGCGCTGCGTCATGTCTTCGGCTACACCGTGTGCATCGACATGAGCGCCCGCGATTGCCGCCGCGCCGGCCAGTGGATTTATTCCAAGGGACAGGACAGCTATTGCCCCATGGGGCCAGTCGTCGTCACCGCCGACGAAATCCCCGATCCGCAGTCGCTCGACCTGTGGCTGACCGTCAACGGCGTGGAAAAGCAGCGCAGCAATACTGCCTATATGCTGTTCAAGGTTGATGAGTTGATCGCCGACATCAGCCGGGGCATCACGTTGGAACCGGGCGACATCATCGCAACCGGCACGCCCGCCGGTGTTGGCGCCGGCCGTGACCCGCAAGAATGGCTGTGGCCGGGCGACGTGATTGTGGCAACGGTCGATGGCATCGGCACGCTGCGGCATCCGGTGGTCGCGCGCTAGCCACGATGCGCCTCAGGGGACACACCTGCCATTTCACCACCAGGAAGAAGCCATGAGACAGATGCTTCGGCGCGCCGGGCGCGCCCTCACAGTCGCAGTCACCGGTATGGTTCTATTGAATCAGCATGCCGTTGCCGCCGAGCGCGACGATGTGATGAAAACCGTCAACCAGTGGGTGGACAGCTTGAACCAGGGCGATGTTGCGACCGCCATCGCCGCCTGTGCCGAGGAAACGTCGATCGTCGACGAATTCGCGCCCTTTCAATGGCACGGCAAGGGCACATGCGCCCAATGGGCAGCTGCATTGGCGGCTTTCAACCAGTCGATCGGCCTGACCGACGGGGTCAACAAGCTGCGCAAGCCGTGGCGGGTGGACATTGAAGCGGAAAGGGCCTACGTCGTCGTTCCAGCCGACTTCCACTACAAACTCAACGGAAAGCCGGGCGCGGAAATCGGGGCGATCTTCACCGTGGCCCTGCGCCGAGAGGCCGCCGGCTGGCGGATCAGCGGCTGGGCCTGGTCCCGGCCGAAGGGAGCGTGATCCCCAGCCGCGCGGAGCATGCCCGCTCACCGATATTGGGGGCGGATCGCCGGTGGCGGTGCGTCACCACGCGATCCGCCCTAATGTCTTTCCGACTTGAATAGAATCGCCGGAAAGACATCAAGCATTTGGTTTGTCGTGTGATTCACGCTTCAGGTGACATCACCTGAAGCGATCACTCTAAGGCCGTCAGAATTCCCGGGCGATGGTGAACCGGACGGACCGGGGTTCCAGCGGATGGATGTGCATGTCGGAAACGCCCACCACCGGGTCGCCTCGCAGGCGGTCGGTATAGTAATAGTCGGCGGCATCGTCCTTGCTGTTGAACATGTTGTAGACGCCGATACCCAGGCGCATGCCGCTGTCCAGCTTATAGTCCAGGCTCAGATTCCATTCGCTATACCCGTTGGACTGGATGCTGTTGTCCTCGATCAGGGGATGGGCGCCGAGATAACGGAATTCCAGCCCGCCCGACAGACGCCCTTCCGCCCAGGTGCCGACGGCCCACGGCCCCGCCCCGCCCCATGATCCCAGGTCCTTCAGGTACAGGGCCAGGGAAGCGATGTATTTGGGGGCGTCGGGGATGAAATCGCCCGCAGGATCGCGGTCGGTATAGCGGGCGTGACTGAAGGCGAGGCTGCCATAGAGTTCCAGCCAGGACCAGGGCGCGTAGGTGGTGTTCAGTTCCAGCCCCCGGCGCCGGCTGGGACGTCCCGCCGTCGTCTGGCCCGCGTCGGCGTTGTACGTCAGTTCCGACACGAAATCCATCTGGAAGGCCGTCAGCGTGGCCGTGAGGTTGGGAAGGAGGGTGCTGCGCAGGCCCACCTCCGTCCCGTCCACCTTGGGCAGCAGTGGCGCCCTGCCCTGGGTTGCGCCGCGCACGTCATTGCTATGGAAGCCGCGGCCCGCGCTGACATAAATCTCCGTGCTGTCCCAGGGGGTGAAAATAACACTACCCTTGGGCTGGGCCAGACGAGCGGCCACCACGCCGGCGTTGGTGCCATGGTCAGTGCCGGTCAGGTAATCCTCGCGCGCGCCGACCACGGTGCGCAGCCAGGGTGTCCAATGGCTGATCGCTTGAAGGTAGGCGCCGCCGCCGGCCTCCCGGACGTTGTCGTCGCCCAGTGCCCCATATGGCACGCGCTGGTGGGTGGCCAGCAGATCAACATTCACGTCGTCGAAACGAACATCCAAGCCGGTTAGCAGTTCATGGTCGACACCGAACAAGGACAATGTCTTGGCGTAGCTGACCGCCCCACCCGCCACCATGCGGTTCTCGTTTTGCTCGTGCTGGTCTCCCAGAACTGGATTATCCAGGAAATGGGTGAAGTTGTTCCACAGGGTCAGCTGGTTGTTGACGACATAAGCGTTGGCCTTCACGGCGCCGCCGGCCAGCCAGCCCTTGTCCACCGACAGGGCGAGGGTGCCGGACAGGCTCATGCGCTGAGCCTTGCCGCCATCCGACGGGTCCAAGGTGCCGTAGCGGCCAATCAAGCCGTCATCGATGGCGCGCGCCGGCTGATCGGTCGTTGCGTTCCATAAGGCATGGTAATACATCGCGGTGACGGTGAAGCCATCGTAACGGTCGCCTTGGCCGTAACGCAGCACGGCGTTCCCCTTGCGTAGGTTGTCCGGATGGTCCCAGGGGCCGTCGTAATGCACCAGTTCCCCACCCGCGGTGAGGTGACCAGGCCCCAGATCGGTCGTGCCGGCGGCAAAGGCACGCTGATAGCCCAGCGTGCCGGCCGTCAACGCCATCTGGCTCGCAATCTGGTCGCCGTAGCCCATCTGGACCGATCCAACCGCCGAGAAGTCGCCCTGGGCTGCGAAATAGGGGCCCTTGGTATAACCCAAGCCGTTGGCCAGTTCCGGGATGACGAAGTTCAGATCAGTATAGCCCTGGCCATGGGCATGGGTGCGCATGTTGACAGGCATGCCGTCGATACTGACGGCCAAGTCGGTGCCGTGGTCCAGATTGAACCCCCGCAGCAGGTATTGGTTGGCCTTGCCCTCACCGCTATGACTGGTCACCACCAGACCGGGCACCGTTTCCAGCATCTGGCCCACGCGATAGGCCGGCAGCAGCTCCAACTCGTCCTTGACCACCACTCCCTGACTGGAGGTCAGTGCGCTGCCGATCAAATCACGGCGCTCGGCGGTCACGATCACGTCTTCGGCGATATTGTTGTCCGTCTCCGCCAACGCGATGTGGCTGACAGCTGAAATCAGACAACCTGTCAGCATGGTCACCTTGAGAGCGCGTGTTCCTTTCCGACAGCTTCCAGCCTCACACACGCGGCGTCCGTCCTTCTGGACCGCCCCTAAATCCTGCACGGTTCACCTCCCTGTTGTGCTTTCCGCCTATTTCCGGCTGGGGAAGGCTCAGCGCGCAAGTTACGTACGGTTACGACGCCAATGAAGCGGTGCGACAACAGACGCACTCTTCCAGTCACGGTGCCAAGGCCCGGTAGCTGATGGAGATGGAGATCCAGTAATTGACTGGTACCGGCCTGTCAATCTGCACCGAACATTGACCCGGTACTGGACTTCACCCTTAGGGCGAACAGTTCCAAAACGCAGAATTTACTGGTGGCCAGGAAGCCGTTGGTATTCGTGATGACTGGGTGCGGCGAACCACCCGCCGCAGCATGTCCATGCTCACGCATCATCAACCGTCGCGCCAGGGCCGATGCCGGTCGCGCCTTGCCGTCCTAGTCACGCCTTCGGGGTCACGCCTTCCGGGGTCACGCCTTCGGGGGTCACGCCTTCGAGCCCCCTGGTCGCCTTGACATGCTGTCCCTCCAGCTACGACCGGGGAACGTACACACGTACGGGCGCTCTCGGACGACGTTACGGGACACTCCGAAACGTTTCCGGACGGTTTCAAGCGGCCTTGCTGCGTTTATCTCAGGCGGTGTTTACATTAAGCAACAAATATGCGTATTCAGCTTCATTGTTGCGATTCAAAAACAGCCGCCAAGGTTGGCGAAGCACCGGCCAAATGACGGTGTCGAGGCTTGAACCGCGACAAGCGCTGACTGGGAGCGAAGCGCAAGCTGGCCAACAAGCATATTTTCAAAATCGGGGAGAGCAAACCGTCATGAGGGGTTTGAAGAATCGGCTGATCTTGGAATGCGGCACCGCAATTCCAAATGAACGAAAAACCTTCACGTCTTTACGCGTACTACTGCTCGCCTGTTCCGTCCTGTCCACTCCAACAAGCGTGGTCTATGCACAGGAGCAAGCCTCGAAGCAGAATGACGGCAGCGATGGACTCAATATTGCCGAGATCGTCGTATCGGCCAGGCGGAAGGATGAGAAGGCGTTGGATGTTCCAGCCTCCATCACCGCCTATTCGTCCGATTATCTGAAGACGCAGAACATTCAGAATTTTACCGATTATGCGACCCGCATTCCCAACCTGACCTTCCAGTATGGTCAAGGAGCGGATCTGTTGTGGAGCGGTAGCCGCCAGACCACCATCCGCGGCGTGGCCGGCAGTGGGACGACATCCTACTATATCAATGACACGCCGGTGCCCTCATCGGTCAGTCCGTTGACGCTGGACCTTGATCGCATCGAAGTGCTCAAAGGCCCCCAGGGAACCCTTTTCGGTGCCAGTTCCATGGGTGGCAACGTGCGCTTCATCACCCGCAAGCCCTCATTGACTGAGAATTCGGGCGAGGTGCAAGTGCAGGGCGGCGGTACCGAAGGCGGGGGGCTCGATTATGATGGCAACGTCGTCGCAAACGTCGTGCTTGCTCCCGGTCGGCTCGGACTCGATGTCGCCATTGCCGATACGCGGGATTCCGGATTCATCACGCGCCGGTTTCCCGATGCTTCCGGCAATCTTGTCTCCAAGGATGGACAGGGTCGCAACGACACCTACGCGGCGTCGGTCACGCTACGGGCCAAACTGACGGACGAGGTGGAGGCGACCATCAGCGCCATGGGCCAGTCAAGCGACCTGCACGGCTTTCCGGCCGCCTACGTACCCTACCCCGATTATAAACCCCTATCCTACACGGTGGACCGTGCCCAAGACGTGCAGGAATATTCCCGGGATCGCTGGGGTATTGGGTCATTCGTCCTGAACTATACCGGAGACGATTTCTCCGTGGCTTCTTCCACCAGCTACTTCGCGCGCCGGATCAATGAGCGGGAAGACGACACCGAGGGGAGCAACCTGTACCTTACCCAGGCTACGGGGATCGACTTCGGCAATACACCCATTTACCAGGATACCCACCATACCGAAACGCGGCTCACACACGAAAGTCGCGTTTCCTTCGACGATGGCACGCTATTGCCGCACCTCTCCGGCATTGCCGGGGTATTCTACCAGCATCAGAACCGCCGTGACACCGTGCCGGTCACTCCGATCCCGGCGCTGGCCGACGCGGGCTTCAATCCGTCCTATCTCGCCGCCAATGGCACGTTCATTCACAGCAACGATGCGGCGCTTTTCGGCGAACTATATTATGAGATCATCCCGAAGCTGACCGTCACGGCAGGCCTGCGGCAATATTGGACAAATCAGAAGACCGACGCAAACGAGGACCAGGGATTCGTCTTCCTACCCGCGGGGTCATCCTATGTGCCAGCTATTGGGAACAGCGAGTCGGGGCTCATTCCCAAAGCCGTGGTCTCCTATAAGCTGGACGAGCAGGGCAATATCTATGCCTCTGTGTCCAAGGGCTTCAGGGCCGGGGGCGCGCAGCAATCCCTTCCGGCGGATCTTTGTTCGGCCGACCTCGCGCATTTGGGCCTGAATGGCGATGCGTTGCGGCAGTATCGATCCGACACGCTGTGGAGCTATGAGGCCGGAATTAAGAGCCGCCTGGCAGAGGGCCGGCTCAGTGCGTCCGCGGCGGTCTTTCAAATTGACTGGTCCGACATCCAGCAGTCGGTTTATTTGCCCACCTGCACCCTGTCCGTCACGACAAATGCGGGTAAGGCGCGTATCCGGGGTGGTGAAATGGAGGTTTCCGGCCGTCCCTTCGCCGGGGTGCCTTTCACGATCGAGTTGGGGCTCGGCTATACCGATGGCGTCCTTCTGGATCCCGGCGTGCTGCCGCAACCCGCGAACAGTCCCCTTTCTCAGGTTCCGCAATGGAGTGGGACCATATCTGGATTCTACCAGGTGGATCTCAGTCAAGACTATCAGCTCTTTATTGCTGCCGACTACAGCTATACCGGCTCCGTCGATGTCCCAACCGGGCGCGGAGGCTTTGTGGTGCGCCAGGCGTTCAACATGGTCAACGGCAATATCGGCGTGAGTTTCGGGCAATCCCAGGTCTTATTTTACGTCAAGAATCTGCTGGATGAACGCCTGAACTTTGGTGATCAGCCTGCCGCGGGCTTCGAACGTCAGACGCTTCTTGCTGACGGAACCTATGAACGCTACCCCCGTGGCGTGGTCAGCCGCCCACGCCAATTCGGCGTGCAGTTCCAGCAGAGTTTCTGAGGATGGGGCTTCGCGGCGACCTGAATTCGAAGGTCGCCTGCTTGACCAGCCAGTAGCAGGCCGCCCGTCGAGGTGGCCTGCCCCTGGCCGGAAAAAATTCCAGTTCCTGCAGGGCGACCAACGCCCTGATCATGGAGTGATTTCGCATGCCCCAAAGACGCGATTTCCTGATACGGGCCCTGGCGATGGGCCTGGCGGCCCAGGCGCTGCCCACCGCCAGCACCAGGGCGCTGGCGGCACTCCGCCCTTCAGAGGGCGGCGCTGCTTCCGTCCGGTCCCTATGGCGGCGAGACGAAACGATATTGAGGCTGCCCAGCTTGGGGGACGGCTATAAGATGACTTGGGGGGCGGACGACCGTCAATTGGTCGTCGTCAATGACGGGCCCGGTTGGCTTGATCCCCCCACGAAATTCTTCAAGAGGTCCTTGTGGAGCATTGGCGGCGGCCCGACCGACGCCATCGTCACCCAACGAGATGGTTACCCGCATGTGGATGAAGCCGGCGAACCGGAAGACGCCCCTCATTATCACGGACATGGCCTGCTGGCTGTGGGTGGCCGGATATATCAATTCCTGAGCGCGCTGGACCAGGCGGCCGAGCGGCCCCGCCGCTGGACAGCCGCCAAGCTCATTCAATCCGATGACGGCGGGCGGTCATGGCGCAATCAGGATGGCACCTCTCCAGTCAGATGGGAGGGCTGGAAAGAGCAGTCGCGCGAGCGGCTCGCCTTCTTCAACGAACCGAATGGCTGCTTCTCACTGCTTTCCATTCTCCAGATGGGCCAGGATTACCGCGCGAATCGTGATGGCTATATTTATGTATATGGCCCGAATGGCAATATCGATGGCCTGATGAACGAGCTGATGATGTTCCGGGTGCCCATCGACAGGATACCCAACCGCGACGCCTATGAATTCTTCGGAGGATGGGCAGGCCATGGCGTGGCACGATGGGTGGCCAACATCGCCGGACGAAAGCCGGTTCATGTATTTCCGCGTGGCTGGGTCAACCGCTCCAACCTTTTCCCCGGCGACATCGTCGTCGAAACATGGTTGCCGAGCGTGGTCTATAATGAACCCCTGGATTTGTACATGATGGTCAGCGCCGGGACGGGCTGCGCCCCTGACGGCACTGAATTCGCCAAGCCCGGCTATTTGGGCTTCTGGGTCTCCGCGACACCTTGGGGGCCCTGGCGTCAGGTACATGAGGAGGCCGCCTGGACGCCCGGTGGCGACCCCGTCGCGCGGGCGTATTCACCCCAGATCGCACCTAAATGGATCGCACCCGATGGCAAGTCCTTCTGGCTTGTCTGGGCCGATCTCAAAGGAATCCGCGAGTTCAGCGGAAATACGGACCGTACCGGCAACGCAGGCCCGGTAACCCCGGAGGAAACGGCCATTGCCGAATCCGACCTGATGCGGAGAGCTATGCCCGGCTACTCCTTCAACGCCCAGCGCGTCGATCTGGATATAGGTTGACACGACGATCCAGGCCGTAACCGGCCGGGCTTGACGATAGGCCCCGGTTTCGCCAGCCTCGTCGCTGCAATGCCGAACTGTTTGAACAAAGGGGGGCGCATTGACACTCCGGATGGGGCAGGACGAGATACCTCCTGCTGGTAACCACTATGCGGTCGAACCTCACCTTGCCAACTGATCAGCCCGGCGATGAGAAAGAAGCGCTGATCGCCGCTGAGGCCTCGCAGTTCCGTGCGGTGCTGCTGGGTGAAAACCGCTCGGTGATCCTGACGCAGCTATTCGATTATCTTTTGGAGCGTTCGGAGGATCGCCGGGCTCCCAAGGAAATCGAAATAGCCATGGCCGTATTCGGAAAGAGTGCTGCGTTCGACACCTCACAGGATTCGATGGTTCGAGGGCATATGTCCCGGCTCCGCCAGCGGCTGGATCATTTCAATACGGGAAAAAGCGGACCTCGCTTGCAGATCCCCAAAGGGGAATATCGCCTGATCTTGGCCCCCGGGCCTGAGGATACGGAGGAGGAAGAAGCCGTACCTCCTCCTGAACCGCCGCCCGCCCGAAGTGCGGCTTGGCGCCGGCTCGCGGTCATGGTCGCCGCGAGCGTGCTCGGATGGGCTGCCCTCTTCCTTTTCGAGCAGCTGAACGGCGGCCCGTCGCCCCTCCGGCAGACGGCTTTTTGGGGGCCGGTCGCGGTGCATAAACGGTTGCCTGTGGTCGCCGTTGGCGACTTCTATGTGGTTGTGGAAAGCGGCCCCGATGGCAAGCCCCGGCGCCTCGTCATGAATCCCCTAATCCAGTCGGGACGGGACCTCGATAATTATCTGACTCTGCACCCCGACGACTTCAGCAAGCTGCACGATCGCGACATTCACCGGGTGCCGGCGCGGGTGGCCACCGGAGCGGCGGCGATCTTGCCGTTGGTATCGGCCATGCGCGCCGACCACGGCATTCCGGACATGACCCCTGTGTCGCAACTGTCCCAGGACGCGATTGACTCGGGGAACGTCATATTTATCGACTATTTTGCGCAGCTGGGGACGCCGCGTTCCCCCATCCTTCAAATGTCCGGTTTCATCCCCGGCGAAAATTTCGATGAGTTGAGGGACATACCCTCAGGCACGGTATTCACGGCGCGGCCCGCATCCGCGCAGAATTCGGACGTTACGCATCCAGCCGTGCCGGCCTACGGTTATGACTATGGCTATGTCGCCAGCTATCCCGGGCCATCGGGAAACCAGATCCTTGTCATCTCCGGCATCGAGGATGCCGGGCTTTCCCGGATGATCAAGCTTGTGTCTGACAAGCGTGAACTTGACCTCCTGGCCCGTCAGACGCATGGCGCCGCGGCGTTTGAAGCGCTCTATCAGGTCCGCACCGTTGGGGGACTGATATTCGACACGAGCCTTCTGATCGCGCGACCACTAAAAATGGCAGGACTAGGGACCGCCGGTCGTTAGGGCACGGGACCATTATTCACTGATGTTTCCCAAATCCGATCGGAATTGATTGGCCGGGCAATCAAAAGCAAAGTTCCATAGCTCTCGTTGAACATCGTGCGCACCTGGTACAGGGCCTCAAATGATCTGAGGTTCCCTCCGACCCGCTGGCGAAGCTCTTCCAGCTTGTTCGCGTCGGTGACGATGCCGGCCATCTGCGTAACTCCGGCGTCTCCCGTGCCGGAAACGATCAAGACCTGATTACCCGAAGGTCCCGGAAAGCCCGCTATATAGCCATAGTCGCGCCGAGGAATGATCCCGTCATCCAACAGGTAGGGGCTGTCGGAAAGGAACTGCCGGCCGGACGGCCTATCGACCAACTCGTAGCACGTGGTCGCGCAGTTGAATTGCGAAGCGCGGAAAAGCGGGTTCTTCAGCAATGGGTTAAGAGCGTCGAGCGCGCCGACATAGACGATATTCGACGTTTTCATAATATTGGGATCAAGCGCAGACGATGCCACGGCGGTGAGCCGGTAATCCTTGAGGTAAGACCACAGCCTGCTGATCGAACCCACAATATCCGAACTCACCGCATAGAGATCCTCGTTTCTGAGGCTGCCCCTTTCGCTTGTCGTCTTGGTGACATATTCATAGAATGCATCGGCAGAGTCGATGGACGGGTCCTGGATGATTTCCTCAACCCCTTTTCCACTCGGCTTGCTGATGAACATGAAATAGTCGCCGATAGCGAAGACGGTGATTTTTTCCCCGAACGACCGCCAGAACGCCGGTTGGTCAACAGGGCCGCCGATGCCGATGGTGCCTCTGAAAAACAACCAGACCAGGGCGACATTCGCTAATAGCAGGATGGAGGCAGCCACTCGAACGGAGTGGCCATGGCGCGGTCGCACGCGTCCGTCTTCGGTTGGCGCTTTTTCATTGTGGTTGGAGGCATCCGGCGATTTGAGGATGAACCCGTACTCACCCTGCGGAATGATGAGGCGCTTCCCGGGCTTGTCCGCATAATAGAGATCAAGTTTTTTGCGGAGGCGATAAATGCCGACGCGTACCTGTGAGCCCTGGACTCCCGAAGCGGCGGGGCCCCCTGGAAACACCTCCACGGCGATCTCCGTCTCCTTGGGCCGCCGCCCCTCGATCGACTGCCGAAGAAGGAAATCGAAAAGACGTAGGAGGGTCTCGGATCGGTTGGAGGCGATGAAGCCCCGCACTTCGCGCGCTTCTTCGGCAAGGGCGCGTGCAGTTGCATCGGGCGCCGAGTTGCTGATGGTCTTCATTTGCCCTCTGGGGCTGGCGCCGGCAGCGTGCCAGCGGTCAATGGCGCGACGCTCCAGCGCAAAGGCAGGAGCGTCGCGAAACTATAAAACGCCCTGAGGTCGTTGCGGTTCATTTCACCCCGAGAGACACGGTCCCGTCCGAGTTGATCACGTCAAGGCGGTGATCGCAAACATATTCGGATATCCGGTATTTATCATTCCGCTTGTATTCATAAGTAAAGCTGTATGGCGTATTGAGATATTCTGGATCCTCGATGGAGATATCCACACGCAGCCTGTTGGGCTTGATCAGTCGGTAATGTTCCGCGATGGTCATAGCGTCGCCATGGGGAATTTCGAAGAACTGGATGTCCTTCCGAATCCCGCGTGTTTCTACAACAAGCGTAGTTCCATGCCAATGCGCAGACGAAAAGCCATAGTATGATGGCGCAAGGTCATCAGGCGCCGGAAACGGCTGATCGAGGTAGACACGGCGGGTCTGCATGAAAAGCTCCGCCAGAACCGTGATCTGCCCTGGGGTCTGGAGGATCTGGATGGGGTAGATGGCTTGCATGATCGTTGGCATGCCTTCGGGCAGACAACGGGTACTCGCGTCAACAAGTGGTGTGCCGGCATCCAGCGCCGCTTTGCGTTTGGCCTCTTGCGCCCTCCACTGGCTGGCATAGGGCTCCTTCAGGTCGGGCCCATTGCCGGGTGGTGGAATGTCGTCGAAGGCGGTGACCCCTTCCGGGAAGGGGCTAGGATAACGTTCCCAGACGCCGGTGATGTTCGGTTGCCCTTTGGTGCGGGCCGTGGCCGAATCCGCCAACGCTGTGTCGGCCATCCACATCAGACAAATAGCCAGCGCAAGAGCTGGTCTCGTTATATTCTTGAAGTCCATTTAGGACCTCCCTTGCTTTTTTATTCTGATTCCGGATTGCAATCGCTGATCATTACGCTTCCAATTTCTTGCCGTTGGACAGCGTCGCAGCTTTGAGTGCTCCGCCCGGCTTGCCATTGTGTAGCGGGTAAAACACGACGTCGATTTTGTCACCACCCTTTATGGTATTGAATTTCCACCCCATCTCACTCATGTTCGCAATACTTCCACATTCTAACGTATAGGCCGTATCTTCGCTCTTAATGATAATATATACGTGTGGATTTCCCCATGTGTACTGAACCACCGTCACGTTTTTGAGTTCGGATAGTTTGTTCTGGTCGAACATGGCGAAGGAATGATGCGCCATCACGGGCTCCGCGATCACAGCGGTGCAGATGCCCAAAGCCAGGGTATACTTTCCTATTCTGTACATTCGAAAAATCTCTCCTCTCTTGCGGCGCAGGACGCAGTGCCTCACGGCACGGCGTCCTAACCGAGGCCTTGCGGCAGCGTCGGCCGAGCCGGCCATCCACCCCGGTACCGTTTTAGAATAGCGGTGACGATGGACTGGAGAATCGAGAAGCGGTCTTGAAACGGTTGTGCGCATGTTGCGTAACATCGCGCACGCCCCATTTTTCCTATACATCCGCCCCGAAAAAGGGGGTCGTCGCGGAACCCCGGGGAATGCGGCTCTGATCTTCGGGCGCGCCGTGAGTTTGGCCGACGCCATATTGCCCCGCGCTTCGCGTCGGTCTTCGTCTCGAAGGTTTTGGATTGGGTGGGGAAGCCGGCACGCCGGGTCTTCACCTGATAGCCGATGACCTGACCGTCCCGGTTCTTCCAGAGGGCGATGGTAGCCATGGGAATGCCGTCTCCGCCGGATGTCCAGCGGATCTCTCTGTCCCAGATTGTCCCGCAAAATCCAGCCCAAACGCTGGAAGCGCGCCCCCTGCAGAACCACGAAAATTCATTAATTACAATTGTTTGTGACATGAGAAACGGTCACGTCCCCCCGGATGGTGTAGCAGGCACCGGTGCCGGAACAGCCCTGTAGGACGGCGTAGCCGGCCGGAAGGGCTGCCCCGGCGGGCGGT
>NZ_VITR01000005.1 GCF_007827955.1 Nitrospirillum pindoramense
CGCCTACAGCGTCTACCGCCCCGACTGGGCGGACCAGAAGCTGTCGGTCGAGGGCCAAGTGGGCTTCGGCTACAACCACTTCGACCAGCGCCGCGTCATCCAGTTCCTGGGCGCCCGCGCCAACGCCAACTACGGCGGCGAGCAGTACCTGGGCAAGGTCACCGTCGGGTATGAACTACCCAAGCAGGGCGCCTTCACCCTGACGCCGCAGTACAGCCTGCGGGCCGTGCGCCTGGTCAACCATGGCTATGAGGAGCGGGACGCCGGGGCGGCCAACCTGAAGGTGGACACCCTGGGCACCAACGCCCTGACGCAGGAAGTGGGGGTGAAGGTGGACACGGCGTGGGAAACGGGCATCGGCACGCTGCTGCCCGACCTGCGGGTGGCCTGGGTGCACGACTTCAAGGACGCCCCCATCCCGACCACCGGCGTGCTGGCCGGCGTCGCCTTCGCCAGCACCACCGGCCGGGTCAACACCGACGGCCTGGCCGTCAACCTGGGCACCACCCTGCAGCGGAGCGACAGCTTCAGCCTGCGCCTGGAATACAACGGCGAATACCGCCGCGACTACCAGAGCCACGGTGGCGTCCTGCGCGCCAGCTGGAACTTCTGAGCCCGGTCATCCTGATCGGAACCAAGCCCCGCCGGATCGCTCCGGCGGGGCTTTTTTCTGTGACTTCCAGAGATTTCGCAGCCCCCAGGGACCCCCGCGCCCCCCTCGGGTGTTCCTCCCCCGCCACAGCAGCAGGAGGAGGCAATGAGCGCAACCGTCGCCGACATCATCGTCGAAACCCTGGCCGCCGCCGGCGCCCGGCGTTGCTATGGCGTACCGGGTGACACCCTGAACCACGTCACCGACGCCATCCGCCGCAGCGACATGCGCTGGATCCATGTGCGGCATGAGGAGGCGGGCGCCATGGCGGCCGGGGCCGACGCCCTGCTGACGGGCCAGTTGGCCTTGTGCGCCGGGTCCTGCGGGCCCGGCGGCCTGCATTTCATCAACGGACTGTACGAAAGCCACCGCAACCGCGCCCCCGTGGTGCTGATCGCCAGCCAGATCACCCGCGACGAGCTAGGTTTCGACTTCCCGCAGGAGGTGGACTTCAAGGCCGTGTACAGCGTGGCCAGCGTCTTTTGCGAGGAAATCCGCACCCCCACCCAGGCGCGGCGCATGACGGCGATGGCGGCGCAGGCTGCGCTGACCAAGCGCGGCGTCGCCGTGCTGATCGTACCGGTGGACGTCTCCAGCGCCGACGCGCCCGATGAACCTGCCTTCGCCGCCCATCACCCCCGGCCCGTGGTCCGCCCCAGCGACGCCGAACTGGATCGCATGGCTGAGCTTCTAAACGCCGGCGGCAAGATCGCCATCTATGGCGGTGTTGGGTGTGAGGTCGCGCACGACCAGGTCGTTGCGTTGGCGGAACGGTTACGGGCACCGGTGGCACGCACCTCCCGCGCCAAGGATTTCCTGGAGCCGGCCAACCCTTATGACGTGGGCATGACCGGAATCTTCGGCACGGCCGGCGGCTATCAGGCGCTGATGGACTGCGACACCCTGTTGCTGCTGGGCTGCGACTTCGCCTGGCGGCAATACTATCCGCACAAGGCCACCATCATCCAGGTGGACATCGACGGAACCCATCTGGGCCGCCGCCACCCGGTGGACCTGGGTGTGGTGGGTGACGTGGCGCCGACGCTGGAGGCCCTGCTGCCGCGCCTGACCCCACGGGAGGACAGCACCTTCCTGAACAGGGCGCTGGAGCATGCCGCCAGGGCCGATGCCAAGCTGGAAAAGCGTGCCGTGGCCGGCGAGGGCGACACCATCCACCCGCAATACCTGACGGAGACGGTGGCCCGCCACGCCGCCACAGACGCCGTCTACACCGCCGATGGCGGGTCGCCCATGGTGTGGTGCCTGCGCCATGTGCCGGCCACGGGCCAAAACCGCACCGTCGTCAGCCTCAGCCACGGCACCATGGCCAACGCCATGCCTCAAGCCCTGGGCGTCCAGGCCGCCTTCCCCGGCCGGCAGGTCATCTCACTGTCCGGCGACGGCGGCCTGTCCATGCTGATGGGCGACCTGCTGACCACGGTGCAGGAGAACCTGCCCGTCAAGGTGGTGGTCTACAACAACGGCTCGCTCGGGTTCGTGGAGCTGGAACAGAAGGTGGAGGGTCTGCTGGACACCTACACCGACCTGAAGAATCCCGACTTCGCCCGGGTGGCGGAAGCCATGGGCCTCTGGGGCCGGCGCGTGGAGCGGTCCCAGGATCTGGACGACGCCGTGCGCGATTGGCTGGCGACCCCCGGCCCCGCCCTGCTGGATGTGAAGGTCGACCGCTATGAACTGGTGATGCCGCCCAAGGTGGAAATGACCCAGGTGGTGGGCACCGCCCTTTATTCCGCCAAGGGCATCCTGGCCGGCCGGGGAAGCGAGGTCTTCGAACTGCTGGAGGGGGCGGTGCGTCCCTGATCTCGGACCACATCCAGAGGTTGATTGTCACCGGTTGGTCACAGGCCGGCCGGTGGCGTCCCGCCTACAATCGCAGGCAGGGAGCCACGCCGTAAAAAGGCCACCGCCGCCAGCCACGCCCCCCCCGCGCCTACTTTGAAAAGCGAGCCGATTTCCGACCACGCTGGTTCTGGTGTCCTCATGCGCCGCGTGGGCGCGGTACATCCTGACCAGGGCGTCCATGGCGCGCGCCATCGGTTCGCGGTCGGCTGTCCCGACCATCCCATGGACGGTCGCGCCCAGGATGTAGTCCGTGATCTCCCGGCCCCGCTCATGCTGGGCCGTCAGCACGTCTGGATAGACCGCCGCCGGCCCCGGCAGCGTGCGCACCACCGGAAAGATGTGCGCCTCCTCCAGCGCGCGCTCGTGATAATCCTCGCCAAAGGTGCGGAACAACATTGCCGCGCGATGAAGCGCCCCGGCATCCACCGGCGCCGTGTCGCCCCGTAGCCGCAGGACGGCCTCGGTATAAGCGAACAGGGCGCGGCGCAGGATGCCATGCTCCCGCATCAAATCCTCGACAGCGCCAACATCCTTATCGCCCGCGCATCCGGCCAAGGCCTGGCCCGTGGCGGCGGCCATGCCGGCGGAACCGAGGTGCAGGAACGTGCGGCGGCTTTGACGGGAGGGGCCCATGGCACTTTTCCTTTGCTGGAAGCACGGCACCCATAGCGCCATCCGATTTGCCGCGTTGCATTCTGATCACGCGCGGCTTACCTCTAACGCCATGCCGCGCCGCCCGTTCCCCTCTTCGCGGAAAACGCCCACCCTCCCGGCCCTCGGCTTGGAAGGTGCGGCTTGTCTGCGCGGCCTGCTAACCATTCTTTTCCTGCTGTCCTTCCTGGGTGCCGCCACGGTTCAGGCCATGCCTCTGGATATACCGACGGCCGCCGCTACCATGCCGGACGATTGCCCCATGGCCCATGCCATGAGCATCCCGGCCAAGGACGCGCCGTGCCACGGCCTGAATGCCGCCTGCCTCAAGCAGATGGGCTGCCTGGGCGTCTCGCTGCTCCCGGAGCGATCGGGCCAGCCGGGCGCGCCCACCGTCTTCGGCATGGTGGCGTTCTGGCGCCCATCGGCCTTGGAAACCGGCCTCTCCATCGCACCGGAGCCTTTCCCTCCCATCGTCGGATGACGCGCACGCCTTGAAGCGTGCAGGCCGCCGGGACCAGCACCGTCCCGGCGCCGTTCCGTGCTGCCGGTATGATCCGCCGGCCCGACACCCTTTCGGTAGGGAACCCCCATGACCCGATTCCATTTTGCGCGCACGGCAACCGCCGTGTCGGCGCTATCCCTGTTGCTCGCCGTCAACGCCGGGGCGGCCGACCTGCCGGCCCCGGATACGCCCTCGCCCAACGCATCCTCGCCCAACGCATCCTCGATGGGGGCCACCCTCGACGGTCTGCTGGACGCCGGCCGGCGCCTTAACCCGTCCGTGCAGGCCGCCGCGCTGCAGACGGCGGCAGCGGACGCCGAGGCCTCCGTCGCCGACGCGCTGGACGACCCCACCCTCCGCATCAACTCTGACGAAGTGGACCGCACCAGCGGTCCCCGCATCAACAAGACCTACATCATGGTGGAGCAGGACTTCCCCCTGTGGGGCAAGCGCGAGCTGCGCCGGCGCGCCGCCCAGGCGGCGATCGATGGCGCCCGGGGCCGGGAACGGGCCACGGGCCTGGAGCTGGAGGAGCGCCTCAAGAACGCCTACGCCCAGTACGTGGCCGCATCGACGGCCCTGGCCATCAATGGCGACGTCCAGCGACTGGACCGCCAGATGGCCAAAAACGCCGCCGATCGCTACGCGCAGGGGCTGGGCAGCCAGGGCGACGCCCTGCTGGCCGCGGCCGATGCAGCGCGCACGGAGGTGGAGGCCACCCGCCTGACCGCCGACCGCACCGCCGCCATGGCCCGGCTGAACGTCCTGCTGGCGCGGCCCGCCGACACCCCCCTGGCTCCACCCGCCGGCGCCCGCCCCCTGCCTAAGGCCACACCATCGCTGACAGTGCTGGTCGATCGGGCCCAGGCGGACAATCCGCTGCTGGCCGCCGGCGCCGCCGAGGTGCGGGGTGCGGAGCAGGAACGGCACCTGGCCGCCAGGGCCTGGTACCCCGACCTGACGCTGAGTGTCGGCGCCATCCAGCGGGACAACGGCCCCACCGGCTACACCGCCACCATTGGCTTCAAGATCCCCCTGCAGGCCGAACCCAAGCGGGCCAAGGAGCGTGAGGCCGTGGCCAAGGCCAATGCCAGCCGGCAGAGCCTGGCCGCGACCGCGGCCGACATCGAGGGCGACCTGGCCCAATCCTTGGCGGACCTGACCGCCATCCGCCAGCAGCTCGGCATCTACCGGGCGCAGTTGCTACCGGACCTGGGCACGGCTCACGAGGCCGCCCTGGCCGCCTATGGCCGTGGTCAAGGCAGCCTGGCCGCCGTGCTGGAGGCGGAACACCGCCTGCATCAGGCGCGGCTGGACCTGCTGCGCATCGAGGTCCAGGGGCAAAGAGCCCTGGCCGCACTGGAACGCCTGGTGGGAGGACCGCTATGAAACGCACTCGTCTCGCGCTGGGCGTCAGCTTGGCACTTCTCCTCATGCCCGTGGCCATCCCTTCCGCCCAGGGCCAGGCGGCATCCAGGCCAAAGCCCCCCGATGGGAAGGACAAGATCCTCTATTACCGCAACCCCATGGGGCTGCCCGACACCTCGCCCGTCCCCAAGAAGGACGGCATGGGAATGGACTATTTGCCGGTCTATGCCGATGAGGCCGAGCCGCCGGGCACGGTGAGGGTGGCGGCCGGCAAATTGCAGACCCTGGGCGTGCGCACGGCCCTGGTGGAGGAAACCCCCACCCTGGCCAGCACTGTCCACGCCACCGGCACCATCGCCTTGGATGAGCGACGCCAGGTGGTGGTGACCACCCGCGCCGAAGGCTGGGTGGAGACACTGACCGTGGCCGCCACCGGCGACACCGTGCACCGGGGGCAAGTGATGGCCCGGTTGTATTCGCCCGACCTCCTGACGGCAGAGAAGGAATATCTCCTGGCCCGGTCGCTGGCGTCGGACCGCCATGCCGACATGGGCCACGGCCAGCCCGCCGATCTGGTGGCGGCCGCCCTGTCGCGCCTGCGGGCCCTGGACGTGCCGGCGGAGGAGATCGCGCGCCTGCAGCGCGGCGGGGATGCCGCCCGCCAGATCCCCGTCATCGCCCCGGCCGATGGCGTGGTCATCGACAAGCCGGTGGTGCAGGGCATGCGCGTGGCGGCCGAAGAGCCGCTGTACCGTCTGGCCGACCTGTCCAACGTCTGGCTGGTGGCCGAAGTGGCGGAGCGGGAGGTGGGGCTGGTCCGGCCGGGCCAGGCCGCCCATGCCACCCTGGCGGCCTATCCCGGCCGCCGGTTCGACGGGGTGGTGGACTTCATCTATCCCACCCTGTCGCGGGAGACGCGGACGGCCCGGGTGCGCATCGTCCTGCCCAACCGCGACCGCGCCCTGCTGGCCGACATGTTTGCCAGCGTGACCATCGACACGCCGCCCTTCCGCGGCGACGGTGGGCCCCCGCCGTTGGTGATCCCGGAGTCCGCCGTCCTGGACGGTGGTGCCCGGCAGACGGTGCTGCTGGATCTGGGCGACGGCCGCTTCCAGCCGCGCGCCGTCCATCTGGGCGCAAGGGGCGATGGCAAGGTCGAGGTGCGCGACGGCCTGCGCAAAGGTGATCGCGTGGTGGTCGGCGCCAATTTCCTGATCGACGCGGAAAGCAACCTGAAGGCGGCCCTGGAGGCCTTCACGACCGGCCCAAGCCCCACCCCGAAAAATGGCATGTCCAACGGGGGCATGTCCAACGGGGGGGCCAAGCCATGATCGCCCGCCTCATCGACTGGTCGGCCGCCAACAAGGTGCTGGTGCTGGCGGCCACTCTGTCCATCGCCGCGCTGGGCGCCTGGTCCTTGCGGCACACGCCGCTGGACGCCCTGCCCGACCTGTCCGACACCCAGGTCATCGTCTACACCGATTATCCCGGCCAGGCGCCGCAGGTGGTGGAGGATCAGGTGACCTATCCCCTGTCCACCGCCCTGCTGGCGGTGCCCCGCTCCAAGGTGGTGCGCGGCTTTTCCAACTTCGGCGTCTCCTTCGTCTATGTGGTGTTCGAGGAGGGGACCGATCTCTACTGGGCGCGCTCCCGCGTGCTGGAGTATCTGAACGTCGCGCAAAAGCGGCTACCGGCCGGCGCCACACCCTCGCTGGGGCCGGACGCCACCGGCGTGGGCTGGGTCTATCAGTACGTGGTCCAGGGTGCGGACCGCACGCTGGCCGAATTGCGCAGCATCCAGGATTGGCTGGTCCGCTACCAACTGGCCAAGGCCGATGGCGTGGCGGAGGTGGCCGCCCTGGGCGGGTTCGAGCGCCAGTACCAGGTGGTGGTCGATCCCCGCAAGCTGCAGGCCTACGGCATCCCCCTGTCAACGGTGTCGGACGCCGTTCGCGCCTCCAACCGGGATGTCGGCGGCCGCACGCTGGAAATGGCGGAAACCGAGTACATGGTGCGCGGGCGCGGCTATCTCCGCGACGCCGGCGACCTGGAACGGGTGGTGCTGAAGGCGGACGCCGCCGGGGCCGCCCCGGTGCTGTTGCGCGACGTGGCCCGAGTGGAACTGGGACCCGATGAGCGGCGCGGCATCGGCGAGCTGGACGGCCAGGGTGAGGCCGTGGGCGGCATCGTGATCAAGCGGGACGGCGCCGACGCGCTGACCACCATCGCCAGCGTCAAGCAGCGGCTGGCGGAGCTGTTGCCGGCACTGCCCGAGGGCGTGACCCTCAAGGCGGTTTACGACCGTTCCGACCTCATCAACCGGGCCATCGAGACGCTTAAGCATACCCTGCTGGAGGAAAGCCTGATCGTGGCGGCGGTCTGCGTCGTCTTCCTGTTCCATGTGCGCAGCGCCCTGGTGGCCATCATCACCCTGCCCGTCGGCATCCTGGCGGCCTTCGCGATCATGCGACCGCTGGGCATCGGCGCCAACATCATGAGCCTGGGCGGCATCGCCATCGCCCTGGGCGCCATGGTGGACGCCGCCATCGTCATGATCGAGAACGCGCATAAGCATGTGGAACGGCTGGCCCCGGGCGAGCCCCGGGGCCCCGCCCTGCTGGCGGCGGCGCGGGAAGTGGGGCCGTCGCTGTTCTTCAGCCTGCTGGTCATCGTCGCGTCCTTCCTGCCGGTGTTCGCGCTGGAGGCGCAGGAGGGGCGGCTGTTCAAGCCCCTGGCCTATACCAAGACCTTCGCCATGGCCGGCGGCGCCCTGCTGTCCGTCACCCTGGTGCCGGTGCTGATGCTGTTCTTCGTGCGCGGCCGCATCGTGCCGGAGGCGCGCAATCCCCTGAACCGGGCCCTGATCGCGGCCTATCGTCCACTGATCACGCTGGTGCTGCGCTGGCCCAAGGCGACGGTGGTGGTGGCCGTCCTGGCCCTGGCGGTGACGGCCTGGCCGGTGTCGCGCCTGGGCTCGGAGTTCATGCCGGACTTGAACGAGGGCACGCTGCTGTTCATGCCGGTCACCCTGCCCGGCATCTCGGTCACCAAGGCGGCGGAACTGCTGCAGACGCAGGACCGCATCCTGAAGTCGTTCCCCGAGGTCGCGTCGGTCTATGGCAAGGCGGGACGAGCGGCCACCGCCACCGATCCCGCCCCGCTGGAGATGAGCGAGACGGTGGTGACCCTGAAGCCGCGGGCCGACTGGCGGCCCGGCCTGACCCTGGACGGCCTGGTGCGGGAAATGGACCAGGCCCTGCAATTGCCCGGGGTCAGCAACGCCTGGACCATGCCCATCAAGGCCCGTATCGACATGCTGTCCACCGGCATCCGCACGCCGGTGGGCGTCAAGGTCTTCGGTCCCGACCTGACGATGTTGGAACGGCTGACAACGGCGGTGGAGACGGCCGTGCGCGGCGTGCCCGGCACCACCAGCGCCTATGCCGAGCGCCTGGGTGGCGGTCACTACCTGGAGATCACGCCGGACCGCGACCGCATCGCCCGCTATGGGCTGACCAGCGACGCCGTGCAGCAGGTGGTTGCCACGGCCCTGGGCGGGGAGACGGTGACCACGACGGTGGAAGGGCGGGAGCGCTATGGCGTCATCATCCGCTACCCCCGCGACCTGCGGGACAATCCGCAGACCATCGCCACCCAGCTGCTGGTGCCCGTGCCCAGTGGCGCCATGGTGCCGTTGGGCGATCTGGCCAGCGTGGCCATCACCCAAGGCCCCCCCTCCATCCGCACCGAGAACGCGCAGCTGGTCGGCTACGTCTATGTCGACATGCATGGCCGCGACGTGGGCGGCTATGTGGCGGAGGCGGCGCGGGCCGTGGCGGCCCAGGTCACCCTGCCCCCGGGCTATCGCCTGGAATGGAGCGGGCAGTTCGAATATCTGCAGCGGGCCAAGGCCAAGCTGGCCCTGGTCATCCCGGCCACGCTGGGCGTCATCTTCATGCTGCTGTACCTGAACTTCGGACGCCTGGCGGAAACCCTGATCGTCATGCTGTCGGTGCCCTTCGCCCTGGTGGGGGGCGCCTGGCTGGTGTGGGGGCTGGGCTACAACCTCAGCGTCGCCGTCGCCGTGGGCTTCATAGCACTGGCCGGCGTGGCAGCGGAGACCGGCGTGGTGATGCTGATCTACCTGGACCACGCGTGGGCGGCCACCCTGGACCGGCGGGCGCGGGAGGGCGCCCCGGCGTCCCCGGCCGACCTGCGCGCCGCCATCCTGGAGGGGGCGGTGGAGCGGGTGCGGCCCAAGATGATGACGGTGGTGGCCATCATGGCCGGCCTGCTGCCCATCCTGTGGAGTAGCGGCACGGGCTCCGAGGTCATGCGCCGCATCGCCGTACCCATGGTGGGGGGCATGGTTTCCTCCACCGTCCTGACCCTGCTGGTGATCCCCGCGCTGTATGCCCTGGTGAAGCGGCGCGTGGCCCGGTGATGGCGTCACGGGCGCGCGGGAGATCCGCGCGCCCGGATCGCTACCTGGAGGGTGGACTTTCCCCTCGAAAACTGGCCATCACCTTAAGCGATCGCGCAATATTTAAGGACGCGCGCGCCTGCATGCGGAATGAAAGGGGGCGAGGCTTTCGTTGTTACGGGGCGGGATTCCACATGATGGGCATCAGTCGATAACCATCGTCTTCGCGCGTCAGATGCCCCAGCGAGGGGAAAGGAAAATGGAAGCCGTGCACCAGGATCCGTTCCGCCACAATCCGATCATACAGCATGCGCCGTGACTGTTCCGCCATGACCGGGTCCACGTCCGTGAATCCATGCCAGTCAGGATGGCGGATGAACAAGGCGGGATGCGTGGTCACATCCCCCTGAATGATCACCTTGTCGCTACCGGACGTGACGATGAAGGACGTATGGCCTGGCGTATGCCCGTGAGTAGCTATCGACGTGACACCGGGAGCGACCTCCATTTCAGGAGCGAACTTCTTCACGCTGTCACCGAGAATTCCGAATATGCGGCGGGCGCGTTCGAAATTCGCCACCATGGCCTCCGATGCGTCCGGTGCCATATTCCCGCTGTTCATCCAGAAAGCATATTCGGCGGCCGGTACCCAAATCTCGGATTTCGGAAAGGCTGGCTTGCCATCCGCGGTCACCAAACCGCCGATATGATCGGCATGGAAATGCGTGATGAGGACCCGATCCACAGAACCCGCATCGTAGCCGGCAACCGCCAGATTGGAATGAAACTGACCCCCGATCCCATTGCTCTGCTTGAACGCCGCTTCCCCAAGTCCCGTATCGATCACGATCAGCTTTCCGCTGCTTTTAAGGACAACGGGCGTGAAGGTGAGCGTGATCGGATCGGTCGGGAAAAAAGCCTGCTGCAAGGCCTGGGCGACATCCTCCGGGGATCTGTTCGTAACGAAATCCTGACGGCGTGGAAAGCTGGTCGCACCATCGGTGATCGACAGTAATTCGATCTCGCCAATATTCTGACGGTAGATGCTGGTCCGGGTTCTTCTTGCTCCGGAAGGCGATCCATCGCTTGCCCCCGCATAACTCGTTGTCCCCGATGCGACGGCTGCGGCAGTGGCGGTTCCAGCGAGGAACGTGCGGCGTGAGAAATCGCTCATGTGGTTAGGTCCGTCTGTTGTGCGCTCCGGACCATGGGTCCAGAGCATCGCGCTTCATTCGGCATCTGCCGAGAAACGGATTTTGCAGACTTCTTTTTGTAAGAATTAGATATAAAAAGCATAAAACAATTATATCTATATATTATGAATAAGGGGGTGTGGCCGGTGAATCGCGATGACCTGACCGATCTGAACGCCTTCGTCGCGGTTGCGGAGGAAAAAAGCTTCACGCGGGCCGCAACGCGGCTCGGCACGTCACAGCCAGCGTTGAGCAACACGGTGCGACGACTTGAAGCGAGATTGGGCGTTCGTCTACTGACCCGCACCACGCGAAGTGTCACCCTGACCCCGGCGGGTGAAGAGTTCCTAAAGGGATTGAAGCCCGCGTTCGAAGCGATCAATCTCAGCCTTGAGACCATCGGGTCCTTGCGGGAAAGCCCAAAAGGCAAGATCAGGATCACCGCCCCCCGGCACGCCGCCATCAGCCTGCTATGGCCGATGCTCGGCAGTTTCGTGAAGGATTACCCGGACATCGAAGTGGACGTTAACATCGACGCGGCGGCGCGCGATTTGACAGGCGACAGGTTCGATGCCGGCATCAGGTTGGGCGAGTTGGTTGCCCAAAATATGGTTGCGGTAAGAATTGGCCCAGATCTGCGCTTGGCGATCGTGGCATCCCCTGGCTACGTCGCCCAACGTGGTGTCCCCATTACGCCCCATGATCTGCTGCAGCATACCTGCATCAACTTTCGTCTGCCCGCGTCTGGCGAATTATACGCATGGCAATTTAAAAGGGCAGAGCAAGAGGTAAAGATTCGCGTACCAGGACAATTGTCCTTTAATGATCCTGACATGACGCTTGCCGCAGCACTGGGTGGACACGGCATCGCCTGTCTCATCGAAGATCATGCGCACGCCATGATACGCGATGGCCGCCTGGTCCGCTTTCTGGAGGACTGGTGCCCATTATTTCCTGGTTACCATATTTACTACCCAACACAAAAAAACAACTCGGCCGCTTTTCGGATTCTCATCGATCGATTGCGTTTTCGCAGCCGATAGATCGAGAGGAAACCGCATCGATCAGGGTCGTCTGCAGATGAAACGCCCTCGTCCCGTCCGCGCCCTGTGAATCGACTTGGACGTAGGCGGCAGTCCGTCGGCACCAAGAGCGGAACCGTCCAACGCATCACCGCCCCTGTCGCCGAACCATGAAGCCACCCTGCGGTTTTCGTGCAACAGATTTTGATAATTACTCTCAACCGCCGTTGACAGGCCCCTGATCAGCAAATAAGAGTCGCTCGCAATCTTAACGAACGATATAACCGCGGGGCCCCGAAACGGGTGCCGCGCGGGAGCCAATCATAAGCGTGGCATAAGGTGGGGACCGTAATGTCGAGCAAGCGTACCATCATCATCGCCAGCCGGGCCAAGGCGCCCCGCACGCTGGCGCGCACCGCCCTGGGCCTGGCCAGCGTCGGCCTGGCGGGCGGCACCCTTCTTTCGCTGGACGCGCAGGCGCAGACCGCCGCCGCCACCCAGGCGTCCCAGGCCACCCCGGCGCAACAGCAGCAGGGCGGCACCGTCCAGTTGCCCACCCTGTCGGTGCAGGACCAGGACGCCGCCGCGGCGCCGGATTACCGCACGGAACGGTCGGCCAACGTGAAGCTGACGGAAAAGCTGCTGGATACCCCGCAGTCGGTCAGCGTCATCTCCAGCCAGGAGATGAAGGACCAGGGCGTCACCACCCTGCGCGACGCCCTGCGCAACGTCGCCGGCATCAGCCTGGCGGCCGGTGAAGGCGGCGCCCAGGGCGACAGCCTAACCCTGCGCGGCTTCAGCGCCCGGTCCGACATCTTCCTGGACGGCCTGCGCGATTTCGGCAGCTATTACCGCGACAGCTTCAACTACCAGTCGGCCGAGGTGCTGAAGGGCCCGGACAGCGCCATGTTCGGCCGCGGTTCCACCGGCGGCACCATCAACCAGGTGAGCAAGACGCCCACGCTGGAGGCCATCACCGCCGGCACCGCCACCCTGGGCACCGACGGCATGAAGCGCCTGACGGCCGACGTGGACCGGGCGCTGGACGCCACCACGGCCGTGCGCATGAACGCCATGGGCACCAGCAGCTTCGTCACCGGCCGCGACGGCGCCAAGAACGAGCGCTATGGCTTCGCCCCCTCCGTCGCCTTCGGCATCGGCACGCCCACCCGGGTGACCATCAGCTATCTGCACCAGTCCGAGAACGACCGGCCGGACTATGGCATCCCCTTCCTGCTGGGCAAGCCGGCGCCGGTGGACTATCGCACCTATTACGGTTTCCAGAGCGATTACCTGAAGACCGACGCCAATGTCGTGACCGCCGACGTGCAGCACGACCTGACGTCCGGCATCACTCTGGAAAACCAGTTCCGCTACGGCAATTACTACCGCAACGTCCGCATCACCGAGCCGCAGCTGGTGAACGCCAACGTGACGCCGGCAACGGTCGGCCCGCTGTCGGGCGTGGCCATCAAGCGCAACGCCATCACGGCGCGCAGCGTGGAAACCACCCTCGACGACCAGGCCACGGCCTCGGCCCGGTTCAGCACCGGCTTCCTGGAGCACCACCTGGTGGCGGGCGTCGAGCTGTCGCGCGAGACGTCGGACCCGACGCGCACCGCGTGGAGCGGCGTGCCCACCACCACCCTGCTGAACCCGAACGAGTACCAGGCCTTCGCCGGCACGGGCGCCATCTCGTCCCGGGTCAGCACCACGGTGGACACGGTGGCGGTGTTCGCCGTCGACACCATGAAGTTCAACGAGCAATGGTCCCTGGTCGGCGGCATCCGCTACGACCACCTGGACACGGACTACAAGCAGACCGTGGCCCCGGCCGCCGCCTTCTCCCGCACCGACAGCCTGCCGTCCGGCCGCGCCGCCCTGGTGTTCAAGCCCACGCCGGAAAGCAGCGTCTACGCCAGCTTCGGCACCTCGTTCAACCCGTCGGCCGAGCAGCTGTCGCTGTCCGCCGCCACGGCCAACCTGGACCCGGAAAGCAACAAGACCTATGAGGTCGGCGGCAAGGTCGACCTGCTGCATGACGCGCTGAGCGTCCGCGCCGCCCTGTTCCAGACGGAAAAGGACAACGCCCGCGTCACCGCCCCCAACAACTCCACCCTGAACGTGCTGGGCGGCGACCAGAAGGTGAAGGGTGCCGAGATCGAGGTGACCGGCCGCATCACCGACGCCTGGCAGATCAGCAGCAGCTACGCCTACATGGACGGCCGGGTCATCAAGTCGACCACGTACAGCCAGGTGGGCCGCGCCCTGGCCAACGTGCCGCACCACACCTTCAACCTGTGGACCACCTACCAGCTGACCCATGACCTGCAGATCGGCGGCGGCGCCAACGCCGTGTCGCAGCGCGTCGGCAGCTCCAGCCCGGTGGCGGCCACCAACCTGATCAACACCGTGCCCGGCTATTGGACCTTCAGCGCCATGGCCAAGTACGACATCACGGAAAAGATCAGCATCCAGGCCAACATCACCAACCTGCTGGACCGGGACTACATCGACCAGATCCACCCCGCCCACCTGATCCCGGGCGAGGGCCGGACGGCGCAGTTCACCCTGAACGTCGCTTTCTGATCAACCTCTTAGCTCAAGAACCCTTCAAGGCGGCACCATGCTTCTTCATATCCCCGGCGTCCTGACTGTGGAGCAAGTGGCCTGGTGCCGCCGGCAGATGGAAACCGCCGACTGGGTGGACGGCCGCGTGACGGCCGGCCACCAGTCGGCCATGACCAAGAACAACGCCCAGATCCCGGCCGAGCATCCGGCGGCCCGGGCCATGGGCGACATGATCCTGGCGGCGCTGGAAAAGAACGCCCTGTTCCTGTCGGCGGCCCTGCCGCTGAAGGTGTTCCCGCCGCTGTTCAACCGCTATGCCGGCGGCCAGTCCTTCGGCATCCATGTGGACAACGCCATCCGCCAAATCCCCGGCACGCCGCACCGCGTGCGCACCGACCTGTCCGCCACCCTGTTCCTGGCCGATCCCGAGGAGTACGACGGCGGGGAGCTGCTGGTGGAGGACACCTATGGTGAGCATGAGGTGAAGCTGCCCGCCGGGGACATGGTGCTGTACCCATCCACCAGCCTGCACCGGGTCGCCCCGGTGACACGGGGCGCCCGCATCGCCTCGTTCTTCTGGATGCAGAGCATGGTGCGCGACGATGGCGAACGCACCCTGCTGTTCGACCTGGACACGACCATCCAGGATCTGAACCGCGACGCCGCCGGCCAGCCGGCGGTGGTGCGCCTGACCGGCATCTATCACAACCTGCTGCGCCGCTGGGCGGAGGCCTGACGCCATGATGAGGACGCTGCGTTTCCTGCACCTGTGGGTGGGCCTGATCCTGGGCCTGCCCCTTTTGGCTTTGGGGCTATCGGGCACCGTGCTGGTGCTGGAGCCTGAATTGCGCGGCCTGTTCACCCCGTCGCCGACGGCCGCCGCCGACACCGGCGCCGCCGCGCACAGCGTGGCCGAGGTGGTCGCCGCCGCAACGGCCGCGGCCCCGCCGGGCGCCAAGCCGGCCAACTACGCCGCCCCCACCGAACCGGGCGGCACTGCCACCGTGCGCTTCCAGGCCCCCCGCCGCGCGCCCCCGGGCGACGCCGGCGCGCGGCCCGCCGGTGAGGCGCGCGGCCCCTCCCCGGGCGGTCCCGGCGGTGCACAGCGGGGACCGCAAGGCCCCGGCGGCGGCATGCCGGGCATCAGCGTCCACATCGACCCCGTCACCCTGGCCGTGGTGCGCACCCCCGGCCTGGACGCCACCATCGGCTGGTTCCACCGCCTGCACGGCAACCTGCTGATCCAGGACCGCAGCGGCCGCGACCTGGTGGGCTATCTGGGCATCGTCATGTCGGCGCTGGGCATCACCGGCCTGGTGCTGTGGTGGCCCCGGCCGGGCCAGTGGCGCCAGGCCTTCATCGTGCGCAAGGCGGCCAAGGGCGCCCGCTTCCACCGCGAGTTGCACGGCGCCGCGGGCATCTGGGGGCTGGTGGTCTTCCTGGTGGTCAGCGTCACCGGCGTGGCCATCGCCTTCCCCCAGACCATCGCCGCCGGCGTGGGATCGGCGCTGCCCATGGCGGCGCAGACCCAGGGCTTCGCCGTGCCCAAGGTCACGCCGCTGGAGGGTGGGGAGCCCGCCGGCGTGGATGAGGCCGTGGCCATCGCCCTGGCGGCTTCTCCCCGCCCCGGCCTGGCGCTGCGCGCCGCCAGCCTGCCGCAAAGCCCGGACCAGGCCATCCGCGTGGTGCTGGCCCCACACGGCGGCGCCATGACCAGCGCCATCACCCTGATGGTCGACCCCTGGGCCCGTCAGGTGGTGGAGGTGCGCGACCCGTCCGCTCAGCCCGCCGGCAACAAGGTCACCGGCTGGATGCGCCCCCTGCACGAGGGGGAGGGGCTGGGCCCGGTCTACCGCGTCCTGGTGGCGCTGAGCGGGCTGCTGCCCCTGCTGTTCGCCATCACCGGCACCTCCATGTGGTGGATCAAGCGGCAGAACCGCAAGGCCGGCGCGGCCCGGGCCGCCGCCATCCTGCAGTCCGCCGCGGAATGAGCATGACCAACCGACACGCGACACGCGCGGCCAGGGGCGCCGCGTCATTGACAAGGGGCACGATCATCATGGCAAACACCTTGCTGAAGCGGATGGCCGCCGGGCTGAAGCGGACGGCCGCCGGCCTGACAGCGGGCCTAGGCATCCTCGGCGGCGCCACGGGCGCCAGCGCACAGGACGGGGCCGCCCGCGTGGCGGCGGCGGTGCCGCATGACCTGTCGGCCATGGGCATGTTCATGAACGCCGACGGCGTGGTGAAGGCCGTCATCCTGGGCCTACTGGCCGCGTCCGTCGTCACCTGGACCATCCTGCTGGCCAAGGGCCTGGAGCTGCGCGCCGCGCGCGGCCGCCTGCAAGGCTCGCTGGACAAGCTAGACGATGCCGTCAGCCTGGACGTGGCGGCCAGCCAGTTGACCGGCGCCGGCGACACCCTGGCCCTAGCCTTCGCCCGCGCGGCGACGGCGGAGCGCGCGCTGTCCGACGGCCTGCCGGCCGAAGGCGTGAAGGAGCGCGTGATCCTGCGGATGGAACGGCTGGAGGCCAAGGCCCGCCGCGCCATCGTGCGCGGCACCGGCATCCTGGCCACCATCGGCGCCACCGCGCCCTTCGTGGGCCTGTTCGGCACGGTGTGGGGCATCATGAACAGCTTCATCGGCATTTCGAAGACCCAGACCACCAGCCTGGCGGTGGTGGCCCCCGGCATCGCCGAGGCGCTGCTGGCCACGGCCACCGGCCTGGTGGCGGCCATCCCGGCGGTGGTGGTCTACAACGTCTTCGCCCGCAAGGTGGATGGGTACCGCGTGCTGCTGGCCGACGTGTCGGCGGGCGTGCTGCGCCTGGTCAGCCGCGATCTGGACCGGGAACAGGCCGGCGTCCAGAACGCCCTGCCCCGCGTCCGCAGCCGCGCGGCGGAGTGAGCCATGGCCGCCCGTCTGTCCCACGGCGGCGATGAGCTGGCCGAAACCCACGAGATCAACGTCACGCCCTTCATCGACGTGATGCTGGTGCTGCTGATCATCTTCATGGTGGCCGCCCCGCTGGCCACGGTGGACGTGCCGGTGGACCTGCCCTCCTCCAACGCGCCGCCCCGGCCGCATCCGGAAAAGCCGGTGACCCTGACCATCCGCGCCGACCTGACCCTGGCGCTGGATGGCGGCGACGTCACGCGCGAGGCCCTGGGCGCCGCCCTGGACCAGGCCACCGGCGGCGACAAGGAGGAGCGCATCACCCTCAGCGCCGACCGCGCCGTATCCTATGGCGACCTGACGGCGGTGATGAACAGCCTGCGCAGCGCCGGATACCTGAAGGTGTCGCTGGTCGGCCTGGATGGCGGCGGGGCGCCCTGAGCCATGGCGATGGCGCCCCCCTATCCCGACAAAGTGGCCCCCGAACCCCTGGCCCCCCATGACCCAGTGGAGACGGACCGGGCGGTGACGGACCCGGCCAGCGGCAACCGCCGCCTGGTCTGGGGCGGCAGCCTGGCCGTGGTGCTGGCCGCCCACGCCCTGGCCCTGCCCTGGCTGATGGCCCGGTCGACGCAGGAGGTGCCGCCCCCGCCGCCGGCGATGCAGATCGACCTGCCGCCGCCGCCGGCCCCGCCCCCACCGGAACCGCCCAAGCCAGAACCGCCCAAGCCCGAGCCGCCGAAGCCGGCGCCCCCCAAGCCGACACCGCCCAAGCCGGTGGCGGTGAAGCCCATCGCCCTGCCGCCGACGCCGCCCCAGCCCCAGCCCGCTGAGGTTGCGACGCCGCAACCCGAGCCGCCGCCCAGCACGGCGGTGCAGACCGCCGCGCCGCCGGCCCCGCCGGCGCCCCCCGCACCGCCCTCCAAAGGGCCGGATACGTATGAGGGCCGGGTGATGGCGCAGCTCTACCGCTTCAGGCGCTATCCGGCGCAGGCGCGCCAGCGCCACCAGACGGGCACCGCCCTGCTGCGCTTCACCATCGACCGCTCCGGCCACGTGCTGGCCGCGTCGCTGGAGCGCAGCGCCGGCGCCCCCCTGCTGGATGAGGAGACGCTGGCCCTGGTGCGCCGCGCCGATCCCCTGCCCCCCATGCCTGACGACCGCCCGGGGGCCACCCTGGAACTGGTGGTGCCGGTGGAGTTCTCGCTGAACTGACGCGCACGGCGCCGGCGTTCCGCCGCCGGACGGACTCCCCATAAAACACAAGCGGTTGAATCGGCACGGCCGCCCCGCCCCAACCAGGGGCGGCGGCGGCGTCATTTCCGTTGCGCGCCGCCGGGGCGCTGGTCAATTATTTTGACCGGAGAGCCCGCCGCCGGCCGGCGGGCGCCGGAGGACCATGGCGGACGGGGCCATGGCAGATGGGACCAGGCATACGGGACATGAAAGACAGCATCCGCCCAGCCAAGCTGGCCGACACCATCGCCGAGCATCTGGAACAGTTGATCGTGGAGGGCAGCCTGCGCCCCGGTGAGAAGCTGCTGCCCGAGCGGGAACTGGCCGTGCGCTTCAACGTCTCCCGCCCCTCCCTGCGCGAGGCGCTGGAGAAACTGGAACAGCGCGGGCTGCTGCAAAGCGGCCGGGGCGGCGCCACCTTCGTCGCCCCCCTGCTGGGCCCCACCTTCACCGAGCCGCTGCACGCCGTGCTGGCCGCCCGGCCCGAAACCACCCTGGATTACCTGGAGTTCCGCACGGAGGTGGAGGGGGCCGCCGCCTACTACGCCGCCCTGCGCGCCACCGACGTGGACCGCGCCCAGATCCAGAGCCGCTTCGAGGCCATGGAGGCCGCCCACGGCCAGGATGTCGCGAAGGAGGAGGCGGACGCCGACGCCGATTTCCACCTGGCGGTCTACGAGGCCACCCACAACGTCGTCATCCTGCACATTATGCGCGCCCTGTCCGAGATGCTGCGCCAGGACGTCTTCTTCAACCGCGCCAAGCTGTACCAGCGCACAGGCGTGCGCCAACTGCTGCTGAGCCAGCACCGCGCCCTCTATGAGGCCATCATGAAGGGCGACCCGGCCTCGGCCCGCGCGGCGGCGGAGGCGCACATCAACTTTATCCGTGACGCATTGGTTGAAATTTCTCGGGCGGATGCTAGGCTGGAAGCGTCGCTGAGGAGAATTGCGGGGGGAGACATTGTGTCGGAGAAGTAAATCCAGCGTAAAATTATTGCTATTGGTAAATAATAGCATAAATAATATTTATACACCAAAGGCACTGCCATTTATGGAGTTTATTAACAAAAATGATTAGAGAAAACGCGCAGAGCGCCTTTTTTAAAAGTCATGCTGACCAGCAAAAATTGGCGAACTCATTAGATGAAGGATTCGATATTACCTTTGGCGCTCCTCATGGAGATAAATATTTTTGGATTGCCGAGCCGAAGGAACATATGAATCAGAGATTTGGTCTTCAGCAGGAAGTTCTCATCTTATATTCCCCGCAGAATAAGTCAGATGCTAGAATATTGACGGCGATAGAGCAAATTTCACGCTCTCCTGACTTTAAACACAGAATTGATAAAGTTCTCTTTCTTCTTATTCATAATGGAGACCAGAATGACACCAATACGCTCACTGAGTCTGATTCAGATAGGGTGATTATTAACTTAACACCCCATGAAATTCTTGATCCTCATCGTGGGAGCTTTTTTTTAAGATCAAAAATATCGACTCGTTTTGGGAAAATAGACCTGTTCGGAATGTCTTCTCCGATTGGGAATGATCAATATTTTTTCGGAAGAGATACATTAGTTCAGGATATAATTCAGAATTGCACAGTGAAAAATCAAAGTGCTGGATTATTCGGCCTAAGAAAAACCGGAAAAACTTCCGTTCTTCAGGCTATATTGAGAAGATTAGAAGCTCAGGGCATATTGTGCGATTACATCGACTGCCAAAGCCCCGGAATACATGCAGCTCGGTGGTGGCAAGCATTACAAAATATTGTTGAAAGACTCAATTCGAAGCTCAGTGAACGCCACAAGAGATCAGCAAAATTAAATCTTGACTATAACCAGGCAAATTGCGGTACACGGTTTTCCTCGGATATTTCTATTATTCTCAAACAGAATCCCGGAACCATCGTATTACTTTTAGACGAAATAGAATGGATAACGCCACTTCTCAGTGGAAGACTAGGAAAACATTGGGACGAAGATTTTATTCCTTTCTGGCAGACGATACGCGCCGCACACCAAGAGCTGTCTGGGAGACTTACATTCGCTGTCGCAGGAGTGAATCCAGCGGCAGTTGAAAGTCCGTCTTTCCAAGGCATGCCTAACCCAATCTTTCAATTAGCGCAACCTAGATATTTAGCCCCATTTTCGACAGAAGATGTTAGAAAAATGCTTAGATTCTTTGGAAGATACTCGGGTGTTTCCTTCGACGAAAGTGCAATAAATTATTTAACCACGCAATTTGGCGGCCACCCTTTTTTGATCCGCTTGGCAGCAAGTGAAATATGGAGGAGAAATTATAAAAATGACCCACAAATGTTGACGAAGCTCCATAAAGAAAATTTCTCATCCCTTATTTCTGAAATTAATGACAGAATACACCAGCCAATTAAGGATATTTTACTGTCACTTGTTTGGTGGTACCCAGAGGAATACCAACTTCTTCAGATGATTGCCTCGGGAGAGGCGGAATTTGTAAAAGACTACTTGCAATATGAGCCTCAAAGCTTGGTGCGGTTTGCCAATTATGGGTTATTGCGCCCTGGCAGTAGTGACTTTGCAATTGACAACGTTAGACACTTCCTTCGGGTAGAAGGGGAGAAATATAAAAACGAAATTTCTCCATTTTCTCGTTCCGAAGTTTCTCCAGAACTTCTCCCAGAAGTTCCTGATTTGGAAGCGCTTGGGAAATTATTCGAAAAGCGCTGCGACCTAGAAATCTCACTGCGCCGAGCAATTATATTGTATTTAGGAATACACAATAAGTGGAATGAAATAAATATTTCAAAAGATATCTCAAGGGCACTTAAGCGACGCACTGATCGACCTGAACCTGATGCACTTTTTGTCGGGAGAAATGCCAAGGATGTCATGCAGGATTTATATACTTTAGATCTTAAGAATATCGTCATTGAGAACTGGAAGGTGATGGGCGCCCTTTTTGATGGGAACCGGCAAAGATTCGAAATGAATATGGATACTATTAATGTGGCCAGAAGACATGATGGACATACAAAGCCGGTGAAGACAGGAGAAATGGAGGATTTTATGAATAGCTATGAGTGGCTAATGCGGCATTTGGAAAAAGTTCCATGAAATACGGGCAATATCTTTTGCTCGATCATCTTTAAATATTTTTTGGGCGCTTGTAGGCATTCTCCAGCGAAGAGAGCACCATGAGCAAACTGACCCTCTACTTCATCCGCCACGCTGAAAAGCCCGAGGGCGAGTGGCCCGGTCCTGGCCTTACCCTGGACGGCAAGAAGGACAAGGAGTCCCTGGTCATCCGCGGGTGGCAGCGGGCGGGGGCCTGGGCGGCGCTGTTCGGGGCGGGGCTGGATGCGGGGGACTACGCCACGCCGCAGGCGGTCTATGCCGCCACGCCCGGTACGGTTGCGAACAAGGGGCCGAGCAAGCGGCCGTTCGAGACGGCCACCCCCCTGGCGGCGCGGCTGGGGCTGGCGGGGCCCAACACCACCTATGGCAAGGGGCAGGAGGCCGAGCTGGTCCAGGAGCTGCTGACCCTGTCCGGCGTGGTGCTGGTGTGCTGGGAGCATGAGGCCATCGTGCAGAGCATCATCCCGCTGCTGCCCCTGCGCCGGGGCAAGCCGCCCACTGTCTGGCCGGAGGACCGCTTCGACGTCGTGCTGCGCTTCAAGCGCAAGGAGGGCGGCAAGAGTGACGGCTTCGCCTTCAAGGAGATGTACCCCCGCCTGCTGGCCGGCGACAGCGACACGCCGCTGTGACGGCGGGCGCCCTTTGTGACAGGCGCCCTTTGGCCCGCGCCCGCCGGGGACAGGGCGGGTAGGCCCGGGGCGTCTTTCCCGCCCCGGGCCACCAGGGCCGATCAGCCGATCGCCTTGAAACCGATGAAGCCGTTCTGGGCGTCGAACAGATAGCTCCAGGCGTTCAGGGGGCAGCGCCCGACATTGACGCGGGGGAAGTTGTTGTTCTGCAACGGCTGCGCGGTGGCGGCGTGGTGCTCCGGCGCCGGCTTGGCGCCGGGGGGCAGCAACTCGGGCGAAAGGTTCCCGGAAAGCGGCGGCAGCTTGGTCGGCCCCTGGGGTTGCTGGATGGTGGAGGTGTAGGTCGGCGGGCCCATGTATAGGGTCGGCCCGGTGGGTCCCGCCTCCCCCGCCGTCGGCGCCACGCCCACCGTCCAGCTATAGCTGATACCATCGTCCGACGTGGCCCCCGGGGGGAAGGTGACCGTCAGCGTGGTCTTGGGCGCGAAAAACCATTGGCCGGCGCCGGCGTTGTATTGGCCCAGGGCGGTCGGCGGCAGCGGGTTGCCGGTCGTGTCGGCGAAGTCATAGGGCATGGCGATCAACACCTGGTTGATGCCGGTGTCCAACTCGAAACACAGCGGATAGGAGGGGGCGGGCGTGTCCTGCCCCGGCGCGGTGATCTGCAGGGTGACGGGCGGCACCGTCCAGCACGCCGTGTCCTGCGGCTGCCCATCCTTGCTGGCAGGGTTGGAGGGGAAGGGCGGGGTGAACTTCACATCGTTGGTCTGCGTCGGCAACGGGGGCGGCGACACCATGGTCAGGGAGGAGCCGACATACCCCTTCATGTTGGAAGTCGTCGTCCCCAGCAGCACGCGTTCGCGGAAAAGCGTATAGCCCGGGTCCAGGGGAACCGTCTCACAGTATGGGGCCGACATCGACGCCTGGAGGAACACGTTGAAGGCCGGGTTCTCCCCCTTGGCGGAAACCCCCATCATGCCGACCGACCCAGGGCACACCAGCACCATGGCATGGGACTGGATGGTGACGGCGATCGGCGGGTTTGAGGAATCCGTGCCGGCGAAGCACACGGGCATATAATACCATTTGCCCGTATGGGAAATGGTGCTGGGATAATAATGCATCGTATAAACGCCGAAGCACGGATACTTCTTATCCAGCTCCTCATAGCCGATCAGGCCGAAGTTCTCCAGTCCAGCCACAATACCGGATGACCCGGTGTCCACCTGGAAATTCGTGTTATTGCAGATGGTGTCCCCGTCACCGATGGTCGGCGTCACATGGATGCCGCTTTTGTTAAAATCGTCCATCTTGACTATATTGTGGATGACGGCGGGTGTTTTAAGCGGGCTTTTCATTTCGATTCCCCTTTCCCTGATAAGTGGCATGACAACGGGTTGCGGCGTCACGGGGACGGCGCGCTGAAAACCGGATGCAGGGGGCCGGGCCAACGGCCCGATCCTGTTGAATGGCAATGGCGATGGTGCCGGCGCAAACCGGTCCGGGCGTTCCGGAGGCGTCGCGATAATGGGTGGTTATATACACCCTTCACGGGATAAAGTATTTAGCATTTGCTATTTATCACAATAGATCAGAATAGGGCGCCGCCGGTGGGGAACCGGCAAAAACAAATGAAATCTGCGATTTTGGAAATGGCGAGGGGACGCCCCGGGGCCAGGATCGCCCCTCCCCATGCTGGCGCCGGTACCGCATAAGAAAGGCCCCGGCGCGCACCCGCCGGGGCCTTTCAAACCGTGAACCGCTGACGGCGATGCCGTCGCGGCTTACTGCGGGATCATGCCGGTGAAGACATAGGCCTGCAGCAGGGTGATGATGCCGACGATGCAGACGAAGAAGATGCTGTGCTTCAGGGTGAAGCGCAGCAGGTTGGCCTCCCGCCCCACCAGGCCCACGGCGGCGCAGGCCACCGCGATGCTTTGCGGGGAGATCATCTTGCCGGTGACGCCGCCGCTGCTGTTGGCGGCAACCAGCAGCAGGTCGGACACGCCGATCTGCTGCGCTGTCGTGGCCTGCAGGGCGCCGAACAGGGCGTTGCTCGACGTGTCGGACCCGGTGAGGAACACGCCCAGCCAGCCCAGGATGGGGGAGAAGAAGGGGAAGCCCTTGCCCGCCTCCGCCAGCAGGAGCGCCAGGGTGGCGGACAGGCCGGAATAGTTGGCGATGTAGGCGAAGGCCAGGACGGAGCCGATGGTGTACATGGGCCATTTCAGCTCCACCACCGTTTCGCCGAAGGTGGCCAGCGCCCGGCCGGGGCCGTAGCGCAGCACGATCATGCTGAGCAGGGCGGAAACCAGGATGGCGGTGCCGGTGGCGGCCACCAGGTCCAGCTTGTACTGCGCGGCGTAGGGGGTGGCCTTGGCGACGATGGGCGCCACCTTGGTCACCATGTTGTGCAGGCTGGGCACGTCCAGCAGAAACACCGTGTCCACCAGGGCGCCGCCCTTGGCGAACAGGGCCTTGAACGGCTTCAGGCTCCAGACCGTCACGACGGCGGTGAGGATGAGGAAGGGCGACCAGGCCTTGACCACCTGGCCGGCGGTGTAGGCGTGGGCGCCCCGCTCCACTGCCGTTTCCTGGTCCTTGAAGCGGAACACGGTCTTGGGCTTCCAGAACTTCAGGAACACGGTCAGGCAGACCAGGCTGATGAGGGCGGAGATGATGTCCGGCAGTTCCGCCCCGATGTGGTTGGAGGTGAAGTACTGCCCCACGGCGAAGCTGACGCCCGTCACCAGGATGGCGGGCCAGGTTTCCTTCACGCCCTTGAACCCGTCCATGATGAAGACCAGCCAGAAGGGCACGAACACCGACAGGGCCGGCAACTGCCGCCCGGTCATGGCCGCCACCTTGTAGACGTCCAGGCCGGACACCTGGGCGCCGACGATGATGGGCGTGCCCATGGCGCCGAAGGCCACGGGGGCGGTGTTGGCGATGAGGCAGAGGCCGGCGGCGTACAGCGGGTTGAAGCCCAGCCCGGCCAGGATGGCGGCGGTGATGGCCACCGGGGCGCCAAAGCCGGCCGCCCCCTCCAGGAAGGCACCGAAGGCGAAGCCCACCATCAGCATCTGCAGGCGCTGGTCCTCGGTGATGGAGATGACGCTGGCGCGGATGACGTCGAACTGCCCCGTCTTCACCGTGATCTTGTACAGGAAGACGGCGGCCACGATGATCCAGGCGATGGGCCACAGGCCGTAGAAAAAGCCGTAGACCACGGCGGCGATGGCCGATGAGGCCGGCATGCCATAGGCCGCGATGGCGATCACCAGGGCGATCAGCACGGTCAGCGTGCCGGCGACATAGCCCTTCAGCCGCAGCACCGCCAGCGCCACCAAGAAGAAAACGATGGGCAGCACCGCGACCAGCGCGGACACCACCATGTTCCCGAACGGGTCATAGACCTGGACCCAAGGCTGCATAGCCTTCCCCCCTGTTGTTTGTCTAAGCGGCCGGCCGCCCGGGTGGGGCGGCGCGCCGCATGGGCACGACCGGGCGGGCATGGGGCGGACCGTCAGGGCCGGGGGTGGCATCATCCCGTGCCGGTACGTCCCCGCCCCGCTCATGGACGGTGATGGCCCGGCACGGGCGCCCCGGCGCCCAGGATCGCAAGCCGCCGGCGCCCGCCGGCTTCCTCACATCTTCCTCAGGCGCTCTTGTCTTCAGGCGTGCCCTGCATCGGGCGGGTTCACCCGGACCGATGCCTCCGTGGTCAAATTACTGTACCATGGATGTCATGATGGATAACCCGTGCGGCGGGCGCCGCGCAAACGGAAAAGTGGTGGGCGCCCGCGCCTCGCCAAATGCGCGAAATCGACCCAGGAAATGAGGCGCTTGAATGGTTTGGCCCACCACGCATGAGGGCGCACGGGGCACCGGCGGGCGGCCTGACGGGGCCAGCGGGAATGCGCCGCCCTGCTGGTAAAATGATTTGACCAAACATGACGCCTGGTAAAATATGACGCCGACAATTTCCCCGGCACCCGGCCCGCACACCGGAACGCGCCAGGGGCGAAACCCCGGGAGGGATGGCCTTTTGACCGCCGCCACGCCACCGACCGTCACAGCGCCGGCCAAGCCGGACACGGTCTATTTCTTCGGCACCTGCCTGGTGGACATGCTGTATCCGGAGGCCGGGCTGGCCGGCATGGATCTGCTGCGCCATGCCGGCGTGCGCGTCATCTTCCCCGAGGGGCAGAGCTGCTGCGGCCAGCCGGCGCGCAACTCCGGCTATATGGAGGAGGCACGCGCGGTGGCGCGGGCGCAGCTGGACGCCTTCCCCGGCGACATCCCCATCGTCGTGCCCTCCGGCTCCTGCGCCGGCATGATGAAGACCCACTACCCCCATCTGTTCGAGGGCGACCCCGACCAGCCGCGCGCCATCGCCTTCGCCGCCCGCGTGCATGAGCTGACCGCCTTCCTGGTCAACGTCCTGGGTGTGACGCTGGAGGACAAGGGCGCGCCGGTCACCGTCACCTGGCACCCCTCCTGCCACTCCCTGCGTGAGATGGGCGTGGTGGAGGAGCCCAAGGCCCTGCTGCGCCAGTTGGCCAACGTCACCCTGGTGGAAAACAAGAGGGAGCGGGAGTGCTGCGGCTTCGGCGGCACCTTCGCCGTACGCCAGGCGGCCGTGTCCACCGCCATGGTGTCGGACAAGCTGGCCAGCGTGCGCGAGACGGGCGCCGGCACCCTGCTGTCGGGCGACTGCGGCTGCCTGATGAACATCGGCGGCCATGCCGAGAAGGTGGGCGACGGCACCCGCTGCCGCCACATCGCCGAATTCCTGATGGAGCGCTGTCATGGCGGCTGATGGCGGACACCACCCGGAACACGCCCCTCGGTTCGCTGAGCGCGCGCCGGACGCGCTGAACAACCCGCAACTGCGCCGCAACTTCCGCCGGGCCATGGACGGCCTGATGGCCAAGCGCGCCGCCCAGTTCCCCGACCCCGCCTATTGGGCGGAGCTGCGGGCGCGCGGGGCGGCGGTGAAGGCCCGCGCCCTGGCCAAGCTGCCGGACCTGCTGGAACGCCTCGAAACCAACCTGACCGCCAACGGCGTCCAGGTGCATTGGGCGGAGACGACGGAGGAGGCCAACGCCATCGTCCTGGGCATCCTGCAGCAGGCGGGCGCCCGCACCGTCATCAAGGGCAAGTCCATGGTGTCGGAGGAGATGCACCTGAACGCCCATCTGGAGCGGCACGGCATCACGGCGGTGGAATCCGACCTGGGCGAATACATCATCCAACTGGCGGGGGAGACGCCGTCCCACATCGTCATGCCCTGCATCCACAAGAACAAGGCCGAGATTTCGGACCTGTTCGCGGAGAAGATCCCGGACCAGCCGCGCACCGACGACGTGGATGAGCTCACCGCCGCCGCCCGCCGTGTGCTGCGTGAGCGTTTCGCCAACGCCGACGCCGGCATTTCCGGCGTCAATTTCGCGGTGGCGGAGACGGGCACCCTGGTGCTGATCGAGAATGAGGGCAACGGCCGCCTGTCCACCACCCTGCCGCCGCTGCACATCGCCGTGACCGGCATCGAGAAGGTGGTGGAGTTCCTGGACGACGTCCCGCCCCTGCTGGCCCTGCTGACCCGATCCGCCACCGGCCAGCCCATCACCACCTATGTCAACATGATCAGCGGCCCCCGGAAAGCCGGGGAGAAGGACGGCCCCACCGCCGTGCATCTGGTGCTGCTGGATGCCGGGCGCAGCCGCGTCTACCAGGATGTGGAGCTGGCGGACACGCTGCGCTGCATCCGCTGTGCGGCCTGCATGAACCATTGCCCGGTCTACACCCGCGTCGGCGGCCACACCTACAACGCCATCTACCCCGGCCCCATCGGCAAGATCCTGACGCCGCAGCTGCAGGGCCTGGACGCCGCCGGCGACCAGCCCCACGCCTCCACCCTGTGCAACGCCTGCGCCGAGGTCTGCCCGGTCAAGATCCCCATCCCCGACCTGCTGGTGCGCCTGCGCCGGGAGGCGGTGCGGCCGACCGAGACGCCAGCCACGCACCTTCCCGTGGTGAAAGATGGCGGGGCGGAGCGGTCGTGGAAGGAAAGCCTGGTCTGGGCCGGCTGGCGCCTGGTCTATACCCGGCCGCTGCTGTACCGCATGGTGACCCGCGCCCTGGCCTGGGGCGGCAACTGGGTGCCGGCCAGCGCCCCATTGATGCGCGACTGGACCAAGGCGCGGGCGAGGCCCCGCTTCAAGCCCCGCACCCTGCACGACCTGGCGCGGGAGCGCGGCTACCTGAACGAGGTGCCGAAATGAGCACCGCCTCAAACACGGCAAGGGCCAATATCCTGGGCCGCCTGAAGGCTGCCCCCGGCCGGCCGGGCCCCGACCTGCCGCCCTGGACGCCGCCCACCTACGCGGACAAGCTGGCCCGCTTCCGCCAGATGGCGGAGGCCAACCACGCCGAGATCCATGATGTCACCGCGTCCAACTGGCCGCAGCGGCTGGCCACCCTCCTGAACAACCGCGGCCTGCGCAATCTCATGATCGCGCCCGGCACGCCCCGGGGCGACGCGCTGGTGCAGGCGGCGGCCCAGGGCGTACCGCTGCCGCCGCTGGTGCCCTATGACCAGTCGGTGGAGGCGCTGAAGGACGCGCTGGTGCACCAGGTGGATGCCGGCCTGACCGGCACGCGCGGCGCCATCGCCGAGACGGGCACCCTGATCCTGTGGCCCACGGCGCAGGAGCCGCGCCTGCTGTCGCTGCTGCCGCCCCTGCACATCGCCGTGCTGGAGGAGGACACGCTGCACGACACGCTGGCGGCGGCGGTGCGGGACCAGGGCTGGGCGGCGGCGGGCATGCCCACCAATGCCCTGTTGATTTCCGGGCCGTCCAAGACCTCCGATATTGAGCAGACGCTGGCCTACGGGGTCCATGGCCCCAAGGAACTGATCATCCTGTTGGTGAAAAAAGGGGAGTGAGCGGCCATGCCAGACAGCATCGTGAACCCAGCCGTCATGCCTGATTACGACGCCCTGCGGGCCGAGCTGGCGGGCGTGGTGCCGGCGGACCGGCTGATCACCGACCCGCTGCGCCGCCTGGCCTATGGCACGGACGCCAGCTTCTACCGCCTGGTCCCTAAGCTGGTGGTGCGGGTGGACAGCGAGGGGGAGGTGAGCCAGGTGCTGGCCGCCTGCCGCCGGCACAACACCCCCGTCACCTTCCGCGCCGCCGGCACCTCCCTCTCCGGCCAGGCCATCACCGACAGCCTGCTGATGGTGCTGGGCGACGGCTGGCACCGCTCCGTCATCAACGACGACGGCAGCGTCATCAAGGTGCAGCCCGGCATCATCGGGGCGGAGGTCAACCGCCGCCTGGCGCCCTATGGCCGCAAGATCGGGCCGGACCCCGCCTCCATCGAGAGCTGCAAGATCGGCGGCATCGCCGCCAACAACTCCTCGGGCATGTGCTGCGGCACGCACGAGAACACCTACAAGACCATGCTGTCGCTGCGCTTCATGCTGGCGGACGGCACCCTGGTCGACACCGGCGATCCGGCCAGCGTGGCGTCCTTCCGCGTCAGCCATGCCGACCTCTTGGCCACGCTGGACGCCATGGGCCAGAGGGTGCGGGGGGATGAGGCGCTGGCCAACCGCATCCGGCGCAAGTTCGCCATCAAGAACACCACCGGCTACAGTCTGAACGCCCTGGTGGATTACCAGGACCCGGTCGACATCCTGGCCCACCTGCTGATCGGGTCGGAGGGGACGCTGGGCTTCATCGCGGAGGTCACCTACCGCACCGTGCCGGAACTGGCGGACAAGGCCAGCGCCCTGCTGCTGTTCCCCGACATCGTCGAGGCCGGGCGCGCCGCCTGCCTGCTGAACGGCGGGCCGGTGGCGGCGGTGGAGCTGATGGACCGCGCCAGCCTGCGCAGCGCCAAGGGCCAGCCGGGATTGCCGCCCGAGATCGACGGCATGGGGGAGGACGTCGCCTCCCTGCTGGTGGAAACCCGCGCCGTCAGCCCAGAGGCCTTGCAGGAGAACATCGCCGCCATCGGGCGGTTGCTGGGCGGTGTCACCCTGCTGCAGCCGCCGGCCTTCACCACCGACCCGGCGGAATACGCCAAGCTGTGGAAGATCCGGAAGGGCCTGATCCCCACCATCGGCGCCATGCGCCAGACCGGCACCAGCGTCATCATCGAGGACGTGGCCTTCCGCATCGAGGACCTGGCCGACGCCTGCCGCGACATGCGGGTGCTGTTCGACAAGCACGGCTATCCCGACGCCATCCTCATGGGCCACGCCCTGGCCGGCAATTTGCACTTCGTCTTCGCCCAGGATTTCAGCACCGACGCGGAGATCGAGCGGCACGCCCGCTTCATGGATGAGTTGGTCCATATCGTGGTGGAGAAGTACGACGGCTCGCTGAAGGCGGAACACGGCACCGGCCGCAACATGGCCCCCTTCGTCGAGCTGGAATGGGGCCAGGCGGCCACGGCGCTGATGTGGGAGATCAAGCGCCTGCTGGACCCGGGCAACCTGCTGAACCCCGGCGTGCTGCTGAACACCAACCCGCGCCTGCACCTGGAGAACCTGAAGCCCCTGCCCCCGGCGCACACCATCGTCGACACCTGCATGGAATGCGGCTTTTGTGAGAAGATGTGCCCGTCCCACGGCATGACGCTAAGCCCGCGCCAGCGCATCACCGGCCTGCGGGAGATCGCGCGCCTCACGGCCCTGGGGGACCCGGCGACGGAGCTGCGGGATCTCTACGACCATCACGCCATCGACACCTGTGCCGCCTGCGGCCTGTGCGCCACCGCCTGCCCCGTGGGCATCGAGACCGGGCAGTTGACCAAGGCCCTGCGCGCCCGCCGCCACGGGAAAACCGCCCGCACCGTGGCCGGGGTGATGGCCCGCCATTTCGGCATGGTGCTGGCCGGCATGCGCGGCGCCCTGAACCTGGCGGCCTTCGCCGGACAAGCGGTGGGGCCGAGGAAGGTGGCCAGCCTGGCCGCCCATGCCCGCAAGCTGTCGGGCGACCGCCTGCCCCATGTCGGCCCCAACCTGCCGGAGGGGGCCAGCACGGCCTGGCTGAAGGACGTGCCGCCCTCCACCGCTGTGGGCGAGCCGGTGGTCTACCTCGCCGCCTGCGCCGGCCGCACCTTTGGCCCGGCGGTGGAGGATGGGGAGAGCGACCCCTTGCCCGCCGTCACCCTGCGCGTGCTGGAGCGCGCGGGCTTCCGCGCCATCGTGCCGGACAACCTGCCCAACCTGTGCTGCGGCCTGGCCTTCGAGTCCGAAGGCATGACCGAGGCGGCGGACGCCAAGGCGGCGGAGATGGAGGCGGCGCTGAAGGCCGCCAGCGACAATGGCCGCATCCCCATCGTCATGGACGCCAGCGCCTGCACCCAGCGCATGAAGACCTGGCTGGCCGGCCGCCTTCCAGTGAAGGATCTGGTGGAGTTCCTGGCGCAGGACGCCCTGCCCCGCCTGACGCCCACGCCACAGGCGGAGCCGGTGCTGCTGCACCTCAACTGTGCGGCCCGCAAGATGGGCATAGACCCGCAGGCGGCGGCCGTGGCCAAGGCCTGCGCCACCCAGGTGGTGGTGCCGGAGCGGGTGGGCTGCTGCGGTTTCGCCGGCGACAAGGGCTTTCATGAGCCGGAGCTGAACGACCACGCCCTGCGCTTCCTGGCACCCCAGGTGCCGACGGGCTGCGTCGCCGGCTATTCCAGCAACCGAACCTGTGAGATCGGCCTGGCCGACCATGCCGGCGTGCCCTATCGCCATCTGGTCTACCTGGTCGACCGGGCCACGCGCTGACGGGCCTATTCCCGACCAGACCTTACAGGCCCCATACGCGCCGTTGACGGCGCCCGCCGCTGCCCCTACCCATATCGGGCGTCGGCAACACAGTGCGTCACAAATCCACGCGCGGGCCGGTCAACGGCCGCGCATGATACGAGAGAACTCAGGGGAGATTGACCATGACGGCACGGGTTACGGCCGGGCATCTTCAGGTGGCGCAGGAACTGTTCGACTTTGTGGAGAACGAGGTCCTGCCCGGCACCGGATTGTCGGTGGAAACGTTCTGGCAGGGGGTGGACACCCTGGCGCATGAGCTGACGCCGGTGAACCGCGACCTGCTGGCCAAGCGCGACGCGATCCAGCAGCAGATCGATGAGTGGCATCGCGGCCAGAAGGGCCGGCCCTTCGACGGCGCCGCCTACCGCGCCTTCCTGTCGGCCATCGGCTATATCCAGCCCGAGGGGCCGGACTTCAGCGTCAGCACCGCCAATGTGGATGCGGAGATCGCCACCATCGCCGGCCCGCAGCTGGTGGTGCCGGTGATGAACGCCCGCTATGCCCTGAACGCCGCCAACGCCCGCTGGGGCAGCCTGTACGATGCCCTCTACGGCACCGACGCCCTGCCCGAGGAGGATGGGGCGGAGCGTGGCCGCGGCTACAACCCCATCCGCGGCGCCAAGGTCATCGCCTTCGGCCGCACCTTCCTGGACCAGTCCTTCCCCCTGGCCCAGGGTTCCCACCGCGACGCCACCGGCTACGCCATCGTGGACGGCGCCCTGGCCGTGACGCTGGAGGGCGGGGCCACCACCGGCCTGGCCGACCCCAGCCGCCTGTCCGGCTGGCAGGGCGACGCCGCCGCCCCGGTTGTGATCCTGCTGTGCCGCCACGGCCTGCATGCCGAGATCCACATCGACGCCGGCCACCGCATCGGGCGCGAGGACAAGGCCCACGTGGCCGACATCGTGCTGGAATCCGCCATCACCGCCATCATGGATTGCGAGGATTCGGTGGCCGCCGTGGACGCCGCCGACAAGGTGCTGGCCTACCGCAACTGGCTGGGCCTGATGAACGGCACCCTGACCGCCCAGTTCGAGAAGGGCGGCCAGACGGTGGACCGCCACCTGAACCCGGACCGCGTCTACACCGCCCCGGGGGGCAAGACCCTGACCCTGCCGGGCCGCAGCCTGATGCTGGTGCGTAACGTCGGCCACCTGATGACCTCGGACGCCGTGCTGCTGGCCGACGGCAGCAACATCCCCGAGGGCATCCTGGATGCCATCATGACCAGCACCATCGCCCTGCATGACCTGCGGCGCGACGGCGTGGGCGACACCCCGGCCGTGCGCAACAGCCGCGCCGGCAGCGTCTATATCGTGAAGCCCAAGATGCACGGGCCGGAGGAGGTGGCGTTCGCCAACCGCCTGTTCGGCGCGGTGGAGCAGATGCTGGGCCTGGCGCCCAACACCCTGAAGATGGGCATCATGGATGAGGAGCGGCGCACCACCGTCAACCTCAAGGAATGCATCCGCGCCGCCCAGCACCGGGTGGTGTTCATCAACACCGGCTTCCTGGACCGCACCGGCGACGAGATCCACACCTCGATGGAAGCCGGCCCCATGGTGCGCAAGAACGACATCAAGGGCACGGCCTGGATCAAGGCGTATGAGGACTGGAACGTCGACACCGGCCTGGCCTGCGGCCTGAAGGGCCGGGCGCAAATCGGCAAGGGCATGTGGGCCATGCCCGACCGGATGGCGGACATGCTGGCCACCAAGATCGCCCACCCCCAGGCCGGCGCCAACACCGCCTGGGTGCCCTCCCCCACCGCCGCCACCCTGCACGCCCTGCACTACCACACCGTGGACGTGGCCGCCCGCCAGGCCGTGCTGGCCGGCCACCGCCGCGCCAAGCTGGAGGACATCCTCACCCCCCCGCTGGCGAACGGCGCCAATTGGTCGGAGGAGGAAATCCAGCAGGAACTGGACAACAACGCCCAGGGCATCCTGGGCTATGTCGTCCGCTGGGTGGACCAGGGTGTCGGCTGCTCCAAGGTGCCGGACATCAACAACATCGGCCTGATGGAAGACCGCGCCACCCTGCGCATCAGCAGCCAGCACATCGCCAACTGGCTGCACCACGGCATCTGCACCAAGGAACAGGTGCGGGCGACCCTGGAGCGCATGGCCGCCGTGGTCGACCAGCAGAACGCCGGCGACCCCGCCTACACCCCCATGGCCCCGCACTTCGGCCACAGCATCGCCTTCCAGGCCGCCTGCGACCTGGTGTTCGACGGGGTGCGCCAGCCCAACGGCTACACCGAACCGGTGCTGCACCGCCGCCGGGCGGAGGCCAAGGCGCGGCAGGCGGGGGCGTAGGCGCGGGGGCTGGGTTTGGAGTGAGGGTTGAGAAGGGGCGGGACCGTGGGGGCGCCCCTTCTCCTATTTTATTCAGGGCGCGAGCAAACAGAAATTACGTAACAGAAGGCGCCTCAATTCCCAAACGCATCCGAATTGCGTTCACTTTTGGACGAAGTATGTCCGAGTTTTTTTCAACATAAATCGATATTAATCCCCTTCTCATAATAATCTCGGAAATGAATCCAAGTTTTTCGCCAAGCTTAGAAAAATATAAATGAGGATCAGTTGTGTCAATTTTGACAGCTTTAATTGTCGAGATAATTATATCTTGCTTCACTGAGGGGCATTGGCATCGCTGCTGCACAAGCGCAGACATTTCTTCCGCATTGTCATGGACAAATCCAAATACAATCGAATCTGGTGTTCCATCGGGCAATTCAATTACCCCGTCATTTGGCTCCGCAAGAGGCGGATTGTCGCCGTCAATGACAGCAACCGCTGGCGCTTTAACGGTGGGATTTGCTTTATGATGCTTGAGGACTTCAATAACAAACGGATATCCACCCGCCTTATGCACCTGTACTTGGTCAAAAATGTCGCGTGCATACTGCCTTAACATTTCCTCTACGAGGTCTTTAGCGAAATCATCCTCTACAAAGATAACCGCATTTTTTGATACCGTGCCCGTAAGGGCACGAAGGCTTTCAATGGTCAACTTAACCTGATAAGCAGTCCCATCGATACACGCCCAGATAGCCTTTTGCGGCAGAACCTCTAACGCATATTCCGAGTGAGTCGTAAAAACAATTTGAGCCCTTTTACGCTTCGCAACATCTAATAAATATTCTACCATTTTGTGTGTTGCCAGAGGATGTAATCCATTTTCAATTTCCTCAACTAGTATGAGAGAATTATCGATTGCGTCTTCAATACGTGACACCATCTCTATAATAGACGCCTCACCTGCACCAAAATGAAATTGAGAGTAATCATTTTTCTGATGCATGCCTACGAGAATACTCTTAGATGGATCAGATTTAAGAGATACACGCTCATAATGTTTTGCGTCTTTCCCTAAAATTCGACTAACACATTGAATTATTGCCTCAGGAATGGGCGTCTTAACAATTTCTTTGTTTTGATTAATTCCGATGAACTGCTTGAATTTTGTCTGTTCGTTAGCTGGAACCGTGCGCTGAATCGGAATCACAACCACATTGCGCTCGGCAACCGTGTCCCGTCTCCACTTCGCCGCAACGAAACGCGCATTCCGCTGTATCGGCCCAGTTTTACTAGCTTTTCGATCGACAATTTCATATTCGATGCGCCAGTTCGCCATACTGGTGTCACCAATATTCGACTTTGGGAAGAAGTCACCAGGCCTTACGTCTTTGTAAGCAAGGGCAACCGCACCAAGTATAGTGGATTTTCCGCCACCGTTAGTACCTATTATTGCAGTTACTGGAAAATCAAAATTAATCTTTTGGTTCGTAAAGCTTCTAACGTTTACAAGCCTCAAGCTATGTAAATATTTATCATAAGAAAGCTTCTTTACTTTCTCTTCCAAGCTCTCAATATCACTATGCCGCACGTCCATTTTATGATTAACCTTCATGAGGAGGAAAAAATTGGCAAGTTTTCAACAACTTGCTGCGCAATTTGGACATCTAATAGTTAAATTATTTCATGGTTATGATCCAAGAGAGTTTGATCACTGCAGTTTGAATTATCGATCGTCGATAAATGTGACCTAGATTCGCGCTTAATTCAACTCCTGATAAAATCTATCAAAAGCACACAACTCCCCCAAACCTTGTCCCCCAGACAATCCCGCCCTTGCCCTGCCCGCCCGCCGCTCGTATCGAACCAGGAGCCCCTTGCCTGCGGAGAGCGCCCATGGCCGAGATCGACACCCGCCCCATGACCGTCAGCCCCATCACCCTGACGGGGGCCGTGGTGCGGTTGGAGCCGTTGAGCCAGGATCATCTGCCGGGGCTGATCGCCGTGGGGCTGGACCCGGTGCTGTGGCGCTGGGTGCCGACGCAGGTGACGACGCCCGATGAGATGCGGGCCTATGTCCACACGGCGCTGGAGGAGCGGGACCGGCATGTCAGCCTGCCCTTCGCCATCGTGCACAAGGCCAGCGGGCTGGTCATCGGCAGCACGCGCTATGGCAACATCGACCGCGCCAACCGGCGGGTGGAGATCGGGTGGACCTGGGTGGCGCGGTCGCACCAGCGCACCGGCGCCAACACCGATGCCAAGCGCCTGCTGCTGACCCACGCCTTCGAGGTCTTGGGCGCCCACCGGGTGGAGTTGAAGACCGACGCGCTGAACCAGCAGTCCCGCGCCGCCATCGCCCGCATCGGCGCCACGCAGGAAGGCATCTTCCGGTCCCACGTCGTGGTGCCGGCCCGCGTGGGGCCGGGGGGCGAGGCCATCCCCGCCCGGCTGCGCGACAGCGTCTATTTCTCCATCATCGCCGCCGAGTGGCCGGCGGTGAAGGAGCGGCTGGCGCACCTGGCCCGGCCCTGAGCCTTCCCCCCTTGGGCGGCCCTGCCCGGCGCCAACACCCCACCAACACCGCCGCGCGCCCTTGACAGGGAAGGCCGCCGGGACGCCGCGCGCCATCGCACCCGTCGCAATAGTCGGGCGCCGCCTGTTCGCGGCCTGTATGACTCGCGATCGTCCAGGGCGGCGCGCGCGACAGAGAAATGCATGGTAAATATTTCCCGGACTTGCGCGTATTAAGCGAGATGCGAATACAGCATTTCCCTTCCCTACGCGAGTATACCATTAACCAATGATGAACAGCGCGAATTAATAGGCCGTGCGGCCTTTGCTGGCCAAGACAACCGACCGGCGCCCGGCCAATACCAAACGCTGGAAACAACCGCCGGCCAGGGACTTAGCGGGCCGGCCCCCGAAATTACTCATGCACGCGGCCGTGAGATTGTGATAAATTCTGATGTCATCGCCGAAACTTTTTCATATTTCGGCGCGGTGTTCTCATAAAGTAAATAATCCACGGTCTTGGCAGACGGATAATGACAGGGTAAGCGAACCCGGTAGCAGCGACGCAGCGTGACGTACCCTTACCCCCTTGGCTTATCCTGGCGCCACTGGTGCCGCGGAACGACGACCCGACGATGACCGACCTGCTCTCGCTCATTCTCATCCTGACCATGCTGAACGGGGTCGCGTCCGCCCTGATCTGGAACGCCTACCGCCATCTGGCGGGGGTGCGCACCATCGCGTCCAGCTTCATGATGGGCGGGTGCGCGGCGGTGCTGGGGCTGTTCTATCATCCGGGGCCCGGTTTCCTGAACGGCATGACCGGCTATGTCCCCAACACGCTGGTGTTCACGTCGCTGGGCCTGTGCCTGAACGGCGTCATGATCTTCCTGGGGGAACGGCCGCGCAAATGGCTGTTGGGGTTCTGCCTCGGCTTCCCCCTGCTGTACTGGCCGCTGTCCCTGTACCTGTGGCCGGACTCGGGCGCCCCCCGGTCCGCCATCAACGCCTTCACCACCCTGATCGCCTTCGCCTCGGTGATGCCGGCGCTGTGGCGCGCGCGCGGGGATTGCGCCTGGCTGCGCTGGACGCTGCTGCCCGTGCTGGTCCTGCATGTGGTGATCCAGGGGGGCTGGTCCATCCACCGCCTGGATCAATGGCTGTCGGGCACCGCCGACCCCATCATGTTCTATCCCTGGACGGTGGTGGAGACCGCCGTCGCCCACCATCTGTGGTTCGTCTGCTTCCTGATCATGCTGGGCGCACGGCTGCAGAGCAACGTGACGCAGCGCAACCGGGAACTGGCGCACGAGGTCGACACCCGCCGCCACCTGGAGCAGCAGTTGGCGGCGACGCTGGCGGCGGAGCGCCAGATCCATGCCGAGCACCGGCAGTTGCTGGACGTAGTGGTGCATGAGATCCGCACCCCCCTGGCCGGCATCGACCGCGCGGCGGAAATGCTGCAGGTCCTGCCCGGCAGCGTGCCGGAACCGGCGCGCCGGCGGCTGGGCGCCATCCGCGACGGCGTGCGCCGCGTGACCGGCCTGGTGGAACGCATCATGGCCAGCGAGCGCGAGGGCCACATGGCGGCCCAGCCGCAGCCCATAGAATGGATGCACAGCGTGCAGACCGTGATCCAGGGCCTGAGCCACCTGAACGCCGGGCGGGTGACGGTGGTGGCACCGGACAGCCCTATCCTGTTCATGGCCGATCCCGGCATGCTGATCGCCGTGCTGCGCAACCTGATCGAAAACGCCCTGAAATATTCGCCGGAGGGGGCGCCCGTGACGGTGGCGGCCAGCGAGGACACGGCCCATGTGGTCATCCGCGTCACCGACCAGGGCATCGGCATCCCGGAAATGGAGCGCCAGTCCATCGGCCGCCGCTTCTACCGGGCGTCCAACGCCAACAACCACCCCGGCAATGGCCTGGGGCTGTTCATCGTCCGCCGCTTCCTGACGGAGATGGGCGGAACCTTGAGCCACAGCGGCGGCCCCAACGGCGTCGGCACCGTGGCGACGGTCGTGCTGCCCCTGCGGCCGGCCCAATGGGAAGACCCGGATTACGGGCGGGAGAAGCATCATGCATAGCGTTCTGGTCATCGAGGATGATGAGGGCCCGCGCACCGACCTGGTCGATTACCTGGCGCTGAAGGATTTCCAGGTCACGGGCGCCGGCACCACCGCTGCGGCCTGGGCCGTGCTGGACCAGGCCGAACGGGACGGCGCCCTGCCCGCGGTCATCGTGCTGGACCTGAGCCTGCCGGACGGCCACGGCTTCGACTTCGCGCGGGAGGTGCGGCGGCGCCACGGGCTGGCCTGCGGCATCATCATGCTGACCGGATTCAGCAGCGTGGACGATAAGGTGGAGGGGCTGGCCAGCGGCGCGGACATCTATCTGGTCAAGCATGCCAGCCTGCGCGAGATCGAGGCCAACATCCGCAGCCTGCTGCGCCGCGTCGATGAGTCCGCCCCCGGCGGCGTCCCCGCCGCCGTTCCCCCACCCCCGCCGCCCGCCCCCGACTGGCACCTGGACACCACGACCTGGCGCCTGACCAGCCCGCAGGGTGCCACGACGCTGCTGACTGCGACGGAATACGCCTGCGTGGCCAAGCTGATGGGCAACCGTGGCGCGGTGACGTCCCGCGCCGACCTGATCGCCGCCCTGGACCGGCCGTCCATGCGCTATAACGACCGCAACCTGGACGGGCTGATCAGCCGCCTGCGGCGCAAGGTCGTGCAATCCCTGGGGGAGGAGTTGCCGGTCAGCGTCATCTACGGCGTCGGCTACACCTTCCGGCCGGCCACGGGCGCCGCCGCGGGGGCCCCCACGGGCACCGCCACTGGGGACGCAACGGCGGCGCCCTGAAAGGCGTGCGCAAGTCCATCGCACCCCCATCCACAACCAAGGTGATGCTTGCGCTGACGCGCCGTCGCGCCTAAGGGTGTCGGGGTGTGAGCACATGCAGCATGACAGCCATGCGTCGCCATTGCGGCGGTCGCGCGGCCGCCGGCAATTTACGCGATTGACCGGAGCGTTATTCCCCTTGTTTACTGCTGTTACAGTGTTGTTAATAAAATAACACACCGAAATAACGTGTAATTCGGCATCCCGAAAAGAGCCCACAAGGGCCGCGCCGGAAATAATGGGGGAGTTGCGAAGGATGAAGGCTTCGTTCGTCCGCGCCGTCATCGGGCGCATCATGACCGGCGGCATCATGATCGGTGGCGCGCTGCCGGGAGGCATGGCCCTGGCCGAGGGGCAGGAGGGCGGCGCCGGCGGCATTCCCGAGATCATCGTCACCGCCCAGCGCCGCGAACAGTCGGTGCAGGATGTGGGCCTGTCCGTGTCCGTGCTGTCGGCGGCGGACCTGGCCGCCCACCATGTCACCTCGGTCAACGATCTGCAGAATGTGACACCGGGGCTGGAGGTCACCAACGCCTTCGGCGGCGGCCAGCCGCAATTCCGCATCCGGGGCGTCGGCTTCAACGACTATGCCTCCAACAACACCCCCACCGTGGGCGTCTATGTCGATGAGGTCGCCTATCCCCTGCCCATCATGACCCAGGGCCTGGTCTATGACGTGGACCGGGTGGAGGTGCTGCGCGGGCCGCAGGGCGTGCTGTACGGCCGCAACACCACGGGCGGCGCCATCAACATCCTGACCGCCAACCCCACGGACACGGCCAGTGCCGGCATCACCGGCGACTATGGCAGCTACGGCGCCGCCAAGGTCGAGGCCTATGTCTCCGGCCCCGTCAGCGACACGGTGAAGGTGCGCCTGTCGGCCATGACACAGCAGGGCGGCGCCTGGCAGACCAACCGCGTGACGGGCCAGGACCTGGGCAATGCCAACCGCACCGCCGCGCGGGCCAAGATCGCCTGGGCGGCCACGCCGGACACGGATGCGACGCTGAACCTGCATTACGGCCGCGACCTGTCGGATGGCAGCGGCGGCTATCTCTTCAACCCCGTCGTCCAGCCGGGCGTGGGCACGCTGCCGGCCGACACCGACCCGTCGAAGACGGGGTGGAGCCTGTCGCCCGCCTTCGCCAAGCTCATCGGCGCCGACCCCACCGCCAAGCCCTTCCGCAACAACACCAGCGGCGGCGCCGACCTGACGGTGACGCATCGCTTCGAGGATGTGACGCTGACCAGCATCACGGCGTGGGAGGCGTTGAACCGCAAGGAGTTCAACGATTGGGACGCCACCGCCTACCGCGACGCGGATGAGTATTTCAACAGCCGCGCCCAGGACGTGTCGCAGGAGGTGCGCCTGGCCTCCAGCGGGCCGGGCCGGCTGCAATGGGTGGGCGGCCTCTATTACGCCCACGAAACGCTACGCGAGGCCTTCCTGTCCGACTTCACGGACGTCTATGGTTTCATCGCCAACACCCGCTATGCCCAGACGGCGGAATCCATCAGCGGCTTCGGCCAGGCCGACTATGCCGTCACCGACCGGCTGAAGCTGATCCTGGGCCTGCGGGAGGAGCATGAGGACCGCACCTTGCGGACCTTCAGCACCAGCACCATCCCGGACACCGGCATCGGCGTGTCGACGGACAAGGTGCCCACCGGCTTCACCCAGACCACGGGCAAGGCGGGGGTGGAATTCAAGCTGGACGACGCGGCGCTGCTCTATGCCAATGTCAGCCGGGGGGTGAAGTCCGGCGGCTTCACCGCCTACAACACCCTGGCGCTCAGCGGCCTGGCCCCCTTCCGGCCCGAGGTGCTGTGGGCCTATGAGGCGGGCGTGAAGTCCGACCTGGCCGACCACACCCTGCGCCTGAACGCGTCGGCCTATTACTACGACTATCATAACCAGCAGGTGCAGTCGGTCATCATCGACCCCACCTTCGGCGCCATCGGCAAGATCGTGAACGCCCCCCGGTCGGAGATTTACGGCGCGGAGTTGGAGGTGCAATGGGCCCCCGCCCATACCGGCCTGCGCGTCACCCAGGCGCTGGGCCTGTCGCATGGCGAGTTCACGGAATTCAACGCGGTGAACACGGCGGCCTCGCTGGCCACCTGCTATCCCTGCCGCGCCATCTACACCGACCAGGCGGGCGGGGATTTGGGCTTCCCCCGCATCACCTATAACGGTGGCGCCAGTTATGACTGGGCCTTGTCGGGCTATACAGTGAAGGCCGAGGCGGATTACAGCTATCGCAGCAGCGAACGCTCGCTGCTGGGCAGCCGGTACAACGTCGCGGGCTATTGGCTGGTGAACGCCGCCGTCACCCTGGCGCCGGAGCGGGGGCCGTGGACGGCCACCGTTTACGGCCAGAACATCCTGGACCGCCGCTATGACCTGCTGCGCAACTTCTTCACCAACGCCGACATCGCCATTCCCGGCCGCCCGGCCACCTGGGGCGTCCGCCTGAGCTACCAGTACTGAACCGCCCCCCAGCCGGGACCGAGGCCGCCATGGACGAAGATTTCCTGGGCAACCCCATGACGACGGACGGCGCACACAGCGCCGGCCTGATCGACGATTTCGTCGGCGGCCTGCTGTCCTATGAGATGCGGGCCGTGAACCTGCTGGCCGTGGCGGATGAGGCGGTGGACCTGCCCCTGGTGCAGACCTATGCCGGCATGCTGTGGATGTTCCTGGAATCCATCGATGGCCCCGGCCGCGCCGCCCCCTATGTCGGCCGCGCCCTGGCCGCCGCCCGCCACGGCACGCGGCGGGAGCGGCTGAACGCGGCCATGCTGGAGGCCTGGTGGCGGGACGACATCCCCAGCGCCCTGGCGCTGGGCGACCAGATCGCGGAGGAGTTTCCCCGCGACCTGGCGGCGGTGAAGGTCCACCAATACCTGAACTTCAACCGCGGCCAGTCGCCGGACATGGTGCGCATCGGGTTGAAGGTCCTGCCCCGCGCCGGCGACGTCGCCTATCTGCATGGCATGCTGGCGTTTGGCTATGAGCAATGCCACCTGCTGGATGAGGCGGAGGCGGCGGCCCGCCGGGCCATCACCCTGAAGCGCAAGGAGCCCTGGGCCCACCACGCCCTGGCCCATGTGATGCTGACGCGGGGTGAGATCGACCAGGGGGCGGCCTTCCTGCGCGGCGTCCACGACAGCTGGACCGACCTCAACTCCTTCATGTCCACGCACCTGTGGTGGCACTACGCCCTGTTCCTGCTGAGCCAGGGGCGGGAGGCGGAGGCGCTGGCCACCTATGACACCCGGGTCTGGGGCGTCGACAAGGGCTATTCCCAGGACCAGGCGGGGGCGGTGCAACTGCTGAGCCGGCTGGAACTGGCCGGCGTGGACGTGGGCGGCCGCTGGAGCGACCTGGCCGATCACCTAGCCGCCCGCGCCACCGACACGGCCCAGCCCTTCCTGGCGCTGTTGTACCTGATGGGCCTGGCGCGGGCCGGGCGGGCGGAGGCCGACACCCTGCTGGCCGCCATCCGCGTCCAGGCCGACAGCGCCCCCGATCACAGCCGCGAGACCTGGGCGGACGTCGCCGTTCCCGCCGCCGAAGGGCTGATGGCCTATTACCGGGGTGATGGGCGCACGACGGTGCGGCGCCTGGGTCCCGTGCTGCCCCGCCTGGTGGAGATCGGTGGCAGCCACGCCCAGCGCGACCTGTTCGAGCAGGTGGTGCTGGACGCCTACCTCAAGGACCGCCGCTGGACGCCGGTGCAGCAGATGCTGGAACTGCGCCGGGGCCATGACCCCGACGGCGTGCCCCTGAACCGCGCCCTGGCCCAGGTCTATGACGCGCTGGGCTTGCCCAGCCTGGCGCAGCAGGCGGCGGCACGGGCGCGCGGGACGGCCGACGCGCACCGCCACGACACCCCTCTCTTTTCCGCGTAATACAATGGCTTGGCCGACCATCCTCAAGCATCTGATCAGGTCCGTGGTGATGCTGGCCGCCCTGGCCGGGGCGCCCCTGGCCGCCGCGCGCGACAGCGTGACCCTGGGCCTGCAGCTGGAGCCGCCGGGCCTGGACCCAACGGCGGAGGCGTCCGCCGCCATTCCCGCCGTGGTCTTCCCCACCGTGTTCGAGGGCCTGGTGCACCTGGGCGTGGGCGGCACGGTGGCGCCGCTGCTGGCCACCGACTGGACGGTGGCGCCGGACGGCCTGACCTACACCTTCCACCTGCGTGCCGGCGTGCGCTTCCAGGACGGGGCTGATTTCGATGCCGAAACGGTCAAGTTCTCGCTGGAGCGCGCCATCACCCCCGCCAGCACCAACCCGCAAAAGGTGGCGCTGTCGCACATCGACCATGTGGAGGTGGTCGATGCGCTGACCGCCGCCATCCACCTGAAGGCGCCGTACAGCAACCTGTTGCAGGTGCTGGGCTGGCCGGCCGCCGTCATGGTCTCCCCCGCCAGCGCCGCCGGCAACGTCACCCACCCGGTGGGCACCGGCCCCTATGCCGTGGCGGCGTGGCAGCGGGGCAATGCCGTCACGCTGGCGCGCAATCCCGCCTACTGGGGGCCGGCGCCCCATCTGGCCAGCATCACCTATCGCTTCATCGCCGACCCGGCGGCGGCTACGGCGGCGCTGAAGGCCGGCGACATCCAGGGCTTCCCCGCCTTCCCCGCGCCGGAAGCCATCACCGCGCTGAAGGCCGATCCCCGCTTCACCGTCGATGTCGCCCCGTCGGAGGGGGAGACGCTGCTGGCGCTGAACAACAAGCGCCCGCCTTTCGACAATGTGCTGGTGCGCCGCGCCCTGTCGCACGCCATCGACCGGCAGGCCGTCATCCAGGGCGCCATGTTCGGCTATGGCGCCGCCATCGGCAGCCATTACCCGCCGCAGAACCCCGGCTATGTCGACCTGACGGGCCTTTACCCCCACGACGTGGCCAAAGCCAAGGCCCTGCTGGCGGAGGCGGGCTACCCCCACGGCTTCACCACCACCCTGCGCGTCCTGCCCCTGCCCTACGCCAAGCGCGCGGCGGAGATCATCGCCGCCCAACTGGCGGAGGCGGGGGTGACGGTGGTGCTGGAGGATGTGGAATGGGCCACCTGGATTTCCCAAGTCTATGGCCGCCACGACTATGACATGACCATCGTCGCCCATGTCGAGCCCATGGATTACGACATCTACGGCCGCGACGATTACTATTTCGGCTATTCCAATCCCGCCTACAAGGCGCTGCTGGCCACGCTGGACGCCACGGTGGATGAGACGCGGCGCCTGGCCGTGCTGGGCGACATCCAGCGCACCCTGGCCCGGGACGCGGTGAACGTCTTCCTGTTCGAATACCCCTATTTCGGGGTGTGGGACGCCCGCCTGCGGGACATCTGGCTGCCCACCCCGGTGCAGTTGGTGGACCTGGCGACGGCGCGGTTCGACCAGGCCGGACCGGGGGCCGCCACCGCCGGCGGCCTGTCCGGCGCGGGCGGCGTGGCCTGGCTGCTGGGCCTGGCGGTAGCGGGCGCAGCCGCCCTGGCCGCCGTCAAGGCGGGGCCGCGCTATGTCGCCGGTCGCCTGGCCGTGCTGCTGCTGACGGTGCTGGCCGCCAGCCTGACCATCTTCCTGGTGCTGCAGGTCATCCCCGGCGATCCCGCCCGGGTGATGATGGGCATGAGCGCCGACCCCGCGGCCCTGGCAGCATTGCGCCATCAGATGGGGTTGGACCTGCCGGCGCCGCAACGCTACCTGGCCTGGCTGGCCGGCCTGGCGCGGGGCGACTTCGGCCTCAGCTACACCTACCGGGTCGATGTCGGCACGCTGATGGCGGAGCGCCTGGCCGTGACCCTGCCCCTGACGCTGTACGCCGTGACGCTGTCCACCGGGCTGGCCGTCGTCCTGGGTGTGACGGCGGCCTTGGGCGCCGTGCGGGGGCGGACGGGCCGCATGGTGGACAGCCTGCTGAACGGCATCGCGCAATTGCTGATCGCCGTGCCCAACTTCTGGGCCGGCACGGTGCTGGCCCTGGTGTTCGCCGCCGGCCTGCACTGGTTCGCCGCCGGGGGCTTCCCCGGCTGGGACATCGGGTTCTGGCCGGCGCTGAAGGCCCTGACCCTGCCGGCGGTGGCCCTGGCCGCGCCCCAGGCCGGCATCCTGGCCCGGGTGCTGCGGGGCGAGCTGGTGGACCAGATGGGCCAGGACTACATCCGCACCGCCCGCGCCAAGGGCCTGAGCCTGCGCCAGGCCCTGCTGCGCCATGCCCTGCCCAACGCCCTGGTACCGGCGCTGACCATCCTGGGCATGCAGTTCTCCTTCCTGCTGGCGGGGGGCGTGATCATCGAGAATGTCTTCTTTCTGCCGGGCCTGGGCCGTCTGGTGTTCCAGGCGGTGGCCCAGCGCGACCTGATCGTGGTGCAGGGCGTCACCGTCAGCCTGGTGTTCGCCGTCGTCATCGTCACCTTCCTGGTCGATCTCGCCAATGCCGCAGTGGACCCGCGCCTGACCGGGGGGCGCCGCCCATGACCGTCATGATCACGGTTGAGGCCGCGACCGACGGCCGCCGGCATAGCGCGGCGCTGGTCGCCGGCCTGGTACTGAGCGGCCTGGTGGTGGGCGCCGCCCTGCTGTCCCTGGCCTGGACGCCCTACGATCCCACGGCGATCAATGTCGCCGGCCGGCTGGCGGCGCCAACGGGCGCGCACTGGTTCGGCACCGACGCCTATGGCCGCGACGTCTTCTCCCAGGTGCTGGCCGGCGCGCAGAGCGCCCTGGCGGTCGCCCTGGCCGCCGTCGGTGTTGGCCTGGGGTGCGGCGTGCCGCTGGGCCTGCTGGCGGCCGGGCGCCGGGGATGGGTGGAAGAGGTGGCGATGCGCGGCAGCGACATCGTCTTCGCCTTCCCCGCCCTGATCACCGCCGTGCTGATCGCCGCCCTGTGCGGCCCGGGGGCGATCGACGCCATCGCCGCCATCGGCCTGTTCAACATTCCCATCTTCGCCAAGGTCACCCGGGCGGCGGCGCTGAGCGTCTGGGCACGCGACTACACCCTGGCCGCACGCCTGGCCGGGAAGGGTGCCGGCCGCATCTCGCTGGATCATGTGCTGCCCAACATCGCCGGGCTGCTGCTGGTGCAGGCGACCATCCAGTTGTCGCTGGGCATCATCGCCGATGCCGGACTGTCCTTCGTCGGGCTGGGCACCCAGGCGCCCCGGCCCAGTTGGGGGCGCATGCTGGCGGACAGCCAGACCCTGGCGGACCTGGCCCCCTGGCTGGTGCTGTTTCCCGGCCTGGGCGTGGTGGCCGCCGTCCTGGGCTTCAACCTGCTGGGCGAAGGCCTGCGGGCCCACCTCAATCCCAGGCGGGGGGCCTGAGCCATGCCCCTGCTGGATATCCGCGATTTCAGCCTGTCGGTCGATGGCCGCGCCCTCCTGAATGCCGTGTCGCTGACGGTGGACCCGGGCCAGATCGTGGCCCTGGTGGGGGGGTCGGGCTCCGGCAAGTCCATGACCGCCCTGTCGGTCCTGGGCCTGACGCCACCCGGCGCCCGCGCCCAGGGCAGCATCCGCCTGGACGGGCAGGAACTGACGGCGCTGACCGACCGGGGGATGGACGCCGTGCGCGGCCGCGACGTCGGCCTGGTGTTCCAGGAGCCCATGACGGCGCTGAACCCCGTCCTGTCCATCGGCGCCCAGGTGGCGGAAACGGTACGGGTGCACGGCATGGCCCGCCGGGCGGAGGCCGCGCGCGTCGCCGACGCCATGTTGGCCCGCGTGGGCCTGCCCGCCGACCGCTTTCCCCGTAGCCGGCGCCCCCATGAACTGTCCGGCGGGCAGCGTCAGCGCGTCGCCATCGCCGCCGCCCTGGCAGCCAAGCCCAAGCTGTTGATCGCCGATGAACCCACCACCGCCCTGGACGTGACCACCCAGGCCCGCATCCTGGACCTGCTGGTCGATCTGGTCCGTCAGGATGGCCTGGGCCTGCTGCTGATCAGCCACGATCTGGCCCTAGTGTCCGGCGTGGCGGATCGGGTGGTGGTCCTGCAAGAGGGCGCGGTGGTGGAATCGGGCCCGCCCGCCATCGTCCTGCAGTCGCCGGAGCATCCCTACACCCGCCGCCTGCTGGCGGGGGCAGTGCCGCCACGGCAACGGCCAGACACGCCTCCCGCCCCGGTTCAGCCGCCCTTGCTCGCCGCCCAGGAGATCGTCCGCGACTACGCCCTGCCCCGCCCCACCCTGTGGGCCAAGCCGGGCACGCTGCGCGCGGTCGACCGGGTCAGCCTGGCCGTGCACCGGGGCGAAAGCGTCGGCATCGTGGGCGAGTCCGGATCCGGCAAGTCCACACTGCTGCGCACCCTGCTGGCCGCCGACCGGCCCCAGGCTGGTACGGTGCGCCTACTGGACCAGGATTGGTCGGCTGTCAGCGAGGGGGCCCGCCGCCGCCTGCGCCGCCATGTGCAGATGGTTTTCCAAGACCCGGTGGGCAGCTTCGACCCGCGCTGGCGGGTGGAACGGCTGGTGGCCGAGCCCTTGGCCCTGCTGGACGCGCCTCTGTCGCCCGCCCTGCGGCGGCGGCGCGTGGAGGAACTGTTGGGCCAAGTGGGGTTGGCGCCGGAAGATGCCGACCGTTTTCCCCATGAATTCTCCGGGGGCCAGCGCCAGCGCATCGCCATCGCCCGCGCCCTGGCGGTACAGCCCGACCTGATCGCCCTGGATGAGGCGACGTCAGCCCTGGACATGCTGACCCGGGCCCAGATCCTGGATCTGCTGGCCGACCTGTCGCGGCGTCTGGGCCTGGCCTATCTGGTGGTGTCCCACGACCTGGCGGTGGTGGAGGCCCTGACCGACCGCCTGCTGGTCATGCAGGACGGCCACGTCGTCGAGGAAGGGCCCACCGTCCAAGTCCTGAGCCAGCCGCGCCACCCCTATACCGCCAGCCTGGTGGCGGCCACGCCCACCCTGCCGGTTCAGGGCGCCTGATGGCCGTCCTCACCCGTTTGACCATCCCCGGCCCTGTTACCATCCCCGGCATGGAACACCGCGCGGGCGATGGCGCGGGCCAGGCAGTCGGCGGCGGCGGAGCCGATGCGCGCCACCTGGGCCCAGCGGCTGCCCGCGTCGGTCGACAAGGCGGGCCCCCGCGCCACGGCGAACACGGTGTCGCCGTCGAAGGGGGTATGGGCAGGACGCGCGGCACGGGCGATGCCGTCCTGCGCCATCATCGCCACCCGCTTGCACTCCGCCGTGCCGAGGTCGGCGGAGGCGGCCACCACGGCGATGGTGGTGTTGGCGCCGGCCGTGGGCTGGCGATGCACCCCCAGGCGCGACAGGTCCGGCACCGGATCGCTGGCGTCCATCGGGGCCTGGGGCGTCCGCCCGCCGAACTCGCCATCGATCTCGAAAGGCCAGGCCCAGTAGGTGCGGCCATCGGGCATGAAGACCGAGCCCAGGGGGTTGGCCGCCACCAGGGCCCCCACCACCAAGCCATCGCCCAAGTCGATGGAGGCGGTGCCGATGCCGCCGGGGATCAGCCCTGCCATGGCGCCCCGCCCAGCACCGACCGGCCCCTGGGCCACATCCAGACCCGCGGCCGCCACCGCGTGCATCCCCAGGTCGCGGTAGGGTGGGGTCAGGCCCCAGTCCTTGTCGCCGCCATTGGCCAGGTCATAGAGCACGGCGGCGGGCACCAGGGGCACCGCGGGCGTGCCGGGCCGCAAGGTCAGGCCCATCCCGCGCCGCGACAGCACGGCCGCCACCCCGTCCGCCGCCGCCAAGCCGAAGACGGATCCGCCGGTCAGCACCACGGCATGGGCGCGCCCCACCAGGTTCTCCGCCGCCAACATCTCGGTCTCGCGGGTGCCGGGGCCGCCGCCGCGCACGTCCACGCCGCCGGCCCAGCCAGCCGCCCCCTTGGCCCCGCCGCACAGCAGGACGGTGACGCCGCTGCGCACCCGTTCATCCGTGGCGTGGCCGACCGTCAGGCCAGGGACATCGGTGATGGCGTTGCGCAAACCGGGGCGCGGTCCAGGGGCGGGCATGGTACGGTTTTCCAGCACATCGTTAACGCGGTCGCGGATAGTCCCCCTTCGCCCCTGCGCCTTCAACGGTAAACGCCACAAGGGGTAGTCCCCAAAGGAAAGCACCATGCCCGACGCCCCTGGTCTGCCGCTCGCCACCACCCGCCTGGTGGTCACGCCCGACACGGTGGCGGTGCGCGATGGCCGCCCGCCCCTGAGTCTGCTGGTGCATGAGGGCGGGGCCCGTGCCGACACCACCGTGTTCCTATGTCATGGCAGCGGCGGCAACAAGAACCAGTGGCGCCACCAATGGGCCGCCCTGGTGGCAGAGGGCGTGCGCATCGTCGCCTGGGATTTCGTCGGCCATGGGCAGAGCCCACAGCCGCGCGACTGGGCGGCGTACGACGGCAACCACCTGGTATCCGACTATCGTCAGATCCTGGACACATACGGCCCGCCGCCCGGCCAGGGCCGCGTCATCCTGGCGGGCCATTCCTACGGCTGCCGTCTGAGCTTGAGCCTGCTGCAGGGCCTCGCGGCGGAGGGGAGGTTGGACCGCGTGGCGGCGGCCCTGCTGCTGGGCCCGCCCAGCCCGGTCGCCCAGCTGGGAGCCAACCCGCTGGGTTGGCTGCCGCCCTTCATCCTGGAATGGATCCGCCCCATCATCTCCGCCAAGTTCCGCTCGCTCGCCTGGCATCCGGACACCGACGCCGCCCTGATCGCGTTCGAGGAGCAGGCGACCAAGGGCAACAGCCTGTTCATGATGAAGGCGCTGATGAGCCAGGCGGCCCACCCCGATCCGGCGGCGTTGTCCGCCCTGACCCTGCCCATCACCGTGGTGGCCGGGGCCAATGACGGCCTGACGCCCCCGGCCGGTGCCCGAGACCTGGCCCGCCGCCTGCCCACCGCCACCTATGTCGAGCTGGAGCGCTGCGGCCACCAGATCATGCTGGAGCGGCCGGCCGAGACCAACGCCCTGCTACTGGACCTGGTAAGGGGCTGACGGGCTCCCAGGGCGCGCCGTCACTCGTACCGCAGCGCCCCCACGGGCGGAGCGCTGGCCACGCGGATGACGTGGACGGCCACGGTGGCCAGCGCCACGGCCAAGGCCAGGGCACCGGCCGCCATGAAGGTCAGCGGCGCCTGGTCCACCCGCACCGTGAACTGCATCAGCCACTGGTGCAGGCCCCACCATGTCACCGGCCAAGCCACCAGATTGGCCAGCAGGACAGGCCGGGTGAACTGCCAGGCCAGCAAACGCAGGATGTCGCCCACGCGGGCGCCGACGACGCGGCGCATGCCGATTTCCTTGGTGCGCCGCGCAGCGGTCAAAGCGGTCAGGCCGAACAGGCCCAGGTTGGCCAACACGATGGCCAGGCCGCCGAAGGCCGCGAACACCCAGGCCTGGCGCTCTTCCGATTGGTAGAGGCTCTCGATCCGCTCATCCACAAAGGCGCGGCGCAGATACTCGGCATCGGGATAGAGCCGATCGACCACGGCGTTCAGCGCCTTGACCGTGGCGCGTTGATCGCCAGCGGCCAGGCGCACCGTCAGGTGCCGGCCGCTGGGCTTGATCAGGAACATCAGCGGACGGTCGGATTCCCGGGCGGAGCTGAAGCGCATGTCCGCCACCACGCCCGCGACCTCGGTGGGGGTCTCACCGTTCACCAGCAGGCGTTCGCCCACGGCATCCTCGGGCTTTTTGTAGCCCATGCGCCGCGCCGCCGTCTCCGTCAGGATGGCATAGCGCGGCGCCTTCTGGTCGCCTTCGGCCGGCTTCCAGCCCTGGGGCAGGCCTTTGCCCGCCACCAGCTGGGCGCCATAGGTGGCGAAAAAATCCTCATCCGCGGCGAAGGAGTGGATGCCTTCCGCCCGGCGCAAGGTGCTGCGGGTGTCCGCCGGCAAATCAAAGACGGATATGCTGCCTGAGGGATCGGCCGGCACCAGGGTGGACAGGCTGGCGGCCACGACCCCGCGCAGGTGCGCCACCTCCGCCTTCAAGGTGGCGGCCCTGGCGGTGTCGGTCGGCAGGTTGCTGAACAGATAAAGGTTCGCGGGCTGATAGCCCAGGCCGACCGCCTGCACATGCGCCACCTGACGCTGCACGGTCAGGGTCGCCACCATCAACGCGATGGACACGGCGAACTGCGCCACCACCAGCACCGCCCGCACCCGCCCAGCACCGGGCGCCTGCGCCCTGCCCTTCAATATCTCTCCCGGACGGTACCCTGACAGCACCAGCGCGGGATAAAAGCCCCCCAGGACACCCACGACCAGCGGCGTGGCCAGCAGCAGGGGCAGCAGGTTTCCGTGGGTAAGGAGCGCCAGTGACAATTCCCGCCCCACCAGGTTCTGAAACGCCGGCAAGGCCAATTCCATAAGGGCCACCGCCGCCAGGGTGGCGAGGGTGGCCAACAGCACCGCCTCCCCCGTGAACAGCAGGACCAGTTGCCGGCGCCGGGCGCCCACCAGCTTGCGGATACCAACCTCCCGCGCCCGGCTGATGGCCTGGGCCGTGGCCATGTTGGTGTAGTTGGCGATGGCGACGCCCAGGATCAGGAGCGCGACGCCGGCCAGAATCCGCAATGTGTCCACATCGCCACCGGGTCCGTTACTGCCAATCGCCTTGGTCCCCATATAAATGTCCCTCACCGCATCCAGCCTCAGGCTGAGGACAATTTCGTTGCCGCCGCCTTCGTTGGTTTTGGGCGCGGTGTGGCGCTTCACATAGGCGGGCAGGCCAGCGGCGACCGTGGCGGCGGATACCCCCGGGGCTAGGCGAACATAGGTGAGAACGCCCTCTACATCGTTCCAAGGCCGCGCCTTGGCCTTTGACCAGGATTGGTCGCCCCGCGCCGCGTCAGCGGCGATGGCCGCGAACACCAGGTGGCTACGCGGGATGGGCGCCAGCACGCCGGTGACGGTCAGCACCGGCCCATGGCGTACCTGTATGGTGCGCCCGATAGGATCAGCGTCGCCAAACAGGGTGCGGGCCAAGGACCTCGTCACCACCACCGCGTCCGGCCGCGCCAGCGCCGTCGCGGCATCCCCCCGCTCCAGCGGATAATCCAGCACTTGCAGGAAATTCGGATCGGCCCACAACAGGTGCTGTTCAAAAAAACGGCTGCCCTCCCCCAGCATCACCCGGTCGGGTTCCTCCCGGGTGACGGCCTCGACCTCCGGCAGTTCCTGCCTGACCGTCAACGCCAAATCCGTGGGGCCCGAATCCATGACGATCGACTGTCCGCCGATGTCGAAGGCGCCGCCCAGGCGATAAAGCCGATCGGCATGGGTGAACCCCCGGTCCACGCCCACTTCCTCCGCGACATAAAGGCTGACCAGCAGAAAGGCGGCGATGCCCAAGGCCAAGCCCACCCCGTTCAGCAGGGTGGTCAGGGCCTGGCGGCGCAGGACGTGGAACAAGGCGAACATGGGCATCGATTACCCCCCTTATTCGTACCGCAGCGCGCCGGCCGGGGGCGCCAAGGTCAGGCGGAGAACATGGACGGCGACCGTGGCCGCAGCGATAGCCAGCGCCAGGGCGCCGGCGGCCAGGAAGGTCCCCGGCCCCTGGTCCACCCGCACGGCGAATTGTGCCAGCCAGCGGTGCAGCCCCCACCAGGCCAGAGGCCACGCCAGCAGGTTGGCAACCAGTACCGGCCGCGCGAACTGCCAGGTCATCAGCCAGGCGATGTCCCAGGCCCGGGCACCCGCCACCCGGCGGATGCCGATTTCCTTGGTGCGCCGGGCCGCCGTCAGTGCCGTCAGGCCGAACAGGCCCAGGTTGGCCAACACGATGGCCAGCGCGCTGAACAGGGCAAAGACCTTGGCCTGCCGCTCCTCCCCCGCGTAGAGCGCCGCGATCTGGTCCTGGGCGAAGCCGCGCCGCCAATGCTCGACCTCCGGATACAGGCGCCGCACCACGGCATCGATGGCGGCCACGGCGCCCCCCTGGTCGCCGGGTGTCAGCCGGGCGCTCAGGAACGACGCCTCCCCACCCACGGTGAACAGCAGCGCCTCCGGCCGTTCGCGGGCGGAGCGGAAGCGCATATCCGCCAGCACCCCCACGATGCGCGTCGGCGGATCGCTGTCCAGGAAGCGGAAGCTGCGGCCCACCGCGTCCTGTGGGTGCGCGTAACCCATGCGCCGGGTGGCCTCCACGGTGGCCAGGGCGTACTCGGTGGCACCATCGGGACGGGCCGCTTCCGGCTTCCATCCCGTCGGCGTGCCCGACCCCGCCATCAGGGTGGCGCCATAGGTGGTGATGAAATCCTCATCCACCATGAACCAGGCCAGCGGCACCCGCTGGTCCCCGCCCGCCCCGGCTGCTCCTTCCGGCGGCCGGATGGAAAGGGTGGCGCGCGATTGGTTGGCCGGGACCAGGCTGGTCAGGCTGACGGACCGGACGCCGGGGATGCGCGCCACCTCCGCCTTCAGCGTCGCCGCCCGCGCGTCACCCAGGGGCAGGCGGCCCAGGGTGTAGAGTTCACCGGCGCGATATCCCAAATCCGCCGCCCGGGCGTGCTCCACCTGGCGATGCACCGTCAGGGTGACGATCATCAGGGCGATGGATACGGCGAATTGGGTCACCACCAGCACGGCGCGCATACGGCCGGCGCCGGGTGGCTGGGCCCTACCCTTCAGCACCTCCCCCGGGCGGTAACCTGAAAGCACGAGGGCGGGATAGAAGCCACCCAGGCCGCCCACGACCACGGGGGTCAGCGCGACCAAGAGGGGCAGCGGTGCCTGGCGCAATACATCCGGGGGCAAGGGCCGGCCCAGCAGATCCTGAAAGAAGGGTAACGCCAGCTCCACCAAGGCCAACGCCAAGAGCGTCGCCACCGACGACAGCAGCATCGCCTCGCCCATGAACAGCGCCACCAACTGGCGGCGGCGCGCCCCCACCAGCTTGCGCACGCCCACCTCGCGCGCCCGGTTGATGGCCTGGGCCGTGGCCAGATTGGTGTAGTTGGCGACGGCCACGCCCAGGATCATCAGCGCCACGCCGGCCAGGATGCGCAGCATGGCCATGTCACCGCCCGGCTTGTGGTCGCCCAGCGCCGACACGTGCAGATGAATGTCACCCACCGGGTCCAGGCGCAGGGCCAGCTTGACCAACCGGGGTGACAAGGTGTTGTGACGGTCGAGGAAGTCCGGCAGGCGCGCCCGCACGGCATCGACCGACACGCCTGGGCGCAGCCGGACGTAGGTGTTGATCGTCGGCTGGCTCCAATCCTCCACCGTCTGGCGCGCCCAGGATTTCGGCCCCCGCGCGGCGTCCGCGGCGATGGCGGTGAAATCCAGGTGGGTTTCCGCCATAGGCGCCAGCACCCCCGTCACCGTGAGCGGGGTGCCATCGCGGGTCTGCACGACGCGCCCCATGGCATCGGCATCCCCGAACAGGCGCCGGGCGAGCTCCGGACTGACGACCAGGCCGTCGGGGCGGGACAGAGCCGTGGCGGCGTCACCCCGCGCCAGGGGATAGTCCAGCACCTGAAGCAGGTTGGCGTCGGCCCACAGCAGCGGCACCTCGAAGGGTCTGTCCCCTACCTTCAACACCACTTGGTCCTGGTGAATGCGGGTCGCGGCCTCCACCTCTGGGAACTCGGCCATCAAGGGAGCCGCCATCTGCGGGGCGGAGCCCGCCGCCAGCATGGCGCCTTGCCCAGGCACGGTCAGCGTGGTGGCGATCCTGTATAGCCGGTCGGCGGCGGTGAACCCCCGATCGACCCGCAGTTCGGCGACCACATACGCCAGCATGAGGAGGACAGCGGCGATGCCCACGGCCAGGCCGGCGATGTTGAGCAGGGTGATCAGCGCATGGCGGCGCAGGAAGGCTGGCAGAAGGTGATGCACGTGGGCCTCCTTACTCATACCGCAGCGCACCGGCGGGCGGCGTTTGGGTCACGCGGACGACGTGCAGGGTGATGGTGGCCAGCGCCACGGCCAGCGCGATGGCACCGGCGGCCAGAAAGGTTCCCGGTCCCTGGTCCACCCGCACGGCGAACTGGGCCAGCCAGCGGTGCAAGCCCCACCACGCCAGGGGCCAGGCGATGGCATTGGCGATCAGCACTGGCCGCGCGAACTGCCAGGCCAGCAGCCAGGCGATGTCCAGCACCCGGGCGCCCACCACCCGGCGCAAGCCGATTTCCTTGGTGCGGCGGGCCGCCGCCAGCGCCGTCAGGCCAAACAGGCCCAGGTTGGCCAGCACGATGGCCAGCGCGCTGAACAAGGCGAAGACCTTGGCCTGCCGCTCCTCCGTCCGGTACTGGGACTCCAGCTTTTCATCGGCGAAGCCGCGCGGCGCGCGGCGCACTTCGGGATACAGGGTGTCCACCAGGGCGTTGACGGCCGCCAGGGCGGGCCGGGGATCGCCAGCCGCCAGGCGCACGGTCAGCGTGCCGCCGGTGGCGCCGATGCCGAACATCAGCGCCTCATCCGCGTCGCGGGCGGTGCGGAAACGGACATCGCCCAGGATGCCCGCGACCTCCACCGTCCTGTTTTCCTCATCGGTGTAGCGGTCGCCCACCGCGTCGGCGGGATGGCCGTAGCCCAGGCGGCGGGCCCCCGCCTCCGTCAGCCAGACATAGCGCCGCCCCCCCTCCGCTGGGGGGCGCCAACCGGGTGGCAGGGCGGCACCGGCCTTCAGCTCCAACCCATAGGTGGCGATGAAATCCGGGTCGGCCGAAAATTCGGCGATATAGGTCTGGCCCGGCGTGGCCCCATGGGCGTCGGCGGGCACGGTCATCAGGGACATGCTCTGGTCGATGGACCCGGGGGCCAAGCCGCTGAAAGTGGCGCCCAGGATGCCGGGCAGCTTGGCCAGCTCCGCCTTCATCGTGGCCGCGCGGTGGACGTCACCCGGCAGCTCGCTGACCATGTAGAGGTTCTCAGGCAGGAAGCCCAGCTTGGCGGTACGGGCATGGTCCACCTGGCGCAGCACCGTCGCCGTGGCGATGATGAGGGCGATGGAGATGGCGAACTGCGCCACCACCAGCACGCCGCGCAGCCGGCCGGCCGCGGGTGCCACGCTTCCCTTCAGCACCTCCGCCGGGCGATAGCCCGACAGGACCAGGGCAGGATAAAGCCCGCCCAACCCGCCAACCGCCAGGGGCGTGCCCAGCACCACGGCCAACAGGCCGCCATGGAGCAAGGGGGCGATGCCGAAGGACCGGTCCACCAGCGCCTGAAAGGCGGGTAGCGACACCTCCACCATCGCCAGGGCGGCCAGCGTCGCGGCCATGGCCAGCCCCACGGACTCCCCCGTGAACAACGCCACCAGTTGCCAGCGCCGGGCACCCGCCAGCTTGCGGATGCCGACCTCACGGGCGCGATTGATGGCCTGCGCCGTCGCCAGGTTGGTGTAGTTGGCGATGGCGACGCCCAGGATCAGCAGGGCGGCCACCGACAGGATGCCCAGGGTGCCCACGTCGCCACCCATCTTGCGCTGGTTGAAGGTCTTGACGTGCAGGTGAATGGCCGGCACCGGGTCCAGGCGCAAGGTCAGGAAGCCGGCCCGCACATCCTCCGGCAACTGCGTCAGGACGGCGCGCCGGCGCACGAAATCCGCCAGCCGCGCCTCCACCGCCGATGCCGAAGCGCCGGGGCGCAAGCGCGCATACACGGCGGTTTCACCCACATGGGACCATTGTTCCCCCACCATGTGGGCCCAGTTCTTCTCCCCCCGGCCGCTGTCCGCGGCGATGCCGGTGAATTTCAGGTGGGTTTCAGCCAGGGGCTTCAGCACGCCGGTGATCGTCAGGATCTGACCGCCCGCCACCGACACGGCGCGCCCCATGGGATCGGCGTCACCGAACAGGGTGCGGGCCAGTTCCGGCGTCACCACCAGCCCATCGGGACGGGACAGCGCCGTCGTGGCATCCCCCCGCGCCAGGGGATAGTCCAGCACCTGAAGCAGGTTGGCGTCCGCCCAAAGCAGGGGCACGGTCAGCGTCCGATCCCCCTCCCGCAGGTCGATGTCCTCCTCCGAGGCCCGGGTGACCGCCTCCACCTCCGGAAAGTCCTGGGCCAGCGGTTCCGCCAACAGCGGGGTGGACGCCCCCAGCACCACCGTGTTGCCTCCCAGGGACAGGGTGCTGGCCACCCGGTAAAGCCGGTCGGCACCGGTGAACCCCCGATCGACCATCAACTCCCCCGCCACATACAGGCTGACCACCAGGAAGCCGGCGATCCCCACCGCCAGGCCGAAAAGATTGAGCAGGGTGACCAGCGCATGACGGCGGAAGAAGGGTGGCAAGACGGTCATTCAGCATTTCCCCCGTGGCAGAATGAAGCCTATCGCCAAAGCAAAAGGCGTGCCCCGAGGGGAACGGCCTTCAACTTATTGTTTTTATTACAGAGTGTGCTGGGCCGGCGCTGTCCGCCCACGAACAGTGTCCGCAGGCGGACACCTGGAGCGTACCCGTTGCCGGACACCTGCTGTGTGCATCACAAGCCCAAAGCCGCTTTGGTCACCGCCGTGACCGCTCAGAGCGTGTCGCCGTTGTCTCCAGCCCGGATTATCTGCTTTTCACATACGTCGTCTCGAGCAACGCATCGGCCAGATCGCCGAGTTTCTGATAGTCCCAACTGGCGTTGTTGAGTGTTACGACCGTATGCTCATCCGCCAGCACCCGGCGCGCGACCATCCGAAAGCCGCCATTGCTGCCATCTTCCCATGCGAGTTCGCGCATCGCGCCACCGACTTGGGCGGACCGGATCCGACCGCCCAAAGCATAATGCTGGTCGGGCATTTGAATCGTCGTCAGTTCGCTGCGACTTCGCGCGGTGAGAAGGTCTCCGCTCAGCACCGCGTTCATCAGGGTCAGCAGATCGGGGGCGCTGGTATAGAAGCCGCCCGTCATGGCCATATAGCCGGGGATGGGATTGGGTTTCGGCTGCGGCGAGGGCGTCAGCGCCGCATAGCCGACCGCCATGCCGTCCGTCTTTGCGGAATCGCCGGAATAGATGCCACTGTCCTTGAGCCCCAGAGGGCGCACCAGCAGCCGGTCGACAAGTGCTGGGTAGGTCATGCCGCCGATACGCTCGACAATGGCCTGGACGAGGATCCAGTTGGACTGCGAATAGTCCCACTGCGTCCCCGGTGTGAACGCCAGGTCGCCGCTCGCGTAGCGACGCACCGCCTCAGGCATCGGCAGTTCGACGCCGCGGCTCGCGGGATCCGCCTGACGCGCTTTCAGCACGTCGTTGGGCAGACCGCTGGAATGGCACATCAGCCGCCGCAGCGTCAGCCGAGCGCCATTATCGGCGCGATAGTCGGGCAAGTACCGCCCGATCGGCGCATCAAGATCGAGCATGCCCTGATCTACCAGCTTCAGCACGACGACTGACGCAACCCATTTTGACATCGAGCCGATCTCGAACCGCGTGCGGGTGGTTACAGGGACGCCATTGGCAGCGTCGGCGATACCGATCGCAGCGATGCCATCGATGGTCCCACCGTGACCGACCAGCGCGACGCCGTTGAACCCGTCGTCCCGCGCCTTATCGATGAGCTCCCGCCAGCTTTGCGCCGACGCGGACGGCCAGGTGGTGTCTGCGGACGCCGGCATGGATGGGATCCGGCTGTGCGAGGATGGCGTGACACCGGGCAATGGCTCCACCGCACAGTCCACGGTGGTCAGACAGACGACGAGCGCGGCCACAGACGATATACGGCGGTATGGCAAGACCAACCGCGGCGATGGTGCCCGCAGGCTCATTTCCAACCCCTTTCCACGGATCAGGCTCCGGCCACGCGGCTTGGCCGCCACGTCCTTCATCCACCACGGTCGCAGTACAATGAACAAGGGGTGCCGGGCGTCAATCCCCGTAGGCATCCGGCCCGAAGGAGGGCGGCCCCGGTTTGGCCACCACGGTCGGCGGCATCTGGTCCGTGTCAGGCACCACCCGGACCAGGGTGCAAGGGTGGCCTTGGGCGTCGGCCGCCAGCAACGGCGGCGGACGGCGCATCAACAGGACGATGAGGGTAAGCATCAGCAACGCCAGCAGCGCGCGGGAAAACACGGCGCCGACGCCGCCGTGAGGGCGGCCGGTCATGACGACAGTCCTTGGTCGTGGGTCTGGTTCCAGGGTGCGGCCCTGGCGGAGAAGCGCCCGCTTGGCGGGATCGCTCCGTCATCCGCGAAGTATCGGTCGCCGAACCCTTGGCAACAATGCGTATTACGCGCAGTCTGCCTTCGCTAATGGCGAAGGCAGTTCTGGGAGCGAACCATAATGCAATTCGACCTGACCGACCTGGCCCTGTTCCGCGACGTGGTGGAGGCGGGCAGCATCACCTGGGGCGCCGAACGGGCCCACTTGGCGTTGGCCGCGGCCAGCACGCGCATCCGCAACATGGAAGTGTCGCTGGGCGCGACCCTGCTGGACCGTGGCCGGCACGGCGTGACCCCGACTGCGGCCGGCCGCGCCCTGCTGGCGCATGCCCGCACCATCCTGGGCCAGGCGGACCGACTGCGGGAGGATTTGAGCGTTTATGCCGGCGGGGCGGCGGGCAATGTCCGCATCCTGTCCAACACCAACGCGCTGACCGAGTTCCTGCCCGAATTGCTGGGCAGCTTCCTCACCGCCCACCCGCTGGTGACCGTGGATGTGGAGGAGCGCTTAAGCGATGAAATCGTGGCCGCCATCGCCGATGGCACCGGCGACATCGGCATCGTCGCCGGCACCGTGGAAACGGGCGACCTGGAAACCTTCCCCTTTCGTCAGGACCGCTTCGTGCTGGTGGCGTCCCCCACCCATCCCCTGGGTGCGCGCGACAGCGTGACCTTCGCCGAGGTGTTGGACCACGACTTGGTGGGCCTGGACCGGGCGGCGGCCCTGCAGCGCTTCCTGTCCGACCGGGCCGCCCGGGCCGGCCGCCGCCTGCGCCTGCGTGTGCAGTTGCGCAGCTTCGACGCCATCTGCCGCCTGGTGGAGGGAAACGTCGGCATCGGCATCGTGCCGGAAACGACGGCCCGCCGCGCCGCCCGCACGGCCGACATCCACTGCATCGCGCTGAGCGATGCCTGGGCGGTGCGGGACCTGAAGGTTTGCACCCGTGGCCGCTCACGCCTGCCCCGCTTCGCCAAGCTGCTGGCTGATCACCTGCTGGCCCAACACCCGTTAGGCGGAACGCCCGCGGTGTCGATCGACGATAGCGACCCGACGCCGGGGGCATGACGGAAGACGCCCGGCAGCGACGGCGGGGGCAACCGACGGTTTCACAACATCGCCGAACCCGGCTGCCGCCCGCCGTCGATCCAGCATCGAATGCGGCTGCGGCCCCACCGCCTTTCGCACCGCCCGACCCCAGCCAAAAGGCATATGGCAAGCCTGCCAAACGTTGGTTCTAAAGGATAGGTTACAGATGCGTTACTAACAGCTTGTTAGGTTTATAACTTCATGGCCGGTTTCGACAAATCACCGCAATAAGTTGATTAGTTTATGCAATATCCAGACAACAAATGAGTCTCACGCCATGCCGTCGGGCGTTAACCTTAACCCCCCGGCCAGATGCGACAACACGTCACGGAATATGCCTTAGGCAATAAGATTTCAAATTTTGACGCATTTGCATTTCTGCTGTTAGCAAAAATGTGACAAAATTCGCACACTATCCGGTTGATACAGATCGTTACAAAATCGGCCGTTTACTCAATCGCGCTTCTGCAAAAGAAATTGGTCGCAATCCTGCCCCGAGATGGGCGCGGGGCTGGCCGGGAGCCCCGAGATGGGACCGGCCAACGATCAAGATAGAAGAGAGATTGAGGAGAGGCATGAGGGAGATTTCCGTCGCCGCCCGCCGCAAGGTGTGGCGCCATGGCATCGCAGCGGGCGCCCTGATGGCGCTGGCCGCGACCACCGCCCAGGCCCAGCAGCAGGCCGCTGCCGATGATTCCCTGGAGGAGATCGTCGTCACCGGATCGCGCATCGCGCGTCCCAACCTGACGCAGCCCACCCCCGTCCAGGTCATCAACGCCGAGGCCATCCAGGCGTCCGGCCTGACCTCGACCGTCGACGTGCTGAGCCAGCTGCCCCAGACCCAGAACGACATGGGTCCGTCGAACAACGCCCGTTTCATCAATGGCGCCGGCGTGAACTTCGCCAACCTGCGCGGCCTGGGCGAATACCGTACCCTGACCCTGGTGGACGGCAAGCGCCACGTCGGGTCGCTGTCCGGCCGTAACGGTTCCGGCGGCACCTCGCTGGTCGATCTGAACAGCATCCCGCCAGCGCTGATCGAGCGCATGGAGATCGTCACCGGCGGCACCTCGGCCGTGTACGGCGCCGACGCCGTGGCCGGTGTGGTCAACGTCATCCTGAAGAAGAATTACGAAGGCGCCGAAGCGACCATCCAGCACAACTGGTCGCAGGGTGACGGCTTCCAGTCCACCGACGTCAGCGCCATCATCGGCCACAACTTCGACGGCGGTAAGGGCAACATCACCTTCGCCTTCGACTACAACCATGACCTGGGCCTGTACGGCCGCGACCGGCCGGAAGCGCTGTACAACTACTCCCTGGTGGCCAACCCGGCCAGCAAGGGCGCCAGCGACGGCATTCCCGACCGCATCACCATCTCCCCGACCCTGTCGTCGGTGCTGGCGGCCAGCGGCGCGCCCGTCATCCGCACCTGGCTGGATGCGGCGCACCCGCAGTACAGCTACACCTTCAAGCCCGATGGCTCGGGCCTGATCCCGTTCAACCGTGGCACGCTGATCAACGGCATTCCGGCCGGCAACAAGACCAGCGCCGGTGACACGGTGTCCATCGGCGGCGACGGCTACAACTCGTCCAAGTACCTGACGCTGCGCACGCCCAACCTGCGCCAGGTGGCCGATACCCTCGTCAACTATCGCCTGGCCCAGGACCTGGGCCCGATCGACACGCTGAACTTCTTCAGCGACCTGAAGTATTCCAACAGCCGTGGCACCAGCCGGTCCACGCCGATGGCCAATGGCACGGGCACGCCCTCCACGGGGTCGAACGGCGTTTCCGCCACCGGCGCGATCACCATCCAGGCCGACAACGCCTACCTGCCGTCCGACCTGAAGAGCCTGCTGGCGACCGACAAGATCTCCAGCTTCACCATGACCCGTCTGAACGACGACTGGTACGGCCCGCGCGAGTATTCTTATGAATACGAGGTGATGCGCGGCGTGTTCGGCCTGAACGGCGACCTGACCAACGGGTGGCACTACGAGGCCTATTACGACTACGGCCGCAACCGCACCACCTTCGTGAACACGGACCGGGTCACCAGCCTGTTCAACCAGCAGCTGGACGCCGTGAACGTGGGCGGCAAGATCGTCTGCCGCGATGCCACCGCCCAGGCCAACGGCTGCCTGCCCATCAACCCGTTCGTCGTCGGCCCGCTGAGCGACGCGCAGAAGGCCTACGCCTACACCTACACCAAGGAAATGGCGACGCTGCAGCAGCACGACGCCGCCTTCAACCTGAACGGCGACCTGTTCAAGTTCCCGGCGCTGTTCAGCGGCACCATGGCCCCGGTCAGCTTCGCCGCCGGCTTCGAGTACCGCAAGGAAGAGTCGGTGGACAAGACCGACTTCCTGCAGAACCAGCCCACCGGCACCATCTACGGCAACCAGAACGGTTCCGTGGCCGGCAGCTACGATACCAAGGAATGGTATGGTGAGCTGAGCATCCCCGTCCTGCGCGACATCCCGTTCGCCAAGGCCGTGGACCTGGACCTGGCCTACCGCTATTCCGACTACAGCCTGGCCGGTCCCGCCAGCACCTGGAACATCCAGGCCGGTTGGGCCGTCAACGACGACGTGAAGCTGCGCGGCGGCATCGCCCGCGCGGTGCGCGCGCCCAACATCGACGACCTGTTCACCCCGGCCGGCGACAACTTCCTGGGCGTCAGCGATCCCTGCACCATCCAGAACATCAACGCCAACGCCACCCGCGCCGCCAACTGCGCCAAGGTCGTGCCGGCGGGCTACAACTCCAACGACTTCAGCAACCCGTCCACCCGTACGGGCGGCAACATCAACCTGAAGCCGGAAATCGGCCGCACCCTGACGGCCGGCGCCGTGTTCACCCCGACCTTCGTGCCGGGCCTGAACGTGACCGCCGACTACTGGCTGGTGAAGATCACCCAGGGCCAGGCGGCGCTGACCTCCAACTCCATCCTGACCAACTGCTACGATCTGAGCGCCACCGCCCAGTGCAACCTGATCACCCGCCGTACGGACGGTTCCATCGCCACCATCTACGGCAACACCGTCAACATCGGTAAGGAAGTGGTGCGCGGTCTGGACTTCCAGGTCGACTACGCGTTCGAGCTGGACAAGGTGGGCCTGCAGAACATGGGCGGCCTGAACCTGGGCTTCACCGGCACCTGGATGCCGGAAAGCATCATCATCCAGGACCCGGCCCACGCCGAGAACAAGTTGTACCGCGCCGGGACCATCGGTTATCCGCACCTGAAGGGCCGTTTCACCGGCACCTGGGATTGGAACAACCTGACGGTCACCTGGTCCAGCCGCTTCATCGGCGAGTCCGAGACCTTCCCGAACTCCACGGCCGAAATCGCGGATTTCAACAAGATCCCGACCTACTGGTACCACGACATCTCCGCCCGCTACCGCTGGAAGAACATCACGGTGTTCGGCGGTATCAACAACCTGGCGGACAAGATGCCTCCGGCCGTGCCCTACCTGTACCAGGGCTCGTACCAGGGTGGTTCGTACGCCACGTTCCCGGTCACCACGGGTGGCGGCGGTTCGTACGACATCGTCGGTCGTACCTTCTTCGTCGGCACGACGGTGAAGTTCTGATGAGGTTGGGGGCCAGGCGGCAACGCCGGGCCCCCGTTCTCAAAGCGTCCGGGCCGCGATCGGGAAACCGGTCCGGCCCTTTTTCGCGTTAAGCCCTGCGCCCGATCACGGCCGCCGAGCCCTTGGGAGAGATGGATGAGGCCCGCCCACAGCACCGCCCCCCTCGCAGCCGCCTTCCTGGCCCTAACCCTGGCCCTGCCGGCGCATGCCGCCGTACCGAGTGCCGCCGGCGACGTGGTGGGCTGCAAGAAGATCGCCGACCGGGACCAGCGCCTGGCCTGCTTCGACAAGAGCAGCGACGAACTGGAGACGGAATTGAGGAAGGCGGTGGAAGCCACCTTCGGCGGATCGGCCGCCGGCAAGTCCGACCAGACCGAGGCCACGTTTGGCAAGCATGAGCCGCCCCCGCCCCCCGTGGCGGCGGAACTGGACAACATCAAGTCACGCATCGTGTCGGTGCGCCCCGACCCCGCCGGCCGCCCCATCTTCGTCCTGGAGAACGGCCAGGTCTGGCGGTCCCAGGAAAGCGCCCGCCTTCATCTGAAGGGCGATGAGATCGCCACCGTGTCCCATTCCATGCTGGGCATGGGCTATGAGCTGCAGGTGAGCGACATGTCCTATAGCCTGAGCGTCGTGCGCGACCGGTGAAAATGGCGGCGGCTTGAAAAATGGGCGGGAAAACAATCCCCGCCCACGCCTTTTCAGATTTCACGCCTCAGTTCTGCGCCGGGCTGCCGGCGACGATGAACTTGCGGATGTCCTGGGTCATCTTCTCGATGGCCTGGGGCTGCACGTACATCATGTGGCCGCCGGGGTAGTAGTTGAACGACACCCGGTTGGTGGGCACGCCCGCGTCGTTGAAGCTGTTCTCCGTATGGAAGAACGGTGTCGCCAAGTCGTAATAGCCCATGGCGACGAAGGCCCGCATGCCCTTGTTCTGGCGCATGGCGTCGCCGACAAAGGGGCCGACGTCGGTGCCGCGATAGGGCTCGCCGCCGCCGCCATCCACCTGGGCGTAGTTCCAGCGACGGTAGAGGGAGCCCAGCACCTTGTACTCCCGCCCGCCCATGTCCAGGCCCAGGTCGTTGCGGAAGTAGGTGTTCACCACGGCGCTGAACGCCCCGCTCATGCCGTTCAGGGAGGGGTCGTTGTCCGGCCGGTCGCCGGAGGCGTCGTAGTCGTCGCCCAGGTAACGGCCGTCGATGCGGCCGATGCTCTTGCCCTGGTCGCGCAGCAGTTCCTTCATGAAGCGGTGGTCCTGGATCTTCAGGTGCGATTGCTCGATGAAGGCCGGGGACAACCCTGTGAAGTGGGCCAGCTTGGCCACCACCGCCTTGTGCTGGTCCGGCGGCAACCGATTGCCCAGGATGAGGGCGGAGGCATACTCCGTCGCCGCGAACTGGCGGGCATCGGCCAGGAACCTGTCGAAGCCCATGGAGGTGTCGGCCACCTTCTTGTGATACCAGGCCGTGGCGGCATAGCTGGGCAGGAAGGACCAGTACGGCACCAGATTGCCCCGCGCGAAGGTCAGCGAGGTGTAGTCCATGGCTGGCGAGATCAGGATGATGCCGTTCAGGGAAACGGTGGAGGTGGTGCCGCTCAGTTCCGGCAGCATGGCGCCGGTGCGGATGCCGCCATAGCTTTCGCCACCCAGGAACTTGGGGCTGTTCCAGCGCTTGTTGTCGCCCAGCCAGACGCGCACGAACTGGGCGATGGATTTCGCGTCCTCCCGCACGCCCAGGAAGTCCTTCTCCTCCCCCTTGCCGATGGCGCGGCTGTAGCCGGTGGCGACCGGATCGATGAACACCAGGTCGGTCACATCCAGGATGGAATAGGCATTGTCCACCAATGGGAAGGGCGGCGGTCCGGGGTTCTCGGCATCCGCCGGGATCTGCACGCGCTTGGGCCCGAACACCCCCATGTGCAGCCATAGGCTGGCGGAGCCGGGACCGCCGTTATAGAGGAAGGTCACCGGCCGCGTGGCGGGGTTGGTGCCCTTCTTGGTGTAGGCGACGGCGAAGATGCTGGCGACGGGTTCGCCCTTGTCATCGCGCAAGTAGGTCTCACCGGCGGAAACGGTGTAGTCGATGCGCTTGCCGTTGAAGGTGCCCGAGCGGTCGACCGTCACGCGCCTGGGCGCGTCGGGCTTGGCGGCATCGGGGCCCGCCTTCGGGGCGCCGTCCTTGTGATCCTGCCTGTCGTCCTTCTTCTCCTGCGCGACACCCATCACGGCAGGAGCCATGACCGCCGGCACCGTCACGGCCAACACGGCAGCCACCAGCAGTCCCCAACGCCTGTTCTTCACTGGAACCCCCATTCTTCATTATGGCGGCCAGCGTAACAAAAGCCGCGGCAAAAAGGGGCCCGGATAAAAGTTTTAAGCGGGAGCATAGAGGGCACTGGGCGATCGCCCGGCGTGCATCACCCGCGGGGGTTCTCTCAGCAAGGGAACCTTTGGGCCGGCCGGGCGTTTTCGGCGGTGGCGCCTTGCGCGCTTCCCCGGTCCCAAAACACCCTCTCCCCTGGAGGCAAAAACAAATCATGGATAATCCCGGCGCCCCAACCCTGCGGCGGCCCGTCCGCCGCCCCGCGCTGACCGGTCTGCTCCTCAGCCTGGCGCTTTGCCTGTTCTGCCTGCTGCCCGGCAAAGCCAGGGCGCAAACACCGTCCCCCCTCAGTGAATGGCAATATTCCGCCGGCGTCCTGCTGCGGTCCAAGTTCGAGAACCCGCTGCCCACCTGGGATGTCAGTGTCGGCGCCGCGACGTCGTTGCAGCCGCGCTATGTCGGCTCTTCCGAGTACCATGTGCAGCCCGGCATCAACCTGGATGTGCGCTACAAGGACATCGCCTTCTTCTCCATGGGGGAAGGGATCGGCGTCAACCTGCTGCGCGGGGAGAATTTTCGCGCCGGCGTCGCCCTGGGCTTCGATGTCGGCCGCGACCAGGACGACAGTTCCCAGCTGCGCGGCCTGGGTGACATCTCCCCCGCGCCCGAGGCCAAGGTGTTCGCGGAGTACACCCTCTTCCCCGTGGTGCTGCGCACCGCCGTGCGGCGTGGCTTCGGCGGCAACAACGGCTGGGTCGGAGATATCAGCGCCTATCTGCCCGTCGCCGGGTCGGAACGCTTTTTCGTCTTTGTCGGCCCGACCGCGACCTATGCCGACTCCTCCTACATGCGGCGCTATTTCGGCATCAATCCCAACCAATCCATCCGCAGCGGATACCGGCAATTCACGCCCGGCAGCGGCTTCAGCAGCGCCGGCTTCGGCTCCAGCGCCGTGTGGTTCTGGACGGAGCATTGGTTCATGACGGCGGACGGCGCCTATCAACGCCTGCTGGGGGACGCCGCCGACAGCCCCATCACCCGCGCCCATTCCCAGTTCACCCTGAACTTGAGCATCGCCTACCGCTTCTGAAAGCCACCGCCTGAGCCGACCTCCAACCCCGTTGGCGGCGCCGTTCATCCACCTTAAGATGGCGCCGCCACGGGAAATACAGCCATGACGGCAGGCGGCAGGGGCCGCCCGCCCGGGTTGGGGGGATACTGGCATGCCACGCGTGATCAAGGTTTTCGATGCGACGGCGCAGGCGCTCGCGGCCCTGCCCGGCGTCCGCCTGCTGCAAAGCTATCCGGCCTTCCGCATCGTGGAGGCCGATGACGACACGGCCGCGGCCACCGTGCTGGCCACCGGCCTGACGGAGGACATCAGCGCGCTCTATACCCTGGCCATGCCGCATGGCGGCGCGGGAACCATCCACACCCATATCCCGCGCGTCGCCGCCGATGGCAGCCATGGGCCCCATCCCGCTTATGACAGCCAGGATGCCCTGCCACCGGGCACCCACCATTATATCGTCCAGTTCGTGGGGCCCATCCAGGATGCTTGGCTGGCGGCCGTCGCCACGACCGGGGCGGCGGTGGTGGAGCCGTTCCAGCATTTCGCCGTCATCGTCCGCGCCACGGCCGACCAGGCCGGCGCCGTCAGCGGGCTGGATGCCGTCCGCTGGGTCGGCCACCTGCCCTATGCGGCCCGCCTGGCCCATGAGATCGATGAATTGGCGGCCCCCCCGGCACCGGGCGACCATCATGGCCATGCCCTGGCGGACGCCTACACCGTGGAGTTCTTCCAGGCCACCCAGGCAAGCCAGGGGGCGGGGGACATCACCACGGCCGGCTTTACCGTGGTGGAGGAGGCACCGGGCAGCGCCCTGGTGGTGGTGCAGACGACGACGCCCGGCGAAGGCGACCTGCGCGACAAGCTGCGGGCGCTGGCGCAGGTGCACGGGGTGAAGCGCATCGGCCGCCAGGTGCTGCCCCTGCTGTCGACGGACCAAGCCACCCGCATCATCGCGCCCGCCAGCGCGCTGGGCGGGGTGCCGGGGCTGGACCTGTCGGGCGCGGGGGAGGTGGTGGCCCTATGCGACACCGGGCTGGACACGGGCGACCCGTCCACCATCCACCCCGATTTCGCGGGCCGCGTCCTGGCGCTGAAAAGTTATCCCATCAGCCCCAGCTATGCCGCGCGCGTCAACAATCCTGGCGCCGACGACGGCCCCGCCGACGTCAACCGGGGACACGGCACCCACACGGCCGGGGCGCTGCTGGGGGATGGAAGCGCCAGCGCCGACCTGCCCAACCGGGGGGGGCCGGTGCGCGGGCTGGCCCATCGCGCGCAGGTGATCATGCAGGCGGTGGAGCAGTTCCTGGATTGGAAGCCCGACCAAAAGACGCCGACCAGCCCCGCCTATGGCTTGGCCGGCCTGCCCAGCGACCTGAAGGTGCTGTACGGGTGGGCCTATGAGCAGGGTGCGCGCATCCATTCCAATTCCTGGGGCGGCGGCACGAAGCAGGCCTATAACTCCTACTGCACCGACATCGACACCTTCGTCTGGAACAATCCCGACTTCTGCATCGTCTTTTCCGCCGGCAACGACGGGGTCGACAATGACGGGGACGGCAAGATCGATCCCGGCAGCGTCACCCCGCCGGGCACCGCCAAGAACTGCATCACCGTCGGCGCCTGCGCCAACAGCCGCCAGGACATCGCCATCACCAACGGCAAGAAATGGGGCGCCAAGGCGGCCCCCGTCGACGCCCTGGTGGCCGGCGGCCCGGACCAGATGGCGCCGTTCAGCAGCCGGGGTCCCACCCAGGACGGACGGGTGAAACCCGACGTGGTGGCACCCGGTACCTTCATCCTGTCGACACGGTCCCAGCGGCTGACCAGCTACAACGGCCAAACGCCTTATTACGACCCCGCCACGCAATTCTACATGTATGAAAGCGGCACCAGCACGGCGGCCCCCCTGGTGGCCGGGGCGGTCACCCTGATCCGTGAATACCTGCGGACCCGCGTCGGCCTGCCCTCGCCCTCGGCCGCCCTGTTGAAGGCGGCGCTGGTCGCCGGCGCGGTGCCGTTGAGCGGTACCGAAGGCCCGCTTCCGGACATCAACCAGGGCTTCGGCCGTGTCCACCTGGACACCCTGCTGGCCCCGGCCGCCCCGGCGCGCGTCACCTTCCTGGACGGGAACAGCGCTGGGACGGGCGATCTTTACGAGTACCGCCTGGACGTCACCACCGACGGGCTGCCCCTGCGGGCAGTGCTGGCCTATAGCGACTATCCCGGCGCCAACCTGGTCAACAACCTGAACCTGGTGGTACGCGGGCCCGACGGGGCCGCCCGCACCGGCAACACCGGTCCAGATGGCCAGACACCGGATGGCAAGACCATGGACAGCGCCAACAACGTCGAGGCCATCACCGTCCCGGCGGCGGTGACCGGCACCTGGACCATCCAGGTGATCGGCGCCAATGTGCCGCAAGGGCCGCAACCCTTCGCCCTGGTCCTGCTGGCGGCAAGTTGAGCGAGAAAAAGGGCGGCGAGCCCCCCGGCTGCCGCCCTTCCCCCATCATTCACAAAACCAAAGTACCGTCTGGACAAAAGCATCCGATCCCTTTCCCCGGGGTCTGATCGCGGGGAAAGGAACATCGGGCGCCGATTGGGAACCCGGTTAACGGGTACCCGTTTGGCCGCGGCCTTACAGCGCGTCGGCGTCTGTCTCGCCCGTACGGATGCGGACGGCTTGCGCCAGTTCCAGCACGAAGATCTTGCCATCGCCGATCTTGCCGGTGTTGGCGGCGGCCTGGATGGCCTCCACCACCTTGTCGGCGAGATCATCGGGCACCGCCACTTCGATCTTCATCTTGGGCAGGAAGCTGACGGCGTATTCGGCGCCCCGGTAGATCTCGGTCTGGCCCTTTTGCCGGCCATAGCCCTTGACCTCGGTGACGGTCAGGCCCTGCACCCCCAGGCCGGTCAGGGCATCGCGCACCTCATCCAGCTTGAAGGGTTTGATCACCGCGATAATGAACTTCATCAGACCACTCCCTGATTGGATATTCGTGATCGCCGTGAGGCGGGCCGGCCGGATCGGGCTTTCCCCTTGCCGGCCGGCCCTGGACCCCACGGATCCGCTTAGACTTCAGTCCCTTGGGGATAGCTTACGGCATCCCCGGGGCACGCGCCCAACGCTTAGTGGCCAGGGCTCGGTGGCCAAGGGCTCAGTGGATGGACTCGCCGTGCAGGGCGATGTCCAGGCCGTCGCGCTCGACTTCCTCATCGACGCGCAGGCCGATCACCAGGTCGATGATCTTCAGCAGCACGAAGGTGATGACGCCGCACCACACGATGGTGAAGGCAACGCCCTCCAACTGGGTGATGACCTGGGCGGCGTTGCCCTCGATCAGGCCCAGCTTGGTGTCCGGCGCGTCCTTCAGGGCGGCGGCGAAGGCGCCCTCGCTGTTGCCGATGGATATCTTGGCGAACACGCCGGTCAGGATGGCGCCGACGATGCCGCCGATGCCGTGCACGCCGAAGGCGTCCAGACTGTCGTCATAGCCCAGGGCCTTCTTCAGCGAGGTGGCGGAGAAGAAGCAGATGATGCCGACGGCGATGCCGATGGCGAAGGCGCCAACGGTGTCGACGAAACCGGCGGCCGGGGTGATGGCCACCAGGCCGGCCACGGCGCCCGAGATGATGCCCAGGACCGAGGGCTTGCCCTTCACGGCCCATTCCACGAACACCCAGGCCAGGGCGGCGGCGGCGGTGGCCACCTGCGTGACCGTCATGGCCATGCCGGCGCGGGGGCCGGCGGTCAGGGCGGAGCCGGCGTTGAAGCCGAACCAGCCCACCCACAGGAGGGAGGCGCCGATGAGGCTCAGCACCAGGTTATGGGGGCTGAAGTCGGCGTTGGGGTAGCCCTTGCGCTTGCCGATGACCAGGCAGGCCACCAGGCCGGCGATGCCGGCGTTGATGTGCACCACCGTGCCGCCGGCGAAGTCCAGCACGCCCAGCTTGGCCAGGTAGCCGTTCGGGTGCCAAACCGTATGGGCGATGGGGGCGTAGACGACCAGCGACCACAGGGTGATGAACACCAGCATGGCCGAGAACTTCATGCGATCGGCGAAGGCGCCGGTGATCAGGGCCGGCGTGATGATCGCGAAGGTCATCTGGTACATCATGAACACCGGCTCCGGGATCGTCGGGGCCAGGGCGTGGGTGCCGGTGGGGTCCATGCCCGCCAGCAGCACGCGGCTGAAGCCGCCGATGAATTCCTTGGCGTCGGCGGCGTCGCTGGCCGCGGAGAAGGCCAGGCTGTATTCAACCAGCGCCCACAGCACGGTGACGAGGCAGGTGATGGCGAAGCTTTGCATCACCATGGCCAGCACGTTGAACTTCCGAACCATGCCGCCGTAGAACAGCGCCAGGCCGGGGATGGTCATCATCAGCACCAAGGCCGTGGACGTCAGCATCCACGCCGTATCACCACCGCTGATGGTGGGTGCGGCGGGTGCGGCCGCCGCCGCGGCCGGCGCCGCGGCGTCCTGAGCGAAGGCCAGCGCCGGCGCCATGCCGGCCAGCACCATCACCGCCAATCCAAGTAAACGGTTCCCAAGCAAACGGTTCATCTGGCTCCCCATTCCCGTTCGTTTAAGCCGGTTCCGGCACCCCCGGGTCTGCCCCCAGGAACCGGTCCGGCCATCAGCCAACCTTTTCCTCCTTTCAAAGTCCGTGCCGCAGCCCCAACAGGCATACGAACGGCGGGAATACTGGCTCCCCGCCGGGCGGATTTGTTGCCAAAAGGTTAAAAAAACCGCACGGATTCGGGACTGATGAGGCGACCAGAGCGGCGATTGCCCACTTTTTGGGCACAACCCTTCCCGCCACACGCTGCGGTTTCAGCTTATTTTTGAAGCTGTTTCAAGCGGCTGGTCGTTAAGGTTGATCATCTGCGGTCAACGACGAACGAATGATTTCGCTGAAAGCACAAAAGATGTGCATATTTTTCAAAATCGGCCACCGCGCCACAACTTATGGAAACCAGTTTCACGCCGCCGGCGGCATCTTACAACCCAACGGCGTAAAAAGGCCTTCTTCCAGCTCGGCCCCCGGCAAATCAACCTTTTGTGGCCGCCCTGCCCACCCTGCGGCCAAACGTCCCGGCCCGAACACGCCGAGGCGTTGCCCGGTTTATGGGCATCGGCTTGGAACTGGCATCGATCTTGCTGCGTCGCAATACGCAGTCATCGCTACATAACAACAAGCCTCACGGAGAATAACCAATGGCCTCAGTTCGGGAGATTGAAGTCGGCTGTCCGATTGCCAACCGCGCGCCGGCCCCGCGCGGACGCACCACCAAGGCTTTCCTGCTGTCGGCCACGGCCGCCGCCGCGGTCGGCCTGATGGTGGGCCTGTCCGCCATCGCCACGCCGGCCCTGGCGGACGAGGCGGCCCCCACCGAGCCACCGGGCATCAAATGGTCCGCCTATGCTGAAGCCGGCGCCACCTTCAACAGCAACGGCCCCACGGGCGGCACCAACTACGGCCACCTGTTCACCGACAAGACCAACCAATTGGTCCTGAACCAGTTGTCCGGCACCATTTCCAAGGATCTGGACCCGAAGGCCGAAGGTTTTGACTGGGGCTTCAAGGTCCAGGCCTTCTACGGCACCGACGCGCGCTACACCCATTTCCTGGGCATCCTCGACACGGGCATCAAGGAACGCACCCAGCTCGACCTGGTGGAAGCCAACGTCCTGCTGCACTTCCCCAGCCCCGGCGCTGGCGGCCTGGACCTGAAGGTCGGCGCCTTCTCCACCCCCTTGGGCGCGGAAGTCATCGCCGCCCCGTCGAACCTGTTCTACAGTCACAGCTACATCTTCAACTTCGGCTTGCCGCTGAAGCACACGGGCGCCTTGGCCACCCTGCACCTGACGCCGGACATCGACCTGTATGGCGGCGTTGACAGCGGCGTGAACACGACCCTGAGCGACGGCGACAACAACGGCGCCGCCGCCGGCATCTTCGGCATCGGCCTCAACAACCTGCTGGACGGCAAGCTGACCGTCCTGGCCCTGACGCACGTGGGCCCGGAAAACCCCAGCCTGAAGGCGCCGCTGGGCTACGCCGACGCCAATAATGAGAACCGCTGGATCAGCGACATCACCGCCACCTTCAAGGCGACGGATGAACTGACGCTGATCACCGAACTGAACTACATCAAGGATGATCTGTTCAACGTCGACGGCGGCGGCATCGCCCAATATGTCAGCTACACCCTGACGCCGGAGCTGACGGCCAACCTGCGCCTGGAATACTGGCGGGATGGCCATGGCTTCTTCGTGGCCGCCTTCCCCGGCAACCGCGACTTCGTCTACCTGGAAAAGGGCGAGCCGCTGGAAAAGGGCGCCATCGGCACCGGCGTGGGCACCAGCTATGGCGAGCTGACCGTGGGCCTGACCTGGAAGCCGGCGGACCTGGGCGTGCTGGATGGCCTGACCCTGCGGCCGGAAGTGCGCTACGACAAGGCCAACCACAACGCCTACGACAACCTGACCAAGGATGACCAGTTCACGTTCGGTGTTGATTTGATCCTGCCTTTTGGCGGCTGATCCGTTACCATGGTTTGGGCGGGCGGTTCCTGGAGCCGCCCGCCCTTATAATTCCAGGATGAACAGGATGCGGCGCGGGCCTGGGCCGGCGCCGGTTTCATTTGGTGCGTTTGGACTTGCCCGCGGATGCCCCTTCGCGACCGGGGCCAGGCAGTCCGGATCCTATTCTTTCCCATGGCGGCGAGAGCCCTTGCGGAGGCGTGGTTTGTTGACAGGTTCGCCGGTTTCCTCGCGCATCGAGCCCCCATCGGCCATGACCGTTCCCAGCCCGGTTCCCCTGGACACGCTGCCCGCGCGGCCGCCGGCCGAGCCCGCGTTCGCCGCGGGTGATGAGACCCATTCCGGCGACCGGTATCGCCGCCTGTTCGAGCAGGCACCCTGGGGCCTGTTCCAAACCACGATCGACGGCCGCTACCTGGATGCCAATCCCGCCCTGGCCCGGCTGTATGGCTATGACAGCCGCGAGGACATGCTGGGCGCGCTGACCGACATCGGAGCGCAGTTGTACGTCGACCCCGGCCGCCGCGAGGCCTTCGTGACGGAAATGCGGGCACGAGGCGTCATCCAGGGCTTCGAATCCCGCATCCGGCGGCGCGACGGCACCATCATCTGGATCGCCGAAACCTGCCGGGAGGTGCGCGACGCCAACGGCCAGCCCCTGTATTACGAGGGCACCGTCGAGGAGATCACCATCCGCAAGGAGGCGGAGCAGGCCCTGCGCGCCGCGAATGAGAAGGCGCAGCGCGCCAATGAGGCCAAGGAGCGCTTCCTGGCCCTGGTGACCCATGAGTTGCGCACCCCCCTGCACGCCATCCTGGGCTTCGGCGACCTGATCGCCCAGCTGGACCAGGACGAGGTGGCGGAGCGGGACGATTACCTGCGGGAGATCACCGGCGCGGGCAACCGGCTGCTGCGCACCATCAACCGCCTGCTGGACTACACCCGCCTGGCATCCGGCGCCGCGACCAGCGAGTTGCAGCTGATCGAAGTGGAGCCTTTCATCGCCCGCCTGATCCGTCAAATGGGCGGCGGGCAGATGGGGGGCGGGCGGGAGAAGCGCGTGCGCATCCAGCACGAGGCGGAAACGACGGCGCCTTGCGTGCTGGAGGTTGACGGCAACCTGCTGAACCGGGCCCTGACAGAACTGCTGACCAACGCCCTGGCCTATTCCCCGCCCGAGCAGGTGGTGGTGGTGGAAATCGGCCAGCGGCGGGAGGGCGTGACCTTGCGCGTCATCGACCAGGGCCGCGGCATGTCGGCGGAGGAATTGCAGGCCGCCGCCGTCCCCTTCGGCAGCGTCATCCTGCAGGCGCGCTCGCGCCAGCAGGGCTTGGGCCTGGGCTTGCCCATCGTGCAAAGCATCGCGGCGATGCTGGGCGGACATCTGGACCTGACCAGTTCGCTGCTGAACGGTACCGTCGCCACCCTGTACCTGCCGACGCAGCCGGCCCTAAGCCCCTGACGCGGCGGCGGCGCACAGCGCCTCCACCTTCCCGGCCAGGCGCTCCACCACCACCGGCTTCAGGAAAAAGGCGTCGGCGCCAGCGGCCAGCACCGCCTTCTCATCCGACCGTTCGCTATAGCCGGTGTAGAGCACGCAGGGCAGATCGGGCCGCCGGGTCTTCAACAGCGCGATGAGGGCAAGGCCGGTCATGCCGGGCATGGTCTGGTCGCTGACCACCGCGTCGAAGGCGTGCGGGTTTTCCTCGAACACCTCCAGCGCCTCGGCCGGGGTTTCGCAGATGGCGACCTCGTGCCCCCGCCGCGACAATCCCTCCAGCAGCATGTCGCCCATCTCCGCCGCATCGTCCACCACCAGGATGCGCAGCCGGCGGCGGGGCGCCACCTTGACGATGGGCGCCGCCGCCAGGAGGGGCGCGACGGTACCCGGCCCGCCGATCGGCAGCAGGATGCGCAGCAGGGCGCCCTCGCCCTCCGCCGACATCACCGTCATGCCGCCGCCATGGGCGCGGACGATGCCGTAGACCACGGGCATGCCCAGGCCGGTGCCCCGCCCTTTGCCCTTGGTGGTGAAGAAGGGCTCGAACAGGCGGGTCATGACCTCCATGGTCATGCCATGGCCCTCGTCCTCCACCTCCAGCACGACATGCGGGCGGCCCTTGTCGAAGGGCAGCGCCTCATGCTCGGCCCACCGCCCCTCCCGTACGCGGACGTCCACCGGCGCCGGGCCAGGAAACAGGCGGATGAGGATGCGCCCCCCTTCCCCCCGCCGGGCATCGTGGGCGTTCAGCACCAGGTTCATCAGCACCTGGACCAACTGCGCGGGATTGGCGCGCACATTGGGTACGGTCCCGGCGATCTGGAAGATCATCTCCGTGGTCGCCGGCACGGCGGAGCGCAGGATGCCCCGCGCGTCTTCCAGCACCGCCACCGGCGACACCGCCTGCAACTCCCCCTTGTCGGAGCGGGCGAAGGTCAGGATTTGGCCCACCAGCTCCTTGGCCCGCTTGCCCACGGCGCTGATGCGGGCGACGTAGCTGTGGGCCTTGTCGTTGGGGTCCAGGTCGTCCAGCAGGAATTCGACATAGCCCAGCATGGCGCCCAGCAGGTTGTTGAAATCGTGCGCGACACCGCCGGCCAGCCGGCCAATGGCCTCCATCTTGTCCTGCTGCAGGACCTGGCGCTGCAACTCCTCCCGCTCGCGGGCCGCCCTGCGGGTGGCGGTGACATCGCGCAGCACCATGACGATGTCGCCGTTGGGCCGCAGGCTCAGCGTCGTCTCATACGCCTCCATGGCGCGACCCCAGACGCTTTGCCAGCTTTCGCCGATCCAATGGGCGTAGCCGGTGGACATCAGGCCGTCACGCTGGCGCCGCTGGTCCTCCTCCACCGCGCCCCGGGTTTCCGGTGTCAGCAATGCGGCCCAGCGGTGCCCCACCACCGCCGCCTCGTCGGGCGCGCCCAACAGGGATATCGCGGCGGGGTTGGCATAGATCACGGTGTAATCCGGATCGAACAGCACGATGGCGTCCTTGGCGGCGCCGACGCCGGCCAGCATGCGTTCCAGCGCCGTGGTCCGCTCCTCCACCTGGGCGCGCAGGCGGTCGCGTTCGGCCAGCGTCCCGCGAAAGCGGACCAGCGCGCGGGCGATACCGCCGATCTGGTCCTGCCGGTCCGTGTCCGGCATGGACGCCGTCTCATCCCGCTCCAGCGTGTCGATGGCCCGCGCCATGCGCGCCAGCGGCACGCCGATGATGGCCCGTACGGCCGCCACCAGCACCAGGCTGACCAGCAGGCCCGACACCAGGGCCGCCACCATGATGGCGGTGCCGATGCCGGCGAAGGGCGCGCTCAAACCTTCCACCGGCACGTCCAGCAGCAGCAGACGGCGGTTGTCGCCCTGGAAGAAGGTCATGGGCACGGCATAGCGGCGCACACGATGGCCGGCGGTGTCCACCCGCTCCACCTCATAAGGCTGGACCTTCAGCACCCGGTCCAGTTCATCCGGGCTCAGTTGGAATTGTGGCCCATCCCCCACCGTGGCCTTGGTGGCCAGCAGGGCGTGGTCGGGATGGTAGGTCCAATTGCCCTCGCGATTGATCATATAGATACTGCCGCCCAAGGGCCGGCGGGCGTCCAACTCCCGCGCCCGCTGTTCCAGCGACAGGTCCGTGCCGGCCACGCCGATCAGCCGCCCGTCCACGATGACGGGGATGGTGTAGGAAATCATCCAGGTGGGCCGGCCCAGCACCGGATAGAGATAGGGGGGGACCGCCTGGCGCTTCCGGCTCTGGGCGGGAAGGGCGTAATAGTCGTCGCGGTAGAAATCCGGCCGGACCTCGCCCAGCTTAACGTCGGACGGGCCGTCGGGCACATAATAGACGGCGAAGCGTCCGCTCTCAGGCAGGCCCAGGGCCGGGTCGCCGTTCCTGAAGGCCTGGTCCGGCCCCATGAAGTCCGGTTCCGCCAGGAACCAGAAGCCGACCATGTTGGGGTGGGCCAGGGCGGTGCGCGCGATATAGGTGGCCACCACGCGCCGGTCGCTGGCCCCGGTGGCGACCATGCTTTCCACCTGGCGGGCGAGGCCCTCGACGAACGCGATCTTTTCCCGGGTGATGGCGGCGATCTCGCCCGCCTGCTTGTTGGCCAAATCCTGGCCGTAATCGAGCGCGAACCGCTGCACCACGGCGCGGCTGCTGCGCACCGCGACGAAGGCGGTGCCGGCCGCCGCCAGCAGGACCAGCGGCACCAGGATGAACAGCAGGCGGGTGGTGATGCTGCCCCGGATCAGGGAAACCCGTGCGGGGGCGTCAGGCGGCCGGGTCACAGGCCTCCTTCCCTGGCTGGGCCAGGAACTGAGCCAGCGCGTCGCCCAAACCACCACCGCTCTTTTCCGCGATGGCGGCGCCATAGATCAGCTGCGCCGCGCGCAGGCAGGGTCCGGTGATGACCTCCGGCCCGTCGCTGAGGATCAGCAGCGGCATGGCGGGGTGCATCGCGCGAACCTCACGGGCCATTTCCAATCCATCCATCTCCGGCATCAGCAGATCCGAAACGACGGCACGCACCGGCTGGGTCGCCAGCAGAAGAAGCCCCTCCCGGGCCGAGGCGGCCATGATGGGGACTTCACCCAAACGCCGCACCGCCTCGCACAGATAGTCGCGGAAATAGGGGTTGTCGTCGACGATCAGGATGGCGCTCATTGGGATAGGCTTTCGGGCGATGAACTGGAACGGGCGGCGCGGGGTCGCGGCCCCGCATAAAACCGCAACCGTTCGCCGGCGGCATCTGTCGTTAAGGCTATCGGTCTGGGGATTTGGGATAGTGGGGGGATAGCGCGCCGCTATCCCACGATCCGGCATGGGCGCCATGCGGGGCCGGGGTCACGCGCCCCCGATCAGGCCCAGATCGCGGGCCCGCGTCACCGCCTCCACCCGGTTCTTGGCGCCCAGCTTGCGCAGGATGCGGCGGGTGTGCAGCTTGATGGTCACCTCCTGCAAATCCAGGATGCGGCCGATCTCCTTGTTGGTGGCGCCGCTGGCCAGGTGGGCCAGCACCTGGCACTCCCGTTCCGTCAACAGGCCCCCACCATCGGGCGCGGCACCGTGGGAGACGGCGCCGTGCGGCACCGGCGCCAGGGCGCCCGCCATGCGCAGGGCCACGTCCACCGGCACCACGCTGCCCCCGGCGGCCACCACCTTCAGCATCTGCACCAGGGCGGCGCTGGGCAACGTCTTGGGCAGGAAGGCGCAGGCGCCCCGGGTCAGCGCCTCCCGCGCCACGGCGGCATCGTCATGGCCGGTCACCACGGCGACGGGCGCGTCGATGCCGGCGACGTCCAGCCGGTCCAGCCCCGCGCCGCCCTCGCCCCCCGGCAACTGCCAATCCATGACCACCAGGTCGAAATCCTGGTCCTCCGGCCGTTGCGCCAGGGCGTCCAGTTCCTCCAGCGAGCCGACGGAGGTCAGGCTGACCTCCGGCCAGTCGCGCATGAGGTAAAGCTCCAGCGCGTCGCGGTACATGGGATGGTCATCGGCGACCAGCACCCGCAGCGGTCTTTTCGCGGCATGTTCCACGGCATCCCCCCGTCAGCCCCACACACCAACCGGTGGCGTCCGTTGGCCGGCGCCCTTCTTGGCCGCCATCATCCGCCGATGGTCCCATCAAGACAACAGTTTCAAAACAGTACGTTGGCATAGGGTGCCCCGCCGCGCCGGCCGCCGGGGCCAAGCCATGGCGCCGCCGTTTACAGCCCTCGGCCGCATCGGATACGGTGCGGCGCAGCTTGGGTCTAAACCAGCGGCGCCGGCCTCAACGGCGCGCCGCCTTGGGAGGTCGATATGGGAATGGTGGGGCGCGCCAGCCGTGGCGGCGCGGGTATGGGGCTTTGGCGCCGGGCATTGGCCGGCACAATCCTGGCAGGCAGCTTGATGGCGATGCCGGCACTGGCCGCCGACGGCACGGGCGCCAGCCAGGGTCCGGCGGGCCCGGCCCTGACGGTGGAGCGCATGCTGGGCAGCCCCTCGCTGACCGGCCCCCGCGCGCGAGGCGTCAAGTTCTCCCCCGACGGCACCCTGGTCACCTACCTGAAGGCCAAGGCCGACGACGCCAACAAGACCGACCTGTGGGCCTATGACCTCAAGGCCGGCACCGACCGCCTGCTGGTCGACAGCAACCAGTTCAGCGCCAAGGAGAGCGAGGAGGAGCGCGGCCGTCGCGAACGCCAGCGCATCCGCGACACCGGCATCGTCGACTATGGCTGGGACGATGAGGGGCGCACCCTGCTGTTCCCCATGGCGGGCGATGTCTTCGTCATGCCCCTGGGCGGCAGCCCGAAGCGCATCACCGACAGCGCCACCACCAAGGACGCCGCCATCGACGCCCGCTTCGCCCCCGGCGGCACGCTGGTCAGCTACGTGCGCGGCAACAACCTCTATGCCTATGACCTGGCCAAGGGGCAGGAACGCGCCCTGACCCAGGATGGCGCCGGCACCCTGTCCTATGGCACGGCGGAGTTCGTGGCGCAGGAGGAGCTGAAGCGCAACACCGGCTATTGGTGGTCGCCCGGCGCCCGCTACGTCGCCTTTACCCGCGTGGACGAGTCCAACGTGCCGTTGGTCAGCCGCTATGATTACGGGGCGGAGGGCGTGACGGTGGTGCCGCAGCGCTATCCCTTCGCCGGCGGCCCCAACGCCAAGGTGACCCTGCAGGTCATGGACATGGCGACGGGCGCCGTGGCCAAGGTCAACCTGGGCGACCCCGCCGGCTATTACCTGGCGCGCGTGGACTGGCGCCGCGACAGCTCGGAGGTGCTGGTCCAGCGCCTGAGCCGGGATCAGAAGCGCCTGGACCTGCTGGCCGTGAACCCGGCCACGGGGGCCGTGCGCACCCTGCTGACCGAGCAGAGCAAGACCTTCCTGAACCTGCACGAGGATTTGCGCGTCCTGGCCAACGGCAAGATCCTGTGGGCCTCGGAGCGCACCGGGTTCAAGCACCTGTACCTGTGCGACCATGAAGCCGCCAACTGCCGCGCCCTGACCAAGGGCGACTGGATGGTGGACGCCGTCGTCGGCGTGGACGAGGCCGGCGGCCGCGTGTTCTTCACCGGCTTCCGCGAGGGGCCCCTGGACCACCATGTCTATTCCGTGGGCCTGGCCAAAGGCGACGTGAAGGCCCTGACCACCGAAGACGGCTGGCACGGCGCCGTCATGGCGGCCAAGGGCGGCAACTGGCTGCACAGCTATTCCGGCCCGCACCAGCCGCCGCAGCTGTCGGTGGAGGACGCCAAGGGCAACCGCGTGACCTGGCTGATCGAGAACAAGCTGGATGAGGCCCACCCCTTCGCCCCCTATCTGGCCGGGGAGATCGAACCGGAATTCGGCGTGCTGAAGGCCGATGACGGCAGCGACCTGCATTACATGATGCTGGTGCCGCCGGGCGCGCGGGAGGCGGCCAAGACCAGCGGCAAGAAGTACCCCGCCATCGTCAACGCCTATGGCGGCCCGGCGGCGGCGCTGGTCAGCCACGCCTGGGGCGACGCCCAGTCCGGCTTCGCCCAGGTGCTGGCCCGCAACGGCTATGTCGTCATGGTGCTGGACAACCGGGGCACGCCGCACCGGGGCCAGGCCTTCCTGTCGGCCACCTACCACCATTTCGGCTCGGTGGAGGTGGCGGACCAGGTGAAGGGCGCCAATTTCCTGAAGTCCCTGCCCTTCGTGGATGGCCAGCACCTGGGCTTCTACGGCCACAGCCACGGCGGCTTCATGACCATCATCATGCTGACCCGCGCGCCGGGCGTGTTCGCCGCCGGGGCCGCCGGCGCGCCGGTGACCGACTGGCGCCTGTACGACACCGCCTACACCGAACGCTATCTGGGCGACCCCAAGGACGGCACGGCCTATGAGGACTCCAGCGTCTTCAAGGATTTGAAGAACATCCAGGGCCGCCTGCTGGTGATCCACGGCATGGCCGACGACAACGTCTTCTTCGACAACACCACCAAGCTGCTGCGCGCCCTGCAGCAGCAGGGGACGCGGTTCGACCTGATGACCTATCCGGGCCAGCGCCACGGCTTCTACGACACCTACGCCAACATCCACCGCTACAACACCATGCTGGACTTCTTCGACCGCACCCTGCGGCCGGCCGGCAGCGCCAGCGCGGTCACGGCGGGTGGCGCCCCGCAGGCCGGGACGCCGTAAGGGCGCCATCCGGGCGAGCGCCCCCCGCCCGGAAACGACCCCCGACATGACAAAGCCACCGATCCCGCCGGGTCGGTGGCTTTTCTTATGGGCTGTGGTCAATAAAAATGCGGCAGGGAAGGCGCCGAAGGCCGGGCCCGCTTATTCCGCCGCGCGCAGCACCGGCTCGGAGGAGTTGGCCGCCTGCCCCTCCTGGATCATCTCACGCATGGTGTCGAAGCACTTGCCGCAGCGGGGCGAACATCCCTGGGCCTTGAACACCGCCCCAACACTCTGCGCCCCCGCCCCGATATGGGTGCGGACGGTACGACAGTTGATGGCGTTACAGACGCAGACATACATGGCGCGAGCACCCACCCAGAGGCTGATCTAGGGCCTAAGATAGTGAGAGGCGTTCGCATTGGCAAGGATGATTCTGCGAGGCATTCGCGGAATGCTGTGCGTTTTTAGACACCTTGTCGAGGGAATCGCATTTTTCAAACGCCTAAATTCCACGCCCAATGATAGAATATGATAGATCGATACCCCATATTGGTCTAGTTTTAGACATATTATCAAAACCGCAAACAATCACAATCCCCCAAGAGACGGTGTCAAAATATGGAAAAATTTCTCGCCCGCAGAATATCTGCATGCCTAAAGGAAATTAATGATGCAAGTCATGGTTTTTTAGGAAATAAAGATTGGACATCTTCCATTAATGAGCACCTACGAAATATTGGACAAAATGAGTTTAAATACGCCGTGGCTCACCCAGGTCACTATGGCTGGATGTTTGATGTTGCATGGCTTGATTATGAAAATTTTGAAGAAAGAATTCTCTCGAGATTGGTATTGGCTGTGGAATCGGAGTGGCAAACCGATGTCAAAAATCTCCGAATTGATCTAAATAAGCTACTCGTCTCCAAGGCATTCCTTTCTGTTTTGATTTTTCAAAGTCGCGCAACCGCAGATGTTGATCATTATTTAGAATTATTCGAAAAGTCAATTAAAAGTATCAATCCTCCTTATAATGGATCAATTCTGTTCGCCGCGTACAATTATACAAGCAAAGAATTTGATTTCCATTTCTGGGATGGAAGGCAAATTAGTGAGCTCAGCCATCAACCAGCCTAACAGAAATCACTTGACCAATATGTTTACAACATCCCTTCATCAGGCCGCCTGCCCACCCCCGTCACCGTGCCGCGCACAGCGGCAGGGGGCGGGGCGGCGGCGGGGGGTGGTCGCGGCGGTATTGGGCGATCAGGGGCGCCAGCGCCGCTTGGGGCCAGTAGACCGGGGAGCCGATGGTGTGCAGGCAGGCGGCGTTCCAGTAGGCGCCCGCCTCGCCATGGGCGACGGCGGCGATGTCGGCGGCCTCGGGATAGATGTAGAGCGTGGTGGGCGCGTCCTTCACCGCGGCGCCGATGACGGCGGCGTCGGCCGGTGACCAGCTGGTGCAGCCGTTGCTGCGGCCGCCGGTATAGTCCACCAGCGTGCCCTGGATGACATAGCCGTCCGCGTCGGCGTAGGGGCTGCGCCGGTCCGGGCGCCGGCAGAGGCCCTTGAGCGTCACGGCGGCGTGGCCGCCGATGGCGCGCTGCCGGGCGTTCGCCGTCTCCCCCTCGCCCTCGAACTGCACGAAGGGGCGCAGCAGGGGAACGTCCTGCCCCGGGGCGGCCTGGTAATAGCCCTTGAAGGACGCCTTCGTCTCCGCCGTCACGTAAGCGCCGCCGGCTGTCAGTTCAGAGTCCTGGGCGTTGCCAAAGTGGCGCGCGCACTCCCGCCCATTGGCGAAATCGGCCAGCCCCTCCAGCCGGCGTCCGGCGCCGTGCCCGGCCGGCATGGCCTGGAAGGTGCGCGCGGCCTCGCAAATCATGTAGAAGCGGCGGCCGGGCTCCCCATCCTCCTCGGTGTTGGGGCGGGTGGCGTCCATGGCGAAGTAGCATGGATTGTGCGCCACGCCCTCCGCCACCTTGCGCCGGTACAGCGCCCGCGCGCGGGCCAGCACCGGCGGGGCGATCTGGCCCGCCCCCTCGCCGATGTGGGGGGCCAGCCAGTCGGGGGCCTGCCCCACGGGGGTATCCTCCGCCCTGGCCGGCGGCATCGCCAGCGCGCCCAACAGGCCCAGCGCCGCGCCCATCCTTGCCCGTCGCACCCTTCGCCTCCCGCCGTCGCCCTCATCCAGGGGGGAGTATAGCGGCATCGCGCCAAAGGGGCCTATGGGCCTACAGCCGCACGCTGGTGCGCAGGCCCAGCACCAGGCCATCGCCCACGGGCACGGTGCGGCCGGGGGCCAGGACGTTGCCGCCGGGGTGGATGACGTACTGCACGTTGGGCTGCACCGTGGCCCAGCCCGCCACCACCGCCTGGTAGCTAAGTTCCAGCAGCACCTCATGATCACGCACCGGATAGAACGGCCGGCCATAGGCGCGATAGTCCTGGTCCAGCCCGGCGGCGGCGGAGCCGATCTGGGCGAAGGCCCCGGCCAGGCCGGCGGTATCCTCCGGCCGGCCGGGCAGGATGCCCTTCCAGGTCAGGCCGCCATCGGCATAGAAGGTGATGAGGTTGCGGTCCGCCGGCGCGCCGGCCAAGCGCAGGAAGGCGGACGGGCCAGCGTCCGGCCTGTCCCCGTCGCGCCACAGGGGCACGTCCGCCACACCGTAAAGGCCCCAGTCGTTGCGCCGCCGGGCGGGCACCCCACTGGATCGGGGGTCGGCCAGGGTCAGGCCATCGCTGGCGTGGTGCTCATCATTGAAAGTGCCGCCGTGGAACCACGCGCCCAGCTTGAACACCGGCGCCATGCCACCCCCACCCCACAGGCCGGCCCGGTCGGCCACCGGCTGATACTGGGCCTCCACGATGGTGAAGACGCCGCCGGAAAAGCTGAAGGTGGTGCCGCTGGTATCCTGCGCCTGGGCATCACCCCCGGCGCCGCCGGCCGGGTCGCCGGAGAAGACCGCGCCCAGGAAGGACAGTTCCGGGGTGGCGGACACCTGAAGGCGAGCGCCGGGCGTGGCCAGGGGATAGGCGGGGCCGCCGCCGGGCAGGTCGGCGCCGGTGATGGCCTGCCAGCCGAAGGTGCCGTTGACGAACAGGGCCGCCCCCCGGCTGGTGACGAACTCGTCATCCGCCGCCAATTGGCCCAGGCGGATGGACACCCGGCCGTCCCACAGCGATTGCTGCGCCCACAGGGTGAACAGGCGCGGGCCGGGCAACGCCTCGATATTGCTGACGGTGGCGATGTTCTGCAGGCAGCAGCGGCTGAGCCCATGGCCATGGATGCCATAGGCGGTGGCGTGGAACAGCAGGCCATGCCAGTCGAACGCCGCCTGGGCGTCCAACTCCACCGTCGCCTCCAGCCGGCCCTCCCCCACCGTGTCGCGCTTCACGCCGCCCTGGGCCAGGTCGAACGCCTCCCCCACATAGACCAGGGTCAGCACCAGGCCGTCATCCTGCAAGCGGGTGCGCGCACCACCCCAGTCACCCGTCAGGGCGTCGCGGTCCCAGAAGCCGGGCGTGTCGGTAGCGACGGCCTCGTCCTGCGCCGAGGCTGGCCGGGCCGGGGCAGCGAGCAAGGCCAGGAGAAGGGGCGTGGGCGACAGCCTGGCGCGCATGGTCTTCCCGTCGCCCATCACTGCGCCGCCGCGTCCAGTAGACGACGGGTCATGTCGCTGACGAAGGTCTGCAGCTCGGCATCCCGGCGGCCGCCCTGCACCTCCGCCTGGCCGAAGACCTCCGTCTGATAGCGGCCGTCGCGGTAAAGCCGCAGCTCCACCGACAGCACGCGGTGCACACCGAACAGCCGGCTGGCGGCGGAGCGGGGCGGCCCCACGGTGCGGGACGCGCCGCCGGCGTACGGGTTGGGCCGGAAGGTCCATTCCACGCGGTCGGGCGCCGCGCCATCCGCGGCGAAGAAGGCTTGTCCGCCCCCCGGCGTATTCTTGCCGGCGGTGTTCATGACGATGGCCAGAAAGGGCGCCGCCGCCTGCGGCTGGAAGCCCGGCAGGTCGCCAATGACCGTCACGGCCAACGCCCGGTCCTGTGCCCACCCCTCAACGGCCCATCCCGGCACGACGCCCAGCGCCAGCGCGCCCACCCCAAGCAGCAGGCCCCGGCGGGAGGGCAGGTGACAGGATTGCGGGCGGCAGGCCATGGCGACATCTCGAAAACCCGGACATGCCGATGCATAGCAGAGCCGGCGACAGGGCGCCGCCACAACCTGTCATTGTCATAAAATGGCAACGAAGCCGACCACCCACGCCAAGAAAAAGGCCGGACGCGTCGGGCGGCCGGCCTTTCCTTCAGGGGCTGGACGGAATGGGGGGCTTACGACTCCGCGCCCATCTGCTCCTGCTGATAGTTCTGCAGGCCCACGCGCTGGATCAGATCCTGCTGGGTTTCCAACCAGTCGATATGCTCCTCGGTGTCCTCCAGGATTTCCCGCAGAATCTCCCTGCTCTGGAAATCGCGCACGGATTCGGCATAGGTCATGGCGTCCTGCAGGCTGGTGCGGTTATGCCGCTCGATGGACAGGTCGCCCTCGAACATCTCCGGCACGTCCTCACCGATCTTCAGCTTCAGCAGGTCCTGCAGGTTGGGCAGGCCCTCCAGGAACAGGATGCGCTCGATCAGCTTGTCGGCGTGCTTCATCTCGCCGATCGATTCCTCATAGACCTTCTTGGCCAGGCGCAGCAGGCCCCAGTTCTTCAGCATGCGGGCATGCAGGAAGTACTGGTTGATGGCGGTCAGTTCGTTGGTGAGGATCGTGTTCAGGTGAACGATGACCTGCGGATCGCCCTTCATAATATTGTCTCCTTAGGCGCGCGGCGGAGGGTGCACGCGACCGATTAAACTTCGACTTGGGTGCCCAATTCCACCACGCGATTGGGCGGAATGTCGAAAAATGTGGTTGCGGACAGGGCGGTGGCGGACAGGGCGATGAACACCTGCTCCTGCCACCGGGTGAGATCGGAGCGGGAGGACGGCACCAGAGTCTCGCGTCCCAGGAAGAACGAGGTTTCCGCCAGGTCGATGGCCAGGCCCAGCGGCCGGCATTCGGCCAGCGCGCGCGGCACGTTGGGCTGTTCCATGAAGCCGAAATGGGCGGTGACCGAGAAGAAGCCCTTGCCCAGCTTTTCCATGGAGACGCGGCGCTCCCGTGTCACCCAAGGCACCTCTTCCGTCAGCACCCGCATCAGCACCACGCGCTCATGCAGCACCTTGTTGTGCTTCAGGTTGTGCAGCAGGGCGTGGGGCACCTTGTCGACGCTGCCGGTCATGAACACGGCGGTGCCGGCCACGCGCACGGGCGTGCGGTCCGCCCGTTCCAGGAACAGCGACATGGGCAGGGCGTCGCGATAGATGCGGTCGTACAGCACCTTGCGGCCCAAGCGCCAGGTGGAGACCAGCACGAACACCGCCAGGCCCACCGTCAGGGGCAGCCAGCCGCCCTGGGGGATCTTCAGGCAGTTGGCGGTCAGGAAGCTGAAGTCGATGAACAGGAAGAAGCCGAAGACGACGGCGGCACGCGGCCGGCTCCACCCCCACACGTCGCGGGCGGTGAACAGCGCCATGATGGTGGTGATGGCCATGCTGCCCGTCACCGCCAGGCCGTAGGCGTCGGTCAGCTTGGCCGAACTGCCGAACATGATGACCAGCGCCACCACGGCAACCAGCAGGGCCCAGTTGATGCGCGGCACATAGACCTGGCCGATCTCGCTTTCCGAGGTGTGGCGGATTTCCATGCGGGGCATGTAGCCCAGTTGCACCGCCTGTCGGGTCAGGGAGAACACGCCGGAAATGACCGCCTGGCTGGCGATGATGGTCGCCGCCGTGGACAGCACCACCAGGGGCAGCAGCAGGAATTCCGGCACCAACAGGAAGAACGGGTTGTCGATGGCCTCGGGCTTGCTGAGCAGCAGGGCGCCCTGGCCGAAATAGTTCAGCACCAGCGCCGGGAAGACCACGGCCACCCAGGCGTGGCGGATGGGCTGGCGGCCGAAATGGCCCATGTCGGCATACAGCGCCTCGCCACCCGTGAAGGACAGGACGGCGGCGCCCAGGATGTAGAACACCGACCAGCCGTGATTGAACGCCAAATCCAGGGCGTAGCGGGGGTCCAGCGCCTTCAGGACGTGGGGGACCTGAAGGATGTGGACGACGCCCATGGCGCCCAGACAGGCGAACCAGAAGCACATGACTGGCCCGAACAGGCGGCCCACGGTGTTGGTGCCGCCGCTTTGGATCAGGAACAGGCCCACCAGGATGACCACGGTGATGGGCACCACCCAGTGCTGCACGTCGGGGGCAGAAATCTCCAGCCCCTCCACCGCCGACAGCACCGACACGGCGGGGGTGATCATGCCGTCGCCGTAGAACAGCGCCAGGCCCAGCATGGCCAGCACGGTCATCAGCCGGCGTTGCGAGCGGGAGCGGTCCTTGCCGCTGAGCGCCAGGGTGGAGAGGGACAGGATACCGCCCTCACCCTTGTTGTCGGCGCGCAGGATGAGGACGACGTATTTCAGCGTCACCACCAGCACCAGCGACCACACCACCATCGACAGGAAGCCGAAGATGTTGGCCTCGTTCAACGGCATGCCCGTGATGGCCGGGTCGAACGCCGTGTGCATGGTGTACAGCGGGCTGGTGCCGATGTCGCCGTAGACGACGCCCAAAGCCCCGAGGGTCAGGGCCCAGTGGCGGCGCCCAGCGTTGTGCTGGTCGCTAGAGTGGCTGGATTGCATCTGTGCGGAGGGGATCGGCGTGGACTGCGTTAGGATGGCGTGTTCGGGATTCGGTCGGGCGGTATGGCTAAAAGAGATAGAGGTCCAATAGCAACGAAACGACGGTTGAAACACGACATCGGTGGCAAAGCGGCCGGATCGACCACACCTCCACCCTGGGACGGATTGCGGCGTCAGTCAACAACGTCATCGCAGGTGCAACATGCGGGGCCCCTTCCCCGGGTCGGGAAGGGACCGGAAAAAACGACATTTCTCCTGGCTTCGGCTATGGTGCCGAAAGACTGCCAACGCCAACTGAACCAACGGTTTTTCGCCCGTGCCGCCCCATAAACGACTGGCCCGCCTGCACCAACGCCGCATCACCGTCGACGGCCGCCCCTTCGCCACGCTGAAGGGGGTTCCGGCCCTGCGCTGGCAGGACCCCTACCACTTCCTGCTCAGCATCTCATGGGGGGGATTCTTCGGTTTGGCGCTGGCGGTGTACCTGGTCGCCAACCTGGTCTTCGCCGGGCTGTACCTGGCCGATCCCGGGGGCGTGACCAACGCCCGCGTCGGGTCCTTCGCCGACGCCTTTTTCTTCAGCGTGCAGACCTTGGGCACCATGGGCTATGGCGTCATGGCGCCCAAGACCGTCTACGCCAACAGCGTGGCTGCGGCCGAATCCTTCACCGGCATGCTGGGCGTGGCCCAGATCACGGGCCTGATCTTCGCCCGCTTCTCCCGCCCCCGCGCGATGATCCTGTTCAGCCGCAACATCCTGTTCACCCAGCATGACGGCTATCCCGTGCTGATGCTGCGGGCGGGCAACACCCGCGGCAATCAGATCCTGGAGGCCCGGGCCAGCGTCTCGGTGAGCACCATGCGGATCACGGAAGAAGGGGCGCTGATGCGCGGGTTCGAGGAACTGACGCTGATGCGCGCCAAGTCGCCGCTGTTCGCGCTGTCCTGGACCATCGTCCACCGCATCGACGAAACCAGCCCGCTGTATGGCCAGACCGAATGGACGCTGCGGCAGGGCCAGGCCAACTTCATCGTGCTGCTGAGCGGCACGGACGACAGCTATTCGCAGACGGTCTATGGCCGCAAGATCTACGACATGGACGATGCCCTGTGGGGCCGCCGCTTCGTCGATATCATCAACACGCGCGACGACGGCTATCGCCTGCTGGACTTCGACCGTTTCCATGAGACGGAACCGCAGCGCCTGCCCGCGAAGACTCCGGCTGATGCCACCCTGGCCGACAAGCCCGGGTCGGGGCCCGATGGGGCCGCGCCGACGGCCTGAACCGGCGGCGCGGCCATACTCATACCGTCACTGGGCCGTGGCGGCGCAGGTGTCACCGGCCCCGCCATTCAGGTCCAGGCAGCGGCCATCGACCTCGCCGGGGGCCAGCTTGAACCCCAGCTGGGACGCCAGGGTGGGCATGATGTCCACCGTCTCGACGGACAGCGGCTGCTCAAAGCCCGTCAGGCCCTTGCGCCAGAACAGAATGGGCACGCGGCGGTCATAGTCCCAGGGGCTGCCGTGGGTGGCGATATAGGTCGCCGGCTTGGACGGGATGGCGGTGATGCGCGGCTTGAGGAACACGACCATGTCACCGGAGCGGTCGGGGTCGAACGACGCCCGCGCGCGGTCCAGCAGGCTCCACGCGTCCGGCGCGCCGGTGGGCACCGGCGCCGCCGCCACCTCGGCGGCGGTGTAGACGGCGGCCACCTGCGGATCGGCGCGGTACAGGGCCAGCGTCTCGTTCACGACCTTGGTCCGCCAGGAGCCCGCGACCGTGGGGCCCACCCAGACATCGCCGTTGCCGCCGCCGAACAGCAGTTCCGCCCCATCCACGCCCAGGGGCGCCACCTTCTTGCCCAGGTTCTCGGACACCAGGCCATCGTCCACGCGCGCCGCCATAGGCATGCCGCGCAGGCGCTCGCGCTCCGGAATGTCGTTGCCACCGTGGTCGGCCGACAGGGCCAGGACATAGTCCACGCCGGTGGCGTCCAGGGCGGCGACCAGCTTGCCCAGCGTGCGGTCCAGATTGGCCACCTGAATGCACATCTCGGACCCTTCGGTGCCGTAGCTGTGGCCGATGTAATCGGTCGCGGAGGCACCGACCGTCAGGACGTCGACGGACTTGCCATGGCCCAGCTTCATGTCCTTGATCAGGCGGACGGCGAGGTCGACGATGGCGGCGTCGAAGGCGGGGGATGCCCGCCACTGCGCTTCCGCCTTGGGCCCGGGCTGGCGGGCGAAGCGGCCATCGCCCACCGTGAGGACGTCGTCCCTCCGCTCCACCGCGACCGGCATGTCGATGGCCTTGCACCACTCCGGCTCGGCATATTCCTTGGCGGGCTTGGCGATCTCGGCCAGGGCGGCCTCGTTCACCGCCTTAACGGCCGCCGGCGCGGTCCGGCCTTCATAGGAGATGAAGCCCTGGCCATCCTTCCAGAACCACAGCTCATCCACCGCGTGACCGCCCATCATGATAGCCGCCCGGTCCTTGCCGGCGACGGAGACGGTGCGGACGTCCGGGTCGGCCGCCTTCAGCCGTTCACCAAGGGTCGGCACCTTCAGGTGGACGTCGGAGGGGACGTAGCTCTTGTAGCTGCCCTTGCTCTCATCCTCGGCACAGTAGATCTTGCCCGGCCGGGGGCCGCGGAAACTGTACCAGTCGTTGGCGATGATGCCGGTGCGGGCGGGACGGTCGCCGGTCATCAGCGTGGAATGGCCGGGGCAGGTTTCCGTCGCCGCATGGCTCTGATAGCCGTTGGGGAACACCACCCCCTCCGTCAACCGGCGCAGGCCGCCGGTGAAATGGCTGCGGTACTGCTGGAACAGGTCGGTGGAAAACTGGTCGACCGACACCAGCACCACCAGCTTGGGCGCGGGCGTCGACGGGCCGGCGTCGGCGGCGGCGGCGGCGCCCGGCAGGACGCCGAACATTGCGGCGGCGGCACATAGGGCCGTCATCTTGGAATACCAACGCGTCACAGTTTTCCTCCTGCTCTTCCGCCTTGACGGACGTGCCCGCCAGAAGCAGGGCCGTTGTTTGCCATCTATTGCGCAATCGCAAGATGTGTTTAGCGATGCCATTGAAATGTCATATGGATCTTCTGCGACAGCGCATCGCTTGCCGCCACCCTGCCCCTGACTTAAGGTGGAGAGATGGGGAAGATGCCAGCCAGCGCCACGCTGGGCGGGGCAACGGGGGACTGGCAGCGGGGGGCTGAATGACGGCGTTGGAAGTGCGCGGGCTGGCCAAGGCGTTCGACCGGCCGGCGGTGCGAAACCTGGACCTGACCATCGCGCCGGGTGAATTCTATGGCCTTCTGGGGCCAAATGGCGCGGGAAAGACCACCACGCTGCGCATGATCGTCGGCCTGCTGAAACCCGATGCCGGTAGTGTGCGCGTGTTCGGCGTCGACGCCCTGGCCGATCCCATCGCCGCCAAGCGGCAAGTGGCCTGGCTGCCGGACGAGCCGCTGATTTATGACAAGCTGACGCCACTGGAGTTCCTGGAATTCGTGGCCGGCCTCTGGGGCGTGCCCGCCGCCGCCGCCAGCGCGCAGGCGGAGGAGCTGCTGCACCGCCTTGAGTTGTGGGACCACAGGGCCGAGCGGTGCGAGGGCTTTTCCCGCGGCATGAAGCAGAAGGCGGCGCTGGCCGGCGCCCTGATCCATGATCCCCAACTGCTGATCCTGGACGAGCCGCTGACCGGGCTGGACGCCGCCATCGCCCGTGAGGTGAAGGACATCCTGGCGGAACGGGTGCGGGCGGGCGCCACCATCATCCTGACCACCCACATCCTGGACGTGGCGGAACGGCTGGTCAGCCGCATCGGCATCATCCAAGGCGGTCGGCTGCTGGCGGAGGGCACCCTGGCGGAACTGCGCGGCCGCGTGGGCCGCAGCGACAGCACCCTGGAAGAGGTGTTCCTGGACCTGGTCGCCACCCCCGCCGGCCAGGCCGTGGCCGAACAGGCGCCGGCATGACCGCCGGCACCCTGCGTCCCGTCGCCGCGCGCGCAGCCCTCCTGCGCCCCGGCACCTTGGCCTGGCTGCTGCGGCATGAGCTGCGCCTCGCCGCGCGCAACATCAAGCTGTCCTCGCCCGGCGTCTGGGGCACGCTGCTGCTGCTGGTCATCCTGTTCCATGTCCTGGGCGCCTTCATGGCCCTGGGCGCCGAACAGAGCGAGGCTGCCGGCAAGGGGGGCGCCACCACGCTGCCGGCCATCGGCGCCATGGTGGCGGCGCTGGCCTGCTGCTTCATGGCCGGTACGGCCATCTATCGCGCCATGGACACCATCTACGCGCGGGGCGATTACGACCTGCTGCTGTCGTCGCCCCTGTCGCCCTCGGTCATCCTGCCGGCGCGCGCCCTGGCGGTGGTGGCCAGCGCGCTGGTGTTCCCGGCCGCCATGATCCTGCCCATCGCCAACATGGGCGCCATTTTCGGCCACCCCAACTGGCTGGCGGCCTATCTGGTCCTGCCCGCCCTGGCGCTGTTGGTGACGAGCCTCGCGCTGCTGGTGGCGCTGTTGCTGGTGCGCTGGATCGGGGTGCGCCGCGCCCGCGGCGTTGGCCAGATGGTTGCCGCGTTCAGCGGCATGCTGATGGCCCTGGCGGGACAAATCCCCCGCCTGCTGGGCCAGCACATGGACTGGATGGCGCAAGGCCAGAACCTGGCGCACGGGGCCCTCGCGTCCGTCCTGCTGCTGCCGGGCCGCGCCATGGTGGGCGAACCCCTGCCCTTGCTGATCCTGGTCGCCGTGTGCGCCGCTGTCTTCGCCGGGGTCACGACGCGCTGGGGCGCGACCTTCATCGCCGCGGCCACGGCGGCGGCGGGCACCACCACGTCGCGCGCCAAAGCCCCGGTGAAGGCCCACCGCTTCCACGACACGCTGGGGCCGGCGCTGCGGCGCAAGGAATGGCGCCTGATGCGCCGCCACCCGCAGTTGCCGCTGCTGCTGTTCCAGCAGATGAGCGGCGCCATCATCCTGACCATCTCCATGCAGGCGCAGTGGCGGGAAGAGCCCTTGCTGCTGGCCGCCCTGGTGGTGCCCATGGCGGCATTCGCCGCCGGCATGCTGGCCAAGCTGGCACTCGCCGACGGGGTCGCCGATCTGATCAACGCCGCCCCCGTGCCGGCCAAGCGCCTGCGCCAAGCCAAGGTGGAGGCCGCCAGCGTACCGCCCCTGGCGGTGGTGGTCCTGGCCGCCGCCGCCGTCGGCAGCGTCAGCCTGTGGGGCAGCTTGACCCTGCTCAGCTGCGGCGTCGCAGCCATTTTCTGCGCCGTGGTGGCCAGCCTGTGGGTGCAGCCCGTGACGGGGGCCACGATGATCAATCAGTTGGTAAAGCCGGCCAAGGGCACGCGGGGCAAGGTGGTGGGGCGCACCGTGCTGGAAATGCTGATGGGCTATGGCTGGATGGCCGCCACCGTCATGATGCTGCACCACAACCCCTTCGCCCTGCTGGTGGCGGGCGGCCTGCTGGGGCTGGTGGCCATTCTGCGGGCGCCCCTGTGAAGACGCCTTAGACAGCCGGCGCCCAGCCCCCGCCGCGGCGCCGGTTGATGAACAGCACCAGGATGGCGGTCAGCACACAGGCCACGCCGGCAACCTGAAACGCCGGGAAGTAGCTGCCCCATTCGGTGCGGATGAGGCCCGTGCCATAGGCGGCCAAGGCCGCGCCCATCTGGTGTCCCGCCCCCACCCAGCCGAAGACCACGGGCGCGTCGCGCCGGCCGAAACGGTCGGTGACCAAACGCACCGTCGGCGGTACCGTCGCGATCCAGTCAAGACCGTAGAATGCCGCAAAGACGGACAGGCCATAGAGGCTGAACCCCGACAGGGGCAGGTAGAACAGCGACAGGCCGCGCAAGCCATAGTACCAGAACAGCAGCTTGCGGCTGTCCACCCGGTCGGACAGCCAACCGGACCCGGTGGTGCCCACCAGGTCGAACAGGCCCATGAGCGCCAGCAGGCTGGCGGCCATCACCTCGGGAATGCCCTGGTCAAAACAGGCGGAAATGAGGTGGGTGCCGATCAGGCCGTTGGTCGACAGCCCGCAGACGAAGAAACTGCCGAACAGCAGCCAGAAATCCACCGATTTCGAAGCCCGGGCAAGCGTGGTGAAGGCGATGATGATGGGGTTGCCGCTGCCCCCGTGCGCACCAAATGGCGGCAGTTCATCCTCCAGCGTGCCGCCCAAGGGCGCCAGGCCCACGGCCCGTGGGCTGTCGGGCAGCAGCAGGGCCACCAGGGGCGCCAGCAAAAGGGCGGCGGCGCCAACGGTCAGGCCCACCGCCTGCCAGCCGAAATGGGTTGCCAGGGCGGCCATGCCCGGCAGGAACACCAGTTGGCCGGTGGCCGAGCTGGCGGTCAGCAGGCCCATGACCAGGCCGCGCTGCTTGATGAACCATCGGTTCACCACCGTGGCCGCCAAGGTCATGGAGGTGAGGCCGGTGCCTAGGCCCACCAGCAGCCCCCAGGACACCATCATCTGCCAGGGTTGGGTCATCAGGGTGCTGGTGATGGTCGTCACGGCCAGCAGGCCCAGCCCTGTCAGGATGGTGCGCCGGACACCGACCGCCTGCATCAGGGCGGCCGCGAACGGGCCCATGAAGCCATAGAGGAAGATGTTCAGCGACACCGCGGCCGCGATGGTGGCGCGGTCCCAACCCAGCGCCTGTTCCAACGGCACGAACAGCACGCCCGGCGCCGCCCGCACCCCCGCCCCCACCAGCAGCGTGGTGAAGGCCAAGGCCGCCGCCACCCAGCCATAGTGCAGGCGCCCATCCACCCGCCGGGCCAGGCGCCGCGCCAGAGAGGGGGCGGATCCATAGGAACTGTTTGAGGCGGTTGCGTCGGCCATGGCGCACTTATCCGATCGGGGTACGAGGACGCTTCATAATACGGGCAATTGCCCATATTGCAAGGACCCTTGAAACATCGCGCCTTTCGGGTGTCATATGGCTGTCATCGACCCGTCATAGCCGGCCGCACAATGGCTTGGCGCGCCCCTGCCCTTCGTCTAGCACTATCCAATTTTGTTGAAGACTTCGGCCTATGAGGGGCGTAAGCTTTTGAAACGCGGCATGACCGCTTCAAGGCGACGATCGTCGCCCAGTGACGGATGCGTCAATAAAAGCAAATATATGTCCGCGCCAACTTTGTTGCGCCGACAACAAGCGGGATGGAACCACTGCCAGAACCGGACCATCGTCTAAGGCACTCAAGGCACCGTCGCCTTTATCCCTTGAACAGATAGCTGGAGGGAACTATGGCCACTGACAATTTCGTCGAAAGCCTGCGCCAAAAGCATGCCAGTCTGGAAGACCGCATTCACAGCGAACTGGCACGCCCCTATCATGACAGCGCCCTGGTGCAGCGCATGAAGTTTGAAAAGCTCAGGCTGAAAGAAAAGATCGACGAACACACGCGGCACTAAGCGCCGCGGGCCATCACCCCCCAGGCAGCGCCCCGTCGAAGACGGGCGCCGGCCCTGGAAAATGAGACGACCGGATGGGTCCCCCCATCCGGTCTTTTTTATTACTTGCGGTACAGGTCCTGGTATTCCTGGCGCAGCAGGTTCTTCTGCACTTTGCCCATGGTATTGCGCGGCAGGTCGTCCACGAACAGCACGCGCTTGGGCTGCTTGAACTTGGCCAAGCGTCCGTCCAGGGCGGCCAACACGGCGGCCTCGTCCACCGCCGCATCCTTCTTGCGCACCACCACGGCGGTCACGCCCTCACCAAAGTCCGGGTGGGGAACGCCGATCACAGCGCTTTCCACCACGCCGGCCAGGCCGTCGATCTCCGTCTCGATCTCCTTGGGATAGACGTTGTAGCCGCCGGAAATGACCAGGTCCTTGCCCCGGCCGACGATGTGGACATAGCCGCGACCATCGATCTTGCCCAGATCGCCGGTGATGAAGAAGCCATCGGGCCGGAACTCGGCCGCCGTCTTCTCCGGCATCTGCCAATAGCCCTTGAAGACGTTGGGGCCGCGCACCTCGATCATGCCGATCTCGCCCTGGGGTATGGCGGCCCCCGTCTCCGGGTCCACGATCCGCAGGGCCACGCCCGGCAGGGGGAAGCCCACGGTGCCCGCCACGCGGTCGCCGTCATAGGGGTTGGAGGTGTTCATATTGGTTTCGGTCATGCCGTACCGTTCCAGGATGGCCAGACCGGTACGGGCCCGCCAACTGTCATGGGTTTCGGCCAGCAAGGGGGCGGAGCCGGAGATGAACAGCCGCATATGGGCCGTCGCCTCGCGCGTCAGGCCGGGATGCTGCAGCAGGCGGACATAGAAGGTGGGCACGCCCATCATGGTGGTGGCGCGGGGCAGCAGCCGCAGCACCTCATCCGCATCGAAGCGGGCCAAGAAGATCATGGTGCCGCCGGCCAGCAGCAGGGTGTTGGTGGCCACGAACAGCCCATGGGTATGGAAGATGGGCAGGGCGTGCAGCAGCACGTCGCCCTCGGTGAAGCGCCAGTAATCCACCAGGGTCAGGGCGTTGGAGGCCAGGTTGTCATGGCTCAGCATAGCGCCCTTGGACCGGCCCGTGGTGCCGGAGGTGTAGAGGATGGCGGCGAGGTCATCAGCCCCCCGGGCGACATCGGCGAAGGTGCTGGACTGTTCCAGCGCCGCCGCCAGCAGGGTTCCGGCGTCCGCCGCGCCCTGCCCGCCCAACGTTTCCACGGCGGCGACACCCTTGGCCTGGGCCAACTCCGTCATGGCGGCCGCCTTGGCGGGATCGCACACCACCAGGTGGGGCGTGGCGTCCCCGATGAAATAATCCAGCTCCGCCAGCGTATAGCCGGTGTTCAGCGGCAGGTAGATGGCGCCCGCCCGCACGCAGGCGAGGTAAAGCACGATGGCCTCGGCGCTCTTTTCCACCTGGACCGCCACCCGGTCACCCGGCTTCACCCCCCGGGCCACCAGAAGGTTGGCCATGCGCGCCGACAGGTCCACCATGTCGCCATAGCTCAGGGTCCGCTCAGGCTGGCCCTTGGTTTCCGGAAGGATGATGAACGGCTTCTCCCGCGCCGGCATGCGGCCCAGGATCAGGGAAAAGAGATGGTTGGCCATGACAGTCACACTCCGGATTCTTCTTGGGCGTTTTTTATCGTTGCTGGTGAACGGTGGCAATCAAACGGCTGTTGGCCAAGCGGGGCTTGAGGCGTCGGCCGCGGCGGGGCTGGGCCGCTTGGCGACCGCGTCCGGCCGGCCGGGCTTGGACCCATCGCCCTTGGGCGGCTTGGGATCGTCGGGGGCGGCGTCTGCCCTCAGATGACGGCGGACGGCGGCCGCGGCAACCACCTCCCCCTTGTCGGCATACCGCTCGTGGTTGGTTTCGATATCATCCAGCTTATAGAGATAATTGACCATCAGGCCATGGGATTGGGCCAGGCCCTTGGACGACAGGTCGCCCAGGAAGTTCATGCGCTCCAACCGGGCGCCATTGCCCAGGTGGAAACGGGCGACCGGGTCCACCGGCTTGTTGCCCCGGGCCTTGGCCTTCAGGAAATAGTGCGCCGCCGCCTGCATGAGAACGGGCGAGACGGTGGCGGCCACCGCCGGATCCTGGTGCCAACCCGGGCGGTCCAGCGCCGCCAGGATATCCTTGTCGGCCGGCGCCAGCAGCGTGGACGCCGGGTCGGCGCGCTGCTGCCCCAGCCACTTGGCGAAGGCCGGCACGGGCGACAGGGTGACGAAAGTGCGCAGGTTGGGCAACTCGGCCCGCAAATCCTCCACCACCTGCTTGATCAGGAAGTTACCGAAGGAGACGCCGCGCAACCCCTCCTGGCAATTGGAGATAGAGTAGAAGACGGCGGTGGTCGCCGCCTCCGCCGCCATGGGCGCGCGTCCTTCGGCCAGCAGCACGTCGATGCTGGCCGGAATGTCGGGCGCCAGCGCCACCTCCACGAAGATCAGCGGATCGTCCAGCAGCTGGGGATGGAAGAAGGCGAAGCAGCGGCGGTCGGCCGGGGCCAGCCGGCGGCGCAGATCGTCCCAATCGCGGATGGTGTGCACCGCCTCGTACCGGATGATCTTTTCCAGGATGTTGGCCGGCGTGGTCCAGTCGATGTGGCGCAGCACCAGGAAGCCGCGGTTGAACCACGACGCCAGCAGGTGACTGAAGTCCGCGTCCACCGCCTCCAGCGCCGTCTTCTCCACCCCCTGGGCATCGGCCATGACCCGGAACAGCACCTCACGCATGCGCACAACGGCCTCGGTCCCGCCCGGCGCCAGATTCAGGCGGCGGAACAGCTCCTGCCGCCGCGCCTCGGCGGCGTTGTGCAGGGCCAGCGCCGTCCCGGCCCCCGGCGCCGCGCGGTAGGCGTCGATGGCCTTGTCCAGCTTGATCGGATCGGGACCGAAACGATAAGCCAGGTCCAGGAGGAAGGCCCGTTGGCCGGCGGCGTCCAGGGCCGCCCACTGGTCCAAGATTTGCTCTGCCAACGCCACGCCCGAGGCTTCGCCCCGGCCGGACAGCAAGGTGTCGCACAGGCTGGGCAGATCACGGCGCGGCGGCGCCTTGCCTGACAGCGGCATCAGCTTGGCCGCGTCCTCCAGCAAATCCTCCACCGTCGGGCCATGGCGGCGCAGCAGGGCGCGGCCACGGTCGGCGATGGTGGTCAACATGGACCGGAAGAAGGTGCTGCTGCTCATGGGCTGGGCCTCGCGGATTGCGAACCAGGGGAATGGGCCAGGGGAACGGGCCAGGAGGGAACGGATCGCGCCGTACCGTCAGCGGGCCATGGTAGGCCGGCCCAGCGCGCCCGCCAAGGCCGCCTGAGGGGGGGTCTGAGGGGCCGCCTGCGGCGTCGACATATTGGACACGAAGTCGGACAGGCTGTCGCCCTGGATGCCGATGTGACGCCGCATCAGGGTTTCCGCCCGGTCCGGATCGCCTTCCAGCAGGGCGCGCACGACGTCGTCATGCTCCTGTACTGATTTGGCGACGCGGCCCAGCTGATGCAACTGGTTGCGGCGATAGGGTGACAGGCGGTTGCGCACGCGCCGCGTCTCCTCCTCCAGCTGACGGTTGTGGCTGCCGGCGTAGATGACCTCGTGGAACCGGGTGTTCATGGCGTAGTAGACATCGGGATCGCCCGCGACGGCCAAGCGCTGGCATTCGGCGTGAACCGCCAGAAGATCGGCCCGTTCCGCCGGCGTCATGCGGCGGGCGGCCAGCCGGGCGCAGAGGCCCTCCAACACGGCCATGATCTCGAACAGCTCCAGCACCTGGCGCACGTCCAGGCCCACCACCACCGCGCCCTGGCGCGGCCGGATCTCCACGAATCCCTGTGCCGCCAGCATCTTGAGCGCCTCGCGCACCGGGGTGCGGGACGTGCCGAAGCGTTGGGCCAGCACCTGCTCGTCCAGGCGCATGCCCGGCAGGGCGCGGCCGGCGCAGATATCGTCCTCAAGCGCGCGGGCAAGTTGCTCGGATCGGGTTTCGGGCAGGGCCATGATCATCCTTATCCGGGACGGGCCGGCATCTCACGGGCCGGCGGGGTCCCACGCAATCTCCCCACCGGTTACGCATACACCAGTGAACTCCATGCATGCAAGAAGCGCCATCTTGCGTTTCAGAGATTGACGCCCATAGGTTGCTCTGACATGCTTCAGGCATCCAAGCATCTGCAAATAAAAACTTTTTCGCAATTGCAGCATTCACTGAACGATTGCGGAAGCGGGAGGATGAGCGCGCCTGATCTTCAACGGCCTTGTGCTTGATGGGCCCGCCGCGCCCGGCTCTTTCTTTAATGTTTCCTTATTGAAACCGACACTTCAGGCCAACCCCAACGCCGGACCCGAAGAAGACCGGCGCTTGCCCACGGTGAGGAACACGCCCCCATGTCGACCGATCAGACGTCCACCATCGCCTTGTCGCGCCGCACCCTGCTGGGGGGCATGGCGGCCAGCCCCGTGGCCCTGACATTGGGCGGCACGGCGCTGGCTTCGGGTAGCCTGCTCCCCACCCTGGCCCAGGCCCAGAGCACGCTGAAGATTTCCCATCAGTTCCCGGGCGGCACGCTGACGGAGGGCGACTTCCGCGACCGGCTGTGTCGCAAGTTCGCAGCCCAGGTGGAAGCGGAGACCAAGGGCGCCCTGAAGTTCGAGATCTATCCCGCCTCCTCCCTCATGAAGACGGTGGCGCAGTTGCAGGCCCTACGGAAGGGCGCGCTGGATCTCACGCTCTACCCCATGCCCTATGGCGGGGGTGAGGTCCCGGAAATGAACCTGGGCCTCATGCCCTGCCTGGTGACGACGTACGAGCAGGGCCTGGCCTGGAAGAAGAAGCCGATTGGCGAGGCGCTGACCAAGGCGCTGGAGGCCAAGGGCGTGAAAATCCTGACCTGGGTGTGGCAGGCGGGCGGCGTCGCGGCCCGTGGCACCCCGGTGCTGCACCCCGCCGACGTGAAGGGCATCAAGATCCGCGGCGGATCGCGTGAGATGGACATGATGTTCAAGGCCGCCGGCGCCGCCGTGTCGTCCATCCCGTCCAACGAGATTTATGCGGGCATGCAGACCGGCGCGCTGGATGCCGCCGTCACCAGTTCCACCAGCCTGATCTCCTTCAAGCTGGAGGAGCAGAGCAAGAGCCTGACCGCCGCCCGGCAGAAGAGCTTCTGGTACATGCTGGAACCCCTGATGATGTCCAAGATCGTGTTCGACGCCCTGCCCGCCGCGCAGCAGAAGGCGCTGCTGACGGTGGGTGAATCGCTGGAACCGTTCGGGCTGGAGGAAGCCAAGAAGGACGACCAGCGCGTGGCCGAAATCTATGCCAAGGCCGGCGTGAAGGTCGTGGACATGGACGACAAGGTGATGGACGAATGGCGCGCCATCGCCCGCGACACCGCCTGGAAGGACTTCGCCGAGCGCTTCCCCGAGGGCGCCAACCTGCTGAAGCTGGCCGAGGACGTGGCATGAGGGCTGCGGAACCGGCATTGCCCGGCCCCCTGCGCTGGGCGGGCGCGCTTTTAGCCTGGACCAACCGCGTCATCGCCACCGTGGCGGCAGTGGCGGTGGTCGCCGCCGGCATCGTCATGACGGAAGAAGCCATGGTGCGCTATTTCCTGCGCCAGGCCGCCGACTGGCAGGATGAGACCGCCATCTTCCTGCTGGTGGGAGCCACCTTCCTCTCGGCCGCCTATGTCCAGTCCCGCAGGGGCCATGTCGCCATCGAAGCCGTCGGCGGCCTGTTGCCACCGGGTGTCGAGCGGATACGGCGCCGGGTGGCGGACCTGATCTCCTTCCTGTTCTGCGGCTTCTTTTCCTGGAAATCCTGGGTGCTGTGCCACGAGGCCTGGGTGGAGGGCTATGCCACCTTTTCCTCCTGGGCGCCGCCCTTATGGATTCCCTACCTCGCCATGTCGGTGGGCATGACCCTGCTGACCCTGCAGATCGCCCTGCAACTGCTGGCCCCCCAGCCGGCGGACGCACCTATGGAAGGACGCGCCCATGGGCACGGTTGAAATCGGCCTGCTGTATGGCGGCGCCACCCTGGTGGCTCTGTTCGCCGGCCTGCCCATCGCCTTCGCGCTGGGCGCCGTCGCCGTGGTCTTCATGTACTTCTTTATGCCGGCGGCCTCGCTGGATACCGTCACCCAGAATGTCTATGAGGAGATGGCCAGCATCACCATGCTGACCATTCCCCTGTTCATCCTGAAGGGGGCCGCCATCGGCCGGTCGCGCGCCGGTTCGGACCTCTATTCCGCGTTGCATGTGTGGATGGGCCGGGTGCCGGGCGGCCTGGGCGTGGCCAACGTCTTCGCCTGCGCCCTGTTCGCCGCCATGGCCGGCAGCAGCCCCGCCACCTGTTCCGCCATCGGCAGCGCCGGTATCCCCGAGATGCGGCGCCGCGGCTATTCCCCCGGCTTCGCCGCCGGCATCATCGCGGCCGGCGGCACACTGGGCATCCTGCTGCCCCCCTCCATCACCCTGATCCTGTATGCCGTGGCGGCGGAACAGTCGCTGGGCCGCCTGTTCCTGGCCGGCATCGGCCCGGGCGTGCTGATGGTCGTCCTGTTCGCGATCTACGCCGTCGTCCGCTATCGCCAGGAAAAGGCGGCGGCGACGGCGGCCTACGCGCAAGGCGGGACGTGGTCAGAGCTTCTGCGCACCGACACCTTCACGGCGCGGGAACGTTTCGCCGCCATCCCGCGCGTGCTGCCCTTCGTCATCCTGCTGATCGGCGTCATGTTCGCCCTCTACGGCGGCATTGCCACCCCGTCGGAAACGGCCGGTTTGGGCGCGGTGCTGGCGCTGCTGATGGTGGCCGGCATCTATCGAGTCTGGCGGCCGGCGCAGGTGGGTCCGATCCTGATGTCCACCCTGCGCGAATCCACCATGCTGATGATGATCATCGGCATGTCGCTGCTCTATTCCTACGTGATGAGCTACCTGCACATCAGCCAGGGCGCGGCCGAGTGGATCGTGGGCATGCACCTTTCGAAATGGGTGCTGCTGACCGCCATCCTGCTGCTGGTGGTGGTGCTGGGCTTTTTCCTGCCGCCCGTCAGCATCATCCTGATGACCGCCCCCATCATCCTGCCGCCGCTGAAGGCCGCCGGGTTCGACCTGATCTGGTTCGGCATCATCATGTCCATCGTCATGGAGATGGGCCTGATCCATCCGCCGGTCGGCCTGAACATTTTCGTCATCAAGAACATCGCCCCGGACATCCCCCTGCGCGACGTGGTGATGGGGGTGTTGCCCTTTGTGGCCCTGATGCTGGTGTCCATCCTGGCGCTGTGCCTGATCCCCGGCCTGGCCACCTGGCTGCCCACCGCAGTCTACGCCGGGTGAGCTTATCGCCAGCCGCAGCGGCAGGTGATTCGTCCTGCCGCTGCTGAGAGTCTGGCCGTCCGCCCGAACAGCGCCGGATCAAGCCGCGTCGGTGCGGATCTGCTTCACCACGCCATCGACCACGGTCTGCAGCTTCTGCACCCGGCCAGACAGCAGCTTGGACAGGTCGGCGATGCCGTCGGCGGAGCCGTTGGTGTCGGTCCAGGCCGACAGCGTCTCCTCACACCCCCGGGCGGCGGCGCCGGCGCTCTGCACCGCCTCGGCAGCGCTGCGGGCGATTTCCTTGGTGGCGGCGTCCTGTTCCTCCACCGCCGCCGCGATGGCGGAGGTGGCGGCATCAACGTCGAAGATGACGGTGGCGATGGACTCGATGGCCTCCGCCGCCTCGTGCGTGCTGTCCCGGATGGCCGCCACCTTCTGCGCCACCTCGGACGTCGCCAGGCCCGTCTGGCCAGCCAGGTTCTTGACCTCCGACGCCACCACGGCGAAGCCCTTGCCCGCCACACCGGCGCGCGCCGCCTCGATGGTGGCGTTCAGCGCCAGCAGGTTGGTGCGTTCCGCGATCTCGCTGATGGTGGCCAGCACGCTGCCGATGCTGGACGCGGCATCCGACAGGCCGCTGATGATGGCCTGGGCCGACCGCGCCCGCTCCGCCGCCTGACGCGTCACACCGGAGGAGCGCGTGACCTGGCTGCTGATCTCGGCGATGGCTTCGGACAGTTGCGAGGCGGCGTCGGCCACCTGCGAGGCGCTGTCCAGGGCATCGCCGCCGGAGGCCGCGATGGCGCCGGCATTGTCGGAACCGCGGCGGACCAGCGCCCGCAGGTCGTCGGCGCAGCCACGGGCATCGGTGGCGGCCCCCGCCACCTCACCCGCCAAGCCGCCGACATCGCTTTCCAGACGCTGAGCCAGGGCGATCATGAGACGGCTGCGGTCCTCCCGCGCCTGGGCGGCGACGGATTCGCGGGCGGCGGTGGCCTGGGCCAACTCCTCATGGGCCAGGCGGGCATCGGCCAGGGCCTCGTCCGACCGCTGGAAGGATCGGGCCATGGTCTGGGCCAGCCAGGCGAGCAAGGCCCCCTCGAACACCACCAGCCACACGTACATGAGGATGCGCAGATACTCCCCGCCGTGCACACCCGCCGCCTCAGGCACCGCCAGGCCGCCGACGACGAAGAACAGGGCCACGGCGGCGGCCGACGCCGCCAGCGTGCGCGCGTCACAGAAGCCGGCGGAGACGGCGACCAGGATATAAACGTAGATCTGCATGCCGGTCTGCCAGGGGTTGCCGGCGAACGCCCAGATGGACAAGGCGCCCGCCAAAGGCAGGCAGGCCGCGAGCACCAGGCGGCTGGCGGTGGCCGGCAACATCACCCAGGCGCCCGCCGCCACGATCACGACCAGCAGCGTCGCCACCGGCTGCCGCCAATCGAACCCGCCCAGAACCACCAATTGGGCGGCGACCAGGACGAAAACCTGCGCCACCAGCAGCGTCAGGACCAATAGGGTAGTGGTACGGCGCACGCGCTCCAACGGGGACTGTTGGACATCGATTTGAGGGGTGGAGGCGATGGATGCGGCAGGCATTGGGCCAATCTCCCGGAAAAAGTTTTCCCAGATAATCGTTCCAAGGTACGCCCTGCCTTGACCTGGATCACTAATGCACAATGAATAGGTTCGCGAATTCACGCACCCGGGCGCCCCGGAAACCAAGGGGTGGAAAGAGGCCGGGGCCGCTCAGAAAAACGCCTGGCTCAGGTTCGGCTGCGGCGCCTGGACCGGGGTCGCCAAGGTTTCAACGGACGCCAGCCACTGGAAATAGCTGACGACCACCACGCGCACGGCGCTGGACAGGCTGGTCTCGGCATCGCGGGAGCGGTCGATCACGTCCAGCAATTCCGAGATCTGGCACCCCTCCTGGCGCGCCAGCAGATCAAGACCGGTCCAAAACTGCGGCTCCAGCCGCATGGAGGTGCGGCGGGTGCCCACGCGGACACTGCGCGGCACCAGGGACCGCGGCGCCGTCGCCTGATGGACGGCAGCCATAACCGGAAACGGAAGGCGATGGCTGGTCAGAACGGTCATGTCCGTACTCCGTGACAAGTCCCCCGGTCGCGCCCACGCACGTCGTTGGGGAAATGTGATGGCAATCCTTATCAAAGCGGGCAAAACGTAGTTACATAACCTGTAGACTCATACAGGGTTGGACGCCTTTCAGGAAAACCTGGCGCCGCGACCCGCCAACCTATGCAGCCCCCGCGCCCCTCGGACGTTCCTCATGATCCTGGACGAAGCCCTCCACCGGTTGAGCCAGCCCGATAATCCGGACGATTTATTCGATACTTTCAGCGCCTTGGCCAGTGACCTCGGGTATGCAGCCGTCAGTTATATCGACGGCCGGCCCGGGCCGGCCCCGGGGGAACCGGAGCTTTTCGTGCGCACGACGGTGCGTGAGGACTTCCTCAACACCTATCTGTCCGAAGGGTATATCAACCATGACCCGCTGATCGCGATGGCGAAGCGCCAGGCGGCCCCCCTGACCTGGGCCGACGTCCCGGAATACCACGCCAGCCAGTTGGCGACCCGACAGGCGGTGTCAAAACTGGAGTCGACCACCCGGGGGCGAAGCAAGCAGGACGCGCAACGCGCCATCGCCGTCATGACGGCAGCGGCCGATCATGGCTACACGCAAGGGTACGTCATCCCGACGCACACCGTGGATCCGCTGGGCCGACTGGCCTCAGCCGTGGTCAGCCTGTTCTGGACGCAAAAGCCGGAGGGCCTGGCCACCTCGGACTCGGCCCCTTCCTGGCTGCGCCTCAGCGCCCTTTACATGCATGAGCGTGTGGTCAGCATGCGACTGACACCGGTAACCCAACTGCCGACGCTGACCCAGCGCGAGCAGGAGGCCCTGGTATGGGCAAGCCGAGGCAAGACGGTGGAGGAAACCGGTGAGATTATCGGCGTTTCCGGCCGCACCGTGACCTTTCACCTGCAAAACGTGCTGGAGAAACTGGGCTGCTATTCCAAGATCCACGCGGTGGCCAAGGCCATCCAGATGGGCCTGATCCATCCCTGAGCCCCGCCTCGCGCGGTTCTGGCCACACCAATCCGGCCTTGAACGGCAAAGGGCCCCCGGGACTCGGGGGCCCTTTCCATTTGGTGGCAGGCACGGCCGCGCGAAAAGGGCCCGGGTAGGACGCTCCGTCAGACCTGGGCCGCGCGACGGCGGCTGACCAAGCGTTGCAGATACTGGCCATACGGGCTGTTCTTGTAGGCCTTGGCCTGAGCCAGCACAGCCTCTTCATTCACGAAGCCCAATTCCAAGGCGATTTCCTCGGGGCAACCGATCTTCAGGCCCTGACGGTGCTCAATGGTCCGCACGAATTCCGCCGCCTCCAGCAGCGAATCGTGGGTGCCGGTGTCCAGCCAGGCCGTGCCCCGGCCCAGGCGTTCCACGAGCAGGTCGCCCCGCTGCAGGTAGACATTGTTGACGTCGGTGATTTCCAGTTCGCCCCGGGGGGACGGCTTGATCTCCCGGGCGATATCCACGACCTGGTTGTCATAGAAGTACAGGCCCGTCACCGCCCAGTTGGACTTTGGGTCCTTGGGCTTCTCGACGATGCTGATGGCACGGCCCCGCTCATCGAACTCCACCACGCCATAGCGGTGCGGATCCTCCACCCAGTAGGCGAAGACGGTTGCGCCCTTTTCCACGCGGGTGGCCTGCTGCGCCTGGGCGCTGAGCCCGTGACCATAGAAGATGTTGTCGCCCAGGACGAGGGCGCAAGGGTCGTTGCCGATGAAGTCCTTGCCGATGATGAAGGCTTCGGCCAGGCCGTTGGGTGCCGCCTGTTCGGCGTAAGACAGGTTGATGCCCCACGGCGCGCCGTCACCCAGCAGATCCTGGAACAGCGGCAGGTGGTGCGGCGTGCTGATCACCAGGATGTCGCGGATACCGGCCAGCATCAGGACCGACAGCGGATAGTAGACCATCGGCTTGTCATAGATGGGCAGCAACTGCTTGCTGACGCTTTTGGTCAGGGGATGCAGCCGGGTGCCGGAGCCGCCGGCAAGGATGATGCCCTTCATATCAATAGCCTTATATCTTATATGGTTAAGGGAAAATCTTAAGGTCCAGCGTCAGATCAGGCCGGCAGCAGCACATCCAGGCTGCGGGCCAAGCTGTCGGCCCAGGCCGGCGCGCGCCAACCGAAGACCTGTTCCAGCAGTGCACAGTCCAGCACCGAATTGGCCGGCCGCTTGGCCGGGGTCGGGTAGTCCGCCGTGCCGATCGCCACCAGGCGCGGCACCTTGGCGCCCCGCGACTGCGCCTGGGCGAAGATTTCCGCGGCGAAGCCATGCCAGGTGGTGGCACCGGTGCCACACAGATGATAGGTGCCGAAGCCGTCGCGCTGGCCGTCTAGGACGCGGGTGCCGACCGCCACCAAAGCGTCGGCGATGTCCGCCGCCGCGGTGGGACAGCCGTGCTGGTCCGCCACCACACGCAGCTCTTCCCGCTCCGCCCCCAGGCGCAGCATGGTCTTGAGGAAATTGGCGCGGTCGGGACCATAAACCCAGGCCGTCCGCAGGATGACGTGGGCGGGCAGCGCCGCCCGCACCGCCTGCTCCCCCGCCTCTTTCGAGGCGCCGTAGACGCTGACGGGGCCGACCGGATCGGTTTCCACGTAGGGACCAACCTTGGTGCCGTCGAAAACGTAATCGGTCGACAGGTGCAGCAAGGGCGTGTCGCGTACGGCACAGGCGCGGGCCAGCGCCGCCGGGCCATCGCGGTTGGCGGCATAGGCCGCGTCAACCTCGCTCTCGGCTTTGTCCACTGCCGTGTAGGCGGCGCAATTGACCACCAAGTCGACCGCCGACACCGCGGCCTGGACAGCGGTGGCATCGGCGATGTCCAGCGCCTCACGGCCTGGTGCCGTCACCTGCCAGTCGGCCGGCGCTAGCCGCTGGAAGGCAAGGCCCACCTGGCCAGCACCGCCCAGCAACAAGACGCGAACATCCTTCCCCGCACCGGTCATGCCCTGGTCCTCAGCCGACGGCGGCGGCGGTGGGGGCGGACACGCCCAGACGCTGGCCGGAATACTTGGCCTCACGGATGGGTTCCCACCACCAGCGATTCGCCAGATACCAGTCGACCGTGCGCCGGATGCCTTCCTCGAAGGTCACCGACGGTTCCCATCCGAGTTCCCGCTTGATCTTGGACGCATCGATGGCATAGCGCTGGTCGTGGCCAGGGCGGTCGGTCACGAACGTGATCAGGTCGCGGCGCTTGGTGCTGCTGGGCAAGCGCTCGTCCAGCAGATCGCAGATGGTTTCCACCACGTGCAGGTTGCGCTGTTCGGCATTGCCACCGACGTTGTAGCGCTCACCCGGCACACCCTTGCGCACGATCAGAACCAAGGCGCGCGCATGGTCCTCCACGAACAGCCAATCGCGAATGTTGTCACCCTTGCCATAGACCGGCAGCTTCTTGCCCTCCATCCCGTTCAGGATCATCAGGGGGATGAGCTTTTCCGGGAAATGGAAGGGCCCGTAGTTGTTGGAGCAGTTGCTGAGCAGCGTCGGCAGGCCATAGGTGTGGTACCAGGCGTTGACCAGGTGGTCGGACGCGGCCTTGCTGGCGGAATAGGGCGAGTTGGGGGAGTAGGCGGTATCCTCGCGGAACAGCCCGTCCTCACCCAGCGAGCCATAGACCTCATCGGTGGAGATGTGGTGGAAGCGGAAGGCGGCCTTGCGCTCTTCCGGCAGGGCCTGCCAGTACTCGCGCGCCGTTTCCAGCATCACATGGGTGCCGTTGATGTTGGTGCGGATGAAGACGCCGGAGCCCTCGATCGAGCGATCGACATGGCTTTCCGCAGCCAGGTGCATGACGGCGTCGGGCTGATGGCGCTTGAAGACGTCGCGCATGGCATCGACATCGGCAACGTCCACCTTCTCCAGCACGGCGCGGCCACCGGCCAACACCTCGCCGATGGACTCAAGGCTGGCCGCGTAGGTCAGCTTGTCCACGCACACCAGGTCGTCCTGACCTTCGGACGCCAGCAGGCGGCACACCGCGGACCCAATAAAACCGGCCGCACCCGTCACCATTATCTTCACGCGCCAAACTCCTTCAAGACCACGTCCTGCCATCCTGGGGCGGCAGATCTCTACATTGCGGCCGAAAATACAACTCAGTCCCAGGCAAATGCAAATCCGGCGACGCCATCCCCGGCAATCCCATCCCCGGGCATCCCGGGGGCGCATGCACCATACGTCCACCGGCAGAGATGCTCACCCCAACACAGGTCTTAGCCCCTACGCCGCGCATCATGGCGGATAGTAAATAAAAATGATCGGAAAGCCTAGACCAGTGGGCCAACGTTATAAATCACGAGGCCGTCACCCTCGATATTGACGTACGACAAAAGCACTCGTGACGGAAGCCCATAATCCGTCAATGATGATAGCGACAAATTGGCCCACGAATATAGGGCAACAGACACCAAGAGTGACTCGGAAGTGGAGAACGACATGGCTGGCAAAAGCGGACTATTGATCACCGGCGCTGTTATCGTGGGCCTGGGTGTGCTGGCGCTGGCCGTGCCGATGTTCACAACCAAGGACACCAAGGAGTTGGCCAAAATCGGCGACCTGAAGGTGACGGCGAAGGAGGAGAACACCCACGTCATTCCCACCTTCGTCGGTCCCGCCGCCCTGATCCTGGGCGTGGTGCTAATGGGCGCCGCGCTGGTGCGCCGCTGAATCAGGGAAGGTCCCGCCGCCGACAGTGTCACTTCCCCCCCGCGTTCATTTCGCACCGACACGGCGGCCGGTGAACGGATTCCAGCCGGTTTCCGCCAGGGCGGCCCAGGCCGTGGCCCCCAGGTGGGGCTGGTGGTAATAACGGAAATCATCGGTGGTGGAGGATGGCCCCACCGCCAGTCCGGTGCTGACCGTGCCGGCCGCGGTGGCATATAAAAGGCCGTCGGTCCCTCGGGCTGCCTGGACGACGGCCAGGGCAGCGGCGGCCTTCTGGTCTTGCCCCACCATCTTGTAAGTCAGCGCCGCCTGCGCCGTGCCCTCGATCCAGACGCCGTCGCGGTCGTCATTGAAGTCAAAGCCGCCAGCAACGGCGTGGTGCGCCTCCACCCAGGTCAGGGACCGGCGCCACTCCGCTGGCGCGTCCCCGATGCCCAGGTGCGCCCACAGTTGGATGTCAAGCGCCGCCCCTGGCGCCCAACTGCGGCCGTCCGGCTTGGTGCCGATGCGGAAGCGGCCCTCCGTCCCGTCCCAGGCCGCCGCCACAAAGCCGCGCGCCAGGGCGGCGTGGCGGGTCCAGGCAGCGTCACCCGTCAAGCGCGCCAGCCAAGCGAAGGCCGCCGCCGCATCGATGTTGTGTTCCGTGGCCTTGTAATTCAGGCGCCGTTGGGCGGGATCGAAACCGTCCAGCCCGCCGATGAACCCGCCCGGTTGGGCCGGGTCCGCCATCAGGTCCGCCACCCAGCGCATCAGGCTGATGGCCCGGTCGCGGTAGATCGTCTGGCCCGTCGCCTCGTGCAAGGTCAGCATCGCCAGCGCGGCCCAGATGACATTGCCCGTGGCGCTGCCGTCCTGATAGGCGTCCTCCGCCCACTGACCCGCCCTGTCATCCCACCATCCCGGAGGCAAGGGTGGCGTGGCGGCCATCCCAGTGCGATAGGCGTTGCGCACGCGGCCATCCTTGAAGGTGCGGTCACCAGCAGCCGCCCGTTCCAAGGCGTCGCCAACCAGGCGCGCGTCTTCGACATGGCCGCACGCCACCAGCGCGATCACCGCCAACGCATTGTCATAGGTGAAGGCGCTATGGGCCAAAGCCGGGTGGGCGTCACCGGGATAGCTGACCACGAAACGCGGCCCAGTCCCCGGCGCCGCCAAGCGCACCGCATGCTGCAACGCAGCGCAGGTTTGCGCCGCCGCCTGGCCATAAGCGCTTGCCAGGCAAAAATAAACCACCGCCAGGGCAATTTTCCTAAAATGCACGGCAATCTCCTAGAACAATCGGCAAATGTATTTCCCAATTGTTTCGATAGTGGGCAAGGACGGGAGGCGTAGACCAAATATATGGCACGTCCCCCTCAGAACCCCGCGCGCGACGCAGCCCAACAATGCACGCGCACCTTGTTTTCATCTTGGCAAGGTTTTGCTAATAAACCGCCCGTGAATAATTAGCCGCCGTCACAAGGGCAGCTTGAGGCCGTTGGTTCCACACCCCCTCGTGCTGCGCCGCACAGAATGGCGGACCACCGGGGCAGCAGAGAAGAGAGATTACGATGAACACCAAGTTCCTGGGCATTCTGGCCACCGTTTCCCTTTTTGTCGCCGGCCCCGCGCTGGCCGAGTGCAGCACGCACGCCAACCCGCCGGCCATCCCCGATGGCACCGGCGCCACCACCGAGCAGATGACCAGCGCCAGCGCCTCGGTGAAGGGCTACATGGCCGACATGCAGGACTTCCTGAAGTGCCTGGAGAACGACAAGGCCGGCGGTTCCGCCAAGTACAACGCCGCCGTCGACCAGATGCAGAGCATCGCCAACGAATTCAACAAGCAGCTGCGCGCCTTCAAGGCCAAGGGCTGATTGTCGGCGCATCAGCGCTGAAGTCCTGAAAAGGAAGGATGGGCCGTCCCATCCTTCCTTTTTTATTGTCCCTGTGCAGGGTCGATCCCTCAAGCCGGGGCGTTCCAGTCCAGCCGGTCGGCACGGCGCAGCGCCGGGAACAGCACGCACCACAGGGCCACGACGGCCACAGTGCCGATACCGCCCACCACCACGGCCAGCTCCGTGCCCAGCCAGGATGCGGTGAGGCCGGACTCGAACTCCCCCAACTGGTTGGACGCGCCGATGAACAGGCCGCTGACGGCGCTGACGCGGCCGCGCATCTCATCGGGCGTGCCCAGTTGCACCAGGGTCTGGCGCACGAAGACGCTGACCATGTCCACCGCCCCCATCACCAACAGGCTGAGCACGGCGATAGCGGGCGAGTGGGTCAGGCCGAAGACGATGGTGGCCAGGCCGAAGACACCGACACAGGACAGCATGATGGGGCCCACCCGGCGCTTCAGCGGCCAGGCGGCCAGGGCCAAGCCCACCAGGATGGCCCCCGCACCCGGCGCGCCGCGCATGACGCCCAGCAGCATGGGCCCGGTCAGGCCCAGCAGGCCGGCATCGGCGGAGAACTGGTCGCGCGCCAGCGCGGGCAGCAAGGCGGTGGCGCCGCCCAGCAGCACGGCGAACAGATCCAGCGAAATGGCGCCCAGCACGATGGACTGGTGACGGATGTAGCGGATACCGCCCAGGATGCCGTCCCAGCTGACGGGCGCACGGGTCACCGCCCGCGAGGGCGCGGAAATGCCAGCCACCACCAGGCCGGCCAGCACCAGGAAGCCGGCGCCCACCCCGAACACGCCGTTATGGAAGGCGGCGTAGAGCACGCCGCCCAGCGCCGGCCCCAGCACCCCCGCCACCTGCATGGCCGATGAACTGATGGCCACCGCGTTGGGGAAGTCGGCCTTGGGCACCAGGTTGGGCAGCAGCGCGGAAGAGGCCGGCCCCTCGAACGCGCGGGCGGCGCCGAACAGCATGACGGCGGCATAGACCAGTCCCACCGGCAAGCCGGGCGAAGCCAGCACCACCCCGGTCAGGGCCATGGCCACCGCCTCCACCATCACGCAGGTGGTGATGATCATACGGCGATCCAGCCGGTCGGCCACATGCCCCGTGACCAGCACCAGCCCGACGGAGGGCAGGAACTGAGCCAGTCCGATCAGGCCCAGGTTCATGGTGCTGCCGGTGCGGTCGTAAATGGCCCAGCCCGCCGCCACCGCCTGGATTTGCAGCGCGCCCATGGACAGGATGCGCGCCAGCCAATAACGCAGGAAGGCCGGATGGCGCAGGGCCCCGCCCCAGCCCTTGCGGGACGCCGCCGCCTCGGGCGACGGATCGGGGGCGGCGGCGTTGGAGGAATTGCTGCTCATTATTGCCTATCGGTCACGGGCCGGCGGGATCGGGCACGGCGATGAAGGACCCGGCGGGGCCGGGATAGACCACCGGGCTGGCATAGCCATCCTTGGAAACGGCGGAGACGCCGAAGAACCAGTCGTCGATGACGACGTTGGCCAGGGTCATGGTGCTGCTGTCACCGGCCCAGCGATCATGCTGCCAGGTGGGCGCCAGCGTATCGCGCCACCAGACGCGATAGCCCACGGCCCCAGGCACCTTGGCCCAACTGAGCGTGGTGTCATGCTTCACCGCGCCCTCGACCTTCACGTCACTGGGCGGGGCCGGCGCCCAGGCCAGGCTGGCCATGGTCAGCGCGTTCAGGCGCGTCACCTGGGCCAGGTAGGGGAAGTCCACACCGTCGATGGTGTCGCCGTAGCGCACCCCGCCCTCGGTGCGCAGATCCTGGTGCTGGCGGGTGTAGTTCTCATGCGCCTCGGTCACGCGCACGGCGGGGAAACCGGCCTCCAGGAACGGCACCTGGTCGCCGCCCCGGCCGAAGCGGTCGGTGCGGTAGACCATGCGCACGCTGAAATTATCCAGGTACCGGGTGGCGATGCCGTCCATGTAGCGCGCCAGATTGCGCGAGGGGCTGTCAACCTCGCCCCCGGAATAGCGGCGCTGGTTCGCCTGCTTCGCCGTCTCCACCGCCTTGGTCCCTTCGGAGAAGACGCGGACATGGGTGTTGTCCACCACCCCGTCCTCTCCCTGAATGTTGCCGACGATGTCGTTGTTCAGGTCGGCCTCCACCTGCCAGCCTTGTTCCTTGGCGTAGTCGGCCAGCACCTTGCCGCCCAGCAGGCCCTGTTCCTCGCCCGACAGGGCGGCGAACACCAGGGTGGCGCGGAACTTGTAGTGGGACAGCACACGGGCCGCCTCGATGGCCGCCGCCACGCCGGAGGCGTCGTCGTTGGCCCCGGGCGCGTCGGCGGTCGCGTTCATGACATCCGTCACACGGCTGTCCAGGTGGCCGGCAATGACGATGACCCGTTGCGGTTCCTCCGTGCCCTTCAGCACGGCCACCACGTCCATCACCTCCGTCGGGGTGGGCACACGCTTGCCGGTCACGGTCTGCGCCGGTGTCACCACGGTCAGGCAACCGCCGCAGTCCTTGGAGATGGCCTCGAACCGGCTTTTGACCCAGGCGCGGGCGGCACCGATGCCCCGGTCGGGGGAGGTCGTGTCGGACAGGGTGTGGCGGGTACCGAAGGACACCAGCTTTTCGATGGTGGCGTGCAATTGCGCCGGGTCCACCTGGCCGGCGATCTCCCGGAGCACCGGGTGGTCATCCACAGGCCCCACGGGTGACGCCTCCGGCATCGGCGCCTGCGGCTTGGCCTGCGCTTCGGGGCCAAGGCAGGCCAAGCCGGTCAGCAGGGGGGCGGCCAGCAGAAAGGCGGACAGCAGACGCGCAGACCGGGGGCGCTGGGGCATGGGGCTTCCCTGTGTTCGATGATGAACTGCCAAAATCTTATGGCGCCACGATGCGGGAGCGTCCCGCCCCAGGCAAGGGCTGGTACATATGTCACGTCGCCACAAGCGGCAGTCCTGCCATGCCGTACCCGGTTGACTTGTGCTACCGTACCGTGGGGTAACGTTGCGGGGGCAATGCAGCGATGGGCGTATGGATACGGAAAGCCACCCTGTTCATCGTCATGGCGGCGATGATCGGGGGTGGGGGGTACATCATCGACCGGCAGCTTCTGTCCCATCACGCCATTTTCTGGCGTGGCTTTTTCATGGGCGGCTTTTTGCTGGCCTTCGGCCTTTATGTGCTGGTCGACGACTTCGTCGCCCCCCTTGTCCGACGGGTACGGACCAGCGGGCAACGCGCTTAATCATCGCCCGCCAGGTGCCGCGCCGCCGTCCGCGCGATGGCCAATAGGCGGGCGTCGGCGCCACGCGGGGCCAGCAACTGCAGGCCCACGGGGCACCCGACGGCGTCCGTGCCCACCGGCAGGGTGACGGCCGCCATGTCACCCAGGTTGGCGACGCAGCAGTTGCGCAGCGCCATCAGGTTGGCACGGCCATAGGCGGATGGCTCCGCCAGGTCGGCCAGCAGCGGTGGGGTGGTGGCCACCGTGGGCAGCGCCAGAATGTCCACGTCGTGGAACAGCGCCTGCACGCCGTTGGCAAAGCGGTCGAGGAAGGCCACGCGCGCCTCATAGTCCAGCACATCGGCCGACGCGCGGATGCGGGGCCCGACATAGGCGTCCAGGCTGGGCAGCCACGCCGGCAGTTCCTGGCTGAGGAAGCCGTATATCTCCGCCCCCGCCAGGCCCCCTCGGCGGAACAGGGCCAGGGCCTCGTCCAGCTCCGGCACCGTTACGGTGCCCACGGGGCGGAACAGCGCGTTGAGGCGATCCAGCGCGGCCTCCACCGCCGCGACCACGCCGGGGCTACAGTCCTGCCACAGCACGTCCGGCGCCCGGCCGATGCGGATGGTGCCACCATCGGCCAGCGGATCGATGGCGGTGCCGGTCAACAGGCGGTACCCCTGGATGAGATCGTCCGCCGTCATCGCCAGGAGGCCCAAGGTATCCAGGCGTGGCGACAAGGGCACAATACCGTCCGTCGCCAGATGCCCACGTGAGCTTTTATAGCCATGGAGGCCATTCCAGGCGGCCGGAATGCGCACCGAGCCCGCCGTGTCGGTGCCCAGCGCCAGCAGGGCGGAACCCTCCGTCAGGCTGAGTGGCGCGCCGGTGCTGGACCCGCCGGGCACGCGATGATGGTCACGGTCCCAGGGATTGCGCGGCGTACCCCAATGGCCGTTGGCGCCCAGGCCGCTGAAGGCGAATTCCACCATGCGCGTCTTGCCGGTGATGACAGCGCCCTGGGCCAGCAGGCGGCCGACTACGCCGCCCGGCTGGTTCCACATCGGCGGCAGGCGGCGGGGTGAGCCGGCGAACACCGGCCAGGTGCCGCCGCAAACCGTTCCGGTTCCGTAATTGTCCTTCAAGGACAGGGGAATGCCGTCGAAATCGCTGAGCGGTTGCCCGGCCTGGCGACGGGCGTCGGCGGCGTCCGCTTGAGCGCGCAGCAGGCCGGCGCTGAAGGCGGCATAGGGATTGTCGCGGGCATCCGGCCTTTCCATTCGCGCGGCGATGCAGGCCTCCGCCAGGTCGCGGGCTGTCAGGGTGCCGTCCTTCAGGGCGGCGAGGGCGGTGCTGAGGTCCATGGGGGCGCCTTCGCAAGAGGGGCGTTTATTCTGGCCGGCGGAACCCTGGCACGGGGGGGCCCCGCCCGCAACCCGGCAAGAGGGGCGACAGCCGGGCACCATATCCGGCCGCTATCGAATTCATATCCCCCCTGCATTTCACAGGGTGGGGTCAGCGGGGTTAGCGTCAGCCCATCGCAACCACCCACCAAACCTGAGGGATTTTGAAAATGCAGACCACCATCACCACCCGCCGTCTGGGCCTGGGCCTGATCGTCGCCACCGCCGTCGCCGGCGCCACCCTGGCCGCCGCCCCGGCCAAGGCGGCGGACATGGAGAAGTGCTACGGCGTCGTGAAGGCCGGCCACAACGACTGCAAGACCGACAGCAACTCCTGCGCCGGCCATGCCACCAAGGACCGCGACCCTGGCGCCTTCATCGCCGTGCCGGCCGGCACCTGCGCCAAGATCGCCGGCGGCAGCACCGAGCCCGCCAAGAAGTAAGGCGTCACCGCAGCGGCGTGGGTCTTCGGCCCACGTCGCTGCCCCACCCCGCCGCTGGACGCCCGAGGGGGCACTTTACAGAAGGGACGCCGTCATGGGCATCACCGGTATCGGCCTCAAGGCCCGCCACACCGCCGAACTGCTGGCTGGTCGCCCCGGGCTGCGTTTTCTGGAAGTGCATGCTGAGAATTATATGGGCGCCGCCATGGGAAGCGGGGGCCCGGCCCATCGCTGGCTGACCGCCCTGCGCGCCCTCTACCCCCTGTCCATCCACGGCGTCGGCCTGTCCCTGGGCGGGGCGGAACCGCTGGACACCGACCATTTGGCCGATCTGGCGGCCCTGGTGGAGCGCTATCAGCCGGAATGGGTGTCGGAACATCTGGCCTGGTGCCGCATCGACGGCACCTACCTCAACGACCTGCTGCCCATCCCCTACACCACCGCCAGCCTCTCCCTGGTGGCCGATCACATTGATCAGACGCAGACGGCGCTGCGCCGCCGCATCCTGGTCGAGAACCCGTCCAGCTACATGGCGTTCCCGGAAAGCGACTGGCCGGAGGCCGCCTTCCTGGCGGAACTGGCCCGCCGCACCGGCTGCGGCATCCTGCTGGACGTGAACAACATCCATGTCAGCGCCCATAATGTCGGGCTGGACGCGGGCGCCTACCTGGCCGCCCTGCCCGCCAACGCGGTCGAGGAGATCCATGTGGCGGGGCATGAGCCGGTCACCCACGAAGGCCGCGCCGTGCTGCTGGACACCCACGGCGCCCCCGTCACCGCCGCCGTATGGGATCTCTACCGCCAGGCCCTGACCCGCTTTGGCCCCGTCCCCACCCTGGTGGAGCGCGACGCCAATATCCCGCCCCTGGCCGAGTTGCTGGCCGAGGCGGCCACCGCCGATGGCATCGCCGTGACCCTGTTTGGCGGGGAGGTGCCCGATGCCCACGCTGCTTGAGCGTCAACGCGGCTTGCGGGACTGGGTGCTGGCCGCCGGCGGGGCGCCGCCCTTGGCTAATGCCGGCCTGCACCGCGACAATATCCTGGGCGGCCTGGCCACGGTGCTGGCCGCCAGCTTCCCCGTGCTTCACCGCCTGGTGGGCGAGGCCTGCTTCACCGGCCTGGCCCAGGCCTATGTTCGCCACCAGCCGCCCCGGGAGGCGCCGCTGTCGCGCTATGGCACGGGCTTCCCCGCCTGGCTGGCGGGGCAGGAGGTGGCGCGGCAACTGCCCTACCTGGCCGATGTCGCCCGGCTGGAGGCGGCATGGACCCATGCCTACCACGCGCCCGAGGCCGACCCGCTGGACCCGGCCGCCCTGACCGCCCTGGGGGATGCGGTGGAAGATGCCGCCTGGCGCCTGCACCCCAGCCATCGTTTCATCACCAGCCCCTGGCCGGTGGACCGCATCTGGCGGGCCAACCAGCCGGACGCCGGCGACGGGGCGGTGGACCTGGGCACCGACGGCGACACCCACCTGCTGGTGGTGCGGCCGGCGGCCGAGGTGCTGCTGATCCGCCTCCGCCCCGGCGCTTTCGCCCTGCTGATGGCGCTGGGCGCCGGCCTATCCTTGAGCACCGCCTGGAACAACGCGCTGGCCCTGGACGCGGACTTCGATCTGGAACACGAATTGACTGGCCTGCTGGCGGTGCAGGTCTTCACCGGAGTGGAATTGCCATGACCCTGACGCCTCCCACTGCACCGGCTCCCGCTGCGCCAGCCCCTATAGCTCTGGCGCTGGCCCTCATCCACCGGTTGGAGCGGTTTCCCCGTGGGTTGGACGCCCTGCTGTGGCGCCTGGCCGCCGCCACCGTCTTTTGGCGGTCGGGCCAGACCAAGGTGACCGGCTTCCACATCAACGACACCACCTTCGACCTGTTCCGGGACGAGTACAAGGTGCCCCTGATCCCGCCGGAGGTGGCGGCCGTGATGGCCAGCATCACCGAGAATTTGTGCGCCGTGCTGCTGGTCATCGGCCTGGCGTCACGCCTGTCGGCCGGCGCCCTGTTCGGCATGACCCTGGTGATCGAGATCTTCGTCTATCCGGAAAGCTGGCCCGACCATTTGCTGTGGTCGGCGGTGCTGGTTCCCATCCTGCTGCGCGGCCCCGGCGCCCTGTCCCTGGACCATTTGATCCGCCGCCGGCTGGACACCCCTCTTCGTCACAACTTGTAAGACCATAAATGTTGGAACAAACTCGCCTCGCGGGCATTCTCAGGCCATCTTCAGCCTGGGGAGCGACATCATGAGCATCCAGTACGGCACGCGTACCACCACCTTCCAACCCAGCATCGACATGGCGGGCACCCTGCCCGGCCTGTTCTCCACCACCCTGTTTTTTCCCAACCAGACCAGTCACGGCGTGAACATCGACACCGGTTCCGTCGGCATTGTCGTGCCCATCGCCGCCTTGCAGGACGGCCAGGGCAATTTCCTGCCCTGGGCCGTGCCCACGGATGAGACGCTGACCTTCACCTATGAGCCCAGCGGCAACACCCGCACGGGTCCCGTGGTGACGGTGACCGGCCTGCAGGTGGGCGACGGCACGCCCGAGCATACGGTGGTGCTGGGCCCCGTGCGGGTCATGGCCTGCACCAACGTCGACGACGTCTACATGCTGGGGGTGGGAATCGGGCTGGAGGCCAAGGCGACCCTGGCGCCCTCTGGCAATGCCGCCACCGCCCTGGACAACCCCTTCCTGAACCTGCGCGACATGCTGGGCGACAGCCCCACCCTGCTGCCGGCCTATGCCCTGACGGCGGCGTTGCAGGGGGATGGGCGGTACGGCCTAGTCACCCTGGGGCAGACGGCTGACAGCCTGCAGGGCTATCGTTTCCTGCCGCTGACCCCGGATGCGGACAGCCCCAGCGGCCTGCAACTGCCCTGGGTCAACCTGTCGGTCACGCCGGCGGGCCGCACCCCCATCGACACCCGGGCCCAGCTGCTGATGGATGCCGGCATCACCAACATGTTCATCGGCATCATTCCGAAGCCCGACACCCCCATCGACTGGCTGAACGCCGCCATCGCCATCCAGGCACAGGACGGCGACGGCGAAACGGCACTGGACTACAGCTTCGTCAACACCAACCCGGCGGACGGGCCGGGCCCCAACGTCAATTGCGACCCGAACCAGCCGGCCTCGCCCAGCCGCATCCTGAACGGCGGTCCCAGCCCGCAGGGCGGCAGCTTCATCAACACCGGCGTCCATCTGCTGGCCGCCTATGACTATGTCATCGACGCCGCCAATGACCGGCTGGGCCTGCGCCCCCGGTCCTGACCCCCGTGCGGTGACGTTTCCCCGCGACAGGCGGCGTCCGGCATGGTTCAACAAGGTTGGACGCCGCCTCCAGGGAAATGCCGCTCTCAGGGACCCCCTCATGGAAATGAACCAGGTGCGCTACTTCGTGGCGCTGTGCGAAACCCTGAACTTCACCAAGGCGGCGGAGGCCTGCGGCGTGGCCCAACCATCGCTGACCAAGGCCATCCAGAAACTGGAGGAGGAGTTGGGCGGGCCGCTGTTCGTGCGCGAACGCACCCTGACCCACCTGTCCGATCTGGGCCGCCTGATGCGCCCGCACCTTGAGGCCGTGTTCCACGCCAGCGAGTCCGCGAAGCTGGAGGCGCGCAGCTTTGGCAAGCTGGAACGCGGCCGCGTGCGCCTGGGGGTCATGTGCACCATCGGCCCCACCCGCCTGGTGGGTTTCCTGAAACGCTTCCGCGCCGCCCTGCCCTCGGTGGAGGTGGAGCTGCGCGACGCGCCGGGGCGCGAGGTCCTGGCCAAGCTGATGGAGGGGGAGGTGGACTGCGCCCTGCTGGGCATTCCCAACCTGCCGGAGCGGGTGGAGGCCCGGCCGCTGTACCGCGAGCGCTACACCGTCGCCTTCGCCCCCGGCCACCGGTTCGAGGCCATGGCCGTGGTGCCGCTGAAGGAACTGGATCAGGAGGACTACCTGAACCGGGTGAATTGCGAATACCCCCAGCATTTCGACACCCTGGGCATCCCCGACCCCGCCGACACCCGCGTCTGCTATGAAAGCGAGCGGGAGGATTGGATCCAGGCCATGATCCTGGCGGGCTTGGGCTGCGCCGTCATGCCGGAGTTCCTGCCCATGCTGCCCGGCATCGCCACCCGCCCCCTGATCGAGCCGGAAATCTCCCGCACCATCAGCCTGACCAGCGTGGCCGGCCGTCGCCACTCCCCCGCCCTGCGGGAATTCATGGCGCTGGCCCGCCGGTATGAGTGGGGCCCGGCGCTGGAAGACGCCGCCCCATAACCCCTTCCACCACCCCACCCGTTCTGTATATTGTATCCAATCATCGGCCCCAGCAAGAGGGCCGGGGGACTGGCGGAAGGGGTGAGGGTCATGGGGTTGACGAAGGACGGGGACAAGCGGGTGACGGCATCCGGGCCGCGCCGCCGCGATGTCATGCTGGCAGCGGGCGGGGTGGCAGCAGGCGGGTTGACGGCGGGAAGCTTGCTGGCCGGACCGGCACGGGCCGCCAAGGCCACCACCCCGGCCCGCGCACACGCCTTCGCCCTGACGTTCAAAGGCCCTGGCCTCACCAGTCTGCGCGCTGCCGGGGATGCCTTCGACACCGACTATCTGCAGCCCGGCCAAACCCTGGGCGCCGTCACCCTGGCCTATCGCCGCGACGCCGCCGCCCCCTGGCGCACTGTCGACACGGCGGACCTGACGCCCGCCCATCCCGACCAGGCCGGCCCCCAGAACCACCGGGTGGTCTACGACATCGCCGATGAGGCCGGACCGGCGCTGGGCCTGGCCCTGCGCTTGGGGCTTGAGGACGGCCAACTGGCCTGGCAAGTCACCCTCACCAACCGCGCGGGCGGGCCGCTGGAGATCGGCGACCTGGCCCTGCCCCTGCCCCTCCATACCGAGTTCAAGGCCAAGCAGCAGGCCACGGCCGCGGTGCTGAAGCACAGCTTCATCTCCGGCCACGGCTCCTTCCTGTTCTGGATGCGGTCCAACAGCGTCGGCCCCTATCTGGTCATGACGCCCGAGCGGGAGACGCATTTCGAGTATTGGGAGCCGCGCGCCGGCGCCCGGCAGGATTCCGACAGCCCCATCACCGGCTATCGCCCCTACCGCGTCTTCATCCACGCCGCCGCCACCGGGGAGGCGATGCGGGCGGCGGGGGGCCGCTGGCGCCAGCCACTGACCAGCCTGACCTTGGCGCCGGGGGAGGCCCGCCGCTTCGGCGCCCGCTTCACCTGGGCCGACAGCTACGCCGGCGTGCGCGATACGCTGGTGACCCAGGGCGGGATGGATGTGGAGGTGGCGCAGGGCATGACCCTGCCCACCGACCTGCCCGGCCGCATCGCGTTGCGCACCCTGGACAGCATCGACGCCATCGAGGCGGAATATCCCGATCAGACTACCATCCTGGACCTGGGCACCCGCAACGGCCGCCGCGTCTATGAACTGCGCTTCCGCCGCCTGGGGGAGAATCGGCTCACCATTCGCCACGGGAACGGGCGCGCCACCCACCTGGAGTTCTTCGCCACCGAGCCGGTGGAAACCCTGATCAACAAGCGTGCCGCCTTCATCGCCGCCCACCAGCACCGCGACCCGGCCAAGTGGTACAATGGCCTGCTGGCCGAATGGAACATGGAGACCCAGACCCTGCTGGGCCCCGACAATTACGACCGCATCACCGGCTGGCGCATCTATGAGGTCACCTGCGACGACCCGGGGTTATCCAAGCCCGCCTATCTCGCCAGCAAGAACGCCGAGCATCCGGTGCAGGCGGAGGTGACGGCCCTGGACGATTATGTGCAGCACTTCGTCTGGGGTGGGCTGCAGCGCACGACGGAAGAGGACGACAGCTACGCCCTCTATGGCATTCCCGACTGGAAGAAGAACCGGGAGAGCGCCGACCCCGGCCCCAAGGGGCGCAAGCATTACTGGCGGCCCTATGACTACCCGCACATCATCACGATGTATCTGGGCCTCTACCGCGTCGCCACCCGCCACCCCGGCGTCACCACCCGGTTGGATGCCGCGACCTATCTGGAGCGGGCCTACGGCACCACCCGCGCCCTATTCACCATCCCTATGAAGATCGCGCAGTGGAGCGCGTATGAGACCGGCTTTTACAATGAGGTGGTGATCCCCGAGTTGATCGAGGCGCTGGACGCCGCCGGGCGGACCGCCCAGGCGGCGGAGCTGCGCGGCCATTGGGTGCGCAAGGTCGCCTTCTTCATCAATGGCAAGCCCGACCTGTTCGGATCGGAATACCCCTTCGATTCCACCGGCTTTGAATCCACCCAGGCCCTGGCGCGCTATGCCCTGGACCATGCCGGCCAGCCGGGCTTCCCCGTCACCCCCGCCGCCGCCCGTCGCTTCGCCGACGCCCAGATCGCCGCCAACCTGTTCTGCCGCGGCGTCATCGAGCCCGCCTATTATTACCTGGGCAGCGACTACCGCGCCGCCGGCGGCGACGCCTTCACCCTGACCTATATGGCGCAGATGGGCGGCTGGGCCCTGGCCGACCACGCCCTGAACGACACCGCCCTGAACGACACCGAGGACGCCGGCGCAGCGTCGGCCCAGTTGCGCCTGGCCTGGACCTCATTCATGAGCGCCTGGGCCCTGGTCAACAGCGGCACGGCGGAAAGCGGTTATGGCTATTGGTATCCGGGCCAAGCCAACGACGGCGCCTCCGGCGGCGGGTTCGAGCCCGCGTCCCACGGCACCACCTGGCTGGGCCAGCCCCACCACCGGGGCAGCTGGTATTATTCCAGCGAAAGCGACCTGGGCTTTTGCGGCGCCCTGCGCATGGCCGCCACCCTGGTCAGTGACGACCCGGTGTTCGGCCGCTTCTGCTTCGGTGGCACGCTGGCGGAGGCCAACGGCTGGCTGACCATCACCCCTCGCGACGGCGTGCGCCGCCGCCTGCACGCCCGGCTGCAACACGCCCGCCTGACCCGCCAGCGCCTGGACCTGGAGGTGCGGGGCGCCCGCTTCGCCCCCAGCGACAGCATCGCCTGGCACCCCACCGACGCCCGCCTGCGCCTGACCCTAGACGGCGAGGCGCAACGCCAGCCCCCCACCCTGCGCCTGCGCGGCCTGCCCAAGGGGCGCTACCGGGTGACGGGGGGCGGCGCTGTCGAGGTGGCCGCCGAGGCGGCCTGGGTGACGGTGACGCTGTCGGCGGGGATGCGGGAGGTAGCGGTGGAGCGGGCTTAACCGCGACACTCGGACGGGGTTATTGTCGAATCTCCAGCCCGGCCTATTTCTGCTGCTGTAGTTTTTGCTGACCGACCGGGAAGAGGGCCGCTGTCGATGCGTCGCCGCAGCGCTGCGAAGCACAACTCGAAGGGCGGTGGCCCTGGCGACACCGCCCTGGATCATTGGCAACGCCTGCGGAAGGACCGCCTATCCAATGCCGCCGCCATCGCCGCCGTCCTGTCCATGGTGGCGGCGCTCTTGTCCTGGCTGAATGTCCTGTTCACCGGCCCGCTGCCCCAAACCCGCGGCAACCCATTGTATTGGGCGCTGATGATACCCTGCGCCTGGTGGGCTTCCGATCTCACCCGCTTTCGGCCCGGTGCAGTGATCGTGATGCGGTTTATGTTCATCATGGCGCCGCTTCTGGCCAGCATCACCCTGTTACAGAGCGAAGACACGCGCCCTGATTCGATCTTGGCTCCAGCCATCCTGTTCGCCCTGGCCTGCACGATGGCTACCGTCGGCGCCCTATGCTACCGCCGCAGCCTGTTGCGCCGCGAAGGCCCTTCCCGGCTCAGGCGATAGCCACCCCTTCCCTTGGGCCGATCTCAGTGCCATAGAGGGCAGGTCCTGCTCAACCTCCCGGCTCACCCTATGACCCGCCTCGACACATTCTGCAAAGTCGCCCTGTGGGTGCTGGGCTTCCTGCTGATCGTGGGCGGGTGCATGGCCATCTTCCCCGCCTTGTTCCTGACGGTGGTGGCGGCCAACGACGGCGCGCAGGGTGGCGCGGCGCCGGGCATGGTGTGGCTGCTGATGCCGCTGGGGATCGCCGGCGTGCCGGTGCTGATACTGCTGTCGGCACGGAAGTTCCCGGCCCACGTCAAGCATCACGCCCTGGCCATGGTGCTGGCCTGGGCAGGGGCGCTTTATCTGCTGGACCGGTTCTGGTTGCACCGCTGAGGTGGGCCGCCCGGCGGCGTCAGTCCCGACTACCCTCGTAATCGCCCCGCTTCAGCATCTGGCACAACTGCTTGCCGAACGTGCTCATGAACTCGTTGATCAGCGCCTCGTCGCGCCGATAGAAGGTCCACTGCCCCACGCGGTGGGAGGTCAGCAGGCCGGCGCGTTGCAGCATGGCCAGGTAGGTGGAGACGGTGGACTGCGACAGGTCCGTCTTTTCCAGGATGCGGGTGACGCATACGCCCTTTTCCAGGGGATAGCCCTCGGGCTGGGGGGCGAAGTGGGTGGTGGGGTCCTTCAGCCACAGCAGGATGTCGCGCCGGACCGGGTTGGCCAGGGCCTTCAGGATCGCTTCCACATCCATCGCGTCGACATCCACACCCTATGAAACCGGGGAAGGCGGCGGCGCCCTCCCCGGTCCAACAATCACACCACCAGCCGGTCCAGCGACCCGCGATCGAAGGGGATCACCTCGTCCACGCGGCCCTCACGGACCTTGATGGCCCAATCGGGGTCACTGAGCAAGACCCGGCCCACGCCCAGCAGGTCGAAATCCCCCCGCGCCAGGGCCTGGGCCGCCTGGTCCACGTCGGTGGGCTTGACCTCGAAGGCGTCGCGGTTGGCGAACATGCCGACCTTGAAAGCGCCGTCCAGGCCCACGCTGCCCACGGCGATGACGGGCTTGCCCGTCAGGCGCTTGGTCCAGGCGGCCAGGGTGTCGGGGGACCCGTCAAAGGCGGGTTCCCAATAGCGCCGGGTGCTGACGTGGAAGACGTCCACGCCGGCCTCGGCCAGGGGCTTCAAAATGCGGCCCAGCTCATCCGGCGTCTGGGCGATCCGGGCGTTGTAGTCGACGCCCTTCCATTGCGAGAAGCGGAAGACTATGGGGAAGCCCGCGCTGACGGCGGCGCGCACGGCCCGCACGATCTCCACCGCGAAGCGCGTACGGTTCTCCAGGCTGCCGCCATAGGCATCGGTGCGCTGGTTGGTCTGTTCCCACAGGAAGTCGTCGATGACGTAGCCGTGGGCGCCGTGCAACTCCGCCCCGTCGAAGCCGATACGCTCCGCATCCGCGGCGGCCTGGGCGAACGCGGCGACCACGGCGTGGATGTCGGCCTGGGTCATGGCCCGCACCACCTCGACCCCATCGGTGACGATGGCGGAGGGGCCGTAGCCCGGGACGCTGGGGTCCGGCTCCACGCCCGGGCGGCGGGCGATGCCCACGTGCCACAGTTGCGGGATGATGCGCCCGCCCTCGGCATGCACGGCCTCCACCACCCGCTTCCATCCGGCCAGCGCGGCCTCGCCATGGAAGGCCGGCACCTGGGGATAGCCGTTGGCGGCGGGGTGGTTGATGGTCGTGCCCTCGGTGATCAGCAGGCCCACGCCGCCCCGCACGCGACGGCGGTAATAGGCCACGACCTCATCCGTGGGCACGCCGCCCGGCGACTTGTTCCGGGTCATCGGCGCCATCACCAGGCGATTGGCCAGGACGTGCCGGCCAAAGGTGAAGGGCTGGAACAAGGGGGCCACGGCCGGGTTCACCGACTGGGCCGTTGCCCCGGTTGCCGGAGGGGTTGCCGGAGTCGGGCCGGAAGCGGTGGCCGAAGCGGGGCCGGAGGACGGGGTGACGGTATCCATGGGTCTGCCTGCGCTGGTTGGCAACGGAAGGGGTTCGGTATATCGCGTTTTCTCGATATCTCAAACCCCTGGTTTCCCACCCTTTTCCCCAAAGTGGAATGTTGCGGCGCAAACCGACGCCCGGCGAACCTTTCATTAACGAATGATGGCCTATGGTGGGGATCGTAAAATGCGCTACGCTTTCATGACAGGCCTCATCGAGACCAAGGAAACAAAAGACGCAGGTTGGGTTTATCCGCGCCCTGGCGGCGCATCAACAGCAGGAGGACGGCAGGATGGCGGCACCCGTGTCAGCCCGTGCAAGCCTATTGGAAACCGGGCGTAATGATGCGCTGCAGCGGAACCTGATCCCCTGTTTCGACGCCTTTTACGGCGCGGCGCTGACCCTGATCGACGACTGGGCCGCCCCCACCCGACCGCGCGTCCTGGATCTGGGCGCCGGCGGCGGACTGTTCGCCTCGCTGGTGCGCGCCCGCCTGCCCCACGCCCATTTGCACCTGGTGGAGGAGACGCCCCAGGCGCTGGAACAAAGCCGCCGCCGCTTCGCCGGCGACGCCCGCGTCAGCTTCGCCCTGGCCGAGTTGGACCAGGCCGACCTGGCCGGTCCGTGGGACCTGGTCGTCACCTCCCTCGCCATCCACCATCTGGCCCATGGCGCCAAGCGCGACCTGTACGGCCGCATCAACCAGGTGCTGGCCCCCGGCGGCCTGTTCATCAGCGCCGAGCAGGTGCTGGGCCCGACGGCCGAGGTGGAAAGCCAGTACGACCGGCTGTGGCAGACGGAGGCCGCCGACCTGGGCGTGCCGGCGGTGGAGCTGTCGCGTGCCCGCGACCGCCTGCGCCAGGACCATTGCGCCACCCTGGGGGAACATTTGATGTGGATGGCGGAGGCCGGATTGCGCGACGTGGACTGCGCCTTCAAATCCTGGCGCTTCGCCGTGATGAGCGCGCGGCATCACTGAGCAAACCGTGGTATAGCCCCTCCGGCTTGGGATACCCGTTGGGTTGCGCATCGGCGGAGGCGTGATAGTCTCCGCCCGATGCTGATGCTGCCGCCGAGAGGGGACCAATGATCAAGTCACTGGTCCGCCGACTCCATAATCGCGTGGAACGCTTCCTGGCCCTGGACAACTGGGGCGAGATTCTGCTGCTGGTCCTTTCGGTCGCGGGGTTGGCGGTGGCCAACTCCAATCTGGCGCCCACCTATTTCCACGCGCTGCACGCGCCGCTAGGCGTCGGGCCCGCCACCCTGTCGGTGGAGCAGTGGGTGAACGACCTGCTGATGGCGCTGTTCTTCCTGCTGGTGGGATTGGAGATCAAGCGCGAGATGGTGGGCGGCGACCTGTCCAGCCCGTCGCAAATCGCCCTGCCCGGCATCGCGGCCCTGGGCGGCGTGCTGGCCCCGGTGCTGATCTACGTCGCCCTGAACTGGGGCCACGCCGACGCGCTGGCCGGCTGGGCCACGCCGGCGGCCACCGACATCGCCTTCGCCCTGGCGGCCCTGTCGGCCTTTGGCCGAGGGATGCCGCGCCCTGCCTTCCTGTTCCTGTCCTCCCTGGCCATTTTCGACGATCTGGCCGCCATCGTGATCATCGCCCTGTTCTACAGCGGCGGCCTGTCCTGGCCCGACCTGGGCCTAGCCGCCCTGGCGCTGGCCGTGCTGGTGGGCATGAACCGCCTGGGGGTGCGCCGGCTGGCGCCCTATCTGGTGGTGGGGCTGGTCCTGTGGGTGGCGGTGCTGCGCTCCGGCATCCATGCCACCATGGCGGGGGTGCTACTGGCGCTGACCATTCCCCTCGGCGATTCATCCGAGGGCAGCGAGGAAGAGGAGGACGCCGGGCCGTCGCCGCTGCACCGGCTGGAAGAGGCGCTGCACCCCCTCGTCTATTTCGGGGTCCTGCCCCTGTTCGGCTTCGCCAACGCCGGTGTCAGCTTCCAGGGCCTGGGCTGGTCCAGCCTGCTGGACCCCGTGCCGCTGGGCATCGCCCTGGGCCTGTTCCTGGGCAAGCAGGTGGGCGTCTTCGCCTTCACGGTCGCCGCCGTGCGCCTGGGCATCGCCAAGCTGCCGGCGCAGGTTTCCTGGGGCGGACTCTATGGCATCGCCATGCTGTGCGGCATCGGCTTCACCATGAGCCTGTTCATCGCCGGCCTGGCCTTCCCCGACGCGGGCCTGGCGGGGGAGGCCAAGCTGGGCGTTTTCGGCGGGTCCCTGCTCTCCGCCCTGGGCGGTGGGCTGTGGCTGGCCCTGGCGCGCCGCCGGGGCTGATCAGAGGCTCGCCCCGGCCAGGGCCCCCTGGGCCAGCAGCATGTGCAGCATGGCCTGCAGGTCCAGCGCCGGCTCCACCGCCAGGCCGGCCACCGCCGCCTGTTCCAGCGTCTCGCCGTCCAGCAGGGACTGGATGGCCGCCGCGGCCCCCGGCGGCAGCGCCACGCAGACGATGCCTTCAGCCGGGCGCAACACCAGGATCTCGCCCACCCCGGACTCAGGCGCCGACAGTTCCAAGTCCTCATCCGCCTGCGCCTGGCGCCACAGCGGCAGCACGTCGTGGCCCAGCCAGACTAAGCGGGCGGCGGGGTGGGGGGCGAAGCGCAACTGGGCATAGTCGCCGGGCGGGAAGGCCGCCAACTGTTCCGCCGTCAGCGATGACGCGTCGGCGGCGAAATAGGCCTCCATCACCGCCCATTCCAGGCGGGCCATGTCGGCGGCGCCGGCATCCAGGGGCACCAGCGCCGCCGGAAAATCGCCGCCATAAGCCGCCAGTTGCGGTCGCGCGGGCGGATGGGCGCGCACGAAATCCAGCGCCACCGCGCGAAAGGCGGGCACGCCCATGAGCCGCAGGGTGATGGGAAAGGCGGCGGCCAACGCCTCCGCCAGGGATTGCTGCACATTGGCGCGGTAGATCTTCAGCCGCGCCTCGGCCACCGGGCCGGGGGCGAGGTCCACGCCTGTTCCACGGGACTCCCCGGCGGGGGCCAGCAGGGCCCGCTGCATCTGCGCCTGAAAGGCCTCAAGCATGCGCCACCTTCGCCTGAACGGCATCCAGGAGGGACTGGGCCCGCGCGGCTTCGCCCAGCAGCACCTCCAGGGGCGGCAGGTCCATGTCCCATTCCACCAGCACAGGCAAGGGACCTGTGCGGGCCAGCACCCCGGCCAGCAGATCCCACACGCCGTCGGACACCCGGCTGGCGTGATCGTCGATCAGCACGACGCCGTCGGCACGGGCATCCGGCCCCACCCAGGGGGCGAAGGCTTCGCGCCGGTGGCCGGCCACATGGATTTCCCCCACCGCCGCCAGGGGGAAATCCGCCAGGTAACGCGCGGCGTCGAAACCGAGATTATGGGCGCAGACCGCGACATTGTTCACGTCCAGCAACAGGCCGCAGCCGGTGCGCGCCGCCAGTTCCGCCAGGAACTGCGGCTCGGGCATCGCCTCCACCCCCGGCGGCAGGGTCAGGGGCATGTAGAGGGAGGGATTCTCCACCAGCAGCCGGCGGCCCAGCACGTCCTGGGCATGGGCGACATTGGCCGCCACGACATCCAGCGTGTGCGCCGTCAGGGGCAAGGGCAGCAGGTCGTTGAGATAGGCGCCGTCCGTGCCGGTCCAGGCCAGATGGTCGGAGATCTGCTCCGGCTGCAGGCGATCATACAGGCGCCGCAGGTTGGCGAGGTGGGTGGCGTCCAGCCCCCGGGCGCTGCCCAGCGACAGGCCGACGCCATGGCAGGAGAGGGCATGGTCGCGCCGGATGGCCTCCAGCGCCGCCAGGCGGGGGCCGCCCGCCACCAGATACGTCTCGCTGTGCACCTCGATCCAGGCGATGTCCGGCCGTTCCCCTTCCAGGAAGGCCGGCACGTGGGGATGGCGCAGGCCGACGCCAGCCCGGCGCGGCAGCGTGACCAGGGAGGCGGCGCCCTCGGGCATCTCAGTCCCGCGCTGTCTTGGGCGGGGCGGCCTGGGGTACGGCAGCCTTGGGCGCATCCGCCTTGGGGGCCACCGGACGCGGCGCCTTGCCGATGCCCTTGAACGGCTTCAGCTTGCCGCCCATGGCGCGGCAGCTGCCCTTCTCCACGTCCAGGAACTCCTGGCCGTCGTAGTCCACCTTGGACAGGGCGCCGCAATCATGGGTGCCGGCGGCCGATGCGCAGGAATTCTCGCCCGCCTTGGCGATGCCGTAGCACTTCTCCATGCCCTCTGGCGCGGGGCCGACGTGCGCCTGCGCGCCGCTGCTGAGGGCCGTCAGGGCACCGGCCAGGGCCAGGGCCGCTTTCAAGGCGGTGGTTCGTTCGCTCATCAGGCCATCCTTCGGCAAAACGGGCGCCATCGCGCGCCCTGGGAGGCCGCCCCAGGCGGGCGGGCAGGCAGACCCTACGCCCTTTGGCGGCGCCATAAAACCCCGCATGGCGTGTGAAATCGCCGCAAGGACCGCGGGATTGGTGCGACGAATGGAACAATGAATTCCAGGCTTCCTTGATTGTGGGCGGAGGCGGGGCGACCTAGATTAAGCCCGTAACGCCGGCCATCGCCCTTCTTACGGGTGATGGCCGGTCCCCCTTCCCCGGCCATCCGGCCTGCTTTTCCCAAGGAACATCCCATGAAGCGCATTCCCGCCCTGATGCTGGCCGCCGCCCTGCTGGCCGCCGCCCCCGCGACCGCCCTGGCCCAGGCCACGACCGACCTGACCAAGGTCGAGGGCGGCCACTTCACCCTGGACAAGAGCCACGCCAAGGTGGTGTTCGCCATCACCCACTTCGGCTTCTCCACCTATTACGGCGCCTTCCCGGACCTGGAGGGTACGCTGGACTTCGACCCCAAGGCCCCGGCCAAGAGCAAGCTGGACGTGACCATCAACGTGAAGGGCCTGTCCACCGCCAACCCGAAGCTGGATGAGCACCTGAACAGCCCGGACTTCTTCGACACCGCCAAGTTCCCCACCGCCACCTTCAAGGCCACCAAGATCGAGGTGACCGGCGCCACCACCGGCAAGATCGTCGGTGAGCTGACCCTGCACGGCGTGACCAAGCCGGTGACCCTGGATGCCAGCTTCCACGGCGGCGGCACCAACCCGATGACCAAGGCCTATGTCGTCGGCTTCGACGCCAAGGCGCAGGTGAAGCGGTCCGAATTCGGCGTCGACAAGTACGTGCCCTACGTCAGCGACGAGGTCGAGCTGCTGATCAGCGGCGAGTTCGATCGCGCCCAGTAATTTGGTTATGCCCAGTAATAGGTTATGCTGGGCGACGTTTAACTGACTGAAGGGGGAGCCGGACCATGACCGTCGCGGCGCGTTACAACAGCGTGGCCATCCTGGTCCATTGGCTGACCGTCCTCGCCATCCTGGGCCTGTTGATCATGGGCTGGACGATGACGTCGCTGCCGCCCGGCTCCCCCGACCAGTTCAAGCTGTTCCAGTTGCACAAGTCGGTGGGCATCACCGTCCTGGCCCTGACCCTGTTCCGGGCGGCCTGGCGCCTGGCCCACCGTCCGCCGCCCCTGCCGGCCCACATGCCGCTGTGGGAAAAGGCCGCCGCCCATCTGGGTCATGCCGGCCTGTACGCCCTGCTGCTGGGCATGCCGCTGACCGGCTGGGCCGTCGTTTCCACCTCGAAATTCAACATCCCGACCGTGCTGTACGGCCTGATCCCCTTCCCGCATATGCCCGTCCTGGCGGACCTGGAAAACAAGGCGCCGATCAACGACGTGGTGTCGGAGGCGCATGAGTTGGCCGCCTGGATCCTGGTGGCCCTGGTGGTGGTCCACGCCCTGGCGGCGCTGCGCCATCACTTCCTGGTCAAGGATGACGTGCTGCTGCGCATGGTTCCCCGTTTCGGCCGCCGGGCCTAAGTCCCCCGGCCGCCCTTTCCCAAGACTGAGGATGCCCATCATGAAGTTCCTCACCACCACAGCCTGGGCCGCCGCCTTGGGCGCCCTGCTGGCGGCCGGTCCGGCCGCCGCGGCCAGCTGGACCGTGGATACCGCCCGCAGCAAGCTGGGCTTCACCGGCAGCCAGAGCGGTGCCGCCTTCAGCGGCCAGTTCACCCGCTGGGACGCCACCATCGACTTCGACCCGGCCAACCCGGCGACCGGCCACGCCACCGTCACCATCGACATGGCCAGCGCCAAGACCGGCGACGTGCAGAAGGACCAATCCCTGCCCGAAGCCGACTGGTTCAGCACCAAGGCCTTCCCCAAGGCGGTGTTCGAGGCCACCAGCTTCAAATCGGTCAGTTCCGCCAAGGGGGGCGGCAACCAGTATGAGGCGGTGGGCACCCTGACCATCCGCGGCATCAAGAAGGACGTGACCCTGCCCTTCACCCTGGACGTGGCGGGCGGCAAGGCCCACGCGGTGGGCAAACTGGACCTGGTGCGCACCGATTACGGCGTGGGCCAGGGCGCCTGGTCCGATGGCAAGATGGTGGCCCTGGCCGTCAGCGTCACCGTGGACCTGAATGCGACCACCAAGTAAGCCGTAACCCAGTAAACGGCAAGATAAGAGGACCCCGGACGCCATCGCGTTCGGGGTTTTTGCTTACGCTGTATGCTACGCAAGGTCGCAGACGCCACCGCCGACGCCTCGATTATTATCGGATACCCGCCGCCAAATCGGCATGTCCTGGAGGTTGTCGCCCGTGACCCTGCGCCCGTCTTTTCTGATCCCAGCCCTGGCCGCCCTGTTGCTGTCGCCCCTGATGTCCACCCCGGCGGGCGCCGCCCCCTGGACCGTGGACAAGGCCCAGAGCCAGCTGGGCTTCATCGGTCACCAGAGCGGCAAGGAATTCACCGGCCGCTTCGGCACCTGGGATGCCGCCATCGACTTCGACCCCGCCACCCCGGCCGCCGGACACGCCAAGGTGACCATCGCCATGGGCAGCGCCCTCATTGGCGACGCGGAAAAAGACGAGGCCCTGCCGGGCGAAGACTGGTTCAACGTCCACGCCTTTCCCGACGCGGTGTTCGAAGCCACGACCTTCCGCGCCCTGGGCGGCAACCAGTATGAGGCGGTGGGCACCCTGACCATCCGTGGCATCAAGAAGGACGTGACCCTGCCCTTCACCCTGGACCTCACCGACGGCAAGGCCCACGCCGTGGGCCGGCTGGATCTGGTGCGCACCAACTATGACGTCGGCGGCCATGGCCTGTTCAGCAAGGGCCGGTCGGTGGACCTGGCCGTGGCGGTGACGGTGGATCTGACAGCCACGGCCCAACCCTGACAGGGACGGCGCGCGGCAGAATCTTACCAAAGGACAGGCGTCCGGCGCATTGGGGGAAGTGCTCCCCTGGCTATGATGCAGCGCAAAGACGGCCGTCCTTTCATTGGGTTATCTTTTTCGGCACGGACCCATCATGACAGGAAAGCCGCCCCATGCGCGCCCATGACGTAATGACCGAAAATGTGCTGACCGTGACGCCAGACACGCCGGTCAGCCGCATCGCCGCCTTGCTGCTGGAACGGGGTGTCAGCGCCGCGCCGGTGGTGGACAGCCACGGCGGCGTCATCGGCATGGTCAGCGAAGGCGACCTGATCGACCGGGAAGAAGCGGGTGCCGCCCATGAGGCGCGGCGCGACTGGTGGCTGGCCCTGGTGGCGGAGGGTGAGCAATTGCCCGCCTATTGGGCGGAGGTGCAGAAGCGGGAACGCACCGCCCGCGACGTCATGGCCGCCCCGGTCATCACCGTCGACATCAACACCGACACCACCGATATCGCCCGGCTGCTGATCACCCACGGCATCAAGCGGGTGCCGGTGGTGCTGGACGGATCGCTGGTGGGCATCGTGTCGCGCGCCGACCTGCTGAAGGTGCTGGCGGCAGAACCGGCCGAGAAGACGGAGCCGGCGCACCGCTCCGGCCTGTTCCAGCGGTGGGAGCGGAAGGCACCGCAGCCCGCGCCGGCGCCCGCCCGGGAACCGGCACATGAGCCCCTGTTCCGCGCCGCCGACTTCCGCCACCTGGTGGGCAATTTCCATGATGAATCCGCCCGCCACCTGGCCGAGCAGCGCAAGGAGGCGCTGGCCCGCCGGCAGGAGAAGGTGCAGGAACTGATCGACCATCATGTGGCCGACCATGCCTGGCACAAGCTGCTGGAGGGCGCGCATGACGCGGCCGCCCGGGGCGAGAAGGAATTCCTGCTGCTGCGCTTCCCGGCCGACCTGTGCAGCGACGGCGCCCGCGCCATCAACGCCCCGGAGCCGGACTGGCCCCGCACCCTGCGCGGCGAGGCGGCCGAGATCTACCAGCGCTGGCACCACGAGCTGCAACCGGCGGGCTTCAGCCTGATCGCCCGCGTCCTGGACTTCCCCAACGGCTTCCCCGGCGATGTCGGCCTGTTCCTGGTGTGGGGCGAGGCGGAAGGGTAAGCGGCTTCAGGCGCAGGACGCCGCCCGCGGATACAGCCATGCCGACAGCGACATGAGGAATCAACCTCATGTCACTGTCGTGGCCCGGATCAAATCCCCGACGTATCCCGCACCGCGCCGCGCGAGGCGGAGGTGGCGAAGTGGGCGTAGGCCTTGAGCGCGCCGGAGACCTTGCGGTCGCGGGTGGCGGGCTTCCAGGCCTTGGCGCCCTTGGCCTTCATGGCGTCGCGGCGGCGCTCCAGCTCCGCATCCTCCACATCCAGGTGGATGCTGCGGTTGGGGATGTCGATGACGATGCGGTCGCCCTCCTCCACCAGGCCGATGGTGCCGCCCTCCGCCGCCTCGGGCGAGACGTGGCCGATGGACAGGCCGGAGCTGCCGCCGGAGAAGCGGCCATCGGTCACCAGGGCACAGACCTTGCCCAGGCCCTTGGACTTCAGATAGCTGGTGGGATACAGCATCTCCTGCATGCCGGGACCGCCGCGCGGGCCCTCATAGCGGATCAGCACCACGTCGCCCGCCTGAACCCGGTTGCCCAGGATGGCGGAAACGGCGTCGTCCTGGCTTTCGAACACGCGGGCCTTGCCGGTGAAGGTCAGGGCCGCCGGGTCCACGCCCGCCGTCTTCACGATGCAGCCATCCACCGCCAGGTTGCCGTACAGCACGGCCAAGCCGCCGTCCTGGCTGAAGGCGTTCTCCTTGCTGCGGATGATGCCGTTCACGCGGTCGCGGTCCAGGCTGGTGTAGCGCGACGCCTGGCTGAAGGCCTGGGTGGTGCGCACGCCGCCGGGGGCAGCGGCGTAGAACTCGCTAATGTCGGCATCGTTGGCGCGGGTGATGTCCCAGCGGTCCACGGCCGCCCCGATGGTGGGGGCGTGCACGGTGGGCACGTCGCGGTGCAGCAGGCCGGCGCGGTCCAGTTCCCCCAGGATGCCCATGATGCCGCCGGCGCGGTGCACGTCCTCGATATGTACGGTGGCCGAGGACGGCGCCACCTTGCACAGGTGGGGCACCCGACGCGACATGCGGTCGATGTCGGCCATGGTGAAATCAACACCACCCTCATAGGCCGCGGCCAGCAGGTGCAGCACGGTGTTGGTAGACCCGCCCATGGCGATGTCCAGGGCGATGGCGTTCTCAAAACCCTCGAACGTGGCGATGGAGCGGGGCAGGACGCTGGCGTCGTCCTGTTCGTACCAACGCTTGGCGATCTCCACCGCCGTGCGCCCGGCCCGCAGGAACAGGGCCTTGCGGTCGGCGTGGGTGGCCAGCACCGTGCCGTTGCCGGGCAGGCCCAGGCCCAGGGCCTCCACCAGGCAGTTCATGGAATTGGCGGTGAACATGCCGGAGCAGGAGCCGCAGGTGGGGCATGCGTTCTGCTCCAGCGCCTGGACCTCGGCATCGCTGACACTGTCGTCGGCCGCCGCCACCATGGCGTCGATCAGGTCGACGGAGCGGATCTCGCCATGCACGGGGGCCTTGCCGGCCTCCATGGGCCCGCCGGAGACGAACACAGTGGGGATGTTGAGGCGCAGGGCCGCCATCAGCATGCCGGGCGTGATCTTGTCGCAGTTGGAGATGCAGACCAAAGCGTCGGCGCAATGCGCGTTGACCATGTATTCCACGGCGTCGGCGATGACCTCGCGCGAGGGCAGGCTGTACAGCATGCCGGCGTGGCCCATGGCGATGCCGTCATCCACGGCGATGGTGTTGAATTCCTTGGCCACGCCGCCGGCCGCCACCACCTCGCCCGCCACCAGCTGGCCGAGATCCTTCAGGTGCACATGGCCGGGCACGAACTGGGTGAAGGAATTGGCGATGGCCACGATGGGCTTGCCGAAATCGGCATCCGTCATGCCTGTGGCGCGCCAGAGGCCACGGGCGCCGGCCATGTTACGGCCATGGGTGGTGGTGCGGGAGCGAAGCTGGGGCACGGAACCAGATCCTGAAAGATTGTTACCTGACTGGGGCCAATTTCTAAAACTATCTGGCCAAAGAGGCAACCTTTCCGGCGTTGGCCTGGGCGATCCCCCGGCATGCCCGGCGCGCGGGTCAACGCCGGGCCCGGCGCCTCACCCCCGCCGCCAGCCCCGGATGCGGCCGACATTGATGGCGGCGCGATAGGGGCGGCCGTTGGCGCCCAGGCGTGCACCCGGTGGCAGGCGCAGGATGTCACGGTGGTAGAAGTCGATGCCGGCGTAGGGATCGCCCAGGAAGACCTTGCGGCCCTTTTCCAGCACCAGCAGGCTGTCGCACGCCTCCTCCAGCAGGGCGCTGGTGTGGCTGATGATCAGCACGGTGCGGCCCTCGCCGCACAGTTGCTTGATGCGGCTGCGGCACTTGTCCTGGAAGCGCTCGTCGCCCACCGCCAGGATCTCATCCAGCAACAGCACCTCGTTGCTGATATGGGAAGAGACGGCGAAGGCCAGGCGCATGTACATGCCGATGGAATAGTGCTTCACCGGAGTGTTCAGGAAATCCGTGATCTCGGCGAAGTCGATAATGGCATCCACCGCCTCGCGCGCCTCGCTCTCGGTCATGCCCAGGATGGCGCCGCTGAAATCGATGTTCTCCCGCCCCGTCAGTTCAGGGTGGAAACCGGAGCCGATCTCCAGCAAGGCGCCCACGCGGCCGCGCACCAGGGCCTCCCCCTTCGTGGGCGCAGTGATGCGCGACAGGATGCGCATCAGGGTCGTCTTGCCGGACCCGTTGCGGCCGATAATGCCCAGCACACCCCCCTGGGGCACGGTGAAACTGAGGTCGTCCAGCGCCCAGAAGCCGGCTGGTTCGGCTTGCCTCGATCGGCGTCCGGCCAGCAGATCATAGATCATGCCGCCGCGACCGCCGCCGCCATAGCGCTTGGACAGGTGGCGCACCTCCACCGCCGGCGGCGGCAGGGCGTCGGCCAAACGGTGGGACTCGCGGATCCTGGCGCCCAGCGCCCCGTCGAACGTATACAAGGTCATTGGGGAAACCCTTCAGATCAGATCGGCCATGGCGGGCTCGGTACGCCGGACTGCGCGGAGGCCCAGCATCAGCAGGCCGATAGCCAACAGCACGGACAACAGGGCGGGCACCAGATCCGGCGCCGGACTACCCAGCAGGGCGGCCCGCGCCCCCTCGATCACCGTCACCATGGGGTTCAGGCGGTAGACCGCCCCCATCACCCCGGGCACCAGATGGGCGGGATAGATCACGGGGGCCGCCACCATCAGCACCTGGGTCGTCAGGGGCAGCAGGTGGCCCACGTCGCGGAAGCGCAGCACCAGGGCGGACAACAACAGCGCGGCGCCGGCACCGGTAACCAGCAGCAGCACCAACGGCCCGAGCAGCAACAGCCAGCGCGGCTGCGGCCAGATTTGGAAGGCGGCGAGCAGCACCACCAGACAGGCCAGGCCCGCCGCCATGTCCACCGCGGCCACCATCAGTGAGGCCAGGGGCATATGCAGCCGGGGAAAGTAGACCTTGGTGACGAAATGGGCCTGGTGCAGGATGCTGGCACTGGCGTCCATCAGCGCGCGCGAGAAGAACTGCCACAGCACCAGACCGGTGAAGGCGAACACGGGATAGGGCACGTCGCCCCCCGTAGGCACGCCCAGCAGATGGCCGAAAATCCCCCAATAGACCAGCATGAGCAGCAGGGGCTGCAGGATGGCCCAGCCCGCCCCCAGCCAGGTCTGACGATAGCGGGCCTTCAGGCTGCGCCGCGCCAGCATCAGGGCGATGCGCCGGGTGCGCCAGGCCTCCCCCAGCCAGGGCAACAGGCCCGGCCCCTGGGGGGTGATCAGCGTCGCGTCGGGCGACGTCCTGGCGTTGAGGAAAAAGGGGCTCATGGCTGAGCCGCCAAGGGGTGGGACGGGGGGATCGCCGGCGCGCGACCCCTGACAGATATGCCTTTCGACATGGCCGGACTTAACCTTTGGATAGGGAACCTTGTTAGGACCTATCACTGCGGCCTAGAAGCCTTCCTGTCGGCGGCGATGCTGTCGAATTGCCGCACCCCGCCTCAATGCGCACCGCCGGCATCCGCCCCGGCGGCGGCCTTCTTCAGGAACAGGATGGCGACCGCCGACAGGGCCATGGCGCTGCCCAGAAAGAAAAAGGCGTCGCTGTAGGCCATCAGCCAGGCCTGGGCCCGGATACCGGCATCCACCTCCGCCACCGCCTGGCGCCAAGCGGTGAAGGCATCGGGCACGCCGTGGTCCATGAACTTCTGCTGCAACATGGCCAGATGCTGGCGGGTACTTTCGCCGAACAGGCTGACCTGGCCGGTCATGACGTTGGAATGGAACTGTTCGCGTTTGGTCAGCCAGGTCTGGGTCAGGGCGATGCCCACAGCGCCGCCCAGGTTGCGCATCATGTTGAACAGGCCGGAGGCGGAGCCCGCGTTCTCCTTCTCGATACCGCCGGTGGCCACCACCGACAGGGGCGTCATGACCAGGGCTTGGCCGAAGGCGCGGACGATGTTGGGCCAGAACAACTGATCGGCGGCGCTGCCCAGCCACAGGTGGATGTTCATGAAATTGCTGCCGGCGAAGATGGCCGCGCCCACCAGCGCCAGCCAACGGGCGTCGAAGCGCTTCATGAGCATGGGCACCAGCGGAATCAGCACCAGCTGCGGCAGCCCCACCCAGGCCATGACGGACCCGATCTGCTGCGCGTTATAGCCCTGGATCTGCCCCAGATAGCGCGGCAGCAGGTAGGAGGAGGCGTAGAGCACCACGCCCAGCAATGCATTGGCGACGATGCCCAGGCCGAAATTGCGCCGCGCCAGCAGGCGCAGGTTCAGCAAGGGCTTGTCGACCTTCAGCTCGATAACCAGGAAGGCGCCTAGAGCGACGGCGGCGATGAGGGCCAGCCGCATGATGTAGGCGGAGCCGAACCAGTCGTCCTTGTTGCCCTCCTCCAGCACCGTCTGCAGGCTGGCCAGGCCCACGGCCATGGTGGCGATGCCCCACCAGTCGCCCTGGCGCAGCAGGCCGAGGCGCAGGGGCGCCCGCTCCAGCGAGGCCCACAGGGCCGCGACCATGAACACGCCCGGCACCAGGTTGATGTAGAAGATGTATTTCCAGCCGTAGGTCTCGGTCAGGTAGCCGCCGATGGTGGGGCCGATGGCCGGGGCGAAGGTGGCGGTCAAGGCGAACAGGGCCAGGCCCAGCGGATGCCGCGATTTCGGCAGCAGGGTGATGATCAGGGTGAAGGCCATGGGGATCAGCACGCCGCCGCAGAAGCCCTGGATGGCGCGCAGCACGATCATCTGCTGCAGGTTCTGGGCGAAGGCGCAGGCGACGGAGAAAACCAGGAACAGCACCGTGTTGGTGATCAGGTAGCGGCGCACGCTGAACACCTGGCTGAGGAAACCCGACAGCGGGATGACGATGATCTCGCCAATCAGGTAGGCGGTGGCGATCCAGCCACCATCATCCACGCCGGCACCGATGCCGCCCTGGATGTCGGCCAGCGAGGCGTTGACGATCTGGATGTTCAGCACCGCCATGAAAGCGCCCAGGACCGAACCCAGCACGGCCAGCCAGGTCTTGAACGACACGGTGTCGGCAGCGGGCGTCGAGGAAAGGGCGGCCCGGCTGCCGTCCTGGGACGGAGCCGGGCCGCGGGCCGGCGGCAGGGTGCGGGGGAGGTTGCCGCCGGCGGCCGGGGTGCCGTGGGTGTGGGCGTTGTCGAAGGGGGCCATGGCGTGAAGCGCCTTTAGCGATCGGAAGCGGCCCTCAACGGGCCATGGGATAACGACCGGAGGTGGACTTGGCCAATTGCGGCGCCTGGGGCGCCCCGGCGGGTTGAGTCCGGGTATCGATGACCGGCTCGGCCGACATGCCGGGCCGCAGCAAGCCCGCCAGCGGCTGCCCCTCATCCAGCACGATCTTCACCGGGATACGTTGCACGATCTTGGTGAAGTTGCCGGTGGCGTTGTCCGGCGGCAGCAGGGCGAAGCTGGTGCCGCTGGCGGGCGACAGGCTGTCGACCCGGCCCTTCAGGGTGGTGCCGGGGAAGCTGTCGACCGTCACCTGCACCGGCTGCCCGGGGCGCACCTCGGTCAGCTGGGTTTCCTTGAAATTGGCCAGGACGTAGACCTGGGACAGGGGCACCACCGCCATGAGCTGGGTGCCGGCCTGGACCAATTGGCCCACGCGCAGGCTGCGGGCACCCACCGTGCCGTCGATAGGCGCGGCGATGGTGGTGTAGGACAGGTTCAGTTCGGCCTGGCGGGCCACAGCCTGGGCGCGGTCCAGCACCGTGGCCGCCTTGGCCTCCGCCGTGGCCAGCACGTCCACCTGCTTTTGCGCCGCCACCAACGCCGCCTGGTCGCGCTGCAGGCCGGCTGCCTTGTCGGTCACCGCCGCCTCGGTCTGCTGGGCGCGCTGCACCGTGCCGAAGCCGGTCTTCATCAGGTCGCGATAGCGGTCGCGGTCCTGACGGGCGAAGGTCAGGTTGGCCTGGTCGGCGGCCAGCGCCGCCTGGGCCTGGGCCACCACCGCCTGCTGCTGCACCCGCTGGGCCTGGATGTTGCGGATATCCGCCTCGGCCGTGGCCACGTCGGCCTTGGCCTGGTCCAGCGCCGTGCGGAAATCACGGTCGTCGATGCGGGCCAGCACCTGGCCGGCCTTCACCGGTTGGTTGTCCTCCACCAACACCTCAGCGATGTAACCGGAAACTTTGGGCGCGACTGTGGTGTAATCCGCCTGGACATAGGCATCATCGGTGGATTCGAGGAAGCGCCCGGTCTTCCAATAGTAATTGCCGCCCACCGCCGCCCCGCCCAAAAGCGCCACGGCGGCGACCGCGCCGGCCAATACTTTAACGGAAGACTTCTTTACAACCCCGCTCACGACTACTCTCCTTGATTCTGGAACCCGCAGGGACGACCGGGGGCGTTCCGAGCCACGAGCGGTGGCCGGACGACGAACCGGGGTCGGCGGGAAGGACCATTTCGCTATGGTCCGTTTCGTAAGTGTAAGGTAGTGTGGAACCGGCGCCAGGAGCACTGCGACAAACGAAACGCTGTGTAGCGTTTCCTGTCCCAAACGGTGCGATGAGCGTCACAGACCGGCCCCGGCCAACAAGGGGCCGGCTTAATAACCGGGGCTTCATAGTGAGAGTGAGGAGAGAGGGTGACGGATAAAGCCATGCGGGGGCCAGGGCGGCCCCGATCAGACCAGGCGCGGGACGCCATCCTGGACGCCGCCTTCCAATTGCTGGAGGAAAATGGTCTGGAACGGTTCACCATCGAGGGGGTGGCCGCCCGTTCCGGCACGGCGAAGACGACAATTTACCGCTGGTGGCCAGGCAAGGGGGCCCTGGCCATGGAAGCGCTGCTGGCCCATGCGGAGCTGACGGTGCCCACCCCCAGCACGGCATCGGCGGTGGCCGACCTGCGCACCATGCTGCAAGGCATCGCCCGCAGCTTCGCCGGCGCCACCGGCCGGGTGGTGGCCAGCATCGTGCTGGCCGGGCAAAACGACCCCGCGACCCTGAAAGTCTATCATGAAAAGGTGGTGGAGCCGCGGCGCCAGCGCCTGCGCGATATCATTGAGCGGGGCAAAAGCAATGGCGAGTTCCGCGGCGACCTGCATGTCGAAACGCTGGTCGAGGCCATGTACGGCGCGCTCTATACCCGCCTGCTGATTCGCTTCAGCCCGCTGGATGAAGCGGGCTGGATGGACCGGCACATCACCCAGTTGCTGGAGGGGGCCCTGCCCCGCCCGCTGTGCGACCGCAAGGCGTGAAAAAAAAGGGCGCGGACTCGATGGAAGTCCGCGCCCCCTACACTGCCAAACGGAAGGGTATCAGGCAGCCAGCGCCTTGTGGGCCGGGGCCACGGCATCGCGGGCGGGACGCCGTCCCCGCTCCGCAGCCTGGGTGCGCAATGCCACCAGGGCGCGGGCCCAATCGCCCAGTTCATCACCCCGCTCCGCCGCGGCCATGACCGCGCGCAAATCGTCGTTGCCGGCCCCGAGCCAGCGCGCCAGCGGGCGGCGCAGCACCAGCAGCAGGAACAGGGCGCTCGCCATCAAGGCGCCCGTCATGCCCAGCACCGCATCCCAGGCCGACAGACGCTCAGCCTGCGCCCGCAGGCGGCCGGCGTCCGCCGCCAGGCTGTCCATCTCCAGACCGCGCGCGGTGATGAAGGACTGGGCCAAAGTGTCGGCCTGGGCATCGGCCGGGCCCACCCGGGTGCGCAGCCGCGCCAAGGCGTCGGTCTCATCACCCGTCCGCACCGCCGTCACCAGGCCGGTCATCTCGGTCAGCGCCTGGGCCTGGGGCGCCAGGAACGCCGCGTCGGCGGCGTGGTCGCGCAGGGCGGTGACCAAGCCGGCCATTTCCGTCAGCCGCGATGAGGCGCGCTGCACAAAGGCGCCGCGATCCGCCCCCGGTTCCAGCAGGGTGTTCAGGGCGTCGCGCTGAATCGCGCGGCTGAGGGCCCGCACATCGGCGGCCTGCACCAGCGCGGTGCGCGCCTGGTCCAAGGAAAGGGCTACCCGCGCTGTCCGGTCTTGACTCATCTGGCCGGCGGACACAAGGACGCCGCCCAGCGCGGCGATACCAATGACGGGCAACAACAACTGGACCTTCAGGCGCATTTCTCAAATCCCCCGGATCGTTCACGGTCCCGCAGGGCCTAACGCCCCGGGACAACCCACCTCGCTTGCTGGAAATTCAACCAACGGCATCCGCATGACACCGCCAGCCTCTCCTACACTCATGAGCAGAGTGCATCCGGACCGGGAGGTCAATCAGTATTGACCCGTATAACCGAACGGTCAGATAGCCTTTTAATCGGCAGGAGATGGCCTAGTACGGGCGATCGATGTTGTGCGGTGCGTCATATACATAATGACGACCCCCGCCATTCGTTAATATATCATTAAATACTTGCAGGACTGGCGGCAACCCACCTCGCGGAAATGGCCCTCCCTGTGGCATACGCGCCGCAGCAAGCCAGCCATCCGCAGGGCGCCTGCGCCCAACCCTTTTCACTCCGCACTGCGGAAGTGATATGGTCCGCGCCGTTCGATGGGCGCCGATTGGGGCGTGATAGGGGACCGGAAGGCCAATGGCCGACAAGCAGCGACTGTTCATCACCGGGGCGACGGGATTCGTCGGCGCGGCCGTGGCCCGTGTGGCCCTGGCCCGGGGCCATGACGTCACGGTCCTGAAGCGGCCGGCCACCCCGCCCACCAACCTGGCCGGCCTGGATGTGAGGGTGGTGGAAGGCGACCTGAACGACCGCGCCAGCCTGGCGCGCGGCATGGCGGGAGCGGACGCACTGCTGCATGTGGCGGCCGATTACCGCCTGTGGGCGCCCAACCCGGAAGAGATCGTCCAGAACAACCTGCGCGGCACCCGCGCCATCATGGAACTGGCGTTGGAACACCGTTTGCGCCGGGTCGTCTACACCAGCAGCGTCGCCGTGCTGGCGCCGCGCACCGACGGCGTGGCGGTGGACGAGCGCGCGGTGATGGCGCCGGACGCCGCAATCGGCGCCTACAAGCGCAGCAAGATCCTGGCGGAACAGGCCGTGCTGGACATGGTGGCGAAGGATGGCCTGCCCGCCGTCATTGTCAACCCGTCCACCCCCATCGGCCCCCGCGACCTGCGCCCCACGCCCACCGGCCGCATCATCGTCGAGGCCGCGACCGGCAAGATGCCGGCCTTCGTCGACACCGGCCTGAACCTGGTACATGTGGACGATGTGGCCGAGGGCCATCTGTTGGCCTTCGAGAAGGGCCGGGTGGGCGAGCGCTACATCCTGGGCGGGCAGGATGTTTCCCTGCAGCGGATGCTGGCGGACATCGCGCGCCTGGTGGGCCGCAAGCCGCCCACCGTGGCGGTGCCGCGCGGCCTGATCCTGCCCATCGCCGTGGTGGCGGAGGCCGTGGCCAAGATCACCAAGCGGGAACCGTTCGTGACCGTGGACGGCCTGCGCATGTCCAAGTACCGCATGTTCTTTTCCTCGGCCAAGGCCGAGGCCGAGCTGGGCTATACCGCCCGTCCCTATGGCGAGGCCCTGGCCGACGCCCTCACCTGGTTCAAGACCGCGGGGTATCTTGCATGAGCCTGATCTTCCTCATCGGCGTCATCAGCCTGGCGGTTTGGGTGGTCCTGGTCTTCGCCCGGGGCCTGTTCTGGCTGGGCCTGGAACGCGACGACATGGCGCTGGCGCCGGCCAACAAGCCGGGGCAACTGCCCAGTGGCCCCACGGTGAGCCATGGCGGGTTGGAGGGCGGCTGGCCCTCCGTCACCGCCGTCATCCCGGCCCGGAACGAGGCCGATGGCATCGCCCAGGTCATCGCCTCCCTGGGCGCGCAGGACTATCCGGGCCACCTGAGCATCATCCTGGTCGATGACGGCAGCGACGACGGCACCGCCGAGTTGGCCCGCCACGCGGCGGAAACGTCCGGTTCCACCGCAACGCTCACCGTCCTGACCGGGGCGGAGCTGGCACCCGGCTGGACGGGCAAGCTGTGGGCGGTGCGGCAAGGCATCAATCATGCCCAGGAAGGCGACTTCCCGCCCGATTATCTGTGGCTGACCGACGCCGACATCGCCTACGCCCCCGACACGCTGACCCGCCTGGTCACCCGCGCCCAGACGGAAAACCGCGTGCTGGTCAGCCTGATGGCCAAGCTGCGCTGCCAAAGCTGGGCGGAGAGGGCCTTCATCCCGGCCTTCATCTATTTCTTCCAGATGCTATACCCCTTTGGCCGGGTGAACGACAGCGGCTCCACCGTCGCGGCGGCGGCCGGCGGCTGCATGCTGGTGGACCGCCAGGCGTTGGCGCGCGCCGGCGGCATCGACAGCATCCGCGACGCCCTGATCGATGATTGCGCCCTGGGCCGCCGCCTGAAGACCCAGGGGTCCATCTGGCTGGGCCTCAGCGACCGGGCCGTCAGCCTGCGCGCCTACGACAAGGTGGACGACATCCGCCGCATGGTTATCCGTAGCGCCTACGCGCAGTTGAACTATTCCCCGGTGCTGCTGGCGGGCACCGTCCTGGGCATGCTGCTGACCTATGTGGCGCCGGTGCTGCTGGCCTTGTTCGACCGCGAGGCGGCGGGCATCTTCGGCGCACTCGCGGTGGGTCTGATGCTGGCCAGCTTCGCCCCCATCCAGGCGTTCTATCGCCTGTCGCCTATGCGGGCCGTCACCTTGCCGCTGATCGGCATCGTCTATACCGTGTGGACCGTGGACAGCGCGGTTCAGCACTGGATGGGCCGTGGCGGCATGTGGAAGGGGCGCGCCCAAGCCCAACATGTGCAGTCCGCCCCGGTAGCGGCGGACCAACCCAGTACGGGCCAACAAGGTACGGGCCAGAACGGAAACACCGCCCCATGACGGCAGCCAACCACCGCACCGGCAAGGGCCACAAGGACGAGAACTTTCCCGTCGCCTCGCTGATCATCCGCCAGGACGCGCGCGCGCCCGTCATGGCCTATTACGCCTTTGCCCGGGTGGCCGACGACGTGTCGGACAGCCCCGTGCTGGCGCCGGACATGAAGCTGAAGCTGCTGGACGCCATGGGCGCCAGCCTGCGCGGCGAGCGGGAGAACGAGCCGGAGGCCGTGGCCCTGCGCGAGGCCTTGCGCCAGCGCGGCCTGTCCGACCAGCATGCCCAGGATCTGTTAATCGCCTTCCGCCGCGACGTCACCCAGTTGCGCTACACCGACTGGGACGACCTGATGGACTATTGCCGGTATTCCGCCATGCCGGTGGGCCGTTATGTCCTGGATGTGCATGGCGAGAGCCGGGACACCTGGCCGGCGTCGGACGCGCTGTGCGCCGCCTTGCAGGTCATCAACCACCTGCAGGACTGCGGCAAGGACAAGAAGGCGCTGGACCGCGTCTACATCCCCCTGCCCCTGCTCATCGCCGGCGATCTGACCCCCGACGTGCTGCTGGAACCGCAGGCGCCACCGGCCCTGCTGGACATCGTCCGCCACCTGGCGAAGCGCACCGACGCCCTGCTGGACCAGGCGGAACCGCTGGCCAGCCAAGTGGCCGACCTGCGCCTGGCCATCGAGGTGGCCATCATCCAGCGCCTGGCCCGCCGCCTGGTGCGCCTGCTGCTGATCCGCGATCCCTTGTCCGACCGGGTGCATCTGAGCAAGATGGAAACGCTGTGCATCGCTGCACGCGCCACCCTGTCTACCTTGTGGCAGCGGCTGAGCGGCGGCACCCGCGCGGTGCCGGTGGGGAAAAAGCCATGAGCGTGGCCGCCGAGATGCCCGAAACCAATCCCAATCTCCCGGGCCAGAACGAAACCGCGGCCAAATCCGCCAGTGGCAGCTCGTTCTACACCGCCATGCGTGTTCTGCCGCCGGCGGAACGCGACGCCATGTTCCACATCTACGCCTTCTGCCGGGCGGTGGACGACATCGCCGATGGCGACGACCCGACCATAGCCGCCACCAAGGCGGCGCGGCGCGAGGCGCTGGACACGTGGCGGCATGATATCGCCGCCGTCTGCCAGGGCCAGGGCCCCGCCAAACTGGCCGGGCTGCAGGCCGCCACGCTGCGCTTCGGCCTGCGGCACGAGGATTTCATCGCCGTCATCGACGGCATGCAGATGGACCTGGACGCCGACATCCAGGCGCCGGACATGGCGACCCTGGACCTGTATTGCGACCGGGTGGCCAGCGCCGTGGGGCGCCTGTCCGTGCGCGTCTTCGGCATGCCGGAGGACAGCGGCGTCGCCCTGTCCCACCACCTGGGCCGCGCCCTGCAGTTGACCAACGTGCTGCGCGACGTGGATGAGGACGCGAGCATCAACCGGCTGTACCTGCCGGCGGAGTTGCTGCGCCAGCACGGCATCACCGCCACCGATCCCGCCACAGTGGTGGCCGACCCACGCATCGACGGTGTGGCCCGCGACCTGGCGGTGCGCGCCGCCGAGCATTTCCGCGAAGCCGACCGCCTGCTGGCGGCCGCCCCCCGCCGGGCCGCCCGGGCCCCGCGCCTGATGCGTGACGTGTACAAGGTGTATCTGGACCGCCTGCTGGTGCGCGGCTGGGCCGGTGAACGCCCCAAGGTGCGCATCGCCAAGCCGCATCTGCTGTGGATCGTGCTGAAGGCTTTCCTGTTCTGATGACCATCCCCGTTTCTTCCCCCGGGCCGACCGTCCACGTCATCGGCGCCGGCCTCGCTGGTTTGGCCGCGGCCGTGCGCCTGACCCTGGCGGGGCGCCGCGTGCGCCTGTATGAGGCGGCGGCCCAGGCCGGCGGCCGCTGCCGCTCGTATGACGAACCCAACCTGGGCATTCGCATCGACAACGGCAGCCACCTGCTGGTCAGCGGCAACCACGCCGCCATGGCCTACCTGCGCGCCACACACCCCTCTGGGCAGGAGCCGGCGCTGGAGAAGGTGGAATACCGGTTCTGGGACGGCGCCACCGGCCGCCGCTGGCAGGTTCGCCCCAACGACGGCAAGCTGCCATGGTGGGCTCTGGTACCCTCGCGCCGGGTGCCCGGCACCAAGGCCATGGACTACCTGGCGGGCCTGAAGCTGATGCGGGCTGATCCGCTGGCCCCCATCGGCGAGGTGCTGGCCTGCTCGGGCACCGCCTGGGACACCTTCTTCCGCCCCGTGCTGCTGGCCGCCCTGAACACCGAGCCGGAGCAATCGGCCGCCGGCTTGGCCGGCGCCATCATCCGCGAGACCCTGGCCCAAGGCGGTGCCGCCTACCAGCCGCTGCTGGCCAGCGGCGGCCTGTCGCCGGTCTTCGTCGACCCGGCCCTGGACTGGCTGGCCCGGAACGGCGCGGACATCGTCTGGCGCCGCCGCCTGCGCGCCCTCACCCGCGTGGACCAGATGGCCACAGCTCTTGATTTCGGAACCGAAACGATTGAGCTGGCGCCTGACGACCGGGTGGTTCTGGCAGTGCCGGCTTGGGTGGCGGCCGACCTGCTGCCCGGCCTGACGACGCCGACGGAACACCGCTCAATCCTGAACGTTCATTTCCGGCTGGACCGGCCGGCGGGCATGCCCCGGATGACGGGCATGATCAACACCGTGGGCGAATGGGCCTTCGCCTACGACGACCATGTGTCGGTGACCGTCAGCGGCGCCGATCGCCTGATGGAGTCGGACCGGGAGGTGACGGCCCGCACCATCTGGGGCGAGATCGCGGCCTTGGCCGGCCTCGCCCCCGCGACACCTTTGCCGCCGTGGCAGGTGGTGAAGGAGAAGCGGGCCACCTTTGCCGCACTGCCAGAACAAGCAAAGCGTCGCCCGAATGCAACGGCCGCCGGAAAAAACCTTGCGCTGGCAGGGGATTGGACCGCTACCGGGTTGCCATCAACCATAGAAGGCGCCATACGTTCGGGATTCACCGCTGCGGATGCGATCCTGACCGCACGGTGAGTTGCCTGAGCATTTCAGGCATGAGCCAGGGGTGTGCGCCAGCGCACAGCCCGACTTGGCGTTTACTGAATCATCCCGTTTTGAGTTAAGTCGCGTTACGCAGAGGTCGCTTGGTCATGGATGTTCGTATGGAAGCCGATTTCGTCGGCACTGGTGCCGGTGCGGCCCGTGTCAGCGAAGGGGTGTTGCAACGGTCGATCGACCGCGCCGCCCGCGTCCTGATGGACCGCCAGGCGGCGGACGGCCACTGGGTTTTCGACCTGGAGGCCGACGCCACCATCCCCGCCGAATACATCCTGTTGAAGCATCACCTGGGTGAGGAACCGGATCCGGAGATCGCGCGCCGCATCGGCAACTACCTGCGCCGCATCCAGGGCAGCCATGGCGGCTGGCCGCTGTTCCACAACGGCGCCTTCAACATCAGCGCCAGCGTGAAGGCCTACTTCGCGCTGAAGGCCATCGGCGACGACATCGACGCGCCGCACATGGCCCGCGCCCGCCAGGCCATCCGCGACAACGGCGGGGCCGCCGCCAGCAACGTCTTCACCCGCATCATGCTGGCCCAGTTCGGTGCCGTGCCGTGGACCGCCGTCCCGGTGATGCCGGTGGAAATCATGCTGCTGCCGAAGTGGTTCCCCTTCCACCTGACCAAGATCAGCTATTGGGCGCGCACCGTCATCGTGCCGCTGCTGATCCTGATGGCGCTCAAGTCCAAGGCCAAGAACCCGCGCAACCTGCGCATTGACGAGCTGTTCCTGGTCCCCGCCGACCAGGTCAAGTCCTGGCCCAAGGCGCCGCACGTGAAGAAGCCGTGGGGCGAAATCTTCGGCGTCATCGATCGCGTGCTGCGCGTGGTCCAGCCCTATTTTCCCAGGAAGAGCCGGGACAAGGCCATCGAGAAGGCCGTGGCCTTCGTGCGGGAGCGCCTGAACGGCGAGGATGGCCTGGGCGCCATCTATCCCGCCATGGCCAACACCGTCATGATGTTCGACCTGCTGGGCTGGTCGCCCAAGCATCCCGAGGTCGCCACCGCCCGTTATGCCATCGAGAAGCTGCTGGTCATCGACGAGGCGCGGGACGAGGCCTTCTGCCAGCCCTGCGTCAGCCCCGTCTGGGACACCAGCCTGCTGTGCCACGCCCTGCTGGAGGTGGGCACGGACGAGGCGCTGGCGCGCACCGGCCAGGCCCTGGAATGGCTGAAGGGTGAGCAGGTTCTGGACGTGAAGGGCGACTGGGCCGACCAACGCCCCAACGTCCGCCCCGGCGGCTGGGCCTTCCAGTACGGCAACGACCATTACCCCGACCTGGACGACACCGCCGTGGTGGTGATGGCGTTCAACCGCGCCCAGCCGCAGTTGGCGGCGGCCGGCCTGCCCGCCGACTACGACATGACGGTGGCCCGTGGCGCGGAGTGGGTGGAAGGCCTGCAGAGCCGCAACGGCGGCTGGGGCGCCTTCGACGCCGACAACACCCATTATTACCTGAACTACATCCCCTTCTCCGACCACGGCGCCCTGCTGGACCCGCCGACCTCCGACGTCACCGGCCGCTGCCTGGGCATGATGGCCCAGCTGGGCGCCGACAAGGACGGCAAGGCCATGCGGGAAGGCGTCGACTACCTGCTGAAGGAGCAGGAGAAGGACGGCAGCTGGTTCGGCCGCTGGGGCGTGAATTACATCTACGGCACCTGGTCGGCGCTGAACGGCCTGAACGCCGCCGGCCTGTCCCCAGACCACCCGGCCATGAAGCGGGCGGTCGACTGGTTGGTGCAGATCCAGAACCCCGACGGCGGCTGGGGCGAGGATTGCGAGAGCTACGCCCTGGATTACAGCGGCTACCAGCCCTTCCCCTCCACCGCCTCGCAGACGGCCTGGGCCCTGCTGGGGATGATGGCGGCCGGCGCCGTGGAGCACCCGGCCGTGGCGCGCGGCATCGACTGGCTGACGCGCAACCAGGGCGAGGACGGCCTGTGGAAGGAAGAGTATTACAGCGGCGGCGGCTTCCCCCGCATCTTCTACCTGCGCTACCACGGCTACTCGAAATACTTCCCGCTTTGGGCTATGGCGCGCTACCGCAACCTGTCCAACAGCAACAGCAAGCTGGTCAGCGTCGGCCTGTGAGGAAGAGGTCGCCTGTAAAAGGCCCTTTTTAAAACTGTAAATCGCCGCGACTGCGGGTAATAAAGACGCCTGGAAGGTCACCCTTCCAGGCGTTTTGCTTGGGCGTTCGGGAAAGTGGTCATGGGTCAGGCTCAGCGGCGCGTCATGGCGCGCCCCATCATCGTCGTCACCGGGTTGAAGCGTGAGGCGGACATCGCCCAGGCACGGGGCTGGCTGCCGCTGGTCAGCGCCGGCGACCTTGAGCGGACGGAGCGGGAGCTGACGGCCCATGCCCCCGGCGCCTGCGGTTTTCTGAGCTTCGGCCTGGCCGGTGGTCTGCAGCCGGGCCTGATGCCCGGTACCCTGGTCATCGCCAACCGCATCGTCACCGACGGTGGCGACTTCCTGCCCGACGCGGCCTGGACGGCAGGCCTGGCCGACGCGCTGCCCCACGCCATGGTGGCCCCAGTGGCGGGACAGGAGCGCATCATCAACACGGTGGCCGGCAAGCAGACCCTGTTCGCGACCACGGGGGCGGCGGTGGTCGACACCGAATCCCAGATCGCGGCCCGGGTTGGGGCCCGCTTCGGCGTGCCGGTGGCGGTGCTGCGCGCCGTGTGCGATCCGGCCCACATGACCCTGCCGCCGGCGGCCACGGCCCCCCTGAAACACAACGGGACGCCGGACCCTTTCCGGATCCTGGCGTCCCTGTGGCGTCAGCCGGGCCAGATCCCGCAGTTGCTGCGTCTGGCCCGGGATTCCGAGATGGCGTTTAAGGCCTTACTCGGCGGCTTTGCTGGGGTCGCGCGCGCGGATGTCAGCCAGCGCCTTCTCGACATGGCGTGAGAAGACGAACTCGGCCGGGCGCTGGTTGGCCAGGCTGATTTCCGGCGCCATGTCACCGGTGGTCTTCACACCGCGCAGGCCAACCCAGGCGGCCTTCAGCGGGTTGGTCAGGGTATCGGTGACGGCGGTCGCCTCATAGCCGCAATGGACCATGCAGTCGGCGCACTTCTCATAGTTGCCGGTGCCGTACTTGTCCCAATCCGTGTCCTCCATCAGCTCCTTGAAGGTCTTGGCATAGCCTTCGCCGAGGAGGTAGCAGGGACGCTGCCAGCCGAAGTAGGTGCGGCAGGGGTTGCCCCACGGGGTGCAGTGGTATTCCTGGTTACCGGCCAGGAAGTCCAGGAACATGGTCGACTGGTTGAAACGCCAGTTCTTGCCACCGTTGCCGCGCTTGAAGACCTCGCGGAACAGGTTCTTGGTCGCCGTGCGGTTCAGGAAATGCTGCTGGTCGGGCGCGCGCTCGTAGGCATAGCCCGGCGAGACGGTGATGCCTTCCACGCCCATTTCCATGACGCTGTCGAAGAAACGGGCCACGCGCTCCGGATCGGCGTCGTTGAAGAAGGTGCAGTTGATGCTGACACGGAAGCCGCGATCCTTGGCCGCCTTGATGGCCGCGACGGCGCGATCATAGGTGCCCTTCTGGCAGACCGACTTGTCGTGCGCCTCGCGGTCACCGTCCAGATGCACCGACCAGGTGAAGTAGGGGCTGGGCTTGAACAGGTCCAGCTTCTTTTCCATCAGCAGCGCGTTGGTGCAGAGGATGGCGTACTTCTTCTTGGCGATGATGCCTTCGACCATCTGGTCGATTTCTTTGTGCAGCAGCGGCTCACCGCCGGCGATCACCACCACGGGCGCGCCACACTCGTCCACCGCCGACAGGCAATCCTCCAGCGGCAGGCGCTGGTTCAGGATTTCGTCCGGGTAGTCGATCTTGCCGCAGCCGGCGCAGGCCAGGTTGCACCGGAACAGTGGTTCCAGCATGAGGACCAAGGGATAGCGCTTCACGCCCGTCAGCCGCTTCTTGAGAAGATACGAGCCGATACGGACGACCTGATGCAGCGGAATACCCATGCCTTCAATCTCCTTGAACCCCAGCGCCCTTAACCGCGGCGGCGCGGGTTGAAACATTTTCTCTACCGAATTGGCGGCCAAAAGACCACCAACGGGCGTGCGCGTCAGGCCAGCGTTTCAGGCAGGCGGAATTGAACCTCTTCCACGATGCCCGGCAATGTCGACAAATCAATGGGGGCCAAGCGCCGCAGCGCCGCGACCACCCCATCCACCAGTACTTCCGGCGCCGAAGCGCCGGCAGTGACGCCCACCACACCGCACCCCGCCAACCAGGCGGGATTGATAGCGTGTTCGTCAGGGACAAGGTAGCTGGGCACGCCCAGTTCCTCACCAATTTCCCGCAAGCGGTTCGAATTGGAACTGTTTGGCGACCCAACCACCAGGATAAGGTCGGCCACCTTGGCCAAATCGCGTACCGCCGCCTGCCGATTCTGCGTGGCGTAGCAGATATCCTTGGTCTCCGGCCCCACGATATCGGCGAATCGCCCCTTCAGCGCGCCAATGACACAGCGCGTGTCATCCACGCTGAGCGTCGTCTGCGTGACGTAGGCGATGGGGGTATCCGGCGCTAGCGGCAAGGCGTTCACGTCATCGACGCTGGACACCAGATAGGTGTGGCCCGGTATCTGGCCAAGGGTGCCTTCCACCTCGGCGTGGCCGGCGTGGCCGATCAGGACGACGGTCCGTCCCTGCGCGACATAGCGCTTGCCTTCCATATGCACCTTGGACACCAGCGGGCAGGTGGCGTCGATGACGCGCAGTTCCCGCGCCTCCGCCTCCCTTTCCACCGCTTGGGAAACGCCGTGGGCGCTGAAAATGGTCAGCGAACCGGCCGGAACCTCCGCCAAGTCTTCGACAAACCGGGCGCCCTTGGCCCGCAGACTCTCAACCACGTGCTGGTTATGGACAATCTCATGCCGCACATAAACGGGTGCGCCGTGGCGTTCCAGCGCGCGCTCGACGATGTCGATGGCGCGGACCACTCCGGCGCAGAAGCCCCGCGGCTGAGCGAGAACTACCTGCATTGCGGAAACCCCTGGAAGGCAAACCCCAAGTCCATCATCCGGATTGGACCCGCAGAGGCGCCCTACTTGAACATGTTAGCGATACCAACAGTCCCCCACCGGGCATCGCCCGTCAGGTCCATATTGGCTACGGATGGTAAAACCGACCCCCCGCCCCGATCGAACACCGGGGATTGATACCCGTGCCAATCGAATCCGCTACCGCCCTATGGTCACGCCAGACTTGCACAAAATTTAGGACGTGCCAATGCGCCACAATTGCTTGAGTGATCCGCCCTTCATGTGTGGCATCGCGGCAACGGGTGACCTAGACCTTGAGGGCAGCATCTTTAGTAGATGAGAATGACAAACATCTTCCTGGCAGCGCGCGGAAGCAGAGTTCGGCGGATCGATTTCGCGTAATGACACGCAACCGGACGACGCGGACGCAACAAAGCACCGCGTGCGGCGCAACCATCGCCGCCTTGAATGGGACCCTGCCCCGACGTGCATGATGCTTGATCTCCGCCATCGCAGCCGGAACGATGGCTAAAGAAATTGACATAGACCCTGTCGCGCCAGGCACCGACACCGTAGAACAGTCGCCAGACACATGCGGATCGGCCCCGGCAGCGGCCCGTTCCACCCCAGGCCCGATGGCCTCCCTTTCCCCGGGGATGGCCGCCGGGGCCCATTTCCGCTTCCGTGGTTCCCAGAGGAGAACACCCCCCGTGTTGACCGTACGGCCCCCCGCTTTCCGCCCCGCCGCCCGCCGCCTGGCCCTGGGCCTGCTGGCCCTGGCCGGCGCCGCCCTGGCGCCGCTGCTGGCCCCCGCCACGGCGGAAGCGCACGCCATCGTCATCGACAGCAACCCCAAGGTGAACGACACGCTGGGCGTGGGCGGCAACATCCTGAAGGTGCATTTCAACAGCCGAATCGACCGTGCCCGATCCAAGCTGACGATCATCGCCGCCGACAAGACCGAGGTGCCGGTGACCATGACCGCCAGCCCGGACGACGAAACGCTGACCGGCCAGGTCACCCTGTCCACCATCGGCAGCTTCAAGCTGCGCTGGCAGGTGCTGGCCGTCGACGGGCACACCACCCGGGGCGACATCCCCTTCACCGTGATCCAGCCGTAATCGGGACCTACCGCTCGTGGATACCCTCGTCGATATTTTCGGTTACCTGACCGTCGTCCTGAACGGCATCAACCTTGTGGCCATGACCATGGCCTTCGGCAGCGTGCTGTTCCTGACCTGCCTGGCGCTGCCGCTGGCCTCACAGCTGAAGCTGTCCGGCGAAGCGGTGGCGGAGGCCGGTGCCCGCTATGCCCGCTGGGGCGGCGTCGCGACCGCCATCGCCACCCTGTCGTCGCTGACGCTGAACGCGCTGGTGCTGTCCGGCACGCTGGACATGCCGGTGCTGGAGGTGGCGGGCGCCTTCTTCATCGAGGCCGGCATCGTCCAGACCCTGGCGGCCATCGCCATCGTCGTGGCGGCCCGTGGCCACATGACCCGTCCGCGCGTCGCCGTGCTGACGGCCCTGGCGCTGGTGATGCTGGTCGCCTCGCTGGCCACCAGCCATGCGGCCGCACGGCCGGGTGAGCGGGTGTGGATGCTGCTGGCGACCTTCTCGCACATCCTGGGCGCCGGCCTGTGGCTGGGCGGGCTGCCCGCCTTCCTGTCGTCGCTGGGCCAGGCCCAGTCGCGCGATGAGGGGGCCGCCATCGGCCAGCGCTACAGTCTGATGTCCATCACCGGCGTCATCCTGATCGTGCTGGGCGCCGTCGGCATCAGCATCGGCTTCATTGGCGGCCTGCAGGGCTTCTACGGCACCGCCTACGGCGCCATGGCGGCCACCAAGGGCGTCATGCTTGGCATCCTGCTGCTGCTGGGGCTGGGCAACTTCCGCACCATCCGCCGCTTCGCCGCCGGCCAGGGCGAAAGCCTGACCCGGGTGCGCCGCTTCGTGGAGGTGGAGATCGCCTTCGCCATCGCCATCCTGCTGGCGGCCGGGTCCATCACCTCGCAACCGCCGGCCATCGACCTCACGGACGACCGCGCCAGCTGGGCGGAGGTGGTGGAGCGCATGACCCCCGTCATCCCGCCGCGCCTGGAAAGCCCCAGCCACGACAGCCTGGCCATTCCGGCCCTGCAGGAAAAGCTGGACAAGGAATGGCGGGACCAGCAGGCCAGCAACCGGCCCCAGGCCTTCGTGCCCGGCGCCGGCGAACTGCCCCCCCGCAACGCCGATGACATCGCCTGGTCGGAATACAACCACCACTGGGCGGGCCTGGTGGTCCTGCTGGTGGGCCTGTTCGCGCTGCTGGAACGGGCGGGGGTGCGCTGGGCCAAGCACTGGCCCCTGCTGTTCCTGATCCTGGCCGGCTTCCTGTTCCTGCGGTCCGACCCGGAAACTTGGCCGATGGGCAATGTCGGCTTCTGGGACAGCTTCCGCGATCCGGAGGTGGTGCAGCACCGCACCTTCGTGGTGCTGATCGTCGCCTTCACCATCTTCGAATGGGGCGTGCGCACCGGGCGGTGGAAAAACCAGGCCCTGGCCCTGGTCTTCCCCGTGCTGACCACGGTGGGGGGCGACCTGCTGCTGACCCACAACCACGCCATCAGCAACATCAAGGAACAACTGCTGATCGAGCTCAGCCACCTGTTCCTGGCGGTGCTGGGCGTGGCGGCGGGTGCGGCCCGCTGGATGCAGATCCGGGGCACGGGGCGCGACGCGCGCTGGGCCGGCTGGATTTGGCCCACCTGCTTCGTGCTGGTCGGCCTGCTGTTGCTGGCCTACCGCGAAGCCTGATATCTACATAAGCACATGACGACGAAAGGGCGCCGGGAAACCGGCGCCCTTTTGGCGTGTTCGATAAGGGGATTCGGGACATGGCGCGCGCCGGAGGAACGATGGGTCTGAACGACCGTGTGGCCCAACTGGTGGCCGCCTGTTGCCACCGCTGGCAACTGACCCTGCTGGCCGGCCTGATCCTGGGGGCAGCGGCGTGCTTCCATGTCGCCACCCATTTCGCCATCGACACCGACGCCGTGAAGCTGCTGTCGCCGCAATTGGCCTGGCGCCAGCGTGAGATCGCCTTTGACAAGCTGTATCCGCAGAAGGTGCAGCAGACCGCCATCGTCATCGACGGCGTGACGCCGGAGCTGGCGGAGCGGGGCGCCCGCCTGCTGGCCGAGGCGCTGCGCAAACGCACCGACGTGGTGCGCAACGTCTTCCGTCCCGACGGCGGCCCCTATTTCGACCATGAAGGCCTGATGCTGCTGCCCACGGCGGAGGTGCAGTCCACCATGCAGTCGCTGATCCAGGCACAGCCCCTGCTGGGCCCGCTGGCGGCCGACCCGTCGGCGCGCGGCCTGCTGGACACCCTGGGCACCTACCTACAAGGCGTCAGCTATGGCCAGGCCAAGCTGGAGGATCTTCAGCGCCCCTTCGATGCCCTGTCGGGCACGCTGGAGGCGGCGACGCACGGCCACATGGTGCCCCTGAACTGGCGGGGCCTGGTGTCGGGCCAGCCGCCCAACCCCATGGAACTGCGCCGCTTCATCCTGGTGCAGCCGGTGCTGGACTTCAACGACCTGCAACCCGGCGCCATGGCGTCGGACGCCATCCGCGCCACCGCCCAGCAGTTGGGCCTTACGCAAGAAAATGGCGTGCGCGTCCGCCTTACGGGCGAGGTGCCCATGGCGGATGAGGAGTTCGGCACCCTGGGCGAAGGGGCGGCGTTCAACGGCGCCCTGACGGGCATCGCCGTGCTGGTGCTGCTGTGGCTGGCGGTGAAATCCTTCCGCATCGTGGGCGCCATCCTGGTCACCGTGGTCATCGGCCTGGCCGTGTCCGCCGCCTTCGGCCTGATCGCCACCGGCCCGTTCAACCTGCTGTCCATCGCCTTCATCGTGCTGTTCGTGGGTCTGGGCGTGGATTTTGGCATCCAGTTCTCCGTCCGGTACCGCGCCGACCGCTTGGCCCACGACGGCTTGGCCGAGGCCCTGACCGCCGCCGGGCGCGGTGTGGGCCGGGGGCTGACCATCGCGGCAGCGGCCACCGCCGCCGGCTTCCTGGCCTTCCTGCCCACCGATTACCGGGGCGTGTCGCAGCTGGGCATCATCGCCGGCGTGGGCATGGGTGTCGCCTTCCTGCTGTCCGTCACCTTCCTGCCGGCCCTGCTGATGCTGCTGCGTCCCAAGGGGGAGCATGTGGAGGTGGGGTACAAGGCGCTGGCGCCGCTGGATCGCCTGGTGCAGCACCGCCGCCGCTGGGTGCTGGCGGCATCGGCCGTGGTGGCCGTGGCCTGCGCCGCCCTGCTGCCGCGCCTGTCCTTCGACTTCAACCCGCTGAACCTGCGCAGCCCCAAGACGGAAGCCGTGTCCGTGGTGCTGGAGCTGATGAAGGACCCGCTGTTCACGCCCAACACCATCGACGTGCTGGCCAAGTCCGAGGATGAGGCGCGCGCCCTGGCCGACAAGCTGTCCAAGCTGCCGGAGGTGGCGCAGGCCATCACGCTGGACGACTACATCCCCACCGACCAGGATGCCAAGCTGGCGGCCATTTCCGACGCCGCCATGCTGATCGGGCCCAGCCTGGCGCCAACCGAGGTGCGTCCCGCCCCCAGCATCGAGGATGTGCGCCAGTCCATGACCGCCGCCGTGGCCGCCCTGGACAAGCTGGCGCCCGACGCCGCCACGCCGGGCGGCGCCTCCGCCCTGCGCTTCAAGGCGGCGCTTGAAGGGGCCCTGGCAGCACCTGCGGAAAAGGTGGTGCCCGTCTTCCAGCGGGCGGTGGAGCCGGGCCTGCAGACCATGCTGGCCCAGGTGAACGACAGCCTGCAAGCGACCCCCGTCACCTTCAAGGACCTGCCGGAGGACCTGAAGCGCGATTGGGTGGCGGCGGACGGGCAGGCCCGCGTGTCCGTCTTCCCCAAGGGGGACAACAACGACAACCAGGTACTGAAGCGCTTCGTGAAGGCGGTGCGCACCATAGCACCCGACGCGACCGGCACGCCCATCAGCATTCAGGAGAGCAGTGCCACCATCATCCACGCCTTCCTGCAGGCGGGCATCCTGGCGGTGATCCTGGTGACCATCCTGCTGGCCGTCACCCTGCGGAATGTCGTCGATGTGCTGAAGACCCTGGCGCCGCTGGCGCTGGCGGCGCTGCTGACCCTGGCGGCGGCCATCCTGGCGGGCAAGCCCATCAACTTCGCCAACATCATCGCCCTGCCGCTGCTGTTCGGCATCGGCACCGCCTTCAACATCTATTACGTCATGGCCTGGCGGCAGGGTTTGACCAACCCGCTGACCTCCAGCCTGACCCGGGCCACCATCCTGTCGGCGCTGACCACCGGCACCGCCTTCGGCAGCCTGTGGACCAGCCACCACCCCGGCACCGCCAGCATGGGCGAACTGCTGGTGTTCTCGCTGACCAGCATCCTGGTCACCGCCCTGCTGTTCCTGCCGGCCCTGCTGGGCCCACCCAAGACCCCGGCGGAATAATTTACGGGCGGGATGTCGGCGGCGGCGGCCGGTGGCCGTCCTTGGGGGAGAGGCGCATGGTCAGCCCGCGCCTTTCCCCAGAAGAAGGACGAGGACATGCCCACCATCACCCCTTTCCTGTGGTTCGACACCCAGGCGGAAGACGCCGCCCGCTTCTATGTCGGCGTCTTCCCCAACTCACGCATCACCACCATCAGCCATTATGGCGAGGCGGGCCCCCGCCCCGCCGGCCTGGTCATGACCGTGGCCTTCGAACTGGACGGCAAGCCCTTCATCGCCCTGAACGGCGGCCCCCATTGGAAGATCAACGAGGCTATCTCCTTGCTCATCGACTGCGCCGACCAGGCGGAAGTCGACCGCTATTGGGAGGCGCTGACCGCTGACGGCGGCAAGCCCCACGCCTGCGGTTGGTTGACCGACAAGTTCGGCGTCACCTGGCAGGTCGTCCCCAGGGGCTTCATAGACCTGGTCACCAGCCCGGACCCGGTCATCGCCGCCCGCGCCATGGCCGCGATGCAGCAGATGGTGAAGCTGGACATCGGCGCCCTGCGGCGGGCCGTCGAGGGCTGAGCCAAAAAGCGAAGAGGCGGCCCAGATGGACCGCCCCGACGCCTGGTGCCTGGATCGTCCCTCCACCAGCGGCACGAAGGTGCGTTTCGTGCCGCTGTAGCCCGCGACCGCGGGCACCGGGGACTTCCGGGAAGCCGAAGGCGAACTGAAAATCGAGGACGCGGATACGTCCTCCCTCAGAAGAGATGGCGGAACAGCCAGAACAGGCCGCCGGCCAGGACGATGGACGCCGGCAGGGTCAGCACCCAGGCCATGGCCATGTTGCGCACGGTGGACCACTGCAGGCCAGAGCCGTTGGCAGCCATGGTACCGGCCACGCCCGACGACAGCACGTGGGTGGTGCTGACCGGCAGGCCGAAGGCGTCGGCGGCGCCGATGGTGGCCATGGCCACCAGTTCGGCCGAGGCACCCTGCCCGTAGGTCAGATGTTCCTTGCCGATCTTCTCCCCCACCGTCACCACGATGCGCTTCCAGCCCACCATGGTGCCCAGGCCCAAGGCGATGGCCACGCCCACCTTCACCCACGTCGGGATGAAGCGGGTGGCGTGGTCGTAGCGGCCCAGCAGTTCCTTCAGCACCGGCTGGTCGGCGGCGGCGATGGCGGGATCGCCCTTCTTCTGGATAAGGCGCAGGGCCTCCGCCGACAGGTAGATGTCGTTGCGGACATTGCGAACCTTTTCCTGCGGCACCTGGTCCACCGAGCCATAGGCCCGGATCTGGTCGGCGATGCTGGCTGTCAGGTCGTGGATGCCGCCCAAGGTACTGTCGGTCAGGGTGCGGGTACGGACGAAGTCCTCCACCGCCGCGCGCGGGTCCGCCGGCGTTTCCTTGACATAGTGGCTCAGCACATCGCTGGCGCGGTCGAAGGTGGCGATGTAGGCGGGGGTATCGTGAATAGTGACGGCGCGGTTCAGGGCGTAGGCGGTGGGCACCGTGCCGATCAGGATCAGCATGATCAGGCCCATGCCCTTCTGCCCGTCGTTGGAGCCGTGGGCGAAGCTGACACCGGAGCAGGTCAGCACCAGGAGGCCACGGATCCACGACGGCGGCGCCTTCTTGCCCTCGGGTGCGGTGAACAGCGTCTTGTCCTTGACCAGGGTGCGCATGATGACCAGCAGCGCCGCGGAGCAGAGGAAGCCGACCAGCGGCGACAGCACCAGCGACCAGCCGATCTTGGTGGCCTGCGCCCAATCGACGCCGCTGGTGGCGGTGCCGGAAGTGGCCATCAGCTGGTTCATCAGGCCGACGCCGATGATGGAGCCGATCAGGGTGTGGGAGCTGGAGGACGGCAGGCCCAGATACCAGGTGCCCAGGTTCCAGATGATGGCCGCGATCAGCAGCGAGAACACCATGGCGAAGCCAGCGTCGCTGCCCACCTGCAGGATCAGCTCCACCGGCAGCAGCGATACGATGCCGAAGGCCACCGCCCCGGTGGAAAACAGCACGCCCGCGAAGTTGCACAGGCCCGACCACACCACCGCCACGTTGGCCGGCAGGGAGTGGGTGTAGATCACCGTGGCCACGGCGTTGGCCGTGTCGTGGAAGCCGTTCACGAACTCGAAGCCCAGCGCGATCAGCAAGGCCACGCCCAGCAGGACGAAGGGCAGGACCGAATGGGTGTCGACCCCGCTGAGGTCGCTGACCAGGTTGACGGCCATATAGCCCAGGCCCACGGCCATCAGGGCCAGGAACAGCAGCGTCCCGTAACGGGCGGCCGGTCCGCCGGCGGATGCGATGGGGGAATTCACGGCGTCCGTATGGGCCATGGCTCGGTCCTTCTTGAAAACGGGTCCGGAACCCTAAGGCGCGAGTCATGACAACTTTATGTCGCAAGCCCCATCTTTTGGTTAATAAACCTTGAGGATGGCTGCCGGCGTTCATCGGAGGCAATCGGGTAGGCGGGCTGAAAAAGCACGCTGGAACAAGGCGAAGCGTCTTTTGCCCCCGACATGCCGGGGCTGTTTCAGGACGCCGCCCCTATCCGTTAAACGCGCAAACAAGTTGGGTAAGATCGCGCAGATCGCGAATATGGAACCGGGCATCGGCGCTCCATACAACGCCCGGACGCAGAATTTGCGCCGTGGGCATCCCCAAGCTATTACCCGCCGCGATTTCCGAGTCCGGGTTATCCCCCACGACCAGGGCTTGCGCGGCCGGAACACCCGTATCCGCCAGCAGCCCTTGGAACAGCCCGGCCTTGCCGGGATGCCCCGCCTCGTCAATGGCGTCGATGTGCACGCCCCGCAGGTACCGGGACAGTCCCAGCGCCCGCACCTTGCTCTCCTGCAGGCGACGGAAGCCGGAGGTAACGAGGTACAGCGGCAGGTCCAACTCCCCCAACAGGCGCAGGTCACCGTAATCGACCATGGCGCCCGTCACCTCCATCGCCGCTGTGGCTGTCCAGGCCGCCTGGTGCATGGCGGGGCTAAATCCATGGGTGCGACTGACCCAGTCCAGGGGATGCCGCCAAATGTCGGCGAAGGCCGCCGCCAAGGCGGAGGAAGACAGGGTGTCGTCGTTGGCCGCCGTGATGGCGTCGAAGACCGGCCGCATCCGCTCAACACCAATGCCATCGGCCGGCGCAAGGCAATTATCCAGGTCGAAGATGATGGTGCGAATCATACGGTGGAACTCCCTATTCCGGGCGGCAGCATGGGACAGCGTTGTCCCCAGATCAACTGGCGTCCATACCGCCACCAGCGGACATGACTGATCAGAACAGGTGCCGGAACAACCAGAACAGGCCACCGGCCAGGGCGATGGAGGCCGGCAGAGTCAGCACCCAGGCCATGGCCATGTTGCGCACCGTGGACCATTGCAGGCCGGAGCCGTTGGCCGCCATGGTGCCGGCCACACCGGACGACAGGACGTGCGTCGTGCTGACCGGCAGGCCGAAGGCGTCGGCGGCGCCGATGGTGGCCATGGCCACCAGCTCGGCGGAGGCGCCCTGGCCGTAGGTCAGGTGTTCCTTGCCGATCTTCTCCCCCACCGTCACCACGATGCGCTTCCAGCCCACCATGGTGCCCAGGCCCAAGGCGATGGCCACCCCCACCTTCACCCAGATGGGGATGAAGCGGGTGGCGTGGTCGTAGCGGCCCAGCAGTTCCTTCAGCACCTGGCGCTCATCATCGCTGAGCATCGCCCCACCCTGCTTCTGCAGACGCCGCAACGCTTCCGCCGAGAGGTACATGTCGTTGCGCATGCTCCCCTGGACCACACCGGACAAGGCGCCGGAAAAGCGCAGCTGGTCGGCGATGCTGGCCGTCAGTTCACGCAGGCCACCCAGCGTGGCGCTGGTCAGGGTGCCGGTGCGGACATAATCCTCGACCACCGCGCGGGGGTCGGCGGGCATGCGGTCGACATGGCGGCCCAGCACATCGCCGGCGCGGTCGAAGGTGGCGATGTAGGCGGGGGTATCGGCGGCGGTGATGGCCCGGTTCAGCCCATAGGCGGCCGGCATGGTGCCGATGAGGATCAGCATGATCAAGCCCATGCCCTTCTGCCCGTCGTTGGAGCCATGGGCGAAACTGACGCCGGAACAGGTGAGGACCAGCAAGCCCCGAATCCACGCCGGGGGCGGCCTGCGTCCGGCAGGCGCCTTGAACAGCGCCTTATCCTTGATCAGGCCGCGCATGGCCAGCAGCAGCAGCGCCGAGCAGGCGAACCCCACGACGGGGGAGATCAGCAGCGTCTGGATCACCTTGCTGGCCTGGCCCCAATCCACGCCGCTGGCGCTGGCGCCGGGGGCGGCCATCAGCTGGTTCATCAGCCCGACGCCGATGATGGAGCCGATCAGGGTGTGGGAGCTGGAGGACGGCAAGCCCAGGTACCAGGTGCCCAGGTTCCACAGCACCGCGGCGATCAGCAGGGCGAAAACCATGGCGAACCCCACCCCGGCCCCGACCTGGAGGATCAGTTCCACCGGCAACAGGGAAACGATGCCGTAGGCGACGGCACCGGTGGAGAACAGCACCCCGGAGAAGTTGCAGAGACCGGACCAAACCACCGCGGCGGCCGGCGGCAGGGAATGGGTGTAGATCACCGTCGCCACGGCATTGGCGGTGTCATGGAAGCCGTTGACGAACTCAAACCCCAGGGCGATCAGCAAGGCAGCACCCAACAACACCAGCGGCAAGGCGGAGAGCGCGTCCAGGCCGCGCACATCGTTCGCCAAGTTGAGGGCGACATAGCCGAGCCCCACCGCCAGCAGCGTCAGAAAGACCCAAGTGCCCAGCCGACCGGCGGGGGCGAGTGACGGTACCGCTGTGGTGGCGTGGGTGGCGTCGATATGCGCCATGAAGGCTTTCCTTAGGCTTTCCGCTTAATCTTTTTGCGAGCGCAACGTGGAGGACAGATCGCGCGGATGGCGACTGTGATAGCGCGCCCAGGCGTTTCGGGAAAGCCTGGACGCAACCGGTCTGGTCATAGGTGGGCTGTAGCCCATGCGGGCGCGGACGGCCCGCCTCATGGGCGTCAGACTTTGGCCTTGCGCAGGGTGGTCCAGGCCACCAGGCCCGGCAGGAAGACCACCAGGTCACGCAGGCGGCGGGCGGCGGCCAGCGCCAGGGCGGTGGGCGCGTCCAGGCCGAGCGCGCCGCCCAGCAGCAGGAAGGCGCCCTCCTGAACCCCAAGGGCCCCGGGCACGACGAAGGCGGCGCTGCTGACAGCCTGGATCAGGCCCTCGATCACCAGCGCCTCCAGCAGGCCCATGGGGTGGCCCAGCGCCCAGAGGGCCAGCCAGATCTCCCCGGCGCCCAACGCCCAGCCCAGCAGCTGCCACAGGAAGCACCCGGTGATGGCGCCGGTGCGGCGGTACATGGCCTTGGAGGCGCGGTCGATGCGGGCGCTGTGCGCCATGATGCCGGCCAGGCGGCCGGACGCCGCCTTGTCCAGCACGCCGGTGACCTTGGCGAACAGGCCGGCGCGCTGCACCAGGATGAACAGCGCCACCAGCGGCACCATGGCCAGCAGGCCCAGGGTGACCTGGCCGGCGATGCCGACAGGCCCCTTCAACGCCACCAGCAGGCCCACCGCCAGCAGGGAGAAGCCCAGCTGGCTGAGGATGGAAATGGCCATGTCCACCACCAGGCTGGCGGCGGCGGGGGCCACGCGCACGCCATCGAGGCGCAGGATGCGGAAAGAGACGATCTCCCCGCCGATGCGGGCCACGGGCAGCAGGCCGTTGACCGATTCGCGGATCCAGACGTTACGGGCCATGGCCGCCAGCGACGGCCGCTTGGCGCCCGGCAGCAACACCTGCCAGGCGCGGGCGTTGGCCACCATGGGCACGGCATGGAACAGGCCGGCGACCACCAGGCCCACGCCCGCCGTCTTCAGCAGGGCCCACAGGGCGCTGGTGTCCTCGCGGGCGACCAGCGCCACGGCCAGGGCCAGGCCCAGCAAGGCGAACAGGCGGGCTGCCTTTTCCATGGGGATGCGCGCCTATTCCAGGGTCAGGGGCAGATCACGGAAGCCGCCCCGGGGGAAGGCGGCGGCCAGGGCGTTGACCTCGGGATCCAGCAGGGCCGCCAGTTCGTCCCGGTAACGATAGCCCGGCGCCCCGCCCGGCACATCGTCGCTGGTCGCGGGGTGCAGATAGATTTCGGTGACGCCCGGCGGCAGGCGGGCCAGGGCGCCGCGCAGCCGTTCCGTGGTGACGGCGCCCGTCCAGGCCAGGCCCAGCACCTGGTCCGGGGCGGCCAGGCCGGCGCGGCGCACCTTGGCGCGCAGCAGCTTGGCCCACGGGCCGGTGACGTGGTGCAGGCCCAAATCCACCTCCGGCGTCACCGCCCGGATGACCTCGGCTGGCTCCACCGGCACGCGCATGGCGCGCGCGCCATGGCGGCGGGCGGCGTCCAGCAGGATGCGGCCCACGGTGGGATGCAGATGATAATGTTTATGGGCATTGACGTGGTCCAGCGGCAGGCCGGTGGCGCGGAACGCCTGGAACTGCGCCTCCACCTCGGCCGCGACCTGGGCCGCGACCTTGGGGCGGAAGAAGATGGACGCCCCGACCTTGGCCAGATCATTGCGGAACAGGCCGTCCGCGCCCACCAGATCGGGAATGCGGTCGGGCGGCAGGAAGGGCTTGCCGTCCACCAGCACGACATGCAGGCCCACCGCCAGGCTGGGCTGGGCATGGGCCAGGGCCACCGCGGCCTGGGCGGCGGCCCCCGCCACCATCAGGCTGGCGGCGGTCAGGATGCCGTTGAGGTGGGCGTCGATGACGGCGGCGTTGACAGCGGCCGATAGACCGAAGTCATCCGCCGTAACGATCAGGCGCCGCCCCGATCCCCCATGGCTGGAGGTCGCGGCGGCGCCCGGCGTGGATACGGACATGGGGAGGTGTTCCGAACCCTGAGGCCGGCGTTAGGCGGCGTTGCGGCGTTCGCGCAGGAACTGCCAGAACTCCACGCCCTCGCGCAGGCGGCGCTTCATCATGTCACGGTCACGGACCATCTCACCGACGATGGAGGCGATCTTGCCGCTGCGGAAATAGAACTTCTTGTAGAAGGTCTCGACCGAGCCGAAGATCTCCGAGTGGCTCAGGTGGTCGTAATGCAGCGGGGCGATCTGCACGCCGTGCTCATCCACCAGCTCGGCGTTCGCGTCGTCCAGCCAGCCGTTCTCGATGGCCTGCTGGTACAGGAAGGTGCCGGGGTACGGGGCGGCCAGCGACACCTGGATGGTGTGCGGGTTGATCTTCGCCGCCCACTTGATGGTTTCCTGGATGGTTTCCTTGGTCTCGCCCGGCAGGCCCAGGATGAAGGTGCCGTGGATCTGAATCCCCAGCTCATGGCAGTCCTTGGTGAACTTCTCAGCCACCTCGACGCGCATACCCTTCTTGATGTTGTGCAGGATCTGCTGGTTGCCGGACTCGTAACCGACCAGCAGCAGGCGCAGGCCGTTGTCGCGCAGCACCTTCAGGGTTTCGCGCGGAACGTTGGCCTTGGCGTTGCACGACCAGGTGATGCCCAGCTTGCCCAGTTCCTTGGCGATGGCCTCGGCGCGCGGCAGGTTGTCGGTGAAGGTGTCGTCGTCGAAGAAGAATTCCTTCACCTGCGGGAAGTTCTTCTGCGCCCACGCCATCTCCTCCACCACGTGGCCGACACTGCGGGTGCGGTAGCGATGGCCGCCCACGGTCTGGGGCCACAGGCAGAAGGTGCAGCGCGACTTGCAGCCGCGGCCGGTGTAGATGCTGAGGTAAGGCGCCTTCAGGTAACCGATGAAGTACTTCTCGATTTCCAGGTCGCGCTTATAGACCGGGGTCACCCAAGGCAGGCTGTCCATGTTCTCGAGGATCTCGCGGTCCTCATTATGGACGATCACGCCCTCGGAATTGCGGAAGGACAGGCCTTTGATGTCCGACCACTTCTTGCCGTCGGCCACGTCCTTGATGGTGAAGTCGAATTCGTTGCGGGCGACGAAGTCGACCACCGGGGCCTGGGCCAGGCTCTTGTCCGCCTCGACCGCCACCTTGGCGCCGATCAGGCCGGCCTTCAGGTTGGGGTTGACGGCCTTCAGCGCCTCGATCGTCGCCACGTCGGACTTGAACGACGGGGTGGAGGTGTGCAGCACCACCATGTCGAAGTCTTTGATCTGGGCCGTGATTTCGGACAGCTTGGTCTTATGCGGCGGGGCGTCGATCAGCTTGCTGTTCTCGATCAGGGCCGCCGGCTGGGCCAGCCACGTCGGATACCAGAAAGACTTGATTTCGCGGCGCGCCTGGTAGCGCGAGCCGGCGCCGCCGTCAAAACCGTCGAAGGAAGGCGCCTGGAGAAATAGCGTCCGCATCATGACCCACCATTTTCGCCGACCGGCACCATTGTGCCGTCGGATTTGACCGAAAAGCGCTGTCCGCGCCAACTCACATGTCGAATGCCAAAGCTGGCAACGAACACCAAAAATGACAAGACGTCTCTGATCAATCCAGGCCATCGCGGCCGGGACCGTGTGATCCGTGCATCAATGGCCACCAGAAGCACGAGACGGGCGGCGACCGCAAGCCCCAGCAGCAGCAGGGACCACGCATGCCAGCCCGCGAAAATTGCGCCGAGGATCGCCAGCGGGACCGGATGGGTGACCACCGACCCGGCATAGCCGCCGGGGTCCAGGCCGCGGATGGTCCGCGCCCAGCGCAACTCATGGTTCAGGACGGCGACCAAGCTGGACTCGGGCGCCAGATGGCCGACAACGAGTGGCGGGACCGCCACCGTCAGCCCCAAGGCGCGCACCGCCATGCCCATGGCGTGGTCGTCCGCCAGGATGTCGCGGAAGGCCATGAAGCCGCCGATGCGGTCCAGCGTCTCCGCCGTCAGGGCGATGGTGGAGCCGAAACAGGGCTTCGCCATTCCCAGGCGCAGCCCCACCAGGACATTGGGCAGGAAGTGATGGTCCACCGCCCGGGCCGCCTGGTCCTGCCAGAAGGAGGCCGGGTCCACGGGCTCCCCCCGGTAGAGGCAGGTGACCAAGCCGACGCCCGGGCGCGACAGGGCGCCCACCACCTGGGCCAGATAATCGGGCGCCACGGCGATGTCGCTGTCGGCCAGCACCAGCACATCATGCCGGGCGATGGTCATCATGTTGATGACGTTGGAAATCTTGGCGTTGGCCCCGTGGCGGGCGCCGTCCACCACCAGGTCGATGCGCACGCCGCCGCCAGCCACGTCAAGCTCCCGCGCGACGGCGTTGACGATGGCGATGGCCGCATCGTCGACGGCCTGGACGCCACACACCACCTGCACCGGGCCGCCATAATCCTGGGTCGCCAACTGGCGCAGGCGATCGGCGAGCCCCGGTTCCGCACCATGCAGGGGCTTCAGCACCGTCACCGCCGGCGCGGGCCCGCCTGTCGCCCCCGCCCCGCCCCGTGCCGGCGCGAAGAAGCGCCGGGCGCTGTCCGCCGCCGCCAGGGTATAGAGCGTGCCCGTGGCGGACAGCGCCCCAAACCCCCAGCCCAGGGCGTCGGTCAACAGGGTGATCGAGAACGGCATGCCGTGCGGGACTCTCAAATAGAAACCGCCCGGCGAGCGGGCGCGATACTGTGATTCAGAGGATGGTCTTAACGTAAGCGCGGCGCACATGCCAGCGAAGGTCACCGTGACGCCGTCACCGAGACAATGCGATACACCGAAGACAAAAGCACGTCCTGTGACGGCCGACATAGCTCCGCGTGCCACGCGCGTTAATGCCTTTGGGCGTCACCTGTCGACCGGCATATTGCGTTGCACGCTCCGATATTACACTTCGGGAGTGCATTTCCAATTGTGGTGGTCGACACCATCCTTTGTTATCCAAAGTGTCGCATCCCCAGCGTCGCGCCCCGCCCCGTTTCCCTTGGGCGCGCGACCATGATCCCGAAGCAGCGTGGCCCGACAGGCATCCCGCAGGAAAGTATGGCGAGCATGATCAGACAGTCCCGCGCGGCCCTGGCCGCCTGCCTCCTGATGGGTTTTATGCTGGCTGGCTGCGCCGCGCCCCCCAACGGGGGCCGCGACGAACTGGGCGTGGTTGAGCCCTGGGACCCGCTGGAAAACGTCAACCGCGTCACCTTCGACGCCAATATGTGGCTGAACGACAACGCCATCGGCCCCGCCTCCCACGCCTACCGCGACGTGGTGCCCGAGTATGTGCAGGTGCGCCTGCGCCAGGGTATCGCCAACCTGGGCGAACCGCTGATCTTCGGCAACGATTTGGCCCAGGCGCGGGTGAAGTCGGCCTTCACCACCTTCTGGCGCTTCGTCTTCAACAGCACCATCGGCCTGGCCGGCATGTACGACGTCGCCACCGACATGGGGCTGACGCGTCAGACGGGTGATTTCGGCCAGACGCTGTACGCCTGGGGCGTGCGCCAGAGCCCCTATTTCGTCCTGCCCCTATTCGGGCCGTCCACCGTGCGCGATGGCGTGGGCATGGGCGTGGAACTGTGGGCGGACCCCATGGGCCGGGTGTTCGACAAGGCGAACGGCGGCGACGCGAATTACGCCATCGGCGCGGTCGGCGGCCTGGACAAGGCCCGCAACCTGGACACCCTGGATGAGTTGCGCAAGGGCACCATCGACTTCTACGCGCTGCTGCGCAGCGTATGGCTGCAGAATCGGCAGGCCGCGCTGGACGAGGCCATCGGCGTCCAGTCCAGCAACATGCCGGCGATTCCCTGAGGCCTTGCGGGCGGACAGGACCGGGGGCGCCTCACGCGGGTGTCGCGTCTAGGGCCCCATCCTCGCGCAGGATTTCCAGGAAGGCCCGGTCCAACTGGTGGCCGCGATAGTTTTCGTAGCGCACATCCTGCCGCTGGCTGTCCAGCACGCCGAAATCACCCCGGAAGTTCCACAGGCACCAGCCCCAGCCCACCTGGCGCCACGCGGCCAGGCAATCGCGCGCCCAGGCCAGCACCACCGGATGTGGGGTGTGGCGGTAGGCGCCCCACTCGCCGACAACAACGCCCACGCCCCCAGCCGCCAATTCCTGCCAGGGCTGGATGCAGATGCGCCGGAAGCTGGCCGGGTCCGTCACCTGGTCCGGCCCCCCGGTGGGCGCGGGCGGCATGGGCCATGTGGGCGCGTCCCAGCTGTCGGAACCCTTCACCCAACCAGCCTTGTAATGGCTGAGATGGAAGGGCTCGTACCCTCGCGTTCCTTGGGCCAGGCCCAGGGGCTTCAGTTCGGGCACGGGTCGGCGCCCGAACTGGGTGCCATCGGCGATGATGATGCGGTCGCGGTCGGCGGCGCGGATGGCGGCAACAGCCCCCGATACGGCCCGCACGTAAGACTCGCCACTGACGTTCGGCGGCTCATTGATCAGGTTGAAGGACAGGATGCGGGAATCGATGTCGCGGTATCGTTCGGCCAGCATGCCCCATTGCCGCGCGAACCGCAGCCGGACCACGTCATTCTCCGGCCCCGGCGCCCACAGGTCGCCACCCTCCGCCGGCGGATTGACGCAGTAGCCAGGCGCCCGGTGCAGGCAGAGGGTCACATGGATATTGCGGTGCCGGGCCCAGTTGATGGCCTCGTCTATATGGCGCAAGGGCCGCTCGCGGAAGGTGCCGTCGGGTCGCGTCCAGATGCGATAGTCCAGCGGCAGGCGCACGAAGTTGAATCCCCATTCCGCGATCAGGTCGAAGTCCGCCTGCCGGAAGGGCTGATCGTGGGCCTGGGTATATTTTTCCAACAGGTTGAAGCCACGCCAGCGGGGTAGACGATCCGGCGTGGCCGGAAGCCAGTGCCCCTGCGAACAGGCGGTGAAGGCCGATATGGCGGCCAGCCCCCCGACGCCCAGGGCGACATCGCCCAGCCGTGCCAGCAGGCGCCGGCGCTCCGGATCTTCGACATAGTCGATCAGCACGCCCCCTCCCCCCTTGTCACGGTCACAGGCATGGCTTCCGTGCCTTGGGCCCAGCACGCGGATCACCGAACGCATATCACTGAATAAGTGGAAACCCCCGTCACCACCGCAGGTCCGTGGCCGCCCCCTTGCCCGCTTTGTTCATCTTGAGTGCCTTAGGGAGGGCGTCATCGTCAACATCAGATATTACAAATGTAGGCGCTGGATCGTAAGAAAAAGGCCCGCCCCCGGAACGGGGACGGGCCTTGATTTTGGTGCCTGGTTTTGGCGGAAACAGAGACCGACGAAACTCAGGCGCCGGCCAGCAGCTTGTCCGCCTGCTGCTGCAATCCCTGGATCAGCGCGTCGGCGCCCCCCTGCTGCACGGCGGCGGAAAACTCCGACCGCCGCGTCGCCAGCTGACTGATGGTGCCATTGAGGTAAACGTCGACGATACGGGCCTGATCGCCCTGGCCACGCATCAGATAGTTCAGCGCCACCGGCGGCTGGCCGGCGGGCGTCAGCTTCGTTTCGACGATCTTGTCGGCGCCCCGCGCCTTGGACGTGGGATCGACGTCGAAGACCTCGCCATTGAAGCCGTCGAACTGGTTGGCATAGGTCGCCACGGTCACCTTGGTGAAGGCGTCGATGGCACCCTGCTGCTGCTCGGGCGTGAACTTCTCCCACGCCGGGCCGACGGCGAGGCGGGTCATGGTCGCCAGGTCGAAGGTGGACTTGATCACTGGGTCCAGCTTCTCGGCCCGGCCTTTGACGCCCAATTGCTTGGCCTGCTTCATGCCGCTCAGCAGGGCATCGTAGAAGCCCTTGACCTTGGCTACCGCCGGGTCGGCGGCTTCCGCGGTAGCAGCCGGCTGCTGCGCGACCGCCGGCACGGCGCCACCCGCCAGGGCGACGGCCAGGAAAGCGGCCGCCACGGCCTTGCCCCCGAAGGCGCGTGCCCTGAAGGCGTGACTGGTGAAAGCGTTACCGGTGATCTTGGTCGTCATGCCGTCCTCACCTGCGCGTTGGCCCCCAGCGCCTTGATGACGGTATCGACGATGCCGTTGGCGTTGAGGCCGGCCTCGTCATACTGCTTGGCCGGGTTGTCGTGTTCCTGATAGTGGTCGGGCAGCACCATGGGGCGGAACTTCAGGCCGGTGTCGAACAGCCCCTCCTCCGCCAGGAACTGCATGACCTGGGCGCCGAAGCCGCCCACCGAGCCTTCTTCGATGGTCACCAGCACATCGTGCTCAACCGCCAGGCGACGCACCAGTTCCTTGTCGATCGGCTTGGCGAAGCGCGCGTCCGCCACCGTCGTCGACAGGCCCCGCACCGCCAGGTCCTCGGCGGCCTTCAAGGCCTCGCCCAGGCGGGTGCCCAGGCTGAGGATAGCCACCGTGTTGCCCTCACGCACGATGCGGCCCTTGCCGATGGGCAGAATCTCGCCCTTCTCCGGCATCTCCACGCCCACGCCCTCGCCGCGCGGATAGCGCAGCGCGATGGGGCCGGCGTCGTAGGCCACGCTGGTCGCCACCATGTGCACCAGCTCCGCCTCATCCGCCGCCGCCATCACCACCATGTTGGGCAGGCAGCACAGATAGGCCAGGTCGAACGCGCCGGCGTGCGTGGCGCCGTCCGCCCCCACCAGGCCCGCCCGGTCCATGGCGAAGCGCACGGGCAGGTTCTGGATCGACACGTCGTGCACCAGCTGGTCATAGCCGCGCTGCAGGAAGGTCGAGTAGATGGCCACGAAGGGCTTGTAGCCCTCCGTCGCCATGCCGGCGGCGAAGGTCACCGCGTGCTGCTCGGCGATGCCCACGTCGAAGGTGCGCGTGGGGAAGGCCTGGCCGAACAGGTCCAGGCCCGTGCCCGACGGCATGGCCGCCGTGATCGCCACCACCTTGTCGTCGGCCTTGGCCTCCTTCATCAGGGCTTCGGCGAAGACACGGGTGTAGGTCGGCGCGTTCGCCTTGGCCTTGGCCTGGGCGCCCGTCACCACGTCGAACCGCCCCACCGCGTGCAGCTTGTCCGCCGACGCCTCGGCCGGCGCGTAGCCCTTGCCCTTCTGCGTCACCGCGTGGATCAGCACCGGGCGGCCGTTCGGCTCATCCCGGATGTTCTCCAGGATGGGCACCAGCTGGTCCAGGTCATGACCGTCGATGGGCCCGACGTAATAGAAGCCCAGCTCCTCGAACAGCGTCCCGCCCATGACCATGCCCCGGGCGTATTCCTCCACCCGGCGCGCCGCGTTCTGCAGCGGACGGGGCAGGTGTTCCGCCACCTGGCGGCCGATGTTGCGCAGGTGGCGGTACTGGCTGCTGCTGACCAGCTTGGCTAGGTAGCCCGACACGGCCCCCACCGGCGGCGCGATCGACATGTCGTTGTCGTTCAGGATCACCACCAGGCGCGAGCCCAGGGCGCCGGCGTTGTTCATCGCCTCATAGGCCATGCCGGCGGAGATCGACCCGTCGCCGATCACGGCGATGACGTGATTGTTCCCCCCCGCCAGGTCGCGCGCCACCGCCATGCCCAGGCCGGCGGAGATGGAGGTGGAGCTGTGCGCCGCCCCGAACGGGTCGTACTCGCTCTCCGACCGACGGGTGAAGCCAGACAGCCCCCCGCCCTGCCGCAGCGTGCGGATGCGGTCGCGCCGGCCCGTCAGGATCTTGTGCGGATAGGCCTGGTGACCCACGTCCCAGATGATGCGGTCCGCCGGCGTGTCGAACACATAGTGCAGCGCCACCGTCAGTTCCACCACACCCAGGCCGGCGCCCAGGTGACCACCCGTCACCGACACCGCGTCGATGGTCTCGGAGCGCAGTTCGTCCGCAACCTGGCGCAGCTGCTCTGGACGCAGCGCGCGCAAACGGTCAGGCGTCGGACACTGGTCCAACAACGGGGTCTTCGTCGCCATTCATCGGCTCCCAAATAATTCTTACCGGCCTCTGACGGGCCGGTGCCAGAAAAACACTTTTGCACACATCGTGATAAATCACGACTCCCGGTCGATAAGCATGAAGGGCAGGCCGCGCAACGAATCTGCCGCCGGACCGAAACCATCCAGCCGGGCGGCCGCCTGCTCCGCCAGCTCCACCACCTTGGCGCGGGCGGCGTCCAAACCCAGCAGGGAAATCAGGGTCGCCTTGCCCTGGGCCTCATCCTTGCCGACGGTCTTGCCCGCCTTGCCGCTATCACCGATGGCGTCAATAAGATCGTCAGAAATCTGGAACACAAGGCCGAAATCCGCGGCGTAGTCGCGCAGCAGGGCCCGCTCGGCCTCGCTGGCGCCCCCCAGGATCGGGCCGGCCTCGCAGCAGAACTCGAACAGGGCGCCGGTCTTGAGCTTCTGCAGCGTCAGGATTTCGTCGTACCCGAAATCGGAATTGGGCGCTTCCATGTCCATCATCTGCCCGCCGATCATGCCCAGCGTGCCGCCAGCCTGGGCCAGCTTGGCGATCAGGGCGCAGCGGACGGCCGGATCGGCATGGGCCGCCGGCTGGGCCAACACCTCGAACGCCAGGGTCAGCAACGCGTCGCCGGCCAGCAGGGCCGTCGCCTCATCGAACTGGACATGGGTGGTGGGCTTGCCCCGACGCAGCGTGTCGTCATCCATGCAGGGCAGGTCGTCGTGCACCAAGCTGTAGGTGTGCACCATTTCCACCGCCGCGGCGGCCTGCAGCCAATTGTCCTCGGACACGCCGAACAGTGCCGAGGACGACTTCACCAGGAAGGGGCGCAAGCGCTTGCCGCCGGCGAACACCGCGTAACGGGCGGCCTCCTGCACGCGGCCGATGTACTGGGCGGGGACGGGCAACAGCGCCTCCATGCGCTGTTCGGTCTGGCGCGACGCCAGGCCCATGGCCTCCAGCAATTCACGACCCGAGGGGTAACGGCCCGAGGAAGAGGGTGCGGCGGAAGAAACAAGGCCGGTCACTTGAAGAAACCTCGAAGATGATGACGCGTCGTTTAAGCTGGGCACACTCTGCCAGCCATCGCCCAGTGTCAATTACTGGCGACCGCAGGGCGCCGTTGCGCCGCACGTATCAAGAGGTTCGGCAGAAATGGGCACGCGAAGGGCGATTCCGGGAAATTAATCGATCCGACCTGCGTTCGCGGTGTCCGCCGACACAGACGAAACCGCCGGAGACTCGACCACCGCGTCGGGAAGCGGATCGGGGGCGGCGGCTTGGCCCGGCCAGCGCTCAGGCCAAGGGCCGGGCAGCAATGCCGCCACGCTGTCGGCCTCCAGCATGCCGCCCCGCCGAATCCAAAGATCACGCTCAGGCCCGGATGGAATGCTGACGGCGACGCGATAGCATTGTTCCGCAGCGCGCAGCAGCGTCCATTGCTTCCTCTGGCCCATCAATGACACCCCGGCGGCCCAGCCTTCCCCGCAGCGTGTGCTGGGGGGCCGGGCTGGCTTTCATCCTATGGCGGTCCCGCGGACCAACCATGCTTTCGATAAGCGGCTGAGGGTAAACAACCATGCCGGCGGTGGCAATGGGCTTAATCCACCTGGGGATGAAATCACCGGCATGGGGCTGGGAACCGTAAAAATCGGAACCCCACGCACCGTATTGCTATAAAATTAACAGAAATTTAGAGTGCGGACTCACAAACATGCCGATGCCGCGCCCATAAGAGGGACGATCAAAGAACTTTGACACAGAACCATCGCTAAAACCTTTCAATAGAAAAGATTTTCTATGGCAGACCTGGATGCATACCCTGACACCACGGCCCCGCGCGTGGTTCTGGTGGAGGATGATGTCGACCTTCGGGAATTACTCGCCCACTGCTTGAGCAGCCAAGGCCTGACGGTGGCGACGGCGGGTTCCGGCCTGGAGCTGTACCAGCAGATCGCCAAGGAGCCGGCGGACATCGTGATCCTGGACATCGGCCTGCCCGACCAGGACGGTTACACCATCGCCAGCTTCCTGCGCGCCAACACCAACATGGGGCTGATCATCCTGACGGCCCGATCACGGGTCGATGACCGGCTGAAGGGCTTTACCAGCGGCGCCGACCTTTATTTCGTGAAGCCCGTGGACTGCCGGGAACTGGCTATCGCCACCATCAACCTGGCGCGCCGCCTCGCCACCAGCCCCGAGGCCGGAGAGGCGCAGACCCTGCAGCCAACTTCCTCCAGCGAACCCTGGATTTTGGACAGTTCACGCTGGTCCATTCACTCCCCCCGCGGCCTGCCCGTCCGCCTGACCGCCAAGGAGTTCGACCTGGTGGTGGCCCTGACGCAGGAACCGGGGCGGGCGGTCGACCGCACCGAGCTGTTGGAAAAGCTGGACTACGCCAACACGGTGCAGGGCAGTCGCGGCTTGGATGCACTGGTCAGCCGCCTGCGCCGAAAAATCGAGGCCGCGGTGGGTGAGGCCTTCCCTATCCAGACCGTCCATGCGAAGGGTTACCTGTTTTCGGCCCCCATCAAGCAGCTTTAGCCCCCCAATCATGACGGCCACCGCCCAGCCCCCGGTATTCTCAGCCCGGGCATGGCCAGCCTGGGCAGCCCCCCCCTGGCGGTGGCTCTGCGGTCGGCGCGCCCAGGTCGCCGTATATCAGGTCGCCGTGCTTCTGCTCCGACTGGCGCTGTTGGGAGTTCTGCCCTGGACGCCGTTCTCGCCGGCCCTGGCCCAGCCGGCGACGGCGGGGGGATGGACGCAGCCGCCCATGCACTTGCATCCGGACACGCGGGCGGTGCCCATCGGCGGCCATCTTGAATACCTCGTGGATCCTGATGGAACGCTGACCCTGGCCGACGTGGTGTCCGGGGAGGCCAGCCATCGGTTCCAGCCGCTGCGCGGCAATCTCAACCGTGGCTTCACCCTGACCGACACCTGGGTCCGCATGCGGGTCACGCGGCAGGAAGGCGCGGACGACACATGGTACCTGGAGCTGCAACCCAGCTTCCTGGACAAGGTCGAGAGCTATGTCGCCCTGACGCCCGCCGACGCCGGGCCGCCGCCGGTGGCGGCCTATGACAGGACGGTGCAGGGCGACAGCGAGCCCACGGCCAACCGCATGGTGCGGTTCCGCAGCTTCACCCAGCCCCTGGCGTTCGACGGCGCCGGCCAGGCCTGGATTTACGTCCATATCCACACCACCAGCGCCACCATCCTGAGCGGTCAGGTCTATCGCCTGATCCCGCTGATGAATCACATCAGCCTGCAGTCCATCTGGCTGGGCTTCGTGCTGGGCATGGCGCTTGCGGTGCTGATCTCCAACCTCATCCACAGCTACTGGCTGCTGGAGCGCATCTATTTCATCTATGCGCTCTATGTGGTCACGCTGATCGGCTTGGGGCTGGGGTCCATGGGGGCGCTGGCCCAACTGCTGCCGGGCCCGGCGCCGGAACTGGCCAACCTGATCACCGGCACCAGCGTCTGCGGCGGCATCCTGATCGGCGCCATCCTGACGGAAGAGTTCCTGAACCTGCGGCGCACACTGCCGCTGGTCAGCCTGCTGAACCGCATCCCCATCGTCCTGGGCGGCCTGGGCGTCATCGCCACCCTCGCCGGCCATTACACCATCGCCGGCGCCACGTTGGCGACGGTGACCTCCGCCTACATGCTGATCTATATCGGCAGCGGTATCCTGCTGGCCCGCCGCGGGCACCCGGGGGCGCTGATGTACAGCCTCGCCTTCGGCTCCGCCTGCATGGCCGCGCTGATGGGCTTCCTGCGCACCCTGGGCGTGATCCCCGAAATCAGCGTGACCGAGGCGGTGGCGCAAAGCGCCTCGCTGGTTCACATGATCCTGATGAACGTCGCCATCGCATCCCGCGTGCGCCTGTCCGAAAAGGAACGAAAGGAAGCCCAGGCCGCCGCCCTGTCCGCCTCCGTTCATGCCGAACAGCGGGCACTGGACATGGTGGCGCTGCGCACCCGCGAGCTGTCGGCGGCCAAGGAAAGCCTGGAACAGGCCTTGGCCGCGGAACGCCAGGCCGTGCGGGAGCAAATCCAGTTCATCGACATGGTGTCGCACGAATACCGGACGCCGGTGTCTATCATCCGCACCGGCATCGACATCCTGCAGATCAAGGGTGCCGACGGCCTGGCGGATGGGCCGAAGGGCCATGACCTGTTGAAACGCATGGCTCGCGCCGTGGACCGGCTGGTGGAAATCATCGAGGTGGGCCTGCGGCGCGAAACCGACCGTTCCCCCGGCCTGGATCTGGAAACCCGCCCCCTGCGCCTGGATGGGGTGGTGGCGGAGGCCATCAGGTCCCTGCGCGCCTCGCACCCCGACCAGGAGGTGCGGGTGGAGGGACGCGTCCCCGACAGGGTCTTGGGCGACCCGGCCTTGCTGAAGACCTCGATCCTGAACCTGCTGGAAAACGCCGCCAAGTACGGGCCGCCCGACCAGCCCATCCGCGTAGCGATGGAACAGACGGCGACACGCAGCACGGTACGCGTCATCGACGCCGGTGCCGGCGTGGTCCCGGCGGATCGGGAGCGTATTTTCGGCAAGTTCGTGCGGCTTTCCTCAGCGGAACGCATCCCCGGCATCGGCGTCGGCCTCTACCTGGTCCGCCGCATCGCGGAACTGCATGACGGCCGGGCCTACTACGACGACACCTGCACGGATGGATGCTGCCTGGTGCTGGAAATCGCCAATGCGCCGGGGGGCGGCCGCTGAGGATGGCGCGGGGAGGATGGCCGGGCGGGTCAGCCCCGGCCGGGCCCGGCCCCCACCACCACCTCGCTGACCTGGATGGTCGGCGACAGGGTGGTGTAATTGGCGATGTCAGCCACGATCTCCTCCGCCACCGGCCCGAACGCGGCCCAGAAGCTGTCGGCGGACTCGGCGAAGATGTGGCACATGGCGACATAGGCCGGCGGCTCGGTGGGCGGGGCGCCCGACAGCCCCTTGTCCACCGTGTAAAACAGGCAGGCGGCGCCCAGCTTTTCCTGGACCAGCGGCATGTGCCGGTCGCGGTAGTAATCGTGGTCGAAGCGGGCGCCGGGCTCGTTGGCGTACAGCACGCTGACTTTGATCATGGCGTCGTCCTGTTCAGGCTGTGAGGAACTGGTGCCGGCGAGCCCCAAGGACGGCCGGCGGCAGTCTTGTTGTACCCCCGGGCCGGCGCCTCCGCGTATTGTCCTATGGTTGTAGGGGATGCGGCGTCATCCCTTCAGGAAGTCGCGCTCCAGCAGGTCGACGGGCATGGGACGGGCGAAGAGGAAGCCCTGGACCTCGTCACAGCCCTGCTGGCCCAGCCAATGCCATTGCTCTTCCGTCTCAACACCTTCCGCCACGGTCTTGAGACCAAAGCTGCGCGACAGGTTCAGAACCGCCGTGGCGATGGCGGTTTCGGCGGGAATGTCGTTGACGAAGGATCGGTCCAGCTTCAGCGCGGTCACCGGCAGGCGCCGCAAATAGGCGAGGGAGGAATAGCCGGTGCCGAAATCGTCGACGCTGATCCCCACGCCCAGGCAGCGCAGCCGTTCCAGCAGCGCCTCGCTGTGGTCCAGGTCGCGCATCATGCTGGTCTCGGTGATCTCGATGTTCAGCAGTTCCGGCGGCAGGTTGGATTGGGCCAGGCAATCGGCCACCAGATCCACCAGGCCCGCCTCCTGCAGCTGACGGGCGGAGACGTTGACCGATACGGGAACGGAATGACCCATGGCCAGCCAGCGCGCCGCCTGCGCGCACGCGGTGCGCAGCACCCAGGCGCCGATGGGCACGATCAGCCCGGTTTCTTCCGCGAGCGGAATGAAATCCCCCGGCATGACCAGGCGGTCGGCCTTCTGCCAGCGCAGCAGCGCCTCCACCCCGCTGAGCTTGCGGGTCAGCGTCTCCAGCTTGGGCTGGTAATAGAGGACGAACTGGCTTTCCTCGATGGCACGGCGCAACGCGGTTTCGTTGTGCAGGCGGGCCACCGCCCTATCCATCATCTCGCGGGCGAAAAAGCGGTACCGCCCGCCCCCCGCCGCCTTCGCGGTGCACATGGCGACATCGGCGCCGCGCAGCAGCGGCTCCGGGTCGCGGCCATCGCCAGGGTAGAGCGCCACGCCGACGCTGGCGGTCAGCGATACGGAATGGCCATCGATGGCATAGGGGACCGCCAGGGTTTCCAGGATGCGCTCCGCCAGACGGGCCGCCATCTCCGGCTGGGCGATATCCTCGGCGACCACGGCGAACTCATCGGCGCCCAGGCGGGCCACGCTGTCGCCGGCGCGCAGAACGCTGGTCAGCCGGTCGCCGACCTCGCGCAGGACGCGGTCCCCCACGTCCAGGCCGTAGCTTTCGTTGACGGTCTTGAAGCGGTCCAGATCCAGGTGGAAGACGGCGACGTTATAGCCTGCGCGTTCCGCCTTGGGCAGGGAGCGGCCCAGTTCCTCGGTCAGCAGCACCCGGTTGGGCAGGCCGGTCAGCAAGTCGCGCGTGGCCATGCGCCGCTGCGCCTCCTGGCTGGAGGCCAAGCGGGCCAGCAACTCATTGGTGCGGGCGGCGATGTAGCCCAGCTCATCCCGCTCATGGCCCGACGGCAGGGGCATCGCCGTTTCCAGGGGCCGGTCGGGATCGATGCGGGCGATGGAGCGGCCCAGGCTGAACAGCGGTCGGGTAACATAGCGATGCAGCACGGCCACCAGCGCCAGGCCCAGCAACAGGTTGCGCAGCACGCCGCTGAGCAGGCCGGTGCCGGCCAGGATCAGCAGGTCACGGGCCAGCACCACCGGGTCCAGGTCCAGCCGCAGCTCGCCAATGATCTCGCCGTTGGGGCTGTTGGGCTGGCGCAGGGGCCGGCGGATGGTGGAGAGGTCGCCGAACACCAGGCGTGACAGCGGCCCCGTCAGCCAGCCGTCCTGCGCCGGCTTGCGCCGCACGCCGGCCAGGCGCTCATTGTCCTTGAGCAGGATCTCCACGCCCGACACGGCATGGAGCTTCAGGTTGTCCATGATGACCTGGTTGGCCAACTGGGAATCCAGGTTCCAGGCGGCGATGGCGGCGCTGCCCTCCACCTGGGCGGCGATGTCATCGACGATGGTGAGGACCTTCTCACGCTCCCGGCTGGCGGCCCAGCCGATCTCTACCGCCGAAAAGGCGAAACCGATCAGCAAGGCGGCGATTGCTCCGCGCACCCCCTCCTTGAAGGACAAGGAGGACCAGAACGACCAATGGAAGCGGGAGCCTGCGACGCGGGGGCCGCCGTCGATTCCCGGCATCCCGTCGGACGGCGAATCGTCATGGGCTTCGGTGCCGCTCGCCGCCGCACCGCCCATGCCCGCGCTGGACGCGCCGGAACCGGACGTGATCGGGCCGGCTGGATCACCAGCCGCCTGGTGGAAAGAGAACCTGGCCAAGGAGAATAGCGCCCCAAATCTCTTATGTTCAGGCCGACGCCCCCCGACCTTCCGGGACCGTCGACGGACGACGGCATCCGTCATCCCGCCACCAGGAACAGGTTGTCAGGCGCCGCCTTAGCCGCAGTCTTATGGACGGCGATCAGTTCCACAAGTGTTTCCAGCCCCGGCCGGGCCGCGCCGGCCAATAGCGGCACCATCACCGCGCTGACCCGCAACAGGGGATAGCGGCGCAGCCGCCCCTCGCGGTCCTTGGCTTCGAACCAGCCGCGTTCCCGCGTCTCGACGTCGTAAAGGCTTTCGGCGTCGGAACGGAAGCGGTTCAGGAAGGCCACCAGCCTTTCGCGCACCCGATCCGGGGTCAGACCGCTGCACGACAGGAAGAAGTCGTCCCCGCCGATATGGCCGGCAAAGCCGCCCAGGGCGGCGGCCTGGACCTTCAGCTGCTCACTGAACATCAGGATGGCCCGGTCCCCCTGGCGGAAGCCGAAATAATCGTTGAATGGCTTGAAGTTGTCGAAATCCAGATAGATCAGCACGTGGTCGCGCTCAGCATCCGCGACCAGCGTCTCCACCTGGGCGGTGATGGCGTTGTTGCCGGGCAGCCGGGTCAAAGGGTTCTGGTCCACCGCCGTGGCCAGGCGGTGCTCATGCAGCAGACGCACCAGCGACTGGCTGCTGAGGAAACCGACATATTCCCCGCCCTCCACGATAATGACGCCGTCGCTGTCCGCCGCCTCGGCGAACAGCTCGATCACGCGCTCCAAGGGGGTGCCGATGTCGCACACCGGACAGGGGATGACGAAGTCCTTCAGCGTGTTGCCGAAAGACCGGTTGCGCAGGATCTCGGTCCCATACCGGGAATAGACGAAGGGCTTGAGGTGGCGTTCGCGGATGAGGCCGCGCGGCACGCCGGCCCGGTCCACCACCGGCACCACCGGCGGCGCGGCCAGGTTGCCGAAATACTCCAGCAGCTTGGCCTTGGGCGCCTCAAGCGGCAGGGGGGCGATGCGCTCGATCAGCTCGAACAGGCGTTGCCGCGCCGGTGCCGGACGGCGCCGATCGTTGCGGCTCAGGGACTCGGCGATCTCGCTGGCTTCGGCCAGGGGGCCGGCGGCCGGCCGGCCCAGCAGGAAGCCCTGCACATGGTCACACCCCAGGTCGCGGCAGACGTAAAACTCACGCGAGGTTTCAACGCCCACGGCGATGGTGGCCAGGCCCAGGGCATGGGCACTGCCCACCAGTTGGCCCAGCAGCGCGCGCTTGGCCTGGTCACCATCCACGCCGCTGATGAAGGCGCGGTCTATCTTCACGTAGCTGGGGGGGCTGGCCAGCAGGCGCTGAAAGTCGGCCACACCCACGCCGAAACGGTCGAAGGCGATGTCGACCCGCCCCCGCCGGTCACCACCATCACGGCCGGCGCGGGTGGTGATCAGGCCGGCGCCCGTCGCCTCATACACCAGATGCAGCTGGTCGGCCTGCGGCGGCGGGGGAACCTGGCCCTGGGCCTGGGGATGGATGTTGAGGAACAGGCGGACGTCGGCCGTCCCGCCGGCGCCCAGGAACGCGGCCACGGCCAAGGCCTGGACATGCGCTTCCAACAGCGGCAGCACGCCGTCATCCACCGCCGCCTGGAACAGAGCCGCCACGCCGGAAAATCCCGCCGCCTCCACCCCGCGCAGCAGGGCCTCATGCCCATGGACGCGGCCCGTTCGCACCTGGACGATGGGCTGGAAAGCGAATCCCAGGTGCGCCACAACGTCGCGCCAGCGGGGGGGCAGCGTAGGGCTGCCTGCCGCCGGGCCCCCTGCTGGCGCGGGTGGGGTGACGGCAGGGGCCGCCACAGGCGCCGACGCCGGCTGTCCCTGTTTGCCCTGCCGGGGAATGCCGGCCTGACTCTCTTCAGGCATCAAGATCAAGGAGGGATCGGACCTTCAGGCCGCAATAAAGAGTGTGTCCATCAGTAATATCCGTAGACGGTGACAGTTATGTGATGACCGGGCAATCGTTCGTGCGCGTCAGCCCCCGGCTGGGCCCGGCGGCACGAGGTACCCGGCCGCCGCGGTTTGTCGATTCAGACGGCAATCGGCCTATGACAACGGTTTAGGCCATGGGCGGGGCTTTCGGCGGCGCACACATGGCCTTATATCAAAGGCGCCATCAGGGGTATGGGGCGGCCATCGCCACCGGCCGCGTGATGCCAACGGTAACGAGATTCACACGCACATCCTCAACATATAGGGGTAGTCATGCTGAAGGGTAAATCCGCCGTCGTCACCGGTTCCACCAGTGGGATCGGCCTGGGCATCGCCCGCGTCCTGGCCTCGAAAGGCGCCAACATCATGCTGAACGGCTTCGGCGACGCGGCGGAGATCGAAAAGATCCGCAGCGGCCTGGAAAGCGAGTTCGGCATCCGCGCCCTTTACAACGCGGCCGACATCTCCAAGCCGTCCGCCATCAAGGAAATGATCGACACCACGGTGGACTCCTTCGGGTCCATCGACATCCTGGTGAGCAACGCCGGCATCCAGTACACGGCGGCCATTGAGGATTTCCCCGAGGAAAAGTGGAACGCGATCATCGCCATCAATCTGTCGGGCGTGTTCTGGGGCATGCACTATGCCCTGCCCCACATGAAGAAGCAGGGCTGGGGCCGGCTGATCAACATCGCTTCCGCCCATGGCCTGGTGGCCAGCCCGTTCAAGTCGGCCTATGTCGCGGCCAAGCACGGCGTGGTCGGCCTGACCAAGGTGGCCGCCTTGGAAACGGCGGAGATCAACATCACCGCCAACGCCATCTGCCCCGGCTGGGTGCTGACCCCGCTGGTGGAAAAGCAGATCAAGGACATGGCGGCCAAAGACGGCATCAGCGAAAAGGACGCCGAGCTGAAGCTGCTGTCGGAAAAGCAGCCGTCCAAGAAGTTCACCACGCCGGAAGAGCTGGGCGAACTGGCCGCCTTCCTCTGCACCGACGCCGCCGCCCAGATGACGGGCGTGCCCCTGCCCATGGATGGCGGCTGGACGGCGCAGTAGTTTTCAGGATGCCCTGCGGGCGGAAGTTTGCTTTGCCCTTGCGGGCGGGCCCATCCGGGCCCTTGCCGTCCTCGCTTTCCAGTCCGCTACCGCTCCCCGGAAAGCTCCAGCGGACGCCGACGCGTCCTAGGAAAAGGGAAGAAGTTTAAAAACGACTTGGGGCGCGCCTGAATGTCAGGGGCGCCCCTTGTCGTTAGACCGCGTTCAATTGAACAGCGGCGCCGCCTTCTGCAGAGTGGTCCACACGCCCCACAGGATGGGCAGGCCCACCGCCAGCCAGGCCAGGATGGCCGGGCCGTCCACGCCCCCCCGGCCGATGCCGAAGGAACCGCCGACCGCCTTGGCACTGGCGGTCTTCGCCTGCAAGGCGGCGACGTCGGCGTCGCTCATGAACCACTTTACCGCCAGTTGCTTGATGGCCAGGTTGCACAGCAGCCCCAGCACCAGGAACACGGCCAGGACATAGAAGGTGACGTCGTAGACGTGATCCTTCGGCACCTTCAACGCCAGTTCCGCCTCGCGGATGTAACCGACGACGGTGGGGCCGGCGATGCCCGCCACCGACCAGGCGGTCAGCAGCCGGCCATGGATGGCGCCCACGAACTGGGTGCCGAAAATATCCGCCAGATAGGCCGGCACCGTGGCGAAGCCGCCGCCGTACATAGACAGGATGACGCCGACGGCCAGCACGAACAGGGCGACGCTGCCGGCGCGGGCCAAGCTGGGGGCCGCCGCGTACAGCAGCAGGCCCAGGACGAAGAAGACACAGTAGGTCATCTTGCGCCCCATCCTGTCCGACAGGGAGGCCCAGAAGAAGCGGCCGCCGATGTTGAACAGGGAGATCAGGCCGGCGAAGGCGGCGCCGATGGTGGCGATGGTCGTTTTTTGGCTGGGGTCCAATTGGTCGAAGCCCAGTTCGGGATGGCCTAAGAGGGTACCCGCGAAGATTTCCTGCAACATGGGCGAGGCCATGCCGATGACACCAATGCCGGCACTGACGTTCAGGCACAACACCGCCCAGATCAGCCAGAACTGCGGCGTCTTGTGCGCGTCGCCCAGGTGGACGTGGCGGTGGGTGATCATGGCCCGCCGCGCCGCCGCGGGCGGTGTCCAGCCGTCAGGCAGCCAACCCGCCGGCGGAATACGGTAGCCGAAGGAGCCGGCCAGCATGAAGACGAAGTAGATCGCGGCCATGACCAGGAAGGTCTGCCACACGCCCGGCCCCTGCGGGCCCTTGAAGTGATTGATCAGGATGTTGGCCAGGGGCGAGCCGATCATGGCACCGCCGCCGAAACCCATGATGGCCATGCCCGTGGCCATGCCGCGCCGATCGGGAAACCATTTGATGAGGGTGGAAACAGGCGAAATATAGCCCAAGCCCAGACCCACGCCCCCAACGATACCGCCCAGCCACACCAGCCAGAGCTGGTGGATCATAATGCCCACCGCCGAGACCACCATGCCGCCGCACCAGCAGAAGGTGGCGACGACGCCCGCGCGCCGCGGGCCGGCCCGTTCCAGCCAGCCGCCCCACAGCGCGGCCGCCGAGCCCAGGACGACGAAGAACAGGGTGTACATGATCTGGATATCGGCCACCCGCCAGTTGCAGGTGGTGGTGGTCAAGGCCGCCAGCAGGGAAATATCCTTGCACGCCGCCTCATCCGTGCCCGTCAACGCCTTGGACAACGGCAGCCAGAACACGCTGAAGCCATAGGCCATGCCGATACACAAATGCACGGCGAGCGCCGCCGGCGGCACCAGCCACCGATTGAATCCCGCCTTCGCGACGATCCGGTCGCGATCCAGAATCGAGCCGGATGGGCCCCCCGTCGGGGGGGCCGAGGTCACCGTATCCATTGGGCGTCACCCGCTTTGTTCAGCCGACAAAAAAAGACGGCCGCCCTTGCGGAGCGCCAACCGCCACCTGCCGTGGCGGGTATTACACGATTTCCGGTTAATTTACCTTAGGTAAACTTTCCACCGCCTTCAGCACATCGGGGTCCAGTCCGGCGCCACCTTGGGCGACATGGGTCTGGATCGCCTGACGCATGCGCGGCTCCCAGAACTTGGTGATGTGGTTGGCGATGCCGGCGGCGGCCTGGTCGCCCGGCTGGCTGGTGAAGAACTTGCCGATTTGGTTGGCCATGTAGACCAGCTTGTCAGGCGACATGCCGTGCTTTCCCTTGCTGAACGCTGTCATCATTCCTGGCCGGCACGATCCGGCCGGGATGGGTGAACACCTCGAACCCGTCGCGCCGCGCCACCGCCACCAGGGTGATACCCGCGGCCTCGGCCGTGCGGATGGCGAGGGCGGAGGGGGCGGAGACGGCCACCAGCACGGGCACGCCCATGGCCGCGGCCTTCTGCACCAGTTCCACGGACACCCGGCTGCTCATCACCACCATGCCGGCGGTGGCGTCCACCCCGCCCCGGATCAGGGCTCCGGCCAGCTTATCCAGCGCGTTGTGGCGGCCCACATCCTCACGCACCGCCACCATGCGGCCCGACTGTCCGTCATGCTCCGCCAGCCAGAACCCGGCGGCGTGAACGGCGCGGGTTTCCTCAAACAGCGGCTGATGGCTGGCCAGGTCATCGCGCGCGGCGGCGACCTGGTCGGCATCGACGGTGAAGCCAGGCGGCACCACCGGCAGGGAGCGCGTCGCCTCCGCCAGGCTTTCCAGGCCGCACAGGCCGCAGCCCATGGGTCCGGCCAAGCGGCGGCGGCGGCGTTCCAGCGCGGCCCCCGGCGTCTTGGCCAGCCACAGGCGGACGTTCACCCCCTCCGGCACCACCACCAGTTCCAGGTCCGCGATGTCATCGCGGCTGGCGATGATGCCCTCGGTCACGCTGAACCCCAGGGCGAAGTCCTCCAGGTCGCGCGGGGTCGCCATCAGCACGGCGTAAGCGGCGCTGTCATAGCTGATGGCGACCGCCGTTTCCTCCGCCACCACACGCATCCCTTCCACCGGGATGCCATCCCGCCAGGCGACACGGGTCGCCGGGCGGCTGGCGTCAGGCGGGGGGGATTGAGGAAGCGGCGTCACGCGGTCCGTCATTCGGCGGCATCCGTGCCGACGATGCGGCGGCTGAGGTCGCTGTGGGTCTTGTACCTCTCCTGCCAGTCGGACGGGCCGTTGCTGGGGCTGACCTGCACCGCCGTCACCTTGTATTCGGGGCAGTTGGTGGCCCAGTCGGAATAGTCGGTGGTGATCACGTTGGCCTGGGTCATGGGGTGGTGGAAGGTGGTGTAGACCACACCGGGCGACACCCGGTCGGTGATCAGGGCGCGCAGGGTGGTCTCCCCCGCCCGGCTTTGCAGCTTTACCCAGTCGCCGTCGCGCACGCCACGGTTCTCGGCGTCATGCGGATGGATCTCCAGCCTGTCCTCCTTATGCCATTCGCTGTTGGCGGTCCGCCGGGTCTGGGCGCCGACATTGTACTGGCTAAGGATGCGGCCGGTGGTCAGCAGTAGGGGGAAGCGGGCGCCCGTGCGTTCATCCGTGGGGATGTATTCCGTCAGCACGAACTTGCCCTTGCCGCGGGCGAAGCCGTTGATGTGCATGATGGGGGTACCGTCCGGCGCCTCGTCATTGCAGGGCCACTGGACGGAGCCGCGTTCGTCCAGCATCTGGTACGTCACGTTGCGGAAGCCCGGCGTGGTGGCCGCGATCTCCGCCATGATCTCCGCCGGGTGGCCGTAGGTCATGGGATAGCCCAGGGCGTTGGACAGCAACTGGGTGATCTCCCAGTCGGCGTAGCCGTTGCGCGGCGGCATGACCCGGCGCACGCGGTTGATGCGCCGTTCCGCGTTGGTGAAGGTGCCATCCTTTTCCAGGAAGGTGGAGCCCGGCAGGAAGACGTGGGCGTAGTTCGCCGTCTCGTTCAGGAACAGGTCCTGCACCACCACGCATTCCATGGATTCAAGGCCATGGGTGACATGGTGGGTGTCGGGGTCGGACTGCACGATGTCCTCGCCCTGGACGTACAGGCCCTTGAAGGTGCCCTCGACCGCCGCGTCCAGCATGTTGGGGATGCGCAGGCCCGGCTCCCTCTCCAGGGTCACGCCCCACATGTCCTCGAATATGGCGCGGGTGGCGTCGTCATGGACATGGCGGTAGCCCGGCAGCTCGTGGGGGAAGGACCCCATGTCGCAGCTGCCCTGGACGTTGTTCTGGCCGCGCAGCGGATTCACGCCCACGCCCCGCCGGCCCAGATTGCCGGTGGCCATGGCCAGGTTGGCGATGGCCATGACGGTGGTGGAGCCCTGGCTGTGTTCCGTCACGCCCAGGCCGTAGTAGATGGCGGCGTTGCCGCCGGTGGCATAGAGGCGGGCGGCCGCCCGCAGCTCCGCCGCCGGGACGCCGGTATACTCGGCGATGGCCTCGGGGCTATGCCGCTCCTCGGCGACGAAGGCCGCCCAGTCCTGGAACTCGTCCCAATCGCAGCGCTCACGCACGAAGGCCTCGTTCACCAGGCCCTCGGTGACGATGACGTGGGCCATGGCCGTGACCACGGCGACGTTGGTGCCGGGCAGCAGCGGCAGGTGGTGGGCCGCCTCGACATGCGCCGTCTTGACGATGTCGATGCGGCGCGGGTCCACGACGATGAGCTTGGCGCCCTGGCGCAGCCGCTTCTTCAGGCGGGAGCCGAACACCGGGTGGCCGTCGGTGGGGTTGGCGCCGATGACCATGACGACGTCGGTATCCTCGACACTGTCAAAGTCCTGGGTCCCAGCGGAGGTGCCGTAGGCCGTGCCCAGGCCATAGCCCGTGGGGGAGTGGCAGACGCGGGCGCAGGTGTCGACGTTGTTGTTGCCGAAGCCGGCGCGCACCAGCTTCTGCACCAGGTAGGTTTCCTCGTTGGTGCAGCGCGAGGAGGTGATGCCGCCGACGGAGCCGCGGCCGTACTTGGCCTGGATGCGCTTAAATTCGCTGGCGGTATGGCTGATCGCCTCCTCCCACGACACCTCGCGCCACGGGTCGGTGATCTTGGCCCGGATCATGGGCTTCAGGATGCGTTCGCGGTGGGTGGCGTAGCCCCAGGCGAAGCGGCCCTTCACGCAGGAATGGCCCCGGTTGGCGGCACCATCCTTATAGGGAACCATGCGCACCAGCTCGGTCCCGCGCATCTCCGCCTTGAAGGTGCAGCCCACGCCGCAATAGGCGCAGGTGGTGACGACGGAATGCTCCGGCTGGCCGATCTCGATGACCGATTTTTCCATCAGGGTGGCGGTGGGACAGGCCTGGACGCAGGCGCCGCAGCTGACGCACTCGCTGTCCATGAAGTCCTCATCCATGCCGGCCGAAACCTTGCTGGCGAAGCCCCGGTCCTGGATGGTCAGCGCGAAGGTGCCCTGCACCTCCTGGCAAGCCCGCACGCAGCGGGAACAAACGATGCACTTCGACGGGTCGAAGGTGAAATAGGGGTTGGACGTGTCCTTGGCCTGGACCAGGTGGTTGGCCCCCTCCATGCCATAGCGGACCTCGCGCAGGCCCACGGCGCCGGCCATGTCCTGCAGCTCACAGTCGCCATTGGCGGCGCAGGTCAGGCAGTCCAGCGGATGGTCGGAGATGTAAAGCTCCATCACCCCCTTGCGCAGGCGCTTCAGCCGTTCGGTCTGGGTCGACACCACCATGCCCGGGGCCACCGGCGTGGTGCAGGAGGCTGGCGTGCCGGGCCGGCCCTGGATTTCCACCAGGCACAGCCGGCAGGAGCCGAAGGCATCCAGCATGTCGGTGGCGCACAGCTTGGGGATGGTGACGCCGCTGTCCATGGCGGCGCGCATGATGGAGGTGCCCTCCGCCACCGTCACCGTCTCGCCATCAATGGTCAGGGTGACCATCTTGGCGTCGGTGTCGCCCTTGAGGCCCCGGGGATGCGGGGTGCCGTAGTCGATCTCAGGAACCAAGCCCATGGCCGGACCCTCCTTCATTCAGCCGCGGCGGGCAGGCGCCCGCGGTGGAAATCTTCGGGGAAGTGGCGGATGGCGCTCAGCACCGGATAGGGGGTGAAGCCCCCCAGAGCGCACAGCGACCCGAACTTCATGGTATTGCAGAGGTCTTCCAGGAGCTCGATGTTGGCCGCCACGTCCCGGCCCGCCAGGATGCGGTCCACCACCTCCGCCCCGCGCGTGGAACCGATGCGGCAGGGCGTGCATTTGCCGCAGGATTCCTCGGCGCAGAACTCCATGGCGAAGCGGGCCATGTGGGCCATGTCCACCGTGTCGTCGAACACCACCAGGCCGCCATGGCCGATCAGGGCGTCGCGCGCGGCGAAGGCCTCATAGTCATAGGGCGTGTCGAACTGGCTGGGCGGCAGATAGGCGCCCAGGGGCCCGCCCGCCTGCACCGCCCGCACCGGCCGGCGGCTGGCGGTGCCGCCGCCCACCTCCATCACGATCTCACCCAGGGTCATGCCGAAGGCCGTCTCGAACAGGCCGCCATGCAGGACGTTGCCAGCCAGTTGGATGGGCATGGTGCCGCGCGAGCGGCCCATGCCGAAGTCGGCGTAATACTGCGCGCCCAGATCCAGGATGACGGGGATGGTCGCCAGCGACAGCAGGTTGTTGACCACGGTGGGACGGCCGAACAGGCCCTTCAGCGCCGGCAGGGGCGGCTTGGCCCGCACCACGCCGCGCTTGCCCTCCAAGCTTTCCAGCAGCGCCGTCTCCTCCCCACAGACATAGGCGCCAGCACCCACCCGCAGTTCCAGGTGGAACTCCAGGTCGGAGCCCAGGATATTACGGCCCAGCAGCCCGGCCGCCCGCGCGATGTCCAGCGCGGCCCGCATGGTGGCGTTGGCGTGCGGGTATTCGGAACGGGAATAGATGTATCCCCGCGTGGCGCCCACCGCCAAGCCGGCGATGGTCATGCCCTCGATCAGGCAGAAGGGGTCGCCCTCCAGGATCATGCGGTCGGCGAAGGTGCCGCTGTCGCCCTCGTCCGCGTTGCAGACGATGTACTTCTGGTCAGAGACGGCATCGCGCACCGTCTTCCACTTGATGCCGGTGGGGAAGCCGGCGCCGCCGCGACCGCGCAGGCCGGACTTGGTCACCGCCTCCACCGTCGCCGCGCCGCCGATCTCGATGGCCTTGGCCAGGCCGCGATAGCCGCCGGCGGCCTTGTAGTCGTCCACCGACAGCGGGTCGACGATGCCGCAGCGGGCGAAGGTCAGGCGCGTCTGGCGCACCAGGAAGGGATGGTCCTCGGGCCGGCCGATGCGCAGCGGGTGGCTTCCCCCGGTCAACCAGCCGGCGGCGAACAGGGCGGGCACATCGCGAGCCTGCACCGGGCCATAGGCGACACGGCCCTCGGCCGTTTCCACCTCGACCATCGGTTCCAGCCAGAACAGGCCGCGCGATCCGGTGCGCACGATGGTGATGGCGGCGCCAAGGGCGGCGGCCTGAGCCGTGATGGCGCCGGCGACCTCATCGGCGCCGACCGCCAGGGCCGCGACGTCACGGGGGACGAAGATGCGGATGCCAGAGGGAGTGGAAGCGGCGGATATGGGGGGGACGGCGTTCATGGGCGTGACCAATCGTTGCGGGCCTCGTTCACGGCGGCGTCCAGCCGCTCCTGGTCCAGACGGCCCAGGGGGCGGCCGTCGATCAGCGCCGCCGGGGCGCAGGCGCACAGGCCCAGGCAATAGACGGGCTCAATGGTTAATTGGCCGTCACCGGTCGTGCCGCCCCAATCCAGACCCAGCCGGTGAAGCAGCCTTTCCGCCAATGCATGGCCACCCATGGACTGGCACGCCTCCGCCCGGCAGAGCTTCATGACATGCCGGCCGGCCGGCGCATCCCGGAAATCATGATAAAAGCTCACGATTCCATGGACATCCGCGCGGGAGAGGTTCAGCGCCTCCGCCAACAGGGGTACCGCTTGCTGTGGTACATGACCGAAGGTTTCCTGCAAGGCATGCAGTATTGGCAAAGCAGGCCCTTCTAGATCTTGGTGTGCGGCAATGACTTCCGCAGCTTTCTCAGGGTCCCAAGGGGTGGTTGTTGTGGCAGACATCACAGCCGTGGCCTCACTTATCCGGCATTCTCCCTGTCGTAAGAAGTTGGCTATTGCCGGAACGTAATCAAGGAAGCCGTTCCATGTTGCGATAGAAAACTTCTATCGTGCCGCCCGGCTGTCACCGACAGCTCCGCGGCCCCCTTGTAACCCTTTAGGACGCCCGAGTTAGGACGCCCGTCTTTTGGGACGTGGATCATGCGTGCGCGTATTTTCATTGCGACTTCGACAGTGCTGAGCCTGATGTTGACCGCGCCGATCGCGGTGCGGGCCGCCTCGGTCGACAGCCCGGCGGCGGTGACGGCGGCGGCATCGGCCAGCCTTCCCGCCAACCCGGCCGTGGCGCAGGACGTGACGCAGCTGCTGCGCGACTGGTCGGTCATCAAGTACCAGATGCAGGACGACAAGGCGCAGGCGCAGAAGATGCGGGACCTGCTGGTCCGCGCCACCGACCTGCAGACCCGGTATCCCGGCCGGGCGGAGCCGATGATCGCCACCGGCCTGATCCTGGGGAGCATCGCCGGCTATGAGCAGAACGCCGGCTCGCTGGAGTTGGTGCGCAAGGCGCGCGACCTGTTCGAACAGGCCGACAAGACCGACCCCACCGCCCTGGACGGCGCCGCGGCCGTGAACCTGGGCTCGCTTTACTATCTGATGCCGGGCTTCCCCATCGGCTTCGGCAGCGACAGCAAGGCGCGCAAGTACCTGGAGCGCGGCATCGCCATCAGCCCCAACGGCCTGGAATCCAATTACTTCTATGGTGAGTTCCTGTCGCAGCAGGGCGAATACGAGCGGTCGGCCAAGGTGCTGGCCCACGCCCTTGAGGCGCCGGTGTCGGTGACCCAGCCGGTATGGGACGCCGGCCGCCGGGCCGAGGCCCGCGCCCTGCTGGCCGACGTGCGGCAGAAGCTGGTGGCGTCGAACTGAGCCCGCCTCATCCTATGGGATGAGAACACCCCCGGTGGCCCCCGCTACCGGGGGTGTTCGCTTATGGCGCCATCGGTTCGCCAAAGGTGCGCGACACCTTCTTCGCCTCCGCCACCAGGGCAGCGGTCAGGGGGGTCATGGGGTCGCGGTAGGGCACCACCAGGCCGATGTCATGCACGGCGGCCGGCTCGACGATGGGAATGGCGCGGATTTCCTCCGGAAAGCTGAACGCGGTCGTCAGCACCTCCGGCATCACGCTGGCCCATTTGCCGGTGCGCACGTGCGAAAACAGCACGATCATGGAATTGGATTCCAGGGTGGGGGCCGAGGTCACGCCGGCGATGGCCAACAGCCGGTCGATGATGCGCCGGTTCTGCATGTCCGGCGTCAGCAGGCACAGGGGTATCTCCCCCACTTCCGCCCAGCTGACCTGGGCGCGATCGCCCAGCGGACCATCGCGGGAGATCAGCAGGCGGTACTGCTCCCGGTACAACGGCACGGTGCGCACGCGGCCCAGCGGCTCGTTATCCAGATAGGTCAGGCCGGCGTCGATCTCCAGCCCTTCCAGCAGGTGCAGAATCTCCACCGAGGTGCGCGACAGTACGGTGAAACGCACGCCCGGATGCCGCTCGCGGTAGGGCGTGGTCAGGATGGGCACCATGGCCAAGGCGGTGGGAATGACGGCGATGCGCAGATGGCCGCTGAGGCCATGGCGCAAGGTCCGCACCTCCTGCCGCATGGCGCGGGCGTCGCCCACGATGCGGCGGGCCCAGTCCAGCACCCGCTCCCCCTCCTGCGTCAGGCCCAGATAGCGGGCGCCACGGTTGACCAGCAGCACGCCCAATTGATCTTCCAGTTGCTTCAGGCCCGCCGACAGGGTCGGCTGCGTGACGCCGCAGGCCTCCGCCGCGCGGCCGAAATGCTGTTCCCGGGCCAGCGCGATGAAGAATTCCAACTTGTCGATCATGGGCCTGCCTGTCGCCTTTCCGCCAGCGGCCGATGGTAGGGGGCGACGCCGGCCAGCGCCACCGCTGATTCCACAGGCGCGGGCCCGCAACACCAGAACACTATACTGAGGGTCAGGCCAAACAATTCATTAAGCACAATGTCGTCATGGTGGCCGGAACCCAAGTCCAATACTTGGCTTCCCCGTCATCACCAGACGACTTCAGGAGCGTTCATTATGCCTTGGCTTCCGTTCATCACCGATCCCGTGCTGAAGGCCCTGGACCAGTCGCAGGCCATGATCGAGTTTGGGTTGGATGGAAAAATCCTGAAGGCCAATCAAAATTTCCTGCGGGCCACCGGCTACAGCCTGGCTGAAATCCGCGGCCGGCATCACAGCCTGTTCGTGGACGCGCAGGAGCGGGATGGCGCCGCCTACCGGACGTTCTGGCGCGACCTGGCACAAGGGATGTTCAAGCAGGCCGAGTTCAAGCGGATGGGCAAGGACGGCCGCGAGGTCTGGTTCCAGGCGACCTACAACCCCATCCGCGGCCTGGGCGGCCGGGTGGTCAAGGTCCTGAAGATCGCCGCCGACATCACCGATGAGAAGCGGAAGGCCATCGACCTCGCCGGGCAGGTAGCGGCCATCCACAAATCCCAGGCGGTCATCGAGTTCGCCCTGGACGGCACCATCCTGGACGCCAACGCCAATTTCCTGACGGTCATGGGCTATACCCTGGCCGACATCCAGGGACGGCATCACAGCCTGTTCGTCGATGCCGCTTACCGCGACAGCCCCGCGTACAAGAGCTTCTGGGAAGAGCTGGCGAGAGGCCGCTATCAGGCTGGGCAGTTCAAGCGCCTGGGGAAAGACGGGCGCGAGGTTTGGATCGAAGCCAGCTACAACCCCATCCTGGATCCCAGCGGCAAGCCGTTGAAGGTGGTCAAGTATGCGGCCGACGTGACGGAGCGCACGCTGCGCGCCGCCGACAGCGAGGGCCAGGTGCGGGCCATCGGCAAGGCCATGGCGGTCATCGAGTTCGCGCTGGATGGCACCATCCTGGACGCCAACGACAATTTCCTGACGGTGATGGGCTATAGCCTAGCGGACATCAAAGGAAAGCGGCACGAGCTGTTTGTCGAGCCGGAGTACAGGAAAAGCGTCGAGTACAAGGACTTCTGGGCCAGCCTCGCGCGGGGCGAATACCAGGCCGGCCGGTTCAAGCGCATCGGCAAGGGGGACCGCGAAGTTTGGATCGAGGCCAGCTACAACCCCATCCTGGATCTCAGCGGCAAACCGCTGAAGGTGGTGAAATACGCGACCGACATCACTCAAGAGATCCGTAGGCAGGAACAGTTCAACATCCTGTCGCTGGTCGCCGACGGCACCGACAACAGCGTGCTGATCACCGGCGCCGACGGGCTGATCGAGTACGTCAATCCCGGCTTCACCCGCATGAGCGGCTATACCCTGGACGAGGTGAAGGGCAAAAAGCCGGGCCATATTCTGCAAGGCCCGCACACCGACCCGGCGACGGTGGCCCGCATCCGGGAGAAGCTGACCCGCCGCGAACCGTTCTATGAGGAGATCCTGAACTATACCAAGGCGGGAGAGCCACATTGGATCTCCCTATCCATCAATCCCATCCTGTCCAAGACCGGCATGCTGGAGCGCTTCGTCTCCGTTCAGGCCAACATCAACGCCACCAAGCTACAGGCGCTGGAGTCCAGCAGCCGGATCGATGCTATCGAGCAATCGACCGTCGTCATCGAATGGGACGGGGACAAGCGCCTGGCGCACCTCAATGCCCGGGCGCTGGCGCTGCTGGGCGTCGCCGACATGGGGCAGGCGGCCGACTATCTGCGCTACGACACTATTTTTTCCAGCGACGAACGCCAGCGCCTACAGGCCGGCGCGGCGGTGAGTCCGGATATAACCCTCACGGGCGGGAGCGGCGACATCCACCTCACCACCACGGTGCAGCCCCTGCGCGACGTGGCCGGCCAACTGCGGCGCACCGTCATGTACGCCACGGACGTCACCTCCCGCCGCCGGGCGGCCCAGGAAACCGAGGCCATGATGGAAAATGTCCTGACGCAGATCAGCCAGATCGCGCGGTCCATCTCCGGCGTGTCGGGCCAAACCAACCTGCTGGCGCTGAACGCGACCATTGAGGCCGCACGGGCGGGCGATGCCGGCAAGGGCTTCGCCGTCGTGGCCGGCGAGGTCAAGTCGCTGGCCCAGCGCTCCGCCTCACTGTCGACGGGCATCGCCACCCTGGTCGGCGACACCCAGACGCGGATCGAGCAGTTTCGGCTCCAGGCCTGACGCCGGCCACCTTGGGAAGGGAGGCGCCTTGACCTCTTGCCCCCTGGACAGATGCCGCCGCCGACGCCACGCTTGGACACCGGGTGGATGAAGGAGCTGGCAAGGTTAAGGGGAGGGGCGGTGCGGCGACGGAAGGTGCGGCGGCGGGCGGTGTTCCGGATGATGGCGCTGTGGGTGGCCGGGGGCATTGCCGCCCTCTGGGTCGGGACCCCGCAGGCCCACCCGGACGCCCCCACCCTGACCCAACCCGGCAGGCCGGTGCCCCCGGCGCTTCTCACCGGGGATTGGCAGGGCACGCTGGATACCGGGGCGACCCGGTTGCGCCTGATGTTCCATGTGGCTGCCGCCGGCCAGGGCGTGGGCCAGGGCTCCACATCCCTGTCGGCGACGCTGGACAGCGTCGACCAGCAGGTCATGGGCGTTCCCATCCCCAGCGTGACCAGCGACGGCGACCAGGTGAGTTTCACCATTCCCAGCATTCTGGGCGGCTACACCGGCGCCCTGACGGCGGACGGGCAGAGCCTGCGTGGCACCTGGACCCAGGCGGGCCAGGCGCGGCCCCTGACCCTGGCGCGGGTGACCACGGCGCAGTTATGGGCGGAGCAGGCGCGGCCACAGACCCCCCGCCCGCCCTTCCCCTATCGCGCGGTCGACGTCGCCTATGACAATCCCCGGGCCCCGGGCGTGCGGCTGGCCGGCACGCTGACCCTGCCCCTGGGCAAGGGGCCGTTTCCGGCGGCCCTGCTGATCACCGGGTCGGGACCGCAGGACCGGGACGAGACCATCGACGGGCACAAGCCCTTCCTCGTGCTGGCCGACGCGCTGGCCCGGCGCGGCATCGCCGTGCTGCGGGTGGACGACCGGGGCGTGGGCCGCTCCACCGGCGATTTCGATGCCGCCACCACGCCCGACTTCGCCACCGACGCCGCGGCCGGCGTCGCCTATCTCCGCACCCGCGCCGACATCGACCCGGCGCGCATCGGCCTGATCGGCCACAGCGAGGGCGGCCTGATCGCCCCCATGGTGGCCGACCGCGACCCGGCCATCGCCTGGCTGGTCCTGATGGCGGGGCCGGGCGTGGATGGGGAACACATCCTGCTGTCCCAGAAGCGCCTGATCGCCGGCGCCACCGGCGTCGGCCCCAGCGGGGCGGAGCGCCTGGTGGATATGGATCGCCGCGAATACGCCATCGTGAAGGAGGAAACGGACGCGGAGCGCGCCCGCGCCCGCCTGCGCATCCTGCTGCAGGGCGGTATCATCGGCGGCGACAACCACGTCGCCACCTCCGAAGCGTTGATCGAGGCGATCACCAAGCCGTGGTACCGCTGGTTCCTGACCCACGATCCCGCCCCCACCCTCCGCACTCTGCGCCTACCCGTTCTGGCCCTGGTCGGGTCCAAGGATCTGCAGGTGTCGGCGGCGGAGAACCTGCCCGCCCTGCGCGCCGCCCTGGCCGGCGATCCCCAGGCCGAAGTCCGTGAGGTGCCCGGCCTGAACCACATGTTCCAGGCCGCCGACACCGGCGCCCCCACCGAATACGCCCGCATCCCCCAGACCATCGCCCCCATGGCCCTGGACCTGATCACCGACTGGGTGGCGGCGCACAGCGGGCCGCCTAAGCCGTGAGCGTGACGCTGCGACGGGCGCTGCCGGAGGAAGGAGCAACCCTGCGAACGCTGGAAAAGGCGGCGCGCGGCCGCTACCGCGACTGGCCTCCGCTGGCCTTCATCGCCGACCGTCCGCCCATCGCGCTGGAACGGCTGGCATCCGGTACCGTTTGGGTGGCGGATGGCGCCGGACGCCCCACCGGCTTCATCCTGCTGCAGCCGCAAGATGATCAGCTTTACATCGCCAATATTTCGGTGGCGCCTGAAGCCGCCGGCCAGGGCATCGGGGCCGCCCTGCTGGGGCAGGCCCTGGCCGACGCCCGGACCTTGGGGTTGGAGGCGCTGACCCTGACGACCTTCATGGCCCCACCTTGGAACGGCCCCTGGTTCCGCCGCCACGGCTACACGCCGATGCCGGCTGAGCGCATTGGACCAATCTTGCGCGCGACACCGGAGCGGCAGGCCATCACCGTGGATCCGGCGACACGAGAGGTGTTGTGGCGAAGGGTTGGCGACTTATTTCACTTGCCGACCGACCCTTAAGCGAAGGACGTTTTCCAGTGCGCTTTTCCCGTGCCCTTGTTTGCGCCGCCGGCCTGCTTCTTCTCAGGGACCAAGCCAACGCCGCCAGTTTCGACTGCGCCAAAGCGGAAACGGCGGTGGAAAAGGCGATCTGCGCCGACCCGTCCCTGTCGGCGGCGGATGAAAAGCTGGCCGCCGTCTATCGCCAGACCTTGGCGGCGGCCCCGGCCGACATCAGGCCAGAACTGGTACAGAACCAGCGCAACTGGCTGGTTTACGTCCACCGATATTGCAAACCAGTGAAAGGCGCGCCCCCGGGCGGCGTTTCGAGCTGCCTGGGTGACAAGTACAAAGAGCGACTGGGCAGCCTGCCCCAGTCGCTACGCACTGTGGGCACCGCGACCGTCTATCAGGTGCAGCGCTTCGACGTCGCCACCGAGGCCGGAACCGACGGGGCCGACGATACCGGCACGATGGAATTCACCATGGACCAGGTGGCAGGCACGCGGCCGCAGGACAAACAGGTGAACGCCTATATCCGCATCCTGGCCAAATTCCCCACCATCGAAACGCAAGCGGCCAAGCCGGGCCGCCTGGCGGAACCGAGTGAGGAGATCGTCAACACCTACCGCCTGATCGCTTACACCGACCATGTGGCCGAAATCCAGGTCGACACCTGGGATTACGGCCACGGCGCCGCCCATGGCATGAGCGACAACGCCAATCGCTTTTTCCTGGCCCAGGAGGGCAAGGAGTTGACGGCGGATCGCGTCTTCGCCGCCGCCAAGCCATGGCGGGCCTTTCTGGCCAAGCGCTGCTACGACGGGCTGGTGGAACAGGGGATCATTGGCCCAGACAATAAAGTGTTCACCGGCACCGCGGCGGATCTGGAGCCAATGGTGGCCCAGCCTACCCATTGGGAGTTCGACAGCGACGGCCTGAGCGTGGCCTTCGCAACCTATGAGGTGGCACCCTATTCCGCAGGCGAGCCGGCAGTGACCATCCCGTGGAATGACCTGCGCCCCTATTTGATCAAGGACACGCCCATCCTGGAACTGGCGCGGGTCCCGCCGCAGACCCCGCCCTGACGTCCGCCTGCACAAGTTCTGCACGATAAGTGCCCGGTCCTGCTGGGCAAATGCGGACCCGGTGGTAAGGCGTCACGGCTAGGGTAAGGCAACCTCATCGCCCTACCCGAGCTGCCTCATGGCCATCGCGGCCCTCATCCCCGACCGTCCCGCTATTTGGCCCGTCCCGGCCGCCGCCGTCCTCTTCGCCGGCCTGGTGCTGGTCGACACGGCGCTGGAATGGGAACCGCCGTTCGACGCCCTGGCGCTGCTGGCGCTCCTCGCCCTTTGGTGTGGTGTGGCGATGGTGGCGGCAAGCCGGGCGGTGCGGGCCCGCCGTGACGGACGGCCTCGGCGCGCCCTATCCCTGGCGCTGCTGCCCCTGGCCTTCCTGGTGACGGTGGTGCAACCCGGCCTGGTCATGGGCGGCGCGCAGTCCCTGGGGGACCGTCTGCACTTCGCCAAGGGACGCGCCTCCTACCTGGCCCAGGTCGGCGCCCTGCCGAATACCGGCGAGCCCAAGCTGTTGGTCTGGGGCTGGGGTGGATTCATCGTCGCCTCGACCAGCCTGGTCTATGACGAGAGCGATGAGGTCACCCTGCCGCCCGAGCGGCAATCCGCCTCCTGGAAGGCCCGCGCCGAGCACACCGACCTCGCCTGCCCCTATGGCTATCGCGTGCGCACGGCGCTGGGCGGGCATTTCTATGCCGTGGGCGTGGGGTGTTGACATGGACGCCGGAACTATAGAGTAACCAGTCCCATCGCCGGAACGCTGCTGATCTTGCTATTCGGAAAAGCACTGCTGGTGACGGAATCGGAATGGTTGATCCTGATCCGGTTGGCGCGGTTCGCCGTATGGTCGGTTGTCAGCTTGTTAACTATCTCTCCTGCTGACCCTCACACCGCCAGCAACAGCGGCGCCATGGCGGCCAGGCCCAGGCCGGCCAGACGGGGGGCCAAGGCCAAGCCGGCGCGCTCCGCCAGGCGGGACAGGGCGACGCCGGCCAGGTGCAAGGTGGCGGAGGCGGTGACGAAGCCAAGGCCATAGGCCAGGCCATCGGCATCCGCCGGCATCTCCGCCCCATGGGCGGCGCCGTGGCAGAGGGCGAAGGCGCCGATCAGGGCAGCGCCCGCGGCCAGGGGCAAGCGGGCGCCGAAGGCGGTCAGCCAGCCCAGGGCGGCCACCGACAGGACGATGCCCCATTCCACCCCGGGCAGGGCCAAACCGTTGGCCCCGGCGATGGCGCCGGCCACCAGCAGCGCCAGGAAGGCCAGGGGCCACAGCCAGACGGCCCGGCCGCCTTGCTGCCCCGCCCAAAGGCCCACGGCGGTCATGGCGGCCAGGTGGTCCAGCCCGCCGAAGGGGTGGGCGAAGCCATCGGTAAAGCCATGGGTGTGGCCGGGCATGCCGGGGTGGGCCATCGCCACGGCGGGGGCGAAAGCGGCGGCGGCGCTCAGGGCGATCAACAGGCGGCGGTGCATCATGGTCGGGTTTCCCTGTTCGATGTCTATGAAGCTCAGGCGGCCAGGCCGCCCCTTATCCATTAGGCGGCCAAGCCGCCGGCGCGTTCGATGAAGCGGGTGACGACGTCCAGGCCCTGCGCCGTCTTCAGGTTGGTGAAGACGTAGGGGCGGTCGCCCCGCATGCGCTTGGTGTCGCTGTCCATCACCTCCAGGCTGGCGCCCACCAGGGGGGCCAGGTCGATCTTGTTGATGACCAGCAGGTCGGACCGGGTGATGCCGGGGCCGCCCTTGCGCGGGATCTTCTCCCCCGCCGCCACGTCGATGACGTAGATGGTGATGTCGGCCAGTTCCGGGCTGAAGGTGGCGGCCAGGTTGTCGCCGCCGGATTCGATCAGGATGATGTCCAGGCCCGGGAACTTGGCGTTCATCTGGTCCACGGCCGCCAGGTTGATGGACGCGTCCTCACGGATGGCGGTGTGGGGGCAGCCGCCCGTCTCCACCCCCAGGATGCGGTCGGGCTCCAGGGCGCCGACGCGCGTCAGGATCAGGGCGTCTTCCTTGGTATAGATGTCGTTGGTGATGGCGACGATGTTGTAGATGTCGCGGAACCGCTTGCACAGCGCCTCCATCAACGCGGTCTTGCCGGAGCCGACGGGGCCGCCGATGCCCACCCGCAGGGGCCCATGGGGTGAAGACGTGGACGTGCTCATGAGCGGAACAACCTCGTGTATTGCGTCTCGTGGTTCATGGAGGCGATGTCGGCCACCCAGGCCGCCCCGCCCAGATCATCCAGGGTGCTGAGGGCCGCACGGGCCGCGGTGGCCAGCACCCGCGGTTCCAGCCGCGCCAGCGCCCGCTGGCCATCCGTCTGGCCCAAGGGCACCAGGCGCAGGGCCGCCGACACCAGGTTGCCGACGAAGCCGTGCAGATAGCCCAGCAGGGTGGCGGGCAGGCTGAGGCCATGGCCGGCCGCCACCGCACCCACCGCCACGGGGTAGGCCAGGTCGCCGCCGATCGCCTTCAGCCGGTCCACGGCCTCACACGGCCAGGCCGAGGCGATGGCGGCGGCGAAGGCGCGGCCCTGGGACAGGCTTTCCAGCCGCCGCTCCGCCGTGGGCGTCAGGGCGGCCGCCAGTTCAGCCACCTCGGCCAGGCCCGTCCAATCGCCCGCCGCCGAGGCGCGCCAGGCCGCCGCCGCCAGCACAGCGTCGTTCCAGCCGGAGCCCAGGGCCAACAGGTCGTCCACCCATGCCACCAGCGCATCCACGGTGCGGATGGTGCCGTCCTCCACCCCCCATTCCAGGCCATGGCTGTAGGAAAAGGCGCCCACGGGAAAGGACGCCGTCAGCCAAGTCATGAGGCGGTAGACGCCGGCGGCGTCGGCGACGGCTTCAGCCATGGCCGTGCCCATGCCCATGGTGGTGGTGGTGGTGGTGATGGCCGTGATCGTGATCATGATGGTGGTCGTGGTCATGGGAACGGCCATGACCGTGCCCACCACCGGCCGGGCTGTCACCATAGGCGCCGCCCTCGGGATCGAAGGGGGCGGAGACGGGCGTGACGATGGCGCCCAGGCCGGTCAGCATGTCGGCGAGCACATGGTCGGCGCGGATGCGCAGGCGGTCACCGCGCAGTTCGGCCGGGATGTGGCGGTTGCCGATGTGCCAGGCCATGCGCAGCAGGTCGGCGATGGCCTCGCACCGCACCTCCATCAGATCCTCCGGCGCCGCCTTGACGGCGACGATGCCACCGCCGGTCAGCACCAGGCCGTCGCCGTCGCGGATGTGGCGGGGGCTGGGCAGGTCCAGCAGGAGGGCGCCGCCCCCCTTCCCATCTGGCCCGCCGTCCCGCTCCAGCCTTAGGCGACGGCGGCAGCGGTGGTCGAAATCCAGCGTCACGGTGCCCACCGCCTTGGCGGCATCCCAATAGCCGGCGGGCAAGACGGTGTGCGCTTTGGGTAAATCAGTCACGGGATGACACCCTCAGAACAGGAAATAGCGTTGCGCCATCGGCAGCACGTCGGCGGGCTCGCAGGTGACGATCTGGCCATCCACCCGCACCTCATAGGTTTCCGGATCGACCTCGACATGGGGCGTGGCGTTGTTGTGGACCATGGCGGCCTTGCCGATGCCGCCCCGGGTGTTGCTGACGGCCAGCAGGGTCTTTTCCAGGCCCAGGCGCTGGCCCAAGCCGTCGTCCAGCGCCGCCTGCGAGACGAAGGTGACGGCCGACCGCCGCACCGCCCGGCCATAGGCGCCGAACATGGGGCGGTAGTGCACGGGCTGCGGCGTGGGGATACTGGCGTTAGGGTCGCCCATGGGGGCGGCCACGATGGTGCCCATCTTCAGCACCAGGTCCGGCTTCACCCCGAAGAAGGCGGGCGACCACAGCACCAAATCGGCCAGCTTGCCCGCGGCGATGGAGCCGACATGCGCGCTCATGCCGTGGGCGATGGCGGGGTTGATGGTGATCTTGGCGATATAGCGCTTCACCCGCGCGTTGTCGTTCTCCCCCGTCTCCTCCGCCAGGCGGCCGCGCTGCACCTTCATCTTATGCGCCGTCTGCCAGGTGCGGATCAGCACCTCGCCCACCCTGCCCATGGCCTGGCTGTCGGAGGAGATGATGGACAGGGCGCCCAAATCGTGCAGCACATCCTCCGCCGCGATGGTCTCGCGCCGGATGCGGCTTTCGGCGAAGGCCACGTCCTCGGGAATGTTGGGGTCGAGGTGATGGCAGACCATGAGCATGTCCAGATGCTCATCCACCGTGTTGCGGGTGTAGGGCCGCGTCGGGTTGGTCGAGGACGGGATGACGTTGGAAAGACCACAGACCTTGATGATGTCCGGCGCGTGGCCGCCCCCCGCGCCTTCGGTATGGTAGGCGTGGATGGTGCGGCCCTTGAAGGCGGCGATCGTGTCCTCGACGAAGCCGGACTCGTTCAGCGTGTCGGAGTGGATCATCACCTGCACGTCGAAACGGTCGCCCACATCCAGGCAGGTGTCGATGGCGGCCGGGGTGGTGCCCCAGTCCTCATGCAGCTTAAGGGCCGCCGCCCCGGCGCGCACCTGTTCCTCCAGCGCCGCCGGCAACGCCGCGTTGCCCTTGCCGGCGAAGGCCAGGTTCATGGGGAAGGCCTCCGCCGCCTCCAGCATGCGCGCCAGGTGCCAGGGGCCGGGCGTGCAGGTGGTGGCGTTGGTGCCTGTGGCGGGGCCGGTGCCACCGCCCAGCATGGTGGTGACGCCGGACATCAGCGCCTCTTCGATCTGCTGCGGGCAGATGAAGTGGATGTGGGTGTCGATGCCGCCGGCGGTCAGGATCTTGCCCTCGCCCGCGATGACCTCCGTCCCCGGCCCGACGATGATGTCCACCCCCGGCTGCACGTCGGGATTGCCAGCCTTGCCGATATGGTGGATACGGCCGTCGCGCAGACCGACGTCGGCCTTGACGATGCCCCAGTGGTCGACGATCAGGGCGTTGGTGATGACGGTGTCGACGGCGCCCCCCATTGGCCCCTGGGCGCGCGTCGCCTGCGACTGGCCCATGCCGTCGCGGATGACCTTGCCGCCGCCGAACTTCACCTCCTCCCCATAAATCGTCAGGTCCTTCTCCACCTCCACGATCAGGTCGGTGTCGGCCAGGCGCACCCTGTCGCCCACGGTGGGGCCGAACATGTCCGCGTACGCGGCGCGGCTGATCTTGATGGCCATCAGTTGCCCCCCTTAAGTGCACCTGAGACCTGGGCGTTGAAGCCGTACACCGTCCGGGCACCGCGATAGGGCACCAGGGTGACGGTGCGGGTCTGCCCCGGCTCGAACCGCACTGCCGTGCCGGCGGGGATGTCCAGCCGATGGCCGTAGGCCTGGCCACGGTCGAAGCTCAGGCCGGCGTTGGTTTCGAAGAAATGGAAATGGCTGCCCACCTGGATGGGCCGGTCGCCGGTGTTGGCCACGTCCAGCGTCACCGTGGGCAGGCCGGCGTTCAGCTCGATCTCCCCCTCGGCGGTGAAGACTTGTCCCGGGATCATCGTCATCACGGCACCTCAGCGGATGGGGTTATGGACGGTGACCAGCTTCACCCCATCGGGGAATGTCGCCTCCACCTGCACATCGGGGATCATCTCGGCGATGCCTTCCATCACCTGGTGGCGGCCCACCACATGGGCGCCCTGGTCCATCAGCTCCGCCACCGGGCGGCCGTCGCGGGCGCCCTCGACCACGAAGTCGGTGATGAGGGCGATGGCCTCGGGATGGTTCAGCTTCACGCCCCGCTCCAGGCGGCGGCGCGCCACGATGGCGGCCATGGCGATCAGCAGCTTGTCCTTCTCACGCGGGGTCAGGTTCACGGGCTTGATACTCCCTCAGCAGCGCCAGACGCGCGGAACCGGCATCCCGCGCAGGAATTCGATCAGGGGCGCCAGCGCCCGCAGCAGGGTTTGACCATCGGGTGCCACCAGGCGCAGGGCCAGCAGGCCGTTCCAGGCGCTGGCCCCGGCCTTGACGCCCCCGGCGCACAGCAGGTCCCGCGCCGCCTCCACCCGGGCCTCGGCATCCGCCGCCATATAAAGGCAGGACGCCACCGCCCGGCCGCCGCCAGCCACCGTCGCGCAGGCCAGCTGGGCGTCAATGTCGCCCTCAAGGCGCACGGCATCAGCATAGACCAGGCGCCCGCCCCGGCGGATGCGCCAGTCATCGCGGAACAGGCCGTGCGTCACCCGCTCGCCCCGGGCGGTGCGGCCGAACACCGTGGCCTCCACCGCCAGCAGGGTGGCGTCCGGCGCCATCTCCACCTCCAGCCGGCGGCACAGCCGGGCGCCATCGAACAGGATGGTTTCCTGCGGCAGCCAGTCCAGCCGGCCGGCCACAGCCAGGCGGTTCAGCACCAGCGCCTCACCCGCGCTGGCGCGGTAGACCTTCTCGGCCGCTTGCGTGGTGACGGTGGCGCGGGCGCCGGCAGCCACGACCACCTCCGTCTCCATCAGGTCACCCCCGGTCAGGCCGCCGCCGGTGTTGATCAGCACACCCTCCAGCCCAGGCCCCTTGGGCAGACGCAGGCGGGCGGAGCCGGATTGGTAGAGACGGTCCAGGCGCGTGACCCCATCGGCGTCCGCCTTCACACCCAGGACGACACGGCCTTCCAGGCGCTGCAGACGGCTGGCCGGCGGCAGGACCGCGAGATGGGACGCGGCGTCAGGCATGACAGCCCCCGTTCCCCGCCGGCGCCTTCCCATCCCGCGTCATTCCCAGGCCATCCCACTGTTTCCCCGCCGGCGGTTCGCAACGGCTGTGCCAGCAGGTGACCATAGGGTCAACCTGGCACGACCGCCCCTGCGGATCATGATCATCGCCCATAAATTGGGCGCCTGTCGATGTGCGCTTAAAAGATGGGCAGGCCCCATACGTCATTTGACGTACCGGCCAGCTCCCCCTCACAACACGGCGTCCGGGTGGCTGGCGGCCAGCAGGCCACGCACGCGGGGCACCAGGAAATCGGACAGGGACTGCACCTTGGCCGGCAGCAGGGCGCGATGCGGATAGACGATGGCCAGTTGCACCGGCTCGGGCGGATGGTCGGGCATGACGATTTCCAGCGCGCCGGATTTCACCTCCTCCGCCACCTCCCACAGGGGTTTCAGGGCGATGCCGTGGCCATCCACGGCCCAGCGGGTCAGCACGTCGCCGTCATCGGCGTCCATGGGGCCGGCGATGGACAGCTTGGTGGACTTGGCCTCGCCCTTGGCCCCATCCCCCTTGGCCGGAGTGGTCAAGGTCCAGCGATATTGCTGCGTGCCGGGAAAGCGCAGCAGCAGGCAGTCATGCTCCAGCAGATCGGACGGCGCCTGCGGCCGGCCACGGGCCGCCAGATACTCCGGCGCCGCCACCAGCACCCGGCGCAGGTCGGCGATCTTGCGCACGACGAAGCTGCTGTCCTTCAGCGTGGCCATGCGGATGGCCATGTCCACGGACTCGCGCAGCAGGTCCAGCAGATGGTCCGATAGGCGCAGGCGCACATCCACCATGGGGTTGGCGGCGCGAAATTCCGGCACCAGGGGCCCCAGCACGCGCCGGCCGAAGCCCAGGGGCGCCGTCACCCGCACGCTGCCGGACGGCGCGCCGCCCTCAGCAGCAATGCTGCTGTGCGCCCGCTCCACCGCCTCCAGCACCTCCAGGCAATGCTGGTAGAAGATCTGGCCGGTTTCGGTGGCCTGCAGCTGTCGCGTGGTGCGGTTCAGCAGGCGGGCGCCCAGATGCGCCTCGAGCTGCTGGATGCGATGGCTGACCAGGGCCGGCGACATGCGCAGGTTCCGGCCGGCCGCCGACAGGCTTCCCAGGTCCACCACGCGCACGAAGACCTGCATGTTCTCCAGCAGGGCCATCACCCCATCCCCCAAATGCCATGCTCATGCCAGGAACGGCCCGGATTCCGTTGCCCGGACTTTGTCGCAAAGCCTGGGCCTAATCTAAGACGCTCTCAGTTCGACGGCCACGTCTCCGGTGACCAGTCGCGGGCCATATGCACGATCCGCAAGATCACCAGGGCTTCGCCCCCCGTTGGCCGGGTAATGAACGTGTAGGCAATAATGTACGGAAGGTCCGCCACCACCTTCTCGTAGGTGCCGGAGACCCGCCCTTTCCGTCCTAGGGCACGCTGGCCCAAGGCGGCCCCCGTCGCGCGAATGACCGCAGCCACTTTGCGGGCCGCATCGGGATTGTCCTTGGCGATATGCCGCGCGATACCGATCAACTCATCCAACGCATCGCGCGACCAGATGACGGAGCGCTTCACACCCGGCCCCGCGCCACATCCTCAATGGCGGCATCCAGTTCATTCATCGCCTCATCATGCGGCACCAGACGGCCCGCCTCGATATCGGCAAGGCCGCGCTGGATACCTTCCACCAAAGCGATTTCCCGCTCGACGTAGCCGGCAATGGCCTCCGCCGCCAAATAGGATCGCGTCCGGTTGGTCTGGGCCGACAACAGGGCCAGTTGATCCTTGACCTCTGGTTTCAGCCTGACAGTCAACGTCGTGCTGTTGGACATGGCCTTTTCCTTAAAACAGCGGCTTGTATTCAGATGTACACATCCTCGCACAGTTGGATGCCCGGCACCACGCTAATCCCGCACATGCACCCGCTGGCCCTGGATATAGGTCGCGCGCACGGCGCGGTCGTCGCCCAGGGTCATCAGCAGGAACAGCTCCTCTTCCAGGTCGCCCTGGATGGCCTCGCGCCGGTAGGCCATGGCGGGGGTTGATGAGGGGTCCAGCACCACCAGGTCGGCATAGCGGCCGGGGGCGATCTGGCCGATCTCCCCGGTCAGGCCCAATGCGGCAGCGTTGCCCCGGGTCATGAGGTCGAAGGCGGCCAGGGCCGGCCAGCTTTGCCCGCGCAACTGCAACACCTTGTACCCCTCCCCCGCCGTGCGCAGCAGGGAATAGCTGGTGCCGCCGCCCACGTCGGTGGCCAGGCCCAGGCGCACCGGCCGGGCCGGGTTCTCCAGGGCGGCGCGGTCGAACAGGCCGCTGCCGATGAACAGGTTGCTAGTGGGGCAGAAGACGGCGATGGACGCCGTCTCATGCATCCGCGCCATTTCCCGCTCGCTCAGATGGATGCAGTGGCCGAAGAGGGAGCGGTCGCCCAGCAGGCCGAAACGGTCGTAGACGTCCAGGTAGTCCGTGGCCTCCGGATACAAGCCCGCCACCTGGCGGATTTCCTCATGGTTCTCCGACAAGTGGGTCTGCAGGTAGACGCCGGGATGCTCACGCAGCAGGGCGCCCGCCGCCTCCAGCTGTGCCGGCGTGGAGGTGATGGCGAAGCGCGGGGTGACGGCGTAGCGCTGGCGGCCCACGCCATGCCAGGCGCCGATCAGCGCCTTGGAATGCTCATAGCTGGTCTGGGCGGTGTCGGTCAGGGCGGTGGGGGCGTGGCGGTCCATCATGACCTTGCCCGCCACCAGGCCCACGCCGCGCGCCTCCGCCTCGGTGAACAGGGCCTTGACCGAGCCGGGGTGGACGCTGCCGTAGACCACGGCCGAGGTCGTGCCGTTGCGCGCCAGCTCATCCAGGAAAAAGCGGGCGTTGCGGCTGGCGTGCGCGTGGTCGGCGTACCGCTGTTCCTCGATGAAGGTGTACTTCTCCAGCCACTCCATCAACTGCGCCCCGTAGGAGGCGATGACCTGGGTCTGGGGAAAGTGGATGTGGGTGTCGATGAAGCCCGGCAGGATCAGGCCGTCGGGGTAATGGTCCACCCCCATTCCGGCCGGCAGGGTGGGCAGCAAGTCCGCCGCCGCCCCCACTGCGGCGATGCGGCCATCCTTCACCAGCACCAGCCCGTCGGCGATGTATTGATAGCTGTCGCGGTCGCCCGGCCCCTGGGGCGCGCGCAGGAAGGTCAGAAGCCGGCCGCGCAGGGCGGTGGTGCCGGGGGTGAACGCCATGACGAATATCCAGGTTACGGGACGCTTGCGGATGCCATGTGAGGCGATGCCGCACCGGCGGACCAGGCAGCCAGGATGGCCCGTTCCTCCGGCGTGATCAGGGTGACATTGCCGGGCGGCATGGCGCTGCTGAGCGCGGCCTGGCGCCGGATGTCGTCGGCATGGCGCAGGATATCGCCCGGATTGTCAAGGATGACGCCATGCGGCGGGGCGCTGATGCCGTCCCAGGCCGGGGCCGCCGTGTGGCACATGCTGCACCGGTTCATCACCACCTCCTGCGCCTGGGCGAAGGTGACGGGCGTGGCGGAGGCCGCCCCCACCGCCGGGCCGCCATCGGCGGAGCCCTGGGCGCTGAGCCACGCGGCCGCGACGATGCCGGCGGCGGCCACGCCCCAGGCCCACCACGGCGCCGGCTTGCCCGTGTGCTTGATGTTGAAGAAGTGGCGGACGCTGGCGCCCACCACCAGGATCAGGGCGAAGATCACCCAGTTGTAGCGGGTGGCGTAGGTCAGCGGATAATGGTTGCCGATCATGAGGAAGACGACCGGCAGGGTCAGGTAGTTGTTGTGCATGGACCGCTGCTTCGCGGCCTTGCCCAGGGACGGGTCCGGCGTGCCGCCGGCCAGCAAGGTGGCGACCACCTTGCGCTGGTTGGGGATGATCAGCAGGAAGACATTGGCCACCATCATGGTGCCGATCAGCGCCCCCATCTGCAGCAGGGCGCCGCGCGGGCTGAAAACGTGCGTTGTGCCCCAGCAAGCCGCCACCAGGAAGACGAAGCCCACCGCCGCCAGCGCGCCGTTGTGCTTGCCCAAGGGCGACCGGCACAGCAGGTCATAGACGATCCAGCCGGCGGCCAGCAGGGCGACGCTGAGGCCTATGGCCTGCCCTTGCGTCAGGGCCATGACTGACTGGTCGATCAGCAGCAGGTCGGCGCCCCGGTAATAAAGGACGCACAGCAGGAAAAAGCCGCTGAGCCAGGTGGTGTACGCCTCCCACTTGAACCAGGTCAGCTCGGCCGGCATCTGGCCGGGCGCCACCAGGTACTTCACCATGTTGTAGAAGCCGCCGCCGTGGACCTGCCAAGCCTCTCCCTGCACGCCCTCGGGCAGGTGGGCCCGCTTGCGCAGGCTGGCGTCCAAGGCCATGAAGTAGAAGGAGGATCCGATCCAGGCCACCGCCGCCACGACGTGCAGCCAGCGCGCCATCCCGTTGATCCATTCCCAGAAAATGAACGCCATCGCCCCGCCGCCCGCTTTTTGTCTCGCAACCGCACAACGCTACGGGTGCCGGCGGCGGCGCGCCAGGGTCCGCGTATCGGCAACAGCTTCAAAAATCATGGGAAAGCCAAACGGGGCGTCGCGCCCGGTCAGGCGGAATTGCCGCCCCACCATTTCAGCACCCGCAGCGCCCGCAGGGTAATCCAGGGCGATGGCTGGCCGGGCCCGTCATTGACCTTGAACCACACCCGTCCGCGCAAGTCCCAGTCCAGCCGCCAGGTGCCGTCCGGCTGGCGGCGGGACCGCAGGTGGGCGATGGCCTCAGCCAGGCGCCGGTCGGGCCGGGCGCCGGTGAGTTGGCCGGCGGCGCGGAAATAGTCCAGGGCGCGCAGGATGTCATAGCGCCAGCGGTTGGGGTGCAGCAGGTCCAGGAACTGCGGGTCGGCCGGTTCCCCCGTCGTCAGGCGGCGGAACAGGTGGCGGGTCAGCAGGTAGTCCTCCCCCGTCCGTCGCGCGTCGCGGGAGCGGTCGGTGCCGCCGGTGGCGCGCTCATACTCCAGCAGGCCTTCCAGCACATTGAGGGTGCTGGCGAAAGAGGAACAGGGGGAGCCGGCGGCGCGCTCACAGTTCCAGCCGCCGTCCGGCTGGCGGTCGTCCACCAGGCGGTCGACCAGGGCGGCGACATCAGCGCCGAAATAGGCGCCGTTGGCCACGGTGCGGCCATTGATGCACTCCTCCACCTCCCCCTGCCAGTAGGGCTGGCCGCCCTCGTCCCAACGGGAATGGGCACCGACCAAGGCCACGGTGCGCCGGGCCCGGTCGGACCTGGGGTCCAGGCCGAACTCGCGCAACTGGTCTAGGGCGAAGGCGGTGGCAGTCCACGGCTGGCCGCTGCGGTGCCATTCGTCGGGGGTGAAGTCGGCGGGGAAGAAGGCGCCGCCGGCCCACTGCCCATCCGGGTCCTGGCAGGCCAGCAAGCGGGCGCCCCAGCCGTCGGTTTCCACCCTGGCCCGCTCCCGCCCCCAATCCGCCTCCGGCAGATCCAGCAGGTCGCGCATCACCTGCCAGCGGATGGCCGGGTCCACGCCCAGAAGCCAGGTGATGACGGCATCGTGTTCAGTCATGGACGCCTCCCGTTCCGCGCCCGTCGATCTTAGCGCGTCCGCAGTGCCGCGGCGATACGGGCCACCGCCTGGTCGACATCCGCCCCGGTGGTCCCCCGGCCCAAGCCAAAGCGCAGGCTGCCGAAGGCGGCGGTCGCGTCCAGGCCCAGGGCGGTCAAGACGTGCGAGGGCTGGCCGCTGGCTGACCGGCAGGCGGAGCCGGTGGACAGCGCCAGGTCGGGCAGGTCCAGCAGCAGGTCGGCGGCGTCCACGCCTGGCAGGGTAACGTTGAGGCAGCCGGGCAGGCCATCGGCGGGCCCATTGCGCCGAATACCGGGGAGGACGGCGCTCAACCCCGCCCACAGCCGCGCCGTCAGCGCCGACAGATGGGCGCGGTCATCATCGCGCCGGCGCAGGGCCAGCCGCGCCGCCTCGGCAAAGCCCACGATCAAGGCGGTGGGCGGCGTGCCCCAGGGCCAGGGCCGGGCCGGCGCCAGGCCCGCCCGCGCCACCAGGGCGCCCACGCCCTGGGGCCCATAGAGCTTGTGCGCCGACAGGGTGATCATATCGGGTCCGGAACGATCCCTGCCGCCCAATGGCAAGGGGCCGGTCGCCACCCGCTGCACCCCGTCGCAGTGCCACAGGGCGCCATGGCGACGGCACAGGTCCCCCACCGCCGCCAGGGGCTGCAGGCTGCCGACCTCATTGTTGGCGGCCATGAGCGACAGCAGGGCCGGGCGGCCCGCCCCGATCAAGGCGGCCTCCAGCGCGTCCAGGCGAAGGACGCCCTGACCATCCACCGGCAGCAGGGTGACCGTGTGCCCGGCGGCCCGCAGCCCCTCCACCCGCCGCAGCACGCTGTCATGCTCGATGGCCGAGATCAGTACCGGCATGCCGGCCGGCGCCAGGCCCTGGAGGGCCAACCGGTTGGCCTCGCTGGCGCTGGGGGTGAAGGTCACGGTGGCATCGGCGGGAGCGTCCACCAGCGCGGCCACGGCGCGGGCGGACTGGGTGATGGCGCGGGCGGCGGCCCGGCCCGGGGCATGGTGGGCGGACTGGGCGTTGCCGGCGTGGTCGGGCTGGAACCAGGGCAACATGGCGGCCAGCACGTCCGCATCCAGGGGCGTGCTGGCCAGGTGGTCCAGGTAGAGCGGGCCACCGCCGGCGGCCGTGGGAAGGCCCGCCACTAGATGGCCCCGTAGATATCGCCCATCATCACCGTGGTCTGCGGCGGCCGGCGCAGCAGGGTGGTCAGCACCTCCGCCACGGTGAGGGCCGCGATGACCTCCGGCCGCTTGTCCCCCGACAGGCCGGCACCGATGGGGCAGATCAGGCGGCGCAGGTGGACCGGATCATAGCCCTGCGCCTGATACCAGCGGGAGAAGCGCTGCCGCTTGGTATGCGAGCCGATCAGGCCGACATAGGCGGCGTCGGTGCGCTGTATCGCCTCCGCCGTGATGGCGAAGTCCAGGTCATGATTATGGGTCATGATCAGATAGCCCGCACCAGGCGGCGCCAGCGCCACCTGGCTGGGCAGTTCCGTCGCCACGCGGATATCGGCATCAACCGGCGGATCGGGCGGGAATTCCGACGCCCGGCTGTCCACCCACACCAGGCGCAGCGGCAGGGGCGCCATGGCGCGGGCCACCGCCTTGCCGACATGGCCGGCGCCGAACAGCATCAGCCAGGGCTGGCCGGCCAGGGCCGTGGCCTCCGCCGCGCGCAGACGGTACAGCACCGTCTCATCGACCCGCTCCACCGTCAGCACAACATGGCCGCCGCAGCACTGGCCCACCGCCGGGCCCAGGGGCACGTCCAGGCGCACGGGCTCCCCATCCTCGACCAACATGCGCCGGGCGGTTTCCAGGCCCAGCTGTTCCAGCCGGCCACCGCCCACGGTGCCAATCTGCCAGTCCGCCCCCATCGCCATGCAGGCGCCAGCCTCGCGCGGGGTGGAGCCGCGCGCCTCCGCCACGGTGATCAGGACCACCGCCTCGCCCCGGGCCAACGGACCGGCCAGGATGGCGGACAGGGGGCCGGGGGCCGACAGCGGAATGCGGGGCGACGGAACCGTGCTCATGCCATCCCCTCACCCGTCGCCGCCTGGGCGCGCAGACGCTCTATGGTGGTCAGCACCCGTTCCGGGGTGGCCGGCGCGTCCAGCCGGGGGCAGATCCTGTGGTCGGCCACGCTGGCCACCGCGTCGGACAGGGCGTGCAGGACGCTGATGCCCAGCATCAAGGGCGGCTCCCCCACCGCCTTGGAGCGGTGGATGGTGTCCTCCACATTCGGACTGTTCTGCACCAGCCGGACATTGAAGCGGCGCGGGCGGTCGCCGCAGGCCGGGATCTTGTAGGTGCTGGGCGCGTGGGTGCGCAGGCGGCCCTGGGCGTCCCACCACAGCTCCTCCGTCGTCAGCCAGCCCATGCCCTGGATGAAGCCGCCCTCCACCTGCCCCTTGTCCAGGGCCGGGTTCAGGCTGTCGCCACAGTCATGCAGGATGTCCACCTGGTCAACCACATACTCGCCCGTCAAGGTATCCACCGTCACCTCCGCCACCGCCGCGCCATAAGCGTAGTAGAGGAAGGGGCGGCCCTGGCCCTTGGCCCGGTCCCAATGAATCTTGGGTGTCTTGTAATAGCCGGTGGCCGACAGGGAAATGCGGCCCATGTACGCGGCCTTCACCACCTCCTTGAAGGTCAGCACCTGCTCACCCACCCGTACGCCCTCGGCGGTGAAAGCCACGGCGTCCTCGGGAACGTTCCAGTGGCCGGCGGCGAACTCCACCAGCCGGGCCTTCAGCGTGCGGGCGGCGTTCTGCGCCGCCTTGCCGTTGATGTCGGAGCCGGAGGACGCGGCGGTGGCGGAGGTATTGGGCACCTTGCCCGTGGTGGTGGCGGTGATGCGGATGCGGCCGATATCCACCTGGAACTCATCGGCCACCACCTGGGCGACCTTCGTGTTCAGGCCCTGCCCCATCTCCGTCCCGCCATGGTTCAGGTGGATGGAACCATCGGTGTAGATGTGGATCAGCGCCCCGCCCTGGTTATAGGGCGTGAAGGTGAAGGAGATGCCGAACTTCACCGGCGTCAGGGCCAGTCCCTTCTTCAGGTAGGGGTTGGCGGCGTTGAAGGCGCGGATGGCCTGGCGCCGCGCGCGATAGTCCGACCATTCCTCCAGCTCATCGACCAGGGGGCCGATGATGTTGTCCTCAACGGTCTGGTGATAGGGCGTCACGTTGCGGTCGGTGGTGCCGTAGAAGTTCACCTTCCGCACATCCAGCGGGTCCAGGCCGGTGGCGAACGCCACCTCCTCCACCACCCGTTCGGCGGCCACCATGCCCTGCGGCCCGCCGAAGCCCCGGAAGGCGGTGTTGGACACGGTGTTGGTCTTCAGCGGCAGCGACGCCATGCGGGCATTGCCATAGAAATAGCAATTGTCGGCATGGAACAGGGCGCGGTCGGTCACCGGGCCCGACAGGTCCGCCGCGAAGCCGCAGCGCGCGGCGAACAGCATGTCGGCGGCCAGGATGCGGCCCTGGTCGTCAAAGCCGACCTGATAGTCCACCTCGAAATCATGGCGCTTGCCGGTGATGCGGATGTCGTCATCACGGTCGGGGCGCAGCTTGGCGGCGCGGCCGGTCTTCTTGGCCACCAGGGCGACGCAGGCGGCGAACAGGTTGGCCTGGGTCTCCTTGCCACCGAAGCCGCCACCCATGCGCCGCACCTCCACCGTCACCGCCCCATCGGGGATGTCCAGGACATGGGCGACGATGTGCTGCACCTCGCTGGGGTGCTGGGTGGAGACGTGGACCAGCACGTCCTCATCCTCCCCCGGGATGGCCATGGCGATCTGGCTTTCCAGGTAGAAATGCTCCTGCCCGCCGATCTTGATGCGACCGGACAGCGTGCGCGGGGCCGCCTTCAGCGCCGCCTCCGCATCGCCCAGGCGCAGGGTCATGGGCGCGGTGACCAGGGTGCCGGTGACGCGTGCCGCCGCGATGTCCAGCACCGCCGGCAGGTCCTCATAGTCCACCTTGGCCAGTTGCGCCGCGCGGCGGGCCTGGTCGCGCGTCTCCGCCGCCACGGCGAACAGGGGGTGGCCGTGGTACTGCACCACATCCTCGGCGAACAGCGGTTCGTCATGGCGCAGGCCGGCGCCGATGTCGTTGTCACCCGGGATGTCAGCGGCGGTGACCACCGCCACCACGCCGGGGGCCCGGCGCACGGCCTCCAGGTCCATCGACCGGATGCGGGCGTGGGCGCGGCTGGCCAGGCCCAACTGCACATGCAGCAGGCCGGCAGGTTCCGCGATGTCGTCGACGTACAGCGCCTCCCCGCTCACATGCTTGTGCGCGCTTTCGTGGCGGCGGCTGTCATGCACGGCGCCGTCGATACGGCGGCTGGCGGCGGGGATGTCGATGGGGGTCTTGTCAGGCATTGCACACCCCCCGGCTTGCGATATCGCAACCCGCCTTAAACGCCTGGGCCCGCTGGACCAGCACGCGGGTGGCGGGGGCGCCGGGCGCGCTTTCCGCCTGGAACTTCAGCAACAGGTTCCCCGCCACGGCCAGGCGATAGGCGGCGCTGGCCCGCCAATCGCTGAGGGGGGTGAAATCCTGGGCCAGGGCCGCCTTCGCGTCCCGCGCCGCCGTCGCGTCCCAGGGCCGGCCCAGCAGCGCCGCCTCCGCCGCCGCCGCCCGCTTGGGCGTGCCCGCCATGCCGCCATAGGCCAGGCGGGCGCGGGTGATCAGGCCGTCGTCGCCCAGCGTCACCAGGAAACAGGCGCAGAGGGCGGAGATGTCCTGGTCGAAGCGCTTGGAGATCTTGTAGGCGGCGAACAAATCACCCTGGCCCAGCTTGGGCACCGTCACGCTTTCCACGAACTCGCCCGATTGGCGGTCCTGCTTCCCGTAAGCCAGGAAATAATCCTGCAGCGGCAGCGTCCGCCGCTGCGTCCCCCGGCGCAAGGTCAGGCTGGCGCCCAGGGCGATCAGGGCGGGCGGCGTGTCCCCGATGGGGGAGCCGTTGGCGATGTTGCCGCCGATGGTGCCGGCGTTGCGCACCTGCTCCGCCCCCACGCGGCGCAGCAGTTCATCCAGGTCGGGGTGCAGCCCGCCCAAGGCCGCCTTGGCGGCGGTGAAGGTGACGCCGGCCCCCAGTTCCAGGGCGTCGCCCCGGTTCGTGATACGCGCCAGGCCGGCCACCCGGCCGGTGTAGATCACGGTGGGCAGCACCTTCTGGTGCTTGGTCACCCACAGGCCCACGTCGGTGGCGCCGGAAACGATGGTGGCCTCGGGGTTGGCCAGTACCAGATCGGCCAATTGGTCCACCGTGGCCGGCGCCAGGAAGCGGCGACCATCGCGGCCCGTCTCCACCACCGCGTCGTCGGCCAGGGCGGCCAGCGCCCGGGTCACGGTGGGCAGAGCCTCATCGATATGGTCCGTCGTCCGGTCGCGCAGTTGTTGGGCCGCCGCCACAATAGGGGCGTAGCCGGTGCAGCGGCACAGGTTGCCGGCCAGGGCATCGTCGATGCGCTGCTCATCCGGCACGCCCCCCGGGGAGGCAACCTCCGCCCGGTACAGGGCGTACAGCGACATGACGAAGCCGGGGGTGCAGAAGCCGCATTGCGAGCCGTGGCAATCCACCATGGCCTGCTGCACCGGGTGCAGGGTGCCGTCCGGCCGCTTCAGGTGTTCCACCGTCAGCAGTTGGCAGCCGTCCAGGGTGGCCAGGAAGCGGATGCAGGCGTTGATGGCCTCATACCTGACCACCCCATCGACCAGCCGCCCCACAACCACGGTGCAAGCGCCGCAGTCCCCCTCGGCGCAGCCCTCCTTGGTGCCCAGGCGGCGCTCCGCCCCTCGCAGCCAATCCAGCACCGTGAGCGTCGGGTCCAGATCGGTCAGCTCACGCAGTTCATTGCCCAGCAGGAAGCGGATGGTTCGGCGGTGCTGCATCTCAACTGCCCCGATACGTGGAATAGGCGTAGGGGCTGATCAGCAGCGGCACATGGTAGTGCTGGCCGGCATCCGCGATGGCGAAGCGGATGGGCACCTCATCCAGGAAGGGCGGATCGGTCAGGGCAACGCCACACGCCTTGAAATAGGCGCCGACCGCGAAGGTCAGCTCATAGCGGCCGACCGTCAAGTCGGCACCCGCCAAAAGGGGCGCGTCGCAGCGGCCATCGGCGTTGGTGCGGGCCTGTGCCACGCGGGTGCGGGCGCCGTCGTCGCCCAGACGGTCCAGTGCCAGGGATATGCCCGCCCCGGGCTTGCCCGCCATCGTGTCCAGCACGTGGGTTGTCAGGCGTCCCTCGCCCCGGCCCGCGCTCATATGGCCTGCACTCATCTTCGCCGCCCGTCTGTCGCCCTGTTCTCGCTTGTGCACAAAAGGTACATGGGGTGGCATCGCCCCGTCAGCCAGCCACCCCAGGAAAGTCTTTCAAAACAATCAGGAAGGCGCCCGTGCCCGGGCGCACGATATGCTGGCGTCGCCATGCTGGACCTTTCGGGGTCGCGGCGGCAACCCTATCGGGCGATAATGCGCCTTAAGGGCTGGGAAAACAGGGGGCGAGCAGCGGCATGATGACGGTGGATTACCCGCGCGACCTGATCGGCTATGGCGCCCATCCGCCCCAGGCGGACTGGCCGAACGCCGCCCGCATCGCGGTTCAGCTGGTGCTGAACTATGAGGAGGGCGGGGAGAACTGCGTGCTGCACGGCGACGCCGCGTCGGAAGCCTTCCTGTCGGAGATGGTGGCGGCCCAGGCCCTGCCCGGCGTGCGCCACATGTCCATGGAATCGCTGTACGAATACGGATCGCGCGTCGGCGTCTGGCGCCTGCTGAAGCTGTTCGAAAAAAAGAAAATACCGCTCACGATCTTCGCCGTGGCCATGGCCGCCGAGCGTCATCCGGACGTCATCCGCGCCATGGTCGACCAGGGTCATGAGATCGCCAGCCACGGCTATCGCTGGATCAATTACCAGTACATGGACCCGGCGGAGGAAGCCGCGCACATGGCCAAGGCCATGACCATCCTGGAACAGGTCAGCGGCACCCGACCCGTGGGCTGGTACACCGGGCGCACCAGCCCCAACACCCGCCGCCTGGTAGCCGAGCATGGTGGCTTCCTTTACGACGCCGACGCCTATGATGACGACCTGCCTTACTGGCAATTGGTAGGCGGCACGCCGCAGCTGATCGTGCCCTATACCCTGGACTGCAACGACATGCGGTTCGTCCAGGTCCAGGGCTTCCATTCCGGCGACCAGTTCTTCACCTACCTCAAGGACAGCTTCGACGCCCTGTATGCCGAGGGGGCGGAGACGCCGCGCATGATGTCGGTCGGCCTGCACTGTCGCCTGGTGGGCAAGCCCGGCCGCATCCAGGCGCTGGAACGCTTCCTGGATTATGCCGCGGCCCACGAAGGCGTGTGGTTCGCCCGCCGGGCCGACATCGCCCGCCACTGGCACACCCGCCACCCCTACAAGGGGGCCGGCGTATGACCGGCTTCTTTGAGACGCGCGACGCCTTCATCGCCCGCTTCGGCGGCGTGTTCGAGCATTCGCCCTGGATCGCGGAGGCGGCCTGGGACGCCGGCCTGCCCACCAACGCGGGCACGGCCGATGGCCTGCACGCCGCGCTGGTGACGCAGTTCCGGGCAGCCAGCCGGGAGAAGCGCCTGGGCGTGCTGCTGGCGCATCCCGACTTGGCCGGTCGCCTGGCCGTGGGGGGGGAACTGACGGCGGATTCCACCGCCGAGCAGGCGTCCGCCGGCCTGGACAAGTGCACGCCCCAGGAATACGCGCGCTTCCAGGAATTGAACGACGCCTACAAGGCGCGGTTCGGCTTCCCCTTCATCCTGGCGGTGCGCGGCCTGACCCGCGCCGCCATATTGGCGAATTTCGAGGCCCGGGTGGGCAATGACACGGAGACGGAGTTCACCACCGCGACGGCGCAGGTGGAGCGCATCGCCCTGCTGCGCCTGAAGGAAATGCTGCCGTGACCGTCGGCCCCGCCCTGATGGCGCGCCTGGACGACTTCGCCCGGCACAGTGCCGACTGGCCGGCCCTGACCCGCCTGTACCTGACGCGGGAGCATCGCGCCGCCGCCGACCAGTTGCTGGCCTGGATGCGCGAGGCGGGCATGGCGGCGCACCTGGATGCCGCCGGCACCGTCGTCGGCCGGTATGAGGGGACGACGCCGGGCCTGCCCGCCCTGCTGCTGGGCTCGCACATCGACACGGTGCGCAACGCCGGCAAGTACGACGGCAACCTAGGTGTGCTGGCCGCCGTCGCCGCCGTCGCCGAGCTGAACCGCCGGGGGGAGCGCCTGCCCTATGCCATCGAAGTGTTGGGCTTCGGCGATGAGGAGGGCGTGCGCTTTCCCGTCACCCTGACGGGTAGCCGCGCCGTGGCCGGCACCATCGCCCCCGACGCCGTGGCCGCGCGCGACCGCGACGGCATCGCCCTTGGCGACGCGCTGGCGGAATTCGGCGGCGACCCCGACGGCCTCGGCACCGTGGCCCGCGACCCGGCGGCGGTTCTGGGCTTCGTCGAGGTGCATATCGAACAGGGCCCGGTGCTGGAATCCCGGCGCCTGCCTCTGGGCATCGTCACCGCCATCAACGGCGCCAGCCGCTACGCCGTCACCGTCACCGGCCAGGCAGGCCACGCCGGCACCGTGCCCATGGCCCTGCGCCACGACCCCCTGGCGGCGGCGGCGGAAATGGTGCTGGCGGTGGAGACGGCCGGCGGGGCGGAACCCGACCTGGTCGCCACCGTGGGCCGTATCGAGGCCAAGCCGGGCGCCGTCAACGTCGTTCCCGGCCAGGCCACCTTCACCATCGACCTGCGCAGCCCGCGTGACGACAGCCGCAAAGCGGCCGCCGCCGGCCTGCTGGACACCCTGGCCGCCATCGCGGCGCGCCGGGGCGTGGCGCTGGACATACAGCCCACGCACGACGCCCCCGCCGCCCACTGCCACCCCGGCCTGATGCGGCAGCTGGGCCAGGCGGTGGCGCGGGCCGGCATCATCCCCCACCATTTGCCCAGCGGCGCCGGCCACGACGCCATGGCCTTGGCGGCATTGTGCCCCATGGCCATGCTGTTCGTGCGCTGCGCCGGCGGCGTCAGCCACAACCCGGCCGAAAGCATCACGGTGGAGGATGCCGACCTGGCCGTCACCGTGCTGCTGGACTTCCTGCGCCACTTCGAACCCGTTCCCCTTGCCGAAGGACCCCGCCCATGACCACCGACAGCGCCACTGCCATCCAGGGGGCCGTCCACACCTTCCTGGCGGCCAAGCGGGAGGAGCAGGTGCGCTTCCTGGCGGAGCTGATCAAGGTGCCCTCTGACAACCCGCCGGGCGATTGCGCGCCCCATGCCACCCGCGCCGCCGAGCTGCTGGAGGGACTTGGCTACGCCGTGGAGCGCCATGTCGTGCCCGACGCGTTGGTCAAGGCCAACGGCATGATCAGCGCCACCAACCTGATCGTGCGTCGCAGCTTCGGCACCGGCGGGCCCACCGTCGCTCTGAACGCCCATGGCGACGTGGTGGCGCCGGGCGAGGGCTGGACCGTCGATCCCTATGCCGCCAGCGTCAAGGACGGCTGGATGTACGGGCGCGGCGTCGCCGTCTCCAAATCCGACTTCGCCTCCTACACCTACGCCCTGATGGCGCTGGATGAACTGGCGCGCCAGGGCGTGGCGCTGAACGGCACGGTGGAACTGCACCTGACTTATGATGAGGAGGCGGGCGGGGAGATCGGCCCGCGCTGGCTGTTGGACCAGGGGCTGACCAAGCCCGACTATGCCGTGTCCGCCGGCTTCAGCTACGGCATCGTCACCGCCCACAACGGCTGCCTGCATCTGGAGGTGGAGGTGCGCGGCAAGTCCGCCCACGCCGCCTTGCCCGCCACCGGCATCGATGCGCTGGAGGCCGCGACCGTCATCCTCAGCTGGCTGTACCAGCACCGCGCCGGCTACGCCGCCACCGTTTCCGCCGTGCCCGGCATCGGCAGCCCGCAGTTGACCGTCGGCCTGATTTCCGGCGGCATCAACACCAATGTCGTGCCCGACCGCATCACCTTCCGCCTGGACCGGCGGATGATCCCGGAGGAACAGGGGGCCACGGTGGAGGCCACCCTGTGCCAGGTCATCGCCGCGGCGGCGGCCGAACGGCCGGAGGCGACAGTGACCGTGCGCCGCATCCTGCTGGCCGAACCGCTGAAGCCCATCGCCGGCACCGACCGCCTGACCGACGCGATCAGCCGCCACGCCACCCGCATCCTGGGGGAACCGGTCGCCGCCAAGGGCGTGCCCATCTACACCGATGCCCGCCACTACGCCGCCGCCGGGATCCCCACCGTGCTCTACGGCGCCGGCCCCCATACCATTGAGGAAGCCAACGCCCACCGCGCGGATGAGCGCCTGCCGCTGAGCGACCTCTACAAGGCGACCGAGGTCATGGCCCTGACGCTGGTGGATTTTCTGACCGCCTGACGCGCCAGCCCCTGCCTCACCGCCCGGGCCGGCGGGGGTTCCACGGCCTGCCGCTGACGATCTGCGCCAGGACCAGGGCGCCGTTGATCAGGCCCATCACGCCCAGGATCACGGCGCCGAAGCGCGCGCCGTGCACCAAGCCGACAGCCACCACATTATCCGCCACCAGCACACCGATGGCCACCAGGGTCACGGCGGTCATGAGCAGGAAGCCCATGCGCTTCCGGGGCGTGCGCATGCCGTGGACGCAGATGGCAAGGATGGCCAGCAGGCCCAGGGCGGCGATGATGTCGAGGATCATAGGGACGGATCACGCTCAAAACAGGACTAGGGTTGTCTTACGGGATGGCCGGCGGCCTTGGCTATGGTTTTGCGGATGAATACCGCGCCATGGCCCCTTGACTCATCCGTTCGCCATGACTTACCGTAAGTCATGTCTTACGAACAAGCGCTGACCGCCCTGGCCGATCCCACCCGGCGGGCGGTGTTTGAGCGGTTGCGGGCGGGGCCGCAGCCGGTGGGGGAGTTGGCGCGGCATCTGCCCATCAGCCGGCCGGCGGTGTCGCAGCACCTGAAGGTGCTGAAGGACGCCGGGCTGGTGATCGACCGGGCGGAGGGGACGCGCCGCATCTATCACATCGATCCGCACGGCCTGGGCGCCCTGCGCCGCTGGCTGGACCAGTTCTGGGAGACCGCGCTCGACGCCTTTGTCGCCGAAGCGGAGAGGACCACCGATCAACCATAAGAGGGAGGCCACCGCCATGACGCTTGCCGAACGCACCATCGCCATCGCCCCCGTGGTGAAGACCGTGACGGTGAAGGCCAGCCAGGCGCACGCCTTCCAAATCTTCACCACCCGCTTCGCCACCTGGTGGCCGGCCACCCATCACATCGGCAAGGCGCCCCTGGCCAACGCCGTCATCGAGCCCAAGGTTGACGGCCGCTGGTACGAGGTGGGTGATGATGGGTCGGAGTGCGACTGGGGCCGCGTGCTGGCGTGGGAGCCACCGGCCCGCCTGGTGCTGAGCTGGCATCTGGACGGCGATTTCCAGGTCCGCGCCGATACCTTTTCCGAGGTGGAGGTGACCTTTACCCCACTGGGCGACCGACTGACCCGGGTGACGCTGGAACATCGCGGGCTGGAGCGCTTCGGTGCCAAGAATGGCGAGCGCCTGCGCGGCAAAGTGGGCAGCGAGGGCGGCTGGGGCGGCATCCTGGACCTGTACGCCCGCGCCGCCAGCGACTGAGGCGTTACAGCCCCACAGGCTTGTCCAACGCCTGGAAAGCCGGGCGGCCGAAAAGGTAGCCCTGGAACAGGGTGATGCCCATGGCGCGCAGGGTGGCCAGTTCATCCTCCGTCTCCACCCCTTCCGCCACCACGGTGACGCCCAGAGTCTGACAGACCTGGACGATGGCGGCGACGATGGTGCGGCTGACGGGACGGTTGGCCACGTCGCGTGTCAGTTCCATGTCGATCTTCAAGATGTCCGGCTGAAACTTGGCCAACAAGGTGAGGCCGGCATAGCCGGCGCCGAAATCGTCGATGGCGGCGAGGAAGCCCCGGCGGCGGTATTCGTGGAATATGCCCAACAGGTGGGCCGGGTCGTTGACGGGTTCGTTCTCCGTCACCTCGAACATCAGGCGATCCAAAGGCATGCCCACGGCGTTGCTGGTCTGCACAGTGGTGCGCAGGCAATTTTCCGGGCGGTAGACCGCCGCCGGCATGAAGTTGATGGACAGGCGGGCCCCCGTGGCCGGCAGGCCCAACGCGGCCGCCAGCTCAATAGCCTTGACCCGGCAGGCCTGGTCGAACGCATAGCGGTTGTCCGCGTCCACGGCGGCCAGCACCGTGCCCGCCCCCTCGCCATTCACGCCGCGCACCAGGGCCTCATAGGCGAAGACGGTGCGGGCGGCGATATCGACGATGGGCTGAAAGGCCATCGTGAAATCAAAGGGAAGCTCCGCACCCTCGCGGCAGGCCTGGCAACCCATGGATGGACTCTTTCATGACGGAAGGGCGGGCGGGGTCCGTCAGAACTCCCAACCATTGCATCATATAATTATATCTTTTCCGCGTTCGACAAGGGCCCGTCGCAATCTCCGTCACGCCTCCACGGCAACCCGGGCGCCGCGACCGATGTAGGCGCCGATGTGCTGGGCCAGGGTGGCGGCCTGCATGCGGATATCGGGCACGGCCGTCATTTCCCAGAAGGTGCCCCGCGTCACGGGGCCGATGGCGTAGAGGCCGGCCACCGGACGGCCGCCGGCGTCGAGCACCCGCGCCTCACCATCCACATCCAGGCCCAGATGCAGGGGATCGGGGCGGATGGTGCCTTGGGCCAGCAGGTCGCGCACCAGCGGGTCGGTCACCCGCAGGATGTCGCAGGCCGGACCGGAACAGTTGATGACCTGGTCCACCGGGAAGGTGATGTCGTTGTTCTCGTTCCGCGGCCGATAGGTCACCCGCACCCGGCCCTGCACCGCCTCCGGCACCTCCTCTATGGTTTGGAGGCGCCCGGCGGTGACGATCAGCGCGCCCGTGGCCTGCAGCGCGGTCAACTGCGTCGCCACGGCGGGCGCCAAGCGATGGCGATGCACATCCCACCAGGGCCGCAGGTGGCGCAGGAAGCGCTTCCGCTCCGCCAGCGGCAGGGCCTGCCAATAGGCCACGGTGCGGGGCCGCAGGCTGTCAATCACCGGCTGCCAGGCGCGGCCGGCCGCCTGTTCCTGCCGTACCAGGCGGCGCACATGCGCCAGGGCGCGGGACAGCGAGGTCGGCAGGTCGGGCGGCGGCGGCATGACGTGGGGCACCGCGTCGGTATGCCGCCGGGGCAGCAGGCCGCGCCGCGACAGCGCCACGATCTGGCCCTGGTGCCCGCGCGCGCGCAGCGACAGCACCGTGTCGACCATGGTGAGGCCCGTGCCCACCACCAGCACGCTGTCGCGCACGCCGATGTCCCGCGCCACGCTGGGCGCCCAGGGATCGGGATGGAAGCGGGGGGAGCGGAAGAAGCTGGTGTCGAACAGATGGGGCGGCTGCGGCGGGAAGTTGCCGATGGCCAGCACGGCGGCATCCAGCTTGTACTCCCGGCCCACGTCCAGGCGCACCACCATCTTGTCGCCCTCATGCCGCAGGGCGACGGCCGTATCAGGCACCAGGATGAGTCGGCCGGCGGACCGCGACTGCTTGGCCGCGTCCGACACCAGTTTCTGCAAATAATGGCCGTAGGTCTGGCGCGCCACGAAACTGGCCGGGCCCGCCCCGGCCGCCCCCGGGACCGTGTCGCCCTGGGCGCGCAGCCACGCCAGGAAGTGTTCCGGCTGGTCGGGAAAGGCGCTCATGTTCCCGGCACGGACATTCAGCAGGTGCGCCGGATTGCCCGTGGCGTACGCCAAGCCCCGGCCGAAGTCCGATGCGCGTTCGATCAGCAGGATGCGGGGACAATCGGCCCCGCGGGAGAGAAGGTGCAGGGCCAGCAAAGAACCGCTGAAGCCCGCGCCGATGATGGCGATGGTCGGCCGTGTGGTCATGAATGTTCCTGCCCGGCGCCCGCTGGCTACGCTCAAAGGGTTCCGCCCAATGGTGTCCGCCCGCTTGGGCCCGCACGTTGATCCCCATGCTCAAATGCGGCCACCCCCGCTGTCAAGCGACGTTTGGCTTACATACCACATTAGTCACTTCGTGAAATGGCGCGGCGTATGAATTCGGAGAACTGCTCGCGATCCATACGTTCCTGGCATGGCACCCCCGCCCACCACCCCACATAGCGGATACTTGCAGGATTGCGGCGGCCTGGTCCATGCTCATACCGTGTGTTGAATCAAATTATGCACATAAAAAAAGTGTTGTTGCTTCAGGCATTCCTCACGGAGTTGCCGGACGGTGACGGCACCCCGCCCGGAACACCCACCAGGGGACACCGGACGGCGATAACCCGTGGGAGCTTCATCCATGTCCATTACCCTGACGTCCCTCTTCCCGGCGGGCGACTTACCGAGCCGCCGCCGCCAGGCGGCCACCGCCCTGGCGCTGATCCTGGGCGCGTCCTTCCCCATCGCGGCCGCCCGTGCCGCCGACCCGGCCCCTCAGCAAGCGAACGCCACCAGCGCCAACGGCACCTTGAGCGACCTGGACGAGGTTGTGGTGACCGGCACGCGGCGCAGTGACCGCACCGTCGCCTCCTCCCCCGTGCCCATCGACGTGCTGCCGGTGGAGGAGTTGGAGAAGACGGGCCTGGTGCAGACGACGCAGATGCTGCGGGCCCTGGTGCCCAGCTTCAACTTCCCGCAGCCGGCCAACACCGACGGCACCGACCATGTCCGCCCCGCCACCCTGCGCGGCCTGAGCCCCGACCAGACGCTGGTGCTGGTCAACGGCAAGCGCCGGCACGTCAGCGCGGTGCTGAACCTGAACGGCAGCGTGGGCCGCGGGTCCGACGCCGTGGACCTGAACACCATCCCGTCCATCGCCATCGAAAAGATCGAGGTGCTGCGCGACGGCGCCGCCGCCCAGTATGGCTCCGACGCCATCGCCGGCGTCATCAACATCCGCCTGAAGGGCCAGGACAGCGGCGGCAGCGCGGCCGTGGAATATGGCGAGTACGGCGCCGGCGACGGCCAGACCGGCCGGGTGGAGGCCAATGTCGGCCTGCCCCTGCCGCGCAACGGCTATGTCACCCTGTCGGCGGAGGCGCACCGGTCCCGCCCCACCGATCGGTCGGGCGACGACCCGCGCCAGCAATACCTGACGGCCGGCGACCCGCGCGAAGCCACCTTCAACCGCCACGACAGCCGCTTCGGCGACCCGCTGGACAAGGAATACAACCTGTTCCTGAACGCCAGCCTGCCGGTGAACGACAAGGCGGAGATCTACGCCTTCGCCAGCCTGGGCCAGCGCGACGGCCAGAGCGCCGGCTTCTTCCGCCGCCCGCTGGACGCGCGCACGGTGCGCGCCCTGACGCCCGACGGCTACCTGCCCTATATCACGTCCAAGCAGCTGGACCTGTCCACCACCGTGGGCGCGCGCGGCGACCTGCCCGACGACTGGAGCTATGACCTGAGCGTCAATTACGGCCGCAACCGGTTCGATTATGGCGTGGAAAACTCCGTCAACGTGTCGCTGGGCACGGCCAGCCCGCGCAATTTCTACGCCGGCGAACTGGTTTCGGACGAGCTGGTGGGCAATCTGGACGTCCGCAAACTGGCCCATGTCGGCTTCCTGCCCGACACGCTGTCCATCGCCGTGGGCACCGAGGTGCGGCGCGAGGACTACACCATCAAGGCCGGCGAGCCCGCCAGCTACATCAACGGCGGCGTGCCGGTGCTGGACGGCCCGTCCAAGGGCACAGTGGCCGCCCCCGGCGCCCAGGTCTTCCCGGGATTCCAACCGGCGGACGCCGGCACCAACAGCCGGGGCAGCGTCGGGACCTATGCCGAGCTGGAAACCAAACTGACGCCCGATTTCCTGGTGAACCTGGCCGGCCGCTATGAACACTACAGCGACTTCGGCGACACCACGAACGGGGAGCTGTCGGCCAAGTACGACCTGATCTCCGCCCTGTCGGTGCGCGGGGCCATCAGCACCGGCTTCCGCGCGCCGTCCCTGGCGCAGTCGCACTATTCCGCCACCAGCACAGTGTTCATCAACAGCGTGCCCTACGACGTCCGCACCTTCCCGGTGACCGATCCGGCGGCCAAAGCGCTGGGGGCGGAGCCGCTGAAGCCGGAGAAGTCCACCAATTACAGCGCCGGCCTGGTGTTCCGTCCGGCGGACAACTTCTACGCCACTGTGGATTTCTACCAAATTGATATCAACGACCGCATCGTTCTGTCGGAGAACCTGACCGGAGCGGCGGTGGTGCGGCTACTGGCGGCCAATGGCGTGACCGGCGTCGGCGGCGGCCGTTTCTTCACCAACGCCGTCGACACCCGCACTCGCGGTGTGGATATCGTCGGCCGCTACGCCATCGACCTGGGCGCGGTGGGCAGCCTGTCACTGACCGCCGGCCTGAACCTGAACGACACGGAAGTGACGCGGGTGGAGGGCAATCCGTCGCAGCTGGCCAGCCTGGGAAGCACCGTCTTCCGCTTCGGCCGGTCGGAAAAGGGCCGCATCGAGAAGGGCCAACCCAAGAACAAGCTGAACCTGGCGGCCACCTACGACTGGGACAAGCTGTCGACCACGGTGCGCACCACCCGGTACGGCAGCACCACGTCGCTGGACAGCAGCAACCCGGCGCTGGACCAGACCTATGGCGCCAAGTGGATCACCGATATCGCCATCAGCTATCAGGTGACCGATGCCATCGGCGTCACCGTCGGGGCGGACAACGTGTTCGACGTCTATCCCGACAAGGTCATCGCCGCCAACAGCACCAGCGGCATCTATCCCTACAGCAACTACTCGCCCTTCGGTTTCAACGGGGCGTTCTACTACGGCCGCGTCAGCTACAAGTTCTGAGGCGGGCGCCGTGAAAGCGGCCGCCCTGGGAAGTCCCCGGGGCGGCCGTCTCATTTGATCAGCCCTTGGGCGCCGGCTTGGGTTTGTGCGCGTCCAGGAAGGCGCGGAACTGCTCCTGGTCCAGGAAGTACAGTTCCAGGCACTTTTCATAGTCGGCCTTGTCCTTGATGACGCGGCAGAGGCTCTCCGCGTCCTCATTCTCCTTCTGCTGCTGGATCACCGCCTTCTTATCGGTATCGGAGGGCGGAGCGCCGGATTGGGGCGCACCCTGGGCCGCCGCCGGCAAGGGCAGCAGCGCGGCGAAGGCCACGGGAAGGACGAGGGCGAGAGGGGAGAGGGCGCGCACCGGAAGATCTCCTGACGGCTGAAGGGCGGACCGGATGGGGCATCCGGGACAGCCAGAAGTTTAGCGGCCAATGGTGACGGTTCAATATTGCGTTTCCATAGCCGGCGGCTATGGCGGAACACCCATGCCCCGCTTGAAAGTCTTCCCGGATTTGGCCTGTGGCACCGCTGGCCGTCCCCCGCCATAATGCCCTGGACTGGCAACGGCATACCCAACCCGTGGCCCCTGCCCCTGGATTATGTGTCGACGGCCTGACCCTGACCCATCCGGCGGACAGGTGCCCTGTGCCGTAAGCCCGGGAATGACGAGGGGCAAGGGGAATTGAGCATGGGGGCATTGCGCACCCGGGTGGCGAACACCCGCACGATGCTGGCGGCGGGCGGCCTGTTGCTGTTGGCCGCCTGCGCCACGATCGGTGACCACCCGGCATCGGCGCCGGCGACAGTCCCGGCCGTAACCACTCCCGCCACCCCCAAGGCCACACCCGAGGCCCCCCCCGAGGCCAAGGCCGCCGACCTTTTCCGGCATCTGCGCACCGACCCGGTCCGCCTGGCCATGTTCCTGCGCCGCATGCCCAAGGGCGCGGACCTGCACAACCACCTGACCGGCGGCATCTATGCCGAGAACATGGTGGACTGGGCGGCCGCCAAGGGCGCCTGCGTCGATCCCAAGGCCCTGGTGCTGAAGCCCGCACCCTGCGCCAAGGATCTGATCCCAGCGGCGGATGCGCGGCGCGATGTCGGCCTGTACAACCGCCTGATCAACGCGCTGTCCATGCGCGGCTTCGTGGCCGGCCCGGAAACCGGGCACGACCACTTCTTCGACAGTTTCGCCAAGTTCGAGCCGGCGGTGAACGCCCAGGTGCCGGAGATGCTGGCGGAGGCGGCGAACCGCGCCGCCGCCAGCCACGTGCTGTACCTGGAACTGATGTGGTCCAACGGCATGTCCAAAGCGGCCGCGCTGGCCAAGCCGCTGGGCAATCCCCCGCCCGGCGGCATACCCGGCGACACGGCCACGTTCGACGCCTGGCGCACCGCCATCGAGCCGGGCCTGCCGGCCGTCATCGCCGCCGCCAAGGCCGACACCGACACGGCGGAGGCCCGCATGCGCCAGATCCTGCGCTGCGGCACGGCGGAGGCGCAGCCGGGCTGCGGCGTCCAGGTCCGCTACCTGGCCCAGGTCATCCGCGTGCTGCCCGGCCCGCAGGTGTTCGCGCAGAGCCTCTATGGCTATGCCCTGACCGCCGCCGACCCGCGCTTCGTCGGCGTCAATCTGGTGGCGCCGGAGGACAACCCGGTGACGCTGAAGGACTATGGCCTGCAGATGCGCCTGCTGGGCTATCTGGGCCGCCGCATGCCGGCGGCCAACCTGTCGCTGCACGCCGGCGAACTGGCCCTGGGCCTGGTACCGCCGGAGGATCTGCGCGACCACATCCGCCTGGCGGTGGAGGTGGCGGGCGCCAAGCGCATCGGCCACGGCGTGGACATCGGGCAGGAGACGGACGCCCAGCAGGTGCTGAAGACCATGGCCGACCGGGGTGTGCTGGTGGAGATCAACCTGACCAGCAACGACGTCATCCTGGGCGTGACCGGCCGCGACCATCCCATCACCACCTATCGCGCCTTCGGCGTGCCGCTGGCCCTGTCCACCGATGACGAGGGCGTGTCGCGCATCGACCTGACGCATGAATATGTGCGGGCGGCGGAAACCTATGGCCTGGATTACGCCACGCTGAAGACCTTCTCCCGCAATGGGCTGGAGCATGCCTTCCTGCCCGGCGCCAGCTTGTGGGCGGCGCCGGGCCAAGTGGCGGCCGCCTGCGCCGCCGACCATCCGGGCACGGCCCCGTCCGCCGGGTGCCAGGCCTTGCTGGACCAGAGCCCCAAGGCCGCCCTGCAATGGCGGCTGGAGGCGGACTTCCATGATTTCGAGGCGGCCGTCGCCGCCGAGGCTGAAAGCGGCTTGTGGGGTCAGGGCCAGGGCCCTAAAACCACCGCCGCATCCCTTGGCCTATCCCCCACCTGAGCAGCGAAGCGAGACCGCGCCCCATGCGCCTTCTGATCGACACCGACACCGCCGGCGATGACGCCTTTTCCCTGCTGCTGGCCCTGCGCAATCCCAAGGTCACGCTGGACGCCATCACCATCTGCCACGGCAACGTGACCTTCGACCAGTGCGTGGAGAACGCGCTCTATACCGTCGAGGCCGCCGGCCGCGGCGGTGAGGTGCCGGTCTACCCGGGCGCCCGCCTGCCCATGATGCGCAAGCCGCTGGACGCGGCCTACGTCTTCGGCAAGGACGGCATGAGCGACGCCAACTTCCCGCCGGCCAAGCAGCGGCCGGAAGCCAAGCACGCCGTCGACGCCATCATCGACACCGTCCTGGCCCACCCGGGCGAGGTCACCATCATCGCCCAGGCGCCCCTGACCAATCTGGCGCTGGCGGTGATGACGGAACCGGCCATCGTTCAGGCCACCAAGCATTTGTGGATCATGGGCGGCACGGACAACGCGGTGGGCAATGTCACCAGTGCGGCCGAGTTCAACTTCTACGTCGATCCCGAGGCCGCCAAGATCGTGGTCAACGCCGGCTTCAAGGCCAGCCTGCTGACCTGGACACGGTCCATGGTCGAGGGCGTCATCACCAGCGCCGAGCTGGATGCCATCGCGGCGTTGGACACGCCCGTCTCGCGCTTCTTCACCCGCGTGAACCGCGACAGCCTGGCCTTCTCGCGTGAGCGGCAGCGCATCGACGGCAGCATCCATCCCGATGCCCTGACCTGCGCCTGCGCCCTGAATGAGGTCCTGGTGCTGGAAGCGGAGGACTGTGTGGTGGACGTGGAGACAGCCGGCACGCTCACGCGCGGCTATTCCAGCGTCTCCTCCGCCATCCTGCCGGACGCGGCGGACGCCGACCCCGACCTGGTGCCCCAAGCGCCTAATATGCGCGTCATCAAGCGCGCCGACCGCGACGGCTTCGTCCGCATGATGACGGACGCCGTACGCTGATCCGCTCCATCGGGCGGGTCAGGCTCGCGCCAGCCGCCGGGCCCGCTGCCGGACATCGCCGGCGACCGATGCCACGGCCAAGATAAGGCCCCCCGCCAGCACATACCAGGCGGGCCGGATGCCGACGTCGAGGTCGAAACTGAGGTTCGCCTCCAGGATCAGATCGGGCGGCAAATGGCGCACGGCCCAGAAGCCCAGCGCCTCCGCCCCCGCCGTGGCCAGCGCCACCAGCAGGCTGAAGCCCAGGAGCACGGGCAGGGCGCGTGCCTGCCCGTCGGGCAGCACGCGGTTCAACAGGCGGTAGCCCAACAGCCACGTGAGCCAGCCGGCCATCAGCGTCGGCTCGGTCACATCGGCCTTTTCCTGCATGAAGTAATGGACCACCGCCAGGATGGCGATGGGATAGGCCAGGGCGTGCAGGCGGCGCCAGCGCGGACCGCCCAGCCGCTTGATCATGCCGTCGGTGGAGGTGACGCCCAGCGCCACCAGGCCCAGCAGCGCCACGAAGCCGATGGTGAGGTAGACACGGCGCGCGATCTCGGACGCGATGTGCACCAGGTCCAGCGACTGGTCCGCCGCGTAGCCGCCGAGATGCACCACTGCATAGAGGCAGGCGGCGACACCGATGCGGCGGCGTACCGTCATCAGCGCCGGCCACCGGGCGATGCGCGCCAGCGGCGTCACCAACAGCGACAGCAGCAGGAAGCGGAATGCCCACAGGCCCACCTGGTGGATGAAGGCGCTGTAGGGCCGTGGCCCCAATTGGCCCATGACGGCATCGGCGGCCGTCAGCGCCAAAGGCAGGCACAAGCCCACCAGCACCGTGGTCAGCAACCAGGAAAAGCGCCCCGCGCGGTCCTGCCAAAGGCGCCAGTTCATACCCGACCCCCGGCGGCAATGTGGCGATATGCAATACTGTTTGCAAATCTGCGGGCAAAAGTTTGGCCCACAGCCGTTGCACAACGCATTCTTAATGCCTTTCCACGGGAGGGAGAGCGGAACGCCATTTTTAATTAATTCCTTATTTACCTTACCGAACGCGACCATCCGCCGCACCTGGCCCGGTCCTTGCTTAACCCATCGGCAAAAGGGCTTTAAGCCCCCTGAACCGAAGGACGCCTGACCATGACCCGCCTGTTGACGGCCCTGATTCTGGGCTGCCTGGCGCTGACCGCCGCAGCGCCAGCCCGCGCCGCCACCGCCAACCGCACCATCGCCCTGAAGGCGACCGTCGCGACCGCCTGCACCGTGGACGTCACCGACCTGGGCGTGGCCCTGGATGTGGTGACCGGCGAAACCAAACGCCAGGTGGGCAGCGTGGTTGAGAACTGCAATGACGGCAAGGGCTACACCATCAGCGTCAACTCGACCAACAACGGCAAGCTGAAGTCCGGCACCAACACCGTCGCCTTCACCCCCTTCTACGACGGCACCACCGGCAATGGCAGCGGCAGCGTCTCCGTCACCCGGTCCAAGGCCACCTTCGCCAAGACCGCCAGCCTGGCCGTGACCATCCCCGCCAACGCCAAGACCATCGCCGGCAGTTACAGCGACACCCTGACCATCACCATCAAGGCGAAGTGAGATCGGCGCCTTGACGCCTCGGACTATCCCCGCCTGCACAAAATCTGCACGAATTCTCTGCGACATCTGCTGACCCGCGCCCCCAGGGCTGCACGGTCGCATCGCATAACGGCGCCATGACACCCGCCGGAACCCCACCCCTGAGCCCATCCGCCAGCACTGTGCCGCCCTGCGTCCTGCGCGACGGCTGGTGGCTGGTGACGCGCCCGCCTGGCAAAGGCCCGACGGCTGTCATCCTGCCCTTCAAGCCCAGGAAGATCCCGGCGCCATGACCGACACCACCCCGTCACGTCGGCCGACCCACCGCGCGACCAGCGCCTGAAGGACTATCTGGCGGCCCATCCGGATGGTATCGATCAGACGGGCCAACCATGATGGGCATCATGCACCGCATCCTTGTCGTCGATGACGACCCTCATATCCGTGACGTCCTGTGCTTCGCCCTGGAAAAGGCGGGCATGGTGGCGGAATGGGCCGGCAACGGCGTGGATGCACTGGACCTGGCCACCCGCAACCCGCCCAGCCTGGTGGTGCTGGACGTGGGCATGCCGGAGATGGACGGTCTGGAAGTCTGCCGCCGGCTGCGCCGCGCCTCCGACGTGCCCATCCTGTTCCTGTCCGCCCGGGATGAGGAGATCGACCGGGTGCTGGGGCTGGAGATGGGCGGCGACGATTACGTCACCAAGCCGTTCAGCCCGCGGGAGCTGGTGGCCCGCGTCAACGTCATTCTGCGCCGCGCCCGCGGCCCCGCGCCGGCACCAACCGCGCAGGAGGGGGAGCCACCGCTGACCCGGGGCGCCCTGGTGCTGGACAGCGCCGGTCATCGCGCCACGGTGGCCGGACGGGAACTGGGCCTGACGGCGCGGGAGTTCATGATGGTGAAGACCCTGGCCACGCGGCCTGCCGTGGTGTTCACCCGCAACCAGTTGATGGACGCCGCCTATCCCGACAACATCCATGTGTCCGACCGCACCATCGACAGCCATGTGCGCAACATCCGCGCCAAATTCCAGGCGGCGGGCTGCGAGGACGCGGTGGAGACGGTGCACGGCGTCGGCTTCCGCCTGGGCGGGTGCACGGTGGGCACCGCGTCGTGACGTCCCCGCGCGTCCGCGCCAAATGGCGGCCGTCGCTGGGCATGATCGTGGTCGCGGTGCTGCTGGCGGTCGCGGCCCTGCCGCTGGCCGGCCTGTTCTTCTTCCGCCTTTATGAGAACCAGCTGGTCCGGCAGACGGAGGCGGAACTGATCGCCCAGGCCAGCGTGCTGGCAGCCAGCTACGCCGACGCGGTGGAGCGGCTGGATCCGCCGCTCCCCTTGTCGCCGGCGGCAATGACGCCGCAGCCGGTGGACGATCGCTTCCACCCTATTGAGCCGGCCCTGGATCTCACGGGCGACGATGTGCTCGGGCCCCGTCCGCCGGCCGTGCCCCCGACCACGGCGGTGGACCCCGCCCTTCAGGCCATCGGCGCCCAGGTCTACGCCATCGCCCGGCGGGCCCAGGACCAGATGCTGGCGGGCGTGCGGGTGCTGGACTTCAACGGCGTCATCCTGGCCGGCGCCGAGGAGGTCGGCCAATCGCTGGCGGACGTGCCAGAGGTGGCGGACGCGCTGGCCGGCCATTACCACGCCAGCCTGCGCATCCGCCGGTCCCAGCATGAACCGCCGCCGCTGTATTCCATCAGCCGGGGGACGGGCGTGCGGGTGTTCGTGGCCCTGCCCATCATCGCCCACACCCAGGGCGGGGACAGGGTGGCCGGCGTCATCTATGCCTCCCGCACGCCCAACAACATCTTCCGCCACCTGTATGGCGAGCGGCGCAAGGTGGCCCTGGCCGGCGGCTGCATCCTGGCGGTCATCCTGGTCATCGCCTTCGTCTTTTCCCGCACCATCACCCGCCCCATCCACCAGCTGGTGCGCCAGACGCGGGAGCTGGGCACCCGGACGCTGGACCAGGGGCCGGCCGACGCACCCCACTATGGCACGCGGGAAATCGCCCTGTTGTCACAGAGCTTCCACGACATGGCGCAACGCCTGTCCGACCGGTCGCGCTACATCACCACCTTCGCCGCCCATGTCAGCCACGAGCTGAAATCCCCCCTGACCGGCATCCAGGGCGCGGCGGAGCTGCTGCACGACGACCTGGAAGGCGACCAGGCCATGGCCCCCGAACAGCGCCGCCGCTTCCTGGGCAACATCCTGGCCGACACCCGCCGCCTGACCGCCCTGGTGCAGCGGCTGCGCGACCTGGCCCAGGCCGACAACCCGGTGCGGGGCGGGCGGGCGGACCTGGCCGCCCTGTGGCCCGATCTGGCGGCGCAGTTCCCCGGCCTGGCCCTGAGCGCGCACGGCGACAACGCCGCCGTCGCTATGTCGGCGGAGAACGCCCTGATCCTGTTCAGCCACCTGGCGGACAACGCCGGCCGCCACGGCGCCACCACGCTGACCTTGGATGTGGCGGTGCGGGATTGGGCGGTGGTCGTGACCGTGGCCGACAACGGCCACGGCATCTCCCCCGCCAACCGCGACCGGGTGTTCGACGCCTTCTTCACCACGCGGCGGGACAGCGGCGGCACCGGCATGGGGCTGCACATCGTGCAGTCCCTGCTGCGCGCCCACGGCGGCGACATCCGTCTGGCGGAAACGTCACCAGAGGGCGGCGCGGTGTTCGAGGTGACGCTGCCCCGCGCCTGAACGGTCAGGACGCCGGCTTGGCCGCGGCGTCCAGGCTGGCGGCGGTCTGGCCGAACAGGATCTTCTTGCCCGCCTCCGTCACCGTGGGGCGGGTGCGCAGCGGCTCCCCCTTGGCATAGGCGCGGATGGTGGCGGGCCGGGCGGCCACCGCCTCGAACCAGCGCTTGAGGTCGGGGAAGTCATCCAGAGTCTGCTGCTGGCGCTGCCAGGGCACGATCCAGGGATAGATCGCCATGTCGGCGATGGAATAGTCATCACCGGCCACGAAGGCGCGGCCCGCCAGGCGGCGATTCAACACGCCGTACAGGCGGTTGGTCTCATTGACATAGCGGGTCATGGCATAGGGGATGCGCTCCGGCGCGTACTGCACGAAGTGATGGTTCTGCCCGGCCATGGGACCCAGGCCGCCCATCTGCCAAAACAGCCATTCCGTCACCGTCTTGCGGCCCCGCACGTCGGCGGGGATGAAACGGCCGGTCTTTTCCGCCAGGTACAGCAGGATGGCGCCGCTTTCGAACACCGTGATGGCTTCGCCCCCATCAGACGGCGCGGTATCGATGATGGCCGGCATGCGGTTGTTGGGGGAGAAGGCCAGGAACTCCGGCTTGAACTGGTCGCCGGCGCTGATGTCCACCGGGTGGAGGGTGTAGTCCAGCCCCGCCTCTTCCAGGAACAGGGTGATCTTGTGGCCATTGGGGGTGGGCCAGTAGTAAAGCTCGATCATGGGCAGCCTCGCATCGGGAACGTCACACGGGATGGGGGCCGATCCTACCATCGGCCCCGCCCACCGCCCGCCCCTAGTGTGCGCGCCTCTTAATGCGTCGATGCCGCATCGGCCGCCAAGGTCAGCGTGGCGCGATGGTCCGCCGCGATGGCCAGCAAGGCTTTGGCCGCCGCCTTGCGGACGTCACCGGTGCACAGGGCCTGGTCGATGTGGGCATCGAAATCCCGACGCAGGCGCACCACCTGGCCCTCCTGCGCCCAATGGGCGGTGTATTTCAGGGTGTCGGTGGTGATGGTCGCGTCCTTGGGCAGGGCCGTCAGGTGATAGCCGGCGGGCAGTTCCAGCGACAGGTCCTCCGCCGTGTGCCCGGTATAGCAGGGTGTGGGTTCCGTATCCTTCATGCGTGGCAGGGCCAGGATACCCATCAGGAAATTGCCGACGGGATTGAACAGCCGCAGCCCACCGGGCATGGCGAAGCCGGCGCCGGTCAGCCGCTCCGGCATGGGATCGGCGGCGAAGCTGCCGCTTACGCTGTAGCTGGGGGCGAGGTCCGTGGGCGCGGTGGCCAGCGTGAACTTGCCCGTGCCCGGCGTTCCCAGGGACTGCAGCTGCGCCGAGGCCGCCTGTTCCGGTCCCTGGGCCTGGATACCCTGGGCCATCTGGCGGAGGATGACGGCGAACGGCCCCGTGGCCGTGGTCACCGTTTGCCCGGTCAGCGCGCCGTCGGCACCCAATTTCGCGGTGGCGGAAACCTGGGTGCCGCTGCCGGCGGCCAGCACCGGCACCTGCCGCAGGGCATGGCCGGCGGTGGTTGCATGCACCACCGGCTTGCCATATTCCGGAAAGGGCAGGACGCCGAACGGCGCCACGCCGGCGGTGGTGTCGGCGTACAGCTTGAACTCCGGCAGCCAAGTGATGGCGTGGTTGAGCGGCAGCAGCGACGGATGCTTGGGCAGGGTGTAGCCGTTGCTGCCGTTGATCAGCACCACCTCGCTGGCGATGCCCTTGGCCTTCAGCAGCGCGCCGAACAGGACGGCGTGGTCCTTGCAATCGCCGTAGCCGTTGGCCAGCACGGCGTCGGCGGCATGGGGAATGACGCTGCCCTGGCCCAGCTCCAGGCCGACATACCGGATATGGCTGGACACCCAGGCATAAATCCGTTCCGCCTGCTGGCGCCGGTCGGTGACGCCGGCGGTGATGCTGTCCGCCTGTTCCTGGATTTTGGGCGTCACCTGCTCCGCCGGGGCGGACAGCTTGGCGTAGGCGGCGGCGAAGCTGTCGTAATCCTTGAAGGTGGTGGCGAAGTAGCGAGGGTTGCGGTCCGTCGGCGCCAGCAGGGCGATGTCCTCGGTCAGGGGCGTCAGGTTGGCATAGCGCCACCGGTACAGGACGCGGTCGCCCTGCTCCTCCTGGCTGAGGGTCATGCCCTCGGTATCCATGTACAAGGGCATGCCCTTGGGCAGCGACAGGCTGCCATGGGCGTCCCGGATGGTCACCGTAGTGCTGAAGAAGGATCCGTGCAGGACCTCCCCCGGAAAGAAGGGCTTCTTCAACTGACGGCGCACCGTGGCGACGATGGTGTCGCCAGCCGCCAGGTCGGGGAAAATCAGGACCTTCTGCCGCTGGTCGTTGTACATGGGGATGTTAGGCGACCCGTGGGGCAGTTGCGCCTGGATGGCCGTCACGTCGATGGGCAGCTTACGGCCGTCCGGCTTCAGAGTGTACGCCTCGTCAATGTCCAGGCCCTCCATCGCCTCGCTGAACGACAGCGGGAACTGGCCGATGGCATGGGCGGCGGCGTCCGTCTTGGCCAGGATTTCGAAATGATCGGTGGCGACCGAGGTGCCATCCTTCTGCACCACGATGTCCTCGGTGGATAGCACCGTCTCGATGGGCAGGTCCGCCGCCCTGGCCGCCGACCAGCAGGGCGCGAGGACCGTGGCGGCCAGAAGGGCGCGCGAAAAAGAAAAGGCGCGACGGGCTTTGAAAGCGGTCAAGAATAGTCCGCCATCGAGCAACCGAGGACCGCAAGTCATAGGGCAAATTTCCTTTCTGAAGCCTCGTCGGAGGCTGTCCCCCACAGCAAGATCGGGTTAAATGAAATACCTGGAATAGCGTGAAATTCCGTTGATATAATTGTATGACTCACAACCATAGGAAATTTCCCGAGCGATATCAAAGCACTCCACAGTAGACTTCTGATCCCGAATCCACGCAAGAGGCGCAAATCTTGACACAATAGAAAAACCAAGATCAACGACGCAAAAACGATAAATTCATGAATTATTTAAAATTGAGCGCATATGTTATTTATTAATAAATAACATATAAATAATACCGGATAAGGTTAGAGATGCTAATAAAACTTTCCATTTAATGCTTTTTAATACAAAGATAAAACGGCCACCATAAGAAAAAATATTACATATATTATATAAGTATATTTCATTTTTACACAACTAAAAGAGAGTTTCCACCAAACAATATATTATTAGTTTGATGGAAGCTAAAATTTTTTTCTTGCGTCAATGCTTTATTTTATTCGAATCTCAGGACAAACAACCTAAGATGTGGGTGAATTAGACGGGCAAAAAAATCCGCCTATAAATCCCCCGGCAATTAACCCCACCGACGCCCCGGCATAAGCCCCAGCAGGGCCGCCAAAAGCACCAAAAGCGCCCCCAATAATACCACCGCCCAAAGCGCTCAGACCAACACACCGAGTCGGAGTCATAGTTAGCACGCCGGTGAAATGCTTGGACACCTCGGCATGGGTCAGGCGGCGCAGGCCGCTGGCGGGGTCGTGCACCTCCACCCAGCGCGGCGTCACCCGGCTCAGCACCACGTAATGCGCCAGGTCCCAATGCAGCACGCAGGGGCGCTTCAGTTTGGGCAGGTCGTCCAGCTCCAGCCGCAAGGGCCGGCTGGTGAAACCCAGGGCGTCGGCGATGGCGATCAGCGTCTTGAGCGTCGTGCCCTTCAGCGACACCGCATGCCGCCGCCGCAGCTCCGACAACGTCACCCGGTGCCCGTGGTACCCCGCCACCATGGCCAGGCAGGCCAAGCCGCATTCCGCCGCCTCTGACTGCAGCACAGGCTCGACCCGGGAACGGCGATGGAAGAGAAGCGTGGGCACGGTTGACCGCCAGTTGACAGGACCACAGCGCCATCAGCGGCAACAATGTTTCTCATTTGCCGCAATGGATGAACTATTTGGAGAAATATGACGCAAATCTGTCAACGATGTTTTGCAATTAACGCGTTTATATTTAGCGGGTCCGTACATACGGAATAGCGCTATCATCGAGCCAATTTCCTAGTGATTTCAACATTTTGCGGCGGCACATCACCCACCGCGAATGCCATCACCATACATACTCAAGACCAGGCGGCATTCTGTCGCATTCCATCAAAACAAAAGAAACAGACAAAGCCCCACCGATACGGAAGTAGTCAGGCAACGAGAGATGATGGAGACACATTCAGTCGAATCGGATTACTTTATAGTGGTATATGGGCCAACACACCCCTCGCGCTCATGACCCGGCATTGGGATTCCCCCCATCTCAACCCCCACAATTACTGTACACTTGTACCGGGCCGATGACCGCCAGCCCCTCGGAGTTGGTCACGGTCACCGACAAACACTACGCCAAGCCTGGGCAAGGCGCGGCTCCGCCCTCAAGACGCGCTCCGGTCCCTTTGTCTTGGGCGGCGAACTATGCCTACATGGCGCCGGCGCGCCACTGGGCCGCGTGGAGAGGGTGCACGGATGTCCAAGAGTGGCCTGCGGGTCCTGATCATCGGCGGGTACGGCACCTTTGGTGGCCGGATCGCGCGGCTGCTGGCTAATGAGCCGGGGCTAACCCTGGTCATCGCCGGGCGCTCGGCGGCCAAGGCGGCGGCCTTCTGCGCCGCGCTGGCGCAGCGGGGTGGAGCCACGGTCCTGTCGCCGCTGGCATTCGACCGCGATGGCGACCTGACGGCCCAGCTGACAGCCCTGGTGGCGACCGCGCGCCCCAACGTGGTGATCGACGCCACCGGCCCCTTCCAGGTCTATGGCGACGCCCCCTATCGCGTGGTTCAGGCCTGCCTGGAGTTGAGGCTGCCCTATCTGGACCTGGCGGACGGCGCCGATTTCGTCACCGGCATCGCCGCGTTCGATGCCGCCGCCCGCGCCCGGGGCGTTGCGCTGCTGTCGGGGGCCAGCACCTTCCCCGCCCTGACGGCCGCGGCGGTGCGGCACCTGACGCAGGGTTGGACGGCGGTGACGGGCGTCAGCATCGGCGTGGCGCCCACCCCGCGCGCCGTGGTGGGCGCCAACGTATTGCGCGCCATCGCCAGCTATGCCGGCAAGCCGGTGACGCTGCGGCGTGACGGCGCCTGGACGCGGGCCCACGCCCTGACGGAGACGCGGCGCCGCACCATCGCCCCGCCCGGCGCCCTGCCCCTGCGCAACACCCGCTTCGCCCTGGTCGAGGTGCCCGACCTGCAGGTCATGCCCCGGCTGTGGCCGGACCTGCGCGATATCTGGGTGGGGGCGGGCACGCGGCCGGAAAGCATCCACCGCATCATGACCGCGCTGGCCTGGCTGGTGCGCCTGCGGCTGGTGCCCAGCCTGCTGCCCCTGGCGCCCCTGTTCCATTGGGGCGCCGGAGTTTTCCGCTGGGGCGAGCATCGCGGCGGCCTGGTGGTGGAGGTCACGGGCCGCGACCCCGATGACCAGCCGGCCACCCGGTCATGGCACCTGGTGGCGGAGGGGGACGACGGCCCCGAAATCCCCGCCCTACCGGCCGCCGCCCTGGTGCGCCGCTGGCTGGCAGGCCATCCCCCTGCCCCGGGCGCCCGCGCGGCCACGGACCTGGAGCTGGCGGATTTCGACGCCCTGTTCGCCGGCCGCGCCATCCGCGCCGGGGTGCGGGACGCCGCCGAGGCGGCGGGGCCGGTGTTCCGCCAGGTCATCGGCGCCGAGGCATGGTCACGCCAGCCCGCCGTCTGGCGCGCGCTGCATGGGGTCGAGGCCGGGACGCCGGCGGTTTGGCGCGGCCGCGCCACGGTGACCCGGGGCCGCAGCCTGCTGGCCCGCCTGGCGGCGCTGCTGGTGGGTTTCCCCGCCACGGGCGCGGACGTGCCCGTCAGCGTCACGCTGACCCGCGCGCCCGAGGGCGGCGAGCGCTGGATGCGGGATTTCGGCGGCCGCCGCTTCGCCAGCCGCCTGGACGCCGGCCAGGGGCGGAACGCCCATATGGTGTTGGAACGCTTCGGCCCCGCCGCCTATGCGCAGGCCCTGGTGAGCGAGGACGGGGCGGTGCGCCTGGTCCTGCGCCGATGGACGCTGCTGGGCCTGCCCCTGCCCCTGTGGCTGGCGCCCCGCAGCGACGCCACCGAGACGGCGGAGCCCACACCAGACGGCGCGCGCTTCCGCTTCGACGTCCGCATCAGCCATCCGCTGGGGGGACTGATCGTGCATTACCGGGGATGGCTGGCGCCCTGCTGATCACGCCGCCCCCTGCAACCTCACCGCGCTGTCCATGATGGCCTGGGCCAGGGCCGCCGCCGGACCACGGCCGGTGGCGCCGGGGCCGGCCAAGACGAACTCCACATCCACCAGGGGCGGCAGGTGGGGCACCTCCGCCATGCCGCTGGGCAGCATGGCGCGGGGCTGGACGGTGACGCCCAGCCCGGCCAGGGCGGCGGCACGCAGTCCGCTGAGGCTGCCGCTGACGCAGGCGATGCGCCAAGCGCGGCCATGGCGCTCCAGCGCCTCCAGCGCCACCGACCGGCTGATGCTGGGCGGGGTGTAGAGCACCAGGGGCACGGGCTTGGCAGGGTCCAGCGCCTCCCCCTCCCGCCCTGCCCAGACGAAGCGGTCGCGCCACAGCGGGCGGCCAAGCGTGTCGCCCGGCCGCCGCTTGGCCAGCACCAGATCCAGGTCGCCAGCGTCCAGCTTCTGGTACAGGAAGCCGCTGAGCCCCACCGTCAGCTCCAGATCCACCGCCGGATGACGGCGTACGAAGGCGGCCAGCACGTCCGACAGGTGGGAGATGACGAAATCCTCCCCCGCGCCGAACCGCACCCGGCCGCGCAGGTCGGCGCCGGCGAAGTGCTGGCGCGCCCGTTCCTCCAGCTCCAGCATGGCGCGGGCGTATTCCACCAGGGCCTCGCCGTCCGCGGTCAGGCGCACGGTATGGGTGTCGCGCACGAACAGGCGGCGGCCCACCGCCTCCTCCAACCGGCCGATCTGCTGGCTGACGGTGGATTGGCGCAGGCCCAGCCGCCGCCCCGCCTCGGTAAACCCTTGGGCGCGCGCCACCTCCATGAACGTGCGCAGCAGTGTCGTGTCCAGCATACCCCATCCCCAACCACGATACGGTCATTCACAAACGTGATTTCAGTAACAATTGTAAGCAGTCTTCACGATGAGCCGTCCAGCACTTTATGATGGTGCGTCATCTTGTTCCGCCCCTTGCCCTCATCCCACCATCCGTCCAAGGTTGGCCGCCATGTCCGTTCCCGCCACAACCGCCCCCGCCCCGTCCATGCCGCCGTCCCACAAGTCCTCCACGGTCCTGCTGTGGCTGGCGCGCCTGAAGCCTGACACCTTCACCCTGCTGCTGGTGGGAACCGTGGCCTTGGCCTCCGTCCTGCCGGCCAAGGGCGGCATGATCGGCGTGGCCAACGGGGCGACGGACGTCGCCGTCTTCCTGCTGTTCTTCCTTTATGGCGCCCGGCTGTCGCGGGAGGCGGTGATCGGCGGGCTGACGCAGTGGCGGCTGCACCTGCTGGTGACCCTGTGCACCTTCGTGCTGTTCCCCCTGGTGGGGCTGGCGCTGAAGCCGCTGGTGAACCTGTATATCCTGACGCCGGATCTGTACCTGGGCGTGCTGTTCCTCTGCACCCTGCCCTCCACGGTGCAGTCGTCCATCGCCTTCACCTCCATCGCCGGCGGCAACGTGGCGGCGGCCATCTGCAGCGCCTCGGCCAGCAACCTGCTGGGCATGGTGGTGACGCCGGTGCTGGTGGGCCTGCTGCTCAGCAAAGCCGGGGCGGGCTTCTCGGCTGACGCCCTGACCTCCGTCTTCGTGCAGTTGCTCTTGCCCTTCGTGCTGGGCCAGTTGCTGCGCGGCCGCATCGGCGGCTGGGTGGCGCGCAACAAGAAGGTGCTGGGCCCCGTCGACCGCGCCAGCATCCTGCTGGTTGTCTACGGCGCCTTCAGCCACGCGGTGAACGAGGGCATCTGGCACCAGCTGGACGCGGCCAGCCTGCTGAAGGTGGTGCTGGTCGACGGCGCCCTGCTGGCCCTGATCCTGGTCATCACCACCCTGGTCAGCCGCCGCCTGCACCTGTCGCGCCCCGATGAGATCGCCGTGGTGTTCTGCGGATCGAAGAAGAGCCTGGTCAGCGGCATCCCCATGGCCAACGTGCTGTTCGCCGGCCACGCCGTGGGCATGATCGTCCTGCCCCTGATGCTGTTCCACCAGATCCAGCTGATGGTCTGCGCCGTCCTGGCCCGGCGCTACGCCGCCAGCCATCCTCCGGGGTATGTGGCGGCGGAGTAAATCCGGAAGACCACACTAGATATAATTAAGTATTGAAAACTATATAATCTGAAATAGCCAGCCTTAATGAATTGAGAGCCTGTTCAAAACCCGTCGTCACGATGTAATTCATTTCCCTCTGCCTTCTATAATACTCATCACCTCCGCCATTGAATAAATCTCTTTCTATGCTTTTAAAGCCTATAACTTTATCAGCCATACCTTTTATGTCGGTCAATATTTCATAAATGCCAGATTTTTTAGGGAATAAGAAAAATGCCTCCTGATGAGCCCGAAGAAATTTAGCACGAACAAGGTGTTGGTCGGGAGAATTTGACCAGCCTATAACTATTTCGTACAGATCGAATATAGATACAAATATAGAGAATCGCCTTTCATATAAATCTAGCCTCAATTTCTCCGACGATATTGTGACATCCCGCTCTGCATTCAATGCAGAGCGTCTGTTGAATGAAACATTCACAACAATGGCCACAAACGCCGTCAGAAATGTTATTGCTGTTGGAGCAAAGTCTTTCAAGAACTGATACCAGGTCGGGACTCTCTCTATTATAGTAGGCACATCACTTTGCATGATCACCTCTCAATATTTTCATATAAACGCAGGGAGCTTAATCAGCTCAGCTCTTAATAACATAAAGCGACTATCGGTTTAGGCAGGAAATCCACTGCCTAGAATTTTCCGTTTTCAACACTCCGGCAGGTTCACCGCCAGGCCACCCAGGGACGTTTCCTTGTACAGGTCCTTCATGTCGGCGCCGGTGCGCCGCATGGTTTCGATCACGCGGTCCAGGCTGACCTTGTGGGTGCCGTCGCCCATCAGGGCCAGGCGGGCGGCGTCGATGGCCTTGATGGCGCCCATGGCGTTGCGCTCGATGCAGGGGATCTGCACCAGGCCTTTGATGGGATCGCAAGTCAGGCCGAGGTTGTGCTCCATGCCGATCTCGGCCGCGTTCTCGATCTGGGCGTTGGTGCCGCCCATGGCGGCGGTCAAGCCGGCGGCGGCCATGGAGCAGGCCACGCCCACCTCGCCCTGGCAGCCGACCTCGGCCGCGGAGATGCTGGCGTTGCGCTTGTACAGGCCACCGATGGCGGCGGCGGTCAGCAGGAAGATGTGCAGGCGGCGGCGGTCGGGATCGTGGAAGCGCTCGTAATAGCGCAGCACCGCCGGGATGATGCCGGCCGCCCCGTTGGTGGGGGAGGTCACGACCTTGCCGCCGGCCGCGTTCTCCTCATTCACCGCCAGGGCCCACAGGTTCACCCAGTCCATGACCGACAGCGGGTCGCGCAGCATGCGTTCCTGCCGCTGCAGCAGTTGGGCGTGAATCTTGGCGGCGCGGCGCGGCACGTCCAGCCCGCCGGGCAGGATGCCGGTTTCGCGCATGCCGCGGTCGATACAGGCGTCCATGGTGGCCAAGATGCGGTCCAGACCCTGGTCGATCTCCGCATCCGTGCGGCCGGCGCGCTCATTCTCGCGCATCAGTTCGGCGATGGTCAGGCCACCCTTGGCCGCCATGTCCAGCAACTGGTCGGCGTTGGCGAAGTCGTAGGGCACGGCGGGGCCGGGATTGGCCGGGGCGTTGGCCCGGGCCTCATCCTCATCCAGCACGAAGCCGCCGCCGACGGAGTAATAGGTGCCGCGCGCCAGCTCGGCGCCGGTGGCGTCGAACACCACGAAGGTGATGGCATTGGGGTGGAAGGGCAGCTGGCTGCCGCCTTCCCAGCGGATGTCACGCTCGGCATCGAAGTCGATCTCGTGGCCTGCCCCGTTCAGCGGCAGGCGGCGACTGGTCAGCACGCGGGCGACCAGCGCGGCGCAGGCGTCGGGATCGGCGTCGGCCGGCATCTGGCCGGTCAGGCCGATGATGGCGGCGGTATCGGTGGCATGGCCCCGGCCAGTCAGGGCCAGGGAGCCATAAAGCTGCACCTCGACCCGCGCCACGGCGTCCAAGCGCCCGCCTTCGGCCAGCCGCCGCACGAAGCGGCAGGCGGCCGTCATCGGCCCCATGGTGTGCGAGCTGGAGGGGCCGACGCCCACCTTGAACAGTTCGAAGACGCTGATGCTCATGCCCGTTGCCCTATTCCCACGCGGCCGCGTCCCGCCGCGGCGGCGCACCGTTCAGGCGGCGAACCTCGCGGGCGGCCAACCGCCAGGCGCCTTGATACAGCGTTCCAGGGGCGCCCGCCACTGGCATCCGGGCGTCGAATATTTTGATGGTGTTTAAAATGAAGCGGGCCCGGGAGAACCATGCCCCCCGGGCCCACCATCAGGGATCAGGCAACACTTCGTCAAACCAGGAGTCCCAAGGCAGTGAGGGGGCCTTGGGAAACCGATCCAGGGGCCAGCGCCAGGGTCGGGGACGACCCCGGCGGCGGCCTTGGATCAGAACATCTTGGTCAGGCCGAAGTAGAAGCCGCGGCGCGGGCCATATTGCGGGGCGCCCACGCCGACCCCCGTTCCGTCGCGGATCTCGTACTTCTCATCGAACAGGTTGATGACGTCGAACCGCACGTCCATCAGCCCGACGGTGGGCAGGTTCAGGGTCTGCACCACGCCCAGGTTGACCTGGACATAGCCCGCCAGGGCGGCGCCGTTGGGCGTGGCCCCATCGGCGCGCAGGCCGGAACCGTAGATCAGGTCGGTGGTCAGCAGCGTCTTGTCGATGCGGTAGCTGGCGCCGGCCGAGGCGGTGAAGCGCTGGTCGTGATCCACCGGGATGAAGTGGTTGGAGATGTAATCCAGGTCATCCTGGCTGAAGCTGAACTGGCTGGAGACGATCTTCTTGCCCTCCGCCTTCGACACCGCGAAGTTGGCGTAGGACTGGAAGTTGTCGACGGCGTAGGTCAGCGACAGCTCGACACCCTTCTGGGTGCCTTCGTCATAGTTGAAGGGCGTCAGGATGATGGGGGCGCCGAACTGGCCCTCATCCAGCATGTTCTTGGACTTCTTGTAATAGCCGTCCAATCCCACGGTCAGCGCGTCGGTCAGCTTCTGTTCGATACCGACGTCGAAGTAATGGGCGCGCTCCGCCTTGGGCGCGTCGTTGACGCTGCTGGCGGCGGCGGCACTGGTGCCGGCGTACTTGGAGACGGCGGTGTTGGACACCAACTCGAACGGCGGCGGCGTGAAGTACCGGGAATAGCCCGCGTGCAGCGTGGTCTTCTGCGTCGGCTGCCACACCAGATTCACGCGCGGGCTGAACTGGCTTTCGCTGTCGAACTGCTGGAAGCTGTCGAACCGGCCACCGACATTCAGCGTCCAGTTGGGGGCGAACTTCCATTCGTCCTGGATGTAGACGCTTTCGCTGTAGCCGGTCTTGCCGAAATCATCGCGCACGGTGGTGGGCGTGCTGCCGATCTGGGCGCCGCTGTCATCCACCGGGAACACCTGCGACGTGGTCTTGCCGGAGGACCGTTCGACCTGCAGCAGCAGGCCGGCGCGCAGGGTGTGCTGATCGTTCACCACCCAGCTGCCGTCCGTCTGCCAGCCGCCCGCGATGGAGCGGCGGTAGGCTTCCTGCGAGATACCGTTGTACAGCAGGTCCGGCACCGGGTCGGGCTTGAACCACAGGCTGGAATAGCGGCCGTAAATCGAGGACTGCACCGTCACCGCGTCCAGCGCCTTCAGATAGGTGGCGGCGGCGTAATGGGTGATTTCCCGCTGGTCCTCGTCGATCTTCTCGCTGGGATAGTCGGTCTGGCCGTTGAAGCTGTAGCCCAGGCTGGGCGACTGGCCGGACCGGGTGGGAATCTGGAACTGCCCGCGTTCCGTCCCCGCCATCAGGCTGACCTGGGTGTCGGGGTCCAGGATGTCCTGGACGAAAACGAAACCGCGGCCGTTCTCGGTGCGGTCATGGTTGGGCTTGCCGCTGCCGTCGGGGGATTCGATGCCCACGCCGCTGGTCTTGAAATCGCCCGACGCGAAATAGTTCAGCGTGCCGGAAGAGCCCGAGATGTCGAAGCTGGTCTGCAGCGTGTTGTAGCTGCCGCCATAGACGCTGATGTCGCCGCCATTGTCGAAGGCGCCCGACTTGGTCTGGATGTCGATGATGCCGGCGGTGCGCAGGCCGTACTGCGCCGGCAGCGCGCCGGTCACCAGGCTGACGCTGTGCGCGAAGCGGGGGCTGAGCGTCTGGCCAAAGCCGCTGATGCCTTCCGGCAGGATGACGCCGTTGATGCGGTACTGAAGGTTGGCGTGCTCGCCCCGGATGTGCAGCTGGCCGAAGCTGTCCTGCGCCACGCCCGGCGCCTGCAGCATCACCTGGTTCAGGCCGTTGTTCAGGCCGCCCGGCTGCGCCTCCAGCGCGGCCTCGTCCAGCTTGTAGGAGGACGCGCCCAATTCGGGCTGAATGCTGTTGCGGGCATCCAGCAGGCGCTTGGCGGTGATGACGATTTCCGGAATGGGACCGCTGGCGGAATTGTTGCCGAGCTGGCCGCTGGCGCCCGCCGGCTCCGCCGCCGGATCATCGGCGGCAAGCGCCACCGTGCTGACCGAACCCAACAGAATGACGCCCAGGATCCCGGCGCGCCCCACCTTGAAAGCCATACCTTCCCACCTTTCCTGCAAGCCGCCCACTTTTAAGGACGACCCTTTTCCCTTCAAGCCGCCTCCGTTGACCCCAAGCCAGCCGTCACCACGGTCCGGACACGGGCGGCACGGACGTCGGCGACGGCTGGATAGGGTGGAGACAGGCCCCAACTGCTGGTTTTCGTTATGTTATAGTATAACGTAACATGTTTTTAACGCGGCGCAACATGGGCGTCAACGGGAAAGCGCGATGCGGCAAAAGACAGAAAGTCGCAGCGGCGGCGGATCAAAGCGCCGGGGTTTCCGGCCCGTCCGCCCGCCCCTGGGCCGGGAGCAAATCATCCAGGCGCCGCCAGTCGTCGGTCCCCACGGCGGCGATGGTGCCGGCGACCCGGCGGGCGCGGTCGACATCGCCAGCGGCGCAGGCACTGTCCAGGGTCCGGGCCAGCGCCTGCAGGCGGCCCAGCCCCGCGCTGCCGGCGGTGGAGATCAGGTTGTGCGCCTCGCGCTTCAGCGCCGCCACATCCCCAGCGCCCGCCTGGGCGGCGATGCGGTCCACGCGGGCCAGGCCGTTGGTCACCATCTCGCGGATCACGGTGCGGAAATGGTCCGGCGGCACCAGGGCCGACAGCCGGCCCAGCACAGCCGGATCGAAGATGGGGGCATCCCCTTGTGCGTCCTTGGGCGGTGGCTCCCCGGCCTTGACCTCCATCCCGTCACCCCGGGCACGGCCCAGCCAGAAGGCGACACGATCCAGCAACCGGTCATGGTCGAACGGCTTCACCAGATGGTCGTCCATGCCGGCGGCCAAATGGTCGTCGACGCGGTCCGACAGGCTGTGGGCGGTCAGCGCGATGACCGGAACATGGCGCCCCGTCCCGGCCTCCATCGCCCGCAGCCGGCGCGTGGCCTCCAGGCCGGTCAGTACGGGCATCTGCATATCCATCAACACGAGGTCGAACGTCTCGGCGGCGAGGATATCCAGCGCCTGCTGGCCATCCTCGGCCAGGTGCACGGTATAGCCGGCGCGGCGCAACAGCAGCAGGGCGACATGCTGGTTCACCGCGTCATCCTCCACCAGCAGGATACGGCCGCCCACCACGGATGCGGCGGGTGGCGGCACCGGAACCTCCGTGGTAGTTTGGGCCAGCGGCGCGACATCCTCCGCGGCCGCGGGTACCAGGGGTAGGGTGAACCAGAAGCGGCTGCCGGCCCCCTCGCGGCTGTCGACGCCGATCGTCCCCCCCATCAGATCCACCAAGTCCCGGCAGATGGCCAGGCCCAGTCCCGTACCACCATACCGGCGGGCGATGGTCTCGTCCGCCTGGGCATAGCGTTCGAACAGGCGGGCCGCCTGGGTGGGCGACAGACCCACGCCCGTATCAGTGACGGAGAACAGGAGGGGGGCGGCGCCGGCGACGGCGTCATCAGCACCGCCGCCCGCCACCGCGACGGCAATGGTGACACCGCCGCTGTCGGTGAAGCGCACGGCGTTGCTGACCAGGTTCAGCAGGATCTGGCGCAGGCGCGCCGGGTCGCCCCGGTAGGCCGGGGTCAGCGCCGGGTCCAGCGCCATGGTCAACGACAGGCCCTTTTGCTGGGCGCTGGGCAGCATCAAGCAGCGCACCCCGTCGACCAGTTCCTCCAGGCTGAAGGCCAAATCCTCCAGCACCAGCTTGCCCGCCTCGATCTTGGAGACGTCCAGGAGATCGTTGACGATGGTCAGCAACGACTGGCCGCTCTGCTGCAGGGTCCGCACCTGCGGGCGCACCTCCGCCGGCAGGGGGCCGGCCAGCAGCAGCTGGGCGATACCCAGGATGCCGTTCAGGGGCGTGCGCACCTCATGGCTCATGGCCGCCAGGAAATTCGACTTGGCCTCATCGGCGGCCTGGGCCGCGGCGCGGGCGCGGTCCCGCTCCGCCGCCAGCGCGGCCAGGGCGGCGGCCTGTCCCTCCAACCGGATCTGGTCGTCCATCAGCCGGATGTTGGCGGCGGCCAGGGCGGCCGTGCGCTCCTCCACCCGCCTTTCCAAGCGGACGTTGGTCTGCGCCAGTTCGCCCGCCTGCGCGCGGATGGTGGCGAAGGCCATGCGCAAGCTGCCGGCCAGGGACACGATTTCACGGTCCCCTGCCACGGCCGGCAAGGCATCCAGAGGGTCCTCCGACCCCTCCGCCTGGGGCAGCGGGTGCAGACGCAGCCGTTCCGCGGCAACCGTCAGGCGCTCGATGGGGGCCGCCAGGCGGCCGGCGGCGAACCAGCCGATCAGCAGGGCCAGCAGGGTGATGCCGCCGCCGGCGACGGCCACCAGGCGTTGCAACTGCTGCACCGGGGCCAGCGCCACGGCCGCCGGCTGGCGGGCGATAATCCACCAGCCCAGGCCCGGATAGTCGCGATAGCCCTGGCTCTGGCTGATGCCGATCAGGAAGTCGTCCGGCCCGCCATCGGGCCACTGGATCATGGGGCGGTCGCCCGCGTCACGGGCCACGGCCAGGTCGTGCCCCACGAAGGGTTCAGGCCCCAGCAGCACGGTTCCGCTCTGCGACAGCACCAGCACCTGGACGCCCGAGCGTTCGGCCGCCGCCCCCAGGACCGACTGCGTCACCTCGGTCGCCCAGCTCCAGCTGAGATGGGCGCCCAGCACGCCCTGCACGCCGCCATTCTCGTCATGCACGGCGGCGGCGACATCGACAAAGCGCAGGGGCTCCCCGTCCGGCGACCCCATCACCTTCTGCAACAGCTTGGCCTCATGCACATCGCCGGCGAAGGAGCCATGGTCGCGGGCGGCGGTGAACCAGGGGCGCTGCGACACATCCGCCCCCTGCAGCAGGCCGTCGGCGGAAACCATGACTCGGCCGTAGGGGTCGGCAAAGCCGATCCAGGCGTAAGAGGGGAAGGTCTGCTTCAGCCGGTCCAGCCACCGGCGCTGCCGGTCCTCGTCGGCCCCCACCTTGAACACGCTGGTCAGTGACGCCGCGACCTGCACATCGCGCCAGCGTTCGAACATGCCGCGGTCCAGCTTGTCCCCTGTCTGGAAGGCGATGTCCGCCATCTGGCGGGCGATGTCGGTGCGCACCCGGCGGGCCGCCAGGCCGCCGATGACCAGCGTCGCCGCCAGCGTGGCCACGGCCACCAGGATACCGAAGGTCAGGGCGAGGCGGAGACGGAGCGGCATCAACCGGGCATTGGCTGGTCCAGGGGCCGTCACCATAACCCGGCGAGCCCTCCGGATATAGAGATCCGGGGGGAGGTGTCGGGCCACGGGGCACAACGTCCTGACCAGGCGGCGATGGGTAGGCCCCCCGCCCTCCGCGCAGTGGTCAAACGGACGCGACCGCACTAGGATCGCGCGCGATTCCAACCCCGCGCCCCGATCCGACAATGACGGGGCGCGCCGCAACCCCTCAGGTGCCCGGTGGACCTCACCCCTTCCGATCTCGCCCCCGCCAACGTCCTCGACGACGCCACCATCCCGGAACTGCCCAGGCATTACCGGGGCAAGGTGCGCGACAACTATGATCTGGCCGACGGGCGGCGCATCATCATCGCGTCCGATCGCCTCAGCGCCTTCGACCGCATCCTGACGGCGGTGCCGCACAAGGGGGCCGTGCTGACCCAGACGGCGCGCTATTGGTTCGAGGCCACCCGCGACCTGTGCCCCAACCACGTCATCGACTATCCCGATCCCAACGTGGTGGTGGCCAAGCGCCTGGACATCCTGCCGGTCGAGGTGGTGGTGCGCGACTACCTGGCCGGCACCACCAGCACCTCCATCCTGTCCATGTACAAGAAGGGGGAGCGCACGATGTACGGCGTGACCCTGCCGGACGGGCTGCGCCCCAATCAGAAACTGCCCCAGACCATCATCACCCCCACGACCAAGGCCTTCGACGGCGGCCATGACGAGCCCCTGTCGCCGGCCGAGATCGTGGAGCGCAAGCTGCTGACCGCCGCCCAGTGGGACGAGCTGTCGGCCAAGGCGCTGGCCCTGTTCGCCCGCGGCCGCGAACTGGCGGCCCGGCGCGGCCTGATCCTCGTGGACACGAAGTATGAGTTCGGCCTGGACGAAGCCGGCAACATCATCCTGGCCGACGAGATCCACACGCCGGACAGCAGCCGCTACTGGTTCGCCGAAACCTACCCCGCCAAGTTCGAGGCGGGGGAGCGGCCGGAGAGCTTCGACAAGGATTTCGTGCGCAGCTGGGTGGTGGCGCGCTGCGACCCCTATACCGACGATGTGCCGGAGATCCCGGGCGACGTGGTGCTGCAGGCGGCGGCCATCTACATCCAGGCCTATGAGATGATCACGGGCGAGACCTATGTGCCCGCCCGCGACCCGGACGGGGTTCTGGCCCGCATCCGCCGCAACCTTTCCCAATATTTCTAAGCCGGGACCGCCATCATCATGACCGCGACCGCCAAAATCCTGCTGCTGGGCTCGGGCGAACTGGGCCGGGAATTCGTCATCTCCGCCAAGCGCTACGGCGCCCATGTCGTGGCCTGCGACGCCTATGCCGGCGCGCCGGCCATGCAGGTGGCCGACGAGTTCGAAGTGTTCTCCATGCTGGACGGGGAGGCGCTGAAGGCAGCCATCCTGCGCCACAAGCCGGACTATATCGTGCCGGAGGTGGAGGCCATCCGCACCGAGGTGCTGCAGGAGATGGAGGCCGCCGGCCACACCGTGGTCCCCAGCGCCCGCGCCACCTACATGACCATGAACCGCGACCGCATCCGTGAGGTCGCGGCCACGGAGCTGGGCCTGCGCACCTCGCGCTACCGCTACGCCGAAAGCCTGGAAGAGGTGCAGGCGGCGGCGGCGCATACCGGCCTGCCCTGCGTGATCAAGCCGGTGATGTCCTCCTCCGGCAAGGGGCAGAGCACGGTGCGCACGGCGGAGGAACTGGAAGCCGCCTGGACCTACGCCGTGGCCAACATGCGCGGCGACCGCCGCAAGGTGATCGTCGAGGAGTTCATCGCCTTCGACTATGAGATCACGCTGCTGACCGTGCGCACGCGCGACGGCGTGGTGTTCTGCGAGCCCATCGGCCACCGGCAGGAGCGCGGCGACTACCAGGAATCCTGGCAGCCCGTGCCCATGGACGCCCAAGCGCTGGAAACCGCCCGCGACATGGCGCGCAAGGTGGTGGACAATCTGGGCGGCTATGGCCTGTTCGGGGTGGAGTTCTTCGTGGCCGGCGACGACGTCGTGTTCAGCGAGCTGTCGCCCCGCCCGCACGACACCGGCATGGTGACGCTGATGTCGCAGAACCTGTCGGAGTTCGACCTGCACGCCCGCGCCATCCTGGGCCTGCCCATCCCGCGCATCACCCTGCGCGGGCCCACGGCCAGCGCCGTCATCCTGGCCAGCCAGGACTCCAGCCATTTCGGCGTGGAAGGCCTGGCCGACGCCCTGGCGCTGGGCACGGCCGAGCATGACGTGGAGGTGCGCATCTTCAACAAGCCCACCACCCGGCCCTATCGCCGCATGGGCGTGGCCCTGGCCGAAGGCGCCACCGCCGACGAGGCGCGGGCGCTGGCTAAGCGGGCGGCCGACACGGTGTGGCTGAGCTACCGCGACTGAAGAAACGGGCTCGAGGGACTGGCGCTTGTGCCAATTGGCAGTCAGGACTATATTGACTGCCAATTGGCATGAAGGAGATCGCCATGGCCCAGGCCCTGCCGGCCAGTGCGCCCGATACCGCAATCCCCGGCGCCGTCACCCAGGCGGAGGGGGCAGCCATGCTGCGGGCCGTCTTCAACCTGTTCCGCCTGTGGGGGGTGGATGACGGCCAGGCCCGCGTGCTGTTGGGCCAGCCCAGCCCCTCCACCTTCTATCGCTGGAAACGGGGTGACATCGGCAGCCTGCCGCCCGACCTGCTGTGGCGCCTGGGCGACCTGATGGGCATCCATAAGGCCCTGCGCTATCTGTTCATGGAGCCGGAGCGCGCCTATGCCTGGGTGGCCAAGCCCAACGCCGCCTTCAACGGCCAATCGGCGCTGCAGCGCATGCTGGCCGGCGCGCCGGCGGACCTGACCGCCGTTCGCAATTATCTGGACGCGGAGCGCGGCGGGTGGTGACGGCGGCCCTGCCCCCCACCACCGCCCTGGATTGGCGTCCAGCCTACCGCATCGTCCGCACCATCTACCCGCCCGTCTGGCTGTTCGAGGACATCGCCGACCCGGCGGACTGGGACCTGATCGCCAGCGCGGAGGCCAAGACCAATCCGCGCGTCCGGGATGAGGTGGGCGACCTGTCGCTGGTGCCCCGGGACCGCCGCCTGTCGGGCCCTGGCGCCAGCCTGGCCATGGGCGCCTTCACCCACACCTCCACCGACCGGCCCAGCCGCTTTTCCGACGGCGCCTTTGGCGTATGGTATTGTGGGGACCGGTTCGAGGTGGCGCTGATGGAAACCGTCCATCACTACGGCCGCTTCATGCGCATGACGAACGAGCCGGCCGCCGATGCCCAGTTCCGCGAGCTGACGGGCCGGGTGGCCGGCACCTTCCATGATGTGCGCGGCGAGGCCTTCCGGGACTGCCTGGCGCCGGACGACTGGTCGGCGGGCCAGGCGCTGGGCAAGCGGCTGAAGGCCCAAGGCAGCGACGGCGTGCTGTACCCCAGCGTGCGCTGGCCCCAGGGCCTGGCCGCGGCCCTTTATTACCCCGACCTGATCACCCCGCCCATCCTGCAGGCCCGCACCTTGCGCTATCACTGGGATGGCCGGGCCGTGACCCGCTACATCGTCATCGGCGAGGATGAGTGGCGGGCGATGCCGGAGCCCTGAAAAGCAACGACCGCGCCCCGGGTGGGAGCGCGGCCGTGAAGCATACCGACGGGGATCGCTGGATCAGCGCTCCACGAAGGCCTTTTCGATGACGTAGTGGCCAGGCTCGTTGGAGCTGCCTTCGCGCATGCCGGCTTCCTCGCACAGGTCCTGCAGGTCCTTCAGCACGCCGGGGCCACCGCAGATCATGACGCGGTCCTGGGCCGGATCGAACGGCTTCTCGCCGATGTCGGCGAAGAACTTGCCGTTTTTGATCAGGTCGGTCAGGCGGCCTTCGGTGCGGAAGGGTTCCCGCGTCACCGTGGGGTAGTAGACCAGCTTGTCGCGCAGCATCTCGCCAATGAACTCGTCATTCGGCAGGTGCTTGGTGATGTCGTCGTAATAGGCCAGCTCGGCCACGCGGCGCACGGTGTGGGTGACCACCACCTTCTCGAAGCGCTCGTAGACGTCTGGGTCCTTCATCAGGCTCATGAACGGGGCGAGGCCCGTGCCGGAGCCCAGCATGTACAGGGTGCGGCCGGGCAGCAGATTGTCCAGCAGCAGGGTGCCGGTGGCCTTGCGGCCGTACAGCACCTCATCCCCCTCCTGGATGTGTTGCAGGCGGGAGGTCAGCGGACCGTTCGGCACCTTGATGCTGAAGAATTCCAGATGCTCTTCATAGTTGGTGCTGGCCATGGAATAGGCGCGCATCAGCGGACGGCCGTCCACCTGCAGGCCCACCATGGTGAATTCGCCGTTGCGAAAGCGGAAGGACGGGTCGCGGGTCAGCCGGAAGCTGAACAGGTTGTCCGTCCAATGATGGACATGCGTGACCTTGCCGGACAGAAACGCGCTCATCCTCGCTATACCCTCTTCCTGACTCAACGGAAACATCGCTTCAAGCCGGGGAGAATGGCGGTTCTCCGCCCTTCCGCAAATGCGAAAATACACTGCCCTGGATCGCTGCGACTGCATATCTGGTCGAATGGCGCGGTATTACAAGGCGATTCTGGAAAAATATCTCTTTCCCCACCACATTGTGTGATCAACCAAAGGATGAGAGTAATTTCCGTTAAATTGCCTATCCTTTCGGGCCACCTCCTTCGTTTGGGGGCTGTTTGCTTTTTGTTTACGGACTGGTGCGCAGAATGACCGCCTTGATCCGTGGGGAGAGGACATGGCCGTGGATACCCTTCACTTCACCCAGGCGCGCGTGGACGCGGGCCCGCTGATCGCCGATATCGCGACGGAAGTCGGCCGGTTGAGTGTGGACATCGCCGACGTTGTCGGCAGCATCCATCAGGTGGAAAAGGCGATTGATAGCCAAACCAACGAGTTGGCGGGCATTCAGGCGGCATCACGCGACATCGTCAGCAGCAACCGTAGCATCGCCGGCATGGCGCAGGCGACGCAGGGGGTCGCCGCCGGCGCACGGCGGGATGTCGACGCCTCGACGGAGGAAATCCGCCAATCGCTGGCCGCCATCGGCGACCTGGTCACGGCGGTGAACGCCAGCGCCGATGAGTTGAGCGGCCTGGAAAAGGCCATGAGCCGGGTGGCCCGCGTCTCCAGCGACATCAACCGCATCGCCGCGCAGACCAACCTGCTGGCCCTGAACGCCACCATCGAGGCCGCCCGCGCGGGCGAGGCCGGTCGCGGCTTCTCCGTCGTCGCCACCGAGGTGAAGGCGCTGGCCCGCCAGACGGCGGACGCCACGGCGGAGATCGACGCCACCCTGAAGGCCCTGACCGACCAGGTGCGGCGCCTGACCGCCCGCATGGCGACAGGCTCGGAACAGGCGGAGCGTGTGGGCCGCAGTACCGCCACCATCGGCCGCGCGGTGGAAACGGTGGGCGCCGCCGTCGCCCAGGTGGAGGAGAACGCCACCGCCATCGCCGGTGCCACCGGCGACATCGCCGAGCGCGCCGGCGGCTTCCAGGAGACAGTGGACGCCCTGCACCGCGACGCGGAACTGTCCAGCAAGGCGCTGAAGGAGGGAACCACCCACCTGGACCGCACCCTGAGCCGGGCGGAAGCCATCATGATGCTGACCGCCACCTCCGGCTACGCGACCGAGGATACGCCCTTCATCGACAAGGCACGCGAGGTCGCGACGAAGATTTCCGAGCGCATGGAGCAGGCCCTGGCAAACGGCGAACTGACCCTGGACGACCTGTTCGACAAAGACCTGAAGCCCATCGCGGGGACCAACCCGCAGCAGTACATGACCCGTTACATCCCCTTCCTGGACAAGGCGGTGACGCCGCTGCACGATCCCGTCATGTCCATGGACCCACGCATGATCTTCTGCGCGCCCACGGACCATAACCGCCTGATCCCCTGCCACAATCCGGAATTCAGCAAGCCCCATGGCCCCGATCCGGTATGGAACGCCACCTATGGGCGCAACCGCCGTATCTACCCCGACAAGAGCGCCGCGGCGGCCAGCAGCAACACGGCCCCCTTCCTGCTGCAGACCTATCGCCGCGACATGGGTGGCGGTGTCTATGCCCTGATGAAGGACGCCTCCGCCCCCATCTGGGTGCGCGGCCGCCTGTGGGGGGGACTGCGGGTCTGTTACCGCGCTTGATTGAGGCGATCTCGTCCCTTTTCGTCGGGCTGCAACACCAGCGTCACAAGACTGGCATACGCTGGGGTTAGCATCCGGTTAAATGTGCCGCCCCAGGGGGCGGGCGGCACAGGGCCGCGGTTCCTGACCCTGGGGCGATGGGGGCCCCCGGCGCGGGAAAGCCGTTGGCCAGAGGGGGAATGAAGCGACATGGCGACAGTCTATCGGGTTCTGTTTTTGTGCCAGTTCAACTCCGCCCGCAGCATCATGGCCGAGGCGCTCATGCGTCATTGGGGCGGTGATCGGTTCGTGGTGTTCAGCGCCGGCTCGGACCCGCTGCCGGAATGCAATCCCATCGCCCTGGACCTGTTGACCAAGGCCCGCATTTCCACCGACGGCCTGCACCCCAAGTCCTGGAACCAGTTCGCCGGCCCGGATGTGGCGCCCATGGACTTCATCTTCCACACCTGTGACGCCAGCGCCGGCGCCACGGCACCCGCCTGGCCGGGCCATCCGATGATCGCCCACTGGGGGTTCCCGGACCCGCAGGGCTTCAAGGGGTCGGAGGTTGAACAGCGCGCCCTGTTCAACCTGCTGTTCGGCATGATCGAGCGGCGGGTGCGCATCTTCTGTTCCCTGCCGGAACAGCGCCTGGCCCGGCTGACGGCCGAGACGCTGGCCGCGATGCATAATAGTGAGGAAGGCTGGGCCGCGGCGGGCTGATTCCCGCCCGGCCAAGCCGCAACCCCTGGATCCGATGATGCCGCCTGACAGCCCGATGCGGGATGAACCCGCGCCCGAGCCAAGCCGCGCCGGCACGGAACGCCGCCTGAGCGTCCTGTTCGTAGGCCGGGTGAACGCCGGCCGCAGCCTGATGGCGGAGGCGCTGCTGCGCCATCATGCCGGCCACCGTTTCGACGCCCACAGCGCCGGCCTGACCCCCGTCGACCGTATGAACCCCTTCGTCCTGGACCGCCTGCGGGCGGAGGGCGTGGCCACCGACGACCTAAGCCCCAAGCCGCTGGACATATATATGGCGCCCGAGGCGCCGCCGGTGGACATCGTCATCACCGTCAGCGAACTGGCGGCCACCGGCATGGCCGGCGCTTGGCCGGGCCAGCCGGTGACCGCCCATTGGGCCCTGCCGGATCCCGATCCCAGCCTGGACCCCGGCGTCGCCGCCGATCCCGAGGCGGTGGTGGACGCGGTTTTCCAAGACCTGCGTCGGCGTATCGACCTGCTGGCCATCCTGCCGTCCCATTGCCTGCTGGCGCTCAGCCACTGGAACGAGGAATCCGACGAAAGCCTGCGGAGCGCGGGCTGACGGTTGTTCAGCGCGGGCTGGATAATTGGATCGCGGCGGGACAAAAGCCCACGGCAGGCCGGATCATTCGGCCAGCCGGAGCAATCCTTGCATTTTTTCCGGATTCCATAAAAAGCACCCGGCCGGTTGTGACACCGCTCACTGGCAGTATCCACAGCGCTGCCCATAGTCCGCGCAATAATGAGGGCCCATGGGATCGGAAGGATCGGGTGCGGGGGCATCGGATCGCCGGGGACAGGCCATCGTTTACGAAAGCGCACCGCTGCCGGCTGTCGCCGCCCGCCCCTGGGTTTACGGGGTTTGGTGGTCTGGAAGGACCTTAAAGGAATGGTCCTTCGCATCCGGCGGCCGACCATCGCCCGGGCCACCCGCGGCGACGTGTTGACGCGTGCGGCTTCGACACCGACACCAACGCCCAGCCGGCGGCAGCATGCCCGCCGGCGACGGGAATATTTGCGCCGAGCGAGACCGAGACCATGGAATCCCAATCGACCGTGACCACCGTGCCGAAACCGGACGCGCCGCTGACCGGCCTGTCCCGCCCGGAATACCGGGGCCAGGGCGGGCAGCAGCGGCCGCCGCGCATCGCCCTGTTCATGATCCTGACGGTGATTGTCCTGGCCATCATCGGCGGCCTGTTCGTGTACTTTGACCGCAGCGTCAAGCCCGCGATGATCGGCCAAATCCTGAAAAAGATGACGCCGCCGCCGCCGCCGGTCGCCACCGCCTTGGCCAAGGCGGAGGATGTGCCGCAGTTGCTGCCCGCCGTTGGCACGCTGCAAGCCGTCCACCAGGTCACCGTGACGCCCGAGGTGGGTGGGTCGGTGACCAAGATCCTGTTCCAGTCGGGCGCCACGGTGGCCGCCGGCACGCCCCTGCTGCAGCTGAACGACAAGCCGCAGCAGGGCGACCTGGCCAACTACAAGGCCCAGGCCAAGGTGGCGGAGCTGGACCTCGCCCGCTATCGTGCCCTGGTGGCCAAGCAGGCGACCTCGCAGCAGACGGTGGACCAGCAGGTGGCCGTGCTGGACCAGGCCAACGCCAACATCGCCAAGACCAACGCCCTGATCGCCCAGTTGCTGGTGCGGGCGCCGTTCGACGGCGTGCTGGGCGTGCGTCAAGTGGACGTGGGCCAGTACGTCAAGGCCGGCGACGCCGTCGTCACCTTGACCGACCTGGATGAGCTGTACGCCAACTTCACCCTGGCGGAGGGCGAGCGCGGCCGCGTGGCGGTGGGCCAGACGGTGCGCGTCACCGTGGACGCCTACCCCGGCCGCGTGTTCCAGGGCACCCTCACCGCCATCGACCCGCAGATCAGCAGCGACACGCGCACCGTGAAGCTGCAGGCCACCATCCCCAACAAGGACCACGCCCTGCAGCCCGGCATGTTCGGCAACGTCACCGTCGTGTTGCCGGTCACGCCCAACCAGGTCACCCTGCCGGAAACGGCGGTGGACTATTCACTGTACGGCAACAGCGTCTATGTGGTCCGCCCCACGGTGGACAAGGACGGCAAGCCGGTGAACGGCGAGGATGGCAAGCCAGCCCTGCACGTCGACCGCGTCTTCGTGAAGACCGGCGACCGCGCCGACGGCAAGGTCGTGGTGCTGAGCGGTGTCAAGCCGGGCGACCGCGTCGTGGCCGTGGGCCAGAACAAGCTGCAGAACGGCGCCCCGGTGACCCTGTCGGACCAGGGGGCCCCGCCGGCCCCGGCCGAGACGCCGCGCCCCTGATACCCCGCCCCTGACACACCGCCGTTGACCTGTAAATCGGGACCGGCCGCGCCCCAACTGACGCGCGGCCGGTTCCAGGGGACACCCCGACCATGAAATTCACCGATCTTTTCATCAAACGGCCGGTGCTGGCCCTGGTGGTCAGCCTGCTGATCCTGCTGGTGGGTCTGCGGTCGATGTCGACCCTGCCCATCCGGCAGTATCCCAAGCTGTCGTCCACCACCATCGCCATCACCACCGTCTATCCAGGCGCCACGGCCGACCTGATGCAGGGGTTCATCACCACCCCCATCGAGCAGGCGGTGGCCAGCGCCGACGGCATCGACTACATGACCAGCAGTTCCGTGCAGGGACAGAGCACGGTCACGGTCTACGTCAAGCTGAACTACGACCCCAGCCAGGCCATGACCGACGTCATCGCCAAGGTGCAGCAGGTCAAGTACCTGATCCCGAAAGAGGCGAACGACCCGGTCATCACCAAGTCCACGGGCGACACCACGGCGGTGATGTACCTGAGCTTCGCGTCCAAGGAACTGCAGGGCTCCGCCATCTCCGACTACCTCACCCGCGTGGTGCAGCCACTGATCGCCACGGTCGATGGCGTCGCGTCGGCCGACATCCTGGGCGGCCAGACCTTCGCCATGCGCCTGTGGCTGGACCCCAACCGCATGGCGGCGCGCGGCGTTTCCGCCGACGACGTGGCCAACGCCCTGCGCAACAACAACGTGCAGTCGGCGCCGGGCCAGGTGAAGGGCCTGTTCACCGTGTCCAACGTCACCGCCGACACCGACCTGACCAGCGTGGAGGATTTCCGCCGCATGGTGGTGAAGGCCTCGGGCGGGGCCGTGGTGCGGCTGGAGGACGTGGCCTCCATCTCGCTGGGCGCGCAGAACACCAACAGCGCCGTCATGTTCAGCGGCCTGAACGCCGTATTCATCGGCGTGCAGGTGACGCCGACGGGCAACCCGCTGCAGATGGTGCAGAACGTGCGCGAGAAGATCCTGCCGGAGATTCAGCGCAACCTGCCGCCCGCCATCGAGATGAAAGTGGCCTATGACGCCACCAACTTCATCAACGCCTCGATCAGCGAGGTGGAACACACGCTGATCGAGGCCATCGGCATCGTCATCGTCATCATCTTCCTGTTCTTAGGCTCGTTGCGGTCGGTGCTGATCCCCGTGGTCACCATCCCGCTGTCGCTGATCGGCGCCTTCAGCCTGATGCTGGCGGCGGGGTTCAGCCTGAACCTGCTGACCCTGCTGGCCATGGTGCTGGCCATCGGCCTGGTGGTGGACGACGCCATCGTGGTGGTGGAGAACGTTTACCGCCACCTCGAGGAGGGCAAGACACCGGTGCAGGCGGCCCTGGTCGGCGCCCGCGAGATCGCGGGTCCCGTCATCGCCATGACCATCACCCTGGCGGCGGTCTATGCCCCCATCGGCCTGCTGGGCGGCGTCACCGGCGCCCTGTTCCGCGAATTCGCCTTCACCCTGGCGGGGGCCGTGATCATTTCCGGCGTGGTGGCGCTGACCCTGTCGCCCATGATGGCGTCGGTGCTGCTGCCCAAGGGCGGCGACCACACCGCCTTCTCACGCTTCGTCGACCGCGCCTTCAACGGGCTGGCCAACTTCTACGAACGCCGCCTGACCCGGGCGCTGGACTATCGCCCCGTCATCCTGCTGTTCGCCGTGGTCGTGCTGGCCAGCATCCCCTACCTCTACCTGCACGGCCGGTCGGAACTGGCCCCGGAAGAGGACCAGGGCATCCTGTTCAGCATGTTCAAGGGCCCGCAATACGCCAACATCGACTATACCCAGCACTACGCCCAGCAGCTGGACGCCGCCGGCGGCACCCTGCCCGAGGGGCGGGAACGCTTCCTGATCAGCGGCACCTCCGGCACCAGCCAGGGCATCGCCGGCGTGCTGCTGAAACCGTGGGGGGAGCGTGACCGGCCCATCCAGGAATCGCTGGCGGCGCTGCAAGCGGCCTTCAACCAGGTGCCGGGCGAAAAGGCCCTGGTGTTCAACCTGCCGCCCCTGCCCGGCACCACCGGCGGCCTGCCGGTGCAGATGGTGCTGAACGGCACCCAGGGCTTCCCCGCCATCTATGAGGCGATGGAGAAGATCAAGGCCGCCGCCGTCGCCAGCCACAAGTTCCTGGTGGTGGACAGCGACCTTGACTACAACACGCCGGTGGTGCGCATCCACATCGACCGGGCCAAGGCCAACGAGATGGGCGTCACCATGGCCAGCATCGGCGACACCCTGGCCCTGATGGTGGGTGAGAACTACGTCAACCGCTTCAACCTGCAGGGCCGGTCGTACGAAGTCATCCCCCAGGTGCCGCGCATCGACCGCCTGACGCCGGACAAGCTGACGCGCTTCTACGTCACCTCCGTCACCGGCGACCAGGTGCCGCTGTCCACCTTCCTGCGCCTGGAAGAGGGCACGGACCCCAACGCCCTGACCCACTACAACCAGATGAACTCCGCCACCTTCCAGGCCGTGCCCATGCCGGGCGTGTCCATGGGCGAGGCGGTCGCCTTCCTGGAAGACCAGGTGAAGCAGCTGCCGGCGGGCTTCAGCCACAGCTACCTCAGCCAAACCCGCCAGTTCGTGGAGGAAGGCAACCAGCTGGCCATGACCTTCGGCTTCGCGCTGATCGTCATCTTCCTCGTGCTGGCCGCGCAGTTCGAAAGCCTGCGCGACCCGCTGGTCATCCTGGTCAGCGTGCCCATGTCCATCTGCGGCGCCCTGATCCCGCTGTTCATCGGCATCACCTCGATCAACATCTATACCCAGGTGGGTCTGGTGACGCTGATCGGCCTGATCTCCAAGCACGGCATCCTGCTGGTGGAATTCGCCAACGAGATGCAGGTGAAGGAAGGACTGGCCCGGCGGGAGGCCATCCTGCACGCCGCCCGCGTGCGCCTGCGTCCCATCCTGATGACCACCGCCGCCATGGTGGTGGGCCTGCTGCCCCTGCTGATCGCGTCCGGCGCCGGAGCGGCCAGCCGCTTCTCCATCGGCCTGGTGGTGGTGACCGGCATGTCCATCGGCACGCTGTTCACCCTGTTCGTCCTGCCGGCGGTCTACACCCTGCTGGCCAAGGACCACAAGGCGGCCGCCAGCTCACGGCGCCTGCAGGAGATCGCCGAGGTCGCCTGACAGGGCGTCAGCGGTACGGCGTGAGGAAACGGCCGGGGCTTTCCCCGGCCGTTTTCTTTTGGCGCCGCCCCACCTCCTGGCCAAACGGCCAACCCCTTTCGCGCCGGGGCCATCGCGTTGACACGAGAACAAAAGAGGAACAATATCGGCCATGGGGGACCGGCGCGCCGTGCTGGCCGGCGGCCCCGTCGCGGGAGCCACCCGCACGCGCCAGCACTCGGAAAATCCTTAAGTGTGGTATCGGCGGAGGGCTGCCGTGGTGCGCGTGTTCATATCCTATTCCCATGTCGACGAGGCATTGCGCGACCGGCTGGAGGTGCATCTGGCGCCGCTGAAGCGCCAGGGCGTGGCGGTCTGGCATGACCGGCGCCTGCTGGCCGGCGACGCGCTGGAGGACGGCATCGGCGCCGCGCTGGCCGAGGCCGACGTGGTGCTGCTGCTGGTCAGTCCGGACTTCCTGGCATCCCCCGCCTGCCATGACGGGGAGATGCAGCACGCGGTCGACCGCCACCGGGCGGGACGGGCGCGCGTGATCCCCGTCATCCTGCGGGCCTGCGACTGGCTGTCCACGCCCTTGCGTCACCTGCTGGCGGTGCCGCGCGACGGGCGGCCCGTCACGCTGTGGCCGGACCAGGACCAGGCCCTGCACGAGGTCGCGCTGGCCATCCGCCGGGCCGTGCTGGAACGCACCCCCCTGGCCAGTTGAGACGGTGACGGCACGCTCAGTCGCGACCGGCGGCCCCCCCCATCACCACCACCGGCGTCCAGCCCCGCGGGCGGTCGCCGGCCAGGCGCATGGAGGGCACACCGTCGCCGGCGCGATCCAAATCGACAATTTCTCGCAATCTGCGAGCCAAAATGGGATCGCCCGCGGCGTCCAGCTCATCGGCCGCGCGCTCCAGTTTGCGGCGGATTTCCTCGGCATCATAGTGGATGATGTTTTCCATGGCGGCACCTGCGACAATCATACACATGCCATTAACGCAAGGCGCATGCCATCCCGGCCACGTCACAAATGCGACATCAAGCGACTGTCGCGCCGCGCGGGCCGACGTGGTAGGCAAAGGCCTTCACGCGTCATCACGGCCCAAGTCTTTCAAGGGCCAGTTCTTTCAGGAAAATCCGCAACGATGTCCCCTGTCCTGGTTACCGGCAGCGCCGGTTTCATCGGCAACCATGTGGCATTGGCCCTGCTGCGGCTGGGCGTGCCGGTGGTGGGGCTGGACAACCTGACCCCCTACTATGACGTGGCCCTGAAAGAGGCGCGGCTGGATCGCCTGCGGCCCTTTCCCGGTTTTACCGAGGCGCGCATCGACCTGGCGGACCGCGCCGCGGTGGCGGCCCTGTTCCACACCCACCGCTTCGCCCGGGTGGTACACTTGGCGGCCCAGGCGGGTGTGCGCTACAGCCTGGATCATCCGGCGGCCTATGTGGACAGCAATCTGGTGGGCTTCGCCAACATCCTGGAAGGCTGCCGTGCCGGAGCCGTGGGCCATCTGGTCTACGCATCCACCAGTTCAGCCTACGGGGCCAGCACCGCCATGCCCTTCAGCCCGCATGGCGGGGCCGACCATCCCATGACGCTCTATGCCGCCACCAAGCGCGCCAATGAGTTGATGGCCCATTCCTACAGCCACCTGTTCCACATCCCCGTGACCGGCCTCAGGCTTTTCACGGTCTACGGTCCCTGGGGCCGGCCCGACATGGCGCTGTATAAATTCGCCCAGGCCATCGTGGAGGGTCGGCCCATCGAGGTGTATGGCGAGGGGCGCATGCGGCGCGACTTCACCTACATCGACGATGTGGTGTCCGCCATCCTGGCCCTGCTGGACCGCACGCCCACGGTCGACACCGCCTGGGACGCCGCCAAGCCCGACCCGGCCAGCAGCGGCGTGGCGCCCTATCGCCTCTATAATGTCGGCAGCGACCGGCCGGTGGACCTGATGCGCTATGTCCGCCTGCTGGAGGAGAAGCTGGGCATGACGGCGGACATCCGCCTGCTACCCATCCAGCCGGGCGACGTGCCCGCCACCTGGGCCGACATCGACGACCTGGCGCGCGATATCGGCTACGCCCCCGCCACATCGGTCGAGGAGGGCGTGGGCCGGTTCGTGGAGTGGTTCCGCGCCTATCACGCGGCCCAACAGCCAGTGTGACGGGCCGTCAGGCGACCTCGACCGGGTCCAGCACCATGGCCGTGCGCTCGGCCACGTCGTTGATCTTGGACAGGTAATTCTGGAAGTGGGTCGTGGCGCGGTGCGCGGCGATGGCGGCGTTGTCCACGTACAGTTCGTCCAGCACGAAACGGTTGGGGTCGGCCTGATCCTGCCAGATGTCCCAGCGCAGGTTGCCGGGCTCGCCCCGCGAGGGCGCCACCATGCCGGCCAGCAGGGCCTTCAGCTCATCCAGCTTCCCCGGTCGGGCGATGAGGACGGCCGTTATCTTCACGGGATGGGTCATGGACTCTTTCCTTTCCAGAGGTGCGGGGGATGGGGGGGGATGTTCAGTCGACATGGGCCACCGTCGCCTTCCACGACAGATAGGACAGGATGGTCCATAGCCGCCCCGCGTGATCATGCCGGCCGGACAGATGCTGCCGCCAGAGGGCCGAGGCCACCGGGCCCTGGATCAGGCCGTCGCCGGCAGCGCCCTCGATCAGCCCGGCCGCCCAGTCGCGCAAGGGGCCGCGCAGCCAGGTGCCCAGCGGGGCGCCGAAGCCGGTCTTGGGCGCGGCGACGACGCCCTGGGGTAAACGATCCGCCAGCAGGCGGCGCAGCATCCATTTGCCCCGCCCATCGCGCAGGCGCTGGTTCAGCGGCAGGCGCAGGCCCCACTCCACCACCCGCGGGTCCAGCAGGGGGGCCCGCGCCTCCAATCCCGCGGCCATGCTGGCGCGGTCCACCTTGACCAGCACGCCATCGGGAAGGTAGCGAGCCAGGTCGCGCAATTGCAGGCGCAGGGCAGGGTCGCCCCCGTCAGGCAGGACCAAGGTTGGGTTGGAAGATGCGACGCCTGGGCGCAACAGGATTTCGGCCTTCATGCCCAACATGGCGATATAGGCCGCCTCCTCGTCCACCGCCGCCACGGCGGCCAGGAACTTGCCCACCTTGTCGGCCGGCTGGCGCAAGTGCGGCCTCAGCAGATGGGCGGCGCCGTCGATCCAGGCGTCGGGCAACGCCGCATCCAGGCGCGCCAGCCCCTGGCGCAGCCAGCGCGGCCGCTGGCGCCAGCGGGCGACGGCCCCCGCCCACAAATGCCGGGAATAGCCGCCAAAAGCCTCGTCCCCACCGTCACCCGACAGCGCCACCGTCACCTGCCGGCGCGCCAGGCGGCACAGCAGGGCGGTGGGAATGGCGGAGATGTCGGCGAACGGCTCGTCATACATGCCGGCCAGGTGGGGCACCAGGTCCACCGCGTCGGCGGCGGTCACGCGCAGGGTGGTGTGATCGGTGCCCAGGGCCCGGGCCGTGGCCTCGGCGGCGGCGGACTCGTCGAAAGCCGCCTCCTCGAACCCGATGGTGAAGCTGCGGATGGGCGTGGCGCTCTGTTCCTGCATCAGGGCCGCTACCAGGGCGCTGTCGATACCACCGGACAGGAAGACACCCAGCGGCACGTCCGAGACCATGCGCCGGCGCACGGCGTCGGCCAGAAGGTCGCCCGTCCGGCGCAGGGCTTCGGAATCCGGCAGCGCCAACGGCTCGGCCAAGGCCTGACGGCCAGCCTCCGCCACGGACCAATAGGCGCGCGTCTCGGACGCGCCCTCCGCCGACAGGGTCATGCAGGTGCCGGGGGGCAGTTGCCGGATGCCAGTGAAGGCGGTTCGCGGCGCGGGAATGAAGCCATGGCGGAAATAACCAGCCAGCGCCGCCTCGTCCGGCACGGCGCGATAGCCCAGTTCGGCGCGGATGGCCTTGAGTTCGGAGGCGAACAGCAACACGCCGTTGGCCAGCGACCAGTATAGCGGCTTTTCCCCCAGGCGGTCGCGCACCAGCATCAGCCGGCGCTCCGCCGCCAGCCAGATGGCCAGGCCGAACATGCCATTGCAGGCGGCCAGTGCCCGGTCGGCGCCCCAGCGGGCGATCGCCTCCACCAGCACCTCGGTGTCGGAATGGCCGCGGAAGAGCACGCCCTCGCCCAGCAATTGCCGGCGCAAATCCTGGTAGTTATAGATTTCGCCGTTGAAGGCGATGGTGACGCGCCCATCGGCGGAGGTCATGGGCTGGTGGCCCTGCGGGGACAGGTCGATGATGGCCAGGCGGCGGTTGGCCAGCGCCACACCGGCGGCGTCATCCTGCCACACCCCCCGGTCGTCGGGCCCGCGATGGGCCAGGCGGTCGATCATCGCCCCGGCCTGGCGCGCCAGCCGGTCGCCAGCCGCGCCGCCGAATACCCAAAGCCCCGCAATGCCGCACATCGTCCCGCCCCGTGGTTCCGGTTCCCCCGCCCGGGGGATGTTCAGGAATACAGGGCCTTACCGGTGACCCGCCAGCGAATTGCGCCGATGGCGGGCCTTAAGGCGTTATCCAGGCGCCTGGATCGAAGGCGGTGTCACTCCATGAATAGAACATTTTATAGATGTGATATTATCAATATCACATGTTGACTGGGTGTTTATGAGATAACATACTGCTCCATGTCGTGATTTTGTGAGGGTGCCATGGCCGCCAGTTCCGCCCCGACGCCGACTGAGGATGACGCCGCCTTTTTCGTGCCGAACGATGTGCCGCCGGCGCTGGCCGAGTTGTTGCGCGACATGGGACCGCCCCGCTTTCGCGACGTGCCCTTGGACGCCTTGCGTACCGGCTATGTCGAAAGCCGCCGTCCGCTGGCGCCGGAGCCGCCGGCCCTGGCCTCGGTCATGGACCAGATCATCGGCGGGCCGGGCGGCCCGCTGCGGGTGCGGGTGTACCGCGCCAGCTTCGGATGGCGGCCGGTGCCGGCGCTGCTGTTCCTGCACGGCGGCGGCTGGACCATCGGCAACCTGGAAAGCCACGACATCCTGTGCCGCCAATTGGCGGCCGCCTCCGGCCATACCGTGGTGGCGGTGGATTATCGCCTGGCGCCGGAACACCCTTATCCTGCGGCGCTGGATGACGCCTGGGCCGCCCTGACCTGGCTGGCTGCCAGTGCCGAGCGGCTGGCCATAGACCCGCTGGCCATCGGCGTGGCCGGCGACAGCGCGGGCGGCAACCTGGCGGCTGTGCTGGCCCTGAAGGCCCGGGACGAGGGCGGGCCGCACCTGAAGACCCAGGTCCTGATCTACCCCTGCACCGACCTCACCGCCGACCGCCCGTCGCACCACCGCCGCGCCACCGGCTATCTCATGAGCCGGGAGCAGTACCTGTGGTACGTGGACAATTACACCGCCGGCGCTGACCGCCGTGACTGGCGCCTGTCCCCCCTGCTGGCCGACAGCCTGGCCGGGCTGCCCCCCGCCGTCATCCTCACCGCCGGCCTGGACGTGCTGCAGGATGAGGGGCGGGAGTATGCCGCCCGCCTGGCCGGCAGCGGCGTGCCGGTGCTGCACACCGTTTATCCCGACATGGTGCATGGCTTCATCACCCTGGGCGGCCGCCTGCCCCAGGCGCACAAGGCCGTGACCGACATCGCCAAGGGACTGGCATCCTTCGACATTTACAATTTCATCGACGGCGCCGGCATCTGATACGCTGCCCCTGGAGAAAGGGGCACGAGGTATCATGGCAACCAAGGGAACACCGGCGGTGCGCGCGGTGGAGGCGGCGGGTGTCGCCTATCGTCTGTTGGAATATGACTACGACCCCAACGCCGCCGCCATCGGACTGGCGGCGGCGGAAGCGTTGGGCCTGGACCCCGCCCTGGTCTACAAGACGCTGGTCTGCCAGTTGGAGGGCGGCCCGGCCCCGGGCTTGGCCTGCGCCATCATTCCGGCGGCCGCCCGGCTGGACCTGAAGGCTCTGGCCGCCGCCGCCAAGGCCAAGAAGTCCGACCTGGCGCCCCAGGCGGTGGCGGAACGCAGCAGCGGCTACGTCGTGGGGGGCATCAGCCCCTTGGGCCAGCGCCGCAAGCTGCCCACCTTCCTCGATCGCTCGGCGGAAGCGCTGGCTGAAATTATCGTGAACGGCGGCCGGCGGGGCCTGCAACTGGCGCTGGCCCCGGCCGACCTGATCAAGGCCGCCGACGCCCAGTGGGCCGATATCACGGTGCGTCAGGGGCCATAGTCATTCGGCGCCGCTAGTAAACCCACCCGCAAGAACTTTTCATGCCCCGTTGCCAAAGGCGGCGACCGGATTGAACATGAGGCCATCCTGACGGTGCGGGTCAACGCCGTCGGAGGGAGAGTCCATGCGCGAAACCAGCCGCCTCGCCCCGGTGCTGCGTGCGGTCGGGATGATCTGCATCCTGGTTCTGGCCGCCCTGTTCACTGCCGGGCGCGCCCAGGCCGTTGACGCGCCGGCCGGTGCGGAAGCGCCCCTGGTCATCGTCTACCCCCGCTACAGCGACGATGGGGAGGACACACGCAGCCTCTATCCCCTGGGACTGCTGCGGCTGGCCCTGGACAAGGTGGGCGTGCGCTATGAACTGCGCCCCAGCGAACGGGTAATGGGCCATTCCCGCGCCATCGCCGCGCTGCGCGCCGGCGCGGAAATCAACCTGATCTGGACGGGCACCACGGCGGAAATGGAGCGGGATCTGAACCCCATCCGCATGCCGTTGACGCGGGGCCTGCTGGGCCATCGGCTGTTCATCATCCGCAAGGCGGACCAGGACCGGTTCTCCGCCGTCCACACGCTGGAGGATTTGCGCCGGCTGACCGCCGTCCAGGGGATGGGCTGGCCGGACGTGGACATCATGCGCGCCGCCGGCCTGCCGGTGGAGGCGTTGCGGTACGACCTGCTGTATTCGGTTTTGCAGCATGGGCGCGTGGATTACCTGCCGCGTAGCGCTTTCGAAATCTATGAGGAGCTGGCGTCACGCCAGGCGGCCTTCCCCGACCTGGCGGTGGAGAAATCCCTGGTCCTGGTCTATCCCTTCGACATGTATTTCTTCACCCGCAAGGAAGACACAGCCCTGGCACAGATTGTGGAGCGGGGGTTGTTGCAAGCCTATCAGGACGGTTCCTTCCTGAAATACTTCAACAATGCCCCCTTTGTCCGCCAGTTGATGGTCAACGCGGACTTGGAAGGGCGGCGACGCATCGTCATTCCCAACCCCTTGCAGTCGCCGGAAACGGCGGCCCTGCCCAGCAACTATTGGCTGGGAGGCCAGCCGCCCTGACACTTGGCAAAGGACGCCAGCGCCCTGGCGAGACGGTCCACCGCATCCCGGTCCGGCGGCAGGCCCAGCCGCAGCCAGCCTTCACGGCCCCGATGCTCCGGGAATGACCGGGTCCATAGGCCGGACTGGGCCAGATGCCGCCAAAGATGCCGGGCGTCGCCCGCGTCCAGCAGCCGATAAAGGGCCGTGCCGCCCACCACCGGCAAGCCCACCCCGCGCACCATGCCATCCAGGGCATCGGCCGCCGCGGCCAGCCGGCGCCGGGTCTCCGCCTGCCAGTCCAGGTCCGCCAGCGCCACGGCACCCACAGCCAAGGCCGGGCCGCTGACCGCCCAGGCGCCGAGTTCCGCCCGCACGGCGTCCAGCAGCGGCGCCGGCGCCAGCATGAAGCCCAGGCGCAAGCCGCCCAGGCCGAAGAACTTACCGAAGGACCGCAGAAGGATGAGCCCCGGCCGGCCGGCATGGCCGCACAGGCTACGGCCGGGATCGAGATCGGCGTAAGCCTCGTCCACCACCAGCCAGCCGCCCCGCGCGGCGAGATCGGCCGCCCTGTCGAGCAGCTCCGCCGGGCCCCATGTCCGGCCATCGGGATTGTTGGGGTTGCACACCACCAGGACGTCGGCGGTGTCCGGCGCCCCTTCCGGCGCGGGCACCAGCCGCACCCGGTGGCCACCGGCGGACCAGGCGCGGGTATGGTCGCCATAGGTAGGACCGACGATGGCGACTTCCCCCCGGGGCCGCAGCCGCGGCAGGGTCTGGATCAGCAGTTCCGAACCGGGCGCCGCGATCAGGCTGTCCGGCCCTGGCGCGCCATATGCCCCGGCCGCCGCCGCCAGCAGGGCATCCATGGCGCCCCGGGTGGGCAGGGCGGCCCAGGCCGATGGCGGCAAGGTCGGCAGGGGATAGGGCCAGGGGTTGATGCCGGTGCTGAGGTCGATCCAGGGCGCCGGCGCGTCCGGGAACAGGCGGGCGGCCTGGGTCAGGTCACCGCCATGCCGGATGCCGTCACGCCCCTGCGGCGCGGCGGCGTCGTTCATGCTAAACCCCTGGTCCATGACGCTCTTTCCCGCCCTGTATCCCGCACTGCCCTGGCTGACCCTGGCCGCCCTGGCGCTGGAGGCCCTGCTGGGCTATCCCGACGCGCTGTACGCCCGCATCCGCCATCCGGTGGTATGGCTGGGCGCCCTGATCGGCCGGCTGGATCGCGCCTGGAACCGGACCAGCCGGTCGGCGACGGCGCGCAAGGCGGCCGGCGTGGTGGCCGAGCTGGTGCTGGTGGCGGTGGCGCTGGCCGTCGGCGTCGCGGCGCAGGCCCTGCTGTCCCGGCTGGGTGGATTTTGGGGCACCTTGGCCACCGGCCTGGCCGCCAGCAGCCTGCTGGCGCAGCGCAGCCTGCACCGCTTCGTCGCCGCCGTGCCGAACGCCCTGCGCCAGCGCGGGCTGGAGGGTGGGCGGGAGGCGGTGTCCCATATCGTGGGCCGCAACCCCGCCAGCCTGGACGAGGCCGGCGTGGCCCGCGCCGCGATCGAAAGCCTGGCGGAGAACTTCTCCGACGGGGTGGTGGCGCCGGTCTTCTGGCTGGCGGTGGGGGGGCTGCCGGGCCTGCTGGCCTACAAGGCCATCAACACCGCCGACAGCATGGTGGGCCACCGCACGCCGAGGCACGAGGCCTATGGCTGGGCCGCCGCCCGGCTGGACGACCTGGTGAACCTGCCCGCCTCCCGCCTGACCGCCCTGCTGCTGATCCTGGCGGCCTGGACGCGGGGTGGAGCCGGCGCAAAGGCGGCCCTGGCCGCCGTGCGGCGGGACGCGGGGCGGCACCGTAGCCCCAACGCCGGCTGGCCGGAAGCGGCCATGGCCGGCGCCCTGGGCCTGCGGCTGGCGGGGCCGCGCACCTATGGCGACGTGCGGGTGGAGGATCATTGGATGGGCGACGGCCGGGCCGACGCCACCGCCGCGGACATCGACGCCGGGCTCAGCCTCTACCGCCGCAGCCTGGCCCTGCTGTGGGGCCTGGCGCTGGTGTTGGCGCTCTAAAACCCTCATCTTTGGAACAGCACTTCGGATAGCGGGTGCCGGTGTTCCCAGTGGGCGCGTTCCAGTTCAGGCACATCGTCGGGCTCGGCGGGATAGCCGATGCAGAGGTAGCCCACCAGCCGCCATCCCTCCGGCACCTCCAGCAGACCGTTCATCACCTCTGGCCGCAGGATCGAGACCCACCCCAGGCCCACCCCCTCCGTCCGTGCCGCCAGCCACAGGGTCTGGATGGCCGCGACGGCGGAATAGGCCAGGGTCTCCGGCATGGTGCGGCGCCCGAGGCCCGCGCCCTGTCCCGGGTCCGGGTCGACGAACACCGCCAGGTGGCACGGCGCCTCGCGCAGGCCGGCCAGCTTGAGGCTGGCGTACAGGTGGGCGCGGTCCTGCGACTGGGCGGCCAGCGCCTCGGCGTTGCAGCGCTCGAACTCTGCCCGCACGGCGTCACGGCGGGCGGGGTCATCCACCCGGACGAAGCGCCAGGGTTGGCTGAGCCCCACGGACGGGGCCAGACAGGCCAGGTCCAGCAGGCGTTCCAGCAAGCCATCGGGCAGCGGATCGGTGCGGAAGCGCCGCACGTCGCGCCGCCAAACCAGCAGGTCGCGGAAATGCCCCCGGAAATCGGCATCGAAGTCGGGGCAAGGCTTGTCGGGTGCGTTCATCGGCTGATGGCCCATAGCGCGTCGAGATCCAGGTGGCGTTCCGCGGCCTCGGCCAGCTCATCCAACGCCGCCTCCACCGTACCATCATAACTGTCCAGGCCGGGGGCCGCGTTCCGTCGCCGCAGCCAGGCGGCCCGCTGGTCGTCATGCCCGAACAGGCCGTGGACATAGGTGCCGGCGATGCGCCCGTTCAGGCTGACCGCCCCCTCCGCCACCCGATCACCCCCATCAGCATCCAGGTGCAACAGCGGCCGCGCCCGGTCCGGGCCCTCGGTCACGCCCAGGTGCATTTCATAGCCGGTCAGCGCCGCGCCGGTGGCGACGTCCCGCCCCGTCACGGCGCGCAACGTCTTGGCCGGCGCCAGCACCGTTTCCACCTCCAGGTAGCCCAGGCCGGGGGCGGTGCCCGGCGGCCCCTCGATGCCATCGGGGTCGGCCACAATACGGCCCAGCATCTGATAGCCGCCGCACAGGCCCAGCACCCAGCCGCCGCGCCGCACATGGCCGGCCAGGTCGATATCCCACCCCTGGGCGCGGAAAAAGGCCAGGTCGGCCAGCGTGGCCTTGGAGCCGGGCAGGATGACGCCGTGGGCGTCGCCCGGCAAGGGCCGGCCGGGCGGCACCATCTCCACCGTCACCCCCGGTTCCAGCCGCAGGGGGTCGAGGTCGTCGAAGTTGGCGATGCGCGACAGCATGGGAACGGCGATGCGCAACGCCCCGCCGGACAGCCGCCGGGCCCAGCGCGCAAGGTCCATGCCGTCCTCGGCCGGCAGGCGGGCCGCCGCCGGCTGGTGCGGCATGACGCCGAAGCAGGGCCAGTGGGTGCGCGCCTCGATCTCCGTCACGCCCTTGTCGAACAGGCGCACGTCCCCCCGGAACTTGTTGATCAGGAAGCCCCGGATCTGGGCACGGTCGTCGGCATCCAGGACACGATGGGTGCCCACCAGGCTGGCGATGACGCCGCCGCGATCGATGTCGCCGGCCAGCACCACCGGCACGCCGGCGGCACGGGCGAAGCCCATGTTGGCGATGTCGCCGGCGCGCAGGTTGGTTTCAGCGGGGCTGCCCGCCCCCTCCACCACCACCAGGTCGCACTGGCCGCGCAGGCGCTGGAAACTCTCCAGGACGGCGGGGAGCAGCTCCCCCTTGCGGCGCTGATAGCTGGCGGCGCCGGCAGTGCCGATCACCCGGCCCCGCAGCACCAGTTGCGCGCCCACGTCCGTCTGGGGCTTCAGCAGCACCGGGTTCATGTCGACCGACGGCGGCACGCCGCAGGCGCGGGCCTGCAGCGCCTGTGCCCGCCCGATCTCCCCCCCGTCCGGAGTGACGGCGGCGTTGTTGGACATGTTCTGCGGCTTGAAGGGTCGCACGCGCAGGCCGCGCCGGGTGTACGCCCGGGCCAGCGCCGCCACCAGCAGCGACTTGCCGACGTCCGAGCCGGTTCCCTGGATCATCAGCGCGCGGGCGCCCGATGCTGCGTCCCCCATCAGAAGTCGATCCCGCGCTGTGCCTTGATGCCGGCCTGGAAGGGGTGCTTCACGGCCTGGAACTCCGTCACCAGGTCGGCGGCCTCGATGATTTCCGGCTTGGCGTTGCGGCCGGTGAGCAGGACGTGGGTGTCGGGCAGACGGGCGTTCAACCCCGCGAGAACCTCGGCCACGTCCAGATAGCCATAGCGCAGGACGATGTTGATCTCATCCAGCACCACCAGATGGTACTGGGGATCGGCCAGCATGCGCCGGCCCAGGTCCCAGGCGCGGGACGCGGCGGCGATGTCGCGCGCCTTGTCCTGGGTGTCCCAGGTGAAGCCCTCCCCCATCACATGGTGGTCGATCAGGTCGGCGAAGCGCGCCAGCGCCGCCTGCTCCCCCGTCGCCCAATTGCCCTTCACGAACTGGATGAAGCCAACGCGCAAGCCATACCCGGCGGTGCGGAGCATCATGCCCAGCGCCGCCGTGGTCTTGCCCTTGCCGGGGCCGGTATGGACCATCAGCAGGCCCTTTTCCTGCGTCGCCTGGGCCACGCGCGCATCCTGCACCGCCTTGCGCTTGACCATCTTCTCGCGATGGCGCGCGGCGTCCTCATCGGATAGGGGCTGTTCAGGCGTCTCGGTCATGCTGTCCTCCCTCTGCGAACTTATTTCACTTTCAGTGGCAGCCCCGCCACCGTCAGAAAGACCTGCGATGCCAGGACCGCCAATCGCTGATGCAGGCGGCCGGCATGGTCGCGGAAGGCCCGAGCCAGGGCGTTGTCGGGCACGATGCCCAGGCCCACCTCGTTGCCCACCAGCACGATGGGCCCGGTGCAGGCGGCCAGCGCGTCCTCCAGCGCCGCGAACGCCGCCGGCACATCGCGGTCGGCCAGCATGACGTTGGTCAGCCATAGGGTCAGGCAATCCACCAGCAGCGGTCCGTGGCCATGGCGCGACAGGGCGTCAGCCAGGTCCAGCGGCGCCTCCACCGTCGTCCAACCGGGCGCGCGGTCGGCCCGGTGCTGGCGGATGCGGTCCCGCATCTCATCATCCCAGGCCTGGGCGGTGGCGATATAGATCCAGGGACCGGGCAGGCGGGTGACCAGCCCCTCGGCAAAGCGGCTTTTGCCGGAGCGGGCGCCCCCCAGAACCAGGGTCACGCCCGGTATGGCCTCGTACTCCACGTTTCCACCTCTTCCCGCCAAGCGGCACCCACGACCGTCGAGACGGGCAAAAGAGCGCGAACGCGCGCGTCTGTCGAGTGTTGAAGGAAGACCGGGGCGTTGGCCTGGAGTCGCGGGTCGCGAAACGCCCGGCGCGGACGTTCCCCTCCCCCGGATCGCGATATGGGCCCGTCAAGGCGCCGATCACCGCAACCTTACGGCGACCCGCCGCCACCCAGCATGGCGAGGAATTGCGACATTTTATCACAAATATGTAAGCGGCCGGGTTTGGCCTTGAACTTGGGCGCTAAGGTGGTACCTGTTAGGCCATACTGCCTATTACCTATGAAATAGGTCTAGCCTGACCATGTCCCGCCCGCCCGCTTCCCCCCTTGCCCGCCCGCTGGCGATTGGCCTCGCCTTGTGGGCCATCGCCCTGGTGGCGATCGAAGCGCAGGTCATAAGCGGACGCTTCGTTTCGGAATTCCACATCTATGCCGAGGCCACCTGGGCCTGGTGGCGCGGGGCGGAAATTTACGAGGACGGCATCAACGGCTTCCTCTACCTGCCGTCCAGCGCCGTCCTGTTCACGCCCTGGGCCTACCTGCCGCCACTGCTGGGCGACGCGCTGTGGCGGCTGAGCCTGCTGGCCGCCTGTTGGTGGGGCGTCGCGCGGCTGTGTCGCCTGCTGGCGCCGGCGGATTGGCAGCGGGTGTTCGGTGTCGCGCTGCTGGCCGCGCTGCCCATCGGGGTGGTCGACCTGCGCGGCGCCCAGACGGAATTCCTGATGTTGGGCCTGATGCTGGGGGGGCTGGCCGATATCGCTGAAGGCCGTTGGCGCCGCGCCGCCTTCCTGCTGGTGCTGGCCGGCGCCTTCAAGCCCCAGGCCCTGGCGTTGGTCCTGCTGGCCTTCGCCCTGTGGCCGGCGCTGCGCCTTCATCTGGCGCTATGGCTGGCGGCGGCGCTGGTTCTGTCGCTGGTGCACTGGAACCCCGGGTACGCCCTGGGCGAATATGGCCAACTGGTGCGCAAGACCATGAGCAGCGCCAACCCCGGCGGCGGCGTCTGGCATGATTTCGCCAACGGCCTGGCCACCCTGGGCCTGCCGCTGGACCTGACCGTGCAGACCGCCATCCGCGCCCTGGCCGGTGTGGCCGTCCTGGTGCTGGCGCGCGGTACGGTCAGCCGCCTGCCCGCGCCGCGCGCCGGTGCCACGGTGGCGGCCCTGATCGTGACGTATCTGCTGCTGTTCAATCCCCGCACCGTGCTGGGCCATTTCGGCGACATGGCGCTGGTCGCCGGGGCCTTCGCCGGTTGGGAATTCCATATCCGGCGCAACCGCGCCCTGGGCTGGATGCTGGTACTGCTGTGCTTCGCCCTGACCACCCATGTGTGGACGCGGGACCTGCACCTGGCCACGACCACCTGGTTCAAGCCGCTGCTGGCCTGCGGATTTGGTTTGTATGTGGTTGTCCGCTGGGTGCCGTCGCTGACCGACCTGACGCCCACCGACAGCGATACCGCTGGGGAGACACTGGCGCCCCAAAGCTGACCCGCCGTACACCCTCTTCCGAAAAATTGCAGTGACGCCGGCCACAGTGGGCATGGGAGAGTGGCAATTTTTATAGGCATGCCTAAATTCGAACCGCTGCGTATCGAAGTAGGTTCCCCTGATCCTTTAAGCGCGTTAATTATTCCGGGCTGTGCCGGGCGGGGGGCGACCCCGGCCCCTGGGCGTGGCGTTGCACTTTTTCGCATCGCGTTGCCGGAGCCCCCTCCCCATGTGGATTGTCGCCTACGCCCTGAGGCGCCCCTACAGTTTCGCCGTGCTGGCCGGCCTGATCACGCTGCTGGGCGTGCTGAGCCTGTTCAAGATGCCCACGGACATCTTCCCGGAGGTGGAAATCCCCACGGTCACCGTGGTGTGGAGCTATTCGGGCCTGGACGCGCAGGAGATGACCGGCAAGATCACCGCCTTTGGTGAACTGGCCATCATCAACACCGCCGACAACGTGGCGGAGGTGGAATCCGAAACCTCCAACGGCGTGGGCATCATCCGCACCACGTTCCAGCCGGGCGTGAACATCGACCTGGCCATCTCCCAGATCTCGGCCATCTCGCAGACCATCCTGAAGCGCATGCCGACCGGCACGCAGCCGCCGCTGATCGTGCAGTACAGCCGCTCTTCCGTGCCCATCCTGCAGCTGGCGCTGTCCTCCGACACCATGTCGGAGGCGCAGTTGTACGATTATGGCCGCATCACCATCCGGTCGCAGATCAGCGACATCCCCGGCCTGCGCCTGCCGCTGCCCTATGGCGGCAACGCGCGCCAGATCATGGTCGACATCAACCCGGACAAGCTGCGCAGCTATGGTCTGACACCCAACGACGTCAACAAGGCCATCTCCGCCCAGAACCTGAACCTGCCCTCCGGCACCGCCAAGATCGGGGACACCGAGTACCAGGTGGGCCTGAACAGCTCGCCCATCGCCGTCGACACCTTCAACGACATCCCCCTGCGTGACGTGAACGGCCGCACGGTGTTCATGCGCGACGTGGCCAACGTGCGCGACGGCGCCGCCGTACAGACCAACGTGGTGCACGCCGACGGCCAGCCCGCCGTGCTGCTGACCATCATGAAGCTGGGCGGCGCCAGCACCCTGGCCGTGGTGGACGAGGTCATGCGCCGCCTGCCGGACATCCGCAAGGCGGCCCCGGCCGGCATGCGCATCGAACCCCTGTTCGACCAGACCACCTTCATCAAGCACGCCATGGAGGGCATCCAGCACGAGGGCCTGATCGTGGGCGCGCTGGTGGCCATCCTGATCCTGCTGTTCCTGGGTGGCTGGCGCAGCACGGCCATCGTTCTGACATCCATCCCGCTATCCATCCTGACGGCGGTGACCGTGCTGTCGATGGCGGGCCACACCCTGAACGTCATGACCCTGGGCGGCCTGGCGCTGGCCATCGGCATCCTGGTGGACGACGGCACCGTGGCCATCGAGAACATCCACCGCCACATCAGCATGGGCAAGCCCCTGCGCCAGGCCATCCTGGAAGGCTCGGACGAGGTGGCCTTCCCGGCGCTGGTGTCCACGCTGTGCATCTGCATCGTGTTCGTGCCCATCTTCTTCCTGCACGGCATCGCCAAGTACCTGTTCTCGCCACTGGCGTTGGCGGTCATCTCCTCGATGCTGATGAGCTACGTGCTGTCGCGGACCCTGGTGCCCGCCATGGCCGCCTGGATGCTGCCGGCGGAACTGCGCGGCCACGGCCATGGCGAGGAGGATCATCAGGGCCCCGCGCGGCCCGCCACGGGCGTCGCGGGCGCCTGGTCCCGCTTCCATGCCGGGTTCGAGCGCGGCTTCGAACATTTGCGCCAGCGCTATCTGCGGGTGCTGGGCGGCGGCCTGTCGCGGCCCTGGGCGGTAACCGGTTTCGCCGTGGTCCTGCTGGCCTGCGCCGGCGCCACCATCCCCTTCGTCGGCATGAACTTCTTCCCCGAGGTCGACGCGGGGCAGTTCCGCCTGCACGTCCGCACCCCCGCCGGCACCCGGCTGGAGGAGGCGTCACGCCAGTTCGGCGCCATCGAGCGGGAGATCCGCAAGATCATCCCGCCCGAGGAGCTGGGCCTGATTATCGACAACATCGGCCTGCCCGACCCCGTGAACCTGGGCCTGACCGACAGCGTCACCGTCAGTTCCGCCGACGGCGAAATCCTGGGCGCCCTGACCGACAAGCGGTCGCGTCCCACCCATGAGTATGTCGAGCAGATCCGCGCCATGGTGGCCAAGGATTTCCCCGGCGTGGAGATCTTCCAGAAGCCGGGTGACATCACCAGCCAGATCCTGAACGGCGCCGTCCCCACCCCCATCGACATCCGCATCATCGGCACGGCGCGCGCACCCAACGCCCTGATCGCGGACGATTTGCGCCAACGCCTCAAGAACATCCCCGGCCTGGTGGATGTGACCCTGCGGCAGGTTACCGCCACCCCCGGCTATCGCATCGAGGTGGACCGCGCCCGGGCCGCCGAACTGGGCCTGACCCAGAACGACGTGGCGCAGGAGGTGCTGGTGTCGCTGGCGTCCTCGGGCGTGGTCAATCCCAGCTATTGGATGGACGTCAATTCGCTGGTGATCTACCCGGTGGTGGTGCAGTCGCCCCAGCGCCTGATCAGCTCGCCGGAAGACCTGCTGAACACCCCCATCCACTCCACCCGCCTGTCGACCCCGGTTCTGCTGCGCAACGTGGCCAAGCTGGTGCCGACCAAGGTGGCCGCGGACATTAGCCGCACCTCCTTCTCGCCGCGCTATGACGTCATCGCCAACGTCTCGGGCCGGGACCTGGGGTCCGTCGGCCGCGACATCACGGCCGCCATTGACGCCGTGCGTCCCCAGTTGAAGCCCGGCAACCGCATCGAGATGGGCGGCCAGATCAAGACCATGCAGCAGGCCTACGGCGACATCGCCACCGGCATGGCCCTGGCCGTGGTGTTCGTCTACATGCTGATGGTGGTGAACTTCCAGTCCTGGCTGGACCCGCTGATCGTGCTGGGGGCCACCCCGGCCGCCATCCTGGGCGGCGCCGTCATGCTGCTGCTGACCGGCACCACCTTCAGCGAGCCCGCGCTGATGGGCATGATCATGGTCATCGGCGTCGCCACCGCCAACAGCGTGCTGATGGTGTCCTTCGCCAATCAGCGGCGTGAGCAGGGACTGACACCCGTCGACGCCATGGCGGAGGCCGGCGGCGCCCGCCTGCGCCCCGTCATGATGACGGCGCTGGCCATGGTGCTGGGCATGATCCCCATGGCCCTGGCGCTGAGCGAAGGTGGGGAGCAGAACGCCCCCCTGGCCCGCGCGGTGATGGGCGGCCTGCTGTTCTCCACGCCCATGACGCTGCTGGCGGTTCCAGCATTGTATGTCCTGCTGCACCGCCGTCGCCACGCCGTGGTCGCCGCCCACCCCGTTCCCGCCGGCTCGGCCGCCGAGTGATTTTAGGAGTCTGATGATGATGAACACCGCCCCTAAGACCACCGCCCGCCGCCGGAGCTGGATGCTGGGCACCGCCGTCGTGGCCCTGGCGGCCATCGGCATGGTGTCGGCCCCGCACTTGGCCAGCGGCACCAAGGCGCCGCCGGAAACGCGACCCCAGGCACCGTTGCAGGTGAAGATCACCACGCCCAAGCCGGTGAAGTCATCCGATGGCCTGCTGTTGCCGGCCCAGACCCAGGCCCTGACCGAGTATACCGTGTACGCCCGAGTCTCCGGTTATATCGGCAAGCGCCTGGTGGACATCGGCGACATGGTCAAGGCGGGCCAGACCCTGGCCGTGATCGAGGCGCCCGACCAGGACCAGCAGTTGATGCAGGCGCGCGCGGCGCAGCATCAGGCTGAAGCCAACCTGGCGCTGGCCAAGTCCAACTACGGCCGGTCGAAGTCCCTGCTGGGCGATGGCTGGGTGACGCGTGAGACCTATGACACCCGCGAATCCGCCCTGAACGCCGCCCAGGCCGACCTGGAGTCCGCCATCGCCAACGTCAAGCGGCTGGAACAGCTGACCGCCTACAAGACGGTGACGACGGCCATCGACGGCATCATCACCCAGCGCCTGGTGGAGCAGGGCGATCTGGTGGTGGCCGACGCCAGCAGCGGCAAGGCGCTGTACCAGGTGTCGCGCCAGGATCACCTGCGCCTGGTCATCGACGTGCCCCAGGGCCAGGTGCCCGCCGTGGCGGTGGGCACCCCGGTGGACGCCAGCTTCGTGGAGTTCCCGGGCCGTACCTTCCCCGCCAAGGTGGTGCGCATCTCCCACGCGGTGGACAGCACCAGCGGCACCATGCGGGTGGAGGCTGACCTGCCCAACACCGACCTGACCATCCCGGCCGGCATGCGCGGCAACGCCCGTTTCCCGCAGGCCGGCGCCCAGGTCCTGGCCCTGCCGGTGAACACCATCGTGACCCGGCCGGACGGCAAGCGCGTCGCCGTGGTCGATGGCGAGGGCAAGGTGCGCTTCCACGCCGTGACCCTGGGCCGCGAATTCAACACCACCGTCGAGGTGGTGGGCGGGGTCAGCGACAAGGACCGCGTGGTGCTGAACCCCAACACCATGCTGAACGACGGAGACGCCGTGACGGTGGCGGAAGACGCGCCTAAGGACGCGGGCGCCAAATAGACCCCGCCCCGGCATCAGATAAGCAAACGGCCGCCCTGGGGGCGGCCGTTTTTCTTTGGCGCTGGGTGGTGCCCGCGCCAGGCATGACAGTGAAGCGGACGTTTACCAGGGCTCGCAGCCGTTGCACTCGATCGGCGCTACGGACGCCACCTTACGCTCAGCAGTCACATGGTTGCTAGCATAAATGCCGATACCAGCGAGGATCAGGCAAGCCGCAGCGATCTTCTTGAAAGACATCACTTTTCCCCCATCATAGCGCCGTCCGGAACCATCCCGGCGGCAGGCGGGAAACTTGGTGAGCAAGCACTGTGCCAACTTCGCGGCCATCTACCATCAGGACAGTTTCCAGGTCCAAAAACGGCAAGCCATTGTTAATCCGTTAAGATTTGGGCTATTAGGGAAATGGCGCCACAGTCTTAGGCAATATTATTGTTGCCTACCGGTAATAACGTCTCTTGGCGAGTAGGCAGAAATGACCCATCCTATCGTCCATTTCCATCACCTGGGGGCCTGAGCCGTGGGCGCCACCGCGAGTTTAATTGGCAGCTTGCTCTTAAGCGTTATCGCGAGTGGCACGGCCTTATCCGGGGTGACGGATCAGCCCAGCGGAAAACCGGTCATCCAGTTCCTCTACCCGGACGTAGGTCCCTTCCTGCAGGGCACGTCAGATGGCGAGGCAGTAAAAGGTCCAATCGCCCGCAGGGTTGAAACCCTGGCCTCATTGGCCGGATATGAAATCAGCTGGCTTGGGCCCATTCCCCGTAACCGCATTTTGGCGGACTTGCAGGACGGTCGCGCAGCCTGTACGCCGAACGTGATCAAAACACCGGATCGGGAAGCTCGGTTCAAGTTCACCAGTCCACTATTCCCCGGCGCCGATTGGCTTGTGATTACCCGCAAGGGCGAGGACTGGATCCGATCCTATCCCACGTTCCAAAGCCTTATCAGGGACCCTTCCCGGGTTTATGGCAACATGTTGGGCGCGTCAAAGGGACCTGAACTTGATCGCCTGGCTTCCGAGGAAGCGAACCATGTACGCCCCATCCGCGGCACCCCCGCTGACTTGGTCAAGATGGTTGCGGCCGGCCACATCGACTACACCATCGTTTCAGGTCCGGATGATGCCCAGAAGGCGGCGGTATCAGCTGGTGTAAACCCCAACGATCTCGTCATTACCCACTTCCCCGAACTGTCCGCCGTTGGCGCAGGCCGCATCATGTGCGCGGCGACGGTGAGCGATGAGGTGATCGCCGCGTTCGACAAGGCGCTGGCGAGCATGCCCTGAACCGGCCTTTGGCCAAGACGGGTGGACGGCGGCGGCGGGGCGGCCCATAAAGACGGAACCTCTTGCCCTGCCCGGTCTTTCCCGCTGCGATGACGCCCGACACATCCCCCGCCACCGATTCCGAAGCCCATACCTGGGACCCCGACCTGCTGCTGGCTATCGCCACGACGGAGGAAGGCTGCGCCACGCTGGCCCAGCTGGGACTGGTGCGCCCCAAGCAGGCGGCGGCCATGGGCCTGGTGCCCCTGCCCCTGGTGCTGCCCGACAAGGAACAGGTGTGGGTGGAGGCGGACCGGCAGGAGGAGCTGCTGGCCACCATCCAGCGGCGCGCGGCGGAGGCCGTGGCCCGGCCCGCCCTGCTGACCGCCGCCCGCCCGCCACTGCGCGAGGCGGGATTTGAGATTACCCCGGCCATCGTGCCTGACCGCGTGCGCGTCACCCAGCGGCTGGAGGTGCGGCTGCCCAGCTTCCCCCACCCCTATCGCCTGAACGTGGACCGCACCTTTTCCGTCGGTGAGCTGTCGGACCTGGATGGCGCGGGCCTGGTGGATTTGGTCAGCACCGATGGCAAGCTGAATGGACGCCGGCGCGACGCCGAAGGCAGCCTGGCCCGCCGCTTGACGGAGATCGAGGCCGAGGTTTCAAGCGACGCCGAAGCCCTGGCCGAGATTCGGGAGCGGCTGTGGCGGGCCACCCACCACCTGACGGATGCGCCGTCGGTGCTGCGCCGCTGGGAACGGGAGGTGGCGGGCTGGGCCCAGGACCGCATCCACGCCCGTGGCCGCAGCTTCGTCGACAGCCACTTCGACCTGAAGCGCTATGAGGACCTGTTCCCCCTGGCGCGCAGCATGCCGCGCCGCCTGGTGCTGGTGGTGGGCCCAACCAATTCCGGCAAGACCCACCGCGCCATGCAGGCGCTGAAGGACGCCCGCAGCGGCGCCTACCTAGCCCCCCTGCGCCTGCTGGCGCTGGAGATCATGGACCGCCTGAACAAGGAGGGCGTGGCCGCCAACCTGGTGACGGGCGAGGAGGAGATCCGCGTGCCCGGCGCCCGCATCACCGCCTCGACGGTCGAGATGCTGGACCCCGAGAGCCGCCTGGACGTGGCGGTGATCGACGAGGTCCAGATGCTGGCGGATGCGGAGCGCGGCTGGGCCTGGTCGGCCGCCCTGGTCGGCGTCCCGGCGGAAACGGTATTCCTGCTGGGCTCCCCCGACATCCGCCCGGTGGTCGAGCGCATGGCCCAGTATCTCGGCGAACCTTTGGAGGTGGTGGAGCTGGAGCGTAAGACGCCGCTGAAGCTGATCGACCGCCGGCTGGAGTGGAGCGATGTGCAAGCAGGCGACGCCCTGATCGCCTTTTCCCGGCGCGAGGTTCATTCCGTCCGCGAAACAATCCGCGCCAAGGGCCTGAGCGCCGCCGTCATCTATGGCGCCCTGGCGCCCGAGGTGCGCCGGCGGGAGGCGGAGCGCTTCACCACTGGCGAGGCCGACGTGGTGGTGGCGACCGACGCCATCGGCATGGGCCTGAACCTGCCCGTGCGCCGCGTGCTGTTCACCAGCCTGGAGAAGTTCGACGGGCATGAGGTGCGCCCCCTGTCGGGATCGGAGGTGCGGCAGATCGCCGGCCGCGCCGGCCGCTATGGCAAGTTCGAGGTGGGGGAATACGGCGTGGTCGGGCGCGGCAGCCCCAACGCCCTGCGCCATATGTACAAGGCGGCGGATGAGAAGGTGCACGCCGCCCTGTCCCTGACCCTGCGGCCCACCCGCGCCATGATGGAACGCCTGGCCACCTATGTTGGGACAGACCGCCTGGTGCCGCTGGTGGACTGCTTCGCCGCCGCCGACACCAAGGGCTCCCCCTACGCCCTGGCCGACCTGGCGCCGGTGCGCAAGATGGCGGTGGCCCTGGACGCCCGGCGCCTGGACTTCGACCGCCGCCTGACGCTGCTGTTCATGCCGGCGGACCTGGACCGCGAGACCGATGCCGACCTGGTCTATGGCATCTGCCGCGCGCTGGAGCGGGAACAGCCCCTGCTGCTGGACAACGTGGCCGGCAAGCGCATCGACAGCCTGGACGATCTGGGGTTGGAGGCGCAGTCGCGCATCTGCGACCTCTATTACTGGGCGACCCGCAAGTTCCCCACCTATTTCCCCGACCGCGAGGCCGTCACCGAACGCCGCGCCGCCGTGGCCGAGCGCCTGGCCCAGGTCCTGGCCATGCGCAGCCGCGCCCGCGCCGCCGGCGAAGGACCCAACAAGCCCAAGCCCGGTTTCAGAGGGGCGGCGCGCAAGCGCTATGGGCCCAAGCGGAAGTAGGGCCCATTAACTATAGGCTGTGCCCCATTTTATAGAATCTCTGCTAACATTTTGTTCTTAGGACATGATGCGCTATGGAACACGGTGATATTCAGAAGCTATACGGGAATCATCTTTCATCGATTGTGAATTTAGTAGTTATGAAAGAACGACCCCTATTAGCGCATTATACATCATTATCTACAATGGAAAGCATCCTAAGAGGTGGGGAAATTTGGTTCTCAAATCCCCTTTTTATGAATGATTTTCAGGAAGTCCGATTTGGGTTTATCGAAGGTCGGAACATTGTCGAGAGCGAAATGCTGGCACTGGATAAAAACTTAGATCACATCGGACAGAGAGTAGCAATTTTCCTTTCTGCTTTTACGCACTATTTTAAAGATTACGAAGAGAAGCATCTATTTAATCTGTTTATATTTTGCCTAAGTGAGTTTGATCCAGAATTCCCCGACGGCAGTCTTTCCATGTGGAGAGGCTATGGCGGTAATGGCACCGGTGCGGCTCTAGTATTCCGCACTGACTTTATCAAGATGAATGCAGATTCTCCATTTTTAATTTGTCAGGTTGCATATGGAACGGATGAATCTCGAAGGGAGAAAATTCGCTCCGTCGTGGAAATTGCCAAATCACAAGTAGCTGGAAACCTTGTTCCCAATGACAAATTATACATCCTTGCACATGAAACATTTCATGTACTCCGACTTCTTTCTTTAACATCAAAACATCGCGGATTTATGGAAGAGCGAGAGTGGCGGGTAATCTACCTTCCAGAACGAGATATACAACAACGCTGTCCCGAGTATCTTACATATATAGTAGGTAGGAATGGCGTAGAGCCCAAACTACGTCACCCACTTAAACCGATCTCATTACCAGAGGGAACAACGTATGATTGGAATTTCGAAAATATCGTCGACAGGATTCTTTTAGGCCCAACGCAAGCCACTCCCCTAGCAATAAAGGGCTTTAGCGGGATGCTAAAAACATTGGGCAAGGAAGAACTGATCGGCAAGGTTCGCGCCTCAGAAATTCCTTTCCGACCAACATAGTCTAGGAAATTTACGAACCTTATCATTAGAACTCTAAGAAAAACTCAAAGCGTGGGAAATCTGATTGGCTGTCTCTTGCAGCGCCGGAAGGAACTCCTCCCGCAACTGCGCCTCGGTCACGCGGGAGGCGTGGGTGCTGACGTTCATGGCGGCGATGACCGCCCCGCCCCGCCCTCGGATGGGCACGGCGATGGAGCGCAGGCCCTCCTCCAACTCCTGGTTCACCAATGCCCAGCCCTGGCCGCCGGCCTGGCGTACGGCGGCCCTGACCGCGTCCGCCGCGATGCCCGGGGTGGCGGCCAGGATGGCGTCCAGCTCGGCATCCGGCAGGGCAGACAGCAGGACCCGCCCCATGGAGGTGCGGGCCGCCGGCAGGCGGGTGCCGATGCTGATCTCGATGGACATGATGCGCTTCATGGGGACGCGCACGACATAGACGATGTCCGTGCCGTCCAGCACGGAGATGGAGCAGGATTCCTGCACCCGGGTCACCAGTTCCTGCATGAGGGGCTGGGCGACACCCGTCAGGGTCAGGGATGACAGATACGCCAGGCCCAGGTTCAGCACCTTGGGCCGCAGGCTGAACAGCTTGCCATCGAAGGCGACATAGCCCAAGGCGCACAGGGTATGCAGCAGGCGCCGGGCGGTGGCGCGCGTCACCTCCGCCCGTTTCGCCACCTGGGTCAGGGTCATGGGCGTGTGGGTGGCGCCGAAGGCCTCGATCACCGACAGGCCGCGCGCCAGGGCGCGCACGAATTCGCCCCCCTCTTCCCCCGTCTCCACATCCATCTCGGTCATCGGCCGCGCCTCCACCATGCAGGTGCCCCGCTCACGGGCCGTTGACAGGCCGGGGCGTCAGGTTCATTGTAATGTTCATTATACGGACATTTGTACGCTAGACGAACAAAAAAGATGCGGCTGCCGGAAAAAAAGTAGCCGGTGACTTCCCCGGGGAGGGGACGGCCAAAGACACCCCGCGTGGATCGCCGATCAGGTGACCGCCACCAGGACGCTGGTCAGCCCCCTGCCCCCGCGATGACGGAGGAGTGCGTAGTCATGACTGAGGTCTTCATCTGCGATGCGATCCGCACCCCTATCGGGCGCTATGGCGGCGCCCTGTCGTCGGTGCGCGCCGACGATCTGGCCGCCGTGCCGCTGCGGGCATTGATGGCGCGCAACGCCACGGTGGACTGGGACGCGGTGGGCGACGTCGTCTTCGGCTGCGCCAATCAGGCGGGTGAGGACAACCGCAACGTGGCCCGCATGGCCCTGCTGCTGGCGGGCCTGCCCGTGGGCCTGGGCGGCACCACCGTCAACCGGCTGTGCGGGTCGGGGATGGACGCGGTGGCCATGGCCGCCCGCGTCGTGGCCCTGGGCGAGGCGGAGTTGATGATCGCCGGCGGGGTGGAAAGCATGTCCCGCGCCCCCTTCGTCATGGGCAAGGCGGAGGACGCCTTTTCCCGCAAGGCGGAGATCTTCGACACCACCATCGGCTGGCGCTTCGTCAACAAGGCGATGAAGGCGGCCTATGGCGTCGACAGCATGCCGGAAACGGGGGAGAACGTGGCCGAGGATTTCGGCATCGCCCGCGCCGACCAGGACGCCTTCGCCATCGCCAGCCAGCGGAAGGCCGCCGCCGCCCAGGCCCGTGGGCGGTTCGAGCGGGAGATCGTTCCCGTCACCATCCCCCAGCGCAAGGGCGAGCCCAAGGTGGTGTCGGTGGATGAACACCCCCGCCCCGACACGACGCTGGAGGCGCTGGCCAAGCTGAAGGGCGTGGTGAAGCCTGACGGCACGGTGACGGCCGGCAACGCCTCGGGCGTGAACGACGGCGCCGCCGCCCTGCTGCTGGCGTCCGCCGAAGGCGTGCGCAAATACGGCCTGACGCCCCTGGCCCGTTTCGTGGGTGCCGCCACCGCCGGCGTGCCGCCGCGCGTCATGGGCATCGGCCCGGCCCCGGCGACGCAAAAGCTGCTGGCCCGCCTGGGCCTGAGCGTCAAGGATCTGGACGTCATCGAGTTGAACGAGGCCTTCGCCAGCCAGGGGCTGGCCGTGCTGCGCCAACTGGGCATCGCTGACGACGACGCGCGGGTGAACCCCAACGGCGGCGCCATCGCCCTGGGCCATCCCCTGGGCATGTCCGGCGCCCGCCTGGTCGCCACCGCCGCCCATGAACTGGCCGGGTCGGATGCCAAGCGCGCCCTGTGCACCATGTGCATCGGCGTGGGCCAGGGCATCGCCAGCGTCATCGAACGGGTCTGATCACCCCCAGGCCCTCAGCACACCGGAGCATAGCGACCACGCCCCATCTAGGGCCGCCGCAGGTTCCCGGGGAGCTCTGTGGACTGGAAACCGAGGAATAAGAATCGATGCTAAGCAAAGTTCGTACTTCAGCCCTGGAAGCCCTGGCCGACGTCGCCGATGGCGCCACCGTCATGGTGGGCGGCTTCGGCAACGCCGGCATGCCCATGGAACTGGTGGACGCCCTGATCGAGCAGGGGTCCCGGGACCTGACGATCGTCAGCAACAACGCCGGCAACGGCACCACCGGCGTGGCGGCCCTGCTGGCGGCGGGCCGGGTGCGCAAGGTCGTCTGCTCCTTTCCCCGGCAGAGCGACAGCTTCGTCTTCGATGAGCTGTACCGCGCCGGCAAGGTGGAACTGGAGCTGGTGCCCCAGGGCAATTTGGTGGAGCGCATCCGCGCCGCCGGCGCCGGCATCGGCGGCTTTTTCACCCCCACCGGCTATGGCACGCCGCTGGCCGAGGGCAAGGAGACGCGCGTCATCGACGGCAAGGGCTATGTCCTGGAATACCCCATCCACGCCGACGTGGCCCTGATCAAGGGCCGGCTGGCCGACCGTTGGGGCAACATGGTCTTCCGCAAGACCGCACGCAACTTCGGCCCCATCATGGCGTCCGCCGCCAAGGTGTCGGTGGCGCAGGTGGAGGAGATCGTGGAGTTGGGCACCCTGGATCCGGAGACCATAGCCCTGCCCGGGATATTCGTCAGCCGCGTGGTGGCCGTGGGCAAGTCCGCCCGCGCCGCCGCCTGAGGTCAAGGAGCCAAATCATGACCCAGACCCCAAGCTACATCGCCTGGACCCGCGACCAGATGGCCGCCCGCATCGCCAACGACATCGAGGACGGCGCGGTCGTCAATATCGGCATCGGCATGCCCGAGCTGGTGGCCAACCACCTGTCGCCCAATAAGGAAATCCTGCTGCACAGTGAGAACGGCATCCTGGGCATGGGCCCCAAGCCCGCCGCCGACGCCGTGGACCCGGACCTGATCAACGCCGGCAAGCAGCCGGTGACCCTGCTGGACGGCGGCGCCTTCTTCGACCACAGCCTGTCCTTCGCCATGATGCGCGGCGGGCACCTGGACATCGCCATCCTGGGCGCCTTCCAGGTGGCGGAGAACGGCGACATCGCCAACTGGTCCACCGGCAAGCCCGGCGCCATCCCGGCGGTGGGCGGGGCCATGGATCTGGCCGTGGGCGCACGCCAGGTTTTCGTGATGATGGAGCACCTGACCAAGGACGGACAATCCAAGCTGGTGCACCGCTGCACCTATCCCCTGACCGGCCTGGGCTGCGTCACCCGTGTCTATACCGACCTGGCGGTGCTGGACGTGACGGCGGACGGCTTCGCCGTGCGCGAGCTGTGCCCGGGCCTGACGCTGGAGGCGCTGGCGGCCTTGTCCGGCCTGGCGCTGACGGCCACCAGCCACCCAGGCGTGTAAACGGTACATGAACAACGGGACGAAGCGCCCAGCCTAAGCCCTTGACCTAACCGGAAGATCGGCCAGGCGGGCAGCTTCGTACCATTGTAGGTTGATTCCGCCTCTCCTATCCTGGGTCCGGGTCCGGCCCTTTTGATCGGCCGGACCGGTTACCCAGGTGGGAGGGCGTTTGCGTGGACCTGGATGTCCCCAGCCTGCTGATCGTCAACACGCTGTTGCAGATCGTGGCGGCCCTGTGCCTGCTGATGGCGGCGCTGTCACTGCCCCGCCAGGCGGGCCTTACCTACTGGGCCCTGTCCGGCTTCGCCCAGGCCGCCGGCTTGGCGCTGACCAACCCTTTGGGTTGGCTGCCGCCCTGGCTGACACTGCTCTCCAGCCAATTCCTGATCTTCGCCGGCTATGGCCTGGCCTATGTCGGCGTGCTCCGCTTTCTGGGCCGGCCGACGCGCGAGGCCGGGCCCATCTTGGCCGTGGGCGTTGTGCTGGCGGCGATGTTCCTGTGGTTCACCCTGGGCGCGCCGGAAGACCGGGGGCGCGTCCTGGCCGGCAGCCTGTTTTTCGCCACCCTGTCGGCGGCCATGGCCTGGCGCCTGCTGCGCCAGGCGGAGCGCAGCCTGCACCCCGCCGCCACCGTGACGGCCGGCATCTATGCCGTCTGGGCGTTGCTGGCCCTGGCGCGCGCCGGCTGGGCGCTGGTGATCGACTGGAACGGCACGGCGCAGGAACCCCAGGCCATGACGGTGCTGACCCGCCTGATCGTCATCTGCGTCACCACCACCGTCACCAATGGCTATCTGTGGATGATCAGCCGCCGGCTGGATTGCGACCTGATGCAGCAGGCGCGTGAGGATCCGCTGACCGGCGTCGCCAACCGCCGGGTGATGTGGGCGGCGGGGGAGATGGAGGTGTCGCGCGCCCTGCGCCACCACCGGTCGCTGTCGCTGTTGATGATCGACATTGATCATTTCAAGACGGTCAACGACCGCTGGGGCCATGGCACAGGCGATGCCCTGCTGGTCGCCGTGGCGGATACCCTGGCGGAGGAACTGCGGCGCAGCGATGTGCTGGCCCGCGTGGGGGGTGAGGAATTCATGGCCCTGTTGCCGGAAACAGGGCTGGAGGACGCCTGGTCGGTGGCGGAGCGGGTGCGCCGCCGCGTGGCGACGATCACCCTGGACCGGCCGCAAGGACCGGTGCGCTGCACGGTCAGCATCGGGGTCGCCACGCTGGGCCCCGACGGGCAGGTCTGGGACGATTTGGTGGGCACGGCCGACCAAGCGCTGTATCGGGCCAAGGATACGGGCCGCAACCGGACGGAAACGCTGAGCCTGGGGCCCACCATGCCTGAGCGCGGCAGCTCCCACCCCGTGCAGCCGCTGATCCTCCCCGGTTGGGGCGCGTAGGGGATCAAAGGCCGGCAAAAGCCCAGGGGCCGCCTTCCGTCAGGGCTTGCGGGGCGTCAGCATCTCGCGCCACAGCGGCAGGCGCCGTTCCAGATCGGCGAACGTCACCAGCGCCTCGGGGCAATCGTCGCGGTTGGGCGCCTGGTTCTGCATGGTGACGGCAGTGTTGACCAGAAAATCGAACATCTCGCCCACCTTGCGCCGCTCATCCGCGTTGGGCGCCGTCAAGTCCAGCAGCTCCCGCACCTGGTCGGAGGCATGGTCCGTGCGTGCCGCCGCGGCGCCGCAGGCCTTGGCTTGGCCGATGATGGGCCCGGCCGAGCGCGCGTAGTCCCACACATCCGCGCGCGACGGGGCGGTGGCAAGCAACGGGGCCAGCAGAGCGATGGCGAACCGTGCGCGGGTTGGGGGCAGCCGTCTCAGCATGCCCGAAAGATAGGGCGCGGGCGGCCCCGGCGCCAGCGCCGCCTAGCCCCCGATCAACAGCTTGGTCAGCCAGCGGTGCAGGGGTTTCAGCGGGGGCCGGGCCAGGCGGTCCAGGCGGGGGCCCTTGCGGTCGAACACCGCCTTGAGGTGGCTGAAGGTGTCGAAGCCGTCGCGGCCGTGATAGCGGCCCATGCCGCTGGGCCCGATGCCGCCGAAGGGCAAATCCTCCACCGCCACATGGATCAGGGTGTCGTTGACCACCACGCCGCCGGCGGCGATGGTCTTGAGCGCCCGGTCGATGAAGGCGCGGTCGCGGCCGAACAGATAGAAGGCCAGCGGCCGGGGCCGGTCGCGCACATAGTCCAGCGCCCGCTCGACATCGTCATAGGGCACGATGGGCAGGATGGGGCCGAAAATCTCCTCCCGCTGCAGGGTGATATCGTCGGGCGGGTCCAGCACCACGGCCGGCCCCAGGACCAGGCCCGGCACCGGCGGGCCCAATTCCCGCACCTCCGCCCCCCGGGCCTTGGCCTCCGCCACCAGATCGGCCATGCGGGCGCGGCCGGCGGCGCCGAAGACGGCGGACATGGCGCTGAACCCTTGGCCCGCCCCTTGCCCTGGTGGGAAATAGCCGGGAACGGCCACCGCCAGCGCCGCCACGAAGTCCTGGACCCGCGACCGGGGCACCAGGACGTAATCGGGCGCGACGCAGGTCTGGCCGGCGTTGGTGAACTTGCCATAGGCGATGTCGGTCGCGGCCGACGTCAGGTCGGCGTCGGGCAACACCAGGGCCGGCGACTTGCCGCCCAGTTCCAGGGTGACGGGCGTCAAATTCTCCGCCGCCGCCTTCATGACCAGCCGCCCCACGCGGGTGGAACCGGTGAACAGGATATGGTCGAAGGGCAGGCGGCCGAACTGGGCCCCCACCTCCGGCCCGCCGGACACCACGGCGGCCACGTCCGGCCCAACCGCCTCCGCCACCAGATCAGCGATCAGGGCGGTGGTGCGGGGCGTCAGTTCCGAAGGCTTCAGCAGCACGCGGTTGCCGGCGGCCAGCGCCCCGGCCAGGGGGCCCAGCGCCAGGAACAAGGGATAATTCCACGGAGCGATGATCCCGACCACGCCCACCGGCTGCGGCTGCACCCAGGCGCGGCCGGGCCCCAGGGTCAGCGGCACGGATCGGCGGCGGGGTCGCATCCAGCCCGCCAGGTGGCGGCGGGCATGGCGCAAGCCCTCCAGGCTGACGAAGATTTCCGCGAACAGAGTCTCATGTGCCAGCCGGCCGCCGAAGTCGGCGTCGACCGCCTGGACCAGGGCGTCGCGGCGGTGGACCAAGCCCCGTTCCAGCGCCGCCAGCCAGTCACGCCGCCGCCCCGCCAAGGGATAGGCATCCTGCCGCGCCGCCGCCCTCAGGCGGTTGAAGGCTTGCTCCACCACCGTCAGGTCAGCCGCGCCGCCCTGCTGCACCGCCATCATCACCCTCTCCTTCACACATCAAACACGCCGCCCCTTCATCTCGGCCGGCGACCGCCGGCCCCCGCAGTTTTCCGGGGAGCCATCGGCGGACTGGAAAACGAGGAAGGCAAGGCCCCAGAGGGGCCGCCCGCCGCTTGAGGGCGCTAAAAATGCCAGCTCAGGTAGCCGCCGAAGCGGCGGGGGGAACCCATGCTGATGGAATCCAGGCCGAAGCTGTCCAGGTTGTTGATATCCATGATGTAGGTCTGGTCGAACAGGTTGCGCACCCACAGGCCCAGGCTGATGGTGCCGTTGGGCGCCGTCCAGCCCAGCCGCGCATCCGTCAGCCAATAGCCGGACTGGCTGAGCCGCGACAGGTTGTGGCTGTCGAAATAGACCAGCGACCGATAGGAGACATTGACGCTGGCGTTCAGCGTGCCGGCCTCCTTGCCGTTGGATCCGTCCAGCGGCTGGTCATAGCTGACCAGGCCGCTGAGGGTCCAGCGCGGGGCGGAAGGCAGGCGGTTGCCGGACAGGCTCTCCCCTTCGGAGACATAGTTGAGGTATTCGCTGTTGAGGTACTCGCCGCCCAGGCTGATCTCCAGCCCCTTCAGGGGGGCCAGGGTGATATCGGCGTCCACGCCATACAGGCGCGCGTTGGCGGCGTTGTTGAAGGTCTGGGTCGGGATGCCGTCGCGGGTGACGATCTGGAAGACCTGCAGGTTGCTGTAGTCGTAATAGAAGCCGGCGGCGTTCAGGCGCAGGCGCTTGTTCCACAGCTCCGTCTTGGCCCCGACCTCATAGGCGTCCAGCGTCTCATCGGCGTAGGGCGCCAGATCGGCCGGGTCTCGGGTGTAGCCGCCGAAGAAGCCGCCGCTCTTATAGCCGCGGTTGTAGCTGGCGTAGACCATGACGTCGTCGGTGGGCTTCACCTGGACGGAGGCGCGGCCCGACACGCTGTCGAAAGATTTGGAGGCGGCGTAGCTGAAGACGTCCACCACCTCCTCCACGGTGCTGCGATAGCGGAAATCCTTGTCATCCTTGGAATAGCGCAGACCGCCGGTCAGCGTGATCCGATCGGTCAGCTGATAGTCCACCTGGCCGAAGGCGGCGTAGCTGTCGCTGATCTGGGTGTAGGGATAGCCCACCGTGGCCACGTTGTTTTCCAGCGAGAAGCCGGTGGGGTTGTCATCGGTGACGAACATCGGGCGCAGGTCGCGCAGGATGTCGTACTGGCTGGAGGTGTTCAGATAGTCATGCAGGAAATAGGCGCCGGCCACGGCGCGCCACTTGTCGCCCAGCGGCGCCTCCACCCGCAGTTCCTGGGACACATCGTGCTGCGTGGCCTTGTAGGTGCTGGTCAGCAGATTATTGGGGCTGGCGTCGGTGTCCTCAAGATCGCTGCGCTCGGCACTGTCGAAACCGGTGATGGAATAGAGGGTGGCCGTGCCCACGTCCCAGCGCACGTTGACGGAAGCGCCCCAGGTGTCGACCTTGTCCTTGCCCTTGACGTTGTAGGCGCCGGCATAGGGGTTGTTGTCGGTATCAGCATAGCCCAGCGCGTCGGTGCACAGGCCGGAAGCGTAATAGCCGGGCGCGCACAGGCCCCCGGGACCAGCGGCGGAAGCGTCCTGCGGGATCAGGGGACGGGCCTGGAAAGACCGGCTGTCGCCCCGGTTTTGGCCACCATGGAACTGCACCGTGACGCTGAGATCGTCGGTGGGCGTGAACAGCAGGCTGGCCCGCCCGCCCCAGCGGTTCACGGCGTTGACATAGTCGTTGGTGTAGCGGTTGTAGGTGTCGCCGTCGTCGCGCTGGTAGACGCCGGCCAGGCGCATCGCCAGCTTACCGGGAATGAGGGCGCCGCCCACGCCGGCCTCCGCCTTCACCTCGTTGAAGCGGCCATATTCCAGGCTGCCGTCGCTGGTGGTCTCAAAGGTGGGCTGGCGGGTGGTGAGGTTGATGGCGCCACCGGTGGTGTTGCGACCATACAGCGTCCCCTGAGGACCCTTCAGCACCTCCACCCGTTCCAGGTCGAAGAACTGCCCCAGCTGCGCCAAGGGGGAGGCGACGAAGACGCCATCCGCGTAGATGCCGACGGCGCCGGCGGCGTTGGCGTTGAAATCGTTCAGGCCCACGCCACGGATGAAAACCTTGGGGTTGGCGCTGGCGTCGGACGTCTTGATCTGCAGGCCCGGCGTCAGGGCCGGCAGATCCTGGACATCGCGCACGTCCATCTTCTCCAGCGTCTCGGCCGTCAGGGCGGTGATGGCCACCGGCACGTCCTGCAAATTCTCCGACCGCTTCTGCGCCGTGACCACGATGTCCTGCAACACGCCGTCGGTGTCGGCCGGCGGCGCCGACTGCGCCCGGGCGGTTCCGTGCAGCGCGCCCAGCGCCACACCCGACAGCAGCATGAATGCAATACCCGCCCGGCCGATGCCCGTCTTGTCCATTCGCGTCATGGTTGGCTCCCTGTTCTGGTTCCGTCGTTGCGCAACCGCCCTACCCACATTTCCTTTGTTCAGCCCCGGTGCCCGCCGGGGGGTACGCGCCGTGTTACCGCCGCCTGACAATCAGGCGGACATCTCGAATACCGGCCATCGCCCGGTGATGGCGGCGCCGTCATAGGCCAGCAGCGGCCCGAATTGCAGCAGCACCGCCTCGCTCTGCGAGGGGCGCAGGAACACCCAGTCGTCCGGCTTCAGCGGCACGCGGCGCGATCCCGACCAGCGCTCCTGGTTGCTGGACCGGCCGTAAAGGCCGCTGAGCCGCAGGCCGGGTGGCGACACGGGATTGGCCAGCCAGTGGCCGCCCTGCACGAAGAAGGCGCGGGCCGTGTTGGGGTCGAAAAAGGCGGCGATGCCCGCCAAGCCTTCCAGGCCCGGAATCAGAGCCGGCTCCTCCACCTTCAAGACCGGCGTGGCGATGAAGCAGGCCGGCTGGTGATGGGCCAGGGTGTCGATGTCGAAATCCGTGGGCTTCACGAAGGCCGAGCCCACGGCCACCTCCGTCGCCACCGGATCATCGGTGTGCAGGGCATAGGTCGGACTGCCCGCCGTGTTGAAGGTGTAGGGCGCCTGGCCGTCCTTCAGCGGCGCCTTCTCGCGCAGCACGGCGGCCATCCGGGCGTACAGGTCCTTGGCCTGGGCCAGCGCCTTGCCCCGCATGTCGAAGATGCCCGGCATCTTGGCGACATGGGGGTCGTAGCCCATGAGACCGCAGGCGGTGACGGCAGGGTCCAGGGTCGCCAGCAGGGCGGCAAGGTCCCGCGGATCGGTCAGGCCGCCCCGGTGCAGGCCCACGTCGATCTCGAAATTGACCGACAGCGCCACGCCGCGCGCCTTGGCCATGGCCGTGTACTGGGCCAGGCGCTCCGGCGTGTCGATCAGCCATTGCGGCCCCGGCGCTTGCGCGCCCAGCGTGTCGTAATAGGCCGCGGCCGCCGCCACCGGCAGGGGCTTGCCCATCAGCATGTCGGCGTCGGGGACGCGCGCGCCCATCTCCACCAGCATGGGCTGGTTGAAGACCATGTAGCGCTTGGTCTTCAACCCCGCCGCCACCCGGTCCATCAGGTCGTGGCAGGGCAGCGACTTGACGACGATGCGCAGGCCCTTGGGCTGTCCGCCCGCCTGGCCGCCCGCCTTGCCAAGGGTATCGCTGACCGCCTTGATGTTAGCGTCCAGCCGCGTGGTGTCCACCACCAGCACCGGCTGGGCCACCCCCGCCTTGGTCAGGGCGGCCGACAGCCCGGTGAAATAGGCATCGTGCCCGCCGCCATGGTCGCCCGCCGGCCAGGCCAGGGCGCCGGCCCCGACCACGGCGGCGCCGGCGACACCGCCCGCCAGCACCCGGCGGCGGCTGGGCCGCCGTCCATAATCATCACGCATCGATGAACACCCCCCGCAGATAGTCGTTGAGGAAGCGCCCCTCCGGGTCGACCTGGCGGCGCATGTCCATGGCGTCGCGGAAGCGGGGATAGAGGGCGATGAAATCGGCGGTCTTCAACGTGTTCAGCTTGCCCCAATGTGGCCGGCCGCCATGGCGCCGCAGGATGGGTTCCACCACGTCGAACAGGAATTGGTAGTCGTCCTTGTAGTAGGCGTGGACGGCGATGGAGCCGGATGGACGGTCGTGGAAGGGCGACAGCCAGGCATCGTCGGGCGCGATCACCCGCGCCTCGATGGGGAAGAACACGTCGGGCCGTCGGGTCTCGATGGCCTCGATCACGTCCTTCAGGGCCTGCACCTGCGCCTCGCGCGGCAGGTGGAATTCCATCTCGTTGAAGCGGATGGGGCGTTCGTTGGACAGCAGCTGCCAGCTTTCGGCCACCACGCGCTCCGGCTCCAGGCCGGACAGCACATGCTTGGCCACCCGGCGGCGGATGGCGGGGGACCAGCCCAGCCAATCCCGCAGCGCCTTCAGGCTCATGACCGCGTCATTGTCCTGGGTAGGCGGCCGGGGGGTGGCGGGCGCATCCGTCTCGTCATGGGTGATGACGGCGGTCATGCCGGTGAAGGGCAGGTAATAGAACTCCACATTACGGTGCTGGCCCTGCAGGGTGGGCCATTCCGCCAGGGTCTGCTCCACCGGCTGCAGCCACACCCGCCGTTCCACCCGGCGAACGGGGCTGTTCTTCAGCGTCACGCGGGTTAGGATACCGAAGGCGCCCAGCCCCACCCGGGCCGCGGCGAACAGGTCGGCGTTCTGGCTGGGGCTGCAATCCAGCACCTGGCCGTCGGCGGTGACCAGGCGGAAGGCCTGGACGTTGCCGTGCAGCGCCATCAGGTTCACGCCCGTGCCGTGGGTGGCGGTGGACAGGGCGCCGGCCAGCGACTGCTTGTTGATGTCGGGCAGGTTGGGCATCTCCTGCCCCACGGCGGCCAGGGCGGGCCCCAGGTCGGCCAGGCGGGTGCCGGCGCGGACATGAGCGGTCAGGGCGTCCGCGTCATGGCCATCCAGCCCGGCGATACGGTCCAGCGTCACCAGGGTGCCGGGCGTGGGCACCAACGGCATGAAGGAATGGCCGGAGCCAACGGCGCGGATGGGCCCGGGCGCCTTGCACACCAGGTCAGCCAGCTCACCCTCATCCGCCGGGGCGGCGCGGCTGACGGGATAGGCATGCTGGATGCCGGACCAGTTGCGCCACAACAGGTGGCCGCGGGCGTCGGCGCTGGGCGGGGCCGGCGGTTCCGGCTGCACGCCCACGCGGCTGGCCGCCACGCCGCCACCGGCGGCCAGCGCCGTGCCGCCCATCAACAGAAACAGGGTACGCCGTGTCAGCATGGTTCGGTCCGGTTCCCCCTTGGGAATAGGGCCCTTCTGGGAAGGCCCTTTTTGAAAGGTGTCAGTTGGTCTTGGCGGCGGGCGTTTGCCCGGCCATGAAGCGGATCAGCGCCTGGTAATCGTCGGCGGTGCAGGAGAAGCACTGGCCGCCCGCCGGCATGCCGTTGAAGCCTTCCAGCGTGTGTTTCAGCAGGGTGTCCGGCCCCTTGGCCCAGCGCGGCGCCCAGGCCGTGGCGTAGGTCACCAGCGGGGCGCCGGAGTCCGGATTAGCGTGGCAGGCCTTGCAGCTGGCCTCATAAAGCCCGGCCAGGCGCTGGTCAGCCGGCCGCAATGCCGCCAGCGTCTCCGCCGAAGGCGGCGGCGCTGGCGCCTTGTCGCAGGCGGACAAGCCGCCGGCCATCACCGCCAACAGGATGGACGCGGACAAGCGCGCCCGTTTCGGAAAATGCCCGATGCCCCAGCCCATGGAACTCCCCGTCGCCACCCCGTCTATCGCGGGCATGGCGTTAGTCATCGCTAACTTCTGTTAGTGATAACTAAACTTTGGGGTGAGGGCAAGGGGGTAATCGACATCGGCCCTTTCTGGCCGGCCGTTAGCCCCCGACGGCCCCAAGGGCCAGCCAGATGTCCGCCGTCATTTCGGCGTCGGCGCGGGATTTGTGCGGGTAATCGCCGGTGATGGTGACGCCGCCGTCCTGGCGGCGACGGCGCTTGTGCCGCGTCCAGACGGCACAGCCCAGCCGTTCGGCCACCAGGGGAAGCCGCGACCGTTCGCCCGGCCAACGGCGGCGGGCCAGGGTTTCGGTGCATATCACCGGATTGGACAAGGGCGGCAAGCCGGCCACGGCAAGTTCCTGGTTCAACAAGGCGACATCGCCCGAGGCGCCATGGAACACCAAGGGATCGTGACCGATGAAGGCCAGGATGTCGGCCGCCACATCGGCGAAGTCAGGACAATCGGTCAGATCCTCCGCCCGGACGCCGTGCACGCCGATGGCGATGGGATTCAACGGGCATCGGGGATTTATCCGCCAACTGCACGCCTCGCGCACATGCCCGCCCCCGCCGCTCGGCGTAACCGCCACCGCCGAAACCTCGATGATGCTGCGTCCGTCCACCGGGCGAAAGCCGGTCATCTCGATGTCCATGGCCACCCAACGGCCCGTGCCGACGCTTCCCGCCTTACCCAAGACTTGCCCAACCCCGTGTGTGATTACCCTTCACCGACGCCGCACGCCGGGCGTCTATATCAGCCCCAGCCTCATGCGCCGTGACGCAGGCCGCCCATCCACATGTCGGTCAGGGCGCGGCAAACACTTTCCGGCGACATGGTGGGGTCGTCCAGCGCCATTTCAACGGCGGCGTAGCCCGCGTCCACGGCGATGCGGGTGCGCAGGCGCAGTTCGGCCGGGTCCATATCCGGCAACAGCGGGCCCATGGCGCGACAGATGCGGTCGGTGACCATCTCATGCGAAGCCAGGCGGATGGCGGTCAGCGAGGGCACGGCGCGCAGCGCCCGCATGATCCACACCGCCCCCGGCACGGCGGACGTCGCCTGAATGGTGGAGAGCAGGAACTGATAGTGGTTCTGCATCAGCTCTTCAAAGCCGGCGGGCGCGCTGCGCTCCAGCCAGTCGTAGAGGATGTCGTTCTGCGACTCCATGAGCGCGCCGCCCAGGGCGGCCAGCAGATCGTACTTGTCTTTGAAATGGCGGTAGAAGACCGGGGGCGTCACGCCGGCGCGGCTGGCCACCTGGTTGGTGGAGATGCGCTCGATCCCCACCTCACCCAGCAATTCGGCCCCGGCCTGCATCAGACGCTGGCGCGTCGCGGCGGCGCGGCCGGTCAGGGCGGGACCCGGGGGGGATGCGGCGGAGGCGGGTTCTGGGGCGGTCACGGGTCGGGCGGCTGAGGCTGTTGGGCGCGGCGGTCGGCGGCGGGAAAACGGCGCGGCGCCTACTGCGCCCGCCTATGGCGCCCCATGACTACCGCGTCCGGCGGCGGAACGCCATGGGCCATCGACCCGGCCGGCCCCCATATGTCCGCGGCCATACGCCCGTATAGCGCCAGACCACTGGATTCGGTGGCGCGCGGTGCTACTCTTTCCTTCGGGGAAGACAAGATTGCTGGACCCACAATGACCGGCACCACAGACAGTTCATTCGGCAAGGGTTTGACGGGCGAAGGTCCGATCGGCCCAGCCCGGGAAAACGCGGACGGCGACGCCCACGACCCGACGGTCGCCTGCCTGTCCATCGTCAGTTGGTCCATGGCCTTCGCGGCCCTGGGCGCCATCATTCTGCTGGCGGTCGTCCTGCTGCTGTTGGGCGTGTCGCAGTACACGTTCCTGATGGTGTGGTTCATCGGCGCGCCCTTCGCCGCCGCGGCCGCCGCGCTGATCGCCCTGTTCGTCCAGTTGAACCAGAAGGCCTCGCGCCAGGACTGAGCCTTCACGAGGGGGGTGTCAGCGGGGGCACAGGCCCCGCAGGAATAGCCGCACGACCTGCTGGACATATTCGTGGCGGTCCGCGGCGTCGCCCAGGCGGGCCGGATTGATCTGCCCTTCGAACGAATATCCCGCCGTAACCATGCCGAAGAAGATGTGCGCGGCGGTCATGGGATCGTCCACCACGATCACCCCCTGATCCGCCGCCCGGCGCAGATAGCCCGCGACCTTGCCGCGGGCCTGGTCGGGCCCGCTGCGGAAGAAACCTTCCAACTGATCGGGGAACAGCCGGCCCTCCGCTACCAGGATGCGGTTCATGGCCATGACATCGGGCTGCACCAGCGCCTCCAGCAACGAGGTGCCGAATTGCAGCAGCACCTCCTCCGGCGGGCCGCAGCTTTCGGCGATGTCGTTCATCAATTGGCTGATGTGGGCCGTGACGACATCAAGCACCGCCAGGAACAAGCCCTCCTTGTCGCCGAACAGGTCGTAGAGCGTGGCGCGGGAACCGCCGGACAGGGCGACGATGTCGCCCAGGGTCGTGCGCTCGAACCCCTTTTCCATGAAGACCTTCAGCGCGGCATCCATCATGGCGGCCCGCCGCGCCTCCGCCCGGCGTCCCAGCTTGGGCGCATCCGATGGGGGTGATGGCGGCTGCGACGGGGATGCCGCGGCCGGGAGGGAGGCTGTCTCAGAAGGATAGCTGGAAGCAGGCGCGGCGTGGCGTGAGGGGCTGGTCATCGTAATTTCATAGCTTAATCAATGGCCCGGTGACGCACATCACAGGACTGTACTGTATAATACAGTACGAAACCACCATTCGGCAAGGTCAGGGCTTCCGTACGATGCACCCTTGCCTATCTTTTTCCCCGTTCACTTACCACTTCCGGTTTGTTCCTGACTGAGGTGCGTTTTCGCCGACATCCAGACAGGCAGGGTTGGGGGCGGGCTTTCGTCGAAGAGGCATTGATGACACTCAACATTCCTAAGGTGGCCATGGTGGCGACGCTGTCGGTCGCGGCGATCACGCTGGCCGGATGCGGCGAGAAGAAGCAAGCGCCGCCGCCCCAGGGCCCTGTCTCCGTGGGTGTCGTCACCGTGACGCCGCAGCCCGTGACCCTGTCGACGGAACTGACCGGCCGCACCTCCGCCTTCCGCGTCGCCGAGGTGCGCCCGCAGGTCAGCGGCGTCATTCTCAAGCGACTGTTCACCGAGGGCGGTGACGTGAAGGCCGGCCAGCAGCTGTACCAGATCGACCCCGCCCCCTATGAGGCGGCGCTGGCCAGCGCCAAGGCCAGCCTGGCCCAGGCGGAGGCCACGGTGAAGTCGGTCAAGGCCAAGGCGGAACGCTATGCCGACCTGGTGACCGTGAATGCCGTGTCCAAGCAGGATTACGATGACATCACGGCCAGCCTGGCGACCGACCTGGCGGCGGTGGACGCCGCCCGCGCCCAGGTCAAGACCGCCCAGATCAACCTGGACTACACCCGCGTTTACTCCCCCATCAGCGGTCGCATCGGCCGCTCTTCCGTGACGGAGGGCGCCCTGGTCACCAGCGACCAGACCACGGCCATGGCCACGGTGCAGCAGCTGGACCCGATGTATGTCGACGTCACCCAGTCCAGCGTCGACCTGTTGCGGCTGCGCCAGGAGATCGCCGCCGGCCATGTGAAGGGCGCCACGGCGGGTGATGCCCCCATCAGCCTGCTGATCGACGGCCTGGGCGACCAACCTTATGGCGAGCCTGGCCGCCTGCAATTCGCGGACGTGACCGTGGACCAGACCACGGGCATGGTCACGCTGCGCGCCACCGTGCCCAACCCCAAGGCGGAGTTGCTGCCAGGGCTGTTCGTGCGGGCGCGGGTCGAGGAAGGCGTGCGCGACCAGGCCATGCTGGTGCCGCAACAGGCCGTGGTGCGCGGCGCCGACGGCGGCACCACCGTCTGGGTGGTGGGCCAGGACAACAAGGCGACCGTCCGCCCCGTCACCACCACCCAGGCGCAGGGCAACAAGTGGGTGGTGACCGGCGGCCTGAACGCCGGCGACCGCGTGGTGGTGGAAGGCGTCCAGCGCCTGCGTCCCGGCGCGGACGTGAAGGCGGATGAGGTGAAGCCCCAGGCGGCCGCCCCCGCCACCCCGCAGCCGCTGTAAGGCAGGGCCACCCCATGTCAAAATTCTTCATCGACAGGCCCGTTTTCGCCTGGGTCATCGCCATCGTCATCATGATGGCGGGCGCGCTGGCCATCAACAGCCTGCCCATCGAGCAGTTCCCCCGCATCGCGCCGCCCTCCGTGGCCATCACCGCCAGCTATCCCGGCGCTTCGGCCAAGACGCTGGAGGACACGGTCACCCAGGTGATCGAGCAGAAGATGAACGGCATCGATCATCTTCGCTACATGAGCTCGACCAGCGACAGCTCGGGCAACGTCACCATCACCCTGACCTTCAACGCCGAGGCCGACCCCGACATCGCCCAGGTGCAGGTGCAGAACAAGCTGCAGCTGGCGACGCCGCTGCTGCCCACCGAAGTGCAGCAGCAGGGCGTGCAGGTCAGCAAGTCCGCCAAGAACTTCTTGATGGTGCTGGCCTTCTACTCCCCCACCGGGCAGTTGAACGACACCGATGTCGGCGACTTCGTCGCGTCCAACCTGCAGGATCCCATCAGCCGCCTGGACGGCGTTGGCGACATCACCCTGTTCGGGCCCCAGCACGCCATGCGCGTCTGGCTGGACCCGAACAAGCTGGCGGCCGTTCAGATGACGGCAGCCGACGTGACCAACGCCATCAGCGTGCAGAACAAGGCCGTGTCCGCCGGCCAGGTCGGCGGTCTGCCCTCCGTCCAGGGGCAGCAGCTGAACGCCACCATCATCGCCCAGACCCGGCTGGAAACGCCGGAGCAGTTCGCCGACATCATCCTGCGCGTGAACCAGGACGGGTCCAAGGTCCTGCTGAAGGACGTGGCGCGGGTGGAACTGGGCAGCAACAGCTATGAGACCCAGGCGCGCTATAACGGTCATCCCGGTGCCGGCCTGGCCATCAAGCTGACCACCGGCGCCAACGCGCTGCAGGTCGAAAAGGCCATCAAGGCCAAGATCGACGAAATGCGCCCCCTGTTCCCCGAGGGGCTGGAGGTCGCCTATCCCTACGACACGACGCCGTTCGTGCGCCTGTCCATCCATGACGTGGTCGAGACGCTGCTGGAAGCCATCGTCCTGGTCTTCATCGTCATGTTCGTGTTCCTGCAGAGCTGGCGGGCCACGCTGATCCCCACCATCGCCGTGCCGGTGGTGCTGCTGGGCACCTTCGGCGTGCTGTCGGCCTTCGGCTTCACCATCAACACGCTGACCATGTTCGCCATGGTGCTGGCCATCGGCCTGCTGGTCGACGACGCCATCGTGGTGGTGGAGAACGTGGAGCGCGTGATGGCGGAGGAGGGATTGTCCCCCCGTGAGGCCACGCGCAAATCCATGGGCCAGATCACCGGCGCCCTGATCGGCATCGCCCTGGTGCTGTCGGCCGTGTTCGTGCCCATGGCCTTCTTCTCCGGGTCCACCGGCGCCATCTACCGCCAATTCTCGCTGACCATCGTGTCGGCCATGGGCCTGTCGGTGCTGGTGGCCCTGGTCCTGACCCCGGCCCTCTGCGCAACCCTGCTGAAGCCCGCCGCCCACCATGGCAGCGGTGCCGTGGAAACCGGCCCCTTCGGCTGGTTCAACCGCGGCTTCAACCGCCTGTCCAACGGCTATGGCAACGCCGTCGGCCATGTCAGCCGCCGCACGCTGCGCTATCTGCTGGTCTATGGCGTCATCGTCGCGGGCATGGTCTTCCTGTTCATGCGCATCCCCAGCGGCTTCCTGCCCGATGAGGACCAGGGCTTCCTGTTCGTGCAGGCCGCCACGCCGCCCGGCGCCACCGCCGAGCGCACGCTGGAAGCGGCCAAGGCCATGGAAAAGCACTTCCTGGTCGATGAGAAGGACAATGTGGCCGGCCTGTTCACGGTGGTGGGCTTCAACTTCGCCGGCCGTGGCCAGAACTCCGCCTTCGCCTTCGTCAACCTGCGCGACTGGTCACAACGCTCCCGGGCCGACCAGAAGGCCGGCGCCATCGCCCAGCGGGCGATGATGAAGCTGATGGCCTATCGCGACGCCTCCATCTACACCATCCTGCCGCCGGCGGTGATCGAGCTGGGCAACGCCTCCGGCTTCGACTTCGAACTGGTGGACCGGGCCGGCCTGGGCCATGAAAAGCTGATGGCCGCGCGCAACCAGCTGCTGGGCATGGCGGCGCAAAGCCCCGTGCTGATGCAGGTTCACCCCAACGGCCTGGAGGATGTTCCAGAGCTGCGGGTGAAGGTCGACCAGACCAAGGCCACGGCCCTGGGGCTGTCGCTGTCCGACATCAACGGCATCCTGTCCACCGCCTGGGGTTCGTCCTACGTCAACGACTTCATCGACAAGGGCCGCGTGAAGAAGGTCTTCGCCCAGGCGGACGCCCCCTTCCGCATGCTGCCCAGCGACATCAGCCGCTGGTACGTGCGGGGGTCCAGCAACCAGATGGTCCCGTTCTCCTCCTTCACCACGGCCCATTGGCAGTACGGCTCACCCCAGTTGGAGCGCTACAACGGCGTGTCGTCGCGCGACATCCAGGGCGTGCCGGCCCCCGGCCACAGCACGGGCGAGGCGATGGCGGAGATGGAAAGGCTGGCCGCCAAGCTGCCCCCGGGGATCGGGCACGAGTGGACCGGCCTGTCCTACGAGGAACGGTTGTCGGGCTCGCAGGCCCCCGCCCTCTACGCCATCTCGCTGGCCATCGTCTTCCTCTGCCTGGCGGCCCTGTATGAAAGCTGGTCCATCCCGGTGTCGGTCATGCTGGTGGTGCCGCTGGGCGTCATCGGCGCGGTGGCCGCGGCCTGGCTGCGCGGCCTGGACAACGACGTCTACTTCCAGGTCGGCCTGCTGACGACCATCGGCCTGTCCGCTAAGAACGCCATCCTGATCGTGGAGTTCGCCAAGGAACAGTATGAGGCCGGGCACGACCTGATCACCTCCGTGGTCACCGCCGCCAGGCAGCGTCTGCGTCCCATCCTGATGACGTCCTTCGCCTTCATCCTGGGCGTGTTGCCGCTGGCCGTGGCCAACGGCGCCGGCTCCGGCGGGCAGAACGCCATCGGCGTGGGCGTGATGGGCGGCATGGTCTCGGCCACCTTCCTCGCCATCTTCTTCGTTCCCGTCTTCTTCGTCTCGGTCCTCCGGCGCTTCGGCAAGCGGCCCTCCCCCGGCACCCCCGCCTCGGGCACGCCCGCCCCCACCGCCCCGGGCCATGACACCGCAGGACATCCGTGATGACCGTGTTTTCGATCCCCAAGCGCATCGCGGCCTTCACCGCCCTGCTGCTGACCACCGCCTCGCTGGGGGCCTGCTCCCTGGCGCCGGACTACACCCGGCCGCAAAGCCCGGTTCCCAACGCCTGGCCCACCGGCCAAGCGTATGAACCGGCGGATGCGCCCGGCAAGCCCTCGCCCCTGCAAGGCCCCGACAGCTGGAAGGCCGTGTTCCGCGGTCCCCGGCTGCAGGCCCTGATCGCCAAGTCGCTGGAGAACAACCGCGACCTGCGCGTGGCCCTGCTGAACATCGAAGTGGCGCGGGCAAACTACCGTGTGCAGGATGCGGCCACCCTGCCGACGCTGAACGCCGGCGGCAGCACCACCCGGGCCCGTACGCCCATCTCCGCCCTGGGTGCCCAGGGGGCGTCGGCAGGCGCCTCGGGCTCCGGCACCAAGGGCATCACCTACAATTCGAGCCAGGCGCAGGTCAGCGTCACCTCGTACGAGTTGGATCTGTTCGGCCGGGTCCACAGCCTGTCGCAGCAGGCACTGGAACAGTACCTGTCGACGGCGGAGGCCACGGCCACCACCCGCCTGTCCCTGATCGCGGAGGTGGCGAACGCCTACCTGACCCTGGTGTCGGACCGCCAGTTGCTGGCCCTGACGCAGGACACCCTCCGCACCCAGGAGGAGACGTACAACCGCAACAAGCGCATGTTCGATCGGGGCAGCAGTTCCGCCCTGGACCTGGCGCAGTCGCAGACCTCCGTCGACACCGCCCGCGCCAACCTGGAGCAATACACCCGCCAGGTGGCGCAGGACCGCAACGCCCTGGAACTGCTGGTCGGGGCGCCCCTGACCGACGCGGAGATCGAGGGCGCCAGCCTGGACGACCAGGACGTGCTTGGCGACCTGCCTGCCGGCCTGCCGTCCGACCTGGTGCTGCGCCGGCCGGACGTCCGCGAGGCGGAGCACACGCTGAAGGCGGCCAACGCCAACATCGGCGCCGCCCGGGCCGCCTTCTTCCCGCAGATCACGCTGACGGGCAGCTACGGCACGGCCAGCGCCGGCCTGACCGACCTGTTCGCCCCGGGCAGCAGCGCCTGGAGCTTCGGCCCCAGCATCAGCGTGCCCATCTTCGACAACGGGAAGAACCAGGCCAACCTGGACTCCGCCAAGGCCACCCGCGACATCGACGTGGCCAACTATGAGAAGGCTGTGCAGACCGCCTTCCGCGAGGTGGCGGACGCCCTGGCCGCCCGCGGCACGCTGGACCGTCAACTGACGGCCCAGACCTCGCTGGTGAAGTCCAGCCAACTGACCTACGACCTGTCGAACAAGCGCTACGAACGGGGCGTCGACAGCTTCCTGACCCTGCTGGACGCCCAGCGCAGCCTGTACAGCGCCCAGCAGAACCGCATTTCCGTGCAGCTCTCGCTGCTGGAAAACCGGGTCACCCTGTTCAAGGTGCTGGGCGGGTCGGAGACAGCGCCGACCGTGGAGGCCGCCGCGAACTGAGCCTTGATGGCCCCCACCCGTGGATGACCAGCGTTCCACGGGTGGGGGGTGGCTCTCAAGTGTCTATCCCAGCCTCACGCCTTGCGCGCCGTGATGTAGTCCTGGATGACAAGGGACAGCACGTCCAAGGGCATGCTGCCGGATGACAGGCCGGCATGGTGGAACTCGCGGATGTCGAACTTTGGCCCCAGTTCCTTTTTCGCCTGGTCACGCAGGCGCAGCCACATGGTGTGGCCGATCTTGTAGCTGCAGGCCTGGCCCGGCCAGGCGCAGTAGCGGTCGGTTTCCCGCGTCATCGCGCTTTCGGTGTCGCCCGTCAGTTCGACCATGTATCGCACGGCCTTTTCCCGGCTCCACCGCTTGTGGTGCATGCCGGTGTCGATGACGCAGCGGCCGGCGCGGAACAGCAGAAACTTCAGATAACCGATCCGGCCCATGGGTTCCTTGTCGTAGAGGCCCATTTCATCCGCCAGTTGCTCGGCATACAGGGCCCAGCCCTCGCCATAGCCGGAGAAGAACATGTTGGAGCGATAGCGGGGGATGCCCGCCGTCTCCTGCGCCAGAGCCACCTGCAGATGATGGCCGGGGATGCCCTCGTGGTACAGCGTGGTGGGAAGGGCCCATTTGGGCCATTCGCCGGTGTCGTGCAGGTTGAAATAGATGGCGGCCGGGCGGTTCCCATCCAGCGAGGGCGACTGGTAGTAGGCCAGCGGCGCACCGGCATCGATCTGCGGCGGCACCGGTTTCACCTCCGCCTTGGCCTTGGGCAGGGTTGAGAAGTAGCGGGGCAGATGGCCGACCACATCGGCCAGGCGGACACCCAGGTCGGCGATGAGCTGGGCCTTCCCCTCCTCCGTCTTGGGATAGAAGGAGGCGGGATCCTGGTACAGGGCCTTGATGCGCTGGCCCACCGTGCCCTGGGTCAGCCCCTGCGCCTTGAGCCCGGCATCCAGTCGGGCGGTGATCTCCCGGCCCTGGTCCAGGCCGATCTTGTGCACCTCCTCCGGGGACAAGGTGGTGGTGGTGTTGGCGCGCAGGCCGTCGACATACCAGGCGTCGCCGTCCTTGACGTGCCAGACGCCGGCGTCGTGCGTCGCCTGCTTGCGCGCGGCCTCCACCGCCGCGATCTGGCGGTCCAGGGCCGGCAGCACCTTGGACGTGTAGATGCCGGCGGCGCGGGCGGCCCAGTCGCCCTCTATGCCCTTGGCTTTGGTCCGGCGCGCCACGGAGGCCACCAGATCCGACGTGCCGGCGTCGACGCGTAGGGCGCGCATCTGGGTCAGGGTCGTGTCCAACAGGAAATCCGGCGCCACCACGCCCACGCCCCGGTCATGGTCCAGGCGCTCGGTATCCTGGTCCAGCGCGGTGGCGAAGGCCTCCAGCCGCGACAGGTAGGCCTCGGCGTCGTCCTTGCCGGTGATGGGGTGCTTGGTATCCAGGAAGGTGGGGGTGGACTGATAGCAGCCGGTCAGCTGGCTGATGGCGTAGGGGGAGCGTTCGCCCGGCCGGCCGAAGTCGAAGCGCTTGTACGTTTCCAGGCGGTTGGACAGGACATAGGCGACGCAGTCGTAATTGACGGCATCGATGCCGGCCAGGGCGCGACGGTCGATGCTGGCCAGGCGCCGCATCTGGCTGGCCGTGGCCTCACGCTCCGCGGCCAGGCCGGCGGCGGAACGGTCGGCCAGGCGGCCACGCAAGGCGGACAGCTCCCCGGTATCGAGGCCCAGGTTGGTCGCCGCCTCGGGCCGGCGCCGCAAATCCTCCTGGAAAAAGGTTTCGAGCAGGGCGGTCAGCGAGGCGCCAGCCCCTTGCGCCCACACGGGCAGGGCGGACGACACGGCGACGGCGGCGGTACCGCCGGCCAGGAATTGACGACGATCGATCATGAAGCTCTCCCAACTGTCGAACCTTGTTTTGCGGGAGAGTATGCGCAAAATTTTGAGGGATGAAAGCCGGTCCGGCGCCAGCGCTTGAACACGCCCCGGCCGCCCCCTAGAGTGCGGCTGCGTTTCCCCCCGTTGATGCAATGAAACTCCGGCACCAAAGGCCGCAGCCCAGGACAAGCAATGCCGTCCCGCCCTATCGACGCGACACCCATGCCGGATCTCAGCAAAAAGCAGACGCCGGTCCAGAAGCGGTCCATCGATACAGTGGAGACGATCCTGTCGGCCGCCGCCCTGCTGTTAGGCGAGGTTGGCATTGAACGGCTATCCACCAACCTGATCTGCGCCCGCGCCGGCCTGACGCCACCCGCGCTGTACCGTTACTTCCCCAACAAATACGCCGTGCTGAAGGAACTGGGCGTCCGGATGATGGAGCGGATGAACGCCGCCTACATTGCCTGGGTGAAGGCCAGCCATCCGATGCCGACGCAGGACACGCCGGAGCAGCAAGCCGACCGCCTGCGCCAGATTCAGGAGGTCACCAACGACATCGCGCGGAATTGCCTGGGGGGCGTCTGGGTCCTGCGGGCATTGCGCGCCGTTCCGGCGCTGCAGCAACTGCGCCTGGAATCCCATAATTTCGTGGCCGAGCGGTCCTTTCAGGAAATCCGTGGCCATTACCCGCATACCAGTGACACCGAGTTGCGCCTCGCCACCCGGTTGGCGGTCGAGGTGATGTACAGCGCCACGGAAATGGTGTTCGACGAGCCCGGCCTGGACGACAACCTGATCAACCGGGAAATCGCGGACATGGTCGTCCGCTACTTCGCCAAGTTCGCCGAGCGCGAGGCGGCGCTGGCCGCCGCGAACTGACGCGGCCACCGGACAGGAACGCTTTGGTGGCATCCCGCTACGACCAAGACACGCCTTCCTTGTTCCAATAAATTAAGCAACACCGACATAAATCGGCAATAGTTATTCAGTAGCTTTCGCTACCGAACGACATAGCGCTCAAAAAACGACAAAACATCTTTAGGTGGATTTGGGTCCGGCTGGCATTTGCCCGCCTGTGATTAGCGCATGAACCCGCAATTCGGGCGCGTGCCGCAATAAATCTTGGTCTTTATGACATTCATCCTCTTTCGCGAGGATGATGCTTTGGTGTCATTTTAATTTTTCAATTTTCCTTCCTATCGCCAGGACGCGTCCGCCCTCCCGGCTGGACGTCGTCCCAACCAGAACCGGCCACGCCCATTCCATCCGGATGGGTGAATGGCCCCCTTTGACCTGATGGAGCCCCTTATGCGCCGCCTGCTTATGCTCAGCGCGTCCGTCCTGGCGCTGGCAGCCCCCCTGATCGCCCCCTCGGTCGCCCGCGCCGCCGACGTCACCGCCGCGGATACGCCCGATGCCACGGCCAACGCCGACGCCACGACGCCCGAGTTGGTGATCAGCGCGAACCGGGAGCGGGGCACGGCCACCAATCTGGCGGTGGGCCAGGCCTCACTGTCGGCGGTGCAACCGCAATCGCTGCTGAACAGCCACTTCATCCAGGACGTGGCCTCGCCCATATCCGACTATCTGGCGATCGCCCAGTTCGCGCCCAGCGCCAGCAGTTCCAGCCCCAACGGCATGGGCCTGTCCAGCAAGAACGCCACGGTGCGCGGTTTCCAGGACGGTGAGTACAACGTCACCTTCGACGGCATCCCCTTCGGCGATCCCAACGCCTTCGGCCATGCCACCACCTCGTTCTTCCCGGCCCCCACCCTGGACCATGTGGTGGTGGACCGCGGCCCCGGCACCGCCAGCACGGTGGGCAACGCCACCTTCGGCGGCACCATGGCCCTGTCCTCCAACTCCCCGGCGGAGAGCTTCGGTGGCAAGGCCATGGTGGGCTTCGGCAGCGGCGGCGGCTTTGAAGGCAACGGCGCCGTGAACACGGGCGCCATCGCCGACACCCAGGGCACCCGCGTCCTGCTGGACTATGACCACACCCAGTCGGACGGCTTGCTGAACTATGCCGGCCTGAACCGCGACAACGCCTTGGTCAAAGTGCAGCAGCCCGTGGGCGCCGGCACCACCGTCACCCTGTTCGCCGATTACAGCGACCTGACCTGGAACAACTTCACCCAGCAGACGCGGGCGGCCACCGCCAAGTTCGGCAAGTCCTTCGCCAACCTGAACGACGACCCCAATTCACAGCAATACCGGGACTATAACGTCGACCACCGCAAGGCGGACTTTGAATATATCGGGGTGCAAAGCGACCTGGGCTTCCTGCGCCTCGACAACAAGGCCTACACCTACGCCCTGGATGACAAGGCCATCGCCGGCGCCGACCAGACCGGCGCCACCCCCAACGCGGCCCTGCTGTCCAGCGGCGTGCCCGGTGCCCATAACCAGGGGTATTACCGGGCGTGGGGCGATATCGCCAAGCTGGAAAAGGACGTGGGCGAGGGCTTCCTCACCACCACGATCCGCACCGGCATCTGGGCGGAACATGCCCGCGACACCCAGTTCCAGCAATCCTACAACCTGGCCACCGGGGTCATCACCGCCCTGACGCCCTACCGGAAATTCGGCAGCGTCATCAACAACTACATCACGGAAAGCGACACGACCCAACCGTTCGTGGAGCTGGAATGGCATCCGCTGCCGGACCTGACCATCATCCCCGGCTTCAAGCACATCGACTTCTCGCGCACCTTCCAGGGGGCGCTGAACTTCGCCCCTTACACCAACCGGGGGGATTACAGCGCCGACCTGGGCTCCACCATGGTCAACTACCGCCTGAACGACCAGATGGCGGTGTACGCCCAGTGGGCCATGGGCTTCCAGGCGCCGCAGGTCAGCGTGCTGGAAAGCACCGGGTCCAGCGCCAACCGCGTCAGCCCGCAGCAGACCATCAATTACCAGACCGGCTTCGTCTACAAGACTGACCGGCTGGTGGCCGATATCGACGGCTATTACATCAACTTCCGCAACAAGGTCAGCAGCGACCTGGAAACGGTGAACGGCATCGCCAACACCACGGTGTATTTCAACCAGGGCGGCGTCATCTACAAGGGCATCGAGGCGGAGGTGACCTACACCCTGATTGAGGGCCTGGCCGTCACCGCCAACGGCAGCCTGAACAGCGCCGCCGTCAAGGCCACCGGCCTTCAGATCGCCAACGCCCCCAGCAGCACCCTGGCCTATGGCCTGATGTACGACAAGGACAACTGGTTCGGGTCCTTCCTGACCAAGTATGTCGGCACGCGCTATGCCGGCACCGGCCAGCGCGCCGACAACAACCCCAACGTCAAGCTGCCCGACTATCAGTTCAGCGACGTGGTGGTGGGGTACAAGATGGGCGACCGGCTGAAGGTCAGCTTCATGATCAACAACCTGTTCAACAACCGCACGGCCACCGAGGGCAGCGGCAACCTGACCAACCCCACCTTCTACTATCTGCCGGGTCGCAACTACATGGGCACCGTCACCGTCGGCTTCTGACGATACCTCCTGTCCGCCATCTGCCATCCGACGGAGCGATGCCGATGTTGAAGAAGATGCTGCTGGTCTCGACCATCCTGCTGGCCTGGACCACCGGGCCCGCGCGGGCCGCCGGGCCCAGCGACGCGGTCTACCCCTACCTCGGCATCGACTGGGGCGGGGAGGTGTTCGTGGGCGCCGCCCTGCCCTTCGGCATGGTCAAGGTGGGCCCGGATATGGAGACCTTCGACGGCTTCCACATCGGCTCCGGTTATGCCGGGACGGGACGGGTGCTGGGGTTCAGCCACCTGCACCTCAGCGGCGCCTCCGGCAAGTACGGCAACATCCTGGTGGCCCCCGTCACTGGCGAGGTCATCCCGGCCGACATCAAGTCGGTGCGGGTGGATGAGGTGGCCAAGGTCGGCTATTACGCCGCGACCCTGACCCGCTACCAGACGCGGGTGGAGCTGACGGCCACGCCGCGCGTAGGCCTGCACCGCTACACCTTCCTGACCGGCGGCGACGCCCATATAACCGTCAACTTGGCGGCCATCCTGAACAAGGGGCCGGGGTCGGAATCCCAAAAGTTCCTGGGGGCTGAGCTCAAGGTCATCTCCCCCACCGCGATCGAGGGCGTGGGCCGCTACACCGGCGGCTGGAACGAGGGTGGCGAGTACCAGGTCTATTTCCATATGGAGGTCGATCACGTCCCAGCCCGGGTGCGCACCTGGGCAGGCGGGCCGCCATCCCCGGATGCCACCGCCACGGTGGACGGCGACCAGCCCATCGGCGCCAGCTTCGATTTCAATGCCCAACCGGGCGAGGTGGTGCAGGTGAAGGTGGGACTGTCCTTCGTCAGCGCCGCCCAGGCCCACCGCACTGTGGAGAAGGAGGCGCCCGGCTGGGACTTCGACGCCATCCGCGCCCAGGCGACCGCCGCCTGGGACAGGGCGCTGTCGCCCATCGCCGTGACGGGCGGCAGCGATGACCAGCGCCGCCAGCTGTACACCGCCCTCTATCACACCATGCTGATGCCCTCGGACCGCACGGGCGAGAACCCCAGCTGGACCTCGACCGAGCCCTATTACGATGACTATTACACCCTGTGGGATACCTTCCGCACCTCCGGCCCCCTGCTCACCCTGATCGCGCCGGAGCGGCAGCGCGACCTGGTGCGGTCGCTGGTCGACATCTACCGGCATGAGGGCTATTTGCCCGATGGGCGCAGCGGCAACGACACCGGCCGCACCCAGGGCGGCAGCAACGCCGAAGTGGTAATCGCCGACGCCTATGTGAAGGGCCTGACCGGCATCGACTACAAGACCGCCTATGCCGGCATGCGCAAGGATGCAGAGGTGCCGCCCCAGGACCCGCGCAAATGGGGCCGCGGCGGCCTGATGGAATACAACGCCAAGGGCTATCTCAGCCTGGCCAACGAGCGGTCAGGCTCCCGCACCGTGGAATATGCCTACGACGACTTCGCCATCGCCACGCTGGCCTGCGGGCTGGGGCGACGCGAAGAGGCCAAGCTGTACGCCCAGCGCTCCGGCAATTGGTCCAACCTATGGGACCCCGCCCTGGTGAAGGAGGGGGTGAAGGGCTTCCTGCGGCCCCGCAACCCGGACGGCAGCTGGGCCGAGCCCAACACCCTGAAGCGCGGCACCTGGCCCGACTTCTTCTATGAGGGGGATGAGTGGACCTATTCGCTGTACGCGCCCCATGACGTGGCGCGGCTGGTGGCCCTGTCCGGCGGCAAGGCCGGCTTCCTGCGCCGGCTGGACACGCTGTTCCTGAAGCGGCATTTCGACATGTCGAACGAGCCGGGCTTCCTGCTGCCGCTCTACTACAACTGGATCGGCCGGCCCGACCGCACCGCCGACATGACGGTCTACGCCCTGGAACGGGAATTCCTGGGCACCCACGGCGGCATTCCCGGCAACGACGATTCCGGCGCCATGTCCAGCTGGCTGATCTTCCAGATGCTGGGCTTCTTCCCCGTCGCCGGCCAGGATGTCTACCTGATCAGCACGCCCAGCTTCCCCGAAGCCGACTTGGACCTGGGCGAGGGCAAGCACTTCCGCGTCATCGCCCATAATCTGGATGCGGAGCGGTTCAACCGCTACGTCCAGTCCGCCACCCTGAACGGCCAGCCGCTGGAAACCAACTGGTTCCGCCATGGCCAGATCAAGGACGGCGGCGTGCTGGAGCTGGTCATGGGGCCGGAGCCCACGCGCTGGGGGACGGGCACGCCGCCACCCTCCCTGTCCGACACGACGGCTGACCGGCCCATGCTGTGTGTCCCAGCGTCGCAGCCCTGAGGCCGTCACGGTCCTGAAACCAAACGCGGTTAAGCCTTCGCCCCGAACCCTTTCGAGAAAGCCTTCCCATGCCTCTCCCCCGTTCGCTGCTGCTGGCCGGCGCCGCCACCCTTACCCTTGCCGCGTGCGCCGCCCAGGCCCCGGAGAACAAGCCCGCCACGGGTGCGGTGGCCATGAACCAGATCCAGGTCATCGGCACCCACAACAGCTATCACGCCGGCATCGCCGCCAGCGAGTCGGTGCTGTGGCAGAAGACCCGCCCCGAGCTTTACGCGGCCCTGGACTACCGCCACCAAGCTCTGACGTCGCAGCTGTCGGCCGGGGTGCGCCAGGTGGAACTGGACATCTTCGCCGACAGCAAGGGCGGCCTGTACGCCCATCCCGCCGGCCCCGGCCTGGCGGCGCGGGCGGGCCTGCCGGCGGACCCGCCCTTCGATCCCAACCACCTGATGGACAAGCCGGGCTTCAAGGTCATGCATGTCCAGGATGTGGACTACCGCAGCACCTGCCAGCCCTTCACCGCCTGCCTGGCCGAAATCCGCGCCTGGTCCCAGGCGCATCCGGGCCATGTCCCCCTGTTCATCCTACTGGAAACGAAGGAGGAGACCTTGTCCCTGTCCTTCCCCACGGTGACGCCGGAGGCGCTGACCCCCGCCAGCCTGGACGCGCTGGACCGCGAGATCCTGTCGGTGTTCAAGGCGGACGAGATCATCACCCCCGACCGGGTGCGGGGCGATGCCGCCACCCTGAACGCCGCCATCCGGACGCGCGGCTGGCCCAGCCTGGAGGAGGCGCGCGGCAAGGTCGTCTTCCTGCTGGACCAGCGCGCCATCAGCGCCCGTTATCTGGAGGGTCATCCCAGCCTGAAGGGCCGTGTCGCCTTCACCAACGCCAAGGTCGATCCCAATGGCGTCGCCAGCGACGATGCCGCCTTCATCGAGATGAACGACGGCCCCGGCGATGCCATCACCGCCCTGGTGCGCCAGGGCTATCTGGTCCGCACCCGGTCGGACGCCGACACCAAGGAGGCGCGGGCCAACGACACCCGCCGGCGCGACATGGCGCTGGGTAGCGGCGCGCAAATGGTCAGCACGGACTATCCGGCGTCTGAACCGGCCGCGACCGGCTTCGTCGTCAGCCTGCCGGGCGGTGGGGCGGCGCGCTGCAACCCGGTGACGGCCGGCGCAAACTGCGTCAGCCAGGGGCTGGACCGCTAAAGGCGGCCAGCGGGGGACAGCACGCTTGCCAGGGGCCTGAAACCGTTATCTATTCTTCCTGCTGACAAGAACATCGGAAACGGCAGGCGATGAAGATGATGACGCGATGGGCGGCATTGGCCCCCACCTTGGCCCCCACCTTGGCCCTGGGCACGGCGCTGAGCCTCAGCATGAGCGGCATGGCGTTCGCGGCGGACGCGGGCAAGTCGGTCCCGGGCACCCAAGGCATCACGGTCGACCTGACCCGGCCCGACTGGGTGGCCTTTCGTAACTTGTACCAGCAGCTGGTGCAGACCAACACCACCCTGTCGTCGGGCAGCTGCACGGCGGCGGCCCAGGCCGTCGCCAACCGCCTGACCGCCATCGGCCTGAAGAAAAGCGACGTGCGCGTGCTGGTGCCGGAAGGGCGGCCCAAGGATGGCGCGCTGGCGGCGGTGCTGCCCGGCAGCGATCCGGCGGCCAAGCCCATCCTGCTGCTGGCCCACATCGACGTGGTGGAGGCCAAGCGCGAGGATTGGCAGCGCGATCCCTTCACCCTGGTGGAGGAGAACGGCTATTTCTACGGGCGCGGCAGCAGCGACGACAAGGCCATGGCCGCCGTCTTCGCCGACCTGCTGGTCCGCCTCCGCCAGGAAGGGTTCCGGCCCAAGCGCACCATCAAACTGGCGCTGACCTGCGGCGAGGAAACCAGCGACACTTTCGACGGCGTGCAGTACCTGCTGGCCCACGACCGCGACGCCCTGGACGCGGAATTCGCCTTGAACGAGGGGGCGGGTGGCCGCCTGGACAAGGATGGCAAATACCTGGCGCTGGAAATCCAGGCGGGGGAGAAGGTCTACCAGGACTTCACGCTGGAGACGACCAACCCCGGCGGCCACAGTTCGCGGCCCAGCAAGGACAACGCCATCTATCATCTAGCGGCGGGCCTGAACCGGCTGGCGGCCTTTGACTTCCCCGTGGCGCTGAACCCGGTGACCAAGGCCTATTTCACCGCCCTGTCCCCGGTCATCGGCGGCGCGGTCGGGGCCGACATGATCGCCATCACCAAGGACAACCCCGACCCGGCGGCCATCGCGCGCGTCAGCCAGGACCCGGGCTGGAACAGCACGCTGCGCACCACCTGCGTCGCCACCATGGCGACCGCCGGCCACGCGCCCAACGCCCTGCCGCAGCACGCCCAGGCCAACGTCAACTGCCGCATCCTGCCGGGCCAGCCGCTGGAGGAGGTGCGCCAGACCCTGATCAAGGTGCTGGACGATCCGGCCATCAAGGTGACGGCGGTGGGCGAGCCCAGCCCCGTGTCCCCACCGCCGGCCCTGACGCCCACGGTGCTGGACCCGGTGAAGGAGGTCGCGGCCAAGATGTGGCCCGGCGTGCCGGTGGTGCCCACCATGTCCACCGGCGCCACCGACGGCCGCTTCCTGAACGCCGCCGGCATCGCCACCTACGGCCTCAGCGGCATGTTCCGCGACCCCGACGGCAGCGGCGTCCACGGCCTGAACGAACGCATCCGCGTGCGATCACTCTATGAGGGGCGGGAGTTCCTGTACGCTGTGGTGAAGAAGTACGCGGGGTGAGGGGAGGCCCGGTCATGCCACTGGCCGCCAGGTCCCCAAATAGCCAAGCCATCAACCTTGCAAGGGGCGCGTACCGTTGAGGACGTTGACGGCATGCCGAACCTGCTGCTCCAATTCTGGGTACGCAGGTGCCCATCCAAGCTCACTCCGCGCAAGAGAAGGATCAGCAATCAGAATTGCGGGGTCGCCGGGTCGGCGCTCGGCAATCCGCACAGGAATTGGACGATTGGTCACTCGCGCAACGGTGTCAACCACCTCCCGAACTGAGAAGCCGCAGCCGGTGCCTAGGTTGGCGGTCAAATTTCTGCTGCCTGACAACAGGCGCTTCAATGCCAAAACATGAGCCGAAGCCAAGTCGGCCACATGGACATAGTCGCGGATGCAAGTGCCGTCCGGTGTGTCATAGTCAGTGCCGAAGATGGCGATATTCGGACGCTTACCATACGCGGCCTGCAGCACCAGTGGAATTAAATGGGTTTCAGGCTGATGGTTTTCCCGCAATTCACCTTCAGGATCGGCGCCAGCCGCGTTGAAATAGCGCAGAATCGTATAGCCCAAGCCCTTGGCAAGGGCTATATCGGCCAGTATGCGCTCCACCATTAATTTACTGTGCCCGTAGGGGTTCAGCGGGGCAAAGGGGTGGGTTTCGGGGATAGGGGTGTACAGAGGATTGCCATATACGGCAGCTGTGGAGGAAAAGACGATTTTATCCACGCCATGCAACTGCATCACGCGCAACAGAGCCAAGCTATCCGCCACATTGTTCTGATAGAATCGCTGAGGATCGCGTACGGACTCCCCTGCCTCGATGAAAGCCGCAAAATGGAGAACGGCCTGAGGACGGTATTTCGCAAATATCGCGTCTAAATGTGCTTCATCTTTCAGTTCCCCCTTTTCGAATGGGCCCCATTGCACAGCACCTCCAACGCCATTCGAAAGATTATCATACACTACCGGCCGGAATCCCGATCTGTGTAAATATTTACACGTATGACTTCCTACAAACCCAGCACCACCTGTTACAAGAACGCAATTTTCCATTATGTTGATTCCCCCTTCTCAGAACTACAGTGTTTACCATTACAAAATATGGAGATTAAATAACCGATCTATTTTTTAAAACATGGGTTTACAATGCAAAAAAATATACCGAGCAGACTTGATTATTATCTAATATGAGCCACCCCTCAACCAAAACGCGACAAGATCTGATGGCCTTTTTTGAGACACTTGAAAAACTTCACCAACCCCGCAAATCATAATACCATCCAAAGCGATACTTGACTGCTTGGAGCGACACCCCACATCTTTAACCAACATTTCTTCGGGAGGTGGCCCGTTGATTTGGGTCCCACGGGGACACCTACAACGGCGTTAACTGATGTTGCCACCCCTATCGGGAGTTTCTGATGCCTGGGTCGACGGAAAACGTGAACTTATACGATAAAGGGTTTTATGCTAGTCAAGCCCCCGGTAGCGCGCGATCTGCGGCCATCATTCTGAACCATCTGTTCAAGTGGATCCAGCCACGCAGCGTCGCCGACGTCGGTTGCGGCGTGGGTACTTGGCTGAATGTCGCGCAAAAGCTTGGCGCCACGAAAATTGTAGGCTTCGACGGCGACTATGTTGATCGTTCAGCGCTTCAGATTCCTGAAGAAAGCTTCATCCCTACAGCACTGGATCATGAAATACCCAAGGAGAAATTACCAGAAAAGACTGAGCCTTTTGACCTAGTCATCTCTATGGAGGTCATTGAACACCTACCATACGAGTGTGGGGCCAAATTTGTCAAAGGATTGACGCAACTTGGAGACACAATCCTTTTCGGCGCTGCCGCGCCTTTCCAAGGCGGAACTGGACACGTCAATGAACAGTGGGCTGAGTATTGGGCCGTCCACTTTCGTCGAGAGGGATATATTTGTTTTGATGCCCTACGTTCTTTGATCTGGCAGCAAGACGGCGTGGATTGGTGGTATGCGCAAAATAGCCTAATCTTCACGCGACGCGATTCGATCGCGGCTCAGCGCCTGCCACCGGAAAGCCGGCGCGAGGGAGCACCCCTGAGCTTCGTCCACCCCATGAACCTACTGCGCCAAGTCCTCTACAATTTCCGGACCTATCGGGCCGCCGCTCGGGGCGTCGAGGAACAGGACTACATCGCCAGTGCCAATTCCTGGCGATCGGGAGAAACGACGCCACCGGACCTCACCGCCCCACGGTTAGCGCGGGAAGCACCCGAAAATACCCGCGCAGCGTTTCCCACGACGCGCATGGAACAATCCGAACCCGAAACGCTGCTTCATGATCTGGACTGCGAACTGAAGGGACTTCGGACCGCGGAACAGGACGCTCAACGTCGGAGGGCAGACTGTGAAGTCCAATTAGCGACGGCCCTGCACGATATGGCAATGCAGCAAGCCCAGTTGGAAATAACGACAGCGAATCTGCTTACGGCTCGGGCCGACCTGGAACGGTCGCGAGAAGAAGCGAAAGCCGACAGGAAGCGCCACAGCCATCAAGTTGAGAAGCTGATTTTCGAAAGAAAAAAAGCTGAGATCGCTTTAGCCTTGGCTCAAGGATCCTTAATTGAGTCGCAGCTTCGCCTGAATAGCCTCCATAAAATTATTAATACCATTCATAATGAAAATGAGGAGATTGCGCTTTATAATAGTTCATTACTGGAAGATATTAAGTCAAAAACCAACGATATAAATAATCTTAGAGCATTTGTTTTAAAGCTTGAAGACGAAATGCGGAAAAATTATCGGGATATTTGTGAGAAAAATCAAAAAATAGACGAGCTAATACATCTTTTACGCGTCGCGAATGCGCAAGTAGATGCCCTAGAGTCTTCTCTATTCTGGAGAATCACGGGACCGTTTCGCAAGATTCTCATGAGATTCTCAGGCAATCGGGGATAAAAGCGGAGAGTCAATGTCCGGCAAGCCGGTGAATATTATTTGCTTTAGTCGCAGCCCTTCCTATGGCTTCACCTGAGGAAGAGGCATGGGATTCCGTGACCGGCCCCAGGGGAATCGCATTTGGGAATGAGGGGTAGCGTTGGAGTGTGAAATGGGTTCTGTCTATCGGTCCACAACGAAGGAGTCCGGTCGGTGTCAGGACTGTTTCATATTTCCTTTCAAGGCCTTCCCGATCCACGGGCAGGGAACGCGCGTCGTCACGACCTTCTGGAAATGCTGACCATCGCGCTGAAGGCGTCGATTTGCGGCGCGGAAAGTTGCGTGGCCTTCGCGCTGTTCGCCCGGGACCGGCGGGCGTTGTTTGAAGAGTTCTTGGAACTAAAGAGCGGGCTGCCCAGCCACCACACCTTTTCTCGCATCTTCCGCTTGCTGGAGCCGGTGGCGTTTGCCCGGTGTTTTGAGCAGTTCCTCGGGCATCTGGGAGAGGACGGCGCTGGGGTGCTGGCGATCTCGCTGCGCTGTTCCTTCGACCGTGCCGCCGGCTGCTCGGCGCTGCATGTCGTCACCGCCTTCGCCTCCGGTGCCCGGATGGTGGCGGGGCAGCGGTCGGTGGCGGCGGGCGAGAACAAGATCACTGCGGCGCGGGCGCTGCTGCAGCTGTTCACCTTGAAGAGCGTGCTTGTCACAGCAGCTTGCCCTCAACGTCATGCACGCCACCAAAAACAACAACGCAATCCGCGCACGACGAAAACGCGCCGGTTGGTCCGAGGACTACGCAAAAGCAATCCTCGGTCAAATGCGATGGCCCCGCACCATTGGCGCTAAACCCTTGTACCTATGCCCGATATTTTGCTAATTTCAGTCGAGGTCAGTTTCAAAAGTCCACGCAATAATTCCGTAAAATAATTCCGAAGGTCTGAAAAATCTGCCCTATAATATATTTATCATTTAAAAACCAACATCTTAACCATAGGTAGATGTAGAAGATGCGTAAGAACTTGGCGGCAATATCAGAATCGAACAAAGATTCCCCATTGGGCACTCGAGAGGCGGCCAGCAATGATAAACTATTATTCCGTGACTGGAAGATTGATAACAAATTTATCAATTTAGCGCTCTCAAGAAGCGTAAATTGCGATATGGTGTCATTTGACGTCTTTGACACGGCTCTCACACGCACAGTGGATAGCCCTGCCGATGCATTTGCAGAAATAGAAAAGCGACTTACGGAGCATTTGGGCGAAGTGGCAGCCGGCTTCGCTACGGAACGCGAAGAGGGTGAGCGCGATGCGCGGGCTCGCCAATTCCAGTTGACTGGGGCAGAAGAGGTTACCTTCGATCAGATTTATGCTGAAGTTGAGCGCCGTATGCCCGGCTTGGCGCCGCATCTGGCCCAGGCTCAGCATATTGAATACGCGGTAGAGCGGGCGATTCTACAGCCAGTCCCCGATGTGCTGGAACTGACGCGACGCCTGGCGAAAATTGGCAAGCCGTACATCTTCGTCTCCGATATGTATCTACCGGATGACTTCCTAGCAACGGTACTATCTGACTGCGGCTATTCAGGGTGGCAAGCACTTTTCGTCTCTTCCAAAACAATGGCGACAAAGTCCTCGGGCCGCCAGTGGGAGGTCGTAAAAGCCCACTATCCCTTGCCCCAGAAACTCCTGCATATCGGGGATGATGAATGGGCGGATGGTGCCAGTCCCGAGCAAGCCGGACTTGAGACGCTGATTTTTACCAGGGCCCGGTCGGAGCGGCGCGTAGCTGGCCCTCTGTCGCCGTCGATTCTGCCATTCTCCTATCTGCAACGGTCTATCTGCTTGGGCGCCCGCCGGCAAACGGAACAGTCCGAAACGAAAGCAGATTATTGGCATCGTGTTGGGCGGGTTCTGGGCGGTATCGTCGTCGGCAGTTTCATCCGATGGCTATCCCAGCGGGTACAGCACCATCGTATTGAAAAACTTTATTTCTGCGCCCGCGATGGCTGGCTGATGCAGCGCGCTTGGCAAGTAGCCAATCTGGACAGGGAGACGGGTGCGGAAGACCACTATCTATATGTGTCTCGGCGCCCTCTCAACCTAGCCCATGGCTACATGGAAAGCAGCCGCGGTCGGCTCAGCCTGAGCCTGCTTGAGTTCCTGAGCAGTAGCCCAGACGGGCGCACGACGGTCTTGCAGGCTTTGAAACGCGCCGACTTGGCTGACAATATGGCGTTGACTGCGGATTGCGTCGCCCACTACGGCTCGCTGGAGGCTCCGCTAGAATGGCCCAGCCTTCTCGCCTTCCGCGATATCCTTCAACGTCATGCCGCTAGCATCTATAACAAGCTGGCGAGCAACTACGATGCCCTGACCGGATATCTGGAGCAGGAGAAACTGGGCGTCGGCGGACGGTCCGCAATCGTGGATATGGGCTGGCACGGCACCATGCAGCGGTCGCTGAGGCTTGTCCTGGAGCGCATGCACGGCACGGCGCGGCTAAGCGGGTTTTATTATGGCCTTTGGCCGCACGCCCTGACGAACCGTTATGGCGCCGGCCTCATGGAAGCCGCATTCGGCAGCGAGTTTCGTCCCCTGGCCGAGCAATTCCAGTTGCATAGCGCAGTCGATATACTGGAAGAGTTACATAGCGCGCCGCACGGCACGGTCTGTTCCTACGCAAATCGGAATGGTGTCTGGAGTGCCCTCCTATCCGAGAGCCCAGCGGAAATGTCCCAGTATGAAACCATCACGCGCCACTTCCAGGATGGAACGCTCGAGACCATCGCAGAGATTTTCATGACAGGCTCCAGCGGTACCTTGACGCTGGAAAGCCTTACCCCCGAAGCTGCCAGGGCGGCCATGGCCGCCTTCGCTGTTTCGCCGTCCAAACGGGATGTCGAAATGTTTGGCGAGATCGGTCATTGCTCGACCTTTGATCATGCCGTCCTCGCTCCTATCATACCGACCGACATCCCCATGGATGAGGCTGCTATGCGGAAGGGACTGTCTGGTCACTGGGGAATTGGCACCCTTAAATATTGGTACACTAATTCGCCCGTAGAGCAGCGTGACGCTCTGCGCAACCTGGCTAAACAGACATTCGGTCACTATGGGGACCGCGTTATGCGGCAATTCTCCTAAGCGACTTAAATAATTGCGGGAAAGATGATGAACAGTTTGTTTCCAACCAGCATGAAAATGCTGGACCGGCCGCTGTCTTTTGGTGATCGGGTTGCTATTCTGACGAGAACCAAAAACCGCCCAATCCTATTGGCTCGGGCATTCGCCAGTATAATCGCCCAGACCCATCAGAACTGGCATCTTTATCTGGTGAATGATGGCGGCGATCCGGCACAGGTCAATGAGTTAGTGGAGACATATGAGACGGCATTCGCGGGCCGCCTCACCGTTATTCACCACGAACGTAGCCTGGGGATGGAGGCCGCCTCCAACGCCGGCCTCAGCATCGCACAAGGTGATTTTATCGTCGTGCATGATGATGATGACTCATGGCACCCCGAATTCCTAGAAATTACCACCAAGCACCTGAATGCTCCCTCGAACCATAAATACGCGGCAGTCCTGACGAACTGCTATGTCGTCAATGAGCGTATAGAGAACGACCGTGTATTGGAACAGGACCGTACTGTCTGGTCATACTGGCAGCCTCAGGTCGACTTGGCGACGATGCTGACGAGAAATATCTCGCCACCCATTTGCCTTTTAGTCCGAAAGGCGATTGCTGATTTGATTGGCCCGTTCAACGCCACCCTGCCTGTACTGGGAGACTGGGACTACAATCTGCGCATCCTAACCGTGGGCGACATCGCCACCATACCCGAACCCTTGGCATATTATCACCACCGTGTCCAAACGGATACCGGTCTCTACGGCAATTCTGTTCGGGCCGGTGTCAACCAGCATCAACTGTATGACACATTGTATCGCAATAGCTTGGTGCGACCTCTACTGCAGAAGGAACCGGGCTACATCGGGCTTCTTCACATCCTGTTGCGTCAAGCTGATGGGAAGCACTCGCAGACCATAGACCTCCTGAAGCAGCAAGATACGTGGAACCATCACCGACATGCGGATCTACAGCACCGCATTACTGTCTTCGCTGCTCGCCTGGATAACTCGGAGGCCCAACTCCACCAGATCAATGAAACCTTGGCTCAGTTGCGCCAATCCGCCCTGGAAGATCGGGCGGTGATCCTGGAAATTCATTATATGCTAAGCCAGTTAACTAGGCTGCTTCGGGGCTTCTGGCGGCGCATAGTCCCTCTCCGGCGCTTGATCGCAAAGATGCGTGGACGGATTTGATCCCAGTCGAACCGACACCATGACAGCGCCCGCCTCTCCAATTGGCCGATCAGGGTGATTCCTCCTGAAGCGACGAAGGAAGAGAGGCGGTCCAGCGTGCGGCTCTCGGTCCTAGCAATAATGAGAATTATGTAAAGTTTTATAATATTCTTATCAATGATATGGCGATATTCCTAGGCCGTTCGATTAAACTTCCGAGATAAGCCTTACGCCCTTATTGTCAATGTCATCAAAAAAATAATGCGTTAATATATCTTGAGTAAATTTATTCATCGAGATTAGCGCATATCCATGGCAGTCTTCCACACACTCCACAATTACCTCAGCGGCTTACGCAGAGCACCTATCAGGCGTCACGAGACCGCCAGCCCCCCGTTGTTCAGCGACGCTGCCCCAGTCCAGAGCTCCAATTGGCATCCGCACTTTGGCCAAATCACCGACACCTCCTTGAACGTATGGCTGGCGCGGTTCGCAGCTGTGCCAGCCACATGGTCGCTGGTCCTGGCGACTGACGAGCGTACGGGGAGTGAGTTGCTGTGCCAGTTGCTGGGCCAGACCGGCCGCCTAGGACGACCATCGGAATATCTAAATTGCGGCTGGATGCGCCGCTTCATACATGACTATCCTGATGACATACAGGAACAACTTTCCATTGCTCACCATGTCGGCACCACGCCTAACGGTTGCTTTTCTATGAAACTGCATCCATGGCACATCGACCTACTGTCGACGGCGGAGGGGGCCGTCGCCGCCGCGTTTCCCAGCCCCCGCTTCGTGCGATTGATCCGGCAGGATTTGCTGGGTCAAGCTATATCTCTGCTCCGGGCCCGCCAGACCGGCAGCTATCACAGCCATATCCAAGAAGAAAAGCCCGCCACCTACGACGCCAATGCCATCGACGGTATCATACGTGATCTGTCCCGCAACCGGGCGCGCTGGGACATGTACTTCGCTCGCATCGGTGTGATCCCGCTTTTGGTCACTTATGAAGAATTGTGCACTGATACTTTCGGAGTGCTGACTCGCATTGCAACCTTCATGGGGGAAACGGTGCATCACAAGGATCTGGTTGGTATGTTACCCATACGCAAGCAGGCGAATAGCCAGTCGTGGGAATGGCGGGAACGCTATGTCCGGGAACGGGGCGACATCAATTATCTGGATCGCATGTGATCGGACACGGAACTGGTCATGCGGCCCAACGTTGACGTGATCACCCTTCCCCAACCATCATCTTCACGATGGCCGAGAAATCCAGGTGCCCATTCCCGGCCGCCGAGAACAAGGCGTACAGCGCCGCCGCGTTGGCGCCCAAAGGCGTGGCGGCACCGCTGGAGGCGGCGGCAGCCTGGGCCAGCTTCAGGTCCTTCAGCATCATGTCGACGGCGAAGCCCGGCGCGTAGTCACGGTTGGCGGGGGAGGTCGGCACAGGACCAGGGACCGGGCAGTAGGTCGTCAGCGACCAGCATTGGCCGGAGGAGGTGGAGCTGACGTCGAACAGCTTCTGCCGGTCCAGGCCCAGCTTGTCGGCCAGGGCGAAGGCCTCCGACACGGCGATCATGGAAATGCCCAGGATCATGTTGTTGCAGATCTTGGCGGCCTGGCCGGTGCCGGGGCCGCCGGTATGCACCACCGTCTTGCCCATCTGCGCCAGATAGGGCCGCGCCCGCTCCATCGCCTCGTCACTGCCGCCCACCATGAAGGTCAGCGTGCCGGCGGCCGCCCCGCCAGTGCCACCGGAGACGGGGGCGTCCACCAGGACGAAGCCACGGGCGGCGGCGGCGGCGGCAACGGCACGGGCGCTGTCGACGTCGATGGTGGAGCTGTCGATCAGCAGGGCGCCCGGGGCCGCAGTGTCGAAGACGTTGCCGGCGTCCTCATAAACGCCGCGCACGTGGCGGCCGGCGGGCAGCATAGTGACTACCACCTCGGCACCCGAGGCTGCATCGCCGACGGACCCGGCGATGACACCGCCCGCCTCGGCCAAGGCGGCCAGCGACTGGGGCGACAAGTCGAAACCCACGACGGTGTGGCCGGCCTTCAGCAGGTTGCGGGCCATGGGCAGGCCCATGTTGCCCAGGCCGATGAACGCGATGCGGCTCATGATCGTTCCTCTCCCGTAATGATTATTCTTCAACCCTTCGCCAACAGGCGGCGGGCGATGATCAGACGCATGATCTCATTGGTGCCCTCCAGGATCTGGTGGACCCGGACGTCGCGGACGTAGCGTTCCAGCGGGTATTCGCGGATGTAGCCGTAACCACCGTGCAGCTGCAGCGCCTCATTGCACACCTGGAAGCCCACATCGGTGGCGAAGCGCTTGGCCATGGCGCACCAGGTGGTCGCCTCGGGATCGCCGGCGTCCAGGGCAGCCGCCGCGCGGTGCACCATCAGGCGCGCGGCCTCCAGCTCCGTCGCCATGTCGGCCAAGCGAAACTGCAGGGCCTGGAAATCCGCCAGCTTGCGGCCGAAGGCCTCGCGCTCCCCCATGTAGCGGGTGGCGAGGTCCAGGCAGGCGCGGGCGCCGCCCAGGGAACAGGAGGCGATGTTGATGCGCCCCCCATCCAGGCCCTTCATGGCGATGCCGAAGCCCGCCCCCTCCTCGCCCAGCCGGTTTTCCACCGGCACGCGGCAGTCCTCGAAGATCACCTGGGCGGTGGGCTGGCAGTTCCAGCCCATCTTCCTTTCCTTCTTACCGAAGCTGAGGCCCGGCGTGCCCTTCTCCACCACCAGGGCGGAGATGCCCTTGGGGCCCGGACCGCCGGTGCGCACCATGACGACATAGAGGTCGGAGACACCGGCGCCGGAGATGAAGGCCTTGGACCCGTTCAGCACATAATGGTCGCCATCCCGCACCGCCTTGGTGCGCAAGGCGGCGGCGTCGGAGCCGGAGCCCGGCTCCGTCAGGCAATAGCTGGCCACCCGGTCCATGGTCATAAGGCCCGGTAGGTACCCGGCCCTGATCGTATCGCTACCGAAACGATCGATCATCCATGCCGCCATGTTGTGAATGGACAGGAAGGCGGCGGTGGCAACACAACCAGCGGACAGCTCCTCGAACAACAAAGCCGCGTCCAGGCGGCTGAGGCCGGAGCCGCCATGCTCCTCCCCGCAATAGAGCCCGCCCATGCCTAGGGCGGCGGCGGCACGCAACGCGTCGAGGGGGAAGATTTCCTTTTCGTCCCATTCAGCGGCGTGTGGTGCCAAATGCTCGGCGGCGAAGTCCCGCGCCATGTCGCGGAACGCCGACTGCTCCTCCGTCATGCGGAAGTCCATGGCCCTACCCTCCCTGTTCTTATGCCGTATCAGGCCATGTTCAGCATGATGGTCTTCTTGTGGGTGAAGTGCTCCAGCATGGCCTCCAAGGTCGCTTCCTTGCCCAGGCCGGAGGACTTCACCCCGCCGTAGGACAGGTTGGGCTGCACCACCAGGTTCTGGTTCACCTGCACCAGGCCGGCCTGCAGGCGCTGGGTGGCGTCCAGCGCCGTCTTGAGGTCACGGGTCCAGATGGTGGCGGCCAGGCCGAACTCGCTGTCGTTGGCCTGATTGATCACGTCCTCGTAATCCGTGAAGCGAATGACGCAGGTGACCGGCCCGAAGATCTCCTCCCGCGCCAACCGGCTGTCGTTGGTCATGCCGGTGAAGATCACAGGGCGGACGTACAGGCCCTTGGTCAAGGCGGTGTCGGTGGGCAGGGCGGAGCATTCGTGCGCGGTGGCGCCGGGGGTGCGCTTGCCCTCGGCGATGTAGCCCTGCACCCGATCGAACTGCTGCGGTGAGACGATGGTGCCGATGTCCGTCCTCTCGTCCAGCGGGTCGCCCATGACCATGGCGTCCACCTTGGCCTTCAGCGCCGTGACGAAGGCATCGTGCAGGCTGTCATGCACGAAGATGCGGCTGGCGGCGGTGCAGCTCTGCCCCTGGCGGGTGAAGCGCATGCCGGTGATGGCGCCGGCCACCGCCTGTTCCAGATCCGCGTCCCCCATGACGATCATGGGGCTTTTGCCGCCCAGTTCCAGGGTCACGGGGATCAGCTTGTCGGCCGCCGTGCGGCTGACGATGCGGCCGGTCTCGACCGAGCCGGTGAAGGTGACCTTGGCCACCTTGGGGTGCGCCACCAGCGGCGCGCCGCACTCGGGGCCGAAGCCGGACAGGATGTTCAGCACGCCGGCCGGCAACACCTGGGCCATGATCTGGCAGGCGCGCAACACGGCGAACGGCGCCTCCTCCGCCGACTTCACCACCACGGTGTTGCCCGCCACCAGCGCCGGCGCGATCTTCAGCGCCATCAGCATCATGGGCACGTTCCACGGGATGATGGCGCCCACCACGCCCAGGGGTTCCCGCACCGTCAGCGTCAGCATCTTGGGATTGAAGGGCACGGTCTCGCCCTTCAGTTCACCGCCCAGGCCGCCATAGAAGGTGAAGGCATCGGCCAGCACGCCGGCCTCGACCCGGCTTTCCGTGCGCAGGGCCTTGCCCGTCTCCAGCGCCACCAGGCGGGCCAATTCTTCTGTGTGCGCGGTCAGCAGACGGCCGCATTCCGCCACAAGCCGGCCCCGCTCCCGCGCCGGCAGCGCCTTCCACGTCATGCCGGCCTCGACGGCGGCGACCACGGCGGCATCCACGTCCGCAGCCTCGCCAAACGCGGCCCGGCCCATGACATCACCCTTGGCCGGGTTGATGACGTCGAAGGTCTTGCCCGAGGCAGATGCCATCAGACGGCCGCCAATCAGGTGCTTACCCGACAGGTCGGCGGCCAGGGCGTAGGGATCCAGCTGCGGGGCCAGGGCCTGGGTGGGAGTGGGGGTGCTCATGGGGGTTCACTCCTGCTTATTCTGATTCGGGCCTGTTTATTCCGCTTCAGGGCGGCCCCGAATGCCGGAACCGGGCCAGGGGCCCAGCCCCGTCAGGTCAAGACATGGCGCGCGATGGCGAAGGGCGCCAGTATCCAGGTGGCGATCCGGGCGTTATAGGGGCAAGTGCGCGAAACCGCTGTGCATAAAAACACCGATGCCCCGGCCGACCTTGGGGAAAATGGGCACAGGGGCGGAGCCCGAACGATGGTCAGACCGACATGACCGACGTGCGCCTGGCGAACGGATTACGGGGGTAGCGCCAACGGCCGCGGATGTAACGCCATTTAAATTTGTTACCGCTAACAAAAGTCGCTTGACGACAAGAGGCGATATAAATATTATTTATCCCAAGCGAACGGTCCTGCGGGATCGATCGACCATGATGGGGAAGAAGCACCCGACGATGTCGTGACGCCGCTGCGGCGCATGACAGGCTGGCCTTGGCGCCGCCCGTTCGCCTTCACCCCATCGCCCGAGTTTCGCCGACCCTGTCGGCATATCGCATCTGGCAAGTCCTGCAGAGGCCCGCTCATGGTCCGGCAGGGGTTACCCGATGGCCCTGAGAGAACCCTCCCGTTCCCAGGGTCTTATCTCCCCAAGCCGGGGCGCGCGTCGCCCCGGCTTCTTTTTTTCCCATATCCGCCGACCCGCCCGATGTTCCCGATTCCCCTGGCGCGGCCGATACGCCAGGATGGCGTGGGGAAAATTGGGGGGATTTGGACAATCATGCGTAGGTATTCGATTGCCGTGGCCATGGCCCTGTGCGTGCTATCCGCCTGGACGGGAACACCGGCGGGAGCGAAAGCACCGGCGGGTTCCGTCGATCTGGGGACGCAAGCCATTCCGGCCGCCATCGGCGCCGACCCCACGCCCGACACCCAGCATCCGGCGCGCATGGCGGTGCTGCACATCCCCACAGGCGCGCGCAATGGGCACCCGGTGGAGATCAACGGCGTGGCCTATCTGGCATCAGGCGCCGGACCCCACCCCACCCTGCTGCTGCTGCACGGCCTGCCCGGCAATGAGAAGAACCTGGATCTGGCCCAGGCGGTGCGCCGCGCCGGTTGGAACGTGGTCACCCTGAACTATCGCGGCTCATGGGGCAGCCCCGGCAGCTTCCGCTTCGCCAACAACCCCGAGGACGCGGCGGCGGCCCTGGCCTACCTTCGCGACCCGGCCCATGCGCAGGAACTGGGGATAGCCACCGACCGCCTGGTCATCGCCGGGCACAGCATGGGGGCGTGGACCGCCGTCCACACGGCGGCCAAGGATGGCGCGCTGGCCGGCCTGATTCTGATTTCCATGGGTGACATCGGCGTCATCGCCCATCTGCCCCATGACAAGCTGGTGGCGCTGGCGGCAGACAACCGCGAATCCCTGGCAGGCGTGACGCCGGAAAGCATGGCCAAGGAAATGGAAAGCCATGCCGACGCCTTCGCCACCGCCCCGCTGACCGCCCGCCTGACGGGCACGCCCCTGTTGGCGCTGACATCCGACGATGGACTGGCCAGCCATACCGACGCCCTGGTGGCCGGCATCCGCGCCCACGGCGGCAGCCGCATCACCACCGGCCACGCCGCCACCGACCACGGCTGGTCCGATCACCGTATCGCGCTGGAGGCGGCGGTGATCAACTGGTTGCAGAATTTGGGGCGCTGAACGAACGGGGCCCGTGACGCATCCGGTCACACATACGGGTCCGGCGACCCCATGTGGTCCTGGACGTAGCGGCGGATGCCCTCCTCCAACTCCGTGAAGGGGCGGTCGTAGCCGGCGGCGCGCAGGCGGCCCATGTCCGCCTGGGTGTAATACTGGTACTTGCCCTTCAGGTGGTCGGGCATGGGGATGTAGTCGATGCGCGGCGGCAGGCCCGCGGCAGCGAATAGGGCGCGGGCCAGGTCGTTCCAGCTGCGCGCCTTGCCGGTGCCCAGGTTGAAAAGGCCGCTGACACCCGGGTTGTCGTGGAGCCACAGCATGACGTCGACCGTGTCGCCCACCCAGATGAAGTCGCGCAACTGGCCGCCGTCGGCGTAGTCCGCCCGGTCGGAGGCGAACAGCCGGGCCGGTTCACCGCCCATGATCTGGGGATGGAGCTTGGCCGGGACGGAGCGCATGGCGCCCTTGTGATACTCGTTGGGGCCATAGACGTTGAAGAACTTCAGGCCCACATGCTGCGGAGGCGTGGGGTCCCGCCGATCAATCGCGGCGCGCACGCGGCGGTCCAGCAGGTGCTTGGACCAGCCATAGGGGTTCAGCGGGCGTAAGCGGGCCAGTGCCTCGGCCGAGGAATCATCGTCGAAGCCCTGGGCGCCGTCGCCGTAGGTCGCGGCGGAGGACGCGTAGATCAGGCGCACGCCCGTGGCGGCGCACCACGACCATAGGTCCAGCGTCAGGCGGAAGTTGTTCTCCACCACCCGGTCGGCGTCGGTTTCCGTGGTCGCCGAAATGGCGCCCATGTGGAAAATGACCTCCACCGCGTCGCCATGGCAGTCCAGGAATTCCGGCAACTGTTCCGGCGTCACGATATCGTGCAGGTTCCGCTTGGCGATGTTGCGCCACTTGTCGCCCTGGCGCAGCCGGTCGACCACGACGATCGGACCCAGGCCCCGCTGTTCCAGGCCGGCGACGAGATTGGACCCGATGAAGCCGGCGCCGCCGGTCACGATGATCATGGACTGTCACTTCCCATAAAATCCGTGCCGGTTCCCTGGACGGCGCCGGCACGGTCTTGATAGGGGACCGGGCCGGCCGGGGCAAGCCATCGGGGGACAGGTCAGCCCGTCACCCGGATGCGCTTGGCGATGCCCGTGGTGCTCTGGTTCGGCACCAGGTCAACCAGGGCGACGCGGCCGCCGTTGGCCTGGACCACGTCTGCGCCCACCACCTGGTCGATGGTGTAGTCCGCCCCCTTGATCAGCACGTCGGGCAGGATTTCGGTGATCAGGGCCAGGGGCGTATCGTCCTCAAACAGGGCCACGGCGTCGACCGAGCCGAAGGCGGCCAGCACGATGGCGCGGGACCGCTCGTCCTGGATGGGGCGCTCCGGCCCCTTCAGTCGGCGCACCGAGGCGTCGGAATTGAGGCCGACGATCAGGCGGTCGCAGGTCGCCCGCGCGGCGGCCAGCAACTGGACATGCCCGGGATGGATCAGGTCGAAACAGCCATTGGTGAAGCCCACCTTCAGCCCCAGGCGGCGCCACCGCACGATCTGCTCCCGCAGTTCCGCGCCACCCAGGAGCTTGGACAGGTTCTGGCGGTCGTCCTGTTCAGCCAGGGCGTGCAGCAACTCGGCCGGCGTCACCACGGCCGTGCCCACCTTGGCCACGACCAATCCGGCGGCGACGTTGGCCAAGCGCACCGCGTCGGCGATATCCGCCCCGGTGGCCAGCGCCGCGGCGATGACCGACACCACCGTATCGCCGGCGCCGGAAACGTCGAAGACCTCCTTGGCCTCCGCCTGGACATTGAGGGAGCTGCCGTCATCCCGCACCAGGGTCATGCCCTCCTCACTGCGGGTGACCAGCATGCCTCCGATGCCATGGTCGCGCATGAGGGTGGTGGCCGCGGCCACGATGCCGTCCGTCGTGCTGGGGCTGTGGCCCACGGCCAGGGCCAATTCGGCGCGGTTGGGGGTCACGAGAGTTGCCCCGCGATAAATGGAATAGTCGGCACTCTTGGGATCGACGATCACCGGCTTGCCCGCCCCGCGCGCCAGCTCGATCAACTGCCGCAGCACGGACGGGGTGAACACGCCCTTGCCATAGTCGGACAGGATGACGACATCGACATCGGCGACATGGGCCGCCACGGCAGTGACCAAGGCCGCGTGCACCTCCGCCGCCACCGCCAGCTCGCTATCCCAGTCGGAGCGCAACAGATGATGGCCATCGGCGACGAAACGGGTCTTTTCCGAGGTGCGGCGCTGGTTGTCCACCTGCAGGATGGACGTGACCTGGTCGTCGGCCGCCACCAGCTGGCTCACGCGCACGCCGGCGGCATCCCCGCCGAGGACACCACCGAAGACCACCTGACCACCCAGCGCCGTGATGTTGCGCACCACGTTGCCGGCGCCGCCCAGCATCACATCCTCTTGCGCGTTGCGCAGCACGGGCACCGGCGCCTCTGGCGAGATGCGTCCCACCTTGCCGCGCACGAAGCGATCCAGCATGACGTCGCCGATGACCATGACCCGCCCCCCCGCGAGGGCCTCGACCGTGGAACTCAAACCGGCAAAGTGGCTCATGGCTTTCCCATTCCCAGATCAGAACGATAGGCCTGGATGGCCCGCGGGCCGCACCGTATCACACCGCGCGCGCGGGTGAAGACCCAACGTCACGCCTCATCTCATCCCCGGCGCGCCAAGCCGACGCCGGCCAGGGCCAGGGCGAACCCGACCAGCTGCACGGGCGTCAGCGTCTCGTGGAACAGCAGGAACGCCTCCACCGCCGCAAGCGGGGGGACCAGCAGAATCAGGGCCGTGGCGCGGGTGGCCCCCCCGTGCCGCACCATCCACACCAGCAGCGAGATGCCGATGACCGAGGGACCCAGGACGGACCAGAGCAAGCCGGCCCACAGTACCGGGTGCGCATCCCAATGCGGGGCGCCCACCGTCAGGAACAGGACCGACACCACGGCGGCGGCGCCCAGGTTTTGCAGCACACCGGCGGGCCGCAGGTCATCCCCCGCCAGCGAGGACTTCTGCAACAGGGTGCCGATGGTCACGCCCAGCACGCTGAGCAGCGCTAGGCCGGCCCCCAGGGGCGACAGGCCCCCGCCGCCCGCCACCCCGTGCAGGGCCAGCTTGGGCGCCAGCACGCAGGCGACGCCGGCGAACCCGATGCCAAGGCCGGCCCAGGCGCGGGCACCCTGCCGCTGGCCGAACAGCAGAGTGGTGATGAGCGCGGTGAACAGGGGCTGCAACGCGCCCAGCAAGGCCATGACGCCGGCGGCCAAGCCCTGGGCGATGGCCCAGTAGGAAAACCCCAGATAGACGCCCTGCATCAGCGCGCCGGCCAGCAGGTGCAGCCCTACGCGCCGGCCCCGGGGCCAGGCGACGCGCAGCGACAGCGTGGCGGCGGTGAAGACCAGCGCCGTCAGCCCGAACCGCACCAGCAGGAACAGCTGGACATCGGCATAGGGCAGCACGGCGCGGGCCACCAGAAAGCCGGTGGACCAGATGAGGATGAACAGCCAGGGGGCGCCCCACCCCAGCAAGCGGGCCCGAAGGGCGGCGGACTCGGCACCCCTCACGGCAAAGCCGCCGCCAGGGCCCGGATATGGTCGGGCCCGATGCCGCAACAGCCCCCGACGATGGCGGCGCCGGCGTCCACCCAGCGCCGTGCCCAGTCCAGATAGCTGGCGGGCGTCAGGTCGGCGCGCAGCTCATCCAGGCCATTGTTGGCGGTCGCGTCCTTGGGCTGCGGCGGGAAGGCGTTGGCATACACACCCAGGGGCAGCGGTGCGCCGGCGGCGGTGGCCCGCGCCGCGGCCAGCGCCGGCCCCATGACCTCGGGCTGGCTGCAATTGAACAGCAGGGCGGCGGCGCCCAGGGCCAGCGCCGCCTCGGTGGCCTGGGCCACCGTCTCACCCCCGCGCAGGCGGGGATGGGTGGCGGCGTCGGCCGCTTCATCCTCCAGCGTGAAGGACAGCCACAGCGGCTTGGCATCCTTCCCCAAGGCATTCGCCAAAGCCGCGCGCACGGCCCGCACCTCCGCCACCGCGCTTTGGGTTTCCGCCAGCCAAAGGTCGACATGGGGCGCTAGACCCCCCACCAGCGGCGCCAGCAGGTCCGCCGCGCGGGCGGCATCGAACAGGTCCGCGCGGTAAGAGCCGAACAGCGGCGGCAAGGATCCGGCGACGCGGGCGCCCGGCTTGGCGTCCGCCGCCTGCCGGGCCAGCCGCCCGGCGAGGGAGGCCAGGGCCCCGCCTTGCGTGGCGAACCGCTCCTCCCCGATATGGAAGGGCACGAGGGCGTAGCTGTTGCTGGTGATGATGTCGGCCCCGGCCTCCAGGAAGGCGTCGTGCGCGCGGCGCACATAGTCCGGCGCCTCGATCAGCGCCAGGGCCGACCATTCCGGCTGGCGGAAGGGCGCGCCCATGCGCTGCAATTCCCGTCCCATGCCACCGTCCAGCAGGATAGTACCCCGTCCCATCTCACCCTCCCCCATTCGCGCCTGTTACACGCCGTCGTGCCATACGCCGTCCTGTCACACCCCATCCAGGGCCAGCACGGCGAAGCTGGCCAGCCAGTGCTCGCCCATGTAATCGGACTCCAGGTGCGGCAGGGCATCGGCCAGATGCGTATCGGCCGCCGCCCGCGCCCGCACCGCCACCGGATCGGCTGGGTCCAGCTGGGCGGCGATGGTACGCCAGCACCAGGCGCGGCTGAGGTTCAGGCCGTCCAGGTGGGCGATGGTGCCGTCGCTGCGGTCGCTGACCGTGGCCGGGGTGAACAGCGTTTGCGGCCGGCCCGCCGCCACGCCGGGCAACAGGCGGGCGAACCAGGCGCGAAACGCCTCGCGCGGCAGCACGGCGGCCATGGCGACGGCAGCGGTCAATACCGGGGAGAGGAAGTCGGTGCCCGACGGCTCCCACACCTGGGCATCGGCGTCGTCGCCATACCAGGCCTGGGCCGTCCGGGTGATCAGGTCAGCCAGGCCATCGTCCCCCCGGCGCCGGGCATAAGCCATGGACAGGGTCAGGGCGAAGGCGGTGTTGATGTGCAGGCCCGTGCGGACCGGGTATGTCGCCTTGGGCAGGTAGGCCTTCAGCAGGCTGACAATTTCCGCCGTCAGCGGCGCCAGCGCCGTGGCCCAGGCGGCGCCCACGGCCCCCATGCCGGTACGGCGCAGCTCCGCCACCAGCAGCAGATACCACGCCCAGCCATAGGGCCGCTCGAAGGTGCCGGTGTTGGGGCGCCGGAAATAGGCCAGCTCGCCCGCGACCTTCTCCGGCGTGTAGCTGTCGGCGAACAGGGCGCGGATGCGGTCCGCCACCGGGCTGTCGGGATAAAGCCGCAAGACACGCGCCAGCAGCCAATGGCCGTGGACGCAGGAGTGCCAGTCGAGGCTGCCGAAAAAGATGGGATGAAGGGCGCGCGGCGTCCGCGCATCCTCCGGCCCGTTCAGCATGTGGGTGAGGATGTTGGGATATTCCCGCGTGACGTGGCCCAGCGCGATTTCGGCGAACTGGACGGCAAGGGCCTCGGACAGGCCAGGGAAAGTGCTTTCAGTCATTTGGGGAAACCCAGGATTTGGATCAGCAGGGTGTTGGCCACCAGGACCAGCAGGGCGGTCGGCACTTGGGCCCGGATGACGGCGTTGCGGTCCGGCAGTTCCAGCAGGGCGGCCGGGACGATGTTGAAATTGGCGGCCATGGGCGTCATCAGCGTGCCGCAGAAGCCCGAGAGCATGCCAATGGCGGAAATGACCGCGGGGTCGCCGCCGAACCGGCCCACCAGCAGCGGCAGGGCGATGCCCGAGGTCATGACCGGGAAGGCGGCGAAGGCGTTGCCCATGAGGATGGTCAGCAGCGCCATGCCCCCGGTGTAGGCGCACACCAGGGGGAAACGGTGGTCCAGGGTCAGGTGCTGGCCCACCATCAGGGCCACGGCGTCCCCCACCTTCGCCAAGGCGAAGATGCCCCCCAGGGCCGCCAGCACCTGGGGCAGGATGATGGCCCAGCCCACCAGCTCCGCCAGGCGCCGCGCGTCACGCAGGGGCGCGACCAGCCGCTGGCGGGTCAGCATGACGGTCGCCAGCCCCACGGCGACGATGCCCAGCGCCAGCCAGATCAGCGTGCCCTGCCGGGGGTCCACCAGCGCCTGGCCATTCCAGGTCACGGCCGGGCCCCAGATCGTCCCGGCCAAGGCGATGACCGGCGGCAGGAACAGGACGGGGAACAGCCAATAGCCCCACCGCCGGGCCTGTTCCTCGCGTGCATCGCGCGGGGCGCAGGCCTCCGTCCCCCGGCCCATGAGGCCGAAGCCGCCCAGCACCGCCAGCGCCAGCACCAGGATACCGTTGCCCAGATCGCCCAGATGGTCGCCGGCCAGGAAGCTGAGCGCCAGCAGGGCCCAGAACAGGCCGGCGCCCAGGCGCCGGGGGTTGCCGGCATCGCGCGCCGCGCGCCAGGCGATGGCGGCGAACATCAGGCCAGCCAGGTCATAGGCGACGCTGATGCCGATCATGGCGCTGCCGCTCCTTTTCCGGCCTTCAGGCGACGGTCCAACAGCAGCAGGCGGGCGCCATGCACCACCACCGCCACGATGGCGGTGGGAATGGCCCAAACGGACACATCCAGCGGGCTGACCTCGATGCCATTGGCGGCCAGATAGCCCTTGATCAGGATGACGGAGCCGATGGCGACGAAGATGTCCTCGCTGAAGAACAGGGCGATGTTCTCGGCCGCCGCCGCATGGGCGCGGACCAGGGCCCGTTCCGGTGGCGCCAGGGGGCGGCCCAGATTTTCCTCGGCCACCGCCTCGCCCATGGGGGCCAGCACGGGGCGCACCATCTGGGCATGGCCGCTGAGATCCTTGGCGCCCAGGGCGGCCAACACCTGGCGCAGGATGAAGAACACCAGGTAGGTGCGTCCCACCGTGGCGGCCTTGAGGCGCCCGATCAGGCGCTGCGCCTGCACCTGGATACCCAGCCGTTCCAGGAGACCGATCAGGGGCAGGAACAGGTAGACCAGGCAGATGTAGCGGTTGGCGTTGAACAGGCGGCCGAAGGCCGACACGATCTCCACCACGCCCATGCCGGCGGCCAGGCCGGTGCCGAAGGCTGCCGCCACCGCCACCAGCAGCGGGTTCAGGCGGACGGCGAAACCGGCGGCGACGATGGCGATGCCGACCAGGCTGAGCATCAGACGCCGCCCTCGCCCACTGGCCCACAACCGCCGCCGAAGCCGCCTCCCCCTGGCGTCTTCACCAGGATGGCGTCGCCGGGGCTCATGGCCACGGTGTCGGTGGCGGCCAGCACCCGCACCGTGCCATCGGCGCGATGGACCTCCGTCACGCCCGGGGCACCGGATCCGCCGCCCTCCAGGCCGAAGGGCGGCACGCGACGGCGGTTGGACAGGATGGCGGCGGTCATGGGCGCGCGGAACCGGATCAGTCGTTCCACCCCGTCCCCACCGCGATGGCGGCCCGCGCCGCCGGAACCGCGGCGGATGGCGAAGCGCTCCACCAGCACGGGGTAGCGCACCTCCATCACCTCGGGATCCGTCAGGCGGCTGTTGGTCATGTGCGTCTGCACCGCGCTGGTACCGTCGAAATCGGCGCCGGCGCCGGACCCGCCGCAGATGGTTTCGTAATACTGGCGGGCGTCGTCGCCGAAGGTGAAGTTGTTCATGGTGCCCTGGGCCCCGGCCATGACGCCCAGGGCGCCATAGAGCGCGTCCACCACCACCTGGCTGGTTTCCACGTTGCCAGCCACCACCGCCGCTGGATAGGCTGGATTCAGCAGGCAGCCGGCCGGCACCTTCAGCACGATGGGCTTCAGGCACCCCTCGTTCATCGGGATCTCATCATCCACCAGGGTGCGGAAGACGTAGAGCACGGCGGCGCGGCAGACGCTGAGCGGCGCGTTGAAGTTGGTCTCCAGCTGCCCGCTGGTGCCGGTGAAATCGACCACCGCCTGGCGCGCCCGCCGGTCCACGGTGACGGCCACCTGGATGACGGCGCCGTTGTCCATTTCATAGCGGAAGGTGCCGTTCTTCAGCACGCCGATGACGCGGCGCACCGCCTCCTCCGCATTGTCCTGCATGTGGGCCATGTAGGCCTCGACCACGTCGCGGCCGAACTGCGCCACCATGGCGGCCATTTCCTCCGCCCCCTTGGCGCAAGCCGCCACCTGGGCCCGCAGGTCGCCGATGTTCTGGTCGGGATTGCGGGCGGGATAGCGCCCGCTGGCCAACAGCGCCCGCGTCTCCTCCTCCCGGAAGCGTCCGCCTTCCACCAGCAGGAAATTGTCGATCAGCACGCCCTCGTCTTCCACGGTGCGGCTGTTGGGTGGCATGGAGCCGGGGGTGACGCCGCCGATGTCGCCCTGGTGGCCGCGCGCGGCCACGAACACCAGCAGGCTGCCGTCGGCATCGAACACCGGCATGACCACGGTGACGTCGGGCAAGTGTGTACCGCCGTTATAGGGCGCGTTCAGCATGTAGACGTCGCCCGGCCGCATGCCCCGGCCGTCTTGGGACCGCGCCTCGACGATGGCGCGCACGCTGTCCCCCATGGAGCCCAGATGCACCGGCATGTGCGGCGCGTTGGCGATCAGCCCGCCGCCGCGGTCGAACAGCGCGCAGGAAAAGTCCAGCCGCTCCTTGATGTTGACCGAATAGGCGGTGTTCTGCAGGGCATAGCCCATCTGCTCCGCCACCGCCATGAACAGGTTGTTGAACACCTCCAGCATCACCGGGTCGACGGTGGTGCCAATGGCGGTGCGCGGCGCCAGGGCCACCACCCGTTCCAGGATCAGGTTGGCATGGCCATCGACGCGGGCGCGCCAGCCGGGCTCGATCACCGTGGTGGCCGTGGCCTCACGGATCAGGGCGGGGCCGTCGACCTGATTGCCGGGCGCCAGGGTGGCGCGGTCATAGACGGGGGTGTCGGCCTGCTCCCCCGCCATATAGGTGCGGACGGTGGCCAAGGGTGCCGGATCGCCATTGGCGACAGCTGGCGCCGCAGCGATACGTCCCCGGCCGGGGCGGCCGATGGCCTCGGCCGACAGCGCCTCCACCACCACGGTCTTGCCGGGGGCGACGAAGCCAAAACGGCGGCGATGTGCCTCGGCGAAGGTGGCGGCCAAAGCGGCGGCGTCCCCGAAGGGCACGGTCAGGCCGGTATCCGTGCCGGCGTATTTCAGGCGGGCAGTCAGTTCCACCTCGACATCCGCCACCGGCACGTCCTGGGCGGCCAGGTCGGCCCTCGCCTCCCGCGCCAGGGCCTGGGCCGGGGTGGAGAGGTCGAGGTCGGCCGACAGCGGCTGTTCGATCGTGCGGTCACGGATGACGCGCAAATCGGCCAGGCCCATGCCATAGGCCGACAGCACCCCGGCGAAGGGGTGGATCATCACCCGCGTCATACCCAGGGCATCGGCCACCAGGCAGGCGTGCTGGCCCCCCGCGCCGCCGAAACAGGCCAGGGTGTACTGGGCCACGTCATAGCCGCGCTGGACGGAGATTTCCTTGATGGCCTTGGCCATCTTCTCCACCGCGATGGTGATGAAGCCTTCCGCCAGCTGGTGCGGCGTGCGCGCCTCCCCCGTCGCCGCCTGGACCTCGGCGGCCAGAGCCTGGAAGCGGGCCTCGACAGCGGCCAGATCCAGAGGCTGATCGGCGGCCGCCCCGAAGACCTGGGGGAAGAAAGCCGGCTGGATCTTGCCCAGCATCAGGTTGCAGTCGGTCACGGCCAGGGGCCCGCCCCGGCGGTAACAGACGGGGCCGGGCACCGCCCCCGCCGATTCCGGGCCGACACGAAATCGCGACCCGTCGAAGGAGCAGACGCTGCCCCCGCCGGCGGCCACGGTATGGATGTTCATCATGGGCGCGCACAGGCGCACACCGGCCACCATGGTCTCGTAGGTGCGCTCATAGGTGCCGGCGTAGTGCGACACATCCGTGGAGGTGCCGCCCATGTCGAAGCCGATGACCTTGTCGAACCCGGCCTCCACCGCCGTGGCGACCATGCCGACGATGCCGCCGGCGGGCCCGGACAGCACCGCATCGCGGCCCTGGAAAGCGCGGGCATCGACCAGGCCGCCGTTCGACTGCATGAACAGCAGGCGGGCCCCGTCCCCTTCGCTGGCCCCGCCATCCTGCAAGGCGCCCGACACCTGATCGACATAGCGGCGCAGCACCGGCGACAGATAGGCATCCACCACCGTGGTGTCGCCCCGGCGCACCAGCTTGATCAGGCGGCTGGTCTCATGGCTGACCGACACCTGGGTATAGCCGATGTCCCGCGCGATGGCGGCCACACGCGCCTCATGGGCGTCAAAGCGGTAGCCGTGCATCAGCACCACGGCCACGGCGCGATAACCGGCGTCGTAGGCGGCCTGAAGGTCGCGGCGGGTCGCCTCCTCATCCAGTGGCGCCAGGACGGCGCCGTCGGCGTCCACCCGTTCCGCCACCTCGACCACGCGGGTATAGAGGCTGTCGGCCAGGCGGATATGGCGATCGAACAGGCGGGGCCGGGCCTGATAGCCGATGCGCAAGGCGTCGGCATGGCCCCGGGTGATGGCCAGCACCAGCGGCTCGCCCTTGCGTTCCAACAGCGCGTTGGTGGCGACGGTGGTGCCGATCTTCACGGCATCGATGGTGGCGGGGAAATCGGCATGGGCGGCCAGCAGCGACCGGATGCCGGCCACGGCGGCGTCCTGATACTGTTCGGGATTTTCCGAGAGCAGCTTGGCGGTCAGCAGCCGGCCATCGGGCCGACGGGCCACCACATCGGTGAAGGTGCCACCGCGATCGACCCAGAATTCCCAGCCCGATCCGCCCGTTTCCGGATGCACTGCCGCCATGTCCCGTCTTTCATCAGACCTGCCCTGCCGGCGCCACCCTAGCAAGCGCCGCCGGCCCAGGCCAAGCCGGGATTACAGGATAATTTATCCGAATTTGGCCCGCGCCGCAGCGGGGGCGCGACCGATCACTTGCGTTGCGCCTTCTTGAAGACGCTGGGGGTGCCGACGTACAGCAGCACGGCCTCTTCCTCGGTGCGGTTTTCCACCGTGTGCTTCATGCGCGCATCGAAATGCATGCTGTCGCCGGCCTTCAAGGTGGTGCGGGTGTTGCCGGCGGTGGCGTACAGCTCCCCCGACAGGACGTAGCGGAAATGCTCGCCATTGCGGGTATCCACCGGGAAAACGTGGCCCGGCGGAATTCTCATCATGATGATGTCCAGCTTCCGGTCATCCAAGTCCGAGGCCAGGTCGATGTACTGGACGGGGCTGTCCACCTCGATGATGTTGGGCTTGGCCGCGCGGTGGACGATGGTGCCGGTGTTGGGCACCTGCATGAAGAAGGAGATGTCGACCTCCAGCGCCTCGGCCAGCGCCAGCAGGGACACCAGCGACGGGACGCTGAGGTTGCGCTCGGCCTGGCTGATGAACGGCGCCGACAGGCCGGAACGGTCGGCCAACTGCTGCAGCGTCAGGCCCATGTCCTTGCGACGCTTGCGGATTTGCTCCCCTATGGGCATCGACGGCTTTTTCGCCCGGGCACTTAAAATCTGCATCGGGATTCCTCGATCTTCCTCAACGGGCCGACGCCGGGAAGCCCCGGCCGCCCCACCCCCATCTGAAACGCTCAGGCCCCTGCCCAAGGCCGTTGGTTCGGCCCCGGTCCTGTTTTTCATTCGCCCGTCCCGACACCAAACAGATGTGGGAGGTCAAAATATTTGACGCAAAGAATTTAGCGCCGACACCATATGATAATTTTCTTCCGTGTCCACCCCCGGAACATGGGACCAGCATTGCGCGGAAGTCAGTATCGGCGACATTTTATGTCGCACACCCCCGGCCATTTCAGGCCGGGGGTAAACGCATGATCAGGCCCTGGGGGCCAGCAGGTCATCCAGACGCGCCGGCGTGCCCTCCACCCGCTCCAGATGCGGGTACCGCAGGCCGTCGTGATAATCGATGCGCACGGTGCGATAGCGGTCGCCGTTCTTCACGATCAGCTCCACCGCCGGGCCTTGGCCCTTGGCCGCCGTCACCGCCGCCTTCATGCGCTCCGCATCATAGGCGGTGCCGTTGACCGCCACCACCTGCGTGCCGATGATCAGGCCGGCCTTGAAGGCGGGGCCGTTCCACTGCACCGAGGTGAGCGCGCCGCCCTTGTCGAGGGCCAGGCCCAGCGAATAGGTCAGGTTCAGGGAACCCGGCGCCTCATTGGCACGGCTGGCCTCAGACAGGGGCTGATCGGTGTAGACCAGCTTGTAGCCGCCACGGGCCAGGCCATCGAGCGGGGCGGACTGGTGGGTTTCCAGGCGCGTGCGCAGGAAGGTCGACCAGTCATAGGGTTCCACCTGGTTCAGCGTCTTGACCACATCGTCGAAGGTGTAGGTCACGGGCACGTAGCTGCCGTCATTGATGCCGAAGAAGGCCTTGGCGAAATCATCCAGCGAGCGCTTGCCGCCCGACCGTTCGCGGATCAGGCTGTCAGCGTCCAGCCAAACCATCTGGCCTTCGATGTAGTAATCCTCCGCGCGTTGCCAGCTGATCCACGGCGCCGGACGCCGCATGGCCACGATGGGGCCGTTGGTGGTGTCGGCCAGATCGCGCCAGGCGCGGCCGACACGGGTGTCCAGCGTGGCGGCGACCCCGGCCAGATTGTCCAGCGCCTGCTGCTTGGTGGTCAGGCCGGCGCGGGCGGCCAGCACCCAGCCCCAGAACTGGGTCTGCCCCTCGTACACCCACAGGCCGCTGTCGCGCATGGGCACGTTGAAGTTGGGCGTCCACAGATCCGCCGGGCGGCGGAACTTGCCATTCCAGGAATGGGTGTATTCATGGGACAGCAGCTCATGCCCCGCCGACTTGTTCCAGTCGGTGAAATAGGTGGGCGTGGTGCCGTTCTCGCTGGAGCGGTGATGCTCCAGCCCGATGTGGCCCAGCTTGTCGCTGAGGGCCAGCAGCATCTCATAATGGTCATAGTGGCGGGCGCCGAACAGCTTGTCCGCCTGGACCACCAGGGCCCGATGGGCGGCGATCTGGTCCGGCGTCGCCTCCAGCAGCTCCGGCCGGTCGGCCACGATGTTCAGGTGCATGGGCGAGCGCCCACCCGGGTCCAGGTCCAGCCGGCGATAGTAGCGGCCGGCGAACATGGGGCTGTCCACCAGGGTTTCGAAAGGCACGGGCTTGAAGGTGGTGATCCCATCCTTGCCCGCCGCCTTGGCCACGTCCAGCGCCGTGCCGAAGCCCCAGCCCTCCGGCAGCTTGATGCTGGCCTCGACGGGAATGCGGCGGGTGAAGTAGCCGGCGGGATAGAGCGCCACCGCGTTCCACTGAACGTTGGACATGTCCGGCGTCATGACGATGCGGCCCTGGTTGTCCGCCGTGGGCGACACGAACTGGAATTCCATCTCCAGCGCCGTGGCGCCCTTGGGCACGTCGACGTGGAAGCCATAGACCTCCACCGGGTCGCGTTGCCATTCCACGCGCTGCCCCTCGGCGGCCCCGCCCTTGGCATGGATGATCAGGCCGGCCAGCTTGTCGATGGCGCCGGTGGGGGAATGGTTGCCGGGCAGCCACTTTGGATAAAGCAGGGTCAGCGGGCCCGGCCCCGCCACCGGCACCGTTTCCTTCACCCAGAAAATGCGCCGCTCGGTATCGGTGGCATCGACCTGCAGACGGATGGTGCCGGGATAGGCCACGTCCTGTGGTTCGGGAATGGGGGCCGCGGCGGGATAGGGCTGCGGCAGCACCTCATCGGCCCGGACCGGCACGGCCGACAACGGGCTCATCAGGGCGGTACCGGCCGCCAACACGGCGGCCAGGGACAGGACGGCAGACTTCACGGACTTAAAACCCCATCTTGTAGGCCCGCCCCGCGCAGGCATGTTGGCATGGAGCAAATGTTAGCTTAGTCCTTCAAATCATGTGTAAAAATCTTGTATTGTTTTCTTAATAATTTGAATGGCGGAATTTTTGATCCGCTTTTAGCCCCGCCGGGAAGAGGGGATTCCCTCACCCCAGCAGCCCGTCCAGGGTGATCTCCGCATCGGCGTGGGCCCGGCTGGCCAGGACGATGGGCCGCTCATCTCGCAACCGGTCCTCGTAGGTCGACTCGATGGCGTTATCCGACCAACCCCGGCGCCGGTATTCGGCATGGAAGCGCCGGCGCCGCCCCGCCTCATCCGTGGCGACATAGAGGCGGCGGGTGGCCAGGGCGCGCCACGCCGGCTGGGTCAGCGCCGGCACGCCCTCGACGATCAGGATGTCGTCCGGCGCCAGCGTCACCGCCTCGCGCCCCGGATGGCTGATCTGGGTCCAGACGTCATAGCGGGGCGGGGTCACCGGCGCCTCCCGCCGCGCCAGCGCCGTCAGCGCCTGATGCGCGGCGTCCAGGTCATACCGGCCCAGGACGCCGGCCCCCCGCTGGTCGCGGGACTTCAGCCAGTTGTCCAGCCCGACGACCACGCCGGCGCGGCCCGACTGCCCCAGCCGCAGCGAGAGGCACTGCGCCAGCAGGCTCTTGCCCGCCCGCGCCAGGCCGCCGATCAGCACCACGTCCCCCGCCTTGATATCCGCCGCTAAACGGTCGAGTTCGACCGACAGGCCCGGCCAGACATCCAGGATGAAGCGCACGGCGTCGGCCAAATCGTCGACGACGACATGGGGCTGGGCCGAGCTTTTGCCATCGCGCCCGCCGTGGCCGTCGCGCACCAGGATACCGCCCATGCCGCAGGCCCGCGCCAGGCCCATGTCACTGGAACTGTCGCCCACCATCCAGGAGCGCGCGACGTCGATGTTCAGGTCCGCCGTCGCGGCGTGGACCATGCCCGGCTTGGGCTTGCGGCACTCGCAACGGACCAGCAGGGACGGCACCCCGCCGGATAGCGTGGGATCGGGATGGTGCGGGCAGAAGTAAATCCGGTCGACATGGGCATGCTGGGCGGCCAACCCCGTTTCCAGCCGGGCGTGGATGGCATCCAGCGTTTCCAGGCTGCACAGCCCCCGGGCCACCGCCGCCTGGTTGGTGACGACCGGCGTGCGGAAGCCGGCCCGGTTCAGCCGCGCCAGCGCGGGCGGGGCGGTGGGGATCAGATCAAGCGCCTCAACCGTGGTGACGCTGCCCTTTTCCACATTCAGCACGCCATCCCGGTCCAGGAACACGGCCGGCTGGGGTGATCGCAGCGACAGGCGGTCGGGAAGGCCGGCGGTCCCATCCGCGCGGACGCGCTCCAGGTCGTCGGCCGACACGATCCGGCGGACATATTCGGGGCTGCGATAGCCCTGTACCGGCCGGCCGGCTGAAAGCAGCCGCTCCACCTGGGCGCGGATGGACAGGTTGCCGTTCAGCGCCCGACGCTCGATCACGGCGGGGCCGGTCCAGGCCAGATTATGGAAGTCGCCGACATGCGGCGGGACACGGAAACCCAGGACCCGGCCATCCTCCGCCCCCACCACCAGGTCGCCTTGGTCGGGATGGTCGCTGGGCTGGACCAACAGGGTGGCGGCGGCGCCATGCCGGCGGTGGTGCTCCAGGAAGCGGTCCAGATCCACCTCCGTCACGGCGTCACCGGGCAGGATCATGGCGGTTTCGGCCAGCAGGGCCGCCACTTGGTCAGGCGCGACGGCGCGTACCGCCAGGCCCCAGCGTTCCCCATCGCCGCAATAGCCGCCAACGGCGGCGGAGCCGGTGACCACCAGCACGTCGTGCAGGGCGGAGCGGGCGATCATCGCCAATTGGCGGCCCAGCAGGGCCGTTCCCCCCACATCCGCCAGGGCGGGGAAGTCCCCGTCGCCCGCAAGAATGACCACCTGGGCCAAATCCACCCCCGACCATCGCGTTGCTACCGCCAGCGTCCCAGCGGGGAATCACCATAGGGGGGTGGCCAGCGCCCGCGCAACAGGGGCGCGGCGGAACCGGATGCGCCGCTCGGCGCTTGTGGTCGGGTCATGGGCGGCCCGACCGGGCCGCCACCCCCATCCTGTCCCATCCTGAGGAGTTGCCACCATGAGGACCCTGACCGGCAAGGCGGCCACCGCCTCCGCCCTGTGCCTGATGCTGTTCGCGCCCGCCCTCGCCACCCCGGCGGCGGCGCAGGACTCCGTGGGCGACAAGGCCAAGTCCATGGGTGAGAAGACCGGCGCCAATTCCGTGCTGGGCGTCACCCCGCGCACCGAGGACTTCGTGAAGGAGGTCGCCATCAGCGACATGTTCGAAATCCAGTCCAGCGAACTGGCGCAGCAGAAGGGCGACGAGGCCACCAAGTCCTTCGCCAACCAGATGATCCAGGCGCACCAGAAGACCTCGGCCGAACTGAAGACCATCGTCACCGGCGGCACCGTGCAGGCGACCATCCCCACCGCCCTGGACAACACCCACCAGAAGAAGCTGGACAAGCTGAAGGGCCTGAGCGGCGCCGACTTCGTGAAGCAATACCGCGAGGACCAGGTGAGCGCCCACAAGGATGCGGACTCGGCCTTCGAGCGGTATGCCAAGGGTGGCGACAATCCGGCCCTGAAGGACTGGGCCGCGAAGACGGAACCCACCATCGCGCACCACCTGGAAATGGCCAAGGCGCTGGACAAGACGAAGTAAGGGCGGCCCGCAGCGGCGCGGGAAAGGGCGGCCCGTCACGGCCGCCCTTTTTCCTAGGAGTCTTCTCTTTTTCCCAACCCCATCCCAATATGCGAAAATACTGCCAAGATAGCGAGAAATATACACATTAGAGTAATTAATGCCTTTTCTACCCCGAAAGAATCGGCGGCGACTGCCGAGGAAGCCACGGCAAATCCCGAATAATAAAATGTGAAATCGGAGCGCAACTTCGGTGGAATGGCCGATATTTTATATGGTTTATCTATGTGGACGAATCTAAATTTTATAATAAAAAGTCTGATAATTGTATATGCTATATAAGCACAGAACACCGCGCGCGATAATATGTAACCATTAAGAAAAATTCCCGACGACCTGTATATAATCGCCGCACTGGACAGGAACGCCAGAATGAGGTTTACGAACCTAATTATTTTTTGGTGAGCGCGATATCTTTCTTCTTCTATACAAATAGCCATCCGAAACAATTTGCAAATTATAAAAAATAGAGCATTTGTAATATATCGCCTATTTTCCAAAAAAATCTCAAACATTTACAATCTTCCAGGACAGTATTTCCCCTCAAATATATTAGATGGACATCATAAATGCACTACCCCCAAATGACATCAATCTCTTCCTCGAGTAAATCTATAGCTCCGAGGGCGGCACAGACGTCATTCAATCGAGAGTGATAAGCGAATAGCCTTCGGGCACCATCAGGCGGCCGGATGCGCCAACCCGGCCACCAGCAGGCTGGCGGTGGCGGGGTTGCAGGCGAAGGGCAGGTCGGCCAGGGTGGCCAGCCGGATCAGGGCCTTCACGTCCACGTCGTGCGGCAGGGTGCCCAGGGGATCGACGAAGAAGATCATGATGTCCAGCTTGCCCTCGACGATCATGGCACCGATCTGCTGGTCGCCGCCCAAAGGGCCGCTGCGCAGGCGGGTCATGTCGAGGCCGTCGACGGCTTCCGCCACGCGGGTGCCGGTGGAGGAGGTCGCGTAGATCTTGGCCCCCCGCAGAAAGTCGGTATGGGCCAAGGCCCAGTCCACCATGGCCTGCTTCTTGCCGTCATGGGCGATCAGGCCGATGGCGCGGCGTCCGTCCTCACGCATGGGGTCCAGTCTCCGGAAGATGAAAGGCGGCCATAAAAGGGGGCGGGGTCAGGAGGCGACGGCCTGGCCCTCTGACTCCTCCCCGCGTGCCAGCAGGTCCAGCGCCTCTTGCATCAGGTAGCGCATGGCCGCCTCGGCCCGGGGGGGATCACCCGCCAGGATGGCCTCGGCCACGGCGTTGTGGTCGGCCACGCTGGCCAGGCGCACGCCCTTGTACTGGTTGGTGCGCCGGATGCTGAAACGCAGGGCCGTGTCGATCAGTTCCCGCAACTGCAGGTAAAAGCGGTTGCCGCTGGCCTTCAGGATGGCGACGTGGAAATTGATGTCGGTGATCAGGGGGTCGTCCTCCCCCCGTTCCGCCGCGTACATGCGCTCGATGGCGACCTTGATGGCCGCCTTCTCCGCCGGGGTGGCGCGGGCTGCGGCCAGCTGGGCCGCAAGCGGTTCCACGGCCAGGCGGATCTCCGTGAATTCGGCCAGCAGCGGCAGGGAGAACTTGCGTTCCAGGATCCAGCGCAGCACGTCGGGATCCAGCAGGCTCCAGCTTTCCTCAGGCTCGACCCAGGTGCCCTGGCGCGGGCGGGCGCGCAGCAGACCCTTGGCCGTCAGCATCTTCACCGCCTCACGCAGCACGCTGCGGCTGGCGCCGTAATGCTTGCAGAGGTCAGCCTCGATGGGGAAAGGCTTGTCGGCACTGTAGGTCCCGGTAACGATCGCGGCCCCCAGGTCCTGCACGATGGCGAATGTCAGGTTTTGGCCACGAAACTTGGCAATCATCCCTGCCCCCACATGATTTCACACAACAGCTTATATCCCCGCCGACGCCAATTTGAACCCACTATCCACCAGACCGCGAACGCCGATGTTAGCGATATCATACACGAACAGCGTCCCGGCATCGGGATCGGCCGCGATCTCGGCCGCGGTCATGCCTTCCCGCGCCGTGGTGACGAACAGCAGGGTAAGGTCCGGCCCACCGAACGCGACGCAGCTGACGCGCGCCGTGGGCAGGGGAATGACGCCGGAAACGCGGCCGTCGGGGGCGTAGCGTACCACCTGGGCGGCCCCCCACTGCGCGCTCCACACATGGCCCTGGGCGTCGACATTGGCGCCGTCGGGGTAGGCCCCCTCTTCCGTCGTCACGAAAACGCTTTCATTCGACGGCGTGCCCGTGGGCGGGTCATAGTCGAAGACGCGAATGCGGCGGGTGGGACCGTCGGTGTAGTACATACGCGTGCCGTCCGGGCTCCAGCACAGACTGTTGGAGATGAGGGCGCCGTGCACCAGCGGCGTGGCCCGGTTCCGCCCGTCCAGGCGATAGAGCGCGCCGGCCAGCGTGCCCGCCGCCCGCGCGTGCTCATCCTCCACCATCGTGCCGGCCCAGAAGCGGCCCTGGCGGTCCACCCGGCCGTCGTTGAAGCGGACGCCGGCGGGCAGGGCCTGTCGCGCCAGCCACTCCACCCCGCCGGTGCGTGGGGTGAACAGGGCGAAACCGCTTTCGAACGCGACCACCAGGCGATCGGAATCGCCCTCGATCAGGCCGAAGGAGCAGACGCGCTCCGGCGCCGTGAAGGTTTCCACCGCGCGGCTGGTCCAGTCCAGCCGATGCAGGCGCCGCTCATGGATGTCCGTCCACCACAGCGACTGGTCGCGTTCATCCCAGGTGACCCCTTCGCCCAGGGTGTTGCCTAGGGCGAAGCGGGCGACCAGCGGGGCGTCGAGCAGGGGACCGGCCTTCGTCATGTTACCACCAGGTGATGTAGAGGGCGGAGACGATCACCAGAACCACCAGGGCCGCGAGGTTGAAGCTTGTGCTGGTGGAATAGTCGATGCCCTTCAGCTTGACATTGATCTGGCTTACCTGCAGGGCGGGGGCGGCAAGCGACACCACCACCGCCGCGGCCAGGCAGGCCAGGAAGGTGACGCCGACACGGTCGATGAACGGCAGTTCGGGCAGCCAGACCTTCAAGGCGAGCGACAGCACGGCCGAGCCGATGGCCGCCGTCAGGGCGCCGGCGGCATTGGCGCGCGGCCAGAACATACCCAACAGGAAGATGACGCAGATGCCCGGGGTGAAGAAGCCGGTGAATTCCTGGATGTACTGGAAGGCCTGGTCGAAGTTGCCCAGCAGGGGCTTGGCCACCACGATGCCGATGATCACGGCCACCACGCTGACGATGCGGCCCACGGCCACCAGGTGATGCTGGCTGGCGTCCTTCTTCACATGGGCGTAGAGGTCCAGGGTGAAGATGGTGGCCACGCTGTTGATCTTGGACGCCAGCGACGCGACGATGGCCGCGACCAGGGCCGCGAACACCAGGCCCTTCAGGCCCGCCGGCAGCATCTTCATCACCTCCGGGTAGGCCTGGTCCGGGGTCGCCAGGTTGGGGACCAGCAGCAGGGCGGCCAGGCCCGGCAGCACGATGATGACCGGCATCAGCAGCTTCAGAAAGGCGGCGAACACCACGCCCTTCTGCGCCTCACGCACCGACTTGGCGGCCAGCGCGCGCTGGATGATGTACTGGTTGAAGCCCCAGTAGGACACGTTCATGACCCACAAGCCGCCCACCAGGACGGAGATGCCGGGCAGGTCCTTATAGTTCGGGTTGTCGCGCGTCAGGATCAGCTGGAACTTCTCCGGCACCGCCAGCGTCAGCTGATGGAAGCCCGCCAGCACGCCCTGGCCGCCGGAGATCTGATTCAGCGCCAGATAGCCGATGATCAGGCCGCCCAGCACCAGCAGGGTGACCTGCACGATGTCGGTCAGCGCCACGGCCTTCAGCCCGCCGAACAGGGAATAGGCGCAGGAGAACACGCCCAGCACCACCAGCGCCGTCATCTGGTCCACGCCCGCCACCGCGTTCACGGCGATGGAGCCCAGCCACAGGATGGAGGCCAGGTTGACGAAGACGTAGACGCCCAGCCAGAACACCGCCAGCGTCAGCCGCACGCTGGAGCCGTACCGCTGCTCCAGGAACTGGGGCATGGTGTAGATCTGGTTTTCCAGGAAGATGGGCAGAAAGAACTTGCCCACCAGGATCAGGGTCAGCGCCGCCATCCATTCATAGCAGGCGATGGCCAGGCCGACCTTGTAGCCGGAACCGGCCATGCCGATGATCTGTTCGGCGGAGATGTTGGCGGCGATGAGCGAGGCGCCGATGGCCCACCAGGGCAGCGAACGGCCGGCCAGGAAATAGTCCTTGGCGTTCTTCTCATGCCCGGCCTTTTCCCGCGACACCCACTGGGCCAGGAAAAAGATGAACACGGCGTAGACGCCCAGCACCGCGATATCGATCGTCGCCAAACCCATCGGCGTACCCCCCTGTTTATATTGGACGCACTCAGCCGCCACCGGGAAACGCCCTGGGGCGGGTCCCTGGTGGCGGGTCCTTGTACCAGACTTTACGAAAGCTTCAGCGCGGCGCGGACCGCGACCACCAGGCCGGCGGCGCGCTCCGCCATCTGGCCCAAATCCACGCCCGGCTTGTACAGATCGCCGCCGGACCCGAAGCCGGTGACGCCGGCGTCCACCCAGGGCTGCAGGTTGGCGGCCGTGACGCCGCCCACGGCGTAGACGGCGACATCGGCCGGCAGCACGGCCTTCAGCGCCTTCACATGGCCGGGCGCGTGGCTGCTGGCCGGGAACAGCTTCAGATACCGGGCGCCGGCGCCGATGGCGGCGAAAGCCTCGGTCCCGGTCGAGAAGCCGGGCATGGACACCATGTCCAGCGACACGGTGCGGGCGATGACGGAGACGTCGACGTTGGGCGAAACGATCAGCTGGCCACCCACGGCGCGCACCGCGTCCACCTTATCCGGCGACAGCACGGTGCCCGCCCCCACCAGGCAGTCGTCGCCGAAGGTCTGCACCAGACGCTCGATGCTCTGCAGCGGCTCCGGCGAGTTCAGCGGCACCTCGATGGCGCGGATGCCCGCGTCGTGCAGGGTGCGGGCCACGGCCACCACCTCATCGGGCGTCACGCCGCGCAGGATGGCGACCACGGGCATATGCTTCAACCAGGCTTCGGTCATGACGCGTTCCTTCACAGATGGGCCTTCACAGACGGCCCTTCACAGGCGGCGGAAATAGGCCAGCAGGCCGGCGGTGGATTGCTCGGCGCCGTTCAGCGCCAGGGCGGCCACGCCGTGGCTGGCCAATGCCAGGGTATATAGGGTGTTCAGCGCCGGGGCGCCGACCAGGACCACCCGCGTGGGCGCCGGCCTGCCCAGCGCCCGGTACCGGGCCAGGATGGCGGCCACGTCACCGCCGATGACCAGGCCGGACAGGAAGCCCAAGGCGTCCTGAGGCGTCAGCACGCCCGCCATCTGCCGGGCGCGGGTTTCGAACAGCAGGTGCAGGACGTCGGCGCCCGCCTCCGCCACCCGGGCCAGGCCCTGGCGGAAGCCGGCGTCCGGCGCGCCATCCCATTCGGCGGCGCCGCGCGCCAGGGTGCTGTGCTTGGACAACAGGGCGTAGATCTCGCCCGACATGGCGGTGGTGAAGCCGGTGATGCGGCCATCCGCCAGGTCCACCCACTTGGAATGGGTGCCGGGCAGGCACAGCAGATGGTCGCCCGTGGCGAGATCCGGATGGGTGATGAGGGCGCCCAGCACCTGGGTCTCCTCCCCCCGCATGACGTCGGGGGCACCCTGCAGGTTGGTGCCCTTCACGCCCGGCGCGATGTAGACCGGCCGTCCCCCCTCACTTTCGAATGGCAGATCGATGCGGTGCAGATGCCCGACGATCTCCGCCGCCCCCGCCGGGGCGGTGGCGTAGGGCACCTCCACCCAGCCAAGGGTGGAACCCACCATACCGCAGAGCAGCAGGGGCAGGCGGCCATGGGCGGCATCCCAGTCGGCGAGCAGGCCCCGCACCGTGTCAGGGAAGCCGCCCGCCGGCACGGCGGCGGCCCCGGGACCGGTACAGGTGTCCAGCACGGCACCGTCCGCATCAACCAGCGACAGGCGCAGGTTGCTGGTGCCCCAATCGCCGGCGATGAAGACAGGCTGGCTCATCAGTGCGATTCCCGCGTGACGCGGTCGCCGCTGGCGCCCACCAGGAAGTCCAGGTCACAGCCCTTGTCGGCCTGCATCACATGCTCGACATGCAGGCGGTAATAGCCGCGCGCCGGGGTGGGCGCGGCGGGCTGGGCGGCCAGCGCGGCCCGGCGGCGGGCCAGTTCGGCCTCATCCACCAGCAGGGACAGGCTGCGGCCGGGGCCGTTCAGCTCGATCTCATCGCCGGTGCGCACCAGGGCCAACGGCCCGCCGGCGGTGGATTCGGGGGCCACGTGCAGCACCACGGTGCCGAAGGCCGTGCCGCTCATGCGGGCGTCGGAGATGCGCACCATATCCTTGACCCCCTTGGCCAGCAACTTGGGCGGCAGGGGCATGTTGCCCACTTCCGGCATGCCGGGATACCCCTTCGGGCCACAGCCGCGCAACACCAGCATGGAGGTTTCGTCCACCTCAAGATCCGGATCGTCGATGCGGGCCTTGAAGTCCTCGATGGTGTCGAACACCACGGCGCGGCCGCGATGGGTCAACAGCTCGGGCGAGGCGGCGTTGGGCTTCATCACCGCGCCATCGGGCGCCAGGTTGCCGCGCAGCACCCAGATGCCCGAGACCGGCTTCACCGGGTTGGTCCTGGGGCGGATGACCTCGTCGTTGTAGACCTCGCCCTCGGCCACGATGTCGCCGATGGTCATGCCGCCGACGGTGACCGCGTCCAGGTTCAGCTTGTCCTTGATCTTGGTCATCAGGCCCGGCAGCGCGCCTGCGTAGTGGAAATCCTCCATCAGGTACTGGCCCGAGGGCTGCAGGTCCACCAGCAGGGGGATGTCGGCGCTCAGGGCGTCGAAGTCCTCCAGCGACAAGTCAACACCCAGCCGGCCGGCCAGGGCCAGCAGGTGGATCACGGCGTTGGTGGACCCGCCGATGGCGGCGTGCACGCGGATGGCGTTCTCGAACGCGGCGCGGGTCAGGATGTGCGACGGCTTCACGTCGTCCTTCACCATGGCGACGATGCGGCGGCCCGTCTCATGCGCCATGGCGCGGCGGCGGGCATCCATGGCCGGCAGCGTGCCGTTGAAGGGCAGCGACAGGCCCATGGCCTCGATCAGGCAGGCCATGGTGGAGGCGGTGCCCATGGTCATGCAGGTGCCCGGCGAGCGGGACATGCCGGCCTCGGCCCCCATGAAGTCCTTCAGCGTCATCTCGCCGGCGCGCACCGCCTCGCTGAACTTCCACACGTCGGTGCCGGAGCCGATGTCCTTGCCGCGGTACTTGCCGTTCAGCATGGGACCGGAGGAGATGACCATGGTGGGCAGGTCGACGCTGGCCGCCCCCATGATCTGGCCCGGAGTGGTCTTGTCACAACCGCCCAGCAGCACCACGCCGTCGATGGGGTTGCCGCGGATCGATTCCTCGACCTCCATGGCCAGCAGGTTGCGGAACAGCATGGCGGTGGGGCGCATCTGCGTCTCGCCCAGCGACATGGCGGGGAATTCGACCGGCAGGCCGCCGGCCTCCCACACGCCGCGCTTCACATGCTCCGCCACCTCGCGCAGGTGGGAATTGCAGGGGGTCAGTTCCGACCAGGTGTTGCAGATGCCGATGACGGGGCGGCCGTCGAACACATCGCCGGGCAGGCCCTGGTTTTTCATCCAGCTGCGGTGGATGAACCCGTCGCGGTCCAGTTTCCCATAGCTGTGCGCGCTGCGTAACTTCCGCTTGCCGTCGTCGGTCATCGTCTACCGTCCACCTCGGGGCCGCCGGCCCGCATCGCTTGCCAGGGTGGGATGATGGCCGGAACGCCCTTGGGCCTGGGCCAGCGCCCAAAGGCCTGGCGCAGGCCTGGATGGCCTGTGACCGGTCGCCCGCGGCGTTCCGATGGGGGCTGGAACAGAACCGCCCGCACCCGCCGTTTCCCTACCCCAATGCCGTTATGGTAGGAGGTCTGGCGCCCGGCCCCCGGCATCATGGCCGCCCAGACTGGGAACGGCATGGACCGATGACCCGGCATTCATCCTCCGGTTCTTAATATGATTTATCGGACAAAAACGGCGCCTGTAAAGGGGATTTGGTGGCCTGGCCGATTGGGGGCGATTGCGGCATCGGCGGCCGCGTCCTAACTATCCTTGATCATCCGGGCCTGACGGCCCTTTCTGGAAAAAGGGGGCCGCCATGCCCGACAGCAACCCGCCCGCCACCGGCCCCATCGAGACGCCGGCGGAACCGCCGCCCACCACCCCGGAAGGCATCACCCAGCACCTGTACCCGGTCTATGGCGACCTGGCGGGCAAAGCCGTGCTGATCAGCGGCGGCGGGTCGGGAATCGGCGCCTATCTCACCCACGCCTTCGCCGCCCAGGGCTGCCGCGTCGCCTTCATCGCGCTGCGCGAGGCGTCGGCTATGGCCCTGGTGCAGGCGGTGGAGGCCGCGACCGGCCAACGCCCCCTGTTCCTGCGCTGCGACCTGCGCGACGTGGAGGCCCTGCAGGCCAAGGTGCGCGAGGCGGAGACGCAGATGGGCGCCTTCGACGTGCTGGTCAACAACGCCGCCCGCGACGACCGCCACGCCGTCGCCGATGTCACGGTGGCGGAGTGGGATGACAATCTGGCCATCAACCTGCGCCCGCAATTCTTCCTGGCCCAGGCGGTGGCGCCGGGCATGAAGGCCGCCGGCGGCGGCGCCATCGTCAACCTGGGGTCCACCGCCCATAACCTGGGCTTGGCCGGTTATCCGGCCTATGTCGCGGCCAAGGCCGGCGTCACCGGCCTGACCCGGGCCCTGGCCCGCGAATTCGGCCCCGATGGCATCCGCGTCAACACCGTGGTGCCCGGCTGGGTCATGACGGAGCGGCAGCAGCGCCTGTGGGTGACGCCCGAAGCCCTGGCCGAAACCCTGGCCGCCCAATGCCTGAAGCGCCCCCTGACCGGTGAGGACATCGCCAGCGCGGTGCTGTTCCTGGCGTCCCGCGCGTCATCCATGATGACGGGGCAGTCACTGGTGGTGGATGGGGGGCGGAGCTTCAGCTAGGGGCGCCGTCGTCACACCACCCCCAGGGCGCCCCCTTTCGGGCCCTCAAGCAATCCGGCCACCCGGATCAGCGCGCCCTTCAGCGCGGCCGCGTCGGGGGCGGCGCCCAAGGCTAGGCGCACGGCCTTGGGCACGGGGGTGTCGGATGACAGGAAGGCGTCGCCCGCCACCAGGGTCAGGCCGGTGCGGGCGGCGCGTTGGACGAAGGCGTGGGGCGTCCAGTCGGGCGGCAGGGTGAGCCACAGGTGCAGGCTGTCCGGCTGGGCCTGGTAGCTGCCCGGGGGCAACAGCTCCGCCGCCAGACGCTGGCGGGCGGCGGCCTCGGTCCGCACGGCATCGGCCAAGGCGGCGGCGGTGCCGTTCAGCACCCAGTCCGCCGCCAAGCCCCCGGCCAGGGGGGAGGACATCTGCATTTGCGTGCGCAGCACCGCCTCAAAGCGTTCGGCCTGGATGGCGTCCGGGGCCGCGACATAGGCCGTGCGCAGGGCCGGCGTCAGGCATTTGGACAGGGTGGACACATGCCAAACCTGGTCGGGCGCCAGCGCCGCAAGGGGCGTTCCGGGGTCAGCCGCCAGGGCGCCGTAGGCGTCATCCTCGATCACCGTCAGGCCCTGGGCCTGGATGACGGCCGCCAGCGCCCGTCGCCGGTCCGCCGACATGGTCGCGGTGGTCGGGTTGTGGTGGGTGGGGGTGCAGTACAGCAGGCGGGCGCCCGTACCCCGGCAGGCGGCGGCCACCGCGTCGGGCAACAGCCCCTCGCCATCGCAGTCCACCGCCACCACCCGCAGGCCGAGGCGGGCCGCGATGGCGGTGAAGCCGGGATAGCTGAGCGTTTCCGCCAGCACCACGTCGGCCCGCTGCGCCAGCAGGGACAGCAGCGCGTGCAGCGCCGCCTGGGCGCCCGGCGCCACCAGCACGCGGTCGGCATGGGGGCTGGCGCCCGCCGCCACCCCGCCGGCGGTGTAACGGCGGCGCAGCCAAGCGGCGCCGGCGGTGCGTTCCTGCGCCCCGCCGCCGGCGGCGCGATAGCCCAAGCGGCGCCCCAGGTCCGGCGCCCGCGCCAGCCTTTCCATCCCTTGCGCCAGATGGCTCCGCAGCAAGGCCAGGGGCTGTGGCGGCACATTCATGGACATGTCGATATCACCCTGGGCCAAGGGCGCCATGTCCGCCGCCGCGCGGTCGGAGATGAAGGTGCCCCGCCCCACCACGCCCGCCAGCAGGCCGCGATGCCGCGCCTCGGCATAGGCGCGGGTGACGGTGGTCAGGTCGATGCCCAGCGCCTCCGCCAGGGCGCGCTGGGTGGGCAGGCGTTCCCCCGGCACCAACCGGCCGGCGCCGATGTCGGCCGCCATGGCGTCGGCGATAGCGAGGTAGACCGGCCCGCCTCGGCCGCTCAACCGGGGTAACCACAGCTCATCTTCCGCCATCGCGTCGCTCCCTGCCCCTGAAATCGCCCGACATGATTTGCCCCGGAATGGATTGCATGGATTATATGTATGCGGACATTCGTATTAGGAAGCCCTGCAATCGCCGTATGCCATGATTTCCCTCAACTGAGCAGATCCGCAGCCGGAGATGTCCCGAGTGTCGGCTGACACAGCCCGTGGTGCGCCGCCCGTGTTACCCCAGCGGGGGATGATCCTGTCGGGAATGGAAGAATGCGGGGCAGTGAGTTCGCCGATTTGCGCGCCTTCGCCACCATCGTGGCGCAAGGCAACTTCGCCCGAGCAGCGACACAGCTGCACGTTTCCCCCTCCGCCCTCAGCCAGACCATCCGGGCGCTGGAGGCGCGGCTGGGGGTGCGCCTGTTGAACCGCACCACGCGCAGCGTGTCCGTCACCGACGCCGGGTCGCGGCTCTATGCCCGCCTGAAGCCGGTGATGGAGGAGTTGGAGGCCGCCGTCGCCGACGTGAACGACCTGCGCGAACGGCCGGCCGGGACCCTGCGCCTGACCTCTTCGCGCGTGGGGGCGGAACGGTTCCTGGCCCCCATCCTGGGTCGGTTCCACCAGGCCTACCCCGACATCATCCTGGACATCACGGTGGACGACGTGGTCCACGACATCGTGGCCGAAGGCTATGACGCCGGCATTCGCCTGGGCGAAATGATCTCCGACGACATGGTGGCCATCAAGCTGGGCGGCAGCCTGCGCCAGGTTGCCGTCGCGGCGCCCGGCTATCTGGCCCGCCATGGCATGCCCCAGCACCCGCGCGACCTGCTGGACCATACCTGCATCAACTGGCGCTGGGCGGAGACGGGCCGCATCTACCATTGGGAGTTCCAGGAACCGGACGGTGACTGGTTCTCCGTCGCCGTGAAGGGCCCCATCATCGTCACCGACAAAAGCCTGGTGCTGGCGGCGGCCTTGCAGGGCGTGGGCATCGCCCTGTGGCTGGAGGACCGCGTGGTGCCCTATGTCGAGGAGGGCAGCCTGGTCACCCTCCTGGAGGAATGGGCCGGCAGCTTTCCCGGGTTCTTCCTATGCTATCCCAAGCAGCGGCATACGCCCCTGCCGCTGCGCGTCTTCACCGACTTCATCCGCGCCACCTATGGCAGTTGATTATATAGGCGCAGCTTCATAGGTCGTTTCGATTGTGATGCATTCCGCATAGGGCGGCGGGCTTCCATCTTCAGCCGCATCCCCGGCCCAGTCCCGTGGCGGGCCGGCTTTCAGGAAGGATGCGCATCATGGCAAGCGATACCCCGACGACCGATGCCCCCAAGGTTTGGTTCATCACCGGCATCTCGCGCGGCTTCGGCCGGGAGCTGGCGCGGGCGGTGCTGGACCAGGGGCAGGTGGTCATCGGCACCACCCGGGACGGCCAAGGCGATCTGCCACACCACGAACGCCTGCATGTCCTGCCGCTGGACGTGACCGACGCGGCACAGGTCCGGGAAGCGGTGACCAATGCCCACGCCCTGCACGGGCGGTTGGACGTGGTCGTGAACAACGCCGGCTATGGCCTGCTGGGCGCGGTGGAGGATGCCGAGACCACCGCCACGCGGCAGATGTTCGAGGTCAACTTCTTCGGCGCCCTGGCGGTGATGCAGGCGGCCCTGCCCCTGATGCGCGCCCAGCGGTCCGGCCATATCGTCAACATCACCTCCATCGCCGGCCTGGCGCCGGGCGTGGGGTCTGGCCTTTATGCCGCGTCCAAGTTCGCGCTGGAGGGCGTGTCCCTCAGCCTGGCGCAGGAGGTGGCACCCCTGGGCATCGGCGTCACGCTGGTGGAGCCGGGCGCCTTCCGCACCGACTTCCTGACGGACCAGTCGCTGCGCGTCACCGGCGGCGGCATCGCGGATTACGCGACGACCGCCGGGGCGGCGGTGGCCCGCCTGCAGGCGCAGAACGGCCAGCAGCCGGGGGACCCGGCGCGGGGGGCCCGCGCCATCGTCGCCGCCGTGCTGTCGCCCAACCCGCCCCGGCATTTGGTGCTGGGCACCGACGCCTGGAACCGGGTGCAGGCCCGGCAGCAGGCCTTCGCCGCCAATCTGGCGGAGTGGCGGGCCGTCACCCTGGGCACCGACTTCCCGGCGTAACGGTCACAGCGTTTCCAGGCGGCGGCGCGTCTCCGCCGCCTGGGAGCGCAGCGCTGACCGGTCGGCGGGATCCATGCGCGCCAGCTGGCGGTAGGGCAGCGCCAGGCGGGGGTTGACGGACAGCGCCGCCGCGTGCCGGTCCAGGAAATCCCAATACAGGGCGTTGAAGGGGCAGGCGCGCGGCCCTACCCGCGCCTTGCGATCATAGGGACAGCCCCGGCAATAGTCGCCCATGCGGTCGATATAGGCCGCCCCCGAGGCGTAAGGTTTGGTGGCCATCAGCCCGCCGTCGGCGAACTGGCTCATGCCCAGGGTGTTGGGCAGCTCCACCCATTCGAAGGCGTCGATGTAGACGCCCAGGTACCAGCGGTGCACCGCCGCCGGGTCCAGCCCCGCCAGCAGGGCGAAGTTGCCGATGACCATGAGGCGCTGAATATGGTGGGCATAGGCGTGGCGCAGCGATTGCCCCACCGCGTGCGCCAGGCAGCGCATGGACACGTCGCCGGTCCAGAACCAGGATGGCAGGGGCAGGTCATGGCCCAGGGCGTTACGCTGGTCATACCCCGGCATGTGGGCCCAGTAGACGCCGCGCACATATTCCCGCCATCCCAGGATCTGGCGGATGAACCCCTCCACCGCCGCCAGGGGGGCCGCCCCGCGCCGCCACGCCTGTTCCGCCCCGGCCACCACCTCGGCCGGCGACAGCATCTTGGTGTTGAGGGCGAAGGACAGCAGGGAATGGAACAAACGCCAGCCGCGCGTGCTCATGGCGTCCTGGTAATCGCCGAAATGCGGCAGCCCCCGCGCCAGGAAGGCCTCCAGCTGGGCCAGCGCCTCGGCCCTATTCAGCGGCCAGGGCAGCCGGTCGGCCATCGGATCGCCGAAGCTGTCCACCCCGGCGGCGGTGATGGCGCACCACAGGGCGGCGTGGTCGTGGCGCGGGCGGCTGTCCTCGGGCTCGGCGGGCACGCCCGGCCAAGGCTTGCGGTTGTCATGGTCGAAATTCCACTGCCCGCCCACCGGGTGCCCGCCATCCGGTTCCAGCAGCACGCCGTGGACGCGGCGCATGTGGCGGTAGAAATGCTCCATCAGCCAGCGCCGCCGCCCCTGGAACAAGCCGGCGGCGGTATCGCGGGCGCTGAGGAAATGGTCGGTGTCCACCATGCGGGCGGACGGCCCCAGGCGCTGGGCATAGTCGGCCAGTTGGCGGTCCAGCCGCCATTCGTCCGGTGCCTGGTATTCGAAGGCCGTGGCGCCGTGCCGCCCGCGCAGCAGGTCCAGGTTGGCGGGCAGGTCCTGGCGGTTGGCGGGATCATCGATCGCCAGGTAATCGACCCGGTGCCCGGCCGCCCGCAGGTGGCGGGCGAAATCCCGCATGGCGGCGAAGATGGCCAGGATCTTCTGCGCGTGATGGCGGACGTAATCCGTTTCCTGCCGCACCTCCATCAGCGTGTACACCACGCCGTCGTCCGCCTGGTCGAACCAGTGGTGGCGGGGATTGAGCTGGTCCCCCAGGATCAGGCGCAAGGTCGTCATGGCTGGCCCCGGGCCGCGCGGCGGCAACGGTCGGAGCAATATTTCACCTCCTCCCACACGCGCGACCATTTGCGCCGCCAGGCGAAGGGGCGGCCGCACTGGACGCAGGTCTTGGTGGGCAGGTCGGATTTCCGTCGCATGCGCATGGTGTCGTTTCCACCAATCACAGGTCCCGCTGTCACAGGTCGAGGCTGAGTTGCCCGCGTGGGGCGGGGCGCGGGCGGGGGCGGGACGGCGCCGGCTTGCGCGAGCCATGGCGGTCGACCAGCGCCGGGACCACGGCCTTGACCGCCGGCTGGGCCCGCAAGCCATGGACGCGCGCCTTCGCCACACGGGTCGCCGCCTCCAAATCCACAAGGGGGATGGGAATGTCCCGCCCCACCCGCACCCCGCAGCGGGCCTGCACGTCGGCCGGCATGCGCCACGGTTCGAACAGCCAGCTGTCCGGCACCCGCCGCAGGGCGGGCAGCCAGCGGCGCACGAAGCGGCCGTGGGGATCGTGGTCGCGGGCCTGCTTCAGCGGGTTGTAGACGCGGGTGGTGTTCATGCCCGTGGTGCCCGATTGCATCTGCATCTGGCTCCAATGGATGCCAGGCTCGTAGTCCAGAAACTGGCGGGCCAGCCACAGGCCCACGGGGCGCCAATGCAGCCACAGGGGATAGGCGGCCACGGACACCAGCATCGCCCGCATGCGGAAGTTGATCCAGCCGGTCTCGCGCAGCATGGCGACGCAGGCGTCGACCAGGGGCCAGCCGGTGCGCCCCGCCACCAGCGCCTGGAAATGGGTCTCGTTCCATTCCCCTTCGCGCAGGCCGTGATAACCGGGGTGCAGGTTGCGCCATTCCAGCGGCGGTTCGCTTTCCAGCTTCTGGATGAAATGGCAGTGCCAATGCAGGCGGCTGAGGAAGGCGGCCAGGCCCTGCCGCCGGGGATCGGGCCCATCGGGCAGGTCGGCCAGGCGGTCACGGGCGGCCCGCACCACCTCGCGCAGGCTCAACGCGCCCTGGGCCAGATAGGGCGACAGGCGGGAACAGGCGGTGGGCGCCGACAGCGGAGAGGATAGGCCGCCGCGATAGCGGCCGCTGCGGTCGTCCAGGAAACTGTCCAGCACCGCCAGGCCCCGGCGGCGACCGCCGGCCTGGCGCAGGGGCGCGTCCGTGGGCTCAAGGCCCAGGGACGCCGGCGCGGGCGGCGGGCCTTCCGTCCAGGGTGGTGGCAGGAAATGGACCGTCGGCACCGACAGAGGGGGCGCCGCCATGCGCGCTTCCCACGCGGCCTGCCATCCATCGCGGTCCGCCAGGCGACGCACGACGCCGAACTGCGGCACCTCGTGCCAGGCGACGCCCTGCTCACGGCACCACCGGGCCACCGCCCGGTCCCGCCGATAGGTCAGGTCGTTGCCGGTTTCCTCATGCGAATGCAGGGTGGTGAAGGGGGCTTGGCGGTACAGGCGCCCCAGCACCTCAACCACCTCGCCCGTCGCCACATGCAGGGCGCCCCCGTGCTGGCGCAGGTCGTCCGCCAGGTCGGCCAGGCATTCCTGGATGAACTGATAGTGCAGGTTGGCGGCGTCGGGTTGACGCCACAGGCTGGGCTCGATGACATAGAGGCACAGCACCGGCCCCCACAGCACCGCCTGATGCAGGGCGGCATGGTCCTGCAGGCGCAGGTCGCGCTTGAACCAGACGACGCTGTAAGTCATGGCACCCTTCCCCCCTTCGACGGCGCTCGGGCACGCGGCTCGGCGGCTGTTGTACGGGAAAGGGGCGCCCGGCGGATCACCGGCGCCGTTTCATGCCATGACCAGGACGCGCGCCGCTTCCCGGGTCTTGTTCACCATGGTTTCCACCTGGCGGATGGCGCGGCCGATGTCGTTGATGTTCTCGGTCACGGAGTCCACCGCCCCGGCTGTCCGCTGCATGTTCCGAGACATCTCCAGCGTGACGGCGCCTTGCTGCTCTACCGCCGCCACGGCTGAGGTGACGTGGTCCCGCACAGCATCGATGGACCTGCGGATACTGTCCAGGGCCCCCACCACCTCGCCCGCCACGGACTGCATGCCCGTGATCTCGCCGGAGATTTCCAGGGTAGCGGACGCCGCCTGGTTGGCCAGGTTCTTCACCTCCGTCGCCACGACGGCGAAGCCCTTTCCGGCCTCGCCCGCCCTCGCCGCCTCGATGGTGGCATTCAGGGCTAGCAGGTTGATCTGGCCGGCGATGGCCCGGATCACATCCACCACCCGTTCCATGGCCTGGGCGACGGCGTTGAGGCGCTCGGTCGCGGCACCAGCGGCCGCCGCCTCCGCCGCCACGCTGTCGACCGCCCGCTGCGATTGGGTCATGTTGGCCGTCAGCTCATGGGTCGAGGCGGCCAACTGCCCGGCGCCGGCGGAAATGCCCTGAACGGCGCCGGCGGTCTGGTCCGCCGCCGCCACGGCCCCCTCGGATCGGCTGATCGACTGTTCAACGGCGGCATCAATTTCCGAGAAATTGCTGTCGATCAGCCGCTTGAGGTCGCCCAGCATGCGCACCTGACGGGTGATGTCGGTGGCGTACTTGACCACCTTGTAAGGCTTTCCATCGGGATCGAGGATGGGGTTGTAGGTGGCCTCGATCCAAACCTCGCGCCCGCCCTTGCCCAGGCGCTTGAACTGCGCGGCCTGATAGTCGCCCCGGCGAAGGGCCTCCCAGAACTGGCGGTACTCCGCGCTGTCCTTCTGTCCCGCTTCCACGAACAGGCTGTGGTGCCGGCCCTCGACCTCCGCCAGGGTATAGCCCATGGCGTTCAGGAAATTGTCGTTGGCCCTCAGGATGGTGCCATCCAAGGTGAATTCGATCACCGCCTGCGATTTGTTGATGGCGGTCACCTGGCCCAGCAGGTCAGCCTGTTCCCGCTTCGCCGCCGTCACGTCGGTGGCAAACTTCACCACCTTGTAGGGCCGGCCGTCGCGGCCCAGGATGGGGTTGTAGGTGGCCTCGATCCAGACCTCGCGTCCACCCTTGCCCCGGCGTTTGAACTGGGCGGCCTGGTAGACACCCCGGCGCAGCGATTCCCAGAACTGGCGGTACTCCGCGCTGTCCTTTTCGCGCGGTTCCAGGAACAGGCTGTGATGCCGGCCCTTAACCTCCGCCTGGGTATAGCCCATGGTTTTCAGGAACTTGTCATTGGCGGTGAGGATGGTGCCGTCCAGCGCGAACTCGATCACGGCCTGGGACTTGGCAAGCGCCGCCAGCGTCGCCTTCGTCTCATTGGCGCGCCGTGTCAGGAAGGACCAGAACATCAAGCAACTCCACACGGCAGAGCCAAACATTTAAAAAATGGTTAAGCTCACGCCATTAAAATTGGTTAAATCCCAAAATCCCTAAAATCATCGATATCCGCTATTTAAGATAAGCGGCCGAAATTAAGGGTAATTTTTCGGATACGTCTGCCATGAATGTAGTGTGAATACTGGGTTATGTCCACTCGAGTTTCTTTATATGACTAAACGCCTATTATCCATCGGGTTATCTTGGCCAACCCCGGCGGGGTATACAGCGGCACCATGGCATCATCAGGCCGGGCTTCCACCGACCGCCCAAATACTTCATGATGCCAGTGACTTAATGATCGTGGCCGTCTCTTGGCAGGGGGTGGCCGCCCGCCGGGTTAACCAAACCCGCCCCGAAACCCATGATCAAAGGCCGCATCACCCATGACCAAACCTTGGCTCCGCCATGCCGCGACCCTTGCCCTCATCCCGGTTCTGGCGGCACCTGTTGCGGGCCTGGGGCAGGACAGCCGGGGAGGGAGTGCGGGCCAGGCGCCATCGCCGGCCACGAAGCAGTTGGAGAAGCCGCCGGAAACAGAGCCGCCGCTGACGACCGCCTATCGTCCCTTCGACGCCTTCGCGCCCCTGACCCTGCCTCAGGCGGTGAACCAATACCGCTCGGGCAGCGGCCTGCCGGGCCCGGCCTACTGGCAAAACCGGGCGGATTACGAACTGCACGCCCGGCTGGACCTGTCCAAGCCCGAGGCACCGTCCATCAGCGGCAACGCCGTCATCCGCTACACCAACAACAGCCCCGACGCACTGGACCGGCTGTGGCTGCAGATGGACCAGAACATCTATCGCAAGGACGCGCGCGCGGCGGTGGCCAGCGGCGGCCGGCCCAGCCGCGGCAACACGGACGGCTTCATCATCAAGGCGGTCGCCGTTTCCTTTGGCGATGGCAAGGTGATCGCCCTGCCCTTCCATGTCGACGACACCCGCCTGTGGGTGGACCTGCCCAAGCCGTTGGCGGCCAAGGGTGGCAAGCTGGCGCTGCACATCGACTACGCCTATACCATCCCGGGCACCTGGGGTGGGCGCACCGCCCACACGCCGACCAAGAACGGCGAAATCTATGAGATCGCCCAGTGGTATCCGCGCATGGCCGTCTATGACGACCTGCGCGGCTGGGACACCCTGCCCTATCTGGGGGCGGAGTTTTATCTGGAGTACGGCGACTTCGACTACACCGTCACCGTGCCGGCCACCATGCTGGTGGCGGGTTCGGGCGAGTTGGTGAACGGGGCGGAGGTGCTGACCCCCACGCAAGTGAAGCGCCTGGACCAAGCCCGCGCCAGCGACGCCACGATCCTGATCCGCACGCCGGAGGAGGTGACCGACCCGCAGAGCCGTCCCCGCACCACGGGGGAGATGACCTGGCATTTCCGCATGAAGAACACCCGCGACGTGGTGTTCGCCGCCTCCAACGCCTTCGTGTGGGACGCGGCGCGCGTGAACCTGCCTGAGGGCAAGCACGCCCTGGCCATGTCGGTCTATCCGGTGGAGGGCGTGGGGCCGGGCAAGTGGAACCGGTCGACGGAATACCTGAAGGCCTCCATCGAGCATTTCTCCAGCCAATGGTTCCCCTATCCCTGGCCGGTGGCGGTGAACCTGGGCGGCCATGGCGCCGGCATGGAATATCCGGGCATGGTGTTCGACGGCTTCCAGGATGAGGGCAAGAAGCTGTACTGGATCACCACGCACGAGATCGGTCACACATGGTTCCCCATGATCGTGGGATCGAACGAGCGGCGCGACGCCTGGATGGACGAGGGGTCCAACACCTTCATCGACATCTATGCCCAGGACGCTTTCAATCACGGCGAATACGCGCCCAAGCGCGATGGCGAATACGCACCCGGCGGCGGCAACCCGGTGGACGAGATCCTGCCGCTGCTGACCGACGCCGCCGCCCCCAACATCATCAATGCCCCCGATGGCGTGTCGGAGAAGTACCGCCACCCCGTCAGCTATTTCAAACCGGCCCTGGGCCTGGTGCTGCTGCGGGAACAGATCCTGGGGCCGGAGCGGTTCGACGCCGCCCTGCGCCGCTACATCCGCGCCTGGGCGTACAAGCACCCCTCGCCGTCCGACTTCTTCCGCGCCATGGAATCCGGGGCGGGTGAGGACCTGACGTGGTTCTGGCGCGGCTGGTACCTCAACAACTGGGCGGTGGACTTCACCGTGCGCAAGGTCGCCTATGCCGAGGGCGGCCCGGACAAGGGCGCCCTGGTGACCCTGGCGGCCCTGGACCGCCTGGTCCTGCCGGCGACCCTGCGGGTGGACTATGCCGACGGCAGCCAGCGCAACCTGCGCATTCCGGTGGAAACCTGGCGCGGCACGGCGGAGGCCACGGTGCGCCTCGGCGGCGGCCCCGCCATCACCCGCGTCACCATCGACCCCGACCACGCCCTGCCCGACACCAACCGGGCCAACGACGTGTGGGAAATGCGGCCATAACCTGAGAAAGGGGGCTGGCGCGGACCACGCGCCAGCCCTCCGCCCTCATGCCGCGCGGATTTTGGCGATGAAGTCGTTGACCTGGGTGCGCAAGGTCTCGGAATCGCGGCTGAGGGCGTTGGCCGCCTCCAGCACCTGCGTGGCCGACTGGCCCGCCTCCTCCGATGCCACGGTGACGCCCGAGATGCTGCGTGAGACATCCTGGGTGCCCTTGGCCGCCTCATCCACGTTCCGCGCGATCTCACGCGTCGCGGCGCTCTGCTCCTCCACCGCGGAGGAGATGCCGGCGGCGATCTGGTTGAGATCGCCGATCACCCCGGCGATGCCTTCGATGGCGTCCACCGCCTGACGGGTGGAGGTCTGGACCGCGACGACCTGGGCGGCGATGTCATCGGTGGCCCGCGCCGTCTGGTTGGCCAGCGACTTCACCTCACCGGCGACGACGGCGAAGCCACGCCCCGCCTCGCCGGCGCGCGCGGCCTCGATCGTGGCGTTCAACGCCAGCAGGTTCGTCTGGCTGGCGATGTCGTTGATCAGGCCGATGACCTGGCCGATGCGATCGGCGGCGCTGGCCAGGCCCTTGATCTGTTCATTGGCCTCCCGCGCGCGGTCAACCGCCGCCGTGGAGATACGCGCCGATTGGTTGACCTGGCCGCTGATCTCTCCCACCGAGGCGGAAAGCTGTTCAGCCGCTGTCGAGACGGTCTGCACGTTCGCCGTCGTCTGATCGGCGGCGGCGGCCACGGCCGTGGCCTGACGGCTGGTTTCCTCGGAGATGGAGGACATGGCGGCAGCGGTGGAGGTCAATTCGACGGCGGCGGACGAGACGGAATCGACCACCCCGCCGACGCTGGCGGTGAACAGGTCGGCCAATTCGTTCATCGCCCGCCTCTTCTCCTCCGCGGCGCGCCGTTCCATGGCCTTGGCCTCCGCCTCCATCTCCCGGTTGCGGATGATGTTGTCCTTGAAGACCTGCATGGCCTCGGCGACCTCGCCCAGCTCATCCCGGCGACCGATGCCGAAGATGGTCAGGTTCACATCCCCCTCCGCCAGGCGGCGCAGGCAGGCGACCATGCGGCCGATGGGCTGGGCGATGCCGGTGTGGCCGATGAGCAGCCCCAGCCCCAAACCGACGGCGATGCCCAGGGCGGAACCAAGCAGCATGATGGTCTGCGCGGTCGTCGCCGTGCGCACCCCGGCCTCCGCGGTGCGCGTGCCCTGCTCATCGAAATAGTCCGCCGCGGCCTTGACCGCGGCTTGCAGGCGGTCGGCCACGGGACGGTTTTCCTCAACCGCCCGCATCACGCTCTTCTGGGCATCACTCAGGGTGATGTCGCGCCCCAGTTCCCGCGCGCGGGCGAAGGTCTGGTCCATGCCCTTGAGATAGCTACGGTACTGATCCTCGATGTCCGCCACCAGGCGGCGTTCACGGTCGCTGTCCACCCTGCTCCGCAGGTCGTCCAGACCCTTTTCGAACGCGGCGCGGTTGGCATCCACCAGCTTCTCGGCCTCGGCGACATTGGCCGGGCTGGCATTCATGCCCACCCGATATTCCGAGCGGCTGAGAGCGACCAGCGCCTGGTTGACCCGCGCGGCCCGCAGCGCCAGCCCGTCCGCGGCGTCGATTTCGGTGCCCGCGATACCCAGGCGCCGGACATTGCTGTACCCGGTATAGCCCAGCCCGCCGACGACCAGCGCCAACGCGCCGACCAATGTCAGGATTTTATATACCAAACGCATATTTCGAAGCATGGGTAAGCCACCTTCCCGTGAAGCTCAGGGATTTGTGAATCGAGGTGCTGCGCCAGTGATGGTCACGCGCGGACGGATCTTCCGTGTAGGTGGCGATGTCGGGGCACTTCGCTTGCCTGATCGCCGGAAGGTCGCGCTATACTTTCCAATCGTCGCACGCTGGCGTCGGGATGCGGGCCCAGGGGCGCGGCGCGGTCGTAGCGTACGGCCTGGGCAATCGCGCCGCCGGGTGGAAGCTGGGGATGGGGAACAACAGGCACAGAAAGTTCCATGAGACAGCCTCACGCATATCCGTGAGCAGCCCGGATTGAAGCGCGGGCCACGTGCAACTAAATAGGCGCGAACGGGGATTATGTTTGACGACTGCCGTTTCCAACGCCTGCGATATTTAGTTTTTTCTTTACCCTGAACAATCAAGCTGAAGCCGATGCTTGGCACCATAGCGCCAACGGCATCAGTCCGGCTGCTGTTTCCTTGCATGCCGCAGCCGGCATTGTCAGGCAGGTCACATGTTCGTCCGTTTCTGGCCACGGCGGGATGCCGCCGTGACAAGCCACCGACCCTGGAGAAAGCTTTAATGCCTGCCACGTTTACAGCGTTTATGCTTCATTGCAAGCCGTTTTATCGTTCGAATAGAATTATACGACTTCAAACAAGCCTGACCTGCGGGAATCGGCCGCCGCGCGGCGTCGTGATGCCGTCCCATCGGATATGAGCCGGTGCAGGTGCCATGGCCCGTCCGCTGAAACCGAAGACCCCTTTCGCCGAACGGCTGATCCGCGCCCGGGGCGCCATGGGGCGGAACGAAGCCGCGTCACGGCTGAAGACCCACCCCGTCACCTTGGGCTCTTACGAGCGTGGCGTCGCCCTGCCGACCGTGGAGGTCCTCATCGCCATGCGGGAGGTCTACGCCGTTTCCTTGGATTGGCTGATATCGGGGATGGGGGAAATGCGGTTGCCCCTGCCGGAGGGGACATCCCCCCCCTTGCCGGAGACATTGGCGTCCCTTGACCGTCCGCGTCTACGCAGCCTGTTCCAGGCCTTCATCGACACCGTCATTCGCCAGCCGGCCACCCTTCAGCAAAAGCCGGAAGAATTGGCCGACTGGCTGATCAAAGGATACGACTGGCTGGCTGGCCCCCCGTCACAGGACGACGCCAGCACGCCGGGCCTGCCCTGAAAGAAGCCGAACGGCTTCATTGGCGGTCGGCCATTCGGCCCCCCTTCCAGCCTGCCTCAGTGTTGTGCCAGGCCGGTGGTGGGCCGGGGCTCTCCCACGCCATAGCCCTCGGCCGCCTGTTCATGGTGATGATGCGGCAGGATGGTGGGCGCCTTGCCCGGCGCCACCATCTCCACCAGTTCCATCATGCCGTTATCCTCATGGCTTGTGTTATGGCAGTGCATGACGATGGCGCCGGTGTAATCCAGGGCCTGGCTGAGGAACTGCACCACCTCGCCGTAATTGAAACCGGTGTTGGCGTCGACGTTGGTCAACCCACCGGGGAAGGTGCAGTTGGTCCCCCCGACCGCCGGGGCGCAGTTGATCAGCGCCGTGTCCCGCCAGATGGGGAAGGCATAGTCGACCGTGCCGCGCCTGACCACCTGGAAGGAATTGGTGTGGATGTGGAACATGTGGGTGTCGGCGGCGCTCATCACACCCCACAGGTTCGTCTGGCCCAGCGTCAGGATGCGCTGCGGCCCGCCATCGCCGTTGAAGGGCCGGCCGTTGACCACCGAGGCGCCGCCGGCCGATTCAGCGTAGGTGCCGCTGGTGAAACCGAACACCACGCCCTGGGTGGGGGAAGTGGGCCGATCCTGCGCCTTCACCAAGGTGGCCGGCGCGTACAGCCGATTCAGCGCCGTCTGCGTGGGCAGGGCCGTGGACACCGGCCCCAGGGATCCGGGGGGTGCCACCACCTCCACGATCATCACCCGCTGGGTATCGGGCACCGGGCCCGGCTGGCACAACGTGTCCATGTCGGGGGACCGCTCCAGCGGCTCCTTGGACCTCTGCAACCGCTCCACCACCTTGCCCAGCGCCGGCTGCGCCAGCACATAGCGGCCTGGCTTGGTCGGGGCCTTGACCATGAGGTCCAGCCGCTGGCCCGGCGCCAGGAACAGCAATTCATTGTTGATGACGCCCTTGCCATCCGGCTTCGACACCGGGGGCCCGAGGCGCAGCGGCAGATCCTCCTCCCCCGGCGCCAAGGGGCGCTGCACCGGCGCGCCATCGGCCGCCAGGACATAGGCGGCGGGGGAAGGTGCTGTGTCCCCCTTATCCTGCGGCACCAGGCACATGGGCACCACGGCGCCCACGGTGGTGTTCACCACCCGCCACAGCTGCACCTCTCCCGCCACCATGGTGACTGTGGGATTGAGCTGGCCGTTGACCGAAAGTTTCGCGTTCGGGCTGTTGACCGGCGGCTTGGGCCCGCCCGCGTAGTCGCAGGAGGCGAAGGGGTAGACGCTCTTGCAGGTCACCTGTTGCGGAATGGCCTGGGTACTGGCCGACGGCCCGTATTCTATGCTTTGCAGCAGCATCACCTTTTCCGTCGCGGAGCGAACCGCCGGCAGGCTGTCGATGCCGTTCTTCTCATCCTGGATGATCAGCGCGCCGCTCATGCCGCTGGCCAATTGCAGGGCCACCGCCCCGTGCTTGTGCGGATGGTACCAATAGGTGCCGGCGGGATGCTGATCCGGGATCTTGATGTGGTAGTGGAACTCACCCTTGTGGCACAGGCTGGTGTCGCCCCCGGCGTGCTGGGCGCACAGGGCCAGGACGCTGTCCGGCGTGCCGGCCGGATAGAGGTTCAGCAAGACATTGTCGCTGTCCTTCTGCGGACTGACATGCAGGCCGTGGGTATGCAGGTTCAGCACGTCGAAGCCGTGGGGCACGGCGTTGAACATGGCCGCGTCGCCTTGGTCCACCTGAAAGGGCAAGCCATTGGTGAACAGGATGTCCAGCGTGTCGCCCGGATGGGCCCGAAGGGTGGGACCGGCCAGCAGCTCATTCGTGGGCAGCGCCGGCCCGGGGCCCCGCTTGGGCGCGGCCATGGCCGATTTCAGCGCCGGGCCCCTCAGGTCGCCAAAACTGACGAAGGCGTTGACCTGCACCGGCACCGACGCCCCGTCCCCGTTGGGAAGGGTGAAGATTTGAGGGCGGGCCTCCAGATGGGCCACCCCGTCGACCATCGGCATTGGTGCCGGCTGGATCAATTCCCCAGCCACGGCCGGCAGGGCGGCCATCAGGCCGCCGACAATTCCGACAGTCACGGCCTGTCGGCCCAAAAGAGCGAGAATGGACATGGCGCTTCCCCAACCGGCGTAATCCCGGCGCGGGATATTGCCCGACATGCGCGCACGAATCCATATTTCACTACTTATGCAGGCAGACGCGCCGACTAGGCCGCCAGATCCAGCGTCCGTTGATCCGGCACCCCGGCGAAATACTTGTCCAGCGCGTCCTGGAACAGGCTGTCGTAGTCCCCCGCCGCTAGGTGGAACAGGGTCATGCTGGAGTGGAACTTGAGGGCGTCCACCGGACCGAACACCGCCACCGGATCGTGGCCGGGCAAGTCGTTGACCAAGGCGGTCAACTGGCGCAGCCGACCGCCCAGGATGGTGTGCTCCAGATAAGGCCGCGCCTCATCGAGGGAGGCAAGAGCGTACAGTTGCGACGTCGCACTTCGTCCCAGACCGGCCAGCTGTGGGAAGAAATACCACATCCAGTGGCTGCGCTTGTGCCCGGCCGTCAGTTCGTGGATCACCGTATCCAGCTGGGGGTTCTGGGCATCGACGAAGCGTTGCAGGTCGATGGGTTGGTCGCGGCGGTGGTCCATTGTTCCCTTCCCGTGATGTGACCGAGCCCTCCCGGACGGATGGGACAGCATATCCCAAGGCCCAAAAGAAAGCCGGCGCCCCTTGGGTGTAGGGGCGCCGGCCATCAATCATCGATAAAGGGATTTTGTTCAGAAGCCGCCGGTGCCTTACGCCGCGTCTGCCAGGAACAGGCCGCCGATCTGGGTGTTCGCGGCCTCCAGCGCGCCGGCCTTGGCATCGGGACCCATGGCCACGCCCTCGGCGCGGACGATGGTGACATCCGTGATGCCGAGGAAGCCCAAGAAGCCCTTCAGATAGGCCTCCTGATGGTCCAGCGCCGCCTCATAGGGCGTGCCGGCGTACTTGCCGCCGCGGGTGGAAACGACGATGACTTTGCGGCCGCCGGCCAGGCCCTGAGGGCCGGACTCGGTGTAACGGAAGGTGCGGCCGGGCTGGGCCAGGCGGTCCAGGTAGGACTTCAGCTGGCTGGGGACGGAGAAATTGTACATCGGCGCGCCGATGACCACGACATCGGCCGACAGCAGCTCATCCACCAGAGTGTCGACCAGGGCGCGTTCCGCCTGCTGGGCGGGGGTCAGGTTCTGGTCGGCGCCGAACTTGGCGACGGCCAGCAACTCGCCATCCAGATGGGCGGGCGCGTCGGCGGCGACGTCGCGATACACCACCTCACCCGACGGGTTGGCTTGCTGCCAGGCCTGGACCACGGCGGCGGTCAGCTGGCGCGAAACGGAGGCCTGGGCCAAGGGGCTGGAATCGATGTGCAGGAGCTTCATGATCAATGCTTTCGTTCTGGCAGCTGACCTTCTGGCAGCTGGCGTTCCGATTGGGGCGCCGGTTCACCGGCCGCCAAAAGACCCCTTAAGAATGCCATTGGAACGCCCTTGCCATCAGGGGGCGGATTTCGCACTCTATGTTCCACGACTGGAACAATAAATCCCGCCAGTCCGGCGGGATGATGGGGCCGACAATGCGCGACCTGAACGACCTCTATTACTTCGCCCAGGTGGTGGATCATGGCGGTTTCGCCGCCGCGGAGCGGGCCTTGGGCGTGCCCAAGTCCACCCTCAGCCGTCGCGTGTCGATGCTGGAGGAACAGCTGGGCGTGCGGCTGCTGCAGCGGTCCACCCGCCGCTTCGCCATCACCGATGTGGGCCGCACCTATCACGCCCATTGCCTGGCCATGATCGCGGAGGCGGAGGCGGCCCAGGAGGCGGTGGATCGCACCCGGGCGGAACCGCAAGGCACCGTCCGCGTCAGCTGCCCCACGGCGTTGGTGCCCACCCGGGTCGGCGCCGTCGTCACCCGGTACATGACCCAGCATCCGCGCGTGACCATCCGGCTGGAGGCCAGCAACCGCCGTGTCGACGTGATCGAGGAAGGCTATGACCTGGCGATCCGTGTGCGCATGCCGCCGCTGGAGGACAGCGACCTGATCGTCAAGGTGCTGGAAAGCCACGGGTCGGCCCTGGTGGCCAGCCCGGCCTTCCTGGACCGTCATGGCCGGCCCACCAACCCGGAGGAGCTGGCGGCCCTGCCGGCCGCGGACATGCCGCGCACGGGCGGGGACTATGTGTGGCGGCTGTACGGTCCCGACGGCATCCTGCGTGTTGTCCCGCACCAGCCGCGCCTGATCACCGAGGATATGGGCCTGTTGCGCGACGCGGCGCTGGCCGGGATCGCCGTCGCCCAACTGCCCCTTTTCGTCATCGACGCTTACCTGGCCCAGGGCACGCTGGAGGCGTTGCTGCCCGGCTGGACCCTGCCGGCGGGGGTGGTGCATGCCGTGTTCCCCTCCCGCCGGGGGTTGGTGCCCGCGGTGCGCGGCTTCATAGACGCCCTGGCGGCGGAATTCGCCAACCGCCCGACAGCCCCCTGCCCCGCCAACGCTGCCTGGATCGGTGGCGGGCTGTAGGCCACCACGTGGCGACAAAGTCACCCCGTCGGCAGATTTGCAATCATAGGGTCCTTTACCCTTGACAGCGCCGCGCCCCAGCGGCGCTATTAGGGCGTTAACCATAAGAATTCCGGGGAAATTTCGGTTTGGGGGACCCATCCGCCATGCCTGGGTCGTCTTTTGTCCGTCACCTGGGCGCGCGCCGCCTGGGCGCGCGATTGCTCGCGTGTGCCCGCGCCAAATCCGCGCCGACTTCCCTCATGTCCGTGCTGACCATGGCCGGCGCGCTGACGCTGATGCTGTGGCCGGCGCTCCTCAACGGCTTCCCCATCGTCTTTTTCGACACCGGCGGCTACATCGAAGCGGCGGCGGACCATAAGCTGGTCGAGGGGCGATCCCTGGCCTATGGCCTGTTCCTGCAGGCGACGTCCCTGAACTGGCGCACCCTATGGGGGCCGGTGCTGGCGCAAAGCCTGCTGACCTTATGGATGCTGCGCCACCTGAGCGCCGGCCTGATGCCGAACCGGGGACGGACGGACGCGGCGCGCGATGGCGCCGCCCTGCTGGGCTTGGTGGCCGTGCTGTCGCTGGGCACCGGCATGGCCTGGTACAGCGCCCAGCTGATGCCCGACCTCGCCATTCCCCTGGTGGTGGGCAGCCTGTGGCTGCTGGCCTTCCGCTGGGCCTGGCTGTCCTGGGGCCAACGAATGGGCATCGCCATGGTGGGCGTGGTCGGGCTGTTGTCGCACATGTCCGGCATGGCCCTGGGCGGGGGCCTGATCGTGGTGCTGGCCGCGATGAAGGCCGCCGGCATGCTGACACGGCACCCGCGATCCTGGCGAACCCTGCGCCTGCTTCCCGCCACCGCCATGGTGCTGGGCAGCATGCTGGCCCTGCCCCTGTTGAATGGTGTCGTCACCGGCCAGGCCCGCCTGACCCCTGGGGGCCCCCTGTTCCTGTTCGGCAGCCTGCTGCAACAGGGCCAGGTGCGCCGCCTGCTGGACGAGCGGTGCGCCGAAGACCCGCATGCCTACGCCCTGTGCCGGTATCGCCACCGCCTGCCCGCCACGGCGGATGAATTCCTGTGGGGCGAGGAATCACCTCTGGTGGCGCTGGGCGGATGGCAGGGCATGGCGGCGGAGGCCGGGCGGATCAACCTGGCGGTGATGCGGACCTACCCCCTGGCCCTGGCCCTGTCATCCCTACAGGCCGGCGTGGAGCAGTTCTTCCGCGTCCAATCAGGGGATGGGCTGGGTGAGTTCCATGACAGCACCCGAGCGGTCATGCATCGCGTGCTTCCGGCGTCCGAGGCCGCCTTCCTCAAGGCCGACCAGCAGAGCGAGGGGCCGACCCCCGGCATGGCCGATCTTTCCAATTACCTGACGGTGCCCTTGGCCTTCCTGGCCCTGGCGGCGCTGGGCGCGCTGATCCCCCAAGCGGTAAGGCGTCGGGACGGCGTGGCGCTGGGGGCGCTGGTCTTCCTCTGGGCGGCGCTGGCCGGCAACGCCCTTATCTGTGGGGCTCTGTCCAACCCGCACGACCGATATCAGAACCGCCTGGTGTGGATGGTGCCCGTCTTCGCACTGGCCATCGACCGGCGCCTGCGCCAGGCGGACGGTGCTCAAGAGGTCGCGGCGCCATCCCCGGCGCCGTATGCGTCGAGCCCGTGGTTCCGGTTGCGCCGCCGGCTGGCGCGGGGGGTGGCGCTGCCGGTGGTGGGGGCCGGCGCCGACCTTGTGCTGCCCGACATCCTGGCGCCGGATATCATGGTGATGGACCTGGCCCCTGTCGACCTGACGGGTCCCCAGCAACCCTGACCTTCTTGGTAAGGCGTAAATCCGCGTTGATTGCGTTACGCTTTTTCCGTGCCTTCAGCTCCCCTTGCCGCCTGCCACGCCAGCGCCCCGCATGATCGCCTGCCGTCGACGGCGCAAACCATGGAATCGCGGATGATCCGCCTCTCCCTCCCCGTGCGCCTGTTGCTGGCCATCCTGCCAGCCGCCGGCATCATGCTGGGGGGGATGATCCTGGTCACGGTACACCTGAGCCAGCAGGTGGTGGAGCACTTCGTCAACGACTATGGCCGCGACACCGCCCAACGCGAAGCCCTGGCCATCAGCGCTAGCGTGAAGGAGGCGATGACCCTTGCGGAGGGGACCGCCCGCATGGTCTCCGCGCTGGCGGCGACGCGCGAAGTCGAAGGCGGGCGCCTGACATTGAGCGACCGCCGACAGGTCACGGAGTACCTGCGCCAGGCGGCCGCCCTGCATCCCGAGGTCGCGGGCATCTGGTTCTATGCCGAACCGGACGCGCTGGGTCCCGACGGCGCGGCGCTGGCGGCCCATGACGCGCAGGTGGGGATGCCGGGCACCGGCCGTTACGCCCTGCACGCCAGCAGCCAGGAAGGCACGGTGCGCCTAGCCCCGCCGCCAGCGGATTTCGATGTCCAGGATTATTATGCCCGCGCCGCGCGGCGCCACCGCCTAACCGTCCTGCCTCCCCACGAATTTCCCATCCTGGGCGTGCCGACCATCGTGGTGTCGCATGCCTATCCGGTCATGATGGGCGATCGGGTCATCGGCGTGGCCGGCATCGACCTGGACCAGAAGGCCCGCGCCCGCATTTATGACGGCCACCGCCCCTTTGGCGCGCCCGTCGCCATCATCAACACCTCGGAGGTTTGGGTCTACCATTCCGACCACGCCCTGGTGGGCAGCACCGCCACCTTCGGCAATGGGCCGGGCGATCAATTTTCGGTCGGGGAGCAGGTGTTCGTCGACCAGGCGCAACCTTACAGCCTGGAGCGCCGCCTGGCCGATGGGACGCGCCTGAAGCGCTTCACCTGGCCTGTGGATCTCTTCCCCGGCGAAGGGCGGCGTCTGCTGGTCATGGATGTGCCGCTGGACCGGCTGGCGGGGCCCTTCGCCGGCATCCGCACCGCCATCCTGGTGGCGGGCGTGCTCTGTGCCCTGCTGCTGACCGGCCTGATGGTGGCGGCCGTGCGCCTGATCGTGGCCCAGCCCCTGAAGCGCCTGCAGGCCGGGGTGGATGGCCTGAGCCAGGGGGATTACGACCGGACCCTGCCCGACCAGGACCGCCCCGACGTCATCGGCGACCTCGCCCGGGGGCTGGAGGATTTCCGCCGGACACTGGTGGAGCGCGACAGCCTGCGTCGCGACCTGCAGCGGGTCGCCGCCTGCATCGCCGTGGCACATGACGCCATTTACATGATGAGCCGGGATTATGACGTGCTCTATGCCAACGACCAGGCCCTGACCCTGGTTGGCGTTACCGACGCGAAGGATCTGCTGGGCCGACGCATTTCGCAGTTCGTCACACCGGAAACGGCGGCGGCGCTGGCGGCCTTGCGCCAACAGATCAGCGTCAGCCTGGCCCACAAAGGCGTGTGGACGGGGCGCATCGACAATTGGGCCACGCTGACGGGCTATGAGGTGGAAGCGGTGGAGTTCACCGCCAGCATAGACCCCGGCGGCGATATCCTGGTGGTGGCGCGCGATGTATCGGAGCGTGACCGTGTCGAACGGGAACGCCAGGTGCTGCAACGGCAAATCCTGCAACAGGACAAGCTGGAAACGGTCGGCCAACTGGCAAGTGGCGTCGCCCATGACTTCAATAACCTTCTGGGTGCCATCCTGGGCTATGCCGGCTTCCTGTCCACCGATCTGGCGGCGGGTTCGGCGGCGCGGGGCTATGCCGACCGCATCCTGGAGGTGGGCGCCCGCGCCAAGGATTTGGTTCGGCAAATCCTGGGCTTCGCCCGCACCGACGCCGGCGTGCAGGAGGTGGTGCCGGCCCGAACCATCATCGAGGACGCGCAGGTGGTGCTGCGTTCGACCGTACCAGCCACCACCCGTCTGACCTGCACGGCGGAGGAGGGTCTACCCCCCCTGCGTGCCAACCCGACCCAGATGATGCAGGTTCTGATGAACCTGGTGATCAACGCGCATGACGCCCGCCGGGGCGATGCCGGTGACATCACCATCCGCCTGAACCGCGGCCCCCTTCCCTTCGCTTTCCCACCGGACTGGGCGACCGCGGAAATTGTCCCGGCGCCGGCAGGGGTGCCGCACGTGGTGCTGGAGGTCGCCGACCAGGGCAGCGGCCTGCCCCCGGACCACCTGGCCCGCATGTTCGAGCCCTTCTTCACCACCAAGGGGCAGGACAAAGGCACCGGGCTGGGCCTGGCCAACGTCCTCAGCATCGTGAAGGCGCATGGCGGCGGCCTGGCCGTGGCCAGCAGGCCGGGTGCCGGCACCGTCATTCGGATCACCCTGCCCAGCTTTTCCGGGCCCAGCTTTTCAGGGCCGGCGGCCATGGCCGCGGCCGACGAACAGTCCGAAACAGCCCGCACCGCTCCCCCCGCCATCCTGCGGGTCCTGGTGGTTGACGACACCGAGGCCATGGGCGAACTGCTGCGGGAGGGGCTGAGCCGTCGGGGCCATGAGGTCACCGTGTGCGGTGATCCCCGGGCCGCGCTGGACCTGCTGTCTGACACGGCGTCGGGCTTCAATGCCCTGATCACCGACCAGGTGATGCCCGGCATGACGGGCATGAGCCTGATCCATGCCGCCAAGGGCCGTCATCCCGGGCTGATTTGCGTACTATGCACCGGCTACAGCGCCAACGTGGACGAAGCCGCCGCGCGCGCCGGCGGCGCCGACGCGTTTTTCATCAAACCCCTGTCGGTAAAGGCCCTCATGGATCGGCTGGACGCGCTGTACGACACGCGTCGCTGAGCGCCCCCGTCAGGGGTGGATGCGGCTGGGGAACCAGCTGTCCATGCTGCCCCGGTCCAGCCAGCGGCCATAGGCGTAGGGGGCCGCATAGGCGCCACCGTAGGAATAGGGGCCACCATAGTAAGGATAGGCGCCATCCAGGCCGCCATCCACCCAGCCGCCGGGCCCCCCACCCCAGGGACCGCCCCAGCCGCCCCCACCCCAGGCGCCATTGTGCGGGTGGCCAGTGACGTTGCCTTGGGATACCGACAGTGAGAACGCGATGCCCGTGTCCTGGCAGGGGCGGAACGGATTGCCATCTTCGCCGTAGTTCAATGTGGCGCCGGCCCCGCGCTCGATCATCCCGCCGCCGAAGCCGATGCCCATGGTGACACTGCCCCCGACGCGGCAGTTGGTGTCCTTGGATTTCCAGCCATCATCCTCTGGCGGGCGCGCGGCCACGACACCATCGTCCCGTCCATCGGCGGTGGCGACACCCGGACCGTCGAGGACCGGCGGACGCGTCGGCCCCTCATCAATGGCATTGACCGGGGCGCTGGCCGCGCCGGCGGGTGTCGCCACCGTCTGGGTTTGCGCGCGGGCGCCCATCGCGAAACAGACCGCGGCCAAGGCCAGGGCGGACACCAAGGATTTGGCCGGGAATTTCGATGTCGGGGCGGCAGGCATGTATCTCAACTCCAGAAACGGCGCCGGGAACGCGCCGACCCAATCCTTTTCGGATCGGGTACCCGTTTCCAATATGGCGCGGGCCACCCCAGTTTCCACGCCTTTCCTGACAGGAACCTGTCGATAAACCACTTTCCTTACGCGCTGGGGGCTGCGTCCTTGGGCGTGGCGTGGCGCTGCGATACCCGCTGCGCCGGCCAGCGACCCGCCGCCAAGTCGTCGATCAAGCGCATTTGCGCCGGCAAGCATACGTTTTCCAGGTCATATCGCTGCACGATCGTCTCCCGCGCGCGGTGGCGCAGGCGCCCCAGCCGTTCGCGATCCGCCAAGGCGGCGGCGACGGTCCGCGCCAGCCCCTGGGGCGAGAAGAAGTCGACCAGCAGGCCGTTCTGACCGTGCTTGATGACCTCACGCACAGGTGCCGTGTCGGACGCGACCACCAGACAGCCGCTGGCCAGCGCTTCCATCAAGGACCACGACAGCACGAAGGGATAGGTCAGGTAGACATGGACAGCCGACACGCGCAGCACCGACAGGAAGGTGTCATAGGGCACCTTGCCCAGGAAGTGGACGCGCGCGAGGTCGAGTTGATCCCCCACCTCCGCCATGTACTTCGCGCGATAGTGGGGATGGTCCTGCGGGCGTGTGCCATAGCTGACGTCGTCGCCGCCCACGATCACCACCTGGGCGTTGGGCCGCTGCCGCATCAATTCCGGCAGGGCGCGCAGGAAAGTGTGGAAACCGCGATAGGGTTCCAGGTTGCGATTGACGAAGGTGATCACCTCATCCCCTGCCCGCAACACCAGGGGGGTGGCGGCCCCGTCGGGCGTGACCGTCAGCACCGCAGCCGGATCTGGACAAACCAGGCGGGTATCCACGCCGTCATGCACGATGGCGACCCGGCGTCTGAAATCGGCCGGAAGGCACTGCGCCTGCCATCGGGTGGGCGTGATGCCCGCGTCCATGGCCTGCAGCCCGTGCAACAGCACACTGTTCTTGATACGGATGCGAAAGACGTCATCCAAGACCGGCGGAAACTCGGGATCGAAGCCGACATCCGCACCGTGGGCATTGTAAAAGAACTCCAGGTAGGCCAGCAGCTTGGCCTTTGGAAACACGTCCTTCAGAAACAGGGCCTCCCCCCAGCCTGGGTGGGCGCAGATCACATCGGGAACGAAACCCTGTTGTGCCAACTGAATGCAGGCGCGCAAGACGGTTTGCCCCCGCCGCACCGCGGCTTCGAAGGACGCGACATAATGGTGGATGCCCTGGGTGGCGCCAGCAGGCGATGGGTACCGAACCATGACCATGCCGTGCGGCAGGGGAAGGTCGGAACAGTTCGCCTGGTCGCCCAGGCAAACGACCTCATGCCCAGCCGCGGCCAGGCGGATGGCCAAGTGGCGATATTGGCCGGGGAAGTTCTGGTGAACGAACAGCAGCCTCATGATGCGGTGTCGACACCCGCCGGCGGGGTAACGTAAGCGATCGCCCAGAGATTGAAGCTGGCCTCATCCCTGGTGACCTTTACATGGCCGAATCCGGCATCCAGCAGCGCCTTGCCCAGGGTTCGCGCGGTAAAGCCCGTGTGGTGCGCCATATAGTGATTGCCGTGCGCGATGGAAGCGCGCAACCCGAACACCATGTCCAGCGGGGCTACCGGACCGGCCGGGGACATATAGGCGGGCTCATCCAGCTTGTCCTCAAGCACAAGGCGGGCGATGGCCTGCAGGTCCGGCAAGGTTATCAAGGCGAAGCCATCCGTCTTCAGCACCCGCCGAAACTCCGCCAGCGCCACCGGCACCTCGTGCGCGTGCAGATGCTCGATGTTGTGGGAGGACCAGATGGCGTCCACGCTGGCATCGGCCACCATGGAAAGATCGGTGATCGATGTGACGATGTCGGGCCGCACGGCGGGATCGATATCGACCCGCACCTCACGCCATTCGCTGCTTGAAAACAGACTGTGCAGCTTATCCGGCCTGTAAACGCCGGAGCCGACGTGCAGGACGGTGCGCGAAACGCAGGATACTAGGGTCATGCTCAATTCCGAACTCACGGGGAGGCCGTCCCCCTGCTGCCTGTCGGCACTATCCCCTGGCGACGCGCCAATTCCAACAGGGCATCATTGATACGCGACGGCGGCACCCCCAGCGGCATCAGCATGCCACGGCCATGGTGACGCAGGCGCTCGGCCTGGGCACCAAGATCGAAGGCGGCGACGGTCAGACCGGCGGCCAGCATCTCGGTCAAGGTGTAAGACCAGGTTTCCGGCCATATCGAGGGCAGGAAACCAAGATGGGATTGGCTGGCGCGCAGCAGATCCGGCGCCTCTTCCGGGCTATAGCGCCCCGCGACCCGAACCCGGCCGGTTTCCAGCAAAGGCGTGTCATCCTGGGTATAGCCCACCACCAGGAATTCCAGGGGCAGGTTCCGCGCCTGGGCATCCCGCGCACAATCCAGCAGCACGTCGTACCCCTTGACCATGCCGATGGCGCCGAGGACGGCCACCCTGACGGCGGACGGATAGACCGGATCGGATGGCAGCGGGACGGGGGGCACCTCGAGATCGGGGTGGGGCCGCACCAACACGGGAATGGTCGCACCCGGCGATTGCGCCATGGCGAGAGGGGCTAGATAGGTCGTCAGGCGGCGCGCGGTGTCCTGCGTCGGGCAGACAACCCGCTGCGCCCTGGCCAAAAAAGCCGCCATGGACCGACGCCATGCCGCGACGGATAAATCCGTCGGGTGGAGCCTGTGCCCGTTGCTCAGGACACAGGTCTCGCACACGGATACCGGTGGCTCACCGCAATAGCGGTCACTGCCATCGACCAGGTTGATCCGGGGGCAGATCCATACGTAGTCGTGCGCGTAGACCTCGTACGGCCACTGGCCGGCCAGCATGTCCAACAATATGGACGGAACGCCCATGACATGGTGCACGACCATGCGATCCACCCCGAGGGCGCGCAAGTCGAGCATCAGCTGTGGCAACCCGGCTGCGCCTTTGTAAACCAAAGATCGGAGTTGCGGCATGTCCGGTATTTCCAGGAATACCCGGGGCGGCTTGGCCTGCCCCATGTCTCCCCTCTCGGTGACGGGCTGCCGCCAGCCTTCAGCCCGCAGAACGACGACCCCCACCCCTTCCGCGATCAAGGTCGCCACCTGGTCATTGACAAAGCGATCCGTTCCGCCGCCCAAGGCCGGGCAAACCACAAGGCAATTCCGCGGGCCCAGGCTTTGAGCCCAGGCGAGGTCCAGGGCGCGCCGCGCCGGCAACAGCGGATCCGCGGCGATGTGCGCGTGCACCGCCGGCTCATAGTCGGGATGAAGGCGGTTCAGAGTCCTGATGGCCGCGGCGATGCGGTCCGATTTTTCCACACCGAAGGACGAGCCCCCGACATGGCCAACGAAGATGTCCAGGGCGGCGACATGGCGCCAACCGCGCGCCCGCGCCCGCCAGCAGAAATCATTCTCTTCACCATAGCCCTGACCAAACATTTCGGCATCGAAATAACCAACGTCGTCCAGGCAATCCCGCCGTATATAGAAACAGAAGCCGACGCCAGTGGGCATATCGGCGATTTGGCCGGCCAATGTCGCCGCAGCCAAGCCATCCAGGAACGGTATTGAGGCGTTGGCCAAGGGTGTGCCACCGATATCAGGATAACTGAAGATGGTGGCGTCATTGGACAACGGGGTCACCGTGCCGATGGCGGCGTCCTGATAAGCGGCCAAAGTCAACCGATGCAGCCAATCGCCGTGAACCATGGCATCGGCATTCAGCAGTACCACATCACGATCAGGGTGCAGGGCCATGCCCCGATTGACCGTCCGCACAAAGCCGAGATTGCAGGCGTTGCGTAGCACGGTGGCCCAGCCCCGGGCCTCCACCTCATCCACCAGCGCCACCACAGCCGCGTCCGCGGGGGCATCAACGATCAGAATGATTTCAGTCGCGGGACGGGCGTAGGCGCCTTCCAGGCTGTCGCGTAGCGCCGATAGGCAGGCCCGGGTGACGTCCGCGTCACCATAAATGGGGACGATGACATCGACAGGCCGAGGGGACGCCCGGTCCAGGCCCCGGATTCCAGTACCCGGGCGGTGCCGTGGCGCGCCGCGCTCAGAATTCGATCCCAGAACGCTAGCCGGCCAATACACGGGCTCCTGGGTCGATGGAAGAATCCCCCGCACCCCTTCTTCCGCAGCCAGCATCGGCACGGTTTGCGCATCCGCCGGCTTGGCGTCCGCCTCGGGCCGGAATACCAAACGATGCGGCTGACCGTTGGGGCCCAGCAGGTCCAGAGCGACGGGCCGGGTCGGGCACGCGGCGTCCCAAGCCCGCACGATCAAGCCATTCCCCTCCTCCTCAGCGATCCGCATGGCGCGTGCGATGAGGCGAGGAGGTTGGGTGGCGGCGGGCTCCAAGGGCGCTCCCAGCGCCCGCGTACCATCAACGACGATGTCGAATCTGGCGCGCCCGGCGAGGGCCGTCGGCACGGTAAAACTGAACGGACACAGGCGCGCGTCAGCCGTTGTCACGCCTAGAGGCATCTGGGCCACCGCCAGGCCGTTCCAGCGCAGTTCAGCCCGTTGAGCCGACGCCCCAGCCACGCCATCAATGCGGCCGCCACAGGGGTAAGCCACGGCTGGAACGACACCGGATGCCACCAAGCCGCGCAGCATGCCCAAACAGGTTTCGTTGGTTTCCGCGTTCCAGCAAAGTGCGGGTATGATACGCTCAAGAATGCCCGGGAAGTCCGGCGAGGAAAGGGGTGTCGCCTGTGACAAGCCCACCGCAGCCAGGGGATGGACGCTGTCCAGATCAAGGGCCCGCGTGAAGCAGGAGGCGGCGTGTTCCATCCGTCCACGGGCTAACGCGACGACCCCTTCAAGAACCATATCAGCGGCAATGCCACTGGACCGGGCCAAATGGGCCGCGCGGTGGGCCGCATCGTCCAGGCGCCCCGCGCCAAGGGCCGCCTGTACCAGGTAACGCAGACCCTCAAGCCGGGCCTCGGGCCACAACACGGCTTCCAGGCTCAGCGCAGTTGCTGCTTCATAGTCTCGGCGGGATAATGCCGCATCGATGTCCGCCAGTATTTGGCGCTGGCGCGCAACCACGGTATCGGACATCTGGCGAGTAGCCTTAACGGGGCAGGACCGCGACCTTCAGAGCCATGAGCGGATCTTGCGGCTGCGACGAGCGGCACATGACGCCGTCTTGCCCCGTGACATCACCCTGGCGCAGGAACCGTACGGCATAGTCCACCCGATGTGTGTTCGCCAGCCGGCCGACCAAGCGGAAACCGGCGCCCAGCAGCGGCAGACCACGGCCGGAAATTCCCGCCAGCGTGCCGGCTTTGACCCAAGTGGCGCCTGGGTCGATCGGATTGGCCGCACAATATTCCAGCCCTTCGGCCAATTCCGGCGAGCCGCCGACGGTGAAGGCTTCGATCCAAAACAGGTGGTCTCCCGCCGATGCCCATTCGCCACCAGCGAAGGCGCGGTCGCCCATGCGCTGAATATGCGCAATGAGGCGAACATCAAGAGTTGCGGGCATCATCTCATCCCCCAACTTCTGGACGCCGACGGAGATGGATGAGGAAAGCTGACCACTCAGGGTGAAGGTGGTTATCAGCAAGGGCGCGGATTGCGCGGTGACGACAAGCGCCACCCCTTCCGAGCCACTGAGCCACGCTGAGGTATTGAGCCCACCGGCGGTCAGGAATTGCAGTGGCGCATAACCGGCCTGGGAGAGCGAAGACACCTGAACCGAGGGGAAACTAACACCCTTGATCTGCTGTCGCCCTGCCTCGCTCAGACGGGCGGTTATGTAATAGGTCCCTTCTGGCAGGGCCATGACCTTGGGCGTGGCCCGAACCGGATCACTGTCGGGTGATGACGTTACGACCGCCGATGTTTCGGCTGGCGCCAGAGTGTTTGGCTGCATCGTCTACCGATAAGAAGGTGGAGAATTGCCGAATACTGCCGGCTGAGAGCCCATAAGGCAAGTAAGACTATGGCGGGCCAATGGCCCGCCATACCTTAATTAAGCTGTTTAACTGACCAATTACTTGACCGTGAACCAATTGATGTTCACACCCGTGGCACCCTGGACCGTGATGGTAGAGCCATCCGGCAAGGTCAAGGTAGTGTTGCCGTTGCTCACGGTCGCATTGTTGATCAGTGAGATGAGGTCCAGCGACTTGCCACCGTAATTGGTGGAAGCAAACGCCAGCGTATCCTGCGAGGGGTTGAAGCCCGACACCGTGTCGTTGCCATCGCCCGGGCTGAAGATGAAGACGTCCTTGCCGGCGGCGTTGCCAACCAAGGAGTCGTTGCCCGCACCACCGATGATGTAGCTGCCACCACCGCTGGCATAGATGGTGTCGTTGCCTGCACCACCACCCAGCGTGTCGGCACCGTTGCTGGTGCGACCGTCGATGACGTCGTTACCCGCACCGCCGTTGATGATGTCGTTACCGGCACTCGACGTGATCACATCGTTGGTGGCGGAGCCGATGACACTGTCATTACCAGTGCCGGTAATGATGGTGTTCGTACCGGTGCCGACAACGGTGCTGGAGCCGCTCAGCACCAGGAAGTTGTTGCCGGCGTCGCCGACCACGACCTTGCCACCACTGTTGCCGTCCAGGAACAGCGCGGTCGTATTGCCGGCGGCGGTGCCAGTCAGGACGACGGAGGTCAAGGTGGGATCAACGGAAACGTTGGTCACGACGCTGCTGCTGCCGACCGTGCCGGCGGCCGTCTGGGACAGATCCACAGCGGCCAGCGTCGGCGTGGTGGACGATCCACCACTGACGACCACGCTGCTCACCGACGACACGCTCGCGGTGCCAAAGGTGATGGTGGAGGACAACGTCGCCGTCGGAGTGTTGGATGATGTCGGCGCCGCGGTCGTGATGCTCAGCGTGCCGCTGGCGGCGATGACGCTGTTCAAGGCGTTGGCCAGAGCATTCTGACTGGCCTGGGAAATGGATGGCGCCGTCGTGACGCTAACACCACCGGTGACAGTTGGCATGATTATATCCCCGCTTAAACGTCACTTAACCACTATTGAACCGCAGCCCGCTGCGGCGCTGACGTATACGTTAAAACCCCATGGCGAATTTATTAACGCGTTCCGCCAGCCCCGCGTGGTTGTAGGTATAATTCACGCGGCTCGCGGCGCACAAGCCGGATTCAGGAAAACTATCGCTTTAATTTTAGATTTGAGCACCCGCGCCGCGCCGCCAACAACAGCACATGGCAAAACAGCAATGTTTTTAGACCGTTCGGCCTATACCTTTAGGCGGGAGCGGCCTCTGGCGATGGCGGCTTGAGCCGCTTGCTGCGCGTCCCGTCGCCTTCGCGGGCGCAGCGATTCGCAGTCAAGCACCTCGCACACCCCCAGGGCCAAAGGTTAATGAACCTGCGCCGCCATGTTCCTCCATACCTGGACGGAAATCAGCCATTTAAAGGATTGACGCCCCATCATCGCTATGGCTCTTTCCGCGCAGTCCTTTCACATCTCGGCTATGAGAGTATAAATTTTCTCATATATTCAACACAATGGCCGTAATATCCACAGAGGCTAGGCATTCAATGAACGGTGCTGAGAGCAAGCCCGCGGCGCAAATCGCACCAGTGCCCTTGGTGGTCGACATCGACGGCACGCTCATCCGCTCTGACCTTCTTCTTGAGAATTTCTTTACCTTGCTTTCCAGCAACCCCATCGGCGCGCTGGGTGTCTGGCGCTTGCCGCTGCGCAGCAAAGCATGGCTTAAAGATTATCTATCAAATAAAACGGATCTGGATGTATCCACGGTACCGCTTAACCAGCAGGTTATCGATTTTCTCCTGGCCGAAAAAGCCAAAGGTCGGCGGATCTATTTGGCCTCTGCCTCGAACCACAGGCTGGTGAAGGCGCTTGCCGAACACCTGGGGTTCGTGGATGGGGTGTTCGGCTCAAACGAAAACCTTAACCTCTCGGGGCCGAACAAGGCGGAGTTGCTGTGCCGGGAGTTCGGCGACAAGGGCTTCGATTACATCGGCAACGACTGGGTGGATATGCCGGTCTGGCGTCGGTGCCGGACGGCGATCGTCACCAACGCTCCCGCCCGGCTGGTGCGACGGTTGATGGCGGAACGCCATGACGCCGTAGAGCTGCCGGTGCCCCAAGCCGGGGTGAAGGTCTACTTGAAGGCGATCCGGGTCCACCAGTGGCTGAAAAATCTGCTGGTGTTCGTGCCGCTTCTGGCCAGTCATGACCTGACCGGCGTGACCATCATCGACAGCCTGCTGGCCGCCCTGGCGTACAGCCTGGCCGCCAGCAGCGCTTATCTGTTGAACGACCTTTTGGACCTGCCCAATGACCGGGCTCATCCCACCAAGCGCAACCGGCCGTTGGCCAGCGGCCGGTTGCCGCTGATCCAGGGCGCGGCCCTGGTGCCCTTGCTGCTGGCCGTATCGGCCCTGTGCGGCCTGCTGGTGTCCATCAATTTCCTGGCGGTGCTGGCCGCCTATTATGTGATCACCCTGGCCTACTCGCTGTATCTCAAGCGACATATGTTGATCGATGTTCTGACTCTGGCGGGACTATATACGTTGCGCATTCTGGCGGGCAGCGCCGCCATTGAGCGTCCTTCGTCTGCCTGGCTGCTCGGCTTCTCCGTTTTCGTCTTCCTCTGCCTGGCACTGATCAAGCGCTATATTGAGCTGGTTGGCAGCCTGAAGGCCAACAAGGGCAACCCCAAGGGCCGCGGTTATCGGCTGGAGGATCTCAGCATCCTGTCCGGCCTGGCCAGCGCCAGCGGCTATTGCTCCGTCCTGGTGCTGGCCCTCTACTTCAACAGCCCCGAGGTCCATGCCCTGTACAGCAACCCGTCGCTGCTCTGGCTGGCCTGCGCGCCCCTGCTGTATTGGATCAGCCGTCTCCTGCTGCTGGCCCATCGCGGCGAATTGCATGATGACCCCGTGGTCTTTGCCGCCACCGACCGGACCAGCCTGATCACCGGCGCCATCATGGTTGCCATCGTCCTGGCGGCGGTGTGACCCATGCGCCAGCCGATCACATCCTGGGGCAATCTGGCCGCTGTCGAGCATGAGGTGGCGACACCCGCCTTCCGCGAAGAAGCGGGACTCGTCCTTTCCAGCCTTCTGGAAAAGACGAACAGTGTGCTGGCCCACGGCCTGGGCCGCTCCTACGGGGATAGCCCGCTGAACGGCGGTGGTGGTCTGCTGGTCACCCGCCGCATGGACCGGTGCCATTTCTTCGATACAACCCGCGGGGTCGTGCGCGCGGATGCAGGACTAAGCCTGGCCGATTTGCACACCATCACCATACCGCGCGGCTGGTTCGTGGCCGTGACGCCGGGCACCAAGTTCGTCACCCTGGGCGGCGCGGTCGCCAATGACGTGCATGGCAAGAACCACCATGTGGCGGGGAGCTTCGGCCACCATGTCCGCGCCCTCGGCCTGCGGCGCTCCGACGGGGAGGTCCTCGAATGTGGGCCCGACCGGAATGCCAACCTATTTCGCGCCACCATCGGCGGTCTGGGCCTGACGGGCCTGATCGAGTGGGTGGAGATCCAATTGCAGGCCATCGCCTCTTCCGACATGGAGGTGGAGAACCTCCGCTTCGACCATGTCGACCGCTTCTTCGAGTTGGCGGCGGAAAGCCTGGACTGGCCGTACAGCGTGGCCTGGGTCGATTGCCTGAGCCAGGGTGCGACCCTGGGTCGGGGCATCTTCTCACGCGGGCGCCACGCGGCGGACGGCCCCCGCTTGGCCCAGCCGGCCCGCGCCAAGCTGGCGGTCCCCCTGACCCCGCCCATCAGCCTGATCAACGGCCTGAGTTTACGCGCCTTCAACGCCGCCTATTACAGCCGCCCGGGCGCGACCTTCGCCGGCCGTTGCCATTTCGATGGCTTCTTCTATCCCCTGGATGGTGTGCATCACTGGAACCGGGTCTACGGACCCAAGGGTTTTTATCAGTACCAGTGCGTGGTGCCACCAGCCGTGGCACGTGGGGCCGTGACGGAATTGCTGGCCCGAATCGCGGCGTCGGGTACGGGATCCTGCCTGGTTGTCCTGAAGAATTTCGGGGACATCGCCCCGGCCGGCCTCCTGTCCTTCCCCATGGCCGGCACCACGCTGGCCCTGGACTTCCCCAACCAGGGCGCGCGCACCCTGGCGCTGATGGCCGACCTGGATCGCATCGTGGCATCCGCTGGCGGACGCCTTTATCCGGCCAAGGACGCCCGCATGCCGGCGAATCTGTTCGCGGCAGGTTACCCCGACTTGGCGGACTTCAAGCGACACCTCGATCCGGCCTTCATGTCCGACTTCTGGCGGCGGATGGACCGGAGCTTCCAAACCCAATAAGCGAACAGGCGTGAACGAGATGACCGGACAGAACGTGGTGATCCTGGGGGCGACCTCCGCCGTGGCCGAGCGCTATGCCCGGCTGCACGCCGCGCGCGGTGCCCGCTTGGTGCTGGCCGGCCGCGACGCCAAGCGGCTGGCGGCCATTGCCGCGGATTTGAAGGCGCGGGGGGCAGCGGACGCCCAAGTGGCCCTGGTGGATCTCGCCCTGCCCCAAGATGGCTTCGACGCCGCGTGGACGGCGATGTCGGCGAAGCTGGAAGACAGGGTGGATACCGTCCTGGTGGCCTATGGCATCCTGGGCGACCAGAAGGCGGCCGAGAGAGACATCACCGAGATGACCCGCCAGTTGACCACCAACATGACCAGCGCCTGCGCCTGGCTGACGGTCGCGGCCAACTACCTGGAGCGCCAAGGCGAGGGTACGTTGATCGCCATAGCGTCGGTCGCCGGTGATCGTGGCCGCCAGTCCAACTATGTCTATGGTGCCGCGAAGGGCGGCTTGGCCCTGTTCGCGCAAGGCATGGCCCACCGCTTCGCCGGCACGAAGGTGAAGGTGCTGACGGTGAAGCCCGGCTTCATCGACACACCCATGACCGATGGTCTGGCCAAGGGCGGACCGTTGTGGGCCACGCCTGAGAAGGTGGCGGCAGACATCGACACGGCGGCCACCAAGGGCGCCACGACCCTCTACACCCCCTGGTTCTGGATGGGCATCATGATGATCATCCGCAACCTGCCCGGAGCCATATTCAACCGGATGAAAATCTAATGGCGGATGAAACCCTGATGCCCAGCCGCACCGACAAGTCCACGGGCAAGATCGTCATCACCGGCGCCGCCGGCCTGGTGGGCCAGAATCTGGTGGTCCGCTTGAAAGACGCCGGCTACACCAACATCGTCTGCATCGACAAGCATCCGTCGAACACCCCGGCGCTGGCGCGCATGCACCCGGACCTGACCGTGATCAAGGCCGACTTGGCCCATGAGGACGGCTGGCAGGACAGTTTGAAGGGTGCCGCCACCCTGATCCAGATGCACGCCCAGATCGGCGGCCTGGATTGGGCGGAGTTCGAGGACAACAACATCACCGCGACGGAACGGGTGCTGGCCGCCATGCAAGCGGCCGGTGTCCCCTACCTGATCCACGCCAGTTCCTCCGTCGTGAACTCCATGGCGGTGGATTTCTACACCGAAAGCAAGAAGGCGCAGGAAAAGCTGGTGGATGCCTGCCCCATCCCCCACGTCACCCTGCGCCCCACCCTGATGTTCGGCTGGTTCGACCGCAAGCACCTGGGTTGGCTCGCCCGCTTCATGCAAAAGGTGCCGGTCTTCCCCATTCCCGGATCCGGCCGCTACATCCGCCAGCCGTTGTATGTGGGGGATTTCAGTGCCATCATCATCGCCTGCCTGGAAGGCCGGCGCACCGGTACCTATGACATCTCGGGCCAGCAAAAGATCACCTACATCGAGCTGATCCGCGCCCTGCGCAAGGCGGTGGGCGCCAAGACACCGTTGCTGCGCATCCCCTATGCCCTGTTCCACGCGCTGCTGTCGGTCTACGCCCTGGTCGATCGCAACCCGCCCTTCACCACCAAGCAGCTGAAGGCCCTGGTTACCCCCGACGAATTCATCGTCATCGACTGGCCCGGCATCTTCGGCGTGCGCTCCACCCCCCTGGACGAGGCACTGTCCGTCACCTTCAACGACCCGCGCTACGCCGGCGTCGTCCTCGACTTCTGATTTTCCCGAAGGGTTTCCCGCAATGGCTAAACTTGCCGTCATCGGCGCCGGCGCCATGGGCCTGGCCGCCGCCCATTATGCCCTGAAGGCCGGCCATGAAGTGGCGGTCTACGAGGTCGACACCCAGCCCGGCGGCATGGCGGCGCACTTCGATTTCGGCGGCCTCAGCATCGAGCGCTATTACCATTTCATCTGCAAGTCGGACCAGCCGACCTTCGACCTGCTGGCGGAGCTGGGCATCGCCGACACGCTGAAATGGCGCACCACCTCCATGGGCTATTTCATCGACGGCAAGCATTACCGCTGGGGCGATCCGCTGGCCCTGCTGTCCTTCCCCCTGTTGGGGCCGATCGACAAGCTGCGCCTGGGCCTGCAGATGTTCCTGACCACCAAGGCGCGCGACTTCCAATCCATCGAGCATCTGGACGCCGCCACCTGGTTCAAGCGCGGTGCCGGCGAGAAGCCGTTCAACATGCTGTGGAAGCGGTTGCTGGACCTGAAGTTCTTCGAATTCGCCGATAACGTCTCGGCCAGCTGGATCGCCACCCGCATTCGTCGCATCGGCAACTCACGCCAGTCTCTGATGAAGGAACAGCTGGGGTATCTGGAGGGCGGGTCCGAAACCCTGGTCCAGGCCCTGGCCGCCGACATCGCCCGGCGGGGCGGCAGCCTACATCTGGGCGCCAAGGTGGAGGAGATCGTGGCCGAGGGCGGCCGGGTTACCGGCGTGCGCACGGCGCAAGGATTCTTCCCCGCCGACGCCGTCATCTGCACCGTGCCCACGCCCTACGTGGCGGGCCTCGTCCCGGCCTTCACCCAGTCCACCAAGGACAAGTACGACGCCATCAAGAACATCGGCGTGGTCTGCGTCATGCTGAAGCTGAAGCGTCCTGTCACGCGGCACTTCTGGCTGAACGTGAACGACCCGACGATGGAGATCCCCGGCATCATCGAGTTCTCCAACCTGCGGCCCCTGCCCGATACGGTGGTCTACATCCCCTACTACATGCCCCACAGCCACCCCAAGTGGGGCTGGACGGATGCCGATTTCGTGGCGGAGACGATGGCCTGCGTGCGGCGCCTGAACCCAGCCCTGACCGACGCCGACCTGATCGACACCCATGTCGGGCGCCTGCGCTATGCCCAGCCGGTATGCGAGCCCGATTTCCTGGACAAGCTGCCACCGGTGCAGACCGAGGTCGCCGGCCTGCAGGTGGCGGACACCTGCTACTACTACCCCGAGGATCGGGGCATCGCGGAAAGCATCCGCTTCGCCAAGCGCATGGTGGACGCGCTGTGAGCCCTGCGATGGAAAAGCGCCCCGCGTCACCCGTGGACAGGCTGATGGCCAGTGAATTCGCCCGCTTCCTGCTGGTGGGGGGCTTTTCCGCCGGCGTCAACGTGGTCTCCCGGTATCTGCTGAACCGGTTCATGCCGTTCGAGATCGCGGTGCTGGTGGCCTACCTGTTCGGCATGGTGACCGCCTACCTGCTGTCCCGCCGCTTCGTGTTCGAAGCGTCGGGGCGCAAGGCGCACGAGGAATTCATCCGCTTCTGCCTGGTGAACGCCGTGGCGGCGGCACAGGTCTGGCTGGTCAGCGAAGGGCTGGCCCGTCTAGCTTTCCCGGCGGCGGGCCTGACCTGGCACGCCGAGGACATTGCCCACATCATTGGCGTGCTGTCCCCGGTCGTGACCAGTTATTTCGGCCACCGGCACTTTTCATTCCGGAAGTAAGCCCCCGCCGCCACGACGGTCGTCAGGGGCCAGCAGACCGTTCATGAAGAGCGCCGACGGCAAACCATTGCCCCCAGCCACCTCCCTGGTCCCGGAAGGCCAGCACCATGGGCTTGCCGACCGCTGTTTCCGGTATCTGCAGGTCCATGGCCGTCCACATGGTGGAAACTTCGAAAGAATACCGGGCGACCTCCGCCCCCGTGGCCTCATCGATCAACACCACCATCAGCCCCTCCGTACGGGGGCCGGTCACGATCGGGAAGATAATGTGGGATTTGGGCGGCACGAAAGGCCCAAAGCGCAGCTCTCCCATATTATTGTCGGCGCCACTCCAGGAACCGTAAATAGGGTCAGGCACCGGCGCCGGGCCGGCGACAGCGTTCTGACCATCCCTGGTCCAACCCCCAGCCACGGTGGGCGCCCCAGGCACAACGATGGGCGCCCCAAGAGCATTCAGGGGAACATATCCTGACAATACGGCAGTTGTGATTGCCCCTGCTACCTTGCAAGCCCGATGGTGGGGAAGCATGGCATAAGCGTTCACCGGCTGATTGGCTGAGGCCTTCAGGAAGCCCTGCCAACCGACGGCGTCACTAGTCACCTGGGACAGCGCCTGAGGAACGTCCTTGCGGTCCCAGCCGCCGCCAGCGAAGCCCTGGATGGTGCCGGCGCCATCCGTGAACACCAAGCGATCGGCCGCGCTTCCATCAACCGTCACCCAAGCCCAGCCAGCCGTGACAAAGCTGGCCTGGTTGTCGGCGGAAGACAGCATGATCAACCTGTCGATGGAGCCTGTGCACGAATTATCGGGTAGCACCGTGGCGATTTCCGCCAGGTTCTGCCCCAGAACGCGATTCGCCTCATCAGCGAAAACGCTGAGATGTCGCTCACGCAGAAACGGCAATTGTTCGATGATGGTCCGGTCCACCGGATAGACGGCCCTGTAGCTGTCCGAGTCCTGAACCTGGCTGAGGAAGGCATCGCGCGCCCGGGCACGAATAAGCGCCTGGGTTCCCGCATCCCGCAATCCGTCCAAATGGCCACGGACAGAACTCGTGGCCACCAAGGCTGCGATTACCCCTACGATGATGGATAAGGCCCTGATGGCGCCTCCCTGGACCCGCAGCGGTATCCAGTAAAACAAATGGGCAACCCAAAAGATGGATACGGGCGTGACATAGCGGCTGGACAGCGACTGTCCCAAACCGAAGGTGATGCGCCCCAGCGCGGTCACCATGGCGGTGCCGGTAATGAACAGGATGACCGCCAGCAAGCTGACCCGCGCAACCTCCTGGTCCCGTCCCAATACCGTCCGCCCCAGAGCCCCCAAGCTCAACAATAATCCAACAGCACCGAACCCGACGACAACCGTATATGGCTCCGCCCTACCGTTGCTGTCCAGGAACACCGTTACATTGCCCAGGTATCCGCAAACATATCGGACATACTCGACCGGATGCTGTAGCGAATAAATGTACGGCGAATGCCCCTCCACAGGGTGGAAATGCAGAAAATACGACAGGGCAAGCGTGACGGCGCAAAACACTGTGGCGATAACGCTGACCCGACCGACCCTTAGGAAAAGCGCCATAGGTATAAGAAGCATCGGGGCCAGCACACCGTTGGAAAGCGTATAGGTGCTGACAAACGCACAACCATATGCCGCCGCGCGGTACCCCCAGGGGGACCGGCCAGCCCGCTCGCGTTCGACTGACAGGCCAAAGAAAAAGAACGTCGCTGTCGCTGCCGCAGTGATTCCGAAAAATTGGACCTGAAATCCCCATAGGAAATTCTCGTACTGGTCCAATGAAAAGATCATTGCCGCTGCGATCGAAACCAGCGAGACGAAGACGAACCAGTTGCGCTCCATCTTTTTATAAAGAGCGCCTAACAAGAAGAGTGCACAAGCTTGAATTAGGATATTGGCTGTAAAATCGACTGCATTATTCGATTTTGAAATGAAATAATCGAGAAAGAAAATCAATCGAGGGAAAAATATACGATGTTCGTTATGTTGATTGAAGAGATCAAATAAATGTAGGTCGCCGTCAGCAAACTTCCGAATATAAATTAGATCTGCCCATTGATCCCAATACAATACGGCGCTTCCGAAATGGATTAATGCCCAAATCGTAGATGTTAATATTGAACAACCAAATATTAAAAAAGGTGATGTAATTATAAACCGAGAAATATTATAAATTGACGAAGAACGTCTTGTTATATTATTGGCGAATTCATTGAAAATCATAGGCATTGTTAACCCCACTCAATTCCCACCGTCGAGCAACGGAACCAGCTTATCCACCACGACGCCGGAAAGTTCAAGCGCCGCCATACCGCGTTGCACCAATCGAAGCCCCGCAGAAAGCTCCGTCCTCCGCGCGAATTCGGAAGCGATGACCGACTAAGCGGCAGACCGCGGCGCACCAACTAAGCCCCTAGGACGCAACTGGGGACAGTAAATGCCAAAAGGCCATGTAAGGATCAGAATCGCGATCTGTCTGGAAGCGGAGGCCATCCTTACTCCTCGGGGGAAGCGGAACCAACGCAGAGACTCGGACATAGCTTTTCATCCTTACTCCCCGGGGGCGAGTCGCGGCCGGAGGGGTGTCGAGCAGTCTTTGTCACAAGGACCGTCGGATATCCTTACCCCCTGGGGGCTTGCGACTCCTTGAGTTTCCGAGCACGGACCCGTCTTTCCTTACCGCCTGGGGGCCCACCGGGCCGTGTTGCGTCCCTGATGCCGGTCGAAAGTCCAAAAAGCGGTCCCTTCACCAGCCATTTCAGTCGCTTATCGGCTCGCTTGTCGGCGAGTGACCGTTTGCGCACTCCCCCAAGCTGTAAGGATCTACATTATCCCGCCCCCAGGCGGTAAGGATGTCGCCTTCACGGCACCGAGACGGGCATTGCGCGCGCCCCAGCAGGTAAGGATGGCTCTGCTATACGCATCCGCCGAATGATTTGGGCGGACTGCCCGTGCCTGTCCTTACATCGACGAGTCGCGGAAACTGGGGGATAAGGGCATACAGGGGCGGCCCTTGGTTGACCGTTTTACCCCCAAAACGAACGGTTATTTTTAGTGTTCCCTTTCAAAAAGGATTCTAGGACGCGCAAACCCTGGCAAACCCTGGGGTTTTGCGACCTTATGCTTACCAGCTGGGGGCGACATCCCTACCGGTCGGGGCGAGTCGCCTGCCGCCCCAGGGCGTAAGGGGCGGCGTTGATATCGCCCCCGGGGAGTAAGGAACTGGGAAATAAGGCGTTTCCACCCTTTCCTTACTTGCAGCCCATGTAAGGAAGCCCCTACAGTGCGGCCATTCGTTCACGGGATGATGGCATGGCGCGCAAAAGCGATAAACCGGTCTTGAGGCCGTCGGTCTCAACGCCGACGGGGCCTGCGGCTGACCGCTTGGTGTCGCCCGCGATGGCCGCGACCAGGGACGCCGTCATGCCGTACCGGCCCCAGGACGTCGCGGGACCGGGCATCGTCATCGACATGGACCCCGATGGTGGGTTGGACACCTCCGTGCCGGCGTTGGCGGAGGAGAACGCGCTGGGCCTGACGGCCAAGGTGGCGGCGACGACGTTCGAGCGGGACGGCTACAAGCATCTGATCAAGGCGGCGGAGGCGGTGTATTCCTACCCCGCCAATGGCTCGCGCCTGTCCCTGCCCGCGCAAAAGATGCTGAACTTCATGATCCATCTGGCCGGAAGCCAGAACTTCGCCAACAAGCTCTACCGACTGCCCAAGAAGGTCGTGCGCGGCAACCACAAGGGCAACGAGCGTATTTTCGACGCCGTGAAGGAAATCTACGAATCCAGCCTGGTGGTCATCGGCCCCTTCCGGGGACGCCGGTCGCGTGCCGAGCTGCGCATCCTCAGCAGCTATGTCCGGCCGGAGGAGGAGATCGAAAGCGACAGCGCCGACATCCACTTCCAGTTCACCGACGCCTTCCTGGAATTGCAGCGCGCCTCCAAGCTGTGGGCGCGGCTCTCGGGCCCGGCCATGGTGAAGGTCACCAGCACCTACGCGCTGAAGCTCTATGAGATCGGCATGCAGCGCTATCAGATGGATTTCCCGTCCCTGGCGCTGGATATCGACACGTTGCGCCGCCTGCTGAACGTGCCGGAGGGGGCTTACAAGGATTTCGGCATCCTGCGCACACGCACCATCGACCGCGCCATCGCCGAGGTGAACCAGCTGGCGCCCTTCCGGGTCGAGATGCCGGACGCCAAGATGGTCCGCCGGGGCCGCAAGGTGGAGGAAGTCACGCTGGACTTCTTCGCCAAGGATGAGGATGAGGTGGCTGACACCTTTCTGGAACGAGAGCGCCACAGCGTGGGCCGTCGCGCTCGGCGCACCGGCAAGGTGGAAAAGCTGGAGCCGGCGGTGATCGAGGCACCTCCCCCCCTGCCCGACGCGGATGATGCCAACGCCCTGTGGGCCGCCGCCCGGCACGCGCTGCTGGCCAAGAATGTTCCGGCGCCACTGTTGCGCGACCTGGAGGTGGAGCGCATTGAGGAAACCGCGCGGGGCGAGCGTCGCCTGGTGCTGTTGGCCGGCCACCCCGCCACGGCGCAGACCGCGCGCATGAACCATGAGGCCAGCATCCGCGGGGTCCTGATATCGCTGACATCCGGCACCATCAATGGCGTCGACATAAAGGCGCCCCCGCGCCGTAAGGACAAGGGCGTGGACCCCGCCCCCATGGCGTAAGGGTGCGGGACCGCGCAGCAGTTGCGACGTCGCAACCCGTGCCGTGACGTTGACGTAACACAACACCCCTTGTTGACATGATTTGACCGACATTCGTATGCTGCGGCAACTGAATCGGCCTCGACACGGGAAGGACAAGCCATGGATGGCGCCGCATTGCGTAGCGCGCGGGAAGCGCGGGGCGAGACCCAGCAGACCTTCGCCGATTGGCTGAACGCCAGTCTGGGCCGGAAGTATGACAAGGGCCGTATCAGTCGCTGGGAAACCGGCGGGGAGAAGATTCCCCAGGCCGTCATCGACCTGTTGACCCCGCGCCGCCGCGCTCGCCAGACGGCCACCATCATCGCCTTGTCCAACCAGAAGGGCGGCGTGGGCAAGACCAGCGCCTCCGTCAACATTTGCGCCGCCCTGGCGGCCCTGGGCCAACGTGTCTTGTTGGTGGACGCCGATCCCCAGGCCAGCGCCACGGTGCACCTGGGCATCAGCCAGGCCGACATGTCGGAGGCGGGCAAGACCACCTATCACGTCATGTTGAAGGACCAGGCCACGGGCCAGGCGGCCGTGCCGGTGTGCGAGGGCCGCTTCCACCTGCTGCCCAGCACCATCCTGTTGTCGGCGGCGGAGACGGAACTGATCGCCGAGCCCATGGGCACCCTGGTGCTGCGCGAACGGCTGGCCATGGTGCGCCGGGCTTATGACTACATCCTGATCGACTGCCCGCCGCACCTGGGCATGCTGACCCTGAACGCGTTGGCGGCCGCCGACGGTGTGCTGATCCCCGTGCAGACGGAGATGCTGGCCCTCATGGGGGTGCCCCTGCTGCTGGACACCATCAGCAAGGTGCGCCGCCGCGGCAATCCCGACCTCAGCGTCATCGGCATCCTGCCCACCATGTATACCGCCCGCCACACCCAGGATCGCGCCACGCTGGCCGATCTGGAGGCGCGGTTCGGCGGCGCCATCCGCATTTTCACGCCGGTGCCGCGCGCCACCATCTTCCCCCAGTCCGTGGCCGCCGGGCAGCCCACCATCGATGTGGCATCAGACCCCGCAACCGTGGCACCTTTCCGCGAGGTTGCCCAAGCCTTGCTTGAGGCGGATGGAGAGGACGTTGCCCATGTCGCGTAAACTGGCCCGCAGTAATCCCGCCCTGGCGGCGACGGCGGCCAGCCTGTTGCCCGCCACGTCCAAGCCACTGAACAAGCTGTACGGCACGTCGGAGGACTTCCCGGAGCTGGTGGAACTGGACCTGGACCAGGTGTTCCCCAACCCCGATCAGCCGCGCCGTCACTTTGATGAGACCGCGTTGCGCGAACTGGCGGACAGCATCGGCGCGCAGGGACTGATCCAGCCCATCGTCGTGCGCAAGCGGACGGAGGGCGGCTATCTCATCGCCGCCGGCGAACGCCGTTGGCGCGCCCATCGCCTGCTGGGCAAGGCCACCATCTTCGCCATCGTCACCCAGGGTGGGCTGGATGAGATCGCCTTGATCGAGAACCTCCAGCGCCAGGATTTGGACACGCTGGAGGTGGCCCGGGGCCTGAGCCGTCTGGGTGAGACGCACCGCTATACCCAGGACCAGTTGGCGGGAGCCGTCGGCCTGAGCAAGTCCGAGGTGTCGCGCCTGTTGGCCCTGGTGCGGCTGCCGGAGGGCATCCTGGCCGAATATCCCGAATATCGTGACCAGGTGACCAAGAGCCATCTGTTCATCCTGGCGGATGCCGAGGATGACGCGGCACGTTACCGGCTGTGGGAACTGATCAAGGGTGGCGCCACCATCAAGGCCTTGCGCGCCGCCAACAAGCCGACCGAGCCGCAAGCGCCATCCGCCAAGGCGGCGCTGCCGGCCGGTCGGCTGATCACGCGCATGGAGCGGGACTTGGCCCAGGTCGCGGTCGGACCCTCCGGGTTGGCGCCGGAGGATCGTCAGCGGCTGGAGCGGCTGCGTCTCCGCTTGGATGAACTTCTCCGTTAAACCGGACTGCGGTCAGGTCGTGATACCTGGCCGCATCTTTCCATGATTGCGACGTCGCAATTGCCGCTTCAGCAGGACGCGAAACCGCCGACCCAAAGTGGCCGGGGCCAGGGGCAATTCCCGGGCCTGCCTCAGCGTACCCCCAAGCGGTAAGGATGCTGCCAAGCCCACCTTGGGCACGGCCACGCGTTGCGACAGATAGATGCCGGAATGGCCGCTGAAGGCGTAGGCCACGAAGCAGGCGACGGCGATATAGGGGGTGTGTGCCGCGCCGAACAGCTCTATCCCCATCAGGGTGCAGGCCAGCGGCGTATTGGCCGCGGCGGCGAACAGGCCGACAAAGCCCAGCCCGGCCATCAGGTCCAGCGGGGCATTCAGCACGCCGGCCAGGGCATGCCCCAGGGCCGCGCCAATGAAGAACAGAGGCGTCACTTCACCCCCCTTGAAGCCGGTGGCCAGGGTGACGACGGTGAACAATGCTTTCCACAGCCAGCTGAAGGGACGATAGGGCGGCTGGAACAGGCCAGGCAGGGTGACCGCGCCCGGATCGGCGGACCAGACGCCCAGGCCCAAATAATCCCGTGTGCCCAGCACCTGGACCAGGGCGATCAGCAGCAGGCCGCCCAGCACCGGGCGCAGCAGCGGGTGCGGGCAAAGACGCCGGACCAGGGCACCGGCGGCGTGCAGGGTTTCCGAGAAAGCCAGTCCGGCCAGTCCGAGAATGACCGCCGCCGCCGTCACCTTGGCGAGAAGCCAGCCCTGGATATGAAAGCCGGCGTCACCGGCGGCGATGGCGTACGAAGTGTGTTCGATGCCCCACGCATGGCAGGTCCAGTCGCCCACCAGAGCGGCGATGAGACAGGGCAGCAGCGCCTCATACCGCACCTGACCCAGGCTCAGCACCTCCAGCGCGAAGATGGCGCCGGCGATGGGTGTGCCGAAGACCGCGCCAAAGCCCGCGGCCACGCCGGCCATCAGCACCAGCCGGCCTTCCGCCGCAGAGAGCCTCATCAGTCGGCTGAACCCGCTGGCCAGGCTACCGCCGAGTTGCACCGCCGTGCCCTCCCGCCCGGCGGAGCCGCCGAACAGGTGGGTGACCACGGTGGCGACCAGGATCAGCGGCGCCATGCGCAAGGGCACACCGGCCCCGGGCTGGTGGATCTGGTCGACGATCAGGTTGTTGCCGCCATCGGCCCGCCCGCCGAAGCGGCCATAAACCCAGACGATGGCGACCCCGGCCAGGGGCAGGGCGTAGAGCAGGGCAGGATGGTCGAAGCGCAGCCGCGTCGCCCGGTCCAGGCTCCATAGGAACAGGGCGCAGGCGCTGCCGATTGTGGCGGCGACCGGGCCGATCAGGCATAGCCATTTCATCAGGGCGCGCGTTTGCGCGGCCCACGAAGCCAACAGGCGGCGGGGAAGCATCGAGGAAACCCGGGATGTGGTGAGGTAAGGATGGGGCGCGGACACTGCAGATGGACTCCGACCGTCAGGTGACAAACACCGAAGGTAGGAATCATCAGCCCCAGGGCGGGGCGGTTCGGCCGCGGGGCGCGGCCAGGCAGAAATCCATTGCCGGGGTCAGCTATTACGGGCGCCCATGCCGTCTGTCAACAGCGATCGTGGGACGAGGGGCAATCCGATTCGCGTACGGTCAGGCGATATCGAATCGGTTGTTCTTTGCCGATTCGTTGATATTTTAGGGCCAGAAAGAAAGCTAAAGCCGGTTTAACCTGCGCCGTTGCCCGAGTCGGGCTGACATCACAGCAGGCGGACCTTGTTCAGCAGCGCCAGCAGTTGGCTCTGCTCCTCCGCCGTCAGTACGGAGGAAACCTTGGCTTCCTGTTCTTCCACCAGGCTTTCGGCATGGGCCAGCAGGTCTTGCCCTGCCTCCGACAGGCTCAGCATCTGCACGCGGCGGTCCTGGCGGCCGCGCACGCGCTTGAGCAAGCCGCGGTTGGCCAGGCGATCCACCAGATGCGCCATGTTGGGCGGGGCGATTTCCAGGACTTCGCCCGCCTGACGTTGGTTGACGCCCTTGTTCACGCTCACCAGGCTGAGCAGAGAGAACTCCGCCAGCGTGAGTTGGCAGGGGGCCAGATGCTCCAGCACCAGGCGCCGGACCAGGGTTTCCGCCCGCGACAGGTTGAAACCCACGAACCGCTCCAGCTTGGAGCAATCCAGCGTCGTTTCGACCTTGCCCACGGCGGGCAGGGCCTCATCCGGGCCGTCCTCGGCCCGCGCGGGGGCATCTAGGGTCAGGTCATCGGAGGCGGATTTATGGTTCTTCAGGGCCGGCATGGGGGCGGTCTCAAAAAGCGGGGCGGGCGTTGCGGCGTGGCGCGAATGATCGGTTCCAGGCCCTTATATCAGCCGCGACGGCGCAGCCGATAGTATTGGTTAAATTATCCTGTTAATTGTCATGCCCGTCCAGGGAAACCACCATTCGTCGTGCTGGCCGCGAGGGTATGCTCATGAAGATGGGGCCGGGCGGTATATCCCTGGCGCGGTGCCCTGGTACAGGGCGTCGACCAAGGCCGCACGTTGGGTCAGCACCATGCGCTGGTTGATGGACCGCTTGTCCGTGACCTCACCCTTGTCCAGGGATGGCGCGTCCGCCAGCACCAGCGCGCGGGCCACACGGTTGGCGCTGCCGGTGGCGGTGGCCGCCAAGCGATCCACCAGGGCTTGGAACTGCCGGCGGACCGGGAGCGCAGCCAGAATGTCGCCAATCGGCGTCCCGGCGGGCAGGGCGGCCAGATCGGCGCAGGCCTCGACATTGGGGAAAATCAGCAAGCCCAGGTCGTCGCGCTCGGGGGCGGCGATCACCACGTCCTGGACATAGGGGGCGCCCTCCGTGATCACGCGGGCGCGCAGGGGGCCGACATTGACGAAGGTGCCGGAGGAGAGCTTGAAGTCCTCCGTCAGGCGGCCGTCGAAGACCAGGCCCAATTCCGGCCGCATCGGGTCCAGCCAACGCACGCCATCGCCGGTGCGGTAATAGCCGTCCTCGTCGAACGCCGCCGCCGTGCGATCCGGCGCCCGCCAATAGCCGGGCATGACGTGGGGCCCGGCGAAGCGTGCCTCAAGCTTGTCCCCGACGGGCACCAGCTTGACGGCGCAGCCGGGCGCGGGCAGCCCGACATAACCCGCCTGCAGCAAGGCGCCGGCGCTGCCACCCAGGGAAAAGCCGCCGGTGGTGAACAGGCAGGAGGGGGAGGTTTCCGTCATGCCCAAGCCAGCGAAGACGGGGATACGGGCACCGCAGTGCGCCTCGGTCACCCTGTCCAGCCGGTCCCAGGCCGCCTGCGACAGGCCGGCGCCCCCGAAAAAGAACATACGCATGCGGGCATAGAAGGAGTGACGCAGTTCCGCGTCCTCTTCCAGCGCGGCCGTCAAATCCTCCCACCCCTTGGGCACGTTGAAATGCACCGTGGGGGAGATGTCACGCAGATTGCGCAGGGTTTCGGCGAAGTGCTGCTGCGTCGGCTTGCCATCGTCGATGTAGTAGCTGCCGCCGTTGTAAAGGGCGATGCCGACATTGTGGCTGCCGCCATAGGTATGGTTCCAGGGCAGCCAATCCACGATCACCGGCGGCTCTTCCCCGAACACGGGGAAGCTTTGCAGCAGCATCTGCTGGTTGGCGCACAGCATGCGCTGGGTGGTGGTGACGGCCTTGGGCGTGCTGGCGGAGCCGGAGGTGAACAGGAATTTCGCCACCGTGTCCGGCGTCAGGGCCTGGTAGACGGCATCCACGGTGGTGGGCACGGTCGCCAGCAGGTCCGCCAGCGGCGTGACGGCGCGGTGGGGCAATGACCCGGATGACGCCACGGTCTCCACATCCGCCGGCACCACCGCGGCGATGGCGGCGGCGTAAGCCGGGGCCTTGTCGACGAAGACCAGGCCGGGCGTCACCGTCTCCATGACCAGCCGCAGTTTCTGGAAGTCGCGCGACAGCAGGGAGTAGCCGGTGGAGACGGGGCAATGCGGCACGCCGGCGTAAAGCGCCCCGGCGGCGACGCGCAAATGGTCCACGCTGTTGCCGGACAGGATGGCCACCGGCCGGTCCGCCGACAAGCCGCGATCCAGCAGGGCTTGGCCGATGGCGCGGGCGTCGGCCAGCATGCCGCCGTAGCTGATGCGCCGCCATTCCCCGTCCGGCCCCCGCTGGGCCACCAGGGTGCGGCCCGGATCGGTGGCCGCCACGGCTTCCAGCCGTTCCAGCAAATGCCGGGGGTAGGGGGCAAGGTCGTCCGCGCAGTGCAGATGCCAGACGCCGCCGGGTTCCTGGCGCAGCCTTACCGGCAGGGGGTTCACCGATACCGCCCGATAGCGCGCATCGGCAGAGGAAGGGGAGGCCGCACGGGTCACTTTGCCTGATCTCCGATGAAGAGATGGGGAGGGGAAGGACGCAAGCGATAAGGGACCGGCCATCCCCCAAGCGGTAAGGATGGCCGGTTGAGAGGAGTCAGATGGGATAGTGGCGCGGGCCCGTCTGGATGGTGACCCAGCGCAGCTCGGTGAACTCGGCCACGCCCCACTTGCCGCCGAAGCGGCCATAGCCGCTGCTTTTCACGCCGCCGAAGGGCATTTGCGCTTCGTCATGCACGGTGGGGCCGTTGATATGGCAAATACCGGACTCGATGCGCTGGGCCAGGGTCAGGGCGCGGGCGACATCCCGGCTGAACACGGCGGCGGACAAGCCGTATTCGCTGTCATTGGCCACGCGGATGGCGTCCTCATCCCCGTCCACGCGCATGACGGCGACGACGGGTCCGAAGGATTCCTCAGCGTAAAGCTTCATTTCCGGTGTGACACCGTCCACCACCGTCGCCTGCATGATCGCACCCTCGATCACGCCACCGGCGGCGATGCGAGCGCCCTTGGCCACGGCGTCGTCCAGCAGGGTCTTGATGCGCTGGCCAGCCTGGACGTTCACCAACGCGCCCAGGATGGAACCGGGGGCCGACGGATCGCCCGCCGTCAAGGTGCGGGCCTTGGCCGCCAGCTTGGCCACGAAGGTGTCCGCGACGCGCGCGTCCACCACCAGGCGCTCGGTCGACATGCAGATCTGGCCCTGGTTGAAGAAACCGCCGAAGGCGGCGGCGTCCACCGCCGCGTCCAGGTCGGCGTCGTGCAGCACCAGCAGTGGCGCCTTGCCGCCCAGTTCCAGCAGGGCGGGTTTCAGGTGCTTGGCCGCCAGTTGCGCGACGATGCGGCCCACGCCGGTGGATCCGGTGAAGTTCACCCGGCGCACGGCCGGGTTGGCGATCAGCCGCTCCACAATGGCGGCCGCGTCGGCAGGGGCGTTGGTGATGACGTTCACCACGCCATCGCCCAGGCCGGCGTCCTGCAGGATCTGGCCGATCAGGCGGTGGGTGGCGGGGCACTGCTCACTGGCCTTCAGCACCACGGTGTTGCCGCAGGCCAACGGGGTCGCGATGGCGCGGGTGCCCAGGATGACGGGGGCGTTCCAGGGGGCGATGCCCAGCACCACGCCGCAAGGCTGGCGCAAGGCCAGGGCCATGTTGCCGGGCACGTTGGTCGGGATGACCTCGCCGTTGATCTGGGTGGTCATGGCCGCCGCTTCGCGCAGCATGTTGGCCGCCAGCATGGCGTTGAAGCCGTACCAGTTGGGCATGCCGCCGATCTCGGCCGCGCCGATGGCGATGAAGTCCTTGGTGCGGGCGTCCATCAGGTCCGCCGCCTTCATCAGGCGCTGGCGGCGCTCCCCCGGGCTCAGCGCGGACCAGGCTGGGAAAGCGGCCTGGGCGGCCGCCACGGCGGCGTCGGCATCGGCCAGGGCGGCGGCGGCGGCGATGGTCACCCCTTCGCCGCTGACGGGGTTGGTCCGGGTGAAGGTGGCGCCGTCGGCGGCGGGGACGTCGCGCCCTCCGATCAGCAGGCCTGTCGTCGTGCTCATGGCAACCCTCCCTGGGTTTATTGTTCTGCTGGTACTTCGGTCTGGCCGCCCACGCGCATCCCTGCCCCCAGGGCGTAAGGATGCGCCCCCGGGGCGTAAGGGTGGCGGCTTTATCCTTACCGCATGGGGGCGTTTCCGCCCCCTACCGGTCCGTCAACCGCGCTTGTAGGTTTGCAGGCCCGGCTTGATGGCCTTGTCGTCCAGGAACTGCTTCAGGCCCTGCTCCCGGCCCTTTTCCGGATCGCGCAACTGGGCCTGGTCCAGCTTGGCGTACAGGTAATCCTCGTTCTGCTCCCAGGTCAGTTCGCGGCAGCGCTTGAAGCCGTGCTTGGCGGCGCGCAACACCACGGGGTTCTTGGCCAGCAGCACCTGGGCCAGCTTGGTGACCTCGTCACGCAGCTGTTCGCGCGGCACGCTCTTGTTCACCAGGCCCATCTGGGCGGCCTGCGGGCCGGTGAAGGTTTCACCGGTCATGATCAGGTGCAGGGCGGCGCGGTGGCCGATGGTGTCCGCCAGGGCCTTGCTCACCAGGTTGCCCGGCGGGATGCCCCAGTTGATCTCCGACAGGCCGAACACCGCCTCGTCGGCGCAGATGGCCAGGTCGCACGCCACCAGGGGGGAGAAGGCGCCGCCGAAGCACCAGCCGTTGACCATGGCGATGGTCGGCTTGGAATACATGCGCAGCAGCCGCCACTGCCAGGTCGAGGCGTCGCGGCGCACCTTTTCCTGCAGGATTTCCGGGCCGGCATCGGTCTCGCGGAAATATTCCTTCAGGTCCATGCCGGCGGTCCAGGCGTCACCGGCGCCCGTCAGCACCAGCACCTGGGCGTCGCCATCCAGCTCCAGCGTTTCCAGCACGTCGACCATGTCCCGGTTCAGGGTGGGGCTCATGGCGTTGCGCTTGTCGGGACGGTTCAGGGTGACCCAGGCGATACCATCCACGACATCGACCAGGACGGTCTTCCAGCGATCCGCATACTTAGATTGGGACATGGGCCTCTAGGCTCCTTGGCTGCATTTCCTCCGGCGGCCGTTCCGGGCGGGCGATGCGCGGACGCTGGGCCCTTCATGTCCGGACGACGATTAACTTATAGAAGATAACTATTATGGACGCAATAGATCTCGCGGGCGATCTTCCATACCCGGTCCCGACCCTCCCGGTTGCCAGCCACGGATCGGCGTTGCCGTTTGCGACGTCGCAAACGGTGACGGGTGGCAAATGGGAAGGCCGCCGGTACGCCGGACGGAATCAGGGTGTCAGGGCTCAGGCACGAAAGGCGCGCAGGCGGTCAGCCGCCGTGGCGCTCTGATTGGCGGCGATCATCGACGGAATGACCAGGGTGACCGTGGTCCCCTGCCCGGGTACGCTGTCCACCGTCAAATTGCCCTTCAGCCGCTGGGTGACGTGGTTGTAGGCCACATGCAGGCCCAGGCCGGGATGGCCGCGTCCACGGGCGGTGGTGAAGAAGGGGTCGAGGATGTGAGGCAACACGTCGGCCGGGATGCCCCGGCCATTGTCCGCGACGGAGATCATCACCACGCCGCCTTCGGCCGAGGCCGTGACCGTCACATGCCCGTGGGACCCGGGGTCGAAGGCGTGGTCGGCGGTATTCGCCAGGATATGGGTCAGGGCGTTGACCAGGGATTCCGGCACCGTGGAAACGACCAGGCCATAGGGCACGTCCACCGTCAGTTCGATGGCGCCCTGGGCCAGGGCGGTGCGCGCCACGTCGGCGACATCGGGCAGCAGGGTGGACAGGTCGACCTCCGTCACCTTGCTTTCGCCATCTTCGGCGGCGATGGCGGTGAAGCTCTTGACCAGGGCCGCCGTGCGCTTCGTGTTACGCTCGACCAAATCTGCCAGGTCGGACCATTCCTCCAGTCCGGTTTCCAGCGCGTTGCGTGTCAGCTTGCCTTGGGCGATGTTGTCGCGCACGTCCTCCAGACTGCCGCGCAGGCTGCCGGCGGCGGTGAGCACGACGCCCAGGGGCGTGTTGACCTCATGCGCCACGCCCGCCACCAGCCGGCCTAGTGAGGCCATCTTCTCCTGCTGTATCAACTTGGACTGGGTGGTGCGCAAATCGGCCAGGGCCTGCGCCGTCTCCATCCAGGCGGTTTCGGCGCGGCGATAGGAATCGGCATTCTCCAGCGCGATGGCGCTGTAGGCGCACAAGGTGCGGAAGATCATTTGCTCGCGGTCGCCATAGGCATGGTCGGCGACCACCACCAGCACGCCCAGCACGCGGTTCTCCACCACCAGCGGGTAGGCCAGGGCCACCCCGTCCTCCACCGTCTCCGTCAGTTCCTGCCGGCTTTGCGCGGCGCGGGCGGGCAGGGACAGCGGGTCGTCCAGATAGACGGGCTCCACCGCGCTGCCATCGGCCGTCGCCGGCTCCAGGTAAGCACCCTGCAGGCGGTACAGCACCAGGCGGTGGCCGGTCAGCAATTCACCGACATAGCGCTTCAGTGTGCTCAGCACGGCGTCTAGGATCAGGGTGGCGGTGATGTCCTGGCCGGCATCGCCCAGGCGCCGCAGGATGGCGGCGGACTGGGTCAGAGCCGCGTTCGCTTCGGTCAGTTCCGTGGTGCGCTGGGCCACCACCGCCTCCAGCTCGCGCTGGCGGCGGCGCAGGATGGCGGTGCGGCCGCGCACCACAAGGCCCACGGCCCCGGCCAGGCCCGCGATGCCCAGGATTTGCGCCCACCAGGTCTGGTACCAGGCGGGCAGGATGGCCAGCGGCACCGTCACTTCCGCGCTGGACCATTGACCGCTGCGGTTGCTGCCCCGCACCCGCAGGGCGTAGTTGCCGGGCGGCAGGTTCGTGTAGGCGATCTGCCGCCAGTTGCCGTCGATCTCCTGCCAATCCCGGTCCAGGCCTTCCAGTTTGTAGGCATAGCGGTTGCGCTCCGGCGCGGAGAAGTCCAGCGATGCGACCTCCAGGCGGAAGCCATGTTCGTCTGGATTGACCGTCAGGGGTGTGGTGGTGTGCGCGACCTGCCAGCCCGGTACCTGCCGGCGCCCGATGTAAGCCTGGGTCACCACCACCGGCGGCACATAGGTCCAGTCCGCCAGCAGGCGGGGGTGAATCAGGGTGACGCCATCCTCCGCGCCGAACAGAATCTCCCCGTTGGGGCCAGTGGCGACCGAGGTGGACCAATGTGTGGTGAGCCAAACGCCGTCGGAGCGCTGGAAGGCGCGGATAGCCATGGTGATGGGGTCGATGCGGACCACGCCGGTGTCCGTGGACACCCAGATGAACCCATCCTCGTCCTGGGCCACGGCGTTGGCGGTGGCCAGCAGCGGTTCGACGTCGCTGGCCAGGAATTTCACCGGCCGCCGGCCGCTGGCGTCGGGCCGGCCCACCATGGCGACACCCTGGCCATAGAGGGTGGCCCATAGCCGACCCTGGCGGTCGGTCGCCAGCGACGCGATGTTGTGGCTGGTCAGGGTGGTGGGGTTGCCGCTGTCCAGGTCGATCTTCTGCACCCGGCCGGTATCGGTGCGGGCCAGGTAAAGCCCGCTGTAGGTGCCGATCCAAAGGCCATGGTTCTCCGCAGGCTCCAGCACGGTGATGCGCTGGTCGCGCAGGCCGCCGTCCCCCTGGCCCAGGGGGCGGACCGTTCCGGCGGACGGGTTATAGGACCAGACACCGATGTTGGCATCGCCGATCCACAGCTGCGTGCCGTCCCACATCAGGCTGGAGATGTTCAGGCTGGTATCCAGGCCCGGTACCCGCACCAGGCGCACGGCGCTGGCGTTCAGATCGGTGCGGTACAGGCCGTCGCGGGTGCCGATCCAGACGGTGCCGTTTTGCTGGACCGCGAATGATCTGATCGATTTCGACGGCAAGGCATGCTCTGGGTTGCCCGGGTCCGATGCCAGGTGGGAGACAAGCTGGCCGGTGGCATCCAGCACGTCCACACCGCCGCGCCCACGGCCCAGCCACAGCTTGCCGTCCGGGGAAACCATCAGGGAATGGGCGCTGCGGTCTTCCGTCTGGGGATTGGCCGAAATCGGCGTCAGGAAGCGAAAGGCTTGCGCCGTGGAATCGAAACGGCACAGCCCCGGGTAGGTGCCGACCCAAATCAATCCCGATTTATCTTTGTACAGCGACAGGACGTTGTCGTTCAGCAGGCTGTCGGGAACGGTGCGGTTGCGCTTGATGGCCTTGGCTGTACCGCTTGCCAGGTCGACTTCCAGGATGCCATTGCCCATGGTGCCGACCCAAAAGATGTCCGGCGCAATCTCCAGAACGGCCCTGACCCAGTCCCCGGCCACGTTGGCGAAGGGGGCCGGCAGGGGCTGGAATTCGGCCACCCCATCCTTTTCCAGTTGCACCAGGAGCACGCCGTGCCGGCTGGTGCCCACCCACAGGCGGCCGTGCCCGTCCTCATACAAAGCGGTGACGCCGTCCATAGCGGCCGCGCGGGGCAGGGGGATGTTGCGGAATTCCGTTTGACCGGGCGGAAGGTAGGCCAGGCCATTGGCCGTGCCCACCCATAGATAGCCCCGGTGATCCCGCTTCAACGCCTGGACCTTGTCACCCACGACCCCGCCGGCCGGGTTGTCCACGCCATGCAGGTGATCGGCTGTTGCCTGGTTGGCGGATAGATGATCCAGACCGCTTTCCGTTCCCACCCAAAGGCCGCCGTCGCCGTCATCCTCGATGCTTCGGACATCGATATGACTCATGATTTCCAATGGTATCCGCACGAAACGGTCGGTGGCCGGGTCGTAGCGCACCAGGCCGGCGGCGCTGGTGCCGACCCACAGCCGTCCTTGGGTGTCGGTGTGCAGGGTGCGGATGTTGCTGTCGGGCAGGCCAAAGGGGCCGGTTGCCCCGCCACCATAAGATTTGAAGTGATATCCGTCGAACCTGGCCAAGTTATTGGCTGTGCCGATCCAGAGGTAGCCTTCCCGATCCTGCTCGATGGCAGTGATGTATTCGATGCTGCCGCCCCTGTCTTCGTTGTACCGGGTGAACAGATCAATGATCGAGTTATGCCACATCTCCGCGGAAGAGGCCGAAAGCGGCGTGACAATTGACAGGCAAACGGCGGCCAGGGCGCCCACGCGCCTGATTTCGCGGAGTGTTTGGCGAATTTTCCCTGATAAGTCGGACATGAGGCTCACTTACACGTCGAACCATGGTGTCAGCGTGACCATTGATCCATCCATCGCAATGAGCGCCTCCGGTGAAGACGGGGCCCAGGCAGGCCAGTCCAATACGATGCCGCATTTAGACTTTTTGCCAAGACCCCGCTTTGATTTCACCCGCTTTTATTCAGCGGAGACGTTCTGCTCCTGGACGTCCTCGACGGAGACGTTCTGCTCCTGAACGTCCTCGACGGAGACGTTCTGCTCCTGAACGTCCTCGACGGAGACGTTCTGTTCCTGGACGTCCTCGACGGAGACGTTCTGTTCCTGAACGTCCTCGACGGAGACGTTCTGTTCCTGGACGTCCTCGACGGAGACGTTCTGTTCCTGGACGTCCTCGACGGAGACGTTCTGTTCCTGGACGTCCTCGACGGAGACGTTCTGCTCCTGGACGTCCTCTACGGAGACGTTCTGCTCCTGGACGTCCTCGACGGAGACGTTCTGCTCCTGAACGTCCTCGACGGAGACGTTCTGTTCCTGAACGTCCTCGACAGTGGCGGCAAGCTTAACAACGGGAACGACCGGAGCGGCGGACTTGCCCAGCGCCGCCAGCCAGCCTTGTTCATCCGCGTTCAGAACGCCGAAGCTGGTGACGTAGCGCACCGGGTCGGCGCGGAAGGCCTGGGCGGAGTTGGGGTCAAGGGCGATCTGTTGCATGGCCTTGAAATAGGCCGCGGACAGGGCGGGCGGCGCGGACGGCACCAGGGTGACGGGGGCCTGCGGTTCGGTCGGGGCGGGTAGGGGCTTGCCCACGATGGCACCGATGCCCAACCGCTCCGCCATGGCCATGTCATTGTCCAGGCTGTCCTTGGGCGGGATGTACAGCGTGCTGGCCTTGCTCAGGCGCTTCAGATTGGCCGGGTCCCTATAGGCGCCCAGCTTCAGGCGGCGCAGCACCGGCTTCTGGCCGGGACGGGTGGCCCCGACATAGTCGACGCAGGGGTGATCCGCGCCGTAAATCTCGATCAGGCGCTCGAACAGGATGGCGCGGCGCTCCAGGTTGTCGGTCACCGGCCGGAACAGGTCGCCCACGGGGCCCACCTGCATCAGCACCACATGCCCGCTGGTCACCAGCGGCCGGTTGCGCAGCAGGAAGTCGGTGGCCTCCAGGGCCTGATAGCCGGACTGGCTGGGGTCCACGCGCAGGTCGGCGAACAGATAGTCCAGCGACGACACGCCCGGCAGCAGGCAGGTGTCATAGCCCTCGGCCTTGGCCGTGGTCAGCGCCAGGCGGGCGGGTGCGACATAGAAACCGGGGTGGCCGTAGAACACGCCGGTGACCCGGCGGCCCGACCGCACCTCGGCCACCATCACCTCGGCCATTTGCACATAGGTCAGGCTGCGGCGCTTGTCGGCGCCATACAGGGTGGTGAGGTCGACGACGTTGGGATTCAAGGCATGAAGATCGGCCAGCATCAGCGGGTCGCGGATGCAATGGAACACGACATCGGCGTGGCGGATGTGGCCCTCGGCCTCCCGGGTCAGGTGCCCCAACGCCTGAATGCCGGTGCCCACGATAGCCAGGCTGCCACTGGATTGTTTCGCTTTGGTTTCAGACAGGATCGCGTGTGCATCCGCAATTCTGGTGTCCGGCATCAATACCCCCATCGGTTGAGTTTGTACGCGGGCAGATAAGCTAACAGTCTGCCGTCCGATGGGGTAGATCCAATGTGTCGCGCGGCACGTTTAACGGTTCGCCCCGGTGCCAATGGCCCAATGTCAATGGCGCGTTAATGGACCTTTGCAATCGGGCGGAGAATTGCATCATAGTGGCTGGAGTTAGCGTTAACGCAGATCAGGGGCGCTTCGTTGTTCGACATCGGCTTTTTTCGGATGCGGCTGAATCGCACCCCCTTTCTTGCCATAGCGCTCTTTTTGTTTCCGATCGTATGGTCCGGGATCATCGCTCCGGCCAACGCGGCGGAAAACGTGGAGCATGTGGTAACAACTGCCGTGATAGGCAGCTGGCCAGTCGATCTGCATCCCCTTACCAGTGATGAACTGGGCCATGTGACAGTGAAGCGTTTTCTGAACCGTCCGCTATTGGAGCAAGGCTCCAACGGGCCGGTCTGTTTGCATTGTGTGTCGGTTCCAACCGAGGTCGATGGATCCCTGCGCTTCACGCAAGCGGCTGATGGTAAAGTCGAAACCGTTGCCCGATATGTCATTCGCCCGGATGCGCGGTGGGGGGATGGTGTTTCCATTACGACGGCCGATGTCGCCTTCACTTGGAAAGTCATTAATCATGCGGGGCGGGCCCTGGCAGCCCTTGATTCCCGCTCGACCGAGATAAAGGACGTTCGCATCATTGATATGCGGACGTTTGAGGTGGCCTACAGCGGCATGCTCTGCGCCACTCGCCTGACGGTTCCCCCCATCGTGCCCAGCCATCTGGAGGAGGCGATCTGGGAGGCCGATCCCAAGAGCTATTTCGAGCGTTCCCTATATCGGACGAAGCCAGAAACTCCGGGGCTCTATTTGGGGCCATTTAGGTTGAATCGGATGTCTGGAAAGGCCCTGAGGCTTGTCCGAAACGTTTACTGGGCCGGCCATCCGCCCACTTTCGACGTGGTCATCGCGACGGTGGTTGCCAATAAGTCAGATCTCGAGAGCTTGGTTCGTGACCGCAAGGTCGATACCTTCACCACGCTCGAATTTGATGTTGGGCGCCGCCTTGCGCAGGACATGGCTGACAAGTATACGGCCTTTTATGCCCCCAGCGATTTCCTGGTCCATCTGCGACCGAATTTCGACAACCCGATATTGTCTGACCTACGTGTCAGGAAAGCGCTGATGTACGGCCTTGACCGTGAAGCGCTTGTCGCCGCGCTATTGGATAACAAGGGGACGGTGGCGCAAAGTCTTCTTAGCCCGTTCATGCCTGGTTATGCCGTTGTCGACCGTTATACGTATAATCCGCAAAAAGCGGCGAGCCTGTTGGATGAAGCGGGGTGGGTCAAGGGCAAAGATGGCCATCGCCACAACTCGGGGGGCAAGCCCCTGAAATTCGAGATACGTTACCGCCGGACCCAGCCTTGGATCGATTTGGCCCCCCAACTGGCCAAGGCCTGGAATAACTTGGGCGCGCAAGTGGATCTGGTTGAGGATCCTTCGTTAACGGGGGAGGCCGTGGATTCCCGGGTGCGTTATCCTGGCTTGGTTGGATTTTCGGAATGGTTGCTCGGGGGTGTCGAGGTGGCGCGCTATTGGTACCATTCCGCCATGGTTCCGACAGCGGAAAACGGGTGGCAGGGTAGCAACTATTTCGGAATCAAGGTGCCAGCCTTTGATGCGGCCATGGACCGCCTGCTTACCGCCGGCTGTGCGGTTGAGCCTCGCCGTGAGGCACTGGTGGATTTGCAGAAAGCTTATGCCGAGGGTTTGCCTGCGCTGCCTCTATGGTTTGGTACTGTGATCACCCTTTCCGATCATCGTCTTGAGGGTACCGTGAACCCCCGGACGTTCTCCGCGGCACCGGTCGAAGATTGGCGGTTGCGGCAGTAGCTTGCTGGCGCACCCGCAATTTCTGTCGGGCGATTTGCCCTGTGATGCATCCCTTGCGGGTGTTATCACCATTGCTTGGCCAGAAATGGGCGTGTCATGCATTTCGTATGGGTGGCGGGTTGGGAGAATTGGTGCGCAACGACGGGATAAAGGGGTGGGGTCGTAACGCTGCCGTCGCGCCCTCCCCACGGTTGATCGAAAGTTTGCGGAGTGGGCTGAGGATTCTGGCGCCCGTGCTGGCGGCCGGGCTGCTGATGATAGCACTGTTCGGAACCGGGGAACGCACGCTTCACCGTCTAACCGGCGCCATCGACCAGATTGTTGATCGGAATTTGGCTGGCAGCGTCAAGCTGGCGGATATCAACACCCGCGTTCAAAGCGTCAATGCCCGCTTTAATCGCCTTCTTGCTGTGAAGTCCGCTGGCCGCCAAGGGGTTGATGTCGATGCGGAGTTGGCCGCAATTACGGCTCAGGTCGACAATCTGGCCAGCGACCTTCAGTCCTACCGCGATGTCTATGCCACACCTGCGCAACGGGTTCGGTTGGACGAAATACTGCGCAAACTTGCCGATTATAAAAGCGCGGTCGCCTGGGTCGGCTCAATGCTTGGGATTGATTTCGCCAGCACAGTCAGTTTCATCGAGCCCTTCGGCGAAGTCTTTAATCGTGTCCAGGTGGAACTGACCAGTATCGTCACTGAAACCAGCAAGGATGCCCAAGGCCAGGCCGTCGAAGCGACGCGCCAAGCGGAAAAGACGATTCGGACCTTTCTTTACTCTGCCGTGGCGGTGATGCTGGGCATCGCCTTGCTGGCGTGGCTGATTGGACGTTATCAGCAACATTTGCGGATCAGTTCCGAAATGTTGCGTCAACAGGTTGAGGCTCGAACCGCGGAACTGCGCCAAGCCAATGACGACCTCGCCGCATCGGCCGATGTTCTGCGTCAATTGGGAGACGCGGGCTTGGCACTGACCGCGTCGCTGGACCTGGCGGAGGTGCATGAGGCCCTATATCGGCACCTGTGCGGCCTGATTCCAATGGATGCATTCGGTGTTGTGCGCCTTTCGGGTGATGGTCGCGACATCGTGTTCGAGCATTTTGTCTTGAACGGACGCGCGCTTCCCGCCTTCTCACGATCGACCAGGGGCGCTACCGAACCGGCGGCCCGCGCCATGAAACTGCTAACGGAAGTGGTCACGGTCGGTGATGACGCGTCGATCTGGATGGCTGATGTGGTGGGCTGGGCCGACGGGGCCCGGATACGCGCGGCGGTGTGGCGCCCGCTGGTGGTCTCCGGCAATGTGCTGGGCCTGATCACCGTGCAAAGCCATGATGGCGATGCCTATGGTCCGCGCACGCTCGAGATCTTGCGTTCCGCGTGCGCCTACGCAGCCATAGCCATCGCCAATGCGCGGTCCTACCGTGACCTGGAAGCCACCTTATCGGAACTGCGGGCCGCGCAGGATAAGTTGGTGCAGCAGGAAAAAATGGCGTCCCTGGGCCGACTGGTCGCTGGGGTGGCTCACGAGATCAACACCCCCCTGGGGGTGGTGCTGACCGCCGCCGGCAGTCTTTATGGCGGGGTCACGGATCTCCGCGATGCCATTGCAGGTGGACGGTTAACACGGGCGGCGTTGGAACAGGGAATCGCCGAATGGGCGGACCTCGCCACCGTAGTGGAACGCAATGCGGTGAGAACGGCGGCGCTTGTCAAAAGCTTTTCCGCCGTCGCTGTTGATCAGGTGGACAGCCGGCCGCTGGAAACTGATCTTTCGGTTTTGCTTTGCGACGTGGTGACTTTATTCCGCCCAGCCCTGGACAGGGCGGCGATACGCCTGGACTTCGTGGTGGCAGATGCCTTGGTTGTCAGGACAATCGGGGAGTCCCTGACGGATGCGTTGACCCGTGTCATGGCCAACACCATCGATCACGCTTTCGCTTCCGGTCAGGGCGGTCACGTTATTCTATCCGCTACCGCCGCCAGTGACGGCGGTGCGGTTATTACGATCGTCGATAATGGCGCCGGTATTCCCGCCGATGCTTTGCCGCACGTTTGCGACCCCTTTTTCACCACCGCCCGGGGCAATGGACATCCCGGTTTGGGCCTGCACGTGGCGTTCAATCAAGTGACGCAGCGGCTGAACGGCTCTCTGGTTGTGGAAAGCACCCAAGGGCAAGGCACGCAGGTCACGTTGCGCATCCCATCTCTCGATAGTTGATATTTCACTAAAGTTATAATATTTTCGGCTCATAAATTTGCGCGCCGTAGGAGTAAAGCCAAGCACCTGGGCGCTTTAGGTTAGTATTCACATTGGCACCATGGGGGATTTATGACTCAATTTCTGACCGAGATGACGCCCGAGGATGTGCAGAAGGTCCTGGGGCGTGCCCTGCTGGAGCCTGGCTTCCGTAAGCAATTGCTGGCTGATCCCAAGGGTACGCTGGCCATTCTGGGCTATAAGGCATCTGCGGAGGCTCTGGCGTTCTTTGCCAAGCTTGGAGATCAAGCATTTGGCAATGCCGCTGATGATTTGGCAGCTCATATTGCCTCGAACCCGCTTCCGGATGTCTGGTATTAATTAATTATCAGAAGTATCCGTTTCTGAATATCTACAGAGTTGCGATGTCCGTCGAGACGTTGCGAGTGACATTTAAGGTCAGCGCGTCTTTTCAGCAGAGCCGAAGGGGCGCGCTTTCCGCTTTATCCGGAACCGACAAACATGAAGTTTGCGACGGCAGCGATTGAAAGCGGTGCCGGCCGCACTCTGCTAGTGGCCATGCCCGTTGCCGCCTTGCACTACCCCGTCATCGGCCTGTCCCTGCTGAAGGGCGCGCTGGCCCGGCAGGGGATGGCGGCGGATATCCGGCATTTCTATCTGGATTTCGCGGACTATATCGGTTTCGACGCCTATGCCGCGGTCGAGGACAGCCGCTATTTCCTGGCCATGGTGGGGGACTGGGTGTTCGCCGGGGCCGCCCATGGGACGCCGCAGACGGAGCCCTTCACCTTTCTGAACGGCCTCATGGCGGGGGATTACGGCCGGTATTTCAGCGCGCAGCGCCTGATGGGCATCCTGGAGGCCCGCACCAAGGCTCTTGCCTTCATTGAGCACTGCTTCGGCCTGGTCGACTGGTCGCGCTATATGGTCGTCGGCTTCTCCACCTCCTTCCAGCAGACCATGGCCTCGCTGGCCCTGGCGCGGCGCATCAAGGCGGCGCACCCCCACATCCTCATCGTCTTCGGCGGCGCCAATTGCAGTGATGAGATGGGGGTGGAACTGCACCGCCGTTATCCCTTCATCGACGTCGTCGTGGGGGGCGAGGCCGAGGAGGTGTTGCCCGAGCTGGTGCGCCGCCATGCCGCCGGGCTGACCCTGGAGGGCCTGCCCGGCACCACGGTGCGCGGGCCGGATGGCGCCACCGTCCCCGCCACCGCGCCCGCCGGCATGATCACCGACATGGACAGCCTGCCGGCCCTGGACTACGCCGATTTCTATGCCGACCGCGCCCGCCTGCCGGCGGTGGCGGAGCGCTTCCCCGCTTTCCCGCTGTTTGAGAGCGCGCGCGGCTGCTGGTGGGGGCAGAAGCACCACTGCACCTTCTGTGGCCTGAACGGCCTGGGCATGGCCTATCGCAGCAAGAGCCAGGACCGCGCCTATGCCGAACTGACCGCCGTGGCCGACCGCTTCGGGCGCGAGATCATGGTGGTCGACAACATCCTGGACAGCCGCTACTTCGGCGATTTCCTGCCCCGCCTGGCGGCGCTGGACCGGCCCTTGCTGCTGCATTACGAGGTCAAGGCCAACCTGCGGGCGGGTCAGCTGGCCCTACTGGGCCAGGCCGGCGTGCGCAAGATTCAGCCGGGCGTGGAATCTCTCAGCACCCCCGTGCTGGCCCTGATGCGCAAGGGCACCACCCTGCTGCGCAACGTCCAGACCTTGCGCCTGGCGGCGGAGGCCGGGGTGCTGGTGGACTGGTCCCACCTCTACGGCTTCCCGGGGGAGACGGCGGACCACTATCGCGCGGCGGCGGCGGCGGTGCCCAAGATCATGCACCTGCACCCGCCCGGTGGTTTTCATCGGGTGCGCGCCGACCGGTTCAGCCCGTACTTCAACGACCCGGCGGCCTTCGGCGTAACCATCCAGCCGGTGCCAGGCTACGCCCACATCTACCCGCACGACGCCGACAGCCTGACGCGCCTGGCCTATCATTTCGACATGGTGCCGGAGCGGCCGGATGAAGACCTGGCGGCGGCCCATGCCGCCCTGGCGGCAGAGCTGGAGCGGTGGCGGAAGGGGGAGGCGACGCTGACCCTGACCCCGGCGGCCGGAGCGGCGCCCGATGGAGCGGCGCCCAATGGAACGGCGGTGGTGGAAGACGGACGTGCCGGCCCACTCCGCCGGTATGAGCTGGATGCGGTGGCCACGGCGGTGTTGACGGCTTGCGCGGAAATCCAGGGTGTCGGGCCCCTGCTGAAACTCCTGGCGCCCCGCTTCGGCGCGGACGCGGTGACGGCGGCGGTGGCGGGGCTGGAGGCGCTGGACCTGCTGCTGCGCGAGGGTGATGAACTGCTGGCCCTACCGTTGCGCCAACCCGGCTTCGCCCGCGCCCCCCGGCATGAGGAAATCCGCACCTCCTGGGGGCTGTCCTATTTCCACCACGCCCAGCAGGCGGCTGGGCGCGTTCCGGAACCGGTGGCCTGACCTTCCCGGCAAGGGCCGGCGCCGGGCCCCCACGCGGTAAGGATAAGGGGGCGCGTTACAGGAAATCGCCGATGTGGAGCTGCGCGGTCGTGGGCACCACGTAATCGGCCCGCGTCAGGACGGTGGGATCGCCGATGCCCACCGCCACCATGCCGGCATCCTTGATGCTGATGATGCCGGCCACCGAATCCTCGATGCCCAGGCAGCGGTCCGGCGCCACCCCCACCAGGCGCGCGGCCTCCAGGAACAGGTCTGGCGCGGGCTTGGGCGCCTTCACCGCCGCCGGGTCGGCGATGGCGTCGAACAAGGGGGCGATGCCCAGCTGTTCCAGCAGGGGCGGGGCGTTGCGGCTGGCGGAGGCCAGCGCGATCTTCAGCCCGGCGTCGCGCGCCTCCTCCAGCACCCGCCGGGCGCCGGGCAGCAGGTCGTCGGGCGTCTGCTCGGCGACGGCGGCGGTGTAATAGCCGTTTTTCCGGTCGGCCAGCACCCGCTTTTCCTCCGCCGTCCGCGTGACGCCGCCGTGGGCCAGGATCAGCTCCAGCGAGCCCATGCGGTCGACGCCCTTCAGCTTCTCCTCGAACGCGGGTTCCAGGTGGATGCCCAGCTCCTCCCCCAGGCGGCGCCAGGCGGCGAAGTGGATGTGGGCGGTGTCGGCCAGGACCCCGTCCAGGTCGAACAGCACGGCGTCAAAGCGCGGCATGGCGGGCGCCCTCCATCACCTGTTCCGGGGCTATTGGTGTCAGGTGCACGACCTGGCCATGGTGGCTCAGCGCCAGCCCGGGCCCCGCCAGCAGGCGGTAGCTGGTTGCGGCGTCGCAACCGACGACGACCTCGATGCGGTTGCCCCGGAAATCCATGCGGAAGCGATAGCTGGTCCAGCCGGGGGGCAGGGTGGGGGTAAAGCGTAGGGTGCCGCCCAGGGCGTGCAGCCCGGCGAAGCCCTGGACCAGGGCCATCCAACTGCCGGCCATGGCCGCCATGTGCAGGCCGTGGCCGGTGTTGTGGTGCAGGTCGTCCAGGTCGACCAGGGCGGTGTCCTTGAAATAGGCCAGCGCCTTGTCCATCTGGCCCAGCCGCGCCGCCAGCAGGGCGAACACCCCCGCCGACAGGGTGCTGTCATGCACCGTCACCGCCTCATAGAAGGCGAAGGACCGGCGCACGGCCTCCGGCTCGAAGCGATGGGGCAGCAGGCAGAAGGCGAGGACGGCATCCGCCTGCTTGCACACCTGGTGGCGGTACAGCACCAGGGGGTGATAGTGCATCAGCAGGGGATGGTGGTTGGCGGGCGTGCCGGCGAAATCCCAGGGCTTCTTGTTCAGGAAACTGTCGTCCTGCGGATACAGGCCGCTGGCCTCGTCATAGGGCAGGTACATGGCCGCCGCCGCCTGGCCCCAGCCCTCCGGCTCCTCGGCACCCAGGCCGATGGCGGCGGCGATGCGGGCGAACGCCTCCGGCTTTTCCCGGCCCAGGCGGGCGGCAACCTCGGCCGCGTACTCCAGGTGCGCCTGGGCCATGGCGTTGGTGTACAGGTTGTTGTCCACCATGGCCGTGTACTCGTCCGGCCCCGTCACCTCATGGATGCAGAACTGGCCACCGCGGCGGGGATTGTAGTGCCCCATGTCCAGCCACAGGCGCGCCGTTTCGAACAGGATTTCGGCGCCGTGGCGTACCAGGAAATCGTCGTCGCCGCTGGCGTCCATATACTGGCGCACGGCATGGGCGATGTCGGCGTTGATGTGGTACTGCGCCGACCCGGCGGGGAAATAGGCGGAGCACTCCGCCCCGCCGATGGTGCGCCAGGGATACAGGGCGCCCTTGCGGTGGCCCATGGCCCGCGCATGGGCGCGGGCGCCGTCCAGGGTGCGGTGCCGGTATTCCAGGATGGCGCGGGCCACCGCCGGCCGGGTGTAGACCAGCACCGGCAGGGCGAAGATCTCGGCATCCCAGAAGTAGTGGCCCTCATAGCCTTCGCCGCTCTGACCCTTGGCGCCGACGGAGGTCAGGCCGTCGCGCCCCGCCCCCTGCAACAGCTGGAACAGGTTGAAGCGCACCGCGCGCTCCAGCTCCGGCGCGCCGTCGATGGCGATATCCGAGGACAGCCAGAAGTCCTGCAGTGCCTGGGTCCGCGCTTGGCGCAGGCCGGGCAGGCCAATGGCGGTCGCCTGGCGCAGCGCCGCCACGGCGGTGGCGGCCAGCGCGTCATCGGCGGAGGGGCCGTCCCCGCCCCTGTCAGCGGCATAGGCGACACTCTTCACCAGGGTCAGGACGGCCCCCGGCGCCAGGGTGGCGCGGGCCGTGTGGCTGACGATGCCCTGGTCGCGCAGGCTGTTCACCAGGACGGGGCCGCCGCCGGTGAGGGTCATGGCATGGGACATGACCACGGCCACCCCCTGGCGGCTGCGGCCGGTGCGCAGCACCATGCCGTCGATACCGTCCTCCACGATCCAGCGGCGGAAGGCCAGGGCCGCCAGTTGCGGGCCGACGCGCGGGTCGTGCACGCCGTCCGCGTCCGCCGCCGGCGGCTGGTGCGGGGCCAGGCAGGAATCCACCACCACCTCCGCCGTGAAGTCCTCCGCCGTCACCTGGTACTGGATGACGACGGGGCCGGGATGGTCCTCCACCACCAGGCGCTCGGTGGCCAGCCGCAGGGTACGGCCGGCGGGAGAGCGCCAGCGCAGGCTGCGGTGCAGGACGCCGGTGCGGAGATCCAGCCAGCGGTGGTGCGCCAGCACGGTGCCGGTGGACAGGTCCAGCGGCTCGCCCTCGATGGTCAGGCCGATCAGGGTGCCATCCGGCACCGGGATGCGGGTGTCGCTGGCCTCGGCGAAGCCCGGCGCCTTCTCATGATAGGTGATGGGCGTGACTTCATAGACGCCGTTCAGATGCACGACCGGGGCGGTGGAGCGCGCATCCTCCTCCACGCCGCCGCGCACGCCGATGAAGCCGTTGCCCAGCGTGAACAGGGATTCGGTGCATTTCAGCGCCGCCGGGCTGTCGCCCTGGGCGACGACCACCCAGGGGTCGGTGGCGGACGGGGCGGCGGGGAAGGGGGGGAGGGAGGCTGTCACGGGCTGATCCACGTGGTGTTGATCGGGAGGTTCGGGGCAGGGATGGTCGGACCCGCCGGGGGATGGAGGTAACTCGGGCGGCAGCCCTTTGGTTCCGTCGGCGGGCTTAGGAGGAGGGGGTGGAGGATAGGGGGGCGGCCACGTCCTCCAGCGACCGGCCCTCCGCCTTCACCCCCAGGACCAGTTCGGTGATGGCGGCGGCGATCATCAGGCCGGCGCCCAGGACGTAGCCCCACAGCACGTTGGTGCGCGAACCGGTGTCGATCAGCGCGCCGAACACCAGCGGGCCGCAGACGCCGCCCAGGCCGGTGCCGAAGGCGAAGAACAGCGAGATCGCCACGGCGCGGATTTCCAGCGGGAAGCATTCGCTGACCGTGAGATAGGCCGAGCTGGCGGCGGCCGAGGCGAAGAAGAAGATGACGCTCCACGCCAGGGTGATGGTGGTGGCGGTCAGCAGGCCCTGCTGGAACAGGATGCCGGTGCCGATCAGCAGCACGCCCGACAGGGCATAGGTGCCGGCGATCATGGGCACGCGGCCGATGGTGTCGAAGAAGCGGCCGATGATCAGGGGACCCAGAAAGTTGCCGGCCGCGAAGGGCAGGATGTACCAGCCGACATCGTTGGAGGGCACGTCGAAGAACGAGGTCAGGACCAGGGCCTCGGTGAAGAAGATGGCGTTGTAGAAGAAGGCCTGGGCCGTCATCAGCGACAGGCCCAGCACGGTGCGCCGGCCATAGTCGCGCAGCAGCGACTTGGCCACGGCGGCGGTCGACACCGTCCGCAGCTCCCGCAGGCGCACGGGCGGGCCGGCGGGGGGCAGGGCCTGGCCCCGCGCCTGGATGGCACCCTCGATGCGGGCGACGATGGCCTCCCCCTCCGCCACGCGGCCATGGGTCATCAGCCAGCGCGGGCTTTCCGGGATGGCGCGGCGCAGCAGCAGGATGAACAGGCCCAGCACCGCGCCGGTGAAGAAGCTGGCGCGCCAGCCCATGTCCGGCCCCAGCAGATGCGGGTCCAGCAGCACCACGGACCCGACCGCGCCCAGGGCGGCGCCCAGCCAGTAGCTGCCGTTGATCACCAGGGTGACCCAGCCGCGGGCGCGGGCGGGGATCAGCTCCTGGATGGTCGAATTGATGGCCACGTATTCGCCGCCGATGCCGGCCCCGGTCAGGAAGCGGAAGACCAGCAGGCTGGTGAAATCCCAGCTGAAGGCGGTGGCGGCGGTGGCGGTCAGGTAGACCAACAGGGTGATGCTGAACAGCTTCTTGCGGCCCAGCCTGTCGGTCAGCCAGCCGAAGAACAGGCCGCCCAGCACGCAGCCGATGAGATAGGCGCTGCTGGCCGCCGAAACCTGGGCGTTGTTCAGCGCCAGCGACGGGCTTTCCTTCATGGCGCCGGCGACGGCGCCGGCCAGCGTGACCTCCAGCCCGTCCAGCACCCAGGTGATGCCCAGCGCCGCCACCACCAGGCTGTGGAACCGACCCCAGGGCAGGCGGTCCAGGCGGGCCGGGATGTCGGTTTCCGTCAGGGCGGTGGGCGGCGGGGCGATGGTGGCGGTATTGGACACGGGCAGGGTCACCTTCACGGGGAGGCCGAAGAAAGCAAAAGGAGGATGGGCGGACAAAGATCGGGGCAATGCCCGCCCATCCCCAGGGGCCGTCTTCGGGGCGACGGCCCCATGACACCCCGGCCCCCGCTGTCGGATGCGGAGGGCCGGGAACTCACGCGGGTCAGAACTTGGCCGCGGCGCTAAGGTGGATGGACCGGCCGAACAGCGGGCGGCCCAGGAAGACGCCGCCGCTGCTGGTGCCGGACCCGACCACGCGGGCGTTGCCTTCGGTGATGCCCAGCTCGTTCGTCAGGTTGGTGCCGGTCAGCTGGACGGTGTAGCGGTCGAACTCGGCCGAGACGCCCAGGTCCAGGGTGTCATAGGCCGGCAGCGGCTGCTGGTTGTCCGGGTCGCCGTAGCGGTCGCCCACATGGGTATAGGTGCCGAACAGCCGCAGGCTGGCCCAGTCCAGCGGGATCTCGTACGACGGCGCGATGGAGAACTGGAACTTGGGCTGGCGCAGCACCTGGTTGCCGTTGAAGCTGGGGTTGTCCTGGTACTTGGCATCCAGATAGGTGCCACGGAAGCTGACCGTCAGGTTGGTGACGGGCCGCACCGCCAGCTCGAACTCCGCACCCCAGGCTTCCGATCCATAGATCTCGTTGATCAGGCTGCCGCTGCCGTCGGGGTTCACCACCTCCGCCTGGTACAACAGGCCGGAGAAGGTGTTGTGGAAGCCGGTGACGTAGGCGCTGTAATAGTGCGACGATGTCTTCAGGCCAACTTCCTGCTGCTGGATGTTGACCATCTGGTAATCGCCGCCGCGCAGGGCGTCGAACTGCGGGAACTCATGGCCGCTGTTGACGCGGGCGTACACGCTGAGATCGTCGGTCAGGTAGTAGTTGGCGCCGACGGTCCATGACGGCTCCGTCCGGTGCGAGCTGACGCCGTAATAGGTGCCGTTGGTGTAGCTGGCGGCGTTGTCGTACAGCGTCAGCGGGTTGTTGTCCAAATCGCCCGTGCTGTCGTTGCTGATGGTGCCGTTGATGCTCTGGTGTTCCATGCGGAAACCGGCGTCGATGCGCAGGTCCGGCGTGATCTTCCATTCGTCGGAGATGAAGCCCGCCACGGCGGTACCGTCATAGCTGGCGTCCAGCGCGTAGAAGGAGCCGGAGGTCAGGCCCCCGCGTGAGGCTTTGGCGCCGTTGTTCAATACCACGTCCACCGCCTGCGGGTGGTTGGTCATGGTCAGCAGGTAGTTGTTGCCCAGGTACCATTGGTCCTTGGACGAATACTGGGCGAAATAGGCGCCCACCGTCAGGGTGTTGCCGGGGAACAGCTCATGGCTGAGGCGCGCGTCGTCGGTGAAGGACTGGATACGCTTGTCCACCGACCACATGCCCACGGCGATGACCTGCTGGTTCATGTTGGTCAGCGCAGCACCGGAGCCGACAATCTTGGCCGAGCCGCCGGTGGCGATGCCGCCGGCCGCCGCCACCACGGCGGCGTTGGCGTTGGCCGAGGTGACGGTGTCGCTGATGAACTGGCCCAGCGTCTCAGGGTTCGAGCCTGTGAATTCCGACTGGGTGAAGGCCCGGCCGGTGACGAAGTTCATCTTGTTGCTGAGCTGCCAGCCCTTCAGGTCCAGGTCCAGGGTGTTGCCCAGGGTGGTCAGCTGAATGCCGCGGCCGTCGCCGATGTCCAGGTTCTTGGACTGGCCGGGGCCGGTCTCGATGGTGACGTTGCGGACGTCGTTGCTGTACAGGCTGAAGGTGCCCGGATCGGTGCCGGGGAAGGCCGAGATGTCCTTGCCGCCGTTGCTGCTGACCAGCGGGATGGCGGTGTAGAAGGCGTTCTTGTCGTCCGTGCGGCGGCCGTAGAACGTGAACTCGCCATTCTCGAATTTCTTGGTGACGTTGGCCACCACCTGGCCGCCGTCGTCGGCGGGGAACTGGGTGCTGCGGATGCCCTCGTTATAGCGGTAGAAGCCGCCGACCATGAAGTTCAGGTCTTTGGTGATGGGGCCGCCGTAATAGGTGTCGACGCGGTACAGCCCCTCATCCCCCACGGTCAGGCGGATGCTGCCTTCCGGCGTGTCCGTGCCCTTGCGCTGGATGAAGTTCACCGTGGCGCCCGGTTGGGCGTTGGAGAAGACGGTGGCCGGGCCGCCGCGCAGCACCTCCACCCGCTCCACCGTGTCGTCCAGGCGGATGAGGGTGGAGTTGTCCATGAAGGACAGGGTGGGTGCCGGATAGATGGGCGAGCCGTCGATCTGCATGGTGATGAAGGGCGCGTCGCCGCCGCCCGGGAACCCGCGCACGTCGATGTTGGGGCCGGCCGTGCCGCTGGTCGATTCCACCCACAGGCCGGGCGTCAGCTTCAGCAGGTCGGCGGTGCCGTTGGGCTGCTGGGCGACGATGTCCTCGGCCTTGATGGTGCTGATGGCGAAGCTGGCGTCCAGCTTCTTCATGCCGTCGCTGCGCGCGGTGCCGGTGACGATGATTTCCTGCAGCTCTTCCGAAGCGCCGCTGGCCGCCTGCGGCGCCGGCGTGTTCTGGCCCGTCGCGGTTTGGGCCGCCGCGGTTTGGGCCAGGCCCGCAACCGGCATCAGCAGGGCCGCCAACGCGACGCCGCCCAATAACGCACCTATCCGATGTGGATGTGACATCCTTCCCTCCCCTTATGTCTTGGTGTGATCGTGACTTGGACTGGCTCGCCCCGTCGCGCCCTGACCCAAGGCTTCTTATCGGGATGGCGCGTCCTTGATGGATCGCCTGCCACCCTTGCTTGAATGACGCTTCGATAACATCGGATGACATCGATAACAAGACATCGATATCATTTTGCCGGTGACCGCCTGAAGGGGGCCGCTGAACCGCCCCGCGATACGGCATCTGTTGCTGCGATTGCGCTTCGCAAGCGCAGCAAATTGACCGGGAAGGGCGCCCCCAGTCTTAAATCCTTGGCATTTAAGGCCCCCTGCATCTGAATATCGGGTGGCATGGCTGTGCCGGTGTTGTTATCGATGTCATTCGCTGCTACGCCTACAGCGGTGCCGACACCGAGGACTGGTGCGGTGCGGCGTCCCAGGGCCCTTTCCTGGCATAGGGGATTATGCGGGCCGAAACGTCCATCCCAGGGGAAGGGATGGCGCGACTCGGGTTTCCGCGCAGCAGCCCCGGCTTGGCAAGCGGTGCCCGGCTATGGAACAGTCTTCCGCCGGTCCATCCTTTCACCGGCCCCGTTCTTTCCTGGTTTCGGAACCGCTTATGAGCCTGCGCCCCGCCAAGTCCGCCCGTCCGGCGCCCCGCTCCCCGGACCCCACCCTGCCGGGCGGGGACGCCGCAGAGGGGGGTGTGCAGGCGGACGCCGGCCGGCTGACCATGGCCGACCTGGCGGCCAAGGCGCAGGTGTCCATCATCACCGTGTCCCGCGCCCTGCGCGACAGCCCCGCCGTGCGGCAGGATACGCGCCGCCGCATCCAGGAACTGGCGCGCGAGATGGGCTATCGCTTCAACGCCACGGCGCGGAACCTGCGCCTGCAGCGCAGCCACACCATCGCCGTGGTGGTGGACATGACGCCGTCGCCCGAACGCCCCATGTCCGGCCCCTTTCCCTTGGACCTGCTGGGCGGCATTTGCCAGGAACTGACGGTGGCCGGATACAATGTGCTGCTGACCACCGGGGCGTCACAGCCGGCGGCGGCGGTGCAGGCGGCCGACGGCGCCATCCTGCTGGGCCAGGGCGCGGACGACACCGCCGTGCGCCAACTGCTGCCCATGGGTGTGCCGCTGGTGGTGTGGGGGGCGCCGCAGCCGGGCATGGATCCGGTCTTCGTGGGCAGCGACAACCACCAGGGCGGGGCGCTGGCCGCCGCCCGCCTGGTCGAGACGGGGCGCCGCCGCCTGGTCTTCCTGGGCGACACCCACCACCGCGAGAACGCGGAACGCCTGCACGGCTTCACCCAGACGCTGGCCACCGCCGGGGCGGCGCTGGTGGCGCTGGCGCCCTGCGACTTCACCTTCAACGCCGGCGTGGCGGCGGTGCGGGGCCTGCTGGCCGATACCACGGGTGGGTTCGACGGCATCTTCGCCTGCAGCGACGCCATCGCGCTGGGCGCCATGCGCGCCCTGACGGAGGCGAAGCTGACCGTGCCCGACGACGTGTCCGTCATCGGCTATGACGACACCCCCATGGCCGCCTTCCACACCCCGGCCCTGACCTCGATCCACCAGAATTGGACGGAGGGTGGCGTGCGCCTGGCGCAGAGCGTGCTGGCGCTCATCAACGGGGAGCGGCCGGAGTCGCTGATCCTGCCGACGCGGCTGGTGGTGCGGGCGACTTAGTTTTTGTCCCTCAGACGCCGGGCGGGCCCATCCGAGCCCTGGCTTGTCCTCGATTTCCAGTCCGCCTTCGGCTCCCCGGAAATCTCCGGCGGCCGCCGTCGCGGCCTGACAAGCGATGAGGTGGGCTTATTGCTTGTAAAAGGACCTCAGTACACATCCCGCCGATACCGCCCGTTCGCGGTCAGCGCGTCCAGGCGGTCGCGGCCCAGGATGGCCTCCAGCGCCCGGTCCACGCCCGGGGCCATGCCTTCCAGGCTGCCACAGACATAGACGGCGGCGCCCCGGTCCACCCATTGGCGCACAATGTCCCCCTGGGCCGCCAGGCGATCCTGGACGTAGCCCTGGCCATCGCGGGAATAGACCAGGTCGACGCGCGCCAGGGTGCCTTCGGCCTGCCAGGCGGCGATCTCCTCGGCATGCCAGGCATCGGTGGCGGCGTTGCGCTCCCCGAACAACAGCCAGGCGTCGCCCAGGCCCAGGGCCTGGCGGTGCTTCAGGTGGCCGCGCAGGCCGGCCAGGCCGGTGCCGGCGCCGATCAGGATCAGGGGCGCCGGGCCGGACGGGGCGTGGAAGCCGGGGTTGGCGCGCAGGCGCATCCGCACCTCGCCCCCCACCGCCGCGCCGGCCGTCAGCCAGCCGGAACCCAGGCCCAGGGTGCCGTCGGGCCGCGTCTGCTGCCGCACCAGCAGGTCCACGCGGCCCTCGGCCGGCAGGCTGGCGATGGAATAGTCGCGGTGGTGGGCGCCGCTGTCGTTGCCGGGTAGGATCTGGGCGATGTCGCCGGCGGCCCAAACGGGCATGGGCTGGTCCAGCGGCTCCAGCGCCAAGTGATAGGCGGGGCCGCCCGGGCTGCCCGGGTTCAGCAGGCGACGCTCCGCCAGGCGCCAGCGGCCATAGGTTTCGGGCGCCCAATCGGGTGCGGCGCCGGCACCCAGGGCGCGCAGGTGCTCCTGCCATTGGCGCAGGGCGTTGGCGTCGTTGTCGTCCACCAGCACCGGGTCGAACAGGCGGGTGGCGCCGCTCTCGCCCAGCCAGCGGTCCAGCGCGCGGCCAAAGCCGCAGAAGGTTTCATATTGGCGGTCGCCCAGGGCCAGCACGGCGAAGTCCACCCCGGCCAGATCGGCGGGGACCGCCATGCGCTTCTTGGCGAAGGCGCGGGCGTCGTCCGGCGCCTCCCCCTCGCCATAGGTGCTGGCCACCACCAGCAGGCGGCCGCGCAGGGCGTTCAGGTCCAGCTTGGCCAGGGGCAGCACCTGTGGCGCCCGGCCGCCATCGCGCAGCACGCCAGCGGTGCGCCAGGCCAATTGCTCCGCCGTGCCCGTCTGGCTGGCATAGGCGATGGTCAGGGTGGTGTCGGTGGTGGGGTACGCCAAGGGGGCGGGCGCCAGGGGACCTGCGGCCCCATCCTGGGCCCCATCGCGCGCCACCCGCGCCGCCTTTTTCTTGCGCCGGCGGTCCAGGTACATCAGCAGGCCGGTGATGGTGAACAGGGGCATGGCGCCGGCCGCCACCATGAACACCACGGCCCCGCCGGTGCCGAAATAGGTGCCGCGGTGCAGGGTCAACACCCCGGCCAGCAGCCGGGCGCCCAGCGCCTTGTCGGCGAAGTGGCTTTCCGAGGTCACGGCCCCGGTGGCGCCGTCCAGCGCCATCTCATCGAACGGCTGGTCCGCCCGCGCGCCCACGGGGCGATAGCGCACGCGCACCGGCGCGCCCGGCTTGCCCGGCACGCTCAGCAGCGCGGTGGCGTACCGGTCCCCCTCGCGCGCCAGGAGGGCGGCCCAGGCGGTGTCGATGGAAACGGGGGCGGCGCCATTGTCGCGCTTCCCGGCGCCCCTTTCGCCCCGGGGGCCTTCCTCCCGCGCCGGCAGCGGCTGCCCGGTCAGCAGGCGGGTGGCGCCGTCCCGATACCAGTCATAGGACCACCACAGCCCCGTCAGGCCGATGACCAGATAGACCAGCAGCACCCAGGTGCCGATGACGGCGTGCAAGGACCACAGGAAGGCGCGGCCCTTGGCGCCCGTGTCCAGCGCCAGCCAGGCGCGCCAGTCCAGCGGCCGGCGGGGCCAGCGCAGATACAGGCCCGAGGCGCAGAAGAACAGCAGGGCCATGACCGCTGCCCCTGTGATCTGCCGGCCCATGCCGTCGCCGTTGCCGGGCAGGGCCAGCCAGCGGTGCAGCCGGCGGACGAAGGCGAAGAACTCCTCCCCCGTCGCGCGGCCCAGCACCGTGCCGTCATAGGGGTCGACATAGGCGCGCTCCCCCCGGTTGCCGCCCATCCCGCCGGCGAACAGCACGCGCGCCGCCTCATCCGTGCGGGCGGACAGGAACACCCCCTCCACCCGCGTCTCCGGCCGCTGCGCCCGCACCCGGGCCAGCAGCGCGTCGGGCGTCAGCACCGGCGCTGCGCGCGGCGCCACCGTGACCACGCCGGGGCTCAACGCCCGCATGATCTGGTCCTCGAAGCTCATGGTGGCGCCGGTGATGCCCATGAGCGCCAGGACGAAGCCCAGCGTGATGCCCAGCAGCCAGTGCAGTTGATAGACCACCCACCGCCCGGTGATGCCGCCCGCCGGGCCCCTCACCGACAACCGGCGCGAGTCACTGGGCGCACGAATGCTCTGGCTGGCCACGGCGTCGCTGCCGGCCTGGTCTCTGGTCACGCTGGTCACGGTCACGTCCCCCGGGCGGCGTCCCACCGCCCGATATTGCAAATCACTCGCAACTCTTATAGCGGGCGGGTGGGACGTTGGGAAGGGGCGTTGGGTGGGGTGTGTGAGTTGATCATAAAATAAGAATGTTTGATCCATAGTATGAGAATCAGCGGTTTTTCTCAATTTATGGGTCAGGCTCATCTTGGGTCTGGGCAGTTTGGGGAGCGGCGGCGTTGGGGCCGGAAGCGGACGGGCAGCTTCTGGATTAAATCACGCGGCAAGCTGCTGTTCCGGTACTGCCAGAGCGCATCGTTGGCGTTAAATCAGAAAATATATATCCGATACTATAAATAAGAGAGATTTAGGTCCCGAAATTTAGAGTGCGATTCCGTTCGGTGTAGTGTGGTCCAATCGCAAATTTCTTCATGTCTAGATCAGGATTTGGCATGGAAGTGGTGAATATTATTTGATGTGTAAGCTGAGCTTGCTGGGATAGGTTGACGATGATATTTTGAAAGTTGTGGCTGCGCTTCTGTTCCATACCCTTGTCTTCAACATTGTCCATTAGAACGAGGCGCGGGTGCCAGAACTTCTTGTCCTCCGCAGCAGCGCCGAGCAGCGCGAGAATCGCGGCATTCTTGAGGACGACGTTGCTGCTCTCGGCGAAGTTCATCTTGCCATCGACCAAAACCGCATCATCGGCAAAATCGACCGTCACCATTCCTGGGTCGGCGAATTCCTCCTGCCGCTTCAGGTCCTGCTTGAGAAGTGACTTGGCCCGGGTGCTAACCATGCTCATCGCTTGGCTAATACGTCCGGAGGTAACGGAGCTCAGGCGCGTAATCACTGTAGTCAAGCGATCGACTTCATTATTGGCTGCATCCCGCTCCGCAATCAGCTTGGCGACGCGCTCGGCAAGTTCGCGAATCGAGCCTAGATAGGTGATCTCCTGCCCGATCTGACCAATCCGATTGTTGAGCTCCGCGAGCTTGGCGTCTCGTGGCGATCCGGCAAGTTCGAAGGCGGAGCGGAACTCAAGGTTGCGCCTACGTAGTTCATGTCGCGCGCTCTTTAACTCCGCGCTATCTTTCTGATGCGCCGCCTCTTTTGCTTCGAGAATTTGGCGGGACTCGCGCAGCTGCATCGAGATGTCGAGCTTAATCTCTAGCCTGGATAATTCACCAGGGTTGGCGGGCATAGGCTAAGGCCCTGGAATCACGTAGGATTCGATTGCTGAGGCCGAACCTGCTGTTTCCGGA
>NZ_VITR01000006.1 GCF_007827955.1 Nitrospirillum pindoramense
CTCCGGAAACAGCAGGTTCGGCCTCAGCAATCGAATCCTACGTGATTCCAGGGCCTTAGCCTATGCCCGCCAACCCTGGTGAATTATCCAGGCTAAAGGGCCGGCATGTGGAGTTGTTTGGAGTTACGCCCCTGCCGCGTTGAGTGTTTTGCAGGGGTTCGGCCCCGTGGGACAGGCGTCCACAGCGCGGGCGTCGCGGGCCGGATGGGGCATGTCCGACGCGTCCACCATGTCGGACACCGGCACGGACAGAGGGGCTCACCGGCAAGCCCTTATGAATCCTCGGAAAATGTTGTGGCCCGGAATCTGCTTTGCCCCGCAGCCGGCACCTTGGCGGCCCTGTGCGCCGCACCCAGAAGGAAAACAATCATGAACGCGACCATCGACGCCATCAAAAGACACCAAGGCCGGATCGGCAGAAGCGCCAGCATCAGCGTCGGCTACGCGCAGGCGGATGTCTCCGGCGGCGGCCTGATCATCGACCTGGGCTTCACGCTGGAAAACATGCCGACCCAGGATACGCCCTGCTGGATCCTGTTTTCCGAAGAGCGTTCCGGCAAGGATATCGGCAGCGGCTTCCTGGTGTGCGCCGACAGCTTCAAGGCGCCGGAAACGGGCGTGGGCTACGACCTGTCGTATTATTGCCTGTTCTCCGTCGCCCATGACTTCGGCCTGAAGCCCCGCGACGTCGTCTGCGCCACGATTTCCTTTGGCGAGAACGGCATCCGCGCCCAGCTCGAGGGCAATCCCATCCGCATCCCCGTCACGGTCCTGTGATTGAGCCCTCTCTGAGGAAGGGGTGTGTAGGGGGCAGACATGGGTGAGCCTTGCCCCCCACATCCGTGTGGTATATATTTTTGGTGGATATCAACGGAGCCCCCATGGATACCGCCAAGCTCTTCTGGTCCGGCCGCTCACAGGCCGTGCGCCTGCCCAAGGACTTCCGGTTCGAGGGTGAGACGGTGCGCATCCGTCGGCATGGGAACGCCGTGATCCTGGAACCCATCGCCGACGGCTGGGACTGGCTGGCGGAGGTCATCGGGCCGGTGGATGAGGACTTCGCCAAGGCCGCGACGGAACGACCGGCGGAGCAGGAGCGCCCAGCCCTGAACTTCTTCGAGTGAAGTTCCTGCTGGATACCAACGCCGTCATCGCGGTGATGAAAGGACACGCCGCGTTCCTGGACCGGATGCGGCAATACCGGCCGGAGGATTTCGGCCTGCCCGCCATCGTCGCCCACGAACTATACTTCGGCGCCGCCAAGAGCCAGCGCGCGGCGGACAACATGGCCCGTGTCGAGGCCCTGCGCTTCCCTATCCTGGACCTCGACCGGGAGGATGCCCGTCAGGCGGGCCTTATCCGGGCGCACCTGGCCACCGCCGGCACGCCCATCGGCCCCTATGACGTGCTGATCGCGGGCCAGGCGCTGGCGCGGGACCTGACCCTGGTCACGCAGAACACCCAGGAGTTCCAACGCGTGCCGGGGTTGCGCCTGGAAGACTGGCAATAGGCAGTATTCCCCTAGTGACGTGGCACTTCCATCTGATCTGCGATCGTTGATAGAAAAGCGGTTATGATAATTTGTTTGGGGCACAGCCCCTCCCATTGATCAAACCTAATATAATATTTTATCGATCCCGCTGAAAAGAAATTATAATTGTCACCCGCCCCATGCTTTTCACTGAAGTCCCACTCATGCGCATATGGCGTAACGTATTTGTTATCGCCGTGGTATCTTTTACTAACGTCCAGATCTAAATCGCAGAAATTGCGCACCAATGGCTCACCTAGTGGGTGCAATGGAAAGTAATGTTGTATTTCCAATTGATACAGAGGCTGCCCTAGGCCGTTGGGCGCTTCACAACCCACTTTGGTGGAAGATGCGCGAAAATAAAGGCTATCAAGCCCAGTAATGTCACCGCCTTCCATGGTCAGGTTATAGCCGCATGACGCGACCCTCTTTTCGAATATCTCGGCGCCGTGGAGACCGCCAAGATATGCGATCATCGCCTCTGGATCGGCCATGTCAATATGAGCCGGCATCTGCTCCAGCATCTCAAGAAACATGCTGAATCTGGGTACGGCAAGTACGCCCGTGGAGGGGCCAGCGTGCGCCACTCCTGAATAAACAATCGTGCCCAGAGCCACTGTCACCCACCGCCATGCGCGCATTTTGCCCCCCATCATCGCTGATAGAAGACCGGTAGCTCACTGATAGGGTCAAGCCCCGATACCAAAAACAAAACGGGCGGCGCCCTTCCAGACGCCGCCCGTCTTAACACTCCGCCTAAGCGACGGTCCCCCGCCTCAGCCTTCCTTGGCCTCGGTGGTGATCTTGGGCTTGGGCAGGTCCAACTTGATGTGCAGTTCCTTCAGCCGCGCGGTGTCGACGGCGTTGGGGGCCTGCATCAGCAGGTCTTCGGCGCGCTGGTTCAGCGGGAAGACGATGACCTCGCGGATGTTGGGCTCATCGGCCAGCAGCATGACGATACGGTCGATGCCCGGGGCGGAACCACCATGCGGCGGGGCACCCAGCTTGAAGGCCGAGAGCATGCCGCCGAAGCGGGTCTCAAGGTCTTCGGCCGAATAGCCGGCGATCTCGAACGCCTTGTACATGATCTCGGGCTTGTGGTTGCGGATGGCGCCCGAGGACAGCTCGATGCCGTTGCAGACGATGTCGTACTGGAAGGCCTTGATGTCCAGCGGGTTCATGCTGGTCAGGGCCTCCAGGCCGCCCTGCGGCATGGAGAAGGGGTTGTGGGAGAAGTCGATCTTCCCCGTCTCCTCATCCTTCTCATACATCGGGAAGTCGACGATCCAGCAGAAGCGGAAGGCGTCCTTCTCGATCAGGTCCAGCTCCTCACCGATGCGGGTGCGGGCCTGGCCGGCCAGCTTGGCGGCGGGGCCTTCCAGGTCGCAGACGAAGAACACGGCATCGCCGTCCACGGCACCGGTCAGCTCACGCAGCACGACCTGCGCCGCCTCCGGCACGAACTTGGCGATGGGGCCCTTGCCGGCGCCGTTCTCGAACAGGATGTAGCCCAGGCCGGGAGCGCCGAGGCCACGGGCCCAGTCGTTCAGCTTGTCGAAGAAGCTGCGGGGCTTGTCTCCCACGGCCGGCGCCTTGACGCAACGGACCACGCCGCCCTTGTCCAGCACGCCGCGGAAGGCCTTGAACTCCACGTCGTCGCGGCGGAACACGGCCGACACGTCGGTGATCACCAGCGGGTTGCGCAGGTCCGGCTTGTCGTTGCCGTACTTCAGCATGCTCTCGGCATAGGGAATGCGCGGGAACGGATAGGGGCTGACGGTCTTGGCGACGCCGGTGAAGTCGCGGAACTCGGTGAAGATGCCGTGAATGACCGGCTCGATGGCGGCGAACACGTCGTCCTGGGTGACGTAGCTCATCTCGAAGTCGAGCTGGTAGAACTCGCCCGGGCTACGGTCGGCGCGGCTGTCCTCGTCACGGAAGCAGGGGGCGATCTGGAAGTAGCGGTCGAAGCCCGCCACCATCAGCAGCTGCTTGAACTGCTGCGGCGCCTGCGGCAGGGCGTAGAACTTGCCCGGGTGGTTGCGCGCCGGGACCAGGAAGTCGCGCGCACCCTCGGGCGAGGACGAGGTCAGGATGGGGGTCTGGAACTCGGTGAACCCCGCCTCGATCATGCGGCGGCGGGCCGAGGCGATGACGTTGGAGCGCAGGTGGATGTTGCGGTGCATCTTGGTGCGCCGCAGATCCAGGAAGCGGTAGCGCAGGCGAATATCCTCGCCCGCATCCTGGTCGGAGTTCACCTGCAGGGGCAGCTGGTCGGCCAGGCTCTGCACCACGATCTCATCCGCCTTCACCTCGATATGGCCGGTGGGCAGCTTGTCGTTGATGGTGTCGGCCGTGCGGGCCACCACGCGGCCGGTCACGGTGATGACCGATTCCAGGCGGGCGGACTCCAGCACCTTGAAGCCGGGATTGTCGATATCGATCACGCACTGGGTCAGGCCGTAATTGTCGCGCAGGTCGACGAACAGCAGTTGGCCGTGGTCACGCTTGCGGTGGATCCAGCCGGAGAGGCGGACGGTCTTGCCGGCGTCTTCCAGGCGCAGGGCGCCGCAGGTGTGGGAACGATAGGGATGCATGGGGCCGGACCTTGACGAGTGCGGGTTGGGCAATAGCGCCGCCGGCCCGCGAAAACGCGGGACTGACGGACCGGCGGACACTAGGGCCGGACGGGGGCGGATTGTCAAGACGGCCGGGCCCATTTGCACCGGGGTGCTGCCGTCTTGGTCCCCCTTAATAACTGATCTTGACGCTGCCCATGACCGACCGCGGGCTGCCCGGCAGGTTCAGGTTGGCGTTGGAACCATGGGCGGAGACGATGTAGCGCTCATCCGCGATGTTGTAGATGTTGACCTGCAGCGTCACCGGCCCCTGGCGGTACCAGGCCATGGCATCCACCGTGACGTAGGACGGCAGCGTCACGGTATTGCCTGGGTTGGCGTAACGGTCACCGACATAGTTCATGCCGCCGCCCAAGCCGAAGCGATTGCCGAAGGCCTTGGTCACCCACAGGTTGGTGCTGTGGCGCGGCGTGATGGTGGCGCGCTTGCCCTGCACCGGAACACCGGCGTCCTTGGCCACGGACTCCGTGACCCGGGCATCCAGATAGGCATAGCCGGCGATGGCCTTCCACCCGTCCGACAGGTCCAGGGCGCCGGTCAGCTCCACCCCGTCGGTGCGCTGCACGCCGATGGGCAGCAGCTTCTGCGTCACCGGGTCGGTGGTCTTGATGCCGCTGCGTTCCAGGCGGAACAGCGAGGCGGTGGTGCTGAGCCGGCCCTGCCAGAAGTCCAGCTTGGCGCCCACCTCGACATTGCGGGTGCTTTCCGGCGCGATGTCCGCGTTGTTGGCGGCCACGGAGAAGGCCTCGCCCGAGGGCTGGAAGGAGCGGCTCCACGACACGTAATAGGACTGGGCAACCTCGGCCTTGTCATCGGTCGGCTGCCACACCAGGCCGGCGCGCGGGCTCCAGTTCCTATCCGTGCGGCTGAGGTTGGCCAGGTTGGCGAGATGCTGCAGCGTGCGCTGCTCGAACCGGTCGAATCGCATGCCGACCAGGGCCTTCAGCTCCGGCAGCAGGGTCACCATGTCCTGGGCATAGACGCCGGTGGTGTCGAACAGGCCGCGGTTGTTGGCGGTGACGGTGCCGAAGGTGCCGGGGTTCAAGGTCGGCAGCACGGGGTTGAACAGCGCGACAGTGGCCACCGTGCCCTGGGAATAGGTGATGGCGTCCTTGGTCTGGTGCCCCACCTCCAGCCCCAGCAGCAGCTGGTTGTCGATGCCCGCCAGGCTGAACTTCTGCACCGCCTCGCTCTGGTTGAACCAGCCGTGCTCATACCGGCCGACGATGGAGCGGGTGAGGGCCGCCGTCCGCGCCGCCTCGTTGACCGAGCCGACCAGCGTGTTGCGGCGGTCCAGGTTATAGCGGTAGTAGCGGAAGGCGTTGCGCAGCGACAGGCTGTCGTTCACCTCGTGCGTCAACGTCTCGGTGGTGGAGCGGACACGGGACTGGCTGTAATCCGCGTCGCGGGCGTTGGCGGCGCCGTAATAGGTGCCGGGCGGCACATCCACCGGCAGGCCGTGATAGGCCGGGATGCCGAAATCGGTGACGCGCTTGTCCTCCAGATAATCGGCCTGGACCAGCAGCTTGGTCTTTTCATCCAGGTTGAATTCCGCCGAGGGCGCCAAGGCCTTGCGGTCCAGGAACTGCTGCTGGCGATAGCTGTCGGCCGCCTCGATGGCGCCGGTCAGGCGCAGGGCGACGCCGGTATCGGGCAACACATGGGCCAGGTCCACCTCCCCCCGCCGGTCATCCCAGCCGCCATAGCGGAAACTCGCCTCCGCCAAATCGATGCCTGGCTTCTTGGTAATGCGGTTGATCAGGCCGCCGGAGGAGCCCCGGCCGTAGAGGACGGAGGCCGGGCCCTTCACCACCTCGACCGATTGCAGGTTGGACAGGTCGCGGAAATAGAGGGCGTCGTCGCGCAGGCCATCGACGTACTGGTCGGCGATGGCGGAGAAGCCGCGGATGGAAACCTGGTCGCGCTGGCCGTCGCCGGTGGATAGGCCGATGCCGGGGATGTTGCGCATGACATCCTGCAGCGACAGGGCGCCCTGGTCCCGCATCACCGCCAGGGGCACCACGTTCACCGTCTGCGGCACGTCGCGCAGGGCCATGTCCATGCGCGTGGCGCTGACCGCATCCTTGGGGTTGTACCCCATGGCCGCCTGGCGGTCGGCGCTGACCACCACCTCGGGCAGGATGCCGCCGGACTTGCCCCCCTCGGCGGCGGCGTCAGCCTCATCGGGGCCGGCGGCCATGGCCGGCAGGGCCAGGGGCAGCAGCGCGGTGAACAGGCAGGCGGAAAGCAGAAGGCGAGTGCGCATCACAGAGGTCCCCATTTGTTTTTATGCGAATGTTTTTAATAATCACTCGCATATTTGGGCTGCGGCATTGTGTCAAGCGACCCGCTGTGGGCGGCTTGGCCCCGCCGGGGGGCGGTTGACGCCGTATCGCTAGCAAAACTGCTATTTTCCGGGAGCGGATGGCTGTCATGCTCCGGCGCCGCGCCGCCGCCGCCCTGTGGACAAGCGGGCGCCTCCACCCCGCCCTTCCCGACTCGGCGGGCCCTGGCCATATTCCCGGGTGGCGGGGCAGCAGGCCCTATGCACGCGCGCTTAGCTATAGTATGTGAAGAACCCCATGACGCTGATCACTACGACCGCCGACCTCTCCGCCTTCTGTGACCGACTGGCCACCGCCGCCTACGTCACCGTCGATACCGAATTCATGCGGGAGAAGACCTACTACCCGCAGCTCTGCCTGGTGCAGGTGGCCGGCCCCGACGAGGCCGCCGCCATCGACCCACTGGCCGATGGCATCGACCTGTCGCCGCTGTTCGCGCTGCTGGCCAATCCCGCCGTGCTGAAGGTCTTCCACGCCGCCCGCCAGGATTTGGAGATTTTCTTCAACCTGACCGGTGCCGTGCCCGCCCCCCTGTTCGACACCCAGGTCGCGGCCATGGTCTGCGGCTTCGGCGACAGCGTGGGCTATGAGACGCTGATCACCAAGCTGACCAACGCCCGCATCGACAAGTCCAGCCGCTTCACCGACTGGTCCAACCGGCCGCTGACCGACCGGCAGTTGACCTACGCCCTGTCGGACGTGACCCACCTGCGCCCGGCGTATGAGAAGATCCGCCGCCGCCTGGACAAGACGGGCCGCGAGGAATGGCTGGCCGACGAGATAGCCATCCTGACCAGCCCGGACACCTATCGCCAGGACCCGGACGAGTCCTGGCGCCGGCTGAAACCGCGCACCGACAAGCCGCGCTTCATCGCCGTGCTGAAGGAGCTGTGCGCCTGGCGCGAGCGTGAGGCGCAGCGCAAGGACATCCCGCGCAACCGCGTGGTGCGCGATGAAACCCTGATGGAGATCGCCGCACACACCCCCAGCACGGTGGACGACCTGGCCCGCACGCGCGGCCTGGGCCCCAGCATGGCCGCGGGTCGTTACGGCACCGAAATCCTGGCGGCCATCGAGAAGGCGCGCAGCCTGCCCGACAGCGCCCTGCCCCGCGCCGAACCGCGCGCCGAGCTGCCGGCCGGCATCGCGCCGACGGTTGAACTGCTGCGCGTGCTGCTGAAGCTGGTGTGCGATGACGAGGATGTGGCCAGCCGCCTGGTGGCCAACGCCGCCGACCTGGAGGCCATCGCCGCCGACGACCATGCCAAGGTGCAGGCCATGTCCGGTTGGCGCTTCGACCTGTTCGGCCGGCAGGCCCTGGCCCTGAAGCATGGCAAGCTGGCCCTGGCGATGGAGAACCGCAAGGTCAAGCTGGTGCACCTGGACTGATGCCGGTTTGACGGCAAGCCCAGACGCCGCCCCGGGGCAACCCGCTGGGCGGCGTTTTCATGAGTGCCCCTGGCACTTAAGCCGCGACGGAACCCTGCAACTGCGCCATGAAGGCCAGGGCGGACCCGCTGAGCATCGTGCTGGTGTCGATGGTGACGCCATCGATGGTGATGCTGCTGGTGCCGCTGGTGGATGTGCCACTGGTGGATGCGCCGGAGTCGCTAGAGGTGGTGGTCGAGGACCTGCCATCAGCGGACGACGATGAGTCGCCCATATCGAACCCACCCGGCGGGGGTAGCGGGCCCATGCCGTCGGTGCCCTGGCCGGCCGACAGCGATTCCAGCGCCGACTGCGCCTCGGACTGGCTCAGCGTTCCGTCGCCATCGGTGTCGAGGCTGGAGAACACCTTGTCCGCCAACTCCTTGCTGCCCGTTCCGCTGCCGAAGGCGGACTCGAAGTCGCTTTCGCTGATGCCGCTGCCAGAGGACGTGGCGCTGCTTGACGAGGAACTGCTGGAAGAAGCGGAGTCCGTGCCGGTGGAACCGCTGGAGGACGTACCACTGGCGGTCTGAAGCAGCAGGTTCAGCAGGGCATCGCCCGAGCCGCCGCTGCCGCAGGAGGCGGCCGTCGTGGCGGTGCCATCGGTGCCATCACCATCGCTGTCGCCGCCGATGCCCTGCAGCATGCTCAGCAGACCGCCATCCATCTGGAAGCCGCCCATTTGAAAGCTGGGCGCGCTGGAGGCGGCGGTGGTGCCGCTGGTCGCGGTGTCGGCGGTGTAGGTGGCGTCGGCGGATGAGTTTGCGGACGCCATCTGGGTCTGCCAGACGCTGTAGAGCGACTGGGACGAACCCAGGGAGGAAATGGAGGTCATGGGGGCTGCGCTCCGTTCAAGGGACCCTGGGCCACGGCTTCCCCCAACCGGTCACCGCGCTTCCCAAGGGCGCGACCCCGCGGCCGCGCGCCGGGCCCGAACGCAAGCGACATTCCAGGCAGTCGCGCGACGATCGCCCCACCGACAGAACGGCAAGGAAACGCCGGCGGGGCATGATTTCATGCCGCCGCTGCGGGTTCGCATGCGCGCGTTGGACGCCCCCCTGTTTCAAGGGCCGGCGCCGCCGGCTCAGGCTGCGGCCAACTGGCCCTGCAGCTGCGCCATGAAGGCCAGCGCCGATCCGCTCAGCATCGTGCTGCTGTCGATGGTGACGCCGTTGAAGGTGAAGCTGGTGCCCGAAGCGTCGCTGCTGGACGAGGCGGTGGTGGCGCTGGTGGTGGAGGTTCCGGTGGTGGCCCCGGCGGTGGAGGTCGATGAGGTCCCGTCCAGGGCACCCAGGATGCTGGCGGCCGAGGTCGGGTCGCTGTCGTCCGTGCTGGTGTCACTCAGCAGGGTGGATGCCTGCTGGCTGGAGGACGGACCGCCGACACCGCCGCCCCCGCCATGGTGGTGGTGACCGCCGCCATGGTGGCCGCCGCCCGCCTGCTTCAACGCGCTTTGCGCCTCGGACTGGCTGATGGTGCCGTTGCCGTCGGTATCCAGCTTGGAGAACACCTTGTCCGCCAGTTCCGTGGCCCCGGTGCCGGTGCCGAAGGCGGACTCGAATGCCTGCTTGGAGATGCCGTCGGTCGTTGTCGCACCCGTGGTCGTGCCATCCGTGGAGCTGGCCGTGGCGCTGGCCGTCAAGGTGGTGGTGCCGTCGGTGCTGGTGGTGCCGGACGTGCCGAAAGCCGTCTGCATCATCAGGCTCATCAGCGGGTCCATGCCGTTGGCGCTGGTGCCGCCGCTGTCGCCGGAGCCGCCATCCCCCGGCGGCGGACCCGGTGGCGGACCCGACTGGGGGCCACCCGCCGTGCTGCCGGCGCTGGAATCGGAACCGCTGTCGATACCCTGCAGTAGGGACAACAGCCCGCCCATTTGCAGGGCGAAGGGGCTGCCGGAAAGGGCGCCCACACCACCATCCGACAGGGCGGCGGTGACGTCGCTGGACGATCCGGTGGCGGTGGTTGAGGTTGAGGAACTGGCGTCGTCGGTGCCGGCCGAGGCCTGCGTCCGCGACGCCCATTGGGCCTGCCAGCCGCTGTACAGCGACTGACTGGAGCCCGAGGCGGCGATGGAGCTCATGGGTTAAGGTCTCCCCCGATGAAGAAACCTTGGACGAGGCCGCCTTGGATTTCCCCCGGCCCCCTCCAAGGGGTGCGCACGCGCGCATCGGCTGCCATCGCAACCGGGGGACCAACCCTTACCGAACTGTAATCATTGATTCTTTACAGAACTGGCCGTCAATGCGGAACAGCTGTGCAAATGAATCGGCAAATTCGGCCCGGCATTTCATGCCCAGTGCCCGGCGGTTATTGCCGCCTTTGGTGCAAAATTGTCTAGTGCGATTTTGCAACCATCTGTTTTTATTGCGCTTTTATTCTGGCACGCCGGTTGCCCATGGGCGGCGCCCTGGACAACCGGCAGCCAAATGCGGCCCTTTACTCCGCCGGAGCGGCCGGGGCAGCGGAGCCGTCGGCCGGCACGGGCCGGCGCAGGCTCTTTTCGCCCAGGAACAGCAGGATGGGGGCGGCGATGAAGATGGACGACGAGGTCGCCAGCACCACGCCGAACAGCAGCACCCAGGCGAACTCGCGCAGCTGCTCGCCCGCCAGCAGGGCCAGGGGCACGGTCACCAGGAAGATGGCCAGCGAGGTGCCGATGGTCCGGCTCAGCGTCTCATTGATGCTGCGGTCGATCAGCTCCCGCAGGGGCATCTTGCGGTAGAGGCGCAGGTTCTCACGCACACGGTCATAGACCACGACCTTGTCGTTGATCGAATAACCCATGATGGTGAGGATGGCGGCAATGGAGGTCAGGTTGAACTGCATGCCGGTGATGGCGAAGAAACCCACGGTCTTCGTCACGTCCAGCAGCATGGTGACCACGGCGCCGATGCCGAACTGCCATTCGAAGCGGAAGGTGATGTAGCCCAGCATGGCGATGGCCGCCAGGCCCAGGGCCAGCATGCCGTCGTGGAACAGCTCGGCGCTGACGGACGCGCCCACGGCTTCCTGGCGGCGAATGACGGCGCCGGGGAAGTCCTTGTTCAGCTCGTCCTGGACGGCCTTCACGGCCCCCTGCTGGGCGGCGTCGCCGCCGGCCTGCTGCTCCAGCCGCATCAGCACGTCGGTGGGAGAGCCGAACTGCTGCAGCTGGACGGGCCCCAGGTGCAGGGTTTCCATCTTGGAGCGCAGCTTGGCGAAGTCGGCCGGGCCCTCGGTGCGGATCTCGATGACCACGCCGCCGGCGAAGTCCACGCCGTAGTTCAGGCCGGGCTTGAAGAACAGCACCACCGAGGCGACCGACAACAGCACCGACAGGCCGATGCCCATGTGGCGACCGCGCATGAAGGAGATGTTGGTGTGGTCCGGCGCCGGGCGCAGGCGCGTGCCCACGGTCAGCGTCTTGGGCCGGAAGCGGCGGAACCAGCTGGCGGTTATGGCGCGGGCCACCACGGTCGCCGTGAACATCGAGGTCATGATGCCCAGGCTGATGGTGACGGCGAAGCCCTTGATGGTCCCGGTGCCGACCGAGAACAGGATGGCCATCTTGATCAGCGTGGTCAGGTTGCTGTCGGTGATGGTGGCGTAGGCCTTGGAGAAGCCGGCCTCCAGCGCCGCCAGGGGGGTCGCCCCCTTCCGCAACTCTTCCCGGATGCGCTCATTGATCAGGATGTTGGCGTCGACGGCCATGCCCAGGGTCAGCAGGGCGCCGGCGATGCCGGGCAGGGTCAGCGTGGCCTGCAGGATGCCCAGCAGGGCCAGGGTCAGGAACAGGTTGCACAGCAGGGCGATGTTGGCGAAGACGCCGAAGATGCCGTAGCTGATCAGCATGTAGGCCACGACCAGGACGAAGCCCACGGCCACGGCGGTCAGGCCGGCGTGGATGCTGTCGGCGCCCAGCTCCGGCCCGATGGTCCGTTCTTCCACCACGGTCAGCGGCACCGGCAGGGCGCCGGCGCGCAGCAGCACGGCCAGGTCGTTGGCCGTCTGGGCGGTGTAGCTGCCGGCGATTTGGCCACGGCCGCCGGTGATGGGTTCCTGGATGACCGGGTCGCTGATGACCTTGTCGTCCAGCACGATGGCGAAGGGCTTGCCCACGTTGTTGGTGGTCGTCTCGGCGAAGCGGCGGGCGCCGATGCTGTCGAAGCGGAAGCTGACGACCCAGCGGCCGTTCTGGTCGGTGCTGGGGCTGGCGTCGGTCAGGTTGGCGCCGTCGACCTCCACCTTCTTGCGCACCAGGATCTTGCGATCACCCCGGCCGTCCGCGACGGACATGATCTGCGTTCCCGGGGGGGCGGCGCCGTCGGCACGGATGGGCTCATCCGTCACCACCAGGCGGAAGGTCATCTTGGCGGTGGTGCCGATCAGCTTCTTGATACGGCCGGGATCGTCCACGCCGGGCAGCTGCACCAGGATGCGGTCGCTGCCCTGGCGGGCCACCACCGGCTCGTTCACGCCCGTCTCATCGATACGGCGGCGGACGATTTCCTGGGACTGCGCCATCGCCTTGTCGATGCGGTCCTTGAAACCGGCGTCGGTCAGGGTCAGCGTGATGGTCTGGCCATCGGTGCGCAGGTCGATCTCCGGCACGCCGCCACCGGTCGTGGCGGTGGCGATGGGGCCCAGGGCCTTGCGCGCCTCGTCGACGTCCGCCCCTTCGGGCAGGGCGATGGCGATGGACCGGCCGGCAGGGGTGATGCCGCTGACCTGTATCTTGGCGGCGCGCAGGGCGGTGCGCGCCTCATCGGTCAGGCTTTCCAAGCGCGCCTTGGCCACCGCGTCGCTGTCCACCTGCAACAGCAAGTAGGAGCCGCCCTTCAGGTCCAGGCCCAGGTTCACATGCCGGTCGGCCATCCAGCCGGGCAGGTAATCCTTGCTGATCAGGCTGGGCAGGGAGAAGACCACGCCCAGGAAACAAACCAGGGCGATCAACGCGGACTTGAGCGGTGAAAAGCGCAGCATAGGGTACGACGTCCTTGGGAACCCGCGTGGGCGGCCCACCATGAGGGAAGCCGCCGCCAGGAAACAGGCGACCCAGGTGGAACACCCACCACGGGCCGGTTAAACCAAGCGCCTTGAATACCCGCACCCCCGCACGCTTCCAACCAAAAAAGCGAAGTGGCCCCATCCGGGCGGCCCCATCGCGGAGCCCGCCGCCGGCGGTGGCGTCAGGCCACCGCCGCCCGCACCGCGGCCAAGCGGGCCAGGGCGGCATGCTCGGTGGCGGCCAGGGTGGTGCTGCCGGGCATGGGCACCCGACCGGCAGCGGTAAGGAAATGGCCGATGACGCGACGCCACAGCACCGGGCCGGCGGCGCGGTCCTCCATGCCCACATCCAGATTGGGATTGTCGTTCACCTCGATCACCATGACCTCCCCGGCCGCCGTCTGTTTCAGGTCCACGCCATACAGGCCGTTGCCCATCAGCCGGGCGGCCTTCATCGCGGCGGCCAGCACGGCCGGCGGCGTGTCGGCCACGGCCACGGCGCGCGTGGCGCCCTCCTCATGACTGCCATCGGCGCCGTGGCGCACGATCTGCCAGTGCTGGGGGCACATGTGGTATTGGGCCACGAACAGCACCTGCCCCCCCAGCACACCCACGCGCCAGTCGAAGGCGGTGGGCACATAGTCCTGCGCCAGGATGATTTCCGACCGCGCCAGCAGCGCGGCGGCCACGCGGTGGAAGGCGTCGGGGTCCATTACCCGCTCCACCCCCCGGCTGAAGGCGCCATCGGGCACCTTCAGCACGGCGGGGAAGGTCATCGACGCCGCCACCTCCGCCACGGTGGCGCGGGTGACCAGCCGGGTGCGCGGCGTGGTCACGCCGTGGCCGGCCAGCGCCTCCGCCAGGAAGACCTTGTTGGTGCAGCGCAGGATGCTGGTGGTGTCGTCCACGACCGGGATGCCCAGCGCCTCCGCCTTGCGGGCGAAGCGGAAGGTGGGATGGGTCACGGCCGTCGTTTCGCGGATGAACAGGCCGTCGAAGCGCGCCAAGTGGCGATAGTCGCGCTGGCCGATGACCTCCACCCGCACGCCCAGGTCGGCGCCCACCCGCGCCAGATGGTCCAGCGTTTCGGCCTTGCTGGGCGGCAGGGGGTCGGCCGGGTCGTGCAGGACCGCCAGGGTGAAGGCCGGCGCCACGGGCCCCCGGGTCCGCAGCCAGCGCCGGCGGGCATGGACCTCCAGCGCATTCATGAATACCGCGTCGTGGGCCGGCGGCACGGCGTCGAGCCCCAAGGGCGCCACGCCGGCGATACGCCAGCCCTGGCCCTCGGCATGCACCAGCGTCAGCCGCATCAGGGGGCAGTCCAGCCGCTGGAACAGGCGGGCCGCGACATCGCCCAGCCCCGCATCGGGCGTCCGGCCGAAATAGATGTTGGCCGTGTGTTGGGTGATGCCGGCAGGCGGGGGCGGGAGATGGGCAAGACCGGCATTGAAATCGGCCAAGCTGTCGGCCAGGTCATGCCGATCCGCCAGATCCACCAGGGTGCGCAGTGCGGGGGTCACACGGTCGCCGCGCGCCTCCGCCAAGAGGGACGTATAATAGCCGGCGGACAGGTAATCGACATGACGGCAGAGGTTGATGACGCGACAGGGGCGCCCCGGTCCGGCGGCGGCATAGGCGCCGGCGGTCATGATGCGGCCGCCGGGATCGGGCCAGCGGAAGTCGCGCCGCCGTTCCACCACCACGATCAGGTCGGTCCCGGCCAGCACCGGAGGCCGGGCCGGAACGGGGTTGGGGTCACGCTGTCTGGAAGCCGCTGGGGAACAGTCCGGCATGGCGCCGCTCCCCCTAAAACCGGCTACTGGGAAAGCGGGGGGCGGCCATCCGCGCCGCACCGGCGCCGGGGCCCGCACCGGCACCGCCGGCGCGCAGCAGCACGGTGGGACGGTCGGGCTGGAATATGGCGAAGGCGACCGCGGCCCGCCGCTCCTTGAAGACACCGCCGATGAGGCCGGCGCTGTCGTGGGCGGCCCACAAGCCGCCGGGGCCGCGTTCGATGACGATGGTGCGTGCCATGATGCGTTCCTCTGGAAAGGCCACGGCACCGAAGGCCGCCGTGGTGTCCCCAGTGTCCGGGCGACCCGCATTAAATCTCCATGGCAATGCCGGGGACGGAAGATAAAGGGTTTTTGATTAGGCCCCGCGACGCCCCCTCCCGTACCTTGGTCCTTACGATGACACCCTCTCCTTCCCCGGTCCCCTTTCCGGCCCCTCGGCCCGCCACCCCGGCCGACCTGGAGGCCCTGCTGGCGCTCGAGGCACTGTGCTTCGAGTTCAACCGCATGGGCCGGCGCAGTTTCAAACGCCTGCTGGAGCGGCCGTCGGCCCGCATCCTGGTGATTGATGGTCAGGATGGCACCTTGGCGGCCAGCGCGGTGCTGCTGTCCCGCCGGGGCACCCGGGGCCTGCGCGTCTATTCCCTGGCGACCCATCCCGCACGGCGCGGCCAGGGCCTGGCGAAGGCCATGATGCAGGCCGCCCTGGACCACGCCCGCGCCACCGGCCACCGCTGGCTGTCGCTGGAGGTGCATCCGGAGAACGGCGCCGCGCGCGCCCTGTACCACCGACTGGGCTTTCACCAGACCTCGGTGGAGGAGGATTATTACGCCGACGGCTCCCCCGCCTTCCGGCTGCGCCGGTCGGTCGATTAGGGCCTGAGGGCTGGCAGGCCGGGCGCCCGCCGGGGGGCCTCCTGCTCCAGCGTCGGCGCCGGCCCCCGCCGGCCGGCCAGGAAGTCCAGCAGGGCGTCGGTCCCGCCCTTGTCCCACAGGTCGGCATGGCCCGCGTCCTTGATCCAGGCGGCCTGCTTGGGCTCCGGCGCCACTTGAAACACCACCCGCCCCATGGCCGGCGGCACGCTGCGGTCGGCCAGGCCGTGCAGCACCAGCAGGGGGCAGGCGGGGGGCGCCACCGTCAACCGGCGGGCCACGGCCAGGGGATTGGTGGCCATGCGGGCCAAGGGCGACAGATGCCAGCGGCCAACCAGCAGGTCGGCCCCGGACGTCGGGGGAGCGGCCAGAACCAGGGCGGCCGGCCGGCGTTCCCACGCCATCTGCAGCGCCAGGGCGGCCGCCGCCGACACGCCCAGGACAACCAGACGGGAGCCGGAGATGCCCCGGGCCGTCAGGTGATCCAAGGCGGCGCGGGCATCGGCCAGCAGGGCCGCCTCCCCCCACTCCCCCGTTATCAGGGAGGCCGGGCGGCGGCAGGTGAGCATCACGCCATAGCCGTGCGCCACCAGCGCCGACGCCAGGCCCGCCAGGTCGGCGCGGCGCTGTCCGGGGCCGGCCAGGATCAGGACCAGGGGCCGGACGCCCGTGGGCTCCGCCGTCCACGTGGTCAAGGTGGCGCCATCGGCGGTGGCATAGGCGACGGCGCGCAGGCCGGACCCCTCCGGCGGGGCGCCGGGGTCGGGCAGGCGCGGATGGACGAACAGGGCGGCCCCGCCCTCGCGGGACAGGGTCATCAACAGGCTGCCGAGAAGGACCACGCCGATGACCAGGGCGATCAACACGACCATGAAGACCATGTTCGTGACCGCCCCGGCCGCCATCGTCCGCCCCTCAGCCCGCCGCCGACAGGGCGCCGGCCGCCGTAGCCGGCGCCACGTCCAGTTCCGCCACCGCGCCGTGTCCGCCGCCAGCCTGTAAGGCATGGAAACGGGCGTAGGCGCCGTCGAGTGCCAGCAGCTCGTCATGCGTGCCGGATTCCACCACCCGGCCGCCATCGATGACATAGATGCGGTCGGCGTCGATGATGGTGGACAGGCGGTGGGCGATGACCAGGGTGGTGCGGCCCTGTTGCAGCCGGCGCAGGGCGTCCTGCACCAGGCGCTCGGACTCGCTGTCCAGCGCCGAGGTCGCCTCGTCCAGCAGCAGCACGGGGGCGTTCTTCAACATGGCGCGGGCGATGGCGATGCGCTGACGCTGGCCGCCGGACAGCTTCACGCCATTTTCGCCCACGCGCGTGTCATAGCCCTGGGGCAGGCCCAGGATGAAGTCGTGCGCCGCCGCCGCCTTGGCCGCGGCCTCGATCTCCTCCGCCGTGGCGCCAACGCGGCCGTAGGCGATGTTGCCGCGCACCGTGTCGTCGAACAGGCCCGTTTCCTGGCTGACCAAGCCGATGGCGCTGCGCAGCGAGGCCAGCGTCACGTCGCGCACGTCCTGGCCGCCCAGGGTCACGGAACCGCCGGTCACGTCGTAGAAGCGGGGGATCAGGTTCAGGATGGTGGTCTTGCCCGACCCGCTGGACCCCACCAGGGCCACGGTCTTGCCCGCCGGCACCTCCAGCGAGACACCGTCCAGCGCCACCGTTCCGTCCTGATAGGCGAAGCGCACGTCCTGGAAGCGGATGGCGTGGGAGGCCACGGCCAGCTCCCCGGCGCCGGGCCGATCCACGATGCGGGGCGGCGTGTCCAGCAGTTCGAACACCCGCTCCGCCGAGGCCAGGCTGACCTGCAACTGGGTCTGCAGCTTGGACAGGCGCTTCAGCGGCTCAAACGCCAGCAGGAAGGCGCCGGTGAAGCTGGTCAGCGTGCCGGCGGTGGCATGGCCGGCCGCCGCCTCCAGCCCGCCATAGATGATGACGCCGACGAAGATGACGCCGCTCAACACCTCATTGATGGGAATGAGGGAGGAGGAGACGCGGAACGACTTGTTGGTCAGCTTGCGCAAATCGTCGGCGATGGTGGCCACGCGCCGCATCTCATACTCTTCCATGCCATAGGCCTTGACGTGGCGGGCGCCCTGGAAGGTCTGGGTCAGGATGCTGGCGAAGGTGCCCAGCGCCGCCTGCGTGCGCCCCGCCACCCGGCGCAGTCGGCCGGTCATGCGGCTGAGCATCACGGTGGTGAAGGGCACCACGGTCAGCGAGATGGTGGCCAGCAGCCAATCCTGCTGGAACATCACGCCCACCAGGAAGATGAGGGTCAGCACGCTCTGGCCGTAATTGGTCAGCACCTCCGCCGTGCCCTGGCGCACCTGGTTCACGTCGTTCACCAGGCTGGAGACCAGCTGGCCCGACGGCAGGGAATGCAGGTAGGCCAGGTCGGCCTGGATCAGGTGGTTGTAGAGCTGCTTCTGCAACGCCGCCACCAGCCGCTGCCCCACATTGTTCATCAGCACGGCCGAGAAATATCCCGAAAAGCCGCGCACAACGAAGGTGGCGAAGACGATGATGGCGAAGGTGCGCAGGTAGCCGGGGTTCTTGCCGCTCAGCACCTCATCGATCAGGGGCACCAGCTTCTGCGCCAGCACGGCGGAGCTGCCGGCGTTGATGGCGATGAGGATGCTGGCCAGCAGCACCATGCCGATATAGGGCCGCAGGTAACTGCCGGCCAGGCGCCTCACCAGCGGCAGGGTGGCGGTGTGCTGCGGCTTCTGCTTAGGCTTCTTGGACAAGGGACCGGCGAACCTCGGACTGCGGCGGGGTGGAGCACCCCGAAGGAAACGGACGGGCCATGCTTAACACGAAGGCGTCCCCCCAGCCAGAACCGGGCTGTCCGGCGCGGCCAGACCGCGACAATGCCGGGCACCGGCACGGCGCCCCCTCGCCAGTTGATGATCTTTCAGATGTTAAACTCTTGGATTGCGGCGATCTGACACGTCCATTGCCCCGGACATTTATGCACTCACCAAGCCTTTTGGAGTAGTCTCCGGCTCGAGCCCGTACCCGAGCGACAGAGATCACGCTCAAGCCCCCGCGCCATGGGCCGTACACATTTTCAGGCGCCGGTTCGACCATCAAAATTTCCACCGACACCCAGAGTCCGCCTGCCCGGCGGCGCGGCGGAAGCATGCGAAAAAGACGGAGCCCCATGTCGATTGCACCGAACGCGAGACGCCAGCCCTCCCCGGCCCGGAACCTGGCCCAGCTGTGGCGGTCGATGCGCTTCATGTCGCCCGCGGACGTGCCCCTGTTCCTCCAGAGCGCACGAACCGACAAGGCGATCAGCCGTCTGCGGACCACGGTCGGGGAGCGCGGCGCTTTCGAAGCGGTCTATGTCGAGACCGGGGACCCTTGGGCCTCCGCCGACAGCCGCTATCGCTACCAGGCCTGGAAATACGAACGCATCGTCGCCTGCCTTCCCGCGGGCCAGCGCTTCACGCACGCCCTTGACCTGGGCTGCGGTTTGGGCTTGCTGAGCCATCACCTGGGCAAGCGCGCCGATCAGGTGCTGGGAATCGACATCGCCCAGGCCGCGGTGGATCGCGCGGCCGCGCGGTTCGGCAGTCCGGCGATCAGCTTTCGCCAGGGGGACGTGCTGGACCTTGACCCCGGGCTTGACGGCGGCTTCGACCTCATCACCCTCGCCGACACACTCTATTATCTGCCGCCGCCCATCGGGGACGATCTGCTGAAACAGGTGGCGGCCCGGATGGCGCGGTTGCTCAAGCCCGGCGGCCTCTGCCTGTTGGCCAACCACTACTTCTTTTCGGCCGACCCTGAATCACGGCTGTCCCGGCGCATCCATGACGCGTTCGCCTGGTCCCCCCTTTTCACGGTGGCCAGCCAGGCGCGGCGCCCCTTCTATCTGGTCACCATCCTGAGACGGACCTGACACGGCAACCGTCCAGGGTGCGCGACGGCAAGAGTCCCTTGCCGCCTGCGCCTCACGCCCGGTCGGTGATGTGCAGAGACAGGTCGGGCAGGCCGTCGACATGGGCGGTGATGACGTCGCCCGGCACGACGGGGCCGACATTCTCCGGCGTGCCGGTATAGATCAGGTCGCCCGGCAGCAGGGCGAAGGCGCGGGACAGGTTGGCGATCTGCTCCGCCACCGACCAGATCATCTGATCCAGGGTGGTGGACTGCTTCACCTCGCCGTTCACCGCCAGGGTGATGGCGCCCCCCGCTGGATGGCCGACCAAGCCCACCCGGTGCAGCGGGCCGATGGGGGCGCTGCGGTCGAAGGCCTTGCCGATCTCCCACGGCTTCTTGATGTCGCCCATGGCGCGTTGCAGGTCGCGGCGGGTCATGTCCAGGCCGACGGCATAGCCCAGGACATGGTCCAGCGCCCGGTCCGCCGGGATATCGCGGCCGCCGACGCCGATGGCCGCCACCAGTTCCACCTCATAATGATAGTTGCTGGTCAGGGTGGGATAGGGATGGTCGGCCACGGTGCCGGGCATCACCACCTGCACGGCATCGGCCGGCTTCTGGAAGAAGAAGGGCGGCTCGCGGGTGGGGTCGGAACCCATTTCCCGCGCGTGCGCCGCATAGTTGCGTCCAATGCAATAGATGCGGTGCACGGGGAAGACGGCATCGTCCCCAACCACCGGCACCACGGGCTGGGGCACAGGGAACAAAAGCGGGGGCATGCCGGTCATGGCGGGGCTTTCCAGGCTGGAGGCGGGGCCGCCACCATAGCAAACCGGATCGCCGGCGCCAGCCCACGACCCCGATGTCACCGCCGGCCGGCCCCACCCGCGCCACTTTCACCGGTTATCAGAAGCCGGTACTGTGCCTTCCGGCCGCGCCACCTACTTCAGTGCCAGGCGCCCCCCTTTGGAGTGTTCGACCGCCATGCCCGACCGCCATGCCGACCGCCATCCCCCCCGCCCCACGCTCGGCCTGGCGCTGGGGGGCGGGGTCGCCCGGGGATGGGCCCATATCGGCGTACTGCAGGCCCTGGCCCAGCACGGCATCCAGCCGGACGTGGTGGCGGGCTGCTCCATCGGGGCGCTGGTGGGCGGGGTCTATCTGGGCAACCACCTGGAAACGCTGGAGCAGTGGGCGCGCAACCTGACCAAGATGCGCATCCTGGGCCTGCTGGACCTGCGGCTGCGCAGCGGCGGCGGCCTGATCGGCGGTGAAAAACTGCTGACCGAATTGAACCAGCACCTGGGCGATTCCACCTTCGACGACCTGCCCAGCCCCTTCATCACCGTGGCCACCGACCTGGCGACGGGCAAGGAGGTGTGGCTGCGCCGCGGGTCGGTGGTGGAGGCGATGCGCGCCTCCTACGCCATGCCGGGCATCTTCCCGCCCTCTCACGTGGACGGCCGCTGGCTGGTGGACGGCGCCCTGGTCGACCCCGTGCCCGTGGCCGCCTGCCGCGCCATGGGGGCCGCCATGGTGGTGGCGGTGGACCTGAACGCCGACATCATCGGCCGCACCCGCAGCCGCCACGACGCCGAGGCCGGCGCCGCCGCGCCGCCGGACGCCGCCCCCGCGACGGAGGACATGGAGGCGCCGGCCGAGGAAGCGCCGGGCATCCCGCAGAAACATAACTTCGAATTCCTGTCGACATTCCTGCAATCCCGCCGCACGCGGCCGCAACCGCCGAAGTATGAGGGGCCCAGCATGTTCGGCGTCATGGCCACCTCGCTGGGCATCGCGCTGGACCGCATCACCCGGTCCCGCCTGGCGGGCGAGCCGCCGGACATCCACCTGAAGCCCCGCCTGGGCCATATCGGCCTGCTGGAGTTCGACCGGGCCGACGAGGCCATCGCCGAGGGCAAGGCCGTGGTGGAGCGGGCCCTGCCGGAATTGCGCGAGGCGCTGCGCGTCTTCGGCATCGGCACGCGGATGGCGCACTAATATCGGACAGCGCGCGGGCGGCCTATGCCTTTAGGCCGAAAGGCCGCTCCGGTAATATGTATCCACCATACTTTGTTACCCATCAGGACAAGCATTCGAGCACTTTAAGTATTGTTCGGATTTTCTTGCTTGTCCTCCGGCGCCTTGGGTTTCATGACTATGGTGTCGAATTTGTCGCGGAGCCCTGCCCGGTCCACCGGTTCGCTCCCGTCATGTTTGACGCCGCCCCCTTGGGGGCGGACGACACCGGACCGGGAACTACCCCCTCAAGGAGACACCATGTCTATCGGCACCGTTAAGTGGTTCAACAGCACCAAGGGTTACGGCTTCATTCAGCCGGAGGACGGCACCGCCGACGTCTTCGTGCACATCAGCGCCGTCGAGCAGGCGGGCCTGCGCTCCCTGAACGAAGGCCAGAAGGTCAGCTTCGACCTGCAGCACGACCCCCGCAAGGGCAAGTCGGCCGCCGGCAACCTGCGGACGCTGTAATACGGACGTTCGAACCACGTTTGTCCTGATCGAAACGGGTGGCCGCCTTCGACGGCCGCCCGTTTCTATTTTAACTTATCCATTGGGGTAGGACGCAGCGCTATTGATCCTGGTCAATGCCGGGGTGGGTCGGACGGATCATGGTGGGGGCCTGAAAACAGTTATGTGGGGGTTCCATTCCATGCCCGACGCCCTTGCCCATTTCCGCGCCGAAGATGCCATCGCCTTGTGCGTCATCGACGTGGCCAACGCCCTGGTGCGCCATAGCGAGCCCCTGCTGGAAGAGGCCGGACTGACCGCGCCGCAGTGGACCGTTCTGATGAACGTCGCGGGCGACCGCAACTTCAACGACGGCCCGTCCCAGCCGGCCAACGATCCCCATGCCGACGCCTATGCCGGCGCCGACCTGGGCATTAGCCGCCAGGGCTGCATCTTCTCGTCCGAGATCGCCGCCGCCCGCGGCCTGTCCCGTCCGCACATCAGCGCCACGGTGACCGAGCTGTTGCGCAAGGGCCTGATCCGGCAGGAGGACGATCCCAGCGACCGCCGTCGCAAGCTCTTGTCCGCCACCTCCGAGGGCCTGGCCGTGCTGCGCCGGCTGCAGCCCCTGCGCCAGGCGGTGAACGACCTGCTGCTGGCCGACCTGGACAGCCACCAGCGCCGCACCCTGCTGGAAGCGCTGCGCATCATCCGCGACCGGTCGCGCCGGGCAGAGCACATCCGCCCCTACGCCGATCGTCCGCACGCCCTGCGTCACGCGTCCTGACGCATCGTCGACGCTGACGCCCGCCGTCAAAGCGCGCCCCGCCACCATCGGCCGGGCGCGTTTTGTCGTGCGCGCTCATAACCGGGACGCAGTCAGAGCCGCAACCTGACGCGCGATGTCCGCGATGATGTCCTGATGTCCCCGGGCACCGGCGCGGAAGATCCGCATCGAGGGGAACCAGGGCCGGCACCCGGTGCCCAGGCAGGTGACATCCAATTCCCCGGCCAACCGCCACACGGGCACACCCAGCGCGCCCGCCAGTTCCCCCGTCGCCGTCGGCACGGTGACCACCAGGTCCAGCGCGGACAGCAGGGCGGCCAGCCCTTCCAGGTCATCGCGCTGGTCCAGGTCGGGAAAGTGATGGGGCGCACGGGCGCCCAGGGCCGCGCGCTCCTCGCCCGTGTCCACGTACATCAAGGTCACGACCGTCACCCCCGGCAGGGCCAGCAGGGGCGCCCAATCGGCCAGGTCCGGCTGACGGCCCGCGCGGCTTTCGACATCCAGGCCGCTACGCCAGCATAAGCCCACCTTCAGGGTCGAAAAACCGCCCTCATCCAGCGCCGCCAGGCGCCGTCGCCAGCCCGCCACCAAATCCGGCAAGGCCCGCAGATAGCCTTCGCCCGTCCCAGGCACCGGCCCGGGGGACCGCGAGGCGAAGTCGGTCAACCGGCCGCGCACCAGCCCCGGTAGAGAGCCCGCCGCAACCTGAGCCACAGCCGGTGGGGCCACAGCCGGCACGGGCGCCTCCGTCCCCGGCATCTGGGCCACCACGCAGGCATGGGGGAAGGCCCGGCTGAACAGGCCCGTCAGGCGGGGATCGCAGCGCACCACCGCCGATCCGGCGGCGGCGATGGCGGCGCCATAGCAGCTGGCGAACATCAGCTCATCGCCCAGGCCCTGTTCCCGCCAGATCAGCAGGGGGCCGTCCAGGCGCTGCCCCTGCCAGGCCGGAAGGGCCGGCGGCGGGCGGAAACGCTGCGGGTCGGCGGTCCTGCGGGCCTCGTAGCCGATCCAGCCGGCGGCCAGCGCGCCGCGCGCCAAATCCAGGTTGGCGCGTCCGAAAACCAGGCGGGCGTCCTGCGGGTGGGCCGCGACGCCAGCGGCCCAGGCGTCGGCGGCGGCCGCGACATCGCCCAGCGCCTGCAGGGCTGCGGCCTGGGTGTAGAGCGCCTCCGCCTGCGCCCCCTCCCTGGCGAGGGCCTGGCGGCTGGCGGATAGCGCCCCGTGGAAGTCGCCGCGCGCCATGAGGATGGAGGCCAGGTTGACATGCGCGTTGACCAGGTCGGGGTCCAGGTCCAGGGCGACGCGAACCTCCTCCTCCGCCTCCCCCAGCCGGTCGAGCACACGCAGCACGGCCGCTAGGTTACTGCGGCACACCGCGTCCGTCGGCGACAGGCGCACGGCCATGCGCAGCACCGGCTCCGCCTGGGGAACACGTCCCAACCGGCGCAACGCCACCCCCCACAGGGTGAACAGGCCCAGGGTCGCCGCCTCGGCCACCCCGGCGGTGCCGGCCGCCAGGGCCAGCATGGGCTCGGCCTCCACCGGGCGGTCCAGGGCCAGCAGCGCGCGGCCGGCCAAGGCCAGCCAGGACGGGGTGCGCAGCCCCGCCGCCAGGACCGGGCGGCACAAGGTCCAAGCCGCGTCCGCCCGGCCGGCCGCCAGCAGGGACGCCGCCGCGGCCTGCGACGGGTCGTCCGCCGGCTCCGGCGTCTGGTCATGCGCTCGCGTCAGGTTCATGGGATGGCGCCCCTTTCATCGATACCTTCCTCACGCGCGGCGCCGGGCAAGCCGTCGCGCGTGAGGGCGCCCCTGCGCGGGTGGGCAAAATCTGCCGGTCGGGGCCCGGCGTGGCAGGGGGCCATCAACCCAGCGTTTCCGCCACTTTTGCGAACGTCACCCACCGCATGCCGGCGCCAACTAGGAAGAAACTGCCTATCGGCAATACTGAACTAGTAAAAAATTGCCTATCCAAATACTGCTGATCTTGTTTTCCGAGAACAGCATCGGCCGTTGAAAGCATATAAGCCGGACCACGACTTCATGGCCCTGAACTTTTTTTTGGAAACGTCAAAAAAAGTGCGCCCGCTTCTGTAAGGTCCGGCGTTGAACCGATCGAAAGCCAATTCCGGCCCGGGGTCCCGTTCCAGGATCCCTGACGCCGCCGGAAGATGCAGGGGTCGGATCATGACGTCAGTGACCAGCACCAGTTCCAGCAGCACCACGAGCACGAGCACCACCGCGTCCTCGTCGTCCTCCAGCACGCTCGGCGACTTCAACAGCATGATGTCGCTGCTGCTGAAGGAACTGGAAACCCAGGACCCGACCAGCCCCATGGACACCAGCACCTTCACCACCCAGCTGGTGCAGATGTCCAGCCTGGAGGCGCAGGAGGCGTCCAACACCTATCTGGATGGCATCAGCAGCACCCTCAGCAGCTTCACCAGCAGCTATCCGGCCTACAACTACCTGGGCCAGACCGTGTCGACCGACAGCAATGAGGCGCCCCTGCAGGATGGCTCCGCCATTTGGAGCTACACCCTGCCGTCGGCGGCGGACAGCGTCAGCTACACCGTCAGCGACAGCAGCGGCAACGTCGTCTACTCCGGCAGCGGCAGCACCACCGCCGGCACCAACTACATCACCTGGAAGGGCACCGAGACGGATGGCGGCACCGCCACCTCGGGCACCTACACCCTGTCCATCACCGCCACCACCGACAGCGCCTCCAGCAGCGTCAGCGCCTACGGCGTCGGCAAGGTCACGGGCGTCGACACCTCCACCGGTACGGCCAAGCTGTCCCTGGGCTCTTACGAGATCAGCATGGACGACGTGACGTCAATTCTCTGATCCCAAACGCGTTTATCGAGGTGGCGGCCGCATCGGCAACCGCCGTTTCTGATCCCAAGGAACCACGGCCATGAGCATCTTCAGCGCCCTGAACACCGCCACCTCGGCCTTGTACGCCCAGTCCAAGGCGTTCACCTCGATCTCCAGCAACATCTCCAACTCGTCCTCAACGGGCTACAAGGCGACCGACACGTCGTTCACCGCCCTGCTGACGGACAGCCAGAGCAGCTCCGCCGACTATGGCGGCGTCATCGCCAGCACGACCCAATCGGTCAGCAGCCAGGGCGACATCACCTCCACCGACGTCACCACCAACCTGGCGCTGGATGGCAACGGCATGTTCGTGGTGAACGACGGCAGCAGCAGCCAGTCCTATTACACCCGCGATGGCAGCTTCAGCGAAGACAACAGCGGCAACCTGGTGAACACCGAGGGCTATTACCTGGAGGGCTGGGCGACCGACGACAGCGGCAACATCCTGGCGACCAATCGCAGCGATACCGCCAGCCTGGAGAAGATCAACCTCGACAACATCTCGGGCTCGCCCAAGGCGACGACCAAGGTGACCAGCAGCCTGAACCTGCCGTCCGACGCCACGGTGGGCAGCAGCTACACCACCGATACCGAGGTGTACGACAGCCTGGGCAACAGCAGCACGGTCACCATGACCTGGACCAAGACCGGCACCAACACCTGGGAACTGGACGCCTCCAACCCCGTGTCGGCCACCGATGGGTCCACGGTCACCGGCACCAGCAGCGGCACGCCCGTCAGCCTGGTGTTCAACAGCGACGGTTCGCTGGCCTCGCCCACCAGCGACATCCAGCTGAGCATCACGGGCTGGAGCAGCGGCGCCACCGACAGCTCCATTACCCTCGATTACGGCGAGAACGGCGGCAGCGGCTCCATCACCCAGTATGCCAGCGGGTCGACCACGCCCAGCGTCACCACCACGGGCACCCCCAAGCAGGACGGCTACGCCAAGGGCACACTGAACAGCGTGGACATCAACACCGACGGCAGCGTCGTCGCCAACTTCGACAACGGCCAGTCCAAGACGGTCTACAAGATCCCGGTGGCCACCTTCGCCAATGCCGACGGCCTGACCGCCGTGTCCGGCCAGACCTACGCCCAGTCCACCGCCTCTGGCGCCTACTCCCTGAAGGAGGCGGGCAGCGACGGGGCCGGCACCATCGAGTCCAAGTCGCTGGAAAGCTCCAACGTCGACACGTCGGACGAGCTGAGCCGCATGATCTACGCCCAGCAGGCCTATTCGGCGGCGGCCAAGGTGGTGTCCACGGCGCAGGACATGATGGACACCCTGTTGCAGGCCAAGCGGTGAGGACCCAGCCATGAACCACCTCGCCCTTCTCGCCGCCCAATCCATCACCCCGCCCGTGGCATCCGTCACCCCCGCCACCGCGCCCTCGGCCCCCACCCCCGTCGGTCCCGCCTTCGACACCAACCGCCTGGAGCGCCTGCTGCGCGAAGGCAAGCGGCTGAACGCCGCCGTGCGGTCGGCGCTGACGCCCGGCGTCCGGGTGGGCGGCCACATCCGCCAGGCCGCCCGGCTGGCCCTGATCGACGACCTGATGCGCTACCAGGAGCGGCTGGAGCAGGCGCTCGCCGACCTGCGCCCCCTGGTGGAGGCGCAGCAGCAGCGGGCGCGGGCCCTGACCCTATATTCGCGGGCGCTCAACAACGCCTACCTGCCCTCCTACCGCCGGGGGACGCGATGAGCAGCCTCTTCTCCCGCCTGTTCGGCACGCCCGCCCCGGAACCCGCCATCGCCGTGGCGCCGGCGCCCCAGCCAGAGGCCGTGACGCTGCCGGCACCGCCCCCAGGCGGGACCCAGTTCCCGACAGCGCTGATCGAGGCTTTCGCAGCCTTCCAGGCCGCGGCCAGCCAGCCGGAGGCCAGCCTGGACCGGCGGCGCGCCATGTACACCGCGCTGAAGCACCTGCGCGAGGCGGAGGCCGTGGCCCGCGTCACCCTGGCCCGCGCCGCCCAGGGCGGCGCGCAGGGCCGCGCCGCCACCGGCCAGCACTGGGCGCCGCAGCTGCAGGGCCTGATGGCGGAAATGGCGGTCTTGCAGGCCGGCATGGCCGCAGAGCTGAAGGGCCGGCGGTCCCGCCTGCAGGGCCTGCTGCATGTGACGCGGGAACGGGCGCAGGACGTGCGTGGCTATTACCCCGCGCGGGGTCGCCAGGTGCGTGTGGACAGCCACCAGGCGCGCCACTGCGTGCAGCTGACCGCCTGAGGAAGGGCCCCCGCCATGTCGCTCCGCACCGCCGGTTCCATCGCCCAGTCCGCCCTGACGGCCACGCAGACGGCCATCACCGTCACCAGCGCCAACACGGCCAATTCCAGCACGGACGGCTATACCAAGAAGACGGCCAACCAGACGGCCGTCACCGTCAACGGCCAGGCGTCCGGGGTCAGCGTCAGCAGCGTCACGCGGGATGTGGACCAGTACCTGCTGCGCCAGGTGGTGTCCTCCACCTCGGCCAACAGCCAGGCCAGCGTGATCAGCAGCTATATGAGCGACGTGGATACCGCCTACGGCACGGTATCGGGCAGCACCTCCATCGCCGACGTCATCGACACGGTGACCAGCGACCTGTCCACCCTGGCCTCGGGCAACGGCACCGACACGGACAAATCCTCCACCGTGACCGCGCTGGAAACCATGGCCAGCACCCTTTCCGAGGCATCCAGCACGGTGCAGGGCCTGCGGGCCCAGGCGGACAGCGACATCGCCAGCGACGTGGATTCGGCCAACACCGCCATCACCACCATCGCCAGCCTGAACAAGCAAATCGTCGCCGCCAAGGCCGCCGGCCAATCCACCGCCGATTTGGAGGATCAGCGCGACACCCAGCTGAAGACCCTGTCCAGCTATCTGGGCGTCAGCTACACGGTGGACAGCACCGGCGCCATGCAGGTGTCGACCACGGCCGGCCAGGTGCTGGTGGGCAGCACGGCGCACACGCTGAGCTACACCGCCGCCGGCAGCGTCGACGCCAGCACGACCTACCCCACGGGCTTCAGCGCGCTGAGCGTGGATGGCACGGACATCACCGGCAGTGTCAAGTCCGGCGCCATCGGCGGGCTGATCACCCTGCGCGACGACACGCTGGTGGACCAGCAGACCCGCCTGGACAACCTGGCCAGCACCGTCATCACCACGGTCAATACCGTGTCCAACCAGGGCACCAGCTATCCGGCCGCGACCTCGCTGACCGGCACGGCGACGGTCAGCGCCAGCGACAGCCTGTCGGCCACCGGCACGCTGCGCCTGGTGGCGGTGGACAGCAACGATGACGCGGCGGCCGTGCTGAATATCGATCTCAGCGGCGTGTCCACCGTGCAGGACCTGCTGGACACCATCAACGCCAGCGGCACCTTCACCGCCAGCATCACCAGCGACGGCCACCTGGCCATCGCCGCCGCCGACAGCAGCGACGGCATCGCCGTGAACGAGATGGACAGCAGCGACGGCACCGACAAGGAAGGCGCCTCGCTCTATTTCGGGCTGAACGACGTGCTGACCGGCACCGGCGCCAGCGATATCGCGGTCAAGGCGAGCCTGGCGGCCGACAGCTCGCTGCTGCCCACCGGCACCCTGTCGGACAGCAGCAGCCTGGCCGTGGGCGACAGCGCCATCACCTCGGGCGACGTCAGCACCATCACGGCGCTGGAGGACGCCTTCACCGGCAAGCAGAGCTTCAGCAGCGCCGGCGGCCTGGCCAAGGCCACGACCACCCTGTCGGGCTATGCCTCCACCATCATCAGCAGCGCCGCCACCGCCGCGTCCACCGCCAGCACCAAGGCGGACACCGCCAGTTCCACCCTGGATGACGCCACCACGGCGCTCAGCTCCCAGTCCGGGGTCAGCCTGGATGAGGAGACGGCCATGGTCTCGACCCTGGAGCAAGCCTACCAGGCGGCCGCCAAGATCATGTCGACGCTGCAGGAAATGTTCACCGCCACCATCGAGATGGTCAACTGAAGGGCCCACCGATGAACCGGATATCGACCGCCGGCGCGCACAGCGCCCTTGTCCAGTACATGCTGAAGAACGAATCCGCGCTGAACACCGCGGAAGTGCAGGAATCGACCAGCGCCAAGTCCACCACCTATGCCGGCCTGTCCACTGCCGGGGGCAACGTCAAGCTGCTGGTGAACCTGGAAAGCGAGGTCAGCTATTCCAGCACCCTGATCACCAATGCCGACAACGCCGTCACCAAGATCGACGCCATCTCCTCCGACATCACTAGCATCTCCAGCATAGCCACCAGCCTGAAGACGGCGATCAGCGAGGCCATGTCCACCGACCAGACCAGCCGGTCGACCTACCAGGAGGAGGCGTCGGGCTGGCTGAAGGACGTGGCCTCCATCCTGAACGACACCTATGGCGGCCAGTACCTGTTCGGCGGCAGCGACACCAACCACGCACCGGTGTCGGTGGACAGTTCGACATATCCCGCGCAGACATCCTCCAGCAGCGCCGACACCAGCTATTACAGCGGCAATGACACCCTGGCCACGGTGCGCCTGTCCGCCACCCAAAGCGTCAGCTACGGCGTCACCGCCGACGACCCGTCCATCGAGAAGCTGATGCGGGCCCTGAACATGGTCAGCAACACCAACCCCCTGGACGACACCACACTCACCACCGCGTTGGATTTGGTGAACGACGCCTCAGACGGGTTGAGCGACATCAGCCAAACATTGTCGGACACATCCTCTAGAATACAGAAGGCGTCGAGCCATCTGTCCGATATAAATTCCTTCGCCAGCACCCAGAGCAGCGACTTGAAAAGTGTCGATCTGGCGGAGGTTTCAACAACAGTGACAACGCTACAGACCTCATTAGAGGCGACGATGCAGGCTATTGCGGCGTCGCAGAAAATGAGTCTGGCGAACTACATGTGACGCTTCGGAACTTTTCGCAAAATAGCGAAAAAAAGTGCGCCCGCTTTCATCTGACCTGCCGTTGAACCGTGTGAGGGGGAGTACGGCCTGGCCGCAAAAGGCGGCCGCCCCACGAACCTCTCGCCAACCACATGGAGGTCCATGATGCCTGTCGTCACCACCAACACAGCGGCGAACTCCGCCCTGCGTTACCTGAACACCAACTCCGAGGCGGAATCGTCCTCGGTTTCCAAGATCGCGTCCGGGTCCCGCATCACCAAGGCGTCGGACGACGCCGCCGGCCTGGCCGTCGGCACCAAGATCCAGTCCGACGTGACCATGCTGAACCAGGCGTCGACCAACGCCTCGAACGGCCAGTCCATTCTTCAGGCGGCGGACGGCGGCATGGCCCGCATCTCCGACATCCTGCAGCGCATGGAATCGCTGGCCACCGAATCCGTCTCGGGCACCGTGACGGACACGGAGCGCGGCTACATCGACGCCGAATACCAGCAGCTGACGGACGAAGTGGACAGCATCTCCACGGGTACCCGCTTCAACAGCCAGAGCCTGCTGGACGGTACCGGTTCCTGGTCCTCGGGCGTCACCTTCCTGGTGGGCACGGCGACCACGGACACCATCACCATCAGCCTGACGACGGTGGACAGCAGCTCGCTGGGCCTGACCGGATCCAGCGTGTCGACGTCCGATGGGGCCACCTCGGCCATCACCACCATCAAGTCGGCCATCAGCGCGCTGTCGACGGCCCGCGCCAAGGTGGGCGCCCAGATCTCCCGCTTCGAGTACCAGGGCGAGATGATCTCGACCTCCATCGAGAACCAGGAAGCGGCGCAGTCCGCCATCATGGACGTCGACGTGGCGTCGGAACAGACCAAGCTGTCCAACGAGGACACCCTGGTCCAGGCCGGCATCAACGCCCTGGCCAAGGCCAACCAGCTGCCGTCCGAACTGCTGAAGCTGCTGCAGTAAGGCTAAGCGACGGGGGCGCCTGGCGACAGGCGCCCCCGGTTCGCGGGAAAGGAGAAGGTTAGGCCAGGGGATCAATCATGGCGGTGTCCACCATTTCCGGCAGCACGTCGAGCACATCGACGGCCAGCACATCCTCCTCGGCCTCGTCCGTCACGGGGCTGGATTATTCCGCCCTGGTGGCCGCGGCGGTGGCCGCGAAGGAGGCCAGGGCCGACACCATCGACAGCGAAATCTCGGACAACGAGTCCAAGATTTCGGCCTATGAGGATTTCCAGGGGCTGCTGAACACGCTGGCGACGGCGGCGGAGGCCCTGTCCAACCCGGTGGACAGTTCCAGCACCAACCTGTTTTCCGAGCGCACGGCCTTTCTGTCGGGCGGCAGCTCCACCGTTTCCGCCAGCGACATGCTGGGCGTATCGGTGGACGACGGCACCGCCACCGGCACCCACACCATCGTCATCAAGCAGTTGGCGACGGCGGAAAAGCTGGGCAGCAGCACGCAATCCAACCAGACCGGCGCCCTGAACCTGTCCGGCACCTTCACCCTGGGCCTGGCCGACGGGTCAACCGCCACTATCAGCGTCGCCAGCACCGACAGCCTGAAGGACGTCGCCGCCGCCATCAACAAGCAGAGCGACAACACCAACATCTCCGCCAGCATCATCCAGGTGTCCGACAGCGCTTACGAACTGGTGCTGACGGCCACCGACACCGGCAAGGCCATCGAGTTCAGCAATGACAGCAGCGGCATCCTGACCTCGCTGGGGGTCACCAGCAGCGACGGCAGCTACGCCGACGAACTCACGGCCGCCCAAGGATCGGAGATCGAGGTCGACGGCATCGACATCCAGCGCTCTAGCAACGTCATCAGCGACGTGCTGTCCGGGGTGACGCTGGACCTTTATTCCAGCGATTACGACAGCAGCACCGGCACCGGCTCCACCATCACCATGGAGCTGACGGCCAACCTCAGCGCCATCAAGAGCGGCATTTCCACCTTCGTTACAGCCTACAACGCCGTCCGAAACTTCATCTCCACCCAGCAGGCCACGGGCACCGACGGCGGCCCGGCCAGTTCCGCGGTGCTGTTCGCGGACAGCCAGGTGCGGTCCATCTCCACCGCCCTGCAGAACGCGCTGAACCTGACCGACGGCACCTATTCCATCTCCTCCCTGGGGCTTTCCTTCAATAGCGACAACACCTTGGCCATCGACAGCACCACGCTGGACAGCGCGCTCAGCGACAATCTCGACGATCTCGAGACCCTCCTGGGCTTCAACTATTCGACCTCCTCGACCGAGCTGTCGATGCTGCGGTCCCCCGACAGCACCGACAGCCTGAACTTCAACCTGGACATCACCATGAACGCCGACGGCAGCATCGCGTCCGCCGGCGTCGGTGGCGACACGTCGCTGTTCACCATCAGCGGCACCCGCATCATCGGCAAGGATGGCACGGCATATGCAGGCATGACGCTGGTCTATCTGGGGTCCCAGAGCGAAACGGTCAGCGTCAGCACCAGCAGCGGCTTGGCCGACCTGATCTACAACACGTCCGACACCGCGGGGGACAAGGACACCGGCACCTTACAGAACCTGATCGACAACCTGACGGACTACGACACCACCCTGACCAGCAACGCGGCCGACATCCGCAGCCAGGCGGAAGCCTATGGCACCCAGTTGGCGACCTACTACGCCCAGCTGGAAGCGCAGGCGCAGACGGCGGCCACCTTGCTGAAGACCCTGAAGGCGTATTCCGACGCCAGCAACAGCAGCAGTAGTTGACGCCCGCGATCCCGCCGGCGCCAGCCCGGGGGGCATCGGACATTCCCTTCCTCCAGAGAGTTGAAAAGAGCGGCCATGAACCACACCGCGTTCCAGCGCGCCACCAGCGCCTACGGATCGGCCAAGCAGACCCTGCCCCCGCACAAGCTGGTGGAGGCGCTGCAGGACCGGGCGTTGCAGTTGTGCACCTCCGCCGAGCGCCACGCCGCCGACGGCCAGTTCGACCAGTTCCATGCCGACATCGTCCACGCCATCCGCATCTACACCGGCCTGCAGGTCGTCATGACCAACCAGGTGGGCGGTCCCAGCGGCAAGGCGCTGAGCCAGCTCTATGGCGCCTTCATCATGGCGCTGGGCCGGGCGGCCGGCGGGCGCGACGTGCCCAACCGGGTGCGCCGCATCCAGGAGCGGCTGGCGCTGCACCGCCGGCTATGGGCGCGTCCGCCCCGGACCTGAGAAAATGAAGGGCGGCATGCGGTCACAGGGCCAGGTTTCAGGAACAGGTAACGGCTTCTGTACCGTTTAATACACATCGTCCGGGGATCTGCGCGGGGCGGGATCGCCGGATGAGGCCCGGGCGGGGTGGGGACCGTCCTGGGGCCAGCGTGCAAATTCCATGAGAATCCAGGGCGACGGCAGCGCCCTCGGAGGGGCCAAGAAACAGATGGCGGTGATTATGACGAGCTCCCCTTACTCGCACGGCATCCCCGCCGGGGCGACCCTGGATGCCGGGGCACGGGACACCAGCGGCCTGAGCGCCAGCGGTGGGGCCGGCCTGACGGTGCTGGCGCCGGTGCTGACCCCCATCCTGGAAGGCGCCGACCTGGCCAACGCCACGGACGAGATGCTGATGGCCCTGCTGAAAACGGGGAACGTCGACGCCTATCGCCTGCTGATCCGCCGCTATTTCCGCCGTCTCTACGCCGTGGCCCGCCGCATCCTGCCCAATGACAGCGACGCGGAGGACGTGGTGCAGGACGCCTTCCTGCAGGTGTGGAACCACCGGGAAACCTGGCAGCCCATCAGCGCCAAGTTCACCACCTGGATCCACCGCATCGTCATCAACCGCTGTATCGATTACCGCCGCCGACCGGCGGAAAATACATTGGAACTGACCGAAGACATCATGGACGACAGTCAAAGCTTTGACGAAATCGTCCTGGAAAAGGAATTGGCCACAGTTCTGCACACAGCCCGGCAACGACTTCCGGCTAGTCAGCAGGTGGCGCTGGCCCTATATTACGACCAATCGATGTCCGCGGCCGAAGTGGCGGCGGCCATGAACACTACCGTCGTGGCGGCGGAGGCCCTGTTGAAGCGCGCACGCCAGCGCCTTCGCTCCGCTTTCCGCAAGACCGCAATACGGCCGCGGGATGCATTTGATGACGCCTGAGGAACTCGACGACCTGCTGTGCCAGTACGGGGCGCAGCTTCGCGCATGGCCAGTCGAGCAGCAGCGGGCTGTAACGGCATTCCTGTTATCTTCCAGCGAGGGGCGGGCCCGCGTGCGCGAGATGCGCCGGTTGGAGCGGCTGGTCGTCCAGGACGTGCCGGTCGAACCGCCGCCCGGCATGATGGAGCGTGTGGAGCGCAGGCTGGTCGCCGCCGCCCTGAAGGATTGGTCGCCGCCCCCATCGGGTACGGCGCCAGCGCGGCCAGCGGCCGTTTTTTTTAAGCCGGGCCCGGCGTCGTCCGCCCAGCCGATATCGTCCGCCGCCGCCAACAGCGACACGGAGCCGGCCCCGTCCGCCCGAGGGCGGCGGCAGGTCCCCGAACCCCATCGCGACTGATATCCCCGGCGCTCCGGCGGCCCATCCGCCCGGCCCTCTCGCCACTGGCCGGTCGGTGGATGCCTCCGTCGCGCCCAGGGACTGCCTGGATGGCGCCCGGACGGATATGAAACCCCAGTTTGGGAGGAGGAGAGGAGGCCCGCGCCTTTGCGCCGGGCTTTGACAGGGGCGACCGTTTTTCGGTCGCCACACCCTTTCACGCGCGGACGGCCCTAACCTGTCGCCGCTTCCTGACATTTTTTTAATGTCATGACGGAATTTTAATCTTGGGCCGGACGGAGGGCGCGGACGGCCCGATTGTCACCCCACCCGATTGTCACCCCAATTGTCACGTTGACGGCCCGGGGACGGAACGGCACCTTTCGCCGCAACGAATATCCAAAATCCGAATCGACAGGGGTTCTCCGCATCATGTCCGACCGCACGACCGTTCCGAAGTCCGCCCGGCCGAAGCCCGCCCGGCGCCTGATGGCCGGCCTGGGCGCCTTGGCCCTGGGCCTGCTGGCCGCCGCCGGCGCCGCCCAGGCGGAGGCGGTGCTGGTGACGGCGGATCACATGGTGGACGTGCTGTCGGGCAAGGTGGTGGACCGGCCGGCCGTGCTGATCGTCGATGGCCGTATCGCGGCGGTGGGCACGCAGGGCGCGGTGACGGCCCCGGCCGACGCGCGCACGGTGGCGCTGCCCGGCCTGACCCTGCTGCCGGGCCTGATCGACATGCACACCCACCTGACCATCCAGCCCACCTGGAACGGGTATGAATCGCTGGGGGTGAGCACGGCCGACAAGGCCATCGCCGGCGTGGCCAACGCCAGGCTGACACTGATGGCCGGCTTCACCGCCGTGCGCAACGTGGGCGCCGACGGCTTCACCGACGTGGCCCTGCGCAACGCCATCGACAGCGGCCTGGTGCCTGGTCCGCGCATGAAGGTGTCCGGCCCCCTGCTGGGCGCCACCGGCGGCCACTGCGACGAGAACCTGCTGCCGGCCGACTATGGCCGCGTGGGAGAGGGGGTGGCCGACGGCCCCTGGGCCATGGTGCAGAAGGTGCGCTGGGTCAAGAAGTTCGGCGCCGACCTGGTGAAGGTCTGCGCCACCGGCGGCGTGCTGTCCAAGGGCGACAGCCCCGGCGCCCAGCAACTGACGCAGGAGGAGCTGGACGCCATCGCCAAGGAGGCCCACGCCCTGGGCATGAGGGTGGCCGCCCACGCCCACGGGACCGAAGGCATCAAGGCCTCCATCCGCGCCGGCATCGACACCATCGAGCACGCCAGCCTGATCGACGACGAGGGCATCGAGATGGCCAAGAAGCGCGGCACCTGGCTGGGCATGGACATCTACGATGACGACTACATCCTGGCGGAGGGCGCCAAAGCCGGCATGCTGCCCGAGAGCCTGGAGAAGGAGCGCAAGATCGGCCGCGTGCAGCGCGAGAACTTCGCCAAGGCGGTCAAGGCCGGCGTCAAGATGATCTTCAGCACCGATGCCGGCGTCTATCCCCATGGCGACAACGGCAAACAGTTCGCCAAGATGGTGCAGTGGGGCATGACGCCGCTGGAGGCCATCCGCGCCGCCACCCGCAACGCGGCGGAGGCCATGGGCACCACCCAGGACATCGGCGCCGTGGCCGTGGGCCGATATGGTGACCTGGTGGCGGTGAAGGGCGACCCGCTGGCCGACGTGACCCTGCTGGAACACATTCCCGTCGTCATCAAGGGCGGCGAGGTGGTGAAAGACCAGCGCTGAGGGGCCTTCAGTTCCCTCAGGCGGCGGGCGCCAGCTTGTGAAACCCGGGCCGGCGGTCGCCGGCCTTGTCGCTCGAGAGCCCATTGACGTAAGCAGATACTGGAACCGGGCGGGGGAATGGGGGTAGCTTCACCCCGACCTTTCCGCCCGTTCCCAAGACCGGAGCCGCCCCCATGCTGACCCCCCGCCCCCTGACCGACAACCTCAGCGTCGCCCCGCAGATCGAGGAGGCGGATATCGCCCAGGCCAAGGCGTTGGGCTTCCGCACCATCATCAACAACCGCCCCGACGGCGAAGAACCGGGCCAGCTGACCTCCACCCGCGCCGCCGAGTTGGCCAAAGAGGCCGGCCTGGACTATGTCTACCTGCCGGTCAACAACATGAACCTGGGCCCGCAGACGGCCGCCGCCTTCACCGAGGCCCTGGCCAAGCTGCCGGGCCCCGTGCTGGCCCACTGCCGGTCCGGCACGCGCAGCACCATCCTGTGGTCGCTGGGCGCCGCCGCCAGCGGCACCCCGGTGAACGAGATCATCACGGCCGCCGGCCGCCAGGGCTATGACCTGAGCCCCTATGCCCACGCCCTGGAAAACCTGGCGCGCGGCTGAGGGCGCGCGGCTGAGCGTGATTCCCTCCGCCGACTCATCGTCAACATTGATCAATCTATCGACATGACCCGCCGCATCACCCTGGCCCTGGCCGCCCTGCTGGCCGCCGCCCCCGTCATCGCCACCGCCCTGCCGGCGGCGGCGCAAAGCCCCTCCTGTACCCGGCCCGATCGCCCCAAGCTGCCCCCAGGCAAGAAGACCAAAGGGCCGGAGATGGAGGCGGCGGAAAAGAAGGTGGCTGACTACACCACCAAGATGACCGCCTATCTGAAGTGCCTGGACAAGGCCAAGACCGACGCCATGACCGAGCACAAGGGCGTGATCGAGGAATGGAACGGCGTCATCGACGCCTACAAGAAGAACCCCGGCTGACGAACCGCCTCGGTCCACAGCAGATTGCTCTGTTGAACCGAACGGTACAACGCAAATTGAGCGTTAGATAGATCGGTTGTTCTCCGTCTCAATGGAGGCAGTATCCAGGCCGGCACCGATGGTTCCGGCAATGGCGCCACCCAATTGAGGAGGTCGGGACCATGGGCCACGGCTATCGGTTCCCCATGATCGGCAGACGGGGATTCATCGCGGGCGCGGCGGCCCTTGGGGCGCTGCCGGCCTCCGGGGGTGCGCTGGGCGCCCTGGCCCATGAGACGGATGACACCGTCTTCACCTCCGCCTTCCCGCAAAAGGGGCGGATGATCCTGCAGCGGACCCGCCCGCCCCTGCTGGAAACGCCGTTCGAGGTGTTCGACCAGGGCGTCTTCACCCCCAACGACCGGTTCTTCGTGCGCTGGCACTGGGCGGGCATTCCCGAGCAGGTGGATGTGGCCAGCTTCACGCTGACGGTGCACGGCCATGTGGACCGCCCCCTGACCCTGGGGCTGGCTGAACTGCTGGCCATGCCGCGCATCGAATACGCGGCGGTCAACCAATGCTCCGGCAATTCGCGCAGCCTGTTCACCCCCCGCGTCGCCGGGGCGCAATGGCGGCATGGGGCCATGGGCAACGCCCGCTGGGTGGGCGTGCCGCTGAAGGCCGTGCTGGACCGGGCCGGCGTCAAGGCCGGCGCCGTGGCCATCCGCGCCCGGGGGTTGGATGAGCCGGTGGTGCCCGACGCCCCCGCCTTCGCCAAGTCCCTGGCCATCGACCACGCCCGGGATGGCGAGGTCATGATCGCCTTCCAGATGAACGGCGAACAATTGCCCCTGCTGAACGGCTTCCCCCTACGGCTGGTGGTGCCGGGCTGGTATTCCACCTACTGGGTCAAGATGCTGTGCGATATCGAGGTGCTGGCCAGCACCGACGACCAGTACTGGACCAAGGTCGCCTACCGCATCCCGGACACGCCGCACGCGTCGGTGACGCCGGGGGAAACGGGCTACGCCCAGGTTCCCATCAACCGCATGGTGCCGCGTTCCTTCATCACCAATCTGGTGGACGGCGCTCGGGTGGCGGCGGGCAAGCCCCTGGCCCTGCGCGGCCTGGCCTTCGGCGGTGACCAGGGGGTGGCGGCGGTGGAGGTGTCGGCCGATGGCGGCGCCACCTGGCGCCGGGCGAACCTGGACCGTGACCAGGGGCGCTACAGCTTCCGCCAATGGCACCTCACCGCCGCCGGCCCGGCCACGGGCCCGGTGCGGCTGATGGTCCGCTGCACCAACACCGCCGGGGAGGCCCAACCCCTGGAGGCCAACTGGAACCCCAACGGCTTCATGCGCAACGTGGTCGAGACGACCACGTTGACGGCCGCCTGACGGAGGAGGTCGCACCATGACCCGCGCCTGGATTCTTCTGGCCATCGCCGCCGCCGGCCTTGCCACGCCCGCCCTCGCCGTATCCGACGTCACGACGGTCACGGGGGCCGGCGGCGTCACCCTGCGGTCCGTGACCGTGGACCTACCGGAATCGGACCGGGAGTTTCCCGGCGCCGACGCGGCGGCCATCAACAACAACTGCCTGACCTGCCATTCGGCGGGCATGGTGTTGAGGCAGCCCCCCTTCCCACGGGAAAAGTGGGCGGAAATCGTCAACAAGATGATCCAGACCTACAAGGCGCCCATCGACGCCGCCGACGTGCCGGCCATCGTCGACTATCTGGCGAAGCGGTAGGACGGCCAAGCCAACGATCCTGTGGCAATCGCGGGCGTTATGCCTGATCTTGTCGACCCCGCCGACGACGCAGGTTAACCCCGTCCCGTGATCCGACACCGTGTTCTGCCCGCCATTGCCGCCGCCCTCCTGCTGGCGCCGCCAGCCTTGTCGGCCACCCCCTGCGCCACGGCGGGCAAGCCCACGGACCGCATGATCTGCGCCAACCCGGCGCTGCGGGCCGAGGATGCGGAGATCGCGCGCCTGTACCGGCTGGCGGTGGCCAAGGCGGGGGCGCACGCGGCGGCCGTGATCGCCGAGCAGGCGCGCTGGCTGGCGACGCGCGACCGGCTGTGCGGCGACCTGACCCCGGCGGATGACGAACGGGCGCGCACCTGCCTGGCCCGCGCCCTACCCTTGCGCCGCGCCGCACTGGCGGTGCGGGCGGCCAAACCGGACCAGCCCTTCTGCGAGCGCGCCGCCGCCACCCTGGCCGACGCGCGCGGGCTGGATGGCGGCCCGCCCGTGGGCGACCTGGATGAGCAGTTGATCGGCGCCGGCCTGCTGACCCCGGCGCCAGAGCAGGAACTGACCCAGGCGTGGCGCGACCGGCTGCCGCCGGAGGCGACGCAGGACGCCGGCGACCAGATGGCCGTGGTGCCCTTCGGCCGCGCCCATGTGGCGGTGACGGCGCTGGACGATGCCGCGTCCTGCACCAGCTTCAGCGTCCATTGGCTGGACACCGCCGGCAATGGTGGCCCCGCCCTGCCGCCGCCCGAGGCGCGCCCGGCGGACAAGCCGGCCTATTGCTGGTCGGAAAGCGCCGGCTTCGGCCTGGACGCCGCCGGCGTCCCGGTTTTCTTCGCCCAGGATTCCGGGCCCAGCCGCCCCAGGGCCCGCCCCACCCGGGCCGAGGTTCGCATCCACCAAGTGCACCGCGACCGCTGGGGCGCGGCCTGCCGCATCGAGGCGACCTACCAGACCGAATTCCGCCTGGGCGACGGCCGCTGCGCCGCCGACGCCGCGACCTGCAAGGCGCTGACCGAGGCGGCACCGCGCTGGGCCACCGCCCTGGCCGCCAGCCCCTGGTCCATCGGCGCCGACCATCCGCCGGGCCGCCCCGACTATCCCGCCCTGGACGGCCTGGCCCCCTACACCGGCCCCTTCGTCCCCGCCTTCCTGACCATTCCGCGCGTGAAGGGCTGGACCTACACCGGCCTGCCCAATTTCGAGGAGGAGGCGCCGCCGCTGGCGTGGCACAGCCCCGGCGGCCCCCTGGTCCTGCGCCTGTCCCCCGGCATGCTGAACTGGCGCCCCGGCCCCATGATTCTGGGCGCCTGGCGGCGGGAGGGTGGGACACTGGTTCCGGTGGCCGCCTACACCATCAACCAAGTGCGGGTGGGGGTGCCGGCGGTGACGATGGCGCCCCGGCCCTGACATCCGCCACCAACATCCTATGGCGTTCCTGGCGGGGATGCTTAATTCTGGCGACACCCTCCACCGCCGGTTGCCTGCCACTATGAGTCGCCTGCCTTTCTTGAGCACCACCGCCCTGTTCCTCTCCGGCCTCGCGCAGGCGGCGGCCGGCCCCAGCTTTGACTGCGCGGCGGCGGCCAACGCCACGGAGAAGGCCATCTGTGCGGATCCGAAGCTGGCGGCGCTGGATAGTGACATCGCCACCCTCTACAAGGAGGCCATGGCCAAGGCCGGGCCGTCAGCCGACTCCCTGAAGGTCGAGCAGCGGCGCTGGCTGCAGGGCCGCGACGGCTTGTTCCCGGTCCCGGGGAAAGCGCGCGACAAGGCGCCGTCGGATGGCGCCTCCATGAAACTTTTGGCCGATCGCCTAGCCTTTCGGCGAGCGGCGCTGATGGTATTGAAAGATCAGGTCAAGCCCTTGCCGCTGTGCCAGCGCGCGGCCGAAACTCTACGGGTGCTGCGCGGATCCGATGGCGAACCCGCCCGTGGCGGACCCAAGGACTTGCTGTTCCAATCAGGTCTCTTTTCGCAATCCGCGCCGGGCACTTCCCTGGCGCCGGCCTTGGCCGAGCAACTGACCAAGGCGGCAAGCGACATTCAGGACAGTACCAACCGAGATGTGGATGACCTTCCCATCATAGTCAGCGACCGCTACGCCCTGGTTAAAGTCCCTGTTTCCGGGGCGTCTTGGCAGTCGTGCTGGAACTTCGTGGCCTTCCAGCTGGGCAGCGACGGAAAGTTCCAGGCCCTACCGAATCCGGACGGAATGGACGACGGCTTCTGCGGCGACGATGTCGGCTTCGACATGATGGACACCGTCGGCACCCCCAGCAGCCGGCCTGCCTTGATCACGTGGGCGCCCGGCACCGTCAGCATCCGCGAAACGAACGGGGCGCAGTGGAACGACGCCTGCGACATCGACGTGTCATACGAACAGCGATATGTGGTCACCGTCGGTACCTGTGAAGCCGACGAGACGACCTGCCAGGCCTTCAAGTCCCGCCTCGCCGAATGGGCACACATCCGTGGCGGACCGGAACCCGACCTCAAGGGTCCAGGCACGGGTTACCGGTATCCGGAACTGGGGGACAAGCCTATTGATGAAGGCGGCCCAGACCTTCTGAAGGCATTCCCAGCCCTGAAGGACTGGACCAACACGGAAGAAGAGGGGGGCGCTAATTGGCTCTGGCATGGCCCCAGGGAAGAGTTGAGGGTGGATGTCAGCCCACTGGTGGGCCCCCATGAGCAAGAACTGGACAACATCCTGGTCGGCGCCTGGCGGCAACGGGATGGGCAATGGGTGCCTGCCGCCGCCTTCATCATGAGCCCTCAGGCTATCGGCGCGCCCATGGTGAAGGCCACCGTGACCCTATCAAAGGCCACCAAGCGTTAGGCTTAGCCGATACCCTTCCCGACACCGCTTCAACCATCTGGATCGCCTGCCCCGTGTCCTATCTTCGCCGTTCGCTCGCCATCCTTCCCCTGTTGCTGTGCGCCAGTGGCGCTCAGGCCCAAGCCACCATTGGACCCAGCTTCAACTGCGCCGACGCCAAGACGGTGACGGAGAAAGCCATCTGCGCCGACCCGACGCTGGCGGCACTGGATGCCAATATCGCGCAGCTCTACAAGCAGGCGCTAGCCAAGGCCGGCCCGGATGCGGGTGCCGTCCGGGCGGAGCAGCGCCGCTGGCTGGCCTACCGCGACCAGAGCTGCGACAAGACCTCCAATCCGCCCTTGCCAGAAGACTGGGTGCGCAAGGAAACACAGGACTGCCTGGGGAAGACCCTGCCCTTCCGCAGAGCCGCCCTATCCGTTCTGGCGGACGGCACGCCCTTCGCCCCTTTTTGCCAGCGGGTAGCCGCCACCCTGGGCGCTGCGCGCATGCCCGATGGTGCCCCGCCGGGGGACAACCTGAGCGACCAGGCGATCAAGGCCGGCCTGGTGCATGCCACCACCGACAACCAGGAGCTGACCCCCGTCTGGAACCGCCGCCTGGCCCCATACCTGAACAAGATCACCAGCGGCCAGATCGACCTACACCGCTTCGGCACGCCCCCCGCCTACATGGTACTGTCGACCGTGGGTGGTTCCATGAGTTGCCAGGACTTCGATTGGTTCAAGCTGAACGGTCCGGACGCCGTGGCGCCCCTGCCCCCACCGGAACAGGCCTACGAAAGCAGCTATTGTCTGAACGCCGGGGCCTTATCCACCAGTGCCACGGCGGGCGAGATCAGCACGGGCGCCACAGGCACCGCCGCCTTCATCGTGAGTGAGAACCAAATCACCGCCGCCACCTTGCGCACCCGCAGCCTGGTAAACGGCGCCTGGACCGACAGTTGCGAGGTGGCAGCCGAGTACAGAACAACCTATGAGGTAACCGAGGGCGGATGCGCGGCCGACACCGCCCTATGCGCTGCCCTGAAGGGCCAGCTGGCCGGCTGGGCCGCGATGGTGGAGAAGAGCGGCTGGAGCAAAGACGCCAGCAAACAAGGGGCACATAAAACCTTCCCCGCCCTGCCTGGCGTTGTCGCCGGTGGCCTGCCGCCGACGGGAACCCTGGAACTTGTGCCGGACATGGCGCAAGCCAGTTGGCCGCTGTTCGTCACCGAAGCCCCGCTGCTCACATGGCAAGGCCCCGGCGAGCCCCTTACCCTGCGCCTCTCCCATGCTACCTTGGGTTGGCGGGAGGATACGACCTACATCTTGGGTGCCTGGCGCAGTGTAGGTGACACGCTGAAGCCCGTCGCCGGCTACGTCATCGCCCTGAAGCGCACAGGCGCGCCTGCGGTTAAGGTCACGCCGCAGCCCTGACCGCGTGGCCGGGACCATCATTCCCCCACCGCCCCATTTTCCCACCCATTGACACCCGTGCCCCAGGGCGCGCTCAGTGCGGCCTTCGTTCCAGGGGTACGCCGAAGGGTGCTGAGATTCGCGGAGAGACGCGGGGACCCTTTGAACCTGATCCCGATCGTACCGGCATAGGGATGGGGAAAGGCCGCGACCGCAGCGCCCAATCTCTCCTCCCCATTGTCGTTGCCCCTGACCTTTTGTCCGCTCATGGTTCCGATCAACGGCCGCCGTTGGCGTAATACAGCTTCGGCAGGTGCGGGTCGTTGGTGACCCAAGGCTGGGCGACCATACGGTCGGCCAGCCCGGTCTTGGCGAGGAACTGCCGCGCCTCCTGTTCATTGCTGGCGCGGTTCAGGGTCATTGCCTCGACCTTGGGGCCATCGCCGGAAGGCGTGATGACGAAGGTCCCGATGTAACTGACCTCTCCCCCGCGCACCCGGAATAGCGGCGTGTCCTTACTGATCTGCCCCGCGCTTGGGAAGTTGACCTGCCCCATGGACGCGGAGCCGACCGTTGAAATCGAAGAGAAATGGATCAGCGGGTACATCTCATTGAATCGGGACACGACGCCCAGGGCATAGGTTCCCGGCGGCAGCCGCATCAACACATAGCGGACGCCGGGCTGGCAGGGATGAAAGACGCCGCCACAGCTTACCATTGTGCTGATGGGCGATCCCAGGCTTGCGCCAAACCCGAAACCGGCACTAATCGGAAAGAAGGTCAACCGCTCCTGCAGACCACCGGACAAGCCGTCGTTTTCCGTGCCGATCCCCGCGACCACGGCACCCTCCAGCCCTTCCAGCGGCAAGGCCTTTCCCGGTTCCATAAGGCCGTAGCGCGGCGCCGGCGCGCAGGCGCCCACCAGCGCCACCGCCAAGCTGAGCAGAACGTATAAGCGCATGGTCGCCACCCCCCTCTCAATAAAGGCCCTTGGTCGTCCGGGCGACCTTCTCGTCCGAGAGACCGCCCCAGATCGGCGCCCGAATGAGGGCGCGCGCCGAGACGTCGGGGGATGCCAGCAATTCAGCCACCGCGCTGTTGTCCGCCGCCATCCAATACCGCATCTCATAGGGCTGCGCGAAATCCATGACCATGCTGCCGATATAAGTCACCTTGCCCTCCTCCACCGTGAAGGTTGGGGTATCCCCATTGGCGAAGCTTTCCTTGGAATACTCCCGACCCACCACCGCCTTATTGGGCGTGTAGATCACCTTGATCCACGGATACGTGGCCATTTCGAAGAAATTGATGCTTCTGTCCGAATCACTGTTGACGCCGAAGGCGGCAACGCCAGCGATGGCATAGCGACCCGGCGGTAACAGGAAGACGCGGACTCCGCCGGTGCTCCGGCAAACCTGTTCATCGAAGATCGAGCATAGGAACTGCGCCTCATAATGCTCGCTGCCCAAGAACTCCTTGCCTCCCTGGGGCGGCAACAGGGGGGCGAAGTGCATCAGGACTTCACCGCTACGACTGTTGCCCAACGCCATGCCGAAGTTTTGCGCCGTCAGCCCCAGGACAACGGCGCCCGTGCCTGGCTTGAGGGAGGGCACATCCTTATACGGACGAAGCGTCGTATGGTCCGGCCGTGCGGCACACGCCGCCAGAACGACCAACAAAAGAATGGACAAAACCCTATTCATTATCAGGCGCCCCATATTCCCCATGCGCGCACACTGTCATGCCCCTTGGGCGATTGCATTACTCATTTCGCAGGACTGCAAGCACCACAGCAGCCCCAACCATTCCCCCACCGCCCCATTTTCCCACCCATTGACACCCGTGCCCCAGGGCGCGCACAGTGCGGCCTTCGTTCCAGGGGTGCGCCGGAGGGCGCTGAGATCTGCGGAGAGACGCGGGGACCCTTTGAACCTGATCCGGATCGTACCGGCGTAGGGATGGGAACAGGGGCCTTCGCGTATCTGCCCGCCAATAGGGACCACACGCGCATCCGCCCTGTAGGCCGCGAACCGCAAGCGGCCGTCTTCCTCCCTCCCCATCGTCGTTGCCCCGGGTTGGCGACATGTGACGTGCCGGACGCATCAACGGCCAGAGAGCCAAGGGCGCCGGACTACGGAGGAGCACGACCCTATGCCCGATACCCTGACCCCGGCCGCGATTCCGGGAAGCGACGGCTTCGCCGTCACCACCGGGCCCCTGCCCGCCTCCCGCAAGGTCCACATCCCGGGCACCCTGCACCCCGACCTGCGCGTGGCCATGCGCGAGATCGACCTGAGCCCCAGCGCCAATGAGCCGCCGGTGCGCGTCTATGACCCGTCCGGCCCCTATACCGACCCGGCCGTGACCACCGACATCCGCCTGGGCCTGGCGGAGCTGCGCCGCCCCTGGGTTGAGGCCCGGGGCGATGTGGAGCGCTATGACGGCCGCGCCATCAAGGCGGTGGACAACGGCCTGAAGGAGGGCGAGAGCAGCCCCGTGCCGGTGTTCGACCGCGGCGGCCGCCTGCCCCTGCGCGCCAAGGAAAGAAAGGCCGTCACCCAGCTGGCCTACGCCCGCGCCGGCATCGTGACGCCGGAGATGGAATACGTCGCCATCCGCGAGAACCTGGGCCGCCAGGCGTTGAAGGAGCAGTTGGAGCGTGACGGCGAGAGCTTCGGGGCATCCATCCCGGACTTCGTGACGCCGGAATTCGTGCGGGATGAGATCGCGCGCGGCCGCGCCATCATCCCCAACAACATCAACCACCCGGAATCGGAGCCGATGGCCATCGGCCGCAACTTCCTGGTCAAGATCAACGCCAACATCGGCAATTCCGCCGTCACCTCATCGGTGGCGGAAGAGGTGGACAAGCTGGTGTGGTCCATCCGCTGGGGTGCGGACACGGTCATGGACCTGTCCACCGGCCGCAACATCCACACCATCCGCGAATGGATCATCCGCAACAGCCCCGTGCCCATCGGCACCGTGCCCATCTACCAGGCGCTGGAGAAGGTGAACGGCAAGGCCGAGGACCTGACGTGGGAGGTGTTCCGCGACACCCTGATCGAGCAGTGCGAGCAGGGCGTGGACTATTTCACCATCCATGCCGGCGTGCGCCTGGCCCACATTCCGCTGACGGCCAAGCGCGTCACCGGCATCGTCTCGCGCGGCGGGTCCATCATGGCCAAGTGGTGCCTGGCGCATCACAAGGAGAATTTCCTCTACACCCGCTTTGAGGAAATCTGCGAGATCATGAAGGCCTATGACGTGGCCTTCTCCCTGGGTGACGGCCTGCGGCCCGGCAGCATCGCCGATGCCAACGACGCCGCCCAGTTCGCCGAGCTGAAGACCCTGGGCGAGCTGACGCAGATCGCCTGGAAGCACGACGTGCAGGTGATGATCGAGGGCCCGGGCCATGTGCCCATGCACAAGATCAAGGAGAACATGGACCTGCAGCTGAAGTGGTGCGGCGAGGCGCCGTTCTACACGCTGGGGCCGCTCACCACCGACATCGCGCCGGGCTATGACCACATCACCAGCGCCATCGGTGCGGCGCAGATCGGCTGGTTCGGCACCGCCATGCTCTGCTACGTCACGCCCAAGGAGCATCTGGGCCTGCCCGACCGCGACGACGTGAAGGTGGGTGTCGTCACCTACAAGATCGCGGCGCACGCGGCGGACCTGGCCAAGGGACACCCCGCCGCCCGCCTACGCGACGACGCGCTCAGCCGCGCCCGGTTCGAGTTCCGCTGGCGCGACCAGTTCAACCTGTCGCTGGACCCGGAAACGGCGGAGAAGTTCCACGACCAGACCTTGCCCGCCGACGGCGCCAAGCTGGCGCACTTCTGCAGCATGTGCGGGCCGAAGTTCTGCTCCATGAAAATCAGCCAGGAGGTGCGCGACCTGGCCGGCGTGGAGGGAAGCTTCGTGGAAGCCGAGAAGGGCATGGCCGAGATGTCGGAGGCCTTCCTGGCCCAGGGCGCTGAGATTTATCACACGCCCTGAGGTTCCTTCGGTCCCCGCCGGTTTCATGCCGGCGGGGCCGCCCCTATAGTACCGTTCCGATCCCCGCCAGGATGAGGTCGACACCGGCCAGGAATTGGTCACGGTCATCGTGCGCCGCCAACTGCGGCGCCACCTGACGCAGGAAGGGGTATTCGGCCGCATCCAGCCGCGACCACCCCCCGGCGATGTCGGCCAGCGCCGCCGATCGATCCGTCCCCGGCGCCTGCAGACGGGCATTGGCCGCGTTCTGCCCGGCGGCGCCGAAGATATAGGTCACCAGCGTCGACCAGGCGTTGAACCGGGCCCCTTCCGGCACGCCGAGCTGCCACAACCGCGCGCCAATGGCCTCAAAAACCCGCAGCATCGCCGGCTGCCACGGCGCACGGGAAAACTGGGCGCCCACCCAAGGGTGCGCGTCAATGGTATCGAACATGCCCAGGGCGATGGTCCGGATCGCGTCACGCGGGTCCGCCCCGCCGGCCTCAATCGCGGACATGGCCCGCGTGACGACATGGTCGGTCGCCGCCGCCAGCAACTCCCCCTTATCGGCGACGTGCCAGTAAATCGCACCGCTGCCCGTCGCCAGGCGGCTGGCCAGGGCCCGGAAGGTGAGGCCCCCTTCCCCCTCCGCATCCAGGAGGAGGATGGCCGCCGCCACGATCTTTTCCTTGGAAAGCGCATCCGCGCGCCGCTCGGTCCGCTTGGTCATGGTTCCAGCTTGACATTCATGGAACGTCGTTCCAATTGATATTTATGGAACGTCGTTCCATTCAAGTGCCCTCCCCTGAAGGAAGCATGATGACGCCATCCGTCACCATCGTCGGCGCCGGCCTGGGCGGCCTGGTCCTCGCCCGCGCCCTGCACCTCAACGGCATCCCCGCGATCGTCTATGAGGCGGAGGCGTCGGCCGGCGCCCGCACCCAGGGCGGCATGCTGGACATCCATGAACGGGATGGGCAGATGGCGCTGAAGGCCGCCGGCCTGTTCGACCAATTCCGCGCCCTGATCCACCTGGGCGGGGAAGCGTCACGGGTGTTGGACCCGCAGTGCCGGGTGCTGTTGGACCAGCCGGACGACGGCACGGGCGGCCGGCCCGAGGTGCTGCGGGGGGAACTGCGGCGCATCCTGCTGGACGGCCTGCCGGCGGGAACCATCCGGTGGGGCCGGAAGCTGGCGAACGCCAAGGGCCTAGGCGACGGCCGGCACGCGCTGACCTTCACGGACGGGTCGACCGTGACCACCGATCTGCTGGTCGGGGCCGACGGCGCCTGGTCCAAGGTGCGGCCGCTGCTGTTGGACGCCACGCCCGCCTATGTCGGGGCCACCTTCATCGACACCTACCTGTTCGACGCCGACGCGCGATATCCGGCGACGGCCCAGGCGGTGGGCGGTGGTGGGATGTTCGCGCTGACGCCGGGCCGGGGCATCTTCGCCCACCGTGAGCCCGGCGGCACCTTGCACGCCTATATCGGCCTGAGGCGACCGGCCGAGTGGATCGCCGCCATCGACTTTGGCAACGCCGCCGCCGCCAAGGCCCGCATCGCCGCCGAGTTCGCAGGCTGGGCCCCGGCTCTCACGACGCTGATCACCCACAGCGACACCCCACCGGTCCCACGCCTGCTCCACACCTTGCCCAGCGATCACCGCTGGAACCGTGTGCCAGGCGTGACGCTCCTGGGTGACGCCGCCCACCTGGCTCCACCAGCCGGGGAAGGCGCCAACCTGGCCATGCTGGACGGCGCGGAACTGGCGCAGGCCATCGTGGCAAACCCGGGCGATGTCGAGGCGGCCCTGGCCACCTATGAGGCCGCCCTGTTCCCGCGCAGCCACGCAGCGGCGGCCGGCGCACACCACATCCTGGACCTCTGCCTGGGCGACAGCGCCCCCTTCGGCTTGCTCGACTTCTTCACCGGCGCTTTTTCACGCGGAGAGTGACAGTTCATCCTCAATTTGACGGCACAGCGCCGCGATGGCGTCGTAATCCACCCCGGGTGACCGGCCGGGGGTGGGCTCGCCCACGCGGGTCAGGGCGACATAGCCGCCCTGGCGGATGCCGTTGGCGGTCTCATCCAGCACGGTGCTGCCGAACTGGGTGGTGGGTTCGATCTGGCTGCGCTGGCGCCAATGGTTCCAGCTGTCGATGAAGACCAGCCGCTCGTCCTCCGGGAAATGCTGGGCCACATAGGTCAGGGCCCCGGCCAGGAAGCGGCGGTACAGGGTGGGGGACGTGCTGGCCAGCAGGGTGGCGCCGCCCTGGGGATGGTCGGGCCAGTCGGCATAGTCCAGCACCACGCGGGGCAAGACCTTGCCGCGGGAGGGCCGGTCCACCATGCGGCTGTTCACGAAATGGGCATAGGTCATGATGGTGTCGTCGAACATGCCGCCATCGGCCTGCCCCGCCTCCGCCTGCAAGAACGTGTAGCCGTTCAGCAGCTCCGCCGGCTTGCAGGAGCGCCACTGCGCCGGGCCGGGGTCCAGCAGGGCGTCGAAGCCGGCGTCCAGCAGCCCGCCGCGCGCCTCCGCCGCCGTGGCGACCAGATAAAGGCCGCGCAGGCCAGCGGCATCGGCCGCCTGGCGCAGCAAGGCCACCGTGCCCGCAGGATCGGGCAGGCGGTAGGGTTCATTCACCACCAGAACCTGGCGCCCATCGGCCAGCAGCGTGCTGAACCCCGTGATGGCCGCCATGAGGGCGGCGACGTCCGCCGCCGTCGCCGGGCCCGCCGGCGGGGTCCAACGGAAGGCCAGGCCGAAATCGTCGTCGCACCAGGCATCCAGGCACTCCGCGCCGGTCAGGTACTGGTCGCCGACACGGTGGCAGTCCAGGACGAAGCCGCCGATGCCCGTGGCGCGCGCCACCGCCACCACCCGGCCGGCGCTGGCGGCATCAGCCAGGTCATAGCGGCCCAGCGCCTTGCCCGGCTGCAACAGGGGGCTGTGGTGGCGGCGGGCGGGATAGGCGTCGAGGGCCCGCGCCCAGGGGTCGCCGCCGCCGCAGGCCTGACCCAGGGGGCCGGACTGGAAACGGGCGTCGAAGAAGGCCAGGACGAGCAAGCTCAGGGGCGGGATCATGCCGCGTCTCCTCTTTGCAGAACGGCGCCGCCGTACGCCTCCGCCGCCACCTCCAGGATGGCCGCGACCAGGTCGGCGGGTGGGGGATGATTGTGGCACTCCGGCCCCTCATCCAGGGGGCAGGCCTTGTAGCCGCCGCAGGGGCCACAGGGCAGCGCCGGCGGCGGAACACGATAGCCCAAGCGTCTGGGCGCGTCGGAATTGCCGGGGAAGGTGGGACCGAACACCGCCACCGTGGGATGGCCCAGCACCTGGCTGGCGAAATGCAGGGGGAAACTGTCGACGCTGAGGACGACGTGATGGTCGCGGATCAGGGCGGCCAATCGGTCGGTGCTGCCCGCCGTGGCCGGGGTGGCGCCCGCCGCCACCAGATCCGCCGGCGCGTCCAGCACGGTGACGGCACAGCCCAGCCGCGCCAACGCCTGGACCAGCACCCGGGCGGGACGCGCCGGATAGGCCTTCAACGGCCAGCCGCCCGACAGCTGCATCAGCACACGCAAGGGGGCCGGGGGCCGGGCGCAACGGCTGTGCCCCAGGGGAAGCCGGGCCGCCGCCGCCCAGCCATACAGCGTGTCATCCAGGGTCGCCACCGGGTCGCCCAGGGCGAAGCGCGCCTGGTCCAGCAGGTTGAAGGGCGTCCGGGAATAGGATTTGGAGAAGCGGCAATAGACCATGAAGGTGCCGGCCCGCACCTGGGGATCGATACGCGCCAGGCTGTCCAGGTAATAGCGCCCATCCGAGACGTTGCCCGTGCGGCTGACGGGCGGGATGTCCAGCACGATGGGGTCCAGCCGGTTGCCGCAGTCCCGGAAGATGTCCAGGTAGGTGCGGCACACCACCTGGGCGCGGAAGGCCAGGCGCTCCGGCGGCACTAGGCGCGACGCCAGGCTGAAGAACAGCACATCGCCGGCATGGCCCGGATGATGGGCGGCGAAGGGCAGGTCGCGCCAATCCGCCCGCGACCGGATCAGCCGTACGGCGTCGGCGCACTGCGCCTGCCAGGCCGCCAGATTGTCGCCCAGGATATAGCCCTGCGCGGTGATCTTCGGCAGGGGCGCCAGGGGCTTCAGCGGCGTCTGACGCCGGGGGACGATCTGCCCCGTCAGTTGCGACAGCAGTTGCGCGTCCGTCGCCGCCCGGTTGGCGGAAAGCAGGCAGAGGAAGCGGCCCAGCCCCTGGTCGAACAGGGCGCGCGGCAGGACGTAGGCGACGGGGAAGGTTTCGGCATCCGTCAGCACCGCCGGGCAGCGCAGCGTGTCGCCCCCTTGCAGCAGGTCGGCCAGCCGGGCCCCGCGTGAGGCCAGCAGGGGGTTGCTGACCACCACCGCGTCGGCCCCAGGCACGCGCGCGAGGGTGCGGCGCGCCACCTCCCACACATAACGGCCGGGGGGTGAGGTCGCGCTGTCCAGCAATTCCTCCGGCGACAGCGGGCCCATGGAGAAGCGGAAGTCGAAGGCCTCCAGTCGTCCACCGGTGATCGCGATACCGCCCAGCATCGGTCCCCTCCCCCGTCTACGCGGCGTCGCCCAGGCCCGGCGCCACGCCGGTCCCGGCGCCGTAAACTTCCGCTGCCACGTCCAGGATGGCGGCCACCAGCTGCGCGGGGCGCGGCTGGTTGGTGCATTCCCGGATCATCAGCACGGGGCAATAGTCCAGACAGCCGCAGGGGCCACAGGGCAAGGCGGGTGCGGGCAGGCGATAGCCGGCGCGCCGGGGCGCGTCGGAATTGCCGGGCGCCGTGCAGCCGAAGATGGCCACCGTGGGATGGCCCAGAACCTGGCTGGCGAAATGCAGGGGGAAACTGTCGACGCTGAGGAAGACGTGATGGTCGGCCAGCAGGGCTTTCAGCGCCACCGTGCTGCCGGCCGTGACGACCGTTGCGCCATCGGCGGCGGCGTCGGGCAGGTCGATGACCGTCACGGCGCAGCCCAAATCGGTCAGGGCGCGGATCAGCACGCGGCGCTCCTTGGCCGGATAGGTCTTGAGGTCCCACCCGCCAGTCAGTTGCATCAGCACCTTCAGCGGCGCGCCCGGCGCCAAAGGGGCCGCCTGACTGGCGGCGGTATGATGGGGGAGCGGGGGCGGGCGCCCATAAAGCGTATCGGCAAAGGTGGCCACCGGGTCGCCCAGGCTGAACCGCGCATGGTCGATCAGGTTGAAAGGCGACTTGGCGTAGGCCTTGGAATAGCGGGAGAAGACGATGAAGGTCTCCTCCGCCACGCCGGGCGGCAGGTGGGCCAGGCTGTCGATGAAATACTGCCCATCGCCCACGTCGGTGTTGCGGGGGGCCGGCGGGATGTCCAGCACGATGGGCGCCAGCCGGTTGCCGCAATCGTGGAAGATGTCCAGGTAGGCGCGGCACACCACCTGGCTTTGAAAGGCCAGGTGCTCATCCCCGACCAGGCGGGAGGCCAGGCTGAAGAACAGCACGTCGCCGGCGTGGCCGGGATGGTGGGCGGCGAACGGCAGGTCCCGCCAATCGTCGCGCTTGCGCATCAGGGTGACGGCGTTGACGCACTGGACCAGCCAGGCCTCCAGGTTGTCGCCCAGGACATAGCCCTGGGGCGTGCTTTCCGGCAGGGTGCCGATGGCGCGCAGAGGGGTGGGCCGCCGGGGCACGAAGCCGCCCCCCGTCAGGCGCGACAGCAATTGGGCATCGGCGGCGGAGCGGCTGACCGACAGCAGGCAGAGGAAGCGCCCCAACCCCTCCTCCAGCAGCCGGCGCGGCAGGATGTAGGCGATGGGGAAGGTACCCTCGTCCGTCAGCACCGCCGGGCAGGGCAAGGGCCCGCCGGCCAGCGCCAGCTTGACCAACCGGCTGCCGCGAATGGGCAGGATGGGGTTGGCGACCACCACGGCATCGGCGTCCGGGCAGGCAGCCAGGGTGCGGCGCGCCACCTCCCACACATATCGCCCCGGCGGGGTGGTGGCGCTGTCCAGGATGTCGTTGGGGGTGAGCACGCCGCTGGAGAAGCGGAAGTCGAAGGACTCCACCCCGGCTCCGGAGATCGCCAGACTGCTCAGCATCGCCGCCCCCACCACTGCCGCCCAACCGGAGCACCGCCCCGGCCCCGCCGGCGAAAATAGATTCAATTTTAGCTACACGGATGAGGACGCCAAAGCTGGCGCGGTATTTCCGCAAGGGGTAGGCGCCGCCCGGCCGGTGGTGGCGAACCCCCTTTCCCGCCACACTGCAGGCATCGGGGGAATTGGGGGCAGCGACATGACGGCGGTATCCAAGGAACGGTTGATGGTATCGCCGGAGCTGGCGGCCCTGTTCGGGCAGGCGCAGCATCATGACCGCGCCGGGCGCCTGGATGAGGCGGAACGGCTATGCCGGGTCATCCTGCGTCGCTTGCCCAATGAAACAGCCGTGCTGCACCTGCTGGGCGTCATCCTCTGCCGAACCGGACGGCTGGTGGAGGGGGCAGAGATGCTGTCCGGCGTGGCGGCGGCCCAGCCGGGCAACGTCGCGGCGCTGCGCGCCCTGGGTGACGCCTTCCATGCCCTGGGGCACCTGGCCGACAGCGTCATCGCCTATCAGCGCATCCTGTTCCTGCAGCCGGGCGACGCCGACGCCCACCTGCGCCTGGGCCTGTCGCGCCAGGGCATGGGCGAGCTGGCCGGAGCCATCGCCGCCTTCCGCATGGCGGCGGCGCTGGCCCCCGGCAACGCCGATATCCGCGTCACGCTGGGCATGGCCCTGGAGGCGGCGGGCGACAAGGCCGCCGCCCTGGCGGCCTATGCCGACGCCATCCGCCGCGACGCCGACAACGCCGCGGCCTTCCTGGGCCTCGGCAACGTCCTGACCGACCAGGCGCGGCGGGCGGAGGCCAAGGCCGCCTATGGCCGCGCCCTGCATCTGCATCCCGAGTGGCCGGACGCCCTGACCAACCTGGGCCTGGTCCTGCAGGCGGAGGGGCAGCTTGAGCAGGCGTTGGCCCTGCACCGGCGGGCCGCGGCGCTTGCGCCCGACGCCGCCAACGTCCATGTCAATCTGGGCACAGCGCTGCAACTGGCGGGACAGGGCGCAGCGGCGGTGGAGAGCTACCGCCGGGCCGTCGCCCTGGCCCCGGCGGACGCGACCTATCTGTCCAACCTGGGACAGGCCCTGGCGGAGCAGGGAAAGATCGACGAGGCGTTGGCCGTTCATGCACGGGCCGCCGACCTGGCGCCGGACAATGGCGTGGTACGCTTCAACCAGGCGCTGGCCTGGCTGCTGGCCGGCGACGACACCCGGGGCTGGCCCGCCTATGGCTGGCGCTGGCGCGGCGGGGTGGAGGATCTGGTCGACCGGGGATTCACCGTGCCGGAATGGCAGGGGGAGGATCTCACAGGCCGCACCCTGCTGGTGCATGCCGAGCAGGGGCTGGGCGACACCCTGCAGTTCGCCCGCTTCCTGGCGCGCCTGCCGGCCGGTGACGCCAAGGCCGGACGCGTGGTGCTGGAGGTACAGCCGCCGCTGCTGGCCCTGCTGCGCAGCGGCCTGACGGGAGTGTCGGTGATGGAGGTGACGGCGCGGGGGCGGCCCCTGCCCGCCTTCGACATGCATGTGCCGCTGATGAGCCTGCCGGCGGTCTTGGGGGTGCGAACGGCCGAGGACCTGACCGCACCGGCGCCCTACCTGGCGGCGGACCCCGACCGGGTGCGCGCCTGGCGCGGCAGGGTGACCGCTGGGACGCTCAACGTCGGCCTGGCGTGGTCGGGGAACCCGGCGCACCGGGCCGACCGGCTGCGCAGCATCCCTCTCGCCGACCTGGCCAGCCCCTTGGCCGCCATGTCCGACATGGCGCTCTGGCCCGTGCAGACGGATCGGCGGCAGGGGGATGAGGAAACGCTGGCGGCGCTGGGCATGGCCGACATCGCGCTGGACGGCTTTACCGACACGGCGGCGCTGCTGGCGGCGCTGGACCTGGTGATCACGGTCGATACGGCGGTGGCCCATCTGGCGGGGGCGCTGGGCCGGCCGGTGTGGCTGCTGCTGCCGTTCGCGCCCGACTGGCGCTGGCGCCTGGATAGCCAGGACACCCCCTGGTATCCCGCCACCCGCCTGTTCCGTCAGGAGAGGCAGGGCGACTGGGCGCCCGTCATCCAGCAGGTGGTGACGGCACTCCGGACGCGGCACGCGGAAGGGCGGGCAGCGTGAGGGGCATGCCGCGCCCCTCCCCCTCTCAATGCTCCAGCTTGTGGGCCTTGGCCGTCAGATAGTCCATCAGGGCCAGCAGCACGCCGGACATCACGAAGACCACATGGATGAGGGTCGACCACATCAGGTCGCGGTCGCTGTAGTCGCCGACGCTCATGAAAGCGCGCAGCAACTGGATGCCGGAGATGGCGACGATGGAGGCGATGAGGCGCAGCTTCAGGCCGCCGAAGTCGACCTCGCCCATCCATTCCAGGCGGTCGGCGTGGCTGGCGACGCTGATCTTGGAAACGAAGTTCTCATAGCCGGCGAAGATCACCATCAGCGCCAGGTTGGCGATCAGCGACAGGTCGATCAGCGACAGCAGGCCCAGGATGATCTCATGCGAGGTGGCGGTGAGCAGGTGGTTGACCAGCAGCCACAGCTCATGGACGAAGCCGGCGAGCGGCAGCAGCAGGGCCACCACCAGGCCAATGTAAAGGGGGGCAAGCAGCCAGCGGCTGGCGAACAGCACGCTTTCGATCCACCGGTCCATGAGCATCCTTCCGAGGGGCTGACCACCCAGGGGCGCACGGGTAGCGGCCAGGGGCGTGATGGGGCAAAGCCTTGTCGGAAGGGACCTTAACCGATTCCGGCGGCCGATTTCGACCGCCTTCATCGGCTGACGCGGGACGGTCACATACCGCCGGGACCGCCGCCCATGCCGCCACCCCCCATGCCGCCACCGCCGTGACGGCCACCGCCCATGCCACCGCCGCCCATGCCGCCGCCGGGGCCACCCCGGCCGCCGCCGCCTGGCTCCTGCACCGTCAGGTCGACCTTCTCGATCTCCTCCAGCGTCAACTGGCCATCGTGGTTGGCATCGATGACCTCGAACAGGGCCTGGGCATAGGCGCGGAACTCTTCCCGGGTCACCCGGAAATCCAGGTTGGTGTCGGCGGCCATGATGGGGTCGACCCCGCCCCGGCCACCCCCCATGCCGCCGCCCCTGCCACCAGGGGCCCCCATGCCGCCTGGGCCGCCCTCGGGCGGCGTTCCATCCGGGCCTGCGCCTTGCGGATTGCCGTCAGGTCCGCCACCAAGCCCGCCCCGCGGCGGCCGGCCGTCCTGGCCCATCATGGCCATGCGGTCGGCCTGGCGCACCTTCTCCAGTTCGGTCACGTTCAGGGCGCCGTCGCCGTTCAGGTCGTAATGGGCGAACACCGCGTCGGCCTCCGCCTGGAATTCCTCACGCGACAGCTTGCCATCCTGGTTGCTGTCCACGCGGATGAACCAGGCGCGCAAGGCCACCTTGGCCGCATCCTCCGACGGGGTGCGACCCAAGGTCTGCCCCAGCGGCGTGGTGACGTTGTAGAAGGTCTTATGGCTGGAGCACGCCGCCGTCAGCGCCAGGACGCCGAGCAGAGCCGGACGAAGGAGGTGATGGCGCGGCGCGGGATGGCGATGCATCGAGTGTCCCTTTATGTTGCGCGAAGCGCGCGGTCTCAACGGTGCGGCGTGGTGGCTCTTTCCGCCCGGCACAGCCGCGTAATCGGCTCTTTTACGCCCCCTGGCCGCGCAAACTGTCGCAGCCTGGGCCGTGAAACCCACCGGCGCCCAGCATGGTTGGCGCTGCCCCGTTGGTAAACAACACTTTTACAACGCCCCCCAAATGACAAAGCCGCCATGCGCAAGCGGCAACGGGGCCGCAAATTTTCCCATTTGGGCCTGGCCGGCGCCCCGTTATGGTTGAGTTTGGACGGCATGACAGGTTCTGGCCGTTCCATCCGTATGGAGCATGGGCCCGCGTGCCCAGGCCAGACGGCATCCCACCCCCGGCCGGTTCCGGCCTTTCCTATCCCGTTGCTGGAGGCATCCCCCCGATGCTGCGTCCCGGTTCCACCACTGCTCCGTCCACCCCTCTGATCGCCCCGTTGGCCGCCCCCCGGACCGCGCGGCCCCGCCGGCCGGGCCTGAAGGCCGCCGCCCTGGCGGGCCTGCTGGCGCTGCCCCTGCTGCTGCCGGCCACCAGCCGCGCGCAGGAAACGACGGCGGCGGACGCCAGCCAGCCCACCGCGCCGGCGGCCGATGCCGGCGGCGGCGAGACCCGCACGGAGGTGGCCGAGGCCAAGACGGCCGAGGCGCGCGCCGCCATCGCCGCCGCGCAGGAGGAGGACGCCAACGACCCGCTGGAGGGGATGAACCGCGCCATCTTCTGGTTCAACGAGGGCGTGGACACGGTGCTGCTGCGCCCCGCCGCCAAGGTCTACCGCACCGTGGTGCCGGACTTCGCGCAGACGGGCATCCGCAACGTGCTGTGGAACCTGCGCTCCCCCCTGACGCTGGCCAACAAGCTGCTGCAAGGCGACTGGGACGGCGCCAGCGTCGCGACCGAACGCTTCCTGATCAACTCGACCATCGGGCTGGGCGGGCTGATCGACGTGGCGGGCGATCACGGGCTGACCTACGAGTATGAGAGCTTCGACCAGACCCTGGCCGTCTGGGGCGTGCCCGAGGGCTTCTACCTGGTGTTGCCGTTCCTGGGGTCCAGCACCCTGCGCGACGCCGTCGGCTTCGGTGTCGAGGCCTATGGCGACCCGGTGTCGCGGTACCTGAGCAACACCCATGACGACTGGGCCAGCTACACCCGCGCCGGTGTGTACGCGGTCGACCTGCGCGCGCAGTACCTGGACGTCCTGGACGACATGAAGCGCAACAGCGTGGACTATTACGCCACCATGCGGTCCCTGTACCGCCAGCGGCAGAACAACTACATCCGCAACGGCAAGGTGGATCCGGACCAGTTCCCGTCCATCCCGGATTACGACAGCAAGTAAGCCGGCCCCTGGGCGCCGTCATTCTCCTCGCAAGACCCGGTTCGCACCGCGAACCGGGTCTTGTGCATTCCGGGCCATGGTGCCAAGGTCATTGCGATCACAAGCCTGGACGGGGTTCGGCCCCGGCCTGGTGTTCGTGGGAACAAGACCCCCCGAAGACGGGGTCGCGCATGAGGACAGGACCCACCATGCCCCCTTCCCGCCCGCAGCCGGTGGCGCTGCCGGTCAACGACCTGACCTTGGACATGGGCCCCAAGCTGGACATGGACCGCTATGTTCCGGCCTTTCTGAACTCCATCGCCAACAAGCTGTCCAGCGGCGCCTCACGGCTCTACTTCAAGCATTTCGGCATCGGGGTGGTGGAATGGCGCATCATCGTCCACCTGGTGGCGGAGCCTTGGTGCACCGCCGCCCGCATCTGCCAGATCATCGGCATGGACAAGGCGGCCGTAAGCCGCAGCTATGCCCTGATGGAGGATCGTGGCCTGATCCAGTTCCGCCCGGCGGAGCCCCGCGGCCGCGAAGCGGCGCTGACCGTGGCCGGCCGTGATCTGCATGACCGCATCCTGGTCATGGCGCTGGAGCGGGAACGGCGGCTGTTGGCGGACCTCAGCCCGCGCGAGGTCGACACCCTGATCAACCTGCTGGGCCGCCTGCTGGCCCGCATTCCCCATGTCAACGCCTACGACCCCGCGGCGGAGGATGCCGGCCCGGCGGCCTGACGCCGGACCACGGTGGGAAATTTCCGGCAGGGTTGTAACAAACAAGCCCCATCACCATCCAGATTCGGCCCAACGGCGGACACAATCCGGCGGCATCAATAACCACAGGGCAGCTTTACAGTATTCCTCCCGCCCGCACATTGAACCGCCAAGTTTCACCGATGGCCGATCCAGGTTCACGGCTGATGTCGCCGCCAGCCCGCGCCCCATGGCGTGCGGGAACCCTCCCCGTCTGTTTGGGGTTTGGTATCAGGCGGCGCGCCAACCTGGATCAGGCCGATCGAACATGAAGGAGATGGACATGCGGATGCACCTGCTTGCGGCCACGCTGTTGGCCACTGGTCTGATCGGCGGCACGGCCCTGGCCCAGACCGGGGCCCCGGCCGCGAACGACCCCAATGACACCACCATGGCCCCGCCCGAGGCCAACGCCCCGCCGCCGGCCCCCATGGGTGACGAGGGGGCCATCGGCCCGGCCACGACGACGAGCACGTCGTCGTACAGCACCGAAACCCGCACCTACATCATCCGGCCGCGGGGCATGATCTCCACCGGCACCGGCAAGGTGAACACGGCCATGAAGCCGGGCGATACCGTGCCGAAGCCGGTCTGCCTGGAGGGCACCGAGCCCCGCGTGTGGACCGCCCCGGTGGTGTTCGGCATGCCGCAGGGCAAGGGTCGCCTGGAAGGTATCGATACCTGGGTTGAAAGCCAGGGTGGCCAGTGGATCATCAAGTCGTCCATGCGGGCCGGCGAGGGTGACGCCCCCGTCAGCGACCAGGGCCAGGGCGGCTGGGTGCAGGTCAGCACCATGTGCGCCACCCCAGGCATCCCGGACAGCGAGCGTGCGTCCGGCGGCATGCAGGGCGCGATGAACTAAGGCGCCACCGCCAGGCATGAAGGGGCGGCTCCCATCCCGGGAGCCGCCTTTTTTCGTTTGGGCTCAGATATCCTGGACGTCGATCACGCCGGGAATGGAGCGTAGGGCGGAGCGGCTGGCGCTGCTGATCTGATAGGCCTGGGGCAGCACCAGTTCCACCTCAAGCCGGTCGACCTCCACCATCAGGTGGATCTTGCCTCGGCCCGCCGGCAGGCGCTTCAGCACCGTCTGCAAGCCTTCCACCGGCGTCTCATCCTTCAGGGTCACGCGCAGGCCGGACGCCACCTTGGCGACCTCATCCTCCAGCAACTGCACGCCGCTGCCGGTCAGGCGCAGCTCCTCCCCGTTCTGCTGCACGTCCACCGTCATCAGCACGGCCTTGCCCGGCTCCAGATGCTCGCGCGCCGGGGCCAGTGCCTCGGAGAACAGGGTCACCTCATAAACGCCCGACGCGTCGGACATGCCGATGAAGGCGAAGCGGTTGCCGCTCTTGGCCGTGCGCTCCTGGCGGGCGACGACGATGCCGGCCATGCGGAAGCGTGTGGACCCGCCGCCACGGGCGATGACCCCGGCCAAGTCGGCGAAGCGCACCACCTTCAGCTTGGCCAGCGGGGCCGCGAAGGCGTCCAGCGGGTGCGCCGACAGATAGAAGCCGATGGCCTCGAACTCGTGCCGCAGCTTTTCCAGCGGCTCCCAATCCACCACGCGCGGCAGCTCCGGCGCCTTCAGCGGCGCCGACGCGCCGAATAGGCTGTTCATGCCGCTCTCGCGCTCCGCCGCCTCCGCCTGGGCGTAGCGCAGCATGATTTCGATGGCGGAATGAACTTGGTGGCGGTTGGGCACCAGGCTGTCGAAGGCGCCGGCGGCGGCCAGGTTCTCCAACTGGCGCTTGTTGATGACCTTGTTGTCCAGACGGCGGGCGAAATCGAAAAGGTCGCGGTAGGGCCCGTTCGCGTCCCGCTCCGCCACAACCGCCGCCATGGCCGGCCCGCCCACGCCTTTGACCGCCGCCAAGGCATAGCGCACGGCGCGGTCGCCGTTGGGCAGGTCCTCCACGCGGAAGATATCGCCCGATCTGTTGATGTCCGGCGGCAGCAGCTTGATCTTCAGCCGGTCGAGTTCCTGGCGGAACTGGTTCAGCTTGTCGGTGTTGCCCAGATCCAGCGTCATCGACGCGGCCATGAACTCCACCGGGTAATTGGCCTTGAGGTAGGCCGTCTGGTAGGCGACCAGGGCATAGGCGGCGGCGTGCGATTTGTTGAAGCCATAGCCCGCGAACTTGTTCACCTGGTCGAAGATCAGGCCCGCCTGCTCCGCATCCACGCCGCGCGCCGTGGCGCCGTCGACGAACTTGGAACGCTCCTTCTCCATCTCCTCTTTAATCTTCTTGCCCATGGCGCGGCGCAGCAGGTCGGCGCCGCCCAGGCTGTAGCCCGCCAGCACCTGGGCGATCTGCATCACCTGTTCCTGGTACACCATGATCCCGAAGGTCTCCTTCAGGATGGGCTCCAGCGAGGGATGCATGTAGTCGGGCTCTTCCTGCCCGTCCTTGACCTTGATGTACTTGGGGATGTTGTCCATCGGGCCCGGCCGGTACAGCGAAACCAGCGCGATGATGTCCTCGATGCGGTTGGGCTTCATGCGGCGCAGCACGTCGCGCATGCCCGAACTTTCCAGCTGGAACACGCCCGATGCCTCGGCCCGGCCCAGCAGCCTGTAGGTCTTCTCGTCGTAAAGGTCGAGGTTCAGCAGGTCCAGGTCTGGGTTGAGCGGCCGGATCAGCTCCACCGCCTTCTGCAGCACCGTCAGGGTCTTCAGGCCCAGGAAGTCGAACTTCACCAGGCCGGCCAGTTCCACATACTTCATGTTGAACTGGGTGACCGGCATGTCGGACCGGGGGTCGCGGTACAGCGGCACCAGCTGGTCCAGCGGGCGGTCGCCGATCACCACGCCGGCGGCGTGGGTGGAGGCGTGGCGGTACAACCCTTCCAGCTTCAGCGCCACGCCGATCAGGCGGTCCACCGTCTCATCCTGGCGGCGCATCTCCTGCAACAGCGGCTCACCGTCCAGCGCCTCTTGCAGGGTGACGGGGTTGGCCGGGTTGTTGGGCACCATCTTGCAGATGCGGTCGACCTGACCGTAGGGCATCTGCAGCACGCGCCCGACGTCACGCAGCACGGCCCGGGCCTGCAGCTTACCGAAGGTGATGATCTGGGCGACGCGGTCGTGGCCGTACTTGGCCTGGACGTAGCGGATGACCTCGTCGCGGCGGTCCTGGCAGAAGTCCACGTCGAAGTCGGGCATGGACACGCGTTCGGGGTTCAGGAAACGCTCGAACAGCAAGCCGAAGCGGATGGGGTCCAGGTCGGTGATGAGCAACGACCAGGCGACCAGCGAGCCGGCACCCGAGCCACGGCCCGGCCCCACGGGGATGCCGTTGTCCTTGGCCCACTTGATGAAGTCCGACACGATGAGGAAGTAGCCGGGGAACTTCATCCGCTCGATGACGGCCAGTTCGTAATCCAGGCGCTCGCGGTAGCGCTTCTCCGTGTCCGCCTTCTCCTCCTCCGTCATCTCCGCCGTGAAGACGTAGCGGTTCAGGCGGAAGGTCAGGCCGTCATGGGCCTGGGCGCGCAGTTCCTCCGCCTCCGTCCGGCCTTCCACGGTGGGGAAGTTGGGCAGGATGGGGTTGATCTTGCGCGGCATGTAGGCGCAGCGCTGGGCCACCACCACCGTGTTGTCCACCGCCTCCGGCAGGTCGGCGAACAACTCCCGCATCTCCTTCGCACTCTTGAAGTAGTGGTCGGGCGTCAGGCGCCGGCGGTCATCCTGCATGATGAAGGCGCCGTCGGCGATGCACAGCAGGGCGTCGTGCGCCTCGTACATGTCGGCGGTGGCGAAGTAGCAGTCGTTGGTGGCGACCAGCGGCAGGTCGTGGGCATAGGCCAGATCGACCAGCGCGCCCTCGATGCGCCGCTCCGCCCGGCCGATGGCGGTGTCCTTGTCATGCCGCATCAGCTCGACATAGAGCCGGCCCGGGAACAGCCGCTTCAGTTCCAGCAACAGCTCGGTCGCGGCCGGGGCCTGGCCTTCCAGCAGCAGGCGCCCCACCCCGCCATGGATGCCGCCGGTCAGCGCGATCAGGCCGGCGCTGTGGCCATCCAGCGCCGCCACGGACACCTGGGGCTCCAACCCCGGCTCCGTCTCCATGTACGCCTTGCTGATCAGTTCCATCAGGTTGGCGTAGCCCTGGGCGTTCTGCGCCAGCAGCACCAGCTGGTCCGCGCCGAAGGTGCCGGGGCGCTGCGGCCCGCGCGTGGTCGCCGCCGGGCCCCAGCGGCCGATCCACATCTGGCAGCCGACGATGGGCTGCACGCCCGAATCCGACGCCGCCATGGCGAATTCCAAGCTGCCGAACAGGTTGCCGGTATCCGTCACCGCCACCGCCGGCATGGCGTTCTTGGTGCACAGCTTCACCAGCTCCTTCACCTTGATCGCCCCCTCGGACAGCGAATAGGCGGAATGGGTGCGCAGGTGGATGAAGCCGGGATGGGACATGGGGTGGAACGGTCCGGGACAGGAATAGGACGGTCAGTTTACGAAGGCCGCGAAGGCTGCGTCACCTGTCCTCTCGGCAACCCCGATTCCCCCAATGAAAACGCCCACCTGGAGAGGGCGCCGGTGTTACCCGGCACCACCCCAGATGGGCGCTGTACTTGACGCGCGTGCGACTCAGGCGGCCTGGACTGAGGAGCGGATCAGGTGGTCGAAGGCGCCCAGGGAGGCCTTTGCCCCTTCGCCCATGGCGATGATGATCTGCTTGTAGGGCACCGTGGTGACGTCGCCGGCGGCGAAGATGCCGGGGACGGAGGTTTCACCATGGTGGCCAATGATCACCTCGCCGCGCTGGGTCAGTTCCACCGTGCCGCGCAGCCAGTCGGTGTTGGGCAGCAGGCCGATCTGCACGAAGATGCCTTCCAGCGCCAGGCGGTGAGTCTCGCCCGAGGCGCGGTCCTTATAGACCAGGCCGTTCACCTTCTGGCCATCGCCCGTGACCTCGGTGGTCTGGGCCTGGGTCAGGATGGTGACGTTGGGCAGGCTCTTCAGCTTGGTCACCAGCACGGCGTCGGCGCGCAACTGGCTGTCGAACTCCAGCAGGGTGACATGGGCGACGATGCCGGCCAGGTCGATAGCCGCCTCGACACCGGAATTGCCGCCGCCGATCACCGCCACGCGCTTGCCCTTGAACAGCGGGCCGTCGCAGTGCGGGCAGAAGGCCACGCCCTTGGTCTTGTACTGCTCCTCGCCCGGCACCTTCATTTCGCGCCAGCGGGCGCCGGTGGCCAGGATCAGGGCCTTGGCCTTCAGCTTGGCGCCGCTTTCCAGCGTCACCTCATGCAGGCCGTCGACCGTGGCCAGGGCCTTGGCGCGCTGCTGGTTCATGATGTCCACCTCATAGCTGCGGACATGCTCTTCCAGGCTGCGCACCAGCTTGGGCCCCTCCGTCGCGGTGACGGAGATGAAGTTCTCGATGCCCAGCGTGTCCATGACCTGGCCGCCGAAGCGCTCTGCCACGATGCCGGTGCGGATGCCCTTGCGGGCGGCGTAGATGGCGGCCGCGGCGCCGGCGGGGCCACCGCCCACCACCAGCACGTCGAACGGGTCCTTGGCGTCGATCTTGGCGGCCTCACGGGCGACAGAGCTGGTGTCCAGCTTCGCCAGGATCTCCTCCAGGTCCATGCGGCCCTGGCCGAAGGGTTCGCCGTTCAGGAAGATGGCCGGCACGCCCATGATCTGGCGCTTGGTCACCTCATCCTGGAAGACGCCACCGTCGATCATCTCATGGCGGATGCGGGGGTTCAGCACGGCCATCAGGTTCAGCGCCTGCACCACGTCGGGGCAGTTGTGGCAGGTCAGCGAGATGAAGGTCTCGAAGTGGTAGTCGCCCTCGATGGCCTTGATCTGCTCGATCACCTCGTCGCTGACCTTGGGCGGATAGCCGCCGGCCTGCAGCAGCGCCAGCACCAGCGAGGTGAACTCGTGGCCCATGGGCAGGCCGCTGAAGCGGATGCCGATGTCGCCGGCCGGGCGGTTCACGGTGAAGGACGGGCGGCGGCCGGCGCCGTCCACGTTCTCGTTGATGTTCACCAGGGTGGAGGCTTCGGCGATATCGGCCAGCAACTCCATCATCTGGCGGGAGGTGGCGCTATCGTCCGGGTAAGCAACAATCTCGATCGGCTGCTTCACCCGTTCCAGGTAGGCCTTCAATTGGGTCTTGAGATTGGCGTCCAACATCGGGGCGGGCTTTCTGGCGGAGAGGGAGGGGAAGGGCGGGCAAAGAAGGGGCGGTCACCGGCGCCATGCGGCGGCCAGGTGCGCATTTTGAAACGTAATATCGCAGGCGGACTGTTCAAGCGGGCGCGCCACCCATAGCGTCACGGCGGCGTCACGGCCCGGACCTAAGCCTCCAAGGGCGCATGGCCCGGAGGCGTCCGGGGGCCCGAGGGCCCCCGGACAGGGACCGGGACGTCACCGTCCCGGTCCGGCATCAACCAGCGCGGGATCAGATCTTGCCGACCAGGTCCAGCGAGGGCTTCAGGGTCTCGGCACCCTCGGTCCACTTGGCCGGGCACACTTCGCCGGGGTGGCTGGCGACGTACTGGGCGGCCTTCACCTTGCGCAGCAGCTCAGAGGCGTCACGGCCGATGCCGTTGTCGTGGATCTCGCACAGCTTGATCTGGCCTTCGGGGTTGATCACGAAGGTGCCGCGCAGGGCCAGGCCCTCCTCCTCGATCAGGACGTCGAAGTTGCGGGCCAGAGTGGCGGTCGGGTCGCCGACCAGCGGGTACTGCACCTTGGCGATGGTGTCGGAGGTGTCGTGCCAAGCCTTATGGGTGAAGTGGGTGTCGGTCGACACGCCGTAGATCTCCACGCCCAGCTTCTGGAACTCGGCGTAGTTGTCAGCCAGGTCGCCCAGCTCGGTCGGGCACACGAAGGTGAAGTCGGCCGGGTAGAACACCACCACGGACCACTTGCCCTTCAGGTCGGCCTCGGTGACGGGCACGAACTTGCCGTTGTGATAAGCGGTCGCCTTGAAGGGCTTCACTTCGGTATTGATGAGGGACATCATTAATTCCTTGGCTGGTTGAAATTGGTCAGTCGCGGGTTGGCAATCGCGTTGTTTTCGGTGGGGCGCACCGGCCGCGGCCCCCATCCGAGGCCCTGCGGCGTTCGCCCTACCGACGAACAGGACCATAGCCGCATCTTAGAATAATTCCAATTATAAAAATTGAGAGCCGTTTGCAGTCGCAGCATGCCAGCGTCGCGATCCGCAACGGGGCCCGTCCCCTTGGCATTCGGGAGGGCCAGGACCACCCAGCGGCATCCGGCGTCGCGCGGGATGGGGCGCCGGCACGGGGTGGATCAGAACGGCGGGGGCACTTTACTGGCGATGCGGCCGGGACGCCAGCCGCTCATAGGGCGAATCGCCGCCAGGGGAGCGGCCTTGGGGATTGGGCGGCGCCGATGGGCGCCGCCCTCCCCTTCGGAACGGAATCAGCCCTGGGGCACCGTCAGCCCCTCGCCCTTGCAGGCGGCGGCGAAGTCATTCATCACCTTACCCAGGACGGGCGGTAGCATGGTCTTGGACTTGACCATGGTTTGTTGCAGCAGCGCCGGCATTTCGGTGACCAGCTTGGCCCCGGCCGGCGTGTCGTAGAAGGCTAAAATCTGCCCCAGTTCCGCTTCGGTGAAATGTTCCGCATAGGTCGCGGCGACGGCGTCGAAGAACGGCCCCATCGCCGTGTTGAAATCGGGCAGGAGGCGCTTGTCCACCAGCGCCTGCACGTCGGCCTCGCGGCCCGGGTTGGCGATCTTCAGCTTTTGCACCACGGGTTCGATGACCGTGGGGATGATCTGCTGCATCAGGTTGGCGGCATTCGTCTTGGCCACCAGCTTATGCGCCAGTTCCAACGCCTTGGGTGACGGCGGCGCGGCGGTCTGGGCATAAGCCGGCACGGCGGCCATGATGCACACGCCGATCACACCGGCGGCAATTCTCTTAAACACCCGCACTCCCCTTCTGGCCTCACGGCCACTTATGATGGTGGATTGAGTGCGCCAGGGTAGCGCAGCGGCCGGCCGACGAACATCATCCACCACCACTCTGGGCTGAATGTCGCAGGGGTGCTTACATCGGTAGCTCTAGTCGGGCCGACACCCCTCACCCTTGGGGAATGGCCAGACCCTTGGCCTTGCAGGTGGTGATGAAATCGCTCACCACCGGCCCCAGGGCCTGGGGCAACAGGGCCTGCGCCCGGCCCCGGCCGCGCTGCTGCACCAGCGGCATTTCCTTCAGCATCTTGGCGCCCGTGGGTGAGTCGTAGAAGTCCAGGATGGTCTTCAGCTCCCCCTCGGTGAAGCGCGCGGCGTAGGCCTGGGCATAGCTGTCGATGACCGGCGCCATGGCCTTGCGGAACGCCGGCAGCAGCGTGTGCTCGAACAGGGCGTCCACTTCGGCCTCCCGCCCCGGATTCGCGGCCTTGAGGTTGAAGGTCAGCGGCTGCACCGTGGCGGCCAGCACCTGTTGCATCAGGTCGTCGGCGTTGACCCTGTCGGCCAGCGCCTTTGCCAGTTCCAAGGCCTTGGGGGTGGGCGCCGGGGACTGCGCCAGTCCCGCCCCCGCCCACAGGATCGCGGCCACACCCAGGCCGGCCACGCCGGCAAACAGTCCCTTGCGCACGTCCATCCCCTTCCCTGTTGCCACTTCCGTGGCTTTAAGCCGACGACAGTACCGTTGGGACGGCAGGATGCGGAAGAGGCGCGGCGGCCCTCTACATCTAAATGCCAAACGCCGCCGCCCGGCATCCCGGACGGCGGCGCGCTTGGCACCGAAGTGAAGGGGCCGGCCTCAGCCCGGCTGGTACAGCTGGTCGAAGCTGCCGCCATCGGCGAAGTGGGCCTTGTGGGCATCGTGCCAGCCACCGAAGGTGGAGATGTCGAACAGCTCCACCTTGGCGAACTTGTTCACCACCTCTTGCAGCACCACGGGATCACGTGGGCGGTAGAAGTGCTTGGTCGCCAGGATCTGCGCCGGCTGGGTGTACAGGGTCTGCAGGTAGGCCTCCGCCACCCGGCGGGTGCCGTGGCGGTCCACCACCTTGTCCACCACCGCCACCGGCGGTTCCGCCAGGACGGAGACGGACGGGGTCACCAGCTCGAACTCGCCCGGGCCCAGTTCCTGGATGGCGAGGTAGGCCTCGTTCTCCCAGGCCAGCAGCACGTCGCCCAGGCCGCGCTGCACGAAGGTGGTGGTGGCGCCACGCGCCCCGGTGTCCAGCACCGGCACCTTCTTGAACAGCGCCTTGATGTAGTCGCGGGCCGCCGCATCACCGCCCTTGGCGCGGGCATAGCCCCAGGCCGCCAGATAGTTCCACCGGGCACCGCCGGACGTCTTCGGGTTGGGGGTGATGACCTCCACCCCCGGCTTCAGCAGGTCCGGCCAATCCTTGATGCCCTTGGGGTTGCCCTTGCGCACCAGGAACACGATGGTGCTGGTGTAGGGGGTGGAGTTATAGGGCAGGCGCTTTTGCCAATCCTTGTTGATCAGGCCGCCATTCTCGACGATGGCGTCGATGTCGTAGGCCAGCGCCAGGGTGACGACGTCCGCCTCCAGCCCGTCGATGACGGCGCGGGCCTGCTTGCCCGACCCGCCGTGGGAGGTGTTGACGCTGACCTGATCGCCGCCGGACGCCTTGGCCCATTCCTTGGCGAACAGGTCGTTATATTCCTTGTAGAATTCCCGTGTCGGGTCATAGGACACGTTCAGCAACTGCGAGGCGGAGCGCGCGCGCACCGATCCCAGCATGGCCACGCCGGCGGCACCCGCCATGGCGGTCAACAGTGTTCTGCGATGCATTCGGTATCCCCCTCAAGCGTTCGGGCGGGGCCCGGTGGCCCATCCTGGCGGAGCGAAGGCACCCCCTGTGACAGGATGGCGCACCCCTTCCGTGTTGTTGACGCCCATGACAAACGACACCGCAATCTGTGTCAACCGAAACATTAATAACAGTTCATTGATGTTATTATGAGGCGCGCTGATAACCTGGCTTCCCAGACCCCAGCCGAGCCAAGGCTTTGCCTGTATGACGACGGATTAACCACTTCCAGCGCGTGAAATAATCCAGCCATAACACCGGCGCCATGCATGGCAGTATTGCGACGCGGCGCCGACCTGCGCGCTGCGGAAGCCGCCAGGCACCTCAGATCGTTGACATACCGTGGTTTTCCATAATGGACCCGGCTGTGACGGCCGCGCCACACGCCGCCGCCGCCCATGGAGGTGCCCCCGCTTCAACCTCGACAAATATGCTGTTTACGAACACATTAGGAGGGAACGCCAATGCTTCCACATGGTATTTGTGTACAATGTCCTCCGCCTTCCCCCTGTTCCTGACGCTGACTGGCCAGACGGCGCTGATCGTCGGCGGGGGGGAATTGGCCCTGCGCAAGGCCCGGCTGGTGGCGGGGTCCGCCGCGCAAGGCCGGGGCGCCCGCCTGGTGGTGGTGGCGCCCGAGGTGCATCCCGACCTGGCGCCCCTGGCCGCCGAGGTCCGCCACCGCCCCTTCACCCCCGACGACCTGGACGGCGTGACCCTGGTGTTCGCCGCCGGCGAGGATGAGGAAGAGGCCGCCAAGGTCGCGGCCCTGGCCCGGGCGCGGGGCCTGCTGGTCAACGTGCCGGACCGGCCGCACCTCTCCACCTTCATCATGCCGGCCATTGTCGACCGGGCCCCGATCACGGTGGCCATCTCCACAAACGGCACCTCCCCCGTCCTGGCCCGCCGCCTGCGCGCCCGCATCGAGGCGACGCTGGAGCCCGGCCTGGGCCGCCTGGCCACCTTCCTGGACAGCTTCCGCGGCGCCGTCCGCGCTGTGAAGTCGGACGAAACGGCGCGCCGCCGCTTCTGGGAACGGGTCATCGACGGCCCCATCGCCCAGCGCTTCCTGGCGGGGGATGAGGCCGGCGCGCATGAGCAGCTGGTGAAAACCCTGAACACGGACGCGGCGGCCGCCGGCGACGCGGTGGAGGGGGGATCGGTCGCCCTGGTGGGCGCCGGCCCCGGCGATCCCGACCTGCTGACCCTGCGGGCCCTGCGCGTGCTGCAGAACGCCGACGTCGTGGTGCATGACAAGCTGGTCGACGACCGCATCCTGGATTATGTGCGCCGCGACGCCCGCCGCATCTATGTCGGCAAGGCCAAGTCCTGCCATACCGTCAGCCAGGACGAGATCAACGCCATCCTGGTGCGTGAGGCCCAGGCCGGCCACCGCGTCGTGCGCCTGAAAGGCGGCGATCCCTTCGTCTTCGGCCGGGGGGGTGAGGAGATGGCGGTGCTGCGCGCCGCCGGCGTGGCGGTGGAACTGGTGCCCGGCATCACCGCGGCCGCGGGCTGCGCCGCCGCCACCGGCATTCCCCTGACCCACCGCGGCCTGGCCCAGGGCATCACCCTGGTGACGGCACACGGCGCGGCGCACAGCGGCCCGGGTGCCGATGGCAGTCCGTCGGAGCCGGCCATCGACTGGACGGCGCTGGCGCGCCTGGACCACACGCTGGCCATCTATATGGGCCTGAGCAAGGCCGGCCTGGTGGCCGATCGCCTGATCGCCGCCGGCAAGGCGTCCGACACCCCGGTCGCGGTGATCGAGAACGGCACCCGGCCGGACCAGACCCTGATCGTCGGCACGCTGGACCGGCTGGGGCCCCTGGCCGCCGACCTGACCGGCCCCGCCCTGATCCTCGTGGGGAAGGTCGTGACCCTGGCCGACCCCGCCAAAATCGCCGCCGACATTTTAACCACCGTTCCCGTTCCGGGCCGCGATGCGGACACGACCCCGGACACGGGTTTCAAAGCCGCCGTCTGAAAAGGATAGCCCCATGGCCCGCGTTACCGACGCCCCCAAGGTCGTCACCGCCAACCGCCTGCAGGACGGCGCCGTCGTCTGGCTGACCGCCGCCGGCGACTGGTCGACCCGCATCGCGGACGCCCAGGTGCAGGCGGACGCCGCCGGCGCGGAAGCGGCCCTGGGCATCGCCCGCGCCTCCGCCGCCCGGCAGGAGGTGGTCGAGCCCTACGCCGTGGACGTGGCCGTGGAGGCCGCCGGCCCCCGCCCCCTGAAGACGCGGGAGTGGATCCGCGCCGCCGGCCCCAGCATCGACGCCATCCCCACGGCGGCGTGAGTCGGTGCCCGCCCTTACCGCATGAATGAAGACCACATTGAGCTTGCCGTCATGAGCCCCACCGCCGCCGCCCGCCAGATCGACCCGCCCGCCAACGGCCTGCCCAGCCACGCCGGCATCTACCACTATGACCAGGTGGACCGCGATTTCCTGAAGCAGCGGGTGGAGCAGTTCCGCCGCCAGGTGGCCCGCCGCCTGGCCGGTGAGCTGACCGAGGACGAGTTCAAGCCGCTGCGCCTGATGAATGGCCTGTACCTGCAGCTCCACGCCTACATGCTGCGCGTGGCCGTGCCCTATGGCGTGCTGACCAGCCGCCAGGTGCGCCAGTTCGGCCGCATCGCCCGGCAGTACGACAAGGGCTTCGGCCACTTCACCACCCGCCAGAACCTGCAGTTCAACTGGATCAAGCTGGTGGACGTGCCGGCCATCCTGGACCTGCTGGCGGAGGTGGATTTGCACGCCATCCAGACCAGCGGCAACTGCATCCGCAACGTGACCTCGGACCAGTTCGCCGGTGTCGCCAGCGATGAGGTGGTGGACCCGCGCCACTACGCCGAGGTGCTGCGCCAGTGGTCGACCCTACACCCCGAATTCTCGTTCCTGCCGCGCAAGTTCAAGATCGCCATCACCGGCAGCAGCGCCGACCGCGCCGCCATCTGCATCCACGACGTGGGGCTGATCGCCAAGCGCGACGCGGACGGTAATGTGGGATTTGAGGTCTATGTCGGCGGCGGCCTGGGCCGCACCCCCTTCATTGCCAAGAAGCTGCGTGACTGGCTGCCGGAAGATCAGCTGATCGCCTACCTTGAGGCGGTGCTGCGCGTCTACAACGCCTATGGCCGGCGCGACAACATCTACAAGGCGCGCATCAAGATCCTGGTGCATGAACTGGGCATCGACGCCTTCCGCAATGAGGTGGAGGCCGAGTTCGCCCGCATGCCGGTGGCCGAGTATCGGCTGGAGCCCACCATCATCGACGGCATCCGCGCCCGCTTCGCCAGCCAGCCCTATGAGGCGCTGGAGCCCATTTCCGGCGTCCTGGCCCGCGCGCGGCTGGAGGACCAGGCCTTCAACCGCTGGGTCCGCACCAACGTCGCCGCCCACCGCCAGCCCGGCTATGCCATCGCTACCATCACGCTGAAGCCGGCGGGCGGCATCCCGGGCGACGTGTCGGCGGACCAGATGGACGCCATCGCCGACCTGGCCGACCACTACAGCTTCGGCGAAATCCGCGTGACGCATGAGCAGAACCTGGTGCTGGCCCATGTGCGCCAGGACGACCTGCCGGCCTTGTGGAAGGCGCTGTCGGCCATCGGCTTCGGCGAGGCCAATTCCGGCCTGATCACCGACATCATCGCCTGCCCGGGCCTGGACTACTGCGCCCTGGCCAACGCCCGCTCCATTCCCCTGGCCCAGCGCATATCCGAAAGATTCGCCGACCTGGACCGGCAGCACCACATCGGCGAATTGAAAATTAAAATCAGTGGTTGCATAAATGCGTGTGGGCATCACCATGTTGGCCACATCGGCATCCTGGGTGTCGATAAGAAGGGGGTCGAGGCCTACCAGCTGACGCTGGGCGGCTCGGCGGCCGAGGTGGGTGCCATCGGCGACATCATGGGACCGGCCCTGTCGGCGGATGAGACGGTGGACGCCATCGAGTCCGTGGTCGGCGTTTATCTGGAACAGCGCCAGGACGGGGAACGCTTCCTCGACACCCTGGCCCGCATCGGTCACACCCCGTTCAAGGACAAGGTCTATGCCTCTCATTGACTCCGGGAAACTGGTCGACGACGCCTGGGTGCGCCTGGGTGATGACGACGCCCTGCCGGCGGCGGACGTGCCCGTCATCGTCAGCCTCGCCCGGTTCCACAAGGACCGCGCCAGCCTGGCGGGTCGCAATGGCGGCCTGGGCGTCTGGCTGGCCAGCAACCAGCACCCCAAGGACATCGCGGACCATCTGGCGGATTTCGCCCTGGTGGCGCTGGACTTCCCCAAGTTCCGCGATGGCCGCGGCTTCACCATCGCGCGTGAGCTGCGGGAGCATCTGGGCTATCGCGGCGTCATCCGCGCCACCGGCCACACCCTGCCGGACCAGTATCTGTTCCTGGTCCGCTGCGGCGTGACCCAGGTGGAAATTCCCGAAGGCCGCGACCCCGCCCTGTGGGCGCACGCCCTGACGGAGATCGACACCGCCTATCAGGTGTCGGTGGCCGGGCCCCTGTCCATGGCGCGCCTGGCGCGCCACAAGACGACGGAGCACGCGGCGTGACCGGGGTGGGCGACCGGGCGGCCGACTTGGCCCGGACCTACGCCGGCCTGACAGGCCCGGCGCTGCTGGAACCCCTGCTGACGCGGGAGTTGAAGGGTGAGATCGCGCTGGTCTCCTCCTTCGGGGCGGAATCCGCCGTGCTGCTGCACATGGTGGCGACGATCGACCCGGCCACGCCCGTCCTCTTCCTGAACACTGGCAAGCTGTTCGGCGAGACCCTGCGCTATCGCCGGGAGCTGGTGGCCAAGCTGGGCCTGACCGACGCCCGTGAGATCAAGCCGCTGCCCGAGGATGTGGCCTCCCGCGACGCCGACGGCCTGTTGTGGCGCACCAACCCGGACGCCTGCTGCCGCTTCCGCAAGGTGGAACCGCTGAACCGCGCGCTGGAGGGCTTTGGCGCCTGGATCACCGGCCGCAAGCGCTTCCAGGCCGCCACCCGGGCCGATCTTGTAACCATTGAGGCCACCGAAGGCCGCCTGAAGATCAATCCCCTGGCGGACTGGGGCCGCGACGATTTGGTGGCCTACATGGACCGCCACGACCTGCCCCACCATCCGCTGGAGGCCGACGGCTACCTGTCCATCGGCTGCATGCCCTGCACCGACCGCGTCGCCGCGGGCGAGGACGGACGGTCCGGCCGCTGGGCCGGCCTGGGCAAGACGGAATGCGGCATCCACCTGCCGCTGCCCGCCGTGGCGGCCCCCTCCGCCTAAGTCCGGCTCAACCCTCCGCCACCTTGGGGGCCGCCTGCCGATGGGCGGCGGCCCCAAGGGCGGCAGGGCGCGGGGCGGTGTCGCGCGCCTTGAACACGTCGCGCAACTTGTCGACGGCGGAATCGAACATGGTGAACACCGCCTCCACGCTGTAGCCCGCGAGGAAGGCGGCGCCCAGCAGCGAGATTTGGGCCGAGGCCGTGGGCTCGATGGTGGCAACCACGCTCTTGTAGAAAAGCCCGGTGGACAGCCCCAGGGTCAGGCCCAGCGCCCGGCGCAGCACCATGCGAAAGCCCAACTGCGGCAGGAGGGAGGCGTTGACCACCGCGTCCGTCAGCACCCGCGCGATATAGGCGCAGGCGCCCAGCAGGCCGAACAGGGCGGGCAGGACGTAGAGGGTCAGTGCCGTGCCGGCGCTCCAGGCCAATTCTACCGTGTGCAGCAGGATGGTGTCGGGATCCTCCGAGGAGGCGCCTACGGGCGCCGCCGGGGAAACCGTCGAGACCGTCTCCCGCCGCTGGCAATAGCCGTGGGCATCGAAGCTGAGCGTGACGACGCGGGACAGCGGATGACAGATCCACGGCGCCAGCAGTTGCGCCGCAGCATGCCGCCGCAACTGCACCAGGGGCTCCTCGGCCGCCGCCTGGGTGGGACCGCCGCCGCCGGCGGCCGTATCGTCCATGGGCCGCTGCGCCACCGCGCCCTCGATGAACAGCAGCTTGCGCACGCCGGTCTGGGTCAGGAGGTTGGTGCCATTGACGGCGTGTATCTGCACGATGGCCGTCACCAGCGCCACGCCCACCAGCCAGGCGACGCCGCTGCGGATGGTCCGTTGCACCAGCCCCGCCCGCGTCAGCGAGTGCCACCAGCCGGCCAGGCCCATGTCGCGCCGAAACTCCCGCAGATGACGCAGGCTGGCGCTGGTGGCCGGGGCGATCACCACCGACAGTGCCTGGTAGGCCACCCAAAGCTCCTGCTTATCCTCCAGGCTCAACCGCTCCGGCGGGATGGCGGTGACGCGCACCGCCGTGTCGATCACCGCCCGCTCCAGCGCCAGGCCCCGGCCGGCGGCATAGCTCAGCATGATGCGCAGATCTTCCTGCCATTCATCCCACCGCTGGTGGTCGCGCGCATCCATCGCGGCCGGCGCCGCACCGGTCCCCTCCGCGTTCGTCCCATCGGTCATGGCCGTCCCTCCCCATCCCAAGAACTCAATTAAAGAGACATGCGTCACTAAAGTCTTTCTCTTTTTTATAATCTTGGCATTCCGGTTCCGGGCCGCCATGCTTTCCCGACCGGGAACGCCCCCGCCCCTTCCCAAACACACCGGAGAACCGCCGTGGCTTGGCTATGGTTGCTGCTGGCCGGCCTGTCCGAAGTGGGCTGGGCCGTGGGCCTGAAATACACTGAGGGTTTCACCCGCCTCATCCCGTCCGTCCTCACCCTCGCCGCCATGGGCGTCAGCCTCGGCATGCTGGGCCTGGCCCTGCGCACCCTGCCACTGGGCACGGCCTACGCGGTGTGGACGGGAATCGGCACCCTGGGCACGGTCATCGCCGGCATCGTCCTGTTCAACGAGCCGGCGACGGCCCTGCGCCTGGCCTGCATCGGCCTGATCGTGGCCGGCATCGCCGGTCTGAAGCTGGCGCACGGCTAAACGAACCAGGTGACCACCATGGCGGTGTCGACCACCGCCATCGCGGCCATGCAGGCCCAGCCCAGGGCGCGCAAGCCCGGCGGCAGGACGAAGTCGCCCATGATCTCGCGCTTGGTCGCCATACGCATCATCATGACGATGACCGGCACCGCGACCAGGCCGTTGACCACGGCGCTCCAGAACAGGGCCTTCACCGGGTCCATGTCGATGACGTTCATGACCGAACCCACGGCCATGGCGGCCAGGATGGCGCCGTAGAAGGCCTTGGCCTTGTTCCAGGGCCGCGCCAGGCCCACCGGCCAGCGCCGCGCCTCCCCCAGCGCATAGGCCGCCGAACCCGCCAGCACCGGCAGGGCCAGCAGGCCGGTGCCGATGATGCCCAGGGCGAAGATGGCGAAGGCGAAAGTGCCGGCGATGGGCCGCAACGCCTCCGCCGCCTGCGACGATGTCTGGATGTCGGTGACGCCGTGGGTGTGCAGGGTGGCGGCCGTGGTGATGATGATGAACAGGGCCACACCGTTGGACAGCAGCATGCCGATATAGGTGTCGAGGCGGATGCGCCGCAGTTCTTCCGGCCCCTGCTCCGGCGCCTTTTTCAGGGGCTGGGCGGCGGGGTCGTCCTTTTCCTCCTCCACCTCCTGATCTGCCTGCCAGAAGAACAGGTAGGGGCTGATGGTGGTGCCGAAGACGGCCACCACCGCCACGAGATAGTCGGGGGAGGCCCAGGCGACGTGCGGCCGCACGATGGCTCGCCCCAGCTCGCCCCACGGGATGGGCACCACCAGCACGGTGGCGACATAGGCGAACAGGGACAGGGTCAGCCATTTGAGGATGGAGACGTAGCGGCAATAGGGCACCAGGATCTGCAGGGCCGCCGACGCCCCGCCGAAGGCGATGACGTACAACCACTGCGGCCCGCCAATCAGCAGGCCCAACGCGGCCGCCATGGCGCCCAGGTCGGCGCCGATGTTGACCACGTTGGCCGCCACCAGCAGGAAGACGATGGCGTTGATGGTCAGCGGTGGGTAATGCCGGCGCAGGTTGCCGGCGATGCCGTGGCCCGTCACCCGGCCGATGCGGGCGCTGATCTCCTGGATGGCCGCCATCAGCGGATAGGTCAGCACCAGCGTCCAGGCCAAGCCATAGCCGAACTGGGCGCCCGCCTGGGAATATGTCGCGATGCCGCTGGGGTCGTCGTCGGAGGCGCCGGTGACCAGTCCGGGGCCCAGGCACTGCCAAATGGTACGGGGCTTGCGCGGGCCGGTCGCGGTTGCGGATGGCGCCGAATCCGGCTCCAGCGTGTCCAAGGTGTGCCTCCCCGCTCAGTGTCGAAGCCGGGATGGGCCACCCGCCTACCGTGCGGCCCATCCCCGCCCCTAAAGATGCAAGGGCGATACCTTGTTCCGTTCAGACCAAGGTGCGCTGACCCGGGCCATGGCCAAGCTCCGTGTCCTCACGCGCCAGCGATGACCGGCGGATCACACTCGTCACACGCCTCTTTCAGCGCGGGCTCGGCCAGGCGATCCAGGATCTGCTTCAGGGTGGCCAGATCGGTGGCGCAGCCCTGGGCCTCGGCAAGGATGCTGTCCATGATCTCGAAGCCCAGCGACCGATAGCTTTCAAACTGGCTTTCGGAGAACCACTGGTCGGTGGTGGACTCGTGCGGGAAGGTAGGGTGGCTGTTGGCATAGGCCTTGACCCCGGCGCTTTCCTCGCAGTTGTGGAAGCTGGCCTTGACGTACAGCAGGATGCCCGGCTTGGCGGTCGGGCCGTCGGCGGCCGCGTAGTCGATGATGCCCATGGCGTGATAGGGCACGTTGGCCAGCACCTCCGCCGGGTTGGCTGGGCGCGGCTTCATGGCCTGCAAGTCATGGAAGCGGACGGGAATGCCGAAGTCGATGCCGATCTTGCGCACCGTGTCGCCCAGATCGCTGTAGGTGAAGGTCGGGTCGCAGCCGGCGTCGCTGACCACGATGTAGCGGCAGCGGCGCCGCACCATCTCATACAGCCCCAGGTTCTCGAAATGGCCTCCGTCCGATAGGTTGACATAAGGCTGCGTGTCGGTGGTCAGGCCGAACGCGTCCTTGACCAGCGGCAGGGCGGCCGTGGGCGGCCCGTTGCGGTACCAGGACTTGTCGCCGACCGGCGACGGGTTGCCCAGCCACCAACCCAGCCGCACGTTCAGCAGGGTCAGCAGCAGGGACACGGTGGGGGAGGAGTGATAGCCCATGTTGGGATTCACGGCGGCACCGGAAATGGCCATGGCCGTGCCCAGGGTGATGCCGGTGTTCTGCTCATCCTCTTCCACCGGGCGGCGCGCCTTGCGCCACAGGAAGGGCCACAGGATCCACTGGCGTCCGCTGTGCGAGGCGCCGCCGTACTTGGCGGACGGGCGATAGGCGCCGCGGTAGGTCGCCAGCGTGCCGCCCGGCTGGTCCAACAAGGGGCACAGCGACGCCGCCCCGCTGTGCAGGGGACTGATGGTGAAGGGCATGGCCTTGCGCTGCTGCCACGCCAGATTGCGGGTGGACACGATGTTCAGCGTGGTGGTCAGCACGTGGAAGGGCCGCCACAGGTCACCCGTGCGCCGGGCCCGGTCCTCGGGCCACAGCGCCGCCATGGGCGGGTTGTCGTCCATGTCGAAGCCGGTGAAGCGGTCGGGCTTGCGCCCGATGTGCGAGGCGCCGAGGAAAGCCCGGACCAGCCGGTTGCGGTACAGGCCGTGCAGGGAAAAGCGGTTGATGTTGATGTATTTCGACGCGAACCAGGCGATGGCGCCCAGGATGGCGGCGGCGATGAGCAGCAGCGGCACCACCATGCTGCGGTCCTGCGGCTCCGCCATGCCCTGGAACAGCACCGACCCGGTGCTGTCCGGCAGCGGCACGTAGTTGCCGTAGGAGATGAGGTAGGTGAACAGGGAGTCGCGCAACACCACCAGGTCGATGACGGCGGAGCCGACCACCAGCAGCAGGGCGAAGAACAAGGGCGCCGCCAGGCTGGCCACCACGCTGTAGAGCAAGGCCACCGGGCTGCGGTTGGGCGCCTGGGTGGCGGGCTGGGCCGAGCTGCGGCCGCTGGCGCCCGTCAGCCAGCCGATCACCGCCGTGGCGCCGCCACCGGCCACCAGCCAATCGAACAGGGCGTCGGCGCCCCGTTCCACCTGCCCCGCCGTCCACGACCCCAGCAGGGCCAGCGCCACGCCGGCGATCCAGGCGAGGCAGACCGCCAGGTACCAGCCGGCCGAGCGGGCGAACCACTCCCGTTGCTCGTCCGAGCGGGGCGTGTTGCTGGTCAGGGCCACGTAGCAGGTTTCCGCCACCAGCTGCGACAGCAGCAGCCAGGGGGTGGCGAACATCAGCAGCAGCAACAGGCGCAAGGGCGCATCGCCGCCGGAGCCCAGCAGGTGGGCGCCAAAGCCCAGGAAGGCGCCATAGGCGAAGCCAGCCACCAGCCAGCCCCAGGTGGTGCGATGCTTCAGCCGCGCCCAGCGGCCGAGGTCCAGCAGGGCGCTGAAGAACTCACCCGTTGTCACCAGGGTGACGACCTGGGCGGCGCCATAGACCACCACCCCGAACAGCCCGCCGAAGACCAGCAGGTCGGCCAGCGGCGTCACGATCAGCAGTTGATAGCCGATGGTGGTGTCCAGCGCCCCGGTCCAGGCGACCCCGCCCAAGAACATGGGCAGGAGGTTGCCCCAGAGGAACTGTTCCTGCGTGGCGCTGGCTGTGCCGCTGAGCCGCATGCTGCGCAAGGTGAAGCGCAGCCCCGTGAGGACCAGGACCAGGGAAATGGCCGCGAGGATGGCCAGCGCCACCCCGTATTTCTGGTCGCCGAAGGGATGGGGCAGCCAGGCCACACCCACCGCCGCCAGCTTCACCACCACCAGGCTCAGAAGGAACAGGGGGATCAGCAGCACCCAGTTCAGCACCAGGTTGCGCAGGATCATGGCCGCCGCCGCCCAGGTGTCGGCGGAAACCAGGCCCACCTTGGGCGTCAGATAGTTGCTGTCGCGGCGCAGGTCGCCGATGGCCGTCGGCTCCACCGCGCTGACCTCATGACCGCGCGTGTTCAGCTGCGGCAGCACATCGGCATAGGGCTGGCGGGAAAGCCAGGCCGACAGCCAGCTGCCGATGTAGCCGCCGCCCGACACGGTGGACAGATAGTTGAACTGCCCCAGCAGCGCCTTGTCCGGCGACGGCAGGCGGAAGTCCTTGCAGGGCCGGGGCCGCGCCGCCAGCGCCTGGATGATGCCCAGGGCGAAGGTGGCACTGCGGATGCCGCCGCCCGACAGGCAGAGGGCGGTGGATTCCAGGGCGTTGAGCCCCAGGTTGAGCTGGTCGTCCTGCACCCCGTCGAGCGCGTGGTCGCCATGGATTTCCTTGGCCTCGGCGCGCAAGACCTCGATGGTGCTGAGCGGATTGGTCATTGGTTTGCCCCCTGGTCTCTCACGCCCGCGCCGAGCGGCTGCGGGTCTGCGTGCGGCGGGTTTGCTGGATGATCACCTCGGCCGCCTTTTCGCCGATCATGTAGACGGCGCTGACGATGAAGTAGCCGGGGATGCGCGGGAAAACGGAGGCGTCAACCACCCGCAGCCCCCGCACGCCATGGACGCGGAAGTCGCTGGACAGCACGCCACCCCCCGTGGCGCTGCCGATGGCGCAGGTGCAGGAGGCGTGGTGCCCCCAGGCCTGGTCGCGCACGAAGGTCTTCAGCTGTTCATCCGTCTGGATCTCGGGTCCGGGCAGCAGTTCCCGCTTGGCGATGCCCTGGTCGTACAGCTTGCGCGTCACCGCGCGCACGAAGCGGATGCCCTCCACCACGCTGTCCAGGTCCTGCCCCTCCTTGTCCGTGCCTTCCTCGAAGTAATGGAAGTTGATGTAGGGGGTGTCGCGCGGGTCGGCGGAGCGCAGGGTGACCTCGCCGCCGCGGTTCAGGGTGTGGGCCTTCAGGATGGCCCAGGTCAGCATGTTGAGGTGCGCCGGGAACAGGGCCGAGTATCCCGGGAAATAGCCCCGGAAAAGGCCCAGCAGGCCGAAGCAGAACAGGTCCGGCATGGGCCGTTCGGGGAAGGAGCGCTTGGTCACCGCCAGCACGGCCCCGTTGGTGGTGTAGACACCCTCGCGGCTGTCCTTCCACTGCTTGTACTGGGGATCGCCGGGGGCGAACTTGGCGCCCTTCAGCACCTCCCAATCCTCGGTCATCTCATTGACGACGCCCACCTCGTACCGGTCCTGCATGTTGCGGCCCACGCCCGGCAGGTCGACCAGGATGGGGATGTCGAACTTGGCCAGCGTCTCCTTGGGCCCGATGCCGGACAGCATCAGCAACTGCGGGGTGTTGAAGGCGCCACCCGACAGGATGACCTCGCGCTTGGCGTAAACGGCGCGGCGTTCCCCCCCGGGCGCCTGCTCGTAGGAGGCGGCGTACAGCCGTTCGCCCTTGAGGTATTCCACCCCGATGGCGCGCTTGTCGTCATCGAACAGCACCCGCGTGGCCAGGGCGTCCAGCTCGATGTGCAGCCGGTCGGGATGGCGGGCCGCCACGTCCAGCAGGCGTTCGCGCGTGCCGGTGCGGGCGTGGTTGTGGTTGGACAGGGGCACGTAGCGCAGGCCGAAGGCGTCGGCATTCACCAGGCGCACGTCGTTGGGGTCGCCCTGCCCCTCCAGCAGCCATTCGAAGCCCTGGTCGGGGTTGGGCTCGCGCCGCAGCACCGCCTTGGCGCAGTCCAGCAGCCCCTGGATCAGGGGCTTGTCCCCCAACGCCTGCAAGGGGATGGCCTTCTGGGTGTGCAGCCAGCCGCGGAAGCCGTGGCCCGTGGGATTGATGAGCCCGAAGCTCAGCCAATACAGCAGGCGATAGGGCCAGCGGTAATGGCAGTTCTCCAGCTTGTTGAACAGGCGGCGCATGGCCTTGGGCTGCCAGCTGGCGTCACCGGTGAGGTCGGCGATGAACTGCCAATCCTCATTGTTGGGATAGACGATGATCTGGGCGTTGTGGGCGGTGCAGCCGCCCAGGGTGCCGGAACGGGGATAGAGGATGCCGTTGACGGGCTTGCCCTCGAAATCCTGGACGTATTTCGGGTCCGCCGTCTGTGCCGCCTGGGAGGTGTAGTGGCGCACGAAGAAATCCCAGCGCATGCCGGTGTTCTCGGACGCGAAGGGGTGGAACACCGGCACGTCGTAATCATCCGGCAAACGGTTGTCGTCGGGATAGGCGGGATCGCCGCCCTGGCTCTTGCGCGGGTCGCCCCCTGCCTCCAGCACCAGCACGGAATACCCCGCCTCCGCCAGGCGGGCCGCCACCGTGCCGCCGCCGGCGCCCGAGCCGACGACAATGAAATCATACTCAGCGGACGTATCGCTCACGTTTGCCATAGCCTATCCCCCGTGCCTGGCCGTGGATTTGCCGCCCCTGCCGCCGGCCCCCTTGCGCTGGAGGCCGGCGGTGGACGGAGGATGATCAGAAGGTCGTCAGGAACTGGATCAGCGCTTCCTTGTCGGCATCGCTGAGCGCCGTGGTTTCGGTCGTGAAGCTGGTGCCGAAGTAGTGGCCGCGGTTGACCTCGAAATCCGGGCACTTGCTGAAGCTCAGCAGCGGAGCCCGCAGGTTGGCGAACACCTTGCGCGCCTCCTCGTCCGTCGCGTTGGGGGGCAGCTGCTTCAGGTCGTGGGTCGCCTTCTTCAGCAGCTGGAACAGCTCGACATAGCGGGGCAGGTTCTGCGCCAGGGTGGCGTCGTCCTTGTACAGTTCCGTGTTGGACAGCAGGTTGACCGGCGTGTCCTTCGGGATGGGGCCCACCATCAGGTCGCCATCGCCGAAGATGCTGGGCAGCCAGCGGTGCAGCGGGCTGAGCAGCGGCTTGAGGAAGTCGGGCAGGAAACCGCCGGGAACGACCAGGTAGCTGTTGACCGAGGTGCGGTCGATCAGGAACACGCCCTTGTCGCCCAGGAACTTGTCGTGGGCCCGCCGCTCCGGCCACAGCATCTGCCGGATGGAGCTGTTGAACGACTGCAAGCGCCCGGCGACGGAGGGGTCGTTCACGAACTCACCCACCGAGTTGTTCACCAGATAGGGCGCCGTCGACCACAGGGACACCAGCGAGGGCACGCGGGTGTAGCCGCGGCCGCCGGCCGGCATGACGTAGTCCTTTTCCTCACCCGTGAAGGGATCGTGGATCTTGATGGTCCCGACCGACGGCAGCTGCTTGTAGGAGTCGGAGGAGAAGTTGTCCCAGATGTTGCCGGCGATGGCGTTGGTGGCCAGCGGGCTGCAGGCGTTGGTCTGCAACAGGGTCACCGGCACCCGCATGTCCGTGGACAGGTAGTTCCCGTCCAGGAAATCGGGCGACTTCACGATCTGCTTCATCTTCTCCTTGAACTCGGGCGACTTCACCCAGGACCAGTACTTGTCCCAGCAGGCCAGGTAGTTGGGGCCGTTGCAGGTGGCGAAGTCGATATCCTTCGGCACCGGCGGCTGCTTGCTGGAGTGGCAGCCGGCGCAGGTCTCGGCGAACACCTCCTTGCCCCGGTCGAGGACGGCGGAGTCGAGGGCGATCAGCGAGGCACCGCCCGGCGCGTCGGCCAGCTTGTGGCCCTTCTGGATGTCCTTGTTCAGGAAGTAGGCGGCCAAGGCCGGCGTCTGCGCCTCCGTCGCCTGCCAATAGCTGGAATTGGCGCGGCCCACGGAAATCTGGATGGCGGTGTTGGGCACGCCGCCGAACAGGGCGTTGAAATGGCGCAGCCATTCCTCGCTGAACAGGCCGATGTTGATGTAGACGCGGTTCAGCGCGCCCAGGACACCGACGCTGTCCGACCCGTCCTTCAGCACGTGGGGCGTCTGCACCTGGCGGGTGGCGTCGTTGAAGTCACCGGGCAGGAACTTGTTGTTCAGCTCCCCGCCGCCCAGGGTTTCCTGCCCCCGCTCCATGGCCAGCTTCATGCGGGCGCCAAGGCCATAGACGGCATTCATGGTGCGCGGGTTGTTGATGTAGTCGGTGGAGACCAGCGAGGTGTCCAGCGCCCCCGGACGGGAGGTGTGCACCAGCTGGATCAGGTAGTTGCGCTCGTTCTTCTCGCGCTCCGGCGAGCCGGGCTTGCCGTAGTTCCAGCCGAAGATGCGGTCGATCCAGAAATACTGGGCGCCGACCACCGCGCTCATGTTCTCGAACTTCGGGTTTTCCGGGTCGGCCGGCGGATTGGTCGGGCTGGGCCCGATATGGCAGAAGCCGCAGGCCATGCCGACGCGGTAGGGCCGCACCAGCGTCTTGTCGTTGTAGTAGCTGGGGTCGGTGTAGTAGCGCACCGGATCCCAGCGCTTCTTCGCCTTCTCATCGAAGGCGGGGTTGGGGAACAGGCGCAGCCCCATGATGCCGGTGGGATAGCCGTAGAAGGAGCCCACGGGGACCGTGGTGCCCCGGGCGCCGATCTTCACGCCGGGATATTTCTTCTCATTGGCGAAGGGATCGGCCGGGCAATTGGGACCGTCCTTCACCCGCTGGTCCAGCCACAGGCCGAACTGATCTTCGGACGGGCCCGTCGGTTCCACGAAGCAGGGCTCGTTCATCAGGCCCAGCTGGTTGAAGCGGTTGTGGCGGCCGAAGGCCATGGAGGGATGGCTGGAAATGGTCTTCAGCAGGTCGAAGTTGCCGAAGGCGGTGTCGGTGATGACATCCCAGAAGCGGTCGTTGCCGGCCGTCCACACGATCCAGTTGTTGCGGCCGATGACTTCGGTCTGGGTCAGCTTGTAGCCGCCATCCATGTCCTTGAAATAGTCCTCGTCCGCAGCGGGGAAGGTGTCGGCCGCGCGCCCGGCCTGCCGGGCCTCGTCCACCACCTGCTTGTCACCGCATCCCGACAGCAGCATTCCCGCCGCCAGCAAGGCCGCCAGGGCCCCCAAACCAATCCGCTTCATGCCCCACCTCGCACCCCGAAAGGTTGTTCGTTGGTCTGGACATTATACGCCGGGCGAACTAGGCTCAAGCCAAACCTACAACTTACAGGAAATGTTGATCAGGTTATTATACCGTTTATCTCGAAATGCATAAGGCGATCCCATCCCTAAAGTGCAGTGGTCATGCCTAGAAAGAGGTAGGCGCTCTGGAAGGCAGGGAAGCCGGGATATCGAGCATTTTCCTTCATAATCAGATGGTTGATACCCAATAGCCGCCAGCGGCGGGATTGACGGAGGATGAGGATGGGCCATCGGTTCCTACAGGCCATGGGCTTGAATACGTTAAAGAAGGCGCTGCCACGGGCGGGAATCATGGGGGCGGCCGTTCTGGTGCTGCTGGGCCTCGGCACACCACAACCGGCACGCGCATCGGACCATGCCGACCCCACGAACCTGACGGACCCGACCGCCAACATCACGGATCTGTTCTTCTACCCGGACGGGGACGACATGATCCTGATCTTCGACGTCAACCGCGCCCTGTTGGCCCCCAAGCCCTATGACCTGGCGCCGTACGACTATGAGATCCATATGGATCTCACCACGCCGCTGTCCTTCCAGGATGCGGCCATCCGTGCCCGCTATGGCGGCACCGTGCTGGTGCCCGACCAGATCCATCCCGACGTCACCATCAAGGTGAAACTGCAGGATGACGTGACGCTGAAAAGCGTCACCTACACGGGGCTGAAGGACACCGACAAGATCAAGACCTACTTCGGCGTGCGCGACGATCCCTTCGTCTTCCCGCGCTTCTTCAAGAAGAACGTCATCGCCATGGTCATGCGCATCCCCAAGAGCGCGTTCCCGGCGGACCAGCACGACTTCATCCTGTGGGGCACCACGGCGAAGGACGGGACGGAGATCGATCACGTCGGCCGGTCCATCCGCACCCAGCTGCCGCGCTTCGGCTTCATCAACACCATGGCCCCCAAGGACCAGTTGAAGGCGCTGATGGCGCGCAAGGCCAAGCTGGACACCATCTACAACTACCTGCACAGCGCCAAGGAATGGTGGGCGGTGGCGGCGGCCGACTTCCTGCAGTTCACCCTGCAGCTGCGACCCTACGATCTGCAGCCCGACGTCATGGTCTACACCGACCGTTTCCCGGTGGGGTATCCCAACGGCCGCCTGCTGACCGATGACGTGGTGGCGCAGACCTGCGCCTTTGGCGACTGCCTGCTGCAGGAGATTTCCTTCATCGAGGGCGGCTGGCCCCGCGCCACCGTGAACGACAAGCCCTTCACCGCCGAGTGGCCCTACCTGGCCCAGCAGTGGCCGGACCAGAAGCCGGCGCCCTCCAACGCCCACAGCGTGCTGCCCTGGGTCATCCTGGGCCTGGTCGTGCTGTTCCTGGTGGCGTGGGCGGTGGTGGAGATCATCCGGCACCTGATCCGGCATTTGGTCCGGTGGTGGTGGCGCCGGGTCGACGCCTGATGACGATGTCCCGGCGTGGGCCGCGGAGAGGGTTGGCCGGGCTGCTGGCATTGTGGGCGCTCGCCTGGGGGGCTGGCGCCCTGGCGCACGACTTCTGGATCGAGCCGTCGTCCTTCCGGCCCGGTCCCGGCACCGCCGTGGCTGTGGGCCTGCGCGTGGGGGAGGACTTCATCGGCGACCCGGTGCCCCGCACCGCCAGCCTGATCGATCGCTTCTTCATCCGCCAGGCGGGAGAGGAACAGGCGATCAGCGGTGCCGACAACATCGATCCGGCGGGCTTCGTGCGGGCTGATGGCCGGGCCACGGCGCTGATCGCCTACACCAGCACCGGCAGCGACCTTACCTTGCCGGCCGACCGCTTCACCGCCTATCTGCGGCAATACGGGCTGGACCCCATCGTGGCGGATCGGGAACGGCGGGGCGAAAGCGGTTTGGCCGGCCGCGAATGTTTTTACCGCTATGCCAAGTCGCTGCTGACCGGCGCCGGTCCCGATCCCGCCGTCACCCGCCCCCTGGGCTTCACCTATGAGATCGTGCCCGACACCGACCCCACCATGCCCGGCGGCGCGCCCCTGCGCGGCCATGTGCTGTTCCAGGGCCACCCGGTGGCGGGCGCGGTCGTCACCGCCCATTTGCAGGGCGAACCGACGGCGCGCCTGGCCACCCGCAGCGACGCGCGGGGCGCGTTCACCTTTCCCTTGCGGCGCGGCGGCGTCTGGCTGGTGCGGTCGGTGCACATGGTGCGGGCGGGCATGCTGGCCCGCTGGCTGCACGCGCGGGACTGGGAAAGCCATTGGGCCTCACTGACCTTCGACTGGCCCGGCCCAGCCCAGCCCGCGCCCGGGAGGGCGTCATGATCCGCCGGCTGCGCGCCGCGCTGCTGGTGCTGGCATGGCTTGGGGGCGCCGCCCAGGCCCATGAGATCGGCACCACGCAGGTACAGCTGTCGATGGGCCCCGGGGACACTTGGTCCGCCGTCATCACAACGGCCCCCACCGCGCTGGTGAACCGGCTGGAGGCGGCGGCCGGCCAGCCGCTGAGCCACGATCTGACGGCGGAGCGGGCGGCCGCCATCCTGCCCGGCCACAGCGCCGCCATCGCCGCCCAGGTGGAGGTGCGTGCCGATGGCACCCCCCGGCCCACCACTGTGATGGTGGAGCGGGTGGAGATGCCCAGCGACATCACCCTGCCGGCCTTCGTGGTCCTGCGGGCCAGCGGCACCCTGCCGCCGGGCACCCGCGCCATCACCTGGCGCTACGGCCTGGTGCACAGCACCTACGGCGTCGTCTTCACCGATGCCGCCGGCGGCGCGGCGCGGACCCAATGGCTGGAGGGCGACGCCACCAGCGCCCCTTTCGCCACAGCCGCCGATACGGCACCCGCATCCCTGCCCCAACTGGCGGCCCAGTATCTGGGGCTGGGCTTCCTGCACATCCTGCCGGAGGGATTGGATCACATCCTGTTCGTGCTGGGCATCTTCCTGCTGACCACGCGCCTGCGCTCCATCCTGGTGCAGGTCACGGCCTTCACCCTGGCCCACTCCGTCACCCTGGGCCTGACCTTGTACGGGGTCATCAGCCTGCCGTCCCGGGTGGTGGAGCCGCTGATCGCCCTGTCGGTCGCCTACGTCGCGGTGGAGAATTTGCTGACCGCGCGGCTGACGCCGTGGCGGCCCCTGGTGGTCTTCGGCTTCGGCCTGCTGCACGGCATGGGGTTCGCCGGCGCGCTGGCCGACCTGCGCCTGGCCCGACGCGACATCATCCCCGCCCTGGTCAGCTTCAACGCCGGCATCGAGCTGGCGCAACTGTCCATCATCGCCGCCGCCTATGGCACCGTGGCCTTCGTTTGCGCTTCCGGGGATCACAAGGACAAGCCCTGGTATCGCCGCCGCGTGGTCATCCCCGCCTCCTCCGTCATCGCCGCCACCGGGCTGTTCTGGACGGTACAGCGGGTGGCCGGTTTTTAGCCCTTATGGAACCAGTGCCACGGCGCGCGTGACACGGCCGCACAATTTCCGGTAATTTCACTACAAACGGGAAGGAACGCCGCCGCGGCAGCGTGCCTGGTTCCTTCGCCACGTCATCGGCAGGGTCGGGGGTTAGCTTCATGCTGGGTCGCATACGCGGGATGATGGACGGCTTGCGTCCTTCGGAGCGCAAGATCGCGGAAATCGTCCTGAAGCGGCCGCACGCCGTCGTCACCGCCTCGGTGGCGGAGGTGGCGCGCGAGGCTGATGTCAGCCAGCCCACCGTGGTGCGCTTCTGTCGGTCCATCGGGTGCAGCGGCTATCAGGACTTCAAGCTGCGCCTGGCGCAGGACTTGGCCACGGGCACGCCCTTCGTCGATGCCGACCTCATGCCCGACGACCCGGTGGCGGAGGTGGCGGCCAAGGTCATCGGCCGGGCCATCAGCGCCTTTTCCCGCATGCGCAACCAGCTGAACACCGAAAACCTGAGCCGCGCGGTGGACATCCTGGCCGCCGCCCGCCGCATCGAGATTTACGGGTTCGGCGCCTCCGGCGTCGTGGCGCAGGACGCGCAGAACAAGTTCTTCCGCCTGGGCGTGCCCGTCATCGCCCATACCGACGTGCATGTGCAGGCCATGGCCGCCAGCATCCTGGGCCCCGACGGCGCCGTCATCGCCATTTCCCACACCGGCCGCACGCGGGAGCTGCTGCGCTCCGTCGATCTGGCGCTGGACGGCGGCGCGCCAGTGGTGGCCATCACCTCCGGCGGGTCGCCGCTGGCGGAACGGGCGACCGTGCCCCTGCTGGTGGATGTGGATGAGGACACCAGCATCTACACCCCGCGCACCTCGCGCCTGTCGCATCTGGCCGTCATCGACGTGCTGCAGGTGGCCGTCGCCCTGCGCCAGGGGACGGCCATGGGCGAGAACCTGGCCCGGGTGAAGCGCCCCTTGCGGGAGCGGCGCTTGTCGGAACGGGTGTGAGCATGCCGCGCCGGCTGGCGATAGCCCTGACCCTGGCCGCCGGCCTGGCGGCGGGTGAGGCGCAGGCCGGGATGTGGCTGAGCAGCCCGGACCTGGCGGCGGACGGCACCCTGGCGGCACCGCAGGCCTGGGACCGTGACGGCTGCGGCGGCAAGAACCTGTCCCCGGCCCTGCGCTGGGGGGGAGAGGCACCGACGGCCAAGAGCTTCGCCCTGATCGTCATGGACGCCGACGTGAAGAAGGGCTTCCGCCACTGGATGGTGTTCAACATCCCGGTGGGCGTGCACAGCCTGCCAGCCGGCGCCGGGGCGGCCGACGGCAAGGGCCTGCCCCAGGGGGCCGTACAGGCGTTGAACGATTTCGGTCCCAAGGGTTATGGCGGCCCCTGCCCGCCGGCGGGACAGACCCACCGCTACGTCTTCACCATCTACGCCCTGAACAAGGACACGCTGGACCTGAGCCCGGACCAGCCGGCCGGCGCCCTGGAATCGCTGGTGCTGTCGCACGCGCTGGACAAGGGCCGCTTCATCGCCAAGTCCCCCCGCTTCGACACCCCGCCGGACAAGGCCAAACCGCCGGAAGAGAAACCGTCCGCCAAACCCGACGCCGCCAAGCCCGAGCCCAAGGCAGCGCCGACACCCAAGGCGGAACCGGTCCCCAAAGTGGAAGCGGTCCCCACAGTGAAAGCGGTCAAGGAGCCTCCCCAATGACCTCAGCCCCGTCCGACCCGGCCGCCTTCCTGCGCCAACTGTTCCAGGCGGGGCTGGACGCCGTGTCGGCCGACACCATCCTGCCCCGGCTGCTGACGCCGGAGGCCCTGCCCCGGCCCAAGGGCCGCACCCTGGTCATCGCCGCCGGCAAGGGGGCCGCCGCCATGGCCGCGGTGGCGGAGCGGGCCTGGGGCGAGGCCCCCCAATCCGACGGCCCCCTATCCGGCCTGGCCGTCACCCGGTACCACCACGGCCAGGAACTCCGCCGCATCACCCTGGTGGAGGCGGCACACCCCACGCCCGACGCGGCAGGCATGAAGGCCGCCGCCCAGGCGTTGGACCTCGCGGCGGCGCTGACCCCGGACGACCTGCTGCTGTGCCTGCTGTCGGGCGGCGGGTCCGCCCTGATGGTGGCGCCAGCCCCCGGCGTGACGCTGGCGGACAAGCAGGCCCTGACCAAGGCCCTGCTGCGCAGCGGGGCCGCCATCGGTGAGATCAACACGGTGCGCAAGCACCTGTCGCGCTTCAAGGGCGGGCGCCTGGCGGCGGTGAGCCGGGCCCCGGTGGTGACCCTGGCCGTGTCTGACGTGCCGGGTGATGATCCCGGCACCATCGCCTCGGGCCCCACCGTACCCGACGCCACCACCCTGGCCGACGCCCGCGCCGTGCTGGCGCGCCATGGCATCGAGCCCGGGCCCAGCATCCGGGCGGCGCTGGACGACCCGGCCAATGAGACGCCTAAGCCCGGCAGCCTGCCGCATGCGCGCTACACCCTGGCGGCCACGCCCATCCAGGCGCTGGAGGCCGCCGCCCAGGTGGCCCGCGCCGCCGGCGTGACGCCCCTGGTGCTGGGCGACGACCTGGAGGGCGAGGCGGCGGAGGTGGCCAAGGTCCATGCCGGCATCGCCCGCGGCTGTCTGCGCCACGGCCAGCCCCTGCCCCGCCCCTGCGTCCTGCTGTCAGGCGGGGAGACCAGCGTGACCGTGCGCGGCCAGGGGCGCGGCGGCCGCAATGCCGAGTTCCTGCTGGCCCTGGCCGTGGCGCTGAAGGGCGACCCCGTCTGGGCCCTGGCTTGCGACACCGACGGCATCGACGGCACGGAGGACAACGCCGGCGCCCTGCTGACGCCGGACACCCTGGCGCGGGCGCAGGCGCTGGGGATCGATGCGGCGGCCCACCTGGCTAATAACGACGGCTACGGCTTTTTCCAGGCCCTGGGCGACCTGGTGGTGACGGGCCCCACCCGCACCAACGTCAACGACTTCCGCGCGCTTTACATTCCGTGAGCGAAACGATCCACATCCTGGGCCTGATCCTGGCTGGCGGTCTGGCCCGTCGCTTCGGCGGCGGCGAGGGGCAAGCCGTGGACAAGGCGCGGCTGACCCTCGCCGGGCGCCCCCTGCTGGCCCACGTGCGCGACCGCCTGACGCCGCAGGTCGCGGCTCTGGCCCTGAACGCCAACGGCGACCCCGCCCGCTATCGTGACCAGGGCCTGCCCATCCTGGCGGACGACGTACCGGGGCATCCCGGGCCCCTGGCCGGGGCCCTGGCGGGCCTGGACTACGCCAGTGCCCAGGGCGGCTACACCCATGTGCTGAGCGTGCCGGCCGACTGCCCCTTCCTGCCCCGGGATTTGGCGGCGCGGCTGGTGGCCGCGGCAGCGCCGGGCGGTGTTGTCACAGCCACGTCGGCCGGGCAGCGGCATCCGGTGGTGGCGCTGTGGCCCGTGGCGCTGGCCGCCCCCCTGCGTCGGGCGCTGGTGGAGGAGGGCTTGCGCAAGGTCGGCGCCTTCCTGGCACGCCAGCCGCTGGCCGAGGTGGATTTCCCGGCCCTGCCGGTCGATCCCTTTTTCAATGTCAACACGCCAGACGACCTGATCACCGCCGAGGCGCTGTCGAAGGGGTTAAGCGGCGTGGCGCCGGGCGCCCCCGGCCGGGGTATGCCCTAGGCGACTATTCCGGCGACCCCATCGCGGTGCCACGCTGGCCACCCCACCAGCGCTAAAAGGCCCGCCCCATGTGCCAGCACGCCGGCTGCCCCCCGCATATCTGTTACATCATCCCACCCTACATGACGGAGCATGTGGCGACCAACGCCCCCGACCCGGCGATGCGTCGGCGGGCCCTGCGCAACCTGTATCACCAGGGCCAGTTGCGCGGCATGCGTACCGCCATGAACCAGTTTGCCTTCGCGGGCCTGGGCACCGGCACCAAGCGGCGCACCGTCTATGACGCCCAGCATGGCGGCGACCTGCCCGGCACCTTGGTCCGGTCGGAGGGCCAGGCGGCGGGCCAGGACGTGGCCGTGAACGAGGCCTATGACTACGCCGGCACGACCTATGATTTCTATTTCGACGTGATGAAGCGCAACTCCGTGGACGACAAGGGCATGCGCCTGGATTCCACGGTGCATTACAGCACCGACTACGACAACGCCTTCTGGAATGGCCAGCAGATGGTGTACGGCGACGGGGATGGTGAGATCTTCGACCGCTTCACCAAGTGTCTGGACGTCATTGGGCACGAGCTGACCCACGGCGTCACCCAGTTCACCGCCGGCCTGACCTATTCCAGCCAGTCGGGCGCGCTGAACGAATCCTTCTCCGACGTGTTCGGGTCGCTGATCAAGCAGTATGCGGCCGGCGACACGGCGGACAAGGCCGACTGGCTGATCGGCGAGGGGCTGCTGATCCCCAAGGCCGGCACCAACCGCACGGCGCTGCGGTCCATGAAGGCGCCGGGCACCGCCTATGACGACCCCACCCTGGGCAAGGACCCGCAGCCCGCCACCATGAAGGACTATTACAGCGGGTCCGACGACAATTACGGCGTCCATATCAATTCCGGCATCCCCAACCACGCCTTCTACCTGGCGGCCACCGCCATTGGCGGCAAGGCGTGGGAGGTGGCGGGCCTGATCTGGTACGAGACGCTGACCACCCGCCTGCAGCTGTGGTCGGAGTTCAAGGACGCGGCCGCCGCCACGCGCGAGGTGGCGCAAAAGCATGGACCCGCCGCCGCCAAAGCGGTGGACGACGCCTGGACGGCCGTGGGCCTTTGACCCATGCTGCCGCCATGACCGCCGACCCATCCTCGCCTGCCCCCGTCCTTCCTGTCGTGGTCGAATGCCAGCGCCAGGGCGGCCTGGCCTTCCCCCTGCGCCGGCCCGCGATCAGCGTCGAGGTGGCGGGCCTGGACGAGGCGGAGCGCCAAGCCCTGCAACGCCTGGTGCAGGCCGCCGACCTGGCCGGGCAGCCGGCGGATTACCCCGGCCCCGGCTATCCCGACGCCCTGGAAACCCACTTGACCGTGACCTGGCCCGGCCACAGCACCAGCGTGCGCTTCCGCGACGGCGACGGACACCCCGCCCCACTGGATGAACTGGCGGGCTGGGTGCTGCGACATAATCGACCAGGCCAGGCGAAGAAATAGCCGCCGCACACGCCATAGGTTGCCGCCCCTCCCCATTAACCATACCCTGTCCGCAACCAGGGGACGCGGGGGGTAGGGCATGGCACGGTGGGGGTATTGGGGATTTCTGGCGGCGGCTTGGGCCACAGGCGTTTCGTCGGCAATGGCACAACAGTCCGCACCACCGGCAAGCGCCCTCTCTGCCCTTGAACTGCCCTACGACCGGCCGGATCGTCTTACGGCTGGCGACTTCGTCGGCGAAATCCATACCTATGAGGCAGCCGCCGCGCAGGAGGCGGAGTATGGCGCCAGACGCGATAGCCTGGCGATGCAATTTGCCCGGCTGGGCAGACCCGAGTTGGCACGGATCGCGTGGAATGGCGGCCCGGACTCCATCGCCTGGAAGCGCCAGAACAGCGCAGACTGTGACGAGGCCGCCCGGGGCGTAGCCGCGGATCCATTGGAAACCCTGCTGTCCCGGGCGCGGGACCGCAGGGTGGTGATGATCAATGAGAACCACATCGCTCCCGTGTCACGCGCCTTTTGGCTGGCGGCGCTACCGCGCCTGCGCCAAATGGGCTTCACCCACGTGGCCATGGAGGCGCTCTTCATAGACGGGAGCGACGTGAAGGCCGGGGAGGTGCGCGAGCACTGGCTCCTTGAAGGGAAGCCCACTTTCGCCCCTTATCTCAGCGAACCGACCTTCGCCGCCGTCATCCGCGAGGCCCTCGCATTGGGTTTCGACCTCGTTCCCTATGACGATATGGACGTCATGAACCACGACCCTGATTTATGGACGGCGTCGCGGGAACGGGTGGAGGCGGCGCGCCTGGCTGACGTCCTGGCCCGCATGCCGCCGGACGGCAAGCTGTTAGTGCTCGCCGGCTGGTCCCATGTCAGCAAAGGCGTGAGCAGCACGGTGCCCTGGATGGCGGCGGCTTTCAAGCAACGCACAGGCATCGATCCGCTGACCATCGATACCACCGCCTGCCAACGCCCAGACGCGACCGCACCCGCCACCACCTATCTCAACCCGGACGGCAGCGCCCGCATCACCCCATCCCATGCCGGCCGCGTCGATCTGCAGGTGCATATGCCCCAGTCGATAGGCGCCGATCCGGTGGCCGCCGCCGGCGTCTCCCGCCATTGGCTGGGCCAGCCCGTGGCCATCCCGGCAGCCCTGCTGCCCAAGGACGGCGACGGGGTGGTGGAGGCGCGCAAGCCCGGCCAGGCCGCCGATACCGCGCCCTATGATCGCCTGTTCCTGCGGCCGGGCGAGGTGCTGCCGCTCTACCTGCCGCCAGGCCGCTACGTCCTGACCCTGCGGGGCGAGGGCGGCGCCATCCAGGCCAGCGCCCCGATCACCGTGGCCGCCCCGGAATTGTCACAGGCCACCGGCAGGGCAACGCACACGCGGTAGGTTGCGGCCGACCGCGTTCACCGGCATGCTCACGCCCGTCACCAAGGGTGGTGCTGATGCCCCTCGCCAATAACCCATAGGGTGCGACGGGACGGCCCAGCGCCCCCTTGCCCACGTGCAGACCATCCGCACATCGACCTTTCCGCCGCCGGACGAAAGGCCCCGCGATGATACGCAAGACCCTGTTCCTGTTGCTGGCCATGTTGGCCCTGGTGGCGTGATGACACGGCGTGATGAGATCAGCGTGCCCGTCAGAACAGCCCGTGCAGGGGAATGACCGTCAGCGGGTCGCCGGGGCGTAGGCTGTCGCGCGCGTCCTCCACCTCCGCCACGGCGTCGGCCTGGGCCAGGGAGGACAAGGCGGCGCTGCCCCCGGCGCCGACCTGATGGGCCACGGTTTCCGCCCCCTCCTGCCGTAGCGTCACCCGCAGATACTCCCGCTTGCCCGGGGCGCGGGCATGGCTGAACCCACAGCGCACGGTGATGCGCGGCGGATCGGTGACGGTTTCGCCGGCCAGGCGCTGCACCAGGGGCCGGCCCAGCGCCAGGAAGGCGGCGAAGGCCGCGAAGGGGTTGCCGGGCAGGCCCAGGAAGGGTGTGACCCCGATATTACCAAACGCCAGCGGCTTGCCTGGCTTCAGCGCCAGGCGCCAGAAGTCGATGCCGCCCAAGTCGGCCACCACCGCCTTGACGTGATCCTCCTCGCCGGCGGAAACGCCGCCGCTGCTGAGGATGAGGTCGGCCCTGAGGCCCGACAGGGTGGCCTTGAGGGCGTCCCGGCTATCGCCCACGATGCCCGCCCGCACCACGCGACAGCCCAGGCGGCGCAGCAGCGCGGCTAACAGGGGGCCATTGGCGTCGTGGATGGCGCCGGGGGGAAGGGGCGCGCCGGCGGGCCGCACCTCGTTCCCCGTCGACAACAGGGCCACGGTCAGGGGGGCACGGACCACCAGGGCCTGCTCACCCAGGGCCGCGGCCAGCGCCACCGCCGCCGGGGTCAGGCGCTGCCCGGCGGCCAGGGCCACGGCACCGGCGGCGATATCCTCCCCCACCGCGCGGCAATGGCGGCCGGCCGCCAGGCCGGGCGGTGCCAGCAGCACGTCACCGTCCAGCGCGGCGTCCTCCTGCATCAGCACGGTGTCCGCCCCCTGCGGTAGGGGGGCGCCGGTGAAGATGCGGACGGCGGTGCCGGGCGTCAGGGGGCCCGGCGCATCGCCCGCCGCCACCCGGCCCGACAGGGGCAGACGCACCAGGCCCGCCGGCACGCCGGCCACGTCGCGGTGGTCCAGGGCATAGCCATCCATGGCGGCCTGGGCGAAGGGTGGCAGGCTGTGTGCCGCCACCAGGTCACCGGCCAGGATGCGGGCATCGGCAGCGTCCAGCGCCACCATCTCCACGCCCGCGACGCAGGCGACGGAGCGCAAGAGGCGATCCCGCGCCTGGTCAACGCTGAGCAAGGGAGTGGCAAAGCAATCGGTGGCGCCTGGCATGGGATAGACCCGTCCTTATGGACCGTACGGCGGCAGGCCGACATGGGCCAGGATGAAGGTGGCGATGGTCGGCACCGCGTCCAGGGCGAAGCGGGGCAGCGGCGCCGCCCGCCCCTCCGCTCCTGAGAGCGGCGCGGGCAAGGGATCGTCGGCGGCCAGGGCCACCACCGTGGGGTCCTCCGGGAACAGCGGCGCTTTGCCGTTCTCCGCCCGCCAGATCTCCAGCTTGGGAATGGGGTCGCGCTTGAACCCCTCCACCAGCACCAGGTCCACCGGCGACAGCTTGGACACCAGGTCGGCCAAGGTCGGCTCGGGCGCGCCGCGCAGCTCGTGCATCAGCGCCCAGCGGCGGGAGGAGGCCACCAGCACCTCGGTCGCGCCGGCCGTGCGGTGCCGATGGCTGTCCTTGCCCGGCTGGTCCACGTCGAAATCATGATGGGCATGCTTCAGGGTGGAGACGCGATAGCCGCGCCCCGTCAGCTCCGGGATCAGCTGGACCATCAGGGTGGTCTTGCCCGAACCGCTCCAGCCCGCGAGGCCGAACAGCTTCATCTGGCGATCCTCTCCCAAGTCGGGAGGCCGCTCCTTACTGTGGCGGCTCCCGCAAGTCACGCACATAGGCCAGGACCTCGCCATCGCGCTCGATGCGCACGATGTCCTGGCCCGCCGGGATTTCCTTGCAGGCCCAGCGGGTGAAGGCAAGGTAGAAATCCACCGGGCCGGTGTTGCGCCGCGTGGGCTTCCACGCCGGCGGCAGGTAGTGGAACACCGAGGTGGGCGGGCCGCAAACGCGGATGCGGTAGGGCTGGGTCAATGCCTGCGGCCCCTCCAGCTTGACCATGGTGTCGGTCAGGCGCTTGGCCGCCTCGGACAGGGAACTGCCCCAGTAATCCAGCTCGAACTTCGGTCCCGCTCCGCGCACGCCACCGACGAAGCGGTTGAACCAGATGGTCTCATAGGGGTGCAGGTGGGCCATGAAGGCGACCTGGATGCCGGCGCAGACCAGCAGAACAGCCCCCAAGGCGGGCTTCAGCCAGCCCAGGCGCGGCCAGCGCGGGGGCAGTCGGGTCAGCAGGCCGTTCAAGCCAAGGCCGGCGGCCGTGGCCAGGGGCGGCATCAGGAACAGCATGTGGCGGATGCCGTCATAGAGCACGGCGTCGGTCGCCACCACCGCCGCCGGGGGCAACAGCACGGCGGTGACCAGCGCGACGCCGTCCAGCCGCACCCCCGCCGGGAAGGGGCGGCGCAACGTCGCCCTGGCCGCGAAGAAAGCGGCGGCGAACAGGCCCAGGAGTTCCACCTCGGGCAGCTTCACGCCGAAGCCCACGGGCAGATACCACCAGGGAAGGTTGGTGGTGCGCACCTGCACGCCGGCGAAGGTGAAGGTGAAGTCCATGGGGAACTTGGAGAATTCCGCCAGCGCCTCCACCGGGTGGCGTAGGGGATCGACCTGGGCCCAGGGCCAGGCGGCGATCATGACCCCATAGGCGATGGGGGCGGCGATCCACAGGCGTCGCACCAGGCGCCAGGCCGTGGCCCCGGCCTGGCGCGCACTATCGCCCGCCAGGATGCCCTTGGCGACATGCGCCAGCATGACCAGGCCGATGGGACCGGCCAACAGCACGCCGCCGACGCGGATGCCCAAGGCCATGCCGAAGCATAAGCCCAGCATGGCGACAGCGCCGAGGGAGGGCCCCCGGGGCGATTCGTCCAGGCCGCGGCCCACCCGTACCAGCCAGGACAAGGTCCAGGCGGCGGCCACGGCGAAGGGCACATCCTTGGGATTGGCGAAGGAATGCCCCCACCAGTCGGGAATCAGCATCAGGCACAGACCGGCGATCAGCCCGGCGCGGGCGCCCGTCTCCTCCCCCGCGATATCGCGGGCGATGCGGCGCACCGCCAGCACGCCCAGCAAGCCAGTAAGGCCGCCGATCAGGCGCCGGGTGGCATAGACATCCAGGGGCAGCAGGTTCTCGAACAGCGCCTCCACGGTGTCGAACAGCGCGCCGTAGAGATAGAGGTTCTGGAACTCCAGCACCGCCCGGTCCTTGCCCAGCGAGGCGTACCATTCCAGCGCCCGCTGGCCGTATTCGACGTGCAGCGGCTCGTCAAACGTGATGCCGAAGTCGGGGAAGGTGCAGGACACCACGACGACGGCCACCGCCAGGACCAGCCAGAAGGCTATGTCCCACGGCGACAGGCGGCGCCACAGGGGTGCCCGGGCGGGCTTGCCCAGGCGGGCGCCGGCCGGCAGCATGCGGCCGGCGCCGATGGCCGGGGCGGGCGATGCGGCGGGCAGGGCGTCGGCGGTGTCGGATGAGCGGGCCAAGGTCATGGAGGTCAGGGGTGCCCCCCGACGACGCTGGGCGATGCGCCGCCGGATGCCGGCGCGTCATCGAACCCAACCTTCTCATTCACCAGGTACATGGGCCGGCCCTTCACCTCGGTGAAGACGCGGCCGAGATAGTCGCCCAGGACGCCCAGGCCGATCAGCTGCACGCCCCCCAGGAACAGCACCGCCACCATGAGCGAGGCATAGCCGGGCGTGTCACGGCCGAACATGATGGTCTTGGTGATGATGACCAGGCCATAGAAGAAGGACGGCACCGACAACGCGATGCCCAGCCAGGACCAGACGCGCAGCGGCACGTTGCTGAACGAGGCGACGCCGTCCAGGCCGAAACGCAGCAGGCGCCAGAAATTGAAGGAGCTGGCGCCGGCATGGCGCTGCGCCACCTCGAACGGCACGGCCACCTGGCGGAAGCCGACCCAGCTGAACAGGCCCTTCATGAAGCGGTTGCGCTCCGGCATGGCATTCAAGGCGTCGACCACGCTGCGGTCCAGCAGGCGGAAGTCGCCCGCGCCGCGCGGCAGCGTCACCTCGGACATCTTGTCCAGCAGGCGGTAATAGAGCTTGGTCAGGAAGCGGCGCATCCAGGGGTCGGTCAGGCGGCTGGCGCGGACGCCGTAAACCATCTGCATGCCCTGGCGCCATTGCTCCACGAAGGTGACGATGGTTTCGGGCGGATGCTGCAGGTCGCCGTCCATCAGCACCACGGCGTCGCCGCTGGCATGGCTCAGCCCGGCGGACATCGCCGCCTCTTTCCCGAAGTTGCGCGACAGGCGCAACAGCTTCAGCCGCGGCTCCCGCGCCTGGTGCGCGGTCAGCGCGGCGAAGGTGCCATCGCGTGAGCCGTCATCCACGCAGATGATCTCGAACGCCAGCCCTATCCCCTCCAGCACGGGAACCAGCCGCTGGAACAGGGCGTCGAGGTTGCCCTCCTCATTATGCATGGGGATGACGATGGACAGGCGCTTGCCCGCGGGTGCCGCCGCCTGCTGCGCTGTGGAACCGGACGCGGCCGAGAGGGAGGTCAACATGGGAGCGGTATCTGACTCAGGTTCTGACAGCATGTTCGTGCAGCGGCGTCCGCCTGCCGGAACTCTATCGCATCATCCGCGGCGATGCGGAAGGGTTCCGGAGCGGAAAACGGCCCGAAATGGATACAAAAGGGAGCAAGTGGCGAACGGTGCCGGCGTTCCCGGCACCACCGACCCTAGCCCCGGAAGGTTAACAGCCCGTCTACAAGGACGGGATGCGGGGCGCGGTCGGTGGGTCGGGCTGGCGCGCGGGACCAAGGCCACGGGGCTGGTTATGCCAGGCCTAGGGGGCGAAAATGTGACGGCGTCCAAAAATCGTTATGCCCGGCATCTTTGTCAGGCTGCGGTCAGCTTGCCGTGGCAGTGTCCCCTTGTCGCCAGCCGATGGGGACGGCAACAGCCAGAGACGGGAGCCCCAACCCCCCGCCCGCGGCGCCCTTCCCTTGGCTGGTGGCACCGGTGCCACGCTCGTTCTAGACCGCGAGCGGCGTTCCGCCCCCTCTGCCCCAACCCTGGGGGTCGGGACTGGCGCCGGCGAAGCCCCGGGCTGGGGTTCTAGACCACCCTGCCCGGCGGATGTTCCCCGTACCTGCGGTGATCGGTCCGGCGTCCTGGCCTGTCCGGTCGCGGTAGTGGATCTACCAAGCCAAGACGGTTGCTGCCGTCCTGTCTTGAATTCCTTCCAAGCCTACTGGGTCGGTGGTGTCATGCCACCGACCTTTTCTCTTTGGGACCCTTTCGTTTCGGGGACCCTTGGGACGATGCTTATACGCGGGGTGCCGCGCCAACCCGTCGCCTAAAAGTCGTATCGTCAGCCCGCGGCCTCCGGCGCGAATCCCAGCCGCTGGAAGGTGTCCCGCATGTGCGGCGGCAGGGGGGCGGTGGCCGTCATAGGCGGCTCCGCCGGCGGCCCCCAGGGCAGGGCGACCCAGCGGGCGTGCAGGTGCAGCGGCACGGTCGGCGCCCGTTCCCGCCCGCCCTCCACGCGCCAGTCGCGGCCATAGATCGGATCACCCAGCATGGGCCAGCCCATGGCCTCGCAATGGGCGCGCAGCTGGTGCATGCGGCCCGTGCGCGGCGTCAGTTCCAGCCAGGACAGCGTCTGCCCCTCGGCCCCAATGCCGTCCCCGCCCGCACCCTCGGCCACCACCCGCCATTCGGTGAGGGCGTGCTTGCCCTCCTCGTGATCCACCATCATGCGGGAGCAGCCCGGCACCTGGCGCTTGATCAGCGGCAGCTCGATGCGGCCCTCATCCGCCGCCGGCCGACCCTTGACCACGGCCCAATAGCGCTTGCCCACCCGGCCGGCCAGGAACAGCTTGCCCAGGCGGGTGGAGGCCGTCTCGTTCAGGCCCAGCACCAGGCAGCCGGTGGTGTCCTTGTCCAGCCGGTGGGCCAGGCGCGGCGCCGGCGCGTCCTCCGCCACCAGCCAGGGAAGGTAGCGCTCCAGATGGTCGGTGGACTTGGTGCCGTAATGCACCGGCAGGCCGTAGGGCTTGTCCACGATCAGGACGTCAGCGTCCTGGTGCAGGACGCGGGCGCGCATCTCCTCCGGTGTGTAGGCGGGGGGCGCCAGGGGTAGCATGATGGCCATGGGCGGACGGCGTGCCCCCGGGGGCACCCTCGGCAAGTCAAAAGGAAGACGTGTTCCTATCGCTTTAGGGCCATCACCGCATGAAAAAAACTTAATCCTGGCTCCACAGGCTGGAAAGTCTATTCCGACCATGATCATCCTCGTTGCGGCGGGCGATGATCGTCCCATGTTAATTAGGCCCATGTTAATTGGGTCGGCGTACCCCACGCCCAACCGAGGAAAGCAGGCGAGAAACCATCATGACCCCGAAGGACCGCGAAGATTTGACAGCCCTGCTGGCGCGTGTGTCCCGACTGGACGGCATGCCCCGCGACCCGGAATCGGATCGCCTGGTGGGTGAGGCCCTCTCCCGCCAGCCGGCGCTGCCCTACATCATGGCGCAGGCGCTGCTGGCCCAGCAGGAGGCGCTGGTGGACGCTCAGCGCCGCCTGGCCGATCTGCAGCAGACCGCCGCCGCCCGTCCGCAGGGCGGTCCCCCGCCCTTCACCGGCCCATCGTCGGGCCAATCGGCCGCCACCCCGTCCCCCGGCCCGTGGGGGCAGTCCTCCTACCCCGCACAGCAGCCCCAGGCGCCCTATGGCCAGGCCGCCTATGGCCAAAACTATGCGCCGCCGCAGCCGGCGTATGGCCAGCCGGCTTACGGCGCCCCGCCCGTCTATGCCCAGCCCCGCAGCTTCATGCGCGGCATGTTTGAAACCATGGCCGGCGTCGCCGGCGGCGTGCTGGCGGCCGATGCCGTGGAGTCCCTGTTCCGGGGCGGTCATGGTGGCCTCGGGGGCGGTATCGGGGGCGGCTTGGGCGGTTCCCCCTGGGGGGCCGGTTATGGCGGCGACCGGATCGACGAGACGGTGATCAACAACACCACCGTCAACGAGACCATCGTGAATGAGAACGGCGACCGCTTCGATCCTGGCCGCCAGGACGCCGGATATCGCGACGACAGCTATCGCGATGATACCGGCGGCTACCAGGACGCCAGCTACGACACCGCCAACGACGGCGGCTTCGACGACGGTTCCATCGACACCTGAAGTGATACCTGAGGCTTGGCCCCCGCGCCGGCCCGCCTCCCGACCCGGTTCCGCCAAAGGGCGAATCCGGGAATCCCAAGACCAAAAATATCTTCGTGCCAAGACTATCTTCGTGAAAGCGAGCGTTAGACCATGACCACCGTTCCCAGCACCAAGAAGCGCTTTCCCCGCCTGGCCGTCACCGCGCTGGCCATCGGGCTGATGACCGGCACCGCGCTGGTGGCCCCGCCGGCTGCCATCACCGCCCACGCCGCCAGCCCGGCGTCCCTGCCCAGCTTCGCCGACCTGGTGGAGAAGGTGTCGCCGGCGGTGGTGACCATCACCGCCGCGCACAAGGTGACGACGCCGCAGGTGCCCCAGGAACTGCAGGAGATGATGCGCCACTTCGGCCTGCCCGATGACGCCCTGCCCGGCGGGCGCGGTGGCAACGGCCGCCCCCGGATCGAATCCGCACTGGGGTCCGGCTTCGTCATCGACCCCACCGGCTACATCGTCACCAACCGCCACGTCATTGAGGGGGCGGACGAAGTGAAGGTCCACTTCCAGGACCAGACCGACGACGTGCCCGCCAAGATCGTGGGCCAGGACGAACGGTCGGACCTGGCGCTGCTGAAGGTGGAAACCAAGAAGCCGCTGCAGGCCCTGGCCTTTGGCGACAGTGACAAGATGCGGCCCGGCGACTGGGTGGTGGCCGTGGGCAACCCCTTCGGCCTGGGCGGCACCGTCACCGCCGGCATCGTCTCCGCCCGCGGCCGTGACATCGACCCCGCCAACCTGAACGACTTCCTGCAGATCGACGCCTCGATCAACAAGGGCAACTCGGGCGGCCCGACCTTCAACGCCAATGGCGAAGTCATCGGCATCAACACCGCCATCTTCTCGCCCACCGGCGGGTCGGTCGGCATCGGCTTCGCCATCCCGTCCAACGTGGCCAAGCCGGTGATCGAGAAGCTGAAGGCCACCGGCCATGTGCAGCGCGGCTATCTGGGCGTGACCCTGCAGGCCGTGACGCCGGAGATCGCCGACAGCCTGGGCCTGAAGGAGCCGAAGGGCGCCATCATCAACGCCGTCTCGCCCAAGAGCCCGGCCGAGAAGGGTGGCCTGAAGCAGGGCGACGTGGTGCAGAGCATCAACGGCAAGGCCATCGACAACCAGCGCGACCTGGCCCGCAACGTGGCCGGCATCGACCCGGGCAAGACCGTGGACCTGGGCGTGCTGCGCGGCGGCAAGGCCATCACCGTTTCCGTGAAGCTGGGTGAGGCGCCGAGCAACGACAAGGACGGCCCGGCCGTCGGCTCTGGCTCGACGGACGGCAAGGGCGACAACACCAGCGTCGCCGGCCTGAAGCTGGGCAAGCTGGACGACCGCACCCGGGAACGCCTGGGCCTGGACGGCGACGCCCAGGGTGTCGTCATCGTCGATCCGGGCAAGGACGACCTGGGTCTGCGCCCCGGCGACATCATCGCCAGCGTCAACAACGAAAGCGTGAAGGCCCCGGCCGACGTCACTGCCCAGGTGGAAAAGGCCAAGAAGGACGGCCGCAAGTCCGTTCTGCTGCTGGTCCGCCGGGGCGACCAGCAGATGTTCCTGCCCCTGCCGGTGACGCCCAAGGGCTGACGCCGGCCCCCCGGCCCCGCACCGGAGCCGGATGATGGAGAACCAGGGCCGGGCGGATCACCACCGCCCGGCCCTTTGGTTTGAGACCCTTACGTCCATGCAGTCCCCAACCCAGGTTCAGCCCCATGAAGATCCTAGTCATCGAGGACGACGCCCAGGCCGCCGCCTACATGCTGAAAGGCTTGAAGGAGGCGGGGCACGCCGTGGACCACGCGCCCGATGGCACGCAGGGGCTGTACCTGGCGGGGGCGGAGCATTACGACGCCCTGGTGGTGGACCGCATGCTGCCCGGCCGTGACGGCCTGTCCCTGGTCAGCCTGCTGCGCGCCGCCGGCAACGACACGCCCGTGCTGGTGCTGAGCGCCCTGGGCAGCGTGGAGGACAGGGTGACCGGCCTGCGCGCCGGGGGTGACGATTACCTGACCAAGCCCTACGCCTTTTCCGAACTGCTGGCCCGGCTGGAAAGCCTGGGCCGCCGCCGGGCCGCCCCGCAGGCCCAGGCCACCAAGCTGGTGGCCGGCGACCTGGAGCTGGATTTGCTGGCCCGCACGGTGAAGCGCGGCGGCAAGGCCATCGACCTGCTGCCGCGTGAGTTCCAGCTGCTGGAATGCCTCATGCGCAATGTCGGCAGCGTGGTCACCCGCACCATGCTGCTGGAGCAGGTGTGGGACTATCATTTCGACCCGCAGACCAACGTCATCGACGTGCACATCGCGCGCCTGCGCCAGAAGGTGGACAAGGGCTTCGACCACGCCCTGATCCAGACCGTGCGGGGGGCCGGATATTGCTTAAGGCCCTGAAGCGGCGCCTCACGGCCAAGGGGAACGACGGCGGGACGGCGGGTGACGCGCCGGCCGACCGGCATCGTCCGGCGGATCGCCATCTGGGCCGGTTGCTGCGCACCACCACCTTCCGTTTCGCGCTGATCTATCTGGGGCTGTTCATCGGTTCCGTCCTGCTGGTGCTGTGGCTGATCTACTGGTCCACGGCAGGCTTCCTGGCGGGGCAGGCGGACACCGCCATCCGCGAGGACATGCAGGCCCTGGCCGACCGCTATCGCACCGGCGGCATGGCGGGCCTGGCGGAGGCGGTGAACGAGCGCGGCATGGGCAACGCCGCGTCCATTTACATCCTGTCGGCCAGTTCCGGGTCCACCCTGGCGGGCAACCAGTTCTGGCCCAAGGGGGTTGACGAAGCCGGCTGGGTCAATCTGCCCGTGAAGGACCCCAGCACCGGCCAGGTGCGCCCCGGCGACGTGCGCGCCCTGATCGCGGCCTTGCCGGGCGGCTACCGGGTGCTGGTGGGGCGTGACCTGGGCGAGGTGCGGGTGCTGCGCGAACGGCTGGAGCGCGTGATCGGCTGGAGCATGGGCCTGGCCCTGGTCCTGGGCCTGGTCGGCGGATTGGCCATGAGCCGCGTCTGGCTGCGGCGCCTGGACGGCGTGACCCGCACGGCGGAGGCCATCCGCGAAGGCATGCTGGTCCGCCGTGTGCCCCTGACCGGCAGCGGCGACGAGTTCGACCAGTTGGCCCACACCCTGAACGCCATGCTGGATCGCATCGAGGCGCTGGTGGCCGGCATCCGCCATGTCAGCCAGGGCATCGCCCACGACTTGCGCACCCCCCTCACCCGCCTGCGCACCCGCCTGGAACTGGCCCTGATGCACGAGACGGTGGAGAACCCGCGCGAGGTGCTGGAAGCGGCGATCGAAGAAGTGGACCACCTGCTGGCCACCTTCCGCGCCCTGCTGGCCATCGCGGAGGTGGAATCGGGCGGCAACCTGCCCATCGCCCCCGTGCAGTTGGACACCCTGGCGCTCAGCACCGGCGAACTCTATGACGCGGTGGCGGAGGACCAGGGCATCACCTTCACCATGGCGGTGCAGGCGACAGGCCCGGCCGCGCTGGTCCAAGGCAACCGCCAGCTGCTGGGCCAGGCCCTGGCCAACCTGTTGGACAACGCCCTGAAGTACACGCCCGAGGGCGGCCGCGTCAGCCTGACCGTGGCCAGCGACGGCCCCGTTCCCGGCGGCGGCAGCCGGGTCCGCATCACCGTGGCCGACAACGGCCCCGGCATCCCGGCGGAGGACCGCGAGCGGGTGCGCGAGCGCTTCTTCCGCCTGGAACGCGACCAGGCCCGCCCCGGCAGCGGCCTGGGCCTGAGCCTGGTGGACGCGGTGGCCCAGCGCCATGGCGGCACCCTGGTGCTGGAGGACAACGGCCCGGGGCTGAAAGCCCAACTGCTGCTGCCGGTCGGTTGACCCCGGTTCGGCACCCTATCCTTTTACCATCCTTATGGATCCAGCCCTCCGGACTACCTCGTTAATCATTGCTCAAGGGGAAATTCCCATACTTGAGCCGTGAATAATTGAGGACCGGCCTTGTCATGCTGAACAACCTGAAGATCGGAACGCGGCTCACCCTGCTGGTGGGGTGCCTGGCGCTTGTGGCCATCGTGGCGGGCGCCCTGGGCCTGCGAGGCGCGTGGAGCACCAACCAGGACCTCAAGAGCGTCTATGAAGACCGCACGGTCGCCCTGGCCGATCTGAACGCCCTTCAGGACAACCTGTACCAACTGCGGGCGGCGCGCGGCGCGGGGGAAAAGGCCCCCAGCGCCGAGGCGGGCATGACGGCGGCCTGGACGCACTACATGTCGACCTACCTGACCCCGGAGGAGGCCGACCTGGCCCGCACGTTCGAGCCCCTCTACACCGCCTACCGCGCCCTGCCCGCCGGCGACCCGCAGGACCGTGAGGCTTTCGGGCGCGTGACCCAGGCCCTGGCCCCGCTGATCGCCCTGCAGGTCAATGAAGCCAAGCGCATCTTCGACGACTCGATGGCGCGTTTCAGCCGCACCATGGCCCTGACCATCGGGATCAGCGGCCTGGGCATCGTGGCGGGCGTGATCCTGGCGGGCGTCGTCGTCCGGTCGGTGACCGGCGGCATCAACGGCATCATCGCGGTCATGGCCCGGCTGACGGCGGGCGACACCACCGTCGAGGTGCGGGGCCTGGGCCGCCGGGACGAGATCGGCAACCTGGCGCACGCGGCGGAGGCGTTCAAGCAAAGCACCCTGCGCGTCCGCGCCATGGAAGAGGCGGCGGCCCGCGAGAAGCAGGAGGCCGAGGCGCGGCGCAAGGCGGTGCTGTTGGAGATGGCGGGCCGCTTCGAGGAGTCGGTCAAGGGCGTGGTGGACGCCGTGGCCGGCGCGGCCACGGAGATGCAGGCGGCCGCGCAGGCCATGGCCGCCACCGCCGAGGAAACCAGCCGCCAGTCGCAGACCGTGGCCAGCGCCGCGGAACTGGCCGCCGCCAACGTCAACACGGTCGCCAGCGCCACGGAGGAACTGTCGGCATCGATCCAGGAAATCGGCCGCCAGGTCGCGCGCTCCTCCACCGTGGCGTCGGAGGCGGTCACCACCACGGACGAGACGGTCGCCGCCGTGACGACGCTGAAAAGCTCGGCCAGTGACATCACCGCCGTGGTCGCGCTGATCCATGAGATCGCCAGCCAGACCAACCTGCTGGCGCTGAACGCCACCATCGAGGCGGCCCGCGCCGGCGAGGCTGGCAAGGGCTTCGCCGTCGTGGCCAGCGAGGTCAAGGCCCTGGCCAACCAGACGGCCAAAGCGACGGAAGAGGTGGCAAGCAGGGTCACCGATATCCAGGCGGCGTCCAACGCCGCCGGCCAGTCGATCTCAACCATCGCCGGCACCATCGGGGAGATCAACCGCATCGCCGCCGCCATCTCCGCCGCCGTCGACCAGCAGAGTGCGGCGGCGAACGACATCGCGGGCAGCGTCAGCCAGGCGGCCGCCGGCACCAGCGAGGTGTCCGGCACCATCACCAGCGTCACGCAGGCCGCCGGCGAAACCGGCACCGCCGCCACCCAGGTGCTGGCCGCCGCCAGCAGCCTGTCGACGGAGGCGGAGCACCTGCGCCGCGAGGTGTCGGACTTCCTGGCCACGGTCCGCGCGGCCTGATCGCGCATTGCCGGTCGCCGTCGGCGTGCCTGAGGGCGTATCCTTGGCGGCACCAAGGACACGCACCCCGGACAGTCCCATGGACCAAGACGCCGACAGCATCATCGCCCTGTACCAACGCCACGGCCTGGCGTGGGAGTCCGACCGCCAGGCCGGCCAGCGGCGGCGCCCCGATATGGAGGGCGCCTGGCTGGACCGCTTCCTAGCCCTGGCGCCCCCGGGCCCCATGCTGGACCTGGGCTGTGGTGGCGGTCGGCCCATGGCCGCCTACCTGGTGGACCGGGGCCGCGCGGTCACCGGCGTGGACACCGCCCCCGCCTTGCTGGACCTGGCCCGCGCCCGCATGCCGGCGCAGGACTGGCGGCTGGCCGACATGCGCGGCCTGGGTCTGGACCGGCGCTACGCCGGCATCCTGGCTTGGAACAGCTTCTTCCACCTGACGGCCGATGACCAGAGCGCCCTGTTCACGGTCTTCCAGCGCCACGCCCTGCCGGGTGCCGCCCTGATGTTCACCAGCGGACCACGCCATGGCGTGGTCCTGGGCAGCTATGCCGGGGAGCCGCTGTACCACGCCAGCCTGGACCCAGCCGAATACCGCGCCCTATTGGACGGCCACGGCTTCGATGTCGTGGCATTTCGGGCCGAGGACCCCGACTGCGGCGGGCATACGGTGTGGCTGGCGCGGGGGCGGTAGCCGCCCTTAGCCGGCATGCCGCTTGGCAAACCTCGCGCTGACCGGCACGGCGATGAGGCCGCACAGGGCCGCCGCCGACAGCCATATCCCCGGCATGGCCGCGTTGCCGCCATGCTTCACCAGGTAGGTGCTGATGAAGGGGGTGAAGCCGCCGGCGGCGGTGGCCAGGCTGTAGGCCAGGGAGAAGCCGGCGGTGCGCACGGTGACCGGCACGATTTCCGTCAGGTAGACGACCATGGCGCCGTTGTAGCTGGCATAGAGGAAGGACAGCCACAGCTCCACCCCCAGCAGGCGGCCGAAGCTGGGTGCGTCCGCCAGCCAACTGAGCGCCGGATAGGCCGTCGCCAGCGCCAGCAGGGTGCAGGCCACCAGGATGGGCCGCCGGCCGATGCGGTCGGACAGGGCGCCCGACAGGGGCAACCAAGCCAAGTTGCTGGCGCCCACGGCCAGGGTCACCAGCAGGCTGTCGATGTCACTGAGATGCAGGGCGTCACGGCCGAAGGTGGGGGTGTAGGCGGTGATGAAATAGAACGACACCGTGGTCATCATCACCAGGCCGATGCCCGTCAGGACGACGCCCCAGTTGGCCGCCAGGGTGGCCATGATCTCCCCCATCGTGGGGTGGTGGGTGCGGGCCAGGAAAGTTTCCGTCTCGGTCAGGGAGCGACGGATCTGGAACAGGAAGGGGACGATCAGGCAGCCCACCACCAGGGGAATGCGCCAGCCCCAGGCCTGCATCGTCTCCGGTGTCAGGGTGAAGGTGAGCGTCACGCCGATCAGGGCGGCCACCATGACGGCCACCTGCTGGCTGGCCGACTGCCAGCTGACGTAGAAGCCCCTGCGGCCCGGCGTGGCGATTTCCGCCAGATAGACGGAGACGCCGCCCAGTTCCACCCCCGCCGACAGGCCCTGCACCAGCCGGCCCAGCAGCACCAGCAAGGGTGACAGCAGGCCGATGGTGGCATAGCCAGGCATCAGCGCGATGGTGATGGTGCCGACGGACATGAGGCCCAGGGTCAGAAGCAGGCCGTCCCGGCGGCCCTTGCGGTCGATATAGGCGCCCAGGATGAGAGCGCCGATGGGCCGCATGAGAAAGCCGGCGCCGAAGGTGGCGAAGGTCAGCAGCAGGCCGGCGGTGTCGCTGCCTTGGGGGAAATAGGCCCGGCTGATGGCGCCGGCGAAATAGCCGAACACCATGAAGTCGTACATTTCCAGGAAGTTGCCGCTGGCAACCCGCACCACCGTCATCACCTGGGACCACCGGCCCCGGCCCACACCCACCGGCGTCACACCCATTTCACACCACCAACCATTTCCTTACCATCCCACCCTGCCACGCGGCACGCGGCCCCGCCAGGGCGCGCATGTCGCGGCGGACACGCCGTCCGTTTCCGCACACTGTCCGCGCGCGGACAGCGACCCTCACGCGCAGGGATAGGAAAAACAAGAGCTTATTGATGGCCTTGTTATTGCTTATTCCGGTGCAAAACAGCGAACCGGGACAACCGGATGGCCTAACGACGCGAAGGGGGTGGTTGGTGGGACAGTATCTGACGGTGGCCCTGCGGGTCATGGCCCGGCACAGGCTGTACACGGCGCTGAACGTGCTGGGCCTGGGCATAGGCTTGGCGGCGGCCATCCTGATCCTGGTGTTCGTGCGGCACGAAACCTCCTTCGACGCCTTTTTCCCCGCCGCCGACCGCCTCTACCAGATCGACACCGAGGTCCACGATCTGGGCCAAGCGGCCCGCCGGATCGCCCAGACCGGGCGGGCCATCGGCCCGGCCTTCGCCCAGGACCACCCGGAGGTGGAGGCGGTGACCCGCGCCAGCGGCGGGCGGGTGGTGATGCGCCAGGGTGACCAACGGTTCAAGGATGTCGTCACCGTCGTCGACGGCAATTTCCTGGCGGTATTCCCCCGCGCGGTGCTGGCCGGCGACGCCATGGCGGCCCTGGCCGACCCGGCCGCCGCCGTGCTGACCCAGGCGGGGGCGCGCCGCTACTTCGGTGATGGGCCCGCCCTGGGCCGAACCCTGGTGGTGCGTGACCACAGCCTGACGGTGCGCGCCGTGGTCGCCGACCTGCCGGAAACCACGCACTTCGCCCCGTCCCTGATGCTGGTGCCCAGCAACTCCATCATCCTGTCCAAGCCTAACCCTGAGGAAGACTGGTTCGCGCTGGACTGGCGCACCTACATCCGGCTCGCCCAGGGGGCCGATGCCGCCGCCGTTGCGCGGGAGCTGACCAGCTGGTACCGCCACGCGGCGCCGGACGCCCAGACGCCGCAAGGCCCCCTGCGGCTGGCGGAGATGTATGTGCCCCACCTGCGCCCCCTGCGCGCCATTCACACCGATCCCATCGAGGATGACGCCCAGCCGGGAACTGACGCGGGCAGCCTGTCCCTGCTGTCCCTGGTGGCGGTGCTGATCCTGGGCGTCGCCGTCATCAACTTCACCAACCTGGCCACCGCTCGCGCCTCGCTGCGCGCGCGGGAGGTGGGGGTGCGCAAGACGGTGGGCGCCAGCCGGGGCCGCCTGATGCTTCAGTTCATGGGGGAGGCGCTGCTGCTGACCAGCCTGGGCATGATCCTGGCCATCGCCCTGGCGGAGGTCACCCTGCCCCTTTATTCCCGCCTGACGGCCACGCCCCTCAGGCTGGATTATGGCGACCCGGCGCTGCTGGGCCTGCTGGCCGGGATGGGCCTGCTCACCGGCGTCGCCAGCGGCGCCTATCCCGCCTTGGTCCTGTCCGGCGTCACCCCGGTGTCAGCCCTGCGGGGGGCTTCGGCTGCCAGCGGCACCGGGCGGCTGCGCACCCTGCTGGTGGTGTTCCAGTTCGCCGTGTCCATCGGGCTGCTGGCGACGGCGGCGGTGGTGCATAGCCAGTATCTCTACGCGCAGCATAAGCCGGTCGGGTTCCAGCGCGACAACATGGTCATGGTCGATATCGACGACACGCTGGGCGGGCCCGGCAAATGGCCCCCCTTCATGGACAGGCTGAGCCAGGAACCGGCCATCGCGGACGTGGCGGCCAGCACCATCTATCTGGGCAACCCGGATGAGGGCGAGGATGAACTGGTGCGCCGGCCGGGGGCCGCCACCCCCATCACCATGCGGGGCGAGGGCGTCAGCTTCGGTTATATCCAGACCATGGGCCTGCGCCTGATCGCGGGGCGGACGTTCGACCCCGACCGGCCCGCCGACAAGGTGCACCGGCCGGACTGGATGCTGGCGGGTGAGCCGTCGCCCCAAGGCGTGACGTCTCTGGAACTGCCAGCGGCGGTGGTGCTGAACCGATCCGGCGCACGGCGCCTGGGCTTCGCCAGCCCGGAGGCCGCCATCGGACAGGTGGTGTTGAAGACCGTGGGCTCGGCCGGCTCGGCCCTGACCATCCGGGGCACCGTCATCGGCGTGGTGGAGGATTTCCACTTTCGCTCCATCCACCGCCCGGTATCGCCCGCCATCTTTCATGTCGGCGATGGCTTTTCGGTCATGATGGTCCGATTGCAGGCCGGCGAGACGGCGGCGGGCCTGGCCGCCATCGACCGCGCCTGGGCGACCCTGGTGCCGGACCAGCCCATCCGCCGGTGGTTCCTGTCGGACCGCTACCAGCATCTGTATGACCAGGAACGCCGGACCGGCGGGATCTTCGCCCTGTTCTCGGGCCTGGCCATCGTCATCGCCTGCCTGGGCCTGTACGGCCTGGCGGCGTTCACGGCGGAGCGGCGCACCAAGGAAATCGGCATCCGCAAGGTGATGGGCGCCACCCTGCCCCAGATCCTGCGCCTACTGCTGTGGCAGTCCTGCAAGCCGGTGGGCCTGGCCTGCCTGATCGCCTGGCCGGTGAGTTGGTGGGCCCTGCGGCGGTGGCTGGATGGCTATGCCTACCGCGTGGCCCTCGACCCGCTCTGGTTCGTGGGCGCCGCTGCGATATCGCTGGCGCTGGCCTGGGCGACGGTGGCCGCTCAACTGGCCCGTATCGCCCGGGAAAGGCCGGTGCGGGCGCTGCGGTATGAATAGGACACAGCGCCCAGGTCGCTTCAATTGGCCGCCGGCGCCTTGGCATCGGATGCCGGCGTCGCATCCGCCTCGCGCTGGCCGGGGGCGAAGATGGGGCGGCCGACATTGGTGAAGTAGACCTTGCCCTGGCTGTTGGCGACATAGATGCGGTGGGTCTTGGCGAAATCCGCCCCCAGGAACATGCCGATGGCGTTGACCCGGTCCGGCTCGCCAAACAGGCCAAAGTCACCCACGTTCAGGCGGACATGGCGCACCGTCTCATCCCCGATGGCGACGCTGCCGAAGGTGGCGATCCAGGTGGGGGTGCGCTTCTTGCCGATGCCGTGGAACTCGCTGCCCTTGGTCACATCCGGCCCGTCCTCATGCACATCGGCGAGATGGGCGGTGCGCAGCAAGACGGAGCTGTGGGTGAAGCCGGTGTCCAGCAGGGCCCAGGTCTCGCGGTCATTCAGGGAAACACGCACCTGGATGTCGCGGTGCCCCAGGGGCAACGTGGGGCGCAGCGCCGCCTCGGCATAATCTTGCGCCCAATAGGCCAGCGGAACGCCATCGCAGCCCTTGGGCTCGAAGAAGCGGACGGCGCCGTTGGCGAAATCCAGTTCAATGTCATATTGGGCGAAAATGTCCTGGCCCAGGATCATTTCCACATCCGGGCCGAAATTCTCATTCTGGACCACATGCACCAGAGGCGAGTCCGACCACCAGCCGCCGGCCACCAGCTTTTTCAGCTTCACCTGGCCCAGGGCGGCGGTGCCGCCGATACCGCTCAGCCTCCGCTGACTGCTGACCTCCAACCCAAGACGGGCGGCCCCCGCCTGGGAAATGACGGTGACATCCGCCCCGGTGTCGAGCAAGGCGCGCACGCGGGTGCCATTGACATCAGCCTCGACGATAGGCTGGTTGCGTTCCACCCGCACCGGCATCTCCGCCACCTTGTTCAGGTGGCAATTGGCGGCATCCGCCCAGGCCGCGCCCGACGGGGCCAGGGCGCCCACCAGGGCAAGCAAACCCCACCGCCGCGCGAGAAAGCGCCGGCGCGAACCATCATCCCGCATCGAAAACCCCCGTCTTCCGCTGTCCGCCGGTGCCAATCCGGCGGGGTTTGAGGCCCTGGGCCGAACTAAGCCCCCGGCGGACCGAACACCGGCTTGGCCACGTTGGTGAAGTAGATCTTGTCCTGGCTGTTGGCGATGAAGATGCGGTGCGACCGGATGAAATCCATGCCCAGCACCATGGCCAGGCTGCCGTCCCGGTCCACGCCCAGATTGTAGTAATCGCCCACCGACAGGCGGGCATTGCGGATGGTCTCATCCCCCACGCTGAGGGTGTCGAAGGTGCCGATCCAGGTGGGCACCGGCGTGCGGCCGATGTCGCGCCGCTCCGGCCCCGGCATGGACCCGGGGCTGTCCTCGCGCACGTTCACGCGGTGGGCCAGGCGGGTCAGCACCGTGCTGGTGCGCACGCCCGTGTCGAGGCGGGCCCAGAATTCCAGCCCGTTCAGTTGCACCACCACCCGGCTGAGGGAATAGCTGCCGAACCCACGGGAGCGCAGCGTGGCCTGGGAATAGGTCTGGGCCCAGTAGGCCAGCGGCGTGTCATCACAGTCCGCCGGCCGGAAGAAGCGGATGACATTGTGCGCCATGTCCAATTCGACATCGGACTGCACGAACAGATCCTGGCCCAGCACCATGTCGACATTGGCGCCGAAATCCCCGGCATCCACCAGTTGCAGGCGATAGCCGCTGCCCTGCCAGGGGCCAAAGCTGAGCGTGTCGGCCTTCATGGTGCCGGCCTTGCGCCAATCCCCCTGCCCCAGGTTCACGCCGCGCACGGTGCGTTCCTGAAAGTCCAGCCCCAGGCGACGGGCGGCCTGCACCGACACCAGGTGGCGGGTGGTGCCGGTATCGACCAGCGCCCGCACCGGCTTGCCATCCAGCAGTCCCTCGGCGATGGGCAAGCCGTTCTCCAGATGGATGGGCAGTTCGCCCACCGGATTCAGGCGGCAATCCGCCGCCCCCGCCAGGGCCGGGGAGGCGATCAGCGTGAGGGCGGTGACAAGGGCGGCGAGACGATGGCGCATGGGGACGATCCTCGCAAGCAGGGGCGGCTGGCTCAACGCTCAGGCGTCACTTCGGTATCGGGCGTCTGCGTGTCGAAAATGGGTCGGGAAACGTTGGTGAAATAGATCTTGTCCTGGCTGTTGGCGATGAAGATGCGATGCGACCTGATGAAGTCCATGCCCAGGATCAGGCCCCACGTATGCCGCCCCAGATCGGACCGGAAGTCGGGATTGAAGCGGGTGAACCGCAGCTTCACGTTATTCAGCGTCTCGTCACCAATGGCCAAGCTGTTGAAGGTGCCGACCGACAGGGGATACTTTTCGCTATCCTGCGGCCCGATCATGGCGAGTTTGGTGACGCCAGGATCCCCCTCATAAACGCCCTGCTGGTGGGCGATGGTGTCGCTTAGAGTGCTGTAGCGGGTGCCAGTCGACAAGCGGGCCAGAAATTCATGCCCATTCAACCGCACCCAGATGCGGTTGCTGAAGCGGCGGCGGGGATCCTGGGCGTACTGCATCCCCGCCTCGGCGTAGGTGTCCGCCCAATAGGCCAAGGGCACACCCTCGCATCCATGCGGCTGGAAGAAGCGGACGGCATTGTGGGCGAAGTCCAGTTCCACGTCGGCCTGGGAAAAGACGTCCTGCCCCAGAACAAGATCGACATTCCCGGCGCCAACAGCGACCACCTGAAGGCTCAAATGGTCCGCCTGCCAGCCACCCACCGTCAAGCTTTCCACCGAAGCGGACCCGATCTCCCGGACGCCCCGGCCAGGCGTCAGCACCCTGTGGGCCATGGGCAGGGGTGTCACCTCCAGCCCCAGGCGTTGGGCCGCCGCTTCCGTCAGCGTGGTCTTTGAACTGCCCGTGGATAGCGCGACGCGGATGGGCTGGCCATTCAGCGCGCCATCCACCTCCGGCCGCCCATCATCCAGCCGCACCCCCAACTCAGCCACCTTCTGAAGATGGCAATCCTCCGGCCCGGCCAAGGCCGGCCCTGGTATCAGCAGAAGGGAAAGAGCCAGGACGGCCAGATGTCGGCGCAGCATCGCGGGCGAATTCCGGAAATTGAATTTCGCTTCTATATTGCAAACTTGCCCGCAACCAACAAGTGCGACACGGAACATCCGATACCCGCGACTCCAGGGAACCATCCCTTTGCGACATCCCGCCGCAGGCGCGCGGCTGGGCTATGCCATGCTGGCCCACAAATGGGCGGTGGCCAGGCTGCGCCAGGGGGCATGGGGGCGCATCAGGGTGGCCTGCTCCTCCGCCGTGGGGCGGCGGTCCATGGCATGGAAACGCTGCAATGCCGCGGCCAGGCCGGAATCGCCCACCGGCACCCGGTCGGGCAGGCCGCAGCCGCGCATCAGAACGTAGTTGGTGGTCCACGGCCCGATGCCGCGCAGGGCCAGCAAGCTCGCCTCGGCCGCCGCTTCGCCCGCCGGGTCCGCATCCAGCCGCTCCAGCGCGGCCAGGTCCAGCCGGCCATCCATCGCCGCCTGGGCAGCCTCGACCAGATAGCGCGCCTTGGAGCGGGAGAAGCGGCGCGCGGTCAGCAGTTCCGGATCCAGGGCCGCCACCGCCGCCGCGTCCGGGTGGGCCACCATGCCGGAGGGGTGCCGGCGGCCGGCCAGCAGGATCAACTGGCGGCGCAGGTCGGCGGCGAAGGTCAGGTTGATCTGCTGGCCGATGATGGCCCAGGCCAGCGCCTCGAACACCGTCGACGACAGCGGCGGCCTGTATCCCCGGCGACCGCCTACCAGGCGCGCGGTCGTCGCGTCCCGGTCCGCCCGCGCCTCCAGCCCGGCGGCGGCCCCGGCCAGCGCCGGCGTCAGGCCCAGCATGCGCAACGCCACCCGCCGGGCGCGGGCCAGGATCACGGGATCGTCGCTGTCCATGCCCATCACCAGGGTGCCACCGCCGGGGGGCACGGTGAGGGTCAGCAGGTAGGTCCGGCCGTCGAATTCCAGAGCCTTGGTCAAGGCCGGTCCGGCCACCCGCTCCGCCGGGGCGTCACGGTCGCGGTACCAGTCGCGGCCGTGATAGCGCCAGGCGGCATCGGGGTCGAATCCCGGCGGCAGGTCCAGGGTCTGCTGGCTCAAGACTCCACCAGCAGACCGTCGCGCAGTTCCACCACCCTGTCCATGCGCGCCGCCAGATCCAGGTTATGGGTGGCGACCAATGCGCCGAAGCCGTCTTTGTTCCCCCCTGGGCCGGTGCCGCTGCCCCGCACCAGGCGGGTCAGCAGGGCGAACACGTCGTCGGCGGTGTGGTGGTCCAGGTTGCCCGTGGGCTCGTCCGCGATCAACAGGCTGGGCCGGTTGGCTAGCGCGCGGGCGATGGCCACGCGCTGCTGCTCGCCGCCCGACAGGCGGGCCGGGCGATGGCTGCCGCGCACGGCCAAGCCCACCTGGGCCAGCAGCTCCTTGGCCCGTTCCCGCGCCACGGCCTTCGGCACGCCGGCGATCATCTGAGGCAGGACGATGTTCTCCTCCGCGCTGAACTCCGGCAGCAGGTGGTGGAACTGGTAGACGAAGCCGATGGTCTGCCGCCGCAGCGCGGTGCGGCCGGCGTCGTCCAGCGTAGCGGCGTCGCGGCCATCGATGCGGATGACGCCGCCGTCGGCGTGCTCCAACAGGCCGGCAATGTGCAGCAAGGTGGACTTGCCGGCACCGCTGGGCCCCACCAAGGCCACGATCTCACCCCGGCGCACCGAACAGGCGGCCCCGCGCAGCACCTCCAGCACGGCGCCCGCCTGCTGGAAGCGGCGCACGACGCCGGACAGTTCCAGTACGGTATCGCCCGTGGCCGGGATGATGGGCTTTTCCATGACGGACACGTCACTCATAGCGCAGGGCCTCCACCGGATCGAGGCGGGCGGCCCGCCAGGAGGGATAGACGGTGGCGGCGAAAGACAGGAACAGGGCCATGACGCCCACCTGCGTCACCTCCATCCAGTCCAGCCTGGCCGGGATTTGGGTGAACAGATAAATCTCGGCGCTGAACAGGTCGCGGCCGATGATGGACTGGATGAACTGGCGGATGGCCTCGATGTTCTTGGTGAACAGCACGCCCAGGATGACGCCGAAGACGGTGCCCACCACGCCGATGCTGGCGCCGGTCAGGAAGAAGATGCGCAGCACCATGCCCCGGCTGGCGCCCATGGTGCGCAGGATGGCGATGTCCCGCCCCTTGTCCTTCACCAGCATGATCATGCTGCTGATGACGTTGAACGCCGCCACCAGGATGATCAGCGACAGGATCAGGAACATGACGTTGCGTTCCACATCAATGGCGTTGACGAAGGCGGCGCTGCGCTGGCGCCAGTCATAGACGCGGTATTCCTGCCCCGCCGCCCGGCCAACCGACTGAACATAGGGATCGATCTGGGTGGGGTTCTGCACGAACACCTCGATGGAGGTGTAGCCGTTGGCCACGCCGAAGAAGGTCTGCGCCGCCGCCAGGGGCATGAAGATCAAGCTGTTGTCGACCTCATACATACCCACGTCGAAGATGGCGGCGATGGGATAGGTGCGCGCGCGGGGAATCGACCCGAAGGCCGTCTGGTTAAAGCGCGGGCTTATCAGGCGCAGGCTGTCACCCACATGCAGGTTCAGGCGCTGCGCCATTCTGCGGCCAATGGCGATACCATCGCCCAGATTGGCCTCGTCCCCCGTGGCACCGGTGGCCGCCCCGAAGGCCTCCGCCGCTCCCTCGACCAAATGGGTGGATACGATGGGCCGACGGCGGAAATCCGCGGGCGTGATGCCATGGACATAGGCGCCGCTGGCGGTGCCGTCCTGGGTGATCAGGGCCTGCCCCTCCACCGTCGGCATGACGGCGGTGACGCCCGGCACGGCCAGCAGGCGCTGGGTGACGGCATCGTTTTCCGGCAGCGGGCCCAGCAGCGACTGCACCTCCAGATGGCTGTACAGGCCGAGGACGCGGCTCAGCAGTTCAGTGCGGAAGCCGTTCATCACCGACATGACGATGATGAGGGTGGCGACGCCCAGCCCGATGCCCAGCAGGGAGAAGCCGGCGATGACGGAGATGAACCCCTCCTGCCGGCGCGCCCGGAGGTAGCGCATCGCGACCATGCGTTCAAAGGCGGAAAAGATCATTCGGGGGGCCGGACCGTCGAGGTGGGAAGTGATGAGGCAATGCGCGTGATTCTGGGCGGAAAAAAGGCGCCCGCTCCTACCATGCGCGACAGGGGCGGGCGTCCCGTTTCTTGTCCTGGTCAGGCCTTGATCAGCTCGGCCAGGGCGGCCTCGACCGGCAGCTCGCGCTTCTCGCCGGTGGCGCGGCGCTTCAGCTCCACCACCCCGGCCTTCAGGCCGCGCGGGCCCACGGTCAGCTGCCAGGGCAGGCCGATCAGGTCCATGTCGGCGAACTTGGCGCCCGGGCGCTCGTTGCGGTCGTCGTACAGCGTCTCCACGCCGGCGGCGTTCAGCTTGGCGTAAAGGTCATCGCACAGGCTGGCGCACGCCGCGTCATCGGCCTTCAGGTTGATCAGGCCGACCTGGAAGGGGGCGACGGCATCCGGCCAGATGATGCCGTTCTCGTCATGGCTGGACTCGATGATGGCGCCCATCAGGCGGGACACGCCGATGCCGTAGCTGCCCATCTCCACCGCCACCGGCTCCCCGTCCGGGCCGGCGACGACGGCGCCCATGGGCTTGGAGTATTTGGTGCCGAAATAGAAGATGTGGCCGACCTCGATGCCGCGGGCGGAGACCAGCTGGTCCTCCGGCACCTCGCAGGTGGCGGGGTCGTGCTTCTCGTCCGTGGCGGCGTAGATGCTGGTGTACTTGGCGAAGAAGTCCTTCAGGTCGCTGCCGGCCTCGGGCGGGTTCTGCAGCACGTCCAGGTTAAGCCAATCCTTGTGGCAGAACACGCCGCTTTCGCCTGTCTCGGCCAGGATGATGAACTCATGGCTGAGGTCGCCGCCGATGGGGCCGGTGTCGGCACGCATGGGGATGGCCTTCAGCCCCATGCGGGCAAAGGTGCGCAGATAGGCCAGGAACATCTTGCGGTAGGACAGCTTGGCCCCTTCGGCATCCAGGTCGAAGGAGTAATTGTCCTTCATCAGGAACTCACGGCCGCGCATGACGCCGAAGCGGGGGCGGATCTCGTCCCGGAACTTCCACTGGATGTGGTACAGGTTCTTGGGCAGGTCCTTGTAGCTGCGCACGAACGTCTTGAAGATGTCGGTGATCATCTCCTCGTTCGTGGGGCCGTACAGCAGCTCACGGTCGTGACGGTCGGTGATGCGCAGCATCTCCTTGCCGTAGTCGTCATAGCGGCCCGACTGCCGCCACAGCTCCGCCGACTGGATGGTGGGCATCAGCAGTTCCTGGGCGCCGGCGGCGTCCTGCTCTTCCCGCACGATCTGCGAAATCTTGCGCAGGACCTTCCAGCCCAGCGGCAACCAGGCGTAGATGCCGGCACTGGTCTGCCGGATCATGCCGGCGCGCAGCATCAGCCGGTGCGAGGCGATCTGCGCCTCCGCCGGGGTTTCCTTCAAGGTGGGCAGGAAAAACTGGGAGGAGCGCATCGCGGGAACCCGTCGCCTTCATGAACTGGATTACGGAAAGGGAGCCGCGACTTTAGGCAATGACATTCCCCCTGTCCATGGCCCCCTGTCCATGGCCCCGTCCATGCCCCGCTGTCCATGGCGGCGGGACATTCCCCGATCACAGCGCTACCCATCGGCGCCGGCGCGGCGCGGGAGTCCCCTGCGACGGGAATCTGAAAAAATCACAGAAAAATGGCGCTCCATTTCGCTACGCCACGACTTCTCGAGCCCGTATCTGGAATATAGATAGAAAAATCAGAATCAATCAGTTTTTCAAATCCGCCGATTAGATTCCCTTATAAGTATCGTCCAGCCTGTCCGTCTGGCGGATAAGAAAATTATACACGAAAGTAAATATATATCCCAATGGCAGCGTTGACCCCGGCAAGCTTCGTATGGTCTTTACGCGGCCTTAACCAATTCCTGATACCAAGCCGATACCGACCGACGCCCGAGGACCAACGCCATGCTGGCCAATGCCAAAATCCTAACCAAGATCAACCTGGTCATCCTGGTCATGGCGCTGGCCGCCCTCGCCATCGGCGTGGCCGGCTACATGGGCATGTCGAAGCTGGCGGTAGCGACGCACCGGCTGGACGTCATGGGAAGCAACCTGCATCAAGCGGGTCAGCTGAACGCCAACGTCCTGTTCATGAACCGGGGCGAGTATCGCATGGCCGCCAACCCCAAGGACGCGGACGAGGTCCTCAAGAACGTGGACGGCCGGGTGGCGGAGTTCTCCCGAAACATGGGCCTGCTGGACCAAGAGGTGGAGGACAAGTACCGGCCCATGCTGGCGGAAATCAAAACCGCCTTCGCTGCGTACAAGAAGGAGTTCGATGCCACGGCGGCAACGACCCGTGAGCACATGGATCTGAAGAACGAACCGGCGCGCCAGCAAATCCTGGATGAGGTCGCGCAATCCCGCGCCGTGGCCACCACGCTGATCAACAAGGTCAAGGTCCTGCAGGACGCCTTGGATGAGGACGGCTCCGTCGTCGCGCAACAGGCCCAGTCCATCGCTCGGGAATTGACGATGATGATCGTCGTCGTCGCCGTCGCCGGCATCGCGGTCGGCATCGTCGTCGGCATGCTGATCGCCCGGCGCGGCCTGGTTACACCCATTACCCACATCGTGCGCGACCTACAGGATCTGGCCCATGGCCGGCTGGACATCGACATCCAGGGCGCGGAGCGTGGGGATGAGGTTGGCGACATCGCCAAGACCGCGCTGGTCTTCCGCGACAACGCCCGCGAGACGGAACGCCTGCGCGCCGAACAGGAAAAGGAGCAGGCGGCCCGCGCCGCCCGCGCCGCCGCCCTGGAAGGCCTGACGCGCACCTTCGACGTGCAGGCCGGCGACGTCATCGGCGCCGTGGCCTCCGCCGCCACGCAGATGCAGGCCACCGCCAGCTCGCTGTCGGCCTCCGCCGAGCAGACCACCCGCCAGTCCGCCACCGTCGCCGCCGGCGCCGTCGAGGCCTCGGCCAACGTGCAGACCGTGGCCGCCGCGGCGGAAGAACTGGCCTCCTCCATCCAGGAGATCAGCCGCCAGGTGTCGCAGTCGGCCACGGTGGCCGGTGACGCTGTGCGTCAGGCCACCCATACCGGCGCCATCGTCGCCGGGCTGGAGCAGACCGCCCAGAAGATCGGGGAGATCGTGGGCCTGATCACCAACATCGCCAGCCAGACCAACCTGCTGGCCTTGAACGCCACCATCGAGGCGGCGCGGGCGGGCGAGGCGGGCAAGGGCTTCGCCGTCGTCGCCAGCGAGGTGAAGAGCCTGGCCAACCAGACCTCCAAGGCGACCGAGGAGATCAGCACGCAGATCGCGTCCGTGCAGGACGCGACCCGCGAGGCCGTGGCCGCCATCGGCGCCATCTCCGGCACCATCGAGACCATCAACACCATCGCCACCACCATCGCCTCGGCGGTGGAGGAGCAGGGTGCCGCCACGCAGGAGATCGCCCGTAACGTCCAGCAGGCCGCCGCCGGCGCCGACAGCGTCACCCACAACATCCAGGGCGTGTCCGCCGCCGCGGATGAGACGGGCCATTCCGCCCATGACGTGCTGACCGCCGCGACCTCCATGGCGCGGGAGGCGGAGAAGATGCGCGGCCTGGTGGAACAGTTCCTGGTGGACGCCCGGGCGGCGTAACATCCTCCCGCATGGCATTGACGGCCTGGGCCTGGGACTGCGCGTCCCGGGCCCTTGCTTTATGGGGACGCGACCATCTTGACCTTTCCGCAAAGTCACATATTTGCACCTAAGGGATTACCCTGGTCGAGTTAGGTTGTCGGAGAGTGCCTTCCCATGTCTTCCGCCACCGCATCTTCCCCCGCCGCCGCGAAGCCTTACATCCATTTATCAACGGCGGGATTGTCCCCCAGTGACGCCAAGGAATTCTGGGCCGACGACGTGAGCGCACGGCGACCGGGCCTGCTACTGGATTTCCCAAACCAGGCATCGTTCCAGGCGACGGCCACCGCGACGTCCCTGGGACCTGTGCGGCTGCTGGCCCTGGACGTCGACCCTTACGTGGCCTGCCGGTCACGGCGATACATCGCCCGCGATCTGGTCGATGACTTTTGCCTCTTGCATGTCGACAGCGGGTCCACCGTCGTTTCCGACGCGACCGGAACGGATTTCCCGCTGGACGCCGGACAGTTCATCCTGTTGGACGAGGCGGCGGGGTTTTCGCTGCGCTTCACGTCCCGCACCCAGGCGAAGGCGCTGAAGATGCCACGGGCCTGGCTCAGCGCCCGCATGCCGCAGGCGGAGGATCTGGCGCTTACCAGCATCGCCCCCCATACCGGCTGGGCGCGCGCGCTTACCAGCGTACTGAAGGAGGTGGCGCCGGAAACGGTAGAGACCTTGCCCCTGCCCCCGGGCGAGGTGGCCAGCCAGATCGCAGCGCTTCTGACGCTGGCGGCCGGTCACACCGCCCCGGAAATGAAGCGTTATCAACGCGCGACCTTGAACCGGCTGCGCCGGGCCATGCGCGAGACACTTCATGATCCGGCACTAACCCCCTCGCGCTTCGCCGAACAGCAGGGCATCGCCAAACGGACCCTGCATGCCCTGTTCGCCGCCGCGGGCACCAGCTTCGGTCGCGAGTTGACCGCCATGCGGTTGGACTACGCCCGGTCGCTGCTCCGCGATGCGCGCTTTTCCACCAAGAGCATAACCGAGATCAGCGCCCTGGCGGGTTTCGCGAATCCCAGTCACTTCAGCCGCCGTTTCCTGGAAGCATTCGCGCTGTCGCCAAGCGTGTATCGCCGCCAGCACCTGCGATAACCCGCCCAAGGCGCGCGACCAGGCACGGCACCATCCGCTCCGTGCAGGAAATGTCGCTCAAGAGTGCAGAAGCCCCGGCCCAGCCGTGACCGCAATTGCTGGCGGCGACGGGCGTTCCATATGCTGGTCCGGCAACAGAGATCATGTTGCATCGGGGCCTGGGTGGTGGGGGAGTGATGAGTCGCCTGACGGACCGGGAGGTGGTGGCGCGGGCCTTGGTCCATGCCCCCTATCTCAGAAGCGTCGAGCATCCGGGCCACCTGAACATCCTGGCTTCCTGGTTGCGGGAAAAGGCGGCGGGCGACGCGTTGCCCGCGTGGTCACGGTTCCTGGATCGCATCTGCCCCTGTTATCACGACTTCCTGGCCATGGCCGATTTCCGGCGTGAGCCGCCGCGCTGGCATTATGTCGGGTGGAACGCCGGCGGCATTCTGGCCAATTGTTTCGATGCAGCGGTTTGCCAGCCGTTTTCCATATCCTACCTGCGCAACGCGCGGTCATGGCCGGCCTATGACGAGGTGACACTCTCGGGACGAAACCATGGCCTGCTGTCCCTGCCCGTCCGCCATGGCGACAGCGACGCGGCGACCACGGCCATCGGCATCTTCAGCCTGACGCCGGATACCGCGTCAGCGTTGCCATTCCTGGGTGACGTACCGCACTGACGCTCATCGGGAACCCACTCGGCAGCCGATTCCCAGCCCAAGTTTCCCGACAGCGCAGAAAAGCCCTGTTGGCGGCGCAGCGGCGACTTAGGCTCTTTAAAATTTAAAACAAACACCATCAATTAACAAAACCACACGAACACACCGCCAATAAAAATAATTCGGCGGATGACAGATAATCAATATCAATTAAATGGGTGTATCCATGCTCGCAAACACCAGGATCATCGTTAAATTCTGCTTGGTGATCGCCGTGATGTCGCTTTGCGCCATCGCCATCGCCACCGCCGGCTACAGCGGCATGTCCAAATTGTCGGTGATGGCCCGGCGCCTGGACGTGATGGGCACCAATCTGCAGCAGGCAAGCGAGCTGCGGGCCAACATCCTCTTCATGAACCGCGCTGAATACCGCATGGCCGCGAGCCCGGCGGATGTGGATGAGGCGGCAAGCCTCGCGCAAAAACGCATCGCGGCATTCAATGACACGTTGACCGCCTTGGAAGCCCAGGCGGAAGGGAGGTACCGCCCCGCGCTGCTTCAAATAAAGTCGGCGTTCAGCACCTATGAAAAGGAATATCGGTCCACCGTCGCCGTCAGCCGCCGCCATGCCAGCCTGCAAAATGACAGCGCGCGCCAGGAAATCTTGGACGAAGTGACGCGGTCACGCGCGGCGGCCACATCCCTCACCAACCAGATCGAAACCCTGGAGGAAGCGTTGGATAAGGACGGCACCGCCGTGGCGGATGAGGGCCAGACGCTGGCCCGTGACTTGTCCCGCATGGTGATCGGCGTGGCCGTGGGCGGCATCGCCATCGGCATGGCCATAGGCCTGCTGATCGCGCGCCGCGGCCTGGTCACCCCCATCGGCCACATCGTCCGCGATCTTCAGGACCTGACGCAGGGCCGGCTGGATATCACCATCCAGGGCACGGAGCGGGGCGATGAGGTCGGCGACATCGCCAAGACCGCCCTGATCTTCCGCGACAACGCCCGCGAGGCGGAGCGCCTGCGCGCCGAACGGGAGAGGGAGCAGACCGCCAGGGTCGCCCGCGCCGCCGTGCTGGAGCGCCTGACCCACAGCTTCGACGCGCAGGCCGGAGAGGTCATCGGCGCCGTGGCCTCCGCCGCCGCCCAGATGCAGGCCAGCGCCAGTTCATTGTCAGCCTCCGCCGAGCAGACCACCCGGCAGGCGACGGCGGTCGCCGCCGCCGCCGTGGAGGCGACCAGCAACGTGCAGACCGCCGCGGCAGCGACGGAGGAGCTGGCATCGTCCACCCAGGAAATCAGCCGCCAGGTGGCCGATGCCGCCACCGTGGCCGGCGACGCGGTACGCCAGGCGACCCACACCGGCACCATCGTGGCGGGCCTGGAACAGAGCGCGCAGAAGATCGGGGAGATCGTGGGCCTGATCACCAACATCGCCAGCCAGACCAACCTGCTGGCGCTCAACGCCACCATCGAGGCGGCGCGGGCGGGCGAGGCCGGCAAGGGCTTCGCCGTCGTCGCCAGCGAGGTGAAAAACCTGGCCAACCAGACCTCCAAGGCCACCGAGGAGATCAGCGCCCAGATCGCCACCGTCCAGGGCGCCACGCGGGAGGCGGTGAGCGCGATCGGCGCCATCTCCGGCACCATCGAGGCCATCAACGGCATCGCCACCACCATCGCCTCGGCGGTGGAGCAGCAGGGTGCCGCCACGCAGGAGATCGCCCGCAACGCCCAACAGGCCGCGATGGGCGCCGACAGCGTCACCCGCAACATCCAGGGCGTTTCCGCCGCCGCGGATGAGACGGGGCATTCCGCCCACGATGTCCTGATGGCCGCCACCTCCATGGCGCGGGAGGCGGAGAAGATGCGCGGCCTGGTGGAGACGTTCCTGGCGGACACCAAGGCGGCGTAATACGCGCGGCATTTGATCGTGACCTCTCATACCAAGGAGCGATGATTTCCATTCATCGCTCCTTGGTATCGGCGGCGACTGCCGCCGCACGCCGTAAGGCGCGGAAGCCAAGCGGACGGATGGCCGCGCCGGCGATTGAGGGCGATGACCCTGACAATAGGTCAGGGTCATCGCTACCTGGTATCAAATGCGCCCTCAAGCGCCGGGCGGCGGACATCCGTCCGCCTAGGCTTGTCCTCGCTGCGCCCCCTTTACACTAACCGGGCGGTGCTCGCTCCGGCGGCCTCCCCGTCGGAGCCTACAGCGGCACGAGTCACTCTCTCGTGCCGCTGGGATAAAACGGGGCCGCCACCGCCCGGCGCATCCGGGCCCGGACACGACGGTCCGGGCCCGGGAACCGGCTCAGCCTCTCTGGACGCGGGCGATGTAGTCCCCCACCATGGTTTGCAGCACATCCAGCGGCACGGCGCCGGAGTTCAGGCCCACCTGGTGGAAGTCCTTGATGTCGAACTTGTCGCCCAGCGCCGTCCGCGCCTGGTCGCGCAGCCGGTTCCACAGCGTGTGGCCGATCTTGTAGCTGCACGCCTGCCCCGGCCAGGCGCAATAGCGATCGGTTTCGCGCGTCATGGCGCTTTCGGTGTCGCCGGTCAGGTCCACCATGTATTTGACGGCCTGCTCCCGGCTCCAGCGCTTGTGGTGCATGCCGGTATCGATGACGCAGCGACCAGCCCGGAACAGCAGGAACTTGAGGAAGCCGATGCGGCCCAGCGGGTCCGCATCGTACATGCCCAGCTCATCGGCCAACTGCTCGGCATACAGCGCCCAGCCCTCGCCATAGCCCGAGAAGAACATGTTGGCGCGATAGAGCGGGATGCCCTTGGTTTCCTGCGCGATGCAGCCCTGCAGGTGATGGCCGGGAATGCCCTCATGATAGACGGTGGTGGGCAGCGACCATTTGGGCCATTCGGCCGTGTCGTGCAGGTTGAAATAGATGGTGCCCACCCGCTCCCCCTCCAGCGGCGGGGATTCGTAATAGGCCAGCGGCGCGCCGGTCTCGACGGCCGGCGGCACGCGCTGCACGCGGGCCTTGGCCTTGGGAATGTCGCGGAAAATGCGCGGCAGGCGCCCAGCCATCTCGTCCAGCTTCACCTGCAGGTCGGCGATCAGCTGGGCCTTGCCGGCGTCGGTGTTGGGATAGGTGCTGTCGGGGCGGGCGCGCAGCGCCTTGATGCGCTCCGCCACCGTGCCCTGGGTCAGGCCCTGGGCCGCCAGCAAGGTCTCCAGCCGCGCGCCGATCTCCTTGGCCTGGTCCAGGCCGATCTGGTGCACCTCATCCGGGGACAGGGTGGTGGTGGTGCTGGACTTCAGGCCCTGGGCGTACCAGGCCTCGCCATCCTTGATGTGCCAGACGCCGGCGTCGTGCGTGGCCGTCTTGCGGGCGGCTGCCACCGCCGCGATCTGCCGGTCCAGCGCCGGCCCCACCTTGTCGGTGTAGATCTTGGCGGCCTGGGCGCCATAGGCGTCGCCCAGCCCCTTCTCCTTCGCCCGCCGAGCCACGGACGACACCAGGCCGGACGCGCCCGCCTCCACCCGAAGCGCCCGCAACTGCGTCAAGGTGGTGTCCAGCATGAAGTCGGCGGCCAGGATGCCGTGGGCGGCGTCCTGCCGGAACTGCGCCGTCTCGGTATCCAGCGTGCCGGCGAACGCCTCCAGCCGCGCCAGGTAGGCGTCGGCGTCGGCCTTACCCTCGATGGGGTGGTGCACGTCCAGGAAGTTAGGGATGGACTGGTAAGAACCCTGCAGCTGACACAGCTCATAGGGTGACCCGCCGGAGCCGAAGGGAAATTTCCGGTTGCTCTCCACCGCGTCGGCCAGGACATAGTCCACGCTGTCGTAGTTCACGGCATCGATGCCGGTCAGCGCCTTGCGGTCCAGGGCGCGCAGGCGGCGCAGCTGGCTTTCCGCGGCGGCGGCATCGGCCTTGCGACCCGCAGGGCTGCGGTCATCCAGCTTGGCGCGCAGGCCCGCCAGCTTGCCGGTGTCCATACCCGCCAGGGTGGCGCCCTCGGGGCTGCGCCGCAGATCCTCCTGGAAGAAGGTGTCCAGCAATTGGTTCAGGCTGGCGGCGGCATCCCCACCCCCCGGAGCCTTGTCGGCAGCGAGGCCGGGACGAACCGTGGCCAGGGCGACGGAGGCGGCGCTGGCGGCCAGGAAGGCGCGACGATTGAACATGGGGTCCCCATTCTTGATTTGGTGGGCAGAAGACTAGCCGCACCACGAACGGGGCAAAAGAACCGGCCTGTAACGGAATGGTTACAGGCCGATCCAAAGCCGGACGCCGGCCGTCACCGTCCCGCCAGGCCCTGCTCCCGGCACAGGGCCGCCAGCTCGTCTTCCGCCGGGTCGGTCAGCGGCTGGCCGTTGAACAGCACTTGGTCACCCTCCACCGTCAGCAGCCCCAAATAAGCATCGGCCCGGGGGCGGGTGGTGCCCGTGGGGCGCGGCAAGGCGCGGGCGAGGCGGGCGGTCAGAGGAATCTCGATGCGCTGGGGCGCCTGCGGGCGGGGGCCACCGTCCAGGTCGGCCGGCGCCACCGGGTTGCCATCCACATCCACGCCGGGCTGATAGGCGACGTCGGGAGCCGGCTGGTGGCGTACCGCCCATTGGCAGGCGGCGGGGTCGACGGCGATGGTCGGGCCGGGCGCCGAGGGGGCGGCGGGTCCCGCCTTCGGCGCCCCGCCCTGGGCCTGGGCGGCATCCATGGCCGCCAGCGCCAGCAGCCCGCCCATCACAACCGCGATCCGCCGCATCGGCATTGTCCTTGCTTGGCAGGGGCCCGCGCGCCAACCATGGGTCTCGGCGCGCTTTTCCAAGAATAACCCCGGGGGCTTCCTTTGCTTGATCGTTTTTTCGGGCTGACGCCGCACGGCACCACCGTCCGGACAGAGATCCTGGCCGGTGTCACCACCTTCCTGACCATGGCCTACATCATCTTCGTGAACCCCCAGGTGCTGGGCAAGGCCGGCATGGACCCCGGGGCCGTGTTCGTGGCCACCTGCCTGGCCTCCGCCCTGGGCTGCTTCATCATGGGGCTGTACGCCAACTATCCCATCGCCCTGGCCCCGGGCATGGGCCTGAACGCCTATTTCGCCTATTCGGTGGTGGGCGGCATGGGCTACCCCTGGCCGGTGGCGCTGGGGGCAGTGTTCCTGTCGGGTGTTGGTTTCACAATCCTGAGCCTGCTGCCGGTGCGCGAGGCCATCGTCAACGCCATCCCGACGGGCCTGAAGCATGCCATTTCCGCCGGCATCGGCCTGTTCCTGGGCCTGATTGCCCTGCAGAACGCCGGCATCGTGGCCGCCCATCCCGCCACCATGGTGACGCTGGGACCGCTGGGCAAGCCGCAGGCCCTGCTGGCCTGCGCCGGGTTCCTGGCCCTGGTGGTGCTGGTGGCACGCGGCGTCACCGGTGCCGTGGTCATCGCCATCGTCGGCACGGCCCTGGCCGGCATGGCCCTGGGCGTCACGCCCATGATCGCCAGCCCCATCTCCCTGCCGCCCAACCCGGCCCCCACGCTGCTGCAGATGGATGTCGCCGGCGCCTTCAAGATGGGGCTGACCGCCATCATCTTCGCCTTCCTGTTCGTCGACCTGTTCGACACCGCCGGCACGCTGGTGGGCGTGTCGCACCGCGCCGGGCTGCTGGACGGCCAAGGCCGCCTGCCCCGGCTGAAGCGCGCCCTGCTGGCCGACAGCCTGGCCACCACCGCCGGCGCGGCCTTGGGCACGTCCACCGTCACCGCCTATATCGAGAGCGCGGCCGGCACCTTCGCCGGCGGGCGCACCGGCCTGACCGCCGTCGTGGTCGGCCTGCTGTTCCTGGCGGCCCTGTTCCTGTCGCCCCTGGCGGCCGCCATTCCCGGCTACGCCACGGCCCCGGCCCTGTTCTACGTCGCCTGCCTGATGGTGCGCGGCCTGGCGGAAATCGCGTGGGATGATGTCACCGACTCGGTTCCGGCGGTGATCACGGCCCTGGCCATGCCCTTTACCTTTTCCATCGCCGACGGCATCGCCTTTGGGCTGATCGCCCATTGCGCCATCAAGCTGCTGACCGGAAAGGGCCGCGAGCTGGGGATCGCACTGCCCATTCTGGCAGCACTCTTTGTGCTGCGCTTCGCCCTGGCTTAAATGCCAGGACCTTGATCAACCAAGATAATTCCCGGTCTTTCGTTGAGTAAAATTTATGATTGGGCGTCGTTTTTGACCCAAAAGGCCGCCTTTGAGGCATCGTGCCTTGAAAATGATCAAAAAACAGATGACGGAATGGTTTCGTCTCCCTATACTCCGCCCTCGTAAACACAAGGGCATAAAAAAGACCGCGCTCGCTGAAGCGCGGCGCGGCCTTGAGTTTAGGGAGGAATCGCCACCAAGCGACTCAATGTTAGAGGGGGATGTACCCTCCAACGCTTGGATAATGCTACGCCGAGTTTCCGAAAGGCAAGCCCTAACACAGGGCTGGCCTTTCTTTTTGTGCTTTTTCTGTGCTTTTGCACAATCGGTGTTCAATTGATTACAATATAGCCGGCAAATTGCCCTTTTATTGAGCGATCCTGCTGTTGCCGCCCTGCGGAATCGCTCCGCACCGCAATAGAATCACTCCCGAATCATTCCGATTTGATGCTGCGGCGCAGAAGGCCCGCGCCCTGACTAGGCGAAACGGCCGAGCCGTTTCTCGCCCCCCCTCCGCCAACGAGGGGGCACAGGGGGCGGCGATACCTCTTCCGCGCCCCACCGATGATCAATTTTACGGCAAGAGCAAGCCGTGACCGACCTCAGCCCGGATAATAGGCAGCCGCCAATGCCGCGGGCAGCAACGCCAGCGTCAGCAACGCCGCCGCCGTGGGCGCCAAGCCCAGCAGGCGGGGCGGCCGCCCCGCCGTCGCGGCCGGGGGACGCGGCAGGGCCAGGATGAACAGCGGGAACAGGGGCAGGAAATAGCGCCCCTGCGGGCCATCGACCGTGGGCCAGCCGACGTTGGTCCAAGTGAGGTTCTGGGACAGGAAGATCCCTTCCACCGCCACGCCGGCGGCCAGGGCCAGCAACGCCACCTCCGTCCAGCGCACGCGGCCCCAAGCGGCGCACAGCGCCGGCCGCCCCCCCCTGTCCAGCCGCATGTCCAGCCATGCCGCGACGGCCAGGGCCAGGGTCCAGGCCGCGTACACCGCCTTGGGCAAACGCAGATCCAGCCAACCGAGCATGGCGATGCTCTCGAAAAACAGGCCGGTGAAGTGGCGGGGGATGCGCAAGGTGTTCCAAACCAGCGTCACCACGCGCCACGGCGCCGCCAGCAGAACCTGGATTTGGGCCGTCGCGTCGGTTCCATGGAAGACGGCCGGGCGCGGGCCGGGCCAGATCAGCCCGGCCTCGTAAGCGGGCCGGGGAATGGCCGTGGCCAAGCCCCGCTGCACCAGCAGGCCCCACGCCACCATGGGCAGCAGCGCCAGGCCCGCCAGGGCCAGACGCCGCAGCAGGGGCCCGCGGGCCGGCGGCGTCCCCAGCGCCTGCCCCAGCGCCCGCCAGGACACCGGCAGGGGCAGCAGCAACAGCGCCACCAGCGGCAGGTAGGGCGGCTTCACGGCGATGACCATGGCCAGCAGCAAGGCGGCCAAGCGGTAGGGCGTGGTCGCCGCCGGGTTCGCCGCCCCCTCCCCCCGCGTCACCAGGGCGGCGGCCAGGGCCACGGCGGCGATGATCAGACAATCCTGGTTGAAGGAGGCGGCCAGCGACAGGGTCATGGGCACCGCCAGCATGCAGAACAGCAAGCCCCGGCCCCGGCGGGCCACGGTCAGGGCGGTGCCGGCCAGCACCAGAAAGGCCGCGACATTGGCCAAGCGCCCGGCCAGGATGGCGTCGAACGGCCCAGCCCCCAGGATGCGAGCGACCTGCATGCCCGCCACCGCCGGCAGATAGAACACCGGCATGTAGGTGGCGATGGTGTTGAGGCCGACGAAGACGCGCGGCCCCTGCCACCCCAGCGCGCGGGCCCAGGCCAGGCGTGACGGGTCGATCACCTGGGTATGCGGGGATACCATGGTGGCCACCTGCATGTAGGCGGGGTCCGCCATGACGCCGGCGACGATGGCGGTGGTGCCGTCGGGCTGCGGTTGCGGCCCCCGGCGGCCGGCAAGCTGGCCCGAGGCCAGGCTGTCCGCGCGGGCGATGTGCCCTGGTTCATCGGCGACCTGCCCAGGCGGCACCCGGAAAGCGAACACCAGGCAGGTGGGCAGCGCCACCGCCAGGAACAGCAGCACCGGCAAAAGGCGGGACGTGATCTTAGGCACCGGCATGATCCTGTTCGGCGGGCATACCGCCCAGAAGGCCGGCGCGACGCAGCAGGCGGCCCAGACGCAAAGTGGCAAGAATGGTGGCGCCCCCGCCAACGACCAGCAGGGCCAAGCGCCACGGGGCGGCCCCCGTCCCCCAGTCGCGCAGCAGCGTGTCCGCGACCTGGCCGGCCACGACATAGCCCAGCAACGCCGGCAGCGAGGCCAGGGTGCCGGCCAGATAGGCCCCCGGGGTGATGGAGGACAGACCCAGCGCGTAACTGGTCACGGCGAAGGGCATGACCGGCGACAGCCGCAACAGGCAGACCAGGCGCCAACCGTCCCCCGCGACCAGGCCATCCAAGGCCGCCAGCCGGGGCCGCCCCGGCAGCAGCCGCGCCACCCAGGGACGGAACAGGGACCGGCTGAGCATGAAGGTCAGCAAGGCCCCCGCCATCAGGCTGAGCGCCGCCAAGGGGAAGCCCAGCGCCACGCCGTAGGCGGCACCGGCGGCCAGGCCGATCAACGCCGCCGGCAGCACGCCGCTGGCCGCCACCAGAACCTGGAGCAGCAGCAGGCCCAGCCAACCGGCCACGCCGGCCGGGCGCATCACGCCGGGCAGGGCCGCCAGCGGGGGCAGCAGGTCCGTCCGAGTGGCCAGCAGGGCCCCCGCCACGGCCAGCAGCGGCAGGCCCGCGGCCGCCAGCGTCAGGCCGCGGCGCGACGACAGGCCCGTCACCCGCACCGGGGTTCACCCGCCGGCAGGCGGCCATCGTCCGCCTTGGCGAACAGGGGGCTGGCCACGACGGCCATGCGGTGAAGGCGATACGCCAGCGCCGTGCGCAGGACGCCCAAGCCATAGACGATGCTGCGCCGCAGGTTGATGCTGGACGCCTCGGGAAAGTACTTGGTGGGGCAGGAAATCTCCCCGATCTTCAGGCCCTGGGCGATGGCCTGAACCAGCATCTGGTTGTCGAAGACGAAATCGTCGGAACAGCGCAGCAGCGGCAGGCGGACCAGCGCCTCCCGGCTCCAGGCCCGATAGCCGGTGTGGTACTCCGACAGCTTCTGGCCTACCAGCCAGTTCTCCGCCCACGTCAGGGCTCGGTTGGCCACGTATTTGTAAAGGGGCATGCCGCCCGCCAGGGCGCCCTTCCCCAGGATGCGGGACGCCAGCACCACGTCATATTCCGTCGACGCGATCATGGACGCCATGGCCGTCACCAGCTTGGGCGTGTACTGGTAGTCGGGGTGCAGCATGATGACGATGTCCGCCCCCCGCGCCAGCGCCGCCTGGTAACAGGTCTTCTGGTTACCGCCATAGCCGCGGTTGCGGTCATGCCGTAGCGTATGGATGCCCAATTCGCGCGCCAGCCGCACGGTGGCGTCGGAACTGGCGTCATCGGTCAGGATGATGTCGTCGACGATATCCTTGGGGATTTCGTCGAACGTTTGCCGCAAGGTCCGCTCCGCATTGTAGGCGGGCAGGACGACGGCGACCTTCTTGTGATGCAGCATCGGGTGGCCGGTATAGGGGTGGCGAACCGAACGGCGTCAGCGTCCGGCCCTAAAGCATGCGGCGACGCCCAACCCGGCACCGCCCTGGTTATACGGAGGCCAACGGCGAAACCAGCGATGGACACGACGCCGCAGGATGGATCTGCCGGTCATTTCCAAATAAAATCCTTGGTCACAAATTGATTTCAGATTGAAATCTCGATGACCATCGCCGCCGCCACCCCTTTCCGCCCCTTGGACCTGGACGCCGTGCACGCCTTCGTGCTGGTGGCCACGCTGCGCAGCTTCACCCGCGCGGCGGAGGCCATGGGCACCACGCAGTCCGCCATAAGCCTGAAGCTGAAACGGCTGGAGGACAGGCTGGGCCACCGCCTGCTGGAGCGCACGCCCCGCCAGGTGCGCCTATCGTCCCAGGGCGCCGCCTTCCTGGACCCCGCGCGGCGGTTGCTGGCGGCGCACGACCAGGCGCTGGCCGGCCTGGAGCAGGCACCGCACCGCCTGGTCATCGGAATCAGCGACCATGTGGCCGGCCGCGACCTGCCGGAGTTGCTGGCCCGCCTGCAAGGCCGCGATCCCACCCTGGTGATGGAGGTGCGCATCGCCGCGTCCCGCCACTTGGGCGGCCTGCTGGAACAAGGGGAATTGGACGCCGCCATCCTGCGCCTGGAACCGCCCCTGGACGGCCGGCAATCGGACCCGCCCGCCGAGGCGGGGGAGCTGCTGTTCACCGACCCGCTGTGCTGGTTCGCGGCCCCGGGGTGGGAGCCGCCCGTGGCGGCCCCCCTGCCCATCGCCACGCTGTCGGCACCCTGCGGCGTGCGCGGCCACGCCCTGCGGGCGTTGGACGCCGCCGGCATCCCCTGGGCCGAGGTGTTCGTGGGTGGTGGTGTGGCCGCCGTGGGGGCGGCGGTGCTGGCCGGGCTGGGCGTGGCCGCCCTGGCCCCCCGCGCGGCCCCCCTGGGCGCCGTCGACGTGGGGGAGCGTTATGGATTGCCGGTCCTGCCCAGCGCCGCCGTGGTGCTGCGCTCCGCCGTCAGCGACCGGCGCAGCCGGGCGGCGCTGGCCACGCTGGTGGCCGCCTTCCGCGCGGCGGGGTGATCAGTAGACGAACCCAGCCGCCACGGCTTCACGCCAGGGCTGGCCCAGCCCGGCCAGTTCCTGGTCCACCGGGCAGTCCGGCGCGTGGGCCAGGGGCAGATAGCCGATGCTCATGAGGAACTCGCCCACGATCTCCCCGCCGGTGAAGCGGAAGGTGCGGCGGAACAGCTTGACCCAGTCCGCCTTGGTCAGCGGGTGGTGGGCGGCCAGCCACTGGGCGAAGCCGCCATGGCTGGCGCGGAGCCCCTGGATGACGCGGGCGTTGTGCAGGGCGGCCTCGATCTTCAACCGGTTGCGCACGATGCCGGCGTCCTGCATCAGGCGCTCGACATCCTCCGGCGTCATGGCGGCCACGGCATCCACGTTGAAGCCGTGAAAGGCCGCGTTGAAGGCCGCGCGCTTGCGCAAGACCACCAGCCAGGACAGACCCGCCTGGTTGACCTCCAGCATCAGCCGCTCGAACAACACGGCCTCGTCCGTGGTCGGGTGGCCGTGTTCCCGGTCATGATAGGGGCCATGGAAGGGGTGGCCCGGCGCGATGGCGCAATATCCCGACATATGGCGTGATTCCCGGCTAAGGCGTGGCAACGAGTGGGAGGACGGGGGTAGGAGGACGGTGGCGGCGAATGCTAGAAGGGGACGCGGCGGGAGGAAACCGGAATCCCCCGCCCTCCCCTGGAAATCGAGTGCTACCCCGTCCCATGACCCCGACCCTGTCCCCCGCCGCCCGCCGCCGCCTGCTTCGCAACGTCCTGGCCTTTTTCGTCACCTTGATCGCCATCAGCGTGGCCGCCGGCCTGATCGGCGGCACCATGGCCGTCGTGCTGGTGCTGCGCCTGGTTTTCGGGGTGGGCGCATCCTGCTCCGGCATTTGGATGTTCTTCCTGCTGGCCCGCCAGATGATCCGTAACGGCCGCCCACCCCACCCCTTCTTCTATGGCGGCTATGCCATCATCCTGGGCTGCCTGGGCGGGGTGGCGGTGATGGGAATCCTGATGCTGATCCAGGGAGCACAGCAACTCACACTGCTGGGATCATGACAAAAACGCCAGTAATCGCGATCTTACGCCGTAAGCCCTAATGGGCGTCCTCATTGGATATGAGTATTGGCAGGGATGATGGCCAAATAGGGCACCAACTTCGCCACCATTCCGCCATCTATCCTTGCGCTTATTGCCGGTGAGGGCCAAACGCATGGCGATTACCGGACGAATGCATGACGGGATCCGTCGTCATCCTTCGTAGCACTGGTGGCGCCAATGACAATTGGCCCACCAACCACGAGGTGACCCGATGAATGCCATCATGAAGTCCGCCCGCGCCACCGTTGGCGCCGCGGCGTTGGCCGTGGCCATGGCCGGCGGCCTGACCATCGTCAGCGCCCCCCCCGCCGCAGCCCAGGTCGGCATCGACCTGTGGGTGCGCGAGGCGCCGCCGCCGCCGCGCCAGGAAGTGATTCCCCCACCGCCGGAGCCGGGCCATGTCTGGGTGGGCGGCCACTGGGCCTGGCATGACCGTTGGGATTGGGTGGAGGGGCACTACGCCGCCCCGCCGCATCCCCGCGCCCATTGGGTGCCCGGCCACTGGCGCACGGGCCCCGACGGCCGTCACCTGTGGGTTGAGGGTCATTGGCGCTAAGCGGGCCGACCCGTCGCCGTATCGGCAAAGGCCGGCATCAGGCTTTCTGGTGCCGGCCTCAGCGCCGGCGGAACGCGACCGCCCCCTGCACCCGATACCCTAGGGAGGGGCTGAAGCGCTGGGTGGCGCGCTTGGTCGCGTCCTCCGCCGTGTCGGCCCCCACCAGGTAGACGCGACCGGAAACCCAATCATCGACATACTCGGTCGGCGCCATGCGGGCCGTCGCCGTCTCGCCGAAATCGGGATTGGCGATGGTCAGCTCCCAGAAGCGCTGGGCTGAAAGCGTCTGGCGATCCAGCAGGATCAAGGGCTGCAACCGGCGCTCGCGCAGGGTCTTGCGCTCCTTGTCCAGCGCGTCCAGTTCCTCGCGCAGTTCCTGCAGCGTGGCATCCACCGTGTCGATGGTGGTGGTGATCTGCTCCAGCTCGCCCGAGGTGCCATCGATTTCCTGGCGGAACTGGGCCACCAGGGCCTCGCGCTTTTCCAGCTGTCGGCTCAGCTCCAGCCGGCGGACCGTCAGTTCGCGCCACTGGCGGAACAACAGGGCCCCCAGCAGGCCGATCATCAGCAGCATCAGCCAGCCGAGTTCCATCACGCCCCCCGACGGAAGCCGGCGGGTCGCAGCGGACCCTTTTCCGGAAAGTGCATATCCAGCTGACGGCGGGCGGCGGCTTCCGATTCGGCCCAGATGCTGGAGCGATGGTCGATGCCCCGCAACGGCGCCGGCAGTTCGCGCCCGGGATCCACCGCCGGGGACGGCAGAAGGTTACAGGCGTATTCCTCCTTGTCCTTGGAGGGTTCGCCGATCTGGTGCAGGACGTAGAAGTCGCGGACGCGCATCTCGTTGTTGTCGATGCGCAGCTGGGAAATGGCGGCCCGCATCTTGGCGGCCTCCCCCCGCTTGACCCCCAGCGCCATGCGCTGCTGTTCCAGGAAGGACAGCACCTGGGTCTTTTCGTTGGAAACGGCGCGCATCTTGTCGGTGGACGAGCCCAAGGCCTTGCGCAGCCGCAGTTCCACGGTCTGCCGCCACAGCCACAGCATGATGGCCGCAAGCATCAGCAGGGCGGAAAAGCCCATCAGGATTTGGATCAGCATTCCCCGAACGACCATACCGGCTCAACCAACAGCCGATCCGCCAAACCAGGGCGCGATCGCGTCAAAGCGGCGCGTTGCCTGGCGGATCGAACAGCCGGTCATAGTTGATGAGGCCAAAATGAAAAACAGCCCAGACGAGCCCGAGAATTACCGCTGAAATGAGGCTCGTCCATATGAATTTGCGCCGCAGGTCGGGAAATACCGGCGCGCCGGGATCGTTTCCTTTCAACGGGCTGTCGTCCCGGCGGACACCGAATGGCAAAACGGCGAACAGGACCACCCACCACAGGGTGAAATAGATGGCGGCCAGCGTGACCAGACTCATGACACTTCCTCCCCCACGGCCTCGGATCGGCGCCGAAACGCGGGCCGCCGGGCCGCTCTGGCGGCGCCTTTAGGGGGCCCCGCTTCCCTGTCCTGTTCCGCGCCGGTGCGGCTTACGGTCACACGCGGACCAGATGCACCTCGGTCACCGGCTTGCGGCCCTGCGCCGCGTGGAAGGTGCGCCGCACGGCCAGGCGCGCGGCCTCCGTCACCGCGACATCGTCGCGCCGCTCCGCCGGGCCCAGCTTTTCCACCGCCTGCGCGATGCCCTTCACCAAACCCTCGATGAAGGCGCCGTCCTCCTCCTCATCCAGCAGCCCGATGACGCTGAGCCTGGGATCAGCGATCAGGTCCGTGTCCTCCATGACCAGGGTGACCACGGCGGCGCCGTTGAAGACCATGCGGTTGCGCGTGCGCAGCAAGGTGCCGCCCAGCGGCACCAGGCGGCGCCCGTCCAGGCACAGCTTGCCCGAGGGCACGGTGCCGATGATCTCCGGCTCACCGGGGCCGATGCGGATGACCACGCCGTTCTCCGGCACCAGGGCGCGCGGCACCTGGCATTCCAGCGCCAGGTCGGCATGCGCCTTCAGATGGCGCTGCTCGCCATGCACCGGCACCGACAGGAAGGGGCGGACCCACTGGTACATCTGCGCCAGCTCATCCCGCGCCGGATGGCCGGAGACATGGACGTCGGCGTCGCTGGCCGTGACCACCTCGATGCCCCGGCGGATCAGGCCATTCTGCACCTTGGCGATGGCCTTCTCGTTGCCTGGAATCTCGCGGGAGGAGAAGATGACGACGTCGCCCGGCTCCAGGTCGATCTCGGGATGATCGCCCTCGGCGATGCGGGCCAGGGCGGCCCGCGGCTCCCCCTGGCTGCCGGTGCAGATCAGCACCTGGGCCTCACGAGGCAGATAGCCCACATCATGCTCGGTGACGAAGGGCGGCAAGTCCTTGAGATATCCCGTCGCCCGCGCGGCCTCGTTGATGCGGCGCAGGCTGCGGCCGACCAGGGCCACCTGGCGGTCATGCGCGGCGGCGGCCTTGGCGATGGAATGCAGGCGGGCGACGTTGGTGGCGAAGCAGGCCACGGCCACCCGGCGGCCGGGGTAGCGGCCGATCAGCTCCTCCAGCCCCACGGCGACGGTGCCCTCGGAACCCGAGGTGCCGGGCACCGTGGCGTTGGTGCTGTCGCAGACCAGGGCGGTCACGCCCTGGTGTCCCAGGGCGATCAGCGCCGCCTCGTCCACCGGCGCACCCACGCGGGGATCGGGGTCCAGCTTCCAGTCGCCGGTGTGAAGTACCGTACCGCCCGGGGTGCGGATGACAAGGGCGTTGGGCTCGGGAATGGAATGGGTGAGGCTGATCAGCTCGATATCGAAGGGACCGACGTGGAAGCGGCCGGACAGCGGCACCTCGATGATCTGCACCAGGCCGCTGAACTCCGTCTCGCGCAGCTTGGCGCGCAGCACGGCGGCGGTGAAGGGGGTGGCGTAGACAGGGCAGCGCAGTTCCGTCCATAGGTACTGCACGGCACCCAGATGATCCTCGTGCGCGTGCGTCAGCACCAGGCCCGCCAGATCCTCCCGCCGCTCGGCGATGAATTCGGGATCCGGCATGACCACGTCCACGCCGGGGGCGGCGTCATCGCCGAAGCTGACGCCTAAGTCCACCATCAGCCATTTGCCGGCGTGATGGTACAGGTTGAGGTTCATGCCAATTTCGCCGGACCCACCCAACGGCAGGAAATACAAGGCATCGGGGGACAGCAAATCGTCGATCATGGACACCTGGGAAAAGGACTGGGACATAAGGAAGGAAGGGGCGGGACTTGTGGGGGTCAGCCCCCTGATTTGGCGTTGCGGCGGTAAATGAGCAAGAGGCCGCGCAGGGTCAGGTCGCTGTCGATGTGATCGACCATGCCCGTCTCCTCCGCGAATACGCGGACCATGCCGCCCGTGCCGATAACGGTGACCGGCGGCGTCCCGGTGGGCGACAGCTCCGCCTTGATACGGCGCAGCAGGCCCTCGATCATCGCGGTATAGCCCCAATACATGCCGGACTGCATGGCCCCCACCGTGCCTCGGCCGATGACGTTGTCCGGCTTGGCGATGTCCACCTTGGGCAATTGTGCCGCCACGCGGTGCAGGGCATCCAGCGATAGGGTGGGCCCGGGGGCGATGATGCCGCCGGCGAAGGCGCCATCGGCGTCCACGACGTCGAAGGTGGTGCCCGTGCCGATGTCCAGGACGACCAGGGGGGACGGATATCGTTCCGTTGCCGCAACGGCATTGACCAGGCGATCCGCCCCCGCCTCACGCGGGTTGTCGATGCGAATTTCGATACCCAGGTCGACCGTCGGATCACCGATGCGCATTGGAACGCATCCGAAATGATCTTTGCACAGGCGGATCAGGTCCGGGGTCGCCGCCGGCACCACCGACGACAGGATGGCGGCGTTGACATCCTGGGCGGTCAGGCCCTTCAGCGCCATGGCGGAGGTCAGCCACACCGCGTACTCATCCGAGGTGCGGCGGCTGTCGGTGGAGATGCGCCAGCGCCCCCGGGGGGTGTCGCCCTCATAAATGGCGAAGACCACGTTGGTATTGCCGGCGTCGATGGCGAGCAGCATGGGGGAGCCCTTGTCTCAGGAGGTCGTCTGAGCGGCGTGCGGGAAAAAGACATCACCGGCCGTGACCCGCACCCGGCCGGCCGGCGTCTCCACCAGCAGGGCGCCGTCGGCGTCCAGGTCCAGCAACCGGCCGTCAAAACTGCGGTCATGCAGACGGACTGTCACCGGCCCGCCCAGGCCATGCGCGGCGTTCAGCCAGGCCGCGCGCACGGGCGCGAAGCCGAACTCCTGCCAGCGACGGTACCAACGATCAAAGGCACCGGCATAGGCGGCCATGACCTGATCCGGCTCCACGTCGGCCCCCTGGGCCAGCAGTGAGGTGGTGGCGTAATCGGCCATATCGGGATGGTGGCGAACGTTCAGGCCCATGCCGACGGCCACCCAGGCGACGCTGCCGTCGATATCAGCCTCGGACTCCAGCAGGATACCGGCGATCTTGGCGCCATCCACCAGGATATCGTTGGGCCATTTCAGCTTAGGCGCCGCAGCGACCAGGCCATCCACCGCCTCCCCCGCCGCCAGCGCGGTGACGAAGGACAGCTCGGCCGCCCGCTGGGGCGTGCCGCCGGGGCGCAGCAGCAAGGTGCAGGCGAGGTTGCCCGCGTCAGACAGCCAGGAGCGGCCGCGCCGGCCACGCCCCGCCTCTTGACGAATGGCCCGGACCAGCGTGCCTTCCGGCGCGCCAGTACGGGCCATCTCTTTGACAACATCATTGGTGCTGCCGCACCGGTCCAGCACCGTCGGCCGGATCCAATCCGGCAGACGGTGGGGAAAGGCGCCGGGGATCAGCGCCTGCTCGCTCAATGGAACAAGCTGGCGGCGGCGGCGGCCGCACCGTTCAGCACCGGGGTGCCGATCACCAGAGCCACCGGGAACACCACCAGGGCGGTGGCGGTGACGACCCAGGACAGGCCGGCGGCCGGACGGTCCAACGGCTCCTTCACGTCGTCGAACCAGGAAACCTTACAGACCTTCAGGTAATAGTAGAGGCTGATGCCGCTGGTCAGCGCCATGATGATGGACAGCGGATACAGGCCCGCCTTCCACGCGGCCATGAACACCAGCAGCTTGCCGAAGAAGCCGGCCGCCGGCGGCACGCCCGCCATGGAGAACATGAACACGGCCAGGGCCAAGGCCAGCATGGGGCTGGTCTTGGACAGGCCGGCCAGGTCGGCGATCTCCTCCACCGCCTTCCCCTTCTGGCGCATGCCGATGATGATGGCAAAGGTGCCGACGGTCATCACCAGGTAAATAGCCATGTAGATCAGCACGGCCTGCACGCCATCGGCGGTGCCGGCGGCGACGCCAACCAGGGCATAGCCGATGTTGGCGATGGAGCTGTAGGCCATCAGACGCTTGATATTGGTCTGGCGGATGGCCGCCAGGGACCCCACAAGCATGGAGGCGACGGCGCAGAACTCGATCACCTGGCGCCACTGCGGCAGCAGGGACCCGAAGGGACCTTCCAGCACGCGGATGAACAGGCAGATCGCCGCCACCTTGGGGGCCACGGCGAAGAACGCCGAGACCGGGGTGGGCGCGCCCTCATAGACGTCCGGCGTCCACATGTGGAAGGGTACGGCGGAAATCTTAAACGCCAGACCGGCGGCCACGAACACCAGGCCGACGATGACGCCCAGGGACGCCGGACCAGCCTGCAGGACCTGGGCGATGGTGATGAAGTTGGTGGTGCCGGCGAAGCCGTAGATCATGCTGATGCCGTACAGCAGCATGCCGGAGGACAGGGCGCCCAGGACGAAGTACTTCAGGCCCGCCTCGGTGCTCTTGGCCGAATCGCGGCGGAAAGCGGCGATGACGTAGAGCGACAGGCTCTGCAGTTCCAGGCCGACATACAGCGACAGGAGGTCGTTGGCCGACACCATCATCATCATGCCGACCGTGGCCAGCACCATGAGCACCGGATACTCGAACCGGTCCATGTCCTCCCGGGCGATGAAGTTCTGGGCGATGATGAGGGAAAGGCCCGTGCCCAGGAGGATCAGCAGCTTGGAGAAGACGGCGAAGCTATCGGTGATGAAAAGGCCGGAGAAGGCCACGTCGTAGCCTTCCTGGCGGAACAGCAGCACGGCGGTCACCACCAGCGCCACCAAGGCCAGGCCGCTGACCAGGCGGGTGCCGTTCTTGCCGCTGAACACACCCAGCATCAGCAGCAGCAGCGCCGCCACGGCCAGGAAGATCTCAGGCAGTGCCGGGATCAGATCGGTGAGGACAGGTTGCATGGATCGTTTCCCGCTGGATCAGTGGCCGGCGTCGGGGTTGGCGTCCGCCTTGGGCTCCGCCTGGACGGGTGCCCCGGCAGGAGTTTCAGAGGCGGGCGTTTCGGTGGTGGACGGTTCGGTGGCCTGCTCGGTGCCCGGCGTCTCGGTGGTCGCCGGGTGGGCGGCCATATGGTCATCCGACATCGTCCCGGCATTGGCGGCCGGAACGAAGGCGGAGGCCGGGTTGGCGACCGGCGGGGTCAAGCCCTCGGCCGCCAGCGCATCACGATGATGGGACAGGATGTGGTCCAGAGAGGCGGCGTACACGCTGCTGAAGCTCTTGGGGTACACGCCCATCATGATGACGATGGCGACCAGCGGGGCGAAGTACAGGATTTCCTTCGCGTTCAGGTCGGGCATGGCCATCACGTCGGCCTTCTCCAGCTTGCCGTAGAACAGCTTGCGATAGAGCAGCAGCATGTAGGCGGCGCCGAACACCAGGCCGGTGGAGGCGAACAGGCCCACCCAGGTGTTGGCCTCATACGCGCCCAGCATGGACAGGAACTCACCCACGAAACCCGAGGTGCCGGGCAGACCGACCGAGGCCAGCATGAACAGCATGAACACCACGGCGTACTTGGGCATGTTGTGCGCCATGCCGCCGTAGCGCGCGATCTCACGGGTGTGCAGGCGGTTGTAGACCACGCCGATGCAGAGGAAGAGGGCCGCCGACACCACGGTGTGCGACAGCATCTGGAACATGGCGCCGTCCAGGCCCTGGGCGTTGGCGGAGAAGATGCCCATGCTGACGTAACCCATGTGGGCCACGGAGGAATAGGCGATCATCTTCTTCATGTCGGTCTGCGCCAGCGCCACCAGCGAGGTGTAGATGATGGCCACGACCGACATCACGAACACCAGGTTGGTGTAGGTGGCCGAGCCGATGGGCAGCATCTGCAGGTTGGCGCGGATCAGACCGTAGCCGCCCATCTTCAGCATGACGCCGGCCAGCATGACGGAGCCGGCGGTCGGCGCCTCCACGTGGGCGAAGGGCAACCAGGTGTGGAACGGCCACATCGGGGTCTTCACCGCGAAGGCGGCGAAGAAGGCCAGCCACAGGATCTTCTGCATCGACGGATCGAAGGTGTGGTCCAGCATCACCCGCATGTCGAAGGTGCCGACCTGCAGATACATGGCGATGATGGCCAGCAGCATCAGGACGGAGCCGATGAAGGTGTAGATGAAGAACTTGTAGGCGGCGTAGATGCGGCCCGGACCACCCCACACGCCGATCATCAGGAACATCGGCAGCAGGACACCTTCGAAGAAGATGTAGAACAGGACGAAGTCCAGCGCGGTGAACATGCCGACCAGCATGGTCTCCAGCAGCAGGAGCGACATCATGAACTCCTTCACGCGCTTCTCGACGCTGTCCCAGGAGGCCAGCACGCAGACGGGCGTGAGGAAGGTCGAGGCCAGCACGAACCAGACGGACACGCCGTCGATGCCGCGCAGGTATTGGATACCCAGCGCGGGCAGCCAGCTGTGTTCCTCCACCAGCTGGAAGCCGGCGCTGGAGGGGTCGAACTTCACCAGGATGAACAGCGAAACGATGAAGGTGAGGAGCGAGGTCGCGAGGGCGAGCGCCTTCGCGTTCCGCGCCACGGCCTGTTCTTCGCCGCGCACCAGCAGGATGAGTAGGGCGCCAATCGACGGAAGGAACGTCGTCAGCGACAGGATCGGCCAATCAGCCATCGTATATGCCTCGTCCTGCTCAGGGCTTGAAGTAGAACCAGCCGACCAGCGCGACCACGCCGATCACCATGGCGAATGCGTAATGGTAGACGTAACCGGATTGCAGACGGCTGACGCCGGCGGCCACGCCGCGGGTGGTCTTGGCGACGCCATCGGGGCCCAGCCCGTCGATGATGGCGCCGTCACCCGCCTTCCACAGGCCGAAGCCCAGGAGCCGCGCCGGCTTCACGAACAGCACGTCGTAAATCTGGTCGAAGAAGTACTTGTTGAAGACCAGCACGTGCAGCGGCTTCACCACCTTGGTGAAGGTCGCCGGGATGCCGGGGACGAACATGTAGCAGACATACGCCAGGGCGATACCGGCCAGGCCGACGAACAGCGGCAGGACACCCACCCACTCCCGCCCCTCATGGGCGGCGTGGATGCTGTCGTGGGCATGCAGCACCTGGATGGCGCCGCGCCAGAACTCGGCACGGGCCTCGTGGCCGACGAACCACTCGTAGCCGCCGATACCGGCGATGAGGGCGCCGATGGCCAGCACGGTCAGCGGACCGGTCATGACCACCGGGCTTTCATGCACATGGTCCATGACCTCCTTCGAGGCGCGCGGCTTGCCATGGAAGGTCATGATCAGCAGGCGCCAGGAGTAGAAGGCGGTCATGAAGGCGGCGGCGATGCCCAGCCAGTAGGCGAAGTGGCCGACGGCGGTGCCGGAGCCGTACGCCGCCTCCAGGATGATGTCCTTGGAGTAGAAGCCCGCGAAGCCGAAGACACCGGGAATGCCGACACCGGCCAGGGCCAGGTTGCCGATCCACATCACCGCGTAGGTGAAGGGGATGAGCCGCCAGATGCCGCCCATCTTGCGCATGTCCTGCTCACCCGACATAGCGTGGATGACGGAACCGGCACCCAGGAACAGCAGGGCCTTGAAGAAGGCGTGGGTCATCAGGTGGAAGACGGCGGCCTGGTAGGCCGACACGCCGATGGCGAAGAACATGTAGCCCAGCTGGCTCATCGTCGAATAGGCGATGACGCGCTTGATGTCGAACTGGGTCATACCGATCGTCGCGGCGACGAAGGCGGTCAGGGCGCCCAGCACCGTCACCACGGCCAGCGCGGTGGGGGCGTATTCGAACACCGGGCTCATACGGGCCAGCATGAACACGCCGGCGGTGACCATGGTGGCCGCGTGGATGAGGGCCGACACCGGGGTCGGGCCTTCCATGGCGTCCGGCAGCCAGGTGTGCAGACCCAGCTGGGCCGACTTGCCCATGGCGCCGACGAACAGCAGCAGGCAGGCGCAGTCCAGCGCCGACACATGCCAGCCCAGGAAGTTGAAGGTGGCGTGCGCCTTGCCGGCGGCGGCCGGGAAGATGGTGCCGAATTCGACGCTGCCGAAGATGATGAAGATCGAGAAGATGCCCAGCGCGAAGCCGAAGTCACCCACGCGGTTCACCAGGAACGCCTTCATGGAGGCGTCGTTGGCGCTCTTCTTCTCGAACCAGAAGTTGATCAGCAGGTAGGAGGCGACACCGACGCCCTCCCAGCCGAAGAACATCTGCAGCAGGTTGTCCGAGGTCACCAGCATGAGCATCATGAAGGTGAACAGGCTGAGGTAGGACATGAACCGGGGCTTGTCCGGGTCATGGCTCATGTAGCCGACGGAGTAGATGTGGACCATGGTCGACACGCCGTTGACCACGATCAGCATGACCGCCGTCAGGGTATCGACGCGCAGGGCCCAATCGACGTGGAAGTCGCCGCTGGCCACCCAATTGGCCAGGGGCACCACACGGGCATGGCCGTTGATGGCCACGTCGATGAAGAGCATGACCGACAGGACCAGCGCCGCCACCATGGCGCCGCAGGTGACGAGCTGGGAGCCCCGGTCACCGATGCGACGGCCGAAGAAGCCGGCGATGAAGGCCGCGAGAAGCGGCAGGAAGATTGCTGCGATGACGGCCATGGCCCTCAACCCTTCATCAGGTTGATGTCCTCAACCGCGATCGAGCCACGGTTGCGGAAGTAGATGACGAGGATGGCGAGGCCGATGGCGGCCTCGGCAGCCGCCACGGTCAGGATGAACAGGGCGAACACCTGTCCCACGAGATCGTGCAGGAAGACCGAGAAGGCGACGAGGTTGATGTTGACGGCGAGCAGGATCAGCTCGATCGACATCAGGATGATGATGACGTTGCGGCGGTTCAGGAAGATGCCGAACACGCCCAGGATGAACAGGATGGCCGCCACCGACAGGTAGTGGCCGAGACCGATATCCATCATGGTTTCCATGGTTACACGCCCTCCCCGGTCCGGACCTTGACCACGGCCACCACGTCGTCGCGGCGACGCGACACCTGGTCGGCGATCACCTGGCGGCGGGTGCCCTTGCGCGAGCGCAGGGTCAGCACGATGGCGCCGATCATGGCGACCAGCAGCACCAGGCCGGAAGCCTCGAAGACATAGGCGTATTGGGTGTAGAGCAGATCGCCCAGGGCCTGGGCGTTACCAACGCTTTCCGGCGTCGGCGCCGCGCGGACGCTGTCGGCCGGCCCGGCGTAGACCCAGCCGGAGATCACCAGGCCCAGTTCCGCCAGCAGGGCCGCCCCCACGGCGAGACCCGCCGGCAGGTAGCGCAGGAAGCCCTTACGCAGTTCCTGGAAGTTGATGTCCAGCATCATGACGACGAAGAGGAACAGCACCGCGACGGCGCCCACGTAGACGATGACCAGGATCATCGCCACGAATTCCGCCCCGATCAGCACGAACAGGCCGGCCGCGTTGAAGAAGGCCAGGATCAGGAACAGGACGGAGTGCACCGGATTGCGCGCCGTGATCACCAGCATGCCGGACAGCACCAGCACGGCGGCGAACAGGTAGAAGGCGAGAGCGGGCAGTATCATCGGCGGCTCTCCTTCCGGTGCGGGTTGCGGACGTTGGCGATCAAGATCTCTCTCCGGTAACCGGGCCCAGGGTCTGGGTCGCTGGCTCTGGGTAGGGGGCGTGGGCGGTCCCGCGCGCGGGCGTCACGGGGTTGGGCGTCACAAGGCGTGAAGGTCAGCGGTACGGCGCATCCGCCGCGATGTTGGCGGCCAGCAGGGGTTCCCATCGGTCGCCGTTCGCCAGCAGCTTTTCCTTGTTGTAGAAAAGCTCCTCGCGCGTCTCGGTCGCGAACTCCAGGTTCGGTCCCTCGACGATGGCGTCCACCGGGCAGGCCTCCTGGCAGAGACCGCAGTAGATGCACTTGGTCATGTCGATGTCGTAGCGGGTGGTGCGGCGCGAGCCGTCTTCGCGCGGTTCCGCTTCGATGGTGATGGCCAGGGCCGGGCACACCGCTTCGCACAGCTTGCAGGCGATGCAGCGCTCTTCCCCGTTGGGATAGCGCCGCAGGGCGTGCTCACCGCGGAACCGGGGGCTCAGCGGGCTGCGCTCATACGGGTAGTTGATCGTCACCCGGGGCTTGAACATGTAGCTGAAGGTCAGGGCGAAGCCCTTCACCAGCTCGGTCATGAACAGGCCGCGCGCCGTGCGGTCGAGCCAGGCCATGTCGTCACCTCATTCCTTGATGCGGGGGGGCGGCTCCCCCCCGCGGTCAAAAGTCAGTCACTAATCAATCCCGCCCGGGGCGGGGCACATACCGGCGCAGGCGATCAGTGCGGCAGCTTGTCGAAGTAGACAAGGAAGCCAGCGGTCAGGATCACCCAGATCAGGGAGAACGGCAGGAACACCTTCCAGCCCAGGCGCATCAGCTGGTCATAACGGTAGCGGGGCAGCGTGCCGCGCACCCAGATGAACACGAACATCAGCAGAAGGATCTTGATGATCAGGTTCAGCGGACCGGGGATGAAGCCCAGGAAGGGGAACGGCTGCCAGCCACCCAGGAACAACACGGAGGTCATGCCGCTCATCAGCAGCATGCTGATGTACTCGCCCAGGAAGAACAGGGCGAAGGTCATGGCCGAGTATTCGGTGTGGAAACCGCCGACCAGCTCGGACTCGCCTTCCGGCAGGTCGAAGGGGGCGCGGTTGGTTTCCGCGAGCGCCGAGATGAAGAACACGACGAACATCGGGAACAGCGGGATGCAGAACCACACGTGGCTCTGGGCCCGGACGATGTCCGACAGGTTCAGCGAGCCGACACACAGCAGCACGGTGATGATGACGAAGCCGATGGAGACTTCGTAGGACACCATCTGCGCCGCAGAGCGCAGGCCACCGAGGAAGGCGTATTTGGAATTGGACGCCCAGCCCGACATGATGATGCCGTAGACGCCCAGCGAGCTGATGGCGAAGAGGTAGAGCACGCCGACGTTCAGGTCGGACAGCACCAGCCCCTCACCGAAGGGAATGACCGCCCAGGCGATCAACGCCATGATGAAGGTCAGCATGGGCGCGATCAGGAACACGGCGCGGTTAGCGCCGGCCGGGATGATCGTTTCCTTGGTCAGCAGCTTCAGGCCGTCGGCGAAGGGCTGCAGCAGGCCGAAGGGGCCCACCAGGATGGGACCCTGGCGCAGCTGGATGGCGGCCAGCACCTTGCGTTCCATGTAGGTCATCATGGCCATCGCGATCAGCAACGGCACCGTGATCACAAGGATCTTCAGGATGATCGCCAGCAGGGTCGCCCCGGCCAGGGGCAGGCCCAGATGAAGGGCGAGGAAATCAGCCATGGGTACCGGTCCTCTCGGCAACGGCGGGCGACACGAAGGCCTCCGTGCATTCGGCCATGGTGGCCGAGGCGCGGCTGATCGCGTCGGTCATGTAGAAGTTCTCCACCGGCAGGGTGAAGGGGGCGGCGGCCACGGCGCCGGCCGTGCCGAAGGCACCCCAGGCGGCCGGGGTCACGCGGTCGATCTGGGCGAACGCCGGGTTGGCGTCGGCCAGCCGCTTGCGCAGCTGCTGCAGGGTGTCATACGGCAGGGGCTTGCCCAGGGCGCCGGACAGCGCGCGGATGATCTTCCAATCCTCGCGCGCCTCGCCCACCGGGAAGGTGGCCTGGCGGGTGTGCTGGGCGCGGCCCTCGGTGTTGACGTAGGTCGCGTTCTTTTCGGTGTAGGCGGCACCGGGCAGGATGAGGTCGGCGCGGTGGGCGCCGCGATCACCATGGTGACCCTGGTAGATCACGAAGGCGCGGCCGAAGTGCTGGGCCTCGATCTCGTCGGCGCCCAGCAGGTAGACCACCTCGACCTCGCCCTTGCGGGCGCCGTCCAGGATGCCGGCCAGGTCGCGGCCGCCCTTGGCGGGCAGGAAGCCCAGATCCAGGGCGCCCACGCGCGAGGCCGCGCGGTGCAGGACGTTGAAGCCGTTCCAATCCTCACGCACCAGGCCGCAGGCCTCCGCCACCGCGCGGGCGGCGGCCCAGACGGCGGCGCCGTCTGGACGGGCCAGGGCGCCGGAGCCCAGGATCAGCAAGGGCTTCTTGGCGGCCTTCAGCGTTTCGGCATAGGGATGGCTGCCGTCGGCGATGGCGTTGAGCAGCGTGGCGTCGTTGCCCAGATGCTCGATGGGGAAGGTCAGGTCGACGCGCGGGCCCAGCACGGTGACGGTCAGGCCGCCCTGCAGGTAGCGCTTGCGGATGCGGGCGTTGACCAGGGCGCCTTCCCAGCGCGGGTTGGTGCCGATCAGGAAGACGTGGTCAGCCTGCTCGATCCCGGCGATGGTGCTGTTGAAGATGTAACCGGCGCGGGACGTGGCATCGATGGCGCTGCCGTCCTGGCGGCTTTCCAGGCTGGCGACACCCATGCCGCCCAGCAGGTCCTTCAGGGCCAGCAGGCTTTCGGCATCGGCCAGGTCACCGGCGATGGCGGCGATCTTCTCCGGCGCCGAGCCCTTCAGCTTGGTCGCGGCCAGGGCCAGGGCCTCTTCCCACGAGGCGGCGCGCAGCTTGCCGTTCTCGCGGATGTAGGGGCGGTCCAGGCGCTGACGCTTCAGGCCGTCATGGGCATAGCGCGTCTTGTCGCTGATCCATTCCTCGTTCACCGCCTCGTTCAGGCGGGGCAGGATGCGCAGCACCTCACCGCCCCGGGTGTCGATGCGGATGTTGGAGCCGACGGCGTCCAGCACGTCCACCGATTCCGTCTTGCGCAGTTCCCAGGGACGGGCGGTGAAGGCGTAGGGCTTGGAGGTCAGGGCGCCCACGGGGCACACGTCCACCAGGTTGCCCGACATTTCGGACGAGACCGCGGCCTCGACGTAGGTGCCGATCTCCATATGCTCGCCACGGCCGGTGGCGCCCATGACGGACACGCCGGCGATCTCGTCGCTGAAGCGGATGCAGCGCGTGCAGTGGATGCAGCGCGTCATGATCGTCTTGATCAGCGGGCCGAGGTTCTTGTCCTTGACCGCGCGCTTTTCCTCGCCATAGCGGCCGCGGTCGAAACCATAACCGACCGCCTGGTCCTGCAGGTCGCACTCACCGCCCTGGTCGCAGATGGGGCAGTCCAGCGGGTGGTTGATGAGCAGGAACTCCATCACCCCCTTGCGCGCCTTGTGCACGGTCTCGGTGTCGGTCTTGATCACCATGCCTTCGCCGCAGGGCATGGCGCAGCTGGCGATGGGCTTGGGAGCCTTCTCCATCTCCACCAGGCACATGCGGCAGTTGGCCGGGACCGACAGCTTCTCGTGATAGCAGAAGCGCGGAACCTCGATGCCCAGCTGCTCGCAGGCCTGCAGCACGGAGGTGCCAGGCGCCACTTCAAGCTCGATACCGTCGATGGTCAGTTTCGGCATGTCTTAAATCCTTCCACCGATCACTCGGCAGCGATGCTCTGGCGGTAGGCGGCGATGCGGGCTTCCATCTCCGGCCGGAAGTGGCGGATCAGGCCCTGCACCGGCCAAGCGGCGGCGTCACCCAGGGCGCAGATGGTCCGGCCCTCGATCTGCTTGGTCACGTCATACAGCATGTCGATCTCGTCCAGGCGGGCCTGGCCGCGCACCATGCGGTCCATGACGCGGGCCAGCCAGCCCGTGCCCTCACGGCAGGGCGTGCACTGGCCGCAGCTCTCATGCATGTAGAATTTGGACAGGCGGGCGATGGCCTTCACGATGTCGGTGGACTTGTCCATGACGATCACGGCCGCCGTGCCCAGGCCCGACCCAACCTCACGCAGGCTGTCGAAGTCCATCAGCACGGTGTCGCAGACGCTCTTGGGCATCACCGGCACCGACGAGCCGCCGGGGATGATGGCCAGCAGGTTGTCCCACCCACCGCGCACGCCGCCGGCGTGACGCTCGATGAGCTCCTTCAGGGGGATGCCCATCTCCTCTTCCACGTTGCACGGCTTGTTCACGTGGCCGGAGATGCAGAACAGCTTGGTGCCGGCGTTCTTGGGGCGGCCCAGGCCGGCGAACCAGGCGGGGCCGCGGCGCAGGATGGTGGGCACGCCCGCGATGCTTTCCACGTTGTTGACCGTGGTCGGGCGGGAATACAGGCCGGCGTTGGCGGGGAACGGCGGCTTGTTGCGCGGCTGGCCCTTCTTGCCCTCGATGGATTCGATGAGCGCGGTTTCCTCGCCGCAGATGTAGGCGCCCGCCCCCTTGTGCAGGTAGACGTCGTAGTCGTAGCCGCTGCCGCAGGCGTTCTTGCCGATCAGACCGGAGGCGTAGGCCTCGTCGATGGCGACCTGGACGTTGGACGCCTCGTGGTAGAACTCACCACGGATGTAGATGTAGCAGGCGGTGGCGCCGATGGCGAAACCGGCAATCAGGCAGCCTTCGATCAGCTTGTGCGGATCATGGCGCAGGATCTCGCGGTCCTTGCAGGTGCCGGGCTCGCCCTCGTCGGCGTTGATGACCAGATAGACGGGGCCATCCACCTTCTTGGGCATGAAGGACCATTTCAGGCCGGTGGAGAAACCGGCGCCGCCGCGGCCGCGCATGCCCGATTCCTTCATCTGCTCGATGATGGTGTCGCGGCCCCGGGCCAGGATGTCCTTCGTCCCATCCCAGTCGCCGCGCTTGCGGGCGGCGTCCAGGCGGAAATCCTCGAAGCCGTAGAGGTTGGTGTAGATGCGGTCTTCGTCGCGCAACATCGGCCTTACTCCTGCGACGCCGGCTTGACGCCGTTACGCTGCGCCATCTCGATCAGGGTCGTGGGACCCCCGATGGGCGCGGAATTGATGCGGCCGTTCTGCGGGCCGGGCTTGGGCTTCTCGCCCCGGATCAGGGTGTCGAGCAGCGCCTCGGTGGAGGGGCCGTCCAGATCCTCGTAATAGACATCGTCCAGCGAGATCACGGGGGCGTTCACGCAGGCGCCGGCGCATTCCACCTCGACCACGGTGAACTGGCCGTCGGCCGTGGTCTCGCCTGGGCCGATGCCCAGCTTGCGCTTGCACGCCGCCAGCACCTCGTCCGACCCGCGCAGCCAGCAGGGGGTGGTCGTGCAGACCTGCACGAAGTGCTTACCCACCGGCTTCAGGTTGTACATGGTGTAGAAGCTGGCGACCTCGTACACGCGGATGGGGGCCATGCCCAGCATGCCGGCGACATAGTCCATCGCGGCGCGGGGCAGCCAGTTGTCGTGCTGGCGCTGAGCCAAGTCCAGCAAAGGCATCACGGCGCTCGCCTGGCGGCCTTCCGGATACTTGGCGATGATCCGCTGGGCCAGAGCCAGGTTGTCGGCGGTGAATTCGAAGGTCGCCGGACCGGCAGGGGTCTCGGAAGCGCTCATCGGTCGATCTCTCCGAACACGACGTCGATGGAGCCGATGATCGCGACGGCGTCGGCGAGCATATGGCCCCGGGACATGAAATCAACACCCTGCAGATGGGCGATGCCCGTCGGCCGGATCTTGCAACGGTAAGGACGGTTGGTGCCGTCGGACACGAGGTACACGCCGAACTCGCCCTTGGGCGATTCGGTGGCGGTGTAGGTCTCGCCCGCCGGGACGTGATAGCCCTCGGTGTAGAGCTTGAAGTGATGGATCAGCGATTCCATCGACCGCTTCATGTCGCCACGCGGCGGCGGGGCGATCTTGCGGTCGTCCACCTTGATGGGGCCCGGCGTCTGGCGCAGTTTGGCGATCGCCTGCTGCACGATCCGGTTGGACTGCCGCATCTCCTCCACGCGCACCAGATAGCGGGCGTAGCAGTCACCCGTCTTGCCGATGGCGACGTCGAAGTCGTACTCGGCGTAGGTGTCGTAGGGCTGCGCCTTGCGCAGGTCCCACGGGATGCCGGAGGCGCGCAGCACCGGGCCGGTGAAGCCCCAGGCCAGCGCCTCGTCACCCGAGACGATGCCGATGTCGACCAGGCGCTGCTTGAAGATGCGGTTGGCCGTCAGCAGGCCCTCCACATCGTCAACGAACTTCTCGAACTTGGCCGCGTAGGCCTCGATATCGTCCAGCATGCCGGCCGGCAGGTCCTGATGGACGCCGCCCACGCGGAAATAGTTGGCGTGCATGCGGGCACCCGACACCCGCTCATAGAACTCCATGAGCAGCTCGCGCTCCTCGAAGCCCCACAGGGCCGGGGTCAGCGCGCCCACGTCCATGGCGAACGTCGTGACGTTCAGCAGGTGGTTCAGGATGCGGGTCAGCTCGGCGAACAGCACGCGGATGTGCTGCGCGCGCTTGGGCGGGGTGATGCCCAGCAGCTTTTCCGCGGCCAGGACGAAGCTGTGCTCCTCCGACATCGGCGACACGTAGTCCAGCCGGTCGAAGTAGGGCATCGCCTGGATGTAGGTCTTGTACTCGATGAGCTTCTCGGTACCGCGATGCAGCAGACCGATGTGCGGGTCCGCCCGCTCCACGATCTCGCCATCCATCTCCAGAACCAGGCGCAACACGCCGTGGGCGGCAGGGTGCTGCGGCCCGAAGTTCATCGTGTAGGGTTTGATTTGGCTTTCGACAGGATTGGCCATGGCCGATCTCACTTCTTCACGCTGCCGTCGCGCAGCGACGCGCCCAGCGGGATGACCGCCTTCTCGTCGCCCGGCAGTTGCACATCGGTCATCGCCTCCCAGGGCGACATGAAATCAAAGGCCCGGAAGTCCTGCGTCAGCTTCACCGGCTCATAGACGACGCGCTTCTGCTCGTCGTCGTAGCGGACCTCGACATACCCCGTCAGGGGGAAGTCCTTGCGCAGGGGGTGACCCTCGAACCCATAGTCGGTCAGGATGCGGCGCAGGTCGGGATGGCCCGCGAAGAACACGCCGAACATGTCCCAGGTCTCGCGCTCGTACCAGCCGGCGGCCGGGAACAGGGGGACGCAGGACGGGACGGGCGTGTCCTCATCCGTGGTGACCTTCACCCGCGCGCGCAGGTTCTTGGACACCGACAGCAGCATGTAGTTGACCTCGAACCGCTCCGCCTTCGACGGCCAGTCCACCGCGGTCACATCGACCAACTGGGTGAAGCGGCAGCCGGCGTCGTCGCGCAGCACGGTCAGGGTCTGCAGCAGACCCTCGCGGGTGGTGCGGACCACCAGCTCGCCGTGCTGGATCTCGGTACCGGTCACAGCGCCCGGGAGAGCCGCCGCGATCTTGGCGCCCAGCGCCTGTAGGGTTTCTTCGTTCATTCCAGATCCCCCGGGCCGCTCAGCGCCGAACCAGGCGGTTGCCGCCCTTGATCTTCTTCTGCAGCTGCAGCACGCCGTAAACCAGGGCCTCGGCCGTGGGCGGGCAGCCCGGCACATAGATGTCCACGGGCACGATGCGGTCGCAACCGCGCACCACGGAATAGCTGTAGTGGTAGTAACCGCCGCCGTTGGCGCAGGACCCCATGGAGATGACCCAGCGCGGCTCCGCCATCTGGTCGTAGACCTTGCGCAAGGCCGGGGCCATCTTGTTGCACAGGGTGCCGGCCACGATCATCACGTCCGACTGGCGCGGGCTGGGGCGCGGAATGACGCCGAACCGGTCCAGGTCGAAACGGCTCATGTAGGCGTGGATCATTTCCACCGCGCAGCACGCCAGACCGAAGGTCATGGGCCACAGCGACCCGGTGCGCGCCCATTCCTGCAAGGCGTCCAGCTTCGCCACGACGAAGCCTTTATCCTGCAATTCCGTCGTCACGGCCTTGATGTAGGCGTCCTGGGCGGGACCGGGCGGCAGGGGCGCGCCCACGCCGGCGGGGGGAACGGAAGAATGGGTTGGCAAAGACGTCACGGGTCTGGCTCCGGTGTGAACGGGCAGCGATGCGAAAGACGGAAAAAGGCCTGAGCGCCGGCCGGGATCACTCCCAGTCCAGCGCGCCCTTCTTCCATTCGTAGATGAAGCCGATGGTCAGGATGCCCAGGAAGGCCATCATGGACCAGAAGCCGAACAAGCCGATGCGGCCCAGGGACACGGCCCAGGGGAACAGGAAGGCCACTTCCAGGTCGAAGATGATGAACAGGATGGCGACCAGGTAAAAGCGCACGTCGAACTTGCTGCGGGCGTCGTTGAACGGCTCGAAGCCGCATTCGTACGCCGACAGCTTTTCACTGTCCGGCTTCTGCTTGGCGACCAGCATGGAGCCGAACAGCATGGCCGCCGCGATCACCGCGGCGATACCCACGAAGATGAGGATCGGCAGGTACTGGCTCAGCAGCTCGGTGGACATAACCTGACTGGACATGAGTGTGCCCCAATTTCGTCCCGGTTGGCCCGACAGGGCTTGCGGAAGGCGCCACCCGCAACCAAGTGCATGAAGCCCAGGCCCACACATCTGATTGTCGGTATTGGCCCCACCCGGCCTGCCCGCCGGTTCTGGACATAACCTCCAGACCCATGCGGGGGTCCGGATGCCTGCAACAAAAGCCCGGCTTGGGGCCGGGCGTGTTGGAATATAGGCGGGTGCCGTGCCCAAGGAAAGCAAATTACGCCATGCGCGGCGCTGGGGCCAAGGCGCTGAAAATATGGGGGAAATGACCAAAATCGGGCTTGTTGAGATCCACTCTCAATTCCCGCTCTACCGCAGGTGCGAAAGCCCATAACGCAAGCAGGCCGCGCTGTTGCCAGCGCGGCCTTGCTAAGGTATCGATTGCCCTGTCCGGCATCGATAAAGTGGCGCGAGTGACGGGACTTGAACCCGCGGCCTCCGGCGTGACAGGCCGGCGCTCTAACCAACTGAGCTACACCCGCGTCGTTGCAACGTTGCTTTCTGGCCTTATTTCGCACCGTTCGTTTTATCGTTCGGTGCGTTTCGCGCCGTCAGCGTCGCTGCGGTGCGCGGTTTGTAGTAAAAAGCCCCACCCCTTGTCAAACAAGAAAAACGCGGTGGCGCCGATTTTTTTCATTTTTTTGTAAGCAATTGATTTTACGCGGCTTTTTCCGCGCGGCGCAGGCTGTCCAACCGGTCAAGCGCCTGGAGCAGGCGGGTGGGGACGCCGCGATGGTCCACGGCGTCGGGCCCACCGAAAGCGGTCATGCACAATTCCAGCGCCTGGGCCAGCGGTTCCGCCACCGTAAGGTTGCCGTGCTCCAGCGCCAGTTCCAGCGCGCTCAAAATCCGGTCGCCGAGGCGCCGCTCATCCTTTTCCATGACCCGATGCTCCGGTTCGTTGCCAGGCAGGCCCCCCAGGGCACAGCCGGGGCTGCAGAAGCTTACCATCTTTCCCGGGCGGTCCCCGATGGGAAATCGACCTCTGCTCATGGATAGGGGCTGCCATGTCGGCCGCGGCCGGCACCTCGCCACCAGACGTGGCGTCCACACCCTGGCCCCCGGCGCCCGAACGCCTCAAAGCACCCGGGACCGGGCCAGCGACGCCTCCATCATGTCCAGGCTGTGGACCATGCGGCGCCAGGTTTCCTCGCTGATGGCATGAATACGGTGCAGGCGGGCCAGTTCGTCGCGCTTGGCGCGCAGGGCGGCCAGCCTCAGTTCCGCGTCGATGGTCAGCCTCCGCCGGGCCTGGGCACGGACATCCACCGGCATGTCCGGATCCTCCACCTGGCGGCGGTAGAACTCCATCAGGCGCAGCACCGCCTCGGTATGGAGGTCGGCGTCATCGGCTCCGGGTCGCTTGGCGTGGTGCGCCTGTTCCAACCGGCGCAGGGCCGCGCGCGCCAGGGCGGCCTCGGCCGCCCTCTCCTCCTCCACGCCCGCATCCTCCTCCGGCATGCTCAAGCCGCGCAGCAGCCAGGGTAGCGTCAGGCTGGCCAAGACCAGCGACACCAGAATGACACCCGACGCCAGGAAGATCGCGACGTCGCGCCCAGGAAAGGGCACACCGTCACGCAGCCAGTCCGGCAGGGACAGCACGCCGGCCAGGGTGACGGCGCCACGCACCCCGGCGATGGCCATGGCGGCCATGATGCGCAGCATGATGCCGGGAGGCCCGCCGGGCCGGGGCTTCCCCCGCCAACGGGCCAGCGCCTGGCTGACCATCAGCGACACCCAGACCCAAAGAACCCGCAGGCCCAATAGCACGCCGACGATGATGGCGACCTGCAACGCCAGCCATCCCAGGCCGACCGGCGTTTCCAGGGGTCCGGCATGGGGAGCCCCGGCCTGACTGGCGATCATGGGCGCCTGGCCCAGGATGCCCGGCAGTTGCCAGCCCAACAGGACGAAGATCACGCCGTTCAGCGTGAACTGGATCATCTCGCCCACCGCCGTGCCCTGCAGGCGTGTGGCCACCTGCCCCGACTCTTCGAGCGGCAGCAGGTTCAAGGTCATGCCCCCCGCCACGGCGGCCAGGATACCCGACATGTCCAGATGCTCGGCCGCCAGGTAGGCGGCGAAGGGCACCAGAAACATGGTGAGGATGGTGGTGCCCGGCGAATCGCCCCGGGCGCGCACCAGCCAGCCATGGACCACCCGCACCGCGGCCACCATGACCACGCCCACCAGCACGCCGCCTATGGCCGCCCACAGGAAGGAGACAGTGGCCGCGCCGATGGAGAAGGTGCCGGTGAGGGCCGCCGTCACGGCGAATTGCAGGCACACGAGGCCAGAGGCGTCGTTCAGCAACGCCTCCCCCTCCAGTATATGCTTCAGGCGGGGAGGCATGCGCGCGCCGCCGGCCATGCCCGCCACGGCGACCGCATCGGTGGGAGACAGCACCGCCGCCAGGGCGAAGGCGGTGGACAGGGGAACGGCGGGCAGCAGCCAGTGGATGATATGCCCGGCCCCGACCACGGTGAACAGCACCAGGCCCACTGCCAGCGTCAGAATGATGAACCCCAGGCGCCGCAACTCCAGCACCGGGAATCGCCAGGCGTCAAGGAACAGCAGGGGCGGAATGAACACCAGCAGGAAGAGGTCGGGGTTAAGGACGATGGGCACGCCGGAGAAGCCGCCCAGGGCCGCGCCCAGGGCCACCTGGATGAGCGGCAAGGGCACACGGCGGACGAAAGGGCTGATCCCGCCCGATGCCGCGACGGTCACCAGCAGGATCAGGACGGCGGTCATCGTTTCCATGGGGCGGATCTATTCCAGGCAAGCCGATGGATCAGGGCGGGAGCGGACACAGGCCCAGGGCGGATCAGCGCCGGGGACGTCGTCCCGCCAGCAGCGCCGCGGCCAGGACGATGACGCCCAGCAGGATGACTAGGATGTTCATCCCCGGACCGCCGCTGCGGTCATGGGTCATGTCCCAAAGCCGCCCACCGATCATGGCCAAGCCCAGAATGATCAGCAAGACCCGGTGCTGCGGTGTCAGCCCGCCAGGCGACATATCCGGCGGCGGCGTGTCCATCACCGGGCATCCCCCGCGGCCACCGTCACCGCGCCGGCCCGCCCGTCCTGGCTCAAGGCGCGATGCGCGCGGGCCAGCGCCACACCCAGCAGGGCGACACAGATGAAATTCACGACCGCCATCGCCAGGGTCCACAGCAGGCTGACCGCCACGTCGGGGGGCGCGGTGGTGCTGGTGGTTAGCCAGTCCCCCATCACCAGGCGGTTGATGAAGAAGCAGGGAACCTGCAGCACGGCCTGGCTGACCAAGACGACACCGGTCAAGCGCCAGGCCAGGGGCTCGGCGGCGCGCCAGTAGCGGCTGAACGCCGGCGTCTCACCGGCCAGGACGGCCATGAGCCCGATGCCCAGGCGCACCGTGACATGCAGCGCCAGGATGCCAACGGCCAAGGCGCCCGCCAGGATGGCCAGCCAGACGCCCGGCCCCGCCTGCTCCTCCGCCGTCGAATCGACCAGCATGGCACGGCCGAACATCAGCACCATCAGGGCGATCAGCAGCATGAAGAAGTATAGGATCTGCCAGCCGGTGGCGGCCCATTCATTGCGGCCGAAACCCGGCTGCAGGAAGGTCACGGGCTCCTGCCCCGTCCGGACCCAGCCCCCCCAGGCGGACAGGGACCGCATGTGCGCCCAGGTCTGGAAAACGACCAAGACCAGGAAGATGAAGCCGAACTCGGCCCATTGCTCCTGACCAGGTTCGTGACCCAGGTACTGGATGCTGCGAAACTGGAAGAACAGGGCGGCGGCCAAGCTAAAGACCGCGGGCATGCCCAGGAAACGCGCGATGCGTTCAGGGGCGGCGAACACCTCACGAAAGAGGCTGACCACTTCCCCCAAGATCGACTGGCCGTTCGACGCCATGCCCCCTCCCAAACGGGGGCGACAGCGTCCCCCGGATTGCGCGCTCGCGGGCCCCGCCGCCGTTAAATAGGTGGCAGGATGGATTGATAAGGCCCGCGCGTCCCATGGTGAAACCAGATGCCCCGATGCGCCAAGACGCCAGATGCCCCTGATACGACTGAGCGGCCGCCGTGGACCGCCCCCGTGTCAGGATTGCAGCTTTGCCATCGCGGTCAAAGTGACAATGCGGGACCGGCCGGCATGGCGGCCTTGCCTGCGGCGGGCCGCGCATCCAGGCTGGACATCATGGAAAGTGGTGGGCGGTGAGGGATTTGAACCCCCGACCCGATGCGTGTAAAGCACCTGCTCTACCCCTGAGCTAACCGCCCGTCACCTTGGCCCCGCAGCGTCGTGCGCCGGGACATGACGCTTTAGCGGCCCACGGCCGGTTTGGGAACCCATTTTTTGAAATCCACCGGAGCGGAAGGCGTGAAGCCTGAAAATTGACGGCGGAAACAAAAAAGACGGGAACACCCGCTGGCGTCCCGTCTTATCACATCACTGGTCGGGATTGCGCCAGCATGCTGCCGGCACCAACCCGACGGTCCGCCACCTTGACTGTGGTGGACCATCACACCTGTTGTGGGGGAAAGGCGCCGCCATCGCGGCAACCGGTCCCCCAAAACCGGCGGATCAAACGGCGGTGACGCCGTTCTTAGTTCAGCGCGTCCTTCAGGCCCTTGCCGGGCTTGAACTTCGGCTGCTTGCTGGCGGCGATGGAGATCGCCTCGCCGGTGCGCGGGTTGCGGCCTTCGGAGGCGGCGCGCTCGGCAACGGCGAAGGTGCCGAAACCGACCAGGCGAACTTCGTCACCCTTCTTGAGGGCTTCGGTGATGCCCTCGAACACCGCATCGACCGCCTTGTTCGCATCAGCCTTGGACAGCTCCGCGCTAGCGGCGACAGCGGCAACGAGATCGTTCTTATTCACTTAAGGCCCCCCTTCTTGAAGCAGGATCTGACTGGATTACGTCCCGGTCGCGGGGCGCGCGCCGGGATTGGGATTCGGTTCGGACGTACGGCCCCGGGGTTATCCGCCCCGGGGCCGTCGCGTCAGGCCTTCAATTCACACGATTTCTGTCCGTACTTCAATGCCGAATCACGCCATCCTGGCCCTCTTCCGCGGCTTTCGCGGCCACGGGCTCGACCACTTCCGGCTCCGACCACTCGATCGGAACCAGCGGCTGCACCAGGGCGTTGGCCAGAACCTCGTCCGCCGTCGTCACCGGGATGATGGTCAGGCCACGCTTCACATTGTCGGGAATGTCCGCGAGATCCTTCTCATTATCCTTTGGAATCAACACGGTCTTGATTCCGCCGCGCAGCGCCGCCAGCAGCTTCTCCTTCAATCCGCCGATGGGCAGGACCCGGCCGCGCAGGGTGATTTCGCCAGTCATGGCGACATCCTTGCGCACGGGAATGCCTGTCAGCACGGAGACGATGGAGGTGGTCATGGCGACACCGGCCGACGGACCATCCTTAGGCGTAGCTCCTTCGGGTACGTGGACGTGGATGTCCTTGCGCTCGAAAAGCGTCGGTTTGATGCCGAACTGGGTGGAGCGGGATTTCACGAAGCTCTCGGCGGCCTGCACCGATTCCTTCATGACATCGCCCAGCTTGCCCGTCGTGGTGACCCGGCCCTTGCCGCGCAGCATCACCGCCTCAATGGTCAGCAGTTCACCGCCCACTTCGGTCCAGGCAAGACCGGTGGTGCAACCCACCAGATCCTCTTTCTCCGCCTCGCCATAGTGATACCGGCGCACGCCAGCATACTTGTCGAGGTTGCGGCGGGTGATCGACACCTTGTCGACCCCCTTCATGAGGATCTCCTTGATGGCCTTGCGGGCCAGGTTGGCGATCTCACGCTCCAGGCTGCGTACGCCGGCTTCCCGGGTGTAGTAGCGGATGAGGTCGCGCAACGCGTCGTCGGAGATGGTGAACTCGCCCGCCTTCAGGCCGTGGGCCTTCAGCTCCTTGTCGATCAGGTGCCCGCGGGTGATCTCGATCTTCTCGTCCTCGGTGTAGCCCGACAGCCGGATCACCTCCATGCGGTCCAGCAGGGGCTGGGGCATGCGCAGGGTGTTGGCCGTGCAGACGAACATCACGTCCGAGAGGTCGTAATCCACCTCCAGGTAATGGTCGTTGAACGTGCCATTCTGCTCGGGGTCCAGGACCTCCAGCAGGGCGGAGGACGGGTCGCCCCGCCAATCGGCACCCAGCTTGTCGATCTCGTCCAGCAGGAACAGCGGGTTCGACGACTTCGCCTTCTTCATGCCCTGGATGACCTTGCCGGGCATGGAGCCGATGTAGGTGCGGCGGTGACCGCGCACCTCGGCCTCATCCCGCACACCGCCCAGCGACACGCGGACGAAGTTGCGGCCGGTGGCCTTGGCGATGGACTTGCCCAGCGAGGTCTTGCCCACGCCGGGCGGGCCGACGAGGCACAGGATGGGACCCTTCACCTTGTCCATGCGCTGCTGCACGGCCAGGTACTCCAGGATACGCTCCTTGACCTTCTCCAAACCGTAGTGATCGGCATCCAGGATGGCCTCGGCCCCCTTGATGTCCTTCTTCACCTTGGTGCGCTTCTTCCACGGAATGGAGAGCATCCAGTCCAGGTAGTTGCGGACCACCGTCGCCTCGGCGGACATGGGGCTCATGGTCCGCAGCTTCTTGACCTCGGCCAGCGCCTTTTCCCGGGCCTCCTTGCTGAGGCGGGTCTTGGCGATGCGCTCCTCGATCTCGGCAACCTCGTCCTTGCCATCCTCGGACTCGCCGAGTTCCTTCTGGATGGCCTTCATCTGCTCGTTCAGATAGTACTCGCGCTGAGTCTTCTCCATCTGCCGCTTGACGCGGTTGCGGATGCGCTTCTCCACCTGAAGCACGCCGATCTCGCCCTCCATGAAGGCGTAGACCTTTTCCAGCCGCTCCCCCACCGTCGCCGCTTCCAGAAGCTGCTGCTTCTCCGGAATTTTCAGCGCCAGGTGCGAGGCGATGGTGTCGGCCAGCTTGCCCGGTTCCTCGATCTGGTTGACCGAGACCAGGACCTCCGGCGGGATCTTCTTGTTCAGCTTGATGTACTGCTCGAACTGGGCCACCGCGGCGCGGGCCAAAGCCTCCGCCTCCTGCGCCTCGCCCGTCTTTTCCTCGATGGGCTCGGCATAGGCCTGGAAGAAGTCCTCGCTGCGCTCAAAGCTGACGATGCGCGCGCGCTGCCCGCCTTCGACCAACACCTTCACGGTGCCATCGGGCAGCTTCAGCAGCTGCAGCACGGTGCCGATGGTGCCGACGGAATAGATGTCGTCGGGCGTGGGATCGTCCTGGGCGGCGTTCTTCTGGGTGACCAGCAGGATCTGCTTGTCATCCTTCATCACGTCTTCCAGCGCGCGCACCGACTTTTCGCGCCCCACGAACAGGGGCACGATCATGTGCGGGAACACCACGATGTCGCGCAAGGGGAGGACCGGGTAAAGGGTGCCTCGGGTGGCTTCCAACATAGGTCTGACCTTCCACTCAAATCTTAGCGGCCAGCCCGTGATGGGCCTGGCCTGCCATCCACCAGCCGCCCCGTCATGGGCGCGGCGTCGGGAGGTCGCCCTGGTAACGTGGCACACCGATCCACCCCCTTCAAGGGCTTGAACCCGGTGATTTCTGCGCTAAGGACGGGAGCGGAGGCGGGAAAATCGCGCTTTTGCAAGCGTAGACGCCCCACAACCGGACATGATCGGGGCCAAGTGCCTGAATTTCGGCTGAAATGCGGAGCGAAGGCAAAATAAAACCCGGGAAACTCCGCAACGAGGAGCTTCCCGGGCTGCAACTATCCGAACTGGCTACGTCGCCTGCGCGGGAACCGTCAGGCGACGGGCGCCGCCTCGGCCTTGCGGTCGGCGTAGATGTACAGCGGCTGGGCGCGGCCCTCGACCACCTCGCCATTGATGACGATCTCATCCACGCCCTGCAGGCCCGGCAGATCGAACATCGACTCCAGCAGGATGGACTCCATGATCGAACGCAGGCCACGGGCGCCGGTCTTGCGCTGGATGGCCTTGTTGGCGATGGACTTCAGCGCCTCTTCCGCGAAGGAGAGCTTCACGTCCTCCATCTCGAACAGGCGCTGATACTGCTTCACCAGCGCGTTCTTGGGCTTGGTCAGGATCTCGATCAGCGCTTCCTCGTCCAGGTCGTTCAGCGTCGCCACCACGGGCAGACGGCCGACGAATTCCGGAATAAGGCCGAACTTCAGCAGATCCTCGGGCTCCACCTCGCGCAAGACGTCGCCGGTACGGCGGTCGTCCGGGCCCTTCACATCGGCGCCGAAGCCGATGGACGTGCCCTTGCCGCGGGCGGCGATGATCTTCTCCAGGCCGGCGAAGGCGCCGCCGCAGATGAACAGGATGTTGGTCGTGTCCACCTGCAGGAATTCCTGCTGCGGATGCTTGCGGCCGCCCTGCGGCGGCACGGAGGCCACGGTGCCCTCCATGATCTTCAGCAGGGCCTGCTGCACGCCCTCACCCGACACGTCGCGGGTGATGGACGGGTTGTCGGACTTGCGGCTGATCTTGTCCACTTCGTCGATGTAGACGATGCCGCGCTGCGCCCGCTCAACATTGTAGTCGGCGGCCTGCAACAGCTTGAGAATGATGTTTTCCACATCCTCACCCACGTAACCGGCTTCGGTCAGCGTGGTGGCGTCGGCCATCGTGAAGGGCACATCGATGATGCGGGCCAGCGTCTGGGCCAACAGGGTCTTGCCGCAGCCCGTGGGGCCGATCAGCAGGATGTTGGACTTCGCCAATTCGACGTCGCTGTGCTTGGTGCCGTGGGCCAGCCGCTTATAGTGGTTGTGCACGGCGACCGAGAGGACGCGCTTCGCGTGGCTCTGCCCGATGACGTAGTCATCCAGCACCGCGCAGATGTCGCGCGGGGTGGGGACGCCGTCGCGGGACTTCACCAGCGTCGTCTTGTTCTCTTCGCGGATGATGTCCATGCACAATTCCACGCATTCATCGCAGATGAACACCGTGGGGCCGGCAATGAGCTTCCGCACCTCGTGCTGGCTCTTCCCGCAGAAGGAGCAGTAGAGGGTATTCTTCGAATCGCTGCCGGTCGACTTGGTCATAAAAGCTCCGTACATCACCGGGACAGTCACCCGGAGCCATCACGATGACGGAACCGGGGCCCGATCCTCCCGGGATCGGCCGGCGGACAAGGGGATGAACACCGCTCACCCGCCACTGCCCGCCCATTCAACACCACGGAACGCTGGGCTTTCAACCCCCCGTGTGTCGGCTTGTGTCCGGTTTCCCTGACCGGGGTATCCCGGTGGGACGGCTGGGCGGCGGAAATCACCGCCCAGCCCCGGACGCTCAACGTCTCAAATCCTCATGCCGCCTGGGCTGTTCCGCCGGCGCCGGGACGGGTGGCGATGACGTCGTCGATCAGACCGAACGCCTTGGCCTCGTCCGCGGTCATGAAGTTGTCGCGCTCCATCGCCCGCTCGATCTTGTCGATCGGCTGGCCGGTGTGGCGCACGTAAATCTCATTGAGGCGGTGCCGGATCTTCAGGATCTCACGCGCCTGGATCTCGATATCCGCGGCCTGACCCTGGGCGCCGCCGGACGGCTGATGGATCATGATGCGGCTGTTGGGCAGCGAGTAGCGCCGGCCCTCGGCACCTCCGGCCAGCAGCAGCGAGCCCATGGAGGCCGCCTGGCCGATGCACAGGGTGGCCACCGGGCAGCGGATGTACTGCATGGTGTCATAGATCGCCAGGCCCGAGGTCACGATGCCGCCCGGCGAATTGATGTAGAAGGAGATTTCCTTCGTGGGGTTTTCCGCTTCCAGGAACAGAAGCTGGGCGCAGATCAGGCTCGACACCGCGTCGTTCACGCCACCGACGAGGAAGATGATCCGTTCCTTCAACAGGCGCGAATAGATGTCGTAAGCGCGCTCACCCCGGTTGGTCTGCTCGACCACCATGGGGACCAGCGTGTTCATCTGCGGCTCAAAGTCGATCATGCCTGCTCCAGCGCTGCGTCCGACCCGGGGGCCATCCCCGGGCCCGTTGCCGGTCCGGGGGAGGGACGATCCCTCCCCCATTCCGTTTCAATACCGAGGCCCGTCAGAAACCGAAGACGGGAGACGCGACCTTAGGCCGCCTCTTCCTCATCGGGATCCTGCATCAGCTCTTCAGCCGACACGGGCTTCTCCGTCACCTTAACCTGTCCCAGGATGAAGTCGACAACCTTGTCTTCAAAAACCGGCGCCCGCAGGCTTTCCACGGCCTGGGGATTGTTCTTGAAGAAGTCGAAAACCTCACGCTCCTGGCCCGGGTAGCGCCGCACCTCGGCCAGCACGGCCTGGTTCAGCTCTTCCCTCGCCACCGTTATATTGTTCTTCTGACCGATCTCGGAAAGGACCAGACCCAAACGAACACGACGGATGGCGATATCGCGGTACTCCTTGCGGAGCTCTTCCTCGTCCTTGCCAGCGTCCTCACCGGCGTCGCCGGCCTTCAGCTCGTCCTGCAGACGCTTCCAGATCTGGTCGAACTCGATATCGACCATACCCTGCGGCACCTCGAAGCTGTGCAGCTCGGCCAGCTGGTCCAGCAGGGCGCGCTTGGCGCGCAGGCGGCTCATGACGGTGTAGTCACCGCCCAGACGGTCGCGAATGACGGTCTTCAGCGCGGCCAGATCGTCGAAGCCCAGCCCCTTGGCGAACTCATCGTCGATGGTCGCCTCGACGGCCTGCTTCACTTCCTTCACGTCCACCTCGAACACGGCGGCCTTACCGGCCAGCTCGGCGGCGTGGTAGCCCTCGGGGAAGGTGACGTTGACGGTGCGGTGGTCGCCGGCGCGGGTGCCCTCCAGCTGCTCCTCGAAGGTGTCGATGAAGCTGCCGGAGCCCAGCTCCAGCTCATGGCCCTCGCCCTTCATGCCCGGGCGCTTCTCGCCATCGACGGAACCGTCGAAGTCGATGACCACGATGTCGCCCTTGGCGGACGGACGGTCCTCGGTCAGCGGGGCGGAGGTCTTGCGGCCGGCGGCGATGCGGCCCAGGGCCTCGTCCACCTGCGCGTCGGTGATCTCCACCACCGGCTTCTCGATGGCGACGCCGCCGAGGTCGGCGGGCTCGAACTCGGGCAGCACCTCATAGGCCAGCTTGAATTCCAGGTCGCTCTCGGACTCGACCTCGAACTTCACGATCTCCACCTTGGGCTGCAGGGCGGGACGGAGGCTGTGCTGCTCGACCACCTTGGCGGCGCTGTCGGACATGGCCTTGTCCAGCACCTCACCCATCACCGACTGCCCATAGCGCTGCTTCAGCACCGACATCGGCACCTTGCCCGGGCGGAAGCCCGGCATGCGCACGGTCTTGCCGATTTCCTTCAATTGGGCGTCCACGCGGCCGGCCAGATCGGCGGCGGGAATGACGACCGTGTATTCGCGGCGCAGGCCTTCGGCGCTGGTCTCGGTGATGTTCATGGGACTATTCGAACCTGTCTCTGTGATCGGCCCCGGATGCCGGCATCCCCGGCCCCTGGGTGCCCGGGGCCGGACGGACCACGGGCGGTTGGGTTGATATCTCGTGCTTGGTGCGGGCGAAGGGACTCGAACCCCCACGACTTTCGTCACCGGAACCTAAATCCGGCGCGTCTACCAGTTCCGCCACGCCCGCGTCCAAACCCGGCACTATAGGTCGCCTGGGCGCCCACCCCACGGCCCCGCCCCGCCGACGCCGGCGGCGCCAATGGGAAATAGGCATAGGAATAGCGCCCGGACCCTTCCAGGCGCCGTCCGATCTATAGCACCCGCGCACCCGCGTAAATAGGAATCTAGGCTGAGGGGTGGGCCCGGTGCTACCCGAGGGTGGGGTGTCCGGGCGCGCGGCGGCGGCTATCCGGCGCGACCACGGGCTTGGTATGCTGCGGCCCCTTTGCACCCGCACCCGAGGCTGCCCCCGCATGACCACACCGCCGACGCCCATCATCCCGGACCTGCCCCGCCCCGCCCTCACCGCCGACCGGCTCGCCGGCCGCACGGTCGACCTGGAACGGCTGGATCTGGATCGGCACGCCGCCGGCCTGTGGCAGGCCATCGGCCGGCACGACACCCTATGGGACCATATCCCCGGCGGCCCCTTCGCCGAGCCCGAGATATTCACGCAGTGGCTGCGGGACCGCATTCCCCGGCCCGGCCAGAGCATCTATGTCGTGATGGACAAGACCGGCGCAGCGCCGGCACCCGCGGGCCTGCTGCTTCTGCTAAACGCCAACCCGGACATGGGCACGGTGGAGATGGGCCTGGTCTACGGTGCCGCCCTCAGCCGCAAGGTGACGGGGACCGAGGGGGTGTTCCGGCTGATCGATTACGCCCTGGGCCAATCGGGTTACCGCCGCCTGGAATGGCGCTGCGGACCGCCCAACGTCGCCTCCGTCAAGGCGGCGCTGCGCTATGGCTTCACCCATGAGGGCTTGCTGCGCCAGACCCTGTGGATGAAGGGCCGCAACTGGGACAGCAACGTCTTTTCCATCCTGGATTCGGAGTGGCCCATGCGCCGCCAGCGCCTGGCGGCCTGGCTCGCGCCGGACAACTTCACGAGCGACGGGTCACAGATCAAGGCGTTGGGGGAGTTTTGAGGGGCTGGGGGCCCCATGAAATTTCATGGGGCACGGACATCGCGGTGGCGCGTCGAAATACCAATCAGTGTTTCAGCACGACCTTGCCCGGTGCGCCGGCAGCAACCGCCGTGTGCGCGGCGCCGAGTTCATCCAGCAGGAATGTCTGGGCGATGGGTATGATCAATGTTCCACGAGCCGCCGCATCGAGAACCGCGTCGAGGGTGGTGGCGTCGGTCTGGTGGAAGATCTCCCGGATGGTCACGCGGTTGGCGGCGTTGGCGCCAACGGGAACTGGAACGATGCTGATGACCGTTCCACCATCGCGCACATGACTGATCAAATTGCCCGCCACCGGAGCCGCCGCGCTGATCGCGAAGTCAAAGGCGGGCGTGCTGGCCGGCAGGGTTATGTCAATCGCCTGGCCGGCCAAGGCGCGCGCCTCTTCGAGACGCTGAGGGCGAACCCCTGCTACGGGCTTTGCGCCGAGTTCCTGCAAATATTGGATGGCGGCGCGCCCCACCGAACCCAGGGCGCCTGAAACCAGCACGCGGTCGCCAGCCTTGATGCCCAGCGCGGTGACGGTCTGCCTTCCGGTCAGGCCGGCCTTCACCAATGCCGCGCCCTGTTCGAAGCTCAGATCGTCCGGCAACCGCGCAATCGAAGTGCTTGGAACGACGCCATATTCGGCATGGGCTCCACGACCATTAGCCATGAAGTCGGCGACGACGCGCTCCCCCACTGACCAGCCACTCACGCCCGCTCCGAGCTTGGCTATGACGCCGGCGGCATCACCGCCCAGGATCGCTGGGAGGGTTAAAGGTACGAACTGTGTGAAGTAGCCTTGGCGCAAATAGAGGTCGAACGGATTGACGGCGGACGCCTTGAGGCGGAGCAGGACCTCGCCCGGACCGGGCTCGGGCGTCGCAACGTCCTCGACGACAAACTGATCCACGTCACCATAGGATTTGAGGAGAACGGCTTTCATGGGACGATTTCCTGCGGGGGGCCGCTGAGCGGGCGCGGTCTGACTATCGGATGGAGATGCTGCCGAGGCGGGTTCAGACCGCCGCCTTCTGCCGCGACGCCGGTCGCAGGATGTTGTCCAGCGCCCATGCGCCTGCGCCGGCGAAGGCGAGATAGAGGAAGATGAAGCAGAACAGGATGGCGGGCTCACCCATGTTCAGTGCGGGCCAGAAACCCTGAGTCGCATGAGCCATGAAATAGGCGGCAGCCATCTCTCCTGACGCTATGAAGGCGGCGATGCGGGTGTGGTAGCCAGCCGCGATCAGCACCGACGTAACGACCTCGATGGCGCCGGCGATCAGCATGATGGCGGGCAGCGGATAGGGAACGCCCGGGATCGCGGCTGGGAACTGAAAGAACTTCATCGTTGCGTGTTCCAGGAACAGAAGTGCGGTGACGATCCGCAGAGTGGCCAGGACACGCGGCGTCCAAATGGCTGTGTTGATCATGGTCTCTTTCTCCCAGACAGCAGGTCAGGCGGCCGCGGCGGCCTTTTTGAGGTCCATATTTTCCTTCCAGAGCCTCATTAGGGCGGCGAAGGGCCCGTCGACATAGTTCTGGTAGATTGGCATGGTCGCAGGATCGCGGTCGGATTTCCGGGCCAGAGCAGCGATGATGTCATCCGATTCCGTGATGAATTGGCCAGGCTGGATATGGGCCGCCGGAAAGCTCACTTTATCCAAGTGATCCTTGAGCTCGGCGCGGACCGTGTCTTCCTGCGGCGTTCCACTGCCGAAGTCGCGTGTCTCGACTTCGGCGCCAAGGCCCGCCTCCAGGATGAACAGGCGGATCTTCATACAAAAAGGGCAATTTTGCTTCAGATAGACGATGGGCTTGAAGGCTTCGGTCATGCTCATTCTCCTTGAGAAGGGGCGGCAGGAAGCGGGCCAAAGCGGAAGCTCGAAGCCGTGATTCCTCCGGCGAAATCGGCCTGGTGATAACTAAGGGCCGCAGGCTCCGCCTCGGCGGCGCCGACGGCCACCATCAGAGGAATCAAATGGTCTTCACGCGGATGCGCTCTGCGCGCCGCAGGTGCTTGTTCCCAGTCCAAGAGGCGGGCCACACGGGCATCAGGTGCGGCATGGATCACGGTCTGCTGCAGCCAGTCGTCGAACTGGCGTGAAGACTCGCGGCTGGCCTCAGTGCTCATTCTCGACAGGTTGTGGAAGCTCAAGCCGCTGCCAATGATCAGAACGCCTTCGTCGCGGAGCGGCGCAAGCGCCCGACCGACCGCGATATGCAGCGCGGGATCGAGCCCCACGTTGAGCGAGAGCTGGACGACGGGGATATCCTCATCGGGATAGAGGGGTTTCATGATGCTGAAAGTGCCGTGATCGAAGCCACGGGCCGGATCGAGCCTCGCCCCTATTCCGGCGGCACCCAGCAGTTCACACACCCGGCGCGCCAGCTCTGGTGAACCCGGCGCGGCATAGCGGATGTGATAGAGATACTCTGGAAAGCCACCATAGTCGTAGACCATGCCGGGCCGTTCGCCGGATGAGATCGCAAAGCCGTCGTCCTCCCAGTGACCGGAGATCACGAGAACGGAACGCGGCAGGTCGCGCAGTTCGGCGCGCATCTCGATCAGCGATTGCTCCAACTTGTCAAAGTGGCGGCGAAACTCGCCCGTCATATACGGCCAGGGGCCTCCGCCGTGGCTGATGAAATAGGTCGGCAGGCGTCCCGCGCTCACGATTGACATCCTTGCTATGTCCCAAACTGTGGGCACCGCGGTTTTGGGTCAGCGGCGCTTTGCCACCACCAAGGTGATGGTTTCCTTTTGGTGGAACAACCGCGCTTCCATTGATGAAGTGTTTCTTCTATGTTGATGATCGATGGATACGTTGATGAGTTTGCGGGTATTTTGCACGGTGGCCGAGTTGGAGAGCTTCACGGCTGCCTCGCTCCGCCTTGGCCTGTCACCGGCCATGACCAGCAAGCATGTGCAGCGCCTGGAGGATCGGCTGGGCATTCGGTTGCTCAACCGCACCAGCCGCCATGTCAGCCTGACAGAGGCAGGCGCGCTTTATCTCGCGCAAGCCCGGCAGGCCCTTGACGGTCTGGACGAGGTCGAGGCGGCGCTCAGCAACGTCGCACTCTCACCGCGCGGAACGCTCAAGGTCAGCGCGCCTGTCTGGATCGCGAACGCCATGATGGCCGGCGTGTTGGCCGAGTATCACCGGCGCTACCCCGATGTATGCCTCGATCTTGATCTGAGCGGCCGGATCGTCAATCTGGTCGACGAGGGCTTCGACCTTGCGCTTCGCGCCACGGCGCCCGACCGTCTCGATCCCGGCCTGATAGCCCGCCCGCTCGGCCAAATAGACTTCCGCCTGGTCGCCGCGCCCTCCTATCTCGAGCGCACGGGCCGTATCGCCAGGATTGCAGATCTCAATGGACATCAAATGCTGATGTACAGCGGCGTCAACATCGGACCGGATCTCACGTTCAACGGACCGGAGGGGCCTGAGACTGTCCGCTTCCGCATCGTGCTTCGAAGCGGGAACGAGACCATCCTTCATTTGGCGGCAGTCGAAGGAATGGGCCTTGCTCTGCTCCCTTTCTGGATGGTCCAGCCCGACGTCGCCGCCGGACGGCTGGAGGCCGTGCTACCGGGCACGGCGGCATTCAGCACAACGCTCCATGCGGTTTACCCAAGCCGCAAATATCTCTCAGCCAAAGTCAGAACCTTTATCGACTACCTAGCGTCGCACAATGGCCCTTGCACCTATGGCCTGCCCCCGAAATAGTTGCATCGGCGATGCCGCTCGCCCATCGCAGATATGGTCGATATTGACGGGAATGCGCCACCGTCACGTCACCATGCGCTTTCGAAGTCGCTCAACACCGTCCCGTTGCGGTTGCGGGTCGATCAGGGGGTAGGCGTTTCGGCTCTAAACCCTATCCCAAAAGCACCCTGGCGCATGCATCGACGATGGCGTCGGCGTCGAGACCCTGGGCTTGGTAAAGGTCCGGGATGTCGGCGGACTGGCCGAACTTTTCCACGCCCAGCGCCGCCACCGCCTGGCCACGCACCGACCCCAGCCAGGAGAGCGTCGCCGGATGCCCGTCAATGACGGTCACCAGGCGGGCGTCGGGCGGCAGCGCGGACAGCAGGTGGTGCACATGGGCGTCCCACCCGCGCCCCTGGCGCTGGGCCGCCGTCCAGCCGGCGTGCAGCCGGTCGGGGGAGGTCACCGCCAACAGGCCGGCGCCGGGGCAATCCTCCAGCACCTGGGCGTGGGCCTCCAGCGCCTCCGGCGCCAGGGCGCCGCAATAGACGATGGCGAATTCCGCGTCCGGTGCCGGGGGGCGCAGCCAATAGCCCCCCTGGATGACGGCGTCACGGTCCAGGCCCCCTGATTCCCCCCGCCGGGGCTGGTCCACCTGGCGGGTGCTGAGGCGCAGGTAGAGGGAGCCGCCGTCCGGCCGCTGCATATGGTCGAAGCCCCAGGCCATGATGGCGGCCAGTTCATCCACGAAGGCGGGCTCATAGCTGGAGACGTTGGGCAGGCCCATGCCGATCAGGGGCGTGACGATGGATTGGTGCGCCCCGCCTTCCGGCGCCAGGGTGACGCCCGAGGGGGTGGCCACCACCATGAAGCGGGCGTCCTGGTAGGCCGCGTAGTTCATGGCGTCCAGGCCGCGCTTGATGAAGGGGTCGTAGAGCGTGCCGATGGGCAGCAGCCGGGCCCCGAACAAGTCATGGCTGAGGCCCAATGCCGCCAGCATCAGGAACAGGTTGTGCTCGGCGATGCCCAACTCGATGTGCTGGCCACCGGGGGCGCCCTGCCAGCGCTGGGCGGACACCACCTTCTGTTCGCGGAAAATGTCCTGGGTCTCCTGCCGCGCGAACAGGCCACGCCGGTTCACCCAGGGACCCAGATTGGTGGATACGGTGACATCGGGCGAGGTGGTGACGATGCGGGCGGCCAGGTCGTCGTCACCTTTGGCGATCTCGCCCAAGATCTTGCCGAAGCCCTCCTGCGTCGACATGCGGGCGCCCAAATCCACCGCCAGGGTGGACGGCACCGGGATGGCCGCGCTCTTGAGGCGACGGCTGGCCCCCTTGGGCCCCGTTCCTTGCGCGAAAGGAACCTGGGCGAGGAAGGCGTCAAGGTCGCCCGGATCCACGTCCAGGCCGGCATGCCGGTCCCACTCCTGGCCCTCGGCCAGGCCGCAAGCCACCTTGAAGGCGGCCATCTGCTCCGGATTCATCAGGCCGGCATGGTTGTCCTTGTGCCCCTGGAAGGGCAGCCCCCGGCCCTTGACCGTGTAGGCGATGAAGCAGGCCGGCCGGTCGTCGGTGGTGCCGTGGAAGGTTTCCAGCAGGGTGGGCAGGTCATGGCCCGCCAAGTTGGTCATGAGCCCGCCCAGGGCCGCGTCGTCATGGGCGTCCAGGATATGGCGGATACCGCGGGTGTCGCCCAGGTCGCGACTCAACGCCTCGCGCCAGGCGGCCCCGCCCTTGAAGGTCAGCGCGGAATAGAGCTGGTTGGGGCAGGTGTCGATCCACTGGCGCAAGGCGTCGCCGCCCTCCTGCGCGAAGGCGGCCTGCAGCTTCTTGCCGTACTTCAGGATCTGCACGTTCCAGTCCAGCGAGCGGAACATGCCCTCGATCGGCACCCACAGCCGGTCCGACACCACGCTGTCCAGGCTCTGGCGGTTATAGTCGATGATCCACCAGGTATTGCGCAGATCGTGCTTCCAGCCTTCCAGCATGGCCTCGAAGACGTTGCCCTCGTCCATCTCCGCGTCGCCCACCAGGGCGACCATGCGCCCCTCCGGCTGGTCCGACAGCCCCTTCAGCCGCACATAATCCTGCACCAGGGAGGCGAAGGCGGTGACCGCCACGCCCAGCCCCACCGATCCAGTGGAAAAATCCACATCATCGGTGTCCTTGGTGCGCGACGGATAGCTTTGCGCGCCCCCCAGGGCGCGGAAACGTTCCAGCTTCTCCCGAGTCTGGCGGCCCAGCATGTACTGGATGGCGTGAAAGACGGGGCTGGCGTGGGGTTTCACCGCCACCCGGTCCTGCGGCCGCAGAACGTCGAAGTAAAGCGCCGTCATGATGCTCGCCAGCGAGGCGCTGGAGGCCTGATGGCCGCCCACCTTCAAACCGTCGCGCGACGGGCGGATATGGTTGGCGTTGTGGATGGTCCAGGCCGACAGCCAGAGCACCTTGCGCTCCAGCGCCTCCAGCAGGCGGATCTTGTCGGGGTGGGTGGCCGAAACGGTCGAGGCGTCAGGCATGCCGCGTGTCTTCCCTCAGGGGTGGGGCGCCCATGGGCCGAAGGCCCGGCGCCCGCTCATGCCCAGGGTTATAGACCCGCGCGCGGCGCCCCTGAAGACCGGTGTTCAAAATTTTTGGCGCCTGAAAGTTTTGACACCACGCGCTAACCCTCCCGGGTGGCCGCCTGGGACCGCACGGCCGGACGCGCGCCATCCTCTGGCCCTTGCAGCACCCCCTCGATGGCGGCGCGCAGAACCTCTGGCAGGTAGGGCTTGTGGATCAGGGTGCAGCCGGTGGCCGACGCCTCCTGGATGCGGGCGGGATCGGTATCCCCCGTCACGATGATGCCCGGAAGGTGGCGCCGCAGTTCATTGCCCAGGCGGGCCACCAGTTGCACGCCGTTGAGTTGGCCGGGCAGGCGGAAGTCGCTGATCACCAGGCCGGGCAGGGGACCGGCACCGCGGATGGCGACCATGGCCTCGTCGGAACCGGCTGCGGTGATGACGCGATACCCCCAGCTTTCGATGATGGCGCCCAGCGCGAGGCGCTGCAGCGGGTCATCCTCCACCGCCAGGATGGTCCGCGGGTCGCAGTCGCGTTGGGCCGGACGCTGGCTGTCCCGGGGAAAGGCCACCAGACTGTCGCCGCCGGGCGCCACCGCCGCCGGCACGGCGGGCACCACGAGCGAGAAGACGGAACCGCGGCCGGGAAGGGAGCGCACCGTGACGGGAATGCCCAGCAGGCGGGCCATGCGGCGGACGATGCCCAGCCCCAAGCCCAGGCCCTTGGCCCGGTCCCGCTCGGGGTTGTTCAGCTGAACAAAATCCTCGAAGACGGCGCCTAATTGATCCGGGGCGATCCCGGCGCCGGTGTCCCAAACCTGGACCAGCATGGCATCGCCCCGCCGACGGGTGGAAACCAGCACGCGCCCCCCGCGTGGGGTGTAGCGCACGGCGTTCGTCAGCAGGTTGCGCAGAATGCATTTCAGCAGGACGGGGTCGGTATCCGCCTCCGCCAGCGCCGCCTGCGGGCCGGCCTTGGCGCTTGGACGCAGGCGGATGTCCACGCCCGCCTTCTCCGCGTCGCCGCGGATGGCGCTGACCAAGCCGGCCAGGGTATTTTCCAACGAAAAGCGCTGGGGGTTCACCCGCACCGTGCCGGCGTCCAGCACCGATATGTCCAGCAGGGCGCGCAACAGTTCCTCGCCAGAGGACAGCGCCTCGCCCATGCCGGCGATGAGCTTGCGGTCCAACGCCGTCGCCACGCCGGTGATCGCGGCGCCCAGCGTCGCCCGCTCGCTCAACATGGTGTGATAGAGGCGCATGGTCTGCAACGGCTGGCGCAGGTCGTGGCTGATGGCCGCGAGGAAGACCGACTTGGCGCGGTTGGCCTTCTCCGCCTCCTCCGCCCGCGCTTGGCTTTCCGCCAATGCCGCGTCCAGGGATTCATAAAGCTGGACGTTGGTCAGCGCGACCGCGGTGGAATGGGCCACCGCCTGCAACAACGCGACCTCTTCCGGCGCCGGCTGGCGCACCGCCGCCCAATAGGCGCCGATGGCGGCGATCGGCTCATCCACGCGCACGGGCACCATCACCAGGCTTTTCACGAAGGTGGGACGATAGGCGTCGTGGGGAACGCGGTCGTCCTGGTAAATGTCTGGAATGACCGCCGGCTGGCGGTTCAGCATGGCCCAGCCGGAAATGCAGGTGGACAAGAGGAAGCGGCGCCCCTTCCACAAGGGACCGACGGCATCCTCATCCACGTAGTGGCACAGATCCCCCTCGCGCAGGACGATGGTGACGCCGTCAGCACCGCTCAGCGTGCGAGCGGCACGGCGCACCAGGGCCATGACACTGGCCATGTCGCGGCAGAATGACAGCGCCTGAACCAGCTCGATCAAACCCGCCGCGGGACCGTCAACGGCCACCAGGGGGGCCTGCGAGGTCATGGGAACGGGTGTCTGTGTGACCAAGGGGGATGTGAGCCTCAAAGGGGCCGCGGACGTGCCCGGCTGGACGACATCCGCCGTGGGGGGAATCGCGTCTTTCCATCCCATGCCGTCCGCCCCGTTCGCATCCGTTCGGGGACACCGATGGCGGCCGGTTACACAGAACCGGCCTTCTTGAACGGAGGCCCCAGATAAGACGATGGGGACATTCCGCCAGTTGTTCCAGCGTGCTAGCGGGCTACCCCGTCAGGCGAGGCGGGCGGCGACGGGCGCCCTGGCTCAGTTGACCACGCGCTCGTTGAACAGCCGGCTGAAGCTTTCCGCCGACAGGGTGCGCTGGTCCGGGGCGCTGCTGCCCTCGGGCAGGTTATTGCGCACCATGAAGCGCACATGCGGGATATGGAAACTGTCCGTGGTGATGGTCAAAACCTCCGCCGTTTCCGTGACACTGCCGGAAACGACGCGACGGTACTGCGCACCGACCTGCAACGGATCGTCCAGGCGCGACCGGCGAAAAAGAGAGAAGCCCACACCCGCCCCCCTATAAAGCAGGCACCACGGCCGACCCCAGACAACGGGGCGATGATCGGCCACGGCGCCAGACGTTCGGGATAAAGGCCCCGCCGCCTTGCCCCACCCGCGCCAGCTCGACCCAAACCACAACCAAAACGTGATTCGCGAATACTTGAAACGCGAAGCGCGACCCAAACTGCGAAAGACACAGATGCCGCAAGCAGAGATGGTTCGGTGTGTGGATATTGCGCCGGTCAATCGCCCCCCCTGTTGAGGACGACTGTCGCAAGGCAGTTTCAGTTCGAATTGGAGAGTATCCGATTGTTTTTATAGGGGCAATGCTTTTGGTGTATGCCGAAAATCGAATTTCAAATATTCCCCTTCACCCTTCATGGGCATCGAGGAGACCTGAAAAGGTCGTGACGGCCGCCAAGGAGACGGCACGGCATTATATGCAATTTTACGGGTTTTTTATTTGCCTGCGGCCACGTCGAGGTCATCCATCGACCGCAACAGCACCGACAAAAGGGCCGGCACCTGCTCGGGCAGGTCTTCCGCGACCAGGCCGGGGCCGAAGCGAACCGCCGCCCGCGCGTGCAGCCAGGCGGCGGCCTGGGCGGCGCGAAAGGCATCCATGCCCCCCGCCAGCAGCCCCACGCACAGTCCCGCCAGCACATCGCCCGACCCGGCGGTGGCCAAGGTGGCTGGCCCGCCCGCCTCAATCACCGCACGGCCGTCAGGATGGGCGATGACTGTGTCCGCCCCCTTCAGCAGGACGACGGCGCCCAGATGCCGGGCCGCCGTCCGCGCGCGGGACAGCTTGTCCGCGCCCGAAGCGGTGGAGGACAGGATCGGGTGGCCGGCGCCAAACAGCCGGGCGAATTCCCCCTCATGCGGCGTCAGCACAGCCCGCCCCGTGAGATGCGGGCGCAGCGCGTCAGCCGCGCCGGCAAAGGCGGTGAAAACATCAGCGTCCAGCACCAGGCCGAAATCGGACCCCCGCCGTCCGGCCGCCGCCACCAAGGCATGCAGCAAGGCCTGTGACGCGTCATCCGTGCCGGCGCCGGGGCCGAACACGGCGGCGGCGACACGGGGATCCGCCACCATGTCGGCCGCGGCGGTCGCGTCCGACATCGGACGCACGATCTGGCTGGGACTGGAAAGACGGTAGACCAATTCCGCCGCTGGCGGGCTGGCCACCGTCACCATGCCGGCCCCGACCCGTTGCGCCGCCCGCGCCACCAGACGGGCGGCGCCTGTCATAACCGCCCCGCCCACGACCAAGGCATGGCCCCGCCGGTATTTGTGATCGTCAACGCGCGGTCGTGGCAGGGCGTCCACGAACAGGGCCGGCCCGTTCTCCCACACGTCGCTCGCCACCGCCGGCCCGTCCAGCACGCCCTCGGGTATTCCAATATCCGCCACACGGGTGGCGCCACAGGCCACACGGCCAGGCAGAAGCAGGTGGCCGGGCTTTTTGCGGAAGAAGGTGACGGTGAGGTCGGCCTGGACCATGCCCCCCTCTTCCATCGGGCGGCTACCCACGGGATGGCCGGTGTCCGCGTCCAGGCCGCTGGGCACGTCCACCGCCACCACCATGGCGCCGTCCCGGCGCGCCGCCGCCATCGCCACCACCAATTCCCTCGCAGCACCAGACAGCGGACGTGTAAGCCCCGTGCCGAAGAGGGCGTCGATCACCACCGCGGCCCCGTTCAACACCCGCGACTCGGCCGCCAGCACCGAGTCTCGCCCCCAGGCCCCCACCCATTCGGCGGCGGCCAGGGCGGCATCCCCCGTCAGCCGGTCCAGTTCCCCCAGCAGGGCCAGGCGCACAGGCCAACCGGCGGCCGCCAGATGGCGGGCCGCGACGAAGCCATCGCCCCCGTTGTTGCCGGGCCCGCACAGCACGGCCACCGGCGCCACGCCCTGGCCGCCACGCTGATGGGCCATGACGGCATCCGCCACGGCCCGGCCCGCATGCTCCATCAAGGTGATGCCGGATACCCCACCGGCGATGGCGGCGGCATCGGCAGCCCGCATGCGGGCGACGGACAGCAAGACGTTCATGGAGGCGGGCGGGAATAGGGAAGCGGCGCGCGGGGGCATAGGGCGGACACTCGGCGGCGGGGCGACCTGAAGTTGATCCCGGCATCGGCAGGACAACGCGCCACTGGCGGCGCCGGGGATGTCCGGGTACAATGGCGCCGTCCGTAACCACCCGTCGAGGGCTTATGTCCACCATTTGGGGACCGGGTACGTTGATCCTGGCCAGTTGGGCCACCATTGCCGCCTGGGGCGGCCGCCTTCTTCACCAACGACAAAAACGCCTGCGGGCCGTATTCGCCCACGACCTGTCCCTGGCCACGGAGCGCTTCCGCATACGCCAAGGCCTGGACGCGGCCACCGCCGGCTTCTGGGAACGGGAATTCCGCCGCTATTTCGGCCTGATGGCGACGCCCCCGGCGTTGGCCGCCGGTCGGCCCCTGGGGGCGCCGGACAGCCAAGTGGACGATTACTGGCATGAGCTGGTGCTGTGCACCGCGCTTTATGCCGACTATTGCCGGGCGGCGGCCGGGCGGTTCATCCACCACCATGTCGGCGCCGGCAGCGCCGAGGCCTACGCCCGCACCTGGCTGGCCTATGAGGCATGCTATGGCGTGCCCGATCCGCAAGCCTGGCCGGCCCCCAGCCCCATGGCCATCGCCCGGGTGCAGAAGACCCGGGGCGACCAGGGGGGCGGGACGGAGTCCTCCACCGGCTGGGACAGCGGAAGCGGCCAAGCCCACGGCTCCTGCGGGGGCGGCCATGGGCATGGGGCGGGCCATGGTGGGGACGGCCACGGCGGATGCGGCGGCCATGGCGGTTGCGGAGGCGGCAGTTGCGGCGGCCATTGAGGCCTTAAGCGAGCCTGCCCGCCGAGCGTACCGCCATAACGCAAAAAGGCGCCCCGAAGGGCGCCTTTGCCATCCTTATATATACTATAAGGAGAATGGGGCGATGGATGGGACTCGAACCCACGACCGCTCGGACCACAACCGAGAGCTCTACCAGCTGAGCTACCACCGCCGCCGTGAGGCGGGTTTCTGCACCACCTACCCCCACCCCGTCAAGCGTTCTGATAAAATAATCTTCACATGCCGGGGTCGCGTTGCGGGATAGGCCGCAATCGAGGCAGCGCCACCCCCGCAAATCCGGGCGAGAGGATGGCTTAAGAGTAAATTTCAGGCCATTGTCTATTTTTTGTGCTGCCGTTTGCATAGAAACAGTGCATGCATGGGCGGCGGTTGGCCAGGAGGGCCGGCACCGCCCCATCCGGCGGGTTGGCATGGGGCGTGCTATCCTATCGGGCCGGTCCGGTCGGGCCACACGGGTGGGGCGGAACGCCTGTTGCGGGAAACGCCCAAGCCGTGTTGTGTATCGGCCAGACAGCGAATTGAAAATCGTGGGGGGTTCCCGGTACCGTTTCCCTGGGATGAGACCAAGGGTCGATCACCAGCCCAGGCAGCGGCGCCAACATCCCCCGCCCTTGAAGCGAAGGCGTGGCCGTAAGCGATGAAAAAGATCGAAGCCATCATCAAACCGTTCAAGCTGGACGAGGTGAAGGAAGCGCTGCACGAAGTCGGCATCAAGGGCATCACCGTGACCGAAGCCAAGGGCTTCGGCCGCCAGAAGGGCCATACCGAGCTATACCGGGGCGCCGAGTACGTCGTGGACTTCCTGCCCAAGGTGAAGATCGAAATCGTGATGGACGACCAGCTGGTCGACCGCGCGATCGAAGCCATCCAGCAGGCGGCGCACACCGGGCGCATCGGCGACGGCAAAATCTTCGTCACTCCGGTCGAGGATGTCATCCGCATCCGCACCGGGGAGCGCGGGCCGGACGCCGTCTGACGCGCGAGTTTGGGGCCGGCGGCACGGGATGGGAGTAACCCTGGGCGCCGGAACAGTATGGGATGGGGGTGCAGCGATGTTCCCGCCCATGAGAACCAGTCAGTAGTAACCCAACACCTCCCAGAACTTTAGGGAACCCATCAAGATGTCCGATATCGCGAAGTTCTTCGACCTGGTTAAGGAGCACGACGTCAAGTACGTCGACTTCCGTTTCACCGATCCGCGCGGCAAGCTGCAGCACACCGCCCAGCACATCAGCACCGTGAACGAGGAAATGTTCACCGACGGCGTGATGTTCGACGGGTCGTCGATCGCCGGTTGGAAGGCCATCAACGAGTCGGACATGATCCTGATGCCCGACCCCGCCACCGCCGTCCTGGACCCGTTCGCCGCCCAGCCGCTGCTGACCGTGTTCTGCGACGTGCTGGAGCCGTCCACCGGCCAGCCCTACAAGCGCGACCCGCGCTCCATCGCCAAGGCCGCTGAGAAGTACATGGCCAGCGCCGGCATCGGCGACACCGCCTACTTCGGCCCCGAGGCCGAGTTCTTCGTGTTCGACGACGTGAAGTTCGAAGTCTCGATGAACCGCGTCATGTACGAGTTCGACAGCGAGGAAGGCCCGTACACCTCCGGCAAGGCTTATCCGGAAGGCAACCTGGGTCACCGTCCGGCCGTCAAGGGCGGCTACTTCCCGGTCGCCCCGATCGACGCCGGCCAGGACCTGCGCGCCGAGATGGTGACCGTGATGGCCGACATGGGCGTCGAGGTCGAGAAGCACCACCACGAAGTGGCCGCTTCGCAGCACGAACTGGGCATCAAGTTCGGCACCCTGGTCAGCATGGCCGACACCATGCAGATCTTTAAGTACGTGGTGCACAACGTCGCCCACGCCTATGGCAAGACGGCCACGTTCATGCCGAAGCCGGTGTTCGGCGACAACGGTTCGGGCATGCACTGCCACCAGTCCATCTGGAAGGACGGCAAGCCGCTGTTCGCCGGTTCGGGCTACGCCGACCTGTCGGAAACCGCCCTGTACTACATCGGCGGCATCATTAAGCACGCCCGCGCCCTGAACGCCTTCACCAACCCGCTGACCAACAGCTACAAGCGTCTGGTCCCGGGCTACGAGGCGCCGGTGCTGCTGGCCTACTCCTCGCGCAACCGTTCGGCTTCCTGCCGCATCCCGTTCGTGAACAGCCCGAAGGGCAAGCGCGTCGAGGTCCGCTTCCCGGACCCGGGCGCGAACCCCTACCTGGCCTTCGCCGCCATGCTGATGGCTGGTCTGGATGGCATCCAGAACAAGATCCACCCCGGCGACGCGATGGACAAGAACCTGTACGACCTGCCGCCGGAGGAGCTGAAGGAGGTTCCGACCGTCTGCCGCTCGCTGCGTGAGGCCCTGGAGTCCCTGGCCGCCGACAACGCCTTCCTGAAGAAGGGCGATGTCTTCACCGAGGACTTCATCAACAGCTACATCGACCTGAAGATGGAAGAAGTGCTGGCGTTCGAGACCTCGCCGCACCCCATCGAATACAAGATGTACTACTCGGTCTGATCGGATCGGCTTCCCCTGGGAAGCCTCCTGTCGGGAAAGGGCCGTCCCTCGGGGCGGCCCTTTTCTTTTGCGGCTGCCATGGCCGCGGCGGGACCGCGACCAGCCGTCGCCCCCTCGCTCGCCCCCTTGCCCCGCCCTTCCCTGTACCGGAGGATAGCGCCCTGCCCCTGTCCACCACCGCCGGCAAACGTTACTCTCAGGGGGATGTCGCGCCTTTTCCCGGACGTCCGCCGTCACGGAAGGGCGGATAGGGCGGGTCACAAGCGGAAGCAGGGCTCATGGCACAGTCCACCGGTCCCCGGTCGATGGAGATGGGAACGGCGGAGAGGACCGTCCCGCCCGGGGCCTCATTGCCCGTCCCGTCCCCGAGCCGGGCCACGGGCGGGATGACCGTGCGCCTGCGGCTGTTGCTGGCCTTCGGCCTGTTGACCTTGGGGGTGGTGCTGGCGGGGCTGCTCGCCGTCAATCGTCTGGCGGCCGTGAATGAAAAGACCACCGTCATCCGCGACAATTGGTTGCCCAGCACGGCCGTGAACGGCCAGATGATCTCCGCCATCAAAAGCCATCGCCTGGCCACGGCACGGCTGCTTTTCTTTGACGAGTCCACCCTGGACAGGGACCTGGAAACGCTGGACCACCGCAACCAGGATGTGGAGATCGCGCGCCGCGATTATCAGCAGTACATCGTCATGAATACGGAGGATGAGCGTCACCTGTACGCCTTCGACCAAGCCTGGGCCGCCGCCCGGCAATACGAGCAGCGGCTCAAGGACCTGGTGAGGGAGCATAACAAGGCGGAGGCCGTCGCCCTGTACAATGGGCCGCTGCGGGACGCCGACAACCAGGCGACGGACGCCATCCTGCGTGACCTGGCGTTCAACGTGAACCAGGGCCGCGCCACGGCGCGCGAGGGCAACGCCATCTACGACTCCACGCGCCTGATGCTGTGGGCGGGCATCGGCTTGGCCGTCGCGGCGGGAACCCTGCTGGCCATGTTGGCCAACCGCGCCATCGCCGCCCCGATACAGGCCATGACCAGGGCTACCGCCGCCTTCGCGCAGGGCCGCTACGACCATCCCCTGCCAAGCAGAAACCGGCGGGACGAAATCGCTGACCTTGCCGCGGCGCTGGCCGTGCTGCGGGATAAAAGCGCGGAGCGCGACCGGATGATCGCCGACCGCACGGACGAGGCCCAGTCCCTGTCCGCCGCCAAGACCGAGGCGGAAACCAACTTGGCCACCCTGCGCCAACTACAGGAACAGTTGGTCGAATCGGAAAAACTGGCCGCCCTGGGCGCCCTGGTCGCCGGCGTGGCGCACGAGGTCAATTCCCCCCTGGGCGTGGCGGTCAGCGCCAGCAGCACGCTGGCGCTGGAAACCAAGCGCTTCCTGGCCGCCATCGAGGCCGGCCAACTGCGACAGAGCACAGTGGACCGCTTCGCCCGCGTGGCCCGCGACAGCACCGACCTGCTGGAGCGCAACCTGGACCGCGCCACCAGCCTGGTGCAGCATTTCAAACAGGTGGCGGTGGACCGCACCAGTTCCCAGCGCCGGCGATTCGACCTGGCGGAAATGGTGTCGGATACCCTGACCACGTTGGGTCCCATGCTGCGGCGCGCCACGTTCAATGTCGAAACCCGCATTCCCGACGGCATCGATCTCGACAGCTATCCCGGCCCGCTGGGCCAGGTGCTGACCAACCTGATCCAGAACGCCGAACTGCATGCCTTCGATGGCGCCGTTTCGGCGCGGGACCGGGAGGCCACCGGCCAGAGGCTGCGCATCGAGGCCAGCCGCAACGCCCGCGAGGTAACCCTGCGCGTGCAGGACAACGGCGCGGGGATGAGCGAAGATGTGCGCCGGCGTCTTTTCGAACCGTTCTTCACGACGAAATTGGGTCAGGGAGGGTCGGGCCTGGGCATGCACATCGTCTACAACATCGTGACCGGCATCCTGGGCGGCTCCATCGCCGTCGCCGCATCGCCCGGCCAGGGAACCAGCGTGACCCTGACCCTGCCGCTGGTGGCGCCCCAGACGGACGACAGTGCCGGCGCCCGCCCCGGCACCTGGGCCCCCGGCCAGGAATCCAGCTGATGGCGAACCAGGCCGAGGCCCTGATCCACATCGAGGATGACCGGGACGACACGCGGCAGGGCGGGTCCGGCTGGCGCATCCTGGTGGTCGACGATGATGAGCAGGTTCACCTGGCCACGCGCCTGGCGCTGGAGGACATGGATTTCCGGGGCCGGCCGCTGACCTTGGACAGCTGCTATTCCGCCTGGGAGGCGTTCGATTACCTGTCCAACACCCCGGATATCGCCGTGGTGCTGCTGGACGTGGTGATGGAGGATGAACACGCCGGGCTGGATCTGGTGCGGCGCATCCGGGAGGACCTGCGCAATGACCAGGTGCGCATCGTGCTGCGCACCGGCCAGCCGGGCTATGCCCCGGAACTTGACGTCATCCGCCAGTATGACATCAACGATTACAAGGCCAAGACGGAGCTGACCGTCACCCGGCTGGCCTCCAGCATCATCACGGCGTTGCGCTCGTATGAGCAGATCGTGGCGCTGGACCGCCACCGCCGGGGACTGGAGCAGGTGATCAAGGCCTCCGCCGACCTGTTCAGCGAGCGCAGCCTGAACGAGTTCAGCGCCGGGGTGCTGATCCAGCTGGCGGCCCAGATGGGAACGGAACCGGAGGGGCTGTTGTGCGCCCAGGGCACGGTGGACGGCCCCGTCATCGTCGCCGCGGCCGGCCGATTCGCCGATCATATCCGCAAGCCCCTGGCCACCCTGGGCAATGTCGAGATCGAGGCCGCGCTGCTGGAGGCGTTTTCACGGCGCCAGGGCTTCAAGAGCCGGGATGGGGATATCCTGTACCTCCAGTCGGGCAGCGCCCATCCGGCCGCCGTCTACATGTCCACCCCCATCCCGGTGGATGAACAGAAACGCGACCTGCTGCGCCTGTTCACCATCAACGTGGCGCTGGGCTTCGAAACCGCGACCTTGTTCGAGCATCTGCGCTCCGTGGCCTTCACCGACCCGTTGACCGGCCTGCCCAACCGCGCCGGATTCATCAGCGCGCTGGACCGGGACGCGCGGGACCACGCGGTACCGGGACGCGGCCTGGTGGTGATCCTGCTGGATCTGGACCAGTTCCATTTCATCAACTCCCGCCTGGGCTTCCAGGTGGCGGATGCCGTGCTGCGCGCCGTGGGCCACCGCTTGGCGACCACCTTCCCCGACGCCGTGGCGGTCAGCCGTTTTGGCGGCGACCGTTTCGCCTTGGCCCTGCCGGTGCCGACGGACGGGGGCCTGTCGTTGCCATCCCTGGAACGGCAGCTAGAGATGGCGTTCGAGGCCGGCTTCGACGTCGCCGGGCGCCATGCCAGCCTGTCGGCCACCAGCGGCTGCACCATCAGCGCCGGCGACAGCGGCGATCAATTGGTGCAGCAGGCGTCCCTGGCGCTGAAGGACGCCAAGCTGCGGGCGCGGGGCCGCCTGGTCGCCTTCAACCCGGAGCTGGAACGGCGCAATAACGCCGGGCTGGCGCTGCTGGCCGAATTCCGCGCCGCCCTGCGCAACCGCGAACTGGTGCTGCATTACCAGCCCAAGCTGGATCTCCTGACCGGACGGCCGGTCGGGGTGGAGGCGTTGGTGCGGTGGCAATCGCCCCGGCACGGCCTGCTGATGCCGGCCCAGTTCCTGGACCTGGCGGAGGCCAGTGGCCTGATTCTGCCCATGGGCCTGATGGTGCTGGAAATGGCCATCCGTCAGCGCCGCCTATGGCGGACCGAGGGCCTGGACATCCCGGTGGCGGTCAACGTCTGTGCCCTGCAGGTGCAGCAGGCGGATTTCCTGCATGGCATCGATGGCGTGCTGGCGGCCCAGGATGCCACGGCCGACGGTCTTGAGATGGAGATCACCGAGTCCGTTTTCGTCGGCGACGACCAGCGCGCCTTCGACCATATCCAGGGCTTGCGCGACCGGGGCTTTGGCGTGGCGCTGGATGATTTCGGCACCGGCTATTCCTCATTGAGCTACCTGAACCGCCTTCCCGCCACCACGGTGAAGGTGGATCGCCGCTTCATCCAGGGCATGAACCAGGATTCGAAGTCCGACATGCTGGTTCGCGCCATCGTCCAGGTGGCCGCCGTCATCGACGCGAAGGTGGTGGCCGAGGGCGTGGAGACGGAGGAACAGGCCACGCGCCTGCGGGCTTTGGGCGTTCCCGTGGCCCAAGGCTTCCTCTACAGCCACGCCCTGCCGGCCGACGCCCTAGCGACCTGGTGGCTGAAGCAGGATGCGCCGGCGGCCCGTGGGTAAAAGGGCCCCTCGGCCAGGCGCCTGCCGATGATTCCGGACGTGGAGACCGGGTGATTCTGATGTATCTTCAAGGGCTTCGCGGCATAGCGCGCCAGGGGGATACATGGCCTATACACTGCGCAAGGCACGGCTGGACGACAGGGCGGCGCTTCAGGATCTGATCCAGACCTCCGCCCGGGGGCTCAGCGGGGGCCACTATACGCCGGAAGTGGTGGAAGGGGCGCTGGCGGGCGCCTTCGGCGTGGACAGTGAACTGATCCATGACCAGACCTATTTCGTGGCGGAGGAAGAGGACGGCCTGTTCGTGGGCTGCGGTGGGTGGAGCCGGCGCATGACGCTGTTCGGGGGCGACGCCCGTCCGGATCGCTCCTCCCAGATGCTGGACCCGGCCCGCGACCCCGCCCGCATCCGCGCCTTTTTCGTCCACCCCGGCCGGGCCCGCCAGGGCATCGGCCGCGCCCTGCTGAAAGCCTGCGAGGCGGAGGCCCTGGCGGCCGGCTTCCGGGCGCTGGAGTTGATGGGCACCCTGCCGGGCGTGCCGCTCTACACCGCCCTGGGGTTCCGGCCCACAGGCCGGGTGCTCCACCCCTTGCCCAATGGCCAGACCATCGAGTTCGTGCCCATGCGCAAGGAACTTTCGCCCTTGCCGGTGGCGACCTGATCACGGGGCGGGGCAGACCCACGGGATGGGCGGACCAGGGTGCGAAAACCAGCATTATCGCCCGTCCGCCAGTCCGAGGAAAAGTGGACGCCCTCTCTTACTCTGGACAGTCCGACCGAAAGCGATCCGCCATGTATCGTCCGCCCCATTTCAAGGAAGACCGCCTGCCCGTGCTGCACCAAGCCATGGCGGCGATCGGACTAGCCAATGTGGTGACGGTGGGAGCGGACGGAACGCCCCATGCCAGCCCCCTGCCCCTGCTGCTGCGCGCGGATGAGGGGCCCTACGGCACGCTGTACGGCCATTTCGCCAAGGCCAATCCGCAGTGGCGGGACACGCCGACGGGCAGCCCGGCCCTGGCCATCTTCATGGGGCCGGACGCCTATATCAGCCCGTCCTGGTACGCGACCAAGGCGGAGACGGAGAAGGTGGTTCCCACCTGGAACTACGCCACCATCCATGCCCGGGGCCCCATCACCTTTTTCGAGGACGCGGACGCCTTGCTGGATCTGGTCACCCGCCTGACCCGGGGGCATGAGGATGGACGCGCCGTGCCCTGGGCGGTGGATGACGCCCCCGTCGATTTCATTCAGGCTCAGTTGCGCGGCATCGTCGGCTTCCGGCTGGCCCTCACCAGCCTGGAGGGCAAATGGAAGATGAGCCAGAACCGTCCCGCCGCCGACCGCGACGGCGTGGTGGAAGGGCTGGCCCAGGATGGGGCCACCGACGTCGCCGCCTTGGTGCGAAGCGGTGGCGCGCAAGGCCGATAGTCAGCTCAGCTCGTTAGGACGGCTGTCAGTGCGCCCCTTCGAACAGGGCGTCGATTTCCTGCTGGGTCCGCAGCGCGTCGGAGGACAGTCCGGTGGTGCTTGGGATGACGACATCCTTTACCACCGCTGCCGACGGGGCGGGGGCTACCGCGCCGAACAGAGCGTCAATGGCCGTCTGTGAGGGGGCCTGCAACGCGGGACCATGCAGAAGATGGGCATCCGGCCGGGCATCATCGTGCTTATAGGGCAGCAAGACGTCGCGCGGGGCATCGGCCGGCGGCATGGCCGGGGTGGTCGAGGCCTGCGGCAGGGTGCGCCAAAGGCCGGTGATCACACCCACCCGCTCCTCGATATAACTCAGGGTATTCACCACCTTGGCGGTGCGCTGGCCGCAGATGTCCTGGAAGGAACAGGCCATCATCACATCCATGCAGGCGTTTTCCAGCGCCGTCAGGAGTTGACCGTCAACCACACGCCCAGGGCGCAGGCGCCGCAAGGCGTTGGTCATACGCTCCACGGTGGTCAGGATGCGGTTTGTCGCCTCCTCCGTCGCGGTGACGATGGCGTCCAGTTCGGACGTTGCGGCGCTGATGCGGTCGGCTTTGGGATCACTAGGCTTGATGGCGGCGATCTCGCGTTTCACCAGGCGGATGGTGTTGGCCATCGCCTCAACCTCCGCCTTCAGGAAGGCGATTTCCGGGTTGCCCAGCGCGGTGGTGGTTGGGGCCGCGGCATTGCGGGACGCGGCGATCAGGCGTTGGATGCTGGTGATGGTACGCCGAAGCTCATCAGTTTCCACCGAGCGGGCGCGGCGCTGGACCTCGTAGAAAAAGTCGCGCCCCTTGGCCGTGGCCAGCAGCGACTCCTCCATCTGCCGGTATTCGTCCAATGTCAGGCCTGAGCCACGGGTGGTCTGCATGCCCATAACGCCCTCTCGGAAATAAGGGTGCCGCCGGCGTAGCCGCCGCACGATGCTGATGTCCCATGTTCCTCATAAGCATCGCTTTTCCGTCAATATGGGCTTCCTCCGTAGGCGTATGTATTTCAGATGATTTTTACCTTACGCAATATGGGTATATCCCGTAACATTTGATAATAAAGGAACAGATTTCTCCACCGGCTCATGAACCGACGCAGTAATTGGGTAGCCCCTTCCGAGATAGGGCTCGAGCCCATGCCACGCGGGCACGCTCTCCGTCGTGACCTTCGCCAAACAAGAGTGATAAGATCCGAGATATCTTTCCGAGATGGATGTCAGATGCGCTTCCCGTCCCAGCTTACGCCGCGTCGGATACCCTGGATGATCGGCCTGCTGGCTGGTGCGTTCATGGGTGTGACCAGCGGCGCAACCGCCGCCGAGTCAGAAGCTGAAGCCAAGTCGGTGGCGCTGGAAGCCAGTTGCAAGCCCAACAAGGTGGAGGCGGTGCAGCGCCTGGTCGGTAACAACCCCGACATCGTGTATAAGATCACGTGTCAGAATGGGAAGGATCTGGCGGTCTATGTCCGCTGCCAGGGGCGCACCTGCTTCCTGGTGCGCTGATACCCACCCGCCTGTGACCTCAGGCGCCGCCGCGCCGTCAGGGCTCTTCGTCCCACCCTCGCCAGGTGAAGTTGGGGCGGCGCTTGACCAGGAACGCATCGCGCCCCTCGACGAAGTCGGCATTGCGGGCCGCATGGGCCAGGAAGGTTTCGGCATCACCGCCGGGGCCGCCCGCCGCTCCGTCTTGGGGCCCGTCCTGGGCCGCGTCCTGGATGGACTGCACGATGCACTTGGCCGCTTGGATAGAGAATTGCGATAGGCCGCATAGGGTGGCGGCGTAATCCTTCACGGCTGCCCCCAGTTCCGTATCCCCCACCACCCGATCCACCAGGCCGATGGCCAGGGCCTCCGCCGCGCCTATCAACCGCCCGCTGAACAAAAGGTCCTTCGCCCGCGCCGGCCCGATGTGGTTCACCAGCCGCCGCGTGTCCTCGAGCGGGTAAACTAAGCCCAGCTTGGCCGGGGTAATGCCGAAGCGCGAGCCAGACCCGGCGAAACGCAGGTCGCAATGCAGCGCCAATCCGCACCCACCGCCGACACACAAGCCATGGATCATGGCGATGGTCGGCTTGGGGCAGCGCTCGACCGCCAGGTTCCCCGACCGTACCGCCGCATTGAAGCGGGCCGTCCCTTCCGGGGTGCTGAAAACCTGAGCGAACTCGGCAATGTCCGCGCCTGCGGAAAATGCCTCACTCCCAGCGCCGGTAACGACCACCACCCGCACCTCCGGGTCGGCACCGACCGTGGCCATAAGCTCGGGCAAGGCCAGCCACATGTCCAGCGTCAGCGCGTTGTGCTTGCCCGGCCGGTTGACCGTCAGGGTGGCCACTCCCCCGTTCACCGCCAGATCGAAGCCGGCAACCCGTTCATGCATCTGTCACTTACCCCCACGACCGGACAGGGCGGCATAGTGGCCGGAACCCGCTGGCGCAGGCAACGGCTTAGCCCCGCAGGGGACGGAAATACCGCAGAACGGACTGCAGCTCGGTACGCAAGCCCTGGTCCTCCCGCAGCCGCGCCTGCAGTGCGTGATCGCGTTTGGCCAAGTAGACGACGTGGTCTTTGGGGGGAAGGGAGCGATAGGACGGCTTCGCCGCCAGGGTGCCATCATCCTGCACCGTCGACAGGAAAAAGGATGAGCGCATGAATTTGGAGAAGAGCTTGTTTGCCCCCTCCGCCGGTTCTCGCGACATGATCGAGCAGATATAAAAAAGCCTGAAATAATAGTAGTTATTATAAATGCGTTGAACGATATAGAATTGCTCACTTGGCGAAGACACTTTTGAAATCAGCTGCTGTTCCTTAAAACCAGCATAAAAATAGTTCGATGCTTCGCGCGCGAACAGGAAAGGTTTCTCCCGCTCCTCGCTGATCCGTTTGCGATAATCTATGAGCGCCCGGCCGACCAAAGTCTGGATCATGCGGCGTTCCACGTCCAGGTCCGGCGGCAATCCCATCAGGAACTCCATCGCCGGCAGGAGCTGCACGGGGTGGGAGATGGCGGCCCGCTTTGCGCGCCCCTTGCCCAGAAGGGACGCCTGCAGCGATTCGATGATGTCATGGGCCTGCCAGCGCAGGCGAGTCATCATCGGAATGGTCGAGAGCCCGCTGGCTTGCAGGAATAGCCGCAGCTGATCGCGCCAGGATTTCTGCGGCAGGGTGAAATATTCCACGTCCGTCAGACGCAAGGGCGAGGAAACGCTTTCCCCTGCCACCGGCTCCGGCCGGTGGTTGAGGCTGCGCCCGAAGACAACACCCTTGGTCTTCCGTTCCCGCTCCGCCAAGCTCATGAAAACAGTCCGCCCGCAGCCACAGTCACGTTGTGCCCGCTGCTCACCACCTTGCCGCAGCGCCCCAGCCGGCAAATCGCCTTAGAAAGCACGATATCATATTTGGTCACATTGATTAACTAATTGCGCACACCACTTATGCGGGTAACAACAAAATTGTCGGTGGCACCCGCCCGCGCATTTGAGTCCCGCCTTAGGCGGCGCAGGGTTACGGCGGTACGGGACGTATCAATCCCAAGTTCAGGCCACCACTGGCGGCGGCCTTCCGGTGGCTTGGCCTTCCGGTGTTCTTGGTGTCGACGCTGATGGACACGACTTGGCCATGCCAAAGACCGCAAGGGATACATCTGCCCATGCCTTCGTATGCCAACTCACATTCAGCTGCCGCAATCGCCTCATCTGCCGGCGCGGGTGGTTATGACCTCTCTGGCGTACCGGCCGCGATTGGTCTAACTAAGCGGGTGGGGCGGCTGGCAGGGCTGCCTGTCACCAGTGGCGGCAAAGGCAAGCCTGTGCAGCGAAGCGATGGCCATGGGTTGGCCACCAGCAGTGATGAGTACCTGGTGGGACGGGTTGCCGAAGGCGACGCGCAAGCCTTTCGCGTGCTGACAGATCGGCATTTGGACCGAACCGTCACATTGGCCCGTCGTGTCCTCGGCGGCGCAGCGGAGGCGGAAGACGTGGCGCAGGAAGCTTTCCTGCGCCTCTGGCAACATGCCGAACGTTTCCGACCGGCGGAGGCCCGATTCTCGACCTGGTTTTACCGAATCACTATGAACCTTTGCCTCGACCGGAAGCGCCGGCCCGCCCATGACGCATTGGAGAGCGTGCCGGAGCCGGTTGATCCATCGCTGGACGCCGTCGCCCTGGTGGAGCGGTCGGAACTGGGGCGGCTCGTGGCACGCGCGGTCGATGATCTGCCGGAGCGGCAGCGGGCAGCCATTTCCCTGTGCTATGATGCAGGACTGAGCAATGCCGAAGCCGCTGCCGCCATGGAGGTGAGCGTGGGCGCGCTGGAAACCCTGTTGGTACGGGCCCGCCGCGCCTTAAGGGCGACATTGGCGCCCCTCGCCCCCTCTGATGCCCAGGACGGTCGGCGCTCACGGACGGGAGGACCGCGATAATGGACGACATGATGATGATCGCGGAATTTGAGGAACTGGTCGACCTGCATGGGCCGGATCCCGACTTATGGCCCGCCGCCGACCGGCCCCGGGCCGTGGCACTTCTGACCCGGTCATCGGCGGCGCAGACTGTCATGGCCCAGGCGCGCTTGATGGAACAGGCGCTCACCGCCATGCCGCTGGATCAAGCCAGCGCGGAATTACGCCGCTCCATTCTCGCCATTCCCTCTGCATCTCCCACTGCATCGGTTGAAGCGCGCTCTTCAAAACAGCGCCCGGCTGACCAACGGCTTATGATAGGGGGCCCCCGCTGGAGGTCGGGTCGCATGCCCATCTTCGCCGGAGGTGGCGGCCGAGGGACGGGGGTCGGCCTTTGGGGTGGTGGCATTTCCGCTGCCCTGGCTTCCGGACTGGCCGCTGCGGCCGTGGGCATCGTGCTGGGGGTTCACGGCGTTTCGCCGATTGCCCTGTCATCCGCCGACACCCACGCCTCTGCCACCACGGAATATATGAAGGCTATGACCGAAATCGACACGGAGATTGGGCAGTGACCGAGGGGCGTGCGCATTCGGACTTGGGCGCTTCCTCGGGAGGCTCGCTTTCCAAGGTAATGATCGTCCTGCTGATCATTTCCGTTTCGATCAATCTCCTTGTCGCGGGCATGGTCCTGGGTCAACGCCTGGACGGCAGCAACGTCGTTGCTCGGGTCAATGTCAACCGACCCGACCCCAACGCCAATCCGCGTCCCGGTCCCTATGACATGTTCGTGAAGAACGCCCCGGAGCAGGTGCTGCCTTTTCTCAAAGATGCCATCGCCGCCCGCCAGGATTTGGCGCAGATCCAGCTTCAGCAATTGCGGGATGCGCGGCATGAAGCCGTGCAGCGACTGAAGGCACAGCCCTTCGACCCGGCGGCCGCGAGCGCCGCCTTCGCCCGCGTCCGGGCCCTGATTGGGGAGATCCAGCAAGGCGTGCATGAAACGGCCCTGGGCGCTTACGCCCGCGCCTATGGCCAAACGCCGCCGGCAACGCCCCCTGAAAAGCCCCAATGAGATGGATTGGGAGGCCATTCGGCGCGTCGCTTCACGACACCGCTTGCCCTTGCCCACCGACCATCGACTATGATCCACCCGCATGTCCTGAGGACAACGGAAGGATAGCCACGTGGCTGCGGACAAAATGGATGAAACGGCCCGCTTGCAGGCCGGCCCCGTAGATGCCCCGAGGGCACAGGAAATAGGCACGCCATGGCCACCCGCCGGCGTCGTTGGGCAATGGACCGACGTCTATTTCAAGCGCACCCGCACCATCGTGGAGCGCCACGGCGACGTCGCTGTGACCTATGCCGTTTTCATGCGCCGCCCTGTGGTGTTCGCTCCCCACTTGGCCTTGGACTGGCTGAGGTCGGTGGCCGCTGCCCGGGGCTTCACCCCGGAAATCGAGGTTCGCTATCACGAGGGCCAATGGGTCGGCGCCGGCGAACCCATGATGTGGATCACCGGCCCGTTCTCGCAGCTCGCAGAACTGGAAACCCTGTTCCTAATGAAATTGGGTCCAGCCTGCGTCGCCGCTCATAACGCGTTCGTAATGAGTGCGGGCCTGCCCAAATCCGCCTTCCTCGCCATGGATGCCCGCCATTGTGCCGGTACCGAGATGGCGGACCTGATGGCTTACGCCGCCAGCGTCGGTTCCGAGCGCGCCCGGCGCAAGGCCGGCGCCATTGGTTTCATCGGCAACGCCACCGACGCCACCGCTCACTATTTTGGCCAGTCCCATGGGTTCGGCACCATGCCGCATGCCCTGATTGGTTATGCGGGCTCGACGGTCAAAGCGGCTGAACTGTACAACGAAACCTTCCCCAACGAAGCCATGACCGTGCTGGTGGACTATTTCGGGCGGGAAGTCAGTGACACGCTGGCGGTGTGCCGGCGCTTCCCGGAGTTGGCGGCCGCCGGCAAACTATCGGTTCGGCTGGATACGCCCGGCGGACGCTTCATCGAAGGATTGGACCCGCCACAAAGCTATGCCGTGCTTGAACGCCGCGCCCCGGACAGCATCCGCGGTTATCGCGATGAAACGGAGCTGCGCTACCTGATCGGTGCAGGCGTATCCGCCGCGGGCCTGCATTGGGTCCGGGAGCATTTGGACGAAGCTGGCTTCCACACCGTGAAAATCGTGGCCTCCAGTGGTTTCAGCCCGGCCAAATGCCGGGTTATGGCGGATGCTCAAGCCCCGATCGACGTGGTGGGAACCGGCAGTTTCCTGCCAGAGCATTGGGGTGAGACCTATGCCACCGCCGACATCGTCGCCTATGACGGCGTGGCCCGCGTCAAGATGGGGCGTGAATTCCTGCTGAAGCGATAAAAGCCCAAAAAGCCCCCGGGCGGCCTCCCCGATTGCTCGAAGAGAACCGCCCGGGGGCATTCCAGATAAAAAGGGCCTTATTGGACGCCTTTCATCTTCATCCTTTTTCACAGAAATCCGGATCTTGGGCGTCTGAGGGCCGCAGGAGGCCTGGTATGCTTTTCATAGAATTCCGGATTCGTTTTCATAGAACGCCGGATTCAGGCCAGTCCTTGTCATAGAACGCTGGATTCGTCTTCCCGTCCGCCGGAGCAGTGTCACACCACCGCATCCTGGGCACGTCTTCACAATCCGATAATCGGCACTGGGGCTTATTCGCCGATCACAGCCATTGTGGACGATGGCCGAACATTTAGTGCTGGGGCCGAGGGTCTTCCCAGAGGGAAATTTGGGCAAGACACTCAGGCCCGAACGGTTGGATGAGGCTAAAATGTCGACCACTCGCACTGATCAGGTAGGGGTGCCTCCGGCCACCATCGGTGGGCAGAGACAGTATGGGTGGGCTTGTCCATCCGGCCTGCTTAGCCGCTGAAACATATGAGAATATTCGTTCGCAATCGGCTTCCGTGCGGCCATTCTGGGCCGGAATTTTGAAGCTAATGTCAATGCGCCGAGAACTATTCTCAAAGGCATCCAAACGCTTGGGGTGCCGACCCGGGACAAATTTTGCTAGGCCACTGTTCAGCGGAAAGAAGCTCTCTCGAATCCAAACGTACATCCGCCAACCGCCGTTTCCCGACAGCAAAATAGAGTAGTTCGCCTGCCGGGCATCGTCGAAGGAGGTTTGCGCATCTGATACCCTGAAGTCGCGCTTCACGTCTTCGATGCGCAGGCTTTGATGCTTGGTGTCAAAGAAGCGCACGATCTTGGCCCGCGCTTCAGCTTCGCCATAAGGACACCACCACGTCTCAGTAGGGCGAAGACCAGGATAATTCCCTTCTGGATCGGGCCCTCGATGCTGGCATTCAGCAACCGTGGTGTCCGCCGCTGACACTGTGCCTGGGGTTTGCCCGACCGCGAATCTGGGGAGTACAAAACTTATAGTCGCTGCCAGTGACCACAAGACCAAGTGCCTGTTCATGCTCGCCCCTCACGCTCGCCCCACCGCATCAGAATGCAGGAGAACACCGCCGCTGAACACGGCAGATCCATCAAGAGCGATGGAACAGGCAGGCCAGAGAAGCCAAGACATAGGTCACCGGAATACCAGTCCGTCATCGGCAATTGGCTTCACCACATCATCGAAGCCATGGACGGGCATATTGAACAACCCACCACGCCAGGCGTCGAGGTGCCGCCGGACCAGAATGATGCCGTCCTGGGTGGCGTTGATCACCAGAGCCAAGGGCGGCTGTCCCCCAAAAAGTGGACTGGTGTTAGGACACCGGAGCCATTCGAGGCCATCTTCATCTCGCGCAAAGACAGTCCGCAGTGACCGGTAGATCCCCAGCACAGCAGAGATTCTGAGGAGCACATCCAAGGGCAGCGTGAGATCGGCGCCAGAGCGAGCTTTCGACACCCATCGGCCATAGGTGGACTTCCCCGGCTTGCCGAGGACGTTGATTCGCTCTCCCAAGGTCAGGCCCCAGCTGGTGGCGATGGCCAGAAACGCCCGCATGCCCGGCGCGCTGACCCGGCGGAAATCGGTCCTGGTTAGATTCTCGATGGCGACGATCTTGGGACCAGTGAAGGGACCCTCGGCTTCTGGAACACGGGTCATGGTAAATCTCCTGGTGAACACACCGCAATCAAGAATGCCGCCCTGAACGGAGGGCACCGTCACCAGGCTTTCATGCCTTTGGCTTCTGCCCCACGGTCAGCCGTCGTGGTTTCCCCGGTTCGAGAATGAATTCCACCGGCACCTCGACACCTTCGGTTTCCAGGAGCCGTTCCAGCCATCGCTCCCCTCGGTGGACCGCAGCCGAAGTACCCGGTGGCACGTGCGGCGACGTAGGCCTGCCTATCCCGACGCCCAGCTGTTCTCGAAATTCATGGATTTTACCGTCATCGAGCCATTCGTCTGCTGTCCTGTATTTATCTATCCGATGATTCGGTCGATATCACTGCGCTCATAAAGATACATCTCGCCGCCATCGACGGTCGGACCGGAAACCGGTCGTGCTCCGCTGCCGAGAAGCGTCAAGTTGACTGATTTGACATCCGTACCGCGCTGAGCCGCAACGTCCCTGGCGAGCACGTACCTTCCAGAAAAGTCCCGGAAATCCTTGTTCAGGACCTTAGCACGGCGGGTTACGCGTCCGACCTTGTCCCTGGATTTCAGGATGTCGTTTTGCACCCAAAGTCGAACAGACTTGGTCTGAACGTTCAGCTTGGCCGCGATGTCGGAAACGGCCAGAGCGTCCTGGCGAAGCTTCACAGCCAACTTCTTCACCGCATCGATGGTGAAGACCAGATTGGCGAATCCCCGAGATCCCGCCAATCTCCCGGCCGGAAGCAATGCGCCCTCGATCACAGCGCGATACACCGTCGCGGCGTTTCGGTCGTCATAACTCACCGGCATGCGCCTGATGAGGTTGGCCGTCGTGATCATGTCTTTGCCCAGCGGCGACGGCAGCTCCGTAAGTTCCAAGCGGTTGATGGCGTCCAGGAGATCCTGAACTTCCGCCTTGAGAAGCGGGTGCTTAAAGAATGTGGTGGCGACCGGTTCGGACGCCACGGTGAGAAGACCGGCATCCTCCATTTGCCCAAGAATCCGGTCATTGACCGCCAACATCTTCCGGGCTGTCTTTCCGTCGATGAATTTCTCGACCTCAGCTTTGAGGTCCAGGAGCTTCTGGGGGTCGAGCCGGGAGCCGTAGCCTTTGCCCTTCCCCCTAACCAAGAACATGTCCCGTTCCTCGGCCAGACGCATCAGCCGAGGCATTGAGGTCCCTAAGAGGCGAATAGCCTCCTGCGGGAGAAAGAAGGACCGTGATGGATTGGCCCTGCGCGCGCGGACGACGGCCCTGGCTTTGGTTACCAGCCTGACATCACCGGCGATATACCGGCTGAAGGTGCTGGTAATGGGCCCAAACGCCGGGTCCTTATCCTGTTTCAGGATCCATTTGGCGGTAACGCCGATGTCGCGGTACATCCGCTCATGCTGGTCCTGACGATCAGCCGCCCCCTGCCGAAGCCAATCGATATGGCGGTAGAAGGAATGGGGCCAGTCCGCGCAGGCCTGCCAGCCGATGTTCAGGTAGGCAAGGACTCGTTCGGGATGATGCCGACCGATTTTGACCGCCGCGACATTCAACAAGGTGTCGTGGACGCATTGGCCCAGCATGTAGATGGTCTTCAGCAGGCAGCCGACGTCCATGCCTGCCAGCCCTTCCGGCGGGGGCTTACCTTCGAGGAGAGAGACAACAGCTTTCAGGCCTTCAATATCGTCAGGGGCAGGCTCGGGGTCGATGAGGCGGTAGTCGGCACCGCAATGCACGCAGTGGGTCAACTTGCTGGTCAGCCAGTTAAGTGGTCCCCTGCACTCGGCACACCGGTCGACCAGCATGACGTTGTGATGAGGGCAAGCCACCATGAACACGAAGTCCCAGACAGCGCGATGATAAGGGGCTTCAGCCAGGCACAGCGGGCAGCATTTCCGCCAAATGAGGGAGACGAGTTCCTTCGGCAGCGTGTGCCCGAGGAGGCGCACGTGTCGGGTATCGGCTGCGCGGTAGGACATGCGTTCCAGTTCGGCAGGCGTCATCGACAGGAGGCGGCGAAGGGGCTCCATGTCGGTATCCGACAGCATGAAGGCGCGGGCCGCCATCAATCGCGGAGCTACGTAACTCAGCACGGCCCATGGGGTGGGTCTGAAATTCTCTTCAGCGGACCTGGCGACGAAACCCAGGAACCCTTCATCGGCGTACGGCACCAGTGGAAAAATTAGTTTGAACATGGTTACAGCAGTTCCCTCAGCGCCTGATCGCCTTTACGCAACCGGGGGAGGCGGAGCTTCTCCGTAGTGGGCGGGCGCAGCACCTTCAGCGAATGCTTGTCGGACAGGAACGGGTTCGGCTCTTGTCGGTTGGCACCAAGCCGTCCCCTGTCGAAGGCCTCCGCGAGAAGTTCCTTGCTTATGCAGGGCAATGAAGATTCTTGTTCAACCAGTGCTATTTCGGCCGCCATTTGGAGCCATTTAGTGGTTTCGCCAATTGCGCCGTTGGATGCGATCCAAAGGCGAAATGCCATGTCATCGTGGAACAGGTTCGACGGCGCTGAGAGGCCCATGCGTTCTTCATACATATAGAGGAAGGATTGATACGTATCCCGATCTTCCTGCTTCAACCAATCGAAGGGCTCAAGGTATTCAGCCCATCTATTCCGTCGCAGTGATTGAGGATTCGCTCGTATCAATTCGGCTCCCTCGGGTTGACCTCCGAGAATTATCGGACAGACGGCGGCGTTCAGGATGGATTTGATGAGGTCGCCTGAAGCATACGCGTTAGCTCGCTTGTTCCCCGCGCTAACGATGTGCTGGATCTCGTCGAGGATGAGTAGTTTAGGCGCCGCCCTGGTCAGCATCTGAATAACAATGTGGGTATACTCAGACATGCTGCGATTCGAAGAAACATCGCCCAGCGCTTTCAAGATCGCGATAGCCAAGGCCTTCAGCGTCGACTGAGGAGGAATCCCGACATATAGGACCGGGTGATAGAGATAGCGGTCCCGCTGTTCAGGCGGGTACTCGTCGGCTATCTCCTTGAGAAGGGTAGACTTGCCGGTGCCTGTCGGTCCCAGCAACATCATCGACTGGGCTTCCCTACCGCAACAGCCAATGTCTATGGCATCCCGGATCCGCTGCTTAATGCGAGCCAGATGGGGCAGGTCGATGGCGATTTTGCTGATGTTTTTGAAGCGTTCAATTCGCTCTTCACGGTCCATTTTAGGCATCCTTGTTTCCACCTCGACCTGTGACCCCCATCCGGCGGGCCATCTCTGCGAACCTTGCTGCGTTGGAAGCTGATGTGTTCGTCCCCGAGGCCGATAAATCCGATGCGACGGATTCGGTCGGGGACGGGAGTAGGTCCGTGACCTCCGGTGTTGGTGCGGAAGCGGTGAAGCCCTGGCCGATGTTGTCGTCCTCGTCCGGAATGGCGAGGCCATCGGCAAGAACTGAGTCCGGCAGTTGCTGCAACGCGTCCGAAATGGAAAGGTCGCTTAACACCGGATTGATGGAACTGGGAATTTGGTGCTTAGGGGCACCATAGGCAGCTTTCAGCCGTCGAACCTTTCTGTCTTTGGACACATGCTTGTCTTGGATGTAGCGGTGTAGGTCAGCGTGAGCTGCTGCCACGTTGTCTTCGCTATATTTTTCCGGTCGGGCCTTGATGAGTTTAAGCGCCAAGACCTGCTGCACGAGGGTCACACCGTGCGCATCGAACAGCCGCCGTGAACTGGGTGACTGTTGGACGGTGACAAAGCACTCTCTGCCCGGGTCAAAGACCTGGATGGTTCCCAGATCTTTGGGGTCGATCTTGCACATCGCTGTGCCGCCGGGGTTAAAGGCGGGGCTGGTGCGAATGCTCGCGATTTCCGGCCCGTTGTAGATCAGGTTGTTGATCCTGACGCCGTAATCGAACAGCCGCCGATGCGTTGTTAGACAGAACGCAGCGTTCAGCACCTCCGGTTCGGGCAGCGGAATGATGTGATGCCGCCTTACGCTCTCCGACCATCGACGATGAGGCGCGTCGTTGATTCCGCTGTGAAACTGCTGGGAATAGACCTCGATAATCCAGCGATGGACCAGGTAGTCCAATTCCTCCAGGGTAACGACGGGCTGCATTTCGGTGGCTTCTTCGTTCCGCCGCCGATAGAAGTCCTCGAAGGTTCGGCCCGGGATGTAGCGGACCAGGCTGCGGGTGAAGGTGCCGAAGAATCGTTCGATTGCCGCCTTGTCATTGGGCGTCTCGCGGGCCGCGAAGGTGATGTTGCAGCCGAGCAGCTTGAGCATCGCCGAGAAGTCATTGGCGACGAACTGGCTCCCCAGGTCCGCGAAGTAATTTTCGGACAGCCCCCAGCACGGCCATTCCCCTTTGATGTCAGGGTACTTTTCCTTCACGTACGTTTTCGGGTAAGTCGCGTGACGGATGCATTCGATGGCAGCGGCGACAGATTGCTCGAAGCCGATGTAGCGACCAATCGGCATCCTGCTGAAGTGGTCGTAGGCGATAATGACGACCGGCCGGTCGATGGGATTTCCATCCGCGTCGACCACGATTAGGTCCGTCTTGAGCAAATCCAGTTCAGTGCGCTCGTGGTGGCGCTCAGTCGAGACATGTCCGGTCTTCGGTCGATAAATCCGGTCTGCCACGGTGACACCTTTCCGGTTCGCGGTGGCCACGTATCGGTCGTAGGTCTGGATTTTCCGGTAGACGGTGGAGTAGCTCGGCACCCATGTGTCGCCGGTCAGCCGATTGCGACGCGTGAATACGTCACGGACCTGTCTGTAGACGTTGCTTACGTCGTACTGCATTGAATTCAGGAACAGGCCTTCGACTGTTTCGTCAAACAGGTTCTGCGCGTCGAGCTTCTGCTGCGAGCCGCGTCGCCCGCGCTGGGCAATGCGGTCCATCAAGGCCTGGAAATCGCGCCCGCTTTTCTGCCATTCGGTGATCCAACTCTGGAGCGTGCCCGGTTGAGGGGGGTGAGGGTCGTTCAGCACGGCCGCCGTGGCTTCGATGACAGGGACGAGTTCCTGCCGCTTCCGGGTTTCCAAGCCGCTCCTCTCCCAAGCCTGGACGTAGGTCACGCGGCGGAGGGTCCGGGCCTTCAGGTCTTCATCGACTTGGAGCTTGGCCAGCGATGTCAGGTCACTCTTGCGGCCTTCCTTGAAGGCGCGTTCTTCGGCACCGCCGACGCGGTACGCTTGTCCCTTCGCCATCAGGTCCAGCAGTTCGTCTTCGCGAACCACGAAAGGGGAACTGTTGGCGACATCCTGGAACACCAGGTTGCGACTCGCATCACGGCGTTCGAAGGAAACCATTCGTCCCTCGATGCGCAGGTACTGGTCGCGGAACAGGGCAATGCTGGTCATAGCGTTTTCTTCCCCGTGACGAGGCGAACTGACGTGTTGACGGATAAGGGCTGCCCCATGCTGAGTCGCAGCTTGCCCTTGAGGACTAGCCCGTAGACGTGGGCCAGGCCTGCGACTTCAGTGGCACCGATGGCCTGGATGACCTTGCCTACGGTGTTGGCGCCGTTTGATATGGCCTCGATGATGGAAAGCTCGCTGGCCAGGTTTAGGGGCGCGTTTTTCCACCGGTTCAGTTCGACCGCGTTCTTGAACCTGGGTTCGAGGTGGACGAACCGATCATCGAGGCAGCGATAGTCGATTCCCAACTGACCATATGCCGTGGTCAGGAGTTCGATGTCGCAATATCGAACCTTCGGCCTCTGCCTCGTGTCGATGATGTCGACAGCATAGGTGGCGGCCTCCGCCTGAACGATGAATCCGACGACGTGGGAGGTCGGCTCGCCGTTGACGACATAGTGAGCGACGTGCGCCCTTGACTTGAACCTGATGACGGCGGGGTCCGCCTGGAGCAGGTACATGAAGTCACGGTCGATTTCGCGATACCAGCGAGCTTGTCCTTCGACAGCTTTCCTAGTCGCGAAAATACCGCTCTGCCGGGTCCGATAGTTCTTGGGTGGGGTGCCATCCGTTTCTGAAAGTCGAATAGCTCCAGGGCCGAGATCTCGATCAGATCCCGTAAACGAAATGCTCGAAGGCATAATACCCTCGCTTATGTGGGGGATTTCGAGAATGGAAGAATCTGGCGCCGCAACGCCTGTTTCAGGTCATATTATTGGGGATAGTATTATTGAAATGGCCGTAGAAAGTAGCCAGCATTCCGTCGAGTATGTGGCATAATTTGCTTTGGCCATAATTTTCTACTCCGGCATGGAGTAACGACGCAACGTGCACACGCGCAGGCGTGTATCGGCAACAATTGCGCGCGACCTCAAGGTGGTGTATATAGTTAGTTAGCTATGGCTGATACTTGGCCATTAAACCCTGACCCGGCCAGTTTGATCCTAACCAAGGCCGTGCATTTTCAGGGGCCTTGATTGGGCCGGTTTAACGGTCAGATCCCCGAATAAATGCCTATTCGCCATATGCTAGCGAAGGATATGCCGCTGCCTATTATGTCAGCTTGGCGCGTTGCGATTCCAAATTGGGACCGAAGACGTGGGCCAGATACTTCGCTGAGCATTAAGCAGTCGATCATGGCGTGCCACCGGGCATGAGGGCTTGCCGACATTAGGCCTGCGCTGGATCTGCCCATCAAGAAGCAAAATGAACTTTTCCGATATAGTCTCGGCGTAAAATCTTTATCTTAAGAATAGTCACGCCCCCGCTTGTCTGGACATTCTATATCCTGGCGAATTCGGACGCGAGTTGAGCCGTTGGTGGGGCTTCTCTTTATCCCGCGTTTTTCCAAAATCGCTCATTTGCGGGATAAACCCTTCAATTCCAGTGCTCAAGCCTTCATGGCCGAGTTCCAGGATCACGTTCATTTCCAAAGTGGGACTACCAGCCTCCGCCACGTCTGCGACGACAGTTCGGTGACCGGCGACCATGAGGTAGCGGAAAGCGTGCCTTTGAGATCTGGCCGATTAGCGGAGCTGGGGAAAATTCGGGCGCCACATCTGGGGAGTATTCGTCCGCCATCGATTGTTCCGAATCGAGTCCTACTATCTGCCAAAGAGGCGTAGGCTGACTGACATGGCCACCCTGAAGGGATGGCGGGCTCAGCCAGACATGGAGGACGCGATGTCCGAGAAGGCGCCCGGCTTTTGGCACGACTTGCTGATCGAGGAAATCGTCGAGGGCTTGGAATGGGCCCGATCCCCGCTGCCGGTGCTGATCCCGCCGGTGGAACAGTTAGGAGGCAGTGACGCAGGGGTGGTGGCGACCAGTCTGAAACGGCGCCCCAATGTCCATGTGCATCTGGCGATGCTGACTGGCTTGCAGACGGTTGCGGCTAACCCGAGTGTGCATCAACATTGATCAGGCCGTCATAGGGGTTCAGCAGTTCAAGACCCGTTCTGGCGGCGATGAGGGAAAAGTGCCGTATATTGCGGGTTGCTATGATGGCGCCCCTGTCCATGGCCGTTGCGGCGATCATGAGATCCCGTTCGAAGCTTGGGGTCCCATCATGGGGAACGGAGATGGAGAGCGCCCCGTGGAGCCTGGCAATCTGGCCGTCGTAGGGAATGATCGGCAGCGCCAATGTCAGGGCGCGGAACCAGAGATCGTTGTCGTTGGCCTCGGCTATTCGCCCCTGGACCCGCAGGCGCGTTATCCCGCGTTCTATTTCTGAGACCACTACAGCGGGGACGAGGAGTTGCTCAGGGGACGTGTCAGTCCACCATCTCAGTAGCTCTGGATGCTTAGTGCCGCGCCGGAGATCGGACAGGACACAGGTGTCGACAACGTATGTCACCAGTCATTTCCCATCCTCCCCGGCCTGCCTGCCGACTATTCTGGGGATCCAGGTGAACGGGGTGTCACCGGCCCGGCCTCCAGGGTAAGCGGCTGTCGATCCGGCGGCCAACTGATCTTTCAGTAGAGATCGAATGGCCAGCCAGTCGGGTTGGGAGATCACGACCGCGATGTTCGCGCCGTTGCTGGCAAGGGCTTGCGGGCCGTCGTGTTGGCATGCCGTGACGACCTCGGCAACACCATCGCCGAGGGGACCCAGTTCCCAGGAGTCCTTGTTCGCCATACTGACTTAGCCTCGACACTTCACCAGGACGCGCACAAGCGTATCGGGACACGCAGGATATACCGGTATCTACCGGGCCCAGCACGTCCCTGAAAATCACGCCCTCAGGATTTTCTGAAAAAGCGTATTCTGGATATTTCAGCCCGGCAAGGTCTCTTCAGACAGACCCATGGCGGTAATTCGCGAATTATAGGAATCGAGAAGCTCGCCCCATTATCGGGCTCCGTCACGACCTCCAACTCCAGATTATCCCTTTAAAAAGCATAATGTTTCCCCTCGGGGCCGGATAAACCGGACACGCACCTTTCGCCGAAACTCACTCAGAGTTTTCTAGAGATAGCGGATCAAGTTTACAGGTCGCGATTTCCCGGATCGGATAACGCATTTACGGATTTCCTAGTGATATTAAGCAAAACGATTAACTTGGTACCTCTGGACATCGGCACCGGCGAGGAAACGAGGCGGGCAGACTGCTTGGTTTGTGATTCAGGCTCCAGGTGGAATGCAAACCACATTCTTGGCGCCAATAATTTTTGCGTAAAGCATTATTAATTGGTAAGTTCTATTCTATATCTGGTAATCTTCCAAGTAACGAACAGCCACCTGGCAAAACCCCTTAAGCTTATCGCCATTTTTCTGTTTCCAAATTTGGATTTCCATGTCAATGTCCGCAATATCTCCATTTGCTATAGATTCCTCTAAATATTTTGTTATTACACCTCTCTCATACTCAAGAGATTCATCAAAAAGACGAAATTCCTCTATTATACTCTTAGCTAACTGATCGTTAGCATTTGAAGGGAATATCTTCCCATCAAAGCCATATTTAAATCGAGATTCGCAAACAGATGATGATGGAATTATATCATTTCCCTCATTAAACCACGCCTTCTTGGCGTCACCACACGTACTCGGCAGACGAGCTTTGTCACCCTGTTTTTCCTTTTGAGGACCGCAACTCGCAAAGAAGTTTTGGTAGGAAAGGGTTAGATCGGCACGAGTGACACCGTCCCCATCGCTAGTGCCATCAAAGAATTTGCGGGGCCAAAAATGATCGATGTGACACTTCGAAGCTTCAATACTCCTTCCACAGTAGGCACAGACATAACCTTGCTCCACTAAGAGAGCTTCTATGGTTTTCTTCTTCGGATCACCTCCGAAATTATTCCAAGTCGGCGACCAATCTGAATTAGCTAGCTCAAGCCAGTCCTGCATCTCGTCCGGAGTTTGTCCTTTGAAAGAATATTTCATTCCTGCGCAACTCTCCGGTTTCGTTCTATACGGGCCTGGGCTATTATCAATTCTGGAGGGCTGCCCTCCATGAGACCCCTCAATACCGAAAGCAGCCCTTCCGCTCTGTCGTTCTCACCTTGAATAATCGCAGCCTGTAGATCATCTAGCTTTTCTTTTAAATCAATATCCCGCTCATCTCCACCCAGAACATTCAGTAGCAGGAAATTACTGTCCCTACCTCTCGAGGCATCTGGTATCATAACCTTTAGCTCAGTATTTTCGTCAATCTTCATAATGCGAATTTCGTCTGCACAAATTAGCCCCAAAACCTGGGCAGAGTGAGTCGAGATAATGAACTGGCAATTTCTAAAAGTTTCGCAAAGCCATGGTATAATTTTTCTTTGCCAAACGGGGTGCAAATGTAACTCTACTTCGTCAATCAGAACGATTGCAGCCCCATCGAGAGGGTTAGAAGAATTAGGGTTTGCCATGGCCAGGCGGCGCGCTAAATCACCGGCTAGAGCTAAATATGCACTCTCACCGCTAGATAATTGGTCGACTCGTAGTTGCTTTCCTTTTTTGGTGACATACAGCCCAAAAGGAACCTCAACTTTATAAACTGGATTTTCCATGTCAGTAGCGGAAGTCATCGCCTTCCGAACAGCTTCCAACTGAATATCCACATAGTTTTTAGGGTTTTTCTTGAGCTGTTTCTGCTGGAGTTCCAGTAAGCTTCTATCTCGGAACCAAGCAATAAAATCCCTGAAATTCAGATCCCCAACTGCTAAGGTACCACGGAATGCGGCAAGAGCCGTCATTTCAGCACCATTCCGAATTCTCATAGGAACATCGAGTATTGCGCGACGCTGGCCATAGTATACCATCAAAGGTTCGCCGGATAAATCGTCCCCCTTTGTGGCGACCTTCTTCCTAATTAAAGAATTTAATTGCTCGAAGTCACTTGACTTCAGGCCGAGTATCTTGGAAACACGCCTCTGTCGCCTCACAGTCCACGATACGACTTCACTATCAACACCGACCTCCACAGTCAGCTCTGCCTCTGAGCAGCCAGTATTGATATCCATTTCGCCGATGCGCTTCGCCGAAGAGGGGGAAGCCCTAACGAATCGGGCAACGTAATTATCTAATAGAACAGAAATAGCGTCCAAAACGGTCGTTTTACCCGCCCCGTTCGCGCCTACAAAAACCGTCAACCTTGCATCGAGGTCAAGATTCACGTCCCTGATGCCCCGGAACCCCTTAATTCTCAACTTCTGAATTTTCATCTCTCAACACCCTTCGATACAATGGAACTATATATGATTGGGGTAAATTTCTCAACTATAATAAATTGATCAGAGAGAAGGACGATATTGAAAGATATAACAGCCTATATAAAGATATATTCTGGCATTTCATCCCCGTCTGGAGCACATGCAACTCATAAACAACAGCTAGACTACCGAGTTCACCCGCGAACATTGCCAACAAGAGGTATTTTCATGAAAGTATTCGCCTATGACCTCGCAAATATGATTGCGTCTGCTAGGTCAAAAAAGATACGATTTTCACTGCATGAGTTTGATGAGTTAGCGGATAGTTAGCGGATATGACAGGTAACGTGCTTTCTCTTTTGAAGTGCGTAAAGGTCAACGGGCCAAACAGCGCTCACACTCCCTCTATCTGTATTGGCAGGCAATGGCAGCGCAACTCCAGCAGCCTGCTCCACCTGGGCAACCGACACGGCATGGGGCGTTAAGTCGCCCTTAGCGGTCGGCTGGTTCTGCATAATGAACGCCGCGACCTGGCCAGACCCGTCCACGATCACCTTCCAGTACGCCGCTGGGATGCCCACCTCGTCGGCGCCGATAGTCTCCACCGGGTCCTTCCATATCGGGCCGTCCATCACCACCAGCGGGCCCCGCGTCAGCGCCCATGACCGCGTAGCCTCTTCCAGCATCTCCCACTCCCACTGATTCAGATGGGATGCCTGAGGGCTCATGTTGGACAGGTAGAAGCTCTCGCGCAGAACCCGCGCATCCCATTCGAAATCGGAGTTCGGAGCGAAGTACCCTCGGTCGTAGATGCCGCTGTGCCCTTTGTAGTCAGCCAGCTCAGCCCGGTGGCCAGGCAGGAGATCAGGATCGGGGGCGAACGAGTCCTTGCGGGGCAAGCACCCCAGCGCGTGCTCGGCGGTCAAGCTCCAGGACACAAAGTCCGGCACCAGCTTCACGTCGTCGTGCAGGGCCACATAGGCCCGGCGGCCCAGCGGGGTCAGGTGGGGCTCCGTCCCCGACCACTGCGGCGCTCCCCATGGGGCCTGTGCCTGGCAGTCAGCGGGAATCTCCGCAGATTCAGAAGTTGCGCTCCACCCCAACCCGGCCAGCAACGCCAAGCCCAGCAGACGCCTCCGCATTTCGCCCCCATCCTCTCGCCAACCGGCTCCATCATGACCAGTCAGCCCCCCGCCGCCTAGCCCATCGGACGAGTCAAGAATTCCCTTACAAGTCCAGTGTTCATGCCGCAGCCGAACGTTATCTACGAATTTTAGCCCTCGGGCTATGTTGATGAGATCCCGATTGCATCCGGACACCGGGGAACGTCACCTTGGCCTGCTGCGATGGGGTCTGGTGCCGTCGTTCGCCAAGGACATGTCGGGTGCGGCCAAATGCATCAACGCGCGCGCCGACACGGTCGCATCGAAACCCTCCTTCAGGACCGCATTCAAGAAGGGGCGCTGCCTGGTGCCCACCAATTCCTACTTCGAATGGCAGGTTCTCTCAGATGGAGGCAAGCAGCCCTATGCCATCGGGCTCGCCAATGACCCGATGATGGCCTTCGCCGGGTTGTGGGAATGTTGGAAAAACCCAGCCAGCGAAGAATGGATCCATACCTACTCAATCCGATGTAGTGGCTTGATTCCCTTGGGCCAGCCTTAAGCCTATCCGTTTTAACCATAACCCGCTCTTGCAATAAGAACATAAGCAGAGCATCGCGATAGAGGCATGGCCGACCGTGCCTCAGCCATCGCGGAACTCCGCGCTCGTCTCTCCATCATGGACAGAGTCCGGGTGACGGCGGGCGCGACCGTGGTCAGCATAGGCTTGGTCAGCATAGACCAGGCCCTACCGGGCAGCGGTCTGGTTCCCGGTGACATCCACGAGCTGCTCCCGGATGCGGCTTGTGGCGCGGCTTACGGCTAGATAGCAACCATCTTGAGCCGCTTGCCGGAAGACGCCGGACGTATTCTGTGGTGCCGTCCGCTGGGGCAGGTTCCGTCCCTGTACCCGGCCGGGATGGCAGCCTTCGGCCTGGCGTCCGGCAGGCTAATTCAGGTCTATCCGCGCCAGCCTGAGGAAGCCCTGTGGGTACTGGAAGAGGCCCTGCGGTGTCGCCGCCTGGCCGCTGTGGTCTGCGATGGCGTGCTACCCACCCCGACGCAGTGTCGCCGTCTCCAGCTTGCTGCTGAAACAGGTGAAACCCTGGGGCTGATGATTCTGCACGCCGATGCCCGGCCACCGCCATCCGTGGCCTTGACCCGATGACGTATCGCCGCCGCTCCAGTCCGAGTCGCCTGAACCAAGTGTTGGCCGTCCCGGATGATCAACCTCCCTCCTGCGCTGCCGTAGCGGCGGCTCCGGAGGCGCTGAGTAGCTCAACGAGCTCGCAAAGGGCGTTTTTGTATAAGCCATGCCTTTGTTGCTTACTACTTTTACGATATCCTGCCATAAAGGGATGTCAACCATCTATAGGGATGCTTTCATGGCCGAAAATTCCAGCGGTGACCTAGATAAAATTCCGCAGGAAATCCAGATATCAGTCCCTATGAAAGCGCTCCGTACCTTGAACGCCAAATCTAAGAGCAGGATACTGGCAGACGGTGAGCCAAACGACCAAAGGCTTAAGCGTTATCCTGCCGACGAGGCGGGTATTAGGAGGCAATATTACGAAGACAGATATCTATACCACTTGAACGATGAAGAAATTGAGGAGCGGATCGCAAATATAATTGCCAACTCGATTCACATATCCAGTTCCGGGGTATATTCAGCAAACAACAGGTACGGATTCTACTGGCAAAAACGACTCATCCATACGCTAGAGGAAGCGTGCCTTAGAGGAAAGTGTCCAGAGGCATCTTCGATTATGCTCAAACATATGCCGGACTTAAATTTTTTCTCGCCCAGTTCTGAAATTGTCAGTCCGGACCTGAGTGCGAATTCGGCGAACCTTTACAGGTATGACAAGATAAAGTACCTTAAAAACTTAAGAAAAGAAGGGAAAATCTACCTACGCTGCGCCTCTACTGTTGATTCTTCCAGTGACAGCGCCAGAAATGACAATAATGAAATACTGATTGAAATAAGGCTTCCCGCAGATTCTCTGAATTTTTCAGGGCGCCAGAATGAAGTCACGATAACTGATGATACAGATACGATCAATCTCAAAATATACCAAAAGTCAGACTATTACATGTTTTGCCTATCTCAGATTTATGATTGGCGGCTTTTTGGAAATTTTACCGGCGATTCTGTTGCAAATGACGAAGATGAACAGATTGGGTGTTTGGTAATTACCGACGTAAACGAATTTGTTCGGCGTGTTTACGATGCAGCTAATAGTGCTTTTGCCGGAAGGCGATATGAAACAGGACATTCATTTTCGATAGTGGCCAGCAGCGTAAAATATTATGACCCATTTTTCGCAGACGAGTGTTCAGAATTACTTTCTTATGGAAGCAATTTATCACTTTTCAAGAGATTTGAATACTCATATCAGAGAGAATTTAGATTCGTAATTAGGCCAAACATGCCGGATGCCTTTTATCCGCAATATCCACATGACCAATTCCCCCAATTTGAGAGAGAGTTCATCGAAATCGGTAACATAGAAGACATATCATTCATTCTCACTCCGGGGGTGAAGCTCAAGACCAGCGCAAATTATCTTATGAAACAAGATATTACCCTTCTGGCATCGGCTCTCGGTACTTCATTTCCTGAAGGCACTGAGCGGGTCTATTTTTGCTACAGCGTTGAAAGACGAGAGGTTGGTCGTACACATCGGCAAAATCTCATGCTTAAGCGACAAATAGGCCATGGCGCTCAAGTGCATCAGCAGATGATCTCCATTCCTATTGTTGATGGGAAAAATGACGCCTTAAATTTTATAAGGCAATTCTATCGGATTTTTGATGTGCGCGAGCATGGAAATCACCTAATCGGCTTCCGCATCCAGAGAATTCCAGATATCAACGGAATTGAATTTGATTACATGCTGACTCTACCTTCACACCAACCATCGGACAAGGACATGGAGATAAAGGAACTATCTTTTGAATTCTCTTATGAGTACCTGGATGATGGCGACTCACTACATCGTCTTATAAAATCCATAACCCTTAGGGGGGCAACTTACTATTCTGGAAGCCCAGGAGATAATCGGCGTTTTCTTACGCCATCTCGCGGAATGCTTCACGGAGCGGAGATGGCTTTCTTGGATTACCTGAGTGAAATGAAGGTGCGAAACCTAAAGTCATACATATGTTCCTGTCCTGAAATTAACCGGCGCTGCTCCGAGTTCAACATGCCTGAAATGAATAACGCTCAAAATAATGGATAATCATGTCCTTCTTTTCTCAAAGCCAACTTGAGGCGATTGCGAATTCTTTGGCTGACACGACTGAGGGACTGACGGGATCGGAAATTGAGCATTTGCTTGCGACCTGCAAGATGTCAGATCCGTCTCCATCGCTTACCAAGCGACACCGGCTCTTCAATGCATTTGTCGAGAGCCAGAAGGTGCGGCAGGACCGCAGGGCCGTGTTGGCTTTTATCCGCCATGCAATGAAGCCAGAGAGATTCGCCCGGCAGCCTCTTCGCTTTGAACCCATGCGGGCCAATCTTAATCGTGCGCTGGCGTTTGCCGGACTGGCCGTCGACGCGTCCGGCATCCTTAGTAATGTAGAGCAGGCGACTACCCTGCCAGAGGCAGAGCGGCGGGCAAACGAACTGCGCACTGACTTACTTTCGCGGGGCGTCCATCCTGACATCCTGGTTTTCTGCCGGGCTGAGCTTCTGGCCGACAACTATTTTCACGCGGTCCTTGAGGCGACCAAGAGCATCGCTGACAAGCTCAGGCGGCGGACCGGCCTTACCGATGACGGCGGGCTTCTTGTGGATCATGCCCTGACTGGCGATCCGCCGATGCTGGCCATCAACGCGCTATCCAATGAGAGTGAAAAGAGTGAACAGAAGGGTTTCGCTAATCTAGTCAAAGGCACGTTTGGCATGTTCCGCAATACCACGGCGCATGCGGCGCGGATTCATTGGTCGATGACCAAGGCCGATGCAGAGGATTTGCTTTCCCTTGCATCACTGATCCATCGGCGGCTGGATTCGGCGACGATGCCGCCACGGGCTTAAGGGCAAGAACCGTGTCAACCGCATAGGGGCTATCAACTGGGCATCTTGTGTTCTGACCGTAAGCGTCCGGCTTTGGCTGTCTTGCGCCTGTGACGAAGCTGCGGAAGCTTTGCCATGGGGATTCCTTCTGGAGGGGTCCAGAAGAAGGAGGGCACGTGGGAGAGGCGACAGTGCTGGCGCGGCGGCGGCGCTGGACAACGGCAGAGAGTGCGGCGTTACTGGCCGAGGTTGACGCGGCAGGCGGCAGAGTGTCAACGTATGGCTCGCCGGATTCCCATTCGCCGTCAATCATCACAGCAAAGTCTACAACGCCAAGCTGGTCAATATAATATGAAATATACTCGCCCAGATGTTTAATTGGGTCGAAAGCGATATCGTTTTCCATTGTCGGCGCCCGCACCATTCATCTTTGTCTAATCAAATTGTTCGTTAAATAAACATCTCCTTGGGCGCAAGAGACCCAGACAGGGCCTTCCGAAGCATAATTTCCAATGCGTTCATTTCTTCCGCACTCAATATGGTTGATTCCACAGTGAATCTCGCTGGATGTCTCTGGGTTATTGTGAATTGATCATTATCTCCAAGAATTATTCGGTCCCCAATCACCCTTTTTTTGGTCATCAAATTATTCCCAGAACAAATGGAGTTTACTTTATCTGCAAGCAGCTCAAATGCCATTTGATCATCAGTGCCTAGTTTAAAAACTATGGTAATCATTTAATCACCATCGTCGTTGTTTTGGTAAGGGCTCATGCCCCTGCTCTGTCCGCTTAAGGCTGCTTCGCCCGCTGCGCTGTTCCAGTAGTTATCCGATCAGTCTAGGCGCTCTTCTTCGCCTTCGGTTCGCGTGTCCGGCTGCCCAAACCGATCTGCTTGGCCAACCCAGAACGCTCCCTGGCGTAGTTCGGGGCAGTCATTGGGTAATCGGCGGGCAAGCCCCACTTGGCGCGATATTCGTCCGGCGTCAGGTTGTAGGCCGTGCGCAGGTAGCGCTTCAGCATCTTCAGCTTTTTGCCGTCTTCTAAGCACACGATGTAATCCGGCGTGACCGATTTCCGAATGGAGACCGCAGGCAACTGCTTGACCTCGGGAATAACCTCGGGCGCTGGGCTATCGACGTGAACCAGGCAGCCGTAAACAGACTGGATCAATCCAGGCAGATCGTTCGGCGGGATCTGGTTTTTCGTGACGTACGCAGCAACGATGTCCGCCGATAGCTTCAAGAATTCGTTCATGATGAGCCCGTTATTATCGCTCCGGGCATGGTACATTTCCTGAAGCTGGCGTCTACCTCATACGCGCGGCAAAGTGTATAGCCGAGCCTGATTCGCCTGAACGTTCGCAGTGGAGGAATAGTGGGTAGGTTTGCTCAGACCATGGATTGGGTGGAAGACAGCAACGGAACCTGGGTCCGCCTAGATGGAATGACAGCGCAGCTCATATCCCCGCAGGCCAAATTCGGATGGGCGGTCCAGCGGCCAGATGGCTCCTGGCTTTCCACTTCGCCGGTCACCAGCGGCTGCTACCCCAAGGTCAGATATTTCATGAACGCGAATGCCGCGATGTCGGCGGCGGACCGAACGCAGTGAAGCCCCAGCTTCCCCGCCGCCCGATCCCCCCATTCGGCATATCGCCTCGCTCCACGTTGAAGGACCTCAGCCACACACCACCCTTAATCACCTGACCGGTCGCCGGAGAGGCCAAGGAGGAGTGATGGACGGGCTGGAGTGGCTTCAGGAAGCCAATGTAACAACCGCGCAGGACGATGACGGTCTGAGCATCATCCTGTCGCCGGTCCAACTGTCAGCCATCCTCCAGGGCCTGTCGATCACTAGCGGCGAGACCGACACCGGCCATTTCATGACCCGTGCTTTCGGCGCCCTGGAGATCGTCAGTGGCGCCATCGAGTTCATGGGCGCGTCGTTCCTGATGGTAACGCCGGAACCCACCATGCTGACCAAAGTCGGCGGAACGGCCATGGCTTTGGATGCCGTCGACAATGTATCCACCGGCCTCAAGAAACTATGGACCGGGCGCGAGTACAGCACGCTCACCTACCAGGGGGCCGCCGCCGCTGCACGCGCCCTGGGATGCGACCCTGATACTGCCGACGAGGTGGGCCTGGCAGTCGAGATTGCGGTACCCGTGAGCATTGCCGCCAAATGGGCGGCACTCCGGATCATCTCCATCCGCAATGGCTGGATCAGCGTCGCGGTCGAGGATGATGCGGGCGGACATATCGCTGAACGGCACGTCCGCAAGGAGGAAGCCTATCTTCGGCAGCGCCTGGTCAATGAGCCCACCATCCCAGGTGCTGGGACATTCGTCACCCGGTCAGAAGCCGAGAAGTTCATCAGCGAGGCGATGAAAGCGAACGCGCCCAAGATCCAGCAATGGGCCACCACCAATTCCAGGGTGCTACGTCTGAAATATGATGCTGGCCAATCGGTGGGGTGGGTGATTCCGCGCGTCACCGGCACAATGTCCCGTACGTCGAAGATGATCGTGGTTCTCCGGCGAGCGACCACCGGCAACAAGGTCTACTTCATCCTCACTGCCTACCCATCGGTCTGAAGGGCAATCATGGAAAGCGCTATCGAGCGGGAATTCCCCGCACTTCTCCAGATCATCGGCGGCTACCTGAACCAGGACCACACCATCTACGGCCCCAAACTAGAGGACGCGGTGAAGGCGTTCATCGATGATGCTTCAGCCGACGAGATTACGGAGGGTCGTGAGAACATCGCACGTTTCCTCAGGGCCAAGGCTGACCACCTTGATGCCGCGCTGGAGGAACTGACCAGCGGCGACTGGGCGCGTAAACCAGGGACGAGCGCCCGTGAATACCTACTCTGGTTGGATGGGCTGTTGGCAAGGGCGTAGGGATGGAGCTGGCAAACCTGGAAGTCCGCGAGCCCGTCACCATGCACTCTGAGGGGCATGTCAGCGGTCCTAGGCGTGCGCCCGCTGCTAACTGGCTTCCGATGTGGGGGGGACGCTGGGACGGCGCTTAATGAGGACGCGGCGCTTCTGTCCCGCGACCGGGACGATATCGACCGGCGGTCCAGCCCCGCCTTCAAGCAGCCGGTCAAACCAGTGGCCGTGCAACTCGACTTCCCGCTGGCGAGCCTCTGCCCACTTCGCCGCCCAATAAGCCGGGTCGTGATGGCGCTTATCAGCCGACATCGGTCACCTCCTCAGAAAACCACGGCCCTGGTCGCGGCGCAGACTGGGACAGGGCCGTGCCCTCCATTTACAGATGCGGCGACACCGGCTTGGCGGCACTAGGCGCCTGGGCGGCCTTCGCCTGGAGCGTCGCCATGTCCGTTAACGTCACGCTCAACACCGGCGTGCCGCTGGACCCCACATCGAGTTCCTGCTGGGTGGCCAATGCGTCCACACCGGCGTACAGCGGGTAGTCCTGGGGGCGGCGTCCGACACCCTGGCCCCAGCCAAAGTAGCGCCCGCGATCCGACACAGCCGGGGGGCCATACTTGGCGATCAACGCCTGCCGCGTATCGTTGAAGACCGATCTCGCATCCGCCAGCACCTGCCTGACCGTCACACTGGTCACCTTCCCGGCGGCCAGGGTGTACACGACGCAAACCGCGCCCAACGGCATCTTCCCACTGGCGTACATGGCGGCCCCGCCGCCGCAGTCGCGGTCGTTACCGATGACCAGCTTCTTGTCGGCAAAGGTCGCCTTGGCAGCCGAGGTCAATTCGGACTCAGTCATTCCCAGCTTCAGGCCGCTTACGTCCCAGTCAGACGGCGCTTTGGGTGGGGTCGCAGCCGACGCGGATGCCGCCTGGTCCGGGATGATCTCGGCTAAAACTTCAGCACCACCGAGACGCCGCAGGGTAATTTTGTCGATGGCGACCCTGACTGTGTACTGCGAGTTCAGGTTCCCGGTGGGGTCCCCCGTGCCGACAAAATGGGCGGCCAAGTTCGCAGTGACAGTACGAACGCCGAGCGCGTTGTCAAATTTGCGCGCCTGGTCCACCGGCAGCTTCAATCCGACGCCGTCGCCATTCGCAAACGCAATCCGGTATTGGTTCCCGAAGGCCCCCAGGGAAAGGTAATGCCTCTCACCAAACGCCTCGATGGGAAAGCGCCCGGCATTCAGGTCGTATTGGCCTATTGAGACAGTCACATGTATCGACAGCGGGGTAGTGTCGTCGACTTTGGCTTGGGCGGCCTTCAGTCGATCTTCTTCGGCCTGCTGCGCGGCAGGCTTGTCGAACGTGCTGGCCCCCTTGACAGCCGGTGACCGCTTCGCCGCCTCAGCGAAGTTGAGCGGATCGTTGGCCACCTTGTGATAATAGAGCGCCGCGACCTCCGGGGTCAGCGGCGTAGGGTCGGCAGCCCAGGCGGCGGGCGCGAGGATGCTGGTCGCCAAACCCGTGGCCACCACCTTCTTCCACGACATCGAAAACTCTCCACGTAGGACATGGCGAAGTGCCTATTCGCGCCCAACGTGCATCCGCACATTCTCAGGGGGTAGGTGGGGAATTCCCCATATTGCACCCGACATTCAAGCGTGCCTAAGCGCTGATAATTCATATGTTAACGTATTAATTTCTGGAAAATATCTGAATATAAATTCGGTCAAATTTTCAAAATTGGAATATATCCACCACCCAATGAATTCATTGTGCGGGCGCATAGAGTGAGGATGTCAGCTTAAGCCACATCAGGCCACCACTCTATACGGTGATTTCCCCATATTGTCCCGGCGCCTTGGAACCTTTAGTTCGCTGTCTTGCCTTGCTTCGCCGCCTTCTTTTGGGCGGCAACGACCATATCAACGACCACCTGGCGCAACGGAGATTCCATGCCTTTCAGGGCGACCACGGCACGGTCCAGTTCAACATCTCCGGGCTTTTCGGGCCCACCGTCCAGCAACAGATCGTTGGGGGTGATGTCCAGGAGATTGCAGATCCGGACCAACAGCTCGAAGTCTGGCTCCCGCTTGTCGGTCACGTACCGTGCATACCGAGGCTGGCTCAGGCCCAGGCGCTCTGCGACTTCCGCGTCGGTCAAGCCAAGCGCCTTCGAACGCGCCCTGAGTTTTGCGCCGAATCCATTCATGCCGAGATTTGTGGCGTCCAGGGCCCAGCCAAGCTATTACCGTTTTGGCATTTTTAAAAATGCCAATTTGGGTTCCGATTTTCCGTCCCCCGCTAGCGTCATTGAAGCGATGCGCCCAATGCTGTCACCCCGTGAAGCCCAGTGCCTGCGGTTGCTGGCGCAAGGTGAAGGCACGAAGCAGATCGCCCACCAGCTGGGCCTCCGTCTAAAATCGGTCGATGCCTATCTGCTGCATGCCCGACAGAAGCTGGGGGCCAAAACCTCCACGCATGCAGTGGTCGTCGCCCTAGCAATGGGGCTGCTGGAAGAATGAGCTCCGACGCCGATCTGCTGAGATGTTGGTGTTCTGAAGTTCCGCCGCCCGCCTCGCTGGTGCCGGAAATTCAGAGGGCTGCCATCGGCGCCATCATCTTCGCGAATTCCTCAGACGGTCTGGAAGTGCATGTGCCGCCGCTGGAGACCGCGTCAGCAACCGACTGGCTTCAGGCGGCGTCTGATCTGCTGGGGGTCACCATGATGGTGGACCGGGCGGAAGACCTGATCGCCACCTGCCTCTGGCTGGCCGATGAAATCCCTTGGGCGAAGCTCATGCTTGTCGTTCACGCCGCCAAGCATTCAGCCAAGTCTAGCATCGCCCGCCGTGTCGCCGAGGCCTTGGAACTCAAGACGTTCGATCCAGCGCACGTCGTTCCAGCTTTGGGGGCGGCCAACTTGGTTCTGCCCCGCGCCAGGAAATCCGGAGCGTCAGTTAAACCGCGCAGCGTCTCATCAGAATCGGCGGGCCACTGGATCCGCGTGGTGGCGGACGACATCGACATCAAGCAGAAGTACCGGGCGCTTCGCCGATCACATCGCCTGGTCGGCGTCAGCGATCTTGCTGTCGCCACGGCCACCCTGAGGATTGAATTTCCTTGGTTGGGGAACGTCATCGATGCGGTGACGGCAGAGCTACGTCTGGCCGAGGCGTGCGGGCGGCCTTACGTAACAGTCCGGCCGATTCTGCTTTACGGCAGCCCAGGGGCCGGAAAGAGCCGCTTCGCCCGCCGCTTCCTTCAGATCATGCAGATCCCGTTCGTGACGATCATCGCTGGTGGGAGCAGCGATAACCGCCATCTTGCCGGAACCTCGGAAGGATGGGCCAACGCCAACCCAAGCCTGCCGGTGAAGGTGATCCTGACCCACCAAGTCGGGAACCCGGGCTTGTTGATCGAGGAGATCGACAAGGCGGGTGGCTCAGGCCTCAACGGGCATATCGCCGACACCCTGCTGACGATGACCGATCCCGAGGTGTCCCCCCATTGGTACGACGAGTGTGTCGGGGCGCCGGTCAACCTGTCCAAGGTGAACTGGATCATGACGGCAAATCGATTGGACCTCGTTCCGCCTGCGCTCCGCGCCCGGTTCATGGCCGTGGAAGTGAAGGCGCCAGGGATCACCGACTTTCACCCTCTCCTGGCGGCCATCCAGGACGATCTGGCCAAGGAATTCGATGTCCACCCCATGATGCTGCCCGCACTGAGCACTGAGGCTGTGGAGCTTATGCGGCGCGAATTCTGGCGGGGGTCACTGACCGCCCGACAGCTCACCGCCTTGGTCAGGCGGGCTATGGCTGCCGCCGCTGATGAAAAACGGCTGGCCAGCTAGTCCCCCATGCAGACGGCTCATTCGCCTGTCAGCGGCGCCCGGTTGGCCGCCCAAAATATCGGGAAGCTGCTGCGGGCGGCCCGACTGCGGCAGCGGGCATCGCAGGATGAAATTGCCAGGTTGGCCGCCATATCACCCGAGATGCTGGCGCAGATCGAGCAAGGCAACACCACCACGCCCTTCGGCGCCTACGTGTCGGTGCTGTACGCGGTCGGGTTGGGTAGCGCTCTGGCCTTCATCACCGACGAAGAAGATGCGCAGCCATAGGCCTGCTCACCGGCCCCCCGACATCAGCCTGAAAATAACATTGGAAGGAAGATCGTGATCTACACCAATTCAAGATATGCGCATCTGATGGCAGCGGACGAGGCCGATAAATATAAGCGGCTCTCCCAAGATTTAGAGGAATTCTTTCAAGGAAATAAGCCGTCCGAGGGGGATCTGGCTGTGGCACCGATTCTCGAAAATTATTCGCTGATCGACCGGCCGGTGTTTGCATTGCAGGGCACCGTCTTTGGCCACCCGACTATCATGGATGGTCCGCTTCTTTCGAGCGAGGTAGTTTTATTTGACCCCGTGCATCGGTGGATGCGGACGCGCTCTCGATACTATCGCTTGGGACACGCCCGTCCGCGTGATGGCGCCTGACGCGGTGCGCAATGGTCACGTCAGCCTGGTGCCGGGCGGGACGCTGGTGGCCAGCAAACTGTCCACCGCTGCCAAGATGCGCTTCGAGAGCCGGTATTGTTCCATGTCGCCTTGGGCCAGCCACTCGTCAGCCCGGGTCGCGGCGAAGATCGCGGCGTCATCGCCATGGCGCTTCACCAATGCATTGGCTGCCAACCAAACGTCCCGATCACTGACCTGATCCACCATGTCTCCCTCCAGCCGCATGTCAGCAAAGCTGGCCGTCCCTCGGAATGCAAGGCACAGCTCCCGGCTTCCTGAAAATAGCTTGGAATCCTGATGAGCACCGTCGTCCTCGCCCGAATGATCTCGGACTTCTGTAAAGCGCGCCTGACCCAGGCGCTCCCGCCACGAGAAGCCGAACAGCTCCGGGTACACCTGGTCAATATGATCCGCACCAGGACCATGCCTCCGCGGTCCAGTTCCGCTTTCAACCTACCCCAGCTTGCGGTCTCTGCTGGACTGCCTGCCGATGCACTCGATGCTGCCGCCGCCAACATCCGCCCAGCACTGGACGCCATCGTGCGGGGACTCCGGAAGCTGCCCCCTCTGAAGAAGGAGCGGCAGGCAGCCAAACTCGGAGATTCATCAGCGAAGTCGGCACCACCTCGTTCGACGCCCAACTCGAAAACTGCGGCACACTCCACCACCGCACGGTCCTCGCGACCGGATCAGGGCGTAGAGGCACTGACCTCGGAGGTCGTGCTGTCTGAGCCGACCTTGGTCCGGCCGAAAAGGAAAACTGGTGTACCGCCGCGTCCTGTCGTGGAATTCCCAGTCGCTCGTCACGACATGCCGACCAACGAGCCGGAGGTGTTCAAGGATGCCCTCCGCTATCATATGGAACGCCACGGCGACACCGGCTGGTCCCTGTTCCGGGCAGTCATCCTGAGCGAACCCTCGCTCAACTACTCCACCATGTACTACTGGCTGCGGGGCCGGACGGTCCCACGCACTCTGAAGACCCGCCGCGTCCTCAAGGTGATTGAACGCCGGTACCGTCTGCCGGAGGGACATCTGGCGGCTAAGTTGCCAAATCGCAATTCCGCGCCCCGGGGCCACGAAGTCGCCGGTGTGGGCGCCGCCGAGTTACGACGCCTAGCCTGGCACCTGCCCGATGACTTCGCCAACCGTCCACCGGTCGAGCGAGAACAGATCCTGGAATGGGTTCGCACCAACATCATCACCGGCACCACCGACTACCGACTGTTCCAGGCTGCGGCCATGAAGCAGCGCTATGCTCTGCGTTTTGCAGATATGCCGGTGGGCCATCAGATGAGTCGGGCATCAGAAGATGAAGATCTCCATGAGGTTATTGACCCTGAGCTGGAGTGGGGAACGAAGCTGGCACCCGCCCGCCTATCCGGTGAGATGTCCAGCCTGATCCGCTTCAAGACAGCCACCCTGACCAGCATCGGCTTCAAGCGGAACGGAGTATGGGGTGGTGAAACCGCAGCCCAGAAGCTTGAGCACCTCGGGCTTCTGTTCGGTGCCATGGCGGCATCCCCCGGCGGCGCTGTTCAGGGGCTGGGGGCTCCTCTCCGGCACCTCAGCTTGGCCCTGCTCGCCTTCCCCGCGACATGGGACTGGTACATCCAGTGGCGGGAACGTCGCCGGGGTTTCTACACAGCCTGGGAGGTCGACATGCTGGCCCTGGCCGCCTCCCTGGTTCGGGCCGAGACCGGTTGGCTGCGGCAGTCTCCCCAGCTAGTCGAAAACCTGACGCCGATCCCTGGCTTGGTGTCGGCAGCCGATATCAGCGCCGCCAAGGCCGACTGGGCGGGAACCTGTGAAGCACTTCATCGGCATGCCACGGCGCGAGCCCGTGAACTCCAGCGGGTGGTTAAGGTCCACCGGGATCCATTCGAGCCCATCCTGCCAATCTTGGAGTCGGACAGCCCCGTGGGTGAGTATCGGAAGATTGCCGACGAGATCTTGGCCCGCATGCCCGATGAGAACCGCTATCCCGTTACGGCGGCCGAAGCTGTCCGATCCCTCTTGCTGATCCGGCTAGGCTTGCACCTCGGTGTCCGGCAGAAGAACCTGCGTCAGCTCCTGGTGAAAGCCCGTGGCCAAACTCCTTCGACGGAACGGCAGTTGGCCGACCGCCAGTGTGGAGAATTGAGGTGGAGCGCGCGCGATCAGGGGTGGGAAGTGCTGATCCCGGCAGCGGCGTTTAAGAATGCCACCTCGACCTATTTCGGCGGCAAACCGTTCAGGCTGATCCTGCCGGACCTGGGCGGGCTGTACGGCTTCATCGATGCCTACTTGGAACGCCATCGGCAGGCGCTGCTGCGGGGCGCCGCTGACCCAGGAACCTTCTTCGTGAAGACGATGAAATCGACCTCGGCGGACGCGGCCTACAACCAAACGACCTTCTACGAGGCCTGGCGGCTGATCATCCAGCGATACGGCATCTACAACCCTCACACCGGGCGCGGGGCCATCAAAGGGTTGCTGCCCCATGGCCCCCACAGCGTTCGCGACGTGTTGGCGACGCATATCCTGAAAATGACCGGCTCCTTCGAGCAGGCCAGCTACGCGATCCAGGATACGCCGGATACGGTCGCCAAACACTACGCCCGGTTCCTCCCTCAGGATAAGGCGGCATTGGCCGCGCAAGTGCTGAACCAGGTGTGGGAGGCGGCCTGATCGTTTCTTCGCCAGCATGGCCGGGATTGCTTAAAAGGCGCGGGCTCGTGTTATGCTGGCACTTATGCGACGAACCTATCCTGCTCGTTGCTGACGTAAAGCACGCCGACGAGCCTACGACCGAATGCGCTATTGGTGGGTCAACCAGAATCAGACGTACCGCCAGGAGGTCAAGGGCGGCTATCTCTGGTCGCCCAAGCGCAACGCCAACAAGGCCAGAAATCCTTATTACGAATCCATGCGCGAGGTGGCCCCCGGCGACCTGGTGTTTTCCTTTATGGACACCCGCATCGTCGCGATAGGAATTGCTGAATCCTATTGCTGGGAAAGCCCCAAGCCCACGGAATTCGGAACGGCCGGGCAGAACTGGGATCACGTCGGCTGGAAGGTGAAGGTGGCCTTCACCGAACTCCGGCATCGCGTGCGCCCCAAGGATCACATGGCGATCCTGGCGCCACTGCTCCCTCCGAAATACTCCCCTCTCCAGGAAAACGGAAATGGCCTTCAGTCGGTCTACCTGACTGAGCTTCCGGTGCCGCTGGCTGAGGTGCTGATAGGGTTGATCGGTGCTGAGGTCGAGCCGCTGCGCGCGACCGCCATCGGCGTGCCCCCCGTCGCGGCCGACGACCTCGATATGTGGGAGCACCAGATGCAGAAGCAGGTAGAGGCAGACCCAACCATCCCGGATACCGACCGCACCGCCATCGTCCGCGCGCGGGTTGGCCAGGGGCTCTTCAGGCAGCGCGTCAGCCAGATTGAGAAACGATGCCGGATCACAGGCGTCGAGAACCCCACGCACCTAGTGGCCAGCCACTGCAAGCCCTGGCGAGATTCCAACAACGAGGAACGCCTGAACGGGGAGAACGGCCTGCTGCTGACGCCGTCCATCGATCACCTCTTCGACCGTGGCTTCATCGGCTTCGAGGACAACGGGCGCCTGATTATATCGCCAGCAGCCCACCGACCGTCACTTCAGCGTATGGGCATCAAGGTCGATGAGAAGATCAACGTCGGCAGTTTCACCAGTGCGCAGAGGCAGTTCTTGGATTTTCACCGAGATTCGGTGTTGTTAAGGTCAGCCAACCGACTCTAAATTCTCAACAGATTGGGAAACTATGAAGATCATATACGTTGCCATATCTCTATTATCTATTGTTTCTGCTTGCGCAGCGCCCACAAATCCACTGACTTCCGACATTCATTCAGTTGGCGAGAAAGATTTATGCGCTATGTACGGCATTAGATTAAATAGATCTGACGAATCTAGAGCCGAGCTGCTTCGACGCGGTGTAATTTCTCAGACACAAGCTAGGTTAATAGATTCCGGTCAGCTTCGTATAGGGATGCCAGAATGCGCAGTAACAGCTGCATTCGGAACGGGCTACGTTAAATTCAGTAATTCCATAAATCAAAAGAAAAAGAAGAGCATCGGTCACATGTACCTTTATCAGTGCAGCGACAGAGTTTCTAACTGCCCATATACTCTTGTCAACACATCCAATGATATTGTTGCGAACATTAGAAAATGGGACAGCACAGACCTGCCGTTCCCAGAGTAGAGACCCGATAGATCTGAGTGATTTCTATTTTACATCAATAATCTTGAGGAAGAGAAGTGGAAGATCTTATTCACACCGCCAGATCATCTTTAAGTTTATTTTCTGAGATATACAAAACTTTCTTTAACGAAAGACGCACGAGGGCACTGAAAGAACTGAAAGCGGAGAAGGAATCATACAATATATCGACTGATAAAGACACACCGCCATACATTAAAGAGCGTTGGGTCAGTTTGAATTACAAAATATTAATTTCTTCGGAAGAGAAATCGTTAATAGATAACTGTCGATTCTCCGCAATGGCCTACAAGCTCCGCAGGAGGGGTGCTTTTTATTTAGAGCCACATTTCCTTGAAGATAAATTTGAGGTCCGGCTTCGTGGTAAAGCCGCAAAATCCAAAGCTATTGCTCTTGCCGCACGCGACAACTTTGCCTTTGCTGCTCTATTTTTTGTTATATCCTCAGTAGCCTTATTTCGCCTGGCGACCGGCGTGGATACTCAGCCTATCCTCATGGGTTTTTGCGTCGCAATTGGTGTAATTTTTGCCAGCGGCTTCTTAGAGGATTTCCTTCAGATTAGAGCAGCAAAAATGTATGTGGAATTAATATCCAGGAAACGGATAGATAAGAAACAGGAAATCTGAGCAATACATCTTCGCATATAGCTACGTCGTGGTGCCGCCTTTATGGCCTGCAACCGTTTTCCGAATTGCCACAGCTACCTCATAGAATGCCTGGTCTTGATCCAGCCACTGCGTAATCGGCTTCCCGTCGTATGGAAGGGCCAATAACTGCCGTAGCGGCGTCGAATGCCAGTCACAGGGCTTCAAAATCACTGGAATTACCCGGCACAGGCCTGCCCGATGACGGTCTACCGCGCGCTGCATCTCCACGTCATGGCAATAGGTCGACGCCAGAAAGTCTGGGCTCAGCAGCATCAGCGCGATGTCGGCGGCGGCCAGGGCCTCCTGGATCTCCCCGTCGATCTCGTCCCCGGGCAGCAGCAACCTATCATGCCAAATCGCCAGGCCGCGACGCTTCAAGGGCGTCAAGTGCACCTCCAGGCGATCCCGCAGCGCCTCGTCGGCATGGGAATATGACATGAACACGCGAACCAAGGCAGACCTCCGGATACAAAGAGGGGATACCCGCCGCATTCCTTGGGCGGCGGTGATCCGGACATAGATTCATCGTTCATTGGCCCACGGCCACGCCACCTGCATCCCCTCCGATGCAGGCGGCCGAGCTGGCTTATGGAACGTGGGCAGCCTCTGGGCGACGGATTTCCAGCGAGGCGCAATGGGTAACAGCATCGCCATCCGTGGGATCGGTGAAACGCTCGGTCACCTGGATCCGCGTTCCGTACAGGTAAATCAGGTCCGCCACCAGCAGCGACACCTCGTCCGCCTCGGATGCAGTCACCAGCAAGGACATTGATGGCGCCATTTTCCCCTCCTGGTTTACGTCAGAAATATCGCGCCGATTTTGTTCTGCTTTTGTTCCGATGTCAACGCGACTCTTCCTGCGGCGGGGTGGTGCCTTTCGTCACCAGCCCGCCTCTGGTACGCGGAAGTCAGCCATCGCAATGTCGGCTCAGGGGCGCGATGCCCCTGAGCCAGCCACTTTACGATTTGTAAGGCGTCGGAACTGCCGGAGGCGCCACGGGCGGCACACCCGAGATCAGCGCGTTGGCCTGGTCAACACCCGTCAATTGCTTCTGAATTTGCTCAGGAATAATCGACAGCACGATCCATTCGCCTGTCTTCGCCATAATCTTCACCTGGAAACCCTTATCGGCCGTGGCGCGCAGCTTGGAGTCTGGAATGTCCAAGCCGAAGGTCTCACTCAGAATGCAGACCTTGCCGCCCGAGCAGTCAGAAACATCGCGTGCTATTGACGTAAATGCCAACGGCTGGGCAGTATCATCAGAAGCAGATTGATAGAATTTCCAGTCGCCAACATAATTAACCCATACATAAAGCTGATGCGTGACCGCCTTGGTATCTTTATCCACCCAACTGCGCAGGTACCACTTCTTCCCAATTCCGCCAAAAGGCGTATCGGACAGAGACACGCCGTTGATGCTAACTACCTTACTAAACTTATCCGTCGTGACGTGAGCAATGGATGGGCCCGCCGGTTGGGATGCACACGCCGTCAAGGATGCCGCAGCGAGCAGAGCCAAGCCAACAACTGACGCAAGATTCTTCATAAATTTACTCCCCATATTAAATCTGACGACATGGTTTATGGCCGAAATGTATATGCATTTTGCCGACATTACACGCCGAGATCGTCTTTCTCTAACTGAAAATTGAGCGGTTATCCGGTCCACCTTGGATACGATCAATAGCACGGACATCGACAACGCCTTTCTCTCCCACACGGTCCCCGAGGGCTGAGCGCGGCACGGATATGCCCCGCTTCTGCCGTTCTGCTAACCATCGGCGCCCGGTTCATCTGTGTGGACACAAGGCCGCTGATGTCGCGGGTAGCCAAGGCTGTGTGTCGGCCCCCAGCCGGTCATCCAAAGAGGCGACCAGATGGACATCAACTCGTTCAATGGTCATCATCGCCGGGGATTGAATGGAGCCCCCACGATGAGACGGCGGAAATTGAGGATCGGGATAGCGGGCATCCTCGTAGGACTGCTCACATCGTCAGCGAACGCAACAACGCCCGCCACACGAGAGCAGTTGGTCTGCAGTGCATCATCGATGGTACGTGGCGAGGTTGTTGAGGCTCAGAGCAAGGACTGCCGATTGACCATGCCTCAGGACGCGAAATTCTGCATTCCAACGGAGCTAATCCACCTAAAGGTCCACGTAACGGAAGTGATGTCCAATAGCCAGGATCAAATACACCAAGGGGATATTATTGATGTCGCCTCTGCCGTAATTTACTCGCACTCTATACGAAGCGATGGCTCGGATATATCTGGAATTGATTACGATAATGGCAGGCGTAGGGTTCCAGACACGGGAAAGCCTTTAACCGATGACCTGGTCATCGAAGCGTTTGTTGGTAAGGAATTCAATTTCGGCATTGCGCGACCGGGGGTCAGCACCCCTGAGAGGTTTTGGGCGGATATGTGGAAGTCAGATGGGGAAGTGCCGATGATGTGGGAGACGATCTGTGCCCATAGCCCCTGGCGGCCGAAACCCCGTTCCTGAAGCGTGGCCCGAATCGATCTAATTGTCTTCTGACGCCACGGTGATCCATCGTGGCGTCCGGCATAGGGCGGGAAATTGCCCCATGTCGCTCGCCCACAGCCATCACTGGCCGTTTCTGGTGGCCCGCATGCCTCCTTGCAGGGCTTCAGCTTCGCACACGAAAGCACCCTGCCTGGTCGCCGCATACCAGCGCTGGCCCTTGAAGTGGAACACCCCCGTCTGTGTGTTCACCCACACCACCACATCCTTGGGGCAATGAGCCGCCGCTGACTGCTCCGTCTGAAACAGCGCCACACCACCGGCTACCGACACCGTGGTACCGATGAACAGCAGCCCGATGGCCAGTAGCACGGCGAGGACAGCCTGCCGAATTTTCAGCACCCCAACACCCCGCATGCCCCTCTCCACCGTTTGCATTTATGGCATGGAACGCTACCATCTTCCGCGTGCATATAAAGGTGGGGATTTCAACAATGCGCTCCGTCGCCCTATTTGCCGCTGCCCTGTGCGGCCTGGTCTTCAGCTCAACAGCGGAAGCTCGTGGAGGTGGCCATGACGGCGGCCACGGCGGGCATCATGGCCATGCTCGCAGCCACCGATCCTACAGCCATGACCACTACGTCCGTCCCCACGTCACCAAACGGGGCACCTACGTCCACGGGCACATGCAGACGAACCCGAACAAGACGCGGAACGACAACTACTCCACCAAGGGCAACGTCAACCCATACACCGGTCAGGCGGGCACCAAGCCACGCGATGGGGAAGCGCCCCACTGAAATTGGACCCATGCCTTGATCAGCATCTTCGTCGCGGTCACCGACTTCGACTGGTACCAGTACCTGGCCGCCCAGCCAAACCTGGAGGAGGTCAACTTCTGGCAGCCCGGTGGCAAGACAGCCTTCAAGGCCCTCCAGCCCGGCGAGCTCTTCCTGTTCAAACTCCACAGCCCCCGAAACTTCATCGTGGGCGGAGGCATATTCGGGCACGCGACCTTCCTGCCGGTGTCCATGGCATGGGAAACGTTCACCCGGAGTAACGGCGCCACCTCCCTGGCGGAAATGCGAGCCAGAGTGGCCCGCTATCGGCGGGAACAGCCTGATCATCGTCAGGACTACCAAATCGGCTGCCGCTTGCTGGAGCAGCTCTTCTTCTTCCCAGAAGATCAGTGGATTCCGGTCCCACAGTCCTGGTCTCCCAACATCGTTGTCGGCAAGTCCTTCTCGGCCGACGATGGTGATGGCCGCTATCTCTGGGATGCTGTCCAAGAACGCCTGGCTGGCCGCTGGATGCCGCCGCCGCGCGAGACTGAGGAGCACCGGCCCGCCACGCATTATAATGTGTCAACTGGAGTGACATAGGTATATTGATCAAAATAGATCATGCATCCATGATTTCCGCTGATAGCGAAGCAGAGCCTAATGCAGGTGTAGAAGGTAAACATTTTCGATAGTTGGCAATATACCTGAAATGATTGCCATAGACACATTCAGTGAAGTCGGATTTCTATGCAAAATTTTCCTGTATGTTGGTGTGATTAAAATATATTCTGAATATAGCCTGGAATTTTTAGTGAGATTGAACGATTCATCTCCCAAATTTTTCATGAATTGGATGGAGACGCAATCTCATGCTCACAAGAGCAGGCGATCGTAGAATTTCCTTAGCAATAATTTGAATCATTTCATAAATTATTCTAATCCTCTTCCTGCCGTCACCAGCACCCGTAAACATGTTCATCGACCATAATTTATCAATTGCCTCCTCTACCGAATTTTTCCTTCTATCGTCAAAATGAGCATTTCCTTTCTTATTTGCTGCCCATTCAACTAATTGAAATCGCGTGATGATCACGTCGCCCACAAATGCTATAGGGGTCTTGCAAAAAATATCCAATGACACCGGATTATCGGAATCCAGAATAAAATTTTCTTCCGGTAATCCTGGTGTGGGAGTTCCAATTGGAAGGCAGCCGGATCTCTTATTTCTTTCCCAAAATTCACTCACTAGGTCACTGTTTATTTCGGGAAGGAATTCCACCGCATATGTCGCAGGCGAACTAAGATCTTGTACAACTCCTAAATACGCGCCAGATACCAAATGAGAAACCCTCACCTTTTCTCCGAAAATTTTAAACAATCTCATTAGCGTAGAATCGTGCGGTTGCAGTACCTGCCGTAACCGCATCGCCAATTCTCGGAGCGTTCTTTCTTTCAGAAACCCAGACTTTGCCTCATCAATAGCATCCAACTCGTCCATTACATGGCATATGAATTCAATATTCTCTTGATTTAGCTCGATCATCTCATGCCTCAGCAGGGGGCTTTAAGGACACTACATCTCGTAACGCCCCACATCTGGACGCCCAACACCTCCCGGTGCCGAAATTTGGGCGCCGGGGCAAAAATGCCAAAATGCGCGCTACCGTATGCGCGAAGCGAGGATTATACAATCTGACGAGGTCATCTCAGCTACAAGGATTTATCGAAATGCGCCGTCTCGTTGCCGCCTTTTTCGCCGCCGTTCTGCTAGCGTCACCAGCCGCCCTAGCCGCCGAGGGCAAGCACTATTCCGACCCCGCCGCAGCCGCCAAAGTCTGCAAGTCGCCCGTGGTGTGGGTCAACCCCAACTCGGGCGTTTATCACATGCCCGGAAGCCGGTACTACGGCACAACCAAGGACGGCTTCTATATGTGCCAGAAGGCCGCCGAAGCCGCCGGGAATCGCCAGGCTGAGAGCCACTGACCTCCATGATTAACTTTTTCCGAATCGCCTCGGGCGTGGCGCTGCTGGCTGCCTTGGCCTGGCTTGTCATGGAACCGAAGTTTGACTCCGTAGTTGCCGCAGCAACGGCATTTGCCGCCTTCATTGGATCAATGCTTGTAAAGAAGGAGCGTCTTCCCAAGACACGAGAACAATCTCAAAATGTAAATAACAACTCCACGGCTATTCAAGCCGGTGGAGATATTAATGTAGAAAACAGTGGAGGCATCCGTGCTGGGCGATAAGCAAAATCAGAAGGTTGACGGCAGCTCTACTGCAATTCAGGCTGGAAATAATGTCTACATCCATCAGGGAATGACTATTTCCGACGCCCGAGAAGTCTTCCAACTTCTTCTTCGAGAAAGCCTGACTGCGTTTCAAGATGAAGCGCGTAATGCGGCCCAAATTAATTTCCAGCGTTTTTCAGAAAATGTGGAGAGGAAATTCTCGGAGCGTATTGAAAAGGTCGTTCTGGAAAAATTAGCAGAGCCTGATGTTCAGTCAGTAATCAACGACGCATTTAAGGCTAGCGCCCGGAAAGGCAATTCTACAGACATAGAATCGCTAGCTAATCTTATTGTGGAGCGCCTATCTAAGGATAGCTCGCCATACAAAGACATTGTAATTTCAGAAGCCATAAATGTTGTTCCAAGAATCACGAAACAGCAAATATCATTTATATCATTCTACTTCTCTGTTAGACATCTTGCCTCGCGCGGCGACATATCGGTTATAGAGAGCCTGCATAAAGCAATCTTCCCTCTTTTTCAAGAGGGCATAAATCTACCAATTAGTCAATTATCTTATCTAGAGTACGCTGGTTGTTGCACTATAAATACATTAGTTGGCGTGGAATTATATGACGAGTTCAATAATGGGTCGTATAAACATCTGGGAGCGGCGAGTGGAAATGATTTGAAGTCATTATTTTCTCAGAAAGCACCCACATTTTATAATGAAATCGAAATATTCCTTCAAAAGAATCTTGGAGCTCTGACGCTGACAAGCGTCGGCCAAGCTATCGCTTTGTCACATATATCTACTGTTATAGGTAATATCGATTATGGCATCTGGCTTCGATAGAAGCGAACGCCACAAACTTATAGGCCATTGTTATATCGTGGAAAAATAAAATTGCTCGCGAGGCGATCGCCAGACGGAAGCATTCTCTACCAATCTGGCATTCTTGCAAAAATCTAGCGTTCATGAAATTCGATGATTATTTTCTGATATTTTGACCAAACTATTGGGATTGAATAGATGATTATACACCGCCACATCAGGTCGAGATTTTCATAAAATTCAAAACGCGGGGGAGGCCGACCCTCGATATCTCCGGTAAATGAAAGAGCAACACCCTGAGATCGATCTCCCCTGAGAGAAGTCCAGCTCGTTACCAACTGGTATTCCTATAAGCCGCCATACCATTCGATAATGAAGCCTGTGAAGCTCGGCTGACTTCTCTTGGCCCGCTCCAGATGACAACCTGTTGCTCGCCACCAGGGTTTACACGCTTTCAGCCCAGTTTACCCCTTTGATGGATACGCGGCTCTTGCCGCCGCCCGACCGCGTAACGTTTACCTGCACAGGAATTCTGTCCTTCATCATCTCGACGTGGCTGATGACACCCACGGTGCGCCCCTGGCTCTGCAACGCCTCCAACGCATCAATGGCCAAGTCCAAACTCTCGGCGTCCAGCGACCCAAAGCCCTCGTCGATGAACAGCGTGGCCGCCAGCCCACCATGTCCACCCATCCGGGACAGCGCCAAAGCCAAGGCCAGGGAAACCAGGAAGCGTTCGCCGCCAGACAAGCTGCGAACCGACCGGACCTCGTCCCCCATGTCCCGATCCACCACATGCATGGCCAAGTCCTGGCCCGCACGAACCAGCCGATAGCGGGGCTTCAAGTCGGCAAGATGGTGGTTCGCCCGGTCGACCAGGAGGTCCAACGTGATCGACTGCGCATGCTGGACGAACCGGTCACCGTTCTTGGAACCCACGGCGCTGTTGACGGCCTGCCAGACATCGAACGTGGCCCGTGCTTCCGCGATCTCGGCCTCAAGCCCAGCCAGGTTCCTCCTGGCCTGGGCATCCGTCTGCATTCGCCCACGAATGGCCCCGACTCGCTCCAGCCGAGAAGACTGTTCGCTGTCGATGCCGGAAATTTGCTGCTGAAGATCCTCCAGCGGCACCTCTGGAACACCGGCGGCCTCCGCAGCAGCCAAGTCACCCTGACGCTCCCGTAGCGCCGCGTGCGCACTTGTCCGCCGGTCCGCCAGTGCCGTCAGACGGCTCCGCAACGCATCCACCTCAGCTCGCGGCCGGGAAAGGATCTCGGAAAGCTCGGGGGCGGTTAGCCCGACGCTCGCCAGAGCCTCGTCCAGAATGCCATTGGCCTCCACCTGCTCAGCCTGAGACTCGGCCAAAGCCGTTGTCGCCCCCGACAGCGCCTGCTTGGCCGTGGCGACCGCAGACTCCGCAGCCTGGACCTTCTGCTGCCCCTCATCCCTGGCGGCGATGGCCGCCGTCCGGGCGTCATTGATCCGGGTCCGGTGAGCATCAGTGGCCTCGCCGTCGAGAAGTCCCGCCCGCTCGCCCCGCAACTGGATCAGTTCCTCCGTCCGCGCGTCGGCCGCCGCCTTCAATTTCTCGGCACCGATGAGCAGTTCGTCAGCACGGGCCTGTATGCCGCTGATACGGGGAGCGAGCCCAGCCAAGGCAGCGTCCACCGCAAGAACCTCCGCCTCAGCATTTTCTCGGTCGGTCACCAGGTCGGCGAGAACCTGACGTACCTCGTCCGCATCCATCTCCAGGTCGTCCTGGGTCAAATCCCCAGTCTCCAGCGCCGAGGCGAGGCCCGCATCGATGGCTTCGATACGTTCCTCGGCCGTGGCAGCAGTTTGCATGTAAAGCGCATAGGACTGCCCTTTGGCGTTCGCCTCATCGGAAAGGCGTTGCCGTGTTCCCTGCCGCTGTTCCAACGCGTCCGTCAGCCGGTCTCGCTCGTCGGTCAAGCGGGTGATTGCCTGACGCAATTCTTCCGCCTGCCCAAGTTGGCCCTGTAGGGTTCGCCGCTCCTCGGCAACCTGGCGGCCCACCTCAAGTATGGCGGTCACAGCACCGGTCGGTCCGGCGGGAAGGTCAGACCGCTCCGCCTTGGGAAGGGTCTCGACGTAAAGGCGTTCAGCCGCTTCAGCCCTCTCACCGGCCTCTTGAATGCTTGCCCGCAATTGCTTGGCGACGGCTTCCGCCTGCGCGACCTTCCCCTTGGCCAAAGTGGAAAGCTGCCGACCCTTCTCGGCACGTTCCCGGGCAGCATCGAGGTCAGCCTGAAGGCCACGAGCCAACTCGGCCAATACCGCGTCGGCATGAATGGGATGCTCTTCGGCGCCACAAACCGGACAAGGCTGTCCTGGCACCAATCCCTTCCTAAGATGCTGCGCGCTATCCGAGACAGCCGCCAATGCACGGTCAGTCGGTGCCATCAGCGCTTTGACCTCAGCTTCGGCCTCTCCAATGCCCCGCTCTGCGTCCTGGACCTGCTTCGCTGCGGCGTCTCTGTCCGCTTCGGCTGCCGCGAGGGATGTCTGAGCCGTGCGGGCCTGCGCTTGAGCCCTGTCATAGTCCTCTGACGTGCGCTTCAGATCGCCCAAAACAGTCAGTTGGTCGCCCAAGGCTTCCACTCGGCGGGCAGTGACCTCGGGGACCAGCAGGACGAGCCGATCCTGATGGTCCAGGATACCGCGATTCAACTCGGACCGCGCCGCCTGGTCAGCAACATCCTGCCCCTCCAACTCGCCAAGCGCCGCCCGCAGCCCCTGCACCTCGGCATCAACCACACCAGCCTGCTGGCGAGCTTTAAGGGCGCTCCGGCGGGCCGCGTGCCGGTCATCGAAGGCCTGGGTGATCTGGTTCCAATTCCGAACCAGCAGAGCCGCCTGGGGTCGCGCCTCCAGGACAGCCTGGGCATCTTGTCGCCGGGCCTGGGCTTGGGCCCTTTCGGCATCCAGCTCGCGTAACTGCACCAGAGCCTGTGAATGCTCGTCCACCGCTGCTGCCGCTGCCATGGCGGCTTGGGATGCCTCTTGGTCGGCGCGAACGATACGACTGTCGAGGTCCGCAGCCTTGGACCAGATGGGCCCGAACTCCTTGAAGACCCGCTCGGCCTCATTCACGGCAGCCTGCGCGATGTCCTGCTCTTGTCGGCGGGCAACAGCCTGCTGGACGACCTGCTCCAGGATGATCTGCGCTCGCGAAACCTCTCCCTCCGCCTTGGTCACACTGGCTGCTGCTGTCCTGACCCGGACCCACGGGAGCCGGAGCGGTTCCGCCTGATCAATTCGGTCCAGGTCGGCACGATCTCCCGCTGCTTCCACAAGAGCGGCGTCCGCATCGGCCACGACCTGAACCGCCTCCCCGTGACGGCGCTGGGCCTCCGACAGGGCCCGATGACGAGCAATGTCTACTTCAAGGAGCTGACGCCCGGTTCGCGCCACCTCAATGGCTGCCAGCAAAGCCTTCTCTTCGTCGTCAAGGGCAGCACGCTCCTCTTCCGACAGAAGCTGGTGCTCAGCGCGGCGGGCCACAAGGAGGTCGTGATCAGCCTTCGCCTTGCTGTATCGGTCGAAAACGCGAATCGAGATGTCGCGGTAAATCTCTGTGCCCGTCACCTTCTCAAGCAGGGCACCACGGTCTTTGGTGTCGGCACGGAGGAAGGCGTCGAAGTCACCCTGAGCCAACAGCACCGTACGGCGGAACTCGTCGTACGTGAGCCCCGTCAGCGCGGGAACCTTCGCCTCGACAGCTCTCGTTTGGCTATCGAGCACCTGGCCATCGGACAGACGCTGAACGCTACGCTCGATATTCTGTAGGCGCCCATCCACCCGCCCTCGCGCTCGCCGCGCGGTCCAGGTGGCCCGGTAGGCTTCGCCGTCGAGTCCGACGAAATCCACCATGGCGTAACCTTGCGATGCCCCCCTACGCAGGACACCTCGCGCATCCCGCGCCTTGATCGATTCGCCACCGGCGTCGGGCACATCCTCATTGCCACCCGTCAGGCCAAAGCGCGGACAATCCCCATAGAGCGCGAGACAAAGGGCATCGAGGATGGACGACTTGCCAGCACCCGTTTCACCCGTGATGGCGAACAGGCCCGCCGACTTCAGTGGCTCCGCCGTGAAATCGATCTCGAACTTGTCGGCCAGGCTGGCGATGTTCTGGCCCCGGATGGCGAGGATGCGCATCGCTTATTCCCCCACCTGGGCATCGCGAAAAGCTGCCAGGTGGCGGGCATCAGGTGCCATCCCGTGCATTTCCTGGAACACGCTTGCGAACAGCTCCTCGGGGGAGGTCTCGGCTAAAGACACCGGCGGCGCAGCTTCCGATGCAGCACGGGCTGCCTGCTCAATCCTGACACCTGCACGCCGGACGGCATGGCGTTCCAGCACCGTCTCGATTTCGGCCAACAGGTTGGGAACGGGACGGTCCGCCAGGAACCTGAACCACACGAAGGGATGCCGATCCCGTGGAGCCGACGCATCCAGGTTGAGCGCCATCAGGACCGCATCCAGGTCCCCCACACTCATTCCGCCTCGCTCCGGCAATTGCAGGCATAGGATGGGGCGTGGGAGCGGGCGGTGAGTGGCCGTCACCCCATCTTCCCGGATATCGACCAAGGTGACGCCGTGGTCGTAGCCGATCTCCGCCGCCGACAGAGGGAAGGGCGAACCGGAATACCTCACCCGCCCGCCACCAAGATTCTGCGGCCGGTGGAGATGGCCGAGAGCCACGTAGGCGAACGCAGGGTCATAGATCTCAGGGGGCACGGCGTGCTCGCCGCCAATCAGGATGCGCCGCTCCACGCCTTCGGATTCGGTTCCACCGGCACAGTGGAGGTGGCCAGTAGCAATGATCGGCAAACCGCCCGCGCGGGCCTGCGCCTGGGCAGCAAGTTGCTGATGGAACGCCCGGGTCGCCGCGACCACGGGAGAACCGGCGGTGACTTCAGCACCCAACGTCAGGCCAGGCAGATCGGCGGCGCGCAGAAAGGGGATGGCCAACACCATCGCCCGTACCTGCCCATCTGCATCGGCGACCGGGATGAGGTGGCGGTCCATATCGACCTGGCCATCTTTCCAGCGCAAGGTGCCCAGAGCATGCACGCCGATTACCTGGAGTACGGCATCGGGCGCTTCCAGGCGGCCAGCGGGGTCGTGGTTCCCGGCGATCATCACCGTCGTTAGGTGTGGGCGCCGCCGCCTGAACTTGGCGAGAGCCGAATACAGCATGCGCTGCGCGTCACCCGAGGGATTAATGCCGTCGAACACATCCCCGGCGATGACCAGCGCATCGACCGCTTCTTCCTCGATGACATCGGCCAGTTGCTCCAGGAACGCTTGGTGCTCGACCTCGCGGGTCCAGCCATTCAGCGTCTGCCCGATATGCCAGTCAGCAGTGTGTAGGATACGCAAGGTGCTGCCCGCCTTCCTGATAGACCGATAGGCACCTTTGAAAATTCATGCGACAGCCCCTGAGAACTTTGACCATGAAGGCGCCATATTAAAAGAATATGTCAGTGACCAAATCAAAATCTCTCGGAATCTGTCGAATATTCTATTTTTATTATCATCGTATTAACTATTATATTTTATAATTGTACAGACGCATCAGGATTGCCGAGTTGATAGTTGGCACATATTTTCACCGCAGGGCACCAAACCAGAAGGCTGCTTTGAATGACCGGGAAATTCAAGTCGTATGTGAGCGGGCTGATTCGACCGACGGTTATCGGTTCGCAAAAATTGCTGCCAGTTCGCCAACCCGTGGCGTTCTATAGTATTCCAACGGGGATGATCATAACGGTTAGGGTCGCCGCAAGAGATCGCCACCCGGCTCTCTGGCCGTGCCGTACTACAAGGAACATGAGCACTGCGCATATCAGCGCCGTGATGAGGCGCGACTAACGAAAGAACGTCCGGCGAGCCTGGCTTTCCAGAGGGAAATGACGAATAGCGCGCATCTCCAGGCAGTATAATTCGATTACCGTCAAACTCAACTATGAATGCTAAACCGGTATGATTCCGGTTTTTGCCACGCGACTGGCATTTCTCAATCCATATATTATTATTTCCAATTCTATGAGCATTTGGCCAAAACATTAAATTGGAACCAATTCGCGAAGCGCAAGCCGCATGAATATTTCCAAAGTTTTGCCTAGGAGCAATCCATTTTACGTCAAATGCCTTGGGATCTCGATAAGCAGAAGACCAATGATCCCAATCCCAGTGGGATAGTACGATGGCTGGCCCATACGAGAAACAGAAATTTTTCAGAGTAGCAGGAAAAGTCAGAGCATGATCAAGAACACCTCCTCCAATGTCAAAATATATGCAAGGAACATTACGCGCCAATAGGGCATTACAGTTTCCTTGACCCACATCATATACCGCAACTGACGGATCTATTATTCTATCATTAATATCTAGTAATTCCGCGATATCTGCCGGATCGGCGTCTTGAATTGAACTCGTATCAACTGTTTTATCAAGCTCATTCGCGGTTGGCCCGTAGACGCCCTGAACATTCTTAAGAGATCTCAATTTTCCATCAGCAAACAAGTTACCATAGTGTTTAACTGTCACGCCCATGTCATGGGGCTTATTTCCTAAATCCAGGGCGAGCCAACGCGCATCAGCACGCATAGCGTTCCATGCTTGGGGCGATAATCTAGCCTCAACAATAGATAACGCCGATTCGGCAACCTGACCGAATCCTACGTTTTTTTTCGAGTTTCCATCAAACCAGATAGCATCAACTGCCTCAAGCCATACCCGACCGTCCTCCGAAAACGCAGTATCAGCTCTTACGTAAACCTGGTTAGGTAGCTCACGCTTTTCTTCGATCTTTAATTCAAAAAACACGTGATACCTCCACCATCAATTTCAGTTTATGCCCCAATAGACCAAAACCCCATGGTCAATACATAAATATTACTACACTCTCAATGTCTGGTTTCTCCAGCCATCTACGGCCTCTTGAACGACGTTGCTGCCACCACCTTCCACCGCTCCCCATCTGTCCCAGAATTCAATGGTTCCGCTAGCTGGACGGTTAGTGGGCTCAGCGATTCGGATCCGCGAGGGAAGCAAGCTTGCATCTCCCACCACTAAAGCCTCACCGGTATCTAGAACGGGCAAAAGGTCGCCAAAGCCGCCCAGGCTATCGGGCAATAAGCGCTTGATCACCCCCTGATCGTCACCATTGGTCAACCGCATCGCAACCAAGTTATTGCATTGACTGAGGATGGTGCGATTCACCTCAGACGGACGCTGGCTGATAACCACCAAACCGACGCCGTACTTTCGCCCTTCCTTGGCAATGCGTTCGAAAATCTGAATCGCAATTTCTGAAGCCGCATCAGTCTGCGCCCGGTCGGGGATGTATAGGTGGGCTTCATCGCAAAAGAGCGCCACCGGATGCCGCCGATCGGCAAGCATCCACTGCTGAATAGAAAAGGTAAGGCGTGCGACCAGGCTGATGATGAGCGGCAGGATGTCGGACGGCACCTCCGAAAAGTCGATGATCTTGACCCCACCAGTCTGCCCCGGCAAGTCGGCGCGACCTGCAACTAGGGCCGCCGCCATCTCCTGGAGCCACTCAAAGCGCATCGTGTCTGACCCGCCCTGGAACATAAATCCCAGCCGCCGATCGCTCCGCTTACTTTCCAGGCGAGCTATGAGGCGGCTAAGCTTCCCATGAAAATCGCCCTGCTTTTCCGTCTTCGCCCCGGGCACCATCTCGGTATTCAGTCTCTCCAGTTCTCCGAGAACGGCATCAATATCGAAGGGAATTGGGCTGTCGATGGTAAAGTTGTCCAGCAAATCAGCGCGCCCCAGGCCGCTGATGTAAGCCTGCTTTGCCTTTACGATGGCCCGCTGAACGACCATCGCCTGGTTGGGAGCGTTTTGGTCACTCCGATCAACTAGCATGGAGACCAACGCCTCGTAGCCAAGCAGCCAATAGGGCAGAAATAGGACCCCATCCGCCAACGACGTATCTCCTAGATCGCCGGGACCAGCCACCCGAAGGTGTCGAAAGCCGGGTCCCTGCAAAGGGCCGTACTCTCCGTGGATGTCGAACACTATGGCGTTGGAATTCGGCAAATCAGCCGCTTGCTCCAATAACGTAGCGGTAGCCCAGGACTTACCAGAACCAGTGCTTCCAACAATTGCGGCATGTCTCTGAAAGAATTTATTGCCATTCAGATACGCATCAGCCTTTTCGTCGAGCGTATATTTTCCAAGCAATAATCGTTGACCATCCTTGGCAATACGGGCAACTGCCTGCATAAAACCAGTCAACTTCTCATTCTCAACCGAAAAGCAATCTGCGTCGATCTCAGGCACCGTTTCCAATGTACGCAGGAAGACATTTGTTGCACCACGGTGCCGATCGACAAACGTTCCGATTAAAGCAATTCGAACAAGGTTAATTTCTGATGGTTGATCGGCACCTATCTCCTGGTCGTCCGCATCATCAGGCTCAATGGCGGCAATTCGGCGCTCCGAAATGCTGCGCGTAATCTTTTGGATGATGCCAACAAGGTGCTGACCAGCACGGCTGCTGCGAAGGACGACAAGCCGGTTCACTTGAAGCTGACGCAGCCGTTCTATATCCGCTACTCGTACGACGACCATGCCAGTGTCGACGGACAAGACTGATCCAAGCGCATCTTGGTCCGGGTAGTCGAATAGAGACATCGGAGCGTTCCTTCAAATCGCCAATTGCAAGAAGCCCTGGAGGCTCCACAGATTATGACCAGAAATCTCAATCCCATCAGGATGTCCCTGGGTATACATACACGTTCCCCCAGCGCTCTCCTCAAGAGCCATGTATTGACGACAACTACCACGGCGAAGGAATGATCGTGCCTGTTCTGATAATTTCTTCGTTATTACGACCAGAGGAACTTCATCCCTTTCACATTTCTGAACTAGCTTCGGCTGTATATGCTGGTCGTTAAAGCCAAATCCAATACATAGATAGGATTGAGCGTTCGACATTGCCCGATCCGCCCGGTCCAAAATCGTCCTGTATGGCTCACCGTGGGTGATGCGATATTTCTCCACGCCGGGTGTGACGATGGACGGCAAAAGGCCAGCAGGCAGAACACCTGTCACCGGTAAGCCAATTACGGTCCTGTCAGCGGTCTGAAACCAATCTAAAGAACCGTGGACCTTCCAGACGTTGGCTGTAGCAACAGGTCGCCTCCCGATGAGAAGATGAGTGCTCTCAGAGCCGTGCCACGTGCGGAGATGGCCATATCCAAATCCGGTAAAGTGATGAATACCACCGGATTCTGCCGCATATTCAGCTAGGCGATCATAGTTAGTTGTTACAACGTCGATTTCTTTTTTTACTGTTCTTAACAAATAGCGGAATAGATTCGTAAGTGGATTGATATCTCTGTTGGAAATATTTTTCTGAAAATGAGCCAGGTCCGATTTTATCAAAAATTTCCAGGTTTCTTTGACTATATGGTTAGTGAGAGAATCAGGCATAGACTCTCTCGTTAGAGCAGCCTCTAGGTCATATTCCTCTGCTGCGGCCAAGAATCGACCCCATATCTCGGAAGCAGGCGTATCCAAATCCTCAGGCTTACTCGCTCTCAGGTGCTGGGCAAGTTGGGGCATGCCAGGCACCCCATAAGCCATGGAAGCACCACTCCCCAACACGATGACCGGTATCTTTTGCAGGCAGGACTGCGCTAGATCTTCGGCTTCCTCATATGGCGACCTTGGCATGATTATTAACCCACCATCTCAAATGCAGGAACGTGACGACAATCGCTCCACCTCTGGAAATAGCGCCTCATAGGTACCGTATTGCACGCAGTGCGGGCAACCAATACACTTTCGCGATAGATTTCCCTATGCGAAGGAATACCTATGCGCCTCGTTGCCGCCATTATCGCCGCCGCCCTCTTGGCCTCTCCGGTCGCCCTAGCCGCCGAAGGCAAGCACTATTCCGACCCGGCCGCCGCTGCCAAGGTCTGCAAGTCACCTGTGGTATGGGTGAACCCCGCCTCGGCCATCTACCATCTCCAGGGCTCTCGCTACTACGGCACCACCAAGGACGGTTTCTATATGTGCGAAAAGGCGGCTCAGGCTGCCGGTAATCGTGCAGCGGAAAGCCACTAAGACGACGGCAACGAAGCTGAGGCTGCAGAGGTCCGGTATGGAATACGATGAGCTATTCGACTTCTGGGCTCATGTGGGGCCCAGCGACCGCATCCATCCCGCCGATGCTCCCGTTCTGGCTCGCCTAGATGAAGGAAACCAAAACTGGAACGAACAACACCCTGCCCCAAAGCAGGTAGACGGGCTTGATCTCAGGTGCCTGCCTCTCCCCTTCATGGGCCCGCTAAGAACCGCACCAGTGGTCTTCCTCGTCTTGTCGCCAGGCCTGGAAGACGCCGATGTCGAGGAGGCTGCCTCCAAATCCGGACCACACCGTTACCACCTCATGAGGCAGGGTAATCAGCCTCTACCGTTGAAGGGTGAAATCGGCGGCGCCTGGAAATGGTGGAAAGCCCGTACAGCCCGCCTTGGCGATCCCATGATGTTACGTCACCATGTGGCGTTCCTTGACATCGGCGCCTACCATTCCAAGAAGGCTCCAGATCGGCAGACGCTCGCGGCCTTGCCATCCAGCCGAATGGCCATCGATTGGGCCCAGCAGGTGCTCTTCCCTCAAGCTGTGAAGGGTGAACGCGTCGTCGTGTGCCTCCGCGCCGCTCGCATGTGGGGGCTCAGGAGGAATCGCTGCCACGGCTCGCTATTTGTCCCCGAGACACCTCAAAGCGGCCACCTCGGTCAGGGTGAGATAGCCAACGCAGCCGTGGCAGCCATAAAGGCAATTCTTGCTAAGAAAGAACCGACCAATGGAGAGGCTGGTCGCAAATGATTGACGAAGACTATATTAAGAACCTTTGCTCCCAGATTGAGAACGAAGGCCTCTATGGTGGTGTCACGAATAGGCATTATGCCATCATTCATGAAATTGAATCGATAATGGGAAATAGCGTTCGGTATTATACAGGCTGCTTGGTGGATCTAATAAAAAAGAAACGAATCGACGATATCAGGGCTCACACCGTTCATGCGCTTGGATGGCTCGGCCGCATTGAGAATTCAGCCGGTATGATAAATCACGCCGAGGCAGAGAGAACTACTCGCGAGAGGTTTTTCAGGATCGATCTGCCCGAGCCTTTTATTTGCCAACAAGCGGTAATTTAACTCTATATGCAAAAATATATATCAATGATGAGTACTTTAAGAGCATAACATGCGTAGTTAATGCGGAAGATATTGATCTAATTCCTATTTCTTCAAAATCTCTATCTAAGCGACAGGCCTATCGGAGGCGCTTGGGTGAATATATGAGCATATTTCGAAGCGAATTTACTCGTCGGATTGATGAAATCTGGAAGAAAGACGGGGATCTATCTATAATAGATACAATCAACTATCGAGAAATCCGTCAAATATCCCGGTATCGATGAAAGCTATCACAACCGACAGCTCGTCAAATCAGACCGAAGGTGATCTAGCATGGCCCGGCTTGTGTGAATCCTTAAGGTACTGGGGGCACCAGCCCCTGCGTAATGTCCACCAGTTGCCCCGGCGGCGGAATGATCATGGGCAACAGCGACCTTACCGCGTCCAATACCTCAATGATCTCTTCCATCAGAACGTCGTGCCCAAACCCCGATGCCTTGTCAGACAAGGCACGGCTCCAAAGCCCACCCAACCTGCCGAGGCCAGCCCGGACACGAGCTGCCTTCTGCCTCCCGGAACCGGCCGGGGCAGCCGTTCCTTGCGGAACTCGATGCCGAACACGGGTCGGAAACCTGGAGATTCTTGATAACTTACTGAAAATAGATCACTATTTTTGTGATGCGCGAATTTGTTGACAGAATCCGCAACCAATCTGCCTTTCCTTGATCAATCTGGAATTCTATGAAAAGGGATGTTAGCCCCTGGTCATACCGCCAAGGATAGGATAAAAATACCCCATAATCTAGGGTATAATTCTCCCACGACGCCACGTCCGTTCCAGGGTAAATTTCCCCACATGACCTCCACCGCCAAAGCCCCTCCAAACACCCCCGCGCCCAGCCCGCTGGCTGAGCGGCTGGGCCGTCGCCTGGCGGCGCTGGGCCTTGGGTATGCGGAGTTCGAACGGGTGGCCGGCCTGAACGAAGGCACCATCAAAGGCATCATGTACGGCAAGTCCGCCTCCCCCCGGGCGGACACCATTTATAAGATCGCGCGGGGCCTGGGCTGCCGAATCGAGGATCTGATCGGGGAGAGCCGATTGAGTGGCGACTCGGGTACCGAGGCCGGTCATCTCAGCGCCCCACCCTCCGTACCCTATGCCGGGCATGAACCGCCGCCATTGCCGGAGCATGCCGTTTTGGACGCGGTGCTGGACAAGGTGCGCGCCGCCTATCGCCAGGGCGACCTGGACTTGGCCGCCCAGCTTGTGCGTCTGTTCCAACTGGACCTGGAAAAGCTGAAGATAGAACGCGAGATCGCCCAGCGCTGACGCGCCGGTGGCGCCGTCTTTGCGAGCCTTTGCGAAAAAACGGATCAGCATGACACCCACCCCAGGCTGGCCGCCAAGTCGCGGCTGAGCACCATGTCCGTTGGATTGTGGGCGGCGTCCGCCATCGCCATGGAGTCGGCTGGCAAGGCATCCACCAGATAGAGGCGCACACGCAAACCGGCGGGTCCGTCGACGGGTGCTGGGGACGTTTCCAGCGCCACCCAGGCGTCGGCGGCGATGGCCACACCCCCCGCCACCCGATGGAGGGAGGGCAGCATGTCGACCTGCCGATGCCGGGTCAGCGACAACAACGTCCACGGCCAAGTGTCGCTGACCGCCGCCACCACCGGCACGCCGCCCACCATCACCCGCAAGCGTCGCCCGACGGGCGATACTTCGGGCATGCCGGAATAAACCTCCCCGGCCAGGGGCAAGCGCCGTTGCGACACGCGACCCGACATTCCACTCCTCTATCCCGCAATGGCGCCGGTCCTAATCCCAGAGCGCCGTTCCCTGATGCAGCCGCACTCAGCTCCGGCCTGTTTCCCGGTTGGGGAGGCAAGCCAGAGCTTCGACGCAACGCATACGATGTCGATAGTTTTAGACTTTAGCTCCCGATTAACGTGCACCCTTGGCCGCAAAGCGCCCCATGGCGCCTGCCATATGTTCCCTTTACGTTCTCATTTTGGCGAAGAACGGTCAAGCGGTGGCGCCACAGGCAACGGCGGGAGATTTTTCCGGCAAGGGGATTTATCTCCGATTTCGATTGACGGCGTATTTTTCTCCTGGCAGGGTAATCTTCACCGGCCGGCGCCTTCCCCATCGTCGCCGGCCGGCGACGGCGACCTGCCCCCTGCCCCTCCCCGGGCGGGTCGCCCCTTCCCCGGGGCGGGCAGGCGCCGATCGGCGGCCACCGCCCCGGGGTTCCCCATCAAAAGCCAATGACGGAGCCCGCCCCCATGTCTTCCGCGTCGACCGTGCCGTCTATTCCCACCGCCCCCCTGTTCACGCCCTCCTCGGCCCCACCCACCTTGGCGGCACAGGTTCCGGCCGTGGCCCGCCTGGTGGCGCGGGCCGCGCTGAGCGTCCGTCTGGCCAGCCGGCGCCTGGACCAACGGCACGGGCAAGCCGCCTTGAATGAGTTGACGGAGACGGCGGTGCCGTCGCTGGAGCAGGCGCTGGAGGGAATGGGACAGTTGGAAGCCACGCTGGAAGCGCACGGCCAAATCCGCGAGGCGGACTTGCGCCCTGCCGCCACCTTGCGCGTGCGCATGCAAGCGGCAGCCAGCCTATTGAAGCAGGCGGACGTGCTGGCCCAGGCCGGCCTGGCGGAGGAGGCGGGCGATAGCCGCGAGGCGGCACTCTGGACGCTGGAGCGCGGTCTGGCCCTGGTATCGCCCTTCAGCCCAACACCGGGGACGGATGTGCTTATCCGCGCCCTGCCGCCCCGCTATCCGGCCAACAGCCCGTTCGGGGCGGCATCGTCCTAGGATCTGCCCGGAAAGGTGTCAGCGGCGCACCACGGTGGTGCCGCCGCTGCCCCAGGCGCTGACCCCGAGCAGGAAACCGAAATCGTACCAGCGGCCCGGGTTGGGATAGGCGTAGACACGGGTATCGGAAACCAAGCTGTACAGGAAGCTGAAGGGCGCGATGAGCCCGTGCAGCAAGCCATAGAGAAAGCCAGGCAATTCGCGCCCCGCCATGGGTGGCGGCTGGGTGGCGCAAGCGCTGAGCAACAGCCCCGCGCCCATGACGGCGGCCCCCAACAGCAAAGGCTTGAGCCAACGTCGGCGACGGCCCCGGATCGCGGGCGGGGATGGGGTCTGTACTACGGATTGGTCCACTTTGGCCTCCCGGAGGGGGAACAGGGCAACCCCCGCACTGTCCCGATGACGCGGTGAAACGCCAAGCCCGCCAAAAGGCGGCCCCAAAAGGGCGAACCAAGACCATAGGTCTTATCAGAATGGCGCCAACCAAGATCCGGAAGTCAGAGCCGACCGCGGCCACCACGAAACGACGGCGCGCCCGCGATGCTGATCAAACGCATCCAAAAGGGCAGAAGCCGGTTGCCCGCCAAGCGACGCGCCGACGTCACCGTCCGTCCAGCGCGAGCAACTGGCCGGCGCCCCCCTCAACCCCGGGCCATCATGGTTCATCCCGTCCTCCGGCGCCGCCTGCGGGACGGCAGCCACCGGCGGGCGTGGCGCGGGCGGCGGATCAGCGCGAAGCGCGGCCTTCAGGGGCAAGGCATCCGCAGGCAGCAGGTCGGGCGGCCAAGCCAGGGCCCGGTTGACCACCCCCGCCCCGACAATCAGGGTCAATGTGAGCAATGCAACGGCTTGCAGTTTCATGGCGGCCTTCCTTCCCTCTTGTCACGGAAACCGCTGATCACGCTAAAACCTCAAGTATGATTGAGGTCAAGCCCCATCAGGTTCGGCTGAAAGTCAGGGTCCAATTGGTTTCCCAGCTGCGGCCCGCGTCAGCCGACCAAGCCTGCTCCCACAGGGCGGAGGTGGTGGTGATGCGCGACCAGACCACCCGCGCCTCAACCGGCTGACCCAGCAGCGGATCGAAATCCTGGCCGCGAAAGTCACCCCGCCGGCCGGCGAACAGGCCCCCGGTGAAACGCCCGGTCAGGGGGGCTTGTAAGGTGCCGGTGCGCCCGTCCACCCGGTGGAAAGCCCAATGCCGGGCCGCCGGGTCGTACAGGCGGAAGGTGACGGCGGCACCGGGCTGGTCCGCCAACGCCGGCAGTTCCAGCTCATCCAGGCAGGCCAGGCCGCCCAGCATGACTTGCCCGTGGGCGCTGGCCCGCGTCTCGTCCCAACGATCATCGCCCACCCAACGGTTCAACCGGCGGCGGCTCAGCACCGACCAGCGGCCGGCCAGGAAGTCGAAGTCGCCCGCTCCCGGGCCGCCAGTGAGCAGGTCCGGCTGGTCCGGATCGGTCGGACGGCGGTCGACCGTGGGCAAACGCTCCGCCCGTGCCGGGACGGCGGCGAAGGCCATGAGGCCGGCGCCCATCAGGGCGGCACGGCGGGTAGGGGTAAAGGTGCTGGCGACGTCCATGGAAACGGTCCTCCGCGATGGGAAAACCGGGCGTTTTGTCCGGTGAACGCACTCTACCGGACAAAACCTGACACCTTTTGTCAGGTATGATCTGCTAGTTTGAAATTCATGCGCGCCAGCCGTCTTCTTTCGCTGCTCATGCTGCTTCAGACCCGGGGTCGCCAGACCGCCCAGGCCCTGGCTGATGAGCTTGAGGTCACCGTCCGCACCATCTACCGCGATATCGACGACCTGAGCGCGGCCGGCATCCCCGTCTATGCCGACCGGGGACGCGACGGCGGCTTTCAACTGATGGACGGCTATCGCACCCGGCTGACCGGCATGACAGCGCAGGAGGCGGAAAGCCTGTTCCTGGCGGGCCTGCCGGGACCGGCGGCGGATCTGGGGTTGGGCGACACCTTGGCCGCCGCCCAGCTGAAGCTGCTGGCCGCCCTGCCCGAGCAGGGACGGCAGATGGCCGCGCGCCTGAACGCCCGCATCCACTTGGACCCGGTGGGCTGGTTCCAGGAGCCGGGCAAGGTGGACATCCTGCCCGACATCGCCCGCGCGGTATGGAACGAACAGATCATCCGCATGCGCTATGAGCGCTGGACCGGCATCGTGGAGCGGACGGTGGAGCCCCTGGGCTTGGTGCTGAAGGGCGGCGTCTGGTACATGGTCGCCCGCTCACGGACGGAGATGGGTCTTCCCGACGCGGACAAGGGCCCCCAGGCGCCCCGCACCTACCGCGTCTCCAGCATCCTCACCCACACGGTGCTGGACCGGCGGTTCGACCGGCCTGCGGATTTTGATCTGCCCGCCCATTGGCAGGCATCGCTGCAGAGCTTCGAAGCGGGCCTTTACATCGGCACGGCCCGGGTGAAGGCCACCGCCGCCGGCCTGAAATCCCTGCGCAACCTGGGGCCCGCCTTCAACGAACGGATCAGCGCCTCCCTACAGCCCACCCGCGCCGACGGCTGGGCGGAGGCCGACATCCCCCTGGAATCGGTGGAATGGACCGCGCGCCAGCTGTTGGGACTGGGCCTGACGGTCGAGGTGCTGGGCCCGCCGGAACTGCGCGCCCATATGGCGGACCTGGCGGCGGAACTGCACCGCCGGTATCAGGCCCGGTATCAGACGACGCGGACGGCTGATACGGAAAGGGCACCGGCGTCGCCACCGGTGCCCCCCTCCAACGATGATCCCCTGGATCAGTAGGTGACCGTCATCTTGGCGGAAATGAAACGGGGCGGCGCCGGCTGATAGCTGGGCAGGTTGGCCGCCACGCCGTTGTAGGGCTGGGCGTTGTTGCCGAAGTTGATGCCACCCAGGTAGCGCTTGTCGAACAGGTTGGTGACCGACAGCACCAGGCGGGTGTTGAACCGGCCGGTCAGCGATTCCGGCAGGGTATACCCCGCCGCGACGTCGAAGGTGTAGAAGGACGGCACCTCCTCGTCATTGGTCAGGCTGCTGAAGCGGTGGGCGGTGTACTTGCCCTGGATCTGGGCGAAGTAGTTGTCCCGCTCATAGCGCAGCAGCGAAGACACCAGCCATTCCGGCGTATCGGTCAGCTGCTTGCCCGCCGTCGGCAGGGGAACGGTCGTGCCGTTGGCCAGGCCGACATAAATGTCGTTCTTCAGATGGCTCTGGGTGTAGGCCGCCGACAGATAGGCGGAGAAGCCATCGATGGGCTTCGTGCCGACCTCGGCCTCCATGCCCTTGATGATGACGCCACCGATGTTCTTCGACACCGTGGTGTTGGCGGTGACGTCGAACAGCGACTGCTGGCGGTTGCTGTAGTTGGTGTTGAAGATCGTGAAGGAGCTGATGAACCACGGCCCGCCGTAGCGGTAGCCCGCCTCCAGATCCACCGTGGTTTCCGGCTGGATGGTGGAGAGATTCACGCCCGGGGTGTAGAGGGCGGAGTTGTCGGTGGCGCGGAAGGTCTGGGTGGCCGACACGAAGACCTGGTTGCTGTCGTCGATGTGATAGACGGCGCCGGCGCTGGGCACGAACTTGCCCTGATCCAGTTCCGGGCGGGTCGGCGCCACGGCATTGCCGGCGGTGCGCAGGCTGACCGGCAGATAGTTGATGCCGCTGCGGTTGATCTGCGAGTGCTGCAGTCCGACGCTGAGCGCCAGCTTGTCATCGAACAGGTTCAGGGTGTCGACCACGAAGGGACGCACCACTTCCGTCGTCGTCTTCTGGTCCTGGGTGCGGACCACGGAACCATCGGCCCGGACCACGTGCTCGTTATAGAGGTCGGGCCACAGGCTGACCGGGTTGCCGTAGGCGTCCACGGACAGCAGCGGCTTCCATTCCCGCAGCTTGCCGATTTCGTACTGGAAGCCCATCACCAGTTCGTTGTGGCCATAGGTCCACTTGCCGCGGGTCAGGAAGCCGGGACGCATCTGCTGCTGGGCGAAGGGATTGTAGAACAGCTTGGTGTCCAGCTTGTCGCCGTCGCCGTTGAGGTCGACGCCCGTGAACTTCTGGCCCGCGACACCGAACTGCGCCGCGTTGGTTTCGGAGAAGTAGCCGGCGGTGCCGCCGCCGCCAAAGCCGTACCAGAGGTAGGGCTGGACATCGAGGCGGATGTTATCCGTCAGGGCGAAGTTGCCCTTCACCGACACCACCAAGTTTTCAAACGGATTGGTCGCCAGCTTGTAGTAGTTGGAGCGCTGGGTCAGCAGCGGGCCGTTGTTGTCGTTCTGCACCGTGCCGTTCACCGCCGGCGCGGTGGGGGCATAGGCGGTGGCGAAGTTGAAGTCATAGCCATACTGGGCCAGCTGCGCCTTGTTCAGCGCCTGGTAGGAATAGGTTTCGGCCGTGTTGTAGAAGGCGCTGAGCGCGATGCGGCTGCTATCACCGATGTCGTGGGCGATGGAGGCGTCGACATGCTGGCGCTTGGTCGTGCCCTCGCCACGCCACACGTCCACCGCGGCGTTGGAGTAGGAGATGAAGGCCTTGGTGCGGAAGCCGATGTCGCCGGTGTCCACGCGCACGAATTCGCGGCGCAGGCTATTATCGCCCAGGCCCTGCTGCACCATGACATGGAAATCATCGGACGGCTTCTGGATCACCATGCCGATGTTGCCACCCGTCTCGCCCACATTGGGGGTGTCGGCGTCGCCCGCCCCCTGCATGATGTAGACTTGGGACAGGTTCTCGGCGTCGATGTATTCCTGGGGATAGACGTTGAAGGTGCCGCTGTCGTTCACCGGCACACCGTCCAGGATCAGGCCGATCTGGTTGGACTGGAATCCGCGCACGGAAATGGCGCCACGACCGGTACCGGTGGCGTCGCGGCCATTGGAGTTGACGCCCGGCGCCAGGTTGATCAGCTGAAAGGGGTTGGCCGCCGCCGGCTGGTCCTTGATAAATTCCTGGGTCACGGAGGAGGCCGACTTAGGCGCCTCCTGCACTGTGATCATGCCATTGGCGTTCACCGGCCGGCTGCCGGTGATCAGGATGGTTTCCACGTCGCCGGCCGAAGAGGCCTCCTGCGCCATGGCGCCCGCGCACACCATCACGTTGAGCGCCGCCCCCGCCAGCAGAATGCCGCGCAGGCGTGAGCATTCGCGGACGGCAGCACCGCCCCGCGTGAAAATCATCATGAGAATCCCCCGATATTTATCCAACCGGCGCCCTGCTTCCCGACGGGCCGCCCCTCAAAGTTTGTGCATTTGCACTAACATTGGAATGTTGCAACTTCAAGACGTTGGGGGGAAAGCTCGATGGCGGTATGCCCTTCGCGCTTCGCGAGCGCGAATTTGACAGAAACTTGATCAAACGGTCAGGTTTTGTGACTGTTTTCTGACCACAAGGTCAGACAAATTGCCGCACCCACGCCCTTCAAGGGCGCACGGAAAAAGCGAATCGGCGCAAAATCGCGACGATCAGGCTTCGGGTTACATGTGGGGGCGGCGACCGACGCTCAGCCGCCCTTCTTCCCCTTGCCTTTGCCCTTGGCGGGCAGGTCTGCCACCGCCAGCCGGCCATCGGCGACAGCCTGCTTCAGAAGGGCGTGATCCGCCGCGCTGATCTCGGCATAGCCGGCGGCGAAGCCGGCCACGGCGTCGTCAAAGGTCTCGGAATTGCCGAGGTAACCCGCGATGAGCGCGGCATCGCCGGAGCGGGCGTGGGCACGGGCCAGCGTGGCGCCGCACAGGGTGGCATAGAAGTCCAGGCGGTCGCCTTCCATCAGGGTGCCGGCCGACGCCAGGCGGCGGTCCTTCAACTGGCGGATATAAAAATGGCGGCCCGCGTCATCCGCCGCCCACCCCAGGAAACCATCGCTGACCGTCTGCAGGGTGCGCTGTCCCACCACAACCCGCTGTCCCTGGTTGGCGTAGGGGGACGCGCCGGCATAAGGCGCCAGGACGGACGTCATCGCCTCCTTCACCTGCAGGAACAGGGGATGGCCATCGGGGTCGATGAACAAGCCGATGGCGCAGAACGTGCCGACGGAGCCGACGCCCACCACCTTGAAGGCCACGTCGGCCAGCTGATAGCGGTCGATGAGAAAGCGCCGTTCCTCCGGCAAGGTGTCCCGGTAGCGGGCGAACAGGGCGCGGGCACGCAGGGCCGCCTGGCCCTGACGGTCCGTCTCCTCATCAAAATGATAGATCAGGGGCGGGGCGTCACGGATGCGAGCCTCACGCCCGTCGCCCTCGGCAAGGCGGGGGAAATCGTCACCAGCCGACGGGGTGGCGGCGGCCTTGGCCAGCAGGTCCATTTCCTTGGCGCGGGCGGCCTCATCTTGAATGCATTGCGCCATGGCGGTGATGTCCACCCGGCTGGTCCAGGCGACCAGCGGATCCAACGTCGCCAGTTCGGCCATGCGCAGGCGATAGGCGGTGACGGCGGCCCGGGCCATGTCCTTCGCGGCACCGGGCGCGTGACCCGCATCCTGGGCGGCCAGCACCAGGGATGCCGCCAGCCGCTTCACATCCCATTCGAAGGGGGCCGACTGCGTCTCGTCAAAGTCGTTGAGATCGAAAACCGCCCGCCCCTCCGGACTGGCATATACGCCGAAATTCATCAGGTGACAGTCGCCGGATGCCTGGACGCGGATGCCGCTGACCGGCAGTTGTCCCAGGTCGCGGGCCATGACGGCCGCGGCGCCACGCAGGAAGGTGAAGGGGCTGGCCGCCATGCGGGCCCAGCGCACCGGCAGCAACGACTGGATGCGCTGCGCCGAGGTCGACAGCAACAGGGCGATGGGGTCGGACCGGCCCGCCAGGGATGGCAAGGCGGCATTGCCGGAGCGGGGGGCGGCGTCGCGCAGGGCCTTGCCGGCCTCCTTGCGTTTTTCCGCGGGCAGGGCGCGCAGGGCGGCGAGGTCGGGCATGAGGCATCTCCGGGCGGTGGCGGTTCGGAAAGGCGGCAGGGCCGCCACGGCGAGCGCCAAAGTGTCGGAATGGATTGTGGCACCGATATGAACCCCGCCCAAAGGGTCGGGTCACAAACGCGGCGGCGCGTGCGGTGTTTAGGGGGCGGACTTTTAACCGGACGCTGGACCGTTCCCTACCCGGACATGGAAACGACAAGCCACAGAAACGACAACAGCCCGCACCGTCACGTTACCGCGACGCGGACCTAAGCATTTGATTTTTAGGAAGTTCGGATGGTGCTGCCAGAGAGGATTGAACTCTCGACCTCTCCCTTACCAAGGGAGTGCTCTACCACTGAGCTACGGCAGCGCCCGTCCGGTGGGCGGGGTAATTGCCACAGGGGCGGAGGGGATGCAAGCCTTTTGAGCGAAGAAAATGAAAGAATTTTGATCGGGACGTCGGCGATGCCCCGCCTCACCAGGCCGAAACCCTTGGCGCGCCGCCATTCTGCGCCTATTTTCGAAGCCCCGCGATAGGGCAAGCGCCACAGGCGCCCACCACCAGCCCAGCCCCTCAGGAGTAGCACCACCCCATGACCGACAAGCCGCCCGCGAAATCCGGCGCCGATAAGTCCATGACCCGGGAGGAGCGTCTGGCCGCCGCCCTGCGCGAAAACCTGCGCCGCCGCAAGGTGCAGTCGCGCGAGCGGGAGGACGCCGCCGACACCCCGGCGGCCGATGGCGAATAAGCCCGGCGGCTTAACCACATCTGGTGGGTGGGGCAGCGTGGCGGTGCCCATTCCTGGTGCGTATCCCCGCCAGGCAGGCGCCCCCGGCAAGCGTCAGAGTCACCTTGAGCGGCGGGCGGCGAGGGTCTAAGAAGAGCAATACGTATTGCATCGCGCGATACATGACACCCATCCACCGCAGGAGCGACGCCCATGGCCATCATGCCCGACACCTGGATCCGCGACATGGCGCAGAACCGGGGCATGATCGAACCGTTCGTGGAGGCGCAGAAGCGCGAGGGCGTCATCTCCTACGGCCTGTCCTCCTACGGCTATGACGCGCGCGTGGCGGACGAGTTCAAGATTTTCACCAATGTCGACAGCGCCATCGTCGATCCCAAGCGGTTCGACGACGCCAGCTTCGTCGATCGCAAGACCGATGTCTGCGTCATCCCGCCCAACAGCTTCGCGCTGGCCCGCACGGTGGAGTATTTCCGCGTCCCCCGCGACGTGCTGGTGATCTGCCTGGGCAAGAGCACCTACGCCCGCTGCGGCCTGATCGTGAACGTCACGCCGCTGGAGCCGGAGTGGGAGGGCCATGTGACCCTGGAAATCAGCAACACCACGCCACTGCCCGCCAAGGTCTACGCCAACGAGGGCCTGTGCCAGTTCCTGTTCCTGAAGGGCGACACCATCTGCGAGACGTCCTACGCCGACCGCTCGGGCAAGTATATGGGCCAGCGCGGCGTGACCCTGCCGCGCCTGTAAACGGCGGCCCGCTCGGCCATCCGGGCGGCGGCCCGCCGTCGCCCCAATTCCGCCACACCTCTTCGTCATTACCCTTTCCGCCATTTCAGCCGGCACCGCCCGACACCGGGCCCAAGACCGGCACGTTCGAACCGATCGGCCCTTTCCCATGGACAAGTTACGCATCCGCGGCGGCGCGCCGCTGAACGGCAGCATCCGCATCAGCGGCGCCAAGAACGCGGCCCTGCCGCTGATGGCCGCCTGTCTCCTGACCGAGGGGACGCTGACGCTGGACAACCTGCCTCACCTGGCCGACATCACCACCATGGCCAACCTGCTGGCCCAGCATGGTGTGGACATGGTGTACGAGGGGGGCGCCACCTCCTGCGCCCAGCGGGCGGTGAACCTGACCGCGGCCACCATCACCTCCACCGAGGCGCCCTACGACCTGGTGCGCAAGATGCGCGCCAGCGTGCTGGTGCTAGGCCCCTTGGTGGCCCGCTTCGGCAAGGCCAAGGTTTCGCTGCCTGGCGGCTGCGCCATCGGCACCCGCCCCGTCGACCTGCACATCAAGGGGCTGCAGGCCATGGGCGCCAAGATCGAGCTTGAGGCCGGCTATATCCACGCCTCCGCTCCCGACGGGTTGCGGGGGGCCGAGTTCGTCTTCCCCCAGGTGTCGGTGGGCGCCACCGAGAATTTGCTGATGGCCGCCTGCCTGGCCAAGGGCGAGACGGTCCTGATCAACGCCGCGCGTGAGCCGGAGATCACCGACCTGGCCCACTGCCTGGTGGCCATGGGCGCCGAGATCCACGGCATCGGCACCGACCGCCTGCACATCGTTGGCAGGCCGACGCTGCACGGTGCCCGCCATCGCATCGTGTCCGACCGCATCGAGACGGGCACCTATGTCATGGCCGCCGCCATCACCGGGGGCGAGCTGGAACTGGTGGGCGGCAACCTGGAGCACATTCAGGCCGTGGCCACGGCCCTGACGGGAGCGGAGGTGGTGTTCACCCCCACCGACACCGGCTTTAAGGTGAAGCGCGCCAACGGCGAGGTGCTGGGCGTGGACGTGATGACGGAGCCCTTCCCCGGCTTCCCCACCGACCTGCAGGCCCAGATGATGGCGCTGATGTGCACCGCCAAGGGCGCCTCGATGATCACCGAGACCATCTTCGAGAACCGCTTCATGCATGTGCCGGAACTGGCGCGCATGGGCGCCAACATCACCGTCCACGGCTCGTCCGCCCTGGTGCGCGGCGTGCCGCGCCTGACCGGCGCGCCGGTAATGGCGACTGACCTGCGCGCCTCGGTTTCGCTGGTGCTGGCCGGATTGGCCGCGCAGGGCGAAACCACCGTCAACCGCATCTACCACCTGGATCGCGGCTATGAGCGCATCGAAGACAAACTCAACGCCTGCGGCGCCCAGATGGAGCGTCTGAAGGGCGACTGACGCGATGGCATCCTGGGGGCGTGGCATCCCGTCCCCAGGATGAATTATGCTCATCCGAAATGGATGAGCCGTCGCCATGCCCTACCACCTGCCGCCGCTGAGCACCCTGCGTCCGTTCGAGGCGGCGGGACGGCATTTGAGCTTCAAACGGGCGGCGGAGGAGCTGAACCTGACGCCCAGCGCCGTCAGCCACGCGCTTCAGACGCTGGAGCAATGGCTGGGCAGTCCCCTTTTCCTGCGCCAGCACCGCAGCCTGGCCCTGACGGCGGCAGGTCAGGCCTTGCTGCCTGAAGTCCGCGCCATGCTGGACCGGCTGGCCACCGTGACCGCCGCCCTTCCCGGCACCACACCGGCGGGGTCATTGACCGTCAGCGTCGCCCCCACCTTCGGCTTGCGCTGGCTGGTGCCGCGCCTGCCGCGCTTCCGCGACAAGCGCCCCGACATAACACTGGTACTGGACACCAGCCACCGGCCGGCCGATCTGCCCCGCGACGGGGTGGACGTGGCCATCCGCATGCGCCAGGACGACTGGCGGCCGGAGGAGGGAACCAACCTGCACGCCAGCCGGCTGGTGGATGAGTCCCTGGTGCCGGTCTGCGCCCCCAGCCTGGCCGCACGGCTGAACTCCGTGGCCGATCTCGCGGCCCACCCCTTGCTGCATGTCGATAGCGTGGCGGAGGAATGGGCCGCCTGGGCGGCGCGGCGCGGCGCCTTACCGTCCCCCACCGCCCCGGGCCTCCATTTCGACACGGTGCATATGGCGCTGGAGGCGGCCGCCAACGGCCTGGGGGTCGCCATGGGCCGCCTACCCGTCGTGGAGGGGGACTTGGCCGCCGGCCGCCTGGTCGCCGTACTTGGGCCTCCCCAGGCCATACGCACCAGCTATTGGCTGGTGACCAGCCGAGTGGGCCGCAACCGCCCGGAGGTCGCGGCCTTCCGTGCCTGGCTCAAGGCGGAACTGTCCGCCCTTCCACCCCCTGGTCAGCGTCCGGTGTAGACGGCAGGGCGCCGCTCAATCCAGGCACCGAGCCCTTCCGTCAGGTCGTGGCCGGGTACCAGGGCGGCGAAGGCCGTGCTTTCCACCGCCAGCCCTTCGGCGATGGGCACGTTCACCCCGCGCGTCACGGCGGCGAGGATACCGGCCACCGCGCCGGGCGCGTGGCGAATGATGCGGCGCGCCAACTCCCGGGCGGCGGGCATCAACTGGTCATGCGGCACCACGCCGTTCACCAGCCCCAGGTCCAGCGCCCGCTCCGGCGTGAAGCTGTCACCAGTCAGCAGAAGCTCCAATGCCCGCTTGCGTCCCGCCAGACGGGGAAGGCGCTGCGTTCCGCCAAAGGTGGGCGGCATCGCCAGTTTGATCTCCGGCTTGGCGAACAGCGCGCGGTCGCTGGCCACGGCAAGCGGCGCGGCCTCCGTAATCTCGCAGCCGCCGCCATAGGCCAAACCGTTGACGGCGACGATGATGGGCTTGGGGTAGGCTTCGATGCGGCTGGTCAGCGCCTGGCCCCGGCGCACGAAGTCGCGCACCGCCGCCGCCGCACCCCGGCGAACGCTGGCCGCGAATTCGGGGATATCACCGCCTGCGGAAAAGGCACGGTCGCCAGCCCCGGTCAGGATGACGGCGCGCACCGCGCCGTCATCCTCCATCGCCTCGAATGCGGCCAGCAGGGCGTCCACCAGCGCATAATTGAGGGCATTCAGCTTTTCGGGCCGATTAAGGGTCAGGGTGGCGATGCCGTGGTCATCGACGGCGCTGATCAGGATGGGCGTGGTCATGGGACACCTCAATGGGAAGGATGCCCCCACTGTTCCCCGGTCACCGCCGCCCGGACAAACGGGCCTTTCTCACCCTCAGGTGAAGGATTCTCATCCGATATCGTGGCAAGGACCACCCAGGCGGGACCCCGCCCAGTCAGGCGGGGGTGCCGTCCGCATACTCTACCCGGTTCCGTCCCTGGTGTTTGGCGCGATAGAGCGCCTGGTCCGCCCGCTTGATGATCTCTGCCAGGGGCGGCACCGAATTGCCTGGCCCCACGCTGATGACACCGAAACTACAGGTGACGGTCAGGCTGACGCCGAAGGCGTCGACATGCACGCCTGGCGCCAGCCCATCCGCGTCCGGGTCTTCATGGGGTACAGCGGGGACACCGTCGCCCAAGGGAATGGGCGTCTGGCGAATGGCGTCGTGGAGGCGGTTCAGCACATCGGCGCAATCATCCCGCCCCAGCCCGGGCAGCAGGATCAGGAACTCCTCGCCCCCATAGCGGCCGACGGCATCATAGCTGCGCACGGCGGCCGACAGCCGGCGCGCCACCTCGACCAGCACGGCATCGCCCGCCGGATGACCGTGGGTGTCATTGATGCGCTTGAAATGGTCGACATCCGCCAGCACCACGGTCAGCGCGCCATCATCCCGCCGGCGCGCCAATTCCAGTTCCAGCAGGTCCAGGATGGCGCGACGGTTCCACAAGCGGGTCAGGCTGTCGTACATGGCCAGTTGGCGCAACTGCTCGCGCGAGGCCTCCAGCTCGCGGGTTCGCGCCTCCACCAGGATTTCCAGGGTGCGGCGCCGTTCCAGGTCGGCGTGGCTGCGCCAGCGATAAATCGCAACGCCCAGCGCGACGATGCCCAGGGCGGCACCGGCGAAGAACAACCTGGTCTGCCACCAGGGGGGCCGGATGGTGAAGGGCACCAGGACGGACGGCGCCATGGCCTGCAACGCCGTGTTACGGGCGACAATCTCCAGCTCATAGGCACCCGGCGGCAGTGCCGAATAGCGGATTTCCTCCGTGGCGGTGATGTTCCAGTTCCCTTCCAGACCATTTAGGCGATAGCGATAGATTTGCCCCCCGCGGCTGCGGAAGCTGGGGGTGGTCAGGTGGAAGGTCAGCGGGGAGGTATCCCACGGCAGTTCGAAATTGCCATCCGCCGGCAGGTCGACGCCGTTACGCTCGATGCCCGTGACCCGGGTCACCAGCGCCGGCCGATTGAACAGCAGATCCGGCCGGGTGATGTGTGTCAGCCCCTTGCTGGTGCCCACCCACAGGGTGCCGTCGGCATCCTCCATCAAGGCGCTCTGGTTGCAGTCGTTCCATACCAGGCCGCTGTCGTGGCTGAACTGCCGCAGGGCCCCGGCATTCCACACCAGGACGCCACTGTCCGTGGCCAGCCATATCCACCCCCGCCTGTCCTCGACCACGCCCAACACCTGGCGGTCCCCCACCAGATCGTTCGCGACATCACCCACCGGCTGCAGCAGGGTGCCGCCCGCGCCCGACGCTGCGCCCAGCGGTTCCCGCAGATGCGCCAGACGGACCGTCTCGCCCCCCAGCCACAGGCTGCCGTCACGGGCGCACGCGATGACGTTGAAGCGGGTGCTGGAGGCCACACCGGCGATGCCAGGCGCCGTCCACTTGCCCTCGCCATAGCGCAGCAAGCCGGCTTCGGTTGCGAACCACAGGGCCCCGGACGGCGCCTGGCAACCGCTGGAAATCGAACTGTCCGGGGGAATGGGCAGGGCGGCACCCAGGGGCGTCACCTGCGGATCGGGTCCGTCCGGCCTGTCGACGACGAATAGGCCCTTTTTCCGGGTCATGACCCAAAGTCGCCCCCGGTCGTCGACCAGCAGCTGGAAGATCAGGGGCAAATGGCCCACGACGACGGCCGGCGGCGGCTCCGCGCCGTTCTTGCCGGCATCCTGATAAAACAGCAGGCCGGAGAAGGTGCCGCCCCAGAGGCGCCCCGACTTGTCGAGCGTCAGCGCGCCCACCTGGTGATTGCGCACCGGTTGCCCGCCCGGCGCCGGGCCCAAGCGCGGGACGCCGTCATCCTCATCTTCCAGGCGCGCTAGGCCGGCGTCGGTACCGATGACCAGCCCCCCCGCGCGGTCACGGTGGAAGGACCAAACCGAGTCATGGATCAGTCCCTGGCGCGCCGTCCAGTTGGCCCAGCTGCGATAGCCGACCCAGTGTGTCAGCCCCAGGCCGCCGGAGCCTATCCAAAGATCGCCGTCATGATCGACTAGCAAGGCGCTGACCTCCCGCGCGGGCAGGCCATTGGCGTCGCTCACCTCTTCCCAATGGGGCTCGGTGTCCCCCTCCCCGGCGCGCACCAAGCGCATCAATCCCCGATCGCCGAAGGTGACGATGGCACGGTCCATGTCCTGCAGCAGCGGCAGGAACACCCGCACGGTGCTGCGGTTCGACGGCTGTGGCAGTTCCGCCGTGAAGCGACCGGCACCGGGGGCCAGCGCCAGCAGCTGATGGGTACCGCGCGCCCACAGCGTTCCGTCCACATCGCGCACCACACCGCCCCAGCGATCCTCGGGCACGCCCTGGTCGGGCCCCCACAGCGTCACGACGCCCTGACGTATCTCGCACAAGGCTTCCGCGCAGCCCAGCCAGATATCGCCGCCCCCCTGCTCCCCTACGCCGAAAACCCGAACGCTCAGGATTCGGGCAAGCGCCGGTTGGGCCGCCTTCTGTTCGGCTGTGAAATAGGGGTGGGCGACCCAGCTGGGGCCGGCGGCGGCGGACCTTTCCGCCTCCACCACCAGCAGTTCCTCCCGTCCCACGACCAGCAGACGACTGGCATCAAGCGACGCCAACTTCTGCCCCTGCCAGACCGGCACGGGACGTCCGTCCCGTGTCACCGGAACGAAAGCGCGGCGGCCATCCCAGCGATAAAGTCCCCCCGTGGTGCCAACCCACAGAACACCGGACGGAGTGATGTGAACAGCGCTGACATAGGGCTCTTTCAACCCATCAGCGGGGCCAAAACGCTGGAACTTTCCGCCATCGAAACGATAAAGGCCATTCTCCGTCCCCACCCAGAGGAAGCCCAGGGAGTCCTGGGCCAGGGCGGTGATGGACAGGTTACCCAGACCGTCCTCTTGGGTATAGGAACGGAAAGCGTATTCCTGGGCTGTCGCCGGGGACCGCACGAACCCCAGGCCCAAAACAAGAAAAAGGAGGACGGCCGCCCAGCGGCCCAGCCTTGCCCCCCCTGCGGTGGTGGCGGTTGCCATGCTCACGATGGTGGCTGGATCCAAAACGTTGCCTATGTCTGCCCCCTACCATCCTCGAGGTTATTCCCCGGATGGCGTATGCCCCATGATCTGACGGGGTTGGACGCGACAACGCAAGGCCCTTTAAGGGCCCGTCTGGCAAGGCGGTACCGGAGGAGCGACGGGCGTGGTGCCGTAGGATCAGCCGGCGCCCTTGCTGCGCAGCTCACCAGGCATGACTTCGAACAATTCAACCTTGAAGATCAGGGTGGCGCCGGGGGGAATGACTCCATCGCCCGAGCCCTTCTGGCCGTAGCCCATTTCCGCCGGGATGACCATTTCGATCTTGTCGCCGACATGCATGCGGGGGACCACCTCGACCCAACCCTTCACCACCTTTTCCAGCGACATGACCGCCGTCTCGTCCCGCTGGTAGGAGCTGTCGAAGACGGTGCCGTCGATAAGCCGGCCCTCGTAATGCACACGGATGCGGTTGCTGGGGCCGGGCTGCTGGCCGACCGCCGGTTCCTTCTTGCGCAGGAAGCGATAGGCCACGCCGTTGGTGGACATTTCCACGCCGGGCTGCTTGGCGTAATCCAGGATGAACTGGTGCTGGGCGTCGACCTGGCCACCGATGGCCGGGCGGGCGTTCAACGGCACCTGCGCCTGGGCGGCACCTGCCAGGAACGGAAGGGCCAGCGTCGCCGCCAGCAGGGTGGAGTACATAAAGTTATGCCCGCGCATCAAACCGCTCCTGCGAAACCGGCCGCCCGCCAGCCACCCGACAGGGCGGCGTCAGGCGATGGGCGCCGGTGTTTATACCCTGGACCGTGGCTTGCCCCCACCACGCGGGAATAAGGATTACGGCTTGGGCGCGTCCCCGCGCAAGCCCTCCGGCACGGGCGCGTCGATTGGGCCGAAATTCATCATGGTGTAGCCCTTGGGCAGCTCGAACAGGCCGCCGTCCTGGCGCCCGCGCTTCAGGTCGGCAAGGTCCAGCCGGATGTTGACCGGCCCGTCGCCGTCATTGGCCGTGCCCTCGACCCGCATGTAGATCCCATCGGTGGTGGACCAGACTTGGCCCTCGAAGCCGCCGCCCTGCTCATAGGTGCCGACGACACGATAGCGCACCACCGCCTCGCCCCCCAATGTCTCCCGCCCCAAGGCCTCGGCATCCAGTTGGGACAGGCGGGTCAAGTCGGGCGCGGCCTCCGGGTCCTGGGGCGACAAGGGGGCCGCCATGTGCGATTCCGGCTGCAGCACGAACGCCGCGTCGCGGTCGGGGCGCAGGATCAGGATGGTGCTGAGCCCGCCTTCCGTCATCTCACGCCGTTCCCGTCCCTGGTCCCGGAAAATGCGCAGGTCCTGGCGCACGCCATTGACCGTCAAGGCCTCAGCCGCTTGATAGTCACCGCCCATCCGGGGCAGCCCGCCCGCCGGAAGATCGCCCGCCGGCCGGGCAGGGGCTGGCTTAACAGGCGCCGGTTTGGCCGGCGCCGCGGCCGCGGGGGACGTCTTGGCCGATGACGCCGTCTGCGAAAACGCGGCGGATGATAGCGTCAGGAGGATGGCGGGCACGAGCCCCGCGAGGAGGAACGGACGTCGCATGGGCGGAATGCCCCTTCCGGTATGGCGAGAGTGGGACGGGGACCCTAACGTCCGAGCCGGTGCCAGGCAATGACCGAGGCCCGTCCGCCGGATGGACCTCCCCCTCTTGCCCCACCCCGGCATCCGGCGTAAGCCCTGGGCATCAACCCGTGCAAGGCAGGCGTCCCCTCGTGAAAATCCTGATCATCGCTGCCGGGTCGCACGGGGACGTCCTGCCCTTCATCGCCTTGGGCCGGGAATTGCAGCGGCGCGGGCACGCGCCGCATCTCTATGCCGCCGCGGTGTTCGAGACCGTGGCGCGCGAGGCGGGCCTGCGCTTCACGGCGGTGGGCACGGCGGAATTTTACGACGCGCTGCTGCGCCATCCCGATTTGAACCGCCCCCTGCGCTCGCTGGGCGTCATGGCGCGGGCCATGGAGCAGACGGGCGAGACCGCCTGGCCCATCTTGGATGCCGCCGTCATACCCGGGGAAACGCTGGTGGTCGGCAGCACGCTGGCCTTCGTCATCCGGTCGCTGGCGGAACGGCACGGGGTTCCGTGCGTCACGGTTCACCTGGCCCCCGCCGCCCTGCGCAGCGAGAACACCCTGCCAGGCCCCGCGAACGGCATCACCCTTCCGCCCTGGCTGAAGCGCCTTTTCTGGCGCCTGGTGGACGCCCTGGTCGTGGCGCCCACTCTGGGCGCGGTGCTGAACCGCCACCGGCGCGCCATTGGTCTGGCGCCGGTGCGCCGGCCCATGGGGGCGTGGCTGAACCAGTCTGACCGGGTGATCGGGCTGTTTCCCGACTGGTTCGCGCCGCGCCAGCCGGATTGGCCGGCAAACCTGGCCCTGACCGGGTTTCCCCTCTACGACGGCCTGCCGGGAACGGACTTGCCATCCGATCTTGCGGATTTCCTGGCGGCGGGGCCGGCGCCCGTGGCCTTCACGTCCGGCACCGCCACGGCGCGCGCCCTGGATTTCTTCGCCACCTCGGTCGCGGCCTGCCGCCTGTCCGGCCACAGGGCCATCCTGCTGACCCGCCATGCCGACCAGGTGCCGGCCTCCTTGCCGCCGGGCGTCATCCGCGCGGATTACGCCCCCTTCAGCCGGCTGCTGCCCCGCTGCGCCGCCTTCGTCCACCATGGCGGCATCGGCACCACCAGCCAGGCCCTGGCGGCGGGCGTGCCGCAGCTGATCCGCCCCATGGCCCACGACCAGTTCGACAACGCCGCCCGCGCCGTGGCGCTGGGCGTCGCCGCGCGGCTGTCCTTGCGGGACTATCGCCCCGCCGCCGTGGCGGCAGCGCTGACGCGCCTGGACACCGACGCGACGTTGAGGCGGCGGTGCGCCGAGGTTGCGGCCGGCGTCGGCACCGGCACCGCCGTGGCGGAGGCTTGCGACCATATCCTGGCCTTGGCCGCCCAGCCCTAGCCCCGATCGGCGCGTCCATCCAAGAGTTGCAGGGGTCTCAAGCCTTTGACGGCGGCCCTGGTACACCGGGCAAAGAGACAAGCTATCCCGGGGCGATGCTTGACAACCGTTTGGGCCCCTTCCAAAGTGCCGCGCGGCGCCGTTCAGAAGGGACGGGGCCGGGGAGTGTTTTCATGTCCCGGAATGGGCAGAATGCCCACCCGGCAGGATTTCCTGACCGGCCACCGGATCGGAGGGGGCACTCTCCCGCGCCCTGTTTCCATCCTCCGCTCAACTTTTGGCTCTTGGGGGTTTGCGTGTCCTTGAATATCCAGGTCCTTGTCGTCGACGACTATGCGACGATGCGGCGCATCATCAGGAACCTGCTCACGCAGATCGGTTTCACCAAGATCGACGAGGCCGCCGACGGTGCCGAGGCCTTGGCCAAGCTGCGCGCGTCCAGCTTTGGCCTGGTCATCTCGGACTGGAACATGGAACCGATGACCGGCCTGCAACTTCTGAAGGAAGTGCGCGCCGACGTCCGGCTGAAGGGCACGCCCTTCATCATGGTGACCGCCGAGTCCAAAACCGAGAACGTGGTCGCCGCCAAGGAAGCCGGCGTCAACAACTACATCGTGAAACCTTTTAACGCCGACACGCTGAAGAAAAAGATCGAGAGCGTCATCGGCGCGTTGGGGTGATGCCTGTGTCGGATTTCTTTTCCGACCTGTCTGACGAGGAATACGCCCGTATCGAGGACGCGCTGCAGTCCACGGCGCGGGGTCGTGCTTTTCTGCGCATGCGGGACCGCCGGGGCCGCGTCGTCGCCATCGATGACGTGCGCCGCCTGCTGAAGGAAGCCAAGACGGGGGGCGAGGTCGACAGCTCCGGCGCCCATATCCGCATCCTGCGCCGCGAGTTGCAGGAGATGGCGTCGCACATCGCCCAGACCCGGCGGGAGATCGCGGCCCTGAAGCCGGACGACCCCTCAGCCAACCGCATCATGCTGGCGACCGAGGAATTGGACGCCATCCTCCAAGCCACCGAACATGCTACCACCGAGATCCTGAACGGTGCCGAGCGCATCCAGTCGGTGGCCGACCGCCTGCGCACCGAGTCGCCGGCAGTGGCCGGAGAGCTGGATAATGAGGTCATGGAAATCATGACCGCGTGCAGCTTCCAGGACATCACCGGCCAACGCATGACCAAGGTCGTGAACACCATGCGCTATATCGAGCGCCGGGTGCACACCATGATCGAGATCTGGGGCCTGGAGAGCGAAGCCGCCGAGGCCATCATGGACGATCCGCAGGATGTCCGGCCGGATTCGCACCTGATGCACGGCCCGGCCCTGCGTGGCGGCATCGACCAGAACATGGTGGATGCGCTCATGGACGGCGGTTTCGCGCCGGTGACGCCGCCCGCCCCCCCTCCGCCACCGCCCGCGCCCGTCGCCGCTCCGGCGCCGGTCCCCCCACCGCCGCCACCTCCCCCGCCGCCGCCCAAGCCCGCGAAGGCGCCTGAACCGCCCAGCAGCGACGGCAAGCTGAGCCAAAGCGCCGTGGACGATATGTTCCCGTAACGCCAACACCCCCGGCCCCCTGGTCCGGGGGTTTGCTTTGCCTCCTGTAGAAGCCCGTATGAAAGATCGTGGCCGGACGACATAAGCGGGCGACAGCCCCATCGTCCTTTGCCATCCTGTCCGGGAATGACCTTGGATGGTTCGGCTGGCGACCGGTTGGACTGGATTTCCCCAGGCTGGGATGGGACGGCGCGGATGAGGGCATCCGGCAACAGCATCGCCCGAGGCGAGATTGACCGCCGCCGCCTTCTGGGTCGCGGCTTGGCCTGGGGCGCATTCGCCCTGACGGCAGCGAGTGGCGGCGTGAAGGCACAGCCCGGTGTTATCCGCATCGCCGGCAACCCCGCCTGGTACCCCTACAGCTGGGAGGAGGGCGATCACCTGCGCGGCCTGGGGGTGGAGCGCGCAGACGCCGCCCTCGGACACATGGGCCTGTCCACCGTCCCGCTGGCGTTCGGCCGTTGGCAGCGCGCCCTGGCGGCACTGGCCCATGGCCAGGTGGACCTGCTGGTTTCCGCCCTGTGGAACGCGGAGCGGACGGATCGCATGCTCTATACCGCGCCCTATGCCAATGATGAGGTGTGCGCCTTTGTCCGCCGCCAGGACATGGGCGCGTATCGCGGCGTGGACGATCTGTTGGGACGCGTCGGTGTCGCCCCGTTGGGCAGCGCCTACGGCGCCGACATGGATGCGCTGGAGGCGCGTGGCCTGAAGCTGGAGCGCAGCGGCACGGTGGAGGGCATGCTGCAACGCGTCCGCTATGGCCGGGCGGATTTCTGCGTGCTGGTGCGCCTCAACGGCCTGCACCTGCTGGAGAGGATGCGATTGGAGGAGGAGCTGGCGCCCCTGCCCTTCGCCCTGGCCGCCCTTCAGGTCCGCATGCTGATCCGCCGCGATGGCCCCCTTGCCGGCCGCTTGGACGCCCTCAACACCATCATCACCGATGCCTAGCGGACCATGTCACGCATACTTGTCCCAGTGGCCACGATGCCTGTATTCTCCGGGGGATAGCCCCGCCAATGGGAACGCCCCAACGGAAGACGCCCATGCCCGGCAAACGTTATTTGATCGAGTTCGTCGTCGCCCTGCTGGCTTACGCCCTGCTGATGACCTTGTCCCTGGTGGCGTTGAACAACGGCTGGGTGCAAGGGGGCATGCGGACGGTGGTGGCCATCGCCCCCATGGTGGCCTGCGTCGGAATCTGGGGGGCGGTGGTGCGCCATCTGAAGCGCAGCGGGCCCGAGGAGGGCCGGGTGCAGCTGATCGCCATCGGCTTCGCCTTCGCCGGCACCGCCCTTCTCACCGTCACCTATGGTTTCCTGGAGGTCGCGGGCTTTCCACGCCTGTCCATGTTCCTGGTGTGGCCGCTGATGGTGGTGCTTCTGGTCCTGGGGCAGTTCCTCGCGCGGTGGCTGCAGGGGTCGGCGGAGGGGGACGAGGCGGAGGGGGACGAGAATGACGAGGTGTGAGGCCCCCACCGGCCACGACGGGGCGCGGCCGTCATGAACAACCGCCTGCGTGAGATGCGCGCCCGCTACGGGTGGACCCAGGCCGACCTGGCCCGCCGACTGGAGGTGTCGCGCCAGACCGTCAACGCCCTGGAAACCGGGCGCTATGACCCTTCACTGCCCTTGGCCTTCAAGATCGGGCGGCTGTTCGGCCTGCCCATCGAAATGATCTTCCGCGACGACGCGGCGTCCTGATATCCGCCAGCCGGGTTGGCGCCTCTAAGCCAGCGCCTCGGCCACGGCCCGCAGCACGTCGGGGTTGCGGCACATGGTGACATGGGCGCCGTCCACGGCCACCACGCGGCCCAGGGGCTCAGGCACCCAGCAGCTTTCCCAGGCGACCACGCCGTCGTCGCGGCTGTAGATCGCCGTGGTCGGCATGGGCAGGGGCTGGGATAGCCGGCTGGGATCAAGGTCGTCGGCATAATGGCGGGCCAACAAGCGGATCAGGGGTTCCAGGGGCGTGGCGGTCGGCAGGCGGACCGGACTGCCGATGGTGACCACCCGGCGCACCTGGTCCGGGCGCGCCTGCGCCAGATCCCGGGCCAGAAGGCCGCCCAGGCTGATGCCCACCAGATCGATGGGCCCGCCCGCTGCCTGAGAGAGCGCGTCCAACCGATGGCGCAGCCCGGTTCGAGCCGCCGCCGTGGGGCCGACGTTGATGCCCTGCCGCCACGGGTGGGGGGTGTGGCCGCATCGGGTCAGGAATTGGCGCAGGGGCTGGGTGAAGGGATCGGCGGTCAGGAAGGCGGGAATCACCAGGACGGTCCGGTCGCCGGGCGGCACCGCCGGCGGCGGCGCGGGCCGATAGGTGGGCAAGGACCAGAACTCCGCCCACAGACCGCGATAGGGGGGACGGGGCAGCGCCCCCGACCGATCAAAAACGCCCGTCAAGTCCAGCATCGTCACCTCACCCCGAAACGATGGGGCGGAGATGTCGGTGGTTTCAAGCGCTGAGGCCCGCCCCTAACCCGAATGACCTGACCCAAGGGCGGCTGGCGTCGGCACGGACCCGACATGGGCGGCCAGCGCATCGGCCAACGTCGCGACGACACCCGGCCAGTCGCCGGGCCGCGCCTGGCGGAACAGGGTGGCGGTGGGATACCAGGGGCTGTCGGCGCGCGCGGTCAGCCATCGCCATTCCGCCCCGGTGTCCAGCATCAGCCACAGGGGGCGCCCCAGGCCCCCGGCCAGGTGGGCGACGGCCGTGTCCATGCTGATGACGAGATCCACCTGGGCCAGGACGGCGGCGGTGTCGGCGAAACTGCGCAGGCCATCGGCCATGTCCAGGAAGTCCTCCCGCGCCGCCAGGGGCAGGTCCACCGTGTCCAGGTCCCGCCGCCCATCGTCCGTCTGCACCGAAACCCAGCCCACCCGGCCCGCCAGGCGCGGATCGGTCAGCAACGGCAGCAGGGGCGCCAGGCGCGGCGACCGGTGACGGTGATAGGGAAACAGGGTGGAGCCCGCCCAGCTGAGGGCGACCCGCACCGGCGGCAGGATATCCAGCACGCCGTGCCAGCGGGCCACGGCGTCGGGCGGCGGCGTCAAGTAAGGGACGGTGTGCCCGGCCCAGCCCAGCGGCGTCCCGGCCAGAGACAGGAGGGCCATGCAATCCGCCTGCACCCACTGGCCGCCCGGCCACGGTGGCGGCAGGGGCTGGCCCAACGGGCCCACCTCCTCCACCAGGTTGGACGCGGCGATCAGGTCCAGCAGCGTGTCCATGCCCCGGAACACCACGCGCATGCCCGCCGCCCGCAGCAAGGGGGCATAGCGGATGAAGTGCAGCACGTCGCCATGCCCCCGGGTGGCGGTGATGACCAGATGGGCGCCCGGCATCACCGTGCCATCCCATTCCGGTAAACCGGGCAGCGCCGACCCCAGGCCCGGCATGTGGCGACGCCAGGCGAAATGGGGCGCGCCAGCGGCGATGTTCCCCTGTTGCAGGAGGGACATGCCCAACCCCTGGTGCAGGACGGCGATGTTGGCGTCCCGCGTGGGCGGGTGCCGGTCCAGGGCGGCGCGGAAGTCCGCCGCCGCCGCAACGGCGTCGCCCCGTCGCAAGGCGATGAAGCCGCGGTTGGCATACGCTTCGGCGGAACCGGGGTCCAGGTCCAGGGCGGTGGCGACATGGGCCACCGCCTCATCGATGCGGTTGGCGTCGATGAAGGCGGCGGCGGCCGTCACCCGCAGGTCGGCCCGCTCGGGCGCCGCCGTCACCGCGCGCAGGATGGGCTCGATCGCCGCGTCGGCGTCGTGGGCCGCCAGCAGGGTGATCGCCAGGTCCCGCCAGGCGTCGATGCCGGGCGCCGACGAGGCCCGGTCACGGGCCACCGCCGCGGCGTCGCGGGCCAAGCCGCAGGCGCACAGCGCGCGGGCCAGATTGCCCTGGACCCGGGGGCGCTCCACCTCCGGCGCCATGCCTTGGTCCTGCTCCCGGTCCAGATGCTCCAGCGCCAGCCGATAGGCGGCGGCGGCGGCGAAGCTGTCCCCCTGGGCGAACCGGATGTCGCCCAGGTGCGCCAGCAAGCTGGCGCGGGCCCCGATCACCACCAGGGCATTGTTCACCACCTCGGCCGCGTCGGCCAGGCGGCCCAGCTGATACAGGGCGGTGGCATGGTTGGCGCGGTGGGCCGCGACCTGCGGCGCATGTCGCACCGCCGCCGCGAAATGGTCGATGGCGGCCTCATCCCGTGTCTGCAGGGCCAGCACACCCAACATGTTCCAGGCGTCGGCATAGCTGTCGTCCTCGGCCAACGCCTCCCGGCACAGGCGCTCCGCCCCACCCAGATCATCCGCGCGCAGCCGCTGCCGGGCCAAAGCCAGCAGGGCCGCCGCGTCGCCTTTTGGCGGCGGCATAGGCAGCGCCTTGGTGGCGGCGGCCAGGCGTCCCCGTATCTCTTCCGCCCATGCGGTGTCGGCAGGCGCCAGGGCGAGCGCACGCCGCCAGCACGCCACCGCCTCGTCCAGGCGGTGCAGGTCCGCCAGGACAAGGCCCAGGCTGGCATGCAGGTCGGCCATGGCATCGAAACGCGCCAGGGCTTGGCGGATGTGGGCCTCCGCCTCTTTCAGGCGGCCGGTCTGCGCCAGGACCATGCCCAACAGGTGCGCGGCGTCGCCGCGGCCCGGGTCCCGCGCCAGCACCTGGCGGAAGATCGCCTCGGCGGCCTCATGCCGGCCGGCCTTATGCAGGCCCACGGCATAGCGCACCAGATCGTCGGCGGGCAGCAGGTCGGTCATGGGGCGTCGTTTCCTTGGGGGCGTCTACGTCTTGCACGGGCATGGTGCCGCGACCCGGCGCCGACCATTATGCGTTTTGCCGCACGATCCAGCCAAAGGGCGTTTTGCAACCGGTCGCGCCTGCCCTTATCTTCGCGCTATCCGGCGCGGGCCACGAGGGTCGCTGTCCGGTCCCAACAGGAGGAAGGCCATGTCTCATTCCCGCGTTCCGTCCCCCATCCGGCAGGTCCCCGCTAACCCGGCCGCACCCCAGACCGCGGCCACCGTCGCGGTCGCACTGGCCGGCGCCCTGGCGCTGGCGGCGTTCGCCGCACCCGCGCATGCCGCCGACAGCACCGAGAAGTGCTACGGCGTGTCCAAGGCCGGGCAGAACAGCTGCGCCAACGCCGCCGGCACCCATTCCTGCGCCGGGCAATCCACCAAGAACTATGACGGCCAGGATTGGAAGGCCGTAAAGGCCGGCACCTGCGCCAGCATGGGCGGCAAGACGGAACCGTTCAACGGTACCGGCACGCCCAAGGACGGCAAGTAACCATCGGGCAGACGATGACGGCGGGACCGGACCACCTGTCCGCCCGCCGTCATTGCGCAACCAGGGTCCGCAGCGCGCCCGCCATGTCATCGACCACCCCGGCCCAGTCACCGGGGCTATGCTGACGGAACAGGCGGGCGGTGGGGTACCAGGGGCTGTCGGTCCGGCCCGAAAACCAGCGCCATTCGCTGCCCGTATCCAGCATCAGCCACAACGGCCGCCCCAAAGCCCCGGCCAAATGGGCCACCCCCGTATCCAGAGCGATGACCAGGTCCGCCTGCATCAGGATGGCGGCGGTATCGGCCAGTGTGCGCAAGCCGGCGCCCAAGTCCAGGAAATCGCCCCGCGTCGCCAGGGTGGCGCCCACCGTCGCCAGATCGCGCCGGCCATCATCGGTCTGGACGCTGACCCACCCCACCCGCCCCGCCAAGGCCGGATCGTCCAGCAGGGGCAGCAACGGTGCCAGTCGCGGTGCCCGATGCCGGTGATAGGCAAAGCGGGTTGACCCCGCCCATGCCAAGGCGACGCGGAACGGTGGCAGCGGCGCCAGCGCCCCGGCCCAGCGCTGGGTGGCGGACAGCGGGGGCGCCAGATAGGGTATGGTCCCGGCCGCGAAACCCAGCGATGTCGCCGCCAGGGGCAGCAGCGCCAAGCAATCCGCCTGTGCCCACTCGGTGCCTGGGGGAAGCGGCTGGGCCAAGGGTCCCGCGGACTCCACCACACCGGATGCGTTCAATAAATCGACCAGGGCCTCCATCCCCCGGAAAACGACCCGCATGCCCGCCTGACGCAGAAGCGGGGCATATCGGATGAAGTGCATGGCATCGCCCAAACCCTGCGTCGCCGTCACCACCAGCGCGGCACCGGGGCGCACCACGCCATCCCACTCCGGCACCCCGGGCAGGGCGGGGCGCATGCCCGGCGCGCGGTAGCGCCAAGCGAAGTGTGGAACGCCGCCGGCGATGTCGCCCTGGCGCAGCAAGGCCATCCCCAGCCCCTCTTGCGCGGCCGCCACCGTGGCGGCGCCGCTTGCCGGTGTGCCGTCCAGGGCGGCACGGAAGGCGGTTGCCGCACCGGCGGCATCGTCGTGGCGCAAGGCGATGAAACCGCGGTTGGCGTGCGCCTCGGCCATGTCCGGCGCCAGCGCCAGCGCAGCGGACACCTGCGCCTCCGCCTCGTCCACACGGTTGGCGTCGGTCAGCGCGGCGGAGGCGATGACGCGCAAATCGGCCTGGTCGGGCGCCAAGGCCACGGCGGCCAGCGCCGGTTCCACCGCGGCGTCCGGCTGTCCGGCCGCCATCAGTGTGTTGGCCAGATCGCGCCAGGTCAGCATGTCAGGGGACGCGGCCACCCGGTCACGCGCCACGGTCAAGGCCTCGTCCCACCAGCCGCAGGCGGACAACGCGCGGACCAAACTACCTTGCCGCCGCACCCGCTCTGGCCCCGGTGGAAGATGGTCCAGGGCCGCGCGATAGGCGGTGACGGCGCCGGCGGCGTCGCCCCGGGCCATGCGGACATCCCCCAGGGCGCATAGCAGCCCCCCATCAGGCCCCAGAAGGGATAGGGCACGGCTGAGCACCGCCTCCGCATCTGCAGCCCGGCCCAACAGGTTAAGGGCGGCCGCGTGATTGCGGTGGTGTTCGTGCACTCGCGGGGCGTGGCGGACAGCCTGGGCGAAGCTGTCCACGGCCGCGGGGTCGCGCCGCCGCAGCAACAGGGCGCCCAAGATATTCCAGGCGCCGGCACAGGCGGGATCAAGGATCACGGCGTCACGGCACAGCGCTTCAGCCGCCGCGAGGTCACCTGCCCCCAACCGATCGTGCGCCTGGCCCAATAGGATGCGGGCGCGATCGTCTGCATTGGGCCTATCGGACATGGGCGGTCACTTCCTTGGGGACTCAGCCCGGCGCGAGGGCAGCGGGCGTGGTTGGTCACTTCGCCGCACCCTACACCATTGGAACCGCCTAAGCGGACATGCCATAAGCCGCCCGCTGCCAGGCATGCCCGGCCGGCGGCCCTGCTCCCCCTTATCCAGGCTCAGGATCAGGTCGCCGCCAACGAAATCCTGGTCTAGGCTGAATTCTCCGACACATCCTGTCCCAAACACGTTTTCCCCAGAAGGGGCCGTTCCCCATGGCATTGGCAGCATATCGACGGACGCGGCGCCTGTGGTTTTCCCGCGAGGGCTGGCAGCGGCGCCTGGTGTTCTGGGGCGGCGGCGTGCTGGTGGGTCTGGCGGCCGTCGTCTTCGCCGCCTTGGCGGACAAGGCGCAGGAACTGTTCGGCGCTGCCACCGCCGGGCGCCCTTGGCTGCCCCTGCTATTGACCCCGGCGGGGTTGGCGCTGTCGGCCTGGCTGACGCGGAGCTATTTCCCCAACGCCGGCGGCAGCGGCATTCCCCAGGCCATCGCCGCGCGTGAGCTGCGCGACCAGCGGGAGCGGACGGCGCTGGTGTCCATCCGCCTGGCGGTGGGCAAGATCGTGCTGACCCTGGTGGGGCTGGCGGTCGGCGCCTCCATCGGGCGCGAGGGGCCGACGGTGCAGGTGGGCGCGTCGCTCATGCACCGGGTGGGCGCCACCTTCGGCGGCCGCTTCCCCGGCCTGTTGCTGGCCGGTGGCGCCGCCGGCGTGGCCGCCGCCTTCAACACGCCGCTGGCCGGCATCGTCTTCGCCATCGAGGAGATGGGGCGCGGCTTCGACATGCGGACCGGCGCCCTGGTGCTGGCCGCCGTGACCGTGGCGGGCGCCGCCCCCCTGGCCATCCAGGGCGACTATCTCTATTTCGGCCAGAGCACGGCCCACATGGCGACCTGGCAGGACTGGGTCCTGGTACCGTTGTGCGGGGTGGTCGGCGGCCTGGCCGGCGGCTCCTTCAGCCGCGTGGTGGTGCGCATGGCCAAGGGAATCGGCCATTGGCCCGGCCATGCCGGCCGGGTGGGGCGCTGGATCAAGGCCCACCCCGTTCCCTTCGCGGCCCTGTGCGGCCTGGTCCTGGCCCTGCTGGGCCTGGCCACCGGCGGCGACACCTATGGCACCGGCTATGCCCAGGCCAAGGCCCTGCTGGAGGCTGCATCCCATCCGCAGGCGGCGGCCGCCGTTTCCCCCGTCTTCGGGCCGGCCAAGTGGCTGGCCACCGCCCTATCATCCGTCAGCGGCATCCCGGGCGGCATCTTCTCCCCCTCGCTGGCCGTGGGAGCGGGTCTGGGCGCGGAACTGGGGCACCTGCTGCCCGGCGCCAATGGCGAGGTCGCGGTGCTGGTGGGCATGGTCGCCTATTTCGCCGGGGTGGTGCAGGCGCCCATCACCGCCTTCGTCATCGTGCTGGAGATGACGGGCAACCACGCCATGGCGGTGCCCATCATGGCCGGCAGCCTGATCGGCTGTGGTGCTGCCCGCATGATGGGGGCTGAGGCCGTGTACCACGCCCTGTCCCATGGGTTCCTGGACAGGGCGCACAAGGCCATCGCGGCGCGCGGCCCCTCCACCGCCCGCTGATCCAGCGGTTCCTGACCAACGGCCTATACCTGGCTCCCGGGTCATCACCGTATATTGCATACGATAAGAAACCGCCTGGAGCCTTCACGCCATGATCCGATCCGTCGCCCGCGCCGTTTGGGCGCCCTTGATGCTCGGCGCCGCCCTGCTGGCCGGCGCCACGGCCCTCGCCGCCGGGCCGGTGGCGCCGGTCACCCGAGAGGGCGACGTGACGGTGACGGATTTCAAGTTCGGGACTGGGGAGACCCTGCCGGAGGTGCGCCTGCACTACACCACCCTGGGCACGCCGCACCGCGACGCCAAAGGCCGTGTCGACAACGCCATCCTGATCATGCACGGCACGGGTGGCACCGGCGCCCAGTTCCTGCGTCCGCAGTTCAGCGACGTGCTGTTCCAGCCCGGTGGGGTGCTGGACCCGGCACGCTATTACATCATCCTGCCCGACGACGTGGGCCACGGTAAGTCCAGCAAGCCCAGCGACGGCCTGCGCGCCCGTTTCCCCCAGTACGACTACGACGACATGGTGGCGCTGGAGCATCAGCTGGTGACCAAGCTGGGCGTGGACCATCTGCGCTTGGTCATGGGCACGTCCATGGGCTGCATGCACGCCTTCGTCTGGGGTGAGACCTACCCCGACGCCATGGACGCGCTGATGCCTCTGGCCTGCCTGCCGCAGACCATCGCGGGACGCAACCGCCTGTGGCGCCAGATGGCTATCGCCGCCATCAAGGCCGACCCGGCCTGGCAGGGAGGCGAGTACAAGACCCAGCCCCAGCAGGGCCTGCGCACCGCCGCCAGCCTGCTGGTCGTCGCCGGCAGCGCACCCATCCAGATGCAGAAGGCCTATCCCACGCGGGACGCGGCCGACCAGGCGGTGGAGACCCTGACCCACGCCCAGATGGATCACATCGACGCCAACGACCTGATTTACCAGTTGGACGCCTCACGCACCTATGATCCATCGCCAAAGCTGGAAACCATCAAGGCGCCGGTGCTGTGGGTCAACTCCGGCGACGATTTCATCAACCCGCCGGAACTGGGCATCGCCGAACAGCTGGTGAAGCGCATTCCCCACGGCCAGTTCATCCTGATCCCGGCCAGCGATCAGACCCATGGCCACGGCAGCCATACCTGGGCCGTCCTGTGGCAGGACAAACTGGCAGACTTGCTGGCCCGGACGGGGGCCAAGGGCTGACGACACCAGGACGTCAGTCACCGCAAGAGTAACAGGGCGCATTATTCCCCAAATAAATCGCCCACACTCTTTAGTATAGCTTTGCGCCACATCAATCACAAACACCTGAAATAAAGGACAAAGGCCGAAAAACGCCGCCACCGCCAAGACTTGGCAGGAGACGACATGCGCAACAACGGCCCCGTCACCCAGCAGGAAGTCCCCATCCGTGACGGGGACATGCTGGTTTCCAGAACCGATGACAAAGGACGGATCACCTTTGTCAATCAGACCTTCGTCGCCACCAGCGGCTTCAGTGAAGCGGAACTGTTGGGCGCGCCCCACAACCTGGTCCGGCACCCGGACATGCCCAAGGCCGCCTTCGCCGACCTGTGGGCCACGGTACAGGCGGGCCAGCCTTGGGAAGGGGTGGTGAAAAACCGCGCCAAGTCGGGTGCCCATTACTGGGTGCGGGCCAACGTCACCCCGGTGCAGGAGGGCGGCCGGATCACCGGATACGTTTCCATCCGCACCAAACCCAGCCGGGCGGATGTCGCGGCGGCGGAACGGCTATACGCCACGCTTCGCCAGGGTGGGCGCGGCCTGCGCTTGCTGGGGGGCCAAGTCCTGCGAAGGGGGCCCGTGCACGCGGCCCTGCGTTGGCTGGGTACGCTGGACGCCCGCCTGGCGGGCCTGGCATTGATGCCCATCGCCGGGCTGGGGATCGTCGCGGCGGGGGCGCCGATCATGGCGGCCGTGGCCTTTGCGGTGCCGGGCGCGCTGGTCCAGGCTTGGCTGCTGGCGCGGCGCATCCGTGGCATCCTGCAGCGGCAGCGCCAGGACATCGATGCCCTGATCCAGGGCGACCATCTGCGCGTCATCGACCTGCCGCCCCTGCGTGATTTCCAACCCGCCGCCGCCCGGCTGCGCGCCCTGCGCGCCATCCTGGCCTATCAGGCGCGCGAGCGCGCGGAACTGGAAACCCGGAGCCGGGAGGCCAGCCGACGCGCCCTGCTGGAAACCTGCCAGCTGATCGAGAGCGACCTGGAGGCCACCTGGCGGGACATCAACCGAACCTCGGCGGAGGTGGTGTCCGCCGTGACCGGGCTGCTGGGCAATATCCAGGAGGTGCGCCAGGATACCGTGGTGGTGGCAACCGCTGCGGCGCAAGCCAGCGGCACCGCCACCACCGTGGCCGCCGCGGCGGAGCAGCAAGGGGCGGCCGGAACGGAGATCGCCAGCCAGGCGGCCCGCTCCAGCGACATCGCCCGCCGCGCGGTGGAGGACGCCCGCAACGCCGCCCGCGCCCTGCAGCGCATGGAAACCGCCGCGGCGGAGGTGGGCCAGGTGCTGGCCCTGATCCATGACATCGCCAGCCAGACCACCCTTCTGGCGCTGAACGCCACCATCGAGGCGGCGCGCGCGGGCGAGGCCGGCAAAGGCTTTTCCGTGGTGGCGGGGGAGGTGAAAAGCCTGTCCGCCCAAACCGCCCGGGCGACGGACCAGATCGCCCGGCAGGTGACCGACATCGCCGGCGCCATGGATGGCAGTGTCCAGGCGCTGGACGCCGTCATCCGCACCATCGAGCTGATTGACCAGGCGGCCACGGCCACGGCGGCGGCGGTCGAGGAACAAGCCGCCGCCAATGCCGAGATCGGACGCGGGGCGGCGCAATCCGCGGACGTCGCCAACCAGGTCTCAGGCAGCGTGGATCATATCCGGGGGCAGGCCGAGACCGTTTGCCTGGCCGCGGGCACGGTCAGCCGCCAGGTCGCCGCCACCAACCAGGCGGTCGGCGAGATGAAGACGCGCCTATTGATGGTGCTGCGCCAGTCGGTGGCGGGGGACCGACGCGCGTTCGACCGCATCCCGTGCGACTTGCCCGCGACCCTCACCCTGGATGGACGGCGCCTGGCGGCCCGGGTCACGGATCTATCCCTGGGCGGGGCGGTGGCCCTGCCGGACGGTGAGGAGAGGGCCGCGGCATCCGACGGGACGGCCGTAACCCTCCACCTGGATGGCGTCGGCGACCTGGCCTGCGACCTGGCCGGCCGCAGCCCCGCCGGCTTGCATGTACGGTTCCTGGATCTGGATGGCGCGATCCGGGGGCGGCTGGCGGCGGTATACCATGCCATGATCGCGGCCGATGAGGTGCTGATCACCGCCGCGCAGGAAGTCGCCGCCGGCATGGCCCGGGCTCTGGCCCAGGCGCTGCGGGACGGCCGCATTGACCAGGACGCGCTGTTCGACCAGGGGCTGGAGCCTATTCCCGGAACGGTGCCGGAGCAGTTCACCGCCCCCTATGCCGCTTTGGCGGACGCGGTGTTCCCGCCCTTGCAGGACCCGGTGCTGGACCTGGACCGGCGGATCGTCTTCTGTGTGGCGACGGCAACCAACGGCTACGTGCCCACCCACAACACCGGCCCTGGAGCCTACGACGGGGCCCGGGGCCGCCGCCGCTACATGGACCGCACGGCGCTGGCGGCGGCGCGCAACAGCCGCCCCTTCCTGATCCAGGCCTATCACCGCGACGAGGGTGACGGCCGCATCCGGCGCATGAAGGAAATCGACTGCCCCATCGTGGTGGACCGCCGCCTGTGGGGAAACGTACGCCTGGGCTTCGAGTTCTAGATTGTCGCTAGAACCCCGGGCGCAACATGTCCAGCACGTCCTCGACATGGCCATCGTTGCGTTCGGGCCGAATGCTCACCAAACGGGCCAGCAGGGGATAGACGTCGACGTTGGGAAATTCCGGCACCACCACGCCGTGGCGGAAGGCGGGGCCGTGGGCCACGAACAGGGCGCGCATGGCGGGAAGCGCGTTGTCGTAGCCGTGTTCGCCCAAGGTGGCCGGCTTGTCCTTGCGCGCGGCCAGGGTGGCGCGGGTGGTGATTACCCAGCCCTCGTCCGCCAGGCAGAGGATGGGCGGCACCCGCTCGTTGCGGCCATAGTGGAAACGCGCCGGCACGTCTTGTTTGCGCCAGCACTCCATATGGTCCTGCCGGCTCAGCAGGCGGGCCGCCACCTCCGGCCGGGCGGGGGCGACGCTCAGGGTCGCCAGCGGACCAGTCGTCACCACATGCAGCGCGGCCATGTCCACCCGGTCATCCAGCACGATACGACGGTCCGGCGACGTGGCGGTCATGCCATGGTCCGAGACAATGACCAAGTTTACCCTATCGAACAGTCCCCGCCGCTTCAACCCCTCCACCAGTCGGGCCAGTGCCCGGTCCACCAGGGCAGCAGCCGCGTCGGCCGCCGGGCTGGCCGGCCCGGCCTCATGCTCCGCATGGTCGACCTGATCGAAATAAAGCGTCAGGAAAGCGGGTCGCTGGTCGCCCGGCAGGTCCAGCCAACCCAGCACGGCGTCCACCCGCTGGTCCGGCGTCATCTTGGCATCGAAGGGCAGCCAATGGTCAGGCCGCACTCCCTGGATGGGCGCCTCGGACCCCGGCCAGAACACGGTGGCGCTGTGCCGTCCCGCTTCCTGCACGCTGACCCACAGGGGCGTCGCCTGGTTCCACCAGCGGGCATCGCCCGCGGCGTCGCGGTCGCTGTGGGCGAAGCGCCCCAGCACCCCGTCCTCCATGGTGTTGTCCACAATGCCGTGGTGATCGGGATAAAGCCCCGTCACCAGCGTGTAATGGTTGGGAAAGGTCAATGACGGGAAGGACGGCCGCATGGCCTGGGCCCTCACGCCATCGGCCGCCAGGGCCGACAGCGTGGGCGTCTGGCCCCGGTCGATCAGGTCGGCCCGGAAGCCATCGATGGACACCAGGATCAGGGGCGGCGGCACGGCGTCGGCCACATAGGCCGGTGGGGGTGGCGCCGCGGCGTCCGGCAGCGGCGCGCCGTCCGGAATGTCGACGCACGCGGCAAGGGCGGCCAATGCCCCCACGGCAAAAGCCAGCCCCAGCCACCGCCCCGGACTCCGGGCTCGATTCCGCATAACCCCCATGATGCCAACCCGCCCCTTTTTCCCGCGCTACTGAGGCACTGACACGCGGCAAGGCTGCGGCACCCGTCGGCAAAAAGGGGCGCGGGGGCGTCAGACGGCGGGGCGGATCGTCACCATGACGACGCCGTGCCCCGCCACCTCGGCGGTGTAGCTGCCCTTGGACGTACCCTGGTCCCTGGCCTGCCACAGGTCACGCACCTTGGCCGGCAGCTTCGCCGGATATCCCAGGTCCGGCCAGTTGACGGTGATCGTCGCGGGCGCCGTGCCCCGATTCAGCAGGACGACGGCCCTGTCGCCGCTGGCCAGGGGTCGGGCCCAAACCTCCAGGTCCCCCTGCTTGGCCACACGGCGGCCTTGGGCGCCCAAGGGGTCCTGGTCCACCGCGATGACCTCGGTATTGGTCAGGATGGCCTTGATGGCCGGCGTCATGTTGGTCAAGTCATTGCCCGCGATGAGCGGGGCGGCCAGTACGGCCCAGAGGCTGAAGTGGGCGCGGTACTCGGTATCCGACATGCCGCCGTTCCCGACCTCCAGCATGTCAGGGTCGTTCCAATGGCCAGGGCCGGCGTAGGGGTAGAGGTCAGCCATCTGGTCCAGGATATCCATCACCCCCAGCGAATTGCCCTGCCTGCCCTGCCAGCCGTCGTAAATATCCCAGGTGCTGCGCCACAGGTTGCCGACGTTGCGACCCCACAGCCAGGGCTTGGCGGTGCCCCATTCGCACATGCTGAAGACGATGTCGCGACCCGAGGCGCGCAACGCGTCGCTCATCAGGGTGTAGGCTGCCTTGGCGTCCTGCGTGCCGGTGAAGCACCAGTCGTATTTCAGGTAATCCACCCCCCAGGCTGCATACTGGGCCGCGTCCTGGTATTCATGCCCCAGGCTGCCCGGCCGCTCGGCGCAGGTCAGGCGGCCCGCGTCGGAATAGATGCCGAACTTCAAGCCCTTGGCATGGATATAATCGGCCAGCGCCCGTATGCCCGACGGAAAGCGCGCCGGGTCGGCCTGAATGTCGCCGTGGGCGTCGCGCGCGCCGTGCCAGCAATCGTCGATCACCACGTACTTGTACCCCACGGAGGCCATACCGCTGCTCACCAGGGCATCGGCGGCCTTGCGAATCACCTCCTCGTTGATCTCGCAGGCGAATTTGTTCCAGGTGTTCCAGCCCATGGGCGGGGTCAGGGCCAGGCCGTTGGGCTGGCGGGGCGGATCCTTGCGATCCTCCGCCTTGGCCGGATGGGCCAGCGTCAGCAGCGGTACCAAAAGCAGGGCCGCCAGGGCCAAGATCATTTTTCGCATCGAACGTCTCCTCCGTTCCGGCCCCGTTATACCGTGGGACCCGTTGTTGGGCGGGATGCCGCCTTACGCTCTAATTATACGATTAATATGCCATCATCACAATTCATTCCCTGGCGCCCAGACCCGTCCCCCAACGACAAAACCCCCGGGGCGGAGCCTCGGGGGTTTGCCATTCACACCAAGCGGCGTGCGAATAGGTCGTTAAAGGTGCGGCATGTCCGACTGGCCGGTGGTGCCGCTGTCGCCGGACGGGGTGGCGTCCCCGTCATCACCGTCCATCTTCTTGTGGTGGGAGGTGTGCTTGCCGGACTTCTTGGAGGCCTTGTGGGCTTTGCCCTTGTCATCGTTGGGGTCGTGCGGCGGCAAGGGCTGGACCACCGGCGGCTTCTCCGTCACCGCCGGGGCGGACGGGGACGCCATGGGGCCGCTCTGGTCCGACGGCGCCGGCGGCATGGGGGAGGGCGAGGACATGTCCGGGCCGCCCCGGTCGGCCGGCAGGCTGTGGGCATTGGACGGGCTGGGAGTGGTTGCATCCGGGCCCGGCGGCTGGGTATCCCCCGCCTGCGGCGTGCCCGGCATGGGGGTGCCCTCCGGCGGCGCGGTCTGCGCCCAGGCGGCGGCATTCAGAACGGGGGCGGACGCCAGCCCAGCGGCCAGGGTCAGCGCGGTCGCCGTGCGGGCCCATCCCGCGGTGGTCAACTTCGTGAACATGGGTCGTCCTCCATTCCTCATTGAAAGGGTCTCATGAGAGGGGTGCCGTCAGGGGAGCGGCCAAAGGTGGCGAAAAGAAGTCGCAACACGGCAAATAATGTGGTGCTGGTGGACCTATGTCCTTTGCTCCGCCAAGGGCTTAACGCCAGCCCCCGCCGGCTTGAACTCGTGTCCGTATTGAAACGCCCCGGGGAACCGTCCGGTTCCACCGGGGCGCGCATTACAGGCGCCGCGGCGCCTATGTCGGGATTAGCCGTGCGGGTGGGCCACCCGGTGGTGAACATGGTGCACGGCGTGATGATGGTGATGGTGGTGGTGATGATGGGGGCGGTGAGCCGCCCGGTGATGCACCACCTCCGCCTGGGCGCTGCCCGCCGTCATCAGCGGCGCCAACGCCAGGCCGAAGGCCAAGGTCAGGGCAGCGATCCCGCGACGGCGCCAGGACTGGCCCCAGGACTGTCCGGCGGGCGACGGACCACTGGTGGTGGGGCGGGTCAGGACGGGCATGATCTCAATCCTTCTGACAGAAACAGTTCCCGGTGCTTCCGGGCCTGTTCAGAAGACCGCCCAAAGGTGGCGAAAAAACGCCGCGCCGCGGGATTCAATAAGACCATCCCGGGGCGGGCCACGCCCCCCGGCCCGAAGCGCTGACGCAAATTCAGTACGCTTTTCCCCGGATTTCCGGACCGACCCTTCCACCTTTTGGGGTAGCTGCGATCGTTTGTTATAAACAGCCGCTTATAATTTTCACTGACGATCCCGGCCGCTGGACTGTACTGTCGGCGCCGTCTGCGAATTCTGAGGAGTGGCCATGTCCGGCGCCGAGCACCCTGCCCCCGCCATCCATCCCGAGCTGAAGCGCCTGCGCGACAGCATCGATAACATCGATGCCGCCCTGATTTATATGCTGGCGGAGCGCTTCAAATGCACCCAGCAGGTCGGCGCGCTGAAGGCGCGTATCGACCTGCCGAGCAGCGACCCCGGCCGGGAGGCGGCGCAAATCGAACGCCTGCGCCGCCTGGCGGAGGGGGCGAACCTGGACCCCGATTTCGCGACCAAGTTCCTGACCTTCATCATCAAGGAGGTCATCCGCCACCACGACAGCTTCCGGGCGGCGGACCAGGCCTGAGATAGCGATCCGGGGCTGTCGGGTCAGGGACTATGGGGCTGGGGCGCATCATTGTTGCGCCCCGGTGCAGGTTGCGGCTTCTGCGGCTCCGGATGATGCTGGGGCTGCTGCGGGTGCTGTTGCGGCGGGGGCGCGTGTGGCGGCTCCGGCCGCGCCTGGGGCGGCGGCATGTGCGGCGGCGGCATTTGCGGGGGCTGGGGCCGATGCTCCGCGTCCCTGTGGGGCTGGGGTTCCGGCGGTGATTGCGGCCGCATCTGAGGCCCCTCCGGCCGTCCGGCCGGCTGAGGAGTGTCCCGCCGGAAATCCCGCTGGAAGTCCCGGTGAAAATCCCTCTGGAAATCCTGCTGGGGCCGTTCAGGCTGGTGCGCCGCCTGCGACTGAGGTTGCGGCTGGGCCGGCGCCGGGTGTTGCGGCGGCGGGGCGGCCGACTGGCCAGGCGCGGGTGGAGTCGGCGTGGGTGAATGGGGCGCCGACGGCTCCATCGACGGACCGGGGCGGCCGCGCCAAGCGGGCGGGCCGGGCGGTTGGTTGTGGTTGGCCAACGGTGGCAGCGGGCTCGCCGGGGACGCGCCAGGCTGGGTCATAGGCCGCCCCTGCGCGGCGGCGTTGGGTGCCGGGGCGTTGGGTGCCATGGGGTTGGGCGAGGATGGGTTGGGCGCCGGAGAGTTGGAGCGGAAGCCCGGCTCATCGGCGCGACGGTCCAGGGCGCGGATGCCCCCGGCATGATCGAAGCCCGGCCTGTCACCCCGCGGATCGCCAGGGCGGAAAGCGCCCGCCTGGGCGGCGTCGGGATGGGGTCCACCGCCGGGGCCACGCAGGTCCAGGGGACGGGACGGACCACCCGGCGGATGGGGCTGGAATTGGGGACCGGGGCTGGGCGGGGGCTGACCGCCCCCAATGCCTGGCGGCGGCCCCGGCAGGTGCAGGCGCTGCGCCATCTGGGGCGTGACGCCCAGGGTGGCGGCCGTCGGCTGCACCGGAGGCCGGCCCACCACCATGCGGGCGTCGGCGAACTGCCGGCCATCCCAGGGGCGCGCGCCGCCGTCGCGCGGGCCAAAACGCCCCGCGACCATGGCATCGGCCGGCATCATCGAGGCGCCGCGGCGATTGGCGAAGTTATTGATGGTGATATTGGTGACGTTCGTGACGTTGGTGACATTGTGGATGACCGTGATGTCGCGCACCACCGGCCTGTTCACATATTCGACATAGCGCGGGCTGGCCCGATACCAGGGATGGTAGGGCTCCTGCCACCCCAACGGGCACCATCCGACCGGGGGGTGATCGGCATAATGGGGACCGCCGATGGAAACCCCGATGGCCACGCCAGCTCCGAAAAACGCCACCAGCGCCGGGGCATAAACCGGCGGGGGCGGCGGGCCGACGGTGACCACGGCGCCCGCCGGGGCCCACGCCCACCGGCCGCCGACATCCACCCAGCGTCCGTAATGGAAGGGGGCGAAGCCCCAGGGCGCATTGTCGATCCAGGTCCACCCCCAGGGCGCGACGTAGGCCCAATGGCCGTCACGATAGGGAACCCAGCCGGGATCCACCTGGGGATACCAGACCTGGCCGTACTGGGGCGTCGCCTGCCAGCTGCCGTAATCATCCAGGTCATCGGCGCCCGGCATGGCGGCCACCACCGCCGGCGGTGGTGGCGAGGAACCGACGCGGTCGGCCCGCAGCATGGCGACAAGGAAGGAATCATGATCGGCGGGCCGGACATTGACATTGGGCGGAGTGTCGCCCGTGATCTCCCCAGTCTGGCCGCCGTTGAGGCTCAGGGACAGTCCCTGGCCGCTGACGCGCGCCGCGCCCTCCAGCACGATGATGCGCGTCGGGGATTCCGTATCGCCCGCCACGATCTCATAGCGGCCGGGGGCGTCCAGCGTCACGGTGCCGCGCGGCGTGCGCACGCTGTAGCTTTCGCCCGGCAGCAGGCCCCGAACCCGGACATAGACGCGCCCTTGCGCCAAGTCGGCGCTCATGTTGCGGTCGTCCAACGTGTCGATGTCCAACTCGGTGGCCCCGTCCATCACCAGGCGGGTGGTGGACACGTCGACGGTGGCGCTGGAACCCGGCTCGGTCCACAGGGCGTTGCCGCTGGTCAGCGGGTAGTTGGGGATGGCGGGGTCCCACTGCGTTCCATCGGCGGTGTGGAAGGACACGGTGCCCTGCACCCGTGCCAGGCGGCCCACCCGGGTAGGCGGGTCGCCGGCGTACTGGTCGCCGCCATCGTCGTAGGCGGACGGTCCTTCCTGGGCCCGCGCCACGCCGTTCATCACGGGGGAGAAAGCCAATAAAACCGCCAGCGCGGTCATGGTGCCGCGCAGAACGGCGGAGCGCCGGGGCACGATGAAACTGGACATGATGGCGGAATCCACCCTGGTTATCCTCGATCCATGTCAGGCTGCCCCCCGATGGTGGCATAACTGCGCCGAATGATGGCCCCTATTTGGACAGGATGCGATTCATGTTGCCCGGCACCAAAAGGCACGCGCACAGTGCGGCCCCGCGCCAAAGTTCCAAATCGGCGCGCCGGCCGGCGTGAAGGTCCGAGTGAATAGGATTGAGGTCATGCAGCAGTCTTTGGATGCGGTTTCCCCCGACACGGTCCCGTTGGAGGCGGTCCCCTTGGAAACAGTGCGGGGCATGTTCGAAACCGACAACGCCCCCCTCGTTCCCCGGGTCCGGGCCTTCCTGTCCAATGTGTTGCGCACGCCGCTCTCGCATGCCCGCTTCATGAATGAGCTGTCGCTCATGGAGCATATGGGCAGCAACAAGATCATGGCGACCCAGCACGGTCCCGGCATGGACCTGCCGACACTGAAGCACCTGGCGGAGGAAGCCCGCCACGCCTTCTTCTTCAAGCGCCAGGCCGAAGCGGTGGCCCGCCGCCCGCTGGACTACGTCCAGGCTGATTTGCTGTCCCCGGCCGCTGGGCGGCTGTACTTCCAGAAGCTGGACATCGGCGTGGAGCAGGCGCTGGCCGGTGAGCCGCCTCGCTCAAAGGTGCTGTACCTGCATGTGTCGCTGATTGTGGAATTCCGCGCCGTGTGGTTCTACCACCTGTATGAGACGGCGCTGCGCCAGACGGGGTCGCGGATCTCGCTGAAAAGCCTGCTGGCGGAGGAGCAAGGCCATCTCGGTGACATGGCGGACCGGCTGAAGGCGCTGGGCGCCTGGGACCCGGTGCGCCTGGGCCGGATGTGCGCCCTGGAAACCGCCCTGTTCGGCACCCTGTTGGGCCGCCTGGAGCGCGCGGTGACGCCGCCGGCGGCCGTGGCCGCCTAAACGCCCCCCTCCAGCAACAGCGGCCACGCCTGGGCATTGCGCTCAGCGAACAGGCGCAAGTGCCCGATGGCCTTCGCCCCAGCCTCCGCCGGGGTTATGACGCGGTGACGGATGGTCGCGGCGGGATAAAATTCCGCCAACCGGCGCACCCTCTCCGGCGGCATCATGTCATCATCCGCGATACCGACCAAGGTCACCGATCCAGTCATGCGGTCCGGCACCGGATGGGGCATGGTCCGCCCCCAGTCGGCCCGGTAGAAGCCACGGGACACGCACCAGCGCCGCCATTGCCAGAACACCCCCTTGGGCAGGTCCGCGCCCAGGCCCAACAGGCGACCCGGCAGATAGCCGCACATCAGGGTCGCCAGCGGCCCCAGCAGGAACCAGAACGCGATGACCGCGGGCATGTAGCGCCAGGGATGCTTGGTCCAATAGGCGGGGCCGGAAGCCACGGCGATCAACCGCGCCACGCGTCCGGCACTGGCATGGAAGGGCAGGCACATACCGCCCAATGAATGGCCGACGACCCAAATCTCGGCTTGGGGATACCGCTGGCACACGTGATCCAGCGCTGTGGCTTGGTCGACCACCCCCCATACGGCCATGGTGGCATCCGACCGGCTGACCGGACCGGCGGCGGAAGCACCGAAATCCCGATAATCATAGGTCAGCACCGCCGCATCCTTGGCAACGGAGAGCCATGCGGCGAAGCGGCGATAGTAATCGCGGGGCACACCTGTGGCCCCATGCAGGACGATCGCCAGCGCCGGTTCCCGCCCGTGAGGCGGCAGCGTCAGCCGGCCAGCCAACAGGGCGCCGTCCGGGGTGGCGAAGTCCACCGCCTGTTCCACCGCGCCCTCCGGCATCCATCCCCCCTTGTCGTGCGGTTGGTGATCCATTCTATGGCGATCACCATAGAATGGATATCACTAGACCGACCGACATACAATTGGCATGAAGAGGCATGCCACGCCTGTCCGATGCCAAGAAGCACTTCGTTGATACCGCCGTGACCCTGTTCCGGCGCAGGGGCTACAATGGCGTCGGCCTGAATGAGATCATCGCCGTGAGCGGCGCCCCGAAGGGCTCGTTCTACCATCACTTCCCCGGCGGCAAGGAAGAGCTGGCGGAAGAGGCGGCCCGGCTGGCGGGCCACCGCATCGGCCGCATGATCGACCAGGCGTTCGCCGACGCCCCCACCTTTGCCGACGGTGTGCACGCCCTGGCCGACACCATCGCCGATTGGTTCGAGGCGTCGGACTGGCGCGACGGTTGCCCCGTCACCGCCCTGGTCATCGGTGCCATACCGGAGTCCACCCGCCTGTCCGTCGTCGTGGCGGAGGTGCTGGAGGATTGGGCGGCGCGCACAGCGGGACATGCCGAGCGTCTAGGGGTCAGCGATCCGCGCGAACGCGCGGCGCGATTCTTCATCGCGCTGGAGGGTGCCTGGCTGCTGGCGCGGGTGCAACGCAGCCGGGCGCCGTTCCGGTTGGCCGCAGCCATGGTGCTGTAAGCCAGGTAACGGCCCGTCTGAATACAAAGGTAGAAGATCTTACCCGTTAACAGATTAATATTGCGGCATTTTACGCCTGTGGATTGCATTCCTTCCTGGGCGCGCTAGCATGACGCCAACGCGTTGGTTGGCGAGGTTGGGTTTTGATCAAGTGGGCGAAAGGGGCCTTGGGCCTGGCCGTCGTGGCCGCGATGGTCGCCGGGTGGAACCTGGCCAGCGTCACCCTGCCCGTGGCGCGGGCCTTGGATCAGGACCCCGCCAACAGCACCGTCCACGTCGTGGCCTACCACCGGGCCCTGGTCCTGCCGGGGACGCTGGTGGTGGACGTGTGGGGCGCCCAGCGCACCGCCACGCCGTTGGACGTCTTGCGTGTCCTGTTGCAAGCCGCCGCCGCGCTCAACGAACACAGCTACGACACGGTCGTTCTCGCCTACCGGGGCGCGCCCCGCTTCATCCTGCCCGGGTTCTATTTCCGGCAACTGGGGCATGACTACGGGCAAGGACAGAACATTGCCACCCTGATCCGCACCCTGCCCCAAAACGTGCGGACCCTGGATGGCGGCGCCGCGTTCGAAACCTGGACCGGGGGCATGCTGGGCGTGCTGGATCGGCAGATGGACGACGTGAAAACCCTGAGCCGCCGGTGGTGGATGGATCCTCACAGTTCATAAGCAGGAACGCGTCAGGGCCGGTGCTCCGCCGACAGGTGGATGCCACCCACCTCCAGGCCCAGGCGCGTCAGCGTGTCGGCCGTCACCAGAGCGGCGTCCAGCCCGGTGACACCGTAGCGCTCCATCATCAGGCTGGAGGGAAACCACCACCAGACTTGGTCCCGCAGCAGACCGGGATGGCCGGCCAGATAGGCGTCGGTCGACCGGTCGATGTCATCCAGCAGCACGGGGGCCATCCCCCATTCCCTATAGAGCCCGGCGATGGCCTGACGCAATTGCGCGGCGTTGCCCCGGCGGGCGGCCAGGATGGCATCCACGGTGGCGCCCCCCAGGTCTGGCGGCGTGACCGTGACGCCATCCCGCGACAGGTCGGGCAATTGTCCGCGGATCGCCTCCATTTCCCGCGTCAGCCGGGCGCGCGCGTCCGGGGTGTCGCGCGGATCCAGGCTGTTGGTGGAGTGAAATTCCACCACGGCGCCGGGTGCCACCACTTTGTGCCGCCCCGCCAGGAAGGGCAGCAGGGCGCAAGCCGAGGCGCAACGTCCGTCAACCCTGACATCCAACCCACGCTCATGGATCAGGCGCGCCATGGCCAGGGCGACCGTCACGTCGCCGCCACCGGAATCCAGCACCAGGGTCCGCGTCTCCGCCGTCAGGTTGCGGGCCAGCAGGTCGGCATCCCCCAGCGGATGTTCCCCCGGCAGGAAACGCCGGGGCAGGATTTCACCGCGGAAGGCGAGGGTCGCCGGATCCACCCGCTGCCAGGCCCGATCCTGGTACGACACCTGGGATTGCGCATCCGTGGCGGGAAGCAGGACGGCGCCCGTCCAAAGGCTGCACAACACCAACCAAAACGATCGCCCCGTCACCGGGCATGTCCCGGGCAGACGGACGAGGGAAGGCGAAAGTGATGCATTGCGGGCCCGTACTGGTTGCGGCCAGCGCATCGCGGGACATCCGCATGGAACTGACACGATAGCTTGTTAGTCTATCCCCATCGCCCGGCCCGTCGATAGATCGGCCAAGGGTGTACCCCCCATCGAGGAGAGATCGCATGGCCCAGTTGAAGCGCACCGCCAATGCCGTCTGGCATGGCACGGGCAAGGACGGCGACGGCGCCTTGACGACGCAGAGTGCCACCCTGTCCAGCGTGCCCTATTCCTACATCGCCCGTTTCGGCGACGGCAAAGGCACCAACCCCGAGGAACTGATCGCCGCCGCCCACGCCGGCTGCTTCAGCATGGCACTGGCCTTCATGCTCTCGGGCGCCGGTTTCACCCCGGAAGAGATCAAGTCCGACGCGCTGCTGACCATGGAGGGCGAGGGTGCCGGCTGGCGCATTTCCGCCGTCAAGCTGACGGTGCGGGCCAAGGTGCCCGGCATCGAGGCCGGCAAATTCCAGGACATCGCCGCCGAGGCCAAGGCCAATTGCCCGGTTTCCCGCGTGCTGAACGCCGAGATCACGCTGGACGCCGCGTTGGCTTGATCGCCGCCGCCCAGCGCAGAAAAAACGGGCGGGTGCCGCGAGGCCCCGCCCGTTTCATGTCGATACAGAAACAGCCCTTATTCGGCAGCCTCTGTCCGGCGGGGCTGACCGGTGCGGGAGGCCTTCAGGCCCTCAGCGACCAGGAAGGCCAGTTCCAGGGCCTGGTTAGCGTTAAGGCGCGGGTCGCAGGCGGTGTGGTAGCGCTGGGCCAACGCATGCTCCGTGATGGCCTGGGCGCCGCCCGTGCACTCCGTCACGTCCTGGCCCGTCATCTCGAAATGCACGCCGCCGGCATGCACGCCCTCCGCCCGGCAGGCATCGAAGAAGCCCCGCACCTCGGCCAGGATGCGCTCGAACGGCCGCGTCTTGTAGCCGGTGGCCGACTTGACGGTGTTGCCGTGCATGGGGTCGCAGCTCCACACCACGGTGCGGCCTTCGTCGCGCACACGGCGCAGCAGCGGCGCCAGCTTATCGCCCACCTTGTCATGGCCCATGCGGGCGATCAGGGTCAGGCGGCCGGCCTCATCCATCGGGTTCAGGATGTCGATCAGTCGGATCAGCTCATCCGGGTCGGTGGTCGGGCCGCACTTCAGGCCGATGGGGTTCTTCACACCGCGCAGGAATTCCACATGGGCGCCGTCGGGCTGGCGGGTGCGGTCGCCAATCCACAGCATGTGGGCGGAAACGTCGTACCAATCGCCCGTCGTGCTGTCGATGCGGGTCAACGCCTGCTCATAAGGCAGCAGCAGCGCCTCGTGGCTGGTGAAGAACTCCGTCTCGCGGATCTGGGCGGTGGTTTCCGCGGTGATGCCGCACGCGGCCATGAAGGCCAGCGTCTCATCCAGGCGGTTGGCCAGATCGCGGTACCGCTCGCCCTGCGGGCTGCGGTCAACGAAGCCGAGATTCCACTGGTGCACCTTGTGCAGGTCGGCATAACCGCCCTGGGCGAAGGCGCGCAGCAGGTTCAGGGTGCTGGCAGCCTGGTTGTAGGCCTGGACCATGCGTTCCGGGTCCGGCACCCGCGCGTCGGCGGTGAAGTCGAAGCCGTTGATGATGTCGCCACGGTAGGACGGCAGGGCGGTGCCGCCGATCTCCTCCAGGTCTGCAGAGCGCGGCTTGGCGAACTGGCCGGCCATGCGGCCGACCTTCACCACCGGCGTGGCGCCACCGAAGGTCAGCACCACCGCCATCTGCAGCATCACGCGGAAGGTGTCGCGGATGTTGTTGGGGTGGAATTCGGCGAAGCTTTCAGCACAGTCGCCACCCTGCAGCAGAAAGCCCTGGCCCTTGGCCACGCGCCCCAGATGGTCCTTCAGGCGCCGGGCCTCGCCGGCGAAAACCAGCGGCGGATAATTGGCCAGGCGGGCCTCAACAGCCTCCAGGCGCTGCATGTCCGGATATGAGGGCATCTGCCTCACTTCCCGAGACCGCCAGCTATCGGGCGCCCAGCGCCCCGCCTTTTCCAGTGCCATGACCCACCTCGTGAAACCCGAAAACCGCCCCGTATCCCAAGACGTTAAGCGTAGCGCCGGGGGATTACCCAGGTCGCGGGCGGAAGGCCCCTCTAGTCTGGCAACAAGCCGGTCTCGTTATGTACTGCCCCATTTTATACTTTTCCAGTCTTCTTGGGGGCTTTTTGCGCATTACTGTTACCCAGCAAACGCGGTTGCCGACAGCGCCCGTCCTCGAACCAAAGCCACCTATCCAGATGGCAGTGCACAGGCCTAGGCAAATTGGATTAGACTGGGCGCCTTCGCATGCCCAGAACGGGCAGGTCGCGGGGCCGCCAAAGGCGCCCGGGAGATATGGTATGACCGCCCAGCACACGCGCCCGCGCGCCACCTTCGGTCCTCTGGCTCGGTTGGGCTTGCTGGCCGGCCTCTTCGTCCCCGGGATGGGGACTGCGCAGACCTACGCGCCGGGCTACTCCTCCAGCTGGTGGTCGCAACTGGGCCTGACCAACGCCATTGAGGTGGCGGCCACCGGCGGCAGCGGCATCACCATCGGCGTGGTCGATACCGGTGTGGTGGCGACCCAGGCGGACGTCACGGGCCGCGTGTCCACCGCCTCCGCCTGTGCGGCGCGCACCTTCACCTGCCCCAAGGCCTACACCGACGACAACGGCCACGGTACCGCCACAGCGGCCATCGCCGCCGGCGCCGTCACCAGTTCGGGCGGCGGCATGGCCGGGATCGCGCCCAAGGCCACCATCCTGGCGGAAAAGGCGCTGAACGTCGGCGGCAGCGGTAGCGACGTGGATGTCGCCAACGGCATCATCAAGGCCGCCGACGCCGGCGCCCGGGTCATCAACCTGTCGCTGACCTATCTGCCCACCAGCGCCATCGTCTCCGCCATCAACTACGCGGCCGCCAAGGGGGCGGTGCTGGTGTTCGCCGGCGGCAACTCCGCGACCGTGCTGAACGGCGGCGCCAACACCGGCGGCCTGTCCGCCGCCGCGCTGGCCCACCTGGCCTTTGCCGGGTCGGTCAACGGCGCCAACAAGCTGTCCAGCTTTTCCAACACGCCCGGTACCGGATCGGCCATCGCCGGCACCACGCGGGTCAGCTACGCCTCGCTCTGGCTGATGGCGCCAGGGGAAAGCATCGTCGCGCCCGGCATCCAGTACGGCAGCAACGCCCTGGCCTATTGGAGCGGCACGTCCATGGCGGCGCCCATGGTGTCCGGCGCCGTCGCCTTGCTGGAGGCGACGTGGCCGGTGCTGTACCGCAACGGCACCGCCACCGCCGTCCTGTTCGCCTCGGCCACCGATATGGGGACCAAGGGCGTGGACAGCACGTACGGCAACGGCCTGATGAACCTGACGGCGGCGTTCAAGCCGCTGGGAACGCTGTCGGTGGTGCAGGCCAACGGCAAGTCCCTGCCCGTCACCAGCCTGAGCGGAACGCTGATCACCGGCGGCGCGCTGGGCGCGCTGAACAGCATCAGCGCCCACTTGGCGGCCTATACCGCCTTCGACGGCTATCAGCGCAACTTCACCGTCAACCTCAGCGGCCTGGTCGCCAAGCAGCCGGTGTCCGCCTCGTCCATCGTCGCGGCCCTGCCCGCCCCCACAGTGACGACCAGCAGCAGCAAGTTCGCCGATGGCGGCAGCCTGACGCTGGCCTATACCGGCGATGCCAGCGGTGGCGGCGCCAGCGCGCGGGCCTTCCCGGCCAGCCTGCCCCTGGCCGGGCGCGAGGGCTATGCCGGCCGCGACGGCTGGGCCCTGGCCTACAGCCAGGGCGGCCTGACGCTCGCCACCGGCAGGGGCTTCCCGGCCTCGGCATCCTTCGCGCAGGCGCTGTGGGGCGGCGGCACGGCGGTGGCCGACGCCGCCGGCACCCTGGGCGTGTCAACCGCCCTCACTGGTTTGGCCCAGGGCGGCGGCTTCGCGGCCCTGGGGGCGGATCTGGACGGCTGGCTGGGCCGCGCCCTGGGCGGCGCGCGGCTGGCCGTCAGTTGGTCGGGCGCCTCGGCGCTGGATAGCACGGATCGCCGCGACCTGGGCGCCGACTGGAACCCCTGGCGGGGCCCGGTGCTGACGGGGGCCGGCTGGGACCGCCGGGCCGACGCCGTGGCCGCCGGCCTGAATTGGACCCTGGCACGGGGCTGGACCACCAGCCTGACCGCCAGCCTATTGGATGAACGCGACGGCCTGCTGGGCAGCCGGTATCGCGGCGGCGGCGTTCTGGGGCTGGGCGACCACAACAACACCGTCTCGGTGGGGGTGGCGACGGCCATGACCCTGTGGCAGGGCGGCAGCCTGATGGTGGATGCCAGCCTGGCGCGCAGCGCGGCATCGGAAAACGTCCAGGGCGTGGTCAGCGGCATCGGCCCGCTGCTGTCCCGGTCCTACGGCCTGGCGCTGGCCCAGCGCGATGCCATCGCGGCGGGCGACAGCCTGACGGCCCTCTGGCGCCGGCCCCTGCGGGTGGTGGCCGGCAGCGCCACCTTGCTGATGACCAGCGTGGACGACCAGGGCTACGCCACCACGGTGCCGACCCGGGTTTCCCTGCGACCGGACGGGGCGGAAACCGACATGGCCCTGACCTACGCGGCCCCCGTGGCCACCGGCCGCTGGGGCCAGGCCCTGACCCTGAACACCAGCCTGGAACTGCGCCAGGACGCCGGCAACATCCGGGGCCTGACCGATCATGTGGCCCGCGTCGGCCTCAACTTCCGATTCTAGGGACGGGGTTCGCCAGTCCGGTCCTGTGAAATTCAGGTGTCAAGGTGACCGGGCGCACATCCGGCGCGCGGCGGCTCCGTATCTTGGCCGACATTCCAACCTTGATCGGAGCGCACCCATGTCGCTTTCCATGTACCAGGCGTCCGTGCCGGTGTTCCTGCGCCTTCTGGGCAACCTGTCGGCCATCCTGGAAAAGGCCCAGGCCCATGCCGAGGCCAAGAAGATCGACCCGTCGGTGTTCGTGAACGCCCGCCTGGCCCCCGACATGCACCCCCTGGCCCGCCAGATTCAGATCGCCAGCGATGCTGCCAAGGGCGCGGTCGCCCGCCTTGCCGGCATTGAAGTCCCCAGCTTCCCCGATACTGAAACCACCTTCGCCGACCTGCAGGCCCGTATCGCCAAGACGGTGGACTTCCTGAAGAGCGTGACCCCGGCCCAGGTCGACGGCAGTGAGGAGCGCACCGTCACCCTGAAGATCCGGGGTGAGGACATGCATTTCCCTGGCCAGGCCTTCCTGCTGTTCTTCGCCACGCCCAACTTCTATTTCCATGTCACCACCGCCTACGACATCCTGCGTCACAACGGCGTGGAGCTGGGCAAGATGGACTTCCTGGGCCGGTCGTAAACGACATCCAAGGATTTCCCCAGTAGAAGGCGGCGTCCCCAGGGCGCCGCCTTTTTCTTGACCGCGCTTTATGGGCAGCAGGCTACTGCCATATTCTGTCAGTATACTCTGTCATGGTCCTTCCGACACCAACCCCGGGAGGCCCCGAATGCTCACCTTCTTCCACTGCCCGCACACCCGCTCCTCCAGCATCCACTATCTGCTGGAGGAGCTGGGCGTCGCCTATGAGACCGAGATCATCGACATCCATGCCCAGGGGGGCGCTTCGGAAAGCTATCGCACCGTCCAGCCGCACAAGAAGGTGCCAGCCATCCGCCACGCCACGGCCAAAGGCGATGTGGTGGTCACGGAACGCGCGGCTATCACCCTCTACCTGGCCGACGCCTTTCCGCGGGCGGGCCTGGCCCCCGCCCTGGACGATCCGCGCCGCGGCCCCTACCTGACCAGTGTCGTTTACGTCGACGCCGTGGCGGATCCCTGCCTGGTGGCGCACCTGAACCAATGGCAGTACGAGGGCAAGGGGGCGGCCTTCGGCACCTTCGCGGACATGGTGGCGAACCTGGAACGCACCTTGACCACCCACGCTTACGCCGTCGGCGACCGCTTCACCGCCGCCGACACCCAGTGGGGCGTCATGCTGTACTGGGCCATGGACGTCATGGGCCTGTTCCAGGACAAGCCGATCTTCCGCGCCTATCTCAACCGTCTGGCCAACCGCCCGGCCTTCCAACGCTTCGCCAAGGCCATGGCGGCGGCGGCCTGATCAAGGGACAGGCGGAGCGCCGCTTCTAAAGGTCAACCTCGCGGCCCCGGTTGGAAATGCGATCGGGGTCGAAATTCTCACCACCAGAAAGTGTTTCAGGGAACGGCACCAGAGGACCGCCCTCTTGCGCGAGATGGCGCTGGATAAAGGCGATGCTTTCCCGAGTGGAACGATCAGGGTCCTGTTTCAGGCGGGCCAGCAACGGCCGCCACTCTTCCCAAACAGCCCCTTTTTCGCGACCCAACGCCTGGGCCAAGGTCGCTGCCACCAAGCGGCGCACAACCACGGACCGATCCCTAGCGGCTTGTTCCAGATAGTAGGTTTTGGACGCCGGACGGACGATAGGCCTGGTCGCGTACAACGGAACCGAGCGGAAGATATTGAACGGCTTATTGATCATTTCCCGACGCCAGCCGTCCGGCCACGCGGCCCGCCCTTCTATCAGCGTGTGCAAGGCCACCATACGCACGATGGGCTGAACCGCATTCGTGGCCAGGAAAGGTAAATGGCCATCCATGTATGGCTGACGCAAAGCCTGGCGCAGCACGCTGCCTGCGGGCCCATGGGTGGCGCCGCATATCCGACGGGCCAGGGCATCGGCCATTTCCGGTCTCATGAGGAACAGGTTTTCCGGGTCGCATTGCGGTTCAAGCCGCCACCGGCCCCATGTCAGCGTGCGGGTCAGCAGGAAGAAGCCGGTATCCGCGACGGTCGCCATATCCATTAGGGGGACCGTACGCGCCATGCAGTCCCTTGCCGCCGCCCGCACCTCCGCGACCCAGTCATTCATCTGGTAGGCCACAGCCGTCAGCCAGAGCGGACCCGGCACCTTACCCTCGATTTTCCGCAGGGCCGCCTCGCGGATGTACCCGCTATGGTGAAACAAGAACAGGTATTCCAGGCGCGGGGTAGCATGCAGTAAGGCATGCATGTCCTCAGGGCGCCACCACCATTGCCACGCTTTCTGCCTGTGTGGCGGCGAGACCGTGCCCAGCAGACGCCGGATATGCTCTCGCACCGATAGCACATGATGGGGGGGAAGGGTCGATAGAGCGGCAACCGCTGCCGCGACACTTCGGGGAAGCACCCGCCCCTGCCGCAACCCGAGCACCACCTGATCCAGGATGTCCGCCACTGCAGACGGTAATGTCCACTGAGCCATCAGCCCCCTCATGGCTTCCGAACCACCACCCCACCCTTCATGACGAAGACGACCTTGGCCACGGCGTCGATGTCCTGGGTGGGATCGCCGGTCACGGCCACCAGGTCGGCCAGCAGGCCGGGGTGGATGCGGCCAAAATGGTCGGCCTGTCCCAGGATGCGGGCGTTGGTGGCGGTGGCGGCCGTCAGCGCCTGGGCCGGGGTCATGCCGTAGCGCACCATCCACACCAGCTCGCGCGCGTTCTCGCCATGGGCGAAGACGCCCACGTCGCTGCCGCAGCCGATGGTGACCCCCGCCTTCAGCGCCCGCCGGAAAGCGGCCTCCGCTGCCTGCATGGCCGGCGTGGGCGGGGACTGACCGGGGACGTAGCCCTTGAAATAGCGGCTGGTGGCCTCCGGTGCCGTCAAGGTGGGCAGATAGGCGACGCCGCGCTTGGCCATTTCCCGGAAGGTGGCATCAGTGCCGCCATAGCCGTGCTCGATGGTGTCAACGCCGGCGAGCACGGCCCGGCGCATGCCCTCATCCGACGTGGCGTGCGCCGCCACCGGACGGCCGGTGTCATGGGCGGCGGCGATCAAGGCCGCCATCTCCGCCTGGCTGAAGGTGGGGCGGGTACCGCCGTCCGGTCCGGTGCGGTAATCGGCGTAGAACTTGATCCAATCGGCACCCCGCGCCGCCTGGCCACGGGCGGCGGCGGCAACCGCCGCCTCCCCGCTCGCCTCCTCCGCCCCCTGGGGCAGGTCCATGTCCTCGCGGAACTTGGCGACGGAGGGGCCATAGGCGCCGCTGGCCACGATGGCGCGGGTGGCGACGAACAGGCGGGGGCCGGGGACGAGGCCATCCTCGATGGCCTTCTTCAGGCCGACGTCGGCATAGCCCGCCCCCTCCGTGCCCAGGTCGCGCAGGGTGGTGAAGCCCGCCATCAGGGTGACCGTCGCCTGCCGCCCCGCCCGCAAGGTGCGGTAGGACAGGCTTTCGCGCAGCACCTGATCGTCCCACGGCGCCTCGTTATAGGGATGCAGGAACAGGTGGGAATGCAGGTCGATCAGGCCGGGCAGCAGGGTGGCGTCCGGCAGGTCCAGCACCGGCACCCCCGCCGGCGCGCCCAGCGACGCCTCCGGCCCCACCGCCTGGATGTGATCGCCCCGCACCAGCACGGCCCAGCCGGCACGGGGGGCCATCTCCTCCGCCGTCCAGACCCGGGCCGGGCGGATCAGCAGGGACGCCTCATCCGCCCAGGCCGCCAGCGGCATCACGGCGAGGCAAATGGCGGCGCAGGCCGCGAGCAGCCCCCTTGGAGTGAACCGGCGCATGGCGTCAGGGCTCGTTCTTGGGGTGGGCCTTGGCGGCGCCCTCATCCTTGAAGATGCCGAATTCCGGCGTGCCGCCCTGCTTCACCCGGATGCGGTACATGCCGCTGGTGTTGAAGCCCCAGGCCAGCGTGCCGTCGGGCGCGGCGGCGATAACGCCGCCGTCGCCGCCCAGGGCCGTCAGCCGGTGCTGGATGACCTCATCCACCGCCACCTGCAGCTTCATATGTCTGTACTGTACCAGGGCGCAGATCTCGCGCGCCACCGTCAGGCGGATGAAATACTCACCGGACCCGGTGGCGGAAACGGCGCAGGACTGGTTGGAGGCATAGGTGCCGGCGCCGATGATGGGGCTGTCGCCGATACGGCCTGGCCGCTTGGCCGTCATGCCGCCGGTGGAGGTGGCGGCGGCCACGTTGCCCTGGGCGTCCACGGCCACGGCGCCCACGGTGCCGAAGCGATGGGCGTCCGCCGGCTCGAAGTTCCGCAACTCCAGCAGGGTGTGCTTGTCCGGTTCCGGTGGGGCGCCCGCCGGGCGCGGCGGCACGGGCAGGCCCTTGTCCGTCAGTTCCTTGACCAGCGCCTGCCAGCGCCGCTCGGTGAAGAACCAGGCGGGGTCGGCTTGTTCCAGGCCCGCCTCCTTGGAAAAGGCGTCCGCGCCCTCGCCCGCCAGCATTACATGCGGCGTCTTTTCCATGACGGCGCGGGCCAGGCTGATGGGGTGGCGGGTATGGGTGACGGTCGCGACGGATCCCGCCTTCAGGGTGGCGCCATCCATGATGGCGGCGTCCATCTCGTTGCGGCCAGCGGCGGTGAAGACGGCACCCCGGCCGGCGTTGAACAGAGGATCATCCTCCAGCACCTTCACCGCGGCCTCGACCGCGTCCACCGCCGTGCCGCCGGATTTCAGCACGGCGGTGCCGGCCTCCAGCGCCGCGGTCATGCCGGCCTGGTAGGCGGCGGCGACCTCTGGCGTCAGCTTGGCGGGATCGACGGTGCCGGCGCCGCCGTGCAGTTCCATGGCCCAAGGGCGTGCCTTTTCCGCCGCCAGGGCGGTGCCGCCCAACAGCGCCCAACCCAACGCCGCGCCCGCCAGCAGCCGTGCCCCGTTCGCCCCCATATGCCCCTCCGTCCAACGCCGTATCTTCTGCCGCCCCCCGCAAGAGGGGGCTGACGATAGTCCCGCAAAACGGATAAAGGATAAAGACCCAGCCGTCGGAACGGTTAGCCGGTGGCCAGGCGGTCGCGCGCGCTCATGAACGGGCCCGTGGGCGGGCGGGCGTCAGCGAAGGCGCCAAAGCCGATGGGCCGGGGCATGTTGACGTAGATGGCCTCCATCCCGCCTTGGCGCCGGTAGGTCTCATGCCAGAAGCCGGCACCGCTGTCCTTGGCCAGGAAGTCCCGCCACCAGGTGCGGTGGGGTTCGCTGCGGGTGAAGCGCTCCAGGCTGTCCAGGTCGCGCCAGTATTGCCGCATGCCGATATGGCGCAGGCCGTAGATGACCTGCTCATGCGCCAGCAGGCCCTCGGGAAAGTCCCGGGCGATGCGGGTCAGACCCCGGCCCAGGCGCATCAGGCCGAGAAGGCCCCGCAGGCTGTTCACATGAAAACCCAGGTAGATTACGACCAGGTCCGGATAGGCGGACAGGTCGACCGAGGCGCGGCGCTGTTGCATGGCACCCTCACGATGAAGTTTACTGCGTAAACATGAGGCATCTAAAACGAGGATGTTTACAGTGTCAACAGAGAAGGCGGGCTATCATCACGGCAACCTGCGCGAAACCCTGGTGCGCACCGCCCTGACCCTGCTGGAGGAAAGCGGGGTGGAGGCGCTGAGCCTGCGCGCGGCGGCACGGGGTGCCGGCGTGTCGGCCATGGCGCCCTATCGCCATTTCGCCGACAAGGCCGCCCTGTTGGCGGCGGTGGCGGACCAGGGATATGCGGACCTGCGCGACCGGCTGGCTGCAGCCGACACCCAGGCGGACCCGCGCCAGGCCTTGGTGGAACAGGGTGTCGCCTACGTGCGCTTCGCCTGTGAGCGCCCGGCCTTGTTCCGCCTGATGTTGGGGGCGCCGTCCGCGGGCGCGGCCCCTGGACCCAAGGCCCCTGCCCACCAGCCCCCTGGCCCCCAGCCCCCCGGCCCCAAGAAGACCGCCGGCAGCGGCTATGACATCCTGTCGGCCCGGGTGGCCGGGCTGGTCGCGGAGGACCGGCGCGATACCGCTGTGGTCGCGGCCTGGTCCCTGGTGCATGGCTTGGCCTGCCTGGCGGTGGACGGCCGCCTGCACGGCATGCCGGGGGGGATGGCGGCGCCCGAGGCCTTGGCTCGGCAGGTGACCAGCCTGTTCACCGCCGGTCTGGTCGCCGCCAGACCGCCGTCCGTAAGTGCCTGAAGCCTGGACGCCTGAAGCCTGGACGGGGGCGGCCCCCGCAGGCGATGATGCCGCCCCCAAGAACCGCCCTTGCAGATAGCGCCGCCCCCATGACCGCACCCTCCGCCCCGCCCAGCGCCACGGGCCCGGCCACCGCCGGCTGGACCCAATGGCTGGACCGCCGCGTGCTGACGGTGCTGTTCCTGGGATTCGCCAGCGGCCTGCCCTATTTCCTGTTGTTCTCCACCCTGTCGGCCTGGCTGACGGAGGTGCATGTCAGCCGCACGGCCATTGGCCTGTTCGCCATGGTGCGCAGTCCCTTCACCTTCAAACCGCTGTGGGCGCCCCTGATCGACCGGCTGCCCCTGCCGGTGTTGACGCGCGCGCTGGGGCAGCGGCGGGGTTGGGCCCTGGCCACGCAGGCGGCCCTGATGCTGGCCCTGCTGGCCATGGCATCCAGCGATCCTGCCGCCAACCTCTACTGGCTGGCGGTGGCCACGGTCGCCACCTCCTTCGCCTCGGCCAGCCAGGATATCGTGCTGGACGCGTTGCGCATTGAACTGCTGCCGGAAACCTTACAGGCCCCCGGGGCCAGCGCCTATCTGGTGGGGTATCGCCTGGGCATGATCGTGGCGGGGGCCGGGGCCCTCTACCTCTCCACCCTGATGCCCTGGTCCACCGTCTATACCGTCATGGCGGCGCTGGTCGCCATCGGCATGGTGGCCGTGGTGCTGGCGCCGGAGCCGGCGCGCCCGCCGCCGCCGCCGCACCAGCGCTTCGACGTCTGGGTGCAGGAGGCGGTGGTGGCGCCCTTCACCCACTTCGCCACCCGACGCGGCTGGCTGGCCATCCTGGTGTTCGTCGCCATCTACAAGCTGGGCGACGTCTATGTGAACGTGATGGCCACCAATTTCTATTTGAGCGAAGGCTACACCAAGGTGGAGATCGCGGCCGTCACCAAGATGCTGAGCATGGCCTGCGCCATCGCCGGCGCCGTCATCGGCGGCGCCCTGGCCGCGCGCATCGGTCAAGTGCGGGGATTGTTCCTGTGCGGCACCTGCATGATCATCACCAACCTGATGTACGCCGTGCTGGCGACCCAGCCGCACAGCGTGGTCCTGCTGGGCTTGGTGGTGGGGCTGGAGTTCTTCGCCGGGGGTATGAGTGCCGCGGCCTTCACCGCCTTCCTCTCCCGCCTGTGCGACGCGGGCTTCACCGCCACGCAATACGCCCTTCTATCCAGCCTAGCCACCCTGCCGCTGGACATCCTGTCGGGCGGCACCGGCTGGCTGGCGGATCATCTCAATTCCTGGCCGTTATATTTCACCGTCAGCGCCAGCCTGGGCGTTCCCGGCCTGCTGCTGCTGGCCTGGCTGGCACGCACGGCCGACATCCACCATCGCCCCGACGACATCGGGGCGGCGGATCAGGACGGGTCGCGCCCCGTGCCCGCGTGATCGGACCGGACGGGCGCCGCCTCCAGCGTCACCGCCCCCAGGTCGATGCCCGTCTCCCCGCCCTTGGTCGACAGCCTGACGCTGCCACCCACCAGGCTGACGGTGTTGGCCACGCCGGCGGCACCCAGGTTGCGATCCACCCCCGCCAGCAGGCCGCGCAGATTGATGGGCCGGTCGGCATAGATGACCGGGTCCAGCACCTGGGTACGCAGCACCAGGCGGCCGCTGGTCAGCGAGGCCAGCGGGTCCACCTCCACCACCGCGCGGGCGGCGGTGATGGAGGGGCGGTCCGGCGTCACGGGATTGGCCAGGCTAAGGTCATGCAGCACCAGGCGGGCGATGAAGCCGTGCTGCACCTCGGGACTGGCCCGTATCACCACGCCACTGGCGGGATCGTCGCTCAGGCGCGCCATGACGGTCTGCGCCCAGCCGGGCAGGTCCACCGCGTACGGAAAGACCACCACCAGCACGATCGCCATCAGGATGAGGAACGTCACCAGGCGGAACAGCAGGCGGAAAGGGGCCGTGATCAGGGACAGCATGCGGGTTTGACGGCGTCCGGGCGGATAGGATGCGGCGGTGACTGTATCGGTGGTATCATAGCCCCGCCACCTGTTCTTGGCCGTGCCGATCTCCCCGCGCGGCTGAGATTGGCGCCTGATAAGGGCCGCGATGGTTCACGCATCGGACCCATGCCGAAAAATGCGCCATGGCCTTGGTCAGGCCCTTGACAGGCCCCCGTCAGGTGTCCTACATGACGGCCCTCACCAACGCCGGCCCGTCCGGCGGCGGTTTATGGCAGCGTAGCTCAGTGGTAGAGCAGGGGAATCATAATCCCTTGGTCGGGGGTTCAAATCCCTCCGCTGCTACCAATCCGGCGGTGTCTAACCCGCACCGGCCGCTTACACGAACCCCCGGGAAGACCTGCACGGCTCCCGGGGGTTTGTTGTTTCAGGACGCCCGTATAGCGCTTACTGGCCCACTGTGTTGCCGACGGACGCCGGCTCTGGCGCCTCTCCGTTCATCACCCGCACGAACAGCAATTCGTCGCCCGCGCTGCTGGCCAGGGTCAGGGTGTCCACGTTGCGGCCGGGGTCGACCTCCCGGGTCAGGGTGGTGGCGCTGGCCAGGACGGCCAGATAGTCCTGCTCCAGCTTGGCGCGTTCCGGGGACAGGCAGGCCATGCGGGTGGTGGCGGCCGGCATCACCTGCAGATAGCCGCTGGCCAGCGTGTAGCCGCCACGGTAGCGGTTGCAGCCGGCGCTGCCCGACAGGATGTTGGCGGCGCCGTCACGGCTGAATCGGATGCTGATGGGGCCGCCATTGCCGCCCGGCATCAGGGGATAGGCAGCGCCGTTGTTCTGCTCCCAATGCTGTAGTTCCCAGCCGGTGCCCGCCAAGTCCTCCGCCGAGACGTTGGACATGGGCTTGGGCATGGAACAGCCGGCCAAGGCCCAGGTTGCCAGACAGGCGATCACAACGGCACGCCGCATCCCTCATCCCTCCAAAATTTCCGGCAAGCCCTTGTTCCGCATGCCGAATGTGGTGTGATCACTATGCGCGCGCCGGGTCATCCCTGGCGATACCTCCTTATGATTGAACCGACCGGCTAGGGCCCCTTGCCCTCTGGCCTAAGCGGGGCCGGGCCAGGCGGGGGCGTGGAACCGTCCTTTTGCCAGAACCAGGCGAACGCGCGGGCATATTCCGCCCCGGTTTCCGACGCGGCGCCGGGCGTGACCGCCAGGCTGTGGTCGGCGCCCGCGATGCGACGCAAGGTGACGTCCCGCCCGTCGGCCAGCAGGGTGGCGGCCGTCAGTTCCAGGGACAGCAGCGGCGTCGCCTGATCCTCCGTCCCGCCCGCCAGGTAGACCCGCGCCTTGGCGTGGCGCAGTTCCTCCGTCGCCGACACCCGTAGGAACGAACTCCACCGCCGATAGGGATGGCCCCAGACGAAGGCGGTGGCGTTGTCAGGGTCGGCATTGATGGCCCGCACCTGGTCGGCCAGACCATCCAGCCCATCGCGGCCGATATGGGCCCAGCCGCCGCCCAGATAGGCGAAGGCGACGATGTCGAACAGGGGGGTGGGGCCGCCGGCGCCGAAGGCCGCGACGTCGGTAATGGTGGCGTCGTGCCCCGCCAGCAGGGCGGCCATCACCGCCCCTTCGGAATGACCGAAGGCCAGGGTGCGGGCGGGATCGACCCCGGGCTGCCGTCGCGCGTCCGCCAGCGCCGCCTGCAACGCGACCAGCCACCGTTCGGCCGTGAAGTCCCGGTTGAACTCGGCGGCGCACCCTTCGGCGCCCGATGTCTTGGCCCCTGGTGGCAGGCCGGCGTGCGGCTTTTCCACCGCCAGGACGGTGAAGCGGCCATCCTTCAAGGCGGCGCCCAGGGCGAAGAAGCTGGTGCTCTTGCGCCCGTCCGCAGCCCCCTCCCGGTCATGGAACAGCGCGGCGCAGCCGGACCCCTGAATGATCACCGCCAGGGGACGGGGCGCCCCGTGGGGCACGGACAGGTAATAGGTGATGTCGCGGCCCAGCGGATCGATGACATGATGTTCCAGCAGCGGCCATCCCGGCACCGGCACACCGGCCGCCTGCGCCGATGCCGTCAGCGCCCACCCCCAAAAGCCCAGCGCCATCAGCCCTATCCGCATCATCCATTCCCCGGCGGCGTTTCACCGGAGAGTGTAGGCGTGCGGATTGCTACAATCCAGGCGCGATTGGTGACGGGCTGGTAACGGCGGCATGCGCCAGCCTGCTGATGCCGCCCAGGCCCAGGCCATCGGTGCGGCCGGCGAAGTACCGGGGGTTCAACTCCGCCGCCCCGACATCCGTGACCGTGCCAAAGCCGACGGCGCTCAAATCCGCCGCCAGGGTTTCTGGGATGAAGAAGCTGCGCCACGCCTCCCCCTCCGCCGCCGCGCGGTCCGCCATGGCTTGGAAAGCGGCGCGCTGTTTCTCACTCAGGGTGTCCGGCGGCAGGCTGTAGTCGAAAACGATACCGCTGCCGACAGGCAGGGCGGCGATGGCGCGTAGCGTATCCAGGATGGCGTCGCGCGTGAGATAGATGGCCACCCCCAACCACGCGACAAAAGCCGGCCGATTCCGGTCAAAGCCGGCGCGGGCCAGCCCCTCCGCCAAGGTGTCGCGCTCGAAATCCACGCCGGCATAGGCGACGCTGGATGGTGGCAGGATGCCCGCCGCCGCCAGCATGTCCCGCTTCCACGCCTGCGTCGCCGGGTGATCCACCTCGAACACCCGCAGATCGGGATAGGGATTGCGGTAGGCGAAGGTGTCGAGGCCGGCGCCCAGCACCACGTACTGCCGCGCGCCATCGGCGACGGCGGTGGCCAGCGTATCCTCGGCGAACCGGCTGCGGGCCACGACGGAGGCGCGCAGGAAGCGCACGGTGGGCGTGTGCAGCCGCGCCTCATCCGAGCGGATGCGGGCCTCGGCACCCGGCCCCAGGATGGGTAGGGCGACCGGATCGGCGAAAACCACCGGCCCGTCCATGATCTGGTGCGCCGCCCGCAAACCGGCGACGGCAAGGGCGGTGCGGCTGGGGCGTCCGGGATGCATGGGGCTTCCGCTTCGAAACCTGGGAAGCCCACCTTATGCTAGGCGGCGCCCACGATCCAGCCGCCACCCAGGACGCGGTCGCCCCGGTAGAAGACGGCGGCCTGGCCAGGGGCGACGCCGAACTGGGGCTGGTCAAGCTCCACGATAGCGCCCCCTTGAGCCCCCCCCCCGGGGGCGGTCGCCTCGCCCTCCAGGAACAGACGGGCCGACAGGGCCGGCTGGGCGGAGCGCAACTTGACCGTCACGGGCAGGCCATCGGCCGGGGCGGCGTCGCCCAGCCAGTTGACCTCGCGCACCATAACCCGGGTGCGGGCGAGCGCGGCGCGCGGGCCCACCACCACCTGGGCGCTGGCGGCATCCACACGCACGACGTACAGCGGGTCGGTGTCGCCGCCGGGTTCCGCCGCCAGGGTGGCATTGCCGCCCAAGCCCAAGCCCTTGCGCTGGCCGACGGTGTAGTTGATGACGCCGTCATGCCGGCCCAAAACGCGGCCATCGACATGGACGATGTCGCCCGGCGTCACGGCGCCGGGACGCAGGCGGTTCACCACCGCGGCGTAGGAGCCGTTGGGGACGAAGCAGATGTCCTGGCTGTCGGGCTTGTCGGCCACCGGCAGGTTGTAGCGGTCGGCCAGGGCCCGGGTTTCCGTCTTGGGCATGCCGCCCAGGGGGAAGCGCAGGAAATCCAATTGCGCCTGGGTGGTGGCGAACAGGAAATAGCTCTGGTCCTTGGCCGGATCGGCGGCGCGATGCAGTTCCGCCCCGTTGGCGCCCTGCACCCGGCGCACATAATGGCCGGTGGCCAAGGCCTCCGCCCCCAGGTCGCGGGCCTGGTCCAGCAGGTCGCGGAACTTGACCCGCTGGTTGCAGCGCACGCAGGGGATGGGCGTTTCACCGCGCAGGTAGCTGTCGGCGAAGTCCTGCATCACCGCGTCGGAAAAGCGGGACTCGTAGTCCAGGACGTAATGGGGGATGCCGATGGTCTCAGCCACGCGGGAGGCGTCGTAGATGTCCTGGCCGGCGCAGCAGGCACCCTTGCGCCCCACGGCCATGCCGTGGTCGTACAATTGCAGGGTGACGCCCACCACGTCGTAACCCTCCTCCTTCAGGAGAGCCGCGGTGACCGAGCTGTCCACCCCGCCGGACATGGCGACCACCACGCGGGTGTCGGCCGGCGCCTTATCGAAGCCTAGGGAATTCATGGGCCCGCATATGGGCCAAGACGCGCCAAAGCGCAAGCGCGGCCTGGCGGTCATTCCCGCAAGGCCGGCCTGTGCGTTTGGCGATCAGGGTTGAAAGCGGCGCTGGCGCCGGCTTACTTGGCGCCCGGCAGCATGACGACGAGGCCGTCCAGCTCTTCAGAGATACGGATCTGGCAGCCCAGGCGCGAGGTCTTGGTCAGGCCGAACGCCAGGTCCAGCATGTCCTCCTCATCCTCCTTGGCGTCGGGCAGCAGGTCATACCATTCCGGCGCCACGACGACATGGCAGGTGGAGCAGGCCAGCGAGCCCTCGCAGGCGCCTTCCAGATCGATGTTGTGCCGACGCGCGACCTCCAGGATCGACAGGCCCAGCGGCGCGTCCACCTCGCGGCGGGTTCCATCGGTCTCAACGAACGTCATCTTGGGCATGGCACTGCATCGCTCTAACTAGGGGTTGGCCAACAAATCTGGATGTCACCGGCGGGCGCTGCGGACGCCCGCCGGATCAGCCTGCTTTGGTAGAGGGCGGCGGAGCGCTTGTAAAGATGGCGTCGCGCATGCCGGCCGCCAAAGAGCCGCCCCCGCGACCAGACAGGCTATGGAGTGCGCCCATGCCATCGCATCCGCAGCCGGCGGATCAGGAAGCCCTATCGCAGTAGCGACGTCGTCCGGCCACCGAATTGCGGATGCCCCTCTCACCGACGGCTGCCCCTGAAACCGGTTCCCAGTCCGCCCTTCCACCTGGATCCATAATGGCTTAGCTTGGGTGCCCAACGGTTCGGGCGCCGGGCGTCGAACCATCCTGGATGGGGATCGCATGGATCGGGGATTGGGTAAGGGCATGCGGCGCGCCGTGGCGGCGCTGGGCCTGACAGTGACGCTGACGGGGGCGATGACGGCGCCGGTGGCGCTGGCGCAGGCGGCGTCCCAGGGCGCGGCGCAACAAGGGCAGGACAAGCCCTACAGCGTGCCGGAACACTACACCAAATACGAATATCGCATTCCCATGCGCGACGGGGTGGAGCTGTTCACCGTCGTCTACGTGCCCAAGGACCAGTCCAGGACCTATCCCTTCCTGATGGTGCGCACGCCCTACGGCGCCGGCGCGCGGGTCGGTCATGGGGAGCTGTGGTACGGCAGCGAGGCCTACCCCAAGCAACTGGGCCCGTCGCCGGACTTCGACAAGTCCGGCTACATCTTCGTCTTCCAGGATGTGCGCGGCCGCTATATGTCCGGCGCCAGTTGGGTGGAGATGCGCCCGCACATCGACGTGAAGAAGTCCAAGACCGATACGGACGACAGCAGCGACATGCACGACAGCGTGGACTGGCTGCTGAAGAACGTGCCGGGCAACAACGGCAAGGTCGGCATCTGGGGCATCAGCTACCCGGGGTTCTTTACATCATCCAGCATCATCGACAGCCACCCGGCCATCAAGGCCGCCTCCCCCCAGGCGCCGGTGACCGACCTGTACATGGGGGATGACGCCTATCACGGCGGCGCCTACATGCTGGCCGCCAACTTCAGCTTCTACGCCGCCTTCAAGCCGCAGAAGAACCCTACGACGGAGCCGCGCGGGTGGGGAGATTACGATTTCGGCACCACCGACGGCTATGACTTCTACCTGAAAAAGGGCAGCCTGGCGCAGATCAGCGACCTGTTCAGCAAGGAGGACGGGATCAACTGGCGCGAGATGGTGGACCACCCCACCTATGACGACTATTGGAAGCCGCGCGCCATCGCCCCGCACCTGAAGAACATCAAGGCCGCCGTGCTGACCGTGGGCGGCTGGTTCGACGCGGAGGATTTGCACGGCCCCTTCACCACCTACAACGCCATCGAGGCGCAGAACCCCGGCACGCCCAACAGCCTGGTGATCGGCCCCTGGGTGCATGGCGGCTGGGCCCGGTCCTACGGCCGCAAGCTGGGCGCGGTCGACTTCGCGTCCGACACCGGCGATTATTATCGCAAGAACATCCTTTTCCCCTTCTTCGAGCAGCACCTGAAGGGCGCGCCCGACGCCAAGCTGTCCAAGGCCACGGTGTTCGAAACCGGCACCAACGTCTGGCGCCAGTACGCCTCCTGGCCGCCGAAGCAGGCGCAGACGCGCACGCTGTACCTGCAGCCCGGCGGTGGACTGGCCTGGACGGCGCCGGCCCAGGCGAAGAACGGCACCAAGTTCGACGAATATGTCAGCGACCCGGCCCACCCGGTGCCCTATGTCGGCTATGTCACCACCGACGTGCCCAAGGAGTACATGGTGGCCGACCAACGCTTCGCCACCACGCGGCCGGATGTGCTGGTCTACCAGACCGCCCCGCTGGAGAACGATGTGACCATCGTCGGTCCGGTGTCGCCCAAGCTGTTCGTCTCCACCTCGGGCACCGACAGCGACTGGGTGGTGAAGCTCATCGACGTCTATCCCCAGGAGCTGCCGCCCGGCCAGCCCAGCGGCGAGGGGCCGGGCGACCCCAAGGCGGACGTGCCGCCGCCCTCGGTGGAGATGGGCGGCTACCAGCAACTGGTGCGCGGCGACCCGCTGCGGGGCAAGTTCCGCAACAGCTTCGAGAAGCCGGAACCCATGGTGCCGGATCAGGTGACGCCCATCCGCTACGCCCTGGCCGACATCAACCACACCTTCCGCCGCGGCCACCGCATCATGGTGCAGATCCAGAGCAGCTGGTTCCCCCTGACCGACCGCAACCCCCAGACCTTCGTCGACATCCCCAACGCCAAGCCGGAGGACTTCAAGGCCGCGCGGGAGCGGGTTTATCGCAGCCCCGACTATCCCTCGGCGCTGGAAGTGCGGGTGATGCCGGGGGTGGGGGCGCCCTGACCCCCACTCAACCCGACACCCCTCACCGGGGCGCGGGCGCGCGCCGCAGGTCGTCGATCAGCGGCACGATGGCCAGCAGCAGAAGCAGCAGGGCCAACGGCACCGTCACGGAAAAGCCGATGACCTTGAAGCCCAGGGCGCCGAGAACCCCGCCGCCGAAGAACGACCCAACCAGGCTGCTCAACAGGCGCAGCTTGGGCAGGTCGGCCTGGACGCGGGCGCCATCCTGGCCGACAGCCCTAACCGCGTCCTGCGACCGCCGGTTCCAATAGAGCATCTTGCCCAGCTCGATCCCGATATCCGTCACCATCCCCGTCATGTGGGTGGTGCGGATGCGGGCGCGGGATATCTTGGTGATGATGGCGTTCTGCAGGCCCATGATGAAGCACAGCAGGGGCACGGCCAGGTTCAGGAAATAGGGGACAGCGGGGCGCAGGATGCCCAGCGCGCCGAACAGCAGCAGCAGGGCCGCCTCCAGCGACAGGGGCATGGCATATTGGCTGGTGTTGCCGCGGCGGCGTCCCCAGTTAATCAGGATGGCGGAAGAGGCGGCACCGGCCAGGAAGGCGCCCAGCGCGCTCAGGCCCATCAAAACCATGTCCCTGGCGCCCAGCACCAAGTTGTCGGCCAAGCCGGACACCACCCCGGACATGTGCGAGGTGTACTGCCCCACCGCCAGGAAACCGCCGGCGTTGGTCATGCCGGCGACGAAGCACAAGGCCACGGCCAGTTGCGCATCCTCCCGGTCGCCGCGTTCCGGCGCGATCAGGCGCCGCAGGCGGTCCAAGGGCCCGGCCGGCCCTGGCCGGGGAATATCGTCAAAGGAAGAAACGCCGCTGTAGGTCTTGTCCATGCCCCGCATCCCGGTGGCTGCCGGGCGGCACGGGCGCCGCCCGCCCCCAGGATAGCGCCGGGGGATGGGGCGCGATCAAGGATGTTGCGTCTTAATCGTTGGCGGGATCGTTGGCCGGCGGCGTGACGGCACCCAACGCCTCCCCCAATTGCTGACACAGGGACAGGCGGTCGGCCAACGGCGGCACGGCTGCCAGGTTGTCGGTGTGGAACGCGGCCGACAGGTCCACCAAGGCGCCGGCGATGGCGCCGATGACCCCGAGGGTCGCTTGTTCCAGCAAATCCTCGTCCACCGGGTTGGCCGCGTGCAGGTCCGCCACCTGGGCGGCCAGGTCCGCCATGTCGGCGTCCTCCGGCCCCTTGCCGGGCGTACCGGGCAACGGGCCCTCCGGCCGCACCAGGTCCAGCAGGTAACGGGCACGCGCGGCCGGATCGCGCAGGATGGCATAGGCCTGTTCCACCGCCTGCCGATGGCGATCGGCCAGGGCGCGTTCCTGGGGCCCCCGCGTCTTCAACCGTTCGGGGGCCAGGATGCGGGTGAAGCCTGCCCGCTGCCGGTCCAGCACGGCGCGTTCCACATCGAACCGCCGCTCCAGGTTCAGGCGCGCGAAGGCGTCGAGGTCGGCCGGCGGCTGGATGGCGCCGCAGTTGTGGCAGAACAGCGCCCGACCGGAAACCGGCTTGCCGCAGGCCCAGCAATCGCTCATGCCGCCCGGCACCACGCCGGAGACACCCTGTCCCACACCATTGCGCGGGCCTTCAGTCCCGCCAGTTCCCTCGACCATGCGTCCGCCACCCCTGCTACACCCCCGCCCCCGGGGACACTTTACTCAGCCCGGCCTTCTCGCGTCGGCCGGGGCGCAACCCTACTGCTGCCGTGTCGTCTGGGAAACGACAGACTGCCTATCCTGTGGCGATAGGTCCGCCTGCTGCGCCACCGGCGACGGCGCGCGGCGGGCGTGCAGGCCAATCCAGGCGTCCACGAAGCGCCCCACCTCCTCCGCGGTGGTGGACCAGCCCAGGCTGACGCGGATGGCGGAGCCGGCCAGGTCCGGCGTCAGGCCCATGGCCGCCAGCACATGGGAGGCCGCCACCTTGCCGCTGGAACAGGCGGAGCCGCTGCTGACGGCGAATCCCGCCAGGTCCAGGGCCATCACCTGGGTTTCCCCACGCCAACCGGGCGTCACCAGGCAGCTGGTGTTGGCGACCCGGTCCGCGCCGGCGCCCGCCACCCTCAAACCCGGTGCCGCTGCGCGCAACCGCGCCTCCAGCCCATCGCGCAAATTGGCCAACCGATTGAAGGCGGCCACGTCACAGACGGCGGCCGCGGCGCCGAAGCCCACGATGCCGGCCACGTTTTCCGTCCCCGCCCGGCGCCGCCGCTCCTGCCCGCCGCCCCGCAGAAGGGGGCTCAAGGGCGCGCCATCACGCACCGCCAGCGCACCCACCCCTTGGGGACCGCCGATCTTGTGCGCGGAAATGGTCAGGTAATCGGGGGCGATGGCGGCCCAATCCCAGGACAGGCGGCCCACCGCCTGGCTGGCGTCGCAATGGAACAGGGCGCCGTGCCGCCGCGCCAGGGCCGCCACCTCGGCCACCGGCTGGATGACGCCCGTCTCGTTATTGACGGCCATGAGGGACAGCAACGCCGGGCCACCGGCCAACAGCCCGTTCAAGGCGCCGACATCCACGACACCGTCGGCAGTGACCGGGCAGCGGATGGCGCCCAGGGTGGCCTCCAGCACGCTGGCGTGCTCGATAGCGCTGGTGATCACACGCCGGCCAACGGCGCCGGCCAGCGCCAGGGCGTTGGCCTCCGTCCCGCTGCCGGTGAAGATGAGGGTGGCGGGCGGCAGGCCCACAAGGTCCGCCACCTGTCGGCGCGCCACCTCCACCCGCCGCCGCGCCTCACGCCCCTGGGCATGGACGGAGGACGGGTTGCCTGGCAGGGACAGCACCGCCACCATGGCGGCGACGGCCTCGGGGCGGGGCGGACAGGTGCCATTATGGTCGAGATAGATCGACGGCATCAGCTATGACCGATCACGGAAGAAGGGACACCGGACACGCCTAGACGGACGGCCAGCCGGGCTTGCCGCCATCCTCGTCCAGAACGGCGGCGGAAATCATCTGTGGCGGCACCAGGGGAACGGCGGGGGCCGCCTGTTCCAGCTCCTCGATGCGGCGACTGAGCGTGCTGACCTGGTCGGTCAACGCCTGCAAAGCGCGGGCGACGGGGTCGGGCATATTGCTGCATGGTGTGCCGTAGGCCAGGAACTGGTCCTTTTCCGTCTTCGCCTTGGCGGTGACGGCGCGGGCGGGGATGCCCACCATGGTGGCGCCGGCCGCCACGTCGGACACGACAACGGCGTTGGCGCCAATGCGGGCACCGGCGCCGATGGTGATGGCGCCCAGGATCTTGGCGCCGGCGCCGATGATGACGTTATCGCCCACGGTGGGATGGCGTTTGCCCTTGCTGAGCGACGTGCCACCCAGGGTGACCGCGTGATAGAGGTGGACGTTACGCCCGATCTCCGCCGTCTCGCCGATCACCACGCCCATGCCGTGATCGATGAAGAATCCGGCACCGATGGTGGCGCCCGGGTGGATTTCGATGCCGGTGGCCATGCGCGCGACGTGCGAAATAAATCGCCCCAGCGTCGGCCAGCCATGACGCCAGCAGTGGTTGGCGATCCGGTACAAAAGCACAGCATGTAGGCCCGGATAGCACAGCAGGACCTCCAACGTGGAGCGCGCGGCGGGGTCGCGAGCCTTGATGCCCTCGATCTCTTCTTGAAGACGCTTGAACACCGATGCGCTCGCTGTGGTATAAATCGCGCCCGGAATGGTCGTCCTGCCATCAGCGCAGCCTGGCCATCCCGCCAAACGGGGGGTCAGATTGTTCGATGCGTCCGCACACGGCTCCAGGAGGCCCAGCCTTGCGATATAAGATCGCGCGCATGCCGGGTCAAGCGATGCCGGGGGCCGGGGCCATGACACGGCCGGTCCTCCCCCCTTCGGGTCCCCATGGTACGGGTGGCAGTTCCCCTACAGCAGCGGAAACGGAGCACGATGCCTGAAGTCATCATCAACGGGCCGGCCGGACGGATCGAAGGGCGCTACCTTCACGGCAAGTCGACCAACGCCCCCATCGCCCTGCTGTTGCATCCGCACCCGCAGTATGGCGGGACCATGAACAACAAGGTGGTCTACACCCTGTTCCACGCCTTCGCCCAGCGCGGGTTCTCCTGCCTGCGCTTCAATTTCCGCGGCGTCGGCCGCAGCCAAGGTACCTATGACCGCGGCGAGGGCGAGCTGTCGGACGCGGCATCGGCGCTGGATTGGCTGCAGACCTACAATCCCAACGCCACGGCATGCTGGATCGGCGGCTTTTCCTTCGGAGCGTGGATCGGCATGCAGTTGCTGATGCGCCGGCCGGAAATAGACGGCTTCGTGTCGGTGGCCCCGCCCGCCAACATGTTCGATTTCAGCTTCCTGGCGCCCTGCCCCTCCTCTGGCCTCATCGTCCATGGTGACAAGGACGAGCTGGTACCCGACGCGGCGGTGACCAAGCTGGTCAACAAGCTGTCGAACCAGCGCGACATCAAGATCGACTTCAAGAAGGTCGAGGGGGCCAACCATTTCTTCAACGACCGCTCCGACGCGTTGAACGAGGTCGTTGGGACCTACCTGGACAGCAACCTGGGCAAGACACTTGCCGCTGAATAGCTGCGGCCAGGCCTTTGTCCAAGCATGTGCCCGCCTGGGGAGACGCGCACTGAAAGCCGTTTCTCCGGTTGGTATCTTTTTTTTCCTGGGTATTTCGTTTTGCGGCGTGCCGGCGGCGTGGGCGGTCATCGATGACGCGACGCCGCCCAACCCGACCCTGACCATGGTGTTCGCCGAGCAGCCGCCCTTGCTGGGCTGGAACCGGGAAACGCAGCAGCCTTACGGTCCCCTGGCCACCGTGATGAACCGCGTGGCGGCCCGCGCCGGCCTGACCCTGGTGTGGCAGGAGCCCTGGGCCAGGCGCCGCCTGCTGACGGATCTGGAGGCCGGCCGGCAACCCTTGTGCACGGTGAACTGGGCACTGACCGCCGACCGTGCCAACCGTTTCAAATTCACCGAGCCGCTGGGCCCGGTGCCGGACTGGGTGCTGCTGGTGCGGACCAGCGACCCCCGCATCGGCACCGCGCCGACCTTGCCGGAGCTGCTGGCCCGCCCCGAGCTGGTCTTCGGTTTCTCTGATGGATCATGGGCGGAGGAGCGATATGTGCGCGCGGCTTCCAGCGAAGCGGCCAGCCCCCCGCCCCCGCACGACGCCCCCAACCGGGAGCGGGTGCGCGGCGGCATGAGCGTCCTGGTGGCCATGATCAACAAGGGCCGCATCGACTACGCCATCATTGACCACCGATCCCTGGACCGCATCATGGCGGAACAGGGCATCCCCGCGGGCGACCTGCGTACCATACCGGCCCCCAACGTCGGCCCCAACCAGCCGGGGCGGGTGATGTGCACCCTGTCCACCCCCAACACGGTGATCGAGCGGCTGAATCAAGCCATCGTCGAAGAAGCCCGACTACCGCTGGCGGGCGACTGAGCCTCCGCCCCGTTACCGCCCCCGTCCCGGCGCCGGATGGAAACGACCGCCCGTAAGGGGCGCCGGCACACCAGTAGTGCCGGGCAGGGACAGCGGCAGGCCGAGGCGGGAGCGGACCGCCAGATAGCCGAAGGCCTGGGCCTCCACCGCGTCGCCCGACCAACCGACCTCATCCACGCTGCCCACCCGCGTGCCGAGGGCGTCCGACAGGGCCCGCATCAGGGTCCGGTTATGCCGCCCGCCCCCGCAGGCCAGCCAGGTGCGCGGCGCCTCCGGCATGTGCGCCATGCTGGCGGCCACGGCGGCGGCGGTGAAATGGGTCAGGGTGGCCGCCCCGTCGGCAGCGGACAGGTGGGCCACCGGCGCCGGGTCGAAGGCGTCGCGATCCAGCGATTTGGGCGCCGGTGCCGCGAAATAGGGATGGGCCATCAAGGCCGCCAGCGCGGCCGGGTCCACCCGGCCCCGCGCCGCCAGCGCCCCGCCCTCGTCATAGGCCAGGCCAGCCCTGGCCCGCACCCAATCGTCGATCAGGGCGTTGCCGGGACCGGTGTCGAACCCCAGCACCGCATCCGCGCCAGCCCCCAGCCAAGTGACGTTGGCCACCCCGCCGATGTTCAGCAGGGCCACCGGCCGGGGCAGGTCCGCCGCCAGGGCCCGGTGGAACAGCGGCACCAGGGGCGCGCCCTGCCCGCCCGCCGCCACGTCGGCGGCGCGGAAATCATTGATCACGGGCACGCGCGTCAGGGCCGCCAACAGGGCGCCGTCGCCAATCTGGCGCGTGACGCCCTGGTGCGGGGCGTGGTGGATGGTGTGTCCATGGAAACCGATGAGGTCCACCTGCGCCGGCGCCAGGCCCGCCTGTTCCAGCAGCACGGAAACGGCGTGGGCATGCAGCCGGGTCAGTTCGTCCTCCACCGTCCGCACCTGGGGACCGTCCACCTGCCCCAGAACGGCGCGCAGCCGGTCGCGGAACCCATCTTCATAAGGCAGCGTCAGGTGGGCACCCGGCTCCACCCGGTCACGGCCATCGGTGCGCACCAGGGCGGCATCGATACCATCCAGCGAGGTGCCGCTCATCAGGCCCAGCGCGCAAACCATGCTCATCATCCCGTTCCTTCCCCGGCGCCGGTCCCGAACGGCTTCCGGTTCCCGCCCGATTTGTGGCCCCTTTGGTTTTACGAAATCACGGGATGTGATAACAGACGTCTTCCTTTTCGACAGTCGCTTCAAAGCTGGCAGAGTTCATCCCATGAGCAGCGCGTCCCCCTACGCCCCCCACCCCTACGCCCCCAAGTCCGACTTCCTGCGCGCGATGATCGATCGCGGGTTCTTCAATCAATGCACCGATCTTGAGGGGCTGGACGCCGCCTTCCTGACCGGCCCGGTGACGGGCTATATCGGCTTCGACGCCACCGCCGACAGCCTGCACGTGGGCAGCCTGGTGCAGATCATGATCCTGCGCTGGATGCAGAAGACGGGACACCGCCCCATCGCCCTCATGGGCGGCGGCACCACCAAGATCGGCGATCCGTCGGGCAAGGACGAATCCCGCCAGCTGCTGACCAACGACGCCATCGCCCAGAACATCGTGGGCATTCGCAAGCCGCTGGACCGGCTGCTGGATTTCAACGACGGGCCCAACGGCGCCATCCTGGCCAACAACGCCGATTGGCTGGATGAGCTGGCCTACATCCCCTTCCTGCGTGACGTGGGCCGCCATTTCACCATCAACCGCATGCTGACCTTCGATTCCGTGAAGCTGCGCCTGGACCGGGAACAGCCGCTGACCTTCCTGGAATTCAACTACATGATCCTGCAGGCCTACGACTTCGTGGAGCTGAACCGCCGGTACGGCTGCTCCCTGCAATGCGGCGGGTCCGACCAGTGGGGCAACATCGTCAATGGCGTGGAACTGGGCCGGCGCGTGTCGCAGGCCGCCCTGTTCGGCCTGACCGCCCCGCTGCTGACCACCGCGTCGGGCGCCAAGATGGGCAAGACCGCCAACGGCGCCGTCTGGCTGAATGCCGAACGCCTCAGCGACTGGGATTTCTGGCAGTACTGGCGCAATACCGAGGATGCGGACGTGGGCCGCTTCCTGCGCCTGTTCACCGAGCTGCCCCTGGATGAGATCGCGCGGCTGGAGGCGTTGCAGGGTGCCGAGATCAACGAGGCCAAGAAGATCCTGGCCAACGCCGTCACCGCCCTGATGCGGGGCGAGGAGGCGGGGGCGGCGGCCGCCGAAACCGCCCGCCAGACCTTCGAACAAGGTGCCACGGCGGAAGGCCTGCCCACCATCGACGTCGGCCTGGCGGAACTGGAGGAAGGCATCCCCGCCTACGCGCTGCTGCTGCGTTCCGGCCTGGCCGGCAGCAACGGCGAGGCCCGGCGCCTGATCAAGGGCGGCGGCGCCAAGGTGAATGACATCCGCATCGCCGATGAACAGGCGAAGATCACCCCCGCCGACATCACCGACGGCGACATCATCAAGCTGTCGTCCGGCAAGAAGAACCACGCCTTGGTGAAGGTCGCCCGATGAACACCAAGGGCATGACCCTGCGCCTGATCCTGCTGGGCATGGCGGTCTGCGTGGCGCTGTTCGGCACGCTGGGCATGGTCGTCGCCCTGCGGGTGGCGGCCGGCCTGCTGGGGCTGGGCTTCCTGGCCGCCCTGATGCGGGTGTGGACCAAGGTGAAGCCGGAGCGGCGGCTGCGCGCCACCCTGCGCCTGGTGCTGTTCTCGGTGCTGATCCTGGTGGTCATCGAACGGCTGGCGGTGCTGGGCGGCTATGGCGCGCAATTGCACGAGGGCCTGCGCCTGGCCTTCGGCCTCGGGTTCTGATCCCCGCCCCAGAGCGTAACCCCTGTCCATAGGGCATAGGCCGGCGGTCTTGCGGGCCGCCGCCGACATGCCAGACTGGTGGCATGGGGTGGGCCGGGGGCGGCGCCCCGGGGGAGCAAGGGGGCGCCCATGTCACAAGACGCCAATCCGGAAAGCGGCCGGCCGGCGGGGGCCGCAGCCCGCATCCTGTATCGCCTGCGCGCCGGTCTCGGCCGCCGGGCCACCATCGCCTGGACGCTCTGCCGCCTCTGGCTGGGTACGCTATGGCACCAGGCGCGGCCCGTGACAGCGCGGATGGCCACGGCCGCCGCCGCACGCATACTGTCGGCCTGGCGGGCGCGCCGGGAGGGGACGCGCCGCGCGGCCCACGCGGGCGCGCTGGCGTGGAACCGCCTGAAGCCGTTGGCGGGGCGCCTGCGCGGCTGGGCGGATCGGGTTTGGCAAGCCACACGCACCGGGGTGCTGCCCGTCCTGGCCCACCTGAGGGCCTATCCCTGGCGGCGGCTGGGCGCGCGTCTGCTCGTGCCGGGGCAGTGCGCCCTGGGCATCCTGTTCGGTCTCAGTCTGCTGCGCCGGGGCGACACGGTGCACATGCTGGCGGGCGGCCTGCTTTCCCTGTCCTTCGTGCTGATGGCCCTCATCTATGCCTGGACCCGGGTCCGCCAAGCCGGCAGCGAAACGGCGCCACCAGTCCCGATGGGGTCGGATACCGTGGCCAGCAAGGTCCCCGCCATGCCGGAGGAGACGCCACCGGCGGAGGCCGCGCTGCCGGTCACGCCCGCGATAACGCCCGCCCCCGAGGCTCCCCCTAAACCCAAGCGCAAGCGCGCGCCGCGCAAGGTCACGCCCCCACCGGCGGATCAGCGGACGGGCACCTGAACGACACCCCACAAGCCAAAGGCGTAATTGGCCCCATGCCATCGCCCCATAATGGCGTTGATTTGCGTCGCGGTCGCAATACCATGGCTGCCAACGCCCTGATTCCAGGGAAAAACGCGGGGGACATTCACACGATGCTGCAGATCGATGGGCTGACGCATACCTATGCCAACGGCGTGCAGGCGCTGCGCGGCCTGACCTTGGACATCCCCCGGGGGATGTTCGGCCTGTTGGGCCCCAACGGCGCCGGCAAATCCACCCTGATGCGCACTATCGCCACCCTGCAGCAGCCCACCAGCGGGCGCATCACCTTCGATGGCATCGACGTCTTGGCGGAACCGGCGCGCCTGCGCCAGGCCCTGGGCTATCTGCCGCAGGAATTCGGCGTCTATCCCCGCGTCTCGGCGGAGGACATGCTGGACCATCTGGCGGTGCTGAAGGGGCTGGCCAACAAGGCGGAACGCCGGGAGCAGGTCGCGGCCTTGCTGCAGCAGACCAATCTGTACGACGTGCGCAAGAAGGCGCTGTCGGGCTTTTCCGGGGGCATGCGCCAGCGTTTCGGCATCGCCCAGGCCCTGCTGGGCGACCCGCGCCTGATCATCGTGGATGAACCCACCGCCGGCCTGGACCCGGAGGAGCGCAACCGCTTCCACGGCCTGCTGTCGGACATCGGCGAGAACGTGGTGGTCATCCTGTCCACCCACATCGTGGACGACGTGGCCGACCTGTGCCCGCGCATGGCCATCATCGAGGGCGGGCAGATCGTGGCGGCCGGCGACCCCGCCGCGCTGATCGAGGGCATGCGCGGCCGTGTCTGGCGCAAGGTGGTGGCCAAGGCGGAGGTGGAGGCCCACCGCCAGGCGTATCAGGTCATCGCCACCCGCCTGGTGGGTGGGCGCAGCGTCCTGCATGTGCTGGCCGACGCCAGCCCCGGCGACGGGTTCGAGGCGGTGCCGGGCGATCTGGAGGATGTGTACTTCGCCGCCCTGTACCAGCGGCGCCATCCCACCGTGCTGGCCGCCTGATCCCCCTTCCCGCCACCACGCCAACGGACAGGTCCGCCCCCATGGCCGCGCTGTGCCTCATCGCCCGTATCGCCTGGTTCGAGCTGCGCTATCAGCTGCGCCAACCAGCGTTGATCATCAACTTCATCATCTTTTTCCTGATCACCTTCCTGGCCACCACCATCGACCAGATCCAGATCGGGGGCCGCAGCAACGGCGTCCATATGGACAGCCCGGTCATGGTGCTGCAGATCGCAGCCATCCTCAGCCTGTTCGGCATGACCATCGGCCTGCGCGGCCTGACCGACCCGGTGCTGCGCGACGCCGACACCGGCATGGCCGGCATCGTGGGGGCCACGCCGGTGCGACGCCCCCTGATGCTGACCGGGCGGCTGCTTGGCGCCTTCGTGGCCTGCGCCGCCGCGGTTTCCTCCTGCCAATGGGGCATCCTGCTGGGGCGCCTGGCCTGGTGGGTTGACCCGGAGCATTTCGGCGCCTTCCGCCCGCTGGACTACCTGTTCGCGCTGGGCGTGTTCAGCCTGCCCAACCTGCTGGTGACGGGCGCCCTGTTCTTCCTGGTGGCGGCGCTCACCCGCCGGCAGATGGCGACCTATGTCGTCATGATCGTGCTGATCAGCGGTTACGCCCTGATCAGCAGCGCCCTGGCGGAACCCTCCCGCCGCGTCCTCGCGGCCTATGTCGACCCGTTCGGCCTGGCGCCACTGGCCAACGCCACCCGCTACTGGACGGTGGTGGAGCGCAACACCCAGTTGCCCGCCCTGGCGGGGGAGTTGTTGAGCAACCGCCTGATCTGGATCAGCGCGGCCCTGGCCCTGTTCGGCCTGGGGCTGGCGGCGGACAGCTGGGCTTTGCGCCGCGGCCCCCGCCAAGCGGCCCCCCGACCCACCAAGGATGCCCCCACCGCTCCGTCCCCTCTGCGGCCCGTCGCCCCGCGCCTGGGGACTGGGCGCCTAGGGGCCGGGGCCGCCTGGCAGATGCTGCGCCGGCGCCTGGCGTTCGAGGTGGGCGCCACCCTGCGCAGCCCCAGCCTGTGGATCCTGCTGGCGCTCAGCGTCGTCAACATGATGGCTTCGCTGCTGCTTCAGAAAACGCTCTACGGCACCGCCACCTACCCCGTGACCCGGCTGATGGTGCAAGCGATCCTGGGCACCTTCTCCATCGCCCCCCTGGCCATCGCCGGTTACTACACCGGCGAATTCGTATGGCGGGAGCGGCAGGCGGGCGTGGCCGAGATCCTGGGCGCGACGCCCGCGCCCGGGTGGGTCTTCACCCTGTCCAAGTTCCTGGCGGTGTCCATGGTGCTGGCCGGTCTGTGGCTGGTGGCCATGGTGCCCACGATGGCGATGCAGATCGCCCGGGGGCCGGTGCCCATCGAACCCGGCCTGTACCTGACGCCCTTGTTGGGCATGGCCTTTCCCGGAATGCTGATCGTGGCGGCGCTGACCCTGTTCGTGCAGGTGCTGTCCCCCAACAAGTTCGTCGGCTACGCCATCATGGTGGTCTATGTCGTGCTGACCCTGGTGGCGCAGCGCCTGGGGCTGGAGGACAACCTGCTGCTCTATGGCGGCTCACCGACCCTGCTGCTGTCGGATATGAACGGTTATGGCCGGTTCCTGTTGGCCGATACCTGGTTCAACGTCTACTGGGGCATGGCGGCGCTGATGCTGCTGCTGCTGACCCATCTGCTGTGGCCGCGCAGCCGCGCCTTAACCTGGCGCGACCGGGGCCGGGCCCTGGTGACCGGCTGGACCGGGCCCACCCGCGCCCTGGCGGTCCTGCTGTTGCTGGGCTTCATCGGCAGCGGCGTCTGGATCCACCACAACACCCACGTCCTGAACGAATACCGCGACCGGCAGATGAACGAGGACCAGCAGGTGGCGTTCGAACGGGCCTATCGCCAGTACGAGACCCTGCCCCAGCCGCGCATCACCAAGGTGTCGGTGGACGTGGACATCTATCCCGAGCTGCAGGGTTTCGACGCCCGCGGGCACTATACCCTGAGAAACCACACCCAGGCCCCCATCGCCCAGGTGCACATGGTGCTGCCCGTGCGCATCACGCTGGAGAAGACGGCCCTTGAGGGGGCCAAGCTGACCACCGAAGACCACGCCCTGAACTATTACATCTTCACCCTGGACCAGCCCCTGGCCCCGGGGGAGACGCGGGAACTGGACTTCGCCATCAGCCAGCGCAACCCCGGCTTCACCAACGACGCCACAGTCCCCCTTGTCGTGGACAACGGCAGCTTCATCGGCTATCGCCGCGCCCTGCCCATCATCGGGTTCGACCGCGCGCGCCTGCTGGATGACAAGTTCAAACGCCGCCGGTATGGCCTTGCCCCCATCGACCGCTTGCCCAAGCTGGAGGACCAGAGCCAATGGGCGGTATCGGACCTGGGGCCGGACGCGGATTTGGTGGACTTCGAGACCACCGTCTCCACCGCGCCGGACCAGACGGCCATCGCGCCGGGCTATCTGGACCGGGAATGGACGGCCAAGGACGCCGCCGGCCGCAACCGCCACTATTTCCACTATCACACCGACAGCCCCATCGCCCATTTCGAGTCCTGGCTGTCGGCCCGCTATACCGTGGCGCGGGATACCTGGGGCGAGGGCGACCACGCCGTGGACCTGGCCGTCTATTACCACGCGCCGCATGCCTGGAACGTGGACCGCATGATCCTGGGCATGAAGCGGGCGCTGAGCTATTGCAGCGCCAATTTCGGCCCCTACCAGCACCGCCAACTGCGGGTGCTGGAGTTTCCGGACTACGCCAGCTTCGCCCAGAGCTTCCCCAACACCGTGCCCTATTCCGAGGGCATCGGCTTCATCGCCGACCTGCGGGACAAGACCAAGATCGACCCCGTCTTTTATGTGACGGCGCATGAGGTGGCCCATCAGTGGTGGGGCCATCAGTTGATCGCCGCCAATGTGCAGGGCACCACCTTGCTGGTGGAAAGCTTGGCGCAGTACAGCGCGCTGATGGTGATGGAGCATGAATACGGCCCCAACCAAATCCGCCGTTTCCTGAAATACGAGCTGGACAGCTACCTGCGCAATCGCGGCCACGAGGAACTGGAGGAACTGCCGCTGGTGCGCGTCGAAGGACAGCCCTACATCCACTACAGGAAGGGCTCGCTGGCCATGTACGCCCTCAAGGATTACCTGGGTGAGGACACGGTGAACCGGGCACTGGCCCGCCTGCTGAAGGACGGCAAGGCCCGCACCGACCGATATGCCCTGTCCACCGATCTGGTGGCGGCCTTGAAGGCGGAGGCACCGGGTCAGGCGGACCTGATCAGCGACCTGTTGGAAAAGATCGTGCTGTACGACCTGAAGGTCACGGGCTCGCACGCGGAGGCCCTGCCCGACGGCCACTTCAAGGTCAGCGTGACGGTCAGCGCCTCGAAATTCGAGGCGGACGGCCAGGGCAAGGAAACGCCCGTCCCCTTCGTCGCCATGCCCATCGACATCGGCCTGTTCCATGCCGACCCGGGGGCGCCCACCTTCGGCGACCAGGACGTCATCCACCTGGCCAAGCACCCGCTTCATTTCGGGGAGCAGACCATCGAGCTGGTGGTGGACAAGAAGCCGGACTATGTCGGCATCGATCCCTACAACAAGCTGATCGACCGCAATTCCGACGACAACGTGGCGCGGCTGGGCCAATCCGCGCCGTGATGGCTGGCGGTGGCGGGTGGGCATCCGTGCCCCCCGTCACTGCCGGTTGCTTTTAACCGGGTAAAACAGGGGCAGCGTGCGGATTCAGCCCGCTGCGGGGTGGGACCGGAGGGCTCGTCCTGGTAGGCTGCCCCCAACCGGGGCATCCGCCCCCAGAACCATATCCCGGAGGCCACCCCCCGCCCATGATGCATGAGACCCCCCTGATCGCCACCATCGTCGGCGGCCTTGGCTGCGCCTTCGTTCTGGGCGCCATCGCCACACGCCTGCGCATCTCGCCCCTGGTGGGCTATCTGTTGGCGGGGGTCATCCTGGGCCCGTTCACGCCCGGCTTCGTCGCGGACCAGCATCTGGCGCCGCAACTGGCCGAGATCGGCGTCATCCTGCTGATGTTCGGGGTGGGCCTGCACTTCTCCCTGTCCGACCTCATGTCGGTGAAGCTGATCGCCATACCGGGCGCCCTGGCGCAGATCGGCGTGGCCACCCTGATGGGCATGGGTCTGGCCCACCTGATGGGCTGGGGCCTGGGGGCCGGCCTGGTCTTCGGCCTGGCCCTGTCGGTCGCCAGCACCGTGGTGCTGCTGCGCACCCTGCAGGAACGGCGGCTGATGGAAACGCAAGGTGGCAAGATCGCCATCGGCTGGCTGGTGGTCGAGGACATGGCCATGGTGTTGGCCCTGGTGCTGTTGCCGGCGCTGGGTGACCTGCTTGGTGGCATGGGCACGCCATCGATGTCGCAGCTGGGCCTGACCTTGGCGGTGACCCTGGGCAAGGTGGCGGTGTTCGTGGCCCTGATGCTGGTGGGCGGGCGGCGGCTGATCCCCTGGGTCCTGCACCGCGTCGCCCAGACCGGCTCACGCGAGCTGTTCCGCCTGGCGGTGCTGGCGGTGGCCCTGGGCGTGGCCTTCGGCGCCGCCGAGCTGTTTGGCGTGTCCTTCGCCCTGGGCGCCTTCTTCGCCGGCATGACCCTGGCCGAATCCCCCCTGGCGCATGAGGCGGCGGAGGAATCGCTGCCGCTGCGCGACGCCTTCGCCGTGCTATTCTTCGTATCCGTCGGCATGCTGTTCGACTGGCACATCATCATCCAGCATCCGCTGCCCCTGCTGGGCACCCTGGCCATCATCCTGGTGGGCAAGGTCGCGGCGGCCTATGGCCTGGTCCGGGCCTTCCGCCACAGCGAGAGCACGGCACTGACCATCGCCGGCGGGCTGGCACAGATCGGCGAATTCTCCTTCATTCTGGCGGCGTTCGGCGTCGACCTGGGCCTGCTGCCGCCCACGGGGCAAAGCCTGATCCTGGCCGGCGCCATCCTGTCCATCCTGCTGAACCCGGTGGTGTTCATCGGCCTGCAGCGGCTGGCCACCCTGCGCCAGCGCAAGGGGACGGTCCCAGGGACCGCCGAGGTGGCGGCGGCCCCGGCCAAGGTCAAGGTCTTCACCGCGCCTGAGCCCACCGCCCTGGACGAGCACGCCATCATCATCGGCTATGGCCGCGTCGGCCGGCTGGTGGGGGAGGCCCTGCGCCAGGACGGCACGCCGGTGCTGGTGGTGGAGGAGGACACCGGCATCCTGGAACAGCTGCGCGCCAGCGGGCAGGAGGTCATCGCCGGCAACGCCGCCCAGCCCGACGTGCTGGCCGCCGCCAATGTCGAGGGGGCGCGGTGGCTGTTCGTGGCCGTGCCCAACAGCTTCGAGGCCGGGCAGGTGGTGGCCCAGGCGCGCAAGCGCAACCCGCATCTGGACATCATCGCCCGCGCCCACACCGACGCCGCCGTGGACCACCTGCGCCAGCACGGTGCCAGCCTGGTCATCATGGGCGAGCGGGAGATCGCCCAGGCCATGCTGGCCCACACCCACGGCCTGCGCATCCCCGACCCCGCGCCGGCCCGGGAACCCCCGCCGGACGGGGCGATGGCGGAAGCGGTGTGATCAGTCTTCGGGGTGTGATTCAGCGGTCATATAAATCGTCCCGTTCGGTGTGGCCGCCGCCCAAAGGCAGACCGAGCTTAAGCGTCGCCATGAGCTAATCCCAAGCATCGTCCCCCGCTGCTGGCACCCAGGGCTCCAACCGCGCCACAGGAATACCCCGGTGGGAGATGACCACCGTTTCCCCCAACAGGGCTGACAGATGGCGACGCGCATACGATGCGCCAACGATGCGGGTCATGGGCACGCCTAATCCAAAAAAGGTTTCGGTATCCCCTGAGTATGACGCGACATGGCACAGGGATAAAGAAAGGGGCGCTGGAGGGAGTGCCCAGCGCCCCTTTTTACGTTACCGCCCCCTCACCGTGCCGGGTCCGGCAGGACCGGCTTGCGGTCCGGATAGGCAGGCCGCTTGAAGGTCGGCGGCGGGTTCTTGGCCAGTTGCTCAAGCGCCACGGCCACCGCCTTTTCCAGTTGCGGGTCGTGGCCCTGGCGGATCAGGGCGGGATCCTGCTCCACCTCAACGTCCGGCGGGATGCCGATGTTCTCCACCTCCCACTCCCCATGGGTGCCGTAGATCGCCCAGCGCGGGGCGGTGATGGAACCGCCGTCCATCAGCGGGGGATAGCCGCCGATGCCGACCAAGCCGCCCCAGGTGCGCACGCCCACCAGCGTGCCCAGTTGCGCCTTGCGGAACAGCCAGGGTAAAGCGTCGCCGCCCGATCCCGACATCTGGTTGATGATCATGACCTTGGGGCCATAGATGGCCTGGGCCGGCTCCACCATGTCCTCACCCTCGCGGGTGGTGTTGATCATCTGCGGCGTCTTCTTCATCTGCTCGACAATGAAGTCCGCGATCTGGCCGCCGTGGTTGAAACGCTCATCGATGATGGCGCCCTGCTTGCCCACCTGGGAGTAGTAGTAGCGGTTGAAGTTGGCGAAGCCGCCGGCGGCCGTGTCCGGCAGGTAGACATAGGCCAGGCGCCCACCGGACAGTTCGTCGACCTTGCGGCGGTTTTCCTCCATCCAGGTGTGCAGGCGCAGCTTGGCCTCCGAGGCCAGGGGCACCACCGTCACCTGGCGCGACCCGCCGCCGTCGGCCTTGGGGCCCACGGTCAGCACAGTCTGCTTGCCGGCCGTGCCCAGGAAATAGCGGTAGACCTCCTGATCCGCCTTCACCTCGTTACCGTTGACCGCCAGCAGATAGTCGCCCACGGCGACGTTCACGCCCGGCTGGGTCAGGGGCGCCCGCGCCCCCGGTGTCCAGTTCTCGCCCTCCAGGATGCGGGCGAATTGATAGCGGTTGCCCACCACCTTGTAGTCGGCGCCCAGCAGGCCGACGCTGACCTTGTCCTGCTTGGGGAAGGTGCCGCCGCCCACGAAGGTGTGGCCCAGGCCGATGTGGCCGGTCATCTCGGCGAACAGGGTGTTCAGATCCACGCGGCCGGCCAGCGCCTCCAGGAAGGGGGCGTAGACCCGCTCCGCCTTGGCCAGGTCCAGGCCCTGGGCCTTAGGGTCGTAGAGGAAGTCGCGCTCGATGCGCCAAGCCTCATGGTACATCTGCCGCCACTCGGCGCGCGGGTCCACCCACACCTGCATATCGTCCAGCTTCAGGGCCCCGGCCCCCGCGTCCGGCGCCTTGTCGGCGCCGTTCACGAACCAACGGCCGTGCTGGGCGTACAGCACCTTCTGTCCGTCGGCCGAGACGAAGAAGCTGCCGGGGTCCACGCTGTCCAGGAACTTGTCGGTCTTGCGTGTCTTCAGGTCGAAACGGGCGACCTCCAGGCTGGGCGGGCCGTTCTCACCCCCCTCCAGATAATCCTCGTCCGTCAGGGCGACGGGGGCGGCGCTGGCGAAGATGACGCCCTCCGCCCCCACGTCGAGGCCCGCCAGGTTCACGCGCGGGATGGGCAGGGCCAGGGTGCGCTGCTCCAGGCCGGCGAAGTCGATGCGGACATCCGCGCCCTTCTTGCCCTCCCCCTTCTTGTCGCCGTCCTTCTTATCCCCGTCCTTTTTGCCGTCATCCTTCTTGTCGGCCGCCGGCTCCTCATCGCTCTCGGGCGCCAGGGGCGACGGCAGGTCGCGGCGCAACACCATGACATACACACGGCCATTGGTGGCGCGGCCCATGCTGGACATGTCCAGCCAGCCCTGGTCCAGGCCGTTGTCGGTGAACGACACGAAGTACAGGTACTTGCCGCCCCGGTCGAAGCGCGGCGACATGGCGTTGCTGCGCCCGTCCGTCACCATCTGCGTCTTCTTGTCGGCCAGGCTGTAGACGAAGATGCCATGCAGATGGTTGGGCAATTGCTTGGAATAGGCGATCCAGCGGCTATCCGGCGACCAGGCCGGGCTCAGCTGGCTGGTGGGGCTGTCATAGCGGTCGGTGTCGACCTTCACCGGGGTGGGATGGTCGCCGGCGTGTTCCACGTCCACCACCCACAGGTTCAGCCGCTTGTCGGTATAGGCGATCTTCTTGCTGTCGGGCGACCAGACCGGGCTGTAGAAATAGCTGGGCGGCTGGCCCAGGCCGATGACCTTCACCGGCCCCTGCCCATCCGACGACCGGAGGTGTAGGGCATATTCCCCGCCCTCGTCGGAGAACCAGGCCACCGTCTTGCCGTCCGGCGACCAGGCCGGGTCGCGGTCGGCCACGCCGGGGCTTTGCGTCAGGTTGCGCACATCGCCCTTTTCCGCCGGCACCGACAGGATCTCGCCATGCGTCTCGAACAGCACGCGCTTGCCGGTGGGGGAGAGTGCCGCGTGCAGGATCTGATCCGGATCCAGGGTTTCCAGGTGCGCCCGGGTCTGCGGCAGCTCCCCGGAAATGGTCACCGGCACCGCGCGCGTCTGACGCGTGGCGGTGTCGTACAGGTTCAGGCTGCCGAACTGATCATAGACGATGCCACCGGGCCCGGCCGCCGCTGACTGGATATCGAAGCCCTTGTCATTGCGGACGACGGACGAGACCTTGGCCGTCTTGACGTCGTAGGCGTAGAGGGCCACGGGCCCGTCACGGTCCGACAGGAAATAGACGGTGTCGCCCACCCAGATCGGGTTACGGTCGTTGGAGTTGTCGCGCGGGATACGGTCGTTGGAGTTGTCGCGCGGGATCTTGATCACGCTGCTGTCGCTCAACGCCGCGATCCACACCCGCGAGGTCTGGCCGCCGCGATAATGCTTCCACGCCGGCTGCCACTGCGAAAAGGGGACATAGGCCAGGCGGGCGCCATCCGCCGAATAGCTGGCCTGGAAACCGGAGGGCAGCGGCAGTTGCACCGGCACCCCACCGCCGACCGGAATGGTGTAGAGCTGTTCCAGGTCGCGCGGCGTGGTGCGCAGGGTGCGGAACAGCACGTTCTTGCCGTCCGGCGTCCAGCCCACCGCCACATCCCGGCCCGGATGCCAGGTCAGGCGCTGTGGCTGGCCCCCGGTGGCGGGCACGACATAGACGTCGGTGTTGCCATCATAGGTGCCGGTATAGGCCACCAGGCTGCCGTCGGGGGAGAAGACGGGGCCGCTGTTCTGCCCCTGCCCGGCCACCAGAAGCGTGGCCTGGCCGCCCGCCCGCGGCACGGTCCAGATCTGCCCGCCATAGTCGAAGGCGATCAGGCTGGCCGACAGGCTGGGATGCTGCAGCATCAGCGGCGGCGGGGCGGATTTTGATTCGGGCGGTTTGACCTGGGCCGTGGCCCCAGAGGATATGACCGAACCGGAAACCAAAAGGCACGCGAGCGCCACGCCAAGCCAACGCATCAGACACCGCCGGGTTGTGAAAAGACTTAAGCCGATTGTTCCATACCGTGCAGCCGCCCGCTACAGCCTTGAACGGCCTTGATGACCGGGAAGACGGGGCCGACGGTCGCACCCTGGACGGGCGCCCCTGGGCCTTTCTCAAATCGATGTCGCGCCGTCGATTCCCGGTGGGAAATGCTGTCCGGGATGGCAGAATCCGCGCCGGCACCAGGACCGGAACCCGGTCCCATGGACCAGGGGGGAAAAGCGATGGGCTGGAAACGGTGGCCCGGGGCCGTGCTGCGCATGGCCCTGACGATAGGGGCCCTGATGGTGGTGGGAATGGTGGCATCGCCAGGCCGGGCCCTGGCCAGCGGGCCACAGCCGGCCGACGCCCCCGCCTTCTTCACCATCGTCTATCCCCGCGCGACGGAGAACGCCACCGACCCGCGTGACGATTACCCCTTGGGATTGCTGCGCCTGGCGCTGGACAAGATGGGCGCCCACTACACCATCCGCCCCAGCGCCCTGGCCATGGAGCAGGCACGCGCCGCCGTTGCCCTGCAACAGGGGCGGGAGATCACGCTGCTGTGGAATGGCATGTCCGCGCGGCTGGAGCGGGAGCTGCGGCCCATCCGCATCCCGATCTACCGCGGCGTCCTGGGCTATCGCCTGTTCATCATCAACAGGGCGGCGCAGGCCCGCTTCTCCGCCGTCCGGGGTCTGGAAGACCTGAAGGCGCTGACGGCGGGCCAGGCCCTGGGCTGGCCGGACGTGGACATCCTGCAGGCGGCGGGACTGCCGGTGGAGGCCTTTCGCTACGATCTGCTGTTCCGCCTGGTCGGCCTGAACCGCATCGACTATTTCCCCCGCGGGGCCAATGAGATCTTTGCGGAGGTGGCGCAACGCGCGCCCGAGGTGCCCGATCTGGCGGTGGAGCAGGACCTGGTCCTGGTCTATCCCTTCGACAGCTTTTTCTACACCAGCAAGGCCAACGAGGCCCTGGCGTCGGTGATCGAACAGGGCCTGCTGAAAGCCTATGAGGACGGATCTTACCTCAAATACTTCAACGACAGCCCCTACATCCGCCAGATGCTGACCGAGGCCCACCTGGACACCCGCCGCCGCATCGACATCCCCAACCCGCTGCTGTCGCCGGAGACGGCCGCCCTGCCGGACAAGTTCTGGTATGGGCGGGACGGACGGTGAGCTGAAAATCAGCGACTCTTGGCGATCTTGGCCACAACCTCGGTAATGGCGGCGCGCACGGTCGGATTGTCGATGATCTCGCCGCAATAGAGCACGGGAAGCGCCTTGCCTTCCATGGGATGAGCCTCGTCAAATCCCACCGGCACATGGCCCTTGGCCAACACCTTCTTTATGGCTGCCCGCAAGGGCTCCAATGACTCTGGTCCCCGCCCGCGCCCCTGGACGATGACCTCCGCCCAGGCATACCCCTGGTCCTTCAGGTAAGGTTGATCCTCCTGAGACGCGAAGCAAACGGCGATGGCGTAGCTTTCAACATCCCGCTGTATCGCGCTGCGGCCTGAAGCAAGGGCAATGGAACCGGCGGCGAAAAAGCTAACAACTCCCATGAGAACGCACGAAAATTTCATATTCATTTATATCAACTCCCAAAATTCGCCCCTTGACGTTCTAATACTTGAGATAACTGGATGGACATAGGTTGCGAAGTTGTCGTGCGCTGGCTCACGATATGTAGCGCCATTCCAAAGTGCGATATGACCTGATGCGCCAGTCCAGTTTACGCTGAACGCAAGTATACCCTTCTTATTTTTGAATTTATCATCAAACGGGCTTGTGTTGTCTATGTCTGGATTCCCTAACGTGTGAGCAAGATAAGTCCTCATATCCGCCACAGCGAATATAATTCGAGAACCATCAGCCGCACCAATTGTTCGGACACCGGGCATATTTCCGACGATTGGGGCTCCAGACTTGTTTAGAGCAACGCTCATTCGAGAGGCGCATGTATTCCCGTTTTGTCCGAACCCTTCACTCTGAATATTTTTTCCGCCGCCCCACCAAGCCACGTGTATAAATCCCGTAACGTGGGGTAAGTGCTGTGATCAGGGAAGTTGGCCCACATACGGTCAAAGCTTGGCTTCATTCGTTTCTCCGTCATTTCCAAGAAAAACGAAGCCGCATTGGCTCTCGCCGTAACGGAACTAGGCCGGGAAACATTCCCATCAAGCGCCACCGGATGGGCTATAACACCGGCACAGGCCCCAGCGGAAAGCGCTGCTTGATGCGGGCCAGCAGGCTGTCGCGCACCTGGCGATAGGCGGCGAGCCGGGTCTCGCGGTTGCCTTCGATGAAGCTGGGGTCGAAGGTGTGCCAGAATTCCACGTCACAGGCGGTGGTACGGGTCATTTCCACCGCGCGGTGCTGCGCCTCCGGCGACAGCGACACCACCAGGTCGAAGCTGGTGTCCTCCAGCTGGTCGAAGGTCTTGGCGCGGTGGCGGCTGATGTCGATACCCATCTCCTCCATCACCGCGGCGGCGAAAGGGTCGGGGTCGCCCTCGCGCACGCCGGCGCTGTCGACATACAGGCGATGGCCGTGCAGGTGGCGCAGTAGGGCGGCCGCCATGGGCGAACGGATGGAATTGTGGGTGCAGGCGAACAGGACGCTGGTGATCTGGGCCGGGTGCACGGCGGGGGCGAAGGCGGCGAAAGGATCCGGGGTATCCGCCATTGCCGCCCTCAGCCCCGGATATGCAGGACGCAGATGAGGGTGAACAGGCGGCGGGCGGTGCCATGGTCCATGGTCACCTTGGCGGCCAGCCGCTCACGAAGCAGGTCGGAGCCTTCATTGTGCAGGCCCCGCCGCCCCATGTCGATGGCCTCGATCTGCGAGGGGCTGGCGGTCTTGATGGCCTTGTAATAGCCCTCGCAGATCAGGAAATAATCGCGGATGACCGTGCGCAACGGGGTCAGCGGCAGGGTGATGCGGTCGACCTCCGCATCCCCTTCGTCCCGCAGGTCGAAGACCATGCGGTTGTCCTCGATGGACAGGTACAGGCGATAGGGGCCGGCGTCCGGATGGTCCACCAGCTGGAACTGCTGGTTCTCCTCCACCAGGTCGAACAGGGCCACCGCCCGCTCATGCTCCACCTCCGGCCGGCGGCGGATGGCCGTCTGTTCCACCAGCTGGACGTGGACGATGCGCTGGCGGCCATCATCCGGAGGCTTGGCGTCGGACATCCGGGCGCCCCTCAGCCGCCCAACCGAACGCGGACCGACAGCGCGTGGGCGCCCAGGCCCTCGGCATCCGCCAGGATGGCCGCCTGGGGCCCCAGGCGGCCCAGGCTGGCGGCATCGCAGCCCACCAGCGTGGTGCGCTTCATGAAGTCCAGCACGTTGAGGCCGGAGGAGAAGCGGGCGCTGCGGGCGGTGGGCAGCACATGGTTGGGGCCGGCGATATAGTCGCCGATGGCCTCGGGCGTGTAGCGGCCCAGGAAGATGGCGCCGGCGTGGGTGACCTTGGCCGCCAGGGCGTCCGGATCGGCGACCGCCAGTTCCAGGTGTTCCGGCGCCAGGCGGTCGACCAGGGCCACCGCCTCATCCAGGTCGCGCACCAGGATGGTGGCGCCGTTGTTGCGCCAGCTGGCGCCGGCGATGACGGCGCGGGGCAGCGTCTTCAGGTGGGTGTCCACCGCCGCCCGCACCGCCTGGATGAAGGCGGCGTCATCGCTGATCAGGATGGATTGGGCGCTGCTGTCATGCTCCGCCTGCGACAGCAGGTCGGCCGCGATCCAGCTGGGGTCGTTGGCGCCGTCGGCCACCACCAGGATTTCGGACGGGCCGGCGATCATGTCGATGCCCACGGTGCCGAACACCTGGCGCTTGGCGGCGGCGACATAGGCGTTGCCGGGTCCCACGATCTTGTCCACCGGGCGGATGGTGGCCGTACCGTAGGCCAGGGCCGCCACCGCCTGGGCGCCGCCCACGCGGTAGATCTCATCAACCCCGGCGATGCGGGCGGCCGCCAGCACCAGGGGGGACAGCGCCCCCTCCGGCGTCGGCACCACCATCGCCAGGCGCGGCACGCCCGCCACCTTGGCCGGAATGGCGTTCATGAGGACGGAGCTGGGGTAGGAGGCGAGGCCGCCAGGCACGTACAGGCCCACGGCCGACAGCGGCGTCCAGCGGGCGCCCAGGCGCACGCCCGCGTCGTCCACGTAATCGTAGGTGTCGGGCGTCTGGCGGCGGTGGAAAGCCTCAATACGGGTGGCGGCGACCTTCAGCGCCTCGATCACCTCGGGATCGCAGGCGGCCACGGCGGCCTCGATCTCACATTCGGCGATGCGCAGCCGGTCGGGCGTCAGGTCCAGCTGGTCCCAGCGGCTGGTGTACTTGATCAGCGCCTCATCCCCGTGCAGGCGCACGTCGCGCAGCACCTCGGCCACGGCGTCGGCCACGTCGCTCTGGGATTCCCGCTTGGCATGCAGCAGCCGGTCGAAGTCCGCCTCGAAGCCGGCATCGGTGGTGCGCAGGTCACGCGGCATGGCTGACAACCTCCGTGAAACGGTTGATCCAGTCCTGGATCTCGGGGTGGCGCGTCTTGAACGCGGCGCGATTGACGATAAGGCGCGAGGTCACATCGGCGATATGCTCGATCTCCACCAGGCCATTGGCCTTCAGGGTGGCGCCGCTGGACACCAGGTCGACAATGCGCTGACACAGGCCCAGGCTGGGCGCCAGTTCCATGGCGCCGTTCAGCTTGATGCATTCCGCCTGCACGCCACGGCGGGCGAAGTGGCGGCGGGTAACCTCGGGATATTTGGTGGCGACGCGCACATGACTCCAGCGCGAGGGGTCGTCGCCCTGGGCCTCGGCCACCGGCTCGGCCACGGCCAGGCGGCAATGGCCGATGCCCAGGTCCAGGGGCGCGTAGATTTCGGGGTAGTCGAATTCCATCAGCACGTCGTTGCCGCACACACCCATCTGGGCGGCGCCGAAGGCGACGAAGGTGGCGACGTCGAAGCTGCGCACGCGGATGATCTCCACATGCGGCAGGTTGGTGGCGAAGCGCAGCGCCCGGCTCTTGGGGTCATCGAAGGCCGCCTCGGGCCTCAACCCCACGGCTTCCAGCAGCGGCCGCACCTCATCCAGGATGCGGCCCTTGGGCAGGGCCAGGGTCAGCCGCTCCGGCGCGCCGGAGACGGCGGCCGTATGCGCATGCCCGGACGGGGAAACCGGGGACAGCGGGGCGGATGAGGGCGGCGCGGCGGCAGGCATGGGAAACGCGGGCTCCGATGGACGAACCCCATTCCGGGTCCGGAGGGCCGCAGAATAGCAGATCATCCGCCCCCGCCAACGCCCTGGGATGGAGGGCAGACCTGCCCGTTTGCGGGAGGCGCCGCCCAGTGGCTCACAGCCCCTCCCGCCACCATCCCCGTGCAGGCTTGCTTAATTTCCCTGCGGAGCCGGGCCATGGGCCGGCAGGGTGGCCAGCGCCGACTTGCAGTCTGGCGACAGCTTGTCCTCATGCGCCTTGAGGCAGGCCAGGATGCGGCCGCCACCGGGTTGCTCATCCTTGCACAGCGTCTGGCGATCCTGCTGGCAAGCCTTCATGGCTGCGCGGGCCACCGGGTGCGCCGGCTGGCCGTCCTGGGATTGGGCGAATGCCGCAACCGGCGCCACGACCAGCGAAAGGGCGAGGATGGCGCGGGAAAGCATCTGGGTCATCATGGGGGCATCCTTGTCATCAGCGGCGGCAAATCCGCCGTCTGGCCCTGGTACGCGGGAGTCACGGGCAAATCTTCGCCCGGCCATCCAGAAAAATTCGCCGCGCGACCCAAATACAAACAGCGCTGACCGGCGTATCAGCATCAAATCCCCTTTCCGCGTGAGGCCCGGTCATGGCCATCCCTGGTGGCGCCAGTGTCATTCCCTTGGAGTTCTACCCCGTCGTCGCGGCGGCGGTGGTGGCGGAACTGGCTTGGTACGCCCATCGCCGCCGGCCCTACCCCTGGGCGGAGACGGCGACCTCACTCGCCATTTTCCTGATCCGCGTTCCCGCGAAGCTGGCGTCAGCCGGCATCCTGGGGGCTGTCGCCTGGTTCGTCTGGACGCACCGCGCCGCCACCCTGCCCTTGGACCGCTGGTGGGGCTTGGCCCTGCTGTTCGCGGCGGTGGAGTTCTGCTACTATTGGGCGCACCGTCTGGGGCATGAAGTGCGTTGGGTTTGGGCGTCGCACAGCGTCCATCATTCCCCCACCGCCCTGCACCTGGCCAGCGCCTTCCGCCTGGGCGCGACGGAAACCCTGTCCGGTGGATGGTTGGTCTACCTGCCCCTGTATTTCCTGGGTTTCAACCCGGTGGCCGTGGCGGCCATGCTGGCGCTGAACCTGTTCTACCAGTTCTGGCTGCATACCGAGGCGGTGGGGACACTGGGCCCGCTGGAATGGGTGTTGAACACCCCCGCCCACCATCGGGTGCATCACGCCAGCAACCCTTGCTATCTCGACCGGAACTACGGCGGCGTGGTCATCGTCTGGGACCGGCTGTTCGGCACCTTCGCCGCCGCGCGGCCGGAGGTGCCGCTGACATACGGGCTGGCCCATGCCACGCCCAGCGTCAACCCGGTGGTGGTGTGCTCGCGCGAATGGGTGGCCATGGGGCGTGACGTGATCCGGGCGCGAGGCTTGCGCGCGCGCCTGGGCCAACTGTTCGGCCGGCCTGGCGACAGTTTGAGCGCGCATGCCCTTATTCCGCAACGGGACGCGCCGTGACGGAGCGGCACCCCAGCAGCCTCGCGCCGGCGTGTCATGACGGCGGGGAAGACGACGACGCGCTGATGGCCCGCATCGCGAGGGGTGATGAGCGGGCACTGCGCCAGGTGGGTCAGCGCCACTACGCCACTACGTGGCGCCTGGCCAGACGGCTGCTGGCGTCGGATGCCGAGGCCGACGACGTGGCGCAGGAGGTGCTGGTGCGGGTATGGAACCACGCGGGCCGCTGGGCGCCCGGCCGCGCCCGCCTGTCGACCTGGCTGTACACCGTCACCTATCGGCTGTGCGTGGATCGGCTGCGCGCCCGCCGCCATGCCCCGCTGGAAGAGGCGTTGAACGTGGCTGATCCGGCGGAAGGCGTAACCGAACGCATGGAACGCCGGTCGGAACGGCAGAAGGTGCGGGATGCCCTGGCCACCCTGCCGGAAAGGCAACGCGCCGCCCTGGTTCTGTTCTATTACCAGGAGATGCCGGGGCCGCAGGCATCGGCGATGCTGGGCCTGACGTTGCGCGCCTATTGGTCGTTGCTGTATCGCGCCCGAAACGCCCTGGAGCGGGCGTTGGCCAAGGGCAGCAAGGAACTTGTTGGAACAGGGGGTGAGCCATGATCCTCGAGGAATTCGCCCAATTGCTGGCAGCCCACGGGCCGGACATCGAGCATTGGCCGCTAGGCACACGGCAGACGGCGCGGCGCCTGCGTGACCGGGACGCGGATGCGCGCGCCCTGTGGGAAGGCGCCTTGCGCCGCCGGATGCCGCTTGTGGACGACGACCTGGAAGGCATGCCGGACGCAGACCGAATCCGGGCCGGCATCGACGCCAGCCTGCGCCGCATCCGCCAGCGTCAGGTCCCCGCCGCGCTTCCTTGGACCCGGTGGCTATCCTGGCGGCCGGCCGGTGCCATGTTCGCCACCATGGCGGTGGCCGGCTGGTTGGTCGGCACCTGGCTGACGCCGGCGCCCGAGACGGCGATGACGGCCACGACCTCGCTGTCCACCCTGTTCACCCAGACCGGTGTGGGCGGCGACTGGCTGGTTCAGTAGCGCCTCCTCCGTCCATCGCCCAATGAAGGCTTGCTCCGATGCGGTCACCTATGCTGCGCTTGGTTTTCATCCTGTCCCTGGCCCTGAACCTGTTCCTGCTGGCCTTCCTTGGCGCGCAGCAGTGGCGCCAGCGCGCGGTCCTGGGGGCCCTTCCCCCGACGCTGGCCCGTTCCGCCGCCGGAAACGCCCTGGCCACCATCATCGGCCAGCTGGCGGAACAATTACCGCCGGAGGACAGCCGCCTGCTGCGGGACGCCATCCTGAGCCACATGGGGCAACTGGAGGCGGCACAGGGACGCTTCGCCGACGCCATGAGCCAAGTCAGGGCCGAAATCGACCGGACACCGCTGGATCCCGATGCGCTGCGCGCCGCCATGGCCCATGCCCGGGAGGAGCGCCAACCCATCAGTCCGGTGTTGGAGGACATCATGATGGAGGTGCTGCCCAAGATGTCACCCGAGGGCCGGCACATCCTGGCCCGCTATCGCGGACGCTGACCTCACGGCACCGCCCGCCACAACTCCAGTCCCGCGAACGCCAGGAAGGCCAGGCCGGTGGTGATGTCCAGGGCGCGGGCCAGGCGGGGCGCCATCATGCCGTGCAGGGTTCCCACCCCGGCGACCAGGATGGCCCACCACAGCATCGATCCGGCCGCCACGCCGGCGACGGTGGTGGTGATGCGCAGCCGCGCCATGTCGGCGCCCGCCAGGGCGGCCGGGGGGACGACAGCGGTGAGCATGGCGGCGAAGACGATGATGGTGGGCGGGTTGGTCAGGGTCAGCAGGAAGGCGGAGCCCCAGGCCCGGGGCACGGACAGGGGGCCGGTCGTCACCGGCCGGCTGTCAGCCGCCGGCGGCTTCAGGCGCAGCGCGGCGACCGCCAGCCAGACCAGGAACAGGCCGGCCGCCAGGTGCAGGGGCCGGCCATGGTCGGCCACGAAGGCCGACACCTCCGTCAGGCCCAGGGCGGCAACACCGGCGTAGACCCCGTCGCCGCTGGCGATGCCCGCCCCGGTGGCCAGGCCCAGGCGCCAGCCGCCGGCCAGGGTGCGCCGCATGCACAGGAAAGCCATCGGCCCCACCGGGGCGGCCACGCCCAGGCCCAGCAGCATGGCCTTGAGGAAGACGCCAGCGAAGGCGGCCGGCAGGAACAGGTTGGGCGCGATGGTGATCAGCGTGTCGAGGTCCATGAGAACCATCCCAATTTTAAAAGGTCGTTCCCGCGCCACACTGGAAACACCAGGCGGTGAGTCCATCGCCCCCCAAGAACGGACGGTGGGGGACGGACGATGGCATCGGGCGGGATTGGGGAGTCGGAAATACAAAAAAGCCCCGCGGGCGGTGCTCGCGGGGCCTGTTATCGGGTGCGTTGGTGGCGGCGTTTAGCCGTTGTCCCCCAATACCCCTGCCATAAACAGACAAAGCCCCGCCCCAACCGGCACAGCGGTTTGCTGGCTAAATTGGGGGACGAGGCGCATCGGAATATGACCATTTGTTGTGATGGGCTGGAGGCTAAGCCGGCAGCCCATCAACTCACAATCTAAAAGTGCGGTTTGGTTAAAGAAAAAGGTGACCGGGTGGCTTTCAGGGCACACCCGGTCACCAGGCTCCCTGGTGCCAAGGCCGGTTCCCGGTAAGGGGACGTACGGGGAAGGGCCGGTTTGGGGGACGGGCTCCAGGGTGGGGGACGGTTAAATCATAGGATGTCCGGTCACGGGACGGCGGTTTCCGGGCGGGCGGCATCGGTCGCCTGGGCCAGGGCCCGCCGCACGCCCTCGGCGTAATCGGGGTGGACCTGGGCGAAGTGGCCCAGCTGACGCTCCACGATGGCGTGGGGCACCCCCTGCATGGCGGCGGCGATGTTGGCGAACAGCCGGCTTTTCTGGCCCTGGTCCATCAGGGTGAACAGGGCGCGGGGCTGGCTGTAGTCGTCATTGCCCTCACGGTGGTCATGGCGGGCGACATCACCCGACAGGCGCAGGGGCGGTTCGGCGACGCTGGGGTCCTGGGCCGGGCCACCCAGGCTGTTGGGCTCGTAATAGGCGTCGGGGTTGCCGGTGTCGTTGCGGAAGAAGCGCATGGCCCCGTCCTTGTGGTAGTGGTGCACTGGGCACTTGGGCTGGTTCACCGGCAACGCCTCGTAATGCGTGCCCAGGCGGTAGCGGTGGGCATCGGCGTAGGAGAAGATGCGGGCCTGCAGCATCTTGTCCGGGCTGTGGCCGATGCCGGGCACCACGTTCGACGGGCTGAACGCCGCTTGCTCGATTTCCGCGAAGTAGTTGTCCGGGTTGCGGTTCAACTCCACCACGCCGACGTCGATCAGCGGATAGTCGGCGTGCGGCCACACCTTCGTCAGATCGAAGGGGTTGTAGGGCGTCTTGTCGGCGTCGGCCTCGGGCATCACCTGGACCTGCAGGGTCCAGCGCGGGAAGTCACCCGCCTCGATGCTGCCGAACAGGTCCTCCTGATAGCTTTCGCGCGACCGGCCCACCACCTGGGCCGCCTCGTCATTGGTCAGGTGCTTGTGACCCTGCTGGGTCTTGAAGTGGAACTTCACCCAGAAGCGTTCGCCCTGGTCGTTCCAGAAGCTGTAGGTATGGCTGCCGTAGCCGTTCATGAAGCGCGGGCTTGGCGGCAGGCCCCGGTCCGACATCAGGATGGTGACCTGGTGCAGGCTTTCCGGCGACAGGGACCAGAAGTCCCACATGGCCGTGGGGCTGCGCAGGTTGGTGCGGGGGTGACGCTTCTGGGTGTGGATGAAGTCGGGGAACTTCAGCGGGTCGCGGATGAAGAACACGGGCGTGTTATTGCCCACCACGTCCCAGTTGCCTTCCTCGGTGTAGAACTTGACGGCGAAGCCGCGCACGTCGCGCTCGGCATCTGCGGCACCCAGTTCACCGGCGACGGTGGAGAAGCGGATCAGCAGGTCGGTTTTCTTGCCCACGGCGCCGAACAGCTTGGCCCGGGTATAGCGGGTGATGTCGTGGGTCACGGTGAGGGTGCCGAAGGCACCCCAGCCCTTGGCATGCACCACGCGCTCCGGAATGCGCTCGCGGTTCTGGTGCGCCAGCTTTTCCATCAGCTGATAGTCCTGCATCAGGACGGGACCACGCGGGCCGGCGGTCAGGCTGTTCTGGTTGTCGGCGATGGGGGCGCCGGCCGTGGTGGTCATGCGGGGCGGCTGCTGGGTCATGGCTAAGGTCCCTCGTCGTCTCATTGGCTAGGGCGCCCGCGGCGCCCGACACCGCAAAGCTAGGCCGTTCGCGCCCATTGGTAAAATCGATTGTTCAAATCGTGACGATAGGTCACATATATCAACATGCCTATCACACGAGGCGAAGGGCGCCCCATGAACCTGCGTGATCTGCGATATCTGCTGGCGGTGGCCCAGCACCGTCATTTCGGCCGGGCCGCCGCCGCCTGCCACGTCAGCCAGCCGACATTGAGCAGCCAAGTGGCCAAGCTGGAGGCGCGGCTGGGCGCCCCGTTGTTCGAGCGCACCAACAAATGGGTGGCGCCGACCCCCTTGGGTGAGGAGGTGCTGGTCCATGCCGCCCGCGCGGTGGCGGAGGCGGACGCCATCGTGGCGCTGGCGGGCGCCCGCGACCCCCTGGCCGGGCCCCTGACCCTGGGCGTCATCCCCACCCTGGGGCCCTATCTGATGCCCCGGATCTTCGCACCCCTGCGCCAGCGCTGTCCGGCCCTGACCCTGGAATTATGGGAGGACACCACCGACGCGGTGGTGGAACGGCTGCGCCGCCGCCAACTGGACGCCGCCCTGATCGCGACGCCCGTGGCGGGCGACGACCTGGTGGAGCGGCCGCTGTTCCAGGAAGGATTCCTGGCCGCCCTGCCCCCCGGCCACGCGCTGGCGGACAGCGGCGAAGCGGTGGACGAGGCGGCCTTGGCGGCCGACCTGCTGGTGCTGGCCGACGGCCATTGCCTGCGGGACCAGGCCCTGGCGGCGTGCGCCCGGCCCGATCCAGGCGGCTGGTCCCTGCGCGCCACCAGCCTGGAGACCTTGTTGAACATGGTGGCCGCCGGCTATGGCACAACGCTGGTGCCGGCGCTGGCGGCCCAGGTTCACGCCGGCCGTCAGGACGTGGCCTTCCGCCCCCTGGCCGGTGCGGCGGCGGGGCGGCTGATCCGCCTGGTCAGCCGCGCGACCTTCACCCGCCAACCGGCGCTGGACGCGCTGGCCGGGTTGGTCCACTCGGCAAGGCCCCAGAATACCGACGACGCTCGTCGAAAAGGCTGAAAACTCGGAATAATTTCACGCCTTTGTGCCTCCGTGTGATTTTCCCCGGGCCGGTTCAATCTGAGGCGATCGCGCTAAGGCTTCAGGCCATAATCCTCGAATTCCTCCGCCACGGAGGGCGATACGACCTGCGCCGCCTGCAGATCCGCCTGGCCCTCCTGCGTCAGCCCCTTGGCCAGCTTGGCCAGTCCGCGACCATATAAAGACGGGCCAACGGTCGGACGGGCGCGCAAGGTCGCGTCATACTCCGCGATCGACTCGTCAAAACGGCCCAAGCGCAACAGAACGAACGCCCGGCTGTCCTTGATGTGCCATGCCTCGGGCCGCACCTTCAGTGCGCTATCGCAATCGGCCAAGGCGGCGTCCAGTTCGAAATTGGCGGTTGCACGGGCCCAGCACACCTCGTTCAGACGAGACGGATCGTCGCCGGCGATATCCCGCGCCTTTGCGAAATCCGCCTGCGCCTCCTGGGTCCGGTGAAGCCGGGCATACAGTTTCCCCCGCGCCAGCAAGGCCATCATGCCGGACTTGTCCTTGTCACGATTTATAGCCTGGGCCAGCGTCTTTTCCGCCGCCGGCAGATCTCCGGACAGCCCTTGGCTCTCGCCTAGGGCGACAAGGATATCCTGATGATCGGGGCTGTCCTTATCGGCGGCCAACGCGGCCTTCAGGTCGGCGATCTGGTGCGCATAGTCGGTGTGGTCCCAGGTATAGGCGCGCCGGGCATAGGCCAGAGAGGTGGGCTTGAGGGCGATCGCTTGGTCCAGCAACGCTCGCGCGTCGGCCCGCTTGCCCATGCCTCCCAGAATATACGCCTTAAATATCAGGGCCTCGGGTACCGCCGGTCGCAGCTTGACGACCTCATCGGCCTCCGCCAAGGCCGCATCCAGTTGGCCACGCCGGCGAAAGACCTCTGCACGGGTTTGCAAGGCCACCAGGTGCTGGGGATCGAGGCGTTTGAGCTCCGTGGCGTCGGCGAACGCCTCTGTCTCCTTCCCCTGATTACGGTAGGCGCCCATGCGGCTTTCCAGCGCCAGGCTGTCGGCCGGGGCCAACTGTAAAATCCTGGTGGTCAGCAGTACCACGTCGTCATAGCGCTCCTGGCTCAAGGCAACCATCGCGGTACCGTTCAAGGCCGGCACGCTGGCGGGATCAAGGGTCAGCGCCTTGGCGAAATCCGCCAGCGCCTCCTTTTGCTTGCTTTGAGACAGGCGCAGATAACCGCGGATCGCATATCCCGTTGCCAAGTCCGGTTTGAGCGCAATGGCCTTGTCAGCGGCATCCAACGCGCCCGCGATATCGCCCTTCTGCGTCAGCAGGGACGCCCGGAACACGAATTCCTCGGCCGTGGCCGGAGTCTTGGCCAGGATGAAGGCGCGTTCCTTTTCCGTGCCGCGATAGTCCGCAGGCAAGACCAGGGTCACCGTCTCCTGTGATAGGGCCCTGATCTGCGCAGCCTCGGCGATGACAGTCTCGGCCGGGGCGGAAAATTCGGGCGCCAGGATGCGGGTGACGACGTCCAGGGTCAGGACGTTGCGGTCCAGCTTGATCTGGCGGTGCAGGGTGGTTCCCATCAGGGTCAGATCGACCTCCCTTCCTTCCGTTTTAAGACCCGTGGCCTCGGGCGGCAGGATGAGGGTGGTCAAGGTGCGGCCATAGTAGGGGAAATCACTGTCATAGGGCGCATCCTGACCGAGGCCTGGATCGCGTTTGACGTCCGGCTTCCAGCCCAACTCGCCCTGGTGCAGCACCACGCGCTGGGCACCGGAGCCGGCAGGCTTCCATTCCAGGATTTGCTCGCCGTCCACCACCATGACCTCGCGACCTGACGGGATGTCGAAGTGGGTGCTGACCGTCTTGGCGTCCAGGCCGCTGAAACGCTTGGTCCAATACTCCCGGAGCTTGCGATCGCGCGCCTCGGCGGACAGGTCGTCCAGATCCAGTTTCATCTTCAAAGCGTCGTCGCCCGTCATGACCCGTTCGGCATGGACACGCGCGGGCAGGAAGGCGCCATCTGAGGCATCGATGCGCAACGTGGTCCACGATGTCGGCTCGTCCGGCGTTGGCGGCACCAGGGGCACAAGGGCCGCCCCCTGGGGCAGCAACGGCAGAGCCCAATGGAAATACGGCACGGGCAGGCGATCCAGATCGCGACCGGCGTCCCCTTCCCGCGTGCCATCCAGCCAATAAACGTGGCCCTCGATATGGGCGCGGACCATCACGTGGTCGAACAGATCAAGCATGGGCAGGCGAGCGTCCAGGCCGTCGCCATCATCGGTGCTGACCAGGGCCGGCTCCGCCTGGATATCCAGCGCGTGTAACAAGGCCAGCAGCAGGGCCGTCTTCGCCTTGCAGTCACCAAAGCGGCGCGTCCAGGTCTGGTCGGCCATTGCCGGAACCAGGGCGCCGCTGTTCATGCCCAGAAACAGATAGCGCACCTGATCCTCGACCAAGGCAAGGGCCAGGGCGGCACGCAGCTTGGGATCGGACGACGCGGCGCGAATGTGCGCCACCTCGGCGTTCAAGGGCGAATCCGGCGCCAGCACCGATGCCCTGGTGTACAGCGGTTCCATCAGCGCGGCGACGTCCGCCCAACTGGAGTACGAGCTGATCTCCAACTGGCGAAAATCGAAGAAGCGGGAGGGCGCGCCTTTTGGCCCATGGATTTCGGGCGCATTCTGCATGTCGATGCTGAATTCGCCCGGTCCCGTCTTCGGCTTGTCCCAACCTTCCGTGAGGCGCCAGCGCAAGGGCCGAGACTGCGGCCAAGTGGCCCGCACAAAGACGCGGGCCGTGGGCGCGGACCAATCCTGGCCGAACACGTCGCTGACGTTGCCCTGCAACACCGGATCGTTCTGCTTTAAGGTATACGCGTATTCCAGGACGTCGCCGACCTGTAGCCCCGGGGGCTGCAAGGTGACGGTCAAGGTTCCGTCCAGCGCCGCCGCCTCAAGATTACGTTCCCGCCGCAGGACGGTGAAGGGCTGCGCGCCGGGCAGCAGATCGATTCGCTGGGTGCCGCGCCGTATCTGAAACTGGTGCAGCGTCAGGACGTCGATGTCCGGATTCCAGCTCATGAGCAGCGACCCCAGGGGACCCAGCCCCTGCGGCGTCTGCACCCGCACAACCTTGTGCGTATAGAAGGACCGGCCATCCGCCGCCTGGTGCAACTGCAGATCAGTCAGCAAGGTTTGCGTGGCGGCGGATGGGCTGCCACCCGCCAAGGTTTCCGGCGCCGTGACAGTCTTCACCCATGGCTCCGCCGGGGCCACCACCGGCTTGTCCGCCGCATGGACGCCACTGACGGCCCCGCCCATCCACAGGATGGACACCGCCGCCACTCTCCACCACCGCATCTTTTTTTACCCCCCGACCAAGCCATACCGGCGATAGCCGCCGTCCCCGGGGGATAGTTTAGACAAAGGCCATGTTCCCGGCCAAAGGGATTTGCCAGCGCAGCGTGGAACCAACGGCGGAAAGCGTCGCCCTTCCTTACCGGCGCGGCACCGTGGCGCGACGGGGGGCGGGCGCACGCTTGGGTACGCTCGCCGGGGAAGTGGCAACGGGGCCAGTGGCAACGGGGGAGACGGTGACGGGTGCGGTGGCGACGGGGCCGGGCTCGGGTTCCGCCGTCCCGTCCACCGGCGGGCTGGTGGGGGCTTCGCTGATAACCGACGTCTCGGCCGGCGGTGGCTCGCTGGGGGTGGGGGCCGCCTTGGCGCGGCGCACCTTGGCCGTGGCCGGCTTCGGCGCCTCCTCCGGGGCGGGCTTTGGCTGGGACACGGCGCCGCCGGGCGCCTTCTTGGCCGCGACATCGCGGAACAGGGCCACGATGCTGTCCAGCCGTTCCTGGCCACGCGTGTCCAGCGGACCGGCGGCATTGGCCACCGCCACCAGGGTGTCCGACAGCTGGTGGATCTCCTCCGCCGTGGCACCGGCCAGCAGTTCCGGCAGGGTTTCCAGGGCGGCGGCCGGGTCCAGCAGCAACATCAGGAACTGGTCCCGCACCAGTTGCTTGAACTCCGCCAGCTCCAGCCCGCGGCCGTGGGTGTCGCGCAAGCCGCGCAGGGCGTTGAAGCCCCGGGCATCGGCCATGCGCTCGGCCAGGGCCACATGCAGCAGGGCGCGCAAGCCGGCCTCACGCAGGCCGCCGACATGCAGGCGGCGGCGCAGTTCCGCGCCCTGCTCCGCCAGGAAGCGGCGGTGTTCCGGCGTTTCGCCCGGGTGGCTGCGCGGCGGGGCGTCGTCCGCGTCCAACCCGAACAACGCCTGGGTCAGGGGGTGGCCATAGATGCCCATGAACAGCGCCTCCGCCGTCGCGTCGCGGCGGTCACGATAGACGTCCAGCGCCGTTTCCATGTGGTGCGCCAGTTGCTGTTCCATGCGGCGCCACATATTTTCCTCCCCCACCGCGCGGCGGTCGCGCCGGGCGGCGGCGGCCAGGGCCGGCACGCCGTTCAGCCAGGGGTTGGTGTCGGAGAACAGCTCGTAGCTGAGGCGCAGGGGGTGCAGGTTGCGCAGCGCCTCCGCCGTGGTTTCGCCCACCAGCTGCCGCACCCAGGGCTGCATGAAGTCCCGGTACAACCCCAGGGTCACCCGCGACAGGCGGGCCACGGTGGCGAAACGGCGTTCATCGTCCGGCAGCGGCTGCACGTGCGCCGCCACGTCATTGATGTTGCGCGCGGCGAAGCGCAGGACGTTGGGATCACCCTCCTGCCCCGATTTGCCGGAGGGGGCGGCCTCGGCCGGCAGGATTTGCGCCTCATACAGGCCGGGGGGCAGCACGTCGATGAAATCGATGTTGGACGCGAACTCGCGATGCTCTTTCCGCGCCACGGCGGCGGAAACGAAGATGCCCAGGTGGCCCACGCTCTCGTGTACGGCATAGACGATGGTCTGGCCGTGGCAGCGGATGTCGTCCACGCTTTCATACAGGTCGCAGATCCAGCCTAGGGCCTGCGGTGGCGGCGAGATGTTGTCGCCCTTGGAGCAGAAGACGATGATGGGCGAGCGGATGGCCCGCAGGTCCACGCGCACGCCATCCTTGGTGACGATGTCGGCGGTGGCCAGGCGGTTGCCGACGAACAGCTTGTCGACGATGTACTGGATTTCATCGCCGTTCAGCAGGACGTGGCCGTTCCACCACTTCTCGAAGCCCAGATAGCGCGGCGCCTCGGTGTCCACCTTGTCCCACAGGGCGTACTGCTTGCCGACCAGGGTGTTGGCTGGGTTCAGGTTCTCGAAGTTCTGCACCAGCCAGGCGCCATCGAACAGGCCGGCGCCCAGATCGCTGGCAAGCGCGGTCAGCCAGCTGCCGCCCAGCAGCCCGCCGCTGTAGCGCATGGGGTCCTTCCCCCGCTGACCGGCCCAGAAGGACAAGGGCGTGCCGGCGATGATGATGGGGCCGAACAGGTCGGGGCGGATGGCGGCCGTCATCATCAGCTGCCAACCGGCCTGGCAGTTGCCGATGACCACCGGCTTGCCCTCGGCCTCCGGGTGCAGCTCGATGACCTTTTCCAGGCAGGCGGCCTCGGCCGCGATCACATCCTCCACCGTCTGGCCCGGGATGGGCCGCGGCAGGAAGCCGATGAAATAGCAGGGATGGCCGGCGCCCAAGGCCACGCCGATCTCGCTGTCCGACTTGAAGCCGCCGATGCCGGGGCCATGGCCGGCCCGGGGGTCGACAATGACGAAGGGGCGCTTCTTCAGGTCCAGTTCCACGCCCGCCGGCGGGATGATGCGTTGCAGCGAATAATTCACCGGCCGGGGCAAGGTGGCGCCGTCCAGCACGGTCTCGCTCTCGAAGCTCAGCACCGTGGGGGCCGTCTGGGCCATGTGCTCATGGTACTGGGCGCCGCGCTGGCGCAGCACATCCATCACCAGGGCCGTGCGCTGGCAGGCGTCGATCGTGTACGCCAAGCCATCCTGCCACAGGCGGAAAGGCCAATGATTGCTGGGATCCAGGAAACCCTCCGGCACCCGGAACGGGCCCTTAGGGCTGGTCGCGTCGGTAGAAGCCATCGGCTGTCCCTCTCCAATCCTTCCCGTCCCACTGCCAGGACGACGGAATAACCCCGCGGGGTGGGAGTATAGCCAACCGCTCCCGCAAGTGCGAAGAAGGTTTTGCGTCGCACAAAGGGGATAGGCCGCCGGGGCTCTCGACCGGCGACCTATCCCGGGCCGGGGCCTGCCGCCCACCGCCCCGACCGTCCCGTGCGTGGGTCAGTAGCTGAGGCAGCGATCCCGGGCCGCCGCCGCGCCGTCCAGCACGATGGCCAATTCGGCGGCCACCGTGCGGGCCTGCCGCCACGAGGCGCAGGGGATGCGATAGCGCCAGGGCACGGGCTCGCCCGCCCATACCACGATCTGGGCCAGCGCCTCCGGCCGGGCGATGTCGGCGGGACGGACGGACTGGACCGTCACATGCGCCAGGGGGAAGTCACCCGCGCGGCGGGGATCGCTGATCCACACCCGGCCGGCGGCAAGGTCGACGATGACGGAACCGCCGGCCGGCAGGTGGGCGGGCGTGGCGAAGGACCAATCGGCGGCCCGGGGGGCGGATGCTTCGGGTGGCACGGTCCGCTGGGCCGTGGCGTGGGTGACGAGGTCGATCAGGGTGTTGAAGCCCAACATGGCGGCCTATCCGGCAAGGGTCGTTCAGGCCCCCATTGAGCCGCCAGGCGGGCATTAAAATTCCATAGCAGAAGACCCTCCCGTTCATTAAAGCCGCGATGAACGGGCCTTCAGGGCGGCTACGTCCGGCAAGGGGCCGCCCCGGGGCCGGGTTATCCCGGGGCGCCACACCAGAGCGAAACAGATGTTCCTAGGCCGCCTTGACGCCGGTGATGAAACGCGAAACCTCGGCGTTCAGGTCCTCCGCCTGATGCGACACGTCGCGGGCGGACTCTTGCAACTGACCAGCGGCGGCGCCGGTCGCCACCGCTGCCTGATGCACGCCCGTGATGTTGCGGGACACATCCTCGGTCCCCTTGGCGGCCTCATTCACGCTGCGGGCGATTTCCGAGGTGGTGGCCGACTGTTCCTCGATGGCGGAGGCGATGGCCATGGCGATGTCCGACATCTGGTTGATGGTGCGGCTGACGCTTTCGATGGCGGCCACGGCCTGGGTTGTCAGGCCCTGGATTTCGCCAATCTGGCTTTCGATATCGCCCGTCGCCTTGGCGGTCTGGTTGGCCAGGCTTTTCACCTCGCTGGCCACGACGGCGAAGCCCTTGCCCGCCTCACCCGCCCGCGCCGCCTCGATGGTGGCATTGAGGGCCAGCAAGTTGGTCTGGCCGGCGATGTCGCTGATGAGTTGCACGATCTCGCCGATCCGGTGGGCGCTGTCGGCCAGGCGGCGCGCGGTGCCGCTGGTCTCTGTCGCCTCCTGGATCGCCTTGGTGGCGATGGTGCGGGACTTTTCCACCTGGCTGCCGATCTCCTGCACGGTCGCCACCATCTCATCGGTGGCGGAGGCCACGGTCTGGACGTTGGCGGAGGCCTGCTGCGCGGCGGTGGCCACGGCGCTGGACTGGGCGTTGGTCTGTTCCGCCGTGCTGGTCATGCTCTGCGCCGTGGCCTCCATCTCCGTGGCGGCCCCCGCCAGGGCGTTGACCAACTGAGCCACCTTGGCCTCGAATCCCTGGACCAGATGTTCCAGGGCCTGGGCGCGGCGTTCCTTGGCCTGGCGCTCCATTTCCTGGGCCTGGGCAAGATCGCGGGCCTGGACCATGCCGTCGCGGAACACCCGCAGCGCGCGGGCCAGTGTCCCCACCTCATCACCCCGGTCGGTATTGGGGATGGCAACCGCCAAATCGCCGGCGGCCATGGTTTCGACCACGCCGGTGGTGCGGGCGATGGGCCGGACCACGCCGGCGACGATCACCACCGTGGCGCCCGCGCACAGCAGAGCGCTGGCGGCGATGGCCGCCCAGGTCATCCAAAGGGCGGTGGCGTACAGGGCGGCGCCGCGATCGGCGGCCTTCTTGCCTTCCACCCGGTTGAAGTCGGTATCGGCCAGGACGCTTTCCTGCGCGGCCTTGAAGACCTTGAGTTCATCGCCCAGGAACAGGGGCAGGGCTTTTGTCGCCTCCCCCTTGCGGGCCAGGTCATCCACCTGGGCGGCCACCGCCTTGTACTGGGCCCACATGTCGTCGAAGGCCTTCATCAGGCGTTCGTCATCCGTGCCCAGGGTGACCAGCGGCTGGTAATCGGCCCGGGCCTTGTCCGCCTGGCCCACCGCGTCGGCGTACTGAGCCTCCGCTGCCTTCAGCAACGCGGCATCGTTGGCGGCGGCGGCGATGACCAGGCGCCCCTCCACCGCGCGAGCGTCGGTCACCGCCACCCCCAGCCGGCCCAAGGCCGCTGTGGAAGGCAGCCAGTTGTCGCGCATGTCAGCGGCGGTATTGCTCACCGCCGCCGTCCGGCCGAGACCGAACAGGCCCAAGCCCAGCGTCGTCAGAAACACCACCAGAAAAACCGTCAGGATTTTGAAGCGGATGGAAAGGTTGCGCCAGGCAGTCATGATTTCTTCCTTTCCTGGATGGTTCTGGATTCGGGATGGGGTTGGCCATGGATGCCCGTGGAGGGGCCATACCATCATCATCCCTCATTCAACCTTTCCGGTTAAGGAGGAGTTAATCTCCAACTCATTAAGGCCCTGGCACGCCATGATATAAATCTTTGATAGTATTATATTATCTCCCCTTTCTCCTCCTCAGGCCGGTCCTGCCGTGGCGTTGGCGTGCGTAAATGCCGCACCCGCAAAAGTCGATTCATCGCACTCAAGCGGCCAAGCGCTTCGCGGCCTAGGCCGCAAGCGTTAACGACCGGCTAACCCTTGTTGGCATAGTCTTGCGGCCGACAGGCAACCCTGGTCCGAAGGATCAGCGGTCGCCGAGGGAGAAGGCCGCCGATAAGGTCGGTCCCAACAAGGGCCCCAAGCGGGAAATCCGCCGGCAGGGCCCGCCACCACCAAGCGAGAACGGCCCCTTTGGCAGAAGGCGGCCGCAGGATGTGTTTGCGCCATGCCCCTGCCCCCTGTTCCCCGTTTATGCGCCCTTTGGCTGGCGCTCTGCCTGATGGCGGCGCCGGCCCTCGCCGCGGGTCGCAACGACGACCCCGTCGACATGGGCGGCCTGGCCGCGCCGGCGGCCGCGCCCCCCGCGCCGGCGCCGCTGGTGGTGCATGCCTTGAACCAGGGCACGGCCTCCGCCTATGTGCTGAAGGTGTTGAAGCTGGCGCTGGCCAAGAGCGGCCGGCCCTATGTGCTGAAGATCGACGACCACCCCCTGCCCACCGCCCGGGTGCTGCGCCTGCTGGAGCAGCCGGACAACGGCGTGGTGGATGTCTATTGGCTGCCCACGGCGCCGGCGCTGGAGGCCCATTTCCAGCCGGTGCGGGTGCCGCTGGACCGGGGACTGATGGGATATCGCCTGCTGGCGGTGGGTGAGGCCGGCCAAGCCAAGCTGCAGGACGGCCAGCCCCTGGCCCTGGCGCAGGGAACCGGGTGGCCGGAAGCCCGCCTGCTGCGCGCCGCCGGCCAAACCGTGCGCGAGACGGCCGGCAACCCGTACGCCGACGTCGCCGATGGCGCCGCGGACGCCGTGCCCCGCAGCAGCCTGGATATCGAGCCGGAGGTGGAGCGGGCGCAAGCGGCCGGCGTGCCGGTGACGGTGGCTCGCGATGTCGCCCTGTTCTACCGCGACTTCTATCTCTACTTCTTCGTGGCCAAGCATAACGACCGCCTGGCCGACATGCTGCTGGACGGCCTGTATGAGGCCTATGCCGACGGCTCGTTCATGGCGCTGTTCCGCAACGACCCGCAGATCCAGGCGGCCATGGCCTACACCAGGCAGGGGCGGCGGGTGCTGGCCCTGCCCAACCCCGATGCCACGGCACCCACCCGCGCCCTGGCCGCCAGCCTGACGGAAAGCCTGGAATAGCGGCGGGCCGCGATTCCGCCATCCCCTACTCCACCAGGCCCATGGAAACGATGAAGATCAGGTAGAAGGTCAGCGCCAGCATGGCCACCCACAACAGGCCGATGGTGCGCCACAGGGCGCCGAACGTGCCCAGCCGGTAGGCGCCCTTGAGGTGGGCGTACATATGGATGGGGGGAACGAAGCACATCAGGACGCCGATGGCATCCGCCCCCAGCCCGGCCCGCGACCCCAGCGCCGCGACCGCCGTCAGCACCGCCATAAAGGAGAGGGAGTGCAGGGCGAAGACCACATGGTCGTAGAGAAAGACGCCGCGCTTGAACAGGAACATCAGCCAGATGAAGGGCACCGACAGCGGCACCAGCAGGAAGGACAGCTTGGAGGCAGATTCCTTCATCTTGTAGAGCGTCAGTTCGGGATTGCGCAGGGCGTGGCGGACATGCTCCTCCAGCTTGGGCATGCCGAGGTCCACGTCGAACAGCTGCTTGGAATCGGCCAGTTGCTTGGCGGAGCGGGCCCAGGCCGGTTCATCGGTGGTGGCGGGTTCCTCATCGGTGACGGCCGGCGTCTTGACCACTGAGGCGTCCGGTTTCGTCTCCCCGCCCACCGCCTCGGTCGCGGCCTTGGCCTTCAGGCCGGCCGCCGCCGCCGCGTCGAAAGCCTTCAGCATGGCCTCCGCCACCTTCAGTTCCTGCCGGCGCTTGTCCCGCAGGGCGGTGGCGTCGGCCACGTCGCGCCCCTCACGCTGGGCCTCCGCCAGATCGTTTTCCGCGTCCTTGAGTTCCCCCTTGGCGTCGGCGACGGTGGACTCCAGTTCCGCCCGCCCTTCGGCCAGAGACTGGTGATCCAGGCTTTTCAGCGGGTTGCCGCCCAGTGACTTCGCCGGCGTATCGACGAAGGACAGGGAGAAGAACATCAGGAAGACGCAGAACAGGAACAGCGCCAAGGGCGAGACGTAGCGCACGCGATGCCCATGGACATAGCGCCGCGTCAGGCTGCCGGGGCGGAAGGCCAGCATGGGGAAGGTGCGCCACACCTTGCTGTCGAAATGCAGGATGCCGTGGAAGAACTCCTCCACGATGTGCAGCATGGACCGGTGGACATGCCCCGGCTGGCCGCAGGCGTGGCAGTAGGCCCCGGTCAGATGCGTGCCGCAATTGGCGCACCGGTGGTGGCCATCCTCATGGGTGACGGCGGCCTGATGCCGCTCACCCTCGATCGCCCTGGCGACCAAGCTGGCTTCCGCCAGGCCGCCGGCCGCCTCAATCTCCCCGCTCATTCCCCTGCCCCCCAAGGCCATCCCCCGCAGCGGCGCGGGGCCGGCGCCGAGGATGCGGGCAGTACGGCTTAATTGCAAGATTGGCGGGGCGTCCTAAGGGGTTAGGACGGCTTAGGGGATGAAATAGAAGGGGTTGGGCAGCTTGAAGCCACGCTCGGCATGGCCGCCGACCAGGTCGCTGTCCTGATCGCCCATGTTGGCGATGATGGTGTAGCCCTGGGCCTCGATACGCGCCCGCTCCGCCGCCTTGTAGTCCGCCGCCGATGGATTGTGGGTCCCAGGTGTCCGCAGCACCAGGCCGGCCCAGCCCTCATAGCCTGCGGCCGTCAGGTTGCGGGCGGTGGCCTCGCGCTCCGTCTCCGGCCGGCCGGTGATGAAAAAGACGGCGACGCCGGCGGCCCGCGCCTGACGGTAGACCTCCAACGTCGGCGCGATGACAGCGGCCCGGCCCATCATCTCCCAGACCGGGGCGGCGCACGGCCCCCGATCGAGGTCGCAGCCGCCGGCGGTGATGTAGCCGAAGTCGTTGATCCGCAATTGCGGCCAGTTGCTGAGCGATGTCTCGTCAATATCCAGCACCAGGGCGGGACGGGCGCCGGCCGGCAAGGTGGCGGCACGCGCCTTGATCCAGGCGGCGGCCTCGCCCGCCACGCGGGCCAGGTCGCGGTCATAGGCGCCGCTGTCGTGATAGGCCACCAGTTGGGTCTTCACCACACCCAGGTTGGGCAGGCCGGGCGCCGGCGCTATCGGCGCCAGGGGCGCCTGATGGGCGCAACCGGCCAGCGTGGCCAGGCTGAGGGCGGCCAGAACGCGGAGGGGCAGGCCCCGGAGGGACGGGGCGCGAACGGACATGCGGGCGGGCTCCTTCAGGGCTGGGGACAAGCGCAGCGGGTGTAGCCATCGACCAGGGTCTGGTCCAGGGCGCACAGATACAGCGGCTGATTATCCGGCGTCATGGCGGAGGCATCTGGCCGGGCGACACTGTAGATGGCGCGATAGCGCGCCCTGGCCGGCCCGCTGTCGCGGATATGCGCGATGATGGCGCGCAACGCCTGGGGCGTCAGGGCCGGCGCCCCCCAAACCCGGGCCGTATCGTACTCGGGCAGCCAGCGGGCGGTGCGCAGGCTGGGCCCATCGACCAGATTGGCCAGGTAGTAGGTGGTCAGGTGGGCGACCGAGCCATCGGCCGCCGCCACCCCCAGCTTGAACGCCGGGCTTTGCTGGTAGACCGGGCTGACGGCCGGCGTCACCAGCACAGGAACCCCGGCACCGGGGGGACCCATCAGGCGCAAATCGTCCATATGGACATGGCCGGCGAACAGCACCTTCACGATGTCATGGTAGGGCGCCAGCTCCGCCTCGAACCGCGCCTCCATGCCGGGGGCGAACAGTTCGACCGGCGCGGTGCAGGAGGGCGCCGGCTGGCCGGCGGTGGCCGCCTCCTTGCCCGCCTTGGCCCAGGCGCTGGCGGTGGCATAGCTGTCGATGCCCGGCACGACATGGGTGATCAGCCAGACGCTGTCGCCGGCCGCCTTGGCGTCGGCCAGCGCCTGGTGCAGCCAGGCCAGCGTGGTGTCCTGCGGCGTGTCACCGGGGCGCCCGCAGCTGTTCTTGTACTTGCGGGCCAGGGGCACCGTGTCGAAGGACACGATGCGCACGCCCTTCAAGGTCGGATGGCGGATGACGTAGTTGCCGGCCAGGCGCCAGTCTCGGTCTATGGCCGCCGCATCCGCCCCCTCCCCCAGGCCGGGACCGAAGCCCTGGGTCAGCAGCGGCAGGGTGTCCGCCAGGAACGGACCGTTGGGCGCCACGGCATAGTCGCCGCAATAGCTGTCGTTGTTGCCGAGCGCCGTCAGCACCGGGACGCCCGGGAAGGTCTGCCGCAGGGCTTCCAGCAGCACCGTCACCGTCTTCAAGGTGAAGGCGCGGTAGGCCGCGTCATCCCCCTTGTGCGCCGGCAAGGTCTCCTCGAACGTGTCGCGGAAGTCGTGGGCCAGCATGTCGCCGGTGTGCAGGATGTAGGCGGGATGCCGCTGGGCCTGTCGCATGGCCGCGAAGGCGGAGCGGAGCAGGAACCAGTTGCTGTCCCGGCCGAAGGGGGACAGGCGCCGCCCGGCGGCGCTGTCCAGGATGGCCGGCCACTCCTTTGCGGGTGCCGCGTCCAGCCGGGCGGCCAAGCTGGCGTCATCCAAGGGATTGAAATGCAGGTCGCTGACCACCAGGAAGGGTGCCGGCTCCGCCACGGAGGCCACGGTACCGGCCGGCTTGGCCGCCCAGGCCACACTTGCCCCCAACAGGCACAAGCCCATCGCCACCGCCGTGGCCAAGCCCGGCAAGGTCATCCGCTTCACCACCAGCTGCCCCTCGGTTTCGCACCCGCAGTATCGCGCACCGTTGATGGCGGGCCGCCCCCGCCCTGTCAATGGCGCTGGCCGCCACACCGCAAAAACATGACCAAATGGACAGGATTTGACCCGGCACACCATCGTTTGTTTCCCGGCGTCCCTGGGCATTCCTGGTTGTATTCAGCCGAGTGGCTGGATACCGTTTCGTATTAACGCCGCATTGCCGGGCGGCGACATCATGGGGCGGGGACATGGGACGGACGGGATGGGGGCTGGTGCTTACGGCGGTGGCGCTGATGGCATTGGCGGGGTGTGACAACGAGATGTCCACCGGCGTGCCGGCACCGCCGCCTCCACCGCTTATTGCTGCGCGGGCACCCGTCGCGGACAAGGCCGGTACCGAACAGATCGTCGTGACGGGAGCCAGGCGGGGAGAGCAGGATCAAGGCAAATATCTCGCCGTCACGCAGTCCTACAGCCTTGGCCTGCCGGCCAACGCGGTTGAAGCGGTACAGAACCGCAACCTGGCGACATGCGCTAAGCTGGGCTGCCTCGTCTTGGAAAGCAATCTGGAGCGTGGCTATGCCAACAGGATCACGGCCCGGACCTCTGTCCGTATTCCTCCACAGGACGTGGCTGCGCTGGTGGCCGACCTGACGGCACCGCCCGCCCGTGTGACCTCGCACAGCATCGCCACTGAAGACATGACGACGACAGTGCTGGATACGGACAAGCGCCTGGCAAGCAAGGTTGCCCTGCGAGACCGGCTGACCGCACTGATGCACGGCCCCACCCCTATGGCCGTATCCGATCTGGTGGCGGCTGAACGGGAACTGGCGAACGCCCAGGGGGAAATCGAAAGCCTGACCGCTCAGCGCGACTACCTGCGCCGACAGACGGAAATGGTGCGGATTGACATCGACTACAACGGTGAAGCGGCGGTGGCTGGGGACACCGACCTCACCCCCATAAGCCGCGCGTTCAAGGGCTTTGGCCAGACCGTGGTCCGCGCCACCGCGTCACTGATCGCCACGATCGCGGCGCTGCTGCCCTGGCTGCCCCTGATCCTGTTGGCCGGCTGGATCTTGCGCCACCCGCTGAAGCGCCTGTTACGGCGCTAAATTGGCGTCCCCTGGACACCAGTGGTGGTGCTGGCCAGCTGGCTGGTGTGGCGCCGTTGGCGGTTCAAGGCCGCTTAAGCCAACCGCGCCACCAGCGACAGGGGCAGCAGCTTCAGGACCGGCGCCATATAGGCCCAGGGCCAGGTGGGGACGTGGGCCGTGGCCGGTTCCCGCTCGATGGCCTTCACCAGCAGGCGGCTGCCGACATCGCCGGCGATGGCGAAGGGCAGGCGCTTGGCGCCCGCGTTCAGTTCGGTGTGGATATAGCCGGGGAACAGGGTGGTGATCCGGATGGGGGTGCGCAACAGCTCGGCCCGGATGCCCTCCGCCAGGGCGGCCAGGCCCGCCTTGGTGGCGGCGTAGGTGGTCAGATGCTTGGGTAGGCCGCGCAGCGCGCTCATGGACGAGACGACGACCAGGTGGCCTTTATTACGAGACCGGAATAACTCCACTGCGGCCTCGCACTGCGCCAGGGCCGCCACGAAATTGGTCTGGGCCGTCGCCAGGTTCTCGGCGAAATGGCCGGTGCCGATGCGCCGGCCGGAGCCAATGCCGGCATTGACGACGATGCGGTCCAATCCACCCATTTCGCTATCGAAAGCATGGAAGGTTTCAAACACCGCCGCGTGGTCGGTGACGTCCAGCGGGCGTATGGCGACACGGATGCCGGGATGCGCCTGCAGCAGGTCCCGCCGCAAGGCCTCCAGCCGGTCGGTGCGGCGGGCGCAGAGCGCCAAGTCCCGGCCGAGGGCGGCGAATTCCCGGGCCATGCCCAGGCCCAGGCCAGAACTGGCGCCGGTGATGAGGATCGTGCGATTTGGGGTGGATGGGGCCGTCATGGGCGCCTCGATTCGGGGAGGTCGGATCAGCGATAGGTCAGCAGGCCGTCCGGCCCTTCCAGGCCCGCCTGCTCATTGAGGCTGGACAGCGACCAGCCAGGCCCCACCCGGTCCACGGCCCGGGTCGGGACCAGCAGCTTGGTAACGCCGCCATTGACCAGGCCCCAATGGACCTGGCGGGCGGCGGCGGCATCCAGGCCCAGCACCGCCTGCACCGCCACCATGATGGGCCCGCCGGAGGTGAAGACCAGGACGGCGGCACCCGTCCGCCCTCCTGCCTGGGCCGCCCGCGCGAGGCCGGCCAACACGCGGTCGCGGAACACGGGCCAGCTTTCGGTGTAGTCGGCATCGTGGTCCCCGGCCATCCACCGGGTCACCGCCTCGGCGAACAGCGCCTGATAGGCGCGGCGGGGATCGGGCGCGGAGGAAAGTTCCGCCCGGAGCGCGGCGGCATCGGCCAAATCCGGCCGATGGCGGGCGACCAGGTCGGCGGGGTCGTACTCGTTGAGGTTCGTGTCGACGGCCACGGCGGTCCCGCCCCGGCCCATGGCCTCAAGGCAGGCGGCGGCGGTGTCGCGGTGCCGGTTGAGGCTGCCGCTGAGGGCGATGATGTCCGCCGCTCCCAACCGGGCGGCAAGCTGCTGGCCCACCACCCGGCCCTGGGCGATGCCCGGCGCCGACAGGCGGTCGTAATCGTCCGCCCCGAAGGAGGCCTGGCCGTGGCGGATGAGGTACAGCGCCACCATGGGATCAGCGCCCGGCCCGGCGCAGGATGCGGCGGCAGCGCCAGTCCAGATACGTGACCAGCAGCCAGAAGCGCTTGAACGCCGGATTGCGCGTCTGGCGGTGGTGATAGCGGTAGTAGATCTGCTGGGCGATGACGGCCAGGCGGAAGAGGCCGAACACCTCGTAGAAGGTCCAGTCCACCGCCTGGGCGTCCAGCCTGTCCCCCATGGCCGCCAGATAGTGGGCCACCACCGCGTCGCGGGTCAGCATGCCGGGCAGGTGGGTGGGCTGCCGGCGGGTGGAGCGCATAATGAAATCATCGTCCGCCTGCACCCAATAGGCCAGCGCCCCGCCCAAATCCATCAGCGGGTCGCCGATGGTGGCCATCTCCCAGTCCAGCACGCCGATCACGCGCGTCGGGTCGGCGGCATCCAGCACCAGATTGTCGAAGCGCCAGTCGTTGTGGATGACGCAAGCGGCGCTGTCCGCCGGGGTGTTGGCCGCCAGCCAGGCCCGCACCCGGGCGAAGGAGGGCACGTTCCAGGTGCGCGCCTTGAGGTAGCGCCCCGACCAGCCCTCCACCTGGCGGCGGCAATAGCCCTCGCCCTTGCCCAGGCCCGCCAGGCCAGCCGCCTCCGGGTCCACCCGGTGCAGCGCCACCAGCTTGTCCACCATGGCCAGGCACAGGCGGCGCACGGCATCCGGGCCCATGTCCAGGCCCCGCGGCAGGTTGGCACGGGGAATGATGCCGGCGATGCGTTCCATGACATAAAAGTCGGCACCGATGAGCTGGTCGTCCTGGCACAGCCCCACCATGGTGGGAACCCAGGGAAAGACGGGCTTCAGCGCCTGCTGCACGCGGAATTCGCGGACCATGTCGTGCGCGGACTTGGCCTTGGTGCCTGCGGGGGGGCGCCGCAGGATGAAGTCGCCCTCCACCCCGTCCTCGCCATAGGCCAGGCGATAGGTCCAGTTGCTGGCGCCGCCGGAATATTGCGTCACCTGCGGCTGGCCCGTCAGCGTCGGCCGCTGGCCCTTCAGCCAGCGGTCAACCGCGGCCACGTCTAGCTCCTCCCCCGCCCTTACCGGGCCGGCCCGGTCGGTCACGGGCCGGGGTGGGACCTCACCCGGCGCCACCGTCATCGGGCGCCGGCCGTCGGCTGCTGGGCCTGGGCGGCGGCGGTGCGCGACGGTGCCGCCATGCTGCGGGCCCGCCGGTCGATCATGGCCACGTACCAGGCGCGGGGCATCAACCGCTTCATCAGCCAAAAGCGGCGTCCCTCCTTATGCGGCAGCAGATGGCAGCGGCCCACGGCCACGCCCTGGTAGACATACTCGGCCACGTCGTCGGCCGTGATGCCGGGACGGTTCAGCAGCTTGTCCACCCGGGCGCGCAAGCGGGGATCGGAGGTGCGCAGGCTGGATGCCAGGTTAGTCTTGAAGAAGGACGGGCAGATGACGCTGACGCCGATGCCGCTGGGCGCCAGTTCATGCTGCAAGGTTTCCGAGAGCGACACCACCGCCGCCTTGGTCGCGTTGTAGGCGCTCATCATCGGCATATCGAGCAGGCCGGCCATGGAGGCGGTGTTGACGAAATAGCCATGGCCCTGCGCCTTGAACATCGGCGTGAAGGCCCTGCACCCCCGCACCACCCCCATCAGGTTGATGTCGATGATCCAGCGCCAGTCGTCCAGCGGCGTGTCGTCGATGTTGCCGGCCTGGGCCACGCCGGCGTTGTTGACGACGATGTCGACCCCGCCCCAGCGCTGGGTCAATGCCTGGGCTGCGGCGTCCAGGGCGCCGTCGTCGCGCACGTCGCACGGGATGGCGAAGGCATCCGGGGCGATGGCCGACAGTTCCGCCACCGCCGCCGCCAGGGCATCCGGGTTGATGTCGCCCACGGCCACGCGCCAGCCCGCCCGGGCGTAGCGCTTGCCCAGCGCCAGGCCCAGGCCGCTGGCCCCGCCGGTGATGAAGATGCGCCCGCCGCCGCTGCCCGTCTTCGGTGTGATCGCCACCATGCCGTCAACCCTCCCCTTTGGTCTTTTTGTAGCCACGCTTGGCCAGTTCGATGCGGGCGATCATGGCCTTGTGCACCTCATCCGGACCATCGGCCAGGCGCAGGGACCGCGCCTGGGCGTAGAAGCCGGCCAAGGGCGTGTCACCCGACACGCCCGCACCGCCATGGATCTGGATGGCGGCGTCCACCACCCGCTCCAGCACGCTGGGCGCCACCACCTTGATGGCGGAAATTTCCGTCAACGCCGCCTGGGTTCCCACCTTGTCCATCTTCCAGGCGGCGAACAAGGTCAGCAGGCGGGCCTGGTCGATGGCCACGCGCGCCTCCGCCACCCGCTCACGGTTGCCGCCCAGGTCGATCAGCGGCCGACCGAAGGCGGTACGGCTGGTGCCCCGGCGGATCATCAGGTCCAAGGCCGCCTCAGCCGCCCCCAGGCAGCGCATGCAATGGTGGATGCGGCCGGGACCCAGGCGGCCCTGCGCGATCTCAAACCCCATGCCGGGCCCGGCGATCAGGTTGGACGCGGGCACGCGGACCCGGTCGAACGTCACCTCGCCATGGCCGTGCGGTGCGTCCAGGCTGCCGAAGACGGGCAACATGCGTTCGATCCGCACGCCGGGCGCGTCCAGGGGCACCAGCACCATGGAATGCTGGTGATGCCGATCGCGGTTTTCATCGGGCGTGCGGGCCATGACGATGGCGATGCGGGCGCGGGGGTCGCCGATGCCGCTGGACCACCATTTGCGGCCCGTCACCACCACCTCATCCCCCTCCACCACCGCCGTGGCGGCCATATTGGTGGCGTCGGAGGAGGCGACCTCCGGCTCCGTCATGCAGAAGACGCTGCGGATCTCACCGGCCAGGAGGGGTTGCAGCCATTGTTCCCGCTGCGCCGGGCTGCCGTAGCGCCACAGCACCTCCATATTGCCGGTGTCGGGGGCGTTGCAGTTGAACACCTCCGGCGCCATCAGGCTGTGGCCGGTGGCCTCGGCGATGGGGGCGTATTCCAGGGTGCTGAGGCCGGCGGCCAGTTCCGCATCGGGCAGGAACAGGTTCCACAAGCCTTCCGCCTTGGCACGGGCCTTCAGCTCTTCCATCTTCGGCGGCACCCGCCAGCCGGTCCAGTCGGGGCCGTCATGGGCCGCCACGTCGCGCCAGTACTGCGCCTCCACCGGCGCGATATGATCGGCGATGAAGCGGCGGACACGGTCCAGATAGTCCTGGGCCCGCGCGCTGGGCTGAAAGTCCATGGCGTCCTCTCCCTTTTGTTGAGGGGAGTGTAGCGCCGGATTGACATGAACAGTCCGGAAGTTTATGCGCGATAAACCATGAATGACGTTCATGATACGCGCCTGCTGGCCAGGCTGGACCTGAACCTGCTGCGGGTATTCGACGCCGTGTACCGGGCGCGCAGCCTGACCCGCGCGGCGGATGAGCTGGCGCTGTCGCAGTCGGCGGTAAGCCACGCCCTGGCCCGCCTGCGCGACCAGTTGGGCCCGCACCTGGGCACGGGGGCCACGGGGGTTGGAAATGAACCGCTGTTTCCCCGCGACGGCCGGGGGGTGGCCCCCTCGGCCCTGGCGCGCCGCCTGGCGCCCCGCGTGAGGGAGGCGCTGGCCGCCCTGGGACGGGCCCTGGCCGACGTACAGGACTTTCAGCCGGACCGCGACCTGCGCCAGGCCGTCATCGCCATGCCCGAGGCGGTGGAGCCGGCCCTGCTGCCGGTCATGATGGCGCGCCTGAGACAGCATCTGGCCGAAGGGTCCAGCCCCCGGCTGGACAGCGTGCGGCTGGATCGGGCGACCATGAAGGCCGACCTGGCCCGGGGGCGCATGGATCTGGCGGTGGACGTGGCGCTGGCGCCCGACCCGGACCTGTGCCACTTGCCCCTGCTGCGGGACGATTATTGCCTGGTCGCGGCGGCCGGCCATGCGCCGGTGGACCTGGACGGATATCGGACGGCGGCCCACATCGCCGTCTCCTCCCGCCGCAGCGGACCGGCGGTGGAGGACTACGCCCTGCTGCGCCTGGGCATACAGCGAAAAATCGCCCTGCGCTGCCAACGGTATGAAACCGCCTGCCGCGTGGTAGCGGAAACCGGCCTGAATGGGGGTGGGCTTTTGCTGACCATGGGCCGCCATCATGGCCAGCCGCTGGTGGATGGCAGCCGGGGTACCCTGAACATCCTGCCCCTTCCCCTGGACATGCCGCCATTGGCGTTTAATCTCTACTGGCATCGGACCAGCGACACCGACCCCGCCAGTCGCTGGCTGCGCGACGTTCTGCGCCCGGCTTGAGGGGCGCCGTCATCACAAGGTCAAGGACCCCCGCCATGCCGCGATTCCTGCGCCCCGCCCGCTTAAGCCCGTTGTTCCGACGCATCCTGCCCTTGGCCTTCGCCGCCCTGCTGGGGTTTGGCCTGGGGGCGGGCCCCGCCCGGGCCGACACCGCGGCCGACCTGGCCATGGCCCGCCTGGCCATGGCCAGGCATGATTATGCCGAGGCCCTGCCCAAGCTGACGGCGCTGGCCCAGCAGGGGGATGCCGGGGCCATGGTGGAACTGGCCAAGGCATACGGCCAAGGCCTGGGCGTGACGGTGGACAAGGACAAGGCCCTGGCCTATCTGCGCCAGGCGGCGGACAGGGGCAACGCCCAGGCCCAGGTGGGGCTGGCGGTGCTGTACGACCAGGGCAGCAACGGCCTGCCCAAGGACCCGGCGGAGGCCGCGCGCCTCTACAAACTGGCGGCCGACCAGGGCAACGCCCGCGGCCAGGTCAGCCTGGGCTGGCATTATGAACACGGCAGCGGCGTGCCCCAGGACGTGGCCGAGGCGGTACGCCTCTATACCCTGGGTGCCCGCCAGGGCGATCCCGCCGGTCTCACCAACCTGGGCTGGATGTACCAGAACGGCACCGGCGTGCAGGCCAACCTCACGGAGGCCGCGCGCCTGTACAAGCAGGCGGCCAGCCAGGGCTTCGTCCGCGCCCAGGGTCAGATGGGGGCCATTTACCTGGCGGGCGTAGGCGTCGCCAAGGACCCGGTCGAGGCCGCGCGCTGGAACATGATGGCGGCGGAGCGGGGGTGGGCGCCCGCCCAGTTCGCCCTGGGATTCCAATACCGCCAGGGCGAAGGCGTCCCCCGTGACGACGCCAAGGCCCTGCAGTGGCTGCGCAAGGCGGCCGATGGCGGGGAACAGGGCGCCATCAACCTGCTGGCGCAGATGTATGAAAGCGGCGACGGCGCGCCCAAGGATCTGGCGGAGGCCAAACGCCTGCGCGCCCTGCTGCCTGCGGACCGACGGCCGGGCACGACGGCGCAATAAGCACCGGCCTGGGCACCATCACGCCCCGGAAGTCTGCCGCGAATTGGCCAGCAATTCCACGCGCGTCAGGCGGGCGATGTGCCGGGGTGTCATCGTCCAGCCGCCGATAAGGTCGCCGGCCAGGAAATCGGCGCCGACGCGATCGATCAGCGCCTCCGCCTCCACCGTGTGCACGCCCTCGACATAAAGCTTCAGGCGCCGCCGCTGTGCCTCCGCCGCGACCAGGCCCAGATCGGTGGCCACCCGGTCGGCGAGGGGCCGTTCCGTCCCCGGGCCGTCGAGGGCCGTGGGAAGCGCCAGGGGATCGTCCACCCCCGGGAGGACGACCCCCACGCCCTTGACCCCCGCCGCCTCCAGGATGCCCATGTCCTGACGGCCCAGGCGCACCTCCACCGTGACCCCCCGGCCGACCGGGCGCAACGCGGTGACAAAGTCGGCCAGGCGGCCGGTGGGCGTCCCCGCGGGCAAGCCCACGAGGTGATAACTGAGAAAGGGAACAAGATGCGCCGGGATGCGGCTGGCCAGCGCCAGATAGGATCGGCGGCGGCGCATGGCCGCCAGGGTTTCGTAGTGGACGGGCAAGGACAGGTAGAAACGGAAACGGCTGTCATACAGGTCCAGATACACGGCGATGGCCTGCCGCACCGTCTCCTCATCCAATTCCAGGATCGCGGCGAGGTTCTCGGCGGACAAGCTGCCGGCTGCGGTCTGCGGAATGGTGTCGTAGCCGTAAACCGCCTGGCCCCCGCGCCGCACCCGCCGGCCACGCGCGACGTAAAGCGATACAGACTGGTGGACGGCATCCCAGACGGGGCGGTAGACGATTTCCAGCGGCCCCAGTTGTCCCCGCGCGGCCCAGGCCGCGGTCACGTCCTCCTGGCGAAAGCTGCCTCCCCCCTGCGCCATCAGCGGCACCCACCCCGGTTCGCCAGCAGCGCCACCGGCGCCGGCCAGGGTGGCAGGGGCCCGCCCGCCCGGTGGGCCTTGGTGGTCGCCCCCTGATCCGCCCCCCGAGTCGGCCCCGGATTCGGCCCCGGATTCGGCCCCGGATTCGGACGCGGCATCGGCGTCAGCGGCATCCGCCATCATGTCGGACAGGCGGTGCGGCCGAACCACCAGGTCGCCGGAAACCTGGCGCACAGCGGTGCGCACCACGATGGTGGCGGCATCGGCGTCGCCCAACAACAGGCGCTGGAGATCCCGCAGGATGCGCGCGCACAGCAGGCTGGCGGCGCGTTCGTCCAGGCGCGCGAACACCACCAGATAGGTGTCGGTGCCATAAGGGAAAACGATATCGGCCGGGTCCAGCGACTGTTTCAGCAGCCGTTCCGTCAACTGATGCACCCGATCCCGAACGGCTGGCCAACGGGCCCCCAGCCTGTCCCGCAGGCTTTCCAGGCCCAGCAGCTGGACCGTGCCGGCGCAGATCCTGGCCTGGCGTTCCAGGATGGTGCTCAGACGGTTCTGCAAATCGTCCGAAACCGACTCGGGCGTCACGGATTCCAGGGATGGTCGCCGCGCCGAGGTCGCCGGGCGCGGCCCGGGCGGGTCATCCCCCTGCCACCAAGCCGTTATTTTGGTGATCAGATTGGACATGCCGCCGTCTGTCGCCCCCGCTTGCCCATGCATCCTGTTCATGGTGCCGGTACCAGCGAGCCAAGAGAACTATAACAGGCGGGTTAGCCCGGCGGGGTCACCGGCGCCCCCCTTTGGAGGGAGGTGGCGCTGTCGATTCCCGCACCACGACCTCAAACTCCAGCAGCCGCCGCGGCATGGGATGGCTCCACGGCTGGCGCCGTACCGCCCGGTCGATCAGCAGGTCGGCGGCGGCCGCCGCCATGCGGGTGATGGGCTGGCGGATGGTGGTCAGCTGCGGCCAGATGATGCGCGCGACCGGCGTGTCGTCGAAGCCGGCAACCGACAGGTCGGCCGGTACGGACAAGCCCAGACGCTGCGCCACCGCGACCGAGGCGGCCGCCATGTCGTCGTTGCTGGCGAAGATGGCGGTGGGCCGATCGGCCAGGGTCAGCAGCTGTTCGGCGCAGGCCATGCCGGTGCGATAGGAGAAATGGCCCGGCCGCACCAGGTCGGGATCCAGCGGGATGCGGTGATCCGCCAATTCGTCGCGAAAGCCCTGGTAGCGTTGTTCCGTGGCGCCATGGTCGGGATGGCCCAGCAGGAAACCGATGCGGCGGTGGCCCAGGCTGATGAGATAGGCCGTCATCTGGCGGGCGGCGGCATAGTCGTCCATGTAGACGAAGGGCGCGGTCTCGCGGTCCGTGTCGGGCGCGATGCGCACCAGCGGAATGCGGGACGCCCGCAATGCCTGCAACACGCCGGCGTGATCCACCAGCGGCGGGGTCAGGATGACACCCTCCAACCGCAACTGGGAAATGAGGTCGAGAACCTGGTCGCCGACGGCGGGGTCCGTGCTGTCCCACGGTTCCACCAGCAGATGGAAGCCGCCCTCGCGGCAGCGGGCCACGGCACCCGTCTGCACGTCGCTCATATAGTGGGCGCTGGGATTGTCGTAAAACAGCCCGATCAGGAAGGAACGGTCACCGGCCAGGCCCCGGGCGTTCAGGTTGGGGCGGTAGTCCAGGCGGTTGATGGCATCCTGGACGCGGCTCTGGGTCTCATGGGAAACGCCGGCCTCGCGGTTGATGACCCGCGACACGGTCTTGATGGACACCTTGGCCAGGTCCGCGACCTCCCGGATGGTGATCGACCGCTTCTCCGGCTGGACCATGGAGTATTCCAAATCAAGGGGTGTGGGGCGCCATCGTTATGGCGCCGGATAGGGCGGCGGAAAAGGAATAAAGAAAAAGGGATAAAGGATGGGCGGCGCGGGGGCGCCGCCCATCAAGGCGCAGGATTCGGGGAGAGTGCATCCTGCCAGGAAAGGGCCCGGGGCCTGGGGAAAACCATTCCCTCAGGCCCCGGGGTCAACACGCGAACGAACGGATCAGAAGCTGGCGCGGGCCCGCACACCCCAGGTCTGGGGCGGCTGGTACACGGCGGTCCACACCGGGGTCGCCGGCCCGCCGAAGGCGCCGGCATTGGTCTTGATGTTGGCGTTTTCCAGGTTCTGGACGAAGCCTTCCAAGGACCACTTGCCGCTGGGCGCGTCGTAGCGGACCGACAGGTCAGTGCGGGTGTAGGCCTTCTGCTCGTCATAGTTGGCGACGTTGAAGAAGGACAGGTAGCTGCGCGTCTCGAAGTGGGTGGAGACGCGCGGCGTCAGCGTGCCACCGTTGGGCAGGTCGAAGACGTGCTCATACCCGACGGTGCCCGACAGGGACGGGGCATGGGGCAGCTCGTTGCCCTTCAGCTCGACCAGGTGGGAAACGTCGCCGCCGCTGTACAGCCGGGCGTCGATGCTCTGCAGTTCCTCCAGCTCGGTATGCTGGGCGGACAGCGCCAGGTTGATCGTGTCACGCGGGGTGATCTTGGCCGCCAGTTCGGCTTCCAGGCCATAGGCCTTGGCGCCCTTGGCGTTCTGGGTGACGATCTGCGAGCCGATGACATGGCCGGCGGCGTCACGGGTGGTGACCGCCTGGTTCACCTGATAGCCCGTGAAGTCTTCGTAATAGGCCGCCACGTTGAAGGTGGCGCGGCCACCGAACAGCGTCGTCTTGGCGCCGACTTCGTAGTTGGTCAGGGTCTCGGGGCCGGCCAGCTTGCCGCCGTCCTCGATGTTGCCCGACTTGAAGCCCGTGCCGACGCTGGCATAGGTCATCAGCACGTCCTTGATGACGTCGGCGTCGGCGCGAACCAGCCAGGTGGCCTTGCTCCACTGGCCATAGACGTCGTTGGGCGACGCCGTGTAGCCGGGGATGGAATAGGGATCGCGGCCGAAGATGCCCTGGGTGCAGCCGTTGCAGGTGACGTTGCGGCCGCCGATGTCTTCCTTGTCGTCGCGGGTGTAGCGCACACCGCCCGTCAGACGAATGTCGTCGGTGACGTGCCAGGTGGCCTGGCCGAAACCGGCGGCGGATTCGATCTCACGATCCGACTGGATGAAGCTGCCGGCCCAGCTGAAGGTTCCCAGGCGATAGCCGTTGGCCTGGTCGATGTCGAAGCGGATCTTGTTGGTTTCGTGGGAATAATAGGCACCCACGATCCAGTCGACGGTGTGAACGCCCGACGACTTCAGCTGCAACTCGTGGCTGAAGAACTCATAGCTGGACCAGATGGTGCTGTTCTGCTCGAACGCGCCGGACGGGGTGGTGGCGCTGGTCGGCGGCAGGGTGCCGGCGTCGGCGTCCACCTGGTTGTTGCCGCCCAGCCAGGAGGCGCCGGCGATGTAGGAGAATTGCAGGTAATCGTTGATGTCGTAGTCCATCTTGCTGTGGACGGACTTCGCGGTGCGGTCCTGGAACGGCGCGGTGTCGGCCTGCACCGACCACAAATTGTTGCCCGGACGCGGGGTCTGCATCAGGGGTTCGACCGGGGTGCCGGTGTCCTCATACCACTCGAAGTTCAAATCCCAGCTGAAGCTGTCCGTGGGCCGCCAGGCGCCGCTGACACGGAAGGACTTCTGGTCGCCAGCGTAGTATTTCGGGCCGCTGGTCACGTAGGCGGCGGGATTGACGCCGGCCACGTTGGGGGCCGGCTGGTAGTCGACATAGCCGTCGTGCTTATCCGTCACGAAGGCGACGCGGAAGGCCAGCTTGTCGGAGACGGGCATGTTGAACATGCCCCGCGTGCCGAACCGGCCGTAGGAACCGGCGACGACCTCGGCGTTGCCGTATTCCTTGTCGAAGGTCGGCTTGGCGGAGATCAGGCTGACGGCGCCGACGGTGGCGTTGCGGCCGAACAGGGTGCCCTGCGGCCCGCGCAGCACTTCCACGCGCTCCATATCGTACATCAACACCGAGGCGCCCTGGGCGCGCGGCGAATAGATGCCGTCGACATACATGGCGACCTCGGGGTCGGCCACCTCGGTATACGCGCTGTCGTTGCCGATGCCGCGCAGGGTCAGGGTGATGGCGTTCTGGTCGCCCTGCTGGCCAAAGGCCAGGCTGGGCACGTATTTGGACAGGTCGGTGATGTCCTTCACCTGCTGCTTGTCCAGGCTGTCCTGGCTGAACGCCGAGACGGCGATCGGGGTTTCCTGCAGCTTGGTTTCCCGCTTGGTCGCGGTAACGACGATTTCGGCAATGGTGTCTGAGTTGGCCGGAGCCGACGCGGTCTGCGCGTACGCGCCACCGGAAAGGGCAATCACGGCCGCAGCTTGCAGATAGAGTCCGAGTCTCGCCTTCATCTCGCTTCCTCCCTTTTATTCTAGCCTGATTACTCAAGGCGGATATTCAGCAGCGACCGCCACACGCGTTGGGTGCGGTGCTGTTGTGGCTGGCATGTTTAGCGGGGCGGTCCGTACTGTCAACAAAATTATGACAACGTTGTCGCACAGCGCTGTCATGTTGCTCCAATCGTGGTATTCTTGCCCCATGGCCAAAATGACGCCTGCGGCACTGCAACAACAGGCCCGCAACCAAGGGGCGATCCCAAGCCCCGCTGGCGGGGGGAACTGGTCCTCAGGCGTTGGGAAACATAAGAAAATCCGCCATGGCGCCGTCGGGCGCCCAGCGCGGGAGGGAGGATGCGAATGACCGTTGCGGAGGGCGCCCGGCGCCGGATCTTGATCGTGGGCGGGGGCACGGCCGGTTGGCTGACGGCGGCCTACCTGGCCAAGACCCTGGGCACGGGCCTGTCCGGCGGGACAGACATCACCCTGATCGAATCGACCGACATCGGCATCATCGGCGTGGGGGAAGGCACCTTCCCCACCATCCGTTCCACCCTGGCGGCCATCGGCATCGATGAGGCGCGCTTCCTGCGGGAAAGCAGCGCCACCTTCAAGCAAGGCGTCCATTTCGTGGATTGGGCGGAAGCGCCGGCGCCGGACGCGGCCCCCACCCAGGCCCTGGGCGCCGTGCCGGGGCACAGCCACTATTTCCACCCCTTCAACTTTCCCCACCAGGTCAAGGGGCCGGAATTGCTGCCCTATTGGCTGCTGGGCGCCGCCGGGGACCTGCCGTTCGCGGAAGCCGTGACCCTGCAGAAGGCGGTGGCGGATGCCTGCCGGGGGCCGAAGCGGGCCATCGACCCGCCCTATCACGCGCCGCTGAACTACGCCTATCATTTCGACGCCAACCGGCTGGCCGTCCTGCTGCGCACCGTGGCGGTGGAATTGGGGGTCCACCACCTGGTGGGCACGGTCGATGGGGTGGTGCTGGATGGCAGCGGCGCCGTGGCGCGGTTGGACACGCGCGAGCACGGCGGCCTGACGGCAGATCTGTACATCGACTGCACCGGCTTCCGGGCGCAGATCATCGGCCAGGCGCTGAAGGTGCCTTTCAAACCCTGGGGCGACGTGCTGTTCAACGACCGGGCGGTGGCCCTGCAGGTGCCCTACGACCGGCCGGACGCGCCCATCCCGTCCTACACCGTGGCCACGGCGCATGAGGCGGGCTGGACATGGGACATCGGCCTGAACGACCGCCGCGGCACCGGCTATGTCTATTCCAGCCGCCACACCGACGACGCCCGCGCGGAAGAGGTGCTGCGCCGGTATATCGGGCCCATGGCGGCCGGGCGTGACGTCCGCCTGCTGAAGTTCGAGTCCGGCTGCCGCAACCGGCATTGGGTGGGCAATTGCGTGGCGGTGGGCCTGTCCGGCGGCTTTTTCGAGCCGCTGGAATCGACCGGCATCATGCTGATCGAGGTGGCGGCCCACATGATCGCCCAGTTCTTCCCCTGGGGGCCATCGGGTCTGGACAGCGCCCAGACAGCGGCGGCCATGGCCGCCACCGCCCGGACCTACAACGCGCTGATGGGCGCGCGGTATGACCGCATCGTCGATTTCCTGAAGCTGCACTATTGCCTGACCCGGCGGACGGACAGCGCCTATTGGCGGGACAACGCCGACCCCGCCACCGTGCCGGACTCGCTGCGCGACCGCCTTGCCCTCTGGGCCCACCGGCCGCCCGGCCGGTTCGATTTCGTGGCCGACCACGAAACCTTCCTGCCGGCCAGCTATCAATACGTCCTGTATGGCATGGGCTTCAAAACCGACCTGGAGCCGGCACGGGCCCTGTACCGCCGCATGGAGGAGGCGCGGCATGAGTTCCAGGGCCTGCGCACCGTGACGCCCCAGGCCCTGTCCAGCCTGCCCAGCCACCGCGACCTGGTGGAGGAGGTCTATCGCAACGGCTTCCGTCCACCCCCCGCCGCGCAGGCTGGCAGCCGCCGCTGATCCCGCAGAGGCGGCCCTCAGCCCTTGGCCGGCGGACGGGCGGTGGACTGGCGCAGCAGGATGGTATGGGCCAGCACCTGGTGGGGCACGGGCTTGGGCCAATCGACCTTGCCGCGCTGGGACAGCAGGCCGATCAGGATGTCCGCCGCCGCCTCCGCCATTTCGCGCACCGGCTGGCGCACGGTGGTCAGGGGGGGCCACATCATTTCCGCCAGGGGCGTGTCGTCAAAGCCGACGACGGACAACTGGGCCGGCAGGCTGAAGCTGCGGTTGTGCGCCTCCGCCACCACGGCGGCGGCCATTTCGTCGTTGCTGGCGAAAATGGCCGTGGGCCGGTTGTGCTGATCCAGCAGGCGGCGGGCGCAGGGCACGGCCGAGGCGTAGGTGAACTCCCCCTGCTCCACCAGCACCGGATCCACCGCCACGCCGGCATCGGTCAGCGCCTGGCAATAGCCGGTGTAGCGCAGGATGGTGGCGGTGTGGTTGGCCTTGCCCTTGATGAAGCCGATGCGGCGGTGCCCCAGCGCCAGCAGGTGCTGGGTCAGGGTATAGGCCGCCTGCCGCTCGTCGATACGGACGGACGGGGAGGTTTCCGATTCCTGCTGCGGCGTGACCCGGACATAGGGCACGCCCGCATCCTCCAGGATGCGCAGCACGACGGGGTTGTCGGTCACCGGGGCCGTCAGCACGACGCCGTCCAGGCGCATCTGGTTGACGATGGCGCTGGCCCGCTGCTCCACATTGGCGCTGCGATAATCGATTTCCTCGATCATCAAGTGGTAGCCGTGGTCGCGGCAGCGGTTCAGCAGGCCCACCTGGATCTCCAGGGTATAGGGGCCGCCGGCATCACCGTAGAGATGGCCGATGAGGTTGGAACGCTCGCTGGCCAGGCTGCGGGCCATCATGTTGGGCTGATAGCCCAATTCGGCCACCGCCTTCTCGATGCGCTCCTGCATGTCGGGGCTGACATAGCGTTCCTTGTTGATGACCCGCGACACCGTCTTGATGGACGCCCCCGCCAGGCGCGCCACATCGATGATCGTCGGCTTGCGGTCAGGCCCCGCCATATGTCCACTCCCCATTCCTCAACTATGCCGGCTCACAATCGCCCAAGGCGCCCGGTTGCGGCAATCCTGCATCGTTGGCGCAAAAAAACGCGCGCGTCCATCATTTGACCGTCTTTGCCCCCCACCTGGCCGAAAGGGACGCTGGCGCGACCGCCACAGGATGTTGTTTCCTGGGGGCGGTCGAGGCGCTAGGGGACGATGGCACCGCTGTCATTCCCCTTACCGCCACCAGGCCCACGGATAAAGACCCAGGGGGGAAAATGGCTTACGGACAGGCGCCCGTCGCCTTGAAGATCAAGCTGGGCTACGCCATCGGCGACCTGGGCCTGAACCTGCATTGGCAGGCGATGACCCTGTTCCTGGCCTATTTCCAGACGGACGTGCAGGGCGTGCCCCCGGTGTGGGTGGGCATAGGCTTCCTGGTGGCCGCCATCGTTGACGGCCTGGCCAACCCGCTGATGGGGGTCTGGGCCGACCGCACCAGCACCCGGCTGGGCCGCTACCGTCCCTTCATCCTGTGGGGGGGCCTGCCCCTGGGGGCGGTGATGGCGGCGTGCTTCGCCGCGCCGGGCCTGGGCCAGGCTGGCCTGATCGCCTATGCCATCCTGAGCCATACCGTGTGGCGCGGCGTCTACACCATCGTGTCCATCCCCTACGCCTCGCTGTCGGCGCGCATCACCCAGGACGCGGAGGAGCGGTCCAGCCTGACGGGCTATCGCATGACCTGCGCCTTCATCGGCGGCATCACCGTGTCCTTCCTGCTGCCGGCGCTGGCCACCCGGATCGACCACATGGCGACCGGCGGACACGCCAGCGCCTATGGGGGTTTGGGGTACAGCATCAGCGGCCTGGTGGTCGGCGCCCTGTCCGTCGCCCTGTTCTGGCTGTGCGCCAGCGTGGTGAAGGAGGAGCCGTGGCCAGCCCTGGCGCCGGCCTCCCGCGCCACCCTTGACAGCGATGTCGTCGGATTCCTGCGCACCCTGGGCCGGTCCGGCCCGCTGATGCGGCTGCTGCTGTCCATCGGTCTCATCCAGGTGGCCGGCGCCCTGCAGTTCCGCAACCTGGTCTATTTCTTCAAGTATGACGTGGGCGACATGGACCTGGCCGCCTATGCCATGCCCGCCTTCTCCGCCGCCAGCGCCATCAGCGTCCCCTTCTGGGTGTGGCTGTCCCGCCGCACCAGCAAGAAGGTGTCGTGGCAGTTGGGCACCGGTCTGGCGGCCCTGTCATCCCTGGCTTTCCTTCTGGCGCCCAGCGACCAGCCCGCCCTGGCGGTGGCGGCCATAGCCGCCCTGTTCGTGGGCTGCACCGTCCACGCCGTGGGCTTCTGGGCCATGCTGCCCGACCTGGTCGATTACAATGAATGGCGCTTCGGCCGCCGGGACGAGGCCAAGATTTTCGGAGTGGCCTCCCTGGCGCAGAAGGTGGCGCTGGGCCTGGCCGGCGCCCTGTTGGGCTGGCTGCTGTCCGCCATCGGCTTCGTGCCCAACGCCACGCAATCGGCGGAAACGCTGAGCGGCCTGCGCCAACTGATGTCGCTGCTGCCCTGCGGCCTGTTCCTCACCACCCTGGCGCTGATGGCGGGATACCCGCTGGACGGCGCCATGCATCGCCGGGTGGTGGAGGCGCTGGCCGGCCGTGCGGCCGGAACCACGCCCGCCACCCCATTACCCTCTCCCCCCTCAGGCCTGGGGCGGCCGGGGATCGAACATCAGGCACGTGGTGGTGCCGTGGGCTAACAGCCGCCCCTGGCCATCCAGCAGCCGGCCCTCGGACGTGGCGGTGCGGCCGCCGGCGTGGATGATGCGCCCCTCGGCCCGCACCGGGCCCGTCGCCTCCGTCACCGCGCGGACGTAGTTGATCTTCAGTTCCAGGGTGGTGTAACCGCGCCCGCCGGTCAGCGTGGTCTGCACGGCGCAGGCCATGCAGCTGTCCAGCAGGGTGGCGATCCACCCGCCATGAACGGACCCGATGGGATTGTAATAGGCGTGGACCGGGGTTCCGGTGAAAACGGCGTAGCCGACCTCGGCATGGGTCAATGTGAATCCCAGCGTCTGGTTGATGGGCGGCGGGGGCAGATCCCCCGCCATCAGGGCATGCAGGAAGGCCAGGCCATCCATGCGGGCCAGCGCCGCCATGCGCTCCGCCTCGCCCACCTGCTTTTCTGCGTCGTTCACCTGGGCCATCATCATCCCTCCCGTCGTCGTGGCGTCCGGCGCGATTCTGGCCTTATGGCTTTCATGATGCAAGCCACATAACCAAAGGGTGAGCATTGACATGGCGCAAGGATGGGGCGCCCCATTCGGGGACAAGGTACTTGGCAAGGAACCATAACGGTTCACCCGCCCACTTTACCGAGAGGCCTGATACGCCATGGCCGGCAAGTCCAAGAAGCACGCGAACCAGAACACGCAGAACGGCAACGGCGCCGCCCCAGGCGCCGAGGCGAGCGGTGAAGTGGGGAACCCCACGCCGGAAGAAATGGCGGACATAAGCCCGGCCCCGGCGCTGGACGGCGAAATCCTGCGCAACGCCAAGGAACACAAGCGCATTGAGGACCGGTGGAACATCCTGGGCCCGGGCAAGCCCGGACGTCCGCCCAAGCACTACAAATACATCGATGAGATGGCCCGCCTGCAGTTCGAGCTGCTTAAGCTGCAGGAATGGGTGCGCATCCAGGGCCTGAAGGTCGTGGTGCTGTTCGAGGGGCGCGACGCCGCCGGCAAGGGCGGCGTCATCAAGCGCATCACCGAGAGCCTGAACCCCCGCATCTGCCGCGTGGTCGCCCTGGCCACCCCGACAGAGCGGGAGAAGGGCCAATGGTATTTCCAGCGCTATGTCCAGCACCTGCCCGGCCAGGGAGAGATGGTCCTGTTCGACCGCAGCTGGTACAACCGCGCCGGCGTCGAAAAGGTCATGGGCTTCTGCACCGAGGATGAATACCAGGAGTTCCTGCGCGCCTGCCCTCTGTTCGAGGAAATGCTGGTGAAATCCGGCATCATCCTGATCAAGTACTGGTTCTCCGTCAGCGATGAGGAGCAGGAGAAGCGCTTCGTGGAGCGGATGCACAACCCCATGAAGCGCTGGAAGCTGTCGCCCATGGACCTGGAATCGCGCGGCCGCTGGGTGGAATATTCCAAGGCCAAGGACGTGATGCTGGCCCATACCGACCATGCCCACGCCCCCTGGTACATCGTCGACGCCGACAACAAGAAGAAGGCGCGCCTGAACTGCATCGCCCACCTGCTGCACCAGATCCCCTACAAGGATCTGAGCCCGGTGGACCTGCCCCTGCCTCCGCGCCAGCCAGACAACGGCTACAAGCGGCCGAAGAAGTCCAGCCAGCACTGGGTGGATGAAGGGTATTGATGGGAACGGGTGAGAGGCCGAGGCTTTTAGTGTTCCCTCAAACGCCGGGCGCCGCCGTCCGGCGGCCTGGCCTGTCCTCGCGGCGCCCCCCTTTACACTAATTGGGCGGTGCTCGCTCCGGCGGACGCGGTCGCGTCCTACAGCGCCATGACCGTGCCGGTCATGGCGCTGACTGGGCGTGAGCGTCAGTCCTGATATCCCGGCATCTGCCGCGCCAGGCGGCGCAGCAGGGCCGGCCAGACCAGCAGGTTGGCCGCCTGGGACACACCCTGGCGGCTGATCTGGATGTTGCGCTCGATGGCCCCCTGGGGAGCGGGGTAGAGTGGCCGCCCCATGGTCAGGGTGCGCACTTGCATGGTGCAGGACCGTTCCAGGAAGTACATGCGGGTGAACGCCTCCGCCACCGTGCGGCCCACGGTCAGGGTGCCGTGGTTGCGCAACAGCATGGTGTTCTTGGTGCCCAGGTCGCGCTGCAGGCGCGGGCGTTCGTCATGCTCGAACGCCACCCCTTCATAGTCATGATAGGCCAGGTCGTCGATCACCAGCTGCGCCGTCTGGTTCAGCGGCAGCAGCCCCTCCTCCAGGGTGGAGACCGCCGTGCCGTCGGCGGTGTGCAGGTGAAGCACGCAACCCGCATCCTCCCGCACCTGATGCACGGCGGAATGGATGGTGAAGCCGGCGGGATTCACGGGGAAGCCGGTGTCCAGCACCACCTTGCCGTCCATGTCCACCTTCACCAGGCTGCTGGCCGTGATTTCCTCGAACAGCATGCCGTAGGGGTTGATGAGGAAATGGTGTTCCGGTCCCTGCACCCGGGCCGAGATATGGGTGAACACCAGATCATCCCAGCCGAACAGCGCGACCAGGCGATACGCCGCCGCCAGATCGACGCGCAACCGCCATTCCTCGGGTGAGACGCGGTCGCGTAACGGCGGCTGGTCGGCGGGGGCCAGCGTGGGCGCGGTGTCGAACATGGGGGTCCTCCCGGTGTTTTTCTGAGGAAGGCAGCCTACGCCTGGACGGCTTCCAAGAATGTCGCGGATTTGACAATCTTGCCCAACCGAACGGGAGGACGGCCGAATGGACAAGCGGGCGGCAGCCCAGGTGCTGGAGGGGCGGGGATGGCTGGCGGAGCAGCCGGCGGATCTGCGCGCCGAGATCCTGGCGCGGGGGCGGCTGCGCGCCTACGCCGACGGCCAGGCCGTCTATCGTGGCGGCGACGCGCCGGATGGGCTGTATGCCCTGGTCACGGGCCGCATGCGCCTGGCCACCGTGCAGGAGGACGGGCGGGAGGTGGTGATCCTGCATGCCGGGCCCGGCCATTGGTTCGGCGAGGTGTCCATGGTGGATGGCCTGCCCCGGGGGCAGACGGCGGTGGCCAAGGGCGACAGCCTGGTTCTGCATCTGCCAGGCGAGGCCTTCGCGCGCATCGTGGAGGCCGATCCCCGCCGCTGGGCCAACTTCGCCGGCATCCTCAGCCGCCACCTGCGCCAGGCCACCCATTACCTGGGCGAGGTGCTGGCCCTGCCCACCCCTCAGCGCACCGCCCGCCTGCTGGCCCTGCTCTGCCGGCTGGAAGAGGGTGCGGGAAGCGGGCCGGTGCAGCTGCCCTTATCGCAGGAGGACCTGGCCGGCATGCTGGGCCTCAGCCGCCAGACGGCCAACCGGGCGCTGGGCCGGCTGGAGGGGGCGGGCCTGGTGCGCCGGGGATACGGCGGCATCGAGGTGCGGGACATGGCGGCCCTGGACCGTTTTGAGGGTTAGGTGAGGCAATAAGTCCCAGCCCTGGCGCAGGCCGCTATTTGCAAATCGGCATCTACCATCTTCCACAACCCGAGAGGGTCATGGCATTGTTCATGCAATGGCCGCGCGTGGTGTGACGGCCTTGGGGATATCGGACTGTGACGATGGGGAACCCGGTCCCGGTTGGGGATCGGCATGGTTTCGACGCCGGGGGGCGTCGGGCCGTATGCATTGCGCCGGCGCCAACCCGCCCGGCGACGGACTTCATTGACGCGGCGGCCGCCTGCCGGATCGTTGCCGTCGTCAAGGCCAAGTCCGGCTTGGCCGCTGGGCCTTCCCCACGTAGGCCCTCCACATGGGGACCCAGCTGGACTCCCACCTGGAACCGCCGCTCCCGACCCCACGGATCAGCCGGTTCACGGCCTTCAATGCAGAGAGACGCATGACTATGACGACGCATCGCCGACGCGCCTTCCGCCGCCTTGCGGGGGCCCTGTTGAGCCTGACCCTGGCCTGCGCCGCGCCTGGCCCCCATGGCCGTGCATGGGCGGGGGGGGACAAGCCGAAGTGCCAGTTGCTGCGCGTCGGAACCCTGGCCCTGACCATGGATGCCAACATGCCCTTGCTGGACGTGGGCGTGAATGGCCAGGACGGCTACCTGATAATGGACACTGGCGCCACCTTCGGCACGATCACAAAGCCAGCGGCGAAAAGGCTGAATCTGTCCGGCCATTGGGTCCCTGGAATTTATATGGAAGGTGTCGGAGGCCGGGTCAGCGTTGAGGAAGCCAGGCTCGATGAATTGCGTCTGGGCGATTGGAAGGCCCACCACGTTGACTATCCAGTCTTCACCAACCATGACCTGTCGGATAATGAGAAGATATTCGGCGTGATGGGGGAGAATTTCCTATCCAAATTCGATCTGGATATCGATATCGCCCACAATAAGGTGGGGCTTTTTCAGCCAAAGGACTGTGAGGATTTTGCCTTAGCCTACTGGACCGACACTTTTAACGAAGCGGAATTCAGCCGCTTCTCGAAAGAAAATCCGAAGATCTGGCTGAAGGTCCAGATCAATGGTGAGGAAATCCGCGCCATCCTGGACACCGGCGCGTCCACCTCGATCTTGACCGAACGGGCGGCGGCCCGGGCGGGGCTGACCCCGGAAAGTCCGGGCGTAACGCGTACTGGTAAGTCGGTGGGCATAGGCGACGATCTGGTACAGGACTATGTCGGCGTCTTCGACAGCTTCCGCCTGGGGGATGAGGAGATCAAGCACGTCCGGCTGCGCTTTGGCGAACTGTTCAGCCACGGCGGGCGCGACATGCCGGAGATGCTGCTGGGCTTGGACTTCCTGCGCGCCCACCACATGTTCATCTCCCACAGCCAGCGCAAGATTTACTTCTCCTATGTCGGTGGACCGGTCTTCCAGGTGATGGGACCCCGCCTGCGCCGCGAAATCCCCGAGCCGGGCGCTGAAGACGCCTCCAAAGACGCGCAGGCGGAGGGCAAAAAGTAACGGACGCTCTTGTCCCTTGGACTTGCGGGGGTGGGGAGACCGATACGCGGCACCATCCTGCGACAAAAAGGCCACAACACCCGCTTGCCTGCCAGGACCCGGGCATGAGACACGCCGAAGGATACGGCGCTGGGGCGCCGATGATGAAAGCGGGGTCGGGGGATGACGCTTTGGAGCGGAATGCGGGCACGCGTGGCCGGCGCCATCGTCGGGGTACTGCTGGCCATGCCGGCTGCGGCGGCCGAATCCTCGAAATGCCAGTTGCTCTCGGTCGGCACCCTGGACTTGGTCATGGACGGCAACGCGCCCCTGGTGCCGGTCGAGGTGAATGCGCAGAAGGTCTATCTGCTGATGGACACGGGTGCCGCCATGGGCATGCTGACCACGCCCGCCGCCGCCCGCCTGAACCTCACCCATCATTGGTTGCCCAACCTGTATGTCGATGGCGTCGGGGGGCGGGTCAGCGTCGACGTCGCCAGGATCAAGGATTTCTCTCTGGGCCTTTGGACGACCCATAACCTGGATTTCCCTGTGGCGGGCAACCATGACATTGGTCCCCCCAACGTCGTGGGCCTGTTGGGCGAGAGCTTCCTGTCCCGGTTCGACCTGGACCTGGACATCGCCCATAGCCGGGTGAAACTGTTCAAGCCTCAGGATTGCGACGACGTCGTCCTCGCCTATTGGGGCGGGGCTTACAATGAGGCCGATATCGGCCGTTCCAGCCAGACCAACCCCAAGATTTGGCTGACGGTGAAGGTCAATGGCACGGAACTCCGCGCCGCCCTGGACACGGGGGCCTATACCTCGGTGATGACGGAACGCGCGGCGGAAAAGGCGGGTGTCACCAAGGACAGCCCCGGTGTCACCCGCAGCGGCACGTCACATGGCATCGGCAACGACGCGGTCGACGACTACATCGGGGTGTTCGACAGCTTCGAATTGGGGGATGAGCAAATCAGGCACGTGCGCCTGCGCTTTGGCGAATTGTTCAGCCACGGCGGGAGGGAAATACCGGAGATGCTGCTGGGCCTGGATTTCCTGAGGGCGCACCGCATGTTCGTCGCCCACAGCCAGCGCAAAGTATACTTCACCTATGTCGGCGGGCCCATCTTCCAGGTGACCGGCCCGCGGCTGCGCCGGGTGGCCCCGCAGCCGGAGCCCCTAGCCGATGGCGCACCCACGGCCGCACCGCCGGCCACCGTGACGGACACCGGCAAGCACCCCTGATCACGCAGACCATTCCCGTCCCAATGGCCAATGGTTGGGGACCGACGGCACCCCATCCACGCGCGCGACACCGACTCGCCGGGGTTTTCGAGGCAATGGGGATGGTTCCCGCGAGGACGGCCGCCCCATTGCCTGACGGCAAATGTGACCGGGCAGCGAGAAATCCCAATCAGAAATTGAACTTTGACTTCCGATGAATCCGGAGGGGTGTACAAACTGTCACAACCTGTCACAAGTCGGTGCTTAGTCAACAAACTATCATGTCACCCCTCTTGCCCTGTCGATCCCAGGGTGATAAGCGTTGTCCCACAATAATCACAGCGTCGTTTACTTGGGATGAACGGCCCATTAATTCGGCACGACACCCTATTTCAATGTGAACGGCGTTTTAATAGAGAGAATATTACGGACAGTGCCGTTGCCCTACCGGGCCCCGTCTCATTTAAGGCGGTGACACACGTTGTGGCGGCATTGTCCTTACAGGTGCGGGACCTATGTCCTTAAGGTCCCACCACGATTCATACGATATAGAGGGCTCATGAGCGTCGAAACGACCGAAGCCGCCTTCACCGTCACCGACACGGCCATTCCCGCAGGATGGACTTATGGCGGCTTTTGGCGCCGGGCCCTGGCCGCAATCATCGACGGCCTGATCCTGTTTGTCCTGTCACTGACCCTGGCCGTACTCTTCGGCTATCCCCTGGCGCCCCCGCCGCCTGAAACAATCGACCTCGCCGCGCTGACACCGCCAACGGCGGTGTTTGTGAACATCGCCCTGTACCTTGGTTATCATACGCTGTTCGTCGCCAGCCGGATGCGGGCGACACCGGGCAAGCGCTTCATGAACCTGGTGGTGGGCAGGCCCGATGGCGCGCCCGTCAGCCCCGCCTTGGCCTTCGCGCGCATCGGCGTGCAGGAATTGATCAGCCTGCCCCTGGTCCTGCTGCAACCGTTGGGCAAGGCGTCGCCGCTGCTGTACGGCGGCGTGGCCCTGATCGTCTGCGTGGCCATCCTGGTCAATTACCTGATGGTGGCCTTCACCGACCAGAAAACCGCCGGCCACGACCGCATCTGCGGCACCCGGGTGTTCCACCGCCCTGACGAGTCGGTTTAAGCCCGAAGCCCCACCTTCCCGCTGGTTTTCCCCGCCCCTGCCGTTAAGGTTGAGGGCGCGGCGAGAAGATCCGCGTGGAGGAAACGTGAATGGCAATCAATAAGATGGCGGATGCCGGGACGGATGGTGGGCTGTTGGCGCGCAGCGCCATCGCGTTCACCCGCTGGGCGGAAAAGTGGTTCCCCGACGCCTTCGTGTTCGTTGTGCTGGGGGTCATCATCGTGGCGGCGGGCAACCTGGCGACGGGCGCGCCGGTGGCGGCCATTGCCACCGGCATGGGCGATGGCTTCTGGTCGCTGATCCCCTTCACCATCCAGATGTCCATGGTGGTGATCACCGGCTATGTCGTGGCCAGTTCGCCCCCGGTGCTGCGGCTGATCGAGTGGCTGGCGCGCGTCCCGGCCACGGGCCGGGGGGCGGTGGCCTTCACCGCCTTCGCCAGCATGGCGGCATCCTACCTGAACTATGCCCTAAGCCTGGTGCTGGGCGCCCTGCTGGTGCGGGCGCTGGCGCGGCGGCGGGACATCCGCGTGGATTACCGCGCGGCGGGGGCCGCCGCCTATCTGGGCCTGGGCGCCACCTGGGCCCTGGGCCTCAGCTCATCCGCCGCCATGTTGCAAGCCAACCCCGCCAGCCTGCCCAAAGCGGTGGCTGACATCACCGGCGTCATCCCCCTCAGCCAGACCATCTTCCTGTGGCAGTCCATGGCGATGGGGCTCGTGATCCTGCTGGCCTCCGTCGCCATCGCCTATTACTCGGCCCCTGGCGATGCGCAGGCCCGCACCGCCGCCGACCTGGGCATCGACGTGACCGAGGCGAACCCTGAAAAGAGCGCCGTCGCGCGCCCTGGTGACTGGCTGGAACTGACCCCCCTGCTGCCGCTGGTCATCGTGGCGCTGGGCGCCGGATTCCTGGTGCATGAGTTCCAGAACAAGCCGGCGCTGGCTGTCATCTCCAACCTCAACACCTACAATTTCTTCTTCGTCATGCTGGGTCTGCTGCTGCATGGCCGGCTGCGCGGCTTTCTGAACGCGGTATCCAAGGCCGTGCCCAGCACGGCCGGCGTCCTGATCCAGTTCCCCTTCTACGGCGCCATCGCCCAGTTACTGACCCAGGTGCCGGGGGCGGATGGACAATCCATTTCCCACCACCTGGCGCACCTGTTCGTCAGCCTGGCCAACGGTGGCACCTTCCCCGTGGTCATCGGCGTCTATTCCGCCGTGCTGGGCTTTCTGGTGCCATCGGGCGGCGGCAAGTGGATCATCGAGGCGCCCTATGTCATGCAGGCCGCCATCGACGTGAACGCCCACAAGGGCTGGGCCGTGCAAATATACAACGCGGCCGAGGCCCTGCCCAACCTAATCAACCCGTTCTGGATGCTGCCCTTGCTGGGCGTGCTGGGCCTGAAGGCCAAGGACATCGTGGGCTTCAGCTTTACGCAGCTGCTGTTCCACCTACCTTTGGTGTTGTTCCTGTTATGGCTGCTGGCGCCGGCGGCCTGACGGGGCGCCCCGCCCGAAATTGAACACGGGCGCCGGCTTGATCTATCCTACCGGCGCCTCAACCTGGCCAAAAGGTTCGCCCATGAAAACCGCCGCCCTTCTCGCCCTCGGTTCCGCCCTGCTGGCGGGGTGTGCCACCCAGCCCCTGACCACAGAGGACGCGGTCCATTACGCGGCTGCCGTGGCGCCCGACGTCTGGTCCGACACATACATCCTGGACGTGGTGGCGACGGGGCGGCAGAACGGCCGCGTCTTCCTGAATTCCCAGGAAGACTATCGGGACCCGCACACCCTGACGATCGAGATCCTGCCCAGCGCCCTGCCGGCGTTCAAGCAGATGTACGGCCAGGACGCCGATGCCACCTTCAAGGGCCACCGCATCACCGTCCTGGGCGAGGCGCGGCGCGTGACCATCTGGTACCTGAACCAGAAGGGGGAGCGCACCGACAAGTTCTATTACCAGACCCACATCGTGGTGTCCGATCCGGACCAGATCAAGATCGAGTCCTGACGACCCCTAGGCGGCGATGCCATCATGACCGATGCGGCGGTGATTCCCGCCCCCCCGATTCTGCCTACCTTGAGCGACGGCGGCGTCATCCTGCGGCCGTTGCGCGGCAACGACTGCGTCGCCCGCCTCGCTCTGGGAAGGGACGCGGAAATCCACCGCCTGATGGGCTGGGATGGCAGTGGCGGGAACCCGCCCTATACCTTGGCGGATGCCGAGGCATGGATGACGGACCAGCTTAAATTTCCCTACAGCTGGGCCATCGCCCTGCCGGAGCCCGGCGCCGGAGGAGCGAGCGGCCCCTTGCCCGACCGCATGGTGGGCAGCGTCCGCCTGGGCGGGGTGAACGAGGCGCTGGCCCCCGGGCTGCGCACCGCCAGCCTGGGTATAGGCCTGCTGGACCCGGCCGTGCTGGGCCGGGGCCTTGGTATGCGCGCGATGCGCCTGCTGTTCCCCTACGCCTTCGGCCCCCTGGGCCTGCACCGCATCGGCCTGCGGGTCCTGACCATCAACACCCGCGCCATCCATTGCTATGAGACGCTGGGCTTCCGCATCGAGGGACGCGAGCGGCAGACCTTTTCCCTGATGGGCCACTGGCACGACAGCCTGGTCATGGGCCTGCTGGCCCATGAATACGGGGAGGGGGCGGGTTAGGCCGCCAGCGCCGCCTGGATGGCCTTTTCCAGCTGCTCGGGCTTGGCCAGCGGAGGGTAGCGCTTGACCTTGCCATCCTTGCCCACCAGGAACTTGGTGAAATTCCACTTGATGGACTTGCTGCCCAGGAAGCCGCGGGCGCGGGCTTTCAGGTGCTCATAAAACGGTTCCGCGCCGGGGCCGTTGACCTCGACCTTGGCCAACACCGGGAAGGTGACATCGTAGGTCAGGGAACAGAAGCTTTGGATTTCCTGCGCGTCGCCCGGTTCCTGCTGGCCAAACTGGTTGCAGGGGAAGCCCAGGATAACCAGGCCCTGGTCCTTGTACTTGCGATAGAGGGCCTCAAGCCCCTTGTACTGTGGGGTGAAGCCGCATTTGCTGGCGACATTGACCACCAGCACGACCTTGCCCTTGTAGGCCGCGATATCCACCGGCGCGCCGGCGGCGTCCCGAACCGTGAAGTCGTAAACCGTGGCCATGTTTCCCCCCGTTCGGACCAGACGTCCCGGAGGGCTGTCGCCCCCGGGATCCTATTCGACCCCGAGGCTACAGGATTAATTCGATTGCGCGCAATGTAATTTGATTACACCAGCATGTTGACTGCGCTGATCTGCGACCCCTGGCTGGCGCTATTGCTGGCGCTGCCATCATTGCTGCTGCCGGATTGGCTGGAGCCGCCCTGGCCGCTGTTGGCGGATTGGGTGGCCGACTGGGTCGGCGGCGTGGTGGTCACGGTCGAGGAGCCATCGGAATAGCTGACCGTGGTGGTGGTCGACCCGTCGGAGGCGGTGGTGGTGACCGAGCTGGTGACCGTCTTCGCGGAAGAGGCGCTGCTGGTGGAACCGCTGCTGTCGGTCGAAGAGGACGCCGACGACGACGCGGAGGACGCGCTGCTGGCGGTGGACCCGCCGCTTTGCAGCAGCGAGGTGAGCGAAACCGTCATGTTGGTGCCGGTGGTCGACGAAATGCTGGTCATGGCGACATCCCCCAAAAGGCGTGGCACAGGCGCGGGGAGGCCCCCGCATGCGGACAGGAACCAAGGTGGCGCGCGCGCCCATCCGGTCGCCAGCGACAAGAGGGCATGCGGTCCGCCCATAAATACCGCGACTGTCTTTTACCGCTGTGCCGTTGGCGGATCGGCCGTGATGGGGTCGCGGCACCGGTTCCCATGGCGGCGGACGGCGCCACACGCTATATTCATCGGGATATAGCGTTCGGATTAAGCGCGAGGGGGCAGGAACATGGGTAGGTTTTTAAATCGGCTGGTGCTGGCCGCGGTCCTGATTTCGGCGGTGGCGGTGGGGGCCTCCCCCGGTCGGGCCCAATCGGCGGGCCCCCTGGTATTCGCGGCGGCCAGCCTGAAGAATGCATTGGATGCTGCCAACACCGCCTATGTCGCCAGCGGCGGGGCCAAGGCCACCGTGACGTATGCGGCCAGTTCCGCCCTCGCCAAGCAGATCGAGGCAGGCGCGCCCGCCGACATCTTCATCTCGGCCGATGAGGATTGGATGGACTATCTGGCCGGCAAGGGCCTGGTCCAGCCCGCCACCCGCCGCGACCTGCTGGGCAATCGCCTGGTGCTGGTCGCCGCCGCCGACAGCAAAGCCGCCATCGAGATCAAGTCGGGTGTGGCCCTGGACCAGGCGCTGGACACCGCGCAGAAAGGCGGCCGCCTGGCCGTCGGCGACCCGGCCGCCGTGCCCGCCGGCAAATACGCCAAGGCCGCGCTGCAGAAGCTGGGTGCCTGGGACAAGGTGCAGGACCGGCTCGCCCCGGCGGAAAACGTCCGCGCCGCCCTGGCCCTGGTGGCGCGGGGCGAGGCGCCGCTGGGCATCGTCTACGCCACCGATGCCGTGGCGGAACCGGGCGTGCGCATCGTCGCCACCTTCCCGGCCGACAGCCACGCGCCCATCCTCTACCCGATCGCCCTGGTCAAGGACAGCACCAGCCCCCAGGCGCAGGCCTTCCTGGAATTCCTGGCCAGCGCCAAGGCGCGCCCCCTGTTCGAGGCCCAGGGTTTCACCGTACTCTCGGCGAAGTGACCTTCTGCTGAGCAACGGGCCTTCATGATCGACCTTGGCTTTGGCCCGGATGAGGTGGCCGCCATCCAGCTCAGCCTGAAGGTGGCCATCTGGGCCACCCTGGCGGCGCTGCCCCCCGGCATCGCCGTGGCGCTGGCGCTGGCGCGCGGCCGGTTCTGGGGCCGCGACCTGCTGAACGGCGTCGTCCACCTGCCCCTGATCCTGCCGCCGGTGGTGACGGGCTATGGCCTGCTGCTGCTGATGGGCCGGCAGGGGTGGCTGGGCAAACCCCTGTCCAGCCTGGGCATCGTCTTCGCCTTCAACTGGACCGGGGCGGCCCTGGCGGCGGGGGTGATGGGCTTCCCCCTCATGGTGCGGGCCATCCGCCTGTCCATCGAGGCGGTGGACGCGAAGCTGGAGCAAGCGGCCGGCACGCTGGGGGCGCCGCCGCTGTGGGTGTTCGCCACCGTGACCCTGCCCCTGATGCTGCCCGGCGTTCTGGCGGGGGCGGTGCTGGCCTTCGCCAAGGCGCTGGGGGAATTCGGCGCCACCATCACCTTCGTCTCCAACATCCCCGGCCGCACCCAGACCTTGTCGGGCGCCATCTACACCTACACCCAGTCCCCCGGCGGTGACGCCGGCGCCCTGCGGCTGGTGGCGGTGTCGGTGGCGCTGTCACTGATGGCATTGCTGCTGTCGGAGGCACTGGCGCGCAAGGTCGGGCGGCGCCTGGGCGGGGTGTCGTGATGGGCCAAGCCGTCGCGGCGCTGGACCTGGACATCGCCCTGCGGCAGGGGACCTTCCAGGTTGACGCCAAGATCAGCGCCGGCCCGGGCCTGACCGTGCTGTTCGGTCCGTCCGGATCGGGCAAGAGCACCCTGGTTGACCTCGTGGCGGGCCTGAAGCGGCCCGACCGGGGCCGAATCGCCGTGGACGGCGTTCCCCTGGTGGACACGGCCGCGGGCCTGTGGCTGCCGCCCCACCGCCGGCGCGTCGGCTATGTGTTCCAGGAGGCGCGGCTGTTGCCCCACCTGACGGTGCGGCAGAACCTGTTGTACGGCCGCTGGTTCGCGCGCCGGCATCTGACCCCGGACTCGCCCACTTGCGAGTCGGTGGCCGACCTGCTGGGCATCACGCATCTGCTGAACCGGCGGCCCGCCGCGCTGTCGGGCGGCGAGAAGGCGCGCGTGGCCCTGGGCCGCGCCCTGCTGGCGCTGCCGCGCATCTTGCTGATGGATGAGCCGCTGGCCGCGCTGGATGAAGCGCGCAAGGCCGAGATCCTGCCCTATCTGGAGCGGCTGCGCGACCATGCCGGCCTGCCCATCCTGTACGTCACCCATGCGGTGGCGGAGGTGGCGCGCCTGGCCACCACGGTGGTGATGATGGACCAGGGCCGCGTCCGCGCCTTGGGCGCGCCCTCCACCCTCTGGTCCCGTCCCGACCTGATGGACCTGACAGGCGGGGCGGAGGCGGGGGCGCTGCTGGACGCCGTGGTGAGCCACGAGAGCGGGGATGGGCTATTCGCCTTGGATACCCCCGCCGGCCGTATCCTGGTTCCCCATGTGCCGGGTCACCTGGTGCCCGGCACCCGCACCCGACTGCGCATTCCCGCGCGTGACGTGCTGCTATCTGACCGGCCGCCACAGGGGTTGTCGGCCCTGAACGTCCTGCCGGGTGTGGTGGATGACGTGCGGGAGGACGCCGACGGCAGCCGGGTGGTGCGGCTGGATTGCGGGGGCGCCCCCCTGCTGGCCCGCGTCACCCGAACCAGCGCCAGCGTGCTGGCCATCACCCCCGGACAACCGCTGTGGGCCATCGTCAAGGCCGTGGCCTTGGACCAGGGGAGTTAATCGGCCGGGGCCCGCAAGCGGGCGGCCAGGCCGGCGCGCACGTCCGCCGTGGCGGCGGCCGCCGCCTTTTCCATGGCGCGGTAGGCCGCCACCAGCTCCTCGCCGAATTCCGTCAGCGCGGCCCCGCCGCCGCCGCCGCCACCCACCTGGGTGGTGACGGAGGGCTGGGCGAACGTCTGGTTGAGGGCGTCCACCAGCTGCCAGGCGCGGCGATAGGACATGCCCATGGCCCGCCCGGCGGCGGAGATGGAGCGGTGTTCGGCGATGGCCTCCAGCAGACGGATCTTGCCGGGGCCGACAGCGCCTTGGTCACCGAAATCGATGCGGAGGGTCAGACGGTTCATGGCCCGCGCATTGAATCGCGGGCCGGGTCCGCCTGCAAGGGGCATGCGCGACCCGCGCCGCAAAAGGCCGAACAAGTGGGTTGATAGTTTAATCCAACTAAATTAGTTTGATTAAACTATGAAAGCGGAACTCCTCATCCTGGGCGTGCTGCAGGGCGGCGACCTGCACCCCTATGAAATCAAACGGCGGCTGACGGCGGCCCATGTCGACCATTACATCGATGTGGACGTGGGCACGCTGTACTACGCCGTGCGCAGCCTGGCCCGGGATGGCCTGATCGAGGCCAAGGGGGTGGAGGCGGTGGCCCGGGGGGGCGAGCGCACCACCTATGGCCTGACGGCCGCCGGCCGCGCCCGGTTCCACGCCCTGATGGCGGAACGGCTGGCCGACCTGACACCGCGCTATCATCCGCTCTATCCCGCGCTGATGTTCCTGCACCATACCGACCCGGCCACAGTGGCGGCGGCCCTGCGCCAGCGGCTGGAGGCGCAGCGCGGCTATTACGCGCCCCTTAAGGCCCTGGCGGATTACATGGCGCCCATCCATTCCACCGGCATGCGGGCCATCCTGGAAAACGGCCTGGCGCATCTGGAGACGGAGAACAGCTGGCTGGCCAAGCTGGTGGAGACGCTGGAGACGGGCGACATCCGCCCGCCCGATTATGACGCCGCCCGCCGCATGGGGCTGTTTCCCACCGGCCAGGTCACTCTTCCGCCCGAATACCAGCAGTTGCCCCCGCCGCCCGCCGCCAAGGCCGCGCGGCCCAGACGGTCCCGCAGGGCGTCCAAGCCCGCTCCACCCCCATCCCCGTGAGGCCCGCATGCGCCGCGAAGCCAAACCCAAGCGCCCGCCGAACCCCCTGATGCGCAACAGCAACTTCCTGTGGCTGATGAGCGGCGGCGTCATTTCCATGCTGGGCGACCAGTTCAGCCTGCTGGCCATGCCCTGGCTGGTGCTGGCCGTCACCAACGACACGCTGACCATGGGGGTGGTGCTGGGTCTGATCAGCCTGCCGCGCGCCGTGTTCCTGCTGGTGGGAGGCGCGCTGGTGGATCGCTATCCGGCGCGCAGCGTGCTGCTGCTGACCAAATATGTGAACGCGGTGCTGCTGGGCGGACTGAGCATCGGGGTGCTGACCGGCACCCTGACGGTGCCCATCCTGTGTGTCGTCGCCTTCAGCATAGGCTTGGCCAGCGCCTTCAGCATACCGGCCGGCACCACCATCCTGCCCCGTGTGGTGCCGGGCGACCAGTTGCAGGCGGCCAACGGCATGCTGATGGGCCTGCGCCAGGCCACCCTGCTGCTGGGACCGCTGATGGCCGGTGGCCTGATCGCGGTGGTGGGCGGCAGCGGAAGGGCCGCCGCCGGGGCACAGGCAGCCGGCGATCTGGCCGGCCTGGGCACCGCCTTCCTGGTGGACTGCGCCACGTTTGTCATCTCCGCCGTCACGCTTTACCGGGTGCGGATGCTGACCCTGCCGGGGGATGGCCAGCCGGCGCGGGTGGAACGGCTGGGCACGGTCTTCCGATCCATCGGCGATGGCATCCGCCACTTCTGGAACGACCCGGAGCTGCGGGCCCTCTGCCTCTACTTCTCCGCCACCACCTTCTTCATCGGCGGGCCGATGCAGGCGGTGCTGCCGGTCTTCGCCCGCGACCGGCTGGGCGATGGGGCCGATGGCTACGGCCTGATGATGGGTCTGCATGGCGTGGGCACCCTGGTGGGCATGATGGTGTCCGGCGCCCGGCCGTCCTTCCGCCTGCGCACGCTGGGCGCCACCATCCTGCTGGTGGACACGCTGTTGGCACTGGTGTTCATGCCCATGGGGTTGGCCCGGCACACCTGGCAAGCGGCCTTGCTGATGGGGACCGCGGGCTGCCTGGCCGGCTTCATCCAGATCGGCGTCTTCACCTGGATCCAGCGCCGCATCCCGCCCGCCATGCTGGGGCGGGGCATGAGTCTGTTCATGTTCATCGTCATGAGCCTGGCCCCCCTGTCCTCCGCCCTCTGCGGCTGGCTGATGCGTTATGTGCCACCGCAGATCATGTTCCTGGGCAGCGGGCTGGCCCTGTGGAGCATCGTCAGCCTGGGCCTGACGTCCCGGTCGCTGCGGGCCATCGCCCTGCCGCCCCGCACCCCGCCCGCCACCGCGCCGGCAGAGACGCCGGTGGAAAACCCATCGGCGGTCTGACCGCCTGGAGTCCGCCTGTCAAAATGGGGGGGGCTAGCCCGAACGGCCCTCTCCGTTTGGCAGCCTCCCGACGGGGGCGCCCGGATGGTAGGGTGACGGCGTTCAACATCCCGTCCCCCCACCCTCAGGCCCATCGCATGAAAGGCCGGTCAACAGCCCCGAAGAGGGCTGGCGGGGGCGCCAACGAATCACGCGTAGTCCCGACCGACCACTTCCCTCCGAAGGAACGGCCCGATGACGCCACCAGACACCCCCGAGATCGAGCCGCAGCCCGCGTGCGAGGCCCAACCCCACACCCTATCGGGCGGGGGCATGCCGTATGGCCAGGACCCGGATGGTGCCGCCGCGCGCATGCGTCACCTGTTTCACACCGGAACGGCGGCCCAAACCGCCGAGTGTCGCGCGCTGGCGGAATTGCTGCTGAACGCCGACACCGATCTCACGGCGGCCGACGCCCTGGCGGTGGAGGCCATCCTGCAGCGCCAGCCGGTGGAGTTGCGGGGCTGGCTGCTGCAACGCGCGACCGCCCTGGCGGCCGCGACCGGTCGCGTCCGCCACAAGATCGCCACCGCCGCGAATCTGCATTGACCGTATCCGGTTGCCGTACGGGGCGCGTCCGTGTCATTGAGGCGCCGGAAGAGACGGGGCATCGGGAAGGCGGACATGGCCAAGATCGTGGTGAGCGGGGCCACCGGATTCGTGGGCCGCGCCCTGCTGCCCCGCCTGCTGGCGAGTGGCCATGAGGTCGTGGCCGCGGTGCGTACACCCGACGCCCCCCTGCCGGCGGGCGTGATGGCGGCGCCGGTGGGTGACATCGCCGGCCCCGTGAATTGGGCCCCGGTACTGTCGGGCGCGGACGCCTTGATCCACTTGGCGGGCCTGGCGCATCAGCGCCATGTCACGCCGACGGCGCTGCAGGCCCTGAACGTCACCGCCACCGTACGGCTGGCGGAGGCGGCGCAAGCGGCGGGACTGCGCCGCCTGGTCTATCTCAGCAGCGTGAAGGCCCAGGGCGACCACAGCCCCCCCGGCCGCCCCCTGACGGAACGGGACCCGGCCCGGCCCGAGGACGCCTACGGCGATTCCAAGCGCGCGGCGGAGCAGGCGTTGCTGGCCCTATGCCCGCCGGACGGCGCCCTGTCACTGGCCATCCTGCGTCCGCCCCTGGTGCACGGGCCGGGCGTCAAGGCCAACATGGCGGCGTTGCTGCGCCTGGCAACGGATTGGCCCGTGCTGCCCCTGGGTGGCATCGGCAATCGGCGCAGCCTGATCAGCCTGGATAGCCTGACCGACGCCATCACCCGCGCGGTGGAGCGGCCGGACGTGACCGGCACCTTCCTGGTCGCCGACCAGCCGGCCCTGTCCACAAGCCAGCTGGTGACGCGCCTGGCCGCCGCGGCCGGCAAGCGCCCCTGGCAGGTCACCTTGCCGCCGGCCATCTGGCGCCTGGCTGGCCGCCTGCCCCGCCTGTCTGGCATCGTCGACCGCCTGACCGGGTCGCTGGAGATCGATGACGCCGCCTTCCGTGCGGCCTTCGACTGGCAGCCGCCGCTGACCCAGGACGACGCCCTGGCCCGCACGGTGAGCGCTCACCTGCGCGGCGTCCGGCCTACGCCCTGAACAGCGCCGCGACCCAGTCCACGAACACCCGCACCCGCGGCGACAACTGCCGGTTCTGCGGATACAGCACCGATACCGGCAGGGCGGGCGGGGGATACAGGGACAGGACCTCCACCATGGTGCCCGCCGCCAGGTCCGCCGCCAGATGATAGCGCGGCACCTGGATCAGGCCCAACCCCAGGCGCGCCGCAGCGGTGAAGCTGTCGGCGCCGGTGACGCTGATCCGTCCGGGCAGGGTCAGGCGCCGCGTTTCCTCCCCCACCGTGAATTCAAAGGGATAAGGCCGACCGGTGGAGGAGGATACGAAGTTCACCGCCTGGTGACCTTCCAACGCCTCAAGCGTCGCCGGCATGCCGAAACGTTCCAGATAGGCCGGACTGGCCACCGTGGCCTGGGGCAGCAAGGCCACCCGGCGCCCGATGAGGGCGCTGTCACGCGGTTCGCCCACCCGCAGCACGCAATCCACCCCCTCCCGCACCAGGTCGACCAGGCGATCGCCCTCGCTGATGCTCAGTTCCAGGCCCGGGTGGCGGGCCAGCAGGTCCGGCAGGGCGGGGAACAGGAAGTGGCGCGCCAGCGTGCCGTGCACGTCGACCCGCAGTAGGCCCTTGGGATTGGTGGCGCGGAAGGCGCCCTCCGCCTCCTCCACGTCGGCCAGCAGGCGTAGGCAGCGCTGGTAGAAAGCCTCGCCGTCCAGGGTGGGACTGACGTGCCGGGTAGTGCGATTCAGCAGCCGCGTGCCCAGCCGCCCCTCCAACTGCTGCAGGGTGTGGGTCACGGTGGCGCGGGGCATGCCCAGATCCTCCGCCGCCGCGGTGAAGCTGCGCCGCTCGACGATACGGGTGAAAACGCGCATGGCGTCGAAGCGGTCCATGATGCCCGGCAGATTGTTTATGGAATTTGTCTAGTGATGCCAGAAATGGGGGGTTTATCCAAGAAACCCTGAGGGGGCACCTTTTCTTCGTCACCACCACGGGCGCCCCCGCGACGGGGGAGGTCCCCGGCAGAGGCCCCTGGCGAAGAAAAGGATCACACCATGACCACGACGACCACCAAAACCGCCCCGAGGATCGCGCTGGTAACGGGCGCGTCCCGCGGCATCGGCGCCGCCATCGCCCAACGGCTGGGTCGCGACGGGCACACCGTCATCGTCAACTACGCCGGCAATGCCGCCGCCGCCGATGCCGTGGCCGCGACGATCGAGGCGGCGGGCGGACGGGCCCTGACCGTACAGGCGGATGTGGCCGACGCCGCGGCGGTGAAGAGCATGTTCGACCGGGTGGAGGCCGCGTTCGGCGGCATCGACATCCTGGTGAACAACGCCGGCATCATGCCCCTGGGGGCCATCGGCGACATGGGTGACGACACCTTCGACAAGCTGGTCGATGTCAACCTGAAGGGCACCTTCAACACCCTGCGGGAGGCGGCGCAGCGCCTGCGCGACGGCGGCCGGATCGTCAATTTCTCTTCCAGCATCGTGGGACTGTACCCGCCCACGTACGGCGTGTACGCGGCCACCAAGGCGGCGGTGGAGGCCCTGACCATCGTCATGGCGCGGGAGATGCGCGGGCGGTCCATCACGGTGAACGCCATCGCCCCGGGGCCCACCGCCACCGAGCTGTTCCTGGACGGCAAGCCGCAGGAGGTGGTGGACCGCCTGGCCAAGCAGGCCCCGCTGGAGCGGTTGGGACAGCCCGAGGACATCGCCGCCGCCGTCGCGTTCCTGGTGGGCCCGGACGGCGCCTGGATCAACGGGCAAGTGCTGCGCGCCAATGGCGGCATCATCTGAAATCCGCACCCCGACAGAATTGCGAGGACCCGATCATGAAACAGATCATCGTCATCACCGGCGCCTCCAGCGGTTTCGGCGCGATGGCCGCCCGCGCCCTGGCCCGGGCCGGCCACACCGTTTACGCCACCATGCGCGACACATCGGGCCGCAACGCCCCGCAGGTGGAAAAGGCCAAAGCGTTTGCCGCCGAGCACGGCGTGGACTTGCGCACGGCGGACATGGACGTGCAGTCCGATGCCTCCGTCGAAGCCGCCGTGGCCCAGATCGTCCAGGAGGCGGGCCGATTGGATGTGATCGTCCATAATGCGGGCCACATGTCCTTCGGCCCGGCCGAGGCCTTCACGCCGGAGCAGTACGCCCAGCTGTTCGACATCAACGTGCTGAGCACCCAGCGGCTGAACCGCGCGGCCCTGCCCCACCTGCGGCGCCAGGGCAAGGGCCTGGTGGTATGGGTATCCAGCAGCAGCACACGGGGTGGCACCCCACCCTATCTGGCGCCCTATTTCGCCGCCAAGGCCGCCATGGACAGCCTAGCCGTCAGTTATGCCCCGGAACTGACCCGCTGGGGCATCGAGACCGCCATCATCGTCCCGGGCGCCTTCACCAAAGGCACCAACCACTTCGCCCATGCCGGCTCCCCCGCCGATACTGCCCGCGCCGCCGAGTACGATGACGGGCCCTACGCCGGCGTGCCGACCCAAGCGCTGGAGGGCTTGGCCGCGTTGGAGCCGCCGGACGCCGACGCCGCCAGCGTGGGCGAAGCCATCGTGCGGGTGGTGGACCTACCCCATGGCAAGCGCCCCTTCCGCACCCACATCGACCCGTCGCAGGACGGGGCGGAGGTGGTGAACGGCGTCGCCGACCGCGTGCGGGCCGAGATGTTCCGCCGAATCGGGCTGGAAGACCTGCTGTCCCCTAAGGTGTCCTGAAACACCACGCCGAATAGTCCGAGCCAGCCTTTTATAGATCGACCCGCGTAGGCCGGAAGGGGGTTTCCCAGTCCTTTGGCACCCCCTTTCGTCATTGGAAAGACAAACACCAGATTTCACCGTCCTTTCCGCCTACGTCGGACTGCTTCATGACAGGTGGCGGTGTCCGTGATAGCGTTCCACCTGTAATTGGTTACTTAAAATCTCATTTCCTGATCCGTGAAAAAGACTTGGGGGCGTCGTTTAAACCCATGCCGACCGGAGAAAATCATGAAAAATAATCGCCATCGCTTCTTATGGCGCGGCCTGTTGGCCGGCGCCGCGCTGACCACCGTCGCCGCCTGCGGGTCACCCCGGCCCGAACGCGTGGACCTCAGCCACAGCTACCGCATGGTGGATGAGCGCGGCCGCACCGCCGGCCAGGTGGTATTCTATCCCGCCGGCGGAGGCGCGGTTTACGACGCCGACAACAACCTGATCGGCAGCGTCGCCCCGCCCAATTCCACCACCATGGCGCCACCCCCGGCGCCGGTACCGCGGAACTACCCTTAATCCCTCCCAATCCTCAGTCTCGTGGTTCCCCTCCCGTCTGAGGCGCCTCGGGTGGGGACCGGCGGCCCCGGTCCCCACCCGTTTTCTTGTGCGCGGGTCCCCTGAAAAAATTTGTCCGCACCGGCAGTGGGCTGCGCCTGGGCTTTGCCATTTCTCCTGGAAAAGCGGCCCCCTCCCCCGCATTGACGGCCCCGGGGGCCCATGGCATTGAGGCCGGATCGGCCGCCCGCGGCCGTTCAAGAAATACAGGGGAGATGCCATTCCATGAGCCTGCCGCCCGTCCTTGCCCAGAACCTGGCGCTGCCGGTCATCGCCTCGCCCATGTTCATCGTGTCCAACCCGGATCTGGTCATCGCCCAGTGCCTGGGCGGCATCGTCGGATCCTTCCCCGCGCTGAACGCCCGGCCGAAGGAGACGCTGGACGCGTGGCTGACGCGCATCGACACCACCCTGGCCGACGCCCGCGCCGCCAACCCGGACGCGAAGATCGCGCCCTATGCCGTCAACCAGATCATCCACCAATCCAATGACCGGCTGGAGCACGACATGGAGGTGTGCGTGCGCCACAAGGTGCCGATCATCATCACCTCGCTGCGCGCGCCGGGCGACATCGTGCCCCATGTCCACAGCTATGGTGGCCTGGTGTTCCACGACGTCATCAGCCTGCGCCACGCGGAGAAGGCGCTGGAGGCCGGGGTGGATGGGCTGATCCTGGTGGCCGCCGGGGCCGGCGGGCATGCCGGAGCGCTGAGCCCCTTCGCCCTGGTGGGGGAGGTGCGGCGCTTCTACGATGGCCCCATCATCCTGTCCGGCGCCATCGCCACCGGCGACGCCATCCTGGCGGCACAAGCCATGGGCGCCGACCTCGCCTACATGGGCACCCGCTTCATCGCCACGACCGAGGCCAACGCCGCCGCCGCCTACAAGCAGGCCATCGTCGACGCCAGCGCCTCCGACATCGTCTACACGCCCTTCTTCACCGGCGTGGCGGGCAACTACCTGAAGTCCAGCATCGTGGCCGCGGGCATGGACCCGGATAACCTGCCCCAGGTGGACCGCAGCAAGATGAACTTCGGCGCGGCGGCGGCACCGGGCGCCAAGGCCTGGAAGGACATCTGGGGGGCCGGCCAGGGCGTGGGCGCCATTGGCGAGGTCATGCCCACCGCCGACCTCATCGCGCGGCTGAAGGCGGAGTATGCCGCCGCCCGCGCCCGGTTGAGCCTGTAAGGAAAAAGCGCCAACAAAAGAAAAAGGGGCGCGACGGTCCGGCCGTCGCGCCCCTTTTTGTTCAACCGAGGCTCAATGGTCGGAGCCGTGCAGGATCTGGTCGCGGATGCCGGTGTCGTACGCCAGACCTTCCTCGGTGATGATGGCGGCGTTGGGGAATTGCGACTTGATCAGGCCCTTGCGCTCCAGCGCCACCCAGGCGGCCGGGTTGCTCAGGCCGGTGGCGTCGGCCGACATCACGGTATAGGGGCCCAGGTGGAAGTGGTTGCCATGCGCATGGGGGAAACGGTCGACCAGAACGCCGCCCTCGACCACCGGCTGGCCCACGCCCTCGATCCCGGCCAGAACCTGCAGCAGGGTCAGGGTCTTAAGCTGCAGGGGATTCAGCTTCAGCGGGTTCTTTTTCGCGGGCGACATGGGCGTGTCCTCAAAGGAATGACGGGGAAGCGTTGATATGGGGGTGCCATTTACCCCCGCCAGCCCGCCGCCCGCAAGCCATCAGCGTTTCTGACGCGCCTTCGCCGATCCTTGGCCGCGCGCCCACCAGCCCGCAGGCAAATTCAGTTCAAGCAGGCCCGCCGCCAGCATGATGCCGCACAGCCACCAGGTCTGCCACGCGCCGTAGGAGAAGCAGCCCACCGCGATGGTGGCGGCGATGGCCGCCAACGCCGTGGCCTGGGCATAGGCGGGCAGACGCCGCGTGGCCAAGGCCAGCCCAGCCCCCAGCCAAGTGTGCAGGATGCTGCCCACCACGCCCAGCTCCAACAACACCTGAAGGAAAATGTTGTGCGGATGTAGGGGGATGATGGGGGATTCTGGATGGAACTTGGAAACTTCGCCCTCATCCGGGATGTTGCGGGAGCTGTCGAGCCCCCAGCCGAACACCGGCTTTTCCAGAATGCGGCGGGCGGCGACATCCCATATCTCCACCCGATGGCGGAAGCTCCACGGCATCCGCGTCTCTTCCGTCAGGCCGGCGCGGTGCAGGCCCAGGGAAATCGGGATGGACAGCACGGGCCCGGCCAGCAGCACAGCGATCATCACCACCCGCGCCGTGCGGGCCGACAGCCGCGCCAGGCCGTAGAACACCAGGCCGGCCCCCAGGCCCACCTTGGCCGAGGCGCTGGTGCCACCCAAGGCCGTCAGGAAAAAGGCGGCGGGCATGACCCAGGCCCAGGGCATGGCGCGCCCCGCCGGGGGCTGCGCCATCGCCGCCAGCGCCGGCAGCCGGGCGAAAGCGCCGCGGCCAGTGACCCAGGCCAGGCGGGCCAGCGCCAGTCCCAAGGGCCACGCCAAGGTGGCGAACAGCACCGCCGGCCGGTTCAACGCCCGGTCATGATCCACCTTGGTGCCCTCCAGCGCCTTTTCCAGGCGATAGATGGGCTGATCACCCAAGACCTCGATGGCGAAGATGGCGAGGCCCACGACCATGCCCAGGGTGGCCCAGCGCAGAAGCAGCCAGCGCCGCCGGTCATCCACCTCGCGCAGGGTGCCCATCCAGAACAGGAACGGCACGACCGTGTAGAGGAAGGTCAACAGTTGGGTGACGCCGTCCTTGCGCACCGGCGTCCACAACACGGAAACCGCGCCCAGCGCCAGGCACAGCACGAGCGGCAGCATCGGGCTGGCCCGCCAGGTGGCGCGGGCGGTCAGGAACGCGGGAAGCCGCCGGGCACGCAACGCATAGAGGATGCCCCCCAGCACCGACAGGCTGATCAGCGTGGGCGCCGTGCCCAGGGGCAGCAGGGCGCAGATGAAGCCGAGTATCGTCACCAGGAACAGCGTCAGCCCCATCCAGGGCAGGCTGAACGACGGCACCGGGGTGGCGACGGTACGCCCGACGGGATGAGGCGGGGGAAGAACCGGCGCTGTGGTCCGCAGGTCAGGCGTGGTCCGGGTCAACGACATCTTGCTCCAGTCTCTGTCCGATGGCTCAAGGCCCCCCAGCCCCGCCATGCAAGCCCCACCCCTTTTACTCGGGAATAGGCCAGCTCCCAGCGCTTTTTCACAGGATCATACCATTGGCACGATATGCGGGATCATATCCGGGCCAGCAAGCCGGCGGCGGCGGCGGCCACCTGCTCCAGCGGCAGCGCCGCCATGCGGGCCTCGGCCGTGGGCTCCCCCCCGCCATTCGCCGGGACCGGCGCCACCACGGCCTGGGCCCGGGGGCCCCAAGGGGCGTAAAGATGCGACGGTGTGGGACCGAACAGGCCCAGGGTGGGCGTTCCTGCCGCCGCCGCGACATGCATGAGGCCACTGTCGTTGCCCACGAACAGGCGGGCGTGTTCCAGGCAGGCCCCCGCCAGCAGGGGATCGGTGCGCCCCACCAGGTCGATGACACGGTGCGCGCCCAGCGCGGCGGACAGGGCATCCAGCACCGGGGCGCAACGCGGCCGTTCCGCCTCCGCCGCCAGGACCATGACCCGGGCGGGGGCTTGCCCGGCGGCCAGCGGCCCCGCCACCAGGCATTGGGCCAGCGCGGCGAAGCGGTCGGCGGGCCATTCCTTGCCCGTCCAATTGGCTGCGGGCCCCAGCGCCAGGATGGGCCCGCCATCGGGGCGGACCAGCGCGCGCGCCTGGGCCCGAATGGCGTCATCCAGGAAAAGGCGCGGGCTGGGGGGCGGGTCCAGGCTCAGCACCCGGCCCAGGGAGACGACCTTGGGCTGGCGATCATCGCCGCCCCGGAAGGTGGCGCGGCGACGGGCCAGAACCAGCCAGGAAACCGCGCTGTCGCGCAGGTCCACCACCAGATCCCAACGATGGCCCACCACGTGGCGCCACAGGGCCAGCCAATGGCCCGCCATGCGCCGCTTGGGCATGGCGATGATCTGGTCCAGGCGCGGCACGGCGCGGAACAAGGGGGCGGCGATTGGACCGCAGGCGATGGTGAAACGCGCATCGGGCAGGTTGTCCACCAGATGCCCCAGAAGGCCAGTGGTCAGCACCGCGTCGCCCAGACGGGTGGAGGTGATGAACAGAACCCGCAACAGACTGACCCCCACACCCACGGCCGATTCCGGCGACGGCCCCTTATACAAGCGTCATCAGACGCTTGCCAATGCGGCGATGGCGGCGGACCATTGCCTCGGAACTGCACCCCTTGCGGTGAGGGGCCCCGTCCCTTACGTGTTGAAGCCATTCCTTGGGAAACTGTTCAGGTTCGGCATCATGACTGAAGGCGTCGCACTTTCCTGGCCCCCCGTCCCGGCGGCGGGTGCCGGTCGATTGGCAGAGCGGGGCGTCCTGGCGCTGACCGGGCCCGACGCCCGCACCTTCCTGCAGGGCCTGATCACCAACGACGTCCGGCGCGTCGACCCGTCGCACGCCATCTATGCCCTGTTCCTGACGGCCCAGGGCAAGTTCCTGCACGAAATGTTCGTGATCGCCCATGTCGACGCCGCCGGGGAAGAGACGCTGCTGATCGAGACGGAGTCCGCGCGGGCCGCCGACCTGCTGCGTCGCCTGTCCCTGTACAAGCTGCGGTCCAAGGTGACGTTGGCCGACGCGAGCGCGCAGTGGGCCGTGGCCGTCGCCCCTGGCGTGGCAGGGAACGGGGAACCCGGAAGCGCCTGGACTGTGGAGACGCCGGACGGAATCGCCATCGCCTATACCGACCCGCGCCATCCCGGCCTTGGCCTGCGCCTGGTGGCGCCGCGCGCGGCGGTGGAGGCCCTGCCGGACGCGGCGGAGGCTTATACCCGCCTGCGTCTCGACCTCGGCGTGCCCGACGGCAGCCGCGACCTGGTCCCCGAGAAATCCATACCGCTGGAAAACGGCATGGATCATCTGCACGCCGTGGCCTTCGACAAGGGGTGCTATATGGGGCAGGAATTGACGGCGCGCACTCACTACCGCGCGCTTATCCGCAAGCGCCTCATGCGGGTGGCGGCGACCGCCGGGCAGTCCCTGCCGCCCGCCGGGACGCCCGTCGTCTGGGGCGACCGCGAGGTGGGGGAGATGCGCAGCGGCCTGGGTGCGCACGGCCTGGCCCTGCTGCGTATCGAGGATGTGGAAAAGCCTGACGTGGCCCTGACCAGCGGCGGCGTGCCGCTTGTCGTCAGTGGCCCGGTGCCGGCGCCCCGGCCTTAGGCACCGTGCCAGCTTCGGCGGACGCGGCGGCCTCAGCGGACGCGACCAACTCGGCATAGAGGCGCTCCAACGCCTCCAGACTGGCGGCCTGGCTGTATGCGGCGAGCGCGGGGCGATGGCGCAGGCGGATACCGGAGTCCCGGGCCTGCGCCACGGCGTTCAGCGCCACGCCCAGGGCCTCCGCCAAATCATCGGCATCGCCCAGCGCCGCCAAGGGCGCCAGCGCCAATCCGTTGCCCGTGCGCACCCCGTCCGCCACGCCGAAGGCGTCATGCCCCTCCAGCGACGGCGGTTGCAGCACGGTGCGCGCCCCTTCCGAGGCGGAAGCCACCACCGGCACGCCGGCGTCCAAGGCCTCGAGGAACACCAGGCCGAAAGGTTCGAACCGGGAGGGGGAACAGAACAGGTCGGCGGCGTGGTAGAAATCCTTAACGTCGCCGCGAAAGCCCATGAGACGGATGGCGGGGCAATCGGCCGCCTGCTGGCGCAGGGGCCCCATCTCCGGCCCGTCGCCCACGATGGCCAATTTCAGGTTCGGACGATCCAGGCCCCGCACGGCGCTGACCAGCAGGTCGAAGCCCTTTTCCCGCACCAGCGGCCCCACGCCCAACACCAGCATGTCGCCCGGCAGTTCAGCGCCCATTTCGGCGCGCAACGCGGCGACGCGCCCCCTGTCAGGGGCGGGATGGGCTTGTTGCCACAGATTCACACGGGCGATGCGCCCCTCGAAGCCGCCCAGCTTGGCTTCCTGCGCCTGCCAGTCCGTGGTCGCGACGACGGCATCGTGATTCTGGTACCAGCGGCGGCGGTAATCGGGATGCATGGTCGCCAGCACCGATGGCCGCCCCGGCAGCAAGGGCCGCAGCCGTCCCACGGTTTGGCCCGCCCGGCCGCCATGGCAGTGGATGACATCCGGCCGGAACCGGCGGATGTGACTCCAAATCCCCGGCGCCATCAGCCCAGGTCCCACCGTCACCACCCTCAGACCCGGCAGTTCGCCCGAGGGCGGCAGCTCGTCGCGAATGGACCGGCCGCCCGCGTCGGCGCAATCGGCCCGCACGATCAGCAAAACATCGTGATGGCGCGCCTGGGACATGGCCAGACTGGCCACGTGGCGCTCGGCCCCGCGAAAGCCCTTGGACAAGATAATCTGGACGATACGCATACAGGCCCTCGACACGAAACCCGCGCAGCCACACCGGTGCAGCCAACCGGGCCCCCGCAGCCAGGATCCAGGCATGTCATCCTGCCCGACCTGATCCTTCCTACGCCCTGGCCGGCGTGGGGGCAAGCCCCGGGGCGGCACCCGGCGCGTAAGGTCGCAGGGCGCGCTTTCTTATTACGCGCCAGCGATACCAACCCATCGCCACCCCGTGGCCAAACCGCGCCTTACAAAGTAATTGACGAAGGCCGGCCACCCTTACACACCATGACGCCTTGGGAATGGGTCGCCTCCGGTGGCCCGGTACGCGGGCGATAGGCGGGTGGGGGTATGAAGTCAGGGGTCAGTTCAACGCCCACGGCCAGCAGGGGCGCGACGGGGGGCAGCCTGCGTCGCGCCAGCAGCTGGATCACCGCCCTGGTCATCGCCGCCTCGATCGCCCTGGTGGCGGCAGCGACCTATAACATGGCCTTGTTCAGCCGGGTCGACCGCTCGCTGGATGAAACGCCGGCCGTGGCCGCGGCCAAGTCCCGCGCCTTGGATGAGGCGCGATCGGCTTTGGGCAACGGCGGCCTGCTGAACGCCCTGGCTGTCTATGCCGAGACCGGCAGCGTGCAGGCGCGGGCCGACATTTCCCAGGCCCTTGAGACGGCCGACCGCAACGTTCGGGCCTTTGAAGGCAACCGCCTGACCACCGCCGAGTCGGATTTGGCGCGCGACCTCCACCGTCTGGTCGACCGGTACCGGGCGGCGGTGAATGCTGCGGGCGACAAGCCGCAGGCGCTGTCCGGCGCCACCGGCCTGTCGCTGATGACACTGCACGCCGCCGTGGCCGACCGTATCGCCCAATTGCGCCGGCAAGAGGTGCAGGCCACGGCCGATGTCCTGGCCGGACCGGCCCGCGCCGGGTTCTGGCTGGGCATCGCGGCGGTTGGCGCCATGTTGGCCACCGCCGCCGCCGCGCTGTGGCTGATCCGGCTGCGGCTGCTGGTGCCGCTGGACCAGCTGCGCGACAGCGTGAGCGGCGTGGCCCGGGGCGACTGGCGCGTGCCGGTGGCCGGCACCGACCGCGCCGACGAGCTGGGTGACATGGCCCGCGCCATCGAATCCTTCCGCCGCCAAGTGGCTGACCTGCCGGACGTTTCCATCATCACCGAGGACGGGCGGGCCCGCCTGAAGTTCGACGGGGGCGCCGGCGACCTGTTCGGCCAACTGACCAGCCGGCTGCGCAGCGCCGGCGACACCCTGGCCGGCAACGGCGACGCCGTGTCGAGCCTGGTGGCCGACACGCGGCGCGACCTGACGGCGCTGCTGGGTGACACGCGCCAGGAGTTGACGGACGGCGTGCGCCGCATGGGTGAACTGTGTGGCGCCGTGGCCAAGGCGGCCGGCGATAGCAACCGCGAGATCAAGGAGGCGACGGAGCTGTTGAGCCGCGCCGCCCTGCAGGTGCACGCCTTTGACGACCGGGGCGGCGGCGGCGGGCTGGACAATCTGGTGGAGGCCCTGCGCCGCAACGCCGACCTGGTGGCCAGCACGGTCCTGACCGCGGGCGAGGATGTGGGCCGCGTGGTGCGCGGCCTGTCGGAGACGGAGGGCGCGTTGCGCCGCGCCACCGGCGACGCGCAGGAAGCCAACGAGCGCATGAACACCGCCATGGGCGACCTGCAATCCAAGTTGCTGGCCTCGGTCAAGCTGCTGCGCGCGTCGGGCGAGATGTTGGCCAGCAGCACCGCGGAGGCCACGAGCGGCCTGACGCGGGCGACGGAAGCGGTGGGCAACAGCGACCGCAACCTGCAGGCGGCCTTGGCCCACGCCGGTGACCGGTTGGAACGGGTGACCGGCCGCGTGGAAAGCTCGGCCGAGCTGCTGCGCGGCACGGCGGACGAGGTCACGCGCAACCTGTCGGGCGCGCTGGATGGTCTGAACCGGGCCAACCGCCTGATCGAGACGGCCGCCGAGGCCAACAGCACACGGCTGGAGCCGGTGGCGGAAAGCCTGGCCGCGGTACAGCGCGACCTGGCGGGCGCCGCCGCCGGTGTGGCGCTGCGCGCCGGCGAAATGACACGCACCCTGGAGGGACTGGGCAAGGTGTCGGAAGCCATGCGCGCCGAGCTGGAACGCCGCAGCGCCGATCCCGACCAGAAAGCCGCCGCCGACGAGGCCATCGCCCGGCTGGAGGCGACCGCCCACGCCCTGGGCGACCGGGCGGGCAGCATCGGCGACACCGCCACCCGCCTGTCGGACATGCTGAGCGCCGGCCTGGGCGACGCCGGCGCCAAGGTGGAGGGCGCGGTGCGCGACCTTCAGCGCGAGGCCGCCGGCCTGGCGACCGACGCCAGCGGCGCCACCAACGCCTTGAACCGCGCCCTTGCGCGCCAGGACGAGGCGACGGAGGCGCTGCGCGCCCTGACCGGAAGCCTGGCGGAGGCGCTGGCCCCGCGGGTGGACCCCAATCTGGCCACCGTCGCGACGCTGGCCGACGGCCTGCGCATCCGCATGGAGGCGGCCGACCGCACCATACGCGGCCTGTTGGACCTGACGGACCATCTGAAAGCGCTGGTCGACACCAGCCGCGCCCATGAGCAGGCGAGCACCGCCGCGACCAAGGAGCTGGGCGACCGCCTGGCGGCCATCGCGGAACAGCTGCGCGCCGCCACCGGCGGCTGAGGGGGCCCCCTCAGGGCAAAGAAAAAGGGCGACGGCCAATCAGCCGCCGCCCTTTTGGCTTCCGCAGCGGCTGCTTATTTCGCAGCCGGGGCGGCCGGCGCCACGGGCGCGGCGGCCGGAGCCGGGACGGCGGTACCCACCGGCACCAGCGTGACGTTCACGGGGCTGTCGTACTTGTTGTCAGCGCCGCTGGCGCTGTCGATCGCCCAACCGATACCGCCACCGGCCAGGATATTGCCGACGGTGGCGCCGGCGGTGCCGGATTTGTCCAGGAAGGTCGCTTCCTGGAAACCATCCTTGGTGCACCGGATGGTGATGTCGTGTTTCGTCTTCTTCACCGTGGCCGAGGCGGGGGTCTGGCTCACGCGGGCGATGACCGCGCCTTCCCGTTCCAGGGCGCAGCTGGCGCCGGCGGGAGTGGTGTTGACGGCGATTTCCTGGGAGGTGCCCTCGATAATGGAGGAGCAGGCCGACAAGCTGAATATGGCCAGGGTGGCAGCAAGCGCTAACCGAATATGCATAACGAGTCACCACTTAATGGATAGTAAGGCTCGGGAGCATATTGGTTGCATGACCGTTATTCATTGCATGATTGCGGTTAACGACCCGTCGTCGCAGCGACACAATGTCGCATACCGCCGGGATGCTGCGGTCTACTCCTCCCCTTCTAAATGCGCCGCGTCATAGGCCCGACGGCTGGCTGAAGAAGGGATAAGAACAGCATTCGCATGGGATATCCGCTTCGGGTCGGAAGGTGCGGCCATCCGCCGCCCCCCGCCCCCGTTTGGTTTAGCAGGGTGCGGAAGAATGGAGCGTTAAGGCCCCTTTCCCCATGAACCAAGCCGATTGAAGGCTTGATCGAGGGGCTACGGGCCGCTTTTGCGG
>NZ_VITR01000007.1 GCF_007827955.1 Nitrospirillum pindoramense
CGCAATGGCCGCCTGGAGACGGCGGACGGCGTGCTGGCCGGGGCCGATATCGACATGGCGGCGGCCGTGCGCGGCGCCATGGGCCTGATGGGCGTGTCGCGGGAAACGGCGCTGGCCATGGCCTCAAAGGTGCCGGCGGACTTCCTGGGGCTGCCGGACGTGGGCCGCATCGCCCCGGGGGGCCGGGCGGACCTGGTGGAGCTGTCGCCCGACCTGGCCGTGCGCCGGGTGTGGATGGGGGGAGCCATCAATGCCTAATCGGCGGGCAATTCCTCTTTCGCCTAAAACACGGGCAAATCCCCCTCCCCCGCGCCCCGATTTCCGGGGCATACTGGTCCGGCGAACAAGATGGGGCAGATGGTCATGGGGACGGATGGGGCCGGGCTGAACAAAAGCCTCGGCGGGTGGCATCTCTGGGGCATCGCCGTGGGCCTGGTGATCTCCGGCGAATATTTCGGGTGGAGCTATGGCTGGGCCCAGGCCGGCACGCTCGGGTTCCTGGCCACCACCATCCTGGTGGCGGTGTTGTACACCACCTTCATCTTCAGCTTCACCGAACTGACCACGGCCATCCCCCACGCCGGCGGCCCCTTCGCCTACAGCCACCGCGCCTTCGGGCCAGTGGGCGGCTTCATCGCCGGCTATGCCACGCTGATCGAGTTCGTGTTCGCCCCGCCGGCCATCGCGCTCGCCATCGGCGCCTATCTCAACGTCCAGTTCCCGGGGCTGCCGCCCAAGCTGGCCGCCGTGGGCGCCTATGGCGTCTTCGCCCTGCTGAACATCGCCGGCGTCACCATCGCCGCCACGTTCGAGCTGTGCGTGACCCTGTTGGCCATCGGCGAGCTGCTGGTGTTCATGGGCGTGGTGGCGCCGGGCTTCCGCTGGGCCAACTTCGCGGCCCACGGCTGGTCGGGGGATGCCGGGCCACTATCGGTCCCGGCGCTGGGAGGCATCTTCGCCGCCATCCCCTTCGCCATCTGGTTCTTCCTGGCCATCGAGGGCGCGGCCATGGCGGCGGAAGAGGCCAAAGACCCCGCCCGCACCATCCCCCGCGCCTACATCGCCGGCATCCTGACCCTGGTCGCGCTCGCCTTCGGCACCATGGTGCTGGCCGGCGGGGTGGGCGACTGGCGGGACCTGGCCAACATCAACGACCCCCTGCCCCAGGCCATGAAGGCGGTAGTGGGGGCCGACAGCGGCTGGCTGCACATGCTGGTGTGGATCGGCCTGTTCGGCCTGGTGGCCAGTTTCCACGGCATCATCATGGGCTATTCCCGGCAGATTTTCGCCCTGGCCCGCGCGGGTTTCCTGCCGTCCGTCCTGAGCCGCCTGCACCCCACGCGGCGCACGCCGCACTGGGCCATCCTGGCCGGCGCGACCGTAGGCATCGCCGCCATCTTTTCCGATGAGGTGCTGGCCTTCGGCGGCCAGCCGCTGACCGCCAACATCGTCACCCTGTCGGTGTTCGGGGCCATCGTCATGTACATCGTCAGCATGGCCAGCCTGTTCCGCCTGCGCCGCGATGCGCCGACGCTGGACCGGCCCTTCCGGGCCCCCGGCTACCCCTGGGTGCCCGGCCTGGCGCTCTGCCTGGCCTGCCTGTGCCTGGCGGCCATGATCTATTACAATCTGGTGCTGTTCGGGGTGTTCGTCGCCCTGCTGGCCCTGGGCTGGCTGTACTGCCGCCTGACGGCCTTTCGCCGGCCGGCACGGGGGAGCGACCCGGTGCCCGAGGCCGGCCGGTAAACGCGGGGCACGCCGGGCGAGACGCCGGCGCTCAACGCGCCAGCAGGCTGTCGGTGATGCCGGGGGTGGGGATGTCCAGATCCGGGCGGCCCAGGCGCCCGGCCATCTCGGCCCGGATCACCTTCAGCCGCTCCAGATATTCCTCGGCCTCATCGCCGGCGGTGTCGGTCAGAGTCAGGCTGTCACTGCTCCACCGTTCGATCAGGGGATCGAGGTCGGCGATACGCTCCTGCAGAATACGGGCATACGCAGCGCTCTGGTTCGTGCTCATGGCTTTCCTCCTGCTGTGATGCGTCGATCCCAAGCCTTTCAAAAGCCGGGAGGGCCGGCAACGGGGCAATGGGTCAAGGCCCCTACCCCGAAAGCCCGCGGCCGGCGCCCGGCCTATGCGGTCCGACCAGGTGCGTCACCGACGCCCGGCCAAGCAGCCGCACCATTATCGAATATCTGTCTCCGACATTTCCAGTATATCATTAGTAAATATACGCCATATTGGGCACAAAATGATGCAGCCTGACAATCAAAGTCGCCACAAGGGGTATGAGGATCTGGCGGCCATGGCCATCGGCACCTTGATGGTCTCGCTGGGAACGGTCCTTTACGCCAAAGCCACCTTGCTGGTGGGCAGCATCGCTGGGCTGGCGTTGTTGTTGCATTATGTGACGGACCAGGGATTCTGGCTGTTCTTCTTCGTGCTCAACCTGCCCTTCTATGTCCTGGCCTGGCGGCGCATGGGCTGGCGCTTCACCGCCCGCACCTTCGCCGCCGTCTGCCTCGTGACCATCGAAACGCGGCTCACCCCCGGATGGGTGGACTTCGCCGTCCTGAACCCCGTCTATGCGGCATTGGCCGGCGGCGGCCTGATCGGCACCGGCCTGCTGATCCTGTTCCGCCACCGCATCGGGCTGGGCGGCATCAACATCCTGGCGCTGTACCTGCAAGAGCGCTTCGGCATCCGCGCCGGCTATGTCCAGCTGGGCATCGACGCCGGCATCCTGGCGGCGGCCTGCTTCGTGCTGACGCCGCAGCGGCTGGCCCTGTCGGTTGTCGGGGCCTTCATCGCCAACATGATCGTGGCCATGAACCACCGGGCGGACCGCTATAGGGGCCTGACGGCCGATCCGGCACGGTGACAGGGCGGTCACGCGAAGTCCCCCTCCCCGTGTCCGGGTGACCCGGGCGCGGGGTGGGGCAAGGGCGTGGCGCTGTTAACGAACCGTCATGCCATCAGCGACCAGGGGGGCCGTGCGACCATCCAGGTCCGGCCGCGCGATGCGGCTGGCCAAGTCCGCGCGCAGTTCCCGCAGGCGGCCGACAAATTCCCCAGCCTCGTCCTGGGCGGCGCCCGTCAGCAGGAAATGCCCGCTGGTCCACCGTTCAATGAGAGGGTCGAGGTCCGCGATGTGCTCCCTCAGCACGAGGGAATAGGTGCTGTACTGGGTCATGGAACACCTCCATCTTGGTGCTTCCCATGAAAAACCTTGGCGCCCGTCTCCGCAACCGCTCTCTCGTATTGGTATCCTTATTTGACGCACATCAAGTATTTGGGACGAATATTATCTGATAAAGCTGATCAGCCGGGGAACCACCGGGCGTCGCGGTTCAGCCGCCGGCATCGACCACGGTGGGGCGCCAGGCCGACGGGCGGGACAGGGCCCGCAAGTCCACGTCGCGCCGTTGCGGGCGTTCCATCTCGCGGGAGAACAGCCAGCCCTGGCCCATGGCACAGCCCAGGCCGCGCAGGCGCAGCATCTGTTCCGGGTTCTCCACATGCTCGGCGATGGCGCTGACGCCCAGGCCGCGGCACAGGGCCAACATGCCGGCGACGATGGCCTCCTCCCGCTTGTCCAGGCACATGCGGGCGATGAAGCTGCCGTCCAGCTTCACATGGTCGAAGTCCAGCGCCCGGATATAGGTGAAGGAGGCCATGCCCACGCCGAAATCGTCCAGGCAGATGGGGTGGCCCTGGCGGCGCACAGCGCCCAGCACGTTCCGGGCCCGGTCCAGGTCGCCCATCTGCCCGGTTTCCGTCACCTCGAACATCAGGCGGCCGGACAGTCCGGGCTGGGCCTTCAGTTGCGCCATCAGCGACTGCATGAACAGGTCGGACCCGACGGAAACGGCAGAGAGGTTCACGGCCAGGACCATATCGGCCGGCGCCCGTTCCAGCTCGCGCATCGCCAGGCTGCACACCAGCATGTCGACGTCGTTGATGACGCCCAGTTCCTCCGCCAGGGTGATGACAGCCCCCGGGCGGTCGCCGTTGAACCGGCTCAACACCTCCAGATGGTGCATGCGCCCCGTCTTGAGGTCCACGATGGGCTCATAAACCAGGGACAGGCGATTGCCGCCCAGGTCATCACGCAGCCGGGCCAGGCAGCCCACCGCGTCCTTGACGAAGCCGGCGGCGGCCGACTGGCCGGACAGCACGTCCACCGCCGCCGGCCCCGCCTCGGCGAAGCGGCGCAGGGCGTGCAGCAGCAGGCGCGACCGGTCGGCCCGGCTGAGCCCAAGATTATCGCTGTCCAGCGTGCGGGCATCCACCTCCAGCGGCTGGTCCAGGCCCAGCTCCCCGGCGATGTGGCGGATGTCGCGGGTGATCTGCTCGGCCAGGCCGGCCGGGGCCATGACGCCGAAACGGTGCTCGGCGACGCGACCGGCGACGCCCCCGCCATGCTGGCGGAAAACAGCGCCGATCTCGGTCATCAGCTGGCCCTCCGCCTCGGCCGTCAGACGGGTGCGGATATCGGCCAGGTTGTTCATTTCCAGGAGGGTCAGGGCGCCCCCGGCCGCCCGTTGATCCCCCTCCCCCTCCTGGGCAAGGGCGGCGTCGGCGGCGCGCGCGAAGGCGGCGGGGGTCAGCAGGCCGGTGGCGGCATCAAGATCCTGTGGGGCGGGCAGCGCCGCCAGGCCGGCGGCCAGCTGGCAGAAGGTGACGTTCAGCAGGGGGCTGGCCTGCAGGCGATAGGCCGCCAGGGCACAGACGATGACGCGACCGTCGCGGCGGCGCAAACGCACGGGCCGGGGGACGCTGCGCTCATTATCCCCCAGCGCGCCCAGGACACGCCGCGCCAGCGCCGCGTCGCCCGGAACCAGCAGCTCGGCCAAGGGGCGGCACACCAGGTCCGCGTCGCTGTAACCGGTCAAGGCCTGCACGGCCCCGGCGGCGAACCGCAACACGCCCGTGCCATCCACCTCCATCAACAGGTCGGCATTGGCGAAGGCGAACCCCAGATACCGCTCCACCCGCTTCATCCTGACGCACCGCTCCATTGGCGGGCCACAGGCGTGGCCCCAGCCGCGCAGCTTGGCGCGGACATGCTTAACATTGCATGAACCGACGACCTATGGCGCGGTGGTCAGGGGATCAGTGCCCGACGGCCTGGTTCACCACCCAGGCCAGGCGCACGCCCGCCATTTCCAGCCGCATGCGCACCAGTGGCCAGGCGGCGGTTTCATAGCCCTGGGCCAGGCGTTCCACGCCGTCCGACTCCGGCGCCCGCAGCAGGCCGTAGACGACGTCGCGGGCCAGCCCGTGGCTTTCCTCGCCCCAGGCCTGCACCGCCTTGTCCAGACCGGCGCCCTTGAACGGAGGCCGGGTAGCCGGGACCTTGGGTGTCCAGGCCTTGGCGTCATAGGCGGTGATGCCCGGCTCCAGCGTGGCGGCGGCCGCCTTGGCCTTGGCGAGGTCGATGGAATAGTCCTTGTTCACGGACAGGCCCAGCTCGCGGTCGACGATGGACCCGTCCCACACCGAATGCAGGTTCAGGTGGCCGTTGTGATCATCCCCGAAGTAGCGGACCTTGACGTCATTGCCGCCCTTGTCATGGTCGCGCTCGGCCGCATGCAGGGGCTGGTGCAGGTCGCCCACCAGATGGACCACCCATTTCAGCGCGGCCAGGCGCGCCTCCGGCGGCGCCTTGGTATCGGCCAGGATGCGGGCCTGTTCCGGCAGGCGGGCGATGACGCAATTGTCCTGGGCGCAGTCGCGGGCGGGATCGTAGGCCGGCTGGTCGGTGGGCACGTCGACATAATGCCAGGGCAGCGTGTCCGGCAGGCCGCCCTTGTCCTTGGGCAGGTGGCCCACGGTGTCCGGCCAGCTCGCCACCTCATCCAGGGTGTGGTGGCCCTCCAGCGACAGCAGCTGGTCCACCACCGCCTTGGCCTTGGGCGTCAGCCGGTCCTGGGCGATGTCGCCCACGATGGCATGCCCGTTGGGGCCCCAGGCGAACGCCGGCCCGGCGGTCAGGGCGATGGCGGCGGTGGAAACGACGGCGGCGGCAAGGCGGCGGAAGGCGGTCATGGACGATCCCGGTCTGGAGAAGGCCGCCAAATTAACCGCTCACCATTGCGCTGTCATGTCGGGTGCGACAGCCGGGCACGGGGCACGGACACAAAAAATGGCCCGGGAAGGGCCATCTTTGACGGTCAGCGATTTCAAAGGATGAAAGTGGTGCCCCCGGTCGGACTCGAACCAACACGACCTTGCGGCCAACAGATTTTGAGTCTGCCGCGTCTACCATTTCGCCACGGAGGCACCGGGCGCTTCAAGCGTGGGCGGGATCATAGCGATAGAAAGCCGGGGGTCAAGCGCCGCATGCGGTGGCTTGCATTGACAGGCGGGGCACAGGCTTGACACGCCGGCCAGGGGGCCGCGCGGTTGCGGGCGGGGGGCGCACCTGATAGACGGGTAGCGCCCGGCCCCGCCCCCTTGGCGGGGGCCCCGCTGTCGGAGATGCCCGTTGCTGCGTAGCCTGTATGACCGCACCCTCGCCCTTGCGGGCCACCGCCATGCCGTGTGGGCCCTGGCGGGTATTTCCTTCATCGAAAGCTCGGTCTTTCCCATTCCGCCGGACCTGCTGCTGATCCCGCTGATCCTGGCCGACCGCCGCCGCGCCTTCTTCCTGGCCACGGTCTGCACCGTGGCCTCCGTCCTGGGCGGCTTCCTGGGCTACGCCATCGGCTATTATTTCTGGGACGTCATCGGCCACCGCATCATCGATGCCTATGGCCTGATGGACAAGTACATGGAGTTCAAGCAGGGCTTCGATGACAAGGGCGCCTGGATCATCATCCTGAAGGGCATGACGCCCATCCCCTACAAGCTGGTGACCATCGCCAGCGGCGCCTTCCAATTCGACCTGCTCACCTTCGCCGGCGCCTCGCTGATCTCCCGCTCTCTGCGCTTTTTCCTGGTCGCCGCCCTGCTCTGGAAATTTGGCGAGCCCATCCGCACATTCGTGGAAAAGCGTCTGACGCTGGTCACCACTGTGGCCCTGCTGCTGGTCATCAGCGGCTTCGTGGTTCTCAAATACGTGCATCTGCATTGAGCCTTTGACCACCCCCGATCTTCGGACCACCGCCATGACCGCCGTCGCCCCCAGCCCTTCCGCCGCCCCCTCCCCGCTGGCCCATCCCCGCCTGCCGCAGGCGGCGCTGGTGCTGGCGTCGGTGGCGGCCCTGGGCACGGCGCTGCTATCGCAATATGTCGGCGGCCTGCACCCGTGCGAATTCTGCATGTGGCAGCGCTGGGCCTATGTCGCGGCCATCGTGGCGCTGCTGCCCGGCCTGGTGAACACCCGCCTGCGGGGCATCTCGCTGACGCTGGGCGGCCTGGCCTTCCTGGTCGGGGCCGCCATCGCCGGCTTCCACGCGGGCGTGGAACAGCATTGGTGGGAAGGTTTCACCACCTGCAGCAGCAGCATGCCCAAGAACCTGACGCTGGATCAGTTGCGCGAGCGTCTGATGTCCGCCCCGCTGGTGCGGTGTGACGAGGCGCAGTGGACCTTCCACGGTATTTCCATGGCGGCCTTCAATTTCCCGGCCTCGCTGATCCTGGGCCTGGTCGCCTGGACCGCCGCCCGCGCCGGCGCCAAGCAGGCCTGAGGAGGGTTTCATGAGCGCCACGAACACCGCCCCCCATCCTACCGCCAACCAGCCCGCCGCCAACCAGCCCGTCGGCGGCCCCGCCGAGCGCCTGGCCCGCCGCCCCCTGCCGGGCGACCTGGGTACCGACGCGCAGATCGCCCGCATCATCCGTGTGGACCAGGCGGGCGAGTACGGCGCCGCCCGCATCTACGCCGGGCAGTTGTCCGTGCTGGGTAAAAGCCCGGTGGGCGCCACCATCCGCCATATGGAGGAGCAGGAGCGCGTCCACCTCGACACCTTCAACACGATGATGGTGGAGCGGCGGGTGCGGCCCACGGCGTTGCAGCCGCTGTGGAAACTGGCCGGCTACGCCCTGGGTGCCGCCACCGCCCTGATGGGCGAGCGGGCGGCCATGGCCTGCACCGTGGCGGTGGAGGAGGCGATCGACGCCCATTATGCCGAGCAGGCGGAACGCCTGGGCCCGGGCGAGGCGGAGCTGAAGGCCACCATCGAGAAATTCCGGGCCGAGGAGCTGGAGCACCGCGACATCGGCATCGCCCACGATGCCGAGCTGACCACCGGCTACCCCGTGCTCTACACCCTGATCAAGGCAGGCACCCGTGCCGTCATCTGGGTGGCGGAACGGGTATGATCAGGGCGCGGCGCCGCCCGTATTATTCTCATCGCCGCCCAGCCTGTACGTCAGCCTGAGATAGACGATCTGCCCCGGCACGGCCAATTCCGACCGTTCCCGGTACTGCGGCGTATCGATCCACGTTACGCGCCGCACGCCATTGAGCACGTCGTTGGCGGTGACGATCGCCTTAAGGCGGGACGTCACGTCATGGCCATAGGACAGGGTCACCGACTGATAGCCGGACCGCGTGCCGCCCGTTTCCAGTGACCGGCCATGTAGTTGCGCCTGGAGTTGCAGGCGGTCGCCCTCCGCCGGCGTCCAGGTCAGGTTGACCTTGGTCAGGTGCGTGAACAGTGCGCCGCTGTAATCCCCCCCGCCGACGGGCATGGATTCCCGCAGGTGGGATAGGTCCGAACTGAGGCTGACCGCCCAGTCCGGCCCGAGATGGAAATCCACCGCCAGGTCCAGGCCGGCCGACGTGCCGCTGCCGGCGTTTTCCACCGTGGAAACCAGGGCCGTGTGCCCCGATGCCGCCGCATAGCGATAATCCACGATATCGTCGGTCAGATGGCGCGCGTACAGGGTGCCGCTGGCCGTCACCTTCGCCGCCGTGTAGGTGTAACCGGCCTCCACCGAATCCGTGCGGCTGGGCCGTAAGCCGGTGTTGCCCAGGATGGTGGTCGCCCCGACGATGGTCTGAAGCGGATTCAGTTGCTCCGTCGTCGGCCGGTCGATGCGCCGGGTGTAGCTGAAGGTAAGCCGGCTTTCTGGGCTGAGATCCCGTCCCAGGGACAGGCTGGGCAACCAGCGCAGGTCGTTGGAGTCCGGCATGCCCTCCGACGCCGCCAGGAACCGGGTCGCCATCGACTCCACCCGCAGCCCCCCCTTAACCAGCCAGGGGCCCAGCAGGCGCTGATAGCTGGCATAGCCGGCGCTGAGGGTGCGGTTGAGGCCGAAGCGCGCGGCGGGGGTGGCGCCGAAGCCGCCGGCGCCCGAATCGCCCACCGCCGCATCACCCACCGCCCCCGCCTGATAGGCCGACTGCACCCGGTCCGACTCCACCTCGAAGCCCAGCTTGAGCTGTTCCTCCCGGGGCAGCGGCAGGACATAGTCGCCACTGATGGTGTCGATCAGCTCACGTTCCGTGTGCCGCTGGCGATAGATGTCCTCCACCGAGGCCGGAACCTGGAAGAGCTGGTCGTCGGTCTGGTCACGCAGCGTCTCATGATCCTCATGGCTGGCCTTCAGGGTCAGCGTGTCGCCGCCGATCACCCCCTTGCGGACGTAGTCGCCGGTCAGGGAAGCGTGGTCGAAATGCTGGGGGGCGCGGTCCTGGGTGACGCTGCGGCTGGCCACCCCGCCGTCGGGATCATAGAGGCCGAGGTCATCCCGGTATTGGCGCGGCCGGTGGCGCAGGGCCCCTTCGCCACCAAGGCTGAGCACGTCGTGATCCGAGGCGGCATAGGAGACGGTCAGGGCGCCGGTGGTGTTGGTGTAGGGCACGAAGGTGGCGCGGTGCTCCACCAGCCAGCCCGCGGCCGAACCATCGGCGTTCTTGGCGGTCCGGTCGATATCCAGCAGGTCGTAGCGGATGTCGTCCCGCACGTCGGCCGAGCCGCTGAAACTCCAGGCGCCCACGCCGAAGGAGCCGGCGGCCGAGCCGCTGCGCCGCCTCTGTGGACCGATGCCCGCCCCCAGGTCCGCCTTGGCCGTCGGCGTGCGGGGCTTGCGCGTGACCAAGTTGATGACGATGCCGGCATCCCCCCGGAACTCCGGCCCGGGGTCGGTGATGACCTCGATCTTGGCGATGGTGTTGGCCGGCATGGATTGCAGGGCCGTCGCCAAGGGCAGGCCCCGCAACGCCGGGGAGGGCTTGCCATCAACCATCACCGTGACGGCGGCGCCATGCACGCTGACCTTGCCCGCCGGGTCGACACTGACCGCCGGCAGGGTGGTCAGGACGTCGGCGACGCTGCCACCCCCCTTGGCCTGAAGGTTGTTCGCCAGATCGTAGACTGTGCGGTCGTCCAGATGCATGGCTTCCGGCGGCGTGGCCGTGATGGTGATTTCCGTCTGCGCCAGCGCCGAGGGCGCGGCGACGGCGAGGCCGGCGATGACCGCATTTCGAAAGCCCCTGACCTTCACACTGTTCCCCCTTCATGCGGCCTGCCGCGGGCGCGCGGATGCCTACCCCCGACAGCGGGGGCCGGGAGGTCGCAAACGCGGGCGCATGGCTGGAAACGAGGGGAGAGGCCCCTGGAAAAGCGGGGCACTCCCCACGCTTTTCTCAGGTTGTCGCGCCCCCGTCAGTCGGTAATGCCTTAAAATTCCAGCATTTGATTGCCGGTGCAAACGACGATACCTTGGCGCGATCCTGAGTTTTTCTAAGGACAGGACCCATGCCGCTCAGCGCCATCTCCTTGAACGCGCTGCGAGCCTTCGAGGCCGCGGCGCGGCATCTGAGCCTGACCCGCGCGGCGGCGGAGCTGCACGTCACGCAGTCGGCGGTCAGCCATCAGGTGCGCGGGCTGGAGGAGCAACTGGGCGTCAGCCTGTTCCGCCGCAGCACCCGGGGCCTGATCCTGACCGATGAGGGCCAGGCCTTGGCCCCCACGATCCTGGAGGCGTTCGCCATGATGGAGCGGGCGCTGGACGCCGTCAGCGCGACGGGCCCGGCGGAGATCGTGAACTTGGGCGTGGTGGGCACCTTCGCCGTCGGTTTCCTGTTCGAGCGCCTGGGCGCCTTCCGCGCCCACCATCCGCGCGTCGACCTGCGCATCATGACCAACAACAACAAGGTCGACCTGTGGACCGAAAGCCTGGACCTGGCCATCCGCTTCGGCGACGGCGCCTGGCACGGGGTGGAGGCGCACCGCCTGATGGACGCGCCCATGACGCCCCTGTGCGCGCCGGCCATCGCCGCCACCCTGCACAAGCCCGGGGACCTAGCCGCCCATCCGCTGCTGCGGTCCTATCGCGCCCAGGATTGGCCAGCTTGGTTGAAGGCCGCCGGGGTGCCGGGGATCACGGCGCGGGGACCGCTGTTCGACGCCTCCCCCCTCATGGTCCAGGCGGCAATGGTGGGGGAGGGCGTGGCGCTGGCGCCGCCCGCCATGTTCCGGCGGGACCTGGAGGATGGCCGTCTGGTGCAGCCATTCCCGGTGTGCGTCGACACGGGGAGCTACTGGCTGACCCGGCTGTTCTCAAAGCCGCTGACGCCGGGCGTCCGCGCCTTCCGCGACTGGATGCTGGCCTGCACGGCCCCATATCGCTGAGAACCGTATCGCTGAGAACCGCAGTCAGAAGGGATCCAATTCCGTGTCCCAATAGAGGAAGTCGCGCCAGCTTTCGTGCAGGAAATTGGGCGGGAAGGCCCGGCCGTTTTCCTGAAGCTGGAAGACTGTGGGCTGGAACGGGGGGCTGAGGGGGATCATGCCGCATTGGTGCGGCAGACGGCTGCCCTTGGCCAGGTTGCAGGCGGAGCAGGAGGTGACGACGTTGTCCCAGGTGGTGCGTCCGCCGCGGGAGCGTGGGATGACGTGGTCGAAGGTCAGTTCCTGGGTGGGGAAAGGCTCACCGCAATACTGACAACAGAAGTGATCGCGCAGGAAAACGTTGAAGCGGGTGAAGGCCGGCCTTCGAGTCGCCGGTATGTATTCCTTCAGGCTGATGACGCTGGGTATTCGGATTTCCGCCGTGGGCGACCGGACAACGCGGTCATAGACGGAAATGATGTTGACCCTGTCCAGGAACACGGCCTTGACGGTGTCTTGCCAAGACCAGAGGGACAAGGGGAAGTAGCTGAGCGGCCGAAAATCGGCGTTCAGTACCAAGGCCGGACAACTGTCTAGTGGTGGAGACAATACCACCCCCGCGCCGTTCCCGAGGAAGGCCGGGGCCGAACCCGCGGCCAGAGATCATTGCCTTATTAGCCTTTCCCACCCGTTTCGGCAATCCTCGCCTTGGTGGGCCCCTGGCGATTTCACCATAACGTCATATGTTTACCCACAAGATGTGGGGCAGACGACCCGCCCTACCCCTTTTTGTAGGGCGGAGGGAAAGCCAAACCACGGCCGACTCGGGGCGGGGATGGGGGGCAGGGGATGGGCAAGACGCGGCCCCCGGTGGTATCAGGGGGGATGAACCAGACCGTGACCCGCTTCGCCCCCAGCCCCACCGGCCTGCCCCATCTGGGCCACGCCTATTCCGCCCTGTTCGGCTGGGACGCCGCACGCCGGGCCGGCGGCACCTTTCTGCTACGCTTCGAGGATATCGACCCCAACCGCTGCCGGCCTGAGTTCGAGCACGCCTTCCTGCGCGACTTGGCCTGGCTGGGCCTGAGTTGGCCGCAGCCGGTGCGGCGCCAGTCGGAACACATGGCTGACTATCGCGCCGCCCTGGACCGCCTTTCGGATCTGGGGGTTCTGTATCCCTGCTTCTGTTCGCGCAAAGACATCCAGGATGAGATCGCGCGGGCCGGCGCCGCCCCGCATGGACCGGAGGGGCCGCTTTACCCCGGCACCTGCCGGCATATGGACCCGGTACGGCGGGCCGACCTGCTGGCGGCGGGGGCGCCGCACGCCCTGCGTCTGGATGTCGCGGCGGCCGCGCATCGCGCCGGCCCCTTGAGCTGGACCGACCTGGAGGTAGGAACCGTGGCGGCCCAACCCGGCATACTGGGCGATGTCGTTCTGGCACGGCGGGACGTGGCCACCAGCTATCACTTGGCAGTCACGGTGGACGACCATCTGCAGGGCGTCACCCTGGTGACTCGAGGCCGCGACCTGATGGAAGCGACCCATGTGCATCGCCTGCTGCAGGCCCTGCTTGACCTGGACGTCCCCGACTGGCATCACCACCGCTTGCTGGTCAATGAGCGTGGTGAACGGCTGGCCAAACGCGACGGGGCGGCAAGCCTGGCGGCGCTGCGCAACGGCGGGGCCACACCGGATGACATCCGCTGCCGGTTAAGCATGGATCGGTGGGGAGTGGAAACGCCTTGATCAAGCACGGGGCACGCACATCTAGCCGAAGGCGCGCTTCGCTGCTCAGCGCATTTTTCGCCTCCCAGACCGAAGGCTCCGTGGTAAGAACGCCCTATGCCTGATGCTGACACCCTCGCCCATTACCGGACCCTCGTCAAAGACACGACGATAGATGGCAACACCCTGCTGTCGACGGACTACTTCAATCACTTCAACGAAGTGATCATGCTGTTGTCCATGCTGGGTGACATGCCGGAAATGCTGGACGAGATCCGCGCCTGGCACCCCAAGACCTACAAGCAGCATTTCGAGGGCAGCGGCCTGGGCTTCGCGTCGCTGGCCATCGAGGCCTACGACCATGTGCCGCCGGAATACCGCCAGCCCTTCGACCGCGTGGTGGAGGAGTTGGACGCGACCATCGCCGAAGCGGTGGTGGCGCTGGAGGCGGAACAGGACTCGCCCGAGATGCTGGGCTTCCTGGCCACGGACTATTGGCAGCGCCTGCAAAAGCTGGTCGACCGGGGCAGCGCCATCGTGCACGGCGCCACCGAACAGGCGACCCTGGATCAGGACGCGATCGACGCGTTGTTTTAAGTCCCTCAGGCGCCGGGCGGGCGCATCCGCGCCCTGGGCTGTCCTCAGTTTTCAGTCCGCTTCGCTCCCCGGAAACTTCCGGCGGACGCGGTCGCGTCCTATTTCTGAGCGCCTCAGGCGCCGGCGGGGCGTCCGCCCCTTGGCTGATCCTCAGTTTCCAGTCCGCTTCGCTCCCCGGAAACTTCCGGCGGACGCGGTCGCGTCCTATTTCTGAGCGCCTCAGGCGACGGCGGGGCATCCGCGCCCTGGAGGATCAGTCGGTGGCGCGCAGGCCGGTCACCAAATCCATGTAGTCCGGTTCATGGTCCGGGCTCAGTTGACCGTGGCGGATCAGGAAGTCGATCACCACCAGGTTGACGTTGAACTTCCAGTCATCGGTGGTGCGGACGCTATTCGCCACCCGGTCCAGGGGCCATAGCTCGAAGGCCTCGACCTCGCCATCGGTGTTGCGGGGGATGACATCACGGCTGAGCATCAGGTCGTAACAGAACAGGGTGTCGCGCCGCAGGCCGGCGGCGGTGTCGAAGACATAGGTGATGGCGCCCACCGGCACGGCGCTGCGGGCGAGGCCGGGCTCAAGGCCGGCCTCCTCATGCGCCTCCTTCACCAGGTTCTCGGTAAGGCTGAGGCCGGCCGGCTGGCCGCCGGCCACGATGTTGTCCAGCTTGCCCGGCGCCACGCCCCGGTCCCGGGCGCGGCGGCCCACCCACATCTCCAGGCCGCCATCCGCGCCCCGGACATAGCCGTTCACATGCAGGCCGAAGCCGCGTACGCCGAAGCCGGGCACCGCCGCCCGGTCCAGCCGCAACAGTTCGGGCTGCCCCCACTGCGCCACCACGAGAAAGTCCTCCCCCCGCAGGGGCGGCACCAGCCCGTCCGCCGCCAGGGCGGCCACCACCTCGGCCACCGCGCGGGTGCGGCTGCCGGCATCGGTGGGCAGCAGGTCCAGCAGTGGGGCGTCCCCTTGCGTCCAGCGGAAGGCGTCGCTGAGGCCGGCCACCCGGTCGGCGAAGGCGCGGCGCACATGCCCCACGCGCTGTCCATTGACGGCGAAGGGCAGGAAAGCCGCGGCGTCGTGGGCGTTGCACGCCCGGATGTGTCGAAGAAAGGCCATACCTGGGTTTAGCCCTGTCAGCGACCCGACGCAATGGCGCTGGCGGAAGCCAAAAGGTCGCGGCTGATTCAAATCAAATAGGACTGCCAAAAGGTTAGGGTGCTTTCCGCAGCCCCCGTTTTTTTACGGTTGATTTACCAAGCTGGGGAACTCTGGTCTGGTCGCGCACCGGGAGTCGCAATCTTTCAGGGGACAGGACCATGACCGCCAATGAGGACGCATTGCAGCGCCAGTTCCAGGAACGCCTGACCTTCCTCAACATCGACGCCGCCACCCGCGACGCCCTGCGCAGCCTGCGCCCGCAGGTGGAGCGTGAGTTGCCCGCCATCCTGGACCGATTCTACGCCAAGCTGCGCACCCAGCCGGAGATATTCAAGCTGTTCGGCGGCGATGGGCATCTGGCGCATGTGAAGCAGATGCAGATGCGCCATTGGGCGGCCATCGTCACCGGTGCGTTTGACACCACCTACCTGGACAGCGTGATCCGGGTGGGCCGGGCCCACAACCGCCTGGGGCTGGAACCGCGCTGGTACATCGGCGGCTACGCCTTCATCACTGGGGAGTTGCTGGCCATGGTCGCGGGCACGGAGCGCCGCGGGCTCTTCGGCTGGCTGAAGCCGCGCGTGGACATGGCCCGGCTGCAGCAGGCCTTGCTGCGGGCGGTGATGCTGGACATGGATCTCGCCATCTCCGTCTACATCGAAGAGGGGCGTCGGGACCGGCAGCGGGTGCTGGAAGGCCTGGCCCAGGGGTTCACCGACACCATGTCCGGTGTCATCGATGGCATCGGCACCGCCGTGGGCGGCCTGCGCGATGACGCCGGCCTGCTGACGAAGGCGGCGGACCGGTCGTTGAGCGACAGCACCCAGGCCGACGCCGCCGCCGGCGACGCCGCCGGCAACGTCCAGGCGGTGGCCAGCGCCACGGAGGAGCTGTCCGCCTCGATCAACGAGATCAGCGCCCGCGTGGCGCAGTCCAACAAGATTTCCGCGCAGGCGCTGGAGACGACGCGCCAGACCGACGGCGCGGTGCGCAGCCTGGTGGCCGCCGCCGGCCGCATCGGCGACGTGCTGGGCCTGATCAACACCATCGCCAGCCAGACCAATCTGCTGGCCTTGAACGCCACCATCGAGGCGGCGCGCGCCGGCGAGGCGGGCAAGGGCTTTGCCGTCGTGGCGGGCGAGGTCAAGGCCCTGGCCACCCAGACGGCCAAGGCGACGGAGGAGATTTCGGCGCAGGTGAGCGCCATCCGGCAGGTGTCGGAAGAGGCGGTGGCGGCCATCAGCCAGATCGGCACCGTCATCGCCGGCATGGATGAGATCGCGACCTCCATCGCCGGCGCGGTGGAGGAGCAGAGCAGCGCCACCCGGGAGATCGCCCGCGGCATCGCCCAAGCCGCCACCGGCACCGCCGGGGTGTCGGCCAGCATCGGCCATGTCGCCGACGCCGCCCGCCAGACGGGGGCGGCCGCCGACCGCGTCAGCCAGTCGTCCAGCGAACTGGGACTGCAGGCCCAGCGCCTGCGGGACGGCGCGCACACCTTCACCACCCGCCTGCGGGAGAGCGCCTGATCCCCCGAGCCTGATCCCCCTAGGAGGAATGGTCCCCAAGCCGATGGGCAAGCGGACACGCGCACGCTATAATCGCCGCCATGGGCACGTTCCTCTTCTTTTGCCTGGGCGCCACCATGCTGGCCGTGCTGGGCGTCCTTATCCTGGGCCTGTTCACCATGGCCCGGGGTGGCGATAAGGCCGGCACCACAGGCAACCGCCTGATGTGGTGGCGTATCCGTCTGCAAATCCTGGCGGTGGTGCTGTTCTTCCTGACGGCGCTGGCCCTGGGGCACCACGCATGAGCGCCGCGGCGCATGGCATCGGCATGCGGGGGTCGGCATGGTCACGCTGACCCGCATCTACACCCGCGGCGGCGACAAGGGCCAAACCTCGCTGGGCGATGGCCGGCGCGTGGCCAAGCATGACCTGCGGGTCGAGGCTTATGGCACGGTGGACGAGGCCAACGCCGTCATCGGCTTGGCGCGCCTCCACACCGCCGGCACGCCGGAGGACGCCTATCTTTCCCGCATCCAGAACGACCTGTTCGACCTGGGCGCCGACCTGTGCACGCCCGAGCAGGAGGCCCCCCCCTATCCACCCCTGCGCATCGTCGATGCCCAGGTCACCCGGCTGGAGCAGGAGATCGACGCGCTGAACGCCGAACTGGCGCCGCTGTCGTCCTTTGTCCTGCCCGGTGGCACCCCGGCGGCCGCCTATCTGCACCAGGCCCGCACCGTCACCCGGCGGGCGGAGCGGCTGGTGGCCGCGCTGGCGGAACGGGAGCCGGTGACGCCGGCGGCCTTCAAGTACCTGAACCGACTTTCAGATTTCCTGTTCGTCCTGTCGCGGTACGTCAACGGCCGCGGGGCGGGCGATGTGCTGTGGGTGCCCGGCGCCAACCGTTAAGGGCCGGAAACATGCGGGAAGCAGGGGCGTAAACCCTTGGGTTTAGGCCATATTGCAGTGCAACAGGGCAGCGTTGACAGCCTTGTGGGACAATCCTATTTTTGCCGACCACGTCCGTATGGCTCGATCCGCCGGACGGGGAAAATAACCAGAACCCGCCAGATCGAGGGTGGAGCGTCACACCGGGCGGGCGCCCTCCAAGAAGTGCCAAAGGATGGCTTGAGAATGAAGATACTGGTCGCGGTCAAGCGGGTCGTTGACTACAACGTGAAGGTTCGCGTGAAGGCGGACGGCACGGGTGTGGAGACGGCCAACGTCAAGATGTCGATGAACCCGTTCGACGAGATCGCGGTTGAGGAGGCTGTGCGCCTGAAAGAGGCGGGCAGGGCCACCGAGATCGTGGTGGTGAGCGTGGGGCCGACGCAGGCGCAAGAGACGCTGCGCACGGCGCTGGCCATGGGTGCGGATCGCGCCATCCTGGTGCAGACGGACGCGGAGACGCAGTCGTTGGGCGTGGCCAAGGCGCTGAAGGCGCTGGCCGAGAAGGAACAACCCGGCCTGGTGATCCTGGGCAAGCAAGCCATCGACGACGACGCCAACCAGACCGGCCAGATGCTGGCGGCCCTCTTGGGCTGGGCCCAGGGCACCTTCGCCAGCAAGGTGGTGCCGGCGGAAGGAACCGTTGCCGTGACGCGTGAGATCGACGGCGGTCTGGAGACGGTGGAGCTGAAGCTGCCGGCGGTGGTGACCACCGACCTGCGCCTGAATGAACCGCGCTACGCCTCGCTGCCCAACATCATGAAGGCGAAGAAGAAGCCGCTGGAAACGGTGGACCCGGCCAGCCTGGGCGTGGACCTGACGCCGCGCCTGAAGACGCTGAAGGTGGCGGAGCCGGCGAAGCGCGCCGGCGGGGTGAAGGTGGGCTCCGTCGAGGAGCTGGTGGCCAAGCTGAAGACCGAAGCGCGGGTGATCTGACCATGACGACTCTTGTGATTGCTGAGCCCTCGGTGGAGGGCGTGAAGGCCCCGACGCTGACCACCCTGGGGGCGGCCGCCAAGCTGGGCGGCGAGGTCCATGTGCTGGTGCTGGGCCAGGGCGTGGGCGCCGTGGCTGACGCCACCGCCCAGGTCGCCGGTGTGGCCAAGGTGCTGACGGCGGACGCCGCCGAGCTGGCGCATGGCCTGGCGGAGAACGTGGCCCCGCTGGTGGTGGGCCTGGTGAAGAGCGGCGGCTACAGCCACGTCTTCGCCCCCAGCACCACCTTCGGCAAGAACGTGGCGCCGCGCATCGCGGCCCTGCTGGACGTGGCGCAGATCAGCGACATCACGGGTGTGGAGGGTGCGGACACCTTCACCCGGCCGATCTACGCCGGCAACGCCATCGCCACAGTGCAGTCGTCCGACCCGGTGAAGGTGGCGACGGTGCGCGGCACGGCGTTCGAGGCGGTGGCGGCCACGGGCGGCAGTGCTGCGGTCGAGGCCGTGTCGGGTGCGGCGGATGCCGGCCTGTCCACGTTCGTGAGCCAGGAAGTGTCGAAGTCGGAGCGGCCGGAACTGACCAGCGCCCGGGTCATCGTGTCGGGCGGCCGGGGCATGCAGTCCGGCGACAACTTCCCCCTGCTGGAGGCCTTAGCCGACAAGCTGGGGGCGGCGGTGGGTGCCTCTCGTGCGGCGGTGGACGCCGGCTTCGTGCCCAACGACTACCAGGTCGGGCAGACGGGCAAGATCGTGGCGCCGGAGTTGTACATCGCCGTCGGCATCTCGGGCGCCATCCAGCACCTGGCCGGCATGAAGGACAGCAAGGTCATCGTGGCCATCAACAAGGACGAGGAGGCGCCCATCTTCCAGGTCGCCGACTACGGCCTGGTCGCCGACCTGTTCAAGGCCGTGCCGGAATTGACCGCGGAATTGGGCAAGGCGGGCTGATAAACCCCGTTCAACACCCTATCCTGCCTCTTGTTATGGGTCCCGCCGGCCGTATCCGGCGGGACCCCGCCAGGGTGGCCTTGCAAGGACAGACACCATGATACGCACGATCGGCATCATCGGTTCGGGGCAGATGGGCACGGGCATCGCCCAGGTGACATCGCTGTCCGGCCATACGGTCCGCCTGATGGACACCAGCCCGGAGTCGCTCTCCCGGGCCATGCAGACCCTTGAGAAGAACCTGGATCGCCAGGTGGCCAAGGGCAAGATCACCGAGCCGGAGAAGGACGAGGCCCTGGCCCGCATCTCGACCGGCACGGACATGGCCACGCTGGGCGACTGCGACCTGGTGATCGAGGCCGCGACCGAGAACGAGGACATCAAGCGCGGCATCTTCAAGGATCTGGTGCCGCACCTGAAGGCCGAGGCGCTGGTCGCCACCAACACCTCCTCCATCTCCATCACCCGGCTGGCGGCCTGCACCGACCGGCCGCACAAATTCATCGGCATGCACTTCATGAACCCGGTGCCGGTGATGCAACTGGTGGAGATCATCCGGGGCATCGCCACGGATGAGGAAACCTACCAGGCCATCCGCGAATTGACGTTCAAGCTGGGCAAGACCCCCGCCGTGTCGGAGGATTTCCCCGCCTTCATCGTCAACCGGGTGCTGCAGCCCATGATCAACGAGGCGGTCTACACCCTGTATGAGGGCGTGGGCTCGGTCGAGGCCATCGACACCGCCATGAAGCTGGGCGCCAACCACCCCATGGGGCCGTTGGAACTGGCGGACTTCATCGGCCTCGACACCTGCCTGTCGGTGATGCAGGTGCTGTATGAGGGGCTGGCCGACAGCAAGTACCGGCCCTGCCCCCTGCTGGTTAAGTATGTCGAGGCCGGCTGGCTGGGCCGCAAGGTCGGCCGGGGCTTCTACGATTATTCCGGCGATACACCCCGGCCCACGCGCTAAGGGGCCTACGCGCTGATCCGGCTTGACCAAAAAGCCCGCCCCCCTTCGCCGGGGGCGGGCTTTTTTATTTCTTGTAGAACTTGATCAGCGCCTGCGCCTCGGGGGAGTTCCAGTCGGCGTCGCCTTCCAGGCGGCCGATCTCCCGTCCCTCGGCGTCGATCAGCAGGGTGGTGGGCAGGCCGCGCGGCTTCAGCACCGACATGGCCGTGCTCTTGGGGTCCAGCCAGGTCGCCAGGTGGGTGATGCCGTGGTTCTGCATGAAGGGCGTGACCACGCGGGCGCCGCCCCGGTCCAGCGACAGGGCCACGACCTCGAATCCCCCCTTGCCGCCGGAGGTGTCCCCCAGGGCGCCTTGCAGCTTGTCCAGGGACGGCAGTTCCTGAACGCAGGGGCCGCACCAGGTGGCCCACAGGTTCAGCAGCACCAGGTGGCCTCTCAGATCCGACAGGTGAATGCCGCTGCCGTCGGGGCGTGTCAGCGCCAGGTCGGGAACCTGGGGATGATCCGGGGTTTCGGTGAAGGGGGTGATGCCGCCCTTCAGGACCGGGGGCGCATTACCGGCCGCGCATGCCGCACCAGCGCAGAAAACGACCGACGCGACCACGCCAATCCTTGCGAGAAACCGCAAAATCGCCATTCTTGCCATCACCCTCGTTCCACCGGCCCCCCGTGGGCCCCGCTACAATTGGTCCCCGACCCCCGATGACGTCAACTCCCGCGACCCCGGAAAACGCCACGCCCGCCCAGAATGCCGCAGCGACCGGCGCGGTGAACGAGCTGTGGGGCGGCCGTTTCAGCCGTGGCCCGTCGGAGATCATGGAGCGCATCAACGTGTCCATCGGCTTCGACAAGAAGCTGTGGGCGCAGGACATCGCCGGGTCCAAGGCGCACGCCACCATGCTGGCGGCCCGGGGCATCATCACGAAGGCCGACGCCGACGCCATCCTGACGGGCCTGGACCAGGTGGCCGAGGAAATCCGCGACGGCCGCTTCGTCTTCAAGACGGAACATGAGGACATCCACATGAACGTGGAGTCCCGCCTGAAGGAACTGATCGGCGAACCCGCCGGCCGCCTGCATACCGCGCGTTCCCGCAACGACCAGGTGGCGACCGACTTCAAGCTGTGGGTGCGCGGCGCCTTGCAGCGCCTGGACGGCGACATGAAGGCGCTGCAGGCCGCCCTGATCGAGCAGGCGGACCGCAACGTCGACACCATCATGCCGGGCTTCACCCACCTGCAGACGGCCCAGCCGGTGACCTTCGGCCATCATCTGCTGGCCTATGTGGAGATGCTGGGCCGCGACCGCGCCCGGGTGCGCGACGCCATCGCCCGCCTGAACGAATGCCCGCTGGGCAGCGCCGCCCTGGCCGGCACGCCCTACCCCATCGACCGCGAGGCCACGGCTGTCGCCCTGGGCTTCGACCGGCCCACGGCCAATTCGCTGGACGCCGTGTCCGACCGCGATTTCGCCCTGGACTATCTGGCCACCGCCAGCATCTGCGCCATGCACCTGTCGCGCCTGGCGGAGGAGATCGTGCTGTGGTGCACGAGCCAGTTCCGCTTCATCCGCCTGTCGGACGCCTTCACCAGCGGCAGTTCCATCATGCCGCAGAAGAAGAACCCGGATGCGGCCGAACTGGTCCGCGCCAAGTGCGGCCGCGTCATGGGGGCCCTGTCCGGCCTGCTGGTGGTCATGAAGGGCCTGCCGCTGGCCTATTCCAAGGACATGCAGGAAGACAAGGAACCGGTGTTCGAGGCTGACGACACCCTAGCGCTGTGCCTGGCGGCCACCACCGGCATGATCCAGGACATGACGCCCGACCCCGCCGCCATGCGGCGTGCGGTGGAGGCGGGTTTCCCCACGGCCACCGATCTGGCCGACTGGCTGGTGCGCCGCCTTGGCCTGCCCTTCCGCGAGGCGCATCATGTCACCGGCCGCATCGTCCGCCTGGCCGAAGAACGGGGATGCGGCCTGTCGGACGTGCCATTGGATGCCATGAAGGGCGTGGACGCCCGCATCACCGATGAGGTCTATGCCGTGCTGAGCCTGGAAGCCTCCGTCGCCAGCCGCACCAGCTTCGGCGGCACGGCGCCGGAACGGGTTCGTGCGGCGGTGTCGGCCGCCCGGCAACGGTTCCTGTGAGGATGCCCCCGATGAAAACCCCCTATACCCGGGTTCTGCTGATCAGCGGCCTGACCGCCGCCGCCCTGGCCCTGTCGGGCTGTGGCAAGATCGCCCACACCCTGGACACGCCGGACGGCGAGGACCATCCCCTGAACTTCTATCCCAGCCCCAAGCTGGACCCGCAGCCCAACGCGAAAGAGGCGCTGCCCAGTTCGGTTGACCAGCCCGGCACCTCACCGGCCACCATTCAGCCGGCGACCCCCTACGGCGTGATGCCGGACAGCCCGGTCATCAGCAACAGCGGGCCGATGATGGGGGGCACCACCACCAACACCCCCGCAAGCACCCCTTCCTCAACGCCCCAGTAAGGGCACGGGCCCCCCTACTCCGGGGCCCCAGCTTACGCGACGGTTCGGATCTCCATGGCCTTCTCCTATGTTTCCGGCGTTCTGACCGCCGACGGCGTACCCCTGGACCGGCTGGCGGAGGCCGTCGGCACCCCCGTCTATGTTTATGCCGCCAGCCGCCTGCGGGCCAATTACCAGGCCTACGCCCGGGCCTTCGCCCGCGACCCGGTGGACGTGTGCTTCGCCCTGAAGGCCAATTCCAACCAATCCATCATCAGCCTGTTCGCCCGCTTCGGCGCCGGTGCCGACGTGGTGTCGGAAGGGGAGATGCGCCGCGCGCTGGCCGCCGGCGTGCCGCCGGAAAAGGTGGTGTTCTCCGGCGTGGGCAAGACCCGGGATGAGCTGGCGGCGGCCCTGGTGGCCGGTATCCACCAGATCAACGTGGAAAGCCTGCCGGAGCTGGAAGCCCTGTCGGCCGTGGCGACGGCGCTGGGCCGCACCGCCCCCGTGGCCCTGCGCATCAACCCGGACGTGGACGCCGGCACCCATGGCAAGATCGCCACTGGGCGCAAGGAGGACAAGTTCGGCATCGACCTGGGCCACGCGGTGGCGGCCTACGCCAAGGCCTGCAGCCTGCCCGGCCTGGCGCCCAAGGGCTATGCCGTCCACATCGGGTCGCAGTTGCTGAACATCAGCCCCTATGACGACGCCTACGGCCACCTGTCGGACCTGGTGATCGCCACCCGCGAGGCCGGCCTGAAGGTGGAACGGCTGGACCTGGGCGGTGGCCTGGGCGTGCCTTACCAGGGCGAAGCGGCGCCGGACCATGACGCCTATGCCGGCATTGTGCGCAAGCGCCTGGGCAACCTGGGGTGCCGCCTGACGCTGGAGCCCGGCCGGTCGCTGGTGGGCGACGCCGGCGTGCTGCTGGCCCGCGTCATCTACGTCAAGGAAGGGCTGCACCGCTGCTTCCTGATCGTGGACGCGGCCATGAATGACCTGATGCGCCCCACGCTCTACGACGCCTACCATGGCATCCGTCCGGTGTTGGAACCGGCGGCCGACGCCCCGCTTTCCCCCATGGACGTGGTCGGCCCCATCTGTGAGACGGGTGACACTTTCGCCCGCCAGCGGCCGCTGCCGCCGGTGGCCCAGGGCGAACTGGTGGCGTTCATGACCGCCGGGGCGTACGGTGCCGCCATGTCGTCCACCTATAACTCCCGCCCCCTGGTGGCAGAGGTGCTGGTGGATGAGGGGCAATGGGCGGTCATCCGCCGCCGCCAGACGTTCGAGGAAATGCTGGCCCTGGACGTGACGCCGCAATGGCGCCACCTTTAAGGCGCAGGGCATAGGGCTCACCCGAGAGGACACAGCGGCCGAAAGGGCGCCGACGGCATGGCTGAGAGGGCACTTAAATCCCGCAAGGAACGGCCGGAGGCATCGGACGCCGCCGCGCCCACGGGTATTGTCGTGCCCCTGCCCAACCGCGCCCGCCCCCCCCTGGTCCCGCCGCCGCTGAAACCCTGGCGCCGCCCCTTGCGCGCGGCCTGGCTGTCGCTGGCGGCGGAGCGGGTGGGCCTGCGGCTGTGGCCGCTGCCCGGCGTGCTGATGCTGGGCTTGGCGCTGGCCTGGTCGGGGGCCCTGCCCCACCTGCCGCCCTGGGCCCACGGCTTGGCATTGGCCGCCTTCGCCGCCGCCGTCATCATCCTGCTGGTCCGCAGCCTGCGATCCTTGCGCTTGCCCGACCGCGACGCCGTGTTCCGCCGGCTGGAGCGGGACAGCGGCCTGCGCCACCGACCCTTCGACCTGCTGATCGACAGCCCCGTGAACCAGGGGGTGGCGGACCAGACCGGCCCCGCCGCCGCCCTGTGGCAAGCGGCTCAGGAGCGGGCACGGCGCAGCCTGGCGGTCTTGCGCGTCAGCGGGCCCAAGCTGGACCTGCCCAGCCGCGACCCCTGGGCCCTGCGCCATATCCCGGCCCTGCTGCTGATCGTCGCCGCCGTGATGGCCTGGGGCGACTGGCGCCCCCGCCTGATCGAGGCGCTGGACCCCGGGTTCGAGGCGCCGCCCCCGGGCGCGGAAGCCGACCTGGACGTCTGGATCACCCCGCCGGAATCGACCGGCCTGCCGCCGCAGTTCCTGACGCACCGGGGCCGGGCCGCGCAAACCGGGGGCGCCCCGGTCGACGGCGGCGGTGTCATATCCGTGCCCGCAGGCGCCACCCTGACCGCCCGCCTGGGGCCCCATCACCGCGCGCCCACCCTGTCGCTGGACGGCGACGCCCGGCCCCTGGACCCGGCTGCCACCGGCGGCTTCCAGGTCAGCCGCACCGTCACCAAGGGGCAGCGCGTCACCATCACCGACCGGGGCCGCACCCTGGGCAGCTGGACCATCCGCGTGGTGGCCGACGACCCGCCGGCCATCGCCTTCCGCGAGAAGCCCAGCGCCACCGAGCGCTATGCCCTGCGCCTGGACTACACCGCCGCCGATGACTACGGCATCGCCAGCGTCACGGCCACCGTGACCCCGACCACCCGCCCCGAAGGCGCGCCGGTGGAACCGCTGGTGCTGACCCTGCCGGTGCCGGCCCGGCCCAGCCGCGAGGCGTCCGCCGTCGGCACGCCGGTGGTGGCCAACGCCAGCGGCTATTTCGACCTGACGGCCAGCCCCTGGGCGGGACAGCCCGTGACCATCCAACTGACGGCCACCGACACCGCCGGTCAGACGGCCACCAGCGAAGCCCAGACCACCACCCTGCCGGAACGGGTGTTCAACAACCCCACGGCCAAGGCCGTGATCGCCCAGCGCCGCACCCTGCTGGACCAAGGGGAGGAGGCGCGCAAGCCCGCCGCCAACGCCCTGCTGGGCCTGGCGGGCGAGCTGGACGGCTATGCCGGCGATCCCACCGTGTTCATGGCGCTGTACGCCGCCGCCCGCCACCTGGGCCTGAACGACGACGCGCGGTCGATCAGCGACGTGGCCGACCTGCTGTGGGACACGGCCCTGACCATCGAGGACGGCAGCCTGGCCTCAGCGGAGACGGAGCTGCGCGACGCCCGCCAGCGCCTGGCCGACGCCCTGGACCGCAACGCGTCGGAGGCGGAAATCCGCCGCGACCTGGACGCGCTGAAATCCGCGCTGAACCGCTACATGCAAGCGCTGGCGGAGAAAAGCGACCAGCAGCCGGGACAGGCCGGCACCCTGCCCGACGAGCAGAACGCCCAGACCATCGACATGGGCCAGATGATGCAGCAGCTGGAGCAGATGGCCCAGACCGGCGCCCGCGATGCCGCGCGCAAGATGCTGGACCAGATGCAGGACCTGATGGAAAGCGTCCAGACCGGCCCGCAGAAGCCGCCGACGGAGGCGGAGCAGCAGCAGATGCGGCAGGCCCTGCAAACGCTGGAGAAGCTGCAGGACCTGACCAAGCGCCAGCGCGAGCTGATGGACCAGACCTTCCGCCAGGGCGACCGGGGCGAGGCCGAGGACAGCCAGCCGCAGCAACCCGGCACCCGGGGCGATGGCCCCAACCGCTCCACCCCCAACCGCCAGGGCGCCGCCCCCCGTCAGCCGCCGCGCGACCCGTCGGCGGAGGCCACGGCCCGCGATCTGGCCAAGCAGCAGGACGCGCTGCGCCGCGAGCTGCAGGCCCTGATGCAGCAGCAGGGGCAGCAGGCCGGCCCGCAGGACGAAGGCCAGGCCCAGGATCAGCAAGGCGATGGCCAGCAGGGGCAGGACCAGCCCGGCGGCCAGGAGAACGGCAACGGCGGCGGCCAGGGGCCCGGCCAGGCGCCCTCCCCCCTGGACAAGGCGGACCGCGCCATGGGCCAGGCCGGCCGCGCCCTGTCGGAGGGATCGCCCGAGGACGCGGTGGAGGCCCAGGGCCGGGCGTTGGAGGCACTGCAGGACGGGCTGAAGGGCATGGCCCAGCAGATGGCCCGCCAGATGGGCCGGGGTACCCGCGTGGCCCCCCGCAACGCCACCAACGGCCGGGGCCAGAACACCGACCCGCTGGGCCGCCAGATGACGGGCCAGGGCGCCACCAGCACCGACAGCGTCAAGATCCCCGACCACGGCGACCTGCAGCGCGCCCGCGAGATCCTGGAAGAACTGCGCCGCCGCGCCGGCGAAGCCGGGCGCCCGAAGGAAGAGTTGGACTACATCGACCGGCTGCTGAAGCGGTTCTGAGCAGGTGTCCTATCCCGCGTGCCGCGCGGATCAGTTCGGCAGCACGAATTCCGGAAGGATCTTCGTGGCCTGGCCACCCTTTTCCACGATGTTGCCGTGGTAGACGGTCTTCTCGCCCGGGAACAGGCGGCGGGCCTTGGGCTGCATGCGCCAGCGCTGGAAGGGCTTGCCGTCGGCACCGAGGGCCGAGGCCATGAGGTCCGGCACCACGCGCTGACGGTCGGACTTGTTCTGCACCGTGATGTCGATGAACAGCATGGACGTGCCCTCGACGTCGCGGAATTCCGTCTTGCTGTCCACCATCTCCAGCCCAGCGCCGGGCGGCTCCACGCCAAAGCCGAAGGTGTCGTAGAGGCGGGCGGCGGCGGGCCAGGCATCGACCACGTCATCACGCTCCACCACCAGGCCGGTGACGCCGCCGATGATCACCGCCGCCAGGGCGCCCCAACGCAGGACGGCGAACAGGCGCCGTGGCTTTTCCTCGGGATCGGGGAGGACGGAGCCACCGGCGGGGCGCAGGCGTCCCAGGGACATGGGGGCCGGGGCCGCCTCTTCCTCCGCCATGGTCAGGGTATCGTAGGCCGTCTCCCGCTCCATGGCCGCCGCGAGGTCGGCGAAGGAGGAGGACGAGGGCCGGGGGGACATCCAATCGTCCCCGTCGTCATCGGCGGGGGCGATGGGGCGCCCGGCCGATTCCGGCACCTGGTGCCAGACCGAACCGCAGGCACTGCACCGCACGCGGCGACCACGGCCCAGCAAGGCGTCGTCGACCCGGAAGCGCGTGGCGCAGGACGGGCAGGTTGTTATCATGAGAGGCAGGGCCAGGCCGAAATCCTTGAAAGGCCTTCTAGACTTAAACGAAAAGGTCAGGGATGCGCAAGGTGGGCCCCGATGCCGCAGGGGTGGATACCCCGGGCGGACACGGCTGGACGCCCGCCACCCGCCCGTGCCATCACTAGAGCCGATACCATATCCCCTGGCCCACCCCTTGGAGAGGCAGTCCCCATGAGCCGGCGCGGCCCTGCCGTCCTATCCCTCCGCCGCGATGCCACGGGCCGCTTCCTGCCCTGGCTGATCGCCCTGATGGTGTTCCTGTCCACCCTGGCCGTCGCGGCGGCCCAGTTGCTGTCCGGCTGGGCCCAGCGCTGGGACAGCGGGCTGGAGGGCAGCCTGACCCTGCAGGTCAGCCCCGTGGGGGACGTGAAGAAGGACGATGGCACGCCCGCCTCCCTGGATGAGCGGGTGCAGATGGTGCTGCATGCGCTCGGGGGCGTGCCCGGCATCATCAACGCCCGCCCCGTGCCCATGGCCGACGCCGCCCGCCTGGTGGAGCCGTGGCTGGGCGACGGCGCCCTGCTGCAGGACCTGCCCCTGCCTGCCCTGATCGATGTCACCGCCGGCCCCGCCGTCGATGTCGCGGCGCTGCGCCAGCGCCTGGCCACCGCCGTCCCCGGCACATCGGTGGAGGAACCGGGCGTATGGCTGCGCGACCTGCGCCGCCTGGCCCGGCTGGTGGAGGCCGTGGCCCTGGTCATCGTGGCACTGATCGGCGGGGCGGCCGTGGCCGTGGTGGTGTTCGCCGCCAAGGCGGGCCTGGCCATGCACCAGGAGGAGGTGGACCTGCTGCATGTCATGGGCGCCACCGACAGCCATGTGGCGGACCAGTTCCAGCGCCATATCCTGCGCCTGTCGCTGACCGGCGGCATCGGGGGCACGGCGGTGGCGCTGGCCACGCTGGCCATCCTGTCGCTGCTGTCGCGCACGGTGGAGGGCACGCTGCTGCCGCCCCTGACCCTGGCACCACCGCAGTGGCTGGTCCTGGCCGCCGTGCCGGTGGTCGCCGGGGCCCTGGCCGCCATCAGCGCCCGCCTGACCGTGCTGCGCGCGCTGGAGCGGCTGCCGTGACGCCCCCCTGGGCGCCCCTGTCGCAAGCGGAAGCGGCGGCCCCGCCCCCCGCGGCGGCCGGCGCCCGCCTGTGGCAACGCCTGCGCCGGCTGACCAGCCTGGGCGCCGCCCTGGGCGTCCTGTGGGTGGGGGGGCTGCTGACCTTCGCCGCCAACATTCCCCGCGCGCCGGAGGACGCGACCGCCGCCACCGACGCCATCGTCGTGCTGACCGGCGGCAGCGAGCGGCTGGAAACCGGGTTCGACCTTCTGGCCGCCGGCCGGGGGCGGAAGCTGTTCATCTCTGGCGTCTATCGCGGCGTGGACGTACGCGCGCTGCTGCGCATGTCGCAGGCGACGCCGGCGGCGCTTGAATGCTGCGTGGTGCTGGGCTACAGCGCCGATGACACGGTGGGCAACGCGGCGGAGACGGCGCGGTGGATGCAGGCGGAAGGGTATCATTCCCTGCGCCTGGTCACGGCCAATTACCACATGCCGCGCAGCCTGGTGGAGTTTCGCCACGCCCTGCCCGACGTACGCATCGTGCCCCACGCGGTACAGCCGCCCAATGTGCGCCTGGACGGCTGGTGGCACTGGCGCGGCACCGCCGGGCTGATCGTCAGCGAATACGACAAGTACCTGGTGGCCTTCCTGCGCCACGCCCTGGGGCTTTAGCCGAAGAGTGGACGCCGAAGAGTGGACAGGGGGGGCTCCACGCACTATCCCTGCATCGGTCAACCCCGGTCATGTGGTTAAGGGCGATGCTGGTTCTGCGATCCCTGGTCTTCAACATCGTCTTCTACATCTGGACGACGCTGTGGTGCTTCGGCCTGCTGTGGACGCTGGTGGCCCCCCACCGCACCATGATCTGGGGCATCCGGGGCTATATGCGCACCCTGAACTTCTGGGAGCGCCTCATCATCGGCCTGAAGTACGAGGTGCGCGGGCGGGAGCATCTACCGACCTCTGGCGCCTTCCTGGTGGGCGCCAAGCACCAGTCGATGTGGGAGACGATGAAGCTGCACCTGCTGATGGACGATCCCGCCATCGTCCTGAAGAAGGAGCTGACCTACATCCCCATCTGGGGCTGGTACGCCGCCAAGGCGCGCATGATCGCCGTGGATCGGGGCAAGCGCGGCGCCGCCATCCAGTCGCTGCTGAGGGGGGCGAAAGAGCGTGTGGCGGAAGGCCGGCCCATCGTCATCTTCCCCCAGGGCACCCGCACCGCCGTGGGCGCCTGGCGGCCCTACAAGGTGGGCATCGCCCTGCTGTATGAAAACCTGGGTGTGCCGCTGGTGCCCATGGCGCTGAATTCCGGCCTGTTCTGGCCCCGCCACAAGTTCCTGCGCCGCCCCGGCACCATCGTCATCGAGTTCCTGCCGCCCATCCCCGCCGGCCTGTCCAAGGAAGCGGCGCTGGCCCAGCTGGAGTCTGTGCTGGAAACCGCCACCGACCGCCTGGTGATGGCGGCCGGCGGCCCCCCCACGGAACGCCCGGCCAACGCGCCGCCCCTGGCCAAGGTGCCCGCCGCCGCCGGCTGAGCGGTCCTTTCCGCATAAGCTGGGGGCGTCGTTGACCGCCCCTGGTCACCGGCCTACCCTTGACCCGCGGTCAATCATCCGGGATCGGAGGGTACGCATGGTCGGGCGTGAGGGTCAGGCGACGGCTATCCCCGGGGCGGACGCGCCTTCCGAGACGCCCGCCGGCTGGCCGGCCATCTCCTCCCAGGTCTGGGACATGAAGTACCGATTCAAGGGACCGGACGGCGCGCCCCTGGACCGGACGGTGGACGAGACCTGGCGCCGGGTGGCCAAGGCGCTGGCGGAGGCCGAGCGCGACCCGGGCCTGTGGGAACCCCAGTTTTACGAGGCTTTGCGCGACTTCGCCTTCCTGCCCGCCGGGCGCATCCTGGCCGGGGCCGGAACGGGGCGCAGCGTCACCCTGTTCAACTGCTTCGTCATGGGCACGGTGCCCGACGACATGGGCGGCATCTTCGCCGCCCTGCGCGAGGCGGCGCTGACCCTGCAGCAGGGCGGCGGCATCGGCTACGACTTCTCCACCCTCCGGCCACGCGGCGCGCCGGTGGCGGGGGTGGGGGCCGACGCGTCCGGCCCCATCTCGTTCATGGATGTGTGGGACGCCATGTGCCGCACCATCATGAGCGCCGGCAACCGCCGGGGCGCCATGATGGCCACCCTGCGCTGCGACCATCCCGATATCGAGATGTTCATCGATGCCAAGCGTGATCCCGGCCGCCTGCGCATGTTCAACCTGTCGGTCCTGGTGACCGACCCTTTCATCGCCGCGGTGCGCGAGGACGGCCCCTGGGACCTGGTGTTCGGGGGCACGGTGTGGCGCCGGCTGCGGGCACGCGACCTGTGGGACCGCATCATGCGGGCGACCTACGACTATGCCGAACCCGGCGTCATCTTCATCGACCGCATCAACGCCCAGAACAACCTGGGCGGGGTGGAGGTGATCAGCGCCACCAACCCCTGTGGGGAGCAGCCGCTGCCGCCCTATGGCGCCTGCCTGCTGGGCTCCGTCAACCTGGCGGCGCTGGTGGTTGACGCCTACACCCCGGATGCCCGCCTGGACCTGGACCGGCTGGCCCGGGTGGTGCCCGTGGCGATCCGCATGCTGGACAACGCCATCGACGTCTCGCGCTTCCCCCTGCCCGCGCAGCAGGCGGAGGCGCGGGCCAAGCGCCGCGTCGGCCTGGGCGTCACGGGGCTGGCCGACGCCCTGATCCTGTGCGGCGTGCGTTATGGCACGCAGAGGGCCGTGGAGCTGACGCGCCAGTGGCTGGGCGCGGTGCGCCGCCACGCCTATCGCGCCAGCGCCGGCCTGGCGGCGGAAAAGGGGGCCTTTCCCCTGTATGACCGGGATCAGTATCTGAGCCGGCCCATGATCCAGGGCCTGGACGACGTGACCCGCGCGGCGGTGGAACGGCATGGCGTGCGCAACGCCCTGCTCACCTCCATCGCGCCCACCGGCACCATCTCCCTGCTGGCGGGCAACGTGTCGTCGGGTATCGAGCCGGTGTTCACCTGGGAGTATGACCGCGCCGTCCTGCAGCCGGACGGGACCCGCCAGGTGGAGCGGGTGACCGACCACGCCTATCACCGCTTCCGCCAGGCCTTCGGCACCGACGCCCCCCTGCCCGACAGTTTCGTCGATGCCGGGTCGCTGCCACCGGCCGCCCACCTGGTGATGCAGGCGGCGGCGCAGGGCGAGGTCGACAGTTCCATCTCCAAGACCATCAACTGCCCGGCGGACCTGGATTTCGAGACGTTCAAGGACGTCTATCTGCAGGCCTATGACCTGGGCTGCAAGGGCTGCACCACCTATCGCCCCAACGCCATCACCGGATCGGTGCTGTCGGCGCCGTCCGCCCCCGCCCCGGTGCCGGTGCCGGACACCTCGCCGCCGGCCCCACCGGCGCCCAGCGGCGGCGGTGCCGTGCCCCTGGACCGGCCGGAGACACTGGTGGGCGCCACCTACAAGGTGCGCTGGCCGGGCAGCGACCACGCGCTGTACATCACCATCAACGACATCGTGATCGAAGAGCGGCGGCGGCCGTTCGAGGTGTTCATCAACTCCAAGAACATGGAGCATTACGCCTGGACAGTGGCGCTGACCCGCATGATCTCCGCCGTGTTCCGGCGGGGCGGCGATGTCGCCTTCGTGGTGGAGGAGTTGAAGGCCGTGTTCGACCCGCGTGGCGGGCAATGGATGAAGGGCCGCTACGTCCCCTCCCTGCTGGCCGCGATCGGCGAGGTTATCGAGCGGCACATGCTGGAAACCGGGTTCCTGATGCGGGCGGGCGGCCTGCCGGCGATGCCCGAATCTGGCGTCACCGAGTCTGGCGTCACCGAGTCTGCCATCCCGCGCGCCCCGGATGCCACGCCGGGCCCCCACGACCCCGGTGGGGAGGGCGCCCTTCCCCCCGCCCAATGCCCCCGCTGCGGCCAAGCCAGCCTGGTGCATCAGGAGGGCTGCGATACCTGCCTGTCCTGTGGCTATTCCCGCTGCGGCTGACGGCTTGTGCGCCGACCGCCGTCGACCACTGATCAAAAGAGATAGGGGCGGAAATCAGGTGGGCCGTCGATGGCCGGCGGCCACCCCACCCCTCCTTACCGGAAGGCATAGACCGACGGCCCGCCAGCATCGCAATTGGCTGCCACGTGCCGATGAACGGCACCGGAGGACACAACCCCAGGACGTGCGACACCGCGCCCCACCCAGCGCGATTGACACACATGACCAAGGGGTTGGCGGGCCGCCGGGGCATTTCCGGCACCTGTTAACATTGGAGCGCCAGACCATTCGACCGCCACGGGTCCAATGTTAACGGAAGCGGAAGCTGAGCCGGGCGTCTAGGCCCTCCGCCAGGGTGACGAAGGTCCTATTGGAAGGGGCGTATAGTCCCTGAATAAGCCCGGTGGACGACAACCGACCCTATCAATTTAGAGAAATTAGACCCTTTGGTGGTGGTAATAGGCGAATACGACCCGCCCCGGCCTAAGGCAAGCCCGGGTTATGCCCTGTGGGTGATCGACTTTTTCCCGCGATATTTCAGTGACCCAATCGGTCATTACTGTCCCATCGATCCCGCAAATCCACGTGGGGCGCCAACCCGGCGGAATAGGCCACCGGGACGCCCCTCCGGGACCGACATCCGACTGGACGCCAAGGCCGCCCGGCCCAGCCCAGACGGAGGTCGATGCCGGGACTGCCAAGATGGAGGGGAGCATGGCGCACATCGACGATCCTCAGACCCAACGGGCGAATTTGTCCTTCATCAAGGCGTCCATGAAGGCGCCGCTGTTGAGCCGTGACCATGAGTTCGATCTGGCCCGCCGCTGGCAGCAGAACCGGGACGAAAAGGCGCTGCACGCCCTGGTCTCGTCCCACACCCGCCTGGTCATCGCCGTCGCCAGCCGTTTCCGTAACTATGGCCTGCCCCTGGGCGATTTGGTGCAGGAGGGCAACCTGGGCCTGATGCAGGCCGCCAGCCGCTTCGAACCGGAGCGGGAGGTGCGCTTCTCCACCTACGCCGCCTGGTGGATCCGCTCCACCATCCAGGAGTTCGTGCTGCGCAACTGGTCCATCGTGCGCACCGGGACCACGGCGGGGCAGAAATCGCTGTTCTTCAACCTGCGCCGCCTGCGCGCCCGCATCGACAACAACCCCTCCGCCACCTCGCTGACCCTCGAGGGCCGCCGCCATGTCGCCCGCGAACTGGACGTCAGCGAGCAGGAGGTGGAGACCATGGAAATCCGCCTGACGGCCACCGACCAGTCCCTGAACCACCCGCTGAGCGAAGAGGGCGGGGAGTGGCAGGATTTCCTGGCCGACGACGGCCCCTCACCCGAACAGATCGTCATCGGCCTGAAGGACAGCCGCAGCCGCACCGCCTGGCTGAGCGAGGCCATGGACACCCTGTCGCCCCGTGAGCGCACCATCATCGCCGCCCGCCGCCTGCGCGAGGACGGCGCCACGCTGGAGGAACTGGGCCACACCCTGGGCGTCAGCAAGGAGCGCGTGCGCCAGTTGGAGCACCGCGCCATGGGCAAGCTGCGCCAGAGCATCATGCGCCATGTGGGCCGGCCGGAAGAGCTGTTCGTGGAAGCTTAGTTTAAGTTCGCCTCAAACGCCGGCGGGGCATACGCCCCTTGGCTCATCCTCGCCTTTCAGTCCACTGCGTTCCCCGAAAGGCTCCGGCGGCCGCCGTCGCGGCCTAGTCGCTACGCTCCAACCCCGGACCACACGCGGCAGCGGTGGCCCGGGGTTTCCGTTTGAGCCCCTCAGATTTCCTTCAGCGCGCCCACCAGCCTGGCCATATCGTCCGGGGTGGTGCTGAAGCCGGGGGTCACGCGCAGGCAGGCGCCGGCGCCGAGGCCGGTACGCACTACGGTGAACAGGCCGTGCTTTTCCATCAGGCGGGCGGCCAGGGCGGTGTTGGCCGCCGGCGTGGTCTGGCCCTTCACCCGGAAGCTGGTCATGCCGGCGCAGAGGTGCGGATCGTCGGGGGTCAGCACCTCGATCTTCGGCAACTCCCGCGCCGGCAGGGCCCAGAGGTCACGCAGGTGGCGCAGGCGGGCGCCGACGACGGCGGAGCCCAGGGCGTTGTGGAAATCCAGCGCGTCGATGGCGGCCATCTGGGCCGCGAAGTTGGCCATGCCGGTATGCACCCGGCCCAGGATGGGGTCGCGCTCCAACGGCTCCTCCCCCATGAAAGGCTCGATATCGGCGATGCGGTCTTTGCGGATGTAGAGGGCGCCGACGCCCAGGGGCGCGCCGATCCATTTGTGCAGGTTGAAGACGGCGAAGTCGACGCCGTCACCGTGGACGTCCACCGGGCCCTGGCCCCAGGCCTGGGCGCTGTCCACCACCACGTCCACGCCGCGCTGACGCGCCATGGCCACGATCTCGCGCACCGGCTGGCGCAGGCCGTCACGGTGGCTGAGATGGGTCAGCAGCATGAGGCGCACGTTGGGATGGGCCGCCAGCGCCTGGTCATAGGCGTCGATCAGGTTCTGGTAGGTCGCCGGATGCGGCAGATCGATGCTGATGACGGTGACGCCCCGCCGCCGTTCCAGCCAGGACGCCGCCATGCGGGCGCTGTCATAGTCATGGTCGCTCATCAGCACGGCGTCGCCGGGCTTGAGCCGGGCATAGCCGCCGATGACCGCCTGCAGCGATTCGGTGGCGTTGCGGGTGATGACGATCTCCGCCGGGTCGGCATGAACCATGCCGGCGATGCGCTGCCGCAGCGCCTGGTAATAGCCGACGAAATCGCGGCGCACGAAGGTGGCGCCTTCCTGGTTCACCTTGGCGGTGTAGCGCTCATAGGCCGCTTGGATGGCCAGGGGCATCTGGCCGAAGGCACCGTATTCAAGGTTGATGAGGCCGTTGGCCAGCCGCGGCGGATAGGCCGCCGCGATGGCCGCCCACCCGGCCTCGTCCTCCGGTGCAGGGGGTGCGGCCCCCGGCGCCAGCGGGCTGGGCAGGGGGCCGGGCTGGGCGGCGACCGGTGCCGCGGAACCGCTCAAGAGGCCACCGGCACCGCCCACCAGGGCCGCCCGCAACAGGGTACGTCGACGCATGTCAGCAACTCCCCTCGGGTGCCGTCCCGGTTGGGAGGTCGGGACGGCACCCCATACGAACATCATCCCCACCCGATACGGGTGATGGATCAGAAAGCGGCGTTGAAGCGCACGTAGTAGCGGCCGCCGTAGGTGTCATAAGGGGCGTTGCGCGAATATTCGATACCCCGGCTGGCCTGATAGATGGCCTTGGCCGGATAGGTGTCGAAGATGTTCTCGCCCGCCACCTTCACCGCCAGATTCTCGGTGATGTGGTAGGTCACCGACAGATCGACAAAGGTGATGCCGTCGAAGGTCTGGAAGATGTCGCCGGTGGAGTTGCCGCTGCTGTCCGTCCAGCCGCCGTAGTAGCGGACGCGCACCTGGTAATCGAAGGGGTTGTCGCTGTAGGTCAGGCTGCCGGTGATGTTGTTCTTGGGCAGGCCCTGTTCATACAGCACCTTCTGCGTGGGGTTGGCGTTCAGGCTGCCGCCCGTCACCATGGTCAGGTTGTGGTTGTAGGCCAGCTTCATGTCGATGCGGGCCGTATCGAACACCGGCTGGGTGTAATCCAGCACCACGTCCAGGCCCTGGGTGCGGGTGTTGAAGTCGTTGGTGAACCAATAGACCGAGGTGAAATTGTCCGCCCCCGGCACGCCCTGGGCCACCAGCTGCGCCTTCTGCGCCGCCGTCAGGTTGATGGTGGGCGAACTGGAAAAGCGGTGGTCCACGTCCACCTGATAGGCGTCGACGGAGCCGGACAGGCCCACATCCGTGCGCCACACCGCCCCCAGGCTGTAGTTCCGCGACGTCTCCGGGCTCAGCGGCTTGGCACCCAGGGCCACGGCCAGCGGATTGTCGGGCGACAGGCGGCCGCTGGTGAACAGTTGCAGGGTCTTGGTGTCCAGCCCCTGCGAGGTGCTGAGCGAGTTGATCTGGCCCGGCGTCGGGGCGCGGAACCCGGTGGAGTAGGAGGCGCGCAGGGCCAGGTCCGGCGTGATCTCATACCGGGTGGAGGCCTTGTAGGTCATCTTGTCGCCGAACCCGGAATAGGTTTCGTAGCGGCCGGCGGCGCCCACGGTCCAATCCGGCGTCAGCTTGGCCTCCATATCCAGATAGCCGGCGTAGCTGGTCTGGTACCAGGAACCAGCCTGCAGATCGCTGAAGCCCGGGAAGCCGTTGGCACCCGAGGCCAGGCCGGCGGCCGCACCCGGCCCCACCTGGTACGAGGCCTTGTCGCCGGCCTCCACCGTGTAGATTTCCAGCCGGCGTTCCGCGCCGAAGGCGATGTTCAGCGGCTCATCCAGGCCGGCGTCCAGGCGATAGACGCCATCGGCGTTCAGGTTGAACTCATCCTGCCGCTGGGTGCCCAGGTTGAAGTTGTAGGGGCTGCTGGGCCCCAACGAGGCGTTGATGGAATTGTTCAGGAAAAACCGGCTCTCATTCTCGCCGTAGGTCCCGCTCAAATCCCAGTCCAGGTCGGTGCCGACATGGCCCCGGGCGCCCCAGGCGGCCTGGTAGTCGGTGTACTTGATGCCTTCCTTGGGCGTGAAGCCGTTGGGGTAGACGGAGCGCAGGTCCCAACCGGGGAAGACCTTGGGCGCCAGGCCATAGACGCTGGAATTGCTCTTGGGGTCGGGGATGCGCCAGTTGATGTCGTTCATGCCCTCGCCCGTGGCGATGGTCATGAAGCCATAAAGCTCCACCGCCCCCACGGGCAGCAGCCCGTCCACGGCATAGTGATAGCTGCTCTCGTCCGGCCGGCCCCAGCGCTGCACCGGGTTGGCGATGCTCAGCTGCGGATTGGCGGCCTGGAAGGCCTGGGCGTCGGCGCGTTGATGGGTGCGGGAGGTCAGCGTGCCGTCCGACCATTCGGCCGTGGCCATGAGGTGGCCGCCGTCGCCGATCTCCGTCGCCCCGCGCAGGCCACCGTTCCAGGTGGTGCCGTCGCCCGCGTAGTATTGTGAGCCCTGCATGTAGCCGTAGACGCCGGGCCGGTCGTCCAGCTGGATGTTGATGACGCCGGCGATGGCGTCCGACCCGTACTGGGCGGAGGCGCCGTCGCGCAGCACCTCGACACGGCCGATGGCGAAATCGGGGATCTGCGCCAGGTCAGGGCCCTGGGCGCCGCGCGTGCCCAGGTAGGCGGTGCGGTGGAAACGCTTGCCGTTGATCAGCACCAGGGTCTGGTCGGGCGACAGGCCGCGCAGATGGGCCGGGCGGATGAACTGCCCGCCATCGGAGCTGGGCAGCTTCTGCACGTTGAAGCCGGGGATGACCTGGGTCAGGTTCTCCAGGAGCTGGTTGGAGGCGCCGTCCTGCAGGTCCTTGGCCGACAACACGTCCACCGGCGTCATGGTGGTGAACTGGGTGCGACCCCGGTCACGCGTGCCGGTCACCACCACCTCGTCCAGGGCACCACCCGCGGCGTCGGCCACCTGCGGCTCGGCGCCCGGGCCCCCCGAGGCCGCCGCCTGGGCCTTGCGCACCGGCGCGGCGGTGGACACCGGCGTGGGCGCCAGCTTCAGCACCACGGTGCGGCCATCATCGGAAGCCACCACCAGCGGCGTGCCCTTCAGCAGGCGCGCCAGGGCCTGGTGCCGGTCCAGATCCCCCCGCAGCGCCGCGGTGGAGATGCCGTCCAGCAGATCGGTGGGCGCCAGGATTTGAATGCCCGCCTGCTGGGCGAATAGGGGGATGGAGCGGGCCGCCGGCTGGGCCGGCAGGTCGAAATGCGCGCTTTGCGCCCAAGCCGGAACCGCCCACCCCGCCAGGGCCGTACCGCACAGAGCAAAGAAACTGCCATATTTCTTAATCATTACGATCTTCCCCAACGATGATCGGCGATTTGGCCCACCACATCCGGCCTATCGCACTGGTTTCCGTGTTCCTATCGGGGAGAGATCGCAGGGATTATCTTTCCGCCACTGCGTCATTTAAGTTTAACAACATCAGGAAATTCTCAACGACATCCCACTACCCGCCTTAATCGTAAAGAATGATGGCATCACCCTCTTGCCGATACTTGGCATTGAAGGCAACGGCCACGGCGTGGGCGAAGCCGTCAATGTCCGTGGCGGTGAACAGGCCGGAAACGTGGCGCGGCGCCAAACGGTCGCTGGCCAGCACGATGCGCCGGCGGGAATAGCGGGCGAACTGCGCCACCGCCTGGGCCAGGGTTTCGCCCGCGAAGGCCAGCCGCCCCTCCCGCCACATCAGCGCGCGGTCCAGCACGCCCGGGGCCATGGTCTCGACGCTGACCAGCGTGCCATGGCCGGCGCCGCCGGCGCGCACGCTGACCTGCTGCCCCGCCGCCGCCAGCACCGCATCCTGCCCCCCCGGCCGCAGCGTCCAATCGCGGCCGGTGGCCCGCTCCAGCGTCTCCGCCAGGGCGGACGGCGCGCCCTCCACCGCCACGGTGCCCGACACCACGGCCACGGTCATGCCGCCGCCGGGGTTCAGCCGGGCGCAGCAGGCCCCGTCATTGGTGGCCAGTTGGACCAGCGGGCCGCGCAGGATGAAGGGGCGATCCGTCCGGGGCGCCGCCTCGAAGAAGGCCTCCCCGCGCTCCAGGTACACCAGCCGGCGCCCCGTCTCGTCGGCCAGGGTAACGGCGGAGTCGGTGTTCAGCGTGAGGGTGGAGCCATCGTCCAGCGGAATGTGCCGCACTTCGCCCACTGCCGAGCTGTAGACCTGCCGGGCGGCGGGCTGGCGCATGCCGGCCCCCAGCGCCGCCAGGCCGGCGACGCTGGCGGCGGCGGCCAGCAGGCCTCGGCGGCTGGGAAGCGGGACCCGCCCAGGGGCAGAGGACTCAGCCGGGGCGGGAACCGGAACAGGCGCTTCCAGCCGGCTGATCAGCAAGGCGCGGGCGCGGGCCAGCGCGCCCAGGTGCCGGACGTCGGCGGCCAGCCAGGCGTCCAGCGCGCGCCGTTCATCGGCGGTGAGGGCACGCGCGTCCAGGCGGGCCGCCCAGCCGGCGGCAGCCAGGTCGACGGCTGCGGCGGTCTGTCTTGCGCTCACGCTCCCCGACCCCTCACCCAACCCGGCCGAAGCGCTCCGCGAGCAGCCTCAGGCCCCGGGCGATGTGCTTTTCCACCGTGTTCTCCGACAGGCGCATGCGCCGCGCGATCTCCTGCTGTGGTAGCCCCTCCACCCGACGCATCACAAAGGCGCGGCGGGTCTGGCGCGGCAGGTCGGCGATGGCGTCCTGGATCAGGCGCAGTTCCTGGCGCGCCGACGTCACCTCCTCCGGTGACGGGGCGTCCACCACCGCCTCCAGCGCCGACAGGTCTGCCACGGCGGCGATGGGCACGACGCGCGCCTGGCGCAGCAGGCGCACCACCACGGAATAGGCGGTCTGGAAGGCGTAGGCGCGCGGGTTCCCGATCCCGGCGACGCAGGCCTTGGCCACCAGGATGGCGTAGGTTTCCTGCACCACGTCATCGACATCGAAGCCCAGGAAGGCCTTGGACCGCAGCCAGGCCCTGAGGCCATGCTCGTGGGGCAGGATATGGGTGGCCAGCCACCGCGCCCGCTCCTCGCCAAAGAGGACGTCACCAAAGGGCGCGTCATCCAGAGGCGCACCATCCAAGGGCGCCGGGGACGGGCCGTCCTGCGGCCGGGCGATCGCGTCGTGTCGTTCCTGCACGGGGGCGCATCCACACGAGGAGGGTATCCATCGACAGCCGCCTCGGGACGAGGCGGCGCCGGGATACTAGGGTGTGGAGACGCGGACGGGGGTCTTTCCCCCACCCGTCACAAAAATTTAAGAGGGAACGCGCGCCGGCGGTTCGGGGCAGACGGGATCCAGCCGCGCCTCGCCCACGGTTTCGCCGGTGGGGCCAACCGGCTCACGCGGGCCATGCTCGCCATCGGCCAACTGCCACACCCGCACCTGGCCCGTGCGCCCGCGCAGGCTGAACTCACCCACGTCCGTCATGGGCACGCCGCAGTCGCCGGCGGCGTCCACCGTGTCGGCGCTGGCCAGCACGATGCAGGCGGCGGCCGGGTCGGCCAGGTCGGCGCCCAGCGCCTCCAGCCGCGCGGCGGCGTTCACCGTGTCGCCGACGATGGTGTAGTTGATGCGGCTGCTGGTGCCGATGTTGCCCACGACCACCGGGCCGGAATGGATGCCGACGCGCAGGCGGATGGCGGGCCGGCCCTGGGCCACTGCCTCGTCATGGCTTTGGCGGATGCAGTGGTCGATGGCGGCGGCGGCGCGCAGAGCGCGGCCGGCGTGGTCCGCCTGGTCATCCGGCGCGCCCCAGAAGGCCATGACGGCATCGCCGATGAACTTGTCCACGGTACCGCCCTCCGCCTCGATGCAGGCGGACAGCAGGGTGAAATGCTCATTCAGCAGCGAGGCGGTCTGCGCCGGCGTCATGTTCTGGGCCAGGGTGCTGAACCCCTTGATGTCGGTGAACATGACGGTGACATCACGCTCTTCCGACAGGATGGAGCCGGCATGGTCGCCCCGCCGGATGAGGCGCAGCACCAGCGCCTTGGGCACATAGGATTCGAACCAGCGCAACCCGGTCAGCATGGTGTTGAACGCGGCGGCGGCGTCCGACAGTTCGCGCAGACGACTGTCGGGCAGATAGGGTACGGCGTGGAAGTCCAGGTCGCGCAGCGAGCTGGCGGCGTGCGACAGCCCCCGGATCTGCCGGCTGATGGTCTTGCCCAGGATGAGGCTGAGAGCCACCGACACCAGCAGGATGGCGACGCCGCCCAGGCCGAACCAGCGCACGCGGCGGATTTCCTGGTCCACCTCGCGCTGAGGCAGGGCCATCACCAGGGTCCAGTTCTGGGCGCCATAGCCGCCGAGGTCGCGCAGCAGATAGACGTAGTCGACATCGCCCACGGTGGCCTGGCGGAAATCCAGGTCGCGCAGCTTGCCGCCCAAGGCGTCGCTGGCGCTGCCCCGGCCGGGGGGCTGGCGCTGCCAGATGGCGGCGGCCACGGGGTCCCCCAGGTCGGACAGCGTGGGCAGGGGCGGGGTGCGGCCCGCCAGGTTGAAGCTGCGACCGATCAGGGCCGGATGGGCCAGCACATGGTCGGCGTCGAACAGGATGAAGGCGGTGACGCCCTGGCTGCTGTCCAGTTCGCCCAGGAAGCCCGACAGGTCGGCGAAGCTGACGCCCACCAGCACGGCGCCCAGGAATTTTCCGTCCTTGGACCGCACCGGCGCGCGCACGGTGAGGAAGCTTGTGCCCTCATCCTCCGACCAGACGGGGTCGACCCAGCGGGCGACCGGCGCCGCCTTCATCTCCTGCATCAGCAGATCGCTATTGGGCGGCGGCGGCATGGTCATGACTTCGGCGTCATTGGGACCCGTGCGCCGCGCCACCGTCCACTGGCCGTCGGCGGCCAGGAAGCTGACGGCCGTGATCTGGGGCGAGGCCGCCAGCGCCGAGCGCAGATTCTGGCCCAGGCGGGTCCTGTCGCTGGTGTCGATCTCCCCCCGCTGGATGGAGGCGACCAGGAATTCAGCCTGGTATTGGGCCGGGTCCAACTGGGCGCGCACGCGCACCGTCATCCCGTCCATGGCCAGGATGACCTTGTCCGTCAACAACGCCGCGGTGTTGCGGGTGGAGGTGCTGAAGCCCAGGATCAGGACGCTGGCCACCGCCACCAGAACCAGCGTGCCGAAACCCAGCAGCAGGGCGGTGGCGATGGACACGCGCACGGCGGACCGCCGGATGGGACAGCCCCCGGCCGGACCTTCCAGGGCCTGTGTCGTCTCGCTCATGGCGGCACCGTAGCCGTCAGCCGGCCCGGCGGCAACTGCGGCAATGACGCCGGCCCCCCCGCCCCGGTATGGGGCTAATTCCAATACAGCATATTGCATAGCGCAACAGCCACCGACCCCCTCGTCGTTCGTTGCAATACGCATTACATAATGCAACAACCAGAAGAATCTTGGATAACACGCGCCAGCCATCCCGCCGCGGAAACTGGCGGACTGCTGCCAATAAATGGTTAAGGGCCACAAAAATTTCCTCCTGGCCCCTGCTTTGCTAAGGATGGGGTGTCTAGCAGAGCAACACCCGTTAAGGGACCCGCAGACGATGGAACCGATGGAATTCGCCTATCCCATGTTTTTTGCTTCGCGTCCCTGACCGTTCGGGGTTGTGACGCCCCGGATAGGCAGCCCTGACGCCCCATCACCGGCATACGCGGCCGTGCCATCAATCGGTTCTGGCAGAACGCGTAAACTATCAGCGGCGCGGATCCAGGTGGTCCGCGCCGTCTTTTCTTTGGCACACCGCTGCCGTATCGTCGTCGCGCCCCGGTTGCTGGAAACCCGCGCGATGCACGCCTGGCGAATCATCCTGTTGCCGTTGCTGATCCTGATGATGGCGCCCGCGCCGGCGGCGGCCGGCACGCATCGGGCACATCACAAGGCCCACAAGGAACGACATGCCAAGGGCGCGCACGGCCTGATCCCCGCCGGCAACGGCGTCGTCATCGGCGTGCTGAGCGGCGACACCGTGACCTTGCGCGACGGCAGGGTGGTACGCCTGGCCGGCATCCTGGCGCCCAAGGGGGCTCGCCGCGGCGGGCTGGGCGGCCGCTCTATGGAGGACGGCGGCGGCCGGACGGCCTGGCCCCTGGCGGAGGAGTCGCGACAGGCGCTGGAAGGGCTGGTGCTGAACCGTACCGTCAGCCTCATGCTGGGCGGCGCCGACCATGACCGCTACGGCCGCGTCCTGGCCCACCTGATGGTGCGCGACGGTCGGCGGCAGGTGTGGGTGCAGGACGCGCTGCTGCGCCAGGGCTGGGTGGAACTGGCGCCCCATCCCGACGCACCCAAGGGGCTGGCCGCGCTGCGCCGGGCGGAAGACGACGCGCGGGATCATCAGCGGGGCCTGTGGTCCGACGGCTTCTACGCCGTGCGCAACCCGGACTCCGCCGGGCATGCCCAGGGACGCTATGCCATCGTCACCGGGCGGGTGCTGGACGCGGCCGACGCCCGCGACCGCGTCTACCTGAACTTCGGCGCCGATCGCCGCACCGACTTCACGGTGGAGATCGACCGCCGCGACATGGCCGCCTTCCGCGCCCACCATCTGGACCCGCTGGACCTGAAGGACAGATTGGTGGAGGTGCGCGGCTGGGTGGAGGAGCATAATGGCCCCATGATCCGCGTCACCAACCCCGACCAGATCATCACCACCGACGGCCGCTGGCCCCACCGCCGCCCGGCGCGCGGCGGAAGGAAAAAGGGGGAGGCGGAGGGCGGCGGCGATGCGGCGGCGACAGAGCCCTAAACCCGATACGCCCCGGCATCCTCACCGCGCGCCACCGCCAGGCCCATCTGCAGGCTGCGACCGATACGGGTGCTGACCTCCGCCAGCCGCTCCGCCGCCGCCGCGGTGAACAGGCCCTGGGCCGTGTCGTGGAACAGGGCCAGCCAGCGGCGGAAATGGTCGGGGCCGATCATGGGAAGGCCGGCATGCACCACCATGGGCCGCCCCTCGTACCGGCCGGTGGACAGCAGGACGGACGACCAGAAGTCCACGATGCGGGCGCGATGGCCATCCCACGCCGCCTCGTCCGTGCCGACGGCGTCGTAGAACACGGGGCCCAGCAAGTCGTCCTGGCGTACCCGGTCATAGAACACCCGTACCAGGACGGTCAGCGACTCCTCCGTGAAAGCGTCAAAAGGGTGTGACATCGCTGTAAAGTCTCCCGTTAAACGGGTTAGGAGGAACCCTGCGGGGTCGGTTGGGTTTGCGCTGGGGGCTGGCCTTGGCCTACACTTCGGCCCTTAACGAGCAAATCTGGTGTACCGACCCATGGCGCGCGGCGATCTCTTCCCACCCCTGGAACCCTATCGGACAGGCACGCTGGCCGTCAGCGGCCTGCATACCATCTATTGGGAGGAAGCCGGCAACCCGGACGGCGCGCCAGTCGTATTCCTGCATGGCGGCCCCGGTGCCGGCGCCTCGCCCACCCACCGGCGCTTTTTCGATCCCCGGCACTATCGCATCGTCATTCTGGACCAGCGCGGCGCCGGCCGGTCCACGCCACTGGGCGAAATCCGTGAAAACGACATTCCGGATCTTATTTCGGATCTGGAACAACTGAGGTCAATGCTGGAGATCGACCGTTGGCTGGTCTTTGGCGGCTCCTGGGGGTCGACCTTGGCGCTGGCCTATGCCCAGGCCCACCCGGAACGGGTGAAGGGCCTGGTGCTGCGCGGCATCTTCCTCATGCGCCAGCAGGAGATCGACTGGTTCCTGTACGACATGCGCACCTTCTTCCCCGAGGCGTGGTCCACCTTCGCGGCCCATATCCCGGTGAATGAGCGGGGCGACCTGCTGGAAGCCTATTACCGCCGCCTGACCTCCGCCGACCCGCAGACGCGCGTGGCCGCCGCCCGGGTGTGGAGCGTGTACGAGGGGGCCTGCTCCACCCTGCTGCCCAGCCCGGAGCTGGTGTCGGCCTCTGGCGAGGACAACCATGCCCTGGGCCTGGCGCGCATGGAGGCGCACTACTTCCGCAACAACAAGCTGTCGCCCGAGGCGGCCCTGCTGGAAAACGTCGACCGCATCCGGCACATTCCGGCCATCATCGTCCAGGGCCGCTATGACGTGGTCTGCCCCATCCGCACGGCGGATGAGCTGCACCGCGCCTGGCCCGAGGCCGACTACATCGTCGTGCCGGACGCCGGCCACAGCGCCATGGAGCCGGGCATCCGCTCCGCCCTGGTGCAGGCGACGGAGCGGTTCAAGACTCTCTGAGTCTGCCTCAGGCGCCGGCGGGGCATCCGCCCCTTGGCTATCCTCGCTGCGCCCTTCGGTACTCGCTCCGGAGCCCGCAGTCGCGGACCAGGAAAAAATGATGAGAAGGGGGGCGATCGCGGGTCGTCAGGCCGTGCGCTTCCGCAATCCCTTCAGGCCCTGGCGCAGGCGCGTCCAGGGCCGTTCGTTGGGGGTGAGGTCGATGCCGACCTCGGTTACCCGCGCCTCATCCATGGCGGCCACGATCAGGGCCACCTCCCCCACCTTCAGGCGCACGCCCACGGAAGCGCGGCGGCCGAGACGGCGGCCCAGGTGCTCGCCGATGGCGATGTCGCCATCCACGCCCGGCGCCTCGAAGCCGTAAAGGCCTGCAACGGTGGCCAGCGGCGTGTCGCCCTTGACCTGGAAATCGCCCAGGCCGGCGGCGCGGCGGCCGTGGTCGCGGCGACCGAACAAACGTTCCATCACGGTCAGCGCCGCCGGCTCGCCCAGCACCAGGACGGCATCGCCGGGGTAGAGGACACGCACCTCCTCCGGCGCCACGGGATGGCCCTCGCGGATCATGGCCAGGACGCGCACGGATTCCGGCACCACCAGGCGCCCCAGGCCCCGCACCGCCGCCTCGCTGTCGGGGGAGACGGTCAGCATGGCCAGTTGCTGCGGCCCGTCCACGGGCAGGTCGATGTCGGCCCGGCTGGCGGGTTCGGGATCGGCCGGGATCTCCACATCCAGCAGGCGCGCCGCCGGGCCGATGGTCCATCCCTGGGCCAGCAGGGACAGGAGCACCACGGCGAAGGCGATGCCGAAATAGGTTTCCGCCCCCGGCAGGCCGGACAGCACGGGCAGCAGGCCAAGGAAGATTGGGACCGCCCCGCGCAGCCCCACCCAGGAGATGAACAGCCTTTCGTTCCAGGCAAAGCCGAAGAAGGACAGGCATAGGGTGACGGCCAGGGGGCGCGCCACCAGGATCAGCGCCACCGCCACCACCAGGGCCGGCAACGCCACGCGCACCAGCGTGTCGGGGGAGACCAGCACCCCCAGCATGAGGAACAGGGAAATCTGGCTGAGCCACGCCAGACCGTCGTGGAAGCGCTCGATGATCTGGCGCGCCTTGACCCGGCGGTTACCGATGATGAAACCCGCCAGGTAGACGGCCAGGAAGCCGGATGCGCCGATGGTCTGGGTGGCGCCGAAGATGAACAGCGTGCCCGCCAGGGCCAGGATGGGATACAGGCCGGCCGACAGTTCCAGCCGGTTGATGAGGGCGGACAGGGCGAACCCGCCGGCGATGCCGATGATGCCGCCGCCGCCCATCTCCAGCGCGAACTGTCCCAGTTGCGCCCAGCCGAAGCCCGCCCCCTGCACCGCATGGATGGACAGCAGCGTCAGGAACACCGCCATGGGATCGTTCAGGCCCGACTCCACCTCCAGCAGGGCGGAGACGCGGGGGCGCAGGCGCAGGCCCCGTTGATGCAGCAACAGGAAGACGGCCGCCGCGTCGGTGGAGGCGACGATGGAGCCGATGAGGAAACCCTGGGCCCACCCAACGCCCAGCAGCCAGCGCGCCACCACGCAGGTAACGCCGGCCGTGATCAGCACGCCGATGGTGGACAGGACCAGGGCCGGCCAGCGCGCCACCTTGAACACCGCCCTGGGTGTGCGCAGCCCGCCATCGAACAGGATGACGGCGATGGCGATGGACCCGACCAGCGAGGCCAGGCGGTAGTCGTTGAACTGGAAGTTGGCCAGCTTGTCGACGGCGATGCCCAGAGCCAGGAACACCAGCAGCAGCGGGGCGCCGACGCGGGAGGAGGCGCGGCCGGCCAGAATGGCCAGCATCAGCAGCGACCCGAGCGCGAAGATGATGGTGTCGACGTGATGCACTGGCCGACTTGCTCCCCCCGGGCGGACCGCCTGCCGGCGCCCCCGTTGACCTCGTTCGCCTGAGGCTTACCCTAGCCCCAAGCCCTTGGACTAGCTGTCCGTTGGGCCAGCGTCCCTTTCGGGTTTCCCATCCGCCGGCCCCAAGGCTCTTGTCGCCGCCCTTTGTGTCCGCCGTGCGGCGTCCGATAGGTAAATTGCGGGCGGTGAAATGCGGGGGGCTAAAAGGCCGCGTCCACCGCCAGGTGGCGCACGTCGAAGCCCCAACCCGCCGCCATGTCGGCCGCGACGCGGGAGCGGTGACAGATGTGTGGGTCATCCTCCAGGCACAGCAGACAGGCCGGGCCCTGGTTCAGCGCGGTGGCGGCGGCCACGCCCAGCTCATACTGCGCCTCCGGCCGGGCCAGCGCCTGATCGACGATGGACCAGAACAGCGGCTGGTTGCCGGCGCGGCCGGCCAAGCGCCCCTCCTTGGGCGTGCCCAGCGCCTTCAGGTGCAGATACTCGATGCCCGCCTGGCGCAGGGCCGCCGACAACGGGCCCTTGGAAAAGCCGGCGCGGCGCGACAACGGCAGCTCCCGCACGTCGATCAACGTGCGCACGCCGGCCCGTACCAGGCGCTCCACCAACGCCGGCTGGCCCGCCTTCTCATACCCTATGGTGTACAGCTCGGGCATGGACGGGACTCCCTCGGGGATGCGGCAGGTTTCAGAAATGGGCCCCAGCCCTGTGTCCGGCAAGGGGCGGATGTGCCTGGAAATGAGTCATTCCGCCGCTCTCGGCCCTTGCCATGGGCCCGTACCCCGTGTACAAACCGCGCTTCATTTTGGCGGCGAGGCCGGGCCGAAAGGTCCAGGGCATGCCCACCCGCTCAGATGAGTCCACCGCCGTCCTTCGGGGCGGTTATTCTTTCGTGAGGAACCAAAATGCCCAAGCTGAAGAATCACAGCGGGACGAAGAAGCGGTTCAAGCTGACCGCCTCCGGTCTCGTTCGCGCCCAGGCCGCCGGCAAGCGCCACGGCATGCGCAAGCGTCCGCAGAAGATGAAGCGGAACGCCCGCGGCATGATGACCCTGTCCAAGCAGGACGGTATCATCATCACCAAGAATTTCATCCGGGTACCGTAAGGAGGGCTGAACCATGGCTCGCGTTAAGCGGGGCGTGACCACCCACGCCCGTCACAAGAAGATCCTGAAGCTGGCCAAGGGCTACCGGGGTCGTTCCAACAACTGCTTCCGTATCGCGATCGAGAAGGTCGAGAAGGCGCTTCGTTACGCCTACCGCGACCGTCGCGCCAAGAAGCGTAACTTCCGCGCCCTGTGGATCCAGCGCATCAACGCCGGTGCCCGCATCCACGGCCTGACCTACAGCCAGTTCATGCACGGCCTGAAGCGCGCCGCCATCGACGTTGACCGCAAGGTCCTCGCCGACATCGCCGCGCGCGAGCCGGAGGCGTTTAAGGTCCTGGTCGATCAAGCCCAGGCCGCTCTCAAGGCCGCTTGATCCTACCCGGATCAACGGTGCTGATAAGAAGGGGAGCAGGCCCGGCGGGCCCGCTCCCCTTTTTTTATTCCCTCAAACGCCGGGCGCGGCCATCCGGCCGCTTGGCTTCCTCGGCTCGCGCCCTGCGGTACTCGCTGCGGGGCCGGCAGTCGCCGGCCACAACGGCACGAGTCAAAGCCTGGTGCCGTTGATAGTATCGCCCCGAGTTTGCCCCCACTGCCCCCGAGAAGACGGATCGTTGCGATGAACATCCTCGACAGCCTCAAGGCCGACCTGCTGGCCGCCGCTGCCGCCGCCCCCGACCTGGCCGCCCTGGAAGAGGTGCGGGTGGACGCCCTGGGCAAGAAGGGCCGCATCACCGGCCTGATGAAGGACATGGGATCGCTGACGCCGGATGAGCGGCGGGAACGCGGCCAGGCCCTGAACGCCGTGAAGGAAGAGATCAGCCAGGCGCTGGACGCCCGCCGTCAGGTGCTGAAGGCCGAAGCCCTGGCGCAAAGGCTGGAGGCGGAGCGCATCGACGTCAGCCTGCCGGCCCGCCCCGAGGTCGAGGGCCGCGTCCACCCCATCAGCCAGACGGTGGAAGAGATGATCGCCATCTTCGCCGACATGGGCTTCACCGTGGCGGAAGGGCCGGACATCGAGACCGACTTCAACAACTTTACCGCCCTGAACATCCCGCCGGAGCATCCGGCGCGCCAGATGCACGACACCTTCTACCTGCCCAACGGGCCGGACGGGGGCACCCGCGTGCTGCGCACCCACACCAGCCCGGTGCAGATCCGCACCATGCTGGCGGGGGAGCCGCCCATCCGCATCATCGCGCCCGGCCGCACCTACCGGTCCGACTATGACCAGACCCACACCCCCATGTTCCACCAGATCGAAGGTCTGGTGATCGGGGAGAACATCCACATGGGCCATCTGAAGGGCACGCTGCTGGAGTTCTGCCGCGCCTTCTTCCAGGTGGACGACCTGCCCCTGCGCTTCCGCCCCAGCTTCTTCCCCTTCACCGAACCGTCGGCGGAGGTGGATATCGGCTGCTCCCGCAAGGGCGGCGAGCTGAAGCTGGGCAACTACGGCGACTGGCTGGAGATTCTGGGCTGCGGCATGGTCCACCCCAAGGTGCTGGAAAACTGCGGTATCGACAGCACCCGCTGGCAGGGCTTCGCCTTCGGCATGGGCATCGAGCGCGTGGCCATGCTGAAGTACGGCATCCCCGACCTGCGCACCTTCTTCGAGGCCGACCTGCGCTGGCTGAAGCACTACGGCTTCGTGCCCCTGGATGTGCCCAGCCTGGCCCAAGGTCTCACCCGATAACCCACCCTTAAAGAGCGGCAGCCGGCGTCGAGACGCCAGGCGCCCCACCCGAAGAACGGCAGGTAGCGATGAAGTTCACCCTTTCCTGGCTGAAGCAGCACCTTGAAACCGACGCCCCGCTGGACGTCATCACCGACAAGCTCACATCCCTGGGCCTGGAGGTCGAGGGCGTGGAGGACACCGGCAAGGCGCTGGCGCCCTTCGTCATCGCCAAGGTGCTGTCGGCGGAGAAGCACCCCAACGCCGACAAGCTGCGCGTCGCCATGGTCGACACCGGCAAGGGCGAGCCCATCCAGGTGGTGTGCGGCGCCCCCAACTGCCGCGCCGGCATCACCGTGGTGTTCGCCAGTCCCGGGGCCGTCATCCCCGCCACGGGCGACACGCTGAAGGTGGGCGCCATCCGGGGCGTGGAAAGCCGGGGCATGCTGTGCTCCGAGCGCGAGCTGAACCTGTCGGATGAGCACAACGGCATCATCGAGCTGCCGGAGGAGGCGCCGGTGGGCGCCAGCTTCGCCGCCTGGCGCAAGCTGGACGACGCCCTTATCGAGATCTCGCTGACCCCCGACCGCGTCGACTGCGCCGGCGTGCATGGCATCGCCCGCGACCTCGCGGCGGCCAGTGTCGGCACGCTGAAGCCGCTGAACAGCGCGCCCGTGCCCGGCGTCTTCACCGCCCCGGTCAAGGTGGCGCTGGAAACGGCGACCTGCCCGCAGTTCGCCGCCCGCGTGGTGCGCGGCGTGCGCAACGGCCCCAGCCCGCAATGGCTGCAGGACAAGCTGGCCGCCGTGGGCCTGCGTCCCATCTCCGCCCTGGTGGACATCACCAACCTGATGACCCTGGACCAGGTGCGTCCGCTGCACGTCTTCGACGCCGCCAAGGTCCAGGGCGACCTGACCGTGCGCGACAGCAAGGCGGGTGAGACCCTGCTGGCCCTGAACGGCAAGGAATACACCCTGCCCGCCGGCCTGGCCGTCATCGCCGACGCCAGCGGCGCCGTCCTGTCCCTGGGCGGCGTCATGGGTGGGGAGAGCACCGGCGTGTCGGAGACGACCACCGACGTCATCATCGAATCCGCCCTGTTCGAGCCCGCCAAGGTGGCGGAGGCCGGCCGCGCCCTGCAGATCGACAGCGACGCCCGCTATCGCTTCGAGCGCGGCGTGGACCCGTCCAGCGTCGTCAGCGGCATCGAGCAGGCGACCCGCCTGGTGCTGGAGATCTGCGGCGGCGAGGCCGGGGAGGTCTTCGTGGCCGGTGCCGAACCCGCCTGGCGCCGGCCCCTGACCCTGCGCCCCGCCCGCGTGGCCCATCTGGGCGGCGTGGACGTGGCGGAAGCCGACCAGCTGCGCATCCTGAACGCCCTGGGCTTCGAGACCAGCCAGAAGGACGGCCTGATCCATGCCGTGCCGCCGTCCTGGCGCGCCGACGTGCAGGGCGAGGCCGACCTGGTCGAGGAGGTGTTGCGCATCCATGGCTTCGACACCATCCCCACCACCAGCCTGCCGCGCGACGAGGGCCTGCCCAAGGTCGCCGTCACGCCCAAGCAGCGCCGCACCGCCACCGTGCGCCGCCTGCTGGCCGGCCGCGGCATGCTGGAGGCCATCACCTGGTCCTTCCTGGCGCCGGAGACGGCCAAGCTGTTCGGCGGCGCGCCGGATGAGCTGGCCCTGCTGAACCCCATCAGCGCCGACCTCGCCGTCATGCGCCCGTCGGTGCTGGCCAACCTGGCGGCAGCCGCTGGCCGCAACGCCGCGCGCGGCTATGCCGACCTGGCGCTGTTTGAGGTGGGCCCCGCCTTCCGCGACGGCAGCGAGAAGGGGCAGGACCTGATCGCCGCCGGTGTGCGCGCCGGCCTGGCCGTGGCCCGCCACTGGGCCAAGGGCACCCGCCCCGTGGACGCCTATGACGCCAAGGCCGACGCCATCGCGGCGCTGGAGGCCGCCGGCGCCCCCACCGCCAACCTGGTCGTCTCCACCGACGCGCCCGGCTGGTACCACCCGGGCCGCTCCGGCTGCCTGCGGCTGGGCCCCACCGTGCTGGCCCGCTTCGGCGAACTGCACCCGGCGGTGCTGGAGGCCCTGGACCTGACGGGCCCGCTGGTGGCGTTCGAGGTGTTCCTGGACCTGATCCCCACCCCGAAGAAGAAGGGCGGGACGGAGAAACCGAAGCTGGAGCTGTCGGCCTTCCAGCCCATCAGCCGCGACTTCGCCTTCGTGGTGGAGGCCGGCGTGGAGGCCGACCGCCTGATCCGCGCCGCCAAGGGGGCCGACAAGGCCCTGATCACCGGCGTGCAGTTGTTTGACGTCTATCAGGGCCCCGGAGTCGAAACCGGCTTCAAGTCCATCGCCCTGTCGGTCACGTTGCAACCGGTGGACAAGACCCTGACGGACGCGGAAATCGAAGCCGTGGCCGCCAAAGTCGTCGCCGCCGTCACCAAGACGACGGGCGCCGTGTTGCGCGGCTGACACAGAACCGCCGAAGCCGCAGTAGGCGCCCCCTGGGGTTCGGGGGCGCCCTTCTTTCCCGGTCAATTTATTGTGAATTTTAGGCGACCGAACCCTCTTGCGCCCTTGCCTTCCCCGCCGCTTACTATCCTTCCAACGATAAAAAGCGGACACTGACGCCAAGACTGGCGTCATCCTCGGGGAGGAGAGGCTGCATGAGGTTTTTCCGGGACCTGCCCATCATCCAGAAGCTGCTGCTGCCCCTGATCCTGATGGGGCTGGTGACGCTGGGCACCTCGCTTTACACCCTGTCGCAGATGAACACGGGTGCGGCCCAGTACCAGCACCTGCTGCATGGCGAGGCGGAGGCACTGAAGGCCATCGACCGCGCCAATGGCGCCGCGGCCAACATCGGCCGCATCAGCTACATGATGGTGGCCGAAACCGACAAGTTCATCATCGACAGCATGAAGGATGAGATCGGTCAGCAGGCCAGCGACCTGTCCAAGTACCTGGACAGCGTCGCCAAGCTGAACCCGGGGACCAAGGACGACCTGGCCATGGCCAGGGATGAGTTCAAGGCCATGATGAAGTTCGCGGAGGAGGCGCGCGAACAGATGCTGGCCGGCAACGTCAAGGCCGGCGCCGCCACCCTGACCGATGAGTTCGACATCCGCCTGTCCAAGCTGCTGGACCGCCTGACCGTCATCACCAAGGCGGTGGACGAGAACCTGGCCAAGGGCGAGGCGGCCGCCAAGGCCCGCAACGAGCGCACCTATTGGGTGACGCTGACGGCCGGCCTGTCCGGCGCCGTCGTGGTCATGGCGCTGGCGCTGTGGATCGCCTGGGCCGGCGTGTCGCGGCCGCTGAAACGCATCGTCGACACCATGACCGCCCTGGCCGACGGCGACCAGACCGTGGAGGTGCGGGCGACCGAGCGGCGGGACGAGATCGGCGCCACCGTCCGCGCCCTGCGCATCTTCCAAAGCGCGATGGTGGAGGCCGACACCCTGCGTCATGAGCAGGAGACGCTGAAGACCCAGGCGCAGGCCGAGCGCCATGCCGCCCTGGCCCACCTGGCCGATGAGTTCGAGACCAGCATGAACCAGGTGGTGGAAGGCGTCGCGGGGGCAGCCGACCGCATGCAGGGCAACGCCAAGGGCCTGTCCGCCATCGCGGAGCAGACCAACCACCAGACCCTGGCCGTGGCGGGCGCGGCGGAGGCCGCGGCCGGCAACGTCAACACCGTGGCGGCGGCGGCGGAGCAACTGTCCGCCAGCATCCAGGAGATCGGGCGGCGGGTCGAGGAATCCTCGCAGATCGCCCAAAATGCGGTGGTGGAGGCGGAACGCAGCAACCACACGGTCAGCGGCCTGGTGGAGGCGGCGCGCAAGATCGGCGACGTGGTGCGCCTGATCAGCGATATCGCCAGCCAGACCAACCTGCTGGCGCTGAACGCCACCATCGAGGCGGCGCGCGCCGGCGAGGCGGGCAAGGGCTTCGCCGTGGTCGCCAGCGAGGTGAAGACCCTGGCCACCCAGACGGCCAAGGCGACGGAGGAGATCAGCGCCCAGATCGGCGAGATCCAGGCGGTGGCCGGCAACGCCGCCGGGGCCATCCACGGCGTCAGCGGCACCATCGGCCGCATCAGCGACATCGTCACCACCATCGCCGCCGCCGTGGAGCAGCAGGGGGCCGCCACGAACGAGATCGCCAGCAGCGTGGCCCAGGCCGCCGCCGGCACCTCCGACGTGTCCAGCACCATCGGCCAGGTCACCCGCGCCGCCAGCGAGACCGGCACCATGGCGACCGACGTGCTGCACGCCGCCCAGGATCTGGTCAGCCAGTCCGACCATCTGCGCCACCAGGTGGCCGGCTTCGTGGCCAAGGTGCGAGCGGGGTAAGATCAGCGCCCACACCAAGGAGGGTAGCGATGGCGGTGACACTGGCCTTTGACGTGTACGGCACGCTGATCGACACCCAGGGCCTGGTGGCGACGCTGCGGGACATGGTCGGGGACAAGGCGGCGGAGTTCTCCCGCGCCTGGCGGGAACGGCAGCTGGAATACACCTTCCGCCGCGCCCTGATGCAGAACTACGCGCCCCTCAGCATTTGCACCGCCCAGGCCCTGGACCACACCAGCGCCCGCTACCAAACGCCGCTCAGCCCGGATCAGCGGACGACCCTGCTGGAGGGCTACCGCACCTTGCCGGCCTTCGGCGACGTGGCGGATGGCCTGGCCCAGTTGCGCGCGGCCGGCTTCCGCCTTTACGCCTTTTCCAACGGGACCGCGGAGGCGGTGCGCACCCTGCTGGATACCACCGGCGTCACCGACCTGTTCCTGGACATCGTCAGCACGGACGACCTGCGCTCATTCAAGCCCAACCCCGCCGTCTACAGCCATTTCCTGCGAACGGCCGGCGCCACGGGTGCCGAAACCTGGCTGGTGTCCAGTAATCCCTTCGATGTCATCGGCGCCCTTTCCGCCGGTTGGCGCGCCGCCTGGGTGAAGCGGTCCCCCGAGGCGCTGTTCGATCCCTGGGGCATTCCACCGACTGTGACGGTTCCAGACTTGCGCCATCTGGCGGCGGCGATCGCCGGATAGCACATGAACGCCCCGCCAACCCCGCGGTTGCGCCGGGACGCGGGGCATCCTATGGTCGCGGGAATTTTCCCAGACCGGCCCGTCATGACCGACCTTTCGCACATCCGCAATTTCTCCATCATCGCCCATATCGACCACGGCAAGTCGACCCTGGCCGATCGCCTGATCCAGTATTGCGGCGGCCTGGACGCCCGCGAGATGCGCGAGCAGGTGCTCGACAGCATGGATATCGAGCGCGAGCGCGGCATCACCATCAAGGCGCAGACCGTGCGCCTGAACTACAAGGCCGATGACGGGCAGACCTATCAGCTGAACCTGATGGACACGCCCGGCCACGTCGACTTCGCCTATGAGGTTTCGCGCTCGCTGGCGGCGTGCGAAGGGTCGCTGCTGGTGGTCGACGCCTCGCAGGGGGTGGAGGCGCAGACGCTGGCCAACGTTTACCAGGCCATCGACCACAACCATGAAATCGTCCCGGTCCTGAACAAGATCGACCTGCCGGCGGCCGAACCCGACCGCATCAAGCAGCAGATCGAGGACGTGATCGGCCTGGACGCCAGCGACGCCGTCATGATCTCGGCCAAGACCGGCCTGAACATCAAGGACGTGCTGGAAGCCATCGTCAAACGCCTGCCGCCGCCCAAGGGCGAGCTGGACGCGCCGCTGAAGGCCCTGGTGGTCGACAGCTGGTACGACCCCTACCTGGGCGTGGTCATCCTGGTGCGCGTCGTCGATGGCGAACTGAAGGTGGGCCAGAAGATCCGCATGATGGCCACGGGCGCCGCGAAGGAAGCCGACCGCGTCGGTCACTTCACGCCCAAGGCCGTGCAGTCGGGCCGCCTGGGGCCGGGCGAGATGGGCTTCATCACCGCCGGCATCAAGGACATCCGCGAAACCAAGGTCGGCGACACCATCACCGAGGACCGCCGCCCCGCGGCCGAGCCGCTGGAAGGCTTCAAGCCCAGCGTGCCCGTGGTGTTCTGCGGCCTATTCCCCACCGACGCCGCCGAGTTCGAGCATTTGCGCGAGAGCCTGGGCAAGCTGGCCCTGAACGACGCCAGCTTCCAGTTCGAGGCGGAGACGTCGGCCGCCCTGGGCTTCGGCTTCCGCTGCGGCTTCCTGGGCCTGCTGCACCTGGAGATCATCCAGGAGCGCCTGGAGCGCGAGTTCAACCTCGACCTGATCACGACGGCGCCCAGCGTCATCTACAAGATGCACATGACCGACAAGTCGGTCATCGACATGCACAACCCGGCCGACATGCCGGACCCCATCCGCATCGACCACATCGACGAGCCGTGGATCCGCGCCACCATCATGCTGCCCGACGAGTATCTGGGCGGCATCCTGGCACTGTGCACCGAGCGGCGCGGCCAGCAGATCGACCTGACCTATGTCGGCGGGCGCGCCATGCTGGTCTACAAGCTGCCGCTGAACGAAGTGGTGTTCGATTTCTATGACCGGCTGAAGTCCATCAGCCGCGGCTATGCCAGCTTCGACTACCAGATGGACGGGTACGAGACCGGCGACCTGGTCAAGATGTCCATCCTGGTGAACGCGGAGCCGGTGGACGCGCTGTCGACCATCGTCCACCGCAGCCAGGCTGAACACCGTGGCCGCCTGCTGTGCGAGCGGCTGAAGGAGCTGATCCCGCGCCAGCTGTTCAAGATCGCCGTGCAGGCCTCCATCGGCAGCCGCGTCATCGCCCGCGAGACCATCAGCGCCATGCGCAAGGACGTGCTGGCCAAGTGCTACGGCGGCGACATCAGCCGCAAGCGCAAGCTGCTGGACAAGCAGAAGGAAGGCAAGAAGCGCATGCGGCAGTTCGGCGAGGTCGAAATCCCGCAGAGCGCCTTCATCGCCGCCCTCAAGATGGGCGACGGCTGATCGCTGAAATCAAAGGTTCGATTGCCACGCCGGCCGCTCCCACAAAGGGCGGCCGGTTCGCGTTTCAGGGGCTGTCTTCGGAAATGCCTGAAACGTGCCGTTCCAAATCCATGGCATCGTGAAGAACGCGCAGGATGTCGATCATATGTGATCAGCGCTTGCTAGCAGCTTCACCGCCCAAATTGGCGATGTAATTTTCCAGGTCCGCATCGCTTTCCAGCAGATCAAACCGGCCTTCCGCGATATCCCGGCGCCCCACCTCCGCCGCTTCGCTCAGCGCCCTGAGCTTGGCGGCATGTACCTCTTCTTCCCGTTCCACCAGCCGGAGGCCGGCGCGCAGGACCTCGCTGGCGTTCTGATAGCGGCCAGATCGCACCAGGGTTTCGATGACCTGCTCATGATGGTCGGTCAGCACCACGTTGCGTGTCGGCATAGGGATTCCTCCTGCGGCAAGGGCGGAGCCGGAAGCTTAACCCCTATTGGCATACTATGCCAATGCCGGTTATCCCAGCGGGAAGCGCAACGTGAACCGCGTGCCGGGCGCACCGTCTTCGTAGCGGAAGCTGCCCCGCAGTTGGCGGGTGAAGGCGTCGATCAGCAGCAGGCCCAGGCTCTTGCGCCCGGCCCGGACGGTGGCGTCCGGCATGCCGATGCCATCGTCGGTCACGGTCAGCACGCCCTCCTCCCCCTCCCGCCGCAAGGTGACGGACAGGGCGCCGCCCCGCCCGCCGGGATAGGCGTGCTTGAAGGCGTTGGATAGCACCTCGTTCAATACCAGGGTGACGGGCACAGAGGCCGTCAGGTCCGTCGCCAGCGGCTCCACCGCCAGCGCCAGGGTCACGCGGCGCGCCTCATCCGCCGGGGTTCCCTCCCCCTGGTGGATGTTGTCGATCTCGCGCGCCAGGGCCGTGATCACGCGGTCCAGCGGCACCACGTCGACATCGGTGGCGCGGTGCAGCTGTTCGTGCAAGATCCCCATGGCCTGGATGCGGCGCAGGGCGTCGCCCAGCACCGGGCGCAGCGCGGGGTTCATGCTGGCCTGCAGTTGCAGCAGGCTGGAAACGACCTGGAGATTGTTCTTTACCCGGTGATGCGTGTCGCGCAGCAGCATCTCCCGTTCCGCCAGGGCCTTGTCCAGGTGGCGGGTGCGGTCGGCCACCCGCGCCTCAAGCACGGTGTTGGCCTGGCGCAGGATGCGGTCGGCGCGCACCAGGTCGCGGGACCGCCGGATGGCGATCCACGCCACGAGCATCAGCGCCAGCGAGGCCGGCACGGCCACGGCGGCGTAGATCAGGGCCCGGCCCTCCCATTCGCTGGCAATGCTGTCCGTGGTGATGCCATAGACGACGTATAGCGGCAGGTTGGGCACCTTGCGGCGGGCGTACAGACGCTCAACACCGTCGATGGGAGAGGTGAGGATGAAGGTGCCGGCGGCATCCACCGGCGCCTGGATGAAGCCGGGATAGGAGCCCTGCTGCAGGCTGTCGTCCGACGCGGCGGGTTCGCGCAACAGCAGGGCGCCATCCTCCCGAATCAGCAGCATGGTCTTGGGCTCACCCGCGAACAGCGACCGGTAGAAGGAAATGAAATAGTCCGGCCTGAGGGACAGCTGGGCCACGCCGTTGAACCGGCCGTCCAGCGTCTGCATGCGCTGGCTGATGGGCAGGAAGGGCTGGCCGGACAGGCGGCCGCGCAGCTGCTGGCCGATATAGATGCCGCTGCCTGGTTTCAGCTGGGCGCGGAAATACTCCCGATCGCTGACATCCAGCGCCGGCGTCGGCCACTGCATGGTGTTGACGCGGACGATGCCGGTGGGATCGACCACCCACACGCCCTCCAACTCCGGCGAGGCCTGCCAAATCTCGCGCAGCCGGTCATAGAATCGGCTGTCACCGGCGATTTCCTTCCAGCCGGCATCGTCCACCAAGCGTTCGACATACCGCAGGCTGGCGGCGTGGATGCTGAAGATCTTGCCCGCGTGTTCTTCCAGAACATGGGTCACGTCCACCACCTGGTCGCGGGCATCGTCCCAAACCCGGCGGTGATGGTCCCAGGCGGCCCAGGCGAAGACCAGCAGGGTCAGCACCAGGCTCATGAGCAACAAGGCCGCCACCGGCCGGCCGGCGGAGGGGATCAGGGGAACGCTGGGGGTCGCCACCCCCTCCGGCGGATCGCCGGCGGCGGGTGCGGAATGGGCGACGCCTGCCGGAATGGCATGGTCTGGCGCGGAGACTGTCATACGGGCGGCCCAGTCCTTATTGGCCCAGGCTTCTGCCCCCCATCGCAGGCAGTCCCGGGCGTACCCCTCAGGTCATCGCCACCCCTGAACGATCAGCCCCAAGGTGGGACCGAGGGAAACGCCGACGATGGCCGATGCCTTGATACGGACCATCGCCGACATTCCTACGCCCGTCAGTGACGGAAATGACGCATCCCGGTAAATACCATGGCCAGGCCGCGCTCGTCCGCCGCGTCGATCACCTCCTGGTCACGCATGGAGCCGCCGGGCTGGATGACGGCGGTGACACCGGCCTCCGCCGCGGCGATCAGGCCATCGGCGAAGGGGAAGAAGGCGTCGGACGCCACCACGCTGCCCTTGGTGCCCGGCTCGGACAGGCCCGCGGCCTGTGCCGCCTCGCGGCTCTTGATGGCGGCGATGCGGCTGCTGTCGACTCGGCTCATCTGGCCGGCGCCGATGCCCACGGTGGCCAGGTCCTTGGCATAGACGATGGCGTTGGACTTGACGTGCTTGCCGACGCGGAAGGCGAACAGCAGGTCGGCCAATTCCTTCGGCGTCGGGCCGCGCTTGGTCACCACCTTCAGGTCGGTCGGCAGGACACGGCCGTCATCCCGGCTCTGGGCCAGGAAGCCGCCGGCCACGGTCTTGATCAGGGTGCCGGCCTGGGCCGGGTTGGGCAGGTCGCCGGTCAGCAATACGCGCAGGTTCTTCTTGGATGCCAGCACGGCGCGGGCCGCCTCGTCCGCGTCGGGCGCGATCACCACCTCGGCGAACAGCCGGGATATGGCCTCGGCCGTCACGGCGTCGAGCGTGCGGTTGGCGGCGATGATGCCACCAAAGGCGGAAACGGGGTCACAGGCCAGCGCGCGGGCATAGGCGCCGGGCAGGTCATCCCCCTCGGCCACGCCGCAGGGGTTGGCATGCTTGATGATGGCGATGGCGGGACGCTCGAACTCGGCCACCAGCTCGAACGCCGCGTCGGTGTCGTTCAGGTTGTTGTAGGACAGCTCCTTGCCCTGCAGTTGGGTGGCGGTGGCGATGCCGGGACGGCGCTCCCCCGTCACGTAGAAGGCGGCCGTCTGGTGCGGGTTCTCACCATAGCGCAAGGTCTGGCGCAGCGTGCCGGACACGGTCACGCTCTCCGGCCAGGTCTGGCCCAGGCGATTGGCGAACCAGGCGCCGATGGCGGCGTCATAGGCGCCGGTACGCGCATAGGCCTTGGCGGCCAGCCGGCGGCGCAGGTCCAGCGTGGTCTGGCCGTCATGGGCGGCCAGTTCCGCCAGCAGGGGGGCGTAGTCGGACGGGTCGGTCACCACCGCCACGAAGTCGTGGTTCTTGGCGGCACCGCGGATCAGGCTGGGGCCGCCGATGTCGATGTTCTCGATGCAGGTCTCGAAATCCGCGCCCTTCGCCACCGTGGCCTCGAAGGGGTAGAGGTTCACCACCACCAGGTCGATGCCGGGAATGTCATGGGCGTTCATGGCCGCCACATGCCCCTCGTCATCGCGGCGGGCCAGGATGCCGCCATGGATGCGCGGGTGCAGGGTCTTCACCCGGCCATCCATCATCTCGGGGAAGCCGGTGTGGTCGCCCACCTCGGTCACGGGCACGCCGGCCTCGGCCAGGCGCTGGGCGGAACCGCCGGTGGACAGGATATGCACGCCGCGCGCGGCCAGGGCCTGGCCCAGCTCAATCAGGCCGGTCTTGTCGGACACGGAGATGAGGGCGCGGCGCAGGGGAACGAGATCGGGGCTGGTCATGATGGCAATCCGGCTTGGATGGACTTGGGGAAAAGAGAAAGCCCGGCAGCAAGCCGGGCTCAGGGGAAATTCGGACAGGAGTGATCAGGGGTCGGCGCCCTCGGCCTTCTTCTCGCGGCGCAGGGCCCATTTCACGGTGGCGCCGCCGGGGGCGGTCTGGCCGCGCACGGTGACCTGCAAGGTGCCGCGCGGCTCGGGCCCGTCGCCCAGGTAGACGCTTTCCTCCAGCCCCACCACGCCGCCCGACAGACGCAGGCGCCACCCGGCGCCCGACGGCAGACGCAGCAGCACGCCGTCACCGCCCTGGGACAGGCTGGCGTGGACACCGGGATGCAGATGGAAGCGCAGGGTGTAGGACTGGCCGCCCGACCCGCCCTCCAGCTTGTCCTCGCCCCGCAGGTCCTCGCCACTTTCGGCAAGGTACAGGCGGCGATGGTGGATCAGGCCGAAGCCGTCGCGGTAACCGTCGTGCGCGGCCTCCACCAGCACGGCGCCGCCGGTTTCCCGCCGCTTGGCCTCGACGGGATGCGGGCGACGGCCCAGGCCGCCATCCTCCCGCACCGAGGCCGAATTGGTATCGGCCACCACCAGGGTGGAGTGGGCGGCGGTGGAGGCGAGCGCGCCGCGCCACGCGCCGGTTTCCGACGGATGGCCGCCGCAGTTGACGATCAGCCGCTCCCGCCCCACGCTCATTTCAAACGACAGGGTGCCGGCATGGGCACGGGCGTCCAGGCCCGCGGGGGGCGGCGCGCCGGCGTCGAACAGCACGCAGGTGCGGCCCGCCGCCAGCCGCTCAAACCCCACATGGGGGGCGGAGCGCAGGGGCCGGCCGCGCGCGTCCGCCTGGCTCAGCACCGTATCGATGAAGGCCGGGTCTTCCGCGCACCCGCCATTGAACAGGGCGAGACCGCCATCGCCATGCCGGAAGAAACGCAGGGTGGGGGTCAGGCGGTCGATGGTGTGCTGCAGCGCGTCCGGCATGTCGGCCCGGGCGGCGCGCAACACCCCGCGGATGTCGATGAGGTGACGCAGCACCTGCAATTGCAGCGATGGGCTGCGCTGCACATGGCCACCGTCGGCCATGACCTGGCGCGCCAGCTCGCGGTTCAGCAGCCACAGCGCCCGCTGGGCGGTGCGCACGCGCCCCGGCAGGCACAGACCGCCATAGATCATGCCCTTGATGCCCAGGATCAGGTCGACGCCGCGCAGGCGACCGGGCACCAGGCGAGCCAGATGGCGCAACTGGCGGGCCAGGCTGTCGAAGACCCGGGCGCGCAGGCCGTCATCGGCGCTGGCCAGGAAGAAATCATGGGCGCCGATCCAGGCGGCGATCCGCTGGGCCGTCACCTCCGGCGCCCAGGCGACGGCGTGCCAGGAGGAGAAACCGTCCAGCCAGCTGGTGACCAGCACGCGGGCCTGGCGCCGAGCGGCGTCGCCGCCCACGGCCTTCAGGTGGCGCAGCCAGTCGAACCCGTGCAGCGCGGTCAGCCAGGCGGACCCGGCGGACAGGTCCAGCCAGGGCGGCAGGTCGGCCTGGCGCTCTTCTCCCGCGAAGGCGAAGCGGCCAGCCAGCAGCGCCTCACCCTGGCGGGGGTCGCCCGGCCACGGGTCGGCCGGCACCACGCCCAGCGCCTGCGGCGCACGACTTTTCAGCAGCACGCCGTATAGCGGCGTCCGGTAGACCAGCGCGCCGGGGCCGGCGCGGAACCGTCTCATGCCGGAAGTGACACGGGCCATGCGCCGTTCGACCCCTTTAGACCAGCGGGCCGCGCAGGCGGCGGATGTTGTCGGCGTAGGCGTCCGGGCCGCCCTGGAAGGTGGCGGTGCCGGCCACCAGCACGTCGGCGCCAGCCGCGATGGCCACGGGCGCCATCTCGGCATTGATGCCGCCGTCGACCTCCAGGTCGATGACACGGGACGTGCCGGCGGTCACCGCGTCGATGCGCTGGCGGATGGCCCGGATCTTGTCCTTCTGGCTGTTGATGAAGGACTGGCCGCCGAAGCCGGGGTTGACCGACATGACCAGGATCATGTCGACGTCGTCCATAATGTAGTCCAGCACCGAGATGGGCGTCGCCGGGTTCAGCGCCACGCCGGCCTTCTTGCCCAGGCTGCGGATCAACTGCAGCGTGCGGTGGGTATGAGCACCGGCCTCGGGATGCACGGTGATGATGTCGGCGCCGGCCTTGGCGAAGGCGGCGACGAAATTGTCCACCGGGCTGATCATCAGGTGAACGTCGAACACCTTGGCCGAATGCGGGCGCAGCGCCTGCACCACCATGGGGCCGATGGTCAGATTGGGCACGAAATGCCCGTCCATGACGTCGATGTGGATATAGTCGGCGCCGGCAGCGTCCACGGCCCGAACCTCCGCGCCCAGGTTGGCGAAGTCGGCCGACAGGATGGAGGGGGCGATGCGTACCGGCTGCTGCATGGTGACTATGGTTCCTATCAACTAAGGGCTGTTTTGCCAACCGCTAGGCGGTGCGGCGCAGGCGGGTCATGAAAAATCCGTCAAGGCCGCCCAGCTCGGGCCAATGGCCGGGCGTGGTGCGCACGTCGCCGCTGTCGGTCACCAGCGGCGCGAGCGCGGTGGCGTCCGCCTGCGGGTCGTACGCCAAGTCGACCGGAATGACGGGTTCCACCATGACATCCAGGCGGCGCGACAGCAGCTTGGACAACTGCTCCTCGCCTTCCTCCGGCTGGAGGGAGCAGGTGCAGTAGACCACCAGGCCGCCAGGCTTCACCATGTCGATGGCGCGATCCAGCAGGCGGCGCTGCACGCCCTGCAGGCGGCCCACGTCTTCCGGCGTTTTCAGCCGCGCCACGTCGGGGTGGCGGCGGATGGTGCCGGTGGCGCTGCACGGCGCGTCCAGCAGCACGGCGTCCACCGGTTCGTCCGGCAGCCACTTGGTGGCGTCGGCCACCGCCGTGGTGACCGACAGGCCCAGCCGTTCCATGTTGCGCGACAGCCGGTCCAGCCGGGGGGCGGAGCGGTCGACCGCCGTCACCTTGGCGCCGGCGGCGGCCAGCTGGGCGGTCTTGCCGCCCGGGGCGGCGCACAAATCGATGACGGTCAGGCCGGCGACGTCGCCCAGCAGGCGGGCGGGCAGCGCCGCAGCCGCGTCCTGCACCCACCAGGCGCCCTCATTGAAGCCCGGCAGCTCGGTGACCGACCCGCCGGCGGCGCGGCGCAGGGTCCCGGTGGGCAGCACCGTCGCCTCCAGCCGTTCCGCCCAGGCGCGCGGATCGCCCTTCACCGTGATGTCCAGCGGCGCCTCGACCAGATGGGCGTCGACGATGGCGCGGGTGTGGCCGGTGCCGTAGTGCTGGCGCCAGGCCAGCCACAGCCAGTCGGGCGTGTTCAGGCGGCCGGCGTCCTGGGCGGCCAGCAGCTCGGCGCCCTCGCGCGCCAGGCGGCGCAGCACGGCGTTGATCAGGCCCTTCATGCCGGCCAGGCCCTTGGCCACGGCCAGTTCCACGCCCGTGTCCACGGCGGCGTGGGCGGGGGTGCCCAGGAACAGTAGTTGGGCGGCGGAAACGCGCAGGATGTCCAGCACGCCGGCCTTGGGCAGGTCCGGCCGCGCCAGCAGCGACAGGACCACGGCGTCGATCTGGCCCAGGCGGCGGATGACGGTGGCGGTCAGCAGGCGGACGAAGGCGCGGTCGCGCGGCTCCAGCGCCGGCAATCCCCGGTGCTGATCCAATGCGTCATCCAGCGGCACGCGGCGGCGCAGCACGCTTTCCAAGAGATCCAGGACTACCCGGCGGGCGGCCAACGTTTCGGTATTCATGGGGGCGGGGTGTACCCTGGAAAAAGCCCGCTGTCACCGGCCCCTTTCGGCCACCCGCCCCCCGTTTCCGGCATGGATTTGAAGGGATGCCGGAAAACCCCTTGGCGGCGGCCAACGGCGGGGCCAATTATACCCCCATGAGCAAGCTACCCCCTCTGCCTGAGCCCCCTCTGCCCGAACCCAAGGCCCCCGTGTTCAAGGCGCACGTCGCCCCCACGGCATCGGCGCCCGAGCCCGCCCCCGAAGCCGTCAAGGCCGAGGCCGCGAACCCCGAACCCGTGCGCGAGATCGGCGGCCCCACCGGCCCCGAGCCCACCCGCTACGGCGACTGGGAACGCAAAGGCCGCTGCAGCGATTTTTGAAGAAGCGGTGCGGCGGGGCTAAGGCTCGCGCATAGGCTTAACGCGAGCGGTGCCCAAGCCCCTGGGCGCGGTCAGCATTACCCTCTGGTACCCCTTTGGGGTCTCCTCTGCCCCCCGGCCGCCCTTTCAGGGTAGCGCGTCCAAATCGAGCGATCAACGCCCCCAACCCAGCTCTGGAGGAGCGTCAGCGACGAATAGCCCGCGACCGCGGGCGCCGCAGCGATCACCGCAGGGCGCAGCGAGGATAGCCGAGGGGCCGGATGGCCCCGCCGGCGCTTGAGGAAAACGACTTCAAGTCCTGGGCGCGTGCTTGTTCAGGATGCGCTGCAGGGTACGGCGGTGCATCTTCAGGCGGCGCGCGGTTTCCGAGACGTTGCGGTCACACTGCTCGAACACCCGCTGGATGTGTTCCCAGCGCACGCGGTCGGCGGACATGGGGTGTTCCGGCGGCGGCGGCAGGGGCCCGTCGGTCAGCAGGGCGGCCTCCACCGCGTCGGCGTCGGCCGGCTTGGGCAGGTAGTCCACGGCGCCGGCCTTCACGGCGGCGACGGCGGTGGCGATGTTGCCATAGCCTGTCAGCATGACGATGCGCGCCTCGGGCCGGGCGTCGCGCAGGGCCTTCACCACATCCAGGCCGCTGCCGTCAGCCAGCCGCAGGTCGACCACGGCATAGCGCGGGGCGGCCTCCTGCGCCACCTCCACGCCCACCGCGACGCTGTCCACCGCCACCACGTCGAAGCCGCGCTTTTCCAGCGCGCGGGCCAGGCGGATGCGGAAGGGGGCGTCATCGTCCACCACCAGCAGGCTGCGCGACGCGTCCCCGGTGAAGCCGAGGCGCATGGGATCGATCACGTCACCGGTCTCAACGCTCATCTCTCGAAAACCCCTTATTTTCCGGCCGTGCTGTGTGGACGGTTGCAAAGCTATGAACGACCTTATTACGCCGTCCGGGACGGCTTGCCTGCGATTTCGACACGCGGCAAAAGGACGCCCCGTTATGCCGGAATAGATGGACACGCGATTGTGGCCGTCCAAGGGCGGTAATACGCCGGGGCCCATGCCCTGTCGATTATCCATCCCTTTGGCCTGTCTTCGGACCGTTCACCGCCAGTCTTGGGACTTATCAATCGCCCGCCTCAGTCGCCCGGCTGCGGCCCGCTCCAGTTCACGGTGACCTGGGCGCCGGCCCCGACGGGGGTGCTGCCCGGCCGGCCGTTGGCGTAGGAGACGATGGCGCCGGTGCGTTCCAGCAGGATCTGGGCGATGAACAGGCCCAACCCCATGGTGCCGCCGCCGCCCACGCGCACGGGCACCTGCTCCAACCGTTCATCCCGGTCGGAGACATAGGGCTCCCCCAACCGTTCCAGCAGGCTGACGGGAAAGCCGGGGCCATCGTCCGCCACCGTCAGCACCAGGGCGGAGGGGTCGCAATGCAGGGTCACGTCCACCCGGGTGGTGGCGAATTGCATGGCGTTCTGGATGATGTTGCCCAGGCCGTGCTGCAGTTCCGGCGACAGCGGCAGGGGAGACGGCGCCCCCTCCTCCGCCCCGGTGACGGTGATGTCCAGGGTCACGTCCGCCCGCCGGTGCGGGGCGGCCACGGCCTCGATGACCTGGACGGGCCCCAGGGGGGCGTAGGGCTCCATCTCCCCTTCCGCGTCCGGGCGGCGGGCCAGGTCGGCCAGGATGACGCGGCAGCGGTCGCACTGGCTTTGCAGCAGCTGGACATCCTCCTGCCAGGGGCTGTCGGGCGGCATGTCGCGGGCCAGCTCCTTGGCCACCACGGCGATGGTGCCCAGCGGGCTGCCCAGCTCGTGGGCCGCCGCCGCCGCCAGGGCGCCCAGGGCGGACGCCTTCTGGGCGCGGGCCAGCGACACTTGGCTGGCGATCAGAGCCTGGGACAGGTCGCGGCCCGACTGCGCCACCTTGTAGACGTAGGTCGCGATGAAAATGGCCGCCAGAGTGAGCGCCGCCCAGATGCCGGCCAGATAGATGGGCGACAGGGTGACGCCGTTGCTGGCCGGCCAGGACAGGGGCATGGCCAACGCCCACAGCAGGGTGAGACAGGCGGTGGTCAGCGCGGTGAGGCCCGTGACCAGCCGGCGCGCCAGCATGCTGGCCCCCACCATCAGCGGCGCCAGGACCAGGACGGCGAAGGGATTTTCCAGGCCGCCAGTCAGCAGGAGCAACAGGGTGAGCTGCACGGTGTCGTAGCCCAGGAAGGCGACGGCGCCCAGTTCGGTCAGGAAGGGGCTGCGGCGCCGGCGGGCGACGGCGTACAGGTTGATCAGCAGCGACACCGCCGTCACCGCCAGGGCCGGCAGCAGCGGGATGTCGACACCGACCAGATCCTCCACCGTCAGCAAGGTGATGGTCTGGCCAGCGATGGCGATCCAGCGGATGGTGTTGAGGGTGCGCAGGTTGATGCGCGCCGCCGCCCAGCGCCCGCTCCCCGGCCGCGCCTCATCCGGGCTGTCGCCCACGCTTGCTGTCCACGCCTGCCGCGTCATCGTCCCGACCGTCCCAAAGCTCAAGGTCGCCTGGATTAAGCAGCGGCAACCATGCCGGGCGTCAAGCGATTGCGCATCGGCCAAGGCGTCGCACCCGTGCAGGCCCTTGCCCCCGGGCGTATGGCATTGATAATGACGGCGGGATGCCACCCGGTGGAGAAAGTTCCTTGGACAGCCAGCGCAAATTCGCGGTGCAGAAGCCCCAGGGCAAAAAGTGGGAAACCCTGGCCCTGGTCGACAGCCTGTCGGCGGGCAAGCGGGAATTCAGCGAGGCGGTGCGCAGCCACGGGCGCGGCTACGTCCGCCTGATCCAGGTGGATTTCGAGAGCGAGGACGCGCTGTCCAACTACGACTGGCGCCTGGTGGAACTGCACGACCCCTACAAGGGCAGCGGCCGGCCCAAACCCACCGTCGTCGCCGGCTCGGAGCGCCCGGCCAAGCCCAAGAAGGACAAGGGGCCCGGCGAAAAGGTGGCCATCCCCATCCGCACCTGGATGCTGGCCTGCCTGGTGGCGGTGGCCGTGGGCGTCATGTGGGTGCTGACGTATCACCGGCCGTGAGAGGCTGGTTGGTTCGCCTCAGGCGCCGGCGGGCCATCCGGCCCTTGGCTTGTCCTCGTTTTGCAGTCCGCTCTCGCTCCCCGCAAAACTCCGGCGGCCGCAGTCGCGGCCTAGCCCAGTTCCAGCTGAAACTGGGCCTTGGCGCTTCGAGGGCGAGTGTGTCAGCGCCTTTAATGCGTGGCCCGGCCCTCTGCGCCGCGTGTGGACACGCCGGCCTCGGTGAACGTCGCCATGCCGGTGTGGCAGGCGACAGCGGCCTGCAGCAGGGGCAGGGCCAGGGCGGCGCCGGAGCCTTCGCCCAGGCGCATGCCCAGGGTCAGCAGCGGTTCCTGGCCGATAGCGTCCAGCAGGCGGCGGTGGGCCGGCTCGGCCGACAGGTGGCCGACGATGCAATGGTCCAGGGCGCGGGGGTCCAGCTTGAACAGCACGGCGGCGGCGGCGGTGCAGGCGTAGCCGTCCAGCACCACCGGCGTGCGGGCCATGCGGGCCGCCATGATGGCGCCGACGATGGCCGCCAGCTCATACCCGCCCAGGGCGCGCAGGACATGGAAGGGATCGGCCAGCAGATCGGCGTTGGCCTGGACGCCGGCCGCGACCACAGCGGCCTTGCGCGCCACGCCCTCGGCATCCAGGCCGGTGCCGGGACCGACCCAATCCCCAGCCTTGCCCCCGAACAGGGCCAGGCACAGGGCGGCGGCGGACGTGGAGTTGCCGATGCCCATCTCCCCCAGGCACAGCACGTCGATGCCGGTCTCCACCGCCATCATGCCGTAGGCCATGGCACGGGCGCAGGCCTCCTCGCTCATGGCGGGGCCGTGGGTGAAGTCGGCCGTGGGGTTGTCCAGGTCCAGCTCATAGACGCGCAGGTCGGCGTCGGCCTGGCCACACAGCTGGTTCACCGCCGCACCACCCTGGGTGAAGTTGCGCACCATCTGGGCCGTCACTGCCGAAGGATAGGCGGACACGCCCAGCGCCGCCACACCATGGTTGCCGGCGAACACCGCCACACGCGGATGCTGCACCCGGGGGGGCGTGCGGCCCTGCCAGGTGGCCAGCCACTCGGTCAGGCTTTCCAGCCGGCCCAGGGCGCCGCGCGGCTTGGTCAGCTGCACCTCGCGCTGCATGACGGTGGTGGCGGCCTCCAGATCCGGGCCCGGCAGGTCGGCCAGGACGCGGCGGAATTCGTCGAAGGAGGGGATGTCGCTCATGATGCTCCGGCCCGATGATGGGACCCGCGATCAGGCGCCGGACTGGCGCTGGCGGGCGGACGGGACTTCCCGTATACCGGAACCATGACTGATGCAACGGGGCCGCGCCTGGGCGGTGTCTTCGCCGAATTCATAGCCGCCGTGATCTTTTTGACGCGGTTGCCCATCCGTTGGCGCGGGGCCTGGCCCCAGGACCTGGATTCCCGGGCGCTGACCTGGTTTCCCATCGTCGGCACCCTGATCGGCGCCGTGGGCGGCCTGGTCTATTGGGGCCTGAGCAGCGTCAACGTCCCGCCCCTGCTGGCGGCACTGCTGACCGTAGGCGCCCTGATGGGCCTGACCGGCGCGTTGCATGAGGACGGGCTGGCCGACGTGGCCGACGGCTTCGGCGGCGGGCGCGACCGCGAGGCCAAGCTGACCATCATGAAGGACAGCCGCGTGGGCACCTATGGCGCCGCCGCCCTGGTGCTGAGCGTGGCCGCCCGCACCCTGGCCCTGGCGGCCATCGCCAGCCCCCACCATGTGGCCGTGGCCCTGATCGGCGCGCATGCCTATTCCCGCGCCTTCCTGCCGGGCATGAAGCTGCTGCTGCCCGAGGCGCGACTGGTGGGCCACAGCGCCGGCGTGGGCAAACCCAACAGCGCCCGCGCCCTGGCGGCGCTGCTGGCCGGCTTCGTCCTGGCCGCCACCACCCTGGGCAAGCTGCCCATGGATGGGGGCATGACCCGCCTGGCCGTCCTGGCGGTAGCGGCCGGCGGCGTCCTGGTCGTGGCCCAGCTGGCCCGCCGCCAGGTGGGAGGCATCACCGGCGACGTGCTCGGCGCCGCCGAGCAGGTGGCGGAAATCCTGTTCCTGGTGGCCGTGACCGGCGCGCTGGGCGGCGCGGTCCCCATTCCATGAGCCAACGGCCGGAGGCAACGGTCCGCTGGTGGTGGGTGCGCCACGCGCCGCTGGACCAGCCGCACCAAATCGCCGGCCAGGCCGACGTGCCGCTGGCGGCCCCCTGGCCGGGGTCCAGCGCCCAGCTGACCGCCGCGCGCCTGCCCACCCCCGCGCTGTGGCTGGCCAGCCCCCTGTCCCGCACGCGGGAAACGGCGGTGCGCCTGACCGCCCTGGTGCCCGCCGCCCCGGCGGAGGCGGAGACCGACCCCCGCCTGATGGAGCAGCATTTCGGCGCCTGGCAGGGCCACAGCTACGCCGGGCTGGAGGATGCGGGCGACCCGCACCTGGCCCCCTTCTGGGCCGATCCCGCCGGCACCGCCCCGCCAGGGGGGGAAAGCTTCGCCACGCTGTGCCGCCGTGTCGCCGAGGCGGTGGAGGACTGGAGCCTGCGGCAGGCGGGTGACCGTGACATCGTCTGCGTCAGCCATGCCGGGCCCATCCGGGCCGCGGTGGCCCAGGCGCTGTCGCTATCCCCGGCCGCGGCGCTGTCCCTGGACATCGCGCCGCTGTCGCTGACCCGCCTGGACCGCATCCCCACGCCGAACGGCCCCGGCTGGGCCGTGCGCTGGGTCAACCGCATCCCCTAATCACCCCTCCCCGTGCCGCACGGCCGCCTTAGTTACCCTTTAGGGTGAGGCCCATGGTGTGGCGTCGCCCTGAACCATGGGCGGCGGCACCCAGATATGGTAGGAATTCTGCCAACAACGTCAAAAGCTGGTTCAGCCCCGCTGAACCGCGACTAAAGAGGATGAGGACGATGATCGATCGGCGGCAGGTGTTGGCGGGTGCGGCGGCGGGTTTCGCGCTGGCGCTGGGAACCGCGATGCCGGCGCGGGCGGAGGTGACGGAGGCGCAGTTGATGGTGGAGCGCGCGCGCCTGACCGCCATGACCCTGCTGGGCGACCCGCAGTACGCCCCGTTGAAAAGCCTGCTGCACCGGGCCAAGGGCGTGCTGATCCTGCCCAACGTCATCCAGGCCGGTTTCTTCCTGGGCGGCGGCGGCGGCACCGGCGTGCTGGTGGCGCGCGGCAGCGACGGGTCGTGGAGCGGCCCGGCCTTCTACACCATGGCGGAGGCCAGCTTCGGCCTGCAGTTCGGCGGCCAGCAGGCGCAGATGATGCTGGTGATCATGACCGACAAGGGCCTGAACGCCGTCATGGACCGCAGCGTGAAACTGGGTGCCGACGCCAAGGTGGCGGTGGGCGAGCTGGGCACCCAGGTGGGCGCCGGCTATGGCGTGGGCATGGACGCCGACATGTACGTCTATGCCAAGACCAGCGGCCTGTTCGGCGGCCTGGCCGTCGACGGCTCGGTCATCACCCCGCGCAAGGAATGGAACGACATCTTCTACGGCCAGCAGACCACGCCCGAACAAATCCTGCTGGACCGCGCCTTCTTCCGGCCGGAGGCGCAGGCCCTGGCAGCGGTGCTGAGCCAACCGTAAGGGTGTTCCTCACGCACCGGCAGCGCGGACGGAACCGCTAAGCCCACACCAGCGCCAACAGTGCGATGCACACGGCCATCAGGCTGGCGGCGCTGGTGAGGGCGACGACGGCGCGCAGGTCGCTGGTGTCGACGCGGGCGCGGCCAGTGCCCAGCCAGTCCTCGTAGACCACGATCTCGCCCTCCTTGCGGGGGCCGGCCAGCGCCAGGTTCAGGGCGCGCGCCACAGCGTGGAGCGGCAGGGCCGCCGTGCCCTGGATATGATGGGTGCGCAGGGCGGCCAGTGCCAGGGCCGGGCGGCTGCCTGGCACGATCAGGCAGCCCGCCGCCAGGAACAGCACGGTCAGGCGGGCGGGCACCCAATCCATTACCCCCAGGGCCCGCCGCGCCGGCCGGCCGAAGGCGGCGTAGCGGGGGGAAGTGTGGCCCACCGTGGCCGCCACCGCCTCCACCGTCACCCACATCATCAGGCCCGGCAGATCGAACAGCGCGAACCAGAACAGCGGCGCCACCAGGCCCCGGCTGGCCTGGCCCACCAGCGCCTCCATGCCCGCGCGCAGCACGGCATGCCGATCCATGGACCAGACGGGCTTGTGCGTCAGGGGCGCCACCGCCTGGCGCAACGCGTCCTCGTCCGCCGCCGGCGCCGCCGCCAGCAGGGTGCGCATCGTGACCAGCAGCCGCCCGAAGACCAGCGCCCGGGTCACCAGCAGCAGCGACAGCAGCCACGCCACGCGCAGGTGCACGGCGGCGATGGTCAGCACCAGGGCCGCCAGCCCCACGCCCCCCGTCAGCACCAGCACCAGAAGGGCGCCGCGCGCCAGGCGCACGCTGTCCAGCCGTTCGATGCGGTTCAGGCGCTTGTCCGCCCAGCGCACCGCCTGGGCCAGCTGCCCCTGCGGCGTCATCAGCCAGCGGTCCACGGCGGGAAAGCCGGCGATGAAGGCGTTCAGCGCCAAGGCCAAGGCCAGCAACAGCAGCGATTCCGCCCGGGGCGGGGCGAAGGGTAGGGGAATCATGACCGGCGGCCGGGCCTGAGGCTGGCGAGCGTGAAGGACGGCAGACGCCCGCTGAGGCGGGAGCCCGCACCGGCGCCCTCGCCCCCCTCCGCCCCCGGCTCCGGCGGCGGCAGGAAGCCCAGCGTCTCGGCCGGCACGCTTCCCTGGGCGGCACCGCCGGGAAGCCGCCAGGCAAGGGTGTCGAAGCCGCCGCAATGGGCGCACAGCGCCCCCCAGGCCGGGTTCACGCCCCCACAGGACCGGCACACCCAGGCCGGGTCGGCGGCGGCCTTGGCCGCCTGGGCCAGATGGCCCCGCTCCTCCGGTCCCTCGCCATGCTCCGCCACGGCCACGGCCGCCAGGCGGCGGTAGACGCGCGCGCTGGGACGCAAGGTCAGCGCCCGGGTCAGATGGCCGCGCGCCAAGCCCCACAGGCGGGCCTCGACCGCCGCGTCGGCCAAGGCGACGTGCGCCTCCGGCACGGTCGCGTCAATGGCCACCAGCGCCTCCAGCCGCTTCACGCGGGCCAGCGGATCGGCGGCGTCCCCGGCCTTTTCCCCGGCCGCGCCCCAGGCGGCGGCCAAATCGGGGTGGGGCGAGGCCCGCCAGGCCTGTTCCAAGGCGCGCGTGGCGGCGCGGGCCGAACCGGTGGCGGCCAGCAGGCGGGCCGCCTGGACCGCGGCCGGCACGGACCCCGGCTCCAGATCATGCGCCTTGCGCGCCAGCGCCAGGGCTTGGTCCTGGTTGCCCTCAGCCTCCGCCGCCCGGCTGCGTTCGACCAGCAGGGCGGCGCGATGGCGGCGCAGGGTTTCCGGGGGCAGCGCCTTGGCCGAGGTCAGGGCGTCCAAGGTGGTCGCCGCCGCCGTCCAATCGCCGGCGCGGGCCTGTAGGTCGAACTGCGTCAGCAGGGGCCAGCGCGCCTTGGGCTTCAGGGCCTGCGCTTCCTGGGCCAGTTCCAGGGCCTGCCGGGTCTTGCCCGCCGCCAAGGCCTGCAGGGCCAGGCCGCGCAAGCCGACGAAGGCCATGTCCGGCTGCTTCAGCGCGGCCCCCCGGTCACGCATGGCGGCATAATGACCGGCCGCCGCCGCCTCGTCGCCCGCCAGCTGCGCGGCTTGTGCCGACAGAAGCAGGGTCAGCGACGGCTCATTCAGCAGCGCCTCCGCCTTGTCCGCGAGGCGGCTGGCGGCGGCGGTGTCGCCACTGGCCACCGCCAGGAAGCCGCGGCTGAGCGCCTGGTACCCGCGCGTCCGCCGGCTGGTGCGCCGTCCCGCGCCGAAGCGCCGGGGGCTGCGCCACAGCAGCAGGAACAGGCGGACCAGGACATAGGCCACCACCGCCAAGACCAACAGCGCCGCGGCCACCACCCCCACCTGGGTCTGGACGATGTATCCCTGCCAATCCAGGCGCAGGGTGCCGGGCCGCTGCGCCACCCAGACCGCCAAAGCGACCACCAGGCCCAGGCGCAGCAGGAACCAGAGGGTCCGCCTCATGGGTGGCCCCCTTCAGCCGGCTGTTGGCCACTGGGGGGTTGAGAGGCGGGTGGCTGAGAGGCGGGCGGTTGAGGAGTGGGCGGTTGAGCCGCATCCTCGGGCGGCTTCGGCTGCTCCGGCTGGGGCGTCTCGCCCTTGCCGGACTCGGATGGGGTGGACGACGGCTCGGCGGGCGCGCTCTCGACCGGCTTGGCCTTGGGGGCCGGCAGGCCCGCCTGCACATCGCTGACCGCGCGGCGCGACAGTCGGGCCATGGCCTCGTCCGCGCTCAGCCGCGCCTGTGCGTCCCGCAGCCAGGCCTGGACCTCGGGCGCGGCGGCCGGCGGACCGGACAGGGCCGACATCTCCGCCACCGCCGTGCCGATATCGCCCCGGTCCAGGGCGGCGCCGGCGCGCGACACGACGGCGTCGGGGGCGTTGCCCTCCAGGCGGCCATCCTTGCGGCGAATGGTGACCAGGGCCTTGAGCCGGCCCCAGAGGGTTTCCAGCCAGTCCGCCCCCTCCGGCACCTGGGCGGCGCGCTGGGCGGCGGCGGCGGCGCGGTCGAAGCTTTCGCGCAGGGCGACGGGACCGGCCAGGCCGGTGGCCTGGCTTTGCGCAAGCCGGTCCAGCGCCTGGCGCAGGGCGTCATCCTCCGGCGCCAAGCCGCGCACGGCCGACAACTCCACCCCATAAGGCCGGCCGGACATGAGGGCCGCCTGCAACTGGTTGGTGGCCACCAGCAGGGCCTGCCCACGGCCGGCGGCGGCGGTTTGGGCGGCCAGGCGCCCGGACAGCTCCTCCCGCTGCTGCGCCGACTGGGCCAGCGCCTGCTCCAGCGCGCGCTGCCGTTCGGTCAGGCGGTTGAACTGGTCGGTCATCTGCTCCAGCCGCGCGGCCAAGGCCGGGTCGGGCGCCGCCGGGGCGGGCGCGCCATCGGCGGACGGCGCCTCTGGGGAAGCCGGTGCCGCGGCCAGCTTGGCCTTGAGGTCGGCCACCTCCTGCTCCAGCGCCTGTTGGTGCTGGGTGGCGGCGCTCAGGCGGCGGACCATCTCGGCCAGCGTCGCCTCCACCCCCGCCTGCTCCGCCGACGGGGCGGGTTGGGCGATCGACACGGACGCCCCAGGCGTCAGCCCGGCCCGGACCAACCAGGGATCGAGGCTGCCGGACCGGTACAACGACCAGCCCCCGGCACCCAGCGCCCCCAGGGACAGCAACAGCGCCAGGGCCGACACGGCGCCGCCGCCCCGGCGCGGCGGCGGGGCGATGGGGCGCGGTGGATCGCGGCGGATGGCGTCGGCCTTGGGGATCTCCATGCGCGGCGTCTCCGTCCTGGAAGAGTCAGGCCTAGGCGAGTCAGACGGCGAACTGGTGGAGGCGCTGGCCCTCGGCGGCTCCGCCCGGAAGGCTTCCAGCCTCGGTGGCTCCGGCCTTTCCGGTTGCGGCTTTGGCGCCTCCGGGAGGGAGGGGGCCGGCGACGGCACGGCATGCCCTTCGGCACGGGGTTCAACAGTGCCGGGCAGGGCGATGACCGCGGGGGCGGCCGGCGCGGCAGGAACCTCGGGCGCGCCCATCACCGCGTCCAGTTCGGTGGCGGTCAGGGGGATGTCCAGGCGCGTGGCCGCTGCCTCCAGGTCAGCGCGGCGGTTGGGCGGGATGTGCCCACGCTTTTTCCAGCCCTGGACCGTGGTCACCGGGATGCCCAGCTTGGCCGCCATGGGACGGATGCCGCCGAACCGTTCGACGATGGCGTCCACCTGCGGGTTGGCGCCCGCGTGGCCCAGGCCAGCAGGCACCAGGCCGGTTTGGGGGGACGTCGCGTCCGAACCTTCACCGCTCATACGGCGATCCTTTCATCCTTCAAAGCGTACCCTGTCAACGCGGACCCTGCCGGCGGCCGGTCAGGCCCCAGGCCCGCGCCCCAGCAGGTCGAGCAAGGCCGCCTGGTTGGGATGGGCGGCCACGGCCACATGACGGAAAACCCCGGGACGGAAGGGATGCACCCCGTCGTGATCATCCCCCTCCAGGGCGCCCGCCACCGCCGGGCTGAGGCACAGGGCTGAAACGGCGGCCAGATCGGCGCCGCCCTGTACTGCAAGGTTAACAAACGTACGTGCCGACCGGGGAGAAAAAAGCAGCACATGGCTGATGGACCCCGCCGCCAGGGCATCGCGCACCTCCGGCAAAAGGGCATCGGCGGCCACGGTGCGGTACAGGGCCAGCCGCCGTGTGGCATAGCCCTGGGTCGCCAAATCACCGGCCGGGTCGCCCGCCACATCGGCCCCGGCCGCGTGCAGCAGCAGGCCCTCGCCCATCGGCACCTCATCCGCCACCAGGCGCACCAGGGCATCGGCGTCGCCGGCGGCGGAGCGCACAGTGGTGAAGCCCAGCCCCCGCGCCACGTCGGCGGTGCGATCGCCCACGGCGTACAACGGCCACGTACGGGGCGCGTCCAGGCGGGCCAGGGCCCGTACACCGTTGGCGCTGGTGATCAGGACGGCGCGCACCGCATCCGCCGGCGGCAGGGCCCCGTCCAGCCAGTCCACCGTCAGCAGCGGATCAACCAGGACCTGGTGGCCCAGCGCCGCCACGGCCGCCGCCGTGCGGTCGGCCTCCGGCTGGGGACGGGTGATCAGGACGGTGGCCATGGGTGCCGTCCGCTGTCGTGGTCAGGAGACGGTGAAGATGCCAGGCGGCAAGCGGCCCTTCAACTCCGCGCCCGCGTCGAGGCCGGCGGCCAGCGCGTCGGTGGCGAGGAAGCGGCGGCTGGTGGTGACGATGGTGCGGCCGTCCGGGCTGAGGGCCATGGCGTCCAGTTCCAGCGCCCCCTCTGCCACCACGCGGGCCAGCGCGGCGATAGGGGTGCGGCAGGACCCGTCCAGGGCGGACAGCACGCCGCGCTCCGCCGTCACGCGCAGGGCGGTTTCAGCGCAGTTCAGGGGGGCCAGCAGGCCGTTGGTCACGGCGTCGGCGACGCGTGTCTCGATGCCGATGGCGCCCTGGGCCACGGCGGGCAGCATGATGTCCGCCTCCAGCACCGCGGTCGCGTGACCGTCCAGGCTCAGGCGGCGCAGGCCGGCCATGGCCAGCAGGGTCGCATCCACCTCGCCCTCCGCCAGCTTGCGCAGGCGGGTCTGCACATTGCCGCGCAGGGGCACCACGGTCAGGTCGGGGCGGCGGGCCAGCACCTGCGCCTGGCGGCGCAGGCTGGCGGTACCGACGACGGCGCCGGCCGGCAGTTCCATGAGGGTGGCGCCGTCGCGGCTGAACCAGGCGTCGCGCGGATCTTCGCGCGGCAGCAGGCAGGTGATGTCCAGCCCCGCCGGCAGCACCGTGGGCACGTCCTTCATGGAATGGACGGCCAGGTCGATCTCCCCCGCCAGCAGGGCGTCCTCGATCTCCTTGGTGAACAGGCCCTTGCCGCCCGCCTCCGCCAAGGTGCGGTCCAGGATGCGGTCGCCCGTCGTCTTGATGACGACGATCTCGATGGCGCCGGGCGCCGCCAGGTGCGGGTGGGCCGCCCCCAGCCGGTCGCGCGTCTCATGCGCCTGCGCCAGGGCCAGGGGGCTGCCCCGCGTTCCTATGCGGAAGGGGGCCTGCGGGGTATGGGAGGGCGTCGCGATCGTCATGCTTGCCTGTCTATCGCCCTTTGCGGTTGCGGGAAAGGCCCCGGTCGGTGACAACGGCGCAAATCGTGCCGATTTGATATGGCTTAAATCCGGTGGACACCGGATCGGCCCCAAAGGTTTTACGTCATGATCGTCCTGGGTATCGAGACCAGTTGTGATGAGACCGCCTGCGCCATCGTCGACGATACGCGCGCCATCCGCGCCAACGTCGTGCTGTCGCAGCTGGATGAGCACCGCCCCTATGGCGGCGTGGTGCCGGAGGTGGCCGCCCGCGCCCACCTGCATTACCTGGACGGCCTGATCCGCCAGGCGCTGGAAGAAGCGCACCTGGATCTGGGCCAGGTAGACGCCATCGCCGCCACCGGCGGGCCCGGCCTGATCGGCGGGGTGATCGTGGGCGTCATGACGGCCAAGGCCATGGCGGCCGCGCGCGGCCTGCCCTTCGTCGCCGTGAACCATCTGGAAGGCCACGCCCTGACGGCGCGCCTGACCAACGACGTGCCCTTCCCCTATCTGCTGTTGCTGGTGTCAGGCGGGCATTGCCAGTTGCTGGAGGTGGAAGGCGTGGGCCAATACCGCCGCCTGGGCACCACCATCGACGATGCGGTGGGCGAGGCCTTCGACAAGACGGCCAAGCTGCTGGGCCTGGGTTATCCCGGCGGCCCGTTGCTGGAGAAGGCCGCGCAGAAGGCCACCAACCCCGGCCGCTTCGAGCTGCCGGCCCCGATGAAGGGGCGGCCGGACTGCGACTTCTCCTTCTCCGGCCTCAAGACCGCGGTGCGCCGGCATGTGGAGCAGCTGGGCACGCCGACCGAGGCGGATGTGGCGGATCTCGCCGCCGCCTTCCACCACGCCGTGGGGCAGTCGCTGCTGGACCGCTGCGACCGCGCCATCAAGGCCTTCAAGAGCCGGCATCCGGCCAATGAACACGGTGGGGGCCGGCACCTGGTAGTGGCCGGCGGCGTGGCCGCCAACACCTACCTGCGCGAGCAGTTGGCCAAGCTGGCGGCCAAGCGCGGCCTGACCTTCACCGCACCGCCCCTGGCCCTGTGCACCGACAACGCCGCCATGATCGCCTGGGCGGGGCTGGAACGCTTCCGCCTGGGCCAGACCGACGGCCTGGACTTCGCCCCCCGCCCCCGCTGGCCGCTGGACCCGAACGCGAAGCCGATGAAGTTCGCGGGGGTGAAAGCGTAAGCGCCGCGTCAGCCGGCGCTATTGCTTGGACGAATCAGACACTCCGCCGGAATGCCCCATTCGCGATTGAGCTTCCATGCCATTTCCATGGTCAAGGACCGTTTGCGGGACAGGATTTCCGATGCCCGGGATCGTGATCCCAAAAGGACGGATAGATCCCGCTGGCTGTAGCCCCGGGCCTGCATCTGGAACTTGATAGCATCGACCGGGTCGGGAATCTCGATGGGCCAATGCTTCGCCTCATAATCGGCGATGACCAAGGCGAGCAAATCAAAGTCGTCCGCTTCTACCGTGCCCGGGGCGGGTTCGTTCTCAAAGAAGCGCTCAATGTCGGCCAAGGCCTGTTCGTAGTCCGCTTCGGACCGCAGGGGGCGGATGTTCATCACACGATCTCCGCATCAATCTTGTCGTATTCGGCATGCGTTCCGATGAATTTCACCAGAACGCGCCTGAACGTGTAGGACACATGGACGATCAGGCGGAATTTGTTGCCGCCAAGATCAAAGATCACCCGGTTATCCCCCACGAAATCCACGGTCGAACCGAACTGCGCCTTGATGTCGGCGGGGCCGGCCCATTCAGCCCTGGCGGCTATCGCATACCATCCCCGGGCGGAAGCCTCCGCCCGGGGATGCTTTTCCCAGAACTGGCGAAGTGTGCGCAGGGCTATGACTTGCATGTTTCAACCATAGCCCGTTCCCACACCGGGAACAAGAAGGATATTCCCGTGAAGGGAACATCCTTGCCCCTGAGACCAGGTCCTTGAAGGGCATCGCTAGGCAGACTCCCTCAATGCGCCGTGCTGGTGAATACCTGCTCGGCACCGCCTTTCTTGAAGACGATGCCCCCCTTCATCACGAAGTCGACCTTGCCCATCAGGGTGATGTCCTTGGTCGGGTCGCCGGGGACGGCGACGATGTCGGCGTACTTGCCGGCGGCGACGCTGCCGATGTCCTTGTCCTTCTTCAGCAGGGTGGCGGCGTTGATGGTGGCCATCTGCAGGGTGTAGATCGCCGGCATGCCCACCTGGACCAGCAGGGGGAAGTCCTTCCAGTTCTCACCGTGCGGGTAGACACCGGCGTCGGTGCCATAGGCGAACTTCACCCCCGCCTTGTAGGCGTCGCCCACCGTCTTCATCAGCTGCGGCCCCACCAGCAGGGCCTTGGCCTGTACCGCCGGCGGATAGGCGTGGGGGTTGCCCTTGGCCTTTTCGGTCACATAGGTGCCGGTGTAGATCGTGGGCACGTAGTAGGTGCCGTGCTCCTTCATCAGCTTCATGTCCTGGGCGTCCATGAAGGTGCCGTGCTCGATGCTGTCGGCGCCGGCGACGACGGCGCGGCGGATGCCCTCCGCCCCGTGGGCGTGGACGCCGACGATGTAGCCGTACTCGTGCGCCGCCGTGACCAGGGCCTTGGTCTCCTCCTCCGTCAACTGGCTGTTGTCGACGCTGCCCGACAGGTCCAGCACGCCGCCAGTGGTCATGATCTTGATGGTGTCGACGTTCTGCTTGTAGTGCTCGCGCACCGCCTTCCAGGCATCGGCCGTGCCGTTGATGATGCTGTCGTGCGCACCCACGTCGGGCTGCAGATCCATGCGCAGGCCATCGCCGTCGTCGGCGTGGCCGCCGGTGGAGCCGATGGCGGGCCCGGCCGTCAGGATGCGCGGGCCGGGTACCCAGCCCTTGTTGATCTGGTCGCGCAGGGCCACCGTCTCATAATGGCTGTCGCCCAGGTTGCGCACGGTGGTGAAGCCGCCGAGCAGGGTGCGCTTGGCCCATACCGTGCTGCGCACCACCCAGTCGGCCAGGTTGAAGTGCAACATGTCGCTGTAGACCGTGGGCGAGAACTCGCTGCTGATGTGGACATGGGCGTCGATCAGGCCGGGCAGGCAGGTTTCCCCCGCCAGGTCCACCACCTCGGCATCGGCGCGGGTGACGGTGCCGGGCACCACCTCCACCACCCGCTCACCCTGGATGACCACGCTGGTCGGGCCCAGCATCTTGCCCGCCACCGAATCCAGCAGCGCCGGGCAGTGCAGGACCACCGGCTTGGGCGGCCCGTCCTGCGCCTGGGCGGTCACCGGCCCGGCGAGGGAGACCAGCGCGCAGCCGGCCAGCAAGGCAAAGGAACGGGCGGCGCGGCGACGCACCGTCGACAGACGACCAACAGCCATTTTCGGCATCCCCTTATGTGAAGCCATATCCCTGATTCATCCGCCGGTTACCCCACCGGTCGGCTGACGCCACGGTAGCATCGCCCCCCGTCCGCCGCCACCGGCCCATTGCGGAAGCCGGCCCATCCGGGGTAAGCCAAAGCCGGCAAACGCTTACCGGTTCGGAAGGGGACGAAATGCAGCGCATCGGTGTCATCGGCGCGGGTGCCTGGGGCACGGCCTTGGCCATGGCCGCCCGCCGGGCCGGGCGCGACGTGGTGCTGTGGGCGCGTGAGGCCGAGGTGGTGACCGCCATCAACGGCCGGCATGAGAACACCCCCTTCCTGCCCGGCGTGCCCCTGGACCACGACATCCGCGCCACCGGCGACCTGGCGGAGGCCGCCCAGGCCGACGCCGTGCTGCTGGTCACCCCGGCGCAGCACATCCGCGCCACGACATCCCGGCTGAAACCCCTGCTGGCGTCCGGCACCCCCGTCGTGCTGTGCGCCAAGGGCATCGAGATCGCCACCGGCAGCCTGATGACCGAGGTGGCGGCCGGCGAGCTGCCCGACACCCCCGTGGCCGTGCTGTCCGGCCCCACCTTCGCCGCTGAGGTGGCGCGGGGCCTGCCCACGGCCGTGACCCTGGCCTGCCGGGACGCGCAGGTCAGCCAGCGCTTGGCCCAGGCCCTGGGCAGCCTGACCTTCCGCCCCTATGCCAGCGATGACCTGGTGGGCGCGGAGATCGGCGGGGCGGTGAAGAACGTGCTGGCCATCGCCTGCGGCATCGTCGCCGGCCGCGCCCTGGGCGACAACGCCCGCGCCGCCCTGATCACCCGCGGCCTGGCGGAAATCGCCCGCCTGGGCCAGTCGCTGGGCGCCAGGCCGGAGACCTTCATGGGCCTGTCCGGCCTGGGGGACCTGACGCTGACCTGCGGCAGCCTGCAGTCCCGCAACATGTCGCTGGGCCACGCCCTGGGCCAGGGCCAGCCGCTGGCCACCATCCTGGCCGGCCGCACCTCCGTGGCGGAGGGTGTCTACACCGCCGAGGCGGTGGTGCGCCTGGCCGCCCGCTGCCAGGTGGACATGCCCATCTGCCAGGCGGTGGACGCCATCCTGAACCATGGCGCCGACGTCAACGCCACCATCCAATCCCTGCTGTCCCGCCCACTCAAACCTGAGGGCGCCTAAGCCTTACCGGAGAGCCATTCCCATGCATTTCGCCATCACCTGCACCGATAAGCCCGGCCACCTGGATCTGCGCCTGGCCACCCGCCCGCGCCACCTGGAGTACCTGGACGGCCAGGTGGCCCACATCGTCGTGGCCGGCCCCCTGCTGGACGCCGAGGGCAAGCCCACGGGCAGCCTGCTGGTCGTGGACTTCCCGGACGAGGCCGCCGCCCAGGCCTTCGCCGCCGCCGACCCCTATGCCGAAGTCGGCCTTTTCGCTTCCGTAACGATCCAGCCCTTCCGCGTCGTTTATCCGAAGGCCTGACCAGCGCCATCACCAGCCCACCCCGCTTTTTCTTGGGATGCGCCCCCCTTTTTACATAAAGGAGGGCCGCCGGAGATTTACGGGGAGCGTAGCGGACTGGAAATCGAGGATAAGCCAAGCGGCCGGATGGCCGCGCCCGGCGCCTGAGGGAACAAGGAACCAAACATGTCCTACTGGCTGGTGAAGTCGGAACCCTTCAAATATTCCTGGGACAAGTTCGTGGCCGACGGCCGCACCCATTGGGATGGCGTGCGCAATTACCAGGCCGCCAACAACCTGAAGGCCATGAAGGTGGGCGACCGCGCCTTCTTCTATCATTCGAACGAGGGGCTGGAGATCGTCGGCATCGCCGAGGTCGTGCGCGAGGCCTATCCCGACCCGTCGGATGAAAGCGGCCGCTTTGTCATGGTGGACCTGAGGCCGGTGACACCGGTGAAGACGCCCCTGACCCTGAAGGACATCAAGGCCGACCCCGAGCTGTCCAGCATGGCCCTGGTGCGCCAGTCACGCCTGTCCGTCTGCCCCATCACGGAGGCGGAATGGAAAAACGCCTGCCGGCGCATGGGCGTCGATGCCTGAGGCGGCTACCCCTCTGGCCCCTTCGCCCCTGTGCCGCCTGGACGACATTCCCGACGGCCAGGCCAAGGGGATCAATTGGGGCAGCGGCGCCGACCGGCAGGAAATCCTGGTGACCCGGCGCGGCGGCGCGGTGTTCGCGTATCACAACCGCTGCCCCCATGTCGGCACCACCCTGGACTGGATGCCCGACCAATTCATGAGCGCCGACGGCCAGCATCTGCAGTGCGCCACCCACGGCGCCCTGTTCCGGGTGGAGGACGGCCTGTGCCTGCGCGGCCCCTGCGCCGGCCGTGGCCTGACGCCGGTGGCCGTCCGGATCGAGGATGGCGCGGTGCACCTGGACGCCACTGCCACTTGAGCGCCGGCGACGTCGCCGGCACGTGGTTAGGCCGGGGTCGTCAGGCCGACCGGGTCTTCATCGTGGCGGCGAAATCCTCGGTCGTCGTGACCATGCGGCGAGCGATCACCCCGACCTCGCGGGCCACATCGGCGACGGTGGGCGTGGAGAGGGCGTCGTTGGCGACGGCCGCGGACGAGGCGACCCCGCCCTCCCCCGTGGCCAAGCCCGAGGCCGTGCGTGCCACGGCCGGGTGGGACAGCGCCCGCAGGACGCTGTCGATCGCCATAAGGCTGGTACGGCTGCTGATCTGGCTCAAGCGGCCGATCAGGTCCGTGGCGTCCTGTCCTGCACCGTTGTCCCCAACACCGGTCGTCATGGTCGTCCTATCCGCGCGGAGCTACGGGCGCCGTCGCAGGGGCGCCCGCCGATGACAATAACAGCCTTATCAATAACACAAAATGAACACGCGCGGCAGCGACGCCAATGGAGAGGGGTGGGGAAATCACCCGATCGCTCCGCAACCTCCAGGAGCCCCCCCTTGGGCGCCGCCCTGAACGGTTGGCGGGGTGATCTATGTCATGGCCCCATCGCCGTCGATGGTTTCCCATGCCACGACTCCGCCGGAAAAAACAAGGCGCACCCCCAGGGCTGACGCGAAATTTACCAGCCGCCGCAACGGCCTGGCGCTTGTGGAATGCGGGGGCAAGAGGGATACTCGGGCCGGTAAGCGATGGCCATCGCCGCCGGGCTTGGACTAGACGATGCCGGCCAGCGCCCCCCGATGTGGAGGGGGCAAGCCGGACAGGGATGGCGGCTTCGGAAGGGGTACACCCCGCGAGGGAGTGGGCCCGCGAAGCCCCGGCAGGCGACAACACATCAGGGAAGGAAACCAAGGTCCCATGAGCAACAACACCCTGTTCCCCGTTCCCGACGCGGTGGCGGCAGACGCCTGGGTCGACGCGACGAAATACCAGCAGATGTATGACCGCTCGATCAGTGATCCGGACGGGTTCTGGGGCGAGCATGGCCGCCGGCTGGACTGGATCCAGCCCTATACCAAGGTGAAGAACACCAGCTTCACCGGCGATGTGTCCATCCGCTGGTATGAGGACGGCGTGCTGAACGCCTGCGCCAACTGCGTGGATCGTCACCTGCCCGCACGCGCCGACCAGACCGCCATCCTGTGGGAGGGCGACAGCCCGTCCGAACACAAGCACATCACCTATTCCGAGCTGTACGACAACGTCACCCGCCTGGCCAATGTGCTGAAGGCGCGCGGCGTGAAGAAGGGCGACCGGGTCACCATCTACCTGCCCATGATCCCGGAGGCTGCCTACGCCATGCTGGCCTGCGCCCGCATCGGCGCCGTCCATTCCGTGGTGTTCGGCGGCTTCTCCCCCGACAGCCTGAAGGACCGGGTGCAGGACTGCGGCAGCAGCGTCGTCATCACCGCCGACGAGGGCCTGCGCGGTGGCCGCAAGGTGGGCCTGAAGGTCAACGCCGACCAGGCCCTGAAGTCCTGCCCCAGCGTGGACACCGTCATCGTCGTGCGCCGCACCGGCGGCGCGGTGAACTGGGTCGAGGGCCGGGACATCTGGTACCACGAGGCCCTCGCAGCCGCCTCTTCCGATTGCCCGCCAGAGCCGATGAACGCGGAAGACCCGCTGTTCATCCTTTACACCTCCGGTTCCACCGGCAAGCCCAAGGGCGTGCTGCACACCACCGGCGGCTACCTGGTCTACGCCAGCATGACGCACCAGTACGTCTTCGATTACCACGAGGGCGACGTCTACTGGTGCACGGCCGACGTGGGCTGGGTCACCGGCCACAGCTACATCCTGTACGGGCCGCTGGCCAACGGCGCCGTGACCCTGATGTTCGAGGGCGTTCCCAACTATCCGGACAGCGGCCGGTTCTGGGAAGTCATCGACAAGCACAAGGTCAACATCTTCTACACCGCCCCCACCGCCATCCGGGCATTGATGCGCGAGGGCGAAGGGCCGGTGAAGCGCCATAGCCGCAAGAGCCTGCGCCTGCTGGGCTCGGTGGGTGAGCCCATCAACCCCGAGGCCTGGCTGTGGTACCACTCCGTGGTGGGTGATGAGCGCTGCCCCATCGTCGACACCTGGTGGCAGACGGAAACCGGCGGCATCCTGATCACCCCGCTGCCCGGTGCCACCGCCACGAAGCCGGGCTCGGCCACCCTGCCCTTCTTCGGGGTGAAGCCGGTCATCGTCGATAACGAGGGCCACCTGCTGGAAGGGGCGACCGAGGGCAACCTCTGCATCGCTGACAGCTGGCCCGGCCAGATGCGCACCGTGTTCGGCGACCACGAGCGCTTCAAGCAGACCTACTTCTCCACCTTCGCCGGCAAATATTTCACCGGCGACGGCTGCCGCCGGGACGAGGATGGCTATTACTGGATCACCGGCCGCGTGGACGACGTCATCAACGTTTCCGGCCACCGCCTGGGCACGGCCGAGGTGGAAAGCGCGCTGGTCGCCCACCCCAAGGTGGCCGAGGCCGCCGTCGTCGGCTACCCGCACGACATCAAGGGCCAGGGCATCTACGCCTATGTCACCCTGAACGCCGGCGAAACCCCGTCGGAGGAGTTGCGCAAGGAGTTGGTGGCCTGGGTGCGCAAGGAGATCGGCCCCATCGCCACGCCCGACCTGATCCAGTGGGCGCCCGGACTGCCCAAGACCCGCTCGGGCAAGATCATGCGCCGCATCCTGCGCAAGATCGCCGCCAACGAGCATGAGGCGTTGGGCGACACCTCAACCCTCGCCGATCCGACGGTCGTCACCGACTTGGTGGACAGCCGCATGAACCGGGGCTGATGCACCGGATCATGGATGACGGAAAGGCCGGCCGGGGCAACCTGGCCGGCCTTTTCTCTGCCCCGTGTCAGTGGCACGAGATGTCTGGGGAGCCGAAGGCGAACTGGAAATCGAGGGGACGCCAAGCCAGCGGACGCTGGCGCCCGGCGCATGGGGAAGCCTTTGAACGGTCACGTTCAAAGGCCGCGCGTATCACAGCGCCGTCGGCCGGGGATCTTCCACCTGGTGCAGGCGCTGGAAGGCCTGCATGGCAACCCGCAGCAATAGGGTCTTGCGCCGCGCGGCGTTCAGCTTGACCTCGGGACCCTCGCGCAGGATTTCCGCGCCATAGCCGTCGGCGACGATCAGGCCGCATTCCTCGGGAATCAATTCCTGGGGAAAGTCCTCGCCCACGGCGAAGTAGAAACGGTCACAGAACTCCAGGTAATCGCCCCATTTGTGGTCGGCGCGGAAATCGGCGACGGAGCTTTTGATCTCGACGATGGTGACGGTGCCGTCGCCGGCCAGAGCCAGGATATCGGCGCGGCGGTTGTTGGCCAGCGGTACCTCCAGCATGGAGCGCATGCCGCGGTGGACCAGCATGCGGCGGACGCCGCGCGCCAGCAGCAGGGCGCGTTCCATGCCCGGCCGGCCGAAGAAGGGCGGCACGGTGGCGGGAATGACAAAGTCGGCGGCATCGTCATCGGGGGGCGCGGACATGGGCCTTACCCCCGCTTGAAGCGTTCCACCTTCTGGACGCGATAGCCCAGGCCGGTGGGAAAGCGCTGTTCCGCCCGGAAACGGGCGTCGCGGTCCGTGGTGGCGCCCAGCAGATAGACGCGCGCGCCGTCATCGCCGCCGGGGATTTCCGGCTCCCCCCCGTTGGCGGCCATCCCGGCCACGGGGGCCACGGTCACCTCCCACAGGCGGCCATGCACCAGCACCGCCTTGTCCGGGACGATCAGGCGGCGGCGGGGCGCGGACTGCAATTCACGCAGCTTGGCATCCGCCTCCGTGCGCACGGCGCGCAGTTCCGCCACCGCTTCCTCCAGGACAGCGACCTCGCGGGCGCTGCCCTCGGCCGTGGCCTTGGCGTCATTGGCGGCGGCGGTGGCGTGACCCAATTCCTCCTCCAGACGGCCCAGCCGGCGCTCCCGCGTCCGGCGGTCCTCCTCAATGCTGCGGGCGGTCAGCGTGAACTGGATGAGCGAATACATCAACAGGACGATCAGCCCGATATTGGCGAGCAGCGCGGCCGACATCAGGAGGCCGCCAGTTGCGGGGACGCGGCGTCACGCGCCTGCAGCATGGACAGGGTGAAACCCGCCGTCTCCGGAAAGGCCTGGCGGGCGAGGCGCAGGGCCTCCGCCTGGTTGTCGGCCCACACCTCGACCAGGTGGGGACACCCGCGCAAATGGCTGTGTGTGGTGGCCGTCTGGTTGACGGTCAGGGTCGGCCCCAGGGCCAGGCTGCCGGTATAGAGCCGGCGGCCGGCGCCCGCCTCCCCCAGCTCATGGATCAGCTCAAAATTGTCGGACTGGGCGGACAGCAGGCGGCGATGCGTTTCCGCCAGTTGGTTCTGGATCATGCGCCGCTCCTCCGCCAAATCCCGGCCCCGGGCCAGGTTCTGGTCATGGGCCTTGGCGGCCTGGTCCATGGCGGTGCGCGCCTTGTCCACCCGGCCCTCCAACTCCGCCACGGCGTTGCGGGTGGCGTAGAGCAAGGTCTGGCGGAACAGCACCATGGCGACCATGCCGACCGCGCCGAGGAGCGCGATCACGAACAGGCTGATGCTGAATTCTTCAAGCACGACCGCGGTGATCCTTTCGGCGTTCCTGGTGAGCCTAACATTAGCGAAAATTTTCCACAAATTGTCGCATCGGACCGCCACACCATATCGCCAAGCCGATCACGCTGGCCCGTTCATGGGCGGTTATCATCGGCACCATAAACCCCGGTGGGGCGGGAGGCAACCTGTGCGGGAGAATTTCGCGCAACTTCACGCAGCGCTTTGTGAGAAGCCTTGACTGGCGATCTCGCGGAGGAAGGTGCGATCAACGGCGGGAAAGCGAGACGGCATCTCTCGCTCGATGCTGTCCATCAGGGCGCGCGCAGCGGCCCGGCCATTGATCTCGGCATAGAGCAGGAACCAGGCGGCGTAGGTGCGTCCCAGGCCCACGGCGGCGGCCCCGACGGCGATATCGCCATCCTGGGGCATCACCCAATAGCCCAAGGCACCGTCACGCCGCAGACCGACGAACGGAAGCTTGGCCAGCGGCAGGTGGGTGGGCTTGGATTGGGAGGAAGTGGGGGCCATCAGGTGCCGTTAAAGACTGGCCCGCCCCCAATGATAGCGGTGCGGGGCCGGCAAATATACCGGCACTGGTATATCGCGACGAGTCGCAGGCCGCTATCGATGCGAAAGAATAGGGTGCCCGCGCCAGGACGGCAAACGATAGGCGGCCCGTCCTGGCGCGTGGTATGCCGGCCCTGGCGGGCCCCTGGCGGGCCCGGCGTCAGTGGCCGTGGCCGCCCTTGGCCTTGCCGGCCTCGGAGAGGACGAAATGGCGGCCGCAATAGGGGCAGTCGATCTCGCCGTTCTTTTCCATGGTCAGGTAGACCAGCGGATGGCCCAGCGCACCGCCCCCGCCATCACACCCGACGGACGGGGTGTCGACATAGATCGTCTCAATCGGCTGCATGGCCTTGGGCGCTCCGTAAAGATAAAGGTCAAGGGGGCGGGACGGCCGTCCCACCGACGCCCGGATCATAGCCAAGCGCGCCGGCGGATCAAGGGCGAGGCGCCGGTGGCGGCGCCCGGCCCCCCTTCCCCCCTGTTCCGGTCGCCCGTCGCGCCACCCAGGGGGTATGCCACGGGGTGTGATGGCCGTGGTTGACCGCCATCAACCGCGGGGTGTACGCCTTTTTGCATCCGGTTTTGTTAGGCCTCCCCTTCATTTCGGGCCCCACGCTTTCCGGCCCCGCCATCATGGACCGTTCCGATCCCATGCCTGATACGCGCGCGCCCGACACGCACCCCACCCCGACGCCGCCGGCCCCCATCCCACCGGCCGGCGCCCAGCCCGCCCTGGCGATTGAGCTGCGCGGCCTGACCAAGACCTATAAGGCCAGTGGCAAGGCGCCGGCCAAGCTGGCGCTGAAGGGCATAGACCTGTCCATCCCGCGCGGCTCGGTCTATGGCCTGCTGGGCCCCAATGGCGCCGGCAAGTCCACCATGATCAACATCCTGGCGGGCCTGGTGACCAAGAGCGGCGGCACGGCCAAAATCTGGGGCATCGATATCGACCAGGACCCGCGGGCCGCCCGCGCCGCCATCGGCGTGGTGCCCCAGGAACTGAACATGGATCCCTTCTTCACGCCGCGGGAACTGTTGGACCTGCAGGCCGGCCTGTACGGTGTGCCGAAGCGCGAGCGACAGACCGAGCGCCTGCTGGAGGCTGTGGGCCTGAAGGACAAGGCCAACGCCTATGCCCGCACCCTGTCGGGCGGCATGCGCCGCCGCCTGATGGTGGCCAAGGCCATGGTGCACACGCCACCCGTCCTGGTGCTGGACGAACCCACCGCCGGCGTGGACGTGGAACTGCGCCAGTCGCTGTGGGCCCATGTGCGCGAACTGAACCGCGCGGGCACCACCGTGGTGCTGACCACCCACTACCTGGAAGAAGCGCAGGAGCTGTGCGACAGCATCGCCATCGTCAACCATGGCCAGGTGGTGGCATGCGACAGCACCGACCGCCTGCTGCGCACCCTGGACCGCAAGGACCTGGTGGCGGTGGTGGACCGGGACCTGACGGAGGTGCCCGCCACCCTGGCTGGCTTCGAGGTCGCGCTGAAGGGCCGGCAACTGACGGTGCAATATCCCCCCAGCCGCGTGAAGGTGGGGGAGGTGCTGAACGCCATCGCCGCCGCCGGCCTGACCATTGTCGACCTCAGCACCAAGGAATCGGACCTGGAGGACATCTTCCTTCAGCTGACCCGCGCCCCTGCCGGCAATGGCGAGGGCTGAGGGTCGCATCCATCCCGTCGCCGTTCCGCGCCAGCACCGCCGCTGGCTGGCGGCTGGCCTGCTTTTGCTGTCCGTGACCGCCTGCGCCACCACCCCGCGGGTGGCGCCGCCGCCGGTGGCCGTCACCCCGCACTTGACCCAGGCCGGGATCACGGCGCGCGACGGCGCCGTGCTGCCCACCCAGTCCTGGCTGCCCGCCGATGGGGCGCCGCGCGCCGTCATCCTGGCGCTGCACGGCTTCAACGACTACGCCAACGCCTATGACGCGCCCGGCCGCTGGTGGGCGGAGCACGGTGTCGCCACCTACGCCTATGACCAGCGCGGCTATGGCCGCAATCCCCGGCCCGGCGTCTGGGCCGGCGGCGACCTCTTGGTGCGCGACATGTGGGACGCGGCGGCGGCCCTGCACGAGCGCTATCCCGACACCCCCCTGTTCCTGACGGGGGAGAGCATGGGCGGGGCCGTGCTGATGACCGCCCTGGCCGGCCACACCCTGCCGGCGGGGTTCAAGGGCGCCATTCTGACCGCCCCCGCCGTCTGGTCGCGCGGCACCATGCCCTTCTATCAGCGCTGGGCGCTGGCCATCGCCAACTGGACCGTGCCCTGGCTGAGCCTGACCCCGCCGCGCGGCCTGGTCCATGTGCAGGCGTCGGACAACATCCCCATGATGATCGCGCTGGGCCGCGACCCCCTGGTGGTGAAGGCGACCCGCGTGGACGCGCTGGAGGGCCTGACCGACCTGATGGACGCGGCCATGGCCGCGGCGCCGGACTTCCGGGTACCGTCGCTGGTGATGTACGGCCAGCATGAGGAGTTGATCCCGCGCGAACCGATGACCAAGGCCCTGGCCCGCCTGCCGGACCCCAGCCAGGGCGGGCCCCGCATCGCCTTTTATCCCACGGCCTGGCATATGATGTTGCGCGACCTTCAGGCCCGGATCGTGTGGCAGGATATCCTGGCCTGGATCACCGACCCGGCCGCCCCCTTGCCCAGCGGCGCGGACGTGAACCCCGAAATCCCCAAGCTGCTGGCCGAGGGGCGCGCGCCATGACCGGAATCATCACCCCGCCCCCCGACGCGAGTCGTCCCGTTGTCGTCGTCAATGCCGACGGGAGTCGTCCCGTTGTCGTCGTCAATGCCGACGACTATGGCCTGTCCCCCGGCGTGTCCCAGGGCATCCTGGCCCTGATTCGCCAGGGGCGGCTGTCGGGCACCAGCTGCATGACCGCCACGCCCTATTGGCCGGAGCATGCCACCTGGCTGGCGGAGGTGGCGGACCAGGCGGACATCGGCCTGCACCTGACCCTGACGGACCAGGAGCCGGCGGGCCCCTGCCCGGCGCTGGCGCCCAGCGGACGCTTCGGCAGCGTGGGCGACCTGATGGTCCGCGCCCTGACAGGCCGCCTGATGGGGGCCGCGATCCAGGCCGACCTGACGGCGGAGATCGACCGGCAGCTGGATCTGTTCGAGGCTCATGCCGGACGGGCACCGTCGCACGTCGACGGGCACCAGCATGTGCACCTGCTGCCCGGCATCCGGGGCCTGGTGCTGGACGCCGTGGCGCGTCGCTATCCAGCGGGCAGCGTTTACGTGCGCGACTGCTCCGAACCCATCCCGGCCGTGCTGGCCCGCGGGGTGGACAGCGTGAAGGCCCTGATCATCGCCACCCTGGCACGCGGATTGGCGGCGGCGGCGGCTCGGCGCGGCATCCCCACCAACCGGGGCTTCCGCGGCGTTTACGATTTCGGCCCCGGCCGCGACTTTCCCGCGCTGATGGCCAAGTTCCTGGAACCGGCCCGCGACCGTGCGCTGATCATGGTGCATCCCGCCCTTCCTGACGAGGTGCTGGCCGGGCTGGACCCGGTGGTGGCCAGCCGCCAGGTGGAACAGGCCTATCTGGCGGGCCCGGCCTTCGCGGCACTGCTGGATCGCGCCGGCGTGCGGCTGGGGCGTCTTCTGGGTTGAAACAAAACCGGTTGACCCCGTAAGGACCCGCGCGCTTCATGCGGCCCCATCACCGCTATTCGTCACGAGGACCAGGGATGCCGGACCCCCGCAGCGCCAAAGGGCCGTCCAAGGCCGCCCCCCAGCCCAAGCCCGTCGGTATGGCTGAAGCCACCGGCGGTGACAGCGCCCGCCGCAAGACCTTCCGCGTCCTGGGCCTGCCGGCGGTGGCCGCCCTGTTCGCCCAGGACCCGGGGCGGGTGGAGCGGCTGTTCTTCGACGACCGCATGAAGGAGAAGGTGGGCGCCTACTGCGCGGCCTTGGCCCAGGCGCGCAAGGTCTATCGCCTGCTGCCCGCCGATGAAATGGAGAAGGTGGCCGGTACCCCCCTGCATGGCGGCGTCGTGGCGGTGGCCCCACCCCGGCCCGTCCTGCCGCTCGACGTGGACGAGGCGGCGCGATGGGCGGCGGCGGGGGAGCCGCTGATGATTCTGGACGGCGTCGGCAATCCACACAATCTGGGCGCCATCGTCCGCACCTGCGCCTTCTTCGGCATCAACCGCCTGGTGCTGTCCGACCATGGCGAGCAGGCCCTGCCGTCCGAGGCCACCTATCGCGTGGCCGAGGGCGGGTTGGAATATGTGACGCTGTACCAGGCCTCGCGCTTCGTCCAGACACTGCGCCATCTGCGCGCCCACTATCGAATCGTCGGCACCGCCCTGGGCGACCATCCGGACCCGGCGGCCGTCCTGGCGGGCGGCCAGCCCAAGCCCGCCGCCCTGATCCTGGGCAACGAGGAGGTGGGCCTGCCCGCCACCACGCTGCAGGCCTGCAACCAGCTGGTCACCCTGCGCGGCAGCGGCCAAGTCCAGTCGCTGAACGTCTCGGCCACCGCCGCCATCCTGGTCCATGCTTTGGCGACCTCCGGGGTCCGGCGGGCCTGAGATGCCGCGGCTGATCCTGTTCAACAAGCCCTATGACGTGCTGTCGCAGTTCAGCGACGATGGGGCCAATGGGGGCAAACCTCGGGCGACGGTGAAGGATTATGTCGACGTGCCCGGCGTCTATCCGGCCGGCCGCCTGGACCGGGACAGCGAAGGGCTGCTGGTGCTGAGCGACCATGGCCCCCTGATCCACCGCATCGCCGACCCCAAGCACAAATCCCCCAAGACCTACTGGGCGCAGGTCGAGGGCGTGCCGGACGAGGCGGCCCTGGAAGCCCTGCGCCGGGGCGTCCTGCTGAAGGATGGCCCCACCCTGCCCGCCGGCGCGCGGCTGATGGCGGAGCCCGCCGGCCTGTGGCCCCGCGACCCGCCCATCCGCTACCGGGCATCCATCCCCACCAGTTGGGTGGAGCTGACCTTGAGGGAGGGGCGCAACCGCCAGGTCCGGCGCATGACGGCGGCCGTAGGCTTCCCCACCCTGCGCCTGGTGCGCTGGGCGGTGGGCGATTGGACGCTGGAGGACCTGGCGCCCGGCCAGTGGCGCGACGCGCCGCTGCCTCCTAGAGCGAGATGCGATCCGTTATGATCGCATCTCGCTCTTAACCTGTTCATGATAGAGCGGATTTACACGATCAGGTGACAGCACCTGATCGCGTTCCGCTCTAGCGGGTCTCGACGATCAAGGTGACGCGCCGGTCGGCGGCACGGTCATGGTCCGGCGCGGTGGGGTCGGCGTTGCCCCCCGGTGGCGCCACATGCGGCCGGGTATCGGCATAGCCGACCGCCCGCAGGCGGTTGGCCGGCACGCCGTCGCTGATCAACATGCGCACCACGGCGGCCGCGCGGGCGGCCGACAATTCCCAGTTGCTGGGAAAGCGGGCGGTATTGATGGCGTTGCTGTCGGTGTGCCCCTCCACCGTCACCATGCCCTTCAACGATTGCAGCATGGGGACCAGGCGGGCCAGCAACTGCTGCCCCTCCTCCCCCAAATCGGCCCGGCCGGAGGCGAACAGCACCCGATCCTTGATCTCGATGGACAGGCCGCTGCCGTGGGGGGTGACCTGCACGTCGGGCGGCAGGTCCTGCGCCTCCAGGGCCTGGGCCAGGCGCTTGGCCTCCGCCGTCGGTTCTTCCGCCGGGCCGGCCTCCGGAAGGGCGTCGGTGGGCGGGCGCTGCGGCGGGTAGGAGGGGACGGGCGGGAAGGTGGGGCTGGTGGTGGAGGCCGCCGTCGGATGCTTGGCCATGTCCCGGGCGGGCGCCCCGATGGGATCGGCCGTGACCGCCACGCGACCGGCGCCCGGCTGGTTGTTGTCGGACTTCAGCTTCAGCCGGCCGTTGATGCCCAGGATGGCCACCATGCCCAGGAACACGATCATCAGCAGCGTGACCATGTCCATGTAGCTGATGACCCACTCCTCCGACTCCTCGGCCGGTTCGCCGGGCATGCGGCCCGGAACCGTGCGGTTATGGGCCAGCCGCCCCCCCCGGGCACGGACGTCCGGGCGGGCAGGGGGCTTGGGCAGCGGCGATTTGGGGGTGGACGGTTGCGCGGACGAAGCGTGCGCCGCCCCCGGCATGACGGGGGGCGGGACGGGAACACCGGAGGCATAGACGCGGGCGGTGTGCCGGGGCTTGGGCGGCGGCGGGTCGCCACCACCATTGCCGGCGCCGCTGGACTGGTCGCTAGGCGCCACCCCAGTCCTCCTCCCGCGCGTCGCGCAGGTAATGGTCCAGGCTGTCCTGGATCAGGGTAGGGGAGCGCCCGAGATGGGTCAGCACCACCCCCTCCAACAGGACGTTCATCAGGGCAACCCGCCGGCCGGTGCGTTGCTCCAGCTTGATGGCGATGGGCTTGAACACCAGGTTGGCCAGGATGAGGCCGTACAGCGTGGCCAGCATGGCCACCGCCATGCTGGCGCCGATCAGGCCGATGTCACCCTCGCCCAGATGCTTCAGCATGCCGACCATGCCGGCCAGCGTACCCAACAGGCCGAAGGCGGGGGAGAAGGTCGCCAGCGTGCGGAAAAAGCGCGATTGCCCGGCCTCCAGCTCCATCTGTTTCTGGATGCGCCAGTTCATGACCTGCAGCAGGTCCTCCAGCGGCTGGCCATCCACGACCATCTGCAGGCCCAGGCGCAGGAACGGATGGGACACGCGCTGGGCCCGCTCATCCGCCGCCTGGATACGCTTTTCATAAAGAGGACGGGCGACCTCCATCAACTCGGCCACGTCGGCGCGGATGCTGTCGCGGTCGCGCACGATGCCGACCAGGGCGCCCAGGGCAGCGCGAATCTCGTCACCACGAAAGGCCAGCAGCGCGACGCAGACGACACCGCCCAGCACGATGACCAGGCCCTCGGGATTGTAATAGAAATGCCAGCTGCCGCCGGCGGAGACGACGAACCATAGTAGGACGATGGTGGCCAGCACCCCCGCCAGCGTCGTGCCGATGAAGCGCGAGGTGACGCCGCTACCCTTGGCGCGTCCATCGCCGGCGCCTTGGCCCCCTCTGGCGGCCGGCGCGCTCCGCGCCGGGCGCGCGCCCCGTTCATTCACAGTCACGCCCCATACCCCTAAACGGACAGATGCCGCCTGCCCCGGCGGCTCGCTTCCCCAGATTAACCGACTGCCCCCGCCGAATATACCCCGGCCAGAAGATCAAGCGTTTAGGGGCGTGACCTTCAGGATACGAAATGGCAACGGCCCCGCCTGGTCAACCAGGCGGGGCCGTTTTGCTTGTGCGCTGGTGTGGCTGGCGGCTCACTTGCCCTGGATGGTGATGGTGAGGGTGTCGGTGTAGCTGCCGGCGATGGCCTGGGCGTTGGCGGGGACGGTGACGGCGACGGTGGCGGTCTTGTTGAACTGGGCGGAGGAGCGGACGACGTTGACGCTGCTGCCGCTGGACTGGCCGTCGTAGATGGGGGTGTAGCTGACGGGCTGGGCGCCGGTGGCGTTGGACTTCAGGGTGCCGCCGTTGGCGGAGGTGACGCTGATCTGGTAGCCGGCGCCGTCGTTGCAGGTCTCGACCACGCTGCCGACGGTGACGGCGTTGGAGCCGGAGAGGATGTTCAGCTGGGCACCGGCGTCGGTGACGGCCACGGTGCAGGTCTGGGCGACGGTGCTGTTCAGCTGGATGGTGCCCGAGGCGCCGGCGGCGGCGAAGGCGGGGGCGGCGGCCAGGGAAGCGGCGGCGATCAGGGCGGCGGCGGCGAAGCGGATCATGACGGTGGTTCCTATCGGTTCGGCTGGGCTTGTTGCCCGTCTGCTTGATGGGAGAGGTAACAGCAAACGGGGGGCCAGAACCGGGACCGCGCCGGGCTTATTTGTTAACGCATTGATAAGGTTAATATATCGGATTTATGCCGGCCGGGCCTGTCGGGCGCGGCAGCCCAACCCTTGCGTTCCGCAGTGGGCGGAAGGTCAGGAACGCAAGCGAATCAATGCATTAGGATTTGCCGTTCGCCAGGGTCGGCCCGGACGCGCGAACGGGCGCCCCGGCCGGGGGCGCCCTTTTGGTCCGGCGAAGAGGGGGCGGCTTACTTGCCGGCGATGGTGATGGTCAGGGTGTCGGCGTAGCTGCCGGCGATGGCCTGGGCGTTGGCCGGGACGGTCACGGACACGGCGGCGGTCTTGTTGAACTGGGCGCCGGAGCGGGTGACGGCGAAGCTGGAGCCCGAGCCGCTGGTGCCGTCGTAGGACGTGGTGTAGCTGATGGCCTGGGCGCCGGTGGCGCTGGACTTCAGGGTGCCGTTGTTGGCCGAGGCGACGGTGATGGTGTAGCCGGCGCCGTCGTTGCAGTTCTCGACCACGCTGCCGACCGCCACGTTGCTGGAGCCGGACAGGATGTTCAGGGTGGCGCCGGCATCGGTCACCGCCACGGTGCAGGTCTGAGCGACCGTGCTGTTCAGCTGGATGGTGCCCGACGTGCCGGCGGCGGCGAAGGCGGGGGCGGCGAACAGGGCGCTGGAGACCAGGGCGGCGGTGGCGGCGGCGGCGGCGATGCGGCGGATCATGGCAGAGGTTCCCATCGGTTCGGCGCGGCTTCGGCGCCAAGTTTGTTCATGCCAAGTTATTAAGCATCCACCGTGCCAAGTACCGCGCCTTCCCAGACCGGCGTTCACCAAAATTCAACGAATTCATTTTACTGTTTGGTTGAACCGGGTTGGAACGCCGTCCAACCCTTAGACGCCGCATGTCGGCGACCCGCCGGGTCGCTGCAACTTGCATCACGCCCTTGGGATAGGTTCTTTTGATAATGCATTGCAATATGCAAATACGCCCAAAAGCCTCCCCATTTGCCCCACCGCCATGGCGGGGCTTCTTCTTTCGACACTCCCCATACGGGTGGGTGATGGGCGACAACCCAGACTCGTGTTAGGGTCTGCCGGGATTCACATTAATAGCCCCCCGGTGGCCCCGCCCACCGTATCGCCAAGTACCCTCCGGAGACATGTTCCTATGGCCAAGGCCTCTGCCACCCCCGTCCTCGTTGTCGACGACTACGCCACCATGCGCCGCATCGTGCGCAATCTGCTGACCCAGATCGGCTTCACCCAGATCGAAGAGGCCGCCGATGGCGCGGAGGCCCTGGGCAAGCTGCGCGGCTCCAACGTCGGGCTGGTCATTTCCGACTGGAACATGGAGCCCATGACCGGCCTGCAGCTGCTGAAGGAAGTGCGCGCGGACGTCCGCCTGAAGGGCACGCCCTTCATCATGGTCACCGCCGAGTCCAAGACGGAAAACGTGGTTGCCGCCAAGGAAGCCGGCGTCAACAACTACATCGTGAAGCCGTTCAACGCCGAAACGCTGAAAAAGAAGATCGAGAGCGTCCTCGGCACGCTGGAGTAACCCCGCATGGGCCAGAAGACGGGTGTGGTTGAAACGGCGGCCCTGACGGCCGCCGATTACACCGCCATTGAGGCCGAGCTGCTGAACGATCCGCGGACCCGCGCCTTTCTGGAAAAGCGCGACGCCCATATGCGGAACGTGGGGGCGGCGGCCGGTGGGGATCTGCTGGGCGCCTTGCGGGCCGAGGTCGGCAAGCTGCAGTCCATGAGTCATCAGCTGGGCGACGGCAGCATCGCTATCGCCGGCCAGCATCCGCACATGCACATGATGCGGCAGGAACTGCGGCAGCTGTCCTCGCATATTGAGCAGACGAAGCAGGAAATCGCCCAGATGGTGCCCAAGGATTCGGCCAACAGCCGCATTCTGGCCGCCACCTCGGAGCTGGACGCCATCGTCACCGCAACGGAGCGGGCGACCAGCGACATCCTGTCCGCCGCGGAAGCCATCCAGGCCACCACCGAACGGTTGGCCCGCACCGGCCACATCGACGTCATCGAGATCGCCACCGATATCGAAAACCACGTCATGTCCATCCTGCTGGCCTGCAGCTTCCAGGACATCACCGGCCAGCGCACCACCAAGGTGGTGAACACCCTGCGCTATATCGAGCATCGGGTGGCGGCGATGATCGGCATCTGGGGGGTGGAAGGCAACGGCGATGCGATGATGCCGACCAAGCCCGGCGACACCCGGCCCGATGCGCATCTGCTGAACGGCCCGGCCCTGAACGACGTCAGCCAGGACAACATCGACGCCCTGTTCAACGCCGCCGGCGCGCCGGCGGCGGCTCCCAAGCCCGCCGCGCCAACCGGCCCCAGCAGTCAGTCGGATATCGACGCCCTGTTCGACTAAGGCGCGATGTCTGGCTGAAGGCCGGCGCCTTAGTCGAACAGCCGTACCGATCCTACCGAAAGCGGTCCCCCAAGGACCGCTTTCGTATTTGTGGGCCTTGTGATTTCCTACGGGGTAGGCACTCCCAAGACTTGACCATTTGGTCAGGTTGTGGCGGTGTCCAGGGTGTGGCGGCGTGGTCCTTGCCGCTTCAACCGCGTTGGACAAACACCCACCCGCCAGAGCCCAGGCCCCACATGTCCGCACCTCCGCCCGCCCCTGTGCCCCCGCACCCTGTGCCCACACCGGCATCGCCCGCGCTGTTCACGGCCGCCGCCGCCGCGCGCCTGCATGCCCATGCGCCCTATTCCCGTTTCCTGGTGGGCGCGGCTCTTCGCACGGCGGACGGCACCGTCTTCGTCGGCGCCAATGTGGAGAACGCGGCCTATCCCCAGGGCCAGTGCGCGGAGGCCAGCGCCATCGGCGCCATGGTGGCCGGCGGCGCCAAGCGGATCGCGGAAATCGTCGTCATCGGCGCGCCGGCCGACCCGAACGTTGACGCGTCGGGACTGTGCACGCCCTGCGGCGGCTGTCGCCAGCGCCTGCGCGAATTTTCCGCCCCCGATACCCTGATCCATGTAGCGGGGCCGGAGGGGGTGCGCGCCACCTTCACCATGGACCAGCTGCTGCCCTTTTCCTTCGGGCCGGATAACCTCAGTTTCTAACGGGTTGAGCTGTTGACGCCATGACCGATCCCCAGACGAAAGAGGGCCAGGATCTGGCCCGCCGCGCCCTGCCCCTGCTGGACCTCACCAGCCTGAACGAGGAGGAGGACGAGGCCACGACCGACGCGCTGTGCGCGCGGGCCGTCACTTCGGCCGGGCGGGTCGCCGCCGTCTGCCTGTGGCCCAGCTTCATTCCCCAGGCCCGGGGACGTTTGGCCGGCACCGGCGTGCGCATCGCCACGGTGGTGAACTTCCCCGGCGGCAGCCTGTCGCCGGAAAAGGTGGCGGAGCAGACGGCCGCAGCACTGGCCGATGGCGCGGATGAGATCGACGTGGTCATCCCCTATCACAGCATCATGCATTACCCGAACAGCACCCAGCCGGATGAGGTGCTGGCCGCCACGCGGGAGGCGGCGGGCGACGCCGTGATGAAGGTGATCCTGGAAACCGGCAGCCTGGCCAAACCCGTCTTCATTGAAAAGGCGGTGGAGATCGCGGTGCGCAACGGCGCCGATTTCCTGAAGACCTCCACCGGCAAGGTGCAGATCGGCGCCACCCTGGGCGCCGCCCGCATCATGCTGGAAGCCTGCCGCGACAGCCTGAAGCCCGACAGCCCCCGCCGCGTGGGCTTCAAGGCGTCGGGCGGCATTCGCGACCTGGACGGCGCGCGGGATTATCTGGCGCTGGCCGACAAGATCTGCGGCCCTGACTGGGCCAGCCCCGCCACCTTCCGCTTCGGCGCTTCGGGCCTGCTGGACGCCCTGCTGGCAGCCCTGGGCCAAGGTGACGGGCGCCCAGCCGCGACCAGCGGATATTAACCTCCCTTCCATCGCCCCCTTCCATCGCCCCCGTCACGGCCGCCCCTTGGCCGCTGTCCCCTTCGTGAACGGACCATCCCATGCTTCCCCAAGAAATCATCCGCCAGAAGCGCGACGGCGGCCGCCTGAGCGCCGCCGACATCACCGATTTCGTGCGTGGCCTGACCGACGGCCGGGTCACGGAGGGCCAGGCCGCGGCCTTCGCCATGGCGGTCTATTTCCAGGGGCTGGAGATGGAGGAGCGCGTGGCCCTGACCCGCGCCATGACCCAATCCGGCACGGTGATGGAATGGCGCTCGCAAGATCTGCCGGGGCCCATCCTGGACAAGCATTCCACCGGCGGCGTCGGCGACAAGGTCAGCCTGCTGCTGGCGCCCCTGGTGGCGGCCTGCGGCGGCTTCGTCCCCATGCTGTCCGGGCGGGGCCTGGGCCACACCGGCGGCACCTTCGACAAGATGGAAAGCATCCCCGGCTATGTCGTGCAGCCGGACCTGGGGACGCTGCGCCAGGTGGTGCGGGAGGTGGGCTGCGCCGTCATCGGCGCCACAGCCGACCTGGCACCCGCCGACCGCCGCCTCTATTCCATCCGCGACGTGACCGCGACGGTGGAGAGCATAGACCTCATCACCGCCTCCATCCTGTCCAAGAAGCTGGCCGCCGGCCTGGACGGCCTGGTGATGGACGTGAAGTTCGGCAGCGGCGCCTTCATGGCGCAGTATGACAAGGCGGAAGCGCTGGCCCGCAGCATCGCCAGCGTGGCGCGGGGCGCCGGCCTGCCGACCGTGTCGCTGCTGACCGACATGAACGAGGTGCTGGGCACCACCGCCGGCAACGCGGTCGAGGTGGCGGAGTGCGTGGCCATCCTGAAAGGCGACGCGCCCGAATCCCGGCTGTGGGAGGTGACGCGCGACCTGACGGCGGAGTTGATCCTGCTGGGCGGCCTGGCCACCGACCTCACGGAGGCCCGCGCCAAGGTGGACCGGGCACTGGCCGATGGCAGCGCCGCCGACCGCTTCAGCCGCATGGTGGCGGCCCTGGGCGGCCCCGCCGACTTCCTGGAACGGTCTGAGGCCTACCTGGCGGCGGCCCCGGTGGTGCGCGACATCCATGCCGTGGAGGCCGGCACCGTCACCGCCATCGACACCCGCGCCGTAGGCATCGCCGTGGTGGCGCTGGGCGGCGGGCGTACCCGGCCACAGGATGGCGTGGACCATCGCGTGGGCTTCACCGCCATCGCGGGTTTGGGCGACCGGGTCGGCCCCGGCGGCCGGCCGCTGGCCCAGGTCCATGCCGCGACCGAAGCCGACGCGGAGGCCGCCGTGGCGGCCTTGGCGGCGGCCTACACCGTGGGCGGGGGGCCCGCCCGGCGCGGCCCGACGGTGGCGGATCGCATCACCGGCTAACCCAGGAGTGGGGATGGATCGGCGGGGGCTATCCTTTCGGGGGCGCCCCCATTCTCAGAGGCCGGCCCTCTCGCATTCATTGCATTATTGGGGGCGAGCGGCCATGATTCCGTGTCGTCGTTGGGCTGTCGGAATGATCGGCGCCCACCGGCCGGTTATCCCCCATCACTCGCGCCCCTGCCGTCCGCCTCATGTCCCTTGACCTCAGCAAGATCCAGACCCTGCTGGTTGACGCCGACCTGAACACCCGGCGCATCCTGCGCGCCATGCTGGCGCGCATGGGCATGGACAAGGTGACGGATCACGCCACCCTGGCGGAGGCCGCCGGCAGTCCCGCCACCATCGACCTGGTCATCCTGGATGCCGACCAGGCGGACGGTGCTGCGCTGCGCTGGATCCACGCCATCCGCCACGGCCTGACGACGCTCAACCCCTTCGTCGGCGCCATCGTCATGACCTGGAACCCGACGCAGCAGATGCTGATCCGCTTCGCCAGTTCCGGCGCCGACGACATCCTGGTGAAGCCCTACTCGCCCAAGCAGGTGCAGGAGCGGCTGGTCAACCTGGTGGAGAACCGCAAGAAATTCGTCGTCACCAGCGACTATATCGGCCCCGACCGGCGGCGCGCGCCCCGCGAGGGCCAGGTGATACAGCTGATCGATGTGCCCAATCCCCCCCGCCTGAAATGCACGGGCGAGTTCGACCGCGTGAACATCCACGAGCTGACCGCCCAGGCGGCCCGCGTCATCGACGCCGAGAAGGTGGTGCGCCACGGCTTCCAGGTCGCCTTCCTGGTGGAGTTCGCCCTGCCCGGCCTGTCGACCCAACCGCCGGAGAAGCGCGCCATGGACCACGCCCTGCGCGTGACCAGCGTGCTGGAGGATCTGGAGCGGCGCCTGCCGCCGGGCGACTTGCGGGTGGAGGCCACGAACCACATCCGCCGCATGGAAACCCTGCTGGGCATCCTGAAGACCCGCCACACCCTGCCCCCCCATGAGCTGGAGCAGCTGCGCCAGGACGCCCATGCCCTGATGGGCCTGACCAGCCGCGTGGATGATGCGGAAAAGCGCATGAACGAGGTGCTGGCCGCCGTCGCCGGCTATCGTACCCGGCTGGACCAGCTGACCCTGGCCAAGAACGCGGCTGACGCGACGCCCGCCACCGCCGGCTGATGCCTGCGGCATAAGCCCACCGGCCACCGAGCCCATGGCCCCCCGGCGCCGCCCACGGTATGGTTGCCACCCCAGCCCACCACGGTACGCCCGCAGCCCATGGCCCCGCACGATCACGACCCTTCCAGCACTTCGCCGGCCCCAACCGCGCCGACCCACGGCCATGACCACAGCCATGGCGCGGGGCATGATCATGGGCACGACCATGACGCCCACGGCTGCGCCGGGCATGACCACGGGCACGATCATCATGGCCATGATCATGACGGGCACGATCACGACCACCATGGACACAGCCATGGCCTGGGCGGGCATCACCATGCCGCACCGGCCGATGCCGGCGCGGCCTTCGCCATCGGCATCGCCCTGAACCTGGCCTATGTCGGGGCGGAAGCGTTCTATGGATTCGTCAGCAACTCGCTGGCGCTGCTGGCGGACGCGGGTCACAATCTGTCCGACGTGCTGGGCCTGACCGCCAGCTGGGTGGCGGTGATCCTGGCGCGGCGCCAGCCCTCCAGCCGCTATACCTACGGCCTGGGCGGCAGTTCCATCCTGGCGGCCCTGGCCAACGCCGTGGCCCTGCTGCTGGTCACCGGCGGCATCGCGTGGGAGGCCTTGCGCCGATTCGCCGAGCCCGAGCCTGCGTCGCCCACCATCATGATGTGGGTCGCGGCCGGCGGCATCCTGGTCAATGGCGGCACCGCCCTGCTGTTCATGCGCGGCTCCCAGCACGACCTGAACCTGCGCAGCGCCTTCCTGCACCTGGCGTCCGACGCCCTGGTCACCCTGGGCGTGGTCATCGCCGGCGCCCTGATCCTATGGACGGGGTGGAGCTGGCTGGACCCGGTCATCAGCCTGGTGATCAGCGTGGTCATCGTGCTGGGCACCTGGTCGCTGTTGCGCGAATCGCTGAACCTGGCGCTGAACGCCGTGCCGGCCGGCGTGGACATCGCCGCCGTGCGCGCCTACTTGGCGGCCCTGCCGGGGGTGACGGAGGTGCACGACCTGCACGTCTGGGCGCTCAGCACCACCGACACGGCCCTGACCGCCCACCTGGTGCGCCCGGACAACGCGGACGGCGACCGCCTGCTGGCGGAAATCTGCCGCGACCTGAAGGCGCGCTTCCGCATCAACCATGCCACCGTCCAAGTGGAAACCGGCCTGGGCGAGCCCTGCGCGCTGGCGCCGGACAGCGTGGTGTAAAGGGAAGCGCAGCGACCTAGGACGCGACTGCGTCCGCCGCAGGTTTCCGGGAAGCGACGCGGACTGGAAACCGAGGATAGCCAAGGGCCAGACGGCCCGCCGGCGCCTGAGGTAACGGAAAAGCTAATCTTCTTCTTTGTGGCACGACGCCTTGATCGTGCCCCCCGCCTCGCACAGCATGCCGGTGGAGGACTTGAAGTTGCCGCCGGCCACGCGCCGCATGCTGATGCCGTTGCTGAACTGCACCCAGCTGCCGGCCCCCCAATGGGCGGTGATGCCGTTGGAGAAGGATAGGTTGCCGTCCGGCAGGCGCGACACCACCACGCCGTTGTCGTAGTGGATGACGCCCTTCTCCTCCGTCGCCGACAGGCCGTTGGTGCATTCCACCACCTGGTCCGTCTGCTCACAAAAGAACGGCTTATTCCCGCCGGTCATCACCAGGGCGTAGACGGCGACCTCAAGGACGGTCATGGGGCCTCATGCGCGAAAAAGGGAAACGACGCCCCATTGTCCGTCCTTCCCCGCGTGCCGTCAATTTCACGCCCGCGTGGCCACGATGAACAGCCGGCGGAAGGGGAACAGGGTGCGGCCATCCGGACGGCGGGGATAGGCGGAGGCCAGCGCCGCGCGGTACCGCTCCGTGAAATCGGCCAGTTCAGCCCCCGTCAGCGTTTCCAGGACCGGCAGCATGGCCGTGGCCCGGGTCCATTCCAGCACCGGGTCGGGGCCGTCCAGCACGTGCAGGTATTCCGTCTCCCATACATTCACGTGGGCGGCGGCGGGGGACAGCCAGTCATAATACTGGGCGGGATCGTGCACCGGCGCCTCCCTCAGCCGGCCCTCCAATACCGCCGCCCACGGCCCTTCCGCCGCCACCCGCCGCAGCAAGGTGTGGGAAGGGGAGGCGAAGTTGCGCGGCATCTGCACCGCCATCACGCCCCCCGGCGCCACCGCGTCGAACAGCCGGGGGAACAGCGCCGCGTGCCCCTCCACCCATTGCAGGGCGGCGTTGGAGAACAGCAGGTCGACCGGCGCCTTGGGGCGCCAATGGCGGATATCGCCCAGTTCCCAGGCGACGCGGGCGTCCAGCAGGGCGGCGCGGCCCAGCATGGCGGGGGAGCTGTCGATGCCCGCCACCTCCGCCCCGGACCAGCGGCTGGCCAGGGCCATGGTCAGCTTGCCGGGCCCACAGCCCAGATCGACCACGGTGGCGGGCTTGCACGGCGGCAGTGCCGCGATCAGGTCATGCCCGGGCCGGGCACGGGCCGCCTCGAACAGACCATACTGCGCTGGATCCCAAGCCATGGGCGGTCCCTCTTGTCAGTGATTCGGGCCCTAAACATAGGGACCTTATACATAGGGGGCGAATCGGCCGTGCGGCAGGCTCAAGCCCGATGACGGAAGGTGCGGATGAGCACCGGCGCCAGGGCCAGCAATGCCAACGCCACCAGGGGGCCGCCCACTTCCGGCCGCAGCAGCAGCCCCAGGCCCGGCCGCTCGCCCGCGGCCAGCAAGGCCGGCAGGCGGGCCCCCAGCAGGGCGTAAAGGAACTGGGGTGGATAGGCGCCCAGCGCCGTGCCGGCCGCGAAGACGGGCAGGGGCATGCGAATCGCCGCCGCCAGCACGTTGATGGCGGAGAAGGGCATGACGGGCAGCAGGCGCAGGACCAGGATGACCGCCCAGGGTTGCCGCGCCATCGGCTTCAGCCAGCCCGGCAGCCTTGCTGCCAGCCCACCGGCGCCGGCGCGCCGCAACGCCAGGAAAACCACGGTTCCGCCCAAGGTGCTGCCCGCCACCGACAGCAGGGCGCCCAGCGGCGCGCCGAACGCGTATCCGGCCCCCAGGCTGACCACCGTGGCCGCCGGCAGGGAGAAGGCGGCCACGCCCAAGGCCACGCCGAACACGGCCGCCGCCGCCCAGGCGGGATGCTGGTCAACCAGATCGGAGAGGTCGCGCAGGCGGCTGGCCAGGGCGTCCACCGTCAACCAGTGGTGCCCACCGGCCGCCAACACCACAAGAAGCCCCCCCAGCAAAAGGCCAAGAGGCAGCAGACGCCGTATCCGAGAGACAGGCGTCCGTGATGGACGAACCGCGTCCATGCTTTCATAATGGCGAGACGCCTTCTCTACAGGCAATGCGGCCATCCTTTCGACGAAGAACAGGCGCATTGACTCTGCGCCGGGCCGCCACTATACAACGCCCTTCCATTTTCCAGTTTTTTATCCGGAGTATCCGTCGTGAAGCGTACGTTCCAGCCGAGCAAGCTCGTGCGTGCCCGCCGCCATGGCTTCCGCGCCCGCATGGCCACCCCCGGCGGTCGCAAGGTTCTGGCCCGCCGTCGCGCCCAGGGCCGCAAGCGTCTGTCGGCCTAAGGTCGAAGATGGCGCCCCGGCGCGCAGCCGTGGTGGGGCGCCTCCTGAAACGGTCGGAGTTTCTGGCCGTTGCCGGGGCGCGCCGTAAATGGGCAACCCCCGGCCTGATTCTGCAAGCCCGTGCCCACGACGATCGCCAGCGGCCTGCCGCCGGCGACGTTTTGGTGCGCGTGGGCTTTACCGCCAGTAAAAAGGTCGGCAACGCCGTCAAGCGCAATCGCGCCCGGCGACGCCTTCGCGCGGCCGTGCGCGAGGTGCTGGCCCTGCATGGCAAGCCCAACAATGATTTCGTGGTGATCGCGCGCGGTGAAACCGTGACGCGGCGCTATGCTGATTTGTTGGCTGACCTGACCCTGGCCTTGAAAAAGCTGGGCGCCTGGACAGAGGGCGCCCGGGCTATTGTCATGCCCGCGGCCCAGCCGGCGCCCGCCGGACCGTCCTCGGACACCGCCCCCGGCGCCGCGTCATGAGCCCGTTGGCCCGCCTTCTTCGCCTTCCCATCCATGCCTACCGGCTGCTGCTGGCCCCGCTGCTGGGGCCGCGCTGCCGGTTCGAACCCAGCTGTTCGGCCTATGCGCTGGAGGCGTTGGCCGTTCATGGGGGCCTCAAGGGGGCGTGGCTGGCCGTCCGCCGCATCGCCCGCTGCCACCCCTGGGGGGCCGGGGGCCTCGATCCGGTGCCGCCGGCGACGTCCGGCCCATCCGAATCGGCCCCATCGCGGCGTCATTCGCCTGACATTCATTGCTGCCATATGGACGGGGGCCGCGCGGCCCGTTAGGGTCCTGCCGCCGTCTGTTTCCAAAGATTGCCGCCATCGCCGGCCGGGGTCGTGTGGGAAGTGATTACATGAGCGATCAGAAGAACCTGTTCATTGCCTTGGGCCTGTCGGCCGCCATTTTGGTGGGCTTCCACTATTTCTACGAGGCGCCGCGCCAGCGCGCCCTGCAGGAGGCGCGGGCCAAGCAGGAAGCGGCCCAGGCCCTGGCGGCACCCAATACCACCCCAGGGGCCGCGCCGGGTGCTGCCCCCACCGGGGCCCCGGGCGCCGTGGCCTCGGGCGGTGTGGCCGACGCCCTGCGTGACCGCGCCACCGTGCTGAGCGAAGGCCAGCGCGTCACCATCCGCACTCCGCGCCTGGTCGGCAGCCTGAACCTGCGCGGCGGCCGCTTCGACGACCTCAGCCTGCAGGACTACCGCGAGACGGTGGACAAGAGCAGCCCGGCCGTCACCCTGCTGTCGCCCAGCGGCGCCCCCGGCGCCTATTTCGCGGAATACGGCTGGACCGCCAACGGCGCCACCGTCCCCGGCCCCACCACCGACTGGCAGGCCGACGGGACGGAACTGACGCCGGATCACCCGGTCACCCTGCGCTGGGACAACGGCCAGGGACTGACGTTCGAGCGCAAGGTGGCGGTCGACGCCAACTTCATGTTCACGGTCACCCAAAAGGTGACGAACAACGGCGCCGCCGCCGTCACCCTTTACCCCTACGCCCGCATCGCGCGGGCCAGCCACCCGACGCTGGTCGGTTCCTACATGCTGCATGAGGGCCCCATCGGCCTGATGGACGGCACGCTGAAGGAGATCAGCTACAAGGATGTGAGCGGCGAAACCTCCAAGTCCTTCGAGACCAAGGGCGGCTGGCTGGGCATCACCGACAAGTACTGGCTGGTCAGCCTGGTGCCGGACCAGGCCAAGAGCCTGACGGCCCACGTCACCCACCAGGAGAAGGGTGACCTGTACCAGACCGACTATGCCGAGCCGTCGGTGACGCTGGAGGCCGGGCAGAGCACCGAGGATACCGAGCGCCTGTTCGCCGGCGCCAAGGAGATGAGGCTGCTGGACAGCTACCAGGATGAGCAGCACATCCCGCTGTTCAACCGGGCCATCGACTTCGGCCACCTGTGGTTCCTGACCATGCCGTTCTCGGTGGCGCTGGACTTCTTCGGCCGCCTGCTGGGCAACTTCGGCCTGGGCATCATGCTGTTCACCATCTGCCTGCGCACGCTGATGTTCCCGCTGGCGCAGAAGCAGTTCCGCAGCGCCGCCAAGATGAAGAAGCTGCAGCCGCAGGTGGAGGCCATCCGCAAGCGCGCCGGCGACGACAAGCAGAAGGCGTCCATCGAGATGATGGCGCTGTACAAGAAGGAAGGCGCCAACCCCATGACGGGCTGCCTGCCCGTCCTGGTCCAGATGCCGATCTTCTGGTCGCTGTACAAGGTGCTGTCGGTCACCATCGAAATGCGGCACGCGCCCTTCTTCGGTTGGATTCATGACCTGTCGGCGCCCGATCCGACCAGCCTGTTCAACCTGTTCGGCCTGCTGCCCTTCACCCCGCCCGCCTTCCTGCACCTGGGCGTCTGGCCCATCCTGCTGGGCTGCACCATGTTCCTGCTGCAGAAGATGACGCCCACCCCGGGCATGGACCCGACGCAGCAGAAGGTGATGATGACCATGCCTCTGGTCTTCACCTGGATGATGGGCTCCCTGCCCGCCGGCCTGGTGATCTACTATGTGTGGTCCAACCTGTTCAGCGTGACGCAGCAGTACGTGCTGATGCGCCGCATGGGTGTGAAGCCAACTTAAGGAGTGCCCTCAAGCGCCGGGGGCCGGCCTCCGCCGGCTTGGCTTCCTCAGCGAAGCCCCCCATTACACTAACTGGGGGTGCTCGCTCCGGCGGACGCACTCGCGTCCTACAACGGCATGCGGCGTGGCCGCGCACCGTTGGTGCAAGAGGTGTTTTCATACCGCCGGGGGCATGGGACAAAGTTCCATGCCCCCGCGCCATTTCAAGCAAGTGAGAGAGTCCGGCCCATGGCCATCCAGCTGCCCCCCCTGCCCGCCCTGACCCCCATCTCGCCCGAGGCGCTGGAGCAGGGGCGCCTGCTGTTCGCCAAGGAGTGCGAGTTCAAGTGGGGCGCCTCGGCCAAGGACAACCTGCCGCCGCAGGGCCTGCCGGAGGTGGCCTTCGCCGGCCGGTCCAACGTGGGCAAGTCCAGCCTGGTGAACGCCCTGACCGGCCGCAAGACCCTGGCCCGCACCTCACACACCCCAGGCCGGACGCAGCAGCTGAACTTCTTCGACCTGGGTGACCGGCTGTCGCTGGTGGACATGCCAGGCTACGGCTACGCCAAGGAGAGCAAGGACAAGGTGGAGGCGTGGAACGAGTTCGTGCGCGCCTACCTCAAGGGCCGGGTGACCCTGCGCCGCTGCTGCCTGCTGATCGACAGCCGCCATGGCTTCAAGCCCATCGACATGGAGGTCATGGGCATGCTGGACAACGCCGCCGTGGTCTATCAGGTGGTGCTGACCAAGACCGACAAGCTGACACGCCAGGCCCTGAACCACGTGCACGCCGCCACCCAGGCCGCGATCAAGAAGCACCCCGCCGCCCATCCCGAGGTGCTGTTCACCAGCAGCGAGACCGGCCAGGGCGTGCCGGAACTGCGGGCCAGCCTGGCGGCTTTAGCGAATCCGTAACAGGCGTCGGGGCGTCCGCCCCGCTATGCTCGGGACCATCGCCGCACCGGCCGACAGGGGGATTGCCCCGGGGCCGGGTCGGGTATAGATACGAACCGCCCTTCCATCCCGTGACACGGATCCCGAGCCGATGACCGCTGCCACCGCCGCTTCCTCCTCCCTGGCCGCCTCGCGTGAGGATTGGTTGGGCAAGGCCACCACCCTGTCGGAAGCGCTGCCCTACATGCGCCGCTATGCCGGCCAGACCTTCGTCGTGAAGTATGGCGGCCACGCCATGGGCGACGAGCGCCTGGGCGAGATGTTCGCCCGCGACATCGTGTTGCTGAAGCAGGTGGGCATCAACCCCATCGTCGTGCACGGCGGCGGGCCGCAGATCGGCCAGATGCTGGACCGGCTGAAGATCAAGTCCGAGTTCATCGACGGTCTGCGCGTCACCGACAAGGAGACGGTCGAGATCGTTGAGATGGTGCTGTCCGGCTCCATCAACAAGCAGCTGGTGCAGCTGATCAATGACCAGGGCGGCCAGGCCATCGGCATGTCCGGCAAGGACGGCAACCTGATCGAGGCCCGCAAGGTCATGCGCACCAAGCGCGACCCCGACAGCAACATCGAGCGGGTGCTGGACCTGGGCTTCGTGGGAGACCCCTTCAACGTCAACCCGGGCATGATCCGCCGCATCCAGGACGCCGGCCTGATCCCTGTGATCGCCCCCATCGGCTTCGGCCCGCATGGCGAGACGTTCAACATCAACGCCGACACCGCCGCCGGCGCCGTGGCCGCCGCCGTGAACGCCAAGCGCCTGCTGCTGTTGACCGACGTGGCCGGCGTGCTGACCAAGGACAAGACCCTGATCCCCGAGCTGTCGGTGGACCAAGCCAAGGCCCTGATCGCCGACGGCACCGCCAGCGGCGGCATGATCCCCAAGATCGAGACCTGCATCCAGGCGGTGGAAAAGGGCGTCGACGCCTCCGTCATCCTGGACGGCCGCGTGCCCCACGCCATCCTCATGGAAATCTTCACCGAGGGCGGCGCCGGCACCCTGATCGGGCACAAGTAAGTTTCTTGTTCCCTCAATCGCCGGGCGCCGCCATCCGGCGGCTTGGCTTCCTCACGTTTCGGTCCGCTGGCGCTCCCCAAAACGCTCCGGCGGACGCAGTCGCGTCCTACAGCGGCATGAACAGTTCATGCCGCTGACATAGACGCCAAAGCCGTTCCTGAAATGCGAAACGCCGGGTGGATCGCTCCGCCCGGCGCTTTCGTTTTCAGCGCGCCATCACTTCTTCGAGATTCATATCGTCGGTGTCTGCATGAAGCTCAAAACCCTGCAGCATCGCGCGCACCTGCGGACTGTCGCAGGACTGCTCATCAACCCTCTGGTCAGCCTCCTGCTTCACTAAGCTCAGGCCGGTACTCAGAACATCCTCGACTTGTTGCGATGTCTGATCCGGATGCCATTCCCTCATCTGCCGCCTGGCGGCCTCAATCAGGGGGCGGAATTTGTCCTCGAACTTGATCAGGCGGGTATCGGTTGAAGGCAGGCAGCGGACGGCAACGGCCCTCAGGCCTGTGAGCTGCGCTAGATTTCGCAACATCCTGTTTTCGGCCACCCGGCTAGCCTCAGATCGCTGAGCCATGGCCGAAGACGCGGCGAATCCCAGACAGAGGGCCACCGTCAGGCCACACCACCTCACTCCACCCCGAAGAACTCCAACTGCCATTTCATCTCGTCGTCGGTCATGGGGTACTTGGTGCCCTCGCGCGCGTTCAGCACGTTGGACGGGGGGATTTGGGCCAGACGCATCTGCACCTGGCGGGCGGCGCGCATGGTCAGCTTGGCCTTCCAGCACAGGGCGGTGACCCCGCGTGGGCTCTGGCCGGCGATGATCTTTTCCACGATGGGCAGGGGCAAGCCGGACAAGAGCGCCAGGGCGGCCATGACGAAGCCCCGGTCGCCCTGGCCCAGCGCCATGGTCACCGTGTCCTCCGTCAGCTTCTTTTCCTTGTGCAGGCGGCGGGCGCGGTCGGCCGGGCGCTCCTTGGGCGTCTCCTCCTCATCCACCAGGCCATTGCCAATCCCGGTGCCGGCCTTGGCGGCGGGCAGGCGCTGGCGCACGGCCTGGGTGATGGCCTGGCGGGTTTCCGGCGGCAGGTCGCTGCGGCTTTCGAGCACCTTCACCAGGCTGTCGGTGACGAAACCGGCGATGCGGGCCGCCGCCGCCGCCGGCAGATGGGGCCGGCGCACCAGGGGGGCGTGCCAGGGCTCGTGCTTGGGCGCCAGGTCCAGGATGCGGTCCAGCGTCTCTTCCCGGATCTGGGCGCTGGCGTTGCCCAGCAGGCTGGCCACCGCCGCCTCGCGTTCCGTCTGCACGATGGCGTCGGACACGGCGACACTGACGTCGGCGCGTTCGGCGATGGCGCACAGCCGCTCATCCTCCGGCGCGCCGGCGATGATCTCCAGCAGGTCGTCGTCGGTCAGGATGGGGGAATGGCGCAGGACGGGGCCGGAAATGCTGGCGTCCAGGTCGCGGGCCAGTTGCTGGATGACCGTTGGCGGGGCGTTGGGCAGGTCCTTCAGCGCCGCGACCATGACGCCCCGCACCGCCGCCGCGCGATCCCGGGCCAGCGTTTCCAGGATCTGCAGGGTCATGCGCTCGATCTGCCCCACCCGGTCGGCGGACAGCGTGGGCACCAGGGCCGCGATCTTGGAGGCCAGGCCGCTGCGCACGCTCTCATCCACGTCGGTGGACAGCAGCATGTCCGCCTGGCGGGGCGTAGCGTTGTTCAGCGCGATCTCGCGCCGCACGTCGGCACTCTTGTCCGTCGCCAGCAGGTACAGGATTTCCGGCTGGGTCTCGGCGCGGGAGGCGACGAAACGCCGGTCGGCGGTGTCACCGGTGGCCAGCTTCTTGGCGGTATCGTAGTCCAGTCCGCCCATCACGAATCCTTTTCCCTGGGTTCACCGGGTTCCCCGGGGGCCTCTTTCCCGGTGTCGTCACTATAGGCCGGCGCCAGGGTGCGGTGGCCCTTGCCCAGGCGCTTGGCGGCGTACATGCCCTGGTCGCCGCGATCCACCAGGCTTTGCGCCAGTTCACCCCCGCCGCCCCGGTGGACGGCCACGCCCACCGACACGCCCAGCGGCTTTTCCGGTCCGGCCGACAGCGGGCGCAGGAATTCCGCCGCCTCGCGCAGCAGACGGTCGGCCACGGACAGGGCCTGGTCCCCGTCCACCCGGTCCACCCACAGCACAAACTCGTCACCGCCCAGGCGGCCCGCCAGGTCGCCCGGCCGCGCCATGCGGCGCAGCAGGTCGCCCACGGCGCGCAGCACGTCGTCGCCGGCGGTGTGGCCGCGCAGGTCATTCACCGCCTTGAAATTGTCCAGGTCGAAATACAGCAGGGCGGAAGAGCCGCCGGTCTTGGCGCCCAGGCGCTGGCCCAGCAGTTCCATGACGGTGCGGCGGTTGTAGAGGCCGGTCAGGCCGTCCCGCTCGGACAGGGTCTTGAGCCGCTCCTGATAGCGGGCCTGGGCGATGGCGGCCCCCACATGGTCGGCGATGGTGCGGACCATGGAAAGGTCGTCCGCCGACCAGCCGCTGGCCTTGGCGCCCTCACCGCTGGTGTCCTCCGCCGTATTGGTGTCGGCGGCGGGCCGCCAGACCAGGACGGCACCGTTGACCTCATGCCGGAACAGGGTGCGGGCGGCCAGCACGTCATAGCCCGCGGCATGGACCGTCACCGGCCCCTCGCTGCCGGCGGCGCGCTGGGGCAGGCCGGCCAGGACCGTCTCCAGCTCCGGCGGGATGCGCTCCTCCGCCCCCACCGGGGTGCCGACGGGGGTGTAATCGGTTGTGCCCACCGTGCGGGCGCGCAGCGCGGAACCGGCGGCGCCGGTGGCGTTCACCGCCACGCCGGCCGCGATCTCCAGCGTGCGGGCGGGATCGACGTCATCGCGGGTGGAGGAGACGATATAGCCCAGATACTGCTCGCGCAGCCGCACCTGGGCCAGTTCCATGGCCCGCAGCCGGGCATCGGTGATGTCACGGCACGCGCCCCGCGCGCCCGCCCACCGGCCGTCCGGCCCCGTCAGCGGCAGGGCGGAGGAGATGAGGCAGGCCGGGCGGCCATCCGCCGCGCGCAGCCAGACCTCCACCCGCTCGATGGCGTCCCGCGCCTCGAACGGGGACAGGCCGTCGTCGAATTCCGGCAGCAGGAAGTCGTTGGGATGGCGGCCCACCAAATCATCCGGGCGATAGCCGATGGCCCCGGCGGGGGAAACGAAGGCGAACCGCCCGTCCGGCCCGGTTTCCCAGGCGAAGTCGCTGGAGATCTCCACCAGGTCCTTGTACCGCTGGCGCGATTCGGTCAGCGCCTGGCGCAGGCGCCGCTCCAGGGTGGCCATGCGCCCCAGCAACAGGTAGCGGGGCTGGCCGTTCCCGTCCGAGCCGTCCGATCCGTCCACCTGGGGCGGCAGGGCCAGGGGCGTCCACTCCACCACCTCCTGGTCGGGCAGGGGGCTGGAATGGGTGCCCGGCTGCAAGGCGCCGCCATCGGCCACCCAGCGGGACAGCAGGTCCAGCCAACCGTCATCCCGGGTCAGAAGCTGGGCGCCGGCCGGATTGGCGGCGGTGACGGCGCCAGCGGCGTCCATCGCCAAGCCAGGCCCGGCCCAGCCCATCAGCAACGCCTGGCTGTCGGCCCCAGGCGCCACGGACCGGTCATCATGCATATCGGAACCCATGCCCGCGCCTCGCGCCCCAAGCCGCCCGGCTCCCCTCGTGGAGGCCAAGCCCATCTGCCCAAAGGAGTAGCCTACTCAACCGGTGGCGGCAACCAGCCCGGACGGGCACCCAGGGCCGCATTGGGGGACTGCATCGGGATAGGGTCCCCGCGCGGACGGGGCCGTTCCGCGTCTTGCCGCGAACCGGCGCCGGGCCCATGTTGGGGGCATGATGACCGACACAGCCGCCCCCGCCGCCCTCCCCGCCGCCGCCCCGGCAAGCTCCTTCGCCCATATCGACACCTGGATCTTCGATCTGGACAACACGCTGTACCCGGCGGCGTGCGACCTGTTCGCCCAGGTCGATGTGCGTATCGGCGCCTACATCGCCCAGGCGCTGGGCCTGGACGCCGACGCCGCCCGGCGGCTGCAAAAGGACTATTTCCGCCAATACGGCACCAGCCTGCGCGGCCTGATGCTGAACCACGGGGTGCAGCCGGGGCCCTTCCTGGACTATGTCCACGACATCGACGTCAGCGCCATCCTGCCGCAGCCGGCCATGGCCGAAAGCCTGGCGGCCCTGCCGGGGCGCAAGATCATCTACACCAACGGGTCGGCCGGCCATGCGGAGAACGTGATGCGCCGCCTGGGCGTGGCCGACCAGTTCCACGCCGTGTTCGACATCGTGGCGGCGGACTACACCCCCAAACCGGATGCCCAGCCCTACACCACCCTGGTGCGGCGCCATGGCATCGACCCCACCCGCGCCGTGATGGTGGAGGATATCGCCCGCAACCTGGAACCGGCGCGGGCGCTGGGCATGGCCACCGTGCTGGTGGAGACAAACTCGCCTTTCTCCCTGCCCAATCCGGAGGCGCCGCCAACGGCCTTGCCCTATGTGCAGCACCGCATCACCGACGTGCCCGCCTGGCTGGCCCAGGTGGTGACCGATCTGGCCCGGGGCCGGTGAGCGCCCCCACGCAACAATATGTCCGGGAGAGCCTGCTAAAGTAGGATCTGGCTTGTGGCCGCGGGACGTTGACAGGGGGCGAAGCCGCCCGCCATTGTCCCCCCGCCCCCATCGCCCCACCTCTAAAGTCGCCGCCAAGGCGCCATCCGGACGACGCCCCATGACCGCTTTCACCGACCTGCAAAGCCATATCGAGCAAGCGTGGGAAACCCGCGACACCCTCAACGCCAGCACCCACGGCGCCATCCGCGACGCGGTGGACGAGGCGCTGTCGGCCCTGGACCGGGGCGACCTGCGGGTGGCGGAGAAGGTGGACGGCGCCTGGGTGGTGAACCAGTGGCTGAAGAAGGCGGTGCTGCTGTCCTTCCGCCTGACCGACAGCGCGCCGGTGCCGGGCGCCCCGGGTGGCAGCACCTGGTTTGACAAGGTGCCGACCAAGTTCGAGGGCTGGGACGATGCCCGCTTCCGCGCCGCCGGCTTCCGCGCCGTGCCGGGCGCCATCGTGCGCCGCAGCGCCTATATCGCCCCGGGCGTGGTGCTGATGCCCAGCTTCGTCAACATCGGCGCCCGCGTGGGCAAGGGCACCATGGTCGACACCTGGGCCACGGTCGGCTCCTGCGCCCAGATCGGCGCCAACGTCCACCTGTCGGGCGGTGTCGGCATCGGCGGCGTGCTGGAGCCGCTGCAGGCCGGCCCGGTGATCATCGAGGACAACTGCTTCATCGGCGCGCGGTCCGAGGTGGTCGAGGGCGTGGTGGTCGAGGAGGGCGCGGTCCTGTCCATGGGCGTCTACATCGGCGCCAGCACCAAGATCGTCGACCGCACCACGGGTGAGGTGTTCGTGGGCCGCGTGCCCGCCTATTCCGTCGTCGTGCCCGGCAGCCTGCCCGGCAAGCCCCTGCCCGATGGCACGCCCGGCCCCAGCCTGTACTGCGCCGTCATCGTCAAGCGCGTGGACGAGCAGACCCGGGCCAAGACCTCGATCAACGACCTGCTGCGGGACTGATCCCCATGGCCCACGCCTCCCCCACGCCCCCGAACGCCGCGCTGGACCCCACGGATCCGGTGGCGCTGACCCAGGCGCTGATCCGCTGCGCCAGCGTCACGCCGGCCGACGCCGGCGCGCTGGGGGTGCTGGAGGGGGTGCTGGCGCCCCTGGGCTTCACCTGCCACCGCCTGACCTTCACCGAGGACGGGACGGCGCCGGTGGAAAACCTGTACGCCCGCCTGGGCGACGCCGGCCCCAACTTCTGCTTCGCCGGCCATACCGACGTCGTGCCGGTGGGGGATGAGGCGGCATGGACGGTGGCGCCCTTTGCCGGCGACATCATCGACGGCCGGCTGTTCGGCCGCGGCGCCTCGGACATGAAGGGGGCCATCGCCGCCTTCATCGCCGCCGTAGCCCGGCATCGGGCCGCCGGACTGCCCCTGGCCGGCAGCCTCAGCCTGCTGATCACCGGGGATGAGGAAGGCCCGTCCATCAACGGCACGCGCAAGGTGCTGGGCTGGCTGGCGGAACGGGGCGAGGGCCTGGACGCCTGCCTGGTGGGCGAGCCCACCAACCCGCAGCGCCTGGGCCAGATGATGAAGATCGGCCGGCGGGGCAGCATCACCTTCACCCTCACCAGCCTGGGCGCCCAGGGCCACGTGGCCTATCCCCACCTGGCCGACAACCCGCTACCCCGCCTGGCCCAGGCCCTGGCCCGCCTGTCGGGGGAACCGCTGGACCAGGGTACGCCGCACTTTCAGCCCAGCAGCCTGCAGATCACCACCATCGACGTGGGCAACCCCACCACCAACATCATCCCGGCCAAGGGCACGGCGGTGTTCAACGTCCGCTTCAACGACCTGCACAGCCCGGCCAGCCTGGAGGCCCACGTGCGCGGCGTCCTGGCCGAGGTGGGCGGCGCCTGGGATGTGAAGGTCGCGGTCAGCGGCGACGCCTTCCTGACCCCGCCGGGGCAGCTCAGCGCCATCGTTGCGCAGGCGGTTCAATCCGTGACAGGACTGGAGCCCGAGCTGAGCACCAGCGGCGGCACCTCCGACGCGCGCTTCATCAAGAATCATTGCCCGGTGGTGGAGTTCGGTGGCGTGGGCGCCAGCATGCACAAGGTGGATGAGCATATCGCCGTGGAAGACCTGACCCGGCTGACCGACATCTATGCCCGCGTGCTGGTCGACTGGTTCGCCGCCCACGGCGTGGGTCAGGCCCCGGGCGCCACCGCGTGATGGGCGAGCTGGGCCGCAGCCTGGTCAGCGCCCTGCGCCTGGCCTTCCTGGACAAGACGGCCGCCGACCGCTTTCCTGCGGACCGGGCCGGCGCCCTGCGCAGTTTCTGGGTTTTCCTGGTGCTGTTGCCCGGTGTCGTGGCCCTGGACACGGTGGATCGCTGGATGGGCCATCCGCTGACCCCGCTGGGGGATGGCGGGGTGGCCGCGACCATTCCGCTGGCGCGGGCCATTCCCGCCACGCTGCTGGCCTATCTGATCGGTACCTTCGGTTATTTCCTGATGGTGGAGTGCATTCTGCGCCTGATGGGCAGCCGCACGCAGTTTCCCCGCTTCATCGCCGCCTTCAACTGGAGCGGCATCGTCGCCCTGCTGGTGGCGCTGCCCCTCTCCATCCTGGCGCACAGCGGTCACGTGTCCATGCCCATGGGGGCGGCCATCATGGCGGTCACCTATTTCTGGAGCCTGTTCTACGAGGCCTACGTGACCCGCGCCGCGCTGGGCTGCGGCTGGGTGACGGCCACCAGCTTCGTCATCCTGGACGTGATCACGAGCGACCTGGCCACCACCCTGGTGCATGCGCCGCTGATGGCGGCCCCCTGATGGCGGCAAGCTGAAGCGCCTAAATCCTACTCATACCATGCTTCGGTGAAGTACAGCCCATCGGGCGGCGCCGTCTGGCCGGCGGCGGCGCGGTCGCGCGCCTCCAGCGCCCGGGTCACGTCGTCGGGCGTCCACTTGCCCTCGCCCACCAGGCGCAGGGTGCCGATCATATTGCGGATCTGGTGGTGCAGGAAGGACCGGGCGCGGGCCACCATGTGGATCTCCTGCCCCACCCGGCTCACCGTCAGCAGGCTCAGCGTCTTCACCGGACTCTTGGCCTGGCAGATGCTGGCGCGGAAGCTGGTGAAGTCATGGTTGCCCACCAGGCGCTGGGCGCCTTCGTTCATGGCGTCGGCGTCCAGGACCGTGGGGATGTGCCAGGCCCGGCCGATGTCCAGCGCCAGCGGCGCCCGGCGGTTGACGATGCGATAGAGATAGGCGCGGCCCTTGCAGGACAGGCGGGCGTGGAAGTCGTCGTCCACCGCCTCCACCGTCACCACGGCCACCGGCTCGGGCCGCAGGTGGAAGTTCAGAGCGTCGCGCACCGTGTCGGCCTTGGTCGGCTTTTCCAGGTCGAAATGGCAGACCTGGCCCAGGGCATGGACGCCGGCGTCGGTGCGGCCGGCGGCATGCACCCGCACCACCTCGCCCGAGAAGCGCCGGATGGCCTCTTCCAGGCAGGCCTGGACGGAGGGGCCGTGCGGCTGCAGCTGCCAGCCCTGATAGGGCCGGCCATCATATTCGACGGTGAGTTTCCAGCGCGGCATGGGGGTCAGACGGCGGCGATGGGCGTGCCCACCTGGTGCGGGAAGCCGCGCAGGAAGGCCGCCCCCTCCACCGGGCCCTTGCCCGGGCGCTGCACGGTGATGAGGCGCAGGGCGCCCTCGCCGCAGGCCACGGTGAGATTGGTGTCGAGCAAGGCGCCCGGCGCGCCGGAACCCGCGACAGGTTCAGCCGCCAGCACCTTGATCTTCTCGACCAGTCCTCCCGCCGCAGGGCCGCCCTCGACCGGCGCCTCGAACCAGGTACCGGGCCAAGGGGTCAGCGCCCGCACCTGGCGGTCCAGCTCAACCGCCGGCTTGGTGAAGTCCAGCAGCCCTTCCTCCTTGGCCAGTTTGGCGGCATAGGTCACGCCCGCCTCCGGCTGAACCGTGGCGGGCAGGTCGCCGGCGGCCAGGCGGTCCAGCGCCGTGACGATCAGGCGCGCGCCCATGGCCGACAAGCCGTCGTGCAACTGGCTGGCGGTCATGCGCGACGTGATCGCGATGCGCTCCTCCAGCAGCATGGGGCCGGTGTCGAGGCCCGCCTCCATCTGCATGATGGTGACACCGCTCTCGGCATCGCCGGCCAGGATGGCGCGTTGGATGGGCGCGGCGCCGCGCCAGCGCGGCAGCAGCGAGGCGTGGATGTTGAGGCAGCCCAGGCGCGGCGCGTCCAGCACCGCCTGCGGCAGGATCAGGCCATAGGCCACCACCACCGCGACATCCAGGGCCAGATCCCGGAACTCGGCCTGGGCCTGCTCGTTGCGCAGGGTGCGCGGCGTGCGCACAGGGATGCCCAGCGCCGCCGCTCGCGCGTGCACCGGCGTCAACTGCTCCTTATGCCCACGCCCGGCAGGGCGGGGCGGCTGGCTGTAGACGCAGGCGACCTCATGCCCGGCCGCGACCAGGGCGTCCAGCACCGGAACGGAAAAGTCGGGCGTGCCCATGAAGGCTAGGCGCAGGCGGGTCATGGACTAGCCTCCAACATCAAAAGAAAATCACCCCGGGCCTGCGACCGCAGGCCCCGGAGATTTCTGGGGAGCGTAGCGGACTGGAAATCGAGGATAGCCAAGCGGCCGGACGGCCGCGCCCGGCGCCTGAAGGAACAGCGTCAGCGAGACGCCTTGGTCACCTTGCGCATGATCATGTTGCGCTTCAGGGAGGACAGGTGGTCGATGAACAGCACGCCGTTCAGATGGTCGACCTCATGCTGGATGCAGCGGGCCAACAGGTCGTCGCAGTCACGCTCCTGCACGCTGCCGCCGCGGTCGACATAGCGCACACGGATCTGCTTGGGCCGCACCACGTCGGCGTAGATCTCGGGGATGGAGAGGCAGCCCTCGTTGTGCACGCAGGTCTCATCCGACAGCCACAGCAGTTCCGGATTGGCCATGGCGATGGGTTCCTTGGCGCCTTCCTTATGCTCCGACACGTCCACCACGATGATGCGCTCCAGCAGGCCGATCTGCGGGGCGGCCAGGCCGATGCCGGGGGCCTTGTACATGGTCTCCAGCATGTCATCCATCAGCTTCACCACCCGGCCATCGACATTGGCGATGGGGGCGCACTTCTTCTTAAGGCGGGCGTCGGGAACGGTGAGGATGGGCAGGAGGGCCATGGGTGTCGTGTCCAGGTCAAGCGGCGCCAAGTTGGGCGGCAAATGAATTAGGGCGGCAAGTATAATCACTTGTTCCCCTGCGAGATAGGGGAAGCCGTCGGCGGGGGCAAGGCCCGGTTGCGGCGCGGGGGGTATGCGGGCCTTTACAGGTCGGGAAAAGGACCTCCTGACAATTGATTCCGCCTGTCACTTATTCTAACGCTAAGGCATGCGTTAAGGGGGAACGCGCGTCGCCATGCACCACCGTCATCATCGACTGTTTGTCGCCCTATGCCTGGCCCTGCTGCCGTCCACCGCCGGTGCGGCGGACCCGCCCGACCCGACCCAGCCCCGCCTCGACGTCGCCTCGTTCAAGCAGCCGGACTATCCGGCGGAATCGGCGCGGGCGGGCGAGGAGGGCCGCGTCGGCGTCAGTGTCCAGTGCGGGGCGGACGGACACGTCAGCGACCCCCAGGTGGTGGAGCCCAGCGGCTTCGTCCGGCTGGACAACGCCGTGCTGGCCGTGGTGCCGGGCTTGCGCTGTTTTCCCGGTCACGATCCCAAGACGGGTGAGATCGTCACCGGCCGTACCCGCTTCCGCTTTAATTTCAAGCTACGGGAGCCGCCGCCACCGGCCAGCCTGCACCTGACCCCCGACGATATCCGCGACCTGGCGGCGGCGGCCCGTGCGGCCAACCCCGGCGTCACCATTCCCGAGCCCACGGACAGCGACAGCCAGCAGACCCTATGGAAACTGGCGCTGGAGGCCAAGCTGGTGCCCGGTGCCTTCAAACGCCCGGCCTACCCGGCCGCGTCCGTGGATCAGCGGGAGGCCGGCACGGCGGCCGTCGCCTTCCTCTGCGGCATCGATGGCCATGTCACCACCACCCGCGTCATCAACAGCGCCGGCAGCCCCCGGCTGGACGCCGCCCTGTCCGAGGCGGTGCCCGTGGGCACCGCCTGCGTGCCCACGACCACGGGACCGGATAAACGGCCCGTGGCGTCCTGGGGCTTCGTCGCCCACGCCTTCACGCCGCCGGAGCCGGCGCCGAACCACTGACGTCCAGAGCAGATCGCCCAAAGGTGGAATCGCCTTTGGGCGTGACGCTGCTCGCGGGACAGACTCAGCGAGAGCTGGCCGCGTCTGGCTTTACGCCGCCAGCTCTCGCCCCGCGACCCTCGTTGGGCGGCGGCGGCGCTTTCCCACACCGGGGAAAAAGTGGGCTGTCCACCTGATGGACAAAGACCCGCGCCATCCTTGAATCCACCGAGAGCCTCTGTTATCGCGCGCCGCTGGCTTGACCAAAGCCCACAGAACCACCCTATACAAAAGCATATACTGGTGATCCGTGACGCCAAACGATCGTATTGGCGCGTCAATCGCCAATCATTCTCAAATAATATTGGTTAATATTTCTTAGAAATCTATGCCATTTGCAGTGGTGACATACCAAATTAGTCATACTAATCTTGAACAAGAAAAAACAAAATCCATCCTGACCCCCCAAACAAATTCCAAAAACCCCCAACACATCGACACCCGGTCAGTCCGGGAAGGATACGGCCCCATGGCTTTGGAAAACCTTCGCATTTCAAATAAAATCAACATCATCGTCGGACTGTTCTCCATCGCCTTTCTGGCGTCAGTGGGCATCAGCAGCATGCGCATGCAGAAAATCGACGACGACTATTCAGACCTGGTAGCGCGCGTCGACCGTTCGGTCGTCGCGGGCGCCCGCGCCAACCGCAATCTCTCCACCTATTTGGCCTACACGTACCAGTTGGCGTTCGAAACGACCGATGAAGGCAACGCCCAGGCCAAGGCCTTGGTTGAGGAAAGCCAGAAAAAATATGGCGCCTTCATGGAAGAGGTTCGCCAGCGGCTGCCGGAAATGGCGGATGATTTCAAGGTCATAGATGCGGAGGCGAAGGCGGCGTTCACCGCCTGCGCGCCGGTGATCGACTTGGCGGCGAAGACCGCCACGGCGGAGGAAAGCCAGAAGGCGGCCGGTGAAATCAAAGCCCGATGCGCGCCCCTGATCACCCAGGCGACGAAAAACCTCTCTGCGTTCAATGACAAGGCCAGCGCGTACGCGCAGAAGGTATCCGATGAGCTGAGCGACCGGACCGACACCACCATCCGGACGCAGATAATCCTGGCCATCCTCAGCATCGCGGTCATCCTGGCCCTGGCGCTGTGGATCAGCCGGGCCGCCATCACCCGGCCATTGAACGTGCTGCGCGCCGCCATGGAGGCGTTGGCCACCGGCGACTTCAGCACCGAGGTCACCGGCCAGGCCCGCAAGGATGAGGTCGGCCTGATGGCCCGCAGCGTCCAGGTCTTCAAGACCAATGGCCTGGAGGTGCTGCGCCTGCGCGAGGAGCAGGAGCTGCAAAAGGAGATCGCCGCCCAGGAGCAGAAGCGGGTGCTGAACCAGATGGCCGACGCGTTCGAGGCCAAGGTCATGGCCGTGGTCCAGGCCGTGACGGTTTCCTCCGGCGAGTTGCAGGACACGGCCAAGACCATGTCGTCCAGCGCCAGCGAGTCCACCGTGCGCTCCACCACCGTCGCCGCGGCGGCCGAACAGGCGTCGGCCAATGTCCAGACCGTGGCGGCCGCGTCGGAGGAGCTGACCTCCTCCATCATCGAGATTTCCCGCCAGGTCACCGACTCCGCCCGCATCGCCAGCACGGCGTCGGAGGAGGCGGCCCGCACCAACGCGCTGGTCACCAACCTGGCGGAGGCGGCCAACCGCATCGGCCAGGTGGTGAAGCTGATCACCGACATCGCCAGCCAGACCAACCTGCTGGCCCTGAACGCGACCATCGAGGCGGCACGCGCCGGGGATGCCGGCAAGGGCTTCTCCGTGGTGGCGAACGAGGTGAAGTCGCTGGCCAACCAGACGGCCAAGGCCACGGACGAGATCGGCGAACAGGTCACCTCCATCCAGGAGGAAACCCGCCGGACCGTGGCCGCCATCGGCGAGATCGCCACCACCATCGAACGCCTGGGCGCCATCTCCACCGGCATCTCCTCGGCGGTGGAGGAGCAAGGGGCGGCGACGCAGGAGATTTCCCGCAACGTGCAAGAGGCCGCCCAAGGCACCCAGCAGGTGAGCGAGAACATCAGCGCCGTCTCGGAAAGCGCCACCGTCACCGGTGCCGCCGCCACCCAGGTCCTGGCCTCCGCCAGCGAACTGGCCGGCCTTTCCGTCCAACTGCGCCAGGAGGTCCAGGACTTCCTGGCCACGGTGCGGGCGGCCTGAGGCGGGCGGGACACGGCTTGGGGTGAGGGCGTTCCCTCATCCCAGGCCGCCCAACCTCGACCTTCACGATGAACCTGCTATCATCGTCCTATGGCGGAGAGGGGACGTCATGCGGACGAGTGCGGCGCACGCTGTTCTGAGCGGAATGTTGGTGGTGCTCGCCTGTTGGCCGTTCTCTCCCATGCCGAGGCGGGTGGAGGCGGCGGAGCGGGTGTTCCAACCGCTTGCTGCCCGGGTTCCCTTCGGATTTCCTCCGGTCAGGGAATACGTCTTCTATGCCGTCGCGCCGCGTCCCGTATCCAAAATCACCACACACTCCTTTCGCAGGTTTCCTCCAGCCTATCCGGCGGAATCGCGTGCCCGAAAGGAAGAAGGCACTGTCATCTTCACCGCGTTGTGCGACATGAAGCATAGAATTTTCGACGCCGAGATCGTACACAGCAGCGGTCATGAACGACTGGACGCCTCGGTGGTGGCGGCTGCCCAATCCTTGCGATGGCGTTGCGTGCGCCCACCGGGCAGTGATCCGACTCTCGCCTCCTTCGCGAGCGGCAGCTATAGCTTCCAACTGACCCAGGCGAACCCACCAGCCAAGTCCGTCACCCCAGTCACGCCCGGTAAAGCCACGGCCAGAATCGAAACGCTTTCCTTCAGAAGACACCCGCCGGCCTATCCGACCGCGTCATTAAGGCTGGGCGAGGAAGGCCAAGTCGTCTTCGAAGCCCTATGCGATGCGAACGGCTGGGTTTCGGATGCCAGGATCAGAACGAGCAGCAATCATGACCGCCTGGACGAAGCGGTCGTAAGGGCCGCCCAATCTCACCAATGGCGATGCAGCCCCATTTCCCAAAAAGATCGATACCGCCAGACATGGGCGAAGATGGTCTATCGCTTTCAGCTGCCGACGTGAAGAACACTGCCACCCACGCCGCCTCACCCCAGCGTCCGCCGCGCCCGTAACGCCGCGGTCAGCGTGCCGTCGTCCAGGTAGTCCAGCTCGCCGCCCACAGGCACGCCGTGGGCCAGGCGGCTGATGGCGACGTTCAGGCCGGAGAGGCGGTCGGTCAGGTAATGGGCGGTGGTCTGGCCGCCGGCGGTGGCGTTCAGCGCCAGGATGACCTCGCGCACAGCCACGCCATCCGTGCCTTGGGCGACGCGGGCCAGCAGGCCGGGGACGGCCAAGTCGTCGGGGCCGATGCCGTCCAGGGCCGACAGGGTGCCGCCCAGCACGTGGTAGAGGCCGCGATAGGCGCCCGTGCGCTCCAGCGCCCACAGGTCGCCCACTTCCTCCACCACGCACAAGGTGGTGCTGTCGCGGGAGGGGTCGCGGCAGACGCCGCAAGGGTCGACCGTGTCCAGGTTGCCGCAGACGGGGCAGGTTCGGATGCGGGCGGCGGCGGCGGCCAGCGCCTCGGCCAGCGGGTCCATCAACTGGTCGCGCTTCTTGATCAGGTGCAGGGCGGCGCGCCGGGCCGAGCGCGGGCCCAGGCCCGGCAAGCGCGACAACAACTGTATCAGGCGGTCGATTTCAGGGCCGATCATGGCCCCAAGATAGGGGCTGTGCCGGCTTTGTTCCAGCCCAGCTTTGTTCTAGCGGAAAAATGAAAACGCCGGGCCCGTCGCCAGGCCCGGCGTTCAAAACCATACCCTGACGGGCGGCGCCGATCAGAACGGCAGCTTCATGCCCGGCGGCAGCTTCAGGCCGCCCATGAGCTTGTTGGTCTCTTCGGCGATGTGTGCCTCGACCTTACTCTTGGCGTCGTTGAAGGCGGCGACCAGCAGGTCCTCCAGCACCTCGATGTCCTCGGGGTCGACGACGGACTTGTCGAGCTTCACCTTCTTCAGCTCGCCCTTGCCGTTGACCACGACGCGGACCATGCCGGCGCCGGACTGGCCGTCGGCCTCGATCTCGCCCAGCTTGCCCTGCATTTCCTGCATCTTGGCCTGCATCTGCTGGGCCTGCTTCATCATCTGGCCGATGTTTTTCATGGCCTAAAAATCTCCTTCCCAGTCGCCGTCGCTCATATCGGGCGGCGCGTCGAAATACGGGTTGTCCGGGGCATCCATACCGCCATCCTCGTAAGAAGGGAAGGCGGGGGCGCGTGCGGCCTCTTCGGCGGCGGCCTTGGCGGCGGCCGCGGCCACCTGGTCCAGGTCACGCACCGCCGTCATCTTGGCGCCGGGGAAGGCGGCCATGAGGGCCTGCACCAGGGGGCTGGCGGCCGCCTGCTCCCGGGTACGGTTCTCCGCCGCGCGATCCTGGTCGCTGAGCGTGGGTTCGCCGGGGGCGCCGGAAACGGTGACGATCCAGCGCCGGCCGGTCCATTCCGTCAACAGCTGCCCCACCCGGCCGGCCAAGTTGGGCACGGCCATGGCGGTGGGCCGCAGCTCGATCAGCCCCGGCTCGAACTTCACCAGGTGGACCATGCTCAAGAGGTTGCCTTGCAGCATGCCCTCGCGCCGGGCGCCGAACAGCTCCGCCACCTCGCGGAAGGATTTGGGATCGGCCGGGGGCAGGTCCGGCACAGGCTCCATCATCGGCGCCGGGGCCGCCACGGGCGCCGCCTTCACCGCGCCGGCCAAGCCGCCACGCAGCACGGCCATGGGGGCGCCACCGCCGTTCGAGGTGCCGTTGGACAGGGCCATGCCCCGCGCCAGGGCGCCGCCGCCGTTGCCCCCCACGGGGGCGCCACCGCCGTTACCGCCGCCGCCCATGGGGGCGCCAGTGGGCACGCCGCCCTCCATCACCTTGCGCACAAGGTCGCCCGGGCTGGGCAGGTCGGCGGCGTAGGCCAGGCGGATCAGCACCATTTCCAGGGCCTGCATGGGCACCGGCGCCTGCTGCACCTCCGACAGGCCCTTCAGCAGGATCTGCCAGGCGCGGGCCAGGGCCGGCATGCCCAGCTTGGCCGCCAGGTCGCCGCCGCGCACCCGCTCCATCTCCGGAATGCCCTGGTCCTGGGCCGTGCCGGGCACCACGCGGGCGCGGGTCAGGAAATGGGTGAAGTCCAGCAGGTCCTGGGCGATGACCACCGGGTCGGCGCCGCGCTTGTGCAAATCGTCCAGCACGGCCAGCGCGTCGGCCGGCTTGCCCGACAGGGTCGCTTCGAACAGGTCCACCACCAGGGTGCGGTCGGCCAGGCCCAGCATGTCGCGGACCTGCAGGCCGGTGACAGCACCGCCGCCGAGGGCGATGGCCTGGTCCAGCAGCGACAGGCCGTCACGCACCGAGCCATCGGCGGCGCGGGCGATCAGGCTCAGCGCCTCCGCCTCCACCGGCACCGATTCCTGGTCAGCGATGCGGCCGAAATGGGCCTGCAAGGTGCCCTGATCCACCCGGCGCAGGTCGAAGCGCTGACAGCGCGACAGCACCGTCACCGGCACCTTGCGGATTTCGGTGGTGGCGAAGACGAACTTCACATGCGGCGGCGGCTCCTCCAGCGTCTTCAGCAGCGCGTTGAACGCGCTGCGCGACAGCATGTGGACCTCGTCAATGACGTAGACCTTGTAGCGGGCGCCGGCGGGGGCGTAACGCACGCCCTCGATGATCTCGCGGATGTTGTCGACCGAGGTGTTGCTGGCGGCGTCCATCTCGATGACGTCGACGTTGCGGTCCTGCGAGATCGACACGCACTGCTCACACACGCCGCAGGGGCTGACGGTCGGGCCGCCCTGACCGTCGGGGCCAATGCAGTTCAGCGCGCGGGCGATGATGCGGGCGGTGGTGGTCTTGCCCACGCCGCGCACGCCGGTCAGCATGTAGGCCTGGTGGATGCGCCCCGACTGGATGGCGTTGCGCAGGGTGCGCACCAAGGCGTCCTGGCCGATCAGCTCATCGAAATTGCGGGGGCGGTACTTGCGGGCCAGCACGCGATAGACGGCGGCGCCGGCGGAGGCGGGGGATTGGACGTCGGGGGAAAGCGGGCTCTGATCGGTCACGGGATCGCTCAACCCTTCCGGCGCTGGCTGCCGCCGGCCAAGTGCGGGCCGGACCGTGTGGCCGGCCCAAAGGCGGCGTTCAGATTTTATGAGGTGGGAGGCTGGACATGCGACCCGCGCCGAAACTCGTTACGGCTGCTTCCTTCCGGACCTGACCGGGTTGGCGAGGGACACGTCCGCCGCCAACCTCCCGCCGCCATATATCGGCATCGACCCGCCCCATAGCAAGTGAAAAGGCGGCAGGGCCGACCCGCCCGTTCCGACGCGCTGCCCAAAAGGGGTGGCCTTGTCCCCTCCGCCCCGTCATGAGACGAATGATGATCATGACGAACCGCTCCCAAAAGAACTTCTACACCGGCGCCGGCCTGGACCGCGCCACCGTCGCCCGCAAGCAGGCCGACTGGCTGGCCCAGCGCCTGGCGGCACCGGAAAGCCGCTTCCTGGCCGTGTGGCGCGGCCAGTTCCTGGTGGCCTCGCCGCCAGAGGGGGCGCCGGAACGGGGGGCGCCAGGGGGAGAAGCGGTGCGGCCGGCCTATCTCGACCCCGGCAGCCCGTGGTGGCGGGAGGCGGCCACCGTGGCCCCCGCCTTCCTGGGCGTGGAGGGCGACATCGCCCATTTCGCCGTCGACCTGTCGGGCCTGGAGCAGGACCATCCGGAGCTGCTGGGCCTGGGCACGCCGACGGAGCTGCGCACCCTGGCCCACCAGGTGGACCGGCCCACGGCCAGCCTGCTGGCCTATGTGCGCGGCCTGCTGGGCTGGCACCAGCGCCACCGCTTCTGCGGCGTCTGCGGCACGGTGACCGAGGTGATCGAGGGCGGGCATGTCCGCCGCTGCACCAACCCCGACTGCCAGACCCTGCATTTCCCGCGCACCGATCCCGCCGTGATCATGCTGGTGCATGATGGCGACCGCTGCGTCCTGGGCCGGCAAAGCCGTTTCGGCCAGGGCATGTATTCCACCCTGGCCGGATTCGTGGAGCCGGGCGAAAGCCTGGAGGAGGCGGTGGCCCGCGAGGTGATGGAGGAGGCCGGCATCCAGGTGACGGACGTGCGCTATCTGTCCTCCCAACCCTGGCCCTTTCCTTCCTCCCTCATGCTGGGCTTCCACGCCCGCGCCGTGACCACCCAATTGACGGTGGATCTGGAGGAGTTGGAGGACGCGCGCTGGTTCACCCGAGAGGAGGTGCACCAGGCCAGCCTGCGGCGCGGGCCGTCGGACGGCAGCTTGCGCCTGCCCGGCGCCGACAGCATCGCCCGCCGCCTGATCGAGGATTGGCTGGAGGGCGCGGTTTAAGGCAGGACACCGCCACCCATGATGGCCAGCGCCTGGGCATGGGCCCTGACGTCGCCGGACGCCACCACCTCGCCCACCGCACCCAGCACCAGGTCGCGGCCCTGCCAGTCGGTCATGCGGCCACCGGCGCCCTCGACCACCGGCACCAGCGCGGCCCAGTCCCAGGGCGCCAGGTCGCGCTCCACCGAAATGTCCAGCCAGCCGTTGGCCACCTGGGCATAGCCGTAGCAGTCGCTGCCGTAGACGACGTAGCGCGAGGCGGCCTTGAGCCGGGCGAAGCGCTCCGCCTCCTCGCCCTTGAACATGTCCGGGCTGGTGGTGGTCACCGTCGCCTCCGCCAAGGTGGGGCAGGCGCGGGTGCGGACGGGGGTGCCGTTGAACCGGGTGGGGTGGCCCACGCCGCCGATCCAGCGTTCGCCCAGGATGGGCTGGTCGATGACGCCCAGCACCGGGCGGCCATGGCGCAGCAGGCCGATCAGGGTGCCGAAGATGGGCCGGCCGGTCATGAAGCTCTTGGTGCCGTCGATGGGGTCCAGCACCCAGACATACTCCCGGTCCAGGCCGTGGGTCCCCAGCTCCTCCCCCAGGATGCCGTCGTCGGGACGCTCGGCGGCCAGGATGGCGCGCAGGGCCTCTTCCGCCTGGCGGTCGGCGATGGTGACCGGCGTCAGGTTGGACTTGGCGTCGATCTCCACATCCGCGCGGAAATAGCGGCGGATAACCGCGCCCGCCGACTCGGCCATGCGGTGGGCCAGGGCGATGAGGTCGTCGGGCACGGGCGTGGTCATGGGGGCGCTTCCTGGGCAAACGGGACATGCAAAGAGGGGCGGCCCCGGCTGGGACCGCCCCTGCTTTTATACCGAAGAGGCCGCCGCCTCAAACCCAAGGCGGCGTGCTATCCCATCAGCGCCTTATTGCGGCAGCGGCGCCGGGCTGTCGGCCTGGGTGCGCAGATAGGCGATCACGTCGGCGCGGTCCTTCACGGACTTGAAGCCGGCGAAGGTCATCTTGGTGCCCGGGGCGTAGGTCTTGGGGCTGGCGAGGAACTCGTTCAGCTTTTCGTAATCCCAGGTGCCGCCCAGCTTCTTGATGGCGTCGGAATAGGCGAAGCCTTCCATATGCCCCTGCTTGTTGCCGATGATGCCCCACAGGTTGGGGCCCACCTTGGCGGCGCCACCCTTGTCGAAGGTGTGGCAGGCCTGGCAGACCTTGGTCAGCTTGGCGCCGTTCTCGGCACTGGCGCTGGCCAGCAGGGGGCTGACCGGGTCCGGCTTGGCCGGAGCGGCGGGTTCGCCACCGCCGGCGGCCGGCGCCGCCTCCGCCCCTTCGATCTTGTAGACGTTTTCGGTCAACATCGTCGGATGCACGACCTTCTTGGCGATGAACCCCGCCAGCAGGGCGATCAACGCGCCCAGCAGAATGGCCATGGAAATCTTGTTGAAGAAGCTACCCGCCATCAGATCAAGCCCTCATGTCCCACGCTGCTGCGGTTCGCGTGATGGTTATAGTCCCTGTGCGTTCAAATTAACGCCAGGTGGTGACGCTTGTCGATGCCCCGGGGCCGCCCCAGCAATGCAAGAGGGGGTCCGGCCATCTTTCTCCCAATTCCGGGCGACGATAAGCGGCCTGTTCAACCAGGGCAAGATAGTTCGGCGCCCCGCTTGTAAACCGGCTTGACCGAGGGTGGTAAATGTCGCACGCCTGGCCCGGCCATGAGGCAAATCAATTCGTAGGCGACACCCCATGTCTTCCCGTCCCGCCGGCAGCCCGCCCCCCGGCGCCCCGTCCCTGGGTGCCCCGACCGCCCCCATCGTCATCATTCCGGCGCGCCTGGCCTCCACCCGCCTACCCAACAAGCCGCTGGCCGACATTGGCGGCGCCCCCATGATCGTGCAGGTGTGGCGCCGCGCGGCGGAGGCCGACATCGGCCCCGTCCTGGTGGCGGCGGCGGAAAAGGAGATTGTGGAGGCGGTGCGCGACGCCGGGGGCCAGGCGGTGCTGACCGATCCCAACCACCCCTCCGGCTCCGACCGCATCTATGAGGCGCTGCGCCAGGTGGACCCCGACGGGCGCCACGACGCCGTGGTCAATGTCCAGGGCGATCTGCCGACGGTGGAGCCCGCGACGGTGCGCGCCGCCTTCGGCCCGCTGGCCAACGGGCAAGTGGACATCGCCACCCTGGCCGTGGAGATCACGGTGGAGGAGGAGCGGCACAACCCCAACGTGGTCAAGGCGGTGATCGAGTTGGCCCCCGGGGCGCGTGTGGGCCGCGCCCTGTATTTCACCCGCACCACCACGCCCTGGGGCGCCGGGCCGCACTATCACCATATCGGCCTGTACGCCTATCGCCGCGAGGCGCTGGCCCGCTTCGTCGCCCTGCCCCCCGCCGCCTTGGAGCAGCGGGAGAAGCTGGAACAGCTGCGGGCACTGGCCAACGGCATGCGCATCGATGTGGCGGTGGTGGACGCCGTCCCCTTGGGCGTCGATACGCCGGAGGATCTAGAGCGCGCCCGCGCCCTCATCGGCCGCATAGGCGCCCCCTGATTCCAACGGCATGAGCCCCGGCCCCCGCCGTTGTAGGCTGCCCCCGGTTACAGGACCGCAGACCGGCGGCACGAAGGCGCCGGTACAAGAAAGGGAAAGTGATGTCGAACAGTGTGCAGGGCGCTGAGAACACCATCGCCTACCAGGGGGCGCCGGGCGCCAATTCCGACATGGCGTGCCGCCAGGTGTTCCCCGACATGGTTCCCCTGCCCTGTCATTCCTTCGAAGACGCCTTCGCCGCCGTGACGGAGGGCCGCGCCCGCCTGGCCATGATCCCCATCGAAAATTCGGTGGCGGGCCGCGTGGCCGACATGCACCACCTGTTGCCCCAGGGCGGCCTGCACATCATCGGGGAGCATTTCCAGCGCGTGGTCCATTGCCTGGTGGCGCCCAAGGGGGCGACCATCGCCGGCCTGAAACAGGTGCATTCCCATATCCAGGCGCTGTCGCAGTGCCGGGGCTATCTGCGCGGCCACGGCCTGGCGCCCATCACCCATGCCGACACGGCCGGCGCCGCCGCCGACGTGGCCAAGTGGGGCGACCTGACCCAGGGCGCCATCGCGTCGGAACTGGCGGCGCAGATTTACGGGCTGGAGGTGTTGGCGCGCGGCATCGAGGATGCGGAGCACAACACCACCCGCTTCCTGATCCTGTCGCGGGACCCCAAGCCGGCGCCGCGCGGCCAGGGCCCCGTGATCACCAGCTTCGTCTTCCGCGTGCGCAGCGTGCCGGCCGCCCTGTACAAGGCCATGGGCGGCTTCGCCACCAACGGCATCAACATGACCAAGCTGGAAAGCTACATGGTGGGCGGCCGCTTCACCTCCACCCAGTTCTACGCCGACGTGGAGGGTCATCCCGAGGACCGGCCCCTGCGGCTGGCCTTGGAGGAGCTGGACTTCTTCGCCCGCGAACTGAAGATCCTGGGCGTCTACCCCGCTCACCCCTTCCGCTCCGAAAGCAGCCAGCGCGACGACGGTCAGGATTAGTTTTTGCTGACCGTTGATCGTCACCGATCAACGGTCCCCTCAAGCGCCGGGCGCCAGCATCCGCTGGCTTGGCTTCCTCGCTCCGCCCTGCGGTACTCGCTCCGGGGCCGGCGGTCGCCGGCCTCCAACAGCATGAGTCCGAGCCTCACGCTGTTGGTTCACCTCTCGACACCGGGATCGCGCTATGGCCCTGCTGTTCGTTTCCGCCCACGATCATGCCGCCGACTGGGTGCATGAGCTGAAAGCCCAGTTGCCGGACATGGATGTGCGCGTCTGGCCGGAGGGCATGGGCGACCCGGCGGAGATCGACTACGCCCTGGTGTGGAAGCCGCCGTCGGGCCTGCTGGCCAGCCTGCCCAACCTGAAGGTCATCTTCTCGCTGGGCGCCGGTGTCGACGCCCTGCTGGCCGACCCCACCCTGCCCGACCTGCCGCTGGTGCGCATGGTCGAGCCCGGCCTGACCGAGGGCATGACCGAGTATGTCTGCCTGCACGTCCTGCGCTGGCATCGTGATGCGCCCCTGTTCGAGGCGCAGCAGCGGGATGTCGTCTGGAAACAGCTGACCCACCAGCACCTGGCGCGGGAGCGGCGGGTGGGCATCCTGGGGTTGGGCGCCCTGGGCAGCGACGCGGCGCAGGCCCTGAAGGCCCTGCGCTTCGATGTGGCGGGATGGAGCCGCTCGCCCAAAAGCCTGGATGGCATCACCACCTATCATGGGGCGGAAGGGCTGACGCCCTTCCTGGCCCGCACGGACATCCTGGTCTGCCTGCTGCCCCTGACGCCGGACACCGAGAACATCCTGGATTCGGGCCTGTTCGCCCAATTGCCCCGGGGCGCGGTGGTCATCAACGCCGCCCGGGGGCGCCATCTGGTGGAGGAGGATCTGCTGGCGGCGCTGGACCGCGGCCATCTGGCCGGGGCCACCCTGGACGTGTTCCGCACCGAGCCGCTGCCGCCCGACCACCCCTTCTGGACCCACCCCAAGGTGACCGTCACCCCCCATGTCGCCGCCATCACCCAGGCGCGCACGGCGGTGGAACAGGTGGTGGGCGGCCTGAAGCGGCTGGCCGCCGGGCAACCGCTGATCAATCTGGTGGATCGTCAGCGAGGATACTGAACCGCTTACTGCACCAGGCCCGACCGGCCGCCGCCTTCCGACAGGTCGATCAGGGCCTCGACATCCACCAGTTCCACCATCTGGTCAGGCAACAGCCGAATGAGGCGGGTGGTCTTCAGCTTGGTGAAGGCGCGCGACACGGTTTCCATGGTCAGGCCCAGGAAATCCGCGATGTCGGTGCGGGTCATGGGCAACGGGATGCGGCAATGGTCCTGGGGCTCGGGCGTCACGCGGCGGGCCTGGCGCAGCAGGAAGCTGGCCAGCCGCTCCGGCGCGGTCTTGCGGCCCAGCAGCAGCATCTGTTCCTGCGCCACCTGCAATTCGGTGGCGGTGGCCGCCAGCAGGCGCAGGCGCAGCTCGGGATCACGTTCCAGCAGCGTATCGAACTGCGTGCGCGACAGACGGCGCAGGGTCACCGGGGTCACGGCCTCGGCGGAATAGAGGTAAGTGCCACCCAAGGCCAGCCCCAGCATGTCGCCGGGCTGGAGGAAGCCGACGATCTGGCGCCGCCCATCGGCCATCATGCGCAGGATGCGGACCATGCCGGAGGTGACGATGCGCACGCTGCTGGCCGGATCGCCCTCGGAGAAAATCACCTGGTCCCGGCTGTAGGCGGAAGCCTCATCCCCCCAGGGGGCGAACGGGCTGGCCGGAGCGGCACGGCCGGCGGAGGACGCGGGCACGGCGCCGAAGATGGCGGGGCTGGGGTGGCGAGCGGTGGCCGGGGCGGTGGCGAGCGATGGCGTCATCTGGGGGGCTCCCGTTGTGTCGGGCCTGAACCAGCCCGTCGTCGTTCCGTAAGAGGACGTTAGCGCCCGTGGGCCCGCCTGATGAGTTCGGTCTTCTACCTACGTAAAACCCCCTATGCCCGTAAAACCCCTTATGGATGTGACGGTCACGCCGTCAGGCGGCGGTGGCCAGCAGGCGGTGCAATTCATCCACCAGCCGGCCGGTATCGACGGGCTTGTCGAAAAAACAGGCCACACCCGCCCGCGCAGCACGGTCCCGCGTCTCCGGCTCCATGTTCGCGGACATCATCAGGACGGGCACGTCGCGCAGCAGGGCGCGGTGCCCTTCCACGAATTCGACGCCGGTCATACCCGGCATATGCTGGTCGAGCAGCAGGCAGCTCCGCCCGCCATCGTAGGTCGCGGCGAAGTCCTGGCAGGAGGCGTGGAGGTCGACCTCGAAGCCATACAGCCGCAGCAGGAACTTAAGGGAATGGCGGACGGACTCGTCGTCATCGACGACATGGATCCGTCCCGCCGCGTTCTCGGCCACATCAAATCTCCTCAGGGGCGTTACACCGGCGTCGGTGGTGCCGGCCCCGTCGACCCTGATGAATTTAAGGCGGCGGCGCGTACAGGAGTAATAAGGGTTTCCCCGTATTCCGTCCGTGTTTGACGCGGATCAACCCGCGTTCGGGCGAATACCTGCCGTCAGCGCCAGGCGGACCAGTTGGGACAGGCTGGTGGCGCGCATCTTTTCCATCACCCGGGCGCGGTGGATTTCCACGGTGCGCGGGCTGATGGACAGGTCGAAGGCGATGATCTTGTTGGGCTTGCCGTCGACCAGGCCCTGGAGGACATCCAGTTCCCGGGGCGTCAGCGCGCCCAGGCAGGCCAGAACCTCCGGCGAGGGCGCCTCCACCGGCGCCGTGGTCGAGGGCGGCGGAACCTCGGCCGCGGCGCGGGGACGCGACAGCGCCGACTGGATGGAGGCCAGCAGCGTCTCCTCCTCGAACGGCTTTTCGATGAAATCCACGGCCCCGGCCTTCATCGCGGCCACCGCCAGGGGCACGTCGCCGTGGCCGGTCATGATGATGACCGGCAGGGTGGACCCGGCGACGACCAGCCGCTCCTGGACCTCCAGGCCGGTCAGTCCCGGCATGCGGACGTCCACCACCAGGCAAGCGCAGCGCGCCGGGGCATCGGAGTCGAGGAAATCCAGGGGGGAGGGAAAGGCCGCGACCTGGTAACCCGACGCCATCAGCAACAGCCGCAGCGAATCCCGCACGGCGGCATCGTCATCCAGCACGGCGATGACAGGGTCAGGCATCCTGGTTTTCCTCGGACTCGGACAGCAGAGGCAGCGTGAAGCGGAAGGTCGCGCCGCCGTGTTCGTTACGTTCCGGCCACAGCCGGCCGCCATGGGCCTCGACGATGGACCGGCTGATCGACAGCCCCACCCCCATGCCACGTTCCTTGCCGGAAACGAAGGGCTGGAACAGGCGGGCCATGGCGGCGTCATCCAGGCCATGGCCGGTATCGGCCACCGCGACCTCCATGAACGCCGCGCCTTCCGGGGTCGCCATGGGGGCCGCCGTGATGGACAGGATGCGTTCCGGCTGGCCGCTCATCGCCTCGACCGCGTTGCGGATGAGGTTGAGCAGCACCTGCTGGATCTGGATTTTGTCGATGACGGCGCGCAGGTCCTGCCGTTGCAGGCGCAATTCCATGCGCACGCCGCTTTCCCGCGCCCCGACCAGGGCCAGGGCGGCGGCCTCCTCGATCAGGCCGTCCAGGCTTTCGGCGCGGCGGTCGGTGCCGCCCTTGGCGATGAAGTCGCGCAACCGGCGGATGATCTGCCCGGCCCGCAGCGCCTGCGCCGACGCCTTGTCCATGGCTTCCCGCGCCAGGGGCATGTCGGCGCCCTCCGCGCGCTCCAGCAGCCGCAGGGACGCCTTGATGTAGTTGACCACCGCCGTCAGCGGCTGGTTCAGCTCATGCGCCAGGGCGGACGCCAGCTGCCCCATGACGCTGACACGGCTGACATGCAGCAGTTCCGCCTGAAGCTGCTGCAGCCGGCGCTCCACCGCCTGGTGTTCCGTCAGGTCGTGGATGAAGCCGGTGAACAGGCGCTCCCCCTCCAAATCCACGGCCCCGACCGCCAATTCCATGGGGAAGACTGTTCCATCGCGGCGCTGGCCGGAAACGATGCGGCCGACGCCGATGATCCGCTTCTCCCCCGTGGCGAGATAGCGGCCGATGTACTGGTCGTGCTGTTCCCGGTAGGGCGAGGGCATCAGCATGCTGACGTTCAGCCCCAGCACCTCGCCCTCGGTATAGCCGAACATCCGCTGGGCCGCCGGGCTGAAGGAACGGATCAGCCCCTGGCCGTCGATGACGATGAGGGCGTCGGGAATGGTCTCGATGATGGAGGCCAGACGCGCCTCGCGGTTGCGCAGGGCCTGTTCCGCCGCCCGCCGGTCGCTGATGTCGCGGATGATGCCGATATAGGCGGGCGGGCCATCCTGCTGCGCCTCCCCCACCGACAGTTCCATGGGGAAGGTGGTGCCGTCGCGGCGCAGGCCCGTGACCTCGCGGCCGATGCCGATGATGCGCTTTTCCCCCGTCGCGTGGTAGCGGGCCAGGTACTGGTCATGCTCCTCCTGATAGGGGGAGGGCATCAGCACCTTGACGTTACGACCGATCACCTCCGCCGCCGTCCAGCCGAACAGGCGTTCGCAGGCGGGGTTGAAGGATTGGATCGTGCCCTGGCCATCGATGACGATCACGCCATCGGGCACGGTATCCATCAACGCGCGGAAGTGAGGTGAGAGCATGGGGTCCTCCGTCCGCCACACCATATGTCGCGGGCCGAACGTTTCCCATACCTAACAATCTTTCCACCCCCGCGTAAGGTTGAAATGCGACGCGGTGTTCGCTTGGTACGTGGGGTGTTCACCCCGGAGCACCCTCACCTCAGCCGCTTGACCGCCGTGACGCCCTTGCCGGCCGCCGCCCGCGCCAGGACATCGGCCAGGGGTTCGCGCACCGTGGCCATGTGATGGGCGTTGGCGTGCACCAGGTGGGTCTCATCCGCCATGATGCCGACATGGCCGGGGAAGAACACCAGGTCGCCGCGCTGGTAGGCGTGGCCGACGCCATCGGCCGAAACCAGCGTGCCCAGGGCCACCTGCTGCTGGTCGCTGTCGCGCGGGCAGGGCAGGCCGGCGGCGTCCAGCGCCAACTGAATCAGGCCGGAACAGTCGATGCCCACGCTGGTGCGACCGCCCCACAGATAGGGCGTGCCCAGCAGGCGCAGCGCGGTTTCCACCGGGTCGGCCGTCACGGCCCCGATCTCCGCCACATGCACCAGCGGGACCCAGCCGCCGCCGGCCACGCCGGCGAAGCCGTCGGCCTCTTCCACCACGCACAGCGGCGCGCCCAGGCTGATCATGTCCAGCGGCGGCGTCTTCAGGTCCGGCTCGGGATGGAAGAAGCTGCGCAGCGCCGTCAGCTTGTGCGTCGGCTCCGCCAGCTCGTCATCCAGCGCTTCCAGTTGCAGATAGCCGACATAGCCATCCGTGGCGTTCTGGCCCCAGACCCAGCCGTCCTTCTCCTCAAACACCGTGAACACCTCACCGAACAGCAACTGGCTGGACTGGCGGGCGGTGAAGGTCGGCTCTTCCTTCAGGCTGACATAGCCGGCGCGAACCTGGCAGGGCACGCCATCGACATAGCGGTCGGCCGTGACCTTGCCATAGAGGTGGGCGGAGGCGAGGTCGGAACGATAGGGGTTCACACGCGGGTCGAGGGCCGCCTTGGGGGCTGGCGTGGACTTGGACTTGCTGGACATCTCACATCATACCGGCGCTGAAACCGGCTCCGAAGCAGGGGCTGACGGCGGGCGCGGCGGCGTGGCGCGCGCCCCGTCCAATGCGCCCTGCACGGCGCCGGCGTCAATCACCATCTGCCCGAACTCATGCAGGAAGACCGAACCCTTGACCGTGCGCTGGACCAGGACGTTGCGCCGGTCGTCCGCGTCCCGCTTGCGCTTGGTGAAGCCCAGGCGGCCCAGCCGGTCCAGGGCGCGCGTGATGGCGGGCTTGGACACGTTCAGCGTCGCCGCCAGGCCCCGCACGGTATGGGGTGGCGGGGTCATGTAGACCGTCAGCAGCAACGCCAACTGGCGGGCCGAGAGATCCGGGCCGGCGGCCCGCACGCTGGCCACCAGCGCGCCGCGCCAGAGTTCCAGGGCTTCGAGATTACGCGACATGCTGCCCCCCGCATCCGGAAACGGTCGTCCGGCCACCCCCGCTGCGCCGGCCCCACCGTCATTCCGGTAGCGTATCGGGCAAGACGCAACTTTTCCGGAGTGTGCCGAAAGTCCCGCGCAGCGGCAAGGGCTTGCCACCCCCTTCGGGGTAGGCATTGGATAAAGTATCTATGATTTTATCCCCGGGGGCCGCCCGCGCCTGCCCCAGTGTCAGCCCTTGGGAAAGCGGCGGCTCAGCATGGCGAAGGCGGCGCGCAGGCCCATGGCCTCGCCCCCCTCGGGGCGGCCGGGCTTGGCGCTGGCGTTCCAGGCCATCAGGTCGATATGGGCCCAGGGGGTGCCCTTGGTGATGAAGCGCTCCAGGTACAGGGCGGCGGTGATGGCGCCGCCATAGCCCCCGCCGGGGGCGTTGTTCAGGTCGGCGATCTTGCTGTCCAGCTGCTTGGCGTAGCCCTGCCACAGCGGCAGGCGCCACAGCGGGTCGCCGGTTTCCTTGGCGGCGGCCAGGATGTCGTCCGCCAACGGGTCGTCGTTGGCGAACAGGGCCGGCAGCTCGGTGCCCAGCGCGATGCGCGCCGCCCCCGTCAGGGTGGCGAAGTCCAGGATCAGGGCCGGCTTGGCGCTGTCGGCCTCCGCCAGGGCATCGCACAGGATCAGGCGGCCCTCGGCGTCGGTGTTGCCGATCTCCACCGTCAGGCCCTTGCGCGTGGTGATGATGTCCATGGGGCGGAAGGCGTTGCCGGAGATGGCGTTCTCCACCGCCGGCACCAGCACGCGCAGGCGCACCGGCAACTGGGCCGCCATGACCAGGCGCGCCAGGCCCAGCACATGGGCGGCGCCGCCCATGTCCTTCTTCATCAACAGCATGCCGCCCGCCGCCTTGATGTCCAGGCCGCCGCTGTCGAAGCACACGCCCTTGCCCACCAGGCAGACCAGCGGACGGCCGGCATCGCCCCAGGTGAGGTCGATCAGGCAGGGCGCCTTGGCCGCGGCCCGGCCCACGGCATGGACGGTGGGATAGTTGGCAGCCAGCAGATCGTCACCGGCGATGACCGAAACGGCGGCGCCAAACTCGGCCCCCAGTTCCTGGGCGGCGGCGGCCAGGTCGGATGGGCCCATGTCCTCCGCCGGGGTGTTGATCAGGTCGCGCACCAGGGTGACGGCGCGGGCCATGCTGTCCACCGCCTGGGCATCGGCGCCGGCCGGCAGCACCAGGCGGGGCAGGTCCTTCTTCGGCTTGCGGTAGCGGGTGAAGCGATAGCTGCCCAGGGCCCAGCCGGTGGCAAGCGCGGTCGCCTGCTCCGGGGTCAGGCCGTCCTCCAGGGCATAACTGGCCTCCCCCCCCTTGGCGCCCGCCGGCAGCGTCGTGGGCAGGCCGGCGAAGCTCCACAGGTCCAACATCTCCCCCACGCCCACCAGCACCCGGTCCAAGCGGCCATCGGCGGCGGGCAGCAGGGCCGTGGCCCCAGGCTCGGCGGTGAATCCGACGCCACGCACCCAGGCGGCCGTCGCGGCGGGGGCCGCCGCCAGCCAGGCGTCCAGCCCATCCTTGCGCACGGGGATCAGAGTGACGGTGTCGGCGGCCTTTTCGGCCAGGAAGCAGGACAGCACGGGGGAAACCCTTTCGGCTTCGGAAAGTCAGGCCCGCAGGGTTCCACATCCGGGCGCCGGTTTCAAACGCGGTGGCGTCACATCGCTGGCGCGGGCCGGCATCCCCCGCTACCCTCACCCGCCCATCCTCACCGATCCCGAGGCGTCATCCCATGGGCCACCCCACATCCGCCGACCTGACCCTGATCCTGGGCAGCAAGACCTATTCCTCCTGGTCGCTGCGTCCCTATCTGGCGCTGCGCCATGCCGGCCTGGCGTTCGAGGAGGTGGTGATCCCCCTGCGGCAGCCGGACAGCAAGGCCCGCATGCTGGCCCACAACCCGGCGGGCAAGGTGCCGGCGCTGATCCACCGCACCGCCGACGGGCCGGTGACGGTCTGGGACAGCCTGGCCATCTGCGAATACGCGGCCGAGCTGGCGCCCAGTGCCAACCTCTGGCCCGAGGATCGCGCGGCGCGGGCGCACGCGCGCTCCGTCAGCGCGGAGATGCACGCCGGCTTCATGGACCTGCGCCGCAACCTGTTCATGGACCTGGCCCGCACCATCGACCGGCCAGAGCGGGTGGCCAAGGCCGCCGGTGACATCGCCCGTGTCCAAGCCCTGTGGGCCGATTGTCTGGACCGGTACGGCGGCCCCTTCCTGTTCGGCGCCTTCACCATCGCGGACGCGATGTACGCGCCCGTCGTCACCCGGTTCCAGACCTGGCGCGTGCCGCTGACCGAAAGGTCGCAGGCTTACGCCGCCGCCATCGAGGAGTTGCCCGCCATGAAGGACTGGCGCGCGGCCGCCGCCGCCGAAACCGTGGTCCTGGACATGCTGCTGGATTGAGGTCAGCATCGGCCGGTGAACGGCATCCGCAGATCGTCGCCGCGACGGTCCGGAGACCAGGGAGGGGACGGCATGGCGATCACCGGCATAGGCGGACTGTTCTTCCGGGCGCGTGACCCGGCGGCCTTACGCGCCTGGTACAAGACCCATCTGGGCATCAACGTGGGCGGCGTCTGGAACCAGGCGGCGGGGCCGACGATACTGGCGCCCTTCGCGCAGGACACCAGCTATTTCCCGGCGGATCACGCCTGGATGCTGAACCTGCGCGTCGATCAGTTGGACCCGCTGCTGGAGACGTTGCGCGCGGCCGGCATCGCGATCACGACCGACCCCAGCTGGGACACCCCGGAAACCGGCCGCTTCGCCCGTATCCATGACCCCGAGGGCAATCCCATCGAGCTGTGGGAACCGCCCGCCGACGATTGAGCGGGTCCGCCTGGCTGGCCAGGGTCAGCCCGATGTGGCCAGCGACACGTCGAACCCCTGCTCCCGGTAATAGCGCGCCGCACCCGGGTGCAGGGGCACGGCCAAGCCGGTCAGCGCCGCCTCTTTGCGGATGCTTTCCCCCCGGGGATGGCCGGCGACCAGCAGGCGGTGGGTGTTGGGGTGCCACAGCGCCTTGACGATGCCATAGGCCAGGTCGTCCGGCAGGGCGGTGGTGGCCAGCCACTGCGCGCCCACCCCCAGGGTCTTGGTCTCCGGCACGCCGACATAGGCGCCGTCACCGCCGATCATGGTTTCGGTGAACAGGGGCAGGCCGGGGCTGAGGCGCGGCAGGCGCGCGTCGATGATGGAGATGAGGCGTACCGGCAGGCGGGCCGCCACATCGGCCACCGCCGGCAGGGGGTAGCCGCCAATGATGAAAAAGGCGTCCAGCTGACCGGAAGCCAGGCGATCCCCGGCCGTGCCGGGGTTGAGGTAGAAGGGCTGCACCGTCTTTTCCGAGAGGTCGTGCGCCTGCAGGATCAGCAGGGCCGTGGGCAGGGTGCCGGACCCCTTCTCCCCCAGGGCCACGCGCCGGCCCTTCAGGTCGTTCACCGTCTTGATGGGGCTGTCGCCCCGAACCACCAGGTGCACCGTCTCGCTGTACAGGTTCGCCAGGGCCCGCAGGTCGGTGAAGGGCGGCTTGCCGGCGTAAGGGCCCTTGCCCTTGTACGCCAGGAAACCGATGTCGGCCTGGACCAGCCCGGTCTCATACCGCCCGGTGCGCAGGGCCTCGACATTCTCCACGGCGCCGGAGGTGGTCTGCGCCACGGCGATCATGCCCGGCACGCCGCAACTGCCGCCCCGGTCGCAACCGGGACTGCCGGGCGGGTTGCTGATGGCGTTGGCCAGGATGCCGCCGATGGGGAAGTAGGTACCGCCGGCCGTGCCGGTGCCGATGGTCAGGAAGCGGATGGACTCCGCGCGGGGGTTACCGCCGCCGCCGCCCCAACCCAGGCCCGCCGCCGCCAGCGCGCCCAATCCCCCCACCAGCACATGGCGGCGCGAGGCCGCGGCGGGGGGCGTGCCGGCGACCGTGCCTGGGGATGCCTCAGAACCCGCGTGCCCTTTCCCTGGTGACGGGACGGAGGGCCGGGTGGGGGAAACCTCAGACACGGCGGAAACATCCTTGGCGGCGGTGCGATGGAACGCGGTGCGACGGACGGCGGAGCAGCCCCAGGCTTCAAGGGCGACTCGGGTAATTATTATCGCGCCGAGATGCCTTTTTGCGCAACGTTCGAATGCCGCGCGCGCACACTTCCTTTGGCAGTGTGGCCTTAAAACGCCACCAGCCTCAACTCGCGGCGCAGCAGCCGGGCGCGGTCCTGCAGCACCCGCAGCCGAACCCTGAAGTTTTCCGGCGTCGGCTGGTAATGCATGACGATAGCCAACCTGTCCAGGCCGCCATCCGTTCCCCGGAACGGCAGGCCCAGGCGGGGAACGTTGTACATCACGCCCTCATCCGTGCCGATCTGGTCCAGGCCGAAGACCGGCCGGGCGTCGCGCACAATGGCCGCCTGGAAGCCCAGCGCCGCCTCCAGCATGTCGGGTGGATAGAATTCATCGAAAAACTGGCCGGTGGGGTCGCCCCCGGCGGCCAGGGCGGAGAGGGAGCCGCAGAACACCACACGCACCCGGCCATCGGCGCGATAGGCCGTGGTCACCGCCAGATGGGGCAGGAAGCTGTCGGGAACCGCGGCCAAATCCAGGGCAGCCGACGGCGGCGGAACGACATCCCCACCCAGCCCCCGCCACCACGCGTAGGCATGGGCGATGGGGCCGTCGGGCAATTCATCCGCATGGATGAAACCCGCGATATCCGGCAAGGGTTCGCATGCGTTCAATGGCATAATGATATGACCATACCGTCGTGCCCGGCCGACCGCCAGATGCAAGACCGTCGTCGGCGATCCACCTTTACGGTTGGAGGAGAACGCCCATGAAACTTTATGGCGCCGCCCTGTCCCCCTACTCCGCCCGCGTGATGCTGGCCATCCGCGCCAAAGGCCTGGACATTCCCCTGACGGACCCGCCAGGCGGGCAGAAATCCGCCGCTTTCCTGGCCATCAACCCGCTGGGCAAGACCCCGGTTCTGGAGGTGGGCGGGGCGCACATCATCGAGTCCGCCGTCATTTGTGAATTTTTGGAGGATGCCTTCCCCACGCCGCCCCTGCTGCCGGGGGAACCGCTGGCGCGGGCAGCCCAGCGCACGGTGACGCGCCTTCTGGACCTCTATGTCCTGCCGCCGCTGCTGTCGCTGATGGCCCAGACGGGCGACGCGGCGGCCGCGGCGGCGCGCCTGTCGGACCTGACCCGGGGCCTGGACGCGCTGGAAACGGTGGTGGGGCGCGGGCCCCCGCCCCCGGCGGCGGACGGGGTGCTGGGCCTGGCCGACTGCGCCCTGGCCCCCACCCTGATTTTCCTGGAGCGTTTCCTGCCCCGCTACACGCCACAGGACATGCTGGAGGGGCGGCCGGCGCTGGCTGCCCGCTGGGCCGCCTACGCCGACCATCCGCTGGTCACCCCGGTCGCCCTGGCGATGGAAACAGCGCTGGAGGCGTTCCGCCAGCGCCGGGGCTGATCCTCCAGGCGGCGACCGCGGCCACCGCCTGGGAAACAATCACTTGGCGTTCATGCGGACCGCGCCGTCGAGGCGGATGGTCTCGGCGTTCAGCATCACGTTGCGGACAATGGTCAGGGCCAGATCCGCATATTCCTCCGGCTTCCCCAAGCGCTTGGGGAAGGGGATGGAGGCCGCCAGGCTGTCCTGCACCTCTTGCGTGAAGCCGGCGACCATGGGGGTCCAGAAGATGCCGGGGGCGATGGTCATGACGCGCACGCCCACGCGGGCCAGTTCCCGGGCAATGGGCAGGGCCATGGCGTGGACGCCGCCCTTGGACGCGCTGTAGGCGGCCTGGCCCACCTGGCCGTCGAAGGCCGCGACCGAGGCGGTGTTGATGATCACGCCGCGCTCATTATCCTCCAGCGGGTCCAGGGCGCTCATGTCCGCCGCCGCCAGGCGCAGGATGTTGAAGGTGCCGATCAGGTTGATCTCGATGACCTTGCGGAAGGCGTTCAGATCCAGCGGGCCTTCACGGCCCAGCACGCGGCCGGCGGTGGCCACACCGGCGCAGTTCACGGCGATACGGGCGGCGCCATGGGCCTCGCGCGCGGCGGCGATGGCGGCGGCGGCGCTGTCGGCGCTGGTGACATCGCAGCTGAGCGCCAGGCCGCCGATCTCGGCGGCAACCGCCTCGGCCGCGGCCAGGTTCACGTCCAGCAGGGCCACCTTGGCGCCCTCGGCCGCCAGACGGCGCGCGGTCGCGGCGCCCAGGCCGGACCCGCCACCGGTGATGATGGCGGCAACACCTTGAACCTGCATGCTTCTCTCCCGAAAGTTCTGGCCCGACCATGTCGGCCCGAAAGTTTTGACGTCTGGCCTGGCTTGGCCACGTTTAGGCGTCTTTCTGGCAAGGCAGGAGGCTCAAGTCCAGGCCCCGATAGCCCGGTCCCGATAGCCCGGTCCCAAGTCCAGGCGGACCAGGGTGCGCGTCGGCTGCGCGGGGCGGCGCCTCAGCCGTTCGGGTCCACGATGAACGTCATCAGCGGCGCCCAGTCCTGCCGCAGATCGGCCAGACGCTTGGCCTTCTGGTCGAACAGGGTGAGGCCGGCGGCTGCCGCGTCGGGGTAGGCCTGGCTGTCGCGCAGGCGGGTCACCACCCGGTGGCCAACCGTGCCCAGGAAGGTGTCCAGCCGGTCGGCGGCGCGGGTGCGGGCGCGCACGCGGTTGCCCACCACCGCCACGGCCTTGCGGCTTTTACGGATGGGCTTCAGCTCATCCAGCTTTTTCAGGAAGCGCTCGGTCGCCTGCTCATCGAACGCGCCGGGCAGCAGGGGCAGTACCACCACGTCGGCCTCGGCCACCAACTGCTCCACCTCTTTCGCCTTGAGGGCGGCCGGCGCGTCGATGACCAGCACGTCGGCGCCCTTGGGCACGCTGCCGATTTCCTTCGTCCAGTCCAGGGCGGCGATGACCGGGGCCGTCACCGGGCGGCGGGCCAGCCAGCCCAGGGACGATTTCTGCCGGTCGACATCGGCCAGCACCGTCTGCCGGCCCTCGCCGGCGAAGGCGGCGGCCAGATGGGTGGCGACCGTGGTCTTGCCGACGCCGCCCTTGATGTTGGCCACGAGGATGGAAAGCATGAGGCGCCAATTCCCTTGAAATATGCAGCGATTGAAAGACGGGAAGGTCAGGAGGGCGGATGCGGCCAGTGATCGGCCGGCGTCCAGAAGGGGTCGGCGTCCATGAAGCCGTCCACCGCGCGGCACAGCGCCTCCTCCCCCACCGCCATATGGGCGGCATGCCACCCCAGCACCAGGCCGGCGCCCATGTCCCAGCCGGCGGGGCTCACATCCTTGGCGGCGGCGAGATCGGCCCGCAGGTCGCGGACCAGCGCGTCCATGGTGGCGACGTCATTCAGGTGGCCCAGCCCGTCCTGCAGGGCGGACAGCCGCTCCAGATAGCGGCGCACGCCCTTCTGCGGGTAAATCTCGCGGAAGAAGTCCACGGCGTAGCGCAGCTTCTTCAGGGCGATGCGCAGGCCATGGCGGGCGGGCGCGTCCAGCCGGGCGAAGTGGCGCCCGCGCTTGGCGGCGCGGTGGCGCTGGCGTGTCAGCACGGCGTCGGCGAAGGGCAGCAGGGGTTGGCCCAGCCAGGCCAGGCGCTCCGCCGGCGCCTCGTCGCGCCAACACCGCCCATCCACCCAGCGGCCCAGGGTCAGCAGCAATTCGGTGTAGCCGGGGCCCGACACGGCGGCGCGCGCGGCGGCATGGCCCCGGCCCCGGGCGCCCTGCGCCGCCACGGCCAGCGCCTCCAGGCTTTCCTGCTCCGGCATCGCCGCCGAGACCGGCGCCAGCAGCTCCTCCAGGAACACGTCCCAGGAGCGGGCGGGGCCGACGGCATCGGCCAGGCCCTTCAGGGCGGCCTTCAGGGTGGCGCCCTGGGCGTCGGGCAGGATGGCCTTGAACAGCGTCAGGGCGGAGCGCAGGCGCCGGACCGCCACGCGCAGCTGATGCACGCCCGAGGGATCGCCGGCCAGCACCGCCGCCTCGTTGGCCGCCATGTGATGCAGGCAGGCGCGGGCCACGCCGGCCAGGGCCGCCTCCACCGTCTCATCGGGTTTGAAGTTCAGGGGGCCGGCCTTCACGGCCTTGGCGGACGTCAGCTCCCCGCGCGCCAGGGCATAGCCCCGCTCGGCCTTGCTGCGCGGCTCCAGGCGCAGCGGCACGGTGCGGTGCAGGGCCAACGCCAGGTCATAGAGCACGCGGCGGTCCTGGCCGGCGGCCAATTCCAGCTCCACCTCCGCGATGGCCTCTTCCCGCCCGTCGGCCGCGCGGGTGACGCCCTGGTCCACCGCCACCTCCACCGCCAGGCCGGCGGCCAGCGGCAGGGTGCGGGTCCAGCGCTTGACCTCATTGCTGAACACCGGCGCCAGGCGGCGCAAATCCACGCCGTCCAGCAGGGCCTGGGCGGCGGGGTCGGTGAAGGCCTGGGGCACCAGATGGCCGTCCGGCGCCGGGATTTCCCATTCCGACCGGGACATGGCCATGCCGGCCCCGGCCGAGGGGCCCTTCAGAGTCTGCAGCACCTTTCCCGCCCCCTGAGGCCCCGACTGGCGCAGGCGCAGGCTGACGCCCCGGGTGGCCAATTCCCCCTCCGGCGTGTCGAAGTAGGTGTTGTGCAGGGTCTTGGTGACGGCGCGGGCGCCGGCCAGGACGGGCGCGGACTTCAGCCGGGACAGGTGCTCAGGCGCCACCGCCAGCTTCAGCTCGATCTCCTGCGGGGCATCCGCCTCCACAGGAATGGCCGCGCCCTCCGTCGGGACGGAAGGGGCGGGGGACGGCGACGGGTTTTCAGGCATCAAGGCGGGAATCCGGCATTGACAGGGGCGGCGGCCGCAGGGGCGCACCCATGTCCCTCAACGCTATAGGACGCGAGGGCCCGCGACAATATGGGTAAAGGTGAAACTTTCGCGGGCTGGCCAGCGCACCGTCACAGGTGTCCATGCCGCACGATGGCCAGGTTGATGGCCAGGTGCACCACCACCATGAGGGTGAACCATAGCGCGCGGGCCACCGGGTAGGTCGCCCGCACCGCCCAAAGCTGCCCGAACGACAGGGCGACGTGCAGCAGGCTGGGCACCGACCGCGCCACCAGCACCGTGCCCAGCGCCAGCAAGGGCGGAAATCCCAGGCCGAAGCAATGCGGATTGCCGGCGGCGCACAGGGGCAGCATGCCGCGCGCCAGCGCCCAGACCGCCCCGCCCAGTTCCCACGCCGCCCAGGCGTAGCCGGCGCTGACCGCCGCGCGGGTGTCGCGGTTGCTGAGCGACAGCAGTAGGTAGCGCCCCGCCTCCTCCACGCAGGCGCCCAGGATCAGCAGCAGGGTCACGGGCCCGACATGGCCGCCGGACAGGCCCAGGGCGCCCATGTCACGCGCAGCCCATCCCTCCATGGCCGTCACCCCGGGCAGGACCAGCAGGCCGGCGGCCAGCACCCGCCCCTCCAGCACGCCGCGGCGGGCCAGTACCAAGGTGGCCAGGGCCAGGATGACCAGGAAAAGGATGTAGTAGATCACGAACGTCCCCTCTATCCCTTCAATCACCGCGCGCCGCCATCCGCCTTTCGGCCAGACTGGTGTAGCGGGCCGCCTTGTGCGGTTGCAACAGGGTCCCGCCTATGCTTCCTTGGCCCCCGTCTTTCGCTTTTATGGGCCGGGAAACGAGATCATGACCTTCAAGACCCTAGACGATATCGCCCCCGCCAGCCGCACCGTGCTGGTCCGCGCCGACCTCAACGTCCCGGTGCAGGACGGCCAGGTCACGGACGCCACCCGCCTGGTCCGTCTGGTCCCCACCTTGAAGGAACTGGCGTCCAAGGGCGCCAAGGTCGTGGTGCTGTCGCATTTCGGCCGGCCCAAGAACGGCCCGGATGAGAAGAACTCCCTGCGCCAGGTGGTGCCGGCCCTGTCCGACGCCTTGGGCGCGCCCGTGGCCTTCGCCAGCGACTGCATCGGCAAGCCGGCCCAGGACGCCATCCGCGGCCTGGAAAAGGGCCAGGTGCTGGTGCTGGAGAACCTGCGCTTCCACGCCGGGGAAGAGAAGAACGACCCCGCCTTCGCCGCCGAGCTGGCCAAGCTGGGCGACCTTTACGTCAACGACGCCTTCTCCGCCGCCCACCGCGCCCATGCCTCGACAGAGGCGCTGGCCCGCCTGCTGCCGGCGGCCGCCGGCCGCCTGATGCAGGCGGAACTGGTGGCCCTGTCCAAGGCCCTGGGCCAGCCACAGCGGCCGGTGGCCGCCGTGGTCGGCGGCGCCAAGATCAGCACGAAGCTGGACCTGCTGCTGAACCTGGTGGGCAAGGTCGACATCCTGGCGCTGGGCGGCGGCATGGCCAACACCTTCCTCTACGCCCAGGGCGTGGACGTCGGCGCCTCGCTGGCGGAGAAGGACATGGCCGATCAGGCCCGCGCCATCCTGGCCAAGGCCGAGGCCGGTGGTTGCCAGATCCTGCTGCCCAAGGACGGCGCGGTGGCCAAGCAGTTCAAGGCCCACGCCCCCTCGCGCATCGCCGCCCCCGGCGACATCGCCGCCGATGAGATGATCCTGGACGCCGGCCCCGCCACCGTCGCCTATTACGGCGAGAAGCTGGCCACCGCCAAGACGGTGGTGTGGAACGGCCCCATGGGCGCCTTCGAGATCGAGCCCTTCGACGCCGCCACCAACGCCGTGGCCAAGATCGTGGCCGACCTGACCAAGGCCGGCACCGTCCTGTCCGTGGCCGGCGGCGGCGATACCGTGGCGGCCCTGGAGCATGCCGGCGTGGCAGACGCCTTCAGCTACATCTCCACCGCCGGCGGCGCCTTCCTGGAATGGCTGGAAGGCAAGGAGCTGCCGGGCGTGAAGGCGCTGGAGGCGTGATGGAGTGGCCATTGGTCCTAACGGATCAATGGCCCCCTCAAACGCCGGGCGGCCACATCCGTGGCCTTGGCTTCCTCGCTGCGCCCTGCGGTGCTCGCTCCGGCGGACGCGGTCGCGCCCTACAGCGGCATCAGATCGGATCTGATGCCGCTGACGGCTCTATGAACACCCAGGAGCCCAATCACCCAAACCGGTGCAGCTTGGCTCCATGGGCTTTCAACCAGGCGCGGGGCTTGTCCACGTCGCCAGCCAGTTCCGCGCACAAGGTCCAGAACTTCGGCCCGTGGTTCATCTCCTTGAGATGCGCCACCTCGTGCGCCACGACGTACTCGATGATCTGCGGCGGGGCCAGGATCAGGCGCCAGGAATAGCTGATGCGCCCGGTGGCGGAGCAACTGCCCCAGCGGCTGCGGGTGTCGCGCACGGAGACGCCGCTGGCGCGCAAACCGGCGCGGGCGGCCGTGTCCGCCGTCAAGGCCGACAGGTGGCGCCGCGCCTCCGCCTTCAGGAAGTCGGTCACGCGTCGATTTAGGAACTCCGCCTCGCCACCCACGCGCAGGTCCAGTCCACCCGGCCCTTCCACCAGGTGGGCGCCCCCCCGGCGGCCGGCGTCATGACGGATGATGGCCGAACGGCCCAGCAAGGGGACCGCCATGCCATCGATGAAGGGCTGGCGCGGCGGCAGCGCCGCCAGGCGGGCGTTCACCCAATCCAGATGCCGCCCGACGAAGCCCGCGATTTCAGCATCGCCGACGCGGGGCGGCACGGTGACGCGCACGGTGTCGGTGGCACCATCGACCTTGAGCGACAGGCGGCGGGCGCGCGGGCTGCGCCGCACCTCGACCGGCTGGGCTATCCCCGCCACGCGCAAGTGCGACACCGTGGTCGGCGTTACCCGCGCCTTGGTCCTGGTTTTCGGTGCGGGCTTTTTCGGGGCGGTCAGCCCCATGCCGCGCAGCAGGCCCATCAAACCCATCGGCCCCGGCCCTCGATTCCTCCAGCGGCCGCACCATCGGCCTGCCGTCTTCACCCTATATACGGTGTCCGGTGCCTAAGCGCACCCCTATAGAGGTCATGGCGCGGGGTGAACCGTCGGTGAAAGCGGCGTCCCGCCCCTGTTCCCATGCCCCAAAAAGCGAACCCCCGCGCCGGTCAGGGTCGCGGGGGTTCTTTTGGCTTCAGCGAAGCTCAGATATCCATCGAGCGATACACCGGTTAGCAACCGGCGTTAGCTACAGCTATATATGTGGAGTTGATCACACAACTCATACAGTACGCATCGGTGGAGTCATGGTTTGACGCACCCTCCTGGTTACGGGCAACACATCGAATACTGCATGCATTCGACGATTTACCTGATCTGGTGGGCTAATCTGGTTTCTGATGCCTCCTGAGTGCTTCGGTAAGACAGATGGTGCGCCTGTTACAGTTCCGCGTCAACCCCATTACGCAGGACTTTTCGCCCCCCTTCTGGATAGCTTTTTCCGACCCCGGCGTTGACAGGGTGGCCCCCGCGACGCACCGTCGGCGTACAGCGCACGGGCGACCAAGGCCCGTGATAACAAGACCCTGAGGGAGGAGCCCCGATGCCCGCCGACCTGATCCTGGCCATCGACCAGGGTACCACCTCGACCCGCGCCATCCTGTTCGACGCCGGGGGCCGGCCCATGGCCACGGCCCAGCGGGAACTGCCGCAGCACTACCCCGCCGACGGTCAGGTGGAGCACGCCCCCGAGGATATCTGGCGCGACACCGTCGCCGTCTGCCGGGGCGTGGTCGACAAGGCCGGGGTGGATGCCGCCCGCGTGGCCGCCATCGGCATCACCAACCAGCGTGAAACGACGGTGGTGTGGGACCGCCGCACGGGGGAGGTGTTGCACCCCGCCATCGTCTGGCAGGATCGCCGCACCGCCGGACTGTGCCAGGCCCTGCGCCGCGAAGGGGCGGAAGCCATGGTGCGCCAGCGCACCGGCCTGCTGCTGGACCCCTATTTCTCCGCCACCAAGCTGGCCTGGATCCTGGACACCGTGCCCGGTGCGCGCCGCCGGGCCGAGGCCGGGGAGCTGGCCTTCGGCACCATCGACTGCTTCCTGCTGTGGCGACTGACCGGCGGCCAGGTGCACGCGACCGACGCCACCAACGCCGCCCGCACCCTGCTGTTCAACCTGGAAACCCTGGACTGGGACGCGGAATTGCTGCGCCTGTTCGGCATACCCGCGGCCGTCCTGCCCCGGGTGCTGGACAATTCCGGCCCCTTCGGTATCGCCACGGCAGATCTGCTGGGCCGCCCCATCCCCGTGCTGGGCATGGCGGGCGACCAGCAGGCCGCCGCCATCGGCCAAGCCTGCCTGGCCCCGGGCATGATCAAGAGCACCTATGGCACCGGCTGCTTCGCCCTGATGAACATCGGCGACCGGCCGCGCCCGTCCGCCCACCGGCTGCTGACCACCCTGGCCTACCGCCTGGACGGCCGCGCCAGCTACGCGCTGGAGGGGTCGATCTTCGTGGCGGGCGCCGCCGTGCAATGGCTGCGCGACGGCTTGCGGCTGATCCCCGACGCGGCGGCCACCCAGGGCCACGCGGCAGCCCTGGCCGATACCGGCGGCGTCTATCTGGTGCCGGCCTTCACCGGCCTGGGCGCCCCCTACTGGGACCCGGACGCGCGCGGCGCCATCCTGGGACTGACCCGGGACAGCGGGGTCAGCCACATCGTGCGCGCGGCCCTGGAGTCCGTCTGCTACCAGACCCGCGACCTGATGGACGCCATGGCGGCGGACGGCGGCTGCGCCCTGACCGCCCTGCGCGTCGATGGCGGCATGGCCGCCAATGACTGGCTGATGCAGTTCCTGGCCGACCAGCTGGACCTGACGGTGGAACGCCCCGCCGTGACCGAGACCACGGCCCTGGGCGCCGCCTTCCTGGCCGGCCTAGCCGCCGGCCTGTTCCCCAGCCTGGACGCCATCGCCACCTTGTGGCGGGAGGAGCGGCGGTTCGAGCCCGCCGCCGACCCCGCCGCGCGGGAGCGCCTGTACGACGGATGGAAGCGCGCCGTCGCCCGTGTGCGGACGACGTCCTGAGTTCCACGACGCCAGGCGGGTGCGACCAAGAACCGCACGCCATTTCCCGCCCCTCTCGTCGGCGAGAGGGGCGCGGTAGTTGCAATCATGCTTCCCCATACCCGCGCGCGACGATAAATTGTTGCCAAGAATGGGTCCAAAAGGGATCCGGAACAGGGGATGAACGGGAAATGGGTTTTGGATTCAAAGCCTGGGGTGGTGCGGGGCGGCTGGCGGGCCTGGGACTGATGGGGCTGGCGTTGGCGGCTGCGCCCGCGCAGGCCGCGCCGAAATGCCAATTCGCCAAGGTGGCCAGCCTGCCGGTCAAGATGGAGGGCAACCGCCCCCTGATCCAGGGCAGCATCAACGGCCAGCCGGTGTACTTCCTGGTCGATACCGGTTCCTTCGCCAGCCTGCTGTTCCGCGGGTCGGCCGAGAAGCTGGGTCTACGCCTGAACACGGTGGAGGGGGCCACCGTCTACGGCGTCGGCGGCGGCAGCGATGTCTGGATCACCACGGTGGACAACCTGACCCTGGACGCGGCGTCGGTGAAGAACCTGAAGCTGAACGTGGTGGGAAGTAACCAGGGCGGCGACGGTCCTGTGACCACGGCCGGGGTCCTGGGCGAGGATCTGTTGCGGCAATTCGACGTCGAGATGGATTTGAGCCACGGCAAAATCAATCTCTATGACACCAAGAACTGCGACGACGTCGACCTCATTCCCTGGGACGATCCCTTCACGGTCGCGGAATTTCCGACAGTGACCCGGGAACACGCCGATATCCAGGTTATGGTCGAGGTGAATGGGGAGCACGTGCGCGCCGACCTGGATTCCGGCGCCTACTATTCCATCCTGACCAAGGCCGACGCCGCCCGCGCCGGTGTCGGCCCCGACAGCCCCGGTGTGGTCGAAGTGGGCAGGGTCGGCGGCATCGGCGCACGGCGGGAGCAGACATGGATCGGTACCTTCGACAGCTTCAGCATCGGCGAAGAAACCATCCGTCACCCCAAAATGCGCTTCGGTGATATGTTCAAGCACAGCGCTTTAACCCCCACCGGATCGCACATCCAAACGCAGGTGATGCCGGCGGGCATGCTGCTGGGGGCGGACTTCCTGCGGGCGCACCATGTGATGATCGCCCACAGCCAGGGCAAGCTGTACGTCAGCTATGTCGGCGGCACGGTGTTTCAGACGGATCAGCCGGCACCCGCGACGTCAGCGCCCACCAACCCCGCACCATCGTCCCCGAGCCCGTGACCCGGGCGGGACCAGGCGTCCCTTGATCCCCACACCATTTGCGCGCACTTTTCCGCGCACGAATGCGAACAATAGGGCGCCGTGCGGGAAATGGGGGAGCGGATGCGGAGGGTCGTGGGGCGTGCCGTGGCGGGGGCCATCGTGGCCGCCTTTTCCGTGGCCGGTGGGGTGCTGGTGGCTGGGGCGCTGGTGGCCGGGGCGGCGGCCCAGGCCGCCGAGACCTGCCAGATGATCAAGTCGGACACCCTGCCCGTCGAGATGGACGGCAACCAGCCGTTGGTGAAGGTGGCGGTCAATGGCCACCCGGTCTATTTCCTGGTCGACACCGGCTCCGCCCTCAGCATGATCCTGCGCAGCAAGGCGGAGGAGTTGGACCTGCCCAGTTTCAGCGGGCGCAACGGCACGCTGGTGGGCGTGGGCGGCCGCAGCGACATCCAGGGCACGCGCATCAAGACCTTCACCCTGGGCAAGCAGACGGTCACCGACATGCCCCTGAAGCTGGCGGGGGAGCGTCGCATCGGCCGCGAGGATGTCGTGGGCCTGCTGGGCGAGGACGTGTTCCGCAAGTTCGACGTCGAAATCGACCTGGCGCACAACATCATCAACCTGTACCAGCCGCGGGGCTGCGACAGCGCCTTCCTGGGTTTTTGGGCTGAAAACGCCATGACCGCCGACTTCCGGCCGGTGGACTGGCAGGCGCCCAGCATCGTCCTGGATGTCACCGTCGGCGGCAAACCGGTAAGGGCCATCCTGGACAGTGGCGCCACCCATTCCGTTCTGTCCCTGGAGGCGGCCAGCCGCGCCGGCGTCACCCCCGACACGCCAGGCGTGGTTATGGGGGAGAAGAGCGAAGGCATCGGCGCCAAGCTCGTCCAGGATTGGGTGGGTGTCTTCGACGGCTTCACCCTGGGCGATGAAACCATCAAGCGCGCCAAGCTGCGCTTCAGTGACCTGAACGGCTCGGCCAGCTACGCCGATGCCGGATCGCGCACCCGCTTCGACACCAGCGGCGGGCCGGAAATGCTGCTGGGCGCCGATTTCCTGCGGGCGCACCATGTGCTGATCGCCCACAGCCAGAACAGGCTGTACTTCACCTACAATGGCGGCCCGGTCTTCCAGGTCACCGGGCCGGCGCTGCGACGTGCGTCCGGCGAGAACGCCGACGCCAACTGATCCCATAAGGAAAGACCGCCACCGGTGCGTACCGGCGGCGGTCCTATTTTTCAGCGTGCGGCCCGGTCGAAACCGGGCCGCCTGACTGGAAGGCTCACTCGGCGCTCAGCGCCTGGGGCGGGACGACGGGCACCGCCAGGCGGTGCAGCATCTCCTTGGGCACGACCTGCCAGAAGTGGCCGCGCACCAGCGGCCAGTCGTTCAGCAGGGTCATGGCCCAGCGGCTCTGCGTGCGCGCCACGTGCTCCTCGATCAGGGACACCAGCATGTCCTCGTAATGCTGGACCTCGATGCGCTGGAAGATGACGCTATCCGGGTTGATGTGCAGCGGCAGGGTGCCGCTCTCGTCATAGACGAAGGCCATGCCGCCGGTCATGCCGGCCGCGAAGTTGTCGCCCACGCCGCCCAGGATGACCACCATGCCGCCCGTCATGTACTCGCAGCCGTTGGAGCCGCAGCCCTCCACCACCACGGTGGCGCCGGAGTTGCGGACGGCGAAGCGCTCACCCGCCTGGCCGGCGGCGAACAGCTTGCCGGCCGTGGCGCCGTACAGCACCGTGTTGCCGATGATGGTGTTCTCGTTCGACTTCAACGGCGTGGCCGTCATGGGCCGGACGATGATGGTGCCGCCCGACAGGCCCTTGCCGACATAGTCGTTGGCGTCGCCGAACACCTCCAGGGTCAGGCCCTGGACAGCGAAGGCGCCCAGCGACTGGCCGGCGGAGCCGCGCAGCCGCACCGTGCAGTGGCCGGGCTGCAGCCCGCTCATCCCGAACTTGCGGGTGATCATGGCCGACATCCGGGTGCCGATGGCGCGATGCGTGTTCTGGACGTTATAGGCCAGCTGCATCTTCTCGCCGTCCTCGAACAGCTGACGGGCGTCGCGGATCATCTGGGCATCCAGGGTGTCCGGCACCTCGTTGCGGCCCACCTGGGTGCAATACCGCGCACTGTCGCCGGCCGGATCGGCCTGGGCCAGCAGCGGGTTCAGGTCCAGGTCGTCCAGGTGGACGGCGCCACGGCTGACCTGGTGCAGCAGGTCGGTGCGGCCTATGACATCGCGCAGGGTGCGGAAGCCCAGGCCGGCCAGGATCTCGCGCACCTCTTCGGCCATGAAGCTGAACAGGTTCACCACCTTTTCCGGCGTGCCCACGAACTTCTGGCGCAGCGCCTCGTCCTGCACGCACACGCCCACCGGGCAGGTGTTGCTGTGGCACTGGCGCACCATGATGCAGCCCATGGCGATCAGGCTGGCGGTGCCCACGCCGAACTCCTCGGCGCCCAGCATCGCCGCCATGACGATGTCGCGGCCGGTCTTCAGGCCGCCGTCGGTGCGCAGGGTGACGCGGTGGCGCAGGCGGTTCAGGGTCAGAACCTGCTGCACCTCGCTGAGACCCATCTCCCAGGGCAGGCCGGCGAACTTCACGCTGGTCTGAGGCGAGGCACCGGTGCCGCCGACATTGCCCGACACCAGGATGACGTCGGCGCCGGCCTTGGCCACGCCGGCGGCGATGGTGCCGATGCCGGAGCGGCTGACCAGCTTCACGCAGACCTTGGCGTCCGGGTTGATCTGCTTCAGGTCATAGATCAGCTGCGCCAGATCCTCGATCGAATAGATGTCATGGTGCGGCGGCGGGCTGATCAGCATGACGCCGGGCGTGCTGTGACGCAGGCGGGCGATCAGTTCCGTCACCTTGAAGCCGGGCAGCTGCCCGCCCTCGCCGGGCTTGGCGCCCTGGGCCACCTTGATCTCGATCTCGCGGCACTGGTTCAGGTATTCGGCGGTGACGCCGAAGCGGCCCGACGCCACCTGCTTGATGGCGGAGTTCCAGTTGTCGCCGTTGGCGTCCGGCTTGAAGCGCGCCGGATCCTCACCGCCCTCACCCGAGTCGGACTTGGCGCCGATGCGGTTCATGGCGACGTTCAGCGTGCCGTGCGCCTCGGGGCTGAGGGCGCCCAGCGACATGGCCGGGGTAATGAAGCGCTTGCGGATGGCGGTGATGCTCTCCACCTCGTCCACCGGGACCTTGCCCTTGGAGGGGCGGAAGTCCAGCAGGTCGCGCAACTGCATGGGCGGACGCTTGTGCACGCCCTCGGAGTAGCGCTTGAAGGTGGAATAGCTGTCGTTGGACACCGCCTGCTGCAGCAGGTGGATCAGGCCGCCTTCCCAGGCGTGGCGGTCGCCGCCCTTGCGGAACTTGTAGAAGCCGCCGATGGGCAGGGCCACGACCTCCTCGTTCCAGGCCAGGGCATGCTGCTCCAGCACGTCCTTCTGGATGCCGACCAGGCCCAGGCCGGAGATGCGGCTGATCATGCCGGGGAAGTGTTCGGCCACCAGCGAGCGGGACAGGCCCACCGCCTCGAAGTTCAAGCCACCGCGATAGCTGGAGACGATGGAGATGCCCATCTTGGACATGATCTTCAGCAGGCCTTCGTTGATGGCCTTCTTGTACCGCTCCAGGCACTTTTCCAGAGGCATGTCGCCGAACAGGCCACGCCGCTGGCGGTCGGCGATGGCCTCCTGCGCCAGGTAGGCGTTGACCGTGGTGGCGCCCACGCCGATCAGCACGGCGAAATAATGCACGTCCAGGCACTCGCCCGCCCGCACGTTCACCGACGTGAAGGTGCGCAACTGCTGGCGGATCAGGTGGGTGTGGACGGCCCCCGTCACCAGGATCATGGGCAGGGCGGCGCGGCCGGGCCCCATGGCCTCGTCCGTCAGGATCAGGTGGGTGGCGCCGCCGCGCACCGCGTCCTCCGCCTCCTGCCGCACGCGGCGCAGGGCGTCGTTCATGGCGAACTCGCCGCCGGCGGGGTCGAACGTGCAGTCGATCTCCGCCGCCGTGTCGCCCATGTAGCGGCGCATGGCGGTGAATTCCGCCGTCGTCAGGACGGGGGTTTCCAGCTGCAGCAGGCGGGTCTGGCTGTCATCCTCGTCCAGGATGTTGCCCAAATTGCCCAGGCGGGTCTTCAGGCTCATCACCCGCTGCTCGCGCAGGCTGTCGATGGGCGGGTTGGTGACCTGGCTGAAGTTCTGGCGGAAATAGTGGTGCAAACCACGGTAACGATCGGACAGCACGGCCAGCGGGCTGTCGTCACCCATGGAGCCCACGGCCTCCTTCGCATCCTCCACCATGGGGTGCAGGATGGTCTCCACATCCTCCATGGAGATGCCGTAGGCCACCTGGCGGCGACGCAACTGGTCGCGGCTGAGTTCGGCCGTGGCGGCGGGCGCCCCCTTCACCAGATCGTCCAGCGCCGTGATGTGGCGCACCCAGCTGCCATAGGGCTTGCCGGCGGCCAGGGTGTCCTTGATCTCCCGGTCCTTGTAGAGGCGGCCCTCGGCCAGGTCCAAGGCGATCATCTGCCCCGGGCCCAGGCGGCCCTTCTCGCGCACCGTATATTCCTCGACCTTGGTCATGCCGGTCTCGGAACCGGCGATCAGCAGCCCGTCGCCGGTGACGACGTAGCGCATGGGGCGCAGGCCGTTGCGGTCCATGCCGCCCACGACCCAGCGGCCGTCATACATGGCCAGCGCCGCCGGGCCGTCCCACGGCTCCATCACCGCGTTGGCGTAGCTGTAGAGGTCGCGGTGGTTCTGGGGCATGGTCTCGCGGTCGGACCAGGCCTCCGGCACCAGCATGGTCTTGACCATGGGGGCGGAACGGCCGGAGCGCACCAGCACCTCGAACACCGCGTCCAGGCAGGCGCTGTCGGACCCGCCGGCGGGGATGATGGGCTTCACGTCCTCGATCAGGTTGCCGAAGATCTCGTGACCCATGCGGGTCTCGTGCGCCTTCATCCAATTGACGTTGCCGCGCAGCGTGTTGACTTCGCCGTTGTGCGCCAGCATGCGGAAGGGCTGGGCCAGCCACCAGGTGGGGAAGGTGTTGGTGGAATAGCGCTGATGGTAGATGGCGAAGTTGGACTCGAAGCGCTCGTCCAGCAGGTCCGGATAGAAGGACGTCAGCTGTTCCGCCAGGAACATGCCCTTGTAGATGATGGACCGGCAGGACAGCGTGCAGATGTAGAAGTCGCTGATGCTTTCCGCCTTCACCGCCTTCTCGATGCGGCGGCGGATGACGTACAGGTCACGCTCCAACTGGTCTTCGGGGATGTTGCGCGGGTTGCCCACCATGATCTGCTCGATCTCGGGGCGGGTGGCGTTGGCCTTCTCGCCGATGATCTCGATGTTGATGGGGACCTGGCGCCAGCCATAGATGATGTAGCCGAACTTCAGGATTTCCGTCTCGACGATGCAGCGGCAACGCTCCTGCGCCTCCATGTCGGTGCGGGGCAGGAAGACCTGGCCGACGGAAATCAAGCCCTCGGGCGGCAGGTGGCCGCTGCGGGCCACGTGCTCGCGGAAAAAGCTCTGCGGGATCTGCAGGTGGATGCCGGCGCCATCGCCGGTCTTGCCGTCGGCGTCCACGGCGCCGCGATGCCACAGGGCGCTGAGCGCCTCCACCGCCTTCTCCACGACGGAGCGGCGGGGCTTGCCGTCCAGGGCGGCGACGAAGCCCACGCCGCAGGCGTCATGCTCCATCTCAGGCGACCAGACGTGCGCGTCCTCCAGGCGGCGGGCGGCATCACGGTACCGCTCGACGAATTGGGCGCCGGTTTCGGCGTGGTTCCCGTTGGACACGGAAAGGGGGCTGCCGTTCTCGATCATTTCGCTCATGTCCAATCCCCCTCTTACTCGGCGGCCAGCGCGGCGGCGGCGCGGGCGGTGATGTAGTTATGGATGCCGGCGGCGGCGTCGCGGCCGTCGCGGATGCCCCAGACGACCAGGGAGGCGCCGCGCACGATGTCGCCGGCGGCGAACACGCCCTCCAGGTTGGTCATCAGGGTGCGCGGGTCGGCCATGACGGTGCCCCAGCGGCTGACCTTCAGGCCCGGTTCACCGAACAGGGTGGGCAGCGGCTCGGGATCGAAGCCCAGGGCCTTGATCACCAGGTCAGCCTCCAGCGTGAAGGCCGAGCCTTCGATGGGCTGCGGCGTCTGGCGACCGGAGGCGTCGGCCACACCCATGTGCATGCGGTGGGCGCGCACGCCGGTCACCTGGCGGTCGCCCAGGAAGGCGTCCGGGGCGGCCTGCCACACGAATTCCACGCCCTCTTCCTCGGCATGGGCCACCTCGCGCTGGCTGCCCGGCATGTTGGCGCGGTTGCGGCGGTACAGGCACTTCACCGACTTCGCCCCCTGGCGAATGGCGGTGCGCACGCAGTCCATGGCGGTGTCGCCACCGCCGATGACGACGACGTTCTTGCCCTTGGCATTCAGGCGGCCGTTCTCAAAATCGACCACCGTGTCGCCCAGGCTTGTGCGGTTGCTGGCGGTCAGATAGTCCAGCGCCGGGACGATGCCGTCCACGCCGCTGCCCGGGCCTTCCAACTCACGCGCCTTGTAGACGCCGGTGGCGATCAGGATGGCGTCGTGCTGCACCCGCAGTTGGCCCAGCGTGGCATGGCGGCCGACCTCGAAGCCCAGGTGGAAGACGACGCCGGCATCGGCCAGCAGCTTCGCCCGGCGCTCCACCACGTCCTTTTCCAGCTTGAAGCCGGGAATGCCGTAGATCAGCAGGCCGCCCACGCGGTCGTAGCGGTCATAGACATGTACCTGATAGCCCTTGCGGCGCAGCTGGTCGGCGGCGGCCAGGCCGGCGGGGCCGGCGCCGATGATGCCGACGCTCTGCGGCCGCTCACGCACGGGGGTGGCCGGCTTCACCCAGCCGCGTTCCCAGGCGGTGTCGGTGATGTACTTCTCGACCGCGCCGATGGTGACGGTGCCGTGGGTCGACTGCTCGATGGTGCAGTTGCCCTCGCACAGGCGGTCCTGCGGGCAGATGCGGCCGCAGATTTCCGGGAAGTTGTTGGTGGCCTGCGACACCTCGTAGGCCTCTTCCAGGCGGCCCTCGGCCGTCAGCTTCAGCCAGTCGGGGATGTTGTTGGAGACGGGGCAGTGCACCTGGCAGAAGGGCACGCCGCACTGCGAGCAGCGCGAGGCCTGCGTCACCGCCTGGTCGTCGGCGAAGCGGGCGTAAATCTCGTTGAAATCGTGCCGGCGCAGCGCGGGTTCCCGTTTATCGGGCATCTGCTGGTCCGTGTGGACGAACTGGAGCATCTGCTGCTTCTGCGCCATGGCCTTGTTCCTCGTGTCCAAACCGGCGGGCCCCCAGCCCGGCCGGGTGATCCCGACATTCCATCGGCGGCCCTGTGCGGGGACCGCCGTGTTCCCGATGCCCGCGACCGTCGTGGGTCACGGGCTTGCGCACAAGCGGGTGCGCCGAGTTCATATAAGTCGTTAGACACCACCGCTCCAGCACTTTTTTCACGATAGGTCAGTTTGATTGACCTATTGATTGCCAGCCAAGTGACTCGCGTGTGGAAAAGCAGTGACTGCCCGGGTTGCTGGCGCAGACAATAGTACACGATTGCTTACCAAATTTTTTCAAAGCATTGATTTATATAGTGGTTTTGATTTACATTTTTTGTCAGCCGGCGATGTCCGCGCCCGCAAGCCATTGTCGCGGGCCGCGGCGACCGCTGCTATAAGCAGGCAGCCGTCCCCCCGGCCGGGCCCGTCCGGCCGTCTTTCGCCCCCAGACGTTGAGGCGCCATGTCTTTTTTGCAGACCCTGATCTTCGCGATCATCCAGGGCATCACCGAGCTTTTCCCCATCAGCAGCGTGGCCCACGGGGTGCTGACGCCCTTCCTGCTGGGCTGGGGCCTGGACCAGGCGTTCCTCAAGGAACACTTCCTGCCCTATCTGGTGATGCTGCACCTGGGCACGGCCACCGCCCTGCTGGTGTTCTTCTGGCGTGACTGGATCAACCTGCTGACGGGCGTGATCAAGGGCGGCGAGGATCGCCGCGTGCTGGCCCTGCTGGTGGTGGGCACCATCCCCGCCGCCATCCTGGGCCTGGCCTTCGAAAAGGTGCTGCGCGCCGCCTTCAGCGACCCAGCCAACGCCGCCCTGTTCCTGATTGTGAACGGCTTCCTGCTGTTCTTCGGCGAGCGTCTGCGCGGGCGGGGAGACCGCACCCTGGCGCAGTTGGGCTTCGGCCAGGCGCTGCTGATCGGCCTGGCCCAGTCCCTGGCCCTGATTCCCGGCTTCTCCCGCTCCGGCGCCAGCATGGTGGCGGGCTTCTGGGCGGGCCTGCGCCATGAGGAGGCGGCGCGCTTCTCCATGCTGCTGGCCACCCCCATCATCGCCGGCGCCAGCCTGCTGGTGGTGCCCAAGATGCTGCGCCAGGCCGAGGGCGACGTGATCCAGAGCGCGCTGGTGGGCGGCGCCGTGTCAGGCGTCTGCGCCCTGGCGGCAGTCTGGGCCCTGATGCGCTGGTTCAAGCGCCACGAGGTCGACGCCATGCGCCCCTTCGCCTTCTATTGCTGGGCCCTGGGCGCCGTCGTGCTGGGGATGGTCTATATCTAAGAAGTGCCCCGCACCCGAATCGGCCCCCGAATCGCACAACGAAAAGGGCGCCTCCCGGCTGGGAAGGCGCCCTTTCCATTCAGATCCCGATCCGCCGTCCGGCGTCTAAGGGAATCTCTCAATAATGCGTGCCGTGGGCGTCGACCTTGGTCAGCTGCGGCAGGGACGGGCCCTGGCGGTGGGTACCGTAACGGCCGCCGACCTGGAAGCGATCCAGATAGGTGGGCAGGATCACCTCGGCGGCGGTGGGCGCCACGCCGAGGTCGGCCAGGCCCGGCAGCTTGCCGGACAGGACATTGTCGCTCTTCAGCAGGATGACCTGGTCACGGGTCAGCGGCTTGCCCGGCACCATCTCCAGGAAGGCGGCCTGCAGGCTGGCCAGCCCCCACGGGATGGAGATCAGGCGGGTCTTGCGGCCCGTCAGGTCCAGCGTCAGCTGGATCAGCTCACGGAAGCTATAGGCGCGTGGGCCGCCCAGCTCATAGGTCTTGCCCTCGGCGCCGGCGCGGGTGGCGGCGTTGACGATGGCGTCGGCGACGTCACCGACATAGACCGGCTGGAAGCGGGTGGCGCCGCCGCCGATCAGCGGAACGAAGGGCAGCGTCTTCGCCATGCCGGCGAAACGGTTGAAGAAGTTGTCCTCGGGTCCGAACACCACGCTGGGGCGCAGGATGGTGGCCTCGGGGAACACGGCGCGCACCGCCTGCTCACCCGCCGCCTTGCTGCGGGAATAGGCGGAGCGGGAGTTGGCATCCACGCCCAGGGCGGATACATGCACCAGACGGGCGACATCGGCACCCTTGGCCAGGCGGGCGATGCGGCCGGCGGCCTCGGTATGCACCAGGTCGAAGCGCTGGCGGCGGCCGCTCTCGGCCAAGATGCCCATCAGGTTGATGACGACATCGGCGCCCTCGATGGCGCGGGCGACGGAGGCGTCGTCGGCGACATCCACGGCCATCGGGACGATCTGGCCCACGGCGCCGTTGGTCTTGAGGAAGGCGGCCTCACCCGGGTGGCGGGCGGGCACACGGATGACGCAGCCCGTCTTGGCCAGGCGCCGGATGACATGGCGGCCGATGAAGCCGGCCCCGCCGAACACGGTGGCGATACGAATGCTAGTGCCCATCCTCTTAGACCCTCTGCCCACTGAACGATTGACCCGCCGGACCCGTTGGTTCCAGCCACCCCGCATGCGGGCGGAGGTGGGACCGGGGCCGGCGGCGGCCGAAGACCCAAGCTTATAGCGAAGCCGGCGGGCCAGGGCTAGGCGCTTGGAATGCAAGGGGGAGGACGCGCCCATGCGCGTGTGCGTGCGTGTGCACGTGAGCACCTCACTGGGTCGCCCGGGGACCGCCGGCTAGGCCGCCGGGCGGGCGCTGGCCCACCTCCGGCGGCGACGTCACAAAAAACGGAAAATCCCAAAAGAAGAGTATTGACAGGCCCCGGCCATAATCGTACTTAAGCGGCCCGCGCTGCCCAGGTGGCGGAATTGGTAGACGCGCAGGTTTCAGGTACCTGTGGCAGAGATGTCGTGGAAGTTCGAGTCTTCTCCTGGGCACCAATTACAGCGCGGGTTTAACGCAGGGCCGCCGTGTTCCAAATGGAACCGGCGGCCCGCGGCGTTTCTGGGGCTTGCTTCAACGCCAAAGCCTCCGCCCCCTCCCCCGAATACCTGCGCCCGGCGCCACCACCTCTGCTGAATGCCGGCGGAGGACTGTCCCTCGGCTTCAAGGCGCGATCAAAAAATATCGCCCCAGCCGAAAGAAGGGTGTTGACAGGCCCCGGCCATAATCGTACTTAGGCGGCCCGCGCTGCCCAGGTGGCGGAATTGGTAGACGCGCAGGTTTCAGGTACCTGTGGCAGAGATGTCGTGGAAGTTCGAGTCTTCTCCTGGGCACCAATTCAGCGCGGGTTTAAGGTCGCAGGGCCGCCGATGTTCCGATGGAACGCCGGCGGCCCGCGGCGTTTCTGGGGTCCGCTTCCCAATGCGCACCCCGATACGCGCCCTTGCGGCTTCCCAGCACGCGCGGACCTTAATCGGCAGCCCCACCAGCATGAAGGACGGTATGATGCCCATCGATCTCTATGACGGCGACTTGCCCGACGGCCTGGACCTGGGCCCGGTGGTGGCCATCGATACCGAAACCATGGGCCTGAACCCGCACCGCGACCGGCTGTGCCTGATCCAGCTGTCTTCCGGCGACGGCCGCAGCCATCTGGTGCAGCTACGCCAGGGCCAGTACGACGCGCCCAACCTGAAGCGCCTGCTGACCAATCCGGACCAGTTGAAGCTGTTCCATTTCGCGCGCTTCGACATCGCCGTGCTGAACCAATACCTGGGCGTGCTGACCGCGCCGGTCTACTGCACCAAGATCGCGTCCAAGCTGGTGCGCACCTACACCGACCGCCATGGCCTGAAGGATCTGTGCCGCGACCTGCTGGGCGTGGAACTGTCCAAGCAGCAGCAGTCGTCCGACTGGGGTGCGGAGGAGCTGACGGCCGAACAGTTGAAGTACGCCGCCTCCGACGTGCTGTACCTGCATGATATCAAGGCCAAGTTCGACGCCGTGCTGGCCCGCGAGGGGCGCACGGAATTGGCCGAGGCCTGCTTCCGCTTCCTGCCGCACCGCGCCCTGCTGGACCTGGCCGGCTGGGACGAGCCGGACATCTTCGCCCACTGACGCGGCCGACGCCGGCGCGTCCCGGGGCCCCATCCGCATGGGTGGGTCGCGGGGCGCCCCCCTGGAAAAAGGGACGGCGCATGACGATTTGACCGTGGAATCCAGGCTCGGGTAGATTACGCCCAAGCCGGCGTGGTGCCGCGTGACATGCCCGCGCCACATTTGGCGGCCAAACCCCGTGGAACCATGACCCTGCCCCCCCCTTCAGAAACCCCCGGCGCCGACCATGGCGACGTGGGCGGGATTCGGCAGCCGGCAAGCCCGGCCGGTTCCGCGCGTCCCTCTTCCAGCCCGCCCGCTCCAACCGCACCTGCCCCAGCCGCACCGGCCCCACGGGGCGGCGCCAGCGCCCGCCATACCCGCCGGGTGAACCAGGCCAAGGTGGTGCTGCCCACCCTGGCGGGATTGACCATCGCGGCCATCGCCCTGTGGCCCCTGATCAAGGAAACCACCAACCCGCGCCCCGCCGACCCCGGCACGGGGCAGCTGGAGATGTTGGACGCGCATTTCCTGGGCACGGACAAGACCGACCGCCCGGTGGAGGTGCGCGCCGACCGCGCGATGCAGGAGAGCAATCAGGACAACCTGATCGATCTTGTTTCGCCGGAGGCGGAGATCACGCTAAAGAATGGGCAGTGGGTGACCCTGAACGGGGACACCGGGCGGTACGACAAGCAGTCTGGCCACCTGACGCTGGAGGGGAGGGTCACGCTGTTCCACGACCATGGCTATGAGTTCACCACCGACAAGGCGGAAGTGGACACCAGCAAGAACATCGCCTGGGGCAACGCGCGCGTCGCCGGCCAGGGCCCCTTCGGCGACATCGACGCCGGCGGCTTCCGCATGACCGACAAGGGCAGCACCATCGTCTTCACCGGCAAGGCGCGCCTGCGCCTGGTGGAGAAGGACCGCCATACCGACGCCGCGCCCAGCGGCCCCGGCGCCATGCCCCGCATTCCGGCCCCGCCCACCCTGTCCACACCCGCTCCCTCTACCCCCAGTGCGGAACCGTCGCGGACCGGAGGCAAGCAACCTTGAGTACCCGGTTCATGAAAACGGCCCCGCAAAAAACCGCCCCGATGATGCGCACCCTGCTGCTGGGCGGTCTGGCGGTCGCGGCCTGTGCCCTGGTCACCCTGGCGCCCGCCTCCCGCGCGGAGGAGCCCGCGGCCCAGTCTGCCGCTGAAAAGCCTGCTGCTGCGGCGAAAAAGCCTGCTGCTGAAAAGGCCACGAAGACCAAGAAAGCCGCGCCGCCCGCGCAGAACCCGGCCGTGGCCGGGGAACCCGGCCTGCTGCCCTTCACCCCGACCGAGGTAACGGCCGCCCCGCCGGGCGCCATCGACATCACCTCGGACGAGACGATGGAATGGCACAACGACCAGCTGGCGGCGGTGGCCCGCGGCCATGTCGTTGTTGTGCGGGGGGAGGACACCCTGCATTGCGACACGCTGGTGGTCTATTACCGCAAGGCCCAGGACGGCTCGACCGAGATGTACCGCATGGCCGCCGACGGCCAGGTGGTCATGACGTCCCCCAGCCAGCAGGCCTATGGCGACCACGCCGTGTACGACGTGGACCAGGACGTGACCGTGATGACGGGCGACCATCTGCACCTGGTCACGCGCAGCGACACCGTCTACGCCCGTGACACCCTGGAATACTGGAAACAGCAGCAGTTGCTGGTCGCGCGCGGCAACGCCGTCGCCATCAACGACAAGGGTGACCGCATCCGCGCCGACGTGCTGGTCGGCATCATGGAACAGAACGCCGCCAAGCAGCTGGAAATGACGCGCATGGATGCCAAGGGCAACGTGCTGATCGTCACGCCCAAGGATATCGCCCGCGGCAGCGACGGCACCTATAACGTGAAGACGCGCATCGCCATCCTGACCGGCGATGTGAAACTGACCCAGGGTCAGAACCAGGTGAACGGCCACAGGGCCGAGGTCAACAACGCCACAGGGGTCAGCCGCATGCTGCCCGACGAGACCGTCAAGGGCGGGCGCGTGCACAGCGTGCTGGTGCCCAAGCGGTCGGACCAGCCGGCCGCCCCTGCCGGCAGCACCAAACCCCCTGGCGGCGGAGCGCAGCCATGAGCAAGACGACCGAACCCGCCAAGGCGGCGCCAAGGGACAAGGTGCCCGCCACCCCCAAGGATTCGAAAACGGAAGGCCCCCGTCTGGTGTCGGACAACCCCAACAGCGGCCTGACCGCCACCAAGCTGGGCAAGAGCTACAAGGGCCGGCCCGTCCTGCGCGATGTCAGCGTCAGTGTGCGCCGGGGCGAGGTCGTGGGCCTGCTGGGCCCCAACGGCGCCGGAAAGACCACCAGCTTCTACATCATGACCGGGCTGATCATGCCCGATTACGGCACCATCACCCTGGACGGGCTGGAGGTCACCGAGCTGCCCATGTACCGCCGCGCGCGGCTGGGCATCGGCTACCTGCCGCAGGAGGCCTCGATCTTCCGCGGCCTGACGGTGGAGAACAACATTCGCGCCGTGCTGGAGGTGGTGGAGCCCGACCGCGACAAGCGCGAAGCCACGCTGGATGAACTGCTGGCGGAGTTTTCCATCAGCCATCTGCGCCGCACCTCGGCCCTGGCGCTGTCGGGCGGTGAGCGTCGGCGCGTGGAAATCGCCCGCGCGCTGGCGTCCCAACCCAACTTCATCCTGCTGGACGAACCGTTCGCCGGCATCGACCCCATCGCCGTGAACGACATCCGCGAGCTGGTCAGCCATCTGCGCGAGCGCGGCATCGGCGTGCTGATCACCGATCACAACGTACGCGAAACCCTGGACATCGTTGATCGCGCATACATTCTTCACGACGGTATGGTATTGATGGAGGGTGAACCGTCGGAAATCGTGGCGCACAAGGATGTGCGTCGCGTTTATCTCGGCGAACGGTTCAGTCTGTAAAGCAAGTATAAGCGCATTCGCGCGATTCCATTTCGGGCCACAGTTATAATTTGGGCGGGTGATGGCGCTTCAACAACGCCTCGATCTTCGGCAGACCCAGGCGCTGGTGATGACTCCCCAGCTGCAGCAGGCAATTAAGCTGTTGCAGCTGTCCAACCTGGAGTTGGCCGACTACGTCGACCGCGAGATGGAGCAGAACCCGCTCCTGGAACGCGATGATGGCGACCGCAACCGCGATCCCGCCCCCGATGGCGTGGATCGTGAGGACCCTGTGGCGCGCGCCGACGATCAGCCCATCCGCGACACGGCCGACCTCACCGCATCCGACCGACTGGGCCCGTCCAGCGACGCGCCGCTGGACACGGATTATGAAAACGTCTGGACCAACTCCAGCGCCGTGGACATGGCCGCCGACATGCGGGCCGACGGTGGTGGCGATGGGGGCGAGGCCTTCGGCAACTGGTCCGGTCGGGGCGGCAGTTTCGAGGACGACGAGAACTCGTTCGAGCAGACGCTGTCGGGCAGCGTCTCGCTGCGCGACCACCTGACCGAACAGATCACCATGGACATCGCCGATCCGCTGGACCGGATGGTGGCCTTCGCGTTGATGGATTACCTGGACGAGGCCGGCTACTTCATCGGCGACATCGGAATCATCGGGGACCAGCTGGGCTGCACCGAATCGCAGGTCGTTTCGGTACTGGAACGATTGCAGCGCCTGGACCCGGTGGGCATTTTCGCCCGGTCGCTGAAGGAATGCCTGGCCCTGCAGCTGCGCGAACTGGACCGGCTGGACCCCTGCATGCAGGCGCTGCTGGACAATCTGCCCCTGCTGGCGGCGCGCAACGTGCCGGCCCTGCTGAAGGTCTGCCAGGTCGACACCGAGGACCTGTCCGACATGGTGTCGGAGATCAAGGCGCTGAACCCGAAGCCGGCGCTGGCCTTCGACCATGAGCCGGTGCACACCGTGGTGCCGGACATCCTGATGCGCGCCCAGCCCGGCGGCGGCTGGCTGGTGGAGCTGAACAGCGACACCCTTCCCCGCGTGCTGGTCAACCAGCGCTACTACGCCCGCATCCAGGGCGCCGCGCGCAACAAGCAGGACAAGGAGTATTTGGCCGAACAGTTCCAGTCGGCCAGCTGGCTGGTGAAGTCGTTGCACCAGCGCGCCAACACCATCCTGAAGGTCGCAACCGAAATCGTTCGCCAGCAGGACGCGTTTTTCCTGCACGGCTTGCAGTTCCTGCGCCCCCTTATCCTTCGGGATATAGCGGAGGCGATTGGCATGCACGAATCGACGGTCAGCCGGGTGACGACCAACAAGTTCATGGCCACGCCGCGCGGCCTGTTCGAGCTGAAATACTTTTTTACATCAGCCATTTCCGGGGCTGACGGCCAGGCCGCCCACTCCGCCGAGGCGGTGCGCTACCGCATCAAGGTGCTGATCGACGCGGAGAAGCCGGACGAGATCCTTTCGGATGACCGCCTGGTCGAGATCCTTCGGGATGAGGGGATCGACATTGCACGGCGGACGGTCGCCAAGTATCGTGAAGCCATGAAGATCCCTTCCTCAGTCCAGCGTCGCCGGGAGAAGGCCCTTGGGATCTGAACCATGCGCCCGATGGATGGCGCATGGCGGCTGGCCTTCCCAGCGTAACGAGGCCGGCCGCGGGCTATTGTAACGGCCGACGGCAAGGCACCACGCCGCCGCCACTCCTGGCTTCCAACCAAGCGAGACGGACAGGCCATGCATATAATCGTCAAAGGCAAGCAGCTAGACGTTGGCGAGTCCCTGCGCACCCATGTCGAGACGACATTGACCGGGTTGGTCGAGAAATATTTCAGCAGTCCGATCGAGGCGACCGTCGTGCTGTCGCGCGAGGCGCACCTCTACAAGGCGGACATTCAGGCCCATGTGGGCCGCGGTATTCTTCTGCAAGCCTACGCCGAGGCCACGGAACCCTATCCCGCCTTCGACGAGGCGGCGGAGCGCGTCGCCAAGCGGCTGCGACGGTACAAGCGTCGGCTGCGCGACCATCACCAGCGCGTCCATGGCGAGGCCGAGGCCGCCGTGCCGGCCCGCAAGTACATCATCAACGCCGACGCCCATGACGACGAGGCCGACGAAGGCGGCCATGAGGCGGGCGCCCACAATAGGCACGCGGTGAACGGCAACGGCACCGACCACCACCCCATGATCATCGCCGAGATGCAGACCCATATCGACATGCTGACGGTCAGCGAGGCGGTGATGCGCATGGACCTGGCGGATCTGCCGGCCCTACTTTTCCGCAACCGCGCGCACGGCCACCTGAACATGGTCTACCGCCGGCCGGACGGCAATGTCGGCTGGGTCGATCCGTCCGACGGAAAATCGGCGGCAACCCACTGAAACGGCGAGGCCCCCGGGGTTCCCCCCATTGACCTGGGGCCGGTGATCGCCGAAGCTTGAATCGGGGGTGGGGCGGAAAAGTTTGGTAACTTTTCCGCCCTATAACACTTCAAGTGAAAGCCGGGTAAGTGAGTGTGGTGGCAATGCCGTCCCAGTTTTTGTTGACGCCGATGGTCGAGTTGCTGAGGCCGGACGGCATTGTCGCCAATCTCAAGGCCTCCTCCAAAAAGCAGGTGCTGCAGGAGATGGCGAAGCGGGCCGCCGACCTGACGGGCCAGCATGAGCGGGCCATCTTCGACGTCCTGCTGGAGCGGGAGCGGCTGGGCACCACCGGCGTGGGGCGCGGCATCGCCATCCCCCACGGCAAGCTTCCGGCCCTGCCCAAGGTCTGCGCCCTTTTCGCCCGCCTGGACCGGCCGGTCGACTTCGATTCCATCGATGAACAGCCGGTGGACCTGATCTGCCTGCTGCTGGCCCCCGAATCCGCCGGCGCGGACCACCTGAAGGCCCTGGCCCTGGTGTCCCGCATGCTGCGCAACCCGCTGTTCTGCGAAAAGCTGCGCGGTGCCGATACCGCCGACGCCATCTACGCCCTGCTGACCCACACGGAAGCCAGCAACGCGGCCTAGTTCGTTTTCCTCGAGCGCCGGCAGGCCCGTCCGGGCCTTTGGCTGTCCTCGCTGCGCCCTTCGGTGCTCGCTCCGGCGCCCGCGGTCGCAGGCTACGGCGGCATGGGGTCATGCCGCCGCTTGGGCCGTGTTGCCAATTTGGCCGCTGGTTGCCTCAGCGGCTGGCCCAGAGCAGGTAGTTGACGTCCAGGTCACGGGCGTCCAGGCGGAAGGCGTCGTTGAAGGGGCTGTAGACCAGCCCCATGACCTCGCGCACCGTCAGGCCGGTGGCGCGCAGGCCCGCGGCCAGCTCGGACGGCTTCAGGAACTTGCGCCAGTCGTGGGTGCCGCGCGGCAGCCAGCGCAGCACGTATTCCGCGCCGATGATGGCCATGAGATAGGATTTCGGCGTGCGGTTCAGCGTCGCCATGACCAGCAGGCCCTCGGGCTTCAGCAGCGCGGCCAGGCTGTCCAGGAACAGGGGCACGTCGGCGACGTGCTCCACCACCTCCAGCGACAGCACGGCGTCGAAGGTTTCGCCGGCGGCGACCAGATCCTCCGCCGTGGTGTGGCGGTAATCGACCGGCGTGCCGGTTTCCATCGCGTGGGTGGCGGCCGTCTTCACGTTGCGCTCGGCGGCATCGATGCCCACCACCTCGGCGCCCATGCGGGCCAGCGGTTCGGACAGCAGGCCGCCGCCACAGCCGATATCCACCAGGCGCAGCCCCTTCAGCGGCTGCGGCGCCAGTGGATCGCGGCCGAAATGGGCGCAGATGCGGTCGCGCAGGTATTCCAGCCGCACGGGGTTCAGCTTGTGCAGGGGCCGGAACTTGCCCGCCTCATCCCACCATTCGGCGGCGATGGCCGAAAAGCGCTGGATTTCACCGGGATCGACGGTCGTGGCGGTCTGGCTCATGATGGCACCCTTGAACGGAACGGGCCAGAATATGGGCCGCCGCCGCCGCCAACTCAACACCCCCCAATTCAACGCTGCCGGCGCGGGACGGACGGGGACGCGCGAAATAGAAATGCTCTGTCGCCCGGTTTACGCAACCCTGACCTTTTATTACCCGTTTGTTGCCTGCGCGGCCGCGACGGGGTAAGGATAGCGCGCTTTCGCGTAGCCCCCGCGCAGGACCCGCCCCAACGGGACGGGCCCCGCCCGCGCGGCGCCGGAAGCCCCCTGCATCCACCGCCGGCGGTTGGCCGGCTTTTAGCAAGGCAGACACGGGTTATGGCACGCCTCGTCTTGAAGTTCGGCGGCACGTCGGTCGGCACCATCGACCGCATCAAGAATGTCGCCCGCAAAGTGAAACAGGAGGTCGACGCCGGCCATGAGGTGGCGGTGGTCGTCTCCGCCATGTCGGGCGTGACCAACCAGCTGGTGGATTATGTGAAACAGGTCGGCCGCCTGGCGGACGAGCGCGAATACGACGCCGTGGTCGCCTCGGGCGAGCAGGTGACCAGCGGGCTGCTGGCCATCGCCCTGCAGGAGATCGGCATCCCCGCGCGGTCGTGGCAGGGATGGCAGATCCCGCTGATCACCGACGACGTGCATGGCAAGGCCCGGATCGAGCGCATCGAGTCCGCCGAGTTGGTGGCCCGCATGTCCACGGGCGAGGTGGCGGTGGTCGCCGGCTTCCAGGGCGTGTCCAAGGACGGCCGCATCGCCACCCTGGGCCGCGGCGGCTCCGACACCTCGGCCGTCGCCCTGGCGGCGGCGGTCGGCGCCGAGCGGTGCGATATTTACACCGATGTCGATGGCGTCTACACCACCGACCCGCGCATCGTGACCAAGGCCCGCAAGCTGGGCCGCATCACGTACGAGGAAATGCTGGAGATGGCGTCGCTGGGCGCCAAGGTCCTGCAGACCCGGTCGGTGGAAATGGCCATGAAGCACCGGGTGCGCGTCCAGGTGCTGTCGACCTTCGAGGAAGCGGCCGGCAGCGCGTTGCCGGGAACTCTTGTCGTTGATGAGGACGAAATCGTGGAACAGGAACTGGTCAGCGGCATCGCCTACAGCCGGGATGAGGCGAAGGTGACCCTGGTGGGCGTGGAAGACCGGCCGGGCGTGGCGGCCGCCATTTTCGGGCCGCTCACCGACGCCGCCATCAACGTCGACATGATCGTGCAGAACGTGTCGGAGGACGGCACCACCACCGACATGACCTTCACCGTCACCAAGGCCGACCTGGACCGCACCGTGCAGGTGCTGGAGGGCGCCCGGGATGACCTGAAGTTCCGCCGCCTGATCGCCGACAGCAACGTGGTCAAGGTCTCGGTCATCGGCGTCGGCATGCGCAGCCACGCCGGCGTGGCCCAGCGCATGTTCAAGGCGCTGGCCGACCGCGGCATCAACATCCAGGTCATTTCCACCAGCGAGATCAAGGTCAGCGTCCTGATCGCCGAGGAATACACCGAACTGGCGTTGCGCGCGCTGCACACCGCATACGGCCTGGACCAGGCATAAGCATCTGAGCGACACTGTGCCCCGGGGGTCCGCCAAGACGACCCCCGGGGCATTGTTGTTTTCAGCGGCTGTTTTGGGTTAGGGATCGGCATCGTCCCGGTGCCGGACCGCCCGGGGCGCCCCACTCGGGGAGCGGCCCCACGGAATACCCGTCGCAAGACACCCGCCGGGCACCACGCCTTTTTCGCCAAACAGGGACTAGCGTTTTGATGACCATCGCCACCACGACCGGAACCGCGCGCGGCAAGCTGGACGCGCTTTGGGCCCGTGGACGGGATTTCCTGGGAACGGAGCTGGCCATCATGGGCGGCGCCATGACCTGGGTGTCGGACGCCAATCTGGTGGCCGCCATTTCGAACGGCGGGGGGTTCGGTGTCCTGGCCTGTGGCGCCATGACACCTGAGATGCTGGCCCAGGAGATCGACGCCACCCGCGCGCTGACCACGAAGCCTTTCGGCGTCAACCTGATCACCATGCACCCGCAACTGGACGTGCTGGCCGACATCTGCCTCAGCCACGGTGTCCACCATGTGGTCCTGGCCGGTGGCCTGCCGCCCGCGCCGGTGATCAAGCAGCTGAAGGATGGCGGCGCCAAGGTCATCTGCTTCGCCCCGGCGTTGGTGCTGGCCAAGAAGCTGGTGCGCATGGGCGTGGACGCCCTGGTGATCGAGGGCATGGAGGCCGGCGGCCACATCGGGCCCGTCGCCACCTCCGTCCTGGCGCAGGAGATCCTGCCGGAAATCCACGACGTGCCGGTGTTCGTGGCCGGCGGCATCGGCCGGGGCGAGGCCATCGTGGCCTATCTGGAACTGGGCGCCGCCGGCGTGCAGCTGGGCACCCGCTTCGTCTGTGCCACCGAATCGCGGGCGCACCCGAATTTCAAGCGCGCCTTCATCCGCGCCAGCGCGCGCGACGCCATGCCGTCGGCCCAGTTGGACAGCCGCTTTCCCGTCATCCCGGTGCGCGCCCTGCAGAACGAGGGCACCCGCCGCTTCATGGATTTCCAGCGCGAGGTGGTAGAACGCTTCAACCGGGGCGAGGTGGAGCAGAAGGACGCCCAGCTGGAGATCGAGCACTTCTGGGCGGGCGCCCTGCGACGCGCCGTCATCGAAGGCGACGTGGAGAACGGCAGCCTGATGGCCGGCCAGTCGGTGGGCATGGTGACGCGGGAGCAGCCGACCGCCGAAATCCTGGCCGAACTGGTGGCCCAGGCGGAAGACGCGCTGGCCGGCCGCTATGGCCATGTCCGTGAAACGGTGGAGACGGGACCGGCGTTGGCGCTGGCGGGAGCGGCGGGCTAGTGGCACCGAACTCCGGAACTCCTCCCCTCCTCATCGACCCGGGGCTTGACGTTCCGGAGGCCGGCACCGTCGCCACCGGTGCCCCCCCCGACGCCGTGACCACGCTGCGCCGCTCCGCCGATGCGGCCGGCGGCGCCCGCCGCCTGCTGGCCCGGCTGCGCGACGTCATGGCCGCCGGCGGCACCGCCCAGTCGCGGCTGGACAAGATCGTCATGCTGATCGCCGCCGAGATGGGGGCGGACGTCTGTTCCTGCTACGTCATGCGGGCGGGCGAGGTGCTGGAGCTGTTCGCCACAATCGGCCTGAACCTGGACGCCGTGCACAAGACGAGGCTGAGGGTGGGCGAGGGTCTGGTGGGCGACATCGCCGCCCACGCCCGGCCGGTGGCCCTGGCCAACGCGCCCAGCCATCCCAACTTCGCCTATCGCCCGGAAACCGGCGAAGACCCGTTCGACAGCTTCATGGGCGTGCCCATCCTGCGCGGCGGCCGCGTGCGCGGCGTGCTGGCCATCCAGCACATCGCGCGCCGCGCGTATGACGAGCAGGACGTGGAGACGCTGGAAACCATCGCCATGGTGGTGGCCGAGTTGGTGGCCACGGGCGAGCTGGTCGACAACCGCGAACTGCAGGTGGCCAACGACCTGGTGCTGCTGCCGTCCCGCCTGGATGGCGTCAGCCTGAACCGGGGCATCGCCATGGCCGTGGCGGTGCTGCACCGGCCGCAGCTGACCATCCGCCAGATGGTGGCGGACGATCCGGAGATGGAGCTGGGCCGCCTGCGCGAGGCGGTGGACAGCATGCACTCCGCCATCGACCGGCTGCTGATCCTGTCGGGCGAAAGCGGGGGCGAGCACCACGAGATCATCGAAACCTACCGCATGTTCGCCACCGACCGCGGCTGGCTGTCGCGCATCCGCGAGGCCATCCGCACCGGCCTGACGGCGGAGGCGGCGGTGCAGCAGGTGCAGAACGACAACCGCGCCCGCATGGCGTCGGTGACCGACAGCTACATCCGCGAACGCCAGCTGGACCTGGACGACATCACCAACCGCCTGCTGCAGCACCTGGCCGGGCGGCAGGACAAGGCCGATGGTGGCACCCTGCCGGAGGAGTTCGTGCTGGTGGCCCGCAACCTGGGCCCCGCCGAGCTGCTGGATTACGACCGCACGCGGCTGCGCGGCCTGGTGTTGGAGGAAGGGGCGGCCTACAGCCACGTGGCCATCGTGGCCCGCGCCCTGGACATCCCGGTGGTGGGCCAATGCACCGGCGTGCTGAGCCGGGTCGACCCGCTGGACTTCGTCATCGTCGATGGCGACCACGGCCAGGTCTTCGTGCGCCCGGCGGAAGACATCACCGAAGCCTTCCTGAAAAGCATCGAGGTGGGGGAGGAGCGCAAGCGCGAGTTCGCCGCCGCCCGCGAGCTGGAGTCGGTGACGCGCGACGGCGTGCCCGTGCGCCTGATGCTGAACGCCGGCCTGCTGATCGACCTGCCCCACCTGCACGCCACCGGCGCCGACGGCATCGGCCTCTACCGCACCGAAATCCCCTTCATGGTGCGGCACACCTATCCCGACACGGCGGTGCAGAAGGAAACCTACGCCAAGGTGCTGGACGAGGCGGGGGACAAGCCCGTCACCTTCCGCACCCTGGACGTGGGCGGGGACAAGACCCTGCCCTATTTCCCCGACCTGGGCGAGGAGAACCCGGCCCTGGGCTGGCGCGCCATCCGCATCGGCCTGGACCGCCCGGCCATGCTGCGCAAGCAGCTGCGCGCCCTGCTGTGGGCGGCGGCGGGCCGCGACCTGCGGGTGATGTTCCCCATGGTGGCCGAGGTGTCGGAGTTCATCCGCGCCCGCCGTGTGCTGGACCTGGAATTGCGCCGGCTGGCGCAGGACGGCGTGGCCCCGCCCCGCGACCTGAAGGTGGGCGTGATGATGGAGGTGCCGGCCCTGCTGTTCCAGCTGGACGCGCTTCTGCCCAACATCGACTTCATGTCCGTCGGCTCCAACGACCTGCTGCAGTACCTGTTCGCCAGCGACCGCGGCAACCCCATGCTGAACAACCGCTATGACCTGCTGTCGCCGGCCATGCTGTCGGTGCTGCGCATGCTGGTGCGGCGGTGCGAGGCGGCCGGGGTGCAGCTGTCGCTGTGTGGAGAGATGGCCAGCCGCCCCCTGGACGCCATGGCCCTGCTGGGCTGCGGCTTCCGCACCCTGTCGATGAGCCCCGGTGCCTTCGGCGAGGTCAAGACCATGATCCGCTCGGTGGACGTGGGCGTGCTGCAGCAGTTCCTGGACAGCCTGCTGGGCCGGCCGGACCGCAGTTTGCGCCTGCACCTGCTGGCCTTCGCCCGGGACCACGGCGTTCGGCTGTAAGTCAGCGGCGGCATCGCTCCACCGTCGGTGCCCGGGGACAAGCCCAAGGGCATATGCCCGCCGACGTTCGGAGCGGCTGGAGACTTACTGTGGTTGCGGTACCGCGAGCCCCTTGATAAGACTCCGGCCAACATCGTCGTCGGCGCAATAAACGGACCGGCGGTTGGGATAATTCGTGCACCATTCTGTGCTGGGACAGCCGTCATGACTGAACGCCGCGACCGTTATCGGGACATGATAGACGCCGGTCGTGCCGCCGAACCGCAGGCCCCGCGCCAAACGGTGGGCGACATCCTGCGCATGCGGCGGGAGGAGCTGGGCTACGACCTGACGGGCGTGGCCAATGTCCTGCGCATCCGCCGCGCCTATCTGGAAGCCATTGAGGACGGCCGTTACGGCGACCTGCCGGGCCAGGCCTACATCCTGGGCTTCCTGCGCAGCTATGCCGACCTGCTGGGCATCGATTCCGGCGACCTGCTGAACCGCTTCAAGGATGAGACGGCGGGCCATGTCCGCCCGGCGGAGCTGTACCTACCCATCCCCGTCAGCGAGAACCGCGTGCCCAGCGGTGCCCTGATGGTGGCGGCCGTGGTGCTGGCCGCCGTGCTCTACGGCGGCTGGTATCTCTATTCCTCCGCCGACCGCAGCGCGCTGGACCTGGTGCCCAAGCTGCCGGAGCGGCTGGCCCACCTGACGGGCAGCGGCGACACGTCGTCCCCGCCGCCGGCCAACGTGCTGCCGGCCCCGGCGGTGCAGGCCCTGCTGAACCAGGCGCAGCCCACGGCGCCGGAGGTGGGGGCGGCGCCGGACGCCACCGCCCCGATGCCCGATGCCATGCCGGGCCCCGTGCCGGTGGCCCCAGCCGGCAGCCCAGCCGCTGCCCCGGCGGCAACGGGCGCCCCCACCCCGACCGGCACCCCGGCGACTGGCCCGGCCACGGCCACCCCCGCCCCGGCGGGAAAGACGGTCCCGGCGGCGACGCAGCCGACGGCCCCCGTGACGTCGGAAGCGCCCGACGATGAGGCGCCGCAGATGCCGGATTTGGGCCAGCCCAAGAGTGCCGCCGCCGATACCGACGCGGCGCCGGCCGATACCGGCATGCGGCCCGACACCACCGCCCCCGGCACGGCGCCGGTCGCCACCAAGGGCCGCGTCTTCGGCCAGACCGGACCCGCCCGCGTGGTGGTGCGCGCCACGGACGAAAGCTGGATCCAGGTGCGCGACGCCAAGGGCACGCTGTGGGCGTCGCGCGTGCTGCACCCGGGCGACAGCTTCCGCGCACCCGACGTGCCTGGCCTGTCCCTGGAAACCGGCAACGCCGGCGGCGTTGTCATCAGCCTGGACGGCAAGGACCTGCCGGCGCTGGGCGCCAAGGGCCAGGTGGTGCGCAGCTATCCCCTGCAACCGGACGATCTACAGGCTCGGGTGACACATTGATGGCTTCCCTGTTCCGCGGCCGGGCGGTCGCCGCCGCCTGCCTTTCCGCCTGCGTCGCCCTGACGGCCGGCCTCGCGTCCCCGACGGCGGGGGCCGCGGGCCGCGTCCGCCAGATCGACGTCGACGTGGCCAAGGCGACCCAGCCGCTGGACCGCTTCTACGACCTGTCCATCGGGTCCGATTTCCCGGGCACCCTGATGCGCCCGGACAGCATGGCGCAGCTGAGGACCACGCAGGATGAGCTGGGCTTCCGCTACATCCGCTTCCACGCCATTTTCCATGACGTGCTGGGGACGGTGAAGGTCGAGAACGGCGCCACCACCTACGACTGGAGCAAGATCGACCAGTTGTACGACGACCTGAAGGCGCGCGGGCTGAAGCCCTTCGTGGAGCTGGGCTTCACGCCCAAGGCCATGGCCACGTCGGACAACAAGATTTTCTATTGGGAAGGCAACACCTCCCATCCCCGTCCCAACGCTTGGCGCGACCTGATCACCGCCTTCGTCCAGCACATCGAGGCGCGCTATGGCCAGGCCGAGGTGCGCAGCTGGTTCTTCGAGGTATGGAACGAGCCCAACCTGGCCGGGTTCTGGGAGGGGGCGGACCAGCAGGCCTATTTCGCCCTGTACGACCTGACCGCCAACACCATGAAGGCCATCGATCCCGAACTGAAGGTGGGCGGCCCCGCCACCGCCGGCGCCGCCTGGGTGCCGGAGTTTCTGGACCATGTCGCCAAGAGCGGCGCGCCGGTCGATTTCGTCACCACCCACACCTATGGCGTGGACGGCGGCTTCCTGGATGAGGCGGGCAAGGCCGACACCAAGCTGTCGCCCTCCCCCGATGCCATCATCGGCGACGTGCGCAAGGTGCGCGAGCAGATCGCCGCCTCCCGCTTCCCGCACCTGCCGCTCTATTTCACGGAATGGAGCACCAGCTACACCCCCCGCGACCTGGTGCATGACAGCTATATCAGCGCGCCCTACATCCTGGCCAAGCTGAAGGCCAGCCAGGGCATGGTCCAGGGCATGAGCTACTGGACCTACAGCGACCTGTTCGAGGAGCCCGGCCCGCCCACCGCCCCGTTCGAGGGCGGCTTTGGCCTGATGAACCGCGAGGGCATCCGCAAGCCGGCCTATTTCGCCTACAAGTACCTGCACGCCCTCAAGGGCGACGCCGTGCCGGTGACGGACGGCCAGGTCATGGCCGCCGCGACGGAGGCCAAGGCCGCCGCCCTGGTGTGGGACTTCCAGCAGCCGCGCCAGCCGGTCAGCAACCGGTCCTTCTACAGCAAGATCGTGCCCAACAAGCCGGCACCGGCCATCAAGGTGGCGTTCCAGGGGCTGAAGCCCGGCCAATACCGCCTGGCGGTCCATCGCACCGGCTATCGCGCCAACGACGCCTATTCCGCCTACCTCGACATGGGCGCGCCCAAGACCCTGTCGCCGGAGCAGCTGGCCAAGCTGACCGACCTGACGCGCGACCTGCCCGAGGCGGACAAGACCGTGACCGTCGGCGCCGATGGCCGCTACGCCGTCCCGCTGCCCATGCACAGCAACGACATCGTGCTGGTCACGCTGGAGAAAAGCGGTGCTGCCGCCGGCGGCAAATAGGCCAGCCGGTTCGGCCGCTTAACCGTTCAAGCCCGCGCCGTCCCGCACGCGGCGCGGTGAAGCCTTGTGCGATGGCCTCTTGATCCCGGGGCCGTCCGGCAGCACTTTACGGTCAAAATTCCCTCATGAGGCCCGTTCCCATGTCCACCTCCCATCGTGCGTATCGCCAGATCCTGCGCCGGCCCTCCCGTCAGATCCGTGTCGGCAAGGTCCTGGTCGGTGGCGACGCGCCGATCTCCGTCCAGACCATGACCAACACGCTGACCGCCGATGCCAAGGCGACCATCGAGCAGGTGTTGCGGGCCGAAGAGGCCGGCGCCGATATGGTCCGCGTCTCCTGCCCCGACGAGGAGTCGACGGCGGCGCTGAAGGAGATCGTGAAGGCGGTGAACGTGCCCATCGTGGCCGACATCCACTTCCACTATAAGCGCGCCATCGAGGCCGCCGAGGCGGGTGCCGCCTGCCTGCGCATCAACCCCGGCAACATCGGGTCGCACGACCGCGTGCGCGAGGTGGTGCAGGCCGCCAAGGACCATGGCTGCGCCATGCGCATCGGCGTCAACGCCGGCTCGCTGGAGCGCGAACTGCTGGAACGCTACGGCGAGCCCTGCCCCGAAGCCCTGGTGGAAAGCGCCCTGACCCACGCCAAGATCCTGGAGGACCATGACTTCCGGGAGTTCAAGATTTCCGTGAAGGCGTCGGACGTGTTCCTGGCCGTGGCCGCCTACCAGGGCCTGGCCGAGGCCTGCGATTATCCCCTGCACATCGGCATCACCGAGGCCGGCGGCCTGCGCGCCGGCACCGTGAAGTCGTCCATCGGCCTGGGCATGCTGCTGTGGTCGGGCATCGGCGACACCATCCGCGTGTCGCTGTCCGCCCCCCCGGAGGAGGAGGTCAAGGTCGGCTTCGAGATGCTGAAATCGCTGGGCCTGCGCCGCCGCGGCGTCACCGTCATCTCCTGCCCGTCCTGCGCCCGCCAGCAGTTCGATGTCATCAAGACGGTCGAGGTGCTGGAGGAACGCCTGGCCCACATCACCACCCCCATGACCGTCTCGGTCATCGGCTGCGTGGTGAACGGCCCGGGTGAGGCCACCATGACCGACATCGGCTTCACCGGCGGCGGCAAGGGCGTGCACCAGGTGTTCCTGGCCGGCCAGCCGGCCCACCGCCTGAAGGACGAGAGCATCGTCGACCACCTGGTGTCGCTGGTGGAAAAGAAGGCCGAGGAAATCAAGGCTGCCCAGGCCGCCGAAGAAGCCGCCGCTGCCGCCGAGTAGTATGAAAGTGCCCGCGGCATGAGCCTTGGCTCATGCCGCTAGGCCCCAAGTGGGGCCGCCGGAGCTTTTTGGGAAGCGAAGCGGACTGAAAAGCGAGGAAGCCAAGCGGCCGGATGGCCGCGCCCGGCGCTTGAGGGCTTTAGTCAGCCCGGATACGGGATGACGGATAAGATATGACCACATTGGAAGAACGGTTCGGGGACACGCTGGCCAAGCTGTCGGCCCGGCATGACGAACTGCGCGACGCCCTGGCGACGGGCACGCTGGCGGCCGACGCCTACACCCGCATGAGCAAGGAGTTCGCGGAGCTGACGCCGGTGGCGGAGTCCATCGCCACGCTGCGCCGCGCCCGGTCCGACCTGGCGGACCTGGCCCGCATGGCGGAGGCGGAAGCCGATCCCGAGATGCGGGAGTTGGCGCAGGACGAACTGCTGCAAGCGGAAAAGGCCCTGCCGGGGCTGGAGCGCCAGGTGATGCTGGCCCTGTTGCCCAAGGATGCCGCCGACGACAAGAACGCCATGCTGGAGGTGCGCGCCGGCACCGGCGGCGATGAGGCGGCGCTGTTCGCCGCCAACCTGTTCGACATGTACCGCCGCTACGCCGGTATCCAGGGCTGGCGCTTCGAGGTCATCGAGATCTCCGAGACCGGGCTGGGCGGTTACAAGGAAGCCATCGCCAGCATTTCCGGCCGGGGCGTGTTCCGCCGGCTGAAGTTCGAATCGGGCGTGCACCGGGTGCAGCGCGTGCCGGCGACCGAGACTCAAGGCCGCATCCACACCTCGGCCGCCACCGTGGCCGTGCTGCCCGAAGCGGAGGAGGTGGACATCCAGATCGACGAGAAGGACCTGCGCATCGACGTGTTCCGCTCGTCCGGCCCGGGCGGGCAGTCGGTCAACACCACCGACAGCGCCGTGCGCATCACCCACCTGCCCACCGGCCTGGTGGTCAGCCAGCAGGATGAGAAGTCGCAGCACAAGAACAAGGCCAAGGCCCTGCGCGTGCTGCGCTCCCGCCTCTATGACCTGCAGCGCAGCGCCCTGGACGCCGAGCGGGCGGCCAACCGCAAAAGCCAGGTGGGCAGCGGCGACCGCTCCGAACGCATCCGCACCTACAACTTCCCCCAAGGCCGGGTGACCGACCACCGCATCAACCTGACGCTCTACAAGATCGACAAGGTCATGGCGGGCGAAGCCCTGGACGAGGTGGTGGAGGCGCTGATCGCCCAGGATGAGGCGGAGCGCCTGGCCGAACTGCAGTGAGCGCGGCGATCCTTCCCCCCCTGCCCCTTCGCACCGTGCTGAAGGCGGCCGAGGCGCGCCTGGCGGCCGCCGGTTGCGCCAGCCCGCGGCTGGACGTGCGCCTGCTGGCGGAAGAGGCGCTGGGCTGGTCGCGCACCGTCCTGCTGCTGGAGGGCGACCGGCCTGTGCCGGCCGAAGCCCAGGCCGCGCTGGCCGCCTTCGTCGAGCGCCGCGCCGCGCGGGAACCGGTGTCCCGCATCCTGGGCAAGCGGGAGTTCTGGAGCCTGGAGTTCCGCCTGGCCCCCGACACGCTGGACCCCCGCCCCGATACCGAGACCCTGGTGGAAACGGCCCTGCGCCACCTGCCCGACGGCGGGCGCCCCCGGCGCCTGCTGGATTTGGGCACGGGCAGCGGCTGCATTCTGCTGGCCCTGTTGTCGGAGCTGCCGGGCGCCTGGGGCCTGGGCGTGGACATCGCCCCCGGTGCCGCGCGGGCCGCCGCCGCAAATGCCCGGCATCTGGGGTTCGCCGGCCGCAGCGCCTTCCTGGTGGGCAGTTGGACGGACGCCCTGGCGGATGGTGCGCCCGGGGGCCGCTTCGACGCCATCGTGTCCAACCCGCCCTACATTCCCGCGGCCGACATCGCCGGCCTGGAGCCGGAGGTGCGGACCTTCGACCCCCTGCGCGCCCTGGATGGCGGCGCCGACGGGCTGGCCCCGTACCGCCACCTGGCCAAGGTCGCCGGCGGGCTGCTCATCCCCGGCGGGCTGCTGGCGGTGGAGCATGGCGCCGGCCAAGGGGCCGACGTTGCAGCCTTGTTCACCGCCGGGGGCCTGGAGGTCCTGGAACGGGTCGACGATCTGGCCGGTCATGACCGGGTGGTGGCCGCCCGTACCCCGCCCGGCAGCCCCGCCTCTTCCTAAAGGACGGAACGACGCCGGCGGACCTGACCGTCTGCGCCGGGAACGCAGGGGCGCTTCGCCAAAAAAGATGTTGGATTAGCGGGATACTGCGTTTAGGGTCGTTCTCGCGTGGTGAAGGCCGAAGGGGCGACGCGCCAGGTCCAAACGGGGAAACACCCGTGCAGGGGTCCGGCTAGCGTTCATGGGCCAAGAATGATCACCACGGCATGCCAGTTTGCCCAGCATGGTCGATCCGGTTTCAATCCGGGTAACGGGTGGATTCCGGGATCGGATGCAGTGGCGCGGATGGAAAAGCTCCGCCCCCTTGGCACGGCATGCATTGAACTCCAACGGGGCTAGAGCAGCAGTCGGATGAGACAGGGACCGAACTCCAGGCGTTCGCGTGGACGCGGCGGTAACAACGGTGGCAATGCCGGCGGCAACGGCGGCGGCAATGGCAACAACGGGGGCGGCAATAACCGCCGCCAGAACGTGCCCCTGCGCCACCAGACCTTTGACAGCAACGGCCCGGATGTGCGCATCCGCGGCAACGCCTTCCAGGTGCATGAGAAGTACCTGGCCCTGGCCCGGGACGCCCAGTCGTCCGGTGACCGGGTGGCGGCGGAAAACTACCTGCAGCATGCGGAGCACTATTTCCGCATTATCACGCAGATCAACGAGTCTGAGCAGCGCCAGCGCGGCGGTGAGCCCCGGCCTTACCAGCCGCAGACGGGCTACGACGACGCCGATGGCGGCGAGGCGTCCGACGACGGCGAGGGCGATGCCCAGGCCGAAGACGAGCGCGAGCCGCTGAGCGCCTGATCTTAAAAAGCCCCGCCCTCACCGGCGGGGCTTTTTGTTGCCCTGTTTTGGGCGCCTCGGGCGCCGGCGGCCCCAATCGGGGCCTCGGGCCGTGGAGAAGTCCGCCCCGGTGCTGGGGACGCAAGAACAAATGACCGCTATGCGGCGATGGCACGCTCTTGCGCTTGTTCACGACAGGACCGGTCGTTATTCTGCGCCTCCGTGAAACAAAAAGACCCGCCGCAGGGGTTTTGGCGTTTCGGAAATGTCGGTCCGCATCAGAGTGAAGATCCATGGGCAAGCCGCGCACCCTCTATGACAAGATCTGGGACAGCCATGTCGTTCACCGGCAGGAGGACGGCACATGCGTGCTCTATATCGATCTCCACCTCGTGCATGAGGTGACGAGCCCGCAGGCGTTCGAAGGACTGCGCATGGCCGGCCGCAAGGTGCGCCGCCCGTCCGCGACCCTGGCCGTGGCCGACCACAACGTCCCCACCAGCCATGACCGCCTGGCCGGCATCAAGAATGAGGAAAGCCGCGTCCAGGTCGAGCAGCTGGCCATCAACACCAAGGAATTCGGCGTCGACTATTACGACATGTCCGACATCCGCCAGGGCATCGTCCACGTCGTGGGGCCGGAGCAGGGGCTGACACAGCCCGGCATGACCATCGTCTGCGGCGACAGCCACACGGCCACGCATGGTGCGTTTGGCGCTTTGGCCTTCGGCATCGGCACGTCGGACGTGGAGCATGTGCTGGCCACGCAGACCCTGCTGCTGAAGCCGTCGAAGAACATGCGCATCACCGTGGATGGTGAGCTGCCCGTGGGCGTGACCGCCAAGGACGTGGTGCTGGCCATCATCGGCAAGATCGGCACCGCCGGCGGCACCGGCCACGTCATCGAGTTCGCCGGCTCCGTCATCCGGGGCCTGAGCATGGAAGGCCGCATGACGGTCTGCAACATGGCCATCGAGGCGGGGGCCCGCGCCGGCCTGATCGCCCCGGACGAGACCACGTTCGAGTATCTGAAGGGCCGCCCGCAGGCGCCCAAGGCCGCGACCTGGGAACAGGCCGTCAACTGGTGGAAGAGCCTGCCGTCGGACGAGGGCGCGGTGTACGACCGCGAGGTCGTGCTGAAGGCCGAGGACATCGCCCCCATGGTCACCTGGGGCACCAGCCCGCAGGACGTGCTGCCCATCACCGCCGCCGTGCCCAACCCAGCCGAGGAGACGGATGAGCATCGCCGCGCCGCCATGGAACGCGCGCTGAAGTACATGGGCCTGACGGCCGGCACGCCGCTGGACGCCATTCCCGTGGACAAGGTGTTCATCGGCAGTTGCACCAACAGCCGCATCGAGGACCTGCGCGCCGCCGCCAAGGTGGTGGAGGGCCGCCACGTGGCCGACGGCATCTACGCCATGGTGGTCCCGGGATCCGGCCTGGTGAAGGAACAGGCGGAGGCCGAGGGCCTGGACAAGGTGTTCACCGCCGCCGGCTTCGACTGGCGGGAGCCCGGCTGCTCCATGTGCCTGGCCATGAACGACGACAAGCTGAAGCCGGGTGAGCGCTGCGCCTCCACCTCCAACCGCAACTTCGAGGGTCGCCAGGGCCCCGGCGGCCGCACCCATCTGGTGAGCCCCGAGATGGCTGCCGCCGCCGCCCTGACCGGCAAGCTGACGGACGTGCGCACGCTGAACTGAGCGGACGCCACGGAGTGATCCGAGCGACGGCGCGGGCCCTTCGGGTTCCGCGCCGTTCGCGTTTCAGCGATAACCCACGCCCGCCGGGGTTACAGTCCATCCACCGGATTGGCGGCGGGAGCGAAGGGCTGGCCGGCGCGGATGAGGTCCCGCCGGGCCTCGTACTCGCGCAAGGCCCAGTCGACGCTGGGGAAGGCCAGGTCGGTCCAGGGGATCTCATCCCAGGCGAACAGGGCGACCTCCTGGCTTTCCACGCCGGCGGCGATGTCCGGACTGGTCAGGGTGGCCAGGTAGATCAGTTGCACCTGGCTGATGCGGGGAATGTTGTAGACGGCCAGCAAGGGCCCGATGGCCAGGCGCGCGCCCGCCTCCTCCCATGCCTCGCGGGCGGCGCCGTCCTGGGTGGTTTCCCCCAGTTCCATGAAGCCGGCGGGCAGGGTCCAGTAACCGATGCGGGGCGGGATGGCGCGGCGGCACAGCAGGATGCGGTCCTGCCACAGGGCGACGGAGCCCACCACGATCTTGGGATTGTCATAGGCGATATAGCCGCAGTCGGGGCAGACCAGCCGTTCCCGATCCTCCCCCGGCGGCACCGTCACCACGCGGGGCCCGAACGTCGGCGCGGGATCGGACATGGATGCACTCCCTTGGCTTCCGTCCCGCCACTATGGGCTCAAGAGTCGTGTTTGGGTACCCACGGGATGCGGGCGAAGGTCACGCCCTCATCTTCCAGCTCCGCCGCTTCCTCATCGGTGGTCTGGCCGTAGATGGGCTTGGCCTCGGTCTCGCCGTAGTGGATTTTGCGCGCCTCTTCGGCGAAGCGGTCGCCCACATGGGTGGCGTTGGCCTCCACCTGGCGGCGCACCTCCCGCAACAGGGACAGCACCGCCGCCGGGCCCTGGGCCGCCGCCTCGGCCATCACCGCCGGCGACACCTCCGGTGCTGGCTGCGGCGGCGCCGGCACGGGAACGGGGGCATTCCCCTCTTCCGCGCGGCCGCCCCGTCCCTTGGCGATGCGAGGGGCCATGGGCGCCTTGCCCACCTGATGATCGCCGCAGACCGCGCACGCGACCTCGCCCGCCGCCAGCTGCTGATCACAGGCGTCGGCGTTGCGGAACCAGACATCGAAGGTGTGGCCCTGGCCACATTTCATTTCATACAGGATCATGGAACGGAATCTTGAGGGGCGCGGCGCCTTGCGACGACTCGGGTCAGTCAATGTCATATACAGTCTGGATGTGGGTGGGGAAAGCCACCCTGACAATGAACCGCCAATGCGGGCACGCCCTGGCGCGCGCCTCATACCGGCCCTTCCCCGCCCCCAACGCCTGGGACCCCATGCCATGATGCCGTCCGTTTGCGATCCCCGGGGCCAACCCAGCGCCTGGGTGGCTCGTTTCGCGCCGTTGGTGGCCCGGGGTGGCGCCGTGCTGGACGTGGCCTGTGGTGGCGGCCGGCATACCCGGCTGTTCCACGGGCGGGGCCATCCGGTCACGGCGGTGGACATCGACCTGCGCGGCTTGGCCGATCTGGCGGACCAACCAGGGGTCACCCTTCTGCAAGCGGATCTGGAGGGGGAGGTGCCGGTGGATTTGGGGGGCGCTTACGCCGGCATCGTCGTGACGAACTACCTGCATCGGCCGCTTCTGCCGCGCCTGCCCACCTTGCTGGCCGCTGGCGGGGTACTGCTGTATGAGACCTTCGCCCAAGGCAACCAGCGCCATGGCCGGCCCTCCAGCCCCGCCTTCCTGTTGCGCACGGGCGAACTGCTGGCCCTGGCGCGGGACGCCGGCCTGCAGGTGGTCGCCTTCGAACAGGGGGAGATCGCGCTGCCCCGCGCCGCCGTGGTGCAGCGCCTGGCCGCCGTGCGCCCCATGCCGGCCCCAGACCTGGAGGGCGAGCCCGAGCCACGCCCCCTGCCGCACGCCTGAAAACAGGAACGGCCCCGACCACTGGGGCCGGGGCCGTCCTGTTCAGGAGGCGTGTGGAAGCTGAGGCTTACTTCTTGGGCGCGGCGGTTTCGCTGCCGGCTTCGGCCTTGGCCTTCTTCGCATGATGATGATGGGCGACCTTCTTGGTCTCCTTCGTGCCCTCGGCCTTGGTTTCAGCCTTGGCCTCGGTCTTGGCCTCAGACGCCTTGGCGTCGGTCTTCACCTCGGTGGCCTTGGTGGCCTCAACCGGCTTGCCAGCCTCGGCGGCCTTCTGCACCGGGGCGGTCGTCGTGCCCGCGGTGGTGGGGGTGGCGGCGACGGGCGCGGTGGCAGGGGCGGTCGCCGTGGAGGCGGCGGTCTTGGCCGGAGCGGCGGGGGTGTCCGCCGCGAACGCCCCGTAAGACACCATCACGGCCGCGGCGGTAGCGAAGGCCAGCAGGGGACGGCGGTGGGCGAACATGCTCATGGTCGTGATCCTTAGTGATCAGAGGGGTTTGATCGGGCGTCCCACCATCGGGGCGCAGGGTCATAATCCCAAGGCATGAGGGCCGCCGTTGGCCCGGATTGTGGCAAAGACGCGATTTCATCACGGCCTTTCCGCCGAACTCCTTGCCAAAAGGTTAAGACTTTTCCGCCCTATGTGCCCGACCGCCGCTGCGTACTATGAGCGTCTGGCATAGGCTGGGGCGCGGGGGCGGGGCGGAAGGTATGAACAGCACAAAGGACAAGGACCGGGAGCACATCGCCAAGCTGGTCCGCCTGATGGGGTCGGAACATGAGGGCGAGGCCACCGCCGCCTTGCGGAAGCTGCAGGGGGCCTTGAGGCAGCGCGGCCTCAACTTCAACGACCTGGGGCACTGGATCACCCAGCCGGCCCCCGCCGCCACGCGGACAGGACCGGCCGACCACACCGCCTGTAACCGCCGCGCCAACGACCTGACGCGGCAGAATCAGCAGCTGACCCTCAGCCTGCGCGAGGCCCAAGCCCAGCTTGCTGCCGCGCAAACCGCCGCCCAAAAGGCGGAGGCCCGCGTGGCCCAGGTGACGAAGGAGGGCGAGGCCGTTCGCCGCCGGGGCCGCCGGCACTGGTGGGCCCACGGAACCTCAGGCGCGCTGGTGTGCGCCCTGGCCGTGCTCATAAGCGTGCAATCGCGGACCGTACCCCCGCCGCGTCCCGTGGCGACGGGCCCGGGGTCTCATCAAATGGCCACCGATGATCCGCGACCCGCCGTCCCCGCCAAGCCCCGCGTCCCGGCCAAGCCTATGCCGGCGCCAACGGATGCCGTCCTGCGCCGCGACCGCGAAATTGCCGACCGCACCGCCTACCTCTACGGATCACCGGGCCGGGAAGAGACCATCGACATCCTGCTGACACCGCACACCCCGGTGGAAGTGCTGGCGGGCGACGTGGTTCCCGGCTGGATGCGGGTCCATGTCGAAACCGAAGACGGGGACAAGGTGGGCTATGTCCAGGCGGGCCGCATTGGACCGCGCATAGCCGGAGCGCCCTGAAAGCAGAGGGACCGTGAGCCTCGGCCGTCACTGGCCCTGGGGCTTGTCGTCCGTCTTTTTCCCATCGGTCTTCGGGGCCGCCTTGCCCGCCGCGTCATCCTTCAGCGGGTCCTTGCCATCCAGGCGGAGAATGTTGTCCTGGGCGGCCGCGCCGGCGGCGGTGTCGCCCGCCACCTGCACGGCGTGGGACCAATCGGCCTTGGCCCCAACCTTGTCGCCCCGGTCAGCCTTGATGTTGCCGCTGAGCAGCAGGCCCTGGGCATTGTCCGGGTCCAGCGACAGGGCCATGCGCAGGTCGCGCCCCGCCTCCACGTCGCGGCCCAGGCGGTGCTTGGTTTCCGCCCGCATGATGATGGCGTCCACCCGGCCGCCGTCCAGGGTCAGCGCCCGGTCCAGGTCGCGCAGCACGTCCCACCAGCGCTCCGCCCCCGCCCGTTCGGTGGCGCGGTCGATCAGCAGGTCGGGATCGGTGGGCTGCAGGCCGATGGCCTTGGTGTAGTCGACATCCGCCTTGGCGTGTTCCTTGGCGTTGAACCAGGCCCAGCCAGCCTTGCCCCACAGCCCCGCCGTCACCTTGGGCGGCAGGCCCAGGGCGGGGATCACCGCCTCCAGCGCCACCGCCGATTCCTTGTATTCGCCCCGGAACAGCTGGGCCATGGCCTGGCACAGGCGGGCATCGTCGCCGCCGCCCTTCTTTTCCCATAGCTGCGCCTCGGCATAGGCGAAGTCGGGCAGTTGCTTGGCCCGCTCCAGGCAGGTGTCGCGGTTCAGGGCCACGGGCGCGGCACTGGCCACGCCGGCGATGCCGCACAGGACGGTGACCGCCGCCGCCAGGCGGGTGGAAAAGCGGAGGGGGTGCTTGAGGGTAATCATCATGGCGCCTAGAGTCCCGAACGGCGGATGGATCGCAAGTGCTTTCATCCCGGGCCTTGCCGATTCGGGCGCGGCCACGGGTCACAGGATAGCACGGGCGGACACCGCCCCAGCAGGCGTGAGCCCTGCCATCCTGAAGGTGCAGGGGTCGCCGCCGGCGCCCCTTACGGTTAATCTAATGGAGCCTGACCCGATGCCGCAGTCCCCCGCGCCCCGCCGCCTGTTCTGCTTCGGCCTGGGGTTCAGCGCCACGGCGCTGGCCCATCGGCTGCTTGAGGCCGGCTGGCTGGTCGCCGGCACCTGCCGCACGGCGGAAAAGGCGGCCACCCTGCGCGCCCGGGGAATCGAGGCCCATGTCTTCGGCCCCGGCCTGGCGTTGGACCCAGCGGCCCTGGCCGGCACCACCCATCTGCTGGACTCCGTGCCGCCCACGCCAGAGGGGGACGGCGTGCTGGCGGCGCTGACACCCGCCATCCTGGCCCTGCCCGACCTGCGCTGGGCAGGCTATCTTTCCACCACCGGCGTCTACGGCAACCGGGATGGCGGCTGGGTGGACGAGTCGGCGCCGGTGCGGCCCAGCACGGAACGGGGCGTGGCCCGCGCCGTGGCGGAAGGGCAGTGGATGGCCCTGCATGAGGCCCACGGCCTGCCCGTCCACCGCTTCCGCCTGCCCGGCATCTACGGCCCGGGACGCAGCGCGCTGGACCAGATGCGGGCCGGCACGGCGCGGCGGGTGGACAAGAAGGGCCAGGTATTCAGCCGCATCCACATCCACGATCTGGGCAGCGCCCTGATGGCCAGCATGGAACGGCCCAACCCCGGCGCCATCTACAACGTCGCCGACGACCACCCCTGCCCCTCGCCCGAGGTGGTGGCCTATGCCGCCGAGCTGCTGGGGCTGGAGCCGCCGCCCCTGGTGCCGTTCGATCAGGCCAACCTGTCGCCCATGGCCGCCAGCTTCTATGGCGAGAACAAGCGCATCTCCAACGCCCGCATCAAGGCGGAGCTGGGGGTGAGCTTGCGCTATCCCAGCTACCGCGAGGGGCTGGCGGACCAGTTGGCGGCGGAGCGGGACGCTCACCGCCCCTGAGGGGCCGCCGGCGCGTAGGCGGAGAAGGTGACGCGGGCGGTCTGCGTCGCCTTCTGCGCCACGTCCAGCCCGCCGCCCTCGGCCGAGGCGCCGTCCGCCGTCTTGGCCATGGCCATCATCGGCGCCCGGGGCGCCATGCCGCCGCCGATCACCGGGGCGTTGAAGTCCACCCGGCCGACGCGGAAGTCCCGGCCGGGGAAGGCGGTGTTCAGGCCCTTCATCTCCTCCGTCACGCGGCGGTACAGCGTTTCGCGCAGGCGGGTGCGCACGGCCTCCTGCTCCGCCAAGGTGGGGGTGAAGTCCACGCCCGCCACCCGGATTTGCAGGCCGGCGCGGCTGGCCTGACGCGCCCGGTCGGCCAAACCGCCCAATTGCGCCTCGGGCAGGCGCGCCTCCAGCTCCGCCCGCCAGTGGTCCAGGCCGGCGGCGTCCTGCTGCCGGTCAAAGGCCACCACGCGCCACTCGCCCTTGTCCGACACGCTCTGCGCCGCCTTCAGCACATCGGCGCGGGCGGAACCGGCGTTGCCGCCGCCGGCGTCCACCGTCAGCGACACGCGGGCCGTGTCGGTCTTCACCCAGTCTTCCGCCATCAGGGTCAGGGTCACCTGGTCCTGCACCGGCGGGGCCGTCATGACCTGCGCCACAGCGGGGGCGGCGGCCAGGGGCAGGGCCCCGAGGCTGGCGGTCGCGATCAGGGAGGCGGCAATCAGGCTACGCATCGGGGTCCACCCATCGTTCCTTGGCCGGCGCGGAATGCACCGGCGATCCCCTTGCTTGTGGCAAAGGGTCACGGCGGATTTATGGCGGGAACGAAACCCAGGTTTGGCAATCAGCCGGTTCAATAGGCCCCAGCGGCATGAACATCATGCCGCTGTAGGCCCCGACCGGGCCCGCCGGAGATTTCCGGGGAGCGTAGCGGATTGGAAAGCGAGGGCCTGGAAAGCGAGGACAGGGTAAGCGGGCGGATGCCCGCGCCTGCCGTCTGAGGGTACTCAGAAATCCAAATCCGCGTAATGCTTGGGCGGCGGCGCGCCGGGCAGGTGATCGCCCAGCAGGGGTCGGAAGCTGGGCCGGCACTTGATGCGCATGTACCAGTCCTTGGCCTCGGGATGCTGGTCCCACGGCACGTCGCCCAGATAGTCGATGGTGGACAGGTGGGCCGCCGCCGCGATGTCGGCCAGCGAGAACTCGTTGCCCGCCAGCCACTTCCGCCGGTCCGCCAGATAGGCGATGTAGTCCAGGTGGTAATGGATGTTGGCCAGGCCGGCACGGATGGCCTGGGCGTGCGGCGTGCCGGAGCCGGAGAAGCGCTTGATCAGCTTTTCGCCCACCAGGTTCTCCGTCACCTCCTGGTTGAACTTCACGTCGAACCAGGCGGCCAGGCGCCGCACCTCCGCCCGCAGCAGCACCTCCCGACCCAGCAGGGTGGGGGCGTGGGGGTAGGCCTCTTCCAGATAGCTGCAGATGGCGGCGTGTTCCGCCACCGTCGCCCCGTCATCCTCGATCAGCACCGGCAGCTCGCCCGCCGGATTCAGCGCCAGGAACTCATCCCGGCGCTCCCACGGCTTCTCGACCTCGAGTTCGACCTCAAGACGTTTTTCCGCCAGGACGACGCGCACCTTGCGCGCGAAGGGGGACAGGGGATGGTGGACAAGTGTACGCATGTGGGCGGCAATCTAACGTAAGCGCGTTGAATCCAATAGAGCCTAAAGGCCTTAAGCGGAGATCACCCTATGGCCAAGCCCGAGTCATCCGCCCTGGGAATTAAGATAGAGCCCATCGGCCCCGATGACGAGGCCGCATGGCGTCCTTTATGGGACCAATACTGCGCTTTTTACCAGGTCAACGTGGATATCGCTGTGACATCTACGCTGTGGACCCGGCTCATGGACCCGGATTTCGCCATCAAGGCGCTGGTGGCGCGGGGCGGGGATGGCCGCATCCTGGGCTTCTGCCACTACGTCCTGCACCCCAACACCTGGGGGACCAGCCCGGTCTGTTATCTGGAGGACCTGTTCACCGACCCGGCGTTCCGCGGCCAGGGGGTCGGCCGGGCCCTGATCGACCAACTGGTGGCCCTGGGGCGGGCGCGCGGCTGGGGCCGCGTCTACTGGCACACGCAGGAGACCAACACCACGGCCCGCCGCCTGTACGACAGCGTGGCGGGCGGCGCGGACGGCTTCGTGCGCTACGTGATACGGCTGTAGCATATGCGGCAATACGCCGCATATCCCCCCTCAACCCCTTTGGTTGTTTTTGTTGACACAAATGCCAACGATAAACATCAAATACTATTATCATAAAAGCGTCCGGCAATAATCTTGCCGAGCCGAAGATGGTTTTCATAAGATCGGGTGGGGTAATGTTTTTAGGAAATATTAAAGCGGCCATTGCCGTGGCCGTTCTGTTGTCCGTCTGCGCCTGCACATCAAGCAGCACGGTCGAGTCGAACAAATCTGCCGATTATAATGGAAGTATCAAGAAGCTATTCCTATTCACCAACCTCGGTAAGACGCTGTATAGCCAGTCAGTCGTGGAAAGCACACAGGAGACGGATCCGGCAGCCTTTGTTGCCCTTATGAGGAGCAGCCTCGGAAGTTGCGGCATTGCCATGGATTCCTTTGCCCGTCCCGCTGATGGCCCCGCGCACAACATCCTTCCGCAACATATCCCCTTGCAGGGCGCAGACGCGATTCTGGAGATCAGCTGGACACGGGAACGCACGGGCGGCCAAGGGCACATCACCGACTACCTAGCCTCGCTCCTGGACGTGCAGAGCAAAACCGTCGTGTGGAAGGCCACGATCGAACTGAAACAGCATTTCAAGGCGCCGGAAGAACTGACCAGTGCGCTGATCAACCGCATGAAGCGGGACGGCCTAATTGGCGCCAATTGCGTCCCCCCCAAATCCGACTGGTAATTCACCAGCGCTTTTTCCTTGGAATTTCAATGCCTTCCAAAATCACTCTTTTCGCACGTCTTCAGCGGATTTGGCCCGCCATGGCGATGGCGGCCCTGGTTTCCGCCTGTGGCACGGCCCCGCCTGAGGCGACGTCAATCAAACGACCGAATTTTACCGGCCAGACCAGCCGGCTGTTCATCGTGGCGAATGTCGGCGATGACTTGCGCACTTCCAAGGACGAGGGCAGCGACGAGTTCGCGGCCTTGGTGACGAAGACCCTGTCTGCGTGCGGCACTGAGGTTGAGTTCCTCTTCCGGGATCCGCTGGATCTGCAGGACACGACCCGGCAGAAGATCGCGGCTTTCAAGCCCGATGCCATTCTGGATTTCCACTGGCTGAAAGCCCAGAGCGGTGGAAGCATGGCCTTTACCAGTTATGTCGCGGAGATGTTCGTCGTGGGCAGCAAGACCGGCGTATGGCAGGCCGACATCCATTTCTACGATGTCGGCAACCTTGGCCGGCGCATGGCCCACCTTCTGTTGGACCGTATGAAGGCTGACGGGGTGATCAGCCCCACCTGCGTCGTGCCATCGCCCAGGGACTAAGTTGTCCGGCACTCTGGCCAAGGGTCAAGCGGATAAATGAAAGGGCGGCCCCGGCGGGACCGCCCTTGCCATTTCAGCGCCTGCGACCGTCGATCAGACGGCGGCGTCGCGGCGCGGTTGGGCCGCCGCCTTGTCGTGGCTGCGGATGAAGGACCGCACCCGCGGCATGATGTGTTCACGCCAGCGGCGGCCGTTGAAGATGCCGTAATGGCCAACGCCCAGCTGCAGGTGGTGCTGCTTCATCTCTTCCGGCAGGCCGGCGCACAGGGCGTGCGCCGCCACCGTCTGGCCGGGGGCGGAGATGTCGTCCAGCTCCCCCTCCACCGTGAACAGGGCCGTCTTCTTGATGGCCGAGGGGTCGACCCGCATGCCGCGGTAGTGCAGGGTGCCCTTGGGCAGGGCATGTTCCTGGAACACCAGATTGACGGTCTGCAGGTAGAATTCCGCCGTCAGATCCATGACCGACAGGTATTCATCATAGAAGCGGCGGTGCGCCTCGGCGCTTTCGCCGTCACCGCGCACCAGGTGATTGAACATCTTCATATGCTCGCCGACATGCCGGTCCAGGTTCATGGACATGAAGCCGGTGAGCTGGACGAAGCCGGGGTACACATGGCGCATGGCGCCGGGATAGTAGGGCGGGACGGTGGTGGTCACCGTACGCTCGAACCAGCCGATGTCGCGGGTTTCCGCCAGTTGGGTCACCTGGGTGGGTGACACGCGGGTGTCGATGGGCCCGCCCATCAGGGTCATGCTGCGCGGCTGGCAGTCGTCGGCGGTCTGAGCCATGACGGCGGCGGCGACCAGGGTCGGCACGGCCGGCTGGCAGACGGCGATGACATGGGTGTCCGGGCCCAGGAAGCGGATGAAATCCATCACGTATTCGACGTAGTCGTCGAAATCGAAGCGGCCGCGGGCCAGCGGCACCAGCTTCGCGTCCACCCAATCGGTGATGTACACGTCGTGGGCCGGCAGCAGCGCCTCCACCGTGCCGCGCAGCAGGGTGGCGTAGTGGCCTGACATGGGGGCCACCACCAGCACCTTGGGATCGCTGTGCGGTGTCGCGCGCTCAAAATGGCGCAGCACGCAGAAGGGCTTGCGCAGCGCCGCCTTTTCCGTGACCGCGACCTCGCGCCCGTCGATATGGGTGATGTTGAGGCCGAACTCCGGCTTGCCCCAACGTCGGGTCGTGCGCTCGATCAGCTCGCCAGCGGCGGCCATGGCGCGGCCCATGCCGGTGTAGGACGCGGGCACGAAGGGGTGGCGGAACGTCGCCTGCGTCGCCTCCGCCACCAGGCGGAGGGGGGTGAGGGCGGCATGGTGCAGGTCAAACAGCTGGTAAAGCACGCGGATCATCCTCGTCATTGGACGTGGCGGCGCCGTACGACCCGCGCTGCGGGGCGGCGTCTCGGGAATAAATAGGCTTTGCCGCGTTGGCGGCCCCAGGCGCGCCGCTACCCCACATCCACCGGAACCTATATCCGGAGGGGTAGGCGGCCTTCCAACTATGCCTCGTCCATTACCCTAGCTGGGTAAGGATGAAAAGGTCCTTAATGAAGGCGACGAACGATAGCGGTCACATTTCCGCAACGGAACCACTTTTTCCCCGCTGCGGCCGGCTTTTTCGAGTCCAGACAAGAACTCCCGGCGTTCGCGGGATGTTCCGCCCACGGTGGGCGACGCCACAGGAAGCAGTGGACAGCGGCCCCTTGGCACCCCTAGATATTGGCTTATCCTAAGCACGCACCCGCTATCCCTGGCCCCATTCGCGGCATCTTCCGCTGGTGGGACCCGGCCATGCCCAGAGCCGTCATGTCCCACGCCCGGCCCCTTCCCCTCGCCCTGTTCGACCAGGATCCCGGTACGCCGGACTCCGGCTATCCTGATATGGGTCACCCGGATATGGGCGACTTCGTGCCCGACCATTATGGCGACCTGCCGGAGCCCAGCATCATCCACGGCGACTGGCTGGAGGATGAGGCCCCCCAGGGCACGCGCGACCCGGTGGCGACGGCGCGGGACATCCTGAAGCGCGTCTACGGCTATTCCGCCTTCCGCGGCAACCAGGAAGACATCATCACCCATGTCATCCAGGGCGGCGACGCCCTGGTGCTGATGCCCACCGGCGGTGGCAAGTCGCTGTGCTTCCAGATCCCGGCCCTGGCCCGGCCGGGCGTGGCCATCGTCGTCAGCCCCCTGATCGCCCTGATGCGCGACCAGGTGGACACGCTGCGCCAGGCGGGCGTGCGGGCCGCCTATCTCAACTCCACCCTCGACTGGCGCGAGGCGCTGGATGTGGAGCGGGCGTGCGAGCGCGGTGACCTGGACCTGCTGTACGTGGCGCCGGAGCGGCTGGTGACCCCGCGCTTCCTGGAACTGCTGGAGCGCTCGCGCCTCTCCCTGTTCGCCTTGGATGAGGCGCATTGCGTCAGCCAGTGGGGCCACGACTTCCGGCCGGAATATCTGCAGCTGTCGGTGCTGCATGAGCGTTTCCCCACCGTGCCGCGCATCGCGCTGACGGCCACGGCCGACGCGCAGACCCAGGCCGACATCGTGGAGCGCCTGGCCCTGGGCGAGGCGCGGCAGTTCGTCTCCAGCTTCGACCGGCCCAACATCACCTATCGCGTGGCGCCCAAGGACAACGAGCGCCGGCAGCTGCTGGACTTCATCCGCCGCCACCATGCGGAGGACGCGGGCATCGTCTATTGCCTGTCGCGCGCCCGGGTGGAGGCGCTGGCCGACTGGCTGAAGGAACAGGGGCTGGACGCCCTGCCCTATCACGCCGGCCTGGACCCGGCCGTGCGCCAGGCCAACCAGGACCGCTTCATCAAGGGCGAAGGCGTGGTGGTGGTGGCGACCATCGCCTTCGGCATGGGCATCGACAAGCCCAACGTCCGATTCGTGGTGCACATGGACGCGCCCAAGAGCCTGGAGGCCTATTACCAGGAAACCGGGCGCGCCGGCCGCGACGGCCTGGCCGCCAACGCCCTGATGCTGTACGGCCTGCAGGACGTGGTCATGCTGCGCCAGATGATGGACGCGTCGGACAGCAGCGCCCAGCACAAGCGGACGGAACGGCGCAAGCTGGACGCCCTGCTGGGCTTCTGCGAGACCGCGCATTGCCGCCGCCAGGTGCTGCTGACCTATTTCGGGGAGGAGCACCCGGGCAATTGCGGCAACTGCGACACCTGTTTTGAGCCGGTGGAAACCTGGGACGGCACGGTGGCGGCGCAGAAGGCATTGTCGGCCGTCTATCGCACCGGCCAGAAGTTCGGCGTGGGCCACCTGATCGACGTGCTGCGCGGCGGCGCCACGGAAAAGGTGGTGCGCTTTGGCCATGAACAGCTGAAGACCTTCGGCTGCGGCGCCGACATCTCGAAAAGCGATTGGCAGACGGTGTTCCGCCAGTTGGTGGCGCTGGGCCACCTGACGGCCGATCCGGAGGGGCATGGCGGCCTGATGCTGACCGATCAGGCGGCGTCCGTGCTGAAGGGGCAGGAAACCGTGCGCCTGCGCCGTGACCGCGCCGTGCTGTCGGGCGATGGCCGGCGCGGCGGCGGACGGACGAGCGGCGGGCGCACCGGCCCCTCGCTGGCCCCGCCGGACGACAAGCTGTGGCACAAGTTGAAGGCCGTGCGCCTGGAACTGGCCAAGGCCCAGGGCGTGCCGCCCTACGTCATCTTCCACGACAGCACGCTGATGGAAATGGTGATCAGCCGCCCGCGCGACCTGACCGGCCTGGGCCTGCTGCCCGGCGTGGGTGTGCGCAAGCTGGAACGCTATGGCGCGACGTTTTTGGACGCCATCCTGGCGGATGGCTGAGTTTTGTTTTCCTCCCTCAAACGCCGGGCGCCGGCATCCGCCGGCTTGGCTTCCTCGCTGCGCCCTGCGGTGCTCGCTGCGGCGGCCGCAGTCGCGGCCTGGCCCAGTTCCATGGGAACGCTCGTGCAACCTGCCGGGCGCACCTGGAGCGTAGCGACAAGGACGCGACCGCGTCCGCCACAGGTTTCCGGGGAACGCAGTGGACTGGAACCGAGGACAAGCCTAGGCCACGGATGTGGCCGCCCAGCGTCTGAGGGCGAACGAAGCACTAAATAACCTCAAAATCGCACCGCGCTGTTGCCATCCGCGTTTCGGTCTGCTAATACCCCCCTCCATTCCAAGGGGCGCCCCAATAGCTCAGTGGTAGAGCAACCGCTTCGTAAGCGGTAGGCCGTTGGTTCAAATCCGACTTGGGGCACCATCCTTCCCGTCATTCCCGCATCGCTGAGCCAAACCGCGTCCAACCGGGCGTTGATTTGCCGTTCCCTGCGACGGACGGTCGCACGATTGCAATACGATGACGGTATGGTGGCGCCACCCTGGTTTCCACCCTTCTGGATGCACCGCCCATGTCCGAGCAGCTGCCCCGTCACATCGTCACCTCTTACGAAAACGAACTGCAGCGGCTGGACGCGCTGCTGGCGGAAATGGGCGGCCGGGCCGAACAGCAGCTGGAACAGGCGACCCGCGCCGTGCTGGGCCGCGACGACGCGCTGGCACGCGAGACGGTGGCCCAGGATCAGGTGCTGGACGCCCTGGAGCATGAGGTGGAGAGCCTGATCATCCGCCTGCTGGCCCTGCGCCATCCCATGGCCATCGACCTGCGCCACACCCTGGCCGCCCTGAAGGCCGCCAACGCCCTGGAGCGCGTGGGCGACTACGCCAAGAACATGGCCAAGCGCGCCCTGGTGCTGAACGCCGTTCCCGCCATCGCCGCCACCGCCTCGGTGGGCCGCCTGTCGGAGCTGGCGCGGCGCCAGCTGGCCAGCGCCATCGAGGCCTTCACCCGCCGCGACACCGCCCTGGCCGCCGAAGTGTGGCGCCGCGACCAGGAGCTGGACGACATGCACGCCGGCGTTACGCAGGAGATTTTCGCCTTCGTCGCCAAGGACGCCAGCCTTATCGAGGCCTGCACCAGCCTGCAGTTCATCGCCAAGAACCTGGAGCGCGTGGGCGACCTCGCCACCAACATCGCCGAGATGGTGCAGTTCGACGCCACCGGCACGCTGGTGGAACCGGCACGCCCCCGCGGCGGCGAAGCCCACTGACCGTCCAGGACAAGAGGTGATCCGTCATGATCGCCTCTTGCTCGGAACCTGCTCATGGTGGAGCGGAGTCACACGACCAGGGGGTCGACCTGATCCCATCCCCCTGTAGTGGTGCCGACGCGGCTGGCCCCGGCCGGATTGACGCCCGGGCCAGCCCGATATCCTGACTTGAATTTCCCGCAGCCCTGCGGCTCTCACGAGGTCGGCGCCTGGTGCACCGGCCCGATTTTTAATCATTACCCCCACCTGCTTCGTTTTCAGGCGGTTTTGCCGCCCCATGCCGTGTGGGAGGTCGACGGAGCCGTACCTGCGACCCGCGACGGGCGCGGGAGGGATTCGCGAATCGCGTGTGGCCCAGCCCGGCCAACGCTGATTCTTTTCCCTTTTTCAGTGAAGCCCTTACCTTAATTCCGCGACGCCGGGGCCCTTTGAAGTTGCTAAATCAACCCCAACCTCAGGTTCACCCCTTATGAATTAACACGTTCATCATTTGGGTATAGAGCTACGGCCCCAGGGAACTTTCGCAGACGCGGCGTCGCGTAAAACAATACATATCCTTTTGCTACAGGTTCATTGCTTGACATCTTTTACGCCATGGGTTTTACGTAATGTGTCCTGTATCACAGAGCAGGACCCAACTGCCAAAACTCTCGGCCCGCCACTTCTTGAAGTGTGCGGGCCGTATTTTATCCAAAATACATTCTACTCACCGCATCGTTTCTAGCCCGTCGCTGCCCGGTTCCAGTTGAGGCCAGTCTAAAGCGCGGCCGTTGCGCCCCCGGTTCAGGCTTATTGGGCGATATACGCGTCGCAATGCGACGCGCGCTTATGCCGCAGCCGTGCTATTAAGGGTCGATCCACGACCGGAACGGCTGTACCCCATGCTGCTTGCTGAACTGACCGCCCTGATCCAGGTGCTTCTCATTGACCTTGTCCTAGCCGGGGACAACGCCCTGGTGGTGGGTATGGCGGCGAGCGGCGTGCCGGCGGAAAAGCGGCGTAAGGTCATCTTCTGGGGCATCGGCGTGGCCGTGCTGTTGCGAATCGGCTTCGCCCTGCTGGCCACACGCCTGTTGGACATCATCGGCCTGACGCTGGCCGGTGGCATCCTGTTGCTGTGGGTCTGCTGGAAGCTGTGGCGGGAACTGCGCCAGCATGGCAAGGAGCAGGCCACCACGGCGGCGGTGGAGGGGCGCGACTCGCCCATGGCGCCGGTCGCGGGCAAAAGCGTGGGCGTCGCCATCCGGCAGATCGCGCTGGCCGACGTCTCCATGTCGCTGGACAATGTGCTGGCGGTGGCCGGCGCCGCGGAGGACCACACCCGGGTCATGGTGCTGGGCCTGGTGCTGTCGGTGGCACTGATGGGGGCGGCCGCCACGCTGATCGCCCGGCTGCTGGCCCGCTATTTCTGGATCTCCTACATCGGCCTGGCCATCATCGCCTACGTCGCCTGTCACATGATCTGGGACGGCGGGACGGAGGTGGCGCCCTTCGCCCAGCCCCTGATCGACATGATCAAACGGATTTAAGCGGCCCGTGGCTGGATGGTCGCGGCGGCTGTCGCGCCTTGGGCGCAGGGCTGGGGAATCTCGGCAGGGGAGGCATGCGATGTCGCCCCCACCGCAACCGTCCGGGCATTTGATCGCAGGCGCAAAAAGCGGTAAACCTCGCGCGCGCGCCTTTCCGCGCAAACCTTTCGATCAAGGGCGTCCCCAGCCCGGTATTCTTATTTCATAAGGGTCTCAATAAGGGGACGTCGCGAAGGGTGTCGGAATGGCCGTCCGCATCGCTGGCCATGACACCCGCTGAAGGGTGCCGGCGGCGCGGTACCATCCCCTTCCCCTAGGAGGCCACTCCTGTGTCCACGATCACCGGTCACGACACGCTGAAAACCCGCCGCAGCCTGAGCGTCGGCAGCAAGAGCTATGACTACTTCAGCCTCAAGGCGGCTGAGGAAGCCGGCCTGGGCGACCTGTCCCGCCTGCCCTACAGCCTGAAGGTGCTGCTGGAGAACCTGCTGCGCTTCGAGGACGGCCGCACCGTCAGCGTCGACGACGTGAAGGCCGCCGCCCAGTGGCTGGTCGACCGCCGCAGCGACCGTGAGATCGCCTACCGCCCCGCCCGCGTGCTGATGCAGGACTTCACCGGCGTTCCCGCCGTGTGCGACCTGGCCGCGATGCGCGAGGCCATGGTGGGCCTGGGTGGCAAGCCGGAGCGCATCAACCCGCTGACCGCCGTCGACCTGGTCATCGACCACTCGGTGATGGTGGACTATTTCGGCGGCCCCGACGCCTTCCAGAAGAACGTCGACGTCGAATTCCAGCGCAATGGCGAGCGCTACGCGTTCCTGCGCTGGGGCCAGAAGGCCTTCAACAACTTCCGCGTCGTGCCGCCCGGCACCGGCATCTGCCACCAGGTGAACGTTGAGTACCTGGCCCAGACCGTGTGGACCGACGGCGACCAGACCGGCGCCACCGTCGCCTACCCCGACACCCTGGTCGGCACCGACAGCCACACCACCATGGTGAACGGCCTGGGCGTGCTGGGCTGGGGCGTGGGCGGCATCGAGGCCGAGGCGGCCATGCTGGGCCAGCCCATCTCCATGCTGATCCCGGAAGTCATCGGCTTCCGCCTGACGGGCAAGCTGAAGGAAGGCGCCACGGCGACCGACCTGGTGCTGACCGTCACCCAGATGCTGCGCAAGAAGGGCGTGGTGGGCAAGTTCGTGGAGTTCTACGGCCCCGGCCTGGACGCCCTGACCCTGGCCGACCGCGCGACGATCGCCAACATGGCCCCGGAATACGGCGCCACCTGCGGCATCTTCCCGATCGACGCCGAGACCATCCGCTTCCTGAATTTCACCGGCCGTGACGCCGACCGCGTCGCCCTGGTGGAAGCCTACGCCAAGGCCCAGGGCATGTGGCGCGACGCCAACAGCCCCGAGCCGGTGTTCACCGACACGCTGGAACTGGACCTGAACAGCGTCGAGTCCTCGCTGGCCGGCCCGAAGCGCCCGCAGGACCGCGTGCTGCTGTCCAACGCCAAGACCGAGTTCGAGGGCGTGTTCGCCAAGGACTACGCCGGCAAGCCCGCCAGCAACCCGGCCAAGGTCGCCGGTGAGGACTTCACGGTCGACCACGGCGACGTGGTGATCGCGGCCATCACCAGCTGCACCAACACCTCCAACCCCAACGTGCTGGTCGCCGCCGGCCTGCTGGCCAAGAAGGCGGTCGAGGCCGGCCTGGCCACGAAGCCGTGGGTGAAGACCTCGCTGGCCCCCGGCAGCCAGGTCGTGACCGACTACCTGAACGCCGCCGGCCTGACCCCGTTCCTGGACAAGCTGGGCTTCAACCTGGTCGGCTACGGCTGCACCACCTGCATCGGCAACTCCGGTCCGCTGCCCGACGCCATCGGCGCCGCGGTGGATGCCAACGACCTGCTGGCTTGCTCTGTCCTGTCGGGCAACCGCAACTTCGAAGGCCGCGTGAACCCGCAGGTGAAGGCCAACTACCTGGCCTCCCCGCCGCTGGTGGTGGCCTACGCCCTGGCGGGCTCCCTGCGCAAGGACCTGACCACCGAGCCGCTGGGCAAGGGCAAGGACGGCAAGGACGTCTTCCTGAAGGACATCTGGCCGAGCAGCGCCGAGATCGAGGACGCCATCTCCAAGTCCCTGACCCCGGAGATGTACCGCTCGCGCTACGCCAACGTGTTCCTGGGTCCGCAGCAGTGGCAGTCCATCGAGACCGCCACCGGCCTGACCTACAAGTGGGAAGACGACAGCACCTATGTGAAGCTGCCGCCCATCTTCGAAGGCATGACCACCACCCCGGGTGCGGTGCATGACGTGAAGAAGGCCCGTCCCCTGGCCATCCTGGGCGACAGCATCACCACCGACCACATCTCCCCCGCCGGGTCGATCAAGAAGACCAGCCCCGCTGGCACCTACCTGATCAGCCACGGCGTGGAGCCGGTGGACTTCAACGGCTACGGCGCCCGCCGCGGCAACCACGAAGTCATGATGCGCGGCACCTTCGCCAACATCCGCATCAAGAACGAAATGGTCCCGGGCGTCGAAGGCGGCGTGACCAAGTACATCCCCACCGGCGACGTCATGTCGATCTACGACGCCGCCATGAAGTACCAGGCCGATGGCACCCCGCTGGTGGTGTTCGCCGGTCAGGAGTACGGCACCGGCTCGTCCCGCGACTGGGCGGCCAAGGGCACCCGACTGCTGGGCGTCCGCGCCGTGGTGGCCGAGAGCTTTGAGCGCATCCACCGGTCCAACCTGGTGGGCATGGGCGTCCTGCCCCTGCAGTTCAAAGACGGCGCCAGCCGCAAGACCCTGGGCCTGGACGGCACCGAGGTCATCGACATCACCGGCGTCGAGGCCGGCCTGAAGCCCCGCATGGACCTGACCCTGACCATCACCCGCGCGGATGGCAAGGTCGACACCGTGCCGGTGCTGTGCCGCATCGACACCCTGGACGAGGTCGACTACTTCAAGCACGGCGGCATCCTGCAGTACGTGCTGCGCAACATGCTTAACCAGCCCCAGGCGGCCGAGTAAGCAGTTGTTACGGGCTCGGCGGTCCTCTGGACTGCCGAGCCTTCCGGCCTTCCTTGGAACATGCCGGAGCGAAAAGGAAAGGGGCGCCACCCAGCCGGGTAGCGCCCCTTTCCTTTTGGCTCCATGTATGGAGCCGGATCAGTCGAACTGCAGGTCGCTGACGGCGCCACCAACCTCGTGGACAGGCAGCAGGCCGGCGGCCGTCAGGTCGCCCGCCGCCACCAGCAGGGTGCGGCCAGCGGCGCCGGGGATGCCGGCGGCCTGGGCCAGGGTGGACAGGGCGTCACGCGTCGGCGCCTGGCTGATGACGCCGTTGCCGTAGATGAGGATGGAGACGGCCAGGGTGCCCGGCCGGCTCTTTTCCACCAGCGCCGCCGCGTTCATCAGGCCGCGCAGGGTGGAGACGCGGGGGAAGCCGCTGTCGCTGAGGGTGTCGCCCTCCTCCCCCAGCACCCAGTGGCGGCCCACCAGATCCTCAACCCCCACCAGGATGGCCAGCGGCATGCCGCGGTGCCGGCCCGTGGCCACGGCCACCAGGCCGCCATCCTGCGGCGTCTGCGGCAGTTGCACGGTGCCGCCCAGGATATGACCCACGCTATCCAGCACGGACGCAACGGCCTGGGCCAGCGCCTCCGCCCCCGTGGGCCGCATCAGGCTGGGCCAGGCGCCGAACACCAGGGAAGCGAGGCCGGCGGTGCCGCCATCGGCCCGGTCGGCTGGCGCGGACGCGGGCGCCCGACGCAGCTTCTCCTCCACCGCGTCCAGCCGACCGGCCAGCGCCTGCACCGCACCCGTGTCGGGGACGGTCGCCTTCGCGTCGGTCGCCCTGCCCTCGGCCACCTTGCCCTCGGCGGCCGGCGGCGGCAGGGCGGGAACACCACCCCTGACCTGATCGCGCAGGTCGCGCACATCCAACTGCGTGGCGCGCACGGCGTTGACGACGCGCAGCAGCGATTCGTGCAGATGGTCGACCAGGTTGTTCAACTGTTCCGGCAGAGGGCCGGGGGGCAGATCGGGCAGGCGCACGCCGTTCACGGCCTTGGCATGGCTGAGCCAATTCTCCAGCACGCCCACCCGCTGGGTCACGTCCTGAAGGGTGTTCGACAGCTCGCCGACGCCGCGGGCCAGGCGCTCCGCCTCTTCCGCCGGCCGGCCGGCGTGATGGCTGACCACGCCGGTCAGGTGGGCCACCCGCTCCCGCAGTTCCTGGATCGACTGTCCCAGCGCGTTGATCCGCATCGTTTCCGGTAGCGAAACGACGGCGGAATGCATGGCCGTCAGGTCATTGCGCAGGTCACGCAGGCGGCCGCCGACATGCAGCGCCAAGTCGCGGACGATGGATTCAGCGTAATCGAAGGGGTCAACCCCGTCGTCGATCTCCCCCTCGCGCACGGCGGCCGGCACGGGAGGCGATGACACCTCGATGTCGGGGGACGGCGCGGCCGGGGTGGCCGGCACGGCGCCGGGGGCTGCCGAACCGGCGTCGCCATCAGGGCCTGGGGCGTCACGGTGCTCGTCGGTCATGGCATCGCTCACGAGGATCGGGGAGGGGGGCTGGCGGGCATAGGTGTCACAAGGGGCGTCACAACTCGCCGGCAATCGCTTCTAGCAGACGCGCCCGGCGCTTGTCCGCCTGTTCGCGCGGCATGCGTGGCACGGCCGCGGCCGGACGCCGCGCCACCGGCGGCTGGGGCGGCGGCACCGGCGCGTCGGAGGAGACACGGGGCGGCGGCACGACCACGGGCGCGGCCAGGGGCGCCGCGCCCTCCGGATTGGAAACGGCGGCGGGGCTGGGCTTGGGGCCGTGCAGGGTGACACGGGCGGCGGCGACGGGATTGGTGGCCATGCGTGCGCCGCCCGGAACGGTCACGGCCGACACGGTCACGGGCGCGTGGATCGGTGTCGGGCGGCTGGGGGTGGACAGGGGTTGCGCCGGCAGCGTGCCCGCCACGGCCGAGGCCCGCACCGGCGTCGGCGGCGCCGCGCGCAAGGACAAGGCCCCGGGCACCCGGGGGGTGGGCGTGGGTACGGCCCGCATTTCCGCCCGGTCCGCCGGATGGGCATCACGGGTGAGGGCATCGCGCCCCTTGGCCGCCAGGGTGGTGAACAGCGGGCCCGTGCGCGACGGCTGCGGGCCCGGGGCCGGAGGGGCCGACGCGGGCGGCGCCGGAACCGACAGCGGGGCGGACGCCGTGGCCGTCATGACCGGCGCTGGCGGGGCCACCGGCGACGAGGCGGCGGATATCTCCGCCTCGCCCCTGGACAGAGGCGGTTTGGATCCAGATGGGCCGGATGGGGAGGCTTCGGACGGGGCGGTTGGCCCGCCCTCGCCCGCGGGCTTTCCCCCATCGCCGATATCGCTCAGCAGGCGGCGCAGCGTGGTGGCGCTGGCGGCGCGCCCGTCCCCCAGCTGGGCCAGGGCCTTGGCGGTCAGGGCCGGGTCGATGCTGATCTGCAGGAAGCCGAACTGCTCGGTCGACAAGGACTGCAGCTTGCGGACCAGCCCTTCGGCCTGTTCCTCACCCGCGACGTAGCGGCGGATGGTGTCGATGGTGGAGGTGACGACGGCGGCGTCCCGCACCGCACGGGAGGAAAACACAGGGCTGCGGCCGGCATCGGCGAAGCCGGCCCCGCTTTGACCGTGCCCCCCGTCTGCCCGCAGGGCGCCGCCACTGGCCCCGTCGGCGGAAAGGACAGCATCCGGCGGAGGCGACGTGTCATCCCCCTTGCCGGCAATCCAGCCCATCACCTTCCGAAACATGCCACCCTGCCCCCTGCAAGAGACCGGAATTATGACCCCACGGGTCCCGGCACGGCAAACGGTTTGCACCGGCCGCGAGTTCTCGACGGACTAATGGTTACCACGGCCGATCCGGCCGATTCAATTTCTACCCCCGGCGAATTCTTCCGGCGCTTGTGCCCTGTAATGCAAGAAAAAAGGCACCCTTCACACGACCGCATCCCATTTCCCCGGGGCTCTCGCGACAAACGCCGACCAACAACCGCTGATTGACGGCCTCGACCGAGCCTTTCCACTTGCGCCGGCGGCGCTGACGAAGGCTGGGCGGAGAGGGGTGTTTAAAATTTTACAGATCTTTTCTGATCTTTAATTACGCAAGGGATTCGCAAATGTGATTGGCCAATTTCCGCCGCCGTCGTACAGTCGGCCCCGGGGATTTCGCATGGAAATTGACGGGTTCAGGGCCGACCGCGGCCTTCACCGGGCGGCATCGCCCCCCGGCACCCGCATCCCATGGCAGTAGACCCTTCCGGCACCGGGACGCTGGGGGGATCATCCCCGAATGGACCAACACCCGGAACAGACCACGGGGAATACCGGACGTGCGGCGCTTGGAACCGGGATTGCGGCGATGGACCGGCCCGCTGATCGGCGGCCCTGCCACCGACCCCCTGGAAGCGCTGGGCGACCGCGCCCCGACCATTGCCCGCCCGCTGCTGGTCGAACTGGGCCAGCTTATCCTGATGGCGCTGAACCATCGCGATGATGTCTGGCTGCTGCCCCTGCTGACGGTCGTCGTCGCCGGCGGAATCGCCACGTGGGCGCCCTGGCCGGCCGTCGTCGTCTGGTCACTGCTGTCGATCGGGGCGGCGGGCATATCGCAACTGGTGTTCCAGCGTTTCCTGGTCCGGGCCAACAGCCTGACCGATCCGCGTCCCTGGTTGTGGGTGCTGGCCGCCGCGCGCTTCGCCACGTCCGCGGTGTGGGGCCTGCTGCCCCTGTTCGCCTGGCCCGACCATGACTTGGCCGGTCGATGCTTGCTGATGCTTATCATGGGCACGGCCATGGCGCTGCGCACCTGTGGAACGATACCGCATCCCTTGATGCTGGGTTTGCAAATGGTGCCGCCGGCCCTGGCGCTGCTGGTCCTGGCCGGCGCCACGCTGGCCGAGGAAAGCGGCACGGCACGGGGCGGGGCCCCCGGTATGGCCCTGGTTCTGGGCAGCCTGCTCTATTCGGTGTTCATCTACCGGATGGGCCGCCAGATCTGCCGACGCATGCGCCATATGCTGGAGATGCAGCTGGACCTCGCCGCCGCCAAGCGGGCGGCCGACCAGGCCAACGACGCCAAGTCCGGCTTCCTGGCCACGCTGAGCCATGAAATCCGCACCCCCATGACCGGCATCCTGGGCCTGACCCAATTGCTGCTGGAAACGGGGCTGTCCATGCGACAGCGCGACTACGTCCGCACCGTGCACGAGTCGGGCGAATCGCTGTTGGCCATCCTGAATGACGTGCTGGACCTGTCGAAGGTGGAGGCTGGCAAGCTGGAGATAGACCAACGCCCCTTCGACACGGCCGCGCTGCTGGACGGGGTGCTGAAACTGATGGTCGGCCGCGCGGCGGAGAAGGGGCTGGACCTGCAGCTGCGCACCAGCCAGGCCTTTCCCGCGCGGCTGATGGGCGATCCGTTGCGCCTGCGCCAGGTGCTGCTGAACCTGGTGGGGAACGCCATCAAGTTCACCGACCGTGGCTGGGTGCGCATCAGCGCCTCCGCCGACCGCCTGGACGACGGACGCATGCAATTCGGCATTATCGTGTCGGACACCGGGATGGGGGTGCCCGAGGCGTCACAGGGGCGCCTGTTCGAAACCTTCAGCCAGGCCAGTGTCGAGGTCACGCGCCGCTATGGCGGCAGCGGGCTGGGCCTGGCCATCGCCAAGCGCCTGGTCCAGGCCATGGGGGGCGAGATCGGCTTTCGCAGCCGCCCGGGCAACGGCAGCCATTTCTGGTTCACCATTCCAACCGCTGAGCCCGAAGATGAGGTGGCCATCGCCCGGAATACCGACGCCCCGCCCCTGTGCCTGCCCCCCCTGGCCGTCCTGGTGGTTGAGGATGTGACCGCCAACCAGGTCGTGCTGGATGCCCTGTTGCGGGCACGGGGACACGCGGTCACCGTGGTGGCCGATGGCGCCGCCGCCGTCCGCCTCGTGGCGCAGGGCCGCTTCGACCTGGTGCTGATGGACATGCAGTTGCCGGGCATCGACGGGCTGGAGGCGACCCGCCGCATCCGCGCCCTGCCGGACGGCAGCCGCGCGCGCGTCCCGGTGGTGGCCACCACCGCCAACACCGATGCGACCGACGGCGACCACTGCCTGGCGGCGGGCATGGATGGCTTCGTCACCAAGCCCATCCGCCCCGACGCCTTGGTCGAGGCCATGCACAAGGCGTGGACCGCCCGGGGCACCCATGTCTGGCCGAGCGCCGAGCCCGACGCGGCGGATGCCGTTCTGGACGCGCGGCAGATCGAGACCGTGGCCCAAGCCATCGGCGCCCAGGATATGCCGGAGTTCATCACGATCACCGCGCGTACCCTGGTCGAAACGGCGGATCGTTTCGTGGAGAAGGTGGTGGCCGGCGATCTTCCGGGCGCCGGCCAGGCGGTCCACACCCTTTACGGCGTCGCCGCCAACGTCGGCCTCAGCGGCCTGTCGGCCGAGGCGCGACGGGCGCAGCAAGCCCTGCGCGACGATCCGCCGGAAATTCAGCGCGCCCTGGCCGGCACCCTGCGAAGCAATGCCGAGCAGGCGGCGGCGGCCTTGGCCGACTGGCTGGGGGAATGGCTGGGCAGCCAGCGCCCCGCCGACAGCGCCGTGGCCTGAGACGCGCCCCGGGATGCGAAAGGCCCCGGATCGCTCCGGGGCCTTGGCGGTGGGATGGGGTCAGTGCGGGGCCACCGGTGTGGCGGTCGGCGCCCGGGGCGTCAGGGGGATGCCCCCGGGATTGGCGGGCGTCACCGCCGGATTGCCGGCCGGGCCGGGCCCATCGGCGCCATCATCCGGCGGCGGCGGTCCGTCCGGGAAGGGGGGATGGTCGAAGCGGCCGTCACCACGGCCATCCGGTCCCCGCCCTTCCGGACCCCGGCCATCCGGATGGGGCCCATGCATGCCCCCCAGGATGAAGGGGGCCTTCAGCTCCGACAACTTCTTGCGGCCTTCCGGCGACATCTTGGACAGGACGTCGATCAGCGCCGCCTGGCGCGACGCCTCGAAGGCGCGGCGGCTATCGGCGACCTTCTGCAGGGCGGCGGCGAAGGCCTGGGCGTCGAAGGTGTCGGCCGCAAGCAGGGGCTGGATTTCGGCCCAGCTTTCGCGGGCCTGCTTCTCCAGCGCCTTGAAATCGGCGCGGTCGGGCGCCATGGCCTTCTGCAACAGCTCGGCATCGGCCGGCGGCAGGATGTCGGCCAGGGGACGCGGGCGATAGTTCAGGCCCGGCGCGGGCTCGCGGCCCGGCCCGCCGTCATGATGCCCCAACAAGTGGGGGATGAAGGTGCCGGCCAGGAACAGGTTCATACCGACCGACGCGATCAGCAGGGGCCCACGCCACCGGCTGGAAAACACACTCATCGCGCGTGGGTCTCCACCGTGTAAGAGGTGAACAGCAGGCTGGGCATGTCCGTGACATCGGCCTGCGCCGTCTCCACCGTTCCCGCCGTCTGGGCCACGGTTTCAGACATCGGCAGGGTGGCGGCGGGCATGGTCATGACGCCCACCATGATGCCGGCCGCCGTGGCACCGGCCAGCCAACCGGCCTGGGGCGCCCGGACGCTCAGCCACGACAGGGCCGCGCGCACCACGTCGAAGGGCGACGGCAGGAAGGTGTCCAGCCGGCGCGGCGCGGCCTTGGCCGCCGGTACGGCCATCGCATCCAGCCGCGCCAGCGCGCCGGCCACCACGCTATCCACCCGGGTGGCCGAAATCTCCGGCTCCGCCACCAGTGACAGCAGCGCGTCCAGCCGCGCCTCGTTCACCACCAGCTCATGCGCCTCACCGTCCGCGGCCAGGGCACGCACCGCCGCGGCCCGGCGATCCGCCGGCCAGCGGGCGGGGTTGCCGCCGTAAACCGCGGTGAGCGCCGCGATATCCTCCACGTCCACCGTGGACCATTCCCTGTCAGCCATGACCAACCCCCTAGACCTCACCCGTATCCTGAACCACACCGGACAGGCGCGCCCGCAACGCGCGCCGGGCCCGGGCCAACAGCGATTCCACCGCCGAAACAGAGAGGGAAAGGATTTGCGCAGCGTCGGCGGCGCTGCGTTCCTCGTAATAGCAGAGCGTGACGGCCAACCGCTGCCGTTCCGGCAACTCCGCCAATGCCTGCGACACCAATTTGGCCGTCTGTTGCCGCGCCATCACATTCACCGCGGATGGCGTCGGGTCAGGCGGCTCGGGTATTCCTTCCAGCCCGGCGAAGGCGGGACGCCGCCGCCGGTCCACACATAAATTCACCACCACGCGGTGCAGCCAAGTGGAAAACCGGGCGCGGCCATCGGGAATCCAGTTCTTGGCCCCCGTCCACACCCGAAGCAAGGCCTCCTGCACCACCTCATCCGCGTCGGCCGCGTTGCCCAGGATGCGCTGGGCCAGCTTCATGGCCTTGGGCGCATGGCGGGCGGCCAGCAGGGCGAAAGCCTGGCGGTCCCCCTGGGCGATGCGCGCCAGCAAGGCGTCATCCCCCGGTTCCGGCAGGGAGCCGCCCGGAATGGACGCGGATAGGGCCCCGGACCTGGTCCGGGACGCGGCGATGTCAGCGGCCGAGGCTGCGCCGATGCGCGGCTCCGGCTGGACGGATTCGTCCATCAGTTCCCCTGAAGAGTGACCCGGGACGTCTATGTCGCGAAGTGCATACATGACCCCTTATACGGACCGCGGGCAATGCCCTGTCGGTAAGGTTGTCAAATAAAATCCGGCCTGGTCGAGACGGGATACCGTCTGCGGGGCGTAAAAGGATAGTCACGGGGACGGTCCTGCCCCAAACCGCCGATCCCGTCGACGCCGGCCACGCCAGCCCCGATACGGCGTGGCCGACCGGATGCGCGCCCCCGCACGCATCCCGGCGCCGCCCCCGACCTACCGCGATTGCAGCCCCGCCCGCGGAACAGAGGTCGGGGGCGGATTTGCCCGTGACCCCGGCCGGACCGCTCGGCTACCATCGCGCGCAATAATTGAAGGGCCGGCAACAAGACCGGACCCGCAAACGCGGTGGAGAGAGAACGTATGGCCGATACCGAGAAGCGCGTCACCGACGCCGAGGCCCTGCTGCTGCATGCCAGCGGGCGTCCGGGCAAGCTGGAAATCACCCCGACCAAGCCCCTGACGACCCAGCGCGACCTGGCGCTGGCCTATTCACCCGGCGTCGCGGTGCCCTGCCTGCGCATCCATGAGGACCCGGCCACCGCCTACGACTACACCGCCAAGGGCAACCTGGTGGCCGTCATTTCCAACGGCACCGCCGTGCTGGGCCTGGGCGACCTGGGGGCCTTGGCCTCCAAGCCGGTCATGGAAGGCAAGGCCGTGCTGTTCAAGCGCTTCGCCGACGTGGACGGCATCGACCTGGAGGTCGACACCCGCGACGTCGATGAATTCATCAATTCCGTGCGCTATCTGGGCCCCAGCTTCGGCGGCATCAACCTGGAAGACATCAAGGCGCCCGACTGCTTCATCATCGAGCAGCGGCTGCGCGAGCTGATGGACATTCCCGTCTTCCACGACGACCAGCACGGCACCGCCATCATCGCCGCCGCCGGCCTGATCAACGCCCTGCATCTGACGGGCCGCAGCATGAGCGACGCCCGCCTGGTGGTGAACGGCGCCGGCGCCGCCGCCATCGCCTGCGTGGAATTGATCAAGTCCATGGGCATGCCCCATGAGAACGTGACCCTGTGCGACACCAAGGGCGTCGTCTACCAGGGCCGCACCAACGGCATGAACCAGTGGAAGTCCGCCCACGCCGTCACCACCGACGCCCGCACCCTGGCCGAGGCGGTCAAGGGCGCCGACGTGTTCTTGGGCTTGTCGGTCAAGGGCGCCCTGACGGCCGAGATGGTGGCCAGCATGGCGGCCAAGCCCATCATCTTCGCCATGGCCAACCCCGATCCGGAAATCACGCCGGAAGAGGTGAAGTCGGTGCGTGACGACGCCATCGTCGCCACCGGCCGGTCCGACTATCCCAACCAGGTGAACAACGTCCTGGGCTTCCCCTACATTTTCCGCGGCGCCCTGGACGTTCGGGCCAGCACCATCAACGACGCCATGAAGATCGCGGCCGTGAACGCCTTGGCCGAGCTGGCGCGCGAAGACGTGCCGGATGAGGTGGACGCCGCCTATTCCGGCCGGCGCCTGCGCTATGGCCCGGAATACATCATCCCCGTGCCGTTCGACCCGCGCCTGATCGTGAAGGTGCCGGCGGCCGTGGCCCAGGCGGCCATGGACACCGGCGTGGCCAAGCGCCCCATCACGGACATGGAGGCCTATGGCCGCGCCCTGCGCCTGCGCCTGGACCCCACGGCCGACAGCCTGCAGCAGATCTTCGACAAGGTGAAGGCCAACCCGCGCCGCGTCGTCTTCGCCGAGGGCGAGGAGGAGCGGACCATCCGCGCCGCCCTAGCCTTCCGCTCCGCCGGCTACGGCACGCCCATCCTGATCGGCCGCGAGAAGGTGGTGGCGGAGCAGATGGCGGCCTTGGGCCTGCCCCAGGGCAGCGCGCCGCTGGAGGTGCGCAACGCCCGTCTGTTCCAGTCCACGGAAAACCAGCGCTACACCGACTTCCTGTACAGCCGCCTGCAGCGCAAGGGCATGCTGCACCGCGACTGCCAGCGGCTGGTCAACCAGCATCGCAACGTCTTCGCCGCCTGCATGGTGGCCCTGGGCGACGCCGACGCGGTGGTCACGGGCCTGACCCGCGACTTCTTCACCTCGTATGAGGAGATCGGCCACGTCATCGACGCCCGTCCGGGCGCGCCGGCTTTCGGCCTGTCGGTGCTGGCGTTGCGCAAGCAGACGGTGTTCATCGCCGATACCACGGTGCATGAACGCCCGACCGCCCAGCAGTTGGTCTGCATCGCCGAGGGGGCGGCCCGCACCGCCCGCCAGATGGGGCACGAGCCCCGCGTGGCCTTCCTGTCCTTCTCCAACTTCGGCCAGCCGATGCGGGAGCGGGCGCAGCATGTGCGCGACGCCGTGGCCCTGATGGACCAGCGCGGCGCCGACTTCGAATATGAGGGCGAGATGTCGGTCGACGTGGCGCTGGACCACGATCTGATGAAGCGCCTGTACCCGTTCAGCCGCCTGTCGGGCCCGGCCAACGTGCTGATCATGCCGGCACTGCACACCGCCAACATCGGCGCCAAGCTGCTGCAGAAGATGGGCGGCGGCACCCTGATCGGGCCGTTGCTGATCAACCTGGAGAAGCCGGCGCAGATCGTGCAAATGGGCGCCACGTCCAACGAGCTGCTGACCGCCGCCGTCATGGCGGCCCACGACAGCCTGTCCATCTCCGCGTAGGGAAATCGGCCGCATCGATAGTTTATCCAGTATACAGATGGCGCGGGTTCAGGCCCGCGCCGGTACGCAAATAAAAGCGGGCCGCGGACAGATGGTCGCACCACCGGATGCCGCGGCCTTTTCTTATCAGGCGGGGCCGGTCGTGAGCCGGGCCCGGAATTAAACTTCCATGACGTGGGTTCCGCGCGCATTTCTTGCGCTATGTTCGAGGCAATGACCGGGGCGATGAACGGGGCGGTACGATTTTGACCTGGCCTGTTTGGCCGGTCTCGCCGGAATCAGCATGGGTGGGTTAGGGAGATGAGTCGTTTGGAAGCGCGTCCCGATCGTTTCGTGGCCATCGCCGTGCTGATGCTGGCGCCGACGGGCGCACTGCTGGCGGCGCTGGTTCTGTCCGGGCGTCTCCACCCCTTGCTGGCGCTGGGCGCCTTTGTCCTGGTGGCGGCCGTCACCGCCGTGGCCCGGCATCTGGTGTTGCGCGACAGCCGGCTGATCGCCGCCTATCTCGACCAGGTGCGTGACCGGCGCACCCCCCTGGCGCCGCCCCTGGCACGCACCCTGACGGGCGCCGCCCTGCTGGAGGACATCGCCCACCTGCACCAGAATTGGCTGCGCCACCGCGAGGAGATCGAGCACCGCCTGGCCGCCGACGAAGCGGTGGTGGAAGCCCTGCACGACCCCCTGATGCTGGTCGACGCCAAGCGCAAGGTGGGGCGCGCCAACAGCGCCGCCCGCGCCTTGTTCGGCGACCGCATGCTGAACCGCGACCTGGCGGTCAGCGTGCGCAACCCCGACGTGCTGGCGGCGGTGGATGCGGTGCTGGCGGGGGGCGAAAGCCGGCGGGTGGAATTCACCCTGCCCCTGCCGGTGGAACGGGTGCTGGAGGTGCGGGTCACCCCCTTCCAGCCCGCGGCGGAGGATGGCGCGGACGAACGCGAGATCACCGCCATCATCACCCTGCACGACATCACCGCCATCAAGCGGTCGGAACAGATGCGGGCCGACTTCGTGGCCAACGCCAGCCATGAGCTGCGCACGCCGCTATCCACCCTGGTGGGCTTCATCGAGACCCTGCGCGGCCCGGCCCGCGACGACGCCGACGCCCGCGACCGCTTCCTGGCCATCATGCAGGAGCAGGCCGGCCGCATGTCGCGCCTGGTGATGGACCTTTTGTCCCTGTCGCGCATCGAGCTGGACGAGCACACCCACCCCACCGGCGAAACCAACGTCGCCCAGTTGGTGCAGAGCGTGGTCGCCATGCTGGAGCTGAAGGCGGCGGCCCGCAAGATCACCATCAAGGTGCAGGGCGGCGAGGATCTGCCGCGCGTGCAGGGGGACGAGGACCAACTGACCCAGGTGTTCCAGAACCTGATCGACAACGCCATCAAGTATGGCCGCGAGCAGACGGACGTGGTGGTGACGCTGGAGCGGGCGGACGCGCCGCCGGCACCGGGCGCCACCGGCATCCGCGCCCGCCAGGCGTCGCCCCAGAAGGTGGCCGGCATCAAGGTGTCGGTGACCGACAAGGGCGATGGCATCGCCCGCACGCACCTGCCCCGCCTGACGGAACGCTTTTACCGCGTGGACGCCGCCCGCAGCCGCGCCCTGGGCGGCACCGGCCTGGGACTGGCCATCGTGAAGCACATCGTGAACCGCCATCGCGGGCGCCTGACCATCGACAGCGAGGTGGGCAAGGGCAGCACCTTCACCGTGCACCTGCCGGGGGCGGAGAAGCCCAGCGAGAAGGCGCGCGAAAAGGGGGAAAAGTCGCTCACTCAATCCGCCCCGAATCTGTCACACGAAGGCGGTCGCGGCGCCGCCTGAGCCCGAAGCCGGGGGACACGTCGCGCGGCGCATCCTACCCCCGTATGGTATAAGCCCTTGAGTACGAGGCGTTTTCCGCGCTCGAGCCAGCCTTGTGCGGCGTCATAAAACTGTCTCCTTTTTGTAGCAATTCCATAGCGACCTGCCGCTATGGTCCACCCTGCCCGATCGGCGACGTCCCGCCGGTCGCTATTTTTCATGCCCCGGCCGGGACCGCCGGGGATGGGGTGGTAAGAGAATGCCCGCCGAACACACCGTCAAATCGTTCGAGCAACAGTTGCAGCGCCTGTCCAACCTGATCACCCAGATGGGTGGCGTGGCCGAAGCGCAGGTGGACGGTGCCGTACAGGCGGTGGTGCGCCGGGATGTCGACCTGGCCGCCCGCGTGATGAAGGCGGACCTGCAGTTGGACGACTATGAGCGCGGGATCGAGCAGGAGGCCGTGCGCATGCTAGCCCTGCGCCAGCCCGTGGGCAGCGACCTGCGCGAGATCCTGGCCGCCCTGAAGATTTCCGCCGACCTGGAACGCACCGGCGACTACGCCGCCAACATCGCCAAGCGCAGCATGGCCTTGGCCAAGCTGCCCGCCGTGCGGCCCGTCAGCGCCATTCCGCGCATGGGCAAGCTGGTGGAAAGCATGCTGAAGGACGTGCTGGACGCCTATATCGACCGCGACGTGGGCAAGGCCATCGACGCCTGGAACCGGGATGAGGAACTGGACGACCTGTACACCAGCCTCTTCCGCGAGGTCCTGACCTATATGATGGAGGACCCGCGCAACATCACCCCTTGCACCCACCTGCTGTTCATCGCCAAGAATCTGGAGCGGGCGGGCGACCATGCCACCAACATCGCGGAAAACATCCATTTCCTGGTGTTGGGCCAGCCGCTGACGTCCAGTCGCCCCAAGCATGACGAGTCCAGCTTCGTCGTCGGCCCCACCGCGGACGTCGACCTGCATGGCAGCGGCCTGCATGGGGCCGAGTCGCTGGATGACCTGTAAGTAACGCCTGCGCCTGTACCGATTAGATTTCTCGACCCACCTGCCTCCGCCTGCGGACAGCCAGTTTTAGGGACACCCCATGAACGCCTCGTTGAAGCCCTTGGTCCTGATCGTCGAGGATGAAACCGACCTCGTCACGCTGCTGAGCTACAACCTGGAGAAAGAAGGCTTCCGGGTGCTGACCGCCAACGACGGTGAGGAGGCACTGCTGCTGGCCGACGAGCAGGCGCCGCACCTGGTGCTGCTGGATTGGATGCTGCCGCTGATGAGCGGGCTGGAGGTCTGCCGCCAGATGCGCCGCAACCCCAAGACCCGCGAGATCCCCATCATCATGCTGACCGCCCGGGGCGAGGAGGCGGACAAGGTGCGCGGCCTCAATTCCGGCGCCGACGACTACATCTCCAAACCCTTCAGCCCGACCGAACTGGTGGCCCGCATCCGCGCCGTGCTGCGCCGGGCCGTCCCCTCCCTGGCGGAGGAACTGCTGCGCTACGGCGACATCAGCATGGACCTGGCCGCCCACCGGGTGCGCCGCAACAGCCGCGACATCCACCTGGGCCCGACGGAGTTCCGCCTGCTGCGCCACTTCATGCAGCACCCCGGCCGCGTCTTCTCGCGGGAGCAGTTGCTGGACATCGTCTGGGGCCATGACGTGTACGTGGAGCCGCGCACCGTGGACGTGCACATCCGCCGCCTGCGCAAGGCCCTGAACGAGGAGACAGAACTGGACATGATCCGCACCGTGCGGTCGGCCGGTTACGCCCTGGACATGAAGTCGGCTTGATATTTCCATATCAACGGCTGAGATCGTGGACCTCGGACAGGCTTAATCCTCAATCCCCTTAAAACACGTCCGCAAATAGAGCCGCGGCGCCTACCTCTGAAAGATGAATGGCGCGCGCCGCCCGCACGCGCATCTCAACCTCGTACTCCCGCGCCGCCGCGATCGGGGACGAGGTGCGGGACAGGCTGTCCGCCAGCACGGCGGCATCCCGCAGGGCGGTGTTGGCCCCCAGGCCGCCGGCCGGGCTCATGGCGTGGATGGCATCGCCCAGGAAAGTCACCGCCGCCGCCGTCCAGTGGGGCCAGGTGCGGGCCAAGCGGGCGCTGCGCACCGGCAGCAGGGCTATGCCTTCCGGATCGGCATGCCGGAACAGACCGCGCAGGCTGGGATGCCAGTCGCGCGCCAGATGCCGTGCCACCGCCGCCGGCACGGCATCTGGCAAGGCCCCCATCATCCGCGTGCGCGGACCAATCAAGGCCCAGTAGAGATAGTCGGCCACGGGGGTCAGGCTGGTCGAAGCGCCCTCCGGGGCAAAGGCCGCAGGCGGAAACAGCATGGGCTCGATGATGCCGGCGTAGCCGTCGGCGAAGACCACGCTGGTGCCTGTACAGAGGTCATCGCCCACCACCGCCCGCACCTGAGGCGTCAAAACGGTGCGGCCGTAGAGGCAGACCGCTCCCACATCCAGCGGCTCTGCCTGGGGCATCAACTGACGGCGCACGACGGAGTTGACGCCGTCGGCGGCCACCACCAGGCCGGCGCGAACGGTGGTGCCATCAGCGAAGGCAATATGGGCGCGGCCGTCGGCACCCACGGCCAGGCCCTGAAACGCGGCGCCGAAGCGCACCCGGTCCTCGATGCCCGAGAGCAGGATTTCCCGCAGCGTCTGGCGATGGACGCAGAAGTCTCCCGCCGCCGCGCCGCCCACCGCGCTGTCCCGGCCTTGCGCATCGGGGGCCGCACTCCACACCGCCGGCGCGCGACCGGTCACCGGCGCCAGTTGGCCGTCCAGGAAGCGGCTGCGTGGGGCCGGCACGGCGCAGGCCCGCCGGAATAGGCGGTACAACGGTGGGGGCAGGCACCGGGCCAAGGCATCGGCACCATCCGCGTCGATGCGCACGCGATAGCCCTGGGACCGGCTGTCCACGGCCACATCCCGCTCGTACACCACGCACGCGACACCGGCGCGCGTCAGTGCCTGCGCCAGGCACAGCCCCCCCAGGCCCGCCCCGATGATCGCCACCTGCGTCCTGTTCATCTCGTCACCATTCGCCAAGCCTTTGCACTGGAAAGTCGATACTCCGAAGCGCGGCGCACTTGATAACGACAGTCGGACGAAAAATAATGTGAAACGGCCAAACGATCCGCCGGTCCCCTCCGCCCCCTGCCAGGGAAAGCCATGCGTCCCGCCAACGACACCCCCCGCATGACCAAGGAAGCTTTTCTGGAGATGTGCGAGCGGCCGGACGGTCCGCCCGTCCTAACCTTCTGGGGCAGCCATTCGCGGGAGGACCGGGACCGCATGGGCACGAGGGAGATCGACTGGCATGCCCACCGGCGGGGACAACTGTTCTGCGTCGCCAGCGGCCTGGTCCATGTGCGAACGGCGCATGGTTCCTGGATGCTGCCGCCCCTGCGCGCGGGATGGCTGCCACCCGGCATGATGCACAAGGTGACCATCAGCGGCGTGCTGGACGGATGGGGCATGATGCTGACGCCTGAGGCCAGCGCGGGCCTGCCCGACAGCCCCTGCGTCATGGGCATCAGCGACCTGTTGCGATCGCTGGTGCGGCGGGTGGCAGATTGGCCGCTGGAAGCGGCGTTGACGCCGGAGCAGGAGCGGCTGCTGGCCGTGTTGTTGGATGAGATCCGCCTGGCCCCGCACGAACCGCTGCACCTGCCCATGCCCACCGATCCGCGCCTGCTGCGCCTGGCCCTGCGCCTACTGAAGGCGCCGGACGACGACCGCCCCCTGGGCATGCTGGCCCGCGACGCCGGCCTGTCGGAACGGACGGCGCGACGCCTGTTCGCGGCGGAAACGGGGCTGAGCGTGACCCAGTGGCGCCAGCAGGCCCGACTGACCCTTGCCCTGGAGCGGCTGGCGAAAGGGGAGCCGGTGGCGGAGGTGGCGGATGCCCTGGGCTATGCCACGCCGAGCAACTTCATCGCCATGTTCCGCCGGGCCTTTGGTGAGCCGCCCGCCCGCTATTTCGCCCGAAGAGGGATTGCTGCCTGACCTTCTGCCTAGGGCCGCCAAACGGATAAGCCACTTATCCTGCCCCCTTTTCAGGGCAGGCCTGCCCACCAAGCCCGCTACCCAAGCGCCGTTCCCGACGCTATGGTGCCGCCATGGTCGACCATCCCACGCCCCCGCCCTTCACCGCCGACACCACCGCCACCGACGCCCTGACGGCGCAGGAGCGTGAGGCGCGATCCTTCGGTTTCCGCGCCATCAACCCGGCGGAAAAGGCGCCGCTGGTGCAGGGTGTGTTTTCCAGCGTCGCCAGCCGCTACGACGTCATGAACGACCTCATGTCGGTGGGCATCCATCGGCTGTGGAAGGCGGATTTCGTCAGCCTGGTCAACCCCCGCGCGGGCGAAACCATCCTGGACGTGGCCGGCGGCACGGGCGACATCGCCTTCCGCATGGCGGCCAAGGCACCCGCCGCCCGGATCATGGTCTGCGACCTGACGGAAGCCATGGTGCGGGTGGGCCGCGACCGCGGCATCGACAAGGGGTCCATGCCGGGCTGGGACCAGTCGCCGGAAACGCGCGGCGGCCTGCCCACCGGGGGATTACAGTGGACTGTGGGCAATGCCGAGTCGCTGCCCCTGCCCAACCGCTCGGTCGACGCCTACACCATCGCCTTCGGCCTGCGCAACGTCACCCATATCGACAAGGCCCTGGCCGAGGCCCACCGCGTGCTGAAGCCCGGCGGCCGCTTCTACTGCCTGGAATTCAGCCAGGTGAACCTGCCCATCCTGCGTGAGCTGTACGACCGCTATTCCTTTGAGGTGCTGCCCCGCATCGGCCAGGTGGTGGCGGGTGACCGCGACAGTTATCAGTACCTGGTGGAAAGCATCCGCCGCTTCCCCGAGCGGGAGGCGCTGTGCCGCCGGCTGGAGGCCGTGGGCTTCAGCCAAGCCAAGGCCCGGCCCTTGACGGGTGGCGTGGCCGCCATCCATTCCGCCTGGCGCGTCTGACCATGTTCCGCATCCTGCGCAACCTGCGCCGCCTGTACATCATCGGGCGTACGCTGGGCCGCCATGGCGCCCTGTTCCCGGAGGAATTCCGCGACGTGGCGCCGGGCCTGGCCATGGTGCTGCGCCTGATGAACAACAACCGGGCGCCCGGCCGCAAGGGCCAGCGCCTGGCCGCGGCCATCCAGGAACTGGGTCCCAGCTTCATCAAGCTGGGCCAAGCCCTGTCCACCCGGTCCGACCTGGTGGGCGACGCCGTGGCCGAAGATTTGGCCCTGCTGCGCGACCGGCTGCCGCCCTTCCCCACGCCCCAGGCCGTGGCCATCATCGAGGAGCAGCTGGGCCGCCCGTTGGGCGAGATTTTCCAGAGCTTCGAGCCCGAGTCCGTGGCCGCCGCCAGCATCGCCCAGGTCCATTTCGCCGTGACGGCGGAGGGCAAGGAGGTGGCGGTGAAGGTGCTGCGCCCCGGCGTGGAACTGGCCTTCCGCCGCGACATCGACCTAATGTTCTGGCTGGCCGGGCTGGCCGTGCGCGTCCTGCCCCGGCTGAAGCGCCTGAAGCCGGTGGAGGTGGTGGAGACCTTCGCCGAGACCGTGCGCATGGAAATGGACCTGCGCCTGGAGGCCAGCGCCGCCTCCGAACTGGCGGACAATTTCACGGGCGACGTCACCTTCAACATACCCAAGGTGGATTGGGACCGCACCAGCCAGCGGGTGCTGACCATCGACCGCATCCACGGCATCCCCGTGGACCAGGTGGACGCCATCCGCGCCGCCGGCTTCGACCCCGACGACGTGCTGCGCCAGGCGGCCAATTCCTTCTTCAACCAGGTGTTCCGCGACGGCTTCTTCCACGCCGACCTGCACCCGGGGAACATGTTCGTGAACATGTCCGGCCATCTGGCGCCGGTGGATTTCGGCATCATGGGCCGGCTGGACCGGCAGACGCGGCTGTACCTGGCCGACATGCTGCTGGGCTTCCTGAACCGCGACTACCGCTTGGTGGCCGACGTGCATTTCGACGCCGGCTACGTCCCCGCGCACCAGTCGCGCGAGCTGTTCATGCAGGCCGCCCGTGCCATCGGCGAGCAGGTGCATAACAAGCCGCTGCATGACATCTCCGTCGGCCGGCTGCTGGCCCAGCTGTTCGCGGTGACCGAGCAGTTCGAGATGGAGACCCAGCCTCAGCTGCTGCTGCTGCAGAAAAGCATGCTGACGGCGGAAGGCGTAGGCCGCGCCCTGAACCCCAAGCTGAACATGTGGGAAGTGGCCCGCCCCCTGATCGAGCAGTGGATGCGGGAGAACCGGGGGCCGGAGGCGCGCCTGGCCGAGGCCGTGCGCAACCTGAACGCCACCGCCCACAAACTGCCGCTGCTGCTGCGCCACGCCGACCGCCTGGCGGAGCACCTGGACAGGGGCGGCCTGCCCATCGACCCGCGCAGCATCGACGACCTGGCCACCCGCCTTGGGCGGGGCCGGGGCGGCTGGCAATGGGTCGCCATCATCGCGCTGACCGTGGCCGTCACCGTCCTCGCGCTGCGTTAAGTGGTCCATCAAGCGCCGGGCGGCCACATCCGTGGCCTTGGCTTGTCCTCGCGTTTCAGTCCGCTTCGCTCCCCAAAACGCTGCGGCGACCGCAGTCGCGGTCTATTTCAGAATTGCCGCGCGCTTGAGCCCCCCTAACCAAAACTTGCGCGGCACGGCCATGGCCACAAGGCAGCCCTGCGAGTCGTCCGCTTGACGCGGGTACGAAACGAACAAGAGGATGGCGCCTCTCGTTCCATATGTTTCACCCTTCGTCTTTGAGGAATTAGGTCATGGCCTTGCCCGTCGTTGCCATCGTCGGTGCCACCGGTGCCGTTGGCGTCGAGCTGCTCGAGTGCCTGGAGCAGCGTGATTTCCCCCTGTCCGAGCTGCGCCTGCTGGCGTCGCCCCGGTCGGCCGGCAAGACCATGACCTTCAAGGGCAAAGAGATCACCGTCCAGGCCCTGGACGAGAACAGCTTCGACGGCGTCAACATCGCCCTGTTCTCCGCCGGCGGCTCCATCTCCAAGGTCTACGGCCCCATCGCGGTGAAGGCCGGCGCCGTGGTGGTGGACAATTCGAGCGCCTTCCGCCAGGACCCCAACGTCCCCCTGGTGGTGCCGGAGGTGAACCCGGAAGCCGTGAAGCAGCACCAGGGCATCATCGCCAACCCCAACTGCTCCACCATCATCGCGTTGGTGCCGCTGTGGCCGCTGCACGCCAAGAACCGCATCACGCGCTTCATCGCCGCCACCTACCAGGCGGCATCGGGCGCCGGTGCCGCCGCCATGGAAGAACTGCGCGAAGGCACGCGGGCCTATCTGGAGGGCAAGCCCTTCACCCCCACCGTGCTGCCCCACCCCTACGCCTTCAACCTCTTCAGCCACAACGCCAAGGTCGACCCGGCCAACGGCTATAACGAGGAAGAGATGAAGATGGTGAAGGAGACGTGGAAGATCTTCGGCGACGCCGATATCCGCATCTCCGCCACCTGCGTGCGCGTGCCCGTGCTGCGCGCCCATTCCGAGGCGCTGACCGTGGAGTTCGAGCGGCCCATCACCCCGGCGGAGGTGAAGGACATCCTGGCCACCGCCCCGGGCGTGCGCATCGTCGATGATTGGGAGAAGAACTACTTCCCCATGCCGGTGGACGCCTCCGGCCAGGGCGACATCCTGGTGGGCCGCATCCGCCAGGACATCAGCGATCCCAGCGGCCGGTCCATCCAGCTGTTCGTCGCCGGCGACCAGCTGCTGAAGGGCGCCGCCCTGAACGCCGTGCAGATCGCCGAGCTGCTGTAAGGACACGGGGCTCGTCCGTGACGGGGCCGCCGGTAGGAATGCCGGCGGCCTCATCCTTTTGGGGTAAGGAGGACCTGCTGAGGCCGCCGCCGCCCCACCCTCATGGGAAAATCGGCCGCAGGCCCAACTTTACGGTCGCGGAAAAGCCTCAATTGGTCGCAATATCCTGGTTGCCCGGGGTCGTTCCCGGGCGAACCCCAACCAGGGACCTCGCATGCATCCGCATGAGGCGACCGGAGCCCCCAATCCGGAACCCGGCATGGCCGCCGCCGTGATGGCCGCCACCCCCAGCGCCTTCGACATTCCGCCGCCCCAGTCCCGTTCCTCCGCCGCCCCCGCCCGCCAAATCCTGGACGCGGTCACGCGCTTCCGGAAGATGGGGTGCCGCAACGTCAGCCTGACCCTGACCCGCTCCACGGACACCATCCTGGACGTGCAGGCCACGCTGAGCCTGGCGGGCCTGGCCAGCGACGTGCAGCCGGCCGGCGGTGGCTGCTCCCGCCTGGTGCTGCGCAGCTAGCTGGGGCTTTCCCCCTAGCCCCCCCTTTCGATCCGCCGGCCTCTTCTACGGCCCGCGCCCATATCCCCAGCGACAGCACCGGGGATAAGCCTCGGCTATTGGCCGCAGATGGGCGGCGGACACCGCGCATAGAAAAAGGGCGCCTCCCCTTCGGGAAGCGCCCTTTTTGGTCGCGTCTCAGCCCAGGCCCTTCTGGGTGTCTTATCCCAGGCCCTTCTGGCCCATGGCCAAGTACTTCTCGCGGCGGCGGGCGATCAGGGTGCCGCCGTCCTGGCCGCGCATCGATTCCAGGCTGTCGTCGATGGCGTTGCCCAGGGCCAGGATGGTTTCCTCGCGCCGGCGGTGCGCGCCGCCGATGGGTTCCATGACGATGCGGTCGATGACGCCCAGTTCCTTCAGGTCCTGGGCGGTCAGGCGCAGGGCCGCGGCCGCGTCGGCGGCGTTGGTGTTGCTGCGCCACAGGATGCCCGAGCAGCCTTCCGGCGAGATGACGGAGTAGATCGAGTGTTCCAGCATCAGCACACGGTCGGCCGTGGCGATGGCGATGGCACCACCCGACCCGCCCTCGCCGATGACGGCGGAGACGATGGGAACGCGGGCGCGCAGGCAGGTCTCGATGGACTTGGCGATGGCTTCCGCCTGGCCGCGCTCTTCCGCACCCACGCCGGGATAGGCGCCGGCCGTATCCACCAGGGTGATGACCGGCAGGTTGAAGCGGCTGGCCAGGGCCAGCAGGCGCTGCGCCTTGCGGTAGCCTTCCGGCTTGGCCGAGCCGAAGTTGTGACGGATGCGGGTATCGGTGTCGTGGCCCTTTTCCTGGCCGATGACCACCACCGACCGGCCGCGGAACCGGCCCAGGCCGCCGACGATGGCGCGATCCTCACCGAACACGCGATCGCCCGCCAGCGGCGTGAAATCCGTGATCAGGGCATTGATGTAGTCCAGGCAATGCGGCCGGTTGGGATGGCGCGCCACCTGGACCTTCTGGGCCGGGGACAGCTTGGCATAGGTCGAGCGCAGCAGCTTGTCGACCTTGTCCTCAAGCTTGCGGACCTCGTCGGCGATGTTGATCCCGCCGCCATCGGACAGATGGCGGAGTTCATCGATCTTGCCTTCGAGTTCGGCGATCGGCTTTTCAAATTCAAGGAAATGCATGGGGCGGCTTACAACTGCTTGTAAGGAGGCGCGGCCGCCGGGACGGCGATCCGCACAAAGGTCGAAGCCGGCTGATTACCATGAGCGCGGGCCAGGGGCCAGTGCTATCGACTTTAGGGATGCGCGGCCCTACCCCTTGCGGGGGCGGCCACCCGCGTTGCCCTTGGCCAGGGGGTGGTGGTCCTCCACCGCGCGGCGAAGGCGCTCCCCCACGACATGGGTGTAAATCTGGGTGGTGCCGATGTCGGCATGGCCCAGCATCTTCTGGACGGAGCGCAGGTCGGCGCCATGGTCCAGCAGATGGGTGGCGAAGGCATGGCGCAGGACATGGGGGCTGACCTTGGCCGGGTCCAGGCCCGCCGCCAGCGCCAAATCCTTCAGCAACTGGCCAAAGCGCTGACGCGTGAGCATGCCGCCGGAACTGCGCGAGGGGAACAGGTGGCCGGCCTGCTTGGCCTCCCGGCCCGGGGAGAAGAAGGCGGCGCGGTGCGGCAGATAGGCCGCCAGCGCATCGCGGGCCGGCGGGGACAGAGGCACCATGCGCTCCTTCCCGCCCTTGCCCTTGACCACCAGCACCCGGCCGTCGCGACTGAAGGCCGAGAGCGGCAGGCCCACCAGTTCGGACACGCGCAAGCCCGTGGCGTAGAGCAGTTCCAGCAGCGCCGCCAACCGCAGCCCCTCCGCCCCGCCCTGGGCGGCGGCGGTGTCCAACATGCGGGCCACGTCATCCTCGGACAGGATCTTGGGTAGGGGGCGGCCCAGGCGCGGGCCGTCCAGCACGGCGGCCGGGTCGATCTCGCGCCGGCCTTCTGACACCAGGAACTTGTAATACTGGCGCAGGGCCGACAGGCGGCGGGCCACGGTACGGACGGCGGCGTTGGTGCCGTCGCGCCCCAGATGGTCCAGGTAGGCGCGCAGGTCGTCCGTGCCCGCCTGGTCCAGCGCCGGGCCCTTGTCCCCCTGCTGGGCGGCGATGAAACGGGCCGCGTCCACCAGGTCGCGGCGATAGGCGTCGCGGGTGTTGGCCGCCGCCCCCCGTTCCGCCACCAGCATGTCGAGGAAGGCGTCCACCCCGGGCGGCAGGGCCAGGGTGGCGCCGCGCGGCCGACCGGGGGACCGCTTCCTGGAAGCGGCCTCCCCGGCGGCGGGGGCCTTTGGGACGCGCGGCGCCATGGCCCTCAGGGCCCGGCCAGGGCGGCGACGGCCTCCAGCGCCAAACGCCGGGCGTCGTCCTTCAGGCCGATGGCGGCCAGGGCCGACAGGGCATGAACCGTCACCGTGGGCGCGGTGCTGGCCGGGCCGGCGTCCGCCAGTTCCGCCAGAGCCAGCAGCGCCACCTCGCCCCGCCGGGGCACCGTCACCGACTGGTCCAGGCGCAGCCAGGAGGCGGCGTCGGGGATCACCCCCGGCGCCTCCGCCACGGCGGCGGTGCGGGCCAGCAGCAGCGGGTCGATCTTCTCCCCCGCCGCCGTGAGCAATGCCAGGATGGACCCGGCGCGCAGGCGCGACGGCGCATCGGCGTCGGCCTTCACCGCGTCTAGCCATTGGGCCCAGTTGGCGCCGTCGCTGGGCAGCAGGCCGCCCAGCAACGCCAGGGGCACCAGGCGCAGGTAGGCCTGCAAGGGCTTGCCGTCGGCTTTCCCGCCGTTGGACGCCTCTTGCGCCGACTGGCGGGCCAGTTCGAACCACGGCTGGGCCAGGTCGCGCCGGTTCTGCAGCAGGGCTAGGCGGGTGGCGGCCGGGGCCAGGTCCTTCAGCGCCGGCCCGGGGGCCAGCCCTTCCAGTTCCTGAACCAGCAGGTCGCCCCAGGCCCCGGCCAACAAGCTGGGGTCGCTGACATCCACCGCCTTGGCCAGGATGGCGCCCTTCAGCGAGGGTATCGTTTCCCCGGTCAGGGCCTGGTACAGGATGGCGCGCTGGTCGGCGCCCTGGCGCTTCTCCGCCACGCCCACGGCGTTCTTCAGATCGCTGGGGCTGACCTTGGCCGCCTTGTAGACGGGGGCCAGGGCCGCCGCCGGCAGGGTGCCGTAGGCGGCGGCGCGGTCGCCCGCCACCAGCTTCAGCGCCGCCGGTGTGTCGGGCAGGTCGGCGACGGCGGCGGCCGCCGCCGGGTTGAGGGTCAGGATCTGGGCCGCCGGCACTTCCGCCGGCAGGCCACGGCCCATGGCGCGGGCCAGGGCCACCGCCTCGGCCGACAGGGTGGAGAAGCCCTTCAGCGCGCCCTTCTGCCCGCTGGCCGCCACCTCCGCCAGGCGGGAGAAGCCGTCATCCTTCACCCCCTGTTCCCGCATGATGTCCAGCGACAGCATGACATTGTCGGTGGACCCGCCGCGCACCTGGCAAACGACGCCCAGCATCTGGATTTCGCCGTCGTTGAAGCGCTTCTGCAGGTCCGCCATCTGGTTGCAGGCCGACCCGTCGCCGGTCAGCAGCGACAGGCGGGCCCAGGCCTCCGCCGCGCCGGCGTCGTCCAGGGCGGTGGGCAGCGCGGCCATGGCGTCGGCGTTCTTGCCGTCGCCCAGAAGGGCCAGACGTTCCAGGCGGGCGCCCAGGAAGTTACGCGTGTCCTTGTTCGCCTGGGGGGCCGTGCCGGAGGACATCAGCACACGCCCCAGCAAGGCGCGCACCGCCGGCGAGGGGCTGGAGGGCGGCAGGGACATCAGCGCCCGGTCGACCAGGCCGCGCGGACTGTCCGCCCACAGCGCCTGGCCCAGGCCCCCCTGCCCCGCGTCCAGCAGGCCGCCGCCATCCGGCGTCACCGCCGCCAGGGTCTTGACCTCGAAGGAGGATGAGCGGGGGGCGGGGGGCGTGTAGAGCGGGGCGCCCAGGGGGGTGGGACCTTGGGTCGCGCCGCCATCGGTGCCGGTTGGGGCGCCACCGGACGGCACGCCGGCGGCCGGCGTACTGGTGGACGGCGTCGCCGGCCCCTGCGGCCACAAGGGGGTGGGCGCACCCGAGGTCTGGGCCCCCGATTGCGCCAGCGCCACCGGGGCCGTCATCAGGCCGGCGGCCAGCGCCAGGCCCAGTCGGAGCGCCAAGCGGAGCTTACTGCGGGAAGCGGTCATTGGGGATCACCCGTTCGGTGGGCGCGGAGGGCGCCGGGGAGGTGGTGGCGGCCACGACCAGGGCGGCGCCGGCACCGCCAAGGACAACCAGGGCGATCAGGATCAGAAGAAGCTTTTTCATCGGGGGATCGGCATCAATCGCTGAAAGGGAAAGGACGGATTCGGAAAGAAAATTGCGAGACCATCGCGGCGCAAGCAAGGCGGCAGTGCGCAGCACCCCGGTGGAGTTGAGGGACAGGCGGGGTCGACTGTGTTATGCAGTCCCCCCTAACCGTTTCCATCCGGCGCCGTCCACCAGATCGTCCCACCAGATCATCGGGGGCAGGCTGTCACGGAAAAGCGGGGCCGGACAGATCGCCGAAGGCCGCAGGGCCAAAGGCGGACAACCGGTGTTAAGGGTTAAGAACAACCCCCGGAACGGGGCACGGCTTTAGGTCTCGGCTGTTATGGATGATACGGCAAACATGGTGTTAGCGCTTGGCACTGTAGCGTCCGGCCCCCGGGCGCGCAACGCCACCCCGATCCGCCGGGCACCGGCCGGCCAGGCCGCCATCCGTTTGGGGGGGGTGCGCTGATGCGCCCCACCCTGCGCCAACGCCCGCCGCGCACCCTGGTCCTGGTCGGCCTGATGGGTGCCGGCAAGACCAGCATCGGCCGCCGCTTGGCCGCGCGCCTGGGCCTGCCCTTCGTCGACGCCGACCATGAGATCGAGCGCGCCGCCGGCTGCAGCATACCCGAATTCTTCGACCGCTATGGCGAACCCGCCTTTCGCGAGGGGGAACGCCGGGTGATCGCTCGCCTGCTGGACCAGCCGCTGCAGGTGCTGTCCACCGGCGGCGGCGCCTTCATGGACGCCGAGACCCGCGCCCTGGTGCGCCAGCGCGCCCATTCCATCTGGCTGCGGGCGGAGTTGGACCTGCTGGTGCAGCGGACGGCGCGGCGGGGCAATCGGCCCCTGTTGAAGGATGCCGACCCGCACGAGACGCTGCGCAAGCTGATGGACCTGCGCCATCCCTATTACGCCCAGGCCGACATCACCGTGGACAGCGGCGACCGCCCGGCGGAGGACACGGTGGACCGGGTGGTGGAGGCGCTACAGGCCTATCTGGACACTGACGCCGATAGCCAACCCCCGGAGACGCGGCCTCAGCCGGCCGCGGTGGAATCATGAGCCAAACCGTTTCCGCCCACACCGGCCTCGCCCGTACCGTTCCCGTCCATTTGGGCGACCGTTCCTATGACGTGCGGGTGGGCACCGGCCTGATTGAGAACGCCGGCGCCCTGGTGGCCCCCATCGCCGGCCGCCGCCCCCTGGTCATCCTGAGCGACGAGACGGTGGCGCCCCTGTACCTGGGCCCCCTGACCCGCTCGCTGGAAGCGGCCGGCGCCCGCGTCCTGGACCCCATCGTCGTGCCGGCGGGCGAGGCGACCAAGAGCTTCCACCATCTGGAGGCGGTGCTGGAAATCCTGCTGTCGCGCGGGATCGAGCGCGGCGCCATGCTGGTGGCGCTGGGCGGCGGCGTCATCGGCGACCTGGGTGGCTTCGCCGCCGCCATCGCCCTGCGCGGCATCGACTTCATCCAGGTGCCCACGACGCTGCTGTCCCAGGTGGACAGCAGCGTGGGCGGCAAGACCGGCATCAACAGCCGCCAGGGCAAGAACCTGATCGGCGCCTTCCACCAGCCTCGCCTGGTGCTGGCCGACATCGGCGCGCTGGACAGCCTGCCCCGGCGCGAGGTGCTGGCGGGTTATGCCGAGGTGGTGAAGTACGGCCTGATCGACCGGCCCGACTTTTTCACCTGGCTGGAGGAAAACGGCCCCGCCCTGGTGGCCGGCGACACCGCCCTGCGCACGGACGCGGTGACCGAAAGCGTGGCCGCCAAGGCCGCCATTGTCGCCCAGGATGAACGCGAGGGCGGGGTGCGCGCCCTTTTGAACCTGGGGCACACCTTCGGCCACGCGCTGGAGGCGGAAGTGGGCTATGGCGGTGAACTGCTGCATGGCGAGGCCGTGGGCATCGGCATGGTCATGGCCTTCGACCTGTCGGTGCGCCTGGGCTTGTGCCCGCCCGCCGACCTGGACCGCATGCGCCGCCACCTGGCGACCGTGGGCCTGCCCACCGGCGCCGCCCACCTGGCCAAGGGCCGCTGGACGGTGGACGCCCTGATGGCCCACATGGCCAAAGACAAGAAGGTGAAGGATGGGGGCATCACCTTCATCCTGGCGCGCGGCATCGGCCAGGCCTTCACCGCCCGGGGCATCGATCCCGAGCCGGTGCGCGCCGTGGTGGCCGCGGCGCTGGAGGCGTGACCCGCCCCCATGCCCCTGCCCCCCGCCGCCCCGCGCAAGCCGCTACACACCCGCCGCGTCACCTGCCAGGGCTATGAACGCGCGGACGGCCTTTGGGATATCGAAGGCCACATCACGGATGAGAAGCATTACGCCTTCGACAATGAATGGCGCGGCACCATCCAGCCGGGGCAGTTCCTGCATGAGATGTGGGTGCGCCTGACGGTGGACGACACGCTGACGGTGCGCGCGGTGGAGGTCGCCACCGACAACGCCCCCTTCGCCCACTGCCCCGCCATCCTGCCCAACTTCCAACGCCTGGTGGGCCTGCGCATCGCCGCCGGCTGGACCAGCGCGGTCAAGCAGCGCCTGGGGCGCACGGAGGGCTGCACCCATCTGGTCGAGCTGTTGGGCCCTGTGGCCACCACCGCCTTCCAGACCCTGGCCCCGGTTCTGAGCGCCCGCCGCCGGGGCGGCGCCGGCGGCCCGCCCCCGGTGCTGAACACCTGCCACGTCATGGCCAGCGATGGACCCGTGGTGCAGCGCTGGTACCCGGAGCACTACACCGGGCCGAGTGAGGAAAAGCCGGAGGATGACGGGCTGGCTTAACCTTGGGCCACTTCTTCCGGCGTCAGCGTCTTGAGCGACAGGGCATGGACCCGCTCGGCCAGTTCGTCCTTCAGGATGTCGTAGACCAGGCGCTGGCGTGCCACCCGCGACTTGCCGGCGAAGGCGGTCGACACCACCGTCACCTCGAAATGGGTTTCGCCGCCGGGCGCGGCGCCGCCGTGGCCGGCGTGGGCCGCCGACTGGTCGTCGACGATCAGCGTGACGGGCGCCAGCGCCTGGGTCAGCTTGGTGTGGATTCGGTCGGCATAGCGCATGGAAGGGGCCCGCGGCGGAAGGTTCATCCTACCCCCTCAGGTGCGATGCCGGGGCGACGCTGTCAATGGCGGCAAGGCGATTCGCGGCGGTCGGGACAGCAGCCCAGCTTTGCCCCGGCAATGGTGCCGTGGGCGACCCGCCGCGCTTGTCACGGCCCGGACGTGCCCCCATACTTTCGCGATGCAGAAACAGCGCCCCGGATACTCCTTCTCGTTCGACGACCCGCCGCAGGTCCAGGTCAGGGCCTGCGACCACCCGGGCTGTGCCGAGGTGGGGGAGTATCGCGCGCCCAAGAACCGCAGCCAGCTGAACGACTATTTCTGGTTCTGCCTGGACCATGTCCGCGCCTACAACAAGGCCTGGGACTATTACCAGGGCATGAGCACGGAAGAGATCGAGCGCGCAATGCGCTACGACACCACCTGGCAACGGCCCACCTGGCCCATGGGGGATTGGCGCACCCGGGAACGGAACCTGCGCGACAAGATGAGCCGCGGCCACACCTTCGGCGCCGATTGGGAAGGGACGGCCAACCGCCCGCCGCCGCCCTCGCCCCGCACGCCGGAGGACGAGGCGCTGGACGTGCTGGGCCTGAAGGCGCCGGTGGAGTTCGGTGAGATCAAGCAGCGCTACCGCGAGCTGGCCAAGCAGAACCATCCCGACACGCATGGTGGCGACAAGGACGCGGAGGAGCGCCTGAAGCGCATCAACCAGGCCTACAACGTGCTGAAGGCCGCCTACGCCGACCAGGGCTGAGCCCCCGACACCGAACCAAAACCAAGAACCAACCGTTCTGTCCGATATCGCAGGAAAGCCGACCGTCTCATGTCCCAGGAAAAGACCCCGATGAACGCCGCCTCGCTGCCCGATACCACGATCTCCGTCCGCAAGGCCTTCGGGATCGACAGCGACATGCAGGTGCCGGCCTTCAGCGCGCCCACGGAACATGTGCCGGAGATCGACAGCACCTATCGTTTCGATCGCGAAACGACCATGGCCATCCTTGCCGGCTTCGCCTACAACCGCCGCGTCATGGTCCAGGGCTATCACGGCACGGGCAAGTCCACCCATATCGAGCAGGTGGCCGCGCGCCTGAACTGGCCCTGCCTGCGCATCAACCTGGACAGCCACATCAGCCGCATCGACCTGATCGGCAAGGACGCCATCGTCCTGCGCGAGGGCGTGCAGGTGACGGAGTACCGCGAGGGCATCCTGCCGTGGGCGCTGCAGCACCCCTGCGCCATCGTGTTCGACGAGTACGACGCCGGCCGCCCGGACGTGATGTTCGTCATCCAGCGCGTGCTGGAGGTCGAGGGCAAGCTGACCCTGCTGGACCAGAACAAGGTCATCCGCCCCCACCCGGCCTTCCGCCTGTTCGCCACGGCCAACACCATCGGCCTGGGCGACACCACCGGCCTGTATCACGGCACCCAGCAGATCAACCAGGGCCAGATGGACCGGTGGAACATCGTCACCACCCTGAACTACCTGCCCCATGACGCCGAGGTGAAGATCGTCCTGGCCAAGGTGCCGTCCTACGACACGGAGGAGCGCCGGGTGCTGGTCAACGCCATGGTGCGCCTGGCCGACCTGACGCGCGCCGGGTTCATCGCCGGCGACATCTCCACCGTCATGAGCCCGCGCACGGTCATCACCTGGGCCCAGAATGCCGACATCTTCGGCGACGTCGGCTTCGCCTTCCGCGTCACCTTCCTGAACAAGTGCGACGAGATCGAGCGCGCAGCGGTGGCCGAGTATTACCAGCGCTGCTTCGGCAGCGAACTGCCCGAGAGCGGCGTGCGCGCCACCCTCGCCTGAGGCGGGGCCGACGCCGAGAAGGAACGAGCCCATGTCTTCCGACCGCGAATCGCCGCTGGAGGCGTTCAAGCGGGCCACCGGCGCCGCCGTCCGCGCCATCGCGGAGCGCGGCGACCTGACGGTGGGGTTCTCCGCCGAGCCGCCGGGCTTCTCCGGCACGCGGGTTCGGGTGCCCCTGCCCACGCGTGACCTGAACGCCCGCGACGTGGCGCCGGTGCGGGGGGCGGCCGACGCCGCCGCCCTGCGCCTGCGCCATCACGACGCCGCCACGCATGCCCGCCTGCTGCCCACCGGCGACACCGCCCGCCTGGCCTTCGACGCGCTGGAGCAAGCGCGGTGTGAGGCGCTGGGCGCCACGGCCATGGCCGGCGTCGCCGACAACCTCACAGCGGCGCTGGAAGAGCGGTTTCGCCGCCAGGGCCTGGACAGGGCCACGGCGCGCGACCAGGTGCCCCTGGCCGACGCCCTGCGCCTGATCGCGCGTGAGGCCCTGACCGGCGCCCCCGTCGCCCCCGCCACCCAGGCGGCGCTGGACCTGTGGCGTCCCTTCATCGAGGACAAGGCCGGCGCGGACCTGGCGCAGCTGAAGGCCGCCATGGCCGACCAGCAGGCCTATGCCCGCGAAGCCCGCCGCATCCTGACCGACCTGGACCTGGAGGTGGGCGGCGAGCCGGACAAGTCGGAAGAGGAGGAGACGGCCGAATCGGGCGACGCCCAGAGCCCTGAGGGCGCCGACAATGACGACGCCGGCGGCGGCCAGTCCGACGATGCCGATCCCGAAGCGACGGGTGAGCAGCAGCAGTCCGGCGGCCAGACGGAGGAAACCGCCGGCGCCGCCGAGAGCAGCGAGGGCGAGGAACAAGAGATGGAGGGGGCTGGGGCCGAGCAGTCGGGCGAGCCCGGTGAGCCGTCCCGCCCCGATTTCGGCCGCAACAGCCCGGACGCGGGCGGTTATCGTGCCTTCACCACCGAGTTCGACGAGGTGGTGGGCGCCGCCGACCTGTGCGACCCGGATGAACTGGCCCGCCTGCGCATGATGCTGGACCAGCAGTTGCAGCACCTGCAGGGCGTCATTGCCAAGCTGGCCAACCGCCTGCAGCGCCGGCTGATGGCCAAGCAGACCCGCGCCTGGGTTTTCGACCTGGAGGAAGGCATCCTGGACGCGGCCCGCCTGGCCCGCGTGGTGGCCAACCCGGTGCTGCCGCTGTCGTTCAAGCAGGAGAACGACACCGATTTCCGCGACACCGTCGTCACCCTGCTGATCGACAATTCCGGGTCCATGCGCGGCCGGCCCATCACCATCGCCGCCATGAGCGCCGACATCCTGGCGCGCACGCTGGAACGCTGCGGCGTGAAGGTGGAAATCCTGGGCTTCACCACCCGGGCGTGGAAGGGTGGGCAAAGCCGCGAGCGCTGGCTGGCCAGTGGCAAGCCGCCGGCCCCCGGCCGCCTGAACGACCTGCGCCACATCGTCTATAAGGAGGCCGACGCCCCCTGGCGCCGGGCCCGGCGCAACCTGGGCCTGATGCTGCGCGAAGGCATCCTGAAGGAGAATATCGACGGCGAGGCCCTGCTGTGGGCCCACACCCGCCTGATCGCCCGGCCGGAACAGCGGCGCATCCTGATGGTGATCAGCGACGGCGCGCCGGTGGACGACAGCACCCTGTCTGTCAACAGCGGCAGTTATCTGGAAAAGCATCTGCGCAGCGCCATCGAGTATATCGAGACCCGCAGCCCGGTGGAGCTGATCGCCATCGGCATCGGCCACGACGTCACGCGCTATTACCGCCGCGCCGTCACCATCGTCGACGTGGAGCAGTTGGGCGGCACCGTCATGGAAAAGCTGGCCGAGCTGTTCGACGAGGATGACCGCCGTCCGGGACGGGCCCGGCGGCAGGCGCGCGGCGGACGCCGGTAGGGCGGGACGCTCACAAGAAAAGGGCCGCCGGGCGGGTGCCAGGCGGCCCAAATCTTTTCAGGCTTACTTGCCGGCGGGCTTGGTCGCCGGGGCCGGAGCGGCGGGCGCCGGTGCGCCGCCGGTGCGCGCCTTGTACACATGCAGTTGCTGGTTAAAGCGGGCCGCCAGGATTTCCATGTCGCTGACCACGGCGTCCTGCACCCTGGTCAGCTGCAGGAACTTCGCCACCGTCACCTTGTCCGGATGCTGGGCCACCAGCTGATCGACACAGGCGATGAAGCCCTGGCCGCTGTTCACGTAGGCCTGCATCTCCTCATGCGCCTTGCGCATGTCCGCCTCGGGCGCGGTCTTGCCGTCCGGGATCGTGGGCACCTTCTTGGGGAAGGGGCAGGTCCAGCCGTCATCCTCCTCACCGGCCTTGGTTCCGGCCGCCGGAGCGGCCGCGGCGGGGGCGGTCGGCTTGGTCGCCGACGGCAGGATGGGCGCGGAACCGGTCGACGGGGTCGTGGCCGCCGGCTTCGCCGCCTGGGCCCAGGCGGGCGCGGCGCCGACAAACGCGAGGGTTGTCGCCGAGGCGAGAACGGGCAGGGTCATCAAGGAGCGGCGGACGGCGACACGCAGGCTCACGGGCAAGGTTCCTCAAAGACGGAATGGCAAAGGGCGCCATCATAATGGACCGGCGCACTAAGGCATAGCCGACATGCAATGGCAAGCAGGGGGCAAGACGGGGCGGCAACCGGCCGCAAGGGCGTTGCCGCCGCCCCGGCGGATCGTGCTAAACCGATGGGGACGGGGCCCGGACGCGCCCCGGGCGGTGAACGGTGCGGTTGCGAGCGATGATCGGCGTTTTCGATTCAGGCCACGGCGGGTTGACGGTGTTGCGCGCCCTGGCCAACCAGATGCCGGACCGGCGGTTCGTCTATCTGGGCGACCATGCCAACGCCCCCTATGGCAACCGCACGCCGGAGGAAATCTACCGCTATACCGTGGCCGGGGTGGAACGGCTGTTCGGCTTGGGCTGCCCCCTGGTCATCCTGGCGTGCAACACCGCCTCGGCCCAGGCGCTACGCCGCCTGCAGCAGACCTGGCTGCCCACCGCCTATCCCGACCGGCGGGTGCTGGGCGTGCTGGTGCCCATGGTGGAGGCCATCACTGGCGTGCCGTGGATGGCCGACGTGGCCGCCGGATCGCGAGCCGGCGAGCCGCGCACCGTGGCCATCTTCGCCACCCAGCACACGGTCAGCAGCGGCGCCTACCCTACGGAGATCGCCAAGCGCGCCCCGGAGGTGCGGGTGGTGCAGCAGGCCTGCCCCGACTTGGTGCGCCTGATCGAGGCCGACGCCCCGGTCGACACCGTCCGTGCCGCCATCGAGGACTATGCCGGGCGGTTGATGACCCAATTGGACGGCGTGCCGCCGGACGCGGTGGTGTTGGGCTGCACCCACTATCCCCTGGTGGCCGACCTGTTCGCCCAGGCCCTGCCGGCCGGCGTGGAAATCCTGGACCAGCCCAACCTGACGGTCAGCAGCCTGCGCGCCTATCTGGAGCGCCACCCGGAATTCGAGCTGCCCAGCCGGGCGCGGGAGCAGGGCGGGGTCGAGGCCTTCCACACCACCGGCCCGGCCGAGCCCATCACCCGCCTGGCCAGCCGCTTCTTCGGTGGCGAGGCGCGCTTCCACAGCGTTGGACCTGACCCCGTCCCTGAGAGCTTGAAGGGCTGAAGGCCCCGCTCACAGGCTCTCGAAATCCAGCCCGATGTCGAAGTTGGTGACGGAGTGGGTCAGCCAGCCCAGGGAGATCAGGGTGACGCCGGTTTCCGCCACGGCGCGCACCGTCTGGGGCGTGATGCCGCCCGAGGCCTCGGTGATCAGACGGCCGGCCACCCTGTCCACGGCTTGGCGCAGGGTGGCCGGGTCCATGTTGTCCAGCAGCACGGCATCCACCGGCAGGGTCAGCAACTCCTCCAACTGGGCCAGGGTGTCGACCTCGACCTCGATCTTCACCATGTGACCGACATGGGCGCGGGCGCGTTCCACGGCGGCGCGCAGGCCACCGGCCGCCACCAAATGGTTGTCCTTGATCAGGACGGCGTCATCCAGGCCGAAGCGGTGGTTGCTGCCCCCGCCCACGCGCACGGCGTATTTCTCCAGCGCGCGCAGGCCGGGCGTGGTCTTGCGGGTGCAGACGATGTGGGCGCCGGTGCCCTCGATGGCCTGAACCAGCTCCGCCGTCTTGCTGGCGATGCCGCAGAGGCGGCCCAGCAGGTTCAGCGCCGTGCGCTCCCCCGACAAGATCGGGCGGGCCGCCCCCTCCACCACCGCCACCGCCTGACCCGGGGCCACGCGGGCGCCATCGGCCACCAGGGTCCGCACCGATAGGCTGGGATCGAGCAGGGAGAAGGCCGACAGCGCCGGGGCCAGACCGGCGATGACGCCGGCGTGGCGGGCCTGGAACAGCGCGCGGGCCTGGGTGTCCACCGGAATGCAGGCATCGGCGGTGACGTCGCCCGCCCGGCCCAGATCCTCCAGCAGCGCGGCGCGGACCAGGCCTTCATACATCACGGGGTAGAGGGGTGCAGGCGTGCTCATGGGCGGTTTTCCCGGGTAAGGGCAGGCTCGGCCTCGGCGCCGCGGCCCAGGTCGGAATAGGTCAGGATCTGGTGATGGCGCCAGGCGTCACGGGTTTCGGGATGGTCGGCACGGGTATGGGCGCCCCGGCTTTCCTCCCGCCGCTTGGCCGCCTCCACCACCAGTCGCGACAGGACCAGACGGTTGCGCAGTTCCAGGCCGGCACGGATGCCGGCGTAGTCGTCGGCTGGCGCCAGACGCTCGGCGGCGGCGCTGAGCGCCGACAGGCGCAGGGCGGCCTCGGCCAGACCCGCGCCGTCGCGCACCAGGCCCACCTTCTCCGCCATCAACGTCTGGGCCTGGGCCGCGAGGTTCGCGGCGGCGGGACCGCCGGGCACCGTCGGCGCCACGGGAACGGCCACCGGCTGGGACGCGGCCGACTCGGCGACCAGGGCCGCCGCCACCCGGCCGGCGAACACCACCGCCTCCAGCAGGGAGTTGCTGGCCAGGCGGTTGGCGCCATGGACATGGGTGCAGGCGACCTCACCCGCCGCCCACAGGCCAGGGATGGAGGTGCGGCCGTCGGCGTCCGTCAGCACACCGCCCATGTGATAATGCGCGGCGGGCGCCACCGGCACGGGGGCGGCCGCCGGGTCCAGCCCGACCTCGGCGCAGATACCGGCCACGGTGGGGAATTTCTTGGCGCCACCGGCCGCCCACAGCGGGCGCAGGTCCAGGAACACCGCCTCCCCACGGGCCACGCGGCGGCCGATGGCGCGGGCCACCACGTCGCGGGGCGCCAGTTCGGCGTCGGGATGCTCATCCGCCATGAAGGCGTGGCCGCTGGCGTCCAGCACCTTGGCCCCGGCACCGCGCAAAGCCTCCGTCAACAGCGGCCGGCGGCCGGGCGGACCGGCGACGGCCAGGGCGGTGGGATGGAACTGCACGAATTCCAGGTCGGCCAGGTGGGCGCCGGCGCGGGCGGCCAGTGCCATGCCGTCGCCGGTGGCCTCCGGCGGGTTGGTGGTCACGGCCCACAGCTGGCCGGTGCCGCCGGTGGCCAGCACGACATGCGGGGCGACGTGCAGCACCCAGCCGACACCGTCCTCATAGGCCAGGACGCCCTGGGCCCGGCGGCCACGCCCAAGGTCACGCACCACCAGGTCGGCGGCCATGGCGCGGGTGTGCACGGCGATGCCCGGGGTGGCGCGCACGCGGGCGGCCAGGAAGGTAACCAAGGTGCGGCCGGTGGCGTCGCCGCCGGCATGCAGGATGCGATGGCGGCCGTGCGCCGCCTCGCGCCCCAGCAGGGGCTTGCCGTCGGCCCCCCGATCGGCGGGCAGGCCGGCCTCCAGCAAGGCCGACATCTCAGCGATGCCGGCCTCAGCCAGCAGGCGCGCCATGCCGGGGTCGGTCAATCCCGCGCCGGCGGCCACCGTGTCGGCGGCATGGTCGGCGGCGCTGTCGCCGGCGCCCAGCGCCACGGCCACGCCGCCTTGGGCCCACAGGCTGGATCCGCCGGGCAGGTCATCGGTCTTGGTCAGCAGGGCAACCCGCCGCCCGGCACCGGTCAGGGCCAGCGCGGTGGCCATGCCGGCCGTGCCGGACCCGACCACCACCACATCGCTGTGGACGACTTTCACAGGCGACACCGGATAAGACGCACCATCCATGGCATCACGCTCCGTCACCAGGGGAACGGGGGGCCGGCCGCACATCCGGCCGGCCTTGGGGAAAGCGGTGGGATCAGCGGCCCACGGCCAGCATGCGCTCCACCGCCAGGCGGGCACGGTCGGCCACCGCGGGGTCGATCTCCACCTTCGGCTCCAGCGTCCGCAGCGACTCCAGGATGTTGGAGAGGCTGACCCGCTTCATGTGCGGGCACAGGTTGCAGGGGCGGATGAATTCCACGTCCGGATACTCGGTGGCAACGTTGTCGCTCATGGAGCATTCGGTGACCATCAGCACCCGGTTCGGCCGCGCCTCGCCCACATATTCCACCATGCGGGCGGTGCTGCCCACGAAGTCGGCCTCGGCCAGCACCTCGGGCGGGCACTCGGGATGGGCGATGATGGTCAGATCCTTAAAGCGGGTGCGGTAGTCGCGCAGTTCCGCCCCGGTGAAGCGCTCATGCACCTCACAATGGCCCTTCCACTTGATGATCTTCTTCTTGGTCTGGGTAGCGACCCAGCTGGCCAGATATTCGTCGGGCAGGAACAGCACGCTGTCGCTGTCCAGCGATTCCACGATCTCCACCGCGTTGCCGGAGGTGCAGCAGATGTCGCTTTCCGCCTTCACCTCGGCGGAGGTGTTGACGTAGGTGACCACCGGCACGCCGGGGTGCGCCTCACGCAACAGGCGGATATCGGCGGCGGTGATGCTGTCCGCCAGGGAGCAGCCGGCCCGCATGTCGGGCATCAGCACCGTCTTGGACGGGTTCAGGATCTTGGCCGTCTCGGCCATGAAATGCACGCCGGCCATGACGATGACGTCGGCATCGGTCTGCGCCGCCTTGCGCGCCAGCGCCAGGCTGTCGCCCACGATGTCGGACACGCAGTGGAAGATTTCCGGCGTCTGGTAGTTGTGCGCCAGGACGACGGCGTTGCGCTCTTTCTTCAGCGTGTTGATGGCATGCACCAGCGGCGCGTGAAAGGGCCACTCCACCTCGGGGATCACCTTGGCCACCCGTTCATACAGCGGGCGGGTCGCGGCGGCGACGGCGGGGGTGTATTCGAGATCGAGCTCGGCAACGGACATCGGGACACCTGGCAAACGAAAGCGCGCCACGAACGACATCGGCCCGCATGGCCGGCCCCCGCGGCGCGATTGGCGGAGGCGTCTTCCCTGTACCCTCACCCTTATGCTCCATTTGAGCATTAGGGTGAGTAATGCTCGCCCGGAGCATAAGGGGTGTCAAGCCCGCTTTCAGACCCCATTCATGTAACTGTCACAGGGGTGCCCCGGCCCCGCCGCATCGCTGCACGTGCGAAAAATGCACCCGAAGAACGAAAAAAGCGGCCGATATCAGCCGCTTATCCCTCTAGCCTCAGCGCCAGCATCTGCCACAGCGGCATGAGCCCAATCCTCATGCCGCTGGTCTCGGTCTCAGTCGAGGGCGAAGACCTCGGCCTTGAGATAGGCGCTTTCCGGCAGCAGGGGATGCACCGGGTGATCGGGGCCGGCGCCGGAGAAGCGCAGGATGCGCCCCTGGCGGCGGGCGTCACCCAAGCCCTTGGCCACCAGTTCGGCGAATGTGTCGGGCGGCATGTTATGGCTGCAGCTGGCCACCAGCAGGATGCCGCCGGGGGCGGTGATCTGGGCACCCAGCTTGGCCAGCTTGCGATAGGCACGACTGCCGTTGGCCAGATCCTTCTTGGACTTCACGAAGGCCGGCGGATCGCAGATCACCACCTCGAACGTCTCGCCCGCCTCCGCCAAGCGCTCCAGCTCGGCGAAGGCGTCGGCCTTGCGCAGTTCCACCTTGTCGGCGACGCCGTTGGCCGCCGCCGCCTTGCCGGCCAGTTCCAGGGCACCGGCGGAGCGGTCGACCAGCACGGTGCGCGCCGCCCCCCGGGTGGCGGCCAGCACGCCGAAGCCGCCGCAATAGCTGTAGAAGTCGATGACCGAGCGGCCCTGCGCCAGATTGGCGACGAAGGCGCGGTGGTCGCGCTGGTCATAGAACCAGCCCGTCTTCTGCCCGCCCGCCGGATCGGCGAAGAAGGTGGCGCCGTTTTCCTCGACCTTGATGGGGCCGTCGACCGTACCGACGGCCACCCGCACCTCCTCGCCCACGCCTTCCAGGCCACGGGCGGCGCTGTCGTTGCGCAGGATGACGGACGATGCGGGAAAGACCTCCGCGAGGCCTTCCAGGATCTGGGGCAGCAGGCGGTCCATGCCGGCGGAATTGGCCTGCACCACCAGCACGTCGCCATACCGGTCAACGATCAGCGCCGGCAGGCCGTCGGCCTCCGCATGCACCAGGCGGTAATAGGGCCGGCCGATCAGGCGATCGCGGAGCGCCGCCGCCGTGCGGAAGCGCTTGGCGAAAAAGCCGGCGTCCACCGTCTCCGAGAGGTCGCGGGTCAGGACGCGCGCCGCGATCAGGGTGTGCGGGTTGAAGGTGGCGATGCCCAGGACGCCGCCGCCGGCATCGGCCAGGCGCACCAGCCCGCCCTTGGGCAGGGCCTTGGCGGCCGCGTCCATCTGGATTTCGTTGGAATAGGCCCAGGGGTGGCCACCGGCCACGCGCTTGTGCCGGCCCGCCTGGAACAGCAGGGTGGGAAGCTTTTCAGTCATGGGCCGGAGCATAGCGCGCGGCGGCCGGGGCACAACGGCAAAGGGCGCAAGGGATCCCGTCGCCGGGGACGGGGCTGCCAAGCTATCAGGCCGGAACCGCCGCCTCCGCCGTCATGTGCTTGCACAGGCGCCGCCCCTCGGGCAGGTGCCCCAGGGCGCGGAAGCGGGCCAGCGACGGGTGCGCCTTGACCTGGCTATCCGGCAGGGTGATGTGGATGGCGTCGCAGCCGTAGCGCAAAGCGATCCTGTCCATTTCCGCCAGCAGCGCGTCCGCCGCCCCCTCCCGGTCGAACAGGTCCAGGGCCACAAACACGTCCACCTGCAGACCCAGCCGATGGTCCAAATCCGGCACCATCAGATAGGAGAACAGGCCATGCATGTAGCGATGGTCCAGTTGCACCGTGACGATGCCGCCCCGGCTGCCGGGGGCCAGCAGGGCCAGCGCATGGTCGCGCCACCGCTCCACCGTCAGGTCCGGATAGAACGGGCGCATCAACGCGTAGGCCTGGTCGATCTGACGAGGATCCAAGGGGCGGGTTACGAATGTAGGCATGGAAGCGCAGATCCGAGCCGGAGGGATCGCCACCCGTACATCGCGCCATGACGCCCAGCCATGATCTGGATCAAAGAATAAACGACGGGTTAGAGTAAGCCAGTCACGGCGATCTCTAGCCTTTTCCTAGGTGGTTCCCCGGCTATATGCTGACCTCGCGGCACTAATTGGGGAACGAAAGACCGGCCGCACCACCCACAATCGCGCCATGAGCGGGCGAAGGGTGGCGGCTGATAGCGGAGTGCGGCAATGACTCACATCGATTTCGCCTATGGCAGGGACGCGACCGTCCAGACGAACGCCAAGTCCGACGCCGCTGGGGAAATCCATCCCTGCAGCGCCTGCACCGTGCGTACCCTGACCGTCTGCGCCGCGCTGGAGGCGGAGGAGCTGCGCCGCCTGGCGGAGATCCTGCAGACCACCCGCTTCGACGCCGGCCACACCGTGTTCGGTGAGGGGGAGCCCGCGGAAACCCTGTACAATGTCACCTCCGGCACCGTGAAGGTCTACAAGCTGCTGCCCGATGGCCGGCGGCAGATCACCGGTTTCCTGCTGCCGGGCGACTTCTTCGGCCTGTCGGTCAACGACAGCTACGCCTACACCGCCGAGACGGTGACGCCGGTGTCGCTGTGCCGCTTCCCCCGCCGCCGCATGGAGGCGCTGCTGGACGAGTTCCCCAAGATGCAGCGCCGCCTGTTCTCCATGGCGTCGAACGAGCTGGCGGCGGCGCAGGACCAGATGCTGCTGCTGGGCCGCAAGACGGCGAAGGAGAAGATCTGCTCCTTCCTGCTGCTGCTGTCGCAGCGGGCCAGCCGGCGCGGTCACAAGACCAACCCGGTGCACGTGCCCATGAGCCGCGCCGACATCGCCGACTACCTGGGCCTGACCACCGAAACCGTCAGCCGCACCTTCACCCAGCTGAAGACCAGCCGGGTCATCAGCCTGTTGGAAGGCAACAAGGTTCAAATCCAGGACATGGACGACCTGTTGGAGTTGGCCGAGGGCGCCTGACCTCGGTTAAGGATCGCCGTCGGCATCACCGCCCTCAACGGGCCGTGACTTGTCCTTATGTGATTCTTTCATCGCGGACGAGTAGGGCGCAACAACCACACCCGGAAAATCATTTATTAAATCAAATTTATAATTAACCAAACTTTCGAATTTTCCTTTGGGATCGATTGCATTAGCGTGCTTTTTTTAGAAAAGCCGAAGACACCGATTCCCATGAACCGTTTCCGAATCCTGCACCGCGTGGTGCTGGCGCTGCTGGTGCCATCGCTGGGCCTGCTGCTGGCCGCCGTCGTCATCCTGGCGGAAAAGCAGGCCACCGTCTCCCAGATGCAAACCCTGTCGCGGCTGACGCAGCTCGCCACCACGGTCGGCGATCTGGTGCATGAGATGCAGCGCGAGCGGGGCGCCTCGGCCGTGTTCCTGGGCAGCAAGGGTACGCAGCTCCAGCGGGAACTGCCGGAGCAGCGGGCGCGCACCGACCAGCGGCGCCGGGCGCTGGAGGCGGCGCTGAAAGGCGACGCCGCCTCCTCGGTCGGCGGCGCGCTGGCCCAGATCCTGGCCGACGCCTCTCAGCGGCTGACGCAGTTGGATGAGGTGCGGCGCAAGATCGACGGCCTGCAAATTCCCGCCGCTGAGTCGAGCGCCTATTTCACGGCGACGATCCTGCGGCAGTTGGACGTCGATATCGAGATTTCGAAGTCGGTGACCAACCCGGACGTGGCGCGGGCGCTGTCGGCCTACGTCAACTTCACCCAGGCCAAGGAACGCGCGGGAGAGGAGCGGGCGAACGGCGCGCCGGCCTTCGCCGCCGGCAAGTTCGACATGGCCCAATACCGGCGCTTCCTGGGAACGGTCGCTGACGAGGCGACCTATTTCCGGCTGTTCGCCGCCAGCGCCTCCCCGGAGGACCAGGCGTTCCTGGCCCGCACGGTGACCGGGGAGCCGGTCAGCGAGGTTGAGCGCATGCGCAAGGTCGCCGTGGAAACCGCCCCCGGCGACGCGCTGGGCGGCATCGAAGGCCCCTACTGGTACAAGACGACCACCGCGCGCATCGACATGATGAAGACGGTCGAGGACTACCTGTCCCACAATCTGCTGGCGCAGGGGGACCGCGTTCAGGATGAGGCCAAGGGCGTGCTGTGGACGGCCCTGGCGGCGACGCTGGCGCTGTTCGGCGTCACCGGCGTGCTCAGCACCGTGATCGTGCGCGACATCACCCGGCCGGTGGCCGGCATGACCCAGGCCATGACCCGCCTGGCGGGCGGCGACCAGTCGGTCGAGGTGCCCGGCGTCGGCCGCAAGGATGAGATCGGCGACATGGCGGCATCAGTCGAGGTGTTCAAGCGCAAGATGATCGAAGCGGACCGCCTGCGCGCCGAGCAGGAGTCGATGAAGCGCCGGGCCGAAGAGGAGAAGCGCGCGACCATGACCAAGCTGGCCGACGAGTTCGAGGCCAGCGTGAAGGGCGTGGTCGGCACGGTGTCCTCCGCCTCGGCGCAGTTGCAGTCCACGGCGCAGTCCATGTCGTCCACCGCCGCGCAGACCAGCCTGCGGTCCACCGCCGTGGCGGCGGCGGCCGAACAGGCCTCCGCCAATGTGCAGACGGTCGCCTCGGCGGCGGAGGAGCTGTCCTCCTCCATCGGTGAGATCAGCCGTCATGTGGCGGAGTCGACCCGCATCGCCAGCCAGGCGGTGACCGATGCCGGCCGGACCAACACGCAGGTGCAGGCCCTGGCCTCCGCCGCGCAAAAGATCGACGACGTGGTGAAGCTGATCAACGGCATCGCCGGCCAGACCAACCTGCTGGCCCTGAACGCGACGATCGAGGCGGCGCGCGCCGGTGAGGCGGGCAAGGGCTTCGCCGTCGTCGCCTCCGAGGTCAAGCTGCTGGCCACCCAGACCGCCAAGGCGACCGAGGACATCTCGGCCCAGGTCAGGGCCATCCAGCAGGCCACCACCGATTCGGTCAGCGCCATCGAGGGCATCACCGGCACCATCACCCGCATCAACGAGATCGCGACCACCGTCGCCTCGGCGGTGGAGGAGCAGGGGGCCGCCACCCAGGAAATCGCCCGCAGCGTCCAGCAGGCCTCTTCCGGCACGGCTGAGGTGGCGACCAACATCACCGCCGTCACCCAGGCGGCCGGGGAGACGGGGGCGGCCTCCAGCCAAGTCCTGACGGCGGCGGAGGATCTGTCGCGGCAGTCCGACGCGCTGCGCACCCAGGTCGACGCCTTCATCTCCAAGGTGCGCGCGGCTTAATCCCCGGCGACTGAAGGCGGCATTTGCGCGGTCACGATCAAATGCCATTGGCCAAAGCGCGTCAGGTCCGGCGGGCGAACGCCGCCACGTCGGCGTCGAAGCGGTGGGGCGCCTCAAGGAACGGAGCGTGCCCGACGCCATCGTAGAGATGCACCTGCGCCTGCGGCAGGGTTTCCGCCAGCCAGTCGGCCATGGTGGGCAGGATCACGGGGTCCGACCGGCCATGGATCACCAGGGCGGGGCGGTCTAAGGCCGCCAGGGCGGCACCGTCCCTCTGGCGGCGCATCATGGCCCGCCGCGCCGCCAGGGGCACCGACAGGGTGTCGGCCGTCGCCGCCTCCACCTCCTCCCCCTCGCCCAGGGCTTGGGCCAGCGCCTGGGCGCCGCTTTCCTGGGCCGCCAGGTCATCGGACAGGATGCGCGGGAAATGGGCCTTGGCGGCGGGGCCCAGATAGGGGGCGGCGGCCTTGCCCAGCCGGGGGCAGGCCCCGACGAAAACCGCGCCAGCGATCCCCTCCGTCCCGAACCCGGCCACATGGTCGGCCAGCACGGCGCCGCCGTAGGACCACCCCACCAGGATCAGATCCGCCAAACCCAAGGCGCGGCGCACGGCCATGACGTCCTCGCCCCAGTGCGGGCCGTCGCCATAGGCGGCTGGATCCTCTGGCCGGCCGGATTGGCCATGTCCGCGCAGGTCCAGCGCCAGCAGGCGGAACTCCGCCGCCAGGAGGCCGGCGAACTGGGCGCGGAAGGCGCGATGGCTCTGGCCGAAGCCGTGCAGGAACAGGATGGGCCTGCCCTCGGGCACGCCGCCCTCCGCCACCGCCAGCAGGGTCCCGTCCGCCGCCGTCACCTGATGCAGGATCATGGCCCTTGCCTCCCAGCTCTTATGGTCCCCACCCGCGATAGCCGGCCCCGCCCCCGGACGCAACCCCGCCCCGCGCATTTTTCCCGAGTCCCCCCTTTGACTCGGGGCCGGATCTGGCCCATCTATCGCCGCCATGGGCGTGGAAAATCACATGAAGGAATTCGCCCCGCCGCCTCCTCGGGCGGACGGGCGGGTGAACCTGGTCGGCCTCTCGCGGGACGATCTGGAGGCTGAGGTCGCACGGGCCGGGCTGGAGCGCTTTCGCGCGCGCCAGCTGTGGCACTGGATCTATCATCGCGGCGCCACCGATTTCGCGGTGATGAGCACACTGGCCAAGCCGGTGCGCGAAAAGCTGGCCGACCTTTACGTCATCGACCGGCCCACCGCGGTGAAGGACCTGAAGAGCGAGGACGGCACGCGCAAGTGGCTGGCCCGCATGCCCGACGGCCAGGAGATCGAGACCGTCCACATCCCCGAGGAAGACCGCGGCACGCTCTGCGTCTCCTCCCAGGTGGGCTGCACCCTGACCTGCCGCTTCTGCCACACCGGCACCCAGCGCCTGGTACGCAACCTGGACGCCACCGAGATCGTGGGCCAGGTCATGCTGGCGCGCGACCACCTGGACGAATGGCCGGCCCCGCCCGATGGGCGCATGCTGAGCAATATCGTCATGATGGGCATGGGCGAGCCGCTGTTCAATTACGCCAACGTCGCCAAGGCGCTGAAGATCGTCATGGATGGCGAGGGCATCGCCATTTCCAAGCGGCGCATCACCCTGTCCACCTCCGGCGTCGTGCCCATGATGCGCCAGTGCGGCGATGAGCTGGGCGTGAACCTGGCCGTCAGCCTGCACGCGGTGAATGATGAGCTGCGCGACCGCATCGTGCCGCTGAACCGCAAGTACCCCATCAAGGAACTGATGCAGGCGTGCCGGGACTATCCCGGCCTGAGCAACGCGCGCCGCATCACCTTCGAATACGTCATGCTGAAGGGCGTGAACGACAGCCTGGCCGACGCGCGCGAGCTGGTGCGCCTGCTGCGCGGCATCCCGGCCAAGATCAACCTGATCCCCTTCAACTATTGGCCGGGCGCGCCCTTCGAGTGCTCGACCGATGAGCAGATCACGAAGTTCGCGGACTTCGTGAACAACGCCGGCTACGCCTCCCCCGTGCGCACCCCGCGGGGCCGCGACATCCTGGCCGCCTGCGGCCAGCTGAAGAGCGAGAGCACCAAGCCCACCGCCCAGGCCCGCATCGCGGCCCTGGAGGCGCACAAAGCCCTGCAGGCCGAGTACGCCGCCCAGGTGGCGGAAAAGGAAGCCGTGCTGGCGGCGACGGGGACTCTTTAAGTTAAGGTCCTCAAGCGCCGGCAGGGCCATCCGGCCCTTTGGCTTGTCCTCGATTCCCAGTCCACTGCGTTCCCCGGAAATCTCCGGCGGCCCCGGTCGGGGCCTATAGCGGCATGAGAAGTCATGCCGCTGCGGGCGCTTTCCCGTCCCGGCGCCTGAGCCACCTCAAGGCGGGGGTGACGCCGGCCCTGTAATCCCTGCGGCGCTTTGCTATCATCCGGCCCATAAGGACCGTGGGGGACGCGCGCTTTGGATCTCGGTACCGATCTCGTCAACAGCCTGATGATCCACCTCGGCGTCACGGCCCTGCTGCTGTGGCCGGCCTACCGGCTGGTCATCCGCGCCGGCCTGCCCCGCCGCTGGCCCCTGTGGCTGGCCCTGCCCCTGCTGGGGCCCGTCATCTTCCTGGTGCTGCTGGCCAAGACGCCCTGGCCCGTCCTGCCCGTCCGCCCCCCCAAGATGCACCCGCGCGAACGCCTGAAGCGCGAGCGGGCGGCCGCCCAGGCCGCCGCGTCGGAGTAAGCGCCCATGCTGCCCCTGGCCTACGCCCCCGCCCTCAGCCTGCTGCTGCCCACCTGGGCCGCCCTGCTGATCGTCGTCATCCTGGCCACCATCGCCGTCTGTGCCGCCGGCCTGGTGCTGGCCAAGGTGGGCCGCAACCCCTATTGGGCGCTGCTGCTGTACTTCCCCGTCCTGGGTGTGCCGGCCCTGTGGTACCTGGCCTATACGCGCTGGCCCCGGCAGAAGGCGTGACTCAACTGGGAATGGTCCACCCACCCGCGCGCGCCAGATAGGGCGGCGCCTCGGCCGCGATGGTCCAGTCGAAGGCGGCGGCCACGCTGCGCACCACCTCCGCCACGCAACGGCGAATATTCTCATAGGGCTGGATACCGGCGAATTGCGGCTTCTGCCGCAAGGCGTCCAGCTTTGACAGCGCGGTCTCCGCCTGGGCCTTCACCGCCGCCTCCAGCCCACTGAGGGCACCAGGGGTGGCGGCCGGCGCCAGTATGAGCCAATCAACCCTACGGATCGCGTCTGGCCGGATAGCGGCACCGACAGCCATGGCCAAATCTTCCGTAACCGGAAAGATGCGGGTGCACAGCATGTCATAGGCTGGGGCCAAGGATGGCGCACGGCCCGGCGCATCGTAGAGCAAGCTGAAATTCTTGGCGTGGGCATCGGCATTGGCCAACAGCACGGTAGCGATGATCCGCCGCATCAGCTCGGCCCGCCCCAGCAAGGGCGCCGCCGTCCGCTGCATCAGGGCGAGGCACTCAGCCAATCCAGGCCCCACCTTCCGAGGGATACCATCGGCGGAGGCGGAAAACTCATACTTACGTTCCGGCGGATAGCCTAGCGCCTGACAGAAATCCTCCTGATGGATTTCATGGACACGGCCGCCCTCGACACGTCGATCGTAGCGCTCCACCAACAGGCATTCACGCCCCGCGAACGTGCGTAGGGCCGTTCCCGCCACGTCCACACCTAGGCTGGCCGCCAGCGCCATTGAGAATGCCTCCGCCTTCGGCACCAGGGCGAAATCCGGCTTCCCAGCAGGGGCCACCTTGATGAGATGGGTGGAGGGGGAGCCGTTAAGCGGCCGATGGAAACGCCCATCCAGAAAAGCAACAGCCGTCTTGGGTTGAGCCCCGGCCACCGATAGGCGCACCCGCCGGTCAGCGGCGAAATTCGGCGACGTTGGAATCTCATCAATGATGCGCGCCAGCGCCGCCTCATCCAGTGGTTCATAATCCTGCGGCACATCCGGCCTGCCACCAGGTTGCAGCAAACGGACCGCACCAGCGCATTCGGCGCCATATTCACGCAGCAGCCCAAAGATTTCGTAAGGCTGCAAACGGCGCTGGGCGGCGGCGGCGGCTAGGGCATCCCCCTCCGGCAGCAGTCCAGCGAAGAAGGGCCGGCATTCCGTGTCGGTGTACGGCTCGGCCCGAGGTGGCAGGCTGATGGACAGCCGTGACAGGGGGCTACGGTCGGCATAGGTGAAGGTCAGGCGCCCCTGGCTGTCGGCCTCCAGGACGCCGACACCCCGTTCCCCCAGGAAAACCTCCAGCGCCTGGCCATCCCCGGTCACCGCAATCCCCCGAACAGGTCGATGCCCAAAGCCTGCATGTAGGCCATGACCTTGCCCAATTCGGCCGTGGGCTTGCCGTTTTCCACCGCCGACAGGAAGGACAGGCTGAGGCCTGTGCCGGCCGCCACGTCCCGCAAGGTCATGCCCAAGGCTTGGCGTCGCGCCCGGATCAAGGCGCCCAGGCGACCGGGGCCGTCCAACGGGACGGCGTCGGGCACGTCCTGCGCAATGGCGCCGAACTGAGCCAGCGCCGCCTCCCGCTCCCGCTTTCTGTTCGCCGCTCGGCTAACAACAGCCATAAAGGGCCCCCACCACGAGGTGCGTTCGTCGTACGGCTAACATAAACCGCCAGCGCTTCCGCGCCAATCGCTTATTCGTCGTACGACGAACACATCACCCTCTAAGCGAGACCCGCGCGGGCTGGGGATGCGGCCGGGACAGGCGCACTAATCTTGCCAGGCGGGCGCCCGGGGGATAACGTCCGGACGCATTCCACCCTGACCTTTAGCGGGCGTACAGTCATGAGCGTCAAGAAAGTTGTCCTCGCCTACTCCGGCGGTCTCGACACCTCCGTCATCCTGAAATACCTGCAGGAAACGTATAAGTGCGAGATCGTGACCTTCACCGCCGACCTGGGCCAGGGTGAAGAGCTGGAGCCCGCCCGCAAGAAGGCCGAACTGCTGGGCGTGAAGCCCGAGAACATCTACATCGACGACCTGCGTGACGAGTTCGTGCGCGACTTCGTCTTCCCCATGTTCCGGGCCAACACGCTGTATGAGGGCGTCTACCTGCTGGGCACCTCCATCGCCCGTCCGCTGATCGCCAAGCGCCAGATCGAGATCGCCAAGGCCGTCGGCGCCGACGCCGTGGCCCATGGCGCCACCGGCAAGGGCAACGACCAGGTGCGGTTCGAGCTGGGCTATTACGCCCTGAAGCCGGACATCAAGGTCATCGCCCCCTGGCGCGAATGGACCCTGAACAGCCGCACCGCCCTGCTGGAGTTCGCCGAGAAGCACCAGATTCCGATCGCCAAGGACAAGCGCGGTGAAGCGCCGTACAGCACGGACGCCAACCTGCTGCACATCTCCTACGAGGGCAAGGCGCTGGAGAACCCGTGGGAAGAGCCCGACGAGGACATGTACACCCGCACCGTCGCCCCGGAAAAGGCGCCGGACACCCCGACCTATGTTGAGATCGAGTTCGAGGGCGGCGACCCGGTGGCCGTCGATGGCCAGAAGCTGGGCCCGGCGGCCCTGCTGACCCGCCTGAACGAGCTGGCCGGCGCCAACGGCATCGGCCGCCTGGATCTGGTGGAGAACCGCTATGTCGGCATGAAGAGCCGCGGCGTGTACGAGACCCCCGGCGGCACCCTGCTGTCGGTGGCCCACCGCGCCATCGAGAGCCTGACGCTGGACCGTGGCGCCATGCACCTGAAGGACGAGATCATGCCGCGTTATGCCGAGCTGATCTACAACGGCTTCTGGTTCAGTCCGGAGCGTGAGGCCCTGCAGGCCCTGATCGACAACACCCAGAAGCGCGTCACCGGCGTCGTGCGCCTGAAGCTGTACAAGGGCTCCGTCCGCGTGGTCGGCCGCCAGAGCCCGAACTCGCTGTACCGCCTGGACTACGTCACCTTCGAGGCCGACAGCGTCTATAACCAGAAGGACGCCGAAGGCTTCATCAAGCTGAACGCCCTGCGCCTGCGCCTGGGCGCCATGGCCGGCAAGCAGTAAGCCTTACCGCTGCAAGGAAGCCCCGCCTGGGAAACCGGGCGGGGCTTTTTTGTTGGAGGCCTGCCGCCCTACTTCTTTTTGAACGCATTCCCGGCGAAGGGCGTCTCGCTCATCGGTGCCGCTCCGTCGTCCCCACCCTTGAGCGTCGCGGCGTATTTTGCCCGCCACTCCTTGTCCGTCTGGCCGGAGCGCTTGCGCGCCTTGGCCTTCTTGACGCAGTCGGCGATCATCTGGTCCATGGCGCTGAGCTTGGCCGGGGGAGCCGGCTTCTTCGGGGGGGACATGGGGCCTCGCTGCTGGGAAGCCTGATCCTACTCCAGCCAAGGGGGCGGCGATAGCGGGACGGTCGCGGCCACCAAGATGCCTCGATCAGCCTTGCCAGGAGGCGCGCACCACCGCCAGCAGCGTCTCCGCCTCCCCCGCCATCTCCACGACCTTGTTGCGGTCGGTCAGGCCGGCGACGATGGTGAGGCTGGATTTGGGGACGCGCCAGGTCTTGGACAGCAGCTTCAGCACGGCCTCGTTGGCCTTGCCGTCCTCGGGCACGGTGGTGACGGCCACCTTCAGCAGTTGGCGGCCCTCCGGCCCCTCCATGAGGCCCTGGATGGCGGTGCGGGAGGCGCGGGGGGTGACGCGCAGGTGCACGCGCACCCCGCCGGGGATCGCCTCGGCGGCTGGTTTGATCTCGGCCACCGCCTTAGCGGAACATCAAGGCGCTGAACATGTAGTTCTGGATCAGCCGTTCCAGCGCCCAGATGATCAGCATCAGCACGATGAAGGAAATGTCGACCCCGCCCAGGTTCGGCACGACATTGCGGATAGGGCGCAGCAGCGGTTCCGTCAGGCGGTAGGTGACGTCCATCAGGGTGGCGACGAAGCGGTTGCGGATGTTGATCACCCCGAACATCACCAGCCAGCTCAGGATGGCGCTGACCATCAGCACCCACCAAGCCAGGTTCAGCACCACGAGCAGCAATTCCAGGATGGTGCGGATCAAAGGATCCATGGCGGTTCCGTCCCCAATGGTTTCAATGGCATGGCCGCCACCCTACGGGCGGGCCGCCCCCTTGTCCAGCGTAGGCCCGCACTGGCCGCACCGCCGGGGAGCCAAGCGGACCCAGGGCGCGCATCTAGGCAGGGACCTGGAATGGGCAGTGCTTCACCGCAGGACGGATATTCCGCCCGGCCGGCAGAATGGCCGCTTGACAGGCGGGGTCGCCCTGAGCATTATCCCGCCCACTTCAGGCGCCCGGGACTATGCCCGCCGCCGGATTTGAGTGTGGGGCCGTAGCTCAGCTGGGAGAGCGACGCGTTCGCAATGCGTAGGTCGGGAGTTCGATCCTCCTCGGCTCCACCAAATCCCCTTACAAGACAGTCATGGCACGATGTGGGACGGACAGATTGGTGCCGGCCTTTTGGCATGTCCACGCCTCGGCGCCTGCCGCCCAAAAGAAACGGCGCGGAAGTGCCCCTTCCGCGCCGCTCTTTCATTCGCCTTCGGCTGAAGGATCAGAGGGCGAAGCTGTAATAGGCCACCAGGTTGTTGGCGCCGGGGTTGACCGTGCGGGTGCGCGGGGTGCCCGGGATGGTGACGGTCTTGCCCAGCTCGGCATTCGAGATGTGGCTGAGCGCGATGGAGAAGCGGTCGCCGTTGGTGAAGCGGTAGCCGGTCTCGATCTGGGTGCGGAACTCCAGGGGATAGCCCATGTCCTTGCCGTCGCCATGGGCGTAATAGCCGGCGGCGGCGCTGGGGGTGATGAAGAACGGCCCCCAGGTGAAGTCCGCCTGCAGGCCGCCATAGCCGTAGAAGCTGCCCTTGAAGGTTTCCATCACGCCCACCAGCGGCTTGATGGCGAACCAGTCGTCCACCTTCACCAGCGACCAGCCGAAACGGTATTCGGCGGTGACGAACTGGCTGCGGTCATGCGGGGTGTCGGCGTCCACCTGGAAGAAGGCGGGCGGGTCGATCCAGGACTGGTCATAAATGCCGATACCCAGGGCCAGCAGGTCGGGATCGCGATCAGCGGCCAGGGCCGGCGTCGCCATGCCGGCGGCGGCGGTCAACAGGGACGTGGCCAGCAGAGAGGTGGCGGCGCGCAAACCACGGCCGCGCGGAGCCTTGCGGGAGGTCTTCGTCATGATCCTGCTTGGGAAAGATGGAGGGATATTTCCGCCTTTATGCAGAGCAATCCGGCGCCAACTCAAGGGGAAACGGACAAAACGGTTCCCTGCGACCAAGCTCACCGCCGGGCTGGGCTGAGCCGCCGCTCCGCCAATTGCACGCCCCGGGTGATGAGGAAGCTCATACCCAGGTAGATCGCCCCGGCCAAGCAGAAGGCCTCGATGGGCTGATAGGTGCGCGAGGCGATGTCCTTGGCCACGCCCGTCAGGTCCATCAGGGTGATGGTGCTGGCCAGCGCGCTGCCCTGCAGCATCAGGATGATCTCATTGCCATAGGCGGGCAGCGCCAGACGGAAGGCTTGGGGCAGGACGATGCGCCGGAACAGCAGGCTGCCGTTCATGCCGCAGGCCTTGGCCGCCTCGATCTGGCCATGGGGCACGGCCTCGATACCGCCGCGCATGATCTCCGCCGTGTACGCGCCGGTGTTGAGGGTGAAGGCGATGATGGCGCACCAATAGGGCTCCCGCAGGAGGGGCCACAGCACGCTCTGGCGCACGGCGTCGAATTGGCCCAGACCGTAATAGATCAGGAAAATCTGAACCAGCAGCGGGGTGGAGCGGAAGACGTGGATGTAGCCGCGCGCCAGCCAGCGCAGGGGCGGCAGATGCGACAGCCGCATCACGGCGACAACGGTCGCCAGCACCAAGCCCACCAGCAACGACAGCGTCACCAGTTGAACGGTCAGGCTGGCCCCGGCCGCGAACCGCGGCAGGGCCGCCACCAGCGTGGACAACAGGGAGGCATTCATCGCGCGGCCCTCCGCACGCCCCGCCCGGCCCACAGCTCGGCCCGGGCGAACAGGCGGCCCGACAGGCCGGCCATGCCCAGGTACAGCACGCCGGCGGTGGTGAAGAACAGGAAGGGCTGGCGGGTGGCGCCCTGGGCCAGATAGGCCACGCGCATCAGCTCCACCAGGGCCACGACGGAAACCAGCGAGGTGTCCTTGAGCGTCAACTGCCAGACATTGCCCAGGCCCGGCAGGGCATAGCGCAGGACTTGGGGCAGCATCACCCGGCGAAAGGTCAGCCAGCGGTTCATGCCCAGGGCCTTCGCCGCCTCCACCTGGCCATGGGGCACGGCCAGGGCGCCGCCGCGCAGCACCTCAGCGGAATAGGCGCCGGACACCGTGCCCACCGCCAGGATGCCGACGGGCAGGGCCGACAGCTCCACCGGGCCATTGAAGCCCAGCAGGCTGACCACCCAGGTGGCGGCGCTGTTGCCGCCGAAGAACAGCAGATAGATGACCAGGAGGGAGGGCACGCCGCGCACGATGGTGGTGTAGACATCGGCCGCCACCCGTCCACCCCGGTGGCCGGACAGCTTCAACGCCGCCGCCGCCCCGCCCAGCAGCAGCCCCCATAGATAGGCCGACACCGCCACCAGCAGGGTCATCCCCATGCCCTGCAGCAGTTGCAAGCCCCAGCCCCGGCCACCAAAGCCCAGAAGGTCTATCATTACCGTGCCAATTCCTCAGACGCCGGCGGGCCATCCGGCCCTTGGCTTGTCCTCGATTTCCAGTCCACTACGTTCCCCGGAAATCTCCGGCGGCCCCGGTCGGGGCCTAGTCGCTACGCTTGTCTCTCATGCCTCAGACGCCGGGCGGGCCTGCTAGGGCCCTAGGCCGCGACCGCGGCCGCCGGAGCGAGCACCGCCCAGTCAACGTAAAGGGGGCGCAGCGAGGATAGCCAAGCGGCCGGATGGCCGCGCCCGGCGCTTGAGGGAAAACTCAATGCGCCGACGCGTCGAAGTGGAACCACTGCTCCGCCAGCTTCTTCATCGTGCCGTCTTCCTTGGCGGCGTTCATGGCGTTGTTCAGCGCGTCCAGCAAGCGGCCATCCCCCTTGCGCAGGGCGGCGGCGATGCCGGGGCCCAGCAGGCCGCCGGTGATTCCGGGGCCGAAGGTGGCGGCGTTCTGGCCATCCGCCCCCTCCAGGAAGGGCTGCCAGCCCGTCATGTCGGCCAGGCCGGCGTCGACGCGGCCGGTCGCCAGGTCCAGCGACAGGTTCTGCAGCGTGTCGTAACGACGGATGGTGATGGTGTCGCCCAGGTAGGTGTCCAGGAAGCTGGCATGGATGGTGGCGACCTGCACCCCCACCGTCTTGCCCTTCAACGCCGCCTTCAGCTTGTCGAGCGCCTGGGTCGAGGCCTCGTCCATGTTGGCCAGGTCCAGCCGTTGCAGGCCGAAGTCGATCTTGGTCAGCGGGCTGTCCTTGGGCGCCACGAAATAGGCGGGGGTCAGCACGTAGGGGACGGTGAAGTCCACGGCCTGGCGGCGCTCGTCCGTGGCCGACATGCCGGCCAGGATCACGTCATACTTGCCGGCCTGCAAGGCGGGGATGATTCCGTCCCAAGCCTGGGCGGAGATCTCGCACTTCACGCCCATGCGGCGGCACAGGTCGCGCGCCAGGTCGATGTCGAACCCCTTCAGGGTGCCGTCGGGCTCCGCCACGTTGAAGGGCGGGTAGGCGCCTTCCGTCGCCACACGCAGGGGATTGGGGACCCCCTGGTCGGTGATGGCGGGACCGCCCGCGTCGGACGGCGTGCGATGCGTCGCCAGGTAGGCGGCACCGGCGACCACCGCCACCGCGATCAGGCCCAAGACCAGCTTCTTCATGAAACCCCCTACGAAACCAAGGATGGGACGGTCCGCATCAACACCCCGTGTCCGATCGGCCGCCGCTCTTTGTTGTCCAGTATGCCTCAGGCGCCCCGGGCCAGGAATTGTCGGCAGCGTTCACTGCGGGGGTTGCCGAACACCTCATCGGGCGTCCCCTCCTCCTCCACCCGGCCCTGGTGCAGGAACAGCACGTGGGAGGAGACGTCACGGGCGAAGGCCATCTCATGGGTGACGATCAGCATGGTGGCGCCCTCATCCGCCAGTTGGCGGATGACGCGCAGCACCTCACCCACCAGCTCCGGGTCCAGCGCCGAGGTTGGTTCGTCGAACAGCATGACACGGGGCTGCATCGCCAGCATGCGCGCGATGGCGGCGCGCTGCTGCTGCCCGCCCGACAGCTGGCTGGGGTAATAGTCCTGGCGCTGGCCCAGGCCCACCTTGTCCAGCAGGGCCTTGGCGCGGTCCACCGCCTCACCCCTCGGCACGCCCAGGACATGCACCGGCGCCTCGATGACGTTTTCCAACACCGTCATATGGGTCCACAGGTTGAACCCCTGGAACACCATGCCCAGGCGCTGGCGGATGCGGTCCACCTGTTTGCGGTCGGCGGGAACGGCATGGCCCCGCCGGTCCCGGCCCATGCGGATCAGCTCGCCATTGACCCAGACCTGGCCCTCATCCGGCGTCTCCAGCAGGTTGATGCAACGCAGCAGCGTGCTCTTGCCCGAACCGGACGAGCCGATGAGGGAGATGACGTCGCCATCCCGCGCCGTCAGGGAAACGCCCTTCAGCACTTCCGTCTCGCCAAACCGCTTGTGCAGATCCCGCACCTGGATGGCAGTGTTGGCTTGGTCGGCCACGGCGACAGCCGGCGATTGCGTCATAGGACCCCGAAATTCGTCCGGACCCATCCGGACCTGAAAGCGCGACCGGCCGGCGCGGCGATGGGGGCCGCGCGCCAGCCGGTGACCGTGAATGACCGAGGGACGTTTCCGCAAGGAAACCCCGAAGCCGGCAAAACTACCGTGCGCCGCCCGGGACGGAAAGAGGTTTCCTGTCACAGCCGGGGGGCCGTCCATCCTACCCCCATGCCGATGCAGCCCCGGCCTGAAACGTGGTACTGTGACACCCCTTGTCACGCCCAGCCCCGGGGCGGGGCTCCGTTCGCCATCTGGAGTCGTCCAGCGCCCATGAGCACAGGCATTCAGCCCGCGGCCAACCGCAGCACGCACTTCCTGTTCGAGCACAAGCTTTTCACCGTCGATGGCTGCCGCTTCATCCTGTCCAAGACGAACGATGAGCCGGTGATGTGCATGAAGCTGGGCAAGCTGGACGTCGAGGTGCCCATCGAGAAGCTGTACAACGAGTTCGACATCCAGCCGAAGTCCTTCGACGGACAGTTGCTGACCATGGCGGCCAAGGGCCTGCGCTATGTGCGCGAAATCCGCCCCGGCGACACCATCCCGAATGAGTTGATCGACGGTTCTGCCAGCTGGCGGGTGGACGACCGCCATTACAACGTGGCGCGCGGCCGCCTGACGGTGCAGCTGGTGACCTGGCTGACGGGCGGCGAAACCGTCGTTTCCAGCCCGGAGCAACTGGAACAGGTGGTGGAGGATCCCAACACCAAGGCCCGCGTGCACGAAGCCTTCCGGATGATGGCCAACCGGCTGTCGCTGGCGGGCGATCCGGAGGAGGAGATCGGCCTGCACATCGACATGCTGGCCAAGGAACTATCCTACATCGAGGCGCTGCGCGAACGGGCCCAGGCCCTGCACCTCGTCCGCCAGGGGCTGGAAACCGCCCACCGCATCTACAAGGCGGAGCGGCTGGTGAAGGAGGAGATCGTGCGGATGCAGACCCTGTCGCTGCCGCCCATCACCGACCTGGAATCCCGATTCGCCCAGGTCGACGCCCAGACCGGCGAAATCCTGGCCATGCTGAGGAAGTTCGACCAGAACATCAGCTATATCCGGGAAATGCGCGACGACCTGCACCAGTCCCTGCTGCCCTGGGATGAGGTGCTGGACGGATGGCTGAACGTGACGGTGGAAAAAAGCCCCGCCCTGGAAGCCTTGCTGAAGCGCACCTACCACTTCCTGGCCAAGCGCTACAGCCAAGCCACGCAATGGCGCCTGGCGACGCGGCCCGCGCCGAAATGAATTTCGGTTCTGTTCGTTTGCCTCAAGCGCCGGCAGGCCCGTCCGGGCCTTTGGCTTGTCCTCGCGTTTCAGTCCGCTACGCTCCCCGAAACGCTCCGGCGGCCCCAGTCGGGGCCTAGAGTTGGCTGCGTAAAACCAGACGCAGCCAACTCTCGCTGAGTCTGTCCCGCGAGCAGATTCACGCCCAAAGGCGATTCCACCTTTGGGCGATCTTCTCTAGGCTGGCGTTGCCAGCCCGGTGCGCTCCTGGTTGGCCGGTTTAGGGTGCGCTTCAGCTGCCGCAGTTGCAGCTGTCGGAGCCGCAGGGGCCCGGCGCCTTGCCGGCCGCGACCTGGCGGCGGCGGAGGGCGCGCCGGAGGGTGGGACGCAGGACCCAAGCCAGCGCCGCCACCACGATTACCCCCACGATCGCTTGCTGAATCATGGTGTCCTCCTTACGCCCAGCCCAGGCTGGCGGCGACGTGGTAGGTGGCCAGCGACGCCAGGTAGGCCAGCGTCAGCATGTAGACGAACATGATGACCGGCCATTTCAGCGAGTTGGTTTCCCGCCGCACCACCGCCAGGGTGGAGGCGCACTGCGGCGCGAAGATGTACCAGGCCAGGAAGGACAGCGCCGTCGCCAGGGACCAGCTGTGGCCCAGCGTGTCCATCAGGGCGGTCACGTTCTCCTCCCCCCCGCCCACGGCGTAGACGGTGCCGAGGGCCGCCACCGCCACCTCGCGCGCGGCCATGCCGGGGATCAGCGCCACGGTCATCTGCCAGTTGAAGCCGATGGGGGCCACCAAGGGCTGCAGCCAATGGCCGATCATGCCGGCGATGCTGTAGTCGATGGCGGGTTCGGTCGCCCCCTCCGGCGCGCCGGGGAAGGAGCTGAGGAACCAGATCAGGATCATGATGCTGAGGATGGTGGTGCCGGCCCGCTGCAGGAAGGCCTTGGCCCGGGTCCACACGCTCATCACCACGTTCTTGGCGTCCGGCACCTTGTAGGCCGGCAACTCCATCAGGAAGGGCTCCACCGTGCCGCGCCACACCAGGCGCCGCATGACGAAGGCCACCAGCAAAGCGCTGAGGATGCCCGCGGCGTAGAGGCCGAACATCACCAGCCCCTGCAGCGCGAACACGCCCGCCACCGGCCGATCCGGCACGAAGGCGGAGATGATCAGGGTGTAGACGGGGATGCGGGCGGAACAGGTCATCAGCGGCGCCACCATGATGGTGGCCAGCCGGTCGCGCCGGTTATCGATGACGCGCGTGGCCATGATGCCGGGAATGGCGCAGGCGAAGCTGGACAGCAGGGGAATGAAGGCGCGGCCGTGCAGGCCCGCCCCGCCCATGATCTTGTCCATCAGGAAGGCCGCGCGCGGCATGTAGCCGAAGTCTTCCAGCAGGATGATGAAGGTGAACAGGATGACGATCTGCGGCAGGAAGACGACGATGCTGCCCACGCCGGCGATGATGCCGTCGGTGATCAGGCTGCGCAGGATGCCGTCCGGCATGGCGCCGTTGACCCAGGCGGCCAGGGCGTCGAAGCCGGCCTTGATGCCGTCCATGGCCGGCTGCGCCCAGGTGAACACCGCCTGGAACATGAAGAACAGCACGGTCAGCAGGATCAGCAGCCCCGCCACCGGGTTCAGCAGCACAGCGTCCAGCCGGGTGGTCCAGGTGTCGGGTTTGGTCGGCGGACGCACCGCCAGCTTGATGATGCGGTCGGCCTCGCGGTGGGTGGCGCGCACCTCCTCCGCCGAGGGCTCGTGCCAGGTGTTCGCCCCCTGACTCACCCCCTGGGCGGCGGCCAGGGCCAGGTCGACGACCTGGGCGTCGATATGCTTCAGCAGGTCGACCGTGCCGGCCTTGCGCACCGCCACGGTGGGCACCACCGGCACGCCCAGTTCGGCCGCCAGACGGTCCACGTCGATCTCGATGCCGCGATGCTTGGCGATGTCGAACATGTTGAGGGCCAGCAGCAGCGGCCGGCCCACCTGCTTCAGTTCCAACACCAGGCGCAAGACCAGGCGCAGGTTGGTGGCGTCGGCCACGCAGACCAGCAGGTCGGGCTCCGCCTCGCCCTTGAAGCGGCCCAGCACGACGTCGCGCGTCACCTCCTCATCCGGGCTGCGGGCGCGTAAGGAATAGGTGCCGGGCAGGTCCAGCACCTGGACGCGCCGCCCCTCCGGCGTGGTGAAGCTGCCTTCCTTGCGCTCCACCGTCACGCCGGCGTAGTTGGCGACCTTCTGCCGGCTGCCGGTCAGGGCGTTGAACAGCGCGGTCTTGCCGCAATTGGGGTTGCCGACCAGCGCCATGCGCGGCGCGCCGGTTTGGAGAACGGGGGTGACGGCGTTCATGACCGGCGGTCTTCGGCGACGGCGTGCAGGGAGGCCGGCTGCCAACGGGTGACCAGGATGGCCTCGGCCTCGCGGCGGCGCAGGGCCACGCGCATGTCATCCACCTTCACCGCGATGGGGTCGCGGCCGAACAGGCCTTCGTGCAGGATTTCCACCCGCGCGCCCTCGACAAAGCCGATTTCCAGCAACCGGCGCTCCAGCTCATCGGGGTCCAGGCTGTCGTGCAGGGCGCCGTTCAGGCCGACGCGGACCACCCGCCCCACCTCGCCCTTGGCGGCGCGGCTCAGGGGCCGGGCGTCGGCGGGAACGGTCTCATGGTCGGGCCCGGCGGGAAGGTCGGCGGGGCGGGGGGAAATGTGCATTCGTCCATGCCTCAGGCCCGGTGAGGGGCCCTTGAAAGGGGCCGCCCCAGAATCGACCAAAGGATCGACCGGAGGATCGGCCGGGGCGTCCTGGAAATTAATAGTTATTCTCACGGCGGAGCACAAGGGACGTGGACGCGCGTCGGGGCGTCGCACAGGGCATGGTCATCACCGCCTGAGACAGGCGTCCAGGCCGTCGCGGGCGACCAGGGCGGCGCGCTGTTCCAGGATGCCGATGCGGCGGGCGACGTAGGGGCCGGGGTGGCGCGCGTTCCATTTGCGCGGGCTGGGCAGCACGGCGGCCAGCGCCGCCGCCTGGGACGGCGACAGGGCGGCGGCCGGCACGCCGAAATAAGCGCGGGACGCGGCCTCCGCCCCATAGAGGCCGTCGCCCCATTCCACGATGTTCAGATACATCTCCAGGATGCGGCGCTTGCCCCACACCAGCTCGATCAGCTCGGTAAAGCCGAACTCCACCCCCTTGCGCAGCCAGGTGCGGCCGGGCCAGAGGAAGGCGTTCTTGGCCGTCTGCTGGCTGATGGTGCTGGCGCCGCGCAGCTTATGGCCTTCCTCATCCTCGTCCATGGCGGCGTCCACCGCCTCCCAGTCCACGCCATGGTGGCTGCAGAAGCGGCTGTCCTCCGCCCCGATGACGGCGCGCTGCAGGGCCGGGGCGATGCGATCCAGGGGCACGGGCGTCCATCCCTGGGTAGGCACGCCCTGCATCCGGCGGATGAGCATCAGCGGCGTGCCCGGCGGATCGACCACGGCATAAAGGCAAACCCATCCCAGGCTGAGCACCACCGCCGCGAGCAGTCCCGCCTGCGCCCAGCGGAGGGCGCGGCGCAGCGAAGGGCGCCGGTCCCGCTGATGGCCGACGCCAGCCGTCATAACGCCCGCTTTCTCGTGGGAGGGTCCATCCATGGACTACACGCTGTTCTATTTTCCGGGAAATGCCAACCTGGCACCGGGGGGAATCCCCCCCTTGCTGCATGGCGGGGAAACGGCGTTCAAGACCGCCGCCATCCTGCCGCAGATGCTGGGGCGATGGTTTCGCACAGCCTGTCCGTGATCTGCCCGCATCGAGGCGCCCGTAGGGTTGTTGTTTCAGGCGATCTACGATATCGCGGTGATGTTGGGCCGTGAGCGCGCTAGCCGGGAAGCCAGCCCGTTGTCAAGAGACCCTTACCATTTCAAATATGCAGAAAATTCCCACCAGAAAAACCAAAATTACTGCATTAATATCTGGATTTACACATTTGATACATAAGGATCAACCCCAGAAAGCTGTAAACGTCTTTGCACAGCGAACAACACACGTGTCGCCTCGACGGTTCCAGCCATTGCCAGATTGGCTTCATCTTCAGATATCCCATCCTCCCTAATCTTTATTTGATGCGCACCCGCATCATACCTAATATAGAACTTTCCATCACTATTAATAATAGCGATCCCGCCATCGTCGTAAATTACTTTACGCATTATTTTCTCCTCAAAACAGCGGTTTCACGTTGTAGTTTCCGGGCGTCACGGGATCTATAACCGCTTCAGGCAGGTATTTTCCCGGAGTGCCTTTATCGAAAAAATAGTCCCCAGATATATGATCGAGTAGCGCCTGAATCCTATTTCGCCTTCACGTCGACGATCACGGCCGCGATCGCATCGGCAAACCGTTTCGCTTCCGCGTCGATCGTCGCGTGGCGGCGCGACATCTCCTCCAATTGGAGGGCAGATTGCTTGAGGCGCTCCTGATCCATGCCATCCTGCCCACTTCCTTTACAATTATTGAGCTAACCGGCTTTGGCTTTCCCTATCAGATAAAGGGGGCGATCTCGCTCGCTGGCGGCAGAGCTGGCCAGGAGTACGCCTTAATCCATTCCGTGGATCCGCTCAAAATGTCCTGCGCCGCTTTTCGCAGATGGTTCGCCAGGCTCCGGGTCTGAAGTTCAATAAACTCCGCATAGCTGTGTGTCGGTGGTTGATTTTTCGCCAAATCGAGTTTATTTCGGCGTTTATCCACCAGGAATCGAAATATATTGTATCCTTTGATATATTTTTCTCTCTTGTCAAAATATACAAGACTAACACCGTCTCTATCCGCGATCACGTCTATTGCATATTCGCGCGACTTCAGCAAAACCTCTCTGTCACTGATGGCATAAATTGTTAATTTGTAAGCGGAAATTATATCACCCATCTCCAGCATCACAATATCCTCTAGTCTAAAATTCGAATTCATTTCACCATCATCCCATCTTGATAAACATAGCCGGCACGGCGCATCGTTAAATACTCACGACCAAACCCACTGAGCTCCATTTGCCCGGTGATGGGATTGGGGCGGGCCAGAACGCTAGCCCCGGTCCTTATATCCGTCACATCAAACGCCGGCTTCGTGACCATGAGGAAATTGTCGCCACGATCAATGGCGTTTTTGAGCCATGGTTCATTGTATTCGCTCCAGAACTGCTGGGGAGATTTATACAGCTCATCCGGAACGTTTAAGACGTTAAAATCATCCTTACGCGGACCAAGATCCGTGCTCTTCACGTTCCCAAGCTCGTCGACGATCGACTTCATATCGTTGGTGTAGGAGCCCAGAATCGTGGTCGTCTGCCCTGGCTTCGTCTGCAGCAACACGCCGGAGGTCGGCTTATAGGCGAGTGCCTTGACATCGGGCGGCTTCGGCAGCGGCTTTAGCGGCGGGGGCAGCACTTCCGTTTTAACCGGCTCCGCCACCTTCCTCGGCGGCAGCGGCGGGTCGGCCGGTGGGGGTGGCGGTTCCTCGACCACCGGGCGCTTGCCGCCCGACGCCGGCTTGACCTTGGCAATCAAGGCGATGAGGGCGTTGATGGTCAGGATGGTGAGGCCGGCGGCGGTGCGCTTGGCGGCTTCGTCCAAATCGTGCGGGGTCTTGGCGGTGGTGGCCAGGACGACGCCGTGGCCAAGATCGTTCAAACCCTCGAACACCGACCAGCCCACCATGGCGTAGCCCACGAGCAGCAGGACACCGTCGATGGCCTCGCCATAGCCCGCCAGGTGTCCGCCAGCCCAAACCACCAGGAAGCCGGCCAGCCAGTACAGCGTCTCACGCGTGAACAGGCTTTTGGCCGCCTGCTGCATCTCGCGCGGCAGCAGGGGCACGCAGCGGCGCAGCGTGGCGACGACGCGGTCGGTCACCGACCATTGCGCGGGCTGGCCCGGCGGGTCCTCGTCCCCCGGGTCGTGCCGGGGCGGGTCCACGGGCGGCGGCAAAAGCGGGGCCGCCGCATGGGGGATGAGGAAGGCGCTGAGCGTGCCCGCCGCCAAGTCATGCAAGGTGCGATCGACGAGCGCGGCGTCGCTGACGCGAAAGTCCACGCCCTCCACCAACCGGCGCAGGCGCAGGCGGCCGACCTCATCCAGGCTTCGCAGATAGCGGATCAGCCGCAGGTCCTGCCACACCGGGCCCAGCGTGGTGCTGACAAGGGAATAGCGCCGCATAAGGGCGGCACGCCGCGGGTGGGGCCGATCAGCAAGCGTCCATCGGGTATGTCGGCGTCGATCCAGTCCGCCATGGACCGGTCGCCCGCACCGAAGAAACGACTGTCCGGCACCATCCCCCTCCGCCGCCTCGCGCACCCGTCTGGTGCCCAGCGTTGAATTAGGGGGAACACCTGCGCGGCAAAGGGGCATATCCCAACAGGCCGGCCCCTGGCCGCCAAGCCAGGGGGCCGCTATCGCTTTCGTGCGGGACGACGCCTCAGGCCTCGGATTCAGGCGTAGTGGGGTATGCGATCCTTGGCCCGGCTGAACGCCGGATTGTCAGCGTCGGTCACCTGCCGCTTGAACCGGGCATAGGCTTCGGCCAGGGGGCGGTTTCGGCGCAACCCGCCCTCCATGAAGAACCAGTCGCCCGGTATGTCCGCCATGGGGGCCAACACGCGGCCCGCCTTGGCGTCGTCCAGGATGGGCCGCAGGTCCCGCAGCAGCGCCGCCGCCTCAGGGCTGGTGGCCACGCAGCGCCGCAACATTCCTTCCAGATCCCCAGCCAGGGCCTTAACCACACCTTGGTCCATGATTTCCTCCGATCCGGCCTCTGCAACGGGCCTTGATGTCAATCGCTCCGGGGTTGCCGCTCCGGGGTTGCCGCTCCGGGGCCGCTCAGGATGAGCAACCTGGTTTGGGCCTGGGATGGGGAACGGCGGCCGGTGGGATTGGTTCCGCCGAAAGACGGGCTACTCCGGTCGCGCCTGATGCCGGCAATCGCCGGGGCGGGGTGTACCGCTTTTGTTCATGAAATGCCGCGAATCGCCGTCTATACTCCGCTCGCCATGACCGAGCCTTCCCCTCCCTCGCCTGGCGGCAAGCCGCCGCCGCCCAGCCTGGTGTCCGCCCCGACCGGGCCCCGCCGCCTGCTGGTGCCCGACGCCCCGGCCCTGGTGCCGGGCGCCCGCCAGGCCGTTTGGCTGAGCCCTGACGGCGAGGTGGAGGTGATCGACAAGGGGGAGGCGGTGCGCCGCGCCCTGGCCAAGCCGCACCTGCTGTGCCATGCCCGCGCCACCGCCCGGCGCCTGGGCACCGACAAGTTGATCCAGGGCTATGATCTGTTGGAGCTGTACGCCTTCGTGCGGCCGGCCACCTTCTGCCTACCCACGCCGCGCGGTTTGGCCCAGGCCCTGGGCCTGCCCCAACCGGCGGACGCGGAGGGCGAGGCCCTGACCCTGGCGCGCGCCGCGGAGGCGCTGCTGCGCGAGCTGATGGGTCCGGTCGACGACCAGCGCTCCGACCCCATCGGGCTGGCCTGGGCCATGGGCGGGGAGGGCCAAGAGGGCGGTGGCCAAGTGGGCACCTGGCTGTGGTCGCCCCTGGTGCTGGCGGCCCTGGGGGCGCCGGCGGGCCCGGAAAAGTCACGCTGGCGGGGCGGCGCCATCCGCGCCTATCAGGTGTGGGCGGGCATGAAGGAATGGCAGGCGGAGGCGCCGGAGCCGCCGCCCGGCCATCTGCCGGTGGAGCCGGCCGAGGCCCGCCGCCGCCTGGCCGACCTGGTGATGAACGGTCAGCAGGCGGAGCCCCGGCCACAGCAGTCGGACTATGCCAGCGCCGTCTCCACCGCCTTCACCCCCCGCGATATGGAGGGGGAGCCCAATATGGTGCTGGCGGAGGCGGGCACGGGCGTGGGCAAGACCCTGGGCTACCTGGCGCCGGCCACGGTGTGGGCGGAGAAGAACAAGGGCCCCGTCTGGATTTCCACCTATACCCGCCAGTTGCAGCACCAGATCGACAAGGAGATGGACCGCCTGCACCGCGACCCGGCCACCAAGGCGCGCAAGGTCGTGATCCGCAAGGGGCGGGAGAATTACCTGTGCCTGCTGAACCTGGAGGAAGCGGCCGGCGTCGCCACCGCCAATCCGCAGTACGCGGTGGCCATCGGCCTGATGGCGCGCTGGGCCGCCGCCACCCGCGACGGCGACATGCAGGGCGGCGACTTCCCCGGCTGGCTGGTGGATCTGCTGGGCAAGGGCCGCACCCTGGCGCTGGCCGACCGGCGGGGCGAATGCGTCTACAGCGCCTGCAGCCACTACACCAAATGCTTCATCGAGAAGAGCGTGCGCCGGGCGCGGCGGGCCGACATCGTCATCGCCAACCACGCCCTGGTCATGATCCAGGCGGCGCTGGGCGGCGGGGACGACGCCTACATCCCCACCCGCTATGTCTTCGATGAGGGCCACCACGTCTTCGACGCCGCCGACAACGCCTTCGCCGGCCACCTGACGGGGTTCGAGACGGCGGAGCTGCGCCGCTGGCTGCTGGGCGCCGAAAGCGGCGGGCGCAGCCGGGCGCGAGGCCTGCGCCGCCGGGTGGAGGATCTGATCGGCGGCGACGACCACGCCAACCGCCTGCTGGATGAGATCGCCCGCGCCGCCCGCACCCTGCCGGGCGAAGCCTGGCCGCAGCGCGTGGGCGGAGGGGAGCCCGTGGGCCCGACGGAGGCCTTCCTGGCCCAGGTGCGCGCCCAGGTCTATGCCCGCGCCCACGGCCCGGACAACCCCTACAGCCTGGAGGTGGAGGTCCAGCCCCTGGTGGACGGCGTGCTGGAGGCGGCACAGGCGCTGTCCGCCGCCTTGGGCGAGCTGTCCGCCCCGCTGGAAGCGCTGGCCGACCGGCTGCGTGAGCGGCTGGACGACGAGTCGGATGAGCTGGAGAGCGACACCCGCCGCCGCATCGACGCCATCGCCCGCAGCCTGAAGCGCAGGTCGGCCAACGAGATCGGCGGCTGGCGCCAGATGCTCGCCGCCCTGGCCGAGGAGACACCCAACCGCTACGTCGACTGGTTCGGGGTGGAGCGGCAGGACGGACGCGACCTGGACGTGGGCATGTACCGCCACTGGGTGGACCCCACCTGGCCCCTGGCCCAGATCCTGGGCGCGCAGGCCCACGGCCTGGTCATGACCTCCGCCACCCTGACGGACGGCACGGGCGATGTGGAGGCGGACTGGCAGGCGGCCCAAGTGCGCACCGGCGCCGTCCACCTGCCCCGTCCCGCCCTGCGCGCCCAGGTGCCCTCGCCCTTCGACTACGCCAACCAGACGCGGGTGCTGATCGTCAACGACGTGCGCAAGGACGATCTGGCCCAGGTGGCCGCCGCCTATCGCGAGCTGTTCCTGGCGTCCGGCGGGGGCGCCATCGGCCTGTTCACGGCGGTGCAGCGTCTGCGCGCCGTGCATGAGCGCATCGGCGCGCCGCTGGAAGCCGCCGGCCTGCCGCTGCTGTCCCAGCATCTGGACGGGCTGGACGTGGCCACGCTGGTGGACATCTTTCGGGGTGAGGACAACGCCTGCCTGCTGGGCACCGACGCGGTGCGCGACGGCGTGGACGTGCCCGGCCGGTCCCTGCGCCTGATCGTCTTCGACCGCGTGCCGTGGCCCCGGCCCGACATCCTGCACAAGGCACGGCGCGATTATTTCGACCGCACCGCCCGCCGGCGGCATTACGACGACATGATCACCCGGCTGCGGCTGCGCCAGGCCTTCGGCCGGCTGGTGCGGCGGGCCGACGATACGGGCGTGTTCGTCCTGCTGGACCCGATGATGCCCAGCCGCCTGAAAGGCGCCTTCCCCGGCGGGGTGGAACCGCAGCGCGTGGGCCTGGCGGAGGCGGTGCGCATCACGCGCGACTTCTTGCATGTGCCGGGGCAGGTGCCCGAGATCGCCCTGCCGCCGCTATCGCTGCCGACCGCGCCCAAACCGGCGTCGCCGCACGACGACCCGTGGGGCGACGAGCCTTTCCACCTGCACGGCTTCGACTTGGACTGAATCCAGGCTGATCGCTTGGCGTCAGGCCGACTTGAGCATCCCGGTCGGCGTCAGGCCGACTTGAGCATGGACGTGTAGATGGCCCAGGCGGTGGCGACGCTGACGCCGCCAGCGCGGGCGCCGGCCGCGAGCATTTCGGTGGTGGGCTTCAGGGGGGCTTGGGTGTGGGTGGTGGGGGCGCCCGCCAAAGAGGCGCCCAGCGTCAGAAAGCCGGCGCTCAGGGTTTCATCACGATGCGGCGCGTCCAGCAGGCTCATGGTTCCGTTCCCCTCTATTGCGTGTGTCCCCACTACACGCAAGAGCGGTGCCACGACGATCCAAGGTTGAGCGCGACAGTGGTGGCGGCGCTTTCCATAGGCATCCGGCGGCTTTCCGTTTGCGTCGCGCCGGCCGTCACAAAATTTCCCCCTCGCGGCATTATCATTTTGCGACGATGCCTGCGCCGTTCTTCTCAATTTGCGACTCACGCATTTTCCCAACCTGCTACCGGCCGTATGGCGATCAAGCCCGGTCCGTCGGCGAGCAGATTAAGGCCCAAAGGTGATTCCACATTGGGGCGATCTGCTCTAGGGTCGGCGCCAAGATGGGGACGACAGCATGAATGATGTGATTTTCCATATGTGCCGCGCGGACGAATGGCTGGCGGCCCTGGCCATTGGTGTCTATGCCGGGTCCTCGCAGGATCAGGCCGATGGTTTCATCCATTTCTCCACCGCCGCCCAGATCGTGGAGAGCGCCGCCAAGCATCGCGCCGGCCAGACCGGCCTGCTGATCCTGACGGTGGACCCGGCCCCCCTGGGTGACGCGTTGAAGTATGAGCCCTCACGCGGGGGGCAGCTGTTCCCCCACCTGTATGGCGGCCTGCCGGTGAGCGCGGTGCTGCGGGCCGACCCCCTGCCCCTGGGCGAGGATGGGCGCCATGTCTTCCCGGATCATGTCCTGATCGGTGAGACGGGGGGGAGGCCCTGATGAGCCTGGCCTACCGCCTTGCCCGCCCGCTGCTGTTCGCCCTGGATGCCGAGCGGGCGCATGACCTGACCATCAACCTGCTGAAGGTCGGCGCCGTACCGCCCGGGCTGGTCGGCGCCGGCGGCGCGGACGACCCGGCCCTGGCGCAGACGGTCTTTGGCCTGAACTTTCCCAATCCCGTGGGCCTGGGCGCCGGTTTCGACAAGAACGCGCGGGTGCCGGACGCCATGCTGGCCCTGGGCTTCGGCCTGGTGGAGGCCGGCACCGTGACGCCCCGGCCACAGCCGGGCAACCCCAAGCCCCGCCTGTTCCGCGCCGTGGAGGTCGAGGGAGTCATCAACCGCTTCGGCTTCAACAATGAGGGGCTGGAAACTTTCGCCCGGCGGCTGGAGGACAGGCGCGGCCTGGGCCGCACCGGCATCCTGGGGGCCAATGTCGGCAAGAACAAGGACACGGCGGATTCGGCCAGCGACTATGCCATCGGCATCCGCCGCCTGGCGCCGCTGGCCGATTACCTGGTGGTCAACGTCTCCTCCCCCAACACGCCCGGATTGCGCTCGCTGCAGGGGCGGCAGGCGCTGACCGACCTGCTGGCCGCCTGTCTGGAGGCGCGAGGGGCCCACCGCACGCCCCTGCTGCTGAAGGTGGCGCCGGACCTGACGGCGGATGACAAGCTGGACGTGGCCGAGGTGGCGCTGGCCAGCGGCATCGACGGCCTGATCGTGTCCAACACCACGCTGGATCGGCCGGACAGCCTGAGCCCGGCGCACCGGGCGGAGGCGGGGGGCCTGAGCGGCCAGCCCCTGTTCGACAAGTCGACGGCCGTGTTGCGCGACTTCTACCGCCTGACGGGAGGCAAGCTGCCCCTGGTGGGCGTGGGCGGCGTGGGCTCCGGCGCGCAGGCCTATGCCAAGATCCGCGCCGGCGCCAGCCTGGTGCAGGTCTATTCCGCCCTGATCTACCAGGGTCCGGGCCTGGTGACCGCCATCAAGCGCGACCTGGCCGCCCTGCTACGCCGCGACGGCTTCACCAGCATCAACCAAGCCGTGGGGGCGGATCACACACCGGCACCGGCGGCCTGACGGCAAGGACCGGAAGCGCCGGGCGGATTAGGGAGGGGACATGTCGGTCATCAGCACGGAATTCGAATTCACCCTGCCCATCGGCTATCGCGACGGCGACGGCACGCTGCACCGGAACGGCGTCATGCGCCTAGCCACCGCCGGGGACGAGATCCTGCCGCTGAAGGACCACCGGGTGCAGGCCAATCCCAGCTATCTCACCATCATCGTCCTGTCACGGGTGGTGGTGCGCCTGGGCACGCTGGACATGATCAACACCAGGGTGATCGAAGACCTGTTCGCCGCGGACTTCGCATATCTGCAGAAGGTCTACAACGAAATCAACCAAGTGGGGGGCGGCGACGGGCCGGACAGCCGGCTTCCGGGTAAACCGGGGACGGCGCGATGACGGTGCTGCGCCATATCATCTTCGCCGCCTGCTATGTCGCCGTCGCGGTGGCCGTCGCCCTGGCCCTGCCCCTGGCCGGCGTGGGGGTGGACCGGTCCTACGGCCTGCTGCTGGGCCTGGTGGTTTTCGTCTTCGGCGGCCTGCTGCATGAGTTCTACGCCCGCATGGAGCAGGCCGAGCGGTTGGAGGACCGGCTGGACCGCCTGCTGGACCGGCAGCGCGACGTGCTGGCGGCCCTGGACCGGCTGGTGCGTCCCAGCGCCGAGGCCGGCGGCGCCGTGGCCGCCGTGGTCAGCGACGCCCGCATGCTGCGCACCCTGGCCGACCAGATGCCGGCGGGCGGAACCGTCCCGCCGCAGGCGCCGGTGCCCGCCAATCCGGCAATAAGCCCGGCCCCTGCCCCGGCGGCCCCGCGCGGGGCTTCCACGCCCACTCTGGCCCCGCCCACCCTGGGCTCAGCCTACGGTCCCCTGCCGGGACAGGAACCGGCGGAGGACGACAGCGCCGTGATGAACGGCATCCGCGAGGCGTTGCGGTCGGACCGCGTGGACATCTTCCTGCAGCCCATCGTCAGCCTGCCGCAGCGCAAGCACCGCTTTTACGAGGTCTTCTCCCGCATCCGGCTGGAGGACGGCAGTTACCTGACGCCGGACCGTTACCTGGGTGTGGCCGCGCGTCACAAGCTGATGGCGCCCATCGACAACCTGCTGCTGTTCCGTTGCGTCCAGTTGCTGCGCGAGACGGAGAAGCGCCACCAGAACGTGGGCTTCTTCTGTAACATCTCCGCCGCCACGCTGAACGACGGCACCTTCATGCAGGAGTTCGTGCAGTTCATGGGGCAGCACCCCAACCTGGTGCAGAAGATCATCTTCGAACTCAGCCAGGCCGACCTGATGCAGGGCAACGTCTTCGCCACCGGCTTCCTGGACGGGCTGCGCAGCCTGGGATTCCGCTTTTCCATGGACCAGGTCGACCGCTTCGACGTCGATTGGGACCAGCTGGCGGCGCACGAGATCCGCTTCGTCAAGCTGGATGCCGCCCGCCTGCTGGACCCGGACGGCCGCTTCGCCAACCCCGACAAGGTGACCCTGCTGAAACGCCAGCTGGACCGGAACAACATCGACCTGATCGTGGAAAAGATCGAAACCGACCAGCAGTTGCTGGACCTTTTGGATCTGTTCATCGATTTCGGCCAGGGCTACCTGTTCGGCGAGCCGCGCATGGCCCGCCGCCTGCCATCCTGAGATTATAGAGTCCTATGACCGCCATTCCCCTGCACACCGGCCTGTCACACCTGGCGGACCGTTACGACGGTTTCATCCTGGATTTGTGGGGGGTGGTGCATGACGGCATCGCGCCCTATCCGGGGGTGCCGGAGTGCCTGAAGACCCTGCGCGCCCGGGGCAAGCGCGTCTGCCTGCTGTCCAACGCGCCCCGCCGGGTGGACGCCGCCGCCGATCGGCTGACCGAGATGGGCCTGACGCCGGACCATTACGATGCGCTGCTGACCTCGGGCGAGGCCACGCACGACGCCTTGCGCGACCCGCCGGACGCCTGGCACGCCGCCCTGGGGCCGACGCTGCTGCACATCGGCCCCGACCGGGACGCCGGCGTCTATCTGGACCTGCCCGGCCGTATCAAGGTCGACCGGCCGGAGGACGCGGATTTCGTCCTGAACACCGGCATCGTCGATTTCAGCGAGTCGCTGACGGATTACGAGCCCATCCTGGCGGCCTGCGCCGCCCTGAAGCTGCCCATGGTCTGCGCCAACCCGGACCTGGTGGTGCATGTCGGGCCACAACTGGTGATCTGCGCCGGGGAGCTGGCGCGGCGGTATGAGGAACTGGGCGGCGACGTGCGCCAGCACGGCAAGCCCTATCCCGGGGTCTACGCCCGCTGCTTCGACCTGTTGGGTGATATTCCACGCCAGCGCATCCTGGCGGTGGGGGACAGCCTGCGCACCGACATGGCCGGCGCCAACGCCGCCGGTATCGACGGCCTGCTGATCACCGGCGGCATCCACCGCGAGGAACTGGGCGTCGCCGACCCGCTGGCCGACCTGCCCGACCTGGACCGGCTGGCGGAGATCGCCGCCCGGGCGGGCCTCACCATCAGCGGCGCCATGAACCGTCTGGGCTGGTGACCGCCCCCGCTGGCATGCTCCTCCCGGCGTGTCCCCCTTGGTTCACCACCTCTGGCGGGCGTGTAACAGCCGGGTTAAAAGTGTAACGCTTAGGCAAACGTTGCGGACAGGGTGGGACCAAGTGGCCAATAGTCGGGGGAGTTCTACGATGTCGCGCAGGGTGCGTCCCATGGAAACCAGTGCCCTCCCCTCCCGTCCGCGCCTGACGCCGGGCATTCCTGCCGGTGGCGTCATCGCCGCCCTGGTGGCCGTCGGCTCGCTGGGCTTCATGCTGTTCGGCAGCCACAGCCCGTCCCACTCGGTCAAGATCGTGAAGATGGATGGCGGCATTCCGCCCATTCCGCCAATCCCACCCATCCCGCCCATATCCCCCGCGTCCCCGGCACCGGCGGCCGCCCCCATCAGCCGGGCCGACGCCGACCAGATCCGCCGCGACGTGGAAGAGGCGATGAAGGGCCTGGACGTCGAGTCCATCAAGCAGCAGGCCAAGGCCGCGGCGATGGCCGCGCGGGCCGCCGCCCGGGATGCCCGCGCCTTGAGCGAAAGCAGCCAGGAGTTTCCGGCGCAGCAGGTGGTGAACCTGTCCAACTTGGCCGGCAACACCATCATCCACCCGTCCAGCAGCGCCACCACCATCGCCATTTCGGCCAGCGGCGGGGCCGTGCGCGCTGCAGCGGAGGATGGCGCCCTGCAGGTGTCGGGCAGCGGCCGGTCGACGGAGCTGACCATCACCGTTCCCGCCAAGACCAAGCTGGTGGCCGCCGGATTGTCCGGGGAGCTGTCCGTGGACGGCGACCTGGACGGTGACGTCGTGCTGGATGTGCGCAAGGCCCAGGTGACGCTGAAGAAGGTCAAGTCGCTGCAGGCCAACATCGTCGAAAGCGCCGACCTCAGCGTCGACGATGTGGCGGAATCGCTGAAATTCATTATCGCGGGCCGTGGTGACCTGCATGTGGGCCACGCCGCCGACGCGGAGATCCGGGTGATGGGCCAGGCCGACGTGTCGCTGGGCACGGTCGACAAGACCTTGCGCCTGGCCATCTACGGCAATGGCGATGTCTCCGCCGATCGCGTGGACGGCGTGATCGAGACGGTCATCAACGGCAAGGGCGATGTGCACATCAACGATGGCAACGCCAGCGCCCTGAAGGTCGCCGTCCTGGGCCAGGGCGATTTCACCTTCGACGGCACCGCCAAGGACCCCAACCTGTTCATGGGCGGCGGCGGCACCATCACGGTGGCCAAGCACACCGGCACGCCCCGTATCGGCAAGTCCGGCAATGGCGAGGTGGTGCTGGGCGGGGAGTGAGCCTGCCGGCGCCCTGCTCAGCCATTCCGACTATCCTGCCGCCCGCTTTTCCGCAGCCCGCTTTTTCCGCAGATTGCACGGGATCGTTGCCCGTGCCTACAGTATGCCCATTGGTAGAAGCCAGCCGACCTGACCCCTGATCTTTCGAGGGGGTGCGGCCGAGAGGGCGGGCGGCCAGGCGAAAAGGACGGACACGGGGTGCGGTTGGGGGCGGCGACACGGATTTGCCTGGGCTACGCCGTGTTCGGCGGGGTGTGGGTCTTAGGGTCCGACATTTTCCTGGAGACGGTGCTGGGCCGCGTCCACGCCGCCTGGCTGGCGCCGGTCAAAGGTGTGGGCTTCGTCCTGGTGACGGCCCTGCTGCTGCACCGGGTGTTGCTGCGCGCCCTGGCGGTCGATGCGCGCAAGACACGCGACCTCGCCCTTAGCGAGGCGCGGTACAGCGCCCTGGCGGAGATGGCCCCCGTCGGCATCTTCCATGTCGATGCCGACGGCCAGATCACCTACCGCAACCCCCGCCTGCGCGAAATTTCCGGCCTGCCGGCGGAACTGGACCCGGGGGGCAGCTGGGAATGGTGGCTGATCCACCCCGAAGACCATAAACGGGCGCAGTCCCGCTGGCTGGCCGCGACCCAGGCCGGCGAACGCTTCGCTGAGGAATTCCGCATCCGCCGGCACGATGGCCGCGTCGTCTGGGTCCTGTGCGAGGCGGTGCCGGTCACCGCCCGCGAGGGGGAGCGGATGGGCTATGTCGGCATGGCCCTGGACCTGACGGCCCAACACTTGGCGGCCGAGGCGGTGCGCCTGGAAAAGGAACGGTATGAGCTGGCCACCGCCGGCTCCGCCGTCGGCATCTGGGATTGGCACCTGGGCAACAGCAGCCTGCATCTGTCCGGCCAAGCCCTGACCCTGCTGCGCCTGCCGACGGGAGAGGTCGCCCCCCGGCGCGTGCTGGGCATGGTCCCCAAGACGGAACGGGCGCGGGCCTTTGCCCATGTGCGTGGCGCCCTGCGCCTGCGCCGCCCTTTCGACCTGGAGCTTCCCATGGTCTGCGCGGATGGCGTGACCCGGTGGTTCCATGTGCGCGGCCAGGGCGTCTGGCCCGCGGCCGTACTGGCCGAAGACCCCAGCCGGCCAATCCGGCTTCTGGGGTCGCTGATGGACATCACCACGCGCAAGGAAACGGAAGGCCAGCTGGCCCGGGCGCGGCACGACGCGGAAATGGCCAGCCGCAGCAAGACGGCCTTCCTGGCCAGCATGAGCCATGAGTTGCGCACCCCCCTTAACGCCATCATCGGCTTCAGCGAGCTGATCACCCAGCAGACCTACGGCCCGGTGGGCGATCCGCGCTATGCCGACTATGCCGAGGACATCCGGGTCAGCGGCCTGCATCTGCTGGAACTGGTGAACGACATCCTGGACGTGGCCCGCATGGAGGCCGGCCGGTTCGAGCTGGAGGACAAGGTGGTGGACATCGCGGCGGAAGTCGCGGTGGCCGTGCGTCAAATCCAGGCCGGCAACCTTCAGCGCCATCTGGACATCACCGTGGCCCCCGGCACCGAGGGGCTGCACGCCATGCTGGATCCGACCGCCCTGCGGCAGGTGCTGCTGAACCTGGTGGGCAACGCGGTGAAGTTCACGCCCGATGGCGGGCGGGTGACCGTGGCGGGGGAGATCCGGCGCGACGGCTTGGCCCTGTCGGTGACGGACACCGGCCCCGGCATCTCGCGCTATGTGCTGGAAAACCTGGGCACCCAGCCATTCCTGCAGGCCGAGCCCTCGCTGCGGCGGCGCCATGGCGGCAGCGGCCTGGGCCTGTTCATCGTCCGGCGGCTGATGGACCTGCACGGCGGCGCCCTGCACGTCGAATGCCCCGCGGACGGGGGCACCCGCGTCACCGTCGTCTTCCCACCCGACCGCCAGGTGCCGCCGGGCCCGTCGCTGGCGATATCGCCCTGATCAGGGCATGATGGGTCCACACGGTTCCCGCGAAAGGGCACACCCCAATGCCCCCCTTCAAAGCCAAAACAGCCAAACCATCCAAGACACCGCCCCCGGATGGGGAGCTACCCTCCAGCCTGGATGCGGTGCTGGCGGCCGGCGCCCGTGACAGCCTGCGGCGCGACCAGGGCTATGCCCGGTTCCGCGCCCAGGCGGACAAGGCCGCCGCCGCCGCCGACAAGGGCGACGACCGCGCCTACCGCCTGCTGGCCGAAGCCATCCGCCAATTGCTGAACGATCGCCGCTGAAAATCCCGCCTTGGCATGGCCGCCCCCTCGCTCAGACAGGACTCGGCCCCTGTCGCAGTCCGCTCCACCGCCCCATCTAGACCTGATGACCCAGACAACCGCCACCGTGACATCCGCCCCCGGCGCCCCCGAGCCCCGCCCCACCCGCCCGCAGATGGGGGAGGCCAAGGCGCTGGCCACGCTGCTGCCCTATATCTGGCCGGCGGGCGACTGGGGCACGCGCGGCCGGGTGGTCATCTCCATGCTGCTGCTGCTAGGCGCCAAGGCGGCCAGCGTCACCATCCCGGTGTTCTACAAGCACGCGGTGGACCAGTTGGGCGAGGGCATCAAGGCCAACGCCGCGGTGGTGCCGGTGCTGGCCATCCTGTCCTATGGCCTGGCCCGAGTGCTGTCGCTGGCCTTTGGCGAATTGCGCGACAGCGTGTTCGAGCGGGTGGCCCAGCGCGCCATGCGCAAGGCGGCGCTGACCGTGTTCCGCCACCTGCACGGCCTGTCGCTGCGTTTCCACCTGGAACGGCAGACGGGCGGCCTGTCCCGCTCCATCGAGCGGGGCACCAAGGCCATCGAGACCCTGCTGTCCACCGCCCTGTTCAACATCCTGCCCACGGTGCTGGAAATCCTGCTGGTCACCGGCATCCTGTGGCGCCTGTTCAATATCTGGTTCGCCCTGGTCACCTTCGCGGCGGTGGCGGGCTACATCACCTTCACCGTCATCGTCTCCAACTGGCGCACCCGCATCCGCCGCCAGATGGTGGACAGCGACACCAAGGCCAGCGCCCGCGCCATCGACACGCTGCTGAATTATGAGACGGTGAAGTACTTCGGCAATGAGGAGCATGAGGCCCAGCGCTACGACCGCGCGCTGAAGGTCTATGAGCAGGCGGCGGTGCGCACCCAGACCTCGCTATCGGTGCTGAACGTCGGGCAAAGCTTCATCATCGCCTCTGGCCTGGTGGCCGTCATGTGGATGGCGGCGGCCGGCATCCAGGCCGGCACCCTGACCCTGGGCGACTTCGTGCTGGTCAACACCTACCTGCTGCAACTGTATCAGCCGCTGAACATCTTCGGCTTCGTCTATCGCGGGGTGAAGGAAGCCCTGATCGACATGGAGAAGATGTTCGTCCTGCTGGCCGTGGACCGCGAGGTGGCGGACGCCCCCGGCGCGCGACCCCTGGCCGTCAGCGGCGGCGAGGTGCGGTTCGAGGACGTGTCCTTCGGCTATGACCCGCGCCGGCCCATCCTGAAGGGCGTCAGCTTCACCGTGCCCGCCGGCCGCACCGTGGCCATCGTCGGCCCCAGCGGCGCCGGCAAGTCCACGCTGTCACGCCTGCTGTTCCGCTTCTACGACGCCAACGGCGGCCGCATCCTGATCGACGGACAGGATATATCCCAGGTCACCCAGGCCAGCCTGCGCGCCACCATCGGCATCGTCCCGCAGGATACGGTGCTGTTCAACGACACCATCCGCTACAACGTCGCCTATGGCCGCACCAGCGCCAGTCAGGCGGAGGTGGAGCACGCGGCGGTCCTGGCCCACATTGACGGCTTTATCGCCGGGTTGCCCGACGGCTGGGAAACCATGGTGGGCGAACGTGGCCTGAAGCTGTCCGGCGGCGAGAAGCAGCGCGTGGCCATCGCCCGCACCATCCTGAAGGACCCGCCCATCCTGATGTTCGATGAGGCGACCAGCGCCCTGGACACCCATACCGAACGCGAAATCCAGCGCAACCTGCGCGAGGTCAGCCGCGGCCGCACCACCCTGGTCATCGCCCATCGCCTGTCCACCGTGGTGGAGGCGGACGAGATCATCGTGCTGGAGGAGGGCCGGGTGCGCGAGCGCGGCCGCCACGCCGACCTGCTGGCCCTGGGCGGCGCCTATGCCGAGCTGTGGGCGCGGCAGCAAACGGCGGACCCGGTGCCGGAGGGTGCTGTGGGCGCCGCTACCGTCGAACCTGTCATGGGGTGATGGCGGCGTGTTACAGTGTACATGCGCTGTAACACATGAGCTCCGCGATGACCGAAACGACCTTCACTTTCCGGGTGGACGAAACTCTGAAAGCCGCGTTCGCGGAAGCCGCCAAGGCCAATGACCGCACCGGCGCGCAATTGCTCCGGGATTACATGCGCGACTTCGTGCGAAAGCAGCAGGAAGCCACCGACTACGATGCTTGGTTCCAGGCTGAGGTCCGGGCAGGTATTGATGAAGCCAATGCCGGTGACACGGTATCGGCGGAAGAGGTAGAGGCCGAAGCGGAAGCATGGCGGGCCGAAGCCCGGCGCAAGCTGGCCGGTTTTGCCTCGTGAAGCTGATTTGGACGCGTTCCGCGACCGTCAACCGGAAGCATATTCGGGAGTATATCGCCCAGGAAAACTTGGCGGCGGCTTTGGCTTTGGACGATCTTTTCTCTAAACGGGCCATCCTCTTGGCCAAGCATCATGGCGCCGGACGGCCGGGCCGCGTCGCTGGAACTCGTGAATTGGTCATCCACTCCAATTACATCATGATCTATCAAGTGGCCGGCGACACGGTGCGGATACTGCGTCTGCTGCATGCCGCACGCCAATGGCCACCAAGGCGATAGCCAACTGATCGACCGTTTTTGACATCGGCAATCGCCCGAACCAAAGTTCTGGAGTATGGACCGTCGAAGGACCCTTTGCCTGAGGCCGGTTGCGTCATGAACGCCGACATCCCCCTGCACCCCGAGTCGCCCGCTGATCCAACTGGCTTGGCGGAACCGCTGCTGGCGGGGGATCGACGGGCCCTGGCGCGGGCCATCACCCTGATCGAATCGACCCGCGCCGATCACCGCGCCCAGGCCGACGCCCTGCTGGCCCGCCTGCTGCCCCATGCCGGGCGGTCGGTGCGGGTGGGCATCACCGGCGTGCCGGGCGTGGGCAAGTCCACCTTCATCGAGGCCTTCGGCCTGCACGTCATCGACCGCGGGCACAAGGTCGCCGTGCTGGCCATCGATCCGTCCAGCCAACGCACCGGCGGGTCCATCCTGGGTGACAAGACCCGCATGGAACAGCTGTCGCGCGACCCGGCGGCCTTCATCCGCCCCTCTCCCGCCGGCAGCACCCTGGGCGGGGTCGCCCGGCGCACGCGCGAGGCCATGCTGTTGTGCGAGGCCGCCGGCTTCGACGTCATCGTGGTGGAGACGGTGGGCGTGGGCCAGTCGGAGACGGCGGTGGCCGACATGGTGGATCTGTTCCTGCTGCTGCTGCTGCCGGCGGGCGGCGATGAACTGCAGGGACTGAAGAAAGGCATCGTGGAGCTGGCCGACCTGGTGGTGGTGAACAAGGCCGATGGCGACTTGGTGGCCCAGGCCCGCCACGCGGTGGCGGAGTACCGCCACGCCCTGGCCCTGCTGCGCCCGGCGGTGCCCGACTGGACCGTGCCGGTGCTGAGCTGCTCCGCCCTGACCAACCAGGGGGTGGACGGGGTGTGGGAAACCATCGTGCGGTTCCGCGACGCCCAGGCCGCCAGCGGCCGGCTGGACGGCCGCCGGGCCGACCAGGCGCGCGCCTGGATGTGGAATGAGATCCGCGAAAGCCTGCTGGCCGCCTTCACCGGCGATGCCGCCGTGCGCGGTCGCCTGCCCGAAGCCGAATCGGCGGTAACGGCCGGAACCCAGACACCGGCCATGGCGGCGCGCGACCTGCTGGCGCGGTTCCGGGGGAAAAATTAGGAGCGACGTCCCGAGGAAAGACGTTGCCAGGCGCCGTTGCGCATATCGAAGATGACTTTGGACAATGCCATGTTCATACCGAACCGCATCGCCATGGGCGCTTCCATGAGAACCGGAGTGCTTCTGGCTCTGGCAATGCTTGCGCTGGCAGTCGGTGCTGATGCCGCCGAGTCAAGGACAGAGGGCTATAGTCAGAAAGATCTTCTGAAAAACTGGGCGTTCAGCGCCTGCCTGGCAGCCGTCGCGAAAGATCCAGCGGATCGGGATGACGCGAACGCAACAGCCAGCGCTTACATGGAATTCGGCCACCAAGGCACCGAAGCGTATGACCAACTACGGGCGCTGGCGGAACGTTACGCCACCAGGAAATATGGCGGATCAGTTCCTAGTGATTTCAATACGATGAAGTGCATCGATCTCTTCCATAGCTCAGAGCTAGAGAACCTCGCCAGAAAATTGGCCCGTGCCCATTGAGCCATGGAGCGCACGCATTGCCGTCGAGGACCCTGCCCCCATCCCTCATAGGCGGATGGATTTTCCCCTGCATGGGCTTGACTGATGGCTGCCCCCCGCCAACCGCCGTTCGGGGTGCCCTTGACTCTCTCCGGTCCCTTCGGTTATATCGCCGCTTCCCTCCGGAGCGGTGTGCGCCGGGGTTGTCATTCTTGTTATTCCGTGAAGGTGCTCCAATGGCCCGCAAGTGCGATGTGACCGGCAAAGGTCTGCAGTTCGGCAACAACGTTAGCCATGCCAACAACAAGACCCGTCGGCGTTTCCTGCCCAACCTCCAGGAGACCTCGCTGCTGAGCGACGCGCTGGGCACCATGGTCCGTTTGCGCCTGTCCACCAAGGGCATCCGCACGATCGAGCACAAGGGCGGCCTGGACAGCGCCCTGCTGGATATGAAGGACAGCGAGCTGTCGCTGGATGCGCGCCGCGTGAAGCGCCGCATCGCCAAGGTCCTGGCCGCCAAGGCCGCCGCCTAAGCATCGCACGCCTTCCGGGAATGGGGCGGCCCCACCGGGTGCCGCCCCGATCCTTGTGACGAATGCCATCCGACAGGCCCGCCTGCGGCTTACCGGCATTCCCGCGTGACGATCGCCTTGCCCGCGGGCTGGGGCCTCACATCCATGACGCTCTCGCCTGCCGCTCTCGTCGATTTCCTGAACGGCATGCCGCCAGCCCTGTTGCTGGTAGGGCAGATGCTGTTCTGTTTCAGCGCCATTTTGGCGCTCGCCCGGCTGTTCGGACAGTCCGGTCTCTATATCTACATTATCGTCGCCATCATCGGCGCCAACGTCGAGGTGTTGAAGGCGGTTCAATTCCCCTTCTACGAACACCCCGTGGCCATGGGCACGATCCTGTTCAGCTCCACCTATCTCGCCACCGACATCCTGACCGAGCATTACGGGCGGGAGGCGGCACGGCGCGGCATCTATCTCAGCTTCGCGGGCTATCTGCTGTTCACGCTGATGATGCTGATCACCCTGGGTTTCCGCCCCATGACGGCGGACCAGGCGGGGGAGGACATGGCCTGGGCGCTGTCGACGCAAGACCATCTGTCGGCCCTGTTCCTGCCGGCCCCGGCCCTGTTCCTGTCCGGCATGGCCTCCTACCTGGCCAGCCAGCTGTGCGACGTCTGGATCTATCAGAAGATCCGGGGGGCGACGGGGCAGCGGCACCTGTGGCTGCGCAACAACGGCTCCACCATGGTGTCGGCGCTGATCGACAACACCGTCTTCAGCCTGCTGGCCTGGCGCGTGTTCGCCGAGACGCCGGTGGACTGGCACGCCCTGGTGTTCACCTACATCCTCGGCACCTATCTGATGCGGGTGGCCGCCAGCCTGCTGGACACCCCCTTCATGTACCTGTCGCGCCGGGCCCTCGCACCGCATCTGGCCCAGACCCGCGCCTGACCCCTTTTCGTTTCCTTGGCCTCAGAGTCCGTCCCCATGTCCGATCTGCCCACCGCCTACCCCGGGTTCTCGTTCGAGATCACCCACAAGGCCCCCGACAGCCGGGCGCGCCTGGGCCGGCTGACCACGCCGCACGGCACCATCTCCACCCCCAACTTCATCTTCTGCGGCACCAAGGCGTCGATCAAAGGTGTCACCCCGGCGCAGATGCGGGCGGAGAAGACGGACATCATCCTGTCCAACACCTATCACCTGATGATCCAGCCGGGCGCCGACATCGTCGCCAAGATGGGCGGCCTGCACCGCTTCATGGGCTGGGACGGCCCCATGCTGACCGACTCGGGCGGCTTCCAGATCTTCTCCATGGGCCACGGCTCGGTAGCGGATGAGATCAAGGGGCGCCGCACCCAGACGCGGGACACCACCCTGCTGAAGATCACGGAGAAGGGCGCCACCTTCCGCAGCTACATGAACGGCGAGAAGCTGTTCCTGTCGCCTGAGTTATCCATCGACATCCAGCGCAAGCTGGGCGCCGACCTGATCGTGCAGTTCGACGAGTGCACGCCCTTCCACGTCGACCGCGCCTACACCGCCAAGTCCATGGCGCTGAGCCACCGCTGGGGCGACCGGTCCTTGAAGGAGTTCGCGAAGGGCGGGGGCATGAGCTACAACGGCCTGCCCCAGGCCCTCTACGGCATCATCCAGGGCGGGGTGTACGAGGATTTGCGCAAGGAAAGCGCGACATACACGAAGGACCGTCCCTTCTTCGGCACGGCCGTGGGCGGCAGCCTGGGCGCCAACACGGCGCAGATGGATGAGGTGGTGGCGATGACCATGCCCCACACCCATCCCGACCGGCCGGTACACCTGCTGGGCATCGGCGGCATCCGCGACATCTTCGCCGGCGTGGTCCAGGGCATCGACACCTTCGACTGCGTCAGCCCCACCCGCATCGCCCGCCACGGCTGGGCCCTGGCGCCCAAGGCGAAGGGGGAGCGGTTGAACATGCGCAATTCCCGCTTCCGCGAGGATCCCAACCCCATCGACCCGGCCTGCGACTGCTACGCCTGCAGCAATTTCAGCCGCGCCTACATCCACCACCTGCTGAAGGCGGGTGAGCTGCTGGCCATGCAGCTGCTGTCCATCCACAACGTCGCCACCATGAACCGGCTGCTGCGCGACGTGCGCGAGGCCATCGCCACCGGCACCCTGGCCGAGGCGCGCCAGCGCTGGGTCTATGATCCCCAGGCGCAAGAAAATGGCGAAGGGGACCCGGTGGCGCAGGGCGGGGCCGCCTAGACCCCGGATTGACCGCTCCCCCCGCTCCCGCCTAGGGTGCCGAGCCCCGATTCGGCATCCGCAAGGCCGGGCGGGATTTTCCACATCCGAATTGACGTGAGTGACCGCGATGGCGACGGAACAGGAACTGGCACGCGAGGCGAAGGCTTGGCCGTTTGAGGAGGCGCGCAAACTGGTCGCGCGCTACGGCGACAAGGCCCCGCCCAAAGGCTATGTCCTGTTCGAGACCGGCTACGGCCCCTCTGGCCTGCCGCACATCGGCACCTTTGGCGAGGTGGCCCGCACCACCATGGTGCGCCAGGCCTTCCAGCGGCTGGCCCCGGGCGTGCCCACCCGCCTGTTCGCCTTCTCCGACGATATGGACGGCCTGCGCAAGGTGCCGGACAACATCCCCAACCGGGAGATGGTGGCGGAGCATTTGGGCAAGCCGCTGACCAAGGTGCCGGACCCCTTCGGCACGCATGAGAGCTTCGGTCACCACAACAACGCCCGCCTGCGCGCCTTCCTCGACAGCTATGGCTTCGAGTACGAGTTCCAGAGCAGCACCGACTGGTACACCTCCGGCCGGTTCGACCACGCCCTGCTGGCCGTGCTGCGCCACTATGACGAGATCATGGGCGTGATGCTGCCGACCCTGGGCGAGGAACGCCGGGCGACCTACAGCCCCTTCCTGCCCATCAGCCCCAGCACCGGCCGTGTGCTGCAGGTGCCGATGCTTGAGATCAACCCGGACGCCGGCACCGTGGTGTTCGAGGATGAGGACGGCAAGAAGGTCGAGACCCCGGTCACCGGCGGCCATGTGAAGCTGCAGTGGAAGCCCGACTGGGGCATGCGCTGGTTCGCCCTGGGCGTCGATTATGAGATGGCGGGCAAGGACCTGATCCCCTCTGTCGAGCTGGCCAGCAAGATCTGCCGCATCCTGGGCGCCCAGCCGCCCGAGGGCTTCAATTACGAGCTGTTCCTGGACGACAAGGGCCAGAAGATCAGCAAGTCCAAGGGCAACGGCCTGACGATGGAGGAGTGGCTGCGCTACGCCCCGCCGGAAAGCCTGGCGCTCTATATGTTCCAGAAGCCGCGGGCGGCCAAGAAGCTGTTCTTCGACGTCATCCCGCGCGCCGTCGACGACTATCTGACCTTCGTCGACAAGCTGAAGGGCGAGGAAGCGGCCAAGGCGCTGGAGAACCCGGCCTGGCACATCCACAACGGCCAGGTGCCGGCGTGGGCCACCGCCGCCGACCAGCTGAAGACCAACCTGTCCTTCGGCATCCTGTTGAACCTGGCGGGGGCCGCCAACGCCGAGAACGCGGACGTGATGTGGGGCTTCATCAGCCGCTACGCCCCGGCCGCCACGCCCGCCAACAGCCCCTTCCTGGACCGGCTGGTGGGCTACGCCGTCGCCTACTACCAGGACCGCGTGAAGCCCACCAAGGTCTACCGCGCCCCCACCGATGTGGAGCGGGCGGCCCTGGAGGAACTGCGGGCGGCCCTGGCGAACTGGCCGGCCGACCAGCTGACCAATGCCGAGGCCCTGCAGAACGAGGTCTATGAGATCGGCAAGCGCCATCCCTTCCCCGAGCTGCGCGCCTGGTTCCTGACCCTCTATGAGGTGCTGCTGGGCCAGAGCACCGGCCCCCGCATGGGCAGCTTCATCGCCCTCTACGGTGTCGCCGAGACCAAGGCCCTGATCGACCAGGCTCTGGGCGACGGCATCAAGTAAGAGGCCACGCACCGTCCTTATCGATGACGCCCCGGCCGCCCCACGGCCGGGGCGTTTTCATATCTGGATGGACGATTGAGCGCGTACATTCTGACTGTGGTGTTGCGAAGCCCCCTAAGGCTTTCTTAAGGTTGTAGACCCGACCAGAAGAGATCCCACAATGCTGCGCCGTACCATCAACTATCTGTTCCACGTGGATGAAATCCAGGCGCTGTATCGCCAACAAACCGGGACGCCGAAGGAAAAGATGGCGGCCGTCAAGAACAGCCCGGGCTATAAGCGCATCAGCATGATCGCCCGCTGCCGCGGACTGGTCCTTGGTGGCCTGTCATTTACGCTGATGATGGTCGCTGTAGCGGTCCAACAAGCCGAGATGCGGGGCGTCATTCAACCGCTGACGACGAAGGGTATTCCCCTGTTCGATGCCATAGCGGCCGTGATCGCATTGGCGGCAGTTTGCGTAGGTATCGGCCTTTGGCTGGGAACCCGCTGGGGTGAACGGCGGGCGGCACGATTGGCGCCAGCCGACCAGTAAGCTCTACAAACCATTGAGCCCAGCCGCCGCGCCGTCTACCCTGCCCGCCATCGCGGTTGGGCGCGGGATCGTCAGCGGGGGTGGCCTTGGATTTATCGTCGTTCGTGGCGTCGTGGCAGGAATACAGCAAGTTCATCATCGCGCTGTTCGCCATTCTGACCCCCTTCGCCGCCATTCCCATTTTCTTGGGCTTGACCGAGGGCCGCAGCGAGCGCGAGCGCAACATGATCGCCCGCCAGGCGGTGCTGACGGTGGCGACCGTGCTGATCGTCTCGGCCCTGGTGGGCGACTTGGTGCTGCGCCTGCTGGGCACCAGCCTGGACAGCTTCCGCGTGGGCGGCGGCCTGGTGTTGCTTCTGATCGCCCTGTCCATGCTGAACGCCAACGTCTCCGCCATGAAACAGACGGAGGGGGAGGCCAATGAGGCGGGGCAGCGCACCGCCATCGGCGTGGTGCCCCTGGGCCTACCCCTACTGGCCGGCCCCGGCGCCATCACCGCCGTTATCATCCAGATGCAAAAGGGTCACGGCCCCATGCATGGCGGCCTGATCATCGGCTGCATCGTCTTCGTCTGCCTGCTGCTGTGGGGCGCCCTGCGCCTGGCCGGCCCCATCGGCAACCGCCTGGGCCAGATCGGCCTGAACATCATGAGCCGCCTGTTCGGCCTGCTGCTGGCCTCGGTCGCGGTGGAAACCATCGCCACAGGCCTGCGCAACCTGTTCCCCGGCCTGGCCGGCGGCGGCTGAAGCGGCGCTTATGAGGTTTCCCTAACCCTTCGCCTAGCGCACACTGTCCAAACAAGGCCAACGGTCGGAGGCGACGCCTCGGGCCTAGGCCCCGACCGGGGCCGCCGGAGATTTCTGGGAAGCCGAAGGCGGACTGGAAATCGAGGACAAGCCAAGGCCGCGGGTGCGGCCGCCCGGCGCCTGAGGGAGCACGAGGAAACCGCAATGATTGCGCCGGATGAGGTTCCCCGCACCGCCCGCGGCACCAACCTGTACATCGCCGACATCAACCTGCAGCGCCTGCTGGAACGGCGCGCGCCAGAGGAGTTGCAGCGGCACGAGGACAGGCTGGCCGATTTCGGCGCCTGGGCCGGCGGCCCGCTGGACGAGCAGGCGGAATACACCGACCGCCACGCCAACCCGCGGCACACGCCCCAGCCCTATGGCCCCAACGGGCACCAGGGCGCCCCCATCGTCTTCAACCCCCGCTATATGGAATGCCACGCCGAGGCCTATGCCCGGGGCGCCGTCGGCCTGCCCTATCAGAAGGGCGCGTCAGGCCGGCACATGGCCTGCTTCACCATGGGTTATCTGCTGAGCCAGGCGGACGTGTCCATCCATTGCCCCGTCACCATGACGGGGGCGGTGGCGCATGTGCTGAACACCGTGGCGCCCGACGATCTGCGCCAGCGCTTCCTGCCGGACCTGACGCGCATGGACGGCCGGGCGCTGTCGGGCGGCACCTGGGCGACGGAACTGCACGGCGGCTCCGACGTGGGCGCCACCACGACACGGGCGGTGAAGACGGATGAGGGCTGGGCCCTGCACGGCCTGAAATGGTTCACCAGCAACGCCGGGTCCGGCCTGGCGCTGGCCACCGCCCGGCCGGACGGCGCGCCCGCCGACGGCAAGGGATTGGGCTGCTATCTGGTGCCCAGCCATCTGGAAGGTAGCCAGCCGAACGCCTACAGCGTCCGCCGGCTGAAGGAGAAGGTGGGCACGCGCGGCCTGGCCACGGCGGAACTGGATCTGCTGGGCGCCACCGCCTTCGAGGTGGCGGGGCCGGGTGAGGGGCTGAAGGTGATGATGGCCGCCCTGGAATACAGCCGCATCCATAACGCCGTCGCCTCAGCCGGCCTGCTGCGCCGCGCCTTCGTCGAATCGCTGGGATGGTCGGTGCATCGCCCCGCCTTCGGCCAGACCGTGGTCCATTACCCCATGGTGCAGGATCAGTTGCTGGACATACAGATGGAGCTGGAGGCGGCGGTGGCGCTGTCCTTCGAGTCGGTATTCGCCTTCGACGCCCTGGCGACCGGCGACAGCGACCCGGAGCAGGGCGGCGACTGGCTGCGGCTGGTGACGGCGCTGGCCAAGTACCGCACCGCCGACCAGGCGGTGAAAGCCTGCCGCCATGCTGTCGAGATGGTGGGCGGCAACGGCTACACCGAGGAATTCCCCACCGCGCGGCTTTACCGCGACTGCCTGGTGACGGCGGTGTGGGAGGGGCCAGCCAACATCCAGGCGCTGGAGTTGCTGCGCCTGGTGACGGGCAAACGGCCGGGCGATCAGATTTTCCTGGGCCGGGTGGGGGCCGCCCTGTCCGACCTGCCGCCCCAGGCCGGCGACACCGCCGACCTGCTGGAAGGCGCCCTGGAGGAATGCCGGGCCGCCCTGTCGCACCTGCGCCGCAACCCAGACCAGGCACCCCGCCACGGCCGCCGCCTGCTGGACCTGCTATCCGACACCCTGGCCACGGCCCTGCTGTGCGAGGAGGCGGTGGCCGACCTGAAGCTGGGCGACCGGCGCAAGCTGCTGGTGGCCAACCGCTTCGCCGCCCGCGTTCTAGCCCACCACAACCCCATCGCCACGGCGATGGAACCGGCCCTGGCCGCGTTCGAGGACGTGATCCTGTATCAGCCGGTGGAGTGAGGCGCCCCAGCCGGGCTGGCCAAGACGCCTGAGTAATCCCGAAAACTACTGCTCTTTCTTCAGCTTGTTCAGCAAATCGCCGATGGGGTCGGGCTTGCTGGCGGTGTCGGCCGGGGGGACGTCCTTGTCGTCGTCCTGGTCCTCTTCCTTCTGCACCGCCTCGGGCTTGACCTGACCGCTGGTGTCGACCGCCGGCACCCCAGGGGCGGGCGTGGCGGCGGCGGTGGGGGCGCCGTCCAGGGGCGCCGTTTCCACCGTGGGCAGGGGCGGCACGGCCGGGCCGTCGGGCGCCTGATCCTGCACGGCGGCGGGCTGCAGCGGGATCAGGTCGCGCACCGGCAGGCCTTGCTCCAGGTCGGTCATGATGGCCTTCCACAGCTTGGCCGGCAGGGTCCCGCCGGTGATGCGCTTCATCTCATCGCCGTCGTCGTTGCCCAGCCACACGCCGGTGACATAGTCGGCGGTGAAGCCCATGAACCACGCGTCGCGGTAATCCTGGGTGGTGCCGGTCTTGCCGGCGATGGGGCGGTCGGCCAGCTGCGCCGACTTGCCGGTGCCGACCTGCACCACGCCCATCATCATGCGCACCAGGTTGGCATCCTCCGCCGCGGAGATGGCATAGCCGGCACCGCTGCCCTTGCGCTGGTACAGCACGCTGTCGTCGGCGTCGCGGATTTCGGTGATGCCATAGGGGAAGACGGCGCGGCCGCCGTTGGCGATGGCGGTATAGGCGCCCGTCAGTTCCAGGGGCGTGACCTCGCTGGTGCCCAGCGCCAGCGACAGGTCGCGCCGCAGGGGCGAGGTGATGCCCAGGCGGCGGGCGGCGGCGATGGCGCGGTCGATGCCCACGCTTTCCAGCAGGCGGATGGTGGCGGTGTTGACCGAGTGCGCCAGCGCCGTGCGCAACGGAATCTCACCCATGTAGCCGGGCTCGTAGTTCTTCGGCTCCCACTTGCCGCGCTTGTAGGGGGCGTCCAGGATCAGGTCGTCCGGCGTGCGGCCGGCTTCCAGCGCCGCCAGATAGACGAAGGGCTTGAAGGAGGAGCCGGGCTGGCGCAGAGCCTGGGTCGCACGGTTGAACTGGCTTTCGTCATAGTCGCGCCCCCCAACCATGGCCTTCACCGCCCCGTCGGGCGCCATGATGACCACGGCGGCCTGGTGGACGTTGGCGGCCACGCCGGGACCGTTCAGGATTTCCGCCACATGGGCCGTGGCGGCGCGCTGCATCTTGGCATCATAGGTGGTGTGGACCACCAGGTCGCCATGGTTGGGACCGATGAAGGCGTTGACCTGGTCGGCCACCCAGGCGGCGAAGTAGCGGCCGTCGCCCTCGACCGCCGGGTTGGCGCGCGGCTGGGCCGGCTGGTTCACCACCGCCTTGGCCTGATCCACCGTGATGTAGCCGGCGTCCACCATGGTGGCCAGCACCACGGCCATGCGCTGTTCAGTGCGTTCGTTGTTGGCGCTGGGGGAGTATTTCGACGGCGCCTTCAGCAGGCCGGCGATGATCGCCGCCTCACGCAGGTTCACCTGGGTCGCCGACTTGTCGAAATAGGTGCGGGCCGCCGCGTCCACGCCATAGGTGCCGGCCCCCAGGTACACCCGGTTCAGATAGGCGCCCAGGATCTGGTCCTTGGTGTAGCGATGCTCCAGCATCAGGGCCAGCATGGCCTCCTGCACCTTGCGGCGCATGGTCTTGGCCGGCGACAGGAACAGGTTGCGCGCCAGCTGCTGGGTGATGGTGGAGGCGCCCTGGCGCATGTGCCCGGTGCGGTAATCGGTCCAGGCGGCACGGGCTATGCCAATCGGATCGACACCGAAATGACTGTAGAAGCGCCGGTCCTCCACCGCCAGGACGGCATGGACCAGGTCGGGCGAGATCTCCGACACTTCTAGCGTCTCGCCACGCATGTCGCCGAAGCGGGCCAGCTTGCTGCCGTCGGCCGCCAGCACAGTGACGGCGGGGCGGCGCTGGAACTGCGCCACCTGGCTGATTTCCGGCAGGTCGTAGGCGAAATAGGCGACGACGCCGGCGAAGACCATGACACCCCAGATGCCCAGGACGATCAGCGCCCGTCCCCACCAGGGCAGGCGGCGGCCGGGACGTCCCTTGGGCGCGCGCCTCCGGGGCGGCGGCGGGCGGCGGCGGGGCGGCTGGCCGCCGGCCCCTTCATCATCGTCCTGCGGCCGGGCCTCCTCACGCGGGCGGGGTGCAGCCTTGGGCGGCGACGGCTTGCGCCGCGGCGCCGGTTGGCTGCCCACGGGGCGGAAGGCGCGCAGCGAAGTGTCGGTATCGTCAGGGCTCAAGGCGGCGGCTCACCTGGGGCGTTGCTGGCGCGCAGGCGCCGTAACGCAGGAAAATATCAAGGCGGTTCAGGCCCTATCTAGGAGATGGCCGGGGCGGCGGAAAGCGCCGGCTGGTCAACCCTGACCCCCTGTCCCTTCGCCCTCCCCCACCCCCGGTATTACGGGGGCCCATCGGTTCCATTCCAGCGTTAGAGGCCAAAAAGGGCGTTTTCAGGGCGGCGTTTGGCCGCAGTGTTTTACGCCCCCTCAGGTGCCGGGCGGCCGCATCCACGGCCTTGGCTTGTCCTCGTTTTGCGGTCCGCCTACGGCTCCCCGTAAAACTCCGGCGGACGCGGTCGCGTCCCGGTGAAAGAAACGCGCAAAAGTGGCGCCTGTCACTCGGCGGCGCTGCGGCGGTCCAGCAGCTCGTACTTGCGCAGATATCCCCGGAACTGATGGTAGTTCAGGCCCAGATCGGCGGCGGCGCGTTTCTGGTGGAACTGGTTGCGCTCCAACGCCGCGCGCAGCAGCGCCTTCTCGAAGTCCGCCACCTGTTCCAGGAAGTTGCACGGGCCGTTCGCCGCCGCAGGGCCACCGGGCGGGAGCGGGCCGGAGGAAGCGGATGCGGCGGGTGCCGCCTCGTCGCCCGTCTCCTCCGCTGGCGCCGGGCCTGACCGGCGGTCGCCCGGCATGGGCGCGGGGCGGAAGGGGGAGTCGAAGGGGTCGAAGACGACCTCGTCGATGGGGCGCTCCGCCCCTTGCGCGCGATAGACCGCACGCTCCACCACGTTCTTCAGCTCACGGATGTTACCGGGCCAGGGATAGGCGAGCAGCTGGCTCATGGCCCTGGGCGCGAAGCCGGGGAAGAAGGGCCGCCCCAGTTCGCGCGCCATGGCGATGCCGAAGTGATCGACCAGCATGGGAATGTCGTCCGCCCGCGCCCGCAAGGGGGGGATGGTCACCACGTCGAAGGACAGGCGGTCCAGCAGATCGGCGCGGAACTTCCCGGCCGTGGCCATCCGGGGCAGGTCAGCGTTGGTGGCGCCGACCACGCGCACGTCCACCGACACCGTCTGGGTGCCACCCACGCGCTCGAACTCCCCATACTCGATGACGCGCAGGATCTTTTCCTGCACGGAGGCCGAGCTGGTGGCGATCTCATCCAGGAACAGGGTGCCGCCGTCGGCCAGCTCGAACCGGCCGACATGGCGCTTGGCGGCCCCGGTGAAGGCCCCCTGCTCATGGCCGAACAGCTCCGTCTCCAGCAGCGTTTCCGACAGGGCGGCGCAGTTCAGCTTGATGAAGGGCTTGTCCCAGCGGGATGACAGGTAGTGCAGGCGGGCGGCCACCAGTTCCTTGCCCGTGCCGCGCTCGCCAATGACCAGCGTGGGCCGGTTCAGCGGCGCGGCGCGCGACACATGCTCCATCAACTGCAGGAAGGACGCGGCCTGGCCGACCAGGGACGGCGGGGTTGCGGAGGACGCCATCGGTGATTCGCTCGCCTCAGAAGGATGGGTCTGTTTCGCGGATGATGGCACCGATTGGCGAAATCCGCCACATAATCGTCAGTTTGGATAAATGACACTCTCCGCGCCGTCCACCACCAAGCCACGTTTCTTTTTAAATCAATGACTTAGTGTTGTTTTTCCAAACTGGCACGCCCTTTGCTGATGTAGGGACACACGATCGAATGCAAGGCACTCATCGAAGGGGGATGCAGCGATGACCGACCACACGATCCATGACAAGTCCGGCGACGCCGGGTTCTTCGCCAGCCGGGCCCACAGCCATCTGGCCATGTTGGCGGACGATTTCCGCGCCGTACCGGTTGAGGCATGGATCATCCTTGCGGTCGCCACCGTGTTGAGCAACCTTTTCATCGCCCTTGCCTGAAGGAGACCTGACCCATGGGCATCTTTTCGCGCCTCAGCGACATCATCAATTCCAACCTGAACGCCATCCTGGATCGCGCCGAGGACCCGGAGAAGATCATCCGTCTGGTCATCCAGGAAATGGAAGACACGCTGGTCGAGGTTCGCTCCTCCGCGGTGAAGACCGTGGCGGAGAAGAAGGAGATCGAGCGCCGCCTGGTCGACCTGCGCCGCGAGGCGGACGAATGGCAGCGCAAGGCCGAGCTGGCCCTGTCCAAGGACCGTGAGGACCTGGCCAAGGGCGCCCTGATGGCCCGCGCCAAGATCGCCGAAGCCGCCGAGGGCCTGACCGTCGACCTGGGCCGCCTGGATGAGGCCCTGGCCAAGACTAACGACGATATTGGCCAGCTGCAGGCCAAGCTGCAGGACGCCAAGACGCGGGAACGCACCATCGTCGCCCGCCAGAAGACCGCCACGGCGCGTCTGAAGGTGAAGACCCAGCTTCATGACGACCGCATCACGGACGCCTTCTCGCGTTTCGAGCAGATCGAGCGCAATCTGGACGTCCTGGAAGGCAAGGCGGAAGTCCTGGACATGGGCCGCAAGCGCAGCCTGGCGGACGAGATCGCCGAGCTGGAGAACAACGACAAGGTCGAATCCGAGCTGCAGGCCCTGAAGGCCAAGCTGGCGACCAAGAACCAGGGGTAATCTGTCCATGGACCTGGACGCACTTGTCGCCGTCCCCATCATCTTCATGGTCATCGTGGCGCCGGTGTGGATCATCGCGCACTACGTGACGAAGTGGCGGGTCGCCAAGACCCTCTCGGTGGATGACGAGCGTATGCTGTCGGACCTGTGGCACAGCGCCACCGAAATGGACAGCCGCATCCAGCAGCTTGAGAAGATCCTGGATGCGGAGGCCCCGGGCTGGAGGGCACGGCAATGACTGGTAGAGGTTCCAACCCGCCGCCCTTCCCCGGGCGGCGGCCCCCCGGCGGGAAGCCCGGCGGGGGTCCTGGCGGCGGCCAGGGCGGGTACGGCGGCGGCAGCCGCTGGACCAACCCGGCGGCCGGTTCCGGCGGCGGGTATGGCGGCGGCTCGTTCGGCAGCCCCAACCCCCACCGCCTGTACCGCAATCCCCGCGCCGGCAAGGTGGCCGGTGTCTGCGCCGGCGTCGCCGATTACTTCAGCGTCGACGCCTGGCTGGTGCGGCTGGGCATGGTGCTGGGCCTGGTGTTCTTCTTCCCCGCCACCATCATCGCCTACATCGTCCTGGCCGTGGTGTTGAAGCCACAGCCCCAGGGCCTGTACGGCAGCAGCGAGGAAGAGGTGTTCTGGCGGTCGGTCACCACCCGCCCCGACCAGACCCTGGCCGGCCTGCGCGCCAAGTTCCGCGACCTGGACCGCGAGATCGGCGCCATGGAAAGCGCCGTCGCCTCCCGCGAGTTCGACCTGCGGCGGCAGTTCAAGGACCTGGAGAAGTAAGTATCCGGGTACGTGGCGGGGAAGCGGGCGCCCCCGAGGGCCCCTTCCCCAGGAGTGCCCCCCGGGCGATCCTCCAGGCCGTTTATTGCGGCAGCCCATCCCAATGGTTGCCAGGGGCCTGTCACCAGGCACAAAATAATCTAAGATTGCGTGGCCTGATGGGATCGGTCCGGTCCCGTCGACGCTCCAAGTTTACCCGTTACACGACCCATAGCAGGTGGCCTCTCCCATGTCGCCGATACTCGTCCCCCTCCTGGCGCTGTCTATTCCCATCGTGGCCATCGTCTTGCGGGCGGTGCAGAGGCTGCAGGACATCGAGGCCATAGCGCAGGCGCGCCGCGGCCAGCAGGACCAGCGTTTCCGCTGCTTCGACGATCTGGAACGCCGCGTTACCCAGATGGAGCGGCACGTCACCAGCCCCGAATTCGACCTCAACCGCAAGCTGAACCAGCTGGCCCAGCGCTGATAGGACGAAGCCCCATGTCTCCCCTTCTCATTCCCATCACCGCCCTGCTGATCCCCATCGTCGCCCTGGTGACCCGTTACATGATCCGCGCGCGCGAACTGCAGGCCCAGGGCCTGTCGGACAACGCCGCCGGCGACCTGCTGGCCCGCGCCGACCGGCTGGAGCAGCGGGTGCAGCAGCTGGAGCGCCTGCTGGACGTGGAGTCCCCCGGCTGGCGCGCCCGCGCCTGACAGGTCCAGGAACGACACTCCCTTCGGCCTTCCAGCACCAGGAAACCACCAACCCGTGCCGCGACCCCTCCTCGCCGGGGCTGTCCTCTTGATCGCGTCCCTGGTCACGGCCGGGGGAGGGGGTTTGTTTCCATCAGGGGCGCGCGCCGAGTCCCGCACCGTCGTTTCGCCGCCCTCGGTTTCCCGGCCCCTGGTCTTCGGCATCCTGGAAACGGAACAGCCACCGCTGGTGGAGATGCGCGATGGCGTGGTGACGGGTGGCCTGGTCAAAGCCATCGGGGATGAGATCGCCCAGCGCACCGGCTTCAAGCCGATCTACCGGCTGATGCCCCGCAATCGTTTTGAGGGCGACCTGGCCAACGGCCTGATCGACCTGGCCTGCGGCTACAGCCCCGACTGGTTGCCCAAGATCGACCCCAGCCGTTTTTCCGTGTCCCTGCTGACCAGCCGCAGCGTGCTGGTCGTCCGCGGCGAGGACGCCGATCGCCTGCGCACGTTGAGTGACCTGGCTGGGCGGCGGGTGGGCGCCATCCTGGGCTTTCACTACCCGGCGGAGGTGGAATCCGCCTTCATCGACGGCACCTGGCAGCGCGAGGACGCCCCCACCGCCGACAGCAATTTCCGCAAGCTGCGCAACCGCCGCGTGGACGCGATCCTGACCACCGATTTGGAAGCGGAGTACCGCCAGGGGGCGGGGCAATCGGATGGGGCCAATGCGCCCAGGGATGGGGCGCTGGCCGTGCTGCCGCAGCCGGTGGGCGAACACCAGGAGCGATGCGCCAACGGGCCGGCATCCCCCTTGTCCATGGACGCGCTGAATGCCGCCGTCGACGCCATGCGCGCCGATGGTACGCTGACCCGCCTGCGCCGCGAGGCAGCCCACCGCGCCGGTAGCTGATATCAGCGGCACGAGACGGTCAATCGTGCCGCAGTAGCCCGCGACGGCGGGCGCCGGAGATTTTGGGACCAAGGAAGGCCCCTGAATCGAGCGGACAAGCCAAGGCCACGGATGTGGCCACCCGGCGCTTGAGGGGGCATTTGAACGGTCACGTTCAAATGCCGCGCGTATGATACCAAACGGGCCGTCCCCCAGAAGGAGACGGCCCGTCGTGCCTTCATGCGGGACAGCCTGTCAAAGGCCGGGGGCGACCTTGAACTCGGCCTCGGTCTTCTGGCGGATTTCGTCCACCGTCACGCCGGGGGCGACCTCGGCCAGGGTCAGGCCGCTGCCGCCTTCCTTGTCGACCTGGAAGACGCCCAGGTCGGTGACGATCATGTCCACGACCCGGGTGCCGGTCAGCGGCAGGGTGCAGGCCTTCAGGATCTTGGGCTCCAGCGCGCCGGTCTTCTTGTCGACGGCGCAGTGCTCCATGACCACGACCACCTTCTTCACGCCGGCCACCAGGTCCATGGCGCCGCCCATGCCCTTGACCATCTTGCCCGGGATCATCCAGTTGGCGAGATCGCCATTGGCCGCCACCTGCATGGCGCCCAACACCGACAGGTCGATATGGCCGCCGCGGATCATGGCGAAGCTGTCGGCGGAGCTGAAGAAGCTGCTGTCCGGCAGTTCGGTGATGGTCTGCTTGCCGGCGTTGATCAGGTCCGGGTCCTCATCCCCCTCATAGGGGAAGGGGCCCATGCCCAGCATGCCGTTCTCGCTCTGCAGCGTGACGTGCACGCCATCGGGGATGTAGTTGGCCACCAGGGTCGGGATGCCGATGCCCAGGTTGACGTAGAAACCGTCGCGCAGCTCCTTCGCGGCGCGGGCGGCGATGTCCTCACGGGTCCATGCCATAGGTCAGCTCCTTCACGCGCGCGGACGGGTGGTGCGCTGCTCGATGCGCTTTTCGAACGTGGCGCCCTTGATGATGCGCTGGACGAAGATGCCGGGGGTGTGGATGTGGTCGGGGTCGAAGCTGCCCGGTTCCACCAGTTCCTCGACCTCGGCCACTGTCACCTTGCCGGCCGTGGCCATCATCGGGTTGAAGTTCCGCGCCGTCTTGCGATAGACGAGGTTGCCCGCCGTATCGCCCTTCCAGGCCTTGACGATGGACAGATCCGCGACGATGCCGCGTTCCATCACATAGGTCTCGCCGTCGAACTCGCGCAGTTCCTTGCCCTCGGCCACCAGCGTGCCCACACCGGTCTTGGTGAAGAAGGCGGGGATGCCGGCGCCGCCGGCGCGGATGCGCTCGGCCAGGGTGCCCTGCGGGTTGAATTCCAGCTCAAGCTCACCGGACAGGTACTGCTGGGCGAACAGCTTGTTCTCACCCACGTAGCTGCTGATCATCTTCTTGATCTGCTTGGTTTCCAGCAGCAGGCCCAGGCCGAAGCCATCCACGCCGGCGTTGTTGGAAACAACCGTCAGCCCGGTCACGCCCGAGAGGCGGATGGCCTCGATCAGGTTTTCCGGAATGCCGCACAGGCCGAAGCCGCCGGCCATGACGGTGATATCGTTGCGCAACAGCCCGGCCAGGGCGGTTACGGCGTCGGGGTAGACCTTCTTGCTCATCGTGTCTCCGGACGGCCCCCTAGGATGTTTGAATTATGGTGCGGCCCCTCTCCCAGGCGCAATGCACCGCAGCATTGCTTACGGCCCCCAAGGGGGGTTCGTCAACTTGAACGACTCTTCAAGTCCGGCAGGCCTGCCCCCTGGCGGCTGCGGCTTGCAGCAGGCGCCCCAACGCGCTAGACCCTGAAGGGTCTGCCGGAATGCCGGGCCGTCGCCGGCCGGACCCGGGCCCGCGCCCCTTGTGGCCTACCCCTTATCCCCTGGCCTATCCTCCCGTGCTGGACCTCATCCTCACCACCGCCGTCGCCCTGTTCGTCACCATCGACCCGGTGGGGCTTGGCCCTATGTTCGTGGCCCTGACGGCCGGCATGGACCAGCGCTATCGCCGGCGCATGGCCATCAAGGGCACGGTGATCGCGGCCCTGATCCTGTTCTTCTTCGCCTTTGCCGGCGACCTGTTGCTGCGGGCGCTGGGCATCGGTTTCGCCGCCTTCCGCATCGCCGGCGGCGTGCTGCTGATGCTGGTGGCCATCGACATGGTGTTCGCCCGCGAAAGCGGCGTGCGCACCGCCACGGCGGATGAGCGGGAAGAGGCGCGCCACCGCGCCGACATTTCCGTCTTTCCCCTGGCCATCCCGCTGATCAGCGGCCCCGGCACCATGACCACCATCGTGCTGTTCATGGGCCGCACCCAGGGCGATTTCGCCAAGCAGGCCGTGGTGCTGGGCGTCCTAGCCGGCATCCTGGCCCTGACCCTGTTCGTGCTGATCTTCGCCACCAAGGTCAGCCGCATCCTGGGCCGTACCGGCATCACCGTGCTGAACCGCGTGCTGGGCATCCTGCTGTCCGCCCTGGCCTGCCAGTTCGTGATTGACGGGATCTTAGCCAGCGGGCTGATCCCGGGGAAAGGTTAGCACCACCCACTACAGCACCGGCTATAACCGATACCGGATTGCGCGCCTGCTTTCATTTTGTGGGATTGCATGCATCTCAAGCGCTATTATTAAGGTGCTATCATGCCATCCATCACCGTGAGAAACGGGCCAGAAGAGGTCCACCGCGCCCTACGGGTGCGCGCGGCGCAGCATGGCCGCAGCGCCGAAGCGGAAATCCGCGACATTCTGGAGCGTGCCGTTAAGCCGGAAAAGCGCCTGCACCTGGGGGACGCGCTGGCGGCGCTCAGCCGGGAAGCGGGCCTTAGTAATGAGGACTTCGCTATCTTTGAGGATATGCGGGATAGAACACCGGCTGAGCCGATGACGTTCGAATGATCGTCCTGGATACCAACGTCGTTTCAGAGGCGATGAAGCCGGAACCCAACCCGGCCGTACGCGCCTGGCTGAATAACCAGGCCGCCGAAACGCTTTACCTCAGCAGTGTGACACTGGCGGAACTGTGGTTCGGCATTGAGGCGCTGCCGGAAGGCCAGCGCAAGATCGCACTTGCCCAAACCTTGGACGGGCTGTTGGCCCTGTTCGAGGGACGGGTGCTGTCCTTTGATGTCAGCGCCGCCTGCCATTATGCAACGCTTGCAGCCGCAGATCGAAAGCGTGGCTTGGGCTTTCCGACGCCGGATGGATATATCGCCGCGGTCGCCGTCTCACGCGGCTTTATCGTCGCCTCACGTGATACTGCCCCTTACGAGGCGGGCGGCGTGAAAGTGATCAATCCCTGGCAAGAGCCGGCCTGATCAGCTGCAGCCGCCGCCACCCGAGCCGCAGCTGGGGCCGTGGCGGTGGGGGGCGGTGTCGCGGTCCAGGCCCTGGGCCGCCAGCTCGGACAGATACCGGGCCCAGCGCTCCTCATACTCCATGCCCAGCTCGTACAGGTACTTCCAGGAGAAGATGCCGGTGTCGTGGCCGTCGTCGAAGATCAGGCGGACGGCGTAGTTGCCGATGGGCTCCAGCTCCGCCACCGCGACGGCGCGCTTGCCGGGCACCGTCTGCTTCTGGTCGGGGCTGTGGCCCTGCACCTCGGCCGACGGGCTTTCCACCCGCAGGTACTCGGCCGGCAGGGTGGCGCGGGCGCCGTTGTCGAAGGTGATGACCAACTCGCGCTCCGCCCGCTTGTAGCGGATCTCGGTCGGCCAGTGCTGGGTGCCGTGGGCGTCGGTGGCGAAGGTTTCCTGGGTCATGACGGTCGGCCTCAGTCGTCCAGCGACCGGGCCTCATCCACCAGCATGATGGGGATGCCGTCGCGGATGGGGTAGGCCAGGCGCGCCTGCTGGCTGATCAGCTCCTGGCGCTGGGCGTCGTAGCTGAGCGGCCCCTTCGTCAGGGGGCAGACCAGGATTTCCAGCAGCTTGGGATCGACCTTGGCGGTATCGGACATGGGACAGGGTCCTTCGGGAAGAAAATTCAGTGGCGCGCGACGTCGCCGTCCGCCGATTCATGCACCGCCATCTGCACCAACGCCAGCAGCATCGACGCACGGCTGATGAAATCCGGCGCCTCGAGCAGGGCCTGCTTCTCAGCCGGCGTGAAGGGACACAGCATGGCGATGGTGGCGATCAGCTGCTCATCCGACGCCGCCTCCAGCGCCTGCCAGTTCACCGTCAGCGAACGGCGGGCGAAGTAGGTCTTCAGCGCCGCCATCAGCACGGCGCGGTCGAACTGCCCGTCGGCGGGCAGCACGAAGTCGTCGGCGAAGGGCGACCAGTCGGCCATGACGCGGCGATAGCCGCGCATGGTCGACACCTCCTCCCGGATGCGGAAACGGCACAGGCCGCTGAGCGTGATGAGGTAGCGCCCGTCATCGGTTTCGGCGAAGGCGGTGAGCCGGCCACAGCAGCCGACACCGGCCAGCGGCGGCTCCACGCCGCCTGCCGCCTCCGCCCCCGGTTCCATGGGCTGGATCATCCCGATCAGCCGGTCACCGGCCAGGCTGTCCTGCACCATGGCGAGGTAGCGCGGCTCGAAGATGTTGAGCGGCAGCCGCGCGCGCGGCAGGACCAACGCCCCCGTCAGGGGGAAGACGGGGATGCTGGCCGGCAGCCGGTCGAAGCTGGGGGTGAAGGGGCTCATCACGCCGCCCACCGGCTCAGGCGAACAGGATGGACGACAGCTTGCGCCGGCCGGCGATGGCCAGCGGATGCTTGAAGCCCAGCGCCTCGAAGAACTTCACCAGCTGCTTGCGGGCCGCCTGTTCGTTCCATTCACGGTCGCGCTTCACGATGTCCAGCAGGTGATCCACCGCCACCTCCTGCTGGCCGGCGGCGTACAGCGCCAGCGCCAGGTCGTAGCGCGCCTGGTGGTTGTCGGGATCGGCCGCCAGGGCGCGCTCCAGGTCACCCACCGGGCCCATGTCCGCCGCCTGGCGGGCCAGGTCCATCTGGGTGCGCAGGGCCACGATCTCCGGCGCCTTGGCCAGGGCGGCGGGCGCCTGGTCCAGCATCTCCTGCGCGGTGTCCGCCTGGTCGGCGGCCAGCAGGCAGCGAATCAGGCCGGCATAGGCGGCGGCGTTCTCCGGCTCCTCGCCCAGCACCTCGTTATAGAGGGCGGCGGCGGTCTGGGCGTCGCCCGACTCCAGCAGCTGGCCGGCCTCCTCCAGCACGGCGGCGATGTCGGCGGCACCGGGCACGCCACCCGCTGCCTGCACCAGGCGGTCGATGAACTGCTTCACCTGGCTTTCCGGCAGGGCGCCGGTGAAGCCATCCACCGGGCGGCCCTGGAAGAAGGCGTAGACGGCGGGGATGGACTGGATGCGCAGCTGTCCGGCGATGGCCGGGTTCTGGTCGGTATCGATCTTGACCAGCTTCACCGCCCCCTTGGCGGCCAGCACGGCCTTTTCGATGATCGGGCCCAGGGTCTTGCAGGGGCCGCACCAGGGCGCCCAGAAGTCCACGATCACCGGCACCTCGCGCGAGGCCTCGATGACATCGGCCATGAAGGTGCGGTCGCTGCCGTCCTTAATCAGGTTGGACTTGTCCACCGGGGCGTTGCCGCCGGGGGCGGCGCTGGTCGGAAACTGCATGGCCTCGTCATCCCTTCTGAGCCGCAGGCGCCGCCGCCCCCCTTGGGCACGGCACGGGAGCCCGCGCATAGGTCACTGAAATGAGCCCGCCTGGCCGCCGCCGCAAGGGGCATATGGGCCCCGGACGCCAGCGGGGCGGGTGACCGGTCCCTTATAGCCGTCCCGGCACGGGGAAAAAAGCCACCCGATTTTTCCCTGAAAAAAGCGCTTGCATTCGATCGACACCTGCATATTATCCGCGCTCACCGCCGGGGGGCACTGACCGCAAGGGCAGAGCCGAACGTCGGGATGGGGTGCGGGCGTAGCTCAGGGGTAGAGCACAACCTTGCCAAGGTTGGGGTCGAGGGTTCGAATCCCTTCGCCCGCTCCAGTCTTCCTTGATAGGAAGATCAAGCGAGAAAAGGCCGGGCCGGCTGGTTCGGCCTTTCGCTTTTAGATGAGCCTTCGATGAAGGCGGAGAGTTGGATACGCGGGCGTAGCTCAGGGGTAGAGCACAACCTTGCCAAGGTTGGGGTCGAGGGTTCGAATCCCTTCGCCCGCTCCAGTCTCTCAAAAGTCGCACCAAGGCGTCCGTTCGGGCGCCTTTTGCTTTTTCAGCCCCCCTCTCATCGTCCTCCTCCCCATTCGAAAGCCCGGCCTGCCCACCTTGGGCGGACCCAGCCCACCTTGAGCGGACAATGCGCCGCCTTTGGCCGTTCCCCGCAAAGCAGAAGGTCTGCGTATAAGGCTCAATTTAAAAACCGACCAGATGGTTTGTATTTTGAGAATCGAGCTGCTATGGTTGGCGTCAGCAAGCGGAATCCTCCCCGCAGTGCGGTCCCAACACAGGAGCACCGGCCCGATGACCCACCGTTCCCGTCCTGCCGCGCAGACATGCGCCTATCGCCTGAGCCGCCTGGGCCGCGTCGCCCTGGTCCTGGCCGCCGCCGGCGCTGTAAGTGGGTGCAGCGGCCTGGTGGCGCTGCCCGTCCGCACCGCCAGCGCCGTGGTCAAGGTGGTGCCGGTGGCCGGCGACATCGCCGCCAAGCCCCTGGACGCCGCCGCCGATGCCATTGACTGACCCCACCCCACCGGCAGTGGCCGTGTGCGAGGGCTGTGGCGTGGTGCTGACGGGGGGCCCGTCACCGCATACCCCCCGGTGCCCGCGGTGCGAAAAGGCCATCGGCCCCCGGCCTCTGGCCGACGCGCTGTTCCTGGTCGCGCTGGCGGTGGGCGGCACCCTGTTGGTGACGGCGGCGACCTTCACCATGACGGAGGTTTCGGCGGAACCGCCCCACGGCGCCCTGATGGGCGCCTGGCGCCGGCCCGCCACGCCGTAAGCTCCCGTCCTTAGAACAGCCGCCGCCAGTGCAGCACCACCAGGGACGCCACGATGGTGAAGATCATGACGCCGCAAACCCAAAGGAAGCCGGCGTCGTGGCCGCTCCACGGCAGGCCGCCCACATTCATGCCGAAGATGCCGGTGATCAGGTTCACCGGCAGCAGGATGGTGGTGACGATGGACAGGACATAGAGGTTGCGGTTGGTGGCCTCGCTGAAGCGGTTGGACAGTTCGTCCTGCAACAGGCGGGCGCGTTCCTGCACCAGGTCCAGGTCCTGGCCGACACCGTCCAGCCGATCGATGCCCTGGCGCAAACGGGCCTGATCCTCCACCCCGCACCAGCCGGGCAGGCGGCCCAGCGCCACGTTCAGCGCCGTGCGCTGCGGGCCCAGATGGCGGCGCAGGCGGGCGGCGGTGCGGCGGATGCGGCCCAGCTTCTCCCCCTCATCCTCCAGCCGGTCGGCCAGCAGGGCGTCCTCGACATCGTCCACGTCATTGGCCAGTTCGCTGACCTCCGCCGCCACGGTGTCGGTCAGGTGGAACATGAGGTGGGCGATGAGGTCGATGGCCCCGGTGGGCGCCAGGCCCTGGGCGACGGCGCGGCGCAACTGGTCCACCGCCATCAGCGGCTGGCGCCGCGCGGTGATGACCAGGCGCGAATCCATGTACAGGCGCAGCTGCCCCAGGCCGCCGGCCGGATCGTCGAAACGGTGGTGCAGGTCGGCCAGCACGCCGGTCAATCCCTCGCCCACCGGTTCCAGGCGGAAGTGGCTGTCCTGGCCCAGCAGCGCCTGGCGGGCGCCGCGCGGCAGGGTGGGCATGGCCTCGATCCACTGCCGCGCCCGCACATCCACCAGGTTGAAGTGCAACCAGACCAAGCCATCGGGTTCCGCCAGCGCGTCGGCGATGCGGGGCCAGGGCACCGGGGTCACCACGCCGCTGCGGACCAGGAAGCCGCAAATCAGCCCATGTTCCTCGCTGATGTCCGACGCCGCGCGCGTGCCCATCCATGGTCCTTTCGGAAGCGGGACGGCCCGCCGCCGCCCGTCTCCTGTGATGCAGGGTGGGGACGGCCAGCGTCAATGGCCTGGAATCTGACGACTTTGTGACAACAGGACCGTCCACCCCGCGACGGAGTGGCCCGCGTCGCTTCATCGCGGCTCAGAATGGCTTGCCGATCACCAGGAACAGGATGCCGACCACCGACAGAACGATCAAGGCGGGGATGAAGCGGCCGAACCCGGTACGCCGGTGCTGTTGCCCATTGGTCAGCCGGCGCAGCGCCCCGGCCTGGGCGCCGTGCAGGCCGGAGAGCGCCGTGACCAGGGCCAGCTTGGCCCACAGCCAGCCGGCGGAAGGCAGCCAGCCGCCCTTGACCGCCAGGGTCAGGCCCAGGCCCCAGACCAGCAGGATGGCCGGCCCCGTCACCCAGCGGTGCCAGGCCCGCGCCGCGCGCCAGAAGGCGGGCGACAGCGCATCGGCGCTGGGCACGAAGGCCAGCAACAGGGCTGCCGCCAGCAAACCCGCCACGAAGGTGACGGCGGCGGCGGCATGCAGCGATTCCAGCCAGAGATAGGGCATGGGTCCGGGTTCCCGATCTGAAGTTCGTCCCCTTGATACACCAGCCGCCGCCCCGCCGGAGGGGCCAGTTTGACCAAGGCGAACAGCCCCGGGGTCGCCCCGGGGCCGCACCGCACTTCTCGGGATTTAGGCCGGCGACTTGCCGACCTGGGCCGGTCAGGCCCGTAAGCCAAGCCACCGGATGGTGGCGCCCGGCGCCTGAGGAAGGGCATTTGAGCGATCAAGATCAAATGCCCTGCGCATCAGACTTGCGCCAGGCCGCCATCGGCGAACAGCTCGGCGCCGGCGACGAAGCTGCTGTCGCTGGAGGCCAGGAACAGGGCGGCCTTGGCGATCTCCTCCGGCTCGCCCACGCGGCCCAGGGGCACTTGGCTGGCCATGTAGTCCAGCAGGCCCTGCTGCTGGGCGGCGTCGGGCCCGGCCAGCTCCACCAGGCCCGGCGTGCGGATGGGGCCGGGGCTGAGGACGTTCACGCGGATGCCGCGGCCCTTCAGGTCCAGGGTCCAGCCGCGGGCCAGGCTGCGCACCGCCGCCTTGCTGGCGCTGTAGACGCTGAAGGCCGGCGTGCCGGTGCTGCCGGCGGTGGAGCCGGTGAGAATGACCGAGGCGCCATCCACCAGCAGGGGCAGGGCCTTTTGCACCGTGAACAGCACAGCCTTCACGTTGCGGCCGAAGATGTCGTCGTAATGCTCTTCCGTGATCTGGCCCAGGGGCAGCATGGTGCCGCCGCCGGCATTGGCGAACAGCACGTCGATACGGCCGGCCTGGGCCTTCACCTGTTCATAGAGGCGGTTCAAATCCTCCGCCTTGGCGCTGTCGGCCTGGACGCCGATGGCGTTGGGGCCGATGGCCGCCACCGCCGCCTGCAGTTCCGGCGCGCGGCGGCCGGTGATGAAGACGCGGGCGCCTTCGGCGGCGAACGCCTTGGCGGTGGCGAGGCCGATGCCGCTGGTGCCACCGGTGACGACCGCGACCTTACCGTCGAGTTTGCGAGCCATTTTCTATGTCCTTTCAGTCTCTTGTCCAACATCACCCTGTTGTGGGCGGCTGATGGGCAAAAGATGTCGCCAAACCCGTATTTCCAAAATAGAAAGGATTGAAAACTATCATTGCAGGTTTGACGTTATGACCAAGGTGCCGGATTTTGAAGGCCTGGCCATGTTCGCCAAGGTGGCCGAGGAGCGGTCCTACGCCGCCGCGGCCCGGGCCATGGGCGTATCGGTCGCCACCGTGTCGCGCGGCGTCAGCCGGCTGGAGGACAGGCTGGGCGCCCGCCTGTTCAACCGCACCTCGCGCCGCCTGGCCCTGACCGACGTGGGCGCCGCCCTGGCCGCGCGGGCGTCCCAGTTGTATGCCGAGGCCGAAGCGGTGGAGGATGCGGCGCGCGAACTGTCCAGCCGCCCGCGCGGCACCGTCCGCCTGGCCGTGCCCATGAGCTTCGGCGTGCGCTGGGTGGCGCCGCTGCTCCCCGCCTTCCTGCGCGCCTATCCCGAGATCACCGTCGATCTGCATTTGAGCGATGCCGTGGTGGATTTGATCGGCGACGGGTTCGATGCCGCCCTGCGCATCGCCGTGTTGCCCGACAGCTCGCTGGTGGCGCGCCAGTTGTGCCCCATCGCCCGGCACATCGTGGCGGCGCCGGCCTACATCGCCCGCTATGGCCGCCCCCGGCATCCCGGCGAACTGGCGGCCCATCACTGCCTGGGCTACGCCTACCGCGCCCGTCAGGACGTCTGGCGCTTGGTCAACGCCGAGGGGTCGGAGGTGGCCGTGACGCCCACCGGGCCCCTGCGCGTCACCAACGGGGAAGCGCTGCTGCCCACCGTGCTGGACGGCCTGGCCATCGCCGAGTTGCCGGAGTTCCTGGCGGCGGAATACCTGGCCGACGGCCGGCTGGTGGATCTGCTGGACGGCTGGTCGCTGCCCCTGGGCGGGCTGTACCTGGTGACCCCCACCACCCGCGCCCGCCCCGCCAAGGTGGAGGCGCTGGCCGACTTCTTCATCGAGACCCTGTCCCATCCCGCCTGGCGGTCGCCGCCGCGCCGATAGCTGCCGTCGCAAAGTCGCTCTACAGCCCAAGGCCATCCGGCATTAGGGTCGCGTCCCCAGAAGGACCGAGCCACCATGACGCCCCGCCTGTATCTGACCTTTCCCCTGCTGGCCGTGCTGATCTGGACCGGCAACAACCTGGTGACCAAGGCCTCGGCCGGCGCCATCCCGCCCAGCGTCATCGCCTTTGACCGCTGGTTCGTGGCCTTCGTGCTGCTGACGCCCTTCTGCCTGCGCGGCGCCTGGGCGCGACGGGCCACCCTGCGCCAGCACCTGCCCCAAATCGTCGTCCTGGGCCTGCTGGGCATGGCGCTGTACCAGGGGCTGGCCTATTACGCGGCGGCCAGTACCAGCGCCACCAACATCGGCATCTTTGTCGCTCTGGTGCCGCTGCTGACCCTGGCGATCAGCGCCGTGTGGCTGCGGCAGAAGCACGGGCCCCTGGCCCTGGCGGGCGGCCTAGTGTCGCTGGCCGGCATCCTGTTCGTGCTGGGCCAGGGCGATTATGGTCGCCTGCTGTCGCACGGCGTGGGCCGGGGGGATGCCTTCATGCTGGGCGCCTGCGTCGCCTATGCCGCCTATGGCGTCTGCCTGAAGCGCTGGCCCCTGCCCTTGCCGGTGTGGACCTCGCTTTACGCCCAGGTGGCGGCGGGCCTGGTCTTCCTGCTGCCGGGCTATCTGCTGGCGCCATCGGCCCCGGCCACGCCGGCCACCATCGCCATGATCGCCTATGCCGGCATCCCGACATCCATCCTGGCGCCGGTGCTGTGGATGCAGGGGGTGAAGCACCTGGGGCCGGGCCGCACCGCCATCTTCATGAACCTGCTGCCCATCACCACCGCGGTGCTGGCGGCCCTGCTGCTGGGCGAGGTGCTGCACCCCTATCACCTGGTGGGCGGCGGCTTGGTGGTGCTGGGCATCGTGCTGGCCCAGCGCCCCGCGCGCCCGCGGCCGCAACCGGCCGCCGCCCACCCCTGAGCGGCTTCAGCGGCCGGTATAAAGGCGGATGAGGGCGGAGACGTTCTCCCCGCCATGGCCGGCCTCCCGCGCGCGCTCCAGGACCGCGAGGGTCGCGTCCGCCACGGGGGTGTCGGCCTTCAGCCCGTCCGCCGCCTGGGTGCCATAGCGGAAGTCCTTGGTCATCAGGTCGATGGGGAAGCGCACGGCGAAGTCGCCGGCCTGCATCAGGCGGGCGTAGGTGGCCGCGGCGGGGCTGGCCACCGGCAGGGTGGTCAGGACGTCCAGGGCGGCGGCGGCGTCGAAGCCGGCCTTGCCCAGGAAGCCCAGCATCTCCGCCCAGGCGGCCAGCTGGATGCCCAGCAGGCCGTTGACCGCCAGCTTCATCACCGCCCCCCGGCCGACCGGACCGACATGGTGGATGGCCGCCGCCAGGGGCGCCAGCGCCGGCCGCGCCGTCTCAAAGGTCGCAACCTCACCGCCGGCCAGGACGATCAGCTTGCCGTCCTGCGCCTGGGGCAGGGTGCCCACCACCGGCGCCTCCAGGAAGCCCGCCCCGGTGGCCGTGACCGCCGCCGCCAGCTGGGCGGCCCAGGCGGGGGAAAGGGTGCTGCACTCGATGGCGACGGCCTCCGGGTCCAGGCCCGCCAGGGCGCCGGTCTTGTCGTCCAGCCACACGGCCCGGGAGGCCGTGTCATCGGCCACCATGGCGATGACGAAATCCGCCCCGGCGGCCGCCGCGCGCGGGCTGGGGGCGGCGGCGGCGCCCAGCGCCGTCAGGTCGGCCGTGGCGGCGGGGGAGCGGTTCCACACCGTGACGGCGTGCCCCGCCTTGACCAGGTTCGCGGCCATGCGGGCGCCCATGGCGCCCAGGCCCAGGAAGGCGACCTTGCTCATGCTGTGATGCTCCTTGAAGGGGGCTTACCAGGGGATCGTGGCGCCCTGGTAATCCAGGTACTGCAGGCCGGGCTTGCCGGCCTGGGCCGTCACCACGTCGACCACGCGGGGAATGCTTTCCGACACATCCAGGCTGGCGGCCGGCCCGCCCATGTCGGTGCGGACCCAGCCGGGGGCGATGACCAGCAGGGTGCGGCCATGGGCCGGCTGCCGCGCCGCGTAGGAACGCATGAGGGTGTTCAGCGCCGCCTTGCTGGCCCGGTACACCTCCCACCCGCCGCTGAGGTTTTTGGCCACGCTGCCCAGGATGGAGGACATGACGGCGATGGTGCCCTTGGGCGTCACCAGGTCGCCCAGCACCTCGACACAGCGCATGGGCGACAGGGCGTTGGTGACCTGCACCCGCACGAATTCCTCGGTCGACACCTGGCCGATGGTTTCGCTGGGGTCATTGGTGACGCCGGCGTTGACGAACAGCACGTCGACACGGGTACCCGCCAGGCGCTGACGCAGGCTGGATATCTGGTCGGCATGGACGATGTCGACCAGCTCCACCGTCAGGCGGCCCTGGGCCTCGCCGGCCAATTCATGCAGGGGGCCGGGCTCGGTGCCGGGACGGACGGTGCCGATGACTTGCCAGCCCCGCGACAGGTATTCCTGGGCCAGGGCCAAGCCCAAGCCACGGGAGGCGCCGACGATGAAGGCGGTGGGGGAAGCGGACATAGGGGGAGACCCTTTCTGCTAGGGGCACCGGCCGCCCCGGTTGGCGCCGGAGGTCGGGCCAGAGGGACGGCAGATGCCTGATATGGGGCGGCCCCGGCAAAAGTCAGGGGCCGATGATCGACAACAGGGCCACGCCCGGCCTTGACCTTATTTTACCCGGATATTATATCGAGACCCAATATCACCCGGGTAAAATAGGATCGCACCATGCAAGCCCAGGACAGGAAGGCGGCCATCGCCGACTACAAGAAGCGGGAGGATGAGCCCGGCATCTACGCGCTGCGCTGTGCCGCCCTGCCGGACACCGTGTGGGTGGGGCCCACGCCGACCCTGGACACCATCCAGAACCGGCTGTGGTTCAGTCTGCGCCACGGCGGCCACACCCACCGGGGCCTGCAAGCCGCCTGGACCGCCCACGGCGCCGACGCGTTCACCTTCGAGGTGCTGGAACGGCTGGAGCCGGAGGAAAGCCCCTACCTCGCCCGCGCCCAACTGAAGGACCGCGCCGCCCATTGGCGGGCGGCGCTGAAGGCGGAGGCGATTTAACTCACCCCAGCCGCTTCGGGATATCCAGTCCCCGCTGCACCGCCGGCCGCGCCAGGCCGCGTTCCAGCCAGGCGGGAACGTGGGTGAGGCTGCCGTAGTCGACCAGCTCACCCGCGCCGTAGAAGCCCACCAGATTGCGCACCCAGCCCAGGCAGGCGATGTCGGCGATGGTGTACTCTTCGCCCATGATCCAGGGGCGGTCGGCCAAACGGCCCTCCAGCACGCCCAGCAGGCGCTTGGATTCATCGGCGTAGCGCTTCAGGGGGCGCTTGTCCTCATAGTCCTTGCCGGCGAATTTGTGGAAGAAGCCCACCTGGCCGAACATCGGGCCGATGGCGGCCATCTGGAAGAACACCCATTGCAGGGTCTCGTAGCGGGCGGTCGCGCCGGCGGGCAGGAACTTGCCCGTCTTTTCCGCCAGATAGACCAGGATGGCGCCGGACTCGAACAGGGCGATGGGCGTGCCCTCCGGCCCGTTGGGGTCGATGATGGCCGGGATCTTGCCGTTGGGGTTCAGCGACAGGAATTCCGGCGTCCAGCTCTCGTTCTGCATGATGTTGACGAGATGCGGCTCATACGGAAGCCCGGTTTCCTCCAGCATGATGGAAACCTTCACCCCGTTGGGCGTCGGCAGCCCATAGAGCTGGATGCGGTCGGGATGCTGGGCCGGCCAGCGGCGGGTGATGGGGAAGGCGGACAGGTCGGTCATCGGGCTTCTCATCAGTCGGCGGGAGGAACGGCATTGAACTGCCAATCCACTGCCGCTTCAACGACCGTGGTCACAACCTAAAAGAAAAGGGTGGCCTTGCCTGACCGCCCTTTTCCATGAACTTCTACCAGCGGCACGAGAGGGCGCCTCGTGCCGCTGTAGCCCGCGACCGCAGGCGCCGGAGATTTCTGGGGAGCCGAAGGCGAACTGGAAATCGAGGAGAAGCCAAGCCAGCGGATTCTGGCGCCCGGCGCCTGAGGGGCGGCAGCTGATCGGTCACGATCAACTGCCGCACGTATTGGATACGGGCCGCTTACTGGGCCTGCACAACCTCCACCACCTTGGCGTCGGGCTCGCTCCAGCCCTTGGCGCCGGTGTGGCCCAGGCTGTGGCTGGCCTCGGTCCAGGTAAGCTCGGTGACCTTGCCGCCGCCCTGCTCATAGGCGTAGGTGAAGCCGTCGTCCTGGAACAGAGTGAAGCGGCCGTCGGCCCCCGGATAGACCTTCACCTTCGCGATGGTCTGCGTCTGGTGCGTGTTCTCGATGGGGGAGCCCAGGGGCAGGATGGACCCCGCCTTCACGAACACCGGGATGCGGTCGATGGGAGCCGCCACCGTCACCGTCTGGCCGCCGGTGTAGCGCTTGTCCGTCCAGAAGTCGTACCAGTCGGCCCCGGCAGGCAGGTACACCTGCTTGGTCGTCGCCCCCTGCTCCGTCACCGGGGCCACCAGCAGGGCGGGGCCGAACATGTACTCGTCCCGCATGTCGGTCACGGCCGGGTCGTTGGGGAAGTCCAGCGGCAGGGCCCGCAGGAAGGGCGCGCCCGTCTTATAGGTCTTGTAGCCCAGGGAATAGATGTACGGGATCAGCTGGTAGCGCAGCTTCACGTACTTTTCCAAAATGGCCTGGGCGTCGGGCCCATAGGACCAGATCTCGTTGGCCGGGCGGCTGCCGTGGGTGCGCAGCACCGGCAGGAAGGTCGCATACTGGAACCAGCGGGTGTACAGCTCGGGATAATCGTCATAGCCGCCGACCACGCCGCGCGCCGGCGTCGGGTCCAGCAGCGGCGCCTTGGCGGGCTTATGCTCCTCCGGCAGGTACTGCCAGCCGCCGGTGTCGTTGCTCCAGTAGGTGATGCCAGACGCGGCGAAGTCCAGGCCGGTGGGCACCTGGCGCTTGAAGGCGTCCCAGGTGGGGGTGATGTCGGACGACCAGACGATGGCGCCGTTGCGCTGCACGCCCAGATAGGCGTCGCGCGACAGGATGACGGTGCGCTTGTCCTTGAAGTCGCGGCGGAAGCCGTCATACAGCGCGCTGGTGTGGAACAGCGGGTAGACGTTGAAGTACTTCGTGCCCGGCCCGATGTGGTAGTAGCTGCCGTTGGGCGGCAAATCCGGCTCCGTCTCATCCGACCACAGGCTGTCGAAGCCCTGGCTCAGGATGTTGTCGCGGATGGTGTTCCAGTACCACTTGGCGGCGTCGGGGTTGGTGGTGTCGATGTCCGACCCAGCCTTGTCATAGGGCAGGCCGGTGGTGGGCGTGCCGTCCGCCTGGCTCAGGAACCAGCCGTTCTTCTTCAGCAGGTCGTAATAACGGCCGTCGGACGTGAAGCGCGGCCACACGCTGATCATGGTCTCGAAGCCCATGTCGTGCAGCTGCTTGTTCATCGCCTTCGGGTTGGGCCACAGCTCCGGCACGAAATCGAACTGGCCCATGATGGTGTAGTAGAACCAGTCGACCACCAGCACGTCGGCCGGAATGTGCCGCTCACGATAGCCCTTGGCCACGTCCAGCACTTCCTGCTGCGAACGGTAGCGCTGCTTGGACTGGATGTAGCCGTAGGCCGACTTGGGCAGCATGGGAGTGACGCCCGTCAGCTGGCGGTAGCCCGCGTAGATCTCATCCGGCGTCTTGCCCGCGATGACGAAGAAGGAGACGCGGTCGCCGACCTCGGACGTCCAGCGGGTGACCTCGTTGAAGCCCGGCTCGATCGTCGTCTTCGACGGGTTGTCCCACAGCAGGCCGTAGCCGTAGTTGGTGATCATGAAGGGCACGCAGGTGCTCTGCCCACCCGGCGCGTTGTAGTCGTTCCAGCAGCGCACGACATGGCCGCGATGGTCCAGGAAGCCCTCCTGGTTCTGGCCCAGGCCGTAGTAATGCTCATCCGCCGGTGCGGCGAAGACGCCGTTCACGGTATAGAATTGGTCGTCCGTGGGCCGGCGGTCGTGCAGCAGCTGGCTGTTGCCGTCCTTGAAATTGGGGATGCCCATGGACCAGCCGGTGAAGTCCAGGATGGTCTTGCCCGACGCGTCCTTGAAGGTGATGTGGGCGCCATTGGTGGTGCCACCGAAATAGCGGCTGATGTCCACGGCGGTCTGCTGCGGCGGCACGGCGTGCGGCGGCGGGTGCCAGCCGACGATGGTGGCCGACATCTGGCCGGACTTCAGCACGGTGTCGCCGCGCTCATCCTTGCCTTGCGTCCAGCCGGCGGTGTTGACGCCGGGGATGACGCCGTAGCCGGGCCCGGCCAGCGCCGCGTCCTTTTTCAGGCTGAGGGTGACGCGGATGATGTTGGGGCCATAGGGCTCCAGCACCAAGGTCTGTTCCTGGGTCTTGCTGGACTGATCCACCACCACCGGGGCGGCCACGCCGCTGTCGGCCGCCCAGGCGGACGCGGTGGAGGCGGAGGCCGCCAGGGCCACGGCCGCGACACTCAGGCGGCTGGCAAGGGCCAGGCCGCGCCAGGATGGGCGCATGGATTTCGGTGTGGCGCCCCGCATGGGCTGCCCGCGCGTCTTCATGGTCCGTATTCCCCCTGGAGGTTATTATTAAGGCAGGTGTTATAAATCATATGATAGCGCTAACATCTGTCAGGCGCGGGCTCCGGTCAACCCGAAATGTCCCGTTGGGGTGGAAGGCTCATCGTTCCGGCAGGGCAACGGTCCGTGCCGTCCGCGCTCCCTATCGCCCCATCGCACCACGGCTTAAAGTGAGGCCGACGATGGCGCGGGCACACCGCGCCCCCTTTGATATTGCCCGGCAAGGGTGGCCCGATGAGCACGCTTAAGACCCTGAAACGCCTGCACGCCGCCTATCGCGACGACATCGCGGACCTGACGACGCGCCGCCCCTTGCCGGGCCCCGACCTGCCACAGCTCAGCCCCTTCCTGTTCCTGAACCACCACGGCCCCCAGGTCTACCCGCCCAACAACAGCGGCCTGCCCTTCGGCCCCCACCCCCACCGGGGCTTTGAGACGGTGACCTTCATCCTGGAGGGGGAGCTGACGCACGCCGACAGCGCCGGCCATGAAAGCGTTATCAAGGCCGGCGGCGTGCAGTGGATGACGGCCGGGCGCGGCGTGGTGCATTCGGAACTGTCACCGGCGGACTTCCGCCGCCGGGGCGGGCCGCTGGAGATATTGCAGTTGTGGGTGAATCTGCCCGCCCGGCTGAAGTTCGCCGAGCCGGGCTACACCGGCCTGCAGCGCGACGCCATCCCCGCCCTGCCCACGCCGGATGGGCGCGGCACCGTCAACCTGATTTCCGGCAGCTGGGGCGGTGCTGCCGGCCCCATCACCTCCCTGACCGGCGTGTTCATGAGCACGGTGACCTTAAGCGCCGGCGGCTCCGCGCGCTTTGACGGCGCCGCCGGCCGCACCGTTTTCCTCTACGTCGTGCGCGGCGCCCTTTCCGTGGGCGGCGGCACCGCCCCCGCCCACAGGCTGGTGGAATTGAGCCTGGAGGGCGACGCGGTGGAGATCACCGCGCAACAGGACGCCGTGCTGCTGTTCGGCCATGGCGAGCCCATCGCCGAACCGGTGGTGGCCTATGGCCCCTTCGTCATGAACACCCGTGAGGAAATCATCGCCGCCATCCGCGATTACCAGGCGGGATTGTTTGAATAACTCCCTCAAACGCCGGGCGCGGCCATCCGGCCGCTTGCCTAGTCCTCGATTCCCAGTCCGCCTTCGGCGCCCCGGAAATCTCCGGCGGCCCCGGTCGGGGCCTACACCGGCATGAGTCAAAATCTCATGCCGGTGGTGTCAGGTCAGGTACTGGCCGGTGGGGATTGGTGAAAATCGCCTCCACCGGCAGGCCAAACAGCGCGGCGATGCGATAGGCCAGGTCCAGCGACGGGTCGTGCTTCTCCGTCTCCAGGGCATTGACCGCCTGGCGGGACACGCCCAGCCGCTCCCCCAGGTCGTTCTGCGTCCAGCCCCGTTCCGCCCGTAGGACTTTCAGGGTGTTCCGCATCAGCGCGTCGTCCGAATAAAGGGAGAGACCAAGCAAAAGGCGACCCAGAACACGGCATAGACCATGAAGCCCGGCACATGCGGCATATTCAGGAACACTTCGAGGAAGCCCCAGGTCGAGGCGACGATGAAGGACAGCGCGGCGGCGACGATGAAACGCTTGGCCGTCAGCGCCCGCATGAACTCGTCCACCCGACCCATGAAACGCAGGGTCAGCCAGAGCTGGACGGCGATGCTGGCGGGCGGCACCAGGACCGCCAGAACCAGCAGCGGCCCTTGGATATTGAGGCCGGACCAGTTGATCACGGCGATGGACAGGCAATAGACGAACATGGAGGCGGCGCTGCCGATGCGATACTGCCGGCAGGCGGCATCCGACGAATTGACGGTGGGGAAGCCCGTGGCGATGTCTGCGCTCATGTCATGGTCTCCTGACATTTTGTCAGGTAAACATGACTCCATTTTCGTGTCAGGTCAACCTGACTTTTGTTAGATTCCGCGAGGCACCGCCGCTGTCACCGAGTCGCGGCGGCGCGGCCGGCCCGGCGCAGCCTATCCACGCCTTTTGAACAGGGGGCCAGGTAAGAAAGCCTTAAGGAAAGGCCCCTAGTATCCGCATGCCAGTCGCACAACAGGCTCAGGCTTTACTTTCGTACAGCCGTGCTAGACTAAATTTTGCGCCTGGTTTTCGCTCTTGAACCGTTGCGCCAAACGAACGCGCAGAACCGATGCCGCCCCGGCGGTCACCCAAGCCAGACCGATTGCAGGTCCCAGGATTCCACCCGCGATGATCCGCCCCGCCCAACGCCTGCCCCGTGAGCGCCGCCTCGGCCGCCTGCGCGCGCTGTTGGCCGGCGCCTTGCTGGCGCTGACGGCGGCCCTGCCGCACGCGGCCATGGCGGGCGAGGGCGGTGGCGGCCAAAAGTCGGAAGACCCGGAGGTGATGCGCAAGATCAAGATGAGCCCCATGCTGCTGCCGGGCCGGGACCGTTTTTCCTACGTCCGTCTGCAAGTGATGTTGGTCGTGCGCATGAGCAAGCATCTGAACGAGGACGTGGACCTGGTCACCAACCTCAAGCCCCGCATCAACGGGGAGCTGACCGAGGCCCTGACCGTCGACCATGTGGCCCGCAACCGCCTGAATACCGCCGACATCCAGGCCCTGAAGGGCCGCATCATGCAGGTGGCCAACGAGGCCGTGGGCAAGCCCCTGGTGGATGAGGTTCTGATCGTCAGCCTGCTGGTGGGCTGAGCCGATCCCGGCACCCGTGCCTTGCGCGCCCCGGGGCTGTGCAAGTCGCCCAAACCTGCTATAAACCGCCCCGGCGTCTCCGTAGCTCAGCAGGATAGAGCACAGGATTCCTAATCCTGGGGCCGTGGGTTCGAATCCCGCCGGGGACACCATTAATCCCAGCCTCCCGCAGAACTCCTAAGTTATTGACCAGCTTGAATCTCCCGCGCTAGACCGCTGGGACTTTCGCTGGGATTCTGCTGGGATTTTCTGGGTACATGACCAAAGCCGCAGACAAGTATCTGACCCGGGACAAGCGGGGTTGGTGGCGCTATGAGCGTCCGATTCCCCGCGAGCTACGCACGGCATTTGGTGGCCAGCGTTTATGGCGCCGCAGCCTGGGCACCGATAGCCGTACAGAAGCTTTCAGACTCAAGCGGCAGTTGGACGCCGATACGGATACGCTATTTGATCAGGCGCGAAACGCGCTGGCGATGCAGACAGCGTTGCAGACTGAGGGGCCGCTGATCCGCAAAACCTTAGGCGAGATGTTGCCGGGGTTTGACGTTACCAGCGACCTAGTGAACACGCTGGAAGGCTTGAAGACCCTCAAGGCGGACTTGGAGAAGGCACAAAAAGCCGCCCGCCTGGCGGTGGCCGTGACTGACGGCGACCTTGCCGAGGAAACGCTACAGCTACCCGAGGATGACCCTGCTGTCGCGTCGGAGCGGCGCAATGGTCTGGCCAGGATTGAGGCACCGCTAGGCTATGTGAAAACCGTTATAGCCCGCCTGGACCCCAGCGAAGCGCCCCAAAGCACCGTCAGCGGCTTGCTGGCGCTGGTGGAGGCATGGGCTGCTGAGACGCGCCCGGTGCAGAAAACGGCCAATGAAACCCGAGGCTATGCCCAGCGCATGCTAGACATCTGCTGGGCAGGTGTGGACCGCGAGCCGGGGCGGGTGACGCGCGAGGACGTGGCCAAGTTTCGCACCGAACTGTTCAAGGTGCCTTCGCGCATGCCCCGCCACCTGAGGACCGCGCCAGTCACCCAAGCTATCGCCTGGGCCGACCAGGAAGCCGCAGCGGGCCGCACGATGCCCAGGCTCAGCCCGGCGTCGGTCCAAAAGCACCTGGGGCTGATCGGCAGCATCTTCAGCTACGCGGTGAAGGCCGGGACCCTCGACCAGGACCCCACGACGGGCGTAGGCGTGCCCAAGAGCGCCGTCACACGCGCCAAGATAGACCGGGAGCCGTTCGAGCGGGACGAACTGCGGCGCATTCGGGCTGCCCTAATTCCCCTGAGGGACGGCGACACGCGGGACCGTTGGCGCTACTGGCTAACCTGGCTGGCCCTGCTGACGGGGGCGCGGGGGTCTGAGATTGGCCAGTTGACGGCAGCCGACGTGCGCCAAGAGGACGGCGTATGGTTTCTGGACATGAGGCCCGACGCGGACACCAAGCGGACCCTGAAGACCGCAGAAAGCAAGCGCCGTGTCCCGGTGCCGAAGCGTGCACTGGACGAGGGATTTATAGCTTGGGTGACCAGCAGACAGACAGCGCCTGGGTTGTTCTCTGACAACGCGGACAGGCTGAATGGCTTTCACCCTGTCGGCATGTGGTTTGGGCGCTTGCTGACCGAACTTGAAATGGAGACTCGTGGCAAGGTGTTTCACAGCTTCAGACACGGCATGAAGGATGAGATGCGCGCCGTAGGGTTGGACGAAGAACTTAGAGACGGCCTGGTGGGGCACGCGCCCAGCAGCGTGGGGCGTTCGTATGGCCGGGGATTCACCCTGCAGGCCATGAGGGACGCCATAGATAAGTGTTGGACTTGGCTTTACCCCTAAACAATGAGGGATTTTATGAGGACGACTGAACAGGCACTTGTAATTGCCTTGGAATGCCTGAAAGAGTTCATGTACGGTGACGGACTATCCGAAGCAAACCAACTGCGTGCCTTGGATTTATTCATGGAGTTCCTACCCCATGAATACGCTGCTGAAGATGTGTCGGAATGGCGAACCACCGGGCCTTACTGGCCTGGGACTGAGCCTGCCGTTGGCTCCGAATTAAGGTAACCGCCTTGCGCACAGGCATATCCCTGAACACGCATTTATAGATATCCTGATAATCCCATCTTAGCAGGCGGGAAACCAATAGGCATTCATCGACACCCGTGAGCTTGGCGAAAGTGCCCCACTTAGTGGGAGGCAGCTTGCTCCGTCCATTTTCCCAATTCGATACGCCGCACCCGCTAGTATAGCCCAAGGCTTCTCCCAGTTCACGGGTCGTTAAGTCGGCATTCTCACGGCAAAATGCGAGGTAGCGACCACTGGTCATCTTTTGACGCCTGATGCTGCTTTCCTTGATTATCGTCATCTTGAATGCAATCCACTACAGCTTAGCCATAGACTACATATCTTAGAGTGGGAAAATTCGGACGCAAGCTAGGGGCAAACGATTCCCAGCAGGATGCTCGCCATGGCCATAAACGCCTTGCCGCGAGCGGCCTGACGAGAATGCGCTAATCCCCGTTCCAATCAGCAGGCCAAACCGACACGTCCAAATTTCCCGCCTATTGAGGAAAAGCCTTCGCGGCCTCCGTCACCGTCAAACTGCCGTCCGCCTGGACGATCCGGTCATGAACCTCAACCTTGGGCAGGGCCGCCGCCAGTTCGGCTTTCTGGCGATCCACGGTTGCCTGAAGGACCGTCAAGGCCCTTAGTGCCAACTGTTCCGGGGTTTCCTCGGGCGCCGCGACCATGTACCCACCGGTCTTGCGGATCGCGGGGAGGACTTCGCCGGTGACCCACTTCTTGAACCGGCGGGCGGCGGGCTTGCGGCTGGTCAGCACCAGGCTGTACAGGCCACTTTCGTTGATGATGGTCATTTCCTGGGCGCCACCGGGGGTGCGGATACTATCCGTACCCCTTTCGTCGTCGTCTAGGCGCCGCACTGCGTCGTCTGTTCGGCCAATTTCAAGAACCTTGGCGATGTCGGCGGCAACAAACCAGGGCTCCCCGGCGCGCTTGATCACGCGAACCGGGTTATCCTCAAAAGAGAAGGGTATCAGGTCAGACATTACTTACCTAGAGCAGATTTTATAAGTGGAAGGTTGACTAAATGGGGTGTCCCCAATAAAATAATTTCATTTAAATCCGGGGGGTAAAAATGTCGGCCGAAGGTTGGATTTTTTTGGGTGTTTGGGTACTTATTATAGTAATAGGTCTTTATAATAAAAAAAATGGGTACTCGTCCGGTCGAATCGATATGGACGACAGCACAAATCCTTTGTCTCTATCAATAAGAAATACTCGTCGGCATTAATTTATTGCGTCTAGAAATTGGTTGAAAACGCCACTGAATCTAATCGGTGGCGTTTTCTTTCTCCTACTCCTGGATAGTGCCCCGTTCAGCTTAGAAGGGCACCTCAGGTCACGCCGCGAACACGCCCTCGGTCCACTCGACGTTCACCACGCTGCGGGCCACGACTGGCCAGGCGCCCATATAGGCCCGGCGGTGGGCTTCCCCGGTGTCCCGGTGGGCGGACATGGCGCCGTTGCTGTAGATGTTGAGGTAGACTTTGCGGCGGCCCTTCGCGGCCTCAGGCACATTCACCAAGTCGTCCGGGCTGTCGCATTCCTGGCCCACGAAGTCCGTGCCCTCGCGGGTCCACTGGTCCACGCGCTTGGTGCCGTCGCGCTCCGTGACGATCCCCGCCAAGGGGTATTCGCCGGACACGTCGCGGCATACGAGTTCCACGGCGCGACCGTCACGGGTCTGCACGGGCTTGCTAGGATCAAACATTCAGGCTTTCCTTTTAGGTTTCTTGGGGTTGGTCACCCGGTCCCTGCTGAGCAATGTTCTTGGGTCGAGGGTTTGCCAAACAAAGGGTGGCCAGGGAAACGCCGGGCCACCCAACAGCCCTATTCACCTCAGGGTGACCCGCAGGACAGCCACCTGTCGCCGCTGTAGGCGCAGGGGCAGGGGTGATGTCGGACGGGATATCCCTGCGGTACAGGCCGCTTGCTATTCTTGAGGGGCTATCTAGGTAGCTCTACAGGTTTGCAGTTGGTTCCCTGGCACTAGGGGGAAGCATCGTGTTGGACACGGCCCACACCGCTGAAGACGCGGAGTTAGACCAGGCCCTCAGGGAGGGCATTCATGAAGTGGTCAGGGATGCCACGGGGCATCCTGCCGACCGCATGAGTTTCCCCGTGGGCCGCGTGCCAGCGGGGCAGACGCTGGAACAGTTCTGGCACGTCGATTTCCCCTACGCCCATTGGGTGGGCGGGGGGCTGGATTACAGCCATTTCGAGGTGAGGGCGTTGATGACGGACATGCTTTCCGTCCGGCGGCTAAGCCCGGCCCTGCTGCAAGCCCTGCTGACACGGATCAAGGATCGCCTGACGGCTGCCTTTGGTCCGCAGCAGGGCGGCATGATGGCGGCGGTGCTGATAGCGCGGTGTCAGCAGGCGGTAACACAGCCCGAAGACTTCCCCGGATTGCTTAGCGATGACGAGTTGATCGCGGTCTATCGCTTGGACAGCGGACTAGCAAAGGATTTTGGGGCGTTTGGCGGTGGCGCACAGACGGTAAATAGAGCAATAGACTTCAGAAAGAAGGTAGCAGCTAGGGCTTGGCTGCCTCGGTGGATACGCCGACTAGCTGCCTTGGCAGAAGTTGGAAAGCGTGCGAAGCCGTCAGTTCTCGGATGGTCACTAACCTGGGCTCAAACGATGATGGGCGTGGGTTACGCCCACTTTAGTGGCCGCGCCAGCGCCTGCAAAGACGAGCTAAACCGCCGAAATCTTCCGATTCCGCAATGAGCACCCAGATGAAACTTAAGTCACCGTTGGTAAGCACAAAAGTAACTATTGCGCTATTTTTGGTGGCTATCACCTGTCTGGCGCTGTCTATCCACAATTCGGATAGGCTTTCGCGTGATTCCCGTAATATATATATATTACTGATGTTCGTGGGAATGATTTGCTCGCAAATTCCAGACAAATGGCGCAGCCTTGGAACGCTTCTTTGGACGCTGGTTTGTGTCGCTATGCTGGTACTAACCTACGTTGGATGAGAGCGAGGCGCCTGTCGGGCGACCTTCAGGGACAGCCTGTAGGCGCCTCGGCAACGGCGTAGTGGGCCATGTGGGGAACGCGGATGGTTCCCCGCCCGCCGCACACAGGGCACCCCACTACGCCACTCAACCCCGCACCCAATCAAGGGCCGGATCATATGGCTTGGGGTCTTCCTTCAGGGCTTCCGCCGCGACATGCAACGGCACCACTTTGATTTCCGGGAGCGGACAGGGCGGGTTGCCCCCGTAAGCCCACAGCATGGCGTCGGCCTTCGCCAGGGCCACCAGACGGGCACCGAAGAACTCCACCTTTTCCGCATCATAGAGGTAGGTGTTGCCGGGCTTGCCGTTGCCCAGGCGGGCCGCCGCAGAATGCCAGATGGCCTTGAAGGGGCTTAGCTCCCTTCAAGAACCCTTGGCAAGGGCACCCGGCCCACAGGACCACATGACGATTCCCCCACACGTTCAGCGAGTTCTAGGGAACGGCGCAGGGCATTGGCAGCGGTGTGCAGGTGCCCCATGAGCTTGTCAGTGCGCGGCACCCATTGAAACTGAGTATGCACGTCACCCCGCGTCTGCGCGGTGCCGAGGTTGTCGGTATAAACGATAATGGGACGCTGACCGGCATAGCGTCTGTTGGTCCGCCTGAGTGCGGCCTTTATTCCCCACCATTCCACCGCCGAGGTTGATGGGCCACCCCCAACCCGCGTTCCATAGATCAGTCGTGGCTTGGCCGTGCCATCGACAACCAGCGCAACGTAAGCCGCCCGCGAGTTGTCGCTAGAACTGTCGATGATGATCTTGACCGGTGGCGTCAGAGTGGGGATGCCGTCGCTCCGGCGCTCATTGACCATCTAGCTATCCGTTTTGTGCCTCAGACGTTAAGGCCGTTGCGGGGGTGGTGTGGGCCATCTGGAATGGTGGACGGAGGGACACCCAAAAGTCCAGTTTTCTCAATGAGATGAGCATGATGCTTCCAAATTCGGGCGGTATCGGAGGACTTGCCGGGTCAACCTGACGGAGCACCGGCTTATCTCGACGGCCTTAGTGCGTCCTTTTGGTTGTATTTGAAACGGAATAATACACGACAGAGGGCATAAGCGGTCCCATAAATGCTCCCTCGGAAATCGTGAGTGTTTTCAGTGGACTGGCGGGATGTTGCCCAATTCCCGCGCTATAGGAGGAAGAGCCGCCCCCGGGCAGCGTCTTCGGACTGCCCCAGAAGCGGCAGGGTGCTCCAACCCTTGCGAACGAAAGTCCCCAACGCGCACCATACAGGACCCGGGCATGGCCCCCCCCCTGGGGTAGGGCGTCCTTGTTTTCGCACCATTGAGGAACTGACCGGGCGTTAACCACGCCACGCGGCCAAATAACAACAAAAACAACAAGCTCCGAAGTAGGTTTGAAAGGCTCTCTTTGCAAACCCCCTGGGGGTCCGTTTTAGATTTCAGCGGGGTCACGCGGCGGCCAGGTTGCGAAGCACGATCTGAAGCTGTGAGGTCTGCCATTCACCACCACGGGGGGCGGGCCAGCCCCGTGCATTCAAGGCTTTGGCCAAGCCCCGTGCGCTGGTTATGCCGCTGGCTTGTAGCTCCCTGATGATAGGGGCCAGGTCCCGGGCGCGCTGCAAGGCCTTGGCCCGGCGCTTCTCTAGGGCGATCACACGGCCTTGGGCGCTGACGGAGGCAAGGTGGCCACGGTCGCCCCCCAGGACCACGCCACGGGCCTTGGCGGCGGCAAGAGCTTCCTTGGTGCGGGCGCTGATCATCTCCCGCTCAGCTTCAGCCACCACAGCCATGATACCGACCGTGAGGCGGTTGGCGTTGGGCATGTCAGCGGCCACGAAGTCCACACCAGCGTCCCTCAGGGACAGCAGGAACGCCGCGTTGCGGGATAGTCGGTCCAGCTTGGCAATGACCAGGGTGGCACTGTGCAGGCGACACGCGGCTAAAGCGGCCTGAAGCTGGGGGCGAGTGTTCACCTTGCCTGATTCAATCTCGGTGAACTCAGCCACCAGGCCCCCACAGGTCCCTTTGAGATAACCCAAGACCGCCGCCTGCTGCGCTTCAAGGCCCAAGCCGCTTTGGCCTTGCCTCTTAGTGGATACGCGGTAGTACGCAACGATCTTGGCTGCGGCCATGACGACCCCCAGTTACGTTTTGAACGACTGACCTTGTTAGGAACGTAACTGGCCTAGGGACGTGCGTGGTGAGTCATCTAGGAATCCCTATGATTCCCAAAGTGCATGGCTGCAAAGGCGCGCGGTTCAGCAGGGTGTTGCGGATTCTACCGCCTATAGGGGGAGGACCCGCAGGCCTCACCTTCTTCTCTCTATTTTTTGCCGCCACATCAAAATTGGGGCCCCTCACGGCCCCCGCATATACCCCGAAATAGTACCGAAACGGGACTATTTGGCCACACTTGGAATGGAGAAAAACACCCATGAAATCGGAAAAACTCACCCGGGAATACGTTCCGCAGACGCTGAAGCGCCTCACGTTGCGGCTGGACGCGGACACCAAGGCCAAATGGGAACGCCTCAGGGGCACCCTGGGGACCAAGCGGGGCCGCCCCATGGCCGGAACGAAGGCATTCAAGGAAGTCGTTAACCACCTAGACACCCAGATACATGGGAGCATGACGCATGTCGGCTGAAAACATCAAAAAAGCCAAGCCGAAGACCACGATGATCCGTGAGGCTACCACAGGTGATTTCCCTGAAATGGTCGCAGGCGCTGAACGATTCAACTGCGCTGCGGGTACGGGAATTGATATAGACCCCGCAAGTCTACTTCGTAGCTTCCACCATCTTCTGGAAAGCCCAGACGGCATCCTGCTGGTCCTGGTATCTGACGTGGGCCACGTCGTGGGTGGTGCAGGCGCTATCCTTTATCCGCATCCTTTCAATGCTCACCATCGGATGGCCCAGGAAGCGTTCGTATGGATTGACCCCGCGTATCGTGGACAAGGTGTTGCTCTGTTCCGCACCCTGGAGGCTGCCGCGAAGGCTCAAGGCGCCAAACATGTGATCATGGGGGCTACTGCTGCGCTTCGGCCCGATGCTGTGGGGTTGCTCTTCAAGCGGATGGGGTATCGACCAATGGGGACAAATTACAGCAAGCAAGTTGGGCCGCGAGCGGACACGAGGAATGTGACGGATGCTGGCTGATTTCACGACTCAGGTCAGCCCGCATGAAACCCTAGAGAAGGTCGCACAAGCCCGGACTAAATGAGAAGGAAGGTTAGTCAGTAGCGTATGAGTATTGAGCAAGAAAGGTTGGCGGCCATCCCCTGGGCTCGTCAGGGAAACAGAAGAGCCAGGGATAGCGAGGTTAACCATGCCCTAGAATTGACGAACAATGGCGCCTATGGGCTCCTTAACATCTATCTTGACCAATTCGATCAACAGATTCGCTTTGATAAGGATATCACAGTTGATGGCGTGACCTGGGATGCACAGGCCGTCGTTGACGATGGCTTTGTGGGCCACGTTATGACCACCATGCGGACCAATGGTTGGGACAGGGTACGAGATAGCGTCATCTGGAACGTGGTCCGCAGCCAAGCCCTGAGGAACCGCAGAAATCCCTTCAGGGAGTGGTTGACTGGCCTGACCTGGGATGGCGTGCCTCGACTAGACTCATGGCTGCCCAGGTGGGCCGGAGCGGCGGACACGGCGTATGTGCGTGCCGTAGGGGCCAAATGGCTGTGTGCCGCCGTGGGACGGGTCATGGAACCCGGCCTGAAGTTTGACAGCGTGCTTGTGCTTCACGGGCGCAAGGGAGGTGGCAAAAGCAGTGTGCTACGGGCCCTAGGCGGCGCTCACTTTGCCGAAGTACGGCACCTGGGCCTGAAGGGATCGCGGGGCAACCATCCGATGATCGGCAAATGGCTTGGGGAAGTCCCCGAGATTGACCGTTTAATCAGCGGTGATGGGGACGCTGCCGAGTTCAAGTCGTGGATCAGCTTGCGGGCGGATCGCGTTCTCAAGCCTTACGCCAGGGTTCACGAGGATATCCCTAGGGCGTGGGTACTGGCCGGGACGACTAATGAAGTCGGCTGGATCAGGGACACTCAGAACGAGCGGCGTTGGTGGGTCGTCACAGTCGGGGACACGCTGGACGTTCAAGGGCTGGCGAAAGTCCGTGAGCAATTGCTGGCGGAAGCCGTGACGCGCTGGCCAACTGAACCCCTGTACATGGAAACTGAGGAACTTCGGCGGGCCTTGAAGGAAGCCCTTGAAAGTTTCGCAGCGGAGAACCCGCTAGAGGTCAAGGTGGGCCGCTGGGTGGCCGAAGAAACCGCCCCGGCATTGCGATTAGGTGGGCTCAGCGGGATCGCCCTGAACGTCGATGACCTACCCGACTGTGACGTGACGAACCCAAGGCGCCGTGGGGAAATTCGGGCGGCACTGACGGCCCTGGGGATGACCTCAAAGCGTCCTCGCGTAAACGGCAGGCGTGCCCCCGAGGTCTGGGGATGGATCAGCCAGGAGGCCGCACAGGCTTGTGTCGCGGCCTACGGGCAGGACTACGAAAGCGAGTTTTAGGCGGTAAAGGAATTTTTGTTGTCCGGGAACCCTGTCCACCCTGTCCGGGGGCGGGAACCCGCAGAAACCCTTGAGAAATGGCGCAGGGTTCACGGGCGCGAGCCCTGACCACCCCTGTCCACACACTGTCCAACTGAACGCCTTCCCTGGGGAAACCTGGGGGAGGCGTTTCGCATTTATGAGGAACACCATGGAACAAGATTACAGCGTTGTTGCCGGTCGGCGTCGCCTGGTCGGCGGCGTGACAATCACTGAAACACCCTATGGCGGTCGGGTTTATCGGTCCAAGCATGAAGCCGCCACCGCCGCCGCGCTGGTCGAAGCGGGCCTTTCAGATGTCCGCTATGAAGCCGAACGCCTCCCGTATGCGGTGGGCGTGTATGTGCCGGACTTCACCCTAGGCGATGGCCTAACTATCGTGGAAGCCAAGGGGTGGCTTAGCGATGATGCGCAACGCAAGCTAATCATGGTCCGCGATGCTCACCCTGAGCGGCACATCGTTCTTTGCCTGCAAAACCCACACAATCGGCTGAAGAAGGGCCGCAAACTGACGGGGGCGCAGTGGGCCAAGCGTGAAGGCTTCGACTGGGCAACCGTTGATGCGCTGGCGGATCACCTGCGGGCTATCGGCGTGGAGGACGACTGGAACCCGGACTATCACCCCTACGTGGCCGCCAGGAATATGGACCTGGCGGCGGCAGCAGAGCGCATGCGGGCAGCGGCGGAGGGGGGCAATGAGCCAAACTGCGCTTGAATTTTACAGGAAATCTATGGAGAAGAATCTAACCAAGCTACTAGCCAAGGACGACCGGGCCATGTCGCCAACCGCAGTGGGGGCACTTGTTGCCGCCCTCAGGGGGCTACTGCCACCCGATAGCAGCCTTGTGACTGCCTAAGACGTAAGGAAATTGGTGCGCCCCCGCTGGGAATTTGACGGGACATCCGCCAGGACATGGCCACCATAAGCCATTGATATTCAATGGTATATGGCCGCCGAAAATCCATCCCGCCGGGGACACCATTAATCCCAGCCTCCCGCAGAACCCCCAAGTTATTGACCCACCGGCGCCCCCGGCCCTGGTCCCTCTGGGACTTTGCTGGGAATTTTCGGGCGCATGACCGAGGTCGCTTGACGTTTGACCATCGCCATCTAATTGACCGTCGACGCTGAAAGCCCAAAAGGAACTTCGCGGCATGGCAACGGACGGGGCGCGGGGTGCGCTGGTGGGGATGATCATGGCCTGGGTCGCGAGCCTGGCCACGGGCGGTGCAGCGGCGGCGGACGGGTACGACAGCTACACCAACTCACGCTTCGATTACACGATCTGTTATCCCCGCGCCTTCACACCTCAGCGGGAGGCGGACAATGGCGACGGCCGGGCGTTCAAGGCTGCCGGGGGCGCGGAACTGCTGGCTTTCGGCGCATACAACGTCAGGAGCGTGACAGCCCGGCAAGGACTGGACGAGGCGGTGGCCGATCTTAAAAAGGATGGTTTCGACGTCCGCTACACCGCACTGAAACAGACCTGGTTCGTCGTATCCGGCGCCGGTACCGTGGGCAAGGATGCGGATCGCATCGTCTATCAGCGTACACTGTTCAAGGGCGACACGGTCGTCACCGCGCGACTGACCTACCCCGCCCCCCAGGCGGCCGCCTACGCCCCGTTCATCAAGGAACTAGGCCGGTGCCTGCGCTGGTGGGGCGGCTAACTGCTCAAGGGATGCAGCCCATGACGCCCCGGAAGGTCGCTGAGAAGGCGTGGACCTATATCCTGTATGAAACCGGCACCGGCCATGTGCTGTCGGTGCTGTGCGGCGGCATCGGCATATATGAACTGAACATTCCGCTGACGACGGCAGAGGCGGCGCGGGCCCTAGCCGACAGCGCCTACCTGGACGGTCTGGCGGCGGAGATTCGGATGCATCCACAGCAATTCGCGGCACGATCCGTGACGCTGTGAGCGGCCTTTCCAACAGGACAGGGGATACAAGGGCTGATCAAGAAGCTTTCAGTGGCAGCGTACCGACAGTTCAATGGGCTTCTTCTCGGTGACCACGCAGCGGTCGACCTTATCCTTCAGTTCCACATCGGTGACGGTACCGCTGGCGTATGTGCAGCGGATAGTCACCATCCGCCCGGCTTTGTAGACTTCACCCACCGTGAAAGTGTCCTGCCCCGCCCCTTCATCATCTGGAGCCAGGTTGAACATGTCCTCCGGCTTGCCGTCGAACACATTGATGTATTGAACGGAATCGCCGGCGCGAACCGGGCACATGCTGGGTACGGTCGCCAGAATCAATGCTGCAAGTACAAGGCCAGTCATGCCACCGCCACCTACTGACACCTGAGCATTTCACCCATCGGGGTATTCTCAGAGAACAAGCATTTACTGATCTTTTCCTTCAATTCGACATCGACGGAAAAGGCGCTGGCATAGTTGCATCTTACGGTCACGAAGCGGCCGTCTTGATAGATGCCTGAAACAGTATACGTATTCCGTCCAGTCCTGTCGTCATCAGGCGCCAGGAACATTTCTTCCTCTGGCTTACCATTGAATATGTAGATGTTTTTGACAGGATCGCCAGGACGGGCTGGGCAAATTTCCTGCGGCGCCGCGAAGGCCACTTCTTTACAAGCGCCGCAGAGAAGCAGAGTTAGTGACGCTCTGATCAATGGACCGCATGAGCAGTGAAACATTAGCGGCACTGAACTGTCACCTCTCCGGACTTCCCTCTTGAGGCCGTGCACTGTTTAACCGGATCTTTCAGCTCCACATCCGCGCTCGCGCCACTTTCGTACTTGCACCGGATGGTGGCCACTCGACCATCTTTGTGGATATAGTCCAGCGTGAACTTGTCCTCCTTTGGATTTTTGCCGGTTTCATCGTCGGGGGCGAGATTTACCAAATCCTCGGGTTTTCCATTGTACACGCTGACGTATTTAACGGGATCACTACCGCGAACGGGACATACGCTTGGCGTTGTCGCCAATGCCGAACCCGATGACATCAAGCTGACAAGTAATGGAAGTAGGAATCGTCGAGCCATATCAGTGCTCGACGATAAAGAATTTATTGCCGGCGTTTGAGACGCCTCGCCCTTTCCATAAAATAAGCCGAAGCGAAACCGCTTGAGGGGCAGCGCCGGTGATCCATTGATCATATACATAAATTCCATCACCGGTTTGATGGTCGTAAATAGCGGCACGTCCATAATAATGGCCATTCGAATCGAATGTCGCTATCACGGTTCCCGCAACAATATTCTTGTTTCCCTTTACGGGGTCACCCCGTCTCCACAATCCCGTGCTTACCGGAAGGGAGGGGCATACCTGCGTCACGTAGGAAACGCATTGCCCACAATAGTCCGGTTGTGTCGGGTATCGTCAGGAGGTGGGGTTCATAGGGCCCTAGCGCCGATATGCGGGAACAGACCCATTTCCCTATGGGCGCCTTGGGATTGGCGGTGTAGCCGATGGCCACGAACGGCATGAGGCATCGCTCCGAAATCCGAACCTGCGATAGGAGGATCGGTCAAAATTCCGGCGCGGCAATGGCCTCGGGGAAAAAAATCGGGCTGCCGTCGACGGGCGGGCGTTTCCACCCGCCCCTTCCCCGCTCACTTCAGATTGTCGATCGCCACCCCCGGCAGGGTGTCCGCCGGCGTGAAGCCGAAGATGCGGCCGTAGAAGTACAGTTCCGCCTCCTGCGCGCGGATGATGCTGTCGGCCTTGCGGAAGCCGTGCTGCTCGCCCTCGAACTCGATATAGGCGACAGGCACGCCCTTGGCCTTCAGCGCGTTGACGATGCTGCGCGACTGGGCGGGAGGAACCACCGCGTCCTCCGCCCCCTGGAAGGTGATGAGCGGGGCGGAGAAGCCGTCCAGGTGCCGCAAGGGGCTGCGGGCGTCATAGACGGCCTTGCCCGCCGGATAGGGGGCCACCAGGCTGTCCAGGTAGCGGCTTTCGAACTTGTGGGTGTCCTTGGCCAGGGCCTCCATGTCCGACACGCCGTAGTAATTGGCGCCAGCCTTGAACACATGCGTGAAGGCCAGGGCCGCCAGGGTGGTGTAGCCGCCGGCACTGCCGCCCCGGATGGCGGCGCGGTTGGCATCCGCCAGGCCGGCCTTGTCCAGATAGGCCACCACCGCGGTGGCGTCCTGCACGTCGGTGATGCCCCAGTTGCCGCGCAGACGGTTGCGATAGGCGCGGCCATAGCCGGTGCTGCCGCCATAGTTCACGTCCACCACGGCGAAGCCCCGGCTGGTCCAATACTGGATGCTCATGTCCAGGGAGGGTTTGGCCGCGCTGGTGGGGCCGCCATGAACCTTGACCAGCAGGGGTGGCTTCTCCCCCGCCGGGGCCCGGAAGGCGGGGTTGGTGGGGGCGTAGTAGAAGGCGTGGGCCATACGCGCCTGGCCGTCCGGGCCGGGCGCGGTGGGGAACACGACGGGCCGGGCGCGGGACACCAGGCCGGCATCCAAGTTTTCCGGCGCCGGGCGGCGCAGCACCGTGGGGGCACCGGTGGCCAGGTCGACCGTCACCACCGCCGGGGTGGCGTCGGCGAAGCTGGCGATCATCACCGCCTGGCCGGGACCAGCCAGGCGCACGCCGGTGATGCCGACGACGGGCAGGTCCAGGTCGCGCGCCGTCCCCGTCTTCAGGTCGATCACCGCCAGCCGGTCAAGGCCCTGGCTGCTGTAGCGCGCCACCGCCTGGCCTTGCCCCGTCAGGGCATAGGTCGTGAGACCCAGGTTCCACAGGGGGCCACCGAACTCTGCCGCTCGCGCCGAGACGGCACGCGTGGCGCCATCCCGCCAAGCGTAGAGGTTCCACCAATCGCTGCGGTCGGAGATGAAGTAGAGGGTGCCGTCGGCATCCCACTGCGGCTCCAGCACCGATTCCTCATGCCCGCCGGCCACCACCGTGGGGCTGCCCAGGCCCTGGGGCGTGATGTCGGCCACGTACAGCGTGGTGGTGTCCCACGGCATGTTGGGGTGGGACCAGGCGATCCACGCCAGCCGCTTGCGATCCGGGCTGAGGCGGGGGTAGGCCACGAAATCGCTGGCGCCGAACAGCACGGTGCCGGCATCGCCCGGCTGGTCCACTGCCAGCGAGACGATCGCGTTTTTCGCTTCCCCGGGGGCGGTGTGATCCTCGCGCACGCAATAAAGGTGGCCGGGCGCGCCGGCCACGCAGTCGGCATAGCGGTAGCCCTCCGGCGTCAGCGGCTGCGCCGCGCCGCCAGCCTCGGGCAGGGTGTACAGGCGTTGGTCGGCGAAGTTGCTGAAGTATAGGCGACCGCCAACGGCCAGCAGGGCGCCGCCGCCATATTCGTGGACGCGGGTGCGGGCGTTGACCGCCGGTCCCGTCAGCTCGCGTATGCCGCCGGCGCCATTGGGCGTCACCACAGCGTAGCGTCCCTTCTCGGCCGGACGGCTTTCCAGCCAATAGGGCACGCCGCCGTCCACCGTCAGGTCACCCAGGCGCACCTCGCTGCCGGCCAGCATCTGGGCGGTGATGGGCGAGGCCCAGGTGCCATGGGCGGCGGTCTTCTTCTCAGCGGCGGTCGCGTTCGTCATCACAAGCCCCATCAGCAACGCCGCCATCGCGGCCCGTTTCAACCCCATCGCCCGTCCCTCGTCCCACTGTTCGCCCCCGCGTTGGTGGGCAGTGTGCCCCAAGCGCGGTGGGCGCGCCAACGCCGATGCGGGGGGCCCATGCGGGCGGGCCGCTTGACGAGGGGGCGCCCAAGGTCGATCTAAACCCGTGTTTCCATTGTTCCACGCACCGCCAGGGAGAGGCCCCATGGGCATCGCCGTTCGCCAGCTCGCCCCGCGCAAGGCCCCCATCCGCACCCCGGATGGCTTGGTCGAGGCCGGCCTGGCCGAGCCCGCCGCCCTGCCCGTGCTGGAACAGGTGGCGGCCAGCTTCGCCGTGTCGGTCACCGACCAGATGGCCGGCCTGATAGACCCCACCGACCCGAACGACCCCGTGGCCCGCCAGTTCATCCCGGCGGGGGAGGAGCTGGAGACCACCCCCGGCGAACTGGCCGACCCCATCGGCGACGGGCCGCACAGCCCGGTGAAGGGCATCGTCCACCGCTACCACGACCGCGTGCTGCTGAAGGCCGCCAACGTCTGCCCGGTCTACTGCCGCTTCTGCTTCCGGCGGGAGATGGTGGGCCCGGGCAGCGAGACCCTGGACGGGGCGGAGCTGGACGCCGCCCTCGCCTATATCGCCGAACACGAGGAGGTGTGGGAAGTCATCCTGACCGGGGGCGACCCCCTGGTCCTGTCCCCCCGCCGCCTGGCCGAGATCGTCACCCGCCTGGACGCCATCCCCCATGTCGGCATCGTCCGTTTCCACACCCGCGTGCCGGTGGTGGACCCCGACCGCGTGACGCCGGAACTGGTGGCGGCCCTGAAGGGCAAGCGCATCGCCAGCTGGTTGATGCTGCACGCCAACCATTGGCGCGAGCTGAACGACGCCGCGCGCGGCGCCATCGCCCGCCTGGTCGACGCCGGCATCCCGCTGCTGTCGCAGACCGTGCTGCTGAAGGGCGTCAACGACGACGCCGACACCCTGACCCGCACCTTCCGCGCCCTGGTCCAGGCGCGGGTGAAGCCGCATTACCTGCACCAGGGGGATTTGGCCAAGGGCACGGCCCATTTCCGCACGACGATCCAGCGTGGCCGCGCCCTGATGCGTGAGTTGCGCGGCGATGTCTCCGGCCTGTGCCAGCCCACCTATGTGCTGGACATCCCCGGCGGCCACGGCAAGGTGCCCCTGACCGCCGACTACCTGGCCCCCGACGGCGAAGGCGGCTGGACCGTCACCGACCCGCGCGGCGGCCGGCACGCTTATAGCGAAGAGTAGTTTTAAAACTCCCTCAGCGCCGGGCGCGGCCATCCGGCCGGCAGGCTTGTCCTCCCTTTTCAGTCCGCTGATGCTCCCCGAAAAGGTCCGGCGGCCGCAGTCGCGGCCTACAGCGGCATGATCAAGATGCCGCCGGTGGGATCAGCCCCCTTCGGGCGGCAGGGGGCGGGTGCGTTCGGGCAGCACCATCTGCACCGCCGTGCCGAAGCGGCGCACGGCGTGGAAGGCGCGGGAGTGGAAGTGGCGGCGGACCAGCACCACGATCACCAGGGCGGTGGAGGCCATGAAGGCCAGGGGGTGGACGAACCAGCCCAGCGCCGCGAAGCCGAAGTAATAGGCCCGCACCCCGGCGTTGAAGCTCTGCACCGCCAGGGAAAGGAGGGTCGCCGCCGCGTCCGCCGCCTCTTCCACATCCACGCTGGGCGGATGGTTGGTGGCGTCGGGCATGGCGCCGATCAGGGCGCAGGTATAGTTGTACTGCCGCACCGCCCAGGTGAACTGGAAGAAGGCGTAGACCAGCACGCCCAGCAGCAGGAACAGCTTCACCTCCACCAGGGCGCCCGACGCGGTGCTGGCAACGTGCATCTTGTCCACCAGGGCGGCCAGCCGGTCGGCATTCACCAGGGCGCTGAGGTCGCCGGCGATCAGCAGCACGGTGGTGGAGGCGAAGAAGGACACGCTCTGGATCAGGTGGCCCAGCAATTGGCCGTCCAGCAGGCGGGTGTCGCGCGCCTGCATGTTGCGCATCCACACCTCGCGCACCGTGCGCATGTGCAGGTTCAGGCTGGCCGGCGCCCCCGGCAGGCGGAAGATGACGTTATAGCCGCCCCACAACACGAAGAAGGTGGTGAGGGCCAGAAGGTCCAGCGGCGCCAGGTCAAAGGGCATGGGCGGGGCTGCGATCGGAGAGGGATGGAAGGCCCCGCATCATGCCTTGAGCCCGCCCGCCAGGCGAGCGGAAGCTTGAGGCCCTCGCGCCGTCAGGCCGCGGGCGGCGCGTCGGCCTGGCACTCCGGCGCGGCATCGGCGAAGGCCGGCAGGGCCAGACAGGCCTGGTCGATGGCCACCAGGGTGGGGCAGGTGGACAGGTCGGCGTTGAAGCGCCGGGCGTTGAACATCTGCGGCACCAGGGTCAGGTCCGCCAGACCGGGCGCGTCGCCGACGCAGAAGCGCCCCACATGGGGCCTCACCATCGCCTCCACCGCCGCCAGGCCGGCTTCCATCCAGTGGCGCACCCAGCGGCCGGCCCGTTCCTCATCAACGCCCATTTCACCCTTCAGGTATTTCTGGACGCGCAGATTGTTGAGGGGGTGGATGTCACAGGCGATGGCCAGCGCGACGGCACGGGCACGGGCCCGGGCGATGGGGTCGGCCGGCAGCAGGGCGGGGGTGGGGTACACCTCGTCCAGATACTCCACGATGGCCAGCGATTGGGTCAGCAGGTGATGGCCGGTCGCGTCATCCACCGCGAGGGTGGGCAGCTGGCCCTGCGGGTTCAGGGCCAGGTAGTCGGGCTTCAACTGCTCCCCGCCATCGCGCAGCAGGTGCACCGGCACCTGCTCGGCCGTCAGACCCTTCAGGTTCAGGGCGATGCGCACGCGATAGGCGGCGGAGGAGCGGAAATAGGTGTACAGCGCGAGCGAGGCCATGAGGCGGTCCTTGTGGAAGATCGCCCGTCAGGGCACCGGGACGGGAACGGGCTCGGGCGCCACCGGCTGGGGCTGGTATTCGGCCACCGTCTGCTCGATGGCGCCGAAAATGCTGGCGCCGGCGGCGTCCCGCATCTCGAGGCGCACGCTGTCGCCGAAGCGCAGGAAGGGCGTCCGGGGTTGGCCCTGCAGCAGGGTTTCCACCGTGCGCACCTCCGCCAGGCAGGAATAGCCGACACCGCCCTGGGCGATGGGCAGGCCCGGCCCGCCGTCCGGCCCCCTGTTGGACACGGTGCCGGACCCGATGATGGTGCCGGCGACCAGCGGCCGCGTGCGCGCAGCATGCGCGATCAACTGGCCGAAATCGAAGGTCATGTCGACTCCGGCGTTGGGCCGGCCGAAGGGGTGGCCGTTGATAAAGGACAGCAGGTCCAGGTGCAGCTTGCCCTCACGCCAGGCGTCGCCCAGCGCGTCCGGCGTCACCGCCACGGGGGCGAAGGCGCTGGACGGCTTGGACTGGAAGAAGCCGAAGCCCTTGGCCAGTTCCCCCGGGATCAGGCCGCGCAGGGACACGTCGTTGACCAGCATGACCAGGCGGATCAGGCCGCGCGCCTCCGCCGCCGACACGCCCATGGGCACGTCGCCGGTGATGACCGCCACCTCCCCCTCCAGGTCGATGCCCCAGGCCTCGTTGGCCATGAGGATGGGATCGCGGGGGCCGAGGAAGCTGTCGGATCCGCCCTGGTACATCAGCGGGTCGGTCCAGAAGCTGGGCGGCATGTCGGCGCCGCGCGCCTTGCGCACCAGTTCCACATGGTTGACGTAGGCCGAGCCGTCCGCCCACTGGTAGGCGCGGGGCAGCGGCGCCATGCAGACGGCCTCGTCGAACGCCTCGAACGGGGCAATGCCCTCATCCAGTTCGGCGGCCACCTCCGCCAGGCGGGGGGCCACCTGGGCCCAGTCGTCCAGCGCCTGCTGCAGCGTGGCGGCGATGCCCGGCACCGCGCGGCAACGCGCCAGGTCGGCCGATACGACGACCAGGATGCCGTCACGGCCCACCTTGGCCTGCAAGGCGCCATCCAATGTCCGGTCCAGCGATTTCAGGGTAGCCAACTTCATGGGGGCCCTTCTTCAGTCGTCTTCACGGCCGCCGCGACCTTGAGGCGGAGCCCGGCGGGCCAGCAGGGTCGGCAGGAAAAACGGCGCCCTCAAGGCGGCCGACACATCCACGAGGGATGGCGGCGCCTTGAGACCACGAAAGAACGGGGCTGTTTCCTCCCAACCCGTCTTCCATCCCCGGGGCGGCGCCCGTTAAGGCAACCCCAATGACGGGATGGACAGCGGTCGGTTTTATCGTTTCAAATGAAACGTTATAATTACAGTAGGCTGGGTTGGCTTGCCCTGTCAAGCGGCCCCCTGCCGCAGGCGCCACCGCCACCGTCTTGTTACAGGCCTCTTGTTGCAGGCCCCCTTGGTCATAGGCCCCCCATGCCCCCCGATTTGCGTCTGAACCGCTTCCTGCCCTATCGCCTGAACATCCTGTCGAAGAAGGTCAGCCTGGCGCTGGCCACACGCTATCAGGAACGCTTCGGCCTCAGTATTCCGGAGTGGCGGGTGTTCGCCACCCTGGGCCAGGAACAGCCGCTGTCGTCCAACGACATCGTGGAGCGGACGGCCATGGACAAGGCCAAGGTCAGCCGGGCGGTGAACCGGCTGGTGGCCGCCGGGCTGCTGGACCGCCAGCCCCACCCCCATGACCAGCGCCTGTTGCGCCTGTCGTTCAGCCGCAAGGGGCGCGACCTGTACGCCCAGGTGGCGCCGGAGGCCCTGGCCTGGGAAGCGCAGCTGCTGTCCGTGCTGACCGACGCCGAACGCGCCCAGCTGTGGGCGCTGATCGAACGGCTGGAACAACGGGTGGCCGAGGAGATTCCCGCGTCCACGCCGCTGTCGGATTCTTTGGATTAATTCCTCAGGCGCCGGCAGGCCCATCCGGGCCTTTGGCTCATCCTCAGCTTCCAGTCCGCTGCGCTCCCCGGAAGCTTCCGGCGGCCATCTATTTACATAACAAAAGGTCGCAGCCTACAGCGGCACGAGGCCAAACCTCCTGCCGCTGCTTGGCGCGTCAAGGCGACGGTGGCGGGACAAGGGCCACCGTCGCGCTTCACTCACACGCTGACCGACCCGGCGAAGGGCAGGTCGCGGATGCGCTTGCCGGTCAGGGCGGCGATGGCGTTGGCCACCGCCGGCCCCAGGGGCGGCACGCCCGGTTCGCCCACCCCGGTGGGCGGGTTGGCGCTGGGGACGATGTGCACCTCCACCTTGGGCATCTCATCGATGCGCAGGCAGCGGTAGCTGTCGAAGTTGGACTGGTCGACCACGCCGTCGGTCATGGTGATGGCGCCGAACATGACAGCGCCCAGGCCGAAGCCGATGCCGCCCTCCATCTGCGCCTTGACCACGTCCGGCGTGACGGCGATGCCGCAATCGACGGCGCAGACCACACGCTCCACCTTGATGCGGCCCTTGTCGTCCTGCGACACCTCGGCCACATGGGCGACGACGGAACGGAAGCTTTCCGCCACCGCCACGCCCCGCGCCCAGCCCTTGGGCAGGGGCTTGTCCCAGCCGGCCTTTTCCACCGCCAGGTTCAGCACCGCCAGGTGGCGCGGGTGCTTTTCCATCAGCGTGCGGCGGAAGGCCACGGGGTCCTGCTTGGCCTCAGCCGCCAGTTCGTCGATGAAGGTTTCCACGGCGAAGGCGGTATGGGTGGACCCCACCGACCGCCACCACAGCACCGGCACGGGCGAGGTGGTGGTGTGCAGGTCCACCAGGCGGTTGGGGATGGTGTAGGGGATTTCCGCCGCGCCCTCGACCGAGGTCGCATCGGGCTTGCCCGGCTGGTCGAACGGGCCGCCGGCCATGATGCTCTGCCCGACGATGCGGTGGCGCCAGGCCAGCACGCCGCCGTCCGCGCCCAGCTTGGCCTCCATGCCATGGACGTACAGCGGGCGGTAGCGCCCGCCACGGACGTCATCCTCCCGCGACCAGATCAGCTTCACCGGCCGTCCAGCCAGCTTGCCGCCCTGCACCTTGGCATCCGCCAGCGCCTTGGCGATGGACACACCCTCGACGATGTAGTCCGACTCGACATTGGCGCGGCGGCCGAAGCTGCCGCCGGCATAGACGGTGTGGATGGTCACCTGTTCCGGCTTCAGACCAGCGGTCTTGGCGGCGTTGCCCTGGTCGATGGTCTGGAACTGGTCGCCCGCCCAGATCTCACAGGCATCCTTGTCCAGCTTGACCACGCAGGTCAGCGGTTCCATGGGCGCGTGGGCCAGATAGGGGAAGGTGAATTCCGCCTTCACGGTCTTGGCCCCCTTCACGGCGTCGACATCGCCCTCCTTGGTCACCAACTGGCCGGGCTTGGGCAGCAGGGCCTTGTAGTCGGCGATGATGGCGTCGGTGCCGCGCTTCTCGGCCTTGGACTCGTCCCAGGTGACTTTCAGCGCCTCCCGCCCCTGATGGGCCGCCCAGTAGGAGGTGGCCAGCACGGCCACGCCGCGCGGAATCTCCACCACCTCGACCACGCCCTTCACCGCCTTCGCCGCCTTGGCATCGATGGTCTGGGCCGTGGCGCCGAAGCGGGGCGGACGCTGCACCACCGCCACCAGCATGCCCGGCTGGACGACGTCGATGGCGAAGGTGGCCTTGCCGGTCGTCTTCTCCGCGCTGTCCTTGCGCGGCAGCTTGGTGCCCACCAGGGTGAAAGACTTGGGGTCCTTCAGCGGCACGTCCGCGGGCACGGGCAGGGTCGCGGCCGTCGCGGCCAGATCACCAAAGGTGGCCTTGTGCGTGCCGGAGGACACCACGCCCTTGGACACGGTGATGGCGGAGGCCGGCACGCCCCAGGTCTGGGCGGCGGCGGCCACCAGCAGAGCGCGGGCCGTGGCGCCGGCCTGGCGCAGCTGGGTCCAGGAATTATAGACGGAGGTGGACCCGCCCGTCCCCTGGATGGGACCGAAGGCGGTGTTGTTGTACAGCTTGGCGTTGGCGGGGGCGTGTTCCGCCCGCATCTGCGCCCAGTCGGCGTCGATCTCCTCCGCCACGATGGCGGTCAGGCCGGTGAAGACGCCCTGCCCCATCTCCAAATGCTTGATCAGCACGGTGACGGTGTTGTCCGGCGCCACCTTGACAAAGGCGTTGGGCTCGAAAGCCTTGGCGGCCACCGCGGCGGCCTCGGCCCGGCGGCTGGTACCGGTCCAGGTGAAGCCCACCATCAGGCCGACGCCGGCCCCGCCGGTGACCTGCAGGAAACGGCGGCGGGAGGCGCCTTCGGGGCTTTGGGTCATGTGTCCATCGGGCATGATCAGATCTCCAGCGCCTTGGCCGCTTCGTGGATGGCGGCGCGGATGCGGACATAGGTGGAGCAGCGGCAGAGGTTGCCGCTCATGGCGCTGTCGATGTCCTGGTCGGTGGGCTTGGCGTTATCGGTCAGCAGGGCGACGGCCGACATGATCTGGCCCGACTGGCAATAGCCGCACTGGACGACGTCCAGCTTGACCCAGGCGTCCTGCACCGCCCTGGCCACCTTGCCCTCGATGCCCTCGATCGTGGTCACCTTGGACCCGGCGATGGAGCCGATGGGGGTGGAGCAGGCGCGCACGGGCTGGCCGTCGACATGCATGGTGCAGGCGCCGCACTGCGCGGCGCCGCAGCCGAACTTGGACCCCGTCTTGCCCGCGATCTCCCGCACCGCCCAGAGGAGCGGCATGTCGGGATCGGCATCGACCGACCAGGGCTTTCCGTTGAGGGTGAGTTTGATGGGTGGCATGGCTTCCAATCCTGGGGGCTGGTCGTGCGGTTTCCCGTTCCACCCGCGCCCCCTGACGGCCATCCGGCGGGAAGCATGGGCCCAGGCCAAAGCCCACCCGATGCGGCGGATGGCGAAGGCGGCCCCTGATCAGGGATGCGAGGATGCGGGATGGCGGGCAACCCCACGCCCGCCGAAGTCATCGCTTTACCATGATCGTGTAGAAATGGCCAACTCGGCCAAATGGTGGTCTTGCGAAATCGCCCGATTATTCCCATGTGACAGCCGGTCCGGACGCCCCTGTCGCGGCCTTTACTTTGCTGGACCCGCTATTTCCATTCAGATATAGCGTTCATTCCATCAATCCAAACAGTTGACCTTATTGTTGTCATCGCGCGGAAACATCGTCCGCCGAGCCCTCGGCACTAGGCGCGCGCCCGGCCCTTTTGTATCCTGCGGCCGACGGCGACGACGCCTTGGACGCCAAACGGCGAGGGGGACTAAGCCGTTGAGGGGCAAGGCGACCCTCTCCGCACGGGACTCGGGGCAATGGTATGGGGCGGGGCATGGGGCGAGCCGGAATAGCGCAGGCCACACGATATGGAGCGCGGCACGCACTGCGGCGGCGTGGCGCGCGCGCGGCGGTGTCACTGCTGCTGGGCCTGGCGCTGACGATGGCCGCCGCGCTGGCGCCCCCGGCGCGGGCGGCGGCCAAGGCCCCCGTCGCGGGCGGCACGCTGGAGCAGGTGCGCCAGCGCGGCGCCCTGCGCTGTGGCGTCAACACCGGGCTTCCGGGGTTCGGCGCGCCGGACAGCAACGGGGAATGGTCGGGACTGGACGTGGATGTCTGCCGCGCCGTCGCCGCCGCCGTGCTGGGGGACGCGCACAAGGTGCATTTCATCCCCCTGGGCAGCCGCCAGCGTTTCAGCAGCCTGGCGGCCGGTGAGATCGACCTGCTGTCGCGCAACACCACCTGGACGCTGAGCCGCGATGTGCAGGGCATGGAATTCGCCCCGCCCGTCTATTACGACGGCCAGGCCTTCATGGTGCGCCGGTCCTTCCATGCCCGCAGCGTGCGCGAACTGGATGGCGCCACCATCTGCGTGCAGCAGGGCACCACCACCGAGGTGAACCTGGCCGATTATTTCCAGTCCACGGGCATGAAGTACACCCCCCTGGCCATCGAGGACCTGGGGGAGTTGGTGGCCGCCTTTTTCGCCGGCCGTTGCGACGCCTACACCACCGACGCGTCGGCGCTGGCCGCCACCCGCGCCGCCCAGACGACCAGCGCCGACGATTACCTGATCCTGCCCGAGCTGATCTCGAAGGAGCCGCTGGCGCCCGCCGTGCGCAAGGGGGACGAACAGTGGTTCGATATCGTGAAGTGGACCATCTATGCCCTGATCGAGGCGGAGGAGCGCGGGATCACCAAGGCCAACGTGCAGGACAACCTGGCCTCGGCCGCACCGGGCGTGCAACGTTTGCTGGGCGTGCGTACCGGGGCCGGCCTGGGCAAATCGCTGGGCCTGGACGACCAGTGGGCGGTGCGCATCATCGCCCAGGTGGGCAATTACGGCGAAGTGTTCGAGCGTAATGTGGGCCGCAATTCCGTGCTGCGCCTGAACCGGGGGCTGAACGCCCTGTGGAACCAGGGCGGCCTGATGTACGCCATGCCCATACGGTGATCGAAAGACACAACAATTCCGGTAGGGACGAGCCTTCCGGGCAAAGGCCGCCGTTGTGTCGGGACCGGTTTCAAGGCAAGTAGACAGCAACAGAAAATTTGACCGCGCCACAGTCGCCCCGCCGGATCGACCGGGGCGGGGCGCTGGCCATCGGGGGATAGGTTTCAATGCAGCAAAAGCGCTTCACGCTGTTCGTCCTGGGCGCGATGGTCGCCGGCATCGCGGTGGGCGCCGTCGGGCACAGCCTGCCGGCGGCCGATGGGGCCTCGCTGGCCAGCACGCTGTCCATCCTGACGGACATCTTCCTGCGGCTGATCAAGATGATCATCGCCCCCCTGGTGTTTTCCACCCTGGTGGTCGGCATCGCGCATATGGAGGATGTGGCCGCCATTGGCCGCGTGGGCGTGAAGACGCTGGGCTGGTTCCTGTTGGCCGGCATCGTCTCGCTGGTCCTGGGCCTGGTCATGGTGCAGATTCTGGAACCCGGCGTGGGCATGGCCCTACCCGACCCGACCACGGGCGGCAAGGCACCGGACGCCGCCGTCTTCACCCTGAAGAACTTCATCGAGCACACCGTGCCCCGGTCGGTCATCGAGGCCATGGCGAACAACGAGATCCTGCAGATTGTCGTCTTCTCCATCTTCGCCGGCATCGCCATCGCCTCGGTAAAGGACAAGGTGCCGGTGGTGGTGCACCTGGTGGAACAGATCGCCACCGTCATGCTGAAGATCACCAGCTACGTCATGATGTTCGCGCCCATCGCCATCTTCGCGGCCCTGGCCGCCACGGTGACGACGCAGGGGCTGCAGGTGCTGGGCAGCTACGTGAAGTTCGTGGGCGGCTTCTACCTGGCCATGGCGCTGCTGTGGGGGGTGCTGCTGCTTGCTGCCGTGCCCTTCATTGGCGGCCGCGTGCGCGAACTGGTCAGCGCCATCCGCCAGCCGGTGCTGCTGGCCTTCTCCACCGCCAGTTCCGAGGCGGCCTACCCGCGCACCCTGGAACGGCTCCAGGCCTTCGGGGCGGCCCGCAAGATCGTCAGCTTCGTCCTGCCGCTGGGGTATTCGTTCAACCTCGACGGCTCGATGATCTACTGCACCTTCGCCACCATGTTCATCGCCCAGGCCTATGGCATCCACATCAGCATTGGCCAGCAGGTGGAGATGCTGGGCCTGCTGCTGCTGACCAGCAAGGGCATCGCCGGCGTGCCGCGCGCCTCGCTGGTGGTCATCGCCGCGGCCCTGCCCTTCTTCCACATCCCGTCGGAGGGCATGGTACTGGTGCTGGCCGTCGACCACCTGCTGGACATGGGACGCAGCGCCACCAACGTGGTGGGCGTGTCCGTGGCCGCCGCCGTCATCGCCAAGTGGGAAGGATTGCTGGGCACCGGCCACTTGGCCGACGGGGAAGAGGACATCTGACCGCCTCTGGTAACGGCATCCTTTGGGTGGTGGAAGGACGCACCCCTGATCAACGGCGGGCCCTCGGGCCCGCCGTTTTCCGTTCCGCTTTTGGCCGGCATTTGGTTAACGGCTTGTACCGCCACGCCTTTCTGGCCCTTCCTGCGGCAGGGCGCCCTACCCCGCCCGGAGCGCGACAATTCCAGGGCCCCGGCACCGTACAACCGATTATACGGCAAGGGTATGCCCGATGGCTGCTGACATTGGCGTCCACAAACCCGACATGCCCCTGTCATAGCCGTCTGCCATGGTCATGCTTGACCCATGGCGGCGGATGGCCGGCCTGGCCCCTGGTGAAAAAGGGGGGTGGGCCTTGGAACCCCGGGCCTGACGCAGGCTTCTGACGCAGGCTTGGGACGATGCCCGAGACGGGCCCCAGAAGGGAGGGTGAAACATGATGATGGTGCACCACGAACCCCGCCTGACCGACATGCTGGAGGACCCGGTGGTCCGCCTGATGATGGAGCGCGACGGCGTTTACCGCGACGATGTGCTGAAACTGATGCGCAGCGTGGCCCAAAAGACCACCAAGCCCGCCGTCAAGGCGGCCCCTGCCAAGGTTCCTGCGGCGGATGCCGTGCTGGGACATGCCTGATACCGCCCGCCGTCAGCCCGCCGCCCCCTGAACCACCGCTGGGGCGGCGGCGGAAGCGTACCCTGCAAACGAAACTCAGCGATTCGACAAATAAAAAGGGCGACCCAAAGGCCGCCCGGCGAACAACGGAACCTGATCAAGCCAGGTTATTGTTCGGCCGGAGCCCCCGACAATTGGGCCGGTACCTTGGCGGGAGCGGCATTTGACTCGCCCGATGACGACCACGCCGCCAGCAGGATCATGCCCACGGCGGTGACGGCCAGCAAAAGCCAGCGCCCGGCGCTCTTGTCCGCCGTTGGTCTCACCCGAACCAGTGGCAGGTCCGCCACCGTCTCTCCTGCATCGCTGTTCATCTTGCCCCCGGATGTCATGTTCCTGGGTTGATCCTGTGCGGGAACAATAAAGTTACCCGTGGGGCCTATCAAACCCCCCTTAAGGTATAAATAGTCTATATTTTCATTAAACAGAGTCTCTGTGTCATAGATCACACACTTCGGTCGCAAATGAAATTTAAGTCAAATAATCCATTAACGGATTAAAAAGCCAAGACACCGTTGTCTGAACCCGGCGTCCGTGTCCCGTCTTGGGTGGACGTGACGGCGGCGCGCGGCGCCCCAAAAAGCGCTCACGAAAAAGGGCGGGACCCTACGGCCCCGCCCTTCCCGCTGTCGACCCTCGGGCCGACGGCGTTACAGGATGAACTTGCTGAGGTCGGCGTCCTTGGCCAGGTCCGACACCTTCTCCCGCACATAGGCGGCGTCGATGGCCACACTGCTGCCGGCCTGGTCGGCGGCGGTGAAGCTGATCTCCTCCAGCAGGCGTTCCAGCACGGTGTGCAGGCGCCGTGCACCGATGTTCTCCACCGTGCTGTTGATCTGCACCGCCAGGCGTGCCAGTTCGTCGATGGCGTCGTCGGTGAAGCTGAGGGCCACGTCCTCGGTCTTCAGCAGGGCCACGTACTGCTTGATCAGGCTGGCCTCCGGCTCCGTCAGGATGCGGCGGAAGTCCTCCTCCGTCAGCGGCTTCAGTTCCACGCGGATGGGCAGGCGGCCCTGCAGCTCGGGCAACAGGTCCGACGGCTTGGCGACGTGGAAGGCGCCGGAAGCGATGAACAGGATGTGGTCCGTCTTCACCGCGCTATGCTTGGTGTTGACCGTCGTACCCTCGATCAAGGGCAGCAGGTCGCGCTGCACCCCCTCGCGGCTGACGTCGCCGCCGCCCCGGTTCTCGGAGCGGGCGGTGATCTTGTCGATCTCATCCAGGAAGACAATGCCGTTCTGCTCCACGGCGTGGATGGCCTCGGCCACCACCGTCTCGTTGTCCAGCAGCTTGTCGGACTCCTCGGCCATCAGCACCGTGTGGCTTTCGGACACGGTCATGCGGCGGGCCTTGGTACGGCCGGCGAAGGCCTTGCCGAAGATGTCGCCCAGATTGATCATGCTCATGCTGCCGCCGGGCATGCCGGGGATGTCGAAGGCCGGAGCGGACGCGGCGTTGTCCTGCACCTGGATTTCGATCTCCTTATCGTTCAGCTGGCCCTCGCGCAGCATCTTGCGGAACTTCTGCCGGGTTTCGGCCGAGGCCCCCTCGCCCACCAAGGCGTCCAGCACCCGCTCCTCGGCGCGCAGTTCGGCCTTTGCCGCCACCTCCTTGCGCAGGCGCTGGCGGGTCAGGGTGATGGCGATCTCCACCAGGTCGCGGACGATCTGTTCGACGTCGCGGCCGACATAGCCCACCTCGGTGAACTTGGTCGCCTCCACCTTCAGGAAGGGGGCCTGGGCCAATTTGGCCAAGCGGCGGGCGATCTCGGTCTTGCCCACGCCGGTCGGGCCGATCATGAGGATGTTCTTGGGCAGAACCTCCTCCTTCAGGCCTTCCGGCAATTGCTGGCGGCGCCAGCGGTTGCGGAGCGCGATGGCCACGGCGCGCTTCGCATCCTTCTGGCCGACGATGTAGCGGTCCAGTTCCGAGACGATTTCGCGGGGGGAGAACGAGGTCATCGCCGGGCTCACATCTTTTCCAGGGTGATGTTGCGGTTGGTGTAGACGCAGATGTCGGCGGCGATGCCCAGCGCCTTGCGGGCGATGGCCTCCGCATCCAGGTCCGGCTGGTCGATCAGGGCACGGGCGGCGGCCAGGGCGTAGGGGCCGCCGGAGCCGATGCCGATGATGCCGTCCTCCGGCTCCAGCACGTCGCCATTGCCGGTCAGGATCAGGCTGGCTTGGCGGTCGGCCACGGCCATCATCGCCTCCAGGCGGCGCAGGTAGCGGTCGGTGCGCCAGTCCTTGGCCAGCTCCACGGCGGCGCGGGTCAACTGGCCCGGATACTGTTCCAGCTTGGCCTCCAGCCGCTCGAACAGGGTCATGGCGTCGGCCGTGGCGCCGGCGAAACCGGCCATGACCGAACCGCCGGCCAGCGGCCGCACCTTGCGGGCGTTGGACTTCATCACCGTGTTGCCCACAGACACCTGGCCGTCACCGGCCACCACCACCTGTCCGTTCTTGCGGACGGAAAGGATGGTGGTGCCGTGCCACTGGATGGGGTCGTGGGTCTTGCCATAGTCGGACATGGGAAGCGGTTCCGGTTGGAAAGCGGGAAATCGGATAAGGGCCCACGGTATGTGGGATGGCGATGATGCGGGTCAAGCCAGGGCCGGACCGGCGGCGTTGAGTTCGCAGCGCGAAAAAGGCCAGACTCTCGGGAGCCTGGCCTTTCACTGTCATCACAATTGAGGGACCCGGTGGGCCTTAAAGCGGGATGGCCGGATAGGCATCGTACGTGCCTTTCAAATCCAGGCGGGTGAAGCCGGCTGCTGCCAGGCGGTCAGCCGCGGCCCCGTCGTCGGAACTATACATGACGGCGCCATCGGGATGTCCGGAGGCCGCCTTGGCCGCAGCGACGACGTTGAAGTGGTCCTGGAAAATTGTGACGTTGACGGATCGGGCGTTGGCGGCCTGCTCCTGGGCGGCGGCGGCCGTCGCCCCCAGCGCTGACGCCTGGGCCACCGACGCCTGGTATTGCGCCATCAAGTCGTCGGGAACGGCCTGCCCCGAGTCGGTCAGCTTCTGAATTTGCTGCTGAATGGCACCCGCGTTCCCGACGGCCGAGAACACAGCGCCATATGCGGCCTGCGCCACGGCCTGACGATCGTCCCGCTGGGTGGCCAGGGCCTGTTCATCATTGGACAACGGAACCTGCGCCATCGCCTTGTCGAAGCTGGTGGTGTCCGCCCAATATTGCAGGCCCTTCACGGCGTCTTCAGCGCTGACCTGGCCGCTGTTCACCAGCCCTTCCAGCTTCGCCTTGGCCTTGTCATCCATGACGTTGAAGAAATCCGCAGCCCGCCCGGTCAGGGCCGCCCCCAGCTTGCTGACCATCACCGCATCGCCCTGCGCCGGGGAGACGTCGCTGCTCTTGCCCTGGGTCGGCACGCTGCCAAACGTCTTCGCGGCGGCGGATTTCTTACTGGGCTGGAATAGGGCGCTGGTCGTATCGGGCATCGTGGCTTGGCTTTTTTTACCCAGCACGGACTTGAGGATCGACTGACCGGCGCCGGCATTCAACACGCTGAATAAATCGGAACTGGTCACGTCAACATCCCCTTCCCTGACACTCAGATCGAGATCGATCAGGTTGACAACACCCAAGCCTTTACGACCAAAGGCCACATTATCCAGCCTAGGGCATTCTATCAAAGAGAGAATAAATAAATGAAACTATCGTTAACGCATGAGCCGGCGGCGCCATCGTTGGCGCCGCCCCAAGCCCCGCGACGGGCACGCGCGCCCCCTGCACGGACGTTGTGCCGTAAATCCCGGCCCGCAACGACCACCCATGCGCCAAACAGGGCCTTCCGCCCCTTTCACGGTAACAGCCTTGCTGCTAAGTAGTGCTTATGGACAGGAACGAACCAGCAGGCGCCCGCAGCAGCACTGTGGAGCGCAAGACCAAGGAAACGCAGATCAGCGTGACCGTGGATCTCGACGGTACCGGGCGCTACGACGTGTCGACCGGCATCGGCTTCCTTGACCATATGCTGGAGCAGCTGTCGCGCCATTCGCTCATCGACCTGACGGTGCGCGCGGTGGGCGACCTGCACATCGATTTCCACCATACGACCGAGGATACCGGCATCGCCATCGGCGAGGCCGTGGCCAAGGCCCTGGGCGACCGGCGCGGCATCAACCGCTATGGCCACGCCTACATCCCCATGGATGAGACGCTGACCCGCGCGGCCATCGACCTGTCCAACCGGCCCTACCTGATCTGGAAGGTGCATTTCACCCGCGACAAGCTGGGGGAGATGGACACGGAACTGTTCAAGGAATGGTTCCAGGCCTTCGCCTTCGCCGCCGGCGCCACCCTGCACATGGAAAACCTGTACGGGGAGAACAACCACCACATCGTGGAGAGTTGTTACAAGGCCCTGGCCCGCGCACTGCGTGCCGCCATCGAGATCGACCCGCGCAAGGCCGACGCCGTGCCCTCCACCAAGGGTGTGCTGGGCGGCTCGCTCTGATCCTTCCTTCCAGTCACAGGGTTCGCCTCCCATGACCGCGACCTCTCCCGCCTCCGTGGCGCTCATCGACTATGGTTCCGGCAACCTGCGTTCCGCCGCCAAGGCGGTGGAACGGGCGGGGCATGAGGCGGGCCATCACGGCCTGACGGTCAGCGTCACCGCCGACCCGGACGCCATCGCCAAGGCCGACCGCATCATCCTGCCCGGCGTGGGCGCCTTCGCCGATTGCATGGGCGGGCTGTTGGCCGTGGACGGGCTGCGCGACGCGCTGGAAGAGGCCGTCATCCATCGCGGCCGGCCCTTCCTGGGCATCTGCGTCGGCATGCAGCTGATGGCGCGCGAGGGCCGGGAACACGGCGTGCATCCTGGCCTGGGCTGGATCGATGCGGTGGTGGAACGATTGGCCCCGGCCGATCCCACGCTGAAGATTCCGCACATGGGGTGGAACGAGCTGGTGCTGGACCAGCCGGAGCATCCCCTGCTGGACGGCATCGCCCCGGGCGCGCATGTCTATTTCGTGCATTCCTATGGTCTCAAGGTGGGCGATCCCGCCCTGCTGAAGGCGCACGCCGATTACGCGGGGGTCGTGCCCGCCCTGGTTGGCCGCGACAACCTGGCGGGCACCCAGTTCCATCCGGAGAAAAGCCAGGCCACCGGCCTGCGGCTGATCGCCAATTTCCTGGGCTGGACACCCTGACCCCGGCCCCCCAGCTATGGGATGCGGCCGCCCCTGGTCGTGCCCCATCCCCCGTCTCGAGGTTACCATGACCGGTGCTCACCAACCGGCCGTCCCCGGCACCCAGATCTCCGTGGAGGTCGTGGAGCGCCTGCGCCCCGGCGACATGGATGATTTGTGCGATGCCGCCGACCTGGCCATCCGCGATGGCGGCGGCTTCGGTTGGGTGACGCCACCGGCCCGCGAGGCCATGGAGCGCTATTGGAAGGGCGTGATGGCGGTGCCGGAGCGCACGCTGGTGGTGGGCCGGCTGGACAGCGCCATCGCGGGCTCCGCCCAGTTGGTGCGCCCCACCCGTAATAACGAGGCGCAGAGCTTCGCCTGCAACCTGACCACCAGCTTCGTCGCCCCCTGGGCGCGCGGCCATGGCTTGGCGCGCGCGCTGACCCTGGCGGTGGAGGCGGAGGCGCGCGCGGCAGGCTTCCGCATCCTGAACCTGGACGTGCGCGCCACCCAGGGGGCGGCCATCGCGCTGTACCGGGCACTGGGGTACGTCGAATGGGGCAGCCATCCCCACTATGCGCGGGTGGACGGCCGGGATATCCCGGGCCTGTTCTTTTATAAAGACCTGACTGAACCCAGCCGGCAGGAAGACCGGCCACCAGACATCAAGCGGGACTAGGGCGAACCATGATCATTTATCCGGCCATCGACCTTAAGGACGGCGCCTGCGTGCGCCTGGTGCGCGGCGACATGGACCAGGCGACGGTGTTCAACACCGACCCGGCCGACCAGGCGGCGCGGTTCGCGGCGCAGGGCTTCGAATGGCTGCATCTGGTCGACCTGAACGGCGCCTTCGCCGGACGGCCAGTGAACGGGGACGCCGTGGCCGCCATCCTGGACCGGGTGAAGCTGCCGGTGCAGCTGGGCGGCGGCATCCGTGACCTGGCCACCATTGAGGACTGGCTGAAGCGCGGGGTGGAGCGGGTCATCCTGGGCACCGTCGCCGTGCGCGACCCCGAGCTGGTGAAGCAGGCCTGCCGCCTGTTCCCCGGCCGGGTGGCCGTAGGCATCGACGCCCGCGACGGCCGCGTGGCGGTGGAGGGCTGGGCCGAGGCCTCGGACATCACCGCCCTGGACCTGGCCCTGAAGTTCGAGGATGCCGGCGTGGCCGCCATCATCTACACCGACATCGACCGCGACGGCGCCCTGGGTGGGGTGAACGTGGAGGCGACGGCGGACCTGGCCTCCCACCTCACCACGCCGGTCATCGCCTCGGGCGGGGTGTCCAGCATCGCCGACCTGACGGCGCTGAAGCGGCAGGAGGACACGGGCATCACCGGCGTCATCTGCGGCCGGGCCCTGTATGACGGCCGCATCGACCCGGTGGCGGCGCTGGCCCTGCTGAACCGCCCCAAGGAGATGGTGTGATGCTGAAACGCCGCATCATCCCCTGCCTGGACGTGAAGGATGGGCGCGTGGTCAAGGGCGTCAACTTCGTCGACCTGGTGGATGCCGGCGACCCGGTGGAGCAGGCGCGCCTGTATGACGCCGCCGGGGCGGACGAGCTGACCTTCCTGGACATCACCGCCAGCCATGAGGGCCGCGACACCATCTTCGACGTCGTGCGCCGCACGGCGGAGCAGGTGTTCATGCCCCTGACGGTGGGGGGCGGGGTGCGCGCGGTGGAGGACATCCGCAAGCTGCTGCTGGCCGGCGCCGACAAGGTATCGATCAACAGCGCCGCCGTCAGCCGGCCGGAATTCGTGCGCGAGGCCGCGCAGAAGTTCGGTGCCCAGTGCGTGGTGGTGGCCATCGACGCCAAGCGCGGCCCAGATGGGCGTTGGGGCGTGTACACCCACGGCGGCCGCAAGGAAACGGGGCTGGACGCGGTGGAATGGGCCCGCCGTATGGCGGAATACGGCGCCGGCGAAATCCTGCTGACCTCCATGGACCGCGACGGCACCAAGAGCGGCTTTGACCTGGAACTGACCCGCGCCGTGGCCGACGCCGTGCCGGTGCCGGTGATCGCCTCCGGCGGGGTCGGCACCCTGGACCACCTGGTGGAGGGCGTCACCCAGGGCCATGCCTCGGCCGTGCTGGCCGCCAGCATCTTCCACTTTGGCACCTATTCCATCGCCCAGGCCAAGGCCCACATGGCCGCCGCCGGCATTCCCATGCGCGGGGTGTGATCTCATGGCCGGCAAGAGCCCAATGGTCACCAAGGGGGGCGATCCCCTGAAAGACCTCTACGCCACCATCCTGGCGCGCAAGGGGGCGGATCCCGAAACCTCGCACACCGCCCGGCTGTTCAGCCGCGGCACGGCCAAGATCGCCCAGAAGGTGGGTGAAGAGGCGGTGGAGGCGGTGATCGAGGCCATGCGTGGCGACCGCGACAAGCTGGCGTCCGAATCCGCCGACCTGCTGTATCATCTGCTGGTGCTGTGGGCCGATGCCGGCCTGACGCCGGATGACATCTATGCCGTCCTGGCCGCCCGCCAGGGCATCAGCGGCATCGAGGAAAAGAAGAGCCGCAAGGGCTAACGCGCCATAAAATTGGGCTATACCAGGCTGGCGACCGCCAGCCCCGGAGCGAACACCGCCCAGTCAGTGTAAAGGGGCGGAGCGAGGACAAGCCAAGGCCACGAACGTGGCCGCCCGGCGCCTGAGGGAGAAAAATATGTCCTACGACACCAACAACATCTTCGCCCGCATCCTGCGCGGCGAGATCCCCTGCAGGAAGGCCTACGAGGACGACCACGTCCTGGCCTTCCATGACATCCACCCCCAGGCCCCCACCCACATTCTGGTGATCCCCAAGGGCTCTTACGTCAGCGCCGCCGACTTCGGCGCCAAGGCCAGCGATGCCGAGATCGCCGCCTTCACGCGCGCCGTCAGCCGTATCGCCGCCGAGGCGGGGGTTGAGGGTTCAGGCTATCGCCTGATCTCCAACCACGGGGCCGACAGCCACCAGGAAGTGCCGCATTACCATGTCCACATCCTGGGCGGCCGCCCGCTGGGCCGGCTGGTGACGCCGCTTTAACCGTCGTCACGGCAGACACGGACAAGACAGACGCGAACAAGGCCGCCGAGGGGTTCCCGGCGGCCTTTTTCATGGGCGCATTCCTATCCCGAAGCGTCGATGCATCCTCAAAAAGATGCATTTGACATACGACATATGGCCGAGCACAAATACATTCATTGAAAATGAATGTTATGCCGCCACCACAGGAGCTTGAAATGCCGACGCCGCTGAGCCCGGAAACCATCGCCCTGGTCAAGGCCACGGTGCCGCTGCTGGCCGAACACGGCCCCGCCATCACCCAGGCCATGTACCGCCGCCTGTTCCAGGACGCGCATATCCGCGCCCTGTTCAACCATGCCAACCAGGGCAAGGACGGCGCCCAGGTGCACGCCCTGGCTGGTGCCATCCTGGCCTATGCCCGCAATATCGAGAATTTGGGCGCCCTGGTCCCGGTGGTGGAGCGCGTCGCCCACAAGCACGTCGGCTATCACATCCTGCCGGAGCATTATCCCTTTGTGGCGACCGCCCTGCTGGGCGCCATCAAGGAGGTGCTGGGCGACGCAGCCAGCGATGCCGTGCTGAACGCCTGGGGGGAGGCCTACTGGTTCCTGGCGGAGGTGCTGAAGGCCCGCGAGGCCGTGCTGCGCGGCGAATTGGCGGCGCAGAAGGGGGGCTGGACCGGCTGGCGCCGCTTCACCGTGGCCGACAAGGTGCGCGAAAGCGGGGTCATCACCTCCTTCATCCTGCGCCCGGCGGACGGTGGCGCCGTCCCGCGGCACAAGGCGGGCCAGTACCTGACCTTCCGCTTCCCTCTGGCGGATGGCACCGAGGTGAAGCGCAACTACTCCATCTCCTGCGCCCCGCAAGACGGGCAGTACCGCATCTCGGTGAAGCGGGAGGCCAACGGCAACGGCGGCTCGCGTCACCTGCATGACCATGTCCAGGTGGGCGACGTGATCGAGGCCACGCCGCCGGCCGGCGACTTCTTCCTGGCCGAGACGCCGACGCGTCCGGTCATCCTGCTGTCAGGCGGGGTGGGCCTGACCCCCATGGTCAGCATGGTGGAGGAGATCGCGGCCCGGCACCCGGGGTTGGAGACGCACTACATCCACGGCGCGCTGAACGGCACCACCCATGCCATGGACGCCCATGTCCGGGCCCTCGCCACCCAGCATCCCACCATCAAGGTCGCCACTTTCTACAGCGATCCGCGCCCGCAGGACCGGCTGGGCATCACCCATGATGGGGAGGGGTTCATCAGCATCGATTGGCTGCGGGAGAACACGCCGCTGCATCAGGCCGACATCTACCTGTGCGGGCCCAAGCCCTTCCTGCGTACCTACCTCCGCGGCCTGGCCCTGGCGGGCGTAGCGGCGGATCGCCTGCATTATGAGTTCTTCGGCCCCGCCGATGACCTCATCGCCGCCTGAATCACGGGCCCTGAATCACGGGCCCTGAATCCGGGCAAGGAAAAGGCCGCCGGGATCATCTCCCGGCGGCCTTCATTCTTTCCCCTGTGTCCTGTCAGCGCTCGTCCGCCTTGATCCATTTGGTCACGGCCGGCGGCTGATAGGCCCGCAGCTTGTCCAGCAGCGCCTCCGCCGTGTCGGCCGTCACCAGCATGTCGCGGTGGTTCTGCTTCATGAAGCCGGAGGCCACCACGCTGTCCAGGAAGGCGGTCAGGCCGTCATAGAAGCCGGCGACGTTATAGATGGCACAGGGCTTCTGGTGATGGCCCAACTGGGCCCAGGTCCAGACCTCGAACAATTCCTCGAAGGTGCCGATACCACCGGGCAGGGCGATGAAACCGTCCGACAGTTCCGCCATCAGGGCCTTGCGCTCGTGCATGGAAGCGACGACGCGCAGGTCGGTCAGGCCGGCGTGGGCGATTTCCTTCTTTTTCAGCGATTCCGGGATGACGCCGATGACCTGGCCGCCCGCCGCCATCACGGCATCGGCCACGGCGCCCATGAGGCCGACGGAGGCGCCGCCGTAGACCAGCCCGATGTCGGCCGCGGCCAGCGTCCGCCCCAGGCCGCGCGCGGCCTCCAGGTACTGCGGATCAAAGCCGGGGCTGGAGCCGCAGAAAACGCACAGACGCTTCATGATCTTCCCCAAAAGAAAACGCCGACGGGTCCCCCCCAAGGACCTGGGCAGGGGCGGCGCGCCGGCGTGTTCAACAACCCTTATTCCTTCAGGTCGGCCCACAGCTCCTTCACCTTGGCGAAGAAGCCTTCCGATTCGGGGTGGGTGCCGCCCTTCTCTTCCCCAGCCTTCTCGAACTCGCGCAGCAGTTCCAGCTGACGCTTGGTCAGGTTGACGGGGGTCTCGACCAGCGCGGTCACGTACATGTCACCGCGCTGGGTGCTGCGCAGCACGCTCATGCCCTTGCCCTTCAGGCGGAACTGGTGTCCGCTCTGGGTGCCGGGCGGGATGGAGACGCGGGCGCGGCTGCCGTCGATGGTCGGCACCTCGACCGTGCCGCCCAGGGCCGCCGTGGTCATGGGGATGGGCACCCGGCACTGGATGTTGGCGCCGTCCCGCATGAACAGCGCGTGCGGGGCGATGGCCAGGAAGATGTAAAGGTCGCCCGGGGGTGCCCCACGGGCACCGGCCTCCCCCTCGCCCGAGAGGCGGATGCGGGTACCATCCTCGACACCGGCCGGGATGTTGACCTGCAGGGTCTTTTCCTTGCGCACGCGGCCGTGGCCGCCGCAGTTGCGGCAAGGATCCTTGATCACCCGACCAGCGCCGGAGCAGGCCGGGCAGGTGCGTTCGATGGTGAAGAAGCCCTGCTGCGCCCGCACCTTGCCCGCCCCGTTGCAGGTGGGGCAGGTAACGGGCTGCGTGCCCGACTCGGCACCGGTGCCGTTGCAGACCTCGCACGCGACCGAGGTCGGCACGCGCACCGTGGTGGAACTGCCCTTGAAGGCGTCCTCCAGCGAGATTTCCAGGTTGTAGCGCAGGTCGCTGCCGCGGCCGGGCCCCTGCCCGCCCCCGCGCCGGCCACCCATGAAGTCGCCAAACATCTCCTCGAAGATGTCGGCGAAGCCGCTGCCGAAATCGAAGCCGCCGGGTCCACCGCCGGGGCGGCCGCCACCGTTCTCGAAGGCGGCATGGCCGAAGCGGTCGTAGGCCGCGCGCTTCTGCTCGTCCTTCAGGACCTCGTAAGCTTCGCTGACTTCCTTGAATTTCTGCTCGGCCGCCTTGTCACCCTGATTGCGGTCGGGGTGATACTGCATGGCCAGCTTGCGGTACGCTTTTTTCAGATCGTCGGCCGAGGCGTTCTTCGCCACGCCGAGAAGTTCGTAATAATCCTGCTTCGCCATGTTCGGCCCTAAGCCCTTTCAGGGAGTGTCCAGAACCCGGGTCCTGCCTAGCCCCCATGAGAGTCCAAGGCCCGCGTGGGCCAGGCCCCTGATGGGGCACAGGCCCGCCCCCCGGCTTTCACCGGCGGGCGGGCCCGATACCTAGTGGATCATTGCCCGGATCATCTTAAGAAAGACTTAGGCGGACTTCTTCTTGTCTTCGTCGACTTCCTCGAAGTCGGCGTCGACGACCTTTTCCGAGCCTTCGCCATGGGCGGCGCCATGGTCCTCGCCACCGGCGGCGCCGGTGTCCTGGCCAGCCTTGTACAGCTCTTCACCCAGCTTCATGGAAACCTGGGCCAGGGCTTCGGTCTTGGCCTTGATGTCGGCCGCGTCCTCGCCTTCCAGCGCGGTCTTCAGCTCGGCGATGGCCTTCTCGGCGGCGGCCTTCTCGGCGGCCGGCAGCTTTTCCGCGTTCTCCTTCAGCGTCCGCTCGGTGGAGTGCATCAGGCCATCGGCCTGGTTGCGGGCTTCCACCAGCTCCTTACGCTTCTTGTCGTCGGCGGCGTGGCTTTCGGCTTCCTTGACCATGCGCTGGATGTCGGCGTCCGACAGGCCGCCGGAGGCCTGGATGCGGATCACCTGCTCCTTGCCGGTGGCCTTGTCCTTGGCTTGGACGTTGACGATGCCGTTGGCGTCGATGTCGAAGGTGACCTCGATCTGCGGCACGCCACGCGGGGCCGACGGGATGCCGACCAAGTCGAACTGGCCCAGCATCTTGTTGTCCGCCGCCATCTCGCGCTCACCCTGGAAGACGCGGATGGTGACGGCCGTCTGGTTGTCCTCGGCGGTGGAGAAGGTCTGGCTCTTCTTCGTCGGGATCGTGGTGTTGCGGTCGATCAGGCGGGTGAAGACACCGCCCAGGGTCTCGATGCCCAGGGACAGCGGGGTCACGTCCAGCAGCAGGACGTCCTTCACCTCGCCCTTCAGCACGGCACCCTGAATGGCGGCACCGACGGCCACCACCTCGTCCGGGTTCACGCCGCGGTGCGGCTCACGGCCGAAGAACTGCTTCACCGTCTCGATGATCTTGGGCATGCGGGTCATGCCGCCGACCAGGATGACCTCGTCGATCTCGCTGGCCTTCAGGCCGGCGTCCTTCAAGGCGGCCTTGCAGGGCTCGACCGTGCGGGCCACCAGATCCTCGACCAGGGCTTCCAGCTTGGCGCGGGTCAGCTTGACGTTCAGGTGCTTCGGACCGGTCTGGTCCGCGGTGATGAACGGCAGGTTGACTTCCGTCTGCATGGCGGAAGACAGCTCGATCTTGGCCTTCTCGGCGGCTTCCTTCAGGCGCTGCAGGGCCAGCCGGTCCTTGCGGAGATCGATGCCGTTCTCCTTCTTAAACTCGTCGGCCAGGTAGTCGATGATGCGGCTGTCGAAGTCCTCGCCACCCAGGAAGGTGTCGCCGTTGGTGGACTTCACCTCGAACACGCCATCGCCGATTTCCAGAACGGAGACGTCGAAGGTGCCGCCGCCCAGGTCGTAGACCGCGACGATGCCGGAGCCCTTCTTTTCCATGCCGTAGGCCAGGGCCGCGGCCGTCGGCTCGTTGATGATGCGCAGCACTTCAAGACCGGCGATGCGGCCGGCGTCCTTGGTCGCCTGGCGCTGGCTGTCGTTGAAGTAGGCGGGAACGGTGATGACGGCCTGGGTCACCTTTTCGCCGAGGTAGTTCTCGGCCGTTTCCTTCATCTTTTGCAGGATGAAGGCGGACACCTGGCTGGGGCTGTACTTGTCGCCATGGGATTCGACCCAGGCGTCACCGTTGTCGCCCGAAATGATCTTGTAGGGCACCAGGCCCTTGTCCTTCTGGGTCAGCGGGTCGTCGTAGCGGCGGCCGATCAGGCGCTTGATCGCAAACAGGGTGTTCTCGGGGTTGGTCACCGCCTGGCGCTTCGCCGGCTGGCCGACCAGGCGTTCCCCGCCCTGGGTGAAGGCGACCATGGACGGCGTGGTGCGCGCGCCCTCGACGTTCTCGATCACCTTGGCCGACGTGCCTTCCATGACGGCCACGCAGGAGTTGGTGGTGCCGAGATCGATACCGATGACTTTGCTCATAGCTCAAACCCTTCCGATGTGGCAGACGCGCGGCGGCCCTTCCGGCACCGGGGCGCTCCCCCTGTTAAAACGGGACACGTTCAACACGATCATGGCCCAGCACCCTGCTGAGGCGCCTGCCATGGCACGGCCCTCCCAATCCTGAAAGCGGGAGCGACCGCATCGCAACGCAGATATAGGCAGGGCCGGCCCCGGCTGCAACCGGCTTTGCGGCGCTCCGCCCCCGGAAAACGCATGGGGCCGCCGTCAACGCACGCCCCTTATTTCATAGCGCGGAAGCGTTACCGGTCCCATGCCGCGCTCCCGCGGGCCAGCCATAGGGGTGGCGTTGCCGCGGTGGCACCACTTATTGCGCCGCCAAGGTTGAGAACCCGCTACTCGCGATTTGATGCATCAAGTTACAATTTGTCAGAATTCAGGCACCCCAAGTGAATGTCGTGTGAATATCGCCCAAATACCACTCCTGCAGAATTAACACAGAGTTAACGGGCCGATTTACAGCCCGTTATTGCTGCAAATTTATAACTTATTGCCGACCACAACCAGGCAACCACCGCCGGACGGGACATGGCGTATCACTGGTTGAGTTTTTATTCTTCCTGTTGACTTGAAGCGCCAGATCTGTGCTTTAATTACTTCAGGGGCCGCCGGGTCCCCGGGCGAGGGGTCGCCCGCACTCTTGGGGCACAAAGTCATGACCGACACGCGCCGCACTACCGCCATCGCCATCAAGCATTGCCTGGACAATCTGGCGCTGGACGCCCGCCGCAATAACATGGGGGAATTGGTCCACCTGCTGGGCCTCGCCTCCTTGGCCGCGGAGGACGCCGCCAAGGCCGCCGACAGCCGCGTCGTGGGCCTGCAATCGCTGCTGGACCGCACTCCGCAGGGGCGCTGCTGATCGCCTGCCCACGCCCTGCGGATGGGCAAGGCCCCGTCCGATAGGCGCCAGGCAGGTGACCCAGGGGCAGATTCTTCAGAGGCTGAGTGAACCTGGGCGGCGGTTGACTTGACCGTTGCCCTTTTGGTTCATTTTGTCAGGTGTGGCGCGCTTAGGCGCGTGCCCCATGGCCATGTCGGGCATGATCCTGGCGGGGCACCCCGGCGGGAAGGCGGGCCCTGTCAGGCCCGCGACGGCTCAATTCTTGGCCGGATCGTCGCCCTTGCGGCGGGGATGGCTACCATCCTCTTCATCCGAGTCGATGACGCCGTCCTCGTCGAAATCGTCATCATCCTCTAAGCCCGCGTCGTCCTCATCCCAGCTGCCGGCATCCCAGCCGCCAGCGGGCCATGCCGGGGCGACGCCCGGCAACAGGCCGTCATCACCGTTGCCGGGACCATCGCCAACGGGCAGGGACTCGTAGCCGCCGATCTGGGCGCGGCGGATTTCCCGTTCCAGCATGGCGACGGCATCGACCGCCAGGGGCGACCCCTGCAGCCCCTCGGGCACGCCATAAGAGAAGACGGCCAGGGTGGCGCGCCCCCCGACCACGGCCCCGCGCAGCCACAGGTGACAGCGCCGGCGCCGCCCATCCTCCACCGCCGTATGGGTGAAGCGGGCCAGAACCTCGTCATCGGCCAGGGTATCGACGCTGCCCAGGCCCACCTGGCCATCCGGCCCATCGGCGAACTGCGCCGCGATGCGCTGGAGCAGGACGGCCGGGGGCAGGGACTCGCCCTCCCCAAGGGTGACCGCTTCCCAGTCCAGGCCCGCCGCCAGCGCCGATTCCAGGGCCAGTTCCGGTTCCATGTCGTCGGGCGGGGGATAGTCGTGGACCACCACCCGCAGGATCTCATCCGCCTCGGCATCGTCGGGACGGCGGAACTGGCTGGTCTGCGGACCGCCCAGGTCGTCCTCATCCTCATCGCTGCTGCGCCAGTCCCAGGGTAGGCGGAAGCGCAAGACGTCGGCATGCACGATGTTGCGCATGGTCACGGCGCTGACGGGACCCTGGTCGGCGGGACCGAATTCCATGCGACCGATCTCATCGCCCAAGCGGTCCAGCAGGCCGCCCAGGCCGGGAACCCAAAACTCCTCGCCCGGCACATACAGTTGCAGCGTGGCGACGCGCACCCGGTCCGGCGGCCGGAAGTCCGCCATCTTCCAGACGAAGATCTGCGCCTCGGCGACGCGTCCACCGGCAGCGGGGGGCGCACCGTCCCCTTCCGGGGCCGGGGCGACCGGCAGGGCGGCGCAATAGGCGATCCACCGGCGCTCGCCGGAGGCCATGGCGGTCACGCCGGGGGGCAGCAGGTGGTCGCGGTCCAGGTACTGCAACGCGTCTTCGGCATCCACGCCATAGTCATTGGCGTAGGTCGTGACCGATACCAGCAGGTCCAGCGGATGGCCGCCGATGGGATGCCCCGCAGTGGACGACCAGATCGCCGGTGATTGCAGGGCCAGGCCGCCGTCATCGCGATAGATGCGCGTCCAGGTCGCGGGCAGGCAAATGCGCACGGCCCCGCCATGCACGGCCATCCACTGCCAGTCACCCCCGGCGAGGTCTATGTCCAAAGTCCGCTGTCCCATGGCGCGGCACTCTAGGCAAGCCGGCCTCCGGTTGCAAACCCTCCGCCAGCAGGCCAGCCAGTACACTCGTGCCGCCCGCACATGGCTGGCGGGGCCCCACGTTCGCGAAAGCGAGAAAAATCAACGGGCTCAGTTACGCAGGCGGTAGCCGCGGTGCAGCAGGGTGGCGGCGATGGCCAACAGCGCCCCGTTCACCCCCACCAGCACCAGGGCGGCGAGGGCGGCCTGATCCTGGCCCTGGCCCAGGAAACCGATGCGCACACCCTCGATGGCGTAATAGATGGGGTTGGCCTGGACGATGGCGCGCAGGACCGCCGGCATGCTGGTGACGGGAGCGAACAAGCCGGACAGGAAGATCAGCGGGGTGAAGACGAAGGTCATGGCCGCCGAGAGGTGGTCCCATTTCATGCTGATCAGCCCGGTCAGGACGCCGAAGGTGGCCATCATGGAGGAGCCCAGGACGACGAACAGCAGCACCAGGGCCGGATCGGCCATGGGCGCCTGCCAGAAGACCAGGAAGCCGATCCAGACGGTAGCACCGCTGGCGACCCCCGCCGCCATGGCCGACAGGACGTAGGCGGCCATCATCTCCGCCGCCCCCACCGGCGCCATCAACTGGTCCAGGATGGCGCCCTCCAGCTTGGCGTAGAGGATGGAGAAGGAGGGGATCTGCACGGACTGGGTCAGCAGGGAGAGGGCGACCAGACCCGGCACCAGAAAGGCCAGGATGGCGTCGCCCTCCGGCGTGTCGCGCCTGTCGCCCAGACCGAATTCGAAGACGGTGAAATAAAGGGCGGCGGACAGGCAGGGCGCCACCAGGAACAGCATGGCCAGCTTGCGCAGGCGCTTCACCTCCCGGCCCAGCAGGGTCAGGAAACCCAGGGTGTTGAAGCGGCCAAGATGGCGTTGCCGGTCGGGACGGTAGGCCCCGGCCGGCGGCGGCATGTCGGTGGCGTTCCCGGCGGCCGGCATTTCCATGGCGTCAGGCTTTCAGCTTGTAGCCGGTGGAAACCATGCGCAAGGCCACCAGCCACAGGACGAGGTTGGTGCCCAGCATGACCGCGATGCCGGTGCCCAAGGTGCCGTCGGTATGGCCAATGAAGCCGTAGCGGAAACCGTCGATGAAATAGAAGAAGGGGTTCACGTGCGCCAGCGTGTGGAAGAAGGGCGGCGCGCTGTCCAGCGTGTAGAAGGTGCCGGACAGGAAGGACAGGGGCGTGATCACGAAATTGGTGACGGCCGCCATGTGATCGAACTTGTCCGCCCAGATGCCGCCGATGAGCCCCAGCAGGGACAGCAGCATGGAGGCCATGACGGCGTGGAAAAGCACATAGACCGGGGCATGCATGCCCAGCGGCACCACCATCTCGATGACGATCCAGGTGACCAGCCCCACCAGGAGCCCGCGCACGACGCCGCCGGTGACGAAGGCGGAAACGAACTCCAGGGAGGACAGCGGCGGCATCAGCACATCAACGATGTTGCCCTGCACCTTGGACACCAGCACGGAGGATGAGCTGTTGGCGAAGGCGTTCTGCGCCATGCCCATCATGATCAGGCCCGGTCCCAGGAAGCGCAGGAAGGGCACATCGCCCACCATGCGCACCACGCCGCCCAGGGCCAGCGCGAACACGGCGTAGAACAGCAGGGTGGTCACGACCGGCGCGGCGATGGTCTGCACCCAGACCTTCAGGAAGCGGCGGATTTCCCGCTTGGTCAGGGTGGCGAACCCAACCCAGTTGATGGCGCCCAGCGCCCGGGGCGCCGGCGCGGGGACACCAACCAGGGACGTGCCAGAAGGTGGGGAATGCTGCAGCATGGTCATGGAATGAGGGTGCCCGTCGCGAAGGCCCCGGGGTTGACGCCCCCGGCGAGGCTGGGCCCGACCTTAACGCCGCAACCCCGCCCCGGCAATATGAGCGGCGTCACAGAAGGCGCCGGATACCGTGGCGGAGACACCACCCCCGGCGCTACCATGGCGGCATGACCGACGACCTTTTCGACCCACGCCCCACCCGTCCCGCCACGGGCCGTTCCGCAGCCCGGCGAGGGCCCAAGCGCGTGAGCGCCGCCTATCTGGAACGGGCGGCCCTGCATTATCTGGAGCGCTTCGCCGCCTCCACAGCGTCCCTGCGCCGGGTGCTGATGCGCAAGGTGGAGATGTCGGCCGCCGCACACGGCACGGACCGCACGCAAGGGGCGGAGTGGGTGGAGGCGCTGATCGCCCGTTATCAGCAGAGCGGCCTGCTGAACGACCGCGTCTATGCCGAAGGCCGGGTGGCCAGCCTGCACCGCCGGGGCGGGTCCACCCGCACCATCCGCCAGAAGCTGGCGGCCAAGGGTGTCGACGCCGGCCTGGTGGACGCCGCGCTGGACGAACTGGACGGCGCGGAGGAGGGATCAACCGACCTGCGCGCCGCCCATGCCTATGCCCGCCGCCGGCGCCTGGGCCCCTTCCGCGCCGGGGAGGAGGAGCGGGCGGCCAAGCGGGACAAGGATATGGCCACCCTGGCCCGCGCCGGCTTCGACTTCGACACCGCCGCGCGCGTCATCGACGCGGCGGACCCGGATGACATCGGGCTGGATGGCCTCTGACCGGACAACGGCCGCCGAGCCTTAAGCCGGGAAGGGGATGCCCTCCTTATCGAAGCGCAGCTTCAGGCGGCGGTTGAACTCGCGGCCCACGGCGTACTGCCGGCGGGGACGGGTCTTGATGCGGAACTTGATCTTCACCGCCTTTTCCGCGAACTCGCTGACGCCCAGGATTTCCATGGGTGCCAGGATGCCGCTGCCAAACAGGCTGTCACTCTGCAACTCCTCGCCGATCTCGGTCATGATCTGCATGGCGCGGTCCAGGTCGGTGGCGTAGGCGATGCCGAAGTCGGCGGTGAAGTAGCTGTAGTCCTTGGTCAGGTTGGAAATGCCGGTGACGGCGCTGAACGGCACCGTATGCACGGCGCCGCTGTCGTCACGCAGACGGATGGTGCGGATGGTCAGGCCCTCCACGGTCCCGGTGTAGCCGGCCAGCGTCACGGAATCGCCGACGGAGATGGTGTCCTCGAACAGGATGAACAGGCCGGTGATGACGTCCTTGACCAGGGACTGGGACCCGAAGCCGATGGCGACGCCGATGACACCGGCACCGGCCAGCAGCGGGGCGATGTTGACCCCGATCTCCGCCAGCACGGTCAGACCCACCATGACCAGCAGCATGACCAGCACGGCGTTGCGCACCAGGGGCAGCAGGGTGCGGATGCGCGCGCTGCGTTCCACCAGGCGGCCATGCCGGTCGGTGGTGTTGAGGTAGCGCTCGATGGCGCCGCTGATCAATTCCCACACGATCAGGGCGAACACCACCATGAGCACGATGGTCAGCAGGGAGGCACTGATCCGCTGGCCGAAGGGGGTGCTGAGCCAGCCGAAGCTGTCCACGCCCCAGGCCTGCAGCAGGGTCAGGACCGCCACGATCCACACCACGACCTTGGCCCCCCGGTGCAGGATGGGCAGGTAGCGGTTGGCGCGGGATTCCAACAGGGGGTATTGGCGCTTCAGATCGTCAGGGATGGAGAAGCCGCGCCGGATCAGCCGGTCTGCCCCCTCCATCAGCAGGCGGGCGACGATGATGGTGATGACGCTGACCAGCGTGGCGCGGGAAACGAAGCCGAAGCCGCCCTTCACCTCCAGCGCCCAGATGCCATAGATGGCCACCAGGTAGACGATGGCCAGGATGTGCCAGATTTCCGCCAGGCGGCGGCGGACCAAACCCCAGGCGCTGGGGGCCGGCGGGGCCGCCACCAAGGGGGCGTCGCCGGAAATCTCGGCGGCCAGTTGGGCCTCCAGCGCGCCATCCTCGTGCAAATCCTCGGGCTTCAAGGGCTCGCGCCCCCGGATCCAGTCGGCCACGCTCAGCCGGTTCTGCAGCACCAGGATCACCAGCATGATGCCGACGACCAGGCCCACCACCTTCAGCAGCGCCATGTAGGGGCGGGTGGGCAGGCCCAGCTGATAAGCCACCTGCGCCACGAAATACCCATACACCGCCGTCAGGGCGATGCGGCGTACCCAGATGTAGACATAGTGCGCCGTCTCGTCGCCCACGGGCAGCAACCGCAGGAACGGGGCGCCCGGCGACAGAAGGAAGCGGGCGGCCAGCGTCGTTCCCTGGACCAGCAGGCTGGACAGGATGATGCCCAGCGCCGCCATGGCCGCGGGTTTGGGCGGATGGGTCAGGGTCTGCACGCCATAGGCGGCCACGGCGAAGGTCATCATGGGCACCGCGTCCAGCAGCGTGCGGGCCAGCAGCAGGCCTATCCGAACCCACAGATTGCTGGACTGGCGGCGTTCCAGGACGTGACGGGGCCGGCTCAGCGCCCAGAAGGTGGCCAGCCGGGCCACATAGCCCGCGATGACCACCAGCAGCACCTCGCCGATCAGGATGCCCCACTGCTGGCGCAGGCGGGGATCGGATATCTGCCGGTCCAGCCAGCGATAGGCCTTCGGCAGATCCAGCAGCGCCTGGCCGGCGGCCGCGATCTCCTCACTCAATTCCTCGATGCGGTCCGACAGGGCGTCCAGCATGCGGGTGCCCAACGTCTCCACCTCGGATTCCTGGGCCGGCGGGGTGGAATCGGACGGGGCGGCACTGGCCGGCGCGGCAGCGGTACCGGATGGGGGCGGAACGGAAACGGCAGTGGATGGCGACGCCGCGGCCGGTGCGGCCGGATTGGCGGCGGCCAGCAGGCTCAATTGCGCGATCAGCGCGTCGCGGCGCTGCGGATCCTGCAAGGTCTGCAACAGGGCCGCCGCCTGGGAAGCGGCGGCGGGGGAAACGACGCCCGCCGGAACGTGGGTGGGAAGCGGCGCATGCTCCTTGGGGGCCTCTTTGGGTGGCTCCGCCTGAGAAGATGTCTCATGCGGTGATGCGGCGTCCGGCGTGACGCCATCGGACGGTGCAACCGGCGCGGCCTGGTCCGGTGGGGCCGAGTTGACGGCGGGCGCCTCCGACGTCTGCGCCCCCGCCCCCCGGGAAAGAAGCGACGGCGGCAGGGACGCCGACAGCGCAAGAACAACGGCAAGGAGAGCTTTCCGCATCGTCCGCAACCATCCACTATAGGCAAGACTAAGGAATATGAGGCGGGCGAACGTTAGCCTTAACGGATAGGCCTGCCAACGGTCTGTACAGGCGGCGTTGCCGTAAAGCACAGGCCCCTAAGCACAGTTCCCGCCAAAATGTACCTTGGGACGTAGGCAGGCGGGCTGGGGCGCACTATCCTTATTCCCGGTGAGTTCGCGGAAGACACGCGGGAGCGGCCGGGTATTCGCCAGACTGACCCGCCCGGGGGCGCCGCCCCGCGGGCATCCGCCATTTGATCCCCTGATGAGTGACCCGGTCCATGGCCAAGGACAGCCCTGATGACATGATGGCGGAGGCCGGCTTACCCCAGGGCGGCGATCCAACGGAAAGCAAATTGATCGAAACCAAGCGGGCCTGGGCGCGGGAAGGCCGGCTGTTGACCGGCGCGGCGCCGGCGGCCGAGCGGCCCCGCCTGCCCCCGGGTCAACGTTTGGTGACCAGTTGGCCGGTGCTGGACCTGGGCATCCAGCCCGAGGTGGACACCGACACCTGGACCCTGACGGTGGACGGGCTGGTCGACCGGCCCTTCACCTGGAACTGGGCGGACTTCCTGGCCCAGCCGGTGGTCAGCGACACCTCCGACATCCACTGCGTCACCTCATGGTCGCGCTATGACAACCACTGGCAAGGGGTTTCCGCGCGGCACCTGGTGACCCTGGCCCAGCCCCAGCCTGACGCGGCGCACGTGCTGCTGCACAGCCATGACGGCTATACCACCAACCTCCGCCTGGCGGTGTTCGACGACGCCGACGTCCTGCTGGCCACCCGCTGGGAGGGCCAGCCCCTGACGCGGGAGCACGGCGGACCCGTGCGCCTGGTGGTGCCCAAGGCCTATTTCTGGAAATCGGCAAAATGGATCCGCCGCATCCAGTTCATCAACGACGACACACCGGGGTTCTGGGAAGTGCGCGGTTACCATAACGAGGGTGACCCCTGGACCGAGCAGCGGTACGGTTGAGGCGGCGGCGATGAAGTTCCAGACCCATCCCCGAATGACCCATTCCCCACTGGCCCATCCCCAGTTTGCCCAACCCACCCCACCTATGGCCGGTGGCACGCCAGCCGCGCAGGCATACCCGCCGGGCGACACCCCGGGGCAGACGAGGCCGCGGGCGCGGCCGAACGCCCACAACTTCGCCTTCCCCAGTCTGACGGGGGACGCCCCTATCCGCATGGAGGCCTTCAAGGGCCGGCCGGTGCTGGTGGTGAACACCGCCTCCGCCTGCGGCTATACCTCGCAATATGCGGAGTTGCAGACACTATGGACGCTGCTGCGCGGCCGGGGCCTGATGGTTCTGGGCGTCCCCTCCAACGATTTCGGGGGACGGGAGCCGGGCGGCGCAGAGGAGATCGCGCGGTTCTGCGCCGACACCTATGGCGTCGACTTCCCCCTGGCGGGCAAGCAGACGGTGATCGGCCCCGCCGCGCACCCGTTTTTCCACTGGGCGGTCAGCAGTGTGGGCGAGGCCGGGTGGCCCCGGTGGAACTTCCAGAAATACCTGGTCACCCCGGACGGCCGGCTGGCGGAAATCTGGCCGTCGCCCGTGCGGCCCCTGGCCGACGTGGTCCTGGAGAGAATCCAGGCGCTGCTGAACAAGGCCGGCCTTTAGCTGGAGTGCAATGGCTCAGGTCGCCGCGACCAGGCCCATGTCCGGCCACACCCGATCGGCCGGCATGATGACGCGGGCGGTGGTGCCCATGCCGGGCTCGCTCTCGATCTCCAGCCGGCCGTCATGCAGTTCCACCAGGGCGCGCACCAGGGGCAGCCCCAGGCCCGCCCCGCCGGTGGTGCGGGTAAGGGGGTTCTCGATCTGGCGGAAAGGTTCCAGCGCCCGGCCGATATCCTCCGCCCGCATGCCGATGCCGGTATCGGCCACGGTGATGACCAGGCGCCCCTGGCCATCGACCATGGCGCCCAGGGTGACGGTGCCGCCCTTCAACGTGAACTTCACGGCATTCGCCAGCAGGTTGGACAGGAGTTGTTTCAACGCCACCTCATCCGCCCGCAGACGGGGCAGGAAGTCGGCGTACTCGGTCTGAAGGTTGATGCCGCCCCGGATGGCCCGTTCCTTCACCACACGCAGGCAGGAGGCGAAGACCCGCGGCAGGTCGACCATATGCTCGTTCAGCTCACGCTTGCCGGCCTCGATCTTGGACAGGTCCAGGATGTCGTTGATGAGATCCAGCAGCATGCGGCCGCTGTCATGGATATCGCGGGCGTATTCGGCATAGGCGGGGTTGCCGATGGGCCCCAGGGACTGGCTGCCGATGATTTCGGAAAAGCCGATGATGGCGTTCAGGGGCGTGCGCAGCTCATGGCTCATATTGGCCAGGAATTCGGTCTTGGACCGGCTGGCGAACTCCGACTGCTCCTTGGCCAGGCGCAGCGCCACCTCCGCCCGCCGCCGGTCGGTGATGTCGTCGGCGGTGCCCTGGATGGCATAGGCCCGGCCAATGCCGTCCAGCAGCACCCGGGCGGACAGGGAGGCCCAGAGGGCGCTGCCGTCCTTGCGCCGGATTTCGGCGGCGAAGTCCTGGATGGCGCCCCGCTCCACCACGTCCCGGGGGAAATCCACCCGGGCCCGGGTATCGATGAATAATTGCGCCCAGGCATCCGTCATCGCGTTCGCCAGATCCTCCTCCGACGCGTAGCCCAGCATGCGCACCAGCGCCGGATTGGCGGACAGGAAGGCGCCGCCGACGGTGATGGTGAACATGCCCTCCACCGCGTTCTCATAGATGTCGCGGTACTTGCGCTCGCTGGCGTGCAGGACGGCGTTGGCCTGTTCCAGGCTGTCCATCAGGATGATGCGGTCGTGGGCGCGGCGCCGGCTGACCATCAGCACGAGGCTGACACCCAGGGTCAGCGCGGCGCCGAATATCAGGACGGCCTCCACCTCCCACGCCTGCCGGGCCAGGCCGGCCTGCAGGTCGCCGGTCATGTCCAGCCACCAGACGCCGTCGCCGATGGACAGGGCGCGGCTGAACTCGGCGGTGGCGGTGGCGGCATGCCCCGTCTGGACGAAGGCCGCCTCGCCCGCCCGCGACCGCAGGCTGAGCCGCGTCCACAGCGCGGGATCGGCCTGCCCGTCCATGCGCAAGGTCAGCAGGTCGCGCAGGTCGATACGGGCGACCAGGGATGCCCCAGCGGCGGTGGCGTGCGCCAGCAGCAGGCTGGCCCCATCACCGCCCAGGCGCACCGTCACGGCACCATCGCCCGTGGGCATCGCGGTGCCCGGCGTGGGCCCGCCCTGCGGGATCGCCGTGATCAGGTCGGCCAGGTCGGTGGGATCGATCTCCGCCCCCGCGGGGCCGGTGCGCTGGGCGCGACCGCCCGGCCCCACCCAGGACACCGACCTGATTTCAGGCCGCAGGTCGATCAACAGCGCGACCTGCCGGTCGAACTCCGACGGCGCCGGGTTGGCGGTCAGGAAATTACCCTCGGCGCCCAAGGTGGCGGTGATACGGTCCAGACGCTGCTGCACGTGGCGGCTACGGGCGTCCGCTTCATCCGCCAGCCGGGCCTGAGCGACGCCGGACAGCATGGAATGCACATAAAAGGCGGCAAGGACGGTCAATACGATACCGGACAGCGCGGCCAGAATCGGGCCGCGAGTCAAAAAAAAGACGGCCGGGCGGCGGCGCCGCGCGGTCTCCAACACTGACATCCTGGTACTACCCTTTCCGCTTCCCCTTGATTGGGGCCCCCTGCGGCCGTGCAGGCCCCCAGGATAACCCCATTCCCAACCCCAAAGAAACAGCAGCGCGTTAACGTGCCGCTGACAAAGGGGCCAAGCCGGGGGACCAAGCCGGGGAGCCAAGTGGGGGGTGGGCAAGCCGGAGGGCGATGCAGGGTGACAAGGAGACGGGCGACAAGGGTAGCCCCATGCCGCTATACCTGAATGACGGTGATCATCCCCCTGATCGACCCCCTGATCGACACTGCCGTGACTGATATTCCTGAAGCGTCCATGGCCGACACAGCCGCCACCGGGCCCGGAGCCTCGGACCCCAATGACTATGTGGCCAGCCCCTGCACCCGTGTCTGCCGTATCGACGGCCGTACGGGCCTGTGCGCAGGCTGTCAGCGCACGCTGGAAGAGATCACGCTGTGGGGCGGCATGACGGCGGACCAGCGTCGCGCCGTCCTGGCGTGCCTGCCTGACCGGCGGCGGGATAAGCGCAGGCTGATCCGATGGCGCCGGGGCGAGGGCCCATAACTATACGGCCAACAAGGGGAAGGGGCGGGTCAATCCGCCTGGGTTTCCGAGTCGTCGCCCCCGGCGAAGGCGCGGGCGCCCCACATCAGACGTTCGATTTCACGGATGCGGTCGCCCTGCAGGCGCATGCGCTCTGCATTGACCACAGTCCCCCCCGCCGGGCCACCCGCCGGCGCGCCATCAGGCGCAGAGCCGTTGGATGCCGGGCCGCTGGGTGACGGGCTGCCGGATGCCCTGGCCCCCCGCTTGGGGCCGTCCTCCTCGCCGTGATCGTCCGCGCCAGCCATCGACCGCCTCATCGACCGGACGCCACTCCCAAGCCACGGGCGCCCTCTGGTTCATGCAAATATCACGAAGCGTATCATGGCCCCTGGCCCCCCGCATCCGGGAAAGCCCGCCAAATCGTTCGGACAGGGTGATAATAAGTACACGGTGTGACCTGATTTCAACGGTCTCCGCCTCACGCTTTCGCAGTAGGCTGCCGCTGGGGTTCCGGCGGGGAACTGGCGCGGCGGAAATGTCGCACCAATCCCACCAAGCCCCCTTCTCGCCCGCCGGCTCTACCGTGACACGGCGTACCGCCGCTCGATGGCATCACCGTGACGCGGCGTACCGCCGCTCGATGGCATCCCACAGCGTCGACTCGATGGCGCTGCCGTTCAGGCGGTTGATTTCCTGGATGCCGGTCGGGCTGGTGACGTTGATCTCGGTCAGGTAGTCGCCAATGACGTCGATGCCCACGAACACCAGGCCCTTTTCGCGCAGCACCCCGCCGATAGCCGCGCAGATCTCGCGCTCACGCTGGGTCAGATCGGTCTTGGCGGCACTACCGCCCGCATGGAAGTTGGCGCGGGCCTCGCCATCCTGGGGCAGGCGGCTGACAGCGCCCACCGGCTCGCCATCCACCAGCAGGATGCGCTTATCGCCCTGGCGGATTTCCGGCAGGTACTTCTGCACGATGATGGGCTCCCGATACAGCTGGGTGAAGGTTTCCAGCAGGGCGCCCAGGTTCTCGTCGTCCGGCTTCACATGGAAGACGCCCGATCCGCCGTTGCCGAACAGCGGCTTCACGATGATGTCCTTGTATTCCCGGCGGAAGGCCAGAACCTCGTCCTTGGCGCTGGTGATCAGCGTGGGCGGCATCAGGTCGGGGAAGTGGGTGACGAACAGCTTTTCCGGCGCGTTGCGGACGGAGGCCGGGTCGTTCACCACCAGCGTCTTGGGATGGACGTGTTCCAGCAGGTGCGTGGCCGTGATGTAGGCCATGTCGAAGGGCGGGTCCTGGCGCATCAGCACGATGTCGACGCTGGCCAGGTCCAGCGTCTCCGCCAGGCCGAAGGTATGGTGGTTGCCGCGCTCGCGCCGGACCTGCAGCGGCCGGGCGGTGGCCACCAGGCGGCTGTGGCGGAAGGCCAGGTCCTGGGGCAGGTAGTGATACAGGGTGTGACCCCGCCGCTGCGCCTCCAGCGCCATCATGAAGGTGCTGTCGGTGTCGATGTTGATGGAATGCATCGGGTCCATCTGAATGGCAACGGACAGGCTCATCCTCAATCTCCCCCACCCCGGCGTCCGGCGGTGCTTTGGCGTGTGACGGTTTGGACTGTGGCCCCCCGTGGACCGGCCCGGCTGCGGCGCCGATCACAGGGGAATTTACATCAGATCAATTCAGGCGGTTCCGCAGATGCTGCACCAGGGTGGCCGCCTGGTCCAGCAGTTGGGCCGAGGTGCCGGCGCGGGCACCCAGTTCCAGGAAGGTCTCGAACGCGGCGATGGCGGCGGCGATGTGGCCGAGCTGCGCCTGCAACAGGCCGGATTCACGCCACAGCGGCACCTGGCCCGGCGCCATCAGCAGCATGGCCTCGACCGCCTCGGCCGCCAGGTCGGGCCGCTCGCCACGCATGTGCAGCAGCTTCACATTGTTATGCAGGCGCAAGAGGATGTCGCGGTTGCCCACAGGGGCGTAGTGGTCGGGCTCCAGCTCCGCCGCCGTGCCGGAGGTCTGCTTGATCAGGTCGCGCAGGTCGACCACGCTCAGGACCCGCCCGCCGCCAAAGGGATCGATGATGGCCCGCTCGCCCCCGTGTTCCAGGCGGATGAGGAAATGGCCGGGAAAGTTCAGTCCCACCATGGTCCAGCCCTGGGCGCGGGCGGCGTGGATGTAGAGGATGCCCAGCGCCACCGGCAGGCCCCGCCGCCGGTCGATGACCCGGGCCAGGTTGGCGTTCTGCGGATCCTCATAGGTGGCGCTGTCGCCCTCGTACCCCATGCGGTCCACCAGAACACCCCGCAAGGCATCCAGGCATTGGCCGAGGGTCAGCGTCTCGCGTGGTCGGATGGCCAGCTGAGCCGCCACGGCGGTGGACAGGGTGGTGAGATGGCGGCGATAGGAGGACAAGGCGCCCTCGCCCCCCGACAGGGCGGCCAGCGCCAGGGCGGTTTCCGCCAGGTCGATGTCCTCGTCGCGCATCTGGCCCACGGCGCGCAGCAGCGCGCGGGCTTGCGCCTGGCCCTTGCCGGCGCGGCCGCGATTTGGGGACAGCTGGCTGGTCACGGACTGGATGCTCCCTCCGGCATCGGGTTTCCGGGACATAGCGCATCGCCGGGGCGGGTGTCGACCACCAAAGCCGCCGGAACCCTTAATGAATGCTTGTATGAGTTCCACTCATCGGGCCGCCTCCTGGTAGGATGGTTGGCCTGATGGCCGGGAGAGGGTCGCCGCAGAACGCTCGAAGTTATGTCT
>NZ_VITR01000008.1 GCF_007827955.1 Nitrospirillum pindoramense
GCCGCTCTGGCCGGTCAGGGTGCCGACCACCGTGCCGCTGCCGCCGGTGAAGACCAGGGCGTTGGCGCTGGTGTTCACGATGCTGCCGGCGATGACACCGCTGTTGGCGATGGTGCCGATGCTGCCCTGGTTGTACAGGGCGGTGACGCCGGTGATGGTGCCGCTGTTGCTGATCGCCCCGATGGTACCGCTGTTGAACAAGCCATAGGCCGCACCGCTGATGGTGCCGCTGTTGGCCACCGAGCCGATGCTGCCGGCGTTGTTCAGGCCGGCGGCGGCCGGCGCCGGGGCGTCCAGCAGGGCGCCGGTGTTGACGACCGTGCCGATGGTCCCCTGGTTGTACAGGCCGATGAGGCCGGTGGCGGTGCCGCTGTTGCTGACCAGGCCGATCGTGCCCAGGTTCTGGATGCCGTAGAGCGTGCCGCTCAGCAGGCCGTTGTTGACCAGGGTGCCCAGGCTGCCCGTGTCGGCGACGTAGGCCGCCGTCGCCACGCCGGCGATGGTGCCCGCGTTGTTAAGCGTGCCCAGGGTGCCGCCGATGTAATCGTTGGCGACCCCCAACAGCAGGTCGACGGTGGACCCGATGGTGGCCGTGCTGCTGGTGAGCGCCAGCCCGCTGATAGCGGCCACGACGCTGACCCCGTCATAGCCGGAGCCGGCGCCACCCTGCACCAGCGTCGCGCTGTCGGTGACCAGGTGGTTCGCCTGGCTGGACAGCATCTGCGTCGTGGAAACGGTACCGCCGGTGAGGCTGGCGACGCCGCTGACCACCAGCGTGTCGAGCCCCAGGGCCAGTGTGCCGCCTGTCTGGCTATAGTTGCCGGTGACGCTGACGATGCTGGTCAGCAGCACGTTGGCGCCGCTGTTGACCAGGGTGCCGGCGCCGACGGTCACCGCATCGTTCAGGACCAGGTTGCCGCTGGCCAGCACGACGTTGGCGCCGGTGCTGGTGATGGTGCCCTGCGCCCCGGCCAAGCCGGTCAGGGTGCCGATGGTGGCGCCCGTACCGCCGGCGATGCTCAGCACCTGGGACGACAGGTTGACGACGGCGCCCTCGATGAGGCCGCTGTTCACAAGGGTACCCAGGCTGCCGCTGGCGGCGATGTGGACCGCCGTGGCCGCCGACACAGTGCCGCTGTTGGTCAGGCTGGCCAAGCTGCCGCCGACATAGTCGTTGACCGCCGTCAGCACCAGGTTGTCGCCGCTGGCCCCCGCCGTGGCGATCAGGCCCGTGACCCCGCTGCTGACGGTGGCGCCGGTGTAGGTGGAGCCCGCCCCGGCGGCAACCAGGGTGGTCACCCCGCCCGCCACATAGTTGCCCTCGTTCGACAGGCCGGCCAGCACGCCGCCGCCGGTGATGCTGGCCGCACCATGGACCGTCAGCGCCTGCCCGCCCAGGGACAGGCTGCCGGTCGCCTGGCTGTAGGTGCCCGTGACCTGGATGGCCCCCGCCAGCGTCACCGACGCGCCACTGTTGACCAGGCTGCCGGTGCCCACATTCACCGCGTCCCCCAGCAACAGGGTGCCGGATGCCAGGGTCACCCCCGCCAGCGTGCTGGTGATGGTGCCGCCGGTGAAGCTGCCCACCGTGCCGTTGCCGCCGCCCACGATGATCAGGGCGTTGGCGCTGGTGTTCACCACGTTGCCCGCGATGGTGCCGCTGTTGGCCACCGTGCCCAGGCTACCGCTGTTGTACAGCGCGGTGATGCCGGCGATGCCGCCGCTGTTGGCGATGCCGCCCACCGCGCCGGCGTTGTTCACGCCATAGGTTCCGCCGCTGATCGTGCCCTGGTTGACCAGGGTGCCCACGGTGCCCTGGTTGAGCAGCGCGGTGTGGTTGCTGGCGATGACCGCCCCGTTCGTCACCGTGACGATACTGCCGGTGTTCCATAGGGCCATGGAGAAGCCGGCGATGGTGCCGCTGTTGGTCAGGGTGCCAAGGACACCGTCATTTTCCACGCCGGTGTTGACACCGGCGATGGTTCCGGCCCCGGCATTGGCCCAGACCGCGATGGTGCCCTCATTGATCAAGCCGATACGGCCGGCGATGGTGCCGCTATTGCTGACCGTGCCCAGGGTCCCCAGGTTGTACAGGCCGTAAGACTCGCCGGTGATGGTGCCCCGGTTGTCCAGACCGCCGACCAGGCCCCAATTGACCAGGCCCGCCGCCCTGGGGGCGAAATCGTCCACCAGGCTGCCGGCGTTCAGCACCGTGCCGATGGTGCCGACATTGTACAGGCCTACCGTGCCGCTGATCGTGCCGGCGTTGCTGACGGTGTCGATGCCGCCATTGTTGTATAGGCCGTAGCGGGTGCCGTGCAGCACGCCGCTGTTGCTGAGGGTGCCGATGGCGCCGCCGTCCGCGACGTAGGCCGCCGTCCGCACGCCGGTGATGGTGCCGGTGTTCTCCAGGTTGGTCAGCGTGCCGCCGACATAGTCGCTGGCCGCGGTCAGCAGCAGGTCGACCGTGCCGCCGATGGTGGCGGTGTTCGCGGCCAGGGTCAGGCCGGTGATGCCGGAAAGGATGCTGACCCCGGTGTAGCTGGACCCGATGGCGCCCTGGACCAGGGTGCCGTGGCTGTCGCCCACCAGGTAATTCCCGCTGGCGTCCAACTGGGTGGTGGTCACCGTGCCGCCGCTGATGTTGGCCACGCCGCTGACCACCAGGGTGTAGGTGCCCAGCGCCAGCGTGCCGCCGCTTTGGCTGTAGCCGCCGGTGATGCTGACGGTTCGCAGCAGCGACAGGGCAGCCCCGCTATTCACCACCGTATGGGTGTCGACAGTGATGTCGTCGTTCAGCGCCAGGCTGCCGCCCGCGAACACGACGTCGGCCTGCTGGCTGCTCAGCGTGCCGATGCCGCCGTTGAAGCCGGTCAGTGTGCCGATCTGCCCGTCGGCGCCACCGATGATGGTAAGGCTGGCCGGGCCGTCGTTACGGACATCGCCGGCGATGGTGCCGCTGTTGACCAGCGTGCCCAGGCTGCCGCCCTGGCTGATCCAGATCGCGTAGGTCTTGCCGCTGATGACGCCGCTGTTCGACAGCGTGCCGATGGCGCCCGTGGAATAGACGCCGACGGCGGCGGCGCTGGTGCTGCCCCGGGCCAGGATGACGCCGCTGTTGCGGATTTCGCCAATGGTGCCCTTGTTCCCGATGGCGGAGGACGTCGATGTTATGGTGCCGCGGTTGACCAGCAGGCCGATGCTGTTGCTGGACGTCACGCCGCTATAGCCGTTGATGCTGCCGCCATTGTCCAGGGTACCGATGGCGCCATCATTGCTGAGGCCGACGAACCGGCCCGACAGCAGCCCACTGTTGCTCAGGCTGCCCAGCACGCCAGAGGCGGCCACGTACACCGCGGAGTTGACGCCCCGGATCGTGCCGGTATTGGCGATGGCTTCCAGCGCGCCGCCGACGTAATCGTTGCGCGCCAGGGCCAGGAGGTTGCGTCCGTCGCCACTGACGGTCCCGCCGAGCGCCAATGGGCTCAAGCCGCTGGCCACGGTGGCACCCGAGTAATCAGAGACGGCACCCGCCGTGACCAGCGTGCCGGCGATGGCCCCGGCCAGATAGTTGCCGCTGCTGGACAGCGTGGCCACCACCGTGCCGCCGGTGATGGTGGCGGCACCGCTGACCGCCAGTTGCGCGCCCACGCCCAGTGCCACCGTGCCAGCGGATTGGCTGTAGTTGCCGGTCACGCTGACGGTGTCGGGCAGTGACAGCGAGGCGCCGGCGTTGAACACCGTGTGGTCGCCCATGTCGATGACATCGTTCAGCAGCAGCTTGCCGCCCGCGAATACCAGGTCGCTGGACCCGCTTGTGAGGGTGCCCTGATTGCCCAGGGTGTAGCCCGTCAGCGTGCCCACCGACAAATCGGTGCCGCCGGTGATGGTGAGGGGGGTGGCCCCGTCATTCCGGATATCGCCGGCGATGGTGCCGCTGTTGGCAACGAGGCCGATGGTGCCTCTGTTTTCCAGGGCGACGGGCCCGCTGATCAGCCCGCTGTTGGACAGCACGCCGACGGTGCCCTGGTTCAGCACGGCCGCCGCCGTGCCGGACCCGGCGTTGATCTGCGTGTTGATCAGGCGGCCACTGTTGGCCAGGGTGCCGATGCGGCCGATGTTGACGATGCCGTTGGTGCCATCGGCCAGAAGCGTGCCGCTGTTGGATAGCAGGCCGATGGTGCCGCCGTTGATGACGCCAGTGCCGGCCACGCTGATCAACATATTGTTGAGCAGCGTACCCACGCCGCCCTGGTTGTTGACGCCCCAGGTGCCGTTAAGCGTGCCGTCGTTGGACAGGGTTCCGACGCTGCCCGTGCCGGCCACAAAGATGCCGGTGGCGGCGCTGATCGTGCCGCTGTTGCTGAGGCTGGCCAGCGCGCCGCCGACATAGTCGTTGGCGATGGTCATCAGCAGGTTCTGGCCGTCGGAGGTGCTGCCGGTGGCCAGGCCGGCCAGGCCGCTGGTGACGGTCGCACCAGCATAGTTGGACCCGGCGCCGCCCTGCGCCAGGGTGTAGGGGGTGGCCCCCACCGTGTAATTGCCGCCGGCGTCCAGGCTGCCCACGACGGTGCCGCCGGTGATGGTGGCCGCTCCGCTGATGAGCAGCGCATTGGCGCCGGCGTTCAGCGCCAGGGTGCCGTCCGTCTGGCGATAGCTGCCGGTGATGGTCACGGTGCTGGGCAGCGTCAGGCTGGCGCCGGCGTTCAGCACCGTGTTGGATCCGGCGTTGATGCTGTCGTTCAGCAGCAGGTTGCCGGACGCGAACACCAGGTCGGCATCGGTGCTGCGGATGGTGCCCTGGCTGACCAGGTTGGCGCCGGTCAACGTGCCGGTGGTGTTCGTCCCGCCCGCGATGGTCAGGGCGGCGCCGCTGCCGTTGCGGATATCGCCCGCGATCACGCCGCTGTTGGACAACAGGCCGATGCTGCCCGATCCACCGAGGCGCACGGCGGTGGTCACGCCCCGGATCGTGCCGCTGTTCGCCAGCGTGCCGATGGTGCCGGAGGAGTAGACGCCGATGCCGCCGTTCGCGCCGGTGCCGGCGATGAGGCCGCTGTTGTCCACCGTCCCGATGGTCCCGGTGTTGTTCAGGCCGTATACGGCACCCGTCATGGTCCCGTGGGTATCGACCAGGCCGATCAAGCCGGTATTCGCCAGGCCCGCCGCCACGGGGGCGGCGGCATCGATCAGGCTGCCATAGTTGAGGACGGTGCCGATGGTGCCCCGGTTGTACAGCGCCACCGTGCCGGAGATGGTTCCCTGGTTGATGACAGTGTCGATGCGGCGCTGGTTGAGCAGACCGTAAAGGTCCCCGCTCAGCGTGCCGGTATTGGACAGCGTCGAAATGCTGCCAACGTTGCTGACGCCGATGTTGCCGCCGCTGATGGTGCCGCCGTTGGACAGCGTGCCGATGACACCGTCATTGAGGATGCCTTGCGCGCCACCCTCGATGATGGCGTTGTTGGCCAGCGTACCGATGGTGCCGAAGAGGTTGAGGACGCCGTTGATGCTGCCGTTCAGGGTGCCGCCATTGACCAGCGTGCCCAGCCAGCCGGTACCGGCGATGTAGACGGCGGAATCCACGCCACTGATGGTCGTATCGTTCCCCAGGGTGTCGAGGGTGCCGCCGACATAGTCGTTGGCCGCCATCGCCACCAGGTCGACCTGGTCACCCATGGCGACCGATCCGGCGGTTGCGGTCAGGCCGGTGACGCCTGCGGCGATGCTGACCCCATTGTAGCTGGACCCCAGGCCGCCCTGGACCAGGGTGCCGGCGCTGGCGCCGGCCAGATAGTTCCCCGTGCTGGACAGCGTGGTCTGAACGGTGCCGCCGGTGATGCTGGCCGCCCCACTGACCACCAGTCGCCCATCCGTGCCCACGTCAAGGACGCCGGCGGACTGGCTGTAGTTGCCGGTCACGCTGACGATGCTGGACAGCGTCAGTGTGGCGCCGGTGTTGAACACGGTCTGGCCATCGGCGGCGATGCTGTCGTTCAGCAGCAGGCTGCCGCCCGCGAACACCACATTGGCGCCGGGGCTGGTGATCGTGCCCTGGCTGATGAGGTCATAGCCCGTCAGGGTGCCAACCGTTCCGTTCGCGCCACCGACGATGGTCAGGGGGCTGCTGCTGAAATTGGCGATGACGCCGGCAATGACGCCGCTGTTGACCAGCGTGCCGAGGGTGCCGCCGTTGTGAACGCCGGTGGACGAACTGGAAAGGCCGCCGCCGTTCATGATGGCGGCGTTCGAGCCACTGATGGTGCCGCTGTTGATCAGCGTCGCGATGGTGCCGTAGTTGTTGATGCCGGTGGAACCACCTGAAATCCGGCCGCTGTTGGTCAGCGTGCCGATGGTGCCCTGGTTGCCGATGCCGACATACACGCCAGTGGCGGAGCCGCTGTTGGTCAGCGTGCCGATGGCGCCATTGTTGTCGATGGCCCCAAAGCCGAACAATTGGCCGGTATTGACTAGGCTGCCCAGAACCCCGGAGGCGGCGACAAAGACGGGCGAGGTGACGTCCGTGATCGCCGCGGCGTTGGTGATGCCGGCCAGCGTGCCGCCCACGTAGTAGTTTTGCGCCACGGCGATCAGGTCGCGGCCGTCATTGCCGGCGGTCCCGCCGACCGCCAGCCCGGTCAGGTCGGCTGACACGACGGCGCCGGAATAATCGGAGGGTGCGCCCGCCGTGATCAGCGTGCCGACGATGCTGCCGGGAAGGTAGTTGCCGGCCGGTGAGAACCCGCCCGTCACACCGCCGCCGGTGATTGTGACCGGTCCGCTGACCACCAGCTGGGCACCCGCCTCCAGGTATAGGCTACCGCCAGACTGGCTGTAGGTGCCGGTGATGCTGACGGTATTGGGCAGATCGAGATTGGCGCCGGTGTTCAGCACCGTGTTGGCGCCGGCATTGATGCTGTCGTTCAGCCACAGATTGCCGCCGGCGAACACCACGTTGGAATCAGTACTGAGGATGGTGCCCTGGCTGTCGAGGCCATAACCTGTGAGCGTGCCGAAGGGCCACCCATTCGCCCCGGAAATCGTCAGTGCCCCAGCGCCATCATTACGGATATTGCCGGCGATGGTTCCTTGGTTGTCCAGCAAGCTGAGGGTGCCCGCGTCGCGCAGCCTGATGGCCGTCGCTGAACCGCTGATGATACCGCTGTTGCTCAGCGTGCCGATGCCGCCGTCGACAAGGATCGCGGCGCCCCTATCGCTTACGGCGCTGATGACTCCATAGTTGCTGAGGCTTCCGAGGGTGCCGCCAACGACGATGGCCCGCGACACCTGGCCGGTAACCGTCGAACCCAAGGTGCCATGGTTTTCCAGAAGGTCCAGGCTGCCCGTGCTGGCGACGTACACCGCGTAATTCGTGGCCAGTGTCAGCGTATTGTCGAGATACGCCAGGGCACCGCCGATGTAATTGTTGTCGAAAGTGAGCAGCAGGGCGGCGGTGCTGTCGGTGGCGGCGGTCGAGCTGTGGGCGCTGACGCCAGCGACGTCGCCGACGACGGTGGTGGTGGCGCCGGCGTAGCTGGAACCGGTGGTGCCCTGCACCAGGGTGTAGTCCCCGGCAAGGTAATTGCCGGTGCTGGACAGGCTGGAAAGGACCGTGCCACCACTGATATTGGCCACGCCGCTGACGATCAGCAGGCCGCCGACATCGGGGTTGACCACCAGCGTGCCCGCCGACTGGCTATAGGCGCCGGTGACGCTGATGGCGTTGGTCAGGGTCAGGCTGGCGCCGGTGTTGGTGACCGTGTTGGCGCTGACATCGAAGCTGTCCCCGATGGCCAGCGCGCCCGAGGTGAACACCACACCGTTCTGGGAGCTGCGGATTTGACCGCTGGTGAACGTGCCTACGACCCCACCGGTGCCCCCGCCGATGGTCAGATCGCCGGCACCTTCGTTGATCACATTGCCGGATATGGTGCCGCTGTTGACCAGCGTGCCGATGGTGCCGCCGTCGTGCTGGTAGAGGCCATTATAGCCGCCAATGCTGCCGCTGTTGATCAGGGCGCCGATGGTGCCGCTGTTTTCCAGGGCGCTGGCACCGGTGATGGTGCCGTCAGTGTTGAGCACCAGGATGGTGCCCCGGTTATCCACGCCGGTGCTGACGCCGAGGACAATGCCGGTGTTCCTAAGGCTGCCGATCAAGCCCAAGTTGCCGACGGCGGCACCGCTCTGAAGCGCGACGATGGTGCCGCCGTTGTTGATCAGCGTGTCGATGGTGCCTCTGTTCAAAATGCCGAGGCTGAAATGGTTGGTGCCATCGGCCAGCATGACACCACTATTGGACAGCGTCGCGACGCTACCGATGTTGTACACGGCGGCGGCCGTGCCGCCCCCGCTGCTGGCACCGACGCCGATCAGGGTGCCGCTGTTGTCCAGCGTGCCGATGGTGCCGGTGGAAAGCACCCCATGAAGGCCACCGCCGATGGTGCCGCTGTTGATCAGCGTGCCGATGGTGCCATAGCTGTTATAGACGCCGGAGGCGGCACCCCCTATTGATCCGCTGTTGATCAGCGCGCCGATGGTGCTGCCGCTGTTATAGATGCCGGTGGTGCCCCCCCCTATCGATCCGCTGTTGATCAGCGTGGCGATCGTGCCACCGTTCAGAATACCCCATGCCGCACCCTTGATGGTGCCGCTATTGCTCAGCGTGCCGATGGTGCCATCGCGGTTATGGACGCCGTAGGTGGCTCCCACTATCGATCCACTGTTACTCAGCGTGGCGATGGTGCCATCGTTCAGAATACCCCGTGCCGTACCCTTGATGGTGCCGCTATTGCTCAGCGTGCCGATAGTGCCGGCGTTGAAGGCGCCCGTATATCCGCTGATGGTGCCGGTATTGACCAGCGTGCCGATGGAAAGGCTGCTGTAAAGGCCGAATCCTTCGCTGACACCGATGGTTCCGTTGTTGATGAACGTGCCGATGATGGCTGAGATCGAGGCCCCATAAATGCCCGTGGCGAGCACGCCGCTTTGTATGCTGACCATACCCTGGTCGGTGGTTATCCCAAGGTCATGCTGGTTGCTGCTGATAACGATATCGGCCGCCGCCGGTCGGGACGCGCCCGCCACGGCAGCCAAAATGACCAGCGAAGACCCCGTCAGCAGCGCCTGGCGCAACCCACCGTTCAGCCCCATCACATCCCCCAACAATGCCTGACGTTTAACCGCCGCCCCTTGCTTCGGAGCGTTTTGCCGCCGCCCACCTACGGCGCCAACGAGGGCGTCGTATTCGGGATTAATCCTACAGAGGTAGAGCTACTTGGGTATGCGGTCGCGCGGGGGAAGTACAATGATCAATTCTGTTTAATTCTATGCCTTCTGGCGGAATGTGTGAAAATCTATCAAATATGGTTGCCGCTCTATCACAATTCTGGCCAGTTCACCGGCTAATGGCGGCTGAGAACCAATAAAATTTGAAATCACCAGCGACATCCGCATAAATATTACCTGCTGGATAGACGGATGGACTTGGAACAGCGCCTGCGGATTTTTCGGATGATGGGGCATAGACCCAAACCGACAGATGCCGTCCGCTGGCGGGTGTAGATGGACGGCGGGGGGCGAGAGGGGCTGCATGCTGGACGTGCTGGTTGTCGAAGACGCGGATGGCCCACGCACCGACCTGGTCGATTACCTGATCCTGAAAGGGTTCCAGGCCGCTGGCGCCGGCACGGGGGCGGAGGCGCTGCGGATCGCGGAGAGCCGTCAGCCCACGGTCTTCATCCTGGACGTTGGTCTACCCGATTGCCTCGGCTTTGATCTGGCCCGCGAGTTCCGCCGGCGCCATGGCCTGGTTTGCGGCATCATCATGCTCACCGGGCACAGCAGCATCGATGACAAGGTCGAGGGCCTCGCCAGCGGCGCCGACATCTATCTGGTCAAACATACCAGCATGCGGGAAGTCGAAGCCAATCTGCGCGGCTTGATCCGCCGCCTGGGCGGGCTGCGCGGCCGCGCGGCGGAGCCTAAGGTTCCCGTGCCAGCAGCGGGCGACTGGTGGCTTGAGGCGGCGGACTGGCGACTGGTCGCGCCGACGGGGGACAGGACCATGCTGACCGCCACCGAATTCGCCTTCCTGGCGCGGCTAATGCAGACCCGGGGGGCGATCGTGTCCCGGGCCGAGCTTATCGCCTCGCTGGAGCGGCCGTCCATGGTTCATAACGACCGCAATCTTGACGCGGTCATCAGCCGCTTGCGCCGCAAGGTGCTGGACGCCAGTGGCGTTGAGCTGCCGGTGGCCATGGTGTACGGCCAGGGTTACGTATTCCGCGCGCCGTCGCCAGCGGAATAGCCCGAGGGCGCCCCAATCACCCCGGCCGCCGCCAGCGCCGCCAGACGTGTCTGGTCCAGGCCCAGGACGTCGCGCAATACCGTAGCCGTATCGGCGCCCAGGGCGGGCGGCGCCTGTCCATCCGTGATCGGCGTCCCCGACAGCTTCACCGGGCAGGCGACGCCGGGCACCGGGCCCAGTACGGGGTGGGGCAGGGTGAGGGCCAGCCCGCGGTGCTTGACCTGTGGGTCGGCGAAGACCTGGCCCAGGGTATTGATGGGCCCGGCTGGAACCGCCGCCGCCTCCAGCAGCGCCAGCCAGTGGGCTGACGGGGCGGTCGTCAACCGTTCCGTCAGCAGTTCGGTCAGGGCGGCCCGGTTGGTGACGCGCTGGCTGTTGGTGGCGAAGCGGGGATCGGCGCTCAGCTCCGGCACCGCCAGCACGGCGCACAGTCGCGTGAACTGCCCGTCATTGCCCACCGCCAGGTTGATGTGGCCATCGCCGGTGGGGAAGGTGTCGTAGGGGACGATGCTGGGATGGCCATTGCCCAGGGGCTGCGGGTCACGGCCGCTGGCCAGGTGGTTCAGCGCCTGGTTGGCCATGGCCGCCACCATGCAGTCCAGCAGCGCCACGTCGATGTGCTGGCCCTCCCCGGTCTTCTCCCGGTGGTGCAGGGCCGCCAGGATGGCGTTGCCGGCGTAGAGCCCGGTGATGATGTCGGCCAGGGCCACGCCCGCCTTCTGTGGCCCCCCCTCCGCCGTGCCGGTAACGCTCATCAGCCCGGACATGCCCTGGACCAGGAAGTCATAGCCAAGGCGATGGGCGTAGGGCCCGTCCTGGCCGAACCCCGAGATGGAGCAGTAGATCAGGCGCGGGTTGACGGCCCGCAGGCTGGGATAGTCCAGGCCGTACTTGGCCAGTCCGCCGACCTTGTAGTTTTCCACCACCACGTCCGAGCGTGCGGCCAGGTCGATCAGCAGCGCCTGGCCCTCCGCAGTGGTGAAGTCCACGGCGATGGAGCGCTTGTTGCGGTTGGCCGCCAGGAAATAGGCGGCGGTTCCATCCTCCGCCGCGTCCGCCCCGCCAACGAAGGGGGGCCCCCAACGCCGGGTATCGTCGCCTTCCCCCGGCTTTTCCACCTTGATGATGGTGGCCCCGAAATCGCCCAGCAGCTGGGTCGCCCAGGGGCCGGCCAGGATGCGGCTCAGGTCCAGGACCTGGATGCCCGTCAGCGCGCCCGTCATGATGCGTTCAAGACCGCCGATCAGAACGCGGCGATGCCGGTGATGGCGCGGCCCAGGATCAGGGCGTGGACATCGTGGGTACCCTCGTACGTGTTCACGGTTTCCAGGTTGATCATGTGGCGCATCACCGGGAACTCGCCGGAGATGCCGTTGCCGCCGTGCATGTCGCGGGCGGCGCGGGCGATGTCCAGCGCCTTGCCGCAGTTGTTGCGCTTGATCAGGCTGATCATCTCCGGCGTCGCGGTGCCCTCGTCGAACAGGCGGCCGACGCGCAACGCCGCCTGCAGGCCCAGCGTGATCTCCGTCTGCATGTCCGCCAGCTTCTTCTGCACCAGCTGGTTGGCGGCCAGGGGCCGGCCGAATTGCTGGCGGTCCAGGGTGTAGGTCCGGGCAGCGTGGAAGCAGGTTTCCGCCGCCCCCATGGCGCCCCAGGCGATGCCGTAGCGCGCCCGGTTCAGGCAGCCGAAGGGACCCTTCAAGCCCGAGACGCCGGGCAGCAGGTGCTCCTCCCCCACCACCACGCCATCCATCACGATCTCACCGGTGATGGAGGCGCGCAGGCTCAGCTTGTTGGCGATCTTGGGTGCGGACAGGCCGGCCATGCCCTTTTCCAGCACGAAGCCGCGGATGGCCCCGTCGTGCGCGTCGGATTTGGCCCAGACGACGAAGACATCGGCCAGGGGCGCGTTGGTGATCCACATCTTGCTGCCGGTGAGGCGATAGCCGTCGGCCACCTTTTCCGCCCGGGTCCGCATGGAGGCGGGGTCGGAGCCGGAGTCCGGTTCCGTCAGGCCGAAGCAGCCCACCCATTCCCCCGACGCCAGGCGGGGCAGGTAGCGGCGGCGCTGTTCCTCGCTGCCATAGGCGTATAGGGGATGCATGACCAGCGAGGACTGCACGCTCATCATCGAGCGATAGCCGCTGTCCACCCCCTCCACCTCCCGGGCCACCAGCCCGTAGGAGACATAGCTGGCGTTGGCGCCGCCGTATTCCTCCGGCAGGGTGAGGCCCAGCAGGCCCAGCGCCCCCATCTCCTGGAAGATGGCCCTGTCGGTATGCTCCGTGGCGAAGGCCTCCACCACCCGGGGCGCCAGCTTGTCCTGGGAATAGGCGCGGGCGGTGTCGCGGATCAGACGCTCCTCCTCACCCAGTTGCGCGTTCAGCAGGAAGGCGTCGTCCCACTGGAACGAGTTGGCGTCACCTTTGGCCATCTTGTGCGATCCCTCTCGACGGCGCCGGTTCGACGGGGGCGCCCACCCCCGGATTTAAGCGCCTTGGCCGGTGCGGGGGCAAGCCATGTCCGGTCATAAGATGATGCAATTTTCTCATGATCTATGGACATCAAAACCTTATTTCCGTTCCATTGCCGTATTGAACATCATGAGGATGTGGCCCCATGCTTTCCCGTCGCCTTATTCCCAGCACGGCGGCCTTGGTCGCGTTCGAGGCAGCGGCCCGCCACTCCAGCTTCACCCTGGCGGCGGATGAACTGAACCTGACGCAAGGGGCGGTCAGCCGGCAGGTGGCCCAGCTGGAGGCGCAGTTGGGCGTGCCGCTGTTCCAGCGGGTGCGCCAGCGGGTGGTGCCGACGCTGGCCGGCCAGTTCTATGCGGAGCAGGTGCGGGACATCCTGGCCCGGCTGGGTCAGGCCGGCGCCCAGGCCATCGCCTTTGAAAGCGGCAGCGGCAGCCTGGGCCTGGCCATCCTGCCGTCCTTCGGCGCCCGTTGGCTGATTCCGCGCATGCCGGATTTCTTCGCCCGTCACCGCGACATCAGCATCAATTTCTCCACTCGCGTGCGGCCCATCGACCCGCGCGCCGAAGGGCTGGACGCCGCCATCATGAGCGCCCTGCCGCCGGTGCCGGACCTCATCCGCCAGCGTTTCATGGGGGAGGAGCTGGTGCCGGTCGCTGCCCCGGCCCTGATCGGCCCGAACGGTCCGCCGTGCCCCGCCGACCTGGCGCGGTTGCCCCTATTGTTGCAGGAAACCCGCCTCGACAGCTGGACGCTGTGGTTCGAGGCCCAGGGCCTGAAACGCCCGCCGGGACAGCCGGCCCTGGTGTTCGAGCAATTCCTTCTGGTCATCCGGGCCGCCGTCGCCGGGCTGGGTTGCGCGCTGGTGCCCCGTTTCCTGGTGCGGGAGGAACTTGCGTCCGGCGAGTTGGTCATCCTGCCGGGACGGGCGTCACCGGCCGAGACGAGCTATTACCTGGTCTATCCCGCCAACCGCAAAACCTACCGCCCCCTCATGGTCTTCCGCGACTGGCTGATGGAGCAGGGGCGGGAGCCGGGCAGCCTATCGCCAAAGACGGTGTAGGGAACCGCAGCCGTATTCAAATAACGGTTTTATCGTCAATCGCTTGGGCCCGGCCGCTGCCATCCTGGCCCGGTGGTGCGGCGCGTCCGCCCCCATCAACGTCAACGCGCGACCCTCGAACCGGAGACGTAAATGATCCGCTGTATCCGACTATGGACCGGCCCGGACGGTAACTCCCTCTTTGAAGAAGGGGAGCTGGAAATCGGCGCGGGGCTGCATGGCCGGGCCTCCGGCCTGCCCATCGCCGTGCATGAGCTGTCTTTCCAGGAGACCGCCACCGGCGGCTCGTTCGAATGGCACCAGGACCCTCAGCCGCAGTTTGTCATCACCCTGTCGGGCACCATCGAGTTCGAGGTGAAGTCCGGCGCCACCTTCACCATCCGCCCCGGCGACGTGCTGATCGCCCAGGATGACAGCGGCAGCGGCCATCGCTGGCGCCTGATCGGCACGGAGCCTTGGCGGCGTGCCTACGTCGTCTATGACCCGGGGGCCGGCCTGCACTTCAAACCCACGGGGGACCAGGTATGACAGCCTCCGACACCCCGCATGTCGACGCGCTGCTGATCGGCGCCGGCATCATGAGCGCTACCGTGGGAACGCTGCTGCGTGCGCTGGACCCGTCGCTGCGCATCGCCGTGGTCGAGCGGCTGGGCGATTGCGGCCAGGAAAGCTCCATGGCGTGGAACAACGCCGGCACCGGCCATGCGGCCAATTGCGAACTCAACTACACGCCGCAGCGCCCCGATGGCGGCATCGACATTTCCAAGGCGCTGAAGGTGAATACCGAGTTCGACGTGTCGCGGGAGTTCTGGGCCCATCTGGTGTCGTCCGGCGCCATCCCCGACCCGCGCGCCTTCCTGCATCCCTGCCCGCACATGAGCTTCGTCTGGGGGGAGGAGAACGTCACCTTCCTCAAGGCCCGCCACGCCGCCATGAGCGCGCATCATTGCTATCGCGGCATGGAGTACAGCGAGGATCCCGCGCAAATCGCGGAATGGGCGCCCCTGGTCATGGAGGGGCGCGATCCGGCGCAGAAGGTCGCCGCCACCCGCATCATCACCGGCACCGACGTCGACTATGGCGCGCTGACCCATCTGCTGGTGCGTCATCTGGGCGATGAGGGCGTGGACCTGCGCTATCACCGCGAGGTTGTCGCCCTGGACCGGGCGGCGGACGGCCGCTGGATGGTGACGACCGAGGACATGACCGACGGCACCCGCCAAACCCTGTCCGCCGGTTTCGTCTTCATCGGCGCGGGCGGGGCGGCGATCGACCTGCTGCAGAAGTCGGGGATCCCGGAAGCCAAGGGCTATGGCGGCTTCCCGGTCAGCGGCATTTGGCTGCGCTGCGACGTGGACGCGGTGACGGCACGCCACCACGCCAAGATCTATGGCAAGGCCGCCACGGGGTCACCGCCCATGTCCGTGCCGCACCTGGACACGCGGGTGATCGATGGCAAGACCTCGCTGCTGTTCGGGCCCTATGCCGGCTTCTCGACCAAATTCCTGAAGCACGGCTCGGTCGCGGACCTGTTCGGGTCGATCACCGCCAGCAACATCCTGCCCTTGTTGGATGTCGCCAAGGACAACGCGGCGCTAGAGGAATATCTGATCGGCCAGGTGTTCCAAAGCCGGCATCATCAATTCGAGATGCTGCGCCAGTTCTTCCCCACCGCCCAGCGCGGTCAGTGGCGGGAGGCGGTGGCCGGACAGCGCGTCCAAATCATCAAGCCGGTTGCCGAGGGGCACGGCGGCGTTCTGGAGTTCGGAACGGAACTGGTCGCCGCCGCCGACAAGTCGCTGGTCGCCTTGCTGGGCGCGTCACCCGGCGCGTCGACCGCCGCCGCCATCGCGGTGGAGGTCCTGCAAACCTGCTTCGTGGATCGCCTGACCGAGTCCGGTTGGCTGCCGGCGCTGAAGGCGATCTTCCCCAGCTATGGCATCGACCTGGCCAGGGACGCGGCGGCCTGCCGCGCCACGCGGGCGGCGACGGCCGCGGTGCTGAAGATCGAGGACATCGGCGGCTGAAGGCCTGCCCGGATGGCCCTCCGGGGTGAAACCGGGGGCCATCCGGATCGGGTTCAGGGGACCGTCACCGCCGCCGTGGCCGGCTGGGTGTTCCAGCCGCGCAAGGCCACCTTGGGCTGGCCCTGCGCCAGGGCGGCGGGGTAGGCGATGGTCACCTCGCGCCGGTCACCCGGCAGGAGGGAGACGTAGTTGTCGCTGGCGTAGGCCGGCAGCAGGCGGCTGCCGTCGGCGTTCTGCAGGGTCAGCTTGTTCATCAGCGACGCGGCGCCGCCGGTGTTGGTCAGGGTCACATGCACCTTGACCTCATCGCCTGCCCGTTCCGTGCGGGTGGACAGGGCGACGGGCTGTGGCGCCAGGTCGTTCAGGTGGCGGGTGGCGGCCTCGTCGGCGACGCGCCAATAGACGTTCTGCGACAGCGTGCCGGCGGCGTCCGACAGATCCAACGCCACCAGCACCAGGCCATTGGCCTTGATGGCGGCCGCCAGGTCCAGCTTCCGCGCGTGGGCGACGGCATCGGCCGGGGCATCGACCTTCTGTGTCAGGTCGCTGATCACCTGGCCGGCCACGGTCAGGACGCGGGCGCGGATGGTCAGACCCTTCCTGGCCTCACGGGTGTTGTTGACCACGGTGATCCCGTCGTCCGGTGCGTCCAGCTGCACGTGCAGGGGCTCCGCCGCCTTCTGCACGCCGTAGAAGGCGCCGTGGGTGTCGTAGTCATGGCTCATGATCTGCCAGTTGGTGCTGGGCCAGGCCGGCTGGGTCATCCACAGCAGGCGGCCGCTGTTCACCGTCCACAGGCCGGCGTTCATGCCCTCGAAGATGGCCCGGTGGGTTTCATAGTTCATCAGCTGGGCCTTGCGCTCGAAGTCGGCCAGGCTGGTGGCCGCCCCCAGCTTGCGGTCCATGGCCGCCATGAAGCCGTGGGTGTCGCCGTTCCCGGACTGATGCCAGTCGTGATAGGCCCAAGTGTCGCTGACCGGCCAGCGGTCGGCCTGCGGCACCGCGGCCTCGAACGCCTCCAGCGTGGGGAAGCTGGGCGTGCCCACCTCCACCGCGAAGCCGCGGGACAGCTTGGTGAAGTACTGCGACGGGTCGCGGTAGTCGTAAGGTCCGCTGTCCTGCAGGTTCACGCGGTTGGAGCTGCCGCTGTAATAGCGGGTGCCGTCCAGGCTGGTGACCAGTTTTTCCAGTCCCTCGTTCAGCACCGGCTGCGGCACGCCCTCGTTGCGGCCGAACCACAGCACGATGGAGGGGTGGTTGCGATAGCGGCGGATGACATCGGCGGCGTTGTCCAGGAACAGCGGCACGTCCTGGGCCTCGATGTTGTAGTCCTGCGTGCTTTCCCAGAAGTCGTTCAGCACCATCAGGCCATATTCATCGGCCAGGTCGAAGAACACATCCTCAGTGTTCTGACCCACCCAGTTGCGGATGATGTTGACGTGGGCCTCGCGGTGCAGGCGGAAGAACGGCTCCAGCCGGTCGCGCGACACGCGCTTGCGCCAGTCGTCGGTGCCCCAGCTGCCGCCGCGCGCCGGCACGCGCACGCCGTTGACCTTCAGGATCAGATAAGGGGCCAGGCTGGAGTCCTGCAACGGCTTCACCGCTGGCGATTTTTCGGCCCCCGGCGTCAGGGACGACACCCAGCCGCCGGCGATCTTGTGGATGCCGGTGTGGCTGCCGTCCACCACCTGCTGGCCCTGCGCCAGCGTGGGGTCGACCTCCACCCGCCGGACATGCCCCGTGGCATCCATCAGCGACAGCTCATAGCTGACCTCGCGGATGCCGAAGCGGGTGTGCTTCTCATCCGATTGCGTGCCGCCGGCGGCAGCCGTCAAGGTCAGGGCGTGCAGGGCGGGATCGCCCAGGCCGTTGGGCCACCACAGCGCCGGGTTTTTCACGTTTAGCTGCGGGAACTCGGCGGGGGACAGGATGACGCTGCCCGCACCTGGCGCCAGGGTCACGGTCTTGACGACCGTCACGTCGTCGAAGTCGGCGCGGATCTCGGCCTGCACCGGCTGGCCGGTCAGGTTTTCCACCGGCACGGTGATGGTGATGTCGGCCTTGGACGTGTCGGGCAGGGGCAGCTTGGTCACCACCTGGCTGTCGCCGATGCGCACCGGGCCGGTGGCGGTCAGGGTCACGTCCTGCCACAGGCCGGTGTTGCGGTCACGGACGGCGGGGATCCAGTCCCAGCCTTCGCTGGCGATGAAGGTGGGGCCGTCCAGGGCCTGCATGCCGCCGTTCTCGCCCACGCCGGCGGCGATCGACTGCTCATGCGGCAGGCCGGGGTGGGGCGGCGGGCTGATCTTGACCGCCAGCACGTTCTTCTGCCCGGGGCGCAGATGGCCGGTGACGTCGAACTGCCCCCGGATGAAGGCGCCGCGCACGCCGCCCAGCCGCTCGCCATTCAGCCACACCTCGGCGGCGTAGTTGATCCCCTTGAAGGTCAGCAGCGGGTGGCGGTCCCGCAGGTCGGCCGGGGCGTCGAATTCCGTGCGGTACCAGTAATCCTGCTTGTTCAGGCTTTCCGGGATGGCCAGGTTGTCCAGGCCGTAATCCGGATCAGGATAGACGCCGCGGTCGACCAGGGTGGTCAGCACGGTGCCGGGCACCGTCGCCACGTACCAGGCCGCGGTATCGAAGCCGGGCTGGGAGATGCGCGCGCCATCGCCACGCACCTTGGGTGCCTCCGCCAGGCGCCAGCCGCCGACGGTCCAATTGCCGGCGCCGTCGGCCTTCAGCGCCGGGCCGTTGGGCGGCGGCTTGGCCACGGGTTGGGAGAACGGGGCGGCGCTCTTGGGCAGGGTCCAGGCATCCTGCGGCGTCACCTGGCCCATCATCTGCTTGACCTGCACCGGCCAGGTCGGGCTGGCGGCCTCGAAATTGATCAGGTCGGCGGTGGGCGTCCGCTGGGCCGCGGCCTTGGCCTCCGCCGCGCTCAGCGCTTGGGCGCTGACGGTGAAGCCGGCGATGCGGCCGGCGAAGGCGCCCCCCAGGCGCGGGGCCAGCCCAACCACCGGTGTGACGGCATTCCGCGCCGCCGCGCCTTGCGCCACCTCGGCGCCATCCAGGTAGAGGTGGACGGTCTTGCCGTCGGAACTGGCCAGGGCGTGGTGCCAGGTGCCGGCCTTCACGGCCGCCCCGCCGCTGATGCCCTCGCCGGTGCCGGTGCGCAGGGCCAGCCGGCCGTCCTTCAGCCCCAAATAGCGGCCCTGGGCCGGGTCGCCCACGCCGGCCAGCAGCGCGGTGCCGACCTCATCGGCTTGGAACCAGGTGGAGAGTGTCCAGGGGCCATCGGCGGGTAGCGTGATGCCGCCCAGGGACTTGGTCAGCCCATCGCCGCCCGCCAGGAAGGCGGCATTGTACGGGCCAGCGCTGACAGCGTTGTCAGACGCAAAGGCGTTCAATGGCGCGGCCCAGGCGGTGGACACCATCAGCGAGGCCCACAGTAGGCGCCGGACGGCATTCGGCTTATCGATCCCGTGCATCAAGGATACCCTCCCTCGTTGGCCCGGTGGGCCACCCATTATTCTTCAGGCCGGACATGGGTGCTGAAGGGCGCCCTTTCCCGACCAGGCTGGGCTGCCGATCCTAGTACAGGCTATCGACAAAGCAGCATTGGCAATTTAATAAAACAACTTAGTTAAATAAAAAAGGGGGAGGGGCCTGCCTATGGCATTTTTGTTCCTCAGCATCGCGACCGCCGCGTTGGCCGGCCTGCTGTTCGGTTTCGACACGGCGGTGATCGCCGGCGTGACCGGCGACCTGCGGACGGTCATGAACCTGTCGCCCGGGGCGGTGGGTGTCACCGTGTCCAGCGCCCTGGTCGGCACCTGCGTCGGCGCCCTGGGTGCCGGAGGGCCGGGCGACCGGTATGGCAGCCGTGACTGCCTGCGCGTCATGGCGCTGCTCTACCTCATCTCCGGGGTGGGGGCCGCCCTGGCGTGGGATTGGCCCTCCCTCGTTTTTTTCCGCTTCATCGGTGGCCTGGGCATCGGCGGGTCATCCGTGCTGGCCCCGGTCTATATCGCGGAGATCGCGCCGCCGCAGCGGCGCGGCGCCCTGGTGGGCCTGTTCCAGATGAACATCGTCCTGGGCATCCTGGTGGCCTACCTCAGCAACTACCTGGTCGGTGGCCTGGACCTGGGCGACGCCGAATGGCGGTGGAAGCTGGCGGTCACCGCCGTGCCGTCCGCCGTGTTCCTCATCCTGCTGGCCTTCATCCCCAACAGCCCGCGCTGGCTGGCGGTGAAGGGCAGGGTGGAGGAGGCCGCGACGGTGCTGCGCCGCATGGGGGCGCCCGCGGGCGACACCGCCGTCCGCGCGCTGGCAGCTGGTGCGGGGGCAGCGGGTGCGGGGCAGGAGGCGGGACGCCTGTCCTGGCGCCACCATCGCCGGCCCATCCTGCTGGCCGTGGGCCTGGCGCTGTTCAACCAGTTCAGCGGCATCAACGCCATCCTCTATTACCTGAACGACATTTTCGCCGCCGCCGGCTTCGCCAAGGTCTCGGCCGACCTGCAATCCGTGGCGGTGGGGGCGACCAACCTGGCGTTCACCGGCATCGCCATGACGGTCATCGACCGGGCGGGGCGCCGGACGCTGTTGCTGACGGGCGCCGTGGGGATGACCCTCAGCTTGGCGGCGGCCGCCCTCATCCTGTCGGGCATGGGCAGCGCCGCCTATCTCATCTGGGCGCTGTTGGGCTTCATCGCCTCCTTCGCGTTCAGCCAGGGGGCGGTCATCTGGGTTTATATCGCGGAGATTTTTCCCACGGCGGTGCGGGCGCGGGGGCAAAGCCTGGGCAGCGCCACCCACTGGCTGGCCAATGCCTTCCTGTCCGGCGTCTTCCCCCTGGTGGCCACATACTCCAAGGGCGCGCCCTTCTACCTGTTCGCCGCCATGATGGCCCTGCAGTTCGTGGTGGTGCTGCTGTTCTTCCCCGAAACCAAGCGCGTGTCGCTGGAGGAAATGGCCGGCCAGCTGGAAAGCTGAGGTGGAAGGGCTGGGGATGACTGGGAGTATGCCCCAGCCATCCCCAGCCCAAGTTCAGCCAACGGGCTGTACCGCTTGCAACTGCAGAGCGCCGTTGTTGTTGACGACGATGGTGTTGGCCGGGTTGGCTGTGCTCAGCCCCAGGGATGAATTTTGATAGCCCCCGGCTATCGTACGGCATTGGGCTGACAGGGTGACGCTGACATTCCGCGCCGACGACCAGTAGTCACCGACCGGGACGAAGGCGCCCAGGCCCTGGGCCGTCATCTTTTGCTGGATGGACTGGTATTGGCTCTGTTCCAGCATGGTTGCCTGCTGGACGAATGTACCATCACTGTTGGTGATGTTGGCATTTGACAAGGCCAGGATATCCAGGGTTGCGCTGACCCATGTGCCTTGCTTGGTCTTCAATTCAGCGCTCAAGGTCATCTGGATATCCTTGCTGCTTAGGTAAAAGGAGCCAGCTGGATAGAACAGGCCGGCGATGGCCTGCTGATTGACGGTAAAAGTCTCGCCCCAGGCTTGCACAACGGCCTGCTGGAACATGTGATCGCCCGCGCTGGGATAAGGATACTTGTATTGGCTTGGGTCGGTCGCAGTGCCGGTGAATTCCTCGATGTCCTGTGAGAATGAATAGATCATCACGCCCAGGTAGTTTTTATTCTTGGCCCAGGTTGCGACACTAGTGGTGTCTGCCAGCGATGTCATCCAATGGCCATTGCTGGGCCCAGCCTGAACTCCCGCGCAGAGCTGTGACGCGGCCAGGGGATAGGTCAGGCTGCTAGTGCTAGTATATGCCTTCGTGGCGGATTCTATGCCCGCCGCGCCCGTGCCGTAGGACATGGTGGAACCGAAGTTCAGCAATTGCGGCATCGTGGCGCCGGAGTAGGGGGTGGATGCGCTCGCAGTCAACCCGAACACATCTGTGTCCCGCCACAGGGCCTTGGTGATGAGCTTGCCCGGGATCTGCGCACGAAGATTGGCCACGGCGTCGATTAGATTCTGTGGGGTGCCGGGGGCGCTGGAGAATTCGTCATCAATATCCACACCATCCAGGCCATAGGCGTTGATGACGTTGCTAGCCAGCCACTGGGCGAATGCTGCGCTCTGGGTATCGCTCATGGTTGACCAACCCATGGTGTTGCCACCGGAATTGGAACCCTGGATGGTTAGCAATACCTTGACGCCGGCCTTCTGTAGCAGGGCGACATCCCCGTTTTGCAGGGTGTTCAGCAGCGATGGCTCCAACTGAACGTAGGGCGCGGCGAAGCTTTCGGGGGAACCGAGGAAACTCGCGCCCATCAGATAGACCACCCCAGTCTGGGGTGGGCCGTTGACACCGTTGGTATAGGCCAGGACGTCCCTGAGTGCGGGGGCTGGATAGGTATTCGTAAGTTCCGAATTCAGCCAGTAGACGGACAGAAGCGGAGCGGCGGGGTTGGCGGGCTTGGGCGGTGGGTTCGACATAAGGGCGGCCTACTATAATATTTTATCCCGCATTACGAGTATAACTTCATATCGATACGCCAAAAACTATTCAATTATGAGATTCCCTTTGCGCCCGGGAGAGGAAAGGTCAGATTGCCTCACCGCCATGCTGGCATGAGGTTATATAGGGGCGTGTCAGGCTGCTGGCCGCCGCAGTCCACACAAGGGGCCGCGCAGTCCGGTCTTCGCATCCGGCCCCGCGTCGGTGAAGGCCAGGTAGCCCCCGTCCTGCGCGGTGTAGGCGGGCCATCGGGCTTGGCCCTGGCCGTTCGGGTCGCCGTTGCGGGCGAAGTTGACCCAATAGCGTTGCAGGGTGGGGGCGTCGTCGCCTGGCGCCCCTGCGGGCAGTCCGCTGAACAGGAACGGCAGGTCGCTGCCGTGGGTGACTGGCCCTTGCGCCGGGCTGCGGTCGAAGTGATAGACCCAGGTGGGATGGCCCGCGACCGCATGTGCCGCCGCGACGTGCAAGGTGGGGCAACGGAAGGTCAAATCGTCGGCCAACTGTGTCGCCACGTCACCCAGGCGCGGATCGGGCGCGGGCAGGATGCCGTCCTTGATGCCGTAGAAGGCCAGCGCCGCCGCCGCATGTGCACCGAAGGCCTGATGGATTGTCGGGACCACGGCATCCGGCCCGCCATACAGGGTCAGCTCACGGGCGTTGCTGCCGATCATCAGGGGGACGGGGGCAGCGTCCGCCAGCAGCGCTTCCGGCGCTTTGGGCAGGACCCAGCCGTCAATGACCGCCTGCAGCCAGATGAAGCTGTCATCGGCGATGGTGGCTGGCTTCAGCGCATCGGTGGCCGCCAGAATGGCGGATCCGGACAGGGCGCGCAATTTCCCCAAGTCCTTCACTCCCGCCTTGTCCAGCAACTGCCGGCCCAGCGCCTCATTCTCCGCCAGGGTGCGGGGCGGGAGGCCGAAGCCGGCGGTGCCGCTTTGCTCGATGGCCTTGGCGAAAAGGCCGCGCGCTTGGGGCGCCAGCATCAGTTGCCCCACATCCTGGCCGCCGGCGGACTCGCCGAAAATGGTGATGTTGTTGGGATCGCCGCCGAACAGGCCGATGTTGGCCCGTATCCAGGACAGGGCGGCCATCTGGTCCATGAGCCCGTAATTGCCCGAGGCGTGGTGCGGGGATTCCGCCGTCAGCTCCGGCAACGAGAGGAAGCCGAAAGTGCCCAGCCGGTACTGGATGGCCACCAGCACCACGCCCCCATTTGGGCCGACAGGATCGGCGAGGCTGGACAGAACCGTGCCGTCCGCCCCGCCGGCCCGGTTGGCGCCGCCATGGATCCAGACCATGACGGGCAGGGCGGCGCGCGGCGACAGGGCCGGGGTGCGGATGTCCAGGTACAGGCAGTCCTCTCGGCTGCGGGCCGCCAGGGCGTCATTCCAGCCATAGCCGCGCTGCAGGCAGGGCGGCGAGGGCCGCGTGGCGTCGCGCGTTTGCTGCGCCCAACCGACCGGCTGCGGCGGTCGCCAGCGCAGCGGGCCAACCGGCGGCTGCGCGAAAGGGATGCCCTGGAACAGGGCGCCGCCTTTGCCATCGTCCGTGCCGCGCAGGGCGCCGATGCTGGTGACGACGTCCACCGTGGCGGCGTACGCCGGCGTCGCGCCGATGAGCAATAGGCCCAGCGCCAGAAGTGCAAGGATTTTCCGCTGGATCACCGGGGCCGCCCTCCCTGGCGCCGTTGTTAAGATCCAACTAAAGGAAATTGTTTTAATTGATCAAGCGCGTTTTTCTGTCCGGCAGGACAGAAGCCGGCTTCAGTTTTCCGCCGTCTTCATCAGGGCGGCCCGGCTGGGCAGTAGGCGGTCGGTGAAGGGCAGCATGCCGGCGCCCACGGCCGGCGCGTCGGCGGCCATGGCGGCCCGCAGCACGGGCGCCACCTGCGGGATGTGATGGTCACTCAGGCGGTGGTTCAGGGCGGCGGCCAGCCTGTCCACCAGCGGGGCCGGCAGGCGGCCGCCCAGGAAAATGGCCTCGGGGTTGACCAGGCAGTTGGTGGCCACCAGCGGGTCGGTCATCAGGTCGGCCGCCAGTTCGATCCACTCATCCATCACCGCTTCCCCGGGGGTGCCGGCCAGGTGGCACAGCTGCTCCGGCTGATCGATGGGGCGGCCGGCGGCTGCCAAGCGGTCATAGAGGGCGGACAGGGACACGGCCTCCTGCAGGGTGCGGGCGTGGGTGCGGTCGGACCGGACGGGCAGGAAGCCGATCTCACCGCTGCGTCCCCGGGCGCCACGGAACTGGATGCCGTCCACGACGATGCCGCCCCCCAGGCCGCCGCTGATCAGGATGTAGAAGAAACTGCGGTGGCGCAGCCCGTGGCCGAATTGCAGTTCCCCTAGGGCCGCGGCCGTGGCGTCGTTCTCCACGAACACGGGCAGCGGCAAGATATCGGCGAACAGGCCCGCCACATCCACGTCATGCCAGGCGGCGTAGACGTCTGGGCAGCGTGGCAGCGGGACGCGGCCGATGTCGTCCGGCATGGCGACACCGATGCCGATGAAGCGGGACAGCGGCAGGCCCGTGCGTTGGAGGATGGCGGTTATTTCCGTCCGGAAGAAGTGGGCCACCACTTCCGGCGGCGCGAAGTCGATCTCCCGCGAGGCGCGGGCGCGCACCTTGCCCAACAGGTCCAGCACCACCACGGTGATGTGGTCGCGGTCGATGTTGACGCCGATGGAAAAGCAGCCGTCCGGGTTCATCTGCAACAGGATGGCCGGCTGGCCCCGGCCGCCGTGTTGGCGCCCCGCCTCCATGATCAGTCCTTCGTTCAACAGGCGCTTGGTGATGTTGGCGATGGCCGGCAAGGTCAGGCCGGTCAGTTCCACCAGCTCCGCGCGGGTGATCTGGCCACCCACGCGGATGGCCTGCAGGGTCACGCGCTGGTTATGGTCGCCGGCCCGCTCCAGGTTGGTGCCGGACAAGCTGGCCGCCAGCGAGTGGAGGGGCGCAACATGGCTGTGGCCGTCGAGCATGGGCGTGCCCTTGTCCTGCTGATGACATCGTTATCCTGTTACGCTCCAGTCTGGCCCGATATGACCTATAAGTCACAGAAAAAGTTTTTCCTGTCCTGTCAGGACAGAGACGGCGTCTACGCGGCGGTTTTCGCCCTTCGGTCGGCGATGATCAGGCTGTGGATGAAACCCAGCTTGGCGATGACGGCCGGCGTCAGGATGAAGGGATAGAAATCCGCCTGACCCATGCTGCGGTTGATGCTGTTGACGGCGAACGCGATGGGCAGCCAGGCGTCCACCATGTCCGCGATGGTGCCGCGCCGATAGGGGTTGAAGTCCACCCGGGCGGACAGGTCGCCGGTGTGATCGACCATGGGGCGCACCCTCACGCCAAAGGCATGGGCCGTTTCCAGCGTGTCGACGATGTGCAGATAGTGCGCCCAGGTTTCGGCGAAATCCTCCCACGGGTGGCTGGTGGCATAGGCGCTGATGAAGCCCTGCTGCCAGTCGGCCGGCGCGCCTTGGTCATAGTGGCGCTGAAGGGCGGCGGCATAGTCCTGGCGCTCATCACCGAACAGGGCGCGGCAGGCCTCCAGCCGGTCTTCGTCGCGCACCAGCCGGTCCCAGTAATAATGGCCGACCTCATGCCGGAAATGGCCCAGCAGGGTACGGTAGGGTTCGTGCAGCTGGGTGCGGCGCGTCTCCCGTTCCGCATCGTCGGCTTCCTTCAAGGCCAATGTTATCAAGCCGTTGTCATGTCCTGTCATGACAGCGCCTTCCGGCGGGTCATCCAGGAAGTCGAAGGCCAGGCCGCCGTCGGGATCGTCTGCCCGGTTGGCCAGGGGCAGGCCCAGCTTGATCAGGGTGTAGAACAGGCGGTGCTTGGCCAGCTCGATCTTGCGCCATTGCGCCAGCGCGGTCGGGTGGGACACGTCGGGGATGGTGCGGTTGTGGCGGCAGGCGGCGCACAGGGGCTCCGCCGCGTCGGCGGCTATCAGCCAGTTGCAGGCGTCCTGCCCGGCATTGGCGCAGAACTTGTACAGGGCGTCGGGCGCCCCCAACGCACGCCAGGCGTCCCCCTCCGCCTCCAACGCGTGCATCCGGTCGTCGTCGGGCAGGTAGCCCAGGCGGTGGGAACAGCGTTCGCACAGCCTGTTCTCGAAGTACAGCATCTGGCCGCAGGCCTGGCAGTTGAACAGATTCACGCGGGCTCTCCCTCAAGCGGTCCCCCGGGCGCTCCCCGGGGCGGTGACGCGCGTCCGCTAAACGATGCAGGACATAACCAGTTCCCGGAACCCCCGTGCCGCTGCCGGCGTTTATATCCTGTTTCTCCCCATGAAGGCGGCTGCCATGGCACCCAGGGCGAATTGGAAGGGCTTCCTGAAGATCGGGGAGGTCAGCTGCCCGGTGGCGCTTTACACCGCCGCTTCCGCGTCCGAGCGCATCGCCTTTCATACCGTGAACCGCGTCACCGGTCACCGGGTACACCGCCAGTTCGTGGACAGCGAAACGGGTAAGCCGGTGGAGCGGGAAGACCAGGTGAAAGGTTATGAGGTCGCGCGGGGCGACTACGTCATCCTGGAACCGGAGGAGGCGGCGGCGGCGGTACCGGAAAGCGACAAGACCCTGTCCGTCCTGGCCTTCATCCCCTGTGGCGAGATCGACGACGTCTATTTCGACAAGCCCTATTACCTGGCCCCCAGCGACCGTCATGCGGATGAGGCTTATGCCCTCATCCGGGAAGGGTTGCGCGCCAAGAAGGTGGCGGCACTGGCCCAAACGGTGTTGTTCCGCCGTGCCCGCACCGTCCTGGTCCGCGCCCACGGCGCCGGCCTGATCGCCACCACGCTCAATTTCGATTACGAGGTCCGCCCCGCCGCCCAGGCATTCGATGAGATCGCGGACATCAAGATCGAGGGGGAGATGCTGGACCTCGCCAAGCACATCATCGAGACCAAGACCGGGACCTTCAAGCCGGAGGATTTCAATGACCGCTACGAAGCGGCACTGGCCGACCTGGTGAAGGCTAAGCTGGAGGGCAAGGCCCTGCCGGCGGCCAAACGCGCCCCGCCGAGGAAGACCACCGACCTGATGGCGGCGCTGAGGGAAAGCGCCGGACTGGGCGCCAAGCCGCGTGCCACCGCCAAGGCCGCCGCTCCCGCCCGGCGCCCCACCCAGCGCAAGGCGAGCTGAACCATGGCCCTGGAAACCTATCACAAGAAGCGCGACTTCACCGCCACGCCGGAACCGCGGGGGCGCAAGGGCCGGACGGAAGGTCATCGCTTCGTCATCCAGAAGCATGACGCCACCCGCCTGCACTATGATTTTCGGCTGGAGATGGATGGTGTGCTGAAAAGCTGGGCCGTCACCCGCGGGCCCAGCCTTGTCCCCGGGGAAAAGCGCCTGGCGGTGCATGTCGAGGACCACCCGCTGGACTATGGCGACTTCGAGGGCACCATCCCCCAGGGTGAATATGGCGGCGGCACGGTCATCGTCTGGGACCGGGGTGAATGGACGCCCGTGGGTGACGCGCACAAAGGCTATGCCAAGGGGCACCTGGATTTCGAGCTGCATGGGGAAAAGCTGGGGGGCCACTGGCATCTGGTGCGCATGCGGGGCCGGCCGGGCGAGAAGCGCGAGAACTGGCTGCTGATCAAGGGCGAGGATGAGGCCGCGCGCGGCGAGGGCGATCCCGACATCCTGGAGGAGCGGCCGGAGTCGGTGAAGACGGGCCGGGTCATCGACGATGTGGCGGGGGAGGAGCCCGGCTGGTCGTCCAAGACGGGCAAGATCGAGAAAAGCAAGGTCGAGAAGAAGGCGCGCCCCCCCGCCGGTGCCGCCAGTCCCAAGGCGGCCGGAACAGCTGGGCTGAAAGGTGCCAAGACCGCGCCGCTGCCGGACTTCGTGGAGCCCGCCCTGGCCACCTTGCAGGCCAAGCCGCCAGTGGGGCAGCGGTGGATTCATGAGATCAAGTTCGATGGCTATCGCCTGCAGGCGCGCATCGAGGCGGGGCGGGTGAAACTCTTGACCCGGAGCGGCCTGGATTGGACCAAGCGGTTCGGCAAGGCGGTACCGGAGGCCCTGGCCGATCTGCCCATCGGCAAGGCCTTGATCGACGGTGAACTGGTGGTCGAGAACGCCGCCGGCGCCTCCGACTTTTCCGCCTTGCAGGCCGATCTCAGCGAAGGGCGCAGCGACCGCTTCGTCTTCTACGCCTTCGATCTGCTGCACCTGGAGGACCAGGATTTGCGCGGCGCGGGGTTGGAGCAGCGCAAGGCAGCGCTCAAGGATCTGCTGGCGGGGGCCGCTGGCCCGCTGCGCTACAGCGAGCATTTCGATGAGTCCGGGGGCCTGGTGCTGAACCATGCCTGCCGCCTGAGCCTGGAGGGCATCGTCTCCAAGGTGCGCGATGCCCCCTACAAGCCGGGCCGGGGCAAGGGCTGGATCAAGTCCAAATGCGGCAACCGACAGGAATTCGTGGTGGCGGGCTATGTGCCCTCCACCACCGCGCGCCGCGCCATCGGCTCCCTGGTCCTGGGCGTCTACGACCAGGGCGAGCTGCGCCATGTGGGCCGCGTCGGCACCGGCTATACCGTTTCGGTAGCGGAAGAATTGTTCCGCCGCCTGGAACGCATGCGGGTTGAGAACAGTCCTTTCGACGACACCCTGACTGCCGAGGAGCGGCGCCAGGTTCGCTATGTTCGGCCGGAGCTGGTGGCGGAGGTGGACTTCCGCACCTGGACGGGCGATGGCAACATCCGCCATGCCGCCTTCCGGGGCCTGCGGGAGGACAAGGACCCCAAGGACGTTGTGCGCGAACCGGCCGCCAAGGCGCCGGCGGGAGCGGTGCGCGATGCGGGCGCCACCCTGTCAAAGCCCTTGGTGAAGCTGAGCCACCCCGACCGCGTCTATTGGCCGGACGCGGGGGTGACCAAGGCCGGTCTGGCCGATTACTACACGGAAGTCTGGCGCTCCATCGCTCCCTTCATCGTCGAACGGCCGCTGGCCCTGCTGCGCTGCCCCAACGGCATCACGGGTGAGTCATTTTTCCAGAAGCATGCCTGGAAGGGGTTGAGCAAGGCCATCATCCAGGTGCCCGACCCGACGGAACCAGCGGAAGGGCCGCTGATCGCGGTGAATGACCTGGACGGGCTGTTGGGGCTGGTGCAGGCGGCGGTGTTGGAAATCCATCCCTGGGGGGCCACCCTTAAGAACTGGGAACGGCCGGACACCCTCACCCTGGACCTGGACCCGGGGGAGGGCGTGCCATGGCAGTCTGTCATTGACGCCGCCTGGGAGGTGAAGGACAGGCTGGAACAGGCCGGCCTGGCCGCTTTCGTCAAGACCACGGGTGGCAAGGGCCTGCACGTGGTGGCGCCGGTGACGCCCAAGGCCGATTGGACGGCCGTGAAGGCCTTCACCAAGGGCATCGCCGACGCCATGGCCGCCGACAGCCCGGCGCGCTTCGTGGCCACCATCACCAAGGCCAAGCGGGGCGGCAAGATCCTGGTAGACTACCTGCGCAACCAGCGGGGGGCCACGGCGGTCGCGGCCTATTCCACACGGGCACGTCCCGGGGCGGCCGTCTCCATGCCTCTGGCCTGGGAAGAACTGAGCCCCGCCATCGGCCCCGCCTATTTCACCGTCATGACGGCGCCCACGCGGCTGGCCGCCCTTTCCGCCGACCCATGGGCGGATTTCCGGACGGCGGCCCGGCCTTTGGAGGAGGCGAAAAGGCCGGTGCGCCAGCGGGCCGGTTAGGGAGGGCGGGTCAAAGGGCTGGCGCCGCGCCCGGTTTCAGGCAGAATGCGCCTCCCAACAGCTCAGGAGGTCCCGTCATGCGTCTGATCGGAATGCCGGATTCACCCTATGTCCGCCGCGTCGGGATCTCGCTGGTGGCCATGGGCCTGCCCTTCGAGCATGAGCGCGTATCCGTCTTCCGCCACTATGACACCTTCGCCGCCATCAATCCCGTGGTGAAGGCGCCGACCCTGGTGCTGGACGACGGCACGGTGCTCATGGACAGCACCTTGATCCTGGACGCGCTGGAACGCTTGGTTCCAGCGGACAGGCACCTCATGCCCGCCGACGCTGCCGCTTTCATCCAGGCCCAGCGCCTTATCGGCTTGGCATTGGTGGCGTGCGAGAAGACCGTGCAGGTGGTCTATGAGCTGGAGCTGCGCCCCGAGGACAAGCAGCACCAACCCTGGCTGGAGCGGGTGCGCGCCCAGGCCATCACCGCCTTCGACCTGCTGGAGCGCGAGGTGGGGGACGGCGGCGCCTGGATGGGCGGCGACCGTCCCAACCAGGCCGATATCACCACCGCCGTCGCCTGGTACTTCGCCCAGAACATGGCCCCGGGTCTGATCGACCCGGCCAAGCATCCCGGCCTGGTCCGCCTGTCGGCTCGTGCGGAGGCGCTGCCGGAATTCCAGGCCGTGCCGTACGCCTGAGCGGGCGGGCCTACCGCCGCTTGCTCCCGCCCTTGCCCTCGGCTGCCAGGCTTTTCTTCAGCGCGTCCATGATGTTGATGACGTTGCTGGGCGTATCGGCCTCAGGAGTCCTGGCCTTGGCCGGACGCTTGCGGCCCTTCTTCTTGGCGGCGATCAGGTCCAGCAGGCGGTCCTGCACCGGGTCGTCCACCAGGGAGGGGGCCCAGGGACGCGTGCGCTCCTCAATCAGCGTCTTCACCAGGGACAGGAGCTTGGGCTCGGGCTTTTCCTCGTGGATGTCGCCGAAGTAGGCGTCAGCATCCCGCACCTCATCGCCGTAGCGCAGGGTCCAGACGATGATGCCCTTGCCCTGCGGCTCCAGCATCACCGCCCGCTCCCGCCGGTACATCACCAGGCGGGCGATGCCGACCTTGCCGGTGGCGGCCATGGCCTCGCGGATGACGGAGAACGCCTCCTCTCCCACGGGGTCGCTGGGCGTCAGGTAATGGGGGGTATCGTACCAGATCCACTCGATGCTATCGCGGGGCACGAACATCTCGATGTCGATGGTGCGGGTGCTTTCCAGCGCCACCGCGTCCAGCTCGTCATCCTCCAGGATCAGGTAATCGTCCTCGCCCCTGGGATAGGCCTTGGCCTCATCCTCCTCATCCACCGGATCGCCGCTGACGGCGTCGACATAATGGCTGACCACGCGGTTGCCCGTCGCGCGGTTCAGGGTGTGGAAGCGGACCTTCTCATTCTCCGACGTGGCGGGCGTCATGGCTACCTGGCAGGTGACCAGGGATAGCTTGAGATAGCCTTTCCAGAACGAACGCGCGGCCATTCCGGCGATCTCCCCAGGGGTGGTGCCCCGGGGAAACCGCCGAAACGGAGGACCGGTTCCGCGCTATTCGGCCAGTGAGGGTACCGCCGCCCCCGCCCGCGCCGTCCCCGGCGCCGCGAAGCGGCGGTACAGGGCCGGCAGGACCACCAGGGTCAGCGCCGTGGCGCTGATCAGGCCGCCGATGACCACGGTGGCCAGCGGCCGCTGCACCTCCGCCCCCGGGCCGGTGGCCAGCGCCATGGGCACGAAGCCCAGCGAGGCCACCAGCGCCGTCATCAACACCGGCCGCAGGCGGGTGAGTGCCCCGTCGCGGATGGCGGCCAGGGGATCGCCGCCGTCGGCGATGGCCTGGCGGATGAAGGACACCATGACCAGGCCGTTCAGCACGGCGATGCCGGACAGGGCGATGAACCCCACGGCGGCGGAGATGGAGAAGGGCATGCCGCGCAGCCATAGGGCGGCGATGCCTCCGGTCAGGGCCAAGGGCACCCCGCTGAACACCAGTGCCGCGTCGCGGAGGGAGCCCAAGGCGCCGTAGAGCAGCAGGAAGATGGCGATGAAGCAGGCCGGCACCACCACCGCCAGCCGCGCCCGCGCCGCCGCCAGGTTCTCGAACTGCCCGCCCCATGTCACCCAATAGCCGGAGGGCAGAGGGACGGCGGCCAGCCGCGCCTGCGCCTCCGCCACGAAGGAGCCGATGTCCCGGCCGCGCACGTTGGCCTGGATGACGATGCGCCGCTTGCCATTCTCCCGCCCGATCTGGTTGGGCCCCTCCGCCAGGGTGAAGCTGGCGACCGTGCCCAGTGGCACGAAGCGCGCGGCGTCCGCGCCGCCGCCGGTTTGGCCGCCGCCGGTCTGGTTGCCGGTGGGCAGGGGAACCGGCAGGGCGCGCAAGATGTCCAGGTCGTTGCGCAGGGGATCCGCCAGCCGCACGGTGATGTCGAAGCGGCGGTCGCCCTCGAACACCTGGCCGGCGGCACGGCCCCCTACGGCCATGGCCACGACGTCCTGCACGTCTTGCGCGCTGAGGCCGAAGCGGGCGGCGGTCTGGCGATCCACGCGGATGTCCAGGGTGGGCAGGCCGGCCGCCTGGTCCACCCGCACGTCCGCCGCGCCGGCGGTGCCCTGCAGCACGCCGGCGATGCGGGCGGCCGAAGCCTGCAGGGTGTCGAAGTCGTCACCGTACAGCTTCACCGCCACGTCGCTGCGCACACCGGAAATCAGTTCGTTGAAGCGCATCTGGATGGGTTGGGTGAATTCATAGGCGTTGCCGGGCAACTGACCCAGCGCCGTCTCGACCCTCGCCACCAGGTCGGCCTTGGGCAAGGCCGGGTCCGGCCATTGCGACCGCGGCTTCAGGATGATGAAGGTGTCGGACGCGTTGGGGGGCATGGGGTCGGCCGCCATCTCCGCCGTTCCGGTCTTGGAGAAGACGAAGGCCACCTCCGGCAGGCCGCTGACCATCCGCTCCACCTCCTTCTGCATGGTGGTGGATTGGGTCAGCGAGGTGCTGGGGATGCGGACCGCCTGAACGGCGATGTCCTGTTCGTCCAGCGTGGGGATGAACTCCTGCCCCATGCGGGTGAGCAGGCCCAGGCTGGCCAGGAACAGGCAGGCCGCCCCAAAGATCCAGGGTGCCGGTGTGGCCAGGGCCCGGTCCAGAAGGGGGGCGTACCACCCCTTGGCCAGCACCACCACGCGGTTCTCCCTTTCATTCACCGGCCCCGTGATGACCAGGGCGATCAGCGCCGGCACCAGGGTCAGCGACAGGGCGAAGGCGGCCACCAGGGCGGTGATGACGGTCAGGGCCATGGGCCGAAACATCTTGCCCTCCACCCCGGTGAAGGTCAGCAGCGGCACATAGACCAGGATGATGATGGCCTGGCCGTAGACGGAGGGGCGGATCATTTCCTTGGTCGCGGCCACCACCTCCGCCATCCGTTCGGATGTTGTCAATGGCCGGCCCGCCATCTGCTGCCGGTGGCCCAGCCGGCGCAGGCAGTTCTCGGCGATGATGACGGCGCCGTCGACAATCAGGCCGAAGTCCAGGGCGCCCAGGCTCATCAGGTTGGCGCTGACGCCGGCCTCCACCATGCCCATGGCCGTCAGCAGCATGGTCACGGGGATGACGGCGGCGGTGATCAGCGCGGCGCGGATGTTGCCCAACAGGGCGAACAGCACCGCCACCACCAGCAGCGCGCCCTCCGCCAGGTTTTTGCCCACCGTGTGGATGGTGGCGTCCACCAGCTTGGTGCGGTCCAGCACCACCTGGGCCACCACGTCGGGCGGCAGGGTGCGGGCCACCTCGGCCAGCTTGGCGGTCACGGCGGCGGCGGCCGTGCGGCTGTTGCCGCCCACCAGCATCAGGGCGGTGCCCACCACCACCTCCCGGCCATTCTCGCTGGCGCTGCCGGTGCGCAGCTCATGGCCCAGGGTCACGGTGGCCACGTCGCGCAGGAAGACGGGGGTGCCGTCCCGGCTGGCGATGGGCACGGCGCCGATCTCCCCCATGTCGCGCAGCCGGCCGTCGGCCCGCACGACATAGGCCTCGCCCCGGCGCTCCAGATACCCGGCCCCGGCGCTGGTGTTGTTGCGCTCCAGCGCCTGGATGACATCGGCCAGGGTCAGTCCCCGCGCCGCCAGGCGCAGCGGATCGGGCGCCACCTGGTACTGCTTCACATAGCCGCCGATGGCATCCACACCGGCGATGCCGGGGACGGACTTCAGCTGCGGCCGGATGATCCAATCCTGCACGGTGCGCAGGTATGTCGCCCGCTGCGCCTCCGTCGTCAGCACTTGGCCCTCCGGCGTTCGGTAGCTGCCATCGGCCTGCCAGCCGGCCGCCCCCGGCTTCACGCGGGCCGCGTCGAACGGGGCCAGGGCCACGGTCCACATGGCGACCTCGCCCAGGCCGGTGGACAGGGCGCCCATGTGCGGTTCCGCGCCCTCGGGCAGGGCGGCCTTGGCCTCGTTCAGGCGCTCCGCCACCTGCTGGCGGGCGAAATAGATGTCGACGTTTTCCGCAAACAGCGCCGTGACCTGGGAAAAGCCGTTACGCGACAGCGACCGCGTGCCTTCCAGCCCGGGAATGCCGGCCAAGGCCGTCTCGATGGGGAAGGTCACCTGCTTTTCCACCTCGACCGGCGACAGGGCCGGGGCGGTGGTGTTGATCTGCACCTGTTTGTTGGTGATGTCGGGCACGGCGTCGATGGGCAGGTACCGCGCCGCCCAGCCGCCGGCGGCGGCTGCCAGCACGGCCAGCGCCACCACCATCCAGCGGTGGCGCACGGACAGGGTGAGGATGCGCTCAAGCATGGCTCGTCTCCTCACTCGTCGTGGCCGGCGTCGCCCTTGCCGGCCTCCGCCTTCAGGATGAAGGCATTGCCGGCGGCGACGGTGTCGCCGGGCTTCAGCCCGGCCAGCACCTCGACCTGGGTGCCGTCGCCACGGCCCAGGGTGACCGGCCGGCGGGCATAGCCGCCGGGCACGGGCGCGAAAACCTGGGTTTGGCCGTCCAGGGTCACCACGGCGCTTTCCGGCACCAGCAAGGCGGCCTCCTGCGCGTCCGCCTCCAACGTGCCGGTGGCGAAGTCGCCGGGCCGCCATGACCCGTCCGGGTTTTCCAGCGTCGCCACCACGGGGGCGGAGCCGGTGGCCGGGTCCAGCACGGGGCCGACATGGGTCACGCGGGCCGTGGTCATGCGCCCATCCGCGCCGCTCACCTGCAGCGCCTTGCCCACGGCGACGAACGGCAGGTCTTGGGCATAGACGGGGAAGATCAGCGACAGTAGCGACAGGTCGGCGACGACATAGGCGTCGGCATCGGCGGCCAGCCGGTCGCCCCGCGTGGCGGTGCGGGCGATGACTTGGCCGGCGATGGGGCTGCGCAGTTCCAGCCGTTGCAGGCCGGCGCCCGAGGACTTGGCGCTGGCTTCATCCAATCCCAGCGCCTGCAGGCTGTGGCGCGCGCGGCCGGTGCGGATGGCGGCCTCCGTCGCCGCCGCCTTGGCTTGGAGATAGTCGCGTTCCGGGGAAATGCGCTGGCGCCACAGCGCCTCCTCCCGCTCGGCGGTGGTGCGGGCCAGATGCTCATTTTCCCGCGCCGCCAGATATTCGGCGCGGGCGTCGGCCACCTCGGTGCTGTCGATCAGGGCCAACACCTCGCCAGCGGTCACCGCGTCGCCCAGCCGCTTGCGCGCGTCAGCCACCACGCCGGCGATGCGCGGGGCGATGTGGACGATGTGGTCCTGGTCGGCCGTCACCGTGGCGGTGACGCGCACCCGCCGCACCAGCCGCCCAGGGCCCGCCGTCGCCGTGGTGATGCCGGCGGCCCGCGCCTGTTCCGGCGTCAGGCGTACCAGGCTGTCATCGTGCGCCTCTGTCTTATGCTCGGCCGGTTCCCCCTTGGGCGCCTGGCCGGTGGCGATCCAGGCGGCCAGGGCGCCCAGGGTCAGGGCCCCGGCGCCCAGGCGCAGCAGGGCTTTGGTGCTGATGGTGGTCATGGCTGGGCCTCCCCGGCGCCGGTCAGCCGGTCCAGATCGGCCCGGCTCTGGTGATAGTCTTGATAGGCCGCGACCAAGGTCAGGCGGGCGGCCAGCAGCGTGCGCTGGGCGTCCAGCACGTCGAGGTAGGGGAACTTGCCCTGGCGATAGCCTTCCCGGGTGGCGGCGGCGGCCTGTTCGGCCACGGGCACGACCTGGCGGGCCAAGGTGTCCGCCTCCTGACGTGCCACGGCTACACGGTCGCTGGCGATGGCCAGGGCGGTGTCCTGGTCCCGGGTGGCGCGGTCTAGTTCCATCTCCGCCTCCACGCTTTCCTGATAGGCGCGGTGGATGCCGCCCCGGTTGGTGTCGAAGGCCGGGATGGGAATGGTGACGCCCAGCACCAGGGCGGTATCGCGCCCGTCGTTGAAACGGCGCACCCCGGCGCCGACGGTCACATCGGGCACGGCGCGGGCGCGTTCCACCGCGATCGCCGCCCGGCTGCGGCCCACCTCCGCCCGCCAGCGGGCGACGTCGGGACTGTTCCCGGTGGCCGGGGCGGGCGGGGGCGCCCCCAGATTCCGCAGCGCGGCGGGATCCAGGACAGGAACGGGCCCCCCCACCAGCAGCTCCAGGCTGCGGCGTGCGGCGGCCTCATCCCGTGCCGCACGGGCGGCCTCGATCTCCGCCTGGCGCAGGTTGGTCGCGGCACGGTCCTCTTGAATGGCGCTGTCGTGGCCGGACTGGACACGCGCGGCCACGGCGCGGGCGGTTTCGGCCGCCAACCCGCGCTGTTCCTCGACAATGGCGCGCTGGGCCGTGGCGGCGAGCAGGGCGGCATGCGCGACCCGCACGTCGCGGATCAGGTCCAGGCGCACGATGTCGGCGTCCAGGCGGGCGCGGCTTTCCGCCGCCGTCGCCACGGCTTGCCGGCTGCCGCGCTTGCCGCCCAGTTCGACCAGCTGGTTGAGGCCCACCGTGGTTTCCATGGCCCGGGTGCCGCGATAGGGGCCGGACCCGGCCAGGTTTTCCGTTTGCAGGGACAGTTGCGGGTTGGGCAGGACGCCGGCCTGGGTGATGTCACCCTGGGCGGCCCCGGCGCGGGCTTGGGCCGCCTTCAGGCGGGGGTTGGTGGCCAGCGCCTGGGTGATCAGCGCGGTAAGGGCCGTGTCGGCACTCGGCACGGCGGCCGGCGTGGTGGCCGGCATGGCGGCTGACAGGGGGGCGGACACGGGCGGGGCCGGTGGCGGTTCGGCCACGGCCCAGGCGGGCCAGGCGGCGGTCAAGACCGCGGCCAGCCCGATGATCGGGATGCGCATAAAAGGCTCCGGACAAGCAGGATCGATGACGCCGTGACCCGGGCCCTTCCCGGCGGGACGGGCATCAGGTGCCGCGGCGTGGGATGGAATCGATCAGGCGGCCGGGGGCCGGTCCGGGGGGGCGATGGTGCGGGTGGTGTAGGGCTGGTCCAGCGGGGGTAGGGCCGCCGGCCGGATGCGGACGCCCGGGCCCGGCACGAAGGCGGGGCCGACGGCGTCCGCCACATGGACATGGCCGCAGGGGCCCTGGCCGGCATGGAAATGGACCGCGCTGTGGCGCAGGCCATCGGTGGGGTCAGGCGCGCCCTCCACCGCCACATGCTCCTGCGTGACGCCGCACGTCGGCGCGCCGCCTGCCATTTCGGTCAGGGACGGGCCGTCGAACACCGCCGTGAACAGCAGCAGAAGGGCGAGCAACCAGCGCATGGCCGCCAATCTGGCGATGACCGCCGCCGGCTTCAAGTCCCAAGATGGGAAAGCGGCTGCCACAGAAAGTTGTAACGCGGGGCGGCGCGCCGCGCTAAAAGGAAAGCAACAGGGAGAGAAACCGCCGGGGAGCCAACGCATGGCCACGTCGCACGCTTCGAATGATACCGCTACCAACGCGCCATTGCGGCGCATCGTCATCGTGGGCGGCGGCACCGCCGGGTGGATGGCGGCGGCCAGCCTGGCCCGTTTCCTGCGCAACCTGAAGTGCGATATCCAACTGGTGGAATCCGAACAGATCGGCACCATCGGCGTGGGGGAGGCGACCATCCCCCCCATCATGAACTTCATCCGCGTGCTGGGGATCGATGAGGACGACCTGATCCGGCAGACCAACGCCACCTTCAAGCTGGGCATCCGTTTCCAGGATTGGACCCGCGTGGGCCATTCCTATTTCCATCCCTTCGGCCGCACCGGCTTCGAGATGGAGGGGATAGGCTTCCCCGCCTATTGGATGCGCCAGCGCCTGGCCGGTGACGCCGCCCCGCTGGAGGAATATTCGCTGCAGGCCATGGCGGCGGCGCACAACCGGTTCATGCGCCCGGTGCAGGCGCCCGGCTCCCCCCTGGAGGGCATCACCTATGCCCTGCATTTCGACGCCGCGCTGTTTGCGCGCTATCTGCGCGGCTATTCCGAGGCGCGCGGCGTCACCCGGGTGGAGGGCCGCGTGGTGCGGGTGGACCTGCGCCCCGAAGACGGCTTCATCGAGGCCTTGCGCCTTGAGGATGGCCGCCGCATCGACGGTGATTTCTTCATCGATTGCAGCGGATTCCGTGGCCTGCTGATCGAGGAGGCCCTGCAGGCCGGCTATGAGAACTGGCAGCGGTTCCTGCCCTGCGACAGTGCCGTCGCCGTCCCCAGCGAACGGGCGGGGCCGCCGCCCTCCTACACCCTGGCGGCGGCGCGGTCGGCCGGCTGGCAATGGCGCATCCCCCTGCAGCACCGCGAGGGCAACGGCGTGGTATACGCCCGCGATTTCCTGAGCGACGAGGCGGCGCGGGAAACGCTGTTGTCCAACCTGGCGGGCAAGCCCCTGGCCGACCCGCGCGTGTTGCGCTTCGTCACCGGCCGTCGGCGGGAAAGCTGGAAGCGCAACTGCCTGTCCCTGGGTCTGGCCAGCGGCTTCCTGGAGCCGCTGGAATCCACCAGCATCCACATGGTCCATCGCGGGCTGGCCCTGTTCATCCAGATGCTGCCGGACCGGCATTGCGAGCCGGCGGATATTGCCCGCTATAACCGCATGCTGGCCTTCGAGTATGAGCGGATCCGGGATTTCCTGGTGCTGCACTACGCCACCGGCCAGCGGCGGGACAGCGATTTCTGGCGCCATTGCGCCGGCATCGAATGGCCCGACAGCCTGCGGGCCAAGATCGAGCTGTTCCAGGGCTACGGCCGTATCCAGCGCGAGGATACCGAGCTGTTCCCGGAGCAAAGCTGGCTCTATGTCTTCACCGGCCAGGATATCCGTCCCCGCCGTCCCGATCCCATGACCGACCTGTTGGATCCCGACAAGATCCGGGGGGGCCTGGCCAATATCCACGACGTCATCGGCCGCGTGGTCCAGACGATGCCCCACCATCAGGCCTTTATCGACCGGCATTGCGCGGCGGCGGGTTAGGTCACCCCCCGCGCAACAGCTGCATCACCCGGGCGCGGAGGCGGCCGTAATTGCCCGCCTTCAGGGGACCCAGCACCCCATGCTGCTCCGCCGGCAGGTGGGCCAGAGGATGGCCCTGGGGGCGGAAGACGTAATGGTCGAAGAAGGCCCGCCAGGCCTGGCGCTCCGCTTCCGGCCGTTCGGCCAGGGTGATCATGGCCAGGAGCAGGCTGGTGAAGGGCGCGTCCGGCCCGGCGGCGAAGGCATCCCACCAATAGTTGACCATGCCGTTGAACGGGGCCGTAGCCTCCACCTGGTGCCACCACAGCTTGGGCAGGAACAGGGCATCGCCCGGATTGAGGTCCGCCACCAGCGCCTGGTCGCGAATGGCCTGGAACCGGGGATAGGCGGGGTTGTCGGGGTCGGACGCCGCCAGGCTGACCGGCTGGCCGGACAGGGTGTTGTCGATGGGCCCGACGTAGAGATCGCCGACCGCCGAGGGCGGGTACAGGGTGAAGCGCCGCGTCCCGGCCACGATGCACGCCAGGTTCTCGAAGGCGTCGTAATGGGTGGCGACGCGGGAGGCATGGCCCAGCCAGATGCGCCCAGCGACGCCGGGTGGCAACAGGGGCATGACGTTTTCCGTCGTGAAGCCCGGCAAATGGTCGTCCAGCGCCAGGGAGCCGGCGTACAGCGTCGGGGCGTTCGGATCGTCCAGCGCCTGCACCATCTGGTCCAGCGCCTCGGCCAGGCGCAGGGTCCGGCGCTCGAAATTGAAGCCCTTGAGGCCATCGGCGTAGAAATACCGGCCCCGGATGTCCGGCGGGCCGACGAAGGTTTCCATCGCGATGCCGGGTCCGAAGCGGGCGAGGTAATCGCGCAAGGCGCCAGGGCCCCCCTGGTCCACCGCCGGCCAGTGGGCCACCAGATCGCGCAGCACCAGGGGCCGGCAGGCGGTCACCACCTCTTCCCGGAACTGATCCGCGGAGATGAGCGTGCGGCCGTCGCGTTCGTCGACAGCCGACGTCATGGCGCCGCCGTCAGCCGCTTGTTCTTGCGCTCCGCCATCAGGGGGATGTGCTTCAGCGACGCGATCATCAGATAGATCAGCTGCATGTAGCCCCGGCGGAACAGGTCCAGCACCGCCGCGTCGGGCAGGGCGCGCAGGGCGTCACGGTCGATGGTGTACAGGCCGTCGAGTTGCAACTGGCTGCCGTCGTCGAAGCTGAGGCTGATGTCGATGGGCTCGATCAGCTTCAGGCCGATCAGCGTGTCGATGAAGCGCTTGGTCCGCTCCAGCCCCGGGCGCAGTTCCTGCATCGCGGCGATGATGCCCTTCAGATAGGGCGTCATCTCGCCATTGGCGCCAAACAGGGGTTCACCCACGTCCCGGCCGACCCGGGCGTCGTCCAGGTCGATGCCCAGGTCGTCGCCCACGGTGTAGAAGGGGCCGCGCTGAAGATTGAGGGGACGATAGCCCTGCCAGCCCTCCTGGGTCAGGAACAGGTTCTCGTTCTGCTGGAAACCCAGCACGGCGCCGCACAGGAAGGCGCCGGTTTCCGCATCCTTGGAAAACAGGATGGGGCACTGGACGGCCAGCAGCGGGAACTCGGCCACGATGACGGCGACGAAATGCTTGGCATCGAAGGCGGGGCTGGCCTTGGCCTTCACATGCAGATCGCGGTGGGTGTGGGCGTTGACGATGGCGATGTTGGTCATGGGTCCCGTCAGGCTCAGATCGATTGCATGCCGTGGTCGCGGATCTTGCGGACCAGGTCGCGGTTCTTGGGCAGGTTGGCGCGCATCTTTTGCGCCATGGCCGCGTTCTCCTCCAAGATACGGCTGGCCAGGGTGGTGTCGGCGCCGTTCTCGGCCGGGTCCACCTCGGTGCGGAACCCCATGCCGTACAGCACATATTGATAGCTGGCGGCGGGGAACACCTCCTCCAGCCGATCGAACTCATCCAGGAACCACGGGGCGCGGTATTTCCACAGCCGCAGCAGGTCCTGCAAGCGCGCAGGGACGGAGGCGGGATCGACATTGTCCCGCCAGAAGGCCGTGTCCGTCCGCTGGGTCAGGACGTAATGCAGCTTCAGGAAGTCAATGATGCGGCCCCAGCGATAGCGCGTCACCTCGTTGAAGCGGCGGGCCACGATGTCCATGACGCTGCGACGCGCGGGCAGCTGTTCGGCGATGATCTTGGCCGACAGTTCGATCAGCATGATGGCGGAGGCCTCCAGCGGTTCCAGGAACCCGGCGGCCAGCCCCACGGCCACGCAATTGTTTTTCCAGAACGTCTCGCGGTGGCCGCCGCGGATGGGGATTTTGCGCGCCTCGGCCTGCGTGCCGGCATAGCGCGCCAGTTCGGCCCGCGCCGCCTCTTCATCAATATGGTCGCTGGAATAGACGTAGCCCAGCCCGCGCCGGGTGGGCAGGGCGATGTCCCAGATCCAGCCGGCCGACTGGGCGGTGGCGATGGTCTGCGACGCCATGGGGGCGTCCGCGGTCTCATAGGGGACCTGCACGGCCAGGGCCGTATCGCAGAACAGCACGTCGCGGCATTCCTTGAATCCCACGCCCAGGGTCTTGCCGATCAGCAGGGCGTGGAAGCCGGTGCAATCCACGAACAGGTCACCGGCGATCTCGCCCGACTGTACGGTCACCAGGCTGGTGATGTCGCCGTTCTCATCCTGCCGGACCTCGGTCACATCGGCCAGGATATGGTGGACCCCCAGCTTCTCCGTGCAATGCCGCTGCATGAAGCTGGCGAACTTGCCGGCGTCCAGGTGATAGGCGTAGTTGGCCAGCCCCCTGTATTCGGGGGTGGCGATGGTCTTGGGCGCCAAGCCTTCCTCGCAGATGCTCTCCTGCGGGCAGACGGCGGCGGAAAAGGTCCGCCCCCGCGCGTCCTGCAGCCAATGGGGTGCCAGGTTCACCTGCGACCAGCCATGGGGCAGCATCAGCGGATGGTAATAGGCGTCGTCCGCGGCGCCGGTGGTCCAGCCCACGAATTTGCCGCCTTGCTTGAAGGCGGTGTCGCAATGGCGGAAGAATTCCGTCTCCGACACGCCCATCTTTTCCAGCGTGGTGCGCATGGTGGGCCACGTGCCCTCGCCCACGCCGATGATGGCGACGTTGGGCGATTCCACCAAGGTCACCTTGAAGCCGGCGGCCATGCGCGCCTTGTGCCGGGCGGCGACGATGCCGGCGGTCAGCCAGCCGGCGGTGCCGCCGCCGACGATGACGATATGCTGGATGGGACGGTCCATGAAGGCATCCTGGGTCTGGGGTGCCGTCCCGCCTCCCTGACGGGGTCCTCGGCAACCGATTTTGCGCCAGTGTAGGGCCTTTCCCCTGTCGCTCCAGAGGGAAAAAAGGGGCCGCCACGTGCCACGGCGGCCCCCGGAGGTCAGGAGGAAGGTACGCTCACAAACAAACTCAGTACTTGAAGTGGGCGCCGATGGTGTACCGCTGCCCATAGGCGACGGCATCCAGCAGCTGTTCCTTGTACCGGCCGTGGGTCGAGTAGGTCTCGTTGCTCAGGTTCAAGGCTTCGAAGTAGACGCTCACATACTGGTTGATGTCGTAGCTGGTGCTGAAATCCACTTCCCAGGCCGGATCGACGAAGGTCGGCTCGGACCCGAAGATGGAGCCGCCCTGCGCCTGGCCGAAGTGGTCCAGGTACTCATCACGCCAGTTGACGGCGATGCGCGCCTGGAAGCCGTACTTGTCGAAGAAGCCGACGAAGTTGGCGGAGTTGGCCAGGCCCGTGACCGCGAAGTTGCTGACCGCCAGGTTCAACGGGTCGTAGGGCTTGTTGGTGCCGACGACGGTGGCGTTGGCCTGGAAGCCGAAGCCGGTGTCATCAAACACATGCTGGACGGACATTTCCAGGCCATAGACCTCGGCGGTTGGTCCATTGACGTAGGTGCTATAGCTGTACTGCACGTCGTGGCCCGTGGTCGGATCGATGACGCCGGCGAAGCTCTTCTGCGACGTGCCGCCGATCACGAAGTTGCTGACGCTCTTCATGAAGCCATCCAAGGCGACGTAGGAGTTACGCTGGTAATAATACTCGGCACCAATATCCAGGTTATCCGACAAGTAGGGCATCAGGTTGGGATTGCCGCCTGAGGCCGATACCGTGCCAACGCGCTGCGTGGAAATACTGTACACCGGAGTCATGTTGTTGAGTGGCGGACGGGTCAGGGTGCGCGACGCGTTGAAGCGCACTTGCAGGTCGTCCGTGACGCCCAAGGTCAGATCCAGGTTAGGCAGCATGTACTGGTAATTGTTGGTGCCCTCGACCGTGCTGACGGGGCCGTAGGCCACCGTGAACGCGGTCTTGTCGCCCGGGGTCACGGTGAAGGCGGTTGGAGTTTGGCCCAGACCGGAAGAAATGACATGGGTGATTTCCTCACGGACGCCGAGATTCACCTTCAACGGCATGTTGGCCACATCGGTCTTGAACGTCGCCGCGACATAGGGGGCGTAGGTTTCTTCTTCGATGTTCCGCTTGGAGCCTGGCGACAGGATCAGGCGATAGGTGCCGTCGAAGGGCGGGGTGCAGCAGCCATAATTGAAGCCCGGGATGTTCTTGGTCTGCGGATTGCCCAGGGATTGCAGGTAGTTCAGGATCTGGCCCGGGTTGGCCATCAGGATCTGCGAGGGCAGGTTGCCGTTGTTGGCGAAGCCGGGGATGAAGTTGGCGGTGCTGAAGGTCTGGGTGAACCAGCTCTGCGGCAGCGCCACGCCGGTGGGCGAACCCGACGCCGGACCATACCCGCTGTACGCCTGCCAATTGCTGTTGGTGAAGGTGTCGTAGCTGGCCAGGTCTTCCTTGTTGTCGATGTACTGCATGCCGAAGCGGATGGTGGTGTCGCCACTTTTCCACTGGCCTTCGACCTTGCCCTGGTCGATGACGTTGTAGTTGCGCGTCGACGTCATTGGGAAGACGTGCGACCCGATGAAGCCGTTGGTGAACTGCGACGTGTTACCACCGGGCCCGTAGACGGTGGGATAGGGCAGGGCGCCGGCCGCGACGCCGGTGATGCCCACGTTGTTGGTGTTGATGCAGGTGCCGCTGGCGCACGAGCCGTAGCCGACATCGGCGTCCAGGCTGGTCAGCTGATCGCCCGGATTTTGCCAGGATTCGGACCGCGCCGCATCGACCGTGACGGTCCAGTTATTGGTCGGCGTCCACTTGACGTTCAGGCCATACAGGTTGTTCTGCAGAACCTGGCTGTTGTACTGCGCCTGGAAATCGGTGGGCGTGTTGGGCTGAACGAAGTCAATCACCGACCCGTTGCTGTTCAGCTTCACGTTCTGCATATTTTTTGAGTTGAACCAGATGCTATAGCCGTACTGGTTCTGGTGCGCGTCCTCGCGCTGGAAGTCATCGTTCAAGGTGACTTCGATTTGGTCGGACGGCTGCCACTGCAAGGCCAGGCGGGCGGATTTGCGGATGGTATCGCTGTGTTCCTGGTAGATGCCATAGTCCTGGATGAACCAAGCGGGGGTGCCCTCTTTGACTCCGGGCGCCAAGCTGGCGAAATGATAATTGACTGGATCTGTAACGGGGGAGGTGGCGGTGGTGCCGATCCAACCCTGGTTGTTCACATGGTTGCCACGGGTCTGGGTTTCGTTGAAACCGCCGGCCAGCAAGATGCCAAAGGTGTTGTGGGCGAAGGTGTCGCTGACCATCAGGGCGCCGTTGGGCGAGGCGCCGTCCGCGTCGGTGGCGTAGGTGCCGGAAACGGAGCCGGCGGCCCGGAAGCCGGGATGATCCAGCGGCTTGGGGAACTTGATGTTCACCGTGGCGCCGATGGCGCCCGCCGACAGGGAGGCGTCCGGTGACTTCAGCACGTCGATCTGGCCGATAAAGTCGGAACTGACGGAGCTGAAGTCGAAACCGCGGCCGGAACTGGCGGCCGAGGCGGAAACGCGGCCGTCGAACAGCGTTTCGTTGAAGCTGGGGCCGAAGCCGCGCACCGTGATGGCGGTGGCGTCACCGGTGGAGGTGGGCACGCCGCCCATGCTGCTGGTGCCGCGGCTGATGGACACGCCGGGAATGCGCTGCATCGAGGCCGCGACGTTGGAATCGGGGAACTTGCCGATATCCTCCGCCGAAATGGCGTCGACGATGCCGTTCGCCTCGCGCTTGATATCGAGGTTACGTTGTAGAGAGCCGATGATGCCGGTGACGACGATGTCTTCCAGCGTGTCGGAATTGCCGCCGCCCTGTGCCGGGCTGGCCTGTGTTGTTTGCGCGAACGCGGGCGCGCTCAGTCCCGCAAGGGCCGCCAGCGAGACGCCGGCAAGAACAGCCTTGCGAACAGTCAGCGCCGTTGACTTGGACGCTCCCATTTTTCTTTGTAGCTTCACCATATTATCCCTCCCTAGTCTTAAAAAGACGGTTTTGTTTGTGATATGCCGAAACGGGGCAGATAAATACGGGCACGCCAACAGTTTCTGTTAGCGCTATCATATTTATATGCAAAATACCGCGTAAGGCTTATGTCATACAGGCAGGCGGCATCATTTGCCGGCCTGCGTTCCTCCTCCCGTTCGCTAGAGTAATTCTAAAGCCACCACTGTCGTGGCAAGCCCCCAACCCTATGCAATGGTAACGCTACCACAGGGTGTGGGTAGGGGCGACAAAAATCTGAACATTGCGAATTTGGGGGCGTAAGTGTGTCATTTGCACCATCATTCCGGGCGCCAATGGGTGGGTGGCGGCGGTTTCACGGGCGCTTTTCTGGCCCCGACGGCAGCATTGGAGCGGGACTCAGGCGTTTTTGACCGGCTCCCGGCAGGGCCCCACGACCGCGCGGCGTCATCCGCCGTTCCGGGCTGGAAGCCGGCCGTCGGTATCGTTACTCTCCGGCGGCTTTGCCTGGTGAGGGCGCCCAAGGAAGGGCGGTTGGGAGGATCAGCGGTGAAATCTCTGTTCGTTTTGACGATGGCGGTCGCCTTGGCGGCGGGGCCGGTCCTGGCTGGTGAAGCCGTTCCGAAGGTCGAGCCGGTCGCCGACCTGCCGTCAGGTGCCGCCCCGCTTGCCAGCCGTATTGGTGGCCGGGTGCTGGCGGACGGTTCCGATGGCGGCTTTCGTCGCCAGTGGCCGGGCACGTATGTGGAAACTCGGTTTCGCGGCGCGTCGGCGCTGTTCCGTATCGGGCCCGGGGATGTCAGCCTGCGTGTCAGCGTCGACGGTGGCGCGCCGGTCGCGCTGGTGAAGCCCGCGCCGGGAGTCTACCGCGTCGCCGGGCTGCGCGCCGGCGCGCACACGCTGCGTGTGGACACGGCCAGCGAAACCCAGGCTGGCCCCAGCACCTTCGGCGGCTTTTACGCCCCGGCGGGTGTCACCGCGCTGCCCCTGCCGGCTCGCACCCGGCAGATCGAGTTCATTGGCGATAGCCACACCGTGGGCTATGGCAACACGGCGGACCAGACCGCCTTCCAGGCGACGTGCACGGTGGCGGAGGTGTGGAACACCACCGACACCTCGCAGGGGATCGCGCCGCGCCTGGCCGGCCGCTACGGCGCCGACTATCAGGTGAACGCCATTTCCGGTCGGGGCATCGTGCGCAATTACAATGGCTTCGCCGCCGATACCCTGCCGGAAGCCTACCCCTACACCCTGTTCGACCATGCCATCCGTTATGAAGATGCGGCCTGGCATCCCCAGGTCATCGTCATCGCCCTGGGCACCAACGACTTCACCACGCCGCTGCATGCGGGGGAGAAGTGGGCGACGCGCGACGCCCTGCACGCGGATTACGAGGCGACGTATGTGCGCTTCGTCCAGGGCCTGCGCGCCCGTAACCCGCAGGCCTATTTCCTGTTGTGGGCGACCGACATGGCCGACGGCGAGATCAGGGACGAGGTGGCGAAGGTGGCGGAGAAACTGCAGGCGGCTGGTGAGCGCCGCGTGGCCTTCCTGCCCATGCATAACATCGCCTTCACCGGCTGCCACGCCCACCCCAGCCTGGCGGACGACGCCAAGATCGCCCAGGCGCTGGGTGATTATATGGATGCCCATCCCGACGTCTGGTCGGGGAAGTGAGGGCCGGCCTCAGCTTGACCGCAGGGCGGAGGAGACGGATGCCGGCATCCGTCCGCCTGGCAGGGGCGGCATGCGGCAGAGCAACCCCAGCGTCAGAAGTGGGGGCATGCTCAAGGCGATGGTCGCCAGCCATTTGATGCGTTCCGCCTGATCGGGGCCGGTGACGCCCGCGGCGCGCGGGTCGAAGCCGGTTCCGGCCAGGGCGTGCAACACGACGAAGGTGGTAAGGGCGGCGGCGACATCGAACAGGAAGTGGAACGAGGCGTAATAGCTGGCCGCGGGAACGTCGGCGTGCCTGGCGGTGTGGTCTTCCAACAGCCCGCCCAGCAGGGTGCGGATCAGGATGAACTCCGTGCCATTGACCATGCCGCGCAGGATCGCGAGTCCCAGGAATGGGGCCAATTGGCCGTGGGGCAGGAAAGCCAACGCCAAGGATGACACCCCCTGCAATGCCGCCACCAGGCGCAGGGTCGGTACGGTGCCCCAGCGGCGGCGGACACCCAGCCAGATGGGAATGGAGGCCAGGCCACAGGTGAACTGCAGCAACAGCAGGCTCATGCCCCAGGCTTCCAGTCCCAGGCCCGCGCGCACCAGGAACAGGTACAGCGCGGATTCGACGGCGGTGTATATGCCCATGGCGGCAAACAGCGCCGCCACGGGCGCGAACGCCGGCTTTCGCAGTGGCAGGACATAGACGCGCCAGACCTGGCGGGCCGCCAGCGGACTGGGCGCCGCCGGCCGTTCCGGCACCAGACGGGCCAGCAAGGCGAGGCTGGCCGGCAGGGACACCAGGATAAGGCCGCCGACCAAGGCCATCTGTCCCGCGACGCCCCTGTCCGGCCACCAGCGTTCCGTTACCGCCGGCCCCAGCAGGAACAGGATCATGGCGCCGTAGCCCACGAACTGCCGCATGCCGAAGATGCGGGCGCGGTCTTCCGTCCGGTTGCTGATTTCCAGGGCCCAGGCGCCGTGGGGCACGTTGATCATGGTCCAACCCGTGCCCAGGGCCAGCAGCGCCGCCGTGAGGACCCCGGCCGGCAAGTCCGGCGGCGCGAAATAGAGGAGGGTGGTGGCTGCCAGGACAATGGGGGCCGCCGCCGCCATCCAGACGATGCGGCGGCCGAAGCGGCTGGCGGTCGCGTCGGACAGGGCGCCGACCAGGGGGGCGATCCCCGTTTCCCACAGGCGGACCGCGGACAACACCGTCGCGGCCGCACCCAGGGAAAAGCCGAAATGCTGGGTGAGATAGGTCGGGAAAACCAGGGTGATCGACCCGTAGAAGGCGACAAACGGAATGCCAGGGCCCGCCAAGATCATGAGCCTCGGCCAATCAAAGACGGAGGATACCCTGGGTGACCGCACGTTTCCGGACCGAGCTGGTGGGGGGCGGGATCATCACCCGGTCGGGGGTGCGCCCAGTGTTAAATTTTTGTGCCCAACCAGCCCTCCAACGCCTGCACGACGGCGGCCGTGGCCGCGGTCTGGTCGGGATGCCGGCCTTCCAGCATGCGCTGTCCCAGCCGTGTGACCGCCAGGGCTTGGGTCGTCAGCGGATCGTGATGATGCGGCGTGCCGGACCGGACGGTCAAATAGCGGTTGATGTTTTCACCCCGCCGGCGCCGCATCGCGGCGGCGCAGGCGACCAGTTCCGGCCGCCGCGCCGCTGCCAGCGCGATGGCGTAGGTGCCACGGGCGATGGGCGCGTTGCCGCCCTCCGGGGCGCCGGCCGGCGGTGTCTCCACCTCCTGCCACATCTGCCGGATGATGCCCTCCAGGCCGGCTTTCAGCAGGTCCTCCTGACGCCGGAAGCGATAGGCCAGCGTGGATGCCGGCACGTTGGCCGCCTTGGCCACGGCGCGATGGGTCACCGCCTCCGCCCCCTCGCGCACGATCAGGGCGGCGGCGTGCGCCATGGCTTGGGTTTCCAAGGGTGTGCGCACGACATCACCCCGGTCCACCGCGACGGTGTCGGGCACCGTGGCGGATTCATTGTAAAACACCTGGAACAGCCGCTCATCCGCCGCCCTGTTTTCCGCCGGGGCCTGGGGGGTGCAGAGGCGCCGCAAGCCCAGCTTGCGCAGCCAGGCATAGGGGGCGTGCCCCCTCAGGCTCAGGCTGAAGGCTGTTTCGTCAATGCTGTAGGCGTGCAGCAAGAGGGCTAGGTCGACCTGTGGACCGGCGACGTTCGCTGCCCGGGCGCACAGCCGCCGCCAGAACGCCAGCCGGGTCGCCAGCCAGGGCGCCAGCGCCGCCCGCACCGTCTCATCCCAAGCGCTGGCCTGGACCAGTTCGCAGAAAAACAGGCTGCGCGCCGGATGCCGGACCGTCAACGCCTCCAGCACCGCCTCGGCGATATCCGCCAGGGCAAGGCCGGACAAGCCCGACATGGCGTCCACCCGATGGTCCCACTCACGCCAGAAGTCCCGGTCCTGGTCATGGGCGGCGGCGATCACTTGCGCGATCAGATGCTCCTTCTTTCCGAAGCGATAGGACAGGGCCGACAGGCTGGTGTCCGCCGCGGCCGCCAGGCGCCGCAGGCTAAACGCCCCCAAGCCCTCCTGGGCCACCAGCCTGAGGCTGGCGGGCAGGAGGTCCGTACAGATGTTCTGTTGATTATCGATCATGGGGTGGGGTGGCGAGCGGCGGGCGGGGCTTCGGTTGGACGTATGGTGCCATCGGATGGCGCAGATTTCCAAGCGCATATTGAAAATAATAGCACTATTGCCCCTCATCGCGGGGTGGTGGATGTCCTGCGTCGATGCCACTCTCTCGTGTCGGCTGGCTCGCACAGCCGCCATAAATCCGTACAAGCGTCATAATCTCTTCATTCGGCGTCCGTCTGGTCCTGGGTTAAAAGCCCCGGGACTTCGGACGGCCGTCCCGCTGGTGACCGCATGTCCACCCCCTTCTGCCAATCCCCCTTTGCCAATCCAGGGAAGACATCGATGTGGAAAAATCGGATCACCGTGCTCATGGGCGCGACCATGCTGGCCACGGGCGGTGCCAGCGCCGCTGCACTTGAGTCCGACGCCCCGCAGTCCCTGGAGGAGGTGGTGGTGACAGCGCAACGCCGGGCTGAGAGCGTGCAGGACGTTCCCATTTCCATCACCTCCCTCAGCGGCAAGGCGATCGAGGAGTCGGGCTACCAGTCGGTGACCGACCTGCAATACATGGTGCCCGGTCTGCAATACGACCCCACCCAGGGCGCGGCCTTCCAGATCCGCGGCGTGGGCAGCGAATCCTTCGACTTTTCCAATGAGAAGTCGGTCAGCATCGTGGTTGACGACGTGGTCATGGACGGCCAGCGGGACAATGGCCTTACCGGCCTGGATGACATCAAGCGCGTGGACGTGCTGATGGGGCCCCAGGGCACCCTGTTTGGCAAGAACGCCACCTCCGGCGTCATCGCCATCACCACCAACGATCCCGAATTGGGCCGCTTCTCGGGCAAGGTGGCCGCCAGCTACGGCGAAAACAACGACAAGATCGACAGCGCCCGGGTCAACGTGCCGTTGGGCGATCAGGCGGCCTTGCGCATGTCGGCCTTTTACCAGGGCCAGGACGGGCACGGCGAGTACACGGTGCTGCACAAGACGCTGGGGTCCTTCGAGGATTACGGCACCCGCGTCAAGCTGCTGATCCAGCCGACGGACACCATCGAGATTCTGGCCGCCGGCGACTACGCCCACCACTGGGACACCACGGTACGGACGGCGGTGTCTGGCGCGCCGGCCAAGGTCACGGCGGCGGAAATCGCCCTGGGCGTTACCCCGGGCACGGAAAATGTGGACAGCGCCGACGGGTCCGAGGGCGGCATCCGCACCGATGAATACGGCGGATCCCTGCGGGTCAAGGCCGACATCGGCAGCGACACCCTGACGGCCATCACCGCCCTGCGCTACACCACATACGACAACGACACGCCGGCCGACCTCGTGCCGGGGAATATCTACGCCTACATCCCCTACAACCAGGGCCGCCTGGACACGACCAAGTTCAGCCAGGAAGTGCGCTGGGCCTCCCCCACCGGCCAGTTCCTGGAATACCTGGGGGGCGCCTACTTCAACGTCCTGACCGCCGACCAGACGCAGTTGCAGCTCTATACCGCCGGCCAGCCGCTGGTGAGCGCCAGCGGGCAGCCCCTCACCACCTTCTACAGCACCACCTCGCCCTACGGCAGTGGCAATGAGGCCCGCTTCAAGGCCCGCAACCGCACCGCCGCCGCCTTCGGCCAGATCAAGCTGAACCTGACCGACAAGGCCAGCATCGCCTTCGGCGGTCGCTTCAGCGATGACCACAACGGCCAGGGTCTGACCTTCCCCACCGCCGATGTCGCCGCCATCGTCGGGTACAAGGCCACGGTCATCGGCACCAGCAAGGTGCCCTATCAGACCTATGGGTCGGTTTCCGGGCAGAATTTCTCCTACCGCATTTCCCCGCAGTACAAGATCACCGACGACGTCATGGTCTATGGCACGTATTCCACCGGCTACAAGCCGGGCGGCGTCGCCTTCGTCGGCAGTCTTTACGACCCCTACAAGGCGGAGACGGTGGAGAGCTATGAGGTCGGCGTGAAGTCGGAGCTGCTGGACCGTCGCGTCCGCGTCAACTTCGACCTGTTCGAGGAGAAGTTCACCGACTTCCAGGCGTCCATTCTGACCACCGTGCCCGGCGCCGTCGTCTCGCAGGTGGTGATCGGCAACGCCGGCGGCCTGACCAGCAAGGGTGCGGAACTGAACCTGGCCTGGCGCGCCACCGATGCCCTGACGCTGAGCGGCTCAGTAACGTACACGGACGCGGCGTTCACCGACTATGTCTACAACGTCACCACCGACTACACGGGCACCAAGCTGACGAACTCCCCGCGCTGGATGACCACGCTCAGCGCCGCCTATGACCAGCCCATCGCCAATGACGTGACCTTCCACGGAACGGTCAGCTACAGCTACCGCTCCACCATGTTCACCGTGGTGGGTGAGCCGGAATACTCCCGCACCCCGGGGTATGGCCTGGTCAACCTGCGGGCCGGGATCAGTACGGACGGTGACGCCCTGCAACTGGGTGTCTATGCCAAGAACCTGTTCAACACCTACTTCTCCACCGGCTGGCAGCAATACGGCGCCCTGGGTCTGCTGCACTACACCTCGCTGGATGCCTACCGCACGGTCGGCGTTTACGCCCAATACTCCTTCTGATCCGCCGCCCGGAGCTGTGATGATGAAGCACACCGTGATGGCGGCCGCCCTGGCCGGCCTGGCGATGATGGCGTTTGCCCCTGATACCCGTGCGGCATCCGCCGCTGAGGAGGTCGCAGGCGCCCCCGAGACCCTGAAGATCAACCAGCTTCAAGTTCTGGGCACCCACAACAGCTATGCCATGCCGGTCGATCCCCGGGTCCTGGCGCTCGCCGCGCCCGGCTTCGAGCGGATGATGAGCCGTCTCCAGCAAATGCCGCCGGCCCGCCGCGCGCTGTTCGAGGAGGAGCATCCCAACGGCGTCAATATCCAGGAGGCGCTGAACTACGACCACCCCGACCTCAAGACGCAGCTCGACAGCGGGGTGCGCAGCCTGGAAATCGATGTCAACCCGGATCCCAAGGGCGGCACGTTCAGCGACCCGGTTGCCTATCGTATGCTGCGGGCCCAGGGGGTGAAGGACCTGCTGCCCTTCGACAGCACGGACCTGGACAAGCCCGGCTACAAGGTGCTGCACATCCCTGATGTCGACTTCCGCAGCCATTGCCCAACGCTGGCGCTGTGCCTGCGGCAAATCCGCGACTGGTCCGACGCCCATCCCCGGCATGTGCCGCTGTTCATCATGCTGGAGGCCAAGGTCGATGACGCCTCCCCCCTGCCGAACCCGACGCGGACCGTGCCCTTCGACGCCAAGCTGTTCGATGATCTGGACGCGGAGATCCTGTCCGCCCTGGGGCGGGAGCGGCTGATCACGCCGGATGACGTGCGCGGTGCTTATCCCACCCTGAACCAGGCGGTGAGGGCGGGCAACTGGCCCACCTTGGCGGCGGCGCGCGGCAAGATCCTGTTCTTCATGATCACGGCCTCCGGGCCGGATGGCACGCTGGCCTATCTTGATGGCCACCCTTCGCTGAAAGGCCGCGTCGCGTTCCTGCGGGCGCAGCCGGGGGAGGACCATGCCGCGGTGCTGCTGATGGACAACGCCCTGGTGCGCGCGGATGACATCCGCCGCTATGTCCGGCAGGGGTACATCATCCGCACCCGGTCCGACATCGAGACCTATGAGGCCAAGGTGAACGACAGGGGGCGGGCCCAGGCGGCCTTCGCCGGCGGCGCCCAGATCGTGTCCACCGACTTCGAACATCCCGGCAACGCCTATGGCACCGACTATATGGTGCGCCTGCCCGGCGGCGGCCCGGCGCGTTGCAACCCCCTGTTGGCCCCCGGCTGCCGACCGTCTGGGAACTGAGCGTCGCTTCAGTCCCGTCTCATTCCGATAATCGTCTGCTCCCCCGCCGTTGGATCGACGCCCAGGGGGTCTATGCCCAGTGGCGGGGGTGCCATGAAGGTGACGGGGCTTTTCGGGCGCGCGTCCACCGTGAGGCTGAAGACGTCGGGGCGGGCGTAGTGGCCGGCCACGTCCAGGTCGTACTTACCACGGGCGATCAGGCGGCGATCCAGGTCCGCCAGGTGGGTCATTTCGCCATCGAAACAGGGTGGGACCAGCACGTTGCCCAGCGGGTCGATGATGCAGGATCCGCCGCGGATCAGCACGGTGGACGGGTCGTCGCCCTGCACGGCGGCATAGTCGGCGGGGCAATCGGCGCGGGTCAGGTACTGGCAGGATGACAGCACGAAGCAGCGCCCCTCCAGCGCGATGGTGCGCATGGTGGGCAGCCAGGTCTCGCGGTCATCGACGGTGGGCGCGCAATAAAATTCGATGCCCTTGGCGTACATGGCCATGCGCAACAGGGGCATGTAGTTTTCCCAGCAGATGACGCTGCCGAAGCGGCCGATGGCGCTGTCCACCACGGTGATGGTGGATCCGTCGCCAAATCCCCACACCAGGCGTTCCAGCGCCGTGGGCATCAGCTTGCGGTGCTTGCCCAGCAGGCGGCCGTCGGGGCCGACCATCAGGGCGGTGCAATAGAGGGTGCCGCCCTCGCGCTCGATGACGCCCACCACCAGGTGCAGGCGGTCGCGGCGCGCCACCTCGCTGATTTCCTGGAACTCCGGTCCCGGGATGGTGATGGCGGATTCGTAATAGCGGCGGAAATCCTCCCGCCCCTCGGGGCTGCGCATGCCCAGATGGGCGCCGAAGTTCAGGCCCTTGGGATAGCCGCCGACAAAGGCCTCGGGAAAGACCACGATTTCCGCCCCCTGGACCGCGGCGTGTTCCGCCAGCTCCACCAGCTTGGCGATGGTGGCGGGCGTGTCGAACATCACGGGGGCGGCCTGCACCACGGCGGCGCGCACGATGGGATTGACCATGGGACGGGGGCCTTTCCGGTGGGGCGGGGGGGAGGGGAGCGTAACAGAGGTTGGGGCGGCCGCGAACGGCCGCCCCGTCAGCGGTCAGTCCTGGGAGCCATCAGTCTTTGGACAGGGCCCGTTCCACGGACATCTGGGTCGGCATCATGTTCACGTTGGCGTTGTGCATCACCCACAGCGATCCGATGACGATGGTGGCGATCAGCAGCACGGTCAACGCACCGATGACGGTGTAGTTGCGCTGCTCCGGCGCCAGGCCCAGATGCAGGAAGACGATCAGCTGCACCAGTAACTGCACCACCGCCAGGCCGCTGATGGCGCCCAGGATCTTCTCCGGCGGCAGCACGCCGCCCATGACGGCGCCGAAGGACAGGCCCGTCAGGATGAGGCAGAGGATGAAGCCGGTGATATAGGAGGTCAGCGTGCCGTGGGCCGCGCTGGCGGTTTTGGTATGCGTGGTCGCGGACATCAGAGGGCCCCCCGCAGATAGACGAAGGTGAAGACGCAGATCCAGATCAGGTCCAGGAAATGCCAGAACAGGCTGAGGCAGGACAGGCGGCGGCGCACGATGCCGTCCAGCCCGAACTTGGCCGTCTGGTGCATCATGACCGCCAGCCAGAGCAGGCCGGCGGTGACATGCAGGCCGTGCGTGCCGACCAGGGTGAAGTAGGCGGACAGGAAGGCGCTGCGCCCCGGGCCGGCGCCCTCGCCAATCAAGTTGGCGAACTCATGCACCTCCATGCCGATGAAGCCGGCGCCCACCAGGAAGGTCACGCCCAGCCAGGCGATGACCTGGGCCTGGCGGCCCGCGTGCATGTTCAGCATGGCGAGGCCGAAGGTGAAGCTGCTGACCAGCAGCAGCACCGTTTCACCCGCCACATAGGGCAGGTCGAACAGCTGCTTGCCCGTGGGCGCGTCGGCCACGTTGCCGGCCAGCACGGCGAAGGTGGCGAACAGGCAGGAGAAGATGAGGCAATCGCTCATCAGGTACAGCCAGAAGCCCAGGACGGTCCTGCTGCCGTCGTCATGCCCATGGTCATGGGCGTGATGGGCGCCGCCGTGGGCGCCAGCGTGGGCGGAAGTGTTGGTTGCCAAGGCGGTGCTCATGATCAAGCCACCTTTTCCGATTGCTTCAGCAGCGCGTAGCGCGCGCTCTCGATGCGGGCGACCTCGGATGCCGGGACGTAATAGTCGACGTCGCGGTCGTAGCTGCGCTGGATGAAGGTCGCCACCATGGCGGCCAGGCCGAAGAGCGCGATGCCCCACATGTGCCAGATGAGCGCGAAGGACATCACCAGGCCGAAGGCGGCGATGACGGCGCCGGCGGCGGTGTTGCGCGGCATGTGGATGTCCTCATACCCCATGACCTGCACGCCGGCCCGGCCTGTCTCCTTGTCCGTCCAATGCTGTTCCAGCGAGGTGATGGTGGGCACATGGGCGAAGTTGTAGAATGGCGCGGGGGAGGCGGTGGACCATTCCAGGCTGCGGGCGTTCCACGGGTCGCCCGTCAGGTCACGGTTCTTCTCCCGGTCGCGGATGCTGACCACCAGTTGGATGAGCAGGGCCAGGATGCCGGCGCCGATGATGCACGCCCCCACCAGGGCCACCACCAGATAGGGGTGCCAGCCGGGCACGTCATAGTGGTTCATGCGCCGGGTCATGCCCTTGAAGCCCAGGATGTACAGGGGCGTGAAGGCCAGCCAGTAGCCGATGAGCCAGCACCAGAACGCGACCTTTCCCCAGAACTCATCCAGGGTGAAGCCGAAGACCTTGGGGAACCAGAAGGTCATGCCGGCCAGGCAGCCGAAGACCACGCCGCCGATGATGACGTTGTGGAAGTGGGCGACCAGGAACAGGCTGTTGTGCAGCACGAAGTCGGCGCCGGGCACGGCCAGCAGCACGCCGGTCATGCCGCCCACGGCGAAGGTGACCATGAAGCCGATGGTCCACAACGTGGCGGAATGAAAGCGCACCCGCCCCCGGTACATGGTGAACAGCCAGTTGAACAGCTTCACGCCTGTGGGGATGGAGATGATGGAGGTCATGATGCCGAAGAAGGCATTCACGTTGGCGCCCGACCCCATGGTGAAGAAGTGGTGCAGCCAGACGAAGAAGGACAGGATGCCGATGGACGAGGTGGCGTAGACCATCGAGGTGTAGCCGAACAGCGGCTTGCGCGAGAATGTGGCGATGATTTCGGAAAAGGCGCCGAAGGCCGGCAGGATCAGGATGTACACCTCCGGGTGGCCCCACACCCAGATGAGGTTGATGTACATCATCGCGTTGCCGCCCAGCTCATTGGTGAAGAAGTGCATGCCGAGGTAGCGGTCGGCCGTCAGCATGGCCAGCGTGGCGGTCAGCACGGGGAAGACGGCGACGATCAGGATGTTGGTGATCAACGAGGTCCAGACGAAGACGGGCATCTTCATCAGGTTCATGCCGGGTGCGCGCATGCGCAGGATGGTGACGATGAAGTTCACCCCCGCCAGCGTCGTGCCCAACCCTGAGATCTGCAGCGACCAGATGTAATAGTCGACACCGACCGAGGGGCTGTAGCCCAGTTCCGACAAGGGTGGATAGGCCACCCAGCCGGTGGCGGCGAAATCGCCGACGAACATGGACAGCATGACCAGCACCGCGCCGGCCACCGACAGCCAGAAGCCCAATGAATTGACGAAGGGGAAGGCGACGTCGCGGGCCCCCAGCTGCAGCGGCACCACCACGTTCATCAGTCCCAGGATGAAGGGTGTCGCCACGAAGAAGATCATGATCACGCCATGGGCGGTGAAGATCTGGTCGTAATGGTGCGGCGGCAGGTAGCCCGCCGCGTCGTTGTTGGCGATGGCCTGCTGCGCCCGCATCATGATGGCGTCGGCGAAGCCGCGCAGTAGCATGACCAGGCCCAAGATGAAGTACATGGCGCCGATCTTCTTGTGATCGACGCTGGTGATCCACTCATCCCACAAATAGCGCCACTTGCCGAAATAGGTGATCAGGCCCAGCAGGGCCAGGCCGCCCAGGGCGACGACGGCGCCCGTTCCCATAATGATGGGCTCATCCCAGGGGATGGCCGCCAGGGTCAGTTTTCCGAACATCGCGGCGTTACTCCGTGACGGATGAAGGTTTGGGCGTGGACTGGGCCTGGGCTGGTGAGGGGGCCCGGGGGGCGGTGCACAGCGCCAGCTTGTCGTTGAAGGCCATGGCCGGCATGAACTGGTCGACGATTTGGTCGAACAGGCCGGATTCGACGGTGCCGTACAGGGTCACCGGATGCTTTACGCTGGGGGCCGACAGCGCCTTGTAGACGTCGGCGTCCAGGGTGGCCGGGGCCGCCTTGGCCTCCGCGACCCAGGCGTCGAAGCCGGCGCGGTCCACGGCCACGGCATCGAAATGCATGTCGGAGAAACCCTCGCCACTGAAGGCGGAGGACAGGCCGGCATAGGTGCCCGGCTGGTTGGCCATCAGGTGCAGCTGGGTGCGCATCCCGGCCATGGCGTAGATCTGGCTGCCCAACTGCGGGATGAAGAAGGAGTTCATCATCGACTGCGCCGTCAGCGTGAAGTTGACGGGCGTGTCCACCGGCAGTTCCAGCCGGTTGACCGAGGCGATGCCGTAGTCGGGATAGATGAACAGCCACTTCCAGTTCAGGGCGACCACCTCCACCCGCACGGGTTCGGCTTTGGCCACCAGCGGGCGGTAGGGATCCAGCTCGTGCGTCGTGCGCCAGATCAGCAGCGCCAGGAAGATGATGATGCAGCAGGGAATGGACCACACCACAACCTCGATCCGGTTGGAATGGGACCATTTCGGCGCGTAGGTGGCCTTGGTGTTCGTCTCGCGATACCGCCAGGCGAACACCACGGTCAGCACCATCACCGGGATGACCACCAGGAGCATCAGCCCAAGGGCCAGCAGGATCAGGGTTTTTTCCTGTTCACCGATGGTGCCCTTGGGGTTCAGCAGCTCGATATCGCCACAGCCCGACAGCATTAGCAGGGCCAGGGGGGCGAGTGTCTGGGCCGGCCGGCGCCAAGCCCGTGACGCGATGCCGCCGGCATGGCGCACGGCGGTCTTGATCTGGTTCGTTAACACACCGCAATCCTCTCCATACAATTTCCGGCCTGCGCAACCTACAGAAGTGCCGGGAAGGCGGTATTTGTATGTATGCTTTGTATGGTTCCTGGGGCGAGCTTGGCAAGCCGCGAAAACAGTTGGCTGTGTTGACGGAAAACACGCCCGACCCATCATCGCCCGGATTTCCGTTCCTGTTCCAGGCTGGGGGCGTCGTTCCGGGCACAAACGGCCGCGACCTCGGCCCCGTCAAGGATGGCCAATTCCATACAATTTCGTATAGAGCGTCCTATCTTTTCCGGCAGAATCAGGCCGCGCGTTGCTCGACCCAGCCCAGTTGGCGGCCGACTGTCCTCAGCGCGTAGACCAGCGCCCGCATGTGCTCCTGCGTGTGGAAGGGGGTGGTGGTGATGCGCAATCGTTCCGTTCCCCGGGGGACGGTGGGATAGTTGACGGGCTGGACATAGATGTCGTGCTCCTGCAACAGCAGGTCGCTGGTGCGCTTGCACAGATGCGCGTCCCCCACCAGCACCGGCAGGATGTGGCTGGCGCTGTCCATCACCGGGATGCCGGCCGCGAGCAGCATGCCGCGCAGCGTCTCCACATTGCGGGCCAGGGCCGCGCGCTCCTCCGGGTGGGTGGCGACATGGTTCACCGCGGCCAGCGCGCCGGCGGCGAGGTGGGGGCAGAGCGAGGTGGTGAAGATGAAGCTGTCGGCCATGCTGCGGATGACGTCCATCATCAGCGCCGGGCCGGCGACATAGCCGCCCATGACGCCGAAGGCCTTGGCCAGCGTGCCTTCGATCAAGGTCACGCGATGGGCTACGCCGTCGCGCTCCGCGACCCCGCCCCCCCGGGCGCCGTAAAGCCCCACGGCGTGCACCTCGTCCAGGTAGGTGATGGCACCATGCTTTTCCGCGACGTCGCAGATGGCGGCGATGGGGGCGACGTCGCCGTCCATGCTGTAGACGCTTTCAAAGGCCACGATCTTGGGCCGGTCCGGCGCCACTTGGCCCATTAATTCATCCAGGTGCGCCACGTCGTTGTGACGGAAGATGAAGCGCTCCGCGCCGGAGCGGCGGATGCCCTCGATCATGGAGTTGTGGTTGAGCGCGTCGGAAAAGATGGCGCAGCCGGGCAGGGCGCGACCCAGCGTGCCCAGCGCCGCCAGGTTGGATATCCAGCCCGAGGTGAAGATCAGCGCCGATTCCTTGTCATGCAGGTCGGCCAGCGCCGCCTCCAGCGCCACATGTTGGCGGTTGGTGCCGGAAATGTTGCGCGTTCCGCCGGTGCCGGCGCCGGAGAAGTCCAGGCTCTGGTGCATCGCCGCCAGGACGTCGGGGTTCTGGCCCATGCCCAGGTAATCGTTGCTGCACCACACGGTGACATGGCGCCGCAGGCCATCCTGCGCCCGCCAAAGGGCGGCGGGGAAGGCGCCGGCGAGACGCTCCAGCTCGATGAAGGTGCGATAGCGGCCCTCCAGCTTCATGTCGGCAAGCAACGCCTGGAATCTCGCGTTCAGATTCATTTTTCCATCCATCTCTGGGCGGGCATACCTATAAACTTATGCTGTGGGCGCCTGCCCCGTTGGCAGCAACATACAATATCCATATATATGGATCACAAGATGCCTGCAAGGGATGGAGACATGACGAGCGCTCAGTGGAGGCCTGTTGTCAGCAAGGTGGCCGGACCCGTTTATCTGGCGATTGCCGACGCCATCGCAGCCGACATCGCGTCGGGCCGGCTGTCCGAAGGCACGCGCCTCCCCCCCCAACGCGCTTTGGCGGACCAGCTGGGCATAGACTTCACCACCGTCAGCCGCGCGTATACCGAGGCGCGGCGCCGGGGGCTGGTGGAGGGCCGGGTGGGCCAGGGCACTTATGTCCGATCCCGCGCGCCTCAGCCGGCGCCCGTTTCCCGAGGAGGGGGGCTCGCCGCCACCGGAGGCATGGTGGACATGAGCATGAACCTGCCACCGCGTTTCGACGATGCGGCCCTGTCGGCCGACATGTGGGCTGCGATGGCGGAGCTGGAGGCGTCGGGGGGCCTGGATTTGCTGATGCGCTATCAGGAACCGGGGGGCAGCGTGCGCGACCGTGCCGCCGGTATGGCCTGGCTGGCAACCCGGCTGCCAGACTTGGCGGTGGAACGCACCCTGGTTTGCCCGGGGGCTCAGGGTGCCCTGTTGACCACCCTGAGCGGCGTCGCGGCGTCTGGCGACGTCGTGCTGGCGGAAGGCTTGAGCTATCCCGGTTTCCTCTCGCTCGCCGCCCACTTGCGCCTGCAGCCGATGGCCGTGCTCGGGGACGCGCAAGGCCCGCTGCCTGACTCGTTCGAGGCCCTGTGCGCCGCTCACCGGCCGCGGGCTTTCTACACTTGCCCCACCATCCAAAACCCGACGACCCTGACCATTCCCCAGGGGCGGCGCACGGTCCTGGCCGCCATCGCCCGAACTTACGGCGTCGCCATTATCGAGGACGACGCCTACGGCGCCCTGCCGCGGACACCGGTGCCGCCCTTCGCAGCCCTGGCGCCCGACATCACCTATCATATCGCGGGATTGGCCAAGTGCCTGGCCCCGGCCCTGCGTATTGCCTATCTGGTGACGCCGGATACGCGGGCGGCGGCACGGCTGGCCGGGGCCCTGCGGGCCACGGCCGCCATGGCGTCCCCCCTTACGGCGGCCCTGGCCACGCGTTGGATCATGGGCGGCACGGCGGCCCGCGTGCTTGAAGCGATCCGGGGAGAGACGGCGGCCCGCCAGGCCCTGGCCGCCGAGATCCTGCCGGCCGACGCCATCAGCGCCGACCCGGAAGGATTTCACATTTGGTTGCGTCTCTCGCCGCCCTGGACCCGGGGTGAGTTCGCCGCCCGCCTGCGCACCGTGGGCATCGGCGTCGTGCCGAGCGACGCCTTCGCGCTGGGCACGCCGCCTGAGGCGGTGCGCCTGGGCCTGGGTGCCGCCGCCAGCCGTGACGACCTGGCGCAAAGCCTGCGCATCGTGGCCGACCTGCTAAGCCAGCCCCCGGCCCTATCCTCGCTGGTGGTGTGACGCTCAGACGGCCGCTTCGCCGATATGGATGGCCAGCCAGACGGTGGGCGGGTCCAAGTCGGTGAAGGTCACCCGGTGGCGGGCGTTGGCCGGGATGAACAGGTGGTCGCCGGGCGCCAGGGCCGTTTCCGTGCCGTTCATCTCCACCCGCGCGGCGCCGGCCAGGACCAGCACCCATTCGTCGTGCGCCTGGACGTAAGGCCGGTCGACCGGCGTCACCTGCCCTTGGGACACGATGCGCTCTATGCGACAGCCGGGTCGGCGCAGGATGTCGGTGAAGCATTCCGCGTCCAGGGCCGGGGGCAGGGCGGTCAACAGGTTGCCGGGCATGTCCATCAGGCTTGTTCCCTTTGCGGTGTCGGGCGCCAGGGCAGTCTGGACATCCCGTGCCCGGGAGGCAACCAGTGGGTGCGTCAAGCGCCGCGCCGCCGAGATCCATCACGGCCACCACGCCGGCTGCATTGATCTCGGCGGCTGCCAGACGCTATGCCAGCGACAGCAACCAGCAGACCCAAATCGCGAAGGCCAGACAGGGACCGAAGGGCATGGGGGCAGCCGGATCCAACGGCTTGCCGAGGGCCCTGCTGAAGGCAAACGCCAACAGCCCGCAGGTGGCGCTGAGCAGCAGCACATGGGGCAGGGCCGCCAGCCCTAGCCAGGCGCCGCCGGCGGCCAGCAGCTTGGCATCCCCCCGGCCCATTCCATCGCGCCCGCGCACGGCGCGATAAACCAGATTGAGCGCGACTAAACCACCATACCCGGCCGCAGCCGCCACCGCATGATCGACGGGCATCGTGCCGGCCTGCACCCACGCCAGCGCCAAGCCAGCCGCAACCAGCGGCAAGGTCAAGGCGTCGGGCAGGATCATATGACGCATGTCGATCAGCGCCAGGGCCAGCAGCGTCCACCCCAGGCCCGCGCCCGCCCATAGGGTCAACGGGTCTTCGATCCCCAGCGTCCCCGCGACGCCCACCATGATGGCGGCCGGAAGCAGGGCCGCCAGCTCGATATGCAGATGAAAAGGGGGGATGGGGGCGGCGCAGTGCCGACAGCGGCCCCGGGCCATCAGGAAAGAAACGATGGGGATCAGATCCAACGTTCCCAGGATATGGCCACAGGCATCGCAGCAGGAGCGCGCCCACGCCACGGGCCGGCCGGCCGGTAACCGTTCCACCAGCACGCCAAGAAAGCTGCCGATAATGGGCGCGATAAGGATCAAGGGAAGAAATGTCAGCAAGATCAATGCCTAAGGCCTGGGCTTTGGGTGCCGGACCTCAGGTGGGGGCTGAGGCTGGCAAGCCATCAGCTACCCGGAATCAGCTGCCATGACCATGCCTTAATCATGGTGGCCTGTTTACCCGATGCCGATTCGGGTGGGGCGGGCAAGCCAGCTTTCGCAGGCCGCTGATATTTTTGTACCAATTCGCCGAATTTTTGTTCTTTGCCCGCGAAGAAATAGGCCGCCAGAAACTGTGCTGAAGAGGTATTTGTGGGCAGAGGCTCGGCCATCGCCCCCCTTTCTGGCGGAGTGCTGGAGCGGGAATATTGCTTTTTTCAGTATATTTCTTTTTGCCACTTAACAAAAATTAGTTTTCGCTAACCCCTTATGGGCAGTGTCACCCATACCTAATCGCGCTTCCATCTAAAATGGCCATGCCTTTCGTACTATATTGGTGGCCATTTTAAGAAACATTTCAGCAATTACAAAAAATTGCATGACGCCTGGGTGGATGTAATAGGCCACCGGAAGGCGCGTCTGTGAAATGGCGCCTCTACAAGAGAAGACCGGCGGCTCTCCAGGCGAATGGAGCATAAAAATGGTAATGCGTGCGTTGGGGGCGTTTCTATTCCTGGCCAAGACGCTCATTCTGGCGTCTGTTATTGGCGGCATTCTAGGAATGTCCGTGGCATTCGCGGACAGCGGGGTTCTGCCGCCGTCCAACCGGGTGACCATCAATCTGGGTGAAACGCCCTGGCGCTATCTGAAGGATGGCGATCCCGCCAATGCCATGAGCCCGGCCTATGACGACAGCCCGGCCAACACCAAGGAGGTGTGGTCGTCGGTCGGCGTTCCACAAAGCCCCAGCGACAACGACACCTTCCTGAACATGGAATCCGGTGGTGGCCAGGGACAGCTGACCGGCAACATCACCTGGTATCGAAAGCACTTCTCACTGGACGCGTCATACGCGACACGGAAGCTTTTCGTGGAGTTCGAGGGCGCCCACATGGGCGCCCAGGTTTACATCAACGGCCATTTCATCCAGGGCAACAGCCTGGTGAACCCGAACGCCACCCATGTCGTGGGTTTCGTCCCCTTCATCGTCGACATCACCGACTATGTGAAGTTCGACGGCACGGACAACGTGCTGGCGGTGAAGGTCGCGCGCGGTGACGCCTTTTTCACCAACCCTAACTTCGCGGGCGCGTTCCGCTTCGGTCAGGCGGACAGCGGGCTGTTCCGCCCGGTGTGGATGTACATCACCGACCGCGTGCACATTCCCCGCAACACCTATTCCGTCCTGAACACCTGGGGCACCTATGTCTCCACGGTGGCGGCCAGCGACGCCTCCGCCACCATTCGCGTGCAGACCAACGTCGCCAATGAATACGGCACCGACCAGACGGTGACCTTGAACACCCAGATCGTGGACGCCAGCGGCAATGTCGTCGCCACGGCCCAGGACACCAAGACGGTGGCCGCCAGTCCGCTGCCAGCCACGCCCGCGCGCAACGCGCCGGATGCCGCCCCGCCGCCGGCGATCTTCGACCAGACGCTGACGGTGGAAAACCCCACGCTCTGGTATCCGAACAACAGCCAGTGGGGTAAGCCCTACCTGTACACGGTGGTCCACACCGTCAGCGTCAACGGCGTGGTGGTCGATGCCACGACCACGCCGCTGGGCATCCGCACCATCAGCTGGGACCAGAACTTTCCCATCATCAACGGCCACGCCCATTACCTCTGGGGTGCGTCCGGTCGCTATGACTATCCCGCCCTGGGCTCCGCTGTGCCGGAAGAACAGCAATGGCGCGATGTTGCCCTGCTGGCCAATGCCGGCGGCAGCCTGTACAGGCCCGGCCATTCCGCGCAGGGGCCCGAGTTCCTGGCGGCGGCGGACGCGTATGGCGTGATGATGATCCAGCCCAGCGGCGACGGCGAGAACGGCTTCGCCACGCTTTGCCCTGGCACCACCTACGTCAACGGCTGCACCGCCAACACCCAGGACGTGGAACTGAAGAAGGAAGTGCACCGTGACATGATCGTGCACGACCGCAACAACCCGTCGGTCCTGGCGTGGGAGGCGAACAACGGCGTCACCGACACCACCTTGGCGCAAAGCCTGAAAGCGTTGTCGGAGGTGTGGGACCCCGTTCTGACCCGTGCCCAGTCCGATCGCACGCCCAACCCGGCGAATGGTGACATCCTCGGCTGCTCGGGCGATGGCTGCGATATCGGCGTCAAGACCGCCAACCCCAACGTGCCGGCCTGGGGCTCGGAATACTGGGACAACGGCGTTGGTCGCGACCTTTATGACTACGAACTGCCGTTCGCCGCGCTGTACATGAAGCAGTGGGTGAAGAGCGTGGCGATCAAGTCCTTCGGCATGGCCCATTGGTACCTGGCGGACACCCCGGGTGAGATCGTGACCCAGGTGGACGGCCCCGGTTCGCCCACCGGCGTCGCCAGCGGCCACACCCCGGAATCCATCCGCGGGAATGGCGCGTCCATGATGGATGCCAACCGTCTGCCCCGGCTGCTGTACTACATCTACCAGGCCGCCTGGACGTCCTTCGACACCAAGCCGGTGGTGAAGCTGGCCTATCACTGGAATCGCACGGGCCAGGTGCGGGTGAACGCCTTTTCCAACTGTCCGTCGGTTCGCCTGCTGCTGAATGGCCTGCGGCAGGGCGGCGACATGACCCCGAACCCCGTCACCACCGACGTCAGCGGTGACATGACCCGGAACACCACGCTGCTGCCAACCCAGGCCCATTGGGACGTGATGTGGGCCGCCGGCACGCTCACCGCCCAATGCCTGGACAGCAATGCCCGCGTGGTGACCGATGCCGCCGGCAACCCGGTGCAGGATACCCAGGTGACGGCCGGCGCCCCCGACCACATCCGCCTGACCGTGACCCCGGAACTGGTGCGTCCCAACAACGTCGCCTTCACCGTGCAGGCGAATGGCACCGACGCCGCCTTCATCACCGCCGAGGTGGTCGACGCCAATGGCGTGCGCGTGCCGGACGTGTCGCCGACCTTGACCTTCGCGGTCAGCGGTCCCGGCACCTATCGCGGCGGCGCCGACCACTATGTGACGGCGGGCCAGGGGCAGAGCTATCACGCCCCGGGCGACCCCAACCTGACGGCGGAGGGTGGCATCACCCGCATTGCCGTGCGCGCGCAGTTCACCCCCGGCACGGTGAAGGTCACCGCCACGGCGCCGGGTTTGGGGGCGGGCACCGCCAGCTTCCAGATCATGCCGATCACCGGGCCCACGCTGGGCAGCAACGGCAGCCTGTCCGTGCCTGCGGCCCCCTCCAGCGCGCTGGCCATCGTCACCCAGCCGCAGGATCAGACCGTCACCGTCAGCCAGTCGGCCACCTTCACGGTGCTGACCGCCGGGTCGACGCCCCTGACTTACCAGTGGCAGCGGGGCGGCGTGGCCATTCCCGGCGCGACCGGCTACAGCTACACCACCCCCGTCACCGCGTTGACCGATAACGGCGCCCTCTACAGCGTCGTCGTCAGCAATGCCTCGGGCACCAGCGTGACCTCCAAATCGGCCCTGCTGAGCGTGGTGCCGCCGACGGTGCCCGCCATCGTCGCCCAGCCGCAGCCCCAGACGGTGATCGCCGGCCAGAACGCCGCCTTCAGCGTGACGGCCACCGGCTCGCCCGTGCTGCGCTATCAGTGGTATCGGAACGGGACCGCCATTTCCGGCGCGACCGCGTCCGTTTACAACACGCCCGTCCTGACGTTGGCGGACAACGGCGCCAGCTTCACCGTGGTGGTCACCAACACGGCGGGCACCGTCACCTCGGCCGCCGCCGTCCTCACGGTGGGTGCTGCCAACCCGCCCTCCATCGTCACCGCCCCGGCCAGCCAGGCGGTGTCGGTCAACCAGACGGTGGTGCTGTCGGTTTTGGCCTCCGGCACGGCGCCACTCCACTATCAGTGGATGCATGACGCCGTGGCCGTCGGATCCGATGCCGCCAACTACGTCATCCCGTCGGCGCAGACCGCCGACGCGGGCAGCTATACCGTCACGGTCACCAACGTGGCCGGCAGCGTCACCAGCAACCCCGCCATCCTGTCGGTCAGCGGCAGCAACGGCACCAACCTGGCGGCGGGCAAGGCCTCTTTTGAGAGCAGTGAGCAGAACGCCGGCCTGACGTCGAAGTACGCCTTCGACGGCGACATCACCACGCGGTGGTCGTCGGCGCCGCAGATCGACCCGTCCTGGGTCGGCGTCGATCTGGGAAGCATCCGGACCTTCGACGAGGTCGTGCTGAACTGGGAAAACGCCCACGCCGCTGCCTACCAGATTCAGGTTTCCAACGACGAGGGTGATACCAAGAACTGGACGACGGTGTATCCGACGGACGGCGTCAGCATGGCGGTGGGCAAGGGGGGTACGGAAACCCTGCAATTCCCCAGCACGTCCGCCCGCTATGTGCGGATGTTCGGAACCAAGCGGGCCACCGACTATGGCTACTCCCTGTTTGAGTTCCAGGTGTACGACGTGCCCCAGTGCGGCGCGGCGGCGGAGCGCTACACCCCGCAGCCGGCCAAGTCGGGCACCTACATCTCCCCCATCCCCGGTATCCCCAACGGCCCCTTCGTGCCCACGGTGGTGGACAACGCCAGCGGCCTGACCTGGCAGCAGTACGTCACGACCTATTCCCAGCAGGGGGCGCAGTTCACCCGGCCCGTGGCCGAGCAGTATTGCGCGTCCGTCGGCATGCGCTTGCCCACCCAGGATGAGGTGCTGACCATCGCCGGCAGCAACTATGCGGCCTGCGCCTTCCCCAACCCGTGGAGCACCTGGACCGAGACCAACGTCCCCGGTGAAGCCGACCGCGCCTACTTCGTCTCTTCGGCCGGTCAGTCCTCCTCCCAGATCATTGATAACTCCCCCGGCTGGGCGCTGTGCGTCGCCGGGGCGCCGTTGGCGGCGCCGGTGATCACCGCATCGCCGTCGAACCAGACCGCGCCGCTGGGCGGCACGGCGACCTTCACGGTCACCGTCACGGGGGCCGGCCCCTTCAGCTACCAGTGGCTGGAGAATGGCGTGGGGGTGGGCATCACCACCGTGCCCAGCTTCACCACCGCCCCGCTCAAGGCGAGCGACGACGGCGCATCCTTCAGCGTCATCGTCACCAATGGCGGCGGCAGCGCCACCAGCACCGCGGCCGTCCTGACGCTGGGCCCGGCCACGGGGGGCGGCGCCGGCACGGGCGGGGATGGCAACACCGGCGGCAACACCGGTGGCGGAAACGGGGGTGACGGCAATGGGGGTGGCGGCGCGCCCACCAACCCCCTGACCCCACCCACCAAGTCGCCCGCGTCGGATTTGGCCGCCGGCAAGACCGCGGTCGCCACCAGCGACCAGGGTGATGGCTACCCCGCCTCGTCCGCGGTGGACGGCGACTTGAATTCCCGCTGGTCGTCCGGCCCCACCGACGCGGAATCCATCACCGTCAACCTGGGCTCCGTCATGACTGTCGACCGCGTGGTCCTGCGGTGGGAGGCGGCTTACGGCAGCGCCTACCTGATCCAGACGTCGACCGACAACCAGAACTGGAAGACCGTCTATACCCAGAACAATGGCAAGGGCGGGAACGAGGATCTGCGCTTCACCGCCACCCAGGCCCAGTATGTCCGCATGCAGGGTGTGAAGCGGGCCAGCGGCTTCGGTTACTCGCTGTTTGAGGTCGAGGTCTACAACACCGCCAACACCCCGCAATACACCATCACCGCGACGGCCGGTGCCAATGGCGCCGTCGTCCCCGGCGGATCGGTGCCGGTCTATGCCGGCGCCAACCAGACGTTCGCCTTCCAGCCCGCCGCCGGCTACGCGGCGACCGGGATCGTGGCGGATGGACAAAGCATTGGCCAGGTGGGCAGCTACACCTTCATCAACGTGCAGGCCCCCCACACCGTGGCGGCCACGTTCAGCGTCGCCTCGGCGGGGGTGGACCTGGCCCTGCACCAGAACGCCACGTCGAGCGAGATCGAGGGGGATGGCTATCCCGCCAGCAACGCGGTGGACGGCGACCCGGGCACCCGCTGGTCGTCCAAAGCCGGCCCCACGGCCTGGTTGCAGGTGGATTTGGGCGCCGCCAAGGCATTCAACCGCATCGTCCTGACGTGGGAGAACGCCTACGCGGTCGGCTATCAACTCCAGGTGTCCACAGATAACAAGAACTGGACCACGGTCTACACCCAGGCCGCCGGCCAGGGTGCGATCGAGGACATCTCCTTCCCCGAGGTGACGGCCCAATATGTCCGCCTCAACGCGACGCAGCGGTCCGGCCCCTACGGCTACTCCCTGTGGTCCTTCCAGGTGTTCGATATGCCGACCCCGCCGACGCTGACGGCTCAGCCCGCCAGCGTGACGGCGACGGCCGGGCAGACGGCCCAGTTCACCGTGGCGGCCACCGGCACCGCCCCCTTCACCTACCAGTGGTATGAGAACGGGAAGCTGCTGGCGGTCACCGATACCCCCGCCTTCACCACGGCGGCGTTGGCTATGGCCGACAACGCGGCCGCCATCACCGTGGTCGTCACCAACGTGGCCGGCAGCGTCACCAGCGACGCCGCCACCCTGACGGTGACGCCGCCGCCCGTTACCACCACGCCCGGCGCGGGCTCGGGCGCGGGCACCTTGCCGGCGTCTGGCAACGCCAACCTGGCGCTGGGCATGCCCATGATCGCCAGCGGCGCGGAAAACGACGGCTATTCCGCCGCTAACGCCGGCGACGGCAACCTGGGGTCGCGCTTCTCCTCCAACTTTGACGACCAGGCCTGGATCGCGGTCGATCTGGGCTCGGTCCAGGCGGTGAACCGCGTGGTCCTGCGGTGGGAGAACGCCTACGGCGGCGCCTATCAGATCCAGGCGTCGGCCGATGGCGGCACCTGGAACACGGTTTACAACCAAGCCGACGGCAAGGGTGGGGATGAGGACATCAGCTTCCCCACCGTCCAGGCCCGGTATGTCCGCATGCAGGGTGTGCGGCGCGCCAGCCCGTACGGCTACTCGTTGTGGGAGTTCGAGGTCTACAACACCGCCACCACGCCCAAATTCACCGTGACCGCCACGGCGGGGGCCAATGGCGCGATCAACCCCGGCGGTACCGCCCAGGTGCTGCAGGGGGCCGACCCCACCTTCACCTTCGCGCCGGCTGACGGCTACGCCGTGACGGGTGTCACGGTGGACGGCCAGGACGTTGGACCCAAGACCGTCTATACCTTCACCAACGTGCTGGCCAACCACACCCTGGCTGTGACCTTCGGGCCGCGCTCGGCGGCGGTGGACCTGGCGGCGGGCAAGCTGGCGACCTCCAGCAAGCTGGAAAGCCCGGCCTATCCTGCCGCCAACGCGGTGGATGGCGATCCGGCCACGCGCTGGTCGTCGGATTTCGTCGATCCGTCCTGGATCATGGTCGACCTGGGCAGCGCCCAGACCTTCAACCGCGTGATCCTGACCTGGGAAAACGCCCACGGCGTGGCCTATCAAATCCAGGCGTCCAATGACGGCCAGACCTGGACCACCGCCTACAGCCAGACGGACGGCAAGGGCGGTGTCGAAGACTTGAGCTTCGCCCCCGTCACGGCCCGCTATGTCCGCCTTTACGGAACGCAGCGGTCATCGGCCTACGGCTATTCCCTGTTCAGCTTCCAGGTCTATAACAACCAAGTGGCCCAGCCGCCGGCCATCACCGGCCAGCCGCAGAACCAGACCGTGGCTGCGGGGGGCAGCGCCGCCTTCACCGTGACCGTCAGCGGCACCGGTCCCTTCACCTACCAATGGACCAAGAACGGCGTCGCCATCGCCGGCGCGACCAGCGCCAGCTACAGCACCCCGGCCACGGTGGCCGGTGACGATGGGGCGCGGTTCGCGGTGGTGGTGACTGATGCCCAGGGGGCGACCGTGACCTCGGCCGCCGCCATCCTGACGGTCACCACCGGCGGCTTGCCCTACACCGTTTATCCCGGCTTCGTTGGTGTCGATTTGCAAAACAACACCAACGGCGCCTTCACCGACGACCAGGTCTATGTCGCGGTGATCGGACGCAATCCGGCAACGGGCCAATTCGCTTGGCTGAAGCCGGACGGCACCCTGATGCCGGCCAGCATCACCGACAACGACGCGGCGGGACACCTGACCGCCGGGGGGCAGAACTACAGCAACTACTTCTTCACCCTGGCGCAGGCCAAGACGCTGAAGCTGCCCAAGATGGACTCCGGCCGCGTGTTCGTGGCCTTGGGCGGGCCGCTGTACATCAAGATCCTGGCGGACGCGAACAACCAGGTGGGGTATGCGGGCCCCAATCCGCTCAACGCCACCGACCCGAACATCAACGTCTATTACGATTGGTATGAGTTCACGTACAATGACGCCGGGTTGTGGATCAACACGACCCAGGTGGACCAGTTCGGCCTGCCGCTGCTGCTGGACGTGTACGGTGCCCACAACACCTTCCACAAGCAAACCGGCCTGAACCAGAGCCGCGCCTCGCTCTACAACGCCTACCTGGCGGAAACGCCGGCGGAGTTCCACACGGCCCCGCTGTCGCCCTACCGCATCATGGCGCCCTACAACAGCACCTTCGACACCGGCCAGGCCAACGCCGCCTATTTCGACAGCTACATCACCCAAATCTGGACCTATTACACCACCAACACCCTGACCATAGATCTGTGGGGCGGCAGCCGCCGCTTCGTGGGTCAAGTCCAGGGGGGCCAGATGGTCTTCACCGAGGCCAACCTGGGTAACGGCGCCTATGTCGGCGGCACCTTCGTCATCAACAAGCCGACGACGCAGGATGTGCTGCGGGGGGCCGGGGCCCTGGCCACGGGCAACGCCACCGAACTGGCGCTGGAAGCCCAGCTGTGCGCCGCCTTCAACCGCCACATCATGGACAGCGCGGGGGATTGGGCCACACCGGCGACCTGGTATCAGGCCAGCCCGGCCAACTGGTACGCCAAGTTCTGGCATGACCACAGCGTCGGCGGCCTGGCCTACGGCTTCGCCTACGACGACGTGTCGGACCAAAGCTCCACCATCCAGACCGGCACGCCGGAACATGCGGTGTTCGGCATCGGCTGGTAAGGGGCGGCCCTTAATAAAAGCAGTGAAACGGTGATATCCGGGGGATGGCGGCGCCATCCCCCAAAGCCTTTGCAAGTGGGGAAAGCGAAATGACCGGGATGATGGGACGGATGGCGCGGCGATACCGGGCCGATACCGCGCGGTCGCGGGGGTTCACCCTGCTGGAATTGTTGGTCGTGGTGCTGATCATCGGCCTGCTGGCCTCTTATGTGGGGCCCAAGTATTTCGCGCAGGTCGCCAAGTCGGAGGTGACGACGGCCAAGGCCCAGATCGAGGCCTACGCCAAGGCCGTCGATAATTTCCGCCTGGACATGGGCCGTTTCCCCACGACGGAGGAAGGCCTGGCCGTGCTGATGACCCGGCCTGCCGCCGATGGCGACAAGTGGAACGGGCCTTACCTGCGCAAGGCCATCATCCCCGATCCCTGGGGGCACGCCTACCTGTATCGCGCGCCGGGCGACAAGGGGGAGTTCGCCATCCAGTCATACGGCCGCGACGGCCAGCCGGGCGGCACCGGCCCCGACGCCGACCTCAGCAACGAGTGACGGAAGGGGGAGGCGGTATAGATGCGCTATGAGGTACGGGCGCTGTCGCCCGACCATCTCGTGTCCCAAGTCACCCTGGATGCCCAGGATGAGGCGGACGCGCGCCGCCAGGTGGCGCTGCGCGGGCTGTTCCCGGCGGAGGTGAGGCCGGCCGCCAGCCTGCGCGGGCGGGGCGCCACGTCCCGGCATTGGTCGCTGGTGCTGTTCAGCCAGGAACTTCTGGCCCTGCTGACCGCCGGCCTGTCCATCGTGGAGGGGCTGGAGGCGCTGCTGGAGAAGGAGGCCAACGAGGGCGTGCGCGGCATTCTGCAGCGCCTGCTGGCCGGCCTGCGCGATGGCAAGCGCTTTTCCGCGGCGCTGGCGGAGCAGCCCTATCACTTCCCACCGCTGTACATCGGCATCGTCAAGGCGGCGGAGGGAACCAGCGACCTGCCGCGGTCGCTGGGGCGCTATCTGGACTATCGCCTACGGGTGGACGGGGTGCGCGGCAAGGTGGTCAGCGCCGCGATCTATCCCTGCATCCTGGCCCTGGTGGGCGGGGCCGTCTCCTTCTTCCTGGTGGGGTACGTCGTCCCCAGCTTCGCCCAGATTTACCAGGGCACGGGCCGTTCCCTGCCGTTCATGTCGCGGGTGCTGATGGACTGGGGGCGCTTCGCCCACGGCCACGCGCTGCCCTTGGCGGTGGGCGCGGTCGCCATCCTGGCGGCATTGGTGGCCGCCGTGCGGGGAACGGTGCGGCGGGGCGGGGTGGGCCGGCTTCTGTCGTTAATTCCGGGCATGCGCGGCCGGGTGCACATCTATGAGCTGTCACGTCTGTACCTGACCTTGGGGATGCTGCTGGAGGGGGGCATCACCGTCGTGGCCGCGATGGATGCCATCCTGGGCATGATGTCGCCGGAAATGGCGGCCCGTCTGCGCCGGGCCAGCGAGGCTGTGCAGGCGGGCACCCCCCTGTCCGATGCCTTCGACGGCAATGGCCTCACCACCCCCATCTCGCTGCGCATGCTGCGCGTCGGCGAACGGTCGGGCGAGCTGGGGGCCATGCTGACCCGGTCGGCGGAATTCTACGATGGCGAAATCGGGCGCTGGATCGACCGCTTCACCCGAGTTTTCGAACCGCTGCTGATGGCCGGCATCGGCATCATCGTCGGCGCCATCGTCGTCCTGCTCTACATGCCCATCTTCGATCTGGCGGACAGTCTGCAATGATCCATCCCGAGGCCATTTCCGATACCCTGACGGAGGACGCGGCGTTGCTGCGCCGGGCGCGTGCCGCCGCCCGTGGCGGCCGGGGCATCCTGGGCGAGTTCGACGCCCTGGCGGGTGGCGACCCGCGCCAGCGCCTGGCCCGGCTGGGCCGCCTGTTGTCCTTGCCCGTGCTGGGGACCGCGGACATGCTGGCCATGGGCGACGCCCTGGACCTGCTGCCGTTGTCGCGCGCCATGCAGCGGCACACAGCCCTCTTGCGGCCCCCAGCGGAGGCGGGCGGCCCACCGTTGCTGGGGGTGGTTTCCGACCCCTTCGATGCCGATCTGCTGACCTGGCTGGAAACCTTGACGGCCGGGCAGGGCGGCCTGGGCGTGGCCCTGGCGTTACGGTCCGATGTCCAGGCCTACCTGTCCAAATTGGAGGAAACCGCCCGGGCCATGGACAACGTGGTCCAGGCGGACGACACGAACCGGCGCGACGGGCGCACCGCCGCCACCCTGTCCTTCGCGTCCGTCAGCGAGGCCGCCAGCCCGGCGGTGAAACTGGTCAATTCCACCCTTTACGACGCGTTGAAGGCTGGTGCCTCTGACATCCACCTGGAAAGCACGGCGGGCGGCCTGGCCATCAAGTACCGCATCGACGGCGTGCTGGACCGTGGCACCTCGGTCAGCGGCACGGAAACGGCGGAGCAGGTGATCAGCCGCCTGAAGGTGCTGGCGGAACTGGACATCGCCGAACGGCGCATACCGCAGGACGGCAGTTTCCGGGTGGAGGCGGCGGGGCGCGAGATCGACCTGCGCGTTTCCATCATGCCCAGCATCCATGGCGAGGACGCCGTCATCCGCATCCTGGACAAGCGCGCCATGATGGCGGCCTACGGCGCGCTCAGCCTGGAAACCCTGGGCTTCGACGCCGCGTCGCTGGCGACCCTGCGCGGCCTGGCGGAAGAGCCCCACGGCATGCTGCTGGTCACCGGGCCCACCGGTTCGGGCAAGACCACCACGCTGTACGCGGCCCTGACCGAGATCCACAACGGCCGGGACAAGATCATCACCATCGAGGACCCGGTTGAATATCAACTGCCCGGGATCCTTCAGATTCCGGTGAACGAGCGCAAGGGACTGACCTTCGCCAAAGGGCTGCGCAGCATCCTGCGGCATGACCCGGACAAGATCATGGTGGGCGAGATCCGCGACCGTGAAACGGCGGAAATCGCTGTGCAGTCGGCCCTGACCGGCCATCTGGTGCTGACCACGGTGCACGCCAACAACGTCTTCGACGTGTTCGGGCGTTTCACCCACATGGGCATCGACCCCTATGCCTTCGTTTCGGCCCTGAACGGCATCTGGGCCCAGCGTCTGATCCGGGTGAACTGCCCGCATTGCGCCACGGATTACCTGGCGGATGAGGCGGAGTTGCTGCGCCTGGGCCTGCCGCTTGAGGGGATCGCCGGCCACACTTTCCGCCGGGGCGCCGGTTGCGGCGATTGCCGGGGGACCGGATACAAGGGCCGCCGTGCCATCGCCGAAATCCTGACCCTGACGGATGAGTTGCGCGAGATGGTGGTCGAGAAAAGTCCCATCCGTCAGATCAAGGAGGCGGCGCACCGCAACGGCACGCGCAGCCTGCGCGAGGCGGCGCTGGTCCTGGCGCGCGCGGGTGAGACCACCCTGGCGGAGGTCAAACGGGTGACCCAGCATGCCTAGTTCCATCCGCCGGCCTTCCCATCGGCTGTACGGCCCCGTGTCCACCCTGCTGGGCGGGCGGCTGCATCTACACCTGTCGCGCGAGGGTGTGCGGTTGGACCACCGGCCCGGTGCCTGGGCGGCGGATCGGTGCCTGGCGGATCTGCCGCTGGTAGCCACTGCCCCAGAGGCTGATTGGACCGCCGCACTGGGGTCCGCCGCGCTGGGGGCCGCCCTGGCGGGTAAGCGTCATTCCGGCCTGCCCCTGCTGGTCACCCTGGGCGACGACCAGGTACGTCTGTTCATGGTGCCGCCGCCCCGCAACGCCCAGGGCATGCGCGATATCCGCGCCGCCGCCGCCATGCGCTTTCAAATGCTTTACGGTGACGATCCTGGCGCCTGGCGCCTGGCCTGCGGCGGCGCGGTGGACCGCCCCTTCCTGGCGTGCGCCATGCCGGCGGCGTTGTATGACACGCTGGAGGTCTTCGCCGGCAGCCACGGCTTGCGCCTGGCCAGTGTGGCGCCGCGTTTCGCATTGGCCTGGAACGCGGTGCGCCGCCGGCTGGACGGTGCCTGGCTGGGCGTGGTCCAGGGGCGGGGAGCCCATAACGGCGGGATCATCACCCTGGGCTGTGTCGATGGCCATCCCCCCGACCTCGCGGCCGTGCATCGCCTGGCCCTGCCGGCCGGCCCGGTCGATGCCGCATGGCTGCGCGGCCAAGTGCTGACGGTGGCGTTGCGCCATGGCTTGGCCGACCCCGGCGCCGTGGCGCTGTACGATGACGGTGCCCGGCGGGGACCTTCGTTGTCCGCCGTGATCGCCGCCGACGGGCCCGGCCCTGGGAATGGCGGTCCCCTGATCCGCTGGATTGAGCCGGGGGGATGGCCAGCCGCCGGGCGCGTCCTGTCCCATCTGTTCGGGACGGGGGCCCTGGCGGGATGAGACGGCAGACCCTTGATTTCACCCCGCCGTCCTATGCCCGGCTGATGGCGCTGACCCCGTTGGCCTACAAGGCGCTGGCCATGGCGGGCCTGGTCCTGGGCCTGGTGGCGGCCGTCGTCGCGCGGGGGCGGCTGGAACGCCTGGCCGATCTGGATGAGGCCGTGGCGGGGGCGGAGCACGCGCTGGCGGCGCGTCGTGCGCCGCGCGCGCCGGTGGAGGAGATGCCGGTACCCGAGGCGCAGGCCGCCGCCGTCAACGCCGCCATCCGTCAATTGAACCTGCCCTGGCGGGATCTGCTGGACGCGGTGGAGGCGGGGACGCCCCCATCCTTGTCCCTGCTGGCGCTGGAGCCGGATGCCAAGCGCGGCACCCTGCGCATCGAAGGGGCGGGGGCGGATGACGCGGCCATGCTGGCCTACGTCACCCAATTGAAGAAACAGCCTTTCCTGGCCGGCGCCTATCTCGTGAAGCACAGCACCGACCAGACGGCCGAGAGCCGGCAACCCCTGCATTTCCAGATCGAGGCCGGCTGGCCGCAGGCGGAGATGCCGAAAGGGGGCACGCCATGAGGGCGCCAATCCTGTCGCCGGCCACCCTGCTGCTGCACGGACGTTTAGCGCTGGGCCGTGCCGGCTGGTCCACGATCATCGCCTGGGCGCTGTTACTGGGCGGGACCTGCGCGTGTGTGGGCGGCCTGCCGTATCTGCGGGTCATGGTGGCGCAGCGCCAGGCCGACCTGGACCTGGCGGCGACGCGGGTCGCCCGGGCCGCGCATGCCCCGGCACCGCCCGCTCCACCGCCGCCCCTGGCGCAGCGCAATCTTCAGGCGTTCTATGACGCGCTGGGCGATGTGCGCTATGCGGAGCAGGACCTCGCAGTCCTGTTCGATGAGGCCGCGCGCCAGGGCCTGACCCTCGTGCAGGGCGACTACAAGCTGGCCTATGACAAGGCCGGGCTGTTCTACACCTATGTCCTGCAGCTGCCCGTCACCGGCCGCTATGCCGCCATTCGTGATTTCAGCCGCCAGATGCTGGTGTCCGTGCCCTACCTGGCGCTGGATGAAATCAGCATCAAGCGTCAGGCGGTGGGCGATGCGTCGGTGGAGGCGCGGTTGCGCCTCACCCTCTACCTGGATGGGCCGGCGGATTACCTGGCCGCCCCATCGGGGGTGGCCTCCCCGGACAAGGGGCACGCGCCATGAAGGCCCGGCACGTCCTTATGATCGGGGGCCTCGCGGTATCCGCCGGCTTGGCGGTTTTCGGCGACCGCACGCCCAGCGGCGCCGGCGGCGCGGTGGTGGAGGCGGTGACACGGCCGGCGACCACGGGCCCAACGGTCGCCACCCCCGCCGCCAAGCGCAAGCGCACACCCGCCATCCTGGCGCTGATACCGCGAGAGGCGCTGATCGGCCATGACGGTGAGGCGGCGGTGTCGCATCTGTTCGAGGAGCCCACCGCCGGCCGGCCGGCGGCCACGGTGGCGGAAGGGGCAGGGGCGTCGGCAGGCCCGCCCCCCCTGCCGTTCACCTATCTGGGGCGGAAATTCGAGAACGCGGCGTGGGAGGTCTACCTGGCCATCGGCGACCAGACCTACTTCGTGCGCGAGGGCAGCGTCATTGAGCAGAAGTACGTGGTGAACGCCATCAAGCCGCCTGTCCTCACCTTCACTTACTTACCCTTGAAGCAAATGCAGACCATGACGATCGGTGGGGAAAATTGATGGGCGCCGGGAAGAGGGCGGGCATGGAAAAGCGGGCGCGGGGCGGCCTGCGGACGGCGGCGGCCTGGCTGATGCTACCCGTCATGGCGCTGACAGGCTGCGCTGGCCAGGATGCCTACAAGGATGGCGTGGCCCTGGTGCAGGAAGGCAAGGTTGAGGAGGGCATGGCCAAATTCCAGGAGGCCGCCCGGCAGGACCCCCGCGACGTCCTGTACCGGTCGGCCTATCTGCAGACGCGTGAACGGGCGCTGACCACCACGGTGGAGCGGGCGGACAGGCTGGTGGCCCAGGGCTCTTTCGACGATGCGCGCGCCCTGTACCGCCACGCCCTGGCGCTGAACCCGACCTCGGAGCGGGCGCAGGATGGTCTGTCGGCGCTGGAGGCGCGGGTGCGGCAATCCACCTGGCTGAACGAGGCCGAAAGCCTGCTGGCCCGTGGGCAGGTGGACGCGGCCAACCACACCCTTGCGCGCGTGTTGACGGAGGCGCCGGCCGATCCGCGCGCCCAGGCGCTGAAGCGCACCATTGACGCGAAGCTGAGCGCGTCGGCGCCCGAGGCGCGGCTGGCCCAGGTCTATCGCAAGCCGATCACCATCGAATTCAAGGACGTGACCCTGAAGCAGGTCTTCGAGGTGATATCCCACACCTCGGGGCTCAATTTCCTGTTCGACAAGGACGTCAAGGTGGACCAGCGCACGTCCATCTTCCTGAAGAACAGCACCATCGAGGGCGCGGTGCGGATGGTGCTGATGACCAATCAGCTGGAACAGCAGGTGATGGACGGCAACACCGTGCTGATCTACCCGAACACGCCGGCCAAGCAGAAGGATTACCAGGAACTCAGCGTCCGCACCTTCTACCTGGCCAACGCCGAGGCGAAGACCATCGCCAACACGCTGAAGACCATCATCAAGGTCCGTGACATCGCGGTGGACGAGAAGCTGAACCTGGTCATCGTCCGCGACACGCCGGACGCCATCCGCATGGCGGAAAAGCTGGTGGCGGTGGAGGACGTGGCCGATCCCGAAGTCATGCTGGACGTGGAGGTGCTGGAGATCCAGCGCAGCAAGCTGCAGGACCTGGGCATCCAGTGGCCGGCCAGCGCGTCATTCCAGCCGTCGCCCTTGGGCGCCACGGTCGCAACCGGCGGCGGGTCCACGTCCACCTCCTCCACCTCGTCCACCAGCACGGCGGGGTCTGCGGTTTCTCTCTACGACCTGTCGCACCAGACCACCCGCAACATCGGCGTCACTGTCGGCAGCGCCACGGCCAACGCCAACCTTCAGGACTCCAATACCAAGCTGCTGACCAATCCCCGCATCCGCGTCCGCAACCATGAGAAGGCGAAAATCCTGATCGGACAGCGGCTGCCCAATATCACCTCCACCGCGACATCGACGGGCTTCCTGTCACAATCGGTGAACTATATCGACGTCGGCCTGACCTTGAACGTGGAGCCGACGATCTATCTGGACGACAACGTCGGCATCAAGCTGACGCTGGAGGTCAGCAGCATCATCAGCCAGGTGACGACCCAGACCGGCACCAGCGCCTATGAGATCGGCACCCGCACGGCCAGCACGTCCCTGCGCCTGAAGAACGGGGAAACCGATGTGCTGGCGGGCCTGATCGACAGCCAGGAACGTACCTCGGGCAACAAGGTGCCCGGCCTAGGCGACATGCCGGTGTTGGGCCGGCTGTTCGGCGCCACCACCGACGACGATCAGAAGACAGAGATCGTGCTGTCGATCACGCCCCACCTGGTGCGCAACATCCAACGGCCCGACGCTAGTGAGGCCTTGTTCAATTCCGGCACAGAAACCAGCATGCACGCGGGCGGCGGGGCCAGCGGTGGGGCCGTGTCAGCGGGCACGGCCTCGGCCGTCGTGCCGGCACCGGCCGCCGCCAGCTCCGCCAAGGCGGCGACGCCCCAGGGGACGCAATCGGGGGCGCAATCGGGGGCACCGGCCGGCCTGGGCTTGCCCGGAAGCATGCCGTCCACCGACACCGGCGTCTCCTCGGGCACGTCCTCCGCCGGCGCGCTGCCGGTGGAGGAGGGGGCGGTGGGCGCCGTCTCGGGAAGCGGCACGGTGCAACTGCAATGGCAGGGCAACAGCCCGGTGGCCGTGGGCGGTACCGTCACCCTGAGCCTGCTGGCGCAGGCGACCCAGCCGGTGACCGGCCTGCCGGTGACCTTGGGGTATGACGCCACCAAGCTGCAGGTCACCAATATCACCGAGGGCGCGTTCCTGAAGCAGGGCGGTGCCACCACCAGCTTTTCCACCCGGCTGCCCGGCAACGGGCAGCTGACCATCGCCGACAGCGTCACATCCGGCGCCGGCGCCACGGCCCAGGGCGTGCTGGCGACGGTCACGTTCAAGGCCCTGGCCGCCACCCCCTCCACCGCTGTTGAGCTGGTGTCCTCCACGCCGGCGGGGGTGGATGGGGTGCCCCTCACCCTGTTGCCGCCCAACCCATTCACCCTGCGGATCACCGGCCCATGACCGGGCGCCAGGCGGGGTTCACGTTGATCGAACTGCTGGTGACGCTGGCCATCGTCGGCCTGCTGGCCACCATAGTCCTGCCCGTGGCGCAGGTGGCCAGCCAGCGGGAACGGGAGGCGGAGCTGCGCCGGGCTCTGCACGACATCCGCCAGGCCATCGACGCCTATCACCAGGCCAGTGACGACGGCCGCATCCCGAAAGAGGCCGGCACCACCGGATACCCCGCCGATCTGGATATCCTGGTGGAGGGGGTTCCGGATCAGCGGGATCCCGACCACCACAAGATCTTTTTCCTGCGGCGCCTGCCGCGCAATCCCCTGGCGGCCGATCCGGACCTGGCGGACGCCGCCACCTGGGCCAAGCGCAGCTATGCCAGCGAGGCCGACGCCCCCCAGGAAGGCGATGACGTCTACGACGTCTATGCCCCCCAGGCGCGGCTGGGCCTAAACGGCATTCCCTATAATAGATGGTGATGGCCATGGTCCCGACGATGACGAGGCCGCCCGCCGGGCGGCGCGCGGGTTTCACGCTGGTGGAGCTGTTGGTGGTCCTGGCCATCGTCGGGCTGCTGCTAAGCCTGGCGCTGCCCCGCTATTACCAGTCCATCGACACGGCGAAGGAAAAGGTTCTGGCCGAGAACCTGCGGGTGACGCGCGACGCCATCGACAAGTTCTACGGCGACCTGGGCCGCTATCCCGACACCCTTGAGGAACTGGTGGACAAGCGTTACCTGCGCGCCTTGCCGTTCGACCCGGTGGCGGGAAGCGACCGCGCATGGGTGATCATTCCGCCGGAGGAGCAATACGGCGGAAACGTCTACGATCTGAAAAGCGGCGCGCCCGGCACCGGTCATGACGGCCGGGCGTTCGGGGATATGTGAGCCGTGCGCGCTTTCCCCAACGGCGCCGGTGCGCGGCCGAACGCCCAAGCCGGCTTCACCTATCTGGCCCTGCTCATTCTCCTCGCCCTGGTCGGCCTGGTGGCGTCGGCCAGCCTGCAGGCGGGGTCGCTGATGCGGCGGCGCCAGGCGGAGGAGGCTCTGCTGGACGTCGGCACCGAATTCCGCCTGGCCTTGCGCAGTTACGCCGACGCCACGCCGGCCGGGTTGTCCCGGGCGCCCCATACCCTGGAAGAGCTGCTGCGCGACCCCCGTTATCCCGGTGTCCGGCGCCACCTGCGCCGTCTTGAGGCCGATCCGCTGACCGGGCAGGCGACCTGGGGTTTGGTCAGGACGCCCGATGGCGCGGGCATTCTTGGCATTTACAGCCTGGCGCCGGGGCACCCCATCAAGCGGGCCGATTTCCCCGCGGCGTATCAGGACTTCAACGATAAGGACCGTTATGCCGACTGGGTCTTCGTCCAGGCGCCCCCCGCCACGGCGTTGACCCGCGCCGGCGCGCGGATACCTGCCGGTCCCAAATGATCCCTTCCGTTCCGCTTTTTCATGAGGATGACGTCATGCTTCGCCGTTTCGTGAGTGCGGCATTCGATCTTGCGCGATCAACCCCCGTTTCCGCCGTCATCGCCGCGGGGATGGGGTTGTTGCTGGCCGGATGTGGCGCGACGCCTTCCACCTGCGCCGGCGGCTTCTGCCCCTTGCCCGCCGCCGCCGATTCCGCAGAGGCCGTGCGCCAGGGTGATCTGGGCCGGGGGATACGGGATTACCTGTTGGCCCATCCCGAGGTGCTTCTGGAAGCGCAGCAGGCCCTGGCCGCCAAGCAGGCCGCCGACCGCCAGGCGCAAGCCAGGGCGCTGGTCGCGCGGAACCATGATGCCCTGGTGGCCGATCCGGAGGATCCGGAGATGGGCAATCCCCGCGGCGACGTCACCATCGTGGAGTTCTTCGATGACGAATGTCCCTACTGCAAGATGATGGCCCCCACGCTGGAGGCGCTGATCCGAACGGATCCCGGCGTTCGCGTGGTGCTGAAGGACATCGCCATCCTGGGGCCGGGGTCGGAGGTCGCAGCCCGTTACGCCTTGGCCGCCAAGCGCCAGGGCAAATACGCGGCCTTTCACGCGGCGCTCATGGCGGACAAGACGCCGGAGCACCAGTTGACGGAGGCGCATCTGCTGGAAATCGCCGCGCGGCTGAATCTGGACACGGCCCGCCTGGCGCGGGATATCCAGGCACCGGAGATCATGGGGCGGGCCGGCCGCAACCGTGCCTTGGCCCAGGCGATAGGGGTGACCGCCACGCCCGGCCTGGTGATCGGAGACAGCGTCCAGACCGGTGCCCTGACGCCGGACGCCCTGGCCAAGGCGGTCGCCGCCGCCCGCGCCCGCAAGGCGCAAGCCCCCTGAGGGGACTTGCAGCCGCCCTTACAGGCGGGCGCTCAGCTGCAATCCAAAGGTCCGGGGCGGGGCGAGATTGCTCAGCGCGCGGGAACCGTCCAGGTTGCCGGTGATGGAAATGTTGGTGAAGACCTGCCGGTTCGTGATGTTGTCGATGAAGGCCGCGACCTGGAAGGGACTATCGTCCGGCACGAAGGTCACCCGCGCCTTCAGCCACCAGAAGGCTGATTGCAGGGCGCGCGGGGTCCTTGAAGGCGGAGAAATAGGATATATAGTTTATACAAATATGACGTGCGGGATCATATTCATATATCAATAGGGCATCCATTAGAAAGACATCGGCGCGCTTTCCCGAGAGACGCGTGCCACCTGACCGGCTCAGGCGCTTCAGGCTGGTTCCGCTGCCGCTTCAACGTCGGCGATGGGCAGGGTAAACTCGAAGATGGCACCTCCTTGCGGCGCGTTGCGCGCGGTGAGCGCGCCACCCAAGGCTTCAATGGCCGACTGGCAGATCTGTAGCCCCATGCCCATGCCCCCGACTTTGGTGGTGAAGAAGGGCTTGAATATTTTCGACAGCGCTTCAGCGGTGATGCCGGGGCCCGTATCGGCCACCGATACCCGGACGAATCCCATATCCATGGCTTGAGCCGTCACCGTGACGCTTCGTGCCCGCGGCGGGGTGTCGGCCATGGCATCCAGGCTGTTCATGATTAGGTTCACCAGCACCTGCTGCAGTTCAACGCGATCGGCGACCACCGGCGGCAGGTCGGGCGGGCAGGTGATGACCATCAGCGTTTCATGAACGATCAGGTCACGTTCCAGCAGGCTGCGGGTTTCAGATAAGAGTTTGGCCAAATTCAGCGGCGCGATCTCCCGCGTGCCTTTGACCAGTTGGTCCCGCGTCCGCCGCACGATGTCGGCCAGACGCTGACCATTGATTTGCATCCGCTGCAGGACCCGCAGCGCCGCGTCGGTATCGGGCGGCGTGGCTTGCAGCCGGCGCACACCCGTTCCGGCATCGGTCAGGATGGCGGCGATCGGCTGGTTCAGTTCATGCGCCAGCGAGGTGGACAGGGCATCCACCGTGGCGATGCGGTTGGATCTGGCGAGTTCCGCTTGGGCCGCCAGACGCATGGCCTCGATCCGTTCCCGTTCCGTCAAGTCGACATGACTGGACATCTGCACGGTTTCGCTCACCAGTCGCACGCGGTACAGCACCGGGATGCGCCGGTCGTCCTTGCCGATCAGCACCGTGCTGCCCGCGATGTTCCTCCAGCCATTGAACGCGGCTTCCAACTGGTGGGTCAGCACCTGCAGCGCGTTTTCGGCATTCTGTCGCGGCGGCTTAGCGGCCAGTTCCGCCCTGTCCTCATATCCCAGCAACTGTGCCAGGGCGTCGTTCACCTCGACCGTCCTGATGGCATTGACGCAGCGCTCCAGGAATTCCGGGTGCGCGGCGACATAGGCGCGGAAATCGGTGATGCCCTGGGCCTTCAGTCCGTCCAGCAAGGTCTTGGCTTCGCCGATGTCCTGTTCGCAGAAGCTGATGGTGCTGACCTCGAACAGGCGACGGTATCGGGCATCGCTGAGCGCCAAGTCGCGGGCGTGGGTGTCCAGCCGTTGTTCCAGCGTGGTATTGCACCGGCGGAGATTGTCCAACTCCCGGCCGCTTTCCGTCAGCGCCGCGCGGGTGACGTTCAGTTTCCGCCGGCTGACCAACAGTGCGGCGCCGACGGTGGCCAGCAGGATCAACATTGAGAGGACAGTCAACTCCCCGGTCAGATCGCTCATTTGGGTGTGCCGACTATCCCGTTTCTCAAAGCAAAACCGCCGTTGACCTTGATCAGCGCGCCTCGGATGAAGCCCTGGGACCGGACGTTTGGCAAGCGCATCCCGCCCGCGCGGGCGATATGTGTACCGTTTCGTGCAAATCCTGCCAGCCAGGACAAGCCCCCGGACCTGACCGGGCGGAAAGTGCGGCCGGCCCACGAGGCCACCTCCTACCGATCCGGAGCCAACGACATGTCCGACGCCACCAGCCGCAAGCCGAACCCGCTGTATGCCGACCCGGAAAACCCGGTGCTTCCCGCCACCCCGGTGGCCCTGGACCTGCGCCGGGCGGCCCTCGTCGTCACCGATCCGCAAATCGACTTCCTGAGCCCGCACGGTGCCGCCTGGGGCGCCTTTGGCGAGAATATCACCGAGATCGGCACCGTGCCCAACCTGGGCCGGCTGATGGCCGCCGCCAAGGCGGTGGACCTGCCCGTCGTGATTTCCCCCCATTATTATTACCCGCATGATCACCAGTGGGACTTCGCGGCACCGGGCGAAGCGCTGATGCACAAGATGCGCATGTTCGATCGGCGCGACCCCCTGTCATTGGAGGGCTTCGCCGGGTCCGGTGCCGACTGGATGCCGGAATACAAATCCCTGATCGAGGATGGGCGGACCATCGTCTGTTCCCCGCACAAGATCGCGGGGCCGCAGACCAACGACGTGTTGTTCCAGTTGCGCAAGCATCGGGTGGACCAGGTCATCCTGGCCGGCATGGCCGCGAACTTCTGCGTGGAATCCCATTTGCGGGACTTCGTGGAGCATGGCTTCGAGGTCGTGGTGGTGCGGGACGCGACGGCCGCCAGCAAGATACCGGAAGGCGATGGCTATCTGGCGGCCTTGACCAACTTCCGGTGGTTGGCCAGCGGCTTGTGGACCACGGAAGAGACCATCGCCCGCCTGAACGCGGCCCAAGCGGCGGTGTGACCCGGCGTGCGGATGTCCGCCGATTTCTCATGTCGGCGGACATCCGTAGCCAATACCGGGAGTGATGGGGCCGGCTTCGGATGCGGCCGCCTTATTCGGGTCCCTTACGGCCCAACACGAGCCCCGGCGCCAGAAAGCCGAAGCTCCCGAAGCGCCAGATTTGATCCCCGATGCTGCGCGAGACCACGGTTGCGACACCGGCTTCGCGCGCCCACCGCGCGTAATCGGACAAATGGCGGATATCGCTGATCACCAGACGGCCGTCGGGCGCGAGAACGCGGGCGATTTCGCGGATCGCGCGGGCGCGGTCGGCAGCCTCATAGAGGTTGTGGATGGCCGCTGATGAGAGCGCGACATCGAAGCTGTTGTCCGGGAAGGGGATCTCCCGCATGTCGGCGCTGCGGCACTCGACGCGGCCGGAAACGCCTTCGCGCGCGGCATTCGCGATGACCGCGCCGGGGCCATTGCCGGAAAGATCCTCCACCTGCCAGATATCGATACCGACCACATGGCCCCGCGGCACGCGGCGGGCCGCCGCGACGGTGAACAAGCCGCGCCCGCAGCCGATATCGATCACCCGCTCGTCACCGCGCCAGTCGATGCGGTCGAGGATGATCTCACGTTCCCGAATCTTGCCGCGGGCGCTCGACCAGATCATGGCGATCGCGCCGGCGCCCATCGACAAGGTGGGCCAGATGAGGCCATTGACGTGGATCGGCAGAATCCCGACGAGGTCCAGCATGAAAAGCGCCCCGCAGAAAAACGAGCCTAGCAATAAATTGCGGACCACAGGCGGCGCGTCGAGACCATAGGGAAAGAGTCGATCCATGCCTTCCTCTGCCGTTGTCTGCGACTAACTCGAATTGGCAATTCCTCCACACCATAGCGCAATCGCCGCGATTTCTGACTTGAGTTGTCGCAGATTTATCAACGTTGGCCATGCTAGAAGTGCATGATGTCGAATAGTCAAACAACTATTTCCATAATTAAGGTTATCGGTTTTCGTATGTAGGCGCAAAGTAGAACTGTCAGTCTCCCGCATTGTCGTGGGCGGTACCGCTATGTGGCGGTGCCAATGCGGGTGGAGGGAGAGTGCCCTTGGTTCGTCGACAGTCTGATCCTCTCGTCCCCGCCAGCGCCCATCGCGGGTCCATGGTGATCGCGGCGCTTTCCACGGTGGTGGAATGGTATGACTTCACCCTGTATCTCTACTTCGCGCCGGTCCTGGCCCGCCTTTTTTTCGGCGACCGGCCGGCATCGCTGATCACCGCCCTGGCAGGGTTCGCCATCGCTTACCTGCTGCGCCCGCTGGGCGCGGTGGTTTTTGGACACGTCGGGGACCGCATCGGGCGCCGCCCCATGATGCTGCTGTCCATGGCGCTGATGAGCGTCGCCATGTTGGCCACCGCCTTGTTGCCGACCTTTGACAGCATCGGCATCGCGGCGGGAGGGCTGCTGTTGCTGCTGCGCTGCGTCATGAGTTTCTCTGTCGGCGGGGAATATACTGGTGTGGTGGCCTATTTGATGGAGGGGGCCGATCCACGGCGGCGGGGGTTGGTCACATCCTGCGCGTCGGCGGCCAGCGAGGTCGGCGGGCTGTTGGCTGTGGGTGTTTCCGCCTTGACCGTCCACGCGCTGTCCTCAGCGGCATTGACGTCCTGGGGCTGGCGCATCCCTTTCCTCATCGGCGCGGCCTTGGCCGGATTTGTTTGGGTCGCCCGGTCCACCATGCGGGAATCCCCGGACTTCGAGCGCCAACAGGCGTCGGGTGCCGTGCCGGCCCGGCCGTTGCGCCATGCCCTGGCGCATCACCGGGCGGGGATTTTCCGCTCTTTCGCGATTTCGGCGCTGGGCTCCATCACTTATTATGTCGGCATCACCTATGTGCCCGCCTTCCTGACCTCAGCGGGATCGTTGAGTGAAGGCGCGGCGCTCTGGCTGTCCACTGTCGCGGCCGGGGTGGTGATCGCGGTCACGCCTCTGGTCGGGACCTTGTCGGACCGTGTGGGCCGCAAGCCCGTCCTGATCGGCCTGGCCCTCGCCAGCGCCCTGTTGCCCCTACCCCTGTTCTGGCTGATGTCGGGCAACTCCACCGCCCAGGCCTTATGCGGGGCGGTGTTGCTGGCGGCGGTCGCGGGGGGTGTCAGCGCGGTCGGCGCGGTGGCGACGGCGGAGCAGTTTCCGGGCGAAGGTCGGCTGACGGGCCTGGCGCTGGGGGCCACCGGGGCCACCGCCCTTTTTGGCGGACTGACCCCGTTCCTGGCCCAGGCCCTGCTGACCGCCACCGGGTGGGCGCTGGTGCCCGGCACCATGATCGCCCTGGTGGCACTCCTGGTGCTGCCGGTCATCGTACGCGCGCCCGAGACGAGGCCCCGCTGATCCTGAGCAGCAAGAGCTTAGGGCTCAAAAGGGGCACATACCTTTGAGCCTTAAGCCGCAGGGGGCCGCCTCAGCGACGTCAGGCGTCGGCCAGATCCTCGATGACTTGGCCGGAGCCCAGTTCCGCACCCGTGATGGGGTCGCTCTCCGGATTGGACATGGTGCGCGCCATCAGGGCCTCGGCGGCCTGCTGCTGCGCTTCGGTCAAGGTGACTGAGGGCAATCCGGCGCCGCCGTCCAAGGGAAGGCTGCCCGCCACGTCGTCCAGCCGTTGCCACCTGCCGCCCGCGTTCCACGGACCCTCGGCGTCCCCCTCGCCTTGCGAGGTGTTGACGTAAAGGTCGGCGAATTCCGGCTTGCCGGGCAGCTTGCCGGGCGGGAAGTTCGGTTCGATGGCGTACAGCGCCTTCTCGAATGATTTCTGGTGCGCGATCTCGCGGGTCATCAGGAAGGTCAGGGCGTCCTTGATGCCGGGGTCGTCGGTGATGTTGATCAGTCGCTCATAGACGATCTTGGCCCGGCTCTCCGCCGCGATGTTGGAGCGCAGGTCACAGGTGGGGTCGCCGATGCTGTCGATGTAAGCCGCCGTCCAGGGAACGCCGGAGGAGTTGGTCAACGACGGGCCGCCGCCATACAACAGCGATTGCGTATGGCTGTCACCGCCTTGGTTCAGGGCGGAATAGAGATCCGCCTCCGCCAAGTTGGCCTCGGCCAGGTCGCCCTTGATGCCTTTGTTGAGCATGGCGACGATGCTGCCGATGATTTCCAGGTGGCTCAGTTCCTCGGTCGCGATATCGAACAGCATGTCCTTGCGGCCCGGGTCGGTTTCGCCCAGCGCCTGGGTGAAATAGCGCATGGCCGCGGCCAGTTCGCCCTGCGGCCCGCCGAACTGTTCCAGCATGAAGCTGGCCAGGACGGGGTTGGGCTCCGACACGCGGACCGTGTATTGCAGGCGCTTGTTATGCATGAACATCGTTGTCCTCCTGATAGTGCCGCCAAATGAACGTCCTGTCGCTCTCGCAGATCTAAAGGCCGTGTGTCTGGATTTGTTCCGGTTATTTAAGTCGTTGTGGAGCTGAAGCTTCGCTTGATTTGCCTCCTGGCGCTCTAGTTTCAGATGAAATTTAACAATTCACGCTCATGATTGGCTTTTAGGGAACCGTGGTCGGCGCGGCGGCTTGTTTGCGCGCGGCCCCCGACACGGTTTTCATCGGTGGCGGGCGCTACCCCACAAGCAAGGAGCACTGGCCATGGCCACGAACGAGGAACATCTGGTTGATTGGCTGCGCGATGCCCACGCCATGGAGCAGCAGGCGGAAACGATGATGACCGCCCTGTGTGAGCGCATTGAGAACTACCCGCCCGTGCGGGGCAGGTTGCAGCAGCACATCGCCGAAACCCACACCCAGGCCCAGCGCCTGGAACGGTGCCTTGAGCGCATCGGGGGCGACACTTCGGCCATCAAGGACCTCGCCGGCCGGGCCACCGCCTTTGGCCAGGGGCTGAGCGGCATGTTCGTGGATGACGAGATCGTCAAGGGCGCCTTGGCCAGCTACGCCTTCGAGAATATGGAGATCGCCTCCTACACCATCCTCATCGCCGCCGCCGAGGCGGTGGGCGATGCCGAAACCCGCGATTTGTGTGAACAGAGCCTTCAGGAGGAAATGGCCATGGCGGCCTGGCTGGTGGAGCACCTGCCTGCCCTGACCAAGAAGTTCCTGGCGCGCGACGAGGTGCTGGAGGAAGGCGGGAAGCGGTAACGCTGCGGCATGACCGACCCCAGGGCGGCGGCCACGCGGTGACGAAGGCACCGATCGTGACATGGCCGCCGCCAGCCGGCATTGGCCCTTTTGGAATAGGCATGCAGGGATAAAGCAAATTGCCGGCTTTTATTTTATATGCGGTATACTAGATACATCTTTATGGACCGAACAGTTAAATCAAAGCCTCTTTTTAATCAAAGGCTATGGGCCATCCCGCGCCCGCAAATGGGTGCCACGAAACCCCTGCCCTTCGCCCGAACCATGACGGGCTATGAGGATGAGCAGGATGGGGCATATGTTTTCGCACTGTGAGGACGTCGGTGAGTACTCAAGATCCGGTTCACGGAGACCTGGTTGGCGCTGAACAGCGCTTCCAGCTTCTCGTGGATGGCATTAGCGACTATGCCATCTACATGCTGGACCCGAATGGCTTCGTGAGCAGTTGGAACGCCCGCGCGGGGCGGTTCAAAGGCTATGAAACGAACGAGATCCTGGGCCAGCACGTCTCCCTCTTCTACACCGAGGACGACCGCAAGGCCGGCGTTCCCGAGCGGGCATTGGCCATCGCCGGGGCTGACGGCCGGTTCGAGGCGGAGGGATGGCGTGTCCGCAAGGACGGCACCCGCTTCTGGGCCAGCGTGGTGATTGAAGCGGTCCGGGACGCCGCCGGGGTTCTGGTGGGGTTCGCCAAGATCACGCGGGACATCTCGGAACGGCGCCTGGCGCAGCAGGCGCTGCATGACAGTGAGCAGCGGTTCCGCCTGCTGGTCCAAGGGGTCACCGACTATGCCATCTACATGCTGGATCCCACCGGGCATGTGACCAATTGGAACACCGGCGCGCAACGCATCAAGGGCTACAGCCGCGAGGAAATCATCGGCGAACACTTTTCGCGCTTTTATACCGAGGAGGATCGCGCCGACAACCTGCCGGGCCGCGCGCTGGCCATCGCCGAGGCGGAGGGCCGCTTTGAGCGTGAGGGGTGGCGCGTGCGCAAGGACGGGTCCCGCTTCTGGGCCCATGTCATCATCGACCCCATTCGCGACCCGGCGGGCAAGCTGATCGGGTTCGCCAAGATCACCCGCGACATCACGGAGCGCCGGGAATGGGAGGAACGCCTGCGCCATTCCCAGAAAATGGAGGCCATCGGCCAACTGACCGGCGGCTTGGCCCATGACTTCAACAACCTGCTTCAGGCCATATCCGGCTGCCTGGAAATGCTGGCCCGCAACCCGGTGGACCCGGCACGCCGGCATCGTCTGCTGGAAGGGGGACTGCAGGCGGTGGATCGCGGCCGGACCCTGATCCATCAGCTCATGACCTTTTCCCGCCAGCGACCCATGGACCTGGAGGCGGTCGATCTGCGCGACGTCCTGCCTGGCTGCCTTGGCCTGATCCGGCAGGTGGTGCGTGGCGATATCGAGGTGAAGGCGACGCTGCCCGCCGATCTGTGGCCGGTGGAGACAGACCCGGTGCAGTTGGAGGTCGCGCTGCTGAACCTGGCAGCCAACGCCAGGGACGCCATGCCGAACGGCGGCACCTTGACCTTGGGTGCCCGCAATGTTCCGGATGCGGGTCGTCGGGGGGATATGGTGGAAATAGAGGTGGGCGATACGGGCATGGGCATGGCGCCCGATGTGGCCAGCCGCGCCTTCGATCCCTTTTTCACGACGAAGCCCTTGGGCAAGGGCACGGGCCTGGGCCTCTCTCAGGTCTACGGTTTTGCCCGCCAGTCCGGGGGAGAGGCCCGGCTGAGCAGCCGTCCAGGCAGGGGCACCACGGTATCGTTGTCGCTGCCCCGCACCGCCCGGGTGCCACAGCGGCTTTTTGGGGCCGCGCGAACCGAACCGCAAGGCGGCAGCGCGCGCATCCTGATGGCGGAGGACGATGCCGTCCTAGGGCCGGTCATCACCACCGCGCTGGAGGAACTGGGCTATTGCGTGACCCATGTCGGCAGCGGTCAGGAGGCACTGGACCTGATGGACCGCGGTGGCGCCTACGACCTGGTGTTCAGCGACATCGTGATGCCGGGTGCGGTGAATGGCTTGAACCTGGCCCGTGAAATCCGTCGGCGGCATCCAGACATGCCGGTTATCCTGTCCACCGGCTACAGCGAGGAACCCGCGGTGCAGCAGGGCTTTCCCGTACTCGCCAAGCCCTACCGCATCGAAGATCTTACCCGCGCCATCAAGGAGGCGCTGGGGCACCCCGCCCAGCCCTGATCGTCGTCGCCTGATCGTCGTCGGTGGCTTACTCGGCCGCTGACAGTCCTTCCGCCTGCAAGCGCCACATGCGGGCGAACAGGCCGCCCCGGCGGCGCAAGTCCGGCGCGATTCCGTCCTCCACGATGCGGCCGTCCTGCATGACCAGGATGCGGTCGAAGGCGGCGACGGTGGACAACCGATGCGCCACGGCGATGACCGTGCGGTTGGCCATGCGCTGCACCAGGGAACGTTGGATTTTCAATTCTGACTCCGTGTCCAGGGCCGATGTCGCCTCGTCCGGGATCAGGATGGGGGAATCTTTCAGGAAGGCGCGGGCGATGCCGATACGCTGCCGCTGTCCGCCCGACAGCTTGGTGCCGCGTTCGCCCACCAGCGTCCCGTAGCCGTCCGGCAGGGACAGGATGAAGTCGTGGCAGTTGGCGGCACGGGCGGCGGCGTGGATCTCCTCCTCCGTCGCATCGGGGCGACCGAAGCGGATGTTCTCCAGTATCGTCCGGTGGAACAGCGTGATCTCCTGCGGCACCACGGCCAGCGCCGCGCGCAGATCGTCCTGGCGGATGGCGGCCACGGCGTGGTTGCTGATCAGCAGTTCGCCGTCCTGGACGTCATAGAGGCGCTGCAACAGGGCGACCAGCGTCGACTTGCCGGCGCCGGACGGGCCCACCACCGCGACCTTTTGCCCGGCCGGAATGCGCACCGTTAGATCCCGCAATGTCTCCGCCCGGAACGGGGGGCGCGGCGCGGCGTCCCCATCGCTTTCCGACGGTGTCCGCGAGATGCCGTAGGTGAAGGCGACGCGCCGCAGTTCCACCGAACTGGGATCGCCCCAGGGGTCGAAGGCCACACTGGCCGGGTCGTCCGCGATGGTGGGCCGCAGCCCGATGACCCGGAGGGTATCCTCGATGTGGCCGACATGCTGGACCACGTCGACCAAGGCCAGGGCCAGATCGCGCGCGCCATGCAGGATGCGGAAGGTCAGCGCGCTGACGATCACCACGTCGCCGGTGGTCACGCCCTTTTGGCCCCAGCGGAACTATCGGTCGCTGCGGTTCGACCATGTGACCGTGGGCCAGCCCTGGCACCAGCCGGTGGCGGTGGTGAACCATCCCCAGGACCAGGCCTATACCCGGGTGACGGAATACAAGCACCTGACCGGTCAGGATCATCCCAAGACGGCCCTGACCTACGAGTATCCCAGCGATGTGGGCGACCCCTACTATCCCGTCCCAAGACCGGAGAACCAGGCGCTGTACAAGCGTTACGAGGCCATGGCCGACGCGACGCCCGATACCTGGTTCGTCGGCCGGCTGACGACATACCGATATTACAACATGGACCAGGTGGTGGCCCAGGCCCTGGCCACGTTCCGGCGGATCGAGGAGCGGCTGCCACGCGGGCCGGGGGCATCGGCCGCTGTGCTGGAATTGGCGGGTGGTGGTTAAAGTGGCGCGCGGGCTTGACAATCATCCCCATCGCGCATTGGCTGCGGCCATACCGACCCCGCCCGATGATTGGCCGCCTTGCCCGACCCGACGCCCCTCCCGCCCCTGCTCACCTCCCTGCTGCAGGGACTGAACGACGCCGTTGTCCTGTACGATGAGGCGGGGCGGCTGCTGACCCTGAACCCGGCGGCGGAACGGCTTTACGGCATCGTGGCGGACGCGGCCCAAGGGCGCATGGCAACGGATGTGCTGGGGCCGCACGATGAGGCGGCGCGTAAGGAAATCGACGGCGCCCTGGCCGCCGGCGGCATGTGGCGGGGGGAAGTGCACCGGCGCGGGGCTGAAGGGACCACGCTGACCCTTGAGGTCAGCATCAGTCGCCCGGACGGCGGTTTTTTAATGGATGCGGCTCGCGATGTCACGGCGGCGCGGGCGACGCAGACGACCTTGGAAGATCTGACCGTCCGCAACACCAACCTGTTTCATGCCCTGGCCGTTTCCTTCTGGGATATGGACTTCCGCGCGGCGGCGATGGCCGTGCGCCAGAAGATGGCCGAGGGCGTGACCGACATGGCCGCCTACTTCGCGGCGAACCCCGATTACGTCCGTTGGCTGCAACGGCAGGTCAGGGTGATTGCCGTCAACCAGCGAACGATGGAACTGTTCGGCGGGCGGGAGCAGAGCGACTTCGCCGACATTCGGCCCTACTGGCCGGACGAGAGCCTGGTCCATTTCACCACCGGCCTGCTCAGAGGGATGCGGCGCGACCCCAGCTACGTCGCCGAGGTCAGGCTGGCCCGTGTCGACGGCACGACGTTCGAATGCCTGTTCACCACCGCCTTCCCGTCCGAAACGGTTCCTTCGGGGCGAGTCATCATTGGCGTGATCGACATCGATGACCAGAAAAAGGCATTAGCCGAGTTGGCGCGCAGCGAGAACCGGTTGCGGACGCTGTTCGAAGCGAGCGGTGTCGCCTTCTTCCGCTTCGACACCACCGCCATAAACCGCACCTACGCGGCCTTGCGTGAGCAAGGCGTCGTCGATCTTGGCGCTTATATTGACCAGAATCCCGACTTCCTGGAACAAGCCAAGGCGGCAATCCTCTGCGTCGACGCGAACGCCAGCGCGCTGACCCTGATGCGCGCCACGTCCAAGGACGCGTTGCTGGGCCCCATCCGCTGGGTCACCACGCCGCATCATATGCGCGGCCTGCGTGAGTCCATGACCGCCAGCTTTGGCGGCCACAGTACCTATCAGGGAGAACACCTGATCGGCCGTCTGGACGGCAGCCTGGTGCCCTGCCTTTGGTTCAACGTCGTGCCGCCGGAATTGCGCAGCCAGAACATCGCCTATGTCGGCTTGATCGACATTTCCCGGCAGGAGGCGGCGCGTAGCGCGATGCAGGCCATGCAGGCGGAGTTGGCCCACGCGGCGCGGGTGGCCATCCTGGGTGAGCTGACGGCGTCGCTGGCCCATGAGGTGGCGCAGCCCCTGAGCGCCATCTCCTCCCGGGGGGAGGCGGTGAAGCGGTGGCTGTCGCGCGATGTCGTGGATGTGCCGGTGGTACGGGACCTGGTCGGCAAGATCATGGACAGCGTGGACCGGGCCACAGCCATCGTCAGCCGCATCCGCGACATGGCCGTGAGGGCCCCCTTCCAGACCGAGCCGGTCGATATCGCCAAGCTGGCGCGTGATACCGTGGCCTTCCTGTCCCATGAGCTGGAGCATGCCCGTGTGGCCGTCTGCATCGACGCCGGTAAGGCCCCGTGCGTGGTGGAAGGGGACAGGGTCCAGCTGCAGCAGGTGGTGTTCAACATCCTGCTGAACGCGCATCAGGCGCTGGTCCAGAGTGATACCGCGGACCGCGCCATCACCGTTACCCTGCGGGCCGATGGCGACTGGGTCACCGCCACGATCGACGACAACGGACCCGGCATACCATCGGGCGATTTGGAGCGTGTGTTCGAAAGTTTCCACTCCACCAAGAGCCACGGCATGGGGATCGGCCTGTCGGTCTGCCGATCCATCGTCCAGCGGCATGGCGGTCAGTTGTCGGCCAGCAGTCTCCCGGCGGGTGGGGCGCGTTTCCAGATCCGCCTGCCCGTGGCGGCGGACTGATACCGGCGGCTTCCCCCGCATCCGCCGCCTTTTGCGCAACGACATCGCACCCCCGGCGGCACCCATACCACGGTATGAATGCCCAAGTTTAAACCCTTGGGTAACAGTTGAGCCTGCGAAGCGATGCGTGCTTTCAGGGCACGCAGCGGCATCGGCTGCCGCCAGAACGGGGAATTCCATGATCAAGATTTCCATCAACGGCACCGTCCACGATGTGGAGGTGGAGCAGGACACACCGCTGCTGTGGGTATTGCGGGATGTCTTGGGCATGACGGGCACCAAATTCGGCTGTGGCGTCGCCCAGTGCGGCGCCTGCACCGTGCATGTGGACGGCACGCCCGTGCGTTCCTGCCAGTTGGCCGTGGGTGATGTGGGCGACATGCCCGTCGTCACCATTGAAGGCATCGGCGCCACCCCCGCCGGCGCCAAGGTGCAGAAGGCGTGGATGGATCTTCAGGTGGCGCAGTGCGGCTACTGCCAGTCGGGCCAGATCATGGCCGCCGCGGCGCTGCTGACGCAGACGCCGGCGCCCACGGACGCCGACATCGACGCCGCCATGGCGGGAAACATCTGCCGCTGCGGCACCTATGTCCGCATCCGCGACGGCGTGAAGCGCGCCGCCTCTCAAGCCTGAGGTGAGTTGATGGACATGCAACCCTCCCCCTCTCCCTCTGGCGCCTCGCGCCGTGACCTGCTGCGCGGCCTGGCCTATGGCGGCCTGCTGCTGGCCGTGGGTCTGCCCCTGGGCCGTTTGGCCGTGGCGCGCGAGGACGCGCCCACCGTTTTCGCGCCCGACGCCTTCATCCGCATTGCCAGCGATGGCGCCGCGACCCTGATCATGCCCCAGGTGGAAATGGGCCAGGGCATCTATACCGCCATGACCATGCTCATCGCGGAGGAGCTGGATTTGCCGTTGGCCGCCGTCCGGCTGGAGGCGGCGCCGCCCAGCGACGCGCTTTACGGCAATCCGATCTTCAAGGTGCAGGCCACCGGTGGCTCCACCTCCGTCCGCGCCTATTGGACGCCCATGCGCAAGGCCGGCGCGGCGGCGCGGGCGATGTTGGTGCAGGCGGCGGCCAAGCGCTGGCAGGTGGATCCGGCGGCGTGCGAAACCCAGGACGGCATCGTCCGGCATGCCGCCAGCGGCCGGTCCCTGCCTTACGGCGAGCTGGCCGCGGCGGCGTCCCACATGACCCCGCCATCAGATCCGCCGCTGAAAGATCCAAAGACCTTCCGCCTGTTGGGCAAGACGCAGACCCGCCTGGATATCGAGGCCAAGGGCAACGGCACGGCCAAGTATGGCATCGACGCCCTGCCGCCGGGCGTGAAGGTCGCCACCCTATCCAGCTGCCCCGTGCCCGGCGGCAAGATCCGCCGCGTTGACGACACCCAGGCGCGGGCCGTGGCCGGCGTTCGTCAGGTGGTGGTTCTGGAGGATTTGGTGGCCGTGGTCGGGGACCACATGTGGGCCGCCAAGAAGGGCCTGGACAAGCTGGTCATCGAGTGGGACGAGGGGCCGAACGCCACGCTCTCGACGGAAAGCCTGCGTGCGGCGATGCACGAGGCGGCGAAGCGGCCGGGCGTGCCGGTCAAAAGCGAAGGCGCGGACGTCCGCCCGGGCGACGCCGGGGTGATCAGCGCCAGCTATGAGCTGCCCTTCCTGGCGCACGCCCCCATGGAGCCGATGAATTGCACCGTGCACCTGCGGCCGGGCGCCTGTGAGATCTGGATCGGCACCCAGGTGATGACCATGGTCCAGGCCAAGGCGGCCCAGGCCGCCGGCCTCAAACCCGACCAGATCACCATCCACAACCACCTGTTGGGCGGCGGCTTTGGCCGGCGGCTGGAGGTGGACATGGTGGACAAGGCGGTGCGCATCGCCGCCCACGTGGATGGCCCGGTCAAGGTGGTGTGGACGCGGGAGGAGGACATCCAGAAGGCGATGTACCGCTCCACCTACGGCAGTTGGCTGTCCGCCCGACTGGAAAACGGCAAGCCGGTGGCCTGGCGTCACACGGTCGTGGGACCCTCCGTCATCGCCCGCTGGCTGCCCCCGGCGTTCAGCGGCGGCGTCGACATCGACGCCATCGACGGCGCCGCCGACCAGCCCTACGCCGTCGGCGGCTTCCATGTCGACTATGTGCGCCATGAGCCGCAAGGCGTGCCCACCTGCTTCTGGCGCGGCGTGGGCCCCAATAACAACATCTTCAGCGTGGAAAGCTTCATCGACCGGCTGGCGCGCGAAGCCAAGAACGACCCGCTGGACTTCCGCCGCGCCTTGTTGACCGCCAACCCGCGGGCCTTGCAGGTGCTGAACACGGCGGCGGCGCATGCCGGCTGGGGTACCCCCCTGGCCGCCAAGGCGGGCGAGCGGGTGGGCCGGGGCATTTGCCTGCAAACGGTCTTCGGCAGCTTCCTCTCGACCATCGCCGAGGTGGCGGTGGGCGACGACGGCACGGTACGGGTGCGCCGCCTGGTCACCGCCGTCGATTGCGGCATGGTGGTGAACCCGGACGGCGTGATCTCCCAAATCCAGGGTGGCTTGGTCTTCGGCCTGTCGGCGGCGCTGCACGGCCGCATCACGTTCGAGAAGGGCCGGGTGCAGCAGAGCAATTTCCACGATTACCGCGTCGTCCGCATCGATGAGATGCCGGCGGTCGAGGTGCATCTGGTCCCCTCCACCGAGGCCCCCGGCGGCATCGGCGAGCCTGGAACCACCACCGTGCAGCCCGCCGTGGCCAATGCCATCTACGCCGCCACCGGGGTGCAGCTGACGCGCATGCCCATCGACCAGACATTGCTTGCCAAGGGGGGGCGGACCTGATGCGTGGAACCACGAAAAGAAGGGCGCTGATCGCCGCCGGGGTCGTCGTTGCCGCTGGCGCCGCGGTTCTCGCCCATGCGGTCTTCCTACCCGGCCCCCTGGATTTCGCCAAGGGGACGCGGGTCTCGCTGGCGGACTACAAGGGGCCCTCGCCCACCGGCGTTCCCAAGGAACTGGCCAACGCCGCCGTGCTGGAGCGGGGCGCCTATCTGACGGCGGCCGCCGACTGCCAGGCCTGTCATACGGCGGAGGGGGGAACACCCTATGCCGGTGGCCGGCCGTTCAAGCTACCCTTTGGCACGCTCTACACCCCCAACATCACGCCGGACGCCGAAACCGGCATCGGCCGCTGGACGGACGCGGACTTCCTGAAGGCGGTGCATAAGGGGGTGGCGCCGGGTGGGCGGCATCTTTACCCGGCCTTCCCCTACGCCTCATACACCCTGATGACGGATGAGGACGTGCTGGCCATCAAGGCCTATCTGTTCTCCCTGGCGCCGGTGCGGCGGGCGAACCTGCCCGACACTTTCTCCTTCCCCTTCAACCAGCGTTGGCTCATGGCGGTCTGGGGGGCGTTCTTCAATCCCGGCCATCGGTTCGAGCCCGTCGCCGACCGGGGGCCCGAGTGGAACCGCGGCGCCTATCTGGTCGAAGGCGCCGCCCACTGCGGTGAATGCCATACCCCCCGCACCCTGTTCCAGGCGATGGATACCCGGCACAAGTTCGCCGGCGGCCAAGCGGAGGGCTGGAACGCCTATAACATCACCCCGGACCAGACCAGCGGCATCGGCACGTGGTCGGCGCCGGAGATCGAGGCCTATCTGGCGCAGGGGCATGCCAAGGGCCGCAGCGTCGCCTCCGGCCCCATGCGCGAGGCGGTCGAGCTGAGCTTCTCCAAGCTGGTCCCATCCGACATCGTGGCCATCCGAACCTATCTGCAAAGCGTGCCGGCGGTGCACACCGACCTGCCGGCCCCCGCCGGCCCCGCGCCGCGCGACCATGGCACCGCCGTGGCGGGCGCCATCGACGGCAAGCGCATGTTCGAAGGGGCCTGCGCCAGTTGCCATGCCTGGAGCGGTGCCGGGGTCAATTCGGCCGACGCGCAGTTGACGGCCAAGCGGGCGGTGAACGACCCCAGCGCCGCCAACGTCGCCCTGATGATCCTGAAAGGCTCCGGCCCGCAGGTGGCGGGACGCCCCTACATGCCCGGCTTCGCCGGCGCCTACTCGGATGAGGAAATCGCCGCCGTGGCCAATTACGTCACCGCCCGGTTCGGTGCCGTCGCGTCGACGATCACCGCCCAGGACGTCGCCCGCCTGAGGGCCGACTGACGCAGCGACACAAGGCCGGCTGGCCCCCCAGCCGGTCCCCCGCTTATGATGCGCGCCTGGGGATGACTTATACCAAGTAGCGATGATCCTGACCTATGGCCAGGCCCATCGCCCTCAATCGCCGGCGCCGCCATCCGGCGGCTTGGCTTCCGCGCCTTATGGCGCGCGGCGGCAGTCGCCGCCGATACCAGAGAGATGAATGGAAATCATCGCTCCTTGGTATTACTTCAAAGCCAAGCGCCGTACCTTTTGGATCATGTCGGCGACGCTGCGGGCCTTCAGTTTGCGGAAGGCGCTGCTGCGGTGCATTTTCACGGTGATTTCGGCGATGCCCATCTCAAACGCGATCTGCTTGTTCAGCAGGCCCCGGTCCACCGCCTTCAGCACCTCCACCTCGCGGGGGGTGAGTTGGGCGGCCAGTTGGCGCAGCTCGTCCAGGTCCCGTTCCTCCCGCCGCCGCTGGGCGTCCACGCGCAAGGCGCCGGACACGGCGTCCAGCAGCTCCTGCTCCCGGAACGGTTTGGGCAGGAAGTCCACGGCGCCTGACTTCATGGCCTGCACCGACATGGGAACGTCGGCATGGCCGGAGATGAAGATGATGGGCAGCCGGGTTCCGGTCGCGTTCAGGCGGCTCTGAAATTCCAGTCCGCTTTCCCCCGGCAAGCGCACGTCCAGCACCAGGCAACTGGGGCGGTCCGGCAAGCTGTCGGCGAGAAAGTCCCGGGTCGAGGGATAGTTCTTCACATTGAGGCCGACGGACCGGAAAAGATCGGTCACGCCGCCGCGCACATCCTCATCATCATCGACGACGTAAACGAAAGGCGCGTCCTGAACGAGCTCGGTCTTGGTCATGGGGGTGGTGCGTCGCGTCGAGGGCGGAAAGGGGGAAATGATACGGGCGTGTGGAACCCGTAGCCATGACCATTCCTTAACAATCGACTGACACTATAACACAAGGCGTCCGTAATCGCAAAAATCCCAGATCATATCCTGAGGCGGGGCAATGCTCATGCCGGCCGGCTAGGTAACGAAGTGTGATCCACCCATTCGGTATAGTGAAAGAAGGCGATATCTTATTTCAGGAAGCGGTCTTCCAGGTGGCGCGGGGGCCGCTTTGTTTATTTTGGTTGTGGCATGAGGCAATCACGGCCTGTGTCCTCGCGGTCAGGCCGAAGGCGCCAGTGCCCGTTCGACGCTGGCGATCAGCGCCTCGGGATTGCAGGGCTTTTCAAAGAAATCGTGGACGTTCAGCTTGCGCGCGCGGGTGCGGACCTGTTCGCTGGGGAACGCCGTCAGGAGAATGACGGCGCACGTCACGTCCCGCTTGCGCAACAGCGGCTGGATTTCCAGGCCGGACATGCCAGGCATCTGGATGTCGGATATGACGCAGTCGACCAGCCCCAGGTCCGATGCCAGGAACTCCTCCGCCGACGCGAACGCCATCGTGGCGTAGCCGAAGGACTGCAACAGGTCCTCCAGACTTGTCCGGACGGACGCGTCGTCGTCAATCACAGCAACAGCCTTCTCAGCGGTCATCCCGGTCGCTTTCACTCATCCTGGTTCCGGTCCCGCCCCCGCCGACCACACGTCGCCCTGGCCGCGTCCGATCGCAAGCCCCGGCCCCTAAAGACAACCAAGACATTTAAACTATTATGAATCGCTGGAGGTATTTACCACCGGGCCCGGGCCCTGGCGAGCCCGGGTGCCATCGGAAACAGAAACGACGCGGCCCCGCCCCCCAAGCCATCATTGCGCCAGTCGAGCGGCGACGGTGTCCTGCGGCCCCGGGTGCCAATTCCGTTTCCAGGTCCGGCGCCAGCGCAGCGGCGTTTCGCCCACTAGGCGGCGAAAGATGCGGGAGAAATGGGCCTGATCGCAGAAGCCGCAGGCGCAGGCGACCTCGCTCAAGGTGTCGTTGGTCGACAGCATCAGCATCTGCGCCCGGCGTATGCGCTTCTTGGCGACGAAATCGCGGGGCGTCTCCCCCACCGTCACCTTGAAGGCGCGCGCGAAATAGGAATAGCTGAGACGGCTGACCTCCGCGAGTTCCTTCAGAAGGATGGGCAGCGCCAGCCCCTTCTCGATATGGTCCATAACCTGCTTGAGCTGCCATGGTGTCAGACCTCCCTTGCCCGGACATCCCCGGGCGACAGGCGTCACGGAAACCAACTCCACCCCCTCGCGTCCGGGGTCCATGATTCCAAGAACGCTGGTTATTTCTTCAAGGTACTCCCGAACGGCCGACAGATCGAAATCCAGCGCGTCCCTGGCGTTGATCGCCAGGGACATCAGCCGTTCCGCCTGGCCGCCGTCGGCCCCGCCATGCTTCGCACCGATCTGTTCCGCCGCGTACGCGTCGGCCCCTTGCGCATACTGATCCATGGTCCACTCCCCATCAAACAAGGCGGGAGCATCGTGATTTGGTGGGTGAAGTTATGGAATCGTACGCATGCTGGTGCCAACCCCTACCGGGTAGGTGATACCCTATACCGTGGTCTGGGGTGGGGGCGCGGACGACCCTCCCCCGGTTTAAGGTCCAAGATCATCCGAAACCGATAAATTGCGTCTTGAGGCGCCGGCGACAGCCCACGGGGGCCGCCGGAATGGAGCGATCGCGCTTCCACCCCTATCGGCCCACCCCTCAGACGCGACGACAATGACCCAGGATTTGCCGACCCTTATCCTCGCAGCGGGGGTGTCGCTCTGCGTGTTCGCCGGGCTGCTGGTCAGCTGCTTCCAGCGCTACCGGGCCTTCAGGCGCGCCTATTTCGATGACGCGCCCATCCCCATGCTGATCGAGGACTGGTCCGGCGTCCGTTCCTTCCTGGCGGCCCTGAGGGCGAAGGGGGTCACCGATGTGGTTGCCCACCTGCAGGCCCACCCAGACCTGGTGCGGGACCACCGCAGGTACCATCGGTTCGTGGATGCCAACGATGCCGTGCTGCGTTTGCTGGGCGCGCGCGACAAGGTCCATTTCCAGGAGATCGCGCCACAATTGCTGCCCGCCAACCGGGAGATCATTACCCGCGTCTATCAGGCCCTGCTGGACGGCAAGGTGTCGGCCCAGGGTGAACGGCTGCTGCATACCATCGATGGCCGCGTGGTGCCGGTCATTTGGCGCGCCACCTTGCCATCCTCCGGCGACGCGCGCCGCATCCTGTTTTACGCCTTCGATGTCAGCGACCAGAAGCGCGCGCAGGAGATGGTCTTGAACGCGCGGGGCGATTTGGCGCATGCCGCCCGGGTTTCCACGGTTGGAGAGTTGAGCGCATCCATCGCCCATGACGTGGCGCAGCCCATCGCGGCCATCGCGGCCTCCGCCGTCGCGGCGGAACAGTGGCTGTTGCGGGCGGAACCCTCGACCGACAGGGCGCTGAACGCCTTGTACCAGATCCGCCGCAACGCCCAGCGGGCCAGCGATGTCGTGGGCCGCATCAAGACCTTCCTGCGCAAGGCACCCAAACGCACCACCACCAGCGCCGATGCCTTGGTCAAGGACGCGCTGGCGCTGATCGATAGTGAAGCGCACCTCTACGACGTGACCATCCGGACGCTGATCGAAGCGGACCTTCCCGCCGTGCGGGTGGACGAGGTGGAGATAAAGCAGGTGATCCTCAATCTGGCCCTCAACGCCATGCAGGCCATGGCGCAGGCACAGATGTCAGAGCGCGTGGTCACGGTGGCTGTTTGCGACAAGGAGCGGGACGGCGGGGTGGAGGTTCAAATCCGCGACAACGGCCCGGGAATGAGCGAAGAAACCTTAAGCCGGATTTTCGAACCCTTCTTCTCCACCAAGGAGGATGGCATGGGGCTGGGCCTGGTCATCTGCAAATCCATCATCAATAGCCACGGTGGCGACCTGTCCGTGGTGAGCGTGGAGAAGCTGGGAACCATCTTCCGCTTCATTCTGCCGTATGACCGGCAGATGTTCCGCTGATGCCCCCCGGTCCGGCGCGTCAGCCCAGTTCCAGCATGCTCACCTTCTGGATGAAGTCCGATGACGTCGACGCGCCCAATTTGCGGAAGGCGCTGCTGCGATGCATCTTCACCGTGATCTCCGCGATACCCAGCTCATGGGCGATCTGCTTGTTCAAAAGGCCCCGGCCCATGGCTTTCAGCACCTCCACCTCGCGGGGGGTGAGATCCTGGGCCAGACGCCGCAAGTCCGCCAAATGCCGCCGCTGTATCCACCGTTCCCGGTCGTAACGGATCGCCTCCCATACCGCGTCCAGCAGGTCCTGTTCGCGGAACGGCTTGGGCAGGAAATTGACCGCCCCCTGTTTCATCGCGCGGACGGACATGCGCACGTCGGCGTGGGCGGTGATGAAGACGATGGGCGGTTGCCTGTCTTCCGCCTTCAGCCGCGCCTGAAGCTCCAGTCCGCTTTGCTCCGGCATGCGGACATCCAGCACCAGGCAGCAAGGACGGTCGTGAATGCCATCGTTGAGAAAGGCGGCGGCGGAATCATAGCTGGCCACATCGGTGCCGACCGACAGGAACAGGTCGACGAGGGCTTCGCGCAAAAGCGCGTCATCGTCGATCACGACGACCAGGGACTTTGAATGGCTGGGATCTTCCGGGTCGGGATCATGAGGCATGTGACGATACTCCCCGTCTCGACCGGAGTACGGCGCGTTAACCAATTGGCTGGCGACCCAAGATGCTCCAACTGGGGCGGCACGTGACCTCATACCTCGGTATGGGGCCGCCAAGATGGCGGTAGGATTTAAAACGCGATGGTCGGCGATCACCCTGGTTCCATGCTGCGGAAGACACCGCGGCGGCACATGGAACGGGATGGACGCCTGATGCACACGGTGGGCTTAATTCTGGCACCCGGCTTCCAGGTCATGAACCTGGCGGTCGCTGCCGCTTTCGAACAGGCCAACACGGCGTTGCCGAGGCCGGCCTACAGCGTCTCTTTCCTGTCGGAGGCGGGGGGAGAGATCCCCAGTTCCGTGGGCTTGGCCGTGCGCACGGCCGCCATCGGCGACCAATCCTTCGACACCACCTTTTCCATCGGGGCGTTCGCGTATCCGGCGGCATCGCCCACGCCGTCGCGGGGCATGCGATCGTTCCTGCGTCGGGCCGCCGCGGGCGCCCGGCGGCTGGCGGCACCCTGCACCGGCGCCTTTCTGCTGGCGGAGGCCGGGGTGCTGGACGGTCGGCGCGCCACCACCCATTGGGCCCATGCCGCCGATCTGCAGAACCGCTATCCCAAGGTCCGGGTGCAGGCCGATCGCATCTTCGTCACCGATGACAATATCTGGACCTCGGCGGGCATGAGCGCCACCGTGGACCTTGCCCTGGCGCTGATCGAACAGGATCTGGGGCCCGAGATCTGCCAGGCGGTGGCGCGGCACCTGGTCCTGTATCACCGTCGGCCGGGCGGGCAGCCGCAATTGTCCGCCCTGTTGAACCTACCGGCGACCACCGACCGGATCCAGCGCGTGCTGGCCTACGCCCGGGGCAATCTGGGACGGGATCTGTCCGTGGAGGAGCTGGCGGATATCGCCCGGCTGAGCCCCCGGCAGTTCAGTCGGCTGTTCCGCCAGGAAACCGGCCTATCCCCCGGCAAGGCGGTGGAGGGCCTGCGGCTGGATGCCGCCCGCGCCCTGCTGGCCGACGGCCGGCGCACCCTGGACGACGTGGCTCAGCAGACCGGCTTCACCGACCGCGAACGCATGCGGCGCGCCTTCCTGCGCCGCTTCGGGCATGGCCCCCAGGCGGTGCGGCACGTCATCCAGCAGATGGGGGCCTGACGGGAGCGCGCCCGCCGGAGGGGATGCGCGCCCGTCAGGACCGGATCAGACCGGGATGGGATTGGCGATCAGCGCGGCGTTGAAATCGGTCACCAGCTGATGCTCACCGGAGCCCGGGTTGTTGCGGAAGCCGCGGGCCGCCTCGACCACCACCTCTTCCGCATCGGTCGCCAGGCCGGCCATGGTCTGGTCGATGAAGGCGTCCAGCGGCATGGCGCGCGGATCGTCGCTCTTCTTGATCAGGTCGGTGTTGACCCAGGGCGGCGCGATTTCCTGCACCCGTACCGACGTCTCCCGCAGCATGAAGCGCTGCGACAGGGTGTAGGAATGCAGGGCCGCCTTGCTGGCCGAATAGACGGCGGTCACGGCCAGCGGCACATAGGCCAGGACCGACGTGTTGTTGATGATGGTGGCCTGCGGCTGGCGCTTCAGATGCTCGATGAGGGCCGAGGTCATGCGGATCGGGCCCAGCAGGTTGGTGGTCAGGATGGCCTGGCTGACGGTGTCGTCCACCACCCCGCTGGCATCGTCGAAGGGCATGATGCCGGCGTTGTTCACCAGGACGTTCAGCGTGGGGTAATCGCGGATCAGGGTTTCGGCGGTCTGGGCGATGCTGGCCGGGTCGGTGATGTCCATCTGGACCGCCTCCATGCCGGGGTTGGCCGCCACGACCTCATCCAGCAGGGCCTGCCGGCGCCCGGCGATGATCACCTTGTTGCCCAGGGCGTGGAAGCGTTCGGCCAAGCCGCGGCCGATGCCGGAGGTGGCGCCGGTGATGAAGATGGTGTTGCCGGTCATCTGCATGATGGAAAACTCCGAGGGGTAGTGACGGGGCCCTGCCCCGTCCCGCGCCGGTTGGCGTGACAGGTCCCTTTTTACCCCTCGGCCCTCATGGCCTGAATGTCATATATGCCACGAAAACGGACATTCAGTTCGGCGTCCCCAATGGCACCGTCAGATTTCGGCATCCTCCCCCGTCGTCTGGTCGCCCAGGCTGAAAATCTTCTCCGCCGGCACCCACTTCTCCCCGTCCCGCGCCCAGGGCAAGGGGCGCTGGAAGGTGTTCATCAGGGTTTCCCAGGCCTGCACGTCTGGATCGGCGGCGTCCGCCGCGGCCTTGGCCTCGGGATCATAGTCGTCCGATACCTCAACGATCATGGCCAGCCGATCACCGCAGAGATGGATTTCCATGTCCAGGATGCCGGCCTGGCGTATGGACCGCACCACCGCCGGCGGCACCTTGCCCGGTGCGTGCCATTGGCGGTAACGCTCGATCAGGGCTGGGTCGGACTTCAGGTCCAGCATCAGGACATGGCGGGGCATCGCGGTCTTCCCTGCAGGAGATCACATCTTCACGGGCGTGAAGGACGGCGGCCGGTCGGCGGGGTCGGCGCCGAACCGGGGGTTGGGCTTGGCCCCCATCTGGAAGGTCAGGCGCCCGCCGGCGGCCAGGCTGGCATGGCTGATCCAGCTCTTGGTGTAGGCGGCGCCGTTCCAGGAAACCGACTGGATGTAGGGGCTGTCCGCGCCGTTGCCGGGCGCCTCCACCACCAGCCGGCGGCCCGGTCCCACCACCACCTCCGCCCGCCGGAACAGGGGGGAACCGAAAACATAGATGGGGGTGACCGGGTCGACGGCGTACAGGCCCAGGGCGCTCATGAGGTACCAGGCGCTCATCTGGCCGCAATCCTCATTGCCGGCCAGACCGTCCGGCTTGTCCTGGTGCATGGTGCGCAACAGTATGCGGACGCGCGCCTGGGTCTTATGATGCGCGCCGGCATAGGCGTAGAGATAGGCCACGTGGTGGCTGGGCTCATTGCCATGGGCATACTGGCCCACCAGGCCGGCGATATCGGGCGGCGCGTCCGCCGGCATTTCGGAACTGGTGGTGAACAGCTCATCCAGCTTGCGCTCGAACGCCTCCGGCCCGCCGAACAGGCCCATGTAGCCGTAAAGGTCGTGCTGGTTCAGGAAGGTCGCCTGCCAGGCGTTGCTTTCCGTGAAATCCCGCCACTTCTTCATATGGCCCATGGCGCGCGGGTCGAAGGGTTCGATCCACTTGCCGGCGCTGTCGCGGGCGCGAACGAAGGTCAGCGCCGGATCGAAGACATGGCGGTAATTGCGGGAGCGGTCGACCAGCGCGCGGGCGTCGTCGCGGGCGCCGGCACCCGCCGCCAGATGGGCCATGGCCCAGTCGTCATAGGCGTATTCCAGCGTGCGGCTGACCGCCTCGTCCACCGTGTCGCTGGGGATGTAGCCCAGGCGCCGGTATTCGCCCATGCCAAGGGTGGTGTCCTCGAAGGCGCGCTTGCGGAACACCGGCCAGGCGGCCTTGTAGTCGATGCCCTTGAAGCCCTTGGCCTGCGCTTCCGCCAGCACGACGGCGGAATGCCAGCCGATCATGCAGCCCGTCTCCCGGCCCTGCAGCGGCCAGACGGGCGGGCCGGCCGGGCTTTCCACCGCCATGCGCACCAGCCCGTCCACCAGGTCGGGCACGCGCTCCGGCTGCACCAGGGTGAAAAGGGGATGCAGGGCTCGGTAGGTGTCCCACAGCGAATAGGTGGAATAGGTGTGGCGCCCCGCCGGCATCTGATGCACGGCGTCGTCCATGCCGCGATAGCGCCCGTCCACGTCGCTGAACAGGGTGGGCGCCAGCAGGGCGTGATACAGGGCGGAATAGAAGATGCGGCGGTCGACATCGCTGTCGGCGTCGATGCGGATGCGGGACAGTTCCGCTTGCCAGGCGTCGCGGGCGGCACCGCGCACGCGGTCGAAATCCCAACCGGGGAGATCTGCCTGCAGGTTGCGCAGCGCGCCGTCCACATCCACCGCCGACAGGCCGACCTTGACCAGCAGAGGGCCCTTGGCGGCGTCGGCGATGTGCAGCGCGCACTTAAGGTTGGTGCCGGCGGCCTGGTCGCCCGCCACCGGCTGGTCGTCGGAATAGAGCTGCGCCGTGGTGAAGGGGCGCGACAGCTTCAGGGCGAAGTAAATGTGGCGCCCGTCCGCCCACTGGTGCACCCGCCGGCCGCCGACCAGGGTGTCGTTGCCCACCAGCTTCAGGCTGGCGTCGGTCACCCGGGTGGGCACACCGTGCTTGTCCTGCATGCCGTGGTGGAAGTCGATCAGCAGGTGCGCGCCGTCGCCGGTGGCCCCCGCCGGGAAGGTGTAGCGGTGCAGGCCGGCGCGGGCCGTAGCCGTCAGTTCGGCCGCGATACCGCTGTCCTTCAGCCGCACGCGGTAATAGCCCGGGGTGGCCTGTTCGTCGGCATGGTCGAAGCGGGCGCGATAGCCGCCCTCGGGGGCTTCAAGGCTGCCTGGCTGCAGCACCACGGGGCCAACCCGGGGCACCACCAGCACGTCCAGCATGTCGCCCACGCCGGTGCCGCTGAGATGGGTGTGGGAGAAGCCCATCAGGGTGCGGTCGTCCTGGTGATAGCCGGAGCATGAATCCCAGCGGCCATTGTCCGTGTCTGGGCTCAACTGCACCATGCCGAAGGGCACGGTGGCGCCGGGGTAGGTGTGGCCATGCCCGCCCGTCCCGATGAAGGGATCGACCCAGCGGGTGAGGTCTTCCCTCTCCCCCGCCCCTTCCCTGGCCCAGGCCGCCGCCACCGGCAGCCCACTTCCGCCCAGCAAGGCCAGGCCGGCGGTGCCCCCCAGCAACGTCCGACGTGTCAGCATGTTCTTCTCCTTCCCCATCGCGTCCCCGCCTGCTGGCGGGGCGCCCACGATGCCGCCGTCCCTTGTGGAAACCGGCGGGTTCATACCTACGGCATTTGATCGTGACCGCTCAAATGCCCCTCAATTGCCGGGCGGCCACATCCGTGGCCTTGGCTTCCTCGCTGCGCGCCCTTTACACTAACTGGGCGGTGCTCGCTCCGGCGCCCGCAGCCGCGGGCTACAGCGGCACGAGTCGTAATCTCGCGCCGCTGATGTCAGTGTGCGGACATCTATTCCTTGACCTGTCCGGGCAGGTCCCAAATCTGCGCCCGGCCGCCGGCCAGGCTGGTGTCCAGGACCGGATGCAGGTCGAAAACGATGACCTCGTTCACCCCGACCTTTAGAAAGCTTTCCGGCACGAACAGGGTGCGCTGCGGCCCGACCGACCAATGGCGGCCGAGATTGTGGCCGTTCACCCAGGCGTAGCCTTTGCCCCAGCCGCGCATGTCCAGAAAGGTGTAGCCGGCCTCCTTGAGCTCGAACGTGCCGCGGTGAAAGGCGGGGCCATCGGCCATGCCGGCCTGGAACGTCAGGCCGGCCAAGTCGTCCAGCGGCAGGCCCTCATGGGTCCAGCCCTGCAAGGGCTGGCCGTCCAGTGTCACCCCGCCGATGAGGCCTTTCTGGTCCCGCCCAATGCGCTCGCCGTAATTGACGTGGCCCATGGTGTCGACCAGGATCTCCAGGCTGTCCCCGGCCTGGGCGGACAGGACGATTTCCCGTTCGTTCAGGCGCCGGTCCAGCACGCTGACGCGGCGCCCGTTGACCGACACCACAGCGTAATCGCGGACCTCGCCGATGCGCAGCGTGCCTTTGGCGGCCTTGGTGAAGCGATGGCGATAGCGCATGAGGCCATGGCTTTGGCCCAGCGATTCCAGTGTCCGGGGGGCCGGCGCCGCCACCGGCTTGCCGAACAGGGGCGTGAGCGCCGCCGTCTCGGTCAACCGGAAGCGGGGAATTTCCAGGGCCTTTTGTGGCGTTGGCAGGGGGGCGAACCGCTCCGCCGGCAGGTAGCGCTTCATCACCTCCAGCACCGCGCTGAACTTCGGCGTGGGGCGCCCCGCCTCATCGAACAGGGCGTCATAGTCGTAGCTGGAGATGTCGGGCTGATAGGTTTCGGTCTTGCGATCGAAGTTGGCGCCGGCATCGAACCCGAACGACGTTCCGCCATGCGCCATGTAGAAGCTGACCGAGATCTGGCGGTCCAGCATCCATTTCAGGCTGTCGAGCAAGGGCGGCGCCGGCATCGCGGAATGCACCTCGCCGAAATGATCGAACCATCCACCCCACAGTTCGGTGCAGATGCGGGGCCCGGACGGCTTGAACGCGGCGTAGCGCTTGAACTCCTCCTCCGCCTTGTCCGTGGTGCCGAAATTGATGCCGTTGATCAGTGACGGCAGGGCGCCCTTCTCGATGACCGACGCGCCGTCCACGGTGTACAGCGCGCCGTCGAAGCCCGCCGCCCGGATCTGATCGCGCACGGCTTCCATATAGCTGTGGTCCTGCCCGAAGGAGCCGTACTCATTCTCCACCTGGGTCATCAGGACCGGTCCGCCCTTGTCGATCTCCAGATGGGCGACCTCCTGCCCCAGCCGCTTCAGCCAGCGGCCGGACAAGTTCATATAGGTGGGATCCAGCGACCGCGCCTTGACGCTTTCGTCCGCGAAAACCCAGGCCGGCAGCGCGCCGCCGTCCCATTCCGCGCAGGCGTAGGGCCCGACGCGCAGCAGGACGTGCAGGCCCTCTTCCTGCGCCAGGGCCAGCCAGGCGGACAGATCCAGGTTGCCGGTGAAGTCATACTGGCCCGGCACCTTTTCATGGGCGTTCCAGAAGACATAGGCGCTGAGCGTGTTCAGCCCCAGGCTCTTCAGCTTGCGCAGGCGGTCGCGCCAATCCGCACGGGCGATGCGGGGGTAGTGCAACTCCCCGGCCAGGATTTGCAGGGGCTGGCCGTCCAGCAGGAAGTGGTCGCCGTTGGTGGTGAACCGGCTGGTGCCAGCCCGCGCGGCGGTGAAGGGTGCCATGGCGCCGGCGGTGAGGCCGGCGGCGCCGGCCAGGAAGGTTCTGCGGGGGATCATGGCTGTCCGGTTCGTGAGGTCCTGGGGCGGGGCCGTGTCAGGCGTTGGCATGCGTGTCCTACCGGCTCAGCGCAGGGGGGCGCGGAGCAGCGCCGGCTTGCGGGCCAGCAGGTCGATCATCAGTTCGCCGAACAGCGTGTTGGCCCAGGCGAACCAGGACCGCGTGAAATGGGTGGGGTCGTCCTGGTCGAAGGCCTCATGCATGAAGCCGGTACCGGCGTGCGTCGTCTTCAGCCAGCCCAGGCACTGCCGGATCTCGCCATCGTCATCGCTGGTCAGGGCGCGGACGATGATGGCCATGGGCCAGATCATGCGCAGGCCCTCGTGCGGGCCGCCGACGCCTTCCCCGGCGGCGCCCTGGAAGAAATAGGGGTTGTCGCCGCTCCACACCCGCGCCCGGGTGCGGCGGTACAGGGGATCGTCGGCAGCGCAGCAGCCCAGGTAGGGCAGGCCCAGCAGGCTGGGCACGTTGGCATCGTCCATGAAGAGGCGGTTGCCGAAGCCGTCGACCTCATAGGCCCAGATTTCCTGGCCGGCCGCGTCGGTCATGCGGCCATGGGCCCGCACCGCCGTCTCCACCTCCGCCGCCAGGGCCAGCGCGTCCTGGGCCAGGGTATCCTCCCCGCCCACGGCACGCCACAGGGGCGCCAGAAGCCGCAGGGCCGTGACAGCGAACAGGTTGCCGGGGATGTTGAAGGCGTAGAGGCAGGCGTCGTCCGAGGGGCGGAACATGGCGTGGATCATGCCCACCTTGCGCGTGGGGAAGCCATAGCCGTCGAGCGCCAAGGTTTCGGTCGGCGTCTCCGCCTTGCGCTGGAAGCGATAGGGGCCGGGGCCGTCCTTGCGCTGCTGCTGGCGGAAGGTGGCCACCACCAGGCGCATCGCCGCCCGCCATTCCTCATCGAACGGCGTCACATCCCCGGTGGCCCGCCAATAGCCGTGGGCCAGCCGGATGGGATAGCACAGGCTGTCGATCTCCCACTTCCGCTCCGCCACGCCGGGCTTCATCTCCGTCATGTCGTCCACCGCCCACTTGTTGGGGGTGGTGCCCTTGGGATCCGGCAGGAAGGCGTTGGCGTAGGGGTCGATCAGGATGCAGCGCGCCTGGCGATGGATCAGGCCCTGGAACACCTGGCGCAACACGGCGTCGTTCTTGGCCAGCGGCAGGTAGGGCCAGACCTGGGCGGAGCTGTCGCGCAGCCACAGGCATTCGATGTCGCCGGTGATGACGAAGCTGTCGGCCTTGCCGTCCAGCCGCCCCAGTTCCACCGTCGTGTCCAGGGTGTTGGGGAAGCAGTTCTCGAACAGCCAGGCCAGTTCCGGGTCGCCGATGGCCGCCTTCACCCGCGCCAGCTCCCGCTCCACCGCGGGGCTGGACACCTTGCGCTGGGCGGGCGGCGGGCGGCGGCTGGGCCGGTTTTCCGCCCGTGCCGGCTTGGCCGGCAGGGCGCCGGCCAGCACCCCGCCGGCCAAGCCCAACATCGTGTCACGACGGCTGATCATCGCGCTTCCCTCATTTCGGCCCCGTTTATTTTGGCAGGACTTGGCGGCCCTGGATGTCGACCGACTTCTCCAGTCCGGTGGTGAAATCAGGCTGGCCGCCGCCGACGAAGACCTGATAGCGCCCCGCCTCCACCGCGCGGTTGCCGGCGGCGTCCACGCCGCTCAGGTCACGCGGCTGCACCGCGAACGTCACCCGCTTGCTTTCCCCCGGTTCCAGATGGACGCGCTGGAAGCCGGCCAGCATGCGGCGCGGGGCCAGGGCACCGGCCGGCGGGGTGATGTAGAGCTGCACCACCTCATCGCCCGGATGGTCGCCCACGTTCCTGACCGTCGCGCTGGCCGCCAGGGGCTGCCCGGCGGTCAACTCGGCCGTGGACAGGGCCAGATCATCATAGGCGAAGCGGGTGTAGCTGAGGCCGAAGCCGAAGGGATACAGCGGCGTCCCCTCGAAATAGCGATAGGTGCGGCCGGTCATGGCGTAATCCACGAACGCCGGCAGGTCGCGGACGGAGCGGTAGAAGGTCACCGGCAGGCGACCGGAGGGGTTGTTGCTGCCCGTCAGCGTCTCGGCGATGGCGCGGCCGCCCCGCTCACCCGGATACCAGGCGGCCAGGATGGCGTCGGCGTGGTCCTGCGCCCAGGTCAGCGCCACGGCGCTACCCGACATCAGCACCACGACCAGGGGCTTGCCCGTCGCGGCCAGGGCCTCCAGCAACTGACGCTGCGGCAGGGGCAGGCCGATATCGGTGCGGTCGCCGCCATCGAAGCCCGGCACGGCGATGCCCAGTTCCTCGCCCTCCACGTCCGGCGACAGGCCGACGAAAGCGATGATGGCGCCGGCGCCCTTGGTCGCGGCCACGGCTTCCGCCCGCTGCACCTCCGCCGGGGCCAACCACATCAGGCGCACGCCCTGGTCCTGGCCGCTGTGCACCAGTTCCAGGCGCAGGCGATGGGGGCTGGTGCCCTCGACATGCAGGGGCACCATCAGATCGCTGTCCTTGCCGGTGCCGGGGTCGTCCAGCACCAGCCGGCCGTCCAGGTACAGGCGGATGGGGTCATGCCCCCGGCAATCGAAGCAGCGGTCGACGCGCACGGCCAGGGTGTAGTCGCCGGGGCCCGGCGGCACCAGCAGGCCGGTCCAGCGCACGGCGTAGCGGCGGGCGTCCATCCCTGGCACCGGCGGCACCTTGTCCCAATCGAAATCGATGGTGCGGTCGGTGCGGGTCACCTGCGGTTCGCCGCTGAAGTCCAGGCTGTCGAAGTAGTCGCCGGTCAGGCCGGCCTCCGCCCCGCTGCCCGCCCCCGTGCGCAGCGCCGTTTCCGGCACCAGCACGGGCACGCCTTCGGCCAGGGCGGAGCCCTGGGCATAGCGGATGGTGCCGAGGCCGGGCGCCATCCGCAGCGCCGCCAAGGGGGTGTAGGCCTGAACCGCGGTGCCGTGGTAGTTGGCCTCCAGCACGCCCAGGGCATCGGCGTTGGGGCCCACCACGGCGAGATTGGTTCCGGGGGCCAGCGGCAGCGCGTTGTTGCGGTTCTTCAACAGCACGATGGATTTGCGCGCCGCCTCCAGCGCCAGGGCGCGGGCGTTCACGTCGTCGATACGCTCCGCACCGATGTCGGCATAGGGATCGGTGGCGGCGAAGGCCCCCAGCCGGGCGCGGGCGGCCATGACGCGGCGGGCCGCCTGGTCCACCGCCCCTTCCGTCACCAGGCCCTGGCTGACGGCGGCGCCCAGGTCGGCATAGGCGTAGCGCCCGCCGCCGCCACAGTTGAGATCGGTGCCCGCCAACACGGCGGCAGCGGCCGAGGCGGCGTTGTCGGCGCGGTAATGGTGGAAGCGCGTCATGTCGTCCACGGCGTCGCAGTCCGACACGACATAGCCCTTGAAGCCCCAATCCCGGCGCAGCCGGCCGTTCAGCAATTCCGGATCCGCGCAGACGGGGGTGCCGTGCAGTGCGTTGTAGGCGCACATGATGGAGCCCACCTGCCCTTCCGTCACGGCGGCGCGGAAAGCCGGCAGGTAGGTCGCCTCCAGGTCATGGGGCGCCACGTCGATGTCGAAGGAATGCCGGCCCGCTTCCGGTCCGCTGTGCACGACAAAATGCTTGGCGGTGGCGATGGCCTTGGGATGGGCGGGGTCCGGGCCCTGGATACCCTGGATGAAGGCGACGCCCAGGCGTCCCGTCAGATAGGGGTCCTCGCCATACGTCTCCTGCCCCCGGCCCCAGCGCGGATCCCGGAAGATGTTGATGTTGGGCGACCAGATGGTCAGGCCCTGGTAACGGTCGTGGTCCGCCTTGGCGCCGGCGGCCCCCCCTGCAACGTTGTACTTGGCCCGCGCCTCGGTGGAGACGGTGTCGCCCACCCGGCGCAGCAGGTCGGTGTCCCAGGTGGCGGCCAGGCCGATGGCCTGGGGAAAGACGGTGGCGTAGCCGGCGCGGGCGACACCGTGCAGGCCCTCGTTCCACCATTCATAGGCGGGCACGCCCAGGTGCGGTATGGCGGGGGCCGCACTTTGGATCTGGCCGATCTTCTCCGCCAGGGTCATGCGGCTGACCAAGGCATCGGCATCGGACGGGGCGGTCCCGGTTTGGGACCAGGCGCCGGTGGGAAGGGCCAGAGCCAGCAACAGCCCCCACGCGGCCGCACGGCCGCGCGCGAACCGCGCCCTCACGACCGGGGGCCCTTGGTGGCGCCGGCCAGCGAGCGCACCGACAGCGCCTGGCGCAGGGCCGCGATGTCGGCGGTGCTGCGCACGGCCAGCGTCACCGTCTGGCCTGGCAACAGGTCAAAGGCGTTGTCCGATAGGCTGGCGTCCCTGTCGCCGAACTCCACCCAGACGCCACGGGCCAGGCGCTGCGCCTTGATCGTCAGGGCATAGCCGTCGGCGGCGGGCTGCAGGTCGGCGGTCAGCCCCGGGTCCGTCAGGGCCAGGTCGATGGCGTCGGCGAAATAGACGATCTCACGCGACACCGGCTGGCCACCCTGCAGCAGTTCCACCACCGCGACGGTGCGGGCGGGATCGGCCCCCTTCAGCAGGGCGGCATCCTCGAAGGTGCCGACGTCCGTGCTGGACAGCGGCGCCAGGGTGACCGGCGTGGTCCGCTCCTGCCGCACGGTACCGTCCAGGTCCATGACCCGCAGCCGCCACTGCGCCGCCATCGGCGTGGTCAGGTCCGACACCAGGTGGATGTCGGTCTTGCCGTTGTGGCGCTGGGCCGCCGCCAGCAGCGGGGCGTAGAAGCGGCGGGCATGGAACTGCAGCGCCTTCCACCGGCCGAAATAATCGATGCTGGACCAGGAGGCGCCCGGCCAGACGTCGTTCAGCTGCCAGTAGAGGGAGCCCATGCTGTGCGGGCGGGAGGCGCGCAGGTGTTCCGCCGCCATCTGGATGCCCTCCGCCTGCATCACCTGGCTGAGGTAGACGAAGGCGGCGAAATCCTTTGGCTCGCCATAGTATTTGCGGATGTAGAACAGCAGGCGGTCATTGCCGTTGCCATTGGCGAACTTCTGGTGCGCCCGCATGACCGGCGAGTTCGGGCTGGCCAAATCCTCCGCATTGGCGAAGGCCCGGACGGTCTGCATCACGGGGAAGGATTGCAGGCCGTACTCGGACTGGAAGCGCGGCGTGGTGTCCAGGTAATCCTCCAGCGGGGCGGAACCGGACCAAACCTTCCAGTAATGCTTGTCACCGTCGTCCATGACATCGGCGGGGCCGTCGAAATCGGTGCTGGGGGTGCTGGCCCAATAGGGCACGCCGCCGGCATATTTGGTGACCACGCCGCGCAGCACGTCACCGAACAGCACGGTCATGCCGGTGACGATGCGTTCCCGCTCCGCCGGCGCGATGCTGTCCTTGAACGTCTGGCGGTCGGGCCAGGATTCCCAGCCGGTCTGCACCTCGTTGTTGCCGCACCACAGGACGATGCTGGGGTGGTCGCGCAGGCGCTTCACCTGGTCCACCGCCTCGGCCCGGCTGCTTTCGCGGAAGGCCACGTCATAGGGGGTGATGGCGCCGCCGAACATGAAGTCCTGCCACACCATGATGCCCATCTCGTCCGCCAGGTCGTAGAAGGCGTCGTCCTGGTAGTGGCCGCCACCCCACATGCGCAGCATGTTCATGTTAGCGTCGCGGGCGGATTGCAGCAGGGCGCGGGCGGTTTCGGCCGGCACCCGGCTGGGGAAGCTGTCCATGGGGATGAGGTTGGCGCCCTTGGCGAAAACGGGGATACCGTTCACCACGAACTCGAAGCTCTTGCCCCACTGGTCCGGCGTGCGGCGCAGTTCCACTTGGCGCAGGCCGGTGCGGCGCGCCGTGGTCGCCACCACCTCCGCCCCATCGCTGATCGTTGCCTTGAAGGTGTAGAGGTCGGGCGCGCCATAGCCCACCGGATACCACAGGTGCGGATGATCGATGCGCAGCGGCAGGCTGACCTGGTTGGTCCCGGCGTCCAGCGTCACGTCCTGCGTCACCGCCGGAAGGGCTGTGCCGTCGGGTGCCGTGGGTGTCACGGTGATGCGCACGCTGCCGGCATGGTCGGCGGTGATCTCGAACTCCGCCCGCACGGTGGCGGCGCTGGAGTCCACCCGCTGCTGGGCGATATGGAAGTCCGCCAGGCGGGGGCCGTTCCAGGCCTCCAGCCGCACCGGCCGCCAGATGCCCAGGGTGACGTAGCGCGGGCCCCAGTCCCAGCCATACTGGTAATTGGCCTTACGCACGTAATTCGACGTCTGCTTTCCCACGGGCTCGTCCCCAAAGGCGCTGTCGAACTCACCCGGCAGGGCGTAGGGCTGCTTCAGCAGCCAGGGCTGCAGCTTAGCGATGGGGGAATGTAGCGCCACCGACAGGGTGTTGGCACCGGGTTGCAGGGCCTGCTTCACCGGCACGCGCCAGCGGCGGAACATGTTGTCGGCCGACAGCAGCGGTTTGCCGTTCAGGCTGATGTCGGCGAAGGTGTCCAGCCCCTCGAACACCAGGTCCACGTGGTCGTGGTGCAGCGTCGCCTCATCCACCGACAGGGTGGTGCGGTAGTCCCAATCGGCCAGGCCGATCCACTGCAGGCCAGCCTCGGCGTCGCGATAGAACGGGTCGCCGATGCGGCCCAGGGCCAGCAGGTCGGTCTGCACCGCGCCCGGCACGGTGGCGGCCCGCCACTGCGTTTCCCCCCCATGCGCCTTGGCGGCCGGATCCTGGGGCGCCAGGCGGAAAGTCCAGCCCTGGTCCAGGTCGCGCGTCACCACCGCCGCCGACGCGAGGCCGGGAGCCGCCAGGGCCAATGCCAGGACCAATGCCAGGGACTGCGGGCGGTGAAGGGCACGGGACATGGGGAATTTCCTCTGATTCGGCATCAGCTTACTCATGGGGCGGCCCGCAGGCTGACGCTTCCTATGGCATATAGCGGACCTTGGATAGGTGCCGTGTACATCAGGCATAGGTCGCGCTGTCCCGTGGTGGCGGGCAGGCGGGCGGTCAGGGGGAACTGCTGCGGTGCCGCTGCCGGGGACGGCAGCGGCACCGTCGCGGCGACCGGCCCGTCGCAGCCGTCCATGCGCACCACCAGTTCCCCGTTGGGGGTGGTGGCGGGATGGCTGCGCACCTTCACCGCGTCGTGGGCCAGGCCATAATTGCGCGCCAGGCGGGCCGCGTTCACCGTCAGGGTGGTGACGCCGTCCAGGCGGGCCTTGGGATAGACCCAGCAGGCGTCGAACAGGTTGACGTTGAACACGGGACCCTTGGTCGTGGCGTCGGGCGTCAGCGGGATGCGCAGGCCCATTTCCCCCTGCGGGCAGGCCTGAAGCTCTCCGCTTTGCCGGGTACGCAGCGCCTCGGCCGTCAGGTCATAGCGGCGGGGGGCGGCCAGCACTTGGCCGGCATCGCTGAACACCATGGCGTTCAGGGTGGCCGGCAGGGTCAGGTGCAACGGCGCCTCATAGCGGGTCGAGGCGCTGGTCGGCGTACTGCCGTCCGTGGTGTAGCGGATGGTGCCGACGCCCGCCTGGTTGGACAGGGCCACCGTGGCCGTGCCGGCGGCGAGCGCCGCGTTGGCGCCGCCCTCCACGGTGAAGTCGACGGCGAAGGCGCTGTCGGCGGCGTCCACGCCCAGGTGGCGATAGCGGGCGAGCTGCGCCGGCAGCCGATCCAGGAAGCCCCGCCAGTCGCGCTTGTCCTTCGGGGACCACAGGCCTTCGGCCAGGGCGTCGATGCGGGGATAGACGGCGTGGGTCACATGCCACGGCGTCATCATGTATTCGGTCCAGACGTTGGCCTGGCCGCCCAGCACATGATGGGCCTGTTCGGCGTTCAGTTCCGCCGGCATGGCGTCGTAAGCGTAGATGTCGGCCAGGGTGACGATGGCCAGGCGCCCCGCCGGCTCGTCATCGCGGCGGCTCTGCAGGCTGTCCAGGTACAGGGTGGGGGCCGGCGACAGGATCACGTCGTGGTCCATGCGCGCGGCGTCCACCGCCCCCTTGATGCCCCGCCAGGACATGATGGTGGCCGTGGGGGGGATGCCGCCCTCCAGGATCTCGTCCCAGCCGATCATGCGCCGGCCGTGGGCCGCCAGATATTGGCCAACCCGTTCGATGAACCAGGTCTGCAGGGCGTTCTCATCCTTCAGGCCCAGGGCGCGCATGCGCGCCTGGACCTTGGGCGAGGCCTTCCACTCGTCCTTCAGCGCCTCATCACCACCGACATGGATGTAGGTGGAGGGGAACAGGGTCATCACCTCGTCCAGTACGGTCTGGATGAAGGTGAAGCTGGGCTCATCGACATTGAACAGGTAGGGGTTCACTCCCCAGTCCACCGCCACGGCGGGCCGGGCGCCGGTGACGCCGATCTTGGGGTAGGAGGCCATGACCGCCTGGGCGTGGCCGGGCATGTCGATCTCGGGCACGATGGTGATGTGCCGGGCGGCGGCATAGGCGACCAGGTCGCGGATCTGGTCCTGGGTATAGAACCCGCCATAGGGCGTCGTGGATTGCCCGGAAACGACGCTGGGCGGGGTGCGCCAAGCGCCAACCTTGGTCAGTTCCGGGTAATGCTTGATCTCCAGCCGCCAACCCTGATCGTCGGTGAGATGGAGATGCAGGCGGTTCAGCTTGTGCGCCGCCATCTGGTCAATCAGGGCCTTGACGCTGTCCAGCGGCTGGAAGTGGCGGGCCACGTCCAGCATCATGCCGCGCCAGGGGAAGCGCGGCCAGTCGCGGATTTCCTGCGCCGCGATGGTCACCGGCCCCTGGTCCGCCCCGGGTGCGGCCTCCGGCGTCAGCAGTTGGGCCAGGGACATGGCACCATAATAGAGACCGGCCTCATCCCGGGCGGTGATGTGGGCGCCACTGGGCGTCACCTCCAGGGTGTAGCCTTCCGCCTGGGTCACCGGCGCATCGGCCTGAAGGGCCAGGGTGATGGCGGCCCCCTGCCGGCCCTCGCGCACCATCAGGTCCAGCCCGCGGACGCGGCGGACCTGATCGGCCAGTTGGGCGGCAGCGAACCGGGCCTGGGCGTCGCCGGTGGGCACGGCGATGACCGCCCCCGCCGACAGGGTGAAGGTGCCCTGCCCGGGATTGATTTGGGCTGCAAGGGGAATCAAGGGCGGCGGTGCCGTCTCCGCGGCGGATGCCGTCAAGGGTGCGCGCCCCTGGGCGCCCACAGCGACACCCAAGGCCATGGCCAGGACCGCCGTCGCGGTCCGCTTCCCCAGTCCCCTCACACCCATCCCCTTTCGTGCGTCAGCGCTGTGACTTGGGCAACTCGTCCCAAACCTTGGGATCTTCCGACCCCAGGACCCAGGAACAGAAGCCTTCAAGGCCGTATTCCTTCACCAGGGCATAGCGATCGTGGAAGCTGCGGGCTTCGGGCATGAACACCCATTCCCGCATCTGGTCGCGGTAGAAGTAGTAGAACGCCTCATGCTCCACCGGATCCCACTGGATCTGCGCGCCGTACTGCTTGGCCTGGGGGATAGACTCGTCGGCATCGAAATAGGCGCCGGCGATGTTGGAGGCCTCGGTCCCGTCCGGCTTCACCGGATTGTCGGTGTACCAGCGGTAGCCGTAGAGCGGGATGCCCAGAGACAGCTTTTCCTTGGGAATGAACTGCAGGGCGTACTTCAGGTGCTCCATCACCCAAGGCATGCCGGCGACGGGGCCGGGCACGGTCCAGCGGGTGTGCTCGTCATAGGTCATCAGGCAGAACAGGTCGACGGCGTCGCCGATGGCCTTGTAGTCGAAGGCGCCGCGCCAGAATTCCCACATCCATTTCGAGAAGGGGCCGCGGCCGGCATGGCCCGGCGCGTTGGGCACGACGGCGATGGACAGCTTCAGGCCGGCGCCGTGCAGGGCGGTCGCCGTCTGCTTGATCAGCAGGGTGAAGGCGTCGCGGTCGGTCCAGGCGATATTCTCGAAGTCGAACTGATAGCCGATCAGGCCGTGTTCCTTGGCCTGCTGCAACAGCGAGGCGATCATGGCCTTCTTGGCCGTCTCGCTGGTGATCAGCTCATGGAACTTCTGCTTGTCCACCGGCGAGATGATGGGCATCACCGGCACCTTTTTCTCGTGCGCCAGCTTCAGCACATAGGGGTTGGGCTGCCCATACACCAAGCCGTTCTGGTCGACGCCGTACCAGGTGGGAACGAGCAGGTCGATCTTGTCGATGTGCTGCTCGAACGAGTTAATCGATTTCTGGGTTTCCATCATATAGAACAGCGCCGTCGGCGCCTTAGCCCCAGTGGCGGCCCCAGCGGCGAGTGCCACGGAAGACGTGCAGGCCATGGCCATCATGGACAGGCCGACGGCCAGCGTTCCCAACAGACGTTTCATGAAATCTCCTTGATCAGCTTCGCGGTCGGCCCTTGGCCGTGCCCGCTCAGTGCATCTCGATGCGGTAAACGTAGGCGGCGACGGCGCCCTCCCCGCCCTCGTCGGGGCGCTTGGGCAGCGTCAGGTGCAGGCCGTCGGCCTCCTGGCGGACGTTCACGGGAGTGCCGCCCTGGGCACCCAGCAGGGTCACGGCCTTCATCGCGTCATCCGCCTTCAGGCTGTGGATCACCACCTCGCCCTCCGCCGGCCAGCCCAGCTCGATGGCGTACAGCGTCCCGCCCTTGGTGGTGAAGCGGAAGTCCTGCGCCGTGTAGGGCTTGGTCTTGGTTTCCTGGAAGGAGCCGCTGGCCACCTCGGTGGGGCCTTCGCCGAACTGGCGCCACGGGCGGGTGCCATAGATGGCCTCGCCATTCACCTTCAGCCAGGCGCCCATGGCCATCAGCGTGTCCTGCGCGCCCTGCGGGATGCTGCCGTCGGCCCGGGGCCCGATGTTCAGCAGCAGGTTGCCGTTCTTGGACACGACATCGGCCAGCAGGTGGATGAGCGCCTGCGGCGACTTGTAGGTGTCGTTCTCGACATAGCCCCAGCTGTCGTTGCTGATGGACGTGCAGGTCTGCCACACGCGCGGCTGGATGCCGGGCAGCTGGCCGCGTTCGATGTCCAGCACGCCGGCACCCTCGGGGAAGGCGCCGATCTTGTAATTGACGATGGCGGAACCGCCCAGCTTGGCCTGGGCGTTGTAGTAATAGGCTAGGAATTTCGGCAACGTGCTGCGGAATGCCGGGTGACTGATCCACCAATCGAAGTAGATGAGGTCGGGGTGGTAGAGGTCCACCAACTCCGCCGACCGGGCCAGCCAGTTGCTGAGCCAGGCCTGCGACACCGGCGTGAAGTCGCCGAACACATCGGCGTCGTCGGTGCCCTTTTCCTTCACCCGCAGTTGCGCCGGGCCGTAGAAGTCGGCGTAGCGCGGATCGTTGACGTCGGACGGGATCTTGCGCCCCTCGTCGAAGAACCAGTCATGCTCTGCCCGGTGGGACGACAGGCCGAGGTGCAGGCCCTGGGCCCGCACCGCCCGCGCCAGCTCGCCGATCAGGTCGCGCTTTGGGCCCATGCGCACGGACGACCAGTCCGACAGCTTGGTGGCGTACAGGGCGAAGCCATCGTGATGCTCCGCCACCGGCACCACATATTGGGCACCCGCCGCTCGGAACAGGCTGGCCCAGGCGCGCGGATCGTACTTTTCCGCCTTGAACAGGGGGATGAAGTCCTTGTAGCCGAACTTGTCCTGGGGCCCGAACGTCTTGATGTGGTGTTCGTATTCCTTGGTGCCCTTGGTGTACATGAGGCGCGAGTACCATTCGCTGCCAAAGGCGGGAACGGAGTAGAGCCCCCAATGGATGAAAATGCCGAACTTGGCATCGGCATACCATTGCGGCACCTGATAGGCCTTCAGCGAAGCCCAGTCGGGACGGAAGGGCCCCTGCGCATCGCCCTCGTCCACCTGCTTCAATTCCGCGGCGATCTCCGGCACATGCTTCGCGCCGCGCTTTTCCCACTGCGCATCGATCTGCGCCGGGGATAGGGACGCGGTCGGGGCGGTCGCCGGCTGCGGCGCAGCGGCGAGGGCCGCGGTGGCCGGTGGCAGCGCCAACGCCGCCGCCAGCAGGCCGGCCCTGATCCGCTTAAGGATCAGGCGTCGGGAAGAGGGGCGGGTCATGTTTTGCCTCCGGTTTTGGGTTTTGTTGGATGGGAGTGGCGTGCCGCTCAGCCACAGGGGCCGGCACGGCCCAGGGCGCGAGGCCACTGGCCCCGCGCCCCGGCCGTCGGGCCACTGTAGACCATCAAGGGGAAGGAGGGGAATGGACGGCCGTCGGTCATGCCGGCACGCCGGATAAGGGCATCAAGCCCGAAAGTGGCGGCCGCACGGCCAAACCAGCCCTTTGTTCCTAATCCCATGACCCTCAGGCTCCCCTGCCGTTGGCCCCACCAAAGGGCGGGGGTAGAGAAGGACCCATGCCTATCGTGGACGATCATCCACAGGCTTTTCTGCCAGGTATTTTCTTTAATTTAAAAAAGAATGGGCCGCCGCCAAAGCACGGGCGGCGGCCCAGGGGGAGGAAGGTTTACATCTTGTAGGACATGTTGATCGAGTAGACGCTGCCGTTCTTATAGTAACCGATCGGCGCCGACTTGGTGTTGTTGTACGAGTAGTACATCTCGTCGAGCAGGTTGCTGGCGTTGAAGGTGACCTGCATCTGCTCATTGATGCTGTACGTGGTCGAGAAGTCCAACTGCAGGTAGGAGTCGACCATGTTGCGCGAGTCCAGCCGGCCGATGCTGGTGAAGTACGGCGACCGCCAGCCCAGGCTGACACGGGCCTGGATCGGACCCTGCTCGTAGTATGGGATGAAGTTGATGGTGTGCCGCGACAGGTACGGCATGTTGATGTTGGCGGTGCCGGTGTCGGCGATGGAGTAGGTGTAGTTGGTCTGCACGCCGAAGCCGTACGCGATGTTCGTCTGATACATCGCCGCGAAGCCCTTCACGTTGGCATCGGAGTAGTTTACTGGCGTCGAAACGCTGTAAACCGCCGTGCCGCCATGGGTGTTGTCCTGCAGCACCATATCGGTCGCCGTGTTGACGATGTAGGACGAAATCTGACGGAAGAAGAACTCACCCGAAACCAGCGAGTCCTTGTTGAAGTACCACTCGGCCGAAACGTCGTAGTTGTTGGACTCGTAGGGCTTCAGGTTCGGATTGCCGCCGCTGGCGGTGTGCTGGGTATCGTCCTTGGAGAAGGCGCCGGCCATGTCGGCGTAGCGCGGACGGGCGATCACCTTGGCCGCACCAAAACGAAGGATGACATCGTCCGCGACGTCGTAGGCGAAGTTGAAGGTCGGCAGGAAGCGACCGTAGCGGCTGGTCTGGGTCACGCCATAGGGGTTGCTGGCCCCGTTGTCGTATTCCCAATACTTGATGTCGTCGGCGGTGTGCACGTAACGGACACCGACGTTGCCGCGGTACTTTTCGCCGGCGAAGTTGACCTGGGTATAGGCGGCGCTGTTCTGCTCCGTCACCTTGTACTCGGAACCGAAGTCCCGGTAGTAGGTGGTGTTCAGGCCCTTCAGGTAGTTGATCACCGCGTCCTGACTGATGCTGTAGAAGTTCAGCCAATCACCCGAGGCGTTCAGGCCATCGAACAGGCCGCTCGGCACCTGGGACCCGCCCAGCTGAGCCAGCGTCGTGCTGCCGTTGGAGTAGGTGCGGCTGCCATAGGCGCGGACCGTGTTCATGTGGTCGGTGTACTTGACGCCGGCCTGGACCGTGGTGATGGGACCCCAGTTGATGTCATGGGTCACGTCCATCTGGCCGTAGGCTTCGGAGTCGGCGTTCAACTGAGCGGCGATACCGCCAACCTGCTTGCCGGCAGCGCGAGTGGCCATGTTGTCCATGGTCGACGAGCCGTCGGTCGAGGTCACGTTGGTGTGCGTGCCGTCGTACGAGAAGCTGTACGGCGAGGAGGAGTAGAACGACAGCAGGTATTCCGGGTCCTTACCGCCGAAAGCGCGGGTGTAACCGACGTCGGTGTAAACCTTCCAATCCTTGGTCGGCGTCCAGGTGCCGGCCAGGTTGACACGGGCCGTCTGCACCGTGGTCTTGCGGTAGTTCGTGTCCAGCTCGGTGTAGGCACCTTGACCCAACGAGGCACTGGTGATCAGACCGTTGTTGATGGTCACGGCGTTGAACAGGTTGGTGCTGGCCGCCGGGTAGATGAAGCGCGACTGGCTGAAGTTGTTATAGACGCCGTGGATGTACAGGCCGGACAGGTTCAGGTCGATCGTGTCGGTCGGCTCGTATTGGACGGCGGCCTGCAGGCCCTCACGCTCACGGGTCTGCTTGAAATAGGCGGCATTGATGCCAGCCGGGAAAGTCGCGTTGGCCAAACTGCCGCTGCCCGTCACCGTCGGGTTGGAGGTGATGGTGCTGCCCTTCTGGTAGCCGAAGAACTCGATACCGGCGCGCGACAGGTCTTCCTTGTCGTACGTGCCTGCGACCATCACGCCGAAGGTGCTGGCCGGGTTCTTCCAGCTGTACAGCAGGGAGCCGCGCGGATTCCCTTGCTCGGACCGCGTGTTGTACGAGTAGCCGACCGAGCCACGCAGGGTGTTGGCGTCCAGATCCAGCGGCTTGCGCGTGTGGATGATGACGGTACCGCCCAGGCTGCCTTCGTCGATGCGGGCTTCCGTGGACTTGTACACTTCGGCCTGGTCGATGATTTCCGGCGACAGCAGGCTATAGTTGAACGTGCGGCTGTTCGGGTCGTTGGGGTTACCGCCCCAGTCGGCCGAAGCGATGGTCTGGCCATCGACCAGGATGCGGTTCAGCGCCGGGTCGGTACCCAGGATGCTGATCTTTTCACCTTCGCCAAACTGATGGTCAACACTGATGCCGGGCAGGTGGGACAGCGATTCCGCGACGTTGGTGTCGGGGAACTTGCCCACGCCTTCGGCGGAGATGACGTCAACGATGGCATTTGCCTGGCGCTTCACTTCAATGGAGCGCTCAAGGCTCTTGCGAATACTGGTGACGACAATCTCTTGCAGCTCATCGTCAGGATTGGCGTCGGCCGCATAGGCCTGCGCTGCTATGAACGACCCCGTCCCCATGCTCATCAGCATGGTGGTAACCAAGGCGTATTTCTTAATTCCCATGATATGGTTTCCCCTGCTGTGCTTTATTCTTGTAGATCCTGCCGATCTCTTGAATATCGCTTCGCTCCGTATCGGCAATACTGGAGGCGTTGTTACCGTAACCAAAGTGCCGCACAGCCTCCCCGCCGTCAATTTTTTTTTAATTTGCTTTCATAAATCCCGTTTTGGCGTGATTATAAGGCAACGGGTGATGGCGGAAGCGAGGAAATCCGGCAGGATGCGGACGGGACCGCTGAACCTGCCCAGGGCTGGCGGACGGCCATATCACACCCGACTCTGCCCCCTCTGAACACTGCCCCCAGTTGTTCCTTTCACGATCCCGGACCCTGATCACCGATTAAGGATGGCGCCCATGGCCTTTGTGAAACCGCCCCCCTCACCGAACCAGAATCGCGCCTCCATGGTGGTCATCGGCGTCCTGTTCTTCATTTTTGGTTTCGTCACCTGGCTGAATGGCCCTCTGATCACCTTCGTGAAGCTGGCCTTCAATCTCGATGACGTGAACGCCTTCCTGATCCCCATGGTCTTCTATCTGTCCTATTTCTTCCTGTCCCTGCCCTCCTCCTGGGTGCTGCGGCGGACAGGCATGAAGAAGGGCATGGGGTTCGGCTTGTTCGTCATGGCCATCGGCGCCGTCATTTTCGGCGAGTGCGCCACGATTCGCGTCTACCCGGGGGCGTTGACGGGGCTGTTCGTCATCGGTGCCGGCTTGTCGCTGCTGCAGACGGCCGCCAACCCCTACATCAGCATCCTGGGCCCCATCGACAGCGCCGCCCAGCGCATCGCCGTCATGGGCATCTGCAACAAGGTCGCCGGGATGCTGGCGCCGATCGTCATCGGCGCGTTGGTGCTGAGCGGCATCGACACCCTGGACCAGCAGGTCAAGGCGGCCCCGACGCCAGAAGCGCGGGAAATGCTGCTGTCCGCGTTCGCCGCGAAGATCCACATGCCCTATCTGGTCATGGCGGCGCTGCTGGCCGTGCTGGCGGTATGGGTCATCCGCTCGTCCCTGCCGGAGGTTTCGGCGGAGGCCAATGTTGGTGCCGACGACTCGGCCGGTGATGCCGCCCCCGCCCTGTCCCGCGCGCCGCACCTGTGGCTGGGCGTCCTGTGCCTCTTCCTTTATGTCGGGGTCGAGGTCATGGCCGGTGACGCCATCGGCACCTACGGTCATGGTTTCGACCTGCCGCTGGATGAGACCAAGTTCTTCACCTCCTTCACCCTGGCGGCCATGCTGGCGGGATATCTGGGTGGGCTGTTGCTCATCCCCAAGGTCCTGTCGCAGGAGCGCTATCTGGCCCTGTCGGCGATCCTGGGCGTCATCCTGACCGTCGCCGCCTTCGCCACCAGTGGGTATGTCTCGGTTGGGTGCGTGGCGGCGCTGGGCTTCGCCAACGCCATGATGTGGCCCGCCATCTTCCCCCTGGGCATCCGCGGCCTGGGGCGGCGGACGGAGGTCGGGTCGGCCTTGATGATCATGGGGATCGCCGGCGGCGCCGTCCTGCCCCAGCTGTTCGTGCAGTTGAAGCAGCACTATCCCTTCCAGGCCGTGTTCCTCGCGCTGATGGCCCCTGCCTATCTCTACATCCTGTTCTACGCGCTCTACGGCCACCGCGTCGGCCGCAAGGCCGTCGCCGAGGTCCCTTCCCTCGCCTGATCCCTCGCTCATTTCTGAAAATGCTCATGACACCCGATCGCTACTATCTAGGCGTCGATGGCGGCGGCACCAAATGCCGCGCCCGCCTGCGCGCCGCCGACGGAACCTTGCTGGGCGAGGGCCTGGGCGGCCCCGCGAACATCAGGCTGGGGCTGGACCGCGCCTGGTCCAGCATCCTGGAAGCCACGCACGCCGCCCTGGCCCAGGCTGGGCTGGACCCCAGCATCTTCCCCCGGCTGCATGTTGGCCTGGGGCTGGCCGGCATCGTGACGCCGACGGACAGCATACGGACCCGGGCCGCCGGGCCGGCATTCGCCTGCCTCGCCGCCGAGACCGATGCGCACGCCGCCTGCCTGGGCGCCTTCTCCGGCCGGGATGGCGCCATCCTGATCGCCGGCACCGGCAGTGCCGGCTACGCCCTGATCGGCGGCCGGGGCCATGCGGTCGGCGGCTGGGGCTTCGAGGTGTCCGATGAGGGCAGCGGCGCCAGCATTGGGCGGGAGGCCATCCGCCTGGCCCTGCGGGCCCATGACAATCTGGCCCCGGAAACCGGCCTGACCCGGCAGATTCGCGACCGCCTGGGCGGCACGCCGGCCGCCGTCGTCGGCTGGGTGAACGATGCGGGCCCCGCCGACTATGGCCGCCTGGCGCCCGATGTCCTGGCCCATGCCGCCAAGGGCGACGCCGTCGCCTGCTCCATCATCTCGGGCGCCGCCAAGGAGCTGGAAACCTACATCCGCCATCTGCACGCCCTGGGCGCTCCGAACCTGTGCCTGATGGGCGGGTTGTCGGCGCCCCTGACGCCGTGGCTCAGCCCCTGGGCCCGGTCCCTGCTTGTTGAACCGGAGGGGGACGCGCTGGAAGGCGCCCTGCTGATGGCCCGCCAAGCCGCCCCCCGCGACATAACCCAACGCCCTATCGCCAAGAGCGCCCTGCCATGAGCACGACCACCCCCCTGATGGCCCGTGAGGCCGCTGAAACCCCTGATGCGATGCGTCGTCAGATTGAGCGCTGCGCGCCCCTGTTCCAGGAACTGGGCGATCGCCTGCGCCGCCTGGCGCCGCGCTTCGTCGTCACCGGCGCGCGGGGCAGCAGCGACCATGCTGCGACCTATGGCAAATACCTGATCGAGACCCGGCTGGGCCTGCCCGTCGCCTCCATCGGCCCGTCGGTGGTGTCGCTGTACCAGACGCCCCTGCATCTGAAGGACTCGCTGTACGTCGCGGTGTCGCAATCGGGACGCAGCCCCGACCTGCTGCGCCTGACGGAAACGGCCAAGGCCGGCGGCGCGCTGACGGTCGCCTTTGTGAACGATGAGACGTCGCCGCTGTTCCAGATGGTGGACGTGGCCATTCCGCTGTGCGCCGGCCCGGAAAAAAGCGTCGCGGCCACAAAGTCCTATCTGACCTCGCTGTTCGCCTTCCTGCAGATGGTGGCGCATTGGCAGGCCGATCCGGTCCTGCTGGCCGCCGTGGCCAGCGCGCCCGAATGGATGGAAAAGGCGGCCGCGCTGGATTGGTACCCCGGCCTGTCGCACCTGGCGACGGTCCGCGGCCTGTACATCACCGGCCGCGGCCTGGGCGCGGCGGCGGCCCAGGAAATGGCCTTGAAGTGCAAGGAGACCAGCCGTCTGCACGCCGACGCCTTCAGCGCGGCCGAGGTCATTCACGGCCCCCTGGCCCTGGTGGGGCCTGACTTCCCGGTGCTGGCGCTGACGCAGGATGACGCCACCCTGCCGCCGACCCTGGACGCCATCCGCCGCATGGTGGGCCTGGGCGCCACGGTGCTGTCGACGGCCAGCGACGTGCCTGGCGTTGTGCCGCTGCCCACGGTGCCCGGCATCCCGGCGGAACTGGCCCCGCTGGCCTCGGTACAGAGCTTCTACATGGGCATCCACCGCATCGCCACCGGGCGGGGCCTCAACCCCGACGTGCCGCCCAACCTGGCCAAGGTGACGGAGACCGTCTGACATGCGCCAACTTCTGACGGGGGCCCGCCTGTTCACCGGGGATGTGCTGCTGGACGGTCACGCCCTGCTGTTGGACGGTCCCGACATCCTGGACATCGTGCCCGCCGTCGCCACCGTGGCGGGGGCCGCCCGGGTCACCCTGCCGGAAGGCAGCCTGCTGGCCCCCGGCTACATCGACACGCAGGTCAACGGCGGCGGCGGTGTGCTGTTCAATGACACGCCCACCGTCGCCGGCGCCCTGGCCATCGCGGCGGCGCATCGGCGCTTCGGCACCACGGCGCTGCTGCCGACCGTTATCACCGACGACCTCAACACCATGGTGTCCGCCGCGGAGGCCGCCGCCGAAGCCGCCACCGTACCCGGCAGTGGCATCATCGGCGTTCACCTGGAAGGCCCGTTCTTGAGCGCCGCCCGGCGCGGTGTTCATAAGGAAAGCCATATCCGCCGCCCGAACGGGGTGGATCTGGACCGGCTGTGCGCCCTGCCCCGGCAATTCGGGGACCTGGGCCGGGTGCTGCTGACCTTGGCGCCGGAACAGGTGGAGGACGCGGACATCGCCCGCCTGGTGCGGGCGGGCGTGGTGGTGGCCGGGGGCCATTCGGCCGCCAGCCATGAGCGCACGCAAGCGGCCGTGCGCGCCGGCCTGCGTGGCTTCACACACCTGTTCAACGCCATGCCGCCTATCAACAACCGCTCGCCGGGCATTGCCCTGGCGGCGATGACCGCCAAGGACGCCTGGTGTGGCCTGATCGTCGATGGTATCCATGTTCATCCCGACCTGCTGGCCCTGGCCCTGGCCGTCAAGCCGCGCGGCAAGATGATGCTGGTCACCGATGCCATGCCGCCGACCGGAACGGACGCCGTCAGCTTCACCCTGTATGGCGACCGCATACACCGCCGTGACGGCCGCCTGGTGACGGATGATGGCGTGCTGGCCGGCGCCGACATCGATATGGCGCAGGCGGTACGCAATGCCATGAGCCTGCTGGGTCTTGATTTGGAAGAGGCCTTGCGCATGGCGTCGCTGTATCCGGCACGCTTCCTTGGACTGGACGGGCGTTTGGGTCAGTTGGCCGCCGGCTTCCAGGCCGACCTGGTGCTGTTGGACGCCGACCAGCGGGTCCTGGACACCTGGGTGGCGGGGCAACGCGATGGCGGTATGACGTTAGCCTGACGCAACTCTCTGGCTAATTTTCTTCGCCCGCCCGCAAATGCGTCATTGTGTCTATGACAGCGGTGTCTCATCATGGGAACGAATAAACAATTAATTTGAAAAAGGGAACACGGCCGGATGCAGCCGCCCCTCAGCCCCCCGCCTCCAGACCTTCACCCCACCCTGGGCGCAAGCCTTTCCGGCACGAATCTGGAGCGGGCCGGTGATCACAACCAGAGGGTGATGCTACAGGCGATTCGCGTCAGCGGACCGCTCACGCGCGCCGACCTTGGCCGGCTGACAGGGCTGACCCCCCCGGCCATCGCGAACATCACCCGGCGGCTGTTGAATGACGGCCTGATCCTGGAAGTGGGCCGCATGCAGGGCACTCGGGGGCAGCCGGCCATGCGCCTGGCCATCAACCCGGACGGCTGCTTCGCCATCGGCGTGAACGTGGATCGCGACAACGTCACCTTGGTGGTCCTGGACCTGCTGGGGCAGGTGCGCCACCGGGCCGTCCTGGAGGCGTGCTTCCCCTTGCCGGAGGCGGTCAGCGCCTTTTTCACGGCGCAGATGGACGCGTTGACGCGGACCCAGGCTTTCCCCCTCAGCCGCATCATCGGCATTGGCGTGGCCCTGCCCGATGACCTCGGCCGGGTGAACCTGCCCAACCGTCCCAAGAGTTTCGAGGCCTGGAGCACGACGGACATCGCCGGCCTGTTCACCGCGGTCACGCCGCTGCCGGTTTTCGTGGAAAACGACGCCGCCGCCGCCGCCCTGGGCGAGCTTCAGTTCGGCTATGGCCTGCGCGACCCCAGCTTTTTCTATGTCCTGATCAACCAGGGCCTGGGTGGCGGCATGGTCATCGATGGCCACTACTTTCGGGGCGCCCAGGGACGCAGCGGCGAATTGGGCTTCCTGCCCATCGTCTCCCCCCGCACCCAGGCCCGCACCCTGGAAGAGGCGGTTTCGCTGTCGGCGCTGTTCGCCTTCCTCGCCGCCCGGGGCAGCATCGTCACCCGGCCGGAACAGTTGCTGGAACTGGACGACATCGGCCAACAACTTCTGGCGGACTGGCTGGATTTGGCGGCCGAACTGCTGACCACGCCCATCGTTGCCGTCAGTTGCCTGGTGAACCCGGAGGCGGTGTTTTTCGGCGGCCGTCTGCCGGCCCCCCTGATCGACCGCCTGGCGGCGATGATCAACGATCGGTTGCGGGCCCATTCAGGTGTCATTCCCGTCATCGTTCCCGTCCATCGGGCCGCCACGGCCACCGACGCCCCCGCGGTGGGGGCGGCCTTGCTGCCCTTCAATGACCGCCTTTTGCCCAGCCGCACAACTCTTATGAAAACGGCGGCCGAATGACGGCATTAATTATTTAATTTTACCTTTTTAATCGGTATGGTTCTTTCAACGGGCCGGAGCAAAGGCGCCGAACAGGGGCGACAGGCACAGCCTAATCTCTGTCATCTACCAGCAGCCTGCATGAGGGCTTACGCATGATTCAAATCGGGGTCGATTTTGGCGGCACGAAGATCGAGGCCGCTGCCCTGGATCTCAACGGCCGTTTCCTGTCGCGGCTGCGCGAGCCCAATCCCGGCAGCTACGACGCGGCCATCGCCACCATCTGCCGCCTGGTCAGCCGGGTAGAGGCGGAAGCGGGCGCGCGGGGCACCGTGGGCATCGGCGTCCCTGGCTCGATTTCCCCGCAGACAGGGCTCATGCGCAACGCCAATTCGGTTTGGCTGAATGGCCGCGTTTTTCACAGCGATGTCGCCGCCGCCCTGGGCCGTGAGGTCCGGGTCGCCAACGATGCCAACTGCCTGGCCTTGTCAGAGGCTGTCGACGGCGCCGCCGCTGGCGCACGCATCGCCTTCGCCGTCATCCTCGGTACCGGCTGTGGCAGCGGCCTGGTGATCGATGGCCGCCTGATCGAGGGCGCCAACGGCCTGGCCGGTGAATTGGGCCACGTCTCCCTGCCCTGGCCCAAGGCCGATGAGGTACCGGCGCCCGACTGCTGGTGCGGCAACAAGGGCTGCCTGGAAACCTGGGTGTCCGGCACGGGGTTGAGCCGGGAATTCAAGGCGGTCACGGGGCGCAAGCTGGACGCCGAGACCATCATCCAGAGCATGCGGCGCAACGAGCCGGAGGCCGTCGCGGCCTTCGATCGCTTCATCGACCGGCTGGGTCGCGGCTTGGCCTTGGTCAGCAACATCGTCGATCCGGATGTCTTCGTTTTCGGTGGCGGCCTGTCCAACGTCACCGAAATCTACGACCGGCTGGGCGGCGCCATCCGGCCCTATCTCTTCACCGACGTCTGGGAAGCGAAGCTGGTTCCGGCCCGCTGGGGTGATTCCTCCGGCGTGCGCGGCGCCGCGCGCCTGTGGGAACGCACCCTGTAATGCTGTCCCCTCGGCACTGGGCCGCGGTGGTGTTGGCCACCGTGGCCGCCGCCGTGTCCTACCCCACCCCAGGCGCCGCGCAGACGGTATCCCCCTTGGATCTGTCGGCGGCCGTTGTCGTGGCCCCGCGGGTCCAGGGGCCGGAGGCCGCCGCCGTTGACATGCTGGTGGATGAGGTGCGCAAGCGCACCGGCATCGCCTGGTCCCAGGTGTCGCCGTCCCAGGACCCGGCGCCCATGGACGACGCAGCCGTGCGCATCGTCATCACCCATGCCGCCGGCGCGACCAAGCCCGAGGGCTACAGCCTTCGGACCGAAAGCCATGGGCGGCAAACCACCCTGGTCATCGCCGGCAACGACAGCCGGGGCGTCCTGTTCGGCATCGGGCATGTCCTGCGCACGCTGAGCATGACGCCGGGTCATGTCGTCCTGGATCATCCGCTGAATCTGTCCACCAGCCCGGCGCAGCCGGTGCGCGGCCATCAGATCGGCTATCGCTTCAAGAACAACACCTATGACGCCTGGACGCTGGCGCAGTTCGAACAGCACATCCGCGACCTGGCGGTGTTCGGCACCAACGCCATCCAGCTGATCGCCCCGGCCTCGGACGATGAGCCGACCAGCCCCCTGTTCCCGGCCCCGGCCCTGGACACCACCCTGGGCATCGCACGCCTGCTGGACAAGTACGGCCTGGATTGTGATCTCTATTACCCGGAGATGCGCGACAACTACGCCGACCCGGCGACGGTGGACCAGGAATTGGCCGCGTTCGAGGATCTCATCCGGCGCTTTCCGCACATCCATGCCCTGTACGTGCCGGGTGGCGACCCCGGACACACGCCGCCCACCCTGCTGTTCCCCCTGCTGGAACGGGAGGCGCGCATCCTGCGGCGCTATCATCCGGCCGCCCAGCTCTGGGTGTCGGCCCAGGGGTTCGACCAAGCGCACTATGAGGACTTCTATCGCCTGTTGGCCCAGCACCCGGATTGGCTGACCGGGGTTTTCTTTGGACCTCAATCGCGCGATTCCCTGCCGGTGCAGCGCGCCCGGGTGCCTCGCGTCTATCCCATCCAATTCTATCCCGACATTGGCCACACCCTGCACGCCCAGTTCCCGGTGCCTCGGTGGGATCCCGCCTTCGCCCTGCTGGAGGGGCGGGAACCGGTCAATCCCCGCCCGGAGGCCCAGACGCTGATCTTCCGGCACTTCGCCGGGCTTACCGCCGGCTTCGTCACCTATTCGGAAGGGGTGAACGACGACGTCAACAAGGCGCTGTGGACGCGACTGGGCTGGGATCCGACCACCCGACCCGAGGATATCCTGCGCGATTATGCGCGCTATTTCCTCGATGCTGGCGCCGGTGACCGATTGGCCGCCTTGATCATGGGGTTGGAACGCTCCTGGGTGGGCGCCATCAAGGACAACGGCGGCGTCGACGCCACCTTGCAGGGCTTCCAGGCCCTGGTGGGCCTGCCCGCTCTGACGGATAATTGGCGTTTCGAGTCCCTGCTCTATCGCGCCTATTACGACGCCTACGCCCGAGCCAGGGCCACGGCCGAAGGGAGTCGCGAGGCGCAGGCCCTGGCCCTGCTGGGCCAGGCGCCCGCGCGGGGCAGCCTGGACGCGATGGCGGCGGCCTCGGCCACGCTGGCACAGCCGGATGGGGCGGAAACCAGCCACCTGCGCGACAAGCTGTTTGACCTGGCGGGGCGTCTCTACGCCCATGTCGGCCTGCAATTGAGCGTCAGCCGGTATGGCGCGTCGGGGATCGAGCGCGGGGCCAACCTGGACCGGGTGGACACCAGCCTGAACGACCGCGTTTGGCTGACACGCCAGTTCGAGGACATCACCCGCTTGCCGGATGAGGCCGCGCGACAGAAGCGGCTAGCGGAGATCGTCGCCTGGGCGCAGCCGACGCCGGATAGCCTATACGACGATCTGGGCGATCCCCAACGCGAGCCGCATCTGGTGCGGGGGCGGGACTATGCCCAGGACCCGGAACTCTACGACAGCGCCATTGACGGCATCGCCGACAAGATCCCCGACGACGGCTGGCGCCTGTCCTGCATCACCTATGCCGAGACGCTGTACGAGCGGCCGATCCATCTGCGCTATCGGCATCTGGATCCCTCACGGCCCTACACCCTGCGCGTGACCTATGCGGGCGAAGACTACGCCCTGCCCATGCGCTTGGTCGCCAACGGCCATATCGAGATCCACCCGCCCCTGGGCCGCCCGCGCAACCCGTCAACGCTGGAGTTCGACATTCCGCAGGCGGCGACCCGTGGCGGGACGCTGGACCTGGAATGGACGCGTCCGCCCGGCATGGGTGGCAGCGGCCGGGGACACCAGGTGGCGGAAACCTGGCTGATCCCCAAGCCTTGACGATTCTCTGGCCTGACGTTCAGCGCGTCACCACGCCCAGCTCCGCGAAGGCCACCTGGCCTTCACCGCCGGCGCCGCGGGTGATTTCCAGCCGGACGAAACGGCCGGGCCGCACCTCCGGGAACATCACCCGTTGCTCGCTGGCATTGGCCGCGATGTTGGCGAACTCGCCCACCGCCGCAGGACCCCAGGCCTTGCCATCCTCGCTGACCTGGATGCGATAGCCGGCGGGCGCCCCCACGCCCGGCGGACGCTGACCGGCGGGCAGCAGCGTGACGCCCTTCAACGGGCGCCGCTCGCCTAAATCCACGACGGCGGAATGGGGCAAGGCGGCACCGCCGGTGACCCAGAGGCTGCCGGGATCGTCATCGATGATCGCCCCGGCGCCCGGCGCCGTGGCCGACACGATCCGCCAGTCCGCCTTGGACACGTCGAAGATCCGGCTGGCGACGGCGCTGCTGGACCCTGTGCGCGGCAGATGGCACAGGGCCTGGACGATGCCGCCGTCCGGCAGGGGGAATGGGTCCTGATAGAGGGGTGAGTGCAGGGTCGGACTGCTGCCGTCGGTGGTGTAGTGCAGCGCGGCGCCCGGCAAGTCGCTGGACAGCGTGACCATGCCACGTCGGTCACGGTGGATGGTCGGCTCTTCCACCAGGTCGGGCAGGCGGAATAGCCCCACCTCGCGGATGGCGGGGCAGGCATCGGCGTCCAGGATGCGCAACCGCAACCGCGTCGTGGACACCGGCGCCGGTAGGCGCACCAGGCGCTGACTGCCGATGGCGGTGTGGCGGGTCACCTCGACCCAGGCCGCCCGGTCACCCTCCCAGATCTCCAGGGTGAAGGTGCCGATCCGCTGACCCAGCGGCAGGTATTCGCGCAGTCGGATGACGTCGAAAACGCGGGGTGCCGGCCATTCCAGCACCAGGTCGGCGGCCCTGATGGCGTCGGGGGGGCACCAATAAGTATCCGGCCGCCCATCCAGGACAGTGTCCGGGCCGAAGCCGGGGCCGCGCGTCGCGCTGGCCCGCGGCATGGCCCCCTTGGCCAAGTCCGTGCCGAAGGTCGCGCGCAGGGTATCGCCCCAGCCCGCCAGCATCGCGGCGTCATGATCGGGGATGCGGCCGCGCCGGTCGGGCGGCAGGTTCAGGATCAGGTTGGCGCCTCGGCCCACGGACTCGAAATACAGCCGCACCAGGCGGCCCACCGACTTGACGTCGGCATCCTCCCGGGCGTGCCAGAACCAGCCGGGACGCAAGGACACGTCGACCTCGGCCGGACGCCAGTGCGCCCCACCCCGCACGCCATGCTCCCCAATCTCCTGGGTGTAGGGGGCGTCGCCCACGGTCGCCCAGCAGGGGTCGCCGGCATATCCCTCCTCATTTCCCACCCAGCGGGCGTCGGCTCCCCAGGGTCCATGGGAATCCCGGCCCCAGTTGCCCCAGACGACGGCGTCGGGCTGGTACTGCCGCACCAGGGCCCAGGTGTTGGTCCAGTCGTAATAGCTCTCGGCGTCGATGGAGCGCTTCTCGCGCGCGCCGCCGTAATAGCCATCGCCGCCATTGGCGCCGTCGAACCACATCTCGAACAGGGGGCCGTAGCTGGTGAGCAACTCGCGCAACTGGTTGCGGTAATAGGTGATATAGGCTGGCCGGCCGTATTCCGCATGATTGCGATCCCACGGCGACAGGTAGAGCCCGAAGCGCAGCCCCGCCCGTTGGCAGGCCGCCGCCATTTCACCGACAATGTCACCCCGCCCGTCCTTGTAGGGGCTGTTGCGGATGCAGTGCTCGGTATACCGGCTGGGCCACAGGCAAAAGCCGTCATGATGCTTGGCGGTCAGGATCAGGCCGGTCAGGCCTGCGGCCTTGGCGGAACCGACGATCTGGTCGGCGCTGAAGTCGGTGGGGTTGAACAGGGCCGGCGACTCATCGCCATAGCCCCATTCCCGATCGGTGAAGGTGTTGATGCTGAAATGGACGAAGGCGTAGGCGGCCATCTCATGCCACGCCAATTGCCGCGCCGTGGGCACGGCCCCCCAGGACTGGGGTGTCGGTACCGGCTGCGCGGCCAGGGCCCCCGGCCCTGCCAGCGACAGAACGCCGGTGGCCGCCCCGCTGGCCAGAAGGGCACGGCGTGACGGCAAGAAACTGCGTGACATGGACGCCCCCTGGACAGGCTTATCTTAATGAAAATGAATTAAATAAATCATGCCATGTCCAAGGGGCTGACGGAATGGCAAAAGCGTCTCAGGCGGTTGAGCCACCGAAGGAGGGCGGCTGGTTGTCCTTGCCTGCGCCGAAGGCGGGGTTGGGCTTGGGCCCCATGGTGAATACCAGCCGCCCGCCCCGCACCAGATCGGCATGCCGGATCCAGCTGCGGGTGTAAGGCTTGCCCTGCCAGATCACCGACTGGATGTAGGGACTATCGGGCGCATTGCCCATGGCCTCGATGGCCAGGGTCCGGCCCTCACCCACCGCCACCTCCACCCGGTCGAACAGGGGGGAGCCGAAGACATAGATGGGTGTGACAGGGTCGACGGCGTAAAGGCCCAGCGCGCTCATCAGGTACCAGGCGCTCATCTGGCCACAATCCTCGTTGCCGGCCAGGCCATCCGGGTCCGCCCGGTACATGGTCTTCAGCAGGCTGCGCACCCGCGCCTGGGTCTTATGGTGGGCGCCGGTATAGGCGTAGAGATAAGCGATGTGGTGGCTGGGCTCGTTGCCATGGGCGTACTGGCCCACCAGGCCGGCGATGTCCGGCGGCGCGTCGTCCGGCAGGTCGGAACTGGTGGTGAACAGTTCATCCAGCTTGGCCTCGAACGCCGCCGGCCCACCGAACATAGCCATGTAGCCATAGATGTCGTGCTGGTTCAGGAAGGTCGCCTGCCAGGCGTTGCTCTCGGTGAAGTCGCGCCACTTGCGGCTATGGCCCATGCCGCGCGGGTCGAAGGGCCGCGCCCAGCTGCCGTCGGTGAAACGCGGGCGCATGAAGGTGATGTCGCGGTCGAACAGGGCGCGATAGTTCAGAGAACGTTGGCGCAAGATCCGGGCGTCGTCCAGCGCGCCCGCCACCTCGGCCAGCCGGGCGATGGCCCAGTCGTCATAGGCGTATTCCAGGGTCTTGCTGACCGCCTCCTCCACCGTGTCGCTGGGGATATAGCCCAGGCGCCGGTATTCCGGCAGGCCGCTGGTCTGGCCCTGGAACGCCTGTTTGCGGAAAATGGGCCAGGCGCGGGCGTAATCGACACCTGGAATGTCCTTGGCCGCCGCCTCGGCCAGCACCACGGCGGAATGCCAGCCGATCATGCAGCCCGTCTCGGTGCCCTGCAACGGCCAGACGGGCGGCCCGGCGGGGCTTTCCTCCGCCATGCGCACCAAGCCGCCGACGATGTCGCCCACGCGCCGGGGTGGCTGCGCCAGGGTGAACAGCGGATGCAGGGCGCGATAGGTGTCCCACAGCGAATAGGTGGAGTAGTTGTTGTCCCCGGCCGGCAACTGGCGAACGGTGCTGTCCATGGCGCGGTAGCGGCCGTCCACGTCGCTGAACAAGGTGGGCGCCAGCAGGGCGTGGTAGAGCGAGGTATAGAAAATCTTGAGGTCGGCGGCGTCGCCGCCCTTGGTGATCGCCAGGCGGCCCAGCTCCGCCTCCCACGCCGCTGTGGCCGCCGCGCGCACGCCGTCGAAATCCCAGCCGGGGATTTCAGCTTCAAGATTGCGCAGGGCGCCGTCCACGTCGACGGCCGACAGCCCCACCTTGACCAACAGGGGGGCGGACGCGGCGTCGGGCAGGTCCAGCACGCATTTCAGCGCGGCGCCCTGCACCTCCCTGGCCCCCTCAGGCAGGGCGTGATCGTTGGTGTAGAGCCGCGCCGCCGCGAAGGGCCGTGACAGTTTCAGCGCGAAATGGATGACGCGCCCCTGCCCCCACTGATGAACCTGGCGGCCGCCGACCAGCGTGTCGTCGCCCACCAGGCGCAGCGTGGCGCCGGTGATACGGGTGACCGAGCCGGCGGGGTCCTGGAAGCCATGCGCCAGGTCGATCAGCAGGTGCGCCCCGTCCTTCCTCTGGGTAAAGCGATAGCGGTGCAGGCCCGCCCGCGCCGTGGCCGTCAGTTCGGCCTCGATGCCGCTGTCCTTCAGGCGCACACGGTAATAGCCGGGCGAGGCCTGTTCATCGGCATGGTCGAAGGGCGCGCGATAGCCCTCGCCCGGGACTTCGGGTGTGCCGGGGTCCAGCCGCACCGGGCCCACCCGTGGCACCACCAGCACGTCCATCATGTCGCCCACGCCCGTGCCGCTGAGGTGGGTGTGGGAGAAGCCCAGGATGGTGGTGTCCTGGATGTGATAGCCGGAGCAGGCGTCCCAGCCGGCGGTGTTGGTGTCGGGGCTCAACTGCACCATGCCGAAGGGGACGGTGGCGCCGGGAAAGGTATGGCCATGGCCGCCCGTGCCGATGAAGGGATCGACATGCCGGCAATATCCTCCGGCCGCCTTGGCGGCGGCGAAGGCGCCCGACACACCGCCCGCCAGCGGCACCAGGGCCGCCGCGGCGACGCCGCCTAGCAGGTCACGCCGTGTCATCATGGGAAAGGCCCTCCGTCATCGCTGGTTCAGATCGCGGATCACGCCGCCGACCAGGCCCGCAGAATAGAAAAAGGTCCCGGTGATCGCCACCGGGACCCTTCATCTCAAAGCGTATCAGTAGCTGTACTTCATGCTGACCAGGATGGTCCGGCCCGTCTCCACCACGTCGGAGATGGCCAGGCTCGACTTGCCGATGTGCGACCAGTAGGACACGTCGTCGAACAGGTTGGCCACCGACAGGTCGGCCCGAACGCCGTAGCCGAAGTCGTAGCCGGCATGCAAATCCACCCGCTGGGACGACCGGACCCACAAGTCATCCCAGCTGCTGCCCAGGCCCAGGTAATCGTACTGGGCCACATAGGCACCGGTGTAGTGATAGATCAGGTCCAGGGTGAAGCCGTCCTTTTCATAGAAGGCCTCGATATTGGCCATCCATTCCGGGGCGTTCTGGATGCGCTCGTTCGGGTCCAGCCCCGCCGCCTTGGTGTTGACCGAGGTCCACTGCCGCGTGAGGTTGGCGCCGAGGCCGAAGCCATCGAAGGGCGCCGGCATGTCCTGGAACTTCTGCCGGGCGGACAGTTCGATGCCATAGACCTGACCATCCCCGCCGTTGGTGGGGTGGTGGAAGATCACAGAGCTGCTGTTGGTGACTGCCGAGTTCGTATAGGTGCTGCCGTTATCGTAGATGTAGTTCGACAGCTGCTTGGCATAACCCGCCACCATCAGGTTGCCGCCGTGGCCCGTGTCCCACTGGCCGGAGACGTCATAGTTGACGGCGGTGATGGCCTTCAGGTTGGGGTTGCCTTCGGTGATGGTGGTGACGCCGTTGGAAATGCTGGTCTGCGAGCCACCGCCCAACTGCACGAAGGGCGGGCGGGTGTAGCTGGTCCAAATGGCCGCGCGGTAGACGGAGTCGTCGTCGGGCCGGTAGTTGGCGAAGATGCTGGGCAGCGGCTCGTTGTAATGGGTGGAGTTATAACCCCAGTGCCCCGCCAGCTCGTTGCCATCGGCATCGTGCGGCGTGACCCAGAAGGTGTTGTGGATGGCCGTGTGCTCGAACCGGAAGCCGGGGATGACCTCCAGGTCGTTGAACTTCAGGTTGGCCAGGACATAGGCGGCCGACACCGCTTCCGTCCCCTTCTGAGTGTTGCAGTTCCAGTTGTTGACATAAAGGCTGCTGCAGCTGTCCAGGTTGCTGGGGCTGGAATAGGTGTTGTACAGGCGGAACAGGGCGGCCTGGTCGATGACCGGCACAGACCAATTGTAGACGCCCGGATAGACCGACGAATAATTGCCGCTGATGATGCCCAATGAGCCGAAGGTGCGGCCGTCGCTGAAGTTGCCGTTGTACCAGTCCCGGTTGGTCACCTGGCGCTCGCTGTCCTGGTACTTCACGCCGAACTTGATGAAGTCCAGCGGGCCGGCGTTCACGTCGTACCGGACATCCAACTTGCCGCCGCCGCGCACCTGGCCGCTGTACTGTTCCGTCAGCTCGCCCCGGTCGCGCGCCGGCAGGCTGGCGACGTTGCCCAACTGCGAGATGATCTGCGAGCCGACCAGCGGATAGGGCAGGTCGTTCACATACGTCGCCAGCGTGCTGTTGCCGTAGGCGAAGCCGTTGCCGTCGTTCTGGGTGGAGCGGGTGGAGATTTCGATGTGGTTGGGGCGGTCATTGTCACCCCAGCTGATGAAGGCGCTGGGGCTGACGGTCCAGTTGCCCCACTTTTTCTCACCACCCAACTGCGCCGTCGCCAGGTCGGAATATTCCGGGTTGGTCTCGTACCACAGGCGGGTGGACAGGTATTGGATGTTGGGCCGGTACAGGCTGGTGCTGCCGATCTGGTCATAGGTCACGTTCATGCCGACCAGCTGGCTGAGCGTGCTGTTCTGTTCCGTCTGGGCCACGGCGTAGCCCAGGCGGAAGAAGGCGCTGGTGGTGTCATCCGGTCGCCAGTCCAGCGAGACGTTGCCACCGTAGCGCTCCGTATAGCCGGAGGAGACGCCGGCGTTGAAACCCGTCGTTTCCAGGTTCTTGGACGGGTCCAGGTTGCTGGGGTTGCTGCCGTCGGCGTTGGCCACGGCGAAGGCCCAGGCGTTGTCGCAGCAGGTGGACTCCATCACCGCGCCCATTTCGCTGTTGGCGTAATGGCGGATGTCGTAATAGGCGCTGACGTAGACGCCGAACTGGTTGTCGCGGCCGAACTTACCCGCCGCCTCGCCCGCCAGGCCGTATCCCAGGCTGCTCTTGTTGTAGTCCTGCGCCCGCGTCTCCAGCCGGCCGCTGGCGGTGAAGCTGAACATAAGCGGCTGGTTATAGTCGAAGGCCGTGGGCGTGCGGAAATCGACGGTGCCGCCGATGGCGTCGCCGTCCATGTCGGCCCGCGAGGTCTTGTTGACCACGATCGTGCTCAGGCCCGAGGGGGGCAGCAGGCTCAACTGCACCTCGCGGCTGTAGGGCATGCCCTGGGCCACGTTGACGCCGTTGATCAGGTTGACATTGTACTCGCCGTTCAGGCCGCGGATGGAGGTGAACATGCCCTCGCCGCGCGACGCGCCATCGATGCCGCCTACGAAGGACTGGCCCGTGTTCATGACGTTCACGCCCGGCAGCAGGCCCAAGGCCTCCGCCACGTTGTGCACCGCCGTGTGTTCCAGGTCCGCCGCCGACATGACGTCGACCGTGTTGCTGGCGTTCATCTGCAGGCTGGAGGCCTGGTAGCGGTTGGCCGCCACCACGATTTCCTCAAGTGCCGCGGAGTACGCCTCGAAACTGACCATGACCGAGCCATCCTTGGGCACGGTCACGCGGGTCGAACTGGTGTGCAGGCCGGCGCGCGAGGCCGTCACCATGTAGGTCCCTTCCGGCACGTTGGCCAAGGTGAAGGTCCCATCCTCACCCGAGGCGGTCGTGTAGGAGGTACCGGGAATGGTGATGGCCGTGGCCGGCAGGGGCTTGCCCGTGGCCGGGTCCACGATCGTGCCCGTGATGCTACCCGCCATGGCCGGCAGCGAGAACGCCATCATCGTCGATCCCGCCAGAAGGCCAGCCCTGAATTTGCCCAGGCCCATGTCTTGCTCCCCGATTTTTGTGGAGCGGTGGCTGGTTCCCTGGGCACCCGCCCCGGGGAACACGGATTCAGCACACCGTTCTAACCACAGAGGAACGCCCGGCGGGGGCTCAAGTCAATTCATTTTTTCTATTTTAACTATTTTTGATTTGAAAATTCTATTTTGTGGCTCTGTAGCCACGAGCCTGGAATTCGACGGACGCACGAGCCCGACGATTAAGCCTCAGAGTCTTATGGATTTTCTGGAATCCTGCGCCGCAGTTTCCCAAACCGGCTGGCACGGCCGGCTCAACGCCGCATGATCCAGTCGTGCGCCGGATCGTTGCGGAATATCCACTGGCGCTCCGGCCCCGCCATCACGTTGAGGTAATAAAGGTCGTAGCCATGGGGGGCGCCCACGGGGTGGTAGCCACGCGGCACCATGACCAGGTCGCCATCCTGCACGCAGATGGTTTCGTCCAGGCTGCGGTCGTCGGTGTAGACGCGCTGGAAGGCGAAGCCCTGGGGCGGGTTCAGGCGGTGGTAATAGGTTTCCTCCAGCGCCGTCTCATGCCCGGCCTCCGCCGTGTCGTGCTTGTGCGGTGGATAGCTGGACCAGTGGCCCCCGGGGGTGATGACCTCCACCACCAGCAGGCTGTCCGCCGGCTTGCCCTCCGGCAGGATGTTGCGCACGTACCGGGTGTTGGTGCCCTGGCCGCGCACCTCGCGCGGCATGTCATCCGCCGGGATAAGGCGCGGCTCGGCGCCGACCAGCCCCGGCGCGGTGCAGACCGCTAATTCCACGGCGTCGGTCGCCACGACGCGGTAGGGCTGGCCCGCGGGTACATAGACCGCCCCGGGGGCCTTGTCCTCGAACACGCTGGCGCGGCCGCCGATGGGCCCCAGGTCCAGGTCTGCCGCTGTCACACGCGCCGTGCCAGACAGCACCACCAAGCAGGCCTCACGGCCCGGCTCCACCCCGTCGAGGGTTTGGCCCGGCGCCAGCCGGTGCAGGCGAAAACCGACATGGATCCAGCCGGCGCTTTCCGGCGTCACCTCCAGCACGCGGCCGGTGGCGTCCGGCGCCTGGGGCCGCACCAGCAGGGGGGACGCGCTCATGACACCACCGCCAGGCCGGCACCGGCCGCCGCCTGTTGCAGATGACGCAGGCCCATCTCGCCATAGCGGCGCGGGTCGGCCTTGGCGGGGTCCTGTTCCGCCTCGATGATGACCCAGCCGGCATAGCCGATATCGGCAAGGGCGCGCATAACGGCGCCATAGTCCAGGCGCCCGTCGCCGGGCACCGTGAACATGCCGTCCAGCACCCCGTCCAGGAAGCTGCCGCCCCGGTCCAGCAGGGCCTGGAACACCGGCTGGCGCACATCCTTGCAATGGACATGGGCCACGCGGGCCGGATGGGTGCGGATGACCTCCACCGCGTCGATGCCGCCCAGGGCGGCGTGGCCGGTATCCACCGTCAGGCCCACCGACGGGCCGGTGTGGGCCAGGAAGCGGGCCAAGTCCTCCGGCCCCTCCACTACCGTGCCCAGGTGATGGTGATAGGCGAAACGCAGCCCCTGCCGGGCGATGTAGTCGGCGACATCGGTCAGCCGCCGGCCGAAGGCGGCCCACCCGGCCTCATCCAGCCGGGGCGTCTGCGCCAGCGGCCGGGCACGGTCACCATGGATGGCGTTGCTGGTCTCGGCATGGACGAAGACGGTGCTGCCCATGGCCTTCAGTAGGGCCAGATGCCCCTGCAGGGCGGCGATCTCCGCATCGGCGTCGTGGGCCAGCAGGCCGCCGCTGTACCAGCCGCCTACCAGATCCAGGCCATGGCGGGCCAGCAAGGGCTTCAGCGCCCCGGGATCACGGGGGAACTTGCCCCCCAGCTCGATCCCGCTGAACCCGATGGCATGGGCATCGGCCAGCACCGTTTCCACCGGCGTCGCCCCGCCCAGTTCGGGCATGTCGTCGTTGATCCAGGCGATGGGGCTGACACCGAAGCGGATGGACCCGGGGCGGATGGACATGGGGGCTGCTCTCCCTAGCGTTGGTCTTTTGTTTTCTCGTCATAGGCGGCGCGGGCCGCGCGCACGGACGGCCGGTCGGACACCTCCGGCACGGCCACATCCCACCAGGCGCCCCCGGCGGGGGTGGATACGGCCGGGTCGGTGTCGATGACGATGACGTGCACGCCCCCACCCGTCCGCGCCTGGGCCAGGGCCGCCTCCAGCCCCGCGATGTCCGCCACCTTGAGCGCCCGCGCGCCCAGGCTGGCCGCGTGGGCGGCGAAGTCGATGGCCGGCAGGGCCGTGTGGCGGGTGTCGGCCAGCAGGTTGTTGAAGGGCGCGCCACCAGTGGCGCGTTGCAGCCGGTTGATGCAGCCGAAGCCCCGGTTGTCCAGCACGGTGATGGTCAGCGACAGGCCCAGCATGACCGCCGTGGCGATCTCGGAATTCATCATGAGATAGCTGCCGTCGCCCACCAGGACATGGACCTCGCGCTCCGGCTCCGCCAGCTTGACACCGAGGCCGCCGGCGATCTCATACCCCATGCAGGAATAGCCGTATTCCACGTGGTAACCGCCGGGCCGCCGCACCCGCCAGAGCTTGTGCAGTTCCCCGGGCAGGCCGCCGGCGGCGCAGACCACGACCGCGTCCGGCGCCGCCTGGCGCCAGACCGCGCCCAGCACCTGGGCATCCGTGGGAAGCGCCGTATCGCACTCTTTGGGCGCCGCCGTCGCCGCCTGCCAAGCCTCATCCCAGGCCAAGGCCGGCGCCGCCAGGGATCGCGCCCAATCGGCCGGCACCCGCCATCCGGCCAACAGCGGCGCCAGCCCGGCCAGAACGGCGGCGGCGTCACCCACCACGCCCACGGCGCCCTGCTTGGCCGCATCATGGGCGGACACATTGACCTGGACCAAGGTGCGTGCCGCCCCCTGGAACAGCGCGCGGGACCCGGTGGTGAAATCCTGCAGGCGGGTGCCAATGCCGATGACCAAATCCGCCTCGGCCGCCGCCGCGTTGGCCACGCCGGTGCCGGTCACGCCGATGGCGCCCAGGTTGCACGGATGGTCCCAGGGCAGCGCGCCCTTGCCCGCCTGCGTCTCCGCCACCGGGATGCCGGTGGCCGCCGCCAGGTCCGCCAGCAGGGTTTCGGCCCCGGCATACAGCACCCCGCCGCCGGCGACGATCAGCGGCCGGCGCGCGGCGCGGATGCGCACCACCAGGTCGGCCAGGTCATAGGGGTCGGCCGGCGCGCGGCGGATGCGCCATAGGCGGGGGGCGAAGAAATCCTCGGGATAGTCCCAGGCCTCCGTCTGCACATCCTGGCAGAAGGCCAGGGTGACGGGGCCGCAGGCCGCCGGGTCGGTCAGGACGGCCATGGCCTTGGGCAGCGCGTCCAGGATCTGTTCCGGCCGCGTCAGACGGTCGAAATAACGCGACACCAGCCGGAAGCAATCATTGGCCGACACGGTGCCGTCGCCAAAGTCCTCGATCTGCTGCAGCACCGGGTCCGGCCGGCGGCTGGCATAGACGTCGCCAGGCAGGAACAGCACCGGCAGGCGATTGACATGCGCCAACGCCGCCGCCGTCACCATGTTGGTGGCGCCAGGACCGATGGAGGTGGTGCAGACCATGGCTCGCCGCCGCCGCGCCTGCTTGGCGTAGGCGATGGCGGCATGGGCCATGCCCTGCTCATTATGGGCGCGGTAGGTGGGGAGCACATCCTGGCTGGACTGCAGCGCCTCCCCCAAACCGGCGACATTGCCGTGGCCGAAGATGGCCCAGCAGCCGGCGAAGTACGGCACGGGCCCGCCGGGCCCCTCCACCTGCTGCGCCGCCAGATAGCGGACGGTCGCCTGGGCGGCCGTCAGGCGCTGCCGTGCGCCGGTCACGCCGCCCGCCCGCCCATGGCGTCCGCGCGGGCCCGCCGCCAGGCATCGACCAGGGTCTTCAGCTTGCCCGCCATCATGGCCACCACCTCGTCATCATCCAGCCGGTTGGCGAGCCAGCCGCGCGCGGCATCATAGAAGATGGTGCGCCCGACGGCGAAGCCCTTCACGATGCCGGCGGGTGCGGCGGCCAGGAAAGAGGCCAACAGCTCCTCCTCCGGCGCGGACAGGCCCAGCAGGACCACGCCACGGCAATAGGGATCGTTCTCCAGCACCGCGGCCTCGATGTTGCGCCAGGCAACGGGATCGGCCGCCGGCTCCAGCTTCCACCAGTCGGGTTTCACCCCGATGGCGTAGAAGCGGCGGATGGCACGCGCCACCGTCGTGGCGTCGACCGGCAGCCCGGCCGGTATGATCACCTCGGCCAGCATCTCGTGCCGCGTCTTGCGGCAGGCGTCGAACAGGCGCAGCAACTGCCGCTCCTGCCGCTCACGCAAGTCTTCAGGATCATCCGGGTGGTAGAAGACCAGGCATTTGACGACGTGGGCCAACGGCCATTCCGTCAGTTCGGTCGCGACGTCGGCGGAGCTTTCGAACACCAGCGGGCGGGACTTCGGTTCCTCGATGGGGCGGCCGATCCAATAAGGGGCGTCGGCGGCGCTGGCCAGCGCATCGAAGCCGTAGCGGCCGTCCAGCAGCAGGCCGAAGCGGTCATCGCCACCGGCCACCCGCTCGACCGCTTTCAGGGCCAGGGCCTTGAACTGGGGAATGCGGGCGGGATCGGCATCCAGTTCCCGCGCCAGATCCTCGAACTGGCTGCGGTGGTCCACGGCCAGGACGGTCAGTTCGTCATACCGATGCCGACGGGTGGTGGCCCAATGGATGTGTTCCAGCTCGGCGCAATCCCGCAGGCGGCGGGGCAGGCTGGGCTGGGCCAGGAACCATTCCAGTTCCGGCCAGGTGGGCATGGCCGGGGCACAGCCGTGGCGGGAAACAACGATGGCGCCGCAGGCGTTGCCCCAGGCGCAGCACCGTTCCAAGGGTTCATCCCGCAGCCAGCCGCGCAGGAAGCCCGCCATGAAGGCATCGCCCGCGCCTAGGACGTTGAAAACCTCGACCGGATAGCCGGGGACCACCAACCCGTCGGTCACCGCGGCCGGGATGGCCCCGGGGAAGGCCACACAGCCATCCGCCCCGCGCTTGCAGACGATGACGGCGTTGGTCAGGCTGCGGATGGCGGTCAGGGCCGACACCGTATCGGTCACGCCGCCCAGGATGTGGATCTCCTCCTCCGTGCCGACGATAAGGTCGCACAGGGGCAGCACCTCGCGCAGGCGGTTGGTGACCCCGGCGTGGGCGACGAAGCGGTCCTCCCCCCGATCAAGGCCGGCCAGGCCCCACAGCACCGGCCGGTAGTCGATGTCGAACACCACCCTGCCGCCGTTCCCCTTCACCAGGCGGGCCGCCGCCACGCTGGCGGCGAAGGCGCCCGGCTGCGACAGGTGGGTGCCGTTGATCAGGACGGCGCCGGTGCCGCGCAGCCAGTCCGGATTGAGGTCCGCGACGTCCAGCGCCATGTCGGCGCAGTTTTCGCGATAGAAGATCAGGGGGAAATTGTCCCGGTCGCGGATGCCAAGGACCACCAGGGCGGTCAGTCGCTCCGGATCGGACACCACGCCGGTGACGTCCACCCCCTCGCGTTCCAGTTCCTCCCGGATGAAGCGCCCCATATGGTCCGCCCCCACCCGGGTGACCAGCCCGGTGCGCAGGCCCAGGCGCGCGCCGCCGGCCGCCGTGTTGGTGGGACTGCCGCCCAGGTATTTGGCGAAGGAGGCCATGTCCTCCAGCCGGCCGCCCACCTGCTGGCCGTAAAGGTCGACGCTGGACCGGCCGATGGCGATCAGATCCAGCGACTTGGGAAGGGTTTGGACGGGGGATTGCGCAGAAGACGCCATGCCGGTTCCAGCCTTGGGGGTGCCCGGATCAGCACCCGATAGAATGGAACGTATATTCCACGTTCTATGTTTTTGTAAATAAAATATCGGAAATGGATTTCATGATCGCCGCCTCCGGGTACGCGGGGCGGTCCGGGCACCGGCCCGTTCCCGCTCGAACGCCAGGCTGATGACCAGTGTTTGCGCCAGGCACAGGGACGCGGCCAGCGAGCGGAAGCCGCGCACCTCGGACTCGCGCACCTGCAGGACTTGCGCGGCCATCTTGGCCATGGGGCTGACCAGGCTGTCGGTGATGGTCAGGACCTTGGCCCCCGCCGACACGGCCCCCTCCACCGCGTGGACGGTCTCCTCGGCATAGGGGTGGTAGCTGACGGCGATCAGCAGGTCGGACTCGCCGATGGCGCCGATCTGCTGGCGGGTCAATCCGCCCACGCCGTCGACGAAGACGGTGCGCTTACCCACCTGCTGGAACGAATATGCCAAGTAGGAGGCCACCGGGAACGCACGGCGGAAGCCCATGATGTACAGGGTCTGGGCCTGGTCGATCAGCTTCACGGCGCGGGCCAGTTCGGCCTTGGTCATGGTCTGGCGCAGGTTTTCCAGCGCCAGCGTGTCCCGGTCCACGAACTCGGCCAGCAATTCCCCGTCGTCGCCCGTGCCGGCCTGGCTGTCCAAGGCGGCGTTGAACTGGCGCACCCGCTCGCCATAGCCCAGGGCGGTGTGGTTGGCCAGCAGGCCATCCCGCAGCAGGCGTTGCATGGGCATGGCGCCGGAATAGCCCAGCGCCTTGGCGAAACGGACGATGGCGGACGGCTGGACGCCCGAGCGTTCCGCCACCACAGCCAGGGTTTCCAACGCCAGATCGTCTGGATGGTCCAGGACGAAGCGCGCGATCTGCTGCAGCCGCTTGCTGAAGGTGTCGTAGCGTTCCAATATGGCGGCGCGCAGCTCTTCCGCCGTGCGCGGCGCGGTGGCACTCTCCGTCATCGTCCCTCCAGAATTCGACATGACCCTAAGAATAGACGGTCATGGGGCGAAGGCAACGTCACCCGGCGTTATGGATATTCCATCATACCCCATGGTATGATATTTTCATTCCATAATATGATCGTGACCGCCCGCCGGACGGCGACCCTCCGGACACACCGGGCGGCCAGGCCTTGACAGGGAGCCTGCATGTTCGACATCGCCATCCTGGGCGCCGGCCGCATCGGCCGTATTCATGCCCGCAACGTCGCGGCCCATCCGGCCCTGCGCCTGAAGTACGTCACCGACCCCAATGCCGCCGCGGCCGACGCCGTGGCCGCCGAAACCGGGGCGACGGTGGCCGACATGGACACGGCCCTGTCCGATGGCGCCGTGAAGGGCGTGATCATCGCCAGTTCAACCGACCTTCACCTGGACCAGGCAGCCCGTGCCATCGCCGCCGGCGCCGTGGTGCTGTGCGAGAAGCCGCTGGACATGGACCTGGCCCGTGCCCAGGCTGCCGCCCCCACCCTGGGCGGCGACGCCCCCCTGCTGCTGGGGTTCAACCGCCGCTTCGATCCCCATTTCGCCACCCTGAAGGCGCGACTCGACGCCGGCGCCGTGGGCCCCTTGGAAACCCTGCAGATCACCAGCCACGACCCGGCGCCCCCGCCGGTCAGCTACATCAAAGTGTCGGGCGGACTGTTCAAGGACATGGCCATCCATGATTTCGACATGGCACGCTGGCTGCTGGCCGAACCAGTGGTGGAGGTCTATGCCGCCGCCAGTTGCCTGGTCGATCCCGCCATCGGCGCGGCCGGCGATGTCGATACCGCCAAGACCATCCTGCGCACCGCTTCGGGCAAGCTGTGCGTCATCAGCAACAGCCGCCGTTCCGGCTATGGCTATGACCAGCGCATCGAGGCGTTCGGATCGCGCGGTCTGCTGCGCGCCGACAATATCCTGGAAAGCAGCGTCACCACCTGGGGTGGGGCTGGCGGCAACCCCGGCATGGCCAGCGACGCCTTCCAGAACTTTTTCCTGGACCGGTACGCGGAAGCCTACCGGCGCGAGGTCGCCCACTTCGCCGACATCCTGGCCGGGACGGCCAAGCCCGGCGTGGGCTATGCCGATGGCGTGGCCGCCCTGGCCTTGGCCGAGGCCGCGGCCCGGTCGGCCGCCACCGGCCAGGCGGTCCGTCTATGACCCCGGCCACCGAGCCTCCCACTCCCACCGCGTTGAAGCCGGTACGCGGCATCGGCCTGGGCGGCGGCCTGGCCGCCAACATCCTGAACATGGTGGGCATCGGCCCCTTCATCACCATCCCCCTGGCCATTTCCGCCATGGGCGGCCCGCAGGCCATGCTGGGCTGGCTGGTGGGGGCCGTGCTGTGCGCCTATGACGGCCTGGTGTGGGCGGAGCTGGGGTCGGCCTTCCCACGCTCGGGCGGCCCGTATCACTATCTGCTGCACGCCTTCGGCCCCGCCCGCCTGGGCCGGCTGTTCAGCTTCCTCTACCTGTGGCAGTCGCTGCTGATCGGGCCGCTGTCCATCGCTTCCGGCACGGTGGGCCTGGCGCAATACGCCAGCTTTCTGGCCCCGGACATGAAGCCGTGGCACATGATGGTGGTGGCGGCGGCCGTCTGCCTGCTGAACACCGCCCTGCTGTATCGTGACATCCGGTCGATCCAGCGCCTGTCCATCGGCATCACCGTGGTGGTGGTGGCCGCCTGCGTTTGGATCGTCCTCAGCGGCGCCTTGCACTTCGACGCCAAGCTGGCCTTCGACTTTCCCGAGGGCGCGTTCAAGCCCACGGGCGCCTTCTGGATGGGCATGGGGTCGGCCACCCTGATCGCCGTGTACGATTACGGCGGATACAACAACGTCTGCATGATCGGTGAGGAGATCAAGAACCCCAGCCGCACCATTCCCCGCGCCGTGCTGCTGTCCATCGCCATCGTCGCGTTGCTGTACCTGGGCCTGAACCTGTCCATCCTGGGCACCCTGCCCTGGCAGACGGCGCAAAAGTCCGACGCGGTGGTGGCGGAGTTCATGCAGGTGATCTATGGCCGCTGGGGCGGCGTCGTGGTGTCCATCCTGATCCTGATCGCCAGCTGGGGATCGGCCCTGGTGGTGCTGCTGGGCTTTTCCCGTGTGCCCTACACGGCGGCGGTGGATGGGCGGTTCTTCAAACCCTTCGCCACCCTGCATCCCAAGGGCCGGTTCCCCACCGTGTCGCTGCTGTTCATGGGCGGTGCCTCGGCCGTGGCCTGTTTCTTCTCGCTGGCCGACCTGATCGCGGTGCTGATCGTCATCCAGACGCTGTTCCAATTCACCGCCCAATGCGTGGCGGTGGTCATGTTGCGCCGCCAGGGTCCCGCACAGCCCGGACAGTTCCGCATGCCGCTCTACCCCTTGCCCGTCATCGTCACCATCGCCGGGTGGATGTACATCGTCGCCACCAGCCAGCCTCGGCACATCGCCATCGGCGTGGCCATGCTGGCCCTGGGCGTCGCGGTCTATCTGGCCCAATCCCGGCGGGAGGGGGCCTGGCCTTTCCGCCTGCCGGCCTGGCGGGCGCCATGACCACGCCCAAGACCCATGACGTGGCCGTGGTCGGCGAACTGTACATCGACCATGTGCTGAGCGGCTTCACCACCTGGCCCCAGCCAGGGGAGGAGGTGGTGACCGACGCCTACACCCGTGAGGTGGGCGGGGGTGCGGCCAACACCGCCTGCGGACTGGCCCGGCTGGGCCGCCGGGTGCAACTGGTCGGCATCATTGGTGAGGCGGACGCCCCCTGGTTCAGGCAACGCCTGGCGCCCTATGGCCTGGGCACCGATGGCCTGCGCATCGGTGCCGGCCATACCGGGATCAGCATCAGCGTCTCAACCCGCGAGGACCGGTCCTTCTTCACCCATATCGGCGTCAACAAGGCCCTGCCCGCCCTGCTGGCGGATCCGGCGACGGTGGCCGACCTGGCCCGCGCCCGCCACGTCCACTTCGCCCTGCCGTTGGAGCACGCGGTGGCGGAGGCGCTGCTGCCGGCCCTGCGGGCGGCGGGTTGCACCACCTCGCTGGATGTGGGGTTCCAGCCGGTTTGGCTGCCGGATCCCGCCAACCATGCCACCTGTCAGGCCGTCGACCATTTCCTGCCAAATGAAAAAGAGGGGGCGCTGTTCTCCGGCAGCGACGGTGCGGTGGACTACCTGACCCTGGCGCAGCGCCTGGCCCTGCCCCACCCCGTCCTCAAGCTGGGACAGCGGGGCGCCGTGGGGCTGGGCGGGGACGATCTCTGCGCCGCGCCGCCGCCGCCGGTGGAGGTGGTTGACACCACCGGTGCCGGCGACGCCTTTGACGCGGGCTACATCGACGCGCTGCTGGACGGCGCGCCGCTGCTGGAACGCCTGCGTCGCGCCTGTATTTGCGGCGCCCTGTCCACGCGTGTGGCGGGCGCCCTGGGGGGCATCCCCGACCGAACGGAACTATGGAGCACCTATGAGCAGACCTACCGATCGTAAGATCGCGATGATCGGCGGCGGCGGCGTGCGCACGCCGCTGGTCATCTTCGGCATCAACGAGGCGGCGGAGGCGCTGGGCGCCCGCGAAATGGTGCTGTACGACCCGGACCAGGAGCGCCTGAAGGTCATCGCCGCGCTGGGCCGCGCCGTCGTCGCCAAGGAGGGCGGCAGCCTGAAGATCCGGGAGACCGCCTCGATCGAGGACGCGGTGGAAGGCGCGGACTTCATCCTGAACAGCGTGCGCGTCGGCGGCATCGCTTCGCGTGCGGCGGATGAATTGGCGGCCATCAAGCACGGCTATCCCGGCCAGGAAACGACGGGACCGGCCGGGGCCGCCATGGCGCTGCGCACCGTGCCCGTGGCGCTGGAGCAGGCGCGGGTGGTGGAACGGCTGGCACCCAACGGCTGGATCGTCAACTTCACCAACCCGGCCGGACTGATCACCCAGGCCATCAGCACCCATACCAGCGCGCGGGTGGTAGGCATCTGCGACACGCCCACCGAACTGCTGCACCGCATCACCCTGGCGCTGGGCGCCCGGCATGACGAGGTGGTGTGCGACTATGTCGGCCTGAACCATCTGGGCTGGGTCCGCCGCATCCGGCTGCGCGGCGAGGATGTGACCGACAGGGTGCTGGATGACGACAGCATCCTGTCGCAGCTCTACACCGCCCCGCTGTTCGACTTCGCCATGATCCGCACCCTGCGGCTGATCCCGACGGAATACCTGTTCTTCTACTACAGCCGCCGCCGCGCGCTGGAGAACCAGAAGCGCCAGGGCAGCAGCCGGGGCACGGAGGTGGAGCAGCTGAACCACGAGCTGTTCGCCACCCTGAAGGACCGGCTGGGCGCCGACGACGGCGAAGGCGCGGTCGCCGCCTACGCCGCCTACCTGAACCGCCGCTCCGGTTCCTACATGAAGCTGGAGGCGTCGGCCGGATCCGCCTTCGACAAGGACGCGCCGTTCGACGAGGATCCGTTCCGCGTGGCCAGCGGCTATCACCGCATCGCGCTGGATGTCATGACGGCGCTGTGCGGCGACAAGCCGGCGCGCATCATCGTCAACACCCGCAACGACGGCGCCGTCCCCAACCTGCCGGACGGGGACATCGTGGAGACGCCGTGCCAGATCAGCCGCGACGCCATCATCCCCGAACCGCTGGAGCCCCTGCCGGACGAGGTCCACGGCCTGGTGCAGTCGGTTAAGTCCTATGAGCGCGCGGCCATCCGCTCGGCCATGAAGACCGACCGGCTGACGGCGCGCATGGCCTTCCTGATCCACCCGGCCATCGGCGAGTGGGAGCCGTCGGATCCGCTGCTGCATGAGTTGCTGGATCGCTGCATCCATTGCTGACGCGGGACAGGTCCGAGCCCCCGTGTTCCATCGGAACCGGGGGCCGGGCCGTCGCTCAGGCCTGGCGCACGACGACGTTGCGGTCGAAGCCGAACGCGGCACCGGCCGGGGTCTGGAATAGGACATCCAGACGCCGCTGCCCGGTGCCCGGGGCCAGCGCGACCTCCATCCGCCCCGGCATAGGCGTGGTCTTGCGGCCCAGCAGGCGCCCCCCCTCGTAAATGTCACAGACGCCGACCAGGCTGAGGAACACCACGCGCCCACCCTGGCGACCGACCTTGGCATGAGGGGTGAAACGGACGGAGCATAGGGTGTAGCCGTCTGCGGTCTGGGGATCGTGGGCCCATCGCGTGCCGAAATCGTCCCAGGGCGTGGGATCCGCCTGCCGGTACGCCAGCGCCGCCTCCTGGGTCGCGGCCAGCGGTGCCGCGTACCAGGTGTCCAGGATCAAGTCGGACCCCGTGGTCGCTTGCCGTGCCGGCGGGGGGACAGCGTCAACCGGAACCCGGGCGCGGGCGGGCTTCAGGCCGCCCGCCGTCGCCGTGAGCGTCAGGGCTGGCGCCCCCGCCCGCGCCTGGACGATCACCTGCGCTAGGCCATTGAACAGGGCGCGGCGCTCCCCCTTCTCCGGCGCGGCGCTGTTGGGGTCGCCATTGCCCAGGCCAATGATATCGCCGCCCTCGACCGTGAAGGTGACCAGATCCTGGGCCACGGGCACCGGCCGTCCCTGGGCGTCCACAGCCTCCACCGTGACGGGCATCGCGTCCAGGCCGTCGCCCCGCATCCGATCACGGTCCGGCGTCAACCTCAGGGCCACGGCGGGGCCCGTGGTCTCCACCTGGGTGCGGGCCGCCACCGCGCTCCCCGTATAGCCCACCGCCTCCAGCCGGCCTGGGGCGTAAGGGACCATCCAGTGGTTCATTTCATAGGGATCGGCCGCCTGGCGGCCCAGGGAGCGGCCGTTCAGGAACAACTCCACCTCCGCCAAGTTGGCGCAGGCCATGACCTTGATGGGCTGGCCTTCGCGTCCCGGCCAGGTCCAGTGCGGCACCAGGGCAAGGACGGGCCGGTCCGTCACCCATTGGGCCTGATGGATGGAGAAGGCGGCCTTGGCGAAACCGCACAGATCCATGATGCCGTAGAAGGAGGAATTGGACGGCCAGCCCCAGGGTGACGGCTCGCCATGATAGTCGAAGCCCGTCCAGACGAAGCCGCCGGCGATGAAGTCCCGCGTCGCGATTTCCTTCCAAGCGGCACGGTGGGTGTTCCAGCCCTTCACCGGGTCGTCATAGGCGGCGATGGTGCGGCTGTCCTTGTCCGTCTCATAGGCACCCCGGGTGCTGAAGGCGCTGGTGTCTTCCGAGGAGATCAGCGTCCTGTCGGGATGGGCGGCGTGGAAGGCGTCGTACTTGTCCTGCTGGTAGTTGAAGCCCACCACATCCACCGCCTGGGACACGTTGACGGGGGTGAACAGGCCGCCGTTCATGGCCGCCGTCACCGGGCGGGTGGCGTCCAGCGCCTTCACCGCGTGGGCCATGCGCCGCACCATCTCATAGCCGGCGGCGGAGCCCTGCATCGGTTCCTCATTGAATACGGACCACAGGATGACCGACGGGTGGTTGCGGTCCCGCCGCACCATCCATTGCAATTGGGCCAGCGTATCGGGCGACGGGTTGAACTGCCGGTTCTCATCCATCACCAGCAGGCCGTATCGGTCGCACAGATCCAGCACCACGGCGGACGGCGCGTTGTGGGTGCAGCGGATGGCGTTGCAGCCCAGTTCCTTCAGCCGGCGGATGCGATAGTCCCACACCCCATCCGGGATGGCGGTGCCCACGCCAGCGTGATCCTGGTGCACGCACACGCCCTTGATCTTCAGCGGCCGGCCGTTGAGGAAGAAGCCCTTATCCTTGTCGAAGCGGGTGGTGCGAAAGCCGCAGGTGGTGGTGACGGCATCCACGCACCGGTCCCCCGCCATCAACCGTGTCTGGACGCGATAAAGGCTGGGTGCCTCCACACTCCATAGCCGTGGATTGGCCACGGCCAGGTCCAGGCGGGCGGCGCCCTGCTCCAGGGCGGGCACGGACAGGGGCGCCTGGCCGCTGGCCACCACCAGGCCTTCCGCATCCTCCAGCGTGCTGACCACGGTCATGACGGCAGCGGACGTGCCGGCGTTATAGGCGGTGACCTCCACCGGCAGCACCCACCCGTCACCCGCCGGCACGGGGTGGGCGTAGACGCCGTCGGTCACGATGTGGACCGGGTCGCGCTTCACGATGCGGACGGGGCGATAGAGGCCGCCGCCCTCATACCACCACCCTTCCATGGCATGGGCGTCCACCCGGATGGCCAGGGTGTTCAGGTCGTCGCCAAAGGTGGCGAAGGGCGTCAGGTCGATGGTGATGCCGTTGTAGCCGCTCCAGTTCCGCTCAACCACGGTGCCGTTGAACCAGATTGTGGCGTGGGTGGCGATGCCGTCGATCTGCAGTTCGATATGGCGGCCCTGGTCGGCCGGATCGAAGCGCAGGGCGGTGCGGTACCAGGCGATGCCCCGCCGGCGGTAGCCCTGGGCCCGGTTGGCATCGGGCTGGATGGGCTGGAAGCTGACGAAATCATGGGGCACCTGGACAGCGCCCCAATCGGAATCATCGAACTCGGGTGCCGCCGCCCCCCAGGCCTTGCCCGCCTTGGCGTTGTCGTAGGATTCGTCCTGGCCCAGGATTTCCGGAAAAGGGACGTCGCCCTCGAAAAAGCGCCAGCCCCGATCCAGCAGCAGCACCTGGCGCGCGGAGGCCGGGGGCGTGGCCCCCTCGAGATGCGGCAACGCCGATAGGCCACCGGCCGACGCCCCCGGGATGGGACCTGAGGCCACCATGGTCGCGACCGCGGCGGCGCCCGCCTTCAGCATCTGACGCCGACTGACATCCCGCCCCGCCAAGGCCCCCTCCCCCACCGTTCCGCAAGCGGCATTCAGCGCCACCATGACGGAATGCTAATGGCGGATATCCGAGCCCGCAACGCTATTTCTATATTTTATTGTATTGGAATTTCCATTCCGCCGACCGGCGGAATCAGGACAGCCGCAGGCGGGGCGTCAGCATGAGGCAGAGGAGCGCGCCGAGGGACGGCATGACCGCCATCGGCACGATCAGGGCCAGGGCGGAAACGACGGCCTGACGGTCACCCGCCCGCCACACCAGGATCTCGCTGACCACCAGGATGGCGATGGCGCATCCCACCTTGATGCACAAGGTCAGCAGCCCGAACACCTGCGTGGGCGCCAGGTGCCGGCCGGACAGGGCGGGCGACGCGGCGCAGGCCCCGGCGGCGGCCCAGAGCAGCATGCTCAACCCCCCGAGGCCCGCCCCCAGCAGAAGGGCGGCGGCGGCCGTCAGGACCAGGCTGTGCGCGCCGAACAGCAGGAAGGTCAGGGCCCCGGTGATGGCCATGGCACCGGAGGCGCGGAAGGCCGACGACGGCGTGGTGCGCTCCACCACCGTGGTCCAAAGCGGCTGGCCCGCCAAGCCGCCCAGGGCAACGCAGGCCATGACCGTTCCCCGCGCCAGGGAGGAGGTCAGGACCGTGGCGGCGAAGTAGGGCTCCAGCCGGGTGAACACCGACGCGCAGGCCGCGAGACCACATTCGGCGGCCAAAACGCTGATCAAGCCCATGGGCAGGCGCACCGGCAATGACGGACGCCGCATCGTCCCCTCTGGGGACCGCGGCGTCTCCGCGCCCGCTGTCCCACCCCGCGCCGCGCGCCAGAACCAGCCGGCACTCACCATGCCGAGGCTCCACAATACCAAGGCGAAGACGGTGAAGGCCCGCGCCTTGTCCGTGGCGCTGCCGGCCAGCAGCAAGGGCGCGGTCACCGCGATGGACAGGGTGGCCAAGCCGGCACCGACGAAGCGCAAGGCGGACACGTTGGTGCGTAGCCTGTCGCTGGCGATCATGCCCAGGACGGCGTTCTGCGGCACGTCGTACAGGGCGTAGGCCAGGCGGAACACCAGCCCGGTCACCAGGGCGTAGACCAGGCGCCATGCCTCCGGCACCAGGCCCGTGGCCAGGAACAGCAGCAGGGCCGCCCCCGCCAGGATGCTGCCCGCGAAGTGCAGGCGGGCGGCGGCGGATATGGTTCCCGCCAACCGGCGCAGCAGGTGTCCCATCACCATGTCAGTGGCGCCGTTGATCACCAGCGACAACGCAAGGACCACGCCCATGGCGCGCGGCGGCAGACCGCATGCCTCGGTCAGGAAGTAGGCGAACAGCAGTTCGCTGCTGTACCAGACCAGGCTTTTGCCGTAATGGCCGACGCCATAGGCCCGCCACAGGGGCGTCCGCCATAGCGCCGCCCATCCCCCGCTCCAGGCTATCCCCCCGCCGGCCATCGGCCATGCCCCCAGCATCATTCCGCCGGCACACTATCCCCGCCAGGTTACAGCGGTGTGTCGGGCGCTTCCCACGGCATGGGGGACTGCTCACACAAAAAAGGCGTTGCGCAACGGCGTGACGGCGGCCCCCAGGGCCACGGGATCGCCCGGCGCCTCCGCCACGACCACCTTGGGCGAGGGCGGAGGCCGGTCCCGGCGATGGTTCTGCTGCGGCACGACGATCTGGTCGACCAGGGCCTGGGCGATGGACGGCGGCAGGCGGCCACCGATGACGACCATGCCGGGATCGATGCTGTAGGCCAACAGGCCGCACAGCACGCCAAAGGAATGCTTGGCATGGTCCAGCCATTGCGAGACGCCAGGCCAACTGATGTCGATGGTCTGCACCATGTCCTCCACCGTGGCGAAGGCATGGCCATGCTCCTTCAGGCAGGTCTGCAGCAGATCGAGGTTGGTGTAGGTGACGCCCGCCAGGGTCCAGACGCCGCCGAACTCCCCGGCGTTGCCGTGCTGGCCGCGAAAGGGCTTGCCATCGGCGATGATGCCGCCGCCAAAGCCGTTGGTCAGGTGCAGATAGGCGAAATTCCGGCAGCGGCGGCCGACACCGAACAGGTTCTCGCCTATGGCGGCCACCGTGCCGTCATTGTCCACCCGCACCGGAAGACGCAGCGCCTCCTCCAGGATGGGCTCGATCTCCACCAGCGCCCAATCGTCCAGATAGACCGGCGGATTGAACAGCTGCCCCTGCCCGACATAGAAGCCGGAGATGCCCACCCCCATGCCGACCAGGCGACGGGGATCGATTCCAGCCTCGTCCGTCAATTCGCGCATGAAGGCGCGCAGCTTCTCCAGCACCACCGGCCGCGCCATGGTGGGCATGGCGGCCCGCCGCTGGCCGCGCACCGTGCCGGCGAAATCCATGAGGGTCATGGACAGGGCATCGCCCAGCATGGACACGCCCAGGGCATAGGCGAAATCCGGATTCAGGCTGACATGGACGCTGGGATGACCCGGCCGGTCCGCCTGCCGGGCGGACAAGCGCACCAGGCCATCCTGGTGAAAGCCCTGCAGCAACCGCGTCACCGTGGGCTGCGACAGATCCAGCGAGCGGGTCAGTTCCGCCTGGCTGAGCCCCCCGCTTTTGAACACCAGGTCAAGCAGGCGCCGCCCACCGTCGCTGACCGGGCGGGCGACGGAGACGACGGGCAAAGCGGGGTCGAGATCGGAAAACGTCTGCATGTAAACAGGCAACCGCGGCAGGAGAGGACCGCCTCATAGAGACATAAGCGCGCGCCGTCATCAAGGCGTCATACATTCTGTATAGTATGCATGCTGCATACATTACAGCGCCGAGCGCGGCCATGGGGGCCAGCCCCATGGTTCAAAGGCCGGAACAGGCCAGGGGAAAGAAATGAGGTTGGGGATCATGCTCTGTGATGGTCGGCGCAAGCGCGCCTTGATGGGAACCGCGTTGTCCTGGGGGCTGCTGCAGGCGGTGACGGCCTGGGCGCAACCGGCGGACACGCCAACGGGGGCGACACCGGCGGCCGCGGCGCCGGCCGATGCCACCGATAACGTGGAGGAGATCATCGTCACCGGCGTTCGGCGATCGAACGCCAAGGCGATCGACACCAAGCTGAACACCCCTGGCGTCACCGACGTCATCAGCGCCGACGACGCCCAGGCCCTGCCGGACCGCACCATCGTCGAGGCGCTGCGGCGCGTGCCCGGCCTGTCCGTCCTGCCGGCCACCGACAACGAACACCCGCGCGACGAGGCGGCGACGCCCGTCATCCGCGGCCTGGGCCCCGCGTACAACAACGTGACCATCGACGGTGTGCCCATCGCCAGCCCCGGCACGCCCAACGGCAACCTGGGCTCCATGGGGCGCGGCGTGCGGCTGGACATCCTGCCCACCTCCATGATCAGCGAACTGCAGGTGACCAAGACCTTCACCGCGGATCTCGACCCCAACGCCGTGGGTGGCGCCATCAACCTGAAGACGCGCAGCGCCTTCGACAATGGCGGCCGTCCCTTCTTCACGGCAGAGGGCGCGCTGGGCATGGCCAACGACCACGGCCAGCCGCGCAGCCAGGACCCGCTGGGCCGGCGCATCAGCGGCACGGGCAGCATGACCTTCGGCCCCGACCACATGTTCGGCGTGGTGGTGTCGGCCAATTACCAGAAGCTGGACAGCTTCACCGACACCCACATGACGACGGACACGGTCCATTACAACTTCTACAACAGCGCCGGCGTCCTGCAGAAAAACAACAACCTGGGCAACGGCATCGCCGTGCCGCAGCAGGACAAGTACTGGTACGTGGAAGACAGCCGCCAGCGCGTGGGCGCCACCACCAAGCTGGAAGCGCAGCCCACGGACACGCTTTATGGCTTCCTGACGCTGGGCCATTACCGCTTCGTCGATACCATGGAACGGAACGAGGTCATCCTCGATCCGCGCAACACCGGCACCGTGTTCAATCAGACGCCCACCTCGGGCAGCTATCCCGGCGGCGACGTTGAGGTCGGGTTCGAGCATTCCAACATCATCACCACCACCAACCTGGCGCAAGCGGGGCTGGACTGGCGGCCGGCCAACAACCAGGTGCTGTCGGTGCGCGGCGACATTTCGCGGTCGACCTACCGCGAGCCGTTCGACATGGTGAAGTACATGACCGGGTTGAGCTATCCCGCCCCCGGTTCCGCCGGCGCCATCAGCGCCAACGCGGCCAAGCCCGCCTATGGCTTTACCTACGACACCAGCCAGTTGAACCAGCAGTTCGCCATGGCGCCCAGCGCCTATTACAACCTGTCGAACTACAGCGGGCTGTACTGGCGCAACGCCAAGCGCTCGGCCGATGACGACATCAAGAACACCCGGGCCGACTACCGCTACAACATGGGCCCCAAGGACCAGGGCCTGGGCTTCGCCGTGGGCGCCAGCTTCACCGACGACCGCCCCGACTACAACGTCTGGCGTAATGATTGGGAGCCGAACAACACCGCCGGCAGCCTGTTGCTGATCAACGCCGCCGGCCCGGCCGGGGCGCCGATGAAATATTCCCAGGGCCTGAACCTGTTGACCATCGACCCGGCCAAGGCCTGGGCCGCGTTCAACGCGAACCCGTCCTGGTTCAACCTGACGGACCAGTCGTCCTTCAACAACCAGGACAACTTCAAGCACACGGAACAGACGGTGGGCGCCTATGCCACCGTCGCCTACGCCTTGGACGATTTCCACGCCCAAGTGGGTCTGCACAACGACAGCACGGACCAGGACACCATCAGCCGGGCCAAGATCTCCGGCGCGTGGACGGACCTGAAGACCAGTTCCAGCTACGATTACCTGCTGCCCTCCGCCCTGGCCAGCTACGACATCACCCGTGACATGGACGTCCGCGTGGGCGCCAGCCAGACCATCGGCCGGCCCAGCTATGACAGCTACGCCGCCCGCACCTCCATCAGCTTCACCAACGCCTCCGACCTGGGCAACCCCAACGCCACCGGCGTGTCCGTCACCATCGGCAACCCCAACATCAAGCCGCGCCTGTCCACCAACGTCGATCTGGCCTTCGACTACAAGCTGCCTAACGAGGGCGGCGGCCTGCTGTCGCTGGCCTTGTTCAACAAGGACATCAAGGACGAGATCTTCACGGCCAGCTCCATCGGCTACACCTACCAGGGTGTGACCTACAGCAACGCCGTGGTCTCCACCCCGCAGAACGCCAGCAACGCCTCCATCCGGGGCGTGGAGTTGAACGCCATCGTCAATTCGCTGGAATGGATCCATCCGTGGCTGCGCGACTTCGGCGTCAGCGGCAACTGGTCGTTCATGCAAGGCGAGCTGTCGGTGGTGCAGTCCAGCGGCGCCACCCGCACCTTGAGCCGCCTAGTGGGCCAACCCAACCAGACGCGCAACGTCCAGGTGTTCTACAGCGATAGCGATTTCGAGGTCCGCCTGGCCTACAACCGCCAGGGCAAGGCCCTGCGCTCCATCGTTCCCGACATCGCCTGGCAGGATCTCTACTGGGCCCCGCGTGAGCAGCTGGACTTGCAGGCCAGCTACAAGGTGCGCGACAGCGTGACCGTGTTCGGCGAGGCCAGCAACCTGACCCACAGCCGCCTGACCAGCCTGGTGGGCCCCAACCAGAACCTGCTGAAGGACAGCTACTCCGTCCCCACGGTGTTCTGGGTGGGGGTGCGGTTCACGCCCGACCTGTGATCGTCCATTATCCCCGGGGGGGCTCGCCCCCCGGGGATTCTTCCCCTTTTCGACGCGAGATTTCCCGTGCGGCCCACCCGACGCCACCTTCTCTCCGCCGCTGGCGCCGCCGCCCTGCTGGCGCCCATCCACCGCGCCCTGGCCCTGTCCCCGCCGGCTGGCAGCGGCAGCCTGGCGGACATCCGCCATGTCGTCATCCTGATGCAGGAAAACCGGTCTTTCGACCATTACTTCGGCACGCTGCGCGGCGTACGGGGCTTTCATGACCGGGCGACGGCACCCGGTAGCAATGGCGACATCTGGCGCCAGGCGGACGGCAAGGGTGGCCATGTGCGCCCCTTCCCCCTGGATGGGGCCTCGACCGCCGCGCAGAACATCGCCTCACTGCCCCATTCCTGGGTGGACGGGCACGCCGCCTGGAATGGCGGTCGCAACGACAATTGGGTGCCGGCCAAGGGCGCGCTGACCATGGCGCATTACACCCGCGCCGACATCCCCTTCCACTGCGCGCTGGCCGACGCCTTCACCATCTGCGACGCCTTCTTCTGCTCCACCCCCAGCGCCACCAATCCCAACCGCATCCATCTCATGACCGGCACCACCGACCCCTTGGGCTTGGCGGGCGGCCCGGTGCTGAAGCAGCCTGCGGAGGGGCCGGACTTCCAGCCTCTGAACGGTCCGGCCTTTTCCTGGACCACCTATCCCGAGCGCTTGGAGAAGGCCGGCATCTCCTGGTGTGTGTACCAGGGGGTGGACGCGGACGGTCCCTTCACCATCGATGTCCAGGACATGATCCGGCCCCGCCACCGGCCGGCGGTGGATGAGAACGACGGTGTCAGCTGTTTCAACGCCCTGCGCTTTTTCGCGCAGTTCGCCCATGCCCCGGTGGGGTCGCCGCTGCACGCCAAAGCGATGACCCGCCGCCCGCCCAGCGTCTTCGCCGCCGACGCCAAGGCGGGCCGCCTGCCCGCCGTCTCCTGGCTGATGCCGCCGCACAACCATTCCGAACATCCGCGCTACGCCCCGCTGGACGGCGCCGCCTACATCGCCACGGTGCTGGAGGCGCTGACCGCCAATCCGGAGACATGGCGCCATACCGCCCTGTTCGTGCTGTATGACGAGAACGACGGGTTCTTCGACCATGTGCTGCCGCCGGCCCCGCCGACGGCGCCGGCCGGCGGCCTGTCCAACGTGGACTTGACCGGCGCGGTCAACACCGGCGACGGACAGCCCTTCGGCCTGGGCGCCCGTGTGCCCATGATCGTCGTCTCTCCCTGGACCACCGGCGGTGCCGTCTGTTCCGAGGTGTTCGACCACACCTCCGTCCTGCGCTTCCTGGAGGCGCGGTTCGGGGTGACGGAACCCAACATCAGCCCTTGGCGCCGGGCGGTCTGCGGCGACCTGACCAGCGCCTTCGACTTCGCCCGGCCGGCTCAGCCCCCGGTGACGGCGCTGCCCGACACACGGGGCTATCGTGCCCAGGTGGAGGCGCAGGCCCACAAGCCGGACCCCACCCCCGTGCATCACAATGCGCCCCTGCCCCAGGAACCGGGGCAGCGCCCGGCGCGGCCCACGCCCTATGACCTGGCCGTGGATTTGGAGACGGGGGCGGATGGACGGCCGGCCCTGGCCTTCAGCAACCGGGGCCGGGCGGGGGCGGTCTTCCATGTGTTCGATCGGTTGGCGCCCGGCGTCAACCCCGCGCGCCACACCCTCTCCCCCGGCACCAGCCTGTCAGCCCCCCTGCCCCTGCATGACGCCCGGGGATGCGACATCCTGGTGCTGGGTCCGAACGGCTTCCTGCGCCACCTGACGGCCAGCGTCGACCTGATCGGCCGGCTGGCCCTGGCGGCGGCGGCCCAGGGCGCGGATCTGACGCTGGCCCTGGCCGTGGAAAACCACGGCGGCGACGTCCTGCATCTGCGCCTGGACGACGGCGCCTATGGCGCGGCCAGCGTGACGGCGACGGTGGCGGCCAAGGAACGGCGCCCGTTCGCCTGGCACACGGCCGCCAGCGATGGCTGGTACGACGCGACGCTGGCCCTCACGGGGGCGGGGGGGGAACTGCGCTGGCGCCTGGCTGGCCATATCGAAACCGGTGGCATCAGCCGGTCCGATCCGGCTTGGGGGGCCTATAGCTGAAAGAGGGGTGCGTCCCGCGCGTCATCCTGAGATAAGAGCGCGAGGTTACCCCCGCGTGAATGAGCAGTCTCATGGATATCGTGTCGACGCCGGCCGCCGCCGGACGGGGCGCCCCCGCAACCAGCGTCCCGGAGGGCTTCTGTTCCGCCAATGAGCGGCGCCTGCTTCGTCTCATCCGCGAAAAGGGCCCCATCTCCCGGGCCGACCTGGCCCGGGAAACCGGTCTGACCCTGCAATCCATCGTGCGGCTGGTCGCGGCCCTGATGGAGCGCGACCTGGTGGTGGGCGGTCCCAAGGTGCCGTCGGGCCCGGGACAGCCCAGCCTGCCCATCGAGATCGCCCGCGACGCCGCCTTTTCCGTCGGCGTTTCGATTATGGACGACGCCCTGTCCGCCGTGGTGATCGACCTGTCGGGGCGCGTCAGGGCCACGCATGAGGAATTGTTCGACACCGCCGACCGTGGCCGCGTCACCCGCCATCTGGGCAGCATACTGAAAGATCTGTCTGGCGCCGGCGGCTTCGACCGCTCCCGGCTGGTGGGCGTGGGCGTGGCCATCCCCGGCTTTTTCGTCGACAGCCGGGGAGCGGTGAACGCGCCCCTGGTCATGAACGACTGGGCGCTGACCGACCTTGAGGCCCATCTGGGCGCGGCTCTGGAACTGCCGGTGTGGATCGAAAATGACGGCAGCGCCGCGGCGGCAGGCGAAAGCGTCTATGGCGCCGGCCAGCATCACCGCAGCTTCGCCTACATCCACATCGCCTCCGGCCTGGGCGGCGGCGTCGTGCTGGACGGCAAGCCCTGGCGGGGACGCAACGGCAACGCCGGTGAATTCACCGGCACCTTGCCGCCCTCGACCCGGCCGGACCGCCCCACCCTGCGCCTGTTGCTGGACCTGGTGAATGCCCAGCCGGGTACGGGCCGCCCCTTCCCCTCCGTCGGCGCCCTGGTCCAGGCCTTCGATCCGGAGTGGCCAGCCGTGGAGACGTGGCTGGCCCGCACGGGGGAGGGTGTGTCCGCCATCCTCTCCGCGGCCGCCGCCGTCCTCGACCCCGACGCCATTGTCATCGGCGGTCGCATCCCGCCCGGCTTGACCCTGCGCCTGATCGAGCGGGCGCACTTCTATTCCGTGCCGGTGCGGGACCAGGACCGACGCTTTCCCACCCTGGTGGCCTCCCGCACCGGGGGCGACAGCGCGGCGCTGGGGGCCGCCACCCTGCCCTTCCTGCATCACTTCTTTTGAAGCCGGCCGCGCCGGAAGTCGTGTCATGGAAATATCATAAATTGACAGATAAATAGTAACTCATGGTGAGTTATTTATTCCTTCGAGCCATCGGGGGAGCCACCATCATGACCACGCACCGCTTTTCGACCGCCTGCCGTCTTGCCTTGCTGACCGGCTGCGCCCTGGTGGCGCTGCGCCCAGCGCCTGCGCTGGCCCAGACGGCCGGCGGGGATGATGACTTGCAGGAGATCACCATCACCGGGCAGCGCACATCCAACCTGCGCGCCACGGCGGTCAAACGCGACGCGGTGCAGGTGCTGGACGCGGTCTCGGCGGATGAGACGGGGACCCTGCCCGATTTCAACGTGGCCGACGCCCTGAAGCGCGTGGCCGGCGTCAACGTCCTGATTTATCAGGGCGAGCCGCGCTTCGTGACCATCCGGGGGTTCGACGCCAACTATGACACCGTGACCATCGACGGCTTCACCTTCGCCACCCCGGACAGCGGCGGCCGGCAGGTCTACATGGAAACCCTGCCGTCCAACCTGGCGCAGCGGATGGAGGTGTACAAGTCCGGTTCCCCCGACCTGGACGGGCATGCGGTTGGCGGTGTGGTCAACCTGGTGACGCCCAGCGCCTTCGACTTTCCCGACGGCACCACGGTGGTTTCGGCCAAGGGCGGCTACAACCTCCAACGCGACGATGCCGGCGGGCGCACCCCGGCGGGCGAGGGGCAGGTGCGCTCCTCCTGGCAATTCGGCCGGGATGACCAGTTCGGCCTGCTGGTGTCCGCCAGCTATTGGGAACGGGATATCTTCGTCCCGCAGGAGGAGACGGCCGCAGCCACCAACTGGTACCAGGCCAACGGCAAGCCGGCGGCGACGGCCTATGGCGGCAATGGCATCGCCGTGCCGGCCGGCCGCCTCTGGTACAACTACCAGGATGACCGCCGGCGCCTGGGCACCAGCGCCCGCCTGGACTGGAAGCCCAGCCCCCAGCTGAGCGCCCACCTGTCGTCCTTCTATTACTATCAGCATGAGACGGCGGTGCGGAACGACCTGAACGCCGCCGTCAACGCCGGCGCGACGGACGCCGGCCAGACGGAAACCAGCGGCACCTTGTCATCGGTCAACCAGTACGCCCAGAGGGCCAACCTCAACTTCACGCGCAAGCTTTGGGGCGTGAACAGCGGCGCCAGTTACACCTTCGCCGGCGATCTGGTCGCCGATTTGGGCGGCAGCTGGTCCCGCGCCTTGCTGGACAACCCGCAGATCTTCGACCGCTTCACGCAGAGCAATTTGGCCTTCACCTACGACACCAGCGGCGACGCGCCGCTGTTTACGGCCGTGGACGGCGGCAAGGCCCACAACTGGGCGCTCTATAATCAGAACTACCGCCAGTTCCAGGACTATCAGCTGGGTGAGAACGTCTTCGACGTCCAGGCCAGCCTATCCCGCCATGTCGGGCCGGAAGACCGGGGCCTGGGCTTCAAGGTGGGCGCCAAATGGGTGGGCACGCGGCAGGACAACAGCCTGACGCAGACCACCTACAACGCCGGCGGTTATACCCTGGCCGACGCCTTCGCCGGCCAGTACACCTGCGGCTATACCTGCAACGATGGCGGCATCCCGCTGATCAGCCAGACCCTGGCGGACCAGGCCTTCCGGCGCAGCTACGCCAAAGTGGCCGCCGCCTATGCCGGCTCCGCCGCGCAGACCAGCGACACCGCCTCGGCCCTGGGCGGCGATTACCGGGTGAGCGAGGATATCTACGCCGGCTATGGGCTGCTGGCCTATACCGCAGATTGGGGACGGGTACAGGCCGGCGCCCGGGTGGAGGGCACGCGCTTCACCTCCGACGGCTATGTGAAGACCAATGGCGTCATTGGCCCGGCGACGTCGGACAAGAGCTACACCACCCCCCTGCCCTCGATCACGGGAACGGTGCACACCAGCGATGACAGCCAGTTGCGCCTGGCCTACAGCCGCACCCTGGGACGGCCCCGCTATTCCGACCAGGCCACCCACGGCGGCTCGCTCTCCACCACCGGCGCCATTTACACCCTGTCCCAGGGCAATCCGGACCTGAAGCCCCGCCTGTCCGACAATATCGATGTCGCGGAGGAATGGTATCTGGACCACGGCCGGGGGCTGGTCTCGCTGGGCGGATACTACAAGACCATCCATAATGAGATCTTCACCTTCACCCAGACGGAAACGCTGCCGGTGAACGGCGTGAACGCCCCGGTAAACGTCTCCGAGGCGCGCAACTCCCCGCATGACGCCATCGTCAAGGGGCTGGAGTTCAATTTCATCCACGACTTCGATTTCCTGCCGGAGCCGTTTTCCGGCTTCGGCATCGCCGCCAATGGCATGATGTCGTGGACCAGCTTCCCCATCATCCTGGGCGACGGCACGGTGGTGGACCGGCATGAGCTGCCGCAGCAGGCCAACCGCGTCTTCAACGTCTCGCTCTACTATGAAGGCGAAAAGCTGCATGGCCGCATCGCCTGGAATCACACCGGGAGGATGTGGGACGACCGTTATTCGAACCTGACCGGGGCGGCCGTCTACTACCAGAACCGCGACTACATGCCGGCCGACCGCTTGGACCTGCAGTTGTCCTACGATGTCAGCCACATGCTGTCAGTCAGCGTCACCGTGCAGAACTTGACCGGCGAGGACGTGCGGGAAAATGACGGCCGCGACCTGGAACTGGGACGGCAATATATCGGCTTCGCCCCCACCGTCATGCTGGGCGCGGCCCTGCGCTTCTGACGCCCCTCATCAATTCGGAAAACCAAAGGCCACCGATGCCCGACCCTGATACCGTCCGCCGCGCCCTGCTGGGCGTTCTGGGCACAAGCCTGCTGGCCACGTCGGCGCGGGCGCAACCGACCGGCGACGGGTCGTCCCGCCCCGACCGCCCACCCGATGTGGGCCGCAAGTTCTGGCCCGATGGCCGGGTGAAGCCCTTCATGGGCAACACCATCATCTGCCATCTGCCGCAGCAGGGGGAAAACGCCGCGGCCTTCGGTGCCCTCCTGGACATTTATCGCGAGGCGCCGGCCCACGCTTTCAGCCGCAAGATCACCTTGCTGCCGCCCTCCAGCTATCACATGACCGTCTTCGGCGGCGCCAACGATGTGGAACGAAAGTCCGGGCTGTGGCCCAGCACCATCCCGCTGGACGCCCCCATGGCGGACTGCGACCACTTGCTGGGGGATCGGCTGCGCGCCTTCGCGCTGGACTGCGACCTGCCGCTGCGCATGAGGGTGGACCCGGCGGAGCCCGCCCCCGGCGAGGGCCCGCTGACCCTGCGCCTGCTGCCGGCCGACGCGGCCGAGGATCGCAAGCTGCGCATCCTGCGGGACCGCCTGTCCGCCTGCCTGGACATCCGCGCGCCCGGCCATGACCGCTATCGCTTCCACATCACCATCGCCTATCAAATCGATTGGCTGACGGCGGCGGAGGAGCAGGACTACCGCGCGGCCCTGCGGCTGTGGAAGGCCCGGCTGCGGGACGCCAGCCCCCTGATCCTGCTGGGGGCGCCGGAATACTGCACCCTGAAGGACATGTTCGCCTTCCAGCGCCAGTTCTTCCTGGCCTGAGAGCCTGTCCGCGTGTGCGGTATTGGCGCCGCACTATTCATTGCGATAGCGCAGCAGCCAGAAAATAGTCGGAATTTGGCCTGGTAATAAATTTCGTTTATCTTTTCTGAACTGCAATGCTATGCAGCGTCAGGCGTTCTGCGGCGTGATGAGAAAGACCTATTCTCATTCCACTTTACTGATCATTATCCGGGATAAACTGTTCCAGAACCACCAGGCTACCAGGCCCTATGCCCGCAATACGAGAGACGATATTGAGTATAATGTGTCATATTCCGGTTGAGATCAGCTTATTGGGCTGCCGATTTGGTCGCCGCCATCGATAAATCTTGGCATAATGAGTCCAGACCAGCCGGGCATGACGACGTAGACAGCGTCTTGATGCGGTCCAAATCCCGGGTGTCCAGCGTGGCGTCAACGTGGCGCAGTACGAAGTCCTTCAGTTGTGCATGACGCTGGATCAGCGTGCCCAACTGAGGCAATGTCTTCCAATGGTCGACCAACAGCCGCGCCACGGCCTCTGAATTGCCTTCGGCGATTTCACCGTCGTCGCAATGCCCGTACTTGGCATAGGCGTCGTAGACCTTGGCCCAGCTATTCATCTGGTCGACCATTTCGTCAGCCTTTTCCGCATCCTTCGGAGTGCAGGTCTTTCCGTAAGCCGGTATCATGCTGAACAGCGCTATACTGACCGCAGCGCATGCGACGGCGGTGATGTTGGTCCGTATATGGCTGGGTCCTTGCATGCACCAAACCTCAATGACGTGGTCGGCATCCCGTACCCGATAAGCCCGCCCCAGCCACGCAACATTCTCCGTGAGACTATTCCTTACGGTAGCGCAACAGCCAGATGATAGTAGAAATTTGGCATAGGGCAGCTAAGCTCGTGTCATAGACTGCCACAAATCGCTCTCCCCCTCCCGCTGAAACCTGGAGATTGGCGAAAAATAAAGATAACACGGCAATTGTTGCTATAATCTCCATTATAAAAATAGAGATAATTGCATTTCTGACCACTTCCTGAAAGCGAGCAGGCACTTTCTCCCAAAAAATTAATCTAGGAGAATATAATAAAATTATCATGAGCATGAACGCGAAAAATGTGACTGCATCGTCATTTGGATGAATATTCAAATTCCCCATAAAACTGTTTACCAAAATCGGGAGACCCAAAGCTGCGACAGCAAAATTGAATATGTACCAGCTTGTTGGCTTTTTACCAATAGATTGATCATTATTTGGGATCATCTCTTCACCGCTGCACTGTGTATCTGAAGCCTTTGTGAAATTCCCCGTAAGCGGGCTTCTTTTTCTTCCTCCTTTAAATTGGTTAGATGCTCGTTAAAAAGCAACGCCCACCCACCAGTGGATGCAGCCCGTGGAGAAATTTCAAGCGCGAAAGCAATTTGAATTTTATTGGATATTTCTCGGGAACGAGCGTGCGCCCGCTCAGCAACATTCGCAAAACGTTCGGCACGCGCGCTATTTGACGTGCGCGCGGCCATATTTTCCGCCGCACGAGCAGTATTTTCCAATTTATATATAGCACGAGCCTCAGAAATTTCTCGCCAAACTTTGGGAAGTCCTGCAGCAAAATCTGGAAGAGTCAACAGAGTAGCGATAATTCTATATTTCTCCGTTTGCTTCTTGTAATTCTCTGCATCTTCTTCATTGCCCTGAAGTTCCATTCCATAAGCGCGACCATCAGCATAGAGCAGATATCCACTAGCACCTAAGGCGACCAGACCAAGCATACCCAATCCGGTTGGGATTAGAATTAAAGAAGTTGCCACACAGAACACATCGATGGCGATGCCCATCGTATCGTCATTATGCGAAAAAGCTCTATCAATAACACGATTAATATTCCCAGACATTGCCAACTGGGCCTGGGTTTGCACCAGATCCGATTGGACCTGGGCTTCCATGCAGCGTTCTATAAAGGCTTTGGCCCTCCCCCAGAAACCTGTTGGCGGCGCAGGTTTCGGCACGGCTTCAGGAATATGGCTCCAATGAAAAACTAAAACATCTCCGAATCCATCTGCATCCAGTACCGGTGCGCGCAAAGGATATAAATATCCGTTGGAAGCCCAGCTAATTCCGACAGCCGGGCCACATGCATGGTCTACAAACATCGATAGATGGCTAGCGGCATCCTGCTGATCACGATAGGGGCCCCAATTACTATCTAATCCATAAGCCATGGCGAATCTCCGACCAGAGCTAGAACTTTATTCTTACATGCTCACGCAAACCCTGCGGGCAAAATGCCCGCAGGGTTGCTGCTACTCGATCAAGCCGACTTGGTGGTGGCCAGGTCGTAGGAGGCGATGATCGGGGACTGCGGATTGTGCTGGCTGTCGTACGGAGTGTACTTCATCTCCACCTTGGTGAAGTTCAGCACGATCTGCTCTTCCGGACGGTCGCTGGACGCCGAGATGTTGTAGGACGAGATCAGGGTGTTGGTCAGGGTGAACTCGATGTAGGTGTCACCCGGGTTGCCGGCGGTGACGATGTGGATCTTGGCGGTCACGCCCGTGCGACCGCTGCAGGCCTGGGAGAACAGCTTCACGGAGGAGCTGTCGCTGGTCTTGGTCAGGACGACTTCGCGCACCGACGGCTCGGACCCTTCGCGGTTGGCGGTGGCGCCAGCCAGGGTGTTCATGGACCGGGTCACGCCCCACTGCAGGGTCTTGATGTCGGTCCACTGCTGGTGGTTCTGCTGGGTGGCGTCGCCGGAGATGCCGTCGATCTGCAGGTAAATGGGCATTCGTAGTTCTCCTCACTTCATGGACTTTGGTTGAACGCGGGTTTGCGTCGATGCACCGGACTGGCGGGCGGCCAGCGGCCGGTGCGGTAGGTACGGTGCGCCGGGTGACCCCAAGCGGCTTGGGTCCGGGCGGGGCCTTGGCGGCCCTTATTCCGCCGCGGACTCCACCATCGGCCTTTCGGCCAGTGGCACCGTCTGGATGTCGATCCGGAAATCCCCGGCCTCGTCATCCCAATCCACGGTCGCCGCGGCCACGGTGCGCCGGGCGGCCAGGGTTTCCAGAAGGCGCTTGGACAGCGCCGGCATCAGGCTGCGTGACAGCACATGGTCGATGGCGCGGGCGCCAACGTCGCTTTCGCCGCAGCGCGCCACCAGCCGCTCCACCACCGCGGGCGACACCGTCAGGGTGGCGCCGTAGGTCTGCTCCACCCGCTGGCGCAGGCGGCCCAGTTGCAGGCCGACGATGTCACGCAGACGTTCGGCCGTCAGCGGCAGGTAGGGCACCACCGTGACGCGGCCCAGGAAGGCGGCCTTGTAGTGCTTCAGCAGTTCAGGGTGCAGCGCCGCCGACAGGCCCGCCAGGTCCGGCAGGGTCTCGCGATCCGCCGCCAGGGCGGTCAGCAGGTCCGACCCGGCGTTGGAGGCCATCAGGATGGTGGTGTTGCGGAAGTCGATGTCGCGGCCCTCGCCGTCCCGCAGCACGCCCTTGTCAAACACCTGGTAGAAGATGTCCTGCACGCCGGGATGCGCCTTCTCCATCTCATCCAGCAGCAGCACGCCGTAGGGCCGGCGGCGCACCGCCTCGGTCAGGATGCCGCCCTCGCCATAGCCGACATAACCGGGTGGAGAGCCCATGAGGAGGGAGACCTTATGCTCCTCCTTGAATTCCGACATGTTGATGACGGTCAGGCTCTGCTCCCCGCCATACATCATGTCGGCGAGCGCCAGGGCCGTTTCCGTCTTGCCCACGCCGCTGGGACCGGCCAGCAGGAAGATGGCGGGCGGCTTGCGCGGGTCGGCGATGCCGGCGCGCGCGGTGTGCAGCACGTCGGCGATCAGGTGCAGGGCATCGTCCTGGCCCACCACCCGCTGACCCAGACGCCCCTCCAGGCCCAGCACCGTCTCGATCTCGCTGGACAGCATGCGGCCGACGGGAATGCCGGTCCAGCGCGCCACCACCTCGGCCACGGCCTGGGCCGTGACGTCGTGGTGCATCAGCGGCTGCTCGCCCTGATGGTCCGTCAGGTCCTGGTGCAGGCGGGCGTGGCGGCCGCGCAGGGCGGCCACGTCGGTGTCGCTCGCCGGGGCGTCGTCTTGGGCCGACTGGGCGATCTTGGTTTCCAGGGCGCCGCGCACGCCGATGATCTCATCGACCAGGCGGCGTTCCTCCGTCCAGCGCTGGTGCAGGGCGGCTTGGCGCCGCTGGGCGTCGGCCAGCCGCTCGTCCAGGGTGGCGATGGCGTCGCCATGGTCGGCGCCCAGCGCCACCTCCCGCAGCAGGGAAACCTTTTCCGCCTCCAGCCCCTCGGTCTCGCGCGCCACGGCGTCCAGGGCCTCGGGTCGGCCGGCCTGGCTCATGGCCACCATGGCCGCCGCCGTGTCCAGGACGCTGACGCACTTATCGGGCAGCTGCCGGCCGGTGATGTAGCGGTGCGACAGGTGCACCGCCGCCCGCACGGCCGCGTCCAGGATGCGCACGCCGTGGTGCTTCTCCAGCGTGGGTACCAGGCCGCGCATCATGGCGATGGCGGTGTTCTCATCCGGCTCATCCACCTTGACCGGCTGGAAGCGGCGCACTAGGGCGGCGTCGCGCTCGATATAGCGCTTGTATTCCGCCCACGTGGTGGCCGCCACCATGCGCAGGGCGCCACGGGCCAGATCCGGCTTCAGCAGGTTGGCGGCGTCGCCCTGCCCCGCCTGGCCACCGGCGCCGATCAGGGTGTGCGCCTCGTCCACGAACAGGATGATGGGCTTGATCGAGCCCTTGACCTCGTCGATCACGCCCTTCAGGCGGTTCTCGAATTCCCCCTTAACCCCGGCGCCGGCCTGCAAGAGGCCGAGGTCCAGCGTGCGGATGCTGACCTCGCGCAGGGCGGCCGGCACCTCGCCCGCGGCGATGCGCAGGGCCAGGCTTTCCACGACGGCGGTCTTGCCCACGCCGGCCTCGCCCACCAGGATGGGGTTGTTCTGCCGGCGGCGGGTCAGAATGTCGATCACCTGCCGCACCTCGGCGTCGCGGCCGGTGATGGGGTCGATGCGGCCCTGGGCCGCCTCCGCCGTCAGGTCGATGGTGTAGGCGTCCAGGTTGGGGGTGCGCCCACCGGGCTTGGCGGCCGAGGCCGGGGCCGCGCCGGGAGCGCCGGCCGCGGGCATCTCCGCCTCGATCAGGGCGTCCAGCGCCGGCGGGTCGATGGCCTCCAACGCGGCCGCCAGGTCACCGAAAGCCAAGGCGCCCTTGTCGTCGGCCACCAGGGCCGCCAGCAGGTGCAGGGGTGACACGGCCCCTGCCTTGAAGCGCAGGGTGGCCAGGAACCAGGCCTCGCGCATCAGCGACACGACGCGGGGCGAAAAGGCCGGGGCGCGGCTGCTGCCGGTGCGACAGCGGGCCAAGCCCCGGTCCAGCGCGCGCTCCAGCGCTTCCGGCGACAGCCCGACCTTGGGCAGCGCCCCGCGCAGGCCCGTATCCGGCCGGTCGAGCAAGGCGTGCAGCCAATGCTCGATTTCGATTTCATAGTGGGTCTTGGCCATGGCGCCGCCGGCGGCGGCTTCAAGCGCCCGGCGGGCCGTGGGGTCCAGCCCATCGACCAGTGTCCTTAGATCCATCGAATCCATGTCAAGACCCGCGCTTTTGGTTGACGTATTCCCCTACCCCATCGCCCGACCCAGGCCGGCCGACAGCACAGTGCAAAATAAAACTCGGAAGAAGTTTGGAACTTATCCAATAGTTATAGAGTCTATTTTTTTGGCTGTTAGCGTGCCGTTTACGTAACATTACATTAATATACCGGCCGTACTTGCGACATATACTCAAAGTTAAATTAGTCTATGCCATCTATGCTTATGATTGCATCGTCTGGATCTTGCAGCATAGGCAATGCGGCCAGCCAGCTGTCGTAGCCCAGGCGCGGCCCTTCGCCGTTCCGGCCATCCAGCTGACAGGGCGGCACCTCTTCGCGATGCAGGACCAGCTGCACGTCGAAGCCCAGCTCCGGCCCGGCGTAGAGCCGCGCCAACTCCACCAGGCGGGTCAGGCCCGGGCGACCCGGCAGGTGATCCATGAACTGGCGCCGCGTCAGGGGGCCCAGGACGATGCGGAATTGGCCCTGCACGTCCCACATGCGGGCCCCCGCCACGGCATCCACGCCCAGGCGGTTGAAAGCCGGGGCCTTGCCCCCCAGCCTCAGGCAGGTCTGCTCCTCCGCCGGGATGGCGATCCAGCGGCCGGCGAACTGGCGCACCTTGACCGGCAGGCCACAGGCGTCGGCCAGCATGCGCTCCAGCGAAACGGCGGCGCGCGGCTGCTGGCTGAACAGGCCAGCGTAATAGACCGGCACACCCTCCGGCACGGACAGGCGTCCGCGCAGGTGGGCGGTGCCAAAGCCGGCGACGCTGAACAGGGTGGCCGTGGCGGCGTCCCCGCCCTCCAGCCCGCGATGTTCGAACAGGGCCGGCAGGCGGTAACGACGCCAGGCACGGAACAGCAGCGTGGCGATGCGATCGTTGAACAGGTCGAGGAAGGCGGCGAAGCCGGGCGTGCGGTCGCGCAGGCTGCGGATGGCCGTCTCGGTATAGGCCTGTGGCAGGGCGGAAACCGGCCCCGTCAGGGTCATGACGTTCAGGTCCAGCCGGGCGGGCTCCGCCGCCTCACCCTCTTCCCCGCCCTCGGTCGGGGCCGGCAGGTGCAGCCGCTGGATCTCATGCGCGGGGAAGCACAGCGACTGATGGGCGGCGAAGCGGATGGGCAGCTCATCCTCCTCCGCCGACGCGCCGAATTGCCGTTCCAACAGCTGGATGGCCCGGAACAGGTCGAACCGGAACGGCTCATGCCGCAGCATGTCCAGCAAGGCGGGCGATCCGGACAGGGGGGGCACGGGCGCCATGGCGTTCATGCCGTCACCTTGGCCCCGATGCGGGCCCCCCAGCGCACCAGCGCCTCCTTCCGCCCCTTGGCCCGCACGGTCAGGCGGGTGAAGGAGTTGATGGACGTGTAGAGCGCGAAGAAGCGCTCCAGCACCGCTGATGGCAGGTAGACCCCCGTGGCGCCCGCCCGTTCCGGGTCCATCACCAGGTCGATGTCGACACCCCGGCACAGGGCGGCAAAATCGGCGTGGGGTGCCCGCGCCGTGGCCCGGCGATAACTGATGGCGGTGACGCTCTCGACGATGGCCCGTGTCTCCGGCGTGTCCTTCAGATCATAGAGCTTCAGCAGCTCCCGCAGCGCCGCCGCCCCGCCCTGGCCGTCCCCCCTTTGGCCATCCATCAGCGACAGATGGTTGAGGTTCAGGTGGGAGATCAGGCGCCAGCGGGCGCCGTTGCCGGTTTGCGGCCGCACCACCGCCGTGGGCGGGGTCAGGCAGGTGACGCCTGCGATGGGGCCGCCTTCGGTCAGATGCAGGCGGGGATGGCCCCCGCCGAACGGCAATTGCGCTGGCAGGTCGCGGTTGAAGCACAGCGTCTCCACGCTCACCGTCCAGTCGGGCGGGGCGTTGGGGTTCAGCCCCAAATCCACCAGCGACAGGTACATCTCGCTGCTGGCGTCGCGCCCGCCCCGGGGCCGGCGCATGGCATGCCAGAAGTGCTGTTGCCGCGCCGGATCGGTGCCGTGGTGATTGCCGTAAAGCGGCAGGAACTCCGCCTTCTCGCCGCGAGGAGAGGAGGCGCGCACCCGCTCGATGGCATAGATCTCGCGGGCCTCCGGCCGGCGGGCGTCGGGCTGCACCAGATACTCGGTGGCGTCATGGCCCAGGATGATGGGCTCCGCCGACTGGCGGAACAGGTTGACCATGGGTGCGCAGCCCAGGGCGAACACCTGCGGGCGCACCAGCCGCTCCCCCTCCGCCCACGCGCGGTCGAGGTAGAGGTAGACCTCCATATGCTGGCCGACGCCACGCAAGGCGCGGGCGCTGAGGCCGGCCAGGTCCACGAACAGGAACTTCTCCGGAAAGGCGAACAGCTCACTCAGCAGGCGATAGCCCAGGAAGGACTGGGCACCGTAGGGCACCATGCCGTCCTCGGGCTCGAACCCCACGGGTGTCAGATGCTCCGGGCCCAGTTCCACCGGCGCCGGGTCGTTGACATCCTCCACCACCGCCATGCCGACCACGTTGTTCAGCAACAACTCATGCAGGGTGTACGCCACCTCCGGCGGGCCAGAGAGGAACAGGCGCAGGCGGTCCACGCCCAGGTCCGTCAGGCCCAGGCCCTGGGCGGTGGAACTGATCTTCAGGCGCAGCACCGACTTGGCCTGGCGGGTGGCCGCCACCAGGGGGGCCGCGGCCGGCAAGGACGCCAGGCTGGCCGCCGTCACCTCCACCGGCCAGATCTCGGCCGGCATAGTGGTCTGGAAGCGGCAGGGCTCGCCGCGCACGGCCTCGGTCTCCACCTGAGCGCCCCGGGGCACGGTGAAGCTGCCCGTCAGCTCCGGCGCCGCCTTCATCTGCACGATGGCCATGGACGGCAATGGCGTCACGTAATGGGGGTAGAGCACCCCCAGCAGGGCATCCGTCAGCTCGGGGAAATCGTCGTCCAGCTTCTGCCGCACGCGGGCGGTCAGGTAGGCGAAGGATTCGATCAGGCGGGCGACATGGGGATCGTCCACCGTGGTGGGACTGATGCGCAGGTTGCCCGCCACCTTGGGGTGTTCCCCCGCGAAGCGGGTCGCCGCCCGCCGGATGGCCGCCAGTTCCTGGTTGTAAAGGGACAGGAAGGTGTCAGGCATGGGGATCCCCCTTGATCAGGAAGGTCTGGCTGACGGGGTCCAGCACGGACTCAAAGACGATGGGCTCGGGCGATGGATCCAGGCGGATGATCGCCTCCACCCGGAAACGCAGCGTGCGGTCCAGATTGCGGCCCCCGTTCAACAGGGTGACCGCCACGGCCGACAGGCGCGGCTCGAACTCGCGGATGGCGATCTCCAACGCGCGGCCGAAAGCGGCTTGGCGCTCGGGTGCCGCCATGCTCATGGCCGTGAAGTCGGGAATGCCATACTGCAGGGGAGAGCGCTGCACCTCGGCGACATCCGGGCCCAGCTTTCCCGGTCGACGCCGGGTGTTCAGCATGGCCTCCAGGTCCCGGCGGATGGAGTTCTTCAGGTGCGACAGGGCGGCGTTCCAGCCGGGACTCCGCACCGTCGGCCCTTCCACCGGCTGGATCAGCCGATCGAGGACGGAGGGGACGATGGTGGCGGGCTGGGGGGCGGGCATGGCTTACGCCGCCTCCACGCCGGCCTGGGCTTCGTCGAAGCGCAGGGTGGTGAGATCGGCGGCGCTCACAGCCTCCTCCCCCACCAGGAAGCACCGCTGGCCACGGCCCAGGATGCTGCCGTCCCGCTCCACCCAATCGGTCAGGCGACCCAGGCGGTGCTGGTCGGTCAGGCCATCGGTTCCGGCCCCGGCATAAATCATGGGCATGTACAGGCTGCCGGCGGTGCCGTCGCGTAAGCTCAGGCGCACAGGTCGCCAGATCAGGTCGGACAGACGCTTGGCCGGGGCGAAATCCAGGCCCAGCACATCATCCTGGCCAACCCAGAAATACGTGCCGTCGGCGCTGAGCATTTCCAGCAGGCCGCCGCAGGCGTCGTCCAGATCACGGAAGTCGTCGAAGCTCGCATCCTTGTGCCGGCCGGCATGAGGGGTGCGCAGCGCCTCCGCCTCCGCCAGCGTGGCGGCTGCCGCCGGCCCGTCGCCCGCGCGGGCCTTGACCCCCGCCTCCAGATGCAGACGGGCGATGGCGGAAACCTCCGTCAGGAATTCCGGCGGCCGGCCGTCACGGTGCCAGTCCTGGCGGGCCGTCTCCGCCCGGATCAGCTGGCGCAGCAGCGAGATGGGAACCATGCTGCCCGGGTCCTGGTTCAGCACGACGGACAGCTGGGTGTCGGCCCGTTCCAGCTGGCCCGCCACGCACAACAGCTCCGCCAGCAGATAGCGGGCACCGCTGTCCGTGGGGGCCTTCTGCACGTGCGCCGTGGCGGCGGACACGGCCCCCGACAGGTCGCCGGCCTCGATGGCGTGGTTGATCGCGGTCTGGCTCATGGGTTCCTCCGGTCAGGCCTGCGGACCGACGAGTTCGGTGACCAGCCGGAAGCTGGTCTGGACGTCGTCGAGCTGGAAATGCGGTTTCAGGTGGATGACGCAGCCGAAGGCGCCCGGCCGGCCGGCGATGTCGCGAACCTGCACCTCGGCCTCGCGCAAGGGATAACGGGCCTTGAAGGAGGTGCTGGCGTCGTCATTGGCCAGGCAATAGCCGCGCAGCCACTCGCGCAGATGATCCTCGAAATCCTGCGCGGTGGCGAAGGAGCCGATCTTGTCCCGACCGATCATCTTGATGTAGTGCGCGAAGCGCGACGCGCAGAGCACGTACTGCAGCATGGCCGACAGCCGGGCGTTGGACGTGGCCGTCGCCCGGTCGTAGATCTTGGGCGCGTGCAGGGACTGGCAGCTGTAGAAGACGCAGGCGTCGAGATAGTTGACCCGCGACAGGGGCACGATGCCCAAATCGCTGAGCTGCTTTTCCTGCCGGTCGGACAGATAGACGTCCAAGGGGGCCGCGGGCGCCGCGGCGCCCCCCAGTGCCGGGAAGGCGTGGCCGGGGAACTGGTCCACCAAGCCGCCGCCGTTCAGATCGTCCGGCGTGCCCCGGATGTCCGCGAACCAGCCATATTGGTGGAAGGCGCGCATGACGACGGTAGCGAAGGCGAAGGCGGCATTGCCCCACAGGTAATCGCCCGCCCCCGGCCGCCCTGTCCGTTCCGCGAAGCGGAAGCCGTCGATGCGATTGGGATCGTGGCGGTAGGGTGGCCGCATCATCACCCGCGGCAGGGCGATGCCGATGAAGCGGGAATCGTCCGCCTCGCGTAGGGCCCGCCAGCGGATGAACTCATGCCCTTCGAAGGAACGGGCGAGATCCACGTCGCTGGCCATGTCGCCGAAGCTGTCCAGCCCGAACAGCGCCGGCGAACAGCTGGTGACGAAGGGGCAGAAGGCCGCGGCCGCCACGGCGGCGATGGCCTTCAGCGTGCCCACGTCGTCGGTGGGATGGTCGGCGTCACGTTGGTGCTGCACGGCATAATCGCCGATCAGCAGGCCGAACGGTTCGCCGCCGGGGGTGCCGAACTCGTCGCTGTACACCTTGGTGAACAGCTGACTCTGGTCAAACTCGATGGCGCGCTCGAAATCCCGGCACAGCTCTCGCCAGGACACGTCCAGCACCCGGATCTTGATGGCGCGGGTGGAGGCCGACGCCTCCACGAGCTGAAGCAGCCCGCGCCACGACGCCTCCAGTTGCTGGAAGCGGGGATTGTGCAGGATGGCGTTGACTTGGGCCGTGAGCAGAGCGTCGATCGCCGCGATCAGCTGGTCGATGACCAGGCGCTTGTCGGGATGGCGGCTGAGATCCAGCCGCCAAGCCGAGGGGGCGTCCGGCCGGGGTTGCCGGCCTTCCATCGCGTCGATGCGCCCCCCCGTCGCCAGGGCCACCCCCGGGGCTGCCGCCTCAAGGGTCTGTTGCATCAGAGTTTGCTCGGTATCCGTGCCACCATGCGCAGGGAGGTCGTCAGCTCCTCCATCTGCAACCAGGGCCGCAACCAGGCGATGGCGTTATAGGACCCGGGCTTGCCCGGGATTTCCTTCACCGTGATCTTGGCCTCGCGCAGGGGATAGGCGGCCTTCATTTCCTGGCCGGCGCCCTCGTTGGCGTTGACGTAGTTGTTGATCCAGCGGTTCAGCCAGGCCTCGCAGTCCTCAACCTCCAGGAAGGAGCCGATCTTGTCCCGTGCCATCACCTTCAGGTAATGGGCGAAGCGGGAAGTGGCCATCATGTAAGGCAGGCGGGCGGAGATGGCGGCGTTGGCCGTGGCATCCGGACGGTCGTACTTCTTGGGCTTCTGCACCGTCTGGGCGCCGAAGAACACGGCGTAATCGGTATTCTTGTAATGGCAGAGCGGCAGGAAGCCCAGCTTGCCCAGCTCGGCGTCGCGGCGGTCGGTGATACCGATTTCCGTCGGGCACTTCTGGTCGGGATCGCCGTCATCGCTGACGAAAACGTGGGTGGGCAGGGTTTCAACCTTGCCGCCGCCCTCGGCGCCGCGGATGGCCGTGCACCAGCCGTACTTGGCGAAGGCCTCGGTGGCGCGCGAGCCCAGCACGTAGGCCGCGTTCATCCAGCAATACTCGTTGTGCTCCAACGCCAGCGACTTGCCCGAGGGGTCCAGCGGCGCCTCCTCGAAATTGAAATCGTCAACGCTGAGCGTGCCGGCGCCGTACGGCAGGCGGGCCAGCACGCGCGGCAGAGTCAGGGTGGTGAAGCGGCTGTCCTCGCTGTCGCGGAAGCTGCGCCACTGCGCGTATTCCGCCGTCTCGAAGATCTTCTCCAGGTCCCGGGGCTTGGCCAGCTCCTGATAATCCTGGAAACCGAACAGCTTGGGGCTGGCGGCGGAGACGAAGGGGGCGAAGGCGGCGGCCGCGATGCCGGAAATGCCAGCCAGCATCTGAACGTCTTCGGGATGGTTGGTGAACTCATAGTCACCGATCAGCATGCCGTAGGGCTCCCCGCCCGGCGTGCCGAATTCGTTCTCATAGAGCTTCTTGAACAGCTCGCTCTGGTCGAACTCCACCGCCTTCGACAGATCCTTCATCAGCTCGCGCTTGCGCACGTTCAGCACGCGGATCTTCAGGTTGGCGCTGGTCTCGGTGTTCATGACCAGGTGGTGCAGGCCGCGCCAGCTGCCTTCCAGCCTCAGGAATTCCGGATGGTGCATGATGGCCGCCAACTGCTTGGACAGCTTGGCGTCGATGGCCTTCACCGCGGCGTTCAGCGTCTGGGTCAGGTTGCGGCTATAGGTGACGGTGCCGCCCAGCGCCTCTTCGGTCAGAGTGCGGAGCAGTTCCTGCACACGGGCCGGTTCCGTCTGCTTGGTGGCGCCGATGGCCTGGTCCAGCAGGGAGGGGCCATCGACGGTGCCGGCCGCGGCGTCCTCGCGGGATACGGTCAGGGTATCGGACATCACTTCACCTCCTCGGCGGCAACACCCAGCTGCTGCGACAGCTTCCGCAGTTGCGCGTCATCCTGAAGAATGGATTCCAGCAGGTCTTCCAGCTGGGTCGAACGGTCGGCCTTGGTCAGCAGGTCGCGCAGTTGGTTGCGCGTCTCCAGCAGCTTGCGCAGGGCCGGCACTTGGCGGACGATCTGGCCGGGCTCCATGTCCTCCAGCGAGGAGAACTTCAGGTCCACGGCCATCTCGCTGCCGTCATCCTGCAGCTCGTTGCGCACACGCAACGACAGTGACGGCTTCATGCGGGCCAGGATTTCGTTGAAGTTGTCCCGGTCGATCTGGATGAACTTGCGGTCCTTCAGTGGCTTCAGGTCGTCGGTCGGGTCGCCGGAGAAGTCGCCGAGCACGCCCACCACGAAGGGCAGCTCCTTCTCGACCATCGCGCCATCCGTTTCGACTTCGTACTTAATATGCACGCGCGGCTTGCGAACCCGCTCTAGCTTGTCATGAACGCTGGCCATCTACCTTCTCCTACCCAGGGGTTTCTTCATGCCATCCGGGATTTTCCCGGGACAAAAATCTTTGTTAATCAGCGGGTTATTGCCCATTGTTCGAAGCCGGCCTTATGCCGGCCGTGGTCAAGAGGGTGTTGCGCGCCCCGGCATCCGCCAGCAGTTCGGCCAGCAACTCGGGCAGGCTCATGCGCCCGCGCCGGACCAGGTCCTCGATGGTGTAGGACAGGGGGGAATGCGGCTCGGTCCGGCGGAAATACTGGCCGATCTCCGACAGCAGGCTCAGCGCCTCCTCCCGGCTGGTGATGCCCTGGGCCGGCCGCTGCGGCGCCGATGCCGCCTCGACCACCGGGGCGCCGCTGGCGGATTGCAGGATGACGTCGGGCATGGCGGCCTCCTCCACCTCTTCCTTGGCCGACAGGCCGGTCAGGAACACCACCGCGTCCTCCACCTCCTCCAGGATGTGGGTGATGGTGGAGGTGGGCGGGGCATCGGCGCCCGCCCGTTCGGTCAGCAACCGATCCAGGTCGCGGAAGGCCTGGCGGCAGGCCCGGATGTCGGCCAGCAGCGCCCGGTTACGCACCGCCGGCACCTGGCCCATGCGCTGCGACAGGGCGTCCAGCGTGGGTGGCGGGGTCCGGCCCGGGCGATTGCGGGTGTCCGGCGTCTGGCTGGCGCGCTGGGCCAGCGCGTAGTGCCAATAGGCGATGGGCTGGTCCTCGCGCAGCAGCGGCACCTTGCGAATGGGCTGGATCAGCGTGCCTTCGGCGCCATGGCCGTTCAGTCCGCCGATGGGTGCCAGGCGCACGGCGATACCGTCCTCGTCCGGCTCGGGATGGACGCCATCCCAATAGCGGTCCACCAGGCCGGCCAGCAGGCGGAAGCCATCGGCCAAGCCGGCGAAGCCGTCCAGCCGCACGGCGGCCTCCGTCAGCCAGACGGCGATCTCGATGTCCTTGCTGCGCTCGGCCAAGACGGCGCGGGCCAAATCCTGGATACGCTGCCATTCGCCCAGCGACGACTGGGCCTCATCCTCGGAATCCGCCCGGCGCTCGATGGCGCGGGCGGTGGCCCGCAAATCCTTGAGCTGGAAATAGGCGGCGTCGCCGCCGTTGTACACGCGCAGATCCGGGCCGCAGGGCTGGTCCCCGGGGATCGGGGCCAGCAGGGCCGACAGGTCCAGCACGCTGGATGACACGATAGCGCCATTGTCCATCATGCACCTTTCCGGGATGGCCACAGCCGGCCCCAGAAGCCCCCACCCCTGCCCCCGGCAGCGGCGCTGGCATCCAGCGCACGCAGCAGGGCGGCCAGGTCCGTGGGCCGGCGCTTGGGATCGGGCTGCAACATGGTGGCGACCACGCCGCGCAGGCGGTCCGGCACGGCGCTGATGTCCGGAACCTGGCGCCGGGCGGCCGTCGCCTCCTCCACCGTCTGGCCCATGGGCAGCTTCTCGCCCCGCGCGGCGGCGACGATGACCAGGCCCAGGCTGTAGATGTCGGACGCGACGCCGATGGCGCCGCCATGCATGCCCAGCTGCTCGGGCGAAGCGAAGGAGAACTTGCCGGCGAAATCCAGGCCATCGCGCGGGGTGGCGCCGTTGCGCATTTCCCGCGCCACGCCGAAGTCGATCAGCTTGGCCCCGGCCGGATTGTCCCCCGGCAGCAGGATGTTGTCGGGGGACACGTCGCGGTGGACGATGCCGGCGGCGTGCACCGCCGTCAGGCCCGCCGCCAGGCGGCGCAGCAGGGCTTCCAGCCCGGTCAGACCCAAGGGACCCCGCCGCAGGAAATAAGACAGCGACTGGCCGTCGATATATTCCAGCACCAGCATGGACCGGCCATCGCCATCCCGGTACAGGCCGGCGCAACTGACCACCGCGTCATGGCGGATGCGCTGCAGCAGGCGGCCTTCCTCATGGAACAGCCCGACGATCTTGGCGTCGTCCCGATATTCCGGAATGATGACCTTGATGGCCTGGTCGGTCTTCAGGTCGCGGTGGCGCACCCGGTAAATCTCACCCATGCCGCCGCGGGCCAACAGGGTGCGGACGACGAAGGTGTTCAGCATCGTGCTGCCGGGCGCCACCGACCAGCCGGTGGGATCGGCCTTAGCCGCCTGCCCCGCCGCAGCCGGCGCCGGGTCATCCTCCCACGGGCGCTGCACAGCCTGGATATGGCGGTCCAGCGCGGCACGGGCTCCGCTCAACAGATCCAGCGACGCCACCTCATCCAGCCCGGCGCGATGCGCCTCCGCCCGAACGCCGGCGATGAAGCTGGCGACCCGGCTTTCCATCACCTCCCGTGTCGGCACCACCGGCGCCGCATCCGGGGTGACCATGACCTCGGTCAGTTCCGCGGGGGCGAAACGGGTCAGTTCGTCCGGCGCCTCCGGGCTCACCAGCAGCGAGGTCATCTCGTCCGGCTGCTGGGGCGCCTCGACGGCGATGTCGGTGCCGGAAGCCTCGGGCACACTGGTCTTGGCGGCGGCCTGGGTCATTCAGCACCCCCTTGTGACGCCGCATCCAGGGTCGGCGACGGCTGCGCCGGCACCGGGCCACCGGCGTGCAGCGCGGCCTGCGCCACCGGGTGGTCGCTTTCCGGCACATCGACGACGATGGCCGTCAGGTTGTCCGGCGCGCCGCTGACCAGGATATTTTCGATCAGCGCGTCGACGGTCTCGCGGGCCGGCAGACCGCGCAGGATGCTGGCGATCTCCGTCTCGTTGAGCACCTTGGTCACGCCGTCACTGCACAGCAGGAACCGATCCCCGGGCTGGACGACATCCTGGACCATATCGATTTCCAGGGTGTCGGCGGCGCCCACGGCACGGGTGACCAGCATGGTGGCGCGCTGCTGCTGGTTGATGCCGGCCGCGACATGGTCGGTGGTCAGCTGGCGCAGCCGGCCCTCGCGCAGCAGATAGACGCGGCTGTCACCCACCCACAGGCAGTTGAAGCGGTTGGCATAAATCAACAGCACCACGGCGGTGGACGCGATCAGGGCCTGGTCGCCCAGCATGGCCGCCTGCGACCTCAGCTTGTCGTTGGCCTCCACCAGGGCCTCACGCACCTCGTCCACGAAGCCGCCGTAGGACAGCGGCGGCATCACCGCGTCCAGCGCCTTCACGGTCAACGCGCTGGCGACCTCACCGGCCGAATGACCGCCCAGGCCGTCCGCCACGCACCACAGCCCGAGGTCGGGACGCACCAGAAGGGCGTCCTGGTTGATGGTGCGTCGGGTGCCGGCATGGGTGCGCCCATGGCTGGGCAAAGCCACCACCGGACGCAACAGCAGAATGGGCAGTTCCTCATCCGCCAGGTGCAGCGCGGAATCCGCGGGGCGTTCCCAGCCCCAGCGTTCCCACCGGCCGTCCAGGAAGGCCGCATAGTTCTGCGGCGCCGGCAGGCCGGGGGAGATGAGCAAGGAAGACGCCACCTTGTCCGACCCGGTGGTCCACCACAGGCTGAAGCGGTTGTTGAAGCCGATCAGCACCTGGTCCAGCAGCTCGGCATAGGCGGTGCCCAGGGCGCCCCGTCCGTTGCCCCCGCCATTGTTGGCGAGACCGACACGGAAGGCGCTGCTCTCGGCCGGGCCCCGCGTCGTGTCATAGGGCGGGGCGCCCAAGACGCGGGCCGCCCGGTCGAAACTGTCGAAATCGAAATCGTCATCAAGGGAGCTGAGCGCCAGATCCTCCAGCTTGTCGAACCAGGCCCGGCCGCTTTCGATCAGCCGGATGGGGGCGACGCAGCCGGGCAGCGGGGTGGCCAGCACCAGGGGGAAATAGCGTCCCACCCGGTCCACGCTGGGCATCAGCACCCCGGCCATGGCCACGTCGCCGCAGACCCCCGGTCCCAGGACGAAGCGCCAGACCGGCGTGTCCAGGTAGCTGGGCAGCCACGCCTCGCCCATCTGCCGCTGGCTGGTCGACAGGGATGCCTGCAGCCATTCGTCCAGCGGGCGGACGACCGTGGGATCCAGCCGCCGGGAGACGAAGTCACCCCGGGCCGGGATCTTGCCGAAGAAACCCGGCTCGTGAGCCGAGACGGCGCCATTCAGAAAGAGACTGGACAACGGAACGCCCTCAGTTCTTTGAGGATGAAGGGATTGAGCGAGGTGCTGGACTTCACCTCGAAGCCGGCGTTGTGGCTGCCCGAGGTGAAGTTGACGCGGAAGTTGTCGCTGCCCAAGGTGGTCACCGTGCCCTGGTCGACCAGGTGGAACAGGGACCACGGGCCGGTCTTCATCACGCTCTGCGGCAGGCCGTCGGTCACCTCGAACACCACGCGGCTGACGCCGTTGGGGTCGCTGTCCGGCCACTGGAGGGAGGCCGGCCACTGGGGACCGTGCTGGTATTCGATCTGCTGGCCGCCGCTGGCGAACAGCACGCCGGTCGTCTTCGGATCCAGGGTGACCGGGGTCACCTGCAGGGCCACGCGGGGCTGCTGACCGCCATCGGGGAAGAAGGCGTCGCGGATCTGGGCGGCGTACTGGAAGGAGGCCAGGACGCTATCGGGAATGCCCAGGCCCGTGTCGCCCACCTTGCTCCACCGCCACTTGGCGCCCGAGGTGTCGACCAGGGTCTTCAGGTGGTTGTTGAAGAAGTTGTCCAGCATGCCGTTGGGGGCGAACAGCCGGGTGAAGTCACCCACCGAGATTTCCTTGGCGCTGTCCTTGGCGAAGGGGTAGCGGCCGTTCACCGCGCGAGTGCAGAAGCCGCCGACCTCGGCGCCCCACAGATTGCTCAACTGGGCGCGGGCGCCGCCCACCGACTGTTCCGACGCGCTGCCGGTGATGGTGGCGATCCAGCCGTTGACCGGACGCGGCATCTGCGGCGCCTGGCTGTTCAGCATCTGGATGGGGCCGCCGGCACCGCCGTGGGAGGTGCGGGCATAGAGGGCCATGCGGCCGTTGCCCGGCCCGCTGGCGACGTTGCTCAGCTCCTGATAGGCCTCCCCCAGCAGCCGCACCAGATCCTCCGCCCGCGCCGGCGCCCCGTTGTTGGGCGTGACAAAGTCGGCGATGGGCTGGAAGTGCTGGGCCACGGCCACGGCGCCCGAGGGGGCGTCCGGCGTCGGCAGCGCCGCCGGGGCCGCGGCACCACCGCCGGCGGCCACGGGCTTGGGCCCGCCCGGCAGGGGGACGATCTGCGTCTCCGCCGCCACGTCCTTCAGCAGCTTCAGCATCGGCATGTCGGGGCTGGACACCAGGTTCAGCACCGCGATGGTCTGCTGCATGTCGGCCAAGGGCACGACGCGCAGGTCGCCCAGCATGGTATCCCACTGCTGGATGTAGTCGGCGTAGTACAGCTGCGTCACACGCTCGCGCAGGTCCTCCGCCTGGGCCGCCTGCGACGGGGCGTTCGCCCCGGCGGGCTTGTCGCCCAGGACCCAGCTCTGCCCCTGCACCTCGGTGATGACCGCGTTCAGCGTCGGCAGGAAGGCCTTGTAGCCTTCGGGCGTATAGAGGCCCGGGATGCCTTCGGTCAGCGGCTTGCCGGAGATGCGGGTGAAGACGTGGTCCGCGGTGGCGCCGGCATGGTCGATGGGCCGCCACTGGGGCAGTTGGCTGACGCCTTCATGCTGACGCACCAGGGCATAGACCCGCTCCGCCGGCGACAGCTTTTCCAGGCTGCGGCGCGACTGGCTGATCAGGTTGGCATCGAGGGGAATGGGGGTCAGGCTGCCCAGGGTCAGCAGGCTGTCCAGGTGGCGCGCCAAATCCTCACGCAGGCCCTTGTTGGCTTCACCCGGCCAGGTGGCCGCCCAGTCGGCGGTCATCCACTGGCGTACGGCGTTCGCGTCCAGGGGGCCGCGGCTACCCAGCATCAGATAGATCTTCAGCGCGCCGGCCACGAAGTCGTCATCGTCCTCATGCGCCTGGATCTGCTTCTGCAGCCGGACCAGCAGGCGGGGCAGCATCAGGCCGTTCAGCGCCCGGTGGTAGACGGCGGCATGCACCGTCTTCAGCTTGTCACCCTGGTAGAGGCCGAAGGTCAGCCACTTGCTGGCCACACCCTCGTTGTTCTCCAGGCCCGTGGGCAGGTTGCGCAGGATGTTCAGCGGCTTCACGACGCGGACCAGATCCTCGTCCGTCACACCCTGGCTGGGAATACCAGCGGCCGCCTTGTCATAGGCTTGCAGGCCGTCGTCGATCAGGGCCACCTGGCGCTTGTTCTCCTGGTAACCGGTGCTCCAGGCATAGGCCAGGACGCCCAGGATGACGGCGGCGGTGGCGTAGGTGGCGATGCGCAGGCGGCGGCGGCGCTGCTCCACCTTCGGGTTCAGGCTGACGACGGCCGCCTCGGCGAAGATCACCTCGTTGAACAGCCGGGTCAGGAAGTAGCTGCGGCCCTGCCGGTTGTTGGCCGGCATGCGCACCGGGTCCAAGCCGAAGGTGGCGGCGATGGTGGCCATGGTGCGGTCGATGGGCATGCCCACCTGCACGCTGCTGGTGAAGTAGCTGCCGCGCAGCAGGGGCCGCGTCTCGTAGGGGCTGGCGCGGAAAATCTCCGTCAGGATTTCCAGCAGCGCGTCGCCGAGGCTGGCCACCTGGTTGGGGAAGTTGAACACCAGGCCGCGGCGCTCGATATCCGCCTCCTGCTGCACCCGTTCCAGCAGGCGTTCGTTCAGGCGGACGACCAGGCCCTCCAGCTCCTGCGGAAACTGGTCGACCACACCCGGGCTGTCGGCGGCGCCGTCATCCAGGGGGAAGGTCGTGCCCCAGACCTGCTCGCGCTCCGACTTGCCCAGGTTGTCGAAGAACTCGACGAAGCCCGGCACCAGGTCGACCTTGGTGAACAGGACATAGACGGGGAAGCGCAGGCCGAAACGGTCATACAGCTCGTTCAGGCGCAGGCGGATGGCGCGGGCATGGTTCAGGCGCTCCGTCGGGTCGGGGGCCATCAGGTCGGCCAGGCTCATGACCACGATAGCGCCGTTCACCGGCTGGCGTGGGCGGTAGCTCTTCAGCAGATCCAGGAAGCCCAGCCAGGCGGCCTGGTCCTGGTGCGGATCGCTGTCCTGGGTGGTGTAGCGGCCGGCCGTGTCCAGAAGGATGGCCTCGTCCGTGAACCACCAGTCGCAGTTGCGGGTGCCGCCGATGCCCTTCAGGGGGTCACGGCCGATGGTGGTGGACAGCGGGAAGTTCAGGCCCGAGGTCAACAGGGCGGAGGTTTTGCCCGAGCCCGGCGGCCCGATCATGATGTACCAGGGCAGCTGGTAGAGATAGCCCCGGCCCATGCCCTTGCGGCCGGCCTTCTTGCGCAGTTGGCTCAACGCCTCTTGCAGGCGGTCGCGCAGCAGGCGCAGTTCCTCGGCGGAGGCGGCATCGGCACCGCGGCGCTTCTCCTCCTCGCTGGGGTCGGTCAGGTCGTGGACCATGCGCCGGTCGGTCTGGCGGGCCTTGAGATTGACCTGAAGATTGAAGGCGGCCCAGATGGCGAAGACGGCGCCGCAGGCGATCATCCGCACCAGGTCGCCCTCCAACGGCCGGTGGCTGCCCACCGCCACCAGGGCGCCGAAGAACCAGATGACCAGGGCGAAACCGACGGCCCACACCAGGGACCAGGCCCAGCGGGCGCGGAAGGGCTGCGCCAGGGCGGAAATCAGGGGTTGCGCGAAGTAGACGCTGCTGGGGACGTTCATTGGGCCGTTCCCTGGTTGGGGGTCGGGGCGGGCGTCGCGGCGGGGGTCACTGAGGCGGCCGACGGCGCCGGGACGGCGGCCGGGGGGGAGCTCAGGATCACGTCGATGCGGCGGTTGGCTTCCCGGCCGGCTTCCTGGTCATTGCTGGCGACGGGCTGAGTGTCGGCCATGCCCTGCGCCTTCAGGCGGGACTTGTCGGTCAGGTGGGTGGCGATGACGGCGGCGACCGCATCGGCACGGGCCTGCGACAGATGCCAGTTGGAGGGGAACCGGATGGTGCGGATGGGGATGTTGTCGGTATGGCCGGTGATCAGCACATTGCCGGGCCGGGTGTTCAGGGCCTCGCCAATGCGATGCAGCAGGGCGATGTAGCTGTCATTGACCTCGCTGCTGCCCGACGCGAACATCCCGGCGTTGCGGATGCGGACGACCGTGTCGGTGCCCTGGGGCACCACCGTGACCAGGCCCTGCGCGATCTCCGGCGCCAGGAAGGCGCGGAACTGGTCAAGGTCCCTTGACTTCGGCTGGACAGGGGCGGTCGGCTGGGCCAGGGCGACGCTGGGCTGGCCCACTGGCGGCAGGGTGGCCATCTTTTCCAGCGTGGCGTCGGAACTGCCGTTCAAGGCGAAGCTGAAGCCCGTGGCCATCACGGTGATGATGATCAGCGTGGCCGCCATGACGGTCCAAAACTCGATACTGGGCAGCAGCGGGCGGAAGGGCGCCTCCACCCCGCGCCAATGCACCGACAATTCGCGTTCCGCCTCGCCGCGCCGCTGGGTCAGCACGCGGTAGAGGTTGTCGCGGATGCGGGCGTGCTCCAGGGAGCCTTGCGGCAGGATGCGCAGGCGGCCCTCGAACCCCAGCGACAGGCAGAGGTACATCAGCTCCAGCACCTGGAAGTTGGCGGCCGGATCCTTCAGCAGGTGGTTCAGCAGGTCGTAGAACCGCTCGCCGCCCGTCACGTCGATGTGGAAGGTGATGACCATGCCCGCCCGGGCCCAGCTGCTGCTGGCGCCCCAGGGGGTGTTCAGCACGATGTCATCGAGGGTGGCGCACAGCGCGTAATGGGCGGCGCGCGCGGCCTCGTTGGTCACGCCCGTGCCCTGCGCGCGCTTCTCGAACGTCTTGATCTCATCGGAAACGCGCTCGCGCAGTTCCTCGATGTTGGACTGGGCGGCGGAGGTGCGCAGGCGGCGCGCCAGGGTCAGGATGGGGCCAGCGGCCGCCACCAGCGGGTTCAAGCCGCCGAGCGTCAGGTCGACCGTGTCTTCGGGCGCATAGTCGCTGGGCGGGGCCGTCACCTGCACCGGCGCCGGACGCCGGCCACCCGGCGTCGGCTTGATGATGGTCGGTTCGTGCGCCGTCTGGCCGTAACTGGGATAGGACATCACGCACCCCCCTTGATGGCCCACAGCTCCATTTCGACCTGGGCGAAGTCACCCGCCAGGTGCAGGGCGATGCCGCCGGACTTCTGAAGCTGCTTGAAATGCTGGCTGCTGCGGTCCAGCTCGAAGAAGACTTGGCCGCTGCGATAGGGCAGCTGGCGCGGCGCCACCGGCAGAGGCCGCACGTTGATGCCGGGCAGGGCCACGTTCACCAGCTGCGCGATCTGTTCGACCGGGCCGATTTTCACCTGGTTGGGGAAGACGCGGCGCAGATGCTCCACCGGCATATCGGCGTTCACGGCCAGCACGAAGGTGGCGTTGAACAGCAGCGACCGGTCGACGATGACGCCGACCTTGATGCCATGGCGGCGCGCCTGCAGTGGGATGGCGACGGCGGTCTGCTCCAGCACCGCGCTGAGCGAGGCGCGCAGGTCGGAGAACACCGGGCGGAAGGTGTTCTGCAGATCCTCGTGCCGGTATTCCGGGAAGACGGCGGCGCGCTTGGCCTCGGTGGTGAAGGTGGCCAGTTCCCCGGCGATCTCCACGCACAAGCGATAGAACCGCTCGGGATGCAGCATGGAGGCCGTGGCGGCGTAGTGGCGCAGCAGCGGCTCGTACCGGTTCACCGTCTGCAGCAGCAGGAAATCCGCGATCTCCGCCGCGCCCTTGGCCGAGGGGCCGGACAAGCGCCCGGCCAGCGCCTCCGCCCGGTGCTGGATCAGGGCCTGCAACTCGGTCAGGAAGGCGGCCAGGGGCGCCTGCGCCGCGACCGAGGTGACCGGGGCGATGAACTGCTCATCCAGGATGATGGCGCGGTCGGACCGCACTTCGACCACCCGGGCGATGGCCACCTTCTCATAGCCGGCCAGGGGCTGGGTTTCCGGCGCCAGACGCAGGCGCAGGCGGGCCACGTCCATGGGGGCCGCCTGGTCGCTGCCCAGGTTGGCGTCCTCCGCCTCATACCGGGCGGGGACGAAGCGGGTGATGGCGTCCTCGGAATTGGCCAGGCCGACTTCGGCTCCGCCGGGCTGGCGCACCGGCAGCGTCAGGTAGATCAGGCAGTTCTTGGTGGTGTCGAACAATTCCAGCGGCGGCGGATGGTCGGCGTCGTCGGGAATGGAAAAGGGCGTGCCATCCGGCAGGATGCCCTTGGCGGACACGATGGCGAACTTGCCGATGCCCAGCAGCTCGCGGTTGATGGTCAGCTCGCTCAAGCCCCAGGCGAAAGGCGTCAGCGGTTCGGTGCGCGCGTGCAGCAGGCGTTCCACATGGCGGTCGGCCTGCTGGAAATGCTGGACCCGTAGGAACATCCCCTCGGTCCAGACCACGCGGTTGGCGGACATCATGGCCGGGGCCTCACTTGGCGGAGGTGCGCTGGGGGGCGGCACCGGGGGGCGGGACGGCGTCGGCCGTGTCGCGCTTCACCGCCAGCCCGGTGGCCCCCACGGTGACGCTCAAGGTCACGGGGCCGGTGTCCGGCAGGGCCACGACCTCGCGCCAATTGGCCTGGTCGATGGCGCGGTAGGCGGCGACGATGCCCACGTAATGCACCTTGTCGTTCTGCGGCAGGGTCATCTGCTTCTTCTCACCCGGCTGCAGCACGAACTCATCCCGGCCCAGCTGGTCCGTCCCCAACGCCTGGGCATCGTGCTGGATCAGCTGGATGGGGGCGGCGATCGTGAACTTGTCCTTGGACGCCAGCTGATAGACCCGGGTCACGATCGGCGAGGGCCGGCCCAGCGTATCGGGGTTGGCGTCGGGGCCGACATTGATCGACACGGGCACCGTGGTCCGCGCCGGCGGGGGCGGAGGCGGCTCGTGCGAGCACGCCGCCAGTTGCAGGACGGCGCCGGCGAGCATGGTGACAAGGGCGATGCGAGGGGCGGTGGTCTTGGCGAGAGGCATCGTCGAGGGAACCCTGTTGGTCTGGGCTGTTCTTGGGAGGATGAAAAGAGGCGCCACGGTTCAGAGGCTTCTGAACTGCTGGGTGTAGGCGGAGGAGAACTTGCTGCCGAGCGGCGGGCCGGAGGACTGTTCCCCCATCATCCGCTGGTGGGCCTGCTCATACCGTTCCCAGCAGCGGGCCTTGTGAACCTGCGGCAGCATGGAGGCGCTGACATCGTTCTTGATGGCGTCGGGCGACAGCTGTTCCAGCACGTCGCCCACCACCGTCTTCATCCCGGCGATCAATGCGACCTCATGGGCCTTGATATCGCGCAGGCTCTCGCGAATGGCCTCGGGCGCATCCATGAAGCCCATGACCCGCCGGCCGATCAGCACGGCGAGCGTGCCTTCCAGATTGGCGGAGAACTTCAGCGGGTTGTTCTCCTTGGCGCGCAGCAGCGTGTGCTCGATGCGGAACTCGGACTTCAGGAAGGCGCGCAGCTCCAGCAGCTCCCGCAAGCCGGCGACCGCCTCGCGCAAGGCGAGGCCCATCTTGTGCATCAGCGCGGGGGCATCGGCCGCGTCCACGGCGTCGAGGGGCAGGCCCACACCGGCGAGGAAGGCCTCGAACAGGTCGTTGGGAATCTGTGGCGCCGACGCCTGCGGCGCGGGGCCGGATGGCGCGGGGGCTTGGGCCAGATGGGTCTGAGCCACATGGGCTTGAGCCGTCGCGGGCATGGCGGGCGTGGCCAAAGCGGCAGGCGTCATGGTGCCCAGGGGTGCCGCCGCACCCGCCGCAGGACCGCCCATCGACACCGGAGGGGCCGCCGCGGGGATCGGCGCGGACGCGACCGCATGGGGCCGCGCCGGGGCGGACGGGTTGATCGGCAGGATGGTGGCGCCGGCGCCGTTGGCCGGGGCGACCGGCATGGCATTGCCCGGCGCCGGGCCAACCGGCGAGGACAGCGGCATGCGCGCCGCGGCCTGGCCGCCGCGCGTCCCGGCGAACGCCTCCGCGATGACGGGTGCGCCGACGGCCTCCAGCTCACCCGGAATGCCGGCGCCATCGGCACCTTCAGCCTGCCAGTCCATGGGGATGACGGGGTGCTTGACCTCCGGCGCCTCGAAATAGGCGCCGGTTCCCGAATGGGCGGCCAGCGACGGGGCCAGCGCGCCCCCGAACGGCGGCTCCACCTCCGCCTCCCCTTCCCCCAAGATATCGGTCAACTGCATCTCGCCGACGCGGTCGCCGGCCAGAACCTGGGTCAGGGAGGGTACGTAGCCGGTGCGGGCGCCGTTCAGGCCTTCCAGGCCGTATTCCATGTCCGGATCGGGTGCGGATAACCCGCCCTGGGCCAGGCCCGGATGGGCGGCCGCGCCCAGGGGATGGCCCAGCGCGGAGGACGCGGGCTGCTCACCGATCTCCAGGCGCAGGCTGCAGGGCCCCAGGTTGATGACGTCGCCGTCATTCACCGGCTGGGCGTTACCCCGACCCAGGGGCGACGAGGCGCCGCCGACGTATACGCCGTTGGTGCTGGTATCGATGACGAAATAGGTCTGCCCCCGCAGTTCTATGCGGCAGTGCTGTTTGGACAGGTGCCGCTGCGGGTCGCTGACCACCCAGTCGTTTTCCGCCCCGCGCCCTATCGTGAAACTGCCGCCATCGCAGACGCGCGTCTCACCTTCGGAAACGGAGCAGTCCCCAGCCATAATAACCCGTAAGACAAGGGCCATCTGTTCCTCGCTGAGCAAGGACGACGTTGTCGACATCCCCGAGAGGCCGACAATGCGTCCAATCTTTTAACGATAAATTTACCAAGCAATGCACGCTGATATAATTCGGAAGATAGTTCCGTCGAGCCCCCAGAAACGGCTCTCGGCGGCTTATGCATATAGAGGTAGATATAGGCTTCGCCCGCATGAAACCCCAATCATAGGGCATAGCTTCAAAGTATATTTTGAACGGTATTTTAATCGATATTGTTCAATGCAACCCCCGGAATCACTTGAATAAATTATAGATTCCCAGCGAAGAAGGCGGCGTTCTATGACGACTGGGCGGAACGGCATATATAGCGGGATGGCAACGGCATATGACCCCCACCGCAGCCCATAACGGCGGCCTTTGGAACCAGCTTCCCATCCTTTGGTCCAGTCCAATAACGCGTTAATACGAAGGTGCCATTTGCCGGCAAAGGCGCGGAAATCCTCAGTTTTTATTGGATTTTTCGGGGCGATAACGCTCCGTTCACCATGGCGCCTTCCGCCATCAGGATAAGCGGGCCTGTTCCCGATAAGTCGGAAGGACATAGTCATTCGTAGGGGATGACTACCTTGATATTGAGCTCATACCGAAGATGAAACGCCAAATTCTCCAGTAACGATCGGTTTTCCAAGCTGGATCACACGGCCCCGCCGCCCCGTTCATCCACGATTAAAGTATTAAATGCGTCACTTTCTTGCCGGATTCATGACGGCATAGGTCGAAGGCCGGTTTGGCAGACCCTTGACGTCCCGCTGCCGGCCCATAGCTTTCTGTCGCGGCATGACGTCGGAAATTGCCGATGGGTTTTAAAAGCGCGGCGTGTGAACCGCCGGTTAACTGACAGCAAGGGTAGAAAGCGGCGCCCCGCCTCGCGGGGCCATACCGGGATTGAAGCGTTCGGCGGCCCCGTCGCCGGGCACATGAGGAACGGATGGACGGTTACACGCAAGCGGAACGGCTATTGGGGATCGAGAGCCCCTTGGGTCCGGACCAGCTTTTGCTGGAGGCGCTGGAAGGGCGTGAGGGCATATCGGTGCCCTTCGAGTTCCGGGCGACCGTGCGCGCCCTGGACGACAACATCGACCCGGCCGCCCTGCTGGCGCAGAGCGTGGACCTGAAGCTGCGCGTGGACGACGGCGTCTATCGCGTCTTCAACGGCGTCGTCGCCTCCCTCACCGGGGGCAACGCCGCCTCGCGCGGGCAGCGCCACTACACCCTGCGGGTCGTTCCCCGCCTGTGGTTCCTCACCCGCACCAGCGACTGCCGCATCTTCCAGAACAAGACCACGCTCGACATCCTGGAGACCATCTTCGGCGAGCTGGGCGTCACCCACTACGACTTCTCCGGCGTCAGCGCCCCGCCGCCGCGCGAGTATTGCGTGCAGTACCGCGAAACCGACCTGGCCTTCGTCTCCCGCCTCCTGGAGGAGGACGGGCTCTACTACTTCTTCCGCCATGAGGCGGGAAAGCACACCCTGGTCCTGGGATCCCAGACCTCCGCCTACCAGACGGGCGAGGAGGCGCTCATCCCCTTCAGCGCCACCTCCTCCCGCTCCAACCACATCAACACCTGGAACCGCGACCATGCCTACCAGGCCAGTGCCTGGGCCATGTCCGACTACAACTTCCAGACCAGCAAGCTGGACCTGAAGCAGACCATCCCCACCGTCTCAACCTACGCCCAGGACCCCCAGCACGAGTATTTCGACTATCCCGGACTGCACGGCACCGCCGGCGATGGCGAGCGCCGCGCCAAGCTGGCCATGCAGGCCGAGGAGGTCGAGCGTGAGACCATCCGTGGCGCCAGCGACTGCCGCTCCCTCGCCCCCTGCGGCCGCTTCCAGCTCACCGACCATCCCGTCATGGCGGAGAACGGCGCCTATGTCGTCCTCAGCGTCAGCCACAGCGCCAGCGACCTGAGCTACGAGGGTGGCGGCGCCAGCCATTCCGGCTACGCCAACCACTTCACCTGCATGCCGGCCGCCACCCCCTTCGTCCCCCAGCACACCACCCTGCGCCCCACCATCCCCGGCATGCAGACCGCCGTCGTCGTCGGGCCCAAGGGCCAGGAGATCTACACCGACAAGTACGGCCGCGTGAAAGTCCAGTTCTTCTGGGACCGCCGCGGCCAGTCCAACGAGGCCAGTTCCTGCTGGGTCCGTGTCGCCCAGGGGTGGGCCGGCCGCGGCTTCGGCGCCCAGACCATCCCCCGCATCGGCATGGAGGTCGTCGTCGCCTTCATGGAGGGCAACCCAGACCGCCCCGTCATCCTCGGCTCCGTCCCCAATTCCGAAACCACCGCCCCCTTGGGCCTGCCCGCACAGCAGACCCAGACCACATTCCGCACCGCCAGCAGCCCCGGCGGCGGAGGCTTCAACCTCTTCACCCTGGAGGACAAGGCTGGATCAGAAGAGATCGCCTTCCACTCCCAAAAAGACCTCTCCATGGTCGTCCAGAACAACGCCTTCGAGACGGTGACCAAGGCGTCGGTGCGCCAGGCGAAGGAATTGCTGGCTTTCAAGGTCGGCAACAGCTCCATCCAGTTCACGCCGGACAGCATCATCCTGTCCAGCAACGGCAGCACCGCCGTGCTGGACAAGGACGGCATCCGCTATCACGGCGGCAAGATCTGGCTGAACATGAAGGAGCAGGCGAAGGCTGAGGCCAAGAAGGAGGAGCATAAGGTTTCCGCCGAGGCCGCGGTGGCCAACACCCCCAATGCCAAGGTGCTCTATGCTGGGGCGTCCGCATCGGGCAGCAGTTCGTCCAACGGCATGACTGGCGAGGCCAAGGCCGAGATAGGCATGGCTAATATCGGCGGCGAGGCCCAGGGCAAGTATGGCGCCATCGGCGGCCGCATGCAGGTAGCGACCGCCGGAGCGGAAGCCAAAGGCGGCATCACCTCCGACGGATTCGGCGGACAGCTTAAGGCGGAAGCGGCGCTGGCCTCCTTCTCCGCCAGCGGCTCCCTAGGCTCCGACCCCAAAAATCCCTATGAAAAGTTGGAGCTGGAGCACAAGCAGTTCTCGGCGGAGGCCAAGGGCGACGTGTTATTCGGTAACGACGGCACGCGTGAAGGCTTCGCGTTACAGGGCAAGGCCAGCGCCTCCGTGTTAAGTGGCGGCGCCACCAACACCATCAACATCCCCATCACCCCAACCAAGACTCTGACTATCAAAACAGCGGTTAGCGGCGACCTAGCGTCAGCCGGGGCTGGGGCTGGCATTTGGGGATACAAGGATCTGGCCGAGAATCGGGTCCACGTCGGTCTCTTCGGCGAATTTGAAGTACTAGCTGGCGGCGAAGGTAACGTCGACATTAGTTATGGCGACAAGCTCAAAGGGCCCTGACGCATGATTAACCCCGCCCGTACTGTAATCAGCGTTCGGATGATCAGTGGTCGTTTGAAGGCAAAATTACTCAGATTTAATGCGGTTAATTATTTTCCAGGATTATCACGGATGCACAAAATATCATGCAGACCACCTGGATTGATGACCGTCTTGTCAGTCACTTTATCCGTAACGTTTTCCGCAGTCGCAGGTGCGAAAATGGACCTCAAGTCCCAGCCAGTTTTATCCGAAGCGGAACTCAGGGCCACTTATGGGCAGGTGGACGTCACCAAGCCTCGCCACCCAGCATTCGATTTTAGCATTCTGCGCCCCAGAGGGACGGAACAGTACGATTTGCCGGATGCCGAACCTACACCGTCCGACAACCTTGCCCAGCTAGCCTTGTTTGGCAAGACAGGCGAGAACTACGCCATTGAGGTCGACGTCATCCTGCTGCCACGGGAGATGAGTGCCGCCGGTTGGCTGGCCGCCTGGTTGGAAGGCAACGGCTACCAGGTATTAGACAAGCGCTTGACCAAGACGCCAGCGGGCGATTTGGCGGAGGTGATGGCAACGCGCACCATCAACGGCATCGACTTCGTCTACCGCATGAAGACCTATAAGGACGGCCCGTATATTTTTCTCGTCCAAGGCCGCGCGCCCATGGTTGCCTACGCTCAGCATGCGGGTGAGATTGGCATCGCCGTCAACCGCTTCGCCTTGACTCATCCTACCGGGGCCATCGCGGCCGAGCCTCTAACCAGCTATGACATGCCGCATCCACGACCAGCGCGTTTCAAGATGCCGGCCTCCTGGATCATGTCACCGGATCCGGTGATGCCGCCGAATGGCACCTCCCTGCGCTTCAAGGCGGAGGAGCCGTCGCTGCACCACGTTTACGGTAATATGGTGGCGGTGACTCTGCCGCTGTCCAGTGCCCGGACGGCGGACGAAGTGGAAACGACCTACCTAGCCGCTCTGCATGCCAAGGGCGTTACAATGGACAGTACCAAGCTCATTCACATGTCTGGAGCCCGAGACGCCTGGATGGCTGAGCGAGCGGCGTCCCTCAATGGTGGCCCTATGCACATCTCGACCCGTGTCCACAGAGGGGGAGAGGGCTGGGTCTTCTTTGGGATGTTAATGTCCGATCCCAACGTCAAGTTACTGGCGCTGCAAGCCAGTGCCCAACGGGCCCTGGAAATCGCGGAAGAAAGCTTCCGTTGGAACTAAGCATCGTGCCAACCGGCCTCTCCCAAGCTCCCGCGGACGACAAGACCATGGATACATTGATTTCCATGATTTCAAACCTGGGTCACACTGCGCGATTGCCGCGCAGCCGGGTGTTTGTATCCGTCATCGCCGTGTCGGTTATTGGATTCATTATCTCCTATACGCTTTGGTTCCAAGTCACGGATGGAATTAGCAAGGAGTACGACGAGGTCGGCCCCTCGAAGTACGTGCTGGTCCCCTTCATGGCTTTTATGGTCCTAGCATTCTTATACAGCGCTACGGCAATGGTTTTCAGAACCGTCTTTCACACCAACGGTCTGAGGATCGTACGGAACGTGCGGCAACAAGGGATACCAACCGCGCGCCTGGAAGCCATTTCCCAGTCAGAATTCTCCGATGGCTGTACTGTCCTTGCCTGGCTCGCCTACCTAGTCGGTATTTATATGCTGTGGGTGGGCTAACACCATGGCAGCCCACTTGCACACCAAGCCCTTCCGTTCGCCCACCCCGCCGCCAACCCTGGGCCTGCTGGCCTCCCTGGCCGCGCGCCTGCCGGACCGGGAGCGGACGCCCAAGGCGTTCCTGGGGCTGTTCGGGTTGCTGGGCGTCTGCCTGGCCCTGTTGGCCCTGGGTGGCAAGTCCATGTCCATGGTGCTGGCGGCCCCCCTGCTGGCCGCCGCAGGTGTCGCGGCGCTGTCGCTGTTCTTCATGGTCGGCCTGCTGCAGTGGCGCTCGACCATCAAGGCCTGGATGGCCAGAACCGGGGGAACCGGCGAGTTCCCCGGCCTGTGGCGCCTGTTCCTGGCGCCTTACCGCAAGGCCGATGTGGACTACATGGCGGCGACCGATCGCCTGCCCGAATTAATGGCCTTTTCCATGATCATGATCATCGCGTCCGGCCTGGTCATCGCCGCCCTCCTCGGCGTTCCCCCGGCCGGCGCCCAGGTTTTGTGAGGCTTCCATGGACGGTTACACGCAAGCGGAACGGCTATTGGGGATCGAGAGCCCCTTGGGTCCGGACCAGCTTTTGCTGGAGGCGCTGGAAGGGCGGGAGGGCATATCGGTGCCCTTCGAGTTCCGGGCGACCGTGCGCGCCCTGGACGACAACATCGACCCGGCCGCCCTGCTGGCGCAGAGCGTGGACCTGAAGCTGCGCGTGGACGACGGCGTCTATCGCGTCTTCAACGGCGTCGTCGCCTCCCTCACCGGGGGCAACGCCGCCTCGCGCGGGCAGCGCCACTACACCCTGCGGGTCGTTCCCCGCCTGTGGTTCCTCACCCGCACCAGCGACTGCCGCATCTTCCAGAACAAGACCACGCTCGACATCCTGGAGACCATCTTCGGCGAGCTGGGCGTCACCCACTACGACTTCTCCGGCGTCAGCGCCCCGCCGCCGCGCGAGTATTGCGTGCAGTACCGCGAAACCGACCTGGCCTTCGTCTCCCGCCTTCTGGAGGAGGACGGGCTCTACTACTTCTTCCGCCATGAGGCGGGAAAGCACACCCTGGTCCTGGGTTCCCAGACCTCCGCCTACCAGACGGGCGAGGAGGCGCTCATCCCCTTCAGCGCCACCTCCTCCCGCTCCAACCACATCAACACCTGGAACCGCGACCATGCCTACCAGGCCAGTGCCTGGGCCATGTCCGACTACAACTTCCAGACCAGCAAGCTGGACCTGAAGCAGACCATCCCCACCGTCTCAACCTACGCCCAGGACCCCCAGCACGAGCATTTCGACTATCCCGGACTGCACGGCACCGCCGGCGATGGCGAGCGCCGCGCCAAGCTGGCCATGCAGGCCGAGGAGGTCGAGCGTGAGACCATCCGTGGCGCCAGCGACTGCCGCTCCCTCGCCCCCTGCGGCCGCTTCCAGCTCACCGACCATCCCGTCATGGCGGAGAACGGCGCCTATGTCGTCCTCAGCGTCAGCCACAGCGCCAGCGACCTCAGCTACGAAGGCGGCGGCGCCAGCCATTCCGGCTACGCCAACCACTTCACCTGCATGCCGGCCGCCACCCCCTTCGTCCCCCAGCACACCACCCTGCGCCCCACCATCCCCGGCATGCAGACCGCCGTCGTCGTCGGGCCCAAGGGCCAGGAGATCTACACCGACAAGTACGGCCGCGTGAAAGTCCAGTTCTTCTGGGACCGCCGCGGCCAGTCCAACGAGGCCAGTTCCTGCTGGGTCCGCGTCGCCCAGGGATGGGCCGGCCGCGGCTTCGGCGCCCAGACCATCCCCCGCATCGGCATGGAGGTCGTCGTCGCCTTCATGGAGGGCAACCCAGACCGCCCCGTCATCCTGGGCTCCGTCCCCAATTCCGAAACCACCGCCCCCTTGGGCCTGCCCGCACAGCAGACCCAGACCACCTTCCGCACCGCCAGCAGCCCCGGCGGCGGAGGCTTCAACCTCTTCACCCTGGAGGACAAGGCTGGATCAGAAGAGATCGCCTTCCACTCCCAAAAAGACCTCTCCATGGTCGTCCAGAACAACATGTTCGAAACCGTCGGCAAGGCGATGGTGAACGTCGCCGGGGAGATGGTGGTGCTGCAGGTGGGCAAGAGCGCCCTGCAGATGACCACCGACCACATCGTTCTCATGAGCAACGGCAGCACCGTGGTGCTGGACAAGGACGGCATCAGCCAGGACGGCCAGAAAATCTGGCTGAATTGCAGCAGTTGACGCCACCAGCCCCAACCCTAGTTCCCATTAGCTTCATTTCCCGGGAGATTTCCGGATGGTCGACCTACCCGCCCTGATCCAGCCCGGCGCCATTGGCGCCAGCCTCGGCATCCAGCCCTACACGCCGATATCCCTGTCGGCGGCGCCGGCCGGTTTCGGTTCGGCCGGCGACCTGGGCGCGCTGGCCAACGCCGCGGCGCCGGCCCTGCCCTCCTCCGTCGGCAGCCCCCTGGGCTCGGCGGCGCAGGCGGCCCAGCTGCTGGGTGGAGGCGGAACCCCGGCGGTTGGGTCGGCGGGGGGGATGGCCGGTGGTGGCCTGGCGCAAACCGCGCTGGGGCAAGGCATGTTGGGCGGCAGCGGCTTGGCCGCTCCCTCGCTGACCAGCCCGTCGCTGCCGGGCTCATCCGGTATGGGCGTGCCCAACGGGGGCGTGCCGGGCATTCCAGACGCGTCAACCGCCCCCAGCCTGTCCAATCTGGCCGCCAGCGGCGGCATGAACACGGGCTTGCCGCCCCTGCCCCAGGCCCCGTCGGTTGCAGCACCCTCCTTGTCGGCACCCACGTTGGTGCCGCCCTCCCTGGGGCAACCGTCCCTGGCCGCGCCTGTGGTGGCCACATCCTCCGCCACCCCGCCCGTGATGCCCTCCTCCTATTCCAGCGTGCCTCAGGCGGGCGCCTGGGGGCAGACGGGCAGCTTGCCGGCCAGCAGCCTGCCGGGCGGCCAAGCCACCCTGCCCACCCAGGCGCCCCTGCCCAGCACGGGCAATGCCGATGCCGACAGCGCCATCGCGGTCGCCCGCATCCTGGGTCAGATCTAAAGGACATCCGCCATGCCGCAAACCTGCCGCACCCCCGACTTCAGCATCCAGTTGCCGGACAGTTGGATCGACCGCTCCATGATCGCCTGGTCGGCTCCGCCCAGCGGCGGCCCGGTAGTGCCCAACATCATGGTCGCCTATGACCGGCCGCAGGCGGAGGAAGGCCTGGGCGCCTATGTCAACCGGCAGCTGAAAGACCTGATCGCCCGGGCCCGCAGCTTCCAGCTGATCACACGCCAGGATGTCATGCTGGCCGGCCGGCCGGCAGCGGAGCTGGTATTCCAATGGGATGCCGGCGCCGGTCCGATCAAGCAGCGGCAGGTCTACAGCCTGCTGCCCGACGGCCGTTGCATCACCATCGTCAATACCGCCCGCTTGACCGAGTTCCCGGACGCGGATGCACAGTTCATGCAGATCCTGAACAGCTTCGCCTGGCCGGCGCCCGCCGGTGCCGGCGCCGCCGGGGCCTGACGATGGACGGCGGCGCGCCGCAATACGGGGCAGCCCGGCTGGAAGACCCCATCCAGCACACCAGCGCGCTCTCCGGCTTCATCGCCGGGGCGGCCATTGGCTTGGGTGCGGCCCTGGCGGTTATCGCCGTGGTGGGAACAGGCGGGGCGGCGCTGGGCGTTATCGCGGCGGTGGGCGGGGCCATGGCCGCCACCGGTGGCGGCGCCCTGCTGGGCGAGGCGCTTGGCAGCACCTTCACCGACAAGACCGGGGAGATCGCGCCCGATTGCTCCAGCAATGTGCTGATCAACGACAAGCCGGCCGCCCGCGCCATCCAGGACGCGGCCGCCTGCTCCCGCGACGGGCCGCCCAACCAGCACATCGCCCAGGGCAGCAAGACGGTCTTCATCAACGGCAAGCCGGCCGCCCGCATCGGTGACAAGCTGGAATGCGACGGGTCCATCATGGATGGGTCGCATGACGTCTTCATCGGCCGCGATCCCGGCACCTATATGGAGATCCATGGCGAGGTACCGGACTGGGCCAATACCTTGGCCGAAGTGCTGATGATCGGCGGCACGGTGCTGGGGCTGGGCGCCGGTGCCGCCGGCGCCTTCATGGCGGAAGGGCTGTGCGGCCTGGCGACCTTCGGCGAGACCACGGTCATCAGCATGGCGGGCGGCTATGCCGGCTCCAAGGTGGGCGGCGCCATCGGCCAAGCGGTTGGAGGAGAGCGCGGCCGCATCATCGGCGAGGCGCTGGGCGGGGCCGCCGGCGGCTTCGCCGGCGGCAAGCTGGCCACCCGCTACACCGCCGGCCATCCCGTGGACGTGGCCACGGGCGAACTGTTCACCGAGGCGATGGATTTCGAGGGGACGGGCCCCCTGCCGCTGGTGTGGTCGCGCGTGTGGATGTCCAGTTCCACCCACAAGGGCGAACTGGGGTCGGGCTGGCACCACCCGCTCGACATGGCGCTGTACCGCTGGATCGACGGTGGCGGCTGGGCCGCGCGCCTGGCCGACGGGCGCCTGGCCTTCTTCACCGACCCGGCCCCCGGCCGCCCCAGCCTGAACGTGGTGGAGCGGCTGATCCTGCACACCGATGGCCGGCGCTACTGGCTGGCGACCTACACCGGGATCGCCTACGTCTTCGGCGACCGGGATGATCAGAGCGGCCTGCGCCACCTGGCGCACGTCGTCGACCCCAACGACAACGCCATTGTCCTGCACCGTGGGCCCGGCGGGCGCCTGACCGGCATCCACGACAGCGCCGGCCGCGCCTTCGCCGTCACCACGGATGACGCCGGCCGCATCACCGCGGTCGATGGGCCCGACCCGGCCGGCGGCGACCAGCCGCTGCGCCTGGTCAGCTACACCTATGACGCGGCCGGCGACCTGGTGGAGGCGCGCGACGCGCGCGGCAACGCCTGGCGCTACCGCTATGACAACCATCTGCTGGTGGAGGAGACGCGGCGCGGCGGCCTGCGCTTCCAGTTCGTCTGGGACGATGTGGCGCGCGGCCGTGATGCCCGCTGCGTCGACACCTGGGGCGTGTATCTGTCCGGTGAGGCCGGGCTGTACCGCGCCCGCATGGTCTATGACGTCCAGGCCCACACCACCGTGGTCACCACCGGACGCGGCGCCGTCACCCGCTATCGCTGGAACAAGCTGGGCCTGGTGGAGGAGGAGGTGAACCCGCTGGGCGGCGCCACCCGCCATCGCTACGACCCCGCCGGCAACCTGCTGGCCCTGATCGGGCCCGACGGCGGCACCCTGCAGCTGACCTATGACGATCTGGGCCGCCTGGTGGAGCGGGTGGCAGCGGACGGCGCCGTCACGCGGCTGACCTACGGCGACGACGGTGCTCAGCCCGATTTAAATCGGGCCACCTTGGGCCGCCCCGTCCAGGTGACGCGGGCCGACGGCGCGGTGGAGCGCTTCGGCTATGACCGGCGCGGCAACCTCACCACCTATACCGACCCGCTGGGGGAGGTCACCCGCTATACCCGCGACACGCGCGGCCTGCCGCTGGCCATCCAGGACCAGTTGGGCCTGCTTGCGCGCTACAGCTGGTCCCCCCAGGGCGACCTGCTGGCCGAGGGCACGGCCAAGACCGACCGCCGCCGCTATGCCCACGACGCCCTGGGCCGGGTGGTGGAGATGCGGCGGGGTGAGGACGCGCCCCTGCGGCTGGAGCGCGACGCCAACGGCAACGTCACCACCCTGCACCGCCCCGACGGCGGCGTGGTGACGCTGGAATACGATGCCGAGGACCACGCCACCTTGCATCGTGACCCGCTGGGCCGCGTCACCCGCTGGCGCTATGACGGGCTGCCCTACCCGGTGGAGCGCATCGCCGCCGATGGTTCCGTCTTCCGCTATCAGTACGACAGCGAACTGAACCTGGTGGCCCTGTTCAACCAGAAGGGGGAACAGTACCGCCTGGACTACGACCCCGCCGGCCGACTGGTGGGGGAGACGGGCTTCGACGGCCGGCGCCTGGACTACCACCGCAACGCCGCCGGCTTCGTCGCTGCGGCGGTGGACCAGGGACGGGTCACCCGCTACACCCGCGACCCGGCCGGCCGGCTGCTGGAAACGCTGTACGCTGATGGCCAGAGCCATCGCTTCGGCTACGACGTCGCCGGTCGGCTGCTGTCCGCCGACACGCCCGACACCCACGTCGCCATCGCCTATGACGCCGCCGGCCGGCCGGTGCTGGAACGGCAGGGCGACCAGGAGATCCGCTTCCTGCGCGACGCCCGGGGCCGGCGCGTCGCCACCCTGCTGCCGGACGGTCGCCGGCTGGACACCGCCTGGGGGCCGGACAACCTGCCGGCGGCGGTGGGGCTGGACGGCAAGGCGCTGGCCCGCTTCGCCCGCGACGCGGCGGGGCGGGAGGTGGAACGCTTGGCCGGCGGCATCCATCAGATCCAGGCCTTCGACCCCCAGGGCCGGCTGGTGCGCCAGGAAGGCCGCCGCCGGTCCAATGGCGGGGCGGCGGGAGGCGAGACCGTTTACGCCCGCGCCTATGGCTATGACGGCGCCGACACCCTGACCGCCATCGAGGACGCGCGGCGCGGGGTGACGCGCTATCGCTATGACGCCTGCGATCGCCTGCTGGCGGTGGAGGGCGCCAACCCCGAGAGCTTCGTCACCGACCCCGCCGGCAACATCCTGGCCTCCGGCCCCGATGCCGCCTTCTGGGGCGGCGAGGCCCGGGGCGACCGTTTGCTGGTCCATGGCGACGCCAAGTTCGAGTACGACGCCTGGGGCAACCGGGTGAAGGAATGGCGCGCCGCCGGCGGTGCCGTGACCGTGGACTATCGCTATGACGCCGGCAACCGCCTGACGGCGGTGGAGGAAACCAGCCGCCGGTGCACCACCCTCACCCGCTTCGGTTACGACGCCTTCGGCCGCCGCGTGTGGAAGGAAAGCGCCCATGCGGGCCCCGTCCCGGCCAACGATGCCGGCCCCGCCCCAATCGCCGCCCCTCAGCGCACCACCTTCCTCTGGGACGGCGACACCCTGCTGGCCGAAAGCGCCCCGGTGGAGGTCAAACCAGCAGACGCGGCGTCAGCACCCGCCGACCCCCTGGCCACCGTCTATGTCTACGAGCCCGGCACCTTCCGCCCCCTGGCGCAGCTGCGCCGGGCGGAACCGGGGCAACGCGCCCAGGCCTACCACTACCACCTGGACCATCTGGGAACGCCCCAGGAGCTGACCAACGACAATGGCGAGGTGGTGTGGGCCGCCGACTACAAGGCCTGGGGCGCCCTGGCCCGCCAAACCGTCGCCACCATCCCCAACCCATTGCGCTTCCAGGGGCAATACCACGACCCCGAAACCGGCCTGCACTACAACCGCCACCGCTACTACGCCCCGGCCGAAGGCTGCTTCATCACCCAGGACCCCATCCGGCTCAGGGGCGGCAGCAACATCGCCGCCTACGCGCCCAACCCGGTGCAGTGGGTCGATCCGATGGGGTTGGAGTGTGGCTTAGACGCGTTGGCCAGCAACAGGATTGATTACTCAAGAGGGTTTGAGGAAGATCTGGCCAACTTCAAACCCGGCTATAAGCTTATGTCTGGTCCATTGGAGAATGACCTAACTCTCGTTTCATACCACGCTGACACTCCGTTAGGTCAGGGACGAAGTGCGAAATGGTGGACGAGTCTTGAGCAGGGCAATAAATTCTCGACAATAGACGATGTCCATCAAGGACTTGCATTGCCTCCCGAATGGGGAAATCGTGAAGTGGCAACTGTTATTAAAATCCCAAAAGGAACTGATATAACGGCTTATGTTGGTGAAGCCGCTCAACAGAAAGGCGCTGACGGCACAATTTTCCAAGGCGGCGCGCTTCAATACAGGTTCAAAGATTTCGATCCATCTTGGATCGTAGAATCCAGAGGAATACCAAAATGAACACTCTTGATGAAGAAGAAAATGGCTTTATTAAGCTTATACAGGAAAATATTGATCTATCAGAACGAAAAATATCTGAAATTAATTACGAAAAACTAGATACATGGAAGATTGAATACTATCAAAGACTTATTAACAATCTGAAAACAATGAAAAATTCCGTTATTTCAAGAAAATTTCCACGACCTTCTTCTGGAATTCCTCCTGTTGTTACAAACATCGGAGTCACTAGGTATCTTGGAGAATGGTGCGATGATGAGGATGTGATCGAAATGGCAAAAAAATTGGAGGCGTTTCACAGGGATAAATATTAAAATACACAACACATAAGCCGAGGTTCAAACATCAGAATATTACAGCCAAATCGAGAGAGCCTGCCATGACATCCAGGGCAATGTTGATCGGCGTCGCCATCCTGGCCAGCGGCGCGATTGGTTTCGGCTACACCTTCATCAAAAGCAGCCATCCCGACGTCGCCACCTTGCGCAAGAACATGGCCGGCGGGATGATGGAGCAATGCGTCAAGGCGGCGCGCGCCGCACCGGGGATCAGCGAGAGCCAGGTCCAGACCTATTGCGGCTGCAACACCACCAAGCTGAACGCCGCCCTGAGCGATGACGAGGTTAAGCATCTGGTGGACCTGGAGCATCAGGGCCAAACGGGCGTGCCGCCGGAACTCGCCCCCAAGCTCGACCTGATTTCCAACGCCTGTCGCAAAGAGGCGCAGATCCCAGGCTGAAGCTGACCGGACAGCCCTTCCCGTCAGCATAACCTGCCGGCGGCGGTGGGGCTGGACGGCAAGGCGCTGGCCCGCTTCGCCCGCGACGCGGCAGGGCGGGAGGTGGAACGCCTGGCTGGCGGCATCCATCAGATCCAGGCCTTCGACCCCCAGGGCCGGCTGGTGCGCCAGGAAGGCCGCCGGTCCAATGGCGGGGCGGCGGGAAGCGAGACCGTCTACGCCCGCGCCTATGGCCATGACGGCGCCGACACCCTGACCGCCATCGAGGACGCGCGGCGCGGGGTGACGCGCTATCGCTATGACGCCTGCGACCGCCTGCTGGCGGTGGAAGAGAGCGGCCGCCGGGGCACCACCCTCACCCGCTTCGGCTACGACGCCTTTGGCCGCCGCGTGCGGAAGGAAAGCGTCCATGCGGGCCCCGTCCCGGCCAACGACCCGGCCCCGCCGCGTCCATCGCCACCCGGCGCACCACCTTCCTCTGGGACGGCGACGCCCTGCTGGCCGAAAGCGAGCCGGTGGTGGTCAAACCGCTGGAGGTCAAGCCGGCGGACGCGGCCCCCGCACCTGCCGATCCCCTGGCCACCGTCTATGTCTACGAACCCGGCACCTTCCGTAGTCTGTCGCCGACGAAATGATCAGCAACGCGGGTGGCAGCGTCTCAAAGCTGGAGCAAAGCTTGAGCCTTGATCCAGGCACACTTGGGGACAACCCCATACGGGTCGATATCCCAAATCCCAAGGGCCTCCGCATGCCGGATGGGAATGAACTTGGGGCGAATTCACAATGGGTCCCTGGAGGATATACTGCCGGTGGCATTCCAGAGGCCACCATTGATCCCGCGGTTCCCGGCACCTATACCGCCAACCCAATATTCTAAGAGGCAGCCCAATGATCGTCGCAAGTGCCCATGGCGTGAAAATCATCAAAGAAAACGACACGCTATATGCTCGATATGATCGAGGAGAAATCGTCCCTCAATTTGTAGATGTAGAGATTAACCAGGATGAGGCTGATATAATATTGAAAAGTGAAAAGGATGCATATTCCGTTATCGTTAAAACTCAGAATGAGAACAGGCCGCTTAGGAAAGCGACGTCTTAAAAAACATACAGATTTGTGCTAAATTCCAGATCGGATTTAGTAGTCGAATGTGGAAGGAAAGCGTCCGCGCAGCACCCACACCGACCAACGAAGCTGCACATCGCACCACCTTCCCCTGGGATGGCGACCCCCTGTTGGCCGAAAGCGCACCAGAGGAGGTCAAGCGGCAGATGCGGCATCAACTCTCGCCGACGCGCTGGCCACTATCTATATCTATGTACACGGCACTTCCGCCCAGCCTCGCCTTCTCCGAGCATTATTAGATGCCTCTTAATTAAAGTTTACGCTGATAAATCACACCCTGTACCGAGAGCAACGATTATTGGTGAAACGTTGTAGGGGGTATTGAATATGAACGAGCAAAAAAAATGTCAAGAACTATTGGTGCTTTTTGAGGGACTTAGAAAAATACTTTTAGAAGAGAATGAAAATAATTGGGTGAGGGGAATTAATTCGATATGCCACTCCCTATCTTCTTGTGTAAAATTTCATGGCGATTTTAATGGATCAATTAACTATGTCAGAGACACGTATAAATATATGATGGGCGGGAACGGCAGTTTTTCTGATTTCTACATATGGCGCGATAATTTTAATGAAAGAGTTTTGGAGAATAATAAGCTGGATAAAATAAAAGATGAGATATGGAAGCGACTAACCGAATGAATTATCGCTTACATTTATTTATTTCGGACTTCCAATTCTGAGATCTCAGAAAGGCTTACCATGACATCCAAGGCAGTGTTGACCGGTGTCGCCATCATCGTCGGTGGTGTGATCGGTTTTGGCTACACCTTGCTCAAAAGCAGTCATCCCGATGTCGCCATCTTGCGCAAGAACATGGCCGGCAGGATGATGGAGCAATGCGTCAAGGCGGCGCGCGCCGCACCCGGGATCAGCGAGAGCCAGGTCCAGGCCTATTGCGGCTGCAACACCACCAAGCTGAACGCCGCCCTGAGCGATGACGAGGTCAAGCATCTGGTGGACCTGGAGCATCAGGGCCAGACGGGCGTGCCGCCGGAACTCGCCCCCAAGCTCGACCTCATCTCCAACGCCTGTCGCAAAGAGGCGCAGATCCCGGGCTGACGCTGATCGGGCACCCCTTCCCGTTGGCCTGTTCTGCCAGCGGCGGTGGGCCTGGACGGCAAGGCGCTGGCCCGCTTCGCCTGTGATGCGGTGCGACAAGGCTGGCTGGTGCGTCAGGAGGGCCGGCCGTCGCCGGAGCAATGGGCAGGGCAGCAGGCAGATAAGTCGCCACAATACAATTTTCCCAGGCAGCCAAAATATTTCGGATATCGATTAGATGCAGGCATTGGGACGACGGCGGCCGGAGCGAGGGAGCACGAACCTGTGGAATCAGCACCGACAAAGCTGAATGAGAACCGTGACGCAAGGAGTGTTGATGATTCACGCCTGCCGGAAAATATTAATGATTAACTTATAAAATATTTGGGCTTTGGTAAGTTCCCACACCCAACAGAGAGCATGGACAGAGCCACTGCCGGCCTTGACGAAGGCATGTCCAGAGCCGTCGGCAAGAAGATAGAAGAAATCTTAGCATATGCGGATCAACTTCAACCTGACTGGCAAATTCACGACCTATTTTCCGGGTGTCACTGGATTGCGCAGAAGACATCGGAGAAATACACGACCCTAGATGATGCCGCGTTAAAGGCAATCAGCTGGGCGTACAGCTACTGGCACAAATAAGCGTTCCTGAAACGGCACGCCGTTAACGAACAGGCCCTATGAGCGCAACAACCGGCCAGGAAAAAGCGGCCACTCCCTACATTTTCCCGTATGGCGCCCTAGTTTCCTACCCAGTCCCCCAAGGAAAGCATGCCATCAAGTGTAGTCGGGATATGACGGTCAAGGATATCACCATCAGTCGGGAGCACCGCTTCGCCATCGGGGTGGATCAGGGCGATGGCCGGTTCTATCTGTCCATCCCCGTCAGCAACCGCCTAGCCGACTATGAAGAGTACTATGAGATCAGCCGGGCGGAGTTCGAGCGTTACCGTCAGGACCTTTCGGCGGCCTTGCCCCTGGTGGAGCGATGCCGCCAGCGTCAGGCAGACAGCCGGCTGACAACGCCGCCGGGCGCAGACCGGGGAACCGCATCGTAGGACCGGAAAAAGCCATCATGGATGGACCAATCACGGTGCACGCGGGCAAGAGTGTTTTCTGGGCGCGGGAGGGTGGTCCGCTCGCCCTGGACATTCCCGGTGCCGAGTCAGCTTATGCATACGGCGACCGATTGTTCGTCCTTGCCGCCCCCCCGCCTACCTCCGGCATCGTTCACCTCAGGCTGAAGATATTCGGCCCCGATGGCGCGATGGTGGCGGAGCTGCCGCCGCCGGCGGGCTATCTCTTCGAATACGTGTCCAGCAATCTGGAGACAGGCGTCTCCGTCGTTTGTGGAGCGATGAAATTTACGGAGCCTTGGCAAGATTGGCACTTCGCCTATGATCCGCTGGCGGGCGCCTTGGTCCGGCAGGGGCCCGCATATTGATGAGCGATCCATGGCCCCAAGGTGCCCAGTTTCACCCCCAGGGAGGTCCCACGACGCCGACAGCGGTCCTGCCTAAACAGGGCATCATCGTTACCGAACTGGCGGGAGAGCGGGCGGTGGCGATGGCCATGACCCCCACCGACCAGGGGGCCCTTGCCTCTTTAGGGTTTCAGCTGTGGAACGGTGAGCATAGACGCGCCATCACGTCCACCGAGGACAGAATCACCCTGATCCATGCCCTGATCGACATCGGCGCCCTGTTTTCCTCTGGCCGGGATTGGTGCCCGGCGGAGGTTGTTGCCCACTATCGAGACAGCGGACGTGTCGATCGACCGTATTGGGTGATCGCGTGGACGGGACCCAAGACGTTCTCAATCCGGCCCGCGTGACAAGGACCAAGCGATGACGGGAGAAGAAGCGACCATCATTCTGGAGGATCTGGTCCGCCTGTACGTGAACGACACGCACAAGCGGCAGGAATTACTGGCCATTCTGGCCTTGGATTTGCCCTCACCCCCCGTACGCGGCCTGCTGAATGACATCTATATCAATCTTAGCGACCCCATCGCCCCGGAAGATCGCGACAGGATCGCCGATCTCATCCATTATTTCGGATAAGGCTACTGAACAATGCGACGCCCCCTCCCGTTTTCCCCTGGGCAAGGCTATCCCGCCGGAAAAAAGATAAGTTACGAATGCCTGAGCTGCAGCGACACGGTGCCATCCATGCCCGCCCATTTCGCCGAGTGCCGCTGCGGTAACATCACAGTCGATAGCAGCAGTGGGCGCGCATACATCCGCCGACCGGAAGAAATGCGGATCTACCAGACCCAATGATAGGTTGGAACCCCGCGCGTAGTTCAAAATATTCTGGTCAAGCGCCCCTGACAAAACCGTCGCGTCCGTCCATACTCCCGTTCACACGGGATACACAGAACGGAGAGCCGGATGCCCATGAACAAGACCAAGATGGCCGTCGCCCTTGTCGTCGTTTGCGGCGTGGCCGGTCTCGGGGTCGCCTTCATGCGGTCGCCGTCGTCCCTGTCGGTGGCCCAGTCGGCAGAGGTGGCTGGTTTCCGGGCCGCCATGACGGCCAACTTCGCCGAGCATTGTTTCCAGGCCGCGCGGGCATCGTCGCCGGCCGGGGTGGCGGATGCCAAGCTACACCGCTTCTGCGACTGCACCGCAAGCCGCGTGAACGCGGCGCTGACGGACAAGGAGGTGACGGTCCTGGCGGAGCAGGAGCGCAAGGGCCTGACCGGCGCCCCCGCCCTGCTGATGGACAAGGCCAAGCCCATCGCCGCCGCCTGCCGGGGTGAGGCGGGCCTGACCGGCTGAAGCCCAGCCCAAAATGAAAGGGGGCGCCCCCAAGGACGCCCCCATTGCTCACCAGATGATACGCTTACGGCGCGCCCACGGGCAGGGTGGCGTCCGGCAGGTGCACCGTCACCTTGGCGGTGATGTCCTGGTAGGACGTGCCGGTCATCACCGTGTAGTCGCCGCCCTTGATCTTCCAGGCGTGCGCCGCGGTGTCGTAGGTCGCCAGCAGGCGAGGGTCCACGGTCAGGCTCACGCTCTGGCTCTCACCGGCCTTCAGCGCCACTTTGCGGAAGGCGCCCAGGCGCTTCGGCGCTTCCCAGCCACCAGCCGCCGGCGTCACGTAGACCTGGGCCACGGCCTTACCGTCGCGGGCCCCGGTGTTGCGCAGCGTCAGGCTGACCTTCACGCCCTTGCCGTCCAGCGCGGCGGCTGCCAGGTCGGACGCGGCGAAGGTGGTGTAGCTGAGGCCGTGGCCGAAGGGGAACAGCGGCTTCAGGCCCTTCTTCTCATACCATTTGTAGCCGACGGCCGCGCCCTCGAGGGTGTAGTCGACATGCGGATGCTCCGCCTTGTCCTTGCGGTCGCCGTCCACCACCTTGCGCGGCAGTTGGTCGACCGAGGCCGGGAAGCTGACCGGCAGGTGGCCGGAGGGGTTGACCTCACCAGCCAGCACGCGGGCGATGGCCTCGCCACCACTGGTGCCGGGGTACCAGGCGTCGACCACGGCCGCCACCTTGTCCAGCCAGGGCATCACCACCGGGCCGCCGTTCTCCAGCACCACCACCGTCTTCTTGTTGGCGCCGGCCACGGCCTTGATCAGGGCGTCCTGGTCGTTGGGCAGGTTCAGGTCGATGGCGTCCTGGCCCTCGCCCGTCCATTGCGTGGCGAAGACGATGGCGACGTCGCTGCCGGCCGCCAGCTTGGCGGCGGCCTTGGCATCCTTGCCATCGATATAGGTGATCTTGGCCTGGGTCAGACCCTGCAGCGCCTTGAGCGGCGAGGAAGGATCGTAAACCATGGGGCCGGGGAAGAAGGCGGGCCCCTCGTTGGGGATGATCAGGCCGTTGGCGGGTGCGCCATAGGGGTAAACCTGGGCCGAACCGCCGCCGGACAGCACGCCGACGTCGGCATGGCCGCCGATGATGGCGATGGTCTTCACCGTCTTGGCCAGGGGTAGCACATCGCCCTGGTTCTTCAGCAGGACGATGGCCTCTTCCGCGTCGGCCTGGGTGACCTTGGCGTGGGCGACGTAGTCGATGGTGGCCGCCTGGTCGCCGTTCAGCGGATGCTCGAACAGGCCGTTGGCGAACATGGCGCGCAGGATGCGGGCGGCCATGTCGTCCAGGCGAGCGGCGCTGACATGGCCGTTGTTCACCGCCTCATCCAGCGCGTCCTTGAAATAGGGCGACTTGTCGAAGGGATAGCCAGACTGCTGGTCCAGCCCGGCGTTGGCCGCCGGGGCGGTGGAATGGGTGGCGCCCCAGTCGGACATGACGAAGCCCTTGAAACCCCAATCCTTCTTCAGGACCTGGTTCAACAGCCAGTCGTTCTCGCAAGCATAGGCGCCGTTGACGCGGTTATAGGAGCACATGACGGACCCGGGGTTGCCCGTCTCCAGCGCGATCTCGAAGGCCAGCAGGTCGGACTGCCGCCCCTCCGCCTCATCGACCTTCACGTCGATGAAGTTGCGGCTGGTTTCCTGATCGTTGAAGGCATAGTGCTTCAGCGTCGAGATGATGTTGTTGGACTGGATGCCCTTGATGGCCTGGCCGACGATGGTCCCGGCCAGCAAGGGATCCTCGCCGCCATATTCGAAGTTGCGGCCGTTGCGCGGCTCGCGCGTCAGGTTGACGCCGCCGGCCAGCTGAACGTTGAAGCCGGAGCGGCGCGCCTCGTCACCGATCATGGCGCCGCCGGCGAAAGCCATCTCCGGGTTCCAGGTGGCGGCCGTCGCCAGGCCGGACGGCAGCGCGGTGCGCAGGCGCGGGGTGGGGCTGGCCTGTGTGGCCACGCCGACGCCGGCGTCGGTCTGCGACTGGGCGGGAATGCCCAGGCGGGCGATGCCGGGAACATAGCCGGCGGAGTCGGCCATGCCCCCCTCGATGCGGGTGTAGGCCTTGGGCTTGAAGTCGGTCGAGAAATAGCCGAACACCAACTGCAGCTTCTCTTCCCGCGTCATCACCTTCAACAGGGCGCTGGTGCGCGCGTCGGGCGACTGGGCGGCGTCCTGCCAGGTGCCCGTGACCGGGGCAGCCGGGGCGTCGGCGGCCAAGGCGGCCCGGGGACCGGCATAGGTAAGCGTTGTCATAAGCAACGCAGTGGAGAGCAGCAGGTGATGTTTAACCGACATGGACGTTCCCGATTTTCGTTTGGTCGTTAAGGCGGCGGCGCCGGTGGCGGCGCTGCTGGCGCGTATTCTCCCTGGGCATACCCGGATGGGCGCCGCCCCCCTTCATACCAGCACGCGGCGGGCGGGCGAAGGTGATAATTCCGGGATATCGCATATCCCCTGACTAATGGCCTGGCGCCACGGGAGGCGCGCGGCGCTTCCGGGCGAGGCGGCTTTGCGGTACAAGGCGCGGCGCCCCGTTGCCTTGGGGGCCGCAGGACAGGCAGAGCCCAGACCATGACCGGCGACAGCGGACAGAAGACCACCCTTTACCAGTGGATCGGCGGGATGGAACCCATCGGCCGGCTGGTGGATGCCTTCTATCATCAGATGGACACCGTGCCGGAGGCGCGCGACTTGCGCGCCATGCATCCCTCGGATCTGGCGGAAACCAAGCGTGTGCTGACTCTGTATCTGGCGCAATGGATGGGCGGACCGGGCGATTATTCCGCCGAGCGTGGCCACCCCCGCCTGCGAGCCCGCCATCTGGGCTTTCAGATCGGCGAGGCGGAGCGTGACGCCTGGTTGCTGTGCATGAAGCGGGCGCTGGACGAGACCATTCCCGATGCCCGGGGCCGCCAGGCCATCCTGGGCGCGCTGGCGCCCCTGGCCGATTTCATGCGCAACCAGCAGGCCGGATAGCGCGTCGGCATGGCGCGGCTGGCGATTGAGTCACCAGGCCATATGTGCGAACACTCCCCGCGAGCCCGCGCCCGGGTCCCTGCCTGGTATGGTTTTCAATGCGAATATTGTTCACCTTTGAAAATTCCCTCGCCAGCACAGAGGCCGATGCCGAAGTCTTCACGACAACAGCCCGTTATCTCGCCGCGCTGACCGAGCGGTCGTGGATGCATGTGCCGGTGGCGGACGGTGACGCGGCCATCGTGGCCGAGCGGGTCAGCGGCCTGACGGTGGTCCCCGCGCACGCGCCAGCCGGCCCGGCGGCGCTGCGGCATTTCCTGTGCGGGCTGACGCTGCCCTTCCGGGCGGAGTTCAAACAGGCCGATCTGGTCTACACCCGCAACCTCTGGGTCGCCTGGATGGCGCTGCTGTTCGGGCAGCGGGTTGCCTTCGACCACTACCGTCCCTGGCCGGACCAGATCCCGCCCCTGCAATACTGGCTGTACCGCCTGGTCGGCCACCGGCGCTTCATCGTCAAAATCTGCCATTCCGAGTACACGCGGCGGAAGTACCTGGCGCTGGGCCTACCGGAGGACAAGGTGCGCTGCATCCGCAACGGCTTCGAGCCCGCGCGCTTCCAGGCGCGCATCCCGGTGGCGGAGGCGAAGCGGCGCATCGGTGTCGAGCCCGACCGCAAAACGGTGGTCTATACCGGCCGCGTGAACCACAAGAAGGGTCTGGCCCTGGCCATCGAGGCGGCAAGGCTGCGGCCCGACGTGCTGTTCATCCTGGTGGGGTCGTACGGCGAGGGCCCCATCGAGGTGATGGCACGCGACCTGCCCAACGTCCGCATCGTGCCCTACCAGCCGGCGGATGCGCTGGCCGATTACATCTACGCCGCCGACATCCTGCTGATCCCCCCGTCCCGGCTGCCGCTGGCGGAGTTCGGGTCGACCGTGCTGCCGCTGAAGGTGTTCTTCTACTTGGCCTCAGGGCGCCCCATCCTGGCGGGGCAGACGCCGGACGTGGCGGAGGTACTGCGGCATGACGAGAACGCCTATCTTTGCCCACCGGATTCCCCGGCAGAGTTGGTGGCCGGCATCGACGCGCTGCTGACCGATCCCGCCCGCGCCGCCCGCTTGGCGGAGGCTGCCCTGACCGACAGTCAGGGCTACACCTGGGCGGCCCGGGCGGCGCGCATCCACGCGCTGATCCAGGAACGCCTGACGACACCGGCACCGGCGCGGCGCCCCTGGGGCAAGGCGGAGTTCCGGGCGTGGTTCGGCCAGTCGCGGGATTGGCTGCGGCACCTGCTGCGCACGCGGGCCTGGGTCCTGCCGCCCCGGCCGGAACCCGGGACATCCCCCTCCGCCGTCGTTGACCGCCCGTGAGCGACACCGATCATCAGCGACACCTGCGCCGGGGGTTCAACTGGCTGGGCGGCGCCACCGTCCTGGCCAAGGTGATCGACTTCACCACCATCCTGGCGGTGCTGGGCTTCCTCAGCAAACAGCAGGTCGGCGTCGCCTCCCTGGTCATCTCCGCCGGCATGGTGATCGAGGCCTTCGACGGCCTGGGCACGGGCGATGCCCTGCTGCAGGCCCCGTCGGTCAGCAAGCGCCAGTTGGACAGCCTGTTCTGGTTCATCATGGCCGCCGCCCTGGTCATGGGCGCGCTGACCCTGCTGGCGGCGCCGGGGTTCGAGTTGCTGTACGGCGTGCCGGGCATGGCCGCCTATTTCATCGCCGTGGGCGCCAAGCAGCCGCTGGTGGCCGCCGCCGTCATCCCCCTGGCGCTGCTGAACCGGGACCTGCGCTATGAGCGCATCGCCATGGTTAACGTCGCCGCCACCCTGGGCGCCGCCCTAACCCGCCTGGGCCTGGCCATGGCCGGGGCCGGCGCCTGGGCCCTGGTGGCGGGATATGTCGCCAGCGGCCTTTACACCCTGGTCGGCGCCACACTGGCGCGCCCCTTCCGGCCTGGCCTGCATTTCCAACGGGACGACATCGGGGGCCTGGTCCGCTTCGGGTTCCGGGCCGCCGCCGTGAACCTGTTCGAGCAGATCTTCAAGAACATCGACTTCCTGCTGGTTGGCTGGTTCTACGGCGCGGCGCCGCTGGCGCTGTATCGCGTGGCCTTCGACATCGCCATGGAACCGGTGATGGCGGTCGGCACGCTGATCAACCGCACCGCCCTGCCCGTCTTCGCCCGTATGGCCGGAAACCTGGACGGCCTGACCCAGTCGCTGACCTGGTCGCTGCGCCGGCTGGCCCTGCTGACGGCGCCGTTGATGGTGGGGTTGATCCTGGCGGCCGACTCACTGACCGCCCTGATCCACGACGACAACGGCGCCAGCTATGCCGCCGCCGCCCTGCCCCTGAAGCTGCTGGCCGGCGCCGCCCTGCTGCGCGTGACCGCGCAGTTGCTGACCCCCTTGATGATGGCGTCGGGCCGGCCGGGGCTGGCGGCGCGGCTGTCGGCCACCAGCCTGGCCCTGCTCAGCGCCGGCATCGTCGGCGTCGGGCTGCTGCTGCCGGCGGCCATGGGCATCGTCGCCGTTTCAGCGGTATGGCTGGCGCTGTACCCGCCGGTGCTGCTGTGGGGCGCGCACTATCTACGCGGTACCTGGGGCATCGCCGCCGGCACCGTGGCACGGGCCTTCGCGCTGCCGGTGGCGGGCATCGTCGTCATGGCGACGCTGGTCTGGCTCTTGCGCCTGCTGCCAGGCAGCGAACGGCCCGCCGCCGGGGTCGCCATCGTCGTGGCGGCCATGGCGGCGGTATACGGCGGGCTGTTCCGCTACGACCGGGAAAAGCCGGTCAACTGACCGGCTCAGCCGCAGGCCCCTGGGGGGCCGTCGCCTGGGTCGTCGGGTCGGCGATGGTTTGCCGACGGCGGTCGAACATGCTCATCTGATGCACACAGCTGAGGGTGCAGGTCGGCGCGCAGCCCTTTTCCGTATGATACTCCCGCTTGATGTCCTCCAGCGTGTAGTCCAGCAGCGGGATGTTGGGGTATCCGCGCTGCTGTGAGCACCAATGCACCCGGCCATCCTCGGTGACGTAGAGATAGCGGGCGCCGGCACGGCAGTGCCAATCGTTGCCCTGGCCATTCATCAGGTTCTTCTGGAACAGCCAGTAATTCAGGCTGTGTACCAGCGATGGCGAAATCTGGGTGACCTTCTCATAGGCCTGCATTTGCGCCGGGCTCAGCGGCTTCAACGTGCCGCTGCCGTCATGCAGGACGCCCACGGAATGCTGCAGGCCGTATTTGGCGGCCGTCTCCGCCACCGTCACCACGTCCTGCGTCCTTTCCCCGGTCACGCCCAGGACGGAATTGACGTTCACCTTGAACTGGGCGTGCTTGGACAGCAGCTCCAGCTTGCCCTCCACCGACTTCAAGCTCTTCATCGAGATGTCGTCGGGTTCCAGGTTGTCGATGCTGATCTGCATGCCCTGGAGGCCGGCGAGGTTCAGTCGCTCGATCCATTCCTGGGTCAGGCGGAAGCCGTTGGTGATGGTGGTGACGATCATGCCCTGTTCGCGGGCATGGCGAACCGCCTTGTCCAGGTCGGGGTTCAGCAGCGGCTCCCCCCCGGTGAAGGTGATGGACGCGGTCTTCAGCTTCGCCAGATGATCGACGCGCGCCAGCAGGTCCTTCAGCGGAACGGGCGGTGAGAAGTCGTCATATTCGTTGCAGTAGCCGCACGCCAGGTTGCAACGGCGGGTCACCACCACCTGGGCCAGCAGCGGGGTATAGCGCTGCCCGATGGCGCGGGCCGCGAACCGCAGGCCGGAGGCCAGGTTTTCCAGGCGCCCGGGGCGGGCGTTGTCAGTCGTCGACGTCATGAGGACATTCCGGAAAGGGGCCGGGAAACCGGCCAGGAAACAAGGAAGCGTACGAAAACGGAAAAGGTGGGCATCGGGTCAGGCCGGACGATCCGGCAATCGCCGTCGCGCCGGGCGCCAAGGTGGCGGCCACCAGCGCAAGCCTGCCACATCCAACAGAACCTCGCCCGCCAGGGACCTCCCCGACGACTCAGCCGGCGCATGGCCATAGAGCGTCTCCTCCACCGGCCAGCGGTGGAAGGGCGTCCAGGTCCAGGCGCCCTGGCGCCGGTACACCGCCCGGAGGCGCCGCGCCGTGGCGACATCGGGCCGCGCGGCCCGACGCTCGCTCCAGCACGGGTCACCGGCCAGACGACAGGCGAAGGGCCAACTGGCGGCATCGACGTAATTGCTGAACCAGAGGCGGAAGCCAAGCTCCGCCTGCAAGGCCGCGACGGCGCGATGGACCTGGACATGCTCGGCATGTCCGTATTCGCCCCAGGGATTATGGGTGTAGACCTCGGCGCAGCCCTCCAGCACGGGGCGCAGCGCCGCCACCAGGCGAGGAAAGTTGGCCTCGTACCGGCCCCGCGCGTCCGCGTCGCGGATCGCCAGGCCAAAGGGCGTGGCCGCCGGGTTGGCCCGGTCAACGGCGAAGCCGGCCCCGCTTTCCGGTATGCGCAAATCCACCAGGCTGGGTAGCGGCAAGGCGGCGACCGCACGCCGCCGCGCCGCCGCCTTGGCCGGACGGCCGAAGGGGTCGCCGAAACAGAAGACGACGCGGTCGGCGTCGGCCAGCACGGAACTGAGCCACAGGATCTCATCATCCGGGTGGGCAACCACCACGGCCGTAGGCCGCCGGCCCTCCTCATGCCGCCCTTCATGCCGCATGGCCGGTAACCCCGTCGTACAGACGTTCCAACGCGGCGGTCTGGTGGCGGATGTCAAAATGCCGGGCGACATGGCTGCGGGCGTCCGCCCCCATGCGCTGGCGCAGGTCACGGTCGGACAACAGGGCGTCCATGTGACGCGCCAGGGCCTCGGCATCGCGTTCCGGCGCCAACAGGCCGGTTTGACCGTCGATGACGGCCTCTGGAATGCCGCCGATACGGCTGCCGACCACGGGAACGCCGGCGGCGGCGGCCTCCAGCACCACCATGCCCAGGCCCTCCACCCGGCCGCTGCCGGTGCGCACACTGGGCAGGACCAGCATGGCGGCGCGGCGCATGCGCGCCAACACCTCGGCATGGGGCAACGCCCCCAGGAACCGCACCCTCTCACCCACGCCCAACGTCCCCGCAAGCTGCTGCAACGATTGGCGCAAGGGCCCGTCACCGATGATGTCCAGGTGGGTCCCGGGATGCCGGGGCGCAAGGCGGGCGAAGGCGCGGATCAGATATTCCGCCCCCTTGACCTCCACCAGCCGGGCGACATGCAGGATGGTCGGCGTCTCCTCCACCAGGTCGCGGGGCGGGATCGCCTGGGTGTCCACGCCGATGTAATGCACCTGTGTCCGTTCCGGCGGGAAGCCCATGGCCAGGACCCGCTCCCGGATGAAGGCCGAGGCGCAGAGGAACAGGTCACCCTGGCGGGCCAGGCGCCCTCGGAACAGCGGATAATTGATCCATGCCGGCGACAGCATCAGCGCCGCCGTCGACAGGGTGGCGTCAAAGCCATGGAAGGTGGTGACCAGGGGCACGCCCAGGCGTCGCGCCAACGGCAAGGCGTAGACCCCCTCCACGCCGAAATGGGCGTGGATCAGGGCGGGGCGGCGACCGGCGAGCAAGCGCTGATAGGGGCTGGGATCGCGGGTGAGCATCTGCCAGCCGATGCGCGGCAGGGCAAAGTGCGGCCACAGATCCCGCAGGGCCAGGGACTCGGCCCCCTGCGGTCCTGGGCCGTACCGCAGGCGGCCCAGGTACAGCGGCGTATGCCGCCGCAGGAAACGCGCCTGCTCGGTGATGAAGGTTTCCGAAACCCGGAACAGGTTGTGCCGGAAGATGACCACCTCAGCCATGGTGCCCCCCCACGCCACCCTTGCGGTCCGTCCGGTCCCGACCATAGATGATGACCGACGCGAAGGACGGAAGGGCACCATGGTGAAACGGGGCGTGATGATGGCGGGTATCTTGGCGGCGCTGGCCTTGCCGACCGCCGCGTGGGCGGAAAAGGCGACCCCCATGCCGGGCCCGGCCTGCGACGCGGGCGACAGCGGCCAGGTTCGGCTGCGCATCAGCGTAACCGGCATGCGCTCGGCCCAGGGCAACGTCACCATCACCGTCTACCCGGACGATGCGGCGCATTTCCTGGACGGCGCCTACAAGGTGGCGCGCCAGATCCTGCCGGTCACGCTGCCGATGACCGAGGCCTGCATCGTCGTGCCCCAGGCTGGCCATTACGCGGTGGCGCTGTTCCATGATGAAAACGACAATGGCCATTTCGACACGACGATGCTGGGCATCCCGGCGGAGGGGTACGGTTTCTCCAACAATCCGACGCTGTACCTGGGGCCCCCGGACCTGAGCAAGGTACGAATCCCTGCCCAGGCCGGGGACAACCCCGTGTCGGTGCTGATGAAGTATTACTGAGCGGCCACACGCATCTCGGGCGGGGCCGCGGCCTGGTCACCGATCAGTCCCATGGCCCGGCCCGTCTCCGCGAACAACTGCACCGCGTGGTCGATCTGCGACCGGGAATGCGCGGCGCTGACGCTGGACCGCAGCAGGGCAAGGCCCTTGGGCGTGGCCGGCGGCAGGCTGACGTTGGTGTACAGGCCCGCCTCCAGCAACTTGGACCAGAAGGTGAAGGCGGTGGCGGGATCGGGCATGATGGCCGACACCACGGGGCTGGCCTCCGGCCCGATATTGAAGCCCAGGTCGGCCAGCCCGGCGTGGAAGCGGCGCGCGTTGTCCAGCAACTGCTGGCGCAGGGCGGGCCGGTGGCGCAACTGGTTCAGCGCCTCCGTCACCGCCGCGACCACGGACGGCGGCAGCGAGGCCGTGAACATGTAGGGGCGGCTGGCGACACGCAGGATGTCGAAGCCGTCCATGTCGCTGACGCAGAAGCCACCGATGCCGCCCAGACTTTTGGAGAAGGTGCCGACGACGAAATCGACGTCGGCCTCCACGCCGGCGGCCTCGGCCAGGCCCCGGCCCGTACGGCCCAGGACGCCCAGGGAATGCGCCTCATCGATCACCAGGTAGGCGCCCCACTTGCGCTTCACCTCGACGAATTCGCGCAAGGGCGCGGTGTCGCCCAGCATTGAATAGATGCCCTCGACCACGATGATCTTGTCGCCCGGCGTGTCGGCCAGGCGGCGCAGCCGATTGTCGAGATCGGCGGGGTCGTTGTGGCGGAAGCGGGTGACCTGGGCGTGGCCCAGCCGCGAGCCGTCATAGATGCTGGCGTGGCTGTCGGCGTCCAGGATCAGGTGGTCATCCTTGCCGGCGAGCGCCGACAGGATGCCCAGGTTGGCCTGGTAGCCGGTGGAGAACACCATGCCATGCTTGCGACCGTAGAAGTCGGCCAGGTGCCGCTCCAGCTGCCGATGGGTGCCGTAGCTGCCGTTGGCCACCCGGGACCCCGTGGTGCCGGCACCAAGGCGCTGCGTCGCCTCCGCTGCGGCCTCGATCACGGCGCGGTCGTAGGTCAGCCCCAGGTAATTGTTCGTACCGAACAGCAGGATCCGCCGCGCGCCGATCATCGCCTCCGTTGGGGAGAGGACGGTGTCGAAACTGACGTTGAACGGATTGTAGCCGGTGGCCTCTAGACTAGCGAACTGGCCTATGAGCGCCGCGTACTTGTCGAATAGGGCCATGGCTCAGGCGACACCCTTCAGGTCATGTGCCGTGGCGATAAGATCACCGATGGTCTTGACCTCGGCGATCCGGTCCAACGGGATGGAAATGTCGAGGGCATCCTCGATTTCCATGACGAAATCCATGACCGCAACCGAGTCCAGCCCCAGTCCTTCGGTGATGTTCGTATCTTCCGACAGCTCTATTGGACTTGGCAACGACGCCTGAAGGGCATCGAATACAAGTGTGCGGATCTGATCAATTGAGGTAGCCATGCTTTTTAATTGGCCCTGATATCGCGACGGCGCCGACGTAGCCGTGGTCGCATTTTTAGGGAAGGGTTCATATATCCATCGTAACCTTTATAGAAGGCCGCCATCGGATTGTCATAGACATTAGTGCAAGATGTCATATATCGCGAGTGACGGTGGCCTTCCCCATGCCTAAGGGTGGTGACCGGGCCATGCCCGGGTAGCGTAACGCCCTGGATTCACGGAACGTACGGGGCGACGGACGATTTTGATCATCGAACGCTATCTGATCCGGGAAGTGGCGACGCCCTTGGCGGCTGTACTCGGCATTCTCACCACCCTTTTCGCCGGCTACAGCACCGCGGGCCTGCTGTCCGATGCGGTGAACGGCCTGCTGCCCACGGGTGCCATCGCGGAATTGGTGGGCCTTAAGCTGCTGATCGCGCTGGAGGTGCTGATCCCCATCTCGCTGTACGTCTCGGTGGTCATGGCGTTCGGCAAGTTGTATGGCGACTCCGAATTCACGGCCATGTACGCCCTGAACGTCTCGCCCGGCATGGTGTTGCGCGCGGTGTTCATGCTGTCGGCTGGGCTGGCGGGGGCCGTGTTGCTGCTGTCGCTGCATGTCCGGCCCTGGGCTTATGAGAAATCCCACGAGATCACCCGCCGGGCCCAGCTGTCGATGAACGTGGACGCGATGGAGTCGGGCACCTTCTACCTGAACAAGCATGGGGGCCGGGTCATCTTCTTCCCCCGCCGCGAGGGAATCAGGGGGCCCGCCAAGGACGTTTTCATACAAATCCAGCATCCCGACACCACCGACATCATCCTGGCCCAGAGCGCCCGCGCCCTGCCGCCGAGGCAGGACGGCGGCTCGAACGTCCGCCTGGACAACGCGCACGTCTATTTCCTGGGCAAGAGCGATACCACCCAGGATCGGATGATGGATGTGGGCAGCATCACGCTGGACCCAGCCAATCACAATATCGCCCCGGAGGAATACAGCGCGACGGGTGTACCAACCGCGCGCTTGGCCAGGTCCAGCAACCCCGCTGACATTGCGGAGTTCCAGTGGCGGCTGTCGACTCCGCTGTCCACCTTGCTGCTGGGCATGCTGGGCATGCCGCTCAGCCGCGTGCAGCCGCGGCAGGGCGGCCGCTACGCCAAGTTCGGCACGGCAATCCTGGTTTATTCGGGCTACTACATGCTCTGCACCTCGGCCCGGACCTGGGTGCAGCATGGCACCGTCAGCGCCATTCCGGGAATCTGGTGGGCGCCGGCGTTGCTGGGGCTTTTCCTGATCGCGGCGCTATACTGGCCGCAATGGAACGTCGCGTTCCACGTCCGGACCCTGCTCCGGCGGTTGGCAGGCGATCTGCGGGTCCCACCGGAACAGACGGCGCGCCATGACCCAGCTTGACCGCTATGTCGGCGGCGCCGCGCTCAAGGCCTTCCTGCTGGTGGCGGCGGGCCTGGCGGCACTGTTCAGCCTGCTGGAGTTCGTGGAACAGCTGAAATCGGTCGGCGAGGGACAGTACCGGGTCATCAACGCCCTGGTCTACGTGCTGCTGACCAGCCCGTCGCGTCTGCTGCAGGTGGCGCCGGTGGCCATGCTGATCGGCACGCTGCTGGCGCTGGGCAGCCTGGCCAAGGATTCGGAGCTGACCGCCCTGCGCGCGCTCTGCGTTTCCGAAATCCGCATCATCGCGTCGGTGCTGAAGGTGTTGCCGCCGGTGATCGCCGTGCTGTTCGTCATCGCGGAGTTCATCGTGCCGCCGGCGCAACATTTGGCGATAACCCAGCGGTCGGCCGCCCTGGCGGATTCGCCGCTGGCGGACAGCGGCGACACCCTGTGGGCGGGCGGCGCGCAGCAGTACCTGAACGTTCAGCGGATCGAGAGCAAGAACGTCCTGCGCGGCATCAACATCTACGACTTCTCCGACGACGGGCGGCTGGAGACCTTCATCCATGCCGAACGGGCGGAGATCGGGGCGGAGGGCCCCTGGCTGTTGCGCGAGGTGACGCGCAAAAGCATCGTCGCCCGGCGCTTCCAGACCGAACACCTGGAAACGCTGTCGTGGCAGTCCTTCCTGCCGGGCAAGCGGGTGCAGGATCTGATGCCGGCGCCGGAGAACATGTCGCCCACCACCCTGTACCGCTACGTGCGGGCCATGACCCGCCAGGGCCAGCACGCCGTGCGTTATGAACAGGAACTATGGAACAAGATCGGCATGCCGCTGGCCATGCTGGCCATGGCCCTGATCGCCGCCCCCTTCGTGTTCGGTCCGCCACGCTCGCAGAACACCGGCCAGCAGATCACCATCGGCGCCGGCATCGGCATCGTCTTCTCATTGACCCAGCAGATCTCCAACCGGCTGGACCTGCTGCTGAACCTCAACCCGGCGGTGACGGCGCTGGGACCGTCCTGCATCCTGATCGGGCTGGCGGCGTACCTGTTCTACCGGTCGCACCGCATCCGCCCGGTGCCGGCTATGCCGCCGCCGGTTCCAGCCCCTTGAGGAACCGGGCGTTGCGCGCCGCCTGACGCGACAGCAACACGGCCATGATCAGGCTGAAGCCCACCAGCTCGAACCAGAAGTACAGCAGCGGATGGCCGATGGCGGCGGCGATGAAGATGCCCAACGTGCGGTAATTCGCCGACAGGATGGACCAGTGCCGCACCGATGGGGCGAAGGCGGCGCGATAGGCGGCGCGGATATCCGGTGCCCGCGCCGGATCGGCGGCCAAAGCCCGCCCCAGATCCTCATGAAAGCCCAGGGTTACGCCGGTGGTGAGGTATTGCAGCCGGACATAGAGGCGGTACAGCGCGCCGAAACCGCCCTGGTCCCGCTTGGGCGGGGCGTCCAGTTTCGCCAGCTCGGCGGACTTCCGCCCCCAGCCCCAGAAGTTGTAGCACTGCCGCTGCATCTCATAGGCGGCTGACTGCGCGGCATGGGCGACGCCGGCGGCCACGACCACCAGCCAGACCCAGGCGCCCTGCTCCTGCGCCAAGCTAGTCGCCAGGCCGACATAGACGGCGATGAAGGTCACGTAATCGCAGATGCCGTCCAGGATCTTGCCCATCTCGGACTGGGCATTGGTCAGACGGGCCAATTGGCCATCGGCGCCGTCCATGACGTGCCAGGCGATCATCAGCAGGAAACCGGCCACCGACCAGCCCAGTCCCTGGTAATGGGAATAAGCCCAGCCGGCCGCCAAGCCGAACGCCATCCCCGCCAGGGACACCGCGTTAGGGGTGATGCCCAAGGCGGCGAAACGCGGCGTCAGCCAGGCGGAAATGGGGTGGATAAAATAAAGGTTGGTGACTTCCTCGATCTCGGAAGTCCGCCGGACGGGTTCGCTGGTTTCCATGATGTCAGAACCGGAATGTCAAAGCTGGCCGGCGTCCAACAGCGTTTCCGCCTTGGCGAAGGCGGCGGGGTCGTCCACGTCGATCCAGATGCGCTCACCAATGTCCAGGACCAGCGCCTTCTTCCAGCCCGCGAGCACGTTCATGGCCCCCGAAATGCTGTCGTCACCCTTGGCTTGACTGGCCTCCAGGGCTGTGAACATGCCGGGGGTGCAGAGGAAGACGCCGGTGTCGAAGGCATTGAAGTCACGGATGACCTTGCCGATGTTCTCGATGCGGCCGTCCACGCACTTCACGCGGGTGACATCCTCGGGATCGTTCAGCGGTCGGTCGATGTTGAAATCGACCGCCAAGGTCACGGTGTCCGTCCCCGCCGGGGCCGCCATCAGGGCCCGGAAAATTCCGGGATCCACCAGATGATCGCACATGGTCAGCAGGAACGGTTCCGTCAGCTGCGCCCGCGCCTTATGCACCGAGATGCCGTTGGCACGGTCCCATTCGTCATTGACGACGTGGGTAACGGTCACGCCCAGGGTGGGGGCGAGCGCATCCAGAGCCGCGCGCAGCTCCTGCCCGCGGTAGCCGCTGACGACCACGAATTCGTCGACGCCGGCGCTGTGGGCGCCCTGGATCACCCGCTCGATCAGCGGGCTGCCCTTGATCGGGATAAGGGGCTTGGACAGCCCCTTATCCCGCAGCCGGGTTCCCTGCCCGGCGGCGACGATCAGGCACTTCATTTGGCGACGGCGAGCTTCAGCGTGTTGCCGCGGATGAAGGTCTCGGTCATCTGGTAGGCATCGTCATCGGTGTACTGCACCGGCGGATGCTTGCAGAAGTAAGCGCTGGGGCCTTCGAGAACGCCGCCGATGCCATTGTCCAGGGCCAGCTTGCAGCAGCGGATCATGTCGATGACCACGCCGGCGGAGTTGGGGGAATCCTCGACCGACAGGCGCAGTTCGATGTCCATGGGGACGTCACCGAACAGATGGCCTTCCATGCGGATGAAGCACAGCTTGTTGTCGTTCTGCCAGGGAACATAATCGCTGGGGCCGACGTGGATGTTCTCATCCTCGATGCGCTTGTGGGCGACGGCCTGCACCGCCTCCGTCTTCGAGGTCTTCTTGGACACCAGGCGGGCCTGGTTCTTCATGTTCAGGAAGTCGGTGTTGCCGCCGGTGTTGAGCTGGTAGGTGCGTAGCAGCTTCACACCGCGCTTGGCGAACAGGTCGGTCAGCACGCGGTGGGTGATGGTGGCGCCCACCTGGGACTTGATGTCGTCGCCGACGATGGGCAGGTTGCGCGCCTTGAATCGGTCGGCGAACGCCTTATCGCTGGCGATGAACACCGGCATGTTGTTGACGAAGGCCAGGCCGGCCTCCAACGCGCACTCGGCGTAGAAGCGGGCGGCCTGTTCGGAACCCACCGGCATGTAGTTCAGCAGGACCTCGGCGCCAGTGCGCTTCAGTTCCGCGACGATCTCAGCCTTGGTCAGCTCGACCGCGTCGGAGCGGACGAAGGTCCGATCCTCGGAATAGTCGGCCATGTGCTCGGAAATGCCGTCCAGCACCTGGCCCATCTTCACGATGACGCCGCTGTCGGGAATGTCGGCCTGGAAAATCTTGGTGCAATTCGGCTTGGCGAAGATGGCGCGGTGCACATCCGTGCCGACCTTGCGGGCATCGACGTCGAAAGCGGCCACCACCTCGATGTCGCACGGCAGGTAACCGCCGATCTCGCGGTGCATGAGACCGACCACACCCTCCCGGCACCGTTCCGGCGTGTAGTAGTGGATGCCTTGGATGAGCGCGCTCGCGCAGTTTCCGATCCCCGCAATGGCGATACGGATTTTGCCCTTTTGCATGACGTAACCTGTGAGTTGCTAGGTTATCGGAACCACGTCTGCCGCATTTTGTTGCGGACAGCCTATCGTTGCAGCGGCGATACCCCGCGCACTTGCATGACGATAATGCGTGAAACAGCTTAGAAACAGCACTGACATATTTCTGCTAAGTCATATCCTGAACACCCGGTCGCTGCGAGAGGCGATGCCAGCACCTTTTCGGGAGGGAGCCTCCACCCGCGCGCATATTGCGTTTTAGCTACTAATTTGCATAGCTGTCAGCAGCCTTTCAGCTAGCCACGGTAGAGCTAGGTTAGAATTCCGACTATGACGTCAGCCACACCCTCCCATCGTCCTGGGCTTCCCGTGCGTTACGCGGATTTCGGCTCCATCGCCGAAGCGCTGGATTACGCGGCACAAGGCCCCACCGGCTTCAACTTTTACTCGGGCAAAGGTGTACTCAGCGAAGCGCTTACTTACGCCAGGCTGCGGGACGAGGCGATCACGCTCGCCCGGCGGCTGCTGGGCGCCGGCTTGCAGCCGGGTGAGCGCGTCGGCCTGATCGCCGAAAGCGACGGCGACTTCGTCCGCGCCTTCTTCGCCTGCCAATATGCCGGCCTGGTGCCAGCCCCCCTGCCCCTGCCCGCCGCCTTCGGTGGCAAGGATACCTACATCGCGCACATCCGGCGCATGCTGGAAAGCTGCGGGGCGACGGCGGCCTTCGGTCCCGCCATGCTGGGCGACTGGCTGGCCCCGGCGGTGGCGGGGCTTGGCCTCAGGATGTCCGGCACCCTGGACCAGCTGGCCACGGTGGCGCCGCATCAGGGGGACCTGCCGCCGCAGGACCCGGATGGCATCAGCTATCTGCAATTCTCATCCGGCAGCACCCGCTTCCCCATGGGGATCGCCGTCACCCACCGCGCCTTTCTCAGCAACGCCGCCCATGTGGGCCGCAGCGGGCTGATGATCGGCGACGGCGACCGGTGCGTGTCCTGGCTGCCGTTTTACCATGACATGGGCCTGGTCGGTTTCCTCCTGATCCCCATGGCCTGCCAGGTGTCGGTGGACACGCTGCCGACGCGGGAGTTCGCGCGCCGGCCGCTGATCTGGCTGGACCTGATCAGCCGCAACCGGGGGACCATCTCCTACAGCCCGTCCTTCGGCTATGAGTTGTGCGCCCGGCGTGCCGAGACTCTGCCGACCGACGGCATCGACCTGTCGAGCTGGCGCAGCGCCGGCATCGGCGGCGACATGATTCGGCCCAAGGTGCTGGCCAACTTCGCCAGCCGCTTCGCCGCCAACGGCTTCAGCGCGGGCGCCTTCGTGCCCAGCTACGGCATGGCGGAGGCCACCCTGGCCCTGAATTTCACACCGAGGGGCCAGGGCGCGCAGGTCGACGTGGTCGACAGCATCGTCCTGGAGAACGAGCACCGGGCCGTGGCACCGGCGAACGACGGGGACCGCAGCCGCACCTTCGTCCTGTGCGGGCGCATCCTGCCCGAGCATGAGATCGAGGTGCGCGACGCGGCCGGCTCACCGCAGCCGCAGCGCCGCATCGGCCGCATTTTCGTCCGCGGGCCCAGCCTGATGACCGGCTATTACGGTGCGCCCGAGGAAACCGCCCGAGTCCTGGATGCCGAGGGATGGCTGGACACCGGCGACCTGGGCTATCTGCTGGACGACCAGATCGTCATCACCGGCCGGGCCAAGGACCTGATCATCGTCAACGGCCGCAACCTGTGGCCTCAGGATCTGGAATGGACAGCCGAGGCGGAGGTCGCCTCCCTGCGCAGCGGCGACGTCGCGGTGTTCTCCGTCGATAACGGCCTGGAAGAGGAAGTGGTGACGCTGGTCCAATGCCGCAGCCCGGATCCTGCGGCACGGGACTCGCTGACCGACGCCATCGCCAATGTCTTCCGCAGTCGGCACGGCGTCCTGTCGCGCATTGTCCTGGTCCCGCCGCACAGCCTGCCCCAGACGACGTCGGGCAAGCTGAGTCGCAGCCGGGCGCGGGCGATGTACCTGGACGGCGCCTTCACCGCCGCCAACGCCGCCCCGGTGGCCAAGAGCGCATGACGGGCGCGCCCCTGGTCGCGGTCACGGGGGCGACGGGTTTTCTCGGCGGACATCTTGTCCAGGTCCTGGCCAAGGCGGGCGCGCGCGTGCGGATCCTGGCCCGCCGGCCTCCGGCCGCAGGGGTAGGTGACGATGTGGAGGTCGTGCCGGGTGATCTGGCCGACGACGGCGCCCTGCGGCGCCTGGCCAAGGACGCCCACGTCCTGATCCATGCCGCCGGGCTGATCAAAGCGCGGGACCGGGAAACCTTCCTGCGCGTCAACCGCGACGGCGCCGCCCAGGCGGCGCGGCTGCTGCGGGAGACGGCGCCCGGCGCGCGACTCGTCGCCATTTCCTCCCTCGCCGCGCGAGAGCCGCACCTGTCCCCCTACGCCGCCAGCAAGCGGGCGGGCGAGGACGCGCTGCGCCTGGTCTACGCCGACACGCCGCGTCACCTCACCATCCTGCGACCGCCCATGATCTATGGCCCCGGGGATCGCGAGACCCTGGCCATCTTCCAGGCGGCACGCTGGCCTTGGGCCGTGCTGGTCGGGACTGGGCGCATCGCGGCGGTCCATGTCACGGACGCCGCCGCCGCCATCGCGGCCGTGGCCATGGGGCCACACGCGGATCTGGCGGCCGGCGGCACCTGGGCCCTGGCCGATGACACCCCGGGCGGTTATCCCATGGCCGAGGTGATGCGCCAGGCCGCCCAGGCGATGGGGCGCTCCGCCCCACCCCGCCTGGTGGACATACCGGGACCGCTGCTGCTGGCGGCCGGACGGCTCTCGTCCCGATGGGGGGCGTTACGGGGCACGGCACCCATCTTCACCGAGGGCAAGGCGCGCGAAATCCTGCATCCGGACTGGACGGTGACGCCGCAAGAACTGCTGCCCGCCGCCCTGCACGCCCCCAGGATCGGCTTGGCCGAAGGTTTCCGCGACACCGTCGCCTGGTACAGGGCCGCCGGCTGGCTGAAATAAGCCAAGCGGCGGCTTGGGTCTCACAGGTCCTTGCCGTAGATGCGGTAGGTCTTGTACGCGACGCCGCCCAGGCTTTCGTTGATGCGGCGCATGGGCATGTTGTCCTCCAGAATCCAGGACAGTTCGATGTGCTGGAACCCCATGGCGGCGGCATCCTTGCGCACCGCGTCGATGAGCAGGAAGGGCAGCAGGCTGCCGATCACGCCTTGTGAAGCCGACTTGCGGATGCCCATCAGCGGCACACGGGCGGTCTTCAGGCCCGCGACCTTCATGCGCCACAACAGCTTGGCCCAACCGAAGGGCAGCAGACGGCCGTTCAGGTCGCGGATCGCCTCGTTCAGGTTCGGCAGGCAGACGATGAAGCCCACCGCCTGTCCGTCCACTTCCACGAAACGGACCAGACGGGGGTCCAGCAAGGGCCGCAACGACTTCGCCAGGTGATCGGTCTCGATCTCCGTCAGGGGCACGAATCCCCAGTTGTCCTGCCACGCATCGTTGAAGATGGAGGTGACGGCCCGGATCTCGTCATCGTACCGCTTGAAATCCATGCGGCGGACGGTCAGGCCCTTGGGCAAGGGCCGGTCGATCAGCCGGCGGGCGCCGGCGGGCAGTGGCTGGGTGATGTCGTAGAGATAGGCGTAGACATCCTTATTCTTGGCCAACCCCTGCTTTTCCAACCGCGGCCCCAGGTAGGGCTTGTCATGCCCCATCAGCAGCATGGGCGGGGTATCGAACCCATCCACCAGCAGGCCGATCTCCTCATTGATGTTGAGGTTGAAGGGCCCCTGCATGCGGGTCATGCCGCGTGAGCGCAGCCAGGCCGCCGCCGTATCCAGCAGCGCCTTCACCACCGCGGCGTCATCCACCGCGGCGATCATGCCGAACTGCCCGGCGGCGCCGGGGTCGCGGGCCCGGGCATGATGGTCGATCTGGGCGCTGATCCGGCCCACGTCGCGGCCGTCCCGCCGCGCCAGCCAGAACTGGACATCGGCATGGCCGAAGAAGGGGTTCTTGCTGGTCAGCGCCTCTTTACGTTCCAGATGCAGCGGCGCGATGTAGTGGGGATCGTCCTTGTGCAGCCCCTCGGGCAGCCGGATGAATCGGTCGAGCAGGGCGGCACCCGCGACCGGAATGATCTCAACCGAACTCACGAGGCGGCACCCCCTGTCTCAGAAGCGGCAAAGGCGGACGGTGGACGGTCCCGCGGCGGCGCGCCGGTCGCCCGCATCACCCAGGGATAGCGCTGCGCCTCGGCCACGTCATAACCTAGATTGAAGACGGTGGCGCTTTTGGGGCAGTCACGCGCGGAAGCGAAATAGGTGCCGAACAACCGGTCCGGCGTGAAGCTGACGATACCCAGGTTGGTATCCTCATTATGGAAATGGTGGATCAGATGATCCCGCTTCAGCTTCAGGATGAACGGGTTCGTGGGCTTGTAATTCAGATGCTGGATGCAGTGGATGAATTCATACACGCAGGTCAGGACCAGGCCCATGGACAGCGCGGCGGCGGCGGCAGGCCAGCCACCGATGGCATAACCGACAGGCACCGTCACGCAGGCGATGGTGGGCAGCGTGTTCAGCGGCGAACCGAACAGGACCTCCAGCAGGTGGGGATCCTGGTGATGGTCGAAATGGATGCGCTTCCAGAGGGTGGCGCTCCACTTCATCTTGTACAGCCAGCGGCCGTGCAGGATGTAGCGGTGGATGAGGTACCAGGCCATCGGGTACACCAGGAAGACGGCCACGACAGCGAGGGCCGGCGGAACGGCACTGTCCGCCGTCACGGCGGCGTAGCCAGCCGCAAGGACGGCCAGGACAGCGTAAACCTGGATCGCGGGATGGGTGAGGTATGCGCCCCACAGGTCCGCCAGGGTCATGCGGCCCAAATCATAACTGCGCCCGTGCCAAGCGCGGCCCCAGGCGAGCTTTTGTGCCATTTTTTCGTCCTCGGGTTTCGGGAAAAACCGCCCATGGGAGCGGTGAAACAAGGAAACGGGTTCCCGTTCTATCGCGGTTGCGCAAATTTGGTAAAGGGCCATTTCCGACCCCGCGCCCTTCACCGGCCGGAGTGCGGCCCCAGGGGCGACCGAACAGCGAGATAGACGGTACTCCACAATTGGGCGGCGTTGGCCTCATCGGCATCGCCGCCGCTGGCGCCAAAAGCGACGGGCTGGTAGCGCCCGTCCTGATAGGACCAGGACCAAAGCTCCGAATTGCGCAACGACCGCGTGGCGTCGATGGCTTGCCAAAGTGCCGCCTGGGCCTGGCGCAAACGCCGCCGGGTGCCGGCAGGCAAATCCGACCGCCGCGCCTGACGGTCCAGGCCAGCCGCCATCATGGCCTGCTGCCAGGACCAGACCACGCTGCCATGGTAGGCGCTGCGGGTGAAGCGGGCCTGCACGTCGGCCGGCGCGAAGGCCGGGTTGGCCACGACCATGCCGGCATCCGTCATCAGGCCCGCGGGAAAGGGACGCAGCAGGCTCGCCGCCACCTGATCCAGCGTGCGGGCATCGGGCCGGCCGAACAGCAGGCCGTAGCCCTCATCGGAATGCATGACCGGCACCGGGTCGCCCGTACGGGTCAGCGACAGCGCATGGAAGCGGACAGCGCCACGGCCCAGGGCGGCGGCCGTGTCCGGGACACCAAGGTCGCGGGCGTAGGCCCCAACCGCCGCCTTGGCACGCCGTTCCGGCACCGTGACGGTGAACAGCGGCGGCGCCTTGGCCCGCCACACCGCCGCCATGCCGGCGGCCCGCGACAGCAGCGGCCGGTCACCCGGGTCGAGGTAGGGGTCGAGCAGTCCGCTTTTCAGCAGGGCGGTACAGGCGTCCAAGGCCGCTGGAACCAGAATGGCGTTGACGTCGTAGGCATAGAGGCCGCCGCCCAGGCCGGCGGCGCTGTCACGCCATTGCCCCACAGGCAGGCCATGCTTCAGACGGATCATGTTGGAATAGCGCGGCTCACGGGCGAAGGCGGCGGCATGCAGCACCACATACCGCAGGTTCTGCACCAGATCGCGGCCCACGGGGCCCACCTGAGCGTCCCGGCCGTCACCGCTGGCGAGGAACGCGCCGGCGCGCGCCCGGCCGCGCGGATCGTCCAGCAGCCACGGCCGCGTCACCACCGACAGCATGAAGTCGCTGTCGATCATCTTGTAATCGTAGACCGGCTCATCAGAGGCGGTGGCCTCGCGCTTCAGATGGTCCAGGATGGCGAATTCGCCCACGTCCTCCTCATGCGCGACCTCCCCGATCAAGGACAGACGGGCGAAAACGGAGCGCAAGCCGGCCTCCACCGCCTCCGCCCGCAGCGCGGGCATCAACAGCATGACCGACATCATGGTGTCGCGACCGAAGTAGGTGTCGAAGCGCCAGGACCCGGCCAGGAGTTTCTCCTGATAGCTGAGGAAGGCCAGGGTATCGCGGGCGGCCGTGTCGGGGGCGGCACGGTCGTTCAACAGGGCCTCAGCCGGCAGGGGGGTCAGCGGCGTTTCCCCGGTCAGGGCGGTGATACGCAGGCCGATGCTGCCGTCGGGGGCGGCCAGCAGCGCCGTGTCCGTCGCCTGGCCGTGCACCACCTCGACGGACAGGCGGTAACCGGGCTTCCCGTCCAGACGGTCGCGGGCCCAGGAAAAGCGGCCACCGTCGCGCAGGAGGTCGGGGCTGATGCTGTCGGGCACGGTGTGCAAGGCATCATAGTCGCGCAGGACGCGGGTGCTGGATAGCACCGCCTGGCGGATGCCAACGCTGCCCGCCGCCAGGCGGGCCTCGAAGGTGATTCCCCGCAAGGGTCGGCCTTGCGCGTCATTTTCCGTCACGGGTGTGGGCGGCGCCGTCAGGGTCCAGTCACCCGACCCCTGGCCCTGCGGCACGTCCAGCCACAGGCCCACGCCGCTGTTGCCTGCTGGAAAGGCCACGATGACGCGGGGATCGGCACCGGCGCGCAGCACCAGATGGGCGGCCACGTCGCCGGCGCGCACGAACTGGTTGATGTTGCGTCCCTCCGCCACGCCGTAGGACAAGCCTGCCGTCTCGGCGGCGGACGCCACCTCCATCGGCGCCATCAGCAGCGACAGGGCGAAAGCGACGGGGGCGAATAGGTGGAGGAAACGCGGCATGGCGGCGGCACCTTCGTGCGGAACGACAGCGGACAAGAAACTAGTCCGCCGCCCGGTTCCGTCGAGCTGGCAAGCCGCCGCCAACGGGCACCAGGGAGAGATACCCCTAGAAGCGAAGGGGCCGCCGCCGTCGGATCAGCCCACCCCCCAGAAGTGGGCCGGGACCATGACCTTTCCCGCTTGATAGATGCCCCGGTCGGCACCGGGTTCCGCCAGGAAATAAGGCCCGTCCAAGTCAACGACATCGCACAGCTGGGCCAGCACGAATCCCGGCGCCGTGGAAAGCACCGAGCCCGCCATATTGCCGACCATGACGCCCAGGCCCAGGCGCCGGGCCTCCGCCACCATGGCCAGCCCCTCGGTCAGGCCGCCGCACTTGTCCAGCTTGATGTTGACGATGTCGAAGCGCCCCTGGTGCCGCCGCAGTTCCGCCAGGTCCAGGATGCTTTCATCCGCCGCGACCGGCAGCGGCGCGTCCCAGCCATCCAGCAGATGCTCGCTGCCCCGCCGGACCGGCTGCTCCAGAAGTGCCACGCCTTGGTCCACCAACAGGGCGGCCAGGGGCTCCAGGTCCGTCGCGCCGAAGCCCTGGTTGGCATCGACGGAAAGCCAGACGTCAGGCCGCCGGGCGCGTACGGCCCGCACCCGTTCTGTGTCCGCCGCCAAATCGCCCTCCAGCTTCAGCTTGATGGCGGTGGCGCCGGTGAAGCCCTCCAACCGGCGCAGGATCTCCGCCGGATCGTCGGCCGGCAGGGTGAAGGTGGTCACCTGGGGCCTGGGTTCCGGAACGCCGGCCAACCGCCAGACCGGTGTGCCGGTTTGGAGGGACTCCAACTCCCACAGGGCGCAATCCAGGGCGTTGCGGGCCCCCCCCGGCGGCAGCAGGGATTGCAGGCCCAGGCGGTCCACACCCGCCTCCAGCGCGGGGCGCACCCGCTCGATCTCCCGCTCCATATGGGGCGGGTCGTCGTTCAGGTAGTAGACGCCGGCGGCCTCGCCATGGCCGAAGTGGGTCCCGTCACCCAGGGTGACGATGACGGCGGGCATGGCGTTCAACAGATAACCGGAGATGCGGAACGGTTCACGCATGCGCATGGCGTCCCGGCGATAGGTAATGGAAAGGCTCACCGACTGACACTCCGAGCGGTTCGGGAGGCATGGAGGAAAAGCAGGGCGGCCGCCCCCGCCAGCGGGGCGATGACCAGCGTCAGCGATTGGCCAATGGCCAAGGGATCGGCGAAGACGTGGTCGGTGACATAGCCGGTGAGCGTGGCGCCGCCGCCCAGGCCCAGCAGGATGTTGCCGAAGGAAATAAAGGACACGGTCAGGCCCCGGGCCCGGTTGGGCACGATCTCCTGCACCGCCGTGATGCCGATGGTGCCGGCGGCGCTGGAAAACAGGGTCCACAGGGTGACCGCGGCCAGCACTTGCGACGGGGACGATGTCAGCGACACCAGAGCGAAAGGAAAGGCCAGGGCGGCGCAGACGGTGGCGACCCAGATGCGGCCGGGGGGACCGTACCGCTTGACCGCGACGTCGCTGATGACACCACCCGCGACCGTCGCCACCACGCCGGCGGCGACGACCAGAGAGCCCAGCGCCAGGCCCACCGCATCCGGCGTCATGGCGTAGCGGCGGCTGAGCAGCGCCGGGGCCCAGGCTATGAGGGCGAAGTCGCCGACGGACATGAAGGCGCAGCAGACGATGACCGGGATCAGCACCGCGCGCACGGCCGCCAGTTGGGCGACAATCTCGCGCAGCGCCGTCGCCTCCTGCCCGCCAGCCGCGCCCGCCGATACTTCACTGCGTCGCGCGGGTTCGCGGATGGGCAGCAGGGCCAGCAACAGCGGCAGGCCGGCGAGGCCCAACAGCACGAGCACCGCGCGCCAGGCCGCCAGCCCGTCCAGGAGGGGAATGCCCTGGAAGCCGCCGGATGCCGCCAATCCCAGCACGGCACCGCCGATGGCGATGGCGACGCCGCCGCCGATGGTCATGCCCATGACAAAGACGCCGGTGGCCAGGCCCCGGCGTTCGGCCGGGAACATGTCGGCGATCATGGACATGGCGGCAGGGGCCAAGGCCGCCTCCCCCACCCCCACGATCAGGCGGCCGGCGAACAGCACCCAGAACGAGGGGGCGTAGCCGCACAGCAGCGTGCCGATGCTCCACAATCCGACGCCAGCCCAGATGACGGCGCGGCGCGGCAGGATGTCGGCCAGGCGACCCAGCGGCAGCCCGGCGATGGAATAGATGAGCGCGAAAGCGACACCCTGCAGCACCCCGATCTGGGTGTCGCTGATGCCAAGGTCGTCCCGTATCGGGTCCACCAGCAGACTCAGGATCTGCCGGTCCGTGTAGGAAAGGATAGCCGCGACGCAGAAAAGGGTCACGACCGACCAGGCCACCACGGGCCGCGGCCATGCCTGGGTGTCCCTGGTGGTTATGCCACTGTTGAGGGGTGCGATCTGCATGATGGGGTCAGCATCACACAGCCCGCCCGCTGTTTCAATATCAGAAACAGCGGTTCAAACCGTTTCCTCATCCGTGGCCGGTGACAGCTTCCATGCCCTGGCCGCGGACTGGGCCAGGCGCTGGATTCCAGGCCCGGCGCAAACGGACAGCACGCGGCACGTCTCCTCGCTCACGCGCACGTAGACATGGCTCATGCCGCTGTCGAAATAGACGGAATCGCCGGCCTCAAGGCGCAAGGGGGCGTAAAGGTCGGTATGCAGTTCCATGGCGCCGGACAGGACGTAGAGGTACTCCTCCCCCGAATGGCGCACCATGCCCCCCATTTCCTCCACGCTGCGGGCCCTTACCTCAATGATGATCGGGACCATCAATTTGCCCAGCAAGTCCGCCGCCGGGTACTGATGGGCGTGCAGGTCGGAGGTGGCGCCGGGGGAACGGCCGGCGCGGGATACGCTGCGGCGGCCGCCCGCCGGCGGGGCCGGCGTCTCAGGACCGGCCCCGCTGACCAGGGTGCCGATGTCCACGCCCAACCCCTGCGCCAAGCGCAGCAGCTTGTCGTAGGTCATTTCCATCTTGCCGTTCTCCAGCTTGGACAGGGTGGAGAACGGCATGCCGATACGGGCCGCCAGCGCCCGTAACGTCAGCCCCTGCTTGACCCGCGCCGCCCGCAAGGCCAGCGCCGGATGGGCCCGGTCCGGGGCAGGTTTGGCCATACGTGCGTCTCCTTCATGCTCAAGCTTTCCAAGGCCCCCAAGTTGCATCAGGGCCTGACGGAAAACCAGCACCACGACGCCCAGCCATTCGCGTTACAGAAACACTGTTGCCAAATCTGAAACACCTGCCATCATACGCGCCAGATAACGATCAGGGAGATCGGGCAAATGCGGGGAACCAGGGCATTCCTCTGCGCTGGCGTGGCGGCGTTGGCCGCCAACACCGGCGCCTGGGCGCAACAGGCACCGGACGCGGCAGGACCGGCGGCCGCATCCGCCGCGTCAGACGTGCTGGACGAAATCATCGTCACGGCGCAGAAGCGGACCGAGCGGCTGATCGACGTTCCCCAGTCCGTTTCCGCCGTCTCGGCCGAAGCCTTGCAGCAGGCCCATGCCGAACGGCTGGACGATTATTTCACCCGCGTGCCCAGCGCCGCGTTGGTGGAGACGCAGGCGGGCCAGGCGCGCCTGATCTTGCGCGGGGTCAATACCGGCGGGGTGGGGGCGACGGTCGCCACCTATGTGGACGAAACGCCTTATGGATCGGCCACGTCGCTGGCCAACGGGGCCATCCTGACCCCCGACCTGGACCCCTCGGATTTGGAACGGGTGGAGGTGCTGCGCGGCCCCCAAGGCACGCTCTACGGCGCCAACTCCCTGGGCGGCCTCATCAAGTATGTGACCGTGGCGCCCAGCACGGACGGCGTTCACACGGCCGCCGAGGTCAGCACCGAGACCGTGGCCCACGGCGATACCGGCTGGTCCGGCCGCGCGTCGGTCAACGTCCCGCTGGCCGACAGCCTGGCCGTGCGGGCCAGCGGCTTCTACCGCCGGGACCCCGGGTTCATCGACGACCAGCGCGGCAAGGACATCAACGACGGCCGCACCTATGGCGGCCGCGTCTCCGCCCTGTTCCGTCCGACGGACGCTCTCACCCTTCGCGGGTCAGTGGTCGTGCAGAACCTGGACAGCAACGGCACCAACCAGGTCGACGTCGACCCCATGACCCTGCGTCCGGCTCTGGGCGATTACCGGCAGGCGCGCGTGGTCGCCCAGCCCAACGACATGCGGTATCGGGTCTACAACCTGACCGGCACCTATGATTTCGGCCCGGTGCAGCTGCTGTCCTCCACCAGCTACAGCACCCTGTTCCAGGATGCGCTGGTGGATGTGAGCGGCCTTTACGGTGATTTGCTGACGGGGGCCTTCGGTGTGCCCCTGGGCGCGTCGCAGGTGCAGCGGGTGCAGCAGCGCCGCTTCACAGAGGAAATGCGCCTGGCGTCCACCGACGGCGGGCGGCTGGACTGGACGGTGGGCGGCTTCTACACGCGGGAGCGGAACGCCATCATGCAGTTGATTAACGGCGTGGATAACCTCAGCGGGGCGCCCATCGCCGACTTCGCCAACCTGGCCGATGCGCGGCTCAACTCCCGCTATGAGGAATATGCCGGCTTCGCCAGCGGTACCCTGCACATCACCGACCAGATCGACCTGACGGTCGGCGGGCGCTACAGCCACAACGAACAGGATGCGGTGCAGTTGGGCAGCGGCCCTTTGGCTGGCGACGCGAACTACACCGCCAGTTCCTCGGACGGGGTCTTCACCTATTCCGTGGCGCCATCGTTCAAGCCGAACGAGGACACCACCCTGTATGTCCGCGTGGCGCGCGGCTACCGCCCCGGCGGCCCCAACGTGCTGCCGCCCACGGCACCAGGCGCCGTGCCCCGGCAATTCGGCGCCGACACCACCACCAACTATGAAATCGGCGTGAAGTCCGAGGCGTGGGGGCGCCGGCTGTCACTGGAACTGACGGGGTTCTACATCGACTGGAACAACATCCAGCTGTTCAGTTCGGTCGACGGCTACGGCGTCAACGTCAATGGCGGTTCCGCCCGCAGCCGGGGCATCGAAGCGTCGGTCACGGTCAAGCCGATGAGCGGCCTGACCGTGTCGCTGAACGGGGCCCTGGTCGATGCCACGCTCACCAGCGACGCGCCCCCGCTGGTCGGCGGCCTCAAGGGCGACCGCCTGCCCTATAGCGCCCGCTATTCCTCCACCCTGGCGGTGGAATATCAGCGGCCGCTGAGTGGAGCGGTCGACGGGTTCGCCGGCGTCAGCTGGCGCTACACCGGGGATCGCCTTTCGGCCTTCGACACCAGCTACGGTCAACACCACCTCAGCGCCTACAGCCAGGTGGACGCCCATGCCGGGATCACCATGGGGCCCTATCGGATCGAGGCATTCGTGCGCAACCTGACCGACAGCCGCGGCATCCTGGATGTCGGTACCGCCGGGTCGGCCCTCGATGGCAACGTCACCGCGGCCATCGTGCGCCCCCGCTCCTTCGGGGCCACGCTTGGCTTCCGCTACTAAAGGCAAGGACAGGACAAGATGTGGAAGGTTCGCCTCTTAGCGCTTCTCATGGCCGCGCTGGCCTCGGTCGCCGCGGCCCAGTCCCCCGCCGACCTTAAGCCCACGCCCCCGGTGCCAACGTCCGCCCCCGAAAGTCCACCGGCGCCCGCGTCCACGCTGACCAAGGCGGACGTGGACACCTGGTTGGACGGCTACATGCCCTACGCCCTGCAGACCGGCGACATCGCCGGCGCGGTGGTGGTGGTGGTGAAGGACGGCCAGGTGCTGACTCAGCGCGGCTTCGGCTATGCCGACGTCAAGGAAAAGAAGCCGGTGGACCCCGCCGGCACCCTGTTCCGTCCCGGCTCCATCTCCAAGCTGTTCACCTGGACGGCGGTGATGCAGCAGGTGCAGGCCGGCAAGCTGGACCTGGACCGGGACGTCAATGACTATCTGGACTACAAGATTCCCCCGGCCTTCGGCAAACCGATCACGCTGCGCCATATCATGACGCACACGCCTGGGTTCGAGGAGACGGCCAAGTACCTGCTGCTGACCGACCCCAAGCTGGCCAAGCCGCTGGGTGAGGCGATGAAGCGCTGGGTGCCGACGCGCATCTACGCCCCGGGACAAATCCCGGCCTATTCCAACTACGGCGCCTCGATGGCGGGCTATATCGTGGAGCGCGTGTCGGGCGAACCCTTCGCCCAATACATCCAGAACCATATCTTCACGCCCCTGGGCATGCAGCATTCCACCTTCGTCCAGCCGCTGCCGGCCAACCTGGCCGGTGGCATGTCCAAGGGTTATCAGCAGGCGTCCAAGGAACCGCAGCCGTTCGAGATCATCGATATGTCGCCGGCGGGCGCCCTGTCCGCCACCGGCGCCGACATGGCGCAGTTCATGATCGCCCACTTGGCGCATGGCGGGCCGCTGCTGGACAAGGCGACGGCGGAGCAGATGTACGCCAACGCCAACACCCCCTATCCCGGCCTGCCCGCCATGGGGCTGGGCTTCTACCATGAGGACCGCAACGGCCGCCGCATCGTGGGCCATGGCGGCGACACCGACGTCTTCCATTCCGACCTGCACCTGTTCATCGACGACGGCGTCGGCCTCTACATGTCCTTCAACAGCGCCGGGCGCGAGGCTGCTGCCCATGTGCTGCGGGAGCATATCTTCGTCGACTTCACGGACCGCTATTTCCCCCAGCCCAAGCCCGAGCTGCCCACGGCCCCCACCGCCAAGGAACACGCCCGGCTCATGGCCGGGCACTATATCAGCAGCCGCGGCTCCGAGACCAACTTCATGCGCCTGTTCAGCCTGCTGGGCGAGGCCCAGATCGTGGCGAACGATGACGACACCATCACCGTCTCCGCCCTGCGGAACGCCGCCCAGGTGCCGAAGCGCTGGCGCGAGGTCGGCCCCTGGCTGTGGCAGGACGCGGAAGGCAAGGAGCGTCTGGCGGCCGTGGTGAAGGACGGCAAGGTGGTCATGTTCTCTATCGGCGCCTACGCCCCCATCATCGAGTTCGTGCCGGCGCCGGGCTCGCTGAACGCCGGCTGGATCACGCCGGTGATGGCGATGGCCCTGGGCGTGCTGGCCCTGACCGCCCTATCCTGGCCCGTCGTCGCCCTGGTGCGCCGCCGCTACCGCTATACCCCCGGCATCACCGGGCGGGCGCTGGTCCTGCATCGCGCCACACGGGCCGCGGCCTGGCTGGTCCTGGTCTTCGTCCTGGGCTGGGGAATTATGCTGTCGGTCATCAACAACGGTGTGGATGCCCTGGATGGCCGGCTGGACATCTGGATGCGCCTGATGCAGCTGGTGTTGCTGGCCACCATTGCCGGCACCGTGGCCGCCATCTGGAACGCCTACGACATCGCTACCCGGGCCGGGCGGCGCCCCTGGAGCATTGTCTGGGCCGTGCTCGTGGCGCTGTCCCTGGTCTTCCTGGTGTGGCTGGCCATCGACGTCAAACTGCTGACACTGACGCTGGACTTTTGACGGAAGGCGGCGCCTTGACCGGGCGCGTCAGGGCGCCGTCCAGACGTCTCCCGGTTCCAGGGCCTTGAACCGGTCGGGGCCCAGACCCTCGCGCGCCAGGGCCTGGGCCAGCTCTTCCGGGGGGGCCAGGCGTTCCTCGTCCGACAGGGGAAAGGTGCCCCAATGCACGGCCAGGCCCTGGCGGGCGCCGCAGTCGGCCAGGATGCGCACGGCCTCCGCCGGGTCGCAGTGCTGCTGCTTCATGAACCAGCGCGGGGCATAAGCGCCGATGGGCAGGATGGCGACGGTGGGCGCGCCATGGTGCCGCCGGACATCGCGAAAGATGGCGCCGTCGCCATAGCCGGTGTCGCCCGCTATGTAGACCGGCCCATGGGGCGTGCGCAGCACGAAGCCGCACCACAGCGCCATGCGCCGGTCACCCAGGCGTCGCGCCGACCAGTGATAGGCCGGGTGGAAACAGGCGGTGATGGCGGGGCCGAGCGCGATCGTCTGGCCCCAATCTCCCGTTTCCACCGGCAGGGGCCCCACCTCGCGCGCCACAACGCGGTCATTGCCCAGAGGCGCCAGGATGCGGGGTCGGTGGGCGGCCCAGAGCCGCCGCAGCGTGCCCACATCCAGATGGTCGTAATGGTTGTGGGTCAGCAGCACCACGTCGATGGGCGGCAGGTCATCGAAGGCGACGCCCGGCCGGTTGACACGGCGCGGCCCGATCCACTGGAAGGGACTGGCCCGTTCCGACCACACCGGGTCCACCAGCAGGTTCAGGCCGGCCACCTGGATCAGCACGCTGGCGTGACCGATCATGGTGATGGCCAGGCCGTCCACCCGCTCCCGGGGACGGACCTGGCGCCCGGGAGCGGCCTCAGGCCAAATCGGCCGGGTTCCGCCCCAGCGCCAGCGCAATATTTCCGAGAGGCTTCGGTCTGTAGGGGCCTGCCCGGGGTTGAAAAAGCGGACGCCATCAAAATGATCCGTCACCGGACCATTGTAATACGGATTAGCAGGCATTCGGGGGCCGCACCATGCGTGGCTGAAACCGTTCCCTTTTATCGGGATGGGTGGGGGGCGTTTCAAGGGCAACGCCGCCGCATTATTGTGCCATGTCAACGACATTCCCGGCAGCGGCCGCCCACAGTCGACTGGTTTTCCACCCGCCGCCGCACAGCCTGTTTCGCGCAGCCTTGGGGCAGCCTTGGGGATGATCCCGTGAGCCTAGACCCAACCGACCCTCCCCCCCTGTCGCCCGTGCTGCTGGCCGGGCTGGCGGCGCGCCTGATGCCGCCCCTGCCGCTGCTGGGCCGGCCCCTGACGGGGCCCGTTGCCGCGCGCCTGGCACAGGCGGCGTTCGACCGCTTGCGCCGTCGGCACCAGGGGGTGTTCGACCGGCTGGCGGTGTTGGGGGAGCGGGCATTCCTGGTCGATCCCAGCGACCTGCCGGTGCGCTTCCTGCTGCGGCCGGCGGGGGCTCGGCCGGGCCTCTGGCCCATCGCCGAGGGTAACGCCGCCCCGGCAGCGGCAGCCACCTTGCGGGCGCCGCTGGGTGCGCTGCTGGCCCTGCTGGAAGGGCGGGTGGACGGGGACTCCCTGTTCTTCAGCCGGCAATTGATGATCGAGGGCGATATGGAGGCGGTGCTGATCCTGCGCAACGCCGTGGATGGCGCGGACGTCACGCTGGAGCGCGACCTGGCAGACCGGCTGCCCCCGCGCCTGCTGTCCCTGGGGCGGCGCTGGTATGGCGAGATCGACAGCCTGCTGCACCTGGCGGCACGCGCGGCGATACAGCCCGCCAGCCAGCCGGTAACGGAGATCCGGCCATGAGCGCGCCATCCCTGTCCCTGGTCTGCCCCGCCGGAACCCCGGCCGCCCTGGACGCGGCGCTGGAGGCCGGCGCCGATGCCGTCTATTGCGGCTTCGCCGACGCGACCAACGCGCGCAACTTCCCCGGCCTGAATTTCAGCCAGGCGGAGATGCGCGCCGCCGCGACCCGCACCCATAAGGCTGGACGGTCGCTCTACATCGCCATCAACACCTTCCCCAAGGCGGGGGATGAAGCCACCTGGCACCGCGCGGTGGACAATGCGGCCGAGGCCGGCGCGGACGCCGTCATCCTGGCCGACCTGGGCCTGCTGGCCTATGCCCAGGCCCATCACCCGGGCTTGCGCCTGCATCTGTCGGTCCAGGCCGCCGCCTCCACCCCCGAGGCCATCCGCTATCTGGCCCAGACCTTCGGCGTGCAGCGGGTGGTCCTGCCCCGCGTGCTGACCCTGGCGGAGGTGACGGACCTGACGGCGGCGGTGGCGCCGGTGGAAACGGAAGTCTTCGCCTTCGGCGGCATGTGCGTGATGGCGGAGGGGCGCTGTCAGCTGTCCAGCTATGTCACGGGCCAGTCGCCCAACACGCACGGCGTCTGCTCCCCCGCCGGGGCCGTCCAGTTCCGGCGCGAGGCCGGCGGCGATGTCACCTCCCGGCTGGGCGATGTCACCATCGACCGCCACCCGGCGGGCGCGCCGGCCGGCTATCCCACCCTGTGCAAGGGACGGTTCCAGGCCAACGGCACCACCGGATACCTGTTCGAGGAGCCGACCTCCCTGAACGCCGCCGACCACATCCCCGGCCTGATCAAGGCGGGGGTCCGTGCCCTGAAGATCGAGGGCCGCCAGCGGGGCCGCGCCTATGTCACCCGCGTGGTGGGGGAATTCCGCCGCGCCATCGACGCCGCCCTGTCGGGCGGCTTCACCGTGCCCGACCTGGCCCGGGGGCTGGCCAGCGAGATGGAAGGCGGCCGCGCCACCGCCGGCGCCTATGACCGGCGCTGGCGCTGAAAGGGAGGATGATCATGAGCCTCGACCGTCCCAAGCTGACCCTGGGCCCGCTGCACTTCCACTGGCCGGCGGCCCGGCGCCGCGACTTCTACGCCCGCATCGCGGATGAGGCGCCGGTCGACACCGTCGTGCTGGGAGAGGTGGTGTGTTCCAAGCGGGCACCCTTCTTCGACGGCGACATCCCCGAGGTGGCGGAACGGCTGCGCCGCGCCGGCAAGGAGGTGGTGCTGGGCAGCCTGGCCCTGGTCATGCAGGCGCGCGAACGCCAAGGCGTGATGGACCTGGCGGCCAGCGACGACTTCCTGGTGGAGGCCAACGACTTGACCGCGGTGGCCGCCTGCGCCGGCCGCCCGCACGCCATCGGCCCCCTGGTCGCCGTGTACAACCCCAGCACCCTGGAACTGATGGCGCGCCAGGGCGCCACGCGGGTGTGCCTGCCGGGCGAGTTGACAGCCGACGCCATTGCAGCGTTGGCGGGGGCCGCCTTGGCCACGGGCACGCAGCTTGAGGTGCAGGCCTTCGGCCGGCTGCCGCTGGCCATCTCCGCCCGCTGCTACCATGCCCGCGCACATGGCCTGCATAAGGACGGCTGTCGCTATGTCTGTGAAAAGCATCCCGACGGCATGGACCTGGACACCTTGGACGGCGCCCCCTTCCTGGCAGTGAACGGGGTACAAACCCTGTCGGGCAGCTACCTGGACCTGCTGTGCGACCTGGACCGCCTACGCTCGCTGGGGGTGGCCCGCTTCCGCCTGTCGCCGCAGGATTGCGACATGGTGGCGGTGACGGAAACCTTCCGCGCCGTGCTGGACGGCAGCGTGCCAGTAGCCCCGGCCCGCGACCGCCTGCGCGACCTGTGCCCCGGCCGGCGCTTCAGCAACGGCTTCCTGCACGGGGTGGAGGGCATGACCTACCGCGCGGCGGCGGGGAGCTTTTAGGGACGGGGTATCTGCACAAAAATTGCGCGAAAGATGCATCCACACCACGCCAGCGCCGAATTGCAAATGCCGGCGAGACCGCTATCCTCAAGCGTATTAATCTTTGGGGGTAGCCGATGCGGTATATGTGGGCGTGGATTGTATTGTCCTTTGCTTGGGGCATCCAGCCGGGCGAGGCCAAGGCCACCGACGCGCCTCTGCGGGGACCCGCCGCTGCTTGGGTAAAGCAACCCGCCCTCCCCTCGAAGATAGGCCCGAAGGGCGAGGCCGCCATTCAACTGTTGCTGCAAGATGAGCAACTGAATTTCACGCCGAACGGCACGGAATTCTTCCTTGAGACGGCGACCCGAATTCAGACACCGCAGGGCCTGGCCGCCGTCGGGACGTTGACCCTGCCGTGGAAGCCATCCACCGACACCCTGATCATACATAAACTCAACATCATCCGTGATGGTGAGGTCATCGATGTGCTGGCCAGGCAGTCCTTCACTGTCCTCCGCCGTGAACAAAACCTTGAGTATGCGGCGCTTGACGGCGTGCTGACCGCCGCGTTGCAACCCGAGGACCTGCGCGTGGGCGACATCTTGAACCTCGCCTACACCTTGAAACGCAACGACCCCGTGCTGAAAGGGGCGGCCGACTGGACGCTGACCGCCCTCGCGGACCTGCCCACCGGCCATCTGTCGTTGCGTGCCCTGTGGCCCCGGAAGCAATCACCCCACTGGAAAGCCAGCGAGGCGCTGCCCGGCGCCAAGGAAAGCCGGGACGGCGAAACGGTGGAGCTGACGCTGGCGCAGGATGACACACAGGCGCTGATACAACCGGCAGGAGCGCCGACGCGCTTCGTGCAGCGTCGCGAGATCCAGGTCAGCGACTTTGCCTCATGGGCGGCCGTCTCCAGCCTTATGCACCCGTTGTTCGCTCACGCGGCCACCTTGACCGAGCAATCGCCGCTGAAGGCTGAAGTGGCGCGGCTGCGGGCCCTGTCGCCCGACCCCAAGGTTCAGGCGGCAGCGGCGCTGACCCTGGTGCAGGATCAAGTCCGCTACGTCTTCCTGGGGCTGAATGACGGGGCGCTGGTGCCAGCGACGGCGGACGAAACCTGGAGCCGCAGGTTCGGCGACTGCAAGGCCAAGACAGCGTTGCTGCTTGCCTTGCTGCACGAACTGGGCATCACCGCCAGCGCGGTGTTGGTCAACACCGTGGACGGTGACGGGATGGAGGCGCGCCTGCCGGCCTTGCAGCACTTCAATCACGTCCTGGTCCGTGCCACGGTGGGCGGCAAGGATTATTGGCTGGACGGGACACGGATGGAGGACCGCACCTTGGATCGCCTGCCCACTCCGAGTTTTCATTGGGGATTACCGCTGGCCGAGAAGGGGGCAACGCTGATCCCCATCATGCCCGGCCCTCTGGACCGCCCCACCGTCAGCACCACGGTACGCGTCGACGCGTCCGCTGGGATACATCCCCCCGCACCGATACATGTCGAAAGCGTTTTCACCGGCATCGCAGCCATAGGCCTGAAACAACAGCTGGCCAATCTCATGCCCGCCGATCTGCAGCGCGGCCTGAACGAATATTGGCGCAAGCAATATGACTTCGTCGACGTGACCTCGGTGTCCGCCACCTATGACGACACGGCGGAGACGGAAACGCTGATCATGGACGGCGTGGCCCGCATGGACTGGCAATACAACCGATATGAAATCGACGGGGTTGGCATGGGGTACAAAGCCGACCTGAAACGTACCCCCGGCCCCCACGAAGACGCGCCCTACGCCGTGGCTTTCCCGACCTATACGCGGAATGTGGAAACCATCTTGCTGCCCTACGATGGCGGTGGATTCCATGTCAGCGACGGCGCCAATGTCGACCGTACCATCGGAGCCACGCAGTATCACCGCGTAGCGACGCTGGCAGGCAGAACCTTAACCGTCGAGGCGACCCGGCGCAGCATCGCCCCCGAGTTCCCGGCCAAGGATGCCCCAGCGGTGCAACAAGCGCTGCGGGAGCTCAACAACAGCACCGTTTACGTCTACATGCCGCGTGATTATGCGGCAACGCCCAAGGACATCGAAACCCTCCTAGGCCGGCAACTCACGACCGCCGACGAATACACCGATCGTGGCTACAACCTGATGCGGGCGAAGAGATACAAAGAGGCCATCGCGGACTTCAACAAGGCGGAAGCGTTGAATCCCAAAATGGCAACCGCAATCGCTGACCGGGGCCTTGCCCATTACTGGTTGGGTGAACTGGATCAAGCGGATCAGGATTTCGATAAGGCGAGCGCCATCGATCCCCGCAATGCGTATGTGTTTCAAGGAAGGGGCTTGGTGGCCGCACAGCGCGGCCAATTGAAGGAGGCCGTGGCGGCCCTGTCGACCTCACTGGAAATCGACGCCAATAACGAATTCACGCTGACGCACCGGGCCCAGGCCTATATCCGGATGAAGGATTATGACCGCGCCCTGGACGACCTCGCCGCCGTATTGCACCAGCACCCCGAATGGCTGGACGGCTATAGCTATCGCGCACAGATTTTTTTCACCATGGGCATGCCGGATAAGGCGCTGGCGGAAGGGCAGCGCGTCGTTGACGCCAACCCGAACACAACAGCGGCGTATATTGCCGCAGCCAATATTTACGCCTGGCTCAAGCGCAACGCTGACGCCGTGCGTGTGTTGACCCAGTCACTGGAAATCCAGCCAACGCCGGCGGCCTACACAATGCGGGCGGCCGTTCGCCCCGATACCGACAGGGCGGCAAAGCAGGCCGATCTGGACGCTGCCGTGAAACTGGACCCGAGCTATATAGCGGCCCGGCAGATGCAGGGAAGGCTAGCGATGGACGCTGGCAACCTGGAAGCGGCGGTGGCCGCTTACACAGCGGCGATGGAAATCAACGCAAAAGACTCCAATAACCTGCTCATGCGGGGCATCGCCTATTCCCGGCAACAAAAGGCTGATCTGGCGGCGAAGGATTTCGCGGCCGCCAGGGCGCTGGTCACCAATCCCTGGTCCCTGAACAACATGTGCTGGACGAAGGCCTTGGCCAACGTCGATCTTGAGGGGGCCTTGGCCGATTGCGACGCGGCACTGGCCCAGAAACAGGCTGAGGAGCCCACCTCCGCAACTCTGGATAGTCGCGGCTTCGTGCTGCTGCGGCTCGGCCGGTACGACGACTCCATCGCCAGCTATGACGGGGCTCTGAAGCTGCGGCCCAACAGTTCCATGTCGCTCTTCGGACGGGGCATCGCGCACCTGCGCAAAGGAGAGACGGAGGCGGGCGCCGACGACATCGCCCAGGCGAAAGCGCAATACGCGGACGTCGCCACGGAATTCGCCAAATATGGCATCCAACCCTGACGCCATCCGGCCGCTGGTGAATCAGCGGCCACCCTCCGCCGCGCCCGTCCCCGCATGCGCCGTCCCGTTCTGCCAGCTGTCGGTGTGGGGGCTAGAGACGGTTTCGGGGCTGGGGTGGCGCACGTCGGTGGGGTAGCCGTCCGGCAGGGTGCGACGGTGGGCGCCCAGCGCCTTGCGCATATTGGCCACGTCGTCCACCTCCACAACGGCGCAGATGGCGGACCAGTACACCTCTGCCAGCCTCATGCGGCTTTGGTAGCCTCGGGGACTTCGAAGCGGGGCCCAAGCCCCTGCATGTATCCGGGCATGGCCATACGCCCCATCCAATTGACGGTCGATGAACAGGGGCACCGCGGTCTTGAAATAGATATAGCCAGCGCATCGGCCGACCGGCAGCGGGGCGTCGACAGCCCCTCCTACAGGGCTTGTCGCCGGATATCCGGGCTGGCTGAGTTCCGGGGCCTTTTCAGGTTGGCTGGGCTCATTCGTCATGCGCCTCTCCGCGCGCTATGGGCCTCACGCCCCGCTGGGCAGACTTCAGGCCGTTCAACACCGGGGGAGCAATACCCCAAGCCGAGCCCCAAGCCGGGCGTGGTTCCGTCCTAATTGCCGGGATGGGGGAACAGCGCCGGCGCCCCGGCGGTTTTCACCATCACGGCAGGATAGGCCCCATCGCGGGATCCGCCCGCCGCAAGACACATTGAATGGAGGAAGGCCATGGCCTCTTACGCGCCGCCCAGCGAACCGCCCCTGTCTCCGCCGCGCCCCCGCCCCCGAACCAAGCTCGAGCAATTGGCGGAGGGCGCCTATCACGGCACGGGCGAGGCCCCCCCGCCACGCCGACAGGCAGAAAGCGGCCTGGGGACCAAGCTGACCGATATCCTGACCAGCGCCCCGGTGGCCTACACCGCCTTCGGCGTTGTCCTCGGCTTCATTTTCGGCCGGCGGAGCTGAATGCGTACGACAAAGGCCCGCGGGGGCGTTCCCCGCGGGCCTTCGCCTTTGCCAAGATGGCTATGCTCAGCTCTTGGCGTAATGGAAGGCCGGCTGCTTCATCAGCACGTCCTTGTTGCCGCCGGGCAATTCCACCCTGTCGTCAGTGACCTGCAGGGCGCTGTAGGGGACCGCCACCAGGCGATCACCGACGCCCAGGAAGCCGCCCACCGACAGGATGGCATACGGCACGCTGTCCTTCTGCGAGATGATCAGGTCATCGACAGTGCCGACGGTGTCGTTCTGGTCGTTCACGACCTTGGCGCCGACGATCTTGGATGACCGATGGCCCGTGGCCACGTTGGCCACGTCAACCTTGGTGGTCGCGATGCGTTGCGTGGTGCCCTGCGCCAACGACGGCGCGGCGGGCAGGACCAAAGCGCCACCCAGGGCGGACATGCCGAGCGCGGCGGCCAGATACAGGTTCGCGCGTTTCATGGTAACTCCTCCGATTGTGCGGGCCTTGCCCGAGGCGCCCGTCGAGCTGCTCGAGAGGCTCCGCCAGGTTGTTGGAAGGCGGCTGCTAACCGCCTGAACAACCACCGGAAGCGGCCATGGTTCCACTCTGGCGCCGTATTGGCGCCACCGCCTCGCAATCGCCCCCCACAATCGCCCAAGACATTAACGCGCGATCACTCGCCTGACCGGCATCAATGCCGGGTCCATTGCGTGGTGGAGGTCGCGTCGGCCCCGGCCGGCAGGCTGGTGCCGCTCAACGGGACAACCCGGTTGGGCAGGCCCATGAGGCCGGCCAGCTTGGTGCGCGCCCGGTTCACCCGGCTCTTGATGGTGCCCAGGGCGCAGCCGCAGATCTCCGCCGCCTCTTCATAGCTGACGCCAGCGCCGCCCACCAGGATCAGGGCTTCACGTTGGTCTTCCGGCAAGGATGCCAGGGCGGCCTTGAGCTCCCGGCCGGCGATGCCCCATTCCTGCGCGGGCTCCATCATGAGCCGCGCGGTATGGAAACCATCGGGGTCGGCCACCTCGCGCTGGCGGCGCTTGGCGATGGAATAGTGGCGATTGCGCAGGATGGTGAACAACCAGGCGCGCAGGTTGGTGCCGGGGGTGAACTGGTCCGCGTGCGACCAAGCCCGGACAACGCAATCCTGCACCAGGTCGTCGGTATCGGCGGCGTTGCTGGTCAGTGAGCGGGCGAAGGCCCGCAGGGCCGGCAACAGGCGCAAAACTTCGTCGCGGAATTCCGGAGCGTGCGGGCCCGCTGCCGGGCTCGCCGACAATAAATCAGATGGCATATTATGCCCCCTATCGGGATTCTCCCAAGAAAACCAAATTTCTCAGGAATCGGATAGATGAGGTCGTCAGGACGATTAGGTGTATCGCCCCACGTTCTGTGACGTGCAGGGCAACAATAGACCTTTAAGACTGGGGCGTCTCTGGCTTTTCCGGGAGGGGACCGGACGCCTCTATTTTTCCACCTTTGCGTATTTGTCTTAGGCGAAAGCGCCTATACCAAACGAATTCACTATGGCGTGCGCCGTATCAGGCGCGCCGGGGAAAGTTCCGGCCCGAGGAAACTTTCCCCGCCATCGCCGGGTTGGGACGTCGACAGCTGGCCATCGCGATCAACACGCCGTCGAAGACCAACATAAACAGGAGAGACGCCGGTCATGCCCCCGCATCGCATCCCCCCCACCGCTTCCATGCCCACCGCTCCGAAACCCACTGCTGCCGTTCCGACCGAGACCGCGGCGGAAATGATCTCGTCCCAACTTCCCTACCTGCGCCGCTACGCCCGCGCCCTAACCGGCAGCGGCGCCAGCGGCGACGCCTATGTCCGCATGGTGCTGGAGACGCTGGTGCAGGATGGCGTGGCGATCCTGGGGCCGGATGTGGACCGCGTGGCCCTGTTCCGTCTGTTCCACCGCATCTACGCCGGGGGCCATCTGGAACTGGGCGACGAGGCCCCCGAGGCGCAGACCTTGGCGCCCGGCGGGTTGCTGCGCGCCTTGCCCTGTGAACGGCGCGAGGCCCTGCTGCTGACGGCGGTGGAGGGCTTCCTGACGGCAGAGGCGGCCTGGATCCTGGGGCTGTCGCAGGAAGCGGTGGACCGCGAAATCGACCTGGCCCGCGAGGCCTTCCGCGATAGCCTGCGGTCGGGTGTGCTGAGGCTGGAGGATGACATGACCATGAGGCTTCCCGATGCCGTCGTCGCGGCCTCCCCGCTGGCCGGGGGCAGTGGAATGGCCGCCAACGTGCATTAAGGCCCAACGTGGATTAAAGTAGCGCATGGGCGCCGGGCGGCGACTCCAGGCATGGACACCGCCGCCGGCCCCCGCTGGCATCGCTTGGCTGCCATGGGGCGGAGGGCGCACCAGCCAACAAGGCCGCCAAGCAGGGGGCCACGACTGAAGGGGTCCCTCATGACCAAGCCGCCCAAGCCCCCCCATGGCGCGCCGCAAGGCAAACGTCCGCTGCTGACCGCCGGTACCCGGCCAATGCCACCTGGGCCGCACGACGCGTTGGAGCGGTCGTTGCGTGAGATGTTCGAGGACGAGGCGGGCGAGCCCGTCCCCCAACACCTTCTGGACCTGGTCGACCGGCTGGACACGCACAAGAAGCGCAAACACTGAAGCCGGGCGGGGCGGTCCCGCAAAGCGGCCCTCAAGCTGGCACCAGCCTGACATCACGCTGGGGAAAGCGATGACGGCGTAACGCCTCCACGAACAGCGTCAGCATTTCCTCAAGCGCTTCCCCGGTGATGACACCTTGTTCCTTCACCAGCGTCGGCAAGTGGGCGGCGGCGAGCACGCCCTCGCCCGCGTCGATGGCGGCGATGGGCTTGCCGTGCAGGAAGGCTTCATTGATGAAATGGCGGGTGTGGCCCATCTCCCCCATGGCGCTGGCCAGCCCCCCACCCAGGACGATGACGCCGTCATAAAGGACGGAAGCGGCGTTGGGTGCCGCCCGGGTGACCGGCACGGGGTTGCCATCGCCGCCGGTGATGGTGCCGGCGACTGGGGCCACAACCTCCACAATCGCCTCCTCATCCATCAGGGTTTCCTGGATGATGCTGAGCTGTTCCGCCTCCACGCCAGCGTCGACCAGCACGGCCACCTTGCGACCGCGGATGTCCTCGGCCCGACGATCCTGGCTGAGCGCGGGGGAGCGTCCAACGTCGGGCACGGATGGCGGATGCGGCTTGGCGCCGGCCAGGGATAAGCCTGTACGGGCGGAAACCGCCTGGGCGAGATCCGGGGCGATATTGCCCAGGATGTCGTCCATCACCCGCTGGCGCACCAGGGAATCGGTGCACTGGTTCAATTCAAAGGAAAAGGCGGCGGCGATGTGATCCTGCTCCCAGGTCGACATGCTGTTCCAGAACAGGGCGGCCTGGCTGAAATGGTCGCCGAAACTGGCGCTGCGGACGCGGACCTTGGCACCATCCACCTTCTCCGCATAGCTGCGGAAGGCGTCGGCGGCCTCGGGCGACTGCATGGGGCAGCCATGGGCCAGGCTGTTGGGGAAGTAAGCAACCCGGCCCTTGTCGATCTGACGGCGGCCCATGCCGTCACGCTGGTTGTTGTCCACCGGCTGCAAGGGCCGGTTGATCGGCAGTTCCGCGAAGTTGGGGCCCACCCGCCGCAATTGGGTGTCGAGGTAAGAGAACAGGCGCCCCTGCAGCAGCGGATCGTTGGTGAAGTCGATGCCCGGGACGACATGGCCGACATGGAAGGCGACCTGTTCCGTCTCGGCGAAGAAGTTTCCCGGGTTGGCCGTCAGGGTCATGAGGCCGACGCGCCGAACCGGCACCACCTCTTCCGGGATGATCTTGGTGGGGTCCAGGATGTCGACGCCATACTCGAACTCATCCTCCTCCTCGATCACCTGCAGGCCAAGCTCCCATTGGGGAAAGTCACCGCGCTCAATGGCGTCGAACAGGTCGCGGCGGTGGAAGTCGGGGTCTTTGCCGGCCGTCTTCTGCGCCTCGTCCCACACCAGGCTGAAGACGCCCTTCAGCGGCTTCCAATGGAACTTGACGAAGCGCGCCCTCCCCTCGGCATTGACCAGGCGGAAGGTGTGGACGCCGAAGCCTTCCATGGTGGCGTAGCTGCGGGGAATGGCGCGGTCGCTCATCAGCCACATCAGCATGTGGGCCGATTCCGGGGTGAGGGACACGAAGTCCCAGAAGGTGTCGTGGGCGGACTGGGCCTGCGGTATCTCGTTATGCGGTTCCGGTTTCACCGCGTGGATGAGGTCGGGGAACTTGATGGCGTCCTGGATGAAGAAGACCGGCATGTTGTTGCCCACCAGGTCCCACACCCCTTCCTCGGTATAGAACTTCACGGCGAAGCCCCGGACGTCCCGCACCGTGTCGGCCGACCCGCGCGAACCGGCCACGGTGGAAAAGCGCACGAACACCGGCGTTTCCTTGGCCGAGTCCTGGAACGGCGCCGCGGTCGTGAGGTCGGTCAGGGGCTCGTAGACCTGGAACACCCCATGGGCGCCAGCGCCACGGGCGTGCACCACCCTCTCGGGAATGCGCTCATGGTCGAAATGGGTGATCTTTTCCCGCAGGTGAAAGTCTTCCATCAGCGTCGGTCCGCGCGGCCCGGCGCGCAGGGAGTTCTGGTCGTCGCTGACCTTGAGGCCCTGGTTGGTGGTCAGGGCAACGCCGGCCTCATGGGTATCCGCCGCCAAGTCCCGCTGTTTGGCGGTGTCGCCGCCAACGAAGGGCACGCCGGGCATCGCGGGTTTGCCGGCCGCCGGCTGAAAGGGGGCGTCCGGCGTGGGGCTGGGCGTGGGCGGCAAGGGACGCACGGGCATGTCATCGAAGCGGGTGTCGGACATGGGGTGTCTTCTCCAGGGCGAAGCGGGAAGCGGGACGGGGAAAGTGGCGCGGGCCGGATCGACGGGCGGGACGACGCTGGCCCCCAACCCCCTGGCAACGCTCAGGTTCCCATCTCCCGCGTCTTTTCCGCCCGGCGCAGCACCGTGAGCACCGCGCCCTCGGCCGGCGACAGTCCGGGCGGCCCGTCCCGCCGCAGACGCAGATGGAAGCGGCCCGCCAGGTAATCGTCCATGATCACGGGGTGGACATAGCATTGGCGGCAGATGGCCACCGTATTGCCCAGCCGCGCGGCCACCCGCTTCAAGGCCGCAGTCACCATGCGGCGGCCATGGGTGGGACTGGTGGGTGGCGGGCTGTCGCTCAGCGCCAGCGCCATCATCACCGTGCCCGCCCAGGTGCGGAAGTCCTTGGCCGTGATGCCGCCCTCTGCGCGGGCCCCCTTTGCGTGGCCAGATGACGCGCCCGACGGCCCGGACGTCGCATCGCGAAGGTAGTCGTTCACGTCGGCGGAACTGACCTCCCGCCGGTGGCCGTCGCCATCCAGGTACTGGAACAGGGCCTGCCCCGGCAATTCCTGGCAGGCCTTGACGATGCGCGCCACCCGCCGGTCGGTCACCTTCAGGCGCCATATCTTGCCGCTTTTGCCCTTGAAGTCGAACCGCAGGGCCGATTTCTCGACACTGACATGGGCGGCGTGCAGGGTGGTCAGGCCATAGCTCTGGTTGGTGCGGGCATAGTCGGCGTTGCCCACACGGATCAAGGTGGTGCCCAACAGGTGGACGATGGTGGCCAGAACCTTGTCACGGGGCAGGCCGGGCAGCGTCAAATCCGCCGCGACGCGTTCGCGGATGCGCGGCAACTGCCGGGCGAAGTCGATGAGGTGATGGAATTTGGCGCCATCCCGGGCTTGGCGGAAGGCGGGATGGTACATGTACTGCTTGCGCCCCTTGGCATCCCGGCCCGTGGCCTGGAGGTGGCCATAAGGATCGGGGCAGATCCACACGTCGGTCCAGGCGGGCGGGATCACCAGCGCCTTGATGCGGGCGCGCAACGCCGGGTCCCGCACCGTGCCGCCATCCGGCAGGCGATAGCGAAAGCCCGTGCCGCATTTCACGCGGCGGATGCCAGGTTCGCTGTCGCCGACATAGACCAGGCCCGCCCCGTCGCTCATTCAGCGGCCTCGGGCCGTTTCCCGGACCGTTCGATCCCGCGGCGTTGAAGAAGGTAAAGCCCCTGTCCCACGATGGCGGTGGCCAGGATCACGGCATTGGTGGTGACGAACACCCAGTTGCCCAACGCCCATGAATAGACGACGAAGCCGATGGAGGTGGCGATCTGCCCGGCGAACAGCCACGGCGACACACCCTTGGTGGAGCGTTCCCGCCACTGCGTCCGGATCTGGCCGGCCAGGGTCAGGAACAGCACAACGGCCGCCGCCCAGCCGATCATGTCCACCGCCTCAGGCATGCCTTTTGCCCTCCGCCGGCCGGCGCGCGGGCACAAGGCGGCCGCCCGCGGCGCGCCATCCGCGCACCAGCTCCTCCACATAGGGCAGGAACTCCACCATGAAGGCGGCGCCGAGTATGGTGGCGACATAGCCCACGGGCAGATCGCCCAGCGTCCACCTCAGGGCGAACCGCGCCGGTTCCGGGCCCAGCCCCACCAAGGCCAGCGCCTGCTGCCAGTGCAAGGTGCCCACCAAGATCAAGGCCATCAGCGGCACCAGTTCCAGGAAACTGTGCACATGCTGCTCGATGGGTGAGACGTGCCGCCGGGTGACGGCATAGCTGACGTCCCATAGCGCCGTCGCCTCATGCGCCAGGAAGCCCACGACCATGAGGGCGATGACCAGGGCGTTGATTTCCAGGAACAGGCACGCCAGCAGAGGCACCGCCACCTCGCTGAACATCAGCAGATGCAACAGCGATTCCTTGGCGCCGGTGGTGTGCTGGATGTCGGTGGCGCGATGGCACAGCCAGTCGGCCAGGCCCGCCATGAACCACAAGGGGACGATGCCGTACATCAGCACGGCCAGGGTGACCGCTTCATGGCTCATGAGCTGTAGGCCCCCGCCCCCACCTTCACGCCCAGCACGCGACAGGCACCAGCTCCCAGATCCTGCCGCATCTCGAAATATCGGGCCCAGGGATCGGGCCGGCGCATCAGGGCCGGGGCGTCGGCCGTGGTGTAGATGTCGGCCCGTTCCGCCGCCGCCAATTCCTCCCACGTCACGGGGCAGGCGATGGGAGTACCGCCACCCGCCCGCGCCGGCTTGGCCCGGGGGGAATAGGGTGCTACAGCGGAGGCTCCGCGCGCGTTGCGAAAATGATCGATGAAGATTCGACCCTGACGGCGCGCCTTGCTCATGGTGGCGACGTAGGCGTCGGGCCGCGCCTCAACCAGCTGTTCGGCCACCGCCTTGGCGAAGGCGGACACCACCGGCCACTGCCGCCGCCCGCCCCCGGCACCCGGCCCCAGCGGGGCGACGACGTGGACGCCCTTGCCCCCCGTCAGCAGGGGGAAGCTGGCGAGGTCCAGGGCGGCCAAGACGTCCCGCACGGCCACCGCCGCGGCCTTGACCTCGCTGAAGGGCAGGTCGGGATCGGGATCCAGGTCGAACACCAGGCGGTCCGGGGACTCCAGCTTACGCGCCTGGCTGCCCCAGAGGTGCAGTTCCAGCACGCCGATCTGGGCCGCCGCAACCAGTCCGTCGACATCGGTCAGGTAGACATAGTTGATGGCCCGCCCGTCCTTCTCCTTCACCAGCTTGCGGCGCCATTGCACCGGCGTGCCGACGGTGGCATGGCGCTGGAAGAAGCAGGCCTGCGCCGTTCCTTCGGGACAGCGCAGCAGGCTGAGAAGGCGGCCGGCAACCAAGGGCAACATGCGGGCCGACACCGCCCTCATGTAAGTGGCCAAGCCCTGCTTGGTAAGGTGGGACACCGGGTCCAACACACGGTCGGCGTGCGTCAGCGTTACCGGCGAACGCGCCTCAGCCGGCACCGTGTCCTTGACGGGGTCGTCATGGTTCATGCGTCCCTCCCCTCACTGCTCCCGGCGCCTGGCTTCAGGCGATCAACAAGGGCCCGGGCATCGTCGGGGGCCCGCAACTTGTCGGTGTTGTCGAAATAGAGGAAGACGTCGCGGGGAGACGGGTGGGCGTCCGCCGGGGGCTCGACATAATCGCGCGGCCCATAATCGCCCGGCGCCAGCGGCCGGCCCGCCGTCCAGGCCTTGACCCGCCGCGCCCATCGGTCCAGCTCATCCTCCCCATAACCGCTGCGATAAAGCTCGCTGGACCCGTGCAGGCGGCAATAGACGAAGTCGGCGGTCAGGTCCATCAGGCGCGGCCATTCGACCGTGTCGGCGCACACCAATGCCACGCCGTGGCGACGCAACAGATCCGTGAACGCCGGATCGCGGAAGCTGTCATGGCGGATTTCGACCGCATGGCGCAGTCGGCGATGGGGGCCGGGCCGCATCCAGGCGCGGGCCTTCAGGTTGGCATCATGGCGCTGGGCCAAATCCGCGGCGTGCTCGGTGTCGCGGGGCAGCAGCGCCAGGAAATCATCCAGCAAGGCGGCATCAAACCGGAAGCTGGGCGGGAACTGCCATAGGATGGGCCCCAGCTTGTCCTCCAGCCGAAGCAGCCCGGAGGCGAGGAAATTGGCCAGCGGCGCCAGGGGTTCCCTCAAGCGGCGGATGTGCGTGATGTAGCGGGGCGCCTTGACGGCGAAAACGAAGCCCGACGGCGTTTCAGCCGCCCATCGGGCGAAGACGTCCGGCTTTTGCAGGCCATAGAAGGTGCCGTTGATCTCTATGCTGCGAAAGACGCCACTGGCGTATTCCAGCGCGCGCCGTTGCGGCAGGTCCGGCGGATAAAAGGCCCCGCGCCACGGGGCATAGGTCCAGCCAGAAATACCGATGCGAATATCCGTCGGGATCGCCATGATGCCGCACGCCCTCGCCGCCCCCCTACCACCACTTCCCCAGCCACCAGGCCAGGACGAAAGCGATGATCACCAAGGCCAGGCTGGTCAGCAGCACGGCCAAGACCGGCCGTCCCAGCGTCGCCCCCCGCGCCTCACGGGCGGACAGGACGACATGATCTTTCTTGCGTTCCATTGGGGGAATCCTCCATGGCGGCCCGCGGCGGGACCCAGGTCACGGATACAGCAACCCCGGGACTGCGCGGTGGGTTCCTCGCGGGAATGGCCGCGTGAAGGCGACCAACCTCCACCCAAGAGAATAGGCCGACCACCGGCGCCCCCGGCCGGAGGTTTACCTTTGATAGCCGGTCGCTGTATTGAAATCCCGGCACCGGGCGTTATGTGACTTTTGGTGTTTGAACAGTGAAAGGGACGCCTGTGACGGAATTCAGAGAGGTGCTGCGCGCCGGCACGGCGGCGTGCCACGCCGCCCTGGATCAGCAGTTCGCCGGCCTGGATATCCGCCACCTGCCGGACTACACCCTGCTGCTGAAGGCCCAGCATCCCGCCTTGCGTGCCGTGGAACTGAGCCTTGAAGCCGCAGGTGTGGACGCCATCCTGCCCGACTGGCCCGAACGGCGCCGCCGGCACGCCCTTGTGGCGGATCTGGCGGCGCTGGAAGCATGGGGCGATCCGCCGGCCATCCTGGTGGAGACACCCACAATCCGCTGCCGGGCCGAAGCCCTGGGGCACCTGTACGTGCTGGAAGGATCGCGGTTGGGGGGTGAGGTGCTGTTGCGCCGGGCCCTGGCTGGCGGCGACCCACGCATACCGCTTGCCACCCGCTTTCTGGCCCACGGCCGGGGACGGCCGTATTGGCGCGACTTCCTGGCGCTGTTGAACGCGGAGCCGTCGGACCCAACCCGTCAGGCGCAGGCCGTGGAGGCCGCGATCCTGTCCTTCGGTTTATTCCAGAAGGCGGGCGAGCAGGCCCTGTACCATTATGAGGCTAGCCATGACCGCCGTCGGGTGTCAGAAAACTGAGCCGCGTCCGGCAATTGACTTAAATACTCGCAGTGCGTGCGGTCAGTGGCCGTGCGGACAGATGGGATAACCCGTGGTCACGTCACACAATCCAGGACAGGGCGAAAACGGCAGGGCGGTGGATTCCCCGTCCCCGTCCGTGCCTCTGGTTCCCCAGGAATTGCTGGACCAGTGCGCCCGGGAACCCATCCGCATCCCCGGCGGCATCCAGCCGCATGGCGCGGTGGCCGTGTTTCGGCCGGCCGACCTGGTCCTGGTGCAGGCCAGCGCCAACCTCGGCGCCATCCTCGACCGTCCCGTCGCCCTTGACGGCAGCCAGACGCTGGGTGACCTGGTGGGCCCGGGATCAGCATTGGAAGGGGATGTCGGCCGCTGGCTCGCCGGCGCGGAAACCGGCTTCCTTGAGCAATACCAGATCGACGGCCGGACCTTCCATGTCACCGGCCAGCAGGTCGCGCAAGGTGTGATCCTGGAGTTCGAGGCCTTCGATGAGGCGGAGCGGGCCCGCAACGCCAGCCTGAACCAACTGCTGCGCAATTTCCTGGACAGGTCCGACGGGCTGACCACGGTGGCGGACATCTGCGCCGGCGTGGCAGCGGAGGTGCGGGCCCTCACCGGCTTCAACCGGGTCATGGTCTACCGTTTCGACGAGGACTGGAACGGCACGGTCATCGCGGAGAATGGCGACGGCACCCTGCCCTCCTACCTCGACCTGCGCTTTCCGGCGTCCGACATACCGGCCCAGGCGCGCGAGCTGTACCGGCTGAACCGGCTCCGCCTCATTCCCACGGCAACATATGCGCCCATTCCGTTGGTGCCAGCCTTGTGCCCGGCGGACGGCGCGCCGTTGGACATGAGTTTCGTGGCGTTGCGCAGCGTGTCGCCCGTGCATCTGGAATACATGCGCAACATGGGCACCGCGGCCTCGCTGTCCATATCCATCGTCATCGATGGCCGACTGTGGGGCTTGATCTCCTGCCACCATGCCCAGCCCCGCTACATCGGCCCGCCCATCCGCGCCGCCTGCGACTTCCTTGGGCGCATCGTGGCGCAGCAGATCGCGGCGCGGGAACGGGCGGCGGAAATCGACGAGCGGCTGAGGCTGAAATCCATAGAAACGGAATTGGTGGCCCATCTGGCGCGGGCACCGGCCTTCCAGGCGGGCCTGGTGGATTGCGCGCCCCAGTGGCTGGCCTTGACCAACAGCGCCGGCGCGGCCGTGGTTACCGACGGCATCGTGCTGTCCACCGGCAAGGCGCCCCCCATCCAGAGCATCCTCGCCCTGGCCGACTGGCTGCGGACCCGAAACATCGAGCAACTCTATTCCACCAGCAGCCTGGCGGCGGACTGGCCGCCGGGCGCGGAGATCGCGGACGTGGCCAGCGGCGTCATCGCCGTGCCCATCTCCCGCATCCATGCCAGCTTCATCTTCTGGTTCCGGCCCGAGGTGGTGGAGACGGTGCGCTGGGGCGGCGACCCCCGCGCCAGCAAGACCGTGGATGTCGCCGGGCGGCTGCATCCCCGCCTGTCGTTCGAGGCGTGGAAGCAAGAGGTGCGGCAACGGGCCCAGCCCTGGCGCCCGGCCGAGCTGTTGAGCGCCGCCGACTTCCGGGGCGCCATCGTCAACTTCGTGCTGCAGCGGGCGGAGGAACGCGCCCAACTGACGGAGGAGCTGCAGCGGTCCAACAAGGAGCTGGAGGCATTCTCCTACTCCATCTCCCATGACCTGCGGGCCCCGTTCCGCCATATCGCCGGCTATGCCGAGCTGTTGGGGGAGGAGGAGCCGGCGCTAAAGGCGCTGTCCCGCCATTACCTGGACGGCATCATCGCCGCCGCCCTGTCGGCGGGCCAGTTGGTGGACGACCTGCTGCACTTCTCGCAACTGGGCCGCACCAGCCTGAAGATGACGCGCATCGACATGGCGAAGGTGGTGACCGAAATCCGCCGCAGCCTGGACATCGACGAACGGCAGCGCCAGGTGGAATGGAGCATCGGCGCCCTGCCCACCGCCTGGGGGGATCCCACGCTGGTGCGCCAGGCCTTGTTCAATCTGGTGGAGAACGCCGCGAAATACAGTCGCGGCGCCAACCCGCCCCGCATCAAGATATGGGGACAAGAGCGGGCCGCCGATGTCCTGTACTGCGTGGAGGACAACGGCGTGGGATTCGACATGAACTATGCCGGCAAACTGTTCCAGGTTTTCCAGCGATTGCACAGGCAGGAGGATTTCGAGGGGACGGGCATCGGCCTGGCGCTGACCAAGCGCATCATCGACCGGCACGGCGGCACGCTGGAAGCCAAAGGCGCGGTCGGCCAAGGCGCCACCTTCAGCTTCACCCTGCCGAAACGCCAGACAGGAGGAAACCGTGGCATCGCTTAGACCCATCCTTCTGGTCGAGGACAATCCCGCCGACGTGGAACTGACCCTCGCCGCCCTCAGGAAAACGCAGCTGGCCAATGAAATCATCGTGGCCCGCGATGGGGTGGAGGCGCTGGAGTACATCTTCAGCGAAGGCCAGTACGCGGACCGTGAGCCGGGCGCGCCCGCCGTGGTCCTACTCGACCTCAAACTGCCCAAGGTCGATGGGCTGGAGGTGCTGGAGAAGGTGAAATCCCACCCCAAGCACCGGGCCACCCCCATCGTGATGCTGACCTCCTCCCGCGAGGAAAGCGATGTCGTCCGCAGCTATCATTACGGCGTGAATTCGTTCGTGGTGAAGCCGGTCGACTTCAAGGCCTTTTTCGAAGCGATCCGCGACCTAGGTATCTTCTGGGCGGTGCTGAACGAGCCCGTGCCTGGAGATTTTTAGTGTCGGAACCCGCGGAAAAGCCTGTGTCCCTGCTGTTGGTGGAAGACAGCGACATCGATGCGGAACTGATCGCCCACCAGTTCCGCAAAATCGACCAGCCCATTGCCATGGCGCGCGCGGCAGTGCGTCCGGAGTACGAGGCAGCCCTGGCCTCCGGCAGTTTCGACATCATCCTGTCGGATTATTCCCTGCCGGGCTTCAACGGGCTGGCGGCCCTGGAATTGGCCCGGGCCCGGGACCCGTCGGTGCCTTTCATCTTCATCTCGGGCGTCATCGGCGAGGAGTTCGCGACCGAGGCCCTGCGCGCCGGCGCCACCGACTATGTGACGAAGCGCAATCTGGCCCGCATTCCCATGGTGGTGACCCGCGCCCTGCGCGAGGCGGAGGACAGGCGCCAGGCCCGGCAGTCCGCTCAGGCGTTGCGGGAAAGCGAGCACCGCTTCCGCCTGATGGCGGACAGCGCGCCCGCCCTGATCTGGTCGGTGGACACTACCGGACGCATCGTCTTCGCCAACCGCCGCTTCGAGACGGAGTTCGGCGTGCCGCCGGCCCGGGTAGAAAAGGAAGGATGGGCCGCGCTGATCCATGAGGAGGATTGGCGCGCGTTCCGGGCCACGCGCGATGCGCTGTTCCGAGACCGGGCGCTGTTCCTGGACGATATCCGCGTGCGCAAGCCCACCGGCGAGGTGCGCTGGCTGCGCTGTGAGAGCAGCCCACGCTTCGACGACGCCGGAACCTTCCTGGGCTATGTCGGCTGCGCCATCGACATCACCGAGACCAAGCTGGCGCGCGACGCGCTGGAGGCGGAGGTGGTGGCGCGGACGGAGGAATTGCGCATCAAGGAAGAGGCGCTGCGCCAATCCCACAAGATGGAAGCCATCGGCCAACTGACCGGCGGCATTGCCCATGACTTCAACAACATGCTGGCCGGCATCGTCGGCGCCGCCGACCTGATCCAGAAGCGGGTGCGTGACGGCCGTTTCGACAGCATCAGCCGCTACGTCGACAGCATCCTGTCATCCGCGCACCGTGCGGCGGGCCTGACCCACCGCCTGCTGGCCTTCGCCCGGCGCCAGACGCTGGACCTTAAGACCGCGAACATCAACCAACTGGTCGGGTCGCTGGACGACCTGCTGCGGCGCACGCTGGGCCAGGCCATCGAGCTGGAGATCGCCCTGGCACCCGATCTGTGGCCGGCCATCACCGACGCCAACCAGTTCGAAAGCGCCCTGCTGAACCTGGCCATCAACGCCCGGGACGCCATGTCGGGGGGCGGCCGCCTGACCATCCAGACCAGCAACGTCACCATCACCGCAGGCGACGAGCGCGCCTCCGCCGATCTGCAGCCGGGTGACTATGTCCTGACCTGCGTCACCGATACGGGCATCGGCATGCCGCCGGACGTACTGGAGAAGGCGTTCGATCCCTTCTTCACCACCAAGCCCATCGGTCAGGGCACCGGCCTGGGCCTGTCCATGATCTATGGCTTCGCCCGCCAAGTCGGCGGCCATGTCACCCTGTCGTCCACGCCGGGCGAGGGCACGACCATCTGCCTCTACATGCCCCGCGACGTCACCGCCAAAGACGGCCTGGAGAATCCCGGTGCGCGGTCGGCGGAAAATCCGCACCGGGGCCGGGGGACCGTGCTGGTTGTGGAGGATGAGCTGGTGGTGCGCATGGTGGTGGTCGACATCCTGGAGGAGCATGGATACGGCGTGATCGAGGCCGAGACGGCCGCCGACGCCCTGCCCCATCTTCAGGGCCCTGGCAGCATCGACCTGCTGCTGACCGACGTCGGTCTGCCTGGCATGAACGGCCGTGACCTGGCCGCCGAGGCGCGGCGCCTGCGCCCCGGGCTGAAGATTCTGTTCGCCACCGGCTACGCGGAGGGGGCCAGCCAGCGCTCCGCCTTCGTCGGCGCGGGGATGGATTACATCGCCAAGCCCTTTGACCTGGACGAACTGGGCCGGAAGATCCAGGCGCTGACGAAGCCGTAACGCCCCTGCGCGGCAACCTGTGCTTAGGGTCTTAGCGCCGCGGCGCGGGACCAGCGAACTTGGGCACTTGGCCACGGTATCCGGGGCGACCAGCGGCGGGCATGCGATGGCGCTTGCCTTTGCCAGCGGGCGCCCTTTCTTCTTGCGGGCGTCAACCTCGGAAAGAATCCCACGCATGCTCACCCTATACCGCCTGGACAAGGGCGCCCTGACGCGACGAGAGGCGGGCGCCGACTGCCTGGCCGACGACCTTTGGATCGACATGATCGCCCCGACCAAGGAGGAAGAGGCGGCGGTCGAGGCGGCGCTGGGTGTGGAGATCCCCACCCGGGAAGAGATGCGGGAGATCGAGACCAGCAGCCAGGTTTACAAATCCGGCGACGCGCTGGTCATGACGGTGCGGGTGTTGACCCGGCAGACACCCCTGGGCCCGGCGCTGGCCGACGCCACCTTTATCCTGAGGCCGGACCATCTGGTGACGGTGCGCTATCTGGACAGCACGCCCTTCCGCACCTTCGCCGGGCGGGTGGCCCAGGGTACCGACGTGCCCACCGATCCCGAGGCCATCCTGCTGGGCATCCTGACCGCCATCGTCGGCCGGGTGGCCGACGTGCTGGAGGAGGTGAAGGACGGGCTAGACACCCTGTCACGTTCCGTCTTCAGCCAGGGGGGGGAACAGTCGCCCAGCATCATCGACGCCGATTTGCAGAACGCGCTGAAGCGCATCGGGCGCAGCGGCGACCTGGCGTCCCGCGTGCGGGAGAGCCTGCACAGCCTGGCCCGCACCGTGTCCTTCCTCAAGGCGGCGGAGAAGGCCACGCCCATCGCGCCGGAAACCAAGCTGATCCTCAATACCCTGAACGGCGACATCCAATCACTGCTGGACTACAACCTGTACCTGGCCCAGACGACGCAGTTCCTGTTGGATTCGACCCTGGGCCTGATCAACATCCAGCAGAACGCCATCATCAAGATTTTCAGCGTCGCGGCCGTCATCTTCCTGCCGCCGACGCTGATCGCCTCGATCTACGGCATGAACTTCAAGCACATGCCGGAGTTGGATCTGATCTTCGGCTATCCGGGCGCGCTGTGCCTGATGGTCGTCTCCGCCATTCTGCCCTACTGGTATTTCCGCCGCCGGGGCTGGTTGTAGCGCCCGGCTAGCCAAGCGGTCCGCCTCCAGCCGGCTCAGCCCGCGCCCCGCGTGGAACGCGCCGGCGTCTCCGGCACAGGCGTCAGCACCGGCCGTCCCTCGGCCCAGGCCAGCAGGTTGTCCACCACCAGTTGGCCCATGGCCTGACGGGTGTGGAGGGTGGCGGAACCGACATGGGGCAGCAGCACCGCGTTATCCAGGTCCAGAAGGGCCTGGGGCACGGTTGGTTCCTGGGCGAACACGTCCAAGCCGGCGCCCAGGATGGTGCCGTCCCGCAAGGCGGCGATCAGCGCATCCTCATCCACCACCGTGCCGCGGGCGATGTTGATGAGGACGCCATCGCTCCCCAAGGCCTCCAGCACCGCGCCATTCACCAGCCCGCGCGTTTCCGGTCCACCCGGCGTCACCACCACCAGCACGTCGACCGCCCGCGCCAGATCGAGGGGCGTGGCGTGATAGGGCAACGCCACATCCGCCTGGCGCTGGCGGCCATGATAATGGACGGCAACGCCGAAGGCGGCCAGGCGCTGGGCGATGGCCTTGCCGATTCGGCCCAGCCCCAGGATGCCTGCCGTGCGCCCCCGCAACGTGGGGGACAAGGGGAAGGCCTTCTCCAGCCACCGGCCGGCGCGCAGGTAACGCTCCGCCTGGGGCAGGCGCCGCACGGTCATCAGGATCAGGGCCAAGGCCGTGTCCGCCACCTCCTCCGTCAGCACGTCGGGGGTGTTGGTGACCGTGATGCCGTGGGCACCCGCCCACGCGGCATCGATGGCGTCATAGCCCACGCCAAAACCAGCGACACATTCCAGCCGGGGCAGACGCGCCATGAGGTCGGCGGTGACAGCGGCGGACCCGCCGGCGGCGATGGCGCGGATGCGGGGCGCCACCCCCGCCAGCAAGGCCTCGCGGTCTGCGGCCAGCCACAGCTTGCACACGCGGAAGGCCTGATCCAACCGCTCCATGACGAAGGGCATCATGGGGGCGGGCATCAGCAGGTCGATATCGAAGCGGGGTGCCATTCTGCCGGGTCCTTCTGTCATGCCCCTTGCCATCCGGCGGAAGAACCCCCAGTTCAATCCCAACGGTGACAGCCAGGTGCGGTGCCGCGCCACAATAGGACGGCGGCGGGCGGTTGTCGTCCTCGGCCGTTGGCATCCCGCGCGTGCCGGCCCTGACGGATTGGTGCCCCTCCGGCATAGCTCTGCGGCCGCCATGGCGGAGTCGGGGTCCATGGGTATAGGATGGATGGAGCTGGGGTCCGGGGACGGACTGATCGCCGCGGTCGGCTGTGATGCCGGCCTTTGCTAATAGCCTCAACATGGGCTATGATTTGAGAATGATTTGCATCTACGGCGCTTGGCTGCCTCCGGGACGGGGCGGAAGCCGCCGGGGGACATGATGATGTCGTTGATGGATGCCATTGGCGGGACGATGGACCAGGCGCCGGAATTCGGGCCGGGGGAGCATTTGCTCGTCTGGGCCCTGCGCCGCATGGTGAAGGGCAAGGACTATGGTCCCTTGGTGGGGCGGGAGTTCGCCGATACCTGTGGCGAGGATGGACGTGAGGTGCTGGCCACCTTGCACACCTTCCTGCTTGCCTTGATCCATACCTGCCGGCGGGAGTTGTCCATCGGCCACCCCGGCTGCCCCAGCCTCACCGCGGACGAACGCCAGGTTCTGCTGCTGGTCGCGGCAGCGCAAAACGGCAAGGACGCGCAGTTCGATGCTCAACTGCGCTGGCTGGCCGCCGAGGAGGACCGGGCCGCGCTGGCCATGACCGCGCGGGCCCTGGCCTTCGCGCTGAGGCACAACCAGTTGACTTTGACCCCTCCCGCCTCCCAGCTGCCCACGACGTGCGAGCGTGAAGCGCTGAGCGCCTGAGGACCCTCGGGCCGCTCCCTGCCCCGGCGGCACAGGCGTGGATTTCAAACGGCGAGGGTGGCAGGATCGCGCCGCCATCGTCGATGCGGGAACTATCGGCGCTCATGGGATTGGGTGGCTTGGGAGCGCAGGGTCCGTATGGGTGTTTTGATCAAGGCGGCCTATGCCGCGCCGGCTGCCGGTTTGGCCGCCCTGGGCCTGCCGCTGCTGATATATCTGCCCGACTATTACGCGACGGTGGTGGGCCTGCCCCTGGGCCTGGTGGGTATGGCCTTCCTGGTGGCCCGCCTGGCCGACATCGCCATCGACCCGTTGGCTGGGATTTTGATTGACCGCACCCGGTCGCGGCATGGCCGATTCAGGCTGTGGTTGGCTGTGGGTACGCCCTTGCTCATGCTGTCGGTCCATGGCCTGTTCATGCCGCCAGCGGGTGCCAGCTTTTCCTATCTGGCGGTGTGCCTTGCCGGCACCTACGCCGCGTGGTCATTATGTTTCGTTGCCCATCTGGGGTGGGGCGGCACGTTGTCCCGCGACTATGGCGGGCGCAATGCCATCTTCGCCTGGTGCCAGGTGCTGTTCCTGGTCGGTGGCCTCGCGGTCACCGCCCTGCCCTTGCTTCCCCCCTTGCGCACGGCGCCACAGGCGACGCTGCCCGCCATGGGGTGGTTTGTGCTCATCAGCTTTCCCCTGGGCGTGGCTGCCGCCCTGCTGCTGGTGCCGGAACGCAACGGGGGCCAACGGCCCATGCCACGGTGGCGCGACTATGGGCGCTTGCTCGGGCAAGGCGCCACCGCGCGCCTGCTGGCCGCCGACTTCCTGTCCAGCACCGCCGTCTATGCCGCCGGGGGCGTTTTCTTCTTTTACTACGCCACCTTCCACGACCTCGACCGTATGCAGGCGGCGGCCCTGCTGTTCGCGGTGAAGGCGGGCGCCATGGCCGGCGCGCCTCTGTGGGGCTGGTTGGGCAACCGGGTGGAGAAGCACCGGGCCATGACGCTGGGCTTCTCCGGGATGGTCCTGATGTGCCTGGTCGTACATCTGTTCCCCTGGTCCGGCCTAACGGCCGGCCTCGCCATCCTGGGGGTTTTCGGCACCCTCCTGTCCGCCGACCCGGTGCTGGTGCGCTCGATGATGGCCGACGTGGGGGACGAGCATCGGCTGATCACCGGCATCGACCAAATGGGCACGCTGGCCGCCCTGCTGTCCGTCTCCGACAAGCTGGCCGCGGCTATCGGCCCGGCGCTGGCGCTGACGGCGCTCAGCATGGCGGGATTCGACGCACACGCCCAAGCCACACAGCAAGGCGCTCCCGCCCTCCTGACGCTCGCCGCCGCCGCCGTATGGATACCCGCCGCCCTGCACGGGATGGCGGCCATACTGGTTTACATGCACCCCCTGTCCGCTGACCGCCTTCGGGCGATTCAGGCAAGCTTGGCCGTTGTGCCGGGAAACGGATGATGAATCCGGCACAAAACTCGCCGGTTGTGTCGGATCGCGGCAAAAGCCATAACAATGTTAACGCTGGGACCGTGGATAAGCGGTGACATCGGGTGGTTCTTCGGGCATCCGCTCTTCCGAAGATGATTTTGAGGCATTTGATGGTTGATCCTGGTTCTGACGTGTCCGGCGTTCCCGACTCACTCTCCGTCGGCGGTCTCGAGGCCATGATTAACGGCTCCGACCAGGCTTATCGTGACGCAGCAGGGATCAAGCAGGTCAGTCAGTTGGCGCCGAGGGGCAGTTATTCACGCCGGCCCATGGCGCTGATGGACACCTTTCACATCATCCCGCAGTTGGTGGAAAACTTTAAATATAACGCGTCCATATCGGAGCAATTTTATTCAGAGATAAACGCCACGGTATTGGCCGATGCTTATGTCTCCGGCCAAGGAACCGTAGTGACGCGCAATGGCCTGCTGGTTCAAGAAAGCGCGCTTGAATACCTGGCGCACAATCAGGTGCCGGATGGCTTTCGGCGTGAGCAGACTGGACAAGGATTCACTTTCGCAATCCAACCCGACACCATAATAGAAGAAGCTTGTATTCTGGTGAAGCGGCCTTGGTATCGGAATTACGGCCATTGGCTGGTTGATGGCGCGACTATCCTGGCCCACTTTGCGGAACAGATTATCACCACCCCCTTAACCGTCGTCATCGGCGCCAACGAGAGCCCGCTTCAGCGGAATATCGTCCGGGAAACGACCGATAAAATCTGCCCAGGCGCCCGCGTCATTGAAATGCCGGACACGGCCACCTGGCGGTTCGCCAATCTGCTCTATGTCACGCCCCTGCACCGCCCCCCCATGGTCAAATGGCCGCCAGCGATGGCGAAGCTGAAGGCCGCCTTCGTAGAAGAGGGCACACAGGCGGTCCAAGGCCAGCGACTGTACCTGTCGCGAGCGGATGCCGATACACGCAGACTCGCCAACGAAGCCGAACTGAGCGGGCTGTTGGACCAACATGGCTTTAAAACGGTCTTCACCAACGGCATGTCCCTGGCCGATCAGGCCCGCCTGTTCAGTTCCGCCGAAGTCGTCATGGGGGTCAAAGGGGCGGCGTTGACCAACCTCCTCTTCTGCGCCCCTGAAGCCACCGCGATCTGCCTATCCCCTGGCGACTTCGTTGATCCATTCTTCTGGGATATAGCCGGACAAATGGGGATGGCATACGCCGAAGTCTTCGGCAGGAGCGTCACCAACAACTCTATCGGGCGTAATGATTTTCTAATTGAAGCCGAGCGCCTGGAGAGGGTACTTGCCACATTACTGACGTAACATTAAGCTTACCATGGCACAGAATCATTCAATCGGCAAAATTGCCGCTTCCTGCTACTGCTTCGCTCCGAAATCCGCACAATATCCTCTAAGTATCATATGAGAAATACTTACACTCATGCCGAAGATTGTCATCAAGGTACTTTCGCTCATCAGACGAGATGCCATCATACCACGCTGACAGCCGACCCAAATCTGCGTTCATAGAAATAAAGTCTAAATCGCTCTCAATTTTAAGGAATTCTAGAATTTTCCGAGAATACAGCTTCGATCTCTTCACTATCTTCTCATGCTTAAGCTGCAGAATTTCCCCACCCGCCCGAGTAAAAGCCGCTCGCTCAGTCTGATACGCTTTTACATAATTCTTTACCCAATTGATTCTAGCATCTAGAGTACGGGGAGCCCAAGGCATACGTGAAAGTGAGCAAACTACAGCGCGCGGATCACGCATGACATGAATAAACTTCGAACCCGGAAATACTTCAGAAAGAAAACGAACATGGAGCAAGCAATGCGGAGTTTTCTCAAGGCAATAGAATTGAAGGTCACCTTTCTTTTCTGGCAAATCCGCATACTTATAAATATGATTAATAAGTTCACGGCAGGCAACAGCAACTTCCGAACAGGCCATAGGGGCAACCTGTCCGTGATGCTGCATTTTATTTTTGAATAGATTTAAACCATCCATTAAATGGGCATGCCCCACATATCGATTTAGTGGAATTTGGCCATATGCATCAGTGAAACAAATAGCTTTATATAAAGCTTCGAAATCCTCCAAAAAACCGTTCGCTCTATCCGGGGCATAACATGCTGTTATTACTCTATAAATTTCGATAAGACCAGATTTAGAGGTAATAAATTTCAGCTCCAAATTGGGAAACCCCAAAATCTCCCTATTTTCAAGCAAACAAGTGGCCAATAAACTAGTCCCGCTCCGGCCGCTACCCCCAATAAAAAGCATCTGATGTTCGTTAGATAACATAGTGCGTACGACTTCCTTATCGCCTCTTAATAATAGAGGTCCTTCGAGCAAAAGTGATGTATTCAATACGACTGGCGTAAGCCCTAATAAAAGGATCCTTGCTCCCCTTGAGATTAAGAACCCTATCACCCACCATATAGTCGCAAATATTTTTCAAATATTGAGCAGCGGATATATCGCTTAAACCTCGATAATCTGCTTCGTAAGCACCATAGCTTGTATCAATATCCTCAAGAATATAGATACCACCTAAATTGAGCCAAGGGAATAATTGCTGTAAGGTAAGAATCTGGTGATCCCAAATGTGGGATCCGTCGTCAATAATTAGGTCAAAAGGGCCGTATTTGCGACATATCGATAACAAGCACTCCATATTTGATTGATCAGATATCTCTATTTGTATACCATCATCTGCAAATGTGGCGGCGGCTGGGTTAATATCAACTCCAACAACGCGTCCGTTCGGGAAATATTCTCGCCACATCTTTACAGATGCCCCGTCATAAACACCTATTTCAATTATATTGACGGGCTCTAAACGACGAGTCGCAAGCACCCTCTCATAAAGATTCAAAAAATCGTGGAAATTTGACGCCTTGTCAGTAGCGTATTTTAGACCAATTTCATCGAGGGATGCACCGCTGTTCATTGTCTCTCCAGGGGTTAGATCTTACCTAGATGCGGCAGCCAAAAGAGCCTGCGCAATTCGATGGGGCTCAGCAAGCCTTAAGGTCAGGGAAAAACTATGGGAGCCGCTGACCTTATAAATTCTACCTTCAGGAAAAAAGTAGGATACGGAATTACAAGACACCTTGTCAAGAAGCAGGAAATTGCTATTAATTGCATTGAGCCATCCATAGCCAATAACTCTTAGCTTTTTTCCCGATAAGGCCGTTGTGTGCAGGGCAGAACCAATAGAACCGATAACAACACGTTCGGACTGGTATAAAGCCAACTGCTCAGCGAAACCCATTTGTTCAGGACAAACAACCTGTACGCCATTTGACTCAAACCAATTTACCATTTCGAATTCGTTTTCTATAAAACTCACCCCGCTAGTGAGTTTATGCTTAGACAAATACAACGGAGAAGAACTAATCTCTAATGCGTTGCTCCGCAAAACCGTTTTTCTGATTTCGCCGTATAGTTCTCCCATAACCGAATGAACATAAGATTGCTCCTCAAATGCTGGCAATGGCACCACTAATCGCCTAATCAGTGTTGGAGATGTAAAACATTCCATGTTCTGTAATTCAACTCCCAAAGCGCTAAAAATATCTACGGCATAATTTTGGTTTAACCAATCAGATGTTCCGAAAGAAGAATGAATAAGTATTGGCAACTGGCTTTTCTTCAAGTAATTATATGGCCAGAAGCGAGCCAAAGTGCTTGTAAGAAAATGCCCGAAATGCCAATGAAGCGGGCCGCCGTAAAAATAAATGTCCTTCGGAGCTTCATTTATATTTTGGAAATTGACTGGGTCGATGCAATCAGATTGGCCAACTAGCTTACGGTCTACCCCACGCCTGTAAGAGCAAGCATCCAGAAGCTTGCCATTACAGTCATAAACACCCCAGGCCTGGTCCGTTTCAAAGGCCGGCACACCGCGCCTTTTGGGCATATAAATTACGTTCTTGAATTCACGAATCCCGGGGGGGGGACCGGATATAAATTGCTCCCCGCCCCAGGCTTCCGTACATTCTTTGAGGATCAACTCACTTGACATGCAGACTCAGCTTTCTAAAGCTTGGAAAAAGGGTTAAGGCTAGTTCCATGCCGCGCAGCTCTTCGCATTTCAACGGAAATGCCCTCTCCTGTGATTGTTTGCCCCCAAAACCACGGGGGCGCAGAATGACTCAATTTATTATCCTCATAGAGCCTCTTATAAACGGACCAAAGTTTCAATATATCTGTACCTTCTTCAGCAAACAACCTTAACTCTCTATCCGCCCAAGCAAAATCATGCCCAAATCCCGAAAAATGATAAAATACCATCGGCTCACCATTAACCGTCCATGTCCCATTAACATCCTGGTGGACTTTCCGATTAGTCATATTCCATGTAGCGACGTTAAAAGTCCGATCCTTTATAATATATATTCCGTCGAATATGTACGGGGCTATATTACACCATTTTTGGTCGGTAAATAAGCCCGATTGAAAATCTATATGGCTATATGACAAAAGACGGTCAGCCCACCATCTTAAAAAAGTTCTCCCTTGAGGTCGATTATAGAAGGCAAAAAAACCAAGGTTAAACGTGCCGTGCTTGAGTGCGGCAATTTCATGCGACTCAATGGCTTCAATGCTTTCTTCTGCATCCGTTATATGGGGTGTCAATGCGGCCGAAGCTTCTCCGCTTTGCAAAATTTCCACTACAGAATTCAGACGGCTAGTAACCAAAACGTCTGGATCGAGATAAACAACCAGATCGTATCCGTAAACATCGAACAAAAATTCTGTCATCACACCTTTTGTTGCTGTGCAGAATTCCACAACTGAATAGTCAAAGGCCCAGCGCTCCCACCCGCCCTTAACTTTCAACCAATCCGCAAAAACTACTCCGGTAAAAGGTTCATCTTCCCATCGAATTTCGTCGGGAGTCCTATCATTAAATAACGCATACATATCCCATTCCGGGTGAACAGCGGCGACAGATTTAGCTAAAATCCGCGCATTAGGGATATAAGCGCCTGTGAAAGACGTAAAGGCTGCGACTTTCATTTCAAGATCTCCATATATTTTAGTTTTGTTATATTTTCACGCCTGATTTCTCTAACAAGAAAATAAATCCAGCGTATTCATCCATTACGTTGCCCAAGAATTTATTAGACTCATATCGCTTAATCTCGGATGCAATCTTATTAGCGATAGCCTGCAGAGCGACTCTATATATTGGTTTATTTGGCGCATTAAGCCCATATTTATCGACAATCCCGGACATAACATTAAATTGGTCGCGTAAGCTGGATATATTCAATGACGTAGACTGGGTAGATCCTGAGTCAATTCTATATTTCCTGTACAAATAGCTGAGATGTGACAGAATGCCTATTCTATCTGCGGTTAGATAGACATCATAAACGAAGGAATTATCTTCGAAATTCCCCTGCTCGGGGAACTTAATGTTGTTTCTTACAAGGAAATCTTTCCTGTATATTTTGGCGCATGGGCCAAAATCAGAAAAAACAGTTTCCCATCGCTTCGTAGAAAGGTGATCCAAGCCGCGATCCAGCATCCAATACTGGCCACTATTCCCGTATGGAATAGCTTGACTCGCCTGATATTCATCAAACATTACTAGTGAAGACATAACGCAATCTACGCCCCCTAGGACATCCGCAGCCGCAAATAATTGACTAACGGCATCAACAGTCAAAACATCGTCAGCGTCCAAAAACATGACGAATTCGCCAGTAGCTACTTCTAATCCCATGTTGCGGGCAGCGCCTGCACCTTGGACCTGTTGCTCTAGGACTTTTACGTTTTGATAGAGACGGGCAAATCTCTGCAATATAGCCATAGAATTGTCGGTGCTATTGTTATCAACAACAATAATCTCCGTCGGCACATGCGCAGCATTTTGCATTATGACTGACGATAAACAGTTGGATAACCATTTCTCAGCGTTGTACACTGGAATTATGATAGACAACCGTCGCGGAACAAAACTAGGCCAACAGTAGTGATACGGCAGAGGTTTAACTCGGATGGTAGAGTAACCTGCATTCTCGGTCACATACGTAAAACATCTTTCGATAACGTGAGCTAAGGTGCCATCGTCCGCAATAGGCTCCTTCGGGAAGTCATTAAATGTGATGCCTGCGTCAAAAATAGCTTTTAAAGCTTGCGGACGGAACCAAAACATTGAGCCAGCCGGAAATTCTATTCGATCCATCTCCAAAATAGACTTATTCAGGCCAAAAATATCTAATACGCTAGCGGCGAGCGTTCTATTATTCCCCCAAACCATAAAAGGTCTAACGTTTTCAAGAGGGACAGGCACTATTGCGCCGCATTTCTCATCTTGTTCGAAGACATTCAGTATATTTTTGCAATAGGCTCTATTGAATGCTAAATTCCGCTCAAGTTCCTTGAACCATATAGCGCCTTCAGATAGCTTCTCCACAGACTTTTTTGTGTGTATGTGAAGCGCCAAATCGCAGCTTTGCAATTCGGACCTGAATTCAACAATCATCGGAGCTATATCTCTGCCCCTATTAGGGGTTACAGCAATCCTCTCGACTTCTAAGCCAAAATCCTTAGCATAGCCCTTCACTTCAAACGCCATTTGCTTATTTGGAACTGAGATAAATACTCTGCGGCGGGCAGGGACGCGGGCTGCCCAAGTAAGAAGGGGCTTAATAAGATCACGGTAATAACAATGTATATGGATACCTACAGTTATTTCGGAATCCCGCAAAGCCGCTTGCCGCCCAATATTGGCGACGGGCAGCGCCAACGTTTCTCTAACATCATGCGGATCCAACGCAAGAGAAAACTGCTCTTGTAGAGTGGGAAGCGGCCGTCGATTTTCGAAACGACCATAGAGCACGTAATGGAGGAGGGGATTAATTTCCGCCTTACTGATGTCAGGATTCGTGCGGATGTAGTAATCCGTTGAAAAACGCCGGGAAGGATTTCTTCCCTCTTTCCAGCCATAACAGATATAATGACCAAGAAGATCACGGACCTTCATTGCCACATCAGGGTAGGTTTCTCGGTAAAATCTTTTGTCGAAATGAGACTTCAATGCGCCCCGGATAGCTGGCGCCACCTCGAACTCGATAACGTCTTCTTCCTCTTCAGCCTTCTCACCCGCCAGAAATTCTGGATCACGGCTTAAATCTGGAGACTTGAATGCAGACCCTGCTTCTATTTGAATTTGCGAAGGATAGATTGGACGTTTTTCAAGATGACCCCAAAGATTGTAATGAACTAGGGGGTTAATTCCAGATTCTCTTACGTCGCCATTGCGCTCAAGATAAAGAGATACAGAAAAGCTCGCCGATGGATCCCGCCCGTTCCTCCAGCCAGAATTCAAGAAATGCGCCAAGGGCGAAATAAGGTCGAAATCAACCTCCTGGTTTGTTAATTTATAGAATGCTTCATCAAATCCAAAAACTTCAATTTTCGGTCCATCAATTGACAGAGCGGCTTTTACATAGGCCTCTTCTTCAAGATTCTTTTTGGGTTCTTTATGATTAACTTTGTGCATTTTGACTCCATGAGGCCAGTGGGGTGATAATTGACAGAATAAGCTGCTCGCACTTCGGATTCTTTTGTATAAAATGTCACCAGCTATCAAATTAGGGCTGTTGGGGTATTAACCCAAGTCGCGGATTGGCGGCTTATAGCAATTTTAGGCGGATTTGTCACGAAATTAGGGACGAGTTTCTAGGAATCGCCCCTCGTACCAGCGCATCAACAGCGGGCACGTCATGTCCCTGGCGGCAACAGCCCTGTTGACGAAAACAATTGATCCCCAGCCCCACTCGGCACACCATCGGCGGCGCAACCGTGCCTCGACTGCCTGCCGCGACCCGGTATAATAGTGAAGCCGATTCAAGGCCGGAGCCTCCCCCGCGACCGTGCGCGGTGAGCATTGGCTCCGCCGACGATCATTTATCAGGACTGTTGGTGAACGCCACTCGCTTTGGGGCCCCGGGGCTCCGGCCGGGGAGGCTGTCAGAGCCAAAACAGCAAGCCAGGAGACCTGCCATCGCGAAGATTCACATCCGATCCGCCGGGGATGCCGGAAGCGGGAATATCGCCATGGCCTGTTCGTCAGCGTTCTGTCTTCTCGCCATCTGTTCCCCGACTCTCCATCGCACAAAATCTCTTCTTCCGTCTTGGTCCGCCCCGGTTGGCCCCGCGCCCATTGGGCGTATCCACGCCAATGGCGATCAACGCACACGCTCCGTTGTCTCTATGAGAGTACCTTCCCATGCCCCCCACCGCCAAAATCCCCGCCACCGTCATCACCGGCTTCCTCGGCGCCGGCAAAACCACGCTGATCCGCGGCCTGCTGCGAAACCCGGGCGGCCGCAAGCTGGCGTTGATCATCAACGAGTTCGGCGATGTCGGGGTGGATGGTGCGGTGCTCAAAGGCTGCGGCGACGCGGCCTGCCCGGAGGATCGGGTGATCGAATTGGCCAACGGCTGCCTGTGCTGCACCGTGGCGGACGATTTCGTGCCGGCGCTTGAGTCATTGCTGAACCGGAATGACCCGCCGGACCACATCCTGATTGAGACCAGCGGCCTGGCCCTGCCCAAGCCGCTGGTGCGCGCCTTCACCTGGCCCGCCGTGCGCTCGCGCGTCACGGTGGACGGCGTGGTGGCGGTGGTGGCGGCCGATGCCGTGGCGGAGGGCCGCTTCGCGCCCGATGCCGTGGCCCTGGCCCGGCAGAAGGCGGCCATGGAGGCCGGCGACGCCACGGTGGAACACGAGACCCCGGTGCAGGAGGTGTTCGAGGACCAGGTGCTGTGCGCCGACCTGATCCTGGTCAGCAAGACCGACCTGGTGGATGAGGTGGGCCAGGCCGCCGTGGCAGATACAGTGAAAGCCTTGCGGCCCGGCGCCCCGCCCCTGGTGCGCGTGGCCCATGGCGATATCGACCCCAATGTGCTGCTGGGCCTGTCGGCCGCGGCCGAGGCCGACCTGGACGCCCGAATCAGCCACCATGATGATGAGGAAGACCACGACCACGACGACTTCACCAGCTTCGTCGCCGACCTCCCCGCGCAGGCCGATCCGGAGGCCCTAGTTCGTCGGCTGGGCGAGGTCGCCCGGCGCTTCGGCATCCTGCGTCTCAAGGGTTTCGTCAACGTGCCGGGCAAGCCCATGCGCCTGCTGGTCCAGGGCGTGGGTACCCGCATCCAGACCAGCTATGACCGGCTGTGGGCGCCGGACGAGGCACGGCACAGCCGGTTGGTGGTGATCGGCGAAACCGGCCTGGACAGGACGGCCATCGAGGCGGCGCTGGCCAACTGATGGGCTGATGGGCGACGCGGTTGGGCATGGACGCAAAGCTGTGCCCTGGTCCAATCCACCTCTTGACCCAATCCGCCTGTTGAATGGACGGCGTATAGAGGTTAGAGCGGCATAACGCTCGCTTTTCGACTCTTAGAGTCGTCACACAGGGTCCCGCCCTTCCCATGCACCTGCTGCCCACCCAGGCCGAGGATCTGCTGGCATCCCCCCAGGCGGAAGATTTGGGGCAGACGCCGGCGGACTGCGTGCTGCTGTCCTTTTCCGACAGTGACCTGTCGGCGATGGCGGCCGCCTACCATGGCTTGGGTGGTGTTCCTTGGCGGCCCACCCTGCGCCTGGCCAACCTGTCACGCCTGGGGCATCCGCTGTCCGTCGACCTGTATGTCGAGAGCGTGGTATCGCGGGCGCGCTTAGTCATCCTGCGCCTGAACGGCGGTGCCGCCTATTGGCGCTATGGTCTGGAGCAGGTGGCGGAGACATGCCGCGCCCAAGGCATTCCCCTGGCCGTCCTGCCCGGCGAGGCCAAGGCCGATCCCGGCCTGGACGCCGCCTGCACCGTGGACGTGGACACCGCCCGCCGGCTGTGGCGCTGCTTCGTCGAAGGCGGGCCACGGAACATGGCCCGCCTGCTGGCCCTGGCTGCCCATCTGGTGGCAGGGTCAGCACCGGCCGACCTGGTGACGGGGGAGCCCGAGCCCCTGCCCCGGTTCGGCCGGTATCAAGGATGGACTCCGAAGGCCTCCCGCGAGGGACCGCCCACGCAGCAGCCAAGCGTCGCCCTGGTTTTTTATCGATCCTACCTACAGGCCGGCAATCTCGCGGCCCTGCATGCCGTGGCCGACGCGCTTACCCGGCGCGGCCTGGCGCCCCACCTCTATTACGCGGCCAGCCTGAAGGAAGCGGACGCCGCCCGCTGGCTGGCGGCCGAACTCGCGGCGCTGCGGCCTGCCGTGGTGCTGAACGCCACCGTCTTTTCCGCCCGCGCCACCACGCCAGAACAGGGCCCCGACGACGCCTCCCCCCTGGATGCGGCCGGCGTGCCGGTGGTGCAGGTCACCCTGTCGACGGGATCGGAGACGCTGTGGGAAAAGGCCCGTGCCGGACTGGGCCCCGCCGACCTGGCCATGAACGTGGTGCTGCCGGAGATGGACGGGCGCCTGGCCGGCCCAGCCATCGCCTTCAAGGCGGCGGCGGACTGGGACCCCGCGCTGGAATACGCCCCCATGGTCAGCCGCCCCCGCGCCGACCGGGTGGAGGCGCTGGCCGACAAGGCGGCCGCCTGGGCCCGCCTGGCGACCACCCCGCCGGCTGGGCGCCGCGTGGCCCTGGTGCTGTCCGACTATCCCGCACGCGGCGGCATCGGCCTAGCCCTGGGGCTGGACACGCCGGCCAGCACCCTGGCCATGCTGGCGGCCCTGGCCGATGCCGGTTATGGGGTGCGCGATATGCCCACCGATGGCGCCGCCCTGATGGCGAGCCTGCAGCGGCCGGTGGACACCCAGGCGTCGGGTTTGAGCCTGGCGGACTATGCCCGGCTGATGGATGCAGCGGCGCTGGCCGCCATCACTGACCGCTGGGGCCCGCCCGCAGCCGACCCGCTGGCACACGATGGCGCCTTGCGCTTCCGCGTCCTGCGGTGTGGCAACCTGCTGGTGGCGGTGCAGCCCAGCCGGGGCCATGGTGCTATCGACAGCGCCGCCCATCACGACCCCGACACCCCGCCCAGCCATGGCTACGCCGCCTTTCACCTGTGGTTGCGTCATGTCGCGGACGTGCATGCCCTGGTCCAGGTGGGGGCCCATGGCACGCTGGAGTGGCTGCCGGGTAAGGCCGTGGCCTTGTCCGCCGACTGCTGGCCGGAGCGGCTGGCCGGCCCCCTGCCCATCCTCTATCCCTATATCGCCACCAACCCGGGGGAGGGCGTGCAGGCCCGCCGTCGCCTGGGCGCCGTGCTGGTAGGTCACCTGCCGCCGCCGCCGGTGCCGGCGGGACTCTATGGCGACCTGGCGGAGTTGGAGCAGGCGCTGGACGAATATGCCCAGGCGCAAAGCCTGGATCCGCGCCGCCTCCCCACGCTGCGGACCCGCATCCGGGATCTGGCGTGGCAAGCCGGCGTCGCCCGCGACCTGAACTTGGCCCAGGACCCCACCACGGGCGACCTGCCCGACGACGCCTTGGCCCGGCTGGACGCCCATCTCTGCGATATCAAGGAAATGCAGATCCGTGACGGCCTGCATATCTTCGGGACCGCACCGGACGACGATGCCCAGGCCAGCTTCCTGGCTGCCATTGCCCGTTTCCCCCGCCGGGGCCAGCCGGCGCTGACCGAGACGCTGGCCCGCGACCTGGGCTTGGCCGGCACCTTGGAGGATTTGTTCGGCGGGGAAGCCGCAGCCCCCTGGCCCCATCCCCTGCCCCCTGTGTTGGCGGCGCGCACCGGGGCGCTTCCCACCGCCGGCCGCGTGCGGGCCGCCCTGGATGGTTTGGTGCGGGATCTGGTGACCGGCAAGATCATTCCGGATACGGAATGGCCTAAGACCCACTTGGGCCTGTCCGCCCTGCATGCCGAGGTAACGCCCGCCCTGGCTGTCAGCGGTCCGGCGGAAATGACGGCCCTGCTGGCGGGGTTGGACGGCCGCTTTGTCGCCCCCGGCCCCGGCGGATCACCGGCACGCGGGCGGGCCGACGTGCTGCCCACCGGCCGCAACCTGTACGCCGTCGATCCCCGCGCCGTGCCCACACCCACCGCCTGGGCCCTGGGCTGGAAGGGGGCGGATGCCGTACTGACCCGCCACCTGCAGGACCAGGGCGATTGGCCCCGCCAATTGGTGGTGGATTGCTGGGGCAGCCCCACCCTGCGCACCGGCGGGGAGGAGCTGGCCCAGGCACTGGCCCTGATGGGCGTGCGCCCCCTGTGGGAGGCCGGCAGCGGCCGGGTGACGGGAATCGAGGTGCTGCCGGCCACAGTCCTGGGCCGGCCACGGGTGGACGTGACCTTGCGCATTTCCGGCCTGTTCCGCGACATGTTCCCGGCGCAGCTGGCGCTGTTCGACCAGGCGGCGCGCAAGGTGGCGGGGCTGGATGAGCCGGACGCGGTGAACCCCCTGGCCGCAGCGGTGCGGGCGGACCACGGCGCCCTGCTGGCCAGCGGCCTGGACGCCGCCACCGCCGAACGCCACGCCACCGCCCGCATCTATGGCGCCGCCCCCGGCGGCTATGGCACCGGTCTGGCGCAACCGCTGGCCACTGGCGATTGGCAGGCGCGCGATGAGCTGGGCACCGCCTATCTCGATACCGGCTGTCATGCCTATGGCCTGGGCCTCGACGGCGTGCCCCTGCCCTCCCTGTTCCGCCGCCGCGTGGGCCTGGCCGACGCCCTGGTCCATATCCAGGACCAGCGGGAGACCGACGTGCTGGACAATGACGGTATGACCCAGTTCGAGGGCGGCTTCGCCGCCGCCGCCGGCCTGCTGGGCGGCGCACCGATCCTCTATCACGTCGACAGCACGGAGCCGGAGCGCATCACGCCCCGCACCCTGGCGGAGGAGGCGGCCCGGGTGGTGCGCGGCCGCGCCGCCAACCCACGCTGGATCGACGGACAACGCCGTCACGGCCACAGTGGCGCCGCCAACCTGGCGCGCACGGTAGATGGCGCCGTGGCCCTGGCCGCCCTGGCGGGCGCCGTGCGGTCGTACCAGGTCGACAGCCTGTTCGACGCCTATGTGGCGGATGAGGAAACCTGGGCCTTCCTGGCCGACAGCAACCCGGACGCCGCCCGCCAGATCCTGGACCGGTTCGAGGAAGCCTTGCGCCGGAATTTATGGCATCCCCGGCGCAACTCGACGCCCGAAGATCTGGCCCGGCTGCGCAAGGAATTGGCATGACGCCCGCCATCATCAACCCGCCGCGGGTGCGCGGCGCCTGCCCAGGGGCTCTGGTGCCTATGGAGGTTGCCGACGGTCTGCTGGTGCGCCTGCGCATCCCAGGCGGCAGGCTAACCGGACCCATGACGGCCGCGATCTGCGATTTGGCCGAGCGCCACGGCAACGGCCTGGTGGACTTGAGCCAGCGCGCCAACCTGCAACTGCGCGGCGTCCGCCCCGAAACGCTGTCCCCCCTGACCGACGCCTTGCGCGCGTTGGGCCTGGTCAACGGCGATCCGACGGCGGAGCGGGTGCGCAATGTGCTGTGCAGCCCCACCTGTGGCCTGGACCCGGCCTGCGCGCCGGTGCGCCCTCTGGCCGTGGCGCTGGACACGGCCCTGAGTAACAGCCCCGATCTGTGGACCGCCCTTCCCGCCAAGTTCAGCTTTGTCCTGAACGGTGGCGGTCAAGCACCCCTGGCCGATGCCGTGGGCGACATCCGTTTCGACGCCCTGCCCGACACCGCCCTGTTCCGGGTGGCGGTGGGGGGTGACCAGGCGAGCGCAACACCCCTGGGCGTCTGCGCCGCCGATGTGGTGGTGGACACAGCGCTCGCCTTGTCCCGCGCCTACCTTCGCCTCTCCGCCAGCCGCTACCGGCGCTTGGCCGCCCTGGTGGCGGCGGAGGGGGCGGCCGGCTTGGCCGCGCACCTGTCCCTGGCACCGCTGTCGGTAGACGCCTCTCTGCCGAGTCTGCACCTGAACCAGGTGCTGGGCGCTCAGGCGGGTTGGGTGGGGCTCGCCTTCCCCTTCGGCGGGCTGAGCGTTCAACGGCTGGCGCAGATCGCCCATATGACACCAGTCCTGCGCCTGACGCCCTGGCGTGCCCTGCTGCTGGAAGGGAATTTCAGCGGCGACCCGGTGGATATCTTCCAGCCGCTGGGCTTCATCCTGGCGCCCGATGATCCCCGCCTGGCCCTGTCGGCCTGCAGCGGCCGCGGCGCCTGTGATTCGGGGCTGACGGACGCGCGGCGGGACGCGCTGGCCCTGGCCCAGGTGGCGCCCCGGCTGCTGGCGCGCGGGCATATCCATGTTTCAGCCTGCACCAAAGGCTGCGCCCACCCGGCGCCGGCGCTGGTCACCCTGACGGCGCGGGACAGTCAGGCGGGCAACCCGGTTTATGATATCGGCCTGCTGGCCGCCGCCGGCGGGACGGCGCAATGGCGCGGCGTGACGCCGGCGCGCGCGACATCGCTGGTGGCGGCGCTCGAAGCTGTCTATACCGACCGCAGGCGGCAGGATGAGGATCCCACCGCCTTCGTCACCCGCCTGGGCGGACCGGCCGAACTGGCCGCCCAGGTCGAGGCCCATGCCGCGTAAAGGAATGCCCGCCGTTGCCCAATCCTGAGTCCCCTAGCCCCGGCGCGCCCCTTTCCCCGGTTCCGGCACGGTACGACTACATCCGCGACGGTGCCGCCATCTATGCCCGGTCCTTCGCCATCATCCGGGAAGAAGCCAAGCTGGATCACCTGCCGGAGGATTTGCGGGCCGTGGCCGTACGCATCATCCACGCGGCAGGCTTGGTCGAGACGGCCGAGCATCTGTTGTTCTCACCCGATGTCGGCACTGCCGCCCGGAACGCCCTGCGCGCCGGCGCGCCCATCCTGTGCGACGCCCAAATGGTGGCGCACGGCGTCACCCGCGCCCGCCTGCCGGCCGACAACGCCGTGATCTGCACCCTGAGCGACCCCGCCGTGCCCGCCCTGGCGCAGGACCTCGCCACCACCCGCTCAGCGGCCGCGCTAGAGCTGTGGCGCCCGCATCTGGCGGGATCGGTGGTGGCCATCGGTAACGCGCCCACGGCCCTGTTCTATCTTCTGGAGATGATCGCGGCCGGTGCACCCTGTCCTGCCGCCATCCTGGGCTTCCCCGTTGGTTTCGTCGGCGCGGCGGAGAGCAAGGACGCCCTGGCCACCAACCCCTGGAATTTGCCGTATCTGGCGGTCGCGGGGCGCCGGGGGGGCAGCGCCATGGCGGCAGCGGCGGTCAATGCCCTGGCCTCTGACCGGGAGTGAAAGCCCATGTCCACCATCACCCCTGGCACGCTTTACGGCATTGGCACCGGCCCCGGTGACCCGGAACTGATGACCCTGAAGGCGGTGCGCCTGTTGCGCGCCTGCCCGGTGGTCGCCTATTTCGCCAAACGTGGCGGGCCTGGCCAGGCGCGGCGTATCGCGGCCAGCCACCTGGACGGCACCCAGCACGAGGTGCCCATGGTCTATCCCGTCACCACCGAACTGCCGCCCGACAGCCCGGCCTATGCCGCCGCCATCGAGGGCTTTTTCGACGAGTCCGCCGAGCGCCTGGCCACCCTGCTGGCGGCCGGCCAGTCGGTGGCGGTGCTGAACGAAGGGGACCCGTTCTTCTACGGGTCCTATATGCATCTGCATTTGCGCCTGGCCCCCCGGTTCACTGTGGAGGTGGTGCCGGGCGTGCCCTCGCTGCTGGGCTGCGCCGCGCAACTGCCCATCCCGCTGACCATCCGCGACGACGTGCTGTCCGTCATCCCCGGCACACTGGGCGAGGCGGCGCTGGCCGAGGCCCTGTCCCGGGCCGACGCGGCGGCGGTGATGAAGCTGGGCGGCAACCTGCCCAAGGTGCGCCGCGTGATCGAGAGCCTGGGCCTGACCGCCCGCGCCTGGTACGTGGAGCGTGGCACGACCGAGACCCAGCGGGTGCACCCCCTGGCCCAGGCGCCGGACGTCGCCCCCTACTTCGCCATGATCCTGATCCCCGGCCAGGGCAAGCGCGGCGACATGCTGACGGCACCCCAGGCGGCGACGTCTGGGGTGGCGGCCCAGGGAGGGGCGGAATGACCGGTACCCCCATGGGCAGCCTGACCGTCATCGGCCTGGGCCCCGGCCCCGACCGGTGGCTGACGCCGGAGGTGGCGGACGTGGTGGCGCATTCCACCGACCTGGTGGGGTATGGCCCCTATCTAGACCGCATCCCCCACAGCGCCTTTCACCGCCGCCACGGCTCCGACAACCGGGTGGAACTGTCGCGGGCGCGCCTGGCGCTGGACCTGGCGGTGTCGGGCCGCCGGGTGGCCCTGGTGTCGGGCGGCGACCCCGGCGTCTTCGCCATGGCATCCGCCCTGTTCGAGGCGCTGGAGTCCGGCGGCGACCCCGCCTGGGCCGAGGTGCCGGTGAGGGTGTGCCCCGGTGTTTCCGCCATGCTGGCCGCCGCCGCGCGGGTAGGCGCCCCCCTGGGCCATGATTTTTGCGTTCTGTCCCTGTCGGACAACCTGAAGCCGTGGGATCTGGTGTTGAAGCGCCTGCGCCTGGCGGCGGAGGGGGACTTCGTCATCGCCCTGTACAACCCCATCTCCAAGGCGCGGCCCTGGCAGTTGGGGGCCGCCCTGGACACCCTGCGCACGCTCAAGGCCCCGGCCACGCCGGTGGTGTTGGCCCGCGCCGTGGGCCGGCATGACGAGGACGTGACCATCACCACCCTGGCCGACTGCGACCCCGCCACGGCCGACATGCGCACCCTGGTGCTGATCGGGTCCAGCCAGACCCGGCTGCTGCCCAAGGGCGGGGACGGCGATGTCTGGGTCTATACGCCACGCAGTTATACGGCGGTGGGGGACAGGTGAGCCGCCAGCCAGGCCATAGCGTCGGACGCGGCGTAGAGGCGGGATGCCGTTCCCGCCGGCGGCCGGTCGACCATGACCACGGGCAGCCCCAAGGCCCGTGCGGCGTCCAGCTTGGCCGCCGTGGCATCGCCGCCACTGTTCTTCGTCACCAGGGTACCGACGCCGTGGGCGCGCATGAGGGCTATTTCACTGTCCAGCGTGTAAGGCCCACGGTCCAGGACCAGGACGGCGCCAGCCGGCAGGACATCCGGCGGGTCGACCGCGCGCACCAGGAACCGCCGGTCCAGGTCCAGGAAGGGCCCCAGTTCCTGGCGGCCAACGGTCAGGAAAACGGTATCGGGCAGATCGGTCAGCACCTCGGCCGCGGCATCCGTGGTCCTCACCAGGCGCCAGTCATCGCCCTCCCTGGCCGTCCACGGCCGGCGCGTCAGCACAGCCAAGGGCACACCGGCGGCGGCACAGGCCGCCTCGGCATTGGCACTGATCTGGTCGGCGAAGGGATGGGTCGCGTCGATCACCGCTTGGACGCTTTCTGCCCTCAGGTAATCCGCCAAGCCCTGCGCACCGCCGAAGCCGCCGACGCGGGTGGGCAGGGCCTGGGGCGCCGGGTCGCGGGTGCGGCCGGCCAGCGACAGGGTGGCCTGGAAACGGGCGTCACCCGCCAGCAGCCCCGCCAGCTGCCGCGCCTCCGTCGTACCGCCCAGCACCAGTACCCGCATCGCCCCACCTTTCCCACCGTGTGCGCGCCATGACTAGCACCCCCGCCCCCTGGCTGACCATCGTGGGCATCGGCGAGGATGGCTGGGGCGGCCTGGCGTCTGCCGCCCGTGCCGCGGTGACCGAAGCCACGCTGGTGGTAGGCGGCGTGCGCCACCTGGCCCTGGTGCCGGAGACGGCGGGACAGGAGCGCCTGGCCTGGCCCAGCCCGCTCAGCGACGCCTTCCCCGCCCTGCTGGCCCGGCGCGGCCAGAAAGTGACGGTCCTGGCCAGCGGCGACCCGCACTGGTTCGGCATCGGCGCCACGCTGGCCCGCCTGGTGCCGGCGGAAGAGACGCGGGCGTTCCCGGCGCCCGGCGCCTTCACCCTGGCGGCATCCCGCCTGGGCTGGGCGCTGCAGGAGGTGACCTGTCTGTCGCTGCACGGCCGCCCGTTGGAAACCGTCATCCCCCACTTGTTCCCCAGGTCGCGGTTGCTGCTGCTGAGCTGGGACGGCACCACGCCGGCGAAGCTGGCCGCCCTGCTGCGCGACCGGGGCTTCGGCCCCAGCGCCCTGACGGTGCTGGAGGCCATGGGCGGGTCACGGGAGCGCGTGCGCGCCGCGACGGCGGACGGTTGGACCGAGGCTGACGTCCTGGACCTGAACACCATCGCGCTGACCTGCGCCATCACCCCCGGCGCCCGGGTGCTGCCGCGCGGCCCCGGCCTGCCCGACGACTGGTTCCAGCACGACGGCAAGATCACCAAGCGCGAGGTGCGGGCCGTGGTCCTGTCCCACCTGGCGCCGGGCCGGGGGGAGATGCTGTGGGACGTGGGTGCCGGCTCAGGCTCCGTCGCCATCGAATGGCTGCTGGCCGATCCCGCCAACCGCGCCGTGGCGGTGGAAAGCCGGACTGACCGCACGGATTCCATTCGCGCCAACGCCCTGAGCTTTGGCGTGCCGGGCCTTTCCGTGCGCGAGGGCGCGGCGCCGGACGCGCTGGCGGACCTGCCCCCGCCGGATGCTGTTTTCATCGGTGGCGGCCTGACCGGCGCTGGCGTGGTGGAGGCGTGCTGGCAGGCGCTGCGCCCCGGCGGCCGGCTGGTCGCCACGGCGGTGACGCTGGAAACGGAGGCGGCACTTTCACAATGGCACACCACGCTGGGCGGGTCGCTGACGCGGCTGTCGGTGGAGCGCGCGGTGCCGCTGGGGAATTTCCGGGGATGGCGGCCCCTGATGCCCGTCACCCTGTGGCGCGCGGACAAGCCATCATGACCGCCCTGCCCACCCCCCGTCTTCCCGCCCCCTGGGCCATCGGCATCGGCTGCCGCCGGGATGTCGGAGTCGCCGAGATCCAGGATCTCCTGGCCCAGGCGTTCAAGCACCTGGGCTGGACCGCGCCGCCGGAAGGCCTGATGCTCTGCACCCTGGCCGGCAAGGCGACGGAGCCGGCGTTGGTCCAAGCGGCGGACCGGCTGAAGGTGCCCCTGGCGGGCCTGGACCCCATCGCCCTGCAGACAGTGACCACCCTCACCCCCAGCGCGGCACCCGGCTACGGCCTGCCTCCGGTGGCGGAGGCGGCAGCCCTGGTCGCCTGCGGCGCCCCCGGCAACCCAAGGGCCCACCTGGTGCTGCCCCGCATCCAGGGGCCGGCCAGCACCTGCGCCGTGGCCTGTTCCGAAGGCATTCTTCCATGACCGTGCACTTCATCGGCGCCGGACCCGGCGCGCCCGACCTGCTGACCCTGCGCGGACGCGACCTGATCGCCCGCTGCCCCGTCTGCCTCTACGCCGGGTCGCTGGTGCCGGCCGCTGTGCTTTCCCATGCCCCGGCGGACGCCCGTATCGTCGACACGGCCCCGCTGTCGCTGGAGGAAATCGTGGCGGAGTTCCAGGCGGCCCACGCCGCCGGCCAGGACGTGGCCCGCCTGCATTCCGGCGACCTGTCGGTCTACAGCGCTCTGGGCGAACAGGTGCGCGCCCTGAAGGACCTGGGCATCCCCTACACCATCACGCCCGGCGTGCCGGCCTTCGCCGCCGCCGCCGCCGCCCTGGGCCGGGAGCTGACCCTGCCGGAGGTCAGCCAGACCCTGGTCATCACCCGCACCAGCGGCCGGGCTTCGGCCATGCCGGCCAATGAGACGTTGGAGGTGCTGGGCGCGTCGGGCGCCACGCTGGCCATCCACCTGTCCATCCATGTCATCGACCAGGTCGTGGCGCGCCTGGCCCCGCTGTACGGCGCCGACTGCCCGGCAGCGGTGGTCTACCGTGCCTCCTGGCCCGAGGAACGGGTGCTGCGCGGCACCCTGGCCGACATCGGCGCCCAGGTGGCCGCCAACCCCATCGACCGTACCGCCTTGATCCTAGTGGGCCGGACCCTGGGGACGGAGGATTTCCGCGCCAGCGCCCTGTACGATGCCGGGTATCAGCGGCGCTATCGCGGGAGGGGGGAGTGAGTGTCCGCCACGCCGCCAGCCTGACCGATGATGCCGCCCTGGCGGTCGATGACCAGCACGTCGACGGTGATGGGCGCATCCCCCAACACCCCCACCGCCACGTCCCGCGCCATCGTCGCCACCCGGTCCGCCACGGGCAGGCCGGCGGCATCAGCCAGGTGCAGCACCTGCAAGGCGGTGTTGGCGCCCCGCGCCTGGGCCAGCAGGTCGGCGTCGGCGCCAAGATCGGCCAGCACGCCGGCCAGCCAGTCCAAATCAACCGCGTGGCGCTTGGAATGAAGGTCCATCAGTCCCCGGGCCAGCTTGCCCAGCTTGGCGAAGCCGCCGGCGATGGTCAGGCGCGGCACGGGATGACGGCGCAGGTACTTGAGCGTGCCGCCGGCGAAATCGCCCATGTCCAGCAGGGCCTGTTCGGACAAGCCATAATGCCGGGCCACCGTCGCCTCCGACGTGCGGCCGGTGCAGGCGGCGACATGGGGCAGGCCCGCCGCCCGGGCCACGTCCACGCCCCGGTGGATGCTGGCAATCCAGGCGCCGCAGGAATAGGGCACGACGATGCCGGTGGTGCCCAGCACCGACAGGCCGCCGATAATGCCCAGGCGGCCGTTCAGGGTGCGCCGGGCCAGCGCCTCACCATTGTCGATGCCGATTTCCACCACAAGATCGGGGGCCAAGTCCCCGACGACCCGGCCAGCAGCCTGGGCCGCCGCCGTCACCGCCGCGCAGATCATGGCGCGGGGCACGGGGTTGATGGCGGGCTCACCCACCGGCAGGGGCAGGCCCGGCAGGGTCACGGTACCGACCCCGGGGCCCGCGCGAAAGACGACCCCACCGCCGTCCGCCCCCGCCCAGACCCGGGCCCGCACCAAGGCGCCATGGGTCACATCCGGATCATCGCCCGCGTCCTTGATCACGCCCGCCTCGGCCCAGCCGTCCCCCCTGGCCGTCACGGCCAGGGCGAAGGCTGGCTGCTGCCCGCCGGGCAGGGTGATGGTGACCGGATCCGGGAAGTCGCCGCCGAACAGGGCGGCTGTGGCCGCCGCCGCCGCCGCCGTGGCGCAGGCGCCGGTGGTCCAGCCGGGGCGCAGGTCGCGCCCCACCGTTCCTTCCGCATCGCTATCGCCGTTTCCATCCATGACTGACCCGACCCTGCCGCCCCTAGCCCTTCCCGTGTTCCAGCCCGGCAGCGTCTGGCTGGTGGGTGCCGGACCGGGCGACCCCGGCCTGCTGACGCTGCTGGCCCTGCATGCTCTACGCCAGGCCGACCATATCGTCTACGACGCGCTGGTGGATGAGCGCATCCTGGATTTCGCCAACCCCGGCGCGGTGAGGGAGTTCGCCGGCAAGCGCGGCGGACGGCCCTCCCCGGCGCAGGAGGATATCAGCCTGCGCCTGGTGGAACTGGGGCGCCAGGGCTTGCGCGTGCTGCGCCTGAAGGCGGGGGACCCCTTTGTCTTCGGCCGGGGGGGTGAGGAGGCGCTGGCCCTCGTGGCCGCCGGCGTGCCCTTCCGCGTGGTGCCGGGCGTCACCGCCGGCCTGGCGGGGCCCGCCTATGCCGGCATTCCCGCCACCCATCGCACCGCCAACCAGGCCGTGATCTTGGCCACCGGCCATTCGGCCGGCGGCGGGGCGGACTGGGCGGCCCTGGCCGCGACCAAGGCGCCGCTGATCCTGTACATGGCCTGGCGCGGCCTGGGGGACATCGCCCAGGCCCTGATGGCGGGCGGCCTGGAGCCGGAAACCGCCGTGGCCGTGATCTGCGACGCCACCACCCCCCGGCAGAAGGTGCTGACCAGCACACTGGCCACCTGCGCCCGCGACCTGGCGGACAGCGGGCTGGCGCCGCCAGCCATCATCGTCATCGGCGCCATCGTGGCCCTGCGCGGCACCCTGGACTGGCTGGGGGTTCCATCTGATGATTGATCGCTTGGCGCCGGGCCTCATCATCGCTTCCCCCGCCTCGGGCTCCGGCAAGACCACCCTGACCCTGGGCCTGCTGGCGGCCTTCCGCGCGCGCGGGATCGACGTGCGCGCCGCCAAGTCCGGCCCCGATTACATCGACCCGGCCTTCCACGCCGCCGCCTGTGGCCACCCCAGCCTGAACCTGGACAGCTGGGCCATGCCGCCAGCCTTGGTCGACAGCCTGGCTGCCCAAGCGTCGAGCGGCGGGGAGCTGTTGATCTGCGAGGCCCTGATGGGCCTGTTCGACGGCGTGGCCCGGGTGGGCGCCTGGGGCAACGGCGCCACCGCCGACATCGCCGCCCGCACGGGCTGGCCCGTGGTGCTGGTGGTGGACGGGCGCGGAGCGTCGCAGTCGGTGGCGGCGGTGGTGAAGGGCTTCGCCACCTACCGGGACGACGTGCGCGTGGCCGGCGTGGTGCTGAACAACATCGCCAGCCCCCGCCACCGCAACCTGATCGAGGGCGCCATCCTGGCGCTGGGCATCCCCGTGCTGGGCGCCCTGCCCCGCACCCCCGGCCATGCCCTGCCGGAGCGCCACCTGGGCCTGGTGCAGGCCTCCGAGACCGAGGCGCTGACCGAACGGCTGGCCGCCCTAGGCGCCTGGGTGGCGGAGCATGTGGACCTGGATCGCCTGGCGGCCCTGGCCGTGCCCTACGCGCCGAGCATCACAACGGCAATGGCCGCCTTGCCGCCACCGGGCCAGCGCATCGCCCTGGCCCGCGACGCCGCCTTCAGCTTCGCCTATCCCCATGTCCTGGCCGGCTGGCGCGCGGCGGGGGCGGAAATAGTGCCGTTCTCCCCCCTGGCCGACCAGGCACCCGATTCTGGGGCCGACGCCGTGGTGCTGCCCGGCGGCTACCCCGAGTTGCATGCTGGCCGGCTGGCGGCGGCGCGAACCTTCAAGGCCGGCATGCACGCCCTGGCCGCCCAGGGTGCCGCGATCTTTGGGGAGTGCGGCGGCTACATGACCTTGGGCGAGATGCTGGTGGACGCGGATGGCCAAGCACATGAGATGCTGGGCCTGCTATCCGTCCAGACCAGCTTCGCCAAGCGCAAGCTGCACCTGGGCTATCGCCTCATCACCACCCTGGCCGACATGGCCCTGGGCCCCGCCGGCAGCCGCTTCCGAGGCCACGAGTTCCACTACGCCAGCGTCCTGACCCCGGGCGCCGACGCCCCCCTGCTGACGGCCGAGGCCGCCGACGGCACCGACCTGGGCCCCCTGGGGAGCCGGCGGGGCAGCGTCGCGGGGTCGTTTCTGCACTTGATCGCGCGGGAAGGATGACCTGTTACACGTCGACTTGAGCTTGCTTCCCCTTCGGCGCGAATGAATACATTTGTCCTCAAATTCTAACAGGGCACGGAGATAACGGTCGCCGCCCTTGCTGATCCTACCGATGTGTTCCTTGCCACCGCTGGCCTGGATCCTCGGCGTCAGACCAAGCCAGGCCGCGAAGTGCCGGGCCGACTGGAACTATCGTCCGTCGCCGACGCTGGCGACGATGGCGCTCGCCGTGATCGGCCCCACGCCCAGAGCCGACGCAAGCCGCCGGCTGGCCGCCGAACTCTTGTGCCAAGCGACGATCCGCGCCTCCACGGACGCGATCCGGGTGCTCAAGGTATCGATGTGCTCAAACGCCTCACTGATCGCGGCACGCGCCTCGTCCGGGAGGAGATCGCCGCCAACCTTGTCCATCCGCTGTCGGAGTTCAGCAATCCGCTGGATGCCTTTGCCCGCGACGATGCCGAATTCCGTCAGCAGTCCGCGTACCGTGTTGATCGCGGCCGTTCGTTGGCGAACAAAGGCCGCGCGCACGCGATGAAGCGACAGCACGCCTTGCTGATCGAGCGTCTTGACCGGGACGAAGCGCATGTTCGGCCTGGCCACGGCTTCGCAGATCGCCTCAGCGTCGGCAGCATCCGTCTTGTTCCGCTTCACATACGGCTTGACGTATTGGGGCGGGATTAATCGAACCGAATGTCCGAGGCGGGAGAGTTCACGGGCCCAATGGTGAGCGGCAGAGCAGGCCTCCATCCCAACCAGGCATTGTGGCAATCTGGCAAAGTACGAAACCAGTTCGCATCGGGACAAGCGACGGCGCAGTACCGTCTGGCCGGCATCATCCACACCGTGGATCTGGAAAACGGATTTGGCGAGGTCGAGGCCGATCTTTACAACGGTGGATATGGCAACACCTCTGTGGCTGGAGACGCCCCACTCTACTCCTCAGTTTGGGACGGGGGTGGTCCATGCCATCAACCGGGACGCGGAGGCGATCGCGGAAGCGGCGACGCGGCCGACGATGCGCTTTGTCGAGGTGAAGACGGAAGCGCAGTCGGACATGCAATCGCTGCACAGGGCGCGGGAGCGTTTGGTGAACGACCGGACCGCGCTGATCAACCACCTGCGGGCACTCCTGCTGGAACGGGGCATCACCGTGGCGCAGGGGCGGCGCAAGCTGGAAAAGGAATTGCCCGGCATCCTGGCCGACGAGGCGTTGGGCTTGAGCCCCCGCATCCGCCAGTTGGTCAGCGATTTGCGTGAGGAATGGCAGGGGCTGGATCATCGGATCGCCGCGTTCGACATTGAGTTTGTCGCCCAGGCACGCAACGACGAGACGGTCCGCCGCCTGATCTCGGTGCCTGGCATTGGCAGCATCAACGCGACGGCGCTGGTGGCGGCCGGCCGCCTGGCTGGGGCTGGTGCCGCGCCAGATGACGACGGGTGGCAAACCCAAGCTGCTCGGCATCAGCAAGCGCGGCAACCGCTACTTGCGCAAGAACCTGATCCACGGCGCCCGGGCGGTGCTGCCGTTGCTGGTCGAGCGCGACACGCCGCTCGGCCGCTGGGTAAAAGGGTTGCTGGAGCGCGCCCACAAGAACACCGTGGTGGTGGCGCTCGCCAACAAACTGGCGCGCATCGCCTCGGCCGTCCTGACGGGTGGACAGGGCTTCGGTGCGGAGCATGCCGTGGCGGCAAGAGACGAAATTGATCGGCGCGCGGTCAATGATGCGCACGGTCGCCGGTGTCTGCGGGCGGTAGGACGAGATGACCTGACAGTCGAACGGCAGTGCGGAAACCTGGGCTTTGTCAACGGCCTTCGAGGCCGGGCCGATTATGAGGACCGAACTGCGCGGATCTCCATCTTGGCCGGGGGCATCGCCCCGAGGCCGGATACGTTGAAGCAGACTGATCAAGGCGGGATCGTCAAACCATCTGTGGATGGGACGGGCCATACGTTAACAGAAAGCGCCTGCGGAGCCTTTTCAGGCATCCGCAGGCTGTCCTGGTGTGATCGTGCAGGCTCACTGCATTCCGCCGATGGGGACGAGGACCGCGATGGCGGTTCCATCAGCCGCTGGATCCAGTGACGCCAACTGCTGCATCAGGTCACCCAAGCGCATGGACCGCCGCGCCTTCCTGGCGACCCGCCTCGCCCCCCGCACCCACTGCGTCACATGGGCCCCCGTGGCGCCACCCGTGGCGGCGATGGCCGCCACCTGGAACAGGTCGGCACCGGGCAGGTCCGTCCCCAGATGGTGCCTGAAAATGCCGATCAGCGCCGCCGTGTCCGGTACCGGGATGGTGATCACCCGTTCCAGGCGGCCGGGCCGCAGCAGGGCCGGCTCGACCACCTCGGGCATGTTGGTGGCCCCGACGACGACCACGCCCTGCCGTCCCTCCACGCCGTCCAAGTGCTCCAGGAGGGCGTTGACGATCTGGCGCTGGTAGGTGCTGTTGTACCCGTGAGAGCTGGCCGTGCGGCTGGTGAAGCCGTCGATCTCATCAATGAACAGGATGCAGGGACTGGCCTCGGCGGCCTCGGCGAAGGTGGCGTTCATGGCCTTCAGCATCTCACCCTGGTGTCCCGCCGCTTGCCAGCTGGCGTGGGAGCCGAGGATCAGCGGCACACCGCAGCTGCGCGCCAGGGCCGCCGCGAACGTGGTCTTGCCCGTGCCCGGCGGGCCGGCCAAAACGACGCCGTGCTCAACCGCATCCCACCCGATCCGGCCGGCGCGGTAGTCGGCCAAGTCCTCGGCCAACTGACGCCCCCAGGCCACCGCTTCATCCATTCCCGCTAGTTGGTCCAGCGTCGGCCCCGCCGGAAGTCCTTGAACCTCAGGTGCCGGCGGCGCTTCGGTGGCCGCCTGCATCCGCCGTTGAAAACTCGTCCGCGTGGCAAGGGACTTACGGACCGCGGCCAGCCAATCGTCGGCTGTGATCCCGTCGTACCACCCTAGTGCCAGGTCGCTGGGGACCACCTGGCTGGCGAAGGGGTCCGGTAGCAGTTCGTAGGGGAAGTTGGGCCACTGTCCCGTCCGGTCGTCGATGAATTGCATGACCTGCAGGTTTGTCGGCCCCGGCAGCCGGGCCTGCCCGCGCCTCGGCAAGCACCAGAACTCGAGGGGCAGGTCGTCGGCTGAGAAAGCCACCCCGACCACGCTTCGTCCCTGATGCCAGGCGTCCGTCACCGCAGCACCTGCGGTATCCCACGAAAGGGGGCCGGGGCTTTCCGGCACCATCCACGGGTCGTCGGTGTGGTCGCCAGTGTCGTCGGCCGTCCGGTTGTTCAGCAGGTGGCGGAGGGCCGCCCGAACCGGCCGGAGCCAATCAGCACTCGGTACCAGCAGCAACGCGGCGGTCTGGGCATCGGGGATGACTTGGTGGTCACTGCTCTGGGTGCCCCCCAATTGCAGGTCCAAGTCCGTACCCTCGATCGTGTCCAGGATCATCCGACGGGCGAACTCTACGTCGATGGGCAGGACGGAGTGGGCGGGGGCCGCGTCGAGCAAACGCTCCACATCGTCGATGGTGAGGCAGTCAAGATTGTCCATGTTTCAGAACTCCTGTTGCAAGCCGTAGGGATCGAAAGAGGGGTTGTGGTCGTGAATGTTGTCGCCATGGCCACGGGGATTGGCCCACAGGGGCGTGCGGCCGATGGCGAGGTTGGGTGGCGGGTCGTGGATGTGGCCGTAGCACCAGGCATCCGGCTGGTACCGCTCCACCAGCCAGTCCAAGTGACTGGCGTAGGCGCAGGACCACCGATCCTGCTGCGCCCACGCCGGCAGGCACCGGGCGGACGGAGCGTGGTGAGTGACCGCGATGGTGGGGCCGTTGTGTGGGGTGGCCAGACGGCCTTCCAACCATTCCACCGACTGGTGGTGGAGGGTGGCCGTGTCCAAGGGGCGCAGGCGGCGGTAGCCGCCCCCGGCCACCCTGATCTGCCGATAATCCCGCATGTGGGGACTGTAGGCGTCGCCCACCAGCATCGCAGCATCCGCTCTGACCAGGCGGTCGTCGGCACCGGCGAACAGTCGGACGTCGGTCCACAGGGTACAACCTAGGAACCGGATGCCGTGGACGATGGCCTCGTCCCGTTCCAGCAAGGTCACGCCCTGGCTGGCCAGCCTGGTCCGCAGCCTATCCATGCCGTCATCGATGCTGCTGCCGAAGATGTCGTGGTTGCCGGCGACGGCCAGGACATGGTCGCACCCGAACACAGCCCTGGCGTCGGGCCAGGGCAGGCCACGGGCCTTGACGTTCAAATCACCGGCCAGGACGACGATGTGGGCCTGCAGGTCGGTGGGTGGTGTCCAGGGGGCGGAATCGAGGTGGAGGTCAGAAAAAAGGGCAACACGGACCATGATGGGGCTCCGGAACTGGCCTGGGACAGTGCCCAGGCCAGCGAAGCCCAGGCGCGCTTAAACCGTGGCCTTGGCCACCGGCGGACGTTTGGTTTTGCCGCGCATGGTCATGATGATTGTCCTTTATCCGGCGGTCAGAGTGGGATCGGGATACCGCCCTGAGCCTTGAACTCGGTAGCGGCGAGGCAATAGTTGAAGTCGGCGAGGAGGGCCGGCAGTAGCAGGAGGCCAAACCCCAGGATGGGGATAGTCAGGATGCTGAAAACAACGAAGAACGTGACGAAGAGAATGGACCTCTTGAGGTAGTACAGGTCGCCGGAGGGAGTCCTGATCGCCCGGATCTGTCGGCCACTCAGCCAGTTTCCGTTCCAATAAATGGTTGTATCGCCTTGGGCGTGGACGTTGAGGAAGCTATCCAGCGATTCCGCGATATGAATATTGTTCAGGACGATGTCGCCGATCTTCACCACGGAATACTTGCTGAACTTTCCTGCAACGATGCCATTGCCAAGAAGGCTGAGTCTTCCAGTCACTGATCTCATGATGCACCTACGTCTGTCGGGGCGCACGGCGGCCGAACCGGACGGGCTTTCAAGCCGCAAATCCAGGCGGGCCGCCGGCTGGGGCCGGGGGCGGGGAATACGGCAGCCGCCTTGGCGACTGCCTAGCCTTTGGCTTTGACGAAGGGGACGGAACCGAGCATCGGGACCTCGAGCGTCAGGTCGTTCTTGGTGCGGTGGGCGGTGATGCTGTGACCATCGGCTGTGACGATGAACCAGGTGTCGCCATCGTGCTTGTAGCTCACCGGGACGGCAGGAAAGCCGTTGCTGGGGACCATGGCGCCCGCGGTGAACTCGACTGTCTCACCGAAGATGGCCGCCTCCTGCTGCTCTTTCGTAGCCGCCTTGGACATCTCCCATTTCCCCAGCACCGGGTTGTTGTCGCCGCAGGCGGTCAGCAGCAGGCCGACGCTGGCGATTACGGTGAGACGGGCGGTGGTGCGGAGCAGGGAGCGCATGGTGGAGGCAATCCGCGTCTGTGGGAGAGGCGTGCAAGGGTTTGCACGAACCGCGAGTTTCGGAAAATTCTGAAACCGAAGTTACGTGCGGATATCAATGAATATACCGTACGCTAGTCCGTTCCGGCAATATCTTTTTCCGCTCATCATGCGGAAATGGACGTTCGAACTCGCGTAGCAATGCGGATCAAGGCCATCCGCAACCGAAGGGGGCTCAGTCAAGAAGCCCTGGCGGCTCTTATTGACCGATCGCCCGATGCCATTTCGAACCTGGAGCGGGGAGTCTCGCTGCCTAGCTACGATACGCTGGATCTGCTGGCGCAGGGGCTCGGCGTACCCTTGGCTGAATTCTTCGTCGATGAAAAAGGGGACGATCCCCGCCGGGCTGAAGCTATGGCTCGTCTGAACGACGCTGCACGGCAATTGGACAACAAGATGTTGGCGACTGCTGCCGCCATCGTTGAATTGTTGGCCGCAGGGCCGGGCAAACAAGCCTGAGTATGCTTCCGACGGAGGGCGCTGCCCGTCAACAGCTAATATTTTTTATCGAGGCAGGCGTAGCGAGTGTGAAGGGCTGTCATGGTGGGCCTATGATTAGGTCTCTGTCGGGCTTACAAAACCACCATTATCCTATAATGGGATAATCCGCAATTGGGATTATCGACAAAATCAGCTTCAGCAATCCGCCGGTTTTCATGCCCAAGTCCCTTCGATCGCCCCAGCAACAGCAACTGCAAAGCCTGCTCATCGAATTGCGCAAGGCGAAGGGCCTAACGCAGACCGAGGTGGCAACCCGACTGCGCCGCCCTCAGTCTTTCGTCGCGAAATACGAGGGAGGCGAGCGGAGGCTGGACGTTGTGGAATTCATTGAAGTGGCTCAGGCGCTGGAAGCGGATGCCTGCTTGGTGCTGGGTGAATTGATCCAGCGATCACCAGTCACGACGGACTGAACCGGTTGGGAAACCGGACAATCAGGCCGCTACGAAAGTAGTCCCTGGTTAAGCATGGCTCTGATCAGTCGTCTGTGAATGATCGCTAAGGCGCTGGCACAGTGAGTGTTTCAGCGCCCGATCAGTAATCGGATTTGCAGGAAAGCGGGGGCTCGGCCTCCGCTTTCCTGCGATTTGGGATCCCCTTTTGGGCCGTTTCGTGATTCGATTCCCGCTGTGAACAGCGGTGGGAACAGGCCATGTCACGACCACGGGATACCCGTCAGAAAGACCTTCTGCGTCCAGCCCTGGACCAGATCATCGACCTGAAGCATCCACTGGTGGAGCTGGCGGGGAAGATCGACTGGGGCTTCCTGGAACAGTGGAGTGCGCCCCTTGGGGTGGACACAGCGGGTATAAAAGATTGACGGTGATGTCGGGCCTTGCAGGAGTGGGGTCATGGCGAAGCACCGAGTTTACAGTGTGAATCGGCATGGAATAAGGACCCCGTATAAGGGGTGATCGGCGTCCAATCGGGACCCCTTTTGTACGGGTCCATACTGGCTCCCATGGCAATGGCGGGAGCCTTGATTGGGATGCTGGTGGTGGAGACGATCGCGAAGATCCGGCGCGCCTACTTTGTTCAGCAGAAGCCGATCAAGGCGATCTGCCGTGAACTGGGTTTGTCGCGGAAGGTAGTCCGCAAGGTGCTTCGTTCGGAGGCGACGGAGTTCCGGTACGAGCGGACGGCACAACCCCAACCGAAGATCGGCCCGTGGCGGGGGCGGCTGGATGCGCTGCTGTTGGCCAACGAGACCAAGGCGGCGCGCGAGCGTCTGACGCTGGTTCGGATTTACGAGGATCTGCGGGGTGCTGGGTATGACGGCAGCTATGATGCCGTCCGGCGCTACGCCCGTTCCTGGCAGAAGGCGCGCGGGGCGTCGCAGGCGGCGGCCTATGTGCCGTTGAGCTTCGCGCCGGGGGAGGCCTACCAGTTCGATTGGAGCCACGAGGTGGTGCTGATCGGCGGGGTGACGGTCACGGTGAAGGTGGCGCACGTCCGCCTGTGCCACAGCCGGATGCTGTTCGTGCGCGCATATCCGCGCGAGACGCAGGAGATGGTGTTCGACGCCCACGACCGGGCGTTCGCCTTCTTCAAGGGCACGTGCACGCGCGGGATCTACGACAACATGAAGACGGCGGTGGACGCGATCTTCGTGGGCAAGGAGCGGGCCTACAATCGGCGCTTCCAGCAGATGTGCAGCCATTACCTGGTGGAGCCGGTGGCCTGCACCCCGGCGGCGGGATGGGAGAAGGGCCAGGTTGAGAACCAGGTGGGCCTGGTGCGGGAACGGTTCTTCACGCCGCGCCTGCGGGTGGCGAGCTACGAGGAGCTGAATGGCTGGCTGCTGGACCAGTGCATCGCCTACGCCAGGGCGCACCGGCATCCTGAGCAGCGGGACCGTACCGTCTGGGAGATGTTCGAAGCGGAACGGCCCAGCCTGGTGGGCTACGCGGGGCGGTTCGACGGCTTCCACGCCACCCCGGCGTCGGTGTCCAAGACTTGCCTGGTGCGGTTCGACCACAACAAGTACTCGGTGGCGGCCAAGGCGGTGGGGCACCCGGTGGAGGTGCGGGCCTATGCCGACCGGATCGAGCTGCGCCAGGACGGCCAAGTGGTGGGGACGCACGCCCGCTGCTTCGGCCGCGACCGCACTGTCTACGATCCCTGGCACTATGTGCCGGTGCTGGCGCGCAAGCCGGGGGCCCTGCGCAACGGCGCGCCCTTCAAGGACTGGGTGCTGCCCACGGCGCTGGACCGGGTGCGGCGCAAGCTGGCAGGCAGCGACGACGGCGACCGGCAGATGGTCGACATCCTGACGGCGGTGCTGAGCGACGGACTCCCGGCGGTGGAGGCGGCCTGTGCCGAGGCGCTGCGCGAGAACGTCCATTCCGCCGCCGTCATCCTCAACATCCTGGCCCGGCGGCGGGAAGCGGCGGCGCCGGCGCCCATCCAAACGCCCGCCACGCTGATGCTGCACCATGCGCCGGTGGCCGATTGCGCCCGGTACGACACCTTGAGGAGGGTACAGTGATGGAGCGCCCGGAAATCCTGGCCGCCATGGCCGAGTTGAAGCTCTACGGCATGAAGGCGGCGTATGACGAGATCATCACTACGGCCGTCAAGCGCCAGCACGAACCCCAGCGCATCGTCGGCGACCTGCTGAGCGCGGAGATCAGCGAGAAGCAGGCGCGCTCCATCCGCTACCAGATCACCATCGCCAAGCTGCCCCTGGCCAAGGACATCGACGACTTCGCGTTCGAGGGCACGCCCATCAACCAGACCCTGGTCCGCGACCTGGCGGGCGGCGACTTCCTGGCCCATCAGCGCAACGTCGTCCTGGTCGGCGGAACCGGCACCGGCAAGAGCCACCTAGCCATCGCCATCGCGCGCGCCTGCATCCGGGGTGGGCGGCGCGGCCGCTTCTTCAACGTCGTCGACCTGGTCAACAAGCTGGAGGCCGAGAGCCGCCTGGGGCGCCAGGGGCGGCTGGCCGACCACCTCAGCCGCCTGGACTTCATCATCCTGGACGAACTCGGCTACCTGCCGTTCCCCCAGGCGGGCGGCCAGCTCCTGTTCCACCTCATCAGCCGCCTCTATGAACAGACCTCGGTCATCGTCACCACCAACCTCGCCTTCGGCGAATGGCCGTCCGTCTTCGGCGACGCCAAGATGACCACAGCCCTGCTCGACCGCCTGACCCATCACTGCGAGATCGTCGAGACCGGCAACGAGAGCTGGCGCTTCAAGAACCGCGCCTGACCGCCCTCCCATCACTGCCCCCCGCCCCGGACCCCACCCCCGCGGGTTCCCCCGGTGGGCACACAGGCACCCCCCATCCCCTCCGCTTCGCGCATCGCCGGAGGCGCTGCGCTCCGGGGACGGGGCCCTCCTATGCGCTACCGGGACAACCCGATTGCCAGCACATCACTGGGGTCCCTATTGGGCGCCGATACGGGGTCCCGTTACGCTGCCGATTGACAACCTGTTCGGCCCGATGATGAGTCAAGCCGTATTGCAAATTGATGCCGGCCGGGGTGCGGGAAGCTGCCGCAAATAGCCAGCGGGCGCGCCCACCAGGCCCGCCAACTGGCCGAAACTCCAGTGGGTCGGCGCCAGGGCGGCCCCGTCCCCCGGCAGGCGCAGGGCCAGGCTGTCCGGATCGTCGCGGTGGGCCTCCACCAGGATATGCCGGCTCTCCACCGTGCGGGTGCGGGAGCGGTCGGCCTGGTCGCGCACCGCGTCATAGAGGTCGGCCAAGCTGAGATAGCGCTCGTCCGCCGGGCGCGAGAACCATTCTGAAGAAACGCGGCCAACCCGCCGGCCGCGCGTTACATCCACCTTGAACGGGGCGGCCACGGGGTCGGCGTCAAGGGTTTGGGTCACCAGGCTCATGATCTGTCTCCTTGCAGGTAAGATGACGAGGGGAAGCAGCGGCTGCTGCTTCCCGGAGGCGGGTGACCGCGCGGGGTGGGTGGGGGCGAATGCGGCATGGCCCGGCCGGGCTTGGCGGGGAACGGGTGGGCCAAGGGCCCGCCCAGGGCACCGCAGCCCTGCCGGGCGCCAGGCGGCATTCGCGGGGAGGGAGGGCCCAGGGTCCGCCCCTGGCGGCGCGGGGCTGACAAGGATGGAGCCGGAGTTCCGGCTCTCCGCAAACCCTGCCCCCCGGATTTGCTGAAACCTGGATTTGCGCCGAAGCGGCTTCGCAGAAAAAGAAAAGGCGCCCCGCCGGGGTGGACGGGGCGCCGCTGGTGGGGATCAGGCGGGGCGGTCAGTTGCCGTTGCGGCGGGACCAGATGAGGCTGTAGCCCTTGCCGTCGTCCATCTCCACCAGGCTGGCGTAGATGGGCTGGGCGAAGCTGGGATCGTCCAGTTTCAGGGAGAGGTAGGGGCGGCCCGTATCCTGGGCGGTCTTCTTCCAGGCGGCGCCGATCTCGGCGGAGCCGACGTAGACGCGGAAATCGGGGGCGTTGTCCTTGGCCTTGTCGGCCTCGGCGGTGATGCGGGCCTTGGCGTTGACGGAGAGGGTGCGGACGGAGCCCGTGTAGTTGCCGTTCTCGTCCTTGGTGAAGGTGCCGATGGTCGCCATGATGTCGTCTCCTGGGATGGTCCGGGGCCGCCCGTCGCGGCCTCGATGGTGATCCGACCGGCCGAGGGGGAAGCGCCCGCACCGCCCTGGCGGCCGCAGCGACAGCGAAGGACGGCGGGTGCCGCGTTTTATTGGTGCGCGAGGAGGCGCCGCCGGCGGCGCCGGGGAATAAAACGCGGCAACCGCCGTTGCGGGACAGAGCTTCCCTTTCGGCCAGGGTCACCTGACGAGAGGCCGTGACGGGCGCCCCTGGCACCGGTGTTCTCGGAAGACGCTGGCGATGACCGCCGCCTTTGCCAAGGTGCCGTGATGGCACTGCGGCCCCTTCCCCAAACCGGGACCAAGTCCCTTGCCGCTGCCAGGCGCAAGGCCTAAATTGATGTCCACGAGGACACGAATTATGCCGCTGCCCAGCTACAGCCCGCAAGAGACCGCCGCCATCACCGGCGCGCCGTTGGCCGCCATCCAGCGGGCGATCACCCGCCAGGCCATCCCCGCCCGCGCCTTGGGCAAGACCGGCCGGCGGCAGCTCACTGAAACGGCGCTGCTGGCCTTCGCCCTGCTGGAGGCCCTGCCGGCGGAAGTCCGCCTCTCCCCGGCGACGGTCTACAACCTGCTGCGGGAAGACCCGCAGCGGCGTGACGTGGTGCTGGGCGAGGTCGTCCGCATCGATACCGTCAAGGCCTTGGAAGGTACCCGCCGACGCCTGGCGTTGTATGACCGGGCGGCGGACATCATCGTCAAGGACCCCGCCATCCTGGGCGGCGCCCCGGTGATCAAGGGGACCCGCATCACCGCCCAATCGATTTTGGGCCGGCTGGAGGCCGGGGACGATGTCGACAGCATTCTGGAAGACTATCCGGCCTTGGACCGCGACACCCTGGAGGTGGCGGCCCTGTACGCCAAGGCCAACCCCTTGCGGGGCCGACCGAGCGGCAAGCTGTGGCCTCGCGCTTCCTGATCGATGAGAACCTGTCGCCCCAGGTCGCCCGCCATCTGCGGGATACCCTGGGATATGACGCGGCGCATGTGAATGAGGTGGGCCTGAGCGGCCAGCCGGACGACACGGTGCTGGCCTGGGCCCTGGAGCGCCAGTACATCGTGGTCACCAGCAACGCCGACGACTTCCGCCGCCTGGGCCGGGCCAGCCCTGGCCATCCGGGGCTGGCCATACTGCTGGACGCCGTGGGGCGCCAGCAGCAGGTGGCGCTGACTGTCATCCTCGCGGAAGCGGTCGAGGCCCGCGTGCAGGCGGGTGAGCCCGCCGCCGGTCACCTGTTCGAGGTGGACCGGGCCGGAGCCGTCAGGGTGTTCCCTCTGCCGTGACGGGAGAGCGGATCAAGGGCGGTCAATAACGGGAAATACCACCACCCTTCGCGCCCTCTACCAGCCTATTACTGCAAAATATGATTCAGAATATGTTCCGTGGCAATATATTCGACAGACGTTCATGTTTCGGCCATGAGCGATCTGCGCACCATCCTCGCTGAGAACCTCCGGCGACTGAGAAAAGACAAGGGCCTGTCACAGGAAGATCTCGCTGGTTTGGCAGAGGTTGATCGTACTTACATCAGCCTGATCGAGCGCAAGCGAAACTCCATCAGTCTCGACAAATTGGAACAAATCGCGACTGCCCTTAATGTCGAAGCTTATTTGCTGATCAAGCCGTAGAACGACTTAAATCCGGTTTACCAAACATCATTATTGGAACCTTACCGCGTCTCAAGTGAGTGCGTTCACTCACGTCGGCGTAAGCGGCGCGACGCGATCTCGCGGTTGAAAATGCAGAATATGTTCTGCATTCTGTCTCTCACGGTAAACCCCTACCGGCATGGGAGACGGACGATGCCCCTGTCCCATTACACTGATCCAATGGTTTTCGCCCTGGCGATAGCTCAGGCGCCGCAGGTGCGAGGAATCCGCCATGCCGGGCATTTCAACCTGCTGGTCTCCTGGATGCGGGCGCGGGTGGGTGACGGCTATCCCCCCTGGCCAGCGGTGCGGGAACGGATTCAGGCGCCCTACCGCGACTTTCTGGTGGTGGCGGACCTGCACGCGACCCCACCCCGCTGGCATGACGTCGGCTGGAGCGCCGGCAACCTGCTGGCCAGCCGCTTCGATATCAGCGCCAGCCTGCCCGGTGCCCCCGCCTATCACGCCGGTAAAACGGCGGTCGCCACCTATGATGAAATCCCCAGTCGGCAGGAGGTATTGGGTCTGCTGGCCCTGCCTGTTCATCATATCAGCCAGCAAAAGCCAGTTTCCGTGATGGGTGTCTTCATGCTGGCGCCAAAAGCGGAGCGATCGAATTCCGTCACCCGGGGCGGCGTGGAACAGGCGTCGCATACTCGGCTGCACTGAGCAAATCTATTTTATTTCCGTCGCTGAATCACTCATTTCCGATTCGGCCCGCTTTCCGACCAGATAAATAATGATTATGGACATAATTTAATTATGTAGGGGCTATTCATGCGCCTTGATTTGCACGATCATCATCTTATTTGAGCATGGCCTCTCTGCCCATGCTCGGCCCCAATGACGATGGTACGCAAATGTCCGACTCGACCCTGAACCTGGCCACCAACATCGTGGCCGCCTATGTCTCCCACAACCGCGTGGATGTGGCGGACCTGCCGTCCCTGCTGAAGGCCACCTACGACAAGCTGGTGGCGTTGGAAAACCCGCCGGCGGTGGCGGCCACGCCAGAGCCGTTGACGCCCGCCGTTCCGGTGCGCCGCTCGGTGACGCCGGACTACATCGTCTGCCTGGAGGACGGCAAGAAGCTGAAGATGCTGAAGCGCCATCTGCGCACGGCCTACAACCTGACGCCGGACGAGTACCGCGCCAAGTGGGGCCTGCCCTCGGATTATCCCATGGTGGCGCCCAATTACGCCGAGCACCGGTCGGGTTTGGCCAAGGCCAACGGCCTGGGCACCCGTGCCCAGCGCGACACGGTGGCCGTCCCGGCTGCGGAACCGGCCAAGAGGAAGCGCGTCGCCAAGAAGGCGGCGTGAGGCCGGCGGGGCCGGTCAGCCCGGCCCCGCCTTCCTGACACCTCGCTATTCCGCCGCCTGATCCAACGTCGGCGCCGGTTCGCGCCGCACCGTGCGCAACAGGGCAGGCAGCCAGGACCTGCCGGCCAGCAGGCGTTCGGCCTGCTCCGCCATCTCCCCCTTCTTCAAGCCGCTGATCGCCTCGGCGTCGCGCGCTGACACCCCCTCGCCCACCGCCTCCACAATACGGGCCTTGGTGACCCGCCCCAGATAGCTGTCGACTGTGGCGGACCAATGCCGGCTCATATCCAGGTCCAGGATGGTGGCCAGGGCATCGGCATGGGCCAGACGGCGCGGATCATGGCTCCAGGGCGCCTGCACGCCATGGACCAGGGTGGCCACGCAGAACGCCAGCAGACGGGCCAGCACGGTGGTTTCCTGCGCCGCCACCCACGCCCAAAGCTCATCCGGCGAGGATGGCAACTGCCGGGCCCAGTCGTCATGGCGGCTGGCGACGGCACGGGCGGCCGAACCATCCGCCACGGGATTGATGAAGACCACGGGCGCCGCCTCCAACCGCAGGCAGCTTTGCGGCAGGTAACCGCCACCATGGAACAGGGGCAGCGCCAAGGCATGCACCACGGCGGCCAAGGCGACGTCGGGCCGGTCCATCAGTGCCACCTGGAGCCCGGCGGTACGGTGGGTGGTCAATTCCTCCACCAAGCGCTCGGACAACAGCGTCAGGCCGTCCGGTTCTTCTTCCACGGCGGCGCCTATCGCCTCGGGTTCGTCCCGCGCAGCCGCAAACGAGGCGGGTTCCGGCACGGGCTCAGGCGGCGCCTCATCCTCCGGCCGGATAAAGCCGCGCTCCACCCGAAGGGCGCCATCGGCCCCTAGGCAGACAAAGGCGCCGCCCCGCGCGATGTCATCGGGATCATAGGCCTCACGATCACGCAAGGCGGCGATCCGGGCCTCCAGCTCCTGAAAGGCGGTGTCCGCCTCGGTGGACACGTCGCCCTCCAGGCGCGTGGACAGGGCCTCATACTCCCGCTCCAGCGCGTCCAAGGCGGCCTGTTCGTCCGCATCGAGCGGTGCGGGCACGGGATAAACGCGGCGGAGGCCAGCGGCCAGGCCGTAGGCGAATTCTGGATGGACGGCCACCCACCGCCACCCTTCGGCGCGCACCGCCGTCGCCTCGGCCTCCAGCTTCTCGGCCACCAGCCGGTCCAGCAGCGGCACATCCTCCAGGTAGACGCCCTGGTCATCGGCGCTGAACAGATCGCGCAACACCGGGCCGCCCGCTGCCCCAAAGGCGGCGATGCCGACGAAACGGACGCGCCGGTCGGTGGCGGGAACATGGGCCTGGGTCAGCAGGCGGCGGATGGTGTCCGCCGACTTGTTCCAGGTCAGGTCATCCCACACCTGTTCCTGGCGGGCGTGATCGTCGGTCAGGGCGAAGGCCGTCAACTGCTCCAGCGTCATCAGCCCCTCGCGGTACTGCGCCATCAACCGGGGGGAAACGGCACCCAGCTTGAGGCGCTGCTTCACCGTCCGCTCAGCCACGCCGAAGCGGGCCGCGATCTCCAGAGCCGGCAAGCCCTCGGCGGCATGCAAACGGTGGAAGGCTTCGAACTGGTCAGCCGGATGGGGCGGAACGTAGCTGTTCTCGGCCAGGCTGACCTCCAGGGCGTTGGCCGTCCCCAGCAAGGCGCAGGGGATGGGGGCCGCCTTGGGTAGGCGCTTGCGCTGGGCCAAGAGCTTGAGCGCCGCCAGCCGGCGTCCGCCGGCCACCACCTCATAACGGCCGGTCTCCCGCCCCTGGCCGTCGAGAACCGGCCGGACGGTGAGGTTTTGCAGGAGGCCGTGGGCGGCGATGCTGGCCGCCAGTTCCTCCAGCCCACTGTCGCGGGCGGTCTTGCGCATGTTGGCATCCGACGCGCTGAGCTTGGACAAAGGCAGGGTCAAGAGCTCTCCCATGATCGTCTCCATCGGTAGAATCCCGCCGGGAAGCACCCGTGCGTGCTTCCCGGAGGCGGGCGACCGCGCGGGGGAGAGGGGGGCGAGCGCCGGCGCGCCCGGCCGGGTTGCCAGGACGGGCGGGACCGTCGCGGCCCCGGTGATCATGACCATGTCGCCGGGCCTGCGCGGCCGCGGCCCTGCCGGGCGGCGTCCGGCACTCGCGGGGGAGAGGGGGCGAAGGGCCCCCTCTCCCCAAATACCAGGGTCAGAGACCAAGAGTGTCCTTGGACCGCCATTGGCCCCCTGCCGTAATCCGCCGCTACGATTGCTTAGGCGATTGCCGCCGTTGGCAGGTCAGTGCGCGATCCGGCCTGTGATAGGGTTTCCCTCGCACCGGACAGCCCCAGGTTCATGTCTATCCAGACGGCAATGCCTCTTGAGAGCGGGTTGCGGCACCATGGAAAAGTCCGGCACGATAGAGCGTCCAGATACTGGGAAGGGTAAAGTCGGCGACCTGCTCACCTTCCGGCCTGCGCTCATGCCGGATCCCCGACTGGTGGAACTGGTCCGGCTGCTCGCGCGGTACGCGGCTGATCAATATTTTGACGCCGCGCGACAGCCGAAGGCGAAGCCCAAGTAGCAAGAGGCCGGGATGACCAAGGTCGCGCTCTACGCCCGCTACAGTTCCGACAATCAGCGCGACGCGTCGATTGAAGATCAGCTACGGCTCTGTCGGCTCCATGCCGAGCGTCAGGGGTGGACAATCACCGATAGCTATACCGACCGCGCCATGTCCGGCGCGTCACTGCTGCGTCCCGGCATCCAGGAACTGATCCAGGACGCGACACGGGGGACGTTCGCCATCGTGCTGGCCGAGGCCATGGACCGCCTCAGCCGCGACCAGGAGGATATCGCTGGCCTGTTCAAGCGCATGGCGTTCGCGGGCGTCAAGATCGTCACCCTGGCCGAGGGCGAGGTCGGCGCCCTGCATGTCGGCCTCAAAGGCACCATGAACGCCCTGTTCCTCAAGGACCTGGGCGACAAGACCCACCGGGGGCTTCGCGGCCGGGTCGAGCTCGGTAAATCCGGCGGTGGCAACGCCTACGGCTATGACGTGGTGCGGCAGCCAGCTGCGGACGGCCCGGTCACCCGTGGCGACCGCGTCATCAATGAGGCCGAGGCTGCGGTCGTGCGGCGGATTTTTCGGGCGTATGCCGACGGTCGGTCGCCCAAGCGTATCGCCAGCGAGTTGAACGAAGCTGCCGTTCCCGCACCAGGCGGCGGTGAATGGAGCTTCAGCACCATCAACGGCAACCGGCGGCGGGGCACCGGCATCCTCAACAACGAACTCTACATCGGGCGTCTGGTCTGGAACCGACTCCGCTATATCAAAGATCCCGACACCGGGAAGCGGGTTTCCCGCCTGAACAACGACGCGGACTGGGTGGTGCAAGATGTTCCGAACCTGCGGATCATCGACCAATGTCTATGGGACCGGGTGAAGGAGCGGCAGGCGGCCCTCAACATCGACCACGACACCGGTGACGCCAACGCGTTTCATGAGCGGCAACGCAGCAAATATCTATTTTCCGGGCTGACCAAATGTGGGTGCTGCGGCGGCGGTTATTCCATGATCTCCGGGGCTCATGTCGGCTGCTCCACCGCCCGCAACAAAGGAACCTGCCAAAACCGCCTCAACATCCGCCGCGACGCCTTGGAAACCCGGGTGCTGACCGCACTGCAGAAACACCTCATGGACCCCGCCCTTTTCGCGGTGTTCTGCGAGGAGTTCACCCGCCGCATGAATGAGCGACGGATGGAGGCGAGTTCTGCCCTCAGTTCTGCACGGACGGAGTTGCAGCGTACCGAGCGTGAGCTTCAGAAACTGGTGGACCTTTATTTAAAGGACGCAATACCGATCGACGTCGTTAAAGAGCGAAGCGGCAAGCTGGAGACCCGGCGGCAACAGCTCATTTCTGTCCTGGCATCAGCCGAAGACCCGCCACCGGTTCTTCACCCGAGCATGGCGCTGGTTTATCGGGAGCGGGTTGCCGCCTTGCATGAGTCCCTGCAACAGGAAGAGACGCGCCCCCGCGCCGCTGAGCTGATCCGGTCGCTGGTCAGCCGCATCGTTCTGACCCCAGCGGCGGATGGCTTGCGGATCGAGCTGCACGGCGATCTCGCCGGCATCCTCACCATCGCCGCGGCCGGCGCGGCCAAGCCCCAAACGAGCAACAGCCCGCGCTCTTGCGAGGCGGGCTGTTCGGACGACTTGATCGAGCAAGTTAAGATGGTTGCGGGGGCAGGATTTGAACCTGCGGCCTTCAGGTTATGAGCCTGACGAGCTACCGGGCTGCTCCACCCCGCGGACGTTGGTGCATGGGGTGGGGATCATTGCGATGAGGGTCTGGGGAAGCGACGGCTGCTGCGGTTGGCGTGCTGTGCGTCTGATGGACCTGGCGGCGACCTACTCTCCCACGTCTTAAGACGCAGTACCATTGGCGCTGGGGGATTTCACGGCCGAGTTCGGGATGGGATCGGGTGTATT
>NZ_VITR01000009.1 GCF_007827955.1 Nitrospirillum pindoramense
CCCCAGCGGGGGGGGGCGGTGGGCGCCTCACATCCTATGCGCGAACTTGCGTCACCAGCATGAGCCGGGCAAATCGGGGCGGTGAATTATCCAGGCTAGAGGCCAATCTACTGGTCCCGTCGCGCGCCGCAGGACTCATACAGCAAGGTCAGGAGGTGCGGCTGCGCATCGATGCCTTTCCTTACCAGCGCTTTGGAACCGTTCAGGGCCGGGTCACCCAGATATCGCGCGCCACCTACCGGAATGGGGAACTGCTGGCGCCCATCACCTTAAAGGAGCCTGTCTATCGCGTGACAGTGAGCCTGGAGCGCACCAGCATAAACGCATATGGCGAGAAGCGCTCCCTGGCCTCGGGAATGACACTGACCGGTGATGTGGTGACGGACCGCCTGCATTTCATCGATTGGGTCTTGGATCCGCTCAGGGCCATTCGGGCGAGAGCTGTCGTTGATGGGCCAAAGGGGTAAAACTCTGGAATGACGGGTTACGTCCCCATCAACTCCAGCGCCCGGCTGAAGTCGAAGCCGCGCACCGACTGGATGAACTCCTCGGCGCGGGGGGCCGGCAGGGCCGCGCGCAGCAGATGCAGGTTGCTCTCGGCCAATTCCTCGGCCTCGGGGTCGTTGTCGGCCAGCAGGTCGCGCAGGCGCGCCATCAGGGCCGCCGCCTTGGCCGGGTCGGCGTCGGGGGTGGCCGCCGGCGCCAGGGGCGGCGCGTCGTCCGCCAGCCAGCGCTCGATGCCCGCCGCCACATCCTCCAGCAGCGGGGTCAGGACGGCCACCGTGCGCTCGGGCGCGGCGCCGCCGCGCAAGGCCGCCTCCACCGCCGCCGCCGCGCGCTGCACGTCGCCGGCGCCGATGGTGCCGGCCACGCCCTTGAGGGTATGGGCCAGCCGCTCCGCCGTCACCGTGTCGCCGCTGCGCCAGCGGTCCAGGATGGCCGCGGGGGTGGCGCGCTGGTTGGCCGCGAACTTCCTCAGGATGTCGGCATAGAGCGCGCGCTTGCCGCGCACCCGCCGCAACCCATCCTCCGCGTCGATGCCGGGAATGTCGATGGCGCGCTCCGGCATCGGTTCGAGCCCTTTTTCCAAAGGCGGCCGCGTCACCCGCGCAGCCACCGTCCCGGCCCTTCCCTGCCCCCAGCGCGCCAGGACGGCGAACAGTTGGTCAGGATCGATGGGCTTGGAGACATAGTCGTTCATGCCCGCCGCCAGGCAGCGGTCGCGGTCCGACGCCAGGGCGTTGGCGGTCATGGCGATGATGGGCAACGCCATCTCGCCCATCTCGCGGATGCGGCGCGAGGCGGTCAGGCCATCCATGACCGGCATCTGCACATCCATCAGGACGGCGTCGTAGCGCCGCCCCGCGATCTTCTCCAGCGCGATGGCACCATTCTCGGCCAGGTCGACGCTGACACCCACATCGGTCAACAGCTCGATGGCCACCTGCTGGTTGAAGTCGTTGTCCTCGACCAGCAGGACGGACAGCCCCCGCAAGGCCTGGAAGTCGGCGAACACGCCAGCGGCGGCCCGGGGCGGTGCGTCTTCGGCGCCGGCGATGGCGCGGATGACGGCATCGAACAGCACGGAGGAGTTCACCGGCTTGATCAACACATCCTCGATGCCACTGCGTTCCGCCGCCCGCCGGACGTCATCGCGGCTGTAGGCCGTCACCATGATCAGGTGCGGCGGACGGGCCAAGCCCAGCGCGCCGATGGCCCGCGCCGTTTCCATGCCGTCCATATCCGGCATCTGCCAGTCCAGGAAGGCCACGTCGTAGGGGGACCCGGCGGCGGCCGCCTCCTGGATGGCGGCGATGGCGGCGTGGCCGTCGGCCGCCCCATCGACCCGGAAGGACATGGAGGCCAGCATGGCCGACATCACCCGCCGGGCGTTGCGGCTGTCATCCACCACCAGCACCCGGCGTCCCCGCAGGTCGGGCCGGGGCAACAGCGGCTGGCTGGTGGGCACCCGTCCCAACTTGGCCGTGAACCAGAAGCAGGAGCCCCGGCCATAGGTGCTCTCCACACCGACCGAGCCGCCCATGAGTTCCGCCAGGCGCTTGGAGATGGCCAGGCCCAGCCCCGTGCCCCCGAAGCGCCGGGTGGTGGTGGCGTCGGCCTGCTCGAAACTGCGGAACAGGCGCCCCTGCTGCTCAGCCGTCATGCCGATGCCGGTGTCCGCCACCTGGAACAGCAAGGTCACCGACGCCTCATCCTCATCGACCGCGCGGATGTGGATGGAAATGCGCCCCGTCTCGGTGAACTTCACGGCGTTGCCGGCGAAGTTGATCAGGATCTGGGCCAAGCGCAGGGGATCGCCCATCAGGTTGCCGGGTACGCCGGCATCCACGTCGAAAACGAATTCCAGGCCCTTGGCCGCCGCCCGTTCCGACACCAGATTGGCGACGCCGTCCAGCACCTCATCCAGCCGGATCTCCACCCGCTCGATGGTCAGCTTGCCGGCGTCGATCTTGGAGAAGTCCAGGATGTCGTTGATGATGCCCAGCAGATGCTGGCTGGAGCGCTGGATCTTGCTGATGTAATCCCGCTGGCGGGGATTCAGGTCGGTTTTCAGCGCCAGATGGCTCATGCCGATGATGGCGTTCATCGGCGTGCGGATTTCGTGGCTCATATTGGCCAGGAAATCCGCCTTGGCCTGGGACGCCGCCTCCGCCGTGTGGCGGGCGGCCTCCAGTTCCAGCGCGCGGGCCCGGGTCATGGCGACGATGCGGCTCAACAGCGCCACGCCCGTGCCGACGCCGGCATACAGGCCCTGGTCGGTGATCAGGAAGCCTTCCGTCAGCGCCTTGGGGTGATCACTGGCGATCATGGCGCTGACGTCGTCCAGGGGGGTGTCGACATCGACGCACAGGTAGGGCCGGCCCAGCATGAAGGCTACCGGCCGCCGCCGGTACAGTTCCGACTTGATCTGGTGGGCGAAGGTCGACAGCAGGAACTCGCGGGCAATCAAACCCAGCACGCCGCCCCAGTCATCCACGACGGCGACGCAGGGCAGAAGGGGGGCGCTGAGGAACATCTGCACGACATCGCCGCAGGGCGTGCGTTCCGCTATACCCTGCGCCGGCAGCAGGATATCGCGCGCGCGGTAAACCACAGGCGCCGCCCTGCCCCCCTGCGTCAGATCATCCCCGCCGGCGAGTTGCATATCGACTTCCGACCGACGGCCGGCCCCTTCCCGGGCTAACGCCTGTCCGCCGCCAACAGGTAGTCCCGCTTCTCATCCAGGAAGCCGTCCTTGTCGGCGAAGCGCGCGGCGATGGTCCGGAACTCGTCCTCGATCTCCAGGAAAGCCTGGACGATATCGGGATCGAAATGACCGCCGGAGCCATCGGCGATGATGGCGGCGGCCTGCTCGTGCGGCATGGGTTCCTTATAGACCCGACGGCTGATCAGGGCGTCATAGACGTCCGCCACGGCCATCAACCGGGCGGAAATGGGAATCTCATCCCCCGAGAGCCCCTCGGGATAACCGCTACCGTCCCACTTCTCATGGTGGGAGTAGACGATCTCCTTGATGCAGGTGAGGAATTCGACCGGGGCGCCCAGCGCGTCCTCCGCCGCCTCGATGGCATCGCGGCCCAGGGTGGTGTGGCGCTTCATGATCTCAAATTCATCGGGCTGGTAACGGCCCGGCTTCAACAGGATGCGGTCGGGAATGCCGACCTTGCCGATGTCATGCAGCGGCGCCGACTTGAACAGGGTGTCGATGCGGCTGTCCGTGATGTAGCCGGCGAAGCGGGGGTGACGGCGCAGGCGCAGCGCCAGGGCGCGCACGTAGAATTGCGTCCGGCGGATGTGGTTGCCGGTGTCCGTGTCCCGCGTTTCCGCCAGCGAGGCCAGGGTCATGACCGTGACGTCCTGGATGGCCATGATCTCCCGCGTGCGGCGGGCCACCTCAGCCTCCAGGAAGTCCGCCTTGTCACGCAGCAGGTCGGCCACCGCCTTCAGTCGCAGGTGGGTGCCGACCCGGGCCAGTACGATGGGCGGGCTGATGGGCTTGGTGATGTAGTCGACCGCGCCCATGGACAGGCCCTGTTCCTCATCCGCCACCTCGTTGCGGGCGGTGAGGAAGATGACGGGGATGTCGCGGGTGGCGGGGTCCGCCTTCAGGCGGCGGCAGACCTCGTACCCATCCATGCCGGGCATGACGATGTCCAGCAGGATCAGGTCCAGCCGGGGATGGGCGGCGGCGACCGCCAGGGCACGCTCACCCGAATTGGCGACGCGGACGTGGTAATTGTCCTTGAGCAGGCCGCTCATGATCTTCAGGTTGTCGGGCGTGTCGTCGACCACCAATATTTGCGGCCGCGTCTTCTCCGCAAAACCGGAGCCCGTTTCTTCCCACATCGCCGTCGCCCACGCCAGAGGTGCCGGCCCTGCCCCTGCCGGGGCCGCCGTCGGAGAAAGTCACGTTACACCAGAGGCTTGCGCGCGCAGTTCAGGCGGGGGGGCCCTTGAAAGGGGCCAGGGCCCGACCGGGGCGCGCCTCTAGCCCAGGTTGTCTTCCTCTTTTGTATAGGCTGATTATTTCGACGAGATGACGGTTTGCGAAAAATTACACTTTAGTTATGGGCCATCCGCCCAGTTTTTATTCAATCATCGCCATTCACGGCTTGGAACGGCCCCTTTTTCAGGCCACCGCCTCTTGCGGCCGGGTGACCAGGAACGACAGGCCCAGCGCCGCCATCAGCAGCACGGCGGCCAGCAGGAAGGGCGACCCGTGGGGCAGCATGGCGAAGGGGCCCACGCTGTCGGCCAGCACGGTGGTGAACAGCACGGGGCCCACCATGCCGGTGACGCCGCGGATGCTGACCAGCGTGCCTTGCAGCAACCCCTGCTCCGTCGCCGACACCCGGGCGGACATGAGGCTTTGGGCGGAAGGCCCGACCATGCCCCAGAGGGCCACCAGGGGGATGCCGCAGAGCAAGCCGATACCCGCGGATGAGGCGCCGAAGACGGCGAAACCGGCGGTGCCTGCGACCAACCCCACCATCATGGTGCGACGGGCCCCCAGGCGCTTCACCACGCGGCCCACCAGACCGCCCTGCACGACGGTGCTGCACACGCCCACGCCTGCCAGGGTCAGGCCCACGGACTCCGGCCCCCAGCCATAGCGGTCGTTGACGTAGATGACGAAAGTGTTGTTCAGCACCTCATGCGCCAGATAGTAGAGCCAGACGATGCCGCCCAGGCCCAGCAGACCCGGCGCGCCGCGCAGCAGGGCGAACGCGCCCAGCGGGTTGGCACGCCGCCAGGAGAAAACGCCGCGGCGGTCGGCCGGCAGCGATTCCGGCAGAACGAACAGGCCATAGCAGGCGTTCAGCAGGCTGAGACCGCCGGCCACCCAGAAGGGCAGGCGCGGGCTGACAGCCCCCAGCAGGCCGCCGGCCGCCGGGCCGACAATGAAACCCAGGCCGAAGGCGGCGCCCAGCATACCGAAGGCGCCGGCGCGTTTTTCCGCCGGGGTCACGTCGGCGATGTAGGCCGAGGCGGTGGTGAAGCTGGCGGCGGTGATGCCGGAGAGGATGCGCCCCACCACCAGCCAGCTCAAGGTCGGCGCCAGGGCCATCAGCAGGTAGTCCGCGCCCAGGCCGAAACAGGACACCAGCAGGATGGGGCGTCGGCCGAACCGATCGGACAACGCGCCGATGAGGGGGGAGAACAGGAACTGCATGGCGGCGAACAGGGTGCCGAACAGGCCCACCATGTGCGCGGCCCGGGCGTTGTCGCCACCGACGAAGCCCTTCAACAGGTCCGGCAGCACCGGAATGACGATACCCAGCGCCAAGACATCCAGCAACGCGGTGACGAAGACAAAGGCCAGCGCGGCGCGGCGCGGCGTGGGGGATGCGGTCATTGTCAGGCCCAGACTGGAAACCCGGCGTTGCGGGCGCCGGGCGGGATCATCGTTCTTTGCGGGCCTACCCTTAATCCTTTTGCGCGCCGGCGGGGAGTCCTGAAAACAGGGGCGGTCACTATGTCCGGGTCATGTCGATCCCTCAAACACCTCCGGCCGCGAAGCCCTGGCCTTGGCCGGTCACCTGCCGCTATATGGTGCCAACCTATCCAGCCAATCGGTTAACGAGGACGAACGATGCGTGAAGTCAGCTGTGTTCTGGACGCCCAGGCCCAGTTGGGCGAATGCCCGCGCTGGGTTGACGGCGCCGATGGCCGGGATGGCGCGCTGTACTGGGTGGACATCCCGGCCAAGACGCTCCATCGCTTCGATCCCGCCGCCGGCCAGGACGTGCAGCGCGGCTTCGACCAGCCGGCGGCCTGCCTGGCGCGCCACGGTGCCCACGGCCTGGTCCTGGGCATGAAGGACGGCTTCGCCCTTCTGTCCGATTTCACGGCGGAGCCCATGCCCCTGGGCGCCCAGGTGGAAGAGTCGCGGCCCGACAACCGCTTCAACGACGGTCGCTGCGACCGGCTGGGCCGCTTCTGGTCCGGCACCCTGGATGGCACCAAGCAGCATCGCAACGGTACGCTGTACCGCCTGGGCGTGGACGGCCAGGTGACCGACATCGCCACCGGCTTCCTCACCAGCAACGGCATCGCGTTCTCCCCCGACGACCGCACCTTCTATCTGGCGGACACGCCCAACCACGTCATCTACGCCTATGACTTCGACCTGGCGGGCGGCCATCTGTCCAACCGGCGCGTCTTCCACCAGTTTCCGCATGGCCTGGGCCGGCCGGACGGCGCCTCGGTGGATGCGGAGGGCTGCTACTGGACGGCGCTGTACGACGGCGGCCGGGTGGTGCGCCTGTCACCCAGGGGCGAAATCCTGGAAGAGGTGGCCATCCCCGCCCGCCTCTGCACCATGATCGCCCTCGGCGGCCCCGACCTGAAGACCGCCTACGTCACCACCGCCCGGCAGAAGCTGGACGAGGCCGAACTGGCCCGCCATCCGCAGTCCGGCGGCATCTTCAGCTTCCGCGTCGATGTCCCGGGCCTGCCGGAGCACACGTACGGGGGATGAGGTCGGGCTGCGGCGACTTCATCCCGTCACCTCAGGCCGAATGTCTTCCTTAAACTGGCGTCGACGGGGCCGGAGGGCATGAAGCGCCGTAATATCCTGAGCAGAGAAGCCTCGCCTTTCGGGGTGCGCCGCATTCTCCAGGTGCCCAAGGCCGCGTCGACTATGGTGGCGGCCACGCGATCGGGCCCCGGCGCATTACCCAGGCTCTGCTGGATGGTACGGAAGACCGTATCCCGCTCGGCGTCGTAGGCCGTCAGTTGGGACGCCGCTTGCGGCGCGTTAACGTCAAGGCTGGTCTTGGTGTACGACGGCTCGACCAGGACCACCCGTATCCCGAAGCTGCGGACCTCGTGATCCAAGGTTTCGGACAATCCCTCGACGGCATGCTTGGACGCCGAATAAAGGCCCATATACGGCGCGGGAAGAAAGCCGAGCACAGAACTGACGTTGACAATTCTTCCGGCGCGCTGCGCCCGCATATGCGGCAGCACGGCTTTTACCGTCCGCAATATGCCAAACACATTGGTATCAAAGAGGGTCTGAGCCTCGGCGATCGATGTTTCCTCGGTGGCGCCGAGCAGGCTGACGCCGGCACTATTCACCAGGACGTCGATCCTTTTCGCCTTCGCCACGATGTTCTCAATGCCGCGTCGAACGGAGTCATCACTGCGGACATCCAACTCAATCAAAACGACGCCGGGTATTGGATTTGCCTTAGCGATGTCGCGCACGGTGCCGAATACCTGGCAGCCCCGCCTGGCGAAATTTTCGGCGGCGGCACGCCCGATGCCCGATGAAACGCCGGTGATGACGACGACTGGAGAGTTGGACATAGCGGTCCCTTGAGTGGTGGGCGGTTCCATAGCGAGAAGGCTTCAAAAGCACTTCCGGGATCGGCCCGTGTTGGCCTGACGAGACATTAAGGAAAACGCAGGGGCGGTCGCGCTTTGGAACGGATCGCGCAAAAGCGGGATCGCTTTGGAGCGTGAATCCGCTCTCTGAACAAGGACTTAGAGCCGGGCGTGTTTCCGGTTAAACGCGCCCGGCTCTAGGACGCCCTGCCCCCCAAGCGGTTGATGAAGTCCTGATCGGGGCGGGAAACCGTGGCCGGCGCGGCCGGGCGGAAAAGGTCGTTGCGCTTGCCCTGCAAGCCATCGATGAACCGCCGCGCCGGATCGGTCTCGGGCAATGAGACGGGGGAGACGACGCTGCGCGCCACGGGTTCCCGGTTGCCCATCAGCGACGCGACGAAGACTTTCGCCGGGTCCTGGTCCTGCGCGGCAAAGGCCGTGCCCGACATAACGCTGAATAGGATCAGCGCTTTGGCCGACCTCCGCGAGATTCTGTTGATCGAGGCGAGCATCTTCTTTCTCCGGGAGCTATGAAACGAACCCGCGCCATCAGGCGGCGGGGAGCACCATCGTGCTACCCGGTGAAAGATAGATAATGAGTGACGTTTATTCTATATCGTCACTCATCACTTTTACAAATGCCTGCCATGCCGGCTGGCCTTCGCAACACGGACGGGGCAACACGGACGGGGCGACACAGCCGGGCCGGCGCGACGCAGAGCGCCGGCCGCCAAGGCGGCATGGACCGTTCCCTCTCGCAGCCCCCTGTCGGCGCTGGCAAGTTATGGGCCTATCGCTGGATAGAAAAGACGTCCGCCGAACACCTTACACACGCCAAGGGCTGGTCCACGCCAAGGGCGGCGTGAAGCCCCATTCCAATGGCAGGCAACGGCTTCAATCGTCGCCGGCGGCGCTTTCGGTCGCGGGCTTCAGGGGATGGGTGTGGTGGCCGCTGACCTCCGCGCCGGCGTCAGGGTCCAGGCGGATGAAGTGGAAGACCGAGGTCAGTCCGATGGCCATGATCGTCAGGAAGGCGACCATGAAGTCATGGGGCTGCAGGGCTTCGCCGCCATGCCTGGCGAGGGTGACGTGCAGCAGCAGGGCGCCGGCGGCGACGCCCATGCCCAGCGACACCTGCTGCACCATGGACGACAGGCTGGTGGCGGCACTCATGCGGGCGGCGGGCACGTCCGCGAATGCCAGGGTGTTCAGGCCGGTGAACTGCAGGGAGCGGAAGAAGCCGCCCACCAGCAGCACCACCAGGATCAGCGCCACCGGCGTATCGGGCCGGAACAGGCCGATGGCGCCAGTCAGCAGGGCGGACAGGACGCTGTTGATCACCAGCGCCTGGCGGAAACCATAGCGGCGCAGGATGGGACCGGCCGTCATCTTCATGACCAGCGCCCCCGCCGCCGTGGCGAAGGTCAGCAGGCCGGAGACGAAGGCCGTCATGCCGAACCCCACCTGCAGCATCAGCGGCAACAGGAAGGGGATGGCGCCCATGCAGATGCGGAACAGCGACCCGCCCAGCACGCTGATGCGGAAGGTGGCGGTCTTCAGCAGGTCCAGGTCGATCAGGGGATGGGGATGGCGCCGCGAGTGGCGCACCGCCACGATGCCGACCAGCAGTCCGAACACCAACAGCGCCGGCGCCACGCGCCAATCCACCCCGTCGCGGCCGATGGACTCGAAACCGGCCATGAGGGCGGCCAGCGCCACGCCGGAGCTGACGAAGCCCCAACCGTCCAGCTTGGCCACCGATTCCTCACGATGATCGGCGATGTAGCGCCAGGACAGGTAAAGCCCCAGCAGGCCGATGGGGATGTTGATGAAGAAAATCCAGCGCCAGGACAGGTAGGTCGTCAGCAGGCCGCCGATGGGCGGTCCGATCAGCGGCCCCACCATGGCCGGCGTGGTCAGGTAGTTCATGGCCCGGACCAGTTGGTCCTTGGGCACGGTGCGCAACAGCACCAGCCGCCCCACCGGCACCATCATGGCGCCACCCACGCCCTGCAGCAGGCGGGCCACCGCCAGCTGCGGCAGGGACTGGCTAAGTCCGCAGGCGATGGAACCCAGGGTGAAGAGCACGATGGCGGCGCGGAAGACCCGGCTGGAGCCGAAGCGGTCGGCCACCCAGCCACTGATAGGAATGAACACGGCCAGGCTGAGGATGTAAGCGGTGATGGCCAGGCTGAGATGGATGGGACTGACGCCCAGGCTGGTGCCCATGGCCGGCAAGGCCGTAGCCAGTACGGTGGCGTCCAGGTTCTCCATGAACAAGGCGCACGATATGATGAGCGCGACGAGCATGGGCCGTAACACTGCCTTTCATCCGGGGCTTTGACGCGGGAACAGGGCGACGAAAACGCTACCCGACGTTTGAGAATTTGGGCAAAGCCGTCGCGTGGAACAAGTGTGTGCCCAGCATGGCTGACAGTCGGCCCACCCAACCATGCGGTGCGGGACACTCGACCAAGCCGTTCCCCCTGTGACCCCGCGTCCGCGATATGGTCGTGCGGGATTTCGCCCCTTGGCACCGGAACGCGCCCCCCTTAGGAATGGTTCCCCCATCCGCTTCCCGGTCAAGGCCCGGAAGCAGCTGAAGAATGGCAGAGGATCGTTCCATGAAGCTCTACTACAAGGCCGGCGCCTGCTCGCTTTCCCCGCACATCGTGGCCCTTGAGGCCGGTCTGGACATCGCCATCGAGGCGGTGGACCTGAAGACCAAGGTGACAGAAACGGGCGCCAACTTCCTGGAGGCCAATCCCAAGGGCTCCGTCCCCGCGCTGGCGCTGGATGACGGCACCGTGCTGACCGAGGGCGCGGTCATCGCGCAGTATCTGGCCGACCTGGCCCCCGCCAGCGGCCTCATCCCCGCCGCCGGCAGCCTCGGCCGCTACAAGGTGCTGGAGTGGCTGAACTTCATCGCCACCGACCTGCACAAGGGCTTCAGCCCCCTGTTCAACCCGGCGACGCCGGACGACTACAAGACGGTCGCCAAGCAGAACCTGGATCGCCGGTTCGCGTATCTGGAGGCCGTGCTGGCCGACGGCCGTTCCTACCTGACCGGCGAGACCTTCACCGTGGCCGACGCCTATGCCTATGTCGTGCTGACCTGGGCGGGCAAGGTCGGGGTCGACCTCGCCGCCTATCCCAAGCTCTCCGCCTTCTTCACCCGCGTGGGCCAGCGCCCCAAGGTGCAGGCGGCGCTGAAGGCCGAGGGGCTGCTGGCCGCCTGAGCGGCCATCCCATGAAGAAGGGCCGCCTTCCTCGGCGGCCCTTCCTGACGGCACCGGCGCGGGAAGGAGACCGGCCCCATGCCCATCCCCATGGAATTGCAGCACGCGTCCCAGGACTTCGAGCGTTTCCTGGCCGATGCCCGCGACGTCGCCGGCCTGGCCACCCGCAACCAGACCTACACCATGGTGCAGGGGGTGTTGCAGACCTTCCGCCGCCGGCTTGGCCCCGCCGACGCCATCCGCTTCGCTGGCGTGCTGCCGCCCCTGCTGCGCGCCATCTTCGTAAAGGACTGGCCGATTGACGAGCCGCCGGTGCCCTTCACCGACCGCGCCTCGCTGACGCGCGAGGTGCAGGCGCTGCGCCGCGATCACAACTTCGCGCCCGATACCGCGATCCGCGACGTGGCGGAGGCCCTGCGCCGTCACGTCTATCTGGACGACTTCGACCGCGTGCTGGCCTCATTGCCGGCGGGGGCGGAAGCGTTCTGGAGCGTGCAACCCTCCACCACCTCGGGCAGCGTCACCGACAGCGCGGCAGCGGAACGGTGACGGCGGCGCCCGTGTAAACGACGGTCTTTTCGTCCCCAGCTCCCGCCGCCGCCCCACAGACGACACGGAAGCGCACTGTGGCAGGCATTCCCGCGAAGGCGCCGTCGCGCGCCTGGATCGTCAGCCGGCGCTGCTTGTCCGACCAGGCCAGGAGGATGATCGCGCGCTTGCCCGCCTGGTAGCCATAACCGTCGCCCTGATCGTCATACAGCTCATACGCGGCGTCGCGGCCGGGGTAGACCCGCAGTTCCAGCGGCTCATCGCTGGGGGCGTCGGCATAGGCCTTGACGGGGCCCAGCGGCACAATGCTGCCCGCGCGCACGAACAGCGGCAGCGTCGCCAGGTCCGCCTTCGCATCCACGCGCCGGCCGCCCGGCTGGGCGGCGCCCGTCCAGAAATCAAACCACGGGCCGTCGCCCGGCAAATAGACGCTGCGCGTCGTGGCCCCCGCCTGCAGCACGGGCGACACCAGGAACGCCTTTCCGAACATGTACTGGTCGGTGACACGCAGGGCGGCGGCGTCATCGGGGAAGTCGAAGGCCAGCGCCCGCATCATCGTCCCGCGATGGCTCAGCACATCCCAGGACAGGGAATAGATGTAGGGCAGCAGGCGGTAGCGCAGCTTGACGTCGTCGATCAGGATTTTCTGGATCGCCGGGTCGAAATTCCAGATTTCCTTGCCCTGCCCCGCCCCGTGGATGCGGAACATCGGGTTGAAGACGCCGAACTGGTGCCAGCGCACGAACAGCTCGGCATAGCTTTGATCCTTCGCCGGGTCGGGGCTGAAGAAGCCGCCGATATCCGCCGACCAATAGGGCTCGCCGCTCAGCGAGAAATTCAGCGCCGCCGGGATCTGCTTGGCCAGCGTCTCCCAACTGGCGTGGGTATCGCCCGACCAGGTGATGACGCCGTTGCGCTGCTGGCCGGCGTAGGCGGAACGGGACAGGATGAACACGCGCTTGTCCGGCTGGTCCCGCCGCATGCCGTCATGGACGCCGCTGGTGTGCAGCAGGGGGAAGCTGTTGTTGACGACGATGCCGGGGCCGGCGGCGGTCGATTGCTCCCGCATCTCGCCAGTCTTTCCACCCAGCTCCGCCTCGTCCCCATCCAGCCACCAGCCGTCAAAGCCGAGGACGCCCAGGTTCCGCATGATCTGGGACCAATAGATCTCCCGTCCCTTGGGGCTCCAGGCGTCGTACCAGCGGCCGAAGCCGACGGGGTAGACATTGTTGAAGGCGTCCGGGAAGGCGGCGCCGGCCTGATCCAGCTCCGCGAGGTTGGCGGTGCCAAGATCGAAACGCGGCCATACCGAGATGATGGTGTGGACATGCAGGTCATGGATCGCGCCGACCATGGATTTGGGATCGGGATAGCGCGACGCCTCGAATTGATGGCTGCCCCACTGGCCACCCGCCCAATACTGCCAATCCTGCACCACGGCATCGATGGGCACGCCCATATCCCGGTAGCGCCGCGGGATGGCGACCAGTTCTTCCTGGGTGCTGTAATGCTCCTTGGACTGCCACATGCCCCAGGTCCAGCGGGCCATCAACGGCACGTCGCCGGTGAGCGCGCGATAACCGGCGATCACCTCATCCAGCTTGGGTCCCAGGATGAAGTGATAATCGATGCCCGGCCCCGCCTCTGACCGGATGCCCAGCGGCAACGTGCCGGTGGCGACGTCGACATCGGTGACGGAGGCGTTGTTCCACAGCAGGCCGAACCCCGTGGGTGACACAAGCATGGGAATGCCCACGTCGGTGTTGGCCTGCTGCAGGTGGATGGTGTGGCCGCTGTAGTCCAGCACGCCATTCTGGTGCTGGCCCAATCCATAAACCGGCGTCGCGGTTTTGAACCACTGGGTGGCCCCCACCCCGGCGTCACGCTCCCCCTCCTCCAGGATCACATGGTCCTTGGCGTCCAGGAAGGTCACCGCCGCCGTCCGCTTGGCGACGCGGACATGCAGCCGCGCGGTGGTCAGCAGATAGGTGTCAGGCGTCTCCTCGACCTGGAAGGCGACGGTCCCGGGATGGGCGATGACGGCCGGATTGTAGTTGCCGCGATAGCCGGGCGTCCCGAACCGGACGTGAATGATGCCATCCTGCCAGGGCTCGATGGTGAGAACGCCGCGCTCGGTGCGCAAGGCCAACGCGCCGGTATCTTCCAGCTTCTGAACCACGGTATCGGCCTGGGCGGCCGACGTCAGCGCCAGCAGCATGCCCATGGTCGGCAGCAAAGACTTGGACATGAAGTCCTTCAATGATGAGCGCATGGCCGTCCCTGTCGTATTTTGTTTTATGAGGCTTGTTTCACGGGGATGTCGCGTCGAGCGTGATCCGGCGCGCGGGTAACCCCCTATGGGGAGGGGGACACGACGGCATGGATCGCCGTCAGCGCCAGGAATCGGTCGCAGCCTGGTGGCATCACGCTGTTCTCCCTGGGGTTCTCCCTCGGGTCCGTCCCGCACCTGCCGCGGCGGACCCTCGTTTATTCTGACGCGGCTCAGACGGGGGTGACCGCCCCTGGGACGCCAATCGCGGCCACGCCCGTGATAACGTTAACATCTGCAACTATTTGTCGGAGTAATCTGCTTAATGTCAACAGGGCATGGGCTGATACCAAGGAGCGATGATTTCCATTCATCGCTCCTTGGTATCGGCGGCGACTGCCGCCGCGCGCCATAAGGCGCGGAAGCCAAGCCGCCGGATGGCGGCGCCGGCGATTGAGGGCGATGGGCCTGGCCATAGGTCAGGATTATCGCTACTTGGTATGATGGGGCGCCTCGGAACGACGACGCCCCGCCCTACCGATCACGGCAGGAACGCCTGGTTATCCCGCATCCGCCCCAGCATGTCCTTGCCGGCATCGTTCACCGCCTGCCCGAAGGCGCCATACATCATGTCCAGGGCGGCGCGGGCGACAGGGCCGCCGGGGTCGGTCTTCTCTGGCGGAATCCAGGGGTATTCGCCGCCGTCCTCCTCCCCCGTCTCGGGATTGACCAAGGACACCAGGTGCCGCGTCTCGACATAGCCGTGGTCGGTCATGTCCTTGGTCTGGGCCAGGAGGTACAGGGTGGGGCCGGTCAGGCTGCCCCCCGGGAAGCTGGACATGAAGCGTTGGCGGTCCACCGTTCGGGTGCCATCCGCGCTCAACTTTCCATACAGCGCGTCGGCATCGGCCGCGCCGCCTTCGCCGGACGCGACGGCGGCCTCCACCTCTTTGGCGCTGAGGATGCCATCCTTGTCAGTGTCGCTGACCTCGAAAATCTGGTTCAGCGCCGACTGCTGGGCGGCGGTGTCGCCGCTCGGCGGCCCCAGGTGGTTGACACCCGTGCTGACCCCGCAATTGATGACAGGCATCATTTTCATCGTTCCCCTCCCAACAAATCTATCGGTGAGTGAAGAACGACAAACATGCAACTTTTAAGCCAAAACCAAGCCCTTGATTCCAGGCACATCGGCTCCCGGCGACACCGGAAAGAAAGGGTGCCGCCGGTCAAAACCTGCCGAGTTGGACGGCGAAAGCTGCCTCACGCCACGAAGGCGTTATCGACGCCGGCCCAGCCGGGCAGGCCCTCAGCCACCACCAACTGATCGCGCACCTCGCGCACGCCGGGGCCGTTTTCCGCCACGACGCGGAAGGCCTGGGCCACGCGGGCGTCATAGACGACGCCGGTCAGGGTGACGATACCATTGGCGACCGTCACATCCACGCGGCTGTCGGCCCACCAGCGCTTGTCCGCCAATTCCACCAGCAGGCGATAACGGATTTCGCTGTCCAGCAAGGGCGGCTCCTCCACCGGCGTCACGCCCAGGTCCAGGGTGTGCAGCAGGGCGCGCACCACGTCGGCGCGGCTGATCACCCCCGCCAAATGGCCATGGGCCAGCACCGGCAGGCGCTTCACCTTATGACGGTCCATCAGGGCGACGGCGGTGGCGATGTCGTCGTCCACGTCCACGGTCAGGACGCTGCGGGTCATGACCTCATCCACCCGACGGCCATGGACCTTGCTGTACTGGTCGGCCTGGTCGCCCGGGGTGATGAACAGACGCTGCCACCAGTGGCTTTGCGCCTCCGTCCCCGTCTCGGCCCGGCGCATCAGGTCGCCCTCGGTCAGGACGCCGACGACACGGCAACCGCCGCCATCCGCCGCCGGATCATCCTCCACCACCGGCAGGCCGCTGATGCGGTTGCGCACCATCAGGCGCAGGGCATCCACCAGCGGCGTCTCCGGCCGCACGGTCAGGACGCCGGGCGTCATGATCTGGCGGACGGCGGTGGGCTTGAAAATCTCGAAATTCGGGGCGGGCGCGGTCATGGCGGCATCCTCCGGTTGGGATGCGCCATAGTGGGCCCGGGGGCGGTGGGCGTCCTTGATGCGGGTCAATTCAGCGCCCGCATCAATTCGGCCCCGCCTCTTCACTTCAGCATGCGGCGCCAGCGTCCAGGATGGGGGCGACCAGGGCGTGCAGGGACAGCGCGTCCGGCGCGGCGCGCAGGGTGGCGGCCAGGCCGGGCGTGCGCAGGGCGCGGCTGATGCGCGCCAGGGCCTGAAGGTGGGCGTTGCCGCAATGGACGGGCGTCAGCAGGCCGAACACCAGATCCACGGGGGCGCCGTCGATGGCCTCGAACTCCACCGGCTTGGCCAAGCGGATGAAGGCGCCGATGGGCCGGGTGATGCTGGCGAACCGGGCATGGGGGATAGCGATGCCGGCGCCCACGCCGGTGGAGCCCAGCGCCTCGCGGGAGCGCAAATCGTCCAGGACGGCGCCGGCGTCCAGGGCGCCGGCCGCGGCGATGCGCAGCGCGATCTCCTTCAGGACGGCGTCCTTGGTCGACACCGTCAGGCCCAGCCCGACGGAGGACGGGGCCAGCGCGGAAGGGGCGCCGGAGGAATTGGCCGACGGATCGGATGCGATCGACGCCATGACGTCAGCGACCTTGGGGGCGGCGAAGGCCGACCGGGGCGCAACGCTGGAGCGGAGCATGGAAACAACCGTGCTGGTTACCGATCGCCGTCACATAAGCGATCTTGCCCCCTTTGGGAAGCCCCAACTGCGGCAGCATAACGCAGATGCCGGCAGGGTATGGATGCCCGTCCATGATTCGTTTCCGTTAAAAGTCCGTGGAATCAGAGGGATTCATCACTAATGACCAAGCGGTAGCCGATGCCGGGTTCGGTCTGAATGATTCCCGGCGCGTTGGGGTCACTTTCAATCTTTTGGCGCAGCATGCGGATATAGACGCGCAAGTACTGCACCTCGTCTTCCTTCGCGGGGCCCCAGACTTCCTTGAGGATTTGCCGGTGGGTCAGAATCTTGCCGGCGTGCGCCGCCAGGAAACGCAACAGGTCGAATTCCGTGGGCGACAGGTGCAGCTTCTCCGGCCCCCGCGTCACCTGCCGGTTGATGAGGTCGATGGCCAGCCCGCCGGCGTTCACCACCGACCGGCCGCCCTGCTGCTGCACGGCGTGGCGCAGGGCGGCGCGGATGCGGGCCATCAGCTCCGCCGTGCCGAAGGGCTTGGTGACATAGTCGTCGGCGCCCAAGTCCAGCGCCGCCACCTTGTCCTCCTCCTGATCGCGGCTGGACAGGATGATGACGGGCGTGGGCCGCTCCGCCTTCAGCTTGCCCACCAGGTCCAGGCCGTCGCCATCGGGCAGGCCCAGGTCCAGCAGGACCAGGTCCACGCCCGGCAGGCGGGCCTGCACCAGCCCCTCCTGCGCCGTCGCCGCCTCCACCAAGGTCCAGCCCTGGGGGGCCAGCACGGCGCGCAGCAGGCGCCGGATGGCGACTTCATCCTCGATGACCAGGATGCGATGGGGTTTGCTCATGATCTCAACTCTAGTCCAGCATGCTCTATTACCCGAGAACCCGGGATTACCCGAGAACCCAGGCATCTAGCGCGTCGTCGGTGGGCAAGGTCAATTCGAACACGGCGCCGGTCCGGTCGGTGCGGTTGGTGGCCTTAATGGTGCCGCCCAGGGCGGTCATGAAACCACGGCAGATGGCCAGGCCCAGGCCGGTGCCGGCCTGGCGGTGGTCCCGCGCCTCCACCCGGTAGAACTTGTCGAAGATGCGCTCCAGGCTGTCGGGCGGGATGCCCACGCCCTCGTCCGTCACTCGGATGACGACATGGTTGTGCCGCCGCGCGGCGCTCACCCCCACCCTGCCCTCCGGCCCGGAATATTTGGCGGCGTTGTCCAGCAGGTTGAACAGCACCTGTTCCAGCAGCAGGTAGTCGGTGCGCACCAGCGGCAGGTCGGGCGCCAGATCCAGGTCCAGCGGGCGGCCAGCCAGCACGGGCTTGGCCCGCTGGGTGGCGGTGTGCACCACGTCCACCAGGTCCGTCGGCTCGCGGCGGATGTCCAGCCCAGCCTCCAGCCGCGTCATGTCCAGCAGGTTGCGCACGAAGCGGCCCATGCGCTCCGCCTCCACCAGCAGGTCGCCGGTCAACTGGGCGCGGGTGGCGGGTTCCAGCCCCTCCCCCTCCGACGCCAAGGCATCGGTTTTCAGGGTGGTGGCGGTGCCGATGATGGCCGCCAGGGGCGTGCGCAGGTCATGCGACAGCGAGGTCAGCATGGCGGAGCGCAGGCGTTCCGTCTCCCCCTCCAGCCGGGCCTTGTCGATGTCCTGCACCAGCTTCACCCGCTCGATGGCCACGGCGGCCTGGTCCATGATGGCGTCCAGCAGGCGGCGCTGGTCGGGCGTCAGGATGGGACCGGGGTCGTCGGTATCCACGCCCACCACCGCCACCACGCCGCGCTCCGTGCGCACGGGCAGGAACAGGCGCTGGGTGCCGGGCAGCGTGGGGGCGCCGCGTCCCGCCGGCTTGGCGTTGTCATAGGCCCAGCGGGCGGCGGCCAGGTCCATCTCGCCCACCTGGTCCTCGGGTGGATAGCCGGCCTTGACCTCCAGGGTGCCCTGGTCGTCGGGCATCAGCAGCACGACCCGCACCTTCAGCAGCAGCGCCACCTGGTGGGTGGTGGCCCACAGCAAATCCTCCATCTCGCCGATGCCGGCCAGCTTGCGCGCGAAGGAGAACATCTGCGCGGTGATGCGGGCGCGGTTGGCGGCGATGGTCGCCTGCTCCCTCACCCGCGCCGTCAGGCGGCTGGTGAAGACGGCGACGATGGTGAAGAACACCAGCGCCACCACGTTGGACGGGTCGCGGATGGTGAAGGTGTACAGCGGCGGCAGGAAGAAGAAGTTGTAGGCCAGGACGCTGAGGCAGGAGGCGAACAGCGACGGGCCATAGCCGTGCAGGATGGCGCTGGCCAGCACCGCCGCGATGTAGACCAGCGACAGGTTGCGCACATCCATGGCGTTGCCCAGCAGGCTGCCCGCCACGGTGGCCAGCGCCACCATCAGCGTCGCCACGCCATAGGGCTGCCATGCCAGGCCGCTGGATTCGGGGCGGGTCCGCACCATCTTGGGCGGGATCGTGTCCGCCTCCACCGCGTCACCGGCGATGACATGGACGGAAATGGTGCCGGCCTTGCGCACCAGTTCATGCACGACGGAGCCGTGGACGATCTCGAACCAGCGCGGGCGTTCGGACTTGCCGATGATGATATGGGTGAAGTTGTTGGCGCGGGCATAAGCCAGCAGGTCGGCGGCGATGGTGCGGCCGGGCACGGTGATGGCCTCGCCCCCCAGCTGCTCCGCCAGGCGCAGGGTGTCGGCGATGCGGTCGCGCGCCGCCTCACCCAGGCGCTGGGTGCGCGCGGTCTCGACATACAGGGCGGTGAAGCGGGTCTTCAGCCGGTCGGCCAGGCGCTTGGCGTAGCGCACCAGGCCGCCGGCGGTCTTGTCCTCCGACACGCAGACCAGCACGCGGTCGCCCGCCGCCCAGGGGCCCTGGATGGCGTGGCGCTGCATGTAGGACAGCATCTGGTCGTCCACCCGCTGCGCCGTCCGCCGCAGCGCCAGCTCACGCAGGGCGGTCAGGTTGCCGGGTGAGAAATAGTGCTTCAGCGCCCGCTGCGCCTGCTCGCGGATATAGACCTTGCCCTCGTTGAGGCGCTTGATCAGGTCCTGCGGCGGCAGGTCGATGACCTCGATCTCATCCGCCATCTCCAGCACGCTGTCGGGCACCGTCTCGCGCACGCGGATGCGGGTGATCTGCGCCACCACGTCGTTCAGGCTTTCCACATGCTGGATGTTCAGCGTGGTCAGCACGTCGATGCCGGCGGCCAGCAGCTCCTCCACATCGGAATAGCGCTTGGCGTGACGGCTGCCGGCCGCGTTGGTGTGGGCCAGCTCGTCCACCAGAGCGAGGCGGGGACGGCGGCGCAGCAGGGCGTCGATGTCCATCTCGTCCAACTGGCGGCCCTTGTACTCCAGCACCCGGCGGGGCACGACCTCCAGCCCCGCCACCATGGCCTCGGTCTCGCGCCGGCCATGGGTTTCCACCACGCCAACCACCACGTCCACGCCTTCCGCCTTCAGCTGCCGCGCCGTTTCCAGCATCTGATAGGTCTTGCCCACGCCGGGGGCGGCCCCCAGGTAGATGCGCAGCTTGCCCCGGCGCTCCTGCATGGCTTGGCTCAGCAGGGCGTCCGGCGACGGGCGGGTGGTGTAGTCGGCGTTGGTCACGGGTGCTCTTTCGAAGGCCCAAGCGCAAACAGCAAAAGCCGCCGCTTCGGAACGTTGGCCAACAATAGCGCCAACGGATCCGAAGCGGCGAGCTCTTCCCTTTAAGACAATCAGTTACCCGACGGGTGTGCCGCGTCCAGGGCGCGGTTCAGCGCCAGGACGTTGACATGCTGCTCCCCGATCAGGCCCAGCAGGCGGCCCTCGACATGGGCGTCCACCAGGCTGCGCACGGCGGCCTCGGTCATGCCCCGCGCCTTCGCCACGCGCGCCACCTGGTAATAGGCGCCGGCGGCCGAGATGTCGGGGTCCAGGCCGCTGGCCGAGGTGGTCACCAGGTCCACCGGCACCGGATGGTCCTTGGTGGCGCCATACTTCTCCGCATCCCCCTGGATGCGGTCCACCAGCGCCTTGGAGGTGGGCCCCAGGTTGGAGCCCATGGAGTTGGCAGCGTTGTAGGGGGCGGCGATGGTCTTGGTGCTGTCATTGGGGTCGGTGTCGGTGGTCGCCGACGGACGGCCCCAGAAATACTTCTCCGACGTGAAGTTCTGCCCGATGAGGGTGGAGCCCACCACCGTGCCGTCCTTGTTGGTGATCAGGCTGCCGGCGGCCTGGCGCGGGAACAGGACGTGGGCGATGCGGGTCATGGCCAGCGGATAGACCAGGCCGCAGAGGACGGTGAAGAACAGGGCCAGCGAGATGGCCGGACGGATTTGCTTGAGCATGGCTCTGAGGCCTCCTTTAGGCCAGGCCGACGGCGGTCACGACCATGTCGATGGCCTTGATGCCGATGAAGGGGATGATGATGCCGCCCAGGCCATAGACCAGCATGTTGCGCGACAGCAGGCTGGCGGCCGGCAGGGCGCGGTACCGCACGCCCTTCAGGGCCAGCGGGATCAGCGCGATGATGACCAGGGCGTTGAAAATGATGGCCGAGAGAATGGCCGACTGCGGTGTGGCCAGGTGCATGACGTTCAGCGCGTTCAGCGCCGGGTACAGCCCCGCGAACATCGCCGGGATGATGGCGAAGTACTTGGCCACGTCGTTGGCGATGGAGAAGGTGGTCAAGGCACCGCGGGTCATCAGCAGCTGTTTGCCGATGCCCACGATCTCGATCAGCTTGGTGGGATCGCTGTCCAAATCCACCATGTTGCCGGCCTCGCGGGCGGCCTGGGTGCCGGTGTTCATGGCGACACCCACGTCCGCCTGGGCCAGGGCCGGGGCGTCGTTGGTGCCGTCGCCGCACATGGCGACCAGGCGGCCCTCGGCCTGTTCCTTGCGGATCAGGGCCAGCTTGTCCTCCGGCGTGGCCTGGGCCAGGAAGTCGTCCACGCCCGCCTCGGCCGCGATGGCGGCGGCGGTCAGCGGGTTGTCGCCGGTGATCATCACCGTGCGGATGCCCATGCGGCGCAGCTCGGCGAAGCGGTCGCGGATGCCGCCCTTGATGATGTCCTTCAGGTAGATGACGCCCAGCACCCGGTCGTTGCGCACCACCGCCAGGGGGGTGCCGCCGGCCTTGGCGATGCGCTCGGTGATGGCCTCCAGCTCCGGATGGCGCACCGGCTGGCTGCCCCGCAGGGCCGCAACGTGGCGCAGCACGGCGTCCACGGCGCCCTTGCGGATCTGGATGCCGCCCTCCCCGTTTTCACTGGCGAGATCGACGCCGCTCATGCGCGTCTGGGCGGCGAAGGGGACGAAGCGGGCGTTCAGGCCGCCCATGTCCTTGCCGCGCAGGCCGTACTTCTCCTTGGCCAGCACGACGATGGACCGGCCTTCCGGCGTCTCGTCGCTGAGCGAGGAGAGCTGCGCGGCCTCGGCCAGTTCCTTGTCGCTGACGCCCGAGACGGGGATGAACTCCGCCGCGTGGCGGTTGCCCAGGGTGATGGTGCCGGTCTTGTCCAGCAGCAGGGTGTCGACGTCGCCCGCCGCCTCCACCGCGCGGCCGGACATGGCCAGCACGTTGAAGCGCACCAGGCGGTCCATGCCGGCGATGCCGATGGCGGACAACAGCGCGCCGATGGTGGTGGGGATCAGGGTGACGAACAGCGCCACCAGCACCACCACCGACACCGACCCGCCGGCATAGGCCGCGAAGCCCGGGATGGTGACGACGGCCAGGATGAAGATCAGGCTCATGCCCACCAGCAGGATGTTGAGCGCGATCTCGTTCGGGGTCTTCTGCCGCTCCGCCCCCTCGACCAGCGCGATCATGCGGTCGAGGAAGGTGGAGCCCTGGGCGGCGGTGATGCGGACGATGATGCGGTCCGACAGCACGCGGGTGCCGCCGGTGACGGCCGAGCGGTCGCCGCCACTTTCCCGGATCACCGGGGCGGATTCACCGGTGATGGCGGACTCGTCCACCGTGGCGATGCCGTCGACGATCTCGCCATCGCTGGGGATGATGTCGCCGGCGTCGACCACGACATGGTCGCCCACCTTCAGGTCGGCGGCCCCCACCGTCTGAAAGCTGGTGACGGCCGCCCCCTTGGCGACCATGGGGCCGGTCAGGCGCTTGGCCACCGTCTCAGTGCGGGTCTTGCGCAGGCTGTCAGCCTGGGCCTTGCCCCGGCCCTCGGCCACCGCCTCGGCGAAGTTGGCGAACAGCACCGTGAACCACAGCCACAGCACGATCTGGGAGGAGAAGCCGGCGCCCGAGGCACCGGTCACCAGGTCGCGCGCCAGCAGCACGGTGGTCAGCAGGGCCACCGCCGCCACCAGGAACATGACCGGGTTACGCACCAGGGTGGCGGGGTTCAGCTTGGTGAAGCTGGCCTTGACCGCCGGGCCCAGGATGGCGGGGTCCAGCAGCGCCGACTTGGCCGACCGGCGGGCGGACGGGGTTGGCGCCGGTTGGGGGGCCGGCTGCTGCCCCGGGTGGAACATGGAAGGGGATGACATCTCAAAATCTCCGAAGAACGGATGACGCCAATGCGGGGCTTCTACCCGGGGGTCAGTAGGTGGTGCCGGCCATCATCTGCAGCTGCTCGACCACCGGCCCCAGCGCCACGGCGGGGAAGTAGGTCAGGCCGCCCACGATCAGGATCACGCCCACCAGCAGGCTGACGAACAGCGGGCCGGTGGTGGGGAAGGTGCCGGCGGACACGGGCACGGTCTTCTTCGCCGCCAGGGCGCCGGCGATGGCCAGGGCCGGGATGATGATGAAGAAGCGGCCGACGAACATGGTCACGCCCAGGGTGGTGTTGTACCAGAGCGTGTTGGCCGACAGCCCGCCGAAGGCGCTGCCGTTGTTCGCGGCACCCGAGGCATAGGCGTAGAAGATTTCCGAGAAGCCGTGCGGGCCGTTGTTGGCGACACCAGCCGTGCCCAGGGGAATGGCCGAGGAAATGGCGGTGAACAGCAGGATGACCAGTGGCATGGCCAGGATGGCCAGCACCGTCATCTTCACCTCCTTCGCCTCCAGCTTCTTGCCGATGTATTCCGGCGTGCGGCCCACCATCAGGCCGGCCACGAACATGGCGATGATCGCCATCAGCAGGATGCCGTAGAGGCCGGCGCCCACGCCGCCGACGATGACCTCGCCCAGCAGCATGTTGACCAGCGGGACCAGGCCGCCCAGGGGCATGAAGCTGTCATGCCAGCCGATAACGGCGCCGCACGAGGCGTCGGTGGTGATGGTGGCGAACAGGGCGGTGTTGGCGATGCCGAACCGCACCTCCTTGCCCTCCATGTTGCCGCCGGGCGACAGGGCGCTGACGGCCTGGTCGACCGGCAGGCCGGCCAGCAGCGGGTTGGCCTGGGCCTCCGCCCAATAGCAGACGCCGACGCCCACCAGGAACATCACGCCCATGGCGGCCAGGATGGCCCAGCCCTGGCGCTCGTTGCCGACCATGCGGCCGAACACGTTGGTCAGGCCGGCGCCGATGGCGAAGATGGCGACCATCTGCACCAGGTTGACCAGGGCGTTGGGGTTCTCGAACGGGTGGGCGGAGTTGGCGTTGAAGAAGCCGCCGCCATTGGTGCCCAGCATCTTGATGGCCAGCTGCGAGGCCACGGGGCCTTGCGCGATCAACTGCTTGGCGCCTTCCAGCGTGGTGGCCTCGGTATAGGCCCCCAGGTTCTGCGGCACGCCCTGCCAGACGAAGAACAGGGTCATGACGATGCAGGCGGGCAGCAGCACGTAGAGGGTGCAGCGGGTGAGATCCACCCAGAAATTGCCGATGGTGCGGGCGCCACGGCGGGAAAAGCCGCGCACCAGCGCCAGGGCCAGCGCGATGCCGGTCGCGGCGGACATGAAGTTCTGCACCGTCAGGCCGGCCATCTGCACCAGATAGCCCATGGTGGTCTCACCGCCATAGGACTGCCAGTTGGTGTTGGTGACGAAGCTGATGGCGGTGTTGAAGGACAGGTCCGGCGTCACCGCCACCTGCCCCTGCGGGTTGAAGGGCAGCAGGGCCTGCAGGCGCATCAGCGCGTACAGCACCAGGGCGCCCATCATGTTGAACAGCAGCAGGGCGACGGCGTAGGTCAGCCAATGCTGCTCCGTCGTCTCATCGACGCCGCAAAGGCGATAGATGGCGCGCTCCACCGGGCCCAGCGCCCGGCCGATGAGCGTGCGCTCACCGGAAAAGACACGGGTCATGAAGCCGCCGAGGGGTCGCGTCAGGACCAGGATGATCGCGGCGAACAGCGCGATCTGAAGAATGCCGTTGAAGGTCACGGGAAAAATCTCCGCATGCGCGATGGGCGCTTAAAAAGCGCCCGTCTTCAGAACCGTTCTGGCCGGATCAGGACATAGACGAGGTAAAGGGTCAGGCCGACCGAGACGGCGGCGCCCAGGATCAGGTCGAACATGGGCGCCTCACAGCCTCTCGCAGGCATAGGCGTAGGCCACGCCCAGCCCGAAAAGCCCCACCAGAAGGGCGACAAGGATGACGTCGAGCATGCGGTTGTTCCTCACGAACGAAGCCCGGAAGCCTCTCAAGAAAGGCGCTTCCGGGCGGAATGGGTCGACGCTGAGGAAACCGCCGATGGCCATCAAAATTCGATGGCAAAGCCGGGGGTCGGAAATAAAAGGATTTTAATGGTGGGAGGGCAAATGGTCGGAACCAGAGATCGGGGCATCCGACATGTCCGTCATGTCGGACACCAGAAATCACATGAACATCTTGGACGTTAAGCCTCTGAATTTTATAGCAGTAACAGTTGGCACGGTTTCTGCTGGTATTTGAAATGCGGCTATAACAACTAATAGCCGAATGGTAAATTTAATAATCAACCATAGGATATTAAGCATGACATCGTGCCCCACTCTGATCGCCAATGTGAGAAGCGCCGCTGGACAGTCGGTTTGGCTGGACATCTACACGGAAGACAATACACCGGTGTTGGTGAATCTTGACACGGGATCCAATGGTCTAGTCCTCCCATATCATGCGACCCATGACAAAAATGGCAACCTATATCCCTGGATTACTAAAACAACCGAACAAATCACACGTATTTATCATCCCAGCGGATTCACGGTCGCAGGCACAATCTGCACTGTCTCTGGTCTTTACTTCAAAGAACCGAATGGAAATGCTGTAGCCCTGAATGAAATACGAGCTCTGGTCTGCGAAGAGCAACACAGTGGGGCTATGTTAGGAATCGGTCTTGGGCTTGTGCCCACCAGCACCGCTCAACTCCTTGACAATCCATTCCTGAATGTCACCGGCCAGAATCCCAGCTTCAACTTGACCCTTAGTAATACCGATCCGAACCAGGTCACGGTTACACTCGGCCAGAGCGCCAGCGATCTCAGCGACTATAAATTCCTGAGCTTGAATCCGAACGCAGCCGCGGCGTCGGGATTTGACATGCCAACGATAAATGTCACCACGACTCCTCCGTCCACGGACAAACACGGCACCACAATAACCAATATTTGCAACATGCTGATGGATTGCGGCATCCCGGGCATGTATCTGACAGACTCGGCGGTCCCCTCCGTTGGTGCGGGGAATTCGTTGGCTAAAGAACTGCACGGCTACAAAATTACCCTCGCCGCCGCCAATGGGTCCTTCAGCTACCATTTCACCGTCGGCGAAACCGGACCTGGCACGCCGTCCTACATCCTACAGGGCGGCGCCAATAGCACTGGATTCGTCAATACTGGTATCAATTTCCTGCAGGTTTACAGCTATTACTTTGATGCCACAACCCAGCAACTCGGATTTCAGCCCGTCCCGCCGTCGTAAATCTGCCCAAGTTCCCTAGGGCTAACGAGCCGGGTAGGAACCCGGCTCGTTAGCTTTACCCAACGGGCGGCGCCCCGGTTCCGGCGGGCCAAACCGTCTAGCCCGAATAATGCACCAAGGTTGGCGGGCATGGCCTAAGGCACTGGAATCACGTAGGATTCGATTGCTGAAGCCGAACCTGCTGTTTCCGGAGCGCCATACCCGCCGAAGTTGACCCTACCCTGCCGCTGCCGGGCCTGTCACCGGTTCGCGGCAAGCCCGTCATCGGTCGCTTCGACGGTGGGGGGTTGTCGTCGGACGGAGGCGTCCTGCTTCTGGCGGAGGTGGAACGTCGACTGAAGATCGCCGACCGGCTGGCGCGCTGCATCGAGGATTCGCGCGCGCCGGAGCGGGTGGTTCATGGGCTGGCTGAGATGGTCCGGTTCCGCGCCTTGGCGATCACCGCGGGTTATCCGGATGCCAAAGACTGCGACCGGCTGCGCCGAGACCCGGCGTTCAAGATGGCCGGCGGCCGCCCGCCGGAAACCGGAGGCGACCTGTGCTCGCAGCCGACGATGACGCGCCTGGAGAACCTGCCGGGCCCGGTGGCGCTGAAGCGCATGATGGCGGCCATGGTGAAACTGTTCTGCGTCCGCTTCGCCACCGTTCCCTGGCGCATCATCCTGGACATCGACGACACCGAGGACCGGGCCTACGGCCAGCAGCAGCTTTGCCTGTTCAACGCCCACCACGACAGCCGCTGCTTCATGCCCATCCACATCTACGAGGCGGTCACCGGCAAGCCGGTGGCGGTCTTCCTGAGGCCGGGCAAGACGCTGGACGGCACCGAGGTGGCCCTGGTGGTGCGCCATGTGGTCCGCACCCTCCGCGCCCGCTGTCCGCGCGTCGACATCCTGGTCCGGGGTGACAGCCACTATGGCCGCCCCGAGGCCATGGCCCTCACGGTCGCTCTGCGACCGTGGCCTTCGGCACGGGTGACGCGGCTTCGCCGCGGGTGTGAACGAAACCGCGTCGGCTACACCAACGCTTTGCCCCTTTCCACGCCGGCCTCCCAGCTCAAGGGCCAGCCCCTCCCAAAAAAAACCGACCGACGTTTACCCGCCCCTCTTCTCATAAGCATCCCCCGTCCAGCGATAAACCGTGGACTTGGCGCCCGTCTTCAGCAGCAGGTCATAAAAGCCCTTCGTCTTCTTCTGGCTGATGACCAGCGTGCCCTTGGGCGCCGCCTTGCCGTCGGCATCCTCGTACGCCACCGGGGCGGAGAAGATGACCGCCGGTTCGGCGTCTTTGAGCGGGCGCAGCAGGTACAGCGTTTCGCCCCCGACATGGGCGCCGGCTCCGGCGGCGTCATAGGCGGACTGCACCCGCACGCCGAACGCCGTCTCCCCCTCCCCGATGCGATAGGGGGCCAGGTCCAGCGTCGCCCCCACCAGGTGCGCGCCCTGGTCCGTCACCATGTCCGGATCGTCCAGCTTCGCACTGGTCAGCAGAGCCAAAGTGCCACCCTTGACGGTGAACAGCCCGACCTCCACCGCGAAGCTCAGCCCGCCGTCGGCTTCATCGCGCTCGGCCAAGGCCAGGATGCGCAGGTCGGCCGGCAGCAGCGGGCTTTCCGCCGGTGTCCAGTTCTTGAACGCCGGCGCGCCCAGCAGGAACAGATGATCCTCCAGCGGCACGGGGCCCAGCGCCGGGTTGGCCGCCGTGTAGTGGGGGTGCAGCAGGCGGATCGCCTGGGTCACGAGATCACCGCCAGCCCCCCCGCCGGCAGGCTGTTCCGCCGCCTGTCCCCCTGCGGCCAGGAGAAGGGTCAGCATCAAGACGGCGGCGGAGCACAGGCGACGGAGGGCGATCATGATTTCCCGTTTATTTCGTCATCGGAGGCGGGGTGAAGATGCCGGCTCAACCATGCCGGCCCGGGGGCGTGACCGGCGGCGGCTTCTGTGTATCCAGATAGGCCGCCTCGCTGGTCACCCGCTGCTTATACCAATCCTGGGACACCGCGTAATTCCGCAGCGCCGTCACCGCCTCGTCCCACTTGCCGGCGAACGCGGCGGTGAAGAAGGGCTGCGCCACGCTGGTGCTGGCGACACCATTGCCCTGGTGGAAGGCGCGGGAAAACAGAACCGTCTGCCAGGGCGTGGGCAGTTCCGTGAACGCCGGAACGCCCTTGTCCCGGCCCTGGTCCCAGGCGTTCTTGATGGCGTTCAGCACATCGCCGTGCACGGCCTTGTCCACCGCGTCCGCCTGCGCCTTGGTCAGGATGGGCAGCGGGGCCGTGTCCTTCACCCATTTCGCCACCTGGATCTTGGTCATGCCTTTGAACTTGTGGTGAGCGAAGGGCGAAACCAGGGTGATCACATCCTGTGGCAATCCCATGGCCTTCAGTTCCGCCTCCTTCTTCTGGCCAACGTCGAAGCCCGTGGCCACCGTCATGCCACTGGAGCCGGCGACCAGGCCGTCATTGCCGAAGGGAACATAGCCGCGCAGCTGCTGGCCGCCTTCGAATTGGCTGAGGAAGGTGAAGTTGATGGTGGTGCCATACTGGCCGTTCAGCGCCTGGTACACGGCGGGATCGGTCCGGGTGACCACCACGGGCATGCGGCGCGGCACATCCAGGAACCAAAGGCGCCCAGCCAGGATGGCGGCGGCGGTCATGGTGATGACCTCCGCGTTGTTGTGCGGCGTGTCGCCGATACCCGCCAGCAGCCGGGTCAGCGTTCCCAGGGCGACGGTGTCGGGATGGCGGCCGGCCAGGGGCGCCAGCAGATGCTTGATCTCATCGGCGCTGCCGAACTTCTTGAACCGGGCCTGCCAGAACAGGGTCAGAAGCTCCGATCCGATGACGAAATGCCGGGCGCCCTTGCGGTTGATCAGGGCGTGGTGCCCCAGCCAATGGAAGATGGCCAGGTTTTCCAGATCATCCGGGTCGTCCAGGACGGTGCCTGATGTCCGGGCAGCGGAGCGGATCGTGCTGAGATCATCTGTCATTCAAGGGTTCCGGATAGGCCAGGCATCACGAGGCAACCGGGAAGAAGTGTTTGGCGGCGGCCCGGGATTTCCACCTGCCCACTGGAAATATGCCCAAGGCTGTTGATCGGACCGCCCCGCCGCCGTATCGTGCCGGGGCGCGGTCGCCATGCCGCCTCCGGACCCGCGGGAAGGGCTGAGCCCCCTGGCACCATCACCATCGGTCACATTCGACCTTTGTGCAGCCGGATTTGTGGGTCGTCGGCGCTTCACGCACGGAGGTTCGCTTCATGACCCGACCGCTTCCCCCCCATCCCCACCTCGACCAGTTGAAACGCCAGGCCAAGGAGCTGCTGGCGGCCTATCGACGCGGCGATGCCGACGCCCTCGCCCGTTTCCGCGCCAGCCTGCCGGCGGCGCAAGGGCGGGACGACGCAAGCCTGGCGGCGCAGCGGCTGCGGCTGCACGACGCCCAGTCCTGCTTGGCACGGGAATACGGTTTCCCCTCCTGGGCTGATCTCGACGCCTTCGTCGCCAGCCGCCGCGCCACCGCGAACGAGGCGGAGACGCGGCTGGAATGGCTGCGCCTGGTCTATGCCGGCGACATCGGCGGCAGCATGCGCCGCCCCCGCCCGGCCGCCGCCGTCCGCCTGCTGGCGGAGACCCCGGACGTCGCGGTGGGCGACCCCATCCTAGCCTGCGCCATGGGCGATGGGACGCGCGTGCGCCAGGCCATCGCCCAGGACCCCACCTGGGTGAACCGCCCCGGCGGCCCGCTGAACCTGCCGCCCCTGGTGGCCGTCACCCATTCCAGCCTGGTGCGGGTGCCCGGCTTTACCGAGCACTTGCGGGATTGCGCCGGCGCGCTGCTGGCCGCCGGCGCCGACCCCAACCAGGCGGTGGGCAACCGCTGGCCGCCCGCCAGCGTGGCGCAGCCGTCGGAGACGGAACGCCTGTCCGCCCTCTATGGCGCCGCCGGGCAGAACCACGACCCCGGCCTCACGGCCCTGCTGCTGCAGGCCGGCGCCGATCCCAACGATGGGGAGTCGCTGTACCATGCCCTGGAAAGCCCGCCCTGCGTTGAGTTGCTGCTGAAGGCGGGTGCCCGCGTCGCCGGATCCAACGCCCTGTACCGGGCGCTGGACATGGACAATCTGGCGGTGCTCCAGTTGTTGCTGGCCCAGGGTGGCGACGCCAACGAACCGGCGCGCACCCCGCCGCTGTCCGATTGGGGCTCACCGTTGCTGTGGGCCATCCACCGCCGCCGCTCGCCCGCCCACATCGCGGCCTTGCTGGCGGCAGGGGCCGACCCGAGCGCCCGCACGCCGGACGGCATCCCCGCCTACACGGTCGCCCTGCGCTATGGCATGACGGAGGTCGCGGACCTGCTGCGCCAGGCTGGCGGCGACGCGCCGCTGTCGGTGGAAGACCGGTTCATGGCCGCCTGTGCCGCCGGGGACGAAGCCACGGCCTGCACCCTCCAGGCCCAGCGGCCGGACCTGCCGGCCGGCCTGTCGGAGGCACAGTTGCGCCTGCTGCCGGATCTGGCGGCGCAAGGGGGCTGCGATGCCGCCATCGCCGTCATGGTCCGCCTGGGCTGGCCCCTGGGCGTCCAGGCGGGCGACTGGAACGCCACCGCCCTGAACCACGCCGTGTTCCGGGGCGACGCCGCCCTCGCCCGCTTCCTGCTGGACCACGGCGCCCGCTGGACGGAACGGCACGGCTACAGCGACGACGTCAGCGGCACCCTGTCCTGGGCGTCCCTGAACCTGCCGGAGGAAAGCGGTGATTGGCCGGCGTGCGCCCAGGGCCTGCTGGATCACGGCCTGCCGGTGGCAAGGGCGCCCGCTGACGGCAAGGGCGGCGTGCTGATCGACGGCCACCGCAAGTGGTTCTCGGAGGAGGTGACGGAGGTCTTGCTGGGCGCCGCCTAAAGAAAAGAGGGGCCGGCACTCGCCGGCGCCGGCCCCTCCCGAGGAAGAGTTTTCCGTTTCGTGGGACCTCAGGGCGATCCCGCTTCCGCCACCGTTTCCGGCGCCGCATCGCAGGCCCGGTTGGCGGGGCAGACGGCGCCGGTGGGGCGGATGCTGACCACGGCGGTGCCGGTACGATCCAGGCCCAGGACGCGGGCGGCGGCGGCCGACAGGTCCAACACCCGGCCCTGGACATAAGGGCCGCGATCGTTCACCCGCACCTTCACCATCTGGCCGTGGGCCGACACCTCGATCACCGTGCCCAGCGGCAGGGTGCGGTGCGCGGCGGTCAGGCCCTCGGGGTCGTAGGCCTCGCCGCTGGCGGTGCGGTGGCCCGCATGCTCCCGCCCATACCAACTGGCTTTACCAACCTGGGGCCCAACCTGAGGGCTGTCGCCGTTGGCACTCCCCTGGGCGAAGGCCGGCGTCAGCGCCAACCCCGCCACCAGGCCCAGGCAACCCCACAGCTGCGTCCTCATGGGACTCTCGCAATCGTTGTTATGAAAAAGCGGTGCCGGCGACCGACGGCTCAGGCGCCGAAGGGGATCAGCATGTCGAGACCGAAGGTCGTCTGCCCCTGGTCGCCGGCGAAGGGCCGGGCGTTGCCCAGCGAGCGGTCGTAGCGTACCTCCGGCCGCAGGGCGAAACCGTCGGGAAGGGCGTCCCAGCCCAGGCTGGCCGCCGGCTTCCAGGTCACCCCGGCGGTCAGCGCCAGATAGGTCGCCCCTTGGCCGGCCGACAGCACCGGCGCGCGCGTCGGCCATCCGGCCTCCGCCAGCACATAGTCCTGATTGCCCTGATAGGCCGAGACGTAGAAGCCCTGGACATCGCGGAACAGCTCGGTCCGCAGGGTCAGCGACAGGGCGTCACTGTACTTCCAGGTGGCGTACTGGGCGGCGCCGAACGCCTCCGCCTTCACCAGGTCGTCACGGACATAGTTCAGCTCGGTGATCAGGGTCAGGGCGTCGTTGGCCTTCACCGTCAGCACGGCGTCGTTGATCCAACGCGCCTCGTCATTGGCGCGCGCCAAACCCAGGGGCGCTTTGGTGCTGGCGTTCTCCGGCCCCACATGGGTAAGCGCCACCAGCGACACGGTGCCGTCGGCCGTGGCGTAACCAAAGCCGAAGATTCCGGACCAGGCGTCGTTGTTGTCGCCATCGCGGCCAAGGCTGGTGTTCACGCCGCTGTCGACACCGCCATAGAGGTCGATGCCGCCCGCCAGGTGCAGGGTGGCGAGCGCGCCGGTGTGCTTGAACGGCAGGCCGAAATTGAAGATGTAGCTGTGGCTGTACAGCGGGTTGCCGGACGCCACGATGGTCTCCGCCCCCAAGGGGGAGGCGTACTGCCCCACCTTCAAATCCAGGCTGCCGCCCGCGACCCGCGGGATATGGGCGGTGACGTTGGCCTCGACGATGTCCAGTTGGGTGCGTTCGCCGATCGCGCGGTCCAGTTCACCCAGGAAGTGGGTGTAGCGGGCGTCGGTGCCATACATGCCCTGCAGCTTGAAGCCCCAGCCGAAATCGTCACCGGAGCCGGCGTCCTTGGCGATGGTGCCTACCGCCTGGTTCAGCACCAGCTGGTCGGTGCGGTCGGTGAACAGGTGGCCGTAGTTGGGGCCCCGGTCCAGGTCGTGGTTCGCCACCGTGATGCCGGCCTCCACCAGGCCGCTGATGGTGATGTCCGTCGGCGCGGCCGGCGTGTCATCAGCGCGGGCGGCGCCCGCCGCCAGCACCAGGGCACAGGCGGCCGTGGCCGAGGCGATGTGCCGGGCGGTGCGGCGGCGCGGAATGGTGGACTGGATGGAATGCGACATGGGAAGGCGTCTCTGGTTCTCTGGCCGGCGGGGATGCCGGCGTGGCGCCAAGAGACGGCAAGGCCGCCTTAAAGTTCGATGCGAAAGCCGGCGGACGAAAATCAAAAAGCCTTTATCCGGGGAGGACCGCGTCACTGTCGCACCCCGCCGTGGCGCTTGGCAAAGACCCGCCCCTTATGAAAGCATGGCGGTTACCAACCCGGCCTCGTGCGAAGGCCGGACACATAACGGGAGGAAACCATCGTCATGACGATGCTGTGGGAAAAGTCCTATCCGCCGGGCGTCGACTGGAACAGCGAACCGCCCCTGCCCACGCTGGTGGAGGATTTGGACCGCGCCGTGGCCACCTGGCCCACCCAGCCCTTCCTGACCTGCATGGGCCAGACAGTGGATTTCGCCACCTTCGGCGCGCTGTGCACCCGCGTGGCGGCCAATCTGGCGGCGCTGGGCGTGGGGCCGGGCGTGCATGTCGGCCTGCACCTGCCCAACACCCCGCATTTCGTCCTGGCCTTCTACGCCGTGCTGAAGGCCGGCGGCGTGGTGGTGCCGATGAGCCCCCTGGATGCGGAGCGGGAGCTGACGCACAAGCAGGTCAAGGCGGATGTCCGCCTGGTCGTCAGCTTCGCCGGACTGGCGGACAAGCTGCCCCTGGCCCCGGGCGTGCGCCTGGTGGTGGCGGGGCCCGCCGACGTCGCCGGCCAGGGAGTGGCGGCCGAGGCCCTGCCCGCCGGCGCCCTGCCCTTCACCGCCCTGCTGGCCCCGGCGGCGGCGCCCGTGGCCGGCTGGCCGGCGCCGACGCTGGACGACCTGGCGGCGCTGCAATTTTCCGGCGGCACCACAGGCCTGCCCAAGCCCGCCATGCTGACCCACCGCAACCTCAGCGCCTCGGCCGACGCCTACGACACCTTCAGCCGCTTCCTGGGCCTGGCGCCGGGCCAGGAGACGCTGCTGGTCGCCCTGCCCCTGTTCCACATCTATGCGCTGGACACGCTGATGGTGCGGGCCATGCGCAACGGCTATCGCATGATCCTGCACCCGCGCTGGGACACCGACGCCGTGCTGGACAGTATCCAGGCGTACCGGCCCACCCTGTTCGCCGGCGTGCCCACCATGCACCGGGCCATCGCGTCCTCCCCCCGGGTCAAGGACATCGACTTTTCCAGCTTCAAGTTCATCGGCAGCGGCGGCGCCCCCTTGCCGGTGGAACTGGCGCATGAGTTCGAAGCGGTGACGGGCAAGCCCGTCCTGGAAGGCTGGGGCATGAGCGAAACCAGCCCCGCCGGCACCATCACGCCGCCGCACAAGCGCAAGGTCGGATCGGCCGGCATCCCCATGCCCGGCATCACCATCGAAATCCGCGACCTGGCGGACCCGCACACCGCCCTGGGGCCCAATGAAAAGGGCGAGATCTGCATCAAGGGCCGCAACGTCACCCAGGGCTATTACAAGCTGCCGGATGAGACGCGGGAGGCCTTCGTCGACGGCCTGTTCCGCACCGGCGACATCGGCTACCTGGACGAGGACGGCTTCATGTTCATCGTCGACCGGCGCAAGGACATGATCCTGTCCGGCGGCTACAACGTCTATCCCCGGATGGTGGAGGAGGCGATCTACGAACATCCCGCCGTGGCGGAGGTCATCGTCATCGGCATCCCCGACAGCTATCGCGGGGAAAGCGCCAAGGCCTTCGTCACCCTGCGCCCCGGCGCGGCGGCCTTCACCCTGGAGGAATTGCGCGCCTTCCTAGCGGACAAGCTGGGCCGGCACGAGCTGCCCGCCGCGCTGGAGTTCCGGGACACCCTGCCCAAGACCGCCGTGGGCAAGCTGTGGAAGCAGCCCCTGGTGGCGGAAGAACGCGCCAAGGCGGCCACCGCGGCGGCTGAGTAGGGCGGCGGCGTAACGCCCCGCCATACCCCTGACGGAACGGCGCCCCGGCGAAACCGGTGGCGCCGTCGCCGTCTTCGCGGGTATGTCCTGGGGGCCCCATCCCGCACCCGCAGGACGCCCATGAGCACGCCCGAAAGCCGCGCCGACTATCGCCACTTCCAGCCCATCACCACCCGCTGGGCCGACAACGACGCCTATGGCCATGTCAACAACGTGGTCTATTACAGCTACTTCGACACGGCGGTGAACCAGCACATGATCGAGAAGGGCGTGCTGGCGCCGGAGAGGGGCACGGCCATCGCCCTGGTGGTGGAGACGCAGTGCCGCTACTTCGCGCCCATCACCTTCCCCGACCGGGTGACGGTGGGGGTGCGGGTGGCCCACATGGGCCGCAGCAGCGTGCGCTATGAGCTGGCGCTGTTCCGTAATGACGAGGACGCGCCGGCGGCCGCCGGCCACTACGTTCATGTCTATGTCGACAACGCCACCCGGCGCCCCACCCCCATTCCCGAGGATGTCGCCGCCATCCTGCGCACCATGGTGGTGAGCGGGGCCGACCCGGCCTAAGGCGCGACGGAGGCCGGGGCGGCTGGTGCGGCCGCGCGGCGCCCGATGAGGCCCGTGCTGGCGATGAAGCCGGCGCCGGCCCCGGCCAGGATCAGGTCCACCACCAAGGCAGCGCCCGGCAGGCCGATGCCGTGCCTGGCCAGGTGCGCGACGGCCAGCAACAGCAGCCCCCCGCCCAGCACCCGGCGCAGCAGGCGGGATACTCCCTCCCCGCTGTGCACCAGCAGGCTGAGCAGCGGCAGGGCCGCCACCGGCAGCCAGAAGGCACCGATGTAGACCGGCTCCCGCGCCAGCCCCGGCACCAGGGTGCAGGCGGCGGACAGGGCCATGGCCAGGGGCACGCCCCAGGTGACACCGGCCCAGGCGCGTTCCAGCCCTGGCAGCGGCCGGCCCCGATCACGCCGCCGCGCCAGGAAGATGGAAAAACCGGTGGCGGAGACGATGGCCAGCGCCAGGCCCAGCACGCCATAGGCCAGGCGCACGGCCAGGCCGCCGAAGGTGGCGCAGTGCAGGGCCAGCGAGGCGCCATAGACGCGCAGGCCGATGGAGCCGTCCAGGAAACCAGCCGGGGCCAGCAACTTGCCCGCGCCATCGAAATAGAAGCGGTCGCCCTGGGTCAGGCCGTCGCGGCGGGTCATGTCCAGCAGGACGCGCTGACCCCGGGTGCCCGGCCGCTCCACATAATAAAAGCGGGAGATGCGGGCGGCACCCGGCGTGGGATCGGCCACCTGGGCCTGCAGCAGGGCGATGGGCGGCAGCGGCTGGGTGGCGGCGTCCGCCACCACCGCCGGCCCCCGCAAGGGGGCGGAGGCGCGGGCGAGATTACCGTGATAGCCCACCTGTGCGATGGCCACCACCATCAGGCTGGCCAGCGCGAACAGCGTGCCGGTGATGCTGAGGGCCAGATGGAAGGGCAGGCCCCAGACGCTGAGGCGATTGTGCAGGTCGGCCAGCCCCAGCCGCCGCCCGCCGGTCAGGCGCAGGGCGAAGGCGTCACGGAAAATGCGCGGATGGGCCAGGATGCCGGAGAATAGCAGCGACATCAGCGCGATGCCGACGGTGCCCACCACCAGCCCGCCCCACAGGCCGGGCAGGGTCAGGCCCAGATGCACGTCGCCGATGACATCGGTCCACTTGTCGGACGGAGCGTCGGCCAGCACGCCGTCGGCATCCGCCTGCCAGGTGAGTTCCCCCCCGGCCTGGGTATAGGCGCGCACCGCCAGGTGCGGCCAATCCGGGCGGGGCAACAGGGTGTAGAGCACGCTGACTTTTTCCACCCCGCCGGCCATTTCCCCGGCACGGACCAGGCCCGCCGCCATGGCTTTGTCCACCGCCTCGGGCGCCACGCTGGCGGATTCCGGCGTGGCGGCCCATTCCCAACGGCCGAGGTCGTCGGCGAAGACGGCGACGGCGCCACTGAGGCAGACGATGTAGATCAGGGCGCCCAGGGCCAAGCCCAGGGCCGAATGACCGGCCAGCGCGGACTGCACGAGGCCGCTCTTGGCACGCGGTTGGGCGCGGCGGGCCAGGACGCGGGCGGCGAAGCGCTTAATCATGATCATGTCCCCTATTGAGTCAGGCGCGGGCCAGCCAGGCGGCCGCCACGGCGGCGCCGGCCGTCAGGGGCAGCAGCAGGCCCACCCGGGCCAGGCGCGCGTCGGCCAAGGCCCAGGTCATGGCGATGCCCCAGGCGATGGGCCCGACGAAGCCGCCGGCCACCAGCCGGTCCCCCTCCAGCCCGCCGCCCCGCACCGCCACCAGCGCCGCCAGGGACAGGCCGATGCCGGCGGCCAGGGGGCCGGCCAGCAGGACGCGGGCGGTGCCGCGCAGGGCGGTGACCCAGGGGCGGCTGGCCGGCGGGTTGGCTCCCGTTGTTTTGGCGGAGGGTGCGCCGGCTTTGGGCGTTTTAGCGCTGGGCGCCTTGGGCGCGCGGTGCGGGCGGCGCCGGCGGTCGCGGCCGGCCACCAGCACGGCGACGCCCACCAGAGAGAACGCCAGCAGGCCAATGGTGATGGCCTTGTCGGCATCCGCCACGGCCAGCCAGCCGGCGAAACCGGCCAGGATCAGGCCCCAGCCCGGCAGGGTGTGCCAACGCGGCGCCGTGGCCGACGCCCACACCCGCCGCAGCAGGACGATGCCCAGCACCGTCAGGGCCAAGCCCCCCAAAAAGCCCATCGTCGCCGTCATGCCGTCGCCCATTTTTCAAGCGTGTCACGTTCTTAAACGTGCTCAGGGCCCCCGGCCGATCATCCCCCCGGCCAGCACCCCTTAGCGTCCGGCACTATAGATAAGAGTAATTCGCAATTGCAATGACCAAGCTCACGCCCAGGCCGCCATGGCACTGCCCAGGGGGCTGGCGGGCCGGTCCCAGGCCAGGGGCGCCCCGGCCACGGCCAGCGGCGGCCGTAGGCGGCGGGCGGGGCCCCAGGCGGTCTGCTCGACGACCGGGTTGAAATCGGCGTCAGTCTCCGGCGCCAGCGGCGGCCCGTCCAACCGGCCCGCCCCGCCTTCCATCAGCAGGCGGGCGGTGGCGGCCAGGGAGGCGCGGCCCACCATGCCGCGCCCGGTCTCGCGCCGGCGGGCCAAGCCGCGCAGCGCCATGGCCGCCATAATATAGCCGGTGGCATGGTCCAGGGCCTGCACCGGCAGGGGTGTGGGCCGGTCGCGGTCCAGCAGGCGCATGCCGGCCTCGGCGATGCCGCTGCTCATCTGCACCAGGCTGTCGAAGCCGCGCCGGCCGGCCCAGGGCCCGGTCCAGCCATAGGCGTCCAGGCAGATGTCCACCAGGCCGGGATTGAGCGCGCGGCGGCTGTCTTCGTCCAGGCCCAGGCGGGCCAGGGCGTCGGGGCGGTAGCCGTGGACCAGCACGTCCGCCCCGGCCAGCAGCCGGCGCAAGGTCGCCAGGTCGTCGGCCGCGCGCAGGTTCAGCCGGGCGCAGCGCTTGCCCAGGGTCATGTCCGGCACCAGGGCCGGCTCCTCCCAATCCGGCGGATCGATGCGCAGCACCTGGGCGCCGCAGCCGGCCAGGAAGCGGGTGGCGGTGGGGCCGGCCAGCACCCGCGTCAGGTCCAGCACCCGAATGCCGGCCAAGGGGCGGGCGGGATCGGGGCGCCAGGCTACACCGCCCTGCCCCACCTCATCCAGGCTGAGCAAAGGGGCGGTCGCCACGGCCCGGCCCTGGGGGTGCGCCGCCCAGGCGGCGGCGTCGCGCATGGCCGCGGCACAGCCGCCCGCCGCCACCACAGCGGTTTCCAGGTCGGTGGCCGGCCAGGCGGCGACGGCGCGGGCCACGGCCGCGCGCTCCGCCGGCACCGACAGCACCGACAGGGCGGCGGCGCGGTGGTGGGGGGCGTTGGTGTGCAGGCGGATCCAGCCGTCGGCGGCGCGGTAGTCGCCCGCCACCGCGTCCCAGACGGGCGGCAGTTCCCAGCCCAGGGGCCGCAGGGCATAGCCGAACCAGGCCGAGGCCAGGCGGCGGTCGGCCACGACGGCGTCGGCCCCCGTCAGCCCAGCCCCCGTTAGCCCAGCCAGGGCCAGCCCGGCGGCGGCCACCGAGGCCACGGCCAAGTCGGTGACAGGGTAGACGGCCGGCAGGCCGCCGTCGCCGATGAAGGTGACACGGTCCAGGGCGGTCGGGTCGCCCCCCAGGGCGTCCCAAATGCCGGCCAGGAAGCGCCTGTCGGGGGTGGGGTGGGCGGCGGTGTCGGGGGTGGTCATGGCTGGGACCTTCCATGAGGTTCGGAACGCCCCGACGATGAACCGGTGACATTTATCGTCAACGTTGATTAACTCAATCAACGTTGATGAGGATAATCAACCAAGGGACACCATGGCCGACCCGCTGACCGCCGACCTGCTGACTGCCGCCCAGGCCGCCACTCGGCTGGGCGTCTCCCGCCCCACCCTGTACGCCTATGTCAGCCGGGGGCTGCTGCGCGCCCAGCCGGCGGGCGATGGCCGGGGCAGCCGCTACCTGGCGGCGGAGGTCGATCGCCTGGCCCTGACCCGCATCCGGGGCCGCCGGCCCAAGGAGATCGCCAAGGCGACGCTGGACTGGGGCCTGCCGGTGCTGGAATCGGCCATCACCCTGATCCAGGACGGCCGGCTGTACTATGGCGGCCACGACGCCCTGGACCTGGCCGCCCGCGCCAGCGTGGAGGAGGTGGCGGGCCTGCTGTGGCAGGTCCCGGCCGGTGGCACGGCCCTGGCCGACGCGTTCAGCGGGCCGGCCCCCACCCCGGCGCCCGCCTTCGCCGCCGCCCGCGCCGCCTTCCACGGCCGCCGGGCGGAGGAGACGCTGCTGCCCCTGTTGGCCCTGGCCAGCGACGATGCCGACACCGCCATCTGGCAGCGGGCGCCCGGCCGGCTGGCCCAGGGGGCGGCGGCGCTGGTGCGGCTGTTGACTGCGTGCCTGCTGGGCACGGCGCCGGACGCCGCCCCCATCCACCGGCAATGCGCCAAGGCGTGGGGGCTGGACAAGGAGGGGGCCGAGCTGGTGCGCATGGCCCTGGTGCTGTGCGCCGACCATGAGCTGAACGCCTCCAACTTCACCGCGCGCTGCGTCGCCTCCACCGGCGCCAGCCTGCGGGCGGCGGTGCTGGGCGGGCTGGCGGCCCTGGGGGGACCGCGCCATGGCGGCCTGACCGCGCGGGTGGAGGCGCTGTGGGATGAGGTGGGGGCCGATGGCGACACCGCCGGCCGACTGCGCCAGCGCCTGGCGCGGGGGGAGGACATCCCCGGCTATGGCCACCCGCTGTACCCGGCGGGCGACCCGCGCGCCGCCGCCCTGCTGGCCCGCATCCTGCCCCAGCGCCCGGCTTGGGCCGTGGTGATGGAGCAGACACAGCGCCTGGTGGGCCAGCCGCCGGTGATCGACACCGCCCTGGTGGTGCTGCGCCGACACCTGCGCCTGCCGCCGGGCGCGGCCTTCGGCCTGTTCGCCCTGGGCCGCTCCGTCGGCTGGATCGCCCACGCCCTGGAACAGCGGGCGGACGCCCAGCTCATCCGTCCCCGCGCCCTTTACACCGGGCCGCGGCCAATGCCCAAGCCGTGATACACACGCCGAGGGCGGGTGCCTGGGCCAAAGCGATATGCCGGGCGCCGAGGCTGCGGCGGCGGACGATACACGGTATACGGGTGGTTCGCCATTTGGAGGCTGCCCCTCATGCCCACCCTCCTGCCCGCCGAGCTGGCCTGGTACGTCACCGGCCGTTTCTACAAGGCCGCCGACGGCACGCTGGCCGACTATGGCTATTTCCTGCACCTGCCCTTCCCCGGCGTACCGCTGTTCGCCGCGCCCAGCGGGGCAATCAGCGAGACGGCCGCCCACTTCACCTTCGCGGCCCAGCCGTTCCGGGCGGGCGCGGCGACCAACGGCGCCCTGTCGCTGGGCCTGGACCCGGTGGGCGGCTTCGCCGTGTTCCTGCAGCGCCAGCCGGCCGCCACCTTCGACGACCCCGCCACCTTCGCCCAGGGGGAATGCATCGCCACCTTCCGCCGCACCAGCCTGGTGGTGGGCACCACGGTCAGCGCGGGCGATAGCCCGCTGCTGGCGACCAACGTCTTCTCCGCCCGGCTGACCGGCAGCCAGCCCTTCGATTTCGCCGGCGGCCGCCATGACCTGGCCGAGCACATCGGCGCCGGCATCACCCAGTTCGGCACCGCCGCCGCCACGCCGGTGACGCCGCCCCCCGCCGGCTACACCCTGGCCGTGCCCTTCACCGGCTCCGCCATCGCCCTGGGCTGACGGCGCGGGCCCACGGACGGCCAGCTATCGGCGGCACCGATATACCCCCATCGTTAAATACGGTACGGCCGGGCCGGCAAAAGGCTGGCCGAGCTATCGGTTCTGACGTACCAAAATGGGGCGAGGTATCACCTCGAACAATAAAACCGGGAGGATGGACGCCATGCGCTTCCGCCGATTCGATCTCAACCTGCTGGTGGCGCTGGACGTGCTGCTGGAGGAGCGCAACGTCTCACGCGCCGCCCATCGCCTGCATCTCAGCCAATCGGCCATGAGCGGGGCGCTGGCCCGCCTGCGCGATTATTTCGATGATGAGATCATGGTGATGGTGGGGCGCACCATGGTGCCCACGCCGCTGGCGCTGGCCTTGGTGGAGCCGGTGCGCGACATCCTGATCCGGGTACAGACCACCATCGAGGCCCGCCCCACCTTCGACCCCGCCACGGCCAATCGCGTGTTCCGCGTGGTGGCGTCGGACTATGTGACCGAGGTGGTGCTGGCCCGCGCCATCCGCCGCCTGCGGCGCGAGGCGCCGGGCCTGCGGCTGGAGATCAGCGTGGTCGGCGACGATGTCCACGACCGCCTGAACCGGGGCGACGTGGACCTGGTGATCACCCCCGACGCCTATCTCACCAGCGACCAGCCCAAGGAAATCCTGTTCGAGGAGACGCACAGCTGCGTCGTCTGGCGCGACAACCCGGACGTGGGCGACAGCCTGACGTTCGAGCGCTATCTGGAGATGGCGCACGTGGTGGTGATCATCGGCGGCAAGCGCACCCCGGCCTTCGAGCAATGGTTCATGGAGCGCTATGGCTACGCCCGCACCATCGGCGCCGTGGCCCCCGACTTCTCCTCCGTCGCCTCCATCCTGGTGGAAACGGACATGATCAGCACCATGCACACCCGCCTGGCCCACCTCTACGCCCAGCACCTGCCCCTGCGCATCCTGCCCCCGCCCATCGAGTTCCCGGTGCTGACCGAGATGATGCAGTGGCACTACCAGTTCGACCGCGATCCCGGCCTGATTTGGCTGCGGGGGTATTTGCGGGAGTGCGCGGGGGCGTGAAAGGCGTCAGGCCGGGCGCATTTAGTCACTGGCGTCATACTCAAAATAGCCAGGTTTTGGTAAAGTAAACTCGGCTCATTCCGCTCTGCTGGGGGGCCCCGAATGCCCCTTCAGCGAGATGACAAGATAACGCCACCTCGCTCGTTCGTGATTACGAACGCCGCATTGACCTCTCCAAGAGGCATGATCCAGATTGCCATGGCCTTATCAGAGAGCGGAGCACCCCATAGAGTTGTCAAAAAGACTCTTAACAGCTATATTCCAGTGATGACCTTACACATCTAGGAATAAAGATTCATCATGCCCATAAACATAGGAATGTTGCAATTCGGCGAGGCCGATGCAAAGAACGAAATTTTTCAGCAAAATAGATATGGAAGCTCAGTTTTTATGAACTCATTTCAGATACCACCAAGGGTTAAATTAGATGATTTAATTTTAGGTGCCAGATTCTTCATATCTGGCCAAAAGGGTTGCGGCAAAACAGCATTACTGCTTTTTGTTAGGAATAAATTAACAGAAAATGGAGCGAATACGAATACCGTGCTCTTCAAAACCGGAATCAGCGAAGCAGAAAGAGCGAAGTTAGCCACTGGTGGAGATTTTGAGATTATACGAATTGGCAATGATATATCAGTTCAATATGACTACACGACCAACTGGCTTTGGTTTATTTATAAAAATTTATTAAGATTACTGAACATAGATGACGTCATTTCCAATAAAGAAGTAGCGGATGATTTAAAGAGATTAATTGGGGTTTATAATGAGACTCGACCTACGTCATTTTCAGATCTATCTATTTCCAAGATTAAGGCCGCAGCAAAGGCCGGTATAAAGACAGGAATATTTACAGGACAAATAAATGCAGAGGTTCAAGCAATACATGACGAGAATGACGATCGGAAGCCGATTGAGATTATTGAGATAATAGAAAAATATCTGTGCGATGTTCAATTAAAAACAAGAAAAAGGTGTGCTTTGTTTTTCGATGAGCTAGAGCTTTTTTGGAATAGACCAGACCAGAGGGAGCGCGACCTTTTCTTAATCAGAGATCTTCTTCAGTCTGTGGCTAGAGTTAATCGGGCTTTGGGGGCAAAAAGTGCTTCATTTGTAGTGTACGCCTCGGTACGTTCTGAAGTACTCGAGGAGGTAAATAGAGTTGGCCCCGAAATCGTTCGCGATATTAATGATTTCGGCGTGTCCGTAAGCTGGAACGTCAAGGGGACTTCCGAGAATCAACCTATCTTGAATATTGTTAGCGCAAAAATAAATAATTCTGAAATTGAAAATGACGAAATTCCATCGGACAACGTATGGGATGTCTATTTTAACGAAAAATTACACGGGAAAAATATAAAAGACTACTTACTAGACACATCAATGTTCAAGCCTAGAAATATTATAAATATGCTAAATCTTGCAAAGAAATATGACCCTGAGAACTCTTTTTTCACAAAAGAATCTTTCGAGGAAACGTCCATTGAATTCTCGCAAGCGGTATGGAGAGAAATTGAAGAGGAGCTGCTGGGAAGTTACGATTCGAGGAAGATATCAAATTTAAAGGCAATATTAACTGGATTCAGTCCGTCTTTTACAGTAATAGATCTGGAGGCGCGCGTTCAAAAATTAAAGAAAACAGATCCAAGTCTCGCCAACGGTTTTAATACTAGACCTGAAATAGTTGATATATGCCGCGCATTATATAGGGTTGGAGCAGCTGGAAATTTCTTCAACGTAAAAACAGAGTCAGGCTTATTAAGAAAAAGAGATCGATGGTCATTCAGAGATATGGGAGAGCCAACAATCGATGAAAAATTTATAATACATGCATCCCTAAGAAAGGTTTTCCAAATCCCAAACTGAACTGAATTTAGAGTAGATACTCCAAAGACGGGGTGAGAGATCCGCGCAATCTGGATCCTGAATAACCGAAGTACGTAAAAGGGGGCATCAGCGGGCGCCCTCCATCTTAAGGCATGGATCCAGAGCCCGCTGTGTCTGGTCAAACGCAAACTGGATCCGAAATACCCTGCTTTAAATCACTTCCCCCGATACACCCCTATCCAGCCTATCGATTTGATGAATGCATCATTGCGATCTACCTTTGCCCGTAGCGGCACAGCAGGCGCCCGGGAACCGGCGCCCCGGCCTTAGTCCCTTGGAAGAGCACGGCTTTTGTCGTGGGGGGCTGCGGGCTGGCCATAGAGGCCGCGCAGGGAGTGAACACATATGCACCGGATCGTGCGTCCGGCGACGGCTGCCGTCGCCCTTTTGCTGACACCCGCCTTGGGGGCAGCCATCGCCTCCCCCGCCCTGGCGCAGAGCGCCACCCCCGCCTCCGTTCCCCCCGCCCCCGCCGCGTCCGCCGGCGCCAAGGGTGCTGCCCCGGCGGCGGAAACCAGCCAGCTTGAGGACATCGTCGTCACCGCCGAGCGGCGGGAGCAGAGCCTGCAGAACGCGCCCATCGCCGTGTCGGCCCTGGGCGGGGCGGCGCTGAAGGACGCGGGCGTGGCCGATGTGTCGGACCTGACGCGCAGCGTGCCCTCGGTGGTGATCGCCCCGGCGGCGGGCGGCGTGCCGCAGGTCTATGTGCGCGGCATCGGCACCTTCGCGTCCAACCAATATGCCGAGCAGTCGGTGGCGGTGAACCTTGACGGCATCTACATCTCCCGCCCCGCCGGCGCCAACGGCTTCTTCTATGACATCCAGCGGGTGGAGGTGCTGAAGGGCCCGCAGGGCACGCTGTACGGCCGCAACGCCTCGGGCGGGGCCGTCAACGTGCTGCCGGAGACGCCGAAGCTGGACGCGCTGTCGGCCGCCGCCACGCTGGACATCGGCAATTACAACCTGCGCAAGGGCGACGCCTACGTCAACGTGCCGCTGAGCGACAAGGTGGCGCTGCGCGCCTCCGGCATGGTGATCGACCGCAAGGGCTATCTGACCGACGGCTACAACGACGACCAGGGCCAGGCCGGGCGCCTGCAACTGCTGCTGGAGCCGACGGAGGATTGGCGGGTGCGCCTGTCCGGCGACTATTACCACCGGGGCGGCAAGGGCTCCGGCCAGGTGCAGTATCCCTACGCCGACGCCGACAACCCCTGGGTCGGCCCGTCCGATCCGCGCGAGGTCGCCGCCTATTACGCCGGGCTGCCGCCAGCCTCCGCCCACAGCCCGCTGATCGAGAACGCCAAGACCGACGGCTATATCGACGACCAGTTCTGGGGCACCCAGGCCGAGATCAGCCACGATTTCAGCTTCGCCACCCTGACCGTCATCCCGGCCTATCGCGAGGTGCATGAGGATTACCTGTCCTACATCCCCTCCGCCTTCGCGGTGAAGAGCGACAGCGCGCAGAAATCGGTGGAGGCGCGGCTGGCGTCCAGCGGCGGCGGGCCGCTGACCTGGCTGGCCGGCGTCTATTACTTCACCGAGGATGTGACGGCCAACCAGGACTATGACCACTGGGTCATGGAAACGGTGATCAACAGCAAGCTGACGGATGAGACGACGGCGGCCTTCGGCCAGTTGACCTACGCGCTGACCGACAGCCTGCGCCTGACCGCCGGCGGCCGCTTCACCCATGAGGAGAAGACGCAGGACAGCCAGTTCGGCACCGCCACGTTCAGCCCGGTGAAGCCCGCGCTGAGCGCCCGCGCCGACGACCGCATCTGGAACGCCGCCACCTGGAAGGTGGGCGTGGATTACGACGTGGCGCCGCAGTCGCTGCTCTATGCCAACATCGGCACCGGCTTCAAGGCTGGCGGCTTCTTCGCCAGCATCGGCCCCGACACCTATAACCCGGAGCATCTGACGGCCTACAGCGTCGGCCTGAAGAACCGCTTCTGGGACAACCAGGTGCAATTGAACGTCGAAGCCTTCGACTATGAATACCGCGACCAGCAGATCAGCTATCTGTCGCCGACGCTGACCGGGTCGTCCAGCACCCCCTACGCCCCCATCTTCGTGACCCAGAATGTCGGCCGCTCCCGCATTCGCGGCTTCGAGGTGGAGGGGCGGTGGAAGGCGACGGCGCAGGACCTGCTGACCGCCAACGTGCAGTATATCGACAGCCGCTACAGCAGCTTCAGCTACAATTACTTCTCCAACTTCGGCGCCCCGCCCTCGGTCGGGTGCCCCTACAGCGTGGCGACGGGGGCCAGCCCGGCGCCGGTGGTCCCCTCCGCCATCTACACGGTGAATTGCAGCGGCAAGCCCGGGACCAACGCCCCGCGCTGGACGGCCAACCTGGGCTATGAGCATGAGTTCCGCTTCGCCGACGGTTCCGGCCTGACGGCGGCGGCGGATGTCTACCTCTCCGCCTCCTACTACACCGCCTATGACTACCTGGCGGAACAGGTGCAGGGCGGTTATCACATGACCAACCTGCGCCTGACCTACAACGCCGCCGATGATCGCTGGTCCGTCACCGGCTATGTCAACAACGTGGAAAACCAGGCGGTGGTCAACACCAGCTACCAGCCCAACCAGGCCTTCGGCAACGGCCTGAACTACGCCAACATCCGCCCGCCGCGCACCTATGGCGTGCGCGCCACCGTGCGTTATTGATGTGTACGGCTATCCTGACCTGGGGTCAGGATAGCCGCCCTCAAGCGCCGGCGCCGCCATCCGGCGGCTTGGCTACCGCGCCTCGCGGCGCCGTTACGGCCGCTTCCGCTGAACGGGCGGGCGGCCAGTAACCCTGACAATTATCACCAATAAAGATTGCAATACCGGCACCGTCCCCGCGCGCCACGCGGGGGCGGCGTCTTGCGTTGTGTGGTTTCACGGTATCACCAATCAATTCTAATCAAATCTGATTATTATTTCATTGCGCCGTCAGGTCATTTTCTGTCTCCTGGCGCCTGTCTGCATAGGCACGGAATGGCGCCCGCCCAAGCGGCGCCCCGGACCGCCCGGTCCGGCCAACAGCTGCCATGCGTTGGGGACACATACATGACCAAACTGTTTCGGCCGGCGACGGCCATGGCCACCCTTTTTCTGGCCGCCGCCCTGCATGCCCCCGCCGCCCAAGCCGCGGGCGGGGCCTCCGCCGATGCCTCCCCTGGGGGGGCGCCGGATACGGCCGACGCCGCCGGCGCGGCGTCTGACGGCACGCTGGACGACATCGTGGTGACGGCGGAACAGCGCGCGCAGACGCTGCAGTCCGCCCCCGTGGCCGTGCAGGCCGTGACCGGCGCCAGCCTGGCGGCCAACAGCCTGACCAACACCGCCGACCTGACCCGCGTGCTGCCGGCCCTGGTGGTGGCGCCGGCGGCGGGCGGCACGCCGCAACTCTACGTGCGCGGCATCGGCAGCTTCATCTCCACCAGCTATTCCGAGCCGGCGGTGGCCTTCAACCTGGACGGCGTCTATGTCCCCCGCCCGGCCGGCGCCAGCCTGGCCTTCTATGACCTGCGCCGCCTGGAGCTGCTGCCCGGCCCGCAGGGCACGCTGTACGGCCGCAACGCCTCCGCCGGCGTGCTGAACATCGTGCCGGAGGTGCCGGTGCTGGGCGAAACCTCGGGCCACGCCTCGCTGGAGTTCGGCAACTACAACCTGCGCAAGGGCGAGGGCGCCCTGAACGTGCCGCTGTCGGACAAGGCGGCGCTGCGCGTGGCCGGCCAGGTGGTGGACCGCAAGGGCTATCTCTCCGACGGCTATGACGACGACCAGAGCCAGGCCGGCCGCGTGCAGGTGGCGCTGGAGCCGGCGGACGACTGGCATATCCGCTTCGCCGCCGACTACGCCCACCGGGGCGGCAAGGGCGACGCGGAGGTGCAGTACCCCTTCGTGAACAGCGACAACCCGTGGGTGGGCCCGTCCGACCCGTCGGCGGTGAAGGCCTATTACGCGGCGCTGCCGGCGGTGGCCCGCCTCAGCCCGCTGATCGGCAACGCTAAGAACGACGGCTTCATCGACGACAAGGGCTGGGGTCTGAAGACCGACATCGCCAAGGACTTCAGCTTCGCCACCCTGACGCTGACCCCCGCCTATCGCGGCATGGATGAGGACTATCTGACCTACGTCCCCAGCGCCTTCCGCCTGACGTCGCGGTCGCGCTCCACCTCGGTGGACGCGCGCCTGACCTCCAACGGCCAGGGGCCGCTGAGCTGGGTGGGCGGCGCCAGCTATTTCGATGAGAACCTGTACGCCGACCAGAACTTCAACAGCTTCATCCAGCACGCCGTCGGCAAGGGCGACCTGACGACGGAATCCGAATCCGTCTATGGCCAGCTCACCTACGCCGTGGTTCCCGACCTGCGCCTGACCGCCGGCGGCCGCCTGTCGCATGAGGAGAAGACGCAAGCCATCCTGTTCGGCAGCAACACCTTCTCCGCCGCCTCACCCACCCTGCTGCGCCGCGACGACCGGCACGACTGGAACGGCACCAGCTGGAAGGCGGGGGCGGATTACGACCTGGCCCCCGGCTCGCTGCTGTATGCCACCATCGCCACCGGCTACAAGGCGGGGGGCTTCTTCTCCGCCCCCGTCAGCCAGCGCGACCAGTACGGGCCGGAACACCTGACGGCCTACACCGTGGGCCTGAAGAACAGCCTGCTGGGCGGCAAGGCCCAGGTGAACCTGGAAGCGTTCGATTATGAGTACCGCGACCAGCAGATCAATTACACCGCCCCGGTGCTGACCGGCATCGCCCTGGCCCCCTACGCCGCCCTGTCCGTGACGCAGAACGCCGGCCGGGCGCACATGCGCGGCCTGGCGCTGGATGGCCGGTGGCAGGTGACGGCGGACGACCTGCTGACCGCCAGCGGCCAGTACCTGGACACCGCCTACGACGACCTCCACTACCGCTATTACAGCGGCCTGGGCCTGGCGCCGTCGGTGGGCTGCGCCTACACCAACGCCACCGCCGCGGCGGTGCCCAAGCCGGTCGGCGCCGCCAAGATCTGGGCGGTGGATTGCTCGGGCAAGCCGGCGGTCAACGCCCCGCGCTGGACCGCCACGCTGGGCTATCAGCACGACTTCCGCCTGGACGGCAACGGCACGGTGACGGCGGCGGCGGATGTCTACCTCTCCTCCTCCTACCACACCGCCTATGACTACCTGGCCAAGCAGGTGCAGGGCGGCTATCACACCACCAACCTGCGCCTGACCTACACCCCGCAGCATGCGTGGTGGAGCCTGACCGGCTACGTCAACAACGTGGAGAACCAGGCGGTGGTCAACATGGGCTATCAGCCCGTGCAGGCCCTGGGCGCCGGCTACAACACCGAAAGCATCCGGCCGCCGCGCCTCTATGGCGTGCGGGTGCGGGTGGCGTACTGACGTCACACGCTTGGCGCTGCTGATCCAAAGGGATAAACCCCTTATGGTTGCATGGCACCATGGATGTTCCTGCTAGGATGAGGTGCGCCCGGGGATAACCCACCCCGGGCGCCATCCTTTCGCGGAGACGTCCCATGCCCACGCCCTTCCCCGCCGTCGGCCACTATTACCTGGTGACCTTCACCACCTTCCGGGTCGAACTGCACTTCACCTCGATCACGTCGCTGACCTACACCGTCATCAACCAGGACGGCAGCCGGGGCCAGTCCGAAACCGTGACCATCAGGGTGGGGGAGCTGCGCGACGACCAGTTCCTCGTGACCTGGCAAGAGGCCGACAAGACCACGGTGGTGCATGTCGAGGACTATGCCCGCCACACCATCGTCACCAACATCACCAACCCCGACCTGACCTTCGTCCAGGACCACGGCACCTTCGTCCAGGTGCCGGGGCCGGTGGGGACGTGCTGACGCCCTGCTGCGCACCCGACGTCACCCGGCTATGCTGCATGCTGGTATAGCGCCGAGGGGCAAGTCGGGGGGCCCATGATCCTGGTTTTCGTGCATGGCTGGAGCGTCACCAGCGTCACCACCTATGGCGGCCTGCCGGACGCCCTGGTGCGGCAGGCGGCGCTGACGGCGCCCGGCCTGCCCCTGACAGTGGCGCACATCCACCTGGGCAGCTACATCAGCTTCCGCGACGCCATCGCCATGGCCGACGTGGTGCGGGCTTTCGACCAGGCCCTGCGCGACACGCTGCTGCCCGGCGCCCCGGCGGGGATGCCCCTGCCCGACTTCTCCTGCGTCACCCATTCCACCGGCGGCCCGGTGGTGCGGGAATGGGTGAGCCGGCTGTATGACGGCGGGACCGGCCTGCGGCGGCCGCCGCTGCGCCACCTGGTCATGCTGGCGCCCGCCAACCACGGCTCCCCCCTCGCCACCCTGGGCAAGGAGCGGGTGGGCCGCATCCGGGCCTTCTTCGACGGCGTGGAACCGGGGGAGCGCATCCTGGACTGGCTGGCCCTGGGCAGCGCCGACCAGTGGCGCCTGAACGGCCGCTGGCTGGAGTACGATCCCACGGCCGTGGACCTCTACCCCGCCGTGCTCACCGGCCAGGCCATCGATGGCCACTTCTACGACTTCCTCAATTCCTATCTGGCGGAGGAAGGGTCGGATGGCGTGGTGCGCGTGGCCGGGGCCAACCTGAACTGCCTGTTCCTGACGCTGGTGGAAACGGCGGCGACGGTGGACAACCGGCACCCGCATTTCGACGGGCGGCCGGCCGCCGCGCTCAGCCCCGATGGCGGGCCCCGGGCGCCCCGCCAGGCCCTGGCCTTCGGCGTCATTCCCGATGCCAGCCATGCCGGCGACCGCCTGGGCATCATAGGCAGCGTCACCCCCCAGAACGCCGCCGCCAAGCCGGTGGTGGCGGAGATCCTGCGCTGCCTGCAGGTCGACAGCCCGGCGGCCTACGCGGCGTGCACGGCGGCGCTGGCCCACCTGACCGACGCCACCCAGCAGGCCGTGGCCCAGGCCAAGCCGCATGAGGGGCAGCGCCACTGCCAACTGGTCTTCCGCGTCCGGGATGACCAGGGCGACGCGGTGAACGACTTCGACCTCTATCTGCTGGGCGGCCCGGATTATAGCCCGGACGACCTGCCCCAGGGCTTTTTCGTCGACCGGCAGCGCAACAGCGTCTCACCCAACTGCCTGGTCTACTACCTGGATTACGACGTCATGGCGCGGTTGCCCGGCGCCCATTTCGGCCTGCGCGTCCAGGCGCGGCCGGCCGCCGACGGCGGTTTCGTCGGCTATGTCCCGGTGGAGTTCCACACCGACGGCGCCGGCCTGGCCATGGCCCTGCGGCCCAACCAGACGACCTATGTCGACGTGGTGCTGAAGCGCCACGTCGACCGGGCCGTCTTCCACCTGGACCCCGTGACGGCCCCCCTGGAAGACTTGAGGGACCGCCCGCCCAGCGGAACGGACGTCGATACGCCCTGAGATTGTACCAGCGGCACGAGATGTTGGCTCGTGTCGCTGTAGACCGCGACTGCGGGCGCCGGAGCGAGTACCGCAGGGCGCAGCGAGGAAGCCAAGCCAGCGGATGCTCGCGCCCGGCGAATGAGGGGGCATTTGACCGTTCAGGGTCAAATGCCAGGGGTATCAACCCGCCTTGTAACGGCTGGCGGCGTGGTTGCGCGACAGGTTGGGGCCCAGGGCGTAGCGGGCCTTGCTGACCGCGTCGAAATCCGCCGGGTCGGGCAGAGAGGGGATGGTGACCAGTTCGCCCTGGTCCAGGCCGGCCAGCGCCGCGTCCACCATCTCCCCCACCTCCATGACCATGCTCTGGTCCAGGTCATCGAAGGACTTGCCTACGCGGTCGAAAATCTCCGTCCGCGTCAGGCCGGGCAGCACCGCCTGGAAGCGCACGCCCGTCTTGCCGGCCTTGGCGGTCTCCGCCTGCAGTGACTGGGTCAGCGCCAGGACGAAGGCCTTGGTGGCGGCGTAGGTGGCGCTGAACATCTCCGGGATCAGGGCGACGACGGAGGCGATGTTGATCACGGTCCCGGCACCCTTGGCGGCGAAGGCGTCGGTGGCGGCGATGGCCAGGCGGTTCACCGCCGTGACGTTCACGGCGATCATGCTGTCGTGATAGGCGATGTCGCTGCCCAGGGAGGGGCCCTTCGGACCCAGGCCGGCATTGTTCACCAGCAGCGTGATGGCGGCGTCGCCGCGCAAACGGTGCTCCACCTTTTCCACATCGGCCTGGACTGACAGGTCGGCCACCAGCACCTCGACCTTGACGCCAGTCTCGGCGCGCAGGCGGGCGGCGGCCTCCTCCAGCCGGTCCTGGTTGCGGGCCACCAGGATCAGGTCATGGCCCCGGCGGGCCAGGCGGTCGGCATAGGTGGCCCCGATGCCGGAGGAGGCGCCGGTGACGAGGGCGGTGCCCTTGGAAGACGTGCTCATGAGGGACGGTTCCTTATGGGAAGGATGAGAGATTGCCGCCGGGATATTGTCACTATCATCATGATAGTCAATGGGCGTGATGCCGGCGCCTCGCAAGCCCGAAAGGGGGCGGCGGCAAGGATGGCCGGAACAGCCCGGACGGTCTTGAACGGAAAGGCCGCAAAGGGATGAGGGCGCCGGCGCCTCAGACGGGGAAGCCCGTGAGGCCAGCCTTATCAGGGATCGTCATGCCCCAGGATAGGGACGGCATAGCGACCTCATGGGATGCCGGTTTCGGGTATATCGGTTCCGAAAGTGCGGGCGATTTCCTCCGGCAACGGCGCGTCGGAATCCGAACCGATGCGGATCTTGCCCTTCCACAGGCCAGGAACACGGGGTGCTGCGGTTGAGGCCAGTGGCACGAGGCGGGCCATGGGCCGTCCCGCCTTGGCGATGACGATCTCCTCCCCCGCGGCGGCCCGTTCAACCGGCTGTGACAGATGCGTCTTCGCGTCATAGAGATTGACGGGAGTAGCCATGATCATCCTCCTGACCAACTTGACCAAGCATGCCAGTCCCCCACACTTGGTCGAGTTGCCCTCACCGGAAGTTCCGCCCATCGGGGAAGGTCGCGTCCGCCCGGCGGGCGGGGGCGGCGCCAGTGGGTTCGTCCAAGCGGGACAGCAGGTCTGAGTAATCGATCAGGCGCTCAGCGCGGATGTGGGTGACGGGGGTGGCGCTGGGGCCCTGGTCGCGCGTCGGCGCGATCACCTTCTCCACCCGGCCCAGGCACAGCAGCAGGCGGCTGCCCAGGATGTGGCGGCGGAAGGCGGTGAAGGTCTCGGGCATCAGCACCAGGTTGGCGATGCCGCTCTCATCCTCCAGCGTGATGAAGATGACGCCCTTGCTGCTGCCCGGCCGCTGGCGCACCAGCACCAGGCCGGCCACGGCGACGCGGCTGCCGTCGGCCAGGGTCTCCAACGTTTCCGTGCGCATCAGGGGATAGCGGCGGGTCATCCTCTCCTTGGGCTCCGCCGCCAGGCGCGCCAGCCGCGCCACCACCGCGTCGCGCACCAGGCTCAGGGGATGGCGCTTCAGCGACAGGGACAGGCGGCTGTAATCCTCCACCAGATGCTCCCCCAGGGTCATGGCCGGCAGGGTGGCCAGGGACGGCTCCTCCGCCCAGGGGTCGCCCGTCCCTTCCTCCGCGTCCAGGGCGAGGTCCAGCAGGGGCGGCAGCCGCTCCCCCAGGGCGCTGACCGACCACAGCGCCTGGCGCCGGTCCAGGCCCATGGACTGGAAGGCGTCGGCCTCCGCCAGCAGCTCCAGGGTGCGGGGCGCCAGGCGGGCGCGGCGCCACAAATCCTGCGGGCTGGCGAAAGGCTCATGCCCCCGCGCCTCCAGCAGGGGCCGCACCGCCGCCTCGCTCAGGCCCTTGGCCAGGCGCAGGCCCAGGCGCAGGGTCTGGAAACGCTGCCCGCGCGCCGGCGGCTCCAGCCGGCTGTCCCAGTCGGAATGGTTCACGTCCGGCGGCCGCACCACCACGTCATGCTCCCCCGCGTCGCGCACGATCTGCGCCGGGGCGTAGAAGCCCATGGGCAGGCTGTTCAGCAGGGCGCAGGCGAAGACGTCGGGATAATGGCACTTGATCCAGGCGGAGGCGTAGACCAGCAGGGCGAAGCTGGCGGCGTGGCTTTCCGGGAAGCCGTAGGTGGAGAAGCCCTTGATCTGGTTGAAGCAGCGCTCCGCGAACTCCTCGGTGTAGCCGTTGCTCAGCATGCCGGTGCGGAACTTCTCCTCGAAGGTGTCGATGTCGCCCAGCTTGCGGAAGCTGGCCATGGCCCGGCGCAGGCCGTCGGCCTCCGCCCCGGTGAAGCCGGCGCCGACGATGGCGATCTGCATCGCCTGCTCCTGGAACAGGGGCACGCCCAGCGTCTTCTGCAGCACCTTCCTCAACGCCTCGGACGGATAGTCCACCGGCTCCAGCCCCTGGCGGCGGCGCAGGTAGGGGTGGACCATACCGCCCTGGATGGGACCGGGGCGGACGATGGCCACCTGCACCACCAGGTCATAGAAGGTGCGCGGCCGCAGGCGGGGCAGCATGGACATCTGCGCCCTGCTCTCCACCTGAAACACGCCCAGGGTGTCGGCCGCGCACAGCATATCGTAGGTCGCCACGTCGTCTTGCGGGACGGTGGCCAGGTCCAGATCCCGGCCGTAATGGTCCCGCAGCAGGGTGAAGGCCCGGCGCAGGCAACTGAGCATGCCGAGGCCCAGGACATCGACCTTCATCAGGCCGGCGGCGTCCAGATCGTCCTTGTCCCACTCGATGTTCTGCCTGTCCTCCATGGCCGCGTTCATGATGGGGCAGAAGGTGGCCAGCGGCTTGGGCGTTATGACGAAGCCGCCGACATGCTGCGACAGGTGGCGGGGGAATTTCGAGATCTGGCCCGTCAGGTCCAGCACCTGGCGCAGCAGCGGGTCGTCGGGGTCCAGCCCCGCCTCCCGCGCCCGCTCCTCCTCCGGCGTGCCGGTGCCCCAGCCGGAGATCATGGCCGACAGCTGGGCCACCGTGTCCTGGCTCATGCCCATGGCCTTGCCCACATCGCGCACAGCCCCCCGTGAGCGATAACAGATGACGGTGGCGGCGATGGCGGCGTGGTCGCGGCCATACTTCTCATAGATGTGCTGGATCACCTCCTCCCGCCGCTCATGCTCGAAATCCACGTCGATGTCCGGCGGCTCCTTGCGCGCGGTGGAGATGAAGCGTTCAAACAGCAGGCCGGTGTTCACCGGGTCGATGGAGGTGATGCCCAGGCAAAAGCAGACGGCGGAGTTGGCGGCCGATCCCCGGCCCTGGCACAGGATGCCCTTCTCCCGGGCGAAGCGCACGATCTCATAGACCGTGAGGAAGTAGGAGGCGTAGCCCAGCTCCCCGATCAGGGCCAATTCCTTGTCGATCTGCTTTTGCACATCCTCCGGCACGCCCTCCGGATAGCGCTCCCGGGGATAGCGCCAGATCGCCCCCGCCGCGGTCAGTTGGGCCAGGCGCCCTTGCGGGGTTTCACCCCCCTCCACCTCCGAGGGGTAGAGGTAATCGGCCCGCAATTCGCCGATGGAGAAGGTGCAGGCATCCACGATATCGCGGATGCGGGCCAGGGCGCGGGGATGGCGGTGGAACAGGCGCGCCATCTCCGCCGGCGGTTTCAGGTGGCGCTCGGCATTGGCGGCCAGGCGCCAGCCCGCCGTCTGGATGGTGCAATGCTCGCGGATGCAGGTCATCACGTCCTGCAGCGCCCGCCGGGCCGGGTGATGGTAATGCACGTCGTTGGTGGCCAGCGGCGACAGGCCGTGCGCCTCCGCCAAAGCCGCCAGCCGCTCCAGCCGCCGGGCGTCATCCCCCTGGTAGCGGTGGGTCAGGCACAGGCTGAGGGTGCGGCCGAAGCGGCGGCGGTAATCGGCCAGATCGGCGGCGAATCCAGTATCGAGACTGTCCGGCGGCACCACCGCCATCATCTGGCCGACGGCATGGGCCTCCACATCCGCGCGGGTCAGGAAGCATTGCCCCTTGGGCGCCCGGCGCATGCCCACCGTCAGCAGGGTGGACAGGCGGCCATAGGCCGCGCGGTCGGTGGGCCAGCACAACAACGACGGGCCGTCCGTCAAATCCAGCCGCGCGCCCACCACCAGGCGGAAATCCAGGTCACGCGCCGCCGCATGCGCCTGCACCACCCCCGCCAGGCTGTTGCGATCCGTCAAGGCCATGGCGCGATGCCCCAGCACCTTGGCCGCCTCCACCAGGTCAGCGGCCTTGGAGGCGCCGCGCAGGAAGCTGAAATTGCTGGCGACTTGAAGCTCGGAGTAGCTTTGCATGTTCCCTCAAGCGCCGGGCGGGAGTTGATGTTTCGTATCCTCAAGCGCCGGCGGGCCATCCGGCCCTTGGCTATCCTCCCTTTTCAGTCCGCTACCGCTCCCCGAAAAGGTCCGGCGGCCGCAGTCGCGGCCTAGTCGCTACGCTCCGGAAGAAATTCTTACGCGGGCAGACGTCACCCGAAAAAACCGTGCAGGAACCAGCGGGGCGGCGGGCCGCCGGCGTGGTAGAGGCCCAGGCGGTACAGCCAGAAGCGCCGGCCCTCGCCATCCTCCACCCGGTAATAGTCGCGGGGCTCGGGATTGGGGTTGGGGCGGCGCTCCCCCCCTTCCCACCATTCCGGCAGCAGGCGCTCCGGCCCCTCGGCCCGGCCCACGCGGTAGGTCTGGTCACGCCAGCGGAACAGCAGGGGCGGGTCGTCGGGAATGGGCGCCACCACCTCCACCGCCTCCGGCCGGGGCAGCAGGCGGATGGGACGCGGCCGGTCAGCCGGCCAGGCGAGTTGTGCGGGTGCCGGCGGGGCCGCTGGCGGGCTGTTGTCCTGCGCCTCGGCCGGCACCGCCCGCACCGCCTGTTCCGGTATCCAGCTCTGCCGGGGCAGCAGGCGCAGCACCCGGCCAGGACCCAGACGGGCGCCCAGCCGGTCCACCAGTTCCGCGATGGGCGGGTCGGCCACCAGGGGGTTGCCGGCAGCGGCCACCTCTCCCCCCTTCGCCAGGGGCGCTCCCGCCAGGTCGGCCAATCCGTTGCCGTCCAGCACCGCCTGCCCGCCATCGAAGGGGGCGGCATGGGTGACCGAAACCGCCATGACCTCGAAGCCAGGCCCCGGCTCCAGCTGGTCCATGCGCGGTTCCAGCAGGCGCCAGAGATGCGCGGGGTCGCGGTTGGGGCGGCTGGCGCCCACGCTCAGCACTTGGGGCGGGGCGTCGTGCCCGGCGTCGATGCGCCAGGCCTCCAGTTCCAGCGAGCGCGCGCCCTCCCCCGCCGCCGTCAGGCTGGCCGCCACCCGGCCCAGCAGATGGCGCACCGCCTGGGCCAGGCCCTCGGGCGTGGAGAGGGGGTCGACCACCGTCAGGCGGGCGGTGTGGCGGGTGGGCGCACGACGGGGCGACAGCGGCTCCTCCACCCAGCCCAGGGCCTGATCCAGGCGCAGGGCGACCTGGGCGCCGTAGCGCGCGGCCAGCGCCGCCCGGTTCTTAGAGACTTGCCCCCCTCCTGTTCCTTGGGCCATGCGCATCAGCTCACCCACCCGGCGCAGGCCCACGCGGCGCAGGCTGGCCACCAGGTCGGGGCCCAGGCGCAGGGCCGGCAACGGCAGGTCGGCCAGGGCCTCCACCGCCCCACCCGGCGGTACCACCAGCTGGGCGCCGAAGCGGGCCTGCGCCCAGGCCGCACCGATGCTGTCGGCGATGGCCGCGCGCCCCTCGACCCCCGCCTTGGCCAGCCGGCGCTCCAGATCCAGCAGCAGTTCATGCTCGCCGCCCAGCAGATGGGCGCAGCCGGTGATGTCCATCAGCAGGCCGGGCCCCCCACCAAGTCCCTTGGGGCCGAAGCCAGGCGGGTCGCTGGGGTCCACCGCCGTCCAGGGGGTGTAACGCCGGGCCCAGTCGGCCAGGCGCTCCAGCGCCGCGACATCGCCCTCGGGATCGGCATCCACGACCTGCACCTGCGGCTCCAGCGCGCGGGCGTCGGCCAGCCCCATGCCCGGCACCAGGCGCTTGGCCCGCGCCGCCGCGTTCACCGCCGCCACGGTCAGACGCCCCCGGTCCGACAGGCGGGTCACCAGGGGCGTGCCGGCGGCCAGCGGCGGCGTCAGTCCACGGGCGATGCGGTCGGTGGCGAAGGTGGGCAGCCAGAGGGAAAGGATACGGCGCATGGGATCAACCCACCGCGCGCGCAGTTGAGGGGAGTTGGGTGGCGGTGAAGGGCACAACCGCCGAGGCGGGCGCCGGCGTCTCCGGCGCCGGCATGGCCGCCTGGCCCGCCGCCTCCAGCCTCAACCCCTCGCGTTCATACAGGGTCCAAGCCCCCGGCCGCCCGCCCCGGCAGCGCAGCAGTTCCACCCGCCAGGCGGGGCCGGTGAAGGCCGAAGCGGCGCTGTCATCAGCGTGGATGGGCGCCGTGCCGACCTTCCAGCGGGTAACGGCGGCGGTGGCCTGGGTGCTGCACCGCCCGCTGCCCCTCCCAGCCCCCTTCAAGCCCTTCATGGCGCCCCCCTTGCCCGCGTTCAGGCGCAGCAGCAGGCCGGGGACGCCACCCGCTTCCGCCGCCAGGTGCAGGCGGCGGCTGGCGGTCAAGTCCAGGCCGCCGGCCTCCCCCACCACGGCGCCCACGCGGGGGCAGCGCAGCGCCTCCTCCATGGCCCACAGCAGGTCGACCTCGTTTGCGGCGTGCACCACCACCAGCCGGCCCGGCCCCACCCCCTGGGCATCCAGCCCGGGCGCGTAGAGGTCGGGCGCGCGCGTCATCCACAGGATGGGGCCGCGCACCTGTTCCGCCAGCCGGGCGGCCAGCAGCGCCGTGAAGGCGGTGGCGGCGCCGGCGTCCAGATCGCCGGCCGCCATCACCTCATGCAGGGCGGCGCGCGGCAGGCCGTGGGCGCCACTTTCCCCCGGGCCGGCCGCCGGCAGATGTGCATCCACCGCCGGCACCCCCAGCGGCACCACCCCCCGGCCGGTCCCCGGCGCCTCCACCGCGCGCACCTGTTCCCGCAGCATCGCCAGCAGGCGCTGACGGTCCAGGGCCACCTCAGACTGTCCCTCTTCAGGGCATGCTGTTGGCGGGGCTGCGGAAATGGGGGGAGGAATGGCGGGCATGGGGATGCTGCCTTGGGTTCTCACGGGGCGGGATGATGTTCTTGTTATGTTCTAATCCGGAGTCACCAGCCCGGTCAAGATGAGTCGACACCCCAAAATCGGACTATCCGAAATCGACAGCGTCGGTTGACGGCCCCCCGCCTACACTATATGAAACGTATACGTTTTATATATCGGAGAGCCCCATGGGCATCGTGAAGATCGACGACGACCTGCATGAGGAGGTGCGCAAGGCCAGCACCGTGCTGTGCCGGTCCATCAACGCCCAGGCCGAATACTGGATGAAGATCGGCATGCTGGCGGAGGCCAACCCCACCCTGTCGCTGAACGACATCCTGCGCATCCAACTGAAGATGGCGTCGGTGAAGCTGGAACCGGAAACGCCGCAGTTGGAACCCACCCCATAATGGTCAAGCGCCCCGACGAGATCGAAAAGCTAGGGGAGGCCGGGCGCCTGCTGGCCAGCGTCTTCCACATGCTGGACGACATGCCCCTGGCCGGCCTCAGCACGCTGGCGGTCAACGACAGGGTCGAGGACTACATCGTCAACCAATTGCACGCCCGCCCCGCCAGCAAGGGGCAATACGGCTATGGCTACGTCCTCAACTGTTCCCGCAACGAGGTCGTCTGCCACGGCGTGCCCGCCGCCACCGACATCCTGGCGGACGGCGACATCGTCAACTTCGACATCACGCTGGAGAAGAACGGCTACATCGCCGATTCCAGCAAGACCTACCTGATCGGCGCGGTGGCACCGGCCGCGCGACGCCTGGTGCAGACGACCTATGAGGCGCTATGGCACGGCATCCGCCAAGTGCGCCCCGGGGCCCATTTAGGCGACATCGGCCATGTCATCGAGCGCCACGCCAAGCGCAACGGCTATACCGTGGTGCGGGAATATTGCGGTCACGGCATCGGCCGGGAGATGCACGAGGACCCGCAGATCCTGCATTTCGGCAAGCCGGGCACGGGCCTGCGCCTGAAGGAAGGCATGGTCTTCACCATCGAGCCCATGCTGAACCAGGGCGCCGCCCAGGTGGAAACCAAGGACGACGGCTGGTCGGTGGTGACGGTGGACGGCAGGCTGTCCGCCCAGTTCGAGCACACCGTGGCCGTCACCGCCACCGGCGTGCGCGTCCTGACCCTGCGGGCGGAGGAAAGAAAAAGGCGAGCGGACTTATAGTGGCTAGACCCTGAAAAGGTTGATGATGCGCAGCAACTGACAGCGCCGCCGCAACGATGATGGCGTCAGAACGCGACAGGGGGCCGGTCCAGAGCTTACGAACGAATAAAAGCGACTGTTAAAGAGCGATTACCTAGATCAATGAAACGGTTTATTACTGAACAATTCTTTTTTATGTTCATTGTACCATTGTCGCGCGGCGACCGCATCTGGATCTTCAGCCTTACTCCACTCCCCATTCTTATTTTTCGACCACCACTCCTGAAACAGGACAGTGCGGGAGTATCCGTTATCAGCAATCCAGTAGCTTTCCGCGTCCGATAAAAACTGGAAGACGGCTTGCGGGCTGCCAAGACTATCCATCTTCCGCTCGGTATGCTGATAGATGAGGTCGTTTATACCGATTTTTCCTTCCTTGGCAGGGACCAGATCAATCAGGCGCCACATGTCCTCGCTAAACGGAACGCACTTGAAATCAATGAGATGCTGACCAAATCCGTTCACCGGCCCAAGGGTATGGTCAGCAACCGGGGACTTGGGCATTTTAAAGAACTTGCCGTTGAATTCGGCCACAAGACTATCAAACTGTGCTTTCTTGTCCTTGCCGTTCGCCTCACTTCTCGCGAGTTTCCAGAATTCCGAGTCGATGGCCATGTCCAGAACGTTCGCACCATAGGAATTCAGCCTGATTATCGACCTTGTCTTCCTATAGGGGTCCGGCAAGCGCCCATGCTTGCGCGCATCGTCCCAAAGCTTGGCCAATTTTACCTTGGCCTCATCCTCGAGGTGAGCGGTCTGGGGCGATTTTAGATACGCATCCAGTTCCTGCTCATCCATCGCCAAGATCGGCTCATAAGCCTTGATCGACAGATATTGCACCAGGCTCAGACCGCTAAACATCGCGAAGGCGGATTGCGGGTCCGGCGTCTGGTTCCCGTCGCTGTTTTTGAACCTGAACGCCTCCTCAAATCCTAACGGCAGGCCCTTGAAAGAGAGTTCTATTGCTTTGATTGCTGGATCAGCGCTGCCGGGGAACCATTTCTCGCAACGGTCGCTGATGTCATAGACAGGGTTTTTCCCCGGTGTGAAAGTGAAGGAGTTTAGATCCGTCGGGTCGCGGTCCATAAATCTATTATTGTCTTTGATTAATTTCGCAAACTGGCTGTTTCCGCTTCCAAAATTATCGATCACTTGCTTAAGGTTGGGCTGCCTGGCAAGTTTGTAGACCATCTCGCCAAACAATTTCATCACGTCGCTTTTATCGTTAACCGGGGCGCCGCCATAGATTATGGCTTTCGTGGTCGCGTCAAATTCCGCGCCCGTTGGCTGCCAATGGTCAAGGGGAACGACCTCTTCCTGTTCCTCGGGCGCATTTCCAAAAAATGCCAAAATACCGGCGGCGGGCAAGTCACTCGGGTTCAGAATCGACACAACCGGGTTGAATTGGCCGGTATGGGCGAATTGCGCGCCCGATGCCGTAGCCCCATACCAGTACGTGGCGTTCTTGGCATATTTGACCACGTCAAGTTCGTGACTGAACTTCAGATTGCCACCGATCCCCAGCGCGCCGCCGATATCCAAGGACAGCTTGAATATTCCATCCTTGTAGCCGATGTCGAAATCGGCATGGGCACCGATCTTGCCGAAGCAGGCATCAGCCCCCACTGTGAGTTCCGAGACGACCGTTGCCAATTTTGGCTCAAGACCCAAGGCGATGCCAAAATCCACCTCGATCCCTTGCTTGATTTTGGCCGTGTATCCATCCATCGGATTCCAGGAGGCGTCGGCGCCCAGCTTCGCCTGGGCCTCCGCATTCGCCGCGGCGCTCAAGCCGATTCCGACCCCCGTTCCATCCCGGTCGATCGCCTGGAAACCGCCAGTCGCGGAGGCGGACGCTCCCACCCTGGCACCCAACTTCACCGACACACGCTCCCAGGTGATCATAGCTTTGGCTTCGGCCCCCGCAGAGGCCTCTGCCCGCAGCACGCCGGACTTCGTGTAGGTGATACCGGTGGCGGCATCCGTCGTCGAAATTTTGATGCCCTTGTCGGCAGTCACCTGTGTCGTGATCTTGACATTCATCTGAGCGCCGGCGGCGTTGGCGTCCGCGCCTGCCCTGGTGTCGACTTGAAACGTCGCATCCGCCCATGCTTCGGTCACCGTCACCAACGCGCCGAAACGATCCTCCCGAATGATCGTCTTGCTGCTCCAACCGCCTTCGTACCCCGCGGCGACAAGGATGCCTGCCGCTCGTTGGGCCTTGTCGGCATAAGCTAGTTTTCCAGCGTAATCAGCGCTGTAGAAACCAGACGCGGTCTCTTGGGTTACCGACCCCGTCGTCGTTTTGATCTCCGTCTTCACCACTTGCGGCTTATCGCTGCCGGAGACTTTGATTTTGCCGTCTACTTCGGCGCCTTGCTGGGCCAGGTTGGCCTTAATGGTGAATATGCTTGCGGCCGTCTGTTTGAAAAAATTAGCCGGCAGTTTGGCGATTTCCTGTTTGACCTCTCCGCTCATCGTCAGCGGCGCTTTTTCGGCAGGCTTCTGCTCACCCGCTTTGGTGCCTGGATCCACAACGCTCAGCTTGATCCGCTCCGCATCGCGAGGGACCTGCCCCTCCTTGCGGGCGGCAGCCTGGCCAGTTTTCGGATTGGCGGCCTTCCCGGGGTCATCCTCATCGGAAAGACCGACCAAGGACCACGAAGACCCTCCTGTCGATGGTCTGCGCTCACCCGATGGACCAACATCACCTTGCGATGGCTTGTTGTCAGCGCCCTGCCCAAGATCGATGCCCTTGGAGGACGGTTCCGCCTTGTGCGAGGGGTCCCCTTTCATGGGGCTTTTGCCGGAGGCTATCTCTGGCCTGAAGGTATCGAAAATAAGATTCGAAAAGCTTGACGAAGATGTCTGAGCACCGTCACTCTTCGGCTTGGCCTCGCTCCCGAATATCTTTAAAATATCCGCGTCTTTTTCTTGCCCCATTATCGTGACCCCATGCGTTGAAAATAGGTTTTTGGCTATTTTCTCTTCTTGAGTTTTTGTAATTGAATTGTAATAATGTTAATATATGGAGGTTTATTTTCCATTTATTAGATGACACAAAAAAAGAGGCGGCTTTTGCAGGTCGAAACGAGATTCTGCCGCTTGGCGTTTATAGAATCCTTCGATGAAAGTGCCAATCGCATATTGAGCCACCGCTCTGATAGAAAGCAATTCCCCAGATCAACTCTGATTCTAGCGCCTTAAAGCTTGTTCAGCCATAGATATGGAAGCTGGAGGGCGAGGCTGGCCATGCCCTCAAAATGTTAGGGGTTCCCCACGGCCGCGATTGGATATTATATAATATATATATTCACCACTTCGGGATTCCCGCCATGCCTGATCTGACCCGGCGCCGCCTGCTCGTCACCGCCGCTACGCTTCCGGCCTTAGGTGTGGCGCCGGCGGGGGCCGCCCCGGCACCGGCGGCGATCCCCCAGGTCGCGGCAGCATCCCCTGCCCCCGTGCCCGCCGACCTGGCCCCGCGCGAGCGGCTGCGGATGAATGACGGCTGGCGCTTCCATCTGGGGCATGCCGCCGACCCGCTACAGGATTTCGGCTTCGGCGCCGACCGCAGCACTTACGCCAAGTCCGGCGATCTCAGCGCGCCGGTGGCCAAGGCCGATTTCGATGACAAGGACTGGGCCGCCGTCACCCTGCCGCACGACTGGGCGATGGACCTGCCCTTCACCCAGGCGCGGCTGCCGGGCAAGGAGGCGGCGGAGGCCATGGCCTACCAGGGTTTCAAGCCCCTGGGGCGGCAGTTTCCGGAGACCAGCGTCGGCTGGTACCGCCGCAGCTTCACCCTGCCCGCCGCCGACGCCGGGCGCCGCCTGTCGCTGGAGTTCGACGGGGTCGCCCGCAACTGCCTGGTGGTGCTGAACGGCTTCATCGTCGCCACCAACGAAAGCGGCTACGCCCCCTTCCGCGTGGACATCACCGACTTCGTCCTCCTGGGCGGTGCCAACACCCTGGTCATCCGCGTGGACGCCACCCTGGGCGAGGCCTGGTCGTATGAGGGCGCCGGGCTCTACCGTCACGTCTGGCTGGTGAAGACCGCCCCCGCCCATGTGCCGCAGTGGGGCACCTTCGTGCGCAGCACGGTGACGCCCAGCGGCGCCGACCTCACGATCACCACCGAGCTGGCCAATGAGGGCCCGGCGGCGGACCTCACGGTCCGCAGCACCGTGCTGGGCCCCGACGGCAAGCCCGCCCTGCAACTGGATGCCCCGCCGGTGACGCTGGGCGCCTGGGAAACGGGCGCCGTGACGCAGACCGCCACCCTGGCCTCACCCGCCCTATGGTCGCTGGAGGCGCCCAACCTCCACACCCTGGTAACGGAGGTCAGCGTGGGTGGAGCGGTGGTCGACCGCTATCACACCCCCTTCGGCATCCGCACCCTGCGCTTCGACGCCAACCAGGGCTTTTTCCTGAATGGCCGGCCGGTGAAGGTGAAGGGTACCTGCAACCACCAGGACCATGCCGGCGTGGGCTTCGCCGTGCCCGACCGCCTGCACGCCTATCGCGTGGAACGGCTGAAGGAGATGGGCGCCAACGCCTGGCGCACCACCCACCACCCGCCAGCCCCCGCCTTGCTGGACGCCTGCGACCGGCTGGGCATCCTGGTGATGGAGGAAACCCGCCAGATGTCCAGCAACCCGGAGGGCATGAGCCAGCTGGAGCGCATGGTGAGGCGCGACCGCAACCGCCCCTCCGTCTTCCTGTGGAGCATCGGCAACGAGGAAATCCACCGCGGCACGGAACAGGGGGCCCGCATCGCCACCAGCATGAAGCGCGCGGTGTACCGACTGGACGGCACCCGCCCGATCACGGAGGCGTTCAACGGCAAGTTCGGCCAGGGCGCCAGCCCGGTGCTGGATGTCATGGGCTTCAACTACTACCTGGATGAGATCGACGCCTTCCATGCCCGTTTCCCCAACCAGCCCATGATCGGGACGGAAACGGCCAGCACCGTCTGCACCCGCGGCGTCTATGCCCACGACGACGCCCGCCACTACGTCCCCGCCTATGACACCGAGTATCCCAAGTGGGCCAGCACGGCGGAACAGTGGTGGACCTTCTACGACAGCCGCCCTTTCCTGTCCGGCGGCTTCGCCTGGACGGGCTTCGACTATCGCGGGGAGCCGACGCCCTTCATCGACTGGCCCAACACCGTGTCCAACTTCGGCATCCTGGACCTGTGCGGCTTTCCCAAGGACAACTACCACTACTACCGCGCCTGGTGGCGGCCGGACCAGCCGCACCTGCACCTGTTCCCGCACTGGACCTGGCCGGGGCGGGAGGGCAAGGACATCGCCGTCTGGTGCCACAGCAACCTGGACGCGGTGGAGCTGTTCGTGAACGGCCGCAGCCTGGGGCGCAAGGACGTCACCCGCAACCGTCACCTGGAATGGACCGTGCCCTATCAGCCGGGAGCCATCGAGGCCCATGGCTACAAGGACGGCCGCCGCGTGCTGACCCAGCGGCAGGAAACCGCCGGGCCGGCCCACGCCCTGACCCTGGCCGCCGACCGCGTCACGCTGTTGGCCGATGGCGACGACGTGGCGGTGCTGTCGGCCAGCGTGGTCGACGCCAAGGGCCGTCTGGTGCCCGATGCCGACACCCTCGTCACCTTCACCCTAGAAGGCGGCGCCCGCCTGCTGGGCGTGGGCAACGGCGACCCCACCAGCCTGGAGCCCGACCACGCCCCCTATCGCAAGGCCTTCAAGGGCCTGTGCGGCGCCATCGTGCAGACGGGCCGCCAAGCCGGCACGGTGCGCGTGACCGCCAAGGCCGAGGGCCTGAAGGCGGCCACGGTGGAACTGTCGCTGGCAAAGGCGGCGCTGGTGCCGAGCGTCGGTCCAGCCTGACGCCACCAGCCTGACGATGCATGAACACGCGGGCGCGGCATGGGCGCCGCGCCCGCGTGGTCGCCTCCCAACGCTCAGAACGGCGCGTCGATGTCGACCACGTCGATCAGCTTGTGGTTCACGAACTCCTTGATGCCCAGGCCCAGCAATTCGCGGCCGTAGCCGGAACGGCGGATGCCGCCGAACGGCAGGTCGGCCTTCACCATGGTCGGGTGGTTGACGAAGACCATGCCGGTGGAAATGCGGGCCGCCACCGCCGCCCCGCGTTGGGTGTCGCGGGTGAAGACGGAGCCGCCCAGGCCGAAGGGGGAGTCGTTGGCGATGCGCACCGCGTCATCCTCATCCTTGGCCCGGAACAGCATGGAGACGGGGCCGAAGAATTCCCAGTACCGGGCGGGGTTGTCCTCCCCCACCTCCGTCAGGATGGTGGGCTGGACGAAGGCGCCCTGGTTGGGGACCTTGGGGCCCACCTCCGTCGCCTTGGCCCCGTAGGCCACCGCCTCGCGGATTTTCTCCTTCACCTCATCGGCGGCCCCTTGCGACGACAGGGGCGCCAGGGTGGTCGCGGCATCGAAGGGATCGCCCGCCTTCAGCCCGGCGACGCCATCGATGTAGCGGTCCAGGAACTGGTCATAGACCTCATCCACGATGATCATGCGCTTGGAGGAGACGCAGACCTGGCCGCCGTTCCAATGCCGGCCGAACACCGCCCACTTGACGGTCTTTTCCATATCAGCGTCCGCCAGCACGACGAAGGCGTCGGCCCCGCCCAGTTCCATGGTGGACTTCTTCAGGGCTTTGCCCGCCTGGGCCGCGATCACGGCACCCGCCGCTTCCGATCCTGTCAGGGCCACGCCGTGGACGCGCGGGTCATTCAGGATGCGCTCGATCTGCTGGCGGGTAGCGTAAAGATTCTTGAAAGCCCCGTCGGGCAGTCCCGCCTGGCGCATCAGCCCCTCGAACGCGGCGGCGCACTGCGGCACGTTGGAGGCGTGCTTCAGCAGCATGGTGTTCCCGGCGGACAGCTGCGGGGCGATGATGCGGGCGATCTGGTAATAGGGGAAGTTCCACGGCTCAATGGCCAGCAGCACGCCCAGCGGCTCGCACACCAGCACGGCCTCGCCCTCCGCCGGGTCGGCCACCGGCAGTTTCTCCGGCGCCAGCAGCGCCTCCGCCTTCTCGGCATAATATTCGAAGATGCGGGCGGACAGCTCCACCTCCGCCTTCGCCTCGGTGAACAGCTTGCCCATCTCCAGCGTCAGCAGCCGGGCATAGGCGTCGGCCTCGGCACGCAGGATGTCGGCCGCCTTCTGCATGATGCCGGCGCGGTGGGCGAAGGGCGTTTCCCGCCAGGCCAGGAAGGCGGCGTGGGCGTCCGACAGGGCGCGGTCGACCTCCGCGTCGGTGGCGTCGGGAAAGGTCTTCAGCAGGTCACCGGTATAGGGATTGGTGGTCGCGTACGGCATGGCGTCATCCTCCGTTGCTGGCCGGCACACCGTCCCGGCCACCCCCATCGGAGCACCCCGTCCGGCCTGCGGCCATGACGTGGGTCAAGGCCGCCATCGAGGGATGGGATGTCGCTGGCCGCTGGCGAGCGGATCGCCACACCAGGCGTACAGACGCGACGGAAAAGGCGACGATCACGGGAATGTTTGGGGACACCTACCCATGCGACTTCTAAGTACGGCATATCTGTCGATAGCGGCGTTTTCCAGGTCGCCGTCATCCTCGTCAGCTTGGGCAACACCCATACCCTGCTCGGTATCATCAAAAACACCGAGCATGGGACACTCACCGAGAGCTTTTATAGCCTGCTTAAGCAGAGCATTCGCTGATTGGAAATCGCCTTGCCTGATTCTCTCCTCCGCTTCAGCGGCTTTTTGGGCGATCCAAAGCGCGCGCGGCGTGATTACCGGCAATGGCAATGATTCTTCTGTGTTCTTTGGATTAGGCGGAAAAATTAAAAACAAAGAAACTAGTAATAGCATTCCTCCGCGGCAATTTATCGGACATTTTCGGAGTGGCATTTCATCACCGCGCAAGCGCGCCCCTATCCAAGCCAGCATTCATCGGCGCCGCTCCCGCACACCAGCCTATGGATAGGCCCGGCAAAATAGGTCATTGGACGGTTGATGGAATAGCATCATATGTTCCTTTTTCGTTCCAGTCCAGATCAAAGCCAAGGGCCGGCGGTGTGCCTATTCCCGCCCCCACATCCGCGCGGGGTAGCCCCTCACCCCGGCACCTTGCATTCGACCTGCGGCGCGGCTAGCTTCCGCCCCACAAGACGACGGGTGCAGCGCCGGCTTAATATCGGCGGGAATCCCGCCTTCCCCGGCCTCCAACGATTGGATTTGCGGCCCCCATGAAGTCCGCCGTCATCGTCTTTCCCGGTTCCAACTGTGAACGGGACATCGCCGTGGCCCTGGAACAGGTTTCCGGCCACAAGACCTTCCACGCCTGGCACCGCGACACCGACCTGCCCGAGGTCGACGTCATCGCCGTTCCCGGCGGCTTTTCCTACGGCGACTATCTGCGCTGCGGCGCCATGGCCGCCAACTCCCCCGTCATGCGGGTGGTGAAGGAACGGGCCGCCAAGGGCGTCAAGGTCATCGGTGTCTGCAACGGCTTCCAGATCCTGACGGAGGCGGGGCTGCTGCCCGGCGCGCTGATCCGCAACCAGTCGCTGAAGTACATCTGCAAGACGGTGGACCTGAAGGTGGAGAACACCGACAGCGCCTTCACCCGCCATTACACCCCGGGCCAGCACATCGGCATTCCGGTGGGCCATGGCGAGGGCAACTACGTGGCGGATGAGGAGACGCTGAAGCGCCTGGAAGGCGATGGCCGCGTGGCCTTCCGCTACACCGACGCCAACGGCGTGGTGAACGCGGCCGGCAACCCCAACGGCGCCACCAACAACATCGCCGGCATCTTCAACGAGACGCGCACCGTCCTGGGCATGATGCCCCATCCCGAACGCGCCTTTGACCCGCAGCACGGCAACACCGATGGCCGCGCCCTGTTTACCAGCCTGCTGGAGAGCCTGTCGTGAGCGTCACCCACACCCCTGACCGCGAACCGAAGGTTACCGCCGAGCTGGCGGCCGAGCACGGCCTGAAGCCCGACGAATACGCCAGCATGCTGGAAAGCGTGGGCCGCACGCCCACCCTGACGGAACTGGGCATCTATTCCGTCATGTGGTCGGAACACTGCTCCTACAAATCCTCGCGCGTGTGGCTGAAGAAGCTGCCGACGACGGCGCCCTGGGTCATCTGCGGCCCCGGTGAGAACGCCGGCGTCATCGACATCGGCGACGGCCAGGCCGCCATCTTCAAGATGGAAAGCCACAACCACCCCAGCTTCATCGAGCCCTACCAGGGTGCGGCGACGGGCGTGGGCGGCATCCTGCGCGATGTCTTCACCATGGGCGCCCGCCCCGTGGCCAACCTGAACGCCCTGCGCTTCGGGGAGCCCGCCAACCCCAAGACCCGCCACCTGGTGGCGGGCGTGGTGGCCGGCATCGGCGGCTACGGCAATTGCGTCGGCGTGCCCACCGTGGGCGGCGAGACCAACTTCCACAAGGCCTACAACGGCAACTGCCTGGTCAACGCCATGACCGTGGGCGTGGCCCAGACGGACAAGATCTTCTATTCCAAGGCCGCTGGCGTGGGTAAGCCCGTGGTGTACGTGGGATCGAAGACCGGCCGCGACGGCATCCACGGCGCCACCATGTCCTCCGCCGAGTTCACCGAGGACAGCGAGGCCAAGCGCCCGACGGTGCAGGTGGGCGACCCCTTCACCGAGAAGCTGCTGATCGAGGCCTGCCTGGAGCTGATGGCCACCGACGCCATCGTCGCCATCCAGGACATGGGTGCCGCCGGCCTCACCTCCTCCTCCGTCGAGATGGCGGGCAAGGGCGGCCTGGGCATCGACCTGGATCTCGACGCCGTTCCCCAGCGCGAAGCCGGCATGACCCCGTATGAGATCATGCTGTCGGAAAGCCAGGAGCGCATGCTCATGATCCTGGAGCCCGGCCGCGAGGAAGAGGCCAAGCGCATCTTCGACAAGTGGGAACTGGACTTCGCCGTCATCGGCAAGCTGACGGACAACGGCCGCATGGTCATCCGCATGCATGGCCACACCTGGTGCGACGTGGAACTGGCGCCCCTGTTCGACAAGGCGCCGCTGTACAACCGCCCGACGGAGCCGACCCCGCCGCAGGCCGAGATCGCCGCGGCGGAGGCCCCGCTGAAGGCGTCGGCCCGCGACACCCTGCTGGCCCTGCTGGGCACGCCGGACCTGGCATCCCGCCGCTGGATTTGGGAGCAGTACGACAGCCAGGTGGGTGCCGACACCATGATCGGCCCGGGTGGTGACGCGGCATTGGTGCGGGTGCACGGCACGCCCAAGGCGCTGGCCATGACCACCGACTGCACCCCGCGCTACTGCTACGCCGACCCGGTGCGCGGCGGTGCCCAGGCGGTGGCAGAGGCCTACCGCAACATCATCACCGTGGGCGCCCTGCCCCTGGCCATCACCGACAACATGAACTTCGGCAACCCGGAGAAGCCCCGCATCATGGGGCAGTTCGCCGGCTGCATCGAAGGCATGGCGGAGGCCTGCCGCGTCCTGGACTTCCCCGTCGTGTCGGGCAACGTAAGCCTGTACAACGAGACCAACGGCGAAGGCATCCTGCCCACCCCCGCCATCGGCGGCGTGGGCCTGCTGACGGACAGCACCCTGGCCATCGGCAGCGGCTTCAAGGCCGAGGGTGACGTGGTCCTGCTGCTGGGTGAGACGAAAGGCCATGTCGGCCAGTCGCTGTACCTGCGTGAGGTCCACGGCCGTGAGGAAGGCGCCCCGCCGCCGGTGGACCTGGCGGCCGAGCGCCGTGCCGGCGACTTGGTGCGCGGCCTGATCGAGGCCCGCAAGCTGACCGCCTGCCACGACCTGGCCGACGGCGGCCTGGCCGTGGGGCTGGCGGAGATGGCCCTGCGTGGCAAGAAGGGTGTGGCCCTGACCGGCCTGGAGGCGGCGGACGCCGGCCTGCTGTTCGGTGAGGACCAGGGCCGTTACCTGGTCACCGCCGCCGCCGGCGATGTGGCCGCGGTCACCGACGCGGCCAAGGCCGCCGGTGTACCCGTCACCACCCTGGGCACGGTGGGCGGCGACGCCATCGCCGGCCTGGGCGGCGGCGCCCTGGCGCTGGCCGATCTGCGCGAGGCGCACGAAGGCTGGCTGCCCGGCTACATGGCCGGCGACGCCTAAGCAAATGGGAGCGCTGGCATGACTTATCCATGCCAGCGTAGCCCGCGACCGCGGGCGCCGGAGATTTCCGGGAAGCGTCAGCGGACTGGAAATCGAGGATAGCCACGGGGCGGATGCCCCGCCGGCGCCTGAGGGAACATAGAAGGGGAATAACTTATGGCCATGGACGCCTCTGAAATCGAGCGCCTGATCCGGGAAGGCATTCCGGGCGCCGAGGTGCGGATCGAAGACCTGCGGGGCGACGGCGACCATTACGCCGCCTACGTCACCGCCGCGGCCTTCAAGGGCAAGAGCCGGGTGGCGCAGCACCAGATGGTGTACGCGGCCCTGGGCGGTCGCATGGGCAATGAGCTGCATGCCCTGGCCCTGACCACGGCGGCCACGCAGGACTGATCCGCAGCCCTTGCGGGGCGATGCGCCGGCTATTCCCTCTGGACAGACGGTCGTCGCGCGCTCATTTATGACAGGTGAAGTTGTTTGGTGAACCGGTTGACCGCTCGCGGTATCCTGGGCACCGGCAGCACCGGCGGGACCAGTCGCCGGTTTGGGTTAGACCGCCAACCGCCGCCTTAGCATCGCGACGGCACGGCACCAGAGGATCGATCGTACATGGACAAGACCGTCGAAGAGCGCATCCGCCGCGACATCACCGAGAACGACGTCGTGCTCTACATGAAGGGCACCCCCGTTTTCCCGCAGTGCGGCTTCTCCGCCGCCGTCGTGCAGGTGCTGAGCCACCTGGGCGTGAAGTTCAAGGGCATCGACATCCTGGTCGACCCGGCCCTGCGCCAGGGCATCAAGGAATTCACAAATTGGCCGACCATCCCGCAGCTGTATGTGAAGGGTGAGTTCCTGGGCGGCTGCGACATCGTCCGCGACATGTATGAGTCGGGCGAGCTGGTGCAGTTGCTGGCTGAGAAGGGCATCGCCGCCCAGGCCGCCGCCTGACCGAGCCGCATATCGGATTGACAAAGGGCCGCCCCGGGACACCGGGCGCGGCCCTTTGGCTTTCTGCGGGTCAGCGCGGCGCGGGGATTACGCCGCAGAGCGGCTCAACAGACCGGCTCAATGGAAAATCAGATAGATGATGATCAGGACCGGTAACGGCACCCCCAGCAGCCATAAAAGCGCGTAACGCATCGCCGTGACCTCCTCATTTTTCGGTTTTTGCTCGATCAAGTCTTGAGGCCGGTCCCCCACGACTGGGCCAGGCCACAACCGAAACGTCGCAAGCATCGATATTGTTCCCAGACGAGCGGCCGATCGTTGGAACCGGGACGGGAACACCGCCGTTTAAGCCTGGCTGTCCCGTTTCATTTCAGATGATGTCGGCCCGGAGATATAGGATGGGAAAAAACGCCTGGATGCGTAATGGCTTCGATAGTTGGCTGCTGGGCGTGGAGGCACTGCAGGTCATCACCCTGCGCACCCTGAAATTGGCGGCCGGCGGGGCCGCCGCCCAGACGGAGGCGCAGCGCATGGTGAATGAGAAGATCGCCGCCGGCCTGGACCTGCAGATGCGGGCCCTGACCGGCGGCCTGGGCGTGACCGCCGATGGCGCTACCGCCAAGGTGCTGGCGCACTACCGCCGCAAGGTGCGCGCCAATCGCCGGCGCCTGAGCAAGATGGCGAGCTAGAGATTATCGTCTAAGCCCGCACAGCCTGGCACAGCCGGGCCCATCCCTTGCCCATCTCGCGCAGGGCGCTGTACCAGCGTTCCCGCAGGCGCCACAAAGGGCCCGGCCGGGAGGGGGCATCCAGATAGCCCAGGGACAACAGCGTCGGCTCGATCAGGCGCAGCACCTGGCGGCGCTGACGGCGGTGGCGGTGGTGCTTGCCGATGGTGCCCTTGCGGACGGACGCCGCGCGCGCCATCAACGCCGCCTCATCCGGCGCCAGGCCCATGAAGCCGAGAATGCGCCGTGAGGTGGGGAGGAAGTCCCGGCACAGGTCCTCATACCGGACCTCCAGGTAGCGCCCCTGCAACATGGCGCCATAGGTGCGGCCCACTTCCACGGAATTAAGCCAGTGCAGGGCGTTGTAGATGTGGGGCCGCCGGACATAGGCGCGGTTGGTCATGGACAGGCCGCGCCAGCCCTGGATGTCGCCGTTGTTGAAGTAGACCTTGCGCCAGAACCGGGCCTGCGGCGGCACATGGTCGCTGAACGCCACATCCAGGCCATCGCGCAGCAGATGGACGAAACGAGCCCTTGGGAAGACGGCGGCGATGATGGGAACGATGTATGTCGTTTCGCACAGCTTCCACCCCCAGGGGGAGTGTCCGTCATAGCCCTCCAGATGCTCCATCATCGCCGTGACGAACAAAGCCTCCAAGTCCACGGGCCAGTCCTGGTCCCACAGCGCCTGGTAATCGGGGTAATAATCTTCGACCAGACGCTCCACCAGGGGCAGGATGGCCATGGCGTCGTTGGATTCATTCAGCCGGCCACCAATGAAAACGCCTTGATCCTCCAGCATCTGGGCCAGAAGCCGACTACCCGAATGCGACTTGTTGTAGACGATGACAGGTGCCGGCAAGTCGGCGAAGCGGCGCCGCAGCCGATCTATCGTGCCGCCGCTGCCAACGGCCGGCCCGACGCGACCGGAAACCACCCTGCCGCTGCGGCTTTGACTATTCCAATTCTTGGCGTAGGCGTTCGACAAGACGTTGACCTCATCGCAGTGATTGGACGAACGACAACTCCCCGGAACAATCCAGGTGACGCTGCGTCCACAAGTCACAGGTACTTTTTGTGACTTTGCTGTTACGGATAAGGATGAAGATCCCTGCGTCAACTTGACCAGATAAAACGCATTATTTTGGATAGGCCGGATCATATTCCGAAATCCATAAGATATATGGCGAACCCGACAATCGTCATATAACAGATGAATATTTACTCACTATTTTTGCAATCATCATTCAATAAGACCTGAGCCCGCACCTCTGAGACGCCACCATTCAGCGCGCCCTATGGTTGTTCAATGAGGCGCCGGGTTGAACATGGCGGCGGGCCCCGCCTGGCTGACGTGCATCAAGGCGGTTGACCGTAAGGGGCGCAGTCTGGGGGAACCCAACCACCGCCCACCGGTGTGCCCCCATGCCCAGCGACGCCCATGCCCCGATCGCCGGCACCCCTGTTTCCGGGCTGACCGCCACGGAGGCGGCGCGGCGGCTGGCGGCCAACGGCTATAACGAACTGCCCCGCCCCGACCGGCGCCCCCTGCCCCGTATCCTGCTGGATATCCTGGCGGAGCCGATGTTCGCGCTGCTGATGGTCAGCGCCCTCATCTACCTGCTGTTGGGTGACCTGCGTGAGGGCCTCATGCTGCTGGCGTTCGCCACGGCATCGGTGGGCATCGCCGCCGCGCAGGAAAGCCGCAGCGAACGGGTGCTGGACGCCCTGCGCACCCTGACCAGTCCCCGCGCCCAGGTTGTGCGGGATGGCGTGCGGCTGCGCATTCCCGGCCGGGAGGTGGTGCCTGGCGATGTCGTTTTCATCGAGGAAGGCGACCGGGTGCCCGCGGACATCCATCTGATCTCCGCCCAAGACCTGGAGATCGACGAATCCCTGCTGACCGGTGAGTCCCTGCCGGTGCGCAAGCGGCCCGCCAGCAGCGCCGCCGCCGAGGCGGTCACCCCCGGCGGTGATGACCTACCGGTGGCCTTTTCCGGCACCCTGGTGGTGCGCGGGCGGGGATGCGGCACCACGACGGCCACCGGCCGCCACAGCGAGATCGGCAAGATCGGCGCCGCCCTGGGCGGCATCCACCCGGAGCCCACGCGCCTGAACCGGCAGACGCGGCGGCTGGTCCGGGGCGTCGCCGTGGCCGGCCTGACCGTCAGCCTGCTGGTCATGGCGCTGTACGGATTGGTGCGGGGGGATTGGCTGCAAGGGATCCTGGCTGGCCTGGCCGTGGCCATGTCGATGATCCCGGAGGAATTTCCCCTGGTGCTGACCGTGTTCATGGTGATGGGGGCGTGGCGCCTGTCGCGGGCCCGGGTGCTGACCCGCCGCGCGGCCGCCATCGAGGCGCTGGGCGCCGCGACCGTCCTGTGCACCGACAAGACCGGAACCCTGACGCAGAATCGCATGGCGATCACGGAGATACGGGACGCCGCCGACCTGGCGCAGGGCCTGGACCCGCGAGGCGATCACCCGGCGGACGTCACCCGCGCCTTGATCCGGCATGGCATCCTGGCCAGCGCGCAAACCCCCGCCGACCCCATGGATCGCGCCTTTCACGCCCTGGGGCGGGAGTTGGACATGTCCCCGGCGGGCCCGTCCTGGACCCTGGTGAAGGAATACGGGCTGGAGCCGGGGTTGCCAGCGATCACCCAGGTCTGGCAGGCAGATCCGGAGACCAACGCCATCGTGGCCATCAAGGGCGCGCCGGAGGCCGTGGCGGCGCTGTGCCGCCTGGACGGGCCCACCCACGCGGCGATGCTCAGCGCGGTGGACGGCATGGCCCGGAACGGCATGCGCGTCCTGGCCGTGGCGGGGGGCGAGGCACCGAACCCGCCGCCCGTGGACCGCCGGGAGTATTCCTGCCGCCTGCTGGGCCTGGTCGGCTTCAGCGACCCGCTGCGCGCCGAAGTGCCGGCCGCCGTGCGGGACTGCCTGTCGGCCGGTATCAGGGTGGTCATGATCACCGGCGACTACCCGGAAACCGCCCGAGCCATCGCCGCCCAGGCTGGCCTACCCATCGCCCCGCTGGTCACCGGGGCGGATCTGGACCGTCTATCGCCTGGGGAGCAGGCGGTGCGCATCCGCGAGGCCGCCCTGTTCGCCCGCACCCAGCCGACGCACAAGCTGGCCATCGTCAAGGCCCTGCAGGGGACCGGCCAGATCGTGGGCATGACCGGGGACGGCGTGAACGACGCGCCGTCGCTGAAGGCCGCGGATATCGGCATCGCCATGGGCGGCCGTGGCACCGATGTGGCGCGCGAGGCGGCCTCCCTGGTGCTGCTGGACGACGATTTCGGGTCCATCGTCCAGACCATCCGCCTGGGACGGCGCATCTACGACAATTTGCGCAAGGCCATGGGGTATATCGTGGCCATCCATGTGCCCATCGCTGGCCTGGCCCTGTTGCCGCTGGTGCTGGACCTGCCCCTGCTGCTGACCCCGGTGCACATCGCCTTCCTGGAAATGGTGATCGACCCCGTGTGCTCCATCGTTTTCGAGGCGGAGCGGTCCGAGGCGGACAGCATGCGCCGGCCCCCGCGGCCACCAAATAGCCCGCTGTTCTCGCGCGCGCTGCTGATGTGGAGCCTGCTGCAGGGAACCGTCGCGTTCGGCACGGTCGCCCTGCTGTTTGTCGGGGCGCTGCGCGGTGGACTGCCGACAGAAGAGGCGCGGGCCTTGGCCTTCGTTGCCCTGGTGCTGGTCAATTTCGGCCTGGTGCTGGTCAACCGCTCCTTCAGCGCCTCCCTCCTCAGGGCGGTGACGCGCCCTAACCCCACGCTGTGGACGGTGGCCGGGGTGATGGGCGCTGTGCTGGCGGTGACCCTGGCCTGGCCGCCGGCGGCGGCCCTGTTCGCCTTCGCGCCGCTGCCCGCCCATGACGTGGCCATCACCCTGGGGGCGGCGGCCGTCATGGTCCTGGCCCTGGAGGCGATCAAGCCCCTGTGGGCCAAGCAACTACGCCTTTGATTAGTAAAAAGGAGGAAGCCATGGACGCGATACCGACAGCCCACTACAGCGGCGCCATGAAGGGGTTCCACTGGCTGGTCGTGGTTCTGCTGGCGGTGCAGTACACGTTGGGCTGGACCATGCCGGAACTCCGCCGGGGCATGCCGCCGGAAGGGTTGGTCAACCTGCACCTGTCATTCGGCGTCGCCATTGGCGCCGTCATGGCGTTGCGCCTGGGCTGGCGGCTGCTGACGCCCCAGCCCGCCGCCGATCCCCGCCTGCCGGCCTGGCAGCACAAGGCGGCGGCGGCGGTGCATGGGTTGCTGTACCTGCTGGTCTTCACCCTGGTGCTGACCGGCTGGGCCGACGCGTCGCGGCGCGGCTGGCCGGTGACGCTGTTCGGCGCCCTGGACCTGCCGGCGCTGGTGGCCACGGGGTCAAGCCTGGGGCGGACGCTGGGCGAAATACATGAGGCCCTGGTGACCGTGCTGCTGGTGCTGATCGGCCTGCATGTCGCCGCCGTCGCCGTCCATGTCGTGCTGTGGCGCGACCGCATCCTGGAGCGCATGCTGCCCCGCCGGACGTGACACGGACGCCCAATAGAAAAGGCCGCGTCCCGAGGGGCGCGGCCTGATCTTTCCGGTTCCGGAAGGAGCCTGGATTAGCGCGAGTAGTACTCGACCACCAGGTTCGGTTCCATGGTCACCGGGTACGGGACGTCGGCCAGGTTCGGGGCGCGGACGAAGGTGCCCTTCAGCGCGCCGGTGTCGACCTGCACGTACTCGGGGGTATCGCGCTCACCCGAAGCGACGGACTCCAGGATGATGGCGAACTGCTTGGCCTTCTGGCGCACTTCGATGGTGTCGCCATCCTTCACGCGATAGGAGGCGATGTTCAGGCGCTTGCCGTTCACCAGGATGTGGCCGTGGTTGATGATCTGACGCGCGGCGAACGGGGTCGGCGCGAACTTCATACGGTAGACCACGGCGTCCAGGCGACGCTCCAGCAGCTGAATCAGGTTCTCGCCGGTGTCGCCACGGCGACGGACGGCTTCCTGGTAGATGCGGCGGAACTGACGCTCACCGATGTTGGCGTAGTAGCCCTTCAGCTTCTGCTTGGCCATCAGCTGCAGGCCGAAGTCGGACGGCTTCTTGCGGCGCTGGCCGTGCTGGCCGGGGCCGTATTCGCGGCGGTTGACCGGGCTCTTGGCACGGCCCCACAGGTTGACGCCAAGGCGGCGGTCAATCTTATACTTGGACTCTAAACGCTTGCTCATCTCTAAGCTCCAGCTGCCGCTGACGCGGCTTGTTGTCCCGGTAGTTCCATGGCATCCTGCCAATCAGGCCCCACGGACGGGGACAAGGGGAGAGATCCCCCGGACCCGCCTTCCCGGGAAGGGAAGGCCGGCACTATAAGCAGCGCGCCGGCCAAGTCAATGGAAACCGCAGGCTTCTCACAGCGACCATTGCACAGGGGCCATGCGGGGACGATCCGGCGCCCCCCCCTATTCCGCCGCCCGGCTGGAACGATCCTCGGCCACCACGGCGCGCACCGCGTCCAGCACCGGGCCCGGTTCAGTCCTGACCAGCCAGTCGGGGCTGACATCGGCATAGCGCACCACGCCGTCGCGCCCCAGCACCACCACCGTCGGCATGGGCAATTCCCAGGTGCCGGTGCCCGTGACCTCGCCCAGCGACGTGCCCTTGGCCAGCTGGCTGGCCTGCGAGGCGGCGTTGGCGGTGAAGACGATGCCCAGGCGGCGAGCCAGGGCGTTGTCGCGGTCGCTGGCGACGGTGAAGGTCAAGTCATGGCGGCGCTTGATGTCGACCAGGCGCTCCGGCACCTGGGGGCTGACCGCCACCAGTTGAGCGCCCAGCGCGCGCAGGCCTGGCTCCAGATGGCGCTGGTAATAGGGCAGCGCGATGTTACAGGCGGGACAGGTGGCGAAGCGGAAGAAGACCAGCACCACCGGCCCGCGCGCCAGCAGGGCGCCCAGGTGCAGCGTGCCGCCCTCCACATCCAGCAGCACCTCGCCCACCAGCCGGTCACCCGGCCGGACGAAGGCGGCGCTGTCCGCCGTTTCCACCAATTCGCGCCGCTGGTCGATGTTGATCTGCAACTGGGCCGGATCCATGGTCGCCACCCGGTGGGCGTGCAGGTCGGCGAACAGCTGGTTCAAGGTCGGCTGGGCAGCGGCTTCGGTGAGGGCGGATTGGCTCATGGCTCTGGGCTCCCGGGGTTTGAAGGGTTGCCGCCACTCTGCCAGCGGCGGCCCCCTGAAAAACCCGAGGAATCCTTGAGCGTCTTATTGGCCGGGATGAAGTGGCCCCATCAGTGGCCTTGGGCCCGCTGGCGCTGGCGGATGTACGCCAACTCCTCGTTGGCGTCGTCATCGTCCGGCAGCGCCGCCAAGCATTGCTGATAGGTGGCTGCGGCCTCATCCAGCCGGCCCATAGCCAGGAACATGCCGCCCAGTCCATGATAAGCGTCGTGCAGTTCCTCCCATCGTCGGTCCGGCGGCGACAATTCCGACGCCGCCAGCACTGCCGCCTGATAGGTTTCCAGCGCCTGGGGCACTTTCTGCCGCGCTTTGTAGAGGACGGCCAGGCGGGACAGGATGTCGGCGTTGCCAGGCGACAGGTCACGTGCCCGCTCCAGGCTCTCCACCGCTCCTGACATATCGTTCAGCACCATCAGTTCATAGGCCCGGTAGGCATAGGCCTGGACCAGCCCCGCCTCCACGATCCGCACGCTTTGTTGCCGGCCCGCCGCCTCCTGAAGATAGCGGCTGGCCTCTGCCTGGGTGCGGGCGCAATAGAGGCGTTCCCTGATGTCGCGGTAGCGCGCCTGGTAGGCGGCGATGATCTTGTTGAAATAACCATCCAGGGCAAGACGGGCGTTCCCTCCACGCAAAGCCGCCAGCCCCTCCTGCAAGGCATCCGCCAGCAGGGGATCGGGCGCCAGATCGATGACCGGCAAGGGGGCCGCTCCCTGACCCGCCGGGTCCGGCCCCGGCGGGGTGGCCCATGCCACAGCGGGCGCAAGGGCCAGCGCCACGATGCAGCATGTCAGCCACCGGCCCACCCGCACCTCTACCGCCCCGGCCGCGCTTGCTTCGCCCGCTGCTCGGCGATGTACTGCAGCTCATTCTTGGCGTAACCGTCCTGTGGATTCTTCTCCAGACACTTCTTATAGATGGCTTCCGCCTCATCGAGCTTGCCTGTCTCTGAATCGATGTAGGCGATGCCATGGTTGGCCTTGGCCTCCATATCCGCTTCAAGCCCCGGTCGTGCGAAGCCGCTGGCAAAGCCCGCAGCCTCTTGATACAGCTCCATCGCCTGCGGCCATTCCTTGCGCAGCTTATGGATGTTCGCCCGTTCCATCATGATTTGCGGATTGAACGGGGCCATGGCCTGGGCCTGCTGCAGCACCGCCTCCCCTCCGGCGAGATCGCCCACTTCCACCAGCGCGTAGCCTTTGAAATACAGGGCATAGGCCCAGGTGTCGTCCAGCGCCACCGCATGCTTGCCGTCCTTGGCCGCCATCGCCATGTAGGCCAGCGCCTCCGCCGGATTGGCGATCGAATAGACCTGCACCTTGCCGTGCTTATAGGCGGCCTCGTAAGCGGCGATGATCTTGTCGAAGTCATTGTCGATGGCTTGGCGCGGCTGACCGGACTTCAGCAGTTGCAGGCCCTCGCGGATCAGGTGCCTCATCTCCTCCTGATCGACCTTGTCCGCAGGCGCCGGCTGCCCGGCCGTCCCCTCTCGTTCCTGAGCTTTAACCAGCCCCGTTCCGGCAAAGAGACAAGACAACACCAGAACGGCGAACACCCCAGCGCGCATCGCTTCCCCCATCCCCATGCCGTGCGATCGTCGCACGTTCGCGATCATTCTATCAGGGCGGTAGCGGCGCGCCAGGGGTGCAACCCCCGTACTAAAATCCTATTTCCCGGCCTCATACACTTTCTTGCCATCCACCCAGGTGGACAGCGGCTTGATATCGGCGATCTGGCGCGGGGGCACGGTCAGGGGATCGCCGCTGAGGATGACGAAATCGGCGCGCAGGCCCGGCTTCAGGGCGCCCACCTCGCCCTCCATGAAGCCGGCGTAGGCGGCGTCACGGGTGAAGCCGGCCAGCGCCTCCTCCCGCGTCAGATTCTGGTCGGGCAGCCAGCCGCCCGGGGGTTGGCCGGCCAGGTCCTGGCGGGTGACGGCGGCATAGAGGCCCAGCATGGGGTTCACCTTTTCCACCGGGAAGTCGGAGCCCAGGGCCAAGCGGGCGCCCGTCCGGCGCAGGCTCTGCCAGGCATAGGCGCCGGCCAAGCGGTCATGGCCCAGGCGCTTCTCCGCCCACGGCATGTCGGAGGTGGCGTGGGTGGGCTGCATGGAGGCGATGACGCCCAACTGGGCGAAGCGCGGGATGTCATCCAGGGTCAGGATCTGGGCATGCTCCACCCGCCAGCGATGGTCGCTTTTGACGTCCGCGCCCAGCACCTTGGCGTAGGTGTCCAACACCAGGCGGTTGCCGCCGTCGCCGATGGCATGGGTCGCCACCTGCAGGTGGCAGCCCTTGGCCTTGGCCACGATGCGGGGATAGTCGGCGGGGTTGGTGACATAGATGCCGCTGTTGCCCGGATCGTCGCTATAGGGGCGCAGCAGCCTGGCCCCCCGGCTGCCCAGCGCGCCGTCGATGTATAGCTTCACCGCCCGCATGCGCACGCGGCCCGAGGGGTCGGTGTAGCCGCCGTTCTGGGTGCACAGCCAGGCCAGCGCCTCATGGTCGCCGTCAGCCATGGTGTAGAGGCGCACCGGCACCTCCCCCTTGGCGGCCATGTCCTGCAGCACGCGGAAGGATTGCAGGTCGATGCCCGGCTCATGCGTGCCGGTCAGGCCCAGCGACACCATCTCGGCGAAGGCCAGCGTATAGTTCTGGCGGATCTGGGCGTCGGTGCGCGGCGGCAGGGCCTCGGCCACCAGATCCATGGCGTTGTCGATCAGCACGCCGGTGGCCTTCTTGCCCTGGCGCACGATGCGGCCGCCTTGCGGCTGCCAGGTGCCGTCCAGGCTCTTGGCCTTGGGCCGCGCGGCCATGATCCGCAGGGCGGCGCTATTGACCCAGACGGCGTGGCCGTCGATGCGCTCCAGCCGCACCGGCCGATCGGGGAAGGCGGCGTCCAGGTCGGCGGCGGTGGGGAAGGCCTTATCCGGCCAACGGTTCTGGTCCCAGCCCCAGCCCTGCAGCCAGTCGCCGGGCGGTAGCTTAGCCGCCTGCGCCTTCAGGCGGGTGAGGATCTCCGCCTTGCTGGTGCTGCCCGACAGGTCGGCGGTCAGCAGCGCCGCCCCCTCCTCCTGCACATGGCCGTGGGCGTCGATCAGGCCGGGCACCACGGGGGCGCCGCCGGCATCCACCGTGACGGCGCCGGGATAGCGCCGGGTCAGGTCCGCCGTCTCCCCCACCGCCAGCAGGATGCCGCTCTCATCCCAGGCCAGGGCGCTGGCCGTGGGATGGGCGGTGTCCTCGGTATGGATGAGCGCGTTGACCAGCAGCGTGGGCGCGGCCCCCGCCTGGGCCGCCATCTGGCCCGCCAGCAGCGCCAAACCGGATACCGCCACCGCGACCCGCCCCATTCGCATCATGATCCCCATCCCCTTGGTTTCATTGCCGCCAAGGGTACAGGGGATTTCCGTGCGGTCAAATTCCCTTACAGGAACGGTTCCACCGCCGCCAGGAAGGCCTTGGGCGTCTCGATCATGGGGGCGTGGCCGCTGTCGGGGATGGTGACCAGTTTAGCACCAGGGATGCCGTCGGCGTAGAACTGGCCGTCCGCCGGGGGCAGCAGCTTGTCCTCGGCGCCCCAGACCACCAGGGTGGGGATGGTGATGTCCTTCAGCTTGCCGTCCACCGTCTCGTTCAGCAGCGCCGGATTGCTGTAGACGGAATGGATGGTCCAGGCGTCGCCCTTGGACAGGCTCCAGGCGAAACCGCGCTTCAGGGCGGCGGGACCGGTGGACCAGCGCGGATCATGGAAGATGGCGCCCAGCAGCGCCTTCTGCCCGGCCAGCGAGGCGGCGGGCGGCGGGGCGTCGGCCCCTGCCGGCTTGGGGCCAAAGGTCTTGGCCATGGTGTCATGCCGCCCGGCGGCGTCGCACAGCACCAGCCGCGACGGCCTGGGCAGGGCGAAGGCGGGATCGGCGGCGATGCCGTCCAGGGACTGGATGGTGTATTGCGCCGCAATCCAGCCGCCCAGGGATTCGCCCATCAGGGTGAAGTCCGTCACCTTCTTCTGACGCAGGAACTCGCCCAGGAAATCCACCCAGGTCTGGATGGCGTAGTCGATCATGGGCTTGTCCGACGCGCCGAAGCCCAGTTGGTCCAGCGCCAGGACGTGATGGGTCTTGGCCAGATCCGACATGACCTTGCCCCAGTCGCCCTGGGCGCTGCTGCCCAGGCCGTGGACCAGCACCAGCGTCGGGCCCTGCCCCGCCTCGTAATATTGGATCGAGGCGCCGAACAGCTGGATGGTCTGGGCCTCGGTCTTCGCCGCCCGTCCGGCGGCGACGGGTGGTGCAGCCGCGTGCCCGCTCCCCGGCGCCGTGATGGGCGCCATCGCCAAGGCGGCCGCCAACACCGCCGCCCGTATCATCGTCCCTGACCGCATTGGGTTCCCCGCATCGTTGGCCGACCCATCGGGACCGGTAGGACGACAGGGTGCCTTCCTTCCCCCCAAAACAGCAAGACCGGTCAGGACGACGGCGTTGGCATTGGTCATAGTGAGGCCATGAGCCCGCCCCGCCCCGACCGCCTCGCCGACCTGTTGCCCTGGATCGAGGAGAATTTGGACCAGCCGCTAACGCTGGACGGCATCGCTGCGCGCATGGCGCTGTCGCCCTATCACTTCTCCCGACTGTTCACCGCCCGCATGGGACGCAGCGTCATGGCGTACGTCCGGGGGCGGCGGCTGGTCAAGGCGGCGCGCCGCCTGACCAGCGATCCGGAGGTGCGCCTGATCGACCTGGCGTTCGATTGCGGCTTCGACTCCCAGGAAGCGTTCACCCGCGCCTTCGGCCGCCTCTTCGGCGTGGCCCCCGGCCGCTTCCGCCAAGGCTACTCCGCCACCCCTTTTGAAGGACAATATCCCATGACCCTGCCCGAAACCGCCGAAGGCGACGTCGCGCAACTGCCTGATCTGGTCTCCCTGGAGGCCTTCACCGTCGCGGGGCCGTCGCGGCGCTTCGACGGCGCCACCAAGGCCACCATTCCGCAATTGTGGCCGGCGCTGATCGGCGCCCTGCCCTTCCCGGGCCAAGAACCCAGCTGGGCGACCTACGGCGTGGTGTGGGCGGCGGACAGGTCGGAAGGCAGCTTCGATTACATGGCCGGCGTGCGCGTCGCCCCCGACGCCAAGCCCCCGGCGGGGTTCACCACCCTGCGCATCCCCGCCGCCACCTACGCCGTGTTCCGCATCACGCTGAACGGCGGCCCCCTGCATCCCCAGGTCAAGACGGCCATGGCCCGCATCTGGGGCGAGTTGATCCCGGCGTCGGGCCTGCGGGTGGCGGACAGCCCGGACTTCGAGCTTTACGACAGTGAATTCGCGCCCACCCGCCCCGGCGCCATCATTGATTTTTATGTGCCGGTGGTTGTGTGACGGATGGGCGTGGGGGTCAGTGCCCCTTCACCGGGCCGCCGTCCTTGCGCCGTCCGGTCAGGGCGGCGATCACCCCGTGGAAGGTTCGCACCTCCTGCTCCGTCATGTGCGCCCGTTGCAGCAGGTTGCGGATGTTGCGCACCATGCTGGGGCGCTTTTCCTCACTGGTGTAGAAGCCGGTGGCGTCCAGCTCCGCCTCCAGGTGCTCGAACAGGTTGACCAGTTCCTCCTTGGTGGCGGGGCGGGAGTTGCCGGTGTACAGCTCGCGCTCCGGCCCCTCATAGCCCGCCTGGAACCATTCGTGCGCCACCAGCAGCACGCACTGCGCCAGGTTGAGGGAGGAGAAGCCCGGGTTCAGCGGGATGGTGATGATGGTGTCGGCGAGCGCGATGTCGTCGTTAACCAAGCCGGTGCGTTCCGGCCCGAACAGGATGCCGACGCCGCGGCCGACCTGGGCATGCGCCCGGATTTCCGTCGCCGCCTCACGCGCCGTCAGCACGGTCTTGACCATATAGCGGGGGCGCGCCGTGGTGGCGTAGACCTTCTGCAGGTCGGCGATGGCGTCCTTGGTGGACTCAAAGACGCGGGCCTGGTCCAGCACCAGGGTGGCGCCGGCCGAGGCCGACACCGCCTTCTCATTGGGCCAGCCGTCGCGCGGGTTCACCAGGCGCAGATCGGTCAGGCCGTGGTTCAGCATGGCCCGCGCCACCGTGCCGATGTTCTCCCCCAACTGGGGCTCCACCAGGATGACGGCCGGGCCCGCGCCCTCCTCCGTCCCTTCGGCCTGGGATTTGGCGAGCATACGGCGGTCGGTTCCACTCATGGCTTGGGGGGTCCTGAAACTGGCTTTCGTCCCTCAGGCGGCGGGAACGGTGGCCCCCGCGCGGTAGAGACAATAGGTGATGCTGTCGAACAGCGCGTTGAACGAGGCGTCGATGACGTTGGCCGATACCCCGACGGTAACCCAAGGGGCGCCGTCCGGCATCCGCGTTTCGATCATGACGCGGGTCACCGCCTTGGTGCCATCCTGGGGGGTCAGGATGCGGACCTTGTAGTCGACCAGGCGCATGCCGTCCAGATGCGGATAGGCGGGGATCAGGGCCTTGCGCAGCGCGGTGTCCAGGGCGTTCACCGGGCCGTTGCCCTCCGCCACCGTCATCAGGGCGTCGGCCACGCCCGGCACCTCCAGCTTGGCGGTCGCCTCCGACAGGGTGACCAGGTCGCCCTTGGCGTTCCACCGCCGCTCATCCAGCACGCGGAAGGAGATGAGGCGGAAATAGTCCGGCAGGGTGCCCAGCGTGCGGCGGGCCAGCAATTCGAAGCTGGCTTCGGCCCCATCATAGGCGTAGCCCTCGAACTCCCGCCGCTTCACCGCCTCCACCAGCGCGCCGACGCGCGGGTCGTTGGGCTCTATGGCGATGCCCACCTCGCGCAGGCGGGCCAGGACGTTGGAGCGGCCGGCCTGGTCCGACACCACGACGTGGCGGCGGTTGCCCACGCTCTCCGGCGGCACATGCTCATAACTGGTGGGGTCCTTCTCCACCGCCGAGACGTGCAGGCCGCCCTTATGGGCGAAGGCGCTTTCGCCGACATAGGCGGCGTGGCGGTTGGGGGCGCGGTTCAGCCGGTCGTCCAGCAGGCGGCTGACATGGACCAGGCGGCGCATCCCCTCCTCATCCACGCCGGTGTCATATCCCATCTTCAGGGCCAGCGTGGGGATGAGGGAAATGAGGTTGGCGTTGCCGCAGCGCTCCCCCAGGCCGTTCAGCGTGCCCTGGATCATGCGGGCGCCGGCGCGCACCGCCGCCAGGCTGTTGGCCACGGCGTTCTCGGTGTCGTTATGGCAATGGATGCCCAGCCGGTCGCCCGGGATGATGCGGGCCACGGCCGCCACGATGGCCTCCACCTCATGCGGCAGGCTGCCGCCGTTGGTGTCGCACAGCACGATCCAGCGCGCCCCGCCCTCATAGGCGGCCCGCACGCAGGCCAGGGCATAATCGGGGTTGGCCTTGTAGCCGTCGAAGAAATGCTCCGCATCGAACAGCGGCTCGCGCCCGCGCGCGGCGGTTTCCGCCACGCTGTCGCGGATCAGGTCCAAATTCTCGCCACGCGGAATGTTCAGCGCCACATCGACATGGAAGTCCCAGGTCTTGCCCACCAGGCAGACGCCGGCGCCCGGCACCCGGTCGGTGGCGTTGAACAGGGCGTTCAGCCCCGGATCGTTGCCGGCGCTGCGGCCCGGCCGGCGCGTCATGCCGAAGGCCGTCAGCCGCGCCCGCTTGAGCACCGGCGGGTCGGCGAAGAAGGCGTCGTCCGTTGGGTTGGCCCCCGGCCAGCCGCCCTCGATATAGTCGATGCCCAGCGCGTCCAGCTCGCGCGCGATGGCGGCCTTGTCGGCCGCGGTGAAGTCCACGCCCTGGGTCTGCGCGCCATCGCGCAGGGTGGTGTCGTACAGGTGGATGCGGGGGCGGTCAGTCATAATGAGGATCGCGGCAAGGCCAATAAACGAAACGGAGTTGCGACAATGGACGAAGCCACGCAACGAAGCAACCTTTCCCGCTACCAACCGCGCACATGGCGGCCCTGAGCCCGAACATACCGACGCCCGGCATCCGTCCATACAGAAAGATATATTGTATAATATTTTAAGTTGAATTATTAAATTCACTTGAAAAATTCCCCCTTGCCCGCGCCCCTCCCAACCACCGTTCGGACACATCAGCCCCAGGACATGGCCCGCCGGGAACGCCGCAAGAATAGTCGTCAGTCAATGGAACAGCGGAAAACACGAATGGGCCTGACACCGAAACTGCTGCTGCCGGCGGTGGGCATTGCCGTCATCGCCGGATTCCTTGTCATCGCTGGCCAGATCGGCCTGCGGCGAACGGCAGCGATTTCCCAATCCCTTGAGGATGCCCAGGCGCTGATGGTGCAGGCGTCGGAGGTGCGCGCCCTCAGCCGCGCCATCCAGCGCGACGCCCTGAACACGATCCTGGAAGCGCCGGCGGCCAAGAAGGCCTTCGCCGACCGCGCCCTGAAACGGGTGCAGGAGATGCGCGGCCAGGTCGCCGCCTTGCAGCCCCGGCTGCCGGCCGATGGCGGCATGACGGCCTTCACCCGGGACCAGGAGGCGGTGATGCGGGCGGCGACCGACGTCATCACCGCCGCCCTGGCGGGCGACGACGCCACGGCCACGGCCCGCTTCCGCGACCAGGTCCGGCCGCGTGAGCGGGAGGCCTCGGCCCTCACCGACGGGTATATCGACGACCAGGGCAAGAAGATCGCGTCCCTGACCGCCGAGGCGGCCGAAACACGGGCCCAAACCGGGCGCCTCCTGGCCTGGACGGGGGCGCTGGGCGTCGCGGCCGGCCTGCTGGGCGCGGTCTTCCTGTCGCTGAGGCTGGTGGTGCGCCCCCTGGGCGGGCTGACCGGCACGACGCGCGCCATCATCGCCGGCGACCTGGATGTCACCGTCGCCGCCACCGGGCGCGGCGACGAACTGGGCGACCTGGCCCGCGCCCTGGCGGTGTTCCGCGACAACGCCGCCGCCATGAAACGGCTGGAGGCGGAACAAGTGGCCCTGCGCGCCCAGGCGGAGCGGGAGCGCAAGGCCGCCCAGGCGGCGGTGGCCGACACCTTCGAGGCCCAGGTGGCCGGCCTGATCACCGCCCTAGCCACCGCCGCGCGCGAGATGAAGGACACGGCGGAGTCCATGGCGGAGGCGGCGGGCATCACCCGCGACCGGTCCAGCGCCGTGGCCGGCACCGCCGTGCAGACCTCCGCCAATGTGCAGATGGTCGCCACCGCGTCGGAGGAGCTGGCCGCCACGGTGCAGGAGATCGCGCGCCAGGTGGAACGGTCCCGCCGCCAAGCCCAGGACGCCATCGCCGACTGCGCCACTTCCGCCCAGGTGGTGGGCCAATTGCAGGACAGCACCAGCCGCATCACCGAGGTGGTGGAGATCATCGCCGGCATCGCGGCCCAGACCAACCTGCTGGCCCTGAACGCCACCATCGAGGCCGCGCGCGCCGGGGAGGCCGGCAAGGGCTTCGCCGTCGTGGCCGGCGAGGTCAAGGCCCTGGCCACCCAGACCGCCAAGGCGACCGAGGACGTAACCGCCCAGGTAAAGCGCATCCAGGACCTGGGCGACCGCACCGCCGGCGCGCTGGCCGGGCTGGAGGCCGCCATCACCGCCATGGCCGACATCGCCATGGCCATCGCCTCCGCCGTGGAGGAACAGACCGCCGCCACCCGGGAGGTCGCCCGCGGCATCAACGAGGCCGCCAGCGGCACCGAGGACATGTCGCGCGACATCACCCACGTCAGCACCGCCGCCGCCACCACCGGCACCGCCGCCACCCAGATCAGGGGCACCTCCGGCAAACTGGCGGAGCATGCCGACGTGCTGACCGGCGCGGTGGAGCGGTTTCTGGGAACGGTGCGGGCGGCGTGAAGGGGCATTGGGCCCCTACACCACCCGCTCCTCCCGCGCCGCCCCAGGCGCCTACTCGACCTGGCAGCCCTGCTGCTCATAGGCGAAGTCGCCGTCCTGCAAGGAATTCTTCAGCTTGCAGGACGTGGTCTGCACCGGGCGAATGGGCCCCGGACAGACGGCGCCGTTGGGCGTGAACGCCTCCAGGTACCAGATGTGGCCGACGTAGGTGGCGAAGTCCGCCGACTGCTTTGGCTGCAGGGTCGTGTAGTGGGTGAGGACACCGTCGAATCCAGCCCACAGAACGTTGATCTGGCTGTTGGTGGTGTTCTGCAGGGTCAGGCCGGACTTGACCCGTGATTGCGGCGACGCTTCCTGTTGATTATCGCATTGCTGGGCGCCAGCATATGAGGCGAACAACAAAGTAAGAGCCAGGGCGCAGAAGAAAGCGAATTTACGCATGACAAACCCCCCTCAATATTTGAATTTTTCATTGGAAAAATACCGGCATAGGAAACTTTACCGGCGCACTTTTCATCCACCGAACTTTATAGGCGGCTGGCCCTGCTGCGACTGGCGGAAGCAGACGCATACACCAGGCATTTAGCACCGAAGGAAAAGAGAGGAAACGAGAGCTCGACATTTACCTCAATTCCCTATGACGTGCAAAATCAGAGCATGGACATTGGCCATTTAGCGGCCTTCCGTGCTGAATTTAATCATATTGAAAAGAAATTAGGAAATTTTCCGTCCATTAATGCACCAGTCTGGCGATATCTAGACTTCTCTTATCATAATCTATTGATCCTTTTCCCTATAGATTCGGTGACTCATGAAGGCCACTCCTTCACGCTATAATAATGATCTGTGAATGGGGCCCCAACCCCAGTAAGCAGCACGTCGCTTCTCGGCACACTGCCGGGCCACCCCAGTCATCTCCAGGGTTCGACTGGCGCTGGGCGCAGCGCGCCCCGCCGCCAGCCCTGCCCCCCAAGGCGGCGCTTGCGGGATCATCGCTCCCGCCGAAGGTTTGGCCGCGCGGCATCGCGTCGGCCACGCCGTGGTCGAGGCCGACGCCGCGCACCGGAAGATGTGACCTGAAGCGTTCCCGGGACATACGGGGGGCACGGAGCCCTCTTGGGGCTGGGCTATCGCGCGCGCCATATCCCATCCTCCATAGGCCCGGCCCCATCCCCCTCCCCTTAAGGCCCCCCTGGCCGGGCCCGCGTTGACAGGGCGGGGGGCGAGCCGCCACCCTTGGCCGGCACCCTCTTGGCTAGGGACCCATCCCACATGCCGGCGCCCATGGCCCGCCCTTTCACCGACGACGCGTTCATGTCCCCGGTTGGCATGTCCCCGGATGGCGTGAGCCCGGACGGCATGCCTCACGACCGCTTCCATCGCCAAGGGCGCGGCCTGATCGACCAGGGCCGTCCGGAGGAGGCCCTTCCCGTTTTCCAGCATGCCGCGGCCCTGGCCCGGCAGGGTGACGCGCGCGGGGTGGTCGATGCCGACCGCCTGGGCCGCATCCTCTATGACGTCGGATATTGCCTGTACGATCTGGGCCGCGTCGATGAGGCGCTGGTGGAGTTCCAGGACGCCGTGGCCGCGGCGGAACAGGGCGATGCCCAGGGCCGGGTGCACGGCGACAACCTGGCCGCCTGCCAGCATCTGGTCGGTACCTGCCTGGCCCGCCTGGGCCGGGACACGGAGGCGCTGGCCTGGTTCCAGCACGCAGCGGAGGCGGCCGCGCGGGGAGATGTCCAGGGGCGGGTGGATTATGAGGCCGTGGGGCATAGCCTGCACCAGGTCGGCGCCTGCCTGGCCCGCCAAGGCCAGCCGGACGTGGCCCTGACCTGGCTGCAACAGGCGGTGGCGGCCAAGGAACAGGGCGGCGCCAATTTAAGCACCGACCCCAGCCGTATCGATCACGCCAGCCTGGGCGCCAGCCTGCACCTGGCGGCCGACTGCCTCTACGCCCTGGGCCTGGTGGAGGAGGCGCTGCTCTGGTTCCAGCGCAGCGTGGCGGCGCTGGAGCGGGGCGGCCCTCTGGCACCGGTGAACCATGACGACGTCGGCCGTGCGCGTCTGCGCATCGGCCAGTGCCTGATGGACCTGGCGCGCCCCGCCGACGCCCTGCCCTGGGCGCTGGCCGCGGTCACGGCGGTGGAGGACGGCGACGCCGCCGGCCGTGTGAACCTGGCGGGCCTGTGCCATGCCGTGCACGCGGTGGGCGACACCCTGGTGGCCATGGGCCGCTTCGACGAAGCCATGGACTGGTACCGCCACGCCGCCGAAACCGCCGAGCACGGCGATCCCGCCGGCTTGCCGGCCATCCTGTCGGCCGGTGCCGCCTGCCTGCGCAAGCTGGGCCGGACGGACGAGGCCCGGGCGTGGGAACTGCGGGCCAGGACGCCGGTGGGGTAGTCCCCCGCCCCGCTTCGCTTACGCCCGCTTCCAGGTCGTGCCCTGGGGCCCATCCTCGAGCACCACGCCCTGGTCCATCAGATCCTTGCGGATGCGGTCGGCCTCGGCGAAGTTCTTGGCGGCGCGGGCGTCCTTGCGCGCCTGGATGGCGGCCTGGATGGCGGCCTCATCCAGGCCCTCCGTGCCTTTGGGAGTCCAGCGGAACCAGGCCTCGGGGTCCTGGGTCAGCAGGCCCATCAGGGTGGCGGCGGCCTTGAAGCCGGCGGCCACGGCCTGGCGGGCGCCCTCCTCCGTCTCCTTGTGGAAGCGGTTGGCCAGCTCATGCAGCAGGCTGAAGGCCAGCGGCGTGTTCAGGTCGTCCTCCAGCGCCGCCAGCACGTCGGCCGGCACCTCACCCGCCGGCACGTTCCCTGCGGCCCGCAGCACGCCGTACCAGCGGTCCAGCGTGGCCTTGGCCTGGCGCAGGCCCTCCTTGGAGAAGTCCAGCGGCTGGCGGTAGTGCGCCTGCAGCAGCGCCAGGCGCAGGGCCTCGCCCGGCACCTCGTCCAGCAGTTCGGCCACCGTGAAGATGTTGCCCAGCGACTTTGACATCTTGTCGCCGGACATGGTCAGGAAGCCGGCATGGACCCAGTAGTTGGCCATGACCTGGGTGCCGTGGGCGCAGCGGCTCTGCGCGATCTCGTTCTCATGGTGGGGGAAGATCAGGTCCAGCCCGCCGCCATGCACGTCGAACACCGGGCCCAGATGGGCGGCGGTCATGGCGCTGCACTCGATATGCCAGCCGGGGCGGCCACGGCCCCAGGGGCTGTCCCAGCCCGGCTGGTCCTCGGCGGACGGCTTCCACAGGATGAAGTCGGCGGCACTCTTCTTGTAGGGCGCCACCTCCACCCGCGCGCCGGCGATCATCTCATCCTGGCTGCGGCGCGACAGGCGGCCATAGTCGGGCATGGACGGCACGTTGAACAGCACATGCCCCTCGGCGGCATAGGCGTGGCCGGACGATATCAGCCGCTCGATCATGGTGATCATGGCGCCGATGTGCCCGGTGGCGCGCGGCTCCACATCCGGGCGCAGCAGGTTCAGCGCGTCCATGTCGGCATGGAACTGCGCCGTCGTCGTCTCCGTCACCGTCTCGATGCTCTGGCCCAGGGCCTTGGCCCGGTCCATGATCTTGTCATCGACGTCGGTGATGTTCCGGGCGTAGGTCACCTTGGGGTACAGGTGCTTCATCACCCGGGCCAGCAGGTCGAAGGCGGTGAAGGTGCGGCCGTTGCCGATGTGGGCGTAGCTGTAGACGGTGGGGCCGCAGCAATAGATCCGCACATGGCTGGCGTCGACGGGCACGAAGACTTCCTTCGCGCGGGTGAGCGTATTGTACAGCTGCAGTGCCATGACGGATTGACCTGGGATAAGAGGAAAAGACGATAATACGCTGACGATGCGGACAGTTTAAGCGGTTTGCCCCGACAGCCGGGCCAGCGCCCGCTCCCGCCCGATGAGGGGCAGCAGGGTCTTCAGCTCCGGCCCATGCTCCAGGCCGGTCAGGGCCAGGCGCAGAGGCATGAACAGGGCCTTGCCCTTGGCGCCGGTGGCGGCCTTCACCGCGTCCACCCACTGGCCCCAGGTGTCGGGGCCCCAGGGGGCCGGCGGCAGCACCTGGGCGGCGGCGGCCAGGAAGGCGGCGTCGGTCACCACGGGCGCCAGCGGCGCGTGGGTGATGTCCCACCAGCCTTTGGCCTCGGCGACATGGGTGATGTTCGGGCGCACGGCCAGCCAGAAGGCCTCATCCGCCCCCGCCATGCCCAGGGCCGGCAGGCGGTCCACCACCGCCGCGTAAGGCATGTGGTGCAGGATCTGGGCGTTCAGCCGGTTCAAATCCTCGGTATCGAACTTGGGCGTGCCGCGTCCGACCTTGGCCAGGTCGAAATCGGCCACCAGGTCGTCCAGCGTGCCCCGGGCCTCCACCGCGTCCGAGGTGCCGATCTTGGCCAGCAGCGACAGGATGGACAGCGGCTCCAGCCCCGATTCCTCGCGCAGGCTCTTCAGGCTCAGGCTGCCCAGGCGCTTGGACAGGCCGGCGCCGCTGGCGTCGGTGATCAGGGGGAAATGGCCGAAGGTGGGAACCGGGCCGCCCCCAATTTCACCCAGAAGCGCCTCGCACAGCTGGATCTGCACGGCGGTGTTGGCCACATGGTCCTCACCCCGGATGACGTGGGTGATGCCCAGCTCGATATCGTCCACCACCGAGGCGAAGGTGTACAGCGGCTGGCCATCTTCACGGATCAGCACCGGGTCGCTGAGATCCTGGCCCTGGAAGCGCTGGGTGCCCCGCACCAGATCGTCCCAGACGACGGGGGTGTGTTCCAGCTTGAGGCGCCAGTGCGGGCGGCGGCCCTCCGCCTCCAGCCGTGCGCGGTCGGCATCGGTCAGGCGCAGGGCGGCGCGGTCGTACAGCGGCGGGCGGTGCTGGGCCAGCTGGGCCTTGCGCTTCAGGCCCAGCTCATCCGGCGTCTCATAGCAGGGGTACAGCCGGCCGGCGGCCTTCAGGCGCTCCGCGGCGGCGGTGTAGCGGTCCAGCCGGTCGGACTGGCGGGCGTAGCGGTCCCACGTCAGGCCCAGCCAGCGCAGATCCTCCTCGATGCCGGCGGCATACTCGGCCGTCGACCGCTCCCGGTCCGTGTCGTCCATGCGCAGCATAAAGCTGCCACCTTGCTTGTGGGCGAACAGCCAGTTCATCACCGCCGCGCGGGCGTTGCCGATATGCAGGCGGCCGGTGGGGCTGGGCGCGAAACGGACGGCGACTGGGCTCATGGGAAAAGCGGACCTTATGAAAAACGGGAGCAAAACCCGGACGAAAGCAAGGCCGCAGCGATACCATGAAGCGGCACAAAAGCAAAAGGCGGAGCCCCGGGGGCTCCACCCATTTCAGGGATGCCTGCGGCATGGGAAACAGGGCGGCGCCGATTGGCCCGCCAGTGCTTGTGCAACGGGGACGCCGGCCGTCAGAACTTCTTGCGGTGAAAGGCGGCGGCCAGGGCCTTGACGGAGGCTGCCTGCTTAACCGTGCCATCGGTCTTGGGGGGCGGCGCGCCGTTCAGGATGGGCGGTTGGTTGGCCAGACGGGTGCCGCCCATGCGCGCGACGATGGCGTCCAATTGCGCCTGGGTCAGGCGTTGCGGCGCCGGCGCCCGCCGGGGGACGCCACCGGCGGCGGCCGCGCCGGCCGGGGCCAGGGAGGGCGCCGCGCCGGTGCCGCGATAGGCGCGTTCGATGGCGGCACCGGTGATGCCCTTGAGGAAGGGCTTGCACAAGCCGCGCATCAACTGCTCATCCGCCAGCGCCCAGGCCATCAGGATGCGCTGCGCCTGGGCGCGGCTGCCCTGGGCCTGGGCCATGGCCTCGCGGATCTTCATGGAGACGTAGGTTTCGCTCATGGAACGGGCCCCCACCGGCGGGCAGGTCCACACCGGACCGGCCTATTGCGAAATCGCCGCGATATCTCCACCCGGCGCCATCGACCAAGGCCGACGGCACACCCACATAAGGCAGAGACGTGAAAAGTTTAGCGCAGGAGGCTGCCGACCGGAACGGAAAAGAAACACGCCACCGCCGGTGGGCGTCTCGCCGCCCTCGCGGTCCTGGTGTATAAACCATCGGACGAGACTCGGCAGGCCGCCACCACCGCCGTATAGTCCCCTGCCTCCACCACGACCCGAACCACGCCCGCGCCCATGCTGATCGAGATCGTCGCCGACTTCGTGTGCCCGTGGTGTTACATCGGCAAGCGCCGGCTGGAGCGGGCGCTGGCGCAACGGCCGACATCGCAGCCGGAGGTGCGCTGGATGCCCTTCCAGCTGGACCCGGACACCCCACCCGGCGGTATCGACCGCACCATCGACCTGCTGGCCAAGTTCGGCAGTGCCGAGCGCATCCGCCAGGTCAACGCCCTGCTGGAACAGACGGCGGCGGCGGAAGGCTTGAGCCTGAACCTGGACCGCATCCGCCGCACGCCCAACACGCTGGACGCCCACCGCCTGATGCGCCATGCCGACGCCAATGGCAGGGGCGGGCAGGCCATGGAGCTGGCCTCCGCCCTGCAGGCCGCCTTCTTCCGCGACGGTCGTGACATCGGCGACCGCGCCGTCCTGGCGGCCATCGCGGGGGAGAGCGGGTTGGACGCCGACGCGGCCGCCGCCTTCCTGGAAAGCGACGCCGACCGCGACACCCTGCGGCAATCCCTGGCCAGCATACGCCAACTGGGCATCCAGGCGGTGCCCTGCTTTATCTTCAACCGCCTCTATTCCCTGTCCGGCGCGCAGGAGCCCGGCGCCTTCCTGCCCCTGCTGGACCTGGCGGGGGCCGAGGGCGTGGTGGCCAGCGCGGCGGGCTGACGGAACACAGGGCGGCGCGTCGGAACCGTCCGCTTTTCAACCAGGTTGACATCATGCCCATGACGGAACCCGAGATGACGGAACCCGAGATCGACCACGTCACCACACCGTTGCTGGACATGGCCTATATCGCCGGCGGACCGGCCGATGGGCCGCCGGTGCTGCTGCTGCACGGCTGGCCGGATGACGCCCACACCTGGGACAAGGTCGCGCCCGCGCTGTGGGCGGCGGGGTACAAGACGGTGGCCCCATGGTGGCGCGGCTTCGGCCCCACCCGCTTCCTGTCCAGCCAGACCACCCGGTCCGGCCAGATCGCCGCCCTGGCGCAGGACGCGCTCGACCTGGCCAACGCCTTGGATTGGCAGCGCTTCAGTGTCATTGGCCACGACTGGGGCGCCCGTGTCGCCTATTTCCTGGCCGCCGTGGCGCCTGACCGGCTGTGTCGCATCGCCGCCCTGTCTGTGGGGTGGGAGCCGGGCAGCCTGCCCACCCCCGCCCTGCCCCAGGCCCAAAGCTATTGGTACCAATGGTTCCTGACGACGGAGCGCGGGGCGGAAACCGTCTGCCATGACGGCAAGGCCTTCGCCCGCCACCAGTGGGATAATTGGGGCCCCGCCGGCTGGTACGAGGAGGTGGAGTTCGAGCGCACGGCGGCGGCGTTCGACAACCCGGACTGGGCCGCCATCACCCTGCATTCCTATCGCGTGCGCTGGGATGAGGCGAAGCCCGATCCCCGCTACGCCGAGTTGGAAAGGCGCCAGCGGGCCACCCGTACCCTGGCCGTGCCCACCCTGATGATCCAGGGCGGGGACGACCGCTGCACCCTGCCCGCCACCACCGAAACGGCAGCCGGCCACTTCACCGGCCCTTACCGCCGGGAGGTGCTGCCCGGCGTCGGCCATTTCCCGCAGCGCGAAGCGCCGGAAGCCATCAACCGTCTGCTGCTGGATTTCCTGGGGACTGAGACGGCGGCGCCCTAAGGGCTCAGTCCTGGATCACCCGGGGCAGGCGCGTGATGGGTTCCAGCGTGATGCGGCGGAAATACGTCTCGGCCCCTTCGGATTGCAGCTGGATGCGGCCGTGGGTCAGGGGCACCCAGGCGCCGCCCTCCCGCATGCGCAGGTCGCGCACCACCATGACCGGCACACCGTTCACCACATGCACGGCCTGGTCGCCCAGCACGTAAAGGTCCAGCACGTTCCACTGGCCCGCCGGCTTCTCGGCATCGCTGGCGGCCTCCACGTTCCAGGCGGGCGGCGTCACCACCACGGCGCGGCCGCCCTTCATGTAGCGCCGCTGCGGATCGATCAGCGTGGGGTCGCGCCCCACGTCCGTCGTCGCCGTCACGTCGGGGCCCACCGGCACCACCATGCCGACGGAACCCTGCATGATCTCGAACTCCGCCGCCGCCATCCAGGTGCCATAGACGGCACCGGGGGCGCCGTGGCTGTGGTACAGCAGGCCGTTGTTCGGCGGCAGGGCCAGGCGGGGGGCGTAACGCGCCCGGCCCCACTTGTATTCCAGGCGCAGGTGATAGTTGGCGTGGTCGCCCCGGTTGACGATGCCGCCCCAAATCTGCCCGGTGATGAAAATCGCCGGCTCCCCCTCCTCCCTCACCACATGGACTATCTTGGCGATGGCGGCGGGGTCGGTCCCCACGGGCGTCTGGCCGGGCCGCGCCAGATAGGTGCGCGCCGGATCGGGATAGCCCAGCCAGGCGTCCCAATCCCTCAAGTCATGGCCGTTGAACAGGCTGACCGCCGGTCCCGCCGGTGCCGGCACGTCCACCAGGCGCAAGCGCTGCGCCTGGAAGGGCGGATCGTCCGCCAGCACCGCCGCCAGCGCGGGGTTGGGGGGAACCGCTTCCGCCGCCCCCGCCTGCCCCCAACCCAGCCCCATTCCTACCGCCAGAACCAGTCCCCACGCCGCCCGTACCGCCATGCCGCCGCTCTCGATGTTATCGATTTCATCGCGACGCCTTCATAACAGCATCGGGCGGCGGGCGACAGGGGCGGGCGACAGGGGAAGCCGTGCGTCAGCCGGCCGCCGGACTATCCGGTTCCGCCGGCGCGTCCTGGTCCGCCGGCAGGACCGTGGGCAGCGGCGCGCGCGGGGTGGCCATCAGCGGTCCCGCCTGGCGCCGGGCCTTGTGGTGCTGCCAGGCGGCGGTGCGGGCGCGGATATAGTCGGCCACGGCGGCGGCGGTCGACAGGTCCGGCGGGTCATGGTCGAAGGTGCCATAGGCGTTGGCCACCGGCAGGTCGGCCAGGCGCTGGGCATGCACCAGTTCCAGGGCGGAGGGCTTGCCCGGCCCGGGATGCACCATGCCGGAGGTGGGCACCACCACCCCCGCCAGCGGATCGTCGGTGCGCGGCTCCTCCCGCGTCAGCACGTCGCCCAAGCTGGGCGCCGCGGCGTCGCGCCGGGTCAGGGGCGGGATGTTCCAGCGCTCCTCGATGGTCTTGAGCACGGAGGTATGGTCGATGGTGCCGTGGTCGGCGCGATACACCGTCCCCGGCTCGATCAGGGGGGAGATCAGGACCGCCGGTACGCGCACGCCGAAGCGGCGGAAATCGAAATCATCGAACTCCCCCACCGTGTCGTCGGGCGGCGTGGCGCCGTAGGGGGGCGGCACATGGTCGTAGCAGCCGCCATGCTCGTCATAGGTGATCAGCAGCAGCGTCTCGTTCCAGCCCGGGCTGTCGCGCAGGGTGTAATAGACATCGTGGATCAGTTGTTCGCCCAGGGCCACGTCGTAATTGGGATGCTGGCTGTTGCCGGTGTAGGAGAAGTCCGGCTCCAGGAAAGTGTAGGCCGGCAGGGTGCCGGCCCGCGCCTGCGCCTGGAAATCGCTGAACAGCCCGAAATGGCTGTCCGGCGCATTGCGGGTGTCGGGATAGTCCAGCCGGGTCATCGGCGGCTGGTTATAGCCGAAGATGGCCCAGTCCACGCCGAACCGCGACAGCTGGCCGAAGATGCTGGGACAGGTGAAGGTCTTGACCTTGTTGTCCAAATGCCCTTGCGAGGTGGCGGCGGCGGCGAAGCAGCGGTTGGGAATGGTCTGGGTCGGCACCGAGGCGAACCAGCGGTCGCACACCGCATAGCCGCGCGCCAGGCCCGACAGGACCGGCAGCAGGTCGGGCGTGAACATGCCCATGATGTCGTTGGGCGCGGTGCCGGGCAGCACGTGCATGTATTGCTGCCCGTTGTCGTAGTTGATGGCGCTGCGGAAATTGACCACGAAGCCCCGGTTCTCCGGCCGCGCGCGGTCCGGCGGGTTCTCGGTGGAGAACAGCTGGACGTTGGTGTTGAAGAAGCCCTCGCCCGGGTCGCCACCCGGCATGAAATAGGGGCTGGGCCGCGCCTCCCGCCCGATCTTGAAGACCCGCGCCTCATGGCCGGCGCCGTCGGGATTGGTTTCGCGCCCGGTCAACCCCTCGAAATGGTGGCCGGCGGGGGAGCGGTTGCCGCTGTCCTCATAAAGGAAGCCCAGCATCTGGTCGAACGACCGATTCTCCAGCATCAGCTGGACCACATGCTTGATCGACGACAAGCGGTTTCCCATGATTCCCCCCTGCATGCGCGCGTACGGCGAAGGCGTCCACCCCCGCCGAATTTCGCCGCATAGTTCCAGATCGGAACTACCTGGGCAACGGATAGAATGTGAGAAATTCTTTCATAGATTGTAGTTTCCGCAGGGCCGCGCCGGTCCAACCGCGAAGTGGCCCCAAGCCACCGCGCGCGGATGGCCGTTGTCCCTTTCCCCGAACGACGCCACGCTATCCCCATATCAGGGGAGTGCAGGCATGAACGGATGGTGTTGCGACCGGCGGTTGGTGCTCGGTGGCCTGGCGGGCACGGCGCTGGCCAGCCTGACGCCAGGGACGGCGGGGGCGACGGAAACGATTGTATCCCGGCTGACCGCCCTGCTCGAAACCTGGCGCAGCGATCCCCATCCCGACCTCAAGGGCGTGGTGGTGATGCGCCACGGGCGGCGCATCGCCGAGGCCTATTACAACGGTGATGGCCCCGCCACGCTGCACGACATCCGCTCCGCCACCAAAAGCCTGACCAGCCTGCTGATGGGTATCGCCATCGACCAGGGCCGGGTGGCGGGCGTGGACGCCCCCATCGGCCGCTATCTGCCCGGCCCCCTGCCGGCGGGATGGGAGGCCATCACCATCCGCGACCTGCTGACCATGCGCTCCGGCTTGGCGGCGGACGATACCGATCCCGCCTCCCCCGGCAATGAGGACACGCTGGATGCGGCGGGGGAGAAGAACGGCGACTGGGCCGCCGCCGCCCTGGCCGTGCCGGTGCGCGAGCCGCCGGGCCGCAGCTACCAATACTGCTCCCTCAACGCCTTCCTGGCGGGCCTGATCGTGGAGCGCGCCACCGGCCAGAGCCTGGACGCCCTGGCACAGGAGGCCCTGTTCACCCCGCTGGGCATCGGGCCCCACAACTGGCGCACCCTGCCTGGCGGCCACGGCACCGGGCAAGGCAACCTGTCGATCACCGCCCGCGACGCCGCCCTCATCGGCCAGATGGTCCTGAACCAGGGGACGCACAACGGCCACCGCGTGGTCAGCGCGCGCTGGCTCCGCGACAGCCTGGCCCGCACCCACCCCATCGCCGCCAGCGACCCCTACGCCGATTTCTACGGCTATATGTGGTACGCAAAGGATGAGCCCGTGGGCGACGGCCGCACCGTGCCCGTCCACTTCGCCTCCGGCAATGGCGGCAACAAGATCTATGTGGTGCCGTCGCTGGACCTGGTGGTGGCCGTCACCTCCATCGCCTACGGCAAGGGCTATGGCCAGCGGCGATCGCAGGATATCCTGCTGGGCATTCTGGCGACCCTGCCCTGATCCCCTGGGGCCTGACGAACAGCGGCCGCCCAACAAAGGAGGCCGCCCCCATGAAATCCTGCCTGCAGCCCGGCCTGCGCCACAGCGAAAGCCTGACGGTGGACGCCAGCATGCTGGTGCCCGCCCTGCCCGCCGCCTTCGGCGGTTTTCACGACATGCCGCCGGTCTTCGCCACCGCGCAGATGGTGGCCTTCATCGAATGGACCTGCGTGCAGGCGCTGGCACCCTATCTGGAACCGGGGGAGCGCACCGTCGGCACCCATGTCGATGTCAGCCACGTGGCCGCCACGCCGGTGGGCATGACCGTCACCGCCACCGTGGAACTGATCGCCTTCGACGGCCGCGCCCTGCGCTTCAAGGTCGCCGCCCATGATGCCACCGGCCTGATCGGCGAAGGCTTCCACAGCCGGGGCGTCATCGACTACGCCCGCTTCATGGCGCGGGTGGAGAAGAAGGCGGCGTGCTGATGAACCGGCAGGAACACCGGAAGAAAAATTTCGGGGCCGTGTCGGTTTCGGGCGGGATGGCGCGTCCTGTGGGCACTGCCCCCTGAAAGGAGAGGACAATGGCCAAGCAAATCCTCATCAACCTGCCGGTGCGCGACCTGCCCCGGGCGATGGCGTTCTATGCCGCCATCGGCGCGGTGAACAATCCGCAGTTCACCGACGAAACCGCCGCCTGCATGGTGTTCTCCGACGCCATCTTCGTGATGCTGCTGACCCACGACAAGTGGCGGGTCTTCACCCAGAAGCCCATCACCGACACCCACGCCAGCGGGGCGTTGATGCTGGCGCTGTCTTGCGACGACCGCGCCGCCGTGGACACCATGGCCGAGACCGCCAGCCGGCACGGCGGCAAGGCCGATGTGAACCCCAAGCAGGATCTCGGCTTCATGTACAGCCGCAGCTTTGAGGATCCGGACGGCCATGTCTGGGAGCCGCTTTTCCTGGACGCCGCCCAGCTTCCTCCCCAGCCCTAGCCGGATGCGGGCGACCCCACCTCGACAGGGCAACCCCGTTGCGCGTCCGGTGCCTGTCGCCCGTTTCCTCGCCCATTAACAATCCCTGTCTACCGGCGTACACTTGCCGCGAAAACAGGAGCGGCGCTAAACCGCCCCCGTGCGGCTGTTCAGCTGACCATCGCACCGCCGCCACCGCAGGACACCTTTGCCTTGGGCCCCAGCGATCTCTGGGCCCCTGCCTGAAACCGAACCGCGTTCAGGAGGATCAGGGCATGACACAACAAACCATCCGCAATCCCGTGGAATGGACATGGGAACGGCTGGGCGACGCGGCGGCGGGTGTCGCCAGCGTCGGCCGGGCCATCGGGCATATGGAGGATCTGCGGGCGCATGAGGCGCCGGTGGTGCGGCGCATCGGCGTGGCCGATCTGGGCGCGGCCATCGCCGCCGGCTTCCGCGATGTCGGCGCCTTTCGCACCGACGTCTTCGCGCTATGCATCATCTACCCCATCCTGGGCTGTGTGCTGGCCCGGGCGGCGGTGAACCTGAATATGCTGCCGATGCTGTTCCCGCTGGCCTCCGGCTTCGTGCTGGTGGGGCCGGTGGCGGCCATCGGCCTGCTGGAAATGAGCCGGCAGCGGGAACGTGGCGCCCGGCCCAGTTGGCGGGAGGCGTTCGGGCCCCTGCGGTCGCCGGCCATCGCCGCCATCGCGGCCTTGGGCTTCCTGCTGACCATCCTCTATTTCGCCTGGCTGTACGCCGCCCAAGGCATCTATGACGCCACCTTGGGGCCGCAACCGCCGGCCTCGGTCGCGCGGTTCGCCGCCGATGTGGCGGGCACCCACGCCGGCTGGACCATGATCGCGGTGGGCTGCGCCGTGGGCGCCGTCTTCGCCGCCGTGGTGCTGGCCATCGCCGCTATCAGCTTCCCCTTGCTGCTGGACCGCGACGTGCCGCTGCACACCGCCATCGGCACCTCCATGCGGGCGGTGGCACACAACCCCGGTGTCATGGCGCTGTGGGGCCTGATCGTCGCCGGCAGCCTGCTGGTGGCCACCCTGCCGGCCTTCGTCGGCCTGATCGTGGTGATGCCGGTGCTGGGTCACAGCACCTGGCATCTCTACCGCCGGCTGGTGGCCTGACGCCCCGTTCCAGGCGGCACCCCCATCTTGGCTCTTTACCCATGGAGCGGTCCGGGACGGAGCGCCCCGGGGACGTCGGTTTGGACCGGCGTTCCATGGGGGGCCCGTTCCCCGGCACCCGATGCCAACGCTCGCCATTTAAATGAAGTTAATAAATGAAATTAATCTCATAAGTAGTAATCACTCTATGCGGATTTCCTCCCTGGTGGCATTTGCTACTTTTGCGTTTGGAGCGATTGCGTTCCTCGCAAAACAATGGGCACCCCCTGGGGCGCGCCCGATGACGCAAGGGTGGACATTCATGGTCAACATCACACGGCGCGCCACATTACTGGGGTCCGCGGCGCTAGCCGCCAGCAGCACGTTGCCGGCCCTGCCGGCCTTTGGCGCCCCTTATGTCCGGTCGGACGTGGCGACGCCCGAGGGACAGCGCATGCTCGCCATCTACGCCCAGGGCGTGAAGCTGATGAAGCAGCGGCCGGTCACCGATCCGCTGTCCTGGAACTTCCAATGGTTCATCCACGCCTCCCCCCGGGGAAAGGCGAAGGAGATCAGTGACGCCTTCGGCAGCACCCAAAGCCCGGCGCGCCAACTGGCGGAAGCGGCGTGGGATACCTGCCAGGCCCACGGCGGCCGGCCCGTGGAATTCTTCCTGCCCTGGCACCGGCTGTACGTGCTGTGCCTGGAATCCATCATCCGCACGGTGACCAAGCAACCGGGCTTCGCCCTGCCTTATTGGAACTATACCGACCCGCGCTACTACGCCATCCCGGTCCAGTTCCAGAACGCCTATCGCAATGACGCCCTGTTCGGCACGCTGTTCCAGCAGAACCGCAACGTCAATGACCCGAAAAACGGCTACGCCGATGTCAATGCCGGCGCCCCGATCAACAAGTACTTCCCCGGCAGCAGGAATTTCCTGAATCTGAACAATATGAATGTGCCGTACTACGGTAACAACAGGACGGGCTTCAACGCCGAACTGAACAGCCAGTTGCATGGTTCGGTCCACGTCTACGTGGGCGACCAGACCAACATGGGCAACGTCCCGACGGCGGCGGAGGACCCGATCTTCTGGCTGCATCACTGCAACATCGATCGCATCCTGGCCGGCTGGAACGCCGCGGGCGGCGTCACGCCCAGCTGGCCGGGCAAGACCTTCACCTTCGCCGGCCCGCAAGGCCAGTCGGTGACGCTGGCCATCGACAACTATCGCACCAACAGCCAACTGCCCTACAGCTATGACGTGCTGCCGGTGCCGCCGAACGGTCCCTTCGGCGCCCAGGCCGTGGCCAGCGCCGAGGCCTCGACCGCAACCGCGAAAGTCCAGAACGTGGCCCTGCTGCAGACCAGCCAGCCGACCCCCAACGCGACCGCCCCCGTCACCCTGGGCGCGCAAGCCCAAAAGGTGGAGCTGCAGCCCACCACGCCGCAGAACACGCTCAGCAACACGCTGAAGACCCAGAAGAGCCTGCGGGCGGCGGCACCGCAGCGCCTGCTGCTGGTGCTGCACGGCCTGCACGCCAAGATCCACCCCGGCATCACCTATCAAGTCTATCTCAACCTGCCGGAGGGGGCGAAGCCCGAGGCGTCCGACGCCAACTACGTGGGCATCGTCACCTTCTTCGACGCCGTCGACATGCCGGGCCATGCCGACCACGGCGGGGTCGACAAGGTGTTCGACATCACCGACCTAGCCGCCAAGCTGGAAGCGGAGGGCAAGAACCCGGAGAAGGCGACCGTGTCGCTGGTGCCCACCGGCACGCCGGCGCAGGGTTCCGATCCCGTCATCACCGGCGGCATCGAGTTGCGCAGCGAGTGACCCCCTTGCGGGGGAGGCTGGCGCGGGATGGGGCCATCCCGCGCCAGTACCTTCACATCACACCGCGTCCAGCGCCTGGCTGAGGTCGGCCAGGATGTCGTCGATGTGCTCGATGCCGATGGACAGGCGGACATAGCCAGGGGTGACGCCGGTTGACGCCTGGTCCTCGACCGACAGCTGGGAATGGGTGGTGCTGGCCGGGTGGATGGCCAGGCTGCGGGCATCGCCGATGTTGGCGACGTGGTAAAACAGCTTCAGCGCATCAATGAAGCGGCGCCCGGCATCGGCCCCGTCCTTCAGCTCGAAGCCCACCAGGGCGCCATGGCCGCCCTTCAGCACCGCGTCGGCGCGGCGGCGTAGTTCGCCCGTCTGACGGCTGGGGTGGATGACGTCGGCCACCTTGGGATGCTCCGCCAGGAAGGCGGCGACGGCCGCCGCGTTGCGGTTATGCTCCCGTATGCGCAGCGGCAGGGTTTCCAGCCCCTGGATGGCCTGGAAGGCGTTGAACGGGCTGAGGGCGGCGCCGATGTCGCGCAAAAGGGTGACGCGGGCGCGCAGGATATAGGCGATGGGGCCCAGCGGCTTCACCGCCTGGGTCCACACCGCCCCATGATAGCTGGGGTCCGGCTGGTTCAGCAGGGGGAAACGGTCGGCGTGCGCCTCCCAGTCGAAATTTCCGCCATCGACCAGGGCGCCGCCGATGCTGGTGCCATGGCCGCCGATATACTTGGTGGTGGAATAGACGACGACGGCCGCGCCATGGTCCAGCGGGCGGGCGATGATGGGGGTGGCCGTGTTGTCCACGATCAACGGCACGCCCAATTCCCGCCCGATGGCCGCCACCTCGGCGATGGGGAAGACACGCAGCTTGGGGTTGGGCAGCGTCTCGGCGTAATAGGCGCGGGTGCGGTCGTCGGTGGCGCGGCGGAAGTTCTCCGGATCCGAGGGATCGACGAAGCGCGCCTCGATGCCCAATTGCTTGAAGGTGTTGGCGAACAGGTTCCAGGTGCCACCGTACAGGTCGGTGGAGGTGACGAAGTTATCGCCGGCGCTGGCCACGTTCAGGATGGCGAAAGTGCTGGCCGCCTGGCCCGACGCCACCGCCAAGGCCGCCACCCCGCCCTCCAGCGCCGCCAGGCGCTGTTCCAGCACGTCGGTGGTGGGGTTCATGATACGGGTGTAGATGTTGCCCAGTTCCTTGAGCGCGAACAGGTTGGCGGCGTGCTCAGTGCTTTGGAACTGATAGGACGTCGTCTGGTAGATGGGCACGGCCACCGCCCCCGTGGCGGGATCGGCGCGGTACCCGGCATGCAGGGCCAAGGTTTCGGGGTGCTTGCTGTCGACGGCCATGGCGGCGCTCTCCCATCTCTTATTGGACTGGCGCCGATTGTTGCCCCACCCGACTGGAAATTGCACCCATGGATCGGTGCTTATTAAATTATTTCATTTATTTGCCTGAATAGTTGGGCAGATGTCCTCTCCGCCCGGTTCCGGGCTGCGTCAGGGCGGCGTGGCGTGCAGGCGGGCAAGGCGGGTCCGCGCCTCCGCGACGCCGGGGTTGTCCGGCAGGCCATAGTCTCGTTGGAACAGCTGGTCGAGCACGGCGTAACGGTCGAGGGCCTCCTGCCATCGCACTGCGGCCTCACCCTGGTTCCCGCGCCCCTCGGCATTACAGGCCAGGGCACGCACGGCGTTGGCCATCTCCAGCGGGGCGGTGTCCGCCGCCTGGTACAAGACCATCATCTCTGCATAGACCGGCGCCGCCTCCGCATGCGCGCCCTGGTCGTCGAGGATGCCGCCCAGGTGCCGCAAGGCGCCCGCCAGGGGCAAGCCACCATCCGCGCGCAATAGGGCCACCGCCTCTTCCTGCGCGCATCGGGCGTCATCGTAACGCCCCAGGTCGCGCGAGGCCTGTGCCAGCCGCGTCAACGCCTGGCGCAGATCGGCGCCACCCTCCTGGCCACTGGCGCGCGACAGGGTAACGGCCTGGCTGGCCAGGTCGATGGCTTCCGGCAGCCGGCCCGCCCGCCGGGCGGCGGCGGCTTGTTCCAGAAGCTCTTGCACCCTGACCATGGCCCCTGCCCTCCAGGACATATCCCGAATCTTAACCCGCTCCGCCAACATCCGGAAGGCGGGGATTGGTTATACCGCCAGGGCACGGGGCCAACCGTTTCCTCGCGCCCCTACCGCCGGCTGCGCGGCGGGGCGGAGAAACCCGGGCGGTTCAGCTTGCTGGCCGGCAGGGGCGGCTTGTGGCCCCAGGCGGAGACGGGCTTGCCCTGGGGCTTGGGCGGCGGCGGGGGCGGCGGCGGCGGGGGCGGGTCGGTCTTCACCGTCTCGCCCGCCGCCATCTTGGCCAGGTCGCTCATCAGCTTGCGCACGCCGTCCATGCGGGTTTCGGCGCTGTCCCAGGGCCGCAGCAGAACCAGCTTGTGGTCCGGCCGGATCTTGGCGGTGCCGGCCTGCTGCTGGATGAAGCCGACCAGGGCGGCCGGGTTCTTGAATTCGTTGTTGCGGAAGCCGATGACGGCGCCCTTGGGGCCGGCGTCCAGGGTCTGTACCCCGGCGTCGCGGCACAGGCGCTTGATCTCCACCAGGCGCAACAGGTTCTCCACCTCCCCCGGCAGGGTGCCGAAGCGGTCCACCATCTCGGCGGCGAAGGCGTCGATCTCCGCCCGGTCCACCAGGTCCGCCACACGGCGGTAGAGCGACAGGCGGATGCCCAGGTCGGCGACGTAGTCTTCCGGGATCAGCACGGGCATGCCCAGCTGGATCTGCGGTGTCCACTGTTCCTCCGCCGCCTGCGCCTCCGTCAGGCCACCGCGCGCGGCGGCCACCGCCTCCTCCAGCATCTGCTGGTAGAGTTCCACACCCACCTCACGGATCTGGCCGGACTGCTCCTCACCCAACAGGTTGCCGGCGCCGCGGATGTCCATGTCGTGGCTGGCCAGCTGGAAGCCCGCGCCCAGGCTGTCCAACGTCTCGATGACGTGCAGGCGCTGCTGCGCCGTCTGCGACAGCACGGTCTTGGGCTGGTAGGTCAGGTAGGCGTAGCCGCGCACCTTGGACCGGCCCACGCGGCCACGCACCTGGTATAGCTGCGCCAGGCCGAACATGTCGGCGCGGTGGACGATCAGGGTGTTGGCGCTGGGGATGTCCAGGCCGCTTTCGATGATGTTGGTGGCCAGCAGCAGGTCGTACTTGCCCTCATCGAAGGCGGTCATCACCTCCTCCAACTGCGCCGCCGGCATCTGGCCGTGGGCGGTGATGATCTTCACCTCCGGCACAAGCTCCGCCAGCCGTTCCTGCAGCTTGGGCAGATCCTCGATGCGCGGGCAGACGTAGAAGCTCTGCCCGCCGCGATAATGCTCACGCAAGATGGCCTCGCGGATCACCACCGGATCATAGGGCAGCACGAAGGTGCGCACGGCCAGGCGGTCCACCGGCGGGGTGGCGATCAGCGACAGCTCGCGCACGCCGCTCAGCGCCAGTTGCAGGGTGCGGGGAATGGGGGTGGCGGTCAGGGTCAAGACATGCACGTCGGTGCGCAGTTCCTTCAGCCGTTCCTTCTGCTTCACACCGAAATGCTGTTCCTCGTCCACGATGACCAGGCCCAGGCGGTTGAACTGGATGCTCTTAGCCAGCAGGGCGTGGGTGCCGACGACGATGTCGATGGTGCCGTCGGCCAGGCCGGCCTTGGTCTGGTTGGCCTCTTTCGCCGTCACCAGGCGCGACAGGTGCCCCAGGCGCACGGGCAGGCCGGCGAAGCGCTTCTCGAAGGTGCGGGTATGCTGGCGGGCCAGCAGGGTGGTGGGCACCACCACCGCCACCTGCAGGCCACTCATGGCCGCGACAAAGGCGGCGCGCAGGGCCACCTCGGTCTTGCCGAAGCCGACGTCGCCACACACCAGGCGGTCCATGGGCTGGCCGGAGTTCAAATCCTCCAGCACATCCTCGATGGCCTTCAGCTGGTCATCCGTCTCGGCATAGGGGAAACGGGCGGCGAACTCGTCATAGACGCCGTCCGGCACCTCGATGGGCGGGGCCTTGCGCAGGGCGCGCTCGGCGGCGATGCGCAGCAGCGCGTCCGCCATGTCCTTCAGCCGCTTCTTGACGCGGGCCTTGCGCGACTGCCAGCCGACACCGCCCAGCTTGTCCAGCTGCGCGCCCGATTCCTCGGAGCCGAAGCGGGACAGCACCTCGATGTTCTCGACCGGCACGTACAGCTTGTCGCCGCCGTCGTAGAGGATGCGCAGGCAGTCATGCGGGGCGCCGGTGACGGTCAGCGTCTCCAGCCCATCGTAACGGCCGATGCCGTGATCGACGTGCACCACCAGGTCGCCGGGCGACAGGCTGGCGGCCTCGGCGATGAAGTTGGCGGCGCGGCGCTTCTTCTGCGACGGGCGGGCCAGGCGGTCGCCCAGGATGTCCTGCTCGGTGATGACCGCCAGGTCGCCGGTGGTGAAGCCGGTGTCGATGCCCAGCACGATGACGGCGGTGGCCTTGGCCTCCTGCGCGCCCACCTCCGCCCAGCTGTCGGCGGTCAGGGCCGGGTTGATGCCGTGTTCCTTCAGCATCTTGGCCAGGCGGTCGCGGGCGCCCTGGCTGTAGCCGGCGACCACCGCGCGGCGGCCATCGGCGCGCAACTGGTCGATATGCTGACCCAAAGCCTTGAAGACGTTCACGTCCGGGTTGGCGCGGGCGTCGGCGAAATCCCGCCCCCGGCGGCCACCGGCGTCCACCAGGTTGGGGTTGGCGCCCCCCTCCACAGCGGCAAACGCCGATAGCTGGGCGACGCAGCGCAGGGCCAGGTGGCGGTCCCAGGCGTCGCCGTCCAGGAACAGGCTGGCCGTCGGCACCGGCTTGTAGACCGGCGTGCCGGACTTCTTCTCCACCTCCTGGAAGGTGCGGCGGGCGTCATAGAAATCCGCCACCTGGGACAGGCGGGCGTCGCGCGCCTCCTCCGCCTGCGCGTCCAGGCTGACCATCGCGGCCGGGACGTAGTCGAACAGCGTGTCCAGCCCGGCGTGGAACAGGGGCAGCCAATGTTCCATGCCCGGCATCTTGCGGCCGGCGCTGATGCCCTCATACAGCGGATCGCTGTCGGTGACCGCGCCAAACAGCTCGCGATAGCCGGTGCGGAAGCGCTGGACGGAGGGTTCGTCCAGGAACACCTCCGACATGGGCTTGAGGTCCACGCCCGCCCGCTTTTCCGTGGTCATCTGGGTCATGGGATCGAAGGCGCGCACGCCTTCCAGCTCATCCCCGAACAGGTCCAGGCGCAACGGCTCCGCCGTCGCCGGCGGGAACAGGTCGATGATGCCGCCACGCACGGCGTACTCACCCGGCTCACGCACCGTCTGGGCGCGGGTGTAGCCGTTGTTGGCCAGGAAGCGCTGCAGCTCATCGACGTTGAGGCGGCCGCCGACCTTGGCGCCGAAGGTGGCGTTGCGGAAGGCCAGGCGCGGCGGCACCTTCTGCAGGGCGGCGTTCAGGGTGGTGAGGACGACGAAGGGGCCTTTCGGCCGCGCGCCCAGCAGGGTCGTCAGCGTCTCGATACGCCGGGCCACGATGTCGCCGTTGGGCGAGACGCGGTCATAGGGCAGGCAGTCCCACGCCGGGAAGGGCAGCACCGCCACGTCGGGCGCGAAGAAGGCCAAAGCCTCCTGCACCCGGGCCATGCGCGTGTCATCCAGCGCCACGTGCAGCAGGCCCGACGCCCCCGCCCGCCGCGCCAAGTCAGCCAGCACGCGCGCGTCATGCCCCTCCGGCGCGCCGGCCACCAGCAGGCGGCGCGGCGTGTCGGGGTTAAGGCTGGAAAGCAAGGCGGACGGCAGCACGGTGTCGGGCGCGGTGTGGGGCATGGGGGAAGCCAGGCGTTAGGCGGTGACGGAAAAATCAGGCGACGCGGTGGGCCTGCAGCAGGGCCATCAGGTCCGCGTCCAGGTCATCCGGGAAGGGTGCGCGACCCAGCAGCCAGTCGAAGACGTCCGGGTCGTTCAAATCCAGCAAATGCTCATAGCGGTCCAGCTGTTCCACGGTGAAGGTGGGCACATGCTTTTCGGCGAAGGTGCCCATCAGCAGGTCCATTTCCTTCATCCCGCGATGCCAGCTGCGGAAGATCAGGCGCTTGCGGCGCACGGCCAGGGCGTCTTCGGCCGGAAACGTTTCGGACAGGTCGTCGGTGGACATGATCGGAAAGCCTTGATGATGGGAACGCGCGAGCGGCCGAACTTATTTCAAGGCATCCGGCCAAAGCTGCCGGCCATGAAGTACGCGCAGAATGTCGATCCTGTCACCCCGTATCCTGTAGGCGATCAGATAAGGTGTTCGGGTAACGACAAGCTCCCGCGTGCCGGGGCGCCGCCCTGCCTCCCCATCTCCGGAAACCGGACCAGCCCTTTGGCCGCCATAACAACTTGCCGAAGCTGATTTTCCGCAGCCTGCGGATCATGCTGGGCGATATGGGCTTGCAAGGACACCACGTCCCTCAAGGACGACGGGGACCAACGGAGGCGCATGCCGAACCTTATTTCGGCCTGGGCATAGGCAATTCCCCCGGTGTGCCCAGCGACTCAATCCATGCGGCAACCTCTTCATGCGGAATTAGCAAGCCCGCGTCAGCCTCGCGCAACCCCTGATCAATGGCCGCCAAATGCCCTTCCTGGACCGCGAGATAATCCCGGACAGCTTGTTCAATCACCCAGGACGGCGATCGGTCCAAAGCTTCCGCCAGCGCGGTCACCTGGTCGTTAAGCTCAGGCTCCAGCCTTATGCTGTCAGACATCATCTTGGTCATGTCGGCTCCGCCGCTTGGGATGCTTCCATCATACCCCAAAAAGAACACATCGTAAACACGCCTCGCCGCCAAGAGACACCACGAGGGTAGCCGGTCGACAAGCGGGCCCGCTAACATATAGGCATATGCCCACGGTTTTGCGTCCTGGAGCCTGCCCCGTTGCGTCCGCCCGTCCTCTATCCCCTGTTCGCGCCCATCACCAGCCTGCCGGGCCTGGGGCCCCGCCTGGGCAAGCTGGCGGAGCGGCTGACCGGCCCGCATGTGGCGGACATCCTGTGGCATCTGCCCACCGGCGTCCTGGACCGCGCCAACGCCCCCAGCATCAGTGAGGCGCCGGAGGGCCGCATCGTCACCCTGACGGTGCGGGTGGACGGCCACATGCCGCCGGTGCAGCGCCACCGCCCCTACCGCGTGCGCTGCACCGACCATACCGGGGAGATGGAGCTGGTGTTCTTCCATGTGAAGGGCGACTGGCTGGAGAAGAAGCTGCCCCAGGGGACCATGGTGGTGGTCAGCGGCAAGGTGGAGCGTTTCAACGGCCTGCTGCAGATGCCCCACCCCGACCATTTCGCCCCGGTGGAGGAAGGCGCGCCGCCGCAGGAGGTGGAGGCGGTCTATCCCCTGACGGGCGGCCTGAACCCCAAGCCGCTGCGCACCGCCATCCAGGCGGCCCTGGCCCGCACGCCCGAGCTGGAGGAATGGCAGGACCCGGCATGGCTGGAGCGCCAGGGCTGGCCAGCCTGGAAGGCGGCGCTGACGGCGGCGCACGATCCCCAGGGTGAGAAGGACGTCAACCCCCTGAGTCCCCTGCGCCAGCGCCTGGCCTATGACGAGCTGCTGGCCAACCAGCTGGCCCTGGCTCTGGTACGGTGGCACCAGCGCCGGCTGGCCGGCCGCGCCACGGTGGGCGATGGCCGCCTGCGGGCCCGCATCCAGGCGGCGTTGCCCTATCAGCTGACCGGCGCGCAGGCCCAGGCGCTGGTGGAGATCGACGCCGACATGGGCAAGGCGGAGCGCATGCTGCGCCTGCTGCAGGGCGACGTGGGCAGCGGCAAGACCATCGTGGCGCTGATGGCCATGGCGACGGCGGTGGAGGCCGGGGCCCAGGCGGCCCTGATGGCGCCCACGGAAATCCTGGCGCGCCAGCATGCCGAAAGCCTGGCCGACCTGGCCGACGCCGCCGGCATCCGCCTGGCCCTGCTGACCGGCCGCGACAAGGGTAAGGCGCGCCAGCAAGTCTTGGACCGCCTGGCCTCGGGAGAGATCGATATCCTGATCGGCACCCACGCCCTGTTTCAGGAGGACGTGGCCTTCCGCGACCTGGCGCTGGCCATCATCGATGAGCAGCACAAGTTCGGCGTACACCAGCGCCTGGCCCTGGCGGCCAAGGGGCGCGGCGTCGACACCCTGGTCATGACCGCCACCCCCATCCCCCGCACCCTGACCCTGACCGCCTATGGCGACATGGACGTCAGCCGCCTGATGGAAAAGCCGCCGGGGCGCAAGCCGGTGGTGACCCGCGCCGCCGCGGCCGACCGCATCGAGGAGGTGGTGGAACGCGTGGCCGCCGCCATCAAGACCGGGCAGCGCGTTTATTGGGTCTGCCCCCTGGTGGACGAGTCGGAAACCGTGGACCTCGCCAACGCCACCCTGCGACATGCCACGCTGATGGAACGGCTGGGCGGGTGCGTCGGTCTGGTGCACGGCAAGATGAAGGGCACGGAGAAGGACGCCGTCATGGCCCGCTTCGCCGCCGGCGAGCTGTCCGTGCTGGTGGCCACCACCGTCATCGAGGTGGGCGTGAACGTGCCGGAGGCCACCATCATGGTGGTGGAGCATGCCGAACGCTTCGGCCTGGCCCAGCTGCACCAGCTGCGCGGCCGGGTGGGACGCGGCGACCGCGCTTCCGCCTGCCTGCTGCTGTACACCGCCCCCCTGGGCGAGACCGCCCGCGCCCGCCTGGACGTCATGACCTCCACCGAGGATGGCTTCCTCATCGCGGAGAAGGACCTGGAGCTGCGCGGCGCCGGTGAGGTGCTGGGCACCCGCCAGTCGGGTTTGCCGGAGTTCCGCATGGCCGACATCACCGTGCATGCCGACCTGCTGGCCACCGCCCGCGACGACGCCAGCCTGATGGTGGCCCGCGACCCCGACCTGGAAACCCCGCGCGGCCAGGCCCTGCGCGTGCTGCTCTACCTGTTCCAGCGGGATGAGGCGGTGCGCACACTACGGTCCGGTTGAGAGCACCCCGTCCCAACGGCGGCGTAATGCTTGATTGGAAAATCCAAGACCCGGCCCCACTGATTTCAATTTATAATTTTATTTGGAGCCATCATGTATCATCGCAATCATGTCGGCATCGATTTCCGAGTGTTCATACAAAAAATGGTCAAGTCAAAAATGGCTAGAACCTACATGGAGATCGGCGTTCGCGATGGTTCCACCTTGGCAATGGTCGACTGCTCCGCAATCGGCGTCGATCCTTGTTTCCAGTTCAGCTCAAGCCCCATCGGCACGAAGCCGTCCCTTTTCTTATACCAAAAGACCAGCGACCAATTCTTCAGGGATCATGATGCGAGAGCAATATCAGGCGATACGCTTGATGTTGTATTCCTTGATGGCCTCCATCAATTTGAATATTTGCTGAGAGATTTTATAAACAGCGAAAAAAACTGCCATCGACACAGCCTCATCATGCTGGATGACTGTCTGCCCGTGAATGCGGAAATGACTGAAAGGCAGCACAATGCGCCACAGCGAACAAATCAGAGCTATGCCGGATGGTGGACCGGCGACGTCTGGAAAATGATACCGATATTGAAGAAATATAGAAAAGACCTGCACATCACGCTCGTCGACACGACACCGACGGGCACCGTCTGCATTACAAACCTCGACCCATCCTCAAAAATTCTGGAGGACAATTATTATGAAATACTTAAAGAGTTTGGCGGAATATCCATGACAGATGAAGGAATTGAGAAGTTCTACCAGGAAAATGAGGTTGTTTCCTCACAGGCAATAATGGATGGCTTTAACGCATCACTGACGGTGGGCCCATAAGGGAGGGCACCCGCAACCGGAAACTTGTGCCGCCGGGCTATTTCCTCCGCACAGTTGCAGCGCGGGATCGGCGCCGTATGTCCCATGGGGTCCCGCCCCCTTTCAGGAGATACGCCATGGTCGCCACGCCCACTTCCGCCGCCACCCCAACGGGCCCCGCGGCCGATAAGGTCAGCCTGCGAACGTTGACCATCGTCAGGCACGTCTTGTTGGGCTTGGGGTTCGGCTTGATACCGATGGTGATTTTCATCATGAGACACGACCTGCCAACCAGCCGGGGCGCCCTTGTCGGCTCCGTTCTGGGGGGCGCATTGGGCGGAATGGCGAGCATGGGATTGATCGGGGCTTATCGCGCCCGCTCCATCCCCGCCGACCAGCCCAGCCCTATAGGCCGGCTGAGACTTACCCTCGGCCTAGCGCCTCTGGCCCTCATCTTCGTGGGCCTGGCGGCCCTGATGGTGATTTGAAGATCATCGCCAGCCATCCCAGCCAATAACCCAGCCCGAGCGTGAGCGCCTTGGCCCACCCCCGCATGGGGGTGGCCGACACGATGCCGTAGGGGCTCAGCCGTTGGACCGAACGCCCCTCGCGGCGCAGATGCTCCATGGCTTGGCGGACTAGGGGATGGAACAGGTCGACCGCCCCCACGGGGTCGCGGGTGCCGTCCGGGTTCTCCCACGCCCGTAAGGTGGCGTTCGTTTCATCATCATAGCCCCGAACGATCAGGACACGCTGCCCCCCATCGGAAAAGCGCCAGATGGTGTAGGCATAATAATAGTCGTAATAGCCGTCCGGCCCGATGTCGGAACAGTCGACATGGTGTGAGGCTTCCACGTTCACGGGATGACCTTCGTCACAGGGATGATCCGCAATGACATGGGTGCGGGGCGCCATCCTGACAGGTCCGGGCCCGACGGAACCGCGCGCGGATTTATTCCAACCGCTGCCGGACGGCCCACCCCGCCAAAGTGGCGCATGTTGGCGGGGCCCCTTCCCCTTAGCATGGCTGGGTTCCGGGCAACGTCTCCGGCGGCGCCCCATGAACCATTGCCGGCCGCTGGCCGTAGTACACGCTGACAACAGGGAAGGACGAACATGACCATGGCCAGCGCCGCACCTGGATTCAGCACCCCGCCTGCCCCCGCCCGGCTGCTGTCCATCGCCACCGCCCTGCCCCCCTATCGCCTGACGCAGGAGCAGGCGCTGGCCGGTGCCCGCCAGGTCTTCGCCCATCGGCTGCGCGATTTCGACCGCCTGGCCCCCGTCTTCACCCATGCCGGCATCGAGGGTCGCGCCTCCTGCGTGCCGCTGGAGTGGTATCTGGAGCCGCACGGCTGGGCGGAGCGCAACAGGCTGTACCTGGATCATGCCGTCGACGTGCTGGCCCGCGCCACCACCCAGGCGCTGGAGCGGGCGGGCCTCAAGCCCACCGACGTGGACGCCATCGTCGCGGTCTCCTCCACCGGCATCGCCACGCCCAGCCTGGACGCGCTGATCATGCAGCGCCTGGGCATGCGGCCCGACGTGGAGCGCATGCCCCTGTTTGGCCTGGGCTGCGCCGGCGGCGTGCTGGGCCTGGCGCGGGCCGCCACCTGGGCCACCGCCCGGCCGGGCGCCAACGTCCTGCTGCTGGTGGTGGAGCTGTGCGCCCTCAGCTTCCGGCGGGGCGATTTGTCCAAGGCCAACGTCATCGCCACCGCCCTGTTCGGCGACGGCGGGGCCGCGGCCATCCTGCGCGCCGATCCCAAAGACCATGAGGCGGGCCCCGCCTTCCTGGCGTCGGCCGAGCACCGCTGGCCCGACAGCCTGGGCATCATGGGCTGGCAGGTGGAGGACGACGGCATGGGCGTCATCTTCGCCCAGAGCATCCCCACCCTGGTGCGGGAGAAGCTGCCCGAGGTGGTCGCCGGTTTCCTGGATCGCCAGCGCGTAACGCTGTCCGACCTCGCCGGAACCATCTGCCATCCCGGCGGCACCAAGGTGCTGGACGCGCTGGAGGAGGTCCTGGCCCCGGCCACCGATGGGCTGGCGGACGCCCGCGACGTGCTGCGCCAGCATGGCAACATGTCGGCCGCGACCGTGCTGTTCGTGCTGGAACGCCGCGTGCGCCAGGGCGCGCGGGGCCTGCATCTGCTGTCCGCCCTGGGGCCCGGCTTCATCGCCGCCCTGGGCCTGATGCGGTTCTAAGCCATGGACGGATTCGCTTTCGGCCCCCCGCAAATCGTCGTCCTCTTGCTGGCCGTGCAGCGCCTGGCGGAGCTGCGCGTGGCCAACCGCAACACCCGCCGCCTGTTGGCCCAAGGCGGCCAGGAGGTGGGGCGGGCGCACTATCCGCTGTTCATCGTGCTTCATAGCGCCTGGCTGGCCGCGCTGTTCCTGTTCGTCCCGGCCGACGCGCCCATCGTCTGGCCCCTGGTGGCCCTGCTGATTCCCCTGCAACTGGCACGCTATTGGGTCATCCGCACCCTGGGCCCCTACTGGACGACCCGCATCATCACCCTGCCCCAAGCCCCGCTGGTGCGGCGCGGCCCCTTCCGCTGGGTACGGCATCCCAATTACTGCGTGGTGGTGGCTGAGATCGCGGCCGTGCCGCTGGCGTTCGGCGCCTGGCGCCTGGCCCTGATCTTCTCCATCGCCAACGCTCTGCTGCTGGCCCACCGCATCCGGGTGGAAGAGGCGGCGCTGGCCCCGCGCCGGGGCGCGGCGGCGCAGCCCTGAGCGCCCGCCCGGCCCTGCCCCCCTCTTTGGTTAACAGCCACCACCAAAGGGCGTGGGGCCGTTTACGGCGGGCGCGCGGATCGTTATTGTCCGGCCAGCCCTTGTGAAAGGCCCCCGGGATCTGTGCGGGGGCCGGGCGTGGCTGCCGGACCGGGAGCCACGCCGCAAACGCCCCTATCCGGAGCCCATCCCGTGATCGAAGCCGCGTCCCTCGACAGCATCGAACTGCTGGCCCCTCTGACGGCCGACCAGCGCGCCAGCCTGGCCAAGCAATGCAGCTGGCGTCATTTCCACCCCCAGGAACAGGTGATCGACCGCGCGTCGGACAGCCGCGACGTCTGCTTCATCGTCGAAGGCCGGGTGCGGGTGGTGAACTACTCCCTCTCCGGCCGCGAGGTCACCTTCGACGATGTGGAGGCCGGCGGCTATCTGGGTGAACTGTCGGCCATCGACGGCGAGGCGCGGTCGGCCAGCATCGTGGCGCTGAGCGAGGTCATGGTCGCCTTCATGTCGCCGCGGCTGTTCCAGCAGGTGGTGACCCAGAACCCCATCATCGCCTGGGGCGTCATGACCCGGCTGGCCAGCATCGTTCGTTCCGCCACCGGACGGATCATGGATTTGTCGACGCTGGGCGCCAACAACCGGGTCCATGCCGAACTGCTGCGCCTGGCCAAGCCCACGTTGAAGTCCGACAACACCGCCGCCATCTCCCCCATCCCGATCCACAGCGACATCGCGGCGCGGGTCAGCACCACCCGCGAAACGGTCGCCCGCGTGCTGGGCGACCTGTCGCGCGACAAGCTGGTGGTCCGCCAGGACAACTCCCTCCTCGTCCGCGACTTCGCCCGATTGGAGGAGATGGTGGAGGAGGTCCGGGGCGATTGAGCCTTTGGGGGTAACCACGAGGACTTTTTTGAAGTGTGACACGCTTGCCACGGTTTTTTAACTTTTCATCAATCCACGTCGGAGCTATATAAGAGGGGCTTGACCGTGACGGATTTGACACTCTCAAGCCTTCAACCTCCTTATGAGGCTCCCTTCATCTTCGCCGGCTGTCTTCGAGACAGCCGGCGTTTTTTTTGGCCGCGGCCCGCAGCGGCGGGCCATGACAGTTGCCGCAAGGCGGCCTTCCGTCGGGCACAAAGCCGCACCGTGCAATCGTGGATGCGAAACACCACGAAAACGGATACATTCATTATCTGAATGCAATCTTGCGATTGGCATCGCGCCGCCCAATTCATGGCGATCCAAAGGGACGTCCGGGCGTCGTGTGTCTCAATACCTTGATCCGACGCCTCCATGAGGGAGCGTGGGGGAAGGCGGACGTCATGCCACGCTGCCGTGGCGACACCCAAAAGGGGTGCGGGTTAATACGCCGAACACGCGGCATCTCAAAGAGATGCGGTCGGGGGTGGGTATGGTTTCGCAGATCAGTTATCTGACGCCGGCGCAGTTCGCCGCCGTCACGACAGCCAACATCCAGCGGTTGACGACGCAGGATGTCCAAGCGCTGACCACCGCGCAGATCAAGGCGATGACCACCGCGCAGGCCATCGCCTTCCAGGTCAGCCAGATGGTCTTCACCGCGTCCCAGCTGCAGGCGTTCAGCGAAGCCGACCTGGCCGCGCTGGAGACTGACGACCTCAAGGCCCTGAAGGCCACCCAGATCTCCGCCCTCACCTCCAATCAGATCCAGGCGCTGACCACCGATCAGCTGGCGGCGCTGACCACCGCCGACATCCAGGAATTCACCAAGGCCCAGGTGGGTTCCTTTACCACCGACCAGTTGGCGGCCCTCTCCACCGCCGACGTCCGCGCCCTGACCGTCACCCAGTTGAGCGGCCTGACCAGCGCCCAGGTGGCGGGGCTGGGAACCGACAACCTGTCGGCCCTGAGCAGCGCGCAGACGGCCAGCTTGTCCTCCACCCAGGTCAAGGCGCTGACCACCGACCAGTTGGCCGCACTGTCCAGCGCCGACATTCGGGAATTCACCGCCGCCCAGATCGCCTTCCTGACCACCAGCCAGACGGCGGGCCTGACCACGGGCGCTGTCACCGCGCTCAGCACCGCCCAGGTGGCGGGCCTGACCACGGCGCAGGTCCGGGTGCTGACCTCGGACCAGCTGGCGGCCTTGTCGACGGTGGATGCCAAGGCGCTGACGGCGACGCAACTGTCGGCGCTGGGCACGGGCCAGGTGCCCTTCCTGACCAGCGGCGTGCTGTCGACCCTGAACTCCGTCCAGGTCGCCGCCTTCACCACCGCCCAGGTTCAGGCGCTGGGGTCCGACCAGTTGAACGCGCTGACCACGGCGGATATCCGCGAGTTCACCAGTCTGCAGGTCGCGGCGCTCACCACCGACCAGGTGGCGGCCCTGAACACCGGCAGCCTGGCCGCCCTCACCTCCCTCCAGACCGCCGCCCTGACCACCGCCCAGGTGGCGGCGCTCGGCACCGACCAAGTGGGCGGCCTGACCACGGCGCAGGTCGCCGGCCTGTCCGTCAACCAGCTCAAGGCGCTGTCGACCGACCAGCTGGACGCCCTGGGCACCGCCACGGTGCAGAAGCTGACCAGCATCCAGGTGGCGGCCCTGACGACGGCGCAGGTCGCCGGCCTGGGCACCGCCAACCTGTCCGCGTTGACCAGCGCCCAGGTCCAGCGGCTGGGCAGCGCCCAGATTCGCGCCCTGACCACGGACCAGTTGAACGGCCTGACCACGGCCGACATGCGGGAATTCGCCGCCAGCCAATTGACGGCGCTGGGCACGGCCCAGATCGCCGCCCTGGACACCGACAACCTGACGGCGCTGACCACCGCGCAACTGACGGGCGTGACCTCAACCCAATTGTCGGCGTTGACCACCGACCAGGTGGCGGCCTTGACCACGGCCCAGCTGGCCAGCCTCACGGCCGTCCAGATGAAGGGCCTGGACGCGGAGCAATTGGGCGCGCTGGGCACGGCGACGGTCCAGAACCTGACGGCGGCGCAGGTCGCGGCGCTGACCACCGCGCAAATCGCGGCCATGTCCACGGCCAACCTGTCGGCGCTGAACAGCGCCCAGGTGGCGGTGCTGGGCAGCCTGCAAATCCAGGCGCTGACCAGCGACCAGCTGAACGCCCTCAATTCCGCCGACATACGGGAGTTCACGGTCACCCAGATCGCGGCCCTGACCACCGCCCAGGTCTCGGCCCTGGGCAGCGGCGCCCTGTCCGCCCTCAGCACGTCCCAAGTGGCCAGCCTGACGGTGGCTCAGCTGCGCACGCTGGGATCGGATCAGGTGGCCTCGCTGTCCACGGCGGATATCCGCGCCCTCAGCGCGCTTCAGGTCCAGGGCCTGACGACGGCGCAGGTCGCGACGCTGGGCACCGACGCCCTGTCCGCCCTGGGCAGCACCCAGGTGCAGAGCCTGACCAACACGCAGGTGCAGTCGCTGACGGCCGACCAGTTGAACGCGCTGGCCAGTTCCGACCTGCGGGAATTCACGCCCGGCCAGATCGCCGCCCTGACCACGGCCCAGGTGGCCAGCCTGCAGACCGCCACCCTGGCGGGGCTCAGCACCGCCCAAGTGGCCGCCCTGAGCACCGGGCAAATCCGGGCCCTGACCTCCGACCAGCTGGCCGGCCTCACCACCACCGACGCCCGCGCCCTGACGGCGACGCAACTGGCGGCCATATCGACCGACCAGGTGTCCGAACTGGGCACCGACGCCCTGTCGGCCTTGAGCGCCAGCCAGGTCACCGGCCTGAATAGCGCCCAGATCCAGGCGCTGGGCACGGACCAGCTGAACAGCCTGACAACGGCCGACATCCGCGAATTTTCCGCCGCCCAGGTGTCGTTCCTCACGACGGACCAGCTTTCGTCGCTCAGCACCGCCAACCTGTCCGCCCTCAGCAGCACCCAGGTGCCCAGCCTTGGCAGCGCGCAGATCCGCGCGTTGACCACCGACCAGTTGAACGCGCTGTCGACCGCCGACGCGCGTGAATTCACCGCCACCCAGGTGGGAGCGCTCAGCACCGACCAGCTGTCGGTCCTGGGCACCACCCAGCTGACGGCGCTGACCTCCCTGCAGTTGGCCGGGCTGTCCACATCCCAGGTGAAGGCGCTGACCAGCGACCAGGTCGCGGCCCTCACCACCGCGCAACTGACCACCCTGTCCGCCGGCCAGGTGGCGGCGCTGTCGACCGACCAGCTGGCGGCCCTGCCCACCGCGAACCTGCAGAAGCTGACGGGCACGCAGGTGGCGGCGCTGACCACGGCCCAGGTGGCGGGGCTGGGCACTGACGCCCTGGCCGCGCTGACCACGTCCCAGGTCACCAGCCTGACCTCGCTGCAGGTGCGGGCATTGACCTCGGACCAGTTGAACGCCTTGACCACGGCCGAGACGCGGGCCCTAACGGCGGCGCAACTGACCAACCTGGGCACCGACCAGGTGGCGAGCCTGGGCAGCGACTTCCTGGCGGCCTTGAGCTCCACCCAGGTCGGCAGCCTGTCGGCCACGCAGATCAAGGCGTTGACATCGGACCAATTGGGAACGCTGCCCACCGCCGACGCCCGCGCGCTGACCGCCGCCCAGGTCACGGCGTTGACCACCGACCAGGTGGCCAGCCTGGGCAGCGACGCCCTGTCCGCCCTGGGCGCGAGCCAGGTGGCCAGCCTGACCTCCGCCCAGGTCCGGTCCCTGACCACCGATCAGCTGAACAGCCTGACCACCGCCGACGTGCGAGAGCTTTCCGGCACCCAGGTGAGCTATCTGACCACGGACCAACTATCGGCCCTGGGCACGACCAACCTCTCCGCCTTGAGCAGCGCGCAGGTGCCCAGCCTGTCCAGCGCCCAGGTCCAATCCCTGACCACGGACCAGCTGAACGGCCTGACCAGCGCCGACATCCGGGAGTTCACGGCGACCCAGGTGGGCGCGCTGACCACCGGCCAATTGTCCGCCCTGGGCACCGACCAGCTGACCGCCCTCACCACCACCCAGGTCGCCGGCCTGACCACGGCGCAGATCACCACTTTGGGCACCGGACAGGTGGCGTCCCTGACCACGGCGCAGGTGGCCAGCCTGTCGGCCACGCAGGTCAAGGCCCTGACCACCGGCCAGTTGGACGCCCTGGCCAGCGACACCGTTCAGAAATTGACCGCGACCCAGGTCGCCGCCTTGACCACCGACCAGATTGGCGGCTTGGCTACCAACGTCGTCGCGGCCCTGACCACCAGCCAGGTGACCAGCCTGACCGCCGGCCAAGTGCCGGCACTGACCACGGACCAGTTGAACGCCTTTTCCACCGACGACGCCCGGGCCCTGACCGCATCCCAGATCCAGGCCCTGACGACCGTCCAGATCTCGCAGCTCGCCACCGATTTCCTGGTGACGCTGAGCACCAGCCAGATCGGCAGCCTGTCGACCGCGCAGGTCGCGGCACTGTCCACCGTCCAGCTGGGGGTCCTGCCCACCGCCGACGCCCGCGCGCTGACCGCCGCGCAGGTGACGGCGCTGACCACCGACCAAGTCGCCAGCCTGGGCTCCGACGCCCTGTCCGCGCTCAGTTCCACCCAGGTGGGCACCCTGACCAGCGCCCAGGTGGAGGCGCTGACCAGCGGCCAGTTGAACAGCCTGACCAGCGCCGACATCCGGGAGTTCACGGCGGCCCAGGTGGGTGCCTTGACCACGGACCAGCTGTCCGCCTTGGGCACCAACCAGCTGACGGCCCTGTCCACCGCCCAAGTGGGCGGCTTGACCACCGCCCAGGTCGCCAGCCTGCGCACCGACCAGGTCGCGGCGCTCACCACCACTCAGGTGACCAGCTTGTCGGCCGCTCAGGTGGCCGCCCTGTCCACAGCCCAGGTCAGCGCGTTCAGCACCGACACGGTGCAGACGCTGACGGGCGGCCAGGTCGCGGCCCTGACGACGGACCAGGTCAGCGAGCTGGGCACGCCCTTCCTCTCGACCCTCACCACCGCCCAGGTGGCCAGCCTGACCACCCAGCAACTGAACGCGCTGGGGACCGACCAACTGAACGCCCTGTCCACGGCGGACATCGTCGCCCTGACGACCCGGCAGGTGGCCAGTCTCGGTACCGCCCAGGTCGGCGGCCTGGTCAGCACCGTCCTTCAGGCCCTGACCACGGCCCAGGTGGCCAGCCTGACCACCGCGCAGGCCGTGGTGCTGTCGACCAGCCAGTTGAACGCCCTGAGCACCGACGACGCCAGCGCCCTGACGACCGCGCAGGTGGCGGCGCTGTCCACCGATCAGGTTTCAGGCCTCAGCACGAGCAACCTGTCCGCCCTGAGCCCCACGCAGGTGGCCAGCCTGACCAGCGCCCAGGTGCAATCGCTGGGCAGCGGGCAGCTGAACGCCCTGACCTCGACGGACATCACGGAATTCACGGCGGCGCAGGCGGCCCAGTTGACCACGGACCAGTTGACGGCCCTGGACACCGCCCACATTTCGGCCCTGACCAGCCAGCAGGCCGCGGCCCTGACCACCGCCCAGGTCCAGGCGCTGACCACCAGCCAGGTGGCCGCCCTGCTCCCCACGCAGGTGGCCAGCCTGACGGCCGCCCAGGTCAAGGTTCTCGACACCGACCAGTTGGCGGCCTTGGCCACGGCCGACGTCCGCGCCCTGACGGCGACGCAGTTGCAGGCCTTCAGCACGACCCAGGTCGCCGGCTTCGGCACCGCGTTGCTGTCGGCGCTGAGCAACGCGCAATTGAGCAGCCTGTCGGTCACGCAGTTCCAGACACTCAGCACCGATCAGCTGAACACACTGAGCACGGCACAGATCCGGGGCCTGTCGGCCACCCTGGTCTCATCGCTCACCACGGCCCAGATATCCGGCCTGCGCACCGACAACCTGTCGGCGCTGAGCGCGCCGCAAGCCTCGGTGCTGAACACGGCCCAGATCCAGGCGCTGACCACCAGCCAGTTGAGCGCGCTGACCACCTCCGATATCCGGGAGTTCTCCGCCTCCCAAATTGGGGCGCTGACCACCAACCAGATCGAGGCCCTGACCACGGCCGAAGTGTCCACCCTGACGGCTGGGCAGTTGGCCGCGTTCAGCACCAGCCAAGTCGGCGCGCTGACCACCGACCAGGCCGCCGCCCTGACCGTGTCCCAGGTGGCGGGCCTGTCGCTGACCCAGGTGAAGTCGCTCAATACCGACCAGTTGGACGCCCTGGCCACAGATCGTATCCAAAATCTGACGCCGGCGCAGGTTGCCGCCCTGACCACGGCGCAGATCGCGGGCCTCAGCACCGACAACCTGTCCGCCCTCACCGGCACGCAGATTTCGCTGCTGGGCAGCGCGCAGATTGACGCGCTGACGACACAGCAACTGATCTCGCTGAGCACGGACGATATCCGTGAGTTCACGGTCAACCAGGTGCCGATGTTCACCACCGATCAGATACCGGGCCTGAGCCCGAACCAGATCCAATCGATGCACTCGGCGCAAGCCAACGCCTTCACGGGCGATCAGTTGGGCGTGTTCACCACGGACCAGACCAATGCCTGGCAGACGGCCCGTTCGTCGTCATCATAAGGCGGGTGGGGTTATCGAAAGGATACCGTCGCCGGGCCCGTCACGCGCCGGCCAGGCTCCACAGCGCGCTGCCGGCCGCCAGGGGGCGATCGCCGTCGTGGATGCGGAACTCGGTCACCAGTTGTGACCAGTTGCGCCGGATCAGCCGCGCCTCACCCTGAACCAGGGTGCCCCGCGGCCCGCTGCCCAGATGGTTCAGCGACAAGTTCAGCAGCACCGCCTCGCTTTCCGGCACGCCCTCATCGCTGATGGCGCGCAGGCAGACCAATTCGGCGAACGCGGCAAGGACGGAGGTGTGGATTTGGCCGCCAGCGGCCAGGTGGCGTTCATCGGCCACGAAGGCGCGGACCCAACCGCCATAGCCGCCGCCCCGGGCCGGCCGGCCCTCCCAAAAAGGGCCAATGTGGGCGACGAAGCCGGGCGTCACTGGGCACAGCGCCCAACCTTCGGCATTCGTGTCAGCGGCGCCATCCGCCATCATGCCCGTGCCCCCTGGGTACGATGTCAGCCGTTAACCCGCGTGAACTCGCGGAAGGTGACGGCGATCTTGTCCTCGACGATGGTGACCTCGCCCCGGCCCACGGTGCGGCCGGAAACGATGATGTCGGACAGATCGTCGATCTTGCGGTCCAGTTCCACGATGGCGCCACGGCCCAGCTTCAGAAGATCCCGCACCCGGATGGTGGAGGTTCCCAGCACCACCGACACCTCGACCATCGTGTCATAGATGGCCGAAAGCTCCGTCGACGTGCCCATCGCGGGACCACCGCCGCCGAACATGGCATCGATATCGTCCTGGTTGCTCATGTCGTCGGACCCGTAATCGCCAATCCCGTCCGTGGGATGCGGAATGACATTACCATGACCGGGCAGCCGGGGGGAAAGCGATTTGGCGCTAGAACCGGCTGCCCCCGCTGACCATCATCGCCCGTCATATCATGCAGGCGGCGGCCAGGCCGGGGGCTTCGGGCGGAGTGGGCGCTTCCCGCCCCCTGCCCTCCCAGGTGTGGGCTTCCACCCGGTTGCGGCCACCGGCCTTGGCGCGATAGAGCGCCTGGTCGGCGGCATCGACCAGGGTATCCCAGCCGACATCCGGAACGATGTTGGCCCGGCCGACACTGACGGTGCATCGGATCGCCGTTCCGGGGTCGATTACCAGTTGCTCCACCGCCCGGCGAATTCGGTCCGCCACCGTGGCCACGGTAACCGCTTCGGCCTCCGGCAGGATGATGGCGAACTCTTCCCCGCCGATACGGCCCAGCACATCGGTGGCGCGTATGACATCGGCGATGGTTTGCGCCACGCGCGTGATCACCACATCGCCCGTGCCGTGTCCCCACCGGTCGTTGATGGCCTTGAAATGGTCGATGTCGACCATCAGCACGCCCAGCGCTTCCCGGTTCTGGTGGGCGCGGGCGACCATGCGGGCGCCCTTCTCCCACAGCACGCGCCGGTTGGCGATGCCGGTCAGGGGATCCTGGTCCGCCAGGGCGACCAGGCGCGCCTGCAGGCGCTGCCCCACCATCCAAAGATACCCCAGGGTCAGCGTGAAGGTGACCCCGACCCGCAACAGCAAGGCCATCGAGGATGTCGGCTCACGCAGGTCGCCGATCACCATGTCGCCATGGGGCAGGACCTGGAACGCTTCCCAAACCATCCGGGTCAACAGCACAGCGGCCCAGGCCAAATTGAAACCAGCCATGGTCCAGGCCGCCATCCGCATGTCCCGATCCGCGTAACGCAGCAACAACCAAGCGGTGCCCACCGCCAGGAGGAACCGGCATCCGCATCCCAGGATGACATTGACGGGAAGGTACAGGCCCGCCGTGGCGTAAACGCCGATCTTGGCGCAGGACAGGATACCCGCCGGCACCAGCAGCCAAAGCGTACGCCGTGGCCGGTTCAGGAAGGACTGGATCCCGACGTAAGCCAGCATCGTCCCCCAGTCGAGCTGCAGATTGCCGACCAGGCTGAAAATGGGTTGGGGCCGGCCCGGAGCCGGATAGGGCGCCATCACCATCAACAGGCCCGCGGCCTGCAACAGGTTCGACAAGATCCAGAACCAGACCGCGGTACCCGCCTTCAGCGTGCGGCCTACCGGGAACAGACACAAGACGGCGACGACATGAAGCAGAATATTGACGATGAGAAGTGTCAGGATGTTCATCTCGCCCCGCCATCCCCGCGTCGGCGGAAATGATGAATATGCCCGGACGAACGATCAGGATAGCAATGCCACTTGGCACGCGTTAATCCATCAGTCGGCGACCAAACCATATGTGGTTTGTATCATACAACTGTTAACGGAGCGCGCCATACGAGTGCACCACTTGGAAATGCAGATCTGCAAAATTAAGCGTTTTGGTTTTACGCGCGGCGACGGGCAGCGACGAAGGCCGCCGCCTCCCGCCAGGGTTCCAGCGTGAAGAAGCGCCGCGCCTGCCCCGACGGCGACGTCAGGACGAACAGGGCGGTGCCCTCGAAATCCTGGGCTTGGCGCCCGTAGGGGGGACTGCCGGTCAGGCCGAAATGACCGGCCAGGAACACCGAGGCGGCCGTCTTGCTGGTGAAGGCAACGGCGGCGGGGCGATGACGGCGCATCTTGTCCACGAAGGCCGCCACGTCATAGGCGGCCGGGTCCAGATCGACGTCATTGCCGAACTGGGTCTTGTTCAGGTCCGTCAACCCCAGGCCCAGCGTCGGCAGGGTGGGATAATCCTGCGGATTAAGCCGCGTGGGCGTGAAACCGGCGGCGTGCAGGCTGGGCCAGAAGGCGTTGCCGGGCTTGGCGTAATAGGCTTTGGCCGCCATGGAGGCACGGCTGGGCGCCGTACCGCAAAACACCAAATCGAGACTAGGCGCGAGAACGTCGGGGATCAGCATGGCGCAAAGATAGGGATGCCCCCCATCCCGCGCCAGTGCCTACCCCGCTTGGGTCACTCCGCCGGCTGCTGCGCCAGCTCGTCAGCATGCCCGCCGATGGTGCGGGCGATGGTGAAGAAGTTGACCAGCACGCCGAAGGCGACGAACAGCAGGCCGTCGATGTAGCCCGCCAGATCGGTGGACCCGGCGGCGAAGAACAGGCCCAGCACGGCCACGATGATGCCCATGCCATGAACGAAGATCGCCGGCAGGGTATTGGACGCTTTCATGACTCACTCCATCAGACTAAACGGATCAGGTGTGCCGCTTGGGCAGCGGCGTTTCATCCTCGTACAGGATGCGGGTGGCGGAGCCCTCGAGATCCTCGAACTGGCCATCGCGCACCGCCCAGAGGAAGGCGCAAAGCCCCAGCCCGCCCAGCAGCAGGGCGGCGGGGATAAGGAAAAGCAGGCTGTTCATCAGTGACCTCCATCGCGGGGTTTCTTGCCCCCCAGGCGCAGGGCGTTGGCCATGACCGCCAGGGACGAGCCCGACATGGCGGCGGCAGCCACGAAGGGTGTCGCCAGGCCGGCGATGGCCACCGGCACGGCGCACAGGTTGTACAGCAGGGTGAAGCCCAGATTCTGGCGCACAAGGGTGCGCGCCCGCCGCGCCACGGCCAGCGTCTCCGCCACAGCCGCCAGGCCATCGCCCTGGAACACCACGTCAGCCGCCGTCTGGGTGACGTCCACGGCGCTGGCGGGGCTCAGCGACACGTCGGCGGCGGCCAGGGCCGCGGCGTCGTTGAGACCGTCGCCCACCATCAGCACCCGGCGCCCCTGCGCCCGCAGCGCCGCCAGGTGGGCGCACTTGTCCGCCGGTCGGGCATCGGCCCGCACGATGTCGATGCCGACATCCGCCGCGAGGGCCTGGGCGGTGACCGCCCGGTCGCCCGACAGCAGTTCCACCCGGTAACCCTGGGCCTTGAGGCCGGCCACCACGGCGGCGGCGTCGCGGCGGGGGCGATCGGCGAAGCGGAGGCGGCGGGGCGGGTGGCCGCAGCGGGCCAGCCATAACTCCGGTCCCGGCCGTTCCGAGCCCGCCTGCCCCTCCCCGGCATCGCTTACGCCGCAGAAGCCCCGCGATCCCAGCCGGACGAAGCCATCGGGTCCCTGCCAGCGCAGGCCGCCGCCCGGCACCTCGACCACGCCATCGGCCACGGGGCCGGGCCCGGCGGCGCGGGCCAGCGCCCGCGACAGGGGATGGCGGGAGGCGCGGGCCAGGGTGGCCGCCAACTCCAGCTCCGCCGCCGTCAGGGTGGGATCGGGAAGCAGGTCGGGCCGGCCCAGGGTCAGGGTTCCCGTCTTGTCGAACACCACGGTGTCGACCGGCGCCAGGCGTTCCAGGGCCGAGGCGGATTTCAGCAGGATGCCCTGGCGCATCAGCCGGCCGCTGGCCGTCACCTGCACCGCCGGCACGGCCAGCGCCAGGGCGCAGGGGCAGGTGATGATCAGGACGGACACGGCGATCAGCAGGGCCTGGTACCAGGCGGCCCCGCCCAGGAACACCCAGGCCAGGAAGGTGGCCAGCGCCGTCAGGTGCACCACCGGGGTATAGGCCCGGGCGATGCGGTCGGCCAGCAGGACATGACGCGCCCGCCCCTGCTCCGCCGCCTCCAGCAGGCGCACCATCTCCGCCAGCAGCGTGCCCTCGCCGCTGGCCGTGGCGGTCAGGCGCAAGGGGGCGGTACGGTTGATCATGCCGGCGAAGACCTGGGCGCCGGGCGCCACCGCCAGGGGCAGCGTCTCCCCCGTCACCAGGCTGGCGTCCAGGTCGGACACGCCCTCGGCCACCGTGCCATCGACGCCGATGCGCTCCCCCGCCGCCACCAGGACCGTGGCGCCCAGCGGCACGCGGGCGGGGGGCAGGATCTGGGGCAGGCCATCGGCGCCCAGCACCGTCACCGGCGCCTGGTTCAAGGCCAGCAGATGGGCGGCGGCCGACCGCGCACGGCCCCGCGACCGGCTGTCCAGATAGCGGCCGACCAGCAGGAAGAACAGCAGCATGACGGCGCCGTCGAAATAAGCGTGCTCCCCATGGTGGGCCGTCATCACCAGGCTCATGCCCGTGGTCAGCAGCACGCCCACCGAAATGGGCACATCCATGTTGGTACGGCCAGCCCGTAGCGCTGCCAGCGCCGACTGGAAAAACGGCTGCCCGGCGATGGCCACCGTGGGCAGGGCGATCAGGGCCGACACCCAGTGCAGCAGGGTGCGGGTGGCGTCGCCCATGGCGTCGGCGCCCGACCAGACCGACACGGACAGCAGCATGACGTTGGCGGCGGCGAAGCCAGCCAGGGCCATGCGGCGCAGCAGCGCCCGTTCCTGCGCCGCCGCCGGGTCGGCCACCGCCGCCGTGCCACCGGCGCCAAAGGGGGCAACGCGATAGCCCAGGCCGGTGACCAGCCGGGCATACTCCACCGCCTTGGCCGGCGCGCCGGTCCAGCGCAGGGTCAGGCAGCGGGTGGTCAGGTTGGCGCGGGCGGACTGCACCTCCGGATGGTGCTTGGTCACCGCCGCCTCGATCAGCCACAGGCAGGCGCCGCAATGCAGGCCATCGACGCTGAGACGCAGCAGGCAGGTGCCGTCCGGCGCCGTGGCCACCGCCTCGGGCAGGCCCAGCAGGGGGTCGGCGCCCTCGCCCTCCTCCACCGTGGCCGCCGGCGCGGCCGCGTCCAGGGGACGGCGATCATAATAGGCGTCCAGGCCGAGGTCGTGGATCAGGGTATAGGCGCCGGCGCACCCCTGGCAGCAGAAGGCGCCCCGCTCCGTCGCCGCCCCCAGCAGGGGCTGGCCGCAATGCCGGCAGTGCGTCGTCACGCTGTCCAAGGGCATGGCCGTCGTTCCCCGTTTCCTACTTCACGAACAGCCGGCGGGTCAGGTGGTACCAGTTGGCCCCCTTCTCCGCCTTCAGCTTCAGATCCCATTGCCCATGCTTGGGCAGGGCGACGCTGGCGGTGTAGCGGCCGTTGCCGGCGGCGGTGAAGGTCAGCGGCACGTCGGGCATGATGTCGATGGGGCGGACTAGGCGGCCGGTCAGGGCCATGCCCTCCAGGGCGGCGCCATCCGGGCCGGTGATGCGCACGGTCAGCACGCTGTTCCCCTGGGAATCCTTGGCCACCGGCTCGATATCCGCGTCGAACACCCAGCCCAGGGCATCCTGCTGGGCCTGAGCCTCCAGCACCTTGTTGTACTCGATGCCGCGCTCATAGGGCTTGGCGGTCACGATGCCGGTCCAGCTGTGCAGGGCGTAGTAGATCAGGATGCTGTTCACCACGATCACCACGCCCATGCCACCCACGAAGATCCAGGGGATCAGGGAGCGCTTGGCCTGGGCGGGGGGCGGTGACCGGCGGGGCAGTTCGATGACGGTCATGGCGGTCCTTTCCTGCAAATCGGGTCCTGCAAATCGGCTTGGGATCAGGGCTTGGCGCCGGGGCCCATGAACACACCCTCGTAGAAGGTGGCATGGGTGGGGGTCACCCCTTGCTCCGTCAGGCTGAACACCAAGGGGATGGAGCCCTGGGCGCCGCCGTCGCGCGTCATCGACTGGCGCGGCAGGCTGACGAAGACGCGGAAGGTGGCGACCGCGTCGCCGTGCACAGGCAGGGTCACGCCTTCGCCGCCGTGGGCCTCGCCCACATCCTGCACCGCGACGGTGGCGCCCGGCTGGCCGACAACGCCCAATTGGAAGGCGCTCTCGCCCCGCCGCTTGTTGATGACCTTGACGGTGTAGCCGTTGCGCAGGGAGCCATCCGAAAGGGTGACATACAGGGGCGCCCGGTCGCGCAGCACACTGATGCTCATGGTGGTGCGCGTTTCCAGGGCCGTCAGCATGACCCCCGCCACGATCGCCAGCACCAGGGCATAGATCACCACGCGCGGCCGCAGCAGGCGATAGCGATTGGCCTGCCCACCGGCCTTCGTCTCCTGGTTGGCCAGGGTGTCGAAGCGGATCAGGTTGGACGGGCGGCCCACCTTGGCCATGATGTCGTTGCAACTGTCGATGCACAGGCCGCAACCGATGCATTCCAACTGCTGGCCGTCACGGATGTCGATGCCGGTGGGGCAGACGGCGATGCACTGGCCGCAGTCGATGCAGTCGCCCCGGCCTTCCCAACTGGTGCCGGCCTTGTGCGGCCCGCGCCGCTCACCCCGCCAAGCCTCATAGGTCACCACCAGGGAATGGACGTCCAGCATCGATCCCTGGATGCGCGGCCACGGGCACATGTAGGTGCAGACCTGTTCCCGGGCCCAACCCGCCAGGACATAGGTGGTGGTGGTGAACAGGCCGACGAAGAAATATTCGCTGATCGTGGCGTGGCCGGTGACCAGCCCCATCAGCGCCGTGGGCGCATCGTCGAAGTACAGGATCCAGGCGCCGCCGGTGGCGAGCGAAATGGCCAGCCAGGCGGCATGCTTGGCGGTCTTGCGCAGGAACTTTTCCCGGTTCCAGGGCTGGCGATCCAGGCGGATACGCGCGCCTCGGTCGCCCTCAGTCCAGCGCTCAACCGCCATGAACAGGTCAGTCCACACCGTCTGGGGACAGGCGTAGCCGCACCAGACACGCCCAGCCAGAGCCGTCACCAGGAAAAGGCCCACGGCGGCCAGCACCAGCAGGCCGGTGATGTAGTAGACCTCCTGCGGCCAAATCTCGATGCCGAAGAAATAGGCGCGCGGCGCGGAAAGATCGATGAGGATGGCTTGATTCGGCGCGCCGGGCCCGCGGTCCCAACGCAGCCACGGCACGGTGTAATAAACGGCGAGGCAAAGGGCCAGGACGGCCCACTTGATGGTACGGTACCGGCCGGACACGGCCTTGGGATAGACCTTGATATGCTCGGCATACAGGCTGCCGCCGTCCCCATTGCCCAAATCCGCCTTGATGGAGCGGGGGCGGCCCTCGCGGGCACTGTCGGCGCGCGCCGGCTTGGCGGTGGGACGGTCCAGCACCTCGGCGTCCTGAGCCTCACCGCCGGGGCGGCCATCCTTGGGAGTCGTGTCCATGGCGTCGGTCCATTCGTGTCGACCGCGTGCGGGGCGTGGCCTAACGGTTGGGCCACCAACGCGGATATGGGGGGAACCTAGGCCCGGACCGTTTCTCTCGCCTTGCGATAGATCAACCCGGCGTGGCCCGCCCCTTGCCCGCGACGGCAGGTCACGGGCGTGAAAACAACCGCTTGCAAAGCGCGCGAACTGTGATCCGGGCAAAGAAAAACCCCCGCCGGATGGGGACGCGGCGGGGGTTCACGTGCAATACCTGGGGTAGTGGTCTACGAAAGTAGGATATCGGGGGATGGGGGAAGGCGGGAAACCATCCCCCGATCACTTACTTCCCGCCACCCAAGCTATGCACGTAAGCGGCCAACAACTTGACGGTGGCCGGGTCCAGGCGCTCGCTCCACGCCGGCATGCTGCCACGCCGGGCGTAGGTGATGGTCTGGACGACCGTGGCCTTGTCCCCGCCATAGAGCCAGATGGCGTCGTTCAGGCGGGGGGCGCCCACGTCGGGGTTACCCTCACCCTTTTCGCCATGGCAGGCGGCGCAGTTGTCCGCGAACACCTGGGCGCCGCGGCCGGCGGCCGCCTTGTCCGTTCCGGTGTTCGACAGGCTCAGCACATACTCCGCCACGTCGTTGATCTGCTCCTTGGTCAGCAGGCCATCAGCGCCGAAGCGCGGCATGTCCGACACGCGGGAGTCCGGGTTGGAGTTACGGACGCCGTAGGTGACGGTCTGCAGGATCTGCTCCGGCGAGCCACCCCACAGCCAATCGTCGTCGGCCAGGTTGGGGAAGCCCTTGCCGCCGGCGCCGCCGGCGCCGTGGCAAGCGGCGCAGTTCTCGGCGAAGGCGATGTGGCCGGCGGCCTGCACGTAGTTGCGCAGGTCCGGGTCCTTCTCGACGTCGCCGATGGGCGTGGCCAGCAACTTGGCCTTGATGGGCGCCAGCGCCTGCTGGCGGGTGTCCAGCTCGGACTTCACCGTGTCGCGCCGGGTCCAGCCCAGCACGCCCTTGGTGTGGGAGTGCAGGCTGGGCCAGGCGGGATACAGCACGGTGTAGACCAGGGCGAAGGCGATACAGGCATAAAAGGTGTACAGCCACCACTTGGGCAGGGGCGTGTTCAGTTCCTTGATGCCGTCCCATTCATGGCCGGTGGTCTCCCGGCCCGTATGGGCGTCTTTTTCGATGTGGGTCGACATGGGAGGACCTCAGCCTTTCATTGTCGGCGCCGGCCGCCGCGCGGGCAGCGGGTGATCGGCGTCATCCAGCAGCGGGATACGGGCGCAGGCGTCCAGGCGGCGGCGGTGCGAGGGCCAGTAGACCCAGATGCCGATGCCGCTGAACAAGGCCACGAACCACAGCAACCAAACCTGCGAGATCAGGGCGTGGAATTCTTCCATGATCGCCTCACTGGTGCAGGTCTTCGGGCTGCAGCTTGCTGAACTCGACCAGCGTGCCCAGCATCTGCAGGTAGGCCACCAGGGCGTCCATCTCCGTCAGCTCGGGGCTTTCGGTGTTGAACTTGCCCACCACCGCCTTCGGGTACCGCTTCAGCAAGCCGCTGGTGTCGGCGTCCGGGTCGGCCTGGGCCTTCAGGTCGGCGGCGGCGTTGGCGATCATGTCGTCCGTGTAGGGAACGCCCACGGTGCGCAGGGTCTTCAGGTGATCCTGAATGTTGGGCACCGACAGGGGCCGGCTGGCCAGGAAGGCGTAGGTCGGCATGATCGATTCCGGCACCACGGCGCGCGGATTCTTCAGGTGGGCGACGTGCCAGTCGTTGGAATACTTGCCGCCGACGCGGGCCAGATCCGGACCGATACGCTTGGACCCCCACTGGAAGGGATGGTCGTACATGCTTTCCGCCGCCAGGCTGTAGGGGCCATAGCGCTCCACCTCATCGCGGAAGGTGCGGATCTGCTGGCTGTGGCAGACGTAGCAGCCTTCACGGATGTAGATGTTGCGGCCCATCTGCTCCAGCGGGGTGTAGGGGCGCACGCCACCCACCCGCTCGATCGTGGTTTCGATGGAGAACAGGGGCACGATCTGCACCAGGCCACCGATGGACACGGTGATCAGGGTCAGCAGCGCCAGGATGACGACGTTCTTTTCGACGATGGCGTGAGAGAATTTCATTTTTCGTCCCTCCGCTCACTCGGCCGCGACCAGGCCCGCGGGCCGGTCTTCCGCCAGCGGCTGGCCGTTCTTCACGGTGCGGATCAGGTTGAAGGCCATGATGATGGCGCCGGTCAGGAACAGGACGCCGCCCATGCCGCGGATGATGTAGTAGGGATGCATGGCGGCCACCGTCTCGACGAACGAGTACTGCAGGAAGCCCATGTCGTCGTAGGCGCGCCACATCAGGCCCTGCATGATGCCCGACACCCACATGGAGGTGATGTAGAGCACGATGCCCAGGGTGGCGGTCCAGAAGTGCCATTCGACCAGCGTCTGGCTCCACAGCCCCTTACGCCGCCACAGCACCGGCACCAGGTAGTACAGGGCGCCGAAGGTGACGAAGGCGACCCAGCCCAGGGCACCGGAGTGCACGTGGCCGATGGTCCAGTCGGTGTAGTGGCTGAGCGCGTTCACCGGCTTGATCGACATGACCGGGCCTTCGAAGGTGCTCATGCCGTAGAAGGCGACGGCGGTGACGGTGAACCGCAGGGACGGGTTGGTGCGCAGTTTGTCCCAAGCGCCCGACAGGGTCATGATGCCGTTGATCATGCCGCCCCAGCTGGGCATCCACAGCATGATGGAGAACACCATGCCCAGGGTCTGCGTCCAGTCCGGCAGGGCCGTGTAGTGCAGGTGGTGCGGGCCGGCCCAGATGTACAGGAAGATCAGGGCCCAGAAGTGGATGATGGACAGGCGGTAGGAATAAACCGGCCGCTCCGCCGCCTTGGGGATGAAGTAGTACATCATGCCCAGGAAGCCGGCGGTCAGGAAGAAGCCCACCGCGTTATGGCCGTACCACCACTGGATCATCGCGTCCTGCACACCGGCGAAGGCGCCGTAGCTCTTCGTGCCGGTGAAGCTGACAGGCACCGCCAGGTTGTTGACGATGTGCAGCATGGCGATGGTGATGATGAACGCCAGGTAGAACCAGTTGGCCACGTAGATGTGCGGCTCACGCCGCTTGATCAGCGTGCCGGCGAACACGATCAGGTAGGCCACCCAGACGATGGTCAGCCACAGGTCGGTGTACCACTCGGGCTCGGCATATTCCTTGCCCTGGGTGATGCCCATCAGGTAGCCCGTGCCGGCCAGCACGATGAACAGCTGATAGCCCCAGAAGATGAACCAGGCCGGCAGGGCGCCACCGAACAGGGGCGCGCGGCAGGTGCGCTGGACCACGAAGAAGGAGGTGCCCAGCAGCGCGTTGCCACCAAAGGCGAAAATGGCCGCGGACGTGTGCAGCGGCCGCACGCGGCCGAAGCTGGTCCATTCCAATCCGAAATTCAGCGCGGGAAACGCCAACTGAAAGGCAATGAGGACACCGACCGTGAAGGCGGCGATACCCCAGAACATGGTCGCGATGGTGAACGCGCGGACCACATCCTCCACATAGGCTTCCCGGCTGGCGGGTTGGGCCGCCGTTATGGGCACCCCCCCGGAAACCGCTACACTCATGACACCCCCCGAATATGGGCTCAAGCGGCAGGGACCCGGGTTGACCCCCGGACCTCGTCTCTTAAGACAACGATTGCGGGCACCGGCCGGCCTGGTTTCCCAGATGTCCGTCGGGCGACGGGACCGATGCTCCTCAGCGTCGGCACTGTGATGGTGGGCACACTCAGACGCATTGACCTGCGTCAAGCCGCCACCCTTCCACCTGGCGTACTGTTGGGTGAGTGACGGATAGGCGGATACGCGGCAAGATGGCCGCCAAAGATCAAAAAGTCTTATCCGGGCGGTTGGCGTTGCAACTTCTGGGCGTTACCATGGGAACGCCATAAGGAAGAAAGGGGCGCGCGGCGATGACGGCGACGACGAACGGGACGCTGATTCCGGTATTCACCCACCCCTCCCCCGCCGTGCGACGGGTACCCATGGACAGGCCCTGGCTATGGCTGCGGCTCGGTGCCGCCGATATGGCGGCCACGCCGACCATCAGCCTGGGTTACGGCCTGATCCTGGCGTCGGTGGGCTTCTTCGCGACGGCGCTGATCCTCCTGGGCGGCTGGCTGGCCCTGCTGCTGCCGCTGACCGGCGGCTTCATGCTGCTGGCCCCCCTGCTGTCGGTCACCTTTTACGAGGCGTCGCGGCGGCAGGAACAGGGTTTGCCCCCCGACGCGGCCGCCTGCCTCAACGCCTGGCGCGGCAACCTGCCGGCCATCGGCGCCTTTGGCGTCGTGCTGCTGCTGCTGCATCTGTTCTGGGTGCGCCTGGCCACCCTGCTCTACGCCCTGATGCTGGGCGACGTGCATGTGGCGCCAGAAAGCGTGGCCGCCACGCTGCTGACGCCGGAGGCCCTGCCCTTCCTGATCGTGGGCACGGTCTTGGGCGCCGCCCTGGCCCTGACCACCTTCACCATCAGCGTCGTGACCCTGCCTCTGTTGATGGACCGGGATGTCGGCGTCTTCATGGCCGTCGCCACCAGCATCATGGCCGTGCGCGCCAGCCCCCGGGCCATGCTGCTGTGGGCCGCCCTGATCGCGGGGTCGGTGGCGCTGGGCATGGCGACGCTGTTCATCGGCCTGGTGCCGCTGCTGCCCCTGATCGGGCACGCCAGCTGGCATGCCTACCGCGACGTGGTGCGCCTGCCGGCGGAGGCGGCGCCGGCCCGTTCAGCCGTCAGCTGAACTGCAGCATGGAGGGCGCCTTGTCGATGATCTCTTCCAGGATCATCTCCGCCGTCTCCAGCTCGCCACGGATGGATTCGTTCAGGCGGCTGGCGTATTCCGGCTTGCGCAGCTTTTCGCTGGCCTCGTAAAGGCTGCGCAGCTCGGTCACAAAGATTTCGCGGGCGCCCAGCGGCAGCACGGTCTTGGCCGACAGCACGAAAAAGAATCGCATGCTGGCGCGCACCAGCAGGCTCAGCATCAGGGTGTCCAGCTGGGCATAGCGCTCACGCACGTCATCCGCCGGGCCGTCCATGCTGCGCAGGCGCCCCTCCACCAGGATACACAGGGCGCGGAACTCCCCCACCTTGTTGCGGAAGGCGTTGTAGGCCTCGAAACTGTCGCGGGCGGCCGCGGCCTCCGCCTGCTTGGCCAATTGCGTGGATTCCCGCGCCTGACGCTCCAGCGCGTCGAGAAGACCCACCACCTCCTTGCGGGCGTAAACGCGTCTGACCACGGGGTTCATCCTGTCTGGGCTGCCACCACCCCTTGTATACCCAGGCCACCCGATGGATCAAAGCGGCGCCAATGGCGGGCGGGCATGCGCGGAAGGGGGGATGGAGTCGCCTGCACAGCACTTATCACGGCGACGGCGACAAGGTCCCATCGGTGAACAGCGTGAAGGACGGCTGCGGCCCCGGCGGCGCGATCTCGAACCGGACGGCCAGTCGGCCGCCCGCCAGCCCTTCGTATGTCAGGCGGAAGGTGGGGGCCGCCGGCGCCGGGTCACTGGTGAACTGGACGCGCCGGCCCGGCGCCAATTCCGTCACGTGATAGTGGATGACGTGCCCGGCCGTGTCGAAGAAATCGGCGCGCAAGTACCCGCCTTCCGCATACATGGTCATGATCATGTCCAGGTCGCCGCCCTCAGCCATATGGGTGTGGTCGCGGCGCACCAGCAGGCTGCCGTTCAGGTCGGGCCTGATCTCCGACTTGCCCCCCTGATTGGGCCGCCCACCGGAAACGGGGTCGGCAACGCGTTCGCCCACCAGGAAAGAGAGGGCCGCCAGCGACTCCGCCGCCTTCGCATGGGGCATCAACGCCGCCACCGCCAGCGCGGCCGCAGCCAATCCGCGCTCAAACCGCCTCATCGTACGCCTCCTTCAGCCAGCCCAGCACTTCGGCATCCACATCGGTCACGGCCGCCAGCTTCACCCGGTGGGTGAACATGGCGTTGAAACTGCCCGACGCCTCCAGCCGGCCTTCCGGCGAACGGGACTTCAACACCAGGCCCAGATCGAGGCGGGTGCGCGTCGATGGCTGAATCAAGGCGAACTGTTTGCGCCGGCGGATGCTGACATTGGCCTTCTTGGGTGCCACCTCGACATCGGGCCCAAGAGCCCTCACCGCCGCGACCAGCGCGTCATGGAGGGGACGCAGCCCCGCCTTGCCCTCGAATAGGTGCGCCACGGGATCGTCGACCGAGCGCGGCGCCGCGTCAGCCAAAGCGCGCTTGGCGACATGGTTGGCATAGCCGTGGCCGAAGCCGTGCTCCGCTTTCAGCCAAGTCACCATCTCCCCGTGCTTGGTCAGGCCCTGCGCCCGAATGCGTCCTACCCACACGGCCACCGGCTGCCCCGAAGCCGCCTCGATGTTCCGTTCCATTGTCGCGATCGCATCTTCCACCGACGCCATGGCTGCCCCCATTCCTGTTCCCGGCTTCGGCACCCGCACCGTCTTCCCGGAAGCCAGCGCCGTCATGCATTCTATGGTCGGCCTGTTGACAGCATGGTGGCAAGATGGCGCGTCGCGCGGAAAGGTTGTTGATCCTGCTGGACCTGCTGCGAGGCCGCCCGGTGGTAACGGCGGCCACCCTGGCGGAGGCTTTGGAGGTTTCCGCCCGCACGGTTTACCGCGACATCGAAGCGCTGCTAGCCGCCGGCGTTCCCATCCGGGGAGAGGCCGGCGTAGGCTTCAGCCTGGGCCAGGGCTATTTCCTGCCGCCCCTGACCCTGACGGAGGACGAAGCGGAGATCCTGGCCTTCGGCGCCCGGGTGCTGAGCATCTGGAGCGACGGCGCCATGGCCGCACAGGTGGAGATGGCGCTGACCAAGATCCGGGCCGTGCTGCCCCAGGCTGCCCGCGACAGCGCGGCGCGGGAGATCTTGTGGGCGCCCCCTTGGGTAACCCGCCACCCGCCCGCGGTGGACCTGCTGCAGTTGAAGCGCGCTGCCCAGCGGCGGCAGTACCTCCGCATCACCTATGAAACCCTGAACGGCACCCTGAGCGAGCGATCGGTGCGCCCCCTGTCGCTCAGCTTCTTCGGGCCTGTGTGGCTGCTGATCGCCTGGTGCGAATTGAAAGCGGACTTCCGCTGCTTCCGCTTGGACCGCCTGCGGGCTTCGGAGGTGCTGGAGCAGACCTTCCGGGATGAGCCGGGCAAGCGCCTGGCCGACTTCCGCCGCGCCAAGGGCGAGGCGGTGGTGCGGGAGATGGCCGGCAGCGGGGTTTAGTCCAGCGCCCGCAGCCGCACCGGCCGCTCCTGGCGCGACACCGGCAATTGCGACAGGGTCAACGCGATGCGCCGGCGCAGGAACGGGCTGCCGATGACCAAGGGCAGGATGTGGCGGCGCAGCAGCCGGCCCCACCAGCCGTCGGCCAGCAGGCCCACGCGGGAAATCAGGTCGGTGCCGCGCAGCACGCCCCGCGCCACGGGCAATCGGTCCCCGGCGTACCGGTCCAGAACGGCATCCACCTTGTCCGGGGCGGCCCGGCGCAGCGCCTCCGTCAGGCGGGCGCCCAGGTTGAGGGCATCCTGGATGCCGGTGTTCATGCCCTGGCCACCAGCCGGGCTGTGGATATGGGCGGCATCACCCGCCAGGAATACGCGGCCATGGCGCAGGCGCTTCACCATGCGGTGATGGATGGTGAAGCGGGTCAGCCACGTCGCCTCCCCCAGCGCCAGGGGCAGGCCGGATACGGCCCGGGCCAGGGTGGCGAAGGTGGCGAGGTCGATCTCCGCGCCTGGCACCGGCGGTTCCTCCTTGGGAATCACCACCAGGCGGCAGAGGGTGGGCCCGACGGCGGCGTGCGCGGGATCCTTCAGGGGGAAGAAGGCCATGGCACCCGCCTCGGTACTGAAGAAGCGGACGGAGTCGTGGCCCCAATGCGCCTGTCCCGGCCCCCAGTCCAGGGTGACGTCGGCCAGCAGGAAGGTGCCGGGGTAGGCGCCGCCGGCAAACTGGGCGCCCACCTGTCGGCGCACCACGCTGTGGGCGCCATCGCAGCCCACGACATAGGCGGCGCGCACCAACTCGACGGCGCCGTCGGGGCGCCGCACCTCGCACTGCACGCCGTCGCGATCCTGCCGCAGGCCGGTCAGTTCGTGTTTCCAGTCGACGGCCACGTCGAAAGCCGCCGCCTGCTCCGCCAGCAGGCGCTCCGTCTCCCCCTGCGGCAGCACCAGCACGAAGTTATAGGGGCTGGGCAGGCCGCCCAGGTCCACCGCGATGGGGCGCCGCCGCCCAAGGTGGAAATGGACGGTGCGCACCGGCTGGCCCGTGGACACCATGCGGGCCGGCAGGCCCAGGCCGAACACGTCCGACAGGGCTTCCAGCGTGCCGGCATGCACGCCCAGCGCCTTGGACTTCCGCGACCGTTCCGCCGCCTTGTCGATCACCCGCACGGCGATGCCGGTACGGCCCAGCATGGCGGCCAGCGCCAGGCCCGTGGGGCCGGCCCCGACCACCAGGACCTCCACATCCCTATCCTTGGTCAAGATCGCCTCCTCCCCACGCCATCCTCGGGAATTGGATCGCTTACTTCTTGTTAGTTCTTTGCCGATATGCTGCCCGCGCGTGTGCTTCCGCAGGCGTCCCTTGGCAATAAGGTGCCGTTATATCAGGGAACCTTTATGTCAGGGGAAATTGTCCCGGGATTAAGGTGGACGGCCAACGGCACCTAAGGGTAAGCATGCATCTGGTTTGTTCTGCTGCCGAACCGGCAGTACGAGGGAACCGGCGTTAGAGCGGAACGCGATCAGGTGGAGTCACCTGATCGCGTTCCGCTCTATCATGAACAGGTTAAGAGCAAGATGCGATCACGACTGATCGCATCTTGCTCTAAGGGATTGAAAGGGCGTTCAGTCGATGGAACAGGCGATCGTCACCGTCCAGAACCTCGCGGGCCTGGCGCAAAGCGCCCAGGCGGGCCTGCCGCTGGGCAAGGACGCCCTGCTGTTCGGTGAGGACGGCACCGTCCGGGTGAACAGCGACCGCTCCCCCTCCCGCCATCATTTCTACCTGGACGGCCTGCTGTTCCACGTCTCCATCACCCCGCGGCCCGAAAGCACTCTGTTTCAGATCTGGGCCGAAGTCGGCTTCATGCCCTATACCATCGAGGCGCCGGAGAAGCGCGCCAAGCTGCAGACCATCCTGCGCGCCACCGCCAGCCTGCGCACCGCCCGCTTCATCGTCGACGAACAGCAGAAGGTGCTGGTGCTGAGCCAGCAGGACGTGCCGGGCCATGTCAGCCTGACCGACCTGATGTATGAGACGGTGCAGTTCATCCAGGAGGCTCGGCCCTACCTGCGGATATTCGGCAGTTATTTGTAAGCCGCCACCCAGAAAAAAACGCCCCGGAGATCGCTGTCCGGGGCGTTTTTTCTTTGACGCGTCAGTGATGCCCGCCGGCCCCCGCCGTCCCTCCACTGGCCTGCCCTGTCGTGGTCGGCAGGATGAAGATCTGCCCCGGATAGATCAGGTTGGGGTCGCGGATCTGCTCCTGGTTGGCGTCGAAGATGGTGGTGTACTGGATGCCCTCGCCATAGAGGTGGCGGGCCAGGGTCCACAGGTTGTTGCCGGCCACCACCACCACGGCGCGGCTGTCGCTGTCGGCGATGGGCTGGCGCTCGAAGGTCACCTCGGCGCGGGCGGCCACCTTGCCGTCCGCCCCCACCTGGTCGACGCGCAGGGTATAGCGGCCGGGATCGACCAGGCGTTCCGGGGTGATGGACCAGCGGCCGGCCAGGTCGGCGGTGGCGCGGCCCACCAGGGTATTGTCCAGGTACAGCTGCACCTCCGCCTTGGCCGGGGCGTCGCCGCCGACAGTGACGGCGCCGGCGCGGTTATAATCGATGGTGTCGATGGCCACAGCCAGCGACTTGTCGGTCTTGCCCGGGGCCTGCAGCACCCGGCTGCCGCCCTGGCGCGGGGTGACGACGGCCAGGGCGCCGCCGGTCTCGTTCTGCTTGCGCCCGGCCACGTCGCGCTTGGCGTCCGGCACCACCAGGGTCACCGTCTCATCCGCCGCGACCTCGGTGCCTTCCGCCGTCTTCATCTTCAGGGACAGGGTGCGGGAACCGGGGGTCAACGCCTGGGTGGGGGTCAGCACCCATTCACCACGCTTGTCGGCGGTGACGGTGCCCAGTTCCTTGTCGCCATCGGAAATGGTGACGGTGGCGCCCGGCATTGCGCGGCCGGCGATGACCGCCGTGCCGTCGGGGCTGACGCGCACCACGTCGAAGGTGGGAACCGCGCTGGGGCCGGACGGGGCCTCGGCCGTGGCCGGGGCGGGGGCCTGCGTCGTGCCCGCGGTGCGGTCGGCCTGCATGTGGGACAAGCCCCAAACCAGCAGCGCCAGCGCGCCCACGCCGACAACGGCGGCAATGACCTTGTTTTGCGTCACAGTCGGTTCCTTTGCCATTATCCCGGCGGCCAGCCCCCGCCGCCGGTTTTATGAGCCCCCCAGATCGAATGGGGTTCACCCCCGGAATAGCCCGGTGGCGCCCACGCGATCAAGCGCGGATGATCACCGGGTCAGGCGAAAGCGACCAAGCCCGCCACCAAGCCGATGGCCAGGACGGCCAGCAGCGCCGCCCGCCCCCGGGGCGCCCAGCCCGAACGATCCGCGCCGCCAGACGCCGCGGCGGCGGCATCCGCTGGCAGGAAGGTAAGGCGCTTCCAGCCCGTGACCATGGGCCGCACCAGGTTCTCCCGCTTGACCACCAGGTAAAACAGCACCGCCACCACATGGCCGGCCACCACCCCCTGGATCAGGGTGAAATTGGCATGGTGCAGGCGGCGGGCCAGCTTCGCCGCCGCCCCGCTGACCCTATGGGCCAGCGGCCCCTCCTCCATCCCATCGTCATCCACGGCGAACAGGCCGGTGCCCACCTGGGCCAGCAGCACCAGCAGCAGGACGACGACGGCCCAGCCGCCCAGGGCGTTATGCCCCCGCTCCAGCGGCAGCGGGCCGGGCGCCACCATGTGGCGCACATGGCGCAACACGGCCGCCGGCCCCTTCAGGAAGCGGGCGAAGCGGGCCTGGTCGCTGCCCGCCACGCCCCAGAACAGGCGGAACAGCAACAGCGCCAGGGCGGCATAACCCAGCTTGAAATGCAGGGCCAGGTCATCGTGCGTGGCCGTCCACCACAGGCCGGCCAGGTCGGCGACCAGCAGCCAGTGGAACAGCCGGATGGGCAGGTCCCAGACGGGGATGCGATCCCCAGGGGCCCCGCCCTGATCCGTGGGCGTCATGCCCGGCTTACTTCTTCTGGCGATAGGTTTCGTGGCACTGCTTGCAGGTGCCGCCCACCGCCTGCACCGCCTGGCCGATGGCGGCCTTGTCGGCGTTGGCGGGTAGATCCAGGACCTTGTCCAGCGCCTGGGCCATGGTGGTGAAGCCCTGACGGAACTTGGCATTGTCCTGCCAGACGGCGGGCAGCGCCTCACTCTCGCCCACGCCCACGGCGGTGCCTTCGGTGAATTGGTCGGGCAGGCCCTTGGTCACGGCGGCCATGGCGGCGGCGGCGGCGGCCACATCCTGCGGCGTGCCCTTGTCGTCCTTGAGATAGCCCATGAACACCTTCATGCCGCCCCCCAGCTTCTTCATGTCCTGCTGGCGGGCCTTGACGATCTCGGTGGGGTCTAGGGCCGCGTGGGCGACGCTGCCGCCCAGCAGGGCCGCGGCGATGGCTAGGCCAGCGGCCAGACGCGCAGCGCGGTGGGTATGGGGAACTTCACGAAAAGCACGCGGCATTCTATTCTCCTGCCCTGTCTATAACCACGTGGTGTAACCACGTATCCTAAGGCCTTGACCGTCCTGCGCTGGCCGGATGGCTTGCAGTCGATGCGCAAGGATGGTGTAACGGGCCGTCACCTGTCCGGCAAGCCCCGCTGGCGACACGTCCCGCTGGCGGCGATCGGGCGGCGGCATCCCGGGCCGGAGGGGCCTGGGTCGGAGGAGGATGGTTCCAGCGACCATCCAACCGACCCGTTCCATAAGGATGAGAGGAATGTCCAAGGTGCGTAGCGTCTGTGTCTATTGCGGGTCCTCGGGCCAGGTGTCTGAGGAATACAAGAAGGCCGCCCACGAGCTGGGCACGCTGATCGGCCGGACCGGCCTGCGGCTGGTCTATGGCGGCGGCCGCGTCGGCCTGATGGGCATCACCGCGGATGCCGCCCTGGCGGCGGGTGGCGAGGTCGTGGGCATCATCCCCGACCACATCCAGGCCCGCGAGGTCGACCATACCGGCCTGACCGAGCTGCATGTGGTCGACAGCATGCACACCCGCAAGCGCATGATGGTGGAGAAGTCCGACGCCTTCGTCATCATGCCCGGCGGCCTGGGCACCCTGGACGAGGCGTTCGAGATCATCACCTGGCGCCAGCTGCGGCTGCATGACAAGCCGGTGGTCGTCGCCAACATCGGCGGTTATTGGGACCCGCTGCGGGTCCTGCTGACCCATATCCGCGACACCGGTTTCGGCCGGGGCGAGATCGAGACCTATTTCACCTTCGTCGACACGGTGGACGCCATCCTGCCGGCGCTGCGGCAGGCGCCGGACTCCGTGCAGAAGATCGCGGTGGAACGGCTGTAGGCCGTTTCAAGAGCGGGACACCGTTGCGGGGACCGCACGCCGGTTCCCCGCCCCGCTTGCTTGATCGCCGGGCCCGAATGGGCTCTTATACCGGCCGTCCGATAAAGATGGTCGTTTCTTACCCGGGAAACGGTTCTGGCATATCGAGGCGCGCGAGGATGCGGCGCCGGCTGTCATAAAAATTACCTATACGCAGAAGGCATTGAGAATGCAGAAGATCAAGGTTGCCAATCCCGTCGTCGAGCTTGATGGCGATGAGATGACCCGCATCATTTGGCAGTTCATCAAAGACAAGCTGATCCTGCCCTACCTCGACATCGACCTGAAGTACTTCGACCTGGGGATCGAGCATCGCGACGCCACCAACGACCAGGTGACCGTGGACGCGGCCGAGGCCATCAAGAAGTACGGCGTGGGCGTGAAGTGCGCCACCATCACCCCCGACGAGGCCCGCGTGGCCGAGTTCAGCCTGAAGAAGATGTGGAAGTCGCCCAACGGCACCATCCGCAACATCCTGGGCGGCACCGTCTTCCGTGAGCCCATCATCTGCAAAAACGTGCCGCGCCTGGTGCCGGGCTGGACCAAGCCCATCGTCATCGGCCGCCACGCCTTCGGCGACCAGTACCGCGCCACCGACTTCAAGGTGCCCGGCGCCGGCAAGCTGACCATGACCTTCACGCCCGACGACGGCGGCGAGGCCATCACCTACGACGTGTTCAAGTTCCCCGAGGCCGGCGTGGCCATGGGTATGTACAACCTGGACGAGTCGATCGCCGGCTTCGCCCGCGCCTGCTTCAACTACGGCCTGCAGCGCGGCTACCCGGTGTACCTGTCCACGAAGAACACCATCCTCAAGGCCTATGACGGCCGCTTCAAGGACATCTTCCAGGAAATCTTCGACGCCGAGTTCGCCGAGCGGTTCAAGGCCAAGGGCATCGTTTACGAGCACCGCCTGATCGACGACATGGTCGCCTCCGCCCTGAAGTGGGACGGCGCCTTCGTCTGGGCCTGCAAGAACTACGATGGCGACGTGCAGTCCGACACCGTGGCCCAGGGCTTCGGCTCGCTGGGCCTGATGACCTCGGTGCTGCTGACCCCCGATGGCAAGACCGTGGAGGCCGAGGCCGCCCACGGCACGGTGACCCGCCACTATCGTGAGCACCAGAAGGGCCGCCCCACCTCCACCAACCCCATCGCCTCCATCTTCGCCTGGACGCAAGGATTGTCCTACCGCGGCCAGTTCGACGGCACGCCGGAGGTCACCAACTTCGCCAAGACGCTGGAGAAGGTGTGCGTGGAGACGGTCGAGTCCGGCTTCATGACCAAGGACTTGGCCATCCTGATCGGCCCGGACCAGCCCTGGCTGACCACCCAGGACTTCCTGGCCAAGCTGGACGAGAACCTGCGCAAGGCCATGGGCTTTGACGCCTGAGACCTCTTGACGGTTGCGATGTGACGGCAACGCCGGGCGGCACCCACCGCCCGGCGTTTTCTTTGGCCAGAAGGGATGCTTGCCATCGGCGACCTTGCCGGCCGCATCCACCCTCTGCGAGGTTTAAGCATCTGGCGCGCTTGCGCCCCCCCGCTCAAACATGGATTTTCTAGCCATGTTGATCGATCGATTAAATCTGTGGGTCATCAATAGGCTGCAGCACCTGAGAGAGCAGCGTCGCGGCAAGATGACGATCAGTTCCGCCGGCCTCATCATTCAGAAGAAGGGGCAGAACCACCAGGTGGTTTGGGCGGCGATAGAAAGCATCATCGCGAAGCGCACGGATCATATGGTTGGTGATACCATCAGTCTCACCATAACCACCCGTGATGGGCTGACAGCCCAGGCGACTGAAGATGATGCCGAGTGGTCCGCCCTTATCGCGGGCATTTCGGAGCATCTGGTGGGATGCCTCCCCTACGCCCGCTGGGCCCTGGCCCTCGTGGCCGGCGAGGCGACCATACCCGTCTACCGTCGCGGCACCGTGCCCGACCTCTGAGCCCCCTAAAAAGCTAAACCCCCGCCGTCGCCGGCAGGGGTTCGCTTAATTCATCGCATGCGTGAGGCGCGGCCTCAGGCCATGACCAGCTTGCGCTCGTCATCCCGCTTCTTGGCGGGCTGATAGGCCATCTGCGCGTGTTCGCGGCAGTAGGGCATGCCGGGCAGCGAAGGGCAGCCGCAGAAATGGAAATCGGCGTGCTTGGGATCGCCCACCGGCCATTTGCACATGCGCTCGTTCAGCGACAGGATGGTGGCACCCCGCGTAGGCTTTTTCTTGATGGGCGACGGCCGACCCGACAGGCCCAGCCGATGCGCCTTGCCGATCACCGCGTTGCGGGTGACGTTGCCCAGCACCTCGGCGATCTCGCTGGCGCTCATGCCTTGGCCCCACAACTGGCGCAGGCGCTCGATCCGCTCGTCCGTCCAACTCATCGACGCTTTTTCTTCTTCCATCGAAAGCCCTCGCTCCTTAGCCCCCGAGATCGGCGGGCGCAACAGTATGCTGTCACCGCCGAGCGCCCCGCTCCAGCAGTCGATACCGGGAAATTCCCATCAACAAGATTTGGTATCGAGATGCGAGGGAGACTACCAAACTTGCCAAAGCCTGAACAGGTGATTCCGACTCGTTTTTTGTCTGCGGATACAGAATCCGGCAGCCCGAGGCGGCGCCAGCCTTTCCATTCCCGCATCCCTCTCCTTAGTGGGTATATCCCTGGAATAGACACCATGGCTGGTGCGTCAGTATCACCCCGCCCCCGTTAAAAGGGGATTAAGGGACCACAAGGGACACCAGGCCGGCGGGCACGGGATTCGCGCCCACCGGCCTGGGAACCAAGAACCTTACTGGCCGGCGGCGGCGGAGAAGCCGTTGGCGCCGTCGAAGGTGTAGAGGTTGGAACTCTGGACGAAGTCCAGGCCCTCCTTGGCGACACGGGCCAGCAGCTCGGCCACCTGGCCGTGCTTCAGCTCCTCGGCCCCGTCGGCCATGACGCGGCAGCGCCAATGGTCGGTGCAGAAGGTTTCCGGCGCGCCATCCGGCCACACCTTCTGGCCACGGTTGGACACCATCACCAGCTTCAGGCCGGCCGGGAGCAGCGGCTGGAACAGCGCGGCCATGTCGTCGCCGTTGCCGCCCTTGCGCTCCAGGAACACGTCCACGCCCACCAGCTTCTTGCTCTGGGCCGGGGCGCCCTTCAGGGCGATGCCGCTGAAGCTGCTGGCCACACCGGCCGGGTAGCTGGCGGGCACCAGGGTGGCCGGGCGCTCGCCCAGGCGGTCGATCAGGTTGGCGGCGAAGTCGCGCGTGCCGATGCGGGCCTTGCTGACGCCGCGCTTGAAGATGTCGACGGTGTGGATGCCGTCCTCGATCATCTTCAGCCAGGCGTTATGGATGCGCTCGGCCGCTTCCGACTGGCCGATGTGGACCAGCATCATGACCGAAGCCAGCAGCAGGCCCGACGGATTGGCGATGCCCTTGCCGGCGATAGTGGGGGCGGAGCCGTGGATGGCCTCGAACATGGCGCACTGGTCACCGATGTTGGAGGAGCCGGCCAGGCCGACCGAGCCGGTGATCTGGGCGGCGATGTCGGAGATGATGTCGCCGTACAGGTTCAGGGTGACGATGACGTCGAAATGCTCCGGCGTGTCGGCCAGGCGGGCGGCGCCAATGTCGACGATCATGCTCTCCGCCTCGATGTCCGGGTACTCGGCGGCGATCTCGTCGAAGACCCGATGGAACAGGCCATCGGAGATCTTCATGATGTTGTCCTTCACGAAGGCCGTCACCTTGCGGCGATGGTTGGCCCGCGCGTATTCGAAGGCGTAGCGGATGATCTTTTCCGAGCCGGGGCGGGAGATCAGCTTCACCGCCTGGGTCACGTCCTGCGTCTGGCGGTATTCGATGCCGGCGTACAGGTCTTCCTCGTTCTCACGCACGATGACCACGTCCATGGACGGGTGCTTGGTGGCGACGAAGGGGGAGTAGGAGACGCAGGGGCGGATGTTGGCGTACAGGCCCAGCGCGCCGCGAATGGTCACGTTCAGCGACTTGTAGCCGCCGCCCTGCGGGGTGGTGATGGGGGCCTTCAGGAACACCTTGGTGCGGCGCAGGCTGTCCCAGGCGCTGGGCTCCATGCCGTTCATGATGCCCCGGCGATAGACGCTCTCGCCGATCTGGATTTCCTCGTACTCAAGGTTGGCGCCGCTGGCGGCCAACACCTCGAGGGTGGCGTCCATGATCTCGGGGCCGATACCGTCGCCGCGGGCGATGGTGATCTTGGTCGGAGAATTCATCTTCTCTTTCATCCTTGGCACTGGCGCCTTTCCCCAACCATCGGGGGACATGGCGCGGTTTGGGGCCGCCCCCGCGACAGGCCGCGGCATCCCGGGTCAAAATTTTTGACCCGGGCGGACACTATGCCGGGACACTCTGCGGGGCAACTGTGCTTTGGGCGCCCCTGCCCCTCGGGACTTGCGGGGACGGCGCCAAGAAACGTTAATAAATCAATGGCTAAGTTCCCGCATGCCCGCCTCCAGCCCTTGCAGGGTCAAGGGATACATGCGGCCTTCCATCAAATTTTTAATCAGGCCGATGCTGGCGGTGTAGGGCCAATGCCCCTCGCTCACCGGGTTCAGCCAGATGGCGCGGCGGTAGACGTCCAGCAGGCGCCGCAGCCACACCTGCCCCGCCTCCGCGTTCCAATGCTCCACCGCCCCGCCGGGATGGGTGATCTCATAAGGGCTCATGCTGGCGTCGCCGACGAAGATCAGCTTGTAGTCGGCCGGGTAGGTGTGAAGCACATCGACGGTCGCCATCTGCTCCGTCCGCCGGCGGCGGTTGTCCTTCCACACGCCCTCATAGATGCAGTTGTGGAAGTAGAAATACTCCAGGTGCTTGAACTCCCCCTTGGCAGCGGAGAACAGCTCCTCGCACAGGCGGATGTGGTCGTCCATGGAACCGCCCACGTCCAGGAACAGCAGCACCTTGACGGCGTTGTGCCGTTCGGGGCGCAGCTTCAGGTCCAAATGGCCGGCGTTGGCGGCGGTGGCGCGGATGGTGTCGGGCAGGTCCAGCACCTCGGCGGCCCCGGTGCGGGCGAACTTGCGCAGGCGGCGCAGCGCCACCTTGATGTTGCGGGTGCCCAGTTCCACCGTGTCGTCCAGGTTGCGGAACTCGCGGCGGTCCCAGACCTTCACGGCGCGGCGGTGGCGGCTGCCCTCCTGCCCGATGCGCACGCCCTCCGGATTATAGCCATAGGCACCGAAGGGGGAGGTGCCGGCCGTGCCGATCCATTTGGACCCGCCCTGGTGGCGGCCCTGCTGTTCCTTCAGGCGCTGGGCCAATGTCTCCATCAGCTTTTCCCAGCCGCCCAGGGCCCGGATCTGCGCCTTTTCCTCGTCCGTCAGATGGCGCTCGGCCAGCTTGCGCAGCCATTCCTCAGGCAGGTCACGGGCGGCGACCTCACCACCCTCCCCGCCGGCAGCCCCCTCCAGCCCCTTGAACACCTGGCCGAAGACGATGTCGAACCGGTCCAGGTTGCGCTCATCCTTCACCAGGATGGTGCGGGACAGGTGGTAGAAATCCTCCACGCTATAGCCCGCGACATGGGCCGACATGGCCTCCATCAAGGCCAGGTATTCCCGCAGGGTGACGGGAATACGGGCCTGGCGCAGCTGGAAGAAGAAAGTGGAGAACATGGGCCTTCCGAGGTCTGGGCCTTCCGGGGTCGGACAACGCATCCCGTCCCGAAATGTACGCGAGCACGCGTGGCCCAGCCAGCGGAGAAGCGGCCGTTACGGACGATGCCGGGGCGCCAGCCCCAGGATATCCGCGACATCCACGGTGAACTTCAGTCCGACGACGACGGCATCCTGGGGATTGTCGCGGGTGAAGGGGTGGCCGGTGACGTCGGGGTTGATGATGTATTGCAGGTTGGGCGAGAGGCGGACGCTGCGCGTGACCTGCATCCCGTAGGCCAGTTCCATCATCACCTGATGCCGGGCGGGCGCCACGGTGCTGCCGACACTGGCCCGGGCCGCGGCGATGCGGGCCAAGGTCAGGTCGCTGAATTGCTGGTCGGTGACGACGAAGCCCAGGGTGTCCTGGTCCCGCCCCTCGAACAGGCCCGTCTGCACCACGCCCAGGGCGTAGTAGCGATCCTCGACCGCGCGGCCCGAGACGCTGGCCATCGCCACGCCCAGGACGGACAGGGTCCGCGCGGGATTGGCGGAGGAGCGCCAGACGACCTGATCAAACCGGCCGAAGGCGCCCCAGCGCCCCCGTTCGGTCACGCCGGGCTGACCCGTCAGCACGGACGGGCGGCCGGCCGCGTCGTTCAGGGGATCGGCATAGGTCGAGCTGTCGTACCAGCCGCCCACCTGGTAGTGGCCGGGCTGGGTGGATGCCTGGCCGCCCGGCGCGTAGCCCAGCTCGAACGGCACGACCACGCCGGTGGCGCCGTCCGTGCTGAAATGCAGGCCGTGGCCGGTGGGGGACTGATCCCGGGGATTGGCCTCATAGGCGCCGACATGGGCGTACACGGTATCGGTCAGCCCCACCTTGATCCGCCCCGCCCAGCTGCTGCCGGGCGCCGAGGTGTAGTTGCTGACATGGTTCACGAACACCGGGTTGCCGCAGATGGCGTTGGTCTGGAAGTGGCAGTACAGGGGGCCGTTCAGGAAGGAGGCGTTGGCCACCATGCGGCCCGCCTCCATATCCACGCGCCCGTCGAGCAGCTTCTTTTCCAGGGTCAAGGCCAGCAGGTGCAGGTTCTGCAGGCCATAGACCTCCTGCACCGAGGTGTTGTTGCCGATGGCGTCGGCGGCAAGGTTGCGGCCATGCCGTTGGGTCAGCGCCGCATGGAGGACGGTGGCATCCAGACCCAGAATCCGCTCCAGGTCGGCATCGACGCCGGCATGAATCTGGCCGGCGTAGGCGCTGCCTTGCCGCAATCCGCCACTGGGATTGGCCGCCGCCTCCCCGGTGTAGTCCAAGGCCAGGGACAAGCCGGCGTTGGCAAGGCGATCGCCCAGGGTCGCAGCGTCCGGGGCTTCGGCGGCACCCGCCAGGGCGGGCATGAACAGGCCGGCGGTCAGCAGCAGGCCGGCAATACAGGGCAAAGAATTGGGGCGCATGGGAACTCCACCGTCCACTGGACGAAGCGGGGGCTTGGACGCGCCCGCCAGGAGCGCGCCTTCGCCAGGAGAAATGAAAGGACAGGAGGAAAGGGAGCGAAGGGCCCCCGGGCCTCAGGCGGCGCGGATTTCCCGCAGGAAGCTGTCCACCTGCTGCTTCAGCAACTCGCCGTTCTTGCTGAGATCATTGGCGGCCGAGTGCACCTCACCGGCGCCGACGCCGGTTTCCTGGGCAGCGTCGCTGACTTGCCCGATGGTCTGGGACACGTCGTTGGTGCCCTGGGCCGCCTGCTGGACATTGCGCGTGATCTCGTTCGTGGTCGCGGCCTGCTCCTCCACCGCCGAGGCGATGGTGGTCGAGGCCTGGCTGACCTGGTTGATGATCTCCGCGATGCCCTGGATGGATTTGGCCGACGTTTCCGTCGCCGCCTGCATGCCGGCGATCTGCGCCCGGATTTCGTCCGTCGCCTGCGCCGTCTGGTTGGCCAGGGACTTGACCTCAGACGCAACGATGGCGAAGCCCTTGCCGGCATCGCCGGCGCGCGCCGCCTCGATGGTGGCGTTAAGCGCCAACAGATTGGTGCGGCTGGCGATGTCGTTGATCAGGGTCACCACCTCGCCGATGCGCTGCGCCGACTGCATCAGGCCCTGCACCTCGGCATTGGTGCGGTCGGCTTGGCCGACGGCGCTGGAAATCATCTGCGTGGACCGCGACACCTGCGCCGTGATCTCCTGAATGGACGCCGCCAATTCCTCCGTGGCGGCCGCCACCGTCTGCACGTTCTGCGTCGCCTGCAGGGAGGCCGCCGCCACCGTGCCCGCCTGGCGGGCGACGTTGTCCGACGAGGAACTCAGGGTCTGCGCCGTGGCCAGCAACTCGGTGGCCTGGGCCGTGACGCCGTTGACGATGCCGCCCACGCGGTTCTCGAAGGCGCTGGCCAGGTCCAGCATCGCCTGACGGCGTTCCTTCTCGGCCCGCTGCTTCAGCGCCTCCTGCTCCGACCGCAGGCGCTCCGCCTCGATCATGTTGTCCTTGAACACACCGACCGCCTGGGCCATGCCGCCGATCTCGTCCTGGCGCTCGCGCGCCGGGATGTCCACGCCGGTGTTGCCACCGGCCAGGGTCTGCATCGCCGCCGTCATGTCCACGATGGGCTTGGCCACGGACCGGGTCAGGCTCCACGCCATGATGATGGCGAGAAGAACCGACAGGCCGCTGCTGACCAACGCCACGGAGGTCGCGGTGCCGAGGGCATCGGCCTGGAGCACAGCACGTTGCCCCAGCAGGTCACGCTCCACCTTGTCCATCTCCGCGACCTTGGCGCGGATCGCGTCCATGGACGCCTTGCCGGCGCCGCTCGCCTCCAGCTTGCGGGCCTGTTCCACCGTTTCCGGCTTGCCCATCAGGGCGATTTCCTTTTCCGCCACGTCCTGGCGCCACGTCTGCTCATAGCGGCGCAAATCATCCAGGCGCGCCTGCTGGGCGGCATTGTCCGCGGTCAGGGACTTCACCTCCGCGAAGGCCGCGTCAAACGCCGTCTTGCCCTTATGGTAAGGTTCCAGGAATTTGGGATCGGTGCCGACCAGATAGCCGCGCAGCCCCGTTTCGCCATCGACCATGGCAGCCATGACATTGTTGAGCCGCTCCAGCACCTTATAGGTATGGTCCGTCCACCGCGTCGTGTCCTGGATGGTGGACAGCGCGCGATAGTTGATGCCGGAGGCGATCAGCGTAACGGCGACGATGAGCGCGAAGGCGGCAGCCAGCTTCCGCCCCACCTTCATGGACGATAAGAAACTCATAACCATAATCCTTTCAGGCTATAACATTTGGCAGAGTTTTATAGCTTCGAGGATTAACGGAGTGATAACGCTCCCAAGGGATTCCAACGATTCATCAATATACTGAAGCATATATAAGATTCATCTGGCATGTATGTTATACATATTCCTGTTTTAACTGCCTGTCGCACTGCGTAAAAACACCCTTTGAAAAATAAAAATACATATGTAGTCGACGAATACCGCAACAGAAGCGGAAATAGCAGGAAGTAAAAGGGTTCTGTTAATAATTAAATCCCCTCAATCTTCCGTCCAACGCCCGCCACGATCGCCCCACCCGGCTACTGGCCAAGGTCGAGTGTTTGCAGGAGCGGGGCCTCAAGCAATGAGGGGCCATGGCGTCCCCTCAAGGAATGCGCCATGGCCGATCATTGCGTCAGGCATGACCGCCATTCTCAGGCAGCGCGGATTTCCCGCAGGAAGCTGTCCACCTGCTGCTTCAGCAATTCACCGTTCTTGCTGAGGTCGTTGGCGGCCGAGTGCACCTCGCCAGCGGCACCGCCGGTTTCCTGGGCCGCGTCGCTGACTTGCCCGATGGTCTGGGAAACATCGTTGGTGCCTTGGGCCGCCTGCTGGACATTGCGCGTGATCTCGTTCGTGGTCGCGGCCTGTTCCTCCACCGCCGAGGCGATGGTGGTGGAGGCCTGATTGACCTGGTTGATGATCTCCGCGATGCCCTGGATGGACTTGGCCGACGTTTCCGTCGCCGCCTGCATGCCGGCGATCTGTGCCCGGATTTCGTCCGTCGCCTGCGCTGTCTGAGTGGCCAGGGACTTGACCTCCGACGCGACGATGGCGAAGCCCTTGCCGGCGTCGCCGGCGCGCGCCGCCTCGATGGTGGCGTTCAGGGCCAGCAGGTTGGTGCGGCTGGCGATGTCGTTGATCAGGGTCACCACCTCCCCGATGCGCAGGGCCGACTGCATCAGGCCCTGCACCTCGGCATTGGTGCGGTCGGCCTCGGTGACGGCGTTGGAAATCATCTGGGTCGTGCGGGACACCTGCGCCGTGATCTCCTGGATGGAGGCGGACAGTTCCTCCGTGGCCGCCGCCACCGTCTGCACGTTCTGCGTCGCCTGCAGCGAGGCTGCCGCCACCGTGCCCGCCTGGCGGGCGACGTTGTCGGATGAGGCGTTGAGCGTCTGCGCCGTGGCCAGCAACTCGGTGGCCTGCGACGTCACGCCGTTGACGATGCCACCCACTCGGTTCTCGAAGGCGCTGGCCAGGTCCAGCATCGCCTGGCGCCGTTCCTTCTCGGCCCGCTGCTTCAGCGCCTCCTGCTCCGACCGCAGGCGCTCCGCCTCGATCATGTTGTCCTTGAACACGCCGACGGCCTGGGCCATGCCGCCGATCTCGTCCTGGCGCTCGCGCGCCGGGATGTCGACCCCGGTGTCACCGTTCGCCAAGCGCTTCATCACGGCGGTCATGGTCACGACAGGCGTGGCCACGGCGCGGGTCAGGCCCAGGGCCATGAGGACCGCCAGCAGAATGGACAAGCCGCTGCTTCCCAACGCCACGGTGGTCGCCGTGCTGAGCGCGCCCGCCTGAAGCTCGGCGCGCTGCGCCATCAGATCGCGTTCCACCTTGTCGATTTCGGCCACCTTGGCGCGGATCGCGTCCATGGAGGCCTTGCCGGCCCCGCTGGCCTCCAGCTTGCGGGCCTGCTCCACCGTTTCCGGCTTGCCCATCAGGGCGATTTCCTTCTCGGCCACCTCCCGGCGCCATGTCTGTTCATGGCGGCGCAAATCATCCAGGCGCGCCTGCTGCGCTGGATTGTCCGCCGTCAGGGATTTCATCTCCGCGAAGGCCGCGTCGAACGCCGCCTGGCCTTTCTGATAGGGGGCCAGGAATTTGGTGTCGGCGCCGATGAGATAGCCGCGCAGCCCCGTTTCCCCGTCCACCATGGCCGTCATGGCGTCGCTAAGCCGTTCCAGCACCCTGTAGGTGTGCTCCGCCCACCCCGTCGTATCCCGGATGGTGGATAAGGCCCGATAGTTGATGCCGGAGGCGATGAGCGTAACGGCAACGATGACCGAAAACGCGGCCGCCAGCTTTCGCCCCACGCTTAATGCGGAAAGAAAATTAGTCATATAAGCCCCATCACGTGTGTTGAGGCTTATGGGTTACCCTGTAAGGGTTAATAACCCACTAATTTGCTATAATTTTAGATAATTAATCATATTTTTTGAGATACTGGCAGCCTGCGATACGTCGGCGCTTATACCCGGCCGGCGCCTCAAGGGCTGACCATCTCCGCATCCGGGCGCAGCAGGCGCGCCATCCGCACCGGCGCGGTTTCCGATGGGGCATGGTTGTCCCTGGACAGGACCGCCACGGGGCGGTAAGCGCTGGCGGCCAGGCTTTGGCCGATGACGATCAAGCGCACCGCCGCGGCGGCACGCACCTGGTCACCGCGCAGCGCCAGGTCGGCGGGCAGGCTGGCCAGCAGCGCGCCAACATAATGGGTGTACAGTCCCAACGCGCGACGCTCCCCCGCCAGGCTCTGGGGGGAAGCCGGCAGGCCGGCAGTGGGGAGGGGAGCGGAGGCGGGAGCTGCCGGGGCAGGCTCAGCCGGCGGACGGGCCATCAGCGCCTCGTAGCCCCGCAGGCAAAGGGCCATCGGTACCGGCGTCGGGTGCGCGGGCATCAGACCCAGCAGGCGGGCTAACGGCGGAATGCGGTCGGGCGTGGGCGTGGCGTTCACGGCGTCGGCGCACACCATCTCCAGGCCCAGACCGGCCCCAGCCTGGGCCGCCTGCGGTGCCACCGCCAGCCCGGCCAGAATGAAAGCCACCATCCACCGCCGCACGACACCGGCACCCATGACCGCGACCCTTCGCCCACCGTTGAGAGATCAACAGTGTTACCGCAAACATGTCCGGATGTACTGTGATGAATGTTGCGCCGCACACAAAGCGAGGGAGCGGCGAAACGGCCACACCATTGATAATCTGTCGCTTTTCTGCCCATCTTGCAGGGACGGAAGGGCTGATTTGCGCCCGACACAGATACCGCACCGCAACAAAAAGCGAGCTTAGTCCCGTTCCCGCCGCGCCAGGAAGGCCAGGCGCTCGAACAGATGCACGTCCTGCTCGTTCTTCAGCAGGGCGCCGTGCAACGGCGGGATGGCCTTCTTGGGGTCGCGCTGACGCAGCACCGCCGGGTCGATATCCTCGATCATCAGCAGCTTGATCCAGTCCAGCAGTTCGGAGGTGGAGGGCTTTTTCTTCAGGCCCGGCACCTCCCGCACCTCATAGAACAGGGTCAGGGCGTCGCGCAGCAGATCCTGCTTCAGCTTGGGGAAGTGGACGTCGACGATGCGGGCCATGGTCTCCGCATCGGGGAAGCGGATGTAATGGAAGAAGCAGCGGCGCAGGAAGGCGTCCGGCAGTTCCTTCTCATTGTTGGAGGTGATGATGACCACCGGCCGCTGCCGCGCCTTGATGGTCTGCCCCGTCTCGTAGACGAAGAATTCCATACGGTCGAGTTCCTGCAGCAGGTCGTTGGGGAACTCGATGTCCGCCTTGTCGATCTCATCGATCAGCAGCACAGGCGCCACGTCAGCCTCAAACGCCTCCCACAGCTTGCCCTTGCGGATGTAGTTGGCGATGTCGTTGACGCGGGCGTCGCCTAACTGGCCATCGCGCAGACGGCTGACGGCGTCGTACTCGTACAGGCCCTGCTGCGCCTTGGTGGTGGACTTCACATGCCATTGCAGCAGCGGCCGGCCCAGGGCGTTCGCCACCTCCTGCGCCAGCACGGTCTTGCCCGTGCCCGGCTCCCCCTTCACCAGCAGAGGGCGCTGCAAGGTGACGGCGGCGTTGACAGCGACCCGCAGGTCATCGGTCGCGACGTAGTTCTCCGTGCCCTGGAATTTCATATGCGCGTTCCCTCAGACGCCGGGCAGGCGCATCCGCGCCCTTGGCTGGTCCTCGATTTCCAGTCCGCTCACGCTCCCCGGGAATCTCCGGCGGACGCGCTCGCGTCCTAGGTTAAAGATCGGGAAAAGATAGAGCCAGAAACAACATCGGCGTGAGGTCACCCCCCACGCCGATGTCTTGTTTCGAACCTAGCCGGCGAGCGCCGCTTCGACCGCCGCCACGGCGGCGTCGGCCTTGTCGGGCTCGCTGCCGCCGGCCTGGGCCATGTCGGGGCGGCCGCCGCCGCCCTTGCCGCCCACGGCCGCCGCCGCGACCTTCACCAGGTCCACGGCGTTGAAGCGGCCTGTCAGGTCGGCGGTCACGCCGGCCACCAGGGTCACCTTGCCCTCGCCCTTGGCCACCAGCAGGACGATGCCGCTGCCGATCTGGCCCTTGATCTCATCGGCCAGGGGCTTCAGGTCCTTGGCGTCGATGCCGTCCAGCACGCGGGCCGACAGCTTCACGCCGTTGATCACCTTCTCCGGCGTGGCGGCGGCACCGCCGCCCCCGCCCAGAGCCAGCTGGCGCTTCAGGTCGGCCACTTCCTTTTCCAGGCGGCGACGCTCCTCCACCAGGGTGGCGACGCGGGCCGGCACCTCGGCGGCGGAAACCTTCAGGGCGCCGGCGGCGGCCAAAAGGCGGCCCTCCTGCCCTTCCAGGTATTCGAACGCGCCCCGGCCGGTCAGCGCCTCGATACGGCGCACGCCGGCGGAGACGGCCCCCTCCGACACGATCTTGAACAGGCCGATGTCGCCGGTGCGGCGCACATGGGTGCCGCCGCACAGCTCCACGGAATACTGGCGGTTGGTGCCCTCGTCCTGTCCGCCCATGGAAACCACGCGGACCTCATCGCCATACTTCTCGCCGAACAGGGCCATGGCGCCCTGCTCGATGGCCTCGGCCGGGGTCATCAGGCGGGTGACAACCTCGCTGTTGCCCAGGATGCGGGCGTTCACCGCCGCCTCGACCACGCGCACGTCCTCATCGTTCAGCGGCGTGGGCTGGCTGATGTCGAAGCGCAGGCGCTCCGCCGACACCAGCGAGCCCTTCTGCGTGACATGCTCGCCCAGGCGCTGGCGCAGGGCCTCATGCAGCAGGTGGGTGGCCGAGTGGTTGGCGCGGATGTCGCCGCGGCGGCGGCCGTTCACGCGCAGTTCCACCAACTGGCCGGGGGCCAGGGTGCCGTGGGTGACGGTGCCGATGTGGGCGAAGACGGCGCCCAGCTTCTTCTGCACGTCGCTGACGGCCACCTCGACGCCACCGGCGCCAAAAATCACGCCGCTGTCGCCCACCTGGCCGCCGGACTCGCCATAGAACGGCGTCTGGTTCACCAGGACGATGACGTCCTGGCCGGCGGCGGCCTTGTCCAGCTTGTTGCCCTGGCGGTCCAGCACCGCCGTGACCTTGCCCTCGGCGTTCTCGGTGTCGTAGCCCAGGAACTCGGTGGCGCCCAGCTCATCCTTCAGCTCGAACCACACGCGCTCGGTCGCGGCCTCGCCGCTGCCGGCCCAGGCCTTGCGCGCCTCTGCCCGCTGGCGCTCCATGGCGGCGGTGAAGCCGTCGACCTCGACGGTGCGGTTGCGGCCGCGCAGCACGTCCTGCGTCAGGTCCAGGGGGAAGCCGTAGGTGTCGTACAGCTTGAACGCCACCTCGCCCGGCAGGGGCTGGCCGGCGCCCAGCTTGTCCTCTTCCTCGTCCAGCAGCTTCAGGCCGCGATCCAGCGTCTGCTTGAACCGGGTTTCCTCCAGCCGCAGGGTCTCGGTGATCAGGGCCTGGGCGCGCTGCAACTCGGTGTAATGGCCGCCCATCTCGCGCACCAGCGCCGGCACCAGGGTGTGCATCACCGGATCGCGGGCGCCGATCATGTGGGCGTGGCGCATGGCGCGGCGCATGATGCGGCGCAGGACATAGCCACGGCCCTCGTTCGCCGGCAGCACGCCGTCGGCGATCAGGAAGGAGGAGGCGCGCAGATGGTCGGCGATGACGCGGTGCGACACGGCGTGCGCGCCCGACGGGTCGCTGTTGGTGGCATCGGCCGACGCGACGATCAGGGCGCGCATCAGGTCGGTGTCGTAATTGTCGTGCACGCCCTGCAGCACCGCCGCCAGACGCTCCAGGCCCATGCCGGTGTCGATGGAGGGCCGGGGCAAGGACACCCGCTCCTCCTTCGTCACCTGCTCATACTGCATGAACACCAGGTTCCAGATTTCGATGAAGCGGTCGCCGTCCTGGTCCGGGCTGCCGGGGGGGCCGCCGGGGATGCCCTCGCCATGGTCGTAGAAAATCTCGGAGCATGGGCCGCAGGGGCCGGTGTCGCCCATGGCCCAGAAATTGTCGGCGGTGGGGATGCGGATGATGCGGTCGTCCGACAGGCCGGCCACCTTCTTCCACAGGCCGTGGGCCTCGTCATCGGTGTGGTAGACCGTGACCAGCAGCTTGTCCTTCGGCAGGGCGAAGGTCTTGGTGATCAGGTTCCAGGCCAGCTCGATGGCGTCGGCCTTGAAATAGTCGCCGAAGGAGAAGTTGCCCAGCATCTCGAAGAAGGTATGGTGCCGGGCGGTGTAGCCCACATTCTCCAGGTCGTTGTGCTTGCCGCCGGCGCGCACGCACTTCTGCGAGGTGGTGGCGCGGGTATAGGGGCGCACCTCATTGCCGGTGAAGACGTTCTTGAACTGCACCATGCCGGCGTTGGTGAACATCAACGTCGGATCGTTGCGCGGCACCAGCGGGCTGGACTCCACCTCCGTGTGGCCGTTCTTCACGAAGTAGTCCAGGAAAGCGGAGCGGATCTCGTTGGCGGTCTTCATCGGGCAACAGCCTTAAGCATGCGACGGAACACCCCGGGCGCGAAACACCGGGACAGGGTTTGTAGCGTGTGGATACGGGCGCTGTCCATGGGATGGGGGCGCCGAACCGTCCCGAGGACGCGGCTTTTCATCGCTTTTCCATCCGGGAGGGGCTTTTCCGTCCAGCCGGGCCGGTCAGACCAGCAGCAACGTATTGTTGGGCGTGGCGATGACCGTGGGGGCCTGAGGCACGGCCGGGGTGTCACCGGCGGCCAGGGACTGGTCGGCGGCGTCCACCTGCTTGGCGGCATCGGCCATGTCCTGGGCGCTATGGTCCGGGTCGGTGGGATCGCCGGGCTTGCGCTTGCGGTCCAGCACATGCTTGGCTTGGTTGTAGACGCTGCGGGCCTGGTCCATCAGGGTGCGGACGTTGCCCATGAAGTCCAGGCGTTCCTTGCGCGCCGCCGCCGCCTCATCCGTGCTGGATACGGAGATCGTTCCGGGCTTGTCGGACTGGCCAGCACCGTTTTGAGCCGCTTGGGCGTTCCCGGTCTGAAGGGTGGCGTCGGCACCGGCCGTGGTGGTGGCCTGAGTGGTGGCAGCTTGGGCGGCGGCAGGCTGGGCGGCGGCCGATTGAGCCTGGCCGGTGCCGGCGGCGGTGGCCTGGACCTGGGCCGCGTCACTGCCCACGCCGGCCGCGGCGGTGGCGGCTCCCCCATTGGCGCCTGACGCGTCGGTGGCGCCCACCGTGGCGCCGTTCTTCACGGCGCCGGCATATTCCTGCGCGGCGGAGCCCAAGGACTTGGCCACGTCCGCCGCCTCGCGCGCGATACGGGCAGCGGCCTGCTTGTCGCCCATGGCGGCGGCCAGCTGGGCGCGCATGCGCAGGGCCTTCAGCTGACGCTTGGCGTTGTCGACCTTGTCCTGGGCGGTCTTCTTGTCGTTGTCGGCGGCCTTCTGCTTGATCTGCTTGTCCAGCTTGGTGGCGTCGGACTGCAGCTTGGTCAGCTTCTTCAGCGTCTTTTCATCGACGAAGGCGCCAATGGCGCCGGCGGTATCGCCCCGTTGCAAGGCGTCGGCGACCTTTTGGGCCGTGATCTGGGGCGTGGTGGAGGGGGTGGAGCGGAACAGCGACGTCTGTTGAGTCGCCGAGGATGCCAGGCTCTGAGCCTGGGAATAGACGGAGGTGCCCGAGGTCGTAACCATCATCCGCTCCCCATTTTGGGTAAGGCATTTCTCGCATTCATGCGATGGCCCGGATGATACGCTTTTTATGTCATTTATGCAACCAATAGCGGCTGCGCCACAGGCTACATTGCCGCACGGTCGACCCCGCCCTATGGTGCCGACAAGGTTCTGACCAACAGCCCTCAGACAGTCCGCAAACCCGGGGAGCGCGCCCGAATGTCCGTACAGGAAGTCACCCCCGAGGCCGGCATTCAGGCGCTGCTGCCGGGCGCCCAGTTCGCCGATGCCTTCCGACTGGTGATGCCGCCGTCATCCGAAACGCCCGCGCAGGGCACCTTGGTGGTGGACGCCCTGGTAGCGGCCCGCCGCATGATGGGCACCTCCCCCATCTGGGTCCGCTGGCTGCTGGCCCTGCGCAACGCCCTGGTAGCCCCCTTGGGCCTGAAGGCGCCCCGCCCGCCGGCACCATGGGAGCCCGGCGCGGCCGATCATATCGGCATCTTCCCCATCCTGAGCCGTGGGCCGAACCGGGTGGTGCTGGGCATGGCGGACAAGCACCTGGACTTTCGCGCCGTGGTCGACGTGCGCCAGGACGCCGCCGGCCGCCACATCACCGCCACCACGCTGGTGCGCACCCACAATTGGCTGGGGCGGACTTACCTGGCGCTCATCATGCCGTTCCATCGCCAGGTGGTGCGGAGCATGCTGAAACAGGTCACAGCCCCCTGAGCCCTCCGCGGCACCTAAAGAAAAGGCGGACCGTCACCGATCCGCCTTGTCTCAACTGTGGTTCTTAGCCCCGGTCACTCGGGGCTGTCGGCGTCGCCGTCAGCCTCGGGGGAACCCACCATCATGGCACCGGCCACCAGGCCGGCGTTGGCGCGGACCTTTTCCTCGATGGCCTTGGCGATAGCCGGGTTGGTGCGCAGGAACTGCTTGGCGTTCTCGCGGCCCTGACCGACGCGCTGACCGTCGTAGGAGAACCAGGCGCCCGACTTTTCGACCACGCCGGCCTGGATGCCCAGGTCGATCAGCTCACCCACCTTGGACACGCCCTCGCCATACATGATGTCGAACTCGACCACGCGGAACGGCGGGGCCAGCTTGTTCTTCACCACCTTCACGCGGGTCTGGTTGCCGACGACGTTGTCGCGGTCCTTGATAGCGCCGATGCGGCGGATATCCAGGCGGACGGAGGCGTAGAATTTCAGCGCGTTACCGCCGGTCGTCGTCTCCGGGTTGCCGAACATCACACCAATCTTCAGGCGGATCTGGTTGATGAAGATGACCAGGCAGTTGGACTTGGAGATGGAGGAGGTCAGCTTGCGCAGCGCCTGGCTCATCAGGCGGGCCTGCAGGCCGACGTGGCTGTCGCCCATCTCGCCTTCCAGTTCGGCGCGCGGCACCAGGGCCGCCACCGAGTCCACCACCAGCACGTCGATGGCGCCGGAGCGCACCAGCGTGTCGGTGATCTCCAGCGCCTGTTCGCCGGCGTCGGGCTGGGAGACCAGCAGGTCATCCACGTTCACGCCCAGCTTGCGGGCGTAGGACGGATCCAGCGCGTGCTCGGCGTCGACGAAGGCGCAGGTGCCGCCGCTCTTCTGGGCCTCCGCGATGGCGTGCAGGGCCAGCGTGGTCTTGCCCGAGCTTTCCGGCCCGTAGATTTCGATGATACGGCCGCGCGGCAGGCCGCCGATGCCCAGGGCGATGTCCAGCCCCAGGGAACCGGTGGAGATGGCATCCACCTCCATCGACGCCTCCTTGGCGCCGAGCTTCATGATGGAGCCCTTGCCGAACGCGCGTTCGATCTGGCCGAGGGCGGCGTCGAGGGCCTTTTGCTTATCCATGGGTGTTTCTACCAGACGAAGTGGTGCCGACATCTTGCTGTCCCCCTCTTGTCGCATACGGCCAACGGGCGTTCAACGGCTGCGGTGAAGGGGAATGTACCCGCTATGTTCTCATTCGCCAAGGGCGAAAGTTTGCCGTTTGTTCTTTTTTGTTCTTGTTATGATGCCCTCAAACGCCGGGCGCGGCCGTCCGGCCGCTTGGCTTCCTCGCTTTCCAGCCCGCTGCGCTCCCCGGAAAGCTGCGGCGGCCCCGGTCGGGGCCTCGTCGCTACGCTCCAGAGTCGGGTGGGATCACCTTGGATTCGCGGGCTCCTGGCCCGGGCGCGGGGGCCCCTCCATCACGTCCTTCACCTTGGCGGCCAGTTGTTTCAGGCTGAAGGGCTTGGGCAGAAAGTCGACCACGGCGCCGTCCTTCAGGGAATGGCGGAAGCGGTCCTCGGCATAGCCGGAGATGAAGATGACCTTCACGTCGGGGCGGAAGCGGCGCACCTGCTCGATCAGGGTGGGGCCGTCCATCTGGGGCATGACCACATCGCTGACGATCAGGTCCACCTCCCCGCCCCGGGCGCCCTGCAGCAGGTCCAGCGCCTCTTCCCCGCTGCGCGCCTCCAGCACGGTATAGCCCTTGTTGCGCAGGGCGCGGGCGCCGAAGACGCGCACGGCGTCCTCATCCTCCACCAGCAACACCGTGCCGATGCCGGTGAGGTCGGCCGCGCCCTTGTCCTTGGACTCCTCCGCCGGGGCGGCCTGGGCCAGGGCCTTCTCATCCAGGCGCGGCAGGTGGATGGAGAACTTGGCCCCCTCCCCCGGCTTGCTCTCCACGAAGACGAAGCCGCCCGTCTGGCGCACGATGCCATAGACGGTGGACAGGCCCAGCCCCGTGCCCGATCCCACCTCCTTCGTGGAGAAGAAGGGCTCGAAGATGCGTTGCAGGTTTTCCGGCGGGATGCCGATCCCGGTGTCGATCACCTCCACCACCACCCAATCGCCGGGCGGCATCTCCTCCGTCTCATGACGGATGGGCTCGGTGGTGTGCAGGTTGCCGGTGACGATGGTCAGCCGCCCGCCCTTGGGCATGGCGTCGCGGGCGTTGACCGCCAGGTTGATGATGACCTGCTCCAACTGCCCCTGGTCCACCCGCACCAGGCCGGTGTCGCGGCCGTGCAGCATGCGCAGCTCGATGTTCTCACCGATCAGGCGGCGCAGCAGGTTGGACAGCTCCGCCAGCACGTCGGTGATGCTGAGCACCCGGGGCTGCAGGGTCTGCTGGCGCGAGAAGGCCAGCAGTTGGCGCACCAGGTTGGCGGCGCGGTTGGCGTTCTGCTTGATCTGCATGATGTCGCTGAACGACTGGTCGCCCGGCTTGTGCCGCAGCAGCAGCAGGTCGCAGAAGCCGATCATGGCCGTCAGCAGATTGTTGAAATCGTGCGCCACGCCGCCGGCCAACTGACCGATGGCCTGCATCTTCTGCGACTGGACGAACTGCGCCTCCAGGTTCTTCTGCGCGGTCATGTCCACCAGATGCAAGATCAGGCCGCGGTCGCCATCGCCATCCCCGTCGAAACGGCGGGAGTAGACATGGACCACGGGCCCCTGGGCACCGCGCAGCCGCGCCTCCACCGGCGTGCCGGCCTGGCTGCGTCCCTCCAGCACGTCGGCCAGGCGGGCCATGAGGTTGGCGCGGTGTTCCTGCTGGAACAGGCTGGCGATGGGCTCACCCTGCACATCGCCCAGGCGCAGATCAGCCATGGTGAGGAAGGTGGGATTGCATTCCGCCAGCCGGAACTCGCCATCCACGAAGGCGAAGCCCGTGGGCGCGAACTGGAAGAAGCGCTGGAAGCGCTGCTCCGCCCGGCGCAGCTCCTCCTCCCGCGCCGTCTCCCGGGTCAGGTCGCCCAAGAAGATCAGGGTGCCGCCGGGGGACACGGCCACATGCAGAACACTGGCGCGCAACGGGGCCGCGCGGGCCGCCGCCAGGTCCACCTCCGCCATGCCGGCCAGGCGCTCGGGAAACAGCTCCCCCTGCGGCGGGGTGGCCAGCAGGTCGCGCAGGTGGCGGCTGCCATCCTCCAGCCCATCGCGGCCCAGGCCCAGCCAATCGGCCAGGGTGAGGTTCACGCGCAGCAGCGTGCCGGCCCCATCGACCAGCAGGACGCCCAGGGGCGCCAGGTCCCACAGCTCCCGCCAGGGATGGCCGCCCGCCGCAGGCTGGGCCCCGCCGCTGCGCACCCGCCATTCCACCAGGCCGGGCCGCTTGGCCACGACCAAAGGCCGCGCCGTCACCAGGCAAGGCACCAGCCGGACCATGCCGCCGGTGGGGCCGCCGGCGGGGCCAACGGTGGGACCGTCAGCCGCCCCCCCGGGGGCGTCATCGACGAAGACGACCGGCGCCTCCCCACCTTCGCCCCGGTGCGCGGCCGCCTGCACCTCCTCCAAGCGCTGGGCGTCGGCGTCCGAGCGGCAGCGCCGGGCCAGGATGTCGACGACGCGATCCCCCTCCGCCGCCGTGCCGTCCGCGGCCTTGGCCAGCGCGGCGAAGGCGCCGTTGGCGGCCACCACCCGTCCATCCGCCCCCGCCACGGCCAGGGCCTCCGGCACCGCCTCCACCACGGCGCGCAGCACGGCGGTCTGCGCCGTGGTCTGCCGCAGCCAGAGAACGCCCAACAGGGCCATCAGCAGGAAGGCGCCCGCGGCGGCGATGGCCGCCAGGCTGGCCGTATAATCAGCAAGCCCCGACCATGATACGGCCGCCCCCAGGAACAGGGCGCTGGCGGTCAAGGGAACGCCCGCCACCAGCGCCAAGCCCAACTGCGCCGCCCCCCCGGGCGCCGTGCCAACGCCTGTGCCGCCCTCCGGGATGTCCGGCGACGGCGCGGGCGGGGGGGACGATGGGCGGGAGGGGAAGGCGGGCACCGGCAAGCACCTCTGGATCGGAAGGGCCCGATCCTACCAGTACCGGTCCCGCGGGACGAGATACCGGACGGAAATAAATTTGAATCAATAAATGCCGGATGGCGGGTTCGCGCTCGACCGCCGCCCCGGGTGGAATCAGCGCTTGGGGAAGGTCTTCTTCTTCAACTTGAAGACATAGGAAATGACCTGGGCCACCGCCTTGTAATGCTCCGCCGGGATTTCCTCGTCCACCTCGGCGCTGGCATAGAGGGCGCGGGCCAGGGGCGGGTTGGGCACAAGGGGGATGCCATGTTCCTCCGCCAGTTCGCGGATACGGGCGGCGATGAAATCCACGCCCTTGGCCACCACCATGGGCGCGCCCATGCTGAGGGGATCGTATTTCAGCGCGATGGCGTAGTGGGTGGGGTTGGTCACCACCACGTCGGCCTTGGGCACGTTCTCCATCATGCGGTTGCGGGCGCGCTGCATGCGCAGGGCGCGGATCTTGCCCTTGATCAGCGGGTCGCCTTCCGTCTGCTTATGCTCGTCCTTCACTTCCTGCTTGGTCATGCGCATGTCGCGCATGAACTTCCAGCGCTGATACCACCAGTCGGCGCCGGCCAGCAGGCCCAGCGCGATCAGCACGCGGAAGATCAGGCCCACCGCCTGGCTCTTGGTCTCGTTCACCAGGCCCATCAGCGGCATGCCGATGAAATGGTCCACGGAATGGGCCAGGGGGAACAGGCCGGGCAGCACGACGACCGACACCACCACCAGCTTGATCAGCGACTTGGCGAACTCCAGCAGGTTGGCGACCTTGAACTTGTTCAGCAGGTTGGTGACGATGTTGAAGCGGTTGAGGTCGAAGCTCAGCACGCGCTCAAAACTGAAGACGAACCCGACCTGAAGGAAGGAGCCGAGGACGGCGGCGATGACCAGCAGGGCGAAGGGCACCGACATGGCGACCGCCACCTGGCCCAGCAGCTCGGTCAGCAGGTGCCCCAGGCCGCCCCGGTCCACCGGCAGCGTCTCCGGCCGTTCTATGAAGGGGATCAGCACCGTGTGGATGCGCCCGAAGGTCCAGGGCAGCACGGCCACCACCATCAGCAAGATGGCGCCCAGCATGAAGAGGTGCGGCACCTCCTGCGATTTGGGGATGTTGCCCTTGGAGCGGGCGTCCGTCAGCCGTTTGCCTGTCGGCTCTTCGGTTTTGGAATCTGGATCCTGGTCTTCCGACATGGCCCCCGCCCCTTACGACGACAGGAAGGGCATCATCTGCCCCTGGAAGGCCCGCAGCCAATAGACCATCAGCCCCGACAAGCTGCCGCCCAGGAGCAGCAGGCCCAGGACGATCTGCAGGGGCTGTGTCACGAAGAAGACCTGGATGGACGGCACCAGCCGCGCCACCAGGCCCATGCCCAGGAAGAACAGCAGGCCGATGATGACGAAGGGCGCCGACATCTGCAGGCCGATGCTGAAGCTTTCCGAGAAGATGCGCGTCAGATGCTCGGTGAAATCGCCCAGCGGGATGGCCCCGCCCGGGGGGAACAGGCTGTAGCTCTGCACCGCCGCCAGGATCAGCATGTGGTGCATGTCGGTGGCGAACAGCAGCAGCAGGCCCAGGATGCCCAGGATGGAGTTCACCACCGTGCTCTGCTGCGACATGGCCGGGTTGAACGCCTGGGCGGAGCTGAGGCCGACATGGTTGGCGATCAGGCTGCCGGCCGTTTCCAGGGCCCCCATCATGGTGCGGGCGATGGTGCCGATGAAGATGCCGATCAGCGCCTCCCCCGCGATGAGAACGGCCATATTGGCGGGCTGCGCCGGTTCCGGCGGCAGGGTCCCGCCCACGGCGGGCGCCACCGCCAGGGCCACGATCAGGCCGAACAACAGGCGGATGCGGGTGGAGACGAAGGTTTCGCCCACGGTGGGCATGATCAGGAAGGCCGCCCCCAGCCGGACGAACACCATGAGGTAGGTGTAAAGCTGGCTGAGGAGGAGGGTCTGCAACATCACTCGTTGCCCGTCCCAACCCCGACGATCTTGTCCATGATGCCCTCGGTGAAGGTCACCATGTGGTGCAGCATGAAGGGCGCGAAGAACACCAGCGCCACGAACATGGCGATGATCTTGGGCACGAAGGTCAGCGTCTGTTCCTGGATCTGGGTCAGCGCCTGGAACAGCGAGATGGCCAGGCCCACCACCATGGACACGGCCATGACCGGGCCGCTGACGATGATGACCGTCAGCAGCGACTGGCGCACGAGTTCGATGATTTCCTGTTCATTCATGCGCACGATCCGGGAAGCGCGGGCCCGCCGATGGGCCAGCCCTCAAGATACCCCAATAGACGCTAGGGCGCGGGCCGGGCGCAAGCCCCGCCCTTATACACACCGCATTTGATCAGGGCCTCTCAAATGCTCATCCTCAAGCGCCGGCGGGCGCATCCGCGCCCGTTGGCTTCCTCGCTGCGCCGCTTTCACGTCAACGGGGCGGTACTCGCTCCGGCGCCCGCAGTCGCGGGCTAAAGCGGCACGAGCCACTGTCTCGCGCCGCTGATATCACATCGGCATGCGCATGATTTCCTGGTAGGCGGAGATGACCTTGTCCCGCACGGCGGTCACGGCCTGCAGCGTCACCTCGGCGTTGCTGACGGCGTTCACCACGTCGGTCAGGTCGGCCTTGCCCAGGACGCCGGCCGCCGTCATGCGTTCCCCCTGGTGCATGGTGTCGACGGCGTCCACCGCCGCCTGCTTCATCAGCTCGCCAAAGCTGGGGCCGCTGGTGGGGGCGGCCATGCCGGGGCCGGCGCCCTGGCGGGCGGTGTTGGCGTAGGCGGCGATCGCGCTGGGAAGGGGAATGGCCATCGTGGGGATCAGCTCCTAAGCCGCTCAGTTGCGCAGCAGGTCTATGGTCTTGGTCAGCATGGTGCGGGTGGCGTCGATGACGCCCAAATTGGCCTCGTAGGAGCGCTGAGCCTCACGCATGTCCATCGATTCCACCAGGCCGTTGACGTTGGGCATCAGCACATAGCCCTCGCTGTCGGCGCTGGGGTGGCCGGGATCGAACTTGCGCTGGAAGTCGCTGCGGTCGACATCGACCTTCTTCACGTTGACGGTGTCGATGCCCAGGGCCTTGTTCAGGGTGTTGGCGAACAGCACCACCTTGCGCCGGTAGGGCAGGTCGCCGGGGCTGGCGGCCGTGCTGTCGGTGTTGGCCAGGTTCTCCGCGATGACGCGCAGGCGCGTGCCCTGCGCCTTCATGCCGGCGGTGGACAAGTTCAGGGCGTTCATCAAATCCATCGAAACCCTCGTCCCAAAACCCTTAGACCCAATTCAACGGACAAGCCCAATTTAGCGGGCGAAGCATCAAGAAGACGTTAACCAGACCGCCGCGTCAGCTGGACCCCTTGCCCAGGGCCATCTTCAGCATGCCGATCTGTTTGCGGTACAGGTTGGTCAGCGCCTGGAAATCGATAGCGTTCTGACCGATCTTGGTCATCTGGTCCTCCAGCACCACGGCGTTGCCGGTGGGCGAGGTCTCATAGGCCGTGCGGTCCTTGGCGGCGCGGAAGCCACCGGCCCCCGTGCTGCTAGCCGACAGGTGCGCCGGGTCGGTGGCCACCAGATCCAGTTGGCTGGCCTCACGCAGCTGGTGCTTGAAATCGAAAGGCACCAGGTCCCGCGCCTGGTAATTCGGCGTGTCGGAGTTGGAGACGTTCTGCGCCAGGACCTCCTGGCGCTGGTTGTCCCAGGCCATCTTGTCCGACATCAGCTTGAAGATACCCAGCCTGTTCAGATCCATGATCCGCGCTCACCACCCCGGTGGGGTTAAACCGAAAGGCCCTGTCAGGACCGCTCTCTCCGCAAGGACACCGCCACGATCGGCATCCACACCAGGCCCAGGCACCTCTATTGCCATAGATGAGTTATATGCAATCTGCAAGCCATCGCTTGGAGAATCGCTCTAAACCAATGGGGATTCCAGCGTTATTTGCCCGCATCCAACCAGCGCTGCCGGGCACCATCCCCACTGCCCCATGCATTTTACAATAGCGGCGTTTTACAACAGGGGCGTTACGCCGCCTGTTCAATCGCCGGCTGCCCATTTGCGTATCACGGCGGAGAGTTATACCCTGGCCCCGCCCGTGCATGAGCCGGAAACGGCCCCGCATACCGCAGCCGGGATATGGGCGAACGCCCCCGCTTCAACAAGGCCCGCTTTAACGAGGCCCACTTTAACGAGGATTGTTCCACCTTTGGCCCCCACCGACGACAGCGACAAGCCCAAACGCCAGGTGGCCGTGGCCTTGCAGCACATGGCGGAGGGGCTGCCGCGCATCGTCGCCACCGGGCAAGGGGCCGTGGCGGAGCAGATCCTGGAACTGGCCTTCGCCAACGGCGTGAAGGTCCGGCAGGACGCGGATCTGGCGGAAATCCTGTCGGTCATCGACATCGACAGCGAAATCCCCATCGAGGCGCTGGCGGCGGTGGCGGAAATCCTGGCCCACGTCTACCGTGCCAATGGCCGCCTCAGCAGCGGTGCCGCACTGGATGACGTCCCCCCGCCGACCAGCCCCTATGGTCCCAATCCTTATGGCCCCACCTCCCCTGGCCAGGCCCCCACGGGCCTCGGCACTACTTCTGGAACACCGCCGCTCAGATGACCACGCCCGCGCCCTCCCCCGAAGCGGAAGCCCTGGCCGACGCCATGGACGGCCTGCTGTCCATCCTGAATCGCACCGCCGACCTCGTCGCCGCCGGCGACGCGGTGGAATTCGCCGGGCTGGAGGATGAGGCCACTGCATTATGCAATGCAGTTGTCCAATTGCCGCCGCCGGAGGCGCGCGCCTTCCTGCCGCGGCTGGAGGCGGTGCTGGCGGCGCTGGAACGGCTGGAGACGGTGGTGAAAAAGGCCAATGAGCTGACCCAGGGCAAGGCCACCGTCGGCCGGGCCGCCGCTGCCTATCGCCGGGCCGAAGATCCAGATGTCGGCTGAACCCATGGTCACCTCGGCCGCCTATTACCTGTACGCCGCCCTTATGCTGGGCCTGGTGTTGGGCTTTATCCTGGTCGCCGGCTGGCTGGTCCGCCGTTTCGGCGGCGGCGCCCTGCTGCGCCTGCCGGGACGTGCCCAGCGCCGCCTGGGCGTGGTGGAGGCCATGGCGCTGGACCCGCGCCGCCGGCTGGTGCTGATCCGCCGGGACGGGGTGGAGCATCTGCTGCTGCTGGGCGGCACCCAGGACCTGCATCTGGAAGGGCCCATCCCCGCGACAGGCGACGGCCACCAGACCTTCCAGACCGTATTGAACGAAACCGCCGCCCCGCCGGCACCCGTCCCGGGGCCTTTGTCATGAGCACCACCGTGCATCCCGCCCCCTCCCGCCACGCCCCCTGCCGGCACCCATCGCGCCTGTTCCGCTGGGGCGCACCGGCCCTGGCCATCCTGCTGACGGTGGCCGTGTCGCTGCTGGCTGGGGTGGCGCACGCCCAGAGCCTGAATCTGGACCTGGGCTCCCAGGGCGGCAGTTCCACCGGCCGCATCATCCAGCTGGTGGTGCTGATCACCGTGCTGTCGGTGGCGCCCAGCATCCTGGTGATGATGACCAGCTTCGTGCGCATCATCATCGTGCTGGGCTTCCTGCGCTCCGCCCTGGGCACGCAGCAGGTGCCGCCCAACCAGGTGATGCTGAGCCTAGCCTTGTTCCTCACCTTCTTCATCATGGCGCCCACCTTCCAGGCGGCCTACGACGCGGGCATCAAGCCCATGATCGACGAACAGGTGGATGAGCTGACGGGCCTGAAGAACGCCGTGGTCCCCTTCCAGGACTTCATGCTGAAGCACACGCGCGAGCGCGATCTGCAATTGTTCACCGACATCGCCAAGGTCGACAAAGTCACGACCGCCAAGGATCTGCCCATCCAGGTGGTGATCCCCGCCTTCATGATCTCGGAGCTCAAGCGCTCGTTCGAGATCGGCTTCCTGGTGTTCATCCCCTTCCTAGTGATCGACATGGTGGTGTCGTCGGTGCTGCAGTCCATGGGCATGATGATGCTGCCCCCCGCCATGATCTCCCTGCCGTTCAAGATCATCTTCTTCGTGCTGGTGGACGGCTGGTACCTGATCGTCGGCAGCCTGGTGAAAAGCTTCGGATAAGCGTGGGCGGGGCGCTTTGCCGCTATGCGTCAGGCTTTCGCCCCCTAGATCCGTATCACCCATTGGCGCCAACGCCGCAACACAACCCAAATCACCATGGCCCGAGTGAGGAAAATGAAGAAGGTTCTGACCAGCGGTCTGCTGTCCCTGTTCGCCGTCACCGCCGTCACCGGGTTGGGGGCCGGCCAGGCCGCCGCCCAGGTGGGCCCGCAATGCCCCAAGACCCTGCCGGTCACCGAGATGGTCAAGGACGTGCCGGCCGGCTTCAAGGCCTATCAGGACGGCAACCCGCCCAAGGCACCGGACGGCAGCGTCCTGCCCCTGCCGTTGGCCGCCATCCTGTTCTGGAACGGTGAGCCTGGCGGCCAGCCGCCCCTGCCGCCGGCCAGCCAGTCGCGCACGGCCCTGACCTGGAAGTTCACCCCAGCACAGGCCCAGAACCTGTGGATGGCCTGCGCCTACGACGCCACCGCCATCATGATCGCGTCCAAGATGCCGGCCAGCGTCCACACCTGCACCGTCACCCTGTCGCCCGACGGCAACATGGCCGCCGGTCTGAACTGCCAGTAAGAGCTGAAAAGGAAAGGGAGGGCCTCCATGCCCTCCCCATCCGAATGCCCCGGCCACAAATCAGCGCCGCTGACCTTCCGGCGCGGGCGGGGTGGCGGCGGCGCTGGAGGCCGTGGGCGGCTCGCCCGCCGGCTTGGCTGATTCCGGTGGCGCCGTAGCGCTGGGCGGGGCCTCGCCCCCGGCTGCCGACGCATCGCCCGGCACAGCCGCCCCCTGGCTCTGACGGGTGCGGTAGCTGTCCAGGAAGCTTTTGAACAGGTCGATTTCCTTGACCTGGTTCTGGATGGTGGTGGCGTCCAGCAGGCCGGTGGCCTCGTTGGGGCGGGTCATGACCTGGAACATGTTCGCGTCCGGCCCCTTGTCCATCGACGGGCCGAAATCGGTGCGCAGCTTCTGCAAACCCGGCATATCCTGGGCCAGCGACAGGGCCACCGCCCGGTTCACCACCAGGCGGGAGATGGTGGGGTCGATGGGCTGACCCGCGGCGGGCGGCGGGCCGATGACGTCGGCCAAGGCCTGGGCCGCCAGCGGCCATTGCTTGGCATGCCAGGCGATGTCGATGCGCAGCAGGTTGGCGGGGCGGGAATTGTCCTGCTTCAGCAGTGCCACGGCCTCCGGCCCCTTGTCGGTGCGCGACAGGGCACGGGCCCGCAACAGGCGCCGTTCCGCCGCCATGGCGTCGGGGATGCCCGCCACCTCCGACTGGTCCAGGGCCGCCAGCGCCTTATCCGGCTGGTTGTTCAGCAGGCGGATGGCGGCCTCCCGCGTGCCCACCTGGGCCTTCTGCTCCCCTTGCAGGCGGTACTGCACCTGGCGGTCCAGCAGTTCGGCCGCGCGGTCCAGCAGGTCCACATCCACCAGCCGCTCCGCCAGCACGCGGATGACCGTGTCGCCGTCGGGGCCGGGCGGCGTCAGTTCCTTGTATTGCTCGTAGAGCGACAGCGCCTCCAGGGGCGGCATCTTGTCGGCGCCGTTGCGCACGAACAGGCCGGTGAAGGTGTCCGTCATCTGCTTGGTGATCAGGGGCGCCTCGGGACTGTTGGGGAACAGCGTGATGGCGCGCTTCATGGTGTCGAAGGCCTGGGGGAAGTTGCCGGCCTTGATGTGCAGGTCGGCCAGGCGGCGCAGGATGTGCAGCTCCAGATCGTCGCCGGTCCAGGCGAAGCGCATCTTCTCCATCTGCTCCGCCGCCTTGGCCGGGGTCAGCTTGCCGGCGGCCAGTTCCTCATCCACCAGGGCCATGCGCGCCTTGGTGCGGTAGAGGCGGTCGGGCCCTTCCGTCGCCTCACGGTAGGACTCGATGGCCTTCTCATGGTCCCCTTCCAGGTGGGCCGCCTCGCCGCGCAGATAGTTGACGGCGGTTTCGGCCGGCCCCTTGGTGGCCCCCCGTTTGACCAGGCGATCCAGCAGGCCGTTGGCCGTGCCCACGTCGTCCTTGGCCAGGGCGGCTTCGGCGGCGGCCAAGCCGAAGCGGGTGTTGAAGGGTTCGGGATAGGTGCGCAGCAGCTCCTTGCGGCTCTGGAACAGTCGATAGGCGGTGTCGTCGTCGCCGGTGGTGTGGGCGGCATAGGCGCGCCACAGGGCCACGTCGGGCTCGTTCTGCAGGGCCGGCGCCGTCAGATCGTCCAGCCCGCCCTTGGCGTCGCCCGTCAGGATGCGGGCGGTACCGCGCACGGCGGCGAACTCCGCCCGCTTTTCCAAATCCGGCTGGTCCTTGCGCGCCATCTCCAGCAGGCCCAGCGCCTCCTGCCCGAAGCCGTTGCCGGCGTAGAAGCGGGCAAGGTCCAGGCGCAGCTTGGGTCGGTCGTCCGGCGGGGCCTTGGTGATCTCGTTCATCAGCCGCTGGCGGCCGGCGATGAAGCCATTGGGGTCCACCTTGGCCCAGCGCTGGAAATCAAAGAAGCGGTCGGGCTCCACCACCGGCGGGGGCGGGGCGGCGACAGCGACATCGGTCGACGGCGACAGGCGCAGGCCGCCGGGCACGGTCAGTTCCACGCCCTCCTTGGCCGGCTGCACCAGCAGGCGTTCGTCGATGGGGCGGATCACCACCCCCTGCGCGGTGGGCAGGAACTGCGCCTCGGCATAGCGCAGGGGGGCCGGGGTGCGTTGCGGCGCCGGGCTCAGGGGCACGACCTTCAGCGTGTCCCCCACCACCGGGTCGGTGAAGGTGAAGACCTTGGCCGGCTTGGCCGTCTTCACCACCAGGCGGGGTCCCAGGGCGAAATCGGGATCGGTCGTCACCGGCACGCCGGCCGGCGTGCCCTCGGATGGCATGGCCAGGGCATGATCGAAGGTGATGCGGTAGCCGGTGGGCCCCTCCCCCGTGACACGTGGTTCCAGAACAGCCGGCGCCGGCAGGCGGAAACCGCCACCGCCGGGTAGGGCCACCGGTTCCACCTGGCCCAGGAAAGCGGACTCGTCGGCGGGGCCGCCTTGGGGCGCGGCCGGGGCCGTGGTCGCGGGCACGGGGCGGTCGAACAGCACATACAGCCATCCGGCGCGGGCGAACACCGCCACGGCGGACGGCTGCCCCGGATCGAACACCAGGCTGGGCGCGGGTGCCGCCGGGGCCCCTTCCGCCGGCTGGCCCGCCTCCGCACCCGGCGGCGCCGCTTCGGCGGCGGGCGCGCCGTGCGGGGCCGCCTTGGTGTCCGGCGCGTTCGGGTGGGCTGAGGACGGGGTCGGCTTGGCCTGGGCTTCCTTGATATCCTTGCCTGGGATCTCCTTGCCCGGCTCTTTCCCTGCCGGCTCCTTGGTAGGAGGCTCCTTCGCGGCGGGCGCCTTGGCGTCCTTGGTACCCTTGGCGTCCGTGGGGGGCTGCTGCTGCAGCAGGTACAGCGGCCGCCCTTCCTTGGCGGCGCGGGGATCGGCTGGCGCAGCGGCCACCGATGGCGGCTCGCCCGCACCGGCGGCGGGCGGCAGCGTAGAGGCCGCGGGTGGGGCCTTGCCCTCTTTCGGCGCTTCAGGCTTGGCGGCGGGCGGGGCAGCGGGGGGCGTGGAGGTGGTGGTGCTGGCGGCGACGGGCGGGGCGCCCGGCTTGCCATCGCCCACGTCGATGACGACCTTATCGCCGGACCGCGACTGCTCCACCGTCGCATTGGCGGGAATGGTCAGCGCCACGGTCAGACCGGGGGTTCCAGCCACCGTCTCCACCCGCGAAATGCGCGGGGACCCGGCTCGGCGCGGGGCGGCCAGGTCGGCCTTGGCCGGCTTGTCGAAATGGATCAGCAGCTTGGCGCCATCCCGCTCCAGCGTCGCCTTGACCGGCGTCGGCCAGTCGAACACCAGGCGGCTGCGACCGGGATGCTCCCCCGCCCGCACGGTCACGGTCGGCAGGGCCACGGCCGACAGGGCCGCGGCGGCGGCATCGGCCGGCGGCTCCTTCACCTCCTGGGGGGCGGCCCAGGTGGGCGATACCGCCAGCGCCAGCATCAGGGCGGCGCCCAGGATCAGCGACCGGTGGGTCAAAAGGCGGCGGACCGGGACGCGAAGGGCCGGGAAACAGGGCTTGGGGGCGGACGTGGTCATGATGGGCCCCTGCCGGCCTGGGCGGCGTAATCGCGAATGACAATATCGACGCGGCGCTGCTGCGCCCGCTCCACCTCGGTATCGGAGGGGGATTCGGACGCACTTCCGGCGGCGGCCGCCGCATCGGCGCCGTCAGCCTGGCCGCGCACGGTGATGGGTGCCGCGTATCCCGACCGGGCCAGGGCCAGGGCGATGGTGCGCCCCCGGGCCAGCGACAATTCCCAGTTGGAGGGATAGGCCGCGTTGGCGACGGGGCTGGCGTCGGTATGCCCCACCACCTCCACCGCGTTGGCGATGTTGCTGACCACCCCTCCCAAAGCGAACAGGGTGGCGGCACCGGCGGACGACAGGGTGGTGGAGCCGGGTGCGAACAGCGCCGCCTCCGGCAAGATGGCGACCAGGCGGTCGCCCGACCGGGTCACCCGCACGGCAGCCAGGGCCGGAACGGTGGACAACTGGCGCTCCATCACCCGGCCCAGATACCCCAGGTCCGTCGCGCGGCCCCGATCCAGATTGCCGTTGCCATGCTGCTCGGTGGGGGAGCCGCCGAACAGGGCTTGCAGCACCTGGTCCCGCCGCGCGTCCGGAGCCGTCATGCCGTACAGCATGACGAAGAAGGACAGCATCAGGCAGACGAAATCGGTGAAGGAGATCAGCCAGATGCGCTTGGGCACCGGCGCCTTGGGCGCCAAGGGCGGCAGGAAGCCCGGGACCGGCGGCGGCAGGATGTCGGGCTCGCTCATGGCCGCCCCTCCGGCGCCGGGTTCAGGGGGGCGCCGGCATGCGGCGGCCGGGCGTGGAACAGGAAGCGGACCTGGTCCGCCGTGCCCTTCTCCACCCCCACGCTCATGGCGTTGGGGCTGACACCGGCAGCGGTCAGGGTGCGGGCCATGGCGCCGGCCTGGAATACGGGCAGGCTGGCGCCCGGGTTGCCGCCGTCGGCCACCAGGAACTCCAGATCGATTTCCAGCCCCGTCTCCTCATCCGGCCGCACCGCCTCGGCCATCTGACGCCATAGCCCCTCGCGCCCGGGCAGGACGGTGACAACGGTGCCGCCCCCTTCCGCCGTGGCCGGGGCGAACAGGCTGGATGCCGGCAGCGTGGCAACCAGGGTTCCCCCCTTGCCGCCCTGGTCGATCACGGCATCCGGCACAACGGCCACCAGGCGGCGCCCCACGGCGCCCAGCCGCTCGTCCGCACGGGCCAGCGCCGCCTGGGCGGCCGGTCCCTGCGCCATGGTCACACCGAAAGCGTCCTGCACCGCCTGCACGACGGCGTCGAACTTGCGGTTCTCAAAAGTGGAGAGCGAGGTCAGCAGGATGAAGAACGCCAGCAACAGGAAGAAAACCGACAAGTAGAGGACGAAGACACCGCCCTCTTCCTGGACGATCCTTTTCCCCCCCGACACCAACCCCGCCATGGGCCGGTTCCTGGACGCCCCCACCGTCATGCCGATCGCCTTCAGGGATATCAGTCGAAGCTCGCCAACAGGCGGTCGATCTCATCCTGGTCGATGGCGCGGCCGGGCAACTGGGGCCCATGCAACAGGAAGTCATCATCCTTGCCACTGGCGGGCGTGTCGGCCGCCGGCGGGCCATCGGGGTGACGGCGCTGCACATCCTCGCCAAAGGCGACCAGCATGGCCTCGACCTTCGCTTCGATGTGCTTCAGGGCCTTCACCACCTTGGTGATGCGCTGGCCGGTGATGTCCTGGAAATTGCACGCCTCATAGATGCCCGTGGTGATGTCCATCATCTTGGACGACACCTCCGGGCTGACGTCGCCGGCCATGCCCATCAGCTGGTCGCAGGCGTCCATGATGCGGTTGGTGGCATCCTCGGTGGCGCCCACGACGGCGTCCAGCTCATCCGTGGCGCGGGGAATGTGCTCCGCATGGATATCGCTGGGCTGCAGGGCCGCGATTTCCTTCTTGGCGTTATGGATGAAGCGGGCCAGGCCCTCCAGCTCGCCATAGAGCTTGATGTCATGCTGGCTCACGTCGCCGCCCATGGAGGCGACGACGGTGGAGACGATCTGGGCGACCTCTTCCCGCGACAGCGGCTGGCGGGCCTGGGAGCGGGCGGCATCCAGCCGGTCCTGAAGCATCGGGTCGGCGGCGTGGCGGATCATGGCGGCTCTCGTCTCGTCAAAATGGGACCGGTTGTCGCCGGGCCCGGTGGCATCTGGGCAGGGATCAAGGCAGGCAAGGGGGCGGTGGTCGTCGTCGGCTCATTGCGGCACGTTGGGCAGTCGCTTGCGCTCGGCCAGCATGGTGGTCACCTGCTCCGCCCGCTTGGGCGTCATGGCCGCCAGCACGGGCGCCGTCTTGGCCTCCTTCATGCGGCTGATCACGTTCAGCAGGACCTTGTCGTCCATGGCCTCGAAAATCCGGGCGGCCTCGGCCGGCTTCATCGTCTCGTAAATCTTGACCAGGCTGTCCAGCTGCTGCGCCTGGTCGGCGTTCACCTGGTTCACCAGGCCGTCCAGCTGCTTCTTCAGCGCCTGCATCTCCGCCAGCTTCTGGTCCAGGCGCTGGGTCGCCACCTGCAACATGGCCTCGCGCTGGTCCAGGTCGCGCTCGCGGCTGTCCAGCGCTTCGCGCCGTTCGGCCAGGCGCTGCAGCAGCTCAACGTCCTTGGGCGTGAAGCTTTGGCCGTCCGACGGGCTGCCCGACGGTTCCGGCTTGCCCGCCTCGCCCTTGGCCGCATCGCCTTTCTTGGCAGCATCCCCCTTCGCATCGGCGGCGGCGTGCGGCGCGGCGGCCTCGGCAGGCTTAGAGGGCGTCTGGCCCTGGGCGGCCGGCGCCGGCTTCTCTGGGGACGGGCTCTGCGCCCTGGCGGCCGGCACATCCGGCGGCGCAACGCCCATGGTCAGGGTCCACCAGATATCACCCGCCCGCGCGCCCAGCAGCAACACGGCGGCGAAGATGGTCACCGGCAGCAGGCGGATGCGCAGGCGCCGCCAGAAGGGGACCTTGGGCTCGGCACGCGCCGGGCCACGCGCGCCCTTGCCACCGCCGGCGCGACCGACCGCCGGCGCGGGACGCTGGGTCCGCGTCACAGCCACGGCGTTCTTCGAGGACGCCGGCTTCGAGGGTGCTGGGGCCTTGGGCACGGCCGCTGCAGGGGCCGACGTGGGCCGTCCTTGCCGGGGGGCCGAGGGTTCCGCCGTCATTGACGCATATTCTCCAAGGCTTGGAGCAGCTCACGCTCCGCGCGGGACCGCGCCTCCGGCTGGCCGGCGGCCGCGTCCCCAGCGGGACCGGCGCCACCCGGCGCTGGCAGGCGCGCGGGCGCCGACCGTGGGGCGGGGCGGCCATCGTCCAGACCGGCATCGGTGCCATAGCGGTCGGCCGATCGCTCCGGCCGGGGCGCGCGCTCCGGGGCACGCCCATCATTGAGGGAATCGGCCAAACGCGAATCAGGCAGACGCTCGCCAGCCAGACGGTCCGGCGCCTGCCGTTCCATGCCGCGCTCGGGCTCCAGATGCGCCGGCAATGGGCGCGCCGGCACGGGGCGGGGATCGGGGCGGATAGCGGCGGCGCGGGGCGTCTCCGCCCGATGGCCGTTGACACCACCAGGGACGCCGCCAGGGGTGAGACCGCCCACCATGCCGCCGGCGGCACTGCCCCGCAGGGCTTCGGCCCGGGGCAGGTCGCGGGGTTCGGGCCGGGTGTCCCGCACGGGTTCCGCCGCGCTGGCGCGGGCGCGGCCGGCGGCGCCTTCCAGCCGTCCGGCCAAGGCATCGGCCGCCTGGGTGATCTGCTCCAGCTCTTCCCGCATCTTGTCGGCGCGGCTGATCAGGTATTGCAGCGCCTCACCGGATTCGGCGGCGGCCTTGCGCATCCCCTTCACGCCGGCATCGGCCTGGGCGGTGGCGTCGCTGAATTCCCTTACCAGGGCCTCCATCTCGCCCCGGCTGTCGCGCAGCTGGGCGATCTGGCGGTTCAGGCGCAGGGCATAGATGATGGTGGCGACCAGCAGGCCGCCCACCACGACATCCAGGGCCAGGGACAGCAGGATGGTCAGGCTCATGTCGGCGCGGCCTCCGGCTTGGGCGCTTCGCGGTCGATGCGCACGGCGATGTTGCCGCCCTTGCGGCCCATGCGGCCCAGGAACATGGGGACATCGCCGCAGCGCAGCTCGATGGTGTCGTCGGGCGCCACGTTCAGCAGCACGCGCGAGCCCACTTTCCAGTTCAGCACGTCGTACAGCGACAGCGTGATCTCATCCAGCACGGCCGACAGGTGGACGTCGGTCATCCACAGCTCGCTGGCCAAGTGGGTTTCCCAGATGCTGTCGCGGCCGAATTTTTCACCCATGAACATCTGCAGCAGCAGTTCGCGCACGGGTTCCAGGGTGGCGTAGGGGATCAGCAGTTCCAGCCGGCCGCCGCGATCCTCCATGTCGATGCGCAGCTTCACCAGCACGGCGGCGTTGGCCTGGCGGGCGATGGTGGCGAAACGCGGGTTGGTTTCCAGCCGGTCGAAGCGGAAGGTGACGGGCGACAGGGGGTCGAACGCGGCCGACAGGTCGGACAGCACCACATGCACCATGCGCTCCACCAGGTTGCGCTCGATGGTGGTGTAGGGACGGCCCTCGATGCGCATGGCCGCCGTGCCACGCCGGCCGCCCAGCAGCACGTCGACGATGGAATAGATCAGCGCCGAATCGATGACCATCAGGCCATAGTTGTCCCATTCCTCCGCCTTGCAGACGGCCAGCATCGCGGGCAGCGGAATGGAGTTCAGGTAATCGCCGAAACGCACTGAGGAAATCTGGTCCAGGCTGACTTCGACGTTGTCGGAGGTGAAGTTGCGCAAGGAGGTCGACATCATGCGGACCAGGCGGTCGAAGACCACCTCCAGCATGGGCAGGCGTTCGTAGTTGACCAGCGCCGAGTTGACCAGCGCCATGATGCCGGAATTGTCGCCGTCGCCGGCGCCATCCTTGTCGAAGCCCAGCAGGCTGTCGATTTCATCCTGGTTCAGGACGCGGGTCGCCCCGCCGCCCATGTCGCCGAAGCCACTGTCGCCGGCGCCCTCGTCCGCCAAGGCCGCCCATTCGGCGGCCATGCGTTCCTCTTCACTCAGCTCCTGCGGATCCGGCATCGGTCAACGCTCCAGCGTCCAAAACTTAGCTGCGGGGCACCGGCGCCCCGCCATCCTTCCATTCAACGCCCGGTCCATCCAGCCCCGGGCGCGCCCAGGCAACCCGGGTATCATGTCACTGTGATTGTACCAGAATTTCCTCAAACAACACGTCCCTCACCCGCACCGGGGCGGCGGCCGCGTTCACCCGCTGCAGCAATTCCTCGCGCAGGCGGTAAATGCCGGCCGACCCCTTCAGATCGTCCAGCCGCAATTCGCGCAAATAGGTCTGGAAGGTGTCGATGATGCGCGGCGTAGACACGGTCAGCTTGGCCTTGTCCTCTTCCTTATAGATCTCAAGCTGGATTTTCAGCTTGAGGAAGGCGGGGCGGCGTTCATTGGTCTGAAGGTTGATGAGCAGTTCGCCCAGGGGGAAGAAAACCGGGGGCGCCTTGGGATCGAACGCCTCCTCCGCCGCGGCGGGCTTCTCCTCCACCTCTTCCGCCTTCTTCTTGCCGAGCAATCCATCCAGCAGGCCGCTGAAGATCAATCCACCGGCGATGAGCGCGATCAGCAGCAGAGGCACCACCACCCACATGACGATCTTCTTGCCGCTGAACTTCTTTCGCGGCAGTTCCTGCTCGCCCCCACCATCCGTCTCGATGGCCGTCATGCTACCCCGCAACGCTCGTGCACGGGCTCCGTTCGGACTTGCGTCCAGGTAGGGCCCACCGTCCCGCCCCGGTTTAGGGCAGGTTCATATAATCATGAAGGCGTTAACCCTTCCTTTCAACAAAATCGGCGGGGGGCGGCCCGGTGCGGGGGGCGCCCCATCCTTTATCGTTCCACCGGGATGGCGGACCGGGGCCGCGGTGGCCGGTCAGGCCGGCAGGGCCAGCACCCGCTGGGCCGCCGCGATGCCCGTCTCATAGGCGCCGGGCAACCAGCCGGGCCAATTCAGCGAACAAGCCTCGCCGGCGAAGCACAGGCGGTCGCCCACCGGCTCCGACAGGATGCGGCGCGCCTCGGCGTGGCCAGGCTTCGCCGCGGTCATGGACCCCAGGGAATAGGGATCAGCCCCCCAGCGGCTGACATGCCAGGCGGTGGCCTGCCGACGGGTGAGCGATCCGAACACGTCGGCCACGGCGTCGCGCACCAGATCCACCGCCTCCTGGTCGCTGGCCTTTTCCAGTTGACGCGCCAGGTCGCCGCCCACCGTGGCGATGGCCAGTTCCCGGCCGAAGGGCCGCAGGCACAGGTCCAGCACCCGCCCGTCGGCGCGCACCTGGTCCAGGGCGGTGAAGGGGTCGCAATCCAGACTGTCGGGCTTGTAGCCCAGGGCGATGCGGTTGACCAAGCCGGTGGCCAGCCCGTCAAAGGCGGTGCGCACCCCATCGGGTAACGGCGGATCGAACGCCACCCCACCCGACGCCAGGACGGCGATGGGGATGGTGATGATGACGGCGTCGGCGCTGACCACGCCCTTGGGTGTCGTCACGCGCACCCCCGTCCCCGACCAGTCGATGCGGGTGACCGGGGCGGACAGGGTGATCTTCACATCCCGCGCCATGTCCTTGGCCAGGCTGGCGACGGCGGTGCCGATGCCGCGCGGGAACCACAGCGCCGCCTCCGCATCCGGCCGGCGGGCCGCGTCCAGGCTGGACAGGTCCTTCAGTTCCACCCCGAAGTCCAGCGGCCCCACCAGGGCGGTGGCCAACTGCCCCAGGTCGCCGAGGTCCGGCACCAGGTCGGCGGCGGAGCGGTCCATCTGGGCGCGGCCGGCGTCCTTCACCGCCCGTTCCAGCCGGTCGATGGCGTCGGCGGCGGCGGCGGCCGTGTCGGCATCCACCTCTTTGTCCCCGAAGAACAGCAGATCATCGGCGCCGTCATCAGGCACCGACTCCAGGCCGCGCTCATCCACCAGGCGGCGCAGCGGATTGTCCGCCGTCGCCTCCAGCGACGCGCAACCGATATCGTAGGGGAAACCGAACGGACGCGCCTCGGTCCAGGCCCGGCCGCCGACGCGGGCGCGGGCCTCCAACACCGTGACCTCGGCCCCCGCCTGGCGCAAGGCGCCTGCGGCGGCCAGACCGGCGAGACCGGCGCCAATGACCACCACCGTGCGGCCCGGCCGGATGGGGCCAGGGCGGCCGGCCACGGCGCCCGCCAATCCGGGGAGGCCGGCCATCAGGGGCGCAAGCGCCAAGCCGCCGACCAGAGCGCGCCGCGACAGCGCGCCGCCGCCGCTCAAAACCAGCGACCGGCCCAATAACCGGGATGCACCCGACATGTCACGCCTTCCGACTTACCCATATTTGGCGCGGATGATACCGCCGGCCGGATGGCGCTGTCACCGCGCCATCCGGCCGATGTGCCATTTCGTCCTTTTCGGATAATGGCTTCATGGATATTGGCCGGATGGCCGCAACAGGGGCGCCCCCCTCAACCCAGGGCGGACGTCGTCACCGCGCGGTTCTGTTCCCGAGTCTTCTGGAACCGGATCTTGGGATAATCCTCCTGGGCGCGGTTCAGCTGCCAGCCGTTGCGCGCCAGGAACACCAGGGCCCCGTCATGATCCTCCGCCAGGGCGGAGCGGTTGCTGTCCAGGAAGGATTTCAGCACCACCGGATCATCGCATTCGATCCAACGGGCCGAATCATATCCACAGCTCTCGAACTTGGCCTTGATGTCGTATTCGGCGTCGATGCGGGCGGCCAGCACTTCGAACTGCAGCGGACCGACAACGCCCACCACCCAGTCGGCGCCGATCAAGGGCTTGAACACCTGGCTGGCGCCTTCCTCCGCGAAGTGCTCCAGCGCCTTGCGCAGGTGCTTCATCTTCATGGGGTCGTCCAACTTCACGCGCTGCAGCAGTTCCGGCGCGAAGCTGGGCACGCCGGTGTAGCGCAGATCCTCACCCTCGGTCAGCGTGTCGCCGATGCGCAGGGTGCCGTGGTTGGGGATGCCGATGATGTCGCCGGGGTAGGCGTCCTCCGCCAGTTCCCGGTCGCGCGCCAGGAACAGCACGGCGTTGTTCACCGCCAGCAGCTTGCCCGAGCGCATGTGCTTCAGCTTCACGCCCCGGCGGAAATGGCCGGAGCACAGGCGGAAGAAGGCGATGCGGTCGCGGTGGTTGGGGTCCATGTTGGCCTGGACCTTGAACACGAAGCCTGTGACCTTGGGCTCCTCCGGCTGCACGGTGCGGCTGTCGGCTTGCTGCGGCCGGGGCGACGGCGCATAGGCCGCCAGGCCCAGCAATAGCTCGCGCACGCCGAAGTTATTGATGGCGCTGCCAAAGAACACCGGGGTCTGGTGACCTTCGCGATAGGTTTCCAGGTCGAAGGGCGGGCACAGTTCCCGCACCATGGCCACGTCCTCGCGCAGCTTGGCCACCTGGTCGGCGGGCAGCAGCTCATCCAACTTGGGATCGTCCAGGCCATCGCACTGGATGCCCTCGCTGGCGATGTCGCCCTGGCGGCGGTCCAGCAGGACCAGCCGGTCGCGGATCAGGTCATAGCAGCCACGGAAGTCCGGGCCGGAACCGATGGGCCAGGAACCGGGCGTCACCTCCAGCTGCAGGTCGCGCTCCACCTCGTCCATCAGGTCGAAGGGGTCGCGGGCCTCGCGGTCCATCTTGTTGACGAAGGTGATGATGGGCACGTTGCGCAGGCGGCAGACTTCGAACAGCTTGCGGGTCTGGGCCTCGATGCCCTTGGCGGCGTCGATGACCATGACCGCGCTGTCGACGGCCGTCAGCGTGCGGTAGGTGTCTTCGGAAAAGTCTTCGTGGCCCGGCGTGTCCACCAGGTTGAAGGTGCGGTCGGCATAGTCGAAGTTCATCACCGAGGCGGTGACGGAGATGCCGCGCTCGCGCTCCACCTTCATCCAGTCCGACCGGGCGCGCCGCTGCTCGCCGCGCGCCTTCACCGCACCCGCCATCTGGATGGCGCCGCCGAACAGCAGCAGCTTTTCCGTCAGCGTGGTCTTGCCGGCGTCGGGGTGCGCGATGATGGCGAACGTCCGACGGTTATGGACTTCCTGGGGGAGCGCGCTCATGGGACCAAACGTAAGGCTGAAGTCTTAAAAGGCGAAAACGGGGCCGTCCGGTGCTGGACGGCCCCGTCATCAAACGCGGGACTTAATTGGCGGAAGAACGCGGGCGGCGCAAGCCCCCCGTCCCGCCATCGCTCTGCACCCGGGCCGGGCGCGGGCCGTTGCCGTGCTTGCGCGCCCCGTCGCGGGCCGGCTTGGCGCCGTCCAGCGGGTGGAAACCGCCACCGTTGCCGCCGCCGCCGTGACCGGCGCCGTGGGCGCGGGCCGGGCGGTCCTGCCGATGGCCTTCGCCGCGGTGCTGGCCTTCAGGACGGGGGCCGCCAAACTTCTTGAAGCCGCCTTCCGGGCGGTCGCCGCGCTCACCGCGCGGGCCTTCGCCCCGCGGACCGTCGGCGCGGAAACCACCTTCCGGCTTCCGGTCGCCACCAAAGCCGCCCTGCTTGAAGCCACCTTGCTTGAAACCGCCACCGTGGCCGCCGAACGACTTGCGCGGACGGCCACCGGGGGCGCCGCCGGGGCCGCCGGCCGGACGCTTGGGCAGCTCGCGCGGCTCCAGGCCCGGGATGACGTGCTCAACGGCGCGGGTCTGGGTGTAGCCCTCGATGCCGCGCACCAGGCCCCACTCATGACGGGTGTACAGGCTGAAGGCGTTGCCGGTGTTGCCGGCGCGGCCCGTGCGGCCGATGCGGTGCACGTAGTCCTCGGCCTGGCGCGGCAGGTCGAAGTTGATGACGTGGGTCACGTCCGGCACGTCGATGCCGCGGGCGGCCACGTCGGTGGCCACCAGCAGACGGACGCGGCCGTTGCGCAGGGCCTGGACGGTGCGGTTACGTTCCTGCTGGCGCATGTCGCCGTGCAGGGGGGCGGCGGCATAGCCCATTTCCGACAGGCTGTCGGCCAGGCGGTCGGCATCGCGCTTGGTGGCGGCGAAGACGATGCCCTTGTTCATGGACGGGTCGGCCACCAGATGGGCCAGCAGCTTTTCCTTATGCTCCAGGCCGTCGGCCCGCAGGAAGCGCTGCTCGATGGCGCTGACGTTGACGCTGCCGCCGGCGACGTCAACGCGCTCCGGATTCTTCAGCAGGTTGCCGGCCAGGCGCACCATGGCCTTGTCCACCGTGGCGGTGAACAGCAGGGTCTGGCGGTTTTCCGGGCAGGCGTTGGCGATCATTTCCACGGGCTCCAGGAAGCCCATGTCCAGCATGCGGTCGGCCTCGTCCAGCACCAGCATCTCGACGGTGGAGAGATCCAGGCGGCCGCGCTCCAGATGGTCGATCAGGCGGCCAGGGGTGGCGACCACCAGGTCGACCCGGCGGCGGAGCATCTCCAGCTGCTGGCGGTAGGGCATGCCGCCCAGGATGGCCAGGGTGTGGATGCGGCTGTACTTGGAATAGCCGCGGACGGCGTCCATCACCTGGGTCGCCAGCTCACGGGTGGGGGTCAGCACCAGCAGGCGGGGCCCGAAGGTCTGCAGGCCCTCGGCGCTCAGCGGACGCGGGGTGGTGGCCATGCGGTGCAGCGCCGGCAGCACGAAGGCCGCGGTCTTGCCGGTGCCGGTGTTGGCGGACGCGATCAGGTCGCGGCCCTCCAGGGCGACGGGAATGGCGCGCTCTTGGATGGGGGTAGGGTACTGGTAGCCGACCTCTTCCAGCGCCTTGGTCAGGGCGGGGGCCAGGCCCAGGTCGGCAAAGGTGGTGCGGCCGTCGTCGACCATGTCGACCTCGGCGGTTTCCAGGATTTCGGTCTCGATCACTTCATTCTCAGCGGAAACGGGCAAATCCAAGGGACTTTCCTTCACGAAATAAGGCGGCGCCGCGCCCTTCCCGCCCGGGAAAGGCACGCGAACAAACAAGCCGGCACCGCGCCTGCCGATCAAACGGCAGGCCGCACCAGCCAACGAAAGAGCGGCGCAACGTCGGAACGTGTGGAAAGCCGGACCTATCCGGCAATCACAACCCCGAAAGAAGCGGGGCTATGGAAGCGGCGCTGGCGTCGACTCCTGGAACGCGGAGACGACCATAACCATGCGCCAGGGGGCCCCTCGGCCACTCAGGCGAGGCGGACCATACGGGCATGGACCGCAAAAGCCAAGGATTCCGTGATACGCCACAACGCAAAGCAGCGTGGCGCCAGACGCGGGCGCTGTCGGCCGCCCCTCACGTCCACTTAAGATACAGGTCCGCTTAAGATATAGGATGGGCGCTTGACCCTTGCGCCGGCCGGGCCCCGTCGTCCATGGTCCGCCGCCATGAAACGCCGCGCCTCCATCCCCCGACGGCCCGTCCAGCCCGAGTTGCTGCTGGGGCCCTTGCTGCTGGCCCGGGGCGGCCAGGGCGACCGCTGGCGCATCAGTGCCGTGATCGTCACGGACGGCGAGGATGAGCCGCCAGATTTGAAAGTTAGCAGCGTGGGCCTGCCCGTGCCGCCCCGCTGGCTGGGCAAATTGCCCGAAGGCAAGGGCGTCGCCTGGCGTTACGATTTCGCCGTCCCCCGGGGCGTGCAGGACGGCCGCGCCGACTATGGCTTCCTGGACCTGGGCACACCCTGGTCCTTCGCCGTCCCGGGCATGGCGGTGCCGCCGCGCCTGGTGCTGGCGGACGCCGCCGGTGATGCGCCGCCGGGCCCCTCCCCCTGGTCGGCCCTTCTGTCACGCCATCGGATGCAGCCCTTCCACCTCTTTGTCATCACCAGCCTGGTGCCGGCCGATCCATCCATGGGCGGCCTGGCGCCGGGCGGCAGCCTGTCCGGTCCGGCCCAGGCGGAGCGTCGCGCCCTGATGGCCAGCGTGCCCCACCTGGCAGCCTGGACGGGACGCGGCGCGAAAACAGCCAAGGCGGCCGCCGCCCGCGCGTTGCACCGCCTGTTGGCCCTGGGCCTTGGGGTGGAGGACAAGGCGGAGAACGCGTGGGCCGGCGCGAACGACCTAGTGCAGGGCCTGACCCTGAACCGCCTGGGCGTGCTGGCGCTGGACGCCGCCGCCGATCCGGACGCACTGACGGAGCGGCTGGACCGGTTGCGCGGCTGTCGCGCGGCCCTGGTGCTGAGCCGCGGGCCCCGCGCGCCCATCACCGGCTGGCGCGCCCACCTGGCCCGCCTGCGCCCTGGCGCCGACGCCGGCGACACCCTGGGCCGGGCGCTGGACCGTTTCCGCCAGGCCAGCGGCATGACGGTGGTGCATCTGCGCCCCGGCGCGCCGCCCATAACGGACGAGGCCACCCGCCCCCTGCCCACCCTGGCGACGGACGCCCGCTGGTTGGAGGCGCGGTTAGGCACCCAGGGGCTGGACCTGACGACGCAGGAGGCGCGGCCCGTCCCCCTCTCCGCCACCCCCGCCGCCGCCGATACCGATCCCGGCGGCCGGTAGAAATCGCGGGACACCCCCGCGTCCCACGCCCGTTGACCCCAGCGGCGCAATCGGTCCAGCCTGCCACCAATAATCCCCTCCACCAAACCCACCGCGTCAGGCGTCACCGGGCTTTCAAGCCTGAAACCGCCTCACATGCCGGAGTACGCTATGGTCGGCGCGCTTGCCACGCTGGTTGTCTGTCAGCTTATCGGGGAAATCGTGGCCCATGGCCTGCACCTGCCCGTACCAGGCCCGGTGCTGGGCCTGCTGCTGCTGGTCGCCTGGTTCGCCTGGCGCGGCGGCCCCGACAAGACCATGGGCACCACCGCTGACGTGATCCTCAGCAACCTGTCCCTGCTGTTCGTGCCCGCCGCCGTGGGCATCGTGCAGCATGGCCAGCGCTTCATGACCCAGGGGCCGGCCATCGTGGCCGCGCTGGTCGGCAGTTCCGCCCTGACCATCGCCGTCACCGCCTACGCCTTCCTGTGGGCCGACCGGCGCTTTGGCGGCAAGGCGGCCTCACCGGCCAATGAGGCCGATGGCAGCGATCCTTTCGATACCGATACGGATAAGGACAGCGGGAGGGCGTCATGATGAGCCATACGGGCCTGGGCGATATCTGGGTTTATCTGTCGGCCAGTCCGCTGCTGTGGCTGGCGGCGACGCTGGTGGCCTATCTGGTCGGCGTGTGGCTCCATGTCCGCACCAACCGCAACCCCTTCGCCAACCCCGTGGCGCTGGCGTCCCTGTTCCTGGTCATCCTGCTGCTGGTCACCAACACGCCCTATCCCACCTATTTCAATGGGGCGCAGTTCATCCATTTCCTGCTGGGCCCCGCCACCGTGGCCCTGGCCGTGCCGCTGTGGCGCCACAGGGCCGACGTGCGGCGCGGCGCCGTGCCCCTGGCCATCGCCCTGGTCGCGGGCTCCGTCACCGCCGCGGCGTCCGCCGTGTTCATCGCCCATGCGCTGGGGGCCGACCGTCAGACGGTGCTGTCGCTGGCGCCCAAGTCGGTCACCACGCCCATCGCCATGGGCATATCGGAGACCATCGGCGGCATCCCATCGCTGACCGCCGCCATGGTCATGGTGACGGGAATCATCGGCGCCGTGTTCGGCCCGCTGCTGCTGCGCTGGCTGAAGGTGCGGGACGACCGGGCCAAGGGTCTGTCCATGGGCGTGGCGGCCCACGGCGTGGGTACCGCCGTTTCCTACACGCTGAGCCCGCTGGCTGGCAGCTTCGCCGGCATCGCCATGGCGCTGAACGGCCTGATCACCGCCCTGTTGGTCCCCATCCTGCTGGCGCTGCTGCTCTGAGGCCCGTCTCAGGCGCCGGCCTTGCGCAGGATGAACAGCAGGCCGTCCACCGGGCGGCTTTTTTCCCAGCGCGGCGCCACCGGCGCCAAGTGTTCCACCGCCAAGCCAGCGGCGGCGGCAGCGGCCAGCACGTGCTCCTGCGCGTGGGCGTAGCGACGGCTTTCGCGTAAGGCGTAGGGGCCCTCCCCCTCCCAGCGTTCCACCGTGGCGGCCAAGCGCCCGCCCGGCTTCAGCGCCAGGACCGCCGCTTGGAACACAGGCGCCAGGTCCCCCAGATAGACCAGCACATCAGCCGCCAGCACCAGGTCCCAGGCGCCAGGGGCCTCGGCCAGGGCGCCCATAAGGTCGGCGTCCCAGAGCCGGTCGTACAGGCCCCGGGCACGGGCATGCTCCACCATGCGCGGCGACAGGTCGACCCCGGCGAGGTGGCGCGCCAGCGGCTTCACCTCAACACCGCCCAAACCGGTGCCGCACCCCACGTCCAGGATGTCCAGGCCGGCGCCCACGCCCACCGCGTCCAGCGCCTGGCGTAACAGGCGCGGCGCCTGGTAGCGCAGTTTCTGGGTCAGGTCGCTATCGAAACGGTCGGCATAGCGGTCGAACAGCGCCTTGATATAAGTGGGCGTCAGGTCGCCGCCGCCCGCCGCCGCCGCGGCTTCGAGCCCGGCCAGGAGCCGGGCGGCGCCGCCGACATCCTCCGGATCCGCCTCCAGCGCCTGGCGCCAGCGGCGGGCAGCCTTCTCCCCTTCCGCCAGGGCGGCCCAGGCACAGCCTTGCAGCACCAGCGCGGCCGCGCGGGCGGGGTCGGCCGGGTGGGCATGGGCCAATAGGGGTTCGAGCATCTCGGCGGCGGCCAGGGGATCGCCGGCATCCACCAGCACCTGCCCGACCTCGACGCTGCCCTCAAGGTCATGGGGCGCCAGGAAGCGGGCCTCGCGCGCATGGGTCAGCGCCCCGGCCGTATCCCCCTGGGCCAACCGCAGCCGCGCGGCCAGGCGGTGGCTGGCGGCATCATCCGCCCGATCCACCACCAAGCGCGACACCAGGGCCCAGGCACCCTCGACATCGCCGGCATCGGCCAGGCAGCGGGCGCGTTCCAGAACCCAGGCGGGCCGCACCGGTTCGGCCGTCGCCGCAGCCGCGAAATGCTCCGCTGCCTCGACAGGCCGGCCCTGACGGCGCAATAGCGCGCCCAACGCGCCCCGCGCCTCCGCGGCGTCCGGAACCAGGGCGACCGCCTCCATCATCGCCGCTTCCGCCGCGACCGCGTCGCCATGGTGCAGGGCGTCGTAGGCCCAGACCATGCGTTGCTCATAATCAGACAGGGGATCGGACGGCATGGCGGGAATCGACTTTCGGGGTGAAGCGGCGGCGGGCGGCCGGGCACCTCTTATGGCGCCTCCATTCCTGGGGGGCAAGCCATGCCGGTACGCTATTCGTAGGGCAAAAACAGTTCACACGGGGTCAACATGACGCACGCTAAGGGCTTGGAATCCAGGGCAACATGGGGCAAGGTGCCCCCGCTGACAACGCGGCGGCGTGGCATGCCTGCCACACTCCGGTCATATTTTTTATTGACCTGCTGCGTTTTGTCTGCAATTGCTATGCGGCCGATGCATGGATATAGGCCTTACGGACATCCAACGTCGGCAGTTTGACCCATTCGGTTAGGGAGCGGTCACCGCACTGAGTATCGGTGGCCTGACGGAATGACCCGCCCGCCAGCGGGAATGTGCCCCGGGAAACCGGCACAAAACGCCTTGTGGACGTGACGGCATCGGGCCGATACGCCACCGACGATGATGGAGGACTCTCATGCAGATCGCGCGCCGCCAGAGCGACGCCCTTCTAGGCCGGGAGTCAGAATCCGTCTCAGATAGCGCTGTCCGTCCTGCCCTCCGTTCCTTCAAGACCGCCATCGCCGGCTTGGTTATTGGCCTGGGCTTGATGAGCGCCGCCCCCGCTGGCGCCGCGTGCCTGGATCACATCCTGCAGGCGGAGAAAGAGGCCGGCGTGCCGTCCGGTCTGCTGCTGGCTGTGGCCCTGGTGGAAAGCGGGCAGTCGATTTCATCCGAGGCGTATGCCGTCAACGTGAAGGGCACCGCCCATTTCGTGTCGACGCCCACCGCCGCCGCCAAGTACCTGCGCGACCCCAAGGGTAACCTGCGCCAGGATGTGACCGCCGGCTGCATGCAGCTGTCGCTTTCCGATCACAAGGCGGCCTTCCACCCCGTGGAAAAGATCGTCGACCCCAAGGAAAATGTGCAGTACGCGGCCCGCATGCTCGCCCGTCTGCGCGCCACCGCCGGCAGCTGGGCCGCCGCCGTGGCTCGGTACAATGGTGGCAGCGGCAAGACCGCGCACGCCTATGCCTGCAAGGTGCGCAGCAACTTGGTAAGCCTGAATTCCATTAATGCCTCGCTGATCGACGGCAATGGCTGCTCGGATGAGGCGAGCACCGCGGTGACGCCGCGGACCCGCCGGGTTTACCAGAACGCCACCAGCGAGCCGGTGGGCTGACCCTTCCCGACAGCGCCGCTGATGAACCAGGCCGCCCCCGGGCGGCCTGTTGTTTTTCCGGAATGCCGCTGGGATTGCCGCTGACCTCGGTTTGCTGGCATGCTCCCGGCCCATGAACTACCGCCACGCTTTTCACGCCGGAAACCCGGCCGACGTCATGAAGCACGCCATCCTGGCGCTGCTGATGACCCGCCTCACCGCCAAGGCCAATCCGTTCGCCGTGCTGGACACGCACGCCGGCATTGGCCGCTACGACCTGACGGGGGATGAAGCCACCCGCACCGGAGAGGCCGCCCAAGGCATCCAGCGCCTGCTGCAGGCCGCCGATGCCGGTGGCCTGGATGCGGCGACCGCCGCCGCCCTGGCCCCTTACCTGGATGTCGTGCGCGCCGGTGCGGAAGCCGGCCCCGCCATCACCACCTACCCCGGCTCACCCTGCCTAGCGCGCGCCTTCCTGCGCCCGGGGGACCGTCTGGTCCTGGCGGAGTTGCACCCCGAGGACGCGCGGACGCTGAAAGAAGTGTTTCGCGGGGACCGCAAGGTGGCCGTGCATCACATGGATGGATGGACCGCGCTGAAGGCCCACCTTCCGCCCAAGGAGAAGCGCGGCCTGGTGCTGATCGACCCGCCGTTCGAGGCCGCGGATGATTTCGATCGCCTGGTGGCCGGCCTGGCGTTGGCCCATGAGCGCTGGCCCACGGGCATTTACGCCCTGTGGTACCCCATCAAGGACCGCGCCGTCGCCTGGCGCCTGCATCAGCGGCTGGAAGACAGCGGCATTCCCAAGATTCTGGCGGCGGAACTGACCTGGAACGACGACGGCCGGGTGGACCGGCTGAACGGTTCCGGCATGATCCTGGTGAACCCGCCCTGGCAATTGGATGAAACTTTGCAGCAAATGCTGCCCGCCCTGCATCAGGCCCTTGGCTTCACCCAAGGTATCGCCCATGTTGAATGGGTCGCCGGGGAAAGTACCGCCTAAGGGCATAGCCTTTCGGTTAGGTTACCGAACGCGACAGACGTGGACGAGACGGGAAAGAGGATCCTGCGGATGGCGAACGGTCAGCGGCCTTTCATGGCGGAGATACAGCGGCAGCGGCGCGCTCAGGAGCAACCCGGCACCGTTGACTCCCTGTCGCTGTCATCCGCCGCCCTGAATCCGGCGGCTCTGGCGCCCCTGACCCCGGCGCAGGAGATTCGGCTGGACACGTCGGAGGTGATGGAGGCGATCCAGCACCTGGGCCAGAAGCTGGACCGCTTCCTGAACACCGACCATACCCAGATCGAAGCGATCCACGTTGAAATCGCGGACATCGCCGGCCGGATCAAGGCGACCAAACTGGAAATGGCGGCCCTGCGCCACCCGCTGGCCAAGGACGACACCTTCATGGAGGCCAGCCAGCAGCTGACCGCCGTTGTCGCCTCGACCGAGACCGCCACCAACAGCATCATCCAGGCGGCGGAAGAGATCGACGACATCGTCAACGAGGTCCGCTCACAGCTGCCGGAGGGCTATCAGAACTCGCGCCTGAAGGATTTGAACGAAGTCACGCTGCGCATTTTCGAGGCCTGCAACTTCCAGGACCTCACAGGCCAGCGGATCACCAAGGTGGTGCAGGCCCTGAGCTTTATCGAGGAGCGGGTGGAGGCCATGATGTCGGTCTGGAACACCAAGGAGTTCGAGACCATGCCCCTGCCCCCGTCCATCCATAAGCATGATGAGGGCCTGGAACTGCACGGGCCTGTCAAGGATGGCGGCGTAACGATCTCGCAGGCGGATATCGACGCGCTGTTTGATTGATCCCCTGCCCCACCGGCCTGAGGCTTGCCTCACGCCGGTGGACCGGCGCACGGCGGATCTGACGGGAGCCCAAAACGGCAACAGGGGCCCAAGGGGCCCCTGCACCGTATCCCACGCCCATGGACGTCGAGTATTTAGGATGACGCGCCCTAGTTGGTCAGCGTGCCGGCCATGAAGGCCATGCTGCCGAAACCACTGCGCGCAGCGGCCACGGCCACTTGCGTGCGATTCTTCGCGCCCAGCTTCTGCATGACCGCGCGCACGTGAACCTTGACCGTGCCTTCCAACACGCCCAGCTCGCGGGCGATTTCCTTGTTGGAGCAGCCCGCCAGGATCAGGCGGAAAATATCCTGCTGACGTTCCGTCAGGCGGTCAGCCAGCGCGGCCTCGCGACCGGCGGGGGCCTGTCCCATGGCGGGGCCCGACGCGCCCCGCACCCCCGCCAAGGCGGCGGTCAGGGCTTGGCGCGGCATGGCCACGTAATTCTCACCCGACAGGATGAGGGTCAGCGTCCGCTCCAGCACCTCGGTCGGGCCGGTCTTCAGCACATAGGCACGGGCACCGGCGCGGATGGAGGCGATGACCTCATCCCCCTCCTGCACAGCGGACACCGCCACGACAGGCACGGAGCCCAACGCCGATGTCAGCTGGGCGATCGCCTCAACCCGGCTGCCGGACAGGCTGTCCAGGTCCAGCAACACGAGATCGATACCGGGGGCGGACATGGCCTGGGCCAAAGCCTCCTCCACAGTACCCGCCTCAAGCGCCGAAGAGCCAGGGAACTGGCTGGTCAGCATCAGAGCGGCGCCACGACGCACCAGGGCCTGGCCATCCACGACGAGAAAAGTGCGGTGGCGGGGCGAGGCGCCCACACCGGCGATTCCGTTTTCCAAACCATCCTCGGCTAGACTGCTGACAGTCCCGGGAAAACGCGCGGTCATGCTCATCATCTGAAACCCCACGTTTGAGTCCGGCCACTTCCGGCCCAGGCCATCTAAACCGCATCATCTGACATCAGGAACGCGGATGCGCCCCATGATGATCGCCCGTTGGCACCGGCCGCTTTGTAAACCGACCCCAACAGCATCGATGAACGCGTGACCCTGACTGGTTAGCGACATCAACACCATTATGACCATCGGATCACGGCCAAAATGGGGCGCGCCTAACCTTTTTTATCCGGAACCCCATCGCTGCCGAGGTACCCCGACAGATCTCTCCGATTCCCGGTTGGCCAAACGATCCATCTAGCGATGTGACAGACTGTGACCCGTTTTCAGACATGCCGCAACAGAAACATGGCGTTCAGGGTCACTTTCCCATAGGATTGTCGCAATAGAACTGGCGATCTATTACCTGGCGATGGGGCGAATAGGCCGTTAACAGGTTAGCGTCGGCATTTAATGAGTATCGGGGACAATGTTAATAAAATTTTTAATAAACAGTCTCCGGTGGGGGAGACAGCAATCACCATGGGGGAATTGGCAATGACGGCCCGCAGCGTTCTTCTGATCGACCAGGATCAGTTGTTCGGGGCGGCGCTCGGTACATTGCTGGGGGAGGACAGTTTCCAGCTGTTACCGCCCGTGCCCTCGGTCGAAGAAGCAATCCGGGTGCTGCGGGACATGCCAGCGCCGGATTTGATCATGGTCGATCCCTGGGGCATCGATCCACCGCGTGTCGCCAGCGAGTTGCGGCGCCTGCGCGCGGCCGCGCCTCAGCCCCGAATCGCGGTGCTGACCTCGGACACCAGTGACTCGGTGCTGAAGGCCAGCCTGTTCTCCGGCATGGACGGCCATCTGTCCAAATCATCCGGCGTGGCAACCCTGCGCGACGCCCTGGAACTGATCTTGGCCGGCGACGCCGTGTTCCCCCCGCGCGCGACAGCCCTGGTGACCCAGGCGCAGCAGCCGCAGGGCCCCACCCCGGCTGACCTGGTGGCCGCCACCGCGGATCTGTCCCGCCGCGAAATCCAAATCCTGGGCTGCCTGCTGGCGGGCCAATCCAACAAGTCCATCGCCCGCCGGCTGGAGATCACCGAGTCCACGGTGAAGATGCACTTCAAGAACGTGATGCGCAAAATCGGCGCGCAAAACCGCACCCAGGCCGCCGTCTGGGCCATCCAGCGCGGTATTGGGCCCCTGACCTGAGCTTCCTGATCCATCGCGCCCAAAGAAAAGGGGCGCCACCCAGGCCGGGTGGCGCCCCTTTCTTATTTTCAACCGACCGGACAGGCCATGGGACCGATCCAGTGGCGTCCTCATCAAGACGGGGATCGCCGGGCCAGGAGAACTTCATCCCTTGGCCCGGCTGTCACCCGTTCCCCGGTTGGATCAGGGGAAAATGATGACGGCGCGACGGTTGGACGGCTCACGCACACCGTCCGCGGTCGGGACCAGCGGATCGGACTCGCCCTTGCCATCGGTGGCGATGGAAGCACCGACGCCCTTGGACGTCAGGTAAGCCTTCACAGCCTCGGCGCGGCGCATGGAGAGCTTCAGGTTGTAAGCGTCCGAACCGGAGCGGTCGGTGTAGCCCGTGACCTGAATCTTGGTGATGTGGCCGGTGGCAGCGTCCTTGGCGGCGTTGTCCAGAACGGTCTTGGCGTCAGCCGACAGGTCCGTCTTGTCCCAGTCGAAGAACACCGTGAAGTTCCGCGAAATGGACGGAGCCGGCGGCGGGGGCGGCGGGGGCGGCGGGGGCGGAGGCGCGGGCGGGGCCACGGCCGGGGTCGGCTTCGGCGCCGGAGCGGCCGGCGGGGCACCGAAGGTGTAGCGCAGGCCAACCAGCACCGAGTGGTTCTGGTAACCGGCCTTGAAGCGCGGCGCGTTCGACGGCTCGTAAGTCGTCTCCGGCGTGCCCATGAAGCGGTAGCCGACGGTGAAGTCCAGGTTGTCGCTCAGCGCGTACGCGACGCCGGCGGCCAGCTGGTAGGTGAAGGCGGTGGTGGAGGTTTCCACCGACAGGCCCGGCGTGTACAGGTCGCCCACGCCGTCGAACTTGTAGCGGCCGAAACCGATACCGGCGCCGACATACGGACGCAGCGGGCTGTCGACGTTGAACTCGTAATAGGTGGTCGCCATGAACGTCATGGCGGTCACGTCACCAGCGCCGCCGGCGCGGCCCGGGCCACCACCGGTGATGTCGCCGACGGTGCTGCCGCCGTAGCCCACTTCCAGGCCGACGCGGACGCCGTTGCCGAACTTGTAGCCACCCTCGACCAGGCCGGTCGGCGACGTGGTGAAGTCAGCCTTGTCCGTGTAGGCCGAGCCCTTCAGGTCGGTCTTGTCGGCCCAGTTCACACCGGCCTGGGCACCCAGGTAGTAGCCTTCGTTGGTCTGCGCCAGCGCGGTGGCCGGCAGACCGAGCGCGAACACCGCGCACAGTAATGAATGACGGAGTTTCATTCGTCTTTTCTCCTCCTTCTGACCGAGGGCTTAGTTCTTCCCGAAGGAACCCTCAGTTGAATTAAGACTACCCTTTGCGCCAGGACGTGGCGCTTTGATTGTCCCGCCGTGAGGCAGGGTTAGACAACGTCCTGAGTTAATTCAATCCTTCAACGCCGGAGCGGGAGCAACCCAGCCTTGTGAGCTACGCCGTTCGGCCCATCGGGACAGACCGTTAATCGGATGGAATTAAGGTTAAACTGAGGCAGGATTTTTCAAGGGGCGCGGTTTGCATAAGTAGCGGGTGCCCTATCCGCATATCGCATATTGCACGGTCTTAGGGCTTTAGTTAGCCCCAATGTCACCCACGACCATAAAAAGCCGATTCAGCCGCAGCGCGAGCGGCCGCAGCGTCGGTGAAGACTTGCCCTTCCAGCGCCAGGGCGCGCATGTCCACCGCATGGAACGACACGCCCTGGGGATGGACGGTGACCAGCCCCACCGCCTCTTCGTCGATTTCGATGACATAGGCCGGGGGTTCCGGCAGGGCCGGCGGCCGACGCCCGGCCACAGCCCCTTCGGGGGCCCCATGGGAATGGGTGGTCAAAAATTCAAGGCTGCCACCGCCGGCCGGAATAATATCCGTATCCTCGCGGACAGCTGCTGTACTGGGCATAACCCGTTCTCCTTTAATCGGGCGCGCCTCCCGTGGAGGGCGCCGACTTGCAGGCGGGATTAAACAGCCCAGAGCATTACGATTTCCAGCACGCTAAAGGGCATAGCGTTACTTTGTCACCCGGCCCTTAGCCATCGCCCACTTGGCTTGGCCGACCGGGCCCCGTCCGGATAACCGGGCGGGACCCTATGAGCCGTGGCGGTACCCTTAATGCGAGGCGCCGCTGGCGGCGCCGGCGGTATCCTTAACCGCGGTGGGGACGGCGGCGGATGCGGCGGGGGCGACGGCGGGCGTCGGGCCCGTGATGCGGTCGCTGGCCGTGGCCGCGACCATGACCGGCGGCGGAAGGTCGCAGCGCGGCAGTTCGGACACGCGGATCACGGCGTCATTGGTGACGGCCTTCACCACGTCCGCGTCGCTCATCAGCTCGGCCTGGGCCAGGCTGTCGGCATGCTGGGCGCAGTACACGTCGGTGGAAACCGCCGCGATGTGCTGCGACATCTCATTGGCCAGATGGGTGCGCAGGGTGTCCAGCGCGCGGTTGGGATTGCCCTTGGACGTCTTGCGATAGCGCGCGATCAGCGCGTCTTCCCAGGCGATGATCTGGGTCTTGTGCGCCAGCGTGAACTTCTTGTAGCGCACATAGAGGCCTTCGTAGTTGCCGCCCAGCTGCTGGCAGGTCAGGCCGATGACCATCAGGCGGGTGTGGAAGCGGATGGCCTGTTCGGCGTCGAACTCCGCCGGGGAATAGCACGGGCCGGACACCTTGGCCGCCTTGGGGGACGTCTTGGCGGCCTTTTCCGGCGCGGCCTTGCCCTTTTTGGACGTGGCGGCCTTCTTGGCCGGTGTGTTTTCGGCGGCGAAGGCCGGTGCGCCTATGGCCGTCATAGCCAGGGCCAGGGAAAGCAGCGGGGCGGCGAACAAACGGGCACGCGTCATGGCGCGGGGTTCCATCTTCATTGGAAGGTCGGTCATTATCGTGGCGGCGGCGCGGCACATCCCCATGAAGACATCCCCCTGCCCGTCAAGGCCTGGGGGAACGCCCGCGATCAGGCCCCCGCATCCACCACATCTTGTACATTTAGCCCCGCAAGCCCACCATGAGCAAGAGTCGGGGCGCAGCATAGCCCATAAGGGAGGGTTGCGGCCACCAGCGACAGCCTTTTCCACCGTCATACCCCGACAGGATTGAGGAAAAACGCATGCCCCGCATCGGCATCGACCTGGGCGGCACCAAGATCGAGGGCCTGGCCCTGGACGACACCGGGCGGGAATTGGCCCGCCGCCGCATCCCCGCCCCACGCGACGATTATCGCGCCACGATCGAGACCGTGGCGGGGCTGGTGGCCTGGCTGGACGGCGAGATCATGCCGGCCGGCGGCCGCCGAGCCACGAACCGGACCAACACGCAGGCCAGCGTGGGCGTGGGCATTCCGGGCGCGATATCGCCGCTGACCGGGCTGGTGAAGAACGCGAACTCCACCTGGTTGATCGGCCATCCCCTGGATCGTGATCTGGCGGCGCACATCGGCCGGCCGGTGCGCTTGGAAAACGACGCCAACTGCCTGGCCTTGTCCGAGGCCGCCGATGGCGCGGGCGCCGGGTGCCACACCGTCTTCGCCGCCATCCTGGGCACCGGCTGCGGTGGCGGCCTGGTGGTGGAGGGGCGCATTGTCACCGGGCGGCATGCCGCGGCCGGGGAATGGGGACACAGCCCCCTGCCCTGGCCCCAGGCGCCCACGGCATCGGGTGGGGAGGACGAACGCCCCGGCCCGGACTGCTACTGCGGGCGGCGCGGCTGTCTTGAAACCTGGCTATCCGGCCCCGGCCTCGCACAGGACCATGCCCGGGCCACCGGCAACACCCTGCCGGCCATCGAGATCGCCGCCTTGGCCGCGGCGGGCGACGAAGCGGCACGGGCGACACTGGATCGTCATGTCGACCGGTTGGCGCGGGGCCTGGCCGGTGTGGTGAACCTGCTGGACCCGGATGTCATCGTCCTGGGGGGCGGCCTGTCCAACATGGACCATTTGTATCAGCGCTTGCCGCAGCGCCTGGCCGCCTGGTGCTTCTCCCCTGATGTCACCACGCCGATACGGCGGGCACGTCACGGGGACTCCAGTGGCGTGCGTGGCGCGGCCTGGCTTTGGCCCGCCCCGTGCTGACCGGGCCGGCGAACGGTCACGCCCGGCGCGCCAGGACCAGGGTGCCAGCCGCCCCCGCGAACAGCACCAGGGCCAGGATGGCCGCCCACATCGCCGGCGACGCCAGGATCAATACCGCCCCCGCGACGACCAAGCCGGCCGACACCATGTGCAAGCGGGCCTTGGGCGTGAGTCGGGCCGACACCGGACTGGCCGGTCGTGGGGCGGGGCGCGACGGTATGCCACCGCCGCGGCGGTTGCCGCTGGGGCGGCCGGGACGGGAACGGGACGCGGAAGATCGCTTGGTCATGGACCAGGGGCATAACAGCGCCGGCCCCGCCCGACAAGGCCATGGGGCCAATTTTCACCTGAGTCGCCCACCACACGGTGTGGCGGGTCGCGGGGTGGGCCCCGATGACGGGCGGCGGGTGACGGAAACGGCTGTCCGAGCCCGGACCGACCCTAAAAATGCGGCCTTTCCGCCTAGGCCGGCCCGCTGATGGGGGCCTGATCATAGCCCATCGCCAGGGGTATCCGGAGGGTTGTGGGCGAGTCGGAGGTTTAGTTTTTAAAAAAGAGCGACAACCGCAGAATCAGCGCTTGCAGTCCGGGGATTTTCTTTTAAATAAAGGTCAGGACTTGGGTGTCATTGGTTAGCCCTGGCGGACATTCGCAACGGCGACCCGGCACTTCAGTTCAAACGGATTTTCATAAACCTGGCGTCGTCGCCCTTCGGGCGGGAACCCGCATGGCGTGACGTTGGTATTCTTCGTCTTTTTTGCAAAGACATTCGAATACTTCAGGGTTTTGAATATCGCCTTTTAAAGGTGTGGCCCGCCTGTCGTAAAGGAACGGCGGCGACATCAGGGGACGCCATGGCGGCGGACTTCGGTCCGTGTCTCAGGCGCGCCTTGCGCACACCCGTCCGTGACTGCCGGGTCGGCCCCATCGTCGGCTGCCGGCCTTTTGATGATGTGTGACAGACATGACCCAAGAGCCCCTGTGGCAGCCTAGCGACATACAGAGCGAGGAAGGTGCCGTGAAGGAAGCCGATGGCGACGCCCCGAAGCGCCGTGGCCGTATCCCGCAGTCCGCGTGGCCGTCCATCCTGGAACGGTATCGTGCCGGCGCCACCCTGTCGGCCATCGCCCGTGAATTCGACTGCACGCCCAGCGCCATTTCCTACATCGTGCGCAAGGCCGAAACGGCGCAGCCCAGTGAGGGAGGCGAGGCATCCGCCGCTGAGGCCGCACCGGCCCCGAAGGCGGTGAAAGCCCCGAATGCGGAGGCGCCCGCCGCCGACGCTCCGGCCCCGTCGCCCACCCTGCCGCTGGAGCAGCCGGTAGTGGTGGAAGCGCCTGTCGCCGTGCCCCCCGCCGCCCCGGTGGCGATGGCGCCGAGCACGGAGCAGCCGCAGCGCGCGCCGCGCGCCGCCGGTGGCGACCGCCCCGCCCGTGGTGACCGTCATGGCCGCACGCAGGAAGGCCGGGAGCCCCGCGCCGACCGCGAACATCGTGGTGAGGGTGAACAACCCCGTGGTGACCGCTTCGGCGATCGTCAAGCCCGCGGTGAACGGCGCACCCTGACCGGGGCGGCCGTCGCGAACGCCGCGCAAGAGCGCAGCCAGCCGCCGGCGGTCAGCCAGGGGCAGCGCCCCTACGGCGACCGTCAGCCGTCACGCGCCCCGGTCGAGACGGACACCATGGACCAGTTGCTGGATCGCCCCTATGGCGGCGACCGTCCGGTGGGGTCGGAGTATCCGTATCGCCAGCAGCAGCGCAACGCCGCCCGCCTGGAAGCGGCCGAGACGCCCACCGAACCGGCCGACCAGCGTATGACCGCCGCCGCTCAGCGCAGCGCCGAGGCATATACCGCCTGGAAGGCCAACCCTGAGGGTGGCATGCAGGGCCTGACCGACGCGCTGCACGAGCTGCGCAAGGTCATCGCCCGCATGGAGATCGAGATGTCCGCCAGCCGCAAGGAAGAACATGCGGCCCGGCCCATTCCGATCCCCTACCACCGGGCACAGCGCCGTTAAGGGATAGGCCACATCCCTTTTCAGCGCTCAATAAGTGCAAATAGACGACACCCCGCCCAGGGAAACCCGGGCGGGGTGTTTCGTTTAAAGCCAGCACTTGTAAAGGAGGCTGTTTGCCCGGTTTGCGCCCGGCGGACGGTCTCAGCCGCCCATGGCGGCACCGAGGATGACCACCGCGCCGTAGAGGGTGGCGAACAAGCTGGCCAGCGCCAGGAAATCCCGCACCAGCCGGCCGCCGTTGGCGCCGGCCCGCCCCAGCGCGCGGCGACGCAGCAGGGCCGATTTCGGGGCAAAGCCGACACCGTGCATCGTGTCGTGGACCGCAATGTACGCCATTTACCCCTCCACCGTTTGTCTATCGGGGGCCGGCGCTTTAGCGCGCCCAGCCGTTCATGGGTTTAGTGTTGCCGGAACGTTCTGGGAACATCAAGCGGAAATGTTCTTCTCCTGTTCCTTTTTTGGACTCATCAGGAGAACACGCCATCCCTGGGGGCGGAGCGGCGTGGCAACCCCCAGGAATGGAATCCACCCGGCTTAGCGCCCAGCGGCGGCGAACGCCTGCTCATACCGTTCCGGCTTGAAGCCGGCCATCAGCGTGCCGTCGAGGTCCAGAATCGGGCGCTTGATCATGGAGGGCTGGGCCTGCATCAGGGCCACGGCCTTGGCGGCGTCCAGGTCCTGGCGCGCCGCTTCCGGCAACGCGCGAAAAGTGGTTCCGGCACGGTTCAGCACCGTTTCCCATCCCAGCGCGGCGCACCAGGCCTCCAGCCGGGCCTGGTCGATGCCAACGGCCTTATAGTCATGGAAGGCATAGTCGATACCGCGCTGGGCCAGCCAGTCGCGGGCCTTTTTCATCGTGTCGCAATTCTTGATGCCATAGAGGGTGACGGGCACAGGTGGGCCTCCTTGTTTCGCGTGATGACAACCTGGGTTTCCTTTGGCCCAACGGGGCCGCCTCGCCCAACAGCGGCGTTCCCAGGGTGAACCAGGCGCGGCTGATGCGGCCCGCCACCACCTCATAGATGCCGATCACCTCCACCGTGCCGGGCCCCTCCGGGAAAGTGCGGGTCACCACCTCATGGTCGACCACCGTGGCGCCCACCGCCACGCGATGCAGCAGGCGGCCATGCAGGTTGGGCTCCTGGAAGCGCAGGACATGGCGGGCCCGGATCTCCGCCGCCCCACTGGCCAGCAGGGTGTCGGGATGTTGGTAGAGTCGCGCGTCGTCCGCCCAAAAGGCCATGAAGGCATCGATGTCCTTGGCATTGTAGGCGCGGAGTTGCCCGTCCACCACTTGGGCCGGCGACAGGCTAGGGGAGGACGGGGACATGACGGCCGATCCTTCAAAAGGAGATGAGGCCCCCTTTATCGGGCATGCCACAGCCCCGTCGCCGCCCGTATTCGGCATGCCGCCTATTCCCCGCTGGCCCTATTTCCCACTGGGATGAAATTCCGTCTAATGGAGCCGCCAAATAAGAACGGGGGGCCAGCAAGGATGGAAACGGGGATGGCCTGGGTGGAGGCGGCACCGCTGGCGCTGGTGGGGCTTTTGTTCATGGCCACGCTGGCCGTCGGGGTGGAGGTGGGCTATCGCGGCCAACTCTGGCTCTCCGCCCGCAATCAGGGCAAAGGCGCGCCGCCGGACCATATCCTGTCCGCGGTCCTGGGCCTGTTGGCGCTGTTGCTGGGCTTCACTTTTTCCCTGTCGCTCAACCGGTTCGAGGGGCGGCGCGATCTCGTGGTGCGCGAGGCCAACGCCATCGGCACGGTGTGGCTGCGCGCCAACTTGCTGGAAGAACCGGAACGGCAGGAGTTGCGCGAGCTGCTGCGCCGGTATGTCGATATCCGCCTGGCTTGGTCCGACACGGACGGCGCCGACAATGACATCGCGGCCACCAGCGCCCTGCAGGGCCAACTCTGGGCGGTAACTGGTCGGGCAGTGCGCAGCGACTCCTCCCCCCTGCTGGCGCGTGGGCTGATGGACGCCATGAACGATGCCTTCGACCTGGCGGGATCGCGCGCGGCGGCCCGCGCCGCCCACATTCCCGGTCGGGTATTGGGCGTACTGCTGCTGTACGCCGCTTTGTCCATGATCATGCTGGGCTATATGCTGGCGGCGGGCGGGCGCCCCCACCGTCTGGCCACCACCCTACTGGCGGCGCTGCTGTCGCTGGCGGTCGTCGTCATCCTTGACCTGGACCGCCCGCGCGATGGCGCCATCCAGGTGTCGCAACAGCCGTTGCTCGACCTGAAATCGGAAATGCGCTGATTCCCCCCAATTCTGACCCCCGGGCCCTGCCCCTTAGCCCGGGTCGTCCAGCCAACCGGCCGCGCGCACGGTGGCGACGCTGGCCCGGGCGACCGGCGCCTCGATACCGTTGGAGAGGCGCAGGCGAAGATTGCGGCCATCCCGCACCACGGTTGAGACGGCATGCCGCGCCACCCACCACGACCGATGGACCCTCAGCCCTGGCACCGCGTCCAGTTCCGCCACCGCCTGATGCAGGGGGATCAACACCAGGGCGGAGCCTTGGGGCGTGTGGGCCCGGACGTAATGATCCTCCATCTGCAGGGCGAGGAGGTCCCGGCCCAGGGCGGACGGAAGCCGGTTCAGGAACCGGCCGGTGATCGGGGCCGCGACCGGCTGGGTCTCCACCGCCGCTCCCGCGGATGGCGGCCGCCTCTGCGACGCCCGGCGCAGATGCCCCCCCAGCACGCCATACCCCACGGCGCAGCACAGCGACATCAGCAAGGTCTGGCCGTACCATAGTGGCCAGCCGATGCGGCTGATGGGCCCGGGCCAGAGGGCCTGCGCCAGCAGCCGGCACAGCATCGCCAGCGGCACCGCGGCCAGGACCGTCGCCAGCGCCACCAAGGCCGCGGCGCGCGCGAGCGACCATGTCCGCGACCACAGGAAGGCGAAACGCAGCGCCACGCCCAGCAAGCCGGTGCCCAGCCACAGGGCCACCACCCAATAGCCGACGAGAATCGCCAAGGAGTCGTTGTAGAAACTGCCGAACGGGCCCACCAGGCCGACCACCACCCCCAGGAAGGTGGCGGCGGCGAAGGCCCGTATCCAGGTGCGGCGGTCGCCCAGCACGCCCTCTTCCATCATCCCGGCGCGCGGTGGCGCATCCCCCCTGTCCATGCCCTGCCCCAAACCCTAATACCCCACCAAGGCTTCATAACATGGTTGGCGGTCCCGCCGCGACGGGAGGGGCTGTCTCTTGCCCGCTCGCCCAGTGCCGAACCCGGTCGCCCATTGGCGCATCGGGAGCGGATTTGCTTGGAAAAACATCCGACAAAATCGGAGTGCCCATCCCTTGTGACGGGCGTCATCCACCGGATCCCCCTCATGCTGAAGACATCCGCCGCTCGCTTGATCACCCGTGCCCTGATCACCCTCGCCCTGGCCGGAACGGCCCTGTCGTCCTCGCCCGCATCCGCCGCCGTGGGCTTTCGCTGGCTGTCCATGCCGGACGGCGCGGCCACCCCGGTGGAGGTGGCGGTATGGTATCCGACCGACGCCCCGGCCCAGCCCACGCCGGTGGGACCGCTGACCGAAACCGTGGCCCTGAACGCGCCCGTGGCTGGCCGGCACCTGCCCCTGGTCGTCATGTCCCACGGCAATGGCGGCACCGCCACCGGCCATGCCGACACGGCAGAGGCGCTGGCGGAGGCGGGGTTCATTGTCGCCGCCTTGACCCATACCGGCGACAACGTGAACGACCATAGCCGCGCCACCGACCTGGGCAACCGTCCGCGCCAGTTGAGCCTGCTGATCACCTACATGACCACCACCTGGGGCGACGCCATCGACCCGGCGCGCGTCGGCGCCTTTGGCTTTTCCGCCGGCGGCTATACCGTCCTGGCGGCGGCGGGCGGCCATGCCGATCTGGCCAGGATTGGCCCCCACTGCGCCGCGCATCCCGATTTCTTCGACTGCCAACTGATCATGGCCAACGTCCAGGGGGGCGTCGTTCCGGCCGCGGCGCGCCTGTCGGAACGCCCGGCCGATGCCCGCATCCGCGCCGTGGTCGCGGCCGCCCCGGCCCTGGGCTTCGCCTTCACGGCGGACGGATTGAAAGCGGTGCGGGTGCCGGTGCAGCTCTGGCGGGCGGAGGATGACGAAATCCTGCCGCATCCCTTTTACGCCGAGGCGGTGCGGCAGGCCCTGCCCCAACCGCCGGAAAACCATGTCGTGCCACACGCCCGGCATTTCGATTTCCTGGCGCCGTGCTCCGCCATCCTGGAAAAGGCCGCCCCGCGCATCTGTGAAAGCGAGGATGGCTTCGACCGCGCCACCTTCCACCAGCGCTTCAACAGGGACGTGGTGGCCTTCTTCCAGAAAACGCTGTGACGCCGGTCAGGAGTGCCACGGGCCCGTGCGCGCCCAGAACAGGAGGGCGAGAAAGGCGGCCGCCGTCAGCAGCACCCAGGCCGCACGGCCAAGCCCCCATCGCTTGCTGTTCCTGACGCGCATTCCACCCTCTATTATTGCAATAATGTAGCGGCCAGGCCCCCGCCGAGGCAAGGGGCGCCTGGCCGCCGCACCTCATGCACGGGGGGGGGAGGGTCAAGGCGTCTCGTTGAAGTCCAGCGCGCGGCTGAAGAACGGGATGACCTGTTCCTGGATGCGGAAGGCGACGTGGCTGGTGTGGGTGCCGGGATAAATCTCGAAGCTGTTGGCGATGCGGTAACTGTCAAGCGCCTCATGCAGTTTGCCGGCATCGACCTTCAGGCTGTCCTGGTCGCCGACGTCGATGGCGATGGCCCGGTATTGGCGCAAGGCCCCGACATACTGGTCCAGGAAGGCCAGCGGCGCGTTGGCCGCCCATTTGGCCAGGATGTCCGGGCGCGGCTCTCCCTCCTTGACCGGCAGGTCGAGATAAAGGGGCGGGTTGTGGGGGTTGGGGGACCAGGCGGCGGCCGTGGCCAACTGCGCCCGCGCCATGAAAGGCAAGGTGCCGGAGTCGGCCGGGGCCTTCACGCTTTCCAGCAGCGTCCAGGTCTTGGGGTCGATCGGCCCCAGGGCGCGCGGCGACAGGCAGCAGGGACTGAGCATGTAGAGCGCGCCGAAAACGTCGGCATGCTTGATCCCGATGCGGGCGGTGCCATAGCCCCCCATGGAATGGCCGGCCAATCCCCGGCTCTCCCGCTTGGGAATGGTGCGGTAGTGGCCATCGATATAGGCGACCAGATCGCGGGAAATGAAGGTTTCGAAATCGCCGGTGGTCACGGAGCTGGAGTACATGGAGCCGTTGTGCACCGTCTTGGCATCCGGCAGCACCACGATCATCTCCCGCGCGCCTTGGGCGTACGCCCCCTCCACCGTCTGCGGAACATGGATCTCCGCCATCCATTGCGCGGCGCCGATGGAATAGCCGTGCAGGGCATAGACCACGGGGTAGCGCTTGTGCGGATTGGCAGCGTAGCCGGGCGGCAGCAGCACATAGACGTCGCGGTCCACGGCCTCGCCCTCCAGGTTTCCCTCCAAGGTCGGGGCATGCACCAGGAGGTGCTCCACCGTCACCGGGCGCGCGCCCGGCACGGCCGCCGGCGCCTCCGTCGCCACCTGTGCCTGGGATGGGGCGCCACCCCCCGCCAACGCCGCCATCGCCAAGACCAGGCCGTAAACCGCCTTCCTCATTCATTCCTCCCTGTTTGGAATTGTTCGTCGCCGTCCGCGCCATCGCGCCGCCTCGACGGCGGCTGAAGTCCATGACCCGGGGCGCCCGCCCCCGGTTGGAATCCTCCCGTTCTTGCCCCCATCATCACGCGAATGGGGGGATGCTTGACGCAATGTGAGCGCTAACAATGATTAATTGTCTGAGTATTGGGTTTGGTGTCAAGATGCGCCAAGGTGATGGCGCGGGCGGACGGAACAGGTGCCCACGGCAAACCCACGCCCCCGGATAGCCTCGTTTGGCCCCGGCGGCACCCATGGTCGACGCCATGGGAACAAGGAAGAAAACAAGGAATGGGAAGGAAAGAATGCGTTACCGCCCCCTGACGCGCGCGCTGCTGCTCAGCGCCGCCTTCTTCGCCCTGACGCCACAGGCGCGGGCCGACCAGCCCGCCTCATCGTCCCTCCCCCCAACGGCCCCCTCGCCGGCCATCAGCGACGCTTGGCAAAAGGCGCAAGGCCTGGTCGCCCGCATGACCCTGGATGAGAAGCTGGGCCAGTTGGTCAACGTGGCCCCCGCCATCCCCCGGTTGGACATCCCCGCCTACAACTGGTGGACTGAATCGCTGCACGGCGCCATCGGCGCCGTTCCCACCACCAACTTTCCCGAGCCCATCGGCCTGGCCGCCACCTTCGACGCGCCCCTGGTGCATGACGTGGCCGGAACCGTCAGCGTGGAGGTGCGCGCCCTGCACACCCTGGGTCGCGCCACCGGCCACCTGGGCCGCATCGGCACCGGGCTGGATACCTGGTCGCCCAACATCAACATCTATCGCGACCCGCGCTGGGGCCGCGGCCAGGAGACCTATGGCGAGGATCCCTATCTGACGGCGCGCCTGGCGGTGGCCTTCATCGGCGGCATGCAGGGCCCCAACCCCGACCTGCCGGACGTGGTGGCCACACCCAAGCATTTCGCCGTCCACAGCGGCCCCGAATCGACCCGCCATGCCGCCAACGTGTACGTGTCCCCGCACGATTTGGAAGACACCTACCTGCCCGCCTTCCGCGCCGCCATCGTGGAGGCGCGCGCCGGGTCCATCATGTGCGCCTATAACCGTGTCGACGGGCAGCCGGCCTGTGCCAGCGACCTTCTGCTGAAGGACCACCTGCGCGGCGCCTGGCACTTCACCGGCTATGTGGTATCCGATTGCGACGCGGTGAAGGACATCGCCGACAATCATAAGTACGCCCCCGACCAGGCGGCCGCCGTGGCCGCCGCCCTGAAGGCCGGGGTGGACAACGAGTGCAACGTCGCCACCCTGTTCGGCGCCGGTGGCGGGCTGGCCGCCCGCTATAAGGAGGCATATACGCGCGGCCTGATCAGCGCGGCGGACATCGACCTGGCGCTGGTGCGCCTGTTCTCCGCCCGCTATCGCAACGGCGACCTGCCTGGCCTGGATCGTCCCAAGCAGGACGTCCCCGTCCAGGCCATCGGCACGGCGGAGCATCAGCAGTTGGCGCGCAAGGTGGCCGGCGAAAGCATGGTGCTGCTGAAGAACGACGGCGTGCTGCCGCTGAAGCCCGGCGTCAAGGTGGCAGTCATCGGCCCGCACGGCGATTCCACCCGCGTACTGCGCGGCAACTATTCCTCGGCCCTGTCCGCCCCGCCGGTATCGGTGCTGGACGGCCTGCGCCAGGTGATGCCGGGCGCCCGCATCATCCACGTCCCCTTCAACGAGACCGTCATGGACGGCGACCCGGTGCCGACCTCCGCCTTGGTGACGCCGGACGGCAAGCCGGGCGTGAAAGCGCAATACTTCAACGCCACCGGCCCGGTGAAGGCTCCGGCGCCGGACGCGCCCTTCGGTTCCATGCCGCCGCTGGAGGTGGCGGCCAAGCCCGCGCTGACGCGGGTGGAAGCGCAAGTGGGCGGCAGCGGCCATGATCAGAAGACGGTGGCGGAAAATTACCGCGTGGTCTGGACGGGCTTCCTGGTACCCCCCGAATCCGGCACCTACCGCCTGGGCATGACCGGCTTCTCCGGCGGGGAGTTCGAGTTCGACGGCCGCCGCGTGGACCTGGGCACGCCGCTGTGGGGTGACCTGCCCAAGCTGGAAACCGTGACCCTGGAAAAGGGCAAGCGCTATCCCATCCGCGTCGCCACCGACGTGCACGGCATGGGCGGGGTGGAATTCCTGTGGAAGCGGGTGGCGCCCGCCGCTGCCACCGCTGACGGTGACCTGGCCGCAGCCGTGGCCGACGCCGACGTCATCGTCGCCGCCGTGGGCCTGAGCGCCGACCTGGAGGGCGAAGAGATGAAGCGCCAGATCGAGGGCTTCGCCGGCGGCGACAAGACCTCCCTCGACCTGCCGGCGGAGCAGCGCCGCCTGTTGCAGGCGGCCAAGGCCACGGGCAAGCCGGTGGTGGTGGTCCTGCTGAACGGCAGTCCGCTAGATCTGTCCTGGGCCAAGGACAACGCCGCCGCCATCGTGGAGGCCTGGTACCCTGGCCAGGCGGGGGGCCTGGCCGTCGCCGACGTGCTGTCGGGCAAGACCAACCCGGCCGGCCGCCTGCCGCTGACCTTCTACCGCAGCGTGGCCGACCTGCCGCCCTTCGACGATTACGCCATGACCGGCCGCACCTATCGCTACTTCACCGGCCAGGCCGTCTACCCCTTCGGCTTCGGCCTGTCCTACACCCGCTTCGACTACGGCCCCGTGACCGTGCAGCCGACGCACGGTGGCGCGGAGAACGGCGTGCGCGTGACGGCCACGGTGACCAACACCGGCGATCGCGCGGGCGACGAGGTGGCACAGCTGTACCTGAAGCCGCCGGCGTTCGAGGGGGCGCCCCGCCTGGCGCTGCGCGGCTTCCAGCGCCTGTCCCTAGCGCCGGGCGAAAGCCGCACGGTGTCGTTCGAGCTGTCGCCGCGTGATCTCAGCTTCGTCACCCGCGACGGTGACCGCCAGGTCATGGCCGGCACCTACCAGGTCAGCGTCGGTTCCGGCCAGCCGGACAGCGGCGTGCCCAGCCAGCAGGGGCAGTTCGCCACCACGGCGGCGCTGTCCATCGCGCGGTAACGGTGCGGGACGCGGCCCGGTCTAGGCCTTGAACGACTGGGCCGTGTCCCGCAGCGCCTCATCGATCAGCCGGCGCATGGCGTCGCGGGCCGCCTGCGCATCGCGGGCGGCAACGGCCTCCAGGACATGGCGATGCAGGGGAATGGGCTCATGCGGCACCACCCCCTCGCGCAGCTTGTGGATGGTGCTCCACCGCACCGCGGCACCGATGCTGACGGCCAGCGACCCGATGAGCGGGTTGCCGCTGGCCTCCAGCAGGGTGTCGTGGAAGTCGGCATCCGCGGCCTGCCCTTCCTCGGCCGCCAGGGTGTGGCGGTCCATGGTGTCCAGGGCCGCCGTCATGCGGGCCAACTGCTTCTCCGTCCGCCGTTCCGCCGCCAGGGCGGCGATGCCCGGCTCCACGATCAGGCGCAGTTCGAACAGGCTATAGATGAAGTCCTTGCCGGGTTCCGCCGCGAAGTGCCAGGCCAGGACGTCGGGGTCCAGCAGGTTCCAGCGCGACCGGGCACAGACCTGGGTGCCGCTCTTGGGCCGGCTTTCCACCAGGCCCTTGGCCGCCAGGATGCGCAACGCCTCGCGGTAGGCGGAGCGGGAAACCTTCATCCGCTCGGCATTGACGATCTCGTTGCCCAGCACATCCCCCGGCTGGTAGCGGCCGGTGACGATGTCGATGCCCAGCTGCCGGGCCAACGCGCCGTGCAACCGGCCTATGGGTGACCCACGGCCCAGGCGCGCCAGACCGGCCATCATTTCATCCATGCGACAGGTTCCGCCCGGTTGGTTCAATCATCGCACAGTTTTAAAGTATTCATCTTGCTCACGCGAGCCTTGGCGACCTTTCAAGGAGTGTATTCACGCGCACCGCCCCTTCCGCCCCGGCGCCGGACACGTCCGCCATGTCCGACACTGTCCGGCGCACGGCGCAAACCGGCCAGGCGCGCGCGGAACGGCCAGACCGCGAGGGTCTCGGGTTGGCATGGCCCATGCTGTATCCGGCGCCGCCCGCCCCAACCAAGCCGGAATCCAGCCCCCCATGAAAACGACGACCGCATTGTGTTTCCACGCCGCGAGCCTGATCGCCCTGGCCATGGCCGCGTCAGTGCCGGCAACGGCCAAGACCGCCACGGCGGCAGAGATCAAGCTGGCGACCGCCAAGGAAGGCCTGGCCATCTGCCGCGCCAACAAAATGGGGAACTGGGACCTGGCCTACATCGCCGGCAAGGACGGCCTGGTCCAATGGGGCCCCGGCTACGATTGCAAGCAATCCCGGGTGCCGGGTGAGTTCAGCACCATCACCAGCGCCATGCAGGCCGATGGCACGCTGCTGCCCCTGGCCACCCTGGAGGAAGGCCTGCTCGCCTGCCGCGCCAGCAGGATGGGGCAATGGGACCTGGCCTATATCCTGGGAAAGAACGGCCTGGTGCAATGGGGGCCCGGCTACGCCTGCAAGCAGTCCGCCGCACCGGGTGACTTCAGCGACGTCGACAACGCCTTGGTGAAGTGATCGGCAGATGCGATGTGCGGCCTCAGGACACCGCACCCGGCGGCGGAGGCGCAGGCTCGGCCGCCACCGGCTTCGCCTTCACCTTTTTGGGCATGGGCGTCGGCGGCGTGGTGTTGCCCTCGCCCAAGGGGCGGATCACCTGGACGGAGTCCGTCCAGCGGCCGAACTTGTACCCGACGGACGGCAGGTAGCCCGCGCGCGTGAAGCCGAAGCTTTCATGCATCTGCAGCGACCGCGTGTTCTCCGCGTCGATATAGCCGATCATCTGCCGGTACCCCGCCGCGGCGCAGGCGTCGATCAGCACCTGCATCAGTTGCCGGCCGATGCCCCGCGACAGATGGTCGGGATGCACGTAGATCGAGTGCTTCACCGTGTAGCGATAGGCCGGGCGCTTGCGGAAGGGCACGGCATAGGCGTAGCCGACCAGCACGCCGTCCAGTTCGGCCGCCACATGGGGCAGCCGCTTGTTCAGCATGTTCTTGCGCCGGCGCTTGATGTCGTGCTCGTCCAGGGGCTCGGGCTCGTAATCGCCGATCCCCCGGTTGATGTAATGGGTGTAGATGGCCAGCATCGCCTCCACATCCGCCTCGGTCGAGGTGCGGACGATCACGGTGGAGGCGGCGGCCGGGCCAGGGCCGCCGTCGGTAACCGTGGCGGGATCGCGGTCGGGCATGAAGCTCATGGGCGGCGGCCTTATTCGCGGACGACGTAGGTATAAAAGCGGGTGCGGCCGTCGGGGTCCAGCTTGCGATACACGCCCTGGATCTCGTTATCGAAGCCGGGGAACAGGTTGGTCGCCTGCTCGAACACCTTCAAATAGTCGATCATGGGCGCCGCCCGTTCCGTCAGCCGCTCACCCGGCAGCACGGTGGCGATCCCGGGCGGGTAGACCAGCATCAGGGTGGTGGCGATACGGCCCGGCAACTGGTCCAGGGTGACGAAGTCCACCTTGTTGCGCACCAGCTGCTTGGCGGCGACGTGGGGCAGCATGGCCATCTCGGGCAGGTGCTCCGGCCGGAACTGGCGGCGCTGCAGGGCACTGATGTTGTGTTCACGATAGAAACTGTGCATGTCGCGGCACAGGTCGCCCAGGCGCACGCCGTTGTAGCGCGGGGCACGGCGGCGGACGAAATCGGGCATGATCTCATCCAGCAGCGCGTTGTCGTCATGCAGCCGCTTGAAGAAAATCAGCGCGCTCATCAAGCCGCCGGCCTTGCTGCTCTCCACGCCCGGGGTCAGCAGGAACAGCAGGGAGTTCAGGTCGTTCTTCTCCGGCACGATCTGGTTTTCGCGCAGGTATTCCGCCACCACGGGGGCCGGCACGCCCTGTTCCAGATAGGCGCCGGTGCGGCGGTCGAACCCGGGGGTCAGGATGGTCAGCTTGTTGGGATCCGTCATGGCATAGTTCGGCCCCAGGTGCTTGTACCCATGCCAGGACCGCCCCGGCTCCAGCATCCAGTGGCTGGGGTCGCGGGCCAGCTCATCGGTGGGCACGTCCTCCCACCGCACATCGCGGCCGTCCAGGCGGGTGAGGTCGGGCACGAAGGGGTCGAAGAACCACTGCCGGGAGACGTCGCCCTCCTTCTCGATAAATTCGCGGGCGATGGCGCGCAGCTTTTTGCGAATTTCGATGCCCAGGCGGATGGTGTCGTCCCACAGCACCTCGCCAGACTTGCCCTTCATCATCTGCGCGCCGACGTCCAGCGAGGCGAAGATGGGATAGAACGGGCTGGTGGAGGCGTGCTGCAGGAAGGATTCGTTGAAGCGGCGGTGTTCCACCCGCCGCTCCTGGTCGCCGATGTGCTTGTCCTTCACATGGATCTGCGATGCCTGGCTGAAGCTGGCCAACTGCTTATGCGTGGACTGGGTGGTGATGATGCCGGGGCTGTTGGGGCCCAGGTCCTTCACCCCCATGCCATAGCGGCCCTGGTAAAGGGGATGGAACTTCATGAAGCCGGCCCAGGCCTCATCGAACAGGATGTAGTCGCAGAGCGGGCCCAGCTTCTGCACCAGCAGGTCGGCGTTGTTGATGGTGCCGTCGTAGGAGCATTGCTGGATCACCGCCACGCGGAAGGGACGCGGCTTCTTCCAGGCGTCGGGGTCCTTCACCATGGGATGGGTGCGGATCTTCTCGCGGATCGCCGCCTCGTCCAGCGCCTCGTAATCGATGGGGCCGATCAGGCCGTGGGCGTTGCGGTCGGTTTCCAGGAAAATGGGCGTGCCCTGGCCCATGAGCAGGGCGCCATGGTGGGCGGCCTTGTGGTTGTTGCGGTCGAACAGGACTAGGTCATCCTCCGCCACCAGGGCGCCCAGCACCACCTTGTTGGAAGCCGAGGTGCCGTTCAGCACGAAATAGGTGCGCTCCGCGCCGAAGATCTTGGCCGCTTCCTTCTGCGCGCGCAGCGCCGGCCCCTCGTGCACCAGCAGGTCGCCCAGGTCGACCACCGAATTGTCCAGGTCGTCGCGGAAGATGGCCTCGCCCAGATGCTCCACGAAGATGCGGCCGATGGGGCTGCGGCTGTAGAAGATGCCGCCGTTGTGGCCGGGGCAGGTCCACAGCTGGTTGCCTTCCTCGGCATAGTCGACCAGGGCGCCGAAAAAGGGCGTCTTCAGCGTTTCGGCATATTGGCGCAGGCGGCTGATCAGGTTCTTGGCGATGAATTGCGGCGTTTCCTCCGCCAGGAAGACGTAGCCGTCGATCTCCCGCATCACTTCCATCGGGATGTCTTCCAGCCGCTTGCGCCGGACCAGCAGGACGATGGGCATTTCCAGGCCGCGGCTGCGCACCAGCGAGATCAGGGCCGCGGCCTTGCCTTCCGGCCCGCGCTTGCCCCAGTCCAGCACCATGCAGCCGATGGCCGCGTCGGTGCGGATGGCCAGTTCCGCGTCCTCGATGCGGCGGGCCTTGGTCACCTCGAAGCCCAGCCGCTCCACCTCCACGATAATGTCCTGCAGCCGCGTGCCCTCCAGCTCATCGGCCTCGAAGGCCGGGGCGCAGACCAGGAAATTGAAGCGGCGGAAAAAGTCCATGGCGATGGCTCCGTAAGGACTGGCCAGGGTGGGGAAACAGGCGTGGGTGGAGAAAGGATCATGTCCCGCCATCCGTCACAAAAGAAATTTCAAAGAAAGTTCACACCGTTCCCCCGACGGGTTCCGCAGGCGGCCGTGGCCGCATCCGCTTGACACCCCTCCCCAAGCGGCTAATCATCGGATGTGAAACCAATTTCAGGCGGCGTCGGGACAGCGCCAGCCTGGCCGACACATCCGAGGTGCCGTGCCCGCGCCCGCCCGCCCCCTTCCACTCCCCCCACCTCATTGGCTGGCCCGGCCACCCGTCCTTTCCCGCGCCCGAAGTGCCGGAACGGTGCGGGACGACAGCCAGGCCCCGTCCCCAAAACCGGAACGTCCCCATGATCGAACCGCCTGACGATCCCGTCGCCCGTGCCCAGCGCCTGGTGGCGCATGACGAGGCCGCGCATGCCTATGAGGCGGTGGTGCCGGCCATCGTCCAGACCTCGCTGTTCACCTTCGGCAGCTTCCAGGAAATGGCGGACACCTACGCCGGCAAGAAGGCGCGCAACGTCTACTCCCGCACCACCAACCCCACGGTGACGGAGTTCGAGCGCAAGATGGCCGCGCTGGAGGGGACGGAGGACGCCATCGGCTTCCCCAGCGGCATGGCCGCCATTTCCGGCGCCGTGCTGGCCTTCGTGCAGCCGGGCGACCGCGTCGTCTGCGTCCGCCATGTCTATCCGGACGCCTATCGCCTGTTCGAAACGCTGCTGAAGAAGTGGGGAATCACCACGACGTACGTCGATGGCGCCGACCTGACCGCCGTGGACGCGGCCTTGCCCGGCGCCCGCCTGCTGTACCTGGAAAGCCCCAACAGCTGGATGATGGAGGCGCACGACGTGGCGGCCCTGGCGGCCCTGGCTAGGAAGCACGGTGCCATCAGCCTGATCGACAATTCCTGGGCCACGCCCGTCTTCCAGCGGCCGGCGGCGCTGGGGGTGGATTTGGTGCTGCACTCCGCCTCCAAATACATCGGCGGGCACAGCGACACGGTGGCGGGCGTGGTGGCGGGCCGGCAGGAACTAACCGGCCTCATCCGCCGTTCCATCTGCCCCTATATCGGCGCCAAGCTGGGGCCGTTCGAGGCCTGGCTGCTGCTGCGCGGCCTGCGCACCCTACCCATCCGCATGAAGGCGCACGAGGCGTCGGCCCTGACCCTGGCGCGGCGGCTGGCCGAGCATCCCAACGTCACCAAGGTGCACCATCCGGCGCTGATGGCCCCCCTGCCGCCGGGCCTGACCGGCACCTCGGGCCTGTTCTCCTTCACCGTGGATGATGGCATCGACATTCCCACCCTGTGCGACGCGCTGGACCTGTTCCACCTGGGCGTCAGCTGGGGCGGGCATGAAAGCCTGGTGGTGCCGGCGCTGGTCACCCACGTCCAGGCGGCCGGCCCCAACTCCGCCCTCGATTTCGGCGTGCCGGCCACCATGGTGCGCCTGCATGTCGGGCTGGAAGGGACGGAGGCGCTGTGGGCCGACCTGGACCAGGCCTTGCGGGTAGCCCAGAAACGCGACCGGGCACGCTGATGATGCTGAAGCGGCTGCTCCTCACCCTGGCTCTCGCGCTGTCCGCGCTTCCGGCCCGCGCCGAGGAGCTGCGCCTGGTGGAGGTGCTCAGCAGCCCGGAGCGGACGGAGACGCTGAAGCATCTGGTGGCGGGGTTCGAGGCCCGCCACCCCGGCACCCATGTGGAGATCACCTCCCTGGCCTGGGGATCGGCGTTTGAGAAGCTGGCCACCATGGTGGCGGCCGGCGACATCCCCGATGTGGTGGAGATGCCGGACCGCTGGCTGTCCCTGTATGCCGGCAATGGTCAGTTGGAGAGCCTGGAGCCTTATCTGGCGGGGTGGCCGGAAACCAAGGGCCTGAACGACCGGGCCCTGACCGTGGCGCGGTCGGTGGCCGACACCGCCTACATGCTGCCCTACGGCTTCTATTTGCGCGCCCTGTACTACAACAAGGCGGTGTTCCGGCAGGCGGGCATCGCCGAGCCGCCGAAGACGCTGGAGGAGCTGCACGCCGACGCCGCCCGGATCGCCCAGTTGCCGGGCAAGTCCGGCTATTGCCTGCGCGGCGGGCCGGGCGGCCTGAACGGCTGGGTCATGTTCGGTGCCAGCATCGCCGGCGGCAACGCCTTCTTCCATGACGACGGCACCAGCACCCTGAACGATCCCGGCTGGGTGGCCGGCACCAGCTGGCTGATAGACCTGTACCAGAAAGGCTTGGCGCCCAAGGACAGCGTCAACTGGGGCTTCAACGAGGTGGTGGCCGGCTTCTATACCGGCACCTGCGCCATGGTGGACCAGGACCCCGACGCCCTGATCGCGCTGAAGGCCCGCATGAAGGCGGAGGATTTCGGCGTGGCGCCCTGGCCCAAGGGCCCCAACGGCAAAGCCTATCCCACCCTGGGCTTCGCCGGCTGGTCCATCTTCAAGCGGTCCGCGCACAAGGATCTGGCCTGGGATCTGGTGGTGGCCCTGAACGACCCCGCCGGCAACCTGGCCTGGAATCAGCAGACCGGCGCGCTGCCCATCTACACCGCCGCCGCGCACGACCCGCTGTACGCCGGCGCCATCTATCAGGGTTGGTTCGCGGAACTGGCGGACCCGGACGTGGTGCCCACGCTGATGCCCACCTATCTGCCGGGCTTCGCCTATTTCGCCGACAGCCTGGTGGTGCGCAGCAGCCAGCAGGCGCTGCTGGGCCAGATCAGCCCCGCCACCATGAACAAGCAGTGGGCCGCCTATCTGACCAAGGCCCGGCGCAAGCAGGCAGAAGGGGTGAAGCCATGAGCCGCGCCCTGGCCCTGAAGCTGGAACCTTATTTCTACACCGCCCCGTCGCTGCTGCTGATCGCCGCCATCATGCTGGTGCCCCTGGTCACCGGCCTGTCCTACGCCTTCCATGACCTGATCCTGCTGGACCCGTTGAGCGGCGATTTCGTCGGCTTGGACCATTTCCGGGAGTTGCTGGACGACGACGGCTTCTGGACGGCGCTGCGCAACACGGTGGTGTGGACGGCGGTGTCGGTGGCCCTGCAATTCACCTTCGGCCTTATCCTGGCGCTGCTGCTGAACCGGCCCTTCCCCGGGCGCGGGCTGGTGCAGGCCCTGGTCTTCCTGCCCTGGGCGGTGCCGGGCTTCCTCTCCGGCCTCACCTGGGCCTGGCTGTTCAACCCGGTGATCGGTCCCCTGCCCCATTGGCTGCAGGGCCTGGGCCTGCTGGCCACGCCGCAGAACATCCTGTCCGACCCGCACCTGGCGCTGTGGGGCCCCATCGCCGCCAATGTGTGGTGGGGCATCCCCTTCTTCGCCATCACCCTGCTGGCCGCCTTGCAGTCCATTCCCAAGGACATCTATGAGGCGGCGGCCATGGACGGCGCCGGGCCGCTGCTGCGCTTCCGCCGCGTCACCCTGCCCCTGCTGGCGCCCACCATCGCCATCACCGTCATGCTGCGCACTGTGTGGGTGGCCAATTTCGCCGAGCTGATCGTGGTTATGACCAAGGGCGGACCGGCCGACGCCACCCAGATCCTGTCCAGCTACATCTTCACCCTGGCCTTCCAGCGCCTGGACTTCGGCTATGCCTCCGCCGTGGCCGCCGTGCTGCTGCTGTTGCTGCTGGCCTATGCCGCCGCCGTCATGGTGCTGCGCCACGCGATGACGGAGCGGGCATGAACAAGACTTTTGCCCGCGTGCTGCCCCGCGTGCTGCACGCCCTGGCGCTGGCTGCCTTCGTCGCCTTCGCCCTGTTCCCCCTGTTCTGGCTGCTGAAGGTGTCGCTGACGCCCGACGATCTGATGTATGGCGAGGGCGTGCGGCTATGGCCGTCCCGCGTGACGCTGGACCATTACGGGGCCGTCCTGCGCCACAGCCAGTTTCCGCTGTTCTTCCGCAACAGCCTGATCGTCTCCGCCGCGACCGGCCTGTTGGCCACCGCCGCCGCGTCGGCCGCCGGCTACGCCTTCTCGCGCTTCCGCTTCCGGGGCAAGGCCTGGGTGGTGGGGGTCATGCTGATCAGCCAGATGTTCCCCCTGATCATCATCGTGGCACCCATCTTCCGCCTGCTGGCGCCACTGGGCCTGACCAACAGCCTGACCGGCCTGGTGGTGGTCTACACCGCCTTCAACACCCCCTTCGCCGCCTTCCTCATGCAATCCTTCTTCGAGGCCATTCCGAAGGATTTGGAGGAGGCGGCGATGATGGACGGCGCCACCCGCTTCCAGGCCCTGCGGCACGTCATCCTGCCCCTGACCCTGCCGGGGCTGGCGGCCACCGGCGGCTTCGTCTTCACCGCGGCGTGGAGCGAGCTGCTGTTCAGCCTGATGCTGAACTCCTCCGCCGCCGTCAGCACCTTCCCCGCCGGGCTGCTGGGCTTCGTCTCAAAATTCTCGGTCGATTTCGGGCAGATGATGGCGGCCGGCGTGCTGGCCCTGCTGCCGGTCGGCGCCTTCTTCCTGCTGATCCAACGCTATCTGGTGCAGGGCCTGACGGCCGGTGCCGTGAAAGGCTGACCCATCCCCATGGCCACCATCACCCTGTCCCGAGTGAGCAAGGATTACGGCGGCGGCCCGGTGCTGCGCGGCATCGACCTGGAAATCCGGGAGGGGGAGTTCGTGGCCCTGATGGGGCCGTCAGGCTGCGGCAAGTCCACCCTGCTGCGCCTGATTGCCGGGCTTGAGGAACCCAGCGGCGGCCAGATCCACATCGACGGCCGGCTGGTGAACGACGTGGCGCCCAAGGACCGGGACCTGGCCATGGTGTTCCAGTCCTACGCCCTCTACCCGCACATGACGGTGCGGGAGAACATGAGCTTCGCGCTCAAGCAGCGCCGCCTGCCCCCGGCCGAGATCACCCAGGCGGTGGAGGCGGCCGCCGTGAAGCTGGGCCTGACCAATCTGCTGGAGCGCAAGCCCAAGGCCCTGTCCGGCGGCCAGCGCCAGCGCGTGGCCATGGGCCGGGCCATCGTGCGCAACCCCAAGGCCTTCCTGTTCGATGAGCCCCTGTCCAACCTGGACGCCCGCCTGCGGGAGCAGATGCGCTATGAGATCCGCAAGCTGCACCGCGAGCTGGGCGCCACCAGCGTCTATGTCACCCACGACCAGGTGGAGGCCATGACCATGGCCGACCGCATCGTCGCCCTGAACGACGGCGCCATCCAACAAGTGGGCAGCCCCCAGGATCTCTACGACACCCCCGCCAACCTGTTCGTGGCCGGCTTCCTCGGCTCCCCGCCCATGAACTTCCTGGACGCGACGTTGGCAGCCGACGGCGCCCTGGTGGTGGAAGGCCAGACGCTGGCCCGCGTGCCTCCGCCCGCCGGCTTGGCACCCGGCGCCACTGTCACCCTGGGCCTGCGCCCCGAACGCCTGGCCCTGGCCGATCCCGCCGAGGGGGTCGCGGCGCGCGTTGACGTGGTAGAGACCACCGGCACCGGCCAAGTGGCGCACCTGGCCATCGGCGCTCAACGACTGAAGCTGTTCACCATGGACGGGCGCCGCCTGGCGCCAGGTGAAGTTGTGGGCATGGTCGTGCCGCCGGACGCGCCGCTGCTGTTCGATCCCGGCACCGGAACACGGATCGCGTGAGCGCCCCTGGCCCCTAAATGAAACCGGCCGGGAACGGGTCCCGGCCGGCGCACTCTTAAATCGGATCAGGCGGTCACTTCGCGTCGTACATCGCCATGATGTCCTTGCGGAAGGAGGCGCCGCTGTCCGGGCGGGCGTAGAACATGTGGCCGCCCGGGTACATGCGCAGCTTCACCCGTTCCGCCACGCCGAAGGTCGGCATCTGGTCGATCAGCAGGCGGGAGCCGAAGTAGGGGCAGGACAGGTCGTTCCAGCCGTGGACGATGGTCACCGCCATCTTGGGGTCGTTGGCGATGGCCTTGCGCAGGTCGGTGACCGGGCTGTCCTCATGGTCGCGGGTCCAGGCCTCATTGACCTCATAGGACAGGGCGTTGTAGCGCGCCTCCACCTTCCAGCCGACCTGGTTGGTGACGAAATCCGCCATGGCGGAGGTGGTGGGGGCGATCAGGCCGTCCAGCAGCGGATCGTTGTAGCGGGCCTCGGCGCTGGACGGGAACGGGTCGTAGGCGGTGACGTTGCTGTCGTAGACCGAGCCCACCTTGCCCTCGGCGCGGTGGATTTCCCGCAGATAGGTGCCGATATCCACCCGGCCGTTCATGCGGCGCACCAGCTTGGGGTCCAGGCCGGTCAGGTCCGCCACCTTGGCGGACAGGCGGTCGGTGGCGGCCTTGTCGCGCGGGCCGGCCATGAGGTCGGTCATGAACTCCGTCCGGTCGTACTTCTCGACCGGGCCCATGGTGGTCTCGTTCAGGGGCTTGCCCTGGCGCTCGAAATTGCCGGCGGCCATGGCGGTCAGGTTGATCATCCAAGGCAGGGGCGACAGCGCGTCGGCCTCACCGATGGCGGGCGGGTCCAGATAGGGCGACACCAGGGTCATGCCCGAAACGCCGACGCCGATACGGCTTTGCAGGTAATAGGCCAGGCGCGGCAGGCGATAGCCGCCGTAGCTCTCACCCACCAGGTACTTCTTGCTGGTCAGGCGGTTATTGGTCAGCAGCCAGTCATAGATGATGCGGCTGAGGTAATGGATGTCGGAATCGGCGGTGTAAAACGCCTTCTTGGTTTGCTCCTCATCCACCCGGGTGCGGGAGAAGCCGGTGCCGATGGGGTCGATGAACACCAGGTCGGTGAAGTCCAGCCAGCTGTTGGCGTTGTCCTTCAGGATGGCCGGGTCGGACGGGCTGTCGCCGGCCTTGCCGAAGGCTACCTGCTTGGGGCCAATGGCGCCCAAGTTCAGATAAACGGAGGAAGCGCCGGGACCGCCGTTGAAGGCGAAGGTCACCGGGCGGGAGGCGGCGCCGGAACCGGCCACGGTGTAGGCGGTATACACCACCTCGCCAATGGTCTTGCCCTTCTCATCCTTCACCGGCAGGGACCCGACGGTGGCCGTGTATTCCACCCGCTTGCCGGCAATGGTGGCCGTCTGCTTGACCGACTTCGGCGCCGGGAACGGCGCCAGGTCGCCATCATCCTTCGACGCCGACTGGGCGGGCTTGTCGGACGGCTTGTCGGCGGCGTAGGTGGGGGCGCCCATGGCCATGAGCAGGGCGAAGCACGAGACGAACGTGGTGATGCGCATGAAGGATGGTCCCCTGATCGGTCGGCATCTCTAGTGCCTGATGGCGACTTTTAGACCATGGGCGGCGGCGCCCCGCAAGGGTGGGACGCCGACCGCCGCACCAGGGGGCCATTTGGCCCGGACCCAGGGTTGATGAATGGCCCCAAGGGGCCGTCCAGCGCAACCGACGGAGGATATCGTATCCCAAATGACGCCCACTGAGTCGCGGGGAATGGATCAGAATCCGCGGGGATAAGGCAGGGTGCGCAGCCAGTCGCGGATGGTGGCCAGCTCATCCGGCCTGGCATAGCGCCGCGCCGTGGCGGGGCTGAGCGGCGGCATGGCAGGGTCACTGCCGTCGGCACCGGGTGACAGCTTGGACACCAGCGTGCACTGCTTGGTGATCTCGTCGTCGGTCATGGCGGCATAATTCAGGTTGGGAATCAGCCGCACGTCGCCTTTCCCGTGGGGGTTGGCGATGGAGGTCAGCAGTTCTTGCTCGGTTTCCCAGCTGTAGCGGCCCTGGGCATCATGGCGGCCGTAGATTTCGATCCGCTCCTGGATGTCGTCCTGCGAGGCGGTGATGGTGAACAGGATGGTCTGCACGTCGGCGAAGTTCGGGGGATTGGCCATGGGACTGTTCCTTCAAGGGGCTGGACGGCGCGGCCTACGGACCGCGCCGTCCGGTCGAGGATGAGACGAATGGGATCAGCCGGCGGCCAGGGCCAGCATACGCTGGGCCGTGGCCAGCGCGGCCCGTTCCTCAGGCGATTGGGCCGACACGGTAGCCAGCAGGTGGGCAAGGCGCGCGCGCTGGTCCGCCCGCAGGTCGCGGCCATGGTCCTGGACATAAGCGCCAACAGCGGCGATGGCCTGCGCCTTCAGCTCGGACGGTGCCTTCGGGTCCCGATCCAGGCTGCTCACCACAATCTCGAAGACCACTTCGTTCATATGCCGCAGGCTGTTCACGGCCGCCGCGCGGGCATCGACCGTGGCCTTGGCATCCATCGCCAGGTCCTTCACCAGGTTGACGGTGCCCCCATCGCCGGCATTGGCCAGCACGGTGACGGCCATCGCTTTGGTCCTCCACCAATCGACGCCGACGCTGGTGGGCGTCGTGGCACTGGTCTTCAGGATGCGGCGCATGGTGTCCAGCGTCGCGGCCTTGGAGAAGGGGGGCTTGCAATCGTCGGCGTTCTCTTCATGCACATGGTGGCTGTTGGCCGCCGGCACCGCCTCGAACAGGTTGGTGGAGGCGATGAAGGCCGCCGCATCCTGTGGGAACATGCGCACGGCGTTGGTCGGCTTCGCCAGGAAATTCTGCAACTCCACCGTCAGGCTGCCAACGAGGCATTGATTGTTGTCGGGCACGCCGTTCCGGGCGGCGCTGTACAAGGCCTTGTCCAGTACCGACACCGTCTTGGGCGCCGCCGGGACGGCCAGCGCCGGCGCCTCAAGCGGCCGGTTGGCGAACATGCTCATGGCGCGCACCCGCTCCACCGTATGGGCCAGGGTGGGGCTCTTGGCGTCGCCCTCGACCTTGTAGGCCGTCTCCACCGCGGTCGCGGTGTCGACGCGGGCCAGAATGTCGAGGGCCGCAGCACGCACCTCAGGATCCTCGCCCGTCGCCAGCGCGACGCCTGCGACGGCGGTCTCGGCATCCAAGGCTGCGGCCAAGTCGACCTGGCCCCCCTGCTCCACCCGTTCCGCCGCCGGGCGGTCCTTGGCCAGGAAGACGGCCAGCGCGGCCGGCGGGGGGGCGGTGTTCCCCTGGAAAGGCTGCGCCTGCTGCTTGGGCGACCAGGGCAGGTTGTCATAGCCGACGCCGCTGTCGGTATCGGACGTGACATAACCGGCGTAGTCGATGAACGCGCCCGGCGTGGGCTTGGCCGGGGTCTGCGGCCACAGACCCGGCACGCCCGACGCCGCGAACGGCCCCCCCACGGTCTCCGGCGGGCGGCGGGCGCTGAAGGTCGCCACCGGCGTGGGCTGGATGTCCCCGTTCCACGGCCACATGGTGTCGCGCAGATGATGGCCCAGCGGATTGGTCTGGTTGCTGGGGTTGCCGTCGGCATAGGCGTCGTTAGGCCAATATTGGGCGGGATCGGCGCCATCGGACCGGAAACGGTCGTAATGCTGCTGCCAAGCGGCCCAAACCCAATCGAAGTAGGTGTGGAACGGCCAGAACATGGGATCGCTGGGGGAGATCATGCAGTTCGACATCCACACACCAGACCAACCATGGCCGACATTATGCGGGTTGGCCTCCACCGATCCCGCCATGAAGGAATAGTTGGACTTCAGCCCCGCCTTGGATTTGTCCAGCAGCATGCCGGGCGTGTTGAACAGCTTGACGTTGTTGCGATCCTGGCGCCAGCGCATCAGCGGCCCGCGTCCCGGTATGTTCCAGCCGTACAAAGGGTTGCCGGCGTCGAACCGGATGAGGTCCGTCGCCATGAAATCCGGGTCATTGGCCACGGTGTTGGCGCCGGTGAAGTCGGCGTGGAACACCGTCGCCCCGTCCTTCCCCGGGGAGTAGTACATGGGCCAGTAGGGCAGCGTCACCGCCGGATCGATCTTCTGTAGCGCGCGCTCCATCTCCAGCAGGAAGGCCCGATGCCAGGCCACGAAGGCGGCCGCCTTGTGTTCCTGGTCGGGATAGCCCTTGGCCGACAGCTCCGGTTCCGGCTCCATGATGCCCCGCGCGCCGATGTCGTGCATCTCGACCAGGAAGGTATAGGTGTCTTTCCAGCGCGGGTCCGGCGACTTCTGGAAGCGCAACGCCGCCAGCGCCCACAGGAAGCGGCTGCGCTCCTCCGCGCTCAGCGTCTCCTCATTGCGGCGCACCCGCACCATGACCGTGGCGCCGCCCACCTCCGGCCCGGCGGCGGTGCCCAGGTGCGCGACGATGGGCGTGTCCTTGTCGTTCCGGCTGAAATGCGGGAAATCACCCGCCACGATGATGGGCTGGGGCGTGCCGTCGGCCTTCAGCGTCAGGGTGATCTGGTCCTTGGCGCCGCCCCCCTCCACCGCCTTCCTATACTCGTCCGTCGTCAGGGCGAAGTTGACATGGCCCTTGCCGTCGGCCGGAGCGGCGCCGTTGGTCAGCACGACGGTGACGGTGGCGTCCGGCGCCAAACCGGAACCGGCGCGCACCCGCACCAGGGTCGGACTGGGCGCCCAGGTGACATAGTCGAAGTGGGCGCCCGTCCGGGCATCGCCATGCACCAGGATTTCCACCTGCGGGTCGGCGGCCGCCGCCCCCGCCGCAAGCCCAACCCCCAGCGCCACGGCCGCGCACATTCCCCACCGGCGTGCCATCGCCGTCATTGATCGCCGCATTCCATCCCCCATCAAGGCGTCCGACGCATTGCCCGTCATAAACGCATTAATATATAAATAGACAACCTGGAGTATGGACAAATCGGCGTCGCCGGCCAAGACGTATTAAGTTACGAGTTGTGATAAGGGACATACACAACCAGAAGCATGCCAAACGCGCTCAAACAATTGTTTTTTGTAAAACAGATGTTTAGATAGCCCTTTGCGCAGCAGGCGAAGCCGCCACCGGGCCCATCGGCATGACGACCCTTACCGACCAGGAACGCGCGGTTTTAGCCGCCATCGAAGCCAACCCCTTCGCCAGCCAGCAAGAGATGGCGGACGCCTTGGGCCTGGCCCGCTCCACCATCGCCGCCCATGTCGTCAGCCTGACGCAGAAGGGCCTGCTGCTGGGCCGGGGCTATATCCTGCCGGCGGGCCGCCGCGTGGTATGCCTGGGTGGCGCCGTGCTGGATCGCAAGTACCAGGCGCTGGCCACCCTGGTTCCCGCCACCTCCAACCCCGTGACCGGGGTGCGCAGCCCCGGCGGCGTCGCCCGCAACGTGGCGGAGAACCTGGCCCGCCTGGCCGTGCCCACCGCCCTGGTTTCCATCGTGGGGGAGGATGAGGCCGGCCGCGAAATCCTGGGCCATCTGCGGGGCCTCGGCGTGGATGTCAGCCAGGCGGTGACCACTGGCGAGGCCCCCACCGCCGAATACGCCGCCATTCTGGGGCCGGACGGCGACCTGGCCCTGGCCGCCGCCGACATGCGCATATTCGACCTGTTCACACCGACCCTGCTGGACCGCGCCTGGGCGCATCTGGCGGCGGCCAGCTGGGTCTTCGCCGACTGCAACCTGCCGGCCGAAACACTGGCGGCCCTGGCCAGGCGGCGACAGGGCGCGCGCTTCAACCTCGCCATCGACGCCGTCTCCATCCCCAAGCTGGCGCGCCTGCCCCGTAACCTGGCGGGCATCGACCTGCTGTTCATGAACCTGGATGAGGCCAACGCCCTGCTGGGCAGCCACCATGCCGGCCCTGAAGGCGCCGTGGCGGCGGCCCTGGCGCTGCGGGCGCGGGGTACCGGCGGCACGGTCGTCACGCTGGGGGCGATGGGCACGGCCATCGCCAGCGATGGCGTCGCCGCCCATATCCCGGCCGTTCCCGCCCAGCCCCTGGACACCACCGGCGCCGGCGACGCCATGATCGCCGGCACCCTCTCCCGACTGGTGGCCGGCGACGATCTGACCGCCGCCGCCAGGATGGGCGCCCTGGTGGGCGCGCTGACCACCGAAAGCGCCGCCAGCGTCCACCCCGGCCTGTCACCGCACCTGCTTGACGCCTACCTGCACCGCCTGACGATTTGAGGTCCCCGATGTCTCTTCTGAAACCCGTCCTCAGCCCCGAGGTCGCCGACGCGCTGGCCGCCGGCCGGCCGGTGGTGGCGCTGGAATCCACCATCATCACCCATGGCATGCCCTACCCCGCCAACCTGGAAACGGCGCTGGCGGTGGAGGATGTGGTGCGCGCCAACGGCGCCGTACCCGCGACCATCGCCGTGGTTCGGGGCGTGGCCCGCGCCGGCCTGACGGCGGAGGAGCTTGAGGATTTGGCCCAGGCCAAGGGGGTCGTGAAGGCGTCCAGCCGGGATCTCGCCGCCGTCATGGTGCGGCGGGGCAGCGCCGGCACCACCGTGTCCGCCACCATGCGCCTCGCCGACCTGGCCGGCATCCCCCTGTTCGCCACCGGTGGCGTGGGGGGCGTACACCGGGGGGCGGAGGCCACCTTCGACATCTCCGCCGACCTGACGGAGCTGGGCCGCACGCCCACCACCGTGGTCTGCGCCGGGGTGAAGTCCATCCTGGACATCCCCAAGACGCTGGAGTTCCTGGAAACCCAGCGCGTGCCCGTCATCGCCTATGGCAGCGACGACTTCCCCGCCTTCTTCACCCGCAGCAGCGGCCATAAGGCCGACCATCGCCTGGACAGCGCCGAGGAGATCGCCGCCGCCATGCGCCTGCATCGCGATCTGGGCTGCGGCACCGGCATCCTGATCGCCAACCCCATTCCCGAAGCCGACGCCCTGGACCCCGCCTTCATCGACGGCACCATCGCGGACGCGGTGGCGGAGGCCGACTCCCGGGGCATCAGCCGCAAGGACCTGACGCCCTTCCTGCTGGCCCGCATCAACGAGCTGTCGGGCGGTCGCAGCCTGACGGCCAACATCGCCCTGGTGAAGAACAACGCCGCCCTGGCCGCCCGCATCGCCGTGGCCTACGCCGCCGGCTGAGGCCGGCTTGACAGCGGGACGGTCGCCGACGGACCTTCATGGCGAATGGTCTGATCAGCCAAAAGGAAAGCCATGCGCCGTCCCCTGTTGCCGCAGCCCCAGGTGCCGCAGCGCATGCGGGCCGTGCTCCAGCGCCGGGCGGACTGGCTGCCGTCCGTGCGGCGCGTTGCGCTCTATGGCCTGGCGCTGGCCGCCGGTACCATGGCGCTGCAATGGCTGGATTATCAGCGTCTGGCCCGCGCCCATTCCGACGACATCACCCTGTTCCTGATCGCGGCCGGCTTCCTCGCCCTGGGTGTCGCGGTGGGCGTTCGGCTCATGCGCCCCGCCCCGCCGCTGCCGGTCGAGGGCAACGTCCAGGCCCAGGCCGGGCTGGGCATCAGCACGCGCGAGATGGCCGTGTTGCGTGAGCTGGCCGCCGGACGGTCCAACAAGGAGATCGCGCTGGTGCTGGACATCTCGCCCAACACGGTGAAGACGCACCTGGCCCGGCTGTTCGAGAAGCTGGGCGCCCAGCGCCGCACCGACGCCGTCAACCGCGCCCGCGAGCTGGGCCTGGTGCCCTGAACAATGGGTGATTCCAGCCAAATCACCCGTTCGGGCGATTGCCCGCGGCCGGATTTGCGGGGCACTGAGGGGCACGGATAACACGGAACCAAAGGGGCGTTCGCATGCTGCGCAAAATCCTGACCTACGGCTTGGCCGCCGGCCTCATTTCCGGCTTGGCCATGGCGGTGCTGACCACGGTCCCACACGGCCACCTGCCCATGGCCGTCGAAATGGCCCTGGGCTATGCCACCATGCTGGTGGGGCTCAGCACCATTTTCCTGGCGGTGAAGCGCCACCGCGATACCACATTGGGCGGCGTCATCCGTTTCTGGCCGGCCCTGTTCCTGGGCCTGGGCATCAGCGTCGTCGGCGGGGTGATCTACGCCCTGGCGTGGGAAGTGACGCAGGCCCTGCACCACATGGATTATGTCAACGACTACGCCCAGGCGATGATCAGCCAGCAGAAGGCCAAGGGCGCCTCGGACGAGGCCCTGGCCGCCCTGACGGCGGAGATGGACAAGATGAAGGCGAAGTACGCCAACCCCTTCTATCGGCTGTCCATGACCTTTAACGAGATCTTCCCCGTCGGCGTGCTGGTGTCGCTGGTCTCCGCCGGCCTGCTGCGCGACAGCCGCTTCTGGCCCGCCCGCCGCGTGCCGGCCGCCCTGGCCTGATCAGAAAGCGCAGACGTCGGGTTGCAGCAACGGCCCGGCCTTCAGCCAGACGCGGGCCCCCTGCCCGCCGGTATGGACCACCAGGTCCTGGCCGGCGGGCAAGCGCAGCCAGGATTGGGCGCCGAACGCCTCGTCCCCTTCGGCGAAGCCACCGGAGAGGACCAGCAACTCAAGGCCCTGCGGGTTACTCAGGCGCACATCCGCGTCTGGCACCCAATCCTCCAGCCGCACCTCCTCATGCCCATCGGCGAACAGGCGCAGGGCCCGCTCGACGCCAGGGCAGGCGGGCAGCGCCTCCCCCTCCCCCGGCTGGCGCACGACGCGCTCGGCATCCGTCGCCCGGAACTGCCACAGCTTCACGAAGATGACGCAGCCGGGCGCGGAACCCGGGGCGTGGCCGCTGCCGGGCGGATTGCGGACATAGGTGCCGGCGGGGAAATCACCCGTCTCATCCTGGAACACGCCCTCCAGCACCAGGAACTCCTCCCCGCCTGGATGGCGATGGGTGGGGAAGCGGCTGCCGGCGGCATAGCGGACGATGGAGGTGGCGCGCGCCTTCTCATCCCCGATACGCGACAGCATGCGGCGGTCCACACCGGGGGATGGGCTGGGCACCCACTCCATGCCACCGGCATGCACCACCGTGCGCACCGTCAGGTCATCGTTCAGCCGCATCATGGCATTTCCCCTTCCTCAACAGGCGGAGCCGCGCGGCCCCGCCCGACATATGGGTGGGCAGAGCTTTCGCGGGAAGCCTGGCCGCTCAGGGCAAATCCATCCAGTCGCTTTCCCCGCCGATGGGATCGCCAGGCGGTACGTCCACCGCGCGGGAACGGTCGGCCAGCAGCTTGTCCGCCTGCTGCGGGTCCAGCAGCTGGCGGGCCAGGCTGAGGCCCCAGGCGCGCTCCTCCGCGTCCCCCCGTCCCCGGGCCAGCGCCTCGGCAACCTCATGCACGCGCTGGTCCAGCAGGGCGGCCACCTCCGGCGTGGTGCCGGGGCGGCGGGCCACCTGGGCCATGGTGACGATGGCGCGATAGGCGACCCGGCGGCTGACGGCGTCGGTCTTGTCGGGCAGGACGGTGGACACCAGCCGCTCCAGCACCTCATTCACCCCCAGCGCCTGGGGATCGGCGGCGTGTTGCACCGCCAGCCGCGCCAGGCGGCTGGGCGCCAGCAGGGTGTTGAGGGTGACGGAGGCCGCGACGTCCGCCGCCACCAGCGGGTCGAACACCGGGCCGCCGGCGGTGGCGAACAGCTCGATATCGAACTGGCGGTTGTCGCTGCCGTTGCGCGCGGCGGACAGCAGGGGCAGCAGGCCGGCCGGCACGCGCAACTGATCGGCCGACAGGGTGGCGAGCAGGGCCGACAGGGCGGCACGCTGGGCATCGGCGGCCACGGGCACCGACGCCTCCCGCCCGTCGCCCTTCACCGCATAGGCGAAGGTGACGCCGCCCACCGACTTGGCGGCGGCGTTCACCTGATAGCGGTGCAACAGCCAGATGGGCACGAAGCGGCGGCGCAGCTCGGCCACCGCCTCCCCCGGCGCCAGCGCCCTCAGGCCGAACTGCTCGATGGCGGCGCGGCGCACGGCCATGAGGCGGGTCAGCTCCGCCACCGGGTCGGCACCGTCATCCCACAGGCCACCCCAGGGCTGGGCCGTGTCCGGCCGGCGGGCGTTGTCGTCCTGGACATAGCGCAGGCCGGCCGCCACCGCCGCCGCGGCCTTGGCGTCGGCCGCCGCCTGGTCGTCCTGGCCGGCCGGCGCGGTTCCGTACAGCCAATCCACCGTCGCCCTGTCCCAGGCGCCCACGCCGGTGCCATAGGCGTCCGACAGGTCGGGGTGGCCATCCACCAGGCCGATGCGCGGGGCGGGATAGTCCATGACCGAGGCGCGGCCCTGGGTGCTGGCGGCGAAGTTATGGGCGAAGCCCAGGGCGTGCCCCACCTCATGCGCGCCCAATTGGCGCAAACGGGCCAGCGCCACCTGCACCGGATCGTTGGGCCCGCCGGTCCCGATCTTGTCCGCCCCCACCAGGCCCTGGAAGATCAGGATGTCCTGCCGCACCCGTTCGGAGCCTAAGACCACCATGCCCTTCACGATCTCCCCCGTGCGCGGGTCCACGATCTCCTGCCCGTAGGACCAGCCGCGGGTGGCGCGGTCCACCCAGTTGACGATGTTGTAGCGCACGTCCATGGGGTCCACGCCCTCGGGCAGCGGCTCCGCCTTGAAGGCATCGATGTAGCCGGCGGCCTCGAAGGCCTGCGCCCACCAGTTGATGCCCTGCAGCAGGGCGGTGCGCATCGGCTCCGGCACCGTGCGGTCCAGGTAGAAGACGATGGGTTTCTTGACGCGGGAACGGGCGGCGGCCGGGTCCACCCTTTCCAGGCGGAAGCGGTTGGCCACGTCGTGCACCACGTCCTGGCCCAGGGGGCGGCCGTAATCCACCGCCTGGGTGGAGAAGCCGCCCATGCGGGGGTCGAAGGCGCGCGGGGTGAAGCCGGGGCCTGGCAGGCGCACGAAGCTGTGATGGACGGTGAAGCTGACCTGCCGGGCGTCGGGAGCAATGTTCTCCACCTCCGCCCCCGGATGATCGGAAGTGTAGGTCTGGATGGCGTCGACCTCCAGATTGTCGGGAAACAGCTTGAGCGAGGCGGGATCGGCGGCGCTCAAGCCCCCGTCCAGCCTGAAGCCCCGGCCCGCCCCCTGCGGCGCGCCGCCGGTGCCGATGGCGTCGCCCTCCTGCCCCAGCGACTTGGCGATGCCCAGCATGTCGGCGGTCAGGAACTTGGCGATGTCCACCGCCACCCGCCCGTCGGGCAATGCCACGGCATCCCCCATCCAGACGATGGAGGTGGCGAAGTCGGCACTGGGACCGGCGGCCGTGGGATTGCGGAAGCGCGGGTTCTCGAACTGAAGGGCGACCTTGGCGCCCACCAGGCGGAAGGCCAGCACCTGCGTCTGCCCGATGCGTCCCCGGTCCAGGAAGGTGGGGGCGGAGCCCAGGCCCGTGCGCAGCGCCGGCGTGTAGAGGTACCGCGCCATCACACCGTCGCTGCCCGGCGCCGGCAGGGTCAGGAAGATCTTGCCCTGGGTCTTGTCGACCCGGACCGGCATCAGGCCATCCTGGAGGGGAAGGCCCTGCAGGGCGGGCGGAGTTGCGGCGACAGGCGCGCCGGGTGCGGCGGATGCGATGGTCGTGACCAACGCCCCATTCGCGACCAGGGTCAGGGCCAGGACGGCCACCAGGGAAGTGCGCAACGGATGCCCCCATGTTCCTTTGTTGGGCGAACGATGGGTCAAAACCCCGGTGCGGCACAAGGCCCGACGAGAGCAAGATATTGAAAAGCCACCTGAGATCCGCTGAAAATTCCCGATGCCCTGACCAGAAGATAGCGTGCCGGTAGCAAGCGGCGGGTGTTAAGACACGCCCCGCATGTTATGGTCCCATGCATTGTGTGAATGATGGGCGGCAGTATCTTGAGCGTGGCGCGGATAGGCGGTTCCCTCATACGCGGCATCCGGTTGTGCGGTATCGCGCTGCTGATGGCCGGGGCCGGTCTTTACCCTCATGCCTGGGCCGCCGGGATGGAGCGGTGGTCAGGCCTAGCGGAAACGGTGTTCCAGAATTATGGCCGGGACCAGGGGCTGCCCCACCCGGTGCCCACCGCCCTTGTGCAGGATCATGACGGCTTCATCTGGGTGGGGACGCAAAGCGGCCTGGCCCGCTGGGACGGATACCGCTTCAAGAGCTACACCGCCGACCTGGCCGTGGCTGGCAGCCTGCCCAGCGACTTCGTCAAAAGCCTGTTCGTCGACCCCGACGGCCACCTGTGGGTGGGCACCAACAGCCTGGCGCTATACGACGCCGCCGGCGACAGGTTCGAAACCATACCCCTAGGCCCCATCGCCGGCCGGCCGGACATCGGCGCCATCACCGGCGACGGCGATCACGGCCTGTGGATCGGAACCGAGGACGGTTTGCGCCACCTGGACATCGCCAGCAGGGCGGTGACCGCCCTGCGCGCCGGCGCGCCGCAGGTGGGCGATCTGCCAGCTGGCCGGGTGCAGGCGGTGCTGCGCGACGGCGCCGGCGGCCTGTGGGTGGGCACGGCCCGGGGTTTGGCCTATCGGGCCCCGGACGGTGCCACTTTCACGGCGGTGCCGCTGCCCCAGGCCACGAGCGCCGACACGCAGCCAACGAACGTCTCGGTCCTGTTCCAGGATGGTGACGGGCGCATCTGGATCGGGACCATCCGCCAAGGCTTGTTCGTCATCGACACGCCGGGCGCGTCCCCGCACGCGGTGAATCCCGGCGCCACCGACCTGATGGGCTGGATCTCCGCCATCTGCGCCGCGGGTCCCGATGAGATTTGGGTAGGTCTGCGCAACCGCAGCATCGTCGTCATCGACACCCGCACGGGCGCGATGCGGCCCATCCGCCATGACCGCACCCAGCCCAACAGCCTGGCCCATGACGACATCTGGGCGCTGATGCGCGACAGCGCGGGGTCGCTGTGGGTGGGCGGCACAGGCGGCCTCAGCTACCACCCCCATGACAGCGGCCTGATCGCCACCGTGTTCGGCGGCAGCCGGCCCGGAGGCCTGAGCGCCAGCGACGTGTTCGCCGTGATGGCGGCCCGCGACGGCCACGTCTGGCTGGGGTATTTCGATGGCGGCGTCGATGTGATCGACCCACTGGCCGGGCGGGTGGCGGCGCTGCGCCCCGATCCCGGGCGGCCGGAGGACGCGCTGCCCCCCGACATCGTCTATTCCATGACCCAGGATGAGGCGGGCCGCGTGTACATCGCCACGCGGCGCGGTGTTTACCGCGCCGATGCGGCGGCATTGGCCGTGCGCCGCGTCACCCTTTCGGGCCGCGATCCCGCCGCTCCGACCGAAACCATTGTCATCCACCAGGGCATGCTGTGGGTGGGCGGCGAAGAGGATGGGCTCCACAGCTATTCCATGGACGGTCCCGGCGGCACGCCGGGGCGCCCGGTCTTCGGTGGAGCCCCCCACGATCAGGAGCAACTGTCCGATCGCACCATCCGTGCCCTGCTTACCGTCGGCGATCATGAACTGTGGATCGGCACCCGGAACGGACTGAACCACTTCGACCTGGCCACCGGCAAGGTCGAACACATAGCCCCTGCCCCGGAAGACCCCCAGGGCCTGCCCGACCCTTATATCTCCAGCCTGCTTATCGACCGCCAGGGGCGCCTGTGGGTGGGCACCTTCGGCGGCGGCCTGGCGCTGATGACCGGACGCGACGCGAACGGCAAGCCGCGCTTCCGCCACTTCGGCATCGCCCAGGGCATGCCCCACCCCAATGTGTGCAGCCTGCAGATGGATGGGGAGGGCGTCATCTGGGCCGGCACCGACGACGGCCTGGCGCGCATCGACCCGCAAACCCTGGAAATCCGGGCGGTGCGCCGGGCTGATGGGTCCGCCCTGGTGGACTATTTCGTGGGCGCCAGCGCCGCCACCCCGGCCGGTGAGGCGCTGTTCGGCTCCAAGGGCGGGCTGACCGTGGTGCGTCCCGGCACCCTGCCCGCCTGGCGCTTCGCGGCCCCCGTGGTCATCACCGACCTGCGGGTGGGCGGCCAAGCCTATCCCGTGGGGCGGCTGAAGAAGGATGCGCCCCTGGTCCTGACCCCCGAGACGGACAGCCTGGCGGTGGAGTTCGCCGCCCTGGACTACACGTCACCGGGCCGGAACCTCTACGCCTACCAGCTGGAGGGCTATGATTCCGGGTGGATCAAGGCCGACGTGACCCGCCGCCTGGCGCTGTATTCCAACCTGCCGCCGGGCAACTACACCCTGCGGCTGCGGGGCAGCAACCGCGACGGCCTGTGGACGGAACGGGACATGGCCCTGCCGCTGCGCGTGACGCCGGCCTGGTACCAGCGCCTATGGGTGCGGCTGCTGGCCGCGGGGCTACTGGTTTTGGCGGTGGTGGTGGTGGTGCGGTGGCGCACCCGTTACCTGCGGCGGCGGCAGGCGGAACTGGAACACCAGATCGCGGACCGCACCGCCGACTTGCGCGCCGCCAATGACCGCCTGCTGCACCTGGCCACCACCGACCCGCTGACCGGCTGTGCCAACCGCCGCCACTTCATGGAACGTGCGCAGGATATGGTGGCACTGGCCAATCGCCACGGCACGCCCCTGACGCTGGCCATCCTGGACCTGGACGACTTCAAGCGCGTGAACGACACCCACGGCCATCCCGGTGGCGACGCCGTGCTGGCCACCGCCGGCCGGATGATCGCCAGCCATGTGCGCGGCACCGACCTGGTGGGGCGCATCGGCGGGGAGGAATTCGCCGTGGTGATGCCACATACCGCGGCCCAGGGCGCCCGCCTGCTGGCCGACCGGGTGCGCCAGGCCATCGGCGACGACTGCGTTCCGATCGAGGGGGGCGCCGCCATCCGCATCACCGCCAGCCTGGGCCTGGCGGAACTGCGCCACGGCGAGGGGCTGGACGACCTCTACGCCCGCGCCGACGCCGCCCTCTACCGCGCCAAGGAGGCCGGCCGTAACCGGGTGGAAATGATCCACTCGGCGGGGTGAGCGTCAAACGCCCCCGATATTCCCGGCCAGGTCCCGCCGCCCCGGCGGTTGCCCATCGCGGCATTTATGTTACCGTTATCAGGAAGGCCGTCGCTGGTTCCGCCGCTGGTTCCTTGGCCGGGACCCGTTGCCGGCCCATAAAATGAAACGGGAGGATAAACGTGCCCCTATCCCTCAACCGCCGCGCCGTGTTGCGCGCGGGTGCGGCCGTGGCGACCGCCCCCTATTTTTGGATTCCAGCCCGTGCCGACGACGGCATCTGGTTCACCAGGACGACAGAGCCATTCGTGGAGCTTGAAACCACGGCGGGCCGCGTGCGGGGTGGACACGACCGGGGCGCGCTGGCCTTCAGGGGCATTCCCTACGCGGGTCCCGTCTCGGGCCGGAACCGTTTCAAGGCCCCGCCCAAGGTGTCGCCATGGACGGGGGTGCGGGACGCGACGTTGCTGGGCCCGCCGGCCCTGCAAGGGCCGGGCACCACCTACGGGGAGCACGAACCCGCCTACAGCGAAGACTGCCTGGTGCTGAACGTCTGGACCCCGGCGGTGAACGACGGCGCCAAGCGGCCGGTCATGGTCTACTGCCACGGCGGTGGCTTCACCACCGGCAGTGGTGGCCAGCGCATCCAGGACGGCGCCCGCCTGGCCGCGACCTACGACGTGGTGGTGGTGGCGACCAATCACCGGCTGGGGCTGCTGGGCTATCTTTATCTGGGTGACCTGGGGGGTGCGGACTACGCCACTTCCGGCAACCAGGGCATCCTCGACATTATCGCGGCGCTGGGCTGGGTTAAGGACAACATCGCCACCTTCGGCGGCGACCCCGGCAATGTCATGGTGTTCGGCGAGTCCGGCGGCAGTGCCAAGACCTGCGCCGTCATGGCCATGCCGGCCTCTCAAGGGCTGTACCACAAGGCCGGCCTGCAAAGCGGCCACCTGCTGCGCGGCTTGCCGAGGGAGGTGGCGACGGAAACGACCCGCCGCGTGCTGGCGGCACTGGATATCGCACCCAAGGACTTCACCAGGCTGCACGACGTGCCGGCGGACAAGCTGCTGGCCCTGCAACTGGCCGCCGAAAAGGGCCAGGGGCCCCTGGCCGTGCCGACCCCGGAATGGCGGGCCAGCCATCCCCCGCCCCGGCCCAGCCTGGCGACCCTTCGTGCCGCCAAGCCCGGCGGATGGGGTCCAGTGGTGGACGGGACCACACTGCCCCATGATCCTTTCGACCCGGCGGCGCCCGCCATCGCGGCCGGCATACCGCTGCTGATCGGCACTATGCGGGATGAGGCCACCTTTTTCGAACGCGACCACCCGGCGTTTTTCCACATGGATGCCGCCGGACTGGACGCCCATATGCGACGTGCCCTGGGCGACGACGCGCAACGTGTCCTGGCAACCTACCGGCGGACCCGGCCCGACGCCACGCCGGTGGAACAGGGCATCGCCATCGAGACCGCCATCAGCATGGGCAACGGTGCCGTCGCCATCGCCGATCGCAAGGCCGCGCAGGCGGCCCCCGTCTATCGCTACCGCAACGACTTCCCGTCCAACATCGCCATCAAGGGCACGGACTGGACCTTGCGCGCCGGCCACGCCACCGACATCTCCGTCACCTTCCTGAACACGGAAATGCCGGACCTGCAGGGTGACGGCCCTGGCTTGGTGGAAGCCTCCAAGGCCGTCAGCGGCTATTTCACCAGCTTCGCCCGCAGCGGCGTGCCCACCGCCGCCAGGCAGCCCGCTTGGCCCCGCTACAACATCAAGGATCGCGCCGTCATGCTGTTGAACAGCCAATGCCAGGTGGCCCTGGACCCCGACGGCCAGGAACGGGAGATGTGGCAGGCGATGGGGGTGTGACGTCCCCCAGGCGCGACCGTCAGGCCACCCCTAGATCCTCCGGCCCGTACAGCGGCCGGATCTCGATCTCGCTGGGGCCCATCATGGGGTTGGGGCAGCGCCTTACCCAGGCGACCGCCTCTTCCATGTCCTTGACCTCCCACAGCCAGAAGCCGGCGACCAGGTCGCGCGGGTTGGGAAACGGGCCGTCGATCACCGTGCGGTGCGGACCATCGAAGGCCACGCGCTTGCCCCGCGCGCTGGGCGTGAGCCCCTCCGCCATGACCAGGATGCCGGCCTCGCGCAGGTCGTCATTGAAGCGGCCCATCGCCGCCATCATCGCATCCATCCAGTCCTTGGGCGGCAGCCCCCTTTCGCTGTCCTCGGTCGCCTTCACCAGCACCATCACGCGCATCGCCAGTCTCCCTGGGGGTTGGGCCGGGCCGACGGCCTGGCATCGGAACGACGAACGGGGCGATGGCAAACCGACACCCGCCGGCCCACTTTCCCACGGACCGGCCGGCGGCGCCCTGTTGACAGATGGACGGGCAAGCAGCGTTGACGGGTCGGCACCACCACGTTACAGCAAGACGGGGGCCCCGCGAGACGGCGCGACCAAGCGCGTGATGTTTGCCTGACAGAAAAACTTCGGCGCACGGCCCATCCAATCCATGTCACCGGGGAAGGCCATGGCCAGAAAGAGCGCCGCTTCGAGCCAGTATCACAGGGAAAATCTCCGACGGGACCTTATCGAGGCCGCGCTGGGATATGTCGCCGAGCACGGGCACGATACGCTTTCCGTCCGTACCCTGGCGAACCGGGTGGGCGTTTCATCCGGCGCGCCCTACCATCATTTCGCCGACCGCCGCTCGCTGCTGCTGGCATTGGCCCTGGAGGGTTATGAGCGTCTGATCCGCCCGAGCGTCGGGCAAGGACGGGCCACATCCGACCCCGTGGAATACCTGACGGCGACCAGCCACCAATTCCTGACGTTCGCGATACAAAACCCCCGGCTGTTCGAACTGATGTACGAGAGCGAACTCACCCGGCCGGAACTGGACCCCGCGATCCGGGAAGCACAGTTTCGCGGGTTCTCATTGCTGAAAGACGCCATCATGACCGCCGTGCCGTCGATGTCGGAAGAGGAGTTCTCGTTCCGGCTTTTGGCGATCTGGTCGACGCTCTACGGCTTCGCCACACTGCGCAATAAGCAGATGGTGAAGCCTTACGAAATGGGTCAGGAGGCGGCCGACGCCGTCGTGAAATCCGTTGTCAGGGGCGCCCTGGCCGGCAGCTGATCAAGCCATCCGGCGACCCGCCGGCTGCGCGCCCGACCCCCAATCCGTTTCCCGCCGCGCACGCCCGCTTGACAGGCCGCACGGCTTAATCTAAGCATTGCTTAGATTGGTTGACGCACCTATCCCCGGCCAAAAAATCCGGGTAATCCGATAATAAAACGGGAGGGCTTGATGGGAACATCCATCAAGGGAACCATCGCCATCGTGGGCGCAGGGCCCGGGGGCATGGCCGCGGCACTTGCCGCTATTCGACTGGGATTCAACGTCGCCTTGTTCGAGCGGGCCACGGAGATCAAGGCCGCCGGCAATATTCTGAACCTTTGGCCACCGCCTCAGAAAATACTTAAGCTCATCGGGGTTGATACCGAGGATCTGGGCGCCCCCTGCCGTACCTTTTTCGAGCGTCATGACGGCAAGGTCCGCGCCGAGGTGATCCTGCCGCCCGAGGTGGAGCGGGAATATGGCGGGGGCTTCATCGGCCTGCTGCGCTGGGGACTTTACAAGCGCATGGTCGATGCCCTGCCCCCGGGCGTCCTGCGCCTGGATCACACGCTGACCGGCGTGCGGGATGGGGCCGGCAAGGTCCACCTGACCTTCGCCAACGGCCAGAATTTCGAAGCCGATGTGCTGGTCGGCGCCGATGGCATCAACTCCTTTGTCCGCAAATGGCTGTGGGGCGACGCCCCCATCCGCCACCAGCGCCTGCATCTGGTCGGCGGCTATCTGTTCCTGGACACGCCGCCGGAGGGCCGGGGGGTCATCGCCCACAACCGCACCACCCAGGTCAGCTACACCCCCATCCGGCACGAGGGGAAATGGGGCTATGAGTGGTGGGTGCTGGAGGCCTGCGACCCCTCCCAGCCACCGCCCGGCGACCTTCTCGCCTACAGCAGGGATCGGGCCAGGGGCTTCACCCAACGGGTGCGTGACCTGATTGACGCGACCCCCGTGGCCCATCTGCAGCGGTGGGAGATCCGGGACCGCCCACCCTTGAAGCAATGGTCCAAGGGGCGCGCCACCCTGGTGGGCGACGCGGCCCATCCCACCTCCCCCTATGCGGCGTATGGGGCCGGGATGTCGATCGAGGACGGGTATTTCCTGGCCCGCGAACTGGACGCCGTGTCGCTCTCCGACACAGAGGCGGTCCGCCAGGCGCTGCAACGATACGAGGACAGGCGCAAGCCGCACACCGCCCAGGTCAGCCAGGGCGCGTACCATACCGGCCGCGCCTTCCACCACATGCCCAAGGCTCTGCGTCCGGTGCGGGACTGGGTCTTCGACCACACCCCGGTGCTGCAGAAGTTCGTGGGCGACGCCATGCCCGGCCACATCCTGTCGCAGCTGGCGGAAATCGAGGACGCGCCCCCCTTCGAGACGGCGGCCAACCGGCACCGCGTCCCGGTCCGGGCGGCCCCGTGAGTCCGGTCGCCCAATGAAACACCGCCGCGACCATCGCGCATCGTCGGCATCCAAAGCGAAATGACAGTCCGCCCCCCATCCATGCGCGGCAGGAGGACCAATTGACCGCCAAATTCAAATACGGCGTTTCCCTCTACAGCTTCACCGACGACCTCAACACGGTGATGACGCTGGAGGACGCCATGGCCGCCATCGCGGACATGGGCGCCACCGGCGTGGAGATCCTGGGCGAGGCGCACATCCCGGGCTATCCCGACCCCGACCCCGCCTGGGTGGACCGCTGGTACGCCCTGCTGGACCGGCATGCGCTGGAGCCGACCAACTACGGCTGCTGGATCGACACCCGGCTGCGCCTGGACCGGCCGCTGGATTCCGTGACGGCGGCGGGCCACCTGGTGCGTGACATCGACCTGGCCGCGCGGCTGGGCTTCAAGTTCGTGCGCCCCAAGATCGGCGTCGTGTCCCTCGACCTAGTGCCGGACCCCATCTGGGAGGACACCATCGTCCGCGCGCTCGAAACGGCGGAACGCCGCGACGTCGTCATCTGCCCGGAGATCCACAGCCCGACGCCGATCCGCCACCCCGTCGTGGACAGCTACGTCGACTTCATCCAGCGCACCGGGACCAAGCATTTCGGCCTGCTGCTGGACACCGGCGTCTTCCAGGACCGGCCGCTGCCGCCGCAGCCCGGCGAACATCCGGCGATGCGGCCCGGCTACCTGGACGGCTGCAAGGTCCCGCCGGAGCACATCGAGGACATCATCCAATACGTCGTCTTCATCCAGGCCAAGTTCCACAACATCAACGACCAGTTCGTCGATGAGCAGATCCCTTGGGACAAGGTGGTGCCGGCGCTGAAGAAGGCCGGGTACGCCGGCTACCTCTCCAGCGAATACGAAGGGGAACGGCTGCCCTGGCGGTCGCTGGAGCAGGTGCGCCGCCAGCATGCGCTGATCCGTAAGCTGGAGCGGGACCACGACCGTTCCATCCGCCCCGCCTGAGCCTGAGGGAAAGCCCAGCCATGCTTGAACGATCCATTATGCAGTCCAGCGGGTTCCGCAACATCGGCCCCACGGACGCGCCCAGCGGCTTCCAACTGCGGGTCCGCCTCCCCAACTACCGCGGCCAGCGCCTCAGCCTGGTCGATGGGGTGGACGTGACGGTGAATGGGGAGCGGTTCGACCATGCCGACAACCTGATCGCGGTCGGCGGCAAGACGTATGACCTGGCGACCCTCAGGACCGAGACCGAGAACCGCTGGCCCTTGGACGAACTGGCCACGGTCATCGTGGCCAAGCCAGGCGGCCTGTCGGTGGGAGTTCACCGGGTGGAGGTCGCGGTGCGCATCCGCCAGTCCTACATCCCTATCGAATTCCAGCCCAGCGTCATCAGCGAGACGCGGACCGCCACCATCGTCTTTTGAGCAAGCCCGCCGGGCGGCGCCATCGGCCGCCCGGCCACGATAATAAGGGAGGAGGCCCATGGTGGCCGTGAACACGTCCGTGGAGACCCCGGCCAGGCGCCAAGCCGGCGTCGGGCAAGGGGTGCTGGTCGTCCTGGCCGGCTTCCTCCCCATTCTTGCCATCGTGGCGCTGTCCCCCGCCGTGCCCAAGATCATGGAGCGCTTCGGCGCCGTCCCCGGTGTGGGCACGCTGGTGCCCCTGCTGGTGACGGCCCCCGGCCTGATGATCGCCCTGACATCGCCACTCATGGGATGGGTGGTGGACCGCTATGGCCGGCGCCGGCTGCTTCTGTGGGCCACCGCGATCTATGGCTTCTTGGGCATCGCCCCCTATTTCCTGGATGACCTGAAACTGATCATCGCGTCCCGCCTGGCCCTCGGCGTGGCGGAGGCGGGCATCCTCACCGTGACCAACACGCTGATCGGCGACTACTTCGCCCATGATCAGCGGCGCACCTGGCTGACGATCCAGGGGCTGGTCGGACCCGTCTTCGGCACCTCCGTCGTCGCCCTGTCCGGCTATATGACGGCCATGACCTGGAATGCGTCGTTCCTCATCTACGCCGTGGCCTTCCCCATCTTCCTGGCCATGATCGTCTACATCTACGAGCCGGTGGTGGCGGCGGCCGCCACCGGACCCGGCGCCGCCAAGGTGGCGTTTCCCTGGGCCGACGTCGTCATCACCAGCCTGGTCACCCTGTTCTCCGCCAGCCTCTACTATGTCTACATCGTCCAGGTCGGCCTCGCCTTCGGGGAGGTCGGCGTCTCGTCGCCCCAGACGGTGGGCCTGCTGATCTCCATCGCCAGCATCGGCGTCTTTCTGGGCGCGGCCTTGTTCCAGTGGCTGTCCGGCCGCTTCACGGGGCCGCAACAGATCCTGGCCTTCCTGCTGCTGCTGGGGGTGGGCCTGGTCGGCATCGGCATCGCCGGCGACCAGACGACGATGACGGCGGCGGCCTTCGTCCAGCAACTGGGCGCAGGCATCGCCATCCCGGCCCTGGTGCTGTGGTCGGTGTCGAAGCTACCGGCCGAGCGTCGTGGCCGAGGCATGGGCGTCTGGGCCGGCTGCTTTTTCCTGGGGCAGTTCACCAGCCCGCTGTTCGTCACCGCCGCCAAAGGCGTGGCGGGCACGATGCAGGGCGCGTTCGGCGTACTGGGCGGCGCGGCCCTGGCCGGCGCCCTGATCGCGCTCGCTTGCGTGCTGCGCGGCCGGAGGGGGACGCCCTGACAAGGCGCAACGACGGTGGCGGCTGGATTGTAACGCGGTCCGGCCCGAACCGGCACTTGGAACCGACGGCCACACGGCCGATCGGCTAAAATAAAGAACGAACACCAACCTCACCCACGAACCTCACCGGGAGAGCCGTTTTGAAACGGCTGTCCCGTGCCTGGCGACGTCCATGCGCTGGCGGAAATGGTCTGCCCCGCATCCATCTGGTGGACAAACCATTGGAACGCGGCCCCGGATGCGCGCGGATGCGCCAAAATCCCGAAATCGTCCGGCATGGGTCCGACAGGGGACTTTCCTGGAAGCCTATGGCTCAGCCCGGTCACGGTGGACGGAAAACGGGCAACCAATAAAATGGTGAGGTTCACGTGAAAAGCAGGCTTCCGCGCACGCCCAACCGGCTCGACCCCATTCCGGGCAGAAGCAGCCTTGATGAGCAGACGCTGGCGATGATCGTATCGCTGGCATCGGAGGTGACCGTCCTGCGGGCGCGGCTGGACACCTGTGAGCGCCTGCTGGTGGCCGCCCGGGTGCTGGCGCCGGGCGCCGTGGACTCCTTCTCACCCGACGCGGCGGCCCAGGCCGAGCGGGACGGCCTGCGCCAGCACACCTTGAACAAGGTCTTCCGGCCCCTGCGGGAAGCGGCGTTGGCCGACGTGGCCGCAGCGTCCCACGCGACCGGCGGCATGGAGATGCAGGCATGAGCGGCATCGCCGAATCCCGCGCCGCCCTGGCGCACCCCATGATCGCGGTCCCCACCCATGATGAGTTGGTGGAGCAGCTGTTCGTCCGCGACCTGAAGCTGTTCGTCGGCCAGACGCTGGAACCGGCGCAGCAGAAGATCGCGGCACAGATTGCGCCCGCCATCGCGGCCAGCGGCAGCAACAGCCCGGTGGACGACCTGCGCCTCCGCATGCAGTCCTTCGAAAGCTTCACGACATGGCTGAGCCTGAAGCGCGAATCCCAGCGCCAACTGTGGGCGGCGGTGGAGGATTGCGTGGAACGGCAGGCCGACCAGTTGGAGGCCCTGGCCGCAGTGGACGCGCCCAAGGGCACCCTGACGCTGGACCCGGACTTCGTGGCGCCCGATTACATCACGCGGGGCGATATCCACCTGATGCCCGGCGGCAACGCGCATGACGACGGTTCGGTGCTGCAGGGCGCGGTGATGGATCGGGGCGGGGCGGTCTACATGCTGGGCCGCAACGGCGGCATGCTGAACGACCTGCGCGGCCATACCGCCATGGCCCACCTGCTGACCGTCGCGCCGGACATCAACCCCGGCCGCATCCTGGACATGGGCTGCGGCATCGGCACCAGCACCGTGCCGGCGGCGGCCTGCTTCCCCGAGGCGGAGGTACATGGCATCGATGTCGGCGCCTCCATGCTGCGCTATGCCCACGCGCGGGCCGAGCATCTGGGCGCCGCCATCCACTTCTCGCAACAGAGTGCGGAACGGACCACCTTCCCCGACGCCTCTTTCGACGTGGTCTACAGTTGCGTCGTGCTGCACGAAACCTCACCGGAAGCCGCCATCAACATCCTGGCGGAAAGCCGCCGCCTGCTGCGGCCGGGCGGGATCGCCATCCATCTGGAGGTGCCGCTGCTGCACACCCTGGGCGACATCTGGCAGGAGCTGTCCTCGGAACTGGAGGCCCAATTCAACAACGAACCCAACTGGCGTGGCGCCCTGACCGCCGACTACGGCCAGTTGATGCGGGCCGCCGGCTTCACCGAAATCCGCACAGGCTATCAGGCGACAGCCTTCAACGGCCGCAGCGCCCTGCGGAAATTCGGCGACACGTCGGACGGCGTCTTCCGCTCGTGGTTCGTCACGTCGGGGCGGGCATGATGGCAAGGGGTGTCATGATCAAGGGCAAGGGCGCGGCCCGCCGGCGCGCGGCGCTGCTGCTGGCGGCGGCGTGGCTGGCCGGCGCCGGCCCCGCCCTGTCTGCGGAAGCCCCGGCGCCGCAACGGCTGTCCCTGGCGGAGCTGCGCCAGCGGCTGGGCGCGCCGGGCGACCATTACGCCGACCTGGGCGGCGTCGAGGTGCGCTACCGCGACGAGGGCAAGGGCCCGGTGCTGCTGCTGCTGCACGGGTCAAACGGTACCCTCAACGCCTGGGACGGCGTGGTCGCGCGGCTCAAGAACCGCTATCGCATCATCCGCTTCGACCAACCGCCGGGCGGCCTGTCGGGCCCGGTCAGCGACGACGCGGCCCGGACGGTGGGCACGCCCGAGGCCCTGGTGGCGCGGCTGCTGGACAAGGTGGGCGTGGACAAGGCCGCCGTGTTCGGCACGTCCAGCGGCGGCACGCTGGCCTACTATTTCGCGGGGACCTATCCGCAGCGGGTGACGGCCCTCATCCTGGCCAACACCCCGGCGGACTCCGTGGCGGAAGCCAAGATACAGACGACACCGGCGCTGGATGTCGAAATCGCCCGGGCCAAAGCCATCGGCTACCGCGACCTGCAATACTGGCAGGTCTACATGAGCTACCTGTGGGGTGAGCCCAAGCGCCTGACGCGGGAGACGGTGGACTATTCCTATACCACCGGCCTGCGGGCGCCCGAGCCCAATCCTTTTGTCCTGTACGCCCTGACCGCCAACAAGCAGCTGACCATGGATCACCTCAGCGCCGTGAGGGCGCCGGTCCTGATCCTGTGGGGGCGGCGCGACCCGGTGCTGCCCCCCGCGGCGGAAATCGCCCTTTATGACTATCTGGCCGGTGCGGAAAGCCGGTCGGTGGTCTGGCTGGACACCGCCGGACACTTCCCGGCGCAAGAGGTGCCGGAGCGCGTGGCCGACCTGGTGGACGCCTATCTCCGGCGGGACCAATAGGCCGCCAGCGGCCAGGGGTTGCGACAATAAGAACAGCCTTGTGCATTAAGATTACCTTTTAAAAACAAAGGACAGGGCGTCGTGAGATTTGGCAGGATTGGGGTGGCGACCGGCGCGTGCGTCGGGCTGCCGCTAGCACTGTTCCTCGCATGGTTTGTTCCAGCCAAGCTGGGCTGGTTCGCCACCGATCGCGCGGCGGCGATCACGCGGTACGCGCAGGCGCCGTCCTCCCGGTTCATCACCGTGGATGGCGTGCCCCTGCATGTCCGGGTGGAGGGCAAGGGGCCGCCCGTGCTGCTGCTGCACGGCACCGGCGTCAACCTGCATGAATGGGACCCGCTGGTGAACCGCCTGTCGGACCGTTACACCCTGATCCGGGTGGATTGGCCGCCTTACGGCCTCAGCGGCCCCAATCCCCGGGGCTACACCACCGCCGAGGCCGCGCGGCTGGTGGGCCTGGTGCTTGACCAGCTGGCGGTTGGCCCGCTGGCCGTGGTGGCGACATCCAACGGCTGCAACGTGGCGCTGGAGCTGAATGCCGGGAATCCCGACCGCATCCGGGCCATGGCCTTTTCCATGCTGCCGCTGGAACGCCCCAGCCAGACCCGCCAGGTCGATTGGCGGATCCGCTGGATGCTGGCCTTCCACAACGCGGTGCTGCCCGACTACCATCCGCGGTTCTTCTATAGCCTGGTGCTGCAGGACACCTCCCACCCCGGCTGGTCGGTGCCGCCCTATCTGGCGGGCGTCATGTACGACATGGCCAACCTTCCCGGGGCCATCGCCAACCAGCAGGCCTACCTCAAATCCAATGTCGCCCTGTTCCGCACAACGGACGTGGGCGCCACCGCCGGCCTGGTCCGGGCGCCCGTCCTGCTGCAATGGTCGGATGAGGACACGGTGATCTCGCAAAGCGCCGATGCGTCGGTGCGGCGGTTCACCGGGACCCAGGTCAAGCTGATCCATTACCCGGGCATCGGCCACTGGCCGATGTGGGAAACCCCGGACCGGTTCGCCGCCGACCTCGGCGATTTCCTGGACACGCTTCCGCCGCCCGCGGCGGCACCGTGACGCACCGCCCCGCCCATCGTTCGGGCCCGGCACGTGAACAGGCGAGGCATCCCGCCGGGTTGCCCGCCGCAGTGGGAGACATGTAGTGGGAGACATGCGGTGACGACGATGATTTCCGAAGGGTCCCTGGCCCCTGTCTCCGCCGCCGACCAGGCGGATTATCCCAGGCGGCGCACGGCGTGGTGGACCGTCACCGTGCTGTTCCTGGCGGCCATCGTGTCCATCATCGATCGCGGCATCATCAACATTGTCGTGGACCCGGTCCGCCATGACCTGGGCCTGGCCGATTTCCAGATCGGCCTGTTGCAGGGCCTGGCCTTCGGGCTGTTCTACGCCACGGTGGGCATCCCCCTGGGCCTGATCGCCGACCGCGTGTCCCGGCGCCTGCTGGTCACCGTCGGTGTGCTGGTATGGAGCCTGGCCACCATTGGCGGCGGCTTGGCGGCGACCTTCGGCGAGCTGTTCGCCTCCCGCCTGCTGGTGGGCCTGGGGGAAGCGGCGCTGGGCCCGGCGGCGGTGTCGCTGATCGCCGACCTGTTCCCGCCCCATCGCCGGGGCAAGCCGCTCAGCCTGTTCCTCACCGGCCAGGCCGTCGCCAATGGCATGGCCATCTCCCTGACCAGCTTCATCATGGCCGCCGCGGCCAACGGCCGCTTCGCCGGCATTCCCCTGTTGCAGGACGCCGCCCCCTGGCGCGTGGCCTTCATCGGCTGCGGCACCCTGGGCCTGGCGGTCGTCGCCATGATGCTGATGACCCGGGAGCCGCCCCGACGGGGCGTCCGGGGGGCGGCGGACCCCACTTCGCTGGCCGACAAGCTGTCCTTCCTGAAGCGCAACGGCGCTGTCTTCGTCCCCCTGTATCTGGGTTTCGCCCTGTGCTTCATGGCTGCCTATGCCGCCGCCGCCTGGTCACCCGCCATGCTGACGCGGGCCTTCGGGCTGGGCCCGGCGATGATCGGCGCCTGGCTCGGGCCGTTCTCCATGACCTTTTCCTTCCTGGGGCCACTGGTGGGCGGGCTGATGATCGACCACTTCGCGCGCCGTTCCCTGGCCATGGCGAAATTCGGCATCCTGATGGTCGGCCCGCTGCTGGCCATCCCGTCGGCGCTGGCCGTGTTCGTGCCCGGCCCCGTCTTCGCCATGTTCCTGGTGGCCAGCAGCAGCGCCATCTTCGCCGTGCTGGGCGCCACCACCTTCGCCACCCTTCAGTCCATCGTGCCGCCCACCATGCGCGGCAGCGCCATCGCCCTGAGCGGGCTGGTCAACACCATCATCGGCGCCACCCTGGGCCCGCTGCTGGTGGCGACGCTGACCGACCGCCTGTTCCGGAATCCGGCGATGGTCGGCTACTCCATTGCCATCGTCGTCATCCCGGCGCTGCTGGCTGGCAGCGCCCTGTTCGTGCTGGCCCGGCGCGGCATGGTCCGCCAGCGCCAGGCGGGTGGCGAGGCCGCCGCCATGCTGTTGGCGTCAGAGGGCCAGAGGGTGGGCCCCTATCGCTGACGGTCGGCGCGACCGGCCCTTCCCCGTCATGGCGTCCGCGCCGCCTTCCTGAACGAGGTAGCTTCAATGATCCAGGCCGCCCCAGCCCCCGCGGGCGTCGTCACCCTGACCGTCGAGCCCGCCACACCGCAGGCCCTAGCCGCATTCGGCCGCATCCTGGGCCGCGCCGCCGACGTGAAGCCCGTCCCGGTCGACTTCTACAAGGGCCGGGTCCTGATGCGCTATCCGGTGGATTTCGCCTGCGAACACCCGGTGGACGTCAGCCTGGCGACCGTGGACACCCGCCCGTCGGAGGTGCGCTTCATGGAACGCCACTTCCAGCACACCCAGACCTTCATCCCGCTGGCCGGGAAGCCTTTCGTCGTCGTCATGGCGCCGCCGTCCGATGGCGACATGCCGGATCTGGCGCAGGCCCGGGCCTTCCTGTTCGACGGCAGCGCCGGGTTCACCCTGCATCTGGGCACCTGGCATGAGTTCCCGTTCGCGGTGGAGGACGCGACCGATGTGGTCGTCATCCTGTCCAGCCAAACGGGTTACGACCTGCACCAGCGCGACGCGGTGACCGACGAGGCCTTCGGGCCCGACCTGGACAAGAAGGACATCCTGGCCCGCACGGGCACGCTGATCCGCTTTGTCCCGCCGGCGGCACGGGCCTGACAACGCCCCCCTCGCGGGGCTCTCACAATCCGGGAAAAGGAACAGGGACCGATGGAACGCAAGAACCAGGAACGGGTTAGCCGCGCCCAAGGCAGCCAGCCGACCATATTCAAGGACGCCGTGACCGACGCGCTGGGCGCCATGGTGATGGCGTTGTTGGGCGAGGTTATGGTGCTGCGTGACCGTCTGGATGCCCACGAACGCCTGGCCGGCGGCTATGGACCCGCGGACGTCGACGCCTTCCGCCCCGATCCGGAGGCGCGCGCCTATCGCGCCGCGTACCGGCGGTTGGCCTATGACCGTGTCCTGGGCGTGGCCCGCGACAAGCTGCTGCCGGACAGCCTGAGGGAACAGCGCGACTACGACACCGTGCTGGACGAAGTGACGACGAACTGACCCTTTCCTGGAAGGACGCATCATGACCGACCATTTCGGACACGCCGTCATGCCGCAGGCGACGCATGACGAACAGGCGATGGAAGATCACTTCCTGGCCATGCGCCTGTGGACCATTCAGAACATGGACCCGCTGGACAAGCGACTGGTGAACGAGGTGATCGTTCCCGAGATCGAAGCGAAGACGGGCGCCGCGCCCAAGTCCAGCGCCCAGATGCGGGCGGCGCTGGAAGATCAGCCCTTCCACCAATACTGGCTGTCCCTGAGCTTCTTCTACCAAGATCAGATTTGGCGCACCCTGGGCGCCAGCGTCGATCGACAGTACGACACCCTGGCCCACGCCGTGTCCGAACAGACGGTGGCGCCGCGCGGCTCGCTGACGCTGGACCCGGACTTGGCCATTCCCCGCTACATCGCGGCGTTCGACCATCATCGCATGCCCGGCAGCTACCACGTGGACACGTCGGCCGAGGATTTCCGGGCGGGCGCCCTGTATGACCGCTTCGCCTCCACCTATCTGCGCAACCTGAACGGCGGATGGAAGAACGATGGGCGCGGCCAGACCTTGGTTGCCCACCTGCGCGACTTCTATCCCGACCTCAAGCCCCGCCGTATCCTGGATCTGGGCTGCTCCGTCGGGCACAGCACCGTGGCCATCGCCGCCGCCTTCCCCGACGCGGAGGTGCACGCCATAGACGTGGGCGCACCCATGCTGCGCTACGGCCACGCCCGCGCCGAAGCCATGGGCCAGGCCATCCATTTCAGCCAACAGAACGCGGAGCGCACCCGGTTCGAGGACGGCAGCTTCGACCTCGTCACCTCTTCCGCCCTGCTGCATGAAACCTCGGCCGCCGCCATGCGCAACATCTTCGCGGAATGCCATCGCCTGCTGCGGCCAGGGGGGGTGATGGCCCATGTCGAAGTGCCGCCGCGCCATGAGCACCTGGGGCTCTGGGAGCAAATGCGCTGTGACTTTGAATCGCACTACAACAACGAGCCGTTCATGGCGGCGCTGAGCCGCGTGGACTACGTGGCCACCAGCGTCGGCGCCGGTTTCCAGGGCGGGGACGTCATCGTCGGCTATCGCAAGGGCGTCGCGGAGGCCCGCGCCAGCCGGGATGATTTCTTCACGCAAGGCGATCCCCAGGGCCGCACCCTGCTGGGCAGTTGGTACGTCTGCTCCGCGATCAAGAGCACCGGATTGAATTGACGGCCGGCGTTCCGGTCGCACCGATGATGGCAGGAGGCCGGGCATCGTCCTGGCCTCCTTTTTTCATGTCACCGCCCGGCCCCTTCCCCGCCGTGACATGTCCGAACAAGCGACCGGATGATCCATCTGGCGGTCAGCGGCATCCCCGGCATTGCGTCGCCCGGCCTCACAATTAATCCTCAAACCTAATTCCGGCACAAGACCGAGGAAAAGGGGAAATCTGGCAGTTTTCCCAACAGGAGCGTTTCACCCGCTGTTTGTGATTCAGAGAATTACCCAGCGGCACCAATAAAAACTAGTGGCCTGAAGAGAGCACTCAAAAACTGGGAGACTTCCGTGGTCAATAAAACGAAGCGCACCGCGCTGATTGGCGCCTCTTTATTCAGCATTAGCATCGCTTCCGGCCTCACCATCGCCCCACCGATGGCTCATGCCGCCGCCGAAGCCGCCACCCCGGCGGAGGACTTTGGGGAACTGCAGGAAATCGTCGTCACGGCGCGCAAGCGGTCGGAAGATGTGCTCAAGACCCCCGTCGCCGTCAGCGTGCTGACCAGCGACACCATCGAGCAGCGGGGCGTCGTCTCGGTCAACGACATCGCCGACCAGACCCCCGGCATGAACGTCACCAACAACGCCGCCGGGCGCAGCGACCGCTCCTTCCAGCAGATGGTCATCCGCGGCTTCGCCCCGGCCATCGTCGACATCACCACGGTCGCGACCTTCATCGACGGCGTGCCCGTCAGTTCCGCCTCCGCGCTGACCACCATTTCCGATCCGGAACGCGTCGAAGTGCTGAAGGGTCCGCAGAGCGCCTATTTCGGCCGCAACACCTTCGCCGGCGCCTTCAACGTGGTGAACAAGGTTCCCACCGATGAATTCCACGGCAGCGCCAGCGTCATGGTGGGCACCCGCGACAATTACCGCATGAGCGCCGCCCTGGAAGGCCCCATCGTGGGTGACAAGCTGACCTTCCGTGTCACCGGCGACCGTTTCTCCAAGAGCGGTTCCTACGAAAACGCCTCCAACACCAGTCAGACCCTGGGCGACCAGTCCACCACCAGCGGCACCCTCATGCTGGTGTTCAAGCCCATCGAGGGCCTGACGATCAAGGCCTTCGGCCTGCTGTCGAAGGATGACGACGGCCCCTCCGCCCAGGGCCTGATCTCCGCCTACACGGTCACGAACGCCTCGGGCAAAGTCGTGGTCCAGGGCCAGTCCAACTGCACGCTGAACGGCAACCCCACCTTCTGCGGCACCGCGCCGTCGCTGACGTCCACCACCCCGTCGGCCTCCACCCTGACCGACAGCTACATCAAGAATTTCCTGTCCCTGCCCAACGGCCGCTTCCTGTCGCCTTCCGATGGCACGCAAGGCTACGGCCTGGTCCGCCACTTCTACCATGGCCACATCGCGGCGGATTACGAGATCCCCGACACCGACCTGACCGTCAGCTATCTGCTGGGGGTGAACAGCGAGAAGTACAGCGCGCTGGTCGATCTCGACAATTACGGCGACACCTCGATCCCGAACAACGGCTTCGGCTCCATCCCGGCCGGCGCCCGCAGCTACTTCGACTATCCCTACCTGGTCGAGCGCAAGACGGACGACTTTTCCCAGGAACTCCGCCTGGCTTATGACAGCGGCCCCCTGCGCGTCACCGGTGGCGTGAACTTCATCGATGCCTGGACGCAGGCCGGCAACGGCGGCGGCAACGGCGCCCTGGGCACGACCGCCTTCTTCACCGCCAACGGCGAGACTCGGTCCCGCACCTCCAGCGCCTTCTACGGCATCACCTACCAGGTGACGGACGCCCTGAGCCTCAGCGCCGAAGGCCGCTATCAGATCGACAAGCTGTTCGCCTATGCGCCGCTCAGCGGCTATACCGCGACCACCAGCGCCTTCGTCCCGGCCGGCTACTATCCCGGCGGCTCGCTGATGCTGAGCAAGTCCTATGAAAACTTCATGCCCCGCTTCATCGCGCAGTATCAGCTGACCGATGACCTGATGACCTACGCCTCCTATGCGAAGGGTGTGAACCCCGGCCGGTTCAACACCAGCTTCATCTCCTCCTCCGCCGCCACCCAGCGCGCGGCGGCGGCGGCCGGCCTGAAGGTGCAGGTCGACCCGGAAGAGGTGACCAACTATGAGATCGGCTTGAAGGGCCGGTTGTTCGATGGCCGCCTGCGCTTCACCCTGGACGGCTATTACGCCCAGTGGCGCAACCAGATCAATTCGTTGAACCTGTCCGGCATCGATCCCGTCACCAACTCCGCCTTCGCCATCACCAGTTACGACAACACCGGCGACGTGGATCTGAAGGGCATCGAGTTCGACGGCACCTATGCGTTGACCAAGCAGATCGCCCTGAACCTGGGTGCCGCCCTGGTCGACACCGACATCCAGTCGTACCGGTCGACCGCCGTCACCAAGCTGACCGGGGTCAGCGATTTCAGCGGCAAGGAGATGCCAAACACCTCCAAATACTCCGCCAACGCCGGCCTTCAGTACAACGGTGACCTGAAGGGCTGGACGGACGGCACGTGGTTCGCCCGCGCCGACTACATCTACAAGTCAGGGGTGTGGTCGAACGCCGCCAACGTCGTGAAGACCCCGGACCGCCACACGGTGAACGTCCGCCTGGGCGCCACCCAGGGCGACATCTCCGCCGACGTGTTCATCAACAACCTGTTCGACAACACGACCTACACGTCGATCAGCGACCAGTTCATCTTCACCAAAAATTTCGCCTACACCAGCACCCTTTCCGCGCTGGTGGTCGGCCTGCCCGAGCGCCGCACGTTCGGGCTCCAGGTCCGCTACAAGTTCTGATCCCCGACATCCAGCGGACGGCCGCCAAGGCGCCGTCCGCCCTCTTCCACCCCGGCCCGACGGGGTGGCACCGGAGCGCCTTTCCATGAGCGTCGCCATCATCCGCGGCTACACGAATGGCCGTTACGGCCAGGTCCACTACCGCGTCGCCCGACCGGCGGGCCCGACGGTCGGCCGGCCCCTGATCCTGTTCCACCAGAACCCGTCGTCGTCCTTCGAATATGAACCGTTGATCGCCGAGATGGCCACGGACCGCGTGGTTCTGGCGCTGGACACGCCGGGCTATGGCATGTCCGACCGCCCGCCGGCGCCACTCACCATCGCCGGCTACGCCACGGCGATGGTGGAGGTCTTTCCGGACCTGGGCGTGACGGTCACGGAAGGCTGCGACGTCTACGGCTTCCACACCGGCGCCCTCCTGTCCATCGAGGCGGCGCTGGCCCGGCCCGATTTGGTGCGCCGCGTCGCCGTCACGGGCATGCCCATGCGCACGGCGGAGGACGCCGCCGCCTTGCTGGAGGTCGCCAACACCGCCCCGCCCCTGGATGAGACGGGCGAGGTGGCGCTGGGCATGGCCAAGCGCCTTTGGGATTACGTCGTCACCGCGCGCGCGGCGGGGGTTCCCCTGCGCCGCGCCGCCGACAACTGGGTCGACAAGCTGCGCGTCATGGACCGCAGCCAGTGGGCCTACGTCGCGGTGTGGAGCTACCAGTACCAGCCCCGCCTGCCGCTGGTGACGCAGCCCGTGCTGGTGCTTCAGCCCAATGAGGACATCCGCGACGTCTCCCTGGCCGCGGCCGCCCTGCTGCCCGACCACCGCATCGTCGAGATGCCGGAATGGGACCGGGACATCTTCGACCTTCCGGCCGCCGTCACCCGCATGGGTGTCGAGCTGCGCCGGTTCCTTGACCAGCCTTGATCCCTGATTGTTAGGAGTTGCCAATGACCGCCCTCGCCGCCGTGCCGTCGCAGAGCGCCCTGCCCATGGCCAAGATCTCCCACTCGGTCATGGAACCGGACTTCCTGGCGGCGGAAGTGGCCCGGCGCTACCCCATCGCCGGTCCCGTCAACGCCTTCCTGCTGTACCGGGGCATGAACGACGTCTACCTGGTCCAGGGGGCGGAAGAGCGCTACGCCCTGCGTGTGTGGCGCAAAACCTACCGCGGCGTGGATGAAGTGGCGACGGAGCTGAACTTCCTGGACTACCTGCGCCAGCAGGGCTTCCCCGCCTCCGCTGGTGTGCACACCCGGGATGGGGAGCTGTACTTCAAGCTGGACTCGCCCGAGGGGCCGCGCGCCATCGCCCTTTACGATTGGGCCCCGGGCAAGAAGTTCACCGAACGCCTGGACATCGGAAACGCCGAGCGCATCGGCGCCCTGTTCGCCCAGATGCACCTGCACGGCATCGCCTACAATGGCGGGCGCCCCTTCCCCACCGACAACCTGGTGCGCTTCAAGGTCACCGTTCCGGCACTGCTCAACTTCGTCTACGACCGACCGGACGATTTGCGGGACTACGCCATCATCAGCGAGCGCCTGGCGCAGCGCCTGATCGACATCCGGTCCGACGACGTGCCCATGGGCATATGCCACTGCGACTTCCACTCCAGCAATGTCCATGTCGCCGACGACGGGCGCATCACCTTCCTGGATTTCGACGGGACGGGTGAGGATTACCTGATGCAGGACGTGAAGAACTTCGTCTGGGGCAACCTGTTCTACGGCTTCTCCGAAAGCTATGGCGAGGCGTTCGAACAGGGCTATGAGACCGTCCGCCCCTTCACCAAGGCGGAGAAGGAGCACGGCGAACTGTTCCTCATGACCAAGGCCTTCCGCCTGGTCGCGGGCATGGCGGAATCCTCGGCCGCCGTGGGCCGGGGAACCCTGCGGTTCCGCAACCTGGATTGGCTGGGTGACTACATCAAGACCCGCGCCCGTCCCCTGGGCCTGCTGTGACGCATGCGCGGGCCGGACGGGGGCGTGTTCCCCGCCGGCCCTGCGCCGCCGGCCCCCGGAGCTTTTCCCCCAAGGTGTTCCATGGATGAACTGAGCGCCCAGATCGCCGCCCTCATGGCCGACGACGACGCCCTGTTGCAGGGGCTGCAACAGGGCGGCCCCATGAACCTGCCCCGGGCTTGTGAGATCATGGAGCGGTTCGGGATAGACGGCTTGGTGCTGGGCGATCCCCTGAATGTCTTCCACGCGCTGGGCTATTGGCCGCAGATCGGGACCACCCGGCAAGGCCAGCCGCCCACGACCTTCGCCATCCTGACGCGCGACCCCCGTCAGGCGCCGGCCATCGTCACCTCCCACTTCATCTACTATTACACCTTCGTCGATGGCGGCCCGCGCGACGGCGTCGCCGCCTACCTGTTCCAGGACGCGGGTGATGAGGGCCCTGGCGACACGGGCCCTGATGGCGCGCGACAGGAAAGGACAGCCAGCCCCTGGGCCGGCCTGTTCGCCGACCGGGGCGCCGCCCCCCTGACCCAGGTCGAGGAACGCCGGCGCGACCGCACCGATGCCGCCTTGCGCACCCGTCCCCTTTTGGCGGACAGCGGCGGCGCCCTGACCCGCGCCTTGCGCGACCTGGGCCTGTGGTCCGGCCGGCTGGGTTATGACCATGAGGTCGTCCGCATGGTGTGCGAGCGGCACGAACGGCCGGGCGGCCTGGTCCCGGCGGACAACCTGTTACGCTGGATCCGGGTGGTGAAGTCGCCCCTGGAGCTGGCGCTGATGCGGCGCGGCGCCCAGGCCAACGCGGCGGCAGTCGATGCCGTCATCGCCCAGGTGCGGGCCGGCGCCAACTACCGCGACCTGCGCCGGCTGTTCGCCGTGGAAAGCGCCCGGCGCGGCAACCGCGCCGTCTTCATGACCATCGACCGCGTGTCCTCCGACCTGCCCACGTCGGATACGGTGCGCGACGGCCAGTCGCTGTTCTTCGACGGCGTCGGCCACTTCCAGAACTACCACGGCGACTATGCCCGCACCGTGTTCGTGGGCGAACCGGCGGCGGCGGCGGTCCGTGCGGCGGACGCGGCGCAGGCCGGCTGGAAGGCCATCCGCGAACAGCTGCGCCCCGGCCTGCGCTTCTCCGAGGTCAGCCGTATCGGCCTGGAAACCCTGCGCAAGACCGGCGCGGGTGACCTGGTGACCTTCGGGCCCCACAGCGTGGGCCTGATGCACACGGACGAGCCGGGCGAGGTGCGCGGCGGCTTCTACGGCAAGAACGACCTTGCCCTGGAAGAAAACATGATCCTGAGCGTCGACTGCCCCTCGCTGGACACCGGCATTGGGGGATCGGTGCACATCGAGGATTTGGTGGTGATCACGCGGGACGGCGCGGAACCCATCCACCCCCTCGGCAAACACGTCAACACGATTTGAGGCTTGCGCCATGTACCTATCAATCAGCATCGACGTCTCGCCCCGGGACGGGGCGGCCTTCGCCCGGCTGGGCCAGCAGGCCGACCGCATCGAGCAGGCGGGGGCCGACTTCGTCCTGCTGGCCCACGAGACCGGGGCCGGCACTCTGGAACCGGGCCGGCTGGAAGCGGTGGTGACCCTGCCCTGGATCGCCCGGCGCCTGGCCACGCCCGTGGTCGTCGCGGCCTTGCCGGCCGTGCATTCCGTCCCCTTCCATATCGCCCGTGCCCTGTCGGCAGCGGATTTCCTGACCTCGGGCCGGGCCGGCTGGCTGCCCCTGCTCCACGGCGGCGCCCGCTTCGACGCCGCCTATGGCGACGCCTACCACCTGCCCCCCGGCGACCGGGTGGCCAAGCATGATGACTTCATCCGCGCCACCCGCGCCCTGTGGGATAGCTGGGACCAGGACGCGCTGATCCTGAACAAGGACAGCGGCGCCTACCTGGACAGCGCCAAGGTCCGCCGCGTGGATTACCGCGGCCCCTTCTTCGCCACCATGGGTCCGCTGAACGCCGCCCGGCCGCCGCAGGGCCATCCCCTGCTGGTACGCGACCTGGACGACGTGGCCGGCAGCACCATACCGGCGGACGTGGTGCTGGGCGGCGCCGACCGGCTGGCGGGCGTCGATGCCCGGGGTGCCGTGCGCCTGCTGAAGGTGACCGCCGCCACGGTGGAACAGGGCGAGGCCCTGGTGCGGGCCGGCAAGGCCGAGGGCCTGCATGTGGCGGGGCCGGACGCCATCGACCAGCTTGAGGCGCTGCGCCGGCATTACACCCGTCAGCCTGCCACCGGCGCCACGGCGCGCGCCCGCCTGGGCCTGGCCGCGCCCGCCAACCCCTATTCGAAGAAGGTCCCCGCCTGATGTCACGCGAGAACGGTAGACTGCACCTCTGGGCCTTCCTGCAGGGCATCGGCTTCTTTCCCGGCGGCTGGCGGGTGGAGAAGGCCACCCCCGACGCGGTGTTCCAGCGCGCCTATTACGAGCGCATCGCCCGCATGGTGGAGGACGCGCGCTTCGACGCCATCGTCTTCGGCGACCAGTTGCAGGGGCGCGACGCCGCCGGCCGCACGCCCGGCCGGCTCGCCATCCCCACGCTGGACCCCTTTACCCTGCTGGCCGTCATGGCGGGCGTGACCAGCCGCGTCGGCTTGGTCGCCACGGTGTCCACCACCTACAATGAGCCGGCGGAGGTGGCGGCCAAGTTCGCGGCCCTCAACTTCATCAGCGAGGGCCGGGCCGGTTGGAACATCGTCACCACCGTGCACCCCAACAGTCCCTGGAATTTCGGCGAGCCGGAACTGCTGGAAAAGTCGGCGCGCTATGCCCGCGCCCAGGCCTTCGTCGACGCCGCGGACGCCTTCTGGCGGCAGGCGGCGGGCCACCCGGCCGCCAACGCCGCCGATGCGCTGAGGAACCAGTGGTTCGACATCGCCGGCACCCTGGACTTCCCGACCTCCCCGCAATACCGGCCCGTGCTGGTGCAGGCGGGACAGTCGCCGGACGGACGGAATTTCGCCGCCCAGTCGGCGGAGGCCATCTTCTGCCCCGCCCCCACCATCGACGCCGGCCGCGCCTATCGCGACGACATCCACGAACGGGCGCGCGCCCTGGGCCGAGACCCCTCCAAGATGCTGATCATGCCGGGCTTGGCCTTCATCCTGGCCGATACGGAGGAGGAGGCGCAGCGCAAGCACCGCCATGTGCTGGAATTGGCCGACGACCAGCTCTGCATCGAATACCTCAGTGAATCCATCGGCTATGACCTGACACGGCTGCCGGCCAACCAACCCTTCCCGCTGGACGAGATCTGCGCCGCCTGCGAGTTCCCGGCGGAAGACGTGCGCCGCATGCTGACACCGGCGGTGGAGGCCGGCCTGTCCATCGCGGACGCCTGCCGCGACTACGCCCGCAAGCCACGCGGCCACGCCATCTTCGTCGGCACGCCGGAACAGATGGCCGATCGCATGGAAACCTGGATCGACGCCGGCGCCTGCGACGGCTTCACCCTGCAGCCCGGTTATATGCCCAGCGAGCTGGAGCTGTTCTGCGCCCACGTCGCGCCCCTGTTGCAGCAGCGCGGCCTGCTGCGGCGGGAGTACCAGGGACCGACCCTGCGCGATCATCTTCTTGGTGAGTTCCGGGCATGACGGACACATCGGTCGAACGCGCCTTCATCCGTATCCGGGAGGGCCAAGTCCACCTACGGCGCATCGTGAACCCGGCGGCGACCCAGCCGCCGGTGTTCCTGCTGCATGCCTCCCCCACCTCCTCCCGCTGGCTGGAAGGGCTGATGGTGGAGATCGCGCGGTCCGGCCGCACGGTGGTGGCACCCGACACCCTGGGCAACGGCGATTCACCGGCCCCTGCCATCCCGTCGCCGGACATCGCCTATTTCGCCGACAGCGTGGTGCGTCTGGCCGATGCCATGGACATCAGCGCCTTCGACGTCTATGGCACCCACACCGGCGCCCGCACGGCCTGCGAACTGGCGGTCATGGCGGGCGGCGCCGACGGGAACGGTCGCGTGCGCCATGCCGTGCTGGATGGCATCAAGGAGTACGATGACGCCACCCGCGCCGCCGTCCTGGAGCACTACGCCCCCCGCAAGGAGCCTGACGAGCATGGCGCCCACCTGGTCTGGGCCTTTCATTTCGTGCGTGACCAGGCGCTGTATTTTCCGCACTTCATGCGCGACCCGGACCACCGCCTGCCCGGCCACATGCCCAGCAACCGGGTACTGCACGACGCCGCCCTGGATGTGCTGAAGGCGCTGGACACCTACGCCCTGCCCTATCTCGCGGCCTTCCGCTACCGGCCGCTGGAGCGCCTTCCCCTCATCCACTGCCCCGTGCTGCTGCTGAAGGCGCAAGGGGAGCTGGCGGCCCTGAACGCCGCCATCGACGAGGCGGCGGGCCTGCTGCGGCACGGCCGGGTGGCCCCGGTCGCCTCCGACCCTGTGGCCAAGGCGCGGGCCATCGTCGACTTCCTGGATGGAGATCGCCCATGACCGTCCCGCCCGCCGGCACCGGCGAAACCACCCGCCTCAGCATGGGCGTCTGCATCGGCTTCGGTGTCGGCACCGTCGGCGTCTCCATCATGCTGAACACGGTGACAGCCTATTTCCCGGCCTTCATGTCCACCGTGCTGGGCAAGAACACGGAGCTGGCGGGCTATCTGCTGATGGCGTCGAAGCTGTACGACGCCGTCGCCGACCTGGTCATCGGCACGCTCAGCGACCGCACGCGCAGCCGCTGGGGCCGGCGCCGCCCCTTTCTGCTGGCCGGAGGCTTCGTGTCCGCAGCCTCGTTCCTGATGATCTTCTGCGCGCCGGACATGGGCGACACCGCCCTGATCCTCTACATGCTGCTGGCGCTGATCATCTATTCCACCGGCTATTCCCTGTTCAACGTACCCTATATGGCGATGCCGTCGGAGATGACACCGTCGCGCTATGAACGGTCGCGCCTGCTGTCCTTCCGCACGCTTTTCGTCTCGTTGGGCCAGATCCTGGCCATGGCGGGCACCGCCGCCCTTATCACCCACGGCGGCGGGGGCGCGCAGGGTTACGCCATCATGGGCTGGACCATGGCGTTGATCATCGGCACCGCGATGGCGCTGTCCTTCTTCGGGACGGCCAAGGCGCCGGTGCTGGAGGACGCGCCCACCCCGGCGGAAAAGGCCGCCGGCGGCTCATGGGTGACCGTGTTCCGCAACCGGCCCTTCTGCCTGCTGATGGCGGCCAAGGTCTGCCAGTTCCTGGCCTTCGCCAGCCTGGCCACCACCAGCCTGCTGTTCATGCTGAACGTGCTGCATTTGGGCTATGAGGGCCAGATGCAGCTGGCCCTGGCCCAGAACATCGCCTCCGGACTATCCATGCCCGCCTGGCTGTGGCTGGAACGGCGGATGGGCAAGCGCAATGCTTATCTGGTCGGCATGGCCGTCATGGCCCTAGCGGCGGCCAGCTGGCTGTTCGTCGGCAAGGATGGCGTCAGCACCCTTGAACTCTTGATCCGTGGCGTGGCCAGCGGCGTCGGCGCCGGCGGCATGATCCTGCTCTCCATCTCCATGCTGGCGGACACCCTGGCCTACGACCGGGAACTGACCGGCCTGCGGCGCGAGGGCCTGCTGTCCAGCATCATGGCCGTGATCGAGAAGGGCACCTTCGCCCTGGGCGTGGCCCTGCTGGGCATCATGCTCAACTTGGCCCATTATATTCCGACCAAGAACGGCCAGCTGGTGGAACAGCCGCGATCCGCCATCCTGGCGCTCTACGCCGGCTACGTCGTCATCCCCCTGCTGCTGTTCATCTGCAACGCCGTCTGCATCGGCTTCTACAAGCTGGGCGCGCGCAGCCCGGAATTCGCCAGGCCGGTCATTGCTGCGGAACCCGCGGCGAATTGATCGGTGAGGCCCCGAGGCGGCATCGGCCCGGCCAATCGCCGGGCCGATCACCTGCGCGCTGATCCGGCCCGCTGATCAGGCCGGCTGAGCAAGCGCCGCCTCGAGCACGGCGCCATAAGACGTTGTCGGCCGCCCAAGGATACGCGACAGCCGCTTGCCCTCCGTGAGCAACACCCCCTCGGCGGCCCGGGCATCGGCATCAGCCAAAACCACGGCGACCGGCCCGGGCAAGCCGGCCTGCACCATGCCGCTCACCAAGGCATCCTGCGGGATGTTGACGAACTGGATGGGCTTGCCGCTCAAGTGCGACAGCGTCTGCGCGAACTCCGTCATGGTGAAGGAGTCGTCCCCGCCCAGTTCCAGGGTTTGACCGTCATACCCGCCCTTGAGGACGATGGCGGCGGCGGCGGCATAGTCCGCCCGCGTGGCGGCCGAGAAGCGGCCGTCGCCGGAGGTGCCGAAGATTTGGCCCATGGCCAGCGCCGGCCCCAGGTTCATCAGGAAATTCTCGATGTACCAGCCGTTCCGGATGAGGGTGTGGGGAATGCCGCTGCGCGCCAGCATCGCCTCGGTCGCCACATGCTCCTGGCCGAGCACCATCGCCTTGGCCGCCGCGCCGACCAGGGAGGTATAGGCGATGAAGCCCACGCCGGCCGTCTTCGCCGCCTCCACGACATTCTCGTGTTGGGCGACGCGGCGGCCGATTGCGGAAGAGGAGATGAACAGCAGGCGATCGACGCCGGAAAAAGCGGCGACCAGCGACGCCCGGTCATCGTAATCCCCGCGCCGGGTAGCGATACCCTGGGCCGCATAGACGGCCTCCGCCGCGTCGGAGCGAACCAACGCGATGATCTCTGAAGGATCGACGATGGTTGCGAGATGGGCGACCGCAAGCTGGCCCAACTGGCCCGAAGCGCCGGTGACGAGATAGGTGGTCATGAAGAAGCCTCTCGGTATAAATGATCGCAGGTCTCAATTAGGGACCTTTCGATTTCGCAACAAGGAGGCAGGTTATCGTGACCACGTTACCTGAGAGTAACCTGGGCGCGGGGTCGCGGCGCGCGCGCATCGCCGCCTGGCAAGCCGAGGGGTTTGATCCGCACAATTGCCCCGTCCGCAGCATATTGGATCAGATCACCGCCAAGTGGACCGTCCTCATTCTTCTTGAGGTTCAGGAAGAGCCCAAGCGTTTCAACATGTTGCTGCGATCGCTGCCGGATATCTCGCGGCGCATGCTGACGCAGGGCCTGCGCGATCTCGAACGGAATGGATTGCTGCGGAGGACTGTTTTCGACACCCGGCCACCGGGCGTCGAATATGCGCTGACCGAGCTGGGGCGCGCCCTGATGACGCCCTTGCTGGCGCTCGTCGACTGGGTCGCCGCCAATCGCGAGAGCGTTTACGATTCGCGGCGACGATTTGACGAACAGTAAGAACACCGGTCAGCAGGTGGCTTCCCGGCACCCGTCGCGTCAAGGCGACAGGCTCCGGCAAAGAGATCATCTTCTGTTTAAATCCAATTAGTTATGATGCCCCTGATCCAACCGCGCCAGGTGGGGCGCCTGGGCGGCGGCATCCAGGAAGGAGCCGGTGATGCTGTTGCGGGCCAGTTGCGCCAATTGCCCCCGGTCCAGGCCCAGGGCCGTCGCCACCCGCACGTAGTTGTCCAGCAGGTAGCCGCCGAAATAGGCCGGATCGTCGGCATTGACCGTGGCCCTCAGGCCCAGGTCCAGCATGCGCCGCAAGGGATGCGCCTCCAGGCTGGGCACAACGCAGAGCTTGAGGTTGGACAGGGGGCACACCGTCAGCGTCGTGCCCTGGTCCACCAGGCGGCGGGTGAGCGCCTCATCCTCCAGCGCGCGGTTGCCATGGTCCAGGCGATCCACGCCCAGGATGTCCAGCGCCTGCCAGACATAGTCGGGCGGCCCCTCCTCCCCCGCGTGGGCCACCAGCTTCAGCCCCCGCTCCCGCGAAGCCTGGAACACCCGCGCGAACTTGGACGGGGGGTTGCCCACCTCCGACGAATCCAGCCCCACGCCCGCGATGCGGTCCAGATAGGGCTCCGCCGCCCTTAGCGTGGCGAAGGCCGCCTCTTCATCCAGGTGGCGCAGATAGCAGAGGATGAGGTGGGCGGTGATGCCCAGCTCCCTCTCCGCCGCCGCCATGCCGGCCAGCAGGCCGTCGGCCACCACCTGGAAGGGGATGCCCCGGTCGGTGTGGGTCTGGGGATCGAAGAAGATCTCGGCATGCACGCCGCCGTCGGCGGCCAGCCGGCGGAAATAGGCCAGCGCCAGGTCGCGGAAATCCTCCTCCGTGCGTAGGACCTGGGCCCCCTGGTAATAGATGTCCAGGAAGTCCTGAAGGTTGGTGAAGGCGTAGGCCGCCCGCACCTCCTCCACCGTGCGGAAGGGCAGCGCCACGCGGTTGCGGCGGGCGAACGCGAACATCTGCTCCGGTTCCAGGCTGCCTTCGATGTGCAGGTGCAGCTCCGCCTTTGGCAGGCAACGGATGAAATCGGCCAAGGGTGGGGCAAGGGTATCGGTCATGGTCGCTCCTGATCCCCGGGGGAGCGCCACCGGGGATCGCTGGTCTTCAGAAATGGGTGGACAGTTCCACGCCGTAGGTGCGCGGGTTGGTGAACACGCCGGCGTAGCCGTTGACGTTCACGGCGCTGGTCAAGACGGAGGCGTCGGTGATGTTGCGTACCCAGGCCGCGACCTGGGTGCGGCCGAAGCGATAGCCCGCCCGGGCCCCGCCCTCCCAATACCCCTGCCCCCGGAATTGCGGCTGAACGAAGCTGGTCAGCTGGAAATTCTCATCGCCGCGATAGGTCCAGTCCGTGCCCAGGAACACCTCCCGCCCGCCGCCCAGCGGATAGGTGTAGTCGGCCGTCAGCGAAGCGGTCCACCGGGGGGCGAAGGGAAAGGGCTGGCCGGCGATGTCCAAGGGGTGGCCGGGATTGCGGGGGTCATCCACCTCCGTCGGGCCCTGGATCTCGGTCTTCACAAAGCCGAGATTGGCGCCCAGCAGCAGGCTGTCCGTCACCTGCAGCTTGCTCTCCAGCTCAAAGCCGGTGCCGACACCGCCCTTGGCGTTGATCAGGCGGATGATTTCCTGACCCGCCGCCAGGGTGCTGTAGGCCACCAGTTGCTGGTTGCGGTAGACGTAGTGGAAGATCGACAGGTCGGTACGCAAGCGCCGGCCGAAGAAGTCACCCTTCGCCCCGGCCTCGTACGAGGTCACTGTTTCGGGATCGGCCTTCTGCAACGGGTCGAACATGGCCTGCCCCGTGATCACGCCGGCGTGGTACCCCTCCGCCACGCGGGCGTAGAGGTTGATCTGGTCATCCAGGCGGTAGGCCACGCTGCCGTCATAGGTGAATTTGCCCCAGCGGCCGTCGGTGCTGGAAAACCGGGGCAGAAACCAGGGGCCGGGGCCCCGGCCCGCCACCTTGTAAAACGGATCGGTGGCGAAGTTGGGAAAGGCCGCGAGGTCGGTGGGCTTGGGCGTGAAGGAGGATGAGTCCTGCCAGAAGTCCACCGCATCAACGGTGTAGCGCAAGCCGGCCGTCAGGGTCAGGCGCTCGGTGGGGGAATAGTTGGCCTGGCCGAAGGCCGCACCGCTGTGACTGCGCTGGCGCGCCCGCTGATAGGCGCCGAAGCCGGGCATGCCATCCGCCGTCTGGAAGCTGTTGTTGGCGGTGGTGTTCCAGTAGTTCAGATCCTCGGAGAAATAGTAGAGGCCGCCCTGCCAGCCAAAGGGCCCACCGGGGTTGGAGGCGAGACGCAGTTCCTGCGTCACCTGCGTCAGCCCGTCGACGTCGGACGCGTTGACCAGCGCCGGCCGGGGGGAACCATCCACGTCGCCGACACTGAACATGCTGCCGGTAAGCCAGGCGGCGATGGAGGTCAGGGTGACGTCGTCGAATTCATAGGCGACGTTCAGGGTGACGCCGCGCGTGGTCACCTTCTGCCGGTTGTTGTTATCGCTCTCCTCCGCGAGGTCATACTTGTCGAAGGGCAGGACGCCGACGGTCGCATCGGTGCCGGCGCCGTGGAACAGCGTGGAGGTGCCGTCCAGTGAGCGGCCGAAAGCCTGGACCAGGGCGGTGAAGCGCTCACCGGGCTTCCACTGAATCTGCACCCGGGCCGCCAAATCGTCATAGCCGTCCAGCTTGTTCCCCGTGACCACATTGCGCACCCACGGGTCGCGGTGCTGATACAAGACGGACGCCCGGGCGGCGAGGCCGTCGCCCAGGCTGCCCCCCACCGCCGATTCCGCAGTGTAGCTGCTGAAGTTGCCATAGGTGACATCGGCATAACCCTCAGTCGCGTCCGTGGGCTTGCGGGACACCAGATGGACGGCGCCCGCCGTGGTGTTCTTGCCCCACAGCGTGCCCTGGGGACCGCGCAGCACCTCGACCCGTTCCAGGTCGAAAGCGGGCATGCCCTTCAGCACCGGGTTCTCCAGCACGACGTCGTCATAGTACAGCGCCACCGGCTGCGAGGCGTTCAGGGTGAAGTCCTCGTTGCCCAGTCCCCGGATGTAAAAGCGCGGATAGACGCGGCCAAAGGTGGACTCCGCGTTCAGGTTGGCCACGCGCCCGGACAGCACCCGGATGTCATCACCCGACACCGCCAGGCCGCGCATGTCATCGCCGTTCATGACGCTGACGGAAAGCGGCACCTGCTGCAGGTCCTCCGTCCGTTTCTGCGCCGTGACCACGATCTCCTCCAAGGCGGGCGGGCCGTCCGCCGCCTCCGCCGCCCGCGCGGCCGCCGCCCCTTCCCCCGCCGCCAACGCCACCAGCGCCGCCGCCGTCGTCACCCTCATGAGTCCCATCGTTTTTAACTCCCATCGTTCATGCCCTGTCCGTTGCCGCCACGCCATTACCCTGGCGGTGCGGTCTGCTTTAATTAAACGTTTCATTTATAAGGCGCAAAAAGACGCGCCCGGTGGCTCAGCGCCGCCGAACTGATGCCCTGTATTTCCTATGCTTGCCTGGCATTTCTTGCCCGTCAAGGTGGGATTACGAATTTTTAATCGATTCATAAAAGCTCGGCGCTTGACGGACTTCCACCGCCCTCGTCAACTGGGCGCCACCATGCCCCTTCCCATTTCCAACGGGATTCGGCTGAAATACGCCGCAAACGATTAACCACCCCCGCCAACCAGAGACCCCGATGACCAAGGATGAAAACAGCGCCAAACGCCCCACCCTGAAGGACGTGGCGCTGGCGGCGGGCGTGTCGGTGGCAACGGCGTCGTACGCGCTGAACGATGTCGGTTCCGTAGGCGGGGACACGCGCCGCCATGTGCTGGAGGTCGCGGCGCGCCTGGGCTATCGCCCCAACCTCAGCGCCAAGGCCATGCGGACGGGCAAGACCAGCGCCATCGGCCTGATCCTGCCCGACCTGACCAACCCCTTCTTCCCGGCCTTGGCCCAGAACGTCGTGCATGCGGCACGGGAAAGCGCCTACAGCGTCTTCGTCACCGACACGCAGGGCTCGCCCGAGGCTGAGCGCGCCGCCGCCCAAGCCCTGATCCAGCGCGGGGTGGACGGCCTGATCTGGTTCCCCATCAATGACGAGGACACGCTGGCCCACCTGACCGGCGGGCTGCCCGTGCTGGTGCTGGACCGCGACAACCCCCGCCACGACCTGATCCAGATCGACGTCGATTCCGGGGGGCGCATGGCGGCCGAGCGGCTGATTCGGGCGGGGCACCGGCGCATCGGGGTCATTTCCGGCCCGACCGACGTGCGCAGTTCCCGCCAACGGTCCGAGAGCAGCGCCGAGGTGCTGCGCCGGCACGACGCCCTGGCCTGGCACCTGCACAACGCCTATTCCTTCGACCTGGAACCGACGGTGGCCGCCGCCGTGGCGGACGGGTCGGTCACGGCGCTGTGCGTGGGCGCCGACCTGATCGCGCTGGGCGCCATCAACACCCTGCGCCAGCGGGGCCTGCGCGTGCCGGAGGACGTTTCCATCATCGGGTTCGACAACATTCCCTACGGCGCGCTGGCCTTTCCCGGCCTGTCCACCATCAACATCCCGGTGGAAGAGATGGGGATCGAGGCGGTGAACACCCTGTTGCGCCGCATCGCCAAGCCAACGGAGTCCCGGCGCCGCCTGGTGTTCGACGTGACCTATGTCGAACGCGGCACCGTGGCACCCCCGCCCACCCCCTGAACTCTGCCCCATGCCCCCTTGACCCTTGCCCTGCGGCGGGGGATCAGTGCGGCTGCCCTTCATGACATTTGAGTGAAACGTATAAGTTGACATTGCGCACCTGCCGCGCATTAAATATGAAACGTTTCATCGAAAGCCCATACCGGATGGAGGCACCGCGGCGAGGGCCGCGGAGATCACGGCAGGGGCCGAAACCAAGAAGGGGTATTGGGGCATGAAGCGGATGACGGGGCGCCGGACGGCGACGCGGAGAAATGAACTGACCAGGACGGCCTTAGCCGGCGCCTCTCTCTGGATATTGGCCGGGGCGGTGTCCGGGATGGCCAGTGCGGCGGAGGCGACCGGGTCTGACGACGCCCCCTTGGATGACATCGTCATCACGGCCCATAAACTGGGCATCGGCGAGACGCGGGCCAACAGCATCGTCGACGCGGAGGCCATCAAGGAGCTGCCACCCGGCCTGGATCCCCTGAAGATGATCAACCGGGTGCCCGGCGTGCTGGTGGGGTCCAGCGACGCCATGACCGGCAGTTTTTCCATGCGCCTCAGCATGCGCGGGCTGAACAAGGAGCAGATCGGCGTTTCCGTCGACGGCATCCCCAACGGCTCCACCCTGTCCAACGGCGGCACCATGCCGTCACGCCTGGTCGACGGCGGCAACCTGGAGCGCATCTCCGTTTCCCAATCGGCGGGTGAGATCGGCACGCCGTCGAACCAGGCCCTGGGCGGCTACATCGATTTCCAGAGCCGCGACCCCGCCGCCACCGCCGGCGGCGCGGCGGAGCTGTCGGGCGGCGACGTCGGCTACCGCCGCGCCTTCGCCCGCCTGGACACGGGTGAGATCGCGCGCGGCCTGACGGCCTATGTCAGCTATTCGCATGAGCAGCTGAACACCTGGCCCGGCGCCCAATCGGGCGAGAGCAAGCGCGACCATGTCGATTTCAAGATGGTGAAGGAGTTCGACAACGGCGCCAAGGTCAAGGCCAGCTTCAGCTACAACAACCTGTCGGATAACGATTACGACGCCGTGGCCCTGCGCGCCGTCAGCGCACCCTTCTACAAGGCCAACTTCGAGACCAATCCCAACACCGACGGGCTGACCGACGCCTGGACCGGCGACCCCAACATCGACCAGAACAACCGCAAGACACGCGGCATCGACAGCCGCGAATACTTCAGCCACATCGATATTTCGACACCCCTGACGGACAATATCTCCTTCTCCGTCAAGCCCTACTACCATCATGAGGAGGGGGCGGGCTGGTTCTATGTGCCCTACGTCCAGCTACCGGCCAACGGCCAGCTCTACAGCGCGGTGGCGCCCGGCGGCAAGGCCACCGGCACGGTGCAGGAATGCTATGCCAACCAGTACGCCCACACCGCCAGCGGCGCCCTGATCCCGGTGGCGGCCGTCACCTACCCCGGCGGCACCAGCGCTGCGGCCTTGAAGGCCGCCGGCTGCCCAGCCGCCGCCAAATACCAGATGAACCCCGCCAGCCAGTGGGGCGCACGCGAAGCCTCCCGCCGCAAGGGCGGCTATGAGATGGATCGCGAGGGCGGCCTGAGCGAGCTGAAGGGCACCATCGGCGATAACCAGGAACTGCGCGCCGGCGTCTGGGTGGAGCATATCGACCGCGCCAAGACCCGCAATTGGTACAAGGTCACCGATCCCAAGATCAGCGACGACTACAGCGACAGCGGCCTGTACTCCATCACCCAGGACCGCCACTACGCGTCCGACACGCATATGTATTACGGCCAGTACAAGCTGCGCTTCCTGGACAGCAAGGCGGAGGTGTCGGCCGGCCTGACCTACCAGGATTTCGATGAGACCTACCGTTCGCCGGTGGAGTTCGCCGGCACGCGGGAACTGAGCGTTCATTCCGACGTGCTGCCCAAGGTGGGCCTGCTGTACCACCTGACCGACAGCCTGGAACTGTTCGCCAGCGGCTCGCGGAACTTCAGCGCCCTGCCCGACAGCGTGTTCGAGGGCACCGCCGCCATCGACAGCAAGAAGGGCATCCAGCCGGAGACCTCCACCAACTACGACGTGGGCGCCCGCTGGGCCCTGGGCAATGTCGGCTTCTCCGTCCAGGGCTACTGGATCGACTACGACAATCGCATCTCCATCCAGAACGGCAACCCCGACGGCGATATCTTCAGCCGCGACGCCACCACCACCTTCCTGAACCAGGGCGGCATCACCTCCCGCGGCGTGGAACTGACCGCCACCGCCCAGTTCGGCGCCGTCGACCTCTACGGCAACTACGCCTTCAACGACGCCTTCTACAAGGTGGCGACCCCGGCGGAGGGCATTGCCAAGGGCGACCCGGTGCTGGGCCAGCCGCGCCACAGCCTCTATGGCGAGGTGGGCTGGCGCCCCATCGACCCGCTGCGCCTGATGGTCAACGCCCGCTATGTCGGCCGCCAGGCCGGGACCTACGGCGCGGTGCAGAACACGGTGGTGGCAGGCGGCCCGGCCTATTACCCGCGGGAATACATGCCGGCCTACACCCTGGTGGGCCTGTCGGCGACCTACCGCCTGGACGACGGATGGACGGGCCCGCTGCACGACACCGAGATCGCGGTGAACGTCGACAACCTGTTCGACCAGCACTACCTGGCCGGCATCGGCATGGAACTGACGACCAGCAATCCGCTGACGTCCGGCCGCTATTTCCTGGGCAGCCCGCGCACCTTCGTCGTGACCCTGCGCACCAAATACTGAGCCTGACACGTAAAGCCCGATCGGGCCCCGCCGTCACCGGCGGGGCCTTCCACCCCGAGGGTGCCCGATGTTCAACCGCCGTTCCCTGCTGGCCGCCACGGGCGCCACGCTGCTGACCCGCCTGGGGCGGGCCGCCCCGGCGCCGCGTGTGGCCGGGGAACGCCTGACGCGCATCGCCTTCGGCTGCTGCGACCATCCGGAAATGGCGCAGGACATCTGGCCGGCCATCGCCGCGACCGACCCCGACCTGTTCCTGTTCCTGGGCGACACCGTCTATGCCGACGACGCCGTGACGGCCAAGGCGGGGATCATTCCGGCCCTGGCCAAGATGTACCAGCGTCTGGACGCCTCCCCCGAATTCCAGGCCTTCCGCGCCCATGTGCCCATCAAGGCCACCTGGGACGACCACGATTATGGGGTCCATGACGGTGGCGCCGATTTCCCCGGGAAGGACGCCGCCCGCACGCTGTTCCTGGACTTCTTCCAGGTGCCCGCGAACGACCCGAGGCGAACGCGTCCCGATGGCGTCTACCACGCGCTGGAGTTGGGCCCGCCGGAACGGCGCGTCCAGATCCTGTTGCTGGACCTGCGCTACAACCGCAGCCCCCTGCTGCGCCATGACGAGCCGGAACGCACGGCCAAGAGCGGCTTCGGCCCCTATCTGCCCAACCTGGATCCGGCGGCCACCATGCTGGGGGTCGCGCAATGGCGCTGGCTGGAGGCGCAACTGCGGCGACCGGCCCGGGTTCGCCTGATCGGGTCCAGCGTCCCCTATGCCGCCGGCCACCGGGGCTATGAGGCCTGGACCAACTTCCCGCTGGAGCGTCAGCGCCTGGCCGACCTCATCGCCCGCACCGGCGCCGGCGGCGTCCTGTTCCTGAGCGGGGAGGTGCATTACGGCGAGATCAGCGTCCTGACGCGGGGCACGCCCTATCCCCTTTATGACGTCACCAGCAGCGGCCTGACCCACTATTGGCCCTTGCCCGGCCCCAACCTGAACCGCCTGCCCATAGGCACCGTGGCCCAACGCAATTTCGGCATGATCCACATCCTGTGGGAGGCGCCGGAGCCCCAGGTGGTGATGGAGGTGCGGATGGCCGATGGCGGCCTCGGCATCCAGCACACGGTGGCCCTGGACAGCCTGCACACCTGAAACACGCTTTTGCTATTTCCCAAGAAAGACGTTCATGACTGCGGTTCTGATTGACTGTGATCCCGGCATCGACGACGCCCTGGCCCTGGCCTTGGCGGTCGCCTCTCCCGAACTGGACGTGCGCGCGGTGACCTGCGTGGCCGGCAACCGGCCAGTGGCTGTCACCGCCACCAACGCCCGGCGCCTGCTGGACCTGTTCGGCCGGCCGGATATCCCCGTCTACGCCGGTGCCGCGCGGCCATTGCTGTATCCCCAGGCCCGGACCAACCTGGTGCATGGCGAGGATGGTCTGGGCGGGGTGGCCTTGGGCGTGGACGCGCGGCAGGTGGTGGCGGACCATGCGGCCGACGCCCTGGCCCACCTGCTGCTGTCGCCGCTGGGGGCGGACCTGACGATCGTGGCCATGGGACCGCTGACCAATCTGGCGCTGGCGGAGATACGGCATCCCGGCCTGCTGGCGCGGGCCCGCTCCATCCACGTCATGGGCGGGGCCGCCCATTGCCCCGGCAACGTCGCCCCGGCGGCGGAGTTCAATTTCTGGGCGGACCCGGCGGCCGCCCATGTGGTCATGACCGCAGGCGCCAGGCTGGAGGTCTTCCCGCTGGACGTCACCGGCCAGGCGGCCATGACGCCCGCGTGGCTGGCGGCCCTGGCGGCCCAACCCACGCGATCAGCCCAGGCCCTGGCCGCCATGCTGGCGGTGTACGGCGAAAAGGATCCTCTGCTGCACGACGCCTGTCCGGTGGCGGCCCTGCTGCGGCCCCAGCTGTTCAGCGGACAGGCCGGACGGCTGGAGGTGGACTGGCGTCCGGGCCCCGACGAGGGGCGCAGCCGCCTTCACCAGGAGGGCGAGGTCAACGCCATGCTGTACACCGGCCTGGATACGGATGGCCTGCTGTCCCTGATGGCTGAGCGCCTGGCCCGGCTGCCATGAGGGGACCGGCGCTCACCCTTGTGCTGATGGTCATGACGGGGCTGGCGCCAGCGGGCGCCGGCGCGCATGCGGCCGACGGCGGCCCGCCACGCGTGGCCTTTTTCGTCAACGGGGCGCTGGGCGACAAGTCCTTCTTCGATTCCGCGGCCCGGGGCCTGCGCCAGGCGGAGGCCGACCTGCACCTGGCCACCCGCACCATCGAGGGCGGCTATGACCCCACGCGGTGGGAAAGCGGCCTGGTGGACCTGGCCGACAGCGGCGACTTCCCCATCATCGTGACCGGCACCTACACCATGGGGCCGCTGGTGCAGAAGGTGGCCCCCGACTATCCGGACGTCACCTTCATCCTGTTCGACGGCGTGGTCGACTACGCCCACTGCGCCTGCGGCAACGTCTATTCCATGCGCTTCCGCCAGAACGAGGGCGGCTATCTGGCCGGCGTGCTGGCGGCCGGCCTGGTGCGGGCCGGGACGATTCCCGGGGCCAGGGAAGCGGTGGGATTGGTGGGCGCCATGCCCATCCCCGTCATCAACGATTTCGCCACCGGCTACGAGGCCGGGGCGCGGGACGCGGCGCCCGGAATCACGATCCTGCGCCAGTTCGCCAACTCCTTCTCCGACCCCGCGACGGGCAAGGAGATCGCCAAGGCCCAGTATGGCCAGGGGGCCGGCGTCATCTTCCAGGTGGCGGGGGCCACCGGCCAAGGCGTCATCGAGGCGGCCGAGGAAACCGGGCGCTACGTCATCGGAGTGGATTCCGACCAGGCGGCCCTCTACCGCACGTCCAGCCCCCGCCGCGCCGCCCGCATCCTGACCTCCGTCATGAAGAATGTGGACGCCGCCATCCTGCGCGCCCTGCGGCTGTGGCAACAAGGCCGCCTGCCGCTGGGCCGGACGGAGTCCCTGGGCCTGAAGGAGGGCGCCATCGGCCTGGCGGACAACCCGGAGGCCGCCCTGGCGGTGCCGCCCGCCGTGCGCGCCGCGGTGGCGGCCGCGCGCCAGCGCATCATCGACGGCACCCTGACCGTCCCCACCGCCTTCGCAGGGGGGCGGCCATGACCGTCGCCCCACTCGCCATCGCCTTGGAGGGTGTGGAGAAGCGCTACCCCAACGGCACCTTGGCCAACAGTGGCGTCAGCTTCGCCGTGGCAGCCGGCGAGATCCACGCCCTGGTGGGTGAGAACGGCGCCGGCAAGTCCACGGTGATGAAGATGCTGTATGGGCTGGAGCGGCCGACGGCCGGCGCCCTGCGCATCCATGGCCGGCCGGTGGACTTCCGCCACCCCGGCGATGCCATCGCCGCCGGGGTCGGCCTGGTCGCCCAGCACCTGAACCTGGTGCCGTCGCTGACGGTGGCGGAAAACGTGGTGCTGGGGCATGAGCCGCGCCGGGCCGGTGGGCGACTGGACCGGGCGGCGGCGGCGGCCCGCGTCCGGGCGCTGGCGGAGCAATCCGGGCTGGCGGTGGACCCGGCGGCCACGGTGGCCAGCCTGCCGGTTGGGGTGCGCCAGCGGGTGGAAATCCTGAAGGTGCTGCACCGGGGCGCCCGCATCCTGTTGCTGGATGAGCCCACGGCCGTCCTGACCCCGCCGGAGACCGCAACCCTGTTCGCCACCCTGCGCCAGTTGGCCGAGGCCGGCCGCACCATCCTGGTCATCACCCACAAGCTGGATGAGGTGAAGGCCCTGGCCGGTGGCGTGACCGTCCTATGCCAGGGCCGCGTCACCGGCAGCGCCCGCATGGCGGAGTTGGATGAGGGCGCGCTGTCCCACCTGATGGTGGGTCGGGACCTGCCGCCCCCGCCGCCCCGTCGCACAGCCCGCACCCGCCCAGTCCCGCGTGTCGTCGCCCGCGGCCTGGGCTATGTCGACGATGACGGGGCCATCCGGCTGCGCGACGTCGGCTTCGACGTCGCGCCCGGCGAGATCCTGGGCATCGCCGGGGTGGAGGGCAACGGGCAGGACGTGCTGGCGCGCCTGCTGTCCGGCGCCGCCATCCCCAGCGCCGGCGACGCCCGCCTGGATGGCCGGGTCTTCACCGGCCTCTCCCCCCGCGCCGTCCACGCCCTGGGCGTGGCGGTGGTGACGGAGGACCGGCTGCATGACGGTGCCGCCCCGACGCTCAGCATCCTCGACAATCTGCTGGCCACCCGCTACGCCCGCCCGCCCCTGTCACGACGGGGCCTGATTGATCGCGGCACCGCGCGACGCTGGGCGCAGGCCGTGATCGACGGGTTCGGCGTGCGCGCGGCCGGGCCGGACCAGCCCATGGGCGCGCTGTCCGGCGGCAACATGCAGAAGCTGATCCTGGCGCGCGAGATCGCCGACGCCCCCGCCTTCCTGGTCGCCAGCCAGCCGACCCGGGGCGTGGACATCGCCGCCGCATCCGCCCTGCAGTCCCGCCTGGCCGCGTTGCGGGATCAAGGTGCCGCCATCCTGCTGATTTCGGCTGACCTGGATGAACTGCTGGCCCTGTCGGACCGCATCGCCGTGCTGTACCGGGGGCGGATTGTCGCCCGGTTCGCGGCCGGGGCCGTCGACGCCCAGACCCTGGGGCTGCATATGACGGGGCTGGGGCCCTCGTTGGACGGGGACGACCATGACGCCGTCGCGTGAAGGGGCCCGCATCGCCCTGGCCGTGGGTGCCGCCCTGGCCCTGGGCTTCGCCGTCATGGCCTGTGTCAGCGACCAGCCCTGGGCCGCCTTCCGCGCGCTGTTGACCGGCCCCCTGCCCTCGATCGAGCGCGCCGCCGATGGCCGCGTGGTGGTGCATCGGCTGGTGCGCTTCGGCGCCTGGCTGCAGGACGCCACCACCCTGACCCTGGTGGGGCTGGCCATCGCCATCCCCTTCCGCGCGCGACAGTTTTCCTTGGGTGCTGACGGCCAGCTGTTCATGGGCGCGCTGGCGGCGGCGGCCATCAGCCTGGGCCTGGGGGATACGCCGACCGCCCTGCCGCTCGCCTTCCTGGCGGCGGCGGCGGCCGGCGCCGGCTGGGGCCTGGTGGCAGGGCTGTTGAAAACCCGGTTCGAGGCCAACGAGATCGTGACCACCCTGATGCTGAACGTGGTGGCGGTGCAGGTTTACCGCCTGGTGGTGGGCCGGGTGCTGAACGACCCCTCCGCCGGCTTCATCACCACGCCCCCGCTGCCCGAGGCCGCGACCCTGGCGCCGTTGATCGCCCGCACCACCGTGACGGCCATGGTGCTGGTGGCGCCGGCGGCGGTGGCGGCGGCCCTGTTCCTGCTGCGGCGGACGACCCTGGGGTATGAGATCGACCTGGCCGGCGCCAACCCCTGGTTCGCGGTCCGCGCCGGGGTGCCGGTGGCCCGGGCCACGGCGCTGGCGTTCGCTCTGGGTGGCGCCTTCGCCGGATTGGCGGGTTTCCACGTGTCGAACGCCCTGCTGAAGCGTCTGCCCGTCGACCTCACCCCCGGCATCGGGCTGGAGGGTATCGTGGTGGCGCTGCTGGCCCGCGGGCGGGTGGGCGCCCTGCCCCTTGCGGCCCTGGGCTACGCCTACCTGCGTGTGGGCGCCCAGGCCATGGAGCGCGCCACCGATGTCCCGCGCGAGGTGGTTCTGGTCATCCAGGCGCTGATCATCCTGTTCGTGGTGTCGGACCGCCTGGCGCCCCTGGCCTTGGGCTTGGCCCGCCGGGCAAGCGCGCGCATCGGGGGGAGGGCGGCATGAGCCTGGACCTTGTCGCGGCCGGCACCGTGGCCACCGTGGTGGTGGCGGGCACCCTGCGCGCCGCCACCCCCATCATCTTCGCCAGCCTGGGCGGCCTGATCTCCGAACTGGCCGGCTGCATCAACGTGGCGCTGGAGGGCGTGATGCTGGTGGCCGCCTTCGCCGGCGTCATCACCTCCGCCTATTCCGCCCTGTGGTTCCCGGACGCCCCCTTGTGGCTGCACCCGTGGCTGGGGTGCGCCGCCGGCCTGCTGGCCGGCACGGCCCTGGCGGGTTTGCTGGCCGTGTTCCATCTGGAGTTGGGGGCCGACCTGATCGTCGCCGGCATTGGGCTGAACATCCTGGCCCAGGGATTGACGGTGCTGCTGATGGCCCACCTGACGGGGGACAAGGGCTCCACCGCCAGCCTGACCAGCTTCGCCCTGCCCAACCTGCGCTGGCCTGGAATGGACGGCGTGCCGGTGCTGGGCGTCCTGCTGAACGGCGACGGGGATGCCGGGCACAACGTGCTGGTCTATGGCGCCCTGGCCGCCACCGGCTGGGTCGCGTGGGCGCTGCGCCACACGGTCTTCGGCCTGCGCCTCAGGGCGGCGGGGGAAAACGCGGAGGCGGCGCTGGCCGCCGGTCTGCCGGTGAAGCGGCTGCGCTATGCCGGCCTGCTGCTGAGCGGCCTGCTGGCCAGCGGCGGCGGCGTCTTCCTCGGCATGGGCTACTTGACGCTGTTCCAGGCCGACATGGCGGCGGGGCGGGGATACCTGGCCCTGGCCGCCGTGTTCCTGGGCGGCCACCGGCCCTTGGGCACGGTGGCGGCGGCACTGGTCTTCGGTGGCGCCACCGTCATGGCCGCCCGCCTGGGCCTGCTGGCCGTGCCGGCCGAGGTGGTCTTCATGATCCCGCCCCTGGTCACCATCGCCGCCCTGGTCCTGGTCAAGCAGCACCAACGCCTGGCCGCCCGGCGCCGCGCCGCAGCCGGCCGTGCCACCCTTCTTTCCTCCTGACGGACATGACATCCATGAACACACACACCCTGCAGGACCGGATCGCCGGTTCGCTGCTGCTGGCCGGCATGGGCGACGCGCTGGGCGCCCCCACCGAGCAATGGTCCATGGCCGAGATCCTGGCCGCCCATGGCGGGCCGGTTGCCAGCTTCGTGACGCCCACGGCCGACACCTTCGCCGGCGCCAACGCCGGCAAGAGGGCGGAGGTGACGGACGACGCCAGCCAGATGTACTACCTGGCCCGCGCCCTGGTGCGCGGCGGGGGCCGCCTGGACGCGGCCGGCTGGGTCGCCTGTCTGCTGGACTGGGCCGACACCTCGCCCAAGGCCGGCTTCATGGGGCCCAGCACGGTGGGCATCGTGGCGGCCCTGCGTGCCGGCACCGACCCAGCGCTGGTGGGGGTCATCGGCCAGTCGCGGCGCAAGATGACGACCATCGGCACCACCAATGGCGCGGCCATGCGGGTGGCGCCCGCCGGCCTGGTCCATCCCGGCGACCTGGACGCCGCCTGTGCCCAGGCGCTGGTGACCTGCCTGCCCTCGCACGACACCGATGTCGCCATCGCCGCCGCCTGCGCCATCGCCGCTGGCACGGCCCGGGCCCTGGTGACGGATGACATCGCCGACGTCATCACCGCCTGCATCGAGGGGGGACGCCAAGGCGCCACCCTGGCCGCCCGGCATGCCCGCGTGGGCCCCGGCCCCCGCTTCCAGGCGCGCCTGGACCTGGCATTGGAGATCGCCGCGCGGGCCACGGACGACCTGGCCTTTCTCGAGGCCTTGGACGCGCAGGTCGGCGCCTCGGTCCTGGCGGCGGAATCGGTGCCGGCGGCCATCGCCATCCTGGCCTACGCCAAGGGCGACCCGTTGCGCACCATCGCCCTGTCGGCCACCATCGGCAACGACACCGATTCCATCGCCACCATGGCGGGAGCACTGGCCGGCGCCCTGTGCGGCGCCTCCGCCCTGCCCGCCGGCCTCACCGCCGAATTCAAGGCGGTGAACGCCCTGGACTACGGCCTGGATGCCCTGGCGGCCGAGTTGGCCGCCATCGCCCAGCGGCGGCTGGCGGCATGACGGAGGCCGACACCTTGATGCCCTTGCCCGCCACGGCACGGGAGCGGGCGGACACCCCCACCGCCGTGGACAGGGCGCTAACCCGCTTGGCCGCACCAGTGCGGGACCTGGCGGCGGCGCTGACCGCCCGGGGGATCGGCCGCCTGCTGATGGCCGGGTCCGGCGATAGCCTGTCCGCTGGGCTGATGGCCACGCCGGCCTTCGCCGCCTATGCCGGCATTCCCTGCCAGGCGGTCCAGGCCTTCGACCTGGCGCGATATGGCCACCCCGACCTGGGAGCCCATACCGCCGTGGCGGTGATCAGTTCCAGCGGGCGTCCGTCGCCCGCCCATGACGCCCTGGCCCGCGCCCGGGAGAGTGGCGCCCTGGTTATCGGCATCTGCGATCGGGAGGGCACGCCCTTCCTGGCCCCGCCGGTTTTGGGCCTGTGCCCCGGCGCCAGCAAGGACGGCATGCCCACGCAATCGACCACCGCCACGCTGGCCGTCCTGATCCTGCTGGCGCTGGAATGGGGCGAGGTGCTGCGACGGCCAATGGCAGGCCCCCGCCGGGAGCTCGCCGCCCTGCCGGCCACCCTGGAAAGCGTCCTGCGATCCGACACCGCAATCCACACCCTGGGCACCACGCTGGCCACCCGGCGCCATCTGCACATTGTCGGCGCCGGTCCCAACACCGGCACCGCCCGCTGCATCGCCGACCTGCTGACGGCGGCGGCGGGACTGGCGGCCCTGCCCCATGCGGTGGAGGAGTTCCACCACGCCCTGCGCCTGCAGGCCCTGACCCCCACCGACCTGGTGCTGCTCCTGGCGCCCCCCGGCGCGCGCGCGGCGGACCACCTGGCTGAGACCGCCACCGCCGCCCGCGAGCGCGGTGCGGCGGTGGCGGTGCTGGGCGGGCCGGACTTCCCCGTGCCCGGGATGGATGAGCCCATGACGCCCCTGCCGTTGCTGATGCAGGGCCAGGCCCTGGCGTTGGCCGCCGGTGACGCCGCCGCCCGCGTCGGGCGCTTCCGGACCCTCGCCAGCACGGGGGTGGCCCCATGATCCCGCCCGGCCCCCGCCGCTTTGGCCTGCTGGCCTATGGCGACCCCAATATCGACCTGGTCTTCGCCGTGGACCGCGCACCGGCGGCGGACGAGAAGGTGCTGGGCCGGCATCTGGGCCGCCACGCCGGCGGCACGGCGGCCAACGTGGCCTGCGCCGCCGCCCGCCTGGGCCTGCCCACCGCAGCCTACGGCCGGGTCGGCCGCGATGATGGCGATGGCGACCACCTGGTGGCGGAGTTCCAGCGCTTCGGCGTCGCCCCCCAGTGGGTGCGGCGGGTGCCGGGACCCTGCGCCACGGCCCTGATCCTGGTGGAGGGGGATGGGGAGAAGGCGCTGGTCTACGCGCCGCTGCCCGGCTGGCCGCTGGATACGGCCACCCTGGCCCCGGCCCTGGAACAGTCCCGCATCGTCTACGCCATGCCGTACGACCTGGCGGAGTTCGATGTCGTGAGCCGCCTGGCCCGCGCCACCGGCACCCTGGTCGCCATCGATGTGGAGGCGGCGGTGGCCCCGGGCCCGGAACGGCTGGCGGCGCTGCTGCCCCTGAGCGACATCGTGTTCTTCAACGAAGGCGGGTTCCGTGCCGCGACCGGCCAGCCGCCGACGCCGGAGCATGCCCGCACGCTGTTGAACCAAGGGCCGGGGTTGGTGGTGGTGACCTTGGGCGCCCGGGGGGCCATCGCCGTGCGGGGTGAGGAGAGCGTGATCCAGCCCGCGTTCCCGGCGCGCCTGGTGGACGCGACCGGGGCTGGCGACTGCTTCAACGCCGCCGTGCTCGCCCGCCTGCTCCACGGCGACAGCCTGGCCGACGCCCTGCGCTTCGCCGCCGCCGCCGCCAGTCTGGCCATCACCGCCATCGGCGCCCACGCGGGCTTTCCCGACCATGCCGCGGTGGCCTCGGTATTGGACACCCCGGCCCCGGAGGCGAATAACACCGGGCAGGTCCACGGCGACGTTTCACCCCATGACGCCGGACCTGCGCCGTATCCTTTCCAGAAAGGTCAGTGATGTCCTCCGCCTGCCGTCGGCGCCCAGGATGACGCCAGCGGCATGGGACGCGACCAAAAGGCAAACAACCTTAAGAAGATATGCGGCCAGCTTTTCAACATATGAGGCATAATCCGGCACCTCCCTTAATGAGACAATGCCCAGTCCGCTGATCGTGCTGCCGACCTCCAAGAACGGGCCGGCGGGCAGCCGCAGCATCTACCTTATACCAAGTAGCGATGATCCTGACCTATGGCAGGCTCATCGACCTTAGTCGCCGGCGCCGCCATCCGGCGGCTTGGCTTCCGCGCCTTACGGCGCGCGGCGGCAGTCGCCGCCGATACCAAGGAGCGACGAATGGGAATCATCGCTCCTTGGTATTAGCGGCCTGTCATAGATGTGATACTGATTATCACTTGCAGATATCGCGCCGCCGGTCGCATGATGGGCGCCTCCCCTCTTTGTGTCGGGCAATCATGCTGCAACATCACCAGCCCAGCCAATTCTCTCCAGCTAATGCTGAATTGGACGCTCACGATGCGTTTGGTCCCCGGCAGCATGACGCTGACGAACACTGGGCTTACGAAATCGCGCGTCCGGTCATCGCCGTCGGTGTCGAGACCAAACTCGCGGCGATGAAGGAAACCAGCCTTCATCATCATCGAAAGGCGCAGCTGATCCTGACGCTCAGCGGTGTCGTCACCTGCGAGGTGGATAACAGCGCATGGATAGTCCCACCGCAGTGCGCACTCTGGATACCGGGCGGGCAGGCCCACAGCCTCAGAGCCTCCGGCGATCTCAAGATCTACTGCCTCTTTGTCGAGACAGACGCGGCGGCGGTCATGCCGGCCGAATGCTGTACAATCGCCGTCACCCCTCTCCTCCGGGAATTGATGCTGCGTACCGCGTCGCTTCCCCCGCTTTATGACATGGGTGGCCCGGACGGCCGCTTGGTTACGGTGCTTCTGGATGAGTTGGCGGCCGCATCCGTCGAGAAATTGCACTTTCCGATGCCGCGCGATCCACGGCTTAGAAAGATCGTCAATGCCATGCTGTCCGACCCGGCGGAGCGCCTGACAATCGCCGAATGGGGCCGCCAAGTCGGCGCGTCCGAGCGCAACCTCACGCGCATCCTGAGAACGGAAACCGGTATGAGCTTCGGACGGTGGCGCCAGCAGCTTCACATTCAGCTGGCCTTGCAGCACCTCGCCCAGGGGGTTTCGGTCAAGGTGGTCGCCCAGGATCTCGGGTATGAGAGCGCAAGCGCGTTCATCACCATGTTCCGGAAGGCCCTGGGCAAATCCCCAGCCCGATATCTGGCTGATCGCTGCCGTCTCGGATCGAGCGCCGAGGCTTTGCCCAGTTCCTGAACCTCGCGGCAATAAGGATGGCCGGAATGGTCGCGTAAGCGTCATCCTCCCCACATGTCGGCGCCCTTTCCCCACCTTGGCCCGTCAGCCAGGCGCGCCATCGTGAGCTGCCCTGCTGTTCACAACCAGGTTCCTATCGTTGCGCAGCAGACGCCACGTCGCGCGGAGCGCGATGACGCCAGGCAAGGTAACCGCAATCAAAGCGGTGGCCATGATGTGGCCGCCGTCACGAATACCGTCAAAGATACCACCCAATGTACCCCCAAGAACAAGGAGCCCCCCCAGGAGGAGCATGGACCAGTTCGCCGCGCCGGAGCGCACTGTGACAGCCAACAGGGGGGGAACGAGCCAAAGCACATAAAGGATGGCGAACGCCCATAGAGCGCCTGCGTCCAAGACAATTTCCGGCGTGGCGCCATGGTTCGCGATGTAGGCGCTCAGATAAGTTAACAACTGCATGACGGCGTAGATCAGGCTGCCAATTGCCGTCATCACCCACAGCAAGGCCACCTGATGTCGCAATAGTGTCGCCGATTCATTCATGGCCATTCCTCCAATATTCAAGAAAACTCGATTGATGATGTCCGCGGCAGACCTCAGCCTATGGCTTGGGATTGCCTACGCTCATGTTTGGCTTCTTCATCGGCACAATCAGCGCTGCGGGCGTCGCAACGAAGGCGGAGAGAGAGCGCCGCGCGGGCGTCTCACAGTTCCGCCTCCCGCCGGAGCAGGTTGTGATACACCCCGGTAAGTGCCAGGGTCCCCTGCGTGTCGCCCTCCAAGGACGTTCGGACCTCTATGATCGCGCGATCAAGGTCGTAAAGCAGCGTGCGCAACCCTTCGTCCTTGATCATCGACTGGGTCCAAAAGAATGATGCCCAGCGTGTGCCACGGGTGATCTCGTTCACCCGGTGCAAACTGCCGGCTGGATACAGGGCCATGTGACCGGCGGGCAGCTTAACCACATGCACGCCGTAGCTGTCTTCGACCACCAACTCCCCGCCGTCATAAGCCTCAGGATCCGTGAGGAAGAGTGTTGACGACAAATCCGCGCGCATCCGGATCCCGACATTGGGTACCGCCCGCACGGCGCCATCGACATGGGTATCGAACCGCATGCCGACATCGTACCGGTTGAAAAGCGGCGGCAGGACGCGCAAGGGCAGCGCGGCGCTGTTGAACAGGGCGTTTCGGCCCAGCGCCCGCAGGATGATGTCGCCGGCTTCACGCGCCGCGGCCGAACCTTCCGGAAGCTGAAGATTATGCTTCGCACGGGCCGCCTGGTCACCGGCCGTGACACGACCATCCACAACCGCCGCTACCTCTATCATGCGGCGGACGGTGGCGACCTCTTCCGCCGACAGGACCTGGGGAATTTCGATCAGCATTGACTAGAACCTCACAGCCGCGGTCACGGTCACAGTGCGGCCAGCGACCGGCGTCGCGTACCCGTTGGAAAAAGCGGAGCTGTAGGCCAGCGCATCGGTGAGGTTTGTGACGTTGATCGCGACATGGTATTTTTCGGTAGGATCGTAAGAAACCATCGCATCGACCGTGGTCGCCGCATGTATACGCAGCGTATTCAAGTCGTTCACAAAATAATCAGAGCGATAGTTAACACCACCGCCGACAAGAAGATGGCCGGGCAATCCCTGGACGAGGGAGGCCACATCATAAGTCGACCACAAAGAGGCGCCGTGCTTCGAAACGTATGGCACCCGGTTGCCCGCCGCGGAGACGGGCGTGAACGCGCTGATGGCGGATGCGACGATCTTGCTGTCCATGTAGGAGTAGGACGCCTGCACATCCCATTCGGCGGTAATCTTCCCGGTCAGGCCCAGCTCCACGCCTTGAACACGGTCATTGTCGTCGGTGGTTGTCGCAATGCCTGTCACCGGATCGGTGTAGGAGGCATTGCTTTTATTCACACGGAACAAGGCCGCTGTTGCGCCGAGCCGATCATCGAGAAGGCTCCATTTGGCGCCGATCTCAAAGGTCTCATCGCCCTCGGGCTTCAGGTTCGGCTGCGTGCCATACTGCGAAAGCCCCAGGGAGGAGCTGAGCGAGGTGATATTGTTGGCGGGTGGCGTGAACGACTGCGCGTAGCTGAAATAATAAGTCTGCTGGGTGGTCGGCTCCCAAATCAATGAAGCCTTGGGGCTGGCGAAACTCGTCGTCGTCCCGACCTGGCTGCCTGCCACGTTGGCGTCGACCTGATAGTGATCCCAACGCACGCCGCCGAGGATGGAAAGCTTCGGCGTCAGCCACACCCGATCGCTGATAAAGGGGCCGACATCCCAGCTTGTCGCCGTCGTGCGATTGGCCGGGGAGATGACGTCGGCAAAGCCCGGCGAATTGTTGAAGATGGGATGCAGCAATGTTCCCGCCGGCTCGGGGCCGGTCGGCAAATAGAAGTCCGTGGTCGCATGCTGCGCATATGCGTCGACGCCGGACACCAGCTCGTGGCGGAACCACCCTGTTTCGAACCGCATCACCGCCGTCGTGGCGTTTTCGCCGCCATAACTTGTCTGCTTGCTTCCGCCGACCGCCCAAATCGTGTAGGGCGTGTTGAGGTTTCCCGCCAAGACATCGGTTGCGCATGTGCTCGGGAACGGAAAGCCCGGCGACGCGCACAGGGTCGGCGTGAACCTCAGATCCCGTGTGTAATGGCCGAAGCGCGTATCATTGGTAAGCGTCAGCCAATCGCCGAATTGACCCGTGTAAAGGACCGTGCCGACATCGGCATCCATGAGATCGCGGTCGCTTTCACGCCCGTAATAGGTCGAGCGTGGGACGCCGTATTCCGTGACGGGCTCACCAATGGCGCCCGCGACGCTGACCATGGGCACGCCGAAATCCGGCCGCTGGTTACTGTGCTGGTGGAAGTAGTCGACAATGACCTGCTGATCGGTGCCCAGACCAAAACCGACAGATCCGAGGACACCCCACCGGTCCGAATAGACATGGTCCCGGTCGACGATATCCTGACGATTGCCCATGACGACAACCCGCGCCGCCGTGGTCTCGTTAAGCTGACGATTCACGTCGAGCACGCCACGGCCGTAAGGGCCCATGCCGCCGGTCAATTCGAACGACGAATCATCACCAAGATGGGCTTTTTTGCTCTCCATCTCGATCACGCCACCGGTGGTGCCGTTGCCGAAGCTCTGGGATGAGGGGCCTTTGAGAACCATGATGTTCTCGGCGGCGAAGCTGTCGCGCACATAGGACCCGAAGTCGCGGAGACCATCCACGTACACATCACCGGAAGCGTCAAAGCCGCGGATACGGAACTGATCGCCGCTGATCCCGCCGTTCCCCTCGCCGGTAGCGACGGTGATCCCGGGCACATATTGCAGCACCTGGTTGACGGTGGTGGCGTGCTGCTGCTCGATCACCAGCTGCGGTATGACCGTGATTGTCTGCGGCGTGCTCTGCAGTGGGTCCGGAAGCCGATTGAGACCGGTATCGGTCTGCAGGGCGTTGGTCGATACAGCGTCCGCCCCCTCGACCTTGAGCGAAGGAAGCAAAATCGTGCCGCCGCTGGACGGCTGCGCCGGCGCGGCATCCTGAGCCCCGGCCTCATTGGCGGCAATGAAGACAGCGCCACTCGCGAGGCTGGCCGTGGCGCCAAGGCCCGTCAACGCGGGCCGCAAGGTTTTAATTGTTATCACAATACCCTCTTCAACTCCGATGGTTCTCAGCGCGGCGGCCGCATGACGCGGCAGCGGCGGGCAAATGCCGCGAGCAGCTTCGTCGGCGATCGCATCGCGCGCAGGCGATCTGTGGCCTCGGTGTGCCCATTCTTTGCAGCCGTTTTGAAAAGCATCCGCGCAGCGGCGGGGTCTGGCGGACCCGCCACGCCGTTTTCCAGCGCGACGCCATATGCATAGAGATCACCTGGCTGGCCGCCTTCCGCGATACGCTGGAGTGCCTCAAGGCCGCGTCGTCGCAATGCCGCCCCCGGCTGCGCCAGCAGCAGGGGCGCGATGCGCCGGCGGAATCCGTTGTCGCTATTGGCGATGGCACGCTGCAGCCATTGATCGGCGGCTTCCACCTCGCCCTTGCGGTACAGGATCGTGGCCAGATTGTATTGCGCCCAGTGATCGCCCAGCTTGGCGGCCTTCCTATACCAGAACAGCGCGCCGGCGGGATCGCGGGGCCCTGCCCAGCCTTCCTCCAGAAAGCGCGCGAGTGAGTTCATGGCCTTGAGATTGGCTTTGCTGGCGCCGCTTTCCGCTGCGGCCTTGAACAGGGCGAAGGCGCGAGGACGGTCTTTCGGATCGCCTCGGCGCATCAGCATCTGTGCCAGGTTGACCTGCGCCCAAAGGTGGCCAGCCTGCGCCGCGATCTCGAATGACTCGGTTGCGCGCGCGTGATCGACAGCGACACCCCACCCCTGTTCATAGCAGCGCCCGACCATGTTGCGGGCTTCAAGATCACCGGTTGCGGCGGCCTTCTGGAACCAGGCGAACGCCGCTTCCGGGTCGCCCGCGATTTCACGGCCATCCAGCAACAATTGTCCGAATACAAGCTGGGCGGGCGCGAACCCCGCCTGCGCGGCAGCCTTCATCCAGCGGACAGCGGCCTGCGGATTATTCGCCAGCATGTCGCGCAAGCCATGGGCAGTGACGCGCTGAGGTCGAAGCTGGATGATGGGCCGAGGCGGTGCCGACGCCACGTCGCCGGCCAGTGTCGCTGCACGTTCAGCCGACAAAGGCGCCTTGGGCGCATGATCTCTCTGAACCGGCACCTGGCCTAAATCTCCATGGCTTTGAGGGAAGGTCATGATTCCGGGAATCGCAATTGCAACGCATTCTTAGTTCCCATTAGTGCCACGTCGCCGGACGTCTGGCATCGCACAATCCAGTCACTTAATTGCTCGTTTCAGCCACAGGGCACACGCGAACGCCCCGGGCCGGGCGTTCACCCCGCCGCCCGACATGCTTGTCCGGTTTGCATAACTTTCTGACCGGACGGTGGAATGTGGCCGGTTTTCCAAGCGGCTATCTTCTGTGCTGACGAACTGCGCGGCGCCACGTTTCCAATAGATGGACCGCCACCGAAGCAAGTATTAGGAGTGCATCATGTTCTTTAATGCCGCGGAATTTCCGATCGTGAGGCTCAGTTACGATCAGGGTGCCGCCCCAACCGGATACGACGCGTTCGACACCTTTGAGAGCTTACTCGATCGCGAGACGCCATTCGTGATCATCGGCCAGGGAGCGGGCGATGGTGACGCCGAACACGAGCATGACGCTGCCCAGCGCAAGAAGATCGCGCTCTGGTCCAAGAAGAACAAGCCGCGCCTCCGCGCCTTCGTCAAGGCGATGGTCTACATCGAACCATCGGCGACCAAACGCCTGGCAATGAAGGCATTCCAGATGGTTTCCGAGAAGTTCTGGGGTTATCCGATGCTGGTGGTCGCATCCGACGCTGAAGCGTTGGATAAGGCGAGAGAGTTGCTGCACGGACCTTCCCACAAGGCGCCGGCCGGCGCAGCCGCCGTCCAAGACTATGGAACGTGAGCCACGCCAGGACAGCACCGCGGCGTCCCACCGTCACGGTGCTGTCCTCTCCGTTCCCGTAGTGGTTCCCGCATCCGAAGACTGGACCCCGACGTACATACCTGAACCGCAGTTCAGGCCATATTCCGCTCACAGGGGAACGTGAGGCGTAGAGATGCCGTTCCCGGCCTCTGGCCGATGATAGACTTCGGCAAGGAAGGAGAGGAACGCCTTGACATTGGGGCTGGCTCGCCGACTTTCCGGCCAAAGCGCCGTTATCGAAGTTCGTTCCACCGCATAGTCTTCCAGCACGGGCACGAGCTCGCCTCGTGCCACGTGGGGGGCCGCGATGTAGGTCGCTGAGATGCCGATGCCGCCGCCGCCGACAAGCACCGCGGACACGCCATCGCTGACGTCCACAGTCACGCCCGCGTTCGGAATCAGCTCGACGACGCGGCCTCCGATCTGGAAGGGCCAGCGCAGCGACTGGCCGGAACTTTGGAAGCGGAAGTTCACGCACTCATGCTCCGCCAGCTCATCCGGGTGCCTTGGCGTCCCGCGGCGCGCCAGATAATCGGGGGATGCATAGGCGCATAGCCTGTTTGGTCCAAGCCGGCGCGACAAAAGCCGGCTATCCGCAAGGTCGCCAACCCGGATCGCGACGTCGATGCCTTCCTCGATGATGTCCACCATCTGGTCGCTGAGGCGCAGGTCGATTGAGACCTTCGGATAGCGTTCCCTAAAACGCGGCAGGGCGGGGCCGATCACATGCACCCCGATCGGCAGCGGCGCAGCGATCTTCAGGATGCCCGCCGGTTCAGCGCGCGCGGCCAGCGCCGCCTGCTCGATCTCCTCGGCCTCCCGCAGCAGGCGAAGCGCACGCTCATGAAGGTCCCGGCCCTCCGACGTCAGCGTAAGCGATCGGGTTGTACGCGTGAAAAGCGGCACGCCGAACTGCTGTTCCAAGCGCTGAACGCTCTTGCTGACGGCGGACGGGGAAACGCCGAGCTGGCGCGCCGCCGCCGTGTAGCTGCCCAGCGAGGCGGCGCGCGCGAAAGCTATGATGCCTGTGAGCCGCTCAAGCCCAATTTGTGCCGTCATGGCAATAGTAAACCGAACATTGGCCTGATTATCAAGTGCGAAGCGGAGATCTAAATAACGGTCATCGACCTGGAAGGCCCATTGAAAGGAATACACGATGACCGCAGATCTCTTCTCCCGTCAGCTTGTCGGCTCTCATGTCCTGATAGTCGGCGGCACATCCGGTATTGGCCTTTCCGCCGCCATCCAAGCAAAGGCCGCGGGTGCCGAAGTCATCGTGGTCGGCTATGATCCATCGAGAGCTGAGCAGGTTGCGGCCGAGCATGGCTTCGCGGGATGGCGGGCGGCCGACGTGACCCGGCCCGAGACAATCGCGCTTGCGCTCGCCGATGTGGACCGGGTCGATCATCTTGTCCTCCTTGCCGGCAGCTTCGTCGTGGGCAAGGTGCTGGACGCGGATATAGCGCAACTGCAGCGCGCATTCGACGAACGTGTCTGGGCAGCCATCCATACGGTGCGCGCGCTGGGTGAGCGTCTTGCGCCCGACGGTTCCATCACTCTCATCTCGGGCGCACTCGGTGACCGGCCGAACGCATACGGAACCGCAGTGCTCGCCTCCGCCTCCTCCGCGATGGAGTCCCTTGGTCGCGGCCTCGCGCTCGAACTGGCGCCGCGCCGGGTGAACACGCTCTCGCCGGGGCCGATTGATACACCATTGCTGGGCAAGGCTCTGGGCCAAGGACGCGACGCCTATGTCGAGGGACTCAAGGCCACACTGCCGCTCCACCGGCTCGGCACCGCGGACGAGGCCGGCGCGGCTGTCGTGTTCCTTATGGCGAATGGCTGGATGAACGGCGCCACGCTCAACATCGACGGCGGCTCACGCCTGGTTTGATCAGCGCAGGCTCGGGAAAGTCCTGATCCAGAAGCGGGCTTCATCACCGGCGCAACCCTGGCGATCGATGGCGGCCTATCCGCCTGACCGCTCCCGTTAACATGTATCGAACGCACAAAGAAAGGAACGACCGATGTCAGACGCAGAAGTGACCCCGGACCATGACGCCCTGCTCCGCGCCAACCTCGAGCGGGTGTTCAACGAACGCGATCCGGACCGGCGCGCGCTCGCGATGGCAGACCTCTATGTGTGGGCTGCTGCCGGCTTGGATGACACCGGGATAAGCTCGATTAAGCTACCCCAGCGTTTCGTTCGAAGTCGACCGGGCTGAGGTAGCCCAGGGTC
>NZ_VITR01000010.1 GCF_007827955.1 Nitrospirillum pindoramense
AACGGCGACAGCGTCACGGGCGTGACCCTGGCCAGCAGTGGGGCCGGCACGGCGGCGTCGGTGGGCAGTTACCTCGTTGTGGCCAATGGCGCCACGGGCACGGGGCTGAGCAACTACTCGGTGAGCTACGCCACCGGCACGCTGACGGTCAACCCGGCGGCGCTGACCATCACGGCCAGTGGGGTGAGCAAGACCTATGGCACCAGCGCCAACCTGACGGGCTACAGCAGCAGCGGGCTGGTCAACGGCGACAGCGTCACGGGCGTGACCCTGGCCAGCAGTGGGGCCGGCACGGCGGCGTCGGTGGGCAGTTACCTCGTTGTGGCCAATGGCGCCACGGGCACGGGGCTGAGCAACTACTCTGTGAGCTACGCCACGGGCACGCTGACGGTCAACCCGGCGGCGCTGACCATCACGGCCAGTGGGGTGAGCAAGACCTACGGCACCAGCGCCAACCTGACGGGCTACAGCAGCAGCGGGCTGGTCAACGGCGACAGCGTCACGGGCGTGACCCTGGCCAGCAGCGGGGCCGGCACGGCGGCGTCGGTGGGCAGTTACCTCGTTGTGGCCAATGGCGCCACGGGCACGGGGCTGAGCAACTACTCGGTGAGCTACGCCACCGGTACGCTGACGGTCAACCCGGCGGCGCTGACCATTACCGCCAACGACGCGACCAAGACGGCGGGCCTGGAGTTGATCCTGGCCGGCTATGGCATCAGCGGACTGCTGAACAGCGATAGCGTGACGCAGGTGGCGTTGAGCAGCCCGGGTGCCACGGCATCGGCGGCCCCTGGCAATTACACCATCACGCCCAGCGCGGCCGTTGGCACGGGGCTCAGCAACTATGACATCCGCTACCAGACCGGAGTGCTGAGCGTCACGGCCCCCGCCGTGCTGACCACCAGCACGTTGCAGCGTCAGGTGGTTGCCGCCGTGGTGCCGACCGCCAGCCTCGCGGCCGTTACCTCGGTTGTGGCCACCACCTCAAGCCTGGGAAGTACCGGGTCGCTGACCAGCGCCGCCACCAGTGTCGGGGCCACGACGACCAGCGTCAGCGCGTCCACCGGCACCACCACCGCCAGCACCACCACCGCAACGCAAAGCGCGTCGGGGCAAAGCGCGTCGGGCCAGAGCACGTCGGGCCAGAGCACGTCGGGAACGTCTTCAAGCGGATCGGGGTCGAGCGGAACGTCGTCCAGTGACAGCGGCTCCTCCTCGTCATCCGGCACCACCGTTTCCTCCAGCACCTCGTCGCGCAGCGGGGACGGGGGGAGCAACGGTGGCGGTCAGGCGCCGGCGCAGACCTTTGCGGTTTCTTCCTCCGGAGGCGAGGGTGGTGTCTATAATCAGCTGCAAATGACATCGGCACCCATTCAAGGCACGAAGCAGGATGAGCGGAAGCAATAACGGCGATTTTTCCATTCCCGTGGTGGAACGCAGCGGCGACGTGCTGATGGAGATCGGGCGCCGCGTTCCCGCCTTCGCCCAGGGCTTGCAATTGCAGTCGTCCGGGCGGACGGCGGAGGCGCGGCAGGTGTTCCTGCAACTGACGGAGCGCCCGGAACTCACCGCCCCCAGCCTGCACCAGCTGGGTGTCATGGCGGCTTACGAGGGCGACAACCTGCGGGCTGCCGGGCTGTTCGAGCATGCCCTGAAGATAGAACCGGGGGAGACGCTGTATTATTGCTCCCTGGGAACGGTGTTCGAGCGTATGGGTGATCTGCCCCGCGCGGCCGGCATCATGGTGAATCTGGCGGTGATGTTGCAGACGCGGGGACAGCATGCCGATGCCATTCCGCTTTACCGCCGTATCCTTGCCCTTTCCCCGCTGAACTATTCCGCCTGGGTCAACATGGGTACGGGCCTGGCCTGGATGGGGCAATCCCGCGAGGCCGTCGTGCCCCTGATCGTGGGCGTCATCCTGTTCGGTCGCGTCTTGCCGGAGGCACGGGACCTCGGGAAGCTCTTGATCGAGGAAATTGGCGACCGCTTGCCGGAGCTGACGGCCGCGCTGGCCACCCTGCCGGAGGGGATGCCCGATGGCCGGCTGGAGCGTCTTGAGGAAGTCCTGCAGACCCTGGACAAGGCCCTTCGTACCGCTGGTTTCATCGACGCCACGGTGATGGCGCTGGATGTCGCGTTGAAGCTGGCGCCTGGCAACGCGCTGGCCCGCTGGAACCATTCCCTGGCCTGCCTGGCCCGCGGCGACTTCGCCACCGGCTGGGCGGATTATGAGTGGCGCTGGGTGTGGGACCAGTTCCCCGAACCCCGGCGCATCCTGGCCGCCTCGCAGTGGCGCGGGGAAGAACTGGCGGGCAAGCGCATCTACGTCTGGGGAGAGCAGGGGTTCGGCGACATCCTGCAATTCGCCCCCCTCGCGCGCATCCTCATGGATCGCCATGCCCCGGCGGAGGTGGTGCTGGAGGTGTCATCCCCCCTGGTGGGCATCCTGGGTATCGCCCTGGCGCGGCTGGGCATCAGGGTCGTGTCGCGGCCCGACAACCCGCATCGGTTCGGGGTGGAAGAGGCGTTCGATTACCACATTCCGCTCCTGAGCCTACCCCACATGCTGTCGCTGCGTGTACCGGACCTGCCTTTGATGCCCGGCTGGCTGGTCCTGCCGGAGGAGCAGGTGGCGCGCGGCCGCGACCTGCTGCCGCCTCCCAGCGGCAAGCGTCGCATCGGTGTGGTGTGGGCCGGCCGGCCGCAGCATTCGGAGGATGCGCGCCGGTCCCTGCCTCTGGCCCACCTGGGCGCCGTGCTTGACGCCATCCCCGACGCCGAGTGGTTTTCCCTGCAAGTGGGCCCGCGCGCCGGGGATGCCCTGGCGTTCAAGGGCCGCCTGCACGACCTCAGCCCGCAGTTGAAGGACTTCATCGACACGGCCGCCATCATCGCCAACCTTGACCATGTGGTCGCGGTCGATACGGGCGTGGGCCACTTGGCGGGCTGCATGGGCAAGCCGGTGTCGCTGCTGCTGGCCCACTCCGTCGATTGGCGGTGGGGCATTGGCGACACCACATCCCCTTGGTATCCCAACCACCGCATTCATCGTCAGCCCGCCCTGGGCGACTGGCCCGGGGTCATCGCTTCCCTGCGGGCGGAACATGCACAGCCCGCGGCCGCGCCACAGGGCGCCGCCGCCGATGTCATCCCACCGGCGGAGCCCAAGCGCCGGGGCGCGTCCAGCCGCCGGGCGGCCGCGAAGGAAGTGGCCGAAAGCTGATCCCCGGCGTTTACGAAGTTACGACCTATCCGCCCGTTTTCGCTTGGCTTTAAGCTGCGTCCGGTCCCGATCACGGGGCTGGATTTGGCCAAGTGGACTCCAGGATGCGGACCGGGGCGATAGGCCGGCGGCTGGCCGGCGCGCTGTTTTTCTTGATGGGCACGGCGGGGTGGGCCGCCGCCTCCCCCTGGGGCGAGGTGGGCGACGCCCAACTGCGCGGCGATATCGAGGTGCTGGCGGCGGCCGGCCTGCTCGATGGCGTCACCACACCGTGGCCGTTGCCATGGACGGCCGTGGTCCCCGCCTTGCGGACGGCCGACCTGGACGCCCAGCCGGATGCGGTGCAGGCGGCGGCCCTGCGCGTCCTGGGCCGGGCCACGCGTGAGAACAGGCCGGGCTTCAGCACCAGCGCCAGCCTGGACCTGACCAACGCGCCGTCCCTGGTGCGCGGTTTCGACAGCTTGGGCCGGGGGCAGGGGCAAACGCAGGTGGCGCTGTCCTACAGTTCCGACACCGTGGCCGCCCGCCTGGCGGTGGGTAGCCTCACTCAAGACTTTCACAGCGGCGCCACCAAGCTGGTGCTGGACGACAGCTACATGGCGGTGAAGGCCGGTGACGCTCTGGTTTATGGCGGCTGGCTGACCCACTGGTGGGGTCCCGGCTGGATCTCCGCGCTGACCCTGTCCAACAACGCCCGCCCCATGCCGCAGCTGGGGATTCAACGCCTGGACACCTCACCCTCCACCTGGCCGGTGCTGGAATGGCTGGGGCCGTGGCAGGCGGAGTTCTTCCTGGGCCTGCTGGACGGCCCGCGCCTGCAGAAGAACACGGTGTTCGATGCCCTGCGCGTCACGGTCAATCCCGCGCCCGGGTTGGAGATTGGATTGGCCCGCACCGGGGAGATATGCGGCCAGGGCCATCCTTGCGATCCGGCCGAATATTTTCAGCTTAACAACTCGCCCACCGACGTCAACAAGACCAACGATGAAGGCGTGGTGGACATCAAGTACGGCCATGACCTGTGGGGTGTGCCAGCCCAGGTTTATGTTCAGCTGATGAACGAGGACACGTCGCCCATCACCCATTCCGGCACCAGCCATTTGTTCGGCGCCACCGCTTTCGTGCCGGTGGCTGGCCGTCCTTTCCGGATCACGGCGGAATACGCCGACAGCATTTCCACCACCAACATTTTCAGCTTCGCCAGCCGCATCTACGGTTTTTCCTACACCAATGGCGGCTATCCCGACGGCATGCGCTACCGGGGGCGCACCATCGGCTTCAGCCTGGACGACGACTCCCGCCTGCTGTCGCTGCAGGGCAGTTGGAGTGACGCCGACGGCCGGACCTATGAGATGACGCTGCACCACGCCGTCATCGGCACGGCGCAGTCGGCCGGCGCCAATATCGTCAGCCCGGTGCCCGTCAAGGTGAACATCCTGGAAGGACGGCTCAGCCTGCCGTTCCATCGCTTCACACTGGATCTGCGCGCCAGTGTCCAGGACGACCAGACCCGGCCGGATCACGGCTTCCTGCCCGCCGTGGAGGCGGCGGTGCGCATCGCGCTGTGACCAGAAAAATGGACGGCCGCAGGGAATAATTCCGCCCCGCCCATCCGTCATGGGGATGAGGGGCTGGTGGTTCGCCATGCCGGTCCCGCGTCAGCCTGCCGGAGGTGCCCATGCCGCCCATCGTCGCCTGTGCCAAAACCACCCCCCCGCGCGATCGCGTGCGGGATGTCGCCGCCGGCCTGTTCGCCGATCGGGGCCTGGATGGGTTCAAGATGCGGGACTTGGCGGCGCGCCTGGGCGTCAGCGTCATGACGCCCTATCGCTATTTCGAGAACAAGGAGGCCATCCTGGCCTGCGTGCGCGCGCACGGCTTCGCCTGCCTGGCTGACACGCTGGATGGGGTGGCGGGCGAGGGGGCGCTGGAGCAGCGCGTCGCGGCCCTGGCCGCCGCCTACGGCGCCTTCGCCCTCGCGGAACCGGCGCGCTATGGCCTCATGTTCGGGCCGGCACCCGCCCAGTCGCCGGGCGCTGTTGAGGTGCGACGCCAGGAAGCCCGGGTGGAGGCGGCCTTCACCGTCCACGCCCATGGACTGTCGGAGGCGGGCCTGAGGTGCGCCGAGCCCGCGACCCTAGGCCGCCTGCTATGGTCCACGCTGCACGGCGTCGCCGTTCTGCATTTGGGCGGCCAACTGCCGCAGGTGGACCTTGGGGGGGCGCTGCGTCATGCCGCCCGCGCGTTGACCATTGCCTGTGCCGGAGTTGCCGCGTGACCATGACGGCACCGCAGCCGTTGCGGATGGCCGAGCGCCCGCGGCGGGGCGCGGTCGAGGACGCGCCGCCGCCCCGCATCCGGCCCCGCCTGACGGTCAAGCGCATCCTGGACCTTGCGCTCAGCCTGGCGCTGCTGCTCGTCTGTCTGCCGCTGTTGGCCGTGATCGCGCTGTTGATCCGCCTGGACAGCCGGGGCCCCATCCTGTTTCGGCAACAGCGGATCGGCTTGGCGGGCCAGCCTTTCCACATCATCAAGTTCCGCACCATGCATGTGCTGGAAGACGGCGCCGATGTGGTGCAGGCGCGGGAGCGTGATCCGCGCGTGACCCGCGTGGGCGGATTGCTGCGGGTCAGCAGCCTGGATGAACTGCCCCAGTTGCTGAACGTCCTGTCAGGCGAAATGTCGTTGGTGGGCCCGCGGCCCCACGCCGCCGCCCATGACGACTATTATCGCGCCCGCATCCCCAATTACCTGTATCGCCACAACGTGCGTCCGGGCATTACCGGCTGGGCCCAGGTGAACGGGGCGCGGGGGGCCACACCACAAGTTGCCGACATGCAGGCGCGTGTCGACCTGGACGCCTGGTATGTCGACCACGCCAGCCTGGCCCTGGACCTGAAGATCCTGGCGCTCACCCCCCTGGTGGTGCTGAGCCGCCGCAAGGCCTGCTGAAGGGCCTCTCCATCCCCGAAAAAATCCTATTCTTAAGGATAATATGTGGGCAGGGGAATAAACCCTTAAGACCATTCGTCTTAGGGAAGAGAGGACAGCGCATCCACCAGGGAATTGGCCCTTGGGATGCCAGCTTGGACGGACGTAAGCTGATGCGGCACAGGCACGGGCCCCCCCTATGGTTCATCGATTCCGTGTCGGAGAACCCTAGGCCGTGACCCGACCCCAACAGTTCGCGAATGCCCTGGTCATGCAACTTCCGGCTTTAAGGCGATATGCCTTGGCGCTGGTGGGCAATGCCGCGCTTGCGGATGATCTGGTCCAGGATTGTGTTGAACGGGCGCTGCGCCAATCGGCGCAGCTGCGGGAGTTACCCCGCATTTCCGGTTGGCTGCGGCGCATCTTGCGGAACCTTTATACCGACGAGCTTCGCCGTGGAAACAGCCGGGGGGAGGAACAGGACATAACCGAACTGGCCGACCATGTGGAACTGAGCGCCCCGCCGACCGATGTCGGCGCCGCGAGGGACTTCGTGAAGGCGGTCAGCCGGCTGACGCCGGAGCATCGGGAAATCCTGCTGCTGTCCAGTGTTGAGGAACTGAACTATCGCGAGATCGCGGAGGAGCTCGACATTCCGGTGGGGACCGTGATGTCGCGCCTCGCGCGGGCCCGAGAGCGGTTACGGAGTGTAATGCAAGGCGAGGGCGCGGAAATCATCCCGCTGACCCCGAGCCCGCTGCCCCCAGGATCGAAAGACCGAAAGTGAGCGACCATACCCCCAACCATCCTCCCATCGCGGAGGTCGACCTGCACGCCTTTTTGGATGGCGAGCTGCCGGAAGACCGCGCCCGCGTTGTGGAGGCCGCGATCCTCGCGGACCCCGCCCTGGCGGACCGACTGGCCGCCTATGAGGCCGACAAGGCCATGATGAAGCGCCTGTACAGCCCGTTGATCGAGCGCCCGGTCCCCCAACACTTGATCGACCTGGCCCAATCCGCGGCCGAGGCACCAATGTACCGCCCCTGGGCCGACTGGCGCCGTCTGGGTGCCGTGGCGGCCGTTGTGCTGCTGCTGGTCGGCGGTGGCGCCTATCTGGCGGGGCGGCCGGCGGGCGACGTGGTGCAGATGGCGTTGGCGGCGCGGGACGTTCCGGCGTCGGTGCCCAGCGACCTCAGTCCTTACAACGCGGCCCTCAGCCGCATCGTCGCCCTCAACATCAAGGTGCCGGACCTGAGCCGGGCCGGTTACCGCCTGGCCGGCGTGAAGGTCGCGGACGGTGCTGCCACCGTGGCCTACCGGGATGCAGCCGACCGGCTGTTCACCATTTACCTGCGCCATTCCGACGGCACGGTCCGCTTTGACCAGTTCAAACGCGACAACCTGCGTGTCTGTGTCTGGCAGGATGACCAGTTGAGCATGGTCATGGCCGGCGAGATGTCGGCCGCGGTCATGCAAAAGCTGGCCAGCATGGCCTATGTCGGCCTGACGGCCTGACGGCTTGGTTTTAGCGGACGGAGCGGGCCGAGAGGCTTTCGGGGCTGAACAGGGTTGCGGGATGCGGGGCGGTCACGGTGTAGGGTGTCGCCTCGCCATTGAAGGCGAAGGTGTAGGCGTAGCCGCCCAGTTCGAAGTCATGGATGAATTGGCTGCCGATAACCACCGCCGGCACGTCGGGCATGAGGTACATGGTGGCTTGGCCGAATTTCCACAGCTTGCCCTGCTCGTCCCAGGAATCCCCGTAAACCGCCATCCAAGTGTCTTCGTCGAGGTAGAGCCGCCGATGCGGGACCACGTCATGCGCGCCAGCGGCCAGGGTGCCGTCGATTACCCAGACGCGGTGCAGCTCATAGCGCAGCGTGTCTGGGTTGGGGTGGCTGCGGCCCAGCACCTCCGCCACCGGCTTGGCGTACAGGCGGTTGTTGTTGTAGGGCACGAACATCTCGGCCTTGCCCACCAGCTTGAAGTCATAGTGGTCCAGGCCGCCGAAGAAGATGTAGTACTCGTCCTCGCTCATGTAGCCGGCGGCGTCGGTGTTCGGGACGTCGTAGGAAATGGCCGGTGCCTTGCGCACGCGATGTTCGCCCGGCAACAGCCGCCACGCGGCGAAGTCATGCCGCTTGATGTTGATGGGCTGCCAGTTGAGATAGCCTTCGCCCACCCGGGACGCGGGCGCGACCGCCATGTGCAGCGTCTTGAAGTAATAGCCGCCGTAACTGTCGGGCGTGGCATCGCGGTAGTAATAGGGGAAGTCGGCGATTTCCTTATACCCGCTGGCCTTTTCCGCCACCCCGTCCCCTGGCACCACATAAGTGCTGACCGTCACTTCCCGCGCCTGTCCCCAAAAGGCCAGAAGGTGGTTCCACATGGCCTGGAAGCCGTCCTTGGGCAGGGGGAAGGGAATGCCGCCCGCGGCACCCTCGACACCATAGGCGATCCCTTCCGGGGCCGGCCGCGCCCGCGTGGCATTGCGATAGATGTTGTCATAGACCCAGTCCGGCGCGGCCGCGGTGCGGTGGCTGGGATAGATGTCCATGCGATAATCGGGGTCACGCTCGAACAGGTGCTTGGCCCCCTCGGGCAGGCGGTCGGCATATTCCCTGAAATTCTTGGACGTGATGGAGAACAGCGGCTTTTCCCCGGCGAAGGGGTCAGGCCGCGGGCCCGTCAGCGGCGCGCCCGATCCCGCTGTCGCCAATCCGCCCGTCCAGGCGGGGATGCTGCCATCGGCATTGCCGGCGCGCTCCGCCCCCACCGGCGTCAGGCGCGATTTCAACTGCGCGGCCTCCTGTTCGGTCACCTGGGCATGCGGGCGGGTGGAAAAGCTGGTCAACGCCACGGTGGCCAACAACGCGGCGGACAGGACGGCGGTGGATCGCATGGGCTCGCGGACGGGGCGGGTTGGCTAGAGGGGCATCGCCCCGATGGGACGGACCGTCGGGATCATGGCTTGCCGCCCCCCTCGGACACAAGCGGCATGTGGCCACAGCCCATTTTATTGCAAGTATGCTAGCATCCTGCCCCCAAGCCCTTGATGGACCGGGAAAAAAGCCGATGGCATTCCGCCTTTCCGTCCCCCTTCGCAGATGCTGCCTTTCCGCATTCGGCCTGTGGGTGTCGGCTGCTTCGGGCGCCGAATTATATTCGGGCGGCGGAACGGACCTGCGTTGGGACAATACGGTGCGCTATACCCTGGCCAACCGCATCAGCCCCCGGCAGGATGCCCTGCTGACCAACCTGAACTGGGACGATGGCGACCGCAACTTCGCGCCCGGCCTCATCTCCAACCGGCTGGACCTGTTGTCGGCCCTGGACCTGGGCTGGGGCGAATGGGGGCTGCATGCCAGCGCCGCCGCCTGGTATGACACTGTCTATCAGGGCCGCACGGATGACGCGGATCCCCGCGCCATCAACGCCTCCTCCGCCACCCGGGGCCATTTCGCCCGCGCCGTCCGCGACCTTCAGGGCCAGCATCTGGAATTGCGCGAGGCATTCGCCCGTGGTGCCATCACCATCGCCGACATGCCCCTATCCCTGCGGGTCGGACGGCAAGCCCTGGCATGGGGGGAGAGCCTGTTTTATGACCCCAATTCCATCGCCGCCGCCATGGCGCCCGCCGACTACACCCGCCCCGTCGGCGGCCCCAGCGCCTACAGCAGTGACATCTATCGCCCCGTGGCCCAGGCGGTGGTGACACTCCAACCCCGGCCCGATATCTCCCTGTCGTTTTATGACCAGTTTGAATGGCGGCCGGCCCGTCAGGCGGGCAGCGGCAGCTATTTCAGCTATATGGATTATATGGGCGCCGGGGCCGACCGCCTTTACATCGACGGTCTGCGCTACGCCGCCCGCCAGGACGACCGCACGCCGACCGGCGGGCGGTTCGGTGTCGCCCTGCATGCCACCCTGGACGGGGTGGACTATGGCCTGTACGCCCTGCGGTACAGCGCAACGGAGCCGCAATACGAAGTGGCCCCGGACAGTGATAACCCTGTTCCGGGGGCGGACGGCTATTATCGCCTGATCTATCCCGGCGGCATTCAACTCTACGGCGCCAGTTTCGCGGCGATGGTCGGCGACAGCACGGTCACGGGCGAGGTTTCCGCCCGCCGCAACATGCCCCTGCTGCTGCCCTCGCTGACGGGAAGCGGGCCGGTGACGTCGCAATACACGGCCTTCGTCCGGGGGGATACCCTGCACGGCCAAGTGTCCCTCACCACGGCCCTGGGCCGCTCCACCCTTTGGGGTACCAGTTTATGGGACAGCGCCGAGGTGAACGCCGAGGCGGTGGTGGATGGCGTGCTGAACGTTCTGGGTGATTATGACGGCAGTCAGTGGCAGCACCCCGCGACCAAGGTGCGCGTTCTGTTCGAGCCGCATTATTTTCAGGTCCTTCCCAACCTGGACCTGACCCTGCCGCTGGGCGGCGGCTACAACGTCACCGGCCACAGCCTGAGCTATTACGCCCAGAACGCAGGGGCTGGTGACGTCACCGTCGGCATCGGCGCGACCTACCGCAGTGTATGGAAGGCCAGCCTGACCCTGACGCACTACATCGGTGCTGCCAGCCGGCAATTGCTGGCCGACCGCGATTTCGTGGCCTTGGGGTTGGAGCGCACGTTCTAAACCGGCCCGCGCCGCTCTTCTTATAATGAATTGGCCAGCAAGGACGTTTCACCGTCATGGATCAAGATCGCGCGGGTTGGGACCTGCTCCGTTCCTCCCGCGACTTCTTTGTGGATTTCCGCGCCCACGCCCGGGGCGATGGCCTGCGGGTCGCGGCCCTGATCGTCCTGGGCGCCGGGGTTGAGGGCGTCGGCCTGGTTCTGCTGGTGCCTTTACTGGGGCTGGTGATTGGGGATGCCCGTACCGGCTGGGCGGTGACGCTGGCCGCGCATCTGCCGTGGTCCTCCGCCGATGGCGGTCCGCTGGTCCGCCTGCTCTCCATGCTGGCCTGCTTCGCGGCCCTGGTCGTCTTGCGGGCGGTGGTGCTGTGGCACCGCGACGTGCTGCTGGCCAAGTTGCGCCTCGGTTTCGTCGAGGAGCTACGCGGCCGCCTGGTGGCCCGGCTGATCGCGGCCCCCTGGACCCGGCTGGCGACCTTGTCCCAGGCCAGGGTCAACCATTTGCTGGGCAGCGACATCATCCTGACCGGCGCCTGCGTCCATTTCATGCTGCAGGGGGCCGCATCGCTTTTTGTGCTGATGATGCAGTGGGGGCTGGCCTGCCTGTTTTCCCCGGCCTTGGCGGCGCTCACGGGGGTGTTGCTGGTGGGGGCGGGGGTGGCGCTGATGCCGCAATTGATCCGGTCGCGGCGGCTGGCGCGTGATGTCGCGGACGCCAACCTGCACCTGGCCACCAGCGGCGCCCAGTTCCTGGGTGGGCTCAAGCTGGCCCTCAGCCAGAATCTTCAGCACCGCTTCGCCACCGAATTCAATGACACCTTGCATCGCTTGCTGAATCAGCAGGTCGCCCTGGTCAAGGAACAGAGCAAGTCGCAGTTGGCCTTCACCACGCTCGCGTCCCTGGCGGGGGCCGCCGCCATCGTCATGGGTGTCTGGGCGTTGAGTGTGCCACCGGCCGTCCTGATCGTTTTCGTCCTGCTGCTGGCGCGGATGAGCGCGCCGGCAGCGCAGTTGCAACAGGGCGCGCAGCAGTTCGCCAACTTTCTTCCCTCCTATGAAAAGGTGCGGGCGCTGGGGGTGGAATTGGCGCAGGACGCGGTGGTGGCGGCCGATGGGGCGGATGCCCCCCATTTCTCGGCCCGTCCCCAGCCCATCCGTTTCCATCAGGTCGGCTATCGCCATCCCGGTAGCGGCCGGGGCGTATCCGGGCTGGACCTCACCCTGGAGGCCGGCAGCTTCGTGGGCATCGTGGGGGCCTCGGGCGCTGGCAAGACCACCTTCGCCGATCTGATCGTCGGGCTGACGGTTCCGGATACCGGCACCGTCATCGTGGGCGGCCAACGGTTGGAGGGGGCCCTACGGCGGCGCTGGGCGGCGGCCATCGCCTATGCCCCGCAGGAAACCTTCCTGTTCCATGACAGCATCCGGGCCAACCTGTCGTGGGCGCATCCCACGGCCACGGAGGCGGATATGCGATCAGCCCTGGCCTTGGCCGGTGCCACGGCCTTGGTCGACAGACTGCCGCAAGGGCTGGATACCGTTGTGGGGGCGGAAGGTGGCCTGCTGTCAGGCGGGGAGCGCCAGCGCCTGGCGCTGGCGCGCGCCCTGATGCGCCGGCCGCCGCTGCTGGTTCTGGACGAAAGCACCAGCGCCATCGACATCTCGGGGGAGCGGACCGTGCTGGCCAGCCTGGCGTCCTTGCCCTGGCGGCCCACCATCGTCCTGATCGCCCACCGGCGGGAGAGCTTGGCGTTGTGCGACCGCGTCCTGGAATTCGCCAATGGTCGCGTCGTCGCCGATGACCCTCACCCGTCGGCGCGTGCGATTGAGGCTGGACAAGCGCAGTCCTGATAGGAATATCCTGATGAAATAATTTCCGCATCAGAATGGTGTTTCATGGAGCTGCGCAACCTGCGCGTCTTCGTCGAGGTGGTCCGCCAAGGCGGATTCTCGAATGCCGCCAAAACCGTCTTCGCCACCCAGTCCACCGTCAGCAAGGCGGTGAAGCAGCTGGAGGAGGAGATAGGGGCGCCGCTTCTGGAGCGTTTGGGCCATCGCGTCCGGCTCACCGACCTGGGGGAGGCCGTCTACCCCCGCGCCGTCCGGCTGCTGGCCGACCGGGCCGATTTGCTGTCGGAACTTGATGAACTGCGCGGATTGAAGCGCGGCACCTTGCGGCTGGGGCTGCCGCCTGTCGCCAGCAGCAGCATCTTCGCGCCCTTGCTGGTGCGTTACCGGCGGCTTTATCCCGGCATCGATGTCCGCCTGATCGAGCATGGCGGGGACGAGCTTATGGAGCGCGTCCGGTCCGGCGACCTGGACCTGGCCGCCAGCCTGCGGCCGGAGACAGACGATTTGGAATGGCAGGACGTCAAACGGGAACCGCTGGTCGCGGTGCTGGCTGCGGACCACCCCCTGGCGCAGGCGAGTTCGACGGATATCGCCGCGCTCAGGGATGTGCCCTTCATCCTTTTCGCCGAAGGGTTCGCGATCAACCGGCTGATCGGGAACGCCTGCCGCCGGCGGGGCGTCGAGCCGGTTGTGGCCGCGCGCAGCAGTCAGGTGGATTTCCTCATGGAGTTGGCGGCGGCTGGGCTGGGCGTGGCCTTTCTACCCCGCGTGCTGGCCGAGCACAGGCCGCATACCCGCATCCGGGCCCTGCTGCTGACCGAGCCGGAGACGGAGTGGCGGCTGACCATGATTTGGCGACAGGGGGGATATTTGCCCCATGCGGCGCGGGCCTGGCTGGATATGGCGCGCCAACCCTCCGATTGACATTCCAAATCCGACTGGAAACCAGTCGAACGTTCCATTTCTATAATATCGGTTTCAGCCTTACCTCTATCGCTGTCCACCCCCGCCGCCTGGCGATCCCTGGAAGAGCGATATGATCATCTCCGCCCCGTCCGATTATCGTGAAGCCGCGCGCCGCCGTTTGCCGCGTTTCCTGTTCGATTACATTGATGGTGGCGCCGTCACCGAAAGCACCCTGAGGAACAATGCCGGGGCGCTGCAGACGATCGCGCTGCGCCAGCGCGTGCTTCAGGGTGTCGGCGCGCCGACCCTGGAAACCGACATATTGGGCAGCCCCTGGGCCATGCCGATCGCGTTGGCGCCCGTGGGCGCCACCGGCATGTACGCCAGGCGAGGCGAGGTGCAGGCCGCCCGCGCCGCCGCAGACGCTGGTATCCCTTACACGCTCTCCACTGTTTCCGTCTGCTCGATCGAAGAGGTCGCGCGGGGCGCCAAGGGCGAGTTGTGGTCCCAGCTCTATGTCCTGAAGGATCGGGGCTTCATGAACAACGCCCTGGAACGGGCCTGGGCGGCGGGTATGAAGACGCTGGTCTTCACGGTCGATATGCCGGTGCCCGGGTCACGCTACCGCGACCGGCACTCCGGCATGTCGGGCCCGGGCGCAACGGTAAGGCAATACCTGCAGGCCGTGACGCACCCTTCTTGGGCGCTTGATGTGGGGCTTGCCGGCCGGCCGCTGTCCTTCGGCAATATCGAAGCCTACACCGGCCGCAGGATGACGATGAACGACTACATGGGCTTCATCGGCAGCAACTTCGATCCGTCGATCGCCTGGCATGACCTGGAATGGATACGCGACAGCTGGAAGGGCAAGCTCATCATCAAGGGCTTGCTGGATCCCGAGGATGCGCGTGATGCCAAGCGGCTCGGCGCCGACGGGGTCATCGTATCCAACCATGGCGGACGTCAGCTTGACGGAGCCATCCCGACCGCCGCCGCCTTGCCCGGGGTGGTCGACGCAGTTGGCGACGACCTGACCGTGCTGGTCGATTCCGGCGTCCGGTCGGGGGTGGATGTCGTGCGCATGCTGGCGCTGGGCGCCAAGGGCGTGCTGCTGGGCCGCGCTTACGTCTACGCCCTGGCCGCCGGTGGGCAGCGGGCGGTCTCACACCTGCTCAACCTGTTCGCCGCCGACATGAAAGTCACCATGACGCTGATCGGGGCGAAAACACCGGCTGACATCACCCGGGACGCGCTTGATTGCGCGGCGAAGCACCTTTCCTCCCAGCAGCTGTAGCTAACGGCCGGACAGTTCATCCAGACGCGCCTGCCACGCGGCTTCGATGCGCAGGCGCATCTCATCCCACAGGCTGTGGGATTCACGGGTGGACCGCGTCCAGGCGCCCTTCAGCCGGTCGGTTTCGTTGAAGCGGTGGATCTTCCGCCGGGCTTCCAGCGCTTCCAACCCCCGGCCCAGGGGGCTGTCCAACAGCCATTCGCCCGCGCGCTTCAGCCCGTTGGCATAGGGGGGACAGTCCTGCCAGCCCGCCAGCGCGTCGACGGGGGGCGCGTCTACGGGCGGCGCGCCGACGGCGTTGGGCAGCCATTTAGCCGTCCACGCGTTGGCTTCGCGCACGGCATCATAGGTTTCGATGCCGTGCAGGGGGATCATCTGGCACAGTTCCTGGGCGTCGTAGAGGCTGCGGCGCGCCAGAGGCAGGGCAGCCATGGACAGGAAGGTGTTGGGACAGAACAGGCCCCGCGCCAGCTTGGCATCCAGCAACGCCAGCAGACGGCAGAGGGCGCGGGTGCGCCACATCGTGCCGGCATCGGTCACCAGCAGGAAATCAATGTCGCCATCGGGGGGGAAGTTGCCGGCGGCCAGCGATCCCGTCATCGCCACCATGCGCACGTTGGGCAGGCTGGCCAGGAAGCGGGCATAACGGCGCGCGGTGGGCCATTGGCGCCGGGACAGCTCCCGCCGGGCGCGCCGTATGGCGAACAGCTCCGGCCGGCCCCGCAGGGCGTGATAGGTGCCATCGCTTTCCAGGTGACGCCGCAAGGCGGGACCGTCCAGGGCCTGCTGCACATCGCCCGGTGTGCAGCGGATGCCGTGCAGGTAGCGATGGATTTCCGGCACGGTCACCGGAAAGTTGAAAATGTCGCGGTAAGCGATGGTGGAATAGATCGCCGTTTCCAGCGGGTTCATCGTACGCGCGATGGTCATGACTTTCGTTTTCCGCGCCCAGTGCGCCGGGCCCGCCGCGCCGCCTGGCGCCTGGTGGCCCTGAGGTTCTTCGTTCAGCATCGGGCCCCCTGCCTCCTATCCAGATGCCTGTTCCGCGTCGGCCCAGGCCATGCCAGCCGCCGCCGCTGTCGCCCGGGGGCGCAGGGTCATTTCCCAGGCGCGCTCGAACCCGGCGGGCGAGAGCGCGCGGGCGACGAAAGCCGCCCCCTTGAGCGCCGCGTCCGCCCACAGCTCGGCATAGGCCTCCGGTTGCGTCAGGTAAGGCCCCCATTGGTCCTCCGGCACCATCAGCGGATAGCCGGGGGGGCGTAATCCCTCCATGGCTGTACGGTTGCCCAGGACCGGGCAGCCCCAGGACCACGCCTCCGCCACCTTGGTCTTGATGCCGCCCGCCACCAGCGCCGGCACCAGGGCGATGCTGCCGGGCCGATAGACCTGGGCCAGATCGTCGGCATAGCCGTGCCAGTGCACCCCGGGCACATCGGCCAGCGGCCGCGTCTGCCGGCCGTGGATGTGCAGCGGCGTGGCCGGCGCCAGCCGCCGCCATTCCGCCAACAGGAAATCGATGGCGGTGCGGTTTTGCAGTTGCCGGTCGCTGCCGATAAAGACGAAGCGCAGGGCCTGGGCGGTTTCCCGGCCGCCCTGTGCGGGGATCTGGGCCCAGGGCCGGGCTTGGAGGGGCACACCGGGCGGGATGGCGCGCACCACCGGCGCCGACCGCGCTGTGCCAACGTCCACCGGCGCGCGCTGGCACAGCATCTGCCGCTCCACGGGCGACAGCAGCACCGTGACGCTGGACGCCCGCATCACCTCCCGCTCCGCCGCCGGCAGGGTGCCGGCCTCATAGGCGGTGACCATGCGGGCCAGCGGCCCCTCCGCCAAGCGGCGGGCCCAGCGGGGAAAATGCGGGCCGACGTGGCCGGTCAGCAAGGGCATGCGGTGATGGCGCAGATAGGTCATGCGCCGTGACATCAGGTCGTCGAAATCGGTGACGATGTGCAGGTCCGGCAGGGCCCGGCGCAGGGCACGCAGCAGGGTCTGGCACCGCACGGTGTCGAGATAGACGGCATCGAACGCCCCCCGCCGGATATGGGCCGCCATCCGTTCCACCTCCCGCGGGCCGGCATACAACAGGCATTGCAGGGGCCGGGGGCGGCCGGTCGCCAAGCCGGACAGCCATGCGCTGGCGGCACCCAGGCGGTCCACCGCCCCGCCTTGCAGCACCGACCGCAGGGTCAGCACCTCCACCGTGTGGCGGCGGCGCAGGGCGTCCAGAATATGGCCCATGATCGGGGTGCGGCCGTTGCGTTGCGCCAGGTCGCGGGTCGTCACGAAGGCGATGCGCAACGCGGGCGCGCTGGGAGGCGGCGGGCTGAAGAGGGTATCCATGGTCTACCTGGGTCGGGGGCGGAAGCGTGCCCCTGTACCCATGACGGATGGGGACCTGTCTCTATTCCCTGACCGGCGCCGAATGTTGCGGACCCAGGTGGTTCATGGCGCAGCAGATCGCCAGCGGGATCCACAACCCCGCGTCGACAAAGGTGTCCTGGTTCAGGAAGCTGAAGCCCAGCGCCGCGGCGCTGGCCAGGCGGAAATAACCATGGAAGGCGTCGTGCGGCGGACCGCGGAATAGTTGACGCCAAAAGAAGATGACGAACAGGACGAACCCCACCACCCCTGTTTCCGACAGCAGGCGCAGAAACAGGTTCTTGGCGTTGCCCTTTTCCGGGGAATTGGGGTCCAGCCAGCCGATACCCTCCTTGGCGCCCTGCGTGAACAGCTGGGTGCTGAAGGCCCAGTCAGGGGCGTATTCCCCGAAATAACGGTAGTTGTTGCCCAGGGAGACGCCCAAGACCGGATGGTCCAGCCAAGTCAGCGCGGACGCCTCCGCCGCCGCGAACCGGCCAGCCAGGGCCAGGGCGTCGGTGATCCCAGTGGCGAGATCGCCGCCCGCGATGCTGTTGAGGTCGGCGGACTGGGTCAGATAGGCGACGGGCCCCATGACATAGCTGGCGCCGGCCCCGGTGCCCAGCCCGCTCATCGCCGCCAGGGCGCCGCCGCCAGCCGCCAGCACGCCCAGGAAGGTCACCGCCGCCAGGATGCGCCCGCGCAGGGCGGCGAGAAAGACGCTGAGCCCCAGCATGGCGACGATGCAGGCCAGGCCGAAGCGGGAACCGGAGAACAGCAGGCCACCGATGGCGACGGCGAAGCCGGCACCCAGGCGCGGGGCATGGCCGGGCAGGGCGGGCAGTCCCACCCCTTCCTGGCGCGCCATGGCGCGGGCTATCAGGGCCGGGATCAGCAGCACGATGATCTGGGTGGCCAGCCACGATGGCTCGAACGTCATGCCCTGGGCCCGGCTGACCAGCCCGTCATAGCGCACCGCGATCAGGTCGGTGATGGCCTGGACAACGCGCAGCAACTCCCCATGCTCGGCCATGGCCACCACTTGCACCCCGGCGAAGGCGATGGACGCGGCCATGCCGATGAAGAGATAGCGCAGCGTCATTTGGATGTCGGCCGCCGTGCGGATGTGCAGGCGCGCGGTGACGTAGAAGGCCACGCCGACGCCCCAGGTCAGCAGCGCCCGGATGAAACTGTCCAGTGGTGTCTGGCCCTTGAAGGCATCGGGCGGCTGCACCATCACAACGCCCAGCCCGCTGACGATGATGTAGAGGGTGAACAGACCCAGGGCCGCGAAGCCATCGGCGGCCAGGCGGGGCCGCTGGCCCAGGACAAGCAGGCGGTAGGCGGCCAGGATCAGCAACAGGGCCGCCGGCACGATGGCCAGTGGCCGGGCCAGCGTGCCGTTGCCGAAGGGCAGCAGGGGCGTGGCCGAGACCGGCACGCACAGCAGCAGCGCCTGCCACAGCCGGCGCTCGATGGGGGCGATGGGATCGGGGGTCATGATGCCGCCAGGGCGGCCGGCGCCGCCGTCAAGGGCCGCAAGCGCAGCAGGTGGAAGAAGCCGACGGCGGCGCGCAGCGCGCCGGCCATCACCGAGGCGACGCAGGCGCCGGTCAGGCCGAACCGCCAGGTGAGCCAACTGCCCAGGGTCAGGCCGAACAGGGCCGGGTAGAGTTGCATGCGGAAAACGGCGCCGCTGGCGCGGTATCCCCGCAGCGTGGCGCCGCACAGCGTGGCCGCCAGATAACAGGCATAGGCCAGCGTCAGCAGGCGCAACTCGTCGGGATGGGCGGCATAGGCGCTGTCCCGTCCGTAGAAAATGCGGGCGGCCCAGTCGGGCGCCACGGCGATGGCCAGGAAAAGGGGACCGACCAGCCCGGCCGCCACCAGGCCCCGTCGTCCCACCAGGCGCAGCAGGTCCGGAAAACTCAGCCGGTCCCGGGCGCGGGCCACCTCCGGCACCAGCATGTTTTCCATGCCGAAGATCACGGGGCTGGCCACGGCCGCGACATTGGCCAGTGCCACCAGCGCGGCGGCGGCGGGCGCGTCGTCATGCCAGGCCAGCAGCCACAGGAACCATTGTGTGGACAGGGCGGCCAGCAGGTTGGCCCCCAGCACCGGCGCGCCCAGGCGCCAGTTACCCCGGGCCTCCTCTGGCAGGTCGCGGGCGGCGGCCACCCATCCGGTCCTTTGGCGCCCCGCCACCGGCAGGGTGGCCAGGGCCGACACGGCGGCGACCAGCAGGAAGACGCCACCGATGTCCAGGTGGGCGCGCAACGCCCACACCGCCGCCAGCGGCCCCAGATAGCGCAGGGCGTCCAGGGCGATCAGAACCCCATGCCGGCCATCGGCCAGCAAGCCGCGCCGCACCACCTCCTGCATCTGCCAGCAGACCAGCGCCGCCCCGGCGGCGGGCAGTAGGCCCGGATGGCCGATGCTGACCGTGGCCACCCCCAGCAGAGGCAGGAAGGCCAGGGCGCACAGCGGCGTCAGCATCAACGCCACAAGCAAGGGCCGCCCGCCCGGTGCTGGCTGTACCGACAGCGGGTAGGTCACCAGAGCCTGGTGCAGCGTGTTCAGCACCAGGATGAAGGACAGCGCCACGGAGTAGGCGCCATAGTCCGCCGCCGGTAACGCGCGGGCCAGCGTCACGTTCAGCGCGAAATTGCCAAAGCTGACGATGGCCTGATCGGCCAGCCCGCCGGCAAGTCCAAGCCCTGTCCTTCCCACTGTTGCACCCGATGCGCTGAAAACCTTCGAAGTGGGGGCAGAGTGGTCCGGGGATGCCCGTGCTGGAAAGCACTATATTTTTGCCCGTTTGGGGAATATCGGCCCGCCGCCATCCGTCGTTCTGCCAGTCTCAGACGATAGTGGGTGTGGATAGTGGGCGTGGATACTCCAGAGTTGGCGTGGGCCGGGCGCACCGTACCCCCATCCGAACCGGACATCGGTGCGGCCTGGGTGCCGTGCGGCCAGGGGGGCGATAACCTGGGCCTGTTCCTCGGCCGGTTGCGCCGCCATTGGATCTTGGCCGCCACCCTGTTCCTGCTCAGCGTGTCAACCGCCACGGCGCTGGCCTTCCTGTTGCCCTCCTACTGGCGGGTCGAGGTCATGGTGATGCCGGTGTCCAAGAGCGGCGCCGGCTTCGGCAACCTGGACCTGGGCAGTGCCTCGGGCATGCTGGGGGGACTGGGTGGCTTGGGCGGTGTCGCGGGCCTGTTGGGCAAGTCCTCCTCCAATGAGGATGAGGCCATGGCCGTCCTGGGCTCGCGTGAGCTGTTCGACACCTACGCCACCCAGCAGAACCTGTTGCCGGTGCTGTTCGCCAGCAAATGGGACGCGGACGCCAAGCGCTGGACCGTGCCGGCGGACGAGGTGCCGACCCTGCGGCGCGGCTTCAAGCTGTTCAACCGCAGCATCCGGGACATCGCGCTGGACCGGCGCAGCGGCATCGTAACCCTGGCCATCACCTGGAAGGACCGCGAACTGGCGGTGCGCTGGGCGCGTGACCTGGTCGCCCTGACCAATGCCCAGTTGCGGGACCGCGCGCTGGCCGACGCCAACCGCAACCTGGCCTATCTGCGCGGCGCCATGGCCAACGCCCAGAAGGAGGGCAACAGCAACGCCCTGAACGCCGCCCTGGTCAGCGCATATGAGCGCACGCTGCAGAACTATATGTACGCCAACGGGCAGACGGAATTCGCCTTCCGCATCATCGACCCCCCCACCGTGCCCGACGTGCGGGAGAGGGTCTGGCCCAACCGCCCCCTGTTCCTGGCGCTGGGCGTCATCCTCGGGGCCCTGCTGGCTGCCGCCGCCGTACACCTGCGCGGCCGGGCCTTGGATGCCTCCATGGCGGAGCGCCGCTGACAAATGCGCGCGTCCAAGATCGCCATCCTGGTGCCCAGCTACAACGGCGGCGCCCTGCTGGCCGAGACGGTGGCCTCCGTCGCGGCGGCCGGCCTGCCGCCGGACAGTTATGAGATCGTGGTGCGCGACAACGCCTCCACCGACGGCAGCGCCGACGCCCTGCCGCCCCGCGACGCGCAGGGCGCCGCCATCACGCTCTGCCGCAACGCCCATAACCTGGGCCGCGTCGCCAACTGGAACCGCGCCATCGAGGCGGCGGAGGAGATGGGCTTCGGCTTCGCCCTGTTCCTGATGGTGGGCGACCTGGTGCACGGCAGGGGCCTGATCGCGTTGCGCGATCGCATGGTGGCCGCCGGCGCCTGCCTGGGAATCGCCAGCTATGAGATTGTGGATGAGGCGCTGCGGCCCCAGCGCGTGGCCCGTCGCATCCTGTGGCGGGGGGCCGCTGGGCTGTCGGCGCGGGACTTCCTGACCCAATCCCTGGCCACCGGGGCCATGCTCTACGGCCCGCTGGGCGCCAACCTTTATTGGTTGGGCGGCGGGCGGGGGCATCTGCGCTTCGATCCCAATGATGAAAGCCACACCGACCAATTGGCCACCGCCGTCTTCACCCGCGTAGCCGGTGGCGGCGCGGGGGGAGTGGTCACCTATCTGGACCGGCCCATTTCTCGCTGGCGGGCGCGGCCCGGCCGTTTCCACAGCGGGATGGACCCGCGCGGGCGGCTGGCCAGCGATGTGCGGGTCATGGAGCGCGCCTGCCAGGCCGCCGGCGTGCCGGTCGATCATCCCCGCATCCGCGCCAGCCTGCTGCTGCGCGCGGTCTGGCTGACCCGGGGCGACCTGCGCGCCGCGTGGGCCTGGTCCGGCGCCCTGGTGCCGGCGGCGCCGTCCTGGACCTGGTTATTCCGCCTGTTGTTCCGGCAGGCGCTGCACAAGACACCCTGGCTGGTAAAGGCCTGACACGATGACGAAAAGAAATGGGGCGACGATGAGGTCTGGCCGCACATGGGCGCACCGCGCGCTGCTGCTGGCGGCGCTGGCGTCCGGCGTGACGCCGGGCCTGGCGCAGGCTCAGGGCCTGGCGCAATTGCTGGGCGGTGGCAATGGCAACGACCTGACGGGCGACCTGCTGCGCACGGTGCAGCAGCGCCTGACCGGCCAGTCCACCGTGCCGTCCCTGCAACCCGACGTGCAGATGCAGAATCCCCCTGGTTATGGTCCCCAGGGGCCGGGCGCCCAGATCTACGGCCCGCCGTCGGCCATCGAGCGGCTGATGAGCGCCCGGGCGGGACAGCCCATACGCCAATACGGCTATGAGGTCTTCGGCCGGGGCGGACCGGTGGTCGTCCGGCAGAGCGGCGCCCTGCAGGACAGCTACGTCCTGGGGGAGGGGGATGAGATCGTCCTGACCCTGCGCGGCCAGCAGAACGCCAGTTATCGCACGCGGGTGGATCGGGATGGCCGGGTGGTCTTCCCGGGCCTGCCGCCCATCGCCGGGGCGGGCCGCCCCTTCGGCGCCTTCCGTGAAGATTTGGAGGATGCCGCCAGCCGCGCCCTGACCGGAACCGAGGTGCTGGTTTCCGTGGGCGCGGTACGCCAGATCGCGGTGCGCGTGGCGGGCGAGGTCAACGCGCCGGGCCTGTTCACCCTGTCGGGCCTGGCAACCGCCATGGACGCGCTCAGCCTGGCGGGCGGTGTCAAGAACACCGGGTCCCTGCGGGACGTGCAGGTGGTGCGCGGCGGCCGCAGCTTCCGTCTGGACCTCTACACCCTGCTGATGGGCGACGCCTCCGGCCACGATATCCCGCTGGCGGAGGGGGACCGCATCGTCGTGCCCTTGCAGACCAGCGCTGTGGCCATCGTCGGCCAGGTGAAGCGGCCGGCCATTTATGAACTGCCGGCCGGTCAGCAGGCCACCCCGCTGACCACGCTGATGGCCATGGCCGGCGGGACCGAGGTACGGGGCAGCTATCGCTATTCCATCCTGCGCACGCGGGAGGATGGCAAGCGGGAGATGGTCCAGGTGGGGGCCGGCGGCACCGCCACCGTGCGGGACGGCGATGTTGTCTTCGTGGCCCCCACCGCCGACGTCTCCCTGGCCAAGGTGGAACTGCGCGGCGCCACCACGCTGAACGGCAGTTATCCTTTGGAAACCGTGCGCTCCCTGCGCGGCCTTCTCGGCTCCAGCGACATGTTCACGCCAACGGTGGGGCGGCCTCTGCCCTATCTGCTGGCCGACGCGGTCATCCGCCTGGATCCGGCGACCCTGCAGCGCACGGTCATCCCGTTCGCCGTCTCCGACGTTCTGGAAGGCAAGGCCGATGTGGCCCTGCAATCCAATGACGTCGTCTACATCACCAACGTGGCGGAAATGCGCTACATCGCCCGCAAGGCCGGTGAGCAGCAGCGCAACCCGACGCGCAAGGTGAACGACCACCCCGATCCGGTGGCCCCGCCGCCGGCGCCCGACGCCACGGCCATGGCCTTGCAGGCGCAGATGGCCGCCCTGCCACCCGGCGCCGCGGCGGATCCGCGCCTGGCGCAGCTGGCCGCCCTTCAAGGCATGCAGTTGCCGGCCGGGCAGGGCATGCCGTCCGGCGGCGTGCTGGGCCAGGGCGCGCCAGCCCTGGCGGGCACCAACCCCGCTTATGCCGCCTTCGCCGCCGCACAGATGGGCCAGCAGGCGCAATCCGCCCAGGACCAGGGCCCGCCCCGGCCGGAGGAGGAGCGGCTGAATCCCGGCATCGTGGCACCGCCCGAAGTCATCACCAGCCAGGACGGCACCACCACCCGTGCGGACGATGACGAGGAGCAGTCCGGTGCGCTGCCCGTCACCGGCACCGGCGCGCTGAGCCCCAGCCAACTGGGTGCCGCCCAGGCGCTGGCCCAACGGCCGAAGCGGCCGCCGCTGCGCCTGTTCGTGGGCCTGGACGATGACGCCCGCCGTCTGCTGGTCGGCACGCTGGCCAACTATCACGTCACGGTGGTGGGCGAGGTCAACAGCCCAGGCGACTTCCTGGTCATGCCCGGCGCCACGCTGGACAAGCTGGTGCAAGCGTCGGGCGGCCTGACGCCCAAGGTGGATCTGCATGCCTTCGAGGTGACGTCGGCGGAGATCGACAACGCCTCCGGCCTATCGCGTACCGTGCGGCACACCTATGGCCTGCCGGTGGCGCAGTTCGCGCAAGTGGCGCTGAAGCCGTTCGACCGCGTGCGCTTCAACCCGGTCTTCTCCGACCGCGACACCGGGGATGTGACCCTGGCGGGTGAGGTCAAGTTCCCTGGCGGGTATGAGATCCTGCGGGGTGAGCATCTGTCGTCCGTGCTGGCGCGGGCCGGGGGCTTCACCGACGCCGCCTACCCGGCGGGCGTCGTCTTCCTGCGCCAGTCGGTGGCGGAATCCCAGCGCGACACCTTGCAGAAGGAGGCGGACGCCCTGGAACGCCAGATCGTGTCCATCGTCGGCAACACCAGCAGCAAGGTGCAGGTCACGGATGGGGAGATCGCCTACGTCACCCAGATGATCAACCGGCTGCGCCAGGGCACCGGACCCGCCAGCGGCCGGGTGTCGGTGCATGTCGACCCGCGCGAGATCGCGGCCCATCCGGAACTGGACATCGTCATGGAACCGGGCGACCAACTGGTGGTGCCGCGCCAGCCCAGCGCCGTGGTGGTGTCGGGTGAGGTCATGGCGCCCGGCGGCATCCAGTTCCGCACCGACCGCAGCGTGGACGATTACATCGCCATGGCCGGCGGCATGACGGAAATCGCCGACGACGACCATGTCTTCGTGGTGCAGCCCGATGGTTCCGCCGTGCAGGTGAACGGCGGGGGCTGGCTGTCCGCCGCGCCCAAGCTGGCGCCCGGGTCCGTCATCGTCGTGCCGCGCAAGCTGCGCCACTTCACCTGGGACAGCATCCTGATGGACATCGTCCAGGTAACCAGCCAGTTGGCCATCACTGGCGCCTCGCTGGCCGTGATTTCCCGGTAAGCCGATAGGGAATAAAGGGCCCCCGGTTTCCGTCCTTGGTTAGAGGGACGGGCCGGGGGCCCGTTTCCATTCTTCCTCCGCGATGGGATGGCGGATGCTTCGCATATTCGTCGGCAGTGTCTATTTCCTGCGCCTGGACCCGGTACGCTGGGCGGAACATCAACCGTTCCCCCCCCTGGGTACCCTCTATGCCGCCGGCACGCTTCAGGCGGCCGGGCATGAGGTGCACTTCTTCGATGCCATGATCGCCGACAGCGTGGCGGAATGGTCGGCGCGGGTGGCCGAGGTGCGGCCGGACATCGCCGTCCTTTACGACGACAATTTCAATTACCTGTCCAAGATGTGCCTGTCGGCCATGCGGCTGGCGGCACTGGACATGATCGCGGCGGCCAAATCCGCTGGCGCCAAGGTCGCCATTTGCAGCGCCGACGCCGCCGACCACCCCGACCTTTACCTCGACGCCGGCGCCAGCGCCGTCATCGTGGGCGAAGGGGAGGCGACGCTGGCCGAACTGACGGCCGCCTGGCGCGCCGGCGTCGATGACTTGTCCGCCATCAAAGGTCTGGCGTGGCGTCGTGCCGGGGATACGATGCGCAATCCCAAGAGGGAGGTACTGCGTGATCTGGACGCCCTGCCCACGCCCGCTTGGGAATTGGTGGACATGGCGGCGTACCGCCAGATCTGGCACCGGCACCATGGCTTTTTCGCGTTGAACCTGGTCACGTCGCGCGGCTGCCCGTATGCGTGCAATTGGTGCGCGAAGCCCATCTGGGGTCAGGGCTACGCCGTGCGTGGCGCCCGCCCGGTGGCGGAGGAACTGGCTCGCCTGGTCCGTCTGGCGGCCCCCGACTACATCTGGTTCATGGATGACATCATGGGGTTGAAGCCCCGCTGGTGGGGGGAGTTCGCGGACGCCATCGAGGAACTGGGCGTCAAGGTGCCCTTCAAGTGCCTCAGCCGCGCCGACCTGGTGCTGCGCGATGGGGCGGTCGACGATCTGAGGCGCGCGGGCTGCGACGTCGTCTGGCTGGGGGCGGAGTCCGGCAGCCAGAAGATCCTGGACGCCATGGACAAGGACCTGTCGACCGGGGAAATCGCGGCGGCGACCGCCCGCCTCAAGGCGGCCGGCATACGTGTCGGCCATTTCCTCCAGTTCGGCTATCCTGGCGAAGGCATGGCGGAGATCGGGCAGACCCTGGCCATGCTGCGGACCACCCGGCCGGATGAGATCGGCATTTCCGTGTCCTACCCCCTGCCGGGGACGGTGTTTCACGACCGGGTGCGGAACCAACTGCGGGAAAAGCGGCATTGGGACGTGTCGTCCGACATGGCCATGCTGTACCGCGGCCCCTACACCACGGCGTTTTACCGGCACCTGCACACCTATGTGCATCGGGATTTCCGGCTGCGCCGCACGCTGGCGCACCTGCGGGACGTTTTGGCGGGTAGGACAGCGAAGGGCGGCCACCTGCGCGCGCTGGCCTTTGTCGCCTATTGCGGCATCGCCATCCCGTTGTCCTGGGCGCGCCTGCACCTGTTGCGCCTCATGCCCCATCCCGTCACGGCACGCAGGGCGGCGCCGTGACCGACATCCTGCTGACCCACGGCTATTTCCTGATGGAGGATCCGGCGGAACGGGCGGTGATGAAGCCCTATCCGCCGCTGGGACTGCTTTACATCTCCTCCCACCTCAAGGCCCAGGGCTTCGCGGTGGAGGTGATGGACAGCACCTTCATGGACATGGCCACGGCCATGGCCACCCTCGCGGCGAAGCGGCCCCCGGTGGTGGGCATCTATGTCAACCTCATGACGCGGGGCAACGCCCTGCGCCTGGCGACGGCGGCCAAGGCGGCGGGCGCCACGGTCATCTTCGGCGGGCCGGAGCCGGCGAACTACGCCGAGGAATATCTGGCGCGCGGCGGCGACATCGTCGTGTCGGGGGAGGGCGAGCTGACCCTGGCGGAGCTGATCCCCCATCTGGCCCGCCACGGCCTGACGGGCCTGGACCAAATCCACGGCATCGCCTATCGCGGGAAGGATGGCGGGGTGCGTCGCACGCCGGCGCGCAAGCAGATCGCCGACCTCGATGCCCAGCCCTTCCCCGACCGGGGCGCCATCGACCTGGAACGCTATCTGCAGACTTGGAAGACGCATCACGGCGTCCGTTCCGTCTCCCTCATCGTGGCGCGGGGTTGCCCCTATACCTGCAACTGGTGCAGCCATTCCGTCTTCGGCCACAGCCACCGCCGCCGGTCACCGCAGAACGTGGCCGATGAGATCGAATTCATCCGCGACACCTACGCGCCCGACCAGCTGTGGTTTGCCGACGACGTGTTCACCATCAATCAGAAATGGCTGGAACAATTCGCCGCCGAAATGAAGCGCCGGGGCCTGCGCTACCCGTTCGAGACGATCACGCGGGAGGACAGGCTGAACGGGCGGGTGGCCGACCTGCTGGCCGAATTGGGCTGCTACCGCATCTGGATCGGCGCCGAAAGCGGGTCGCAGCGCATCCTGGACGCCATGCAGCGCCGCACCAACGCCGTGCGTATGCGCGAGATGATCGCCCTGGTGCAAAGCCGGGGCATCCGCGCCGGCACCTTCATCATGCTGGGCTATGATGGCGAGACGTGGCAGGACATTGATGAGACGGCCCGCCATCTGCGCCTGTCCGCCCCCGACGACGTGCTGACCACCATCAGCTATCCCATCAAGGGGACGCCCTATTACGACAAGGTTGCCGACCGCATCGCGGGCGGCGGCGCCTGGCATGAAAGCAGCGACCGGGCCCTGACGGTGGTCGGCCGCAGGTCACGCCGCTTCTACCGCCACGCCCAGCATTGGCTGGCGGCGGAAAGCCGGCTGGGCCGGCTGGAGGCGGCGCCGCGCCCCGACCTGCTGCGCCAGGCGCGGGCGCGCGCCTCCTCCCTGGTCAGCCGGCTCGCCATGTACGCGACCCGGCATGAGGTGGAACATGGCTGATGCGCTTGCCCAAGCGGCGGCCTTCGACCGCTTCGCCGACGATTACGACACCGGCTTCGCCCACAGCATTCCCGGCCGCTGGCTGCGCCACGCGGTGTGGCGGCGGGTGGCCCCCCATGTGCGGCGGGGGATGCGCGCCCTGGACCTGGGCTGCGGCACGGGGGAGGACGCGCTGTGGCTGGCCCATGCCGGCGCGCGGGTGACAGCCGCCGACGGCTCCCCCGCCATGCTGCGGGTCACCGCCGACAAGGCCGCGCGCTTCGGCATGGGCGACCGGGTCGACACCCGCATCGTCGACCTGAATGCGCCAGGCGATCTGGGCGGCCCGCACGACGTGGTGCTGTCCAACTTCGGCGCCCTGAACTGCGCCATGGATTTGGCGCCCCTGGTCCGGGCCCTGGATCGCGCCGTGGCGCCGGGGGGCGTGGTGGCCCTGGTGGTCATGGGGCGTCTTTGCGCCTGGGAAACGCTGTGGTACGGCCCGCGGCTGCGGCGCACAGCGGTGCGGCGCTGGTCCGGCCGGTCCACCGCCGACATCGGCGGCACGACCATCCCCATCCGCTACTGGACGCCGGGGGGCATCGCCCGCGCCTTCGCCCCGTCCTTCCAGGTCCTGTCCGTGCATCCAGTGGGCCTGTTCCTGCCGCCGTCCGACCTGTTCGCGCGACTGGAACGCCATCCGCGCCGCCTGACCCGTCTGATGCGGTGGGAAAGGCGGGCGGCCGATTGGTCCGGCCTGGCCGGTCTGGCCGATCATCATCTGACCCTCCTGCGGCACATCTAAGGGAAGCGCCCGCGCCATGATCCTGTTCTACAATCCGGTCAGTTCCCCCTCGCGGAAGCCGGTCATGCCCTTGGCGCTGCTGGCCGTGGGCGCGATGCTGGAGGGGTGGGAGGACTACCGCATCATCGACGGCAACTTGGTGCCGCAGGGGCTGGCCGCCCTGCGCCAGGCCATCGTGGAGACCGGGGCCGATATCCTGTGCCTGACGGTGATGCCGGGACCGCAGTTGACCGACGCCGTACCCATCTGCAAGGCGCTGAAGGTCGAATTCCCCCGTCTCATTATCGTTTGGGGCGGCTATTTCCCCACCCTGCACGGCCAGATCCTGATGCGGGAGCCGTATGTCGACTATCTGTTCCGCGGCCATTGCGAGTTGGCCTTCGGCGACTTCGTGCGCAAGATCCGGGCGGGGGAGGATGTCACCGGACTGCCCGGCCTGGGCTGGCGCGACACGGAAGGTGCGGTTCACCTGAACCCGAAGCCGCCGGTGCCCGATATCAACGCCCTGCCGGATTTTCCCTATCACCGCGTGGACATGGACGTTTACGCCCGGCCATCCTTCCTCGGCTCGCGCACCATGGCCCACCACGCCAGCTATGGCTGCCCCTTCCAGTGCAATTTCTGCGCGGTGGTGCACAAGGTGAACGGCCGCTATTCCGCCCAGACGGCGGAACGCGCCGCCGCGGTGGTGGAGCGGCTGGTGCGCGACCACGGCGCCACGGCGGTGGAGTTCTACGACAACAATTTCTTCGTCAACGAGGCCCGCTGCGCCGAGTTCGCGGAGCGCATCACGCCGCTGGGTATCGGCTGGTGGGGTTTCGGCCGTGCCGACACCATGCTGAAGTTCAGTGACGACACCTGGACCAAGTTGAGCCGCAGCGGCCTGAAGATGGTGTTCATGGGGGCGGAGTCCGGCGACGCCGCGATGCTGGAGCGCATGAACAAGGGCGGCAAGCAGGATGGCAACACCATCCTGGCGGTGGCGGAGAAGATGCGCCGCTTTGGCGTGGTGCCGGAGATGTCCTTCATCATCGGCAATCCGCCCGATCCGGAAAAGGATGCGGAAAATACCATCCAATTCATACGGATGCTGAAGAACGTTAATCCAGCGACTGAGATCGTCATCTACATCTACAGCCCAGTGCCGGTGGAAGGCGCCATGTCGCAGGAGGCGGAGGCCGCTGGCTTCGAATACCCCAAGGACGTCACGACCTGGACGGAGGCGAAGTGGGAGAGGTTCGCCCAGCATCTGTCGTCCGACCTGCCGTGGATGAACGACCGGATCCGCCGCAAGATCGCCAATTTCCAGCGGGTGCTTCACGCCCGATACCCCACCATCACCGACACCCGCCTGGGCGGCATCGGCCGCGTCGCCCTGCGCGTCCTGGCGTCCTGGCGCTATAGGGCGCAATTCTATGATTTCCCGGTGGAACTGCGCCTGCTGAACAAGCTGTTCCCCCACCGGCGCCCCGAAATCCAGGGGTTCTGAGCCATGGGCGATTTCGCCATAGCGCGCGCCTGGCGGGGCCGGCGCCTGTCGCGGGTGCCCGTGGTCACCCTGATGCCGCACAGCCGCTGCAACTGCCGCTGCGTCATGTGCGATATCTGGAAGGCCAATCGCAATGGCAGCAGCCTGGACCCGGCGACGGTGGACCGGCTGGTCGCGGACCTCCAGTCCCTGGGCGTGCGCTGGGTGGTGCTGTCGGGTGGGGAGGCCTTGCTGCACCCCAATCTTTGGGCCCTGTGCGCCGCGCTCAAGACGCTGCCGCTCAAGATCACCCTGCTCAGCAGCGGCCTGCTGCTGGAACGGCATGCCGCCGCCATCGTGACCTGGTGCGATGAGGTCATCGTCTCCCTGGACGGGCCCGAGGCGACGCACAACCGCATCCGTGGCATCAAGGATGCGTATGCGTCGCTGGCCGCCGGCGTCGACGCCCTGCGCCAGCAGCGGGCGAGTTATCCGGTGGCGGGGCGCTGTGTGGTCCAGCGGGGCAATTTCCTGGACCTGCCGGCCACGGTCGATGCCGCCAAGGCGCTGGGCCTGGACAGCATCTCTTTCCTGGGGGCCGATCTCAGTTCCACCGCCTTCAACCGTCCGCAGGGCTGGGAAGGCCCCCGGGTGGAGGATGTGGGGCTGGACGCGGACCAGTGCGACGCCCTCGACGCCATCCTGGGCGCGCTGGCCGCCAACCATGCCGGCGACTTCGCCAGCCGCTTCATCCAGGAAAGCCCCGCCCGGCTCAGCCGCATCGTCGCGCACTACCGCGCCGCGCTGGGCCTGGCGCCTCCCCCGCCGGTGCGCTGCAACGCGCCCTGGATCTCCACGGTGGTGGAGGCCAACGGAACCGTGCGCCCCTGCTTTTTCCACGAGCCCATCGGCACGCTTGGCAGCGATGGGACCCTGCCGGAAATCCTGAATGGCCCGGCCGCTCGGGCCTTTCGCGCCGGCCTCGACATGCACAGCGACCCGACCTGCCGGCGTTGCGTCTGCAGCCTCAAGCTATGAGCCCCGTCATGTCCCATCCCCGGCCGGCCCCGCCGCCCCCGCCCGTCGCCCCCGCCACCCGTCTGTTGTGGGCGCCCTGGATGGCGGCCAAGCGCGCCGTGCTGCGCCGGCGCCTGCGCCGCCCGGTGTTCGAGACCATCCGGGGGCGGTCCTTCGCCGTCTGGCCCGGCGTGTTCAACCCCGTGGTCTTCCGCACCGGACGCTTCCTGGCGGAGTTCATCGCCACCAGCCCGCTGCTGGAACCGCTGGGCGCCGGGGCGACGGCGCTGGACGTGGGCACCGGCTGCGGCGTGCTGGGCATCTTCGCCGCCACGCGCGGCTATCAGGTGACGGCGGTGGACGTGGTGCCGGAGGCGGTGGCCTGCGCCCGCGCCAACGCCCTGCTGAACACTCTGGCGGTCGATGTCCAGCAGGGGGACCTGTTCGCGCCAGTGGCCGGCCGCACCTTCGACCTGGTGCTGTTCTCCCTGCCGAAGTTCCGGGGCACGCCCGCCACCACCTTCGAGCGCTCCTGGCGCAGCCCGGACGTCATCGACCGGCTGGCCGCCGGCCTGCCCGGCATGCTGAAGCCCGGCGGCAAGGCCTATTTCGTGCTGACAAGCCATGGTGACTGTGCCGGCATGCTGGACGGCCTGGCCCAGGCGGGCCTGGCGGTTGAGCGGGTGCTGTGGCGGCATTTCGGCGTCGAAACGCTGGCGATCTATTCCGCCACCGCGCCGAACCGGTCCAGCAGCGCGGCCGTGTCCAGCTGAGGCCTAAGTGCCGCCAGCATCTCCGCCACCGCCAGATCCACATGCTTGATACGGCCGCCCACGGTCAGGCGGCCGTAGCCGGATGGGGCGCCTAAGTCCCCGTCCACCAGCACCGGCCGGCCGGCCCGGACCACCAGCAGGATGTCCGCCGGCGTCAGGGCGAAAAAGGCGTCCCAGCGATCGACCGCGCGCCGCCGGGCGATAACCAAGTCGTTCGGGGCGGCGTGCCGCCAGAAGCGCGCCGCCGCGCCCGTCAGGCCGTCGAACAGCGCCGCGTCGGGTATCCGGCCCCGGGCCTGGCGCAGATGGTCCCACAGTGTGCCGGGCGCGGAGATGGTGGCGTCGGTGCCGAACAGCACCGGGGTATGGCGCAGGGCCGCCGTCACATCGGCCGTCCGGCCGAACAGGAACAGGTTGCTGGCGGGGCACCAGATCAATGAGGCCAGCCGCCGGAAATCCTCTCCCGCCAGGCTGACCCCATGCACGCCGGCGACCCGCCGCCGGAACAGGTTTTCCCTCAGGAAGTCCAGCGCCCGGCGGCGGCTGTCCGCCGTCACCCCCTCCGCCAGATGCAGCACCGCCGGCCCCAGGCCCCCCAGCCAGCGCCAGGGGCTGGCCAGCTCCGGCGAGTGCAGGTCCTGATAGGGGGCCAGCACGCCGATAGGCCCGTCGCCTGGGGCACCGCCATGGTCCACCACCGCCGTTACCCCCCACAGCAGATTTTTCAACAGGCCGACCTGCCGGCGCAAGGCGGCGGGGATGGCCTCGATGCGACGGACCAGGGCGCGATCCGCCTGCACATCCCGGCTCCACCCCAGGAAGTCGTCGTAGGGCGGTGCGCCGGTGGGGGGATAGCAGTTGAAGACCAGATGGTCGTGGGAGTTGATCAGCCCGGGAAAGGCGATGCACTCTCCCCAAAGCGCCCAATGGGAGGCCGTCAGTTCGGTCAGCAGCGGTGGGGCGGGGGCGGGCCCGATCCAGAGGGGGGCTGTCACGCCGGCCCCTGGGTGGTATGGGTGGGTGTGCCATGGGCCAGTCTGTACGCCAGCAGCCCCAGGGCCTCATGCGCCGCCAGGTCAAGGTGGGCCAGATTGGCGGCTAGCGACAGGTGATGCTGCCGCCCCTGGGCCGCCGTCTGGTAGTTCGATGGCCAGGGCGTCACCTGCCAGCCGGCGCGCGCGGCCGACAGCATGGCGCGGGGCATATGGTAGGCCGACGCCACCAGCACCCAGCGCTGCCCGGCCTGAGGCTGCGCAACATCCTTGGCGAACAATAGATTCTCCAGGGTGGTGCGCGACCGTCCCTCATAACTGACCCGGGCGTCGTCCAGACCCAGGTCGGCGAAGACGTGCCGGGCCACCACCGCGTCCGCCACGCCGATGCCGCCGATGTCGCCGGCCCCGCCGCTGAAGATGACGCGCGCCTCCGGATGGCGGCGCGCCAACGCCGCCGCCGCCAGCAGGGTGCCCCCGTCGGGCCCCACGCCAGGCACGCCCCGGCTACGCAACGCTTCGCCATTCAGGCCTTCGCCCAGGACCAGGATGCCGTCTATGGCCTCGGGTTCCGTCGTGGGCCGGGAATACTGGTTCTCGATGGGCCGCAACGCCCAGTCGCCCACCGGCAGGATGAGCAGGATCAGCAGCGACAGGGCGCCGGCCACGGCCGGCAACAGGGCCGCCGCATGGCGCCGGGCTGCCAGCCAGACGGTGGCGACCGCCGTCCAGACCAGTAGATGGCTGGGCGCCACCAGATACCAGCCCACCTTGGAAACAATGAAGAACTCCAACGGCGTCACCATGGCGCCGCCCGAAGCAAGGCATTAAAAAACATATTGGACCAGCAGACCGATGGTCTGGACGGTATAGTTCTCCGGAATGACGCCCAGATAGGTGTTGTTGTTGATCGCGCCGGCCGCCAGCCCGGTGTAATGGAAGTCCACCAACCGCTCATAATTGAAGCGATAGTAGAGGCGATAGGACAGCGCCTCCGACATCTGCCACCGCACGTCCGTCTGGACGGCGTGGCTGTCATAGGTGATGGCGGGGAAGCGGCTGCCGGCCTGCGCCGGTGACAGCACGCCGAAAAAGGCGCCTGTTCCGGCGTAGGCGTAATCCAGGGCCGTGCTGGCGCGGGTGAAGGTGTAATCCGCGTTCACCGAGACGACACCCCAGCTGTGGTGCGCGTTCAGGCCAGCCGTGTAATTGTCGGACCCCACTGTCTCCGTCCAGGCGTTGGCCAGGGGATAGCCCGCCGCACCGGCGCTGCCGCTGGTGCCGGCACCGGTGGCGGCGATGTTGGCCACACCGCGGTCCTGGTTCTGATAGGTGAAGTAGCCCGTCAGGGTGGTCGCCGCCGACATCTGGTAGGTATAGGCGGTGGTGATGTCGAAGGCGTGGGTGGACCGCAGGCCATAGGCGGCGTCGTAATCGTCCACCTTCAGGCCGCCGGTCAGTTGCAGGTCGCTGCGCGGGGACAGGATATAGTTGGCCTGGCCGCGCAGCACATGCTCCGTCCGGTTGGCGATGTCGAACTTGCGCAAGTCGGCCAGCGCGAAGGCCGGATCGCCCGACGGTGTGGCCGGGATATAGCCGGGCAGGGCCGCGGAATAATACGGCGTATAGGGATTGGACTGGTAATCGCTGCCGATGCGCCGCGCGAACTCGTACGACAGGCGGGCGGTGCCCCACTCATACCCGGTGGTGCTCAACTGGGCCCGGGCGATGTTGTCGTGGGCGTCCGTGATCTCACGCACGGTATGGTCGATGGTGTCGTTCTCGTAACTGAGATCCAGCTTCCAATGCGTGTCCAGGCGATAGGCCGCCTTGGCCGTCACCTGCAGATTGTTGTTGGCGAACGGCATGTTGCGGATCTGGACCAGGCTGCCGGGGGTCTTCACCTGGTAGACGCCGCTCAAGGTCGGCACGAAGGGTGCCAGGCCGCCATCGATGGCGATGTAGCCGTACTGCCCCGTCTGGGGGTTGAAGGCGACGTAATTGGTGCGGTTGGACTCATCCCGGTCGCGCACCTCCAGCGTCAGGCCCAGGTCGGGGTTGACGGTGTAGTGGTACTGCGCCACCGCGTTCAGGATGTTGATGGCGGCGTTGGCCGTCGGCTGGCTGAGGGCCGAGGCGCTGTTCCATTGGCTCAAATTGATGGTGTCGGCGCCGCTGGTGATCACGGCGCTGCCGGTGGTCGGCGCCTGCAGGGCGTCGTCCTGGCGCATCAGGCTGTAGGACAGGCTGGCGGTGAAGCGCGACGAGGGCGACAACTGCATCGCCAGGTCGCCCTTCACGGTATGATAGTCGTTGTTGGGCGCCAGGCTCAGGCGCCCCATCTGGGGGATGTAGGCGCCGGGGGCGGTGTTGGAGGTCAGGCCCGGATTCTGCCAGGTCAGGTCCAGGATGTCGTTGCGGAAGAACGAGCCGGCATAGGCCAGGTTCGCCTGGAACCTCTCCTCCCGGTATCGCACCCCTCCCGTGACGTCGACCGTCTGATAGTGGATGGGCTGGATCAGCTGGGTGGCGCCGTTCTGGAACGGGATGCCGAACGTGGCGCTGATGGGCTGGGTGCCGTTGCGCCGCTCGTCCGAGATTTTCAGGAACAGCTCGGTATGCTCATCCGCCGTGTAGGTCAGCGAGCTGCCGGCCTTTTCGCGCAGGATGCGCAGGGTGCTGGGGCCCACCGCCGCCGCCACGGCGTTGACCTGCGCCGGGGTGGACGCGCCCGGCGTCAGGCCGCCGCGCAGGGTCAGGTTGCCGGTGCCCGCCCCATCCCACAGCGACTTGGCCACCGTGGAGAAGGTGTGCGGAATGCTGTCGAAATAGGCCTGCAGGTCATAGACGCCGTAGCGGCCGACATCCACCTGGAAATACTGGTCGGTGCGGCCGACGTTCTGGCCGAAGGCGGAGACATGCAGGGCCGTCTTGCGGTCCTCCGCCTCGAACCCCAGGCTGGTGACGGTGAAGCCGTTCTTCCAGTCGCCATACCGATTCAGCGAGGCCGACCGGCTGTCCTGGCCGAAGGTGCCCATGATGCCGGCCTCGAACCAGCCCAGAGTCCACCAATCGGGGTTGCTCTGGCTCTGCGTCATTTCCGGCGTGTGGTAGGGCACGGGGTACATCAGGCCCGTGGGCGTGCGAGTCACGTCGTCGATGACCGACAGGCCGTCATCGTCCCGGGCCCGGTTCATGATCTGGCCGGTGGGATTCAGGACGTTGCCCGGCCCGCCATAGCCGGTGGTGCCGCTGTCGGCCCGGGCCACCGTCGCCGCGATGGGGGCGCTGGCCATTTCCAGGAGGGCGGCCGTGACCAGATAGCGCGTCGGCAGCCGCGGGGTGGACTTTTTCTGACGCTGTCTCATCGTTCGAACCGTGCGCCGGAGGGACTGTTGGACCCGTGGATGTTCACGTGGCAGGTTTGGCAGCTGGTGGCGATCAGGCGGGGGTCGGGCCCCGGCCCGCGCGCCATGTTGCCCGCCGTCAGCAGGCCGGAAGGGTGGCCGAACTGCGAGTGGCACTGCTGGCACAGCACCGGACGCGGCGCGGTCAGCAGGCTTTCGAAGTTGGAGCCGTGCGGCGAATGGCAGTTGAGGCAGCTTTCACGCACCGGCGCGTGTTCGAACAGGAAGGGCCCGCGCTTGTCGGCATGGCAGGTGAAGCAAACCTCGTTCACGCTGTCGGCCTTCAGCAGGGGGGCGGTGGTCGACCCATGCGGGTTGTGGCAGTCGGTGCAACTCAGCTTGCCTTCCAGCAGGGGCATGTGCGACCGGCGCGCGAACTCCGCATGCTGGGCCTTGTGGCACTGGAAGCAGGTCTCGTTGATGCTTTCCCGGGCCGTCAGACCGCGCGCGCCGAAGGTGGTCATGGGGTTGTGGCAGTCGGCGCAGCCCAGCTGATTGCTGTCGTGGACGCTGTCATGCCAGAAAATGCGCTGACCGCCGGCGTGGCAGCCCAGGCATTGGCCGTTCTGCTCCGCGATGGGCGTTTTGCTTTTCTTGGAAAAGCTGATGATGGTGGTGAGGTCGGACGGGTCCTCCACATGCGCCGAACCCGGGCCGTGGCAGGCCTCGCAGTTCTGCGCCTGAAGCTCCGTGCGCGGGTTCTGCTGGAAGACCTTGGCGTGGACGGTATGCGCCCAGTTGGTCGCCTCCTGCTGGTGGCAGCTCTCGCAGGTCTCGCGCCCGACATAGGTGCGCTGGGGCTTGTCGGCGACCTTTGCTGCGACGGGGGCGGCGGCTGGTTCGGCCTTCGCCGCTTCAGGCTTGGGCGTTTCCGCCGCGTAGCTGGCCAGGCGGGTCCATTTGGCGGCGGTGGGCGCAGACGTGTCCGTGACGCTGACGGTTGAGGCAGCCGGGGCGGGGGTGGTGAATTGCGCCGCCTTCAGGCTGGGGTAATGGCCTTGCGGCAGGTCGCCGCCGGCAATGCCGCTGGTCGAGGTCGCATCCATGGCGGCGACGCCGGTGTGCAGGGTGGCGATGTCGCTGTCGATGCGTTGCAGGGCATCGGCGTCGACATGGCCGGCGTGGATGCGGGCCATCTCCGCCCGGAGGGCGGCCTGGTCCGGCGCCAGGGCGGGCGTTTCCGCGCGGGCGGGCGCGGCGCCGGACCCGGCCACGGCCAGCAGAAGGCTGAGGAAAAGGGCGCGCATCATTGCGGCGCCAGGGATTTGAGGTAGGCGACCACGTCCTGGCGCTGCTGCTCATCGGCCAGGCTGAAGGGCATCTTGTTGGAAATCGAGGGATCGCCGACGAAGTCGCCCAGGTATTTGTGCGGGTTGACCAGATAGGCGACGATGGCGTCTTCCGTCCACACCAGCCCCTTGGCCGCCGCCTGCTTCACGGCGGGGGAATAGCTGTAGCCGGCGATGCTGCCGGCGGGGCGGCCGACGACGCCATACAGGCTGGGCCCCACCTTGTTCACGCCCTGCTCCGCCGCGTGGCAGGCCGCGCATTTCTTGAACACCGCGGCGCCGGCCGTGGGATCACCCGCGGCATGCGCGGCCGCAGGTAATCCCGCCAGCATCAGCACGGCGGCAAACAGGTTTCGTTTCGGCGTCATAGGTCGGCTCCCCTCAATCCCTGTCCCCTCAGACGGGTGGGAGCGGCGGGATATTCCCCGGACCAGGGGAAAAAAACGCCGGGAGCCGACTTTTTTTAGCGATCCCTGAAGGACGGGACCGCGGGAATGCCGATAAGGCCGGTCAGGGTGTCTTCTTCACCGCGCCGGTCACCGGCGTCCAGGAGGGGGGATCGCTGGCGGGGAAGGAGTCCGCGCTGGCGTCCTCCACCACGTCCCGGTCCGGCTGGTAGGGCAGCGGCGTGTTCGCCTTGTCGATCAGCGCCGCTTGCCCCGCCGCCATGGCGGACGGAACCACCGGGCCCGGCGTCGTCACCACCGTCTGGTGCCCGCGGATGCGGGGATCCTCTTGCCGGGCGGGTGCCATAGTGGGCCCGCTCAGCACCTGGCGCATCTGGTGGGTCTGGGGGCGGGGCAGGGGGCGGGCCCTGGGTTCCGGCTCGCTGATGTCATAGGGAAGGTTGTGGCGCTCGGCATAGGCCACGGCCTCCTCCAGCGTGTCGAAGGCCAGCAGGACGTCCTGCTGCGGGTCGCCGCCGCCCGCCCAGCCGGTGACGCTGTCGATCTCGTGGGTGGGCTTGGCCTCATAGGTCAACAGCCAGGCCGCCTTGCGGCCGGGGGCGTTCTGCATCGTCGCGGGCGAGGGCTTGCGGATATAGGCGCGTAGGGGAACGGGAATGCCGACGGGATCGCCGGGGGTCAACAGGGGCTTGGTCATGGGATCGGGTCTCCAACAGGGGAACCCTGCCACAAGCGGCAAAATCCCCGCTCGTTCCGGCCTGGCGCGGTGGAACCTATTCCGCGCCGGCGGATTAAACACCACTTGGCAGCTTGGCGGAGGGGGCATGGGAAACCGATATGATGCCGATGTCAGCCGGCGCGGGGTGTTGCTCGGCGCGGTGGCATCCGTTGCCTTGACGACGGGCGCGCATGGCGGCCAGGCTCTATCCACCGGCGGCGATGGCGCCGCCGCTACCAGCAGCGGTCCGGTGCCCGTGATGACTCCTGTGACGTCGCCCGTAAAAGGCAAAGTCTCCTTCACCGTGAACGGCAAGGCCGAGACGCTGGAGGTCGATACCCGCACGACCCTGCTGGACGCCCTGCGCGAGCATCTGCGCCTGACAGGCACCAAGAAGGGATGCGATCATGGCCAGTGCGGCGCCTGCACCGTTATCGTCGACGGGCGGCGCATCAATTCCTGTCTCACCCTGGCGGTCATGCACGAGGGTGGCAGCGTCACGACGGTGGAGGGGCTGGGCACGCCGGCCCGGCTGCACCCCATGCAGGCCGCTTTCGTGAAACATGATGGGTATCAGTGCGGCTACTGCACCCCCGGTCAAATCTGTTCAGCCGTCGCCGTGCTTGAGGAGATCAAGGCCGGCATCCCCAGCCATGTCACCGGCGACCTGACGGCGGCGCCACAGATGAGCGCCACCGAAATGCGGGAGCGGATGAGCGGCAACCTCTGCCGTTGTGGTGCCTATTCCAACATCCTGGACGCCATGGCCGAGGTGGCGGGCCTACAGACCGCGGGAGGCCCGGCATGAGGCCCTTCACCTATGAGCGGGCCGCGTCCCCGGCCGATGCCGCGGCCAAGGCGGCCAGCATCCCCGGCGCCCACTTCATCGCCGGCGGCACCAACCTGCTGGACCTGATGAAGCTGCAGATCGAGACGCCAGCACATCTGATCGATGTGAACGGTCTAGGCCTGGACACGATCGAAGAGACGCCGGACGGCGGCCTGCGTATCGGCGCCCTGGTGCGCAACACCGACTTGGCCGCCGATGCACGGGTGCGCCGCCATTACGGGGTGCTCAGCCGCGCCCTGGTGGCCGGCGCGTCTGGGCAATTGCGCAATGTCGCCACCACGGCCGGCAACCTGCTGCAGCGGACCCGCTGCCCCTATTTCTATGACCCCAACCAGCCGTGCAACAAGCGCCAGCCCGGCAGCGGCTGCTCCGCCATCGGCGGCGTCACGCGAAGCCTGGGCGTCATCGGCACCAGCAACGCCTGTATCGCCACCCATCCCAGCGACATGGCGGTGGCCATGCGCGTGCTGGACGCGACGGTCGAAACCGTCCGCCCGGACGGCGGCAGCCGCGCCATCCCCATCGCCGACCTTCACCGGCTGCCCGGCGACGCCCCGCATGTGGAAACCGTGCTGGAGCGGGGGGAACTGATCACCGCCGTGACGCTGCCCCGGCCGGTGGGCGGGGCGCAGCTGTACCACAAGGTGCGGGACCGGGCCTCCTACGCCTTCGCCCTGGTGTCCGTCGCCGCCATCGTGCAACCCGATGGCGGCGACGGGGGCGGAAATGGGATCGCCTGGGGTCGGGTGGCGCTGGGCGGGGTGGCGCCCAAGCCCTGGCGGGTGGAGGCGGCGGAAGCGCACCTGAAGCAGGGGGCCAAGCAGACGACCGCCCTGCTGTTGGCCGGTGCGCGGCCGACACCGGACAACGCATTCAAGATCAAGTTGGCGGAGCGCACGCTGGCCGCCGTGCTGAGAGAGGCGAGGGCCTGAGCCATGAAGTTCGACACCCCCGCCGGCACCAATCCCATCGACCAACTGACCGTGGTGGGCAAACCCACCGACCGCATCGACGGCCCGCTGAAGACCACGGGCACCGCCCCCTACGCTTACGAACGACATGACGTCGTGGCGGGCCAGGCCTATGGCCACGTCCTGGGGGCCGCCATCGCCAAGGGCCGCATCACCCGCATGGACATGGCCGACGCCCAGGCCGCCCCCGGCGTCATCACCATCGTGACGGCGGAAACCGCCGGCCCGCTGGGCAAGGGCAAATGGAACACCGCCAAGCTGCTGGGCGGTCCGGACATCCAGCATTACCATCAGGCCGTGGCCCTGGTCGTGGCCGAAACGTTCGAGCAGGCGCGCGACGCCGCCAGCCTGATCAAGGTGGACTACCAGGCGGAACCGGGCGCCTATGACCTGGCCGCCGCCCGGGAGGGGGCCACCGAGGCGAAGGGGGAACCGGACACCGGCGCCGGCGACTTCCACAGCGCCTTCGCCGCCGCCCCGGTGCAACTGGACGCGACCTACACCACGCCCGATCAAAGTCACGCGATGATGGAGCCGCACGCCAGCATCGCCGCCTGGAACGGCGACAAGCTGACGCTGTGGACCGCCAACCAGATGATCCGATGGGGCGTCAAGGACGTCGCGCAAACCCTTAACATTCCAGAGGAAAATATCCGCCTGATCTCGCCCTACATCGGCGGCGGTTTCGGGGGAAAGCTGTTCGTGCGCAGTGACGCGCTGCTGGCCGCGTTGGGGGCCAAGGCGGCGGGGCGGCCGGTGAAGGTGGCCTTGCACCGTCCCTTGATCGTCAACAACACCACGCATCGTCCGGCCACCATCCAGCGCATCCGCATCGGCGCCACCAAGGACGGCAAGATCACCGCCATCGGCCACGAAAGCTGGTCCGGCGACCTGCCCGATGGTAAGCCGGAGACGGCGGTGCAGCAGACCCGCCTGTTGTATGCTGGCGCCAACCGCCTGACCGCCATGCGCCTGGCCGTGCTGGACCTGCCGGAGGGCAACGCCATGCGGGCGCCGGGGGAGGCGCCGGGCCTGATGGCGCTGGAGATCGCCATGGATGAGATGGCGGAAAAGCTGGGCATGGACCCCATCCAGTTCCGCATCCTGAACGACACGCAGGTGGACCCGGAAAAGCCGGGGCGTCCGTTCTCGCAACGCCAGTTGATCGCCTGCCTGCAGCAGGGGGCGGAGCGGTTCGGCTGGGCCCGCCGCAAGCCGACGCCAGCCAGCGTGCGCGAGGGCCGTTGGCTGGTGGGCATGGGGGTGGCAGCCGGCTTTCGCAACAACCTGGTCACCAAGTCAGCCGCCCGCGTGCGCCTGGATGGCCAGGGTGTGGTGACGGTTGAAACCGACATGACCGACATCGGCACCGGCACCTACACCATCATCGCCCAGACGGCGGCGGAAACCATGGGCGTGCCACTGGACAAGGTCGTCGTGCGCCTGGGCGACAGCAGATTCCCCGTGTCCTGTGGGTCGGGTGGGCAATGGGGCGCCAACAACGCCACGGCCGGCGTCTATGCCGCCTGTATGACGCTGCGGCAGGCCGTGGCGCAAAAGCTGGGCTTCAACGCGACGGAGCCGCGCTTCGCCGATGGCCAGGTGTCCTCCGGGGGCCATGCGGTGCCCCTGGCCCTGGCGGCCAAGGATGGCGAGATGGCGGCGGAGGACGGCATCGAATACGCCGATCTGCACAAGCGCTACCAACAATCCACCTTCGCCGGCCATTTCGTGGAAGTGGGTGTGGACGCCGCCACGGGTGAGGTCCGCCTGCGCCGCATGCTGGCAGTGTGCGCCGCCGGCCGCATTCTGAACCCGAAGTCGGCGCGCAGCCAGGTCATCGGCGCCATGACGATGGGGGCGGGGGCGGCCCTGATGGAGGAGTTGGCGGTGGACAAGCGCCGCGGCTTTTTCGTCAACCACGACCTGGCGGGATATGAGGTGCCGGCGCATGCCGACATCCCGCATCAGGAGGTGATCTTCCTGGATGAGGTGGACCCGATTTCCTCCCCCATGAAGGCCAAGGGGGTGGGGGAGTTGGGCATCTGTGGGGTGGGGGCGGCCGTGGCCAACGCCATCTACAACGCCACCGGCGTTCGCGTGCGCGACTACCCCATCACCCTGGACAAGCTGCTGGATCACCTGCCGGAAATCGCCTAGCGACACAGCCCGCCATTGCCTTCCCCCCGTGCCGCCCCGTACAAGGCCCTGGTAACGCGACCGCAAAGATGGGTGAGGACGATGCGGCCAGGTCTGCTTTTCTCGGCGTTGACGGTGATGATGATGGCCGGCGCGGCCGTGGCACAGGACGCGCCCAGCCCCATCGTCCTGAACCAGACGGGCCTGGAAAGCGCCGGTCCCAAACTGGCCATCCTGGCCGACCCCGCGACCACGCCCTTGGACTGGCGCCTGACCGATGCCCAGGGACGCACTGTGGCGACGGGCAAGACCCAGCCGTTCGGCGATGACGCCGCGTCGGGCCAGCATGTGCACCAGATCGACTTTTCCAACGTCCGCCAAGCCGGCCAGGGATACCGGCTGACGGTGGGCGACAAGGCCAGCCGGCCCTTCTCCCTGACGGCGACGCCTGATGGCCGCTTGCTGCGGGCCAGCCTATCCTTCTTTTACCAGCAGCGCAGTGGCGTGCCCATTGAGGCGGCGCTGGTGGAGCGGCCGGATCTGGCGCGGCCAGCAGGGCATCGGCCGGACAAGGCCACCTGCTTCAACCTAGCCGATCCCAAGGGCCAGGTCTGGCCCGGCTGTGACTATACCCTGGACGCCAGTGGCGGCTGGTACGACGCCGGCGACCAGGGCAAGTACGTGGTGAACGGCGGCATCTCCGTCTGGACGCTGGTGAACGCCTATGAGCGCGCCCAGGTGTTGAAGCGCCCCCGCGCCCTGGCGGAGGTGGCGGACGGCACCCTGGCGGTGCCGGAGCGGGGCAACGGCGTGCCCGATCTTCTGGACGAGGCCCGGTTCGAACTGGAATTCCTGCTGGCCATGCAGGTGCCGGAGGGCAAGAGCCTGGAGGTGCCGCTGGGTGACCAGAAGGACAACGCCGGGCATTACGTCCTGAGCCGCATCGACGCGGGCGGTCTGGTCCACCAGAAAATCGCGGATGCCCATTGGACGGGCCTGCCCACCGCGCCGGCGGACGACCACGTCACCCGCTATCTCTACTATCCCACCACGGCGGCCAGCCTGAACCTGGCCGCCGTCGCGGCCCAGGCGGCGCGGGTGTGGAAGGACGTTGATGCGGCGTTCGCCCAGCGCTGCCTGGACGCCGCCCGCCGTGCCTTCGCCGCCGCGCAGCGCCATCCCGACATCCTGGCCCAGGTGGCATTCGACGGCAGCGGCGGCTATGGCGATACCCACCTGGCGGATGAGGTCTATTGGGCGGCGGCGGAGTTGTACGCCACGACGGGTGAGCCCGCCTATCTGGCGGTACTGCGCGCGTCGCCGTACTTCACGGGGGCGGAGGGCACTGGCGATCTTAGCTGGGGCTCCGTGGCCACGGCGGGCGCCTTGACCTTGGCCCTGGCGCCCAGCCACCTGGACGACGTGGATCGGCGGCGGGTGCGGGCGCAGGTGACGGCCCTGGCCGATGGCTATGTGGCGGATGAGGGCAAGACGGGCTACCGGCTGCCCTTCGCCTCGGCGGCCTATCCCTGGGGGTCCAACGGCGCCATTCTCAGCCGCGCCATGGTCTTGGGCGCGGCCTATGACCTGACGGGCAAGGCCGCCTACCGGACGGCGGTGGTGGATGCCGCCGACTATGTGCTAGGCCGAAATCCCCTGGACCGTTCCTACGTCACGGGTTTTGGCGCCCGGCCCATGCAAAACCCCCATCACCGTTTCTGGGCGCATCAGGCGGACGCGCGCTATCCGTCGCCGCCGTCGGGCGTCCTTTCGGGTGGACCGAATTCGTCGGCCATGGACGACCCGGTGGCCAAGACCATGAAGGGCAATTGCGCGCCCCAGACATGCTGGGCCGACGACTATCGCGCCTATACCATGAACGAGGTCACCATCAACTGGAACGCGCCGCTGGCCTGGGTGGCGCTGTGGCTGGACGACACGGCGCCGTAAGCGGGGGGCCGCGCGTCATGGCGCAGGCCCCCACATTTCTTAAACAGCGGGCTCGTTACCGAAGGCCGCGACTTCGGCCACCAGGCCGGTCACGGCCAACGCCACCAGCTCCCCACCTTTTTCCGGGGTGGCCAGGGCAGGGTCGGAGCCCATGCGGCCGTCGGGATGGCGGGCGCGGAAATCCAGCGCCTCGCGGATGGGGCCGGAGCCGGCGATCTTGGGCGCGTAATCGGCGGTCTTGATGGCGTCGGGATAGGCCCACTGTGTCACCGCGATTTCCGACGGGGTGGCATGGCTGCCGTGGCCCGTGGGGAACTGCTTCTGGGCCAGGGCGTTCACGCCGGGCAGGTCCCACCAGTTGCGCAGCTTGCAGGCGAAGCCGGCGCGCCGCTTGGCGAAGCTGGCCTCGGCATAGAGTTCGGAGAACGCCGCCTCGATGGTGGCGACATTGCCGCCATGGCCGTTCAGGAAGTAGATCTTCTCAAAGCCGTGCACGGCCAATGAGCGCACCCAATCGCCAATCGCCGCCATGAAGGTGGAGGGGCGCAGGCTGATGGTGCCGGGGAAACCCAGGTGATGCTGGGCCATGCCGATGTTGAAGGTCGGGCCGACCAGGATGTCGGCGCCGCCCTTGTGCGCCTCATGCGCGATGATTTCCGGACAGAGCCAATCCGTTCCCAACAGGCCGGTCGGGCCATGCTGCTCATTCGAGCCGATGGGGATGACGATGGTCTTGGAGCGTTGCAGGAAGCGCTCGACCTCGGACCAGGTGGATAGATGCAGCAGCATGGACTCGTTCCTCAGGCAGGCTGTTTGGCCGCCACCATAGGAGCGCGCGCCGCCAAAGGCATCCCAAAAGCGAGGGGCGGAACCGTGACGGCATCTGGACGGTTGGCTGAGAACGGGAGGAGGGGCGCCATCGCCCCACGGGTGTTCGCTTGACGGATCGTGACCATGCGACGGGCGGCCAAAATAGCGGGTTGGACCCTGGGCGTTCTGGCGGTGCCGCTGGTGCTGACCGCGACCGGCGTTTATCTCTTCGTCACCTCCGATTACGTCCGCGCTCAGTTGGAGAACCGGGCCACGGCCTTCTCGGGGCGGGAAACCCGGATCGGGAAGGTGTCGGTCCGCTGGGGCTGGGTGACCCATGTGCTGCTGGACGATGTCCAGGTGTCCAACACCGACTGGGGGCAGGCGCCACACCTGTTCACGGCGAAACAGATCGAGCTGGATATCGCGCTGCGCCCCCTGCTGCTGCACGGCAATCTGGTGTTCCCCACGCTGATCCTGCGCCAGCCCGTGGTGGCGCTGGAAAAGAACGAGCAGGAGCAATGGAATTGGAGCACCGGTGAAAGCCCCGTGGCCACCGGCGCCCTGAACCAGCTGAAACCGGAGCACCGGGGTGAGGTGCCGCTGATCGGCCGGTTGGAGATCGATGACGGTCGCGTCAGCTACCGCGACGCCAAGCGCAAGCTGGCGCTGGACGGGAAGGTGCAGACGGCGACCGGCCAGGCGCCGGCGGAACCGACGGCGGACCTGGATCTCAAGGGCAGTATCGGGAACCAACCGCTGACCGTCCATTTCGTGGGCGGATCGGTATTGATGCTGCGTGACACGAACGAGCCCTATCCAGTTGATTTAAAGGTGAATTACGGCGCAACCGCGGTGGCGGTGACGGGCACGTTGCAGGACCCCTTCCAGTTCACCGGCTCCAACGTGCGGGTGGCCCTGTCCGGCCCGGACCTGGCGGATATCTTCCCCCTGCTGGGCATTCCCGGGCCGCCCACGCCCCCCTATCGCCTGGCCGGCAAGCTGACGCACGAACCGGGCGTGTGGCGGGTGGTGGATTTGGCCTGGCACGCGGGGGACAGCGATCTGGCGGGCGACATCGCCATCGACCATCACGCCAAACCGTCGGTACTGACGGCGCATCTCACTTCCGACCACCTGGCCTTCGCCGACTTGGCGCCCCTGGTCGGCGCCACCCCGGGATCGAAGGGCAACGTCTCCGCCGACCAGAAAAAGACCCAGGCCGCGCTGGAGGCCAAGGGGGATCTGTTTCCCGACGTGCCGCTCAGAATGGAAAAGCTGCGGGCCATGACCATGGACGTCACCCTGGACGCCAAAAGGGTAGTGGCGCCCGACTATCTGCCGGTGCAGACCCTGTCCTTCCGCGTCCGCGTCCAGGATGGCCAGGCAACGGTGAACCCGCTGCGCATGGGGGTGGCCGGCGGCACGCTGGCCGGTGAGATGGCGCTGGACGTCCGGGGGGACAATCCCCAGGCCCGCGCCGCCCTGACGTATCAGGATGTGGACCTGAAGGCGTTCTTCCGCGGCTCGGATTATTTTGACACGACCAAGGGCAAGCTCCGGGGCCGGGTGCGCCTGGTGGGCAACGGGCATTCCCTGGCGGAGGTCATGGGCACGGCCACCGGGGACGTGGTGGTCACCATGTCCGGCGGCACCATCAGTTCCCTGATGGTCAGCCTGGCGGGCCTGCAGATCGCCGACGCCCTGGTGCTGTACATCACCGGCGATGATCAGATTCCCATCCGCTGCGCCCTGGGGCGGCTTAATTTCAACCATGGCCTGGTGGTCTTCGACCGCACGCTGATGGACACCCGCAAGTCGGTGGTCCATGTCAACGGCGAGGTGCGCCTCAAGACCCAGGAGGTCGACACCGAGGTCACGGCCGACACCAAGAAGTTCGACCTGCTGGACCTGCGCGCCCCCGTGGTGGTCAGGGGCAAGATCCGATCACCCCGCATCAGCATCGGCCGGCTCATCCCCATTCCGCTGCCCGACTTCGGCGGCGCCGACGATATCGATTGCGACGGCATGACCCGGCAACTGCTGGCCTCCGACTATCCTTGAGCATCGCCCAGCGTGACGCGCATGGCGCAGCCCGGCTGACCATCTTCCACCGCCAGGCGGAAGCCGTGCAGTTGCACCACCGCCGCCACTAGGCTGAGGCCCAGGCCATTGCCGGGGGTATGGCGGGCGTGGTCGCCCCGGGTGAAGCGGCGGAACATCATGTCCCGCTGCGCCGGCGTGATACCGGGGCCGGTGTCGCGGACGATCATTTCCGGCGCCTGTCCCGCCTCTTGGCGCAAGGCCAGGGTGACAGTGCCGCCGCTGGGCGTGAACTTGATGGCGTTGTCCAGCAGGTTGCCCAGCGCCTCGAACAGCAGATCGGCATCACCGATGATGGGGGCGGTGGGGCGGATGTCGGTGGTGAAGGTCAGATCCTTGGCCGCCGCCAGCGGCTCATACAGGTCGGCGGCGGCCAGGGCCAGGGGGCCCGGGTCCACGGGGGCGAAGGCGGCGCGGCGGCGCCCGTCCTCCACCTCCGCGATGCGCAGCAGGGCGCGGAAAGTCGCCAGGATCTGGTCAGCGTCGCCGATGGCGTCCTCCATGGCCGCGCGGTGGGCCTCGATGTCGCCGCCGCGGCGCAGCGCCCCCTCCAACCGCGTGCGCAGCCGGGTGAGGGGGGTGCGCAGGTCGTGGGCGATGTTGTCGCCCGCCACCTTCATGTCGCCGATCAACCCTTCAATCTTGGCCAGCATGGCGTTGACGATGGCCGCCAGCTTATCGAAGTCGTCCCCCGATCCGCGCACGGGCAGGCGTTGCGACAGGTCACCCGCCATGATGGTCGCGCTGGCGCGGTGTATGGCCTCGATCCGCCGCAAGGTGCCGACGCTGAGCGCCACGCCGCCCGCCAGGGCCAGGATGACGCCGCCCACCAGGCCGGCCGCCATGGCGCGCAGGATCAGCTCCCGCACCTCATGCACCTCGTTGGTCCGCACCGTCAGCACCAGGATGCGGCCATCCGCCAGGCGTCGCGCCAGGCCACGGGCCGCGTGGTGGCGTTCGGGCGTGGGGGCCGGCCCCTGGGGCAGGGCGTGAATGCCGCCGTCCAGGGCCTGAAGTTCCTTTGGTACGCTTGCCAGGTCGCCCGCCAGGTGTCGGCCGTCGGGTGCCAGCAGCGCCGCCCGCCAATGCCCGCGGCGGTCGCTGTCCACCAGGCTGTCGATATGCGTGGCCTGCTCAGGTACGGAGGCGCGCAGGAACTCCGCCGCCTCGCGTACCAGGGTTTCATCCAGCCGTCGGGTCAGGAACACACCCGCGCGCCAGTAGACGACGCCCAGCGCCAACAGCACGACCGTGACCGTCAGCGCCCCGAACAGCACGGTCATGCGGAAGGCCGTGGTGCGGGGCAGGTCGGCGAGGCGAAAGCGGTCAGTCCGGGGCATGCAGCCGCCAGCCCCCGCCGCGCACGGTACGGATCATCGCTTCCTCATTGTCCGCGTCCACCTTGCGGCGCAGGCGGCCGACATGGACGTCGATGACGTTGGTGCCCGGGGCGAAGCCATACTCCCAGACCGCCTGGAACAGCATGGAGCGCGTCAGGGTCTGTTCCGCGTTGCGCACGAAATACTCCAGCAACTGGAATTCCCGCGGCGTCAGGTCCAGCTCACGCGCCCCCCGGGTGGCCCGGCGCCCCACCAGGTCCATCACCAAGGGGCCGACCTGCAGCAGGGTGCCCGCCGGCTTGTCCGCCCGGCGGCGGGCCAGGGCCATGACCCGGGCGACCAGCTCCGCCAGGGCGAAGGGCTTGGTCAGGTAATCGTCGCCGCCCGCGCGCAGGCCGCGCACCTTGTCATCCACCCCATCCAGGGCGCTGACCACCAGGACCGGGGTCGTCACCCCTTCGCGGCGTAGTTCCGCGAGCAGCGCCAGGCCGTCCAGGCCCGGCAGCAGCCTGTCCAGGGTGATGGCGTCGTAAAGCCCGGCCCGCGCCTCCGCCAGGCCGGCGGGGCCGTCGGCGCACAGGGTGACGGCATAGCCCTCCGCCGTCAGCGCGTCGACAATCTCGCGCGCCGTCCGCGCTTCGTCCTCGATCACCAATATCCTGGCCATGGCGGGCAGATCTCCGGGATTCCGCCGCGCACCATACCGGGGCCGCCGGCGCAAGGCACCTGGCCTGAAAGAACCCACCTCAAAAAATCGCTTCACCGCCGCTGTGCCGGGACTGCGGGGACGGTGGGCCCTGTGGTATTGTGCATGCGCCACTCCGCCATCGTGTCCCCCATGGGCATCATCAGGGGCAGCACTTGAGCCACCTCAAGGCGTGCCAGGCCCGCGGTCGGTTACGATTATTCGTTCGTCTCGCCCGCCGCACCGGGGCCGGAACCTCCGCTTCCCCCGTGCCCGGGATCGCAACAGAGGGGAGGACGCCATGCCTGACGCCGCCAAAACACCGTTTCCGCCCATGGATTGGGCCACGAACGCCCCGCTCGGCACCTTGCTGTCGGAAAACGCCGCCTGGATGGACGATATCCACCATGTCTATGGCCGCGTGACCCACGGCAGCCTGGCCTTTTTCCAGGAACTCGCCCGCTTCTGGGAACAGCGGATGCATGAGGATCGCGAGGCCTGCGCCGAGTTTCTGACCTGCCGGACGCCGCAGGACCTGCAGACTGTCGGCCAGCGCTTCGCCCTGAAGGCCAGCCAGGACTATGCCGAGGGTATCAGCCGCCTGCTGCAGGTCAGCATCGGCGCCCTGGGGGATGTCCCGGCCAGCAAGGGCACGGCTGACGGTGGGGCCGTCGCCAGCGCCGGCCGCCCGCGGCGCGTTGCTTGAGGGTCATGCAATAGTCCCGTGCGTCGACGCCGCGTTCAAACCGGGCGCCAAGCCCGCTATGGTCGGGCGATGAACCACTGGGCGGTCCGGCAGGACCGCCCCTCATCGCCGGGACGTGCCGCATGCGCCAGTATGACGACCTTCATTCCTACGAGCCGTCGAAGGGCCATGGGCTGCCACACGACCCGTTGAACGCCATCGTGGGGCCGCGCCCCATCGGCTGGATCTCCAGCAAGGGGCGGGACGGCAGCGTCAACCTGGCGCCCTACAGCTTTTTCAACCTTTTCAACTATCGCCCGCCCATCATCGGCTTTTGCAGCACCAGCGCGAAGGACAGCCTGCGCAACGCGCAGGAAACCGGCGTCTTCGTCTGGAACCTGGCGACCCACGACCTGGCCACCCAGATGAACGCCACCAGCGCGCCCCTGCCGTATGGCGTGAACGAGTTCCAGGCCGCTGGCCTGACGCAGGTGCCGGGAACGCTGATCGACGTGCCGCGCGTCGGGGAAAGCCCGGTGCATTTCGAATGCCGGGTGACGGATATCCACCGGCTGCGCCGCCACGACGGCACGGCGGTCGATTCCTGGCTGGTGATGGGGGAAGCGGTGGTGATCCACATCGCCCGGTCGCTGCTGGTGGACGGCGTTTTCGATACCTTTGGCGCCGGCATCATCCTGCGCGGCGGCGGCCCCTCCGCCTATGCCGCCATCACCCCCGACAGCCGTTTCGATATGGACCGGCCGGGTGCCGGCGGCGGCCGCTGACCCTTTGGGCGCCACCAAGCGGATGTTGAGAACTATTCAATTACGGCGGTATAGCCCGGCATGCTACCGCGGAAGGGCATCAACCCGCCTTGTCATGACGGGCGAAGCGGTGTCCTATGCCCCCTGTTGGTGGTTCGCCGAAACATTGGGCTGGCAACATCGTCGCCGATGGCTAAGGTGACCCGTCCGCCCGCGCTCGTGATTTGAGGCCCCATGTCCAGTTCCACCGCCCTGCCGCCCACCGATGACGACACCACGCTGGTGGATGGCCTGCGCCATGCCATGCGCCGACTGGCGGCATCGGTTTCCGTGGTTACACTGCGGGATGCGCAAGGAGCGGCGGGGGCCACGGTCAGCGCCCTGTGCTCCCTGAGCTTCGACCCGCCCTCGGTCCTGATCGCGCTGAACCAGTCGGGCAGCATGCACGACCGCATTCTGGCGGTGGACACCTACGCCATCAACATCCTCTATGCCGACCAGGAGGATGTCTCCAGGACCTTCGGTGCCCCCAACCGCACAGCCGATTGCTTCAAGCCGGGCGCATGGGAGGACATCATGGGCGCCCCCTGCCTGATCGGCGCGCAATCCACCCTGGTCTGCCGCCGGGCCGCGGAACTGCCCCATGGCAGTCATCGCGTCATCGTGGGGGAGGTGCTGTGGACCCGCAGCCGGGCGGAGGTCAATCCGCTGCTCTACGCCGACGGCGGCTACCGCGAGCTAAGCGCCCTGTAATTCCTTATTTTCAAAGAAATCCCCGGGCGGCATCGACCACCCGGGGATTTTTTACTGCCAAAACTCAAGTTGGGACGGGTGCGCCAGGGGCGGGCTACCCCTCGAAAACCCGTCCAGGGGAAGGATGCCGGCCGCCGATCAGAACTTGGCGCGGGCGCCGAAGATCACCTGCGCACCGGGGTAGTAGATGCTGTAGGGCGAGTTGGAGTGGCCGAACTGGGTCACCAGCGGTTCGTTGGTGATGTTCAGGGCGTCCACCGTCAGGCGGATGCTGTCGTTCAGCCAGGGCAACTGATAGCCCAGTGACAGGTCCAGCTGACCGCGTGCCTCGGCGATCAGGGCCTCATTGATGTTGTTCTGCGGGGCGTTCGCGGCGGTGGACTGGTCGTTCCAGACATAGTTCACGCTGACCGACACGCCATGGCCTTCATAATAGGCTTGCAGGTTGTAGCTGTAGGGCGCGATGCCGGTGGCGAACAGCCCGCTGTCGGAGCTTTGCTCGATATGCGTGCCGTTGGCCGAGAAGCCCAGGCCCTCGACGATGAAGTCCAGGGGCTGCACCCAGGTCAGCTCGATGCCCTGCAGCAGCAGCTTGCTGAGGTTCACCGGCTGGGTCAGGGTGACGGTGGCCACGTTCGGGCCGCCGCGCAGCATCAGCGCCTGCTGCTGGCTGGTCTGCAGGTCGCTGAAGTTGATGCCCAAGGCGGTGAAGGGCACGGTCTTCTGCGTGGTGACGGTGAAACCGTCGATGTCCTTGCGGAACAGGGCGGCGCCGATATAGCCCAGGCCGCCGGTGTACCACTCGCCGCCGATATCGATGTTGTTGGAGGTATAGGGCTTCAGGTTCGGGTTGCCGGCGCTGGCCACCTGCGCCGAGATGTCGGAGAAGGTGGTGCCGGGCAGCAACTGGCTGGCGTCGGCGCGGGTCATGCTGCGTGAGGCGGACGCGCGCAGCTTGATATCGTCCGTCAGGCTGTAGACCACGTTGGCCGAGGGCAGCACGTCGCTATACCCGGTGCTCAGCGTCTGGTCGACCAGCGCGCCGGACGCGGTCACCAGCGGGCTGGTCACCGTCTGGTCGGTGTGGAAGTAGCGCAGGCCCATGTTGATGGCCACCTCGTGGCCCAGCAGGGTATCCCTGGCATTGCCCTCGGCATAGCCGCCGAAGGTCTTTTCCGAGATGTTGCCGACCGATCCGCCGGTCACGGCGCTACGGGTCTGCGGCGCCGTGTCCTTGTAATACTCATAGTTGGTGGCCTTCTCCAGCGCCGACAGGTTGGTCATGATCCACTGGGTGTAGCCGACGTTGCCACCCGCCAGCTTGCCGAAATCGCTGATGTTCATGGGCAGCAGGTACTGGCCGATCTGGGAATTGGGCACCAGGCCGGAATTGCCGTCGCAGGTGGCGCCGCAGACGGCGGTCTGGAAGGCCGTGCTGTTGTCATAGGCGCGGATGATGCGGCTGGCCATGTCATAGGCACCGCCCACCTTGATGTTAGCGGTGTCGTCGCCGTACTGGGTGTCGATGTGGGCGCCCCGGGTCGTGGTCTCGCGGTACACGTTCTGCACGTTCACGCGGTACCACTTCCAGCCCAGGTTGGGGTCGTTCAGGTCGCGGTTGGGCACGATGATGGGCTGGCCGTTGGCGCCATTGGCCTGGTAGCTGACCGTCAGGCCCGACTGGGCCGGCGTCTGCACGTCGAACTGCGGCTGTTCACGGAAGAAGGTGCTGTGGCCGTAGTTGACCTGGGCGTCGACCTTGAAGTCCTTGGACGGCTTCCAGGTCAGGGTGGGGTTGATGTTGTAGAACTCGGTATGCTGGTTGAAGATGTCGTTTTCCAGGAAGAAGCTGGAATTGGCGAAGGTGCCTTGGGTCACGACATTGTTGCTGTCGACGGTCAGGCTGAAGGGAACCATGCCGCCGGTGGAGGTGGGGCTGGTTCCGGGGCCGGAGTTGCGGACGTACCAATTCATGTTCAGGCGCTGGTAGTCGCGGTCGGACTGGGCCCACAGGCCGTCGATGGCGAAGTGCCATTCGTCGCTGGGCCGGTATTCCAGGGACAGCAGGCTGGAAACGCGCGAGCGGTCGCCGAAGGTGTAGCTGTTGCGGCCCAAGCGCGGGATCTGCGCGCTGCCCAGCTGCGGCAGGGTCAGGCCGGAGGTCTGGGCCAGGTTCACCGGCTGGCCGGCGGTCAGGCCCGCCACGTTGCGGGGGGCCGTGCTGGCGTAGACGAAGCCGTTGCCGCTGCCGACGTCGCCGCTGCCGGCCGGAAGGTTGCCGTCAGTCCAGCCGATGGTCTCGAAGCCATCGATGCGGGTGGTGGTCTTCACCCCCGACACGCCGACCAGGATGCCGAAGGGCCCCCAGGTGTGGCTGGCCACCAGGGCCCCACGCGGGCTCACCTGGTCATCGGCGTTGGTGTATTGGCCTTGGCCGATCAGGGTGACGTGGGTGCCTTCATTGTCGAAGGGGCGGGCGCTGTGCAGGTTCACCGTGCCGGCGATGCCGCCTTCCAGGGTGGAGGAGACCGGCGTCTTCTCAACGTCCAGACGGGTGAACAGCTCCGACGGGAAGAGGTCCAGGTCGACCTCACGGTTGGCATTGCCGCCGTTGGTGCCGCCGTCCGATGCCACCGCGACCTGGGTGTTGTTCAACAGCACCTTGGAGAAACTGGGCCCCAGGCCGCGGATGGAGACCTGCACGCCTTCGCCGTTGATGTCGCGGTTCAGCTTCACGCCGGGGATGCGGTTCAGGGTTTCGGCCAGGTTGGTGGCCGGCAGCTTGCCGATATCCTCGGCGAAGATGCTGTCGCCGAAGGCGACGGAGTTGCGTTTCTGTTCCGTGGCGTCCAACAGGCTGCGCCGGATGCCGGTGACGGTGATCTCGTCCAGCGTGGCATCGTCGCCGGGCGACGTGGCCCCGGTGGATGCTGCCGCGGGGGATGCTGTCTGGGCGATGGCCTGCGGCGAGAGCATGCCCAGCAGGGCGGAGCCGGCCAGGGCGGTGGTGGTCAGTAATGCCGTCCAGTTCTTCGAATATGCCATGTTTTTCCTCCCTGGCCGCCCACGGCCCCTTTCCGGGTTCAGGCGGGTTGTTTGTTAAGGCTCTGGTTTCGCGCGGATGCGGATCAGCGGTAGCGGTAGAACGTCACCCTCTGGATCTGGAATTGGTCCGGGGGCAGGCGGATGTGCCGCCCCTGATGGGTTTGGTCGCCGTTCAGCACGCGGCCCGGAATCCAGCGGCCCTGGGCGTCGAAGGTGCCCTCGACCGCCTTGTCGATGCCGGCCAGCGCGGCGCCGTCCCCCTTGGCGCCGGGCTCCCCGGCCACGGTGACGATCAAGCCGCGGCCGGCGATCAGGTATTCCTCGGGGGCCGTCTGGATGATCAGGCCGCCGTGGCTGGCGATGTCCTGCTCCGCCTTGGGCGTCCAACTGTCGATGAAACTGACGGTGAAGCGATAGTCGCCCAGCGACCGGGTGACGGGGGCGTCCAGCACCGTGCCGTCCTCCAGCACCCGGGGCTTGAAGCCCGCCACACGGCCCAGCCCCTGGGCCTTTAGGATGGCAGGGGTCAACTGGCGCAGCAGGCCATAGGCCTCCGTGACGGCGGCTTGGCTCTTAAGATCCGCGTTCTCGATGGAGAAAGGGCTGAAGCCGAAGGCGTCCAGGTTGCCGATGGCATAGAAGGCATTGGCCGGCACCTCGGGCGCCGTCACGTTGTTGGCCTCGGGAATGAACAGCGGGTTGTCCGCGCGGCTGTAGCGACCGGCCAGGTCGTTGAAATTGGGGAAATAGATGTCCGGCGCTATCAGGTCCAGGCTGGGGGCGCCAATCTTCCACACGTCGATCAGATGGGGCACGGGGCCCCCGCTGGGATACTCGCCCGGCGCCTTGCCAGCGCGGTTAAGCGCCACATTGACATACATGGGCACGGGGTAGGCGGCCTTGCCGGCCCGGGTGATGGCGTCGGCGTACCGGGCATAATGCCAGGCGGTGAACACCTCCTGACCCGCGTCGGCGGCGCCGAAAACCTCGGCCCAGGTGCCGGCGGCCCTGGCACCGTGGGCCTGCCACAGGGCGCGCAACTCCGGCTCCACCGCCGTGCCCTCGCGCAGGGGGCGCAGCAAGGCGTCCGGCACGGGCTGGACCCAGGCGGCCTGGGCGGCATCACCCCATTCCCGCGCCACAGGCAGCATCCCGATCTCGTTTTCCACCTGCACCATCAGCACGGTGCCCTTGGCATCCACCGCCTTGAGATGGCTCATCAGCGCGGCGAACGCCTTGGCGTCAGCCTCCCGCACGGCGAGGGAAAAGGCGGAGAGGATTTCCACGCTGGTGCCATTGGCAGCGCGCACGCGCGGGAACCGCGCCTGGTCCCGCTTCACCCAGCCCGGCACATAGGTGGACATGCTGTTCTTCCAGGCGCCGAACCACAGCAGGACCAGGTGCATGTCCTGGGCGCGGGCATCGGCCAGCAGGCCGTCGACGCCGGCGAAATCGAAGGAACCTTCCTTGTCCTCGATCAGCTCCCAATAAACCGGGGCCAGCACCGTGTTCAGGTTCATGGCCTTCAGCTTGGGCCAATACTTGGCCATGTAGGGTCGGCTGGACGCGCTGGAATTGCCCAACTCACCGCCCAGCACCAGGAAAGGCTTGCCGTCCACCGACAAGTGAGCGGCCGTGCCTTGGCGTTCCAGCGTCGCGGGGGCCGCCCCCGCAGCCAGGGGAGAGGCGGCCAAGACCGCCAGAGCGGCCAGGCCGGCGGCCAATTTCATCCGCCGGGGGCAAGTGTGCCAGCCGGTGGCCGAATGCAGGCGTCCCATTTGCTCCCCTCCCTTGCAGCGGCGCGTTCGTGGCGCCTTGATGGTAGCGTTACCATTTTCCCAAAAGCGCAATATTGTCAAGATTTTTATTTCAATAAACAACGCATAATTCAAGATTATATTTTAAAAATAAACGGTTTATCGCCAAAGTATCGAAGCAATGGCGCTTAAACCGTCATATTTTAAAGTATTCGTCCTGTCTCCTTCAGGATGGGGCGCCTCCGCCAGTGGCGTCCGGCATGGCCGGACGCAGGTTGGGGCTCAGGGCCTGGATCGCCAGCAAAGCCAATGGATAGGCCAGCGCCGCCGTCAAGAACACGGGGCCGTAACTGCCGGTCCCCTGCAGTATCCAGCCCGTGAACTTGGCCATCAGCATGCCGCCTACCGCGCCCGCCGTTCCACCCAGTCCCACCACCGTGGCTACGGCCGAGGGCGGGAAAAGATCGGAGGGCAGGGTCATGAGGTTGGCGGAGAATCCCTGGTGGCCCGCCGTCGCCAGGCCGATGATCAGGACGGCGGCGGTCAATCCGCCAACCCAGGGCGCGGTCAGCACGGGAATGACGCAGGCGGCGCACATCAGCATCGCCACCTTGCGCGCGCGGTTCGCCCCCAGGCCCCGGCGCATCAGGCGTGAAGACAGCCAGCCGCCGGCGACGCTGCCGATATCTGACATCAGGTAGATGGCGACCAGCGGTGGGCCGAAGCCGCGAAGGTCCAGACCGAAGCGCCGGCCCAGGAAATCCGGCAGCCAGAACAGGAACACCCACCAGATGGGGTCGGTCAGGAACTTGGCCAGAACATAGGCCCATGTCTGGCGTTGGCGTAGAATCCAGGCCAGACGCGGGCCGCTCGCGGATACGGTCGGGGTGATGGCGTCCGACAGGATGTGCGCCCGCTCGGCGGCGGACAGGCGCCGGTCCTCCTCAGGACGGCGATAGAAGATCAGCCAGGCGGCCAACCAGGCGAAGCTAACGACACCGGTTACCATGAACGCCATGCGCCAGTCGGCGACGGCGACGAGGGCGGGAACCACCAGGGGCGTGATCACGGCGCCGACGTTGGACCCGGCGTTGAAGACGCCCACCGCCAGCGCGCGCTCGCGCCGGGGAAACCATTCCGCCACGCTTTTCAGGCCGGCGGGGAAGTTGCCGGCCTCGCCCGCGCCCAGCGCCATGCGGACCAGCACGAACTGGACCAGGCCGCTGGCCAAGCCGTGCGCGATGTGGGCCAGGTTCCAGATGACGAAGGTCAGGGCATAGCCCCAGCGGGCGCCAATGCGGTCGATGATCCGGCCGCACACCAGGTAGGCTACGGCGTAGGACGCCTGGAACCAGAAGATGATGTCGGCGTAGTCGGTTTCGGACCAGTGGAACTCCCGCGACAGCAAAGGCTTCAGCAGGCCCAGCATCTGGCGGTCGACATAGTTGATGACGGTGGCGGCGAACAGCAGGGCCACGACGATCCAGCGCCGCCGGCCTATCCGGGCCGGCGGGGGGCTGGGTGCGATGGTGGCTTCCGCTGGCCACGCCATGGACGTTTCACTCCCGTTTATCGCCGCGCCATCGTAGGGCGTGGCCTTTTTTAGCGATGGGCGCGTTCAAGGCCGCGCCCGGTTCCCGCTCACCAACTCCACAAAGTGCCGTCGGTCAGACGGGCCACGGGCAGGTAGGCGGGTTGGTAGGGGTACTTCGCGGCCTCGGTCTCATCGATGTCGACGCCATGGCCCGGCGCCTCGCCCGGATGCATGTAGCCCTGGTCGAAGGTGTAAGCGTGGGGGAAGACGCTGTTGGTCACGTCCTCATGCACCATACGCTCCTGGATGCCGAAGTTCGGCACCCACAGGTCGAAGTGCAGGGCGGCCCCCATGCACACCGGCGACAGGTCGGTGGCGCCATGGCTGCCGGTGCGGATCTGGTAGAGGTCCGCCAGGTTGGCGATGCGGCGCAGATGGCTGATGCCGCCGGCATGCACCACCGTGGTGCGGATGTAGTCGATCAGTTGGTTCTGGATCAGATCCTTGGCGTCCCAGATGCTGTTGAACACCTCACCCACCGCCAGGGGGGTGGTCGTGTGCTGGCGGATCAGCCGGAAGGACTCCTGGTTTTCCGCCGGGGTCGGGTCCTCCATCCAGAACAAGCGATAGGGTTCCAGGCTCTTGCCCAGGCGTGCCGCCTCGATGGGCGTCAGGCGGTGATGCACGTCGTGCAGCAGGTGCAGGTCCCAACCGAAGCGGTCGCGGGCGGCGGCGAACAGGGTGGGGGCGAAGTCCAGGTACGCCTCCGTCGACCAAGCGGACTCCGCCGGCAGCCCCCGCGTCGCCGGCTCATAATTGATGCCCTTGGCGACGCCGTAGACCCCCTTCAGGCCCGGAACGCCCGCTTGGATGCGTATCGCCTTGTAGCCCAGGTCGACATAATGCTGGACCTGGTCCAGCGCGTCGCCCACCGTCTGGCCGTTGGCATGGGCATAGACCATGACGCCGTTGCGGCTTTTGCCGCCCAGCAATTGATACAGCGGCAGGCCGGCCACCTTGGCCTTGATGTCCCACAGCGCCGTGTCCACCGCCGCGATGGCGGACATGGTCACCGGGCCCCGGCGCCAGTAGGCGCCCTTGTACAGGTATTGCCAGATGTCCTCGATATCGTGCGGGTCACGGCCGATGAGGCACGGAATGACATGGTCGGTCAGGTACGACGCCACCGCCAGCTCCCGCCCGTTCAGGGTGGCGTCGCCGATGCCATAGACGCCTTCGTCCGTGCGGATCTTCAGGGTGACGAAGTTTCGCGCCGGGCAGGTGACGATGACATAGGCGTCCGTGATTTTCATATCTTCAGCTCCGAAGGCGGGGTCCAGGCGGGCGCGTGGCCGACGACGCGCGGGGCGGTCGCGGGCAGGCTAGAAGGTCGTGTTTCGGGGCGCCCTGGGGGCGGCGATCTCTCCCTGAGCGGCAGGTGCCGCCGTTTGTCTGTTACCATTCATGTATACTACCATACCAGTTAGGTCAACAGGGCAATCGCGCCCGTCCGGTGTCACGCGCTGTCCCGGGAAACGATGGAAAATCCCAGATCCACCGGGCGCGGGGTTGGGCCCTGGCGCGGCCGGCCCCCCTCCAGACGGTGCAGCAGCAGCCGGGCCGCCCGCTGCCCCATGGCGCGGGCGTCCAGGCGAATGGTGCTGAGCCGGGGATGGGTGTGGGCCGCGAAGTCGGCATCGCCGAAGCCCACCACCGCCAACTCCCGTGGCACGCGCAGGCCCCGGCTCGTGGCCTCGGTCAGGGCGCCCAGGGCCAGCCCGTCGCTGCTGCATGCCACGACATCGGCACGGCCTTGCTCCCCATCGGCCAAATCCAGCATGTCCGCCACGATCTCCCGTCCATGGGCATAGGCATTGCCGGCGGGTACGACATGGTGGGGCAGGGGGCCGGATGCCCTGGCGCCGAAGTCCGCCCGGAATCCTTCCAGCCATGCCAAGGACGGACCGGTCCTTTCCAGGATCAGCAGGGGGCTTCGATAACCGCGTCCAGCCAGCAGGCGGGCCAGGGCCTGACCTGCGGCCCGGTGGGAACAGCCGACCGCCATGTCGATCGGCTCGCCGGGCAGGTCGCCGATTTCCACAACCGGCAGCCCGGCGCGGGCTAGGCGCCGCCTTACCGGGGCGTCGCCATGCAGACCGGCCAGCACGAGCCCGGCCGGGCTGTATGCCATCGCGGCGTCCACGGCCCGGCGCAGGCCGGCATCCTCCCGCTCGGCGGGAATCACCAGGGCGGCCATGGCATGGGCCGCCAATTCCTCCACCACGCCGGCCACCGCCTCCTCCGCAAGCGCGGGGGTGATCACAGCGATCACGCCAGGCGGTTTGGCTGCCCGCTGAATCGGCAGCGTTTTGCTGTTCTCCGCAACGACGATGCCGGAAGCGCCGGCGGGCAGCACCTTTCCAGCGCCTGGCGGCACAGGGGCGGCGCGGCCACCCTCCCGCGCCCGGCGGTGGGCCAGGCTGACAGCCACGGCGTTGGGGACGAATTGGGTCTCCAGAATGGCGTGGCGCACCCGCGCCGTGGTCCCCTCCGCCACCTTGGCCGGGTCATTCAGCACACGCGACACCGTGGCCGGTGACACGCCCGCCAACCGCGCCACGTCTTGCAACGTAGCTTTGCCCGGCTCCGCCATCATGGTTTTGCCCGCCGCCATGCGGCCCCTCCCTGTTTCAGCCGCCAACGCGGCCTTGCTTGTAGTCTAGTATGGTAGTATGTGTCTTGAGCCGGGGCAATGGTGTTGGGAAAAAAGGCGCCGGGTCGGGAAACGCGCCTCTGGAAGGCGACTGTCAAATGCCGCAGGGTGGATGTGTGGGCCCGCGGGACAGAATGGGGTGCGTCTGGTGTTGGCGGAAAATGACCGTATCATCCTGAACCGTATCCAGGCGGACAGCGCGGAGCCCGTGGCCCGGCGCGTGTTCCGGGAATTGCGGGCGGCCATCGTCGCCATGAAGTTCCGCCCCGGCCAGGCCATCTCTGAACAGGACATCGCCGACCAGTTGGGCGTCAGCCGCCAGCCGGTGCGCGAAGCCTTCATCAAGCTGAGCGAGGCGGGGCTGCTATCCATCCGCCCGCAGCGCGGCTCCTTCATCGTCAAGATTTCCGTCCGCCAGGTTTTCGATGCCCGCTTCGTGCGCGAGGCGGTGGAACTGGCGGTGGTGCGCCGCGCCGTGGCGGAGATGAAGGGGCGCGACATCGATCTTTTGCGCGACAACCTGCGCGCCCAGGCCAACGCCGCGGAAGACCGCGACCACGGCGGTTTCCTGGACCTGGATGAACGCTTCCACCGCGACATCGCGCTGCATGTCGGCTGCGAGTACGCCTGGCGGGTGGTGGAGGAGACCAAGGCGCAGATGGACCGCGTGCGCTATCTCAGCATGCCGGAGGCGACGCCGTTTTCGCTGCTGATCGCGCAACACCAGGCCATCGTCGATGCCATCGCCGACCGTGACGCGGATGGGGCGGAGGCGGCGATGCGCCAGCACCTTCAGGAAATCCTGACGTCGTTGCCACAGTTGGCGACCCGGTTCCCCGACCTGTTCGCCGACGACGTGCCTTTAAAACCCTTTGAATAACCCTTTGGCTGTTTGGTCTGGGCCGGCCCTGGCCGGTTCAAGGTTTTGTGACTATGGTAACGGTACCATAGCGGCCCTGACAGGGCCGGGTGTCCGGGCATCCGGATGCCTTAAAAGAATAACGATAGGGAGAAGCCAACGTGCATACCCGCCACACCTCCGTCCGCCGCCTGGTCCTGGCCGGCGTCGCCGCCGTGGCCATCAGCGCCGTCGCCCATGCCGCCGACAAGCCCGCCGTCTATAAGGACCCCGCCGCACCGCTGCCCGCCCGCGTGGACGATCTGCTGGCGCGCATGACCCTGGATGAGAAGGTGGCCCAGTTGATCGCCGTCTGGGATCACAAGCCCGCCATCTTCGACGCGTCCATGAATTTCGACCCCACCAAGGCCAGCGGCGTCTACCCCAACGGCCTGGGACAGTTCACCCGTCCCAATGATGAGAAGGGCAGCGGCTCCCTGCGCACGCAGCGCTGGCGCGACACCAGGGGCACGGTCGCCATGGTGAACGCCGTCCAGCATTGGGCGGTTGAAAAGACACGGCTGGGCATCCCCGTGCTGTTCCATGAAGAAGGGCTGCACGGCTATCCCTCCATCGGCCCCACCAGCTTCCCCCAGGCCATCGCCCAGGCCAGCAGTTGGGACCCGGACCTGATCCGCCAAGTCGATGGCGTTGTCGCCCGCGAGATCCGCGTGCGTGGTGTCAGCCTGGTGCTGTCGCCGGTGGTGGACGTGGCCCGCGACCCGCGCTGGGGCCGTATCGAGGAGACCTTCGGCGAGGATCCCTACCTGGCGGGGGAAATGGGCGTGGCCGCCGTCCAGGGCCTGCAGGGGGACAGCTTGCCCCTGGCCGATGGCAAGGTCTTCGCCACGTTGAAGCACCTGACCGGCCACGGCCAGCCGGAAAGCGGCACCAATGTGGGCCCGGCCTCCCTGGGTGAACGCACGCTGCGCGAAATGTTTTTCCCGCCGTTCGAGCAGGTGATCCACCGCACCAACGTGCGCGCCGTCATGGCCTCCTACAATGAGATCGATGGCGTGCCCAGCCATGTGAACACCTGGCTGCTACAGGACGTGCTGCGCGGGGAATGGGGCTATAAGGGCGCCGTCATTAGCGACTATTCCGGCGTCGACCAGCTGGTCAGCATCCACCATGTGGTGCCGGACCTGCCGGCGGCGGCCATCCGCGCCATCAAGGCCGGCGTGGACGCCGATCTGCCGGACGGCGAGTCCTATGCCAGCCTGGCGGACAGCGTGCGCGCCGGAAAGGTGAAGGAAGAGGTCATCGACCGCGCCGTGCGCCGCATCCTGGAACTGAAATTCCAGGCGGGACTGTTCGAACATCCCTACGCCGATGCCGACCAGGCGGAGGCCCTGACCGGCAACGGCGAGGCGCGGGCCGTGGCGCTGAAGGCGGCGCAGAAGGCGGTGGTGTTGCTGAAGAACGATGGCGTGCTGCCGCTCGACACCGCCAAGGTGAAGACCCTGGCCGTCATCGGCCCCAACGCCGCCGTGGCCCATCTGGGCGGCTATTCCGGCCAGCCCAAGCAGACCGTCAGCATCCTGGACGGCATCAAGGCCAAGGTGGGCGCGCGCGTGAAGGTGACCTATGCCGAAGGCGTGCGCATCACTAAGGGCGACGACTGGTATGGCGACACGGTCGAATTGGCCGATCCGCAGGAAAACGCCCGGCTGATCCAACAGGCCGTCGCGGTGGCCAAGGCCGCCGACCACATCGTCCTGGTCATCGGCGACAACGAACAGACCAGCCGCGAGGGCTGGGCCAAGAACCACCTGGGCGACCGCGACAGCCTGGACCTGGTGGGGCAGCAGAACGACCTGGCCAAGGCGCTGTTCGCCCTGGGCAAGCCGGTGGTCGTGGTGCTGCAGAACGGCCGGCCGCTGTCGGTGGTGGACGTGGCGGCCAAGTCCAACGCCTTGATCGAGGGCTGGTACCTGGGTCAGGAGGGCGGCACCGCCATGGCCGATGTGCTGTTCGGCGACGTGAACCCGGGCGGCAAGCTGCCGGTCACCATCCCGCGTTCCGTCGGGCAATTGCCCATGTTCTACAACAAAAAGCCCAGCGCCCGGCGCGGCTATCTGTTCGACACCACCGACCCGCTGTTCCCCTTCGGCTATGGCCTCAGCTACACCACCTTCGACGTGGGGCCCCCGCGCCTGTCAACGCCCACCATCCGCAAGGACGGCACGGTCACCGTGTCGGTGGATGTGAAGAATACCGGCAAGCGGGCGGGGGATGAGGTGGTGCAGCTGTACCTGCACCAGCAGGTCGCCTCCGTCACCCGGCCGGTCAAGGAACTGAAGGGCTTCCAGCGCATCACCCTGGCCCCGGGCGAAAACCGCACGGTGACCTTCACCGTCGACGCGCAGGCGCTGGGCCTGTGGAACCAGGATATGAAGCGGGTGGTGGAACCGGGGGCCTTCGACATCATGGCGGGCGACAATTCCGTCGACCTGAAGACCGCCGTGCTGACGGTCACGGAGTGAGATCCATGAAGCGCCTTGCCCGCTCGCTTCTGGTGGCCGCCGCCGCCATCGCGCTGTCGCCTCAGGCCTGGGCCCTGGGGCAAGTTCCCTATGTCGAGGGCCAGGCCACGCCCGGTGGCTTCGCCATCGTCCAGGGCGGTGTCGCCGCCCCCCTTCATGTCGATGCCCAGGATTATGCCGGCGTGCAACGTGCCGTGCGCGACCTGGCGGCCGACATCGGCAAGGTCACCGGCGTCACCCCCGCCGTCGCCACGGAGGGGAAGGGTGCCGGCGGCCTGCCCATCCTCCTGGTGGGCACGCTGGGCCACAGCCCCACCATCAACCGGCTGGCGGCGGAGGGGAAGATCGACGTCACCGCCATCAAGGGCAAGTGGGAGGCCTTTCGCATCCAGGTGGTGGCCAACCCGGCACCGGGGATCGCCAGCGCCCTGGTCATCGCCGGCAGCGACAAGCGCGGCACCATCTATGGCCTGTACGACGTCTCGGAACAGATCGGCGTGTCACCCTGGGCGTGGTGGGCCGACGTGCCGGTGCGCCACCGCGACAGCCTGTACGTCAAGGCCGGCACCTATGGCGAGGACCCCGCGCCGGTCAAATACCGGGGCATCTTCCTGAATGACGAAGCGCCGGCCCTGACCGGCTGGGCCCGGGAGAAGTTCGGCGGCCTGAACCACCAGTTCTATGAGCATGTCTTCGAACTGATCCTGCGGCTGAAGGGCAACTACCTGTGGCCCGCCATGTGGGGCAACGCCTTCAACGAGGATGACCCGCTGAACCCCAAGATCGCCGATGAATACGGCATCGTCATGGGCAATTCCCATCACGAGCCCATGCTGCGGTCGCAGCAGGAATGGAAGCGCCACGGCACCGGCCCCTGGGACTATGCCCAGAACGGCGCGGTGCTGCGCCAGTTCTGGACGGACGGGGTCCGCCGCAACAAAGATTATGAGAGCATCGTCACCATCGGCATGCGCGGCGACGGCGACATGCCCATGACCGGCGACGCGGCGGCGGCCAACACCGCCTTGCTGGAAAAGATCGTGGCCGACCAGCGCCAGATCCTGGCCAAAGAGGTCAACCCCGATGTCACCCAGATCCCGCAAATCTGGGCGCTCTACAAGGAAGTGCAGGAGTATTACGAGAAGGGCATGCGCGTGCCCGACGACGTGACCCTGCTGTGGTGCGACGACAATTGGGGTGACGTCCGCCGCCTGCCCACGGCGGAGGAGCGCAAGCGCCCCGGCGGGGCCGGCATGTACTATCACTTCGACTATGTCGGCGATCCCCGGAACTACAAGTGGATCAACACCAACTCCATTCCTAAGATCTGGGAACAGATGAACCTGACCTTGGAATATGGCGCCGACCGGGTGTGGATCGTGAACGTGGGCGACCTGAAGCCCATGGAGTTGCCCATCGAGTTCTTCCTGGATTACGCCCGCAACCCCAGCCGCTGGCCCAAGGAGAAGTTGCCGGAATTCACGGCGGCCTGGGCGGAGCGGGAGTTCGGGCCGGAGCATGCGGCCGAGATCGCGACCCTGGTCACCCGCTACGGCATGCTGATCAGCCGCCGTAAGCCCGAACTGCTGGATGCCAACACCTTCAGCCTGACCGATTACCGCGAGGCGGAACGGGTGGTGGCGGACTACCAGGACCTGGTGGCGAAGGCGGAAGCCATCCACCAGGCCCTACCGGCCGATGCCCGCGACGCCTTCTTCCAACTGGTGCTGCATCCCGCCAAGGCAGCGGCCCAGGTGACGGAGATGTATGTGGCCGTCGGCCGCAACCGTCTTTATGCCGACCAGGGACGCGCCTCCGCGAACGCGGAGGCCGCCAAGGCGCGGGCCCTGTTCCAGGCCGATGCCGACCTGACGAAGCAGTACCACGCGCTGAACGGCGGCAAGTGGAACCACATGATGGACCAGACCCACATCGGCTACACCTACTGGCAGGAGCCGCACGCCAACGTGATGCCGGAGGTGCGCGAACTCACCCTGCCGACCGAAGCGAAGCTGGGTGTGGCGGTGGAGGGGAGCCGGCAGGCCTGGCCCGCCCTGGACGGCAAGCCGGTGAAGGACGCCGCCGTTCTGCCGGACCTGGATGTCGCCAATAAGCCAAGCCGGTACATTGATATCTTCAACCGGGGATCAAAGCCCTTCGCCTACACCGCCAAGGCCAGCGCGCCCTGGATCATCCTGAGCCAGGTCAAGGGCACGGTGACGGCCGACACCCGCCTGCAGGTGGCCGTGGATTGGGCCAAGGCGCCGGCGGGTACCAGCCCGGGCAGCGTCACGATTAGCGGTGCCGGGAGCAGCGTCACCGTCCACCTGCGGGCCCTGAACACGCCAGCACCGCAGGATGGCCAGCCGGCCTTCGTCGCCGCCGACGGCTATGTGTCCATGGAGGCGGAGCACTACACCGGCAAGGCCGACGCCGGCGGGGCCGCCTGGGAGAAGATTCCGAACTATGGCCGCACCCTGTCCGGCCTGGCGCCGTTCCCCGTGACCTCCGCCAGCTTCGCGGCCGGCCAGGGGCCGCGCCTGGATTATCGCGTCTACCTGCCGGCGGGGGGGGCGGTGACGGTGCAGGCCATCGTCGGCCCCACGCTGAACTTTGTGCCGGGGCGCGGTTTGCGCTATGCCGTCGCCATTGATGACGAGGCGCCGCAGGTGGTGGATATCCTGGCCATGAATGGGGTCGCCAACTGGTCGAAGGCGGTGCAGGACAACGCGCGCAAGCCCACCAGCCACCACACGGTGGCCGGCGCCGGCTATCACACCGTCCACGTTTGGATGGTGGATCCGGCGGTCGTGCTGACCAAGCTGGTGGTGGACCTGGGCGGGGTGAAGCCCAGCTATCTGGGGCCGCCGGAAAGCGCCCGGGTGGCGGCACGATAAGAAAAGGGTGGGGAAGGAAACATCATGCGTCTGAAGCGATTGCTGGCCCTGGCCGCCGGGCTGATGCTGACCGCCGCGCCGGTCCTGGCGCGGGAGGGGGCGCAGGACGCGCCCGTGCAGGTGGCCTTGACTATGGACGACCTGCCGGTGCATGGCCCCCTGCCGCCGGGCCTGACCCGGGCGGAAGTGGCACGCCGCGTGCTGGCGGCCTTCAAGACCGCCGGGGTGCCGGAGGTCTATGGCTTCGTCAACGCCAAAGGCTTGGAGGAGGGCGACGATGCGGCCCAGGTGCTGACCCTGTGGCGCCAGGCCGGCTATCCCTTGGGCAACCATGTTTACGCCCATGACGACCTGCACGGCCACGACGTGGCCGCCTTCACCGCCGCCGTCACCGCCGATGAGGCGGCGCTGAAGCACTATATGGGCGATGCGGACTGGCACTGGCTGCGTTTCCCCTATCTGCATATCGGGGAAACGCCGGAAAAGCGGCGGGCGGTCGCGGCCTTCCTGAAGGACCACGGCTATCGCGTGGCCGAGGTGACGCTCAGCTTCAACGATTACCTCTACAACGCGCCCTATGCCCGCTGCATGGCCAAGGGTGACCAGGCGGTGGTGGCGCAGTTGCGCCAGAACTACCTGGACCGGGCGGCCGAATCGCTGACCATCGGGCGGCAGCAGGCGCGGACGCTGTACGGCCGCGATGTGCCCCATGTCATGCTGCTGCACATCGGGGCCTTTGAGACGGTGATGCTGCCGGAACTGCTGTCGCTGATGAAGGCGCAGGGCGCGACCTTCGTGCCGCTGGCCCAGGCGGAAGCGGACCCCATCTACGCCCCCAACCCGGACGCCCCGTCCGACGGCACGGGCGGCCTGCTGGACCGCGAGATGGCCAGCCGCCATCTGCCCACGCCGGCACACAGCCCCGATCCATCCCCCTGGCTGGACACCGTGTGCCGCTGACGCCCCTACATCGAGGATACGCCTGATGCGCTTCCGTTCCCTTTTCCTGGCCGGGGTGTTGTTGGCCTCGACCGCTGCTTTCGGGGTCGCCCAAGCGGCAAATGCGATCCAACCAGACGCCACCAAGTGGGTGGGCAGTTGGATGGCGTCCGCCCTGGCGGGCGGTGCCGATTCCGCGCCGCCGGCGCCCGGCTTCACCGACGCCACCTTGCGCCAGGTGGTGCACCTGACCTTGGGCGGCGCCCGTGTGCGTTTCCGCCTGTCCAACGCCTTCGGCACGGCGCCGCTGACCATCCCCGGCGCCCATGTCGCCCTGTCGGCGAAGGAGGGAAAGACGCCCAGCGCCGCCATCCGCGCCGGCAGCGACCACGCCCTGACCTTCGACGGCCAACCATCCGTCACCATTCCCGCCGGCGGCATGGTCTGGTCCGATCCGGTGGACATGGCCGTGCCCGACATGGCGGACCTGGCCGTCAGCCTGCGCCTGAAGGACGTGCCGGCCACGGTCACCGCGCACCCTGGTTCCCGCGCCACCAGCTATATCGCCACCGGTGACGCCCTGGCCGCCGCCGACCTGCCCGGCGCCGTTCCCGTCACCCACTGGTACATCCTGACCGGCGTGGATGTGCAGGCGCCAGCGGCGGCCAATGCCGTCGTGGTGCTGGGCGACAGCATCACCGACGGACGCGACAGCACGACCGACGGCAACGGCCGTTGGACGGACGCGCTGGCCCGGAACCTGCTGCGGGGCAAAAGCCCCGTGGGCGTGCTGAACGCCGGCATCGGCGGCAACCGCCTGCTGCTGGACGGCATCGGCCCCCGCGCGCTGGACCGGCTGGATCGCGACGTGCTGGACCAGACGGGCGTGCGCTGGGTCATCGTGCTGGAGGGCATCAACGACCTGGCGACGGCCCTGAAGGCGGAGGAACGCAAGGAGGTGGCGGCGACACCGGAAGCCATCATCGGGGCCTACCGCCAGATCATAGCCCGCGCCCATGCGCGCGGGCTGCTGGTCTATGGCGCCACCATCCTGCCCTGCCAGGGCATCGGTTATTGCGCCCCGGCCATGGAGCCGAACCGCCAGAAGGTGAATGCCTGGATTCGCGGCAGCGGCGCCTTCGACGCCGTCATCGACCTGGACCGCACGCTGGAGGATCCCAAGAACCCCGGCCATCTGTTGCCGGAGGCCGACGGCGGTGACCACCTGCATCCGGGGGACACCGGCTATCGCCTGATGGCGGAGGGCACCGACCTCGCGCTGTTCGCTCGCTAAGCGTTCCCTCAATCGCCAGGCGGCCACGTCCGTGGCCTTGGCTTCCTCTCTCCGCCCTGCGGTGCTCGCTTCGGCGGACGCAGTCGCGTCCTAAACAACATGAGGCTAGGCCTCATGTTGTTGGAGTCACAGCGCCGCCGGCGGGATCTTCGCCAGGATGCCGGAGCGGAAGGGGCCGGGGCGGTCGCCCCGCATCAGCACGCCGGTGTCGCTGGCGGCGTACTGCGCGGCCAGGTCCAGGGCGGCGGCGGCCGTTTCGGGCGTCGGCGCCTTGTCGCAGAACAGGTAGCTGGGCTTGCCCGGGCCCGACAGGGCCACGGTGCAGGCGCGGTCGCATCCGCTCATGCACTCCACCCCGTTCAGGGCTACCTGATCGCGCGCAGGCCACTCGGCGTGCAGGGCGGCCACGGCCTCGAACAACAGGCGGCCGTCGCGCACGGCGTCCGGGGACGCGCCCTTGGGGCGGCAGGTGACGCAGATGTGCAGGGTGTGGGAGGGCAGTTCGCTCACCGGGGGACTTCCTCAAGGCCAGAACGCGGGCGACTATGGGCTAGGTGGGGCGGCGGACGTCAAGGGGCATATCCGCCGTCACAGCGGCGGCGTCCGTCCACCGCTACAAGATCAACTTTCCCGTGCCTCCAGGATCGCGGCCCGATGCCAACCACGCCCGTCGAGATTTCCGCCGCCCGCGCCCGCCATCTGTGGCTGGCGGCCCAGCGCCTGCTGGACGCGGCCCCCTTTGGCGCGGGGCCGGAGGCGGTGGCACGGGCGACCGCGCATCTGGGCTATGTCCAGATCGACACCATCAACGTCATCGAGCGCTGCCACCACCACATCCTGCAGACGCGCATCCCCGACTACGCGCGGGCTGACCTGGCGGCGGCGCAGTCGGTGGACAAGTCGGTCTTCGAATATTGGGCGCACGCCCTGGCCTACATCCCCACGGCCGACTATCGCTATTTCGCGCCCGACATGCGCCAGATTCGGGATAATCCGCCGCCCCACTACGCCGCCATCAACCGGCGCGACTACGCCGCCCTGTTGCGCCGTATCGGGGAGGAGGGGGCGCTCAGCATCCGCGACATCGACGATGAGGTGCTGGTGGAGAAGGAGCATCTGTGGGCCAGCCGCAAGCCATCCAAGCGCCTGCTGAACTTCGGCTTCTACAACGGCGACCTCGCCATATCCCGCCGCGACGGCATGCTGAAGGCCCATGAGCTGACCGACCGCCACTTCGGATGGGAGCGGCGGCCCCGCCCGGCGACGCCGGGGCAAGTGGCCGATTATCTGTTGACCCGGGCGCTGCGCAGCCAAGGCGTCGTCAGCCTGGAGTCCATCTGCTACGGCAACCCCAGCCTGAAGGCCCAGGTTCTGCCCCTGATCGAGAAGGCGATGCGCGCCCGCCGCCTGGCGCCAGTGATCCTTGCCGGGGCGGAGAAGGTGCCCCATTGGGCCGAAGCCGCGGTGCTGGAAAGCACGCTGCCGCCCGTGCCGGCCCACCTGGTGCACATCCTGTCGCCTTTCGACCCCCTGGTCATCCAGCGCAAGCGGCTGGAGGCCATCTTCGGCTACGCCCACCGGTTCGAGGCTTATGTGCCGGCGGCCAAGCGGGTGCTGGGCTATTTCGCCCTGCCGGTGCTGGTGGGCGATGAGATCGTGGCCGCGCTGGACCTGAAGACCGACCGCCAGGCCGGCCGCCTGCTGGTGCAGCGCTGGACCTGGATGGTGCCGGAACGGCCGGACCTGAAGACCGCCATCGAGGAAGCGCTGGGCCGCTTCCAGCGCTTCCAGTTGGCGCCCCAGGCGGCAGCGCCGTCAGTCCTGACGGCTTGAGGGCAAGGTTTCCAGCAAGGGCCGGGCCAGCTGCAACACCTGATGGATCACCGCTGTGGGCGGAAGGCCCGTCGGCTCCTCCGCCGTCAGGCGGATACGGGTCAGAGTCCAGGTGCGGGCGTCCACGCCCACGGCGGTGGCGATGATGTCCGCCCCCTCCGCCACCTCGCGGTTCCGCGCGATCTCATCCGTCCACACCCGGCCCAGGGCCGCGTCCACACCGATAGGCGCATTGTCCACCACGGCGAAGCGGGCGTCGCGGGCGGGGCCCTTGCGCGCGTCCAGCGCCACGCGCACGTCGATGTCGGCCCGGCCGAAGCTGTCGGTGACGGTCTTGTAGCGGTCCTGGACCAGGAAATCGCGGAAGGCCGCATCCTGCCGCCACAGGTATAGGGCGGAATATGCGTTGGCGATGGCGCCGTGCCGCCCCGCCTGGCGCAACAGGAAGCCCTTGAAATACAGGTCGGAAATGGCGGCCCAGCGCTCGGCATTGGCGGCGGCCCGCCGGTGCAGGATGTCCAGGTCGTAATCGGCCGTCAGACGGTGGCTGTAGTGCGCGATCAACATCGTGGTTCCTCCCATGGCTGCGATGCGGGGGAGGATAGCGGCGCCTTGAAGATCACATAATCATATGAATTTCTATTTCAGAGATTTGTACTTGAAATGAATGTGCGCTCAGCTCCTTGCCCGCCTCAAGGCTGAAGGATCAGCACCAGATAGGTGCAGGGCCGGTCGCCCCGGTTCTCGAACACACAGTCGGCAGGCGGGCCCAGTTCCAGGCTGTCGCCGGCCGCCAGGCGGTGCTCGATGTCGCCCTCGGTGAAGGTCAGCTCGTTGGTCAGCACGTGGATGATGTGGCGGGTGAAGGCGTAGGCCGAGGCGGGGAAGGGCACGCGGGCGCCCGCCGGCAGGTCGATGTGCACCAGCTCCAGCGGCAGCTCCGACCCCGGCGGGGGTGCCACCAGGCGGCGGACATAGCCGGTGGCGGGGTCGCGCCAACTGCGCTGCTCCCCCGCGCGCAACAGGCGGCGGCGTCCGTCATCCTCCGCGCGGGCCAGCAGCGCCGATAGGGTCATGCCGAAGGCGCCCGACAGCCGGCCAAGCAGAGAGGCGGTCGGGCTGCTTTCCGCCCGCTCGATCTTGTTGATCATGGCGCGCGATACGCCAGCGCGCTCCGACAGGTCGGTCAGCGACCAGCCGCGCGCCTCACGCTCCACCCGGATGCGGGCGCCCAGCCGCGCGTCCAGCTCATCACCGTTTCCCGTCATAGGCTGACCGAACCCCACTTGCCGACAGCAGCATCGTATCACATAGTGGACGCGATGAAACTATAGTGAACGGATCGCCCATCATGACCCAGACCGTTACCATCCGCCCAGCCACCCTGGACGATCTGGAAGGCATCCGCGTCATCTACAACCACGCGGTGGCGCACACGACGGCGATTTGGAACGAGGTGCAGGTGGATCTGGAGAACCGGCGCCAATGGTTCGAGGCGCGTCTGGCCCGGAATTTCCCGGTGCTGGTCGCGGTGGCAGAGGGGGAGGGGCAGGGGCAGGTCGTGGGCTACGCCGCCTATGGCGACTGGCGGCCCTTCGACGGTTTCCGCCATTCGGTGGAGAATTCCGTCTATGTGGCGCCCGAGGCGCAGGGGCGTGGGGTAGGGCAGGCGCTGCTGCGCGCCCTGGTGGATTGCGCGCGGGAGCGCGGCATCCACCGCATGATCGCGGCCATCGCCAGCGAGAACGCCATTTCCATCGCCCTGCACGCCAAGGTCGGCTTTCGCACCGTGGGCGTCTTTTCCGAGGCCGGCACCAAATTCGGGCGCTGGCTGGACCTGACCTTCATGGAACTGGCGGTGGGACGGGGCCAGCCGACCTGAGGCCGGCCCCGTCCTCCCTCCCCAGGCTTCAGCCCATCGTGGGGATCACGAAGCTGGCGCCCTCCTTGGTGCCGGAGGGCCAGCGCGAGGTGACCGTCTTGGTCTTGGTGTAGAAGCGCACGCTGTCCGGCCCGTGCTGGTTCAAATCGCCGAAGCCGGAGCGCTTCCAGCCGCCGAAGGTGTGATAGGCCAGCGGCACGGGGATGGGTACGTTCACGCCCACCATGCCCACGTTTACCCGGCTGGTGAAATCGCGGGCGGTGTCGCCGTCGCGGGTGAAGATGGCCACGCCGTTGCCGTAGGCGTGCTCATTGGGCAGGCGCAAGGCCTGCTCATAGCTGTCGGCCCGCACCACGGACAACACCGGGCCGAATATCTCGTCCTGGTAAATCTTCATGTCCGGGGTGACGTGGTCGAACAGGCTGCCGCCGATGAAATAGCCGTTCTCGTGTCCCTGCATACGGAAGCCACGGCCATCCACCAGCAGCTTGGCGCCCTCCTTGACGCCGGTGTCAATGTAGCCGCGCACGCGGTCCAGCGCCTGGCGGGTGACCAGCGGGCCATAGTCCGCCCCCTCATCGGTGGACAGGCCCACGCGCAGGGATTCCACGCGCGGCACCAGCCGTTCCACCAGGGCGTCCGCCGTGCCCTTGCCCACCGGCACGGCGACCGAGATGGCCATGCAGCGCTCACCGGCGGAGCCATAGCCGGCGCCGATCAGCGCGTCCACCGCCTGGTCCATATCGGCGTCGGGCATGATGATCATGTGGTTCTTGGCGCCGCCGAAGCACTGGGCGCGTTTCCCATGCTGGGCCGCCGTGGCGTAGATGTAGTTGGCGATGTCGCTGCTGCCGACGAAGCCCACGGCCTGGATGCGCGGATCGGTCAGCAGCGTGTCCACCGCCACCTTGTCGCCGTTCACCACGTTGAAGATGCCCTCGGGCAGGCCGGCCTCCAGGAACAGCTCCGCCAGGCGCAGGGGCACCGACGGGTCGCGCTCCGACGGTTTCAGCACGAAGGCGTTGCCGCAGGCGATGGCGGGGGCCGCCTTCCACAGCGGGATCATGGCCGGGAAGTTGAAGGGCGTGATGCCGGCGACCACGCCCAGGGGCTGGCGCATGGAATAGACGTCGATGCCAGGGCCGGCGCTGTCGGTGTATTCCCCCTTCAGCAGGTGGGGGATGCCGATGGCGAATTCCGCCACCTCCAGCCCGCGCTGAATGTCGCCCTTGGCGTCGGCGATGGTCTTGCCATGTTCGGAAGACAGCAACCGCGCCAGGCTGTTCATGTCGCGGTTCACCAGGTCCACGAACTTCATCAGCACGCGCGCCCGGCGCTGCGGGTTGGTCGCGGCCCAGGCCGGCTGCGCCGCCGTGGCGTTGGCGATGGCCGCCTCCACCTCATCCTGGCCGGCCAGCGGCACCTTGGCCTGCACCTCGCCGGTGTTGGGGTCGAACACGTCGCCGAAGCGGCCGGACGTGCCGGCAACGGCGTGCCCGCCGATGAAATGGGTCAATTCCCGGGCCATGGGCCTTCCTCTCCTGCTGTGGGACCGCTGTTGTTTTGCGGAAGTTAAGCATTCATATTCCTGCACGTACAGGGCGGATATTCGCCATTGGTTGTGCATGGATTCCCACATGGAAAGCTCTTTTGACTGGGATGCCCTGCAATCCTTCCTGGCCGTGGTCCGCGCGGGCAAGCTGACCGCCGCCGCCCGGCGCATGGGTGTGGATCATTCCACCCTCAGCCGGCGCATCGCCGACCTGGAGCGCACCCTGCAGACCCAGCTGTTCACCCGCAGCGTCCAGGGCTATGCCCTGACCCCACAAGGGGAGAAGCTGCTGGCCTCGGCCCAGGCCATGGAATCCGTGGCGCTGGGCATCCTGGGCGAGGTCGCGGGCTCCAGCCTCAAGGTGGCGGGCACGGTGCGCATCGGTGCGCCCGACGGCTTCGGCACCGTATTCCTGGCGCCCCGCCTGGGCGACCTGGGCGCGGCACACCCGGATCTGGTGGTGGAACTGGTCACCACCCCCCGCCTGTTCAGCCTGACCAAGCGCGAGGCCGACATCGCCATCGGCCTGGCCCCGCCGCGGGAGGGGCGGCTGCATGCCCGCAAGCTGACGGATTACCGTCTGGGGCTGTACGCCGCCGTCGACTATCTGGAGCGCCGGGGGGCGCCGCAGCGCCGCGCCGACCTGCGCGACCACCGCCTGATCGGCTATGTCGGGGAACTGATCTACGCGCCGGAGCTGGATTACATCCCCCTGATCGAAAAGGATCTGGTGCCCAGCATCACCAGTTCCAACCTGCTGGCCCAATACCACATGACCCTGGCGGGGCAGGGGCTGTGCGTCCTGCCCTGCTTCATGGCGGGGCAGGAGCCACGCCTGCGGCGGGTCCTGCCCGACACGGTGTCCCTGACCCGGTCCTTCTGGCTGATCGTCCATTCCGATCTGCGCGCCTTGGCGAGGGTGCGCATCACCTCCGACTTCATTGTCGAGGCGGTGCGGGCGGAGCGGCCGATCTTCCTCCCGGACGCCTAGCGCCGGCCGACCGGAACTTTGCCGCGCCACCGCCGGTTTCCTTCCGCATTCAGGAGGCCGCATTCAGGAGGCCGCATTCAGGAGGGAGGCATATCCAAGATGACCACGACGCAGGACATGGACGGCGACACCACCCCGGCGGTGGAATTGAACATCAGCCCGGAAAAGGTCTGCTTCATCATCGTCAAGGCGCGGGAATTCGATGTGAAGGTCGATCCGGTGGAGCCGGACCCCGGCTCCAATCCTGCTGACGATGGTGAGCGCGGGGTGCTGGAGGATTACGCCGATGACCCCACCCAGGCGGAACTGGTGGGGGCCATCACCTCCCTGAACGAGGATGAGGTGGTGGATCTGATCACCCTGGCCTGGATCGGCCGGGGCGATTACACAGCCGCCGACTGGGAGGAGGCGCGGGCCCTGGCGGCCGAGCGTCATCGGGGGGTATCGGCCCGCTACCTCATCGGCATTCCCACCCTGGGCGATTTCCTGGAGGAAGGCTTGGCCGCGCTGGGCCACTCCTGCGAGGAGTTCGAGGTCAACCGCCTGTAAGCGCCGGACGGCACGCCCCCGGAACCATTACGGGGGCGTGCCGATTGACTGTCCGTCGGCGCTGACGGTGCCGGCCAGCGAAGATACCCGTCCCATCCCGGAGGAAAACCATGGGCTTGTTCACCAAGGACATCGAGACGATGAACGACCTGTTCGTGCATCAGCTCAAGGACATCTATTACGCGGAAAAGCGCATCCTGAAGGCGCTGCCCGACATGATCGAGAAGGCGACCAACCCGGAACTGAAGCAGGGCTTCCAAACCCATCTGCGCGAAACCGAAGGCCAGATCAGCCGGCTGGAGCAGGTGTTCCGCCAGCATGGCGTGGAGCCCGAGGCCGTGAAGTGCCCCGCGATCGACGGCATCATCGATGAGGCGGACGACATCGCCGGCGACGTCGATGACAAGCAGGTGCTGGATGCCGCCCTGGTCGCCGCGGGCCAAGCGGTGGAGCATTACGAGATCTCCCGCTACGGCACGCTGGTGACCTGGGCCAAGCTGCTGGGCCGCGACGATTGCGCCGCCCTGCTGCATCAGAACCTGGAAGAGGAAAAGGCTACGGACGAGAAGCTGACCATGCTGGCCAAGTCCCACATCAATGCCATGGCCGCCGAATAAACACCGTCCGGCGCGGCGCCTTTTCCTTGTGGGACCGCGTCAGCCGGAGCCTGCCCGTTCCACCATTCCCTCCTTGGCCGCCCCTTTCGCCACCGCGCGGGGGGCGGCCTTTTTCCTCACTGTGCCCCGCTGACCCACGGTGCCCCGGCCCGCCAGCGCCTCGGCAAAGGCTTCACCCCAGGCAAGGGCCGTCTTGTCCTTGATGACGTCCCACAGGCTTTGCCACCGCTCGCGCCGCTCTTCCAGCGGCATGGTCAGCGCACGGCGCAGGGCCGCCTGGATTTGATCAGGGTCGTAGGGGTTGACCTGCAGGGCGGCCTGCAACTGGGTGGCGGCGCCGGCGAAGCGGGACAGGATCAGTACACCGGGATCCGACGGGTCTTGCGCCGCCACGAACTCCTTGGCCACCAGGTTCATGCCGTCGCGCAAAGGGGTCACCAGGCCCACCCGGGCATGCCGCATGTAGCTGGCGACCGTGGTGCGGGTACTGCTTTGCGTCACCAGCTTCAACGGGGTCCAGTCGGGGTCGGCATTGGCGCCGTTGGTGGCGCCCGCGACCTTCTCCAACTCCCGCAACAGGCTGCGATAGGCCTGCACCCCTTCACGCGACTTCGCGGCGATCTGCAGGAAGCTGACGCGCCTGCGCCAGTCGGGCTCCGCCGCCAGGAACTGCTGATAGGCCGTCAGCCGCTCCGCCAAGCCCTTGCTGGGGTCCAGCCGGTCGACACCCAGCACCAGGGCGCGGTCGCGCAGGTTGTGGGCCAGATCCTGGGCCGGCGCACGCTGCATGGCCGCCTCTGTGACGCGCGCGAACTCCCGCGCGTCGATCTCCACCGGGAAAACGCCCAGGCGCACGGTGCGCTCCCCCAGCTTCAGGCCCATGCGGCCCACCCGCCGAGCCCCGGCGTACTGCGCCGCCGTCTGCGCGAAATGCTCCGCATCGGTCGCGGTCTGGAAGCCGATGAGGTCGGCGGACAGGACATCGCGCACCAGGGCCAGCAGGCCCTCCGATATGGCGGCCACCACCGGCGGGGGAAAGGGGATGTGCAGGAAAAAGCCGATGGGGTTGGACACCCGCAGCTCCCGCAGGGCCGCCGGCACGGCCAGCAACTGATAATCCTGCACCCAGATCAGATCACCACGTTTCAGCAGCCCCTTCAGCGCCTGGGCAAAGCGCACATTCACCGCGCGGTAGGTTTCCAGCTCATGCGGGTGGAAGCGCACCACACCGGGCAGGATGTGCATCAAGGGCCACAGGACGCTGTTGGAGAAACCGAGATAGTATTTGCGGTGTTCTTCCGGCGTCAGGTCGATCATGGCGCAACTGACACCCTGCCGGTCGACGAGGCGCGGTTCCGCGGCCGGCTTCTCGGTCAGCGCGTCGCTCCATCCGAACCACAGCCCCTTGTGCCGCCGCAAAAGGTCGGCCAGCGCCACCACCAGGCCGCCGGCCTGTGGCGTACCGGCGGCCGGGACCCGGTTGGAAACGATGACCAGGCGCTTCATGGATGCCCCCTGAATGGTGTCTGCCCACGCAGGCAACATTCCAGGTTCGTTCCGGTTCCCGGCCCCGGCTGAAAAACGCGCGGTGCTTCAAGGGTTTCCCTTCTTGTCAGTCAACCAGGTCAGCCAACCAGGAAGGGCCGCACCACCGCCAGGAAATCCGCCAGCCGGTCGTGATGCGGCCAGTGGCCGGCGTCCGGGATCAGGGCCGTGCGTCCCTGTTTGAACAGGGCGGCGGCACCATTGGTCTCCGGGTCCTGCACCCAGCTTTTGGCGCCGGTGACCAGCAGGGTAGGGCAGGCAACGGCCGCCCACAGGTCCGTCAGTTCATCCACGCTGACGCGGAAAGGAAAGGCGGTGCGGACATAGTTGTCGAATTTCCAGCTGTAGGTGCCGTCCTCGTTCCGGTGCAGGCCATGAACCGTCAGATGGTGCGCCTGCTCGGCCGACAGGAAGCTGTTCTCCGCCTGCATGCGGGCCTCGGCCTCCTCCAGAGTCTGGTATTTGCGCGGGCCGCGGGCGGACAGTTCATGCACCTTCTCCACCCAGGCGCGGAAGCGCTCCGGCAGGGGTTTCTGCTCCCGCAGCTCCTGCAAGGGCCAGGTGCCCTCCACCACCGCCAGCCGCTCCACCAGCTCGGGATAAAAGCTGGCCAGGAACAGTGCCGCCGCGCCGCCGTAGGAATGGCCCATGACCACGACCTTGCGGCCCGCCCGCTGGCGCAGCAACTGCACCAGGTCGGCCACCACCTCCGCCAGGGTGTAGGCGCCGCCCGGCGACCAGGCGGAGTCGCCATGGCCGCGCAGGTCCGGCGCCAGGATGTGGAAGTCGCGCACCAGCTCCTCCGCCACCCAATCCCAGCTGCGGGAGTGGTCGCGGCCGCCATGGACCAGCAGCAGCGTGGGCTTGTCCTCACGTCCCCATTCCACATAGTGCAGACGCAGGCGGTCGGAGAAATAGAAGCGTGACACAGGCCCGTTCATTGGCTTCTTCCCTGTCTTGTTATGAGGGCGGAACGAAATAGGCCGCCCTTTTGTTCGTCCCTTCAATCCCGCGCGGCGATGGACTCCCGCTCCACCTCCGGCGACACCCAGTCCAGCATCAGCCGATTCTGCCGCCGCGCCAGCAGCACGGCCATCTCCGGGTCGCGGGCCAGGATGGCGTCCACGATGCGTAGGCGGCCTGTGCGCCAGTGGGCGCAGCGGTCAGGATGGCCCTGGAAGACACGCAGGTTGGCATCACGCTGGCCGAATTCGAACAGGGTGCGATGAAACAGCTCCAGGGCCGGGTTGCCCGCCATGCGCATGAGGATGGCGTAGAGCGCCACCTCGTCCCGCACCACGTCGGCGGCCAGGTAGGTCACCTCCCGCCGGTCGACCAGATGCTGGCGGAACTCCGCCAAATCCAGCCGGGCGTCCACGGTGTCGGTCAGCGCTGCCAGGCGCGCGGCCTCGACATTCACCAGTTGGAAGGCGTCCAGCACGTCGCGCACCGTGGTCTGGCGCAGCCGCAGGTACAGCGCCGCCGCCTGGGTGACGGCGCCGATGTCGGGCCGCCTACCATAGTAGCCGCCGCCATTGCCCCGGCGGACCACCAGTAGCTGCTCCTGCTCCAGGATGCGGGCGGTCTGGCGCAGGGTGGGACGGCTCAACCCGTAACGGGCCAGCAACTCCTCCTCCGAGCCCAAGGGCGCGCCGTCGGGCAGGGCCAGGATCTCATCACGCATCCGCCGTGCCGCCTGGGCCGGCGCCCCGCCCCGGGAGGGTTGGGCCCGGGGCGTCTTTGCAGTCTGGGTGGTCACGTTGCTAGGTTCACAGGTACCGGTTTGGGGTGGGAGAGCCCGCGGATCGCGCCGGATCATTTCAGGATTGGCGCTAACAGGCAACCTTTCGGGCCTCCACCCTTCGGTGGACCCGTCGCGCGCGTGAGGCGCGCGCGGTTGACCGAGGGCCATTCGCAAACTTCGCAATACCCCTTTCCAGCCTTCACTCCCTTTTCCTAGCCAGGCCTGGCGGATCGCTGAATAATCCCCTCAACCATCGATCTTCGCTTGCCCGTCCGTCACCGAAGGGTAGGGATGACAGGGCAGGCGCGCACGTCACTTGCGGACCCGGCGCAGCCCGGGGTCCCGCCGGCGCCGGCGGGAAGACGCCAATAATCCTGGAGAGGATGCCCCCATGTCCGAGTTCACGTACGAGAACATCCTGGTCGAGGTGCGCGGCCCCGTGGCCCTGATCCGCCTGAACCGGCCCAAGGCACTGAACGCCCTGTCCGACGGCCTGGTGACGGATCTGCAGCACGCGCTGGACCGGCTGGAGGATGACGACGCCATTGGCGCCATCGTGGTGACGGGCAGCGAGAAGGCCTTCGCGGCCGGTGCCGACATCAAGGAGATGAAGGACAAGTCCTACATGGACGCCTATCTGGGCGACTTCATCACCAAGAAGTGGGGCCGGTTGGCCACCTGCCGCAAGCCGACCATCGCGGCCGTCGCCGGTTACGCCCTGGGGGGCGGCTGCGAACTGGCGATGATGGCGGACATCCTGCTGGCGGCGGACACCGCCAAGTTCGGGCAGCCGGAAATCACCATCGGCACCATTCCCGGCGCCGGCGGCACCCAGCGCCTGACCCGCGCCATCGGCAAGGCCAAGGCCATGGAGCTGGTGCTGACCGGCCGCATGATGGACGCCGCGGAGGCCGAGCGCGCCGGCCTGGTGGCGCGCATCGTGCCGGCGGCCGATCTGGTGGAAGAGGCCGTGCGGGTGGCGGAGAAGATCTGCGGCTACTCCCGCCCGGCGGTGATGATGGCCAAGGAGGCGGTGGACCGGGCGTTTGAACTGACGCTGACCGAGGGCCTGCGGTTCGAGCGCCGGCTGTTCCATTCCACCTTCGCGCTGGAAGACCAGAAGGAAGGCATGAGCGCGTTCGCGGAAAAGCGCCCGCCCCAGTTCAAGGGCCGCTGAGGGACTCCAGGCCAGCAGGCCCATGCTTTTCACAGTATTGGAATCGAGATCATGCGTAGTGCCGTGAAAGTGGGTGCCGCCCGCTCCTGGGATGAGGAAAGCCTGGCCCGGCTGATTGCCATGAACGCGGCCGGGCAGGACGACCGGGAAATCGCCCAGGCGCTGGGCAGGACCGTGGCGTCCGTCCAGCACAAGCGCCACCTGCTGCGCCTGGCCACCCCCGTCGATCATCGCCGGGGCCGGCGCATGCGCCTGGACGACGCGACGGCGGCGGCTCTCTGATCCGACCAGCCGGCCCGGTAATGATCGTCCCACGGGGCGCCCGCGCGCGTTCTTTTCGGCGTGCCGCGGGGCTGATTTTGTTTCGATCTGATCCCGCCGCTAGGCAGCTTTGAAAATCCGCCGTACCACCTCGACCCTAAAATGCATGACCGTATCCGGCCGGTGGATCGGTTAGGCTACCGTCCTGGGGACACGAAGGCTTGAGAAGATGACGTTCACGATAAACCGCACCTCCACTCCGACCGACGCCGCCACCCTGGCGCGCATCCTGGAAAACCCGGGCTTCGGCAAGGTCTTTACCGACCACATGGTGACCATCCGCTGGACGGAGGGGCAGGGCTGGCACGATGCCACGGTAACGGCGCGGGTCCCGTTCTCGCTCGACCCGGCTTCGGCCGTGCTGCATTACGCCCAGGAAATCTTCGAGGGGATGAAGGCCTACCGGGCGGCCGACGGCGGCGTGACCCTGTTCCGCCCCGATGCCAATGCCAAGCGCTTCCGGGAATCGGCCGAGCGCATGGCCATGCCCCTGATCCCGGAAGATCTGTTCCTGGAGGCGGTGGAACAGTTGGTGCGCATCGACCAGGATTGGGTTCCCGGCGGTGAAGGCAGCCTGTACCTGCGCCCCTTCATGTTCGCCAATGAGGCCTTCCTGGGCGTGCGGCCGGCGTCGGAATACATCTTCTGCGTCATCGCCTGCCCCGTGGGCGCCTACTTCAAGGGGGGCGCCAAGGCCATCACCATCTGGGCGCCGGAGAACTACACCCGCGCGGCGCCCGGTGGCACCGGTGCCGCCAAGTGCGGTGGCAATTACGCCGCCAGCCTGATCGCCCAGCTGGAGGCCAGCAAGCATGGCTGCGACCAGGTGGTGTTCCTGGACGCGGCGGAGCATCGCTGGATCGAGGAACTGGGCGGCATGAACGTCTTTTTCATCCGCGACGACGGCAGCCTGCTGACGCCGCCGCTGACCGGCACCATCCTGCCCGGCATCACCCGCGACAGCATCATCCAGCTGGCCCGCTCGCTGGGCCGCACCGTGGTGGAACAGCCCTATTCCCTGGCCCAGTGGAAGGAGGACGCCGCCACCGGCCGCGTGCGGGAGGCCTTCGCCTGCGGCACCGCCGCCGTGCTGGCCCCCATCGGCACCGTCCGTACCGCCGAGGGTGACTTCGTCATCGGCAATGGCGAGGGCGGGGCGACCACCGCCGACCTGCGGGAACGCCTGGTCGGCATGCAGCGTGGCAGCCAGGCCCCGCTGGTGGAGAGCTGGGTGCGCCGGGTTATTTGACCGTAACGCGTGTTCAGGCGGGCATCCGGCTGCGGGTGCCCGCCTTGGATTTTTCCGCCCCTGATTTTTCCGGGCCGCCTTGGCCCGGCAGGCGCTTGGCCACGGATCGCGCTACTTCCTCCGCATGGATCAGCACCTGGGGCAGCCCCATCAGCTCACCAAAGGTGGCACGGGCTAGGGGGCCGGCCACCCACAGCGTCTCATCGGGCAGCCCGCGGGCGTCCAGGACGCGGCTTTGCTCATCCACGGCGATGCCCAGCCCCAGCGCGTCGGGGCGCAGGCGGCCCGAGGTGACCAGGGGGGCGAGGGCCGGGACGGCATCAATCAGATGGTCGTGCGCGGGGCCGGTGGCCACCACCACCACGTCCACGATGCGCGTGAGGGCCGCCCCACCGCGTCGGGGGCGCAAGGTGGCGCGGATCCCCTCCGGCCCGGCGGCTATGTCGGCCAGGCTGGCCGCCAAAATCTCAAGCTGTCCCCGCGCCTGCATCTTCTGGATGGTCGCCTCCGGCTGCGGGGCGATGCGATAGCGGTGCGCGTCCCAGAAGGGGCGCAGGTGGCGCAGCACCTTGCGCTTCTCCTCCAAGGGCAGGGCCTGCCAGACGGCGCGGGCGTCGCGGCGCACAGCGTCCAGCACCGCCTGCCACGGCCGGCCCTCCACCTCCGCCGCCGTGACCGTGGCGCGGATGCGGCGCAGCAGGGCCAGGGCCGTCCGCTCCGGCCGGGTGGTGAAATCGCCCACCAGGTCGGTCGCGTCCAGGGCATGCCCCCGGGGCGTCAGCCCACGACGCGAGAAGACGGTGACGGGCCCCCGGTGCCCGCCCGCGTCCAGGCTGGCGACGATGTCCGCCATGGTGAGGCCCGAGCCCACCACCAGCACGCGGGCGTCGGGGGCCACGGCCTCCAAGGCGCCAGGCGCCCAGGGATTGGCGATCAGGCGCGGGTCATCGCCCAGAGCTTGCGTCAGGATGCGGGGCGGGGCGGGCGGGGGATGGCTGGTGGCGATGATGACCACGTCGGCCACCAGGCGGGCGCCATTCTCCAGCGCCACGGCATAGCCGATGGACTGTCCCGGCGGCGCGTCGCGGGGGATGGGGGTGACGGCCGCCGCGCGCCGCTGCACATGCCGGATATGGGCGGGGCCGTCCGAAGCCGCCTGTTCCCGCACCAGCCCGTCGAGATAGCGCCCGAACTCCAGCCGGCTGGCGAAAATATGCCCGCCCTTGACCAGGGCCTGGGGATCGGTGGCCAGCACGCCGGAGCGGCGCAGCCAGCGGTCGAAATGCCCCATGTCGGCGGAAAAGGCACTCATGCGCGCCGCCGGCACGTTGATGCGATGCTGCGGGTCGGGCGTGGAATAGGCGACCCCGCCACCCAGCAGGGGACGCGGCTCCACGATGTCAATGTCCACGGGTACGGTCACGGCCCGGGCCAGGTGCAGGGCGGCGACGGCCCCGCTGAACCCGCCGCCCAGGATGACGACGCGGGGGGCGGCGCGATGGTGGGGCGTGTCACCCAGTGACATGGGGGAACCCGATCAAGTGATACCGTTCATAGGGCGGCGGCGGTCAGGCTGTCGGGTGCCAGAGTGTCAGGCGCCAGCGATTGGTTCAAGGCGGCACGTAGCCGCCTTTTATGAACTTCAAAATTATGGGCGTCGCGGTCCCGGGGGCGGGACAGGGCCACCGTCTGGATGTCGTCGACCCGGCCGGGGCGGGGCCGCAGGGTCACCACGCGGTCGGCCAGCACCAGCGCTTCCTCAATATCATGGGTGACCAGCACCAGGGTCGGCCGGTCGAAGGCCCACAATTCCAGCAGATGGTCCTGCAGGGCGGTGCGGGTCAGGGCGTCCAGGGCCGAGAATGGCTCATCCAGCAGCAGCACTTGCGGCCGAGTGACCAGCGCCCGCGCCAAAGCCGCGCGCTGCGCCTGGCCGCCCGACAGTTCCCGCGGCCAGGCCTGGGCATGTTCGGCCAAGCCCACCCGCTCCAGCGCCAGGGCCACGCGCACGGCGCGCTCGCCGGCATCCAGCGAGGACAATCCGAAACCGACATTCTCCGCAACCGTCAGCCAGGGCAGCAGGCGCGGCTCCTGGAACACCAGGCCCACGGCCGGATGGGGCCCGCGCACCACGTCGCCGCCCACCCTCACCGATCCGGCGTTGGGCGTTTCCAAGCCGGCGACCAAGCGCAACAGTGTGCTCTTGCCGCAGCCGGAGCCGCCGACGATGGCCAGGATTTCGCCCGCCGACACGCTGAGGTCGATGCCAGCCAGGGCGCGCAGGCCATTGGGGTAGGTCTTGGCCAAGCCAGCGATCTCCACCGCGACACTCATCACCGTCCCCCCTGATAGGCGTCCTGCCAGCGCAGGGCCGGCTTGAACAGTGCCATAAGCAGGGCATCCGCCATCTTGCCCAGCAGGGCGAACACCAGGATGGCGGCGATGATCTGGTCCGGCTTGCCCAGTTGCTGGCCATCCACCAGCAGATAACCGATGCCCTCCGACGCGCCCATGTACTCGGCCGCCACCACGAACATCCAGCCGAGGCCCAATCCGGTGCGTAGCGCCACCACCAGCGCCGGCAGGATGGCGGGCAACAGGATGCGCCGCGCCAGGGCCAGTCCGGACAGCCGATAGATGCGCCCCACTTCCACGATCTTGCGATCCACCCCCAGCACCGCCGCCATGACGCCGAGGTAGACGGGAAAGAAGACGCCCACCGCGATCAGCGCCACCTTGGACGTCTCGAAAATGCCCAGCCACAGCAGGAACAGGGGCACCCAGGCCAGGGAGGGGATGGCGCGCAGTCCTTGCAGGGCCGGGTCCACCAGGCGGCGGAACAGGGGCGAATAACTGGCCGCGAGGCCGGACAGGATGCCGGCGGCACCGCCCAGGACGAAGCCCGCGCCAACGCGGGCGGCGGTGGCGCCGACATGGGGCCACAGCTCGCCGGACCGGGCCAGTTTCCACAGGGCTGCGGCCACCCGGCTCGGCGGGGGCACCAGGCGGCCGCTGGCCAGGCCGGCCTGCACCACGATTTCCCACCCCGCCGCCGCCAGCAGCGGCAGGGCCAGGCCCAGCAGCAGGGGGCGCCAGTCCGGCCAGGCCACGCGCCAGGGGCGGGGGCCGGCGGCGGCGGTGGCCAACGTCCCGTTCTCCAGCCCCGCCGTCGCCTCCACCGTCATGGCTCAGCCCACGGCGAAGCGGCTGTCGACCAGCTCAGCCGCCGCCTTGCGCACATCCACCCCGGCCTCGATCAGGCCCACCTGCTGCATGGCAAGACCGGAGGCCACCACGCTGTCAGCCTGCGCCGGCTTCAGATGCCCCTGGCTAAGGTCCGTGCGCTGCAACTGCCTGGCCACCACCGCGTCCGCCAGCTTGGTTTGGGCGGTCAGGCTGGCGGCCAGGGCGTCGGGATGGCCCTGGGCGAAGGTGCGCGCCTTCTCATAGGCGGCCAGCACCTTTTGCACCACACCGGGGTTCTCCGCCGCGAAGGCATCGCGCACGTTCAGGGCGCCCCAGCTGTTGAAAGCCGGATTGCGGTACAGCAAGCGGGCGCCGTTCTCGATCTCCGCCGCCGCCATCAGCGGATCCAGGCCGGCCCAGGCGTCCACATCGCCCCGCAACAAGGCCTGCTTGCCGTCCGGATGTTGCAGCAGGACCAGCTTCACGTCGTCCTGGGTCAGGCCGGCGCCCGCCAGCGCCCGCACCAGGAAGATATGCGGGTCGGTTCCCCGCGTGACCGCGATGCGTTTGCCCTTCAGGTCGGCGATGGTCTTGGCCGGGCTGTCGGCCGGCACCACCAGCGCCGTCCATTCCGGCTTGGAATAGACATAGACGGACCGGATGGGGTTGCCGCCGATGCGGCCCAGCAGCGCCGCCGCGCTGGCGGTGGAACCGAAGTCGAGGCTGCCGGCGTTCAGGAACTCCAGCGCCTTGTTGCTGCCCAGCGATTGAACCCAGCGGACGCCGATGCCATCGGCCTTCAACTCCTCCTCCAGCCAGCCCTTGTCCTTCAGCAGCAGGCTGACAGGGCTGTAGGTGGCGTAGTCCAGGCGCAGTTCGGTGATCTTGGCCGCCGGCTGGGCAAGGGCGGACGCCGGACGCAACAGCGGGGCGGCTGCCAGGGCGACGCCGCCCGCCAGCAGGGTACGGCGCGTCGGGGCGGGGGCCTTGATTATAATCCTGGTCGTCATGGGGGCTTTCCTTCTTCTAGACGGCGGTGAGGATGCGGCGTTCCAGCTCCGCCAGGCGTGGGGTGCCGGCGGCGCGGGCATTGCGGGGGATGTCGATGGCGACATCGTCGGCCACCACGCCGTCGCGCAGCACCAGGACGCGGTCGGCCAGGGCCACGGCCTCCGCCACGTCATGGGTGATGAGGATGGCGGTGAAGCCGTGCTGGCGCCAAACGCGGGTCAGCAGGCGGTGCATGTCCGCCCGGGTCAGGGCGTCCAGGGCGCCGAAGGGCTCATCCAGCAGCAGGATGCCCGGTTCCGTCACCAGGGCGCGGGCCAGGGCCACGCGCTGCTTCTGCCCGCCGGACAGGACGTAGGGCCAATCGCCGGCGCGGTCGGCCAGGCCCACCTCCGCCAGCAGGGCCTGGGCCCGCTCCTTCCAGCCGGGGCCACGGGCGATGCCGACATTGCTCAGCACCCGCTGCCAGGGCAGCAGGCGGGCTTCCTGGAACAGCAGGCGCACGTCGGGCTGCAAGCCCCGGCGGGCCGTGCCGTTGATGCGGATGGTGCCGCCGGTGGGGCTGTCCAGCCCGGCGATCAGGCGCATGAGGGTGGTCTTCCCGCCGCCGGAGCGCCCGACCACGGCGACGAACTGCCCGGCCGGGATGGTCAAATCCAGGCCCCGCAGCACGCCGACGTCGCCGAAGGCCTTGGTGACCCCGTCAAAAGCCAGCTCCAGCCCCCGGCCGGCCCCCCCGTCGGCAGCCGTGGCCGCCGGCTCTTCAACATCCGGAACCGCGCGCAAGGGCACCATCATGCCGCCTCCAGCCCGGTGTGGAAGGAGGGGTTCCAGTCCAGCGCCCTGCGCTCCAGCCAGCGGGACGCGATGTCCGCCAGCTTGCCCAGCAGGGCGTAGACGATGATACCCAGCAGCACCATGTCGGTCTGCAGGAACTCCCGCGCGTTCATGGTCATGTAGCCGATGCCGGAGGAGGCGGAGATGGTTTCCGCCACGATCAGGGTCAGCCACATGATGCCCAGGGCGTAGCGCAAGCCCACCAGGATGTTGGGCAGGGCGCCCGGCAGGATGACGCGCAGGTACAGGGCCACCGGCCCCAGGCCGTAGACCCGCCCCATCTCCACCAAGCCCCGATCAACGGACCGGATGCCGTGGAAGGTGTTGAGGTACATGGGGAACAGCACGCCGACGGCCACCAGGAAGACCTTGGCCTCTTCCCCGATGCCGAACCACAGGATGACCATGGGGATGATGGCCAGGTGCGGCACGTTGCGCAGCATCTGCAGGCTGCTGTCCAGGATGTCCTCGGCCAGGGGCAGGGCGCCGTTGATCAGGCCCAGGGCGAAGCCCAGGCCGCCGCCGATGACGAGGCCCAGGAAGGCGCGCTCCGCGCTGATCCCCACATGGTGGGGCAGGCTGCCGTCACGCAGGGTCGCCCAGAAGGCGACGGCGATATCGCTGGGCGCCGGCAGCACCCGCGCCGACAGCCACCCCACCTTGGCCGCGACCTCCCACCCCGCCAGCAGGGCCAGGGGCAGCAGCCAGGGCAACAGACCGCGCCTCAGCCCGGTCATGATGCCGACGCCTGGCGCAGGGCGACGGTCTCCTTGGCCACCGGGGGCAGGGTGTTGGCGATGCGTTCGCCAAAGGGCCCGTGGTTGGTGGCCTCGCCCCGGTCGCGGCCATTGCCGGGGGCCAGCGGCAGCAGGGGGAACACCAGCTCGGCGAAGCGGTAGGCCTCCTCCAGGTGCGGATAGCCCGACAGGATGAAGCTGTCGATGCCGACGGCCATGTATTCCTTCATGCGCTGGGCCACCGTTTCCGGATCGCCCACCAGGGCGGTGCCGGCCCCGCCGCGCACCAGGCCCACGCCGGCCCACAGGTTGGGGCTGACCTCCAGCTTGTCGCGCCGGCCACCGTGCAGCGCCTGCATGCGGGCCTGGCCCACGCTGTCCATGCGGGCGAAGGTCTTCTGCGCCTGGGCGATGGTGGCGTCGTCGACGTGCTGGATCAGGTCATCGGCGGCCCGCCAGGCGGCCTCATTGGTTTCGCGCACGATGACGTGCAGACGGATGCCGAAGGTCACCGTGCGGCCCTTCGCGGCGGCGGCGGCCCGCACGACGGCCACCTTCTCCGCCACCTGCTCCGGCGGCTCGCCCCAGGTCAGGTACTTGTCCACCGTCTCCGCCGCCACGTCGATGCCGGCGGTGGATGACCCGCCGAAGTACAGTGGCGGGTAGGGACGCTGCAGGGAGGGGAAGAACAGGCGGCCATCCTCGATGCGGATATGCTGGCCTTGGTAATGCACCGTTTCGCCCGCCAGCAGACGGGTCCAGACATCCAGGAACTCCCGCGTCACCTCATAGCGCTCGGCATGCGACAGGAAGATGCCGTCGCCGGCGTTCTCCACCGGGTCGCCGCCGGTCACCACGTTGATCAGCAGCCGGCCGTCGGACACGCGGTCCAGCGTGGCCGCCATGCGGGCCGAAACGGTGGGCGACTGCAGGCCGGGCCGCACCGCCACCAGATAGCGCAACCGCTCCGTCAGCGGGGCCAGGGCGGAGGCGATGACCCAGCTGTCCTCGCAACTGCGCCCCGTGGGCAGCAGCACGCCATAATAGCCCAGGCTGTCGGCGGCCTGCGCGATCTGCTTCAGATAATCGAAGCTGACGGCGCGGGCGCCCTGGGTGGTGCCCAGGTAACGGCCGTCGCCGTGGGTGGGGATGAACCAGAAGACGTTGGCTTCGGTGACGGGTTGGGCGGGGGGAAGGGCGGTGCTGCTCATGACTTCGATCCCGGAATGGCGTCGGAAACAGTGATGGGCTTGGGGATCAGCCCCAACTGATGAAAGGTATCGGCGATCTTCTGCTGGGCGGCGATGACGTCGGGCGTGATGGGCTGGACGCCATACCCCATGCGGGCCAACGCCACCTCCAGCACCGGGGCGGGGATACCCACCTGCGGGGCGAGGCGCTGGGCCACGCCCTTCTGATCGCCGCGTGAGGCGGCGTCGACCTCCCGCAGCGCCGCCAGGATGGCCTGGACCACCTGGGGCCGCGTCTCGTTGAAGCCGCGTTCGGCCAGGTAGAACTGGTGGTTGGCGACCAAGTGGCTGCCGTCGGCGCGCACGCCGTCCGTCAGCACCCGCGCCTGCGTCGCGGCCGCCGCGGCGGCATAGTAGGGGTCCCAGATGACCCAGGCGTCCACGCTGCCCTGCTCGAACGCGGCGCGGGCGTCGGCCGGGGCCAGGTATGTGGGCTGGATATCGCTGTATTTCAGGCCCGCGTCCTCCAGCGCCTTCACCAACAGGTAATGGACGTTGGACCCCTTGTTGAGCGCCACCTTCTTGCCCTTCAGGTCGGCCACGCTTTTCAGCGGGCTGTCCTTGGGCACCAGGATGGCCTCACCCTTGGGTGCCGCCGGCTCCACGCCGACATAGACCAGGGGGGCGCCGGCGGCCTGGGCGAAGATGGGCGGCGCCTCGCCGGTGGTGCCGAAGTCCAGCGCGCCGACGTTCAGCGCCTCCAGCAACTGCGGGCCACCGGGAAATTCCCGCCATTCAACGGTGATGCCTTGTGCTTTCAGCTGGGCGTCCAGCGTGCCGCTTTCCTTCAGCAGAAGCAGCGTGCCGTATTTCTGATAACCTATGCGCACCGGCTTTTCCGCCGCGTGGGCCGCGCCGACGCCCAGGCTCAAGGCCGCAGCGAAAGCCAGGCGGCAAAGGGCGGAGAAGGCTTTACCCATCATCGTCTCCCGCAGGTCAACGGCCGATCGGCCATAATCAACACTATTTTTGATGCTATTTAACAATCGCGGCATGATATTTTACGACTGAACTTGAGGCTAAATTAACGATCCATTAAGAGTCAATCTTGATATTTTGCTTACAAAATTTGTTAAATTAGAAAGGTACACAGGTGGCCTTGACAGGGCGGGTGGGCATGATCACCATCCGCCCATGGTCACGACGCTGCCCCTCTGCTGCACGTATTACGCGCCCTCCTCATAGGAGCGGCGTTGTTCGACCATGTTGAAACGATGCCGCCGCCAAGGCGGCAGTCGTTTTCCTGAAAGCGGTCTTCCTTCCTGGTGGCGGCCCCACCGACGACAGGAAACCGTTCATGGACACGCTGGACCTTCCCCGACATGACCTCCGCTCAACCGCCTTGGAGGTGTTGCGGGCGCGCGGCTACATCCATCAATGCACCGACCTGGGCGGCCTGGATGCCGCCTTCGCGGCGGGCGTGGTGCCGGTCTACATCGGCTTCGACGCCACGGCCGACAGCCTGCATGTGGGCCATCTGCTGCCCATCATGACGCTGCGCCGCCTGCAGCGGGCGGGGCACAAGCCCATCGTGCTGATGGGCGGCGGCACCACGCGGGTCGGCGATCCCAGTTTCCGGGCGACCGAGCGCCCGCTGCTGAGCGACGACCAGATCGCCGCCAACATCCGGGGCATCCGGCGGGTATTCGAACGCTTCCTCACCTTCGGCAACGGGCCCATCGACGCCGTCATGGTGAACAACGCCGACTGGCTGGACCGGCTGGGTTACATCGACCTTCTGCGGGACGTGGGGCGCCACTTCTCCGTCAACCGCATGCTGTCCTTCGATAGCGTCAAGGCGCGGCTGGACCGGCAGGACCCGATGACCTTTCTGGAGTTCAACTACATGATCCTCCAGGCCTTCGATTTCCTGGAATTGCACCGCCGCGCGGGGTGCCTGGCCCAGATGGGCGGATCGGACCAATGGGGCAACATCGTCAACGGCATCGACCTGGTACGCCGGATCGAGGGGCGGGAGGTGTTCGGCCTGACCACGCCGCTGCTGACCACGGCGTCCGGCGCCAAGATGGGCAAGACCGCCGGCGGGGCCGTCTGGCTGAACGCCGACCGGCTGTCGCCTTACGACTATTGGCAGTTCTGGCGCAACGCCGACGACGCCGACGTCGGACGCTTCCTGCGCCTGTTCACCGATCTGCCCCTGGACCGTATCGCCGAGCTGGAGGCGTTGCCAGGCGCCGCGATCAACCAGGCCAAGGTGGCGCTTGCCGACGCCGCGACCACGCTGGCCCACGGCACCGACGCCGCCCAGGCGGCCAGGGACACCGCCGGACAGGCCTTCGCCGGGGCCGTCGCCGACGGCCTGCCCGACGTGGCGCTGACCGCGGCGGAGGTGCGGGACGGCGGCGCCCTAGTGGTCGACCTGCTGGTGCGCGCCGGCCTGGCCACCTCGAAAGGGGAGGCGCGACGGCTGATCCTCGGCGGTGGGGTGCGGACGGACGGCAGGGTGGTGGCGGACACGGACGCCCGCATCACCCAGGCGGCGGTCCCGATCCGCCTATCCCTGGGCCGCAAGCGCCATGTGCGGGTGTGTGGCGTTTGACGCAAAGGGGTGGGCGACAGGCATGCCTTGCGCCCACCCTTGCCCTTGGGCACAGTTCAGGGGGCGAAGCGGGGCGACATCATGGGCAAATGGACGATCATCACCTTATACGCGCGGCATTTGCTCGTGGCCTCCCAAACGCCCCCTCAAACGCCGGGTGCGGGCATCCGCCCGCTTGGCTTCCTCGCTCCGCCCTGCGGTGCTCGCTCCGGCGCCCGCGGTCGCGGGCTACAACGGCAAAAATCATATCTCGGTCCTTTGGTATTGGTGGCCGCCTTGTCGGCCGGCGGCGCGATGGCGGCCGGTGATCCGCCGGTGCCAGGCCTGACAGCGGTGGACTGTGAGGCGCCCACCTCCGCCTCCTTGCAAGCCCTCTGCACGGACCCGGGCCTGCGCCAGCTGGTGGACAGCGTGCAGGACCTGCCCTATGTCCGGCTGGGCCGGGCCTGGACGGTCGATGACGAGATGTTCAAGCGGTGCGACGCCACGCTGGACGCGCGCGCCTGCCTGGATCGGGAATACCGCCAGAAGATCAACGCCGCGCAGGCGGAATCGGCCAAGCGCGCCACGGCCTACGCCCCAGACGGCAACCGGGCTGACGCCAAGGCCCTGCTGGCCCGCATCGCCGGCATCTACCGGCATCCGGTCAGAAGCGCCGATGGCCCCCATGGGGCGGAGGATGTTCTTCAGGTCATGCCGGTGGCGGACGGCGCCACCTATCTCGACATGCGCCTGTCCTTCGACAACGGGCGGAGCTGCACCATCACCGGCATCGCGGAATACAAGAAGATCGGCAGCTTCGTCTTCCAGGACCCTAAGCCCGGGAAGGCGTGCCTGTTGACCATGTCCCTCAGCGGCGATGAGCTGGGATTCAACGATCCCACCGGCGCCTGCGCCAAGTTCTGTGACGACGGGGCCAGCCTGACGGCGGAGACCTTCACGCAGAAACAGAGGAAAAAGCTGCGCGCCACCCCGGCCCTCAAGCAGACGTCCGACTACCAGCAGGCTTTGCAGGCCTATCAGGCCCGCCATGCCACGGCCACCGCAACCCGCTGACGGCCCTATAAAACCGAACGACGCATAAAATTTGCTGCCCGGCGCACGCTGGACGGCATTACGCAAAAACATTCCGCTGCCGGCCGGTATTCTTTTCCCTGACAGGGCTTTGCGACAAGGGGACAAGGATGACCGGGCACCTCAGCCGGCGGAAACTGGGCGGCTTGGCGGCCGCGTTGATGCTGGCGACAGCCTTGCCGGCTTTTGCCGAAACGCCCGTGGTGACCCGCCACGCCACCACCCTGAACGGCCAGAAGCTGACCTACACCGCGACGGTGGAGGGGACGGACGTCAACGATGCCACCGGCAAGCCAGGCGCCCACATCGTCAGCTTCGCCTACACCGTGGACGCCAAGGACGCGGCCAAGCGGCCGGTGACCTTCATCTTCAACGGCGGGCCCATCACCGCCTCCCTCTGGCTGCACCTGGGCATCATGGGGCCCAAGCGCGTGGCGGTGCCGGACAACCTGACGGCCGATCCCGCCACCTTCAGGCTGGTGGACAATCCCTATTCGCCGCTGGACGCCACCGACCTGGTGTTCATCGACCCGGCCTCCACCGGCTTCAGCCGCGTGGCCGATGGCGTCGATCCCAAGAGCTATTTCTCGGTGAAGGCGGATGGCCAGCAGGTCACCGCCTTTATCCAGGCCTGGCTGACGCGGCATCATCGCGAGGGCTCGCCCCTGTATCTGCTGGGCGAAAGCTACGGCACCATGCGCGCGGCGGAGGTGGCGGGGCAACTGGCCGAACTGCCCAAACCCATCCTGCTGAATGGCGTGCTGCTGATGGGGCAGGCGGTCAACATCATCGAATATGTCCAGCGGCCGCAGAACGTCATGAGCTACGTGGTGTCGCTGCCCACGCTGGCGGCCATCGCCTGGTACCACCAGAAAGTGGATCGCCGGGGCCTGTCGCTGGAGGCCTTCGTGGAGGAGGCGCGGCGCTACGCCCAGAGCGATTACATGCCCGCCCTCTACCAGGGCAGCGACTTGCCGGCGGCCGACCGCGACCGCGTCGCCCAACGGCTGCAGGAGCTGACCGGCATCCCCGCCGCCTATTACCGCGAGCATGGCCTGCGCATCAGCAAGGAACAGTACCGGGGTGAACTGCTGAAGGATCAGGGCCTGCTGCTGGGCCGTGCCGACGCGCGCTACACCGCCCCAATCACCGACAAGGGCATCGGCCCCGACCCCTTCGCGGCCGCCGTCATGCCGCCGTTCTCCCGCCTGTTCAAGGACTACCTCCGTACCGACCTGAAGGTCGACCGGGTGGAACCCTATGTGGAGATCGCGGAGGTCGAGGGCCTGGACGATTGGGGATGGGGCTACGCCTCGCCCTTCGCCAACTGGGCCTACAGCGACCGCCTGATGAAGGCCATGAAGGCCAGCCCGGCGTTCCGGCTGCTGATCGGCAATGGCTATTACGATACCCAAACCACCGTGGGGGCGGCCGAACTGCTGGCCCGCCAAGGTGGCTGGCCGGGGGGGCGGGTGCGCCTGACCTTCTACGAAGGCGGGCATATGGCGTACACGGCGGAGCCCGCCGCCCGCAAGTTCGGCGCCGATGTCCGCGCCTTCGTGCAACAGCGTCCCTGATCGCCGCCGACGGGCGGCCGGGGACGCGGGCAGAAAATTTCCGCAGCATCCCCCTGGGGAATAAAATTTTCTCCCCGCCTGGCACGGCAGGCGCAATTTGGGAAGAAAAGCCAACCAGCGGCGATATCATTAATTATCTTTTCCGGCTTTGCCGAATAACAAAACCCTAAAACGGGTGATGGCGGCAGTGGGAGCCCATAAGAACAGGGGGTAGTAAAATGAAGGGAAATCGTGGAATTCGGTCGTTGCTTGCCACGACTGTTCTTACAACTTTCTCTCTTTGGTCATTGACGGGCGTCGCCGCCGACGCGGCGGCGGACGACAGCCTGGATGAACTGCAGGAAATCGTGGTCACGGCGCAGAAGAAGACGGAACGTCTGATGGACGTGCCCGCCTCCATCGCCGTCGTCAACACCCAGTCGCTGTTGCAGTCCAACCAAACCCAGCTGCGCGATTTCTACAGCCAGGTTCCGGGCCTGAACGTGACGTCCAGCGGCAACGGCCGCACCACCATCGCCATCCGCGGCATCACCACCGGCGGCGGCAACAACCCCACCGTGGGTCTGACCATCGACGACGTTCCCATCGGCTCGGCCACCAGCAGCGGTCTGGGCGACGCGGTCGTGCCGGAAATCGACCCGTCCAGCCTGCAGCAGATCGAGGTGCTGCGCGGTCCCCAGGGCAGCCTGTACGGCGCCAGCTCCATGGGCGGCCTCATCCGCTATGTGACGGCGGCCCCCAACCTGACCGAGACCTTTGGCCAGGTGGCCGTGTCCGGGTCCAGCGTCGCCCACGGCGGCGAGGGCGGCGGCGGCCGGGCCTACATCAACGTGCCCATCGTCGAGGACAAGCTGGGCCTGCGGGTCAGCGCCTTCGCCCGCATGGACCCGGGCTACATGACCAACGCCAACAGCGGCCAGACGGAAATCAACGTCAACCGCACGGAAGGCGGCCGCGCCACCCTGCTGTGGCAGATCACGCCCAGCGTCAGCTACCAGGCATCCGCCACCTACCAGCACATGACGGCCGGCGGTTCCGCCAATGAATACGTCTCCATCGACCGCGTGCCCACCTACGGCGACTATACCCAGGCGCCCATTTCCGGCCTGAACACCGGCTATCTCGACATGGGCATCTACAACGGCAACCTGAAGGCGGACCTGGGGTTCGCCAACCTGGTGGCCGTCACCTCCTACAGCCACACGGTGTTCAACGGCCCGCAGGACACCACCGGCACCTTCGGCCGCTACCTGGGCTTCTTCTTCCCCAGTTCGGCCCTGCCGGCGCTGGGCACCGGCATCTACAACTATTACCAGACCAACAAGCTCAGCCAGGAAATCCGCCTGGAATCCCAGCCGGGTGGCATGATCGACTGGATGGTCGGCGGCTTCGCCACCAATGAGGACAATCTGAACCGCCAGGTGGTCTACGTCGCCAACAAGGCCAACGGCCAGAACGTGGGCTTCCCCGACCTCTACACCGTCTTCGGCCCGTCGCATTACCGGGAATACGCCGGCTTCGGCTCGGCCACGTATCACATCATCGAGGACAAGCTGGACTTCACCTTCGGTGGCCGTTTCAGCCGCCAGTTCCAGGAGAACGCCAACGAGGTCGGCGGCGTGCTGCAGGGCGACACCACCTACAGCGACCTGCATTCCAACACCAGCGTCTTCACCTATTCGCTGGGTCCGCAGTACCACATCAACAAGGACATGATGGTCTATGGCCGCGTGTCGACCGGCTACCGCCCCGGTGGCCCGAACGACGCGCCGGGTGAACCCGCTGCCTACACCTCCGACACCACCACCAATTACGAGGTGGGCTTCAAGGGGGTGTTGGTCGACCACCTGCTGACGGTGGACGCCGCCCTGTTCGACATAGAATGGGACGATATCCAGCTGCAAGCGGCGTCGCCCACCGGCTTCTCCTACATCCAGAACGGCGGCACCGCCCGGTCGCGGGGTGGGGAGCTGAGCGTCACCCTCACGCCGTCAGAGGGGCTGAGCGTGGTGGCCAACCTGGGTTACACCGACGCGACCTTGACCGAGACAATCAAGACATCCGGCCTGTACGGCCTGAAGGGGCAGCGCCTGCCGTATTCCGCGAAGTTCACCGGCAGCCTGTCGGCCGACCAGAAGTTCCGCATCGCGGACGGCTTCACCGGCTTCGTCGGGGCCACCGTGTCCTATGTCGGCGACCGCTACAGCGTTTTCCCGACCAAAGCCACGGGCCAGCGCTTCTTCATGCCGTCTTACGAGACGGTGGACGTGCGGGCCGGTGTCAGCCATGACGACTGGAACCTGTCGGTGTACGCCAAGAACCTGAGCAACGAGATCGCCTTCGTCTCGGGCGGGCCGCTGGATACCATCACCCGGACCGGCATCTATTCCGCGGCCATCATTCAACCGCGCACCTTCGGCCTGACCATATCGAAGGATTTCTGATCCAACCCGACCGTAAAGGGTCGCAAGGTCGGTCCGGTGATACCGGGCCGACCTCTTGCATAAAAAGGGCAGGGATGATGCGGCATTTGGCGATAGGTGGAATGGCGGCGCTGCTGGCCCTGTCCGCGGCACCGGTGGCGCTGGCGGCATCGCCGCAGCTGGCGGTGACGCTGAAGCCGGCACCGGTGACCGGCGCGGCGGGAGAGGGCATCGTGCCCTTCGTCGATGTCACGGTCGAAATCCCGTCCCTGGCGGTCGCGGCCGGCGCGCCGCTGCTGCGCCTGCCGCTGGTGACCAACAACGTGCAGAGCGTGGCCGAAACGCTGACGGACCTGACGGCCAGCGACAGCGACGGCCCGGTCACGCTGACCGCCAAGGACGACGCCGACACCCCGACCCGGGCCTACCGCCACTGGACGGCGGCGCGGCCGGTCCAGGGCACGCTGACAGTGCGGTATCGCGCGCCCATCACCACACAGGCCAACCCGCGCGGCGCGGCGCCGCCCCTGGAATTGCGCACCGACGGCGGCGGCTTTTCCGGCGCGGCGGGGACCTTTCTCATCCTGCCGGAGTCCCAGACGGCGTATGGCCTGACGGTCCGCTGGGACCTGTCGGCCGCCGGTCCCGGCGCGGCGGGTGTTTCCAATTTCGGCGTAGGGGACGCAGCCTCTACCGAGGCCTTGGACGTGGAGCAACTGGGCGCCACCTATTTCATGGGCGGCGCCATCCACCGCTATCCCGAGGCGGCCCCCACCGGCACGCTGATCAAAGGCTTCTTCTCCGCCTGGCAGGGCACGCCACCGTTCGACGGCAAGGCGCTGATGCAGTGGACGGAGGGGCTGTACCACCATTACCTGGTCTATTTCAAAGACCCGGGCGCGCGGCCCTATGCCGTTTTCCTGCGGCCCAATCTGGTGAACGCGGGTGGCGGCGTCGAGCTGAACGGCGCCTTCATCGGCACCTTCGACCAGAAGACCGACGTCAAGGACTTCAAGTTCACCCTGGCGCACGAGATGGTGCATACCTTCGTGCAGTCGCTGGATACCGCGGCCGAGGACGCGTCGCAGGGGCTGGACTCGTCCTGGTTCAGCGAAGGCATCGCCGTCTACTACCAGAACCGCCTGCCGCTGCGCGCCGGCATGGTCACGCCAGAGGAGTTTCTGGCGGACCTGAACAGCACTGCCGCCCGCTATTACACCAACGCCCTGAATGGCACGCCCAACCGGGACATCCCGGCACGCTTCTGGGCGGATACCCGCATCCGCGTCCTGCCTTACGACCGGGGCGCCCTGTATTTCGCCCTGGTGGATGAGGAGGTGCGCAAGGCCAGCCACGGCAAGCGCTCCCTGGATGATCTGATCCTGGCCATGCTCGACCGGCGCCGGCATGGCCGGCCCATGGATCACGCCGCCTGGGTGGAAATCATCACCAGAGAACTGGGGCCGCGCGGCAAGGTGGAACTGGACGCCATGCTGGACGGCGCCCTGGTCCTGCCGGGGGAGGACGCCTTCGGTCCCTGCTTCACCCGTACCACCACCCCCTTGCGCCGCTATCAGCTTGGGTTCGAACCGGAGGTGCTGATCCAGCCCAAGCGCGTCGTGCGCGGCCTGGTCCCCGGGTCCGCGGCGGCGGCGGCCGGCCTGCGGGACGGGGATGAAATCGTGCGCCCTGTCCCCCAGGACATGATCCAGGGCGACCAGCACGCCACCCTGACACTGCAGGTCCGGCGCGACGGCCAGGTCTTGCCCATCACCTACCTGCCGAGGGGGGAGACGGTGCAAGCCTACCAGTGGGTTCGGCGCCCCGAAGCGCCAGCCAAATGCGGCTGAGCCCACGCCCCGGTTGAACCAGGTCAGCTTATGCGTCCCGCCATCCAGGCACCGCATAAACTAGCCACCGGCACCCCCGATGCGCTGGGCATACGCAAAAAAGAACCTGCCCAGTCGACTAGAATTTAGGCATCGCGAGGCCCCGCGTGGCCTCGCCCGGATAGGAAGTACGCCTTGAAATCTGCCGGTACGCCTGTTGGATCCGCGCCCGCCGCTCAGCCCGGTGGCGACTTCTTCGCGGCCACCCATTATGCCGACTGGGTGCGCGGGTCCCTGCACGCGATGGCCACCCGGCCCAACGCCATCGCCCTGTATGACAGCACCATCAGCGAACCGTCCCGCCTGTTGGCCGAGTTGGTGGCCAAGGCGCTGGTCATCCCCTCGGACGCGGGCGGGCCGCGCTTCGGCAGCCGCTATGTCAGCGTCTTCGCCAACGGCAACCGCTTCCTGGTGAACGCGCTGTGCGCCCGGTATGGCGAAACGCCGGAGCGGTTGCAGACCGTCACCGGCGTCACCGGCGGCCTGCAACTGATCCTGCGCGCGCTGGTCAAGCCGGGGGAGCGCGTGCTGATCGAGAACCCCGGTTTCAAAATCCTGTCCAACCTGGCGCTGGAAGCCGGGGCGGTGGTGGATGACCTGGAGCGTCCGGCACCGGACTTCGGGGTCGATCCGGCCCAGGTGGCGGCACAACTGACGCCCGACACCCGCCTGGTCATCCTGACCAACCCCCACAACCCCACGGGCACCTGCCTGGACCCCGCCACCCTCACGGCCGTGGCGCGGGCGGCGGCGCGTGTTGGCGCCCTGCTGGTGGTGGATGAGGTCTACGGCGATTTCTCCCGCCGCCCATCCGCCGGCCTCGCGGCCAAGCTGGCGCCCAACATCATCAGCCTGTCCAGCCTGACCAAGGTGTTCGGCCTGTTCGCCCTCAAATGCGGTTGGATGGTGGCCGACCCGGACGTGCTGGCCCGCATTCGCGCCCGGCAGCCGGAGGGGGACGTGGGCGTGTCCAAGCTGGCGCATGCCGTGGCCGCCCATGTGCTGGAAAACGCGGACACCTTCGACCGGCACTGGCAGGCCGTCATGACCGCCACCACGCCGGTGCTGCGCCGGCATGCCGACGCCATGCGGCTGGACGGGCTGATCGAGGGGGCGGTGCCCGCGTCCGGCTGTCTCTACTTCCCCCGCATCGTCGGGGTGGCGGATACCTGGGCGCTGACACGCCATCTGTGGAACCAGGCCGACCTATTGGTGGCGCCGGGCGATTATTTCGGCCTGGCGGGCCATGTGCGGCTGGGCTACGCCGGTGACGCCGAAACGCTGGACAAGGGGCTCACCCGCCTGCACGCGGGCCTGCGCGCCTGGCGGAACCGTTGATTAACCAACAGGGAAAGGGAGCGGGCATGCGAGCGGTGGTACGGGCGGGTGTGAGCGCGATGGCCCTGGCTCTGGTCATCGGATGCGCCACCCAGGATCGCCCGGCGGCACCAGGCGGTATCGCCCAGCAGATCACCCTGGCGGGCAAGCCCCTGCGCTACACGGCCGAGGCGGCGACGCTGGATCTCACGGATGCGCAAGGCGTGGCGCGGGGACATGTGTTCTACGTCGCCTATCGCACGCGCAACCAGGACGGGGGCGTGCGGCCCGTCACTTTCCTCTGGAACGGCGGTCCCGGCGCCAATTCAACCCTGCTGCATTTCGAGGCCTTCGGGCCCAAGCGGCTGGAGGGGGACGGGCTGGTGGACAACGCCCAGACCCTGCTGGCCGACAGCGACCTGGTATTCGTCGATCCCGTGGGCACCGGCTTCAGCCGCCCGGCGACCGCCGAGGATGGTCAGCGTTTCTACAGCACCCTGGGCGACATCGCCGCCATCACCGATTTCGTCCAGGCCTGGATGGGCCGGCATGCCGGCGCTGAGACACCCATTTACCTGGTGGGGGAAAGCTATGGCGTCTGGCGCGCCGCCGGGGTGGCGGAGGCGCTGGAGAAACAGGGCCGCGCGGTCGCGGGCGTCGTCCTGATTTCGGGCGGCATTCCGGTGGGACCGGTGCTGCCCAAGGACCTGGCGACGGCGCTGAAGATCCCCGGCCGCGCCGCCGCCGCCCAGGTCCATGGCCGGCTGCCGGCCAGCCTGGCGGGGGCGGACCCGGCAGCGGCGGCCGAGGCCGCAAGCGCCTGGGCGATACGGACCTACGCCCCGGCGCTCGCGCACCCCGGTGATCTTGACGCGCAGGCGCGGTCGATGCTGGCGCAGGATGTGGCCCGCCACATGGGGCTCGATCCAACGCTGGTCGACAGGACCGCGCTCACCGTCTCCTCCCGGCAGTTCCTGAACAATCTGCTACCAGGCCAGCGGCTGGACACCTTCGACATGCGGATCAGCCGGCCGGCGGGGCAGGGTGAGGCGGCACCGGCGAACGGCCCCGTCATGGTGCGCTACTTGCGCGAAACCCTGGGCTACCGTACCACTTTGCCCTATCTGGGCCTGGAGAAGGACACCGATGCCACGGCCACGCCGGTGGGCGAGCGGTGGGACTACAATTCCGGTGACACCTCGCCCGCCGCGTTCGCCGCTGCCATGGCGGCGGCCCAAGCCGGGGAGGGCCCGCCCGGCGCCGAACCATGGATACGCCGCGCCATGGACCTGGATCCCAAGCTGCGCGTTTTCGCCGCCACGGGGCTTTTCGACAGCCTGAACAGCTGCGCCGCCAATGAGGCGCTAAAGACCCGGCTGGCGCCGGGGCTGGCCGCGCGGCTGTCCGTCCATTGCTATGGTGGCGGGCACATGATGTATCGCGACACCGAGGCCCGCGTGCGTCTCAGTGCCGACCTGGCCGGGTTCATCGCCCCTCCACCCTGAGGGGCAATTTTAGTCACTGAAACGTGCGGGGCTTCAACGGCACGGCCGTGGTGCTCTTGGCCTCCGACAGGGTGACGATGGACCGGATGTCCTGCACGCCGGGCAGCTTCATCAGGCTGTTGAAAATGAACTCCTGGTACCATTTGACGTCCGGTGCCACGACCTTCATCAGGATGTCCATTTCCCCGAATACCGTATAGCACTCAAGGATCTCGGGGATGGTCTCGACTCCCCGGAAGAAGGTCTGCCGTTCCTCGTCCGACAACCGGGCCATCTTCACCTGGGCGAAGATCTGCATGTGAAAGCCCAGCTTGTCCCGGTCGACGATGACCACTTGGCCCTTGATGTATCCCTCATCATGCAGGCGCTGGATGCGGCGCCAGCACGGGGATTGGGAAATCCCAACCTTTTCCGCCAGTTCCGCCGTGGTCAGCGACGCGTCGCGCTGCAGCAGCGTCAGGATTTTCATGTCGATGGCGTCGAGTTCCGCAGCCGGCATATCCTATGTGGTCCCCTGTTCGTTTATCGCATTGCCTATGGGGTTCCGCGCCCCTGCCGGGCATAAATCTACCGCCTGCGGCCAGGCGCCGATAGTGCCGCTTCGCCCGCCTTTTATTGAAACGTGCGGGGCGTCAGCGGGATGGCCGTGGTGTTCTTGGCCTCAGACAGGGTGACGATGGACCGGATGTCCTCCACCCCCGGCAGCTTCATCAGGGTGTTGAAGATGAATTCCTGATACCACCGGACGTCCGGCGCCACGATCTTCAACAGCGCGTCCATCTCACCGAAGACGGTGTAGCACTCCAGCACCTCGGGGATGTTCTGGATGCCGCGGAAAAAGGTCTCCCGCTCCGCCTCCGACAGGCGGGCGATCTTCACCTGGGCGAAGATGGTCATGTCGAAGCCCAGCTTCTGCCGGTCCACCAGCATCACCTGGGCGGTGATGTAGCCCTCGTCATGCAGGCGCTGCACCCGGCGCCAGCAGGGGGACTGCGAGATGCCCACCCGCTCCGCCAGCTCCGCCGTGGTCAGCGAGGCGTCGCGCTGCATGTGGGTCAGGATCTTCATGTCGATGGCGTCGAGTTCGGCGGTCGCCATGGCGTCAATCCTTCTTGGCCAGCACGGGCCAGGCGGCGGCCAGGTCCTGAACCACATGGCCGAGGGACTTGTAGAGCGTCACCTGCTCCGCCGACTGCCGGCCCTCGACCTGACCGGCCAGCACCTCCCCAATCTCCCCGGCGACATGGCCGTCACCGATGAGGCCCGCCGCCTTGGCGCGCAGGAATTCCGCCCCTTGGCGCAGCACATGCTCCCGGCAGTCGGCGATGAAGCGCGACCGGATCACCAAATCGTGATCCACCTCCGCCGGGCCGGCGATGCTGGACCCCACGACGTTGACATGGGTGCCCGGCGGCACCCAGGCCCCGCACAGGATGGGCTCCTTGGCGGCCGTGACGGTACAGATGATGTCGGCGTCAACCACCGCCTCCTGCGCGCTGGTGGCGGCGCGCACGGGCAGCCCAAGCTCCTGACCCAGCCGCGTTGCGAAGGCGGCGGTGCGGCTGGCGCTTCGGCCCCAGACAGTGACACGGCTCAGTCGGCGCACCTTGGCGATGGCCCGGGCGTGGGTCAGGGCCTGCTCGCCATAGCCCAGCAGGGCCAGCGTCTGGGCGTCCGGCCGCGCCAGCGCGTCGGTGGCGACGGCGCTGGCCGCCGCCGTGCGGATGGCCGTGACCTCACCGCCATCGACCACACCCAACGGCCGGCCACTATCGCGGTCGAACAGCACGATGACGCCCTGATGCGAGGGCAGGCCCTTATCGAAATTGTCCGGGAACACGGCCACCAGCTTGGCGCCGAAGGGCCCGCCATTGAGCGCGCCGGGCATGACGCCGAACAGATGGCCCTGGTCCAAGGGCAGCACGCCCCGGGGCAATTGCTGCGTCTCGCCCCGCGACAGGGCCGTCATGGCCTGGCGCACGAGGGGGATGCAGGTGTCATAGTCCAGGCGCGCCGCCGCGGCGGGGCCATCAACGAGGGGCAGGGGCGGGGCGGTGGGGTGGGGGACGGTGTCATACAGCCAGGCCGTCACAGCCAAATCCTGCACGGCGTGGCCCAGGGACTTGTAGAGCGTGATCTGCTCCGCCGTCTGCCGGCCCGGCGCCTGCCCCGCCAGAACGGCGCCAATCTCGGCCGCGATATGGTCGTCGCCGATGACGCCGGCGGCCTTGGCGCGCAGAAACTCCCCGCCATGGGCCAGCACATGCTCCCGATGGTCGACGATGAAGCGGCTGGCGGCCACCAGGGCGGTATCGACCTCCGCCTGGGCGGGACCGCTGGAGCCCACGACGTTGACATGGGTACCGGGGGCGATCCACGCGCCCAACAGGATGGGATCGACGGCGGCGGTGACGGTGCAGACGATGGCGGCGTGTGCCACCGTTTCCGCCACGCTGTCATAGGCCTGGGTGTCGATGCCCGTGGCGGCCTGGACCGCCGCCGCGAACGCCTCGGCCTTCTCCGGCGTGCGGCCCCAGACACGGATGTGACGCAGGCGGCGGACGGTCTTCAGCGCCAAGGCGTGCGCCAGGGCCTGGCGGCCAACACCGACCAGGGCCAGGGTGTCGGCATCCGGCCGGGCCAGCGCGTCGGTAGCGACGGCGCTGGCCGCGGCCGTGCGGAGGGCCGTGACCTCCGCCGCATCGGCCAGGCACACGGGACGGCCGCTGGCGCCGTCGAACAACACCACCAGCCCCTCATGCGCCTTGCCGCCGTGGCCGTCGGCATAGACGCTGACCAGCTTGGCACCGAAATAGCCGGGCCGCTCGCCGCCGACGAAAGCCGCCGGCATAATGGCGAAGGTGCGGCCGGGACCCAGGCTGATGAAGCTGCGCAACTGCTGGCGCACGCCGCCGGTGCTGAGCGCCACCATGGCGCCACGCACGGCGGTGATGGCGGCCTCCGTGCTCAAGCCGGCGCTCACGGCGGCGGCATCGAAAACGGCAAGGGCGGACGGCGCGGTATCCATGGGTGTCTTCCCTGTCATCCTGTTCCGATTCACCTTACGGGACCGACTGGGAATTATCTTTCCGAAGTTCGGGGGGCGATACACCATGGACCGGTAATATTTTCAAAATAGCGGCTGTTATCAGATATTTTTATGCCAGCATCACTTAAAACCAGGTCAGAAGCACCGCGCTCGGCCTTGCCGTTGTCAGGGGCGAGGATGGGACGTGGGCATATCCATGCGTTGACCGCACGGCGACCGACAAAATTTTCCCCACCATGGCGCAAACGCCGGCAACTTCGCCAAAAAAGCCCCGCTGCGATCCGCTAACATCCCCTTCGATCTGTCTTGACTGGGCGAACCGCGCCGGCCGCGCCCCCACCAGCCGTGGATGTTATGGATGAGAATGACGCGCAGGGACGTGATGCTGGCCGCTGGCACCCTGTCCGCCGGTACCTTGACCATGGCTGAAATCGTACCGGCCGCTGCGGCGCCGCAATCCGCGCCCGCCCCGGGGAAATCCGCGCTGCCCCGACAGCTGCCCGACAAATCGTCGTTCCTGACGGGCGAGGGGGTCTACCTGGACTCCGGATCACAGCATCCCATCAGCTTCGGCGCCCGGACCGCCGTCGACACCTACCTGTCCAAGCGCATGCTGGACCCGGCGGCCGCGCACTATGACCTGCCGGACGATGGCGTGCGGGAGAAGTTCGCCCGCCTGGTCAACGCCGATCCCGACGACATCGCCTATGTCCAGAGCACCACGGCGGGGGAGCAGATGGTGCTGCGCGGCCTGGGGCTTCCCCATTCAAACGCGAATGGGTCAGGCGGGCACATCGTCACCGACACGCTGCACTTCTTCGGCTCCCTGCCGCTGTATGAGGAGATGCAGCGCCATGGCGTGGAGGTCACGTGGGTGGAGCCCAAGGACGGCCGCATCCTGCTGGACGACCTGAAGCAGGCCATCCGCAAGGACACCCGGCTGGTGGCCCTGTCTTTGGTCTCCACCATCAATGGCTTCCAGCACGACCTGAAAGCGGTGTGCGACCTGGCGCATGCCCACGGCGCCCTGGTCTATGCCGACATCATCCACGCCGCGGGCTGCGTGCCGGTGGATTTGAAGGGCAGCGGCGTCGATTTCGCCGCCTGCGCCAGCTACAAATGGCTGATGGGCGATTTCGGCCTGGGCTTCATCTACGGCACCAAGGCCGCCCGCGCCCTGCTGACCCGCACCGAATACGGCTATTACGGGATGAGCGCGTTCAAGCCGCACGTCTATCCCTTCGACCCGCCCGGCGACATGATCGCCGACTATGCCTACGCCGATACGGCGGAGGGCACCTTTGCCCATGGCACCCACGCCCATACGGTCATCGCCCAGTTGGACCACTCCCTGGATTACATCCTGGGCATGGGCGTGCCGGCTATCCAGGCGCATGCCCAGGACCTGATCAACCGGCTGAAGCGGGAGCTGCCCAAGCTGGGCTACAGCCTCATGACGCCGCCAGAGGCCACAACGCCCCTGGTCACCTGCGCCTATGAGAACGCGCGGGAGAAGCTGGGGCCGAAGCTGGCAGCGGCCAAGATCAAGATGACGGTCAGCGCCAACCGCTTCCGCGTCACCCCTTCGGTGTTCAACGACCACACCGATATCGACCGGGTACTCGCCGCACTCGGTCACGCCTGAGGTCGTGCGTTCAGGTGGCCTGTTAAAAAGAGAGTTTTGGCAGTTGGGTTCATTATGAAAAGTCCGGTTTGGCGGGTAACGAGCCATCGTCCCCGCCCGCCGGCGGCAGGGGGATTGTCATGCGCGGGCTGATGCGGTGTGTCGTGGCAGGGCTGGCACTGACGCTTATGGCCACCCCTGGATTGGCCGGCGCCCAAGGCGTGCCCGTGCCGGAGATCGCCGGGCCGGTTGTGGGCCCGGTGACAACGCCGCACAGCGTCATGCTGAACGGCAAGACGGTGCGCTACACCGCCACGTTCACGGAAACGGTGCTGAAGGACGCCGCCGGCAGGCCCTTGGCCACCCTTTCCGCCACCGCCTATGTGGCTAGCCCGGTGGTGAAGACGCGGCCGGTGCTGTTCGTGTTCAACGGCGGCCCCGGCGCCTCCTCCTCACCGCTGCATTTCGGCGCCTTCGGTCCGCGCAGCATCGTCAAGGGACCGGATGGCAAACGCGCCATGGCCGACAACCCGCACAGCCTGCTGGCGGATGCCGACCTGGTGTTCATCGACCCCGTGGGCACCGGCTTCAGCCGCGTGCTGCCCGGTGGCGACGGCCACCCCTATTGGAATGCCGATGGCGATGCCCTGGCGGTGTTGGGCCTGATCCGGGACTGGTTGCGCGATCAGGGCCGCGCCGGCTCCCCCCTCTACATCGCCGGGGAAAGCTATGGCGGCTTCCGCCTGGCCACGATGATGAAGTTCGCGGGTGACCTGCCCATCGGCGGCCTGATCCTGATTTCCCCCGCCCTGGACTTCACGGCGACGGCGGAGGCGCCCGGCAACGACCTGCCCTACATCTTCGCGCTGCCGGCCATGGCGGTGACGGCCTGGAAGCACGGCCGCGCCAAGATCGACGCCCAGACGCCGGACCAAGTGTTCCAGATCGCCGCCGACTATGCCGAAGGGCCCTACGCCCTGGCCCTGCTGAAGGGCGGACGCCTGCCGGCGGCGGAACGCGACGCCGTGGCCACCCGCCTGGCCGATTTGATTGGCCTGCCGGCCAAGACCATCGCCGACTCCGGCCTGCGCGTCGGCACCCAAACCTTCCTGGAAACGCTGCTGGCCGATCAGGGCCTGGTGGTGAGCCGTCTGGACGGCCGCGTCACCGGGCCGGCCCCCAGGGACACCCCCGCCGACCGCCCGGCCGCCGCCAAGGACCCGGCGCTGGGCCTGGGGTCCAGCAACGTCATCACCTCCGCCGTCGCCACCGATTACTTCAAGCATGAGTTGGACGTGCCGGTGGATCGCGACTATGTGTCCCTGACCCTTGACGTGAACTTCGGGTGGGACTTCAGGCCGGCCAAGCGCGACGATCAGTTCTACCTCAACGCCGCGCCCGCCATCGCGCCCGTCATGCGGACCCAGCCCAAGACCCGCCTGCTGCTGGTCGGCGGCTATTACGATCTGGCCGTGCCGCTGCTTTCCGCCCGCTATGCCATCGAGCGGGCGGGCATTCCTCTTGACCGCGTGACCGTTGCCGCCTTCGATGCGGGTCACAGCCCCTTCGACGGGGAAGCGGGGCAGGGTCGGATGCAGGAGATGATGCATGGTTTTTTGGTGGGGCGTTGACCGATCGAAAATGGCCCGGCGGGGCGTTGGTCGCTGGGGGACGGGTCAACGGTTCTTGGCGGCATCGGTGGCGGCCGTTGGCGTGTTGGCAGTGACAGGGGCCCATGCGGAAAGCCTGCATCAATATTCCGGCCTGACCCTGTCAGGTAACGGCAAGCGCCTGGCCGTGGTTGAGGCCGACAAGGCGGAAGGCGCAGGCAGCGCCGGCCATGGCGCAGTCGTGGTGCGCGGCACGGACGGCACGGTGGCGCTGAAGGTGGACCCGTGCGACGCCTGCCGCTATGGCAACCCCGCCTGGTCCCCGGACGACAGGACGCTGGCCTTCGTCGGCAGTGCCGGCGGGCAGGCGGTGCTGTACCTCATGGATGGCGCCACCGCGCGCCCCTTGGCCGCCATACAGGGGCTGGCCCACACGCCGCGCTGGTCGCCGGATGGCCGGGAAATCGCCCTGCTGGTGACAGAGAACGCCAAGAAGGAGGCAGGTGCCACCCAGGCCGGCGCCCGCCAGGTAGGGGAGCAGGGCGAGGGCGACGATGTCCAGCGCATCGCCATCGTCACGGTGGCCAGCGGCGCGGTGAAACTGGTCAGCCCGGCGCGGACCTACGTCTACGAATATGATTGGACGCCGGATGGCCAGGGCTTCGTCGCCACGGCGGCGGAGGGCAATGGCGACAACAACTGGTGGATCGCCAGCCTGCGCGCCTTCGGGCGCGATGGTTCCGCCCGCGTCATCGCCAGCCCCGCCACCCAGATCGCCTTCCCGCGTGTCTCGCCCGACGGCAAGACCGTGGCCTTCATCGGTGGGCTGATGAGCGACTTCGGCTCCTTCGGGGGCGATGTCTACACCGTGCCTTTCCAAGGAGGGCAGCCCAAGGACGTGACCGCCGGCTATGCCGGCACGCTGACCTCCCTGGCGTGGCGCGGCAATCGCCTGGTGGCGGGCGTCACGGTTGGTGGCGAGACGGGCAGCGCCGTGGTCGACCCGGCCAAGGGCACCGTCGCCGAGGTCAGGACGGCGCCCGCCACCCGCAGCGCCGGCGACGGCCGCGTGGCGCTGGACCGTGCCGGCACCAGCGCCGCCTGGGTGGCGGAAGGCTTCGATTTCGGTCCGCGCATCGAATACGGCCGCCTGGGTGATCTGGCCGCCATCACCCATGACAACGACGCCCTGGCGCCGCTGGTCACCGTCACCGACCTGACCTGGAAGAACGATGGCATGGCCGTCCAGGGCTGGCTGGTGACGCCCAGGACGCCGGTCGCGGACGGCGCCAAGCGGCCCATGGTGGTGAACATCCACGGCGGCCCCTCCGCCGCGCACACGCCGCGCTTCGTCTGGGGCGACATCATGGCCGCCTTCGCCAAGGCCGGCTATGCCGTGTTCCTGCCCAACCCGCGCGGCAGCTTCGGGCAAGGGGAGGGGTTCACCCGCGCCAACATCCGCGACTTCGGCGGCGGCGACCTGCGCGACATCATGACCGGCATCGACAGGGCGGAAGCGCAGGCCCCCATCGACGACGCGCGGCTGATGATCTTCGGCCGCAGCTATGGCGGCTTCATGAGCATGTGGGCGATCACCCAGACCCAGCGCTTCAAGGCCGCCGCCATCGGCGCCGGCTTGTCGGACTGGTACTCCTATTACGGCCAGAACGGCATCGACCGCTGGATGATCCCCTTCTTCGGCGCGTCGGCGTATGAGGACCCGGAAATTTACGACCGGCTGTCGCCCATCCGGCACGTCCGCGCCGTGAAGACGCCCACCCTGCTGCATGTGGGGGAGCGCGACATCGAAACCCCGGTGATGCAGACGCGGGAGTTCTGGCACGCGCTGCGCGCCCTGGGCGTGGAGACCAGCTTCGTCGTCTACGCCGACGAGGGCCATGTCATGCAGAAGGCGGAGAACATCGAGGACCTGAACCGCCGCACCATCGACTGGTTCGAGCGGCACATCGGCACCGCCGGCGGAACCGCCGGCGCCCATGGCGGGGCCCAGCCCTGACCGGCAGCACCATGACCGGCACCGCTATGCCCGAAGTGGCACCGGGGCGGCATAGTTTATGCGGCCCCGGTCCTGTTCATCCCATATCGGCATAATCTATCCGGCAAGCCCGCGATAGGCTTTTGCCAACACAGGGAATTCCGGCCTGGGCGATGCCTGGGCCGGTCTCGGGCCGGTAACGGCCCGATGGGAAAAGCAGGAGCACCGGGCATGAAAAAGCGCGTTCCCCCCAGAAGTTCCCCGAGCCGTGCGGCATCCGGCACCTGGAAGGTCCAGGCCGTCCTGCTGGCCCTTGCCATGGGTGCCGCCGCGGGGGCGCAGGCCGCGCCGGTGATCGAAAAACTGGTCATCATCCAGAACGGGGAAACGGTGGGCACCGTCACCGGTGTCACCGATGGCGCCTCGGTCAGCGTCGACTACTACGTCGACGACAACGGCCGCGGCCCGAAGCACAAGGAGACTCTGACCATCGGCGCCGGCGGTATCCCCACCCGTTGGACGGTGGCCGGCACCTCGCTGATGGGGGGCGGGGTCAATGAGAGCTTCACGTGGGAAGGGGGCCAGGCAAGCTGGATAAGCCAGGCGGACAAGGGCACGGTGCCCGCGGCCAAGGCGCCGCTGTACGTGGTTAACGATGACAGCCCCTGGGCCCTGGGCGTTTACGCCCGCGCCCTGCTGAAGGCGCCGGGCAACAGCCTGCCGCTGCTGCCGGCCGGCAGCATGCGCCTGGTCAAGGTCAAGGCCACCACGCTGGGCCAGGGCAAGGACGCCGTGCCCCTGACGCTCTACCGGATTGAAGGCGTGAACCTGGCGCCAGACTATGTGCTGCTGGACAAGGCGGGCCGCCTGTTCGCCACCTTCGGCGGACACGAACTGACCATCCGCCAGGGCCATGAGAAGGAGTCGCATGCCATCCAGGCCCTGGGTACCGAAGCAGAGCGCACCCTGGCGCGTGACCGGCAGAAGATGCTTGCCCACCGCTACAGCCAGCCGGTGCGCATCCGCAACGTCCATGTCTTCGACCCGCGCACGGGCACGCTGGGCGGCCTGTCCACCGTCATCGTGCTGCGCGACCGCATCACCGCCGTCCTGCCAGCGGAGCAGGATGGCAGCCCGGTTGACGACCAGGTGATCGTGGACGGGCAGGGCGGCACGCTGCTGCCCGGCCTGCATGACATGCATTCCCACACCACGCTCAATTCCGGCCTGTTCTACCTAGCCGCCGGCGTCACCGAGACGCGGGACATGGGCAACGACAATGCCTTCCTGCAGGACCTGATGCCACGCATCGAAGCGGGGGAACTGGCGGGCCCGCGCATCACGCCCAATGGCTTCCTGGAAGGCCGCAGCCCCTATTCCGCGCGCTATGGCATCATCCCGGAAACGGTGGCCGACGCGGTCAAGGCCGTGGACTGGTATGCCGACCGCGGCTATTTCCAGATCAAGATCTACAATTCCATGACGCCGGACTGGGTGCGCCCTATCGCGGACGAGGCGCACAAGCGCGGCATGACCGTCACCGGCCACGTGCCGGCCTTCGACACGCCCGACCGCTGCATCAGGGACGGCTACAGCGAGATCACCCACATCAACCAGCTGATGCTGGGCTGGCTCCTGAAGCCGGAGGAGGACACCCGCACACCCCTGCGCCTCACGGCCATGGCGCGCGCCGCCGACCTGGACCTGAACTCCGCCCCCGTGCAGGCGACGGTGAACCTGATGGAGGAGGGGCACATCGCCCACGACCCCACCGCCGTCATCCTGGAACGCCTGATGCTGAGCCGCGCCGGCGCAACCCCGCCAGGCGATGTCGATTACCTCGACAACATGCCCATCGGCTATCAACGCTATCGCAAGCGCACCTTCGTGCCCCTGAAGTCGCCGGCCGACGACCAGGCCTATGTGAAAGCCTTCGCCAAGGTGCTGGCGACGCTGAAGCTGCTGCACGACAAGGGCATCCGCCTGCTGCCGGGCACGGACGACGTCACCGGCTTCACCGTGCATCGGGAGATGGAACTGTACACATTGGCCGGGATCAGCCCGGCCGAGGTGCTGCGGCTGTCCACCCTGTCGCCCGAGGAATATATGGGCCACGGCGATTTGGGCACGGTGGAGCGCGGCAAGCTGGCCGACCTGGTGCTGATCGCCGGCGACCCGACGCGGGACATTCGCGCGGTGAAGAAGCCGCGCCTGGTGATGAAGGGCGGGGCGATCTACTACCCCAGCGAAATCTACCAGTCGCTGAGCATCAAGCCCTTCGCCGACGCCCCGCCGGTCACGGCACCCAAGGCGGACGCCGGCCCCGGCGATAGCCTGGGCGCGCCCGGCCTGTTCGGCGGCGGCCACGATGACGACATGGGCGACTGAGCCGAAGCAGGTTTCTGGGGAGCGTAGCGGACTGGAAACCGAGGATAAGCCAAGCCTGCGGATGCAGGCGCCCGGTGCTTGAGGGAACAAAAAAATGGGCAACTACAAGACGGCGTTGATGGTGGGCGTTATGCTGGCCTGCCTGGCAGGCGAAGCTTCGAACGCGGCGGAGGTGGGCGGGGGGCCCGCCACGGCCGGCGCACCGCGCGTGTTCACCTCCGACCACAGCGGCACCTTCAATGGGCGGAAGCTGCGCTATACGGCGACGGTGGCGGAAACCATCCTGACCGATCCGGCCGGGCAGAAGACGGCCAGCGTCTTCACCACCAGCTACATCCGCACCGACGTGCCCAAGGGCACCGTGCGCCCTGTCGTGTTCGTCTTCAACGGCGGCCCGGGTTCCGCCAGCCTGTGGCTGCACATGGGTTTTGTCGGGCCCAAGCGGGTCGACTTCGCCGACCCGGTACACCCGCCGACCACGCCGCCCTTCCATACGGTGGATAACCCCGACAGCCCGCTGGACGCGGCCGACATCGTGCTGATCGACCCGCCCGGCACCGGCTATAGCCGCATTCTGCCGGCCGGCAAGCCGGAGCAGTATTACGGCACCGCCCAGGATGCGCAGATGACCGTCGAGGTGATCGAGCGCTGGACGCGGGAGCATGACCGCTGGAACGCGCCCAAGTACCTCATGTCCGAAAGCTACGGCACCATCAGGGCTGCCGTGGTCGCCCGCCTGCTGGCCGGCGGGCCCATGGCGACCGGCACCATGGACGGCATGACTCTGAACGGCGTCATCCTGCTGGGCCAGTCCATGGACATGAGCGGTTCCGGCGGGGACGACGCCCGGTACCTGACGGCGCTGCCCACCCTGGCCGCCACCGCCTGCCATCACCACAAGGGCCCAGCCGGCTGCACGGCCGAGGGCCAAGTGGCCGCCGCCCGGGCCTTCGCCGCCGACCGCTACCTGAAAGCCCTTTATGCCGGCAACACCCTGCCGGACGCGGAGCGGGAGGCGGTGACGGCGCAGTTGGCCAGCTTGACCGGCCTGCCGCCGGCCGTCATCACCGCCAACGATTTGCGCATCAGCGCCACCACCTTCGCGCACACCTTGCTGGCGTCCGAGGGGCAGGAGATCGGGGCCTATGATGGCCGCTACACCCTGCCGCTGGCTGGCAGCGGCAAGGACCCGGTGGCCGACGATCCGGCCATGGGCCAGTACGTGCCAGGCTTCGTCGGCGCCTTCGACGGCTATATCCGCCATGACCTGGGCGTGACGGTACCGGAGGCGTATGAGGCGATCTCCTTCCGCGCCGTCAACGGCCGCTGGGACTATGGCAAGGGACCGGGTGAGGGGGCGGATGCCAATTTCGCCAAGGATCTGGCCATCGCCATGCGCCGCAACCCGCGCCTGCGCGTCATGGTGGGGGCCGGCTATTACGACTTGGTGACCACGCTGGGCTCCGCCGCCTTCACCATCGCCCACGCCGGCATCCCGCAGGACCGCACCGAAACCCACCTCTACCCCTCGGGCCACATGCCCTATCTGGGCGATGAGGCGCGGGCCACCCTGGCCCGCGACGTACGCGCCTTCCTTGCCGCCGAAACGAAGTAGGGACAAAACAGACCTCATGAGCGACAGCAAGACTGGCCCTGCACCCGCTGGCTTGAAGCAGGGCGTCACCCTGATCGACCTGGTGATGCTGGGGGCGGGTACCGCCATCGGCGCCGCCATCTTCTCTGTGCTCGGCCCCGCCACACAGGTGGGCGGCGCCGGCATCCTGGTGGCGGCCGGGCTGGCCGCCTTACCCATGGTGTTGTTCGCCCTGGTCTACGCCTACATGGCGTCCGCCGTGCCCCGCACCGCCGCCTCCTACGAATGGCAGCGGCAGTTCAGCCACCCGCTCATCGCCTTTTCCATCGTCTGGCTGCGGGTGCTCAGCAATGCCGTGGTCATGATCGTGCTGGGCCGGGTGCTGATGAACTATCTGGGCATGGTGCTGCCCCTGCCGGCGGTGCCGGTCATCCTGGGCCTGTTCACCCTGATCTTCGCCCTCAACTACCTGGGCGTGGCCGTGGCGGCGCGGGCCCAGACGGTACTGATGATCATGCTGCTAGGCCTGTTCGCCGTGCTGGTGGTCAGTGGCGCCCCGGCGATGAAGCCGGAACTGTTCGTGCAGGCGGTGACCGGCGGCTGGACACCCATCCTGGCGGCCCTGCCGCTGATGATCCAGTTGTTCCTGGGCATCGAGACCGCGACCGAGGTGGGGGAGGAGGTCAAGAACGCCAAGGTGGTGGTGCCCTGGGGCATCGCGCTGGGCCTGCTGCTGACCGTGGTGGTCTACGTCGCCGTCTCCTTCACCGCGCTCAGCGTCGTGGGACCGGACGCTCTGGGCTCGGCCAAGGCGCCTTTGCTGCTGGTGGCGCAGGTCACGCTGGGCCGCTGGGCCACGCCCCTGATCGTCACGGCGGCGGTGGCCGCGCTGATCAAGTCGATGAATGCCATCTTCCTGGTCTACGCCCGCTTCCTTTACGCCATGGGCGCCACCGGCGTGTTGCCGGCGCCGTTGGGCCGCATCCACCCACGCTTTGGCACGCCGCACGTGGCGACGGCGGTGGCCTTCCTGGCGTCGTGCATCGGGCTGTTCCTGCCCGACAGCCTGCTGTTCCTGCTGCTGTCCATCAACGTGCCGACCATGATGAAGTATTTCGGCTCGTGCCTGGCCGCCTACAACGTGGCGGACAAACACCCGGAGGTGCGGGCCCAGGCCCGGCTGCGTTTCAGCCCCGGCCTGGTGAAGGCGCTGTCGGCCCTGGGCATGCTGGCCGCCCTGGTCATCGCGGCCCTGGGCTTTGGCACCGACTGGCGACCCTATGCCTTGCTCACCGTCTGGCTGGCGCTGGGATTGGCATATTACTTCCGGACCTGGCGGTGGCGGGCGGCGGCGATCTGAGCACTTTGGGACGATCTGAAACACCCGACACATAAGGAAGCAGAACCCGAAGGAGGCCTCGGGGGAGGGAATGGCCGCCACGCGGAAATGCGAGTGATTCTTATTGACTGTTCCCCGATATTCCGCGAAGCCTGAGGCCGCCACATCAAGATGGTTAATCCACCTGAATTGCATGGGGCGATGCAGGCGGAGGTGAGGTCGTGCGCGGCCCCAATATGCGACTAGCTCTTAATCGCATTTTTCCGCTGGTGGTGGTGCAGCGAGATTTTTGGGATTGTGGGGAGAACTCAGGTGATGAAGTCCAGGAAAGCGGCGTGCTTGCATGCCGCCTATCTCATGGGCACCGTGGCGCTGCTGGCCCTGGTGCCAGGCGGGGTGGCGCACGGGGCGGATGGCACCGACGGCGCGGTGTCCACGGACACGTTGGCGACGATTGACGTCTATGCGGACCGGGAGAACGCCCAGACGGTCGCGACCAAGCTGCCCATGACGCCACACGAACTGCCCCAGTCGCTGTCGGTTCTCGGCGCGGAACAGGTGCAGGAACAGAAGCTGGTCACCCTGGACGACGCCATGCGCCAGACGCCAGGCGTGATCGTCGAGCCCATAGACGGCAACCGTGTGAATTTCTATTCACGGGGCTTCGAGATCATCAACCTGCAGTATGACGGCATTCCCACCACCATGGATGACCGCATCTTCGCGCCGCCGGATCTGGCGGTCTTCGACAAGGTGGAGGTGCTGAAGGGCCCCGCCGGCTTGCTGGCCGGCTTTGGCGGCCCAGGCGGTGCCATCAACCTGGTGCGCAAGGTGCCGCTCAGCACCACGGCCGGCTATACCAACCTGACCGTCGGCTCGTGGGATAACTATCGGCTTGAGGGTGATTTCACGGGTCCTCTGAATGAGGCCGGTACCGTCCGCGGCCGGCTGGTCGGCGCGTTTCAGGAGCGGGACAGCTTCCAGGACTGGACGCATCAGAAGCGGCTGCTGGGCTATGGCACGATGGGGGCCGACCTGACGCCCGACACCACGGCCACCGTGGGCGCGTACCGGCAGGAGAACGACTACAAGGGCGGCTGGAACCTGCCGGGTAAGGTCAACGTGGTGGGCGGAAAATATGTCCTGAGCCTGCTGGATGTGCCGCGCTCCACATCGCTGGGGGAGAAATGGAACGATGACCAGTTCACCACCACCGGCGCCTTCGCCAATGTGGAGCATCGCTTCGGCAACGGCTGGCACATCAACTTGGGCACGCAGTACCTGGACAATGTGTTGGACCGGGTCATGGCTTATGCCTACGCCCCGGTGATCGCCGGCCAGAATACCACCACGATGTATGCCCAGAAGGTGCGCTACGACCAGTCGCAGGCGGGTACCGACATTTCCGCCTCCGGCCCCTTCAGCCTGTTCGGCCAGGTGCACGAGGCGGTGATCGGCGCCAGTTATGAACGGACCGAGTTCCGTGCCCGTTCCGCCAACGGCTACAACCCCAACGGCAGTATCTGGTCGTCTACGGTCAATGCCTATTCCCCGGTGGCGACGGCGGCGGAACCGGTGTGGGCCCCCTGGCAGCGGGACGACAGTACCCTGACCCAGACCTACAGCACCTATGGGGCGGTACGGCTGCGCCTGCTGGACCCGCTGCGCCTGATCGCCGGGGTGCGCGCGACCTGGTGGGACACGGCGGTCGACACCGCCCTTCCAACCAACACCCCGCGCAGCACGGCCTCAATCAATGGCAAGGTCACGCCCAATGCCGGCCTGGTCTATGAGGTGAACCCGGCCGTGGCGCTCTACACCAGCGTCACCAAAGTCTTTGAACCGCAGTCCTACACGGATGCCAGCGGCAAGGTGCTGAAGCCCCTGCAGGGCCTGCAGTACGAAGTCGGCACCAAGGTGGACTTGTTCGAAGGCCGCCTGCATAGCAGCGTGGCGCTCTTCCATGTCGATGAGGAAAACCGCGCCCAGGCCGACACGCGCTATCCCAACCAGTCCATCTATCTGGCCCAGGGCAAGGCGCGGAGCCAAGGCGTGGAACTGGACCTGACGGGCGAGGTGCTGCCCGGCTGGACCGTCACCGCCGGTTACGCCTACACCTTCGCGGAAAATCTGGATAGCAGCGTCACCGACAGCAGCGCCTTCAGCGCCATCGCGCCCAAGCATTCCTTCAAGCTGTGGACCAACTACCGCTTGCCGGAAAGCCTGGACCGGCGCTGGACCATCGGCGGTGGCGCCACGGTGCAGTCGGCCATGTCCAACACCTTCCCCACGCTTGGCAACGCCGTGTTGACCCAGGGCGGCTACGCCGTGTTCGACGCCCGCGTCGGTTTCGACGTGACGGAAAAAGTCAGCATCGCGGCCAATGTGAAGAACCTGTTCGACCGCACCTACTACCAGCGCATCGGCACACCGCAGTCGGGCAACATCTATGGCGAACCCCGGTCCGTGCTGGTGACCCTGCAGGCCAAGCTGTGACCCTGACGGGGGCGTGCCTTTGCCCCCGTCAGGGCGATGCCGCCAGAGCGGATCGCAAGAATGCGAAATCGCTATGAAGCGTGAATCCGCTCGCTGACAAGGACCTGGAACCGAGCGCGGTCACGTCCCCCCGGATGGTGTAGCAGGCACCGGTGCCGGAACAGCCCTGTAGGACGGCGTAGCCGGCCGGAAGGGCTGCCCCGGCGGGCGGTCATCGTGGGTCTTCGGTAAAGTCTGGTCACCACAACTATCCCCAACCGAGGGTGACCACGATGACCGACGAGATGATGGCACTGCGCAGCATGCTGGAAAAGGGCGCAGACGCCGATGTGCTGAGGCAGATGATCGGCTTTGCCGCTGAGCGGCTGATGGAATTGGAAGTCCATGCCCTGACCGGGGCGGCGCCTGGGGAGCGGTCACCCGACCGCCTGGTCCAGCGCAACGGCTACCGCGACCGCGACTGGGAAACCAGGGCCGGCACGGTGGAACTGCGCATCCCCAAGCTGCGCAAGGGCAGCTACTTCCCGGGCTTCCTGGAGCCCCGGCGCATGGCGGAAAAGGCGCTGACCGCCGTCATCCAGGAAGCCTATATCCAGGGCATCTCCACCCGCTCGGTGGACGACCTGGTGCAAGCCATGGGCATGTCGGGAATATCCAAGAGCCAGGTCAGCCGGTTGTGCGCCGACATCGACGACCGGGTGAAGGCCTTCCTCGACCGGCAGATCGAGGGTGACTGGCCCTATCTCTGGATCGACGCCACCTATGTGAAGGTCCGCCAGGACAAGCGCACCGTCTCGGTCGCCGTCACCATCGCCATGGCGGTCAACAGCGACGGCCGCCGCGAGGTGCTGGGCATGGACATCGGCCCGTCGGAGGCGGAAACTTTCTGGACCGACTTCCTGCGCAAGCTCAAACGCCGGGGGCCGAAAGGCGTCAAGCTGGTCGTCTCTGACGCCCATGAGGGCATCAAGGCCGCCGTCGCCAAGGTGTTCTGCGCCACCTGGCAGCGCTGCCGGGTGCATTTTATGCGCAACGTCCTGGCCCACGCCGGCAAGAACGGCCGCCGCGTCGTCTCCGCCTTCATCGCCACCGCCTTTGCCCAGAACGATGCCGCCGCGGCCAGAGCCCAGTGGCGCCAGGTGGCCGATCAACTCCACCCCAAGGTGCCCAAACTCGCCACCCTGCTGGACGAGGCCGAGAACGACGTGCTGGCCTACATGACCTTCCCGAAGGAACATCGGGCCAAGATCCACTCCACGAACCCCATCGAACGCCTCAATGGCGAGATCAAGCGCCGCACCGAGGTCGTCGGAATATTCCAAAACGAGGCCGCCATCACCCGCCTCGTCGGTGCCATCCTATTGGAACAGAACGATGAATGGGCCGTCCAACGCGCCCGTTACATGACCCTTGAGACCATCGCTCCGCTCAGCGATGATCCAACCATCATGCTGGCCACAATGGCCGCATGACACAGCCGGCCAGATATGCCGGAGAGCACGACGCCAAAGCGCGAGCTACACCACGTCAGGGGACACGATCCCGAGCGCGTTTAACCGAAACGTGCTCGGTTCCTAGAGCAGACTCAGCGAGAACCGCCTGCGCCTGGTTTTAAGCAGCCGGCTCCGGACGCAGACTTTCAAGGCCCTGCATCCTTGAACAGCCGCGACCGGGTGAGAATGCGCACGCCCTCCAGGGAGAACATGCCGCCCCGGCCGGGAAACGGGTCGATGATAAGGCGGGTGTGCTTCCAATATTCGGACCGGCCTTCCCCCTGTTGAGGGCTGCCGCCGATCTCACCCAGCAGGACGTCGCCATCACCCACCACAAATTCGCCGGTGGAGCGCTGCGGTCGCGGCGGCGCCCCCTTATTCCCAGCGCAGCATGTCCATTCCCGGAGCGCAGGACACTGAAAATTCGTTCTGCCTTCCATGGAATTCTGATTAAATTTTCTGAAAATGCCTCACATGGCGACACGAGAAATACTTTTAAATTTGGAATGCCTACTACAGGGAATTGAATATGCCTACTTGCCTGATTATTGATGACGATGAAATCATTCGCCGCGTTATGAAAGCGATGCTTTTACATCTTGGATGCAGCCGGGTGTGGGATGTTGCCGGCGGGCAGGAGGCGTTGGCTCTGCTTGGCGAAAATTCACCCGACATGATTTTTGTGGATTGGGTGATGCCGGGAATGAGCGGCCCGGATCTCATAAAGAAGATAAGGATGCTACCTAAAGGTAATTTACCCAAGATAGTGATGTTCTCATCTGAATGCAATATGAATAGGATCAATCATGCCTTTGACGCCGGGGCCGATGATTATCTACTAAAACCAACAAACATCGATTTACTGCTGAAGAGAATCCAAAATATGGGCTTTCTTGTCCAATAGTCTACTTTCCAGCTGTGACCTGTCGATATTTCGTGGGAGACATCCCATAGGCTTTGCGAAAGCGGGCCGTGAAGTGGTCGGCATTTGAAAAGCCTGCCAGCACGGCGATCTCTGAAATGTTCTTGTTATCCAGGCGACGATTGGCCAGCAGTGCGCGAGACCGCTCAAGCCGCAGGGTCCACAACTCCGCCATGAAACTTGTTCCCGTGGCGCAGAACAGCGAATGGAGGGTCCGTACGGAAATTCCATGCTCCGCCGCAAAGCCGGCGGGGCTAAGGGAGGGGCTGGAGAGGCGGTCACGCATATCCGAGCGCAGTCGGTCGAAAAGAGAGCGACCGCTGGCGCGGAGTGGCGCCGCATCTGGGCCGGCACATAACGCCAATAAACCGGCGATATTTTCCGCGATGTCGGCGGCGGGAAGCGCCAAGCCCCCCATTGTTTTGGGGGAGATCTCCAACATCATCTCCGCGATGGCTTTTCCCCACCCGGATATGGTCGATATTTCACTAAAGAACAATCCCGTCGGAACCGAACCGATTGAACGAATCCAAGATTTTTCAAAATATAAAGTTACAAACTCCACCGGCCCCTTCATTTCAGCTTGAAACGGGCTTGATATGGGATTGCAATACACATCACCAGGACGCCAATACAACTCATCTGAATTTGAATATATCTTGCCATTTCCCTTTCTGATCAGGGAAAGGCACAATATTTCGAGTCCATCCCTGGATATGTGAAAGGGCAAGCGCTGCGCCTGGATGTCGCTAAGCCAAAATTGGGTCACCTTCCCAAAGCCAAAGTCCACATATTCGGTGCTGGCGCTGAAATGATCGGCATCACGAAAGTCACACCGGACGCCATGGCAGGCATCCCCGACGTGATCGGCCCAGTATTCTTTTGCCTCCCGCTGCCCCATTCCCTCGGTGCTGAACCGGATAACGTCACTCGACAAACTACCCCCGTCGCACCGATGAAGGGTGCGTGCGCAGTGTGCATAAGGAGTATATTATATATTGAATAAATTCAGGCCGGAGGAGGGATGTATGGTTAACGCCCGGCCTGAAAGGATAGGTTTTATGGTTAATTATTCCTAGTTTGGGTAGATCGGGGCTGAGCGCCTGTCAGACACCGAGGGGCGTCGCTTCCAGCGCCCTGTTCTCCTCATCCGTGAACAGCCGCGACCGGGTGAGGAACCGCAGGCCCTCCGGCCCTTCCAGGGAGAACATGCCGCCCCGGCCGGGAACCACGTCTATGGTCAGGCGGGTGTGCTTCCAGTATTCGAACTGGGCCTTGCCCATGTAGAAGGGCTGGCCGCCGATCTCACCCAGCAGGACATCGCCGTCGCCCACCATGAACTCTCCGCGCGGGTAGCACATGGGGGCACTGCCGTCGCAGCAGCCGCCGGACTGGTGGAACAGCAGGGGGCCATGACGGGCCTCCAGCCTTTTGATCAGCGCCAGGGCGTTCGGGGTGACGTCCACCCGGACCACCTTGGCAGGTGATCCGGGGGTCACGTCGGCCCGGCTTTCTGACATCAGATCCGCCGGGCCCGTCATCAGAAGAAGCCCAAGGCGTTGGGGCTGTAGCTGACCAACTGGTTCTTGGTCTGCTGGTAATGGTCCAGCATCATGGCGTGGTTTTCACGCCCGATGCCGGACTGCTTGTAGCCGCCGAAGGCCGCGTGGGCCGGATACAGGTGATAGCAGTTGGTCCACACGCGGCCCGCCTGGATCTCCCGGCCGAAGCGATAGGCGCGGTTGATGTCGCGCGTCCACACGCCGGCCCCCAGGCCATACAGCGTGTCGTTGGCGACGTGCAGCGCCTCTTCCTCATCCTTGAAGGTGGTGACGGCCACGACCGGGCCGAAAATCTCCTCCTGGAAGATGCGCATGCGGTTGTGGCCCTGGAACACGGTGGGCTGGACGTAGAAACCGCCGGCCAAGTCGCCCGACAGTTCCGCCCGGGCACCACCGGCCAGGACCTTGGCACCCTCCTGCTTGCCGATGTCGAGGTAGGAGAGAATCTTCTCCAACTGCTCGGAGGAGGCTTGGGCGCCGATCATGGTATCGCCGTCCAGCGGGTTGCCCTGCTTGATGGCCCGGACGCGGGCGAGCGCCTTGTCCATGAAGCGGCCATACAGGCTTTCCTGGATCAGGGCGCGCGAGGGGCAGGTGCAGACCTCGCCCTGGTTCAGGGCGAACATGACGAAGCCCTCGACCGCCTTGTCGAGGAAGGCGTCATCCTGCGCCGCCACGTCGTCGAAGAAGATGTTGGGCGACTTGCCGCCCAGTTCCAGCGTCACCGGGATCAGGTTTTGCGACGCGTACTGCATGATCAGCCGGCCGGTCGTCGTCTCACCGGTGAAGGCGATCTTGGCGATGCGGGAACTGGACGCCAGGGGCTTGCCGGCCTCGACACCAAAGCCGTTGACGACGTTGATCACGCCTTTGGGCAGCAGGTCCTGGATCAGTTCCATCAGCACCAGGATGCTGACCGGGGTCTGCTCCGCCGGCTTCAGCACCACGCAGTTGCCGGCCGCGAGGGCGGGGGCCAGCTTCCACGTCGCCATCAGCAGCGGGAAGTTCCAGGGGATGATCTGGCCCACCACGCCCAGCGGCTCGTGGTAATGGTAGGCGATGGTGTTGTGGTCGATCTCCGAGATGCCGCCTTCCTGCGCGCGGATGGCGGCGGCGAAATAGCGGAAATGGTCGGCGGCCAGCGGGATGTCGGCGGCGCGCGTCTCGCGGATGGGCTTGCCGTTGTCCCAGGTTTCCACCGTGGCCAGGGTTTCCAGGTTGTCGTCGATGCGCTGGGCGATGCGCTCCAGCACCCGGGCGCGGTCGGCGGCGGAGGTGCGGCCCCAGTCGCGCTTGGCGGCGTGCGCCGCGTCCAGCGCGCGCTCGATATCCTCCGCGTTCGACCGCGGCACCTCGCAGATGACTTGGCCGGTGATGGGGGTGGTGTTCTGGAAATACTCGCCGGACGCGGGCGGCACCCACTCGCCGCCAATGAAATTGCCATAGCGGCTCTTGAACGAGACCGGGCTGCCATACTGTCCGGGGGCGATCTTGGCCATGTAACGTGTCCTCCAGCTTGTTTTGCGCCTCAGGCGGGCGGTTTGCGCTGGGCTCTCAATGGCAAGGGCCGTGCCAACCTCGTTGGTCTTTTCAGGAATCCCGTCGGATCAAGCCCTTAATCCATGCCACTTAGGTCGGGTTGCGGGGCCGGTCGATCTGCCTCATGCTGCCGTTCAAAGACAGGCGCCGGAACTGTCGCGAGCCGCGACAGCCGCGCAACACCTGTCGCAACAATCGGGCTTGCGACACCCGTCGCGGCATATGGGAGGATAGGCATGGCGAACGCCCCGCACAGCCCGGCGATGGCCGTGGCGCGTGAGCGATTGGGCGAGGCGGGTGGCCTGGAGGGCGCGCCCATCCCGCTGGTTATCGCCCGGTCTTGGCGGCGTTGCGCCGACCGGGGCCTGCGCGCGGACCGGCCGGCCCACCAGGACCCGCTGCCACGCGCCGATCTGGCGGCGTTGCGCGACCGTCATCATACCTTGATGCATCTTGCGACACCCGAGCTGGACACCCTGCACCGGGCGATGCGGGATCTGGGCGGCATGGTGCTGCTGACCAACGACCGGGGTCTGATCCTGGACGCGCGCGGGGATGCCGGTTTTGTTCGCCGCGCCCGCCGCGTCTCGCTCCAGCCCGGCGCCGGGTGGGGGGAGGATGACGAGGGCACCAACGCCGTGGGCACGGCTCTGGCCGAGCGCGCCCTGGTCCAGGTGCGGGGGCCCGAGCACTACCTGACCGACAACGCCTTCCTCATCTGCACCGCCATGCCGGTGACCGATCCCTATGGCGCCGTGGCGGGGGTGATCGACTTGTCGGGCGACACCCGCCATCCCCGGGCGGACGCCCATGGCCCCGATGCCCAGGCCCTGGCCCGCCTGGCGGTGGCCCATCTGGAACACCGCTGGGCCGTGCGAGCCGCCGAGGGGCATGAGGCGCTGATCCGCCTGCACGCCCATCCGGCCTGGCTGGGCACCCCGCAGGAAGGGCTGCTGGCGGTGGACGACGGCATCATCCAGGCGGCCAACCCGGCGGCGTTGACCCTGTTGGGCCTCGGGAATGAGGCCCTCGGCCGGGTCCGCCTGGACAGCGTGCTGAGCGGCGGACTGGAGCGGGGCGACCGGCTGGTGCGAACGGTGGCGGAGGATCGCCCCCTGCATGCCCGCATGACGACGCCGGGCAAACGCCGCCCGTCCACCTCTCGGCCGTCCGCCCGCCGTCCCGCGCGGCAGGATCAGGGGATGACTGCGGGCAGGGACGGCATCCTGTGGGACGCCACCACCCGCCCCCTGCTGGACCGCGCCATCCTGGCGCTGGACGCCGGCATTCCCATCCTGCTGCAGGGGGAGACGGGCTCGGGCAAGGAGGTGTTCGTGCGCGCGGCCCACGCCGCCTGCGGCCGCGCGCAGGCCCCGCTGGTGGCGGTCAATTGCGCCGCCATTCCGGAGGGGCTGCTGGAATCGGAACTGTTCGGCTATGAGGACGGGGCCTTCACCGGCGCCCGGCGGGGCGGGCACCGGGGCCAGATCCGCCAGGCCGACGGCGGCATCCTGTTCCTGGATGAGATCGGCGACATGCCGCCGGCGCTTCAGGCCCGCCTGCTGCGCGTGCTGCAGGATGGCGAGGTGACACCCGTGGGCGGCCGGCCGGTGAAGGTGGATTTCCTGCTGGTCACCGCCACCCACCGCGACCTGGCGGCCTGCGTGGCCCAAGGCACCTTCCGCGCCGACCTCTATTACCGGCTGAAACACCTGGTGGTGACCCTGCCGCCCCTGCGCGATCGCCCGCTGGACGCCATCATCGATGCGCTGCTGGCCAGCTTTGGCGCCGATGACCGGGGTATCCGCTTGGCCCCGGCCACCCGCACCCTGTTGCGCCGCCACGATTGGCCCGGCAACCTGCGCGAACTGGCCAACCTGCTGCGCACCCTGGTGGCGCTGTCACCGCCCGGCGCCCTGATCACCCCGGCCGACCTGCCGGCGGATTTGGCGGGCCGGGCCCCCAAGGACCTGGGCACGGCAACCCACCCCACGCCCAGCCTGAAGGCGCGGGAGGACGACGCCATCCGCCAGGCCCTGGCCCGCCACCGGGGAAATGTCAGTGCCGCCGCCCGGGAACTGGGCGTGCACCGCAGCACCCTGCACCGGCGCCTGCGACCGGACTGACCCTGGGGCCAGCCGGGGGAAATGGGTCAGGGAGCGATGGCCGCCAGCGCCGCCTCCGCCATGGCGCGATAGCCGGCGTCGGAGGGGTGCAAATGGTCACCGCAGTCATAGTCGGCGCGGATGCGCTCGGGATGGGCGGGGTCGCGGACCGCGGCATCGAAATCGATCACGTCGTCGAAGGCGCCGCTGGTGCGGATCCAGGCGTTGATCTTCTGCCGCACCGCGTCCTTTTCCGGTGTGGCGTAGCCGGGGAAGGTGGCGCCGATGGCCGGGGTGAGGGTGGCGCCATGCACCCGCAGGTGCCGCGCCCGCGCCCGGTCGATCAGTTGGCGGTAGCCGGCGATGATATCCTCCGCCGTCACCACGGGATGGGTGGCGCTGGTCCGCAGGGTCGGCAGGCCGCTGAGGCCCAGATCGTTGATGCCCTCCAGCAGGATGACATCTGTGACGCCGGGAACCGCCAGCACGTCGCGGTCGAACCGGGCCAGGGCCGACGGCCCGACCTCACCGCGCAGGACGCGGTTGCCGCCGATGCCGGCGTTGGCGATGCCGATATCGCGCCGGCCTTTGGCGCGCAGCAAGGCGGCCAACTGGTCCGGCCAGCCCCGCATCAGCCGGTCCTTGGCGCCGAAGCCGTCGGTGATGGAATCGCCGAACGCGACGATGGTGCGGCCTTGTGCGCCGGCATGGACCAGCAGGGCGGACACGATCTCCCGCGCGTCCTCGCCCCGCGCGCCATCCAGCGCGACGGCCTCGGTCCGGTCATCACCGGAAAGGATGTCGGTGTGATGGTTGTTGTCCGCTTGCGGCACCGTCACCGGCTGGGGCAAGTGCAGGCTCACCACCAGCACGGCCCCGGCATCGAGTGGCAGATCCAGCGGATCGCTGACCAGCGGCGCGCCCGCCGTCACGCGGACGGCGCGGGCACCATCAAAGGTCAGGGTACGGAAGGCGCCGGGCGCCACATGCCCCTGGGCGTCGGCCACCGCGACCGTGGCGTGGTCGACCAGCAAGTCCTGCGGCAGGGTCTCTGCCGACAGCCGGACGCGCACCTGGTCGCCGCCGGCACTGACGCGCAGGGTGTAGCGCACCGTGCCTTGCACCTCCGGCGCCGGCTTCCAGAAGGGCAGGGGCAGCTTTTCGATGGGCAGGGAGGGGCTGGACGCCCAGGTGGTTATCCAGCCGGCGGTCTCGCCTTTGGCCCAAGCCACCGGACACAGGCCCGCGATGAGGCCGGCCGCGGCCAGCGTAGTCAGCAATAGGGATCGCCGCATGGATTAGTCCCTCCCATTATCGTTTGTGTTCGCGGCCGCCGCAGTCAGTCTCCGACAGCCACATAACAATTATCTTTAATAACTTTTATAACGACACACGCGGCACGACAAGCCCTCATTGCAATCGGTTGCAGCTGCGCCTCCAACTCCCTTGGATGTTCGCCCCTTTGACCTTATGCCCGCAACTGATCCCGGATGGGCAGGCTGCGGATGCGTTTGCCGGTGGCGGCGTGGATGGCGTTCAGCAGGGCGGGGGCGATGGGGGGCACGCCGGGTTCGCCCACGCCGCCCAGGGGCGCGTCGTACTGCGCCGCCGGCATCAGGTGCACGCGGATGTCCTTGGGGGCGGCCTCGATGCGGGTGACCTCATAGCTGTCGAAATTATCCTGCTGCACCTGGCCGGCCTTGAAGCTGATCTCGCCCAGCGTGGCCAGGCTGACGCCTTGAATCACCGCCCCTTCCAGCTGCGCCCGCACCCGGTCGGGGTTGATGACGGGGCCGCAATCGAAGGCGATATCGACACGGGGGATGGTCAGCTTGCCCTGGGCGTCCACCGCCACCTGCACGACGGCGGCGGCATAGCTGGCGAAGCTGCGGTGCGCGGCGATGCCCCGGCCCTGGCCCTTGGGCAGGGGCTTGCCCCAGCCAGCCTCCTTGGCCGCCCGCTCCACCACGCCACGCAGGCGGCCGGTGTCATAGGCGTAGGCCACCGGGTCTTCGTTATAGTTCCAGCCGTCCGCCATGTCGGCCGGGTTGATCTGGCGGCCCGGGCCGATCAGGTCCAACAGGAAATCCTTGGGGTCCCGCCCGGCAGCGGCGGCCAGTTCAGCGACGAAGCTCTGCACCGCGAAGGCGTGCGGGATGTTGGAGACGCTGCGGAACCAGCCGATGCGGGTGTGGCTCTCCGCCTCCGGGTTCTCCACCCGCAGGTTGGGCACGATCCAGGGCGTGTTGACCGCGCCCATGCCCAGTTCCGAGGCGCCCTCATGCTTCACCCCGGGTGCGAAGGTGGCGTTGATGGCGGGGGCCACGGTGCGGTGCAGCCAGGCGACCGGCTTGCCCTTGGCGTCCAGCCCGCCCTCCAGCCGCTCCACCGACACGGTATGCAGAAAACCGTGGTGCAAATCGTCGGTGCGGGTGAAGGTCAGCTTCACCGGCCGGCCATCCATGGCGCGGGACAGCAGGGCCGCCTCCGCAATGTAATCCGGCTTGGACTTGCGGCCAAACCCGCCCCCCACCAGGGTCTGGTGCACGGTCACCTTCACGGCCGGGATGCTCAGCACCTTGGCCACCGTTTCCCGCGTGGTCTGCGGCGCCTGGGTGCTGCCCCAGATCTCGCAGGCATCGCCCGTCACCTGGGCCACCGCCGCCGGCGGCTCCATGGGCGCCTGGGCCAGGTGGGGGATGTAGTATTCAGCGGTGACGCGCTTGGCCGCCGCCTTCAGGGCGGTGTCCACGTCGCCCTGGTTGCGCGCCACCTGGCCGGGGGCGCGGGCCGCCGCCTCCAGCTCCGCCCGGTAGGCGGCGCTGTCATAGCGGACGTTGGGACCGTCGTCCCAAGTGATCTTCAGTTTCTCCCGACCCTTTAGGGCGGCCCAGGTGTTCTCCGCCACCACGGCCAGGCCGCCCTTGGGCAGAAAGCCGGAGGGCAGGGGCGCTGTGTTCAGCACCACCACCTTGACCACGCCCGGCACCTTCAGCGCCTCATCCACCTCATAGTGGACCAGCTTGCCGCCATGGACCGGCGGCCGGGCGACCACGGCATACAGCATGTTCTCCCGCCGCACGTCGATGCCATAGGTGGCGCGGCCGGTGGTGATGTCGAAACCGTCGACCAGGCCGATGTCGGCCCGGCCGATATAGCGGAACTTGGCGGGGTCCTTGAAAACCAGCGCCTCACGCGCCGGCACCGGCAGGGCGGCCGCGGCGGCGGCCACCTCGCCATAGCCCAGGCGCCGGCCGCTGGCGGCATGCATCAGGCTGTGGTGGTCCGCCGTCACCTCCGCCACCGGCACCCCCCATTGAGAGGCTGCGGCCTGGGCCAGCATCTGGCGCGCGGCGGCGCCGATGCGCCGCAGGGCCTGGAAGTGGTGACGCATGCTGCGCGAGCCGTCGGTGTTCTGGTTGCCGTAGCGCGCCTCGTCACCCGGCGCCTGGTCCACCCTGACCTTGGCCCAATCGGCGTCCATCTCGTCGGCGATGACCATGGCCCAACTGGTGCGCACGCCTTGTCCCATTTCCGCCCGGTGGCAGAGGATGGTGACGGTGCCGTCGGCGGCCACGGCCACGAACAGGCGCGGGTCGTCCTTGACCCCGCCGGGCATGGCGTCACCGCCATACTTCTTGGGGCTGTCCTCGGCCCGCGCGGCGGGGCCCAGCCCGCCGGCCAGGACGAAGGTGCCGGCGCCCAGCCCCATCAGGACGGCGCGGCGGCTGAGATTGGTGATGGTTCCGCTCATCACTTCGCACTCCCGCTGCTGGCCGTCTTGCGTTGCGCCCCGCCCGCCGCGCGCTTGATGGCGGCGCGGATGCGGGGATAGGTGGCGCAGCGGCAGATGTTGCCGCTCATGGCGTCGTCGATGGCTTCGTCGCTGGGATGGGGCGTGTCCTTCAGCAGGGCCGCCGCCGACATGATCTGCCCGGCCTGGCAATAGCCGCACTGCGCCACGTTCAGTTCCCGCCACGCCACCTGCACGGGGTGCATGCCGTCGGGCGACAGGCCCTCGATGGTGGTGACGGCCATGCCGGCGAGATCGCCCAGCGTGGTCTGGCAACTGCGGATGGGGGCGCCATCGGCATGCACAGTGCAGGCCCCGCACAGCGCTTCACCACAGCCGTACTTGGTGCCCGTCAGGCCCTGGACATCGCGCAAATACCACAGCAGGGGCATCTCGGGATCGCCCTCGAAACGCTGCTCCTGTCCGTTCAGCGTGAACGTGATCATGTCAACTGCCCTACCTTGTCATGCCGCGCATGGTGCCACCGGTCCCTCGAGAGGGGAACCGTTCTCGGCGGACTGAGAATGAACAGGTCAGCCGGCCCCCTGCATCTGCTGCTTGAAAGTCAGCTCAATGAACTCCGCCGGGCGGACCAGTTGCAAGGTCACGGAAACGATCATATAGCCGTTCAAGATGTCCTGCGTGGTCATGGTCGATCCCAGCCCGCATTGGACACTGAATGCGTCGCTGGCCTTGGCGCCGACCAATCCGCCCTGGGCCCAAAGCGCCGTCAGGAAGTTGGAGATCATGGCCGTGACGGCAACCCAGGTTTGCTGATCATTCCCCGCGAGAACAGACTGTTGCAGAGCGTTTTTGATAGACTGCTCGATATAGATCAGGGTGCGGTGCGCCTGGATATAGCGATAGTCGTTGCTATTGCCATCCAGGGTGCGGGCACCCCCCACCATCGGGGCATAACCGGAGAAGACACGCAGGATGTTGATGGCATTGCCGTTCAGTGGGACGTTGTAGTCCGCCTGCTGGTCATTGTTCATAAGTATCGTGGGCGCCTTCACGCAGCGTAGCGGCCGGTTGGCCGGGGCAACCCAGACGCCCCGATCGGTATCGGTTTCAGCCCAGATCCCGGCCGCGAACCCGCTGGGTGGCGCGATATTCAGCTTTTGGGCAATGATCGCTTCGATCTTCCCCAGCAGGGGCAGGACACCAAGCAGGTATTGGTTGGTGGCGCTGATCTCGCTGGCGCTGGGCGGCTGAGCCGGCGGCGTATCCGGGCAGGCCGCCGCCAGACGTGTCTGGACCTCCGCCAGTTTGGCGCCGGTGTAAAGGGACGCCGCTTCGTGGGCCAGCAAACTCCGCACCAGCGCAGCGCTACCCCACAGGCGGGTGTAATCGACCTCCCCGGTGGTGACCAGGCTGGTATACAGCGCCGGCGCATAGGCGGCGCCATAGCGGAAGGCGTCAGCCGCCGGAGCGATGGCGGCGTAGAAGGCGTCACGCTGTGCCGCCAGGCCATCGATGGTCCAGCTTTCAGGATTCAGCGCGCCCGGCAGGTCCAGGATGGCCATACGGTCCTGCAGGGCGGCCGCTTGCGTCAGCGTGGTCGTCACCACCGCCGCATAATCAGTGTCGGACAGCAGGCAGGCATCCGGCACCACGGTCATGGTTGGCCCCACCTGGGTCCCCGCCGCCTGCAAGCCGGCCAGCAGGGCGTCCTTGGAGACACCGCCTTGGCTGTAATCCGCGACCGACACGACATAGCAAGTGCCGCCGCCATTGGCATAGAAGGCCTGGATTGCCCGGTACAGGTTGAAACGCGGTCCGCTTGGTCTGACCGCGTAGTAAGCGGTTCCCTGGCCACTCGGCGGTGTCGCCTGGAAATCGGCTGTATCTGCGGTTGTGGGTACCACATCACAGGGCTGGGGATAGGCACCCCCAAAATAGGCCATGTAATCGGCGAGGGAACCCACCGCGACCGCTTGGCCGTACAAGGCCTTCAGGCTGGCGGGCGCTTGGGCGTGCTCCGTATGGCCGATGAAGATGGGGATGGCCGTCGGCACCCCGACGATGGCGGGTGGGAAGGCCGAAAGTTCCGTTATGTAAACGCCGGGTGTGGTGTAGCTGGTCGGCTTGGGCACGGGCAACATTCCCTTCATGAGCACGTTCCCGGCAGTATGCCCGCAGGCCAGAACCCGCCCAAGGCGAATATCACCTTACGCCTGCCCCACCAATTCACGCCTGGCCGTGGTCAGCACCCGCCGGCTAAGGTCGGCAAGGTGGTCGGCGGCCAGGCGGCTGACCTGCCAGAACAGGGGCACGTCAAGGACGGCGCCGGGGACCAGTTCCACCAGCCGACCGGCCTGCAAATGGTCGCGCACCAGTGGCGCCGGGTTCATGCCCCAGCCCATGCCGGCCAGCGCGCCGTCGACAAAGGCCTGGGTCGACGGCAGCCAATGGGTCGGGGGGACGACATCGCGGCCCAGTTCCCGGCGGATCCAGTCATGCTGCAGCCGGTCCTTCTGGTTGAAGGTCAGCGCCGGGGCGCGGGCCAGGTCCTCCGCTGTCACGCCCTCGGGGAAATACCGGGCGGCGAAAGCCGGGCTGGCCGTGGCGTGATAGCGCAAGGCGCCAAGGGCGGTGACGCGACAGCCCTGCACCGGCTTTTCCAGCGAGGTCACCGCCGCCAGCACCCGGCCGCGCCGCAGCCAGTCCGCCGTATGGTCCTGGTCGTCGATGACGATGTTCAGCAAATGGTCACTGGCGTGCGTGAAGGCCGCTGCCGCCGTCAGGAACCAGGTGCCCAGACTGTCGGCATTGGTGGCGATGGCCAGCGTCACACGGGATACGCCGGCCGCCGGATCGGCCAAGCCCGGCAGGTGCGCTGTCAACTCCCGCTCCAGCAAGCCGACATGATCCATGTGCCGGCAAAGCCATTCGCCCTTGTCCGTGGCGGTGCAGGGCGTGCCCCGCTCGATCAGCACGACGCCCAGCCGTTCCTCCAACGCCTTGACGCGCTGGGAAATGGCAGAAGGGGTGACATGCAGCGCAGCAGCGGCTTTCTCGAAGCTGCCCGTCCGTGCCACCAGCGCCACGGCCCGCGCCGCCGGATAGTCGATCATGGGTAAGTTTCGCTAAACCAGAATTAGTCTCATTAATTAGTCTAATTCCACGGGCCCCGCTATCACAAGGGCGGGCAACGTCGGGATTTCCTGGTCATGAATTTCTCCGTCTTCATCGCGGGCCTCAGCATGGGCCTCAGTCTCATCGTCGCCATCGGGGCGCAGAACGCCTTCCTGCTGCGCCAGGGCCTGCGCAATCGGCATGTCTTCGCGGTGTGCTTGGCTTGTGCCCTGTCGGATGCGGTGCTGATCGGGGCGGGGGTGGCCGGCTTCGGCACCATGATCGCCTGGCTTCCCTGGTTGGACACGGCCATGCGGTATGCCGGTGCCGCCTTCCTCGCCTGGTATGGCGCCAAAAGCCTGTGGTCAGCCTGGCACGCCACCGGGGCGCTGACGGCCGCCGGGCGGGCGGAGGATGACGGGCTGGCGAAGACCCTGTTGGCCTGCCTGGCCATCACCTGGCTCAACCCGCATGTCTATCTCGACACCGTGGTTTTGCTGGGGGCCGTGTCCACCCAATTCGACGGTTTCCAGGCATCCTTCGCGGCCGGCGCCATCACCGGTTCCTTCCTGTTCTTCTTTTCGCTGGGCTATGGCGCCACCCGCTTGCGCCCTGTCTTCGCGCGCCCCGCCGCCTGGCGCGTGCTGGAGGGCGCCATCGCCCTGGTCATGTGGTCCATCGCCATCACCCTGGTCGCCGGGCGGTAGCCTGAATAGTTCATCAGGGTTAGAGGGCAGCTTAAGCCTCAGAAATTACATAGGATTCGATTGCTAAAGCCGAAACTGCCGGTTCCCAAAGCACCATGCCCCGCCGACGTCGTAACGGTCGCGGCCTGCCAGAGGTCGTGGGCGGCCTCTGCTTGCAGCCTACGATAACGCGTCTGGAGAAACCCGCCAGGCTTGGTAGCACTCAAACAAAGTGACGGCGGCCAAGGAAGAGTTGTTTCTGCGACAGCTTCGCCACCGTCCCCGCGGATTGGAGTCACAACACAAAAATGAGTCACACCGATTTATATATAGAAATTGGATATAAAATCCCTTTATGATTGTATTTTTGACATTTAACCGCCTGAGGTAGTAGTGCCTATGGACGATCCACGCATCATTTTTAAAGCCCAGTTGGACATGGGACAAGCGCTTTGCCTATTGCCGTTGGGGCGCGTTCTGGTTGAGACGCCAACGCGCCTGTCTGACACATTAATACTTTACCCCCCTAATTTCTTCCTACCGGAAGATTTGCGAGTAGTTTCGTATCCAGCTTATGAGTTACAACGAACCTATAGTGATAACCTACCGCTAATGCAGAGCGCCGCGACCGGAGTGAGCCTCCAAGAATTCTTTGGATCAGCTCTACTGGCACTACCAGTCGAGATAGATTGGAAAGACTTATATAGACCAAAAACACACTCTGTACATCTTGAGATGATTTCAAGGGCGGCAGCTAAAGCTGAGATCGTTCTTGATCTGGTCCGATTCCACCACTGTTGTATGGTCCTCCCCGACACTCTGCCCGGACCGGCCGGATATTTAGAACAACAGGGGTTCTCAGCAGGTCTGTTCTATTCGCTGACCAATCACGAAAGCTACATTATAGCCGGTCAGATCATCAGCCATGTCGTAGTGGTCGGTTTGGGCTTAGACATGGAATCGCTTCAGCTAGACGACTACCCGAAAGGCGGCCAAGTCGAGAATCTGGCGCGCCACGGTTTGCGACTTTACAGCGCTGCGCTTACCGCATCCGACGACACTGCCAAGTTCATGCAGTTGATGACGCTGCTGGAGTTTCTGTCCAACCCTGATAACTACGAGAAGATGGAAAAGACTAAGAAGTGTATTGCCTGTCACGTAGCGCACGACCCCAGCGAATATGATCAAATCATGAACGATTTCCGTTTTCTGACTAGCGACCAGAACACGCCCAACAGGGGCCTGCGCCATAACATCGTACATTTAGGCAAACGGCTGGAGGATCTTCTCAGCGCAGATGAGCGCGAAGCGGTCCTCAAGCGATTGGATCGATACGTGGGCATAACGTTGGAAGATTTCATTGAACGTGGCGACGCCGACTGGGAGACGATTGACAAATATCGGAAAACGCGACGTTCGGCGCTGGGTATACAGCCGGAGTAATATTTCTCATTTATCCTATGCGCGAAACTGTTCATTCTTGTCCCTGTTGGGCTCCACCGTGCGATGAATTGCCCAGGTTAGACCCCAGGCGCGCGAAGGGGAACCATCACTGTGGTGGAGCGTTGTGCGGTGCTTTCAGTTGGTCCCTCCGCTGCAGGATGCCGCCCATGCGCCCCTTCACCCCCATCGCCGTCTGGGAAGCCCCCTCCGTCCGTCGCGCCATCGCCACGGTGGACGAGGCGTCGAATTGGCTGATCTATCGTTGGCCCGAAGCTCACCTGAACGATCCCGCCCGTCAGGCGGCCACCGCCGCTTGCCTGGCCGCCCTGGACGGATCGGGGGAGGTGGAAGCGGCGCGGGCGGCCTTCATCTCCGCGGCGCAGGCGGCGCGCATCCTCGCGGACGCGCCATAAAACATTGGGCGGCGTCCCGCGGCCCACTGATGAGTCCCGTTCATGGGACCGTGCAGACTTTCAGGCATAGTCGCCGCGCCATGCCCACCCCAGATTGCTCCCTAGCCCACCCGGTCGGCGGTTGGGGCAACAGGAGCAGGCGACGATGGAGATCATCCGCAACGGCGCGACGCCGTCCACCCGGGGATCCTCGGACTATTTCACCGGCACGGTGCGCCTGGACCAGTCGTTCCAGGCCGGGGCGCCGGCAACCTTGCGCGGCGCCACCGTGACCTTCGAACCCGGCGCCCGGACGGCCTGGCACACCCATCCGTTGGGGCAGACCCTGATCGTGACCGCCGGCCTGGGCTGGGCGCAGCGCGACGGCGGCCCGGTGGAGGAGATCCGCCCCGGCGACGTCATATGGTTCGCCCCGGGGGAGCGTCATTGGCACGGCGCCACGGCAACGACGGCCATGACCCACATCGCCCTGCAGGAGGCGCTGGACGGCAAGGTGGTGGACTGGCTGGAGCAGGTCTCCGACGCCGACTACCGGCGCTGATCACACGATGCCGGCCAATCCCCGTGCCGTGGCCACGAAGGCGTCCACATGCGCCGGATCGGTGTTCCAGGCGGTGACCAGGCGGATGCAGGCACCGTCCCAGCGATAGAACCGGAAGCCCGCCGCCTCCAGACCGGCGATCATCGGCTCCGGCAGGATGGCGAAGACCTCGTTGGCCTGCACCGGGCTGCGCAGGCCCACGCCCGGCAGGGCGTCCAGGCCGGCCGCCAGGCGGGTGGCCATGGCGTTGGCGTGGGTGGCGAGGCGCAGCCAGAGGCCGTCGGTCAGATAGGCGTCCAGCTGGGCCGACAGGAAACGCATCTTGGAGAACAGGTGGCCGGCGCGCTTGCGGCGATAGGCGAAGCTCTCCGCCAGGGCCTTGTCGAAGAAGATCACCGCTTCCGCCGCCAGGGCGCCGTTCTTGGTAGCGCCGAAGGACAGGACGTCCACACCGGCGCGCCAGGTGATGTCGGCGGGCGCGCAGGCCAGGCTGGCGACGGCGTTGGCGAAGCGGGCGCCATCCATGTGGATGCGCAGCTTGTGCGCCCGCGCCACGTCCGCCAGGGCCGCCACCTCGTCCGGGGTGTAGACCGTGCCCGCCTCGGTCGCCTGGGTCAGGGTCAGGGCCGCCGGCTGCACATGGTGGACGAAGCCGGCGCCGGCCTTGTTCAAGCTCGCGGCCAGGACCAGCGGGTCCAGCTTACCCTGGGGGCCGGGCAGGGGGACCAGCTTGGCGCCGCCGGACATGAGTTCCGGCGCGCCGCATTCGTCCACCTGGACATGGGCCTCGTCATGGCAATAGACGGCGCCGTAGGGCGGGGTCAGCACCGACAGCGCCAGGGCGTTGGCGGCGGTGCCGGTGGCGACGGGGAACACGGTGACGTCGCATTCGAACAACTCGGCCAGGTCCCGGCTCACCCGCTCTGTCAGGGGATCGGCGCCGTAGGAGGGCTGCGCCCCATCGTTGGCCGCGGCCAGGGCCGCCAGGATCTCCGGGGCGGCACCCACCACGTTGTCGCTCATGAAGTTCATCGAGGACCGTCTAAGCCTTGTTGCGTGATACGGAGGAGGATCGGGCCGCACGGCCACGAGATGAAAGCGAAAAAGCGCGGAAATCCGCAGTGCTGTCACGCCTCGCTGAAATATTGGGCAAGCACCGGCGGTCGGGATTGCGCCGCCGGCTTCGTGACAGACGCCATTAAATCTCTGTCATGTAGACCGATTACGCTGGTGGGCCGGCCATCGGTGTGACCGTAATCACGGCGTCCGGGGAACCTGCGGGCGCATCGTCTGGTTGGGTTCGGACGCACCATTTGAAGAAGATGGGGTGTCTGATGAAGTGGTTCCAGTAACGACCGCGATCTGGACCTTCCCGGTGCTGGGTTCCAGCAGCACGATACGCTGGGTCCCATTGGGAAGTCCGACCTGGACGGCCAGGCGGTTGCCCACGCTGGTCATGGCCTCGATGCGGCTGCCTTCGGGTAGCTTCAACAAGGGGGCCAGGGCCTCGGGCGACGCGGCCGGAAGGGTGATCGTGCCCGGTGCCGCGTCATGGCGGCCGAAGGCGCGGGGGTGGTTGGGGTCGGTGGCACGCCGCCAGATCTCCACCCCGATGAAGGTGAAACCGGCGACGATCAGTACGCCCATGATGACGAGGAAGGTCTTTATTGTCCGCACTTGCTTCAACCATCTGTGCCGCCCCGGGCCAGCCTGCCGACACCGCCTTCGCGCGCCCTGGCGCCGCGGCGGGTGAGGGCGGGGCTGACCGCCTGGACCTTGGCGCGCCGGTGGTCGACGGTGCGGAGGATGAGGATCTGGAGGGCGAGGAGACGGGTTGCACCCTTCTCGCCGTCACCATTCCCGACACCGCGGCCCGCGACCGGCTGGACAAGGCCCTGGCCCAACTGGCGCCAGAGACCGCCAGCCTCACCCGCTCACGCCTCCAGGCGTTGATCGGCGAAGGCCGCGTGACCCTGGATCAGCCGGGCGGCCAGACCATAGACGACGCCTCCTACCGGGTCAAACCCGGCCAGGTGTTCCACATCTCGGTTCCTGCACCCGAGGCGGCGGTGCCGATGGCGCAGGACATCCCGCTGACCATCGTCTTCGAGGACGATGATTTGCTGGTGATCGACAAGCCGGCCGGCATGGTGGTGCATCCCGCCGCCGGCAATCCGGACGGCACCCTGGTCAACGCCCTGCTGTTCCATTGCGGGGAGCGCCTGTCGGGCATCGGCGGCGTGCGCCGGCCCGGCATCGTCCACCGGCTGGACAAGGACACCAGCGGCCTGATGGTGGTGGCCAAGACCGATCGCGCCCACACCGGGCTGTCCGCGCAATTCGCCGACCGCACCCTGTCGCGCACCTACCACGCCGTGGTCTGGGGCGCGCCGGCGGAAGCCCAGGGCGAAATCGAGGGGAATATCGGCCGCCATCCGACGGATCGCAAGCGCATGGCTGTGGTAAGCAAAGGAGGCAAGCCGGCGCTGACGCGCTGGCGGGTCCTGGCGCGGCACGGCCTGCTGAGCACCCATGTGGAGTGCAAGCTGGCCACCGGCCGCACCCACCAGATCCGGGTGCACATGGCCCAGATCGGCCACCCCCTGGTGGGCGACCCGCTGTATGGCAAGGCGCGCCCCACGGGCGCGTTGGGCGCGCGGCTGAAGGAAGCGTCGTCGGCGGCGCAGGCCGGACTTCTCGGTTTTCGTCGCCAAGCGTTGCATGCGAAGGACATCGCCTTCCGTCATCCGGTGAGCGGTGGGATGCTGGCCTTTACCAGCGACCTGCCCGCGGATCTCGCAGGGCTGATTTCTAGTTTAGAATTATTTTAAAATGTGGTCGGATGCGCGTCTGAAGCGTATACTGATCAACGTGTCACCCCAACCCCGCCCGGGGGGCTCCATTGAGCATCCGGTACCGGGGGGATCGCCCGATATCCGGGGATCCTTAGCCGTGAAAGGTTGTTGACCATGGCCACCTTGCCCGCCATCCCCGCCATCAGCTCGGAATCGAGCCTGTCGCGCTATCTCCAGGAAATCCGCCGCTTCCCCATGCTGGAGCCGGAAAAGGAGTTCATGCTGGCCAAGCGCTGGCAGGAACATGAGGACGGCACGGCCGCCCACCAGCTGGTGACCAGCCACCTTCGCCTGGTGGCCAAGATCGCCATGGGCTACCGCGGCTATGGCCTGCCCCTGTCGGAACTGATCTCCGAAGGCAACGTCGGCATGATGCAGGCGGTGAAGCGCTTTGACCCCGACCGTGGCTTCCGCCTGGCCACTTACGCCATGTGGTGGATCCGTGCCGCGATCCAGGAATACATCCTGCACAGCTGGAGCCTGGTGAAGATGGGCACGACGGCCGCGCAGAAGAAGCTGTTCTTCAACCTGCGTAAGCTGAAGGGCCAGATGCAGGCCATCGATGACGGCGACCTGTCGCCCGAGACGGTGACCGCCATCGCCACCAAGCTGGACGTGCCGGAACAGGACGTCGTGTCCATGAACCGCCGCCTGGGCAGCCCCGACCACAGCCTGAACGCGCCCCTGCGCGTGGATGGGGAGGGCGAGTGGCAGGATTGGCTGGTCGATGAGACGGAAAGCCAGGAAATCCGCCTGGCCGACCGGGAAGAGCTGGGCAAGCGCAAGGCCCTGCTGGCCGGCGCGATGAAGGGCCTGAACGACCGCGAGCGTCGCATCCTGGCCGAACGCCGCCTGCGCGACGACCCGACGACGCTTGAGGATCTGTCGCAGGAGTTCGGCATCAGCCGCGAGCGTGTGCGCCAGATCGAGGTGCGGGCGTTCGAAAAGCTGCAGAAGGCGGTGAAGAACGCGGCGCTGGAAACGCATCTGGCCTAAGCCTGGACTTTCCCCCAGGCAGAAGGCTGGCGGTCGGCAGAAGCGGTCGATGGCAAGGATGTTTGAATAAGACGGCGGGGCCCTCGGTCCCGCCGTTACCTTTTATGGCATGGGGGCCGCGGCAATTCTGACAAACGGTGATAAAGCCAGCCTGCCACCTTCCGAATAAAAAGGAGAAAAAAGAAAGCGACCACACCTTTCGGCGCCGCCTTTATTTTTTTCATCTCTGGCCGACCAAGTCGGGCTTAAAGACCTTTTATTAACGATCACAGGCTATCACCATAAGCGACGCGTTTATGAATCAAAGAGCCTGAGACCGATATGAGCCACAAGGCCGACCTCGACAGCCTGGACATTGGATATCGGCGCCTGTCGGCCGCGGAGATCGAGCAGGCGCTGACCCTGCATCTTCGCTACCTGCAAGGTCAGCGGGGCGGGGCGCGGGCCTGCCTCAAGTTCTGCGACCTGTCGCACGCGGTGCTGCGGGGCCGGGTTCTGGCGGATGCCGACCTGACGGGTGCCCGCCTCAGCGAGGCCGACCTATCGGATGCCGATCTACGCTCCGCCTGTCTGTTCGGGGCCGATCTGCGGCGCGCCACGCTGGAACGGGCCAACCTGGTCCGTGCCGACCTGCGCGGCGCCGCCTTCAGGGGCGCCAGCATGCAGCGGGTGATGATGGTGGAGGCCGACCTGCGGGATGGCCATCTCATGCGCAGCAAGAACGGGGAATTGACACCCAACGTCCAGGGCAACGCCTCCGCCGAACTGGCAGAGGCGTCCATGACGCGGGCCGACCTCAGCCACGCCAAGCTCTCCAACGCCTTCGTCATGCAGACGGACTTGCGGGATACGGACCTGCGGGGCGCCGTCTTCATCCGGGCGGATCTCAGCGGGTCCGACCTCACCGGTTGCAACCTGGAAGGGGCGGACCTGTCGGAGGCCAACCTCAGCGGCACCAAGCTGGACGGGGCCGTGCTGACCCGCGCCCTGCTTCGCAGCACCAACCTGTCCAAGGCCAGCCTGCTGGGCGCGTTGCTGGACGACGTGGACTTGTCCATGGCCAACCTGACGGGGGCCGACCTGGTGCGGCGCCTGGACGATATCGCGGGCACCATCGGCGAAACCTTGCGCCGTCACCGCCTGTGGATCTTGAGCAACGGCGGCAAGGGGCAGCGGGCCGACCTCTCGGCGCTCGACCTCAGCGGCCAGGACCTGTCCAACCTGAACCTGTCGGCCGCCATCCTCAAGCAGGCGAACCTGAAGGGAGCGAAGCTCAGCGGCACGGTACTGGCCATGGCTGATCTGTCCATGGCGGACCTGCGCCACGCGGACCTGGCCGGAGCCGATCTGCGCGGCGCCTGCCTGGAGCGCGCCAGCCTCAACGAGGCCAACCTGGCCAACGCCGTGGCATGCCCCATGGATTTGCGCAACGGCCACGCCTGGCCAACCAATTTCAACAAGGCGCGCATGGTGCGGGTGAACCTGGCCGGCGCCGACCTGACCGCCGCGCGGCTGGAGGATGGGGACCTGACCCAGGGCAATTTGCGCAACGCCATCCTGGCGGGCGCCAGCCTGACGGATGCGATCCTGACCATGACCGACCTGCGCGAGGCCGACATTCGCAACGCTGACTTCCGCGGCGCCAAGAACCTGTCCGCCGAGTCCCTAGCCCTTTGAGTGGGGCCCTTTGAGTGGGGCCCCTGTGATTGTGGTAGAATGGCACTATGACCAGCACCATCTCCCCTCAGTCAAACGACCGTCGTAAAGCCGTGCGCCAGCCCGGCGAGGCCTATCCTCTCCGCGTGGGTCGCGAACCGGCGCGCCTGGTCGACTGGTCGGTCAAGGGTGTCGGCCTGCAACTGCGGGGGGGTGTCGACACCCTGGCGCCGGGTCAAACGCTGACGGTCAGCATCCACAGTGAGCTCACCAACGGCGTGGCGCTGTTCCCCGTCGTCGTCCGCCGGGTAGATACGGAACGGCGCGTCATCGGCGCCGATTTCCTGGATGAGGCGGAGGACGCCGCCAACTTCCTCGCCTGCCTGCTGGCGATGTCGGACGCCCGTTAGGGCAGATCGGCCAAAGGTGAGATCCCCTTTGGGCGCGAAGCTGCTCATGGACAGACTCAGCTGGTGCCGGCTGCGTCTGGCTTTACGCGGCCGGCACCAGTCCTGGACAGGACACCCCGCCCGCACACGCCTCGCACAGGCGTTGCCGTCCAGCCAATAAGCCCATTCCGGCGGGCGGCCAGGCTGTAGGGCGCGTCGTCGCACCGTGTGGGCGATGCCGCCGCCAGCCCGTGAAATTTCAGAATAACTGGCACCGTCCAGGCGCAATTCAAATTCCGTCACCCGCCCACCGCCGAACACCAGGTGGGCGTGGCGGCTGATCAAGCTCGGCGTGATCCACCGACCGCCGGCATCCCACACCTGCACCGCCAGGGTCTCCGGCCGGCCGGGAAGCTCCGCAGGGCGGCCAATCCAGGAGCTTCGGCCGTCTTTGACCGCCAGGGTGCCATTTTCGGCGCCACCGTAAGGCGTTGCCGCCTCCGCCGCCATGGTGGTCGGGTTGGCGTTCACCCATAGGGGTTCCCGCCGCTGGGCGGTGGCGCGATGATCAGCGGGGGATGGGGGCACGCCTCTTAAGGATTCCTGACAGGTCAGATTATCCGACAAGTCTTTACGATCGATCAATCCGCCGCTAGGATGGGCCCGTATCGTCGTCCTGGCCACCGAAATTGGCAGTTCCGGTGATCAACTGGCGGCTATCGATGGCCGCCAGCCGGCGAAGCAGGCAAGAGGCATGTCAATGGGCTCCCCCCTTCCGCCGCGCGGTGTCAACACGCGCACCCTATTCATCGGCCTGTCCCAGCCGCCCGGCGGCTGGAACCGCGATGTGGCCACAACACCCAATGGTGAGCGCCTGGAGGAACCGTACTGGCCGGACCATGACCGGCGCCTTCTGACAGGTCACCACTTGGCCATCGACTGCGCCCACCGCCATGATCTGGATGCGCCTATGGTTGGCCCCATGGTCGGCAAATGACGGCGCCGGTGTTCACCTTCCGGCAGGGGACGGCGCCGCTGCTGATCTCCTTCCCCCATGTCGGCATCCAGGTGCCGGGCGATATCGCCCCCCGCCTGGTGCCGGAGGCGCATGCCCTGGTCGACACCGACTGGCATGTCGACGCGCTGTACGACTTCGCGGACGCGATTGGCGCCTCCACCCTGGTGGCGGGCTACAGCCGCTATGTCGTGGATCTGAACCGGCCGGCGGATGACGCCAACCTCTATCCCGGCCAGGCGGGCACCGGCCTGATCCCGGAGGTGATGTTCGACGGCACGCCCTTGTATCTGCCGGGGCAGGGGCCCGACGATGACGAAAAGGCCGTCCGCGTCGCCACCTGTTGGCAGCCCTATCACGCCCAACTGTCGGCGGAACTGGACCGGCTGAAGGCGCAGCACGGCTACGCCCTGCTGTGGGACGCGCATTCCATCGCGGCGGAGGTGCCGCGCCTGTTCGACGGCCGGCTGCCCGACCTGAACCTGGGCAGCAACGCCGGGGCCTCCTGCGCCGGCAGTTTCGCCGACGCGGTATTCGGCGTGGCGCAGTCCAGCGGCTATAGCGCCGTGCTGAACGGCAGGTTCAAAGGTGGGCACATCACCCGCCACTACGGCCGGCCGGCGGCGCATGTCCACGCCCTGCAACTGGAGCTGTCGCAGGACACCCACCTGGCTCCCGGCCTGGTGCCGGCGCTGGACAGGAACCGCTGCGGCAGGCTGCGCCCGGTGCTTCGTTCCATGATCGAAACCTTTCTGTCCTCCGCCGCCCAGCATTACGCCGGCGCCTGAAGATAGCCTCATAGCATTTTGTTTTTCCTCGGGAGTTCTCGTGCCATGCACACCCTCACCCTGGTCCCCGGCCACCTGACCCTGGCTGACCTGCGCGCCACCCTGGCCGGGCCCGTCCGCCTGCTGGTGGACGACGCCACCCTGACGCACGCGGAGAAGTCCGCCGCCACGGTGGACGCCGTCATGGCCGCCGGCCACACGGCTTACGGCATCAACACCGGCTTCGGCCTGCTGGCCAAGACCCGTATCGGCAATGACCAACTGTCTCAGCTTCAGCGCAACCTGGTGCTGAGCCACGCGGTGGGCACCGGCCCGCTGCTGGACGACGCCATCGTCCGCCTGATCCTGGTGCTCAAGATTTCCAGCCTGGCGCGCGGCTATTCCGGCGTGCGCGGCAGCGTCATCCGGGCGCTGGTGGCCCTGGCCAACCATGGCGTCTACCCCTGCATCCCGTCCAAGGGCTCCGTCGGCGCCTCGGGCGACCTGGCGCCGTTGGCCCATCTGGTGGCGCCGCTGCTGGGCGTGGGCGAGGTGCGGGTGGACGGCCAGATCCTGCCCGCCGCCGAAGGCATCAAGCGGGCGGGGCTGGTGCCCATGGAGCTTGGCCCCAAGGAGGGCCTGGCGCTGCTGAACGGCACCCAGGTGTCGACCGCCCTGGCCCTGAACGGCTTGTTCGCGGCGGAGCGGGTGTTCCAGGCGGCTCTGACCGCCGGCGCCCTGTCGGTGGACGCGGCGCGGGGCAGCGACACGCCGTTCGACGCCCGCATCCATGAACTGCGCGGCCAGAAGGGCCAGATCGACACCGCCGCCACCTATCGCCGCCTGCTGGACGGCAGCGCCGTGCGCGCCAGCCACCTGGATTGCGAGCGGGTGCAGGACCCCTATTGCCTGCGCTGCCAGCCGCAGGTCATGGGCGCCTGCCTGGACCAGTTACGCATGGCGGCGGGTACCCTGCTGATCGAGGCCAACGCCGTCACCGACAACCCCCTGGTCTTCCCCGATACCGGCGACATCCTGTCCGGCGGCAACTTCCATGCCGAGCCGGTGGCCTTCGCCGCCGACCAGATCGCCCTGGCCCTGGCGGAGATCGGCAACCTGTCGGAACGCCGCATCGCCATGCTGGTGGACCCGCACCACAATGGTGGCCTGCCAGCCTTCCTGGTGAAGGACGGCGGCATCAATTCCGGCTTCATGATCGCCCACGTCACGGCGGCGGCCCTGGCCAGCGAGAACAAGGGTCTGGCCCATCCGGCCTCGGTGGACAGCATTCCCACCTCCGCCAACCAGGAGGACCACGTCTCCATGGCCACCTGGGCGGCCCGCCGCCTGATCGACATGGCCGACAACGCCGCCGGCATCGTCGGCATCGAGGCGCTGGCCGCCATCCAGGGCCTGGAGTTCCATCTGCCGCTGAGGACCTCGGAAGCATTGGAGGCGGCCCGTGCCAAGCTGCGCGCCGTGGTGCCGGCCTACGACCAGGACCGCTACTTCGCCCCCGACATCGCCGCCGCCAAGGCCCTGGTGGTGAACGGGGACCTGGGCGCGGGGCTGGCGTTCGAGTAAGAGGGGCGGCACCGGGGCGGTATGAGCGGGAGGGGAGCGGACCTTGACCACCACTGAGGAACGCCTGAGCGAACGGGCCTACCAGGCCCTGCGCGCCGACATCATGCTCTGCCGCCTGACGCCCGGGCAGCGGGTCAGTGAGGCCCTGCTGGCCGAGCGGCTGGGCTTCGGCAAGGCGCCCGTGCGCACGGCCCTGGCCCGCCTGTGCCAGGAGGGGCTGATGGCGGCACGGGCGCGCAGCGGCTTCACCGTGGCGCCCATCACGCCCGAAGACATCATGCACTGCTTCCAGATCCGCTTGGCGCTGGAGCCCATGGCCGGGCGGCTGGCGGCGGGGCGGCTGACCACGGCGCATGTCCGCCGGCTGGTGCGGGCCACCACCATCACGGTGGAACCGGACGACCCCGACCAGCATCGCAAGATCCTGGAAGCCGATCAGGATTTCCACGAGACCATCGCCGAGGCCTCGGGCAACCCGCGCCTGCACCAGATCCTGCGGAACCTGTACGAGCGCGGGCAGCGCCCCCTGTTCATGGGCATCCCCCAGTCGGAGGGGGCGGCGGCCTACCGGGCCGGCAGCCAGCCAGTGCTGGCCGCCCTGATCGCCGGCGATGGCGAGAAGGCGGCCCAGTTGCTGTACGAGCATGTCTATACCGGCCAGAATTTCGTCATCGAGGCGGTGCTGCGCCAATACCCATCACCGGAGGATGAAGGCGTGGATTAAAAATTTGATCGCGTTCAGGGCCCGGGCTGGGACGGGCGTCCCGGAACGTGCTAGGACGGGAATAATGGATAGGACAGGGCCCCGGACGTGCGGCCCACCTGATTGGCGCGAATGGGGAAAGGGACGGGTATGGGGTTATGGACGGTCAAGCCGGTCGATGCGCTCATCGCGGCCGGTGAGGGGAAGCACGGCGCCGCGAAGCTGACGCGCGGCCTGGGAACATTGGATTTGATCCTGGCGGGCGTGGGGTGCACGGTGGGGGCCGGCATCTTCGTCATGACCGGATCGCAGGCCGCCACCCACGCCGGCCCGGCCGTCGCCATCTCCTTCGCCTTCGCCGCCCTGGCCTGCCTGTTCGCCGGGCTGTGCTTCGCCGAACTGGCCACCGTCATCCCCGTCGCGGGCAGCGCCTACAGCTATACCTACGCCACGCTGGGTGAAATGGTGGCCTGGCTGGTCGGCTGGAACCTGGTGCTGGAATACATGATCAGCGGGTCGGCCGTGGCCGTGGGTTTCTCCGGTTATCTCAACGCCTTCCTGGAGCAATGGGGGGTGCATCTCCCCACCAACCTGGCGTCGGCCCCCTTGTCCTATTCGGATGAGAAGGGTTTCGAGTGGACCGGGGCCTTCATCAACGGGCCGGCCGTGTTCATCATCGCCCTGTGCGGCGTGATCCTCAGCCTGGGCATCAAGGAAACGGCGCGCTTCAACAACATCTCCGTGGCCATCAAGGTCGGCGCCATGGTGCTGTTCGCGGTGGTGGGCATCTTCTACGTCGACACCGCCAACTGGCACCCCTTCATTCCGGCGAACACGGGCGACGGCGCCTTCGGCTGGTCCGGCGTGTTCCGCGCGGCCGGCACCCTGTTCTTCGCCTATATCGGCTTTGACGCCGTTTCCACTGCGGCGCAGGAGGCGCGGTCGCCCCAGCGCACGGTGCCGCGCGGCATCCTGGGCGGCCTGGCCGTCTGTGTGACCCTGTACGTGGTGGTGGGCCTGGTCATGACCGGGCTGGCGCCCTACACCATGCTGGACGCGCCCGAGGCCATCTTCATCGCTATCCATCATGCCGGGCCGGCCCTGGCCTGGCTGGGCATGATCATCAACCTGGCCGCCATCCTGGGCCTGGGCTCCGCCATCCTCATCTGCAACTACGGCCAGATCCGCATCTTCTACGCCATGGCGCGCGACGGCCTGATGCCGCCGTCCTTCGCCTCGGTCAACCCGGAACACCATGTGCCGTGGCAGGCGACGCTGTGGGTGACCCTGGCCGCCGCCATCATCGGCGGCATCGCCCCCCTGGACGTGCTGGGCGACCTGGTGTCCCTGGGCACGCTGATGGCCTTCGCCCTGGTCTGCGTCGCCACCCTGGTGCTGCGCGTGCGCGACCCGCACCGCCCGCGCCCCTTCCGCGTGCCCTACCTGCCGGTGGTGGCCGTCGTCGGCGCCGTGATCTGCGTGGCGCTGATGATCTCCCTGGGCCTCAGCAACTGGATCCGCTTCGGCGCGTGGAGCGTGCTGGGCCTGGCCATCTACTTCGCCTATGGCATGCGCAACTCCGCCCGCCAGCGTGAGGCGCAACTGGCGGAGTGATCAGCCGGCGGACAGCAGAAGGGCGGGTTCGGAAGCGTTCCCGCCCATGCGCCGCCAGCGATTGACGGCGCCACGATCAAACGAAACAAACACTTCACCACCCTTGTCCCGGCCATCGGTCGCGATGACCCCATCGGCGAAGTCGCCCCCGGTACGTAAAAACGCGATGCCCGCCATCAGCGCCTGCCTATCGATGACGATCGCGTCTACAAGAAGCAGGCGTTCCAACTGATCCGCTATATCGGATGTGGAGAGGCGATACGCGCGTCGTAATACCCATACCGCCTCACAGACTGCGGGCAGGGGAATGACGATCCGCGTCGCTTTGACCAATAAGGCCCGCGCCTGCGTCGCCTGTTCGGGGTCATCTTCAATGAAAACGCGGACGAGAATGTTGGTGTCGACTGTAATCTTCATCGTTCGCCAGCCCAACCGGCCGCGATCGCTTCATTCATCTCGTCAATGGTAAGGACGGGCTGGCCGGGCCGTTTCAGCGCACCGAACAGCTCCGTTATGGCTAGGCCCGGTTTGGCATGGACCTGGACCCGGCCATCCGGCAATAGATCGACCACGACCTTGTCGCCTGGCCCTATGCCTAAGTGAGCCAGGACCTCCTGACGCAGGGTGACTTGGCCCTTGGCTGTTACCGTCAGTTCGATGGACATGGGGAAAAATCCCTCCCGTGGGGAATTCCCACATTGTAAGGCACGTAGCCCTTACTCGCAACTCACTGGACTTCACCCCTCCCAATCCCGTTCCAGGCGGCGGCTGGAAAAGATGAAGAACAGGGCGCTCAACAGGTAGAAGCCCAGGCCGATCAGCATGGAATAGCGCAGGGCCTCGGCGCCGAAGTGGGGCTTGAGGGCGTCGGACAGGCGGCCGAAAAAGAAGATGCCGAAGCCGATGCCCACCAGGTTGTTGATGAACAGGAAGATGGCCGAGGCGGTGGCCCGCATGGCCGGCGGCACCACATGCTGCACGGCGGCGATGATGGGGCCCAGCCAGGCGAGGCCCAGGGCCAAGGGCAGGGTGCATAGCGCCGCCACCAGCCACAGCTCCTTGGCCAGGAAGCCCAGGGCGTAGAGCGGCACCGCGATCAGGAAGGCCACGGCCGGCACCAGGGGATAGGCCGCCTTGGCGCGGCCGCCCAACCGGTCGGCCAGGGCGCCGCCCGCCCAGATGCCCAGCGTTCCCGCCACCAGGGTGCCGCCGCCCAGCAGCAGCGAGACGTCCGTCAGCGCCATGCCGTGCATGCGGCCCAGGAAGGACGGCATCCAGAACGCCAGCCCATACCCCAGGACGGAGCAGGAGGCGGCCCCGGCGGACAGCAGCCAGAACGACGGCTTGGTGCCCAGGATGGCCAGAACGGCCCGTAACGGCACCGGGCTGCCCGCGTTCTTCACGGCGTCGAACGCGCCGCGCGCCGGCTCACGCACCGTCAGCAGGAAGATCGGCGTCATGACTAGGCCAGCGATGCCGCAGACGGTGAAGGCCAGGCGCCAGTTCACCGCTGTGGCGATGTAGCCGCCCAGCAGGATGCCCAGGGCGCTGCCGAAAGGGATGCCGAAGGAATAGACGGCCAGGGCGCGGGCGCGCTGCTGCTTGGGGAAATAGTCGCTGATCAGGGAATAGGCGGGAGCCACGCCGCCGGCCTCCCCCACGCCCACGCCCATGCGGCACAGGAACAATTGCCAGAACAGGCCCACCTGGCCGGTGAGTGCCGTGAAGCCGCTCCACAGCGCCAGCGACACGGCCATGATGCGCACCCGGCTCATGCGGTCGGCCAATCGGGCGATGGGAATGGCGAGGAAGGTGTAGAACAGGGCGAAGGCCGGCCCGCCCAGCCAGCCCAACTGGGTGTCGGTCAGGCCCAGCTCCGTCTTGATGGGCACGGCCAGGATGCTGAGGATCTGACGGTCCACGAAATTCAGGGTGTAGACCACGAACAGCGCCGCCATCACCAGGGCGCGGTATGCCGGCCGGACCAGGGCCGGGGCCAGAACCGGTGACGGAGGAGGGGCGGCGGTCTCGGTCATCGTGCTCTCGCTCATGGGTGATCCTGGCTGGTCTCTAGCATAGTGGGGGCGGGCGGAACCGCTGATCTGAATCCCGCCCGCCCAGGCGCCGGACGCGCCGGTATCAGAAATGCAGGCCAACCGTGCCGGTGATGGTGCGCGGCGGGCCGTAATAGGCGGCGAAGGAATTGGCATAGGTGGCGCCGCCGAAGGGGTAGCCACCCACACGGTACCGCTCGTCCGTCAGGTTCTTGGCATGCAGGCCCACCTGCCAGTGATCATCGGCGGAGGTCCAGATGAAATTCAGGTCCAGCAAGGTGTAGCCTGGCTGGTCCAGGATGCTGGCAGTGTCGTACAGCTGGGTGAAGCTGCGGTACGACACGCTGGCGGAGGAGTTCAGGGTGCTCTTGTCATCGAAGGGCAGCAGGTAGGACAGGGTGAAGCCGGTGGTCCATTTGGGCGTGTTTTGGAAGCCGCGGGTGTTGGCCACGTCCACGTATTGCTTGCTGGCCAGGTCGTAGGACAGGAACTTGTCGAACTGCGCCAGGGTGTAGCCGACATTGGCCTGGGCCGTCAGCTCGCGGGTCAGCTTGGCCACGGCCTCCAACTCCAGGCCATAGATGTGGCTGGCACCGGCGTTGTCGACGAAGCTGGCGATGCCGGTGGCGGTCGGCACCTGGGTCGTCACCTGCTGCCCGCTGTAGTCGGCGTAGAAACCGGCCAGGTTCAGGGTCAGGCGCCGGTCCAGATAGTCCCCCTTCAGGCCCACCTCATAGCTGTTGACCGTCTCGGGGTTGTAGCCCTTGACCGTGTCGGGGGTCAGCACGGCGTCGCCGCGCATGTCAAAACCGCCGGACTTGAAGCCTTTGGAGTAGGAAACATAGCCGGTCATATCCGGCGTCAGCTTATAGCTGACGCTGGCGCGGGGCGTGAACTCGCCGAAGCCGCGGTCGTTGGTGTAGTTGGTGCGGATGGAGAAGGGGGCCTGCTGCTTGCCGCCGAACGCCGGGCTGCGGATGCCCAGGTAATAGGCGCGGTAGACGCTGCCCGTCTTGTCGTCGTTGGTGTAGCGGCCGCCCAGCGAGACCTTCAGGTCGTCGGTGATGTCATAGCTGAGGTCGGTGAAGCCGGCGATGCTCTTGGTCTTGACCGAACCGGACGTCAGGATGCTGAGACCCAGGTTCTGCACGTCGGTGTCGAAGGCGCCGGCCGCCGTGGCATCCATGTAATAGATGCCGGCCACACCCTGCAGCCGCTCACCGGTGTAGACGGCCTGGACCTCCTGGCTGAACTGGTGGTCCTTGTACTGGGCGGGCACGTCCAGATAGGGCTGGGGCAGGTTGTCGAAGTCGATGTTGGTCTGGGTGTAGCCGTCCCGGTAGGCGCTAATGGCCTTGAACAGCCACTGGTCCGACACCTGCCATTCCGCCGTCAGCGATAGGCCCCGGTTGGTCACGAAGTTATGGTCGCCGACACCGGCCATGGTGTCATAGACGTCGGCCAGGGGCGGAGTGCCGGCCGGTGTCGCCGTCTCGCGGTGGCCGCTCTTGGCGTTCGACATGTCGTTGGTCTGGTCGGCCGCCACCTTGATGGTGAATGTTTCGGTGGGCTTGAACTCCGCGCTGATGCGGCCAGCCACCACGTCCTTATTATACTGGTCGGCGCCGGTGTATAGGTTGTGGCCGTAGCCGTCATGGCGGTAGATGGCGACGGCGCCGCCGATGGCGAACTTCTCGCTGAGCGGCGTGCTGCCGGACAGGATGACGTTGTGCTCGTTATAGCTGCCGATCTCCACCCGGGCGTTGGCGGTGGGCTGGTCGGTCATGTCGCGGGTCACGTACTTGATGGCGCCGCCGATGGTGTTGCGGCCGTACAGCGTGCCCTGCGGCCCGCGCAGCACCTCGATACGGCTGACGTCATAAATGTCCAGCACCGCACCTTGCGGTCGGGCGATATAGACGTCGTCGACATACAGGCCGACGCCGGGCTCAAAGCCCCACAGCGGGTCCTGTTGGCCCACGCCGCGGATGAAGGCGATGAGGGTGGAGTTGGAGCCGCGCGCCACCTGCACCGTGGTGTTGGGTGACTTGTATTCCAGGTCGGTCAGGTTGACCGAGCCCTGGGCCTGCAACTGGTCGGCGGAAATGGCGGTGACCGCCACCGGCACGTCCTTCAGGTTTTCCGCCCGGCGGCGAGCCGTCACCACCACCTCCTGTATCGTGTCGTCCTCCGGGGCGGGGGTGACCGCTTGCGCCGCCGCCCCTTGCGCCCATGCGACATTCCCCATGACCAGGCCCGCGACCGAGGCCCGCGACATCCCCTTCAGCATCCGCCCCAGCGTCCAATCTGCAGCCTTGCCCATGTCCTTACCCTCCCGTTCTTTCCTTCGTTGATCGCCGTTTCCCGCCGGTTCCAACCAGTCAGGGCCAGCCTGCCAGGACCAGCCTGTCAGGGCGGCAGGCCGGCGGCGAAGCCGGCGATGATCTCGTTGAAGCGTTGCGGCTCCTCCAAATGCGGGGCGTGGCCGGAGGCGGCGAAAGTGACCTGCCGCGCCTGGGGCAGCGCCGCCACCAGCCAGTCCGCCGTGCCGGCGGGGTAAAGCTGGCTCAGGGCGCCCCGCAGGACCAGCATGGGCAGCCGCAAACTGCTCAGGTCCGCGCGAAAGTCCTGGACCAGAAGGTCCAGCCACAGCGCGGCCATGGCGTCGGCATCGCAGGCCGCGATCTCCGCCTCCGCCCAATGGCGCAGGTCGGTGCGCGGGGTGCCGGCGGCGAAGATGCGGCGGGCGATGCGCGGGGCGAAGGCGACCCAGTCGGCGGCCAGCAGGCGCGCCGCCTGGCCCCCCCGCGCCTGAACGGCCCCGCGCAGTCCCCAGGGCCAGCCGGCGCCATTGCACAGGCGCGGGCTCATGTCCACAACCACCAGAGCCGCCACCCGGTCGGTCATACCGTCCAACAAGGCGCGCCAGGCCACCATGGCCCCCATGGACCAGCCGACCAGCACGGCGCCGCGCAGGTCCAGGGCGGCCAGCAAGGCGCGCAGCGCCTCCGCCTGGCCCGTCACCGTGGGCCGGGGGGCGGGGGTGGCGCCGTGGCCGGGCAGGTCAGGGGCCAGCACCTGGAACGAACCGGCCAAGCCGGCGACCTGCGGGGCAAAGAATCCGCCATGCGTGGCCCAGCCGTGCAGCAGCACCAGGGGGCGCCCCTGACCCGCCAGGCGGTAGGCCATGAGGCCGCCGTCAGCCGGTGTCAGCGGGCATGCGTCCCCCCCGCGTGGCCGGGCCCCGGCCTGTCGCCCCAGTTCGTGCATCGGTGTTTCCCGCGCTTCGTGGTATCCACCGACACGAGCGTGCCGGCGGACCATCCTCCCGCCGACATGCTTGCCGTAAGATGAAAGTTGAGTCAACGTTCAAGTTATGAAAAACAAGAGAGGGAGGTGGGCCATGGTGCAATCGCGGGGTGCAATGGGACGGGACACGGTGGGGCGGGACGAAGTAGGGCAGGTTACGGACGCTAGCGAGGATGACGCCCTGACGCGGGACGGAATGGACGGACGGGAAACCGATATGCCAACGGCGGAGGCGGCGGGCGGCGACAAGGCCCCGCGTACGGAGCGGGGCAAGCGCACGTTGCGCAAGCTGCTGGACGCGGCCGCCCTGGAATTTGGCGAGCGCGGCTTTCACGAGGCGTCGGTCAGCGGCATCACCCAACGGGCCGCCGTGGCATTGGGCACCTTCTACACCTACTTCGACAGCAAGGAATCGCTGTTCCGGGCGCTGGTGGAGGACATGGGGGCGCTGACCCGGCGCTGGATCGCCGAACGGGTGGCCCAGGCGCCCGACCGCCTCACGGCCGAGCGGGTGGGCCTGGAAGCCTTCATCGAGTTCGTGCGCGCCCACCGCAATCTCTATCGCATCGTGATGGAGGCGCAGTTCGTTGCCGAGGACGCCTACCGGCGCTACTATCAGGTGTTCGCCGACGGCTATATCAACAATCTGGAGTCGGCCAAGAAGCGGGGGGAGATACGCGAGGGCGATGTGGAGGTGCGGGCCTGGGCCTTGATCGGCATCAGCGTCTTCATCGGCCAGCGCTACGCCGTCTGGGGCGACGACCGCCCGGCGGCGGAAATCGCGGCCGAGGCCGCCGATTTCATCGCCCGGGGGCTGAAGCCCTGATGTGACATGCCTTGCGTTGACGGGACCATTGCGTAACCGGAACAACAAGGGAGCGGGGCGCGCCGCGCCGCATCATGTGGGATCTGTTCGACCTGACGGCGCAACGCGCCCGGCTGTCGCCTGACCGCGTGGCCCTGGTGGATCTCACCACCAGCGACAGCCTGACCTATGCCGGTCTGGACGATCGCGCCGCCCGCGCCGCCGGCCTGCTGGCGGCCTTGGGTATCGAACCCGGTGACCGCGTGGCGGTGCTGTGCCGCAACCGTCCCGCCTTTTTCGTGCTGCTGTTCGCCTGCGCCAAACTGGGCTGCATCCTGGTGCCGCTGAATTGGCGCATGCCGGCGGCGGAATTGATCGGGGTGATGGCGGATTGCCAGCCCCGCCTGCTGTTCCATGGGGCGGAAGATGGCGCCACGGCGGCGACCCTGCCGGGCGACGTGCCGTGCCTCAACCTTGACGACGGCTTCGATGCGCGGGTGGGGGCGCACCGGCCCCTGTCGGCGCGGGATGTTTGGCCCGCCGACGACGTCTGGTACCTGCTCTACACCTCTGGCACGACGGGGGAGCCCAAGGCCGTGCTTTACACCTATGGCATGGCCATGGCGAACTACGTGAACCTGCGCCAGGGCGTGGATTTGGCGGAAAGCGACCGCACCCTGAACTACCTGCCGCTGTTCCACACCGCCGGCATCAACCTGCACACCCTGCCGCTGCTGATGGCGGGGGGCGAGGTGCTGGTGCGGCCGGGGTTCGACGCCGATGCCGTGCTGGACCTCATCGCCGATGGCCGCATCACCACCTTCTTCGGTGTTCCCGCCGTCTACCGACAGTTGGCGATGCATCCCCGGTTCGCCACCACGGACCTGGGCGGGGTACGGCGTTGGGCCTGCGGCGGCGCGCCGTTGGAGGACGCGCTGGCGCGCCGCTTCGTCGATCGGGGCGCTTATGTCTGCAACGGCATGGGCATGACGGAAACGGGGCCCACCCTGTTCCTGAACGACCCGGCCGGCGCCGAGGCCAAGGTGGGTTCCATCGGCAAGCCGCAGATCCTGTGCCGGGTGCGCGTGGTGGACGCGCAAGGGCGGGACGTGCCCCCCGGGCAGGTGGGGGAGCTGTGGGTGAAGGGCGCCGCCGTCACCCCCGGCTACTGGCGCCAGCCCGCGGCGACGGCCGCGGCCTTTTCAGACGACGGCTGGCTGCGCACCGGCGATCTCGTGCGCCAGGACGATGACGGCTTTTACTATCCCGCCGGCCGCTTGAAGGAGATGTTCATTTCAGGCGGGGAAAACGTCTATCCGGTGGAGGTGGAGAACGCGCTGCTGCGGCATCCCGGCGTGGTGGAGGTCGCGGTGGTGGCCGTGCCGGATGCAGTGTGGGGGGAGGTGGGACAGGCCCATGTCCGCGTCCAGCCCGGCACCGATGTGGAGAGCCTGGCGCGCCATTGCCGCGCCCTGCTGGCCGGCTACAAGGTGCCGCGCCATTTCGTCCTGGTGGACGACTTTCCCCGCACCGCCGCCGGGAAAATCCAAAAGCATCGGCTGAGGGCGCCGCTGCCGCAGGGCCTGGATTTGGCGTCGTGAGCGTGCCGTCGGGGCCTACCCGGGTGGATCGCGTCCTGACCCAGGATGATTTCGCCGCCTTCGCCCGCCTGTCGGGCGACGACAACCCCATTCATCTGGACGCCGGCCACGCCGCCCGCACCCGCTTCGGGCGCACCGTGGCGCATGGCGCCTTGCTGTGCGCGCTGCTGCGCGGGCTGGCGTCCGACGCGCGGCCCGGCCTGCCGCTGGCCCGGCTGGCGGTGACCTTTCCCGCCCCGGCCTATGCTGGCGAGGCGCTGATCTTCCGTGCCGACCCGCAGGACGACAGCCGCGTCCGACTTCTGACCCAGCGCCAGGCCGATGGGCAAGCCGTGTGCGAGGGGGTGGCGACCCTGGCGCCACTGGTCCCCGACGATGGCTGGACCGACCCGCTGGGCGGTTCCACCGCCAGCGTCACCCGCCTCTACACCGACGCGGATCTTGGCCTCTATGAGCGGCTGACCGGCCACCGCCTGCGGGAGCCGCTGGTGCTCAGCCTGCTTTCCTTCCTGTTGGGGGTGCGGCTGCCGGGGCCGGGCACCAACTACCTGAAACAGGAAACGGTGTTCTGGCGCCGAGTGCCGCTGGATGCGCCGCTCGATGCCACGGTGACCATCACCCGGTTGCGGCCCGACAAGCGGCTGGTGGACTTGGCCACGGTGTGCCGTGTCCATGCGACCGGGGGAGCGGGTGAGACCGTCGCCACCGGCCGCGCCCTGGTTCTGGTCCCCCATTGGAATCCGGAACGCTGGGCCAGCCATGCCCAATTGTCGGATTGCCAAGCCTGACCAGTGATAGTATCCAATATCCGACGGTGAAGACGCCGTCATTGTTGCATCAGGAGCGGGGCCGGCGTCCCGCACCAACCTGCCAACCCAGGCAAGGTGGTTTCCGCAGCGCACGCGGAGATGTGGCGGCCCCGGGATTGATCCCGCGCGGCGGCAACCAAGTGGGTCGCAGCGTATGGTCGCATGGCCGGTTCCGTCCGTCTGGAGTGGATACGCCGTGCATATACCCGCCGCCTTCCCCGTAAGCCTTTCCAATGTCGTTACGTCACCGGAAGAAGATCAGCCCACTCTGGCGATCGCCCCCGGCATCGTCACGGGGCCTGGCGACAGCGTTCACCCGCTGCGCGAGGAACGCACGCCCCTGCCAGGCGTATCTGACTGCGTCGCCCGCACCTATGCCGTGGTGCACCGCCGCCATGGCGTCCACACCCACATCTACACGGTGTTGGAGAGCCGGCATCACCAGCGCCGGGTGGTCCACCTGCGCCAGGTGCTGGCGGGCGAGCAACTGGTCGCGGCCCGCGCCTGGGTGCTGGCCGGCCGCCATCTGCGACGCCTGAGTTTCTGACCCCCGGGGAGACGCCTCAGATCCTGGGCATGGCCGGTTGCAGATAGCGCAGCAGGACGATCAACTCACCAGCATAGCCGTCCACGTCGGGCGGCGCGTCCAGGGCATTAAGGATCTGGGCGCGGCCCTGCAGCCAGGTGGAGACGATCTGCGCCTGGAATGGGGAAAGCGAGGATTGGCAGCCCACCACATGGTCGAGGGCCGCGCGGATACGTGATCCCCGATCCTGGCGGAAGGCCAAGTATAGCGGGACCAGCGGTGTGTCGCGGCAGGCCTCCAGCGCGAAGTCGCCCATGGCGTAGGTGGCGTTGCGCCCGGCGATGCGGTCCCCGTCAAGCGGCACCAGCATATGCTCCGCCACGGCCCGCAGAAAGACGCACAGGGGCGGGGGCTCGCGGTGGGTCGCTGGAACCTCCCGCCGCAGATCCTCATGGATCAACTGGAAGGCGCGGCGGATGATGTCGGCACGACAGCGGAAATGATAGGTGGTGGAGGATAGGGAGACGCCCGCCCGTTGCGCCACAGCGCGGTGGGTGACCGCGGCCACGCCCTGGTCGATGATGATGGCGACGGCGGCGACGGCGATGCGCCGCTCGGTCTCACCCCAAGCGTCCACGCCGTCCTGCGCCCTGCATGCCGGGCGGCGCAGGCGCTCATGCCATAGGCCGCTGTCACCCTGCGGATCGCACAGGTAACGGACGTTCTCCGCCACCGACAGGGCGAAGCCCGAGGCGCCACCGGCCACCAGCAGGGTGGAACGGTCCCCCACCAGGTAATGGGTCATGATGTCGGCCACATGGGCCGGCAGGCCGGCCAGGGCGAACAGGTCCCGGTTGCGCGCCTTCCGTTCCTCATACCACGCGGCCAGGATGGGGCGCAGCGCGGGGGTGTGGCGGGCCTGATGGATCAGCTCATACCACACCAACTCGATGGCACCCTGCCGGAAGGACAGATCCAGCGCCTGCACCACCAGCGCCTCCGCCAAGGCCGCCAGGGGCATGCCTTCCCGCCCGACGGACTCGTGGAACTGCACCCAGGTCTGCCGGTCCCGCTCCACCGCCGCCTGGAAGACGGTCTGGGTCAGGCTGTCCTTGTCCCCCAGGTGATAGGGGACGGCGCTGGCGGAGAGACCGGCGGCGGCGGCCAGATTACGGACGCTGAGGGCCTTCAGGCCGCCCTGGGCCAACAGGGTATGGCCATGGTCGATCAGCCGTTCCCGCACCCCGGCCAACGGCCGGGCGGTGGCGCGGGGTGGGGTCGCGGCCCCCGACGCGCGATCATCTGGGATATTGGATAAAGCCGAACGGGTCGGGGACATCAGGCCAGAGTTCATGACCGTGCTTTTTTCAACTGCCGTAGGGCACTGATAATCCATCCGGGTTAGAACAGCAATGCAAGGATGTCAGAATATATCACAATTGCGGTGCGGCAGCCCCTCCCAGCCCAGAAGATCGCCCAGCCGGGAGACGTCACGGTCCGCCCTGCTTACTTTCGGACAGGTAGGCCGCACTGAAGGTGTGCTTGGCGGCGGCGATGGGGTGGAGGGTCGGGTAGAACTGGACGAAGGTCGTGTCCACGGCGCCGTGCTCCCGATGACAGCTGTAGCAGCTTTGCTCCACGGGCAATTGCTCGGCCGGCGCCGGCGTCGTATCGGCCGCCGCGAAGGAGTAAAAGCCCCAGCCGTCGTCATGAAAGCGCGCGGTGTCCTTCACATGGACCTCCAGCCCCATGACCTCCGATGTCTGGAAATGGCCGTTCTTGTTGATAGAGCCTTTGTCCGCCGCGCCGCGCACCTCTAGCACGAAGGTCGTCTTCTCCGGCCAGGTGCCGGTTTGCTTGAAGGCGAGGTAGGCCTCACGGTTCACGAAGACGTTGTCGAACATGGAATGGCCCATGCTTCGGGCGGGTCCATAGGACATGTCCAGGCCGGTGGTGACATAGACCCATTCGCGGTACCCGTCAGGGAAGGCCAAGCGGTCATCCTTGTCGAAACGCGGAACGAAAGGGGTGGTGTCGTCCGCCGCGATGGACGAACCGGCGGTTACCGACAGCAGGCAAAACAGGGGCAACGCCGCCGCGAGACGGCGGGCGGAAAGAAACCAGGCCATGGGGGCCTCCGGTGATGGGTGTGGATGGGTTAGCCTGCTCCGGCTGGGGAGAAATGGGCTTGGTACTGGCTGGGGGACACGCCGTAGCGCTGGCGGAAGGCCCGGCGGAAGGCGTCGGCGCTGCGGAAGCCGATGGCGGTGGCCAGCGTCTCCACGCTCACGCCTGGCTGCACCAGGCGGCGGCAGGCCTCGCCCAGGCGCAGGTCGGCGACATAATCGGCAGGCGGACGGCCCAGGGCAGCGGTGAAGCGGCGCCGGAACTGCCGGGGGCTGAGGTTCACCCGCGTCGCCAACTCCTCCACCGACAGGTCGCGGTCCAGATTGCCCAGCATCCAGGCCGAGAGGTCGGCGAACCGGTCGGCCGCCCGGCTCTGGAACCGCAGGGGCTCGGAGAATTGGGCCTGGCCGCCGGGACGCTTCACGAACACCACCAGTTCCCGGGCCGTCGCCAGGGACAGCGCCGGCCCGTGATCCTCCTCCACCAGCGACAGCGCCAGGTCGATGCCGGCGGTGACGCCCGCCGCCGTGTAGAAAGGCCCATCCTTCAGGAACAAGGCGTCGTCGCAGACGCGCAACGCGGGAAACTTGCGCGCCAGGTCGGCCGCGTGGCGCCAATGGGTCGTGACCCGCCGGCCGTCCATCAGGCCGCTGGCCGCCAGGCCGTAAATGCCGGTGCAGACGCTGGCCACCCGGCGGAAACGATGGGCGTTATCCACCAGCCACCGGGCGACGGCCCCGTTGGTCGTGGGTTCCCGAAGGCCCTTGCCGCCCGCGATGATCAGCGTGTCCAAATCCGGCACGTCGCCGGCCGCCAGGCTGTATGCCGGCGTGAAAGTGATGCCGGATTCGCTGGTGAAGGCACCCGCCGCCACGCCGATCAGCACGACGCGGTAGGGGCGGTGGTGCGGCGACCCCGCCTGACCGGCCTCCGCCAGGTCGGCGGCGTTGGCGAAGACTTCGGCCGGGCCGGTCACGTCCAGGGCGTTGACGTCGTCGTAGCCGATGATGCCGATAAGCGCCGATGCCCGCGTCATGCCCGCCCCAATCCCGTCCCCATCCCGCCCCGATGCCGGGGTTTCGATGGGGACAGTATCCGCGGGACGGGCGCCGGGCGGAAGGACATCCGCCCGACACTTCCGGCCACCGCCGGTGGACCCTGGCCAAGTGGCACCAGCCGCCACCAGCGGCGGCTGGCCGCGCGGGGTCAGGGTACCTCGTGGCCCTGGCTGGCCTCCAGAATCTGGAACCAGTGCTGGCGCTGCATCTTCAGATGGGCGGCCTGAGTGTAGGTGCGCACCCGCTCCAGGCGCGTCGTGCCCAGCACCGGCACCGGCCGCGAGGGATGGCGCATCAGCCAGGCCAACGCCACCGTGCCGGGGTCATTCACCCCGATCTCCGCGCCCACCGCCTCCAGCGCCGCCAGGGTGCGTCGCGCCTGCTCCGTGGCGCCGGTGAACAGGCCGCCGCCGCCCAGCGGTGACCAGGCCATGGGACGCATGCGCAGTTCCAGCGCCTGGTCCAGCGTGCCGTCGAACAGGGGCGCCAGGGTGGTGACGGAAAATTCGATCTGGTTGGTGACCAGGGGCCGGGCCATCCGGGACTGCAGCAGGCGCACCTGCGACGGGTTATGGTTGGACACGCCGATATGGCGGATCATGCCTGACCGCAACAGCCGGTCCAGCGCGTCGGCCGTGTTGTCCGGGTTCATCAGCGGATCCGGCCGGTGCAGCAGCAGCAGGTCGATGTAATCCGTGCCCAGGTTGCGCAGCGACTGTTCCACCGAGGCGGTGATGTGGTCGCCGCAGGTGTTGTAGTGCTTCACCACATGGCTGGGCCGCTGGGGCGACAGCAGGGCGATGTCGCACTTGGTCACCAGTTGCAGGGAAGAGCGTTTACCGCCCCATTCCTTCAGCGCCTGGCCGAACAGGGCCTCCGCCCCGTAATCGCCGTAAATGTCGGCATGATCGAAGCTGGTGATGCCCAGTTCCAGGCACCCGTCCAGGAAGCGGGCAAGCTTTGCCGGGGTGCCGGTTTCTTCCCCCTCGCGGGAACGCCACGCGCCCCAGACCAGCGGCGACAGGCGCGGGCCTTCGGCATGCAGGCAGCTCAGGGCGTCGGGGACGGGCGGGATGTGGGTCGGGGTGCCAGGCATGGGTGCGATCCGGATCAAGGATGGGGAATGAAAGCCGTGGTTAAACCGTCTGGAAGAGGGGATGCCTTCGCAGCCCCCTGATATTCGACCTCTCCGAGGACCGCCGTCGAGTGGAAAACGTCAAATCATCCCAGCACCGTCGGTCATGGCGATGGCACAATCCGTGCATCGCTTTTTCATGCATTGTTGTCGTATCCCGTCGTGTTCCGTGTATTGGTGGACACGCTGGCGACACTGGATTTGAGGAGGGGCCCCAATGGGCTTGACCGCGATGGGCTTGACCATCCTGTTCGATGACAGCCGCCGGGTCCCCGACGACATTCTCGGCATGACCGGCGTTGGCAGTTTCGGCGGCCTGATCCATGGCCGGCGCACCTTGCTGCGCCATGTGCAGGAGGCGGCGCAGGAGGCGGGCCTGGCCCCGCCGGTCGTGCTGTCCAGCCGGGCCGCGCTGGATGAGGCGGCGGAGCGGGCGGCCACTGCCCCGGCCTCCACCCAATTCCTGCTGTTTCCCGCCAACCTGGCCGCCGCGGGGCCGCGGGAACATCTGACGCGCATGCTGAAGACCCTGGCCCAGGCCAGCGGCAACCAGGCCTGGCCGGTGCGCAGCGCCACCGACTGGACCGGCCTGGTGCTGGTGGAGCAGCGCCTGGCCGAAGGTGCCGTGACGGCGATGGCCCAGGGGCGCCTGCGCGAGTTCGTCGCCCGGCGACGCAAGGACTTCACCCAGCCTGACCAAGCCGACCTCGGCCTGATCGACCTGCGCGACCCGGCGCAATTCGTGGGATTTCTGGCCAACAATTTCGACGCCCGCCACTTCAACTCCATCAGCGACGGGCCGGACTACACCCTGGTGAAACGCTCACGCGACCGGGCCAAGCTGCGGCGGGAGTTCGACTATTACACGCTGCTGCCGGCGGAGCAGCGCATCTTCTTCGTGCAGCCCTTCGACTTCCAGGATGACGGCGACACGGCCAGCTATCGCATGGAACGCCTGCTGATCGCCGACATGGGCATCCAGTGGGTGCATGGCACCATGACCCCGGCGGAGTTCGGCCTGTTCCTGGATCGGGTGTTCAGCTACGTCACCCAGCGCCCGGCTCGCCGCGTCGGCCGGCCGGAGGGCAGGGCGGTGATGGACCGCCTCTACCGCGACAAGGTGGTGGAGCGCGTGGCCCTGCTGAAAAGCCTGCCGGCCTATGGCGACCTGGCGCCCCTGCTGGCCCGGGCCGTGGGCGGCATCGACGCCCTGATGGATCGTTACCTGGCAGCCTATGAGAGCCTGCGGGACCGGTTTCCCGCCGACCGGCTGGTGGTGGGTCACGGCGACCTATGCTTCTCCAACATCCTGTATTCCAAGACGACGCAGTTGCTGCGCTTCATCGATCCGCGCGGCGTTGAGTCGGCGGATGAGCTGCACACCGACCCCTATTATGACCTGGCCAAGCTGTCCCACTCCATCCTGGGCGGCTACGACTTCATCAACAGCGGGCAGTATGAAGTGGCGCTGGGCGCCGACCTGGGCCTGACCCTGGCCAGCAACGCCGGGGAACGCGGCTGGGCGCAGGCGCTGTTCCGCGAGCGCCTGGCCCAGGCGGGCTTCGACCCGCTGCTGGTCCGGCTGTGCGAGGCGTCGCTGTTCATCAGCATGGCGCCCTTGCACATCGACGTGCCGAAGAAGATCTTGGGCTTCGCCCTGACCGCCCGCGCCATCCTGGATGAGATCGACCAGGCGCGGCATGGCGGGAAAGGCGCTTGAAGGAGAGCACGCCGCCCATGCCCACCCCCGTCCCCCCGCCCACGGTCATCATCACCATGGCGGGCATGGGCCAGCGCTTCCGCGACGCCGGCTACACCGTGCCCAAGTACCGGATCGAGGCGCATGGCCGCTCGCTGTTCGCCTGGTCCATGCTCAGCCTGCGCTCTTTCATCGAGGCTGGTTCGCCCTTCATCTTCGTGGCCCTGCGCCAGGACAGGGCGGAGGACTTCATCGGTGAGCAAGCCGCTGCCCTGGGCATCCAGGACGTGGCCCTGGTCGAGCTGGATGCCCTGACCGACGGCCAGGCGACCAGTGCCCTGTCGGCCCGGGACGCGGTGGCTCATCCGGACCGGCCCATGCTGGTCTACAACATCGACACCCATGTCGATCCGGCGCATCTGCCGGCGGATGCGGTACGCGGCGACGGCTGGGTCCCCTGCTTCCCCGGGCCAGGCGCGGCCTGGAGCTTCGCGCGCGCTGACGGGACCGGCCGCATCCAGGAACTGCGGGAGAAGGAGCGCATCTCCGACGACGCCACCGTCGGGCTCTACTGGTTCTCCTCCTTCACCCTCTACGCCCGCGCCTATGCCGAGTTCTTCGCCGACCCGGCCAACATGGCGAAGGGGGAGAAGTACATCGCCCCGCTCTATAACCACCTCATCCGGGCGGGCCTGCCCATCTACCTGCACCGCATGCCGGTCGAGGCGGTGGTGCCCCTGGGCACCCCGGCGGAAGTGGCGCGCTTCCTAGAGGCGACGCCGCCGACGCTGTAAGCCTTCCCCGTCAGCCGCGATGAACCGAGGCACCCGCGCGAAAAAGCAGATCCCGCAACCAGCGATAATCGATGGCGTCAATAATGGAGGGGCTATTGTCCGCCTTTGGGAACGGCACTATCCTTGAGTGATCGCGATAGGTGAACCATACCCAGCAGCTACACCCTCGGCCGGCATTTCGAGGAATTCATCCAGCAGCAACTGCACAGCGGCCGTTACAACAACGCCAGCGAAGTGGTGCGTGACGGCCTTCGGTTGCTTGAAGCGCGGGAACGGCGCCTGTCGGCACTGGATACGGCGTTGGCGGACGGCATCGCAGATATCGACGCGGGCCGGGTTTACGACCTGCATGATGTCTGTGATGAGCTTGAAGCGGAGATCGCGGCGCTGCCGGACACGTCGCGCTAATGAAGGTGGTTCTTTCGGGTCGTGCCCGGGCAGGCCTGTGTGCCATCGCCCTTTATATTGCCCGCGACAATAAGGACCGTGCCTTTGCCATCCTGTCGGAAGGTGGCGGCGTCCTCATGCCGCTGGCAGCTTATCCCTTCGGTCCCCGCTTCGCTTGGTTAGGCGATCGGTTCGGCGTATCGTGGCAGGTGAGATTAGTGTAGCGGAGTAGATAATATCTCAATATATTGCAGAAAATAACACAGCATTTATTTTTTCCTTTCAAGTCCCCATTTTTTGTACAAGTGCATACAGCATATGAGAACAAATATGCTGATGACATAAATTCCAACCTCCCAATTTTTTTCTGGGCTGGCGGATATATTGTAGATCGCAGCCGATGAAATGCAGAGTAATAGCGGGGTTAGTGCTTCATCGGGGCCATCTGTGAACAGCATGTATCCTAGATCGAATCCAGCAGAAATAGCGAGGGCGGCGGCAATGTATTTAAAGGTGTGTATTCCAGTGAAATGGGAATAAACGCGCTCGATAAAGCAACCATTATTTGATAATGGTGGCGGTATCATTTCAAATGTTTGAAGTATTTCAATAAATCCCTTTAATAACATTACAGCCATTAAAGAAAAGCCTATGGAAAATTGAGAAAATATCTTAATTTTCTCTGCTATTTTTGGTATTTTTCCTCTGTAAAGAATATCTAATTGCATTTCATTGTCGCAATTTTCATTTTTATCAATATTTTCCATGGTTAATCTCTCATTTTTTTAGTAATTCCGCTAAGGCAAAAAATAACGCTTTCAATGTTACTGTTTCTACGCCCTCTCCGCATCGATACCGATATGCGGCCTGGAGATTATATCTCAAAAATTGAATTTAAAAATAGATTTCTATCATTTTAGCACTATGTTCTCTGGGGCGCGAGCGATTGCTTAAGGGAACATCCTGCACTTCACACCAGCACCCCGCCCAGGATCATGTCCTGGTGCAGGCGGATCAGTTCTTCCTCGCCCATGCGGCCGGCGGGGTTGTACCAGGTGCACACGCCGGTCAGCATGGCCAGGATGGCGTAGGCGGTGACGGGCGGGTCGGTGCGCTTGAATTGGCCGGCCTCCATGCCGTCCTCCAGGATGGCGACCAGCAGGCGTTCATAATCGCGGCGCATGGCCAGGATGGCGGTACGGTTCTCGCCCTCCAGGCTGCGCAGTTCCGATCCACCGATGAACACCTCGTCCGTGCGGCGGATGTGGTAGGAGACGTGGAAGCGGATGAAGCGCCGCAGCCGGTCCAGGGGATCGGCCGCCCCCTCCAGCGCCGTCGCCACCTCGGCCGACAGGGCCACCATATGGTCGCGGATGAGGATGAACAGCAGTTCCTGCTTGGACTGGATGTAGTTGTACATCGAGCCCGGCTGGATGCCGACCTCCTGCCCAAGCTGGCGCAGGGTGATGGCCTCATAGCCATGTTGCCGGATCAGGCGCAGGCCCGCCGCGCGTATCGCCTCCATCGTCTTGGGCCCGCGTGAGCCCACCGTCCGCACCATGCCGAAAATTCCAATTCCTGATGTTTCCGGGGCTTAGGGCCGCCGGCGCCCGCGACTTTTCAGCCCGCCGCTGGCGGCCGTCAAGATCACGCCCCATTTGGTCCCTAAATCACCCTTGCGGCCCGCCCGAAAGAAACGTATGACCGTTTGTAAATAAGCAATCTCACATTCCCCGAGGGAGGACAAGCCCGCCATGTCGATCTCCGCCGCGTTCCCCACCATGGATTTTGGTCTCGGCGAAACCGCCGACATGCTGCGCGACGCCGTGGCGTCCTTCTCGGCGGCGGAGATCGCCCCCCGCGCGGCGGAGATCGACCGCACCGACCAGTTCCCCATGGACCTGTGGCGCAAGCTGGGTGACCTGGGCGTGCTGGGCGTGACGGCGGAGGAGGAGTACGGCGGGGCGGCCATGGGCTATGTCGAGCACATGGTGGCGATGGAGGAGATCAGCCGCGCCTCCGCCTCCGTGGGCCTCAGCTACGGCGCCCATTCCAACCTGTGCGTCAACCAGATCCGCCTGAACGGCCGACCCGAGCAGAAGGCCCGCTACCTGCCCAAGCTGATCTCGGGTGAGCATGTCGGCGCCCTGGCCATGAGTGAGCCCGGCGCCGGGTCCGACGTCGTGTCCATGAAGCTACGGGCGGAGCGCAAGGGCGACCGTTACGTCCTGAACGGCACCAAGATGTGGATCACCAACGGCCCCGACGCCGACACCCTGGTGGTCTATGCCAAGACCGACGTGACGGCGGGCCCCAAGGGCATCACCGCCTTCCTGATCGAGAAGGGCTTCAAGGGTTTCTCCTGCGCGCAGAAGCTGGACAAGCTGGGCATGCGTGGCAGCCACACCGGCGAATTGGTGTTCGAGGACTGCGAGGTGCCGGAGGAGAGCATCCTGGGCCAGGTGGGCGGCGGTGTCCGCGTGCTGATGAGCGGCCTGGACTATGAGCGCGCCGTGCTGGCCGCCGGGCCCCTGGGCATCATGCAGGCCTGCCTGGACGTGGTCGTGCCCTACATCCATGATCGGGAGCAGTTCGGCCAGGCCATCGGGGAGTTCCAGTTCATCCAGGGCAAGGTCGCAGACATGTACGTGGCGCTCAATTCGGCCCGCGCCTATGTTTACGCCGTCGGCCGCGCGGCCGACGCCAGGAAGATCACCCGCAAGGACGCGGCCGGGGCCATCCTGCTGGCGGCGGAAAGCGCCACCAAGTGCGCGCTGGACGCCATCCAGGTCCTGGGCGGCAACGGCTACATCAACGAATACGCCACCGGCCGCCTGCTGCGCGACGCCAAGCTGTATGAGATCGGCGCCGGCACCTCTGAGATCCGCCGCATGCTGATCGGCCGGGAACTGTTCCGCGAAAGCGCGTCTTGATCACCACCCCGGTTATCACCGCTCCGGTCCGCTGACCATCCTGCCTGGCACCAAGGGGGAACACCCGCGTCATGCCCCAGCTGATTTCCCAGATCGACACCCGCGCCGCCGCCTTCGCCGACAACGCGGCGGCCATGCGCGCCCTCGTCAACGACCTGCACACCACCGTCACCGGCATCAAGCAGGGCGGGGGCGAGAAGGCGCGGGCCAAGCACCTGGCGCGCGGCAAGCTGCTGCCCCGCGACCGGGTGCGCCACCTGCTGGACCCGGGCAGCCCCTGGCTGGAGTTCTCGCAACTGGCCGCGCACGGCGTCTATGACGATGTGGTGCCGGCGGCCGGCATCCTGACCGGCATCGGCCGCGTCTCCGGCACCGAATGCGTGGTGGTGGCCAACGATGCCACGGTCAAGGGCGGCACCTACTACCCCCTGACGGTGAAGAAGCACCTGCGGGCGCAGGAGATCGCGCGGGAGAACAACCTGCCCTGCGTCTATCTGGTGGACAGCGGCGGCGCCAACCTGCCCAATCAGGATGAAGTGTTCCCCGACCGCGACCATTTCGGCCGCATCTTCTACAACCAAGCCACCATGTCGGCCGCCGGCATCCCCCAGATCGCCGTGGTCATGGGCAGTTGCACCGCCGGTGGCGCCTACGTTCCCGCCATGGCGGACGAGTCCATCATCGTTCGCAACCAGGGCACCATCTTCCTGGGCGGCCCGCCGCTGGTGAAGGCCGCCACCGGTGAGGTGGTGAGCGCCGAGGATCTGGGCGGCGCCGACGTGCATAGCCGCACCAGCGGCGTCACTGACCATCTGGCCCAGAACGATGCCCACGCCCTGGCCATCGCCCGGCGCATCGTCGGCAATCTGAACCGGGTGAAGGCGCCGGCCCTGGCCCTGCGCGAACCGGCGGCCCCCAAGTACGCCGCCGAGGAAATCTACGGCATCATCCCCACCGATAGCCGCAAGCCCTTCGACGTGCGCGAAATCATCGCCCGCCTGGTCGACGGGTCGGAGTTCGATGAGTTCAAGCAGTTGTACGGCACCACGCTGGTCTGTGGCTTCGCCCACCTGTGGGGCTATCCCGTCGGCATCATCGCCAACAACGGCATCCTGTTCTCGGAAAGCGCGCTCAAGGGCGCGCACTTCATCGAGCTGTGCAATCAGCGCGGCATCCCGCTGATCTTCCTGCAGAACATCACCGGCTTCATGGTCGGGCAGAAGTATGAGAACGCCGGCATCGCCAAGGATGGCGCCAAGCTGGTGACGGCGGTGGCCTGCGCCAAGGTGCCCAAGTTCACCGTCATCGTCGGCGGCAGCTTCGGCGCCGGCAATTACGGCATGTGCGGCCGGGGCTATTCCCCGCGCTTCCTCTACATGTGGCCCAACGCCCGCATCAGCGTCATGGGCGGGGAGCAGGCCGCCGGCGTGCTGGCCACCGTGAAGCGTGACGGCCTGGAAGCCCAGGGCAAGAGCTGGAGCGCGGAGGAGGAGGAGGCGTTCAAGGCCCCCATCCGCGCCCAGTACGAACACCAGGGCCATCCCTATTATGCCAGCGCCCGCCTGTGGGACGACGGCATCATCGACCCGGCCGAGACGCGCATGGTGCTGGCGCTGTCCCTCTCCGCCGCCCTCAACGCGGCCCCTGACGCCAATAGGGTGGAGCCCACCACCTACGGCGTCTTCCGGATGTGAGATCAAGACCATGACCGATGTTCTTGCCACAGTGGATCAAACCGGAATCGCCACCGTCACCCTGGACCGGCCGGCCCTGCACAACGCCTTCAACGAGGGCGTGATCGCCGAACTGACCCAGTTGTTCGGGCAGTTGGGCGCCGACCCGGAGGTACGCGCCATCCTGCTGAAGGGCAACGGCCCCAGCTTCTCCGCCGGCGCGGACCTCGACTGGATGCGGCGCATGGCGGGCTACAGCCGGGACCAGAACCATGCCGACGCGCTGGCCTTGGCGACCATGTTGCGCACCCTGAACCGGGTGCCTAAGCCCACCATCGCGGTGGTTCACGGCGCGGCATTCGGCGGTGGCGTGGGCCTGGTCGCCTGCTGCGACATCGCCGTCGCGGCCGAGGGGGCCGCCTTCTGCCTGTCGGAGGTCAAGCTGGGCCTGATCCCCGCCACCATCGGCCCCTATGTCGTGGCCGCCATGGGGGAGCGCGCCTGCCGCCGCTATTTCCTGACGGCGGAGCGGTTCAGCGCGGCGGAGGCCCAGGCCCTGGGCCTAGTGCATCAGGTGGTGCCGGCCGACCAGTTGGACGGCGCCGTGGCCACGCTGCTGAAGCGCCTGGGCGAGGGGGGACCCGCCGCCCAGACGGCGGCCAAGGCCCTGGTTTTCGACTGCGCCAACCGGCCGGTGACCGACGACCTGATCAGCGACACGGCGGAGCGCATCGCCCTGATCCGTGCCAGTGACGAAGGCCGGGAGGGTGTCGCCGCCTTCCTGGAAAAGCGCAAGGCCGCCTGGGTCCAGCCTGCAGGGGACAAGTGATGATCGAGACGCTGCTGATCGCCAACCGCGGCGAAATCGCCTGCCGCATCATCCGCACCGCGCGCCGCCTGGGCATTCGCACCGTGGCCGTCTATTCCGACGCCGACGCCGATGCCCTGCATGTGACGCTGGCGGATGAGGCGGTGCGCATCGGCGCGGCGCCCGCCCGCGACAGCTATCTGCGCATGGACGCCATCCTGGACGCGGCGGCCCGGACCGGGGCGCAGGCCATCCACCCGGGTTACGGCTTCCTGTCGGAAAACGCCGGCTTCGCCGAGGCTTGCGCCGCCGCAGACCTGATCTTCGTCGGCCCGCCGGCCAGCGCCATCCGCGCCATGGGTGGCAAGTCCGAGGCCAAGGCCCTGATGGAAACCGCCGGCGTGCCCCTGGTGCCCGGATACCATGGGGAGGAGCAGAACAGCGGCGTGCTGGCGGCGGAGGCGGCCCGCATCGGCTTCCCCGTGCTGATCAAGGCCTCGGCCGGCGGCGGCGGCAAGGGCATGAAGGTCGCCACCTCGGCGGAAGACTTCCACGAGCAGCTGGCCTCCGCCAAGCGCGAGGCGCAGGCCGCCTTCGGCAATGACCGGGTGCTGATCGAGAAGTACCTGGGCCGCCCGCGCCATGTGGAAATCCAGGTGTTCGCCGACAGCCATGGCAACTGCGTCTACCTGTTCGAGCGTGACTGCTCCATCCAGCGCCGCCACCAGAAGGTGGTGGAGGAGGCGCCGGCGCCCAACCTGCCGCTGGACCTGCGGCAGGAAATGGGGGCGGCGGCCGTGGCGGCGGCCAAGGCCATCGGCTATGTCGGTGCCGGCACGGTGGAATTCCTGCTGGACCCGGTGGAGACGGGCGGTGACGGCCGCTTCTACTTTATGGAGATGAACACCCGCCTGCAGGTGGAACATCCGGTGACGGAATACATCACCGGCCAGGATCTTGTGGAATGGCAACTGCGGGTGGCGGCCGGCGGCGCCCTGCCGCTGAGCCAAAATGAGCTGGCGGTGAACGGCCACGCCATCGAGGTGCGCCTCTATGCCGAGGACCCGGACAAGGGCTTCCTGCCGCAGACCGGCACCCTGTCGCACCTGCGTTTCCCGGAAACGGGCTCGCATGTGCGCGTGGATACGGGCGTGCGCCAGGGCGACGCCATCTCCATCCATTACGACCCCATGATCGCCAAGCTGATCGTCTGGGACGTGGACCGTCCGGCGGCGGTCCGGCGCCTGCGCCAGGCGCTGGCGGAAACCGAGGTGGGTGGCCTGTCGGCCAACATTCCGTTCCTGGCGGCCATCGCCGGCCATCCCGGCTTCCTGGCGGCTGACCTGGACACGCGTTTCATCGAGCGCCACCAGGCCGACCTGCTGCCCCCGCCGGCCGCCCCCGCGGGCGACGTCCTGGCGCTGGCAGCCCTGGGCGTGCTGCTGGAGCGCAAGGCGGAGACGGTGGCCGCCGCCGCCCGGACCAAGGACCCGTGGAGCCCCTGGGCCACTGGCGATAGCTGGCGCCTGAACGACGCCGTGCCGGAGGTTCTGGCCTTCGCCACCAGCCACGAGGGCGGCGAACCGCAGGAAGTGCGGGCCTGCCGCCGGCGCGATGGCGGTTTCGACATCACCTTGCCCACAGGCGAGGAACTGACGGGCCATGCCCGCTTCGAGCCCGATAACGCTCATGGGGGCCACCGGCTGGTGGCCGAGGTCGGCGGACGCCGGCTGACGGCCGGCTGGTCACGCCGGGGGCGGGAGCTGGACCTGTTCCGTCCCGGCCGGCACCACCGCCTCACCCTCATCGACCCGCTGGATGTCGGCATGGTCGATGCCGGCGGCGGCGGGCGCCTGGTGGCGCCCATGCCGGGCAAGGTGATCGCCGTGCTGGTGGCGACGGGCGACCGGGTGGAGAAGGGGCAGGCCCTGGTGGTGCTGGAGGCCATGAAGATGGAACACACCATCAAGGCGCAAGGCCCCGGTACGGTGGAGTCCGTGCGCTACGCCATCGGTGACCAGGTGCCGGACGGCGCCGAATTGATCATCGTGACGGGAGACGAGGCATGAGCGCCGCCGTGAGGATCGTTGAGGTCGGCCCCCGCGACGGTCTGCAGAACGAGGCCGCCCTGGTGCCCACCGACACCAAGGTGGCCCTGATCAACCGGCTGTCGGCCACCGGCCTGACGGTGGTGGAGGCGGGGGCCTTCGTCTCCCCCAAATGGGTGCCGCAGATGGCGGACACGGCCGAAGTGCTGGGCCGCATCCAGCGGCGGGCGGGTGTCAGCTATCCCGTGCTGGTGCCCAATGAGCGCGGCTTGACCCAGGCGCTGGCGGCGGGCGTGACGGAAATCGCCGTCTTCGCCGCCGCGTCGGAGGCCTTCTCCCAACGCAACATCAATTGCTCCATCGCGGAAAGCCTGGACCGCTTCGCCCCCGTGGCGCGCCTGGCCCGCGACAACGGCATCGCCGTGCGCGGCTATGTCTCCTGCGTGCTGGGCTGCCCGTATGAGGGCGAGATCGACCCCGCCAAGGTGGCGGAGGTGTCGGCCCGGCTGGTGGAATTGGGCTGCGCCGAAATCTCGCTGGGCGACACCATCGGCGTGGGCACACCGGGCAAGGCCGCCGCCCTGGTCCGCCGCGTGGCGGAAGAGGTGCCGGTGGCCCAACTGGCCGCGCATTTCCACGACACCTATGGCCAGGCGCTGGCCAACCTGCTGGCCTGCCTGGATGAGGGGATCCGCGTCATCGACAGCTCGGTCGCGGGCCTGGGCGGCTGCCCCTATGCCAAGGGTGCCACCGGCAACGTGGCGACGGAGGACGTGGTCTACATGCTGGAAGGTCAGGGCCTGTCCACCGGCGTGGATCTGGATGCGCTTGCCACTATCGGTGGCTGGATCTCCGACGCCATCGGCCGCCCCAACGCCAGCCGCGCCGGCCGCGCTCTGCTGGCCAAGGCGGGATGAGGCTCGGCTATTCGGCGATCTTTTGCAACACCAGGTCGTGAAGCGCGGTGGCGGCCTGGCTCAGCCGGGCCCCGGCCCGGCTGAGCAGGCCCAGGGTGCGGCTCAGCTCCGGTTCCCGCATCGGCAAGCCAACCAGGCCGGGATAGGTGTCATTGGCCAGGGCCAAGCCGGGTAGCACCGCGACCCCCAGCCCGGCGGATACCAGCCCCAGCGCCCCGGCGACATGGTTGGCTTCATAATGGATGGTGGGGCGGCGCGGCAGGCTGGCCAACACGTTTTCGATCAGCACCCGGTTGCCGCTGTTCAGTGACACGGCGATCAGGCGTTCCCTCTCCAGGTCAGCCCAGCGGGCCGTCGTCGTGACCGCCAGCGGATGGTCCCGCCGGACGGCCAGCACATAGGGTTCGCTGCGGATGGGCGTGAAGTCGATATCCGCGTTCTGGGCCCCCAGGAAGCTGATGCCGATATCGGCCTCGCCCTCCAACACCGCGTCCAGCACCTTGCCGGCGCTTTCGTCGATGACGCGGATGCGCACGCCCGCATGGGTTCCCGCGTAGAGACGCAGGATTTCCGGCAAGACGTGGTTGGCCACGGAGGGCACGCAGGCCACCGTCACCAACTGCTTGGCCCTGCTGGCGCGCTCCACCATGCTGGCACGCGCCAGGTCCAGTTCCTCCAGAATGACAACGGCGTGGTTCAGGAACTGCCGGCCGGCATCCGTCAATTCCACCTTGCGCGTGGTGCGTTCCAGCAGGCGCATGTCCAGCGCCGCCTCCAGCTTTTCGATCCGCCGGCTCAGGGCGGGTTGGGAGATGTACAGCCGATCCGCCGCCGCGCGGAAGTTCAGGGTCTGCGCCACGGTGACGAAGGCCAGCACCTCCCCGAATTCGAAATCCAGCCGCATGGCACCCCCAATTGATACGGCATAGTTATCAATTGAGAAGATAAATGCAATTCCCGTCCACCGGAGGCCATCGCACAATGGCTTGGAGAGTAAAAACCGGAGGAAACGGAAATGACCGGAAGTGACCCCCGTTCAACGGGCGGCGTCATTTCGCGCACGCTCGCCCTGCTGTTGCTGGCGTCACCTTTGCCGGCCGGCGCGGCGGACCTGCACGTGGCCAGTTCCGGTGGCTTTGCCGCCGCATACAAGGCGCTGGCGCCCGAGTTTGAAAAGCGCACCGGGCACACGCTGGTTTCCGTGTGGGGCCCCTCCATGGGTGATACGCCACAGGCCATCCCCAATCGACTGCGCCAGCACCAGGATATCGACGTCGTCATCATGGTGGGCGACAGCCTGGACAAGCTGGTGCGGGAAGGGGAGTTGATGGATGTCGATCACCGGGTTCTGGCCCTGTCCAAGATCGGCATGGCCGTCAAGGCGGGCGCTCCGCACCCGGACATTTCCACCGTCGCGGCTTTGAAAAAGGTGCTGCTGGACGCCAAGTCCATCGCCTATTCGGACAGCGCCAGCGGTGTCTTCCTGTCCACGGTCCTGTTCGAGCGCCTGGGCATCGCCGACGCCATGAAGGGCAAGGCGCGGATGATCCCGGCGGAACCGGTCGGCGCCGTGGTCGCCCGCGGCGAGGCGGAGATCGGCTTCCAACAGATCAGCGAGTTATTGCCGTTGTCCGGCATCGATATCGTCGGGCCTCTGCCCGATGACGCCCAGAAGGTGACGCCGTTTTCCATCGGCATCGCCGCCGGGACCCGCGACAAGGTGGCGGCCGAGGAGCTGATCGCCTTCCTGTCGTCGCCGGAGGCGGCACCCCTGATCGTCAAATCCGGGCTAGTGCCCGCCAACACAGCCGGTCGCTGAGGTTCCCCCATGCCAGGTTCCACCCTGAAACAGCCGTCCAGGCTGGCCACCGTGTTGCGCGTGACGAGCGGCAACTTCCTGGAAATGTTCGATTTCTTCCTTTACGGCTTCTACGCGCCCTACATCGCGACCACATTCTTCCCCAGTGGGAACGACACCGCGTCGCTGATGCTGACCTTCGCCACCTTCGGGGCGGGGTTCCTGATGCGGCCGGTGGGCGCGGTCATCCTGGGCAGCTATATCGACCGGATCGGTCGTAGCAAGGGCCTGGTGCTGACGCTGGCCATCATGGCGCTGGGCACGGTGCTGATCGCCTTCGTGCCCGGCTACGCCAGCATCGGGCTGCTGGCCCCCGCCCTGGTGCTGATCGGCCGCCTGCTGCAGGGCTTTTCCGCCGGGGTGGAGATGGGCGGCGTCTCGGTCTATCTGGCGGAGATGGCGACGCCCGACACCAAGGGGTTCTACGTCAGTTGGCAATCCGCCAGCCAACAGGCGGCGATCATGGCCGCGGCCCTCATCGGCTATGGCCTGAACCAAATTCTGCCGGCGCAACAGGTCCATGACTGGGCCTGGCGCATCCCCTTCTTCATCGGCTGCCTGATCGTGCCGGTGATCTTCGTCATCCGCCGGTCCTTGCAGGAAACGGCGGCATTCAAAGCCCGCGCGCATCATCCCAGCTTCCGGGAAAGCGTCCTGTCCATCGCCGCCAACTGGCGGCTGGTGCTGGCGGGCATGATGATGGTGGTCATGACCACGGTCTCGTTCTACCTCATCACCGTCTATGCCCCGACCTATGGCAAGAGCGTGCTGAAGCTAGGGGCCGGCGACAGCCTGCTGCTGACCTTCTGCGTCGGCCTGTCCAATTTCATCTGGCTGCCCGTGATGGGCGCGCTGTCCGACAAGGTCGGACGCCGGCCCCTGCTGATGACCTTCACCATCCTGGCCATGCTGACCGCCTATCCGGTGCTGAGTTGGCTGGTCCACGATGTCAGCTTCGGCACCATGCTGATCGCGGAGCTGTGGCTGTCCTTCCTCTATGCCAGCTATAACGCGGCGGCCCTGGTGACGCTGACGGAGGTGATGCCGCCGGAGGTACGGACGGTGGGGTTCTCGCTGGCCTATAGCCTGGCCACGGCGCTGTTCGGCGGCTTCACGCCCCTGGTGTCCACCTGGTTGATCGAGGTGACGGGGGACAAGGCGGCACCCGGTTTGTGGATGGCCGCCGCCGCCCTCTGCGGCTTGCTGTCGGTCCTCATGGTCTACCGTCGCGACCCGGCCACTACGCGCATGGTGGCGGATACCGTCTGATATCCGCCATCCCCGCCACCCGGTGTTGACACAGCCAAGCCACTGGACATCTGGGGACCGGGCGGTAGAAAATGGAAATGGCACGAGCCCGACGACAGGGCCGGCCATCAGTCAGGGGTGGAGCTGGCGGCAAAGACCGGCCCATCCGTACTCAACTTCGGGGAGTAGCGCACAATGACCTCCACCCACGGAATCCATCGACGATCCCGCTCACGGGGATATGCCCCCGGTGCATCCGGCCTGCCCGATGCCGGGGAGGCGCGCGTCCATAGTTGACCTGTCAACGGTCAGCACCGCGCCTTTTTACAGCCCCATACCCCTTATGACCGTCTGCGCCCGGAAAAAGCGGCGCGGCGTCGTTTCATGGCATAAGGCCGCAGCCGATGGCCCTTTCCGGAACGATTCCGCCTATTTGCCGCTTTTCGCCGACCGGCCGGCGCCCGCCCCAGGCCTCTACAGGACGGGGCCCGCCAGGTCCGCCGCCAGCGGTTTCGCGGATCGAAAGGTAGAAGAATTCCATGAGCAGCACCGTCACCCTATCCTCTTCCCTTACCGGCGCCCCCACCACCAACCAAGCCCTGCTGAGCTGGGTTGGGGAGGTCGCCGCCCATTGCCAGCCGGCCGCCGTCCATTGGTGCGACGGCAGCCAGGAAGAATATGACCGGCTGTGCGAGGAGATGGTGGCCCAGGGCACCTTCATCCGCCTGAACCCGGCCAAGCGGCCCAATTCCTTCCTCTGCCGGTCCGATGCCGGCGACGTCGCCAGGGTGGAGGATCGCACCTTCATCTGCAGCCCGACGGCGGAGGAGGCCGGGCCCACCAACAATTGGGCCGATCCCGCCGAAATGCGCCAGACGCTGCAGGGCCTGTTCAAGGGCAGCATGCGCGGCCGCACGCTGTACGTCGTGCCCTTCAGCATGGGGCCCCTGGGCTCCCCCATTTCCCATATCGGCGTGCAGCTGTCCGACAGCCCCTATGTCGCCGTGAACATGCGCATCATGACCCGCATGGGCGCGGGCGTGCTGCGCCAGCTGGGCGATGGCGACTTCGTGAAGTGCCTGCATTCCGTGGGCGCGCCGCTGGCCCCCGGCCAGAAGGACGTGGCCTGGCCCTGCAACGCCAAGCACAAGTACATCGTCCACTTTCCCGAGACGCATGAGATCATCAGCTTCGGGTCCGGCTACGGCGGCAATGCGCTGCTGGGCAAGAAGTGCTTCGCCCTGCGCATCGCCTCCGTTCTGGGCCGGGAAGAGGGCTGGCTGGCGGAGCATATGCTGATCCTGGGCGTGGAAAGCCCGGAAGGCGAGAAGACCTATGTCGCGGCGGCCTTCCCCTCGGCTTGTGGGAAGACCAACTTCGCCATGATGGTGCCGCCCGCCGCCTTCAACGGCTGGAAGGTGCGCACCATCGGCGACGACATCGCCTGGATCAAGCCGGCGCCGGACGGCACCTTGCGCGCCATCAATCCCGAGGCGGGCTTCTTCGGCGTGGCGCCGGGCACCAGCCTGAAGTCCAACCCCAACGCGCTGCTGACCCTGCACGCCAATGTCATCTTCACCAACTGCGCCCTGACCGATGACGGCGATGTGTGGTGGGAGGGTCTGACCGAAACGCCGCCCGCCCACCTGATCGACTGGGAGGGTAAGGACTGGACGCCCGCCAGCGGTCGCAAGGCGGCGCACCCCAACGCCCGCTTCACCGCCCCGGCCAGCCAGTGCCCCAGCATCGACCCAGCCTGGGAGGACCCCGCCGGCGTGCCCATCAGCGCCTTCATCTTCGGCGGCCGGCTGTCGCGCACCTTCCCCCTGGTGTTCGAGACCCGTGGCTGGACCGAGGGCGTGTACTGGGCGGCGACCCTGGGGTCGGAGGCGACCGCCGCCGCCGTGGGCCAGGCCGCCATCCGCCGCGATCCTTTCGCCATGCTGCCCTTCTGCGGCTACAACATGGCGGAGTACTGGCGCCATTGGCTGGACATGGCCGGCAAGATCGACACCCTGCCGCGCATCTACCGCGTCAACTGGTTCCGCAAGGATCACGAGGGCAAGTTCGCCTGGCCGGGATTCGGCGACAACATGCGTGTGCTGAAATGGATCGTGGAGCGCGTCCACGGCCGGGCGCCCGAGACGGCGGAAAACCTGTTCGGCCTGACGCCGCGGTATGAGGACCTCACCTGGGACGGCCTGGACTTCGGCCGCGACCAGTTCGACACCGTCATGGCGGTGGACCCTGTGGAGGCGGAGACGGAACTGCGCGACCAGTCCGAGCTGTTCGGCCGCTTCGGTGGCGACATCCCCCAGGAACTGATCGACCAGCAGGACACCCTGCTGGATCGCCTGGCCCAGAACCGTGAAGCGGCCTGAACCGTCGTCCCGCTAAAAGAAAACCCCCGGATGGTCCGCCATCCGGGGGTTCCTTCAGGGCGGCACGGGATTAATAGCCCTTCGCCCAATAGACGAAGGCCACCGTGTTCCAACTGGCCGGGCCGTTGGGGCGGCCGCCGGCATCCTGGCCACCGATGACGAAACCGGTCAGGCTGGGGTCATCGAAGGGGATCTTGACGACGGTGGAGGGAGCGAAACCGCCACCTGGATCATAAGACATGGTGATGCTGACCGTCCGGCCGTTGCCGGGGGGGATGACCACCTGGCCCACCAGCTTGTTGTCCTGGGCGCCGGTGCCGTTCCAGGTGATCGGCTGCTGGCCGGTGACCTCGATCACGATGCGCTGGGCCCAATAGGCCGAATTGGTGAAACCGTTGATCTTGATCGTCGTGCCATCCGGCACGGGGAAAGTGGCGGTATTGTACATGCTGTCCTCCAGGGCTGCTCTTGCGGCGACCCGCCGCGCAACAACTTAAGCGCGTACAGGCTTACCGCTTTCTCATACATCTTTTTGCGAGAGCTTCCCACAAAAATAGATTTATAAAGTTGTGAGAGCCTGATCCTGGTGGACGCGATAAGATAAGGGCTTCCGGCGCCCGGCAGAAAGGGGCCCGGGCAGAAAAGGGAGAGCGGCCATGACCCACCGCACCGCTGACTTGGTCGACGCCTATGAGGACAGCCTGCAAAGCTGTGAAATCCAGTTCCGCTCCTTCGGGGCGCGGACCTCCTTCCACGGCCCCATCCGCACCGTGCGCTGCCATGAGGACAACGCCCTGCTGAAGCACACGCTGTCCGAGGCGGGCGAGGGGGCGGTGCTGGTGGTGGACGGCCACGGGTCGCTGCGCACCGCCCTGGTGGGCGACGTCATCGCCGGCCTGGCGTTCAAGCACGGCTGGGCCGGCCTGGTGCTGTGGGGGGCCGTGCGCGACAGCGTGGCCCTGGCCCACATCGACCTGGGCATCAAGGCGCTGGGCACCAACCCGAAGAAAAGCACCAAAACGGGGGCCGGCCAGGCGGACGTGCCGTTGTCCTTCGGCGGCGTGCAGTTCACCCCCGGCGCCTGGCTTTATGCCGACGAGGACGGCATCGTCGTCAGCGCCGTGCGTTTGTAACGCCGTCACGCACCGGCTTACCCTGGCAGCGGAATGAATTCCTTGTCGTCCAGATCCGGCAGCTTCATGCGGCCGGCGCGCCAGTCGGCCTTGGCTTGCTCGATCCGCTCCTTGCGGGAGGAGACGAAGTTCCAGTCGATGTAGCGCTGGCCCAGGGGCTCCCCGCCCAGCAGCATGACCACGGCGGGGGTGACGGCGGTGAACAGCACCGGCTGGCCGGGCGCGAACACCAGCATGTGGCCGGCCTCTACCGTCCTGCCCTCAACCTCCACCGAACCGACGGCGACATAGGCCGCGCGCTCCGGATACTCGGCCGGCAGTTGCGCCTTGGTGCCGGGCTGCAGCACCCAATGCACGTAGAACATCGGGGAGTGGGTCTTGACCTTGGCCTTGGCGCCGAAGGCCTCACCCGCCACCAGCCGGGCCCACAGTCCGCCATGCTCGTAGGTCGGCAGGTCGTCCACGCCATAGTGGTGGAAACTGGGGTCGGTTTCCTCGTCCGCCTCGGGCAGGGCCACCCAGGCCTGGATGCCGTGCAGGGGGCCGCCTTCGGCCCGCGCCTTCTCAAACCGCTCGGAATGGGTGATGCCGCTACCGGCCGTCATCCAGTTGACCTCACCGGGGCGAATGGCCTGTTCGGAGCCCACGCTGTCGCGGTGCATGATCTCACCATCGAACAGATAGGTGACGGTGGACAGGCCGATGTGGGGGTGCGGGCGCACATCCCGCTCCAGCGGGATGCCCTTGGGAAACTCCACCGGGCCCATATGGTCGAAGAAGACGAAGGGGCCGACATGGCGGCGCTGGGCCACGGGCAGGATGCGCCCCACCTCGAACCCGCCCAGGTCGCGCCGCCGCTGGTCGATGACGAGTTCGATCATGGTCCTGTCCCCCACGGGTTTGTTGAACAACGAGGATGCCTACGGCATCCCGGCAGATCAACCGGCACGCGCCCGCCGCTTCATTTTAAAGCACATGGCGCAACAGTGCGGTGGCGGCCACCCCCACGATCACCGTGGGCAGCATGGGGAAGCGGCAGGCCATGGCCAGTGTGACCGCCAGGCCGGCCAGGTCGGCCGGGTTGGTGGTGGTGAAGGCCGGCGCGATGACCGAAATCAGCACGGCCCCCGGCACCGCCTCCAGCACCGCGGTGGCGCGGGGGCTGAGGCTGCGGTTGCGCAGCACCAGGAAGCCGGCGACACGGGTGCCGTAGGTCACCGCCATCATGGACAGGATCGCCAGCAGCGACGGGACATCCAGGGCGACGTAGCGGGCCAGATCATTCACGGCGCGGCCTCCCGCGTTTCATGTCCGGCGACGACATAGGCGACGGCCAGGCCGGCCAGCGTTCCCGCCGGCACGTACCAGGCGCCGGGCACCAGCAGATGGGTGACCGCCGCGACCCCCAGGCTGACGGGCCAGGGCAGGGCGCGCCGCCAGCCCTTCCACATCCCCCGGACCAGCACCAGGAAGACGGCGGTGAAGGCCATGTCGAAACCATAGGCGTGGGGGTCGCCCAGCACCGGCCCGACCACGGCACCGGCCACCGTCACCGCGACCCAGGCGACGTACAGGGAAACGGCCAGGCCCGCATAGTAGGGCAGGCTGATCCCCGGCCGGCCGGTGGCCGCCATGCGGCGTCGCGCGTCGTCCATGCCCAAGGCCCAGGTCTCATCCGCCATGACGAACAGAACCAGGGCCGCCTGCCAAGGGCGCAGGGACCGCAGATGCCGGGCGAAGGCCGCGCCCATCAGCAGGTGGCGGCAGTTGACCAGCAGGGTCATGCCGGCGATCAGCGCGATCTGCGGCGGGCTGCGCCACAGTTCGATGGCCACGAACTCCGACCCGCCGGCGAAGTTCAGGCCGCACATCAGCGCCACCTCAAGCGGGCTCAGCCCCTTCATCGCCGCCTGCGACCCCAGGACCAGGGCGAAGGGCGCCACGCCCAGCAGGATAGGCATCATGGCGGCCAAGCCGCGACGGAATTCGGTGGAAACGGAGCGGCCGGGCCCCTCATCCGGGGCGGCCCCCTTAATTACCACGCCCTCGGGTGCGGCATCGTCGGGATGGACGGTGGCGGTCATGGGCGATCCGTTCGTCGGGCTGGAATGGATGACCATGGTAGGGGAATGGTGTCGTTGGGGAACTGCATAGTCCGTGCCCTTGCCCTGCCAATTTGGCATCCTGCCCCCGCACGCGCCCTGGGCCCCGGGTTGGGCCGGCGCGAATGATACGGAGAGGAGCGAACAGGAAATGCTGGTTGTCGACATGGTGGAACTGCCCGGCCTGGTGGGGCGCGACCTGGGCCCGTCCGACTGGATGGTGGTGGACCAGGACCGCATCAACCGTTTCGCCGACGCGACCGGCGACCACCAGTGGATCCATGTCGACGTGCCGCGCGCCACAGAGGCGCTGGGCGGCACCATCGCCCACGGCTTCCTCACCCTGTCGCTGCTGGCGCCCTTCAGCGACCAGACGCTGCAGGTGCGCGACGCGGGCAAGGGGGTGAATTACGGCTTCAACAAAATGCGCTTCCTGGCCCCGGTGCCGGCCGGCGCCCGCGTGCGCAGCCACCAGGTCCTGACGGAGGTTGAGGAAAAAGGCGGCGGCTGGCTGTTGACACGCACCGTCACCGTGGAAATCGAGGGACAGGAAAAGCCCGCGCTGGTGGCGGAATGGCTGACCGCCGTTTACCCTTAGCGCTATAAAATCTCTTGGAATATTTTAAAAGCGCTGGATAAGGCGGCAAGGATTCAGCCCATTAATTCCCATCATTTGCCGAATTGCCGCCATCATCGCTTGCTGAACTGCCCTCCGTAGCAAGGGCGGGCGCCAACATTCAAAAGCGCCCGCCACACCGCGATACGGAGGAGCATCATGAACACCCGTCTTCTGCTGAGTGGCGTGGCCATGGCCACCCTGCTGGCCGGGGCCGCCAACGCCCAACTGATCGGCGGTCATGCCACCGGGGCCGTCACCGGTGGCGTGAACAGCACCCTGAACACCGCCGCCGGCGCCAACCTGGGCGGCACCGGGATCGGGACCTCCTTAAACGCTCAGGGGACCACCCAAGGCGCCGTCCAGGGGGCCACCCGCGCCACCAGCCAGGCGGCCACCGGCACCGTCAACCAAGCCGGCCGGGCGGTGGATAGCGCCGCCACGACAGTGAAGACCACCACGGACACCGCGACGGAAGCGGCGAAGGCGAACACCAACGCCGCCGTCAACGCCGCGGCCACCACGCAGGAAGCGCAGAACGGCACCGTGACCGGCGCCATGGGCGTGACGGACGGCACCGCCGCCGGAACGACCCAGACCACCGGCAGCACCCGTGTCACCGCCAGCGCCCCGGCGCCCACGGTCTCGGTCCCCGCTGGGGAAGCGGCCCCCAAGGTCACGACCAAGGATGGCGCCAGCCTGTCGGCTGACGCCAGTGGCGGGGCGCCCAGCGACAAGCACGGGGTGAACGCCCGAAACCGGGCGAGCGTGCGCAGCCACGAAACCGCCTCCGTGGCCGGCACCTCCGCCAAGGTCGACGGCTCGGTCAGCACCTCGACCACCACGGGCGTGGCGCCTCACTGATCAGCGGATCTGATCTGACAGGTCCCTGATCTGTTCGGAGGGGGCGGGACTGGCCACGGGGCTGGTCCCGCCCTTCCGCCTTTTGGGGATCAGCTGAAGACGATGGTCTTCTGCCCGGTCACCAGGATGCGGCGCTCGATATGCCAGCGCACGGCACGGGCCAGGACGGCGCATTCGATATCACGGCCAATGTCCACCAGATCTTCCGGCGTCTGGGTATGGTCCACCCGCTCGATCCCCTGTTCGATGATGGGGCCTTCGTCCAGATCGGTGGTCACATAATGGGCGGTGGCGCCGATCAGCTTCACCCCGCGGGCGTGCGCCTGGTGATAGGGCTTGGCCCCCTTGAAACTGGGCAGGAAAGAATGGTGAATGTTGATGCACCGGCCTGACAATTGCCCGCACAGGTCGGCCGACAGGATCTGCATGTAACGCGCCAGCACCACCAGGTCGGCGCCCGTCTGCTTCACCACGTCCATGAACGCGGCCTCCTGGGCCGCCTTGTCCCGCTTCATCGGGTCGCCCTTCACCGGCAGGTGGTGATAGGGGATGCCGCTCCATTCCACGAAGGAGCGCATGTCGTCGTGGTTGGAGATGACGGCCGGAATGTCGATGGGTAGGGAGCCCGAGCGGGCGCGGTGCAGCAGGTCGTACAGGCAGTGCCCGAACTTCGACACGGCGATCACCACCTTGGGCTTCACCGTCATGTCCACCAGTTGCCAATCCATGCGGAACCGGCGGGCAATCAACTGAAAGCCCTGGCGCAGGCTTTCCAGATCCGGGAAACCTGGGCCATCGGGGCGGAAGGCCGTGCGCATGGAAAAGCTGTTGTTCAGCTGGTCGTTGAAATGGTTGGATTCAGTGATCGACGCGTCGTTGTCCGCCAGATAGCTGGAGACGGCGGCCACCACGCCCTTCACGTCGGGGCAGGTCAGGACCAGGACATAGGGGCTGTGAAGGGCGGGGGGCGGCTGCGTCGTCACGGCGAACTATTCCTCAAGGCAGGCGAGCATTATTTGGAAGGAAGTTACGCGGGTCTAGCATAAACCGGCCGCGTCACGCACCCCTTCTGCGTGCATGGCTCCCCATGGCCGGGGCGCGCCAGGAACGCGGGCGGCCATCCTCAAACCCGTTCCGTCAGTTCCCCCGCGATCTGGCGGGCGGTGGTCTGCAACAACCCGATGGTATCGGCCAACGGCCGCACCAGGGGCGTGTGCTGCACGAAGGGCACGGTCAGCGCCGCCACCGCCGCCCCGGTGGGGCCGATGACCGGGGTGGACAGGTCCATCACCCCCATGACGTAGTCGCTGGCCGCCTGCTCATACCCCCGGGCGCGAACCGCCCCGGCACGGTCAATGAAGCGGGCCACCCGGTCCGTCCCCACAGCCCGCTCCAGCATGGCCCGCCACACGGCCTGGGTATCCGGCGACTGGAAGGCATAAAGCACGACACCGGACGTCGCCTCCACCAGGCTGCGGTGATAGCCGGGGCGGACGGAGAAGCCCAGATGCCCCGGATTCTCGATGCGCGCCACCACCACCATCTGGTCGTCCGACGCCACCGCGAGGTGGCAGGACTGGCCGATGGCCAGGGTCAGGTCGCGCATCAGCGGCAACGCCGCCTCCAGCAAAGTGCGCACGGGCGCCCGCGCCATGCCCAGCGTGAACAACTTGTTGGTCAGTTCATAGCCGTCCGCCGTCGTGGCCGGGGCGATGTAGCCCCGAAACTCCAGCACCTGGATCATGCGGAACAGCTCACTGACCGAGCGGCCCAGCCGGGCGGAAATCTGCGACGGCGTCATGGGCATGCCATGGCTGGCCAGCAGTTCCAGGATATCCAGCCCCTTTTCCAGCGCCGGCGCCCGGTACTTGCGTACAGCCTCCGCCCCGCTATCGGCCGCGAGGTCGTCGGGGGTGTCGAGGTCGGGCAGGGGGGCGTCGACGGTCATCGCGGGTATCCGCCTGTAAATTGCGCTTCTTGGGCTATGCCACCTGGCGCGGCGCCGGGCAAGATATGGTGAGCGCGCTTGACTTCGGGGCCGCCGCCACCGATTTTATATGCGGAAGGTGATTTCGTATATGAATGAAAATCACCCCGCCCCGGGAGTTAGCAGCGGTAGCCGAATGGACGCCTTTCCAATCTTCACCCCCCATTGTCCAGAACTGCCGCCCCTGGGTTTCGGCGCGGCCGCGATCGGCAATCTGTACCAGCGGGTGGAGGAGGGTGCCGCCCGCGCCGCCGTCGCGGCGGCGGTGGATGCCGGCATCCGCTATATCGACACGGCGCCGCACTATGGCTTCGGCCTCAGCGAAAGCCGCCTTGGCGCCGTGCTGGCCGACCTGGACCCCCGGGAAGAGCTGCTGCTGTCGACCAAGGTGGGGCGGGTGCTGGTGCCGGTGGCGCCGGACGCCGGGCCGGTGCGCCACGGCTTCGCCGACGCCGCGCCGTTTGAGCCGGTGTTCGACTACAGCTATGACGGGATCATGCGGTCCTACGCCGAAAGCCAGCGACGGCTGGGCCGCGACCGCATCGACCTGCTGCTGGCCCACGACCTGGGCACGCTCACCCACGGCGACGCCCACGCCGGCCATTTCCGTCAATTCCTGGACGGCGGCTATCGCGCCATGCGGGAACTGCGCCACCAAGGGGCGGTGCGCGCCATCGGCCTGGGGGTGAATGAGTGGCAGGTGTGCCTGGAGGCCATGGGGCACGCCGACTTCGACGTGGTGTTGCTGGCCGGGCGCTACACCTTGCTGGAACAGACGGCGCTGGACAGTTTTTTCCCCGCCTGCGCCACCCGGGGGGTGAAGGTCATCGTCGGCGGCCCCTACAATTCCGGTATCCTGGTGAACGGCACCCGGGGGGCCGCGCCGCTGTACTACAATTATGAGCCCGCGCCGGCCGCCATCGTCGACCGCGTGCGGCGGCTGGAGGCGGCATGCGACCGGTTCGGGGTGCCGCTGGCGGCCGCGGCCCTGCAGTTCCCCCTGGCCCACCCGGTGGTGGCCAGCGTCATCCCCGGCATGGCGGACTCAGCACAGGTGGCCCACACCCGCGCCCTGATGGACACGGCCATCCCGCCGGCGCTGTGGCAAGCCCTGCGCGATGATGGCCTGTTGCACCCCGAGGCCCCCATTCCCACCGCCCCAACCGCGCCCCGCTAACTCCCAACACGACGAAAGCCGCATGAGCACGCCCATCTCCCCCCTCATCCTGCTGCATCCGGATGACAATGTGCTGGTCGTTCGCGCCGCCATCCGCGCCGGCGACGCCCTGGACATCGACGGCACGCCCGTCACCGCGGCCCAGGACGTGACCGTGGGCCACAAGCTGGCCCGGCGCGCCCTGGCCGCCGGCGACAAGGTGCTGAAGTACGGCGCGCCCATCGGGTCCATGACCGCCGCGGTGGACGTCGGCGGCCATGTCCACATGCACAACATGAAAAGCGATTACATCGCCAGCCATACACGACAGGTGGTCGGCGGCAGCGAAGGGGGCCACTGATATGGGCGAGATGCGTGGATTTCTGAGAAGCGACGGGCGCAAGGGTATCCGCAACGTCATCGTGGTCGCCTATCTGGTGGAATGCGCCCACCATGTGGCCCGCCGCATCGTCACGCTCAGCGACGACATGGACGTGCACCTGATCGGCTTCCCCGGCTGTTATCCCAACAGCTACGCCTTCCAGATCATGACCAAGCTGTGCACCCACCCCAACGTCGGCGGCGTGCTGCTGGTGTCCCTGGGCTGCGAGAGCTTCAACCGCGAGGCCCTGCGCCAGGCCGTGGCCGCCAGCGGCCGGCCGGTGGAAACCCTGGTCATCCAGCAGGCCGGCGGCACGCGGGCCACCATCGAGGCGGGCCGCGAGGCCGTGGGCCGACTGAAGGCCATCGCCGGCCAGACGCCGGTGGCGCCCATGGCGCGCCATGAGTTGGTGGTGGGCACCATCTGCGGCGGCTCTGACGGCACCAGCGGCATCACCGCCAACCCGGCCGTGGGCCGCTGCTTCGACTGGCTGGTCGAGGCCGGCGCCACCTGCATCTTCGAGGAGACGGGCGAACTGGTGGGCTGCGAGCGCATCATGTCCGACCGCGCCGTCACGCCGGAACTGGGCGCGGAGATCGAGGCCTGCGTGCAGAAGGCGGAGCGCTACTACACCATCATGGGCTTCGGCAGCTTCGCCCCCGGCAATGCGGAGGGCGGCCTGACCACCCAGGAAGAAAAGTCCATGGGCGCCTATTCCAAGTCCGGCTCCTCGCCCATCACCGGCCTGATCAAGCCAGGCGACATCCCACCGTCCGGTGGCCTGTACCTCATGGACGTGGTGCCGGATGGTGAGCCGCGCTTCGGCTTCCCCAACATCTCCGACAATGCGGAGATCGTGGAACTGATCGCGTCGGGCAGCCACGTCATCCTGTTCACCACCGGCCGCGGCTCGGTCGTCGGTTCCGCCATCTCCCCCGTCATCAAGGTCTGCGCCAACCCGGAAACCTATACCCGGCTTGCGGACGACATGGACGTGAACGCCGGCCGCGTCCTGGAGGGCAAGGCCACCCTGGATGAGGTGGGGGCCGAGATCCTGGGCCTGGTCGAGGCGGCGGCGGCGGGCAACCGCACCGTGTCCGAGGCCCTGGGCCACCAGGAATTCATCCTGACCTACAAATCGTTCGAGCCGGTGGGCCCCGCCTGCCTGCCCACGCGGGCCGCTTAGCCCGCAGGGATCGCGCAGGGCGCAACGAGATAGCCAAGGGGCGGATGCCCCGCCGGCGTTTGAGGAACAAAGGAAGACTCTCATGGCACGTTTAGAGGGAAAGACGGCGGTGGTGACCGCGGCCGCGCAGGGCATCGGCCGGGCAGCGGCAGAGCTGTTCGCGCGCGAAGGGGCCACCGTCTACGCCACCGACATCAACACCGATAAGCTGGCCGAGGTGGCGGGCTGCAGGCAGCGCCGGCTGGACGTGCGCAGCGACGCGGACGTGGCCGCCCTGGCGGCGGAAGTCGGCACCATCGACGTGCTGTTCAACTGCGCCGGCTTCGTCCATGCCGGCACCATCCTGGAATGCGATGCCGGCGCCTGGGACTTCTCCTGGGACCTGAACGTCACCGCCATGGTCCGTACCATCCGCGCCTTCCTGCCCGGCATGCTGGAGGCGGGCAGGGGCAGCATCGTCAACATGTCCTCCGTCGCCAGCTCCATCAAGGGCGTGCCCAACCGCTTCGCCTATGGCGCGACCAAGGCCGCCGTCATCGGCCTGACCAAATCGGTCGCGGCCGACTTCGTGGGCAAGGGCGTGCGCTGCAACGCCATCTGCCCCGGTACGGTGCAGACCCCCTCGCTGGATGAACGCCTGGCCGCCACCGGCGACTACGCCGCGGCGCAGGCCGCCTTCGTCGCCCGCCAGCCCATGGGCCGCCTGGGCCGGCCGGAGGAGATCGCGGAACTGGCGCTCTACCTCGCCAGCGACGCCTCAGCCTTCACCACCGGCGCCATCCACGTCATCGACGGCGGCTGGACGGCGTAAGAAGTTTTATAAAATTCCCCACACTCGCCGGGTGCCGGTGGTCGCCGGCCTCCAGTGGCTGAGGTAAGCCTCCGCCACTGGTAGTACGCCTATCTAAGCCGGAAATCGGGGCCCATTCCGCCGCTGGTCGAAATGGCCAGCGGCGGGCGGCGGTGGCACGATCCGTGCCCATGCCGCCCCGCCTAAGCTTCGTCAAGACCACCCTTATCACCCTTGCCTTGGTCGGCAGCCTCGCCGGCTGCGCCGCGCTGCCTTCGGCCGATCCCGACATCGCCCAGGCGCTGGCCACGGCGGATGCCGCCGGCCGGCTGGACCTGTTGCGTCGTCAGGGGGAGATCATCGGTGGCGCGCCCTTCGTCGGCGGCAACAGCGTCACCCTGCTGCGCAGCGGCAGCGAAACCTATGCCGCCATGGACGCCGCCCTGGATGGCGCGCGCACCCGCATCGACATGGAAAGCTATGAGTTCGATGGGGTGGAGGGGTCACGCTTCGCGGAAAAGCTGGTGGCCAAGCGGGCGCAAGGGGTGGAGGTCAACCTAATCTATGACGCCTGGGGGTCGCAGGACACCCCGGACAGCGTCTTCGCCCGCCTGCGCCAGGGCGGGGTCAACCTGCTGGCATTTAACCCCATCGATCCGGCGGCACTGCTGACCCTGGACGTCAACCGCCGCGACCATCGCAAGCTGCTGATCGTGGACAATGCCGTGGCCATCGTGGGCGGCGTGAACATCAGCGCGGTCTATGACCGGCGCCACCATGCGGGCCCCGGGGAGCAAAGCAGGGGCGCGGAGAACCAGGACCCCGAACAGCGGCCCTGGCGCGATACCGACGTGCGCGTCGCCGGCCCGGTGGTGGCGGAGTTCGAGGGCCTGTATGCCCAAACGTGGGCGCAGCAGCGCCAGGCCCAAGGGCCAGATGCCGCCCCGCCGCTGAGCGCGCCCCCGCTCACACCGCGCACCCGGCCGGGCGAAACGGTCCTGCAGGCCCTCAGCGGCGCGCCGACGGAGGGGCGGCCCCTGATCTATCGCAGCCTGCTGGTGGCCGTGGCGCTGGCCCGCACCTCCATTCACCTGACCACCGGCTATTTCGTGCCGACGCCGGGCCTGGCCCGCGCGCTGTGCCAGGCGGCGCGGCGGGGTGTGAACGTGACCGTGCTGGTGCCGGGCCCCAGCGACAGCCCCCTGTCGGTCATGGCCGGGCGCGGCTATTACAGCGAGCTGCTGGCGGCCGGCGTGCACATCCACGAATACGCCGACGCCATCCTGCACGCCAAGACGGCGGTCATCGATGGCGACTGGTCCACCGTCGGTTCCTCCAACCTCGACTGGCGCAGCGTGGCCTTCAACAATGAAATCAACGCCGTGGTGCTGGGCGCCGGCTTCGGCCGGGAGATGGAGGCCATGTTCCAGCAGGATCTGACCCATGCCAAGGCCATCGATCCCGAGGCGTGGCGCCATCGCGGCCTGGATGAGCGCCTGGGCGAATGGGGCGCCCGCCTGGTCGAGGACGTGCTTTAAAGACGGTAGAAGCGCCGCGCCGTGCCGTCGAAGACGGCGGCATGGGCCGCAGCCGGCACCAGGCCGCGCGCCATGTCCAGCCAGCCGGCATAGTCGCCCGCCAGGTTCAGCACCGGCCAGTCGCTGCCCCACATCAGCCGGTCGGGACCGAAGGCATCGAGTAGGAGGTCGACATAGGGCCTCAACGCCTCGACCGTGGTGCGGGTGCCGGCCTCGGTCAGCAGGCCGGACAGCTTGGCATGGACCTGGGGCAGGGCGGCCAGAGCCCGCATATCTGCCGCCCAGGGCTCGATCTCGCAGCGCGCGATGTGGGGTTTGGCGCCATGGTCGATAACGATGGGCAAACCGGGATGCCGCCGGGCGAACCCCAGCAAGGCCGGCAGGTGGGGCGGCAGGACCAGGGCATCGAAGGTCAGGTCCTGCGCGACCAGGGCGCGGGCCGCCGCATCCACGGCCGGATCGGCGATCCAGTCCACCGGCAGGGACTGCAGCATGGGGCGCAGACCGCGCATCTTGGGCTGTTCCGCCAGGGCGGCAATGCGCCGGGGGGCCGTCGCCGCCTTCAGATCGGCCCAGCCGACCACGCCCAGGATGAAGGGATGGGCCGCCGCCTCGGCCAGCAGATAATCGGTATCCTCGTCGCAGGGCTGGGACTGGACCAGCACGCTGCCCGTGACGCCCAGCGGGGCGGCCAGGGCCTCCAGCTCCGCCCCGTCATGGTCGCGGTGGATAACGGCCAGGTCCGGCGTGGGCCAGGCGCAGCCATGGCGGCCCAGGCGCCAGATGTGCTGATGGGCGTCGATCATGGCGGGGAACTCAATGCGTGGCCACGATCTTCAGCCGGCCGTCACGCTCCCCCGCCGGCAGGCCGCGCCCGGCCAGGCCGAAGGCGGCCACCACGGCGAAGCAGAAGCCCGGCACCACCATGGCGACGGCGATGGACGTGACATCCGACAGCCGCCCCATGACCACCGGGATGGCGGCGCCGCCGATAATGGCCATGACCAGCCAGGACGAGCCGAGCTTGGTCAGCGGGCCCAGGCCGCGCAAGGACAGGGCGAAGATGGTGGGGAACATGATGGACATGAAGAAGCTGGTGGCGATCATGGCCCCCAGGCCCAGCCAGCCGCCGCCGAAGGCCCCCACCAGGCACAGCGCCACGTTGATACCGGCGAACAGGCCCATCAGCCGTTCCGCCGGGATGCGGCCCATGAGGGCGGTGCCGGCGAAACGCCCGGCCATGAAGGCCACCAGCGACAGGGTGAGATAGGCGGCGGCGGTCTTTTCCCCCGTGCCCGGCACGCTGTGCTGGGAATAGCGGATGAGGAAACTCCAGACCCCCACCTGAGCGCCGACATAGAAGAACTGCGTCACCACGCCGAACAGGAAATGGCGATGGCGCAACAGCCGGCGGAAGCCGCCCTCCTGCCAGGGCGCCCCGTCATCCACCGCCTCCTCCGGCCCATCGACTAGGGTGGGGAAGCGCACGGCGTAGACCACCAGGGCCCACAGCAGCACCAGCAACCCCAGCACCAGGTAGGAGGATTGGGCGGCCATCGCCTCCGTATCCCGGAAATGGGCCAGCGCTTCGGGCGACATCGCGGCCAATTGCTCGGGCGTGTATTCCACGCCGGACAGGATGAACTGCCGGCCCACCAGGACACCGGTGATGGAGCCTAAAGGATTGAAGGCCTGGGCCAGGTTCAGCCGGCGCTCGGCGCCCGCCGGGTCGCCCAGCACGGTCATGATGGGATTGGCGGACGTCTCCAGAAAGGCCAGGCCGCTGGCGATGACGAACAAGGCACCCAGGAAGGCGCTGTAGGCCCGCAGTTCCGCCGCCGGATAGAACAGCAGCGCGCCGACGCCATAGAGCGCCAGGCCGAAGACGATGGCGGCCTTGTAACCATAGCGGCGGGCGAACAGGGCCGCCGGCATGGCGCAGAAGAAATAGCCCAGGTAGAAGGCGGACTGCACCAGCCCCGACTGCCAATCCTGAAGGTCGAAGGCCTTGCGGAACTGCGCGATCAGGACATCGTTCAGGTTGTTGGCCACGCCCCACAGGAAGAACAGGCTGACGATCAGGGCGATGGGAACCACCCATTTCGGCTGGGCTCCCGATGGGGCCGCTTGGTGCTGCTGCGGATGGCCGTCCGACATGTCCCCTCCCAGGGTATTCTTTATCTCCGGCAGGCGGGGCCGGACGGACGCAGCACATCAAATATGAATTTATACGTCAAATATAAAAATGCCGATGGGCGGCGTGTCACAGGCCCACGTTACCCCACGGGCCCCTGTCACAGTGTCAGTGTCGCATGGCTGGGTCCGGGTGGCGCGGCCCGCCAAGGGATTGGCGCCGCAGGGCGCTGCGGCTAATGTCCCGCCCAATTATCGGGTTCGGCTGGCGGAGGATCAAGCCATGGCGCACATCATCGACGGCAAGGCGTTCGCGGGGCGCCTGCGGGAACGCATCGGCGCCAAGGTCGCCGACCTCACCGCCCGCCATGGGCTGAAGCCCGGCCTGGCCGTGGTGCTGGTGGGCGAGGACCCCGCCAGCCAGGTCTATGTCCGCAACAAGGGCGAACAGACCCACGCCGCCGGCATGCACTCGGTCACCCACCGGCTGGAGGCGTCGACCACCCAGGCCGACCTGCTGGCGCTGGTGCACAGCCTGAACACCGATCCGGCCATCCACGGCATCCTGGTGCAACTGCCGCTGCCGGCGCATATCGACAGCAACGCCGTGCTGGCCGCCATCGACCCGAACAAGGACGTGGACGGCTTCCATGTCGTCAACGCCGGCCGCCTGGCCGTGGGCCTGCCGGGGCTGGTGCCCTGCACGCCGCTGGGCTGCCTGATGCTGCTGAAGGACCATCTGGGCAGCCTGAAGGGCAAGCACGCCGTGGTGGTTGGGCGCTCCAACATCGTGGGCAAGCCCATGGCCCAGTTGCTGCTGCAGGCCGACTGCACCGTCACCATCGCCCACAGCCGCACCGCCGACCTGCCGGCCCTGTGCCGCACCGCCGACATCCTGGTGGCCGCCGTCGGCCGGCCGGAGATGGTGAAGGGCGATTGGGTGAAGCCCGGCGCCGCGGTCATCGACGTGGGCATCAACCGCGTGCCCGCCCGCGATCCCGCGGCCGCCGCCGCCGGCAAGACCCGCCTGGTGGGCGACGTCGCCTATGACGAGGCGGCAGCCGTCGCCGGCGCCATCACCCCCGTGCCCGGCGGCGTGGGCCCCATGACCATCGCCGTCCTGCTGCTGAACACCCTGACCGCCGCCTGCCGCAGCCACGGGCTGGAGGCGGAATTGGCGGAGTTCAACTGAAACCCATCATCATCCTTGACCAAGCCGCGCCCAGGCCTGATTATTATTAGCTGGGTGATTGCTTCGGGCTGGGGAAGCTGAAATGGCTGAAAAATCGCAGTCGAAGCAGGCGGACGATCGGACGGTTTCCGGCTCCTACACCAAGGAGGGCCGGGCGCTTTCCTACACGATCACCGTCCATGGCTTAAGCCGTGGCGAAGCGGGCCGCGTTCTATCTAACAAGAGCAGCCCATCGTCTGAACGCATGGTCACCGCGCCCAAAGGACCTAAGCGCCTGGGGGTGGCTAAGTCGTCTTAAGCAAGGCTAAACGCCTTGAAGTTACTGTTAGATACCCACGCCCTGTTCTGGGCCCTAGTCGAGCCGGATAATCTTGCCGCTGACACACGGCTGGCTTTGGAAGATCCAGCCAATCAAGTCTTTGCCACACTGGCTTCCGCCCAGGAGTTGGCCATGAAACTCTCAGCCAACCAATGGCCAGAAGCCAAAGGACTGCTTCAGGATTTTGAGCGCTTGGTGGTGGACGAGGCGGGATTCTTTCTCCTCGCCCCTACCGCTGTGGACTATCTGAACATGACGCGCCTACCGACGGTCGACGGACATAAGGATCCAATGGATCGACTGATCATTGCGATGGCCATCGCCCGGGGCCTCACCCTGGTAAGCAGTGACAACAACACTCCCAATTATGCCGTCGAATGGATCACGGCGGGGAAAGGCAGCGGTGGCGGTTCGCCCCGTCAGAGGGACCGCATCATACCGGTCGAGCCATTGACACCCATCCCCACGGTAGACCCGCAGATTTCCTGACTAGCGGTACAATTTTCGGGTCCTGGTTCAAGCCCCAGCCAGCCCAACCGGTTGCCGGCTTACCGTGTTTATCAGCGCCTCGCTCACCCGCGCCACCACGCCATCCCAATCCCCCGGCGTCGCCTGGTTGAACAGGCGCAGGGTGGGGTACCACGGGCTGTCGTTCCGGTTTCGGAACCATCGCCAGCAGCTGTCATGGCGGTTCATCACCCACACCGGCTTGCCCAGGGCGCCGGCCAGGTGAACGACAGAGGTATCGACACTGATCACCAAGTCCAGGTTGGCGATCAGGGCGGCGGTGTCGCCGAAGTCCGCCACCTCGGCCATACGGTCGATCAGGGGAAGGTCCGCCGGCGGCACCGCATCCTTCTGCAGGCTGTAGAGCCGCACGCCGGGCACCTGGGCCAGGGGCGCCAGCAACGCCGGCGCCACGGAACGGCGGCGATCCACCGCCGCCAGTTCCGGCCGGTCGCGCCGAGGGTTACCGGCCCAGACCAGCCCGACGCGCAGGCCGGGACCGTCCCCGGCCAGGCGGTCGCGCCAGGCGGCGATGTTCGCCGCGTCGGCGGCCAGGTAGGGCACCGCCGCCGGGATGGTTTCGACCGTGGTGCCGAAGGCCAGCGGCAGGCTCATCATCGGGCATTGCAGGTCGAAGGGTGGCAGGGGCTCCCCCTCCACCAGGATGTGGGTCACGCCGGGCAGGGGGCGCAGCAGGCGGGCCACCTGCGGCTGGACGGCCAGGGTGATGCTGAGCCCCCGCGCCGCCACCAACGGCAGGTAACGGCTGAATTGCAGGGTGTCACCCAGCCCCTGTTCGGCATGGATCAGGATGGTCTTGCCGGCCGCCGGCTCCCCCCGCCATTGCGGCTGGGGGAATTGGCGGGCGTAGGGCGTCATCTGGCGCGTCTGCCAGCGCCACTCATATTCGCGCCACCCTTCCTCATACTGTCCGGCGGACAGCAGCGACATGCCCAGATTGTTGTGGCACGCGCCGTACTCGGGCTTCAGGGCGATGGCGCGCCGGAAGCAGGATATGGCCCGCTCAAGTTCGCCTTTCGCCTGAAAGACGGCACCCAAGTTATTGTGGGCCTCGGGATAATCCGGGTTCAGGGCTAGGGCTGCCTGGATCTGGGTCTGCGCCCGGTCCATCTGCGCCTCGGCATGCAGGGCCATGCCCAGGTTGTTGTAGGGCTCGGCGTAGTCCGGCTGGGCATCAATGGCCTGGTCGAAGGCGCACGCCGCCTCGGTTCCCTTGCCCTGCGCCAGAAGAGCAAGCCCCAAGTTGTTGTAAGTCTTTGGATTATCCGGCAGCAGGGTGATGGCGCGGGAAAAGCAGCTCTCCGCCTCGGCATAGCGGCCATGGATGTAGAGGATGAGGCCCATGTTGTTGTGGGCGTCGGCGAAGTCCGGCTTCAACGCCAGCGCCCGCTGATAGCACAGCAGCGCCTCCGGCGCCTGACCCAGCGTTTGCAGGGTGGTGCCCAGGCTGCCATGGGGCACCGGGTCATCGGGACGCAGGGCCGCCGCCCGGCGCAGATGGGGCAAGGCCTCCTCATGCCGGTCCAGATCCTGCAACACCAGGCCCAGGTTGAAGCAGGCCTCGGCATGGTCGGGGGCGCGCTTCACCGCCTGGCCCAGCCAGGTCAGCGCCTCCTCCATCCGGCCGGTCAGGCGCAGCACCAGGCCCAGATTGTAGAGGGCGTTGACATAGTCGGGCCGGGCCGCCAGGGCGGCGCGGAATCCCGCCTCCGCCTCCGCCCAGCGCGACTGCAGGCGGCGCACCACGCCGCGGTTGTTGTGCGCCTCCGCGTAAGCGGGGCGGAGCGCCAGCGCACGGTCGAGCGCGACCAGTGCCTCCTCCAGCCTGCCCTGGGCCTTGAGGGCGTTGCCCAGGTTGTTGTGGCCCTCGGCGAAATCGGGCTTCAGCGCCACGGCACACTGGAAGCAGTCGGCGGCGGCATCGATGTCGCCCGTGGCCTCCCGCACCGTGCCCAGGTTGTTGAGCGCCTCCGGGAAGGCCGGTTTCAGGGCCAGCGCCTGGGTGATCAGATCCACCGCCTCCGCCATGCGCTTTTGCTGAAAGGCGACGACGCCCAGCAGGTGCAGGCTTTCCGGGTGGCGCGGCATCAACGACAGGGCCTTGCGGTACAGCACGGCCGCCGCCTCCAGCCGGCCAGCCTTGTGCTGGACCAGCGCCGCGGCGAAGGCCTTGTTCCCCGGGGTCAGGGGCGGTTTCGCGGCGGGCATGGGGCGGGCGGTCATGGGCGGATTCCAGTGGTGAAGGGGACGGCCAGCGCTGTGCGCGCGGACTGGACGACGCTGGCCCAGTCCCCAAGGCGCGGCTGACGGAATTGACGCAGGGTGGGATACCAGGGGCTGTCATCGCGGCCGCGCAGCCAGCGCCAGCAACTATCGAAGCGGTTCATCAGCCAGACGCTGACGCCCATGGCCGCCGCCAGATGGGCGACGGCGGTGTCGACGCTGATCACCAGATCCAGGTTGCTGATCAAGGCGGCGGTGTCGGCGAAATCCGCGACGCTGTCGATCAAGCCGCCCAGGCTTGCGGGCACGTCCTGCTCCGCCGCGTCCTTCTGCAGGCTGATGAAGCGGACGCCGTCTTCCTGCAACAGGGGCAGCAAAGTGGCCAACCCCATGGACCGGCGGCGGTCGGCCACCGCCACGTCAGGCGTGTCGGCGCGGGGGGCGCCCGCCCAGACCAGCCCCACCACCGGGCGGCGGTCGCCCGGCGCCTCGGCGGCCAAGCGGCGGCGCCAAGCCGCGGATTCCGCCGGATCGGCGGTGAGATAAGGGATGGGCGCCGGAATGGTCGGCACGGTGGTGCCGAATGCCAGCGGCAGGCTCATCATCGGGCAATGCAGGTCGAAGGGCGGCAGCGGCCTGCCATGGGCCACCACCTGGTCCACCCCTGGCAGCCGGCGCATGAGCCGCACCAGGGGCAGCGGCACCTCCACCACCACGCGCAGTCCCCGCTGGGCCACCAGGGGGATGTAACGGCAGAATTGCAGGCTGTCGCCGTACCCTTGCTCGGCATGGATCAGCACGATGCGGCCGGGCGCGTCCTCCCCCCGCCATTGCGGGCAGGTGAAGGGCCGGCGGGCGGCGGCCAATTGCGCGTCCTGCCAGCGCCACTCGAACTCCCGCCAGCCTTCCTCATAGCGCCCGGCGGCCAGCAGGGTCATGCCCAGGTTCTTGTGGGCGGCGGCATAGTCGGGCCGCAGGGAAAGGGCCCGGCGATAGTGGTCAATGGCCTGATCCAGCCGCCCCTGCATCTGCAGGACCACGCCGGTGTTGTTCAAGGCTTCCGGATAATCGGGCCGCAGGGCCAGCGCCCAGTCGAAAAAGGCGAGGGCGTCGTCCAGGCGGTTTTCCACCTGCAGCAGGTGCCCCATGTTGTTGTGGGCCTGGGGATCGTCGGGATCGCTGGCCAGCGCGTCCTCGAAGCAGCTCATGGCTTGGGCCAGGTCGCCGGCGTCGTGGTGCGCGATGCCCAGCGCGTTATGAACCCGCGCCTCGAACGGGTTAAGGATCAGCGCCTGGCGGTACTGCGCCACCGCCTCGTCCCGCCGTCCGTCAGCCTGCAGCAGGACGCCCAGATTGAAACGGATGTCGATGGAGGTGGGTTTCTCGGCCACCGCCGCCTGCAGCCGCAGGATGGCCCGCCGGATGGCCTCGGCGCTGGGCATGCCCGTTGCCGTCGCTTCGGCCGTAGCCGCCCAGTCTGGCACCGCCGCCATTCCGCCCCACACCCTCCGAACCATCAGCCCCTGGCGCCACCCCGGCGTCAGCCCAGGGGCCACCTGATCGCTTAAACGGGCGGCGGCCTGCCGGCTGTCGGCGTTTCGTGAGACTGCGGCGAGATGTCCTTGAGAGGGGTTGCTCAGCGCGCCTTGGGCTTGGGCGAGGGCGCCGCAGCTGGAGGAGGCGGGTTGGCCTGCTGCGGGTCCGTGGCATGGGGCAGCCTGGTCAGGGGCGTCTTCAGTACGGCGTCGGAGCCGACGACCGCCACGGTGGCGGTGCGGCCGGGGATCAGACGCAGGTCGGCGGGCGGATGGTCCAGGATCACACGCACCGGGATGCGCTGGGCCAGGCGCACCCAGCTGAAGGTAGGGTTCACGTTGGCCAGCAGATTGCTGCCGTCCGTCCGCTCCCGATCCTCGATGGCGGCGGCGATGCTTTCCACATGGCCGGTGAAGGCCCGGGGATCGCCCATCAGGCGCACCGTCACGGTGTCGCCCACGTGGATGCGGCCCAGCTTGGTCTCCTCGAAATAGCCCTGCACATGCAGGCTGTCGCTATCCACCAGGGCGGTCACGGCCTTGCCGGCGGTGACGTAGTCGCCGGGGCGCAGGTCGAAATTGGTGATGTAGCCGTTCACGGTGGCGACAACCTCCGTCCGGTCCAGATTCAACTTGGCGACATTGCGGTCGGCCACGGCCTGGAGGTAGACGGCCTCCGCCTCGCGGGCGGCGGCGATCGTCTGCTCCTGCTTTTCCCGCGACACGGCGGACGCGCTCAAGGACTGATAGCGGTTCCGTTCCAGCACGGCCTCGTCAAAGCTGGCTTTCTTGGCCGCCACCGCGGCGTCCGCCTGCTGCAGTGCCAGGGTGAAGCGTGCCTTGTCGATGCGGAACAGCACCTGGCCCCGGGTCACGGTCTGGTTGTCCCGCACCAGCACCTCGTCCACCAGGCCGGAGACGTCGGGGGTGACGCCGACGATGTCGGCGCGCACCCGGCCGTCGCGGGTCCACGGCTCATCCATGTAGTAAATCCAGAAGCGCCAGCCCACCAGGGCAGCGATGGCGACTACAACCAGGGTGACGGCCAGACGGGTCAGGGTGGTGATGAGGCTGCGCATGGCGGCGGCGTCCAGGATTGGGGAAAATGGGCTCAGGGGAGAGGGGTGTGGTGAGCGAACAGGGCCGCCACGCCACCCAGGACGATGACGTAGACGGCGAGGTCGAACAGCGGCCGGTGCCAAACCATACGGTAGGCACCCACCAGGCGCAGGACCCAGCGGACGGCCATAGAGATGAGGAAGGCGATCACGCCCCAAACCAGCAGCGGGGACACGAAGACACCGTGAATGTCCATTTCGCCGATCATGCGGCCAGGCTTTCCGGGTTGGGGGGCAGGGGAATGGCGGGTGGGGACGGCGGCAAGTCGGGCACGCCGTCGGACAGGGCCCGCCGGATGCCCGCCAGCGCCAGCAGGGCTTGGCGCGGCCTGCGGTCCGTCAGGGGCAGCAAAGCCGCCAGGGCGGCATCGATGCGGGCCAGCAGGGTGGGTGACGGCGCACGCGGCGCCCCGGCGCGGCTGATGGCGCTGTAATGCTGCGCCAGGTCGGCCAGAACGGCGTCCAACGCCGCGCGGGCCGGGCTGGGCAGGGCCCCTTCGACCGTGCGGAGTTCCAGGATGTTGATGCCGGTGCGGATATCGGCCAAGGCGTCGGCCGCGGCCACCTCCGATCCTGGCGGCAGGGCGGCCAGACGGGGCACCAGCAGGCCCATGCGGTCGAGCAGCCTGCCGGTGAACACCGGGCCCAGGGCGCCATCGGGAGCGGGAACGCGGATGTCGGCCACGCCACGAATGTCCGTCCAGCAGGCGCGCAGGATGCGCCGGGCGCCCCATTCCGCGCCTACCGCCCGCACCAGCGCCGTCACCAGCCCGGCGAACCCCATGCCCAGGACCAGCGCCAGGGCGCTGTTGAGATAGGCGGCGAAGTCGGCGCTGTAGGTATTACTCAGGCCCGCCAGGGTAGGGAGGGTGGCGCCCACCGCCAGGGCCCGGCCAGCCAGGCGCGGGTTGGCGATGACACGGCCCAGCAGCAGGAACAGGGGGCCAAGAACCAGGGCCAGCATCACGAAGCCGTCGATACGCGGCATGATGGCGAAGATGTAGATGCCGGCCAGGATGGCGGCCAGGGCGTTGTAAAGCGCGAAATCCAGGATGGCCGGCACTGGGTTGTCCTGCGCGGCGAAGAAACAGCAGGCGACGGCCGCCATTTCCAGGGCGATGGCGCCGTCCGCCCATTCCGTGCCGATCCAAAAGACGCTGCCCAGCAGGATGGTCAGGGCGGCGCCGGCGCCAGACCACAGGGCCATGCCCAGGTCCCGGTGCATGGCGACCTCCGCCCCCGCGCGCCCACCCCGCCGACGGCGCACCCGGTGGCCATGCCCCCCGCCCCGGATATACAGGCGCAGGTCGCGGCAATCCTGGATGGCGTCCATCAGGTCTTTGAGCCGCGTCAGCAGGTTCAGGGTCAGCACGCCGCGCCAATCGGCGGGCGGCGCGCGCAGCGCCGCGATGCGGACGCGCAGGGCCGCCGCGACCTCCGCCGGTGCCTCCACATCGTCCACCCAGTCGGCCAGATCGGCCAGCAGGTCCGACAAGGGGGCGGGCAGACCACCGTCAGCCTTCAGGGCCCGCACGCGATCCCCGACCCCCGACAGGATGGGCAGCAGCATCACCAGCCGCTGACGCAGGCGCCGCACCTCCTGGCTCAGGCCATGCAGGGGACTGGTGTCGTAATCCAGATGGGTGGCCATCATCTGCAACTCGACCGCGTCGGCCGCCAGGCGGCGGCGGTCGGACCGGGTAGCCACCGTCTCCTCCGCCCCCGACAGGGCCTCACGCGCCCAGCGGCCGACATCGGCGGCGAAGGCATCGATACGGCCGGTGACCACGGGGCCAATGCCCCGGGGGAAAATGACGCTGCCGATGACGGTGGCGCACAGGATGCCGACGGTGATCTCCTCCACCCGGGCCAGCGCCGCGTCGAAGACGGTGCCGGGATCGGTCACGGTGGGAAAACCGATAAGGGCGGTGCTGTAGGCCGCGAGCATGAAAACATAGCTGCGCGGGGTGCGGTCGAGCAGGGCCAGCGTCAGGCACGCCATGGTCCACAGGGCCATGGCCACACACAGCAGGGGCGGAGCGTCCACCAGGTTGGGGATGATGGCCACGGTGGCCACGGCGCCGATGATGGTGCCCAGCACCCGGAACACGCCCTTGGACCGCATGGCGCCGGCGAGCGGCTGGGACACGATGAAGACCGTGCCCGCCGCCCAATAAGGACGCGGTAGATCCAGGCTGAAACCGATGTAGAGAGCCGCCAGGGCGGCGGCCGCCGTCTTGGCGGCGAACATCCAGTCGCCAAAGCCTTGGGACCAGCCCCGGAAACACGCTTTGAACCAGGTGGCGGCCGCTGTCATGGCGCGCCCCCATCGGCGGCCCCATTGGCGGCGCCGTCCATCGCCCCCAGCGACCGGCCTAGCGCCCGCTCCACCGCCGTGAAGACGGTCAACGCCGTCTCCAACTGGTCCGGCGTCACGTCCGCCAGCAGACGCCGGCGCATGCCGTCCAGCGCGTCGTCCAGCCGCACCGCCAGCGCACGCCCCTCGGCCGTCAGGTGCAGGGTCTTGACCCGCCGGTCGCGGGGATCGGTGCGCCGTTCCAACAGGCCGTCCCTTTCCAGCATGTCCACCAGCCGCACCAGCGACGGCCCCTCAACCCCGACATGGTCGGCCAACTGGCCTTGGCGGATGCCGTCGCCCAGCCGGGCCAGCACCACCAGGGGCAGGGTGGTCGCCTCGGATTGACCATAGGCCTTCAGGGTCGCATCCGCCTCCCGCCGCCAGAAGCGCGCAAGATAGCAGAGCGTCAGGCCGAAGGCCCGATGCCGGGGCGAAAGAGGAAGAGGGGGCGCTTGTTCCATGCCATGAACATTAGGATACTAACGATTAGCCTTCAAATGACATGATGATGGGAGCTGGCTTGCATCGGGCGGATGACACAACCAGCGCCATAGACGCGCCCATCATACCATCTAAGATTGATCGCCAGCTAACGAACCGGCCCGGCGGATGCCGACCGGGGAGACGGCAAGACTGTTCGCCGCCCGTTCCAGGGCATGGGCATTGCGGAAGCCCTGGGCGCGGGCGGCCACGCCGACGTGGGCGGCGGCGGCCCGGCGCAGGCGATAGCTGGGCGCGGTGCGCGCCACCACCGCCAGCCCGTCCAGGCCGCGTACCACAAGCTCAATAAAAGTGTCGTGCCGGGCCAGGCAAGCCAATTGCCAATAGAGATGGGTCGTGCGCTCAAGACGGGTCATAGGCCTCTCCACAGGGAAAGGGCCCCACAGGCGTTCAGCACTGGGGAAGGGGAACATCGGCGGAACAGCCGATGCCCTGACGGTGCCCGAACAGCAACCGCCCGTCAATTCATAAGTTGCCTATTTAACAACTTCCGCACCGAGGACGGGTGCCTTTACAGCCGCCGCCCCACCCACACCACGCGGCCGATGATGTCGATGTCGGCCGCCGCCCGCTCATAGACGCGATGGTGCGGATTGTCCGACCGGATTTCGACCAAGGGCGGGTGCGAGCCCATGATCAGTTCCAGCCGCTTGATCACCACGCCTTGCCCATCCCATAGGGCGAAGACGCCGGGGGGCGAGGGGGACTGGTCCGCCAGGTTGACCATGACCCGGTCGCCGGGCATCAGCGTCGGCTCCATGCCATCGCCCCGCACCTCGACGATGCGCACGGCCGCCGCCCGCACCTGCAGTTCGGAACTCAGGTACGCGGCGGGGAAGCGCCACTGGGCGATGGTTTCATCCTCGCGGAAGCCCTGCGGCCGTCCCTCATGGCTGGCCAGGAAGCCGCCACGCCGGTCGCCGTAGATGTCGACCTCCGCCACCTCGACCGAGGCATCATCGCCCCACCCGGGCACCGACGGCGCCACCGGCTCCAGCAATTCAGCCACGCCGCAGCCCAGGCTGGCGGCGATGGCCATCATGCGCGCCTGCGACAGCCGCGTGCGGCCGGACTCCAGCTTGGAAATCACCGTCTTATCGGTGCCGATCAGGGCGCCCAGCTGTTCCTGGGTCATGCCTTTGGCTTCACGAAGTTCGCGGATGCGATTGGGGGGGCGGTCAGTCATACAAGCCAAGTTGCCACAGCGGCTACCATCCGTCAGTCGCCATACCGGCAACCGATTGACAATAAGTTGCCCATCTCGCATCATTTCGCGCATGACGCTCGCCGACTATCTTCAAGCCCAGGGGCTGACCGCCGCCGAATTCGCCCGGCGCATCGGGCGCAGCCGATCAACCGTCGGCCGCTGGTGCGCCGGCCTCCGCCACCCTGACGCCGCCGCCATGCGGGCGATCATGGAAGAGACCAAGGGGGCGGTGATGCCGAACGACTTTTTTGGTAGCTTCGAAGCGTGAGCCGTTCCTTAGACCAAAAATTGGTTGTCTTCTACGGCTGTTCTTACTTAAATTTACCACTCTTGCATTTCATGCCATTAAAGGAATTGTCTTGGGCATTTCTTCATCTATCAAAAATCACCTTAAAAGGGCCGTCTTCGTAGCTATGAGCCTGGCATTCTTTGGATGCGCATCGGACGACCCAACGAAACTTTCCTTCAAGTCAAGCAACAGCCAATCACTCCTGCTCATGGAAATGGATCCCGTTGCAGGAGAATACGCTGCAAGCATCGCGTCATTTGATGAACCTAATAACTTTGTCACTCTGTCTTTGACGGGCGGGACAGGACGACTGTTCAAAAAATCGGCAAATTCAAATTATTCTTACGCCATCGTAAGTCCAGGGGCCTACGTTTTCACTGGCTTTATTCAGCAAGAATCCTGGGCGCTTTGTTTCCATGCCCGTACTTTTGCCTTTACCGTGGAGCCTGGACAAAGCCTTTATCTGGGTCACTTGAAGACGCGCATTCATTTGGCGCAGCTACAGCAGCAGGTTTCCATGTTCGGGCCTATTTCGGTTCGTCAAGGCAACACCGTTTATTATCGGGACGGAATCCTGGCGCCTCAGATCCTGACCCCATCGGCAACCGATCTCAGCCGCGCACAACAATATGTTGACCAGTCCATGCCAAGAGTTCAGGCCACGCTAACCCCCGCCACCTACAGGTCAGCCAAGTTCGATGTCGGACACGACATTTTCGGCCATACCCTTTGCCTCGGGTACGGCCGTCAACCCCTGCCGAACAATTAAATGCCACTGGGTTGGAAGGGGCGGTTCTATTATGCTCCGAACCGCGCCCGCACGTCGTCCGCCGTCGCCGGCGGGCGCCCCATGAGCCGCCCGCCCTGGGCGGCGGCGGCCACCAGGGCGGCGTTGCCCGAGGCCAGGGCGCCATCTGGCAAGTGCAGGTTGTTCTCGAAGCCAACGCGGATGTGGCCGCCCAGGCCGGTGGCGGTCAGCACGCAGGCGTTCTCCCGCCGGCCGAAGGCGCAGACCGCCCAGGGCACGTCGCCGGTGTTGTCCTGGGCCGCGTCCGCCACCGGCTCCAGGAAGGGCAGCAGGTCACGCGGGTCGCTGACCTGGCCGGCGGTGTAGCGGCCCAGGACATATAACAGGAAGTGCGGCACCTCCGGCACCACGCCGCGCCGGCGCAGATCGTGCCAGCGCAGCAGGTCGTCGCGGGAATAGAGGATGGTCTGCACCATGATCCGCTCCCGCGCCAGCCAGGCGAAGAAGTCGGCGGCCTCCTTCTCATGCGCAGCGTCGGGCGCCAGTTCGCGGATGGCGAGCGACACCGCCTCTGGCCTCAGGGCGCGGATGACGGCCATCTGGTGGGGCGGGTGATACAGGCCGGCGGCCTCCGTCGTCACCTGGACGACCAGGCGGTCACCCACGGCATCGCGCACCGCCCGGGTGGCGGCGGCATAGGCATCAGCGTCCAGCAGGTGGCGCCCCTGGGCGTCGCGCACGTGCATGTGGATCATGGCGGCGCCCGCCTCCAGGCAGGCGGCGGCGTCCCGGGCGATCTCTGCCGGGTCCAGGGGAATGGCCGGGTGGTCGGTCTTCAGCCGCCGGGCGCCGTTGGGCGCCACGGTCAGGATCACGGGATCGGCATTCATTCGGTTCCCCCATTCATTCCGCGCCGCCAATGTTCAGGCGTTTCATCTTGTCGTACAGCGTCTTGCGCGGCACGCCCAGCGTTTCCGCGGCGCGCGTCACCTGGCCGCCGCTGGCGCGCAACGCCTCGGTGATCAAATGGCGCTCCACCCCATCCAGGATGTCGGCCAGGGGGGCGTTTGCGGTCGTTCCCCCCTCCGCGCCCGATATCTCATCCTCGGTCAGACCGAGCGCATGGCGGTCGGCGGCGTTGCGCAGCTCGCGCACATTGCCCGGCCAGTCTTTCAGCATCAGGGCGCGCAGCAGGGCCGCCGGCGGCTCGGCATAGGGCCGGCGGAACCGGGCCGCCGCTTGCAGGGCGAAATGCTGGAACAGTAGGGGGATGTCCTCCCGCCGCTCACGCAAGGGGGGCAGGGTGAGGCTGACGACGTTCAGCCGGTAATAAAGGTCGGCGCGGAACCGGCCGGCATTGGCCAGATCCAGCAGGTTCTCCTTGGTGGCCGCCACCACGCGCAGGTCCACCGCCACCCGGTCGTTGCCGCCCAGCCGTTCCAGCGCCCGGTCCTGCAGCACCCGCAGCAGCTTGACCTGCAGGGCCGGCGGCATGCTCTCGATCTCATCCAGGAACAGGGTGCCGCGATGGGCGTATTCGATCTTGCCCACCCGGCGCTTGGCGGCCCCGGTGAAGGCGCCGGCCTCATGCCCGAACATCTCGCTTTCGAACATGCTTTCCGGAATGGCGCCGCAGTTAATGGCGACGAAGGGATAGGCGGCCCGGGGGCCGCCCTCGTGCAGAGCGCGGGCCACCTGTTCCTTGCCCGTGCCCGTCTCCCCCAGCACCAGCACGTCCACGTCCGTGCCCGCCAGGTCGGTCACCAGGCGGCGGACCCGCGCCAGGGCGGGGCTTTGCCCCAGCAGATTGCTTTCCACCGCCGCGTTCCGCTCCAGCGCCTCGCGCAGACGCCGGTTCTCCCGCACCAGGGCGCGCTTTTCCAGGGCGCGGCGGATCACCTCCACGAAATGCTCGGTGACGAAGGGCTTTTCAATGAAGTCATAGGCGCCGTCCTGCATGGCCCGCACGGCCATGGAGATGTCGCCCTGGCCGGTCACCAGCACCACCGGCAGTTCCGCATCCAGCGCCCGCGCCCGGGACAGCAGGTCCAGCCCGCTCATCCCCGGCAGGCGCACGTCGGTCACCAGGATGCCGGGCGTGTCCACCGACAGGTCGGCCAGCGCCGCCTCCGCCGTCGGGTAGGTCGTCACGGCCAAACCCGCCAGTTCCAGCGTCTGGCGCACGGTCAGGCGGATGATCTCCTCGTCATCCACGAACAGGACAACGGGAGTGATATCAGGCGGTTGGCTCATCACGCTCAGCTATGATCAAAGGCAGGGTCAGCAGGAAGACGGCGCCGGCGCCTTCACCGGGACGGGCCTCCCCATCGCGGGCCTCCAACTGGCCCCCATATTCCTGGGTGATGGCCAGGGAGATGGCAAGGCCCAGCCCCAAGCCCTGGCCGCCCGGCTTGGTGGTGACGAAGGGATCGAACAGGCGATCGCGCACGGCCGGGGCCAAACCGGGGCCGTTGTCCGCCACCGCCACCCGCACGGCGGGGCGGTGGTCCAGCAAGACCGGTTCGGCGGTGATGGCGATGCGGGGCTCGGCAACCCCGGCCGTCGCATCCTCCGCGTTGCGGACCAGGTTGACCAGCACCTGCTGCAGCCGCACGGGATCGAAGGCCACGGTCACCTCCGGCACGTCCACCGTGACCTGCACCCGCGCCTCCTTCAGGCGGCGATCCAGCAGGGCCAGCGCCTCCTGCACCGCGCCGGGCAGGGGGACGGGTTGGGCCGGCCCCTCGCTGCGGCGGGAGAAGTTGCGCAATTGGCTGGAGATTTTGGCCATGCGGTCGACCAGGCCGGCGATGTGGACCAGGTTCTGGCTGACCTCCGCCTGACGGCCCTGCTCCAGCAGCAGGCGGGCGTTGTCGGCCAGGGCGCGCAGGGCCGTCAGCGGCTGGTTCAGCTCATGTGTCACGCCGGCTGCCACCTGGCCGATCATGGCCAGCTTGGCCGCCTGCACCAGTTCGGCCTGGGCATCGCGCAGGTCGACCGTCCGCGCCTCCACCTGGCGTTCCAGGTCCTGATAGGCGCGGTCCAACGTGTCCTTGGCTAGGCGCTGTTCACGCAGGCGCTTCACCCGCTGGCGTACATACAGTCCGGAGGCCAGCAGCAGAAGGAGCAGCAGCGCCACCCCGATGCGTGCCGTGGTCGCCGCCTGCTCCACCGGGTGGGCGTCCGCCGCCAACGCGATGGTCCAGCCATATCGGCCCAGGTCCCGTTCCACCAGCAAGGCCGGATGAACCTGAAGGGACCGAGGCAGGACCAGGGGCGGATGCTCCAGCCCCACATACTCCCGGGTATCTTCCAGGTATTTCAGCGTCCCGGCATCCAAGGGGCGGCGGGCATGGAATTTCCATTCCGGCTTGGATGACAGGAAGACGACCCCGAAGCGGTCCGCCACCAGCACCGCGTCGTGAGAGACGCGCCAGCCATCCTCCAGCGCGTCCAGCACGATCTTGACGGCCAGCACACCCACACGCCGGCCCTCGCGTTCCACCGGCGCGGCGATGAAATAGCCGGGCAGCCGGGTCACCGTGCCCACGCCGTAGAAACGGCCCAGGCCCTTGTCCCGCGCGTCCTTGAAATAAGGCCGGTATGAGAAATCGACGCCGACATAGCTGTCCGGCCTGTTCCAGTTGCTGGACGCCACCGTGCGGCCCGCGGCATCCATCAGGTAGAGGACGGCGGAGCCGGCGCTGGCGTTCACCGCCTCCAGATACCGGTTCACCCGATCGACGTCGGCCGCGTCGGCCTGTCCGGCACCGGCCGCCGCCAGCGCCGCCACCGCCGGGTCGCGGGCGGCGACGGAAGGCAGGTAGTCGAAGCGCTCCACCGCGCTGTCCAGGTTGTTGGCGTAGATCTCCAACCGGTGGCGGGCGTCGGCGGCCACCGCCTCCACCGCCCGCCGCTCGGCATGGCCCACCGCCAGCACCCACAGCCCCACGGCCCCCACCGCCGCCAGCAGCAGTGCCGCGATGCCGCCAGGTCGAATGGACAGTCGGGCCAGGGGAAGGGACCGCGCCAAGGCGGGATCAGTCGGTGGTGAGGCCGGCGCGTTCCGCCGCCTCATGCCGCTGCTGCTCCTCCGACACCAGGCGCGACAGGTCGCGCTTCAGGGCGTTGAACTCAGGCGACGCGGCGTCGCGCGGACGCGGCATCTCCACCCGGATGTCGCGCTTCACGGTGCCGGGGCGGTAGGTCAGGACGACGATGCGGTCGGCCAGGTAGATGGCCTCCTCGATCGAGTGGGTGACGAAGACGATAGTCTTGCCCAGGCGCGCCCAGATCTTCAGCAGCTCATCCTGCAGGGACCGGCGGGTCAGGGCGTCCAGCGCTCCGAACGGCTCATCCATCAGCAGGACGGGGCTGTCCAGCGCCAGGACGCGGGCGATGGCCACGCGCTGGCGCATGCCGCCGGACAGATCCTTGGGGAAGCGTTCGCCAAATTCCGAGAGGCCCAGCATGTCCAGCAGCTCGCGCACCCGGGCGTCGGCCGCGTCCTTGGCCATGCCCTTGACCTCCAGCCCGAAGCGGACGTTCTTGGCCACCGTCATCCACGGGAACAGGGCGTATTCCTGGAACACCATGCCCCGGTCGGGCCCAGGGTTCACCACCGGGCGCCCGCCTACGGTGATGCTACCTTCCGAGGGGTGGGAGAAACCGGCGATGGCGTTCAGCAGGGTGGACTTGCCGCAACCGGACGGGCCCAACAGGCAGACGAACTCCCCCGCCGCGATGTCCAGGTTGATGTCCTTCAGCGCCACCACCTCATTCCCCGGGACGGCGAAGCGCTTATAGACGTGGTTGATCAGGATGTCGGACATGGTTCAGTGCTCCAGCCCGCGATGCCAGCGCAGCAGGTGGTTGTTGATGCGGGTGACGCCGCTGTCGATGGCCAGGCCCAGCAGGCCGATGGTCAGCATGCCGGCGATGATCTTGTCGGACCAAAAGTACTCCCGCGCCTCGAGGATGCGGAAGCCCAGGCCGTTGTTGACGGCGATCATCTCCGACACGATCACGACGATGAAGGCGGTGCCGATGCCGATGCGCACGCCCGACAGGATGTAGGGCGTGGCCGCCGGCAGCATGACCCGGCGGAAGATGGTGAGGGGCCCGGCCCCCAGGTTGCGGGCGGCGCGCAGATAGATGCCGTCCACCTGGCGCACCCCGGCGATGGTGTTCACCAGCACGGGAAAGAAAGCGCCCAGCGAGATCAGGAAGATGGCCGGCGGGTTGCCCAGGCCGAACCACAGGATGGACAGGGGGATATAGGCGATGGGTGGGATGGGCCGCAGCACCTCCACCAGCGGGTTCAGCCAGCGGAAGGCGGCCCGGCTGGCGCCCATGGCCAGGCCCAGGGGCAGGGCCAGCACGGCCCCCACCAGGAAACCCATGACGACGCGATACAGGCTGCCGATGGCGTCGGTGATCAGTTCGCCCGAAAATATCCAGGCGATATAGCTGCTGTTGGCGGGATCGAACGGCTCGGCCGGGGCCAGGTAGGCGCACCAGCGCACCGCCACCGCCACGGGCGAGGGCAGGATCTTCGCATTGACCAAGCCGGAACTGGACGCCGCCTGCCAAATCGCAAGCAGCACGAGCGGCACGACGGCCCCCTGCAGGGCCGCCAACCAAGTGTTACGCCGCATTCGGGTACTCCCCATGAAAGCGCGAAAGAAGCGGATCGAAAAAGGGCCCGCCGCTTTCAGGAACGGCGGGCCCTGGAGCCTTACTGGATACCCAATTCCTTCTTGGCGTCGGCCAGCAGGTCCAGCTTCACGTAATCGGTGGCGGTCGGCACCTTGGCCATCTTGGACACGCCATACTTCGCCATGGTCTCGGCCGTGATCTGGATCTGGGCCGGGTCGATGTCATAGCTGTACTGGGCGTTGCCCATGGCGCTGTTGAAGTCGGCCTCGGTCAACTGCTTCTTGAACAGCGTCTCGCGCACATACTTGGACGCCACCTCCGGCTTGTCGATGAAGGTCTTGGTGGCCTTCACGAAGCAGCGCATGAACTTCTCGGCCACGGCCTTGTGCTTGTCGTGGAACTCCTCCGACATCACCAGGGTGCGCACGGGGCTGCCGATGGCGGTGTCGTAGGGCTTCATCACCTCGACGCCAAAGCCGCCGTTCACGGCCTGCGAGCCCTGCGGCTCCGTCTGCATGATGGCGTCCAACTGCTTCAGCATCAGGGCCTGGTTCAGGTCCGGATAGTTCAGGTAGACGATCTGCACGTCCTTGCCCGGCTGGTCGGACCAGGTGAGGTTGTTCTGCGCCAGCTCGGCGGCCAGCAGCACCTCCTGGATGCCGCCCCGGGTGACGCCCACCTTCTTGCCCTTCAGGTCGGCGACCTTGGTCACCTTGGCGTCGGGCGCCGCCACCAGGCGGGCGCCGCCCTTGGCGAAACCGGCGACGATGTAGATGGGGGCGCCGGCGGCGCGGCCGGAGATGGCGGCCTCGGACGCGGTGGCGCCCACGTCCAGCTCACCGGCCACCATGGCCTGCATGATATCGGGGCCCTTGGCGAAAATCCGCTCCTCCACCTTGATGCCGCAGTCGGTCAGCATCTGCGTGTAGGACACGGCGCCGAAGTGGGCCAGCTTCAGGTTACCCAGGCGCACCACATCCTCGGCGGCGGCCGGCATGGCCAGGACGGCGGATAGGGCGCTGGCGCCGAATAGGGCGGAAACGAAAGTCTTCTTGGACTTCATCTTAGGTGCCTCCCGGGCTTTTGGATCGAAGGCCGCCGATCATTGCCGGCGTTCCTGGGTACGCGTACGCTTGGTGGCGACCAGCATAGCAGAAGGCGTGCCAGTCAACCTGTCATGACATCGAAAACGCGCCAACCCCAGCGTACCTGCGGGTTCGTAGCATGGCCACCCGATGACGGGAGGGGGCGTCCAGCGGCCGATCCGGCGGTTTTCCCGGCAGAGACGGGTGCGGTCTGTAACCTTTTCCGCCGTTGTTGTGGGTGGTGCTGTCCCCGCCGATGGTTCAGGATCGTCTCACTCATCACGGGAGGAAACCGACGCCCATGCCGGGGAGCATCTTGTTCCGAGCTATGCTGGCCGGCACGGCGCTGCAGGTGGCCATGGTGGTGGCCGGCCACTACGTGCCGGTGATCGCCGATTTCTTCGCCGTGGGGGGCATGACCATCTCCGCCCTTGCCGGCTTCCTCTACGGCCGTACCCGGACCGGGCTGTCCATCGCTGTCATGGGCGGCGCGTTGGTGGGCGGCGCCTGCGCCCTCATAGGCATTCTGGTGTCGTGGCGGCTGGGCGACGTGCCCGCCGCCATCCTGGCGCTGGGGACGGCGCTGTCCGTCTTCACGGGGGCGCTGGGTGGCCTGGCCGGCTGGTTGTTTCGGGACGGGTACCGGGGCAGGTGGTGGCACGACGCCGCTGGGCGGTAGGCTTGGGAAGCGTTTTGGGTTATGACGGCCGCCAAGCGGCCGCAAAGGCCGATGGGGTTCCTGCCTTTCTGGAGAGCTTGATGGACCGATCCGTTTCCGCCCTGGGCCTGGCCCGGCGCGTCACTTTCTGCGCGCCGCTGGCGTTGACGCTGGCCCTGGCCGCCACGCCGGCCGACGCGCAGGCAGCCAAGCACGGCCTGACGCCAATGGAACTGGCGACGATGGACCGCGCCAGCGACGCGCACGTTTCGCCCGATGGCCGCCTGCTGGCCTTCGATGTCCGCACCGTCGACTACGCCAACAACAAGGCCACCCACTCCCTGTGGGTGAAAGAGATCGATGGCAAGGGCGACGGCCACCGCCTGGCCATTTCCGATGGCGGCGCCAGCACCCCGCGCTGGTCGGCCGATGGCAAGAGCCTCTACTTCATGTCCGGCCGGTCCGGCAGCCAGCAGGTGTGGAAGACGGATGCGGCTGGCACCCAGGTCACCCAGGTGACCGCCCTGCCGCTGGACGTGGGTAGCTTCAACCTGGCGCCGGACGGCACGCACATCGTCGTGTCCATGGCCGTGTTCCCCGGCACCGAGACGGGCGACAAGCCGGCCAAGCCGGCGGACATCGCCAAGTCCACCGGCGTGGTGTTCGACAAGGTCTTCGTCCGCCATTGGGACGAGTGGGCCGACGGCACCCGCAACCACCTGTTCGCCCTGGCGCTGAACGGCGAGGGTGTGGCCGCCGGCGCGCCCGTGCCCTTGATGAAGGGCTTCGACGGCGATGCGCCGGGCAAGCCCTTCGGCGACGACAGCGAGATCACCATCAGCCCAGACGGCAAGACGGTGGTCTTCACCGCCCGCCTGGCCGGCCGCACGGAACCGTGGAGCACCAACCTGGACCTGTGGCAGGTGCCCATGGACGGCAGCGCCGCCCCGGCCAACCTGACGGCCGGCAACGCTGCCATGGACACCGGCCCCGTGTTCAGTCCCGACGGGTCCAAGCTGGCCTGGCGCGCCATGAAGCGTCCGACCTTCGAGGCCGACCGCTTCGGCATCATGGTCCGCGACCTGAAGAGCGGTGAGACGCGCGAAATCGACCCCAACTGGGACCGTTCGGCCGACACGCTGGCCTGGACCGCCGATGGCCTGACCCTGCTGACCACGGCCTACGACGTGGGCCAGTCCAAGCTGTTCTCCGTCGATGTGAAGTCGGGTGCCGTGAAGGCGCTGACGGGTGAGGGCCATGTGACGGCCATCGACCTGGTGAAGGGCGGCGACAAGGGCGTGGTCTACATGGCCGACAGCCTGTCCGGTCCGTCGCAGGCCTACAAGGTGTCGCTGAAGGGCGGCAAGGCGGAGCAGCTGACCCATGTGGGCGCCGAGACGCTGGCCGCCGTCACGCTGGGCGCCTATGAACAGTTCAGCTTCCCCGGGTGGAACAACGAAGCGGTCCACGGCTATGTCGTGAAGCCGGCCAATTATCAGGAAGGCCACAAGTACCCGGTGGCCTTCATCATCCACGGTGGCCCCCAGGGCTCCTTCGGCAACGCCTGGAGCTTCCGCTGGAACCCGCAGGCGTATACGGGTGCCGGCTATGCCGTGGTCATGATCGACTTCCATGGCTCCACCGGCTATGGCCAGGCCTTCACCGACGCCATCAGCCAGCATTGGGGCGACCGCCCGCTGGAAGACCTGCAGAAGGGTTGGGCCGCGGCGCTGGCCAAGTACCCGTTCCTGAACGGCGACCGGGCCTGCGCGCTGGGCGCCAGCTACGGCGGCTTCATGATCAACTGGATCGCCGGCAACTGGAACGGCCCGTGGAAGTGCCTGGTCAACCATGACGGCGTCTTCGACAACCGCATGATGGGCTATTCCACCGAGGAACTGTGGTTCAGCGAATGGGAGAACGGCGGCAAGGTCTGGGAGAACCCGGCCGGGTACGAGCGCTTCAACCCGGCCAACCATGTCGACCAGTGGACCAAGCCGCAGCTGATCATCCACGGCGGCCGCGACTTCCGCATCCCCTTCGAGCAGGGCCTGGGCGCCTTCACCGCCCTGCAGCGCAAGGGCGTGCCCAGCAAGCTGGTCTACTTTGCCGACGAGAACCATTGGGTACTGAAGCCCCAGAACTCCGTCCAATGGCACCAGGAGGTGCTAGGCTGGCTGAACACCTGGACGGCCGAGGCCAAGTAAGGCCGGGCGTCAGCTGAGAGCGAGTGGAGAAGGGGCCGTCCATGGGGGGCGGCCCCTTTTTTTTGATCTCCGCCCCCTTGAAGACGGCGCCAGCGATACAACCATTGCTGCGTTGAATGAACCTCCACGTGACGCGCGATGGACCAGCAGCCACCACCCTCTGTTTCCGAACGTATAGCCACTGCTGCACTCAATCTTTGGAGCACGAAATCGGATGCGGCCTATGCCACTCCGCCTATTTCAGATAGTGCGTTTGACTGCTCATACTTCGTTTGGCTGGCCATCAAGACCGTCAATCCGCATTTCGTTCGGGAATCCTCAGCCGCAATCGCGGCGGATCGGCTACGTTTTGAGCCCGTGCTAGGACCACCTCAGGTAGGCGATATCGTTTATTTTCCAAAAGGTCAGGTTCCATACGAAGTGACCAAGAATGGTATCAGGCATGATTTCCCCGCCCATGTCGCCATCATGCTCTCGTCGTCTGAATTCGTAGGGATGCAGTCCAAAGGCGTTGGTCGGGTCAAGGTACCTGATACCTGGTGGTGGCCACGCAAGAAGGAGTTCTTTCGCTACAAGGGGCCTGCACAATGAAGCTGTTGGCTGCAACCGTCTTCGCAATGGGGATGATGCTGACCGCCGCTGTCCAAGCGGATGTTGCTCTGCCACCGATGGCCAACCCTCAAGGCTCGCCCGAAATGTTCGGGACCTGGACCGTGACCAAAGTGTTGTGCAGCCAGTGCAAGGGCCGGCAGCCGGCAGAGGTCGGTACGGAAATCATTCTTTCCGGCACCGCGTTTACCGATCCCTTCTCAACGACTTGCGCCTCAGACGTGGCCTATCCGAACCGGGCCCTATCCAGTCCAGAGGCGGTAAAACTATTCAAACTACCTAAGGGTGCCCAAAAGCTGCTTCCCGCCGGCGGCACTGTCATAGACACGCGTCTGAACTGCGGCGGCGGCCCCTACGCCCGCGTGCTTTTCCTGGGGGATGACAAGGCAATCTATCTCTTCGAGAGCGTCGACTTTCTGATTGAGCGCAAAGCGCACTGACGACAAGCAGGGTCGATACCAATGAGATTGCTACTTGCCGTTGCTCTTATCTTCACTGCTTCAGCGTCGAACGCCACTGCCGATGAGGGTGTTCATGTCAAGCCGATGGGAAATACTCAAGGTAAGCCCGAGATGTTCGGGACATGGACGGTCACCAAGGTCCTCTGCAGGGACTGCGCAGGTCGGCGACCGGAAGAGGTGGGGACGAAATTCACCTTCGCCCCGACATCGTTCACGGACCCCTTCTCAATCACCTGCACGAATGCCTCTTATCCCAACCGGGCCATTCCTGGCGATCAGGTCATGAAACTCTTTGGCACCAACTTGCCCAAGAGCGCCAAGAACCTCATTCCTCAGAAGGGGTCAGTCATTGATGCGCGGCTTGCCTGTGACAAAGGTCCCGTTGGCCGGGTTTTGTTCCTGGGTGACGGTAAGGCCATTTATCTCTATGAGGGCGAGGACTATTTCTTAGAGCGCGGCAAGACGCCGTGATTCCTCACCCCGCCTGGCGCGCCCGCTTCATCGCCCCCTCGATATCCGGCAGGAACACCGTCAGGATGCCCAGGGCCGGCAGGTAGGCGCAGATTTTGTAGACGGTGGTGATGCTGGTCAGGTCCGCCAGCCAGCCCAGGGCCGCCGCGGCCACGCCCGCCACCCCGAAGGCCAGGCCGAAGAACAGGCCGGCAACGGTGCCGACCTTGCCCGGCATCAGTTCCTGGGCATAGACGACGATGGCCGGGAAGGCCGAGGCCAGGCACACGCCGATGACACCGCTCAGCACGCTGGTCCAGAACAGGTTGGCGTAGGGCAGGACCAGGGTGAAGGGCAGTACGCCCAGGATGGACCACCAGATGACATGCTTGCGCCCGAAGCGGTCGCCGATGGGTCCGCCGGCGATGGTGCCCACGGCGGCGGCGCCCAGGAAGATGAACAGGTGCAACTGCGCCGCCTTCACCGACAGGCCGAAGGTCTGCATGAGATAAAAGGTGAAGTAGCTGGTGATGCTGGCCAGGTAGACATACTTGGAAAAGATCAGGACCAGCAGGATGGCGAAGGCCAGGCCCACCTGGCGCGGGGTGAGGCCGGTCAGATCCTCCTTCGCCGCCTTGGCGGCCTTGGGCTTGGCGTTGCGCTTGTACCACAGGCCGATCCTGGCAAGGACGATCATGCCCAGGAAGGCGGCGCATGAGAACCAGGCGATGCTGCCCCGCCCCTGGGGCACGATGATGAAGGCCGCCAGCAGCGGCCCCAGGGCGGAACCGGCATTGCCCCCCACCTGGAACAGCGACTGGGCCAAGCCATGCCGCCCGCCCGAGGCCATGCGGGCCACGCGGGATGATTCCGGATGGAAGACGGATGACCCCGTGCCTACCAGGGCCGCCGCCGCCAGCACCAGGGGGAAGCTGGGCGCCGTGGCCAACAGCACCAGGCCCACCAAAGTGAACCCCATGCCGATGGATAGAGAATAAGGTTTGGGCTTGGCGTCGGTGTAGAGGCCGATCAAGGGCTGCAGCAGCGAGGCGGTGATCTGGTAGACCAAGGTCACCAAGCCCACCTGGCTGAAACTGAGATCGAAGCTGCCCTTCAGGATGGGATAGATCGCCGGCAGCATGGACTGCATCATGTCGTTCAGTAGGTGGCAGAAGCTGATGGCCCCCAGCACCGTGAACACCGTGCCCCCGACCTTGGCGCCGGGTGCCGGGCCAACATCCAAGCCCGACCCAGCGGGCGCGGTTTCAATGACACCTTGTGCTTGGTTCACCACTCGTCCCCCCTTTTTCACGGCACCCGCCGCCCAAATGGCTTGCAATTCAGCGGGCGGTGGACAAGCTACCCCGGCAAGGGTCGGCCCGCTTACGGGGGCAGGCCAATTTCTTATCACAGTGGGCCAACACCATGGTGCGGAACGTCTGGTCCCAGACGCTGGAGAACTTGCCCGATCCGATTTTCGCGGTGGGCAACGATTATCCCCAGGGCCTCATCCTGCCGCCGCATCGGCACAACCGCTGTCAATTGCTGTACGGCATACGCGGGGTCATGACCGTGGCCACCGCGCAGGGAACCTGGATGGTGCCGCCGGAGCGGGCGGTGTGGATACCCGCCGGCGTGGTGCATGAGGTTGAGATGGTCGCCGGCCCGGGCGCCATGCGCAGCCTGTACATCGCCCCCGCCGTTCTGCCCCCGGCGCGGGAGGAGGGCGCGCTGGATCCCCGGGCGGAACGGTGCCAGGTGGTCGGCATCTCCCCCCTGGTCCATGCGCTGCTGGTCGAGGCGGCGGAGTTGCCCGCCGAAGTTCCCGAGGGAAGCCGGGGCAGCCTGATCATGGCGCTGTTGCTGCACGAGCTGCCGTCGCTGCCCGTGCTGCCCCTGTCCATGCCCCTGCCCACCGAGGCGCGGCTGGCCGCCCGCTGCCACGCCTTCGTGGCCGATCCCGACCCACATGCCACCATAGACGGCTGGGCCCATGAACTGGGCATGAGCCGCCGGGCCTTCACCCGGCATTTCCGCCGCGAGACCGGGCTCAGCTTCGCGGCGTGGCGCCAACAGGCCTGCCTGTTCGCGGCGCTGCCCCGGCTGGCGGCGGGGGAGGCGGTGACGACGGTGGCGCTGGACTTAGGCTATGACAACCCCGCCGCCTTCACCAGCATGTTCAAGCGCCTGCTGGGCGTGCCGCCCAGCCGTTACCTGCGCCCGGACATCGTGCCTGCCCCCTCCTGGACGTGATCCTCACGCGTCGATGATGGCGACCGCCCGGGTCCAACCGGCCGAGGCCCCTTTGATCTTGGCCGGGAAGCAGCTGACGGTGAAGCCGTTGGGGGGCAGCGCCTCCAGGTTATAAAGCTTTTCCAGGTGGCAATAGCCGATGTCGCGGCCAGCCTTGTGCCCTTCCCAGATCAGGCCGACGTCCTTGGTCTCGGCGAACTTCTTGGCGGTGTGGGAAAAGGGGGCGTCCCAGCTCCACGCGTCGGTGCCGGTGACGCGCACCCCACGTTCCGTCAGGTACAGCGTCGCCTCCCGCCCCATGCCGCAGCCGGCGCCCAGGAAATCGCCATGACCATAGCGGGAGCCGGCTCGGGTGTTCACCAGCACGATGTCCAAGGGCCGCAGGGTGTGGCCGATGCGGGCCAACTCGGCCTCGACCTCGGCGGCGCTGACGACGTGGCCATCGGGCAGGTGGCGGAAGTCCAGCTTGACCCCGGGGTTGAAGCACCATTCCAGCGGCACCTCATCGATGGTGATGGCCCGCTCCCCCTGGTTCATGGTGGACGCGTAGTGCCAGGGCGCATCCAGGTGGGTGCCATTGTGGGTGGAAAGGCGCACCGTTTCGGCCGCCGCGAATTCCGCATCCGGCATATCGTTGGGGTTCAGCTCGGGAAAGAACATCGTCAATTCGCCCAGCGTGTCCTTATGCGTTTGGTACTCGATATGCGGACGCATGAAGGGCGGATCGGCCACCACGTCGTTGTCGAGGGTGACGGAGATGTCGATGAAGGTGCGCGCCATGCTGCCGGTTCCTGTCTATGCCCCACGGGGCCGATGCGAACGACGGGACCGCCCAGGTTTCCCCGGGTGCGCAATAGCCTTGTTTCCTCCCGTCTTGGGGCCATTAGACCGGGGCGCGGGGGTGAAAGAAAAATCGATAAAACCCATGCGACGCCATCGACAGGGCGGATAGATCACGCCCCCTCCGCCACCCGCACGCGGGGGATCAAGGTCCGTACCAGCAGGAAGGCCAGGCCGTACGCGACGGCGCAATAGATGAATAGCGGGTGATAGCCGCCGTGGGCCGAGAGCCAGGTGGTGGCCTGCAGGATCAGCACCCCGCCCAGATTGCCGCAGAAGGCGCCCACGCCTATGGCCGTGCCCACCATACGAACGGGAAAGGCGTCGGCCGCCAGCGCAAAGACATTGGTGGAAAAGCCCTGGTGCGCCGCCAGCACCAGCCCGACCAGCAGGACCGCCGGCCAGGGGCTGTCGGCCAACAGGGCCAAGGGCAAGGGCAGCACCAGCAGGGCCGAGGCCGCCATGGGGATCCAACGCGCCCGGCTGGGCGACACCCCCGCCGCCAGCAGCCGCGCCGGCACGATGCCGCCCAGCAACGCGCCCACCGTGGCCAGGGCGTAGACGGTGGCCACCGGCGCCCCGATGTGACGCATGTCGAGGTCGAAGCGCTGGTGAAAGAAGTCCGGCATCCACAGCAGCATGAACCACCAGACGGGGTCGGTCAGGAACTTGGCCCCCGCCACGGCCCAGCAATGCCGGTCGCTCAGCAGGCGGCGCCACGGCCACGCCGGCTGATCCTCCACCGGGGCCGCCACAACCTGGACCCGGGGGCGGGAGGGCAGCAGGAACCACGCGGCCAGCCAAACGAAACCGGCGGCGCCGGTGATGAGGAAGGTGAGGTGCCACCCCCATTCCAGCGCCAGCCAAGGCAGGATCAGCGGGGTCAGCACCGCGCCCACGTTGGGGGCGGCGTTCATCAGGCCGATGGCGATGGACCGGCGGTCGGCGGGAAACCAGCCTGCCACCGCCTTGGCCGCCGCCGGCGTATTGGCGGCCTCCGCCACGCCCAGGGCCAAGCGACAGGCCAGGAACTGTCCCGTGGTCCGCGCGCCGGCGTGGGCCATGGCGGCCAGGCTCCACACCGCCACCGCCAAGGGATAGCCCCAGCGCAGGCCCACCTTGTCGATGAACCAGCCGGCCCCCACCAGGGCCAGCATGCCGGCCGCCTGGAAGGCGGTCATGACCAGGCCGTAATCCTCCTGCGTCCAGCCCAGATCGGCGTCGATCATGGGCTTCAGCAGCGCCATGCTTTGCCGGTCGGCGTAATTCAGGGCCGTGGCGGTGAAGACGCAGGCCAGCACCAGCCACGGCGCCCAGCCCAAAGGCCGGCGGGCCGCCAGGGCCGGGGGAGTTGCGGCGCTGGCGGCCGGGCCGGTGTCGGTCTGCGTCGTCATGCCCATGCCTCAGAACTTTGTCCGGATGCCCAGGCCCAGGATGCGCTGGGCATCACGCGGCACACCCAGGCGGACATAGGTGGTGGAGGGCACGGCCACGCCGTTGACCACGCTGGTGGCGCTGTCCGGCACCTTGGAGGCCGCATAGAACTGGTTCAGCAGGTTCTGAGCGTAGAGACGGACGACGAAGCGATCCTCGGGGGCGGCGAAGTCCACACCCAGGTTCCAGATCCCATAGGCCTTCTGGATGGTGGCAGGGGCCTCGCCGATGTCCATCTGCTGGTCCGACCGCCAGGAGTAGCTGGTGTCGATGGTGACGCCGACCGGCACGCTGTCCGGCAGGGGCAGCTTGTAGGCCGCGTCCGCCGTCAGCTTCCATTTGGGTGCATAGGGCAGCACCTTGCCATTGGGGTAATAGCAGGTGGCCGGCGCGCCGGTGGGGCAGGCGAACTGCACGATGGTGGCATCGGTGTAGGCGGCCCCCCCGTTCAGGGTCAGGCCCGGCAGGGGTCGCGTCAGGAAGTCCAATTCCACGCCCTGGGTGCGCACCGTGCCGGCGTTGACCAGGGTGCTGACGACGGCGCCGTTGATGTTGGTGAAGCTGTTGGTCTGGAAGCCGTCGATGTCGTCCCGGAACAGAGCCAGGCTGGCCACCACCTTGTTGTCCAGGGCGGAGGTCTTCAGCCCCACCTCATAGGCGTTGGAGGTTTCCGGCGACAGGCGGCCGGTGTTGTTGGCCGCCATGTTGAAGAAGATGTTGTAGGCCGGTCCCTTGTAGCCCTGGGAATAGGTGAAATAGGCCATGGTGTTGGGGCCCAGGTCGTACTGCACCCCCGCCTTGGCCGACGCGTCGTTGCGGCTGTAGTTGTTGGCGCTGGCGAAGCTGGCGCCGATGCCGGCGAAACCGGTGGCCGTGGCCACGCGCTGGAAGGTGTAGTCCAGTTCGTCATGCGTCAACCGGCCACCGAAGGTCAGGCGGAAATCATCGGTGATATGATAGGTGCCCTGGCCGAACAGCGCCTCGTTGTTGGTGGTCACGCTGTCCACCGCCGTGCCGGAGGCGCGGGCGTAGGTGGAACTGCCCGACGCGCAGGGGATGTTGCCGTTGGCCAGCGCCGCCAGGGTGGAGGCGGTGCAGGTGACGTCCGACCGGGTGAAGCGTTCCTTGGTGTCGGTGTGGAAGAAGAAGAACCCGCCGACGTAATCGAACCGGCCGCCGAGGTCGGACGCGTAGCGCAGTTCCTGCGAATACTGGTTCAGGTCGACATAGCCGTGGTCGGCCAGGCTGGTGCTGCCGCCCGGGACGGAAGACCCGACATAGGCCGGATAGCTGGCCGTGAAGTCACCGTCGCGCGTCTCCACATTGTGCCAGCCGCGCCAGGCGGAAATGGAGGTGACAGTGCCCGCCGGCAAGGACCAGTCCACCTGGACGGAGGCGCCGAAGTTGCGATCCTTGGTGCGCGGATCGACGTCGTTGTTGATGTCCTTGTTGGTCGCCGATGGATAGACGGGGGCCAGGGCCGGTATCAGGCCGCGCACGTTGGCGGCGCTGTTGGAAATGATCTGGATGGATTCGGCGCAGCAATTGTCATCGGCCTCGGCATAGTCGCCGATGAAGGTGACCTTGACCGCGTCGGTGGGCGTCCACTGCAGCTTGGCGCGGGCCCCCTTGTGGTCATAACCGTTGATGTCATGGCCATTATGGACGTTGCGGGCGTTGCCGTCGGCGTGGCCGTAAAAGGCGGCCAACTGCGCCACCAGGTCGCTGCTGATGGGGGCGGAAATGGAACTGCGCAGCCGCACCTCACCATTGTCGGCGCCCGAAGCTTCGGCATAGCCGCCGAAGCTGTGCTGGGGCTCCGCCGTCACGATGTTGATGACGCCAGCCGAGGCGTTCTTGCCGAACAGCGTGCCCTGGGGGCCGCGCAGCACCTCGACCCGGTCGATGTCCAGCAGGTCGGTCACCGCCATGCCGGAGCGGGCATAAACCACGCCGTCCACCACGGTGGACACGCTGGGCTCGGCGCCCGAGCTGAACGACAGGGTGCCGATGCCGCGGATGTTGAGTGCGGAATTCTTGTTGGTGGTGCCCTTGCGGAAGGTCACGCCGGGAACGAGGTTGGGCAAGGATTCGGACGTGCTGACGCCGGCACGGGCCAGCGCGTCGCCGGTAACGACGGACAGGGCGACAGGGACGGAGGTCAGGTTTTCACCGCGCTTCTGCGCCGTCACGATGATCTCGGTCAGGGTGTCGGCATCGGCGGGGGTGGACTGCGGCGCCTCGGCGGCATGGACGCCGGCACCGGCCAGCGACAGCGCCAGGGCGACACCGCCCAGCAGACGAACTGACAAACAACCTTTACCCGTCGATCCGACAACGGTGTTGGCAACGGCCTGCATCCCTTGAACCCCCTTCTGGGTTTAATTCACATTGAAAGATGTGTTTATTTAAGATTTTTCACGGACATATTCGGCACGCAAATTAACGCGGTCAACGAACTTCATCACCAATTTGGACAATTGGCGTATGCGTGGCGAACATTCCCCACAAAAAATCAGTTGAAACATAGGTCGACGGCGTGGACAGTGGGCGCGCCTGGACAGGGGCCCGACCACCCTGGTCAGCACCAACGATTTCGCTTCATGTTCAGGGACTTAACAATTCCGTTCCCGGACATGCCCGCCAGATGGAAAGGCCTGAGCCCCCATGTCGAACACCACATCCCCGTCCTCCCAGACGTCGTTATCGGCCGCTCCCCGTTGTGAGGTGAGCTGGTTTTCCGCCCTCTGCGACGACGACTACGAATTCCTGGGTGTGCGCGATCCGGCCCTGCTGTCCAGTTTCGAGCACTGTCGGAATATCGTGCTGACGGCGGAGAAGGGGGGATACGATAACATCCTTTTGCCGTCTGGCTACAGCCTGGGCATCGACACCACCGCCTTCGCCGCCGCCATGGCGCCACTGCTGCGCCGGCTGAAACTGCTGGTGGCCATCCGCTGTGGGGAAATGTGGCCACCGCAATTGGCGCGCCAGTTGGCCACGCTGGACCAGATGCTGCAGGGCCGGCTGAGCATCAACATCATCTCCAGCGACATGCCCGGCGAAACCCTGTCCAGCGTCGCCCGCTATACCCGCACGACCGAACTGATGGCGCTGTTGCGCAGCCTGCTGAACGGCGAGGCGGTGGACTTCAAGGGTGAGTTCTACAACGTCGCGGTCGAGCCGCCGCGCGTGCGGCCCGTCAGCGGCCGGGCGCCGCTGTTCTATTTCGGCGGCCTGTCGGAAGACGCGCGGGAGGCGGCGGCCAAGGGGGCCGACGTGTACCTGATGTGGCCCGACCGCCTGAGCGAGGTGAAGGCCATCGTCGATGACCTGTCCGCCCGCGCCACCCGCCACGGCCGCACGCTGCGCTTCGGCTATCGCGTCCATGTCGTGGTGCGCGAAACCGAAGCGGAGGCCCGCGCCGCCGCCGACCGCCTGCTATCCCGCCTGGACGCGGCGGAGGGGGAGCGTATTCGCAAGCAGTCGCTGGACAGCGCCTCCTTGGGCGTCAGCCGCCAGGCCGGCCTGCGCGAGGCGGCGGACAATGATGGCTATGTCGAGGAGAACCTGTGGACTGGCATCGGCCGCGCCCGGTCCGGCTGCGGTGCCGCCATCGTCGGCGATCCCGACCAGGTGCTGGCCAAGCTGCGGGCCTACCAGGCGGCGGGCATCGAGGCCTTCGTCCTGTCGGGCTACCCGCATGCGCGGGAATGCGACCTGTTCGCCCGTTACGTCCTGCCCCACCTGAACCACGGCCCCCTCTGAAATCTTCCCGGAGGGTGAGGTAAGGGAACATCTGTTCCCTTACCCCCGCCGCCCCCGCCGGTATACAACCGGCCTGCGCGGGAGTGGGGGAATGGGCAGCCATGGCTGTGGAAGAGTACAGGCAGCGGGTGAAATCGGAAAAGCGGACGGCCGCCCTGGCCGCCGCCGGCAAGGCCTTCCTGTCCCAGGGCTATGACCGGACCACCCTGGCCCAGGTGGCCAAGGAGGCCGGCATCTCCACCGGCACCCTGTTCAAGCACTTCCCGACTAAGGCCGCCCTGTTCGAAGGCATCATGGAGCAGCTGTGGGAGGCGGACCCGGAACTGCAACGCCCCTTGCCGCCGCCGGGCAACCCGGCCGGGGGCCTGACCGCCATCGGCCATGATTACGCCGGCAAGCTGCGCCAGCCCCATACCGGCCCCTTGTTCCGCGTCATCATCGCGGAGGCGCCGCGCTTCCCCGAATTGGGCCAAGCCCTGTTCCAGCGGGGCAAAGCGCCCTATCTGGACCGCCTGCATGCCTATCTGCGCTCGGAAATCGCGGCCGGCACCATGGCCATCCATGACGTTCCCCTGGCCGCGCGCCAGTTCCTGGGCATGATCAACGACCTGATCTTCTGGCCCACCTTCCTGGCCGCCGACCAGGGGGTGAGCGACGCGGAGGTGGGGCGGGTGATCGATGAGGCGGTGCTGACCCTGCTGGCACGGTATGGCCGCGGCATCACGGGCGGGGCACAGCGACCCTGAGCTGCTGGGCGAACAGCCACTCCCGCCAGCCAGGCGCCAGGATCATGTCCGGCGGCAAGCGGTGCTCCATACCCTGGTATCGGATGAAGACGGGGGCGCCACCGGCAGCGGCCACCGCCTCGGCCCAGGCATGGTCGGGGGCGTAAGGGTTTTCCATATCGGCGTCACCATGCACCTGCAGGGTAGGCACGGCGGCCACCCCGGCAGCTTGCGTCCGGTCCGGCGGCACGGCGGAGAAGACGACCGCCGCGGCGAAGCGGCCGGGCTTGGCCACCAACGCATCCAGCGCCGCCGAGGCCCCCATGGAGAAGCCCACGACATAAATCCGCGTCGTGTCCACCGGCAGGCGCCCCACCAGATCGTCCACCAGGGCCAAGACGGCGGGCAGGGAAGCACCAGGGTGGGATGCCAAAAGGCCATCCACCCCCGGCGCGTAGTCGGCGCTGCGCGTGTCCACCTGCGGTACCACCACATAGGCCGGAAAGCGCTGCCGCACGTCGGGCAGCGCCCAAGCCTTGGCGAAGCCAGTCATCTGCGCGGCGTTGTCCTGGCCGATGCTGCCGGAGCCGTGCAGGACCACCACCAGGGGCAGCTTGGCCAAAGTCGGCTGCGCCGCCACCGTCGCCGGTGCCAACAGACGATAAGGCACCGTGCGGCCGTCTGGAGCCGTGTAGGTCTTGGCGACAAAGTCGTCGCTCAGCGGCGCCTTGATGACGTCGTCCATTGCCTTAAGATCTGATGGGAACGGGGCATAGGGCAGGGTACGCTCGTCCACGCGCCCGGTCTGTGCCCAAGCGCCCGAAACCAGCGCCATCATCGACACCGCCACCCATCCCATCCGCAGCACGGCCACCTCTTCTTCAGTCCGCCAGCAACATGGGCGCGCGGCCGTCGACCAGCAAGTGGTCGCTCTCATCCTTCAGCGCGACGCCCGTCACCTGCCGGCGCAGCGCCTGCCGCAACAGCCAAGCCAGCTTGAAGGCCGCCAGGTCGTGGGACAGGCCGCCATCCCGAATGTTGGACAGGCAATTGCGCTCCGCATCCAGGCGCCCGGGGGCGGGGTTCAGGGTCAGGTAGACGCCCAGGCTGTCGGGGGCGGACAGGCCCGGCCGCTCCCCGATCAGCATGGCCACGGCACGGGCGCCCAGCGCCTGTCCCACCGCGTCGCCCAGGGCAACCCGCGCCTGCGACGCCACCACCACCGGCGCCAGGCGCCAGCCCTCCCGCCGGACCCAGGGCAGGAAGGCGGCCAGCAGGGGCAGGGCCTGGCGATGCACGGCGGTGGCCGACAGCCCGTCGGCGATGACGATGGCCAAGTCAGGGGTGGCGGCGGGTACGGTCGCCAGCCTATCGCGGCTGGCCGCATCCAGCAGGCGGCCCAGGTCCGGACGGTTGAGATAGGTGGCGCGGTCTGGCGCGGCGCTGTGCACCGCCACTGGCGCCAGATCCAGGGCCGCCAGTTGCTCCACCAGCCCCGCGGCGTCGAAGGGCGTGTGCACGGCATCCCGCGCCTGGGCATGAGCCAGAGCGAAGCGCAGCACCTCCGCCGTCGGCAGGCTATCGCCCGCGCGACCCAGGGCGATGCGCGCGGGGGTGGCACCAGCCAAGTGCGCCCAGGCGTCGGGCGTGACCGTCGGCCGGTCCATCAGCGCCATCCCCGCAGCAGGGGCTGGCTGGGCGACTGGGGCAGGGGGCGGCCGTCCGCGCCGGCGATGCCCATGGCTGACAGCCAGGCCTCGAACTCCGGCGCCCGCTTGAGCCCAAGCAGGCGCCGGACATAGAGGGCGTCATGGAAGGAGGTCGACTGGTAATTCAGCATGACGTCATCGGCCCCCGGCACGCCCATGATGTAGGACACCCCCGCGGTGGCCAGCAGGGTCAGCAGCGTGTCCATGTCATCCTGGTCGGCCTCGGCATGGTTGGTGTAACAGACGTCGCAGCCCAGCGGCAGGCCCAGCAGCTTGCCGCAGAAATGGTCCTCCAGCCCGGCGCGGATGATCTGCTTGCCGTCATAAAGGTATTCCGGCCCGATGAACCCGACGACCGTGTTGACCAGCAGGGGCCGGAACTCCCGCGCCACGGCGTAGGCCCGTGCCTCCAGCGTCTGCTGGTCCACGCCATGGTGGGCGCCGGCGGAGAGGGCGCTGCCCTGGCCGGTCTCGAAATACATGACGTTGTCGCCCACCGTGCCGCGCTTCAGCGCCTGGGCGGCCTCCATCCCCTCGCGCAGCAGGGCCAGGCTGACGCCGAAGCCCTGGTTGGCCGCCTGGGTGCCCGCCACCGACTGGAACACCAGATCCAGCGGCACGCCCCGGTTCATCAGTTCGATGCTGGTGGTGACATGGGTCAGGATGCAGGCCTGCGTGGGGATGGCGAAGCGCTGGATGACGCCATCGATCAGGCGCGCCAGGTCGCCCAGCACCGACAGGCTGTCCGATACCGGGTTCAGGCCGATGACCGCGTCGCCGCAGCCATAGAGCAAGCCATCCAGGATGCTGGCCGCCACACCGCCTGGGTCATCCGCTGGATGGTTGGGCTGCAACCGCACAGCCAGGGTGCCGGGCAGGCCGATGGTGTTGCGGAACCGGGTTACGACACCGCACTTGCGCGCCGCCAGGATCAGGTCCTGGTTGCGCATGATCTTGGAAACTGCCGCCGCCATCTCCGGCATCAGGCCGGGAGCCAGGGCGGCCAGCGTCTCCGGCGTCGCCTGGTCGGACAGCAGGTGGTCACGGAACCCGCCCACCGTCAGGTGCGACACCGGGGCGAAGGCCGCCGCGTCGTGCCGGTCCAGGATCAGGCGGGTGACCTCATCCGCCTCATAAGGCACCAGCGCTTCGGTCAGGAAGGTCTTCAGCGGCAGGTCGGCCAGGCACATCTTGGCCGCCACGTTCTCCTCCGCGCTGGCGGCGGCGATACCGGCCAGCCGGTCGCCGGACCGGGGGGGCGTCGCCTTGGCCATCAGGTCCTTCAGATCGGCGAAGGTCCAGGTGCGGGGCCCCACGGTGATGCGGTACGGCGCGCGTCCAACCAAACCCGTCTCCCCCAAGCGACATCACCCACGACGTGATCATGACATCGAACATGGACGCCGAGAAGCGTCGAGCACCGCCTCGCGACTACTCGTTAAAGTTATATTAATGATGATTTTTTTCTCTATAAGTTGATAATGTCACGCATACACCCGCAAAGCCTGGCCCTGGTTCGCCGGCCCATCCACAAGTGACAGGGGGAAAGCATGCGTGTCCATTCTTCAACCGCCACCTTGGCCGTGCTGCTCGGCATCGGCTTGATGCCCACGGCCGCGATGGCGCAGATCGTTCCTGTTGATATTCCAGCCTCTTACGCCATCGGCACGCAGGGGGCCACCCTTCAAGGCTGGGTGACCAACAACAACCAGGACCAGCTGCGTCAGCACAGCTGGACCGTCTGGGCCGGTCTGAATGCGGCGTCGGGCACCACTTATGATGGCAAGGAACTGCCGGTTTGGGAAACCTGGCTGGGCACGGAAGAGGTGTTCGCCACACCGCAATCCAAGCTGACGGCGTCGGGCGGCGACAAAATGGCGGAACCGGCGCGGCATTTCAGGCGCCCTCATCAGTTCGCCCACCTGGCCCTGTTGCGCGGCAACGCCCTACCCAACGACCCAGCCAGCAGTACCCAAGTGGTCTCGTTCAATAAGTTCAGCCCCGCCGCGGCGAAATTCATCCGGTCACCGCAGTACATCGCGGGCCTGCAAGGGACCTATGAGGTCAACTCCCAAACCGCGTTGAACAAGATCAACGCGGCTTGGCCCAGCGGCACGCCCACCGAGAACCGCAGCATCAGCGAATTCCCGGTGGAGGCCCTGGAACTGAAGCCGGTGATGAGCGTGGTGAAGGCCTCGGGCCTGACGCCGATGCCGCTGTGGCAGGGACCGGCGCAATCGACCGATGCGAAGAACCCCACCCCGGAGACCTGGAAAGTCTGCGTCGCCATCGACCCGGCCGCCACGGGGGATGAGATCATCCCGGCCGGCAAGAAGCTGAGCAAGGAACAGATCGCCGCGTTGGATGCCTCGGCCAAGGCCGCCAAGCTGTCCTGCACCGTGCAGTACTACGCGCCGGTGACGGTGCTTTATAACTTCAAGCTGACTGAGGAAGAGGCGCAGTCCTTGAGCAAGGCCCAGCAGGTCAAGGCGGCCGCAGGCGACTATGGCGTGCTGGTGGCCATGCATGTCAACACGAAGGAAGTGCCGTTCTGGGCCTGGCAGACATTCTATTGGCAGCCGGGTGCCGATACGCCCAACAAGTACCCGGGCAGCAAGCAGGGGCAGCCCGCCAGCCTGCCCGCACCGTACCGCAACTACGCCATGTGCACCAACTACAGCCAGCAGGTGCCGGCCGTGGCCGCCAGCGGGCAGAAGCAGAAGATGGACGTGTGCTTCAACCCCTATCTTGAGACCGATCCGGGTATTCCCGATGGTATCCAGTCGAATTGCATCAGCTGTCATGCCTTGGCCGGCGTGGGCAAGGGGCCGACCTATCCCGCCAACTACAAGCAGCCCATCAACCTGTTCGCCGACAAGCAGTACTTCACCGACCAGGCCACCCGCGCCGACTTCTCCTGGGCCATCGCCGACGCGCCGAAGTAATCAGACGACAATCGGGGGGATTCGGGGGCGCCAACGGCGCTCCCGGCCCCAGCGGCGCAAGTGGTCCTGACGTGGCGCGGGGCGAAACGGCCGCGACAACCGCGATGTTATTGTGTACCAATCCCTTGGTAGACATGACATTGCCCGAGGATAGCCGCCCATGACGATCCATGAGGATGAAGCGCCGGCCCCGGCGGCGCGTTTTCCTGCCCTCATCCTCTTCATCGTGCTGGTTCTGGGCATAGGCCTGACCCTGGGCTATCTGACAGCGCCGGCCGAGTGGTATCGTAACCTGGCCAAGCCCGGCTTCACCCCGCCGAACTGGGTGTTCGCCCCGGCCTGGACCCTGCTGTATGTCTTGATCGCCGTGGCCGGCTGGCTGACGTGGCGGCGGGATCGCGATAGCCGGCCCATGCGCCTGTGGTGGATCCAGATGGTGCTGAACTTCTGCTGGTCCCCCATCTTCTTCGCCGCGCATTTGCCCGGCCTGGCCCTGGCCATCGTCCTGGCCTTGCTGGCCAGCATCCTGGCCTTCATCGGCACCGCCTGGCGCCAGGACCGCACAGCCGCCCTGTTGTTCCTGCCTTATGCCGCCTGGGTCACCTTCGCCAGCGCGCTGAACGCAGGTATCTGGTTCCTGAACTAAAAGCCCGGCCACCGGCGGGAGCCTCCGCCGCCCGTGCGACAAATTCTCCCGCCCGCGCTCCGCGCGTGACCGTCCTTGGGCGATCCATAGGATAGGGGCTGTCCTTCACTTCGGGGTGCAGCGCGGTCCATGCGACGTCTCCTGCCGCTTCTTCTTGGTATTGGCCTGATTTGCGCGACGGGGCGGGCGGCGGACATCGGGGAGGCGCCCCTCCCATCCGCCCAGGTCGCCGAGGTTGTGGCCGCCATCAGCCGGCTGCTGCACGACCACTATCCTCTGCCTGACATCGCGGCACGCTACGAAAGGGGCCTGGAACGCGGACTCAAGGCCGGTCGATTTGAGGGGAAGGGGCCCTGCGCCCTGGCGGAGACGCTGACCCGCGACCTGCGGACCGAACATGAGGATCGGCACCTGACCATCCGGTGCGGCGCCGGCCATGCCGATGACCGCGAGGTTGAAACGGGCCCTTACCACGGCATCGCCGCCGTGCAGGTTGACCCTGATCTGCCGGTCGCCACCATCCGCTCTCCCGGGCCCTGGGTCGCGAATGAGGATGGCTTCGCCAGCGCCGCCGCCGCCATGGCCCTGGCCGCGCGGTCGCATTACGTCATCATCGACGTGCGCGGCAATGGCGGCGGCAATGGCGAGATCGGAGTGTTCCTGGCCACCTACTTCTTTCCGGTGGGACAGCAGCGCCTGCTGGTGCGGGGCGTCCACCGCGATCCGGCGCGGGAAGAGCAGGAATGGACCTACGGCTATGTTCCCGGACGGCGCCTAACCGACGCGAAGCTCTACATCCTGGTCGACGGCCATACCGGATCAGCGGCGGAGGGGTTCGCCTTCGGCCTGCAACGCGCCGGACGGGCCACCATCGTGGGCCAGACGACGGCGGGCGCCGGCATCGCCGGTCATTGGGAGGATCTGCCCGGCGGCCTGTCGCTATTCCTGCCCATCAAGCTGTTGCGGGCGCCGGATGGTAGCGCAGGCTGGGAAGGGGTGGGGGTGCGGCCCGACGTAGTGACGGAGCCAGGGCAGGAAATGACGACCGTTTACAACCTGATCCGCGCCGATTGGCCCACGGCGCGGGAGAATCCGGATTTCGTCCAGGTGATCACCCTGCCGCCGGAGCGCCGACCGTCCCCGGACACCACGGCCCCACCTTGGGACGCGGGCCAGCCGACCTTGCCCCAGGTGGAGCGCTGCCGGAGCATTTCGCCCGACCCGGAGGACGACACCGTGCGGCTCATGACCAATGTCTGCAACCAGCCCATCCTCCTGGAGGAACGCCGCAGCGCCGCGCCGGCGTCTTTGCGCCTGATCACGCTGGAAAGTGGACAGAGCCTGGCCTCCAAGATCACGCCACCCGGCGGCTGGTGGATCATGGCGGTCTGTCCCCAGGGCTATCGCAGCGGCGTGCCGGTGACGGCGGAGAACATCGGCCCCATTTCACGCGGCGCCTATGCCTGCGTGAAGGAGTAGGTGCTTATAAAAGGTTACAGAGTGTTTCTGTGATTCCCTTTGAGGGTGATGGTACCGTTGGACCGCGACAAAACGACAAGGGGTATGGTCTATGCGCCGTTCAGTCCTTTCCATCCTGGCGCTGACTGCGGCCCTGGCCCTGCTGATGGCGCCGCAGGCGGGCAGGGCGGCGCAATGTACCCCCGTTCCCGGTGTCGACACCTTCCTGGACTCGGCCAAGACGTATTTCGTGGTGGGTGATCTCCACGGCACGGCGGAAATTCCGGCCATGGTCGCCGATATCGCCTGCGCCGCCGCGGTCAAATTCCATAAGGTGGTGTTGGCCTTGGAGTTTCCCGTGACCAACGCGGAAGCGCTGAGCAATTTCAGCCGCCATCCTGAATCCCCGGCGGCGGCCTTGCCGTTTTTCGCGGCGGACCCCGGCGGCATGGCCGATGGCCGCAGCAGTGTGGCGATGGCACGGATGCTGGAGCATGTCCGCACCCTGGCTGGTCCCGACATCGCGGTGTCGTTCGTGCCTTTCCAACCGGTGCCGGCTTCCTCGGACCCGGGCCTTTATGAAAAGGCCATGGCCGTTGGGATCATCGCGGCGCACCAAGCCCATCCCGATGCCAAAATATTGATTTTTGTGGGAAGAACCCATGCTCGCAAGGCGCCCACGGACCGGAACGGCGCATTGCTTCCCATGGCGGCGACTCTCCCGGCAAGGGAAACCGTCAGTCTGGATGTCTCACCAACGGGCGGCAGCGCCTGGAACTGTCGCGGCACGTCCTTGACGTTGACCGATGTGAAATGCGGTCCCAACCCGCTGGGTGAAGCAGCGGACATTCCGCCCGCCGGCATCACGATGATATCCGGCGCGGCTTATGATGGCACCCTATCCGTCGGCAAACCGTTCTCCGCTTCTCCACCCGTGGCCCCGCCGGCGTCATCACAGTCCGTTATCGGCCGGCAGGGCGGCTGACAATTCCAACTTGGGGAGGCTGACATTTTAACTTTGCGCCCACATATGAAAAGCCGATAAGATACGTTATGGAAAAATGATGCATTGATGGATGGCGTACCGGGGCGCTTGAACTGCGGTGGCCTGCGCCCTGGAACCACCTGCGCCTCCAAGCGATTGGACGCGCAAGGATGATTGCGACCAAGGAGCGGCCATGCCCAGTGACATCACCCGATCGACCGTCCAAGGGACGCCGATCCACCTGACAACGGTGGAAGACGCCCCGGTTGAGGTGGTCCGTGCGCCCCTTTATCCCATGCTGGTGCCGTTTCCCAGCGCCTGCTTCATCGGCGCTTTTTTCACCGACCTGGCCTATTGGCGCACGGCGGAGATGATGTGGGCGGACTTCTCAGCCTGGCTGTTGTTCGCCGGCGCCGTCCTGGGCGGCATCGCCCTGATCGCGGGGCTGATCGATTTGGCCCAGCGCCGCTATCTCGTGATCCAGGCACCCGCCTGGGCGCCAACCTGGCCGCATGTTCTGGGCAACCTGTTGGCGCTGGGCTTGGCCGTCCTGAATTGCTTCGTCCACAGCCGCGACGCCTGGACCTCGGTTGTGCCCCAGGGCCTGATCCTGTCAGCCCTGGCGCTGGTCGTGGTGCTGACCAGCAACTGGATCGGCTGGTCCGTGCTGGTGCAGCGGCGCCGTGTCGTGGAGGTGCGGTCATGATCGCCCGCCGTCTTCGCCCCCTCATCCTGGCAGGTGCCGCCGCCTTCAGCCTTGCCGCCTGCGACGATGGCAGCAAAGGCACCGATCCCAACGCCCAGGTCGGCGCCAACCCGACGCTGCCGAAACCGGAGCAATACCTGCTGCCCCCCCTGAAGGTGGCCAAGGTGGTGGATTGGAAGGATGGCGAGAGGCCGGCCGTGGCCCAGGGCCTGAAAATCCAGGCGCTGGCCACCGGCCTGCACCATCCGCGGTCCCTCTACGTCCTGCCCAATGGTGACGTGCTGGTGGTGGAATCGGTGGCGCCGGAAAGTGAGCCGGTCAAGCGGCCCAAGGACCTGATCATGCATTGGGTGGAGTCCATGGCCACGTCCGGCGGCGAAACCAAGGACAGCAACCGCATCACCCTGCTGCGCGACGCCGATGGCGACGGCGTGCCGGAAACGCGCACCGTTTTCCTGGACCATCTCAATTCCCCCTTCGGCGTCGCCCTGGTTGGCGGGGATCTCTATGTCGCCGACACCGACGCCATCCTGCGCTATCCCTATACCGAGGGTGAAACGCGGATGACGGCGGAAGGCACCCCCCTGACGCCCCTGCCCGGCGGCCCCATCGACCATCATTGGACCAAGAGCCTGCTGGCCAGCCAGGACGGCACCCGGCTTTATGTCGGCGTCGGGTCCAACAGCAACATCACCGAAAACGGACTGGAGGCGGAAAAGAACCGCGCCGCCATCTGGGAGGTGGACCGCGCCACCGGCCGATGGCGCATCTATGCCGATGGCCTGCGCAACCCCAACGGCCTCAGCTGGGAACCGCAGACCGGCACGCTGTGGGCGGTGGTGAACGAGCGTGACGAACTGGGCCCCAACCTGGTGCCGGACTACATGACCTCGGTGAAGGACGGGGGCTTTTATGGCTGGCCCTACAGCTATTACGGCCAGCATGTGGACCCCCGGGTGAAACCGCAACGCCCCGACCTGGTCGCCCGCGCCATCGTGCCGGACTATGCCCTAAGCACCCACGTCGCCCCGCTGGGCATGGCCTTCTCCACCGGCACCAGCCTGCCCAGCACCTACCAGGGCGGTGCCTTCGTCGGTGAACATGGTAGTTGGAATAGAAATATTCCAAATGGTTACAAGGTGATCTTCATACCATTCAGCAACGGACAGCCGAATGGCCAACCGATGGACGTGGTCACCGGATTCCTGGATGCGGAGGGCCATGCCCATGGGCGTCCGGTGGGCTTGGCCATCGACAAGACCGGGGCCCTGCTGATCGCCGATGACGTGGGCAACACCGTCTGGCGCGTGACCGCCCAATAGGCCCGAAATGAGAAAAAGAGGGGGGCCGGCAGCGGATGAAACCGGCCCCCCTTCCAGCGGGAGGATTATCGCGTCGCCCGTTGGAACTCATGAACTTCAATGCCTTAAAACGAAACCTTCACACCGCCGTAGAAGGTGCGCGGCGCGCCCAGGGTCAGGGTGCGCGCATCGCTCAGCTGCCGACCCAGCACGTCGCTGGCGCCGCTCAGCTCAAAATAGGTGCCATAGCTGGCATAGCGTCGGTCGAACAGGTTGTTGATGCCGCCGAACACCTGGATGTCCGGCAGGATTTGATAGGACGTGCGCAAATCCATGGTCCAATAGGGCGTCAGCGGCGCGTTCTGGTTGGCGTCGTCACCCACCAGGTACTGGCTGCCGTAGTACTGCACGGCGGCGCCCACGGTCCATTCCTGGGTCACCAGCACATCGCCGCCCAGCTTCACCTGGTGGCGGGGTATGGCCGGAATGCGATCGCCGCTATGGACGGTGATGGTGCCATTGTCATCCGCTGACGGGTTGTTGGCCGAGGCCAGCACGCCGTCGAACTGATAGGTCGCATCCACGAAGCTGTAGTTCAGGTAAACCTGCCAGCGTTCGCTGGCGAAGGTCAGGCCGGCATCGACACCTTGCCGGCGGGTGGACGGCACGTTGGTGTAATAGCCACGGCCCTGGATGCTGCTGGCCAGCGCCACGATGTCGTTGTCGCTGTCGGTGCGGAACAGCCCCACGGTCCAATCCAGGCGCCCATTGGCCACGCCCTGGGTGCCCCGCACGCCGGCCTCATAGGTGTTGGCCACCACCTGGCGCAGCGGCGGATCGGCCACCAGGGAATTTTCCAGCAGGCAGGGGCGCAGCGGGTCGGCGCAGTCCAGTTCCAGCGGCGTGGGCGCGCGGTTGGACTGGGAATAACCGCCATAGACACTGAACCCGCCGCCCAACTGATAGGTCAGGCCGGCTTGGGGATTCCAATGGGTGTAGCGGTGATCACCGTTCAGCTCGGGAGCGGCGCCGCTGCGGTCGCGGGTGCTGATGTCGGCCACGTTGAGGCGCAGACCGGCGGTCAGCGACAGGGCCGGCGTCAGGTCCAGCGTGTCGGTGACATAGGCGCCGTAATAGTCGGTGGTGCCGGACAGCCAGACGGGGGCATAGCCCAGGTTGCCCAGGGTGCGGATGATCAGGCCGGCGCCGGCGATGTCATCCGCCGCGTCGCCCTGGGTGGTGACCGACAGGTCGGGGTTGATCACCCCCAGGGTGCTGGTGGCGGTGAAGCGGATATCACTGTGGTCGATGCTGCCGCCCGCGGCGAAGCGGTTGGGCAGCCCCATCAAGGGCCGGTCGCTGGTCAGTTGCAGCGACCCACCGACCGAGGTGGTGTCCGTGGAGGTGCGGTCGAGGGTGCCGTAATTGGCGTCGCCATCATAGGCGAAGGTGTGTCCGGCCAAGTCGGTGATGACGAACTGATTGCGGAACGCCGTGGTCTTGCCCCCCGCCGGCGTGCCGAACGCGTCATCCTCCAGGCACAATTGACCACCGTAGGAGGAGCGGCGGCTGCAGCCTTCGAAATTGCCGTCGTTGCCATCCACATGCTTCTGACCCAAATGGCGGCCATAGACATTGCCCTGTATGGACCAGCCGGGGGCCACGTCGGCCTTGCCGTTCAAGGCCAGCATGCCGCTGTCGTTCTTGGTGGTCTGCGGCCAAGTGTAGACCGATGTCTGGTCCGCCTGGATCATTTCCAGCGGCGTGGGGCCGACGACGCCCAGGCTGGACCGCGCGGCGGCGGCGACCAGATGCACCTCCGCCACGTCGCTGCGCCAGCCGGCGTCGGCGTAGAAGCGCTCCACATCCGAGGCGGACTGCTTGCGCCAACCATCGTCGCGCGTCGCTTCCGCCGCCATGTAGAGCCCGAAATTGCCGGACTGCCATCCGAACTCCGCGGAGCCCTGGGCACGGCCGTTGCTGCCGCCCAGCAGCTCGGCGCTGCCGCCCTGGACGGTGAAGCCGTTCTTCATCTCCAGGGTCACCGCCCCGCCCAGGGCGTTCAAGCCGTAAGCCGGGTTGTTGGTGGCCAGCGTCAGGCGGTTGATCGCCACCTCCGGCGCCAGATCCCAGTTCACGGTGTCGCCGAAGGCCTCGTTCAGGCGCACACCGTTCTGATAGACGGCGATGCCCTGGGGCGTCCCCTGAAGGGGGGAGACGGTGAAGCCGTGATAGTGGATGTCCTGGAACAGGGCGTTGCCCTGCGTGTCCGACAGCGCCAGCCCGGGCACCCGCTGGGCCATGCCGTCCAGGATGGAGACGGAATGGATGCGGGCCAGATCGTCCGCCGACAGGGTGGCGGCCGCCGCCGGCACCTTGTCCAGCGGCACGTTGGCCCCCGGCAGGGGCGTCACGCCGATGACGATGATGTCGCTGAGCGTGGGTGGCGCGCCGTCGGGCGCTGGATCGGCCTCAGCCGCCAAGGCAAGGGTGGAACAGGTGGCGCACAGCAGGGCCAGCAGACCGGCCGGGACGTTTTTCATTATGGGGCGCACCGGAAGGATGGAGCTGATGAAAGGCTAGTCGCAAGTATCCGGCCCGGCCATAGGCCCCCTTCCCGATTTTCCCGGGAAAAATTCCCGATATCGCGGCGACTGTTGCATGAGAGCGGCAAGCGCCTGTTAGATAGGGTTGGGAGGCGCCGTCCAACGCTGGGCGGCGACATCATCACGGGACCGCTGGGGAACCAACCTCATGTCGCTACGCATCCGCCTGGTCCTGAGCATCGCCCTGCTGTTGCTGGTCAGCCTGGCCACCGGGGCCACCGCCGCATGGCTGCGGGCCGAACATTCCGTGCGCACGGAGATGGAGGCCGCCTTGTCCGTGGGGCAGCACACGGTGGGCAGCGCGCTGGCCCATCTGGCCGGCCGCGCGGCACCGGCGGACCGCAGTGATGAGGAGGTCACCGCCCTGCTGACCCGCCTGGTCGGTGCCTTCAACGGCGACCGCCATCTCAAGGTCAGCCTGCACCAGCCCGGGGCGGGCCTGATCGCCTCCTCCTCCCTGGCCGTGCCGGACCACCCCGCCCCCGCCTGGTTCGTGGCCTCGCTGGACGTGCCGCAATTGAGCGCCGAGGTGCCCTTGCCCGGCTTTTCCGGCCAAGGCCTGTGGCTGCGCCTGGAAACCGACCCAGCGGGCGAGGTGTCGGAGGTGTGGGGGGAACTGGGCGACGACGCCGTGATGATGGTGCTGTTCAGCGCGCTGGCCCTGCCCATGGTCTACTGGACCCTGGGACGGGCGCTGCGCTCCGTCGACCGCCTGTCCAAGGCCTTCGCGCATGTGGCCCAGGACGCCAGCGCGGAAGCGGCGCGGCCGGTGGCGGAGGCTGGTCCGCCGGAGTTGCGCCGCCTGGCGGAGGGCTTCAACCGCATGATCGAGCGCCTGGCGGCGGCGGAGGCGCGCAATCGCCGCCTGCACGAGCAATTGCAGACCATCCAGGAGGAGGAGCGCGCGGACCTCGCCCGCGACCTGCATGACGAGGTTGGGCCCTATCTCTTCGCCATCAACGTCGACGTCACCGGCCTGCTGGCCGCGGCGGAGCGGGCGGGCGACCCGGTCATGCGGGACCAGGCCCGTTCAGCCCGCGAGGCGGTGGCCCATGTGCAGCAGGAGGTGAAGGCCATCCTTGGCCGCCTGCGTCCGCCGGGCCTGAGCGACCTTGGCTTGGGCGCCGCGCTGGAAAACCTGGCGGCGTTCTGGCGCGCCCGGCGGCCCGATGTCGCCATCACCGTGGCCGTAACGCCTGGCCTGCACCTGGGCGAGGCCGGCGACACCGCCATCTATCGCATCGTGCAGGAAAGCCTGAGCAACGCCATCCGTCACGGGCGGCCCCGGGACATCACCGTCACCGTCGCCCCCCGCGTCGATGGCCTCACCGTCGAGATCGTGGATGACGGCGAGGGTCTGCCCGCCGACTCCCCGTCTCACTCCAGCGGCACCGGCTATGGCTTGCGCGGCATGGCCGAGCGGGTGGCCGTGCTGGACGGCACGCTGGAGGTGGGCAACCGGCCGGAAGGCGGCGTGCGGGTTCGCGCCCTGCTGCCCTTGGCTGCTGGGCATACCACCCTGTCGGCCCGCGAGGCCGCCTGAATGACCCTGACTGCGGAAGCCTTGGCATGAAACTGCTCCTGGTCGATGACCACGCCATCGTGCGCTCCGGTCTCAAGCGGCTGCTAGCCCCCCTGCCCGGCGCCATGATAGCGGAGGCCGCCACCGGCCGGGACGCCCTGGTGCGCTACCGGGAGGACCGGCCGGACATCGTGCTGCTGGACCTCAACCTGCCCGGCGTGGGCGGGCTGGAGCTGCTGCAGCGCCTGTTGATCGAGGACCCGTCGGCCTGCGTCCTGGTCTTCAGCATGCATGCGGAGGCGCTCTACGCCTCCCGCGCGCTGGCGGCCGGTGCCAAGGGCTATATGAGCAAGAACGCCGATCCCGACGAACTGCTGGCCGCCATCCGCCGGCTGGGCGAAGGTGGGCGCTATGTGGAGAACGAGATCGCCCAGGAACTGGCGGTGCATGGCATGGCCGCCGGCAACCCCACCCAGCGCCTGACGGAACGGGACCTGGAAATCCTACGCCTGTTGGGCGAGGGCCGGGCGCTGGCGGAAATCGCCACCGAGCTGGGGGTGGGCTACAAGACCATCGCCAACACCTGCACCGCCATCAAGGCCAAGCTGGGCGTCGCCCGCACCGCCGACCTGATCCGCCTGTCCATCGAGATGGGGGTGAGCTGAACGCCCCCTCCGTGCGTATCCTGCCATGACAGCCGGCGTGATGGAGGCCGGTATGATGGAGGAAAGCACGATGCTGACGCGGCGACAGGTGGGGATTCTGCTTCTGCTGGGCGGCGCGTTCTGGCTGTCGGCCCTGGCCTACCTGCGCGGGTTGCCCCAGTTGCTGACAGACCCGCTGTGGAACCCGCTGAATTTCGCCAGCACCGTTTCAGTCGCGTGGACCAGCGCCTATCTCATCCGCCGCCTGGCCGGGCTGGCGCCGGACCAACTCATGGCCGGGGTGGGCCTGGTGGGTGCCGTGGTCATGGTCGCCGACGGTGTGGCCTTGAACTGGTTCCCCCGCGCCTATGGGCCCGACGACACAGTTAGCCGCCTGGCCGGCGCCTGGCTGCTTTGGGGTTATGGCTTCAGCCTGGGCGCCGCCCTGCTCATGGCGCGGCACGCCGCAGTCAAGCATCGCTGATCACGCCCGCCAGGGGGTCGGGCGGTTCCAGCGAGGCGGTGTCGGCCACCGGCCAGTCCGTCATCAGCCGCTGGCGCCAGGCGCGGGGAGACTCCCCGCTTTGCCGCTGGAAAAAGCGGGAGAAATAGGCCGGGTCCTCGAAGCCCAGCTCATAGGCCACGACGGCGATGGTCCGGCCGCTGTAGAGGATCAGCCGCTTGGCTTCTGTCATCAGCCGATCCTGGATCAGGCCGATGGCCGGCCGCCCGGTCACCGCCAGGCAGGCGGCCCGCAAGGTGGAGGAAGAAGTGCGCAGCTCCGTCAGGTAGGCGTCGAGCGGGCGGTGGCTGCGGTAATGCTGGTCCACCAGCGCGCGGAAGGCCGCGACCAGCGCCACCTGCCCCGACCGGCCGCCACCGCCGCCGGAGGCCAGGGCCGGCCGCGCCACGCGCAGCAGGGCGGCCATCAGCACCAGCATATTCCCCTCCGCCGCCACGCGGTGGCCAGGGGCCTGCCCGCGCAATTCGGCCAGGACGCCATCGGCGGCGGCCAGCACGGCGGCGAACGCCCCCTCTTGCCCCGCCATGGCCAGGCAGGCAGCCTCACCGCCCAGGGCGGCGAAGGCGGGATCGCGCCGCGCCAGGCCGCGCAGGATGCGGTCGGACAGGGTGACCACCCAGCCGATGGTGCCCCGGGCGAAGGCGAAGCCATGCACCACCCCGGCGGGCACCAGGATCAAGGTGGGGCCGTCGAAGGTCCAGGTGCGCTGGTCCGCCTGTACCTGCCCGGCCCCCTCGCGGATGGCCAGAAACTGGACCAGGTCGCCATGCTGATGGGGGCGGATGCGCCAATCCACCAGGCTGCTGCGGTCCTCGATCAGCTCCACATGCAGGAAGCGGTCCTCCGCCGTCGCCGGCGCCTCGCCGTACAGGGAGAAGACGGGGATGTCCGGTCGGGTCATCGCCCCGCCCCTGCCCATCGCGGACTGGCGGAAAAATGCCCATCCATGATCAATATGGTCAATAACATGTATTGCTCTGGCCGTTACATCGCATGGCACCTGATGTGGGCCGTTGATGGATACCCTGCCCAATCATTGCGAAAAAATCCAATTTTTGTGGGGCTGCGTCCATTCCGGGACGGGGTCCCCCGCCCCTATCGTTCCGGGGTGGGCCGCCCCGGCGTGGGGTGCGGCCCGGAATAAGAACGCTTCAGGCTCGGGAGGGCCATTTCCATGTCAACCACCCCGTCCATCCGCACCCAAGTCGGCATCATCGGCGCCGGCCCCGCCGGGCTGTTCCTCTCGGAACTGCTGCACCGCCAAGGCATCGACAGCGTCATCCTCGAATCCCGCACCCGGGAGGAAATCGAAGGCACCATCCGCGCCGGCGTGCTGGAACAATGGACCGTCGACCTGATGCACCAGCTGGGGGTGGGGGAGCGCATGACGCGCGATGGCCATTTCCACACCGGCATCACCCTGCGCTTCAAAGGCCAAAGCCATCACCTGGACATGGTGGAGCTGACCGGCGGCAAGAAGGTCACCGTCTATCCCCAGCATGAGGTGATCAAGGATTTGGTGGCCCACCGCCTGGCCCAGGGCGCCCAGATCCATTTCGGCGTGCGCGACACGCGCCTGCACAATGTGGAGACGGAGCGTCCGTCCATCACCTTCGCGCGAGCCGACGGCACCCCGGCCGTGCTGGAGTGTGACTTCATCGCCGGCTGTGACGGCTTCCACGGCCCCAGCCGCCAGGCCATACCGGCGACGCAGCGCCAGGAATTCCAGAAGATCTACCCCTATGGCTGGCTGGGCATCCTGACGGAGGCGCCGCCCTCCCACCACGAACTGATCTACGCCCGCCACGACCGGGGCTTCGCCCTGCTCAGCACCCGCTCCCCCGAAATCCAGCGCCTGTACATCCAGTGCGATCCCAAGGACGATATCGCCCAGTGGTCGGACGCGCGCATCTGGTCGGAACTGCACCAGCGGCTGGAAACGACAGACGGCTGGAAGTTGACCGAGGGGCCCATCATCCAGAAGGGCATCATCGCCATGCGCAGCTTCGTCTGCGAGACCATGCGCCATGGCCGCCTGTTCCTGGCGGGCGACGCCGCCCACATCGTGCCGCCCACGGGCGCCAAGGGCCTGAACCTGGCGGTGGCCGACGTGCTGGTGCTGTCGCGCGCGCTGGAGAAGTTCTACGCCCGGAACGACAGCAGCGGCATCGACAGCTACGCCGCCACCTGCCTGGCGCGCATCTGGAAGGGCGAGCGCTTCTCCTGGTACATGACCACCATGCTGCACACCGACGAGGCCGCCGGCGCGTTCGAGCACCGCATCCGTGAGGCCGACCTGGAATACGTCGTCAGCTCCCGCGCCGCCGCCACGGCGCTGGCGGAGAATTACGTCGGCTTGCCCATCTGAGTGGAGGGGGCCGGTGGTACAACCGGCCCCTTGCCCACCAGGCCTTTCCTGCGGCTATCATGGCCCTCGCCATCATCATAGCCGCATGGGGCCCGCGCGCATGGATATCGACACGCTGGAAAACATCCTTGCCACCGGCGAGGTCCGCGACGGCCGCTTCACCGCCGCAGACTGGCGCGACCTGGACGCCACCGGCTGCCGGTTCGATAACTGCGTGTTCGAGGATGTGCGCTTCACCGCCGTGGACTTCAGCGACGCCCGGTTCCGGGAGTGCCGCTTCGTCCGCTGCCGCCTGTCACATGTGAAACTGCGCGACGCGGTGCTGGAGGATTGCCGCTTCGTGGACCCTGCGGACAAGACCGCTGGCTGCACCCTGGCCTTCAGCGATTTGCGGGCGGCGCGTCTCACCCGCTGCGACCTGTCGTTCTGCACCCTGGACCGCTGCACCCTGTTCGAGGTGGAGGCGGATTCCTGCGTCTTCTTCGCCGCCCGCTTCCATCTGGTGGAGTTCCACCACGCGCTCAGCCGGGCGCGCACGGTGCACCGCGCCATCTTCCGCGACTGCACCTTCGAACTGGCCGACCTGTCGCGCCTGTCCTTGAAGGACGCTGTGATCACCCGTTGCCGCCTGCGGGAAACCGACCTGCACGCGGCCGACCTGACCGATGCGGATGTGCGCGGCAGCGACCTGTTCCAGGCCACCCTCACCGATGCCAAGCTGGACGGTGCCGACCTGCGCGGGGCGGAGATCAGCGGCCTGGATCTGAGGCAGCTGGCGGGATTCCACGGCCTTAAGATCGGGCCGGAGCAACAGCCCATCCTGCTGGCGGCCACGGGCATCGACGTGTGCGGCGACGACGCCTGAACCAAGCCCCGCCAAGTTCCCCTCGATATTTAAACGCGTTAACCTACCCACGGATATGGTAAAACGCCCCCTGGGGAAAACGGCCGCGACGGGGAACCGCGCGGCTGATGGGGGAAAGAATTGCAGACGAAGAGCTTTCACTTCGGTGAGTGGCTGGTCGACGCGCAGGCCTGCACGATACGTCATGAGCAATCGGCGCAAACGCTGAAGGTTGAGCCGCGGGCCATGGACGTCCTGCTGGCGCTGTGCGACCGCGCCGGCCAGATCGTCAGCGCGGAGGACCTGCTGCACCTGTGCTGGGATGGCCTGGCGGTGGGGGAAAACCAGGTCCACAAGGCGATCACCCAGTTGCGCAAGCTGCTGGGCGACACCGCCGGCGACCCGCGCTACATCGAGAACATCCGCAAGCGGGGCTATCGCACCCTGGCGCCGGTCATGCCCGTCGCCGCCGATGGCACGGCCGCGACCGTGGACAGCTGGATCGACGCCTCCCCCTTCGTCGGCCTGGACGCGTTCGACGAGGCGCACGCCGCCGTGTTCTTCGGCCGGGACGCGGCCATCGCCCAGTTGCGCGATACCGTGGCCGCCCAGGCCGCCGCCGGCCAGGGCATGGTGGTGGTCCTGGGCCCCAGCGGCAGCGGCAAGACGTCGCTGGTGCAGGCGGGGCTGTTCCCCTGCCTGCGCGCGGCGGGCGCGCCCTTCCCCTTCCTGGGCGCCAGCATCCTGGATCTGGGCGATGTCGACGGCATGCCCCTGCCCACCGCTCTGGGCGGCGCGCTGCTGGATCTGGAGGTCGACGGCCGGCCGCTGCTGGAGGGGTTCAGCGCCGACGCCATCGGCGCCGCCTTGTCGGGGAATGACCGCCCGGCCTTCCTGGACCCGGTCACCGCCACGGCGCAGCGGGGCCGCGCCATCCTGTTCATCGACCGGCTGGAGGCCGTGTTCGCCATCGATGTGGCGCGGCGGCGGCAGTTCTTCACGGCGCTGGGCCACCTGGCGGGCAGCGGCGCCATCCTGGTCATCGCCGCCTGCCGCAACGACTTCTATCCCGACGTCGCCCGCGAACCCCTGCTGCTGACCGCCAAGGCCCAGGGTGGCCATTTCGACCTGGCGCCCCCCACGCGCGCCGAGATCATCCACATGATCCGGCTGCCCGCCATCGTCGCCGGGCTTCGTTTCGGAACCGATCCGGAAACCGGCGCGCAGTTGGACGACATGCTGTGCGAGGCGACGGCGGACCAGCCGGACGCCCTGCCCCTGCTGCAATACACCCTGCATGAACTCTACCTGCAACGCAGCACCAGCCGGGAACTGACCGTGGCCGCCTACCGCGCCCTGGGCGGCCTGGGCGGCGCCATCGGCAAACGGGCGGAGGCCACGCTGGACGGCCTGCCGGCCCCGGCCCGCGCCGCGCTCAGCCGCGTGCTGTCGCTGGTCGTCACCGTGGGCGCCCAGGATGAGGCGGCGCGCAGCCGCCGCATCCCCTGGGGCACCCTGGCCACGGCGGAGGAGCGGACGCTGGTCGACACCTTCGTGCGGCAGCGCCTGTTCGTCGCCCAGGTCTATGAGGGGGAGCCGGTGTTCGGCGTGGCCCACGAGGCCATGCTGCGCCAATGGCCCCGCGCCGCCGCCTGGATCGCCGACCACCGCCGCTTCCTCCAGGCCCGCAGCCGGATGGAGGAAGCGGCGCGGCGCTGGCTGGCTGACGGGCGCCGCAACGACCTGCTGCTGCCCCGGGGCCGGCAGTTGGAGGAGGCGCGCGACCTGGCCGGCTTCACCCCCATCCCCTTGGACACCGACGTCCGCGCCTATATCGACGCCTCGGTCCGGCGGGAACGGCAGGCCGAGCGCCGCCGCTTCGGCCTCACGGCCGGCTTCGCCGCCATCGCCGTCCTCGCCGGCGGCCTGGGCCTGGTCGCCCGCCAGGCCGAGAAGACGGCGCAACAGCGCAAGCATCAGGCCGAGGACCTGATGAACTTCATGGTCGGCAACTTCGCCGATAAGCTGCGCCCCCTGGGCCGGCTGGAGCTGCTGTCGGACATCGGCGAAAAGGCCCTGAGCTATTTCAGTCAAGAACCCTTGTCCGACCTGACGCCGGAGGACCGCGCGCAGCAGGCGAAAGCCCTGCAGACCCTGGCGGAGGTGGCCCGGTCGCGCGGCGACCCCAAGTCCGCGCAAGCCGCCCTCGCCAAGGCGAAAAGCCTGCTTGACGCGAACCTGGCCCAAGGCCTGGAAAGCCCGGAGTTGCTGAAGGATCTGGGCGCGGTGGCCTTCTGGATGGGGCAGATCAGCCTGGACCAACGCGACATGGGTAAGGCCGAGTCCTATTTCCGAGACTACGAGCGCTACAGTAACCGCATGCTAGACCTAGCCCCCGACAATGTCGATGCATGGGTCGAGTTGTCATACGCACGCACCAACCTGGGTTCAGCGCTTAAAGCACAAGGCGACAGCCGTTCCGCCATAGCGCTGTTTGAATCTTCATTGACGCTAAAGCGGCGCGCATTAGACCGGCGTCCGCAAGATCGCAGCCTACGCAGCGGTATTGCCAACACCCTGTCATGGTTGGGATCAGCGCATGAAGCGGAGGGGAATCTGCGTGTCGCCCTCACTTTTTTTGATCAGGAGAAAGAACAGTACCAGTCTCTGAGGGCCATCGCTCCATCAGAGTTGCTATGGACATTTCGTTTGGTCACGTCATTGTATCGACACATGCAATTGCTCTACGCGTTAGGTGAAACTGATACTGCTGCAAGGGATTTAGAACAGGCGCAAAGTCTTATCCAGGATCTGACAGCACGTGATGGAAGCAATCAGCTTTGGCAGCAAACCGAAATAAAGATCAGTGTATTTTCAGCCGAAATTCATAAGGCGCGCGGTAATCTTCGAGAAGCCCTATCCACAGAACGTGCACTTGCCTTAAAATTATCCAAATTCAATGCACAATTTCCCGGAAATGCCGAGTGGCAACTCGCAGAAACGTCAAATAATATATTTATAGCCGACACTTTACTTCGCATGAGGCAGCCAGAGGAGGCTGATAAAATTTTGAATTTAACTATTCAAAAATTAAATTCCATGCCAGGTGGCATACACGAAAGTTTGGACTATCGACAACAACTAGCGCGTAGCCTATTTCAGCTAGCCATGTCCCATAGAATTAGGAATGAAAATGTTGCAATGGAAGAAATTTGCAAAAAAGCCGCGCCAATTTCCCATTTAGCAATTGAAATGTCGCCTAATGATTACTATAATATAGACACTTGGGTGCGCGTCAATTTGTGCATTGGAGAGGTTGGCTCTGTCTCAGGGTACATCTCGAAGCTCAATGAAATTGGATATCGTTCCCCAAGCTACGTTCTAACCTTGCGAGAATTATTAAAATGAGGGGAAAATGGCAACATACACTATATATGTCAATATAACGCAAGATGGTGAAGATTATATTTGGACCTATGATGGTTCCGGGGTTCATAAAAATACCGGTAATTTGCACATACCCAATCAGGACCCCGCTACAATCATCTATCAACTCGATGACAGTTCCCGAGAGAAATTCAATCTTGTTTATGCAAATCTGTCACCAACTCGGTGCATAACGGCTCAAATATCGGCAATTACCTATGATGATTCAAAAATAACTATCCATGACTTAAATATTCCTGGCAACACAGGAACCACTCCATTTGGATTCATATTGGTCGCCCGTCCAAAGAATAATATTATTCACGCTATTCTGAGTCCAGACCCTGAGGTTGACAACAACCCGCCAATCAGGCCGCCGATGTGCTAAGTGAATTAAGTCACGGGTACCTTTGTCGTTCAATCAGCCTAAAATCCGCCCCCTGGCGTCATAGCCGGGGGGCTTTCTATTGGAAGTCCAAGCCAGCAAAAAGAAACGACCGCGCCCCATTAGGGGCGCGGCCAAGAGTACGACTTAAGAACGCTTTATTGTCCAGCGGAGGAGCGCGATGGCGGAAGTCTCACCTCCAACCGGGCCAGGGTGTCGGCCCAGGCTGACACGGGCAGGCGCCGGGTCAGGTTGGCTCCGAGCCCGGTGGTCTGGCGCCCTCCACCCGGAACACCGCGCGGTCCCTCATCACCCGGACCGTCTACGCCCAAGCCGTGACAGATGTCCTTGACGGCGGCGATGGCGGTCAGCGCCGCCGTTCCCGGGCCGGTCACCTCCGTCAACATATCGATCATCAACGCCAACTGGCCGGCGCGGCGGGTCGCGGGGTCGGCCGTCCGCCACCAGTCGAGCAAAGGGCGCGTGGCCGCGCGCAGGGCCGGCGGTGGTGACACGGGGGCGGGCCCCGGCAGGGACACCGCCCAGGCCAGGCCCAGCGTGGCCGCCCCCTCCCCGCCATCCGGCGTCGCGTCCCCCGCCATGGCCAGGACATCGACCAGGGTGACCACCAGGGCGCCCGTGCCGCCCGCCGTCGCCGCGTCCACCGGCGGCGGCAAGGCCGCCAGGGTGGCGCGCAGGGTGGCCGCGATGGCCTTCAGGTCCAGGGCGGCGCGGATGTCCGCCTCCGGCAAATCACGGGCCAGGGCCTGGAGCTGGCGGATGTAGCTGGCGCCCAACAGCAGTTGGTTGGCCAGAACATCGCAAAGCGCGCACAGCGCCGCGACCGACAGATCGCCCCGCTGGGGTGGCATCAGCCCCCGGCACCGCCGCGCCAGGGCGACCAGGCCGCCGGTGATCAGGCCGTCATAGAGGCTGCGCCACAGCGAGGATTGCCACAACCCATACTCAAGGGCCAGGGCCGGCGCCTGGCCCGCCACCCAGGCCGGCAGGGGGCTGAACCGGATGGCGAACAGGCCGCGCGCCAACAGGATCAGGTGATTACACAGGGCGACGACGCCGGGCGCCGGTTCCTGTCCCGCATTCCGCGCCAGGTCCGGGTGGCCACGACGGACGTCGGCGTGCGCATCCTCCCCCCGCATCGCCCTCACACCTCCGGCAGCGGCGGCAGGGCGACGGTGTCGCCGTCCGGCGTGACGCGGTGCAGGCGGCCTTGGCCGTCGCGGTAATGGACGACATCGGCGTCGCTGGCGAAGACGGCGGCGGCATCGGACGCCAGATAGGTCCGCCAGGCCGGCTTGGCGCTGGTGTCGGTGTACCACAGCGCCCCCGGCGCGGGACTGGCGATGCTGAACTGGTCGCCATTGGAAAGTTGGGCGATGGCGCCGACGCCGACCCCCAACTGCCGCGGCGCCCCGCCGGCCACCGGGTCATAGACGAAGGCCCGGTTCTCGACATCCACGATGCCCAGCTTGCCGCCATTGCCCCGGATGGACAGGCAAGTGAGGCGGCCGACGCGGACCCAGCATTGCCGGCCGGGATTATAGCGGTACAGCGCCTGGCTGTTGTTGGCGAGGGCGAAGACGACGCCCCCGGCCACGGCCAATTGCGCGGCGATGTCTGGCCCGGGCAGCTCCGGCAGCGCCGCCCAGCCCCGCCCCCGTCCGGAATAGCGGTGCACCCGCCCCTCGCCCACGCCATCGCCCGCGGCCTGGCTCACCGCGTAAAGGTCCCCGCCGCCGATGGCGATGCAGGACGCCGGAAAGGTGGAGATGACCCGCCAGGCCCGGGTGAACCTGTCATAGAGTTTCACCTGCCGGCTGGCGGTGGCGGCCGTGCCAAAGGCGACGGAGGCCACCGGCGCGCCATCGATGGCCGCCACGTCATAGCCATCGCTGACACAGCTGAGGGCGCTTTCGCCCATGTCGGCCCACGCCGCGTCACCGCCGGCGTGCTGATACAGGCGCCCGGAGGAGGCGACGCAAAACACATCGTCACCCGCCACCGCCACCAGGGACGGGGCGCTCAGCCGTGTGGGCGAGGGCCACAAGTGCATGGCGAGGCCATCGCCGAACGCCGTGTCGGCCATGATGCGGCTCCATTCCGCCCGCTCCACCGCCAAATCCTCGGCCGACACTTCGGCCAGAACGGACGACACCTCGGCCGGCAGGTTGCCCAGCAACCAGGCCAGGGCGGCCAGTTCCTCCTGAACCGCCTGGACCATGGGGGCCACGCCCTGCAGCTGCGCGCGCATGCCGGCCAGCACCAGGGCCGCCGACTGTTCCTGGCGGTGCCGGTTGCCCTTCAGCTCGATCAACGCCTCCAGCCGGCCCAACTGCCCCTGCAGGCCGCTGACATCGGCCGTGCCCTCGCCCGCCCTCAGCACGCCGCCCGGCACCATGGACCACCCCAGGGAATTCCAGCACAGGGTCAGGCCAACCACACCCGCTGTCAGTCTGGCCTGCCCCCGCCCCGCGAGGATGCGGGCGCCTTCCGCCGCGACACAGGCCTGGGCGTGGTCCAGGGCCTGGGCCATGGCCTGCACATCCTCCCCACTGCCCGCCAGCAGCGGGGCCAGCGCCCCACCACGCAGGGAGGTGAGCAGCGCCGCGGCGCCGTCCGTCAGAAGCTGCCCCTGCTGGCCGGCGGCCCCCAACAGCGCGGACACCCTGTCCACCTGGTGTCGGGCGGCGCGCTGGCAGGCTTTCAGCGAATAGGTGCAGGAAACCCTGCCCCCGGAATGGGCGGTGGCCCCGGCCAGGGCATCGCCGACCAGCCGGGCGACATCGGCCAGCACCGCTACCGGCGTGGCCAACTGGGAAAACAGGCTGGGCACTTCCGCCCCCCGGCGGGGGGTGACCCAGGTTTCCGCCTGCGTCTGGAACAGGGTGAATTGCGCTAGGAAGGCGTCGCAGTCCGTCTGCGCCACGCGGGCGGCGGCGGACAACGGCAGGGACGGCAGGTCCTCGAACCGGAGGGGGGGAACGGACAGTTGGGCCAGGGAGAACAAATAGGCGCTGGCCGCCGCCAGGCTGAACGTCACGGCGTCCGTCTGCTCCACCAGCGCCCCGGCCAGCTTGGCCAGCCTGGTCGCCCCCATCTGGGTTCCCGCCACCTGGGTTCCCGTCATCGGGCGCGCGGGCATACGGACATAGACGCCCGGCGCCGCCAGGACGCGGCGCCGGGTATCGGCCGCCCCGGTCCCCGCAGCCGTCTTGGCGGCAGCCGGCAGTGTCGCGCTCATTTCCTTTTCCTCCGCTCAATGGCCCGCCCCTGTTCACTCAAAGGTCACGGGCCGCGTCGGCGAAGGGTAAGATCCGGGCGCGCCGGATCACTCTTCCAATATTCTTCTGCCAATCAAGATGCTGATTTATACCGATTTACAGACCGATTAACGAAAAAGGCCCGGCACAGTCGGCCGGGCCTTTCCACCAGTTCCGACAGGGAGTGGTCAGCAGTCGAAAAACACCGTTTCCCGGGCGCCCTGCAGATGGACGTCGAAGCGGAAGGTGGGCACGTCCGGTCCCCCTTGGCCCTCGGCCTGCCGCGTGGCGATCAGCGTCTGGCGCCGGTGCACAAGTTCGATGGAAAGCAGGGCCGGGTCGGCGGCATTGGCATCCGCCCGGTCATCGAAATAGATGCGGGTGTGCAGGTGGATATTGATGCCGCGCGCGAACAGCAGCAGGGAGCAGTGCGGCGCCTGCGGCCGGCCGTCGATCCAGGGCGTGGCCCCCGGCCGCACGGTCTCGAACGCCCACAGGCCCGTCTCCGCGTCGGCGCCCACGCGGCCCCAGCCGCGAAAGCCGGGGGCGTTGTAGGCGCCGGTGCTGTCGGCCTGCCACAGTTCCAGCATGACATCGCGCAGGGGATGGCCGGAGCCGTCCCACACCACGCCCTCGATGCGGATGCGCTCACCGGGCACACCGCCGCCCGCCAGGATGTGCGGCTTATCCTGGGTGCGCAGGTTCAGGCCGGCGAAGGACGGCAGGCAGCCGATATGGACATACGGCCCGCCGGTCTGCGAGGGGGTTTCCTTCAAATAGTCAACGGGCATGGCTCAGTTCCCCTCCGGCCGGTTCTCAAAGAAGGTGGAGCGGCGGCCGCGCAGCACCAGATCGAAGCGGTAGACCAGGCTGTCGAAGGGCACCATCTCCCCCATGTCCAGCTTGGCCACCAGCATGTCCACCGCCGCCTTGTCGGGGATGGTGCCGATGATGGGGCAGCGCGCGATCAACGGGTCGCCCTCGAAATACATCTGGGTCACCAGGCGCTGGGCAAAGGCGTTGCCGAACAGCGAGAAATGGATGTGGGAGGGGCGCCAATCGCTGTTGTGGTTCATCCAGGGATAGGGTCCCGGCTTGATGGTGCGGAAGAAATAGCGCCCGTCGTCATCGGTGACGCAGCGGCCGCAGCCGCCGAAGTTCGGGTCCAGCGGCGCCATGTAGCGGTCATGGCGATGGCGGTAGCGGCCGCCGGCATTGGCCTGCCACACCTCGACCAGGCTGCCCCGGACCGGGCGCCCCATCTCATCCACCACCCGGCCGTGGACGATGATGCGCTCCCCCATCGCCTCCTCGCCGGTGGTGATGTAGTTGCGGATCAGGTCGTTGTCCAAGGGGTCGAGGTCGCCGTGGCCGAACACGGGGCCCGCGCGCTCACCCACCGATTGGCGCAGCGACACCAGCGCCTTGCCCGGCGAGCGCAGCACCGACGTCTTGTATTGCGGCGTGAAGGCCGGCGGATGCCAGGCGCGGTCACGCCGGACGAATTCTCCAGTATCGTTGCTCATCTCTGGACCCGTCCTCCCGGGATTTGTTTTGGAATTGACTTTGGGATGGGGCTTCAAAGGTGCGGCGCCCACATCTTTCGCCCCACCCTAGACCAATCGACGCTTCTGAAAATCCCATGCGTCACCATATAATCCATCGATAATATTCATGGATGGGAACGGCCTTGGGCATCCTGGATCATCTGGCCGTCGACGGTCACCTGCTGCGCCTGTTCGTAACGGTGTATGATGAAGGGTCGGTTTCCGCCGCCGCCCGCCGGCTGGACATGGCGCAGTCGGCCGTCAGCCACGCGCTGAACCGCCTGCGCCGCCTGGTGGGCGATCCGTTGTTCGTGAAGTCCGGCCGGCGCATCGTCGCCACCCAGCATGCGGAGCGGCTGGTGCCCCAGGCGCGGGCGATCATGGACGGCTTGAAGGCGTTGACCGCCGGGGACGGCTTCGACCCCGCGCAGTCCCGGCTGTCCTGGACGGTGGCGGCCAACGATTTCCAGCGCGACCTGCTGCTGCCCCGCCTGTATGCCCGGGTGGCGGCCCAGGTGGCGGACTTCCGCCTGCAGATCGTCCCCTCCGGCCGGCCCACCAGCGAGATGCTGCGCGAGGCGCGCTGTGACCTGCTGATCTCCCCGGCCCCGCCCGAGGGGCTGGACATCATCCAGAAGCGCCTGTTCGACGACCGTTATGTCTGCGTCTTCGACGGTACCCGCCGCGCCGGCCCCGGCAGCGCTGCCGACTTCCTGGCCGGCCGCCACCTGACGGTCGTGCACCCCTCCGCCGACCCGCTGAACTTCGACAAGGCGCTGGAGGGGCTGGGCATCCGCCGCGACGTGGTGGTGTCGGTGGCCAACTTCTCAGGACTGGCGCCCTTCCTGCGGGGCACCGACCTCATGGCCTGCGTGCCCGGCCGGCTGCACGCGCTGGAACTGGCGGACTTCCAGGCCGCGCCCCTGCCCCCCGACCTGCTGGCCTCGGCCCCGCCCGGCACGGACGCCCTGCGCATGTACATGGCCTGGCACCTGCGCGCCCAGCACGATCCGGCCCAGGCCTGGCTGCGCGGACAGTTGGAGGCCGTGGCGCGGGAGACGGCGGATAATGGCTAAGCGGCGGTCGCGTCCAGGGCCTCGAACACCTCCGCCGCCTGGTGGAAGGCGGTGTTGGCCGCCGGCACGCCGCAATAGATGGCGCTCTGCAGGATCACTTCCTTGATCAGGTCCCGCGACACGCCGTGCTGCACGGCGGCGCGGACATGCATCTTGAACTCCTCCCCCCGGTTCAGGGCGATCATCATCGCCAGGGTCAGCAGGCGGCGGGTGGGATGGTCGATGGCGGGCCGCGTCCAGATCTCCCCCCAGGCGTAGCGGGTGATCAGGTCCTGGAACTCGGTGTTGAATTCGGTGCGGCTGGCCAGGGCGCGCTCCACATGCGCCTCCCCCAGCACGGACTTGCGGGTTTTCAGGCCGAACTCGTAACGCTCTTGCTCATCCATGGATCGGCTCCTCAGGCCAGGAAGGTCAGCAGGGCCTCGGTGAAGGCCTCCGCCTGCTCGACGTTCGACAGGTGGGCGGCGTTCAGCATCACCAGCCCGCTGTCCTTGATGGCGGCGTGCAGCTCCTCCGCCTTCTCCGGCGGGGTAGCGGGGTCCTGGGTGCCGCCGATGACCAGCGTGGGCACGGCGATGGCCGGCAGTTGGGGACGCTGGTCCATATCGCGGATGGCGGCGCAGCAGCCAACATAGCCTTGCGGCTGAGTGGCCAGCAGCAAGCGGCGCACCCGGTCCACCGCCGCTGGCTGGGCGGCGACGAAGCCGGGGGTGAACCAGCGCTCGATCACCGCCTCGGTCACGGCCCCCATGCCCTGGGCGGTCACCAGTTCCATGCGACCCTGCCAGCCCTGTGGCGGGCCCATGTAGGCGGCGGTATTGGCCAGCACCAGACGTTCCAGCCGCTGGCCGGCGTTGATGCCCAGCCACTGCCCCACCATGCCGCCCTTGGACAAGCCGCAGAAGCGGACGCGGTAGATGTCCAGCTCATCCAACAGGCCCAGCACGTCCTGGCCCAGCCGTTCCATGGTGTAGGGGCCGGCGGGGGCATCGCTGGCACCATGGCCCCGGCTGTCATAGCGGATGACGCGATAGTGCCGGGTCAGGGCCGCCAACTGCGGCTCCCACATCGCCATCGCGGTACCCAGCGAGTTGGACAGCACCAGCGGCGGGGCGTCGGCGGGACCCTCGATGCGATAGCTCAGATTACAGCCATCATCCAATGTGATCAGTGGCATGGCGTATGTTCCTCATACATCACGGGAAGGCGTGCGGGCCGCCAAGGCCCGGGCGACGAAGTGCGGGGCCATGCCCAGATAGTGGGCGGGGTCCAGCGCCGCCGCCAATTGCTCCGGCGACAGGTGGGTCGTGACCTCCGGCAGGGCGACCAGCACCTCCCCCAGCGACCGGCCCTCGGCGACGGCCTGGCGGCTGGCCTTCTCCACCAGGCTGTGCGCCGGGCCCCGGCCCAGGGCTTCCCCCAGCGCCATGACAACGGATTCCGACATCAGCAAGCCATGGGTGATGTCCAGGTTGGCGCGCATGCGCCCGGCATCCACCTCCAACCCGGCCATGGTGTCCACCATGACCCGTAGGCTGCCGCCCACCAGGCGGAAAATTTCCGGCAAGGTCTCCCACTCCGCATGCCAGCCGCCCAGGCCCCGCTCGTGTTCCTGCGGCATGGCCGCGAACAGGGTGGCCACCAGGGGCGGCACGCGGTTGGCGGCCGACAGGGCCACGGCGCAGGCGACGGGATTTCGCTTATGCGGCATGGCGGACGACCCGCCCTTGCCGACCTCCGCCGGCTCGAACGCCTCCCCCACCTCGGTCTGCATCAGCAGCGACAGGTCGCGGGCCATCTTGCCCAGCACACCGGCGACCAAGCCCAACGCGGCGCCCAGCGCCACCAGCCGGTCGCGATGGCCGTGCCAAGGCAGGTCGGGCAAGGCCAAGTCCAATTCGTGGGCCAGAGCCGCCGCCACCTCCAGCCCCCGATCGCCCAAGGCGGCCAGGGTGCCGGCCGCGCCCCCGAACTGCACCACCCGGCAATCATGGCCCGCCGCCGCCACAGCCCGGCGGACGCGGGCCACCGCGGCCATCCAGCCGGCCGCCTTCAGGCCAAAGGTGGTGGGCAGCGCCTGCTGCATCCAGGTACGGGCGGCCAGCGGCGTTTCGGCATGGCGCTCGGCCAGCCGGGCCAAATGCCCCTCGAGGGCCCCAAGATCGTGATCCACCAGGGCCACGGCCTGGCGAATCTGCAGGACCAGGCCGGTATCCATGACGTCCTGGCTGGTGGCCCCCCAGTGGACGAAGCGGCTGGCATCACGATCCGCCGCCGCGACACGGGCGGTCAGGGCCTTGACCAGGGGGATGGCGGTGTTGCCGGCCTTCGCCGCCGAACGGGCCAAGGCGTCGAGATCGAAATGGCCGGCCTGGCACTGGGCCGCGATGGCGCTATCGGCGCCGGGGGGAATGACCCCCAGTCCCGTTTCCGCCCGCGCCAGCGCCGCCTCGACGTCCAGCATGCCCTGCACCGTGGCGGCGTCGGTGAACACCGCATCCACCGGGCTGCCGCGAAACAGCGGGTCCAGCATTCCAGGCATTGATCATCCTCCCGCCTTCTTCACAGGGCGTCCGCACGATAGCATCGGATCGTTCGGAATGAGCCATGCCACGCGTTCCAGACAGCCAAGCGTTTTCGAACAGATGTTCGTCTGCCGCACAAACCCCTTCCATCACGTCCAGGTGCACGTCGATGCCGCAGCCCCCCTCCGCCACCGGCGTTGTTTGACTGGGCCACCTGGGGCATAAAGGGGCGGCTCCGGCCCATGAGAGGGCAGGCGGACGGTGTGCTTGGGATGTGTTTGAGTGCGTGAATTCTTTCGTCGGGTTGCCAGGCAAATCTCCTACCGCGGCCGGTTGCTGGTCAGCCGCATAGCGGACTACGCCGAACTGCTGTTCTATCCGCCGCGCCCCGCCACGGGCATGATCGAAAGACGCTGGACGGGGGGCGTCCCGCTGGACGGGGCCGCCCGGGTGGCGGTGTTCATGCACTACGCGCGCACGGACAGCATCGCGCCCTATGTCCGCTATCACGTGCGCAAGCTGCGCGAGGCGGGCTTCGCCGTCATCTTCGCCAGCAACACGTCGGCGCTCAGCGACCAGACGGTGGCGTCCTTGCTGCCCGACGTGGCGATCGCCTTCACCCGCCGCAACATCGGTTGGGACTTTGCCGCCTATCGCGAGGCCATCGCCCTGGTTCCATCCCTGGAGCAGCGGGAGATGCTGCTGATCACCAACGACAGCGTCTTCGGCCCCCTTTACGACCTTGAGCCCCTGATTGCCCGCGCCAACCCCGACGAGGCCGATATCTGGGGCAGCACCGACAGTTGGGAGCGCCATTACCATCTGCAGAGCTTTTTCCTGATTTTCCACCGCGCGGCCTTGCGCTCCGACGCCTTCCGCCGGTTCTGGAACGGTGTCCGCTGTTTCCGGCGCAAACACTGGATCATCGAGAAATATGAAATCGGCCTGACCCGGACCTTGCAAAGCCAGGGCCTGCGCTGCAAAGCCTTGTTCCCCTACAACACGGTCACCGAAACATTCATGCGCTCGCATCCGCCGCGACCGACACCGGTGAAAGCGGACCGCACATCGCCTACTGGCTATGCGCAAATGCTCGCAAGCCGCGTCAAAGCGTCGATACCCATCAACCAAACCCATTTTTTCTGGTATGAGCTGACGGTCAGCCTGGGTTTTCCTTTCATAAAGCGCGAATTGCTGCAAAAGAATCCGGCAAATATTCCCAATGTCAGCGATTGGGAGCGGGTGGTATCCGAGGTGTCCGCCTACGACACCAACCTGATCCGGGAGCACCTGTCAGCACGATAGCGTAGAAGTGGTGCTATTTCCTCGATACCGGCGTACACGGGACGTGACGCCTCCCATTTGTATAAATTGCGTTGTTTCCAGAACTGCGGCGTATGGCTTATAGTTGATATTTGAGGCGGGGGAATTTACGGTTTCATGTCTGACACTTTCCTCAAAATGCTCAAGAAGGGTGTCGGATTGCCGATGCTGGTGGTCGACGCCGTCGATCTGGGGCTGTGCTTGGCGGCACCCGTTTTGCCCGGCCGCGCCACCGTCAAGGCCAGCTTCCCCGGCCAGGTCCCACTGGAAGGCGCCCGCCGGGTCGCCGTATTCAATCATTATGACCAGCGCGGCATCGTCCACGACTACGTCATCTATTTCGTGGCCAAACTGGCGGAGGCTGGCTATGCCGTCATCTTCGCCAGCAACTGCCCCAAGCTGTCGGCCAAGGAAACCGACAAGGTGCTGCCGCATGTCGCCTGGGTCCTGAAGCGACGCAACATCGGATGGGATTTCGGCGCCTTCAAGGACGCCATCGCCCTGATCCGCGACCCCGGCGCGTTGGATCAGCTGCTGATCACCAACGACAGTATCTATGGGCCGTTGCAGGACCTGGGCGATGTCATCCGCCAGGCCGATCCAGCGCAGGCCGGCATCTGGGGCCTGACCGACAGCTGGGACCGCCACTTTCATCTGCAAAGTTATTTTCTCATCTTCCATCAGCCTGTCCTGAAGCACCCCAGCTTCACCAAGTTTTGGAACAGGGTGAGGTACTACCGCCGCAAGCGCTGGGTCATTCGCGATTACGAGATCGGGATGACCCGCTTTTTCCTGCGCGCCGGTATTCAATGCCGCGCCTTGCTGCCCTATCGAAGCGTGGTTTCCGAGATCGAGAAGCCCCTGAACGAAGCCCTGGACAAGTCGAAGAAAGAGGACGCTGTGATCGACACCCATGGCAACAGCCAAGGGCAGATCATTCCCTATCTGCGGCAGTTGCAGAAAGCCATCAACCAGGGGCGCCCCTTGAACCAGACCCACTACTTCTGGGATTACCTGGTGGCGCGCAAGGCCAGCCCCTTCATCAAGCGCGACCTGCTGCAGCGCAACCCCGTGGGCATTCCGTGCGTCCAGCGCTGGGAAGAGGTCATTCGCGCGTCCTCTTCCTCCTATGACACCAGCCTGATCCTGCATCACCTGCAATTGTCGATGCGCAACCGGGTGCATTGAGTCCCCGTCAGCGAGCCCCCATCAGCGAGCCCCGTCCGCGCTACCGGACAGCCCCCTGGAAGGCGCGCGCCTCCAGCGCCGCGACGACTTGCGGTCCGTGTGGGTCCCCCGCCTCCACCGCGCGGCGAGCCCAGGTCAGGGCCGTTTCCAGCGCCGCGGGGCCGTCGTGGCTGGCGATCAACTCGGCCATGGAACTCATGGCCTCGCCGCTGCCGGCAGTAGCGGCACGGTCCAAAAAGGCCCTGGCCTCCGCGACGGCGACAGCAGTGTCGCCCCCCTGCTCCCCGGTCAGCAGCATACGCGCCAGGTTCACTTGCGCGGGCACATGCCCTTGCTGTGCCGCACGGCGTGTCCATGATAGCGCCGCGCCGATGTCGTGCGGCAAGCCAACGCCGGTGGCGTGGGCACGCCCCACCCGGAACTGAGCGGAGGCGCTGCCCCGTTCAGCGGCCTCGACGTAGAGGCGCATGGCATGCGCCTCGTCCTTATCCAAGCCGTGGCCGTGGTAATGCAAAACGCCCAGGTTGTAGAGGGCGTCGGCATCGCCGGCATCGGCAGCCCGGCGGAAATACCCGGCGGCCTTGGCGTAGTCTTGGGGAACCCCGTCGCCCCCCAAGTGACAAATCCCGAGGCGAAACAGGGCGGGCGCAAAACCAGCGTCGGCCGACCTGGCAAACCATCGCACCGCCTCGAACATATCCTTGGGTACGCCACGGCCGTCCACATAGGCCAGGCCCAGGGCCATCTGGGCCCCGGCGTGGTTGCGGTCGGCGGCCGCCTGGTACCATTGCGCGGCCTCGACATCGCTGGGAACGCGGGCCAAACGCCCCGCATGCAAATCCCCCAGCAGCGCCATGGAATCGACGTCCCCCTTGATGGCGGCGCGGCGCAGCCAGGTTTCCGCCTGCGCCCCATCCCGCGGCAGGTTTTGTCCGCGCATATACATCACCCCCAAGGCCCGCTGGGCCCCAGGGACTTGGAGGTCCGCCGCTTGTCTCATGGTGGCTAAGGCCCGCTCAAGGTCAGGCGCCGTGCCTTCCCCCAGCAACAGCGCCATGGCCAGGTAATAGATGGCGGTGGGATTGCCGGCCGCGGCCGCCTCCTCGTACAGGCGCACGGCGCCGGCCGCGTCCTTTTCCCCCAAGTCGCCATTGGCCAGGATCATGGCCAAGCCAACCTTGGCCCCGTGGTTGCCGGTTTCGGCGGCCCGGCGATACCATTCGGCGGCCCGCACAGGATCAGCGTCCGCGCCGCTGCGCCTGGACAGCAGCCAACCCAGCAGCACCTGGGCCTCGACATGCCCCTGTTGCGCCGCTTTCTCGGACCAGAAACGAGCCTGTCCGATATCAATGGGCAGGTGGAAGACACCCCTATCGTCGCCCTCCTCGGGCGGACGCCCCAGGCCATTGGCGTAAAGCGCCCCGAGACGCGCCTGGGCATCGGCACTGCCTGCCTCCGCCGCGGCGGTGATCCACCGTATCGCCGCCGCGCCATCGGGAAGGACACCACGCCCCTGCATCAGGGCGTCGGCCAATTCCAGCATGGCCTCGATCGAACCGCCCCGGGCAGCGGCAACCAGCGCGCGGGCCGCCGCGACGAGGTCGCCGCGGTCGGCCAAGCGACGGGCCATAGCCAGTGACCACTCGGCGGATGATCGCCCAATCCGCCAGGTGACCGCCCGATCAATCAGCGTCGAAAAGCCGGCCATGATCCATCGCGCGTCAAGTTGGACACCGGGATGCCGCTCAAGGCTCGCGCATTCCCTCGGACGCCTGCCGCAGCACCGTTTCCATCAGGTACATCAGGATGGTCCGCCGGCCAACCATGATGTCGGCGTTCAACGGCATGCCCGGGATGAGGTGCACGCCCTCACTGCCGATATTGTGCAGCTTCACCTCCGTGATCTCGACGCGCCCCCGGAAGAAGCGGCGCGACGTCGGCTGGCCATTATCCTGCCGGGTGAAGCTGTCGTCGCTGATGCTGCGCAGGACGCCCTTGGCCGTGCCATGCTCAATGAAGCGATAGGCGTCCAGCTTGATCTCGACCTTGTCGCCGATTTTGACGTGGCCCTGGTCGGCGCCGTCCAGGTCGACCTCCGCCTCCAGCGGGGCGTTGGCCGGCACCAAGGTAAGCAGCATGTCACCCGTCTTGGCCACGGAGCCGACGGAGATGTCGCCGAGCGACAGGACGGAGGCGTCGTCGATGGCGCGCATCTCCACCAGATCATTCCGCCGCTCAGCCTTCGACAGGTCGTCCTTGGCCTTCTGCAGATCCGTCCGCTTGCTGGACAGGTCCTGCGCCAGATCCGACTGCCACTGGTGTTGGAAGGACTCCCGCTCCGACCGCACGGCCTCCAGGTCGTGCGACGCGGTACGCGCCTGCTGTTCGGCGCTGGCCAGGTTCCGCATCATTTCGGTGCGGCTGTCCTGGGCCAACAGCGTGTTGAGCCGGCTGCCGTATTCCTTCTTTTCCAGCTTGGCGCGCATGTCCTCGATCTCCGAGGTCACGGCGACACGGGACTTGAAGTACTCCATGTCACGCTGGCTGCGCACCATGGTGGACTGGGCGGACTCAATCTTCTGGTCGTAGTTCGCCAGCTTGGCCTTGTACTCGGCCTGGCGAGACTGCCAAACCGACAGCTGCAGGGCCGCCTGCGTCGATGGGTTCGGGCCCGGATCGTAGGTCACCCGGGCCTGCTCCGCCTCCAGGCGGGCAACCTCAGCCGTCAACGACGCCACCTGGTCGCGCAATTGCGAGGCATCGGCCGACGCGAAGGTCGGGTCCAACGTCACCAGCAGGTCGCCCTTCTTCACCTCCTGCCCCGGCCGAACCAGGATGGAGCGGACGACGGATGTGTCCAGCGGCTGGACCACGATGCTGGGGGTGCGTGACACCACCTTGCCTGGGGCCGTGACCACCTCGTCCAGTTTCACCACGGAAACCAGGGTGAGGGCCACGGCCACCATGGCCGCTAGGGTATACAGCGTGCCGCGCACCGGCTTGGGGTACGGGGCCCCCACCACCGCCGCGATCTCGGACTGGAAGTCGTTGATCGCCTGGGCGACGGCAGCGTCACTCCCGCGGGGCGTCGGGACCAGAGAGCGCACGCTCATTGGGAACTCCGGAAGATTGATGGCGATTTTGCTGGAACCAGAGGTGACGGTAAATATCGCACCGCTGGAGTAATTCTTCATGGGTGCCGACGTCGTAGACCCGTCCGCGCTCCATGACCACGATCATGTCGCAATCGACCAGCGAGGTCAGACGATGGGAGATGACCACCATCGTCCGGCCTTCGGAAATGCGCGACAAATTGCTGTTGATGATGGCTTCGCTGTCCGGGTCCAAGGCGCTGGTGGCCTCGTCCAAGATCAGGATGGGAGGATCGACCAAAAGCGCACGGGCGATGGCGATGCGCTGACGCTGGCCGCCCGAGATATTGGTTGACCCTTCCGCCAGGTAGGTGTCGTAACCACGCGGCAGGCGCTCGATGAATTCCTCGGCGCCAGCCATGCGGGCCGCTTCGATGATCTCCTCGAACGAGGCGTCGGCACGGGCGGCGCCAATGTTCTCGCGCACGCTGCCGCTGAACAGGAAATTGTCCTGCAGCACCACACCCAGGTTGGAGCGCAGATGACTGATGTCCATCTGCCGCAAATCGACACCATCAATCTTTATGAGGCCGTCGTAGTCCTGGTGCAGGCCCTGCAGCAAACGGGTCAGGGTGGTTTTGCCCGAACCGCTGCGTCCCATCACGCCAACGACGCTGCCCCGTGGGATATCCACCGTGACGCGGTCCAGCGCCTTGTTCTGCGCGCCGGCGTAGCGGAAGCTGACGTCCTCGAAGCTGATGTGCCCGCGGAAGCGCGGACGCAGCCCATGGTCAGCGCGCAGCTCTTCTGGCGGGATGTTGACGATGGAGGCGACCTGGCCGATGGCGCCCCGAACCTCCTGCACCTGCTGCAACATGGTGGCGATCTGGACCAGTGGCTGTGTGGCCCGGCTGGCCAGCATGGTGAAGGCCACCAGGGAGCCGGCCAACGCCGCCTGGTCCGTCGACAACGCGATATAGCAGCCCAGCAGCAGGGTACCGGAATAGGTCAGCTTCTCCAGCGGCTGGAGGATGGTCTGCGGCTGGTTGGCGATCATCGCCAGATCGCGGTTGGCCTTCACGGCCTGCGCCCCCCGGCTGTCCCAACCGCGCCGCTTGCTCGCCTCCAGGGCGAGCGACTTGACGGTCCGCATACCGTGGATGGTTTCGATCATGAAGGAATTCTTGCGGGTTTCCGCTTCCACCACCTTGCCATGGTAGCGGCCGATAATCGGCATATAGGCGAGCACCACCAGGAACATGATACAGGCGATACCCAGAACCCACAGGCTGAGGGACACGCTCATGAAGAACATGGCGGGGATGATGATAATCAGCGTCAGGCTATCGAGCGCGGTACCGAACAGCTGCCCGGTCAAGAAGTTACGGATGCGCCAGATTTCGTTCATGCGGTGATTGATGAGACCCGTCGGCAGGGATTCGAACACCTCGATGGGCAAGCCCAACAGCCGGTCATAAATGAACGCGGTCAGGCGCCCGTCGATACGGGCGGCTCCCTCCGCCACCAGGTAGCGGCGCAGCCAGCCGAATGCCGTGTCGAAGATGATGACGAAGCCCACACCACACGCCAGGACCACCAGGGTCGACATGCGCTGGTGCACCAATATCCGGTCGACAACGACCATATAGGCCAGTGGCGGGACCAGGGCGAACAAGCTCATGATCAGCGCGGCCAAGCCCACATCGCGGAAAATCCGGCGTTCCCGCAGAACCTCGCCGATCAGCCAGCGCAGGCCGAACAGGCCCCGCTCCTCCTCCTCCGCGTTCTTGGGCTTGATCAGGATGATGTCGCCCGCCCAAATCTCATCCAGCGCGATCTCATCCACCGGACGGACCTGCGTCGGCGTGGCCGGGTCGCGGACATAGACGATGGGCGGCGAGACGCTGGGCGACACCCCGGTCAGGACCAAGGCGGTGCCATCTTTCAGGCACAGGATGGCGGGAACCGCGCGGCCCAGGCGCATCAGCTGGCGCCAGGACATGCGCACCGCCCGGGCCTCGAAGCCCTTCTCATCGGCGGCATGCACCAGGACGGCCCGCTGAACCTCACCCTCGCCGGAAGCGTATGTGCGAACCAGCTGTTCCCGGGACAAGTGGACGCCGTGATGCTGCGCCACCAGCAGCAGGGCGGTGAGCATCGTGTGATCCACGATGGCCCCATTCATGGTCGAAGAATCTGCGCTCACGTCATCCGCCGTACAGAACCCCATTGTGCCGGCCTGTTCGCCCTGGCGGGCAGGAGCCGGTCCCCCTTTGCGCGCGACCTTAGCGCACTCATAAAAGAAACGGCAAATTCTACATATGGCCCCCTTGGATTTTCTCGCCGGTTAATGCGTCATTTAAATGAAACAAGGAATTAAACCGCTGGCAGCATAGGGCAGCCAAACTGGGAGAGGGCCTGACGCCAGGCGGGAACGGCGCGCGAACGGGCGTCGAATCGCGAAACGACGGTTTCCCGCGCCTGGCGGCGCAGCACCGCTGATTGGGGCTGGCGCCCCAACGCCTCCACCACCCGGTCCGCCAGCAGCGCCGTATCGAAAAAGGGGAACAACAGGCCGTTCACCCCGTCCCGCACCACCTCCTCCACCGGCGGGGTGGCCGAGGCGACGACAACCGCGCCACAGGCCATGGCTTCCAGCATGGACCAGGACAACACGAACGGATAGGTCAGGTAGACATGGGCGCTGGACAGACGCATCAGGTCCAGGAAGCGGCCATGGTCCACAGGTCCCAGGAAATGGACCCGTCCCGAATCGAGTGACGGCCCAACTTCCGCCATCAAATGATCGCGCCAAGCCCCCCCGCCGGGGGGTGGCGGGCCATAGCTGACACCATCCCCGCCGGCCACCACCACCTGAGCTGCCGGGCGGCGGCGCAGGATTTCCGGCAGGGCGCGCATGAAGACGTGAAAGCCGCGATAGGGCTCCAGGTCGCGGGCGGCATAGGTGATGACCTCATCCCCCTGCCGGAGGAGGGTGCCGTCGGGCAGCGAGAAGGCCGGCACGGGTCCCGGGCGGGCGAGATCCGTGTCGATGCCCTCATGCATTACCCGCAACCGATCGCGGAACGGCGCCGGATGCAAGGCGCGTTGCCATTCGGTGGGACAAACACCCAGATCCGCAGCCTCAAGCCCCAGCAGATTGACGACGTTCAAGGTACGCACCCGGGCCAGGTCGTCCAGGGTGACGGGGTATAGCGGATCGAAACCGACGTCCGCGCCACGGCCGTGGTAGTAATATTCAAAGTATCCGACGAGCGGCACGTCCGGCCACAGGTCCTTGAGGTACAGGGTGTCGCCGAAGCCGCAATGACCGACGATCAGGTCGGGACGATACCCCTGCTGCGCCATCCCCACCGCATCCCGCAGGGCGCACTGCCCCCGGATGATGTAGTCGGCGGCGTTGCCCAGGTAGGGGTGGGTGCCCGGGTCCACGGCGGGCATATCCTGGTAAAGGTGGGGTCGCAATCCGGAGACGACCGCCTCCTCCCGCTGCCCCATGCCGCGCAGTTCCACACGCGCGTCGGCCATCAGCGACCGGGCCAGGGGGCGGAACTGTCCCGGAAAATCCTTGTGCAGCATCAATACGCGAAACATGCCCGTCCACTTACCCCTGACTGCCTCCGCCGCCCGGCCCAGTCCTCAGCATCCCGGGCGCCGGACCGGGACGGCGCGGCATTGTTGGGGATGGGGCGCCGGCTTGTCCACCACCGGCATTCTCCGCGGGGTTGGCACCAGTTTGGGTTGGCGCCAGTTCGGGTTGGCGCTGGACAAGTCCGCCGGCGCTCGGGCACAACCGAAGCCGATCCGCGCCAGGGAACCGGGGCGCCGCCTTTCAGCACGGGAATCATCTCGCATGGACATCCGCTGGCCCTCCGCCGACGCCCCGACCATCGCGGCCCCTTGCCCGGTCTGTGGCGACGCCGGCCCCCATGCGCCGACCCTGACCGTTCCCTGGGGGGGACCGCACGATCCAGACTGGGTGCTGTTGTGCTGCCAGCGATGCACCGTCCGTTTCTCCACCGACCGAACGGTCGGCGACTACAGCCACGACACCGGCATCTTCATCGCCGCCACGGACCTGTACCTGGAAATGGGCGCAGGCCTGGACGTGATGCTGGAGCCCATGGGCTGGCTGAAGCCGGGTGAGGGCCGTCTGCTGGACATCGGTGCCAACATCGGCTTCATCAGCGACTATGTCGAGGTGGCGCTGGGCTGGAAAGCCAAGGGCTACGACCCTTCCCGCGCGTCGGAACTGGGCCGCCAATGGCTGGGCCTGGACATCGTTCCGGACTATTTCACCGAAGACACCCCCCTGCCCGTCACCTATGACGTGGTGGCCGCCTTCGAATTGCTGGAGCATGTGCCAAATCCTGTCCCCTTGCTGAAAACGCTTAGCCGGGGCCTGAACGACACGGGCATCCTGGTCCTGACGACACCGGACGGCGGTGTGCTGAAGCCGGAAACGCCGGTTTCCATGATGTGGCCCATCATCAGCCCCGGCTCGCACATGACCCTGTTCACCGCCGCCTCTATGGAAACGGCGCTGCGCGCGGCGGGCTTCACCCATGTCAGCGTGGCGCCCGTCGCGGGCATTCTGCGCGTCCATGCCTCACGCGTGCCGCTGCCCGCCGGGGTGAAGGACGGCTGTGACCGCGCCCTGCTGCGGGAATACCTGCGCCGGCGCCTGACGCCTGAGCGCCTGCCCAAGTACGACAGGCTGGAGAACGGCTTCCGCTATCGCCTGTTCAAGGAATTGGTCAACTTCGGTTTCCCCGAGGAGGCGCAGGAGGTGTTCAAGCGGATGGTGGAGCAGGTTCGCGCCCGCTTCGGCATCGACCTGGACGATCCGGAAAGCCTGATGGTGCCGCCCAACCCGGTCGACATCGAGGAATTCACCCGGCGTGAGCCCGGCAACCTGATGACCTCGCTGCATTTCAAGGCCATCCTGGTCAATAACACCGACAATGATGCCGCCCGGTCAGCCTGCTACGCCGCCGCGGCCGTCCTGGCCGGCGTGACGTTGCGCCGTGTTCTGCAGCGCCTCAGCATGGATAACGGCGAGGCCGGCACCGCCATTCCCGCCGCCTTGCGCCTGGCCCTGCAAAACCTGGCCGTGCAGGGTGCGGACATCCGCCCCCTGCTGACCTTGGTGGAAGCGACGGATTCCACCACCGGCTTCATGTTGACCCCCACGGACCGGGATGCCCTGCGCGACGACATGAAGGTAACCCTGGCCACGCTGGGCATGCGGCAGGCTGAGACCCTGGAGCAGCCGGTCGTGGTGGCGCCGGGCGATGATTGCATCACCCGCTTGATCAACCTGGCCCGTCCCACCGCCTACCAGGCGGCACGGCAGGCGGCCATCGACACCATCGGCAGCAATCGTAAACCAGCCAAGGTTCTGGCCCTGCTGGACCAGGCCGTGAACGACCCGCTGCTGCGCGACTGGCCGGACACGGTGACCCTCTGCGCCAAGGTAGCCCTGATCCGCCTGGTGCGGCTGCGGGCCCATCGCCTGGCCGCCCGCGTTTACGAGCGCTGGGGCGACGCGTCCTGGAACGGTGACGCGCCGGTCGCCGCCGCGCTGGCGCTGATGGCCGAATCCCGCTACCCGCTGCCCATCCGGCTGTACCGCCGGCTGCGGCAGCGGCTGGCCGCCTGACGTCAGAGGGGCGGCCACAACTCCGCCGGGCGGCGGACGGACCAGCGCCGCCCGGCCAGAATGAAGCCGTCAAGGACGCGGCGGGCAACGGTCCCAGAACCCGGATAGAACCAGCTTGCCCCGGGTAGCGCCGCTTTCAACCAGGGCATGGGCCTTGCGCAGGTTGTCGGCGCTGATGCGTCCAAGGTCCTGGGTCATCGTCGTGCGCAGCACCCCCGCATCCACCAGGCGCGCAACCTCGCTCAGCAGCCCATGCTGGGCGATCATGTCCGGTGTCTGGAACATGGAGCGCGTGTACATGAACTCCCAATGCAGGGAGATGCTCTTGCGCTTCAGCAGGGTGATGTCTACCAGCTGGACCGGATCGTCGATCAGGGCCAGCTTGCCCTGCGGCGCCATCAGGGCGGCAAGGGCGGGGAAGTGCTGCTCCGTCGCCGTCAGGCTCATGACATGGGTAGCGCCGCCGGGCGCGATGGCCCGCAGCTGGGGTTCCAGGGGCTGGCGGTGGTCGATGACGTGATGGGCCCCCATGGCCAGGCTCCAGTCCCGCGTCTCGGGACGCGAGGCCGTGGCGATGACGGTCAGGCCGGTCAGTTGACGCGCTAACTGCGTGGCGATGGAGCCGACGCCACCCGCACCGCCAACGATCAGCAGCACGCCGGCCGTGCCGTCATTGCCGGCGCCGGCCGGCAGCCGCGCCACGCCCATGCGGTCGAACAGCATCTCCCAGGCGGTGATGGTGGTCAGCGGCAGGGCCGCGGCCTCCGCCACCGTCAGGCTGGCGGGTTTGGAACCGACCAGCCGCTCGTCAACCAGATGGAATTCGGCGTTGGTGCCGGGGCGCTCCAGCGCGCCGGCATAGAACACGGCGTCACCGATCTTGAACAAGGTCACCTGCGGACCGACCGCCACCACCGTGCCTGCGGCGTCCCAGCCCAGGATACGCGCGGTGCCTTCGACAGGGGCGGCGTTGCGGCGAACCTTGGTATCCACGGGGTTGACCGAGACGGCCTCCACCCGCACCAGCAGGTCCCGGCCGGTGGCCACGGGGGTGGGAACCTCCAGATCCACCAGGCTGTCGGCCTGGTCGATGGCTTGGTTCTGATAATAACCGATGGCTTTCATGGGAAGTAACCTCGCTTGTTTCGAGCCGCCGTCAGCGGCGGCATACACTTCCCAAAGGTTCCCTATTCCGTTCTGATCATCAATTGACAGGATTAAAGATACATTATTCAATTATGAACAGATACCGATGGGAGAAGTCCGGGTGGATTGGGACGATCTGCGCTATTTCCTGGCGATCGCCCGGCACGGCACCCTATCGGGCGCCGCCCGCCACTTGGGCGTCAGCCAGCCCACGGTGGGACGGCGGCTGGAGACGTTGGAGACCCGGCTGGGCACCCGCCTGTTCCAACGCACGCCGGCCGGCTATATCCCAACCGAAGCGGGCACCGGCCTGGTGGCCGGGGCGGAGCGCATGGAGACGGAGGCCCTGGCGGCGGAACGGGCCGCCACCGGCCTGGACGTGGGGCTTGAGGGCACCGTGCGCGTCACGTCCCCGGAATGGGTGGGGCAGTGGCTGCTGGGCCCGCAGCTGGCGGGCTTGCACAACGCCCACCCCGGCATCACCGTGGAGCTGGTGACTGACGCCCGGCTGTATAGCCTGACCCGGCGTGAAGCGGACGTGGCCTTCCGCTTCCACCGCTTCGACCAGAACGAGATCGTGCAACGCCGGGTGGCCATGGTGGGCTTCGGCCTTTATGCGGCGCCGGCATACCTGGCGCGCCATGGCGCACCGGATTTCACCCAGGGGGCCGCCGGCCATAGTCTGATCCTGATGAACGAAAGCTTCGGCGGTTTGGCCGATCTGCCCTGGCTGCTGGCGCTGGCGCAGAACGCCCGACAGGCCCTGCGCACCAACAGCCGCGACCTGCAAGCCGTGGCCTGCGCCGGTGGGGCGGGCCTGGCCGCCCTGCCCCATGTCATGGCCCAGGCGCGCGGATTGATGGCCGTGGACACGCCGACGCCGGCCCCACCGCGCGAAATCTGGGCCGGCGTGCATCGCGACGCCCAGCGCATCCCCCGCATCCGCGCGTTTTTCGACCACATGGCGCAGGCGTTGGGTCGCTAGGCCTCAACCATCCCGGTCGGCCGGGCCCAGGTTGGCCGCCAGGCCGGCGCGCAGTTCATCCACCTGCGCCTTCAACGCCTTCAGCCCGTCCAGGTTAAGGCCGGTGGCGCACAGGATGGCCTCCTGCACCGGGCCCAGGTTCTCCTGCAAGGCGCGGCCGGCCTCGGTCAGGGTGACGCGCACCAGGCGCTCGTTCTGCGGATCACGCTGACGACTGACAAGGCCCGCCGCCTCCAGCCGCTTCAGCAAGGGCGTCAAGGTGCCGGAATCCAGATCCAGCTGCTCACCAATGGCCTTCACCGTCAGCCCGTCCCCGGACCACAGCACCAGCATCACCAGGTACTGCGGATAGGTCAGGCCCAGCCGGTCCAGCAGCGGTTTATAGGTGCGGTTGAACAGGTGGGCGGCGGAATAGATGCTGAAGCACAGCTGACTGCGCAGCAGGGCGGCCGTATCGGAGGAGCCGGCCCCGGCCAGTCCCATACCTTGCCGCGTGGTGTCCTGTCGGTCCTGGGCCATGACGACGCCCTCACTTCTCCAGCGGCGCCCGGGGAAATGGACGCACGATTTGCGGCAGGCTAGCATTCCGTGACAGATTGCGCACAATCTATTTGCGCATAGCGATCATGCCAACTGACGAATTGTGCACAATCTGTTATCGCGCAATTCTCACCTCACCGGCGCCGATGCCCCAGCCGAACCCCGGCGGGACCGGCCCCCGAAGTTGATCCAACCAGTTGAACCACGGAGATGATCATGCCCATCCTCTACACCACTTCCGCTACTGCCACCGGCGGCCGTGAGGGCCAGGCCAAGTCCGTCGACGGCGTTCTGGACGTCAAGCTGACCACGCCCAAGGAATTGGGCGGCGCCGGCGGCAATGGCACCAACCCCGAGCAGTTGTTCGCGGCCGGCTATTCCGCCTGCTTCCTGGGCGCGCTGAAGTTCGTCGCCGCCAAGGCCAAGGTGAAGGTTCCGGACAACGCCACGGTGAGCGCCCAGGTGGGTATCGGCCCCCGCGAGGATGGCACCGGCTTTGGCTTGGACGTCGCCCTGACTATCACGCTGCCGGGCATCGACGCCGAAACCGCCAACAGCCTGGTGCAGCAGGCCCACATCGTGTGCCCCTATTCCCACGCCACCCGCGGCAACCTGGACGTTCGCCTGAACATCGCCTAACGGCCGCTCCATCTGCCGCCAGCAGGTAAAGACAAGGCCGGCGCCGCCAGTGGCGGTTCCGGCCTTCTTCTTTTATTATGAATACTTTACAGACCTATTCGTAAGCGATGTCGCAGGACAACCCAGGCTGGCCCGCCGCCTCGATGGCGCGGTGGACCAGGGTCAACGCCTCGAACGCCGGCTCTGGCCCGAAGGCCAACGGCGCACGGCCGGCCAAGGCCTCCGCCACATTGCGATAGAAATTCTCGTACCGGCCGGCCTCCAGCGCCACCGCCTCGCGCACCACGGCGCCATCACGCTCGGTATGCAAGAGGGCCGGCGTGGTGACGACGGCCCAGCCGGCGTCGCCGGGCTTGAGCCCCGCCGCCATCTGTCCTTCCTGAACATCGCCCTTGGGAATGACCAGCGAGCCCTTGTCGCCGTGGGCCACCAGCACCGGCCCGGGTTCGCGTACATACGTGCTGGATCGCAGGATGACCCGGTGATCGGGATAACGGAAACGGACGTCGAAATAGTCGGTCGCCCCCTGCGGCCGGCGCAGGGACCGCATCTCCGCCATGACCGACAGGGGCCGACCGAACTGGCGCAGCATGCCGTCCACCAAGTGGACGCCGAGGTCGAACCAAGTGCCGGCACCAGGCCCCTCATCCTCCTTCCATGCCTTGTGGGTGACATGGGCGCGGTAGCGGTCGTAGTGCCACTCGACCTCGACCAAGCGCCCCAGATCGCCGGCGGCCAGATGGCGGCCCAGGGTCAGATATTCGGCGTCCAGCCGCTTGTTATGAAAGACAGCCAGCAGCAGGCCCGCCGCCTTTGCCTGGCCCATGAGGTGGCGGCCCTCTTCCAGCGTGATGGTCATGGGCTTTTCCAAGACAACGTGCTTGCCCGCCGCGAGAGCCGCGCGGGCCATGGGAAAATGCAGGGCATTGGGGGTGTTGACCACCACCAATTGAATCGCGGGGTCGTCCAGGATGGCCTGAAAATCAGTCGCCACGCGCGCCATCGCCGGTTCCGTCCCATCGGGTCCCGAACGGCGCAGGATGGTGCGCAACGACAGGGCCGGTTCGGCCTGGATAAGGGGAGCATGGAACACCCGGCCGGACAGGCCGTAGGCGCACAGCGCGGTTGCGATCATGGGCTTCATCCCTTCCTTCATCTGGCCATGCCTGGCCCTTCGCTGGTCCCAAACCGTGACGGTTATCGTCAGCGCGACCATATATTAATGTGCGATTTACAGTCCTGAAGTGAGGGCACGCAAACAAAAATTACCCGTTAATAGATTAATATTGCAACCTAACCCATAATTTCCGATTAAATTTCCCAAATCAGGTGGCGCACGGGAGGGTTTGCCCTATATGACTTTCGCCGGTGGCGTCTCTTGACCATCGACTCCGGATCGCCAGACGCCATCCTGGCCGCCAACCAGGATTTATATTTAAAACCATATTACTCAATGACTTTCTGAAATCGACAATTCTGAAGCCGTGACATACCAAGGAACGCGTGATGAGCTTTGCCGGCACCCCCGCCTCCTCCTCCGCCCAGGAAGACAAAGCCCGTTTATGGTCCATCCTTGTCCATTTGCTTTACTTGATGGGCGCGTTCCCGCTGGGCTTGGTCATGGCTTATATCAAGCGGCCTGATTTCGCCGGCACCATTTACGAAGGCCACATGACCTTCGCCATCCGCACCTTCTGGATTTGCGTCATGTTCGGCATCGGCGCCCTGGCCCTGCGGGGCGTGGGCATGGAACTCATGATCCTGTTCATCGGCAGCATCTGGGCCATCGTGCGTGTCGTGGTGGGGCTGGTCCGGGCGATTGACGCCAAGCCGATTCAGAAACCGCGGGGCTGGACCATCTGAACACCCCGGCTGCTCCCGGCCCGCCCTATCCGTCCGGGCATGGCCGTTATGGGCGGCGCCGGCGGAGCCCCTATTTCGAACGGTGATGCCTTACAGGCGCGATGGTATAGTCACCGGGCGTTTTTCCGGTCAAACCGCCAGATCGCTGTGTCGGACGCCAAAACACACCGTCGCGCGGGCGTTGGGGGCATGTCTATGCGGGTGGTCTTCCCCGGTTTGTGCTTTAGCATCGATGATTCCGGCGTCGCCTTCAGCCATGAGCCGTGGCTGGTTTTTCTCTCCTACCTGACCGCCGTCTTCGCCTCCTTCGTCGCCCTGAACATGACGGAGCGCATGGTGGGCGCCAACGGCCGCTCGCGCCTGGCCTGGCATCTCGGCGCCGCCTGCGCCTTGGGGGGCGGGATCTGGTCCATGCATTTCATCGGAATGCTGGCCCTGCGGGTGGCGGTGCCTGTGGCCTGGGAACCGCGGCTGACACTGGCGTCGCTGGTGACCGCCATCCTTTTCGTCGCCCTGGGCATGGAGGCGGTCCGTCACGGCCGCACCAGCGTCAGCCGGTTCACCGTGGCCGGCGCGGGCGTGGGGCTGGGGATCGCGGCCATGCACTACACCGGCATGGCCGCGATGGAGGTCCCTGGCCAGGTGGCGTACCGCCCCGGCCTTTTCGCCCTATCGGTCCTGATCGCCATGGGTGCCGCCACCGTGGCCCTGATGCTGTCGGTCAGCTTGAAGCAAGGTTGGCATCGCGCACTGGCCGCCATCGTCATGGGCTTCGCCATCTGCGGCACCCACTACACCGGCATGGCGGCCACGGTGTTGACCCTGGACCCGCTGGCACCCGCGCCCGCCGATGTGGATCGCGGGCCCTTGGCCATCATCGTGGCCGGCGCCACCTACGGCCTGCTCATGCTGGCATTGGTGACGGCCCTGGCCGACCGGCGCCTGAACGCCGCAACCGAACGCGAGGCGGAGCGGCTGAAGGTCATGAACCGCGCGCTGGAAGCGGAGGTGACGGAGCGTCGCCGTGCCGAGGAGGAACTGTTGCGGGCGCGCGAGGGGCTGGAAGAGGCGGTTGCGGAGCGCACCCGCGACCTGGCGGCGGCCCGGGTACGGGCGGAAGCCGCCAACCAGGCCAAATCCGAATTCCTGGCCAGCATGAGCCATGAATTGCGCACCCCATTGAACGCCGTCTTAGGCTTCGCCCAGCTGATGGATTACAACAAGGCGCGGGAGCCGATGACGCCCAAGCAGGAACGGGGCGTCCAGCAAATCATCAAGAATGGCAACCACCTGCTGCGCCTGATCGACGACGTGCTGGATCTGGCGCGCATCGAGGCGGGCCACTTGACCCTGTCGCTGGAGCCAGTCGATCCCAGGCAGGTGGTGGAGGATGTGCTGACGACCTTGCAGCCCGTGGCGGAAAAGGCGCGGGTGGCCATTGTCACCGCCTTGCCCGAGGCATCGCCACCCGTCCTGGCAGACCGCACCCGACTGGTCCAGGTGATCAGCAACCTGACGTCCAACGCCATCAAGTACAACCGACCCGGCGGCACCGTGCGCATCACCCTGGGCGCGGCGGCGACACGAGGCCGCCTGGCGTTGAGCGTGGGGGATACCGGCAATGGCATCGCGACCGACAAGCTGGGCGACTTGTTCCAGCCCTTCAACCGTTTGGGCCAGGAGTACAGCGACATTCCCGGCACCGGCATCGGCTTGACCATCACGCGTCGGCTGCTGGACGCCATGAACGGCACCATCGAGGTGGCCAGCGTGCCGGGCGAAGGCAGCACCTTCACCATCACCCTGCCCGGCGCCTTGGACATGACGGCCGAGCCGATCGTCCCCGCTACTGACGGCCTTCCCCCGGCCCAGACCGGGAAACGCACCATCGTCTATGTCGAGGACAACCCGTCCAACATCGAACTGATGCGCGACCTGATGGAAACCGTGCCGGGGACCAAGCTGCTGGTGGCGGCCGACCCGGTGACGGGCCTGGGCCTGGCCATCGCCCATAGGCCCGATGTCATCGTGCTGGACATCAACCTGCCAGGCATGAGCGGCTTTGACGTGCTGGCCCGCCTTCGCGATCGTGAGGAGACGCGGGCCATCCCCGTCCTGGCGCTGAGCGCCAACGCCCTGCCCCGCGAAATAGAGAAAGGTCTGCGCGCCGGATTCCGGCGATATCTGACCAAGCCCCTGAATGTTCAGGAGTTCATGGAGGCCCTGGCCGACGCGATGATCCCCGCCGACGTCGCTTAACACCGGCGGCCGAGGGCAGGAAGCTGCGGACCGTTCACGGCTCCTGCGAAGGCCCCTGGTCCAGCACGTCGGCGCGCGACAACCGGCTGGCATGGCCGGGCACGTCCACCCAAGGGCCTATCAGGTCGCCCATCATGAAGGCGCAGCCCGCCTCCTCCGCCATTCGTTCCATTTCGGGCGTATCGATGCCGTCGGCCATCAGGTGCAGGCCCCGGCGCCGGGCTTCGGCCGCCGCCAGATGCAGGTCGGGGATCAGACGCCCGCGGGGCACCGCCGCCCCCAAGGACACGGCGACACCCTTGACGCCGCCAGCGGCGAAGGTGGCATAGGCCTGGGGCGCCAAGTCGGCGCTGACGGTCACGCCGCGCCCTAACGGCTTCAACGCGCTGACCAGCTCCGTCAGCCGTCCCAGCGGAACGCCATCGGGCACGCCCATCAATTGATAGGTGATGAAGGGCAGCAGATGGGCGGGGATATGGCCGGCAAGATCGAGGTAAGCGCGGCGCCTGACAGTTCCCGCCAGCGTCTCGAAATGCACCGGCAAGGCCAGGTAATAGCGGAACCGATTATCATACAGCTCCAGATACGCGTCGACGGCCTGGCGCAGGGTTTCGCGATCCAGGTCCAGAATCTCTTGCAGGCCGTTGGCGGTTCCGGCGGAAACGACACCACCGGCGGCATCCGTCAGGGTCTCGTAGCCATACACGTATTGCCGCCCCCCGATCCGCTGGCGGCGGGGGCTGGCGACATAGAGGCTCAACGCCTGTCCGCGTACGTCCCAGACCGGTCGGTAAGCAAACTCCAGCGGCCCCAGCACGGGACGCAGATGCAGCCATGGATCGTCGGCACCGAGGGGGGGCGTGGTAGCGACCGTCCCCCGGCCCAGCTCCACCAATGCCGCGGCCGCCTGCGACAGAGGAGTCTGCACGGAAGAAAGGGACGGCAGGGGCGCGGACGACAGGGATGCGGTCGAAGGCGGCCCTGAAGCATCCCGCACCGAAGCATCCTGGCCTGCGAACGGCACCGCGGGCGGGGAAGCCTGAGAGGCCCCATCGGGATGCGCGGCAGAGGTTTCCGTCATCGGCCCCTCCGTGGAGGCATCCCCCGGCGAGGGACCCGCGCGGGACGCCAAATCTGCCAGCAGGTCGGCCAATCGCTCGGGCTTGAGGATCAAATTGCCCGAAGCTTCCCGCGCCGCCGTGCGGACCACGATGCTGGACAAATCGGGCTCCCCCAGCAGCATGCGCTGCAGTTCCTGCACCACCTTGGCGCAGACCAGGCTGGCCTGGAGAGCGTTCAAGCGGGCGAAGACGATGACGTAGGTTTCGCTGCCATACCCGTAATAAACATCTCCCGCCCCCAGGGTCTGGCGCAGCAGCCGCTCGACCATGGCATGCACCCGCGGCTGGACGGCCCCCCACCGGGACCCCAGCCTCTCCTTGAGGCTGTCAAGCCCGACAAACTGGACGCATCCCGCCGCGGCGGAAGAGCGCGGGCCCAACACCGCCTTCAGCCGCTGGCGGAACATGGTTTCGTCCGGATTGCGTCGGGCGCCACGCCGGTTGCCGGAACCAGCGGGGGCCCTGGGTTCGCGCCCACCGGCGGCGCGCTCCGGCTCCTCTGAGAACCAGTCGATGATGCGGCGCAACAATCCGGACATGGGTCGCCTCAACGCTCTTTCGATCCGATTACCAGGCTAGAGGGCACATAGTTAAAAAAAGCCTAAAGTCGAATCGAAATATGGGCGCTGGACTGTAAACGGCATGTGAACTGCGAATTATCGGGGATGGTTCCGACGTCCACCGATGATATGGCGTCACGGAAATGAAGAAGGCCGGCCCCGATGGGGCCAGCCTTCCTTTTTCAAAAGGCCATCCTGATAACGAATACGCTATCGAAATCAGGTGAATTCCTGGAAGAAGTCGTTGCCCTTGTCGTCAATGACGATGAAGGCGGGGAAGTCTTCAACCTCAATACGCCAAATGGCTTCCATGCCCAAATCCTCGAAGGCGATGCATTCAACCTTCTTGATGCAATCCTGGGCCAGGCGGGCCGCGGCGCCGCCAATGGAACCCAGATAGAATCCGCCGTGCTTCTTGCAGGCCTCACGCACCGCCGGGCTGCGGTTGCCCTTGGCCAACATGACGAAGGAGCCGCCCGCCGCCTGGAACTGGTCGACGAAGCTGTCCATGCGGCCGGCCGTGGTGGGACCGAAGGAACCGGAGGCGTAGCCGGTCGGCGTCTTGGCCGGGCCGGCGTAATAGATGGGGTGGTTCTTGAAATAGTCCGGCAAGGGCTGCCCCGCCTCCAGCGCGGCACGCAGGCGGGCATGGGCGCTGTCGCGGGCCACGATCAGCGGACCGGTCAGGGAGACGCGGGTACGGATCGGATAACGGGACAAGGTCTCGCGGATCTCGGACATCGGCCGGGTCAGGTCGATCTTGACCACCTCGCCCGCCAACTGGCTGTCATCGATCTCCGGCAGGAAGCGGGCGGGATCGTGCTCCAGCTCTTCCAGGAAGATGCCGTCGCGGGTGATCTTGGCCAGCGCCTGGCGGTCGGCCGAGCAGGACACGCCGATACCGATGGGCAGCGAAGCGCCGTGGCGCGGCAGGCGGATGACCCGCACGTCATGGCAGAAGTACTTGCCCCCGAACTGCGCGCCGATGCCCATGGTCTGGCTCAGCTTGTGGACGGCGGCCTCCATCTCCAGGTCGCGGAAGGCATGGCCGCTTTCCGAGCCCTGGGTGGGCAGACCATCGTAATAGCGGGCCGAGGCCAGCTTGACCGTTTTCAGGTTCATCTCGGCGCTGGTGCCGCCGATGACGATGGCCAGGTGATAAGGTGGGCAGGCCGAGGTGCCCAGCGACTTGATCTTCTCTTCCAGGAAGGGCAGCAGCCGATCCGGCGCCAACACCGAGGGCGTGGCCTGGAACAGGAAGGTCTTGTTGGCCGAACCGCCGCCCTTGGCCATGAACAGGAACTTATAGGCGTCCTCGCCCTCGGCATAGATGTCGACCTGGGCGGGCAGGTTGGTGCGGGTGTTCTTTTCCTCATACATGGACAGGGGCGCCACCTGGCTGTAGCGCAGGTTGCGCTTGGCGTAGGCGTCCAGCACGCCGCTGCCCAGCGCGGTTTCGTCGCCGCCCTTGGTCCAGACGCGGCGGCCCTTCTTGCCCATGACGATGGCGGTGCCGGTGTCCTGGCACATGGGCAGGATGCCGGACGCGGCGATGGACGCGTTCTTCAGCAGATCGAGCGCCACGAAGCGATCGTTGGGCGAGGCCTCGGCATCATCGAGGATGGCGCGCAGCTGGGCCAGATGGCCGGGGCGCAGCAGGTGATTGATGTCGATGAAGGCCTGCTCGGCCAACAGGCGCAGCCCCTCGGGCTCAACCTTCAGAACCTCTTCCCCGTCGAAGGTCGTGGTCGACACATGGTCGCTGGTCAGCTTGCGGTAGCTGGTGGCGTCCTTGGCCACGGGGAACAGCGTGAACTCCCGGCTTTCACCGCCGACGTCTGGCATTGGGGGCACTCCCGACTATTGGGCCCAATTGATCTGGCCCGACTGGCCTGGCCACGGGCGGCTCCCGCGGCCGGCCGGGACCTTACGCCACCCACCCTGCCCTGTCATCTGCGCCGCGCGCGCACCATCCACCCCAAGATTCGCTCGCCTTGCCGCCAAGCCGCAACCTTAAGGGGCAAAATATGCGTTTTGGTTCTCGGTTATAGGCGGTTCCGTGACCGTCATTCCAAACCCGAGCCAACGCATCAGGATAGGTTGATCAAAAAAATGTGGATTCCGCCGCGGCGCGTCCCCTGTCACCCGAAAGGTGAAGAAGTTAAGAAACGATAAAATGTGACGCTGCCTACTCCGGTATTTTTGCCAATATACCGATTCCAGGATGCGCGAATCGAGAGGTAAATATCGAAAACACACCAAAACGGCGCAACTCGTATGTTAAATGTGATAAGCGGTGACATCAGATAATGGTTAAGAAGCGTTAACCAAATACTTTTGCACCCACCACGATAGTTGAAGTCCCGGAAGATACAATTGACAGGTATTGGCCATCTATCTCAGAAGACGGTAGCGACCCTGCCTCCTTTGGGCAGGTCCGGGCCGGGGCGGGGAAGCCTTGGTTTCTGGCAAATCGACGGTTGGGCTGACTGAAAAAAGCGGATTTGGGCGTGGGGGCGGTTTCCCCCAACGGCATCCCAAAGGCCGCTTTCTTGGTCTCCCGACGTGGCGATGCGCAAACCAGTGGTTGGGAGTCAGGTGGCATGGCGAAGTACACGAACACGCGCGCTCACGGGAACAAGAAGACTCAACAGGTCATCCTGCTGGGCGCGTCGGCATTGGCCATCAGCGCGGGCCTGGCCGCGCCACGCCCCGCCCAAGCGTCCAATTGCGGCAGCTTCTCCACCACCTCCACCGTCGGGTCGGCCGCCAACTGCACGTCCTTCGTCTGGACAGGCACCCTGGGCACGGTCATCAACAACGGCACGCTGGTGGCCAACAACACCGGCAGCACCAGCAATTACGCCGGTTTCAGCATTCAGGGCGGCAAGACCCTGACCGCCCTGATCAACAACAACACCATCGGCGGCACCGGCGCGGCGGGCGGCATCGCCGCCATTGTCCTGACGGGCACCCCCACCTACACCACCACCAGCGGCACGATCAGCTACGGCATCAGCGCCTACACCACCATCGGTTCCATCGTGAACAACGCCGCCGGCACCATCCGGTCGGATGGCGGCTACGGCGCCATCCGGATGATGAATGGCGTGAAGGTTGCCGGCTTCACCAACGCCGGCACCATCCTGGCCAATGGCAACAGCGCCTTGAACCTGACCGGCGCCAGCATCGGCACGCTGACCAACAGCGGCTACATCTACAGTTCGGTTGGCGGCGCCATCGACGTCGACGTCATCACGACGATCAGCACCGTCGGCACCATCATCAATAGCGGCATGTTGAGGGGCAACAGCGGCGGCACCGGCGCCGTGAACGTGTTCGGCGTGGTGGGCTCGGTCAGCAATTCCGGCACCATCCTCAACGATTCCGGTCCGGGCGTGGCGGTTAGGAACTACGGCGGCTTCGGCCCCACCGCCATCTACCACAGCCATGTCGGCCAGGACGCCACCCTCTCCACCCTGACCAATTCGGGCATGATCAGCGGCACCGTCGGCGTTTCCATCGGTGCCGGCGGCTCGATCGTCAGCTTGGTGAACGCCAACACCGGCACCATCCAGGGCGGCATCGTCATCGCGAAGACGACCGGCAATGCGTCGGTGACGCACAATGGCTATCTGGGCGCCTTGTCCAACGCCGGCGTGATCATCGGCAACGTCGTCAACAATTCGTCGACCCCCTTGAGCATCACGGGCGGCACGGGCACGACGCTCGGCACCTTCACCGGCGCGTCGGGCAAGGGCTCGATCATCAGCACGCTGGGCAACATCGTGATCACCGGCGGCAACCTGCTGCTGAACGACAATATCAACGTCGGCAGCGGAACGGTGATCAGCCAGGGCACCAACCTGACCATCGCCGCCGGTTCCACCATCACCGGCAACTATTACAACACACTCTCGACCAACACCCTCACCACCAGCGGCCTCACGGTCACGGGCCGCGTGACCCTGATCACCGGCACCATCGTCCCGTCCTTCAGCAGTGCGGGCAACTACATCGTCGGCACGGCCGCCAGCCTGATCTATTCCCCCACCGGCATTTCCAACCTCGGCTCGGCCTTCGCCGCCGTGCAGGCGCCCACCGGCGCCCATTTCTCCAATATCGGCGCCAGCGGCACGACGCTGATCTATTACAACCCGCTCATGGACTACGTGGGCGGCGCCGTCGCCTCGGTGAGCATCGGCAGCACGGCGCTGGCCGGCATATCGACCATCTATCCCACGGCGCTGTACATCGCCAGCACGGGCACCCTGGGCACACTGACCAACACCGGCACCATCCGCGGCGATATCGTCAACCTCAGCGCTAACGACCTGTCCATCCGCGGCGGCACGCTGACCACCATCGGCACCCTGACCGGCTATTCCAACTCCATCGGCACCATCAACAACACCAACAGCAATGTTGTGCTGGCGTCCGGCAACCTGCGCATCAACGATATCCTGAACGTCGGCACCAACACCGTCATCAACAGCGGCGCCAACCTGACCTTCGGCACGCTCGGGACCATCAGCCTGACGGGCAACTTCGCCCAGACCTCCGCCACCGGCACACTGGCGCTGGGCACCAACCTGCTGTCCATTTCCGGCGCGGCCAACATCGCCGGCACCGTGCTCAGCAACTTCACGACCACCGTGAACCACACCGTTGGTGAGGCCATCACCCTGGTTTCCGCCGCCGGCGGCCTGAGCCTCAGCTATGGCACGCTGACCGGCGTGGTCCGGGGGTCGGGCACCGGCATCAACGTGACGGGCACCACCACCAGCAACAACCTGCTGGCCATGGTGCAGAACTATTATATCGCCGGCACCTACGGCACGATCACCAACGCCGGCACCCTGACCTCCACCTCGGCCGTCTACGTCGCATCCACCGGCACGCTGGGTGCCGTGTCGAACACCGGCGTCATCCAGGGTAATTTGATCAACAACAGCGTCCGCGACCTGACGCTGCTGGGTTCCAGCGGCGCCGGCTTCGGCACCTTCACCGGCCTCTCGGGCACGGCCACGGGTTCCATCGTGAACACCGCCAGCAACGTGACCTTGTCGGGCAACGTGCTGCTGAACGACCATGTCAACGTCACCGGCCACACCTTGGTGAACAGCGGTGGCAACCTGTACCTGACCACCGGCATCAGCGTCACCGGCAATTACAGCCAGACGGGCGGCACGCTGGCGGAGCTTTCGGCCCTGGGCGGCGGGCAGCTGATCGTCAGCGGCGCCGCCGTGGTCAACGGCGCCAACTACACGGTCGTTGGCGCCACGGGCGCCTATCACTACCTGCAGGGCCCGGCGGGGGGCACGCCCATCATCTCCGGCGGCGTCGGGTCCAGCTACACCAGCATCACCTACGACAGCGGCATCACCGGCCTCACCCTGGGCGGCTATACCCAGGGGACCAGCCTGTGGGGCACCATCCTCAACGATTATGTCGGTGACAGCCTGGGGTCCATCGCCATTGGCGGCGGCACCGTCCTGGCGGCCCAGGCCGGCGTCCAGACCCTGATTTACATCAGCGGCGCCGGCACCCTGGGCACCCTGTCCAACAGCGGCACCATCCAGGGCAATATCGCCAACAACGGCGGCGCCGACCTGAACATCCGCGGCGGCAGCGGCGCCACCGTCGGCACGTTCACCGGCGTCGGCGGCAGCATCGGCACCATCACCAACACCAATAGCAATGTGGTGCTGAGCGGCGGCAATCTGCTGCTCAACGACAACGTCAACGTCGGCAGCCACCTGCTGTACAACACCGGCGCCAACCTGACGCTGGCGAACGCCCAGACCGTGACGGGCGGCTATCTGCAGAACAACGCCAACGGCACGCTGACGCTGAACGCGGGCGCCAAGCTGGTGGTCACCGGCGGCGCCACCATCAGCGACGGTTATATCGTCACCAGCAGCTTCAACGCGTTGGCCAACCATACCATCGGCGAGTCCCAGAACCTGGTCGAAGGCGGCGCCGGCTCCAGCTACGCCACGATCAACAGCGGCAACGTATCGGTGGTCCGTTCGGGCGTGTCCGGCCTCGCAGTGGGCGCCGCCGTGTCCGGCAACACCCTGTCGGCGGCTGTGCAGAACGACTATTTCGGAACGACGACGGCGGCCTTCACCAACAGCGGCGCCCTCGTGCTGAGCAGCATCAGCGCCGCTTCCGCTGCGCTGGTGGTGGCCAGCACCGGCTCGATCGGCCACCTGACCAACACCGGCACCCTGAACGCCGAGGCGGTCAACGGCTTTGGCGTCTATCTCCTGACCAGCGGCACCCTGGCGGCCACCATCGGAACGCTGAGCAACAGCGGCCTGATCGCCGGCCGCAACGGCATCGCCAACTTCGGCGGTGTCATCGGCACCATCGACAACAGCGGCCAGATTCTGGACAGCCTGCCCAACTCGGGCATCTACAACGGCAATATCATCAGCCTGGTGAACAACCAGGCCGGCGGCACCATCGCCGGCGCCTACGGTGTCGCCAACAACGGCACCATGGGCGCGATCACCAATGCCGGCCTGATCCAGGGCTCCGTCAGCAGCGGGTCGACCACCGCCGTGGGCGTGGCCAACTTCGGCAGCCTGGGCAGCCTCAGCAACAGCGGCACCATCCAAGGTACCTCCACGCACACCGCGTTTGGCGTTCAGAACAGCGGCACCTTGAACGCGCTGGCCAACACCGCGGGCGGCACGATCACTGCCACCGGCGCCATCACCAGTGGCACCAGCAACGTCGTCGCCGGCGTGCGGAACGGCGGCAGCATCGGCACGCTGGCCAACAGCGGCCTGATCACCGTCTCCGGCGCCAACACCGTCACCGGCTTCAACGTGATTGCCGGCATCGCCAACATGGCCAGCGTCATCGATACCTTGTCCAACGCTGGGACCATCGCCGCCTCGGGCACGGTGTCCGACCTCACCCTCTCCCGCCAGGCGGGCTTGTTCAACGCCGCGACCATCGGCACTCTCTCCAACAGCGTCGGCGGCCTGATCAGCGGCCAGGTCTATGGCCTGGACAACTTCACCGGCGGCACCATCACCCAGCTGCTGAACGCCGGCACCATCACCGCCAGCGTCCACACCGCCCTTTTCAACGAGGGTGTGATCGGCACCCTGAGCAACAGCGGGACGATCCAGGGCCAGACCGCGCTGCGCCTGGGCAGCAGCGGCACCATCGGCACCTTCACCAACAGCGGCACCATCGCCGGCTCCATCCTCAACGGCGCCTCCACCGCCCTCACCATCGGCGGTGGCGCGGGCACGGTGGTGGGCGTGCTGACGGGTGCCGGGGGCGGTTTGGGCAGCATCGGCAAGGGCCGGATCACCAGCACTGGTGCCAACCTGGTGTTCAGTGGCGGCAATCTGCTGTTGAATGACGACATCACCGCCACCGGCCAGACGGTGGCCAATAGCGGCGCCTCGCTGCGGTTGGCCAACAGCGTCAGCATCACCGGCAACTACACGCAAGGCGCCACCGGCACCCTGCTGCTGGGCAGCGGCGCCATCCTGACGGTCAGTGGCGCCGCCGCCATCACCGTGGGCACGGTCACGTCCAGCGGCTTCAACGCCAGCGGCAACTACCTGGCCGGCGGCAGCAACGTCACGCTGGTGGCCGGCGGCGTCGGTTCGTCCTACAACACCACCGTCGTCGCCGGCGGCGGGATCACCGGCCTGGGCCTGACCGGCAGCGTGTCGGGCAACAACCTTCTTGCGGTCGTCGGCAACGATTATGTCGGTGGCAGCCTGGGCAGCATCAACAACACTGGCTCCCTGTCCTACAACGGCGCCCAGACGGGCGCGGTCTACGTGGCCGGCACGGGCAGCCTGGGAACCCTGGTCAACAGCGGCACCATCGCCGGCTCCATCGCGGTGGAGGTGGCGGCCGGCGGCACGCTGGGCCAGGTGGTGAACAGCGGCCTCATCAGCGGCAACCTGGTGAACCTGTCGACCAACGTGCTGACCCTGGCGGGCGGCACGGTCACGGGCACCTATTCCGGCGGCACCATCGTCAGCACCCTGGCCAACATCGCGCTCACCTCGGGCAGCGTGGCCTTGAATGACGCGGTCAATGTCGGTGCCGGCACCTTGGTCAACAGCGGCGCCTCGGTCCTGCTGAACACCGTCTTGGGCATCACCGGTAATTACAGCCAGACCGCGGGCACCCTGACGCTCAACGGCACCGGTCAGTTGGCGGTCAGCGGCGCCGCGTCCCTGACCGGCGGCACCATCGTCACCACCAACTTCGTCAGCACGGGCAATTACCTGGCCTCCGGCCCGGGCACCACGCTGGTGTCCGGCGGCGTCGGGTCGAACTACGCCGGTGTCAGCATCTCCAGCGGCGCCATCTTCGGCCTGGCCGTGGGCGGCAGCACGAGCGGCACCAACCTGGTGGCCGTGGCGCAGAACGATTACGTCGGCGGCAGCTTGGCCAGCCTGGGCAACACCGGCAGCATCGGCGGCGTGCTGTACGCGGCCTATGTCACCTTTGGCGGCACGGTGGGCACGCTGAACAACAGCGGCACCCTGGCGGGCGTGGGCGGCAGCACCACGGCGGCGGGCGTGCGCAACGCCGGCAGCATCGGCACGCTGTCCAACAGCGGCGTCATCCGTGTCACGGGCGCGCATTTCAGCGACGCCGTCTTCAACACCGGCACCATCGCCACGCTGCTGAACGCCGGCGGCACCATCGCCGCCACCGTCAGCGGCGCCGGCGTGGAGAATATCGGGTTGATCGGCAGCCTGGGCAACAGCGGCACCATCATCGGCGCCAGCTATGGCCTGGAGAACACCGGCACCATCGCCACGCTGAACAATAGCGGCCTGCTCAGCGGCAACACCGCCCTCAACAACACCGGCACCATCGGCGTCCTGGTCAACAGCGGCAGCATCGGCGGCAACCTGGGCCTGTACCAGCACGGCGCCGTCATCGCCACCCTGGTCAACAGCGGCGTCCTGGGCCGCAACGGCGGCGTCTTCGCCAGTTCCAGCATCGACACCCTGATCAACAGCGGCACGCTGCTGGGCACCCTCAACAGCACCGGCGCCCTGATGCTGTCGGGCACCGCCACCCTGGGCACGCTGGTCAACAGCGGCGTCATCAACGGCAACATCACCAACAACGGCGGCGGCGACCTCACCATCGGCGGCGGCGGCGGCGGCACGGTGGGCACGTTGACCGGCGGCATCATCAGCAGCCCGTCGCACAATGTGGTGTTCAGCGGCGGCGCGCTGGCGCTGGGCGACGCCCTCAATGTCGGCGGCAACACGGTGGCCAACACCGGGGCCACGCTGACCCTGGCCTCCGCCATCAGCATCACCGGCAACTACAGCCAGTCGTCGGGCACGCTGGTGATCAACCCCGGCACCGGGCAACTGGTGGTCAGCGGGGTCGCCAGCATCGGCGGCGGCAAGATCAGCGCCAGCCTGTCCAGCACGGGCAACTATCTGGCGGGGGGCAACTACACCCTGGTGCAGGGCGGCGCCGGCTCCAACTACACCGGCGCGGCCCTCACCGTCACGGGCGGGTTGGCGGGGCTCAGCGCCGGCACATCCATCGCCACCATCGGCGGCAATGTCGACCTGCTGCTGGCCGTCAACAACGACTATGTCGGCGGGACGCTGGCCACGCTCACCAACACCGGCACCATCAGCGCCAATACCGGCATCCATGTCACCAACGGTGGCTCGGTCGGCGTCGTCACCAACAGCGGCCTGCTGAACGGCCGGTATGCCTTCATCAATCAGGGCAGCGTGGGCACCCTGGTCAACACCGGCGTTATCGCCGCGGGCAGCACCGGGGTCCAGGGCCAGGGCAACTACGGCACGGTCGTCAACAGCGGCACGATCAGCGGCGTCAGTGTGGCCGTGGCCTTCGGCGGGTCGGTCGGCACCCTGGTCAACAGCGGCCTGATCAACGGCTCGCAGGCGCTCTACATCGGCAGCATCCTGGGCACGCTGGTGAACAGCGGCACCATCGCCGGAACCATCAACAATGCCGGCGGCGGCCCGCTGACCATCGTCGGCGGGACGGGCGGCACCATTGGCACCCTGACCGGCCAATCCGGCGCTGTCGGCGCCCTGGCCAGCAACGCCAACGTGGTGCTGGCCTCGGGCAGCCTGCTGCTGAACGACCAGGTCGTCCTGGGCGGCAACACCCTGTCCAACATCGGCGCCTCGGTGCGGCTGGGCACACTGATCAGCGTCACGGGCCAGTACAGCCAGACGGCCGGCACCCTGGATGTCGGGACGGGTCGCCTGGCGGTCAGCGGTGCTGCCAGCATCACCGGCGGCACGGTCGTGGCCACGCTGTCCGGTACCGCCAACTACCTGGCGGGACAGATCAGCTCCACCACCCTGGTGACGGGCGGCGTCGGCTCCAACTACACCGGCGCCAGCGTGGCGGCGGGGGGCGTGACCGGCCTGGCCGTGACCGGCACCACCAGCGGCACCAACCTGGTCGTCGCCGGGCTGAACGACTACATCGGCGGCACGCTGGGAACGCTCAGCAACAGCGGCACCATCAACGCCGGCAACGCGGTCTACGTGGCGGCGACGGGTAGCCTGGGCAGCTTCACCAACAGCGGCGCGCTGCTGGGCGCCACGGCGGCCTTGAGCAACCTGGGCACCGTCGGCTCCATCCTCAACGGCACCCTGGGCACTCTCGGGGGCACCCTGGGGGTCATGACGGGCGGCGTGGGCGTGGCCAACGCCGGCAGCATCGGC
>NZ_VITR01000011.1 GCF_007827955.1 Nitrospirillum pindoramense
GCGCCCGCGTGAGCATCTCTCCGGGTTCAGTGGCGTGATCCAGGCCGACGCCTACACGGGCTATGAGGCCCTGACCCGGCCATCGGGCCTGGTCCCGCCCGGCATCGTCCCATCGGGCGTCGTCCCATCGGGCGTCGTCCACGCGGCCTGCTGGGCCCATGCGCGGCGGCATCTCTACGACCAGTACGAGAAGACCAGGTCACCCATTGCCGAGGAAGCCTTGCGCCGGATCGGGCGGCTCTACGAGGTTGAAGCCGCGATCACCGGCCTATCGGCCGAACAGCGCCGGGACGCCCGGCGGCAACTCGCCGTTCCCATCCTCGACGACCTCAAACCATGGCTGGAGGCGCAGCAGCGGCGCCTGTCGGCCAAGAACACGCTGGGCAAGGCGATCGGGTATGCGCTGAACCGCTGGGACGCGCTCACCCTCTATGTCGCCGACGGCCGCATCGCCATCGACAACAACCCCGCCGAGCGCTCCCTGCGCGGCATCGCGATCACCAGGAAGAACTTCCTGTTCCTGGGATCGGAGGCGGGCGGCGACCGGGCGGCACCCTTCTACTCCGTCCTGGAGACGGCGAAGCTGAATGGGCTCGACCCCGAGGCCTATCTGACGGATGTCCTGGACCGCATGGCCAAGGGCCATCCGATCAACCGGCTGGCCGAACTTCTGCCCTGGAACTGGACACGCCGGGCTGACAAACTCGCGGCATGACCGCCGACACCCTTGTCATCCTGCGCATCGAACTGCTCCATACCGAACCCCTGGTCTGGCGCCGCGTTGCCGTGCGCGGCACCACCAGCCTCGCGGCGCTCCACAAGATCATCCAGGCCGCCATGGGTTGGCTCGACTACCATCTGTGGGAGTTCGAGGTCGAGGGGGCCACCTACGGCCTTCCCGATCCCGATGGCATGGACTGGGGGCGCACCATCAAGCGCGCCAGCACGATCAAGCTGCAAAAGTTGCTCGATGCCGGTGTCGAGACGTTCGGCTACGTCTACGACATGGGCGACAACTGGGAACACCAGATCATCATCGAGCGTGTCGAGGGCGCTCAACCGGACCAGCCCTATCCCCAGTTCCTTGGTGGCGAGCGGCGCTGCCCGCCAGAGGACTGTGGCGGCATTCCCGGCTACTACGAGTTCCTCGACGACATCGCCGGGCCCGACAAGGGCAGAGGCAGCAAAAAGAAGAAGGAAGCCCTCGATTGGTACGGTGGCCCCTACGACCCGGACGATATCGATGAAGAGCAGATCCGGATAACCCTCAAGCGGATCGCCAACGCTTCAAGAATGAAGAAGGCCGTCAACCCTTGAAATGCTCGCCGATCCGCTGACGCTTACAACCGGCCTGATCGAGGATGAGGAGAGCTTGCGCTCCTGGGGCGACGTGAACGGCGATTTCCTGGAGATGGCGGTTCATCGCGGCGCTGTTGCAGCGGGGCATGACGATGCCGGCACCTTTGCCCACCGCCGGGCAGATCGCACCGAAGATCCAGGCTGAGGCCCGGCGCTGATCCTTCGGGGCTGATGGCCTGGTGCCAATCCTGGCCCAGCGCCGGGTGAGCTCGGTCTGCTGACCGATCCGCGCCTCGTCCTGCCACCACAACTCTACGGGCGTTCCCGCCGGGAGGTGGCGCCGGATGGCCGCCAGACGGGTTGCGAAGGTTTTTTAAAATCGGCGAGGTCTTCGGGCTTCTGGCCGCGATGGCGCGGGCGGGCCGAGAGCTTGCGATAGCCCAGCGCGCGCAGTTCGCGACCAAGGGTGAAGCGCGTCACCGACACGCCGAACTCGTCCCACAGCAACTGGGCCAGATCGATAAGCCGCCAGCGCACGACGCCGTGCACGGCCGGGATCGGCCCGGCCTCGACGGCCGCGGCCAAGCGCGCGCGGTGTGTATCGTTCAGCAGCGACGCCTTGCCGGGCGCCTTGCGTGTCGCCAGGCCGTCCGGGCCATCCGCGTTGAAACGAAGGACCCAATCCCGCACGATCTGCAACGTCACGCCGGCCGTCCTGGCCGCTTCACCCCGGCTCCGGCCGTCGAGGATCTCCGCCAGGGCCAACAACCGCCGAACCTGATCAGCATCGCCGCATCGGCGGGCGAATTGGCGCAAGGCCGCCGCTGAATAATCCGAACGAACCTCGACTGCCGAACCCATCGCAAGCCTCCTCTGTGCTTGCTCTGGTGAATCAGAAAATCCGCCTGAAGGGAATCCCCTCAGTGAGAGTCGCCATCAGCGCTCCTTGGTATTATCCCGGTGTCATCCAAGTCGGCAGCAGCCCACTCGTCCTTGGGAGCGCGTCGGTGCTCATCGAAGATGAGCTGCGGAGCAGTGCGATCAAATAGCCCCGCTAATTCCAATAAATCGACCAGTTGCCGTGTCGATCGGCTTCTAGACCGCATGCGATTCATACGCCTCGTGTTGTAAGACGAGGACGGCGGAGCCGTTGACGCCGCATATTCTATCTCCTTGTGAAATGCGATCGTATAGGGCGACGACGCTGGAGGGAAAGCTATTGGTTGGGATGGAAGCAATAATTTGGGCTTGGATCTGGGGCCTTGTGACCGGCAGTTTCGCTATGGCGCTTGCATGGCGATTGCCGAGGGGCATGAATTGGCGAACTGGCCGGTCTCGGTGTGATGCTTGCGGTCGACGGCTCGCCTTCCGGGATCTTATTCCCATTCTGTCCTGGCTATTGAACCGTGGCCGTTGTCGGTTGTGTGGTAGCTCCATTCGAAGGCGGTATGTGCTTGGGGAACTGGGCGCCGGTGTCGCTTGTGCCGCTGTGGTGGGGCGAGGGGGGGCGGGCCGGAGGTTTTGCCCCTCATCATGGTCGTCCCGTTGCTTATGGCAGCGGCGACCGTTGATCTGACCCATCGATATCTACCTGACGGGCTGACTGTAGCAATCGCGCTTCTCGGGGCGGGGACCTCCCTGATGGGGCTGTCGGTCACGCCTTTGGACGGGGCATTGGCTGCCGTACTGGCGGGGAGCCTGACATTGGCTCTTAGGGCCATGGTTGGCTGGCGTCTGCGGCGTGAAGCGATGGGGCTGGGCGACGTGAAGCTGTTTACTGCTGCCGGCCTCTGGGTAGGGCTGGGCGGCGTGCCTTGGCTGCTGTTGGTGGCAGCGTTAAGCGGGCTGGCTGGAAACCTGGTCTGGCGCCGACTGGGACAAGGAACCGAAATGCCGTTTGGCCCAGCGATCGCCTTGGGCCTTTTCGGGGTGGCGTGGGCGCAGCTGTAGCTTCAGTATTTGGTCGCGCGTGGAATGATTGTCAGTGGCGGATGAATACTCCCCAGAAGGTGGAGTGCGTCCCTTGGGGTGGACACCAGCGCGTCGGCGGTGTTGGCAGAGACCGATGGTCAGGGTGCCAGCCTCGTAGCGGTATCCGGGTGAGGTGGATGCCTGACAGAAGCCGCCAAGATCGTGGCCGCCCAGCCGGTTTAGGTAGCCCCTTCTGGCGGGGATTGCTATACAATCTGGCGGTGGAAACGCACTCTAATCTCTCACGTTCGATCTAACCCATGCTGGCGCTTGCCCCCGAAACTGTCGCCGATTTCCGGGCGCTTCCAGATGATCCTCTGGTCCGCGTCCTGTTCGCGCTGGCGGCGCAGGGGCAGCTGTCCGCGGGCGCGTTGGGCCGGGCCCAGGCGGCCGGTGGCCGGGTGGATCGGCGGCTGTTGGATTTGGGCCTGGTGTCGGAGGAGCATATGGCGGCCGCGTATGCCCAGGCCCTGGGCTTGGCGCTGTGGCCCGCCGACCACCTGCCCCAGGTGCCGGTGATGATGGATGTGGCCAACCTGGCCTTCCTCAAGGCCAAGCTGATGCTGCCGCTGATCGATGAGGGCGCCGAGGTGGTGTTCGCCATGGCCGATCCGCTGGATGGTCAGGCGCTCGGCGCGGCCGCCTTCCTGGCCGGCCGGCCGGTGCGCCCGGTGGTCATGACCGGCACGGCCATCGCCGCCGCCCTGGACCGGCTGTATGAGCCGGCGCAGCCCGCCGCCAACCAGGACGCGATGCCCGACCTGTTGGAGGGCGATGCCGAGCGCCTGCGCGATCTCGCCAGCGAGGGGCCGGTGGTGCGCCTGGTGGGCAACGCCATCCAGGCGGCGCTGGCCGCCGGCGCCACCGACATCCATGTCGAGCCCATGGCCGACCGCCTGGTCATCCGCCATCGCGTGGACGGCATTCTGCGCGAGGCGGAGGTGTTGCCCCGCCGCATGGCCGCCGGCTTCATCACCCGTGTCAAGGTCATGGCTGGACTGGACATCGGGGAACGCCGCCTGCCTCAGGACGGGCGCATCCGTCAAACCCTGCAGGGCCGCGAGATCGATTTCCGCGTCTCCACCACCCCCACCGTGCATGGCGAAGACGTGGTGATGCGCATCCTGGACCAGCAGACGGCGGGCGGTCGGCTGGACAGCCTGGGCCTGCCCGCCTGGGTGGCGCAGCCGCTGGCCGCCCAGCTGGATCGACCGCACGGCATCGTGCTGGTGACCGGCCCCACCGGCAGCGGCAAGACCACCACCCTCTATGCCGGGCTGCGCGGCATGGATGCCGCGCGCCGCAAGATCCTCACGGTCGAGGATCCGGTGGAATACCTGCTGGACGGCATTAACCAGACCCAGGTGAAGCCCGGCATCGGCCTGACCTTCGCCCACGCCCTGCGCAGCTTCCTGCGCCAGGACCCCGATGTCATCCTGGTGGGGGAGATGCGCGACGGCGAAACCACCAAGGTGGCGGTGCAGGCGGCCCTAACTGGCCACCTGGTGCTGTCCACCCTGCACACCAACGACGCCGCCGGCGCCGTCCCGCGCCTGATGGACATGGGCGTGGACCCCTACTTGCTGGCCTCCACCTTGAACGGGGTGCTGGCCCAGCGCCTGGTGCGCACCCTGTGCCCTACCTGCCGCCAGCCCCACACCCTGTCGGCCGACGCGGCGGCGGCCCTGGGGCTGCCGGCACGGGAAACCACCGTTCATCGCGCCGTGGGCTGCCCGGCCTGCAACGGCACCGGCTATCGCGGGCGGTCGGCCATCGCCGAATGGCTGCCCATCACCGACGCGGTGCGGACGCTGATCCGCCAGGGGGCGTCGTCGGCGGAGATCGAAGCGGCGGCGGTTCAGACGGGCGGCATGGTGCCCCTGTACCAGGACGGCCTGCAGCGGGTGTTGGACGGCGTCACCACGCCTGAAGAAATTTTGCGCGTGACCAAGGCGGACTGACCCCTTGCCCCGATATCTATATAACGCCGTGTCGATGGAGGGACGCCGCAGCCGTGGCGGGCTGGATGCTCATGACCAGGCAGCGGCCATCGACCAGTTGCTGCAGCGCGGCTTGCGGCCGATCTCGGTGGAAACGGAACGGACCTTTCGGTGGTGGCGTCGCGGCGCCGGCCTGACGCGAGCGGAGCGCTTGTCTTTCGTCCGCGATCTGGCCAATCTGGTTGGCGCCGGTATCGCGCTGGAACCGGCCCTAGGATTGGTCGCGGATCAGATGGAGCGGCCGGCAGCCGGCGGCTTGGTGGCCGATCTGAGGCAACGCGTACGGTCCGGCGAAAATCTTGGTCGCGCCCTGGAGCGCTATCCCAAAGTCTTTCCGTTGGAGTTCATGGGCCTGGTGGGGGCGGGGGAGCAGAGCGGTTCCCTGCCGGCAGCCTTGGAGCACCTGGCGCTGCTGGAGGCGGATCGTGCGCAGTTTCGGCAGCGCTTAATCAGTGCCCTGATCTATCCCGCGCTGATCGCCTTGCTGACCTTGGCGGCCTTGGCGCTGATGACGGGCTATGTCCTGCCGCAGTTCCAGGATCTGTTCGCCGGCAGCAAGGCCAAACTGCCGCCCGCCACCACCGCGGTCCTCGCTGTTGGGGATTTTATGGGGCACTTCGGTCCAGGCCTGCTGGCCGCTATGGCTGTGGGGCTGCTGATACTGCTGCGGGTCTATCGGCAGGCCCAGGCGCGTCTGCGCATTGACCATTTGCTGCTGGTCGCCACCGGGCCGTTCGGCCGCTTGTTGCGGGATGCTCAGTTGACCCTCTATACCCGCACGCTTGCCAGTTTGCTGGCGGGGGGTGTGCCATTGGCGGGGGCATTGGCGACGGCAGGCGGATGCATGGGGAACAGCGCCTTGGCGAATGCCGCCGACCGGGTGCGGGTGGCTGTGCGGGGCGGGCAGGGGCTCAGCCGCGCTTTTGGAAATGAACCGCTCTTCCCCATGCGTCTGGTCCGGCTGATGGCCATCGCGGAGCAGACCGCCAGCTTGCCGCAGGCTCTGCTGGACCTTTCTAAGGCGTTGGAGCGGGAACGGACGACAGCCTTGGACCGGGCGCTGTCCCTGCTGACGCCGGCCTTGACCCTTGTTTTAGGCGGAATGGTCGGTGTGATTTTCGCCGCCCTCATATCGGGAATTATGAGCCTCAATGACATTGCGATCTGAAAAAGCGATGACGCAGCGGCCGAGGGAGGGCCAGAGCGGCTTCACCCTGGTGGAAGTCCTGGTGGTGCTGGTCATCATCGGCCTTCTGGGCCTCTTGGTGGCGCCCAACCTGGTGGGCCGTCTAGGGAAAGCCAAGGGCGAGGCGGCGCAGGCCCAAATCAATACGCTGGTGTCTGCCGTTGACCTCTTCTATGTCGACATGGGGCGCTATCCCAACAATGACGAGGGGCTGGAAGCGCTGATGACCGCGCCTGGCAGCGACGCCAACTGGCGTGGGCCTTACCTGCGCAAGCGCCAGGCCCTCATCGATCCCTGGGGGAATCCCTATCGTTACAAGGTGCCGGGCGCGCACGGCGCCTACGACCTGTTCTCCTATGGTAGCGACAACAAGGAAGGCGGCGAGGGCGATGCCCACGACGTCACGAACTGGTAGGCATGCGCGACGCTGGCTTCACCTTGGTGGAACTGCTTGTGGTCCTGGCGATCATCGGCTTGGCCGGGAGCGTGCTTTCCCTTGGCTTGCAGCAGCGCCTGCCCGGCTTGCGTCTTACCGCGGCGGTCGCCGCCCTTGAAGAGGAGTTGCGCAATCGCCAGTCCGATGCGCTGGTCTACCGGCGGGAGACGGCATTCTCGCTCAAAGATCTGACGGAGGGAACCGGAGGTCTCCGGCTGCGCCGCATCGCGGCGGTGGAAGTGCGCGTCGTGGGAGGGGATCCAGCCTTTCCCGAGGCTATCCGTTTCCTGCCAGGTGGCTGGTCCAAGGGAGGACGGCTCCTGCTGCGGGATGCCGGGCAGGAAAAGACCGTCCTGGTGGACTGGCCTCTGGGCACCGTGCATGAGGAGCGCCAGCCGTGAAGAGGATGCGGGGCTTCACCCTGCTGGAGATGCTGGTGGCGCTGACCATTTTCAGCTTGGTCACGGCCATGCTGGCGCATAACGCCTGGTCGGGTGTCTGGGCCGCCCGGCAGGCCTGGAGCGAGACCGTCGCCCTGCGGCTGGCGCAATCGGTGGCGACCGCGGGCGGCGCCCTGCCCGTGGGCGCGGATGGGACCATGGCCAAGGCCGATCCCGCTATCACCGGCCTGCCGTTCCTGCTCAAGGACAACCGTGCCCTTGGAGAGGGGGGAGCGACGTATCGGGTGGAGGTGGCGACGCCCAGCGGCCAGACCTTGGCCGTGTCCACAAAACGTGTGCCGGGAGAAAGGACGCCATGAACGCGACCCTTTCCCAGAGTGCGGGGCAGCGGGGAATGACCTTGGTTGAGGCCTTGGTGGTGCTGGCGCTGTTGGGCCTGTTGGCCCTGGCAGGCGTCGAGCTGTTGCCCCTGATGAGTCGGATGTCGGACCGGAGCGGATCGTTGCAAAAAGGGGCGGCCGCCTTGGAGCGCGTCCACGATTTCACCCGCGCCGTTGTGCAGAACGCCCTGCCCGTCGCCGATCTCGGCGCGGTGGGGGCCGAAGTGATGCCCTTGTCCGCTGACGCCACCCATCTGGAACTGCTGACCACCCTGCCGCCGGGGTTGGGGCGCGGAGGCCTCTATCGGGTGACCATGACGGTGGAGGGAGCTGCGGATCACCAGGCGTTGCATCTGCATGTGGCGGGGCTGCGCCCCGATGCGCCTGCCGCGACCGATGGCACGTTGGTGGAGGACGCGTCCCAAATCGCCTGGTCTTACTTTGATCGGCGGCAGGACAGCTGGTCGGCCCGATGGACGCGCAAGGACGCGCTGCCCGACCTGGTACGGTTGGATGTGAAGACGGCCGGCGCTGGCTGGTGGCCACCCATGATCGCGGCACCGATGCTCGCGGGCGGCGTTTTCTGCGAATTCGACACCATCGCCAATGTCTGCCGGCGGAGCGCGTCATGAAACACGGACGCGCCCTGGTGTTGACCGCCGGCATGATCGATGGTTTGGCGGAGGCTGTAGCCGCGGCATTGCCGCAGCCGATGGCGCGATACCTGGGGCTGTCGCCGCAACCGGTGCAACTGGCGCCGGGCGGAATGAGCGTGGTGGGGCGGGCGGGACATGGACCGCTCACCCTGTTGCTGGACAGCCAGGATGTCTACACGGTCGATCTGCCCATTCCGCGCGGGATCGGCATCGACCCCTGGAAACAGGCGGCTATGCTAGCGCACCGCTACATGCCCCTGAAGCCTGAGTTGCTGGCTTGGGATCTGGTCACGGTCCGCGAGGGCAATGACGTCATCGCCCGTATATCCATGGTTCGGCGGAGTGTGCTGGCGGCGGCCTTGCATGCGGGTGGGCGCATCACGTCCGTGACGACGGCCGGTCCCGGCCCGCAGCCGCAATTCCTGCGCCTGGACGTGATGCGGTTGCGTCGGCGTCTGGGTCGCATGCTGGCGCTTTTGACCGTGGCGGCTGTGGTTCTGCCGCTTCCGCCCCTGTTGGCCGCCTGGACGCTGGACCAGCAGACCGCGCATATGGAGCAGAAGCTCAAAACCCTGGCGGACGAGGTCAAAGCCGTGCGCCAACTGCGGGAAAGGGCGGAGGTGCTGGGCGCGGTGCTGAGCCGTGACAGCGACGCCTTGGTTCAGCCATCCCGCCGCCAGCTGCTGGATGAGGTCGCACGGGCCTTGCCCGACGACGCCTGGTTGCAGGAGCTATCCCTGCACGGCGGGGAAATGGTCCTGCAGGTTCGCGCGGCCGATCCTCAGGCGGTTCTCGCCCGCTTCCAGGAAGTTCCCCTCTTTTCCAGGGCCCATTTCCTGGCGCCGCCCGGGCACAACGGGGCCGCTTTCGGTCTGGTCCTTCCCTTAAGCGGGGTAGCCTCCGCGGTGGGGACGAGGGGAGAGGTACGATGAAAGTGACGCTTCAATTGCGGCCGGGCTTTACCCTGATTTTGATCCTGGCGGTGGGCGCCGCCACCCTTTACGCGCTGACTCCGCCATTGATGGAGCGCGTGACCGCCGCCATGGAGCGGCGCCAGGCTCGGTCCGTTCAGCTGGCCGTGGCCCGGGGAAGCGCGGCCCAGCGGGAGGAACTCATGCGGCGGACCGCACAGCTGGAACGCGTAGTAGATGAGGGGGCTATCTTCCAAAAGGGCGGTACCGTCGCCGGGACGCAAACGGCCATACGCATGGCGGTCCAGCCAACCGGCGCCACCCTGCGCAGTCTCGACACCGCAACGGAAGCCATAGGCTCACACCGTCAGCGGCTGACCAGCCGCCTCGTCATCGACGGGACGCCTGAGGCCGTCCAGAACGCGCTGACCCAGCTTGAAGCGGCCCGCCCGCGACTATTGCTACGGGATATGCGCCTTCGCCCCCCGGTCCCCGTGACGCCTGACGACTCTGTGGCCTTGAGCATGGAATTGGAAATCGACGCCTATGCCGACCTTACCCCACCTTGACCGCGCGGCCCTGGTGCTGGCGGGCGTTGGCGCGGCGACTGGTGTCGCCCTGGCGCTGGTGGGCGTCTTGTCCGCGGCCGGGCCGACGGCCGTGGCGGTGCCGGCGTTGCCACCAGCCAGCGCCGTGCCCGCGCCAGCTGTGGCTCACCCCATGGCGGACATGGGCGAAGCTGTCCGCCGCCCCCTTTTCGCTGAAGGCCGCCGGCCACCTCCGCCGAAGCCAGTGCAGCCGCCCCCGTCCACTCTGGCCCAGCCCCCCGATCTGCAGGTCGTCGGCATCATCGCCGGCACCAGCAGCGGGGTGGCGACCGGCACGGATAAGCGTGCGCAAAAGCCCTTCCGTCTCAGGACCGGCGACACGCTGGGGGAATGGCAAGTCGAGGCCATCACCCGGACCAGTCTTCGCCTGCGCCATGCCGACCAGGTGCAGGACTATCCCCTTGTCACCCCGCCCCCTCTCGCGCCGTCACCGCACCCCAGGTAAAGCAACGTTATGATTCGCAGATTCCTCTCGTTTTCGCTCTTGGCCGGCGCAGCGCTGGCCGGTTGCTCCAGCGCACCTGAGAAGGCGGGCACCGGCATACCCCTGCCGTCGGCTCCCGCCATGCCAAAAGCCGGCCCGGACACCACCTTGTTCACGGCGCAGGCATCGACAGCGCCCCGCCAGCCGGCCCAGACCTTCAGCGGCACCGGGGAGTTCGTCCGGCCAGGGGGCTCGGTGCGGGGCCTGGGCGGCGGCGAGGGCGAACCCATCGACGTGAACTTCGTCAACGCCGATGTTCGCGCCGTCCTGGACGCGGTCCTGGGTGGCATGCTGAACCTAAACTACACGATCGATCCCAAGGTCCAGGGGCAGGTCACTATCCGCACCACGCGACCTCTGCCCCGTGCCCAGGCCTTGGCCGCGATCGATACCGTCCTGCGGGCCCAAGGTTTCGCCATCATCGCCGGGGATGGTTTCTATCAAGTTGTTCCTGTTTCCGAGGCGGCCGCCCAGGCGCCCTTCCAGCGGCTGTCCGCTGCCGAGCAGGCGGCCGGCTTCAGCACGGCCATCGTGCCGGTACGCTTCATTTCCACGGCTGACATCGACAAGATCGTCCGGCCGCTGACCCGGCCCGGCCTGATCCAGATGGTGGACACCAACCGCAACATCTTTATCGTTAGCGGCACCGCCCGGGAAATCGAGTCATTCACCCAGCTGGTCGCCAGTTTCGACGTCGATTGGCTGGCCGGCCTATCGTTCTCGCTGTTCACGCTCCAGTCGGTGGAGCCGGCCAAGCTTGAGGCGGAACTGCGCCAGGTGCTGCAGCTCAACACCGGGCCACTGCAGGGTATGGTGGAGTTCGTGCCGCTGCCGCGCCTGAACGCGCTGCTGGTCGCGGCCAAGCGGCCAGAGTTCCTGGCAACCATCGGATCGTGGGTGGAGAGGCTGGACCATACCTCCACGGACGGGGGCCGCATGGTGCATTACTATGAGGTGCAGAACGGATCCGCAGCGGAACTGGCGGCCTCTTTGAACCGCCTGATGGGTCGAGGCGGCGGTTCTTCATCCTCTTCGGACAGAAGTGGTGAAAGCGCTCGTTCATCAAGCCGGACGACCGCGGCAAGCGCGACGAACAATTCCTCGCTGACGGGCGGAGGTCTTGGCGGCACACCCGCCGGTGGTAGCGGCTTTGGCAGCAATTCCTCAGGCTTTGGCTCCAGCGGCGCGCTGAGCACCAGCCCGGTCAGTCCAGTGCCATCCCCGGCATCGGCGGGTTTCGGCGGTTCGGACGGCGGAGGGGAGGGGGAAGCGATCCCGGAGTTGAAAGGCGCCAAGGTCGTGGCCGATGAGCGGCGCAACGCCCTGCTGATCTATGGCACGGCCAGCCAGTACGCCATGCTGGAGCAGGCGTTGACGCGGCTGGATTCCCCCCGGGAACAGGTACTGATTGAGGCGACGATCGCCGAGGTCACCCTCAACAACGACCTCAATTTCGGCGTGCAATGGTTCCTGGACAGGGGAAGCAGCACCGCCGGCTACGGCACGGCCGCCAAGCTGGGTGCCAGCTACCCCAACTTCAACTACACCTTCCTGACGCCCAACACCCAGGTGGTGCTGAACGCGCTGTCCAGTGTGACGGATGTGCAGGTCCTGTCCGCGCCCCGGCTGCTGGTGCTGAACAATGAGACGGCCCGGCTGCAGGTGGGTGACGAGGTGCCGGTGGTGGTGCAGCAGGCGACCAGCACGCTGACCAGCGACAGCGCCGTGGTGAACTCCATCCAGTACCAGAGCACGGGCGTGATCCTGGAGGTGACGCCCCGCATCAACCACAGCGGGGCCGTGGTGCTGGACGTGAACCAGGAGGTGAGCAGCGTGGCGACCACGACCACCTCGGGCATCGACAGCCCCACCATCCAGCAGCGCAAGATCAGCAGCATCGTCAACATCCAGGACGGCGAGACGGTGGCCCTGGGCGGTCTGATCAGCGACACCTCCAGCAAGTCCGGCAGTGGCATCCCTTACCTCAGCGAGATTCCGGTGGTGGGCAAGCTGTTCGGCAGTGACAAGAACAGTCATGGCCGGACCGAGCTGTTGGTCTTCCTGCGGCCGGTGATCGTGCGCAACGTGATCCAGGCCCGGGAGGTGACGGACGCCCTGAAGGCCCGCATGAACCAGCTGGAAGCGCTCGCGGGGGCGAATGGCACCGCCCCGCGCTGATCTTGAGGGGGACCGTTGGGCGGGGCAGCGCGGCTATGCCCTGTTGTTGACGCTGTTCCTGCTGGCCATTGCCACGGCGGTGGGGGCCGTTGTCGTCGGCAACGGGGTGGCCGCGCGCCGGCTCACGCGGTCGGCGTCGGTGGCGCTGGGTGGAGAAGAGCGGGCTGCCCTGGCCACCTGGCAGGTGCTGGATGGCGTCGCCGCTTCCGGTAGGGCGCCGTCCTCTTCCCAGGGCGGTTCGGTTGCCGTCGAGGGCAAAATGGTGGGCGTCACGGTGATGTCGGAGGTGGGGCGCATCGACCTGAACGGTCTCTCCCGCAAGGACCTGGCGGAGGCGATACACGGGCTGGGCTTCCCCGAGCGCCAAGCGGTGCAAGCGGCGGACGCCATTGCCCAGTGGCGGGGCATGGATCCGCCCGGCGCCGACGGCAAGAACCTGAGGATGAACGGCCGTACGGCCCTTTGGTCACTCGATGATCTGGGGGCTGTGTCCGGTCTGGATGGCGTGGTTCGGGCTTGCCTCCAGGTTTGGGGAACCGTGCATGCGCGGGCGCCGTTTCGGGGGAAAGCCGCCTTAGAAGGGCAGGCGTTCGCCACGACGGGTTTTGGCGGAGGCGGCGGACTGATCGCCGGTACCATGCTGCGGGTTCTTGCCACCGACACCACCACCGGGGAGGTTTTTCGGACCATCGCGCTATATCGCGGCACTCCCGCGCGACAGCCCGGAGCGCGGACCATTACGCCGGCGCCATGGTTGGTTTTGGAATGGATGCGCCCTGTGGCCGAGAGGGGGAGTTGTCCATACTGACGCAGCTCCGACCACGACGCTACTAACTTGGAAATATTTTTTTGCTTGCCGAATATCAAGGGCGTTTCAGGTTCAAGCAAGGTGGTCAATATAGGCCGCTAATCGCATTTCGCTGAGACCATCTGGCGCTATAGAACTCATCTGCTCCTCGAATAAAGCGTGAACGCCTCTCATAATCTAGTCCTCACTTCATTGCCATATTTGTAACACAGCAAAGTTATGGGGCGCCCATGGTAGTAACCGCACAATGGACTCCATCACCCGTTGTGGAGGCCACGAAAGAAACCGTTGATCCCGTGGACCTGGCCAGAATTAAAAGCGAGTACACGGCGTTGGCGCTCTGGATACGTGATTCCGCATCAGAGGGAACTGTGCTTAGCGTGCTGGGATTCCAAACCAACCAAATACCAGCCGGGCATGATCCCACCGACATGTCGGTCTTGAACTGGACAAATGCGGGCATGTATGTGGCTTCTATTTGAACAATTTTAGCGTTAATAAAAACCACATTATCGGCCAGTGCTCGACTGCTTGCGATAACGCCAGTCAGAAAAGTTAAAGTTGTAGAAAAGAGGAGTAGTTTTTTCATTTTTCCACCAATGTTGAAGTGCCAGCGTGGGCAGAGGTTGGTTCGGAAGTATTTCACTGCTTCGATTACTTGTTCCCAACATAGAAATCGACAATTTGACAAAAGCCCTGATTGTCCTTGCTTCCAAACAAAACAACGACTTTTCCAGCATAATATGCTGACATAATTGCGGATAAGTATTGTTGATAATTGGAACTCGATTGTGCGAGATAGGCAGTATTTGGAGCGCCAACGCCATTGCATCCGGTAATGGTGCCGTCGATGGCCACAATCACCCCCCAGGCATTACCCGGATTGGCATGATAAAGAGAAACAATGTGGCCAGAAGAAGAAAAATCCCAAGATAAGCTGGGCTGGGTGCTAAAAAGCCACATCAAGGTGGTGGTGATAATGCCGAATTTCCCATAAATTTTAGACAACTTGAATCCCCCTGGCGCTCCTGCGCAATTGAAGAAAGTATGGTGATTAATGATTTTATGTCCGAACTTACTGGACCCGCATAAGTGTCTTCTAATTCAGATTTAGATACAGTATCTAAAACTGCCCCACTTGAACGACGGCTCCGCCCGTCTTTGGTCCATATAAGAATATAGGTGTATGCGTCATGGCTGCCGACAGTATGGCGGAATACATTGCTTTTCCGGAATCTGTATTGAGTGGTATCCAATAGGCTTGGCAGCATCCCAGCCAAGTACTGTCAAAATCAGAAATGTTTCTTAAGTAGACGTTTCCATCTGCAGTTATGGCGTATTTGATGAGGCTAGCATCCGGAATGCGAAGAATCTGCAGGCTCTGCGCCAAGGACGCCTTGGGCGCGGTCAGAAGCGCCAAAATGGCCGCCGCCGCGAAATAACGACAAGATTTCATTTTTGCTAAACCCCAAAAGGAAAAGGCCGCTCCGCAATCTACTTTACGAATTTACTGCGGCCAGGGATCTTTCGTGACAGGCAGGACGAAGCCCCCCAGCAGGGGCAGCACGATGACCGTGTTGGTCGCGTAGTTGGAGGTGGCGGAACCGCCCGTGGTGGTCGCACCGGTGCGGTTGCCGGCGGCGTCGTAGGTGTAGGTGGTAACGGCGCCACCGGGTGCGGTGACCTTCCACAAGCGGCCCTGGTTGTCGTAGGTGTAGCTGGTGGTATCATCCGCGCGGGTAGTGTTGGCGAACAGTCCCGCGACGGCAAGGGCAATGGCGAACGCCACGGCGGAACCTTGGCGGCGGGCCGCCGTCGAAGCAGGATGGGGTGCCATCAAGGTCTCTTCCGATTCTGACCAGCGCGTGAGCACCGTAGCACACGGCATGGGAGTTGTTCCGCGCATTTTAACGATAGAAAGTTCTTTGTCCGTGCCGCGCCACTAGGCTAGCGTGCGGAATTGATTATTGCCTAATTGCCATTGATGGGGAGCGTTTGCAATGGGGTGTGCGTCGTTCACCATCGTACGCAGCGCATTCTCACTCGCTCATTCCCCTTTCCCATAATCCGCCTTCGTCATTTTCGCCCGCCTTCGCGAGGACGCATGATTTCCGCCTGCCGCCGTGCCGCTGGTCGCCTGTTTGCCCTTCTTCCCATTCTGGCATTGGGGGCGCTGGCGCCGTCTGGAGCTTGGGCACAGGATGCCCTGACCCTTCCGCCGCCGGTTTACTCGGATGTCGATCCACAGAACGTAGATCTAGGCACAGGGACGTTCACCTTGTCGGTGCAGGAGGTGGTAATCGGCAAGCCGGGGGCGGGAGGGCTGAGCTATGGGCGCAGCTTCATCGGCACAGGCTGGCGTGATACACTAATAGGGGGCATCGACGCCACCGGCAACGTCTATACGGTAAGTCTCGGTGGGGCATCCGAGTCGTTCACCTTGGCCAACGGCGTCTTTACCAACGCCGGCGGTGGCCCATCGACTTTGACGGTCGATTCCTTCGGCCAGATTTTCACCTACACCATGGCGGATGGCACCGTCGCCAGTTTCCAGCATTCGGTATGTTGTAATGTCGGCCTTCAAAGCTACTCGGGTACAACCAGTACGATGGGTCGCGCCAATCAAGCACGCATTGTAACCATGACGTTCCCGTCTGGTGAGATCTGGACGTGGAACTACGTTTATTCCACGTTTGTGGACGCCGACGGCAGCAATAAACCGAAGCCATTCGGGCGTTTACAATCTGTTTCGAGTAATCTTGGCTATCAAATTCGTTATATCTATCTGGCTAACAATACTACTTTGATTGATGATTTACGGAATTGGGTTTCGGTTACCGGCGTCGTCGGCTTCAACATGGCGGAAGAGGTGTGCGACCCGAAAGCACAGCAATGCACGGCGGTTGAACAAAGAAAGCTGGCCGACCAGAAGACGCCTAAGTGGCCCGAGGTCACTTATGGGGGCGGCGGGACGTACCGCACGGCCACCGATAACCTAGGTCGCGTCACGCGTTACACCTACACCTCCGGCAACATGACCGGAATCCGGTGGAGCAAGGATGCCACCGATGACTCTACCCGCTCGGATGACCTCGTCATCAGCTATGACACCTCCAACCGCGTCATCAGCGTCAACAATGGCGTCGGCACGTGGGCCTACGGCTACAGCAACAACGGATCCGTCCGCACGACGACGGTGACCGATCCCGAGGGCCGCCAGCGGATCGTGACATCCGACCTCACCACGGGTTTGATGAAGAGTGACACGCGGGTCGTCAGTTCGAGTCTGTCGCTGACGACCACCATCGGCTACGACACCCTGAACCGGGTCCAGAAGATCACCCGTCCCCAGGGCGATTACACGCAGTACAGCTATAACGTCCGCGGTGATGTGACGCAGACGCAGGTGGTGGGCACGGATGGCGCCACCAGCACCACATCGGCCACGTATGAAGACAATGGTTCGGTCACGTGCAACTATCCCGCCCGGTGCAACAAGCCGCTGACCACCACCGACGCGGCCGGCAAGGTGACGACCTACAGCTATGATTCCACCCACGGCGGGGTGACGCAGGTCACGGCCCCCACGGGGGCCAACAACCTGACGCCCACCACGTCTTACACCTATGGTCAATACAGCGCCGTTTACAACAACGGCAGCGGGCAGGTGACGGGGGCGGCGGTCTACCGCCTGTCAGGCACGTCCGCATGCGCAAGCGGGGCGTCCTGCACGGGCTCGGCTGATGGGGTGATCACCACGGTGAGCTACGGCACCTCCAACCCGCTGCCGGTTTCGGTGACGCGGCGGGCGGGGAACAACAGCGTGTCGGCCACCACGTCGTACACCTATGACACGATCGGCAACACGCTGTCGGTGACCCAGCCGGGCAGCGGCACGACCTATCTTACCTATGACGCCATCCGCCGAGTGGTGGGCACGGTGGGGGCGCCGGTGGCCGGCACAGGCGGCTACCGGGCGGTCAGCACCACCTATGACGACCGGAAGAACCTGGTCGTGACGGTCAAGCAGGGCACGGTGGGCAACGCGACGGAAAGCAATGTCGCCGGCGCGATCTCGGTGCGGCAGCAGGTTGATAGCCTGTACGATGCCGCCGGTCGCAAGACGCAGGATACGCTGACGGGGTCGGATGGCAACCAGGTGGTGACCAAGTACGACTATGACAAGGCGAACTATCCAAAGTCGATCACGCGACCCATGGGGGGCCAGGTTGATGACCGGGTGAGTAGCGTGACGTATGACGGTGCCGGGCGCCCGCTTACGCAGTCGGCAAACGGCCAGTTGGTGGCGCAGACGAGTTACACAGCCGATGGCCTGACCCAGACCCTGATGGACGGCAACAACAACACGACCTCGTATGCCTACGACACGCTGAACCGGCTGCAGACAGTGACCTACCCGTCGGCGAACGGTGGCGCGTCGCAGGCGGGCTACGGCTACGACGGGGCGACGGGGCGGGTGAAGACGCAGACGCTGCGCGACGGGCAACAGCTGACCTACAGCTACGACAACCTGGGCCTGATAACGGGGCGGACGGGCGCGGGCGTGACGCTGGGCAGCACGTACGACAACCTAGGCCGCCTGACGAGCGCCACATCGTCGACGGGGCCGACGGTTTCTCAGACGTATGACGCGCTGGGCCACCTGACCAGCCAGACCACGGGAACCCAGACGGTGGGCAGCCGGTACGACGCGGCGGGACGGCTGGTGAACCTGGTGTGGCCGGACAACTTCACGGCGACGTACTGTTATGACGGGACGGGCGCGCTGACCAGCATCTGGGCGGGGTGGGTGCCAGGCACCAGTTGCACCAACGCCGACGGGGTCAGCTCGGTGTCGGATAGCAACGCGTCACGGCTGGTGACTTACACCTATGACGAGTCGGGCCGGCGGACTGCGACGAAGCGGGCGAACGGGGTGACGACCAGCTATGGCTTCGACGGCGCGTCGCGACTGACCTCGCAGAAGATGACGGGCAGCAATGCCGACCTGTCGGTGACGTTCAGCTACAACCAAGCGGGCCAGATCCTGGGACGGACGCTGTCGAACGCCCAATACACGGCGCCGGTGCCGACCAACGGCACGCTCAGCCAGCCGGTGAACGCGCTGAACCAGGCGACGTCGTCTGGCGGGCAGGCGATCACTTATGATGGCCGGGGCAACATCACCGGTTTTGCCGGCGCGACCATGGCCTATGACGTGGACAACCACTTGACCAGCCTGTCGGGGACCAGCCTGGGATATGACGGCCTGGGGCGCCTGTACCAGGTGGTGCAGTCCTCGACCACGCGTTTCCTGTACTTCGGGGACCGGCTGGTGGCGGAATACGACGGCTCCAGCCCCGGGGTGATGCAGCGGCGCTACATCCCCGGGGCTGGAGTGGACGAGACGGTGGTGTGGTACCAGGGGGCGGGCACGGGTGACCGCCGCTGGCTGATCCCGGACGAACGTGGCTCGATCATCGCGGTAGCCAACGACAGTGGCCGGGTGCTGGGCATCAACACCTACGACGAGTACGGCCGGCCGGCCCGTAACAACATGGGTCGCTTCCAGTACACGGGCCAGATCTGGCTGGCGGAGATCGAGGCCTACCACTACAAGGCTCGCATCTACATCCCCACCCTGGGCAAGTTCGCCCAGGCCGATCCCACCGGCTACGCCGCCGGCATGAACCTGTATGCTTATGCGGAGGGGGATCCAATCAACAGGACGGATCCAACCGGGCTACAATCATGTTTAGAAGATAACTCATGTCCCACTGGAACAGAAAGAAACCCTCTGGAAAAAGCACTGGATGGCCTGCCTCCTATTCCAGATATTCCTGTTCCGGGTTATCGGCCTGAACGCGATATTCCCCTTAACAGCCCTAATCCTCAAGGTGGGGCGCTGTCATGGGGAGAGACAGGTGGCTCTACAGGGGGGGCGCCACAAAGTGATAAAACTACGCCCTGCCCTGGCTCGGGGAAGATTGGTCCAGTTCCGAAAGCGCCTTTTGATCCATATAAGGGAATACAAAACCGGGTACAGGGAGTCCCGGCAGGATCGCAGTCGGTAACGGCTCCTGATGGCACTACGTTCAATGCGCCGGGCTATGCAGATTTTGCAGCTGCTTATGCTTTCGGAAAATCTTTGAATGGGACTCCTTTCCCATTAGATACTTTCGGTATACAGATGGCTGTAGGGCATGGGGGAATGTATGATTTCCAAAGGAATGGACAGTCGTTCATAAGAGCATATACTTATGCGAGTAATTATGCGGTGGGCATTGTTATGAATGGAGCGGGATATTCTCTGTCTCAAACCATGGATATAGCTGGTGGTTTTGCTGGCATGTTTTCTAGTAACGCCGGTGATCCTGCCCAAGTTAGTGCCTGGACCAATGGATGGAATGCTGCCCAAAGCGGAGCCTGCAAAAGATGAAAGGTCATGTTCTCAGAAAGCGCATTTTACTGCTGTGCATCGTGATGCTTATAGCGTCAAGTGCAGGCGTTATCGTCTGGTTCGAAACCCATAAATTTCAATCCTGTTCGATAGCAGAAGAAAATATCGGGCCGCCTCACAACGGCATGCAGATCGCGTTAGTGAATAAGTTATGTGATGGGATTGCCAGTTCTGATGATGTGTCGATCAAGATTAATATGAGGAATGGAAATAGCGACATAATAATGGAGTATGGGGCGGCCTATTCCTTTGTTAAGGAATCTGGTGAAGCTGACCCAAATATATCATGGAATAATGATGGATCTCTAAATATATCGATAGGGGTCGTATCTTATATAAATAAGAAATTAAGCCATATTAACGGTATTGTTGTGCATTATGATATTGGAAGAATTTTATTCAATAAGTGATAGCACAAAGTGATAAGTCTAATCCAAAATGCCAAAAGAAGATCATGCAGCCTCAGTACGCCAAGATATTTGGACAGATGGGCAAAGATCTTTCTGTGAACCCGTTATTCATAAGTAAGCGTCCGGCCTTGGCCGTGTTGCGCCTTTGACGATGGCTGCGGAAGCTTGGCCGTCGGGATTCCTTCTGGAGGGGTCCAGAAGGAGGGAACGTGGCGGGGGCGACACTGCTGGCGCGTCGGCGGCGCTGGACGACGGAAGAGAAGGCGGCGTTGCTGGCCGAAGTTGACGCGGCGGGCGGCAAAGTGCCGGTGGTGGCGGAGCGATACGGCCTTCCCCGCAGCCTGATCTACAACTGGCGGGCGGCGCAGAAGGCAGCGGCGGCGTTTCGGTCTGAGGCGCCGTTGGAGTTCCTGCCGTTGGGGACTGTCGCGGACGCAGAGAGCCCGCCGCCTGAAGCGGAGGCGGTGGTTCCTTGGGAACGGAATCGTTCGGGCCTGATCGAGGTCGAGCTTCCCAGCGGCGTGCGGCTGCGGGTGGACACGTCCGTCAACGAGAAGGCGCTGTCGCGGGTGGTGCGGGCCTTGAAGGCAGCACTTTGATCAGCGTGGCGTCCGGCACCAAGGTCCACCTGGCCTGCCGTCCGGTTGACCTGCGCAACGGCTTCGACGGCCTGGCGGCCAAGGTGCAGCAGGTGCTGAGGGCCGACCCGTTCAGCGGCCATCTGTTCCTGTTCCGGGGCAAGCGGGGCGGTCACGTGACATAGTGCATCCCTCTGCTTAGAAGCCCGGTAGCTTGATCGACTTATCCTCATGGAATCGCTTATAGAACTTTGGCCTTCGGGCTGCGATTTCCCGTGCGCCTGCCTTGACGACGTCGGTTTCAAGCGCGGCTGTCGGGATCTGCCACGGCGCCGAGAACATGAGCTGTGTTGCGGGAAGGATGCCCTCTCGGATCAGCTTATGAACCGAACCGACGCAGATTCCGAGGCGGGCTGCGGCCTGTTCGGCGCTGATCGTCTCTTCGCCTCGTGACTTCGGATCGAATGGTGCGATCCCAAGACGCTCGCGCATCTCCCGGACCCGCACGGCTGTCCATGCTTTTCCATCGGGCGGCTTGCAGTGCATCCGGTTCATCGTCACCGCGACTTCCCGATCCGGCCATTGCCCGCCTAGCCTTCGCATGGCCTCCAAGGCATTGGGCTGGCGGTCGGCGGTATGGCGTCCGGTTTTAACGCGCGACACGCGCAGTTCGGTGTGACGGCCGCCTTGCCAATGAATGGTGACCAAGGCCTCGTTGGTCGTCTCGTCGAGGTCGAGAATGACCTCGCGGATGAGGATGTGCGTGATCCGCTGCTTGGTCCGCTGTGAATCGGCATGGAATAAGGACCCCGTATGAGGGGTGATCTGCGTCCAATCGGGCCCCCTTTTGCGCGGGTCCATACTGGCTCCCATGGCAATGGCGGGAGCCTTGATTGGGATGCTGGTGGTGGAGACGATCGCGAAGATCCGGCGCGCGTACTTTGTTCAGCAGAAGCCGATCAAGGCGATCTGCCGTGAACTGGGTTTGTCGCGGAAGGTAGTCCGCAAGGTGCTTCGTTCGGAGGCGACGGAGTTCCGGTACGAGCGAACGGCGCAGCCCCAGCCGAAGATCGGCCCGTGGCGGGAACGGCTGGACGCGTTGCTGTTGGCCAATGAGGCCAAGGCGGCGCGTGAGCGGCTGACGCTGGTGCGGATTTACGAGGAGTTGCGGGGCGCCGGGTACGATGGCAGTTATGACGCCGTGCGGCGCTACGCCCGTTCCTGGCAGAAGGCGCGGGGAGCGTCGCAGGCGGCGGCCTATGTGCCGTTGAGCTTTGCGCCGGGGGAGGCCTACCAGTTCGACTGGAGCCACGAGGTGGTGCTGATCGGCGGGGTGACGGTCACGGTGAAGGTGGCCCATGTCCGCCTGTGCCACAGCCGGATGCTGTTCGTGCGGGCATATCCGCGCGAGACGCAGGAGATGGTGTTCGACGCCCACGACCGGGCGTTCGCCTTCTTCAAGGGCACCTGCACGCGCGGGATCTACGACAACATGAAGACGGCGGTGGACGCGATCTTCGTGGGCAAGGAGCGGGCCTACAACCGGCGCTTCCAGCAGATGTGCAGCCATTACCTGGTGGAGCCGGTGGCCTGCACCCCGGCGGCGGGATGGGAGAAGGGCCAGGTTGAGAACCAGGTAGGCCTGGTGCGGGAACGGTTCTTCACGCCGCGCCTGCGGGTGGCGAGCTACGAGGAGCTGAACGGCTGGCTGGTGGACCAGTGCGTCGCCTACGCCAAGGCGCACCGGCATCCCGAGCAGCGGGACCGTACCGTCTGGGAGATGTTCGAGGCGGAGCGGCACAGCCTGGTTGGCTACGCGGGGCGGTTCGACGGCTTCCACGCCACCCCGGCGTCGGTGTCCAAGACCTGCCTGGTGCGGTTCGACCACAACAAGTACTCGGTGGCGGCCAAGGCGGTGGGCCGCCCGGTGGAGGTGCGGGCCTATGCCGACCGGATCGAGTTGCGCCAGGACGGCCAAGTGGTGGGGACGCACGCGCGCTGCTTCGGCCGCGACCGCACCGTCTACGACCCCTGGCACTATGTGCCGGTGCTGGCGCGCAAGCCGGGGGCCCTGCGCAACGGCGCCCCCTTCAAGGATTGGGTGCTGCCCACGGCGCTGGACCGGGTGCGGCGCAAGCTGGCGGGCAGCGACGACGGCGACCGGCAGATGGTCGACATCCTGACGGCGGTGCTGAGCGACGGCCTCCCGGCGGTGGAGGCGGCCTGTGCCGAGGCGTTGCGCGAGAACGTCCATTCCGCTGCCGTCATCCTCAACATCCTGGCCCGGCGGCGGGAAGCGGCGGCGCCGGCGCCCATCCAGACACCCGCCACGCTGGTGCTGCGCCAAGCCCCCATGGCCGATTGCGCCCGCTACGACACCTTGAGGAGGGTACAGTGATGGAGCGCCCGGAAATCCTGGCCGCCATGGCCGAGTTGAAGCTCTACGGCATGAAGGCGGCGTATGACGAGATCATCACCACGGCCGTCAAGCGCCAGCATGAGCCCCAGCGCATCGTCGGTGACCTGCTGGCTGCTGAGATCAGCGAGAAGCAGGCGCGATCCATCCGCTACCAGATCACCTTGGCCAAGCTGCCCCTGGCCAAGGACATCGACGACTTCGCGTTCGACGACACGCCCATCAACCAGACCCTGGTCCGCGACCTGGCGGGCGGCGACTTCCTGGCCCATCAGCGCAACGTCGTCCTGGTCGGCGGAACCGGCACCGGCAAGAGCCACCTGGCCATCGCCATCGCGCGCGCCTGCATCCGGGGTGGGCGGCGCGGCCGCTTCTTCAACGTCGTCGACCTGGTCAACAAGCTGGAGGCCGAGAGCCGCTTGGGGCGCCAGGGGCGGCTGGCCGACCACCTCAGCCGCCTGGACTTCATCATCCTGGACGAACTCGGCTACCTGCCGTTCCCCCAAGCGGGCGGCCAGCTCCTGTTCCACCTCGTCAGCCGCCTCTATGAACAGACATCGGTCATCGTCACCACCAACCTCGCCTTCGGCGAATGGCCGTCCGTCTTCGGCGACGCCAAGATGACCACCGCCCTGCTCGATCGCCTGACCCATCACTGCGAGATCGTCGAGACCGGCAACGAGAGCTGGCGCTTCAAGAACCGCGCCTGACCGCCTTCCCATCACCGCCCCCCGCCCCGGACCCCACCCCCGCGGGTTCCCCCGGTGGGCGCACAGGCACCTCCCGTCCCCTCCGCTCCGCGCATCGCCGGGGGCGCTGCGCTCCGGGGACGGGGCCCTCCTATGCGCTACCGGGACAACCCGATTGCCAGCACATCACTGGGGTCCCTATTGGGCGCCGATACGGGGTCCCGTTACGCCGCCGATTGACACCGGATTCCGCCTGCAAACGGCGGTATCCGGGAAAAATGGCCGCAAAAGCGGCCCGTAGCCCCTCGATCAAGCCTTCAATCGGCTTGGTTCATGGGGAAAGGGGCCTTAACGCTCCATTCTTCCGCACCCTGCTAGGGCATAGTTGGCCAGGTCTGCGATCTCCGTGTCGGGATAGCCCTTGGCGAAGTCCGGCATGCGCATTTCACCCAGGGTGCCGCCCATGTGGCTGTCCGCCAGGTAGCTGGCGCGCCTTGGCGTCGTGCTCTCCGGCATATCTGGCCGGCTGTGTCATGCTGCCATGGTTGCCAGCATGAAGGCTGCGCTGAGTGTGGCGGTCTCAAGGGGCATGTGCCGGGCAGAGAATCGGCGCTATCATATGCGCCCGGTTAACCCCAATAAAATCAAATAGTTTCTGTGCCGATCGGCGTCTAAACCGCATGCCGGTTCACATTTCGTCCGCACCCGCCTATCAAATTCCCGGCAAGTTTCCCAAGGCATTTGCCAAATGTTCCCATTACTTTTGCGGAACCTCCTTGTGGAATTTTCTGTGGCCGCGCCCATGATAAAGAATGATCATGGGGAAATTATTTTAAGTAATAGTTGGTGCTTGTTATAATAAAGACCACACAAAGTACTATAGACCCCGCAAAGGTATGTGGCTCTTATTGACCTCGTTACCAGCCGCGATAACAAGGCTGGCACGCTGAACAGCTGGGAGGTCACGAAAAATGAAAGCGCTTCGCGCCACCACGTCGATGACTGCGGTCTTTTCAGTTCTGATGCTGGCGTGCATGGGGGTGGCCAAGGCCAACGACACGCTGGACAAGATGTCCAACGATGACTCCAACTGGGTGATGCCGGGCAAGGATTATCACTCGGACAATTACAGCAAGCTCAACCAGATCAACGTCGATAACGTCAAGAATCTGAAGGCGGCCTGGACGTTTTCCACCGGTCTGCTGAACGGCCACGAGGGCGCCCCCTTGGTGGTCGATGGGGTGATGTACGTCCACACCTCCTTCCCCAACGTCACCTTCGCCCTGGGCCTGGACGATCCCGGCAAGATCCTGTGGCAGGACAAGCCGAAGCAGAACCCGGCGGCCCGCTCCGTCGCCTGCTGCGACATCGTCAACCGCGGCTTGGCCTACTGGCCGGGTGATGCCAAGACGCCGCCGCTGATCCTGAAGACCTTGCTGGACGGCCATATCGAGGCGCTGAACGCCAAGACGGGTGAACTGGTGTGGAAGATGGAGAATTCCGACATCAAGGTCGGTTCCACCCTGACCATCGCGCCCTATGTCGTGAAGGATAAGGTAATCGTCGGGTCCTCCGGCGCTGAATTGGGCGTCCGCGGATATATCACCGCCTACGATGTTCATACGGGCGAGCAGGTTTGGCGGGCCTATGCCACCGGTCCAGACAAGGACCTGCTGCTGGCGTCCGATTTCAACATCAAGAATCCCCATTACGGCCAGAAGGGGCTGGGCCAATCCACTTGGGAGGGTGAGGCCTGGAAGATCGGTGGCGGCACCAACTGGGGCTGGTATGCCTTCGACCCTAAGACCAACCTGATATATTTCGGTACCGGCAACCCGGCCCCGTGGAATGAGACCATGCGCCCGGGTGACAACAAATGGACGATGACCATCTTCGCCCGCGATGTGGATACCGGCCAGGCCAAGTTTGGCTATCAGAAAACGCCCCATGACGAATGGGACTATGCCGGCGTCAATGTGATGATGCTGTCCGAGCAGAAGGACAAGGACGGCAAGATGCGCAGCTTGCTGACGCATCCGGATCGCAACGGCATCGTCTACACCCTGGACCGTACCACCGGCGACCTGGTTTCCGCCAACAAGATCGATGACACCGTCAATGTCTTCAAGACGGTGGACCTCAAGTCCGGTGTCCCGGTGCGTGATCCAGAGTACGGCACGCGCATGGACCATCTGGGCAAGGATATCTGCCCGTCCGCCATGGGCTATCATAACCAGGGCCATGACAGCTACGATCCCAACAAACAGCTGTTCTTCATGGGCATCAACCACATCTGCATGGACTGGGAACCGTTCATGCTGCCCTATCGTGCCGGCCAGTTTTTCGTCGGCGCCACGCTGAACATGTATCCCGGCCCCAAGGGCGACCGGCAGAATTTCGAGGGGCTGGGCCAGATCAAGGCCTACAACGCCATCACCGGCCAGTTCAAATGGGAGAAGATGGAACGGTTCGCCGTCTGGGGCGGCACCACCGCCACCGCCGGCAACCTTGTCTTCTACGGAACGCTGGATGGCTTCATCAAGGCGCGGAACAGCGACACGGGCGAGTTGCTGTGGAAGTTCAAGCTGCCGTCCGGCGCTATCGGCTATCCCATCACCTACAGCCACAACGGCACGCAGTACGTCGCCATCTATTATGGCGTGGGCGGCTGGCCGGGGGTGGGCCTGGTCTTCGACCTGCAGGACCCGACCGCCGGCCTGGGTGCCGTGGGCGCCTTCAAGAAGTTGGCCAACTACACCCAGATGGGCGGCGGCGTCATGGTCTTCTCGCTGAACGGCAAGGGCCCTTATGACGACGTGAACGTGGGCGAGTACCAGGGCGGCAAGTGAGCGCTTCCTCCGCCTTCTCCCCGGTCTGCGGCTGCCCTGTCCCATGGGCGAGAGCGGATCGGGGGGAACCGTCGCAGACCCCGACATTGCTGTTGGTGAGCCCCATGTCCAAATCCGTGACAGTCCGTTCCCTCACCGCGCGCGCCTTGCTGGCCGCCGGTGTCCTGTTGGCGCCCGTCGTCGCGGAGGCCGGTGCCGGTCCCGCGGTCGCGCCGGAAGCCCCTCAGCCCGCCCTGCGCATCTGTGTCAGCGCCGAGGAACCGCCGTACTCCGCCTCTGACGGCTCCGGCTTCGAGAACAAGATCGCCGCCGCCGTTGCCCAGGCCATGGGTCGTCAGCCGGTATTCGTCTATGCCGATAAGCCGGCGATCTATCTGGTGCGTGACTGGCTGGACAAAAAGAAATGCGATGTCGTCGTCGGCCTGGATGCCAGCGACCCGCGCGTCCTGACCACGACCCCCTATTATCGCACCGGCTACGTCTTCGTTACCCGCCAGGACAAGCACCTGGACATCCAGTCCTGGAACGATCCGGCCATCCGCAAGGTCGGCCATATCGTGGTGGAGTTCGGTTCACCCAGCGAGGCGATGCTGAAGCAGGTGGACCGCTATAACGACAACATGTCCTACCTCTATTCCCTGGTGGGCTTCCGCTCTCCCCGGAACGAATACGTCCAGATCGCACCGGAGCGCATGGCGGGCGAGGTGCGCAACGGCGGCGCCGATCTGGCCGTGGCCTTCGCGCCCTCCATCGCCCGTTATGTCAAGGCCGACCCGGCCCTGCGGATGACGCCGGTGAAGGACGACGCCAGCCGGAGCGATGGACAGAAACTGCCCCAGACCTATGACCAGTCGATGGGTGTCCGCCAAGGCGATACCGAATTGCTGGCCGCCCTGAACGCCGCACTGGTCAAGGCCCGCCCCCAGATCGCGGCCGTCCTGGCGGAGGAGGGGATACCTCTGGTCGAAGTCGCCAACTGAGCACCGACTTGATTGGGGTTCACGGAAATCGGGATGAGTCATGAAGAAGTTGTTCGTCAGCCTGACTTTGCTCACCTGCACCGGCGTGGCGGCCGGTGGCGCCTGGTGGACCAGCGCGCGCGCCGCCGCAGGCCTTCCACCCACCAGCCTGGACCTGCGCAACACCGACACGGGCGAACCCTTGGATTTGTCGATGGCGCAGGAGGAAGGGCGCGACACGCCGGGTGTGAGGAAATTCCTTCAAACCGGCGTCGACCCCTACCTTGAGGACAAGAGCTGCCTGAAGAAGGGCGAGGTCATCTATCTTGAGGCTTGTTCCGGCTGCCATGGCCATGTGGGCGAGGGCAAAATCGGCCCGGGTCTCAACGACGATTACTGGACCTATCCAAAGAATGAGACGGACCAGGGGCTGTTTGAGACCATTTTTGGCGGCGCGCGCGCCCAGATGGGCCCCCATTACGATCTGACCTTGGATGAGATCCTGAAGGTCATGGCCTGGGTGCGGCACCTCTACAAGGACGACGTCAAGCACGCCCCTTGGCTGACCGACGCCCAGAAGAAGAATTACCGGCCTTTCAAGGTCGGGGAGAAATTCCCGGAAGACGCGCCGGGAATGTGTGCAGCGGACAAGACGCACGTCCGCTGACGTGTTGCCCACAGCAACGGAGGAAACCATGAAAAATACTGTCGCGGTGCTGGCCATGGCTGCGGGTCTGGGCCTCGCCGCCCCGGCCCTCGCCTACGACGGCACCCATTGCAAGGAGCCTGGTAACTGCTGGGAGCCGAAGCCCGGCTTCCCCGCGGTGATCGCGGGGTCCAAGTATGACCCCAAGCATGACCCCAAGGAACTGGCCAAGCAGGACCAGTCCGAGCGGGAGATGGAGGCGCGAAACGCCAAGCGTGTCGCGTACTTCAAGAAGACCGGCAAGTTCATTTACGACGTGGACAAGATCCCGAACGATTGAACGTGCCGCTGTTTCGTCTGAGTACCGATTTTTTACCCTGGGACTTCCGCATTTCGTCGCGGCGGCCCGGGTGGCGATCTTCCACCTGGGCCGACCTTTCCGCAATGTTGGCGAAGCGATCGGCTTGACGGCCTTCACTGAACACGGCGCTCATGAAAGACATGGCATCCAACGGTGCGACGTTGAACGATCTGCGGGGGACGGCGAATGCCCTGGAGGCTGCCGTGGGTCGGGTGGTGGTGGGCCAGGCGCGCGCCATCCGGTTGGTGACGATCTCCATCTTCGCGCGGGGGCACGTCCTGCTGGTGGGCGATGTCGGCGTGGGCAAGACCACCTTGCTGCGGGCCTTCGGCCGTGCGCTGGGCGGTGCCTATGAACGGATGGAGGGCACCGTGGACATGATGCCCGCCGACTTGCTCTACCATACCTTCATTGCTGAGGACGGGCGCCCCCGGGTGCAGCCGTCGGCCGTGCTGGCCAAGGCCGACAGCCTGTCCATCTTCTTCTTCAACGAGATCAATCGCGCCCGGCCGCAGGTCCACGCCCTGCTGCTGCGCCTGATGGCGGAACGCTCGGTCACGGCCTTCAACCGCACGTACCAGTTTCCCTTCCTTCAGGTCTATGCCGACCGGAACCGGGTGGAGAAGGAGGAAACCTTTGAACTGCCGGCGGCGGCGCGCGACCGCTTCTTCATGGAAATCCCGGTGGAGGCGCCCACGGATTTCGAGGCGCGGCGGCAGCTGATCTTCGATCCCCGCTTCCACGACGTGGACCGGCTATTGGATGGCATCGCCGGCCCCGTCCTGGACCATCGCGGACTGGAGGACGCCGCCGCCCAGGTGCAGCAGTCCGTCCACACCAGCACGGCCGTTCAGGATTACGTCACCCGCCTCTGGGAGGCCATCGTCCACCCCGCCGCCGCTGGCGTCGCGCTTCCGGGCGTCGATATGGACCGCTTGGTCCTGGGTGGGGCCAGCCCGCGCGGTCTGGCTTTCCTGGTGCGTGCCGGCCGGGTGCGCGCTTGGCTGGAGGGGCGCGACATGCTGGTGCCGGAGGACGTGCGCGACGTCTTCGTGGAAACCATGGCCCACCGTGTCTTTCTGGACCCGGTCTATGAACTGCGGCGGGAAAGCATCGTCCGCGATCTATGCGCCGCCGTGCTGGCCACGGTGCCGGTGCCATGACGGCGGATATCCATTACCGCCCCCGGGGGGCCGTCACCGGCCTGCGCGTCGGCGCCCACCCCAGCCGGCAGGTGGGGGGGATGGGCACCTTCCGCGACCTGGTGCCTTTCGCGGCGCATCCCGATGCCCGGCGCATCGACGTGCGCGCCACCGCCCTGGATCCCTTCGACACCACCATGGTCCGCCGCCTTCGCCAGCGGGCGTCCATCGATGTCTATGCCCTGGTCGATCTGTCCGCCTCCCTGCGCTACCAGGGGAATGCCGCCAAGGCGGCACTGGTGGGGGAACTGTGCGCGGCGCTGGCTCGGTCGGCGACCCGCATCGGCGACCGCTTCGGCCTGATCGGCTGTGACGCCATCCTGCGGCTGGACTGCTTTCTGCCCGCCACCGCCCGCCGTGGCGTGGCCGCCGATGTGGAAATGCTGCTGGAGCCGTCGCGGTGGGTGGGGGCTGGGGCGGAGGGGCTGCTTGAGGCCGCGCCCTACCTGGCCGGTGCGCGCAAGATGGTCTTCCTCGTTTCCGACTTCCTGCTGCCCCTGGACCTGCTGCGCCGGGTGTTCGAGAGCCTGGCCCTACATGACATCGTGCCGGTGATCATTCGCGATTCCACCGAAGGGGCCGACCTCCCCGAGTGGGGGCTTCTGGATCTTGCCGACCTGGAAAGCGGTGCCCGGCGGTTGGTGTTCATGCGTCCGGCACTGAAACGGCGATGGTTGGCGGAGGATGCCGCCCGTCAGACGGCGCTGCGCCAATTGGCGGGACAATATGGCCGCACCCCGGTGGTGGTGACCGACCGGCTGGACCTGGACGATTTCTCCCGCGGCTTGCTGGAGGCTTGAAAGATGGCGGCCCGCATCCTTCCCATCGCGGCGACGCTGACCGTCCTGCTGTTGGGGGCCGCCCAGGCTCAGCCGGCCGGGGATGCCTCCCCAGACGTGGTGGTGCGGGCGGAGCGGGACATTGGTTTCTTCACGGGCGATCTTATCCGGGCGGATGTCATCCTCACTGTGCCCGCCGGTGCCACCCTGGATCGCGCCAGCTTGCCGGTGCCGGGGCCTGTCGCCTATTGGCTGGACCTGCGGGACATCACGGTGGTGCGGCATGGTCGGACCATAACCCTGCACCTGATCTATCAGAATTTCTATGTGGCGCTGGATGCGCGGCGCATGCAGATGCCGGGTTTTCCCGTGGGGCTCTTGATCGGCGGGACAGCGCAGGCTGTGGACGTGCCGCCCTGGACCATCGGCGTCTCCCCGCTCCGTGAGGTGGCGCCGCCGGTTCAGGAGGACCCCAAGGCTTATCTGCAACCCGACCGGCCGGCAGGGTACCTGGATACCGGACGTTGGTGGACGGTTACCGGCGGGTTGGCCGTGGCGGCCCTCCTGGCGCTGTTGCCCCTGGCCTATCATCGCGCCTGGGGGCCCTTCCGCCGCCGGCCCGCCCGCGACTTCGCCGCCGCCGTACGTCATCTGCGCCGTCTGGGCGCGCGGGGGGAGACGGAGACGGGCTATCTCGAGGCGCTGCTGATCCTCCATCGCGCGCTGGACGGCGCCGCCGGCCGCCGTGTCCTGGCCGACGATATGCCCGCCTTCCTCAACCGCCGCCCCGTCTTCACCCCCGCACGCGCCGGCCTGGAGGCCTTCTTCCAGGCCTCGCGTCAGGCCTTCTTCGGCAGCGCGCCGGCCAAGGCGCGGCAGGTGCTGCCCTTCAAGGACCTGCAGGTCCTGGGCCGATCCCTGGCCGCTGCCGAGCGGGGACGGCCATGATCCTGAATGCCGACCATCCCTGGGTACTGGTCCTGCTGCCGCTGGCCGTTCTGCCTTGGCTGCGATCCCCCCACCGCCGTACCGCCATCGGATCCATCGCCGTGGTCCCCGCCGACCGGCTGTCCGCTTGGGTGCGCTTGGGGCTGCGGATCGCCGGCATGCTGGCGATCGCCCTCATCATCCTGGCGCTGTCCGGCCCCTATCATGGCGGCCGGCTGGTCAGCCGCATCGGCACGGGCGCCCAACTGGTTTTGCTGTTGGACCGCAGCGGCAGCATGAGCGACACCTTCGCCGGCCGCACGCCGGAGGGGGCGGAGGAGTCCAAGGCGTCCGCCACCAAACGCCTGCTGCGTGACTTCATCGGCCGGCGGCCACATGACTTGTTCGGCGTGGCCGCCTTTTCCACGGCGCCCATGTTGGTGCTGCCCCTGACGGACCACCAGGACGCCGTGCTGGCGGCGGTGAACGCCAGCGATCGGCGCGGTCTGAACTTCACCAATATCGCGCGCGGCCTGGGGATGGCTTTGTCCATGTTCGCCGCCGACCGGCCCGATGAGCATCATGTCATCCTGCTGGTCTCCGACGGTGGGGCGGTCATCGACCCGCATGTCCAGGATCAACTGCGCGCCCTGTTCGCCCGCTATCGCGCCGACCTCTATTTCCTGTTCCTGCGCACCGCCGGGAGCAAGGGGCTGTTCGATGAGCCTGGGCCCGACGAGAACACGCCCCAGGCCATGCCGGAGCACTTCCTGCACCGCTATTTCCAAACCCTGGGCGTCCCGTACCACGCCTTCCAGGCGGAAAGCCCTGGGCAGGTGGAAGAGGCCATCCGCCAGATCGACGCCCTGGAACGCTATCCCATTACCTATACGGAACATCTGCCCCGCCGCGACCTGACGGGTTGGGCCTACGCGCTGGCCTGCCCGCCCCTCTTGCTGCTTCTGGCTGCCAAGCTGATGGAGGCCCGCGTCAGGGTGCGACCCGCTGCCACGCGACCGGATCGGAGGGTGGCGGCATGAGGCGGGCACCCACCATCCTCTTCACCGGCTTGCCCGTTCTGTTGGTGCTGGCGGTGTTGGCCACCGCGGTCTGGGCGCGGCATCTGGCGGCGGATAACCGAGCCATCACAGGGCTGAAGGCCAACCGCGATCTGGCCGTGGCGCCCGGCGCGGCGCCGGCCGTGGTGCTGGCGCGGGTGGAGTTCCTGATCCGGCAGGATCGCCTGACGGAGGCCCAGCCGCTGGTGGAGGCGCTGGACGGGCGCGCGGACCCGCGCATCCGCACCGATGCCCATTACAACCTGGCCAACGCCTGGCTGCGCCGGGGCTTGGACCTCATCACCGAGGGGAAGATCGACGCAGCCGGCCCCTTCGTCGTGCTGGCGCGCCAGGAATACCGCCGCGCCTTGACCCTGGCGCCGGACGATTGGGATGCCAAGTTCAACCTGGATGTGGCGTCCCGCCTGATCCGTGACTTTCCCGCCTTCGAGCGCACGGTGGGCGACACCGGCCAGGTGGATCGCAAGCGCCTATGGACGGACATTCCCGGCACGCCGCGAGGTGGGCCATGAGGGTGCCCATCGCCGCCATGATCCGCCAAAACGCCCGGGACCCCCGAGTGCTGGCCCTGGCCACCGCCATCGTCCTGGCGGTCGCCGCCGTGGCGCTACCCCGCCTGCCCATTACCCGCGACGGGGTACGGGTGCTGGTGGTGGTTGACATCACCGGCAGCATGAACACCCGTGATTACAGCCGGGGCGGTGCCCCGGTCAGCCGCCTTGTCGTCGCCAAGGAGGCGCTGCGCGACCTGCTGGGCCGTTTGCCGTGTCCCAGTCGCGTGGGCCTGGCCCTGTTCAGCGAGCGCGTGCCTTTCCTGCTGTTCGAGCCGGTGGATGTTTGCCGCGACTATGGCGCCGTGGCCGGTGCGGTGGACTCCGTCGATTGGCGTGAGGGATGGGAGGGGGACAGCCATATCGCCGAGGGCCTTTACGGCGCCATCGCCATGGCTCAAGGCCTGGACAGCGACCTGATGTTCATCACCGATGGGCAGGAGACGCCGCCCTTGCCCCTGTCCGGCGGACCGGTCTTCGACGGGAAGCCAGGCGCGGTACGGGGTGTGGTCGTCGGTGCCGGCGGTTACGGCCTGGCGCCTATCCCCAAGTTTGATGACCGGGGCAACGAAATCGGCTTCTGGGGCGTCAACGATGTGCAGCACGAGAACCATTTCGGCCCGCCGCCGCCTGACGCGGAAAGCCGCCCCGGGTACCAGGCCCGCAATGCCCCCTTCGGGTCGGGCATGCCCACGGGCACCGAGCATCTGTCCTCCGTCCGTGAGCCCTATCTGCGCGCCCTGGCGGGCGGTACGGGCCTGACCTACGCGCACCTGGAGGATGGTCGGCGCCTGACCCGTGCCCTGCTGGCCGCCGCCACACCGCGCCCCAGCGCGGGCCATGCCGACGTCCGCTGGGTACCGGGCGCCCTGGCCCTGGCGGCCCTGCTGGCGGCCTACGGTCTTTTCCCCACCGCGCGGTGGTGGGGTGCCGTTCCCCGTTTCGTCAACGCAGTTGGAAGGTGGTCATGAAACGCGCGCTTCTACTCCCTCTGGCCTTGGCCGTCGGGGCCCTGATGGCGAGCCCCGCCGTCGCCCACGGCCCGACGCCGCAGAAGGTGGATGAGACGGTGGAGATCAAGGCATCCCCGGCCGCCGTGTGGGCCGTGGCTGGCGACTTCGCCGGCATCGCCAAATGGGATGCGGAGGTCAAGGCCAGCGAGGGTACGAACAAGAAGCGGGTCATGACCCTGAAGAACGGCGAGAAGATCGAGGAGGAGGTCGATGAATATGATCCGGCCCGCATGACCTACACCTACCGCATGCTGGATCCGAACCTGAAGGCGTTGCCGGCCAGTTCCTACTCCGCCACCTTGGTGGTGAGCCCGGGTGCGCAAGGGGGGGCCCAAGTGCAATGGTACGCCCGTGTCTATCGCGGAGACACCGGCAATGAACCGCCGGACGAGCTGAATGACGAGGCGGCGAAGGCGGCCCTGAGCCAGTTGTTCAAGGCGGGCTTGCAAGGCATCAAGGCCAAGGCGGAGGGGAAAGGCTGAGATGGTCGGCCGGCTCCTCGCGCTGCTGCTGCTGAGCCTGATCCTGGTGGCTGGCGCCGTCCTGGCGGGTGAGCAGGTCGCGGTGGTCAGCCAGGATTCGGGCACGGTCAGCCTGCTGGACACGGACGGCGGCGCGTCTGTCGCCTATCCGGTGGGAAAGGGACCGGCGGGCATCGCCCTGTCGCCGGATGGGGCGCAGATGTACTTGGCCTTTCCCGACGGCGGTTGTGTCGCCGTGCTGGATCGGGCGACTGGCTCGATACGGCGCACAATGCCGGTCGAGGGGCAGCCTTTCGGCATCGCCGCCAACGGTCGTTTCATTTATGCCTCCGACTGGTCCAAGGACCGCGTGATTAAGCTTGACGCCGCCAGTGGTCGGATGGTTGCCATAGCGGCGGTCGGCCGTAGCCCGGCTGGTGTGGCGATGGGCGGTGGCCGCCTCTATGTCGCCGACCGCGAGAGCGGTGCCGTGACCGTGCTGTCGGTGGACGACATGCGCGTCCTGGCGACCATCCCCACCGGAGACAGTCCCTACGCTCTGACGTTGTCGCCAGACGGACGGACCCTCTATGTCGTCAATGTCCGGAGCGACGATATCGCGGTGGTGGACACCGCCACATTGACGCGCACCGCGCGCGTCCCGGCCGGCCGCATGCCCTATGGTGTGGCGGTGACGCCGGACGGCGCCCATATCCTGGTCACCAGCCAGCACGGCAACAGCCTAGTCATCATCGACGCCGCCCGCCTGCTACAGGAAGGCCAGGTTCCGGTAGGGCGCTATCCCGAGGGCGTGGTGGCAGACGGCGCCGGCCGCGCCTACGTTGCGAACTGGTTCTCTGGCGACGTGTCGGTGATCGACATCGCCCAGCGCCGCGAACTGGCGCGCCTCAAGGTTGGTGATGGCCCGCGCTTCCTGGCGCTGCTCCCTTCACCGGCCGGGGGCGCCAAGGGTGGCACGCCATGAGGACGGTGGCCCTGGCGATCCTCTTGCTGTGCGGCGTGGCACTTCTGGCCTGCGATGATGAGACGGCGCCGTCGCCCAAGGGCAAGGTGGTGGCGCGACAGGGGGGTGAGAGGTTGCCCGCCTGGCTGGACGTCCGCGAGACGATGGAGCCAGCCCTTTGGCTGCGCAGCCGGGAGGAGGGGCACCCGGTGCTGGCCGCCGATCCGGAGGTTGATCGGCTGCGCCGTGCGCTGCGTCAGGCGGCGGAGCGCTTTATCGAGGAACCGCGCATGATCGCCAACCGCACGGCCCAAACCAGCGACGCGCTGATGGAAATGGGGCAGCCTGAACTGGCTGTGGATATCCTGGTGGGCATGATCGATGTGGCCGACGCCACGCCGCACAAGCAAATCTATGGTGCGTTGTGCCAGCATTACCTAAACTTGCGAAAATCAGGCATGGAGCGGTCCGCGGCGCTGGCGCGGCTGGTCGCGTCCTATAAGACCCAAAACAACCTATGATGGGCAGGGATGGATACGTCATTGCCGCATAGTTCGGTGCCGGCGGTCGAACCGGTGATGGACCCGTCGGCCCGGCAGCCCCGGGCCGCGTTGCTCGATCTGTCGCGTCATTCCCTGCGCGTGCGCCTGATCGCCATCGTGCTGGCGGTCGATTGCGTGGCGGCGGTGCTGTTGGGGGGCGTCATCATCCTGAAGGCCCGGACCGCCACCCGCTTGGAGATCGCGTCCTCCATCCAGCTGGCCGACTTGCTGGTGGCTGACGCGACCCGCCTTCTGGCGGATGAAACCGGCACGCCCCGGCTGGAGAACGTGCCCATGCCGCTGCGGTCCCTGCGGCATGTCAAGATCACGGTGACAGACAATGCCGGTCAGGTGATCGAGGCCAGCCGCCAGGCCGCAAATGCCCCCACCGGCGGCCATGCCAGTGCCGACACCTATGCCGAGGCGCCCCGCTGGTTCAACCAGCTGATCGCCCCGCCCATCGAGTCCAAGATCTTCCCTATCATCGTCCGGCAGCGGCATATCGGGGCCGTGACGGTGGAGTCCGAGCCCAGCGATGAGATCGATGAAGCCTGGACCTACGCCCGCTCCGTCATGGGGCTGGTGCTGGGCGTCAACCTGGCCATCCTGGGCGTGCTGTATTTGGCCTTCGGGCGCGCCCTGGCGCCGCTGACCCGCCTGGGCGCCGGCCTGCGGGAACTGGAGGGCAAGAATTACATGGTGCGCCTGCCGCGCCCGTCCTCGCAGGAGCTGGTGCAGATCACCGACCATTTCAACAAGGCCGCCGCCGCCCTGCTGGCCGCCAACCAGGCCAACCGCGACCTGAACCGCAAGCTGCTGACCGCCCATGACGACGAACGGCGGCGCACGGCCATGGAACTGCACGACGATGTCGGTCCCTGCCTGTTCGCGCTGGAGGCCAGCGCCGCTTCCATCGTCACCATGACCCAGGGGAAGGAAGTCGACGCCCGCTTGTATGAACGGGCGCAGGACGTCGTCTCCCTGGTGCAGAACATCAAGCGGGTGAACCGCCAGGTGCTGGACGGCCTGCGCCCCATGGCCCTGGGCCAGGTGCCGCTCAAGGACTGCATCCACAAGGTCCTGTTGGATTTCAGCGACGATGACGGCCCCGCCATCGACCATAGCTTTGGCACTCTGCACGACAGCTACGGCGTCATCGTCGACCTCACCTTTTACCGCTGCGCCCGCGAGGGCCTGCTGAACGCCATCCGCCACGCCCGCGCCCAGAAGGTGGGGTTGACCTTCGGCGAGGTGACGCACGCCGGTACGCCGTGCCTGGAGATGCGCATCGAGGACGACGGCAAGGGCATCGACCGCCGCGGCCGGCCAAGTGGGGGCCTTTCCGGAATGGGCCTTTCCGGAATGGGATTGGCCGGCATGCGGGAACGGGTGGAGGCGTTGGCCGGCTGGTTTGAGCTGCGCAGTTCGGCCGAGGGCACGGCGCTCACCATCCGCTTGCCGTTGGACACCATCGCGGAACTCGCCCGCTCCACATCCCAGGAGACGATCTGATGACCTCCGCCCTTGTTGTTGATGACCATCCCATCGTGTACCAGGGCTGTCGCCGGATACTACAGGACATGGGGGTGGACACGGTGTTGGACGCCGGATCGGTGGTGGCCGGCTACCGCTCCTTCCTGCGTCGCAAGCCGGACATGGTCATCGCCGACCTGACCTTCAGCGGTGACGATTTGGGTGGCTTGGCCCTGATCCGCCGCATCCGCACCACCAACGTCAACGCCCGCGTGGTCGTGTTCAGCATGCATAACGATCCCACCGTCGTGGCCCGCGCCCTGGAATGCGGCGCCTTGGGATACGTGCTGAAGGATGCGCCGCCATCGGAACTGATGGCCGCCTGCGAGCGGGCGCTGGCGGGGGAGCCGCACCTCAACCACAAGCTGGCCCTGCAGGTTGCCCTGCTACGAAGCCGGGGGGACAGCACGCCGGCCAAGGATCTGTCGGAACGGGAGAAGCAGGTGCTGTCCCTGCTGGCTCGGGGCAATACATACGACCAGATCGCGTCCAAGTTGGGTATCAGCTACAAGACCGTGGCCAACGCCTCATCCCTGATGCGGGACAAGCTGCGGGTCAAGAACCTGGCCGGCCTGATCCGCTTCGCGATTTCGAACCAGATGGACAGCTGATGATTTCGCCCACATGCGGGGCGCCGCAGAGTCCATTGTCGCCGATACCAAGCATTTCAGTCAGGCCGCCAGTCGAGGAATCTGACGTCCAACCAAACGCAAGTATCGTTGGTTGTGTGCCCCCGCAACCAAATTACCCAGAACCCCGTCAGCACCTCGCTGGCGGGGTTCTGGCGTTCTGGGGCCCAGTCCGGGGTGGCGGTGTCGCGCGCAATTGCCGGTTGACACCCGCCGCCGCTTGTCCTTCCTAAGGGGCCCACGCTGGCAATATACGGCTGCGTTTCAATTGGAAGCACAGTCGGATATCGCTTGAGTCTGTCCCGCGAGCGGATTCACGCCCAAAGGCGATTCCACCTTCGGGCGATCCGCTCTAGCGCTCTGAACCGACTATGTCCGGTTAAACGCGGACGACTATGGCGGCATGGTGCCATCCGGCCCACGATACGCTCATGATGTGGTGAGCCTGTGCCGCGGATGATGGCTCATACACCTTGACCGGGCCGGATATCGGGCGAACCGGATATTCGGTGCGTCAGGGCGCCGTCGCGGGGGCGGCGGGAATGGCGGGAGGTGGGGGCAGCAGGCGGCCCTGCAGGGCGCGCAGGAGCGTGCCGAGCGCCACCACCCCCACCACGCCGTTGGCCACGAGGAACAACGCCGGGGCCAGATCCGCCATCACGCCGGTATCACCCCGTGCCGCCAGGCGTATCGGCGTCGTGGCCAGGGCGGTGGCGCCGAAGGTGAAGGCCCAATAGGCGGGGGTGAATCCTTCCTTGAGGATCCAGGGAAGCAGGCGTCCCAGCACCAGCGCTTGCAGCAGGCCATAGCCAACCAACAGGCGCGGGAAGATGGGGGACAAATCGGGCGCCACGCTGATCAGCGCCAGCGCGCCCACCACCGGCGGTGCCAGTTGCACCCCCAGGGTGGGGCGCAGCGCGGTCGCCAGGGCGGGGGCGGTCAGCAGACGGTGCAGGAGTACGGATTCGATGGCCAGCCAGGCGAAGAAGCCGGCGCCGAAAGCCATCTGCCCCGCCTCCCTGTATCCCAGCGCCGCGGCCACGATGCCGGCGACGAAGCTGCCGGCCACCGTTGGCAGGTACAGCACCGCAGTGGTCGTTGCCGGGTCGCGGTCCCCCTGCCACAGTCTCCCGGTTCGCCACACCGCGAATAGCAGGGTGAAGACGGCGCCCGGTATATAAAGCGCCAGCGCGACGGGCCGGGAATGGGGTAGGGCGCCGCCCGCCACCAGCATGGTGGCGACCCCGGCCAAGCCGATGAAGCAACACTGCACCGGGTGGTCCACTTCCGCCATGGCCGCCGCGCGGTGATTGACCCACTTGGCGCCGTAGAGCAGCAGCACGATGGCCCATACGGCGGCACCCGTCGCCATCAGCGCCTCACCCGCTGCCGCCGGCATGCCCCAAGCGTCATGGGCGGCGCGCCAGCACCCGCCCAGGCCGGTCAGGCCCAGGACGATGCCGAAGAAGGCGGCGGGTACGGGGGGCAGAAGCGAACGGACGCGCATGGCGGGTTCCTCGACGGGGCGACGGTCAGGAAGGCAAGCCTGACCGAACGCGGGTGCCCGTCAAGGGAAGGCCCGGTAATCGCAACAAAGCGAGGCGCGGCGGACGTCAGATCGAGTAGTTGAAGGATGTGTAGGCCAAGTCGCTCAGCGCCTGGTCCAGTTCGCGGGCGGCCTCCCGCCCGGCGTCGTCCACCTTCACCACCTTGGCCGGGATGCCCGCCACGGTGGAATAGGGCTCGGTGGGGCGCAGCACGACTGAGCCGGCGGCCACCCGCGTGTAGGCCCCGATCTCGATATTGCCCAGGATCTTGGCGCCGGCGCCGATGATGGTGCCCTTGCGCACCTTGGGGTGGCGGTCCGTCATGTTCTTGCCCGTGCCGCCCAGCGTCACGTCCTGAAGCAGCGACACGTCATCCTCGATCACCGCCGTCTCGCCCACCACCAGCCCGGTGGCGTGGTCGAGAAAGACTCCCTGGCCGATGGTGGCCGCCGGGTGGATGTCGGTCTGGAACACCTCCGACGAGCGGCTTTGCAGGTACAGCGCGAAGTCGCGCGCGCCGTTGATCCACAGCCAGTGGGCCAGGCGATGGGTCTGGATGGCGTGGAAGCCCTTGAAGTACAGGAAGGGTTCGATCAGCCGCTCGCACGCCGGGTCACGGTCCAGCACGGCGGCGATGTCGGCGCGCAACGCCGGCGCCAGGGTCGTGTCGTCGGCGGCCGCCTGGTTGAAGGTGTCGACGATCAGGGCCTGGGACACCACGTCGTTCTTCAGCCGCGCCGCGATGCGGTGGAACAGCGCCGTCTCGAACGAGGATTGGTTGATGACGGAGTCCAGGAATAGCGGGGCCAGCATGGGGGCGCCCGCCAGGGCGGCCTCCGCCTCCTGCCGGATGCGGTCCCACAGGGTATCGCCGGTCAGCTGCGCGGCTGCTTTCTCACGGCGCACCAAAGCCAAACGCCCTCCCAGCACCGCCATCGCCACCCTCCGCCCCAATGCATCCCACGACAGCGAAAGGCTGTGCCCGGAAGCTATTAACCCCCAGCGGGAACGTCAACAATTTGACAATGCTCAACCGAACCGGGCGGTTCCTTGAGCCATGCTCATGAAATGGAAACGGCCACGACGATAGCCGTGGCCGGTCCCTAGGGGCGATGACGCCCGTCACAAGGTTCCTCTCGCGAGGACCTGCTGGGCTTGGCCTAGCGGCCCACGACCTGGACCAGGTCGGCGGGCGCCTTGGCGAAGGGCTCGCGGGCACCTTCGGCCGTCAGCTTTCCCGCCTTGTCGTCCCAGCGGAGGGTGGCGACGCTGCCGCCCTTGCCCTTCTCATAATCCAGGCTCAGCCCGTCGTCGTCATAGACGGTGGCGCTGCCGTCGCGGCCGGGATAGACCTTCAGGGCCACGATCTTCTGCTTCTCCGCCGTCGATTGCACGTCGGCGCCCAGCGGCAGGATGGACCCGGCCCGTACGAACAGGGGGATCTGGTCGATGGGGGATGCCACGGTCACCCACTGGCCGCCGGCCAGCTTCTCGTTGGTCCAGTAGTTGTACCAGTCGGTGCCGGCCGGCAGGTAAACCGGCTTGCTCGTCTGGCCCACCTCCGTCACCGGCGCCACCAGGAAGGCGGGGCCGAACATGTATTCCGTGCCCATGTCGGCGACATTGGGGTCGTGGGGGAAGTCCATCCACAAGGCCCGCATGAAGGGCACGCCCGTGTCGTAGGTGGCCTTGGCCTGGGCGTAGAGATAGGGGATCAGGGCATAGCGCAGCCGGTCATAGCGGGCCATGATGGCTTCCGCCTCCGCGCCGAAGGCCCAGATTTCCGTATGCTTGCGGTCGCCGTGCAGCCGCAGGGTGGGCAGGAAGGTGCCGTACTGGAACCAGCGGACCATCAGTTCCGGATAGTCATGGTTCTGGCCCACCGTCTCCTCGGCCCCCGCCGGGCTGACCAGGGGCGTGCCGGTATAGCTGGTGGTCTGCGGCAGGTACTGCCAGCCGCCGATGTCGTTGCCCCAATAGGCGATGCCGGACGCCGTCATGTTCAGGCCGGCCGGGATCTGGCGGCGCAGCGCCTCCCACTGCGGGCTGATGTCCGATGACCAGAACAGGGCGCCGGTGCGCTGCGATCCCAGATAGGCGGCGCGCGACAGGATCAGGGGCCGCCGGTTGGGCCGCCAGGCCCGCAGTCCCTGCGCCACCCCCTCGACATGCAGCAGGGGGAAGACGTTGTGGTACCGGTCGCCGGAACCGATGGAATAGAAGAAGCCATCGGGCACCAGGTCCGGCTCGGTCTCGTCCAGCCAGGGATAGTCGAAGCCGTGGCTCAGCACGTTGTCGCGGATATGGTCCCAGAACCACGCGCGGGCGGCAGGGTTGGTGGCGTCGATCAGGGCGCCGGCCCGGTCGGAGCGGAAGGGCAGGCCGTCCACGGTCTTGCCGTCCTCGTCCTTCAGCAGATAGCCCTTGGTGTCCAGCTCGTTGAAATAGCGTCCCGAGGTCTCGAACCGCGGCCAGAGCGAAACGATGGACTGCAGGCCCATGGCGTGCAGGTCCTGGTTCATGGCGTCTGGGTTGGGGAATTCCGCCGGGTTGATGTCCAACTGGCCCATGCGAGTCCAGTAGAACCAGTCCAGCACCATGATATCCAGCGGGTACTTCTTCTGCCGGTAGGTTTTGGCCACGCGCAGGATCTCATCCTGGCTGTCGTAACGCGCCTTGGACTGGATCAGGCCGAAGGCGGCCTTGGGCGGGATGGGCGTCTTGCCCGTCAGGCGGGCGTAGGCGCCGTAAATCTCGGCCGGGGTGTCGCCGGTGATGACGAAGAAGCTGACCCGCTCCCCCACCGTCGACGAGAGGGAGGTGGCGCCGCTGATGCCGGCGCTCAGCACCGTTTCCGCCGGGTTGTCCCAGACGATGGCGTAGCCCTTGGAGCTGACGAGCACCGGCACGCACACGGTTTCACCCCCGGGGGCGTCATACCAGTGCTTGCAGTCCAGTGTGCGGCCGCGCAGGTCCAGCGGGCCCAGCGACTGTTGGTTCTGGCCCATGCCGTAATAATGCTCGTCCGCTGGCGCCTTGAAGCTGGCACCCACCTGATAGGTCTTCTCCCCCGCCACTGTGTGCGGCGCCATGGACCAGCTGGTCATGTCCAGCACCACCTGTCCCCGCGCGTTCTTCACCTGCAGGGTGACGGGCGGCAGCTGGGGGGCGAAATACTTCTCCATCTGGCTGGGCACGTGCGGCGGCTTGGCGGCGTCGACATGCAGGCTCAAGGCGCCGGAGGTGAAGCTGTCGCCGCCCACGTCGCCGCTGTGGCGGAAGCCGGCGTTGTCGGCAGCACCCGGCAACAGGCCATAGCCGGGGCCTTTCACCGCCTGGTCCTTCTCCGCCGCGATGGTGACGCGCACCACGTTGGTGCCGTATCCCTCCACCGAAACATAGGCGCCATAGTGGTCCAGCACCGCCAGGGGATCGGCCTTCGCCCCGGTCGTAAGGCCCACCGTCAGGGCCCCCGTCAGTGCCAGGGCGGAAACGAAACCAGACAGCGTCGCCCGCGGGAACGGCGCCCTTTTCCTTGAACCCACCATCTTGAGATCCAGTCCTCCGGCTGACGGTGCCGGCCTTATGGTGGCCGGCACCGATCCTCGCGATAAGTATTATAAAAATCCTATTCGCATGCCGGGGCCGTGGATCAAAGCGATAATTGCCCTCAGCCGGCGGCGGCGGGGGAGGCGAGGGCCGGGTCGGTGCTGGCCGGCCAGTCCCCGTCCACGCGGCCCGCCAGGCGGCGCTGGACGTGTTCCCCCGTGATCAGCAGGTCGTACCAGCCCAGTGTCGGGCGCAGCGGCCAGCGCATGACACCGCCCTCCGGCCCCGGCGTCCAAGCACGGTGCTGGTCCTTGTAGGCGGCGGGCTGGACGGTCACGTCGGCACCCCCGCCCGGGGCGACGGTGATGCGCAGGGCATCGCCCTCCACCGCCCAGCTGAGGCCAGCGGTTCCCATGCGGGTGCCGGTGAAGGCGCGGTGGAAGCCGTTCGGTCCCCGCACCCACAGATCATAGGCGCCCTCCGGCCCCGTCAGGTGCCATTCCCCCGACAGGGTGCGGCCAGCCTCCACCGTGTAGCGACGGGGGATGGCGTCCAGCCGCAGGCGGTCATAGACATGGAACACCGCGCCCTGGCCGGCCCCGGCCACGAAATCCAGGCGGATGGTGCCGGCGGCGGAGTCGACATGGTCGCTCACCTCCAGGGCATAGCGCAGGCGCCGCGACGGCCGGGTTCCCGCCTCCTGCACCGGATGGGGCGGGGCCACCGGCGTCTCGGGGATGGCCTGGCCGACGATGGCGCGGGCGCGTTCCCGGGTGGGCGCCGTCTCCGGCAGGGTGGGCAGCTTGGCGTTGGGGGTCTTGAAATCGAAGGCCGTGGTCAGGTCGCCGCACACCGCCCGCCGCCAGGGCGAGATGTTGGGCTCCATCACGCCGAAGCGCTTTTCCATGAAACGGATGATGGAGGTGTGGTCCGCCACCTCCGAATGCACCCAGCCGCCGCGCGACCACGGGGACAGGATGTAGCAGGGCACGCGCGGGCCCAGGCCATAGGGGCGGCCGCGCAGGTTCAGGTCGTCGCCATCGGCGCCGGGGGCCTTCAGGCGGTGATAGTCGTCATCCGTCGCCGCTGTGCTGGCCCCGGCGAAACCGCCGGGGGCGTCCGGGTCGGGCGACGGCGGGGCCGGTGGCGGCGCATGGTCGAAAAAGCCGTCATTCTCATCGAAGGTGATGAACAGCACCGTGCGCGCCCAGACCTTGGGGTTGGCGGTCAGGGCGTCGATGACCTGGGCGGTGTAGGCCGCGCCCTGCGCCGGGCTGGACGGGCCCGGATGCTCCGACCCCTCTTCCGTGCCGACGACCCAGGAGATCTGGGGCAGCCGGTCGGCCAGCACATCCTCGCGCAGCTTGTCCAGCGCCCGGGTGGACAGGCCCTTGTCCCGCAGCACGGCACGGGAGCCCGGGTCGCCGCGATAGGCGGCGCGGTACTGCAGGAAATTGGCCAGCGGGTTGTCGCCGAAATTGTCGGCCATGTCCTGGTAATGGCCCCAGGTGACGCCTGCCGCTTCCAGCCGCTCCGGATAGGTTGTCCAGGAAAAGCGCGGGATGCTGGCCGCGTCCGGCTTTTTCAGGTCATCGTCGGGGTTGTCGATGGCCGGGCCGCCGCCCTTGCCGTGCGGGTCGTTGGTGCCGGTCCACAGGAACAGCCGGTTGGTGTTGGTGCCGGTGTGCATGGCGCAGTGATAGGCGTCGCAGAGGGTGAACGCCTCCGCCATGGCGAACTGGAAGGGGATGTCCTCCCGCGTGTAATAGCCCATGGCGCGCTGGGTCTTGGCCTCCGGCCAGTGCGCCATGCGGCCGTTGTCCCAGGCGGCCTGGGCGTTGTTCCACTGGTGCGGCGTGCCCAGCATGCGCATCAGTTCGAAATGCGCCTTGGTCGACAGGTGGAAGGGATTGACGATGCGGGGATGCGGGTCGGTGCGGTCGCGCTGGTCCCACACGGTCATCGTCTGGCCGTCCGGACCCGGTGGCACCGGGATGGGGAAGCGGTCGCCGAAGCCGCAGACACCGGACAGGGTGCCGAAATAATGGTCGAAGCCCCGGTTTTCCTGCATCAGGACGACGATGTGGGCCACGTCCTCCAGGGTTCCGGTGCGCACATCGGCGGGAATGGCGGCGGCACGGGCCAAGGCCGGCGGCAGGCCGGCCAGGGCGACGCCGCCCAATGCATGGCGAAGAAGCGAACGGCGATCCATCATGATTGGGCGGCTTTCCAGTAAGAGAGACCGTGGGCGGGCGGGGGGCGTCAGCGGACGACGGACAGTTTGTCCGTCACCGTTTTCACGGGGCACAGCTCGGCACAGCCGGGCAGGGTCAGGACGGCGCTCCACGGCGGGGTGGCCAGGCTGAGCGGCGCCAGGCTGCGCACCTGGTCCGGGGTCTGGGCGACATAGGCGACGCGGACCAGGGCCTGGCCGGCGGCATCCCGCCACAGTTCCAGCCGCAGGCCGCCGCCCACGGGCGGGTCGTCCTCGCCGTAGCCCTGAACCTGGAAATGGACGCCCAGCAGGCCGGAGATGGCGGCGATGTTGTCGTCATGGCCCACCAGCAGGGTGACGGGCGGCTGGCCGGTGCCGGTCAGCGCCTGGACCATGCGCGGGGCCAGCGCCACCGCTTTGCGCGGCGCCATGTAGGCGTTGCGGGCGAACACGTCGAACTGCAGGCCGTGCAGGCGGGAGATTTGGGCCAGCGCGTCACGCAGCCCCTGGCCGTCGCCCAGCCGGCCCCAGGCGACCTGGCTGGCCGGCAGTCCTTCCAGGTACTGCAGGATGAAGATCTGGGCGGCGCCGGCCGTCTGCGCGACGGGACCGCGCAGATCCACGCCCCGGTTGTCGGCGCTGGGGGTGATGGTGGTGCGCATCTGCACCAGGTCGCACGCCGGGGTGGCGCGGTCGCAGCCCAAGCCCCGCGCCGTCAGCGTGATGGCGGGCACCAGATAGGTCGAGGCGTTGCGCACATCGCCCATTTCCGGTTCCATCGCCGCCACGGCGGCTTTGGCGTCAACGGTGGCGGCCCCCGCCTCGAAGGGGTCGAACAGGGGGTCCAGCGTGCCCGGCGGCTTGTGGCCGATGTCCAGGGCGCAGTCGGGCGCCAGGCCCTTGGCCATGGCCTCGCCCGTGCGGATGGTGCGCTCCGCCGAATTGGTCCATATGGCCACCTGGCCCTCGGCCGGGCAGCCCTGGGCCGGCAGCAGGCCGTTGGCGGCCAGCCATTGGCGCTGATACGCACCCATCAGGGTGGCGGCGGCGGCGCCATGGGGCGTCAGCAGGCTGGGTGCCACCGGCCAGGCGGCCCATTCACCCTGGGCCAGGCCGGGGGCGGCCTCGGTGTCCAGGGGTGCACGCACGCCATGGCGCACCAGCATCACCACACGCTCCAGCCGCAGGGGCTGGCCGTTGCCGGCGTGGGGCCCGGTGGTGGCATCGGTCGGCAGGTTGGCCTGGGCGGCGGGGGCGGCGGCGGCCAGCAGCAGGCCGGCCAGGAATAGGGAAGCGAGGCGGGTCACGGGCTTCTTTCCAGTTGTGATCCCCGGTGGAACCAAGGTGGGGACCAGGGTGGGAATGAGGGATCGGGGTATCAGAACACCCCTTGGGCGCGCAGTTGGGTCAGCGTCTGGGCCAGGGCGTCCAGTCCGCCCGTGGCCGCCAGGGATTGGATACGGGCCGCTCCCAGGCGGGCCAGTACCGGATGGCGATATCCCCAGGCGTAACGGGCGGGATCGGTGGCATCAATGCCGAAGCGCGGGGCCAATTGGCGCAGCAGCGCATCGGCGTCCTCGACGGCCGGCTCGGCATAGACCCAGTTGTGGTCCGACTGGGCGTGGATCAGGCAGGCGGACCACCAGCGGGGCACGCTGCCCACACCGGGCAGGGTCAGGCCGCCTTGCGCGGTGGGCACCAGATATCCGGCCTCCACCGGATCGACGCGGGCGATGATGGCGGCGGCGCGCAACCAATGGACCAGCCGTTCCGGCTTGCCGCGCTCCGGCGCCTGGTGGGCGCAGGCCTGGACGATGACCAGATCGGCGGGCAGGTGGCGGGCCATGGCCTCCGCCAGGCCCAGGATGTGGTGGGCCCCGGTGCGGAAGTCGCCGTCCGCTCCGTGGCCGCCCAGGGGAATCTCCGGCGGCAGGCCGCCGTCGGCGCGCCAGACGAACAGGAGGGCCTTGGCCCAGTCATGCCACAGGGGGGCGGCGGTGATCAGATCGTCCTGGCCGTCCAGGTCCACCCCCTCAAGGGTGCGGTAGGCGTCGGCGAAGTCCTGGGCGCTCCGGGCGTTGAACGCCTCATGCACGGGCAGGCCGCCCGGCCAGGAATGATGGCTGCCGGCATTGCCGCCGGGGGCGGCGGCGAACGGCTGGGGCAGGTGGGGGCAGGGGCCGCCGTCGTTCGGCAGGGCGGGGAACAGACCCGCCATCAAACCGCCGGGCAGAGCGGTGGCGTCGGCGGCATCGGCCAGGCCCGCCGCCACCAGCCGGTCGATGATGGCCTGGCGCGCCGCGGCGTCCAGGTTGGCGCGATGGACGACACAAGTGTCGGGGTTGAATAGGGCGTCCCGGGTCGCCGCCTTGATCGCCGGATCGTGGATCGCGTCCACGTCACTCCGCAGCCGGACCAGCGCGTCCCGGGTGAGGGGGGAGGCGTCGGCGATGGCGGCAGGGCTGGAGGGGGCGGCCAAGGCGGGCGGGGCCAGCAGCAGGGTGGCGGCCAGGAGGGCCGGGCGAAGCACGGAACGCGGCATCGTCAGAATTCCTGCTGAAGGCTGAGTTCGAAGCTGCGGCCGGCGCTGATGGTCTGCACCACCGCGTCGCCGTGGCGGCCCACGCTGGTGCGATAGGCCAGGGCATCGCCCAGGTTGCGCACCGTCAACCGGGCGCTCAAACCCCCGCCGGCGTCATAGCCCGCGCTGAGGTCCAGCCGCCGCGTCGGATGCACCCAGGTATCCAGGGCGCTGCCGGCCATGGTCGTTCCGCCCCCGGAAACAAAGGCGGTGCCATAGGATTGGACGTAGTCGTCGGCCCAGCGGTAATCCATCGCCAGGTGCAGGGGGCCCCGGTCGTACCGCAGTTGCACCCCGGCCAGCCAGCGGGGCGCGTACTGCACCCGCTCCACCGCGTTCAGGTCGGCGTTGTTGAGGCGCACCGATGTCGTTTCCCAGCTCAGGGTGCCCGCCAGGCGAAAGTCGCTCAGCGCGTCGGCCACGGTCGCCAGCCCCTGGTCCAGCGACAGTTCCGCCCCCGTCAGCCGGGCGGTGCCGCCGTTGGTGGGGATGCTGAGGCGCACCTGCGCGTCATTGGTGGCGGATCCGGTCGCCAGGCTGCCGCCGGCGTCGTACAGGTAGTTCTTCAGCCGCTTGCGGAAGACCGCCAATTCCAGCCGGCCGTCCTCGCCGGCGGCCTGGCCCGTCCAGGCCCAGGCGCCCGACAGGTCGAAGTTCAGCCCGTCCACCGCCTTAAGGTCCGGGTTGCCCCGCGTGATGGTGAGCACGCCGTCGCTGTCCTGGGTGGCGGTGGCGTTGCCGGCCAGCTGGTAGGGGGACGGGGCCGTCTGGCTGGTCCACACGGCGGCGCGGTAGGTCAGCTGCGGGTCCGGCTGCCACTTGGCCAGCAGCCGGGGCAGCAGGGCGGTGAACTGACTGTTGCTGTCGTTCCAGCCGTAATGGACGCCGCCCGCCGGCGCGCCGTTGCCGCCGGACAGCCAATAGCGGTTGGTCAGGTCGGAGAATTCGGCGCGGAAGCCGGGCAGCAGCACGAAATCATCCCAGGTCAGGCGCACCTGGCCGTAGGCCGCGACCCGTCGCTCCCCGCCGCTCAGCGTGTTGCCGTTCCAGGCGTCGGCGGTCCAGGTGGCGCCGCCGTCGCGCTGGCGGTACAGCTGCGCCAGCCGGTCGGCGTTGATCAGGGGGAAGGTGAAATCGTAGATGCCGGCCAGGGGGGCTGTCAGGGTGCCGGCGCGCAGGCCCGCCGCCGCCAGGCTGGCCACCGTGCTGCCGGCATCCACCGCCCCCTGGCCGCCGACCAACTGGCCCTCCTGGTCCCGGCGGTAACTGTCGCGCTGGCTGTCGGTGATCTTCACCCCGGCTTCCAGCGTGGCGTCGGCGGACAGCGCCAGCTTGCCATCCAAGGCGCCGCCGATCCGGTCCTGGCGGCTGGACAGGCTGGTGATCTGGCCCCGGTTGGAAACAGGCAGGTTCTCCACGCCATCGGCCATGGCCAAGGCGGCGGACGGCCCCGCCACCACCGGATATCCGTCCTGGCGCCCCAGGCTCAAGCCCTGGTTCACCGTGGTGGCCACCGGGTTCCAGAATGACATCTCGATATGCTGGGGCCGGCCGTTCTCTCCCCAGGTGTAGAACAGGCGGGGCGCCAGGGTCAGGGCGCCGGCGTGCCAGTCCGCCCCGACCTGCGCCGTTCCCAGGGTCGCCGTGTCCGGATTGGTCTCGAACCAGTAATGCACCTGGGTCTTGACGCTGCGGTTCTCATAAAGGCCGTTGCCCAGCGCCACGCGGGAGATGAAGCTGGGGTCCCGCCCGCCCTGGAAGCCCATCTGGTAGACCTCCTGGTCCGTGTCGGCTGTGGCGACCGTGACATGGGCGAAGGCGTGGAAGGTGTCGCTGGGCTGCCAGTCGCCGGCCAGGCTGCCGCCCCAGCGTCGCGTTTCACCTTCCGAATATTGCACGTTCAGCGAGGTGGCCATCAGGTCGCGCGCCGGGTCCATCCCGGCCGGGGGCTTGCCGCTGGCGTCGACCAGGCGGTACTCGAATTGCGTCGTCTGATAGGACTGTTCCACGCTGGCGAAGCGGTTGCGGCCGTAATAGCCCGTGACCGACAGCCCCAGCGTATGGTCCCGGCCGAACTGGCGGGAGATATCGGCGATGGCCATGCCCCCGCCGGATGGACGTCCCAGGCTGGCGGACCGCTCATCCAGGTTGCCCTGGACCAGCAGGCGGGTATGCTCCCCCCCTTCCAGGGCCGAGGCCAGGCGCAAGTCGAACTGGCCGGCGGTGGCGTCGCCGTCGTCGTGGGCGTCCGGCGTCTTGGTCAGTTCCACACCGTCCATGGCCAGCGGCGGCAGCAGGCTCAATTGCACGGCCCGGCTGTAGGGCATGCTTTGCGCCACCGAGACCCCGTCCAGGCGCGTGACGGCATAGGCGCTGTCCAGCCCGCGCACGGCGGCGAACTGGCCCTCCCCACGCGCGGCCCGGTCGATGCCGCCCAAGTCCCCTTGCAGGGACGTGACCAGCACGTTCACCCCGGCCAAGCGGCCCAGCCCTTCCGCCAGGGTGCGGTCCGCCCGTTCCCGCAATTCGGTCGCTGTCAGGCTGTCTGTCAGGGCGGTGGCGGTGATTTCGCCGGGCGGCGTGTCGTGGTGGGCGGCGCGGACGATCAGCACCTCCGGCAACTGACCGGGCGCCGGCGCCAAGGCCGGGATGGCGACGGTCGCGGGAACCGGCGCCCGCTCCAGCTCGATGGCCCCGCCGTCGCCCAGGCGATAGCGTAAATGGCACCCTGAGATCATATGGGCCAGCGCCGTCTCGAAATCGGTTTCACCCGACAGCGGCGCCGTGCGACAGCCGTGCACCAACTCGGGCCGGAACAGCACGTCCCGGCCCGACTGCCGTGCCAGCTCCAGCAGCGCGCTGCCCAGGGGTTGCTCCGTAATGGTATAGGCGGCGTGCGCCGCCGCCGGGGCGGTGGCCACCATTCCGGTCAGACCGGGCAGCAGGGCGCACGACACCGCCAGCCGGCGGTGTCCTGGCCTGCGCGAAGGGTCACCGCCGGCGGCCAATCCGGTAATCCCCATTGGCGTCCTGCCGCCAGGTGATGGGATGCAGGCGGGCCAGGGCCGCCAAAAAACCGGCGATGTCGTCGGCGCGGTAGCTGCCGCTGACGCGGATGGCGCCCAGGGCGGGATCATCCAGGCGCAGCACGATGCCCGTGCGGGCCGCCACCTCCGGCACCACCTGCGCCAGGGGCATGTCGTCGAACAGCAGGCGGCCGTCCTGGCGCGCCGCCACCTGGGCCAGGTTGGCCTTTCCCAGGCGCACCGGACCCTGGCCGTCCTGGTCCACCTGCTGGCCGGGGCTCAGGTTCAACAGCACGCGGCCGCTGTCCCGGTCGCGAATTTCCGCTGCCCCCTCCAGCAGGATGGCGCGCACCTGGGTGCCGTGGGACGACACGGTGAAGCGCGTGCCCAGGTCGCGCACCTCCAGCCCCCCGGCCAGGACGTGGAAGGGCCGCAGCCTCTCATGCGTCACCTCGAATTCGGCCTCGCCCTGGGCCAGGTCCACCCGGCGGCCCAGGGGGTCGATGCGCACATGCAGGTGGGTGGACCCACCCAGGCGCATGACCGTGCCGTCGGACAGCGTCACCTGCGGATGGTCGTGGGCGGCGGTGACATAGTCGGCCTCGCTGACCGCGCCGTTCCACAGCCAGACCAGCGCCAGGGCCATGGCGGTGGCCAGGCCCGCCAGCGGCGGCATCCAGACGGCGCGGCGCCAGGACCGGTGCGGGCGCGTCTGGTCGTCGGCCAGGCGCAGGCCCCGGGCGCGGGTCAGATCCGGCCGCAGCGCGCCCTTGTCGGTGATGGCGCCGCTGGCCGTCCAGGCGCGTGTCACCAGGTCCATGGCGGCGGTGTGGCGGGGGTCGGTTTCCAGCCAGGCGCGGAAGGTCCGCTGGCCCTCGGCGCCCAGGTCCCCGTTGTGTATGCGCCGCAGCCAGGCGGCGGCGTTTTCCAGTATGGCTTGGTCCTGATCGGTGGGGGTCAACGCGACGGCTCCACCATCGTCCGGGCCAGATGGGCCAGGACACGTTCGATTTGACGGGACACCGTTTTGACCTCAAGACCCAGGCGGCCGGCAACCTCCCGGTGGCTCAGCCCGTCGACCCGCACCAGCAGGAAGGCGTGGCGCGCCAGCGGGTCCACGTCGCGCAGCGCCGCCTCCAGGCAGGCCAGTTCCTGCCGGAACATCAGGGTGCGTTCGGGCGTCGCGGCGCCATCGTCCACCAGCTCCGCCACCTCCTCCAGGCCGTCATGGGCGTCCTGGTGGCGGGCGGTGTTGCGACGGAAGCGGTCGATCAGCAGATTGTTGGCCACGCGCAGCAGAAAGGCGCGCCAGTTGTCCACGCCCCGGTCCGGGGCCGCGGACAGCGCGCGCAGATAAACGTCCTGGACATAATCGTCCACGTCTTGCGCCTGCCGGACGCGGCGGGCGAAATATCCCCGCAGCGCCGATTGGTGCGCTTCCAGCTCCGCGCTGTCGAATACTGACGACGGCGTGCTGTCGGTCCTGGCATCGGCCTGGCTATCCATCTTTCCCCTCGGCCGCTGTGCTGGCGCGGACAAGGTCATAGCGGCGGCAGGCTTCAATTTTATGATAGAGGGCTGCGCCATATGCAGGCTCCCGATGACGGGGACGCGGGGGTTAAAAAAGGGGTGGGGCCATGGACCCCACCCCCGGTAGCAGACTATATCAGTAGGTATACTTCACGGTCATCAGCGCGGTGGTGCCGCTGTCGACGATGTTCGACAGCGTCAGGCTGTTGTGCCCGATGTGGGACCAGTAGGTGTAGTCGCCGGTCAGGTTGGAAACGGAGCCGTCGACGGCGACGCCGTTGTCGAACTTGTAGCCGACGTGCAGGTCCAGGCGGTTGGTCGGCCGGACCCACAGGTTATCCCAGCTGCCGCCTTGGCCCAGGTAGTCGTAATAGGCCAGGTAGGAACCGGTGTGGTTATAGGTGATGTCGGCGGAGAAGCCGCCCACGGCATAGGAGAGGGTGGCGTTGGCCAGCCAGCCCGGGGCGTTCTGGATGGGCTGTTCGTCCAGGCCCTTGATGCCCGTGTCGACCATCGACCACTGGCGGGTCAGGTTGCCGCCGATGCTGAAGTCGGACAGCCAGCCGGTCAGGATGGTGTCGAACTTCTGCCGGAAGGCCAGCTCGATGCCGTAGACGTTGCCGTTGCCGCCGTTCTTGGGCTGGCTGATGCTGACCAGGTCGCTGGTGGTGCTGAACGGGTTGACCAGGGACGAGCCGTTGTCGAACAGGTAGTTCGACAGACGCTTGTAATAGACAGCGGTGGAGGCCATGCCGCCCTGGCTGTTGTGCCATTCACCCGACATGTCCAGGTTGGTGGACTCGATGGGCTTCAGGTTGGGGTTGCCCTGGGTGATGGTCTTGACGCCCGTGTCGGCGCTGATGGACACGGAGGAAGAGGCGCCCAGCTGCACCAGGGCCGGCCGGGTGTAGGACTGGCTGACCGACGCGCGGTAGACGGTGTCGTTGTCCGGGCGCCAGTTCACCAGCACGCTGGGCAGCGGCTCGTTGTAGGTGGTGCTGCTGTTTTCCCAATGGCCGACGGTCTTGCCGCTGCTGTCCAGCTGCCAGAAGGTGTTGTGGATGTCCGTATGCTCGAACCGGATGCCGGGGATGACCTCCACCTGGCCGAACTGCAGGTCGCCCATGACATAAGCCGACGTCACCTGCTCACGCCCCTTCAGGGTGTTGCAGTTCATGTTGTCGACGTAGTTGCCGTTGCAGGTGTCGAAGCTGCTGGCCGTCTGCAGCTTGTAGAAGTAGTCCAGCAGGGTCTGCTGGTTCACCTTGGGCACCGACCAGTTGTAGCGGCCGGGGTAGACCGAGGAATAATAGCCGTTGGCGATGCCCAGGCTGGACCAGGTGCTGTTAGGGTAGCCCAAGGCCGAGAAATAGGGGTTGGTCCAGTCGCGGTTGGTGACCGCGCGGTCGCTTTCCACGAACTTCACGCCCGCCTTGATGAAGGACAGCGGGCCGTTGTCCGCCATGTCGTACTGGCCGTCCATCTTGGCGCCGTACTTGTCCTGGTGGCTGCCCTGCTGGGTCAGCTGGCCGGCGCGGCGGGCCCAGAGGGCGGTGGCGGAGTTGTTCAGGGCGTCATACATGCCGGGGCTGAACACCGGCACCGGATAGCCGTCGTTGCTGCCCATGCCGGCGATGCCGCTGGGGAAGCGGGCGCTGCTGCTGTACTGGTCGTTGCGGGCCGACGCCTCGATGTGGTTGGGGCGGTCGTTGTTGGCGGCGCTGAAGAACACGGTGGGCGTCAGCGTCAGGTTGCCCAGCTTCTTCTCACCGCCCAGCTGAATGGTGGACAGGTCGGCGCGCTCCGGGTTGGTCTCATACCAGACGGAGGTGCGGTACTTGTCCACGCTCAGGCCGTACAGGCCGCTGGCCAGCTGGTTCCAGCTCTTGTTGGTGCTGATGATCTGGCTCAGCGTGCTGTTCTGCACCGCGTTCTCGCGGGCGAAGGAGCCGCGCAGGAAGATGGCGGTGGTGTCGTCCGGACGCCAATCCAGCGACAGGTTGCCGCCGTAACGTTCCGTGCTGCCGTCCGACACGCCGACGCTGATGCCGGTCTGGCGCAGGTTGGACGTCGGGTCCGTGCCGGCCGGGTTGGTCGCGCCGTTGCTGGTGCTGCTGACGGCGAAGCCCCAGCCGCCGTCGTTATGGGCGGCGTCGACGCCGGCCATCTCGCTGTTGGTGAAGTGGCGCTTGTCGTAATAGCCGCTGACATAGACGCCGAACTGGCGGTCGCGGCCGAACTGGCTGGCGATCTCGGCGGCGGTGTTGCCGCCCAGGCCGGTCTCGCCATAGTCGCGGGCGCGGCTTTCCAGGCGGGCGCCGCCCTGCACGCTGATGTGCAGCGGGTTGGTGAAGTCGAAGGCCGTGGGGGTGCGGAAGTCGACGGTGCCGGAGATGGCGTCGCCGCTCATGGACGCGTCCAGCGTCTTGTTCACGACGATGGTCTGCAGGCCTGACGGCGGCAGCAGGTCCAGCTGGACGCTGCGGCTGTAGGGCAGGCCCTGGGCCACTTCCACGCCGTTCATCAGGTCGACGGCGAATTCCGAGTTCATGCCGCGGATGGCCACCAGCATGCCTTCGCCGCGCGAGGCGCCGTCGATGCCGCCGGCCACCGACTGCCCGGTGTTGCTGACGGTCACGCCGGGCAGCAGGCCCAGGGCCTCGGCCACGTTATGAACGGCGGTGTGTTCCAGTTCGGTCGCCGACATGATGTCGACGGTGTTGGACGCCCGCAGCTTGCCGCTGTCGGCCTGCTCGCGGTTGGCGAACACCAGGATTTCCTCCAGCGTTCCGTCCGTGCTGGCCGTGGTCGCGTCTTTGGCGGTGGCGGCGGTGGCTTCGGCGGCATGGATGGTCGGTGCGGCCAGCAGGGCGCCCGCCATGGCGCCGCAGAGCAGGACGTCCTTGAGCATCGTGTGTCGCATAGTCTTCTTTCGGCTCCCTTTTGGACGCCCCCGGCGGGCGCCCCTAAAAGCCAAGACGCGGCACACGGCAAGATTCCGGCCTGTCACGTAACTTTAGCAATTTTGGTTTCGTTATTCGGCGAGGAGCCTTCCTCCTTTTGACCTCGACCTGCCTGGCAATAGCCGGGAAGCTGAACGGTAGGACGGAACTCCTAAGCGCTTGGGTTTTGATAGGATTGGACATGCCCTCCCGCTCCCGCTGAGTGGGTCGGATTCAGTTCGAGATCATTGCCGTTCCTTCGGCGGCCGCACGGCCAGGAAGACGGTGCTCCACAGTTGGGCGGCGTTGGACTCGTCGGCGTCGCCGCCGGCAGCACCATAGGGGGCCACGACGTAGTGGCCGTCGTGGAAGTCCCAGGACCACAGTTCCGAACTCTGCACGCTGCGGGTCGCGGTGATGGCCTGCCACAGGGCGGTTTGTAGGCGGGTCAGCTTGGCCCGCGTGGCGGGCGGAAGGTCGGTGCGGGACAGCTGCCGGGCCAGGCCGGCGGCGGTCAGGGCCTGCTGCCATGACCACACCACCGTGCCGTGATAGGCGGTGCGCGGGAACAGGTCCTGCACCGCCGCGGGGGCGTAGGCCGGGTTGGCCACCAGCATGCCGATGCCGGTCATCAGGCCGGCGGGGAAGGGGCGGCTGGCTGCGTCCACGGCGGCGTTCAGCGCCTGGGGGGCTGGATGGTCGAACAGCAGGTCGAAGCCCTCGTCGGAATGCAGCACGGGCACCGGCTTGCCCGCCGCGTCCAGTGATAGGGCATGGAAGTGCACCGGGCCGTCCGGCAGACTGGCCAGAGCGGTGTCGGCGGGCACGCCCGCCTTGGCGGCGTACGCGGCCACGGCCCGCCGCGCCTCAGCCGGCGGCACGGCTACGTCGAACAGGGCGGGGGCCTTGGCCCGCCACACCTTGGCCAGGTCGGCGGCCTTGGCCAGTTCCGCCCGGGAGGTGGTGTCCAGCCAGGGGTCCAGCAGCTTGGCCCGCAGCAGGGCGTCCGTGGCTTCCAGCGCCGCCGGAACTAGGATGGCGTTGACGTCATAGGGATAGACGCCGCCGCCCAGTCCGGTGTTGCTGTCACGCCATTCCCCCACCGGCACGCCGGGCTTAAGCCGTACCAGGGTGTTGACCCCCGGCGCCGCGGCGAAGGGTGCCGCCTGGGCGACCACATGGCGCAGGTTGCGCACCAGGGCGACGCCCGCCACCTCCTCCAGGCCGGAGCGGCCATCGGGATTTGTCAGGGCAGGACCGGCCAGGAAGTCCCGGGCGGTGGCGCGGCCGCGCGCGTCGTCCACCAGCCAGGCGCGGGCCACCGGCGCCAGCAGGAAATCGCTGTCCACCATCTTGTAGTCGTAGACCGGCGCGTCCGACAGGGTGCCGTCCGTCTTCAGATGGTCCAGAATGGCGAATTCGCCGATGTCCTCCTCATGCGCCACCTCGCCGCCGGGTGACAGCCGGGCGAGGACGGAGCGCAGGCCCGCCGCTACCGCGTCCGGCTGCAAGGCCGGCATCAGCAGCATGACGGACATCAGCGTGTCGCGCCCGAAATAGGTGTCGAACCGCCAGGACCCGGCCAGCAGCTTTTCCCGATAGCTGAGGAAGGTCAGTGCGTCGCGGGCCCCTGGTTGGGTCGCCGCCTGGGCGCTCAATAGCTGGTCGCCCGCCAGTGGGGTCAGCGGTGTTTCGCCCGTCAGCGCCGTGACGCGCAGGCCGATGGTGCCGTCGGCGCCGGCCCTCAGCATGCCGTCCGCCAACCGGCCACGCGTGACGGTGACCATCAGGCGATAGCCGGGCTCGCCGTCCAGCCGGTCGCGCGCCCAGTCCAGCGTGTCCTGGGTGCGGGTGGGCGATACCTCGACCTGCGTCGGCAGGGTGTGCAGCGTCTCATAATCGCGCAGCACCCGGACGCTGGACAGCACGCCCTGGCGGGGCACGGCGCTGTCGGCCTTCAGCGTGGCGTCGAACACGATGCCGCGCAGGGGGCGGCCCCTGCTGTCCGTCGTGGTGATGGGCCGGGGGACCCCAGCCATGCTCCACTGCGCGCCGTCCTGGGTGTCCAGCCACAGGCCCACGCCGCTGTTGCCAGCGGGAAAGGCCACCAGGATGCGGGCGTCCTTGCCCGACCGCAACAGCAGGTGTGCCGCCACCGCGCCCTCCCGCACGAAGGCGTTGAGGTTGCGCCCTTCCGTCAGGCTGTAGGACAGCGCCGGTTGGGCGCCCGCGTCCGCGATGGCGGCCATAGGGGCGCACGCCAGGGTCAGGGTCAGGGCGGAACTGAGGACGAGGCGGGGGAGGCGCGGCATGGGCAAAGGTCCTGCGCGAAGGCGGTGGGGGTGGGCTGGGGCAGTGCGGTGACCCGGCTAGGCCGGCGCCATGACGCGGCGGAGGTAGGCGTCATGGCTGGGCAGGGTGGCCATGGCCTTGGCCATCTGCTCCCGGAGGCGCTGCAGATAAGCGATGTTCTCGGCCGCTGGCAGGGTGTCCAGCAGCGGGTTGTAATCGGCGGCCCGCAGGCCCTGGCCCATCATGACGGCGAACCAACTGGCGTCGCGGAACAGCTCATCGGTCGACAGCACAATGCGGCCGGTGCGGGTGAAGTGCCGCTCCTTCCAGGTCAGGCCCTCCGGCACGGCCATGGCCTGGCAGTGGCGCCACAGCTGTTCCTCGCGGCCTTGGGTGCGGCTGTAGTGCAGCACCAGGAAGTCGCGCACGGACTCCATGTCGGTGGCGAAGACCTGGTTGAACTGGCCCGCCGTCTCCTCCGGGCATTCCCGGCTGGGGAACAGGGACAGCAGCTTGGCGATGCCGCTCTGGATTAGGTGGATGGAGGTGGACTCCAACGGCTCCAGGAAGCCGCTGGACAGGCCGATGGCCACCACGTTCTTGACCCAGGCCTGCCGCCGGCGGCCCGTCTGGAAACGGATCAGGCGCGGCTCCGCCAGGGCCTTGCCGTCCAGGTTGGCCATCAGGGCGTCGGCGGCCGCGTCGTCGCTGGCGACTTGGCTGCTGTAGACCATGCCGTTGCCGGTGCGGTGCTGCAGCGGGATGCGCCATTGCCAACCGAAGGCGTGGGCGGTGGCGCGGGTGTAGGGTGGGGTGTCGGCCACCCGCTCGCACGGCACGGCCAGGGCGCGGTCGCAGGGCAGCCAGTGCGACCAGTCCTCGAACCCGCTTTCCATGACGCCGCCGATCAACAGGGCGCGCAGGCCGGAACAATCGACAAACAGGTCGCCGGCGATGACATCGCCCCGGTGGGTGGTCAGGCGGGTGACGAAGCCGGTTTCGGGATGCCGCTCGATCCGCTCCACCTTGCCCTCGACGCGCCTGACCCCCCGGGCCTCCGCCAATTGGCGCAGATGGGCGGCGTAGAGGCCGGCGTCGAAATGGTAGGCATGGCCCAGGGTGGAGAAGAGGGAATGGGGATCGGGGGCGGGCGGGCCGAACTTTCCCGTCCGGGCCGCCAACGTCGCCAGGGAATAATCCTCGTGGCTGTGGGGCAGGCCGTCCTGGCGGGCCCGGACCCAGCGGTGGACGAACATCTGGGCGTCGGCCGGCCCGCCATAGCGGCCGAAGGGATGGAAATAGCGGCTGGGATTCCCACCCGGGGTCCCGTTCCAGCCGACGAACTCGATGCCCAGTTTGAAGGTGGCCTTGGTTTCGCGCAGGAAGCGCGCCTCATCCAGGCCGATCAGGGTGTTGAACCAGTGGATGGTGGGGATGGTGGCCTCCCCCACGCCGATGATGCCGATTTCCTCGGACTCGATCAGCGTCACCTCGAACTGCGGCGGCGCGTTAACCTTGGCCAAGGCCGCGGCCGTCATCCATCCAGCGGTGCCCCCGCCCAGGATGACGACCTTCCGGATCCGTCGGTCTGACACGGCGTGCGCACTCCCATGACAAGGCATTTTAAAAAGAAAGGCGGGCGGCGGGCCCCGAACTGATCCGCCGCCCGCCCCAGGGAGGAGGGGAGGAAGCAAGCGGGGTCAGAACTTCGCGGTCAGGGACACCATGGCGTTGGGGCCGACGATGCCACGGCCATAGAAATAGCCATTCACGATCTGCTGGGTGAAGCCCTGGCGGGGGTTGCCCTCCGTCAGGCCCAGCTCATCCGTCACGTTGTCGACGCTGACGTTCAGCGTCATGGCTGGTGTCAGGTTATAGATGGCGCCGATGGTCACGACGCCATAGCCGGGCAGTTCCACCTGGTTGCCGTTGTCGGCGAAGATGCGCCCGACATACTTGTAGCGCAGGTAAATCTGGCCCTTGTTGTCCGGCAGGTCGTATTCCGGCGTGATGGCGTACAGGATCTTGGGCGTGCGGCCCGGAACCTTGCCATTGTAGAAGGCGGCCACCTGCGGCGCGATGTTGGTGCCGTTGACGTCGGTGAACCCCACCTTGACGTTGCTGAACGTCGGGTCCTGGTAGGTCGCCTGAGCGTGGATGGCGAAGGCGCTCAGCGGCTCATACTGCGGGCGGTAGAACAGGTCGACGTCGACGCCATTGGTCTGGGAGTCGGCGAAGAAGGCCTGGTTCAGGTTGGGATTGTCGGGATTGACGCCGCCGCCCCAGGTCTGGTTGTTGAATTCCGTCCGGAAGCCCCGGATGGTGCCCGTCAGCCCATAGTCGGAATAGGTGACGCCGCCTTCATACAGGGTCAGCGCCGCGGCCTGCGCGTTGGTGCCCTGGGTCTGATAGGCGTGGGCGTAGCGGGCATAGACCGACAGGTTCTGGGCGACGGTGTAGTTGACGCCGGCGGTGACATGCACCGGCGATTCATGCCCCGAATTATAGCTGTAGGTGCCGTTGAAGGCGCTGGGGTTCACCTGCGTCAGACCGCCCACGCCGGCCGGGATGGGCAGGGCGGAACTGTTGCCCGCCACCGCGTCGGTGTCCTCACGCTCATACCGCACGCCGAAGTCGACGTGCAGGTCCTGGTTCCAGGTGAATTCGTTGTTCACATAGACCGACTTGGATGTCTGGTGGGTGGCGCTGATGCCCTGGCCCCAGTTGCCGTAGGAGATCAGGCCGTTGTTGCCCAGGGTCCCCAGCACGGCGCCGGCGTTGTTCATGGCCACGACGTCATAGATGTTGGACTGGTTCGTCACGTCGTTGATGACGGTGGAGACACCCGACTGGTCGGTGTTGATGTCGGTGGCGTAGATCATGCCACCCACCGTCAGGCTGTTGGCCCAGCCGTCGCCCGAGGTTTCCCACTTGGCGCCGAAATCGCTGCCCCAGTCGCGCAGCTTCACCAACTGCCGGTTCAGCACGGTCTGCTGCAGCAGGCCGTTGCCGTTCAGGGCGTTCAGCGCGGCGGCGTTGGACGCCGGGGTGACCTGGCCGTTGGTCAGGTTGCGGATTCCGAACTGCGTCGTGCCGGGGAAGGCCGCCAGGCCCTGCTGCAGCAGGCTGTAGATGGGGGAGGCGCTGGTGGGCGTCAGGTAGGTGAGGGCCGAGGCCAGGCCGCCGTTGCCTGTGCCGCTGCCGGCGAACACGCCGTTGAAGTCCCAGTCGGTCTCGGTATAGCGCCCCCGGGCGAAGAGGGAGATGCCGTGGTCGAACTCACGCTCCCCATCCACGCGGAACTGGTGGCCGGTGGCGTGGATGCCGTCCTGCATGCTGAAATTGCGAAAGCACTGGCCATGGGCGTAGCAGGAATCCGGCACGCTGATGTTGGCGAAACCCTTGCCGATGATGTTGCCGAACTGGCTGTCCAGGCCGGGGACGCTGGAAATGGTGCCGTTGTTGTAGGCGTAGGGCTGGTCGGCGTAGTAGGGGTCGTGCTCGTCCCAGTCCTTGACGGTGAAGCGGATCCAGCCGTCCTCGAACTTGTGCTCCAGCTGCCCCTTGATGTGATACGTCTCGTATCGGAAGGGCGAGCTGCGCACGCCCGGCGTGCTGTCATAATAGCCGGAGATGGCGAAGGCAGTGTCCTTCAGGTCCGGTATGGGGGACGAGAACCACAGGTCGCCGCGCCGGTCGCCATAGGTGGTGCCGGTGATGCGGGCGACGCCGCCGGCCTCGTCGAAGTTCAGCTTGCGCGAGATGAAGTTGATGGAGGCGCCGGCGGCGTTGGGCGTCAGGATGCCGGAGCTGCCGCCCTGCAACGCCTCGACCCGGTCGATCGAGATGTCGTTCTGGAACACCTCGTCATCGTTCAGGCCGCCGTAGATGGCGGGCATGCCGTCCTCGATCAGGCGGACGAACTGCTGGCTGCCGCCCGGCAGGCCGCGCACCGAGTAATTGTTGGACACCGGACCGGCCGTGCCCTCGACAAAGATGCCGGGGATCATTTCCAGCACGTCCACCGTGCTGCGCGGCGCCTTCTGGGCCAGGTCGGCCTCGTTCACCGTGGTGATGGCGACCGAGGCGTTCAGCAGGTTGCGCTTGGATCGCGTGCCCGTGACGATGATTTCCTGAAGGTCCGGCGCGCCGCCCAGGGCGGTGGCGTCATCGGTGGCGGTGGTGGCTGGGGTGGTCTGGGCGACCTGGCCCGCGCCACCCTCGGCGGCCGTATGGCGCAGGGCGGGGGTCAGGGTGGCGGCGTGGTCGGTCTTGCGGCTGACGACCACGGCCCCCGATGAATCCCGGTGCACCGTCAGACCGGTATTGGCCAGGATGCTGTCCAGCGCCTGTTCGGCCGACAGGCGGCCTTGCGCCCCCTTGGTGCTGATGCCGGCCACATCGTCGGCTTTGTAGATCAACTGCGATCCGGTCTGGCGGATATAGCTTTCCAGCGCCGCGCGCAGGTCGCCGGCGGGGATGTCGATCACGGTCTGCGGCACGGCTTCGGCAGCGGATGCCAAAGTGATCGCGGTGGTTGCATTAGTCTTCGTGACAGGCTCAGCGGCGTGAGTCAGCGCCGGCCAACAAACCGTTGACATGAGTGCTGCGGAAAGGGTGCGACGGATAGTCGGATTTGGCACGATTCTCCCCTATTTCTCGGTTGTTGTATTGAGCTTTGACGAAGGGCCGTGCCAAATCCCCTATGCTCAATTTGAAATTCTTATTTCCCGGCCGTCGTCGATGACCTTGAGGCCGAAACCGCTGTGCAGCAGGCGGGCGAAGGCGTCGACATTGGTGGCTTCGAAGCTGCCGCCGATGCGGATGTCGCCCATGGGGCCCTCAGCCGGCACCACCAACTGCTTGCGGTTATACCGGTTGAATTCCGCCGCCACCTCACGCAGCGGCCGGTCGGTGAACACCAGCGTCCCGTGCCGCCAACCCAGCGCCTCCCGGATTTGTTCCTCGCTGCGGCTGGATTTGCGGATGGCCTTGGGCTGGGCCACCGCCGCCATGGATTGTGTCACCAGGGTCGGGGGCACGTCGTTGGGATGCGCCATGTCCTCCACCAGCACCGCCCCTTCGGCCACCACCACCTCCAGCTTGTCGCCATCGCGGCGGACGGAGAATTTGGTGCCGACATCGACGATGCGCAGGTCCCCGCTGATGACGACGAAGGGGTGCTTGTCGTCATGCACCACCTCGAAGAAGGCTTCACCCTTGTCCAGCCGCACCTCACGCGCCGTCTGGTCCACCGAGGCGCGCAGCCGGGTGTTGGTGTTCAGCTCGATCTGCGAGCCGTCCTGCAAATGAGCGGTGTAGCGGTCGCCCACGCCCGTGCTGAATTTCTGGCCGGCGGCAAAGGGCCAGTCCCACTCATCCACCAGCGGCAGCACGAGCAGCAGCACCGCCGCCGCAGCAGCCGTCATGGTGGCCCATCGGGCGGCACGTCGGGCGGGCCAGCGGCGCCACGGTGCCGGCGGGGCGTCGGTGGGCGGCAGCGGCAGGGTGGTGGCCTGCCCGGGTGACCGCAGATGGTCCGCTCGCCTCCAGGCGGCCTCCAGCCTCAGATAGGTCACGCGATGGCGGGTGGAGGTGGCCAGCCAGGCGTCGAACCCGGCCTTGGCCGCCGCGTTCAGCGGTCCGGCGTCCTGGCGGGCCAGCCAGCGCGCCGCTTGTTCCTCGATGGGGTCGTGCTCGATCATGAGCGCCCCGCTTTCCGGGCGCGGCCGAGGCGACGGGCGATGGGTTCTGGGGCGATGTCCGCCATGGCGTCGGCGATCAGCCGGACACCCTTGGCCACCTGCTGCTCCACCGTGCTTTCGCTGATGCCCATGCGCCGGGCGACGTCGCGCTGCGGCAGGCCGTGCACTTTCCGCAGCAGCGTCACCTCCCGGCAGCGCGGGGGCAGGCGGTTGATGGCCGCCTGCAACAGCCGCACGGCCTCGCGCCCGACAGCGTTGCGCTCCGGATCGGGCACGGTGTCGGCCACGTCCAGATCCTCAAGGTCGATCACCGTTTCGATCGATACCACCTGGGCACGGCGGGCGCGGTCGATCAGCAGGTTGCGGGCCGTCATGAACAGGAAGGGCTTGGTCAGTTCAGGGATCGCCACGGTCGCCGCCTCGTAGACACGGGTGTAGATCTCCTGCCGCAGGTCGGGGATCTCGTTGGCCTCCCGCCACTTGCGGCGCAGATAGCCGGTCAGCGCCGCCTCCAGGGGCAGGACTTCCTCCATGAACCATAGATCCACCGCGCTCCTGTTCACCGACCCTCATTCCTCCCTGGGTTTTCACGCCTGGCCGACGCCTTATTCAGCGGCGTCTTATCCAGGTATGACGAACGGGCCCGAAAAATCCAGGATGGGCAAATGCAAAAAAGCGGCGGGTGACGGCGGGAGGGATCAGCCGCTGGGCTGCTGGTGGGCGCTATCCAGATGATAATACAGGCAATTCTCATCGTCCGGCGTCAGCCGCACGGTGCCTGTCAGGACCACCAGGTCATAGGTGAAGGTGACAGGCTCGGTCGTGCGCACCTCCACCACGTCGGCCGCGCCGGGCGGCGGGCAGAAGGGGCAACTGGGGGCCAGGGCGCTCAGCAGGAAGTGGGTCGAGTGTTCCGTCTGGTCCAGCGGGATGATGTATCCGCCCAGCGTCAGGCTTTGCCCCGCCATATGCTGCACCGTGGGGCCGAAGACGGCGCGCAGCCGCGTGCCGTTCTTCACTTTCACCTCGATCTCCTTCACATCGGCGATCTTGTCCCAGCCCAGGGTGGCGCGCGGGATGTCCTGGACCTTGGGCGCCGTCCCCTTTTCCAGGCGCAGGGCCAGGGCGGGGGCCGGAGTGAAGGCGGGCAGGGCCAGGGCCAGCAGCAGGACGGGCAAGCGGGGCAGCGGCATGGGGATTTCCAAGAATGGTCGCCGTGAACAAGTTATGATATAACATATCACAATTTGGCGGTTTCGATAGGCGATGGAAAGGTGGGGCGCTATGACGCGCAAGGGGATGCTTTGGACGATGCTGGTTGCCGCCTGCCTCGCCAGCGGGTCGGGGGCGGCCCGGGTTGCCGACCCGGCGCCATCGCCCGCCGCGTCGTCACTTCCTCCGCCCGTACCGACGCCGGCCGGCACTCCGCAAGGGGGCGCATCGCCAGCGGCGACCCCATCGGCGCCCTCAACGGCTGAGGATGCGGAGATGGCCGCCGCCGCCGTCCGCAACATGCGGGAGGAAAAGTGGCGCGAGGCCGCGCGCGCCTATCAGGACAGTCTGGGCCCCGACGCCCCGCACGGTTCCGCCGGCCTATGCTGCCATCCCACGCCCTACGGCACGCAGTGGTGTCACTAGCTTTCAACCCCGCGCCAGCGTCCGGGCCACGTCGGTGCGGTAGGCTTGGATGGCTGGCAGGGCCGCCGCCACCGCCGCGACGGCGATGCCCAGGCCCAGCAGGCCCAGGTCGGCCGGCACCACGGTGAAGGGGCTGAGGCCGAAGTCCCGCGCCCTGGGCGACAGCAGGGCGAACAGGGCGATGCCGCCATGGGCCAGGACCAGGCCGGCCACGGTCCCGGTACCGCTGACCAGCAGCGCTTCCACCCCGATCTGGATGACGATGCGGGCCCGGCTGGCGCCCAGGCTGCGCATGACGGCCAGATCATAACGCCGCTGCTGCAGGGCGTTGGTCAGTGCGACGAAGGTGCCCAGCGCCGATGTCACCACCAGCAGCACGCCCACGGCGCGGAAGGCGTCCAGCCCGGCACCCAGCAACGACATCAGCCGCACCAATTCCACGGCGGGGCTGGCCGCCTGGGCCCCGGTTTCGCTGTTGATGGCGCGGGGCAGCCGGGCGGCGGCGAGGGGCGAGGCATAGCGCACCAGGATGGCGGTCACCTCGCGCGGGGGCTGCGCGCCGGCCTCGGCGGAATGGGGCGCATCATGGTCCGCGTCGTGATCGTCGTCATCACCATCATTGTGATGATGGTGATGGTCATGTACCGCCCAGACGCTTTCCACCGGCGTCAGCACCAGACGGTCCACAACGGTGCCGGTGGGGGCCAGGATGCCGACCACGGTGTAAGGGGTGTGGGCATGCACCTCCCCGCCGGGGGTTAGGCCGTGGCTGCCGGCGAAGCTGTCGCCCACATGCAGGTTGGCGCTGCGCGCCACTGTGGCGCCCACGGTCGCCTCCATGGCGGTGGCGAACATGCGCCCCTGCGCCAGGGCCGCTTGGTAATGGGCGGGATAATCCGCCGTGGTCCCGACGATGCGGAAACCGTGGTAGCTGTCGCCCATGGCCACCGGGATGGCCTGCTTGACCAGCGGGTTGCGCCGCAAATCGTCCAGGGTGGACAGGGGGACATTCCCCGTGGGCACGTCCGCCTGGTAGACGCTGGACAGGATCAACTGCAACGGACTGCCCTTGGCGCCCACCACCAGGTCTATGCCGGCGACATCGCGGGTCAGCCGCCCCTGCATCTGGTTGTCGATCAGCGCCAGCCCGGCGATGGCGGCCACGCCCAGGGCCAGCAGCAACAGGTTCAGGCCCGTGGCCAGGCGGTTCTGGCGCAAATAGGCCAGACTGAGCCCGAACGGGCCCAGGCCGCCGCCGATAACGGTGCGGCCACTCATGCCACCACCTCCAGAACGGACGCCGCCAGGGTCAGGCGGGCGGGCAGGCGGGCCTTCAATCGGGCATCGTGGGTGGCGATCAGCAGGGTGGCCCCGTTCTCCGCCGCCTGTTCCAGCATCAGGTCCAGCAGGCGCTGGCAATTGCCGTCGTCCAGCGCGCTGGTCGGCTCATCCGCCAGGACCAGGGCGGGGCGGTTGACGACGGCGCGGGCGATGGCCAGCCGCTGGCGTTCACCCTGGGAAAGCTGTTGGGGACGGGCCTCCGCCCTGCTGGCCAGGCCGATACGCGCCAGCAGATGGGCGACGCGGTCATCATCCAGCGGATAACCCGCCAGACGCTGCGCCAGGCGCAGATTGTCGGCCAGGGTCAAGGCGTTCACCAGGTGCAACTGCTGGAACACCAGGCCGACGCAGGCACCGCGCACCGTGTCGCGCACGCCTTCACTGAGGCTCGTCATGTCCTGGCCGGCCACTATGACCTGCCCGCTGGTGGGGGACAGCAGCCCCGCGATGATCTGCAGCAACGTGGTCTTGCCGCTGCCGCTGGGCCCCAGAAGCAGGCCGTGCTCCCCGTCTTCAACCCGCCAATCCGGCAGGTCCAGCACGAGGCGGCCGGCCACCCGGTGACGCAGGGCGCGCAGATGAATCAAGGGGGAGGGCGGGGACATACGGCACCATGTACGTTATGTTATAACATAACTAGATACCGGTGCCGTTTCGGCCCGTCCATGCCTTTTTCGCCGCAGGCCCGTTGGGGACACCGAGCGCTTTTTAAAGGGACTGCCGTTCGTACCAGGGGCGGGACGCCTTCACCAGGCGCACCACCGAGAGCATCACCGGCACCTCCACCAACACGCCCACCACGGTGGCGAGCGCCGCCCCGGAATTGAGGCCGAACAGGCTGATGGCGGCGGCCACGGCCAGCTCGAAGAAGTTGCTGGCGCCGATCAAGGCCGCCGGGGCCGCCACGCACCAGGCGACGCCGAACCGCCGGCTCAGTAGATAGGCCAGGCCGGCGTTCAGGTAGACCTGGATGAGGATGGGCACGGCCAGCAGGGCGATCACCACAGGCTGGGCCAGGATCTGCTCCCCTTGGAAGCCGAATAGCAGCACCAGCGTGGTCAGCAGCGCCACCAGGGACAGCGGCTGCAGGACGGACAGGGCGCGCTTCAGCCGCGTCTCGCCGCCCGCCAGTAGGGCGCGGCGCCAACCTTGCGCCACCACCACCGGCACGACGATGTAGAGGGCGACGGATAGCGCCAGGGTGGCCCAGGGCACGGTGATGGAGGCCACGCCCAGCAGCAGGCCCACCAGCGGCGCGAAGGCGAACACCATGATCACGTCGTTCAGCGCCACTTGGCTCAGGGTGTAGTGTGGTTCGCCTTCACAAAGGTTGGACCAGACGAACACCATGGCCGTGCAGGGGGCGGACGCCAGCAGGATCAGGCCGGCGATGTAGGACGGGCCCTGCCCGGCCGGCAGCAGGCCGGCGAACAGGGTGCCGATGAACAGCGTACCCAGCAGCGCCATGGAGAAGGGCTTGACCGCCCAGTTGATGAACAGGGTGACCATCACCCCCCGCCAATGCTCCTTCACTTGCGCCAGGGCGCCGAAGTCGATCTTCAGCAGCATGGGGATGATCATCAGCCAGATCAGCCCGGCCACCGGCAGGTTGACCTTGGCCACCTCGGCCGCCGCCACGGTGCTGAACACGCCCGGCAGCAGGTGGCCCAGGGCGATGCCGGCGACGATGCACAGCGCCACCCAAAGGCTGAGGTACCGTTCGAAGCGGGACATGGCGGCAGTCCTCAGACGGTGATGGTCCGCGACAGCAGCGTCGCGGTGGAGGGGCACAGGCCCTGGGCCTGGGGCGTGGCCAGGACGGAGGCCGGGGCCTGGTCGCGGGAGACGGGCTTGAACCCGGCCTTCTCGAAGAAGCCGCCGGCGGACGTGGTCAGCAACCAAGCCCGCTGGTGACCTTCCTCCCAGGCTCGGCGCAGCAGCAGGGCCACCAGGGTGCGGCCGATGCCCTTGCCCTGCGCCGCTGCCGGCACCACTACGGAGCGGACCAGGACGTCGGCGTCCAGCGGCACGTAGCCGCCATAGCCCGCGAGCGTGCCGCCCAGGGTCCAATAGGCGAAGAACTTGCCCTCGCCGTCAGCGAGGTCCGCCACTGGCAGGCCAGCGGCCGTCAGCGCCGCCACCAGGCCGGGGTGGGAGGCCGGGATCGGTGTATCCTTCAGGAAGGGCACCCCTTCCTCTTTGTCGAGGTCCGCGAGATTAATATCCATGGGGGGCAGATCGGGCAGCAGGTCCAGGACGACGTCAGACGGCCGGCAGAGCGTCACGCCTCGGGGCGTCACCACGATGGGCCGGTTGATCAGGATGGGGTGGGCCATCATGAAATCCAGCAACTCGTCGTCGGTCCATTTCGGATCGTCCAGGCCAAGCTCCGCATAGGGCGTGCCCTTGCGGCGCAACACCTGGCGGACGGGCAGGCCCATGCGCCGGATCAGGTCGGCCAGGACGTCGCGGCTGGGTGGGGTCTTCAGATACTCCACCACCTCGGGTTCCGTCCGCGCCCGCTCCAGCAGGGCCAGGACGTTGCGGGACGTGCCGCAGGCGGGGTTGTGGTAGATCGTGACGCGGCTCATGACGCCCCCTGGATGATGGCCGGCTTCGGGCAGCAGTCGATCGTCTTGGCAATGTCGGTGCGGCACAGCTCCGGCACACCGCCGCAGCAATCCTGCATCAGGAAGTCCAGCAGGCGGCGGGTGCCGTCATAATCGGTGGCGTAGTAAATCTGCCGCTGTACCCGCCAGGCGCGCAGCAGACCCGCCCGTTCCAGAATGCCCAAATGATGCGACAGGGTGGATGCCGGCACGCCGACGCGGGCGGCGATGTCCCCAGCGTTCAGCCCGTCCGGCCCCGCCTGCACCAGCAGGCGGAACACCCCCAGGCGGGTTTCCTGTGCCAGGGCGGCGAAGGCCCCGATGGCGGCTTTCGGTTCCATAACGGTCAGGCCTTGCCCGCCGCCGGCGTCTCGTGGCTCATGGCCACGGCCCCCAAATCGGGCTTCGGCTCCTTGGCCGCGGCCTCCTTCCGCTCGCTGTAGCGGTCGACCATGTAGTCGGCGCGGTCGCGCACCAGCAGGGTGAACTTCACCAACTCCTCCATCACGTCCACCACACGGTCGTAGTAGGCGGACGGCTTCATGCGGCCGTCGTCGTCGAACTCCTGATAGGCCTTGGCCACCGACGACTGGTTGGGGATGGTCACCATGCGCATCCACCGCCCCAGCACCCGCAGGGCATTGACGGCGTTGAAGGATTGGCTGCCGCCGCAGACCTGCATCACCGCCAGGGTGCGGCCCTGGGTGGGGCGAACGCTGCCCGTTTCCAGGGGCAGCCAGTCAATCTGGCTCTTGAACACGCCGGTGATGGTTCCGTGCCGCTCGGGGGAGCACCAGACCTGCCCCTCGGACCAGATCGACAGCTCGCGCAGCTCCGCCACCTTGGGATGGGTGGGGGGCACGCTGTCCGGCAGGGGCAGGCCGGCGGGATCGAAAATGCGGGTTTCACAGCCGAACCGTTGCAGCAGGCGCGCGGCCTCCTGCGTCAGGAAGCGGCTGTAGGACCGTTCCCGCAGGGAGCCATAGAGCAGCAGGATGCGCGGCGGATGGCTGGAAATCCGCTTGGGCGTGAGCTTGTCCAGGTCCGGAAGATCGAACCGGTCGGCGTCGATGTTGGGCAGGTCGTTCATGATCCCCACGATAATTCGATATCTCTCGAAATGTCAAACGAAGGCGCCCGGAACCTTCCCACGGCCCAAGCCTTTCAATGCCCGATGCGGGGCGCTTCGCCCCCACCAGCCGTCCCGGTGATCACCCATGGATTATGTCGCCCTGTTCTTCGCCGGTGCCTTCCTGTGCAACGGCATTCCCCACCTGGTGGCGGGCCTGCATGGCCGCCCCTTTCCCACGCCGTTCGCCAAGCCGCCGGCGGTCGGGGACAGTCCACCCCTGGTCAACTTCCTCTGGGGGTTCGCCAACATCGTCATCGGCCTGGCCCTATGGTCGCTGTACCCGGTGACGGCGGTGCTGACGCCGGACTTCGGGGTGGCGGCGCTGGGCGCGCTGGGGACCGGCGTGGGGCTGACGCTCCATTTTGCCAAGGTGGCGGCTGGGAAGCCCTCATTATGAGTCCGTCCTGGGACAAGCGGCTGTTCCTGGCGACGGCCGTGGTGGTGGCGCTGTTCGGCATCTACCTCATGCTGGGCGGCGGCTGGCTCATCGTCCTGGGGGGCAGTCCCTATTACCTCGCGGCCGGTATCGCCCTGGTGGTCGTCGCCCTGCTGCTGTGGCGCCGGCGGGCGGCGGCGCTGTGGCTTTACGCGGTGGTGGTGCTGGCCACCATGGCCTGGGCGGTGTGGGAGGTGGGGTTCGATTTCTGGGCGCTGGCGCCCCGGGGCGATGTCCTGGTTCCCCTGGGCGCGTGGCTCATGCTGCCCTTCATCACCCGCACCCTGGCGCCGGTAGGCGAGAGGCAGGTAGGCAGGGGCCCGCTGCTGGCTTTGGGCGCCATGCTGGCGCTGGCCCTGGTGGTTGTCGGCGTCTCCCTGGCCCGCGATCGCCATGCCATACGGGGCACAGTGGCGCCGACGGGGCTGGAGCCCCCGGCCGTGGACCAGGCCGCCGACGACTGGACGGCCTATGGCGGCAGCGGCCGGGGTGACCGGTACTCCGAGTTGGCGCAGATCACCCCGCGCACTGTGGGGCGCCTGAAGCTCACCTGGCAGTTCCGCACCGGCGACCTGCCCGGCCCCGATGATCCCGCCGAAATCACGACGGAGGTGACGCCCCTGAAGGTCGGCGATCTGCTCTACACCTGCTCCCCGCACCAGATCGTCTTCGCGCTGGAGGCCGCGACGGGCAAGCTGCGCTGGAAATTCGATCCCCAGGTGCGGCGTGATCCCAGTTTCCAGCATATGACCTGCCGAGGGGTCGCCTTCCACCGCACCCGGCCCGATGCCACGGCGGCTGACGGAACGCCGGCGCCGGCGGAATGCCCCACCCGCGTCTATCTGCCCACCGACGATGGCCGCCTGTTCGCCCTGGATGGCCAGACCGGGCAGCCGTGCCAGGGCTTCGGCGACCATGGCCAGATCGACCTGAAGCGCGGGAGCGAGGTCAAGCAGGTCGGCTTCTACCAGGGCACCTCACCGCCGGCGGTGACGGACAAGGTGCTGATCATGGGCGGCGCCGTCATCGACAACTACTCGGGCAAGGTGCCTTCCGGCGTCATCCGCGGCTTCGATGTCTACAGCGGCCGCCTGCTGTGGGCCTTCGACGCCGGTAACCCGGACCCCAACGAGATGCCGTCGCCCACCCACCATTTCACCGCCGGGTCGCCTAATTCCTGGGCGGTCTCGGCGGTGGATGAAGCGCTGGGGCTGGTCTACGTGCCCCTGGGGTCGGCGTCGCCCGACATCTGGGGCGGTAACCGGACGCCGGCGCAGGAACGGTACGACAGCGCGCTGGTGGCGCTGGACATCGCCACGGGCAAGCTGCGCTGGTCTTATCAGAACGTGCACCACGACATCTGGGACATGGATGTGCCCGCCCAGCCCAGCCTGGCCGACATCGCCACGCGCGACGGCCCGGTGTCGGCCGTCTATGTCCCGGCCAAGACCGGCAATATCTTCGTGCTGGACCGGCGCGATGGACATCCCATCGTCCCGGCGCCCGAGGTGCCGGTGCCCCAGGGCCCCGCGCCGGGTGACCGGCTGGCGCCGACGCAGCCCGCCTCGCAACTCAGCTTCCGGCCCCGGCAGCGGCTGACCGGCGCCCAGATGTGGGGCGGCACGATGTTCGATCAGTTGGCCTGCCGCATCCTGTTCAAGCGGCTGCGGTACGAGGGGCCGTTCACGCCGCCCTCGGTTCAAGGCACGCTGGTCTTTCCCGGCGACCTCGGCATGTTCGAATGGGGAGGCCTGGCCGTGGACGGCCGGCGTCAGGTGGCCATCGCCAACCCCATGTCGCTGCCCTTCGTCTCCCGCCTGATCCCGCGCGGGCACGACAATCCGGCGGCGCCCAACGGCCAGCATCCGCCGGGGACCGAGTTGGGCGTGCAGCCCATGTATGGCACTCCCTTCGGCGCCAGTCTGGGGGTTTTCCTCTCCCCCTTGGGCATTCCCTGCCTGCAACCGCCTTGGGGCGAGCTGGCGGCCATAGACCTGCGCACCAACCGTGTGGTGTGGCGGCACCGCGTGGGCACCATCCGCGACATGGCCCCCCTGCCGGTTCCGCTGGAACTGGGGGTGCCCATGCTGGGCGGGCCGCTGGTGACGGCGGGGGGCGTGGTGTTCCTGACCTCCACCATGGACTATGCCATCCGGGCCTACGACGTCACCGATGGGCGCTTGCTGTGGCAGGACAGGCTGCCCGCCGGCGGGCAGTCCACGCCCATGTCCTATGAACAAGGGGGGCGGCAATACATCGTTACGGTGGACGGCGGCCACGGCTCATTCGGCACCAAGATAGGCGACTACGTCCGGGCTTACACATTGGCTGATTGAGTGCCGGCCTTGGGCATAGGCCCTTTTTCGTCCTTGCGCCGAGCGCCCTGGACTGCGCTTTTCAAGGGAGGGAAACGGGGCTGCGGGAGCATGGGCGGCACCCATGGTTTCAATGGCTTACGCCGACCTGCCCCGCCACGCGCAGGGTGGAAAACGGGCGTGTGGAGGGGCATGTGGAGTTGGAAACCGATCCGCCCATCGTCGGTATCGGGGCGTCGGCGGGTGGGGTGAAGGCGCTGCAGGCCTTTTTCGAGGCGCTGCCCGATGAGCCCAACGCCGCCTTCGTCGTGGTCATCCACCTGAACCCGGAACGGCGCAGCGAACTGGCCACCATCCTGGCGACCCGCACCCGCATGCCGGTGTCGCAGGTGTCTGACCAGGTGCACCTGCGCAACAACCATGTCTATGTCATCGCCCCCGACAGCGCGCTGAACATCGCCGACCACATGATCTCGGCCCTGCCGTTCGATGAGCCGCGGGCCAAGCGCGCGCCCATCGACCTGTTCTTCCGCTCCCTGGCGGCGCAGCACAGCGACGGCTTCGCTATCATCCTGACCGGGGCGGGCGCCGATGGCGCCGCCGGCGTGCGGGCCATCAAGGAGGTGGGCGGCATCGTCCTGGTGCAGGATCCGGACGAGGCGGAGTTCGCGTCCATGCCGCGCAACGCCATCGCCACCGATGCCGCCGACTTCGTGCTGCCGGTGCGTGACCTGGCCCGCCAACTGGCCGACCTGTTGCGCAAGCGGCGGGACGGCGTGCCGCTGGCGCCCCCGGCGGATGACGACGATATCATGCGCCGCATCCTGGCCCATGTCCGCGTGCGCCTGGGGCATGATTTCAGCCAGTACAAGCGCGCCACCATCGCCCGCCGGGTGACGCGGCGCATGCAGGTGACACAGCACGACACCCTGGCCGACTATTACACCCACCTGCGGGAACACGCGAACGAGGTGCATGCCCTGTTCGCCGACTTCCTGATCTCCGTCACCACCTTTTTCCGCGACAAGCGGGCGTTTGAACAGTTGGAGACCCTGGTCATCCCCCAGCTGTTCGAGGGTAAGGAGGCGGCCCACAGCATCCGTATCTGGGTGCCGGCCTGCGCCACCGGTGAGGAGGCCTACTCCATCGCCATGCTGCTGTTGGAGGAAGCGGCGCGGCGCGACGTCCGGCCCGAGATCCAGGTTTTCGGATCGGACCTGGACACCGACGCGCTGGTCGTCGCCCGCGAAGGCTGTTTCCCCGTCGCCATCGACCAGGACATCGCGGAGGAGCGTCTGCGCCGCTTTTTCCAGCGGGAGGGGGAGCATTACCGCGTGCGCCGGGAACTGCGCGACGTCGTCATGTTCGCCAGCCACAGCGTCCTGCGCGACCCGCCCTTCGCCCGCGTCGACCTGGTGTCCTGCCGTAACCTGCTGATCTATCTGGACCGCGAGCTGCAGCATCAGGTCTACACCACCTTCCATTACGCCTTGAACACCGGCGGCTTCCTGTTCCTGGGCGCGTCGGAAAGCGCGGACAATCCACCCGGCCTGTTTCGCGCCATCGACCGGGACGCGCGCATCTACCGCATGGTGCCCAACACGGGGGAGAGACGGACGGCCTTGCCCATCATGCCCAGCACCCACCAGGCCGCTCCCAGCCGGGGCGCCCCGGCCCATCGTTCCGCCGGCGCCGGGGGGGCGGTGGCGCTGCACCGGCAGATGCTGGAACGGGTGGCCCCACCCAGCATGCTGGTGGATGAAACCCACCGTGCCATCCATTTGTCCGAAACCGCCGGCCGCTTCCTTCAGCCGTCCGGTGGGCCGGTCACCACGGTGGCCACCGACATGGTGCGGCCCGAATTGCGTTTCGATCTGGAGGCGGCCCTGCATCGCGCCTTCGATCGCGGGGAAACCACGCTCAGCCGCCCCCTGGCGGTGCGCTTCGATGGACAGCCCCAGCGCGTCTATGTGCAGGTGAAGCCGGTGCTGGAGGAGGGGGACCCCGGCCGCTACGCCCTGGTGCTGTTCATCGAGGGCGAGGCGGTGCGGGCCAACGGTGACACTGGGGTGGATGACGACCTGGCCCGGGAGCCGAACGACGAAACCGTCCGCCGTTTGCAGGAAGAGTTGCAGATGGCCCAGAGCCGCCTGCGGGCGACCCGCGAGGAGGCGGAGGCCACCAACGAGGAGCTGCGCGCCGCCAACGAGGAACTGCAATCCATCAACGAGGAATACCGCTCCACCTCCGAAGAGTTGGAAACCAGCAAGGAGGAGCTGCAATCCACCAATGAGGAGCTGCAGACCGTCAACAATGAGCTGAAGCAGAAGCTGGCCAGCGTGTCCCGGGCGCACAGCGACCTGCAGAACCTGATGGCGGCGGCGGATTTCGGCACCCTGTTCCTGGACCCGGCGCTGCGCATCAAGCGGTTCACCCCGCGCGTGACCGAGCTGTTCAACATCACCGCCACCGACGCCGGCCGCCCCATCACCGACTTCACCCACCAGCTGGATTACGACCAGCTGGCCGACCACGCACATGCCGTCCTGCGCGAACTGACCTTGCTGGAGCATGAGGTGAAGAGCCGGGGGGGCGATTGGTACCTTGTCCGCATCCGCCCCTATCGCACGGTGGATGACAGGATCGACGGCGTGGTGGTCACCTTCGTCGACATCACAGAGAGGCGGCGGGTGGAGGGCGCGCTGCGGGACAGCGACGCGCGGCTGAAGCAGGAAATGCGCCTGGTGGAATTCTCCCGCGCGCCCATCTTCGTCTGGGAATATGACCACGGCATCGTCCAGTGGAACCGGGGCAGCGAGGATCTCTACGGCTATTCGCGGGAGGAGGCGAAGGGGCGGGACGTGGCCGACCTGCTGCGCTCAACGCCGGTTGAGGGAAGCTTCGACATCGTTCGCCGGGCGCTGTCCGAAAAGGGTGCCTGGAGCGGCGAACTGCGGCATACCACCAAGGACGGCCGGGTGCTGACCGTGGAAAGCCAGATCGAGATGATCGAGGTCGGAGGGCGGCGGCTTGTGCTGGAAAGCACCCGCGACGTCACCGACCAGAAGAAGTGGGAACAACGCCGCCAGCTGTTGCTGGGCGAACTGCGCCATCGGGTGGGCAACACGCTGGCGGTCGTGCAGTCCCTGGCCCGCCAGACCTTGCGCACCGCGGGGTCGAACGAGCGCTTCGTCGACCTGTTCGAGGGGCGCCTGACCGCGCTGGCCCGCGCACACGCCCTGCTGGTGGACTGCCAGTGGGAGGGGGCGGAACTGATGGCCCTGGCCCGCATCCAGCTTGCCGCCTATATCAGCGCCGATCCGCAACGCCTGCGCCTGGAGGGGGAGAACGTCCTGCTGCCGCCCCATCTGGCGACCCCCTTTGGCCTGGTGCTGCACGAACTGGCGACCAACGCCGCCAAGTACGGCGCGTTTTCCGTGGCCTGCGGACGGGTGGTGCTGAGCTGGGCCCGGCAAGACCGCGAGGGCGCGCCGCTGCTGACGGTGACGTGGCAGGAGTTCGATGGCCCGCCCGTCGTCCCGCCGGAACATCATGGCTTTGGCGGTGTTCTTATTGAACGGGGTCTGCCCGGCGCGGCGGTGACACGGCGTTTCGAGCCCGGCGGCCTCATTTGCACCATGGACATCGACTTGGAGGAGGAGGAGCGGGATGGCGACGACGACTGATCCGGAATTGCCGCTGGCCGGCACACGCATCCTGGTCGCCGATGACGAGGTCATGATCGCCCTCAACCTGGAAGAGACGTTCCGCGAGGCCGGTGCCGAGATTCTCAGCGCCGCCACGGTGCCGCAGGCGCTGGTCGCGGCCCGTGATCCCGGGTTGACGGCGGCCATCCTGGATGTCCGGTTGGGCCGGGATACGTCGGAACCCGTGGCTGACGTCCTGTCGCAGCGCGGGATTCCCTTCTTTTTCTACAGCGGGCAAATGTTGTCGCCCGGGATGCAGGCCAAGTACCCCCACGTCCCGGTCTTGACCAAGCCGGTACGGCAGGACGCTTTCATGTCGTGCATGCTGACGCTGGTTGGCCGGGAACGGGCGCTGGCCTGAGGTTTCAGCCAATAAATTTCAGAGGCGCCGCCTGGCTGGGGGAACCCGGCCCTTCCTCAGGGATTTATGGCGCATTCGGAACCACCGCCACCCTGCGCCCCATCCCCGTCCGGGATGCGGTCCCATCCTTTCACCCCGGGCCAGCCCCGCTGGGCGGGAATGGGCGCTGACCATCGGGGAAGGGACGTTCCGAGCCATCCACCATGGAAGGGATTCCCATGAAAGCGCTGACCTGGCACGGCAAGGGGGACGTCCGGTGCGAGCATGTTCCCGATCCGACGATCGAGCATGCCCGGGACTGCGTCATCAAGGTGACGGCCTGCGCCATCTGTGGTTCGGACGTCCATCTTTACGACGGCATCATCCCCTCCATGGAAAGCGGGGATGTGCTGGGCCACGAGACGATGGGCGAAGTCGTCGCCGTGGGCAGCGGTGTGGGCAACCTGAAGGTTGGCGACCGGGTGGTCGTGCCCTTCACCATCTCTTGCGGGGAATGCTTTTTCTGTAAGCGCGGCTACTACTCCGCCTGCGAACGCTCCAACCCCGACAGGTCGAAGGCCACGAAGCTGTGGGGTAATTCCCCGGCGGGGCTGTTCGGCTATTCGCATCTGCTGGGCGGCTACAGCGGCGGCCAGGCGGAATATCTCCGCGTTCCTTATGCGGATGTCGGCCCCATCAAGGTGCCCAGCGGCCTGACCGACGAGCAGGCTCTGTTCCTGTCGGACATCTTCCCCACCGGCTACATGGCCGCCGACTTCTGCAACATCCAGCCGGGCGACACCATCGCCATCTGGGGGGGCGGGCCGGTGGGCCAGATGGCCATCCGCAGCGCCTACCTGCTGGGAGCCGAGCGGGTGATCGCCGTCGATCACGTGCCCGAGCGGCTGGCCCTGGCCCGCCAGGGCGGGGCGGTGACCCTGGATTTCAAGGAAGAGGACATCTACGACCGCATCATGGACCTGACCCAGGGCCGGGGGGCGGACGCCTGCATCGATGCCGTGGGCACCGAGCCGGATATCGGCAGCGGGTTCGATGCCGTGATCGACCGGGTCAAGGTCGCCACCTTCATGGGCACCGACCGTCCCCATGTGTTGCGCCAGGCCATCATGTGCTGCCGCAACTTCGGCGTCGTGTCGATCGTTGGCGTCTATGGCGGCTTCCTGGACAAGATCCCCATGGGCTCCGCCATCAACCGGGGGCTGACCTTCCGCATGGCCCAGACACCGGTCCAGCGTTACCTGCCCCACCTGCTGCGGCGGATCGAAGAGGGGGACATCGACCCCTCCTTCGTCATCACCCACCGCGCGTCGCTGGAGGAGGGGCCGGATCTCTACAAGACGTTCCGCGACAAGAAGGACGGCTGCATCAAGGTCGTGTTGCGGCCCTGAGGCGGGCAGTCCCAACCCCTATCGTGAAGGAGTAACGCCATGGCTGCTTCCCGCGCGCCCGTGCGCCTGTTGGCCGTCGTCACCGGCGCGTCCACCGGCATCGGCTACGAATTGGCCAAGCTGTGCGCCCAGAACGGCTTCGACCTCGTGATCGCTGCCGACGAACCGGAAATCCATATCGCCGCTGAAACCTTTCGCGCCATGGGCGTGCACGTTGACGCGGTGGAAGCGGACCTGGCCACGGTGGAGGGCGTGGACACCCTCTACACCACCATCCAGGCCACGGGGCGCCCGGTCGACATCCTGTTCGCCAATGCCGGACGCGGCCTGGGCAAGGGCTTCCTGGACCAGGACTTCGCCAAGGCCAAACGGGTGATCGACACCAACGTGACCGGCACCGTCTACCTTATCCACAAGGTGGGCCGGGACATGCGGCTGGTGAACTCCGGCCGCATCCTCATCACCGGCTCCATCGCCGGCTTCATTCCCGGCAGCTACCAGGCCGTCTACAACGCCAGCAAGGCGTTCCTGGACAATTTCGCCTTCGCCCTGCGCAACGAACTTAAGGACACGGGCGTCACCGTATCCTGTCTCATGCCCGGCCCGACGCAGACGGAGTTCTTCCGCCGCGCCGAATTGCTGGACACCGACATCGGCACCACCCAGAAGGACGACCCGGCCAAGGTGGCCCGCGACGGCTTCGATGCCGTCATGAACGGGCAGGCCGATGTGGTCAGCGGCTGGAAGAACAAGCTGCAAGCGACGCTGGCCAACATCACCCCGAATGAGATGTTGGCGGAGCAGCACCGCGGCATGGCCGCACCGGGCACGGCGCGCAAACATTGAGGGCGTTCGGTAGGCGGAAATCCCCAATAAACAGGATGTGGAGTTCCCAGTATTTTCCGCAATGTGGGAGAGTTCTCAGAATGAGTGTGGAGCCCTACCTCGGTTTTCACGGCGATGTCTTGGAATTGCTGCCCAGCCTGCGCGCCTTCGCCAAATCCCTGGCTCGCAATGACGCGGACACGGAGGATCTGGTTCAGGAAACGGTGGTGCGGGCGTGGGCGCACGCGGGTCAGTTCCACCCCGGCAGTTGCCTGCGCGCCTGGCTTTTCACCATCCTGCGCAATCACTTCTACGCTATGGTCAAGCAGCGCCGGCGGGAACAGGGCGACCCCGACGGCGCTTATTACGCCCAATTGGCGGTGGAGCCCCGCCAGGAATGGCGGATACGAGGACGGGAGGTGGCGGCGGCGCTGGCCCGTCTGCCTGTGGAGCAGCGGCAGGCGCTGTTGCTGGTCGGCGCTGGCGGTGCCAGTTATGAGGAGGCAGCCGACCGGTGCGGTTGCGCCGTAGGCACGGTCAAGAGCCGGGTGAACCGGGCGCGCAGCCGCCTCATGAAGCTGAACGATCCCATGCCGGCAAGCATCTTCAAGCGGCCGGCGCCCACGGCGTTCGTTGCCTGAACTCTCTCCTCCGCATGACGAACGCCCGGGTGCCGAGGACGGCTGTTGCGGCAAACGGATCTTATGGTGCGTTGCCGGGCAATTTATGGAATCGCACCCTTGCTCGTGCTACCCCCCGGGAGGGGTGGGCGACGCTCCCAACTATGGTTTAGGTTTGGCGCGCCTTACCCTTGCCTGGAGGCTGGGGCCGGTGCCTCGCCGCGCTTGATAGATCGCATCCATGCCGGTATGGGCTGGCACATGGCGCAGAGAAAGGACGGACGGTGCGAACGGTTGCCAACTCGCGGGAAGGCCGTCCCCTTTCGGGGCCCAGGCTGGTCACCGCGCTGGTGCTGGGCAACGCCCTGGAATTCTACGACTTCAGCACCTATGCCTTCATCACCGTCAGCATCGGCCGGGTCTTCTTCCCGGCTGGGGAGCCCTGGACGGCGCTATTGCTGGCCACCGCGGTATTTGGCGTTGGCTTCCTGGCCCGCCCCATCGGCGCCATCATCATCGGGTTCTACGCCGACCGCCGGGGACGGCGCCCGGCCTTGACCCTGACCATTGGCTTGATGGCGGTGGGCCTGTTGATCCTGGCCCTGACGCCCGGTTATGCCAGCATCGGCATGGCAGGTCCCACGCTGATTGTGCTGGCCCGTCTGATCCAGGGCTTCGCGTTGGGGGGCGAGGTTGGGGCGTCGACCGCCCTGTTATTGGAACTGGCCCCGGCGCGGCGCCGCAGCCTTTATACGGCCTGGCAACTGGCGAGCCAAGGTGGCGCCACCTTGGCGGCCGGGCTGCTGGGTCTGGGGCTGACCCTTTGCCTGCCGCAGGCCGTCATGGAACAGTGGGGCTGGCGTCTGCTGCTGCTGCCGGGGCTGGCCATCCTGCCCGCCGGCCTGTATTTGCGCCGGTGCCTGCCGGCGGATGCCCGGCCGGCGGCCGGCACGGCCAGCCTGGTCCGAGACTTGGCCCGCCACCGGCGGACCCTGCTGGTCGCTGTCCCGGTGCTGTTGTGCGGCACGGTCACCACCTTCACCACCAACTACATGACAACTTATGCGCTGACCATCCTGCGGATGCCGCCGGCGGCGTCCATCGCCGTTACCGCCATGGTGGGCGGCTGTGTCATGGTCTTCGCCCTTGCTGGCGGCTGGCTGGCGGACCGGGTGGGCCGGCGCCCGGTCATGCTGCTGCCTCGCCTGGCTTTAGCCTTGCTGGCCTACCCCTGTTTCGCGCTGATGCTGGAACGGCCCGGTGCCGCGGCGATGCTCGCGGCCTCGGGTTTGCTGGCCGCGCTGGGCGCCGTCAGCGGCGCCGCCAGCCTGACCGCCATAACCGAGCTGCTGCCCCGCCCCGTGCGGGCGGGTGGCTTGGCCATGGTCTATGGCTTTACCATTTCCTTGTTCGGCGGAACGACGCAGTTCATCATCACTTGGCTGACGCAATACACCGGCGACCCCATTTCCCCCGCCTATTACCTCATCATCACCAGCTTGATCGGCCTGATCGCCATGGTCGCCCTGCCTGAGACCCGCCCGGAGCCGTCAGCAGCGCCATGCACTGTGACGCTGTGAAGCCTCGCTTCGACCTCCGAGCCCCGCAATGACGTATAATTTCTTCATTACCCTGGCGAATGCGTCGCTGCTCTGCCTGCTGGTCGCATTGTTGTTTAATACGCGCCGGCGGAACCAGGCGTTCAAGCGCACCTATTTCGACGCCTCCCCCATTCCCATTCTGATTGAGGACTGGTCCGGTGTCCGCTCCACCCTGGCCGCCCTAAAGGCGCAAGGTGTTGCGGACATCGGCGCCTTCCTGGCGGAGCACCCTGAGCTGGTGCTGCAGTATCGGAAGAGCCATCGTTTCGTGGACGCGAACGAGGCGGTGCTGCGGCTGTTCGGCGCCACCAGCAAAGCGCAATTCCTGGCCATCGCCCCCCAGTTGCTGCCGGCCAGCCTGGAAAGCAACGTCCGTGTCTATCAAACGTTGATGGAGGGCAAGCTGACGGCCCAGGGGGAGCGCGTGCTGCATACCCTGGATGGGCGGGTCGTGCCTATCATCTGGCGCGCGACCCTGCCCCCGTCGGGCGATGCCAGCCGCATCCTGTTCTACGGCTTCGACATCACCGACCAAAAGCGGGCGCAGAAAGCGCTGACGGACGCTCGTGCGGACCTGGCCCATGCCGCCCGCGTCTCCACTGTTGGTGAGCTGAGCGCTTCGATCGCACATGATGTCGCCCAGCCGTTGGCGGCGATCTCCGTATCGGTATCAGCGGCGGAACGCTGGCTGACAAACGGGCAGCCCAACGTTGACCGGGCCCTGAGTACCCTGCATCAGATTCGCCAGAACGCCCAGCGGGCGAACGACGTCGTGGGGCGTATCAAGACCTTTTTGCGCAAGGCGCCCAAGCGCAACGCCACCAGTCTGGACGCCCTGGTTCGTGACGCGCTGCAACTCATCCAGGGCGAGGCCCAGCGATATGACGTCAAGGTTCATATCCTGATCGAACCTAGCCTGCCTACCGCCCGGGTGGATGAGGGGGAAATCAAACAGGTCGTTATCAACTTGGCCCTCAATGCCATGCAGGCCATGGCCAATGCCGGCACGAGCGACCGTCAACTGACCGTGGCCGTTGCCGACAAGCCGCAGGAAGCGGTCATGGAGGTCCAGGTCCGCGACAATGGCCCCGGTATCGACCAAAGCATTATTGGCCGCATATTCGAGCCGTTTTTTTCCACCAAGGCGGAGGGCATGGGTTTGGGATTGGTTATCTGCAAATCCATCGTCAAAAGCCATGGCGGTGAATTGACGGTGCAAAGCGCCGACCAGGTGGGCACCGCCTTCCGCTTCACCCTGCCCTATGATCGGGGCGTGGTCCCCAACTAGAGTGGATCGGCCAACGGCAGAATCGCCTTTGGGCATGACGCTGCGCGCGGACGGTAATCGGCTTCAGATGGAACCGATGATGGTCCCCATTCTTATATGCCTGTGCCGCCGTTGACGCCGGCGGCTCCGTGATTTCTTCAACTGACATTGTATAGGCCACGCTGGGTCGCCGGCGTGGCCTTTTCTGTCGGTTTGAGAATGTGCGCGATAAATGGCCGTATAAATCTGGAACGAAGCTTTATCTTCGCAGTATTTATGGTTTTGAATCAATAAAGTATGAGGTAGGTGTGGTTCCATGTGGGGTGTGTGGCATTTGAAATGTTGGGCAAATTGGATTTATACAGAAAATTAAAGGATCGTTTCGGCCTCTCTCGCGTTGTTTGATGGACCGGGCACCCCTATCACCTGCCCGGCTGTCGGATAAGCCAGGAGGAAAATTCATGGCACGAGAACAATATGAGGATCCGCGCCGCCAATCCCGCGCCCCTCAGGGCGGACGCCGGGATTACGAGGATTACGACGACGATCGCCGGCATTCGCGCAGCCGCGAGGATGACGACGATGGCGATTACCGCAGTAGCCGTGGCGGCTACGCCGAGGATCGCGGCCAGGGCGGCTACTTCGGTGATCCCGAGGGTCATTCAGAGATAGGCCGCCGTGGCGGTCAGGTTCGGCATGAGCGGGCGCAGCAGGCGCGCCGCGACGAGTATGGGCATTCCGAGGACCGGGGCCAGGGCGGCTACTTCGGCGACCCCGAGGGTCATTCGGAGATCGGGCGTCGCGGCGGTCAGGTTCGGCACGAGCGGGCGCAGCAGGCGCGCCGTGACGAGTACGGGCATTCCGAGGACCGGGGCCAGGGCGGCTACTTCGGCGACCCCGAGGGCCATTCGGAGATCGGCCGCCGTGGCGGTCAGGTTCGGCATGAGCGGGCGCAGCAGGCGCGCCGTGACGAGTACGGGCATTCCGAGGACCGGGGCCAGGGCGGCTACTTCGGCGACCCCGAGGGTCATTCGGAGATCGGCCGCCGTGGTGGTCAGGTTCGCCATGAGCGTGCGCAGCAGGCGCGCCGTGATGAATACGGCCACGCGGAAGATCGCGGCCAGGGCGGGTACTTCGGCGATACCGAGGGCCATTCGGAGATCGGCCGGCGTGGCGGTCAGGTTCGCCATGAGCGTGCGCAGCAGGCGCGGCGTGACGAGTACGGCCACGCGGAGGATCGCGGTCAGGGCGGCTACTTCGGTGACCCGGAGGGCCATTCGGAAATCGGCCGCCGGGGCGGCCAGGTCCGTCATGAGCGGGCGATGAGGGCCCGCCACGACGAGGACGGCCATGCCGAGGACGAGGGCCAGGGCGGCTACTTCGGTGATCCGGAGGGCCATTCGGAGATCGGCCGCCGGGGTGGTCAGGTGCGTCATGAACGCGCCCAGCGGGCTCGCCGTGACGAAAACGGCTACGCGGAAGACGAGGGCCAAGGCGGCTACTTCGGCGACCCGGAGGGCCATGCCGAGATTGGCCGTCGCGGTGGTCAGGTTCGCCATGAACGTGCCCAGCGGGCCCGCCATGACGATGAGGGCCACGCTGAGGACGAGGGCCAGGGCGGCAACTTCGGTGACCCGGAGGAGCATGCCGAAGCCGGTCGTCGCGGTGGCCAGAGCCGGGGCCGTTCGGCCAGCAGCCGCGAGGATGAGGAAGAGACGCCCAGCCGGTCGCGCTCCCGCGCCAGCAGTCGCTCCTCGTCATCTTCGGAGTCCGACGACGAGGAAAAGCCGATCCGCCGGCGTCGCAGCAGCTCCGGCAGCATGCACTGACCTATAAGGGGCGGGGCGCCTCGGCGCCCCGCTCCACCTAACACACTGGCCCGGGGTCAGACAGGCCCTGGGGGCCATTCCCAACGGGAGAGTACACATGACGCGAGGATTGGGTGGCCATTCCCCCGCCAACGTGGCCCACTACCTGAAAGGCATCGACTTCCCCGCCGACAAGCAGGCGCTGATCCGCAAGGCCAAGGAAAACGGTGCAGAAGGCGATGTCCTGGACATGCTGGAGGCGATGCCGGACACCGACTATGAGACGGCGGCCGATGTCATGAAAGGCTATGGCGAAGCGGACGATGGTGGCGCTGGCGGCGGCCGTTCCGGGCGTAGCCATTGATGCGATTTGCGGTGCGGCCGCGATCTTGGGCGGGCCCCCTCGGGTGTCCGCCCAAGTCGTTTCCGCGTGGGGGTGGGAAGCCGCGGCCATTCCGGCCGCGGCTGTGCTGGTCCCTGTTGCTTAGGCGGCCTTGATCTGGCTGGCCGCCGAGTTGTTGATCCTGGTGGAGGCCTTGTTCAGCACCTGGTCCGCGTTCTTTTCCTCGTCCAGGGTTTCGGCCAGCAGGTCCGCCACATCGTCGAGGCCCAGGGCCTTGGCCCAGGCGATGGCGGAGCCGTAGCTGGCGATTTCATAATGTTCCACCTTCTGCGCGGCGGCGATCAGGGCGCTGTCCAGGGCCTCTGGCGACAGGCCCAGGTCCAGCAACTCGCCGGCTTCGGCCAGCATGCCCTCCATCGCCTCGCACTTCTTGCCGCGGCTGCGGCTGTTGGTGTCCAAGGCCTCGAACACCTTGTCCAGCCGTTCCACTTGGCCGCGGGTTTCTTCCAGATGGGTTTCCATGGCTTGCCTCAACTCCTCCGCCGAGGCTGCCTTGGCCAGCTTGGGCAGGGCGCGGACGATCTGCCGTTCCGCGCTGTAGAGGTCCCGCAACTCTTCAATGAACATGGTCTCAAGGGTCTTCTGGGCCATCGCTCGCTCTCCCGACTATGGGGCCGTCCGTGGCGGATCGGCCTCCCGTGGTTCCGTTGCTGGCGGAGAAGCGTTCAGCGGGACTTCGGTTCCCCCCTTTCATCGTTATGGTCCTCAGCGTCCCGCCCATCAGGGCTCTATGCCGCCGCGCATCCTGTGGCATAAGGGGGCCGTCACGCTTCAGTCCCTAAAAGTCTCCAGGAACACGCTCTCCCATGATCCGCTTTGAAAACGTCAGCAAGCACAACGGCCACCGCATTCTGTTCATGGAGGCGTCGGCCGCGCTGAACCGGGGGGAGAAGATCGGCCTGGTCGGGCCCAACGGTGCCGGCAAGACCACCCTGTTCCGCATGATCACGGGGGAGGAGATGCCGGACGGCGGCCAGGTGTCGATCGAGAAGCTGGTCACCATCGGCTATTTCAACCAGGATGTGGGAGAGATGTCCGGCCGCAGCGCCGTGGCGGAGGTGATGGACGGCGCCGGGCCGGTCAGCGACGTGGCCAAGGAACTGGCCAGCCTGGAGGCGGCCATGGCCGACCCCGACCAGGCCGACCAGATGGACGCGATCATCGAGCGCTATGGCGAGGTGCAGGCGCGCTTCGACGAACTGGGCGGGTATGAGCTGGAGGGGAAGGCGCGCGAGGTGCTGGCCGGCCTCAGCTTCAGCCAGGAGATGATGGACAAGGACGTGGGCGGCCTGTCGGGCGGCTGGAAGATGCGCGTGGCGCTGGCCCGCATCCTGCTGATGAAGCCTGACGCCATGCTACTGGACGAACCCAGCAACCATCTGGACATCGAAAGCCTGATCTGGCTGGAGGGGTTCCTCAAGGGCTATGACGGCGCCCTGCTCATGACCTCCCACGACCGGGAGTTCATGAACCGCATCGTCACCAAGATCATCGAAATCGACGGCGGGTCGCTCACCAGCTATTCCGGCGACTACGCCTTCTATGAGCAGCAGCGGGCGCTGAACGAGCGGCAGCAGCAGGCGCAGTTCGAACGCCAGCAGGCCATGCTGGCCAAGGAACTGAAGTTCATCGAGCGCTTCAAGGCCCGCGCCTCGCACGCCAGCCAGGTGCAGAGCCGGGTGAAAAAGCTGGACAAGATCGACCGGGTCGAGCCGCCCAAGCGGCGCCAGACGGTGACGTTCGAATTTCCGCCCGCGCCGCGCTCGGGCGACGACGTCGCGGTGCTGAAGAACGTGCACAAGGGCTATGGCAGTCGTGTCATCTACCAGGGGCTGGACCTCACCATCCGCCGCAAGGAACGCTGGTGTGTCATGGGCGTCAACGGGGCGGGGAAATCCACCCTGCTGAAGCTGATCGCCGGCGCGGACCAGCCGGATTCCGGGACCGTCACGGTCGGCGGCAGCGTCAAGATGGGCTATTTCTCGCAGCATGCCATGGAACTGCTGGACGGTGAGCAGACGGTGTTCGAGGCGCTGGAGGCGAAGTTCCCGCAGGCGGGCCAGGGCTCACTGCGTGCCCTTTCGGGCTGCTTCGGCTTTTCCGGCGATGACGTGGAAAAGAAATGCCGCGTTCTGTCGGGTGGCGAGAAGGCCCGTCTGGTGATGGCCATGATGTTGTACAACCCGCCCAATTTCCTGGTGCTGGACGAACCGACCAACCACCTGGACCTGGACACCAAGCAGATGCTGATCACCGCCCTGGCCGCCTATGAGGGCACTATGCTGTTCGTGTCGCACGACCGCCATTTCCTGGCGCGGCTGTCCAACCGGGTGCTGGAACTGACGCCGGACGGCATCCACCAATACGGCGGAGGCTACACCGAATACGTGGCGCGCACGGGGCAGGAGGCGCCGGGCTTGCGCAGTTGAGGCGGCCTGTGACCGTCCGCCCGCCACTTTTTTTCATGTGCGGCGATTTCGCACCAAACCAATCGGACCGCTCAAGCGAATTATGAACGGTCTTCCCCCTGCGTGGGGGCCCGTGTGTTTTGAAAGGGACGGAGCAAACCATGAACATCATCCACAGTGCCCGCACCATCCTGGCCGCGGCGGCGGTCCTGGCCGTGGCGGGGGGCGCCACCGTGGCCTCGGCCGCGCTGCCGGTGGGCGCCACCGCGCCCGACTTCCAGCTGCAGGGCGCCCTGGCCGGCAAGCCGCTGACCTTCTCGCTGCACGAGGCGCTGAGCAAGGGGCCGGTGGTGCTGTACTTCTTCCCGGCGGCCTTCACCAAGGGATGCACGATCGAAGCCCATGAGTTCGCCGAGGCGACGGACGACTTCAAGAAGCTGGGCGCCACCGTCATCGGCGTCACCGCCGGCAATGTCGACCGCGTGGCGGAGTTCTCCAGCCTGGAATGCCGCGACAAGTTCGCCGTGGCGGCCGACCCCGACGCCAAGGTCGCCACCGAATACCAGAACATCATCCAGGCCGATGGCCGCGTGATCTCCGACCGGACGTCCTATGTGATCGCGCCCGGCGGCAAAATCCTGCTGAGCTTCACCGACAAGAACCCCGACACGCACATCGAAAAGGCGATGGAGGCGGTGAAGGCCTACGCCAAGACGGCTAAGTAAAGCACCTAGCCTGACATCGGCCGCCGGCGCCCCCCCCCTCCAGGGTGGCGCCGACGGCTCAGGTTGAGAAACGCCGGAAGAACAGCCGCTTGACCCCCTCCGCCAGGGCGAGATAGGCGAGAACGGCGGCGCCCAGCAGCAGGTAGAACAGCGGCGGCGGGGCGACCAGCCCGAAGACTGGCGCCAGCGGCGTCAGCGGCAGCAGGGCGGCCAGGGCCGCCGTCGCCAGGGCCAGGCCCGCCAGCACGGGGTGGGGATGGCTGCGCCACGGGGCCCGTGGCGTTCGGATGATGAAGATCACCAGCACCTGGGTCGCCAGGCTTTCAACGAACCAGCCCGTTTGGAACAGGGCCTCATTCGCGTGCAGCAGGTGCAGCAGGACGTAGAAGGTCAGGAAGTCGAACAGGGAACTGACCGGCCCCAGCACCAGCATGAAGCGCAGGATCAGGGGCAGGTTCCAGTACACCGGCCGGGCCAGCGCCTCCTCCTCCACATTGTCGAAGGGAATGCCGGTTTCCGAGGCGTCGTACAGCAGGTTGTTCAACAGCACCTGCACCGGCGTCATGGGCAGAAAGGGCAGGAACAGCGCGGCGCCGGCCATGCTGAACATGTTGCCGAAGTTCGAGCTGCTGCCCATCAGCACGTATTTGGTGACGTTCAGGACGGTGCGGCGCCCCTCCAGCACGGCCTCATGCACCACCGACAAATCCTGGTCCAGCAGGATGATGCCGGCCGCCTCCTTCGCCACGTCGGTGGCGCTGTCGACGGAGATGCCGACATCGGCGGCATGCAGGGCGGAGGCGTCGTTCACCCCGTCGCCCATGAAGCCCACCACATGCCCCGTCTGCCGGCAGGCCAGCAGCACCCGTTCCTTCTGTTGCGGCGTGACGCGGCAGAAGACGGTGACCTGCGGCAGCCGGGCGCGCAGCGCGTCCTCGCTCAGCGACCGCAACTCCTCCCCGGTCATCACGCCGCGGATGGGCAGGTCCAACTCCCCGCACAGGTGGCGGGTCACCGCCTCCGTGTCGCCGGTCAGGATCTTGATGGCCACCCCGGACCGGGCCAGGGCCGCGACCGCGGCCGTGGCGCTGGCCTTGGGCGGATCGAGGAAGGCCAGGTGGCCCTCGAACACCAGGTCGCATTCGTCGGCGCGATCGATATGCTCCCGGTCCGGCGGCAGCGGCTTGGTCGCCACGGCCAGGGCGCGGCACCCTTCACGACCCAGAGCCTGGAACTGGGCGTCCAGCCGCGCCCGCGTGCCGTCATCCAAGGGCAGTGCGTCCCCGCCAGGGCCGCGATAGCGCCCGGACAGACGCAGCAAATCCTCCGGCGCGCCCTTGACCACCAGCAGCCTCTCCCCGCCGTTTTCCACCAGCACGGACACCCGACGGCGTTCAAAGTCGAAAGGCACCTCATCGCATTTGCGCCAGGCCGCCAGGTCGGGCGCGCCCTGGGCGGCCTCGCCGTGGACCAGGATGGCCTCGTCCAGCGGGCTGCGCAGGCCGGTTTCGAACCGGCTGTTGAGATAGGCCAGGTCGAAGGGGTGGCGCCCCTCGGTCCCCTGGCAGTCCAGGGCGCGGACCAGGCGGATGCTGGCCTCGGTCAACGTTCCCGTCTTGTCGGTGCACAGGACGTCCATGGCGCCGACATTGTGCATGGAGGCCAGGCGCTTCACGATCACCCGCCGCTTGGCCAGGCGCAGGGCCCCGCGCGCCAGGGTGACGGTGACGATCATGGGCAGCAGCTCCGGCGTCAGCCCCACGGCCAAGGCCAGCGCGAACATCAGGGAGTCCAGCCAGGGCCGGTGGAACAGCACGTTCACCGTCAGGACGAACAACACCAGGAAGATGGTCAGCCGCAGGATCAGGAAGCCGAAGCGCCGGACGCCGATCTCAAAGGCGGTCGGCGGGGGAACGGATCGCAGGCTGCCGCTGATCCGTCCGAACAAGGTGGCAGCGCCGGTCTGGCAGATCACGGCCGTGGCGCTGCCGGCGATGACCGAGGTTCCCATGAACAGGCAGGCGGTGGCCTCTCCCGCCATGGCCGGGGCGGTCGGCGTGTCCTCCGCCCGCTTTTCTACGGGATAAGCCTCACCGGTCAGGACGGCCTGATTCACGAACAGGTCCCGCGCCTGCAGCAGGCGGCAGTCGGCCGGCACCAGGTCACCGGCCGACAGGCGTACGACATCGCCGGGGACCAGCTGGTCCAGTGGCAGGGTGGCCTCCGCGCCGTCGCGCAACACCCGCGCCCGGACGGCAACCGTGCGGCGCAGGGCTTCCACCGCCGCCTCGGCCTGCCGCTCCTGGATGAAATCCAGCACGACGCTCAGCAGCACGACGATGGCGACGATGATGAAGCTGGAGGTGTTGCCGGTGGCCGCCGACAGCCCGCTGGCGAACAGCAGGATCAGCACTAGCGGGTTGGCGAACCGGGCCAGGAAGTCGACCCACGCCCGCCGCCGGCGCGGCGGCACCGGCTGGTTCGGGCCCCAGCGCCGCCGCCTGTCCTCCGCCTCCTCATTGCCCAGTCCGGCGGGGCTGGTCGATAGCGAGGCCAGCACGGCCTCCAGCGGCAGCGACCAGCTGGGCTGTGGCGCGGCGGATTCTAGGGATGGCGGCATAGGAAATCCCGAACCACGGGATGCACCCGGTCATGCCAGACGGCGCCGTGGAAAAGATTGAAATGCCCGGCGGGCATGAAAAGGCGGTGCCCGCGCCGGGCCTTGGGTATGGCGGGGCAGAGGCGATGGGCCACCTCGCATTGGCCGGGGCCGGCGATGTCGTCCCGCCCGCCCTCGATGGTCAGCAGGGCGGTTTCCCGGATCAGGCCGGGGGTCACCGGCAGGTCGCACCAGCGCAGGGTTCCGTGGGCCAAGGCGTCGGCGTGATAGACGGTGGCGATGACATCCAGGAAGAATTCGGCGGGCACGTCGATCAGCGACGCCAGGTCGGACAGGAAGGGATGTCCCGCCGGGTCCAGGCCGTCATCGTGCAGGGCCTTGCGGATGATGTCGCAGCCGTCCGCCATGTGCCGGTTCACATAGGACCACAGCACGCGCCGCTGCGTTTCGTGCGCATAGACGGCCCGCCCGGCCCCTAGCCGTCCCTCCGGGACCAGGGAAAGGGCGTGGGCGCGGAACCAGTCCAGGGAATGGGCGAAGGCGAATTTATCCCCGACCGTGGGGTTGATGCGCGGGTCGATCTTACCGCCGATCAGCACCAGGCTGCGCGGATTGGGCAGGGTCCGGCTGGACGCCAGCAGGGCGGTCGCGGCCAGGGCCGGCAGGGCGGACTGGCACAGGCCGATGAGATCGACTTCGCCCAGCTGTTGCACGGCATCCAGCACCCGCGACAGGCAGTCGGCCAAACCGAAGCCGCCGCAAGGGGCCGGCACCTCGGCGGCATCGCGCCATTCCAACAGGTGCAGGTCGCACCAGGGCGCCATGTCCGCCACCATGTCATGCAGCAGCCGGGGATTGATCCCCGACAGCGGGGCGATGATCAGAACCCGATGGGCCGTCGCCGGCGCCGCACCCGCCAGGGCCCCGCCTGCCAGCGCATGGAACCGTACCAGCCGATCAAAGACGCCGTCCTTCACAATCTCTTCCCTGAAGCCCACAAGGGACGGCAGCCCGTGCGGCGGGAGTGATGGTTCCGGCATGGTCTCCTCCCATCGGGTTGGGGAGCAGGCGTGGTGAAGCGGACCAGGATGCCGGGATCTTGCCACACCAGCACCGGATCGCATTGACCCAACGCAAGGGACGGATCATCGGCCCATTCCTTGGCACTATCGTAACAAAGGGGGCGCCTATCGTCGGCAACGACATTAAAAGCCAAGTCGATGGGCGTGAAGTTGCGTATGTTAACACCACAGCAACATCTAGATTTTTAAATTAACTTGCATTTTTATCTTGCCTGCGCGCTTTGGATGATGATGTCCTGGGATGGCAACCGTCTGGTTGGCTGCCAGGGGCCGAGATGGTTAAAAAAACAGGAGGCGATGTTGGGTCGTGCGGGCATGCTTAACAAGATCTGGCGCGGAAGCCGCCTGCTCAGGGTTTCGGTCTGCCTTCTGTTGATAGGAAGCACGGCGGCGGGCGCCGTCTTCTACCTGCGGCACAAACCGTCGCGCGTGTTCGATGCCGCCTGGGATGTGGTGAACACGCATTATTATGACCGTACCTTCAACGGGTATGACTGGGTGAAGGTGGGCCAGACCTTCAGGGCCAAGCTGCCCTGGTGGGACAGCAGGGGATTCGATACCGCCGAGGTCATCAACTCCATGCTGCGGCTTCTTGAAAGCTCTCACCTGGATTACCAGACGCCCGCCCAGGCTGAATTCGCCATCGGATCAGAGCCGGGTGCCGATTTGATCTTTCCTGACAGTATGGAGATGGCGGGCCTCAGCGTTATTGGTCCTAGACATATGAAGGCGCCGATCATTACACAAATAGAGACGGATTCTTATCTTTATAAACAAGGGGTTAGGGTGGGAGATCACATATTAATTGGAATTCATAAAGACGAAAATGGAGAAGATGTTATATCGTATTATGTAACAAAAATAGATGGCCGCAAATTTGAGGTAAAAGTTAATAAATCTCAGATGGCTCGTGGCGATGACGCTCCCTATATAGAAAACCGAAGAATTGTATTCGGTAACTTCGACGCTGCTTCTTTCGTGAAGCTGAATGCACTTCGGACGGACCCGGCGAACGCCGATCTGACGGTGTTCTACCGCCCCAGTGGCATCATCACCACCCTTGGGGGAGCTGCGACTGACGAGGGCTTGTCGGTGATCGACGTTCAAAAGGACTCGGTGGCGGATCGTGAGGGCATTGAGATCGGCTCGTTCCTCAGGGGAATGACCAGCCTGCCGCGCCAGGATGGCGAGGACGGTATCGCGTTAACCATCCAGTTGCCCAACGGGGAAGAGAGGAAGTTTGAGGCGAAGGTGCCGATTAGCTATATCGAGGGATGGCAGCCCTACCACCGGTCCGCTGAGAAGGTTGGCGCCACCCTGGTCATCCGATTCGACAAATTCAACGATGAGAATGTCGACTGGGTTGGAATGCAACTTAAACAGCAGAATTCTGGGGCCGTAATTTTCGATTTACGCAATAATTCCGGCGGCACCGTTAAAGCTATGCAACGCTTCCTGGGTTACTTCCTGCCCGCCGGGACCACGATCATGGAACAACGGGGCGCCACCGAGACCGAAATGATCAAGGTTTCGGACGGGAATGCTGCCTTATCCGGTTCGTTGGCCGTCCTGGTCGGCCCGGCCTCCGCCAGTGCCGCCGAGGTTTCCGCCGCAGCACTTCAGGCTTATGGCCGGGCGACCATCGTGGGCCGGAAGACATCCGGCGATGTTCTCATGGCGCGGGCCTACCGTTTGCCGAACGGTGGCTTGATCCAGGTGCCCGAGGCGGCGCTGAGGGACCCCAAGGGGCGGGATCTGGAGGGCTCTGGCCTGACACCGGACATCACGGTGTGGAAGACCCTGGCGACCATCCGCGAAGGGCGGGACCTGCCGCTGGAAGCCGCCCTGGCGGTGGTGACGGGGGCCCAAGCCCCTCCTGTCAAAGTCCCCCCTGCCGAAGCCCCTGGGGCGGCTGCGGCGCGGCCCTGACCCGTCACCCCGTTCGGGTGGGGGCGACCGCCAGCCGGGGGCCCGTTCGGCCGGCGGTTTCCGGGAACAGGGCCGTCAGCGCCATGACGGCCAGTCCCGCCGCCGCCCCCAGGCCCAGGAAGGCCCACGAATAGCCGAACCTGTCGACCACGGCGCCCGCCGCCAGGCCGCTGATGGCTCCGCCTATCCCCTGCGCCGACATGATGAGGCCCAGGGCCAGGTTGTAATGGCCGCTCTCCCGCGTCAGGTCGGCGACGATCAGGGGTGTCAGCACCCCGACCAGCCCGGCGCCGACGCCGTCCAGAAGCTGGACGCCGATCAGCCAGGCGGGGTTGTCGGATGCCAGGTAGAGGCAGGCGCGCAGGGGCAGCACGGCGAAGGCGATCAGCAGCACCGGCTTGCGTCCCCATTTCTCCGCGTAATGACCGGCCAGCAGCGCCATGGGCAGCATGACCAATTGGGCGGCGATGATGCAGGAGGACATCATGGCTGTCGCCCATTCCGGGTTGGCGTTGGCCAGCTTCTGACCCACCAGGGGCAGCAGGGGGGCGTTGGCGAAATGGAACAGCAGCCCGCAGCCGGCGAAGATCATCAGCGGCCGGCATCGGAGCAGGGCGCGTACGCTTCCCTGGGCCGGACGGGTGGCCTTCTCGTCACGGCCCTGGCCGTCCTGACCCCGGGCGCGCTGGTGGTCGATGGCCGCCGCCGGGATGGACAGCACCGCGATGATGGCCAGCACGGCGAAGAACGGCCCCAGCAGGAAGACCGACCGCTGGCCGAAAAGGTGACCCAGCACCCCGGCGGCCAGGGCGATGAAAACATTGCCGGCGTGGTCGAAGGCGCCGTTGCGCCCCATCCGCCCCGCCAACTGGGACCGGGCGTACAGCCCCAGGGTCAGTGCCGCAACGGCCGGCCCGAAGATGTCGCCCACCACCGCCAGCACGGTATTGGCCAGCAGGACGGGCCAGAACGTCGGCACGGCGAAGATGACGACGCTGCCGATGGCCAACACCGCCAGCGCGGCGGCCACCAGTTCCCGCTTGGCGCGGACGGCGTCGATCAGGGCGCCGGCCGGCCCCTGGGCGGCCAGGCCCAGCAGGCCGCTCACCATGGTCACCATGCCCACGGCGGATTGGCTCCAGCCCTGCTGGGTGACCAGGTAGACGTTCAGGAATGGCCCCAGGGCGCCGCGCACGTCGGCCAGCAGGAAGTTGAGGGCGTCCAGCGCGTTCAGGCCTTTGCACAGCCGTGCCACGCTGCCCCTTAAGGGCGTCGAAATCATAGGCGTGCTCCCAAGGAAAGCGCGGCCAGGGCCAGCAGCAGGGCCGGGAGGGTGACCACGGCACCCAGGCGCATGAAGCGCCAGGCGCTAATCTCCTCCCCCTCCCGCCGCAGCGCGGCCAGCCAGAGAAGTGTTGCCAGGGACCCGGTCACGGACAGGTTCGGCCCCAGGTTCAGGCCGATCAGCATCGCGCCCACCGTTGCGGCGGGCGGGGCCGCCAGGGCCACCACCGAGTTGGCCAGCAGCCCCGCCGGCAGGTTGTTGATCAGGTTGCAGAGGACGGCCACCACCAGGCCGACGCCCATCTGCCCCCCATCCAGTAGCCCCGCCCCGCCGGCCTGACCCAGCCGTTCCGCCAGCCGGTCCACGACGCTGGTCTGGCCCAGTGCGCGCACCATGATGAACAGGCCGGCGACCAGGGGCAGGGTGCTCCACGACAGGTGGCCAAGCAGGCGGGGCAGGGACCGCCGCTCCACCGCGCACAGCAGGGCGGCGGCCAGGGCCGCCACGCCGAACGTCGGTCCCCCCAGGGGGCGGCCGGCGGTGGAGGCCGCCACCAAGGTGACGGCGGCCACCGCCAGGGCATAAGCCGCGAGGCGGCCGCCCCTGGCCAGCGTCGGCACCGGTATGCGCCGGGCGATGGGGGCGGAGAGGGCGCGCCGCTGACTCAGGAAAAGCGCCAGAAACGTCGCCCCGATGGCCAAGGTCGACGGCAGGGCGAAACGGCCCAGCCAGTCGGTGAGCGGCGGCAGGTGCCCGCCATACATCACCAGGTTGGAGGGGTTGGAGATGGGCAGCAGGAAACTGGCGGCGTTGGCGACGAAGGCGCAGGCGAAAAGATAGGGCGCCGGGGTGGCGCCCGCAGCCCGGACCGCCGCATAGACGGCGGGGGTCAGGACCACGGCGGTGGCATCGTTGGACAGGAAGGCAGTCACCGCCACGCCGATCAGGAACATCTGGGTGAAAAGTCGCCCGCCCGATCCGCCCGCCCGGTTGACGGCGATGGCGGCCAACCAGTCGAAAAGCCCCTCCTGTCGGGCCAATTCGGCCAGCATCATCATGCCGATCAGGAACAGGTAGAGGTCGCTGCCTTCCGCGACGGCCCCCCAGGCCTGCCGCCACGGAACCAGCGCCGTGGCGACCAGGGTGGCGGCGCCCGCCATGGCCCATACGGCCTCAGGCAGGCGCCAGGGTCGGACGATGACGCCGCCGGTCGTAACGGCCGCCACCGTCCAAATCCCGCCCTCAACCAGCGTGACGGCCGGCATCGGCATCCCGCTGGTGGTCGGCCTTGGGACCCGGCTTGGGACTGGGCTTGAGCTTGCCTGGCTTCTCCTTGGCGGGTTGCAGATCCCGCAGCTCATCGGCGCTGGCGCCGATGGCCCGCGCCACCAGGACCGACCCCGCCGTGGTCATCACCCTCTCGCCGGCGGCGGCAAAGGGGGCGCCGATGTGTATCCCCTTGGCCAGCGGCTCCGTCTCGGCGGCGGCGAAACGCACCTGCTCGCCGCCATGGAGCAGGACGCCGCGCAACTCACCCTTGCCGCCATGCAACAGGCGCTCGATGCGGCCCGTGGTGGTGGCCGGTGTACGCTCCACCGCCGGCTGGGGCGGTGGCCTGTGGTTGGGCGAGGGTTGGTCTGACGGGGGGTGGTCTGGACCGTTGTCGGCGAAGCGCCGTCCATCGGGCAGATCCACCGCGACGGCGGCGACGACATTGCCGGCCCTGAGCTTCACGCCCCGTATGCCGACGGTCACGTCGTGGCTGCCGGTCAGGGCTGCGGCCACCGCGGCACCGACGTGGGGGGGCATGAGCACCTCCAGCCCGTCGCCCAACAGAAAGCCGTCAACCTCGCCCCGTGGGCTCAACAACAGCCGGGTCACGCGGCCGGGGATCACCGGCAGGTGTTCTGGGTCTATCCAATGCATGAGAGTCCTCACTTAGAAAGGGCCTTGTTCAGAAAGGGGGCGGCCAGAAAGGGGGCAGGGCGTCAAGGACGCGGGGGCGGCGGCGGAGCCGGCGGTTGCGGCGCCAGCGGCTCCAGGCGGTCCCGCGTGGCCCCCAGGGCCGTCACGTCCACAACCTTGCCGAACGGCGTCGTCAGGACGGGCCCTTCGGCCACGACCGGCTGGCCGGGCTCAAGCCGGGTGCCGCCGCGATAGGCTTCCGGCGGCAGCCGCAGCACGGTGCCGTCGTCCAGCAGCACGCCGTCGATCTCGCCCTCCGGTCCATGCAGGGGCATGCGCACCCGCCCGCTGGACAGGGTGGGGCCGCCCGACGCATCCACCCAGCGGCCGGGGCCCTCATCGGTGATGGTGATCTTCGACGTCTCATCGGTGATGGAAACGGCGCGCACCAGGGGCAACGCCGCGGCCCGCAGGCCATGCACGACCACGGTGCTGCCGGGGCGGACGGCGTAGGCGATCTGGCTGGACAGATGCGGCGGTGTCTTCACCTCCGTGCCGTCCGTCAGGATCAGGCCGTCGATGTCGCCCCGGGGCGTCTGGGTGAATTGACGGACGACGCCCTTGATCGATGGCAGCTGCGTCGCGTCGAAAACCGGGCCCACGCCCACGGCTTCCGCCAGCGGCGGCGGCGGAGGGCCCATCGGTGGGGCGACCTGGGCTTGACCCTGGGTTTGCAGCAGAAGAAGGGCGGTGCCGGCCAACAGGCCGAGGTTCCGAACGGTAAGCATCAGACTGACTCCTGGTTATGGGGACCAGGAGGGAATTGGCAAGCAGCGTGCCAGAAAGGACTCTTAATGTTTACAGATAGATAGGGTCACTGCTCCGACACGCTTGCGTCCGAATTTGAAACAGGCGCCGTTCGCTCTTCGGACGCTTCCAGGCCGTAGCGCTTCATCTTGGCGTACAGCAAAGGGCGGTGGATGCCCAGCAGCCGGGCCGCCTCCGCCCGGTTGCCGGCACAACGTTCCAACGCCCGGCGGATCATGGACTCCTCCAGCCTCGCCACGGCGGCGGGCAGGTCCTCCTCTAGCCCCCTTTCCGCGCTGTCCGGCATCGACCGGGCGCCCGCCCCCTCCAGAAAGCCGATGTCGGCGGCGGTGATCACCGGGCCGCGGACCAGCACCGCCAACCGTTCGACGACGTTGCGCAGCTCCCGGACATTGCCGGGCCAGCGATAGGCCACCAGGCGGGCGGCGGCATCGGCGTCCAGGGTCTTGTTTCCCGTCTTGTTCCCCGCTTGGGCCAGGAAGGATTCGACCAGGGGCAGGATGTCGGCCCGGCGCTCCCGCAAGGGCGGCAGATGGATGGGGACGACATGCAGGCGGTAAAACAAGTCCTCCCGGAAACCGCCCTCGCTCACCCGCTGGCGCAGGTCGCGGTGGGTGGCGGCCACCACCCGCACATCCACGGCCATGGGCTTGCCCCCGATGGGCGTGACCGAGCGTTCCTGCAAGGCGCGCAGGATTTTCGCCTGCAGGGCGAGGTCCATGTCGCCGATCTCATCTAGGAACAGCGTGCCCCCGTCGGCCTGGCGAAAGGCCCCCATCCTGTCGGCCGTGGCGCCGGTGAAGGCGCCTTTCACATGGCCGAACAACTCGCTCTCCATCAATTCCGAGGGGATGGCGGCGCAGTTGACGGCGACGAACGGCCGGGCGGCCCGGCTACCATGATCGTGCAGGGCGCGGGCGACCACCTCCTTGCCGGTGCCGGTTTCCCCGGTGATCAGCACGGTGGCGTCGCTGTCCACCAGCATGCCGATGGTCTTCTGCACGGCGCGCATGGCCTCGCACACGCCGATCAGGCCCTCCGCCGGGCTGGGGGTGGCGCCGCCGGGTGTTTCCCCGCCGCGGTTCAGGGCCAGCATGCCGTTCAGGGCCTGTGTCAACGCGGCCCGGCCGACGGGTTTGGTCAGGTGGTCGAACGCGCCCAGGCGCATGGCCTCGATGGTGTTGGCGGCGGTGGCGTGGGCCGTCAGCACCGTCACGGGCAGGGTGGTGAAGCGGTCGCGCACGCGGCGCAACACCTCCATCCCGTCCAGCCCCGGCATGCGCAGGTCCAGCACCATGGCGTCCACCGCCTCGTTCGCCAGGATGGCCAATGCCGCCTCGCCCGAGGGGGCGGGCCGCGCCGTATGACCGCAATCCCCCACCACCTCGCCCAGGGCGTCGCGCAGGGCGGCATCGTCATCGACAATCAGCACGGTTGCCATGGCAGCACCATTTCGAAGGTGGTTGCGCCGTCGTCGCGACGGAATCGGGCGATGCCGTCGTGGGCGACCGCGATTTCCCGGACGATGGACAGGCCCAGCCCCGTCCCTTCCGCCCGCCCGGTGACGAAGGGCTCAAACAGGTCGTCCCGCAGGGCGGGCGGCGGCCCGTCCCCCAGGTCCCGCACCGAAAGGACCAGGCGATCACCGGCGCGGTGGGCGCGAACCTGCACGGCGGTGCCCGCTGGCGCCGCCTGCACGGCGTTCAGGACCAGATTGTCCAGGGCCCGGCCCATCTGTTCGGGATCGAACCGGGCGCGTGGCGTGGCCGCCTCGGCGCTCAGCCGTATGCCCCGCGTCGCGGCCAGGTCGGCGTGCCGTTGCGCAAGGCTGTCCAGGAAGTCCGCCAGGGTGACCTCTTCCCGCTCCGGCACGTCCCGCTCGGTCACGCTGAGCAGCCGGCGCAGCAGCAGGTCCAGCCGGTCGATCTGATCGAGGATGGCGGTCAAGGCCTGCTCCCGCCGGCCGGCGTCGCCGGCCAGGGCGTTTTCCGCCTTCAGCTTCATGGCGGCGATGGGGTTGCGGATTTCGTGCGCCACGCCGGCGGTGATACGGCCGATGGCGGCCAGGCGCTGGCTGGCCGCCATCTCCCGCGCCATGCCCTCCGCCCGTTGGCGGGCCGCCGCCAGCCGGTCTCCCGCCTCGTTCAGGGCCCGGACGATGCGGTCCAGTTCCCGTTCCCCCGTCGCGGGCAGGCGGGGCAGGTCATTGACGTCATGGGCGGCCAGCGTCGCCTCGATCCGGGAGATATGGCGGGACCAGGTCATGGTCAGCTGGGTCAGCAGCACGACGGCGGCCAGCACGGTGGCCAGCAGCAGGCCGAGGCCGATCATCAGCTGCTGATAGCCATGCCCGCCCAGGGTCCGAACCCGGGTCATGGTCCAGGCCGTGAGGCCCGACAGCGGCCCGGGCAACGGGCAGGCGGACAGCAGCAGCACCTCGGTCGATCCGGCATAGCGGGCATTGACCGGGTGACCCTGGGCCAGGGCTGTCTCATTGACCGCCTGGATGCGCCCGGCTTCCGCCTGCGGCAGATCGGTCTTGGGGCCGGCGCCTTCGTAGGTGGGATAGGCATAGGCCAGCGATCCGTCGCCCTCCCGCCATAGTCCACCCTCGATCCCGGGATGGTCGCGCAACGCGCTTTGCACCACCGCCTCCAGTCCATCGCGGAAGGCGGACGCGCTGACGGAGGAGGCATGGTCATGCCAGCCGGCGGCATAGAACCGGAAGGCGCTGGCCTGCGCCTCGCAGGCGCGGCTGATTTCAGCCTCCATCTGTCCGACTTGGGCCGCGGTCGAGCGCTGGAACAGGCCGATCATCAGGACACCGATGGCGCAAGCCGCGATGACCACGATGGCGAGAAGCGCGAATAGGCGGGTGCGGAGGGATCGGAACACGGGGAGGGTGGGCTCGCAGTCCTTGGGGGCGGTGGTCCTGGGCGGTCAGCCGGGGGCCGGGGAAGAAACATAAAGGTAGGCCGGTGCGGCGCCGAAACCAGCGCCCCCGCAGGCCCGCGCCGGTCCGTTCAGGCATGGTTGAGTTTGCCGGTGAAATACGTTACGTTATAACATAACATTTCTTTGGAGCGTTCCATGGCCCCGGCCCCGTCCATTCCCGTCACCGTCCTGACCGGCTATCTCGGCGCCGGGAAGACCACGCTGCTGAACCGGATCCTCAGCGAGAACCACGGCCGTAAGTATGCGGTGATCGTCAATGAATTTGGTGAAATCGGCATCGACAACGACCTGGTGGTTGATGCCGACGAGGAAGTGTTCGAAATGAACAACGGGTGCATCTGCTGCACCGTCCGGGGCGACCTGATCCGCATCATCGAAGGCTTGATGAAACGCAAGGGCGGCTTCGACGCCATCATCATCGAGACCACGGGCCTCGCCGACCCCGCCCCCGTCGCGCAGACCTTCTTCGTGGATGAGGAGGTGCGCGCCCGCGTCAACCTGGACGCCATCGTCACCGTGGTGGATTGCCGCTATGTGCTGGCGCGGTTGGCGGACAGCCATGAGGCGGAAGAGCAGATCGCCTTCGCCGACGTCATCCTGCTCAACAAGACCGACCTGGTGACCGGCGAGCAGCTTCAGGAAGTGCGCCGGCGCATCCAGGCCATCAACAGCCAGGCGCGGCTGCATGAGACGCTGAACTGCGTCGTGCCCCTGCAGGAGGTGCTGGAACGCGGCGCCTTCGATCTCGACCGCATCCTGAAGATCGAACCCAATTTCCTGTCCGAGGACGACCACGAGCATGACGATTCGGTCGCCTCGGTGTCGCTGACCTCCAGCGTGCCCCTTCGGCCTGAGCGCTTCATTCCCTGGCTGCAGCAACTGACCATGGAACGGGGGCAGGATATCCTTCGCCTCAAGGGCATCCTGGCCTTCCCGGCGGAGGAGCAGCGCTATGTGGTCCAGGGTGTCCATATGCTGATCCAGGGAACGTACCAACGCGACTGGAAGCCGGATGAGCCCCGGACCAGCCGGCTGGTCTTCATCGGCCGGAACCTGGACGCGGCTGCCCTGCGCCAGGGGTTCGAGGCCTGCGCCGTTCCGGTCTCCTGATGCTGGGCGCCATGAACCTCGCCATGAACCTCGCCATGAACCCCAAGGCCGACACGCTGGTGAACCGGTGTGGCCGCCGCGTGTCGGTCGGTGCCGAGCCCACCGCCCTGCTGTGGTTGGGCGACATCCTCTTGGCGACGTTGGGCGATGGCAGCGTGCGGCGCCTGTCCCGTGGGACGGACACGGCCCTCTGGATGGCGCATCGCGGCGCCATTTTGAGCGCGTGCCTCCACCCCGATCGCTCTTCCATCATCACCGGCGGGGATGATGGCGCCGTCCAGCGGGTGACGGTCGATGGCCAGGTGGAGCAACTGGGCCATTTCGGGCGGCGCTGGGTGGAACACCTCATCGCCAGCCCGTCATCGGGCCTGATCGCGGCGGCGGCCGGGCGCGAGGTCGCCATTTGGGCCAAGGGGGCGGCCGAACCCTCCCACAGCTACACCGTCGGCTCCAGCGTCGGCGGCCTGGCCTTCGATGGCAAGGGCAAGCGCCTGGGCGTCGCGCATTACAACGGGGCCACCCTGTACTATGCCTCCTCCGCCACCGGGGGACAGGTGGCGCTGAACTGGGTGGGGTCCCACCTTGCCTGCGCCATGAGCCCGGACGGGCGCTATTTCATCACCGCCCTGCAGGAGACGGGCCTGCACGGTTGGCGACTGCCGGAGCGGCATGACATGCGCATGCCGGGATATGTCGCCAAGACCCGCAGCTTCTCCTGGGACCGGCGGGGCCGGTGGCTGGCGACCGGTGGCGCCCGGTCGGCCGTCCTATGGCCGTTCGAGGGCAAGACCGGTCCCATGGGCAGGGCGCCGCTGCTGCTGGCGGAAAGTCGACATGCCGTGGTCAGCCGTGTGGCCTTCCACCCGCGTGAGGACATTCTGGCGATCGGCTATGACGATGGGGCGGTCCTGCTGTCGCGCCCCGCCGATGATGGCGCGCTGGATGTCGATCTAACGGGCGCCCCTATCAAGGCGCTTTCCTGGAACGCCCAGGGCACGCGCCTGGCCTGGGGGGATGAGGACGGCCGCATCGGCATTCTCGATCTCGAGGCGCGCATGCCGCTGCCGGAAGCCCGTCCATGACCGACGCCCCCCTGACAGCCCCGGCCCTGGGCCTCATGTTCCTTCTGGGCTTGCGGCATGGCCTCGATCCCGACCATGTCGCCGTCATCGACAACATCGTCTTTCGTTCGGTCGATCAGCGGTCCAGCCTGTCGCGCTGGACGGGCACCTTGTTCGCGGTGGGCCACAATCTGGCCGTGGCGGGGGTGGCCCTTGGCGTCTCCTTGCTGGCTGGCCAACTGGTCCTGCCGGCCTGGTTTGCCACCGGGGTGGATATCGCCGTGTTCGCGCTGTTGGTCCTGGTGGGCACCTTGAACCTGATGGCGCTATGCCGTCGGCACGGCTACGTCCCGGTCGGGTGGCGCGCCAAAATTCTGCCGGTGTCGCTGCGCACCAATACCCACCCGCTGGCGGTCATCGTCACGGGCCTCATTTTTGGTCTGGTTTTCGACACGGCCACCCAGGCGGCCGCCTGGGGCGCTGCGGCGTCGACCCGGGGTGGGATCGCGGCGGTCGCGAGCATCATGATTGTTTTCGCAGCCGGAATGATCATCACGGACACGCTGGACAGCCAGATCGTCAGTCGGCTGCTGCGGTCACGCGACGCCACAGGGGCGGCCCCAGGGGTGGTCAAGGGGGCGGTGGTCCAGCGCTATCGCCGGGCGGTTGGCTGGCTGATCGTCGGCTTGTCCTACGCCATGGCGCTGGTCGACCTGCTGGAGATGACAGGCCATGGCATCGAGCTGGACGATGCCACCTTCACCTTCCTGGGGGTGGGGGCCGCGCTCGCCGTTGTCGCCTTGCTGGCGGGGCCCCGGTTCCGCGCGGTGGTCCGGTCCCGGACCAGTTCCTGAGCGACAGCGGCCAGATTTCCTTGAACCCACCTTGTGACCGTGGCTCTTGGGGCCACGGCATGGGGCGCTTACGACAAGAATGCCGACTGGGACGGATGGGAACCGCCCCGTCGGATAGACGCATGGGGATTGGTATGGGGCGTTTGAGAGGAATGCGGTGGGGCCGGTTCATGGCCATGTCGGCGCCGTTGGCCCTGGCGGTGGGCTGGAGCGGGTTTGCACATGCGCAGGAAGCGGCGGCGGACCAGCCGGTGGACGTCATCACCATTACCGCCGCCAAGACGCGGTCGTTGGAACAGTTCACCCCCACCGCCAGCCGCCTGGGGCTGAGCGCGCGGGAGACGCCGGCGACGCTGGATGTCATCGACAGCGACCAGATGATCGGGCGGGGCTTCGCCACCGTGGAGCAGGCGGCCGACAGCCTGCCGGGCGTCACCTCGGGCGGTTCACCCGGGGACCCCTCGTCCTTCGCCATGCGCGGGTTCACCGGCGACCAGATCACCGTGTTGCGCAACGGCCTGTACATCGGTCCGTCCGACATGACCAACCGGCCGCAAAACACCTTCAACCTCGCCAGTGTGGAAATCCTGAAGGGCCCGGCCTCGGTGCTGTATGGCCAGGGCGCCATTGGCGGCGTGGTCAACGTCGTCAACAAGGGCCCCAGCTTCGGCACGCCGGAGGTTGACCTGCTGGCCACGGTCGGCAGCTTCGGCACCACCAATCTGGGCGTGGGCGGCACCACCCATGTGGGGGACAAGCTGGCGGTGCGGCTGGATGTCAGCCGCACGGGCACCGATGGCTACGTGCACGGCGCGGGCGCCAATTCCACCAACGCCACCGCCTCCCTGGTCTGGCGCCCGGCGGAGACCTGGGAAATCCAGCTGACCCTGGACTATCTGCAGGACAACCCGTCCACCTATTTCGGCACGCCCCTGGTGCCGGCCAGCTTCGCGACCCGGCCGCTGAAGGGCGTCGTCTCCGCCAGCGATGGCCAGACGCTGGACCAGCGCATGCGCTATGTGAACTACAATGTCAGTGACGCCCGCATCCATGGGGAGCAGACATGGCCGCAACTGCTGGTGAAATGGACGCCGCGATCCGACCTGACGTTTGAGAATTTCGCTTATTACTTCCATGCCGACCGCCGGTGGATCGACGCGGAAACCTATCAGTTCAACAGCGCCACGCGCCTGATCGACCGTGACCGCTTCTTCGTCTTTCATAAGCAGGATCTGGTCGGCGACCAGGGCAGCGTGACCTATCAGGGTGATCTGTTCTCGCTGCCCAACAAGGTGGTGGCGGGCTTCGATTACAACCATCTGGATTTCGATCGCACCCGCGGTTTCCCGGACGGCGACAGCGTCGATCCCTTCAATCCCGACCCCGGCCTTTTCGGGGCCCTGAAGGGGAAGCACAGCCCGACCAAGTGGGACGACGCCTCCGCCTTTTTCGAGGACGTCCTGGACGTCACGCCGGCGTTGAAGCTGGTCACCGGCGGCCGTTTCGACGTGCTGGATCTGGACCGCAAGAATTATAATTTCGACGGCAGCTACAGCGCCGCCACCAGCTTCACCCGGACCTACCGGTCGGGCACCTGGCGCGTCGGCGCCGTTTACACCATCCAGGATGTCATCACCCCCTACGTTTCCTTCACCACGGGGCAGGACCCGGTGGGGTCCAATATCTTCGTCGCCAACGCGTCGGAGAATTTCGGACTGTCCCGGTCGCACCAGGTCGAGGTGGGGGTGAAGGCCAACACCCCGGACCATCGCGCCGATGCCACCTTGTCGCTGTACGACATCCTGCGGCAGAACATCCTGGTCCAGACGGGCGTGGATGTGCTGAGCGCCGCCGGCAGTCAGCGTTCCAAGGGTGTGGAGCTGGCCGGCAACCTGCGCCTGACCGATCATTGGACGATCAGCGCCAACACCGCCTTTACCGACACCCATTACGGCTATTTCGTCGACACCAACACCGGCCTGGACGACAGCGGGAAACAGCCGGCCAACATCCCGAAATGGACGGCCAACCTGTGGACCAGCGTGTCGGAGATCGGCGGCCTGCCCCTGGAGATCGGCGGCGGCCTCCGCTACATCGGCAAGCGTTACGCCAACGCCGCGAACACGGTCAGCCTGGACAGCTACACCCTGGTGGACATCTACGCCAGTTACCGCCTGTCCCCCGGCGTCATGCTGACGGGGCGCATCAACAATCTGTTCGACAAGGCCTACGCCCAGTGGGCGGACATCTATTATCCCTCCGAGGTCATGCTGGGCGCGCCGCGCAGCGCGGAGGTGGGCATTGTCGCCAAGTTCTGAGGCGCCGTTGGCGGCCAAACGCCCCTGGGGGGCGGGGGCTCTGCGGCAACTGGCCTGGTTCCACCGCTGGGCCGGCATCCTGCTCTGCCTGATGTTCGCGGTCTGGTTCGCCAGCGGCGCCGTGATGCTCTTCGTGCCCTTTCCGGCCCTGTCCGATGGGGCGCGGCGGGCGTCGTCGTCGCCAATCGACATGGGGGCCCTGGCGGTGCCGCCCGCCGCCGCGCTGGCCGGGGCGCCCGACGCCACCGGCTTGCGCCTCATCAACCGCGCCGGGCGCCCGACCTATGTCGTGACGGTACCGGGGCGGGGGGATCGGCTGGTCGTGGCGGACGAGGGGCCGGAGGCGGGACCGCTGACCCCTGGCCAGGCGGCGTTGGTGGCGTCCCGGTTCGCCGGCGCGGCGGTGGAGCGGGTGGAGGGGCCCTACCCCTATGACCAATGGATCGTCCACCAGCGTTTCGATTCCGGCCGGCCCTACTATCGCGTCGTTCTGGCGGACGGGGCGGGTACCTGGCTGTACGTTTCGGCCCTGACGGGGGAGGTGGCGCAGCGCGCCACGCGGGCCGAGCGCTTGTGGAACTGGTGCGGCGCCGTTCTGCATTGGGTCTATATCACCCCGCTGCGCCAGGACTGGGGCTTATGGAACCAGGTCGTCTGGTGGCTGTCGTTCAGCGCCGTGCTGACGACGATGGCCGGCCTTTGGCTGGGCATTCAGCGCACGGTGAAGGCGCGCCGTGGCCGGCGGGCCCGCTACACCCCGTTTCCGGGCTGGCTGGGCTGGCATCATCTGACGGGGCTGGTGGCGGGGACCTTCGTCGCCACCTGGATCATCAGCGGCTGGCTGTCCATGGACCATGGCCGGCTGTTTTCCACCGGCGAGGCGCCGGCCAATCGTGTGGCGGCGATGCGGGGCGGGGCCCTGCCCACGGCCGTCGCGGCCTTATCTCTTGCCGACCTGCGTCTGCTCGCGCCGGCGGCGGAAGTCGACTTCGCCATCATCGCGGGCCATGGGGTGGCGGTCGCCCATGGTTCCGGCGCGCCGCGGGTGTTGATGGCGGGGGGCCGGCCGGCGTCGACCTTGCCCCCGGATTTGCTGACCCAGGCCGTTCGCGCCGCCTGGCCCGACGCGGCCGAGGGCGCCACGCCGGGGGCCGACGACCTCTACCTGTTGGCGGAGGGCCTGCCACCCGGGATACGGCGGTTCAGCACCCAGGCCCCGATGCGCGCGGACATCTATGTCGATGCCTTGACCGGGCGTGTCGGCGCCGTGATGGACGACAGCCGCAAGGCTTATGCCTGGCTGTACTATGCGCTGCACACCTTCGCCGTTCCCGGGCTGGCCAGCCGGCCGGTCCTGCGCGCCGCCGTGCAACTGGCCCTGCTCAGCCTAGGGCTGGCTTTCAGCGTGACCGGGATCGTCGTCGGCTTGCGCCGCCTGCGCCGACGCCTGGGGTAAAGCGGCGGCGGGGGACGGCTGTTCAGCCGCCCTCCGCCCGCCCCTGTGTCAGCGAACCAGTACCTGGGCCGCTTCCTTGGTCTTGTCCACCGCCGCCGCCACTTGGCCGATGGCGGCGGAGATGGCGGTGACGCTGGCGGTCACGGTGGAAACGTCGGCGGATGCGCTTTGCATGTTGGTCGACATGCTGCGGGTCACGGCACTTTGCTCTTCGACGGCCGCCGCCGTGCCCGAGACATGCTCACGGACGGTGGACACCGCCTCGCGGATGGCGGCCAGGGCGGCGGCCACCTCGGTCGAGGTCGACTGTATGCCCTCGATCTCGCCGGAGATTTGCTCGGTCGCCTTGGCCGACTGGTTGGCCAGGTTCTTCACCTCGCTGGCCACGACGGCGAAACCCTTGCCGGCCTCACCCGCGCGCGCCGCCTCGATGGTGGCGTTCAGCGCCAGCAGGTTGATCTGGCCCGCGATGTTGTTGATCAGCCCGACGATGCCGTTCATGGCCTGCGCGGCGGCCGCCAGCCGGTCGGTGCTTTCGCCCACCGTGACGGTGCGGTCGAACGCGGTATCGGTGGCGACCCGGGCGCGGGACATGCTTTGCGAGATTTCGCCGATGGACGCGGCCAATTCCTCGGCGCTGGCGGCCACCATCTGCACGCTGTTGGCCGTGGTGCCGGCGGCGGCACCGGCGGACGCGGACTCGCGCGTCGACTGTCCCAGCGCCCGTTCGATCTCACCGAAGTTCTGGTCGATCAGAACCTTCAGGTTGCCGAGAAGGTTGACCTGGGCCGTCACGTCCACCGCGAACTTGACCACCTTGGTCACCCGACCCTTCTCATCGAAGATCGGGTTGTAGGCGCCTTCGATCCAGACGGCCTTGCCGGATTTGGCGATGCGCCTAAATTGGGCGGCCTTGTATTCGCCCCGCTTCAGCGTGTCCCAGAACTGGGCGTATTCGCTGCTGGTGCTGTAGTCTTTTTCCACGAACATCCGGTGATGCTTGCCCACCACCTCGTCCAGGCGATAGCCCATCACATTCAGGAAATTGTCGTTGGCCTTGGTGATGATGCCATCGGTGGTGAACTCAATGACCGCCTGCGACCGTTTGATGGCCGACATCTGGTTGGCGTAGTCCAGGTTCTCCAGCCGCTCCTTGGCGTCCGACCATTCCACGACGAAGCCGATGCGCCGCCCATCCTCGGTCAACGGGGTGACCAGCAGGTCGAACTGATGTTCCGCCACCTTGATGGTCGCCGAATACGGCTTGGTTAATTTCGCCAGCATGCCGCGCTGATGCGCTGGATTCTTATGAAATATATCAATGTTGCTGCCAACTAGTTTGTCGACATTAAATAATGGCAGCTCTTTGCGTAAATCAGCCTGGACCTCACGCAGTAATGTAACAACGGAAGGGTTTACATAAACGATGTTCAGGTTCTCATCCGCCACCATGACCTTTGCCCGCAGGGCGTCAATGGCGGATACCTTTCTGGTGAGGGCCTTATCTTTGCTCTTAAAATTAAACATCTATCCTATCCTTCCGTGTGGATGCGCAATAAATGCCATGCTGATGCTAAATTTCAGTTAATAGACGATCCGTATCATTTATATTCTTTTGCATATGGTAAGGGTCGTTGGCCAGGAAAAATCCCAAACCAACCTTGTGAATTAAGCGGGATGGCGCCATCGGTCGGTTGTTCCCAGCCCCCGGGGCGCGATGTTCATCGGGATAGGTCAGTGGCTGGCCCGGTAGGAGCGCGGGCTGATGCCGAAGTGGGCGCGGAAACTGCGGCTGAAGTGGGACAGGTCGTTGAAACCGACATCATAGGCGATGTCGCTGATGCTGGCGCCAGAGGCATCCCGCCGTGACCGCAGGGTGGTGGCCGCCAGGTCCAGGCGCCGGGCCAGGATATAGGCCGTGGCGGTGGTGCCCAGGCTGGCGAAGGCCATCTGTACATAGCGGGGGGAAATGCCCAGGGCCGCGGCCACCTGGGCGCTGTTCAGTCCCGGATCGCGCAGGTTGGCGTCCACATAGCCCCGTACCTGTCGCGTCCAGTGCGATAGCGCCCCATGGGTGGGGGTACCGTCCATGGCGGCCCCTGATCCGTTCCCGGTCGTACCGGCGATGGTGTCGGATCGGTAGGCCAGGGCCAGAACATCCAACAGGATGTCCGCCACGGCGCCGGTCCAGCCGGGTTCACCGGGCAGGTCGGGTTGGGGGGCCAGGGATCGCAGCATGGACAAAAGCATCCTGGATTCCGGCCGCTCCGCCCCCATGCGCATGCCGACAAGACGATCGGGGTCCGGTACCCGCCGGGTCAGCAACGACTGGGGCAGCTTCACCACCAGCATCTGGTTGGTCTCGGCAAAGGTGATCGAATAGGGGCTGCGGCTATCGCACAGGGTCCAATCCCCCTCGCTCAGTACGGCTTCGCGTCCGCCTTGCCGGTTCAGACTACTGCCCCGATGCTGCGCATGGATCTTGAAATAGGGCTCTTCCGGTTGCTGGGGCCGGCCCTGGGGCAGTCGGCAGACGGTGGCCGGCCCCGAGTGGACATAGGCGAAGTCCAACTGCCCCAAGGGTTGGCGCACCAGATGGGCGCTGAAGTCATCCTCACCGGGATCGACGGCGACATTGGGAAAAGCCTGGCTGACGATGTCGTTCCAATGATGGCGGCGCCGCGCCGGGGCGACGCCGTCCACGGAAAAGCGCTCCATGAGGCCCATGGTCCTTTTTCCTCCCTGCTTTTTCCGCGCCGTGGTCCGGGCGATGCCCGGCCCCACGCCTTCGTTCTTCTGGTGCTAGCATAAACTCAACTGTTATTGCCCACAACAATTCATGGACCCATGAAATCGACCGGCGAATGGGCGGGCGACTTCGCCTGGCGCCAAATTCCTTTCGCTCCCATCCAAGAAGTTTGGCCAGTGCGCATGCTTAGCTTCGCCACCGTCCCCACCGGATCGGCAAGGGCGACGGGAATGAAGGGGGGGCGGAATGGCGCTGGACGAGGTGGACACCCTGCGTGTCCGAACGGAACAGGGGGATGTCCACGGCGTCATCGACGCCGGTGTCCGCATGTGGCGGGGCATTCCCTATGCGGCCCCGCCCACCGGCCCCTGGCGCTTCCGGGCGCCCCAACCTGTCCAGCCCCATGGGGACATGCTTGTCGCGGATGCCTCCGGGGCCATCCCCATGCAGCGGCGCGGGTTTGAGTTCATGGGTGGCGCCGGTGAGGCCACACCCATGTCCGAGGATTGCCTGACCCTGAACATCTCCGCCCCCGTGCCGGTGTCGGGCTCGCCCCGCCCGGTGGTGGTCTGGCTTTACGGCGGGGCATTTGCCTTGGGCGGCTCACGCGGTGCGCTTTATCAGGGCGACCGTCTGGTGAAGGATGGCGATGTCATCTTCGTCAGTCTCAATTACCGGCTCGGCGTGTTCGGTTTCACCAACTTCAGCGCCTGGTCGACGCCGGATCAGCCGCTGGAGAGCAATCTTGGCCTGCGCGACCAGGTCGCCGCTCTGGCATGGGTAAGGCGCAACATCGCTGCCTTCGGCGGGGACCCGGACAATGTGACCCTGGTCGGCCATTCGGCGGGCGCCATGTCGGTGCTGTGCCTGATGTGCGCGCCGTCGGCGGCCGGCCTGTTCCACCGCGCCTTCGCGATGAGCCCGGCAGCCAGTTGCATCCTTGGCCAGTCGCGCCATACGGCGCTGGCGCGCGACCTGCTGATCGCGTTGGGCATCGATATCGCCGACAGGGGCGTGGGCCGGGCCTTGCGCCAGCTGCCGGCCGACCGGCTGGTCGAGGCGTCCTTCCGCTTGTTCTATGATGAGGCGCCGGACAAGCACCCCGGCGTGCTGGCCATGTCGCCGGTCGTCGACGGCGATTTCCTGCCGCTGCATCCGGTTGACGCGTTCCGTACCGGCGCCGCCCACCGCGTGCCGCTGGTCATCGGCACCATGGCCCGCGAGGCGGCCATCCTGGACAAGGGGCTGCCACTGCTGCCCAGCCGGGTGGCGCGGTTGGAGGCCATGTTCCAGGCGACGGAACCGGCGGTGCGTGACCGCGTCGCCGCCGCCTATGACGGATATCCCTCCCGCCGGGCGGCAATCGACATGGGCGGCGACTTCGTCTTCTGGGCGCCATCGGTCCAGATGGCGCAGGCGCACGCGGCCTTCACCGATACCTGGATGTACCGCATCGACTATGCCACCCCGTTGACGCGACTGGTGTTCGGGGGCGCCACGCACGCGCTGGACCTGCCCTTGCTGTTCGGCACCACGGGGGAGGGTGACCTGGGCCGCTTCGACCTGTTCCGCCGCCGCCTTTCCCGACAGGTCAGCCGCCGCTTTCAGGACGCCTTCCTGGATTTCGCGGAAGGCGGGTCGCCCGGCTGGCCGACCTATGACCCGCAAACGCGCCGGACGCGGATCATCGACCGGGTGGATCGCGAAGAGCGTGATCCGAACGCCGCGCGGCGCAAGGCGTGGGGGGATTATCGCGGGCCGCAATGACGGCCGGACATTTCCCTTCGCCTGGCGTCAAATCCCCTTCGCTCCCTTCCAAGATCCGGACGCGTATCCCGTGTTTCCCTGTCGTCATCGGTAACCGGGCCACGCTCAAGGCCCGGACTGGAACGGGAGGCGACAGGATGGCGATGAATAAAGGGCGTAAGCCCGCTCTATGGCGGTTGGGTCTATTGGCCGGGGTGTCGGCGGCGGTGTTGTCGCCGCCGACCTTGGCGGCGGAGAAGGCCGCCGCCCAGGACCAGATCCAGGAAGTGATCATCACCGCGCAAAAGCGCGCGGAAAACGTCCAGGACGTTCCCATCGCGGTTTCCACCTTCTCCGCCGAGGCCCTTCAGGGCAAGGGCATCGACGATGTCCAGCGCATCGGCGGCCTGGCGCCCAATGTCACGCTGGACGCGGGCTCACCCTTCTCCGGTTCCACCTCGGTTCTGTCGGCATCCATCCGCGGCATCGGCCAGGATGACTTCGCCTTCAACCTGGACCCCGGCGTCGGCGTCTATGTCGACGGCATCTATCTGGCGCGCACGGTCGGCGCCAACAGCGACCTGATGGATGTCGACCATATCGAGGTGCTGAAGGGCCCGCAGGGCACGCTGTTCGGCCGCAATACCATCGGCGGCGCCATCAGCATCGTCACCCGCCAGCCGGCGGAGGACTATCACGCCACGGCCTCCATCACCGGCGGCAGCCTGAACCGCATCGATGTCGGGGCCTCGGCCGATATTCCGCTCAGCGATACCTTGTTCAGCACCATCACCGTCTCTTCCAAGCGGCGGGATGGCTATCAGCAGGTGGTGCCCTATCCTGGTGCCGCCGGAACGGTGACCGACACGGCGCCGTTCTCGCGCTCCGGCTCCGGCACCTCGGACACCCAGGGCGGGCAGAACAGCCAGACCGTGCGCGCCAAGCTGTTCTGGAAGGGGCCGGGTCGCGTCACCGACACCCTGGTCGCCGACTACACCCAGGAAGACCAGTCGGCCACGCCCAACAGCCTGCTGGGCACGGTGACGGGCGGCGGCCTGTCCGCCCTGTACAACGCCTGCGTCACCCTGCCGGTGGCCACGCTCAACGCCATCAGCGGCGTGGGCGGCAATCCCAACTTCACCAATCTGTGCACCGTGCCCCGCGCGGTGGTGGGCACGGCGCTGACCACGGGGCCGCGCCTGACCTTCGGCAACCAGTTCCTGACGGGCGATATCGACAAGACCTACGGCAACGGGCTCAGCTTCTCCCGCCTGCAATCCTATGGCGTCGCCAACACGCTGGACTGGGAATTGGGCGAGGATCTGGACCTCAAGTCCATCACCGCCTATCGCCGCCTGCTGTGGCGGACGGGCATGGACGCCGACGGCTCCCCCCTGACCATCGCGGAGCTGTCGTTCAGCATGGACCAGCACCAGACGTCGCAGGAATTCCAGCTGACGGGCAAGGCGTTCGACGGCCGGCTGCATTTCGTCAACGGCCTCTATTTCTTCAATGAGGGCGGCAACCTGCACGACTACGTCACCTTCGACGAGGGGCTGCTGCAGCTGGACGGTCCCAACAATCTGGATACGACCTCGGTCGCCGCCTACAGCCACCTGAACTATCAGCTGACCGACCGCATCGGCCTGACCCTGGGCGGTCGCTACACCTGGGAACATAAGACCTTCGAGGGCTTCCAGTCCGACCTGAACGGCCTGAACTACAAGATTTCCGGCTGCTATCCGGTGTCGGAGGCCTGCCGCGCGGCCCTGGGCTTCCCGGTGGCGGGGCAGCCGCTGCGCTATTACCCCGCCGGCGTCAACACCAAGGACTTTTACATCTTCACGCCCCGGCTGGGGGCCGAGTACCACCTGACCGACGACGTCATGGCCTACACCTCGTGGTCCAAGGGCTTCAAGTCGGGCAGCTGGACCACGCGCCTGTCCAACCCCCTCGGCACCGCCCCTGGCTTCGGCCCGGAAAAGGCGGAAACCGTGGAACTGGGTGTGAAGTCGGAACTGCTGGACCGGCACCTGCGGCTCAACGTGGCCGGCTTCCACACCGACTACACCGGCATCCAGCTGAACTTCCAGGAAGGCGTTTCCCCCACCCTGCATAATGCCGGCGACGCCGAGATCTGGGGCGGGGAGGTGGAGGCCCAGGCCGTGCTGGGTGGCGGCTTCACCCTGGACGGCACGCTGGGCTATCTGCATGCCCGTTACACCAGCGTCGATCCCCGGGTGGTGGGCGTCACCCTGGACAGCCGCCTGCCCAAGACGCCGGACCTGAAGTTCAGCATCAGCCCGGCCTACACCGCGGACCTCGCCAACGGCGCCAGCCTGCGGTTCACCGTCGACTACACCCACACCAACCCGATGTACAACGACACCGCCAACACCGCGCTGCTGGAACGGCAATCGACCAACGTGGTGAACGCCTCCGTCACCTACACCACGGCGGATGAGCGCTGGCAGGCCACCGTGGGCGGCAGCAACATCACCAACGACCGCTACCTGACCACCGGCAACGAGAACGACGCCGCCGGCGTCATCTTCGGCACCTACAGCCCGCCGGCCCAGTGGTACGCGACGCTCAAGTACAAATACTGAGCCAGAACAGGACCATCCGACATGGATACGCAAATGATGGACGGGCCGTGGAGCGGCCGGCTGTACACCGGCGCCTGGACCCCGGCGCTGGCGGGCGGCGTCATCGACGTGGTGGAGCCGGCTACCGGCCGGCCGCTGATCGCCGTGGGCCGGGCCGAACCGGCGGATGTGCGCGCGGCGGCGCGGGCGGCGGCGGCGGCGCAGGCCGACTGGGCCGCCCGGGGCGGCGAGGCGCGCGCCCAGGTCCTGGAGGCCGCCGCCCGCGCCCTGGCGGACATGGCGGAGGTGGTGTCGCGCTGGCTGATGCGGGAAAGCGGGTCCTCCGCACCCAAGGCGGCGGTGGAGGGCCAGCACGCGGTGGGCTTCGTGCGCCATGCCGCCGCCATGGCGCTGGAACCCGGCGGGCGCATCCTGGCGTCCACGCCCGCGCGGACCAGCGTGGCGGAGCGGGTTCCCCTGGGTGTGGTGGGGGTGATCTCCCCCTTCAATTTCCCGCTGGTTCTATCCATCCGGGCGGTGGCGCCGGCGCTGGCCGCCGGCAATGCCGTGGTGCTGAAGCCCGACCCCCGCACGCCCGTCAGCGGTGGCTTCCTGATCGCGCAGGCCTTCGCCGCCGCCGGCCTGCCGCCCGGCCTGCTGCATGTCCTGCCCGGCGGGGCGGAGGTGGGGCAGGCGCTGTGCGCCGATCCTGACATCGCCATGATCACCTTCACCGGCTCCACCGGCGCCGGCCGCAAGGTGGGCGAGCTGGCGGGGCGCCACCTGAAGCGGGTGCAATTGGAACTGGGCGGCAAGAACCCGCTGCTGATCCTGGAAGACGCGGATGTGGAGCTGGCCGCCGCCAACGCCGCCTGGGGCGCCTGGCTGCACCAGGGCCAAATCTGCATGAGCACGGGCCGCATCCTGGTGCATGAGGGCTTGCACGACGCCCTGGTCGCCCGCCTGGCCGCCAAGGCCCAGGCGCTGCCGGTGGGGGACCCGCTGGACGGTGCCATCATCGGCCCCCTGATCGATCCCGGCCAGGTGGCGCGGGTGGATGCCATCGTGAAGGCCAGCGTGGCGGCGGGCGCCACGCTGGTGACCGGCGGCACCCACGACGGCCGCTGTTACGCCCCCACGGTGCTGGCCGGGGTGACACCGGGCATGCCGGCCTTCGATGAGGAAATCTTCGGCCCGGTGGCGGTGGTGACCGCTTTCGCGACGGAGGACCAAGCGGTGGACCTGGCCAACCGGGGCGATTACGGGCTGGCGGCCGGTGTCATCGGCGGGTCGGTGGACCGGGCCACGCGGGTCGGCGCCCGGCTGCGCGCCGGCCATGTCCACATCAATGACCAGACGGTGGTGGCCGAACCGCAGGCGCCGTTCGGCGGCATGGGCGCGTCCGGCAACGGCAGCCGCATCAGCGGCCCGGCGAATTGGGAGGAGTTCAGCACCTGGCGCTGGGTCACCACCCAGCCGCAGGCGCCGGCCTATCCCATGTGACCACCCGCCTTTCGCCCCTGTGAAACGTCAAGGATGCCTTTCCCCATGCAGATCACCGCCGCCGTGGCCCACGGCATCAAGGCCCCGCTGACCCTGGAAACCGTGGAGATCGAGGCCCCCCGCCCGGGGGAAGTGCTGGTGCGCGTGGTCGCCACCGGCGTCTGCCACACCGACATGGCCATGCGCGACCAGGAATTGCCGGTGCCGCCGCCGGCGGTCCTGGGGCATGAGGGGGCGGGTATCGTCGTCCGGGTGGGGGATGGGGTGACGGGCGTCGCCCCCGGCGACCGCGTGGTCATGAGCTTCAATTCCTGCGGCGCCTGCCCCTCCTGCAACGACCACCTGCCGGCCTATTGCCATGACTTCTTCGGCCGCAACTTCAGCGGCCGGCGTATCGATGGCAGCAGCGGCCTGCACTGGGCGGGGCAGGCACTGGGCGCCAATATTTTCGGCCAGTCGTCCTTCGCCACCCATGCCTTGTGCCATGAGCGCAACGTGGTCAAGGTTCCCTCCACCGTGCCCCTGGACATCCTGGGGCCGCTGGGCTGCGGCATCCTCACCGGGGCGGGGGCGGTCCTGAACGCCTTGAAGGTGCCCCACGGTCGCTCCCTGGCCGTCTTTGGCGCCGGGGCGGTGGGCCTCAGCGCCGTGATGGCGGCGCGGGTGGCGGGGGCTGCCCCCATCATCGCCGTCGATCTGGTGGACGCCCGGCTGGACCTGGCGTTGGAACTGGGCGCCAGCCATGTCTTCAACGCCGGCCGCGCCGCCGTGGTGGATGAGATCATGGCGCTGACCGGCGGGGTCGGCGTCGACTTCGCCCTCGACACCACAGCCCGCCTGCCGGTTGTCGGCGATGCCGTGCGCTGCCTGGCGCCGCGCGGTGTCTGCGGCCTGGTCGGCGCCATGCCCTTCGGCCAGCCCTTGCCGGTGGACGGCGGCCACCTTATGAGCGGCGGCCGCACCATTCGCGGCATCGTCGAGGGCGACGCGGATCCCCACCGCTTCATTCCGACGTTGGTGGGCCTGTATCTCGCCGGCCAGTTCCCCTTCGACCGGCTGATCACCTTCTATCCCTTGGCGGAGATCAACCAGGCCATCCGGGATTCCGAAACCGGCCGTACGGTGAAGCCGGTGCTGCGCATGCCCGCCGAGTGAGGCGGGATGGCCATCCCTTCACTGGGGCGTCCTTCACTGGGGCGCCCCGCAGGTGAAGTTGGCGGCCTCATCGCTGGACCCTTTGCCCGACCACCGGGCGACGCTGGGGTAGGGGCATAGCGGCCGGGTCCGCAGCACCGCGGAGGTGGGGTCGCGGTCGTCGGCGTGCTTGGCCGCCACCAGCCGCTCAGGCGCCTTGCCCTGCTCCACCCAGGCGCGCAACGCCGCCACCGCGTCGAAGCGGTTGGGGCCGGGGCCGCCGAAGCAATGGCCCATGCCCGGCGCCATGAACAGGCGGAAATAGCCGCCCAACCGCGCCCGCGCCTGCGCCGGGTCGGACGTGCCCGCCACGGCATGGTAATAGTGGATGGGATAGGTCTGGGCGTTCAGCTGGTCGGCCCAGCCCTGGCTCATGATCAGCTTGCCGCCCCGCGCCTGGAAGGCCGACAGGTCGGGGGAGACGGCGGTGATGGTGGCGCCGACCTTTTCATCCGTCAGCGTCACATCATGGTCGAAATCGAAGTCCTGCCATCGCCACGACAGGTTATCGTAGGCCATGTTCTGGAACAGGGGGATGACGTAGGCTTCCAGCAGCTTGCCCTGCTGCAGGTCCCAACCCCATTCGCTGCCCGGCACCAGGCCGGGATAAATGGCCTCGCCCGTGCGTGGGTTGCGGGGGCCGGCGTACAGCGCGCGCGCGGCCGTCACCTGCGGTGCCGTCAGGCAGGCGGCAGTGTCTGTGGCGCCGGCGGGGCATTGCAGGGTGGCCGGGTCGAAATGGCAGGCCGGCGGGTTCTCGATCACCCCGTCCTTGACACCGTCGGCGGCGTCGCAGGCGGTCAGCACCGCCTTGTGCAGCAGGGCCAGCGTCTCCGCTGGCAGGGTGCTGGCGGGATCCAGCAGCGTCGCCCGCGAACTCCACAGGAAGCTCATCATCAGGCGCGTGTAGTTCATGCCCGGCGCGCCGGCATGGATGCCGTCATAGTCGCCGGGGAAATACTCCGCCTCCGCCATGGCCTGGGCGCCGCCGGTGGAACAGCCCTCGAAATAGGCGTGGGCGGCCGGTGTGCCGTAGTGGGCGGCGACGATGGCCTTGGCGGCGACGGTCATGCGGTGGATGGAGTTGTGCCCCCAGTTGGCTAATTGCGTCGGGTCATGCATCCAACCCAGGCGGGTGCCCGGCTTGCCCTCCGCCGGGCCGTGGCCCGTATCGGTGCCGGCCACGGCATAGCCCGCGCGCAGGGCCGGGCCCATGGCGTAATAGCTGAAGTTGCCAGCGAAGCCGCCGTTGCCCACCCCCTGGAACCGGCCGTTCCATCCGGCCTGGGGCAGCCACACTTCCACCTTCACATCCGTTTCCGCCAGGGCCACCACCCGGCAGAAGGCGGGCAGGTCGGGGAAGGTGACGGTGCCGTCCGGCGCCTTGTAGCGACCGGCGGCAATGGCTTCCGCCGATAGGACGCGGGCCTCGGGCAGGGTGCGTCCGGCCAAGCTGGCGCAGTCTGTGGTTGGGGCCGCGGCCTTGGCCGCTGGTGCGGCCAGCGCCCACACCATCAGCGCGCCCGCCGCCGCCGTCCAATTCATCGCCCGCATCGCATCCTCCCGTCCCGTTCTGTTCGTTGTCTTTGGGAATGCCATGCGGGCGCCCTTGAAGGAATTAGATTAACTTTATGCGATTGATAGATTTTAATTATCACTGCTGTCCTGGCGGGCCCAGCGGCAACGGAACAGAAGGTCCGATTGGACCGGGAGGGCTGTAGGGAAACCCAAGTGGAATGATTTCCGCACAGGGAATCAATCCGATAGGGTTTCCCGGCCATGCTTCGGAGGTTTTGGGGGCAGGTCTGACCCATCCTCCCATTCTCGGTCATACCGTCCGACGGACGGACACGTTACGGGGTGAGGTTTGCGCCTATCCACGCCGTCACGTCGGTAACCGGGATGCCATTGCGCTGGTTGAACGTCCCGGCCTTGTCCCAAGCAACCCCGCGCCCTTGGGCGAAAGCGGCGCGATATTTCCGCATCATGTTCTGCGGGTCGCGTGCCAGCTCCGCCATCAGGAACGGTACGGTCCATTCCGACCGGCTGAAGGGACGATCAAGGGCGGCTTCCAGCTTGTCTGCGACGTCACCATAGGTAACGGTGTCGCCCGCCAGAAATACCACTTCGTTGCGGATGGTCGGTTCGAAGAACACAATCTCGGCGGTCAGCGCGCCGATGTCGTCGGGGGTGGTCAGCGTCACGGCGGTGTCGAGACTGCCGAGGGCGTGAACCGCGCTGTTTTTCAAATCGACAACGCCGAACTCCGGTTCGAACAGATAGCTCATGAACATGCCGGTCGAGATGATGACCCACTCGGTCTTGCTCTGGGCGCGCAACAGTTCGCGTACGTCGAGTTGTGCGTCGAAGATGTCCTGCGGGCTGCCACGACCGATCGCTTCGAAATCGACGCCGAACTGCCACGGGAAGTAGCGCGGTATACCGGACCGCAAGGCGGCTTTGGCCAGCTTCATGGGGGTGTCGATCCCGGCGGCATAGCCCGCGCATCCGATCACGGTGTCGTATTGCTGGAAAACCGACGCGAGCTCGTCGATGGAACTCTTCACCAGATCGCCCACAACGATGTTTATTCCAAGGTCACGGATCTCACTGATATCGCGCTTTTTGGTCGGCTCGTCGGATGCGACGGTGCTGGCGCGTAACAGCACGCTAATCGTGGCTTCGTCCACGTCCTTCGCGCGGCGCGCCAGGTTGCGCAGTACCGGCATACCGAGTTCGCCAGCACCCAGCACGAGGATGTTTCGTGACTTTACGGCGGAAACTGCATCGTTCATCGTTCTGACCCATTCAGGATTGATTGCCGCCCTGATCTGGTAATCGGCCGGCAAGCGCGAAAGAAGGCACACGCGTGATACTGGGGTCAGATCGTTGAACCGGGACGACATTCTCAGGTACGCCCAGACCGTCTGCGACGGCCTCAGGGAGGACGACGACGGGGTACGGCGTGAGGTGTTGGCTCATGCCGGCAATCGCTGGTCGCTCGGCGTCATTCATACGCTCGGCGTGTACGGCCAACTCCGCCACGCGGAAATCGGCCGGCGCATGCATGGTGTTACTCAGCGCATGCTGACGCGCACCCTTCGCCAGCTGGAGCGTGACGGACTGGTGATCCGCCACGACTTCGAGGAGGTGCCCCCTCGCGTCGAGTATCAGCTGTCTGACTCCGGCTTCGAGCTTCTTGTCCGGATGGTTCCGCTATGGACTTGGATCGTCGAGAACGCCGACGGCTTCCGGGCGGCACGGGAGATATTTGACAGAAACCACCTTGGCGAAGCGCCATAGCTGACGCGATGAGGCCGTCGGGTTTCCATTCACGAATGGAGTCGTCGGGGGCGATGGTCGCGATTGACACGCTGCTGTCATATGGGGGGCCGCCTGTGCGAAAGCCCCGAAGCCCAGCCTTCCGCACCCGCCGCACGACCCAATCGGACCTTCTGTCCCGCCGTACCAGGGCCATCACCACCAGCGGGGTGGCGCCCGAATTTATTAAATCTTTGTATCGCAAATATAGAACAAATCTATTTCCCTTATCGGGTCTTTCTCCCTAACCCTAGAACCGTAATGATCAGGCGCCGATCGACCCTGACGTCCGGGCGGAACCGGAGGCGGGGGCGGCAGAGGGGGAATGGGCATGCTCGCGGTACTGGGTTTCGGCACGGTCACCGTCCTGTTCCTGACCATCCTGGGCAACCGGCTGTCGCCGCTGGTGGCCCTGATCGCCGTGCCGGTCGTTGGCGCGCTGCTGGGCGGCTTCGGGCTGGGAACCAGCCGCTTCATCCTGGACGGGATCAAGGCCATCGCCCCCGTCGCCGGCATGTTCGTCTTCGCCATCCTCTATTTCGGGGTGGTCACCGATGCCGGCATGCTGGACCCCATCATCGGCCGCATTCTGCGCCTGGTGGGGCACCGGCCCTGGCGCATCACCGTGGGGGCCGCCTTTCTGGCCCTGCTGATCCATCTCGACGGGTCGGGGGCGGTGACCTTCCTGGTCACCATTCCCGCCCTATTGCCGCTGTTCGACCGGCTGGGCATGGACCGGCGCGTCCTGGCCTGCGTCACCTCGATGGCGGCGGGGGTCAATTTCCTGCCCTGGACGGGCCCCATGATCCGTGCCGCGGCGGCGTTGCATCTGCCCGTGTCCGACATCTTCCGGCCGTTGGTGCCGGTTCAGGTGGCGGGCCTGGCCTTCGTCTTCGCCACCGCCTGGTGGCTGGGCCGGCGGGAGGAACGGCGCCTGGCCCTGGCTGGAACGCTGCCGGGTGCTGCTGCCGTCCCGGTGGCCGACCGGCCGCTGACGGCGGAGGAGCGGGCGCTGCGTCGCCCCCGGCTGTTCTGGGTGAATCTGGTCCTGACCATCGCCGTCATGACGGTCATGGTGGGCGGCTGGGTCGATCCGGTGGTCATGTTCATGCTGGGCACGGTGGTGGCCTTGGTGCTGAACTATCCCGACGTGGCCGAACAGCGCCGCCGGGTGGACGCCCACGCCAAGGCGGCGCTGATGATGGCCGGCATCCTGCTGGCCGCTGGCGCCTTCACCGGCATCATGCAGGGCAGCGGCATGCTGAAGGCCATGGCGGCGGCTGCGGTGTCGGTGATGCCCCACGGCATGGCCGGGCACATCCCCGTCATCCTGGGCGTGCTGTCCATGCCGCTCAGCCTGCTGTTCGACCCGGACTCCTTTTACTTCGGCATCCTGCCGGTCATCGCCTCCGTCCATGCCGACCTGGGGGGACAGCCCGTGCACGTGGCGCAGGCGGCGGTGCTGGGCCAGATGACCACCGGCTTCCCCGTCAGCCCCCTGACGCCCGCCACCTTCCTGGTGATCGGGCTGACCGGCATCGGGCTGGGGGAACACCAGAAATTCAGCATCCCCTATCTGTTCGGCGCCACGCTGTTGATGACGGTGGTGGCCGTCGTCATCGGCGTGCTGCCCCTCTGAAGACTGTGACCAGGAGGCCCCCGCGTTGAAGCGCGTCAGACTAGGCACCGGTGCCGGCTATTCCGGCGACCGTATCGAGCCGGCGGTGGAATTGGCCGAGGCGGGGGACATCCGCTACCTGGTCTTCGAATGCCTGGCGGAACGGACCATCGCCCTGGCCCAGTTGGCCAAGCGGCGCGACCCGTCCGCCGGCTTCGATCCCTTGTTGGTCGACCGCATGGCCGCCGTCCTTCCCGCCTGCCGACGCAACGGCATCAGCATCATCACCAACATGGGGGCCGCCAATCCCCATGCCGCGGGCGCCGCTGTGGCCGCCGTGGCGCGGTTCCTGGGCCTGGGGCCGATGCGGATCGCCGTTGTCACGGGCGACGATGTGACCGGGGTGATCCGCGCTCGCCGCGATCTGGTGCTGGAGGAGACGGGCGCCCCCGTTTCCGGCCTGTCGGACAGTCTGGTGTCGGCCAACGCCTATCTGGGGGCCGATCCCATCGTGCGGGCGCTGAAGGCGGGGGCGGACGTGGTCATCACCGGCCGGGTGGCCGACCCGTCCTTGTTCCTGGCGCCGCTGATCCACGAATTCGGCTGGGCGGCGGATGACTGGTCCCTGATTGGCAAGGGCACCCTGGTGGGGCATCTGATGGAATGCGCGGGCCAGGTCAGCGGCGGCTATTTCGCCGATCCGGGCTACAAGGACGTGCCCAACCTGGCGCGCCTGGGCTTCCCCATCGCCGAGGTGGGGGCCGACGGCGCCGCGACCATCACCAAGGTCGCCGGCAGCGGTGGCCTGATCAGCGCCGCCACCTGCCGGGAGCAGCTGCTGTATGAGGTGCATGATCCCGCGCGGTATCTGACCCCCGACGTCACGGCCGATTTCAGCGGCGTTACCATCACCGAACTGGGGCACGACCGGGTGCGGGTGGCGGGGGCCCAGGGAGACGCCTGGCCCGATAGCCTCAAGGTTTCGCTGGGGTACAGCGACGGTTACATCGGCGAGGGCCAGATCTCCTACGCCGGGCCAGGGGCCCTGGCGCGGGCGCGCTTGGCCCGTGACATCGTGGCGGAGCGCCTGCGCATCATTGGCCTGCCCCTACGCGAGGTGCGGCTGGACCTTATCGGCGTGGACGCCATCCATGGGCCCGAGCTGTCGGCGACGGCCCCCGAGCCCTACGAGGTCCGCCTGCGTGTCGCCGGCCGCACCCACACCCTGAAGGAGGCGGAGCGCATCGGTAATGAGGTGGAAGGCCTTTACACCAACGGCCCGGCCGGCGGCGGCGGCGCCACCAAGACCGCGAAGGAAGTTATCGCCGTGCAGTCCACGCTGATCCCCCGCGACCTGGTCACCCCCCAGGTCCACCTGATGGAGGTTACGCCATGAAGCTGCGCGATCTGGCCCATTCCCGCACGGGGGACAAGGGCAATACCTCCAACATCTCCGTCATCGCCTACCGTGCCGAAGACTACGCCCTGCTGGAGGCGACGGTGACGGTTGAGCGGGTGCGCCAGCACCTGGGCGCCCTGGTGCAGGGGGAGGTGGTGCGCTATGCCCTGCCCGGTCTGGGGGCGCTGAATTTCGTCCTGACCCGCGCGCTGGGCGGCGGCGTCACGCGGTCACTGGCCCTGGACGCCCACGGCAAGTGCCTCAGTTCCGCCATCCTGGACCTCGACATCTAGGCAAGGCCCCGGCGTCGCGGCGCAGGAGTTGGCCGCCGCCAGCAGCACCTTGGTGAATTCCTCCACCGCCGGCAGCAGGGAACTGCCCCGGCGCTTGATGATGACGATGCGGCGGACGAAGCCGGCATCGTCGATGGGGCGCGTGGCTATGTCGGCGAAGCCCCGAAGTTCGGTGGCGGAGGCCGGTAGGATGGCCAGGCCCAGGCCGGCGCGCACCATGCTGACCGCCGTGGACATGTACGTCGCCTCGCACGCCGGGGTGGCGATGGATCCGGCGCCGGCGAAGGCCTCATCCACCAGGCGGCGGACGCTGGTGTCCTTGTCCATCAGCACCAGCGGGAATTGGGAAATGACGGGCACGGAGGCCAGGGGCAACTCACCCGCCGCGTGGCCCCGGGGATAGACCAGTACCAGACGATCCTCGCAGACATCGATGGTGTCCAGGTCCGGCTCATCCACCCCGCCGACGCCGATGCCGAAGTCCACCTCCTCATTGCGCACCATGGCCAGCACCCGCTTGCCCACCGCGTCCTTCAGCACGAAGGAGACGCGGGGATTGCGGGCGCGGAAGCCCGCGATCAGGGCGGGCAGGGGGCCGGCGGCGAAGCTGGGCAGGACGGCGACCCGAATGGTGCCGCGTGGCTCTTCCGAGAATTCCCGGATGTCGGCCATGGCGCTGTCGAAATCCTTCATCAGGCGCTGGAACACGGGCAGCAGTTCCTGGCCCACGCGCGTCAGCTGCACCGACCGGGTGTTGCGGTCGAACAGGCGCAGGCCGATCTGGTCCTCCAGCTGGCGGATGCGGATGGTCAGGGCGGGCTGGGAAATGTTCAGCGCGGCCGCGGCCCGGGTGAAGCCGCCCAGCCCGACCACCGCCAGAAAGGCGCGGATCTGCCGAAGATTGACATCCATATAAATTCCTTATCACGCCAGGGTCATTCATCACAATCGCCGCCGCCATGGGCGCCTGACCGGCAACAGCGATTATGCGACGGCTATTTATAAATCTTGCATATTAATGCATGCAAAAAACAAATTTTACAAATCTAACGCCGGCCACAATACTCCCCATGAATAGAGAAGGCGCTGCCGGCGCAGGCTGGCATAAAACGCCGATCGGGGAGGGCGATAATGAAATCCAGAAGTGTATCCACGTGCAAATTGACAACCCACCTGCGCGCCACCGTTTCGGTGGCGGCGATGGTTTATTTATGCGCGGGGATTTCAACCGCGACGGCGCAGCAAAAGGATGCTGATCAGGCGGATGACGGTATTGCGGAAATCGTCATCACCGGTACCTATCTCAAGGTGAAAAGCCAGGCGGACATCCCCGATCCCACCCAGACCCTGGACCGTGACGCCATCAACCGCTCGGGTGTCAGCAACCTCAGCCAGCTGACCAACCTGACCCCCGCCAACATCGGCAGCATGGGGGGCGCGCAGGATTTGTCCAAGGGCGGACCGGAAAACCACGGCTCCCGCTCCGCCAATTTGCGCGGCCTGGGGCCGTCCTCCACCCTGGTGCTGCTGAATGGCCACCGCACCGCGGCCACGGACACCGACGGCAACCTCAATCCCTACGTCAACCTGAACACCCTGGTGCCGCTGATCGAGATCCAGCGGGTGGAAACGGTGCTGGACGGGGCGTCGGCCCTATATGGCTCCGACGCCATCGCCGGCGTCATGAACTTCATCACCGATGACAAGTTCAACGGCGTGGCCGCGGGGGGGCAGTACACCTTCATCGACGGGGCGCCGAAATATCTGGCGGAAGGGATGTATGGCGGCGGCAATGACCGCTTCCATGTCGTCGGCTCGTTCAGCTACGAACACCAGAAGAACCTGCAGAACTCCCAACGCCGGGTGACGAACTTCTACAGCCCGTCGGGCACGTCGCAGCCGGGCAATTTCATCCTGTCGTCGGCGCCGCACACCGCCAACGGCGGCGACGTCATCATCGACAATGGCGTCAACGGCGCCATCAACTATACCCAGCTGTACAACAGCACCGTGGCCGCCCGGCTGGCGGGCGGGGCCAGCCCCTCGGCGGCGGCGACCAAGAACGTGCAGGTGGCGGACCCCAGCTGCGACGTGCCGGGCACCGGCGGCGTGTTCGTGGGCAGCCGCTTCCCCCTGGGCGCCTGCCAGTTCAGCTACCAGGCCATGAACCCCATCCAGCCGGCCTACAAGCAGGTGCTGTCGCACGTGCGCGGCACCTACGACCTGACGGACACCCAGCAGCTGTTTTTTGAAGGCCGGTATTACGTCCAGGATTCCGACCGCTACGGCGTGGCCAGCACGCCGATCACCCGGGGCAACATCATCGTGCCCGCCAACAACCCCGGCAATCCCTTCGGCGTCCCCGTCACGTTTCTGGGACGCGTCATGGGCGTGAACGGCCCTTACGACGATGACAAGACCAACCTGACCGGCACCCATCTGGTAATGGGCGCCAAGGGCAAGCTGTGGGGCGATTGGGAATACTCGCTGGACGGCGTCTATTCCCGTGAGCAGCAGGTCTACGACGTCAAGGAAACCGACCTGGTGTCGCTGCAATACGCCGTCAACGGCTATGGTGGTGCCGGCTGTCCGGTGTCCTTCAACGGTACCGCCAGCTTTGCCCCCGGCACCAACGGCTGTTCCTACTTCAGCCCCTTCGGCAAGGACCAGAAGGTCAACAGCCAGGCGGTCATCGACCAGTTCTTCACCTACACCACCTCGCGCACCGTCTCCGAATACATGATCGCGGAGGGGGTGGTGACGGGGAAGCTGTTCGAGCTGCCGGGCGGCACCAGCGCGCTAGCCGTGGGCGGGCAGTTCCGCAACGAATACCGGTCCATCCTCTATGACGCCTTCCGCATCAGCGGCCGCACCGCCTACCTGCCGCCAGGGGTGTCGGGGTCAGGCACCCGCCAGATCGGCAGCGGCTTCGCCGAGCTGGGCCTGCCCATCCTGAAGGACCTCTATGTCGACACCGCCATCCGGTATGAGGATTATGGCCCCTTCGACAGCGTCGATCCCAAGATCGGTGTCAACTGGCACGCCACGCCGGAACTGACCCTGCGCGCCGCCGCCAGCACCGCCTTCCGCGCGCCGGCCCTGGCGCAGTCGGTGGGCAGTGCGGCGACCAGTGGCACCTCCAACCTGTATGATCCGCTGGTGGCCGGGGACAAGGGGACGTTCCGCAACGTCAACACCGTGCCCAACAACAAGCTGCAGCCGGAAACCTCCACCAACTACGACCTGGGCATCACCTGGAATCCCATCCGCCATGCCGAGGTCTCGGTCGATTACTGGAATTATGACTTCAAGAAGAAGATCGCCCTGCAGAACGCGCAGGCCGTGATCAACGCCGATCCCACGGGGCCGGCCGTCATCCGTGACGCCAGCGGCACCTTGGTGGGCGTCAATGTCGGCTACTTCAACGCCGGGGCCGTGACCACGGACGGCATCGACGTCTCCGCCGCCTATACCTGGGACCTGGATGACCACCAGCTGACCCTGCGCAGCACGCTGGCCTACATCCACAGCTATGAGATCCAGAACAGTCCTGGCGGTCCCGTGTACGAGGTGGTGGGGCATCGCAACGCCAACAGCTTCGCCCCGGTCACGCCGCGCTGGCGCGACAACACCTATCTGACCTGGGAACACGGACCCCATACCGCCACGGTGACCATGCGCTACACCTCCGGCGTGGTCGACGATTACGGCGTGAACCTGGGCGCCGCCAGTTCCGCCACGGTGGGGTCCTGGGTGGTGTGGGACGCACAATACGCCTTCCAGGCGACCGACGCCGTGCGGGTCAGCGTGGGCGCGGTCAACCTGCTGGACCGCGATCCGCCCTGGGCCAAGTTCACCGGCTATCTGCCCAGCCTGGAGGATGCGCTGGGCCGGCAGGTGTATATCCGGCTGGACACCAAGTTCTGACGTCCGAACGGTGTGTCGGGAAAGGCTGGCGGCCACCTGTCGGGGCCGCCAGCCTTTGGTCCGTCGGTCAGAACGTCTTGCTGACGCGGGCGAAGACGGACCGGCCAGTCAAGTTGTAAAGGGTGCTTGGCACGGAACCGGTGCGGTAGGTGTAGCTGTCAGAGCCCTCGACCGGGGGCTTCTTGTCCCACAGGTTGCTCACGCCCAGTTGCAGCCGCATGCTGTCGTCCATCTGCCAGCGGACGGACATGTAGTGCGTGATGTACGAGGACACCCGCAGCAGTTCACGCACCTGGGCGCAGTTGTTGCGGTTGCCGTAGGTGGTCAGGCCGGCGTACGCGCCGCAATAGGTCATCAGGTCCCCATTGCTGTACAGGCGGGCGTCGTTGGTCGGACCTATGTAGTTGATGCCGTAGAACAGCTGCCAGGCGCCGTGCTGGATGCTGCCCTCGACCCAGCCATTGGTCATGGGGTTGCCGCTGAGACCGTTGATGTCCAGGCTGGACGTCTCATCCCGATGCAAGGTGTGCTGGACCGTCCAGGTCCAGGCACCCGTCACGCCCAGCCGGCCGAAGGGGACCTCGACGCTGTAATCGACCGACACGTCGACACCCCGGTTGCGTTCGCGGGAGAGATTGACCAGCCGGTTGTCCACGGCCGTGATGATATGGGTGGTCGGGTCGCGGGTGACCTTGCTGCAGAAGACGTTCCCCGACTGTGCCGGGCTGTTGTAGCACTGGTTGATGATGGCATCGACGCCGTACGCGGCGACCTCGTTCTTGACGTTGATGTCATAGTAATCCGCCGCGATCTGCAGGTCGGCGAAGCGGGGCCGGAATGCCGCGCCGATCGTGTAGTTGCGCGATGTCTCGGCCTTCAGGTCGCCCTTGCCGCCGCCTTGGGTGGCCAGGATGCTGCCGGTGCTGGTCTGGAAATCCGACGGGATGCCCAGGGCGGAGCAGTTCTTCGTGAGCGACGGATTGCCCGTATCCCCGTAGCGGACGCAGGGGTCGGAATAGGGGAAGAAGCTGGTCTGGTTGGCCAGGTAGAGTTCGTACAGCGTCGGCGCGCGGAACGAGGTGCCCATGGAACCGCGGAAGGTGACCTCGGGAATGACCTGCCAGCTCAGGCCGACCTTGTAGGTCGTGTCCGATCCGTAACTCCTATAGTCGGTGTAGCGCCCGGACAGGTTCAGGTTCAGCTTGTTGACCATCGGCAGGTCGGCCAGGATCGGCACGCCCATTTCCGCGAAAAGTTCGCGCACCGTGTCCGACCCCTCGGTCACGCCGGCGGTGGTTTGGGCGAAATAATTGTTGGCGCGGGCGTTGGCGCCCGGCACATCGTCCAGCCGCTGATAGCGCAGGGCGAAGCCGGTCGCCAAGTCGACCGTGCCGGCCGGCAGCTTGAACAGCGAGGCCGACACTGACCCGTCCAGGCTGGCCTGATCATAGGTGGTGTGGCCTTTTTCGCTGCCTTGCAGGAAGGCGCGCTCCTGCGGTGTCCAGTTCTGGTCGACCAGGAAGCGAGGATCCAGCCAGGGGATGGAAACGCACGAGACAGGCCCCGAGATGGTGATCAGCGAGGGATCGCAGGCCGTGCCGGGGCCGGTGGTGGCCTGCAGCCGGTCATTGTAAAAGAAGGTCTGGCTGTAGGTGCCGTCCGATCGCCCATACTGCGTGCTCACGTCCCAGCTGACGTCCTTCAGGAACAGCACGGATGGCAGGGTGCCGCGCAAGCCCGCGGTCGCCTGGCCGTAGTTGACCGTCTGTGTGGACTTGTACGGCATGTTCATCTGGACCTGGACCGCGCCGGAGGAGTTGCCCCCGCTGGCGTTGATCAGGCCGTTGGCCACCGTGTTGTTGGGATTGGTGGGGTCCAGGATGGGATAGAGGAACATCCAGGAGTTCGATTCAGACTCCCGTCGGTTCAGCAGCAGGTTGCCGTACGCCTCGATGCCATTGTCGAACTTGTAGGCGCCGGACACATAGACGGAGGAACGGCGCAGGGGCGAAATGGAGTCCGCGTTCTGGTAGGCCTCGGAATTGGAGGTGCCGTACGGGTAGGTGTCCGGATAGCCCCCACGCGCCACGCGCACCCAGTCCGGCAACGACTGCCTCAGGTTAAGGGCCGCGGCGGGATATTTGGCCTTGGACAAGGTCGGATCGTATTGGAACCAGCCGCCATAAAAGGTTTCGTCGAAGAACACGCCGGTGGGATTCAGGTTCCGGCATTTGATGGCGCCGTTCTGGTCCTGCAAATCCATGCGCGCGCCCGTGGTCGGATTATAGACATAGTCTTGCGCGCAGGCCGTTTCCGGACGCTGCCGGACCTTCAGGGACTGCTGGTCGTTGAATTCCGCGCCGATGTTGATGTAGCCGCCGCCGAATTCCTTGCCCCAGAACAGGGAACCCTGGCGATAGTTGCCGCCGCCCTTGGTGTTGACGGTGCTGTAGGCGTTGACTTCCAGGCCATCGGAGGCGCGGCGGGTGATGATGTTCACCACGCCAGCGACGGCATCCGATCCGTAAATGGATGACGCGCCGTCCGTCAGCACCTCGATATGGTCGATGATGGACGCGGGCACCACGTTCAAATCCACCGGCCCCACCTGGCTGCCCACGCCGGCCGGTGTCAGGCGCCGGCCATCCATCAGCGTCAGGGTCCGCGTCGCGCCCAGGTCGCGCAGGCCGATGGTGTTGGCGTTGGTGCCACCGACCGATACGGCACCGGCGGCGCCCGTGGCCGACAGGTGGTTGTTGACTTGCTGCGACCCCGTCGCCGTTGAGCGGCTCAGCAGGCCGGCGGTGTCGACCAGCCCCGCATTCAAGCCATCTTCCGGCCGGACGACCTGGATGGGGCGGTCGCCGTTGTACGGGGTCTTGAGCCGCGTGCCGGTGACCATGATGGGCTCAAGGTCGGTGCTGTCAGACTGCGCCGTCTTGTCGGTGTCCTGACTGGACGATGTCTGCGCCAGCGCCGGCCCCAGGACCAGGCCGCCCAAGGTGAAGGCCGCCGAGGCCAACAAATGTCGCTTTTTCATTCTTCGTCCCCAACGAATTTGGCTTCCCTGTTCGTTTTGCTTGTGACGCCCTCCCCGGGCCCGGTGATCAGGCAACAAATGCCCATCCGCGCCCCTGTCCAGGCACGGTGTCGATCGCCGATTATTTCTTTATTTTGCTTTTTTAAAGTTAGTAATGACTAACGAGATGATCAAAACTTAAAAGTCCTCCAGCAACCGGGGGCGTTTCAGCCACCGGCTTTTGAAGTGTGCAGGGAAACGCGGCAGGGCACCGACTGGTGCCTGCCTGAGCTTAGCCATTGATCGTGTTGTATTTTCTCGGGTTGGTTGGTAGGCGGACTCCACGATAGGCGTGACACGGCATTGCCCGGGACGTGAGCCTGGGCATGCGAAGGGGCAACGGTTATCGGGGCTGTGATGCACCCGTTCACAGAGCAGGACCTAATGCGTTTGATTTTTTACGCGCCTAATATTCGGCGGGATGTTCCCCGCCCACTCCGGCGCCCCATCTGTCTTTTTGCCTGAGAGATTTACTCCGTCGGCGGATCGGCTGAAAACCAGCGATCTCTTTCCAGATTTTGAGTGTTTGTACGGTCCTTTTGCCTGAGAGTTTCCGGGGCGGTTGCTCCTTCGGCGTCGACTAGGGGCAAAGCCCGCCAGCCGATCTCTCCCGTACAAGACGGTCCGGATGTTCGGGCACAAAAAAGGAAATGTCAATTGCATTCGTGCAGAAATTATTTTCGTGCGCCCCTGCGATGATTCCGGTCCTTTTCCACCGTTTCCCTCCCCTCATGTCGTTGCCGTGCGTCCCGATAAATCCCATCCCGGGACTGGGAAAAGGTGCTTGACACCCGGTGGCGACTCAGGCGTTCAATTGAGGGCTGATGCGGGAGAGACCGGTGATCGGGGCTATCCGTAAACCGGCGCCGAAGGGGTAGCGATCTCAGGCAAACCGACAGATGGGGCGCAACGGCCATCCGCCGCGGGCGCGCGACCATGCCTGAATTCACCATTCCGGACTGAGGTTTCCCGGGCACGAGGTTCGGTGCCGTCCGTCCATCAACGGTCGGGGGCGTTGTCTCGGCCGGCCCGGATGGCGGCGGGGCGAGCCGAGTGCGCGGGCGTCCTGTCGAACAACGACAAACAATGAAGCACGGAGGCAGTTTTGGGGATTTCCATTGGGGGGCTGGTGCGTCCCATCGTTGCGGCCTGCATCGTCCTGCTGGCCCCTGTCGGCGCTCAAGCGGCCGACCGGGCGCTGATGCGGTTTCCGGACATTCATGGCGATGAGGTGGTCTTTTCTTACGCGGGCGACCTGTGGCTGGCCACGACCGATGGCGGGACGCCGCGCCAGCTGACCAGCGGGCCCGGCCTGAAGCTGTTCCCGAAATTCTCCCCCGATGGACAGTGGATCGCCTTCACCGGCCAATATGGCGGTGACGAGCAGGTCTATGTAATGCCCGCCAAGGGCGGTGTCGCGCGCCAGTTGACCTTTTATCCCGCCCGGGGGCCGTTGCCGGCCCGGTCCGGCTACGACAACCAGGTGACGGGATGGCGGCCGGATGGTTCCGCCATCCTGTTCCGGTCGCTTCGCGATGTGCCCACGGTGACGGAGGCGCGGCTCTACACCGTCCCCGCCGCCGGTGGGGAGGTGGTGCCGCTGCCCATGGCGCGCGCGGGCGCGGGCGTGTTTTCCCCCGATGGGGGCAAGGTGCTATTTTCCACCACCTCGCGCGATTTCCGCGCCTGGAAGCGGTACCAGGGCGGGTGGGCGCAGGACCTGTTCATCGCCGATCTGTCGTCCAGGTCCCTGACGAACATCACCCATAATGTCCGCACCGACCGGGACCCGATGTGGACCCGCCGGGGCATCTTCTTCCTGTCGGACCGCGACGGCCATCTGAACCTGTACCAGACCGACGTCAACGGCGGGACCGTCCGCAAACTGACGAACTTCACGGCGGGGGATGCGGAATGGGCCAGCGCGGACGCGGAGGGCAACATCGTCTTCCAGTATGAAGGCACGCTTCATGTTTACCGGGCGTCGGCGAATGCCGAGCAGACCCTGGCCCTGGACATCCCCGCCGGGGATGGGGCGGGCAGGCCGCGCACCGTCAGGGTTGGCGGGCAGGTGGAGGACAGTGCCCTGTCACCGGACGGGCGCCGGGTCGCGGTTGTCGCCCGGGGTGACATCTTCCTTCTTCCCGCCGACGGCCCCGGCCCCGCCCTGAACCTGACCCATAGTTCCAATGCGCATGAGCGCGCCGTTGCCTGGGCGCCCAACGGACGCAGCCTCGCCTTCGTGTCCGATCGCGGCGGCGACGAGGAGCTATGGGTCATGGCCAGCGACGGCAGCGGCGTGAGGGCCGTCACCCGCGATAGCCACACCCGCTATTACCGCCCCGTCTGGTCGCCCGATGGGCGCCGCGTCGCCGTGCTGGACAAGGATGGCGGCCTGTTTGCGGTCGACCTCGCCACCGGCACCCGCCGCCCGGTGGGCGCCACCCGGGCCTGGTTCCAAAGGGATTATGAATGGTCGCCCGACGGGCGCTACCTGACCTATGCGGAGATGCAGGCCAGCAACCTGCGCGCCATCCACATTTGGGATGCGGAGACCGGCCGGAACGAGCTTGTGACCGACACCCTATACGATTCCTTTAACCCCGCCTGGTCGCCCGATGGGCGTTACCTTTGGTTCCTGTCCGTGCGCGATCCGAACCTTCAGGTCGCCGAGGGGGAATGGAACTACGCTGGCAACCGCCAGACGCGCCTCTACGCGCTGGCCTTGCGGCCGGACGTCCCCAACCCCTTCATGCCGCCCAACCTCAACGAGGATACGAAGGAGGGACAGCGGTCCTTCACCGATGGCGCCGCGGCCAAGGCGTCCGGGAACGACAAGGGGGGCAAGAAGCGCGCCGCCGTGGATTACGACGGTTTGGCGCAGCGCCTGATCCAGGCCCCGGCCGGTCCGGACAATTACGTCGATCTTGTCGCCGCCGCCGACAGGCTGGTCTTCCGGCTGCACGACGCCTGGACCTTCGGCGAGGAAGAGGGCCACGCGTCCCTGTTCAGCCTGCCGTTCAAGGGTGGGAAGCCGGTGCGGGTGGTCGACGCGCCCCAGGGGTACGAAGTGGACGCCGCCCGGACCACCGCCTTGATCCAGGGGGACCACGGGCAATTGATGGTCGCCCATCTGGACGCCGGCGGCGGCTTGGCCGGCGGTCCCAAGCCGGTTGAGCTGGATCGTCTGGTCACCACCGTAAACCCGCGGGAGGAATGGGCCGAGATCTTCGATGAGGTCTGGCGGCGCTATCGTGACTTCTTCTACGACCCGGGCATGCAGGGGCACGATTGGAAGGCCATCGGCGCGCATTACCGCGCCCTGCTGCCGGCGGTCAGCAATCGGGCGGACCTCAATTACCTGATCGGTGAAATGATCGCGGAACTGAACATCAGCCACGCCTATGTGGCGGGTGGGGATGAGGGGCTGCCGCCCCGTCCCTGGACCGGGCTGCTGGGCGCGCGGTTCACCTTCGACCCGGCGGTGGGCCTCTGGCGTGTGGCCAAGGTGTTCGAGGGTGACAACGCCGATCCGCAATACCGCTCCCCCTTCACCGAGGTGGGCAGCCGTGTCGGGGTGGGCGACTACATCCTGGCCATTGATGGGCGACCGCTGGACGCCGCGTTCGGTCCCGACCAGGCGCTGGTCGGCAAGGCGGACCAGATGGTGGAGGTGGCGGTGGGCCGGTCCCGCACCATCGAACGCCGCGTGCTGGTCAAGACCCTGCACAGTGAGACCGCCCTGATCCGCCAGGAACGCAAGCTGGACGCCCTACGCTTGGTCGACCGCCTGTCGGGCGGCCGGATCGGCTATGTCCACATTTCCGACATGGGGCCCGCCGGCCTCGCCGAGTTCGTGAAGGACTGGTACGGCCAGTTGCGCAAGGACGGCATCGTCATCGACATCCGTGGCAATGGCGGCGGCAACGTCTCGCGCATGATCCTGGAGCGCTTGCTGCGTCCCGCCTACAGCCGGGGGTTCGTGCGGGGGCTCCAGATCCCCCAGACCTATCCCTGGGGCAACTTCACCCAGGTCTTCACGGGTGAGATGGCCATGCTGGTGAATGAGAACACCATGTCGGACGGCGACACCATGGCCTGGACCTTCCAGCAGACGCACCGGGGCCCCTTGATCGGCAAACGCACCTGGGGCGGTGTCATCGGCGGCGGCGATACCGGGCCGCTGCTGGACGGCGGAAGCGTGACCGTTCCCCAGTTCGCCCTGGCCGGTCCCCACGGCGAATGGATCGTCGAAGGGCAGGGCGTGACGCCGGACATCGAGGTGGACTTCGACCAAGCCGCCTTGAAGGGCGCTCCCGACGCGCAGTTGACCGCGGCGGTGCAGAACCTGCTGGACCGGATCAAGGGCAATCCCGGTTCTCTCGGGGGACCACAGCCCTATCCCATCCGGCCCTGAACCGGAGAACGGCCGGCCTGGGTGGGGTGACGTCGCCCAGGCCGCCTGTTCCGTGCCCGGTCAGGCCGGCAGCCCCAGCCAGTCCCGCGCCGCCGGCAGGCGCCGCAGCACCAGACGCTCCACCGCCAACACCACGATGAGGGAAGCGCCCAACAGAGGCAGGAACACCCCCAGCGCGACCAGCAGGGTCGCGAACATCAGCGGCGCGCGGGCCGGCTGTCGCGAGGCGCGGGTGGCGGGCGGCGCCCCCAGCGCCATGGCCGGCCGCCGGCGCAGCCACAGCACTACCGAGCTGACGGCCAGGGTGATCAGGCTGAGCGCGGTGAAGACGCCCAGGGCCTGGTTCAGCCAGCCGAACAGATGCCCCTCATGCGCCGCGACACCGATGCCCACCATCCGGTCCACCCAATGCCGCTGGCTGAAATCCACCCGCTTCAGCAACTGGCCGTCAGTGCTGAGCGTCAGGTCGGTGCGCAGGGGGCGGTTCTGGGCATCCGACTTCGCCGTCCAATACCCGCCCGGCTGGCGCGGCGGGGAGATCAGCACCGGCGGCGCCAGGTTCAGGGGGGCCACCGTGGCGGCCAGGGCGTCCAGGGGCGCGTAATCCGTCAGGCCGGCCGGGGCGTGGCCATGATGGCCGGCATGCTCGTCACCGCCAGCCGCACCGCCATTCATGGCCAGACGCTCCGCCAATTCGCCGGATCGGCCGGTGGTCCAGTCCTGCTTGACCACGGCGGTGCCGGTGATCTGGCGGATTTCCTTGAAGTAGGCGCCCCAGTTCTTGGACCAGGGCAGGCCGCTCAGCAGCAGGAACAGGGCGAAGAACGATACCCACAGGCCGGCGACGGCATGCAGGTCCCGCCAGAATGTGCGCCTACCCCGGCCCAGACGGGGGTAGAGCACGCCGGCCAGGCCATCCGCCTGGCGGGGCCACCACAGGTAAAGCCCGGTCAGGATCATGACGATGGCCCAGGACGCCGCCATCTCCACCACGAAGGACCCCTTGTCCCCCATCATCAACTCGCCATGCAGGCGGAAGATGATGCGCATCAGGCGGTCATCCTCGCTGACCACCTTCAGGATGGCCAGGGTCTGTGGGTGGACATAGACCCGGAACTGCTCCGTTCCCCGTCCGACGATGACGCGGGTGGCGGCGTTTGGGGCCTTGGGCAGCTCATAGGCGTTCAGCACCCCGCCCGGTACCGCCGCCACACCCGCCCGCGCCTGGTCGGCCGCGCAGGCCCAGGGCCCGGTGATGGTCAGGGTGTCATAGGGCCGGTCGATCAGCGCCTCCACCTGCGGCTTGAACAGGTAAAGCGCGCCGGTCAGCGACAGCCAGACGATGAAGGGGATGCAGAACAGCCCGGCATAGAAGTGCCAGCGCCACACCGCCCGCAGGTCCAGCCAGGGGCGACGGCTGGCGGTCATCGCCGGGTCGGGAAGGGCTTCGATGCTCATCTCGTGTTTCTCCCCCGTGGGCTTCCACCCACGGGGCCTCTGCTCGGGGTGGGTGGGTCAGAATTTCACGCGGACGCCGCCGATCACGGTGCGGGGGGACCCCGCCCAGATCGACCCGGTGCTGGCCGCCAGGGTACCGGCGCCGTTCTGCCCGCCCGCCGCGCTCAAGGTGTCGGTGATGTTGGAGGCGGAGGCGACGTAGGTTTCATCGAACACGTTGCGCACCTCCACATACAGGCGCAGGCCCGCCAGCCCCGGGGCCGACGGTTCGTAATGCAGGTTCACGTTCACCAGGTCGTAGCCGGGCGCCTTCAGCAGGTTGGCGTTGTCCAGGTAGAAGGCGGCGCGGTGGTTGACCTCGACGAAGCCGCCCAGGCCTTTCAAGGCGCCGCTGGGCTGGTCATAGGCCACGCGGGCGTTGAGGTAGGAGGGCATGACGCCGGGTATCTTGTTGCCCGAGCGGTTGAAGGCGGCGGAGCGCGCGCCCGTGCTCAGCACCTCGACATACTCGTCGTAATACTGGTCATCCAGCAGATAGGCCGCCGACAGCCGCGCGCCGGGCAGGGCGTCGGGCAGAGGCTGCCACTCGGCCGACACCTCGATGCCGCGATGGATGGAGGAGGGGGCGTTGAAGGTGAAGGTCTGCAGGTTGGCGCCGGCCGATTGCGACACCAGCTCGTTGGAGAAGAACTCATAGAAGCCGGTGATGGCTGTCTTCAGGGATGGTGCCGGGGTCCATTCGGCACCCAGGTCGACACCGACGTTGGACTGCGGCTTCAACTGGGTGTTGTTGCCGAAGGTCCCTTGCTGCGTCACGAACAGGTTGCCGGACTGGGGCGTGCCATAGCCGGTGGCGACGCGCGCGTGCAGCCGCCAATCGCTGTCGGGCCGATAGACCAGCGACGCCTCCGGCGCGACGTTGAAGAAGGTGCGCTGGGCCCGGATCAGCGTCGTGGTGACATTGCCGCCCGCGGGGTAGGCGTAGGCGGTCTGCAGGGCGTCGATGTCGGTGTAATCGCCGCCGACGCCCGCCACCACGGTCCACTGCGGCGCCAGCGCCACCTCTTCCCGCAGGCGGGCGCCCAGATTGTAGTGGTGGCCGAAGATGGTCTGTGTCAGGGCCCCCAGGGTGCCGCCACCGCCAACGGCCGTGGGCGGCGCCAGGTTGTAGCTGTAGGAGTTCAGGTCCTCATAATTGAAGGACAGGCCGGCGAAGTGGGTGGCCTCCAGGCCCAACACCCGGGCGTGGGCCGTCACGTCGCTCATCAGGTTGAAGGACGGGATGGTGCCCCGGGCGCTGGTGGGGCTGGTCGGCTGGTTATAGTCCCGGTTGTCGAAAACGAACTGGGTGCGCCAGACGGTGTCGGTGTCGATGTCATGCTCCCACCGCGCGCCGACGATGGTGCGGCGGTCGTGCCGTCCCAGGCCCGCCTGGTCGGGGCTCAAGGTCAGCTTGGCGCCGTTGACGCCGTTGGCATAGACGCTGACCCCGGCGCAGCTGGCCGCCGCCAGGGCGGCGCACCCGGCCTGATAGGGGTTCTGGTTGAACTGGTTCAGCGACAGCCGCAGGGACAGGTTGGTGTCCAGGTCGTTGTTGACCAGCTTCACCGTGATCCGGTCGTTGGGGCCGGCATCGAAGGTGGCCAGCAGGTTTTCCGTCGTGGTGTTGAAGGAGCTGTGGGCGGTGGTGCCATTGCCGCGCACATGGCTGCCGAATAGGCTGTAGTCGAACGTGTCGTATTGCGCGCCGGCGGTGGCATAGACGTTGACGTAGCCGTGATCGCCGATGTCCGTTCCCGCCTCGGCCCCGTTGATGTCGGCGCCGCTCCGCGTGCGGAAATTGATGGCGCCGCCGGTGGCGTAGTTGCCGTACAGGGCGGAGGAGGGGCCCTGGATCACATCGATCCCGGCATAGGCGTGCGGGTCGGTCAGGTCGGTGCGGGACAAGCCGTCCGGCTGGGTGACGGGGAAGCCGTCCTCGAACACCTGGACATTGCGGATGCCGAAGGTCTGCCGCTCGTTCGATCCCCGCACGGACACCGACACGTCGCGCGGGCCGTTGCCCTGCAGCATGGTGACGCCCGGCGTCAGGGACAGGATATCGGCGACGGAGAAGGCCGGGCTGTTCTTGAACTGGTCACGGCTGACCGTGCCCATGGTCTGGCCGGCGGGCTGGTCGGCGACACGCCGCGCGGTCCGCTCGGCGGTCACCAACACCTCGTGCTGAAGCGATGGCGCCGCCGTGGCCGGGCTAGCCGTGGTGGCCGGCGCCGCGTCTTCGGCATCGAGGGCCGCCAGTGCGGCCTGGACCTGGTCCAACTGGTGTTGCAGGGCCGCCCGTCGTTCGGCCTTGGTTGCCGGTGCCGCCTCGGCGCTTTGGACGGTTTGGGCCTTGGCGGGGGTGATTGAGGCCACGGATAGGGCGATGGCGGCCGGCAGCGCGATGGCGCCGCCGGTCCTGGGTCGGGAACGGAACACGGGATGACTCTCCTGCGACCGCCTAAAAGGCGTCCCTAGGGACGTTCCAGAGGGCGGCCAAGACGTGTTCACGGCAGCGATCAGGCGCGCCGGAACACGAGCGATGACGAGAAGACCGGCCCACAGGGGGCCGGATGGGATCGGGTCAGGTCAGGAGAAGATAGGCGGCGGCCCTCGGGCTAACCGCGTGCCCGGTGGCCGGGGGCGGGGCCATGGCGCCGACAGGGCGGGGGCCCAGCCGGGGGCGCGGGGCTGGGTGGGCAGGACCAGGATGACCGCCAGCAGGCCCACCGCCAGGGCCGCGACCGCCGCGAACACGCAGGGCGCGTCCATGCCGTGACCGGCATGGTCCCCATGGTGATGCATGCCGGGATTGGCCAGCATCGCCTGGGTCATGGCCGGGTCGGCCATCATCGTCTTGGCCATCAGGGCGTCGGTCATCACCGACAGGGCGTCATGCACGCTGTCACACAGGATGACCGCGCTGGCGCCCGGCTCCCCCGCGTGCGGATTGGGCATGTAGCCGGCCGGGATCAAGCCGCGCAGCAACAAGGCCAGCGCCAACAGCCAGACCCAGCGCCGGGGCTGGCGCCCCTGCGGCAAAAGTCCTCTGGCGCGGTGGTGGCGACGCGGTTGCATAAGGTTCCTGATATGAAAGCGGGGCGGTGCCTGTCAATGCGCATGTCCCCCGGGAGCATGTCCGCCAACCTAGCGCCCGGCGCGGCTCTCAAGCTTTGGCCGTTCCGGGAAGGGGGGCGGGGATGAGCCGCGTATCGGCCTCCCTCTGGTCTATCCGATTCCGAGCTGAAGTTTCAGATCTGCCAGCACACGACCTGCCTTGGCGATGGTAGCCTCGCCGGATGAGGCCCTCGTCCAAGGACGGACCTATTTGCTGAATTTGCTCAAGCGTGGCGGGGCCGCCGCCGCCCGGCAGTGGCGCTTATGCGCCCTGTCGATATGGATTTCCCTCCGGCGTGGACCGGCCGCGCTCCGCCGGTGCTATCCCCTTTTCCTGGCGGGCTGGTTGATCCTTGCCACCCAGGGACTGACATCCGTTCACCTCAAACTGCTTGGGCAGCCCCAAAGCCAGGTATGGCAGGATTGGCACGTCGCGTTCCTCTGGGTGTTCAAGGATCTTGGTCTTTCACTGGTTGGCCTTGCGGCGATGCGCGGCGTGCTCGGAGGCCGCTCGAACCGTATAGTCGGGTTCGCGCTCTGGTTCTTCGTTCTGACGGAACTGGAAATGTTTGTGGTGGATCCCGGCCTGGACTGGCTGGGCGATTACCTCGGAGATGGCTTGGCGCAGGTTTTTAAATCATACCTGCGCCCTGTCGATCTCAGGGCCTGGCCTGAACTCGCTTGGCTGGGGCTTACCACATTTGTTTCGCTATATGTTACTGGCCGGTTCGCGCTGGTATTTCCTTGCCTTGCGATTGGCCGGGTACGCGTTCGTGGTTGGCGCGCGACCCTTCTTGAAATCTGGGCGCTCAGTCGGGGCAGGGCCTTGGCGCTGGGCTTGATGCCGTTTGTTGTCGCGCTGCCGCTCCTGCCGCCGCATTTGCAGCTCAATCGTTGGGCCGATGGCGACAGCCTTACCGGCATAACCTCCCTTGGGATGCTTCTGGACGCCGGGATCGAGGCTGTTATCCAGGGTATGGGCAGCGCCGTCGTCGCTACCGCCTTGCTTATTCGCCTTCGGGAGCGTCGGGACGAAAGAAAACGGCCGGGCGACGTTCCGGGGCACGATCCCTTGCTACGTTAAGCCCAAGGCCGCCCGCTCATGCGGACGGCTTCGGGGTTGGCACCTTGTCCGCGTCGCGCAGGACCACGTAAATGGCGGGGATGACCAGCACTGTCAGCAGGGTGGAGGAGGCGAGGCCGAACAGCAGGGATATCGCCAGCCCTTGGAAAATGGGGTCCAGCAGGATGGTCAGGGCGCCGATCATGGCGGACAGTGCCGTCAGCAGGATGGGCTTGAAGCGCACCGCCCCGGCCTGCAGCAGGATGGCGCGCAGGGGTTGGCCCGTTTCCGCCGCCCGCGCCGACCCGTGGCGGATGAAATCCACCAGCAGGATGGAATTGCGCACGATGATGCCGGCCAGCGCGATGAAGCCGATCATCGAGGTGGCGGTGAAGGGCGCGCCGAACAGCCAATGCCCCAGCACGATGCCGATCAGGGTCAGGGGGATGGGCGTCAGGATGACCAGCGGCAGGCGGAAGCTGCCGAACTGCGCCACCACCAAAATATAGATGCCCAGGATGGCCACGCCAAAGGCCGCCCCCATGTCGCGGAAGGTGACGTAGGTGATCTCCCACTCCCCATCCCACAGCAGGGTGGGCTTGGACTCGTCGGTCGGCTGGCCGTGGAAGGCGATGGCGGGCGGGGGCAGCGCGCCCCAGTCGGCGGCGCGGATGGCGTCGTCCACGGCGAAGATGCCGTAGATCGGCGCCTCGAACGCCCCGGCCAGTTCCGCCGTGACCATGTCCGCGTAATGGCCGTCGCGGCGGTACAGGGCGGGCGACCCGGCCTCGGTCTCCACATGGATCACCTGGTCCAGCGCCACGACGCCCGCGGCACCCGCATGCCGGGTCGCCGCAATGGGGGTGGCCAGCAGTCGCGCCGTCCAGGCGCGGTCGGCCTTGGGCAGGGCGACCACCAGTTCCTGGGGCCGCCGCTCATCCCCCCGGCGGACATAGCCCAGGGGCATGCCGCCCAGCAGGTGGCGCAGGCTGTCGCGCACGCCCGCCTCATCGACGCCGTAATAGTCCAGCTTGTCGCGGTCGATGACCACATGCAGACGCGGCTGGGGCTTGCCATAGGAATCGTCGATGTCGACGATATAGGGCACCTGGGCGAACAGGCCCTTCACCTTTTCCGCCACCGCCCGCCGGGTGGCGGCATCGGGGCCATAGATTTCCGCCAGCAGGGTGGCCATGACCGGCGGCCCGGGCGGCACCTCCACCACCTTGGCGACGGCGCCGGCGGGCAGGGCTAGGCCCGCCAGCCGCCGCCGGAGTTCCAGGGCGATGGCGTGGCTGCTGCGCGCCCGGTCGCCCTTGGGCGCCAAGTTCACCTGCAGCTCGCCCAGTTCGGGCGCCTGGCGCAGGTAATAGTGGCGGACCAGGCCGTTGAAGTTGAAGGGGGCCGCCGTACCGGCATAGATCTGCTGCGACCGCACCTCGGGCAGGCCGCCCGCCACGGTGGCGATGGCTTGCAGGCTGCGCTCCGTGTCTTCCAGCGTGGCGCCCCGGGGCAGGTCCAGCACCACGTCCAGTTCCGACTTGTTGTCGAAGGGCAGCAGCTTGACCGTCACGCCCTTGGTGGCGAACAGGCCGCATGCCAGCACCGTGGCCACGCCCACGGCGGCCAGGAAGAAGCCGGCCCGCCGCCGGCTGGCGACCACGGGTGCGGCCAGGCGCAGGTACATCCGGCCCAGCTCCCCGCCATCGGCGTGATCGCCGTGGGCGTGCCCATCCTCCCCCTTGCCCCGGCGCCAGCGCGCCAGGCGCAGCATCAGCCAGGGGGCGATGACCATGGCGACGAAGAAGGAAAACACCATGGCGGCGGAGGCGTTGGCCGGAATGGGCGCCATGTAGGGCCCCATGAGGCCGGAGACGAACAGCATGGGCAGCAGGGCCGTCACCACCGTCAGGGTGGCGACGATGGTGGGGTTGCCCACCTCCGCCACCGCGTCGATGGTGGCCCGCACCCGGTCACGGCCGTCGCGCATGGCCCAGTGGCGGGCGATGTTCTCCACCACCACGATGGCATCGTCCACCAGGATGCCGATGGCGAAGATCAGGGCGAACAGGCTGACGCGGTTGATGGTGTAGCCCATCAGTTCCGCCGCGAAGAGGGTCAGCAGGATGGTCACGGGGATCACGACCAGCGTCACCACCGCCTCGCGCCAGCCGATGGCCAGGCGGATCAGCACGACGATGGACAATGTGGCGATGCCCAGGTGCAGCAGCAGCTCGTTGGCCTTCTCGTTGGCCGTCTCGCCATAGTCGCGGGTGATGCGCACGGTCACGTCATCGGGGATCAGGCGGCCCTTCAGCTGTTCCACCCGCTCCAGGATGGCCTGGGACACCACCACCGCGTTGGCGCCGGCGCGCTTGGCCAGGGCCAGGGTGACGGCCGGGGTCTGCTGCCAGGCGCCATCCGATGCGCCATTGGGGGCGCCATTGGGGTCCGCCGCCCGCGACAGGTCCCAGACGCGATGCTCCGTGTCTGCCGGGCCCACCACCACGCGGGCGACGTCGCGCACATAGATGGGTCGGCCGTCGCGGGTGGTCAGCAGCAGCTGGCCGATGTCGGGCACGCCCACCAGGCTGTGCCCGGTCACGACGTCACGCTGCACGCCCGCATCCCGCACGGCACCCGCCAGGCCGCTGCCGTTGGCGGCGCGCAGGCGGGCCGCCAGTTCCTCCAGGGTGACATGGTTTTGCGCCAGACGGTCCAGGTCCGGCTCCACCCGTACTTGTCCGGGCACCCCGCCGGCCAGGTAGGTCAGGCCAATGTCATCCACCTTCACCAGTTCCAGGCGCAGCTTCTCCGCCAGGTCATACAGCGCCGCGTCGTTCCAGCGGCTGGCCCCGCGGCTGGCCCAGTGGGCGGCCGGGTCCGGCTTGGGCGTCAGGGTCAGGGTGACGATGGCCACGTCGTTGATGCCGTGCTTCACGATCAGCGGCTCCGGCGTGCCCACCGGCAGCCGGTCATAGTTGCCGCGGATGCGCTCATGCACGCGCAGCACGGCGTCATCCTCGCTGGTGCCGACCTTGAAGCGGGCGGTGACCATGACCTGGTCGTCGCGTGTCTGGCTGTAGACGTGCTCCACCCCGTTGATGCCCTTGACGATGGCCTCTAGCGGCAGGGTCAAATGCTCCGCCGCGTCCTGGGCGCGCAGGCCGTCGGCGTCGACGATGACATCCACCATGGGCACGCTGATCTGCGGCTCCTCCTCCCGGGGGATGGTCAGCAGCGCCAGCAGGCCGACCGCCAGCGCCGCCAGCAGGAACAGGGGCGTCAGCGGTGAATGCAGGGTTGCCCGGGTCAGGCGGCCGGAAAGGCCCAACGGAATGGCGTCACCCGTCATGGCTTCACCACCACGTCGCCGGCATGCAGGCCGGACAGCACCTCGACCAGCGCCATTTGGCCCGCCGTTGCGGGATGAAGCGCGCCGCGCTGCACCGGCACCTCGCTGACATGCCCCCCGCCATCGCGCAGGTGGGCGTAATCCATACCGAAGCGGGTGATGAGATAGTCGGCGGGAAGCAGGATGCCTTGGCGGTGTCCGTCCGGCACCCAGGCGCGCACCCGTCCGCCGATGAGAGCGCCCGCCAGGCCGGGGGCGGCGGCGTCGATCACCACGGCCCCGTCCTCGACCCGGGGATAAACCAGGCTGACGGTGGCGGTGAGCGGGCCGGTGGTGGCGATATCGTCCACGCGAACCACGTCCCCGGCCTTCAGGGGGATGCCGGCGCTTTGGGGTAGCCGCAGGCGGACGACCGCCGGATCGGTGGCGACCTGGGCCAGCGCCTCGCCGGCCATCATCTCCGTGCCGGTGGCAACCGCGATGTGCACGACCCGGCCCGCCGTGGGGGCCAGCACCTGGGTCTCGGTTACACGCTGGGTCAGAACCCCCCGTTCGGCTTCCGCCGCGCGCAGGGCCTCGGCAGCGGCGGAGGCCGCCGTCTGCAGGGCTTCGAGCTGGGCTTGGCTGGTGACCCCTTGTCCGACCAGCGGCTGGTTGCGCGCCACGTCCTGGCGGGCCTGCGCCAGCCGGGCCTTCGCCTCCTCTACCCGCGCGTCGGCGCCGGTCTTCTGCGCCAGCAGCTTGGCGTCCTTCAGGACGGCCAGCACTTGGCCCGCGGTGACCGTGTCCCCTTCCCGGACCAGAAGGCTGGCTACCGTGCCGCCGCTCCGGACCCGGGCCGGGACGGTCTTCGTGCCTTCGATGGTCGCGGCGACCGGCCTCTGGTCCACGATGGTGGTCAGCGCCACGGTCAGGGGGGCATCGCCGTGAAGGGCGGTTTCCGCGGCCATGGCCGTGGCGGACACCGCCGCGCAGGCCAGGGCAAGGGCCAGGGGAGCGATGGCCAAGGTGAGGGGCGCGCGCATGGGGCCGTCCTTCGGGATTGGTGTGGAACGGTCAGCGCGTGGTGGGCAGGCCGGCAGCCTTCCAGGCCATGATGCCGCCCTCGACATGGCCGCAGCACGGCACGCCAACCGCGCGGCACTTGGCCATGGCGGTGGCGGACCGCTTGCCGGAGCCGCAGTGCAGGATGACGGCGGGCCCGCCCTGGGGCAGGGCGTCGGGGGTGAAGCTGGACAGCGGATGCAGTGCGGCGCCCGGAATGCGCTCAAGGGCGTGTTCACCCGCCTCGCGGACGTCGATCAGGATGGCGTGGCCATCCCGGACCAGGCCGTGGGCGGTGACGGGGTCAAGGTCAAGATAGGCGTCGCGGGCGATCATGACGGGGGTTCCTGAAGAAGCGCGCCCGCCCAGGAATCAATCAGGCCGGGGCGGCTCACACGCGGGGTTGGGGGGACAGTAGTGGCGGTACAGCACCTCCAGCACCTGGCGGGCAGGTTCGCTGGTGATGGAATACCAAATGGTCTGTCCGTCGCGGCGGGCGCCCACCAGCCCCTCGCGCCGCAAAAGCGCCAGGTGCTGGGACACCGTGGAATCCCGGATGCCGAGAAAGTCCGCCAACTCACCCACCGACCGTTCCCCGCCCACCAACTGGCAGACGATGAGCAGGCGCGTGCGGTGGGCCAGCGACTTCAGCAACTCGGCGGCCTGTTCCGCCGCTTCGGACATCAACTGGGCGTCTAAGGTCATCGGGGTGTTCCTGGTGACGAATGGGCCTGGGGCCTTCTGCTTGCCAGAGGGCGCCCCCCGAGGCAATGACCGGACGCCTGAACCTATAAATCTTCGTAGTTGCGTATATTCGATAACGCGAATATAACCACCCCATCAGCGTTCGGCAAGGGCCTTCGAACGCCGCCGTCGATCCAGGTTGCGCCAGGTCATTGCCCGGATACGCGCGGTGGCGCTGCTGGGCGGTACCTCGACGGTGCCAGCATGAACGACATCAGGCCGTCCCCCATTGATCCGGCGCAGGCGTCGCCAGGGGGGTATCGGGAGGAAGGATGTATGGCGAACATCGTGATCATGGGCGCGGGCCTCAGCGGTACGCTGATGGCCTATGAGGTCGCCCAGGAACTGCGCGCGGAGGACAGGGTGACCCTGGTGGGCCAGGGGCGGCATTATCACTTCGTGCCATCGAACCCCTGGGTGGCCGTGGGGTGGCGCGACCGCGCCGATATCGAGGTCGACCTGCAGCCTGTCATGGCGCAGAAGAAGATCGGGTTCGAGACGGCCGGGGTCCGTCGCGTCCATCCGGCCGAGAACCGGGTTGAGTTGGAGGATGGCCGGTCGTTGTCCTACGACTATCTGATCGTCGCTACCGGGCCCGACTTGGCCTTCGATGAAATCCCCGGTTTCGGTCCCGAGCACCACACGCAATCCATCTGCCAGGTCAGCCACGCCCAGCAGGCGTATGCCGCCTTCGACCGCTTCTGTGAAAAGCCGGGGCCCGTCGTCGTTGGCGCGGCGCAGGGCGCCTCCTGCTTCGGCCCGGCCTATGAATTCGCCATGCTGGTGGACACCGAACTGCGCCGCCGCGGTCTGCGCGATCGGGTACCCATGACCTTCGTGACGTCGGAACCCTATATCGGTCATCTGGGTCTGGACGGTGTGGGTGACACCAAGAGCACGCTGGAACACGAACTGCGCCAGCGGCACATCAAGTGGATCACCAGCGCCCGGGTGACCGGGGTCGGCCCCGACACCCTGACGGTGGAAGAGGTGGGGCCGTGCGGCGCGGTCGTCGCCACCCATACCCTGCCCCATGCCTATTCCATGCTGCTGCCGGCCTTTCGCGGTGTGGGGGCGGTTCGCGGGCTGGAGGGGCTGGTCAATCCCCGCGGCTTCGTCCTCACCGACGAATTCCAGCGCAATCCCGCGTTTCCCAACGTCTTCGCCGTCGGCGTCTGTGTCGCCATCCCGCCCATCGGGCCGACGCCCGTGCCGGTGGGCGTGCCCAAGACGGGTTTCATGATCGAATCCATGGTGACGGCGACGGCGCACAACATCGGCGCCTTGCTGCGGGGCGAGGCGGTGCGGTGGAAGCCGACACTGCATGCCATTTGCCTGGCCGATTTCGGCGATCGCGGCGTCGCCTTCGTGGCTCAGCCACAAATCCCCCCACGCAACGTCAACTGGTCCTCCGAAGGCAAATGGGTGCACGTGGCCAAGGTCGCCTTCGAGAAATACTTCATCGGCAAGGTCCGCCGCGGCACCAGCGAGCCTTTCTTCGAACGCTTCGTTTTGAACCGGCTGAACATCCACAAGATGAAGCCGGCTGAGTAACCCCTTTCCCAGGAGTGTCCCCCATGAACATCGACCGCTCCATCCTCTCTTTCGCCGGCTTCATGGTGCTGCTCAGCCTCCTGCTGGGGTGGCTGGTCAGCCCCTATTGGCTGCTGCTGACGGCCTTCGTCGGCGCCAACCTGCTGCAGGCGGGTTTCACCGGCTTCTGTCCCGCCGCCTTGATCCTGAAGCGCCTGGGGGTCAAGCCCGGCTGCGCCTTCCACTGAGCCGTCGGGAGGGAAACCCCATGCGCTCCGCCGCCCGCCGATCCCTTCTGATCCCCGGCCTTTGCTTGGTCCTGGCGGGCTGCGCGGTCGGGCCTGACTTCCGCCAGCCGGACGCCCCCGCCACGACCGCCTACACCCCGTCGCCCGCGCCGGTCCCCGCCAAGCCGGGTGCGGCGGTGGGGATGGCGTGGTGGCGCGGTTTCGGATCACCCACCCTGGATGCCATCATCGACAAGGCGGCTAGTGACAACCTGACACTGGTGGCGGCGAAGGCCCGGCTGCGGGGCGTGCAGGAAATGGCGAACGCGTCGGCCGGGCGTTTCTGGCCCCAGGTTGACCTGGAGGGCGGCGTCGCCCGCAAGCGCGTCAACTTGGTCACCTTCGGCATGCAGGGACACTCCCCCATCTTCTACCTCTATTCGGTGGGGGCGACCATCAGCTACAGCCTGGACCTGTTCGGCGGCGACCGCCGGCAGGTGGAGGCGGATGACGCCAAGGCAGAGGCGGCGGCATACCGCACCGCCGCCGCCTACGTCATGGTGACGGGCAACACGGCGGTGCAGGCCGTCACCCTCGCCGCCGCGTCCGACGCCGCCCAGGCGACCGCCGCCGCGATTGATGCCGACCGCGAGGCGCTGGCGGCGGCGCGGGCCGGGCTTGCGGCCGGCGCCTTGCCCGGGACGGCGGTGACCGCCGCCGAGGCCCGCCTGGCGCAGGACGAGGCGCTGCTGCCCGATTTGCGGCAACGCGCGGCGGCCGCCCAGAACGCCTTGGCGGTGCTGGCCGGCGTGGCGCCGGCCGACTGGCGGTCCCCGCCGCTCAGCCTGGCGGACTTGGCGGCGCCGGCGAACCTGCCGCTCAGCCTGCCGTCCCAACTGGTGCGGCAGCGGCCCGACATCATGGCGGCGGAGGCGGACCTTCATGCCGCCAGCGCCGCCGTGGGCGTGGCCACCGCTAACATGTTCCCCCGCCTGCAACTGACCGCCGGCCTGGAGCAGGCGGCCGCCAGCACGGCCCTGTTCTGGAGCAGCGATTCCACCCAGGGCGGCGTGGCGGCGGGTGTGGTCGCGCCCCTGTTCCATGGCGGCGCCCTGAACGCCGCGCGCCATGCCGCCCAGGCCGATTATGAGGCCAGCACCGCCGATTATCGCCAGACGGTGCTGACCGCGTTCCAGCAGGTGGGCGACATCCTCATGGCGCTCAGCCACGACGGCGACGCCCTGGCCAGCGCTGAGCACGCCCTGGCGGCGGCGGCGGAGCAGCGCAACAGGATGCGGGCCGCCTTCGACCGGGGCGCCGTCAACCGCTTGGCGCTGCTGGCGGCGGAGCGGGACTGGAACCTGGCCGGCGCCCAGCGCGCCACCGTCCTGGGCCGCCGGTGGGCCGATGTGATCGGCCTGTACGTGGCCATGGGCGGCGATTGGCGGCACTGGGCCACCCAGGAGGCCACCCAGGCCGGTGACACCGCCGCGCCCACACCGCATACCTCTTTGAATTGATGGGACTTTGGGAGTGATAGACCATGTATCATGACTGGCCCGACCTTACGGCCACCCTGACCGGCGCCATCCGCGAGCTGCGGGGCGGGTCGCCCGAGGTGATGAAGTCCTTCTCCGCCATGGCGCGGTCGGCGTTGGAAGCCCGTGCGCTGGACACCAAGACCAAGGAACTGATCGCGCTGGCCATCGCCGTCGCCACGCGGTGCGACGGCTGCGTCGGCTTCCATGCCGAAGCGGCTCATCGCCAGGGCGCCAGCCGGGATGAGGTGCTGGAGACCATGGGCATGGCGATCTACATGGGCGCCGGCCCCTCGGTCATGTACGCGGCCCAGGCGCTGGAGGCGTTCGACCAGTTCGCCGGCCGGGCCGCGGCCAGCGATCCGGCAGCCTGACGGGCGCCGGTTCCAAAGGAAAGGAAAGACCCATGGCCCGGCAAACGGCACCGGCCCCGCTGACGGGGCGGATATTGCTGAAGCGGGTGCTGATGTTCACCGCGCTCAAGCTGGCCTTGATGGTCGCGCTGTTCTTCCTGTTCTTCTCACCGCCGCATCGGCCGACGGTCACACCCAGCGCGGTGGGATCGGCATTGTTCGATCCTCCGCCGGCCACGCGCAAGGACGAGGGGCCATGATGCCCGATATCGATGTCGTTTCGCTGTCACGCCTGCAGTTCGGGCTGACGGCCATGTACCATTTCCTGTTCGTGCCGCTGACCCTGGGCCTGTCCCTGCTGCTGGCCATCATGGAAAGCGTCTATGTCATGACGGGCCGGACCATCTGGCGCGACATGACCAAGTTCTGGGGCCTGCTGTTCGGCATCAACTTCGCCATGGGGGTGGCCACCGGCATCACCATGGAATTCCAGTTCGGCACCAACTGGGCCTATTACTCCCATTATGTGGGGGACATCTTTGGCGCGCCGCTGGCCATCGAGGGCTTGATGGCCTTCTTCCTGGAGGCGACGTTCATCGGCCTGTTCTTCTTCGGCTGGAACAGGCTTTCCGCCGTGGGGCACCTGGTCGTCACCTGGCTGGTGGCTCTGGGCAGCAACTTCAGCGCGCTCTGGATCCTGATCGCCAACGGCTGGATGCAACATCCGGTGGGGGCCACCTTCAACACCGACACCATGCGGATGGAGGTGGCGAACTTCGCCGATGTCATCTTCAACCCCGTCGCCCAGGACAAGTTCGTGCACACGGTCAGCGCCGGCTATGTCACCGGGGCCGTGTTCGTGCTGGCGGTCAGCGCGCTCTACCTCTTGCAGGGGCGGCACAAGGCTTTGGCCCGCCGCTCCATGACGGTCGCCGCCAGCTTCGGCCTGGCCGCATCGCTGTCCGTGGTCGTGCTGGGTGACGAAAGCGGCTACACCGCCGGGCAGAACCAGCGCATGAAGCTGGCCGCCATCGAAGCCATGTGGGAGACGGAGCCGGCGCCTGCGTCCTTCACCGTCATCGGCTTCCCTGACCAGGAAGGGCAACGTACCAACTATGCCGTCCGCATCCCCTACGTCATGGGCCTGATCGCCACCCGGTCGATCAGCGAGCCAGTCATGGGCATCAACCAGTTGGTGGAGGGGGCGGCAGACCGTATCCGCAGCGGCATGGTGGCGTACGAGGCGTTGCAGCGCCTGCGCCAGGATCGGGGTGACGCGGATGCCCGCGCCACCTTCGACGCCCACGTGCAGGACCTGGGATATGCCCTGCTGCTGAAGCGCTACACCCCCCTGGTGACCGATGCCACCGATGCCCAGGTGGCGGCGGCGGCCCGCGACACCGTTCCGAGGGTTGCGCCGCTGTTCTGGTCCTTCCGCGTCATGGTGGGGCTGGGCTTCTTCTTCATCGCCCTGTTCACCACCGCCTTCGTATTGTCGGCCCGCCGGCGGCTGGAGCATCCCCTGTTCCTCAAGGTCGCCGCCGCCGCCCTGCCGCTGCCGTGGGTGGCGGCGGAGCTGGGTTGGTACGTGGCGGAAGGCGGACGCCAGCCATGGACCATCGACGGCATCCTGCCGACCTTCCTGTCGGCGTCCAGCGTGCCCGCCTCCAATGTCTGGTTCAGCCTGGCCGGCTTCATCCTGTTCTACAGCGCGCTGGCGGTCATCGAACTGTACCTGATGGTCAAGGTCATCCGTCACGGGCCGCTGGCATCCGCACCGGCGCCGTCAGCGCCCCTTCACGCCGTCGTCACGGCCGGTGAATAAGGAAACATGCCATGTTGGACTATGAAACCTTGCGCCTGCTGTGGTGGGCCCTGCTGGGCGTCCTTCTGATCGGCTTCGCCATCATGGACGGCTTCGATTTGGGCGTCGCGGCCCTGCTGCCCATCCTCGGCCGGACCGACCTTGACCGCCGTGTCATGATCAATACCGTGGGCCCGGTGTGGGAAGGCAACCAGGTGTGGCTGATCCTGGGTGCTGGCGCCGTGTTCGCCGCTTGGCCGGCGCTCTACGCCACGGCCTTTTCCGGCTTTTACATCGCCATGTTCCTGGTGCTGTGCGCTCTGATCCTGCGGCCGGTGGGCTTCAAATTCCGGTCCAAGCTGGACGGGACCGCCTGGCGCCACGCCTGGGACACGGCGCTGGTGGTGGGCGGGGTGGTGCCGGCCGTGGTGTTCGGTGTCGCCTTCGGCAATGTGCTGCAAGGCGTGCCCTTCCACTTCGACACCGATTTGCGCGTCACCTACACGGGTGGCTTCTTCGGCCTGCTCAACCCCTTCGCCCTGCTGTGTGGCTTCGTCAGCCTGGCCATGGTGGTCATGCATGGTGCGGTTTATCTGGCGGTGAAGACGGACGGGGAAATCGCGGCGCGGGCGCGGGGTGTCGTGCCCTGGGCCGTTATCCTGCTGCTGGCGTTGTTCAGCCTGGCGGGGGCCTGGATCGCGGCGGGCATCGACGGCTACGCCATCACCAGCGCCCTGGTGCCCGATGGGCCCTCCAACCCGCTCATGAAATCGGTGGCCCGCGCGCCCGGCGCCTGGCTGGAAAACTACCACCGCTTCCCCATCAGCGTCGCCGTGCCGGCCCTGGGCTATGCCGGCGCCCTGGCGACCTGGGGCCTCGTCCGCGCTGGCCGTTCGGGCTTGGCCTTCATCACCTCTTCCCTGGCGGTGGCCGGGGTGGTGGGCACGGTGGGCGTCAGCGTCTTCCCCTTCCTGCTGCCCTCGTCCAGCAATCCCGCGTCCAGCCTGACGGTGTGGGATGCCTCGTCGTCGCCGGCGACGTTGCGGATCATGCTGGTGGCGGCGCTGATCTTCATGCCGTTGATCCTGGCCTACACCGCCTGGGTTTTTCGCGTGCTGCGCGGCCCCGTCCGGGCCCGGGACATCACCACCGATGGCGGCGCGTTCTACTGATTGCTGAAGGAGGAGCGAAGCGATGTGGTACTTTAGCTGGATTCTGGGCCTGGGCTTGGCGTGCGCCTTTTCCGTCCTGAACGCCATGTGGCTGGAACTGTCGGAGGCTGATGGCGCGGCGGCCTGCCGGCGGGCCGAGTAGGTTCGTGAGGTGCCACGGGGTGGCGCCGAACACCCCGTGGCAGGAAAGCGTGTCAGGAAAGGAAGAAGCCCTTGCGGAATTTTCGGAGTGCGGCGGCCCGGTTCGGCCTCATCCTGCTCTCGCTGGGCCTCCCGGCGATCACGACGGGCTGTATGCAGGGGCAGGATAGGGGTGAGGCCACCGGCCCGTATTACACCTTCCAAAAGGTCGCCTATCAGAACGATGGCGGTTGGCCGGACAACAAGGCCTATTTCCAGCGTCTGCTCCATCATATCGGCAATCACATCGCCGCCACGGATGGCAAGGTCGAGATCCGCGTGGTCAACTTCGCCGCTGGCGTGCAACTGTTCATAATGGCCCAGCAGGACCCGGATCTGGCCCGCCAGCTCGATCTGCTGCGCGGGAAGGGCGTTCGCTTCCTGATCTGCCGCAACACGCTGGAGGGGATGAAACTGTCACCGTCCGACCTTTACGGCGTGAAGGCGGAGGATGTCGTGCCCAGCGGCGTGGCCGAGGTCGCCCGCCTCCAGGGATTGGGCTTCGTTTATCTGCATCCCTAGAAAGGTCGGTCTGGGCGACGCGTTGGGGCGGGCGGCGCGTCATCCGGCGACCGGGGCCGCAAATATGTCTTGTGCGGGAAGGCCGCGCGCGCCGTTTCCGGGCGTAGGGGCAGGGTCATATAGCCGCCCTGCCGCCAAAGGTCGATCTGGTCGGCATAATTGGCGCTGCCCAGCCAGCCATCCTGCCCGCCCAGCAGTACGAAGCGGTTGGCGTCCGCGTCCTTGAGTTCGGATATGTGCCGGGCGCAGGACCCGAAACTGACGCCATGGGGTTTGTCGCTGATCGCGTGCCCCGCCTTGTAGACGGAGTTGTTGCCCCCATCCGCCGGGAAGGGCGGCAGGCGGAAGCGCCGGCCCACCAGGGGCAGACGCCCAAAGGGATGCTGCAGCCGGAACTGATGGAAGCGTCCCCACGTCCCCAGCCGGGCCAGCGTGCGCGCCGCCCGTGTGAGGGACCGTTCCACCCCGCGACGCAGCGCCGCCGGGTCCGCCCGCTGGAAATCCTCCAGCAACAGGGACTGGGCATGCCAAATGATCTGGTAAGGCTTCACCAGGCGTGCCCTGCCCAATTCCCTGGCCACGCCCGCCAACACCAGTTCGAAGGCCAAGGCCCCCGGTTGCCGCTGGTCATAGCTGCCGTCCCATTGCCTCAGCGTATCCACCAGGGCGTGCACCGACTGGCGCGCGGGGGCCCGGGGGGCGTGCGCCAGCAACAGGTCGCGGAGCGCGAGGGCGCCGGGTACGACCACGTCGCCCTGGACGCGTTGCAGATCCTGGGGGGACAGCAGCGTGCGCGCAGCCAGCAACTGTTGAATGCGGGTGACGCGGTCCGGGGGCGCGAAAAAGAAGCCGATGGGGAAGGCGCCCGCGTCCGGGGCGGCACCTTGTGCTGTGTCGGGGGCGTCGTTCGCGGAAACGATCACGCCGTCGGTGGGATCGACCCGTATCGGCAACTGCCGCCCATCCACGACGTCGTGCCAATGCTCGGCCGCGTCCGGCGGGATGATCAGATCCGTCGGCCGCTCAGCCCGCCGGCGGGGCAGATGGGCGGCCAGGAAGTGCCCCACCCGGCCGTCGCTCCCGGCATACACCATGTTCAGCCCCGACACGGCGAAGCCGGACAGCGCCGTGCGGAATCCGTCCCAGTCCCGGGCGCGGGCCACCGCCATCATCGCGCCGATCTCGTCGCTGGGCCGGTGCCCCATCCACCGCAATGCCGTGGCTTGGGAATTGGCCATCAACGGGCCGTCGGACACCACCGGGCCCAGCGGGCTTTCCCTGAGGCGCAACCGCCGCGGCCGACCACCCCGCACGCGGACCGTCACCGGGCGATCGCGGAATTCGGTGGGGGGCAGGCCGCTGACATCCACCAGATCGCTTCCCTGCGCGTGCAGGCTGGTTCCACCCCAGGCCATCCAGGGGTTGCGGCCCAGCGCGACGAAGGGCAGGCCCGGCATCATCAGGCCCACGGCGTTGTAGGACGGGGACTTGAACCCCGCCGCCAGCCAGGGGTTGGGCAGCCCCAGGGGCAGGTGGGGGTCGCTGGCGATCATGGCACCGCCGTTGCTGCTGCGGCCGGCGGCCACGGCCAGGGAATTGCTGCCGCTCCGGGTGGCGGCCGCCAAGGCCGTCTCCGCCATGGCGCGTTCCATCTGGCCGCTGGTGGCCCCCGCCAGCGACGGCGGGGCGCCGCCCGCCAACAGCCGCAGCCACAGTTGGCGCCAATCCCCCTGCGGCATCCGTGCCCTGACGGGCAGCAGGCGCACCCAGATCAGCCAACTGATATCGGCCGAGTTGAAGCGCATCAGGGTCAGCAGGTCTTCCAGTGTCCAGAGTTCGGGCTTGAGGCCCAGCACGGCGAATTCCGGAGGCAGGCTGGGGGTGTGAGAGAGATAATGGTTCAGTCCCGCCACGAACCCTTCTATCCAGCGCCGGTTGTCCGGGGCCAGGGCTGCGGCGATCTCGGGCACGGCGCGGCCGACGTCCAGCAGCCGCAGGGACCGATCGATTTCAATGCCCAGGGGGCCGATCATTTCCGCCACGCGCCCAAACGCGGCGCGGCGCATGATCTCGATCTGCCCCAGGCGCAGGTGGGCATGGACCAGGCCCAGCGCCACCGCCAAATCCTCGTCCGTCTCCGCCTCGATGAAGGGAACCTGGTATTTGTTCCAATGGATCGTCACCGGGTGCGTGATCGGCAAACCGTGGGTGGGCAGGCTCGCCAGCCGTTCCTCCGTCGAGACGGCAGGCAGCCGCTGGAACAGCCCTTTGGCCAACAGCGCGGCGGCGACACCGCCGCCCCACAGCAGATCGGCCACCATTTTCAGTCTTCCGGGTTGCATAGGGCATCCATGAAAACGGGGAGGGGCGCGGCGCGGCGCCGGGGTTCCGGCCACCACACCGGGGGCTCTATGTTGCCGGTGATGCACTCGGCCAAGGCGTCGGCCGGCTTCCCCCGGTTTTGTGCGCGCAACAGGCCGATCTCTATGTTCGGCAGACGGGGGAAGCCGTGCCCCTCCTCCAGGATGCGCAAGTCCTGCGGGGCGCTGAACTGCGCGACGACCGTGACCGCCAGGCCCGCCCGCACCGGTGTCAGCAGACCGGAAAAATTCGGGCTGCTGTAGGCCACGCGATGGGCCAGCCCGCTGCGGGCCAGGGCCTTCAAGGCATGGTCCCGGGTGGGGCAGCCGGGTTCGGGCAAAGCCAGGGGCAGGGGTGATGCCGTATGGTCGAAGGTGGGCGCCGCTATCCAGACCAGGGGTTCGTGTCGCAGAGTCTCGACATCCATCCAAGTGGCGCTTTTCTTGGATACCAGGGCCATGTCAAGATCACCTGACATAATCAGGTCGCGCAAAGTGGCGCTGGGTTCACACCGCAGCATGACCTCCACCCGGGGATGATTGCGGGCGAAATGCGTCAGGATCAGGGGCAATAGGGGGTCGGCATAGACCTCATCGATGCCCAGCCGCGCCGTTCCCGCGATCTCCCCCTCATTCAGCAGCGAGAACGCCTCATCCTGCAAATTGAGGATGCGGCGCGCATAGGCCAACAGGGTCTCCCCAGTCGGTGTCAGGCGTGCCCGACGTCCGTCCCGATCGAACAGCGGCTTGCCGGCGATCAATTCCAGCCGACGCATTTGCATGGATACCGCGGACTGGGTTCGATGCACCCGCGCCGCAGCCGCGGCGAAGCTGCCGCTATCCGCGATAGCGACCAGGGTTTGCAACAGATCGAGTTCGAGAGATTGGCGCATAATTAACATATCAACATAGCTTATCTTTCATCTCAACCTTTTTCGCTTGTGCGATATAGAAAAAAATAAATACTCATAGCATGCACCACAGAAAAATAAAATTTTATGCGGTTTTGATGATGGTGTTGCCGGAGATTGACACCCTCATTGATTATATATTTCTGTCGAATTTGACCACATATCGCAGCGACATCAAAAATTTTACTTATAGGAGAATGCATAAATTTTTATAATGCTCTATCCTTTAGTATAGTGACAGCCTTGTCTGAACGGCGGTGGGATGTGTCGAAAGGTCAATTGGCTTTCTTCATCCATGAAATCAGCGGTCCCGGAAGGATTAGACCGGGCAAGGGGGACATATGGTTGAAAGCTATCGGGTTGCGGCGTCTCAGGAACTGACGGTCATCTCGACCATGGTGCGCCAAATGGTGGAGCTGATGCACCAGACGGAATTAGGGGAGATGGAGTGCAGTTGGCATAACCGCCGGCTGCGGATCAGTCGCGATGGGATAACGACCGACCTCGGGATCGCCCTTGCCACGCCGGCATCCTATGGCGCGGCTATTGAGCGGGCCGATGCGCCACCCGCTCTTCCGATAACCGTAACATGCCCCTTTGTCGGGGTGGCGCGCCTGCTCGGCCCCGCTGAGGAGGCCGGCCGTCATAATCTCACCGGCTCCCAGGTGGCCGGCACCCAGGTCCGGCGGGGACAGACGGTCATGGCGGTGGAAATGATGACCATCCGGCGCGCCATTCCCGCGCCGCGGGCCGGTCGGGTGGTACAATTCCTGGTGCAGGATGGGCAGCCCGTCGAATTCGACCAGCCGCTTTTCATGATCGAGTGAATTTCAACGCCTTCACTTTGACCTTGGCCTTCACTTTGACCTTGGATGATGAAAGGAGCTGAAAATGGACGATATTCCTGCGCGTATCAGAAGAATTGTCGTGCGCCAACTGGGTGTTCCGGAGGACGCGCTCAGCAATGACATGAGTTTCGTGGACGATTTGGGCGCGGACAGCCTGGATGCCATGGAAATGGTGTTGGCCTTCGAGGGGGAGTTCGGCTGTCCCATCTCGGACGAGGCGATCCGGAAAATGATCACCGTCCGTGATGCGGCGTCCTACATCGCGGCGAACCAATGAGGGTGAACCCGCCGCCACGGGTCGGCCGGGCGGCGGGATGATCGGTTCGTCTTGCGCGATGACGCGTTTCGTTAAGCGCTGGGGGTCGGCCTATCTTGGGTCAGGATGTTGGTCCAGACTTTGTCCACATAGGCCATGCAGTCGGCCTTGGGGCCGGAGAAGCCGATGGCACGCCATCCATCCGGTATGGCGTGGTTCAGGGGCCACAGTGAATAACGTCCGCTCAGGTTGGCCAGAACCTGGCACGGGGCATCGTCTTCAAACGCCATGATCTATCTCCCATTGCCGTTATGATCGAGGGCGGAGGCCAGCCGGACCTCCATCAGTCCGCCGTCGCCGCCCGCCATGCCGCCTTGCTGGCGCCGCTCACGGGATAGCGCGCGGATTGCGAAGCCGAGTGTCATCAGGGACAGCAGGGCGCTGACCAGGAAGGCGCCGCCCGGCAGGGCCATGGACCCTTCGGGATCCGTCAGGTAGCTGAAACTGGCGCCGCCCAAAATGGGCCCCGCGATGGCACCCAGGCTGGTAATGCTGGTCGCCAGGCCCTGCAGCTCGCCTTGGCGGCCGGGGGGGGCTTGGCGTGACAGCACGCCTTGCGCCGTGGGGCCGGTGACGAAGGCCACCGCCGTGCCCGCCATGATGGCGTAAAGCTGCCACCCCTCCTGGACGAAGCCATACAACGTGTAGGCCACGATGGTCATGGTCAGGCCCAGCAGCAGGGCGCGTCCGTCCCCCAGATGACGCGTGACCAGGGGCGTCAGCCCCAGTTGGGCGACTCCCCAAACCAAGCCCAGCACGGTGAGGGACAAGCCCACCTCCGCCGCCCCCCATCCCAGGCTCTGGCGCAGGAACAGAACCCAGGTGGTCTGCAAGGCGGTCTGCCCCGCGACATAGAGGAAGATCCCAGCCAGCAGATCATGGGCCGTGGCGGTCTGCCTCCGGGACAGGAAGGGGGCCAAGGGGTTGGCGGCGGTCCAGTCGAGGGTGCGCCGGGCGGCGGGCTGAAGGCTTTCCGGCAGCAGGACCCAGCCCAGGATGGCCGTGGTGCCGGTCAATGCCGCCGCCATCCAGAAGGGAAGGCGCGGATCCAGACCGCCCAACAGTCCGCCCAACCCCGGCCCCAGGCCCAATCCCAGGCCGAAGGCCGCCCCCATGCAGCCGAACATCGCCGTGCGCCGGTCCGGCGGCACGATGTCCGCCATGTAGGCATTGGCGGCGGCGGCGTTGGCGCCGCAGAGGCCGCCCAGCAGGCGGGCGGCGAACAGCAGCCACAGGGATGGCGTCAAGGCCGCCGTGACGTAATGCGCCAGTCCGCCCATCAAGCCCAGCAGGATGAAGGGTCGCCGGCCGAAGCGGTCGGACAGGCGGCCCTGAATGGGGGAAAACAGGAACAAGGCCGCCGCATAGGTGGCGTTGAGCAGGCCGATGTCACGCCCGGCCGCCGCCTCGTTTCCGGACAAGCCGAGCACCAGGGTGGGCAGCACCGGCGTGACCACCCCGCAGCCCAGGGCGTCCAACAGCAGAACGAGCAGGATGAGCGCTTCGCGGACGTTGCGTGGCATTCCCATCCCCCTACGCGACATCCAGGGCCGGCAGCGCGGCGTCGGCCAGCAGGCCCCAGTCGCCCAGCGCCGTCACGGCGGCGTCCACGCCCCGCTCCGCCGCGATGCGCATGCCCAGCGCCCGCGCCCGATCCCGCATGCCGGACTCCTCCGTGCGTCCGATGGCGGCCGCCAGATCATCTGCCGTTATGGTCTTGCGCGACAGGGGGGCGGGCGCGACGCCCAGTTGCCGGGCCCGCCATCCCCAGAAGAACTGATCGCCCAGGAAGGGAACGATGATGGACGGAATGCCGGCGGCGAAGGCGGCGGCAACGGTTCCGGCACCGCCATGATGCACCGCGGCGCGGACGCGGGGGAACAGCCAGTCATGCGGCGCGCCATCGATGACCATCAGCTGGTCTTCCGGTGCGTCGATGCCTGGGGGCAAACCGCCCCACCCTGTCGCCAGCACCGCCCGCTGGCCGGTCAGCGCCAGGGCGCGCTTCACCAGCTCCGCCCGTGCCGGCGCCTGCTGGTCCGTCATGCTGCCAAAACCGATGTACAGTGGCGCCGGCCCAGCCGCCAGAAAGTCCACCAGCCGGGCCGGCGGTGTCCACGCCGCGTCCGTTGTCAGGGACCAATAGCCCGTCACGCGGGCCCGCGCCCGCCAGTGCGGCGGGGGCGGGACGATGGTGGGGCTGAAACCGAACAGGATCGGCCAGGCGGTGCGCATCTGCGCACCCGGGCCCGGCCAAGGATAAGGTTTCAGGCCCAGCCCTTTCCGCACGACGTCATTCACGGCCGGTCGTTGCGCCTGCCAGGCCAGCAGATCCAACACTCGGTTGAGCGATCGGTTGACCGGGGACGGCAGGGTGCGCGCCGGAACGGGAAGCCGGAGAGACGGCAGATGGCCGAACAGTACGTTGGGCTGAAGATAGGCCTGGACGAAGGGGCGGCCCAGCGCCTCCGCCAGGGAGGCGCCCAGGGGAACGGCGCCACCGCCGGCCAGCACCAGGTCGGTGTCCTGGCAGGCCGCCAGCCCCTCGGCCACCCAGGGGGCGACCAGGGCGCGCATGACCTGCTGGGCGGTGCGCAGCATGGTGGCAATGCCCTGGCCGCGCTCGAAAGCCGCCTGGTGCTGGGCGGCAGTGGCCTTCAGGTCGCCTGACAGCCCGCCGAACTCCAGCCCCGCCCCCCGGACCAGGGGTTTGAACTCGTCGACGGTGACGATGCGCACGGTATGCCCGCGGGCTGCCAGGCCCAGCCCCAACGCCACCAGGGGGCGCACGTCCCCTTGCGTACCTGGGATCACGATGGCGATGCGCATGGCTTCCCCCTCCTCATGCCGCCGGTTGCAGGACGGGCAGCGCCGCTTTGCGCCCCCGCAGGCGGGTCACGGCCAGGTAGACGACGGGGGTGGTGTACAAGGTCACCACTTGGGACAGCAGCAGGCCCCCCACCACCGCGATCCCCAGGGGCTGGCGCAGTTCCGCGCCGGTGCCCAGCCCCAAGGCCAGGGGCAGGGCGCCCAGCGCCGCCGTCAGGGTGGTCATCACGATGGGCCGGAAACGCAAGGTGGCCGCGCGGACGATGGCGGCGCGCGGCGCCAGGCCCAGGACCCGTTCCGCCATCAGGGCCGCATCCACCATCATGATGGCGTTCTTCATGACGATGCCGATCAGAAGGATAAGGCCGATCATGGCGATTACCGACACCTCCGTCCGGGTGATCCACAGGGCCAGGACAGCGCCCAGTCCGGCGGATGGCAGGGTGGAAAGGATGGTCAGGGGATGGGCGACGCTCTCATAGAGGATGCCCAGCACCAGATAGACCGCGACGACGGCGCCCAGCAGCAGCCATCCTTGGTTGGCGTTGGACCGGTTCGCGGCCTTGGCCGTTCCCGCATAGCCCGCCGTGACGCCGGGGGGCAGGCGCAAGGATCGCACGGCATCGTCGATGACGGTGATCGCCTGGCCGATGGCGATGCCGTCGCGGGTGTTGAAGCCCAGGGTGATCGCCGGCAGTTGCCCCTCATGGTTCAGCAGCAGGGGGGCATACCCGCTGTCCAGCCGCGTCACCGCCGACAGCGGCACCTGCGGTCCGGCGTTGGACGGCACGTAGAGCCGCGTCAGGGACTGACGGTCCTTCTGAAAGGTGGGGTCCGCCTCCAGCACCACCTTGAACTGGTCGAATTCCGTGAACAGGGTCGCGACCTGCCGCTGGCCGAAGGCGTCGTACAGCGTCTGGTCGATGGCCTGGGTGGAAACCCCCAGGCGGGCCGCGCTGGCGCGGTCGATGGCCAGGTTGGCCTGCAGGCCGTTGGCCTCCTGGTCGGTGGAGACGTCGGTCAATTCCGGCAGGGTACGCATGCGGTCGCGCACCTGGCTGGCGACGGCCATCAGGTCATCCAGCTTGGGCCCGCGCAGGGTGTATTGGTATCGCGCCCGGCCCATCCGACCCCCGACGCCGAAGTCATCGACGGCCGACAGGTAGACCGCCAGGTCCGGCACCCGGGCCAGGGCCTGGCGCAGGCGGGCCGCCACCGCGTCGGTGGCGATGTCGCGTTCCCCTGGGCGCTCCCCCGGCGGTTTCAGGGTGATGGACAGGGTGCCGGTGTTCAGCGCGTTCCACAGCCCGACGCCGATGGACGAGGTCACGCTCTCCACCGCCGGATCGGCGCGCACCAGGGCGTCGACCGCCTGCTGACGGTCGCGCATCGCGGTGAAGGAGATGTCGGGCGGTGCCTCGGTCACGCCACGGATGACGCCGGTGTCCTGGCTGGGCAGCAGGCCCTTGGGCAGCGCCGCGAACAGCGCCAGGGTGGCGGCCACGCTCAACCCCACGCCCAGCAGCATCAGCCGGGGATGGCGCAACGCCCGTTCCAATCCCGCCCCGTATCGGCGGCTGGCGGCCTCCGATCCCGTTCCCGTACCGCTCGGCTTGGGGGACGGCGTCAGCAGGCGGGCGCACATCGCTGGTGTCAGGCTCAGGGACACGACCGCCGAAACCAGGATGGCGGCGCACAGCGTGATGCCGAATTCGTGGAAGAACAGGCCCAGCTCCCCGTCCATGAACACCACCGGGATCAGGGCGGCCAGCAGCGCCGCCGTGATGGACACCACGGTGAACGTCATCTGCCGCGTGCCGCGGATGGCGGCCGTCAGGGGCGGAACACCCTGATCCACCAGGCGGGTGATGTTTTCGATGACGACGATGGCGTCATCCACCAGGAAGCCGATGGACACGGTGATGGCCATCAGGGTCAGGTTGTTCAGGCCGCAGCCCGTCGCCGCCATGATCGCGACGGTGCCCGCGACGGACACTGCGATGGTGGCCCCGGGAATGACCACCGCCCACAGCCGGCGCAGGAACAACGCGATGACCAGGATGACCAGGGTCAGGGTCAGCCCCAGGGTGACGTACAGGTCACCGATGCCAGCGCGCACCACGCGGGTGCGGTCCCCCGTGATGTGAAGCGCTATGGAGGGTGGCAGCCAGGCCGCCAGGCGGGGCAGCGCCGCGCGTATCCTGTCCACGGTCGCCACCATGTCCGCCCCGGGCTGCTTGCGGACTTGCACGATGATGGCCGGGCGGCCATTCCACCAGGACGCGAGCTTGTTGTTCACCGTGCCCGCCTGGACGGCCGCGACGTCGCCCAGGCGCACCGGGGCGCCATCCCGGTAGGCGATGGCCAGGTCGCGATAGGCGGCCGGCTCAAAAACCTGATCGTCCGCCGCGACCAGGAAATTTCTGTCGCCCGCGTCCAGGCTGCCCTTGGGCAGGTTGACCGTGGCGTTTGCCAGCGCCTGGCGGACGTTCTCCAGGCCCAGGCCGCGGCTGGCCAGGGCGCCGGGATCCGCCTGGACGCGGATCGCCGTCTTCTCCGCGCCGCCGATTTCCACCTGGGCGACGCCGTCGATCTCCATCAACGCCTGGGCCAGCACGGTGCTGGCGTAGTCATAGACCCGGCTGCCCGGCAGGGTGTCGCTGGTCAACGCCAGGGTCAGGATGGGGAAGGCGCTGGGATTGGCCTTCACATAGAACGGGGGTGCCGGCAGGCTGGAGGGCAGCAAGCCCCCGGCGGTGGTGATGGCCGCCTGCACATCCCGCGCGGCGCTGTCCACGTCCCGCGTCAGGTCGAACTGCGCCACGATGGTGCTACCCCCCACCGTGTTCACCGAGGTCAGTTCGGACAGGCCGGCGATCACCCCGATCTGGCGTTCCAGGGGCGTCGCCACCGTGGCCGCCATCGTTTCCGGGCTGGCCCCCGGCAGGTCGGCGCGGACATACAGGGTGGGCAGGTCGACACTGGGAACCGAGGCCACCGGCAAGGACCGATACGCGACGGCGCCCAGCAGCAGCAGGCCGGCGGCCAAAAGGCCGGTGGCCACGGGGCGGTGGATGAAAAGGGAGGAGAAGCCCATGCCCGCTACTCCGCCACTTGCCGCGCGGGCGTGGGCATGGGGTGCACGGGCGGGGATGCGGTGGTCACCGCGTCCGTCCCGTCCCTGTCGCCCCGCCACCGCCCGAAGGACACCCTGACCCTTTCAAAGGCCAGGTACACCACCGGGGTGGAATAGAGGGTGAGGACCTGGGAAACCACCAGCCCGCCGACGATGGCGATGCCCAGCGGCTGGCGCAGCTCCGCCCCCGTCCCACCGGCCAACGCCAGGGGCAGGGCGCTCAGCAGGGCCGCCAGGGTCGTCATCATGATGGGGCGGAAGCGCTGAAGGCAGGCTTGATGGATGGCCGCCTGGGCGGACAGCCCGCCGCGCTGCGCCTCCAGCGCGAAATCGATCATCATGATCGCGTTCTTCTTGACGATGCCGATCAAGAGCACGATGCCGATGAGCGAGATCAGGTTCAGGTCATGGCCGGTCAGCATCAGCGCCAGCAGGGCGCCCACGCCGGCCGAGGGCAGGGTGGACAGGATGGTCACCGGGTGGATGTAGCTTTCGTACAGAACGCCCAGCACGATGTAGACGGTGACCAGCGCCGCCAGGACCAGGCCGGCCTGGCTGCCCAGCGAGCCACGGAACTCACCCGCCACGCCGGACAGGCTGGTGGTGATGGCGGGGGGCAGCCCAACGGTGCCGATGGCCTGGTCCAGCGCTGTCAGCGCCTGGTCCAGGGCGTATCCGTCACCGATGTTGAAGGCGATGGTGGTCGCCGGGAACAGGCCCTCGTGGATCAAGGCGGGGGGCGTGTCCCCCATCTCCACCGTGGCCAGGGCCGACAGCGGCACCATGTCCCCCGACGCTGACCGAAGGCGCAGAAGTTGGAAGGTGGCGGGCCCGTCGCGGAAGCGGGGGTCGACCTCCAGGATCACATGGTATTGGTTCTGCTGGCCATAGACGGTGGCGACCTGCCGCTGGCCGAAGGCGTCATAGAGCGCGTCGTCGATGGCCTGCAGGCTAATGTCGGCGCGGGCGGCGGCGTCGCGGTTGATGCGCAGCCGGGCCTGCGGGGCGCCCCCCAGCGGCTCGCCGGCTACGTCCGCCAACTCCGGCCGGCGTTCCATGGCCTGGATCAGCCGGGGCGCCCAGGTGGTCAGGTCCGATCGGTCGGCGGCGTGCAGGGTCAGGACGTGGCCCGCCCGTGCCGCGCGCGTGTCAACCTGGATGTCCTGGGCGGGTTGCAGGTGCAGCCGCACATTGCCGACCCCGGCCGTGGCAGCGGCCAGGCGCCGCGCCACCACGTCCGCCGCCGGCCGCTCGCCACGTGGCTTCAGACCGATGAACAGGCGGCCGGCATTGCCGCTGGTGTTCAGTGAGCCGCCGCCCGTCACGGCGGCGACGGTCGCCACAGCCGGGTCGCGCCCCAGGATATCGGCGATCTGACGCTGCCGGTCGGACAGGGCGGAAAAGGACATGCCGGGCGCCGCGTCCAGCACGCCGATGATCAGGCCCGTATCCTGTTGCGGCAGGAAGCCCTTGGGGACCACGCCATAAAGCAGGCCGGCCCCGGCCAGCATCGCCAGGGTTGCCGCCAGGGTCAGCCGCCGGTGCCGGAACACCCACAGCAGGCCCCTTTCATAAGCCCCGACCGCGCGGGTGAAGACACCCTCACTCCACCGGAACAGGGCGTTGGGACGGCTATCGGACGGTGCCCCTGTCAACAATCGGGCGCACATCATCGGTGTCAGGGTCAGCGACACCACGGCCGAGATGATGATGGCGGCGCTCAGCGTCACCGCGAACTCGCGGAACAGCCGGCCGATGATGCCCCCCATCAACAGCAGGGGAATGAAGACGGCCACCAAGGACACGGTCAGCGACACGATGGTGAAGCCGATCTGGCGGGCGCCCTTGAGCGCCGCGTGCAGCGGCGGATGTCCCGCCTCCATATGCCGCACGATGTTCTCGATCATGACGATGGCGTCGTCCACGACGAAGCCCGACGCGATGGTCAGGGCCATCAGGGACAGGTTGTCGACGCTGAAACCCGCGACGGCCATGACGCCGAAGGTGGCGATCAGCGAGACGGGCAGGGTGACGCTGGGAATGACCGTTGCCCAGAACCGGCGCAGAAAGAGGAAGATCACCATCACCACCAGGGCGATGGTGACCACCAGGGTCGTCTGCACCTCGGCGATCGACGCGCGGATCGTTTCCGTGCGGTCGGCCACGACGGCGATGCCGATCGATGGCGGCAGAGCGGCCTGCAACTGCGGCATCTGTTTGCGGATGGCCGCGACCGTGTCGATGATGTTGGCGCCCGGCTGGCGGCGGATGTCCAGGATGATGGCCGGCTTGCCGTTGTACCAGCCGGCCAGCGTGTCGTTTTCCACCCCGTCGACGGCCCGCGCCACGTCGCGCAGGCGAACCGGCGCCCCATCGCTGTAGGCGATGATGGTGTCCTGGTAGGCGGCGGCGTCGAACAGCTGGTCGTCGGCGTCGATCTGGTACGATAGTCGGGGGCCGTCCAGACTGCCCTTGGGCAGGTCGGCGGTTGTCGCCGCGATGGCGGTCCTGACATCCGCCAGGGAAAGGCCCAAGCCGCTCAGCGCCGTCGGGTTCACCTGAAGCCGCACCGCCCGCTTCTGGCCCCCTTCCAGGGTCACCAGGCCCACGCCCTTGATCTGCGACAGCTTCTGCGACAGCACCGTGTCGGCATAATCGCCCACCGTGTTCAGGGGCAGGGTGTCGGAGGTCAGCGCCAGGATCAGGATCGGCGTGTCGGCCGGGTTGACCTTGCTGTAGCTGGGGCGGCTGGGCATCAATGAGAGGGGCAGCAGGCCTGCGGCGCCGTTGAGTGCCGCCTGCACATCCTGGGCGGCGGCATCGATGTCGCGGCCGGGATTGAACTGCAGGGTGATCAGGCTGGTGCCATAGGCGCTGATCGAATTCATGCCCGTCAGGCCGGAAATGGCGCCCAGCGGGCGCTCCAGCGGTGTCGTCACGGAGGAGGCCATGACGTCCGGCCCCGCCCCGGGCAACTGGGCCGAAACCTGGATGGTGGCCAGGTCCACCGACGGCAACGCCGCCACCGGCAGCAGGCGATAGCCTAGGCACCCCAGCAGCAGGACCCCCACCACCAGCAGGGTGGTCGCGATCGGTCGCCGGATGAAGGGGCCCGAAACGTTCATGCCGGCCCGGCCCCCGTTCCAGACCGGCCGTCAGCCGACCGGGACGGCTGCGGCGCCACCCGGGTTCCGGGTTTCAGGTTGTACTGCCCGTCGGTCACGACCAGCTGCCCGGCGGTCAAGCCCTTGTCGATCAGGGCGCGGCCCTCGTCCGTTCGCGCCACGGTGACGGCCGCCATGGCGGCCCGGCCCTCGGCGGACACGACCCAAACATAGGCGCCGGTGGGCCCCTGCTGCACGGCGGTGACCGGCACCGTCAGGCCGCCGCGCCGGACCGCAACGCGGACGCGGGCGTTGACGAACTGGCCGGGCCACAGGCGGTTGTCCTCATTGGGGAAGCTGGCCTTCAGCCTCACGGTGCCGGTGCTCTGGTCGATCTGATTGTCCACCAGCTCCAGCGTGCCATCCGCCAGCAAGGTCTTGTTGTCCTTGGCGTAGGCCTGGACCGGCAAGGCGGTTGCCGGCCCGGAGGCCGCTCCAGAAGCGCCAAGATTGAACGCCGGCAAATCGTCGGCGTTCACGGTGAAGATGACCGAGATGGGGTGCAACTGGGTGACGGTGACGATAGGGGCCGTATCCGCGGCGTGGACGATGTTCCCGGCATCGATCTGGCGTATGCCGGTTCGCCCGGCGATGGGGGATGTGATGGTGGCGTAGTCCAGCTGCGCCCGGGCATAGTCGACCTGCGCCTCGTCGGCGGTCACCTGCGCCTGGTATTGCGCCACCTGCGCCTGCTGCGTATCCAGGGTCTTGCGGCTGGCGTATTCCTTCATGCCCTGATACCGAACCAAATCAGCCTGCGCGTTCTGCAGTTGCGACTGATCCTTGGCCAGGGTGGCCACGGCCTGCTTGAGGTTCGCTTCCAAGGGCCGGCGGTCCAGGATCGCCAGCACCGCGCCCTTCGCCACCTCCTGGCCCTCCCGGAAGCGCAGGTCCATGAGCTGCCCGTCGATGCGGCTGCGGATGGCGACGGTGTTGTAGGCCTGGACCGATCCGATGCCGCCCAGATACAGGGGCACGTCCTCGGCGCGGACGGGGGCCACGACGACGGGTACGGCAGGCTCACTGGGCGCTTCCGCCGCCTGCGCCCCGGCGGATATCGGGGGCATGGCGATCCCGGGCAGCGACAGCATCAACACCAACGCCGCAGCGCCCGCGGCGTCGATGAACCGGCGCGGTAGCGGCGGCGCGCTCCCCTTCTGGGCGTCACCCTGCTGGCTTCCCGGCCGGCGGTCCGACAACAATCCCCAGCGGTTCAGGGTCTCGATCGCCTGTCCCACGCCGTCCTCGGCGCGCAATTGCCGGCCCAGGGCTTCGGCCCGCTGCCGCATGGTATCGCCCCCGGCGGCGGTGATGGCGGCGCTCAAGGCTTCCGCCGTCAGGCGGGCGCGGGGCAGGGCCGGTGGCGCCACCCCCAACTGGTTCAGACGCCATCCCCAGAAGGGCTGGTCGCCAAAAAAGGGAACGATGACCGATGGGATGCCAGCGCGCACGGCCGCCGCCGTGGTGCCAGCGCCGCCATGATGCACGGCCAGGGCCACGCGCGGGAAAAGCCAATCGTGCGGCGCGTGGTCGATGACCATGACGCGGTCGTCAAGCTCGGGCGGCGGCGCCAGGCCGCCCCAGCCACGGGCGAGGACGGCCCGCTGGCCGCTGAGCGCCAGGGCGCGCATGACGGTGCGGGTGAAGGTTTCGGCGTCATGGCTCAACATGCTGCCGAAGCCGAGATAGATCGGCCGGGGACCGTCCGCCAGGAAGCGCTCCAGGTCCTGGGGCGGGGTCCAGGTGTCGGCCTCGTCATGGTGCCAATAACCCGTCACCACCTCCCCTTCACCCCAGGACTTGGGTTTGGGCACCACATGTGTGCTGAAGCCATACAGGATACGGTTGTTGGCGGCGTCGTCGAAGTAGGGGCCATACCAGGGAAGGGCACGCAGGCCGAGGCGCTTGCGGATGACGTCGTTGATGGCCGGCGCCATCACCTGCCATGTCGCGAAGCGCAGCGCATGATAAAGCGCCAGGTTGACGATGCCGGGCAGGGGGCGGCGGGGGGGTGTCAGCATCATGGGCGGCAGGTCGGGCGCCGGTGTCATGGGCAAAAGCTGCGCCTGCACGCATGCGGTCCCCGTCGCCTCCGCCACGGCGGTGGCCAGACGCGTGACGATGCCGCTGGCGATGATCAGGTCGCTGTCCCGGGCGGCGGCCAGTCCGGCCTCAACCCAGGGGTCCGCCGCCTCCCTGAAGCGGCGGCGGGCCGTCCGGGCCACCACCAGGGGGTTCAGCGCCCGGTTCATCGTGTCCGGCTCGCTGCTCATGATGTGGCGGAAGTCGGCGGCCAGGGGGGCGAAGTCCAGCCCCGCCCCCGTGATCATGGGCTGGAACGACTGGCCGGTGGCGATGCGGACGGCATGGCCCGCCTCCGCCAGGCCGCGTCCCAGGGCGATAAAGGGACGGATGTCGCCCTGGGTGCCGACGGTGAAGATGGTCACGCGCACGGGATGACCTCGAATTCCTGCTGCGCCATGCGGGGACTGGACGGGCCGGGGACGGGGGGGACTTTCCGGCCGCCGGCCAGCTCACGGGCCACGATGCGGGCGATTTCCTCCAACGGCACCGGGTCCATCATGGCCTGGTGGTGGCAGGCCAGGCGGTGCTCCTGGACGGGGCCGCGCACATGGGGGGCCCATGCCTCGGTCTCATGCATCAGCAGGCCCTTCAGCGACGGACCGGTCAGGTGGGTGGCGCGGAAGAACAGCAGGCCGGTGTTCAGCGGCTGGGGCTTGAACTTCCGGGCGATCGCCAGGTTGTTCTGGATGACCCTCAGGACGGATGAAACGATGTCCCTGTTTTCCTGCCGCATCTGTTGGACCAGCGGCATGGAAAGCACGTCGTATTCACGACACAGGAAATCGGCGACGGCGGCCATGTCCAGGGGGCGGTCGCCCCCCGTGACGGCCACGTCCCCGGGGCTGTATCCCAGGAAGCCCAGCGCCGCGGTGGCCAGCTCCGCTTCGGACGGTTCCTGGCCGGCGGGGCTCTGCACGAAGGGGTAGGCGTCGAGCAGCGACAGCAGGTCGACCTTCTCCCCCTCCCGTTGCAGCTTGTGGGCGATCGCCACCGCCACCAGGCCGCCGAAAGACCAGCCCAGCAGATGATAGGGGCCCTGCGGCTGCACCCGCCGGATGTGCTTCAGGTATTCGTCCGCCATCTCCTCCACCGACCGGGGCAGAGGGGCCTCGTCCGCCAATCCCCGGGCTTGAAGGGCGTAGACGGGATGTTCGGGGCTGATGTGGCGCAGCAGTCCGGCGTAGGCCCAGCCCAGGCCGACCACGGGGTGGATGCAGAACAGCGGCGCGCCGTGGCCCTGAGTGCGCAAGGGCAGCAGTACGCCCAGCGGGTCGCTGCTGGAACTATGCTCCAACTGCGCCGCCAGTTCGGCGATGGTCGCCCCCTCGAACAGGGTGCCCAGTGATATCTTGCCGGGGAAGATGTTCTGTATGCGCGTCAGCAGGCGCGTGGCCATCAGGGAATCCCCGCCAAGATCGAAGAAATTGTCATGGATGCCCACCCGCTGCACGCCCAATTCCTTGGCCCAAAGTATGGTCAGGGCCTGTTCGGTCGGGGTCCGGGGTTCGGCATAGCTGGACACGGCCGTGCGTTCGGGGGCCGGCAACGCGCGGCGGTCGACCTTGCCGTTCGCCGTCAGGGGCAGGTCGTCCAGCGTCACGAAAAGCGCCGGGACCATGTAATCGGGCAGCCGGCCGGCCAGATCGCGCCGCAGGACGGCGATATCCAGGGAGACGCCCGTTGCCGGGACGATATATCCCACCAGCCGCTTCGCGCCCGACGCGGGGTCGTCCCAGGCCGTGACAACGGCCCGCGCCACACCGGGGCAGGCGGCCAGGGCGGCCTCAACCTCCCCCAGTTCGATGCGGAAGCCGCGAATTTTGATCTGGTGGTCGGTGCGGCCCAGGAACTCCAGCATGCCGTCCTCCCGCCAACGGGCCAGGTCGCCTGTGCGGTAGAAGCAGCTTCCCGACGGGCCGAATGGGTTGGCGACGAAGCGGTCGGCCGTCAGGCCGGGCCGGTTCAGATAGCCGATGGCGACACCGTCGCCGGCGATGTAAAGGTCACCGGCCACGCCGACCGGCACCGGTTGAAGGGCCGGATCCAGGACATAGACCTGGGTGTTCCAGATGGGACTGCCGATGGGGGGCGCATCCAGGTCCGCCCGGTTCAGCGTCCGCGCGGTGGACCACACCGTCGTTTCGGTGGGACCGTACAGGTTGGTGACGACGGCCCCGCGATCCATCATGGCCTGGGCCAGGGAGGGGGGCAGGGCCTCCCCGCCCACCAGCACGCGCAAGCCGGGGAAGATGTCCGACGCCTGTTCCACCAGGCTTTGCCACAGGGACGGCGTGGCCTGCATGAGGGTGGTGCCGGCCACGCGCATCGCCTCGGCCAGGGCGGGGGCATCCCGCACCACCGTGCGGGGCGCGATGTCGATGCGCGCGCCCGCCAGCAGGGGCAGGAACAGTTCAAGGGCCGCGATGTCGAAGGACACGGTGGTGACCGCCAACAGGCGATCCCGCGGGGTCAATGGGAACGTCGCCTTCATGGCGCCCAGGAAGTTCACGATGTTCCCCTGGGACACCGCGACACCCTTGGGACGGCCGGTTGAGCCGGACGTGAAGATGACGTAGGCGGGATCAAGGGCCCGGGATGGCCGCCGTCGTTCCTGGTCCGTGGGGTTCAGGGAGGTGAGCCAGTCCAGATCCACGCCATCGGGCGGCAGGTCCACCATAAGGCGGGGAATGGCGCTGTCCGGCAGGCCGGCGGCGACGTCCGGCGTGGTCAACAGGGCCGCTGGTTGGGCATCCTCGAACACCAGGGCCAAGCGGGCCGCCGGCATGTCCGGGTCGATCGGTACATACGCCGCCCCTGTCTTCAGCACGGCCAGCAAGGCCACTGGCAACAGGGCGCTGCGCTGGGTCGCCACCGCCACCAGCTGGCCGGGGCCGATGCCAAGCTGCATCAGGGCCCGCGCCCAGGCATTGGCGGCGGCGTTCAGGACACGGTAGGAAACGACCTCGTTCGCGAAGCCGATCGCCGGCGCGTCGGGCGTCGCGGCGGCCTGGGCCTCGAACCATTGCGCCAGCAGGGGGGCCGGTGAGGGCTGGGCCGTCGCGTTCCAGTCGATCAGAACCTGCCGCCGTTCTTCCCCCGACAGCAGGTCGATGCGGCCGATGCGCAGGGTGGGGTCCTCCATGATGGCATCCACCAGGCGCAGGAAGCGGGCCTGATGCCGCGCCAGCTCATCCCGGGTGTACAAGGCGGGGTTGGCGTCGAAATCCACGCGCAGTCCGCGGCCGTCGTCGCGGTCATAGATGAAGATGGTCAGGTCTTCGACCGAACCGTTGGACAGGTTGTGCGTGGTGGCGGGATGGCCGCCGAAGCGCAGATCGTAGTCGAACGGCTCAATGTTCACGCTCATCCACGCGATCTGCTGGTTATGGCCCACCAACCCCATGTCCCGCCGCAGGTCCTCATACCGGTACTGCTGATGCCGCAGGGTCTGGCGCATCACGCCGGACACCTGCTGCACCAATTCTTCCAGCGTCAGGTCTGGGGACATGGCCAGGCGGATGGTCACGGCATTGGCGACCATGCCCGGCGTGCGCCGCAGCTGCCCATTGGGCCGGGCCGTCACCGGCAGCCCGAACACAAGGTCCGCCGCCCCGGTGGAGCGGTAATAGAACGCGGCCGCCAGGGAGATCAGGATTTGCGGAAGGCTGGCGGACGCGCCCTTGGCGATCTCGTGCAGGCGCGTGCTGGTCAACGGGGACAGGTGCGCTGTCTGGCGGAACAGCCCATTGGGGCCTGCCACCCGGCGCTTGGCCAATGAAACGGCGTCGGGCAGGTTGGCCAAGCGCTCCGTCCAGAAGGCGCGGTCCTTTTCCAGCCGGTCCGAGGCGCGATAGGCGGCCTCATGATCCACCAGCCCGACCAGGGGCAGGAAGCCGTGGGGCGCGGGCTCGCGCCCTTCCACGTAGGCGCTGTAGAGTTCGGCGACGCGGCGCGCGACCATGCCGCCGGTGAACCCGTCCAGCATGATATGGTGGGCGCGGTGGTACCAGAAGAAGCGGTCGTCGGCGGCCTTGAAAAGCGCGGAAACCCAGAGCGGATCGCGGTCGAAATCGACGGGGCGGTTCAACTCTTCCATCATCCAGCCCTCCGCCGCCTGCCGCGGGTCGGGCTGGTCACTGACGTCGATGTAGGGGAAGACGTCGTCAAAGGTGGGACGGATGACCTGGGCCGGGCCATCCTGGTCCTCGACGATCTTGACGCGGATCGTTTCAGCCTCGGTGGTCAGTTGGCGCAGTGCCTTCAGGAACAGCGTGGGATCGATCGGGCCATGAATTTCAATGGCCTCGCCCAAATTGAACACCGTGCCGGCTCGGCCCATTTTCTCACCGAACCATAGGCCGCGCTGGGCGGTGGTCAGCGGTATCTTGACCCCCTCGCCGGGGGCTGCCGCCGCATCCCTGGCGGCATCACCGCTTTCGTCCACGCCGCCTGAGGGCGGGGCGAAAGCGGTGATATCGGCTACCCCGGGCTCGACTGTGATGCCGATGGGAATATATGTGGACTGATCTATTTTTAAAGTGTCATATATTTCTTTTAAAATTTTCGAATTATTGTCTTCGCTATGGATGATGCCGTCTGGTGACGCGGTTTGAGTGTTGGAAGATATGTGTGTATTCATGGTCCAACCCCGAAAAAAGAAAAAGGTGAGGCGAGCGCTGAAAGACAGCGCTGATTTATTCCCTTTGATTGCGCACCAGACGGTATCCGCGGAATCGATAGCGGGCGTACCGTTCTTGTTATTGGTGATGTCTGATTGTTTTATGTGACCGACCGGCTTGGTGGGGGCGGTTCGGATTACCTGGATTATTCAGAAAATTTCATAGCCGCAACAAGTGAGAAGTGTTGACGGCGTTAATCAGTCCGATTGATGTAATTTAATTATATAATGCCAGCCAACCATGAGGCCCTCTTGGCTGCAGCACAGGGTATCGCCCAAAAATAAAAAGCAATATCAATGCTCTGCGGGCAGTTTCTCAGATTTCCCTGGAGTCTGCCTGTGGCCCGTCGTCGCCCAACCCAACAGTGCCCCTGATGATTGCGTTATTATTAATGCAATCTTTATCAAAAGAAGAATAGGGTGATGGTACACATGTACAGAGGTGGTACACCCTGGACATCATCCCTGTCCGGGGCACCTCACCAGGGTTCAAGGCAGGTCGTAGCCTGTGGAGGTTTTCAGCGGACAGGTGTCAGGCGGACGGGCTGTCGGGTGTGCCGCGTGGCCAATGCCGTGCCAACCGCCTGGGCGATGGTTTGGGCCCGGTCGTCAATACCGGCCCAGACGGCGCCCCGGACACGGGGGTCGACTTCCAGCAGCTTGACGCCAGCGGGCACTTCGGTTCCGTCCCGCACCACCCCGCGCAGCACGCCGTCGAAAGGCGCCTGGACCGGATGGTCACCCAAATGGCCGATGACATAGTCCTTGAAGACGCGCGAACCGATCTCCATCGCCGTGTGCCAGCGCCCGGCGAACGCGGAATAGACGAAGCGTTCCGCCCCGCGGTTGCCCAGGGGCCGGGCGATGCCGTCGGCGGCTTCCGTCCTCCCCTGGCGGACCAGGGCGCCTTGCAGGCCGGGCTTGGTTTCAATGGCGAAGTCGCAATTCTCCCCGGCGGTGAAGCCGGGGCCCAGGCCGATGGTGGTTTGGGCAAGGCGACGCAGGTCGGGCGTGATGCTGTATTTTTGCAGCCGGGCGTCGACCAGCAGGTCCAGCGCGCGGATGACGATCAGGTCCAGCAGGCCCAGGTCGGTGATGACCACCCCCTGGCGGCGCGCCAACGCCGCCGCCGCCGCCATGCCGCTGTCCGCCCGTTCGGCGGCGATGCCGGCCAGTGTCACCGGGTCATCGAACAGCGCGTCGTGGAACGCCATCTTGCGGCGGATGACGGGGGGCAGGGGGTCGTGCGACATAACGACACCGTAGCCCTGGTGATGCAGCCGGACCGCCACGGCGGAGGCGATCTCATTGGTGCCCAGGATGATGGCGTAGGGCGGGCGATCGGTCATGAGGGCGCTCCAGTGCTTCCAGAGGTGGGGCTTTCAGGGATGGTGCAGGGGCTGTGGGGGTGGGAACAGCCGGTGGGCACGGCGTCCAGATCCGCCGGCAGGCCCAGCCGGTCGCGCAGCGCCTCGAACCCGGCGAGGCGCTGGCCCTCCACCTCCGCCAATGGCCGCCGGATCAGCAGCGGGTCGGCCAGCATGCGGCGCAGGGCCGCGTCGCCGTCCAGGTCAGCCGGGACGATGGCGCCCGTCTTGATGGCCGGGGCGGCCGGGTTGAACCAGGACGGGACCGGCGATTGGCCGAAGAAGTCGCGCAGGCGCTCCGCCGTCCACGGTTCGGTCAGCAGGTCGCGCACCAGGACGGTATGCCCCGCCGCCTCCAGCGCACGGCGCTGACGGGCGTTGGTTTTGCATCCCGGCTTTTCATAGAAGACGACCGTGCTCATGCCAGCCGCACCAGCGGGGCGGCGCCGTCGCGGCCCAGCAGCGTGTCCACCTTGCGCCGCACGTCGGCCAGTGTCAGCGGCTTGACCAGCGCGGCGTGGGCGCCGGCCTTCAGCCCCTCCAGCGCCAGCGCCTCTTCCGCCTTGGCGCAGACGATCAGCAGCCGCACCCCGGGAAAGGCGCGCAGCACCTCGCCCACCAGGCCCGCGCCACGCTCCGCCAGGAAAGAGGCGCCCAGCAGCACGACGTCCGGCCGCAGCCAATCCACCCCCTTGGCGTAGGCCTCCTCCGGCGTCGCCAGTTCATGGGTCTCGATCTCATCGTGCAACATGAACTGCAACGCCGCGCGCGTGATCTCATCCTGGTCCACGACGAAGACCCGTCTCTGGTCCACGGCTTTGGCGGTTTCGACACCGATCTGCATGGCGCGTCCCTTCCGATGCTGGGCTGCCCACCGGCGGGCATCACGGGACCCACAGCAATTTCCATTCCGGTGGTAGCGATATCCGGGAAATCGGGGGCCAGCCTGCCTTCCCGGTGGCAGACGGCGGCGGGACCGGGGCGGCGGCCTTGTTTCGTTTGCGACAGCCTGACAATGGCTGTCGGGTTCGGCACATCATTGTCGGATGCCGGGGTTGGATAACAATGTATTTAATATCAATTGGTTATTGGAAATCGCCCGTCTGGCACGCCGGTTGCTGAAATACCGGTCGGCTAGTGAGGGCTGAGTGCACGCCTACGCGCTGTCGAGCGATGTGCTCCTTCCCGAAATCCGCGAGCCAACTTCTGCGAACGAGGATCGCCCCGGCCTCACCGGGGCATTGGCAATCGGCTCAACAATCGGTTCAAGGAGACCTTGAATGTCGGCTCTGCGTCAAATCGCGTTTTACGGCAAGGGTGGTATCGGCAAGTCCACCACCTCCCAGAACACCCTGGCGGCCCTGGCTGAAATGGGCCACCGCATCCTGATCGTCGGCTGCGATCCCAAGGCGGATTCCACCCGCCTGATCCTGCACGCCAAGGCCCAGGACACCATCCTCAGCCTGGCCGCCGCCGCCGGCAGCGTGGAGGATCTGGAGATCGAGGATGTCATGAAGGTCGGTTTCCAGGACATCCGCTGCGTGGAATCCGGCGGGCCGGAACCGGGCGTCGGCTGCGCCGGTCGCGGCGTCATCACCTCCATCAATTTCCTGGAGGAGAACGGCGCCTATGAGGATATCGACTACGTTTCCTATGACGTGCTGGGCGACGTTGTGTGCGGCGGCTTCGCCATGCCCATCCGCGAGAACAAGGCCCAGGAAATCTACATCGTCATGTCCGGCGAGATGATGGCCATGTACGCGGCCAACAACATCTCCAAGGGCATTCTGAAATACGCCATGTCCGGCGGCGTGCGCCTGGGCGGTCTGATCTGCAACGAGCGCCAGACCGACAAGGAGCTGGAGCTGGCGGAGAACCTGGCCAAGAAGCTGGGCACCCAGCTCATCTACTTCGTGCCCCGCGACAACATCGTGCAACACGCGGAACTGCGCCGCATGACGGTGCTGGAATACGCCCCGGAAAGCGCCCAGGCCGCCCACTACCGCAACCTGGCCACCCGCATCCACAACAACGCCGGCAAGGGCGTCATCCCCACCCCCATCACCATGGACGAGCTTGAGGACATGCTGATGGAGCACGGGATCATGAAGGCCGTGGACGAGAGCATGGTCGGCAAGACCGCCGCCCAGCTGGAACTGGCCTGATCGGCAACGGCCGCCGGTGCCGCCCGGTCCCCCCGCATGGGGGCCGGGCGGGTCCCGGCAGGCCATCATCCCCGGGAAACATGAGGACAGCGAAATGAGTATGTCGGAGACGGAAAGCGTTGCCGAGATCAAGGAACGCAACAAGGAACTGATCGCCGAGGTCTTGCAGGTTTACCCGGAGAAGACCGCCAAGCGCCGCGCCAAGCACCTGAACGTGCATGAGGCCGGCAAGTCCGATTGCGGCGTGAAGTCCAACCTCAAGTCCATTCCAGGCGTCATGACCATCCGTGGCTGCGCCTATGCCGGGTCCAAGGGCGTGGTCTGGGGCCCGATCAAGGACATGATCCACATCAGCCACGGCCCGGTGGGCTGCGGCCAGTATTCCTGGGCCGCGCGCCGCAACTACTACATCGGCACGACCGGGATCGACACCTTCGTGACCATGCAGTTCACGTCCGACTTCCAGGAAAAGGACATTGTCTTTGGCGGCGACAAGAAGCTGTCCAAGATCATCGATGAAATCCAGGAGCTGTTCCCGCTGAACAACGGCATCAGCATCCAGTCGGAATGCCCCATCGGCCTGATCGGGGACGATATCGAGGCGGTGTCGAAGAACAAGTCCAAGGAATACGAGGGCAAGACCATCGTCCCCGTCCGCTGCGAGGGGTTCCGCGGCGTGTCCCAGTCCTTGGGCCACCATATCGCCAATGACGCCATCCGCGACTGGGTGTTCGACAAGGCGGAGGGCAAGGACGCGCCGGCGGGCTTCGTGCCCGGCCCCTACGACGTCGCCATCATCGGCGATTACAACATCGGCGGCGACGCCTGGTCCTCCCGCATCCTGCTAGAGGAGATGGGGCTGAGGGTCATTGCCCAATGGTCGGGCGACGGCACCCTGGCCGAGCTGGAGGCGACGCCCAAGGCCAAGCTGAACGTCCTGCACTGCTACCGCTCGATGAACTACATCTCGCGCCACATGGAAGAGAAGTACGGCATTCCGTGGTGCGAATACAATTTCTTCGGTCCCAGCAAGATCGCGGAATCCCTGCGCCGCATCGCCAGTTATTTCGACGACAAGATCAAAGAAGGGGCGGAGCGGGTCATCGCCAAGTATCAGGCGCTGATGGACGCCGTCATCGCCAAATACCGCCCGCGCCTGGAAGGCAAGACGGTGATGCTGTTCGTCGGTGGCTTGCGCCCCCGCCACGTCATCGGCGCCTATGAGGATTTGGGCATGGAGGTCGTGGGCACGGGCTATGAGTTCGGCCACAACGACGACTACCAGCGCACGGCCCAGCACTACGTCAAGGACGGCACGCTGATCTACGACGACGTGACCGGCTACGAGTTCGAGAAGTTCGTGGAACGCATCCAGCCTGACCTGGTCGGGTCCGGCATCAAGGAAAAGTACGTCTTCCAGAAGATGGGCGTGCCCTTCCGCCAGATGCATTCCTGGGACTATTCCGGCCCCTATCACGGCTATGACGGTTTCGCCATCTTCGCGCGCGATATGGACATGGCCATCAACGCCCCCGTCTGGAAGATGGCCAAGGCACCCTGGAAGGGCGCCGCGCAGCCGAAGCTGCTGGCTGCTGAGTAAGGCGGATGACGCCCCGGGGCGCCCCAGCGGCGGCGCCCCCGGGATTCCCTGCCGGGGCGGCATCCATCCCCGGGCGATGTTTTCGGAGAGGTTTCCATCATGACGCAGAGTGCCGAACACGTGCTCGATCATTTCGAGCTGTTCCGTGGCCCCGAATACCAGGAGATGCTGGTCAACAAACGCCAGCAGTTCGAGAACCGCCGCGACCCGGCGGAGGTGGAGCGGGTGCGGGAATGGGCCAAGACGCCCGAATACCAGGAAAAGAACTTCGCCCGTGAGGCGTTGACCATCAATCCGGCCAAGGCCTGCCAGCCGCTGGGCGCCGTCTTCGCGGCGGTGGGGTTCGAGGGCACGTTGCCCTTCGTCCACGGCTCGCAAGGCTGCGTCGCCTATTACCGCAGCCATTTCTCGCGCCATTTCAAGGAGCCGACGTCCTGCGTCTCCTCCTCCATGACGGAGGACGCGGCGGTGTTCGGCGGCCTGAACAACATGATCGACGGGCTGGCCAACACCTATTCCATGTACAAGCCCAAGATGATCGCCGTCTCCACCACCTGCATGGCGGAGGTGATCGGCGACGACCTGAACGCCTTCATCAAGACCGCCAAGGAAAAGGGCTCGGTTCCGGCCGAGTTCGACGTGCCCTTCGCCCACACGCCGGCCTTCGTCGGCAGCCACGTCACCGGCTATGACAACGCCCTGAAGGGCATCCTGGAACATTTCTGGGACGGCAAGGCCGGCACCGCGCCCAAGCTGGAACGCGCCCCCAACGGCAAGATCAACTTCATCGGCGGCTTCGACGGCTACACCGTCGGCAACCTGCGGGAAATCAAGCGCATCTTCGGCCTGATGGGCATCGGCTACACCATTTTGGGCGACACCAGCGACGTGTGGGACACGCCCACCGATGGCGAGTTCCGCATGTATGACGGCGGCACCACCCTGGCCGAGGCGGCGGACGCCGTCCACGCCACGGCCACCGTTTCCATGCAGGAGTACTGCACCGAAAAGACCCTGCCCTTCATCGCTGGGCATGGGCAGGAGGTGGTGTCGTTCAACCATCCCGTGGGTGTGGCCGGCACCGACCGCTTCCTGATGGCGCTGGCGCGCCTGACCGGCGTCGAAATCCCGGCGGAGCTGGAGCGGGAGCGTGGACGCCTGGTGGACGCCATGGCGGACTCCAGCGCCCACATCCACGGCAAGAAGTTCGCCATCTACGGCGACCCCGACCTGTGCCTGGGCCTGGCCGCCTTCCTGCTGGAACTGGGGGCGGAGCCGACCCACGTGCTGGCCACCAACGGCAACAAGGCCTGGGCGGAGAAGGTGCAGGCGCTGTTCGACAGTTCGCCCTTCGGGAAGAACTGCCACGTCTATCCCGGCCGCGACCTGTGGCACCTGCGCTCCCTGCTGTTCACGGAGCCGGTGGATTTCCTGATCGGCAACACCTACGGCAAGTACCTGGAGCGCGACACGGGCACGCCGCTGATCCGCCTCGGCTTCCCCATCTTCGACCGGCACCACCACCATCGTTTCCCGGTGTGGGGCTATCAGGGCGGGCTGAACGTGCTGGTGACCATCCTGGACAAGATTTTCGACGAGATCGACAGCAACACCAACGTCCCGTCGAAGACCGACTACAGCTTCGACATCATCCGCTGACGGCGGACTTGGCCTCTCCGTGGCGTCTCCCCAAGGCGCTCGCGTCCTGGCCGCGCCGCCAGCCCCGATGGGAAACCGAAGGGGCCCGGCGGCGCGGCGCTTCTTGACCCGTTCAGGTGAGGAACCCCGGAAATGAGTTCGCTGTCGGCCACCATCCAGGACGTCTTCAACGAGCCCGCTTGCGCCAAGAACGCCACCAAGTCGGCGGCCGATCGCAAGAAGGGCTGCACCAAGCAGTTGCAGCCGGGCGGGGCGGCGGGCGGCTGCGCCTTCGACGGGGCCAAGATCGCGCTGCAACCCCTGACCGACGTGGCCCACCTGGTCCACGGGCCCATCGCCTGCGAGGGCAATTCCTGGGATAACCGCGGTGCCAAATCGTCCGGCCCCACGCTGTGGCGCACCGGCTTCACCACCGACATGAACGAGACGGACATCGTCTTCGGTGGGGAGAAGCGGCTGTACAAGGCCATCCGTGAAATCATCGAGAAGTATGACCCGCCGGCGGTCTTCGTTTATCAGACCTGTATCCCGGCCATGACCGGCGACGACATCAACGCCGTGTGCAAGGCGGCGCGGGAGAAGTTCGGCAAGCCGGTCATTCCCATCAATTCGCCCGGCTTCGTCGGGCCCAAGAACCTGGGTAACAAGCTGGCGGGCGAGGCCCTTCTGGAGCACGTCATCGGGACGGAGGAGCCGGACGAGACCACGCCCTACGACATCAACATCATCGGTGAGTACAACCTGTCGGGCGAGCTGTGGCAGGTGAAGCCGCTGCTGGATGAACTGGGCATCCGCATCCTGTCCTGCATTTCCGGCGACGGGCGCTACCGCGAGGTGGCCTATTCCCACCGGGCGCGGGCGGCGATGATGGTGTGTTCCAAGGCCATGATCAACGTGGCCCGCAAGATGGAGGAACGCTACGGCATCCCCTTTTTCGAGGGGTCCTTCTATGGCATCGGCGACACCAGCGACAGCCTGCGCCAAATCGCCCGGCTGCTGGTCGACCGGGGCGCCCCGGCCGACCTGCTGGACCGGACGGAGGCGCTGATCGCGCGGGAGGAGGCGCGGGCCTGGGCGGCCATCGCGCCGTTCAAGCCGCGCTTCCAGGGCAAGAAGGTGCTGCTGATCACCGGCGGCGTGAAGTCCTGGTCCGTGGTGGCCGCCTTGCAGGAGGCTGGCCTGGAACTGGCCGGCACCAGCGTCAAGAAGTCCACCAAGGAGGACAAGGAGCGCATCAAGGAGCTGCTGGGCCAGGACGCGCACATGATCGAGGACATGACCCCGCGCGAGATGTACCGCCTGCTGAAGGATGCCAAGGCGGACATCATGCTGTCGGGCGGCCGGTCGCAGTTCGTGGCGCTGAAGGCGGCCATGCCCTGGCTGGACATCAACCAGGAACGCCACCATGCCTACATGGGCTATGTCGGCATGGTGAAGCTGGTGGAGGAGATCGCCCGCACCCTGTTCAACCCGGTGTGGGCGCAGGTGCGCCGCCCGGCCCCCTGGGACGATCCGGCCGACACCTGGCAGGCCCGCGCTGACGCCGCCCTGGCCGCTGAGGCCGCCGACCCCGGAAAGGCGGAACAGGCGCGGCGAGCCGCGGGCGTCTGCGCCTGCAAGGGCGTGGACCTGGGCACCATCGAGGACGCGGTCCGCGCGCATGGCCTGTCCAGCCTGGATGAGGTGCGGCGGCACACCACCGCCGCCACCGGCTGCGGCGCCTGCGCCAGCCGGGTGGAAGATGTGCTGGCCGCCCTGCCGGCCCTGGCGGCGGAGTAGACGCCATGGCGACGGTCACCCACGTCAAGAAGGCCTGCACGGTCAACCCGCTGAAGATGAGCCAGCCCATCGGCGCCGCCCTTGCCTTCATGGGCCTGCGTGGCGCCATGCCCCTGCTGCACGGGTCGCAGGGCTGCACCTCCTTCGGGCTGGTGCTGTTCGTCCGCCACTTCAAGGAGGCCATCCCCCTGCAGACGACGGCCATGAGCGAGGTCGCCACCGTGCTGGGCGGCTACGACAACGTCGAACAGGCCATCCTGAACATCCACAAGCGCACCAAGCCGGAGATCATCGGCATCTGCTCCACCGGGGTCACCGAAACCAAGGGCGACGATGTCGAGGGCTATATCCGGCTGGTGCGGGAGCGGCACCCGGAGGTGGCGGACCTGCCGCTGGTCTATGTCTCCACCCCTGATTTCAAGGACGCGTTCCAGGATGGCTGGGCCAAGGCCGTGACGCGGATGGTGCGGGAACTGGTGTCCCCGCCGCCGCCCGGCATCGCGCGGGACCCGGGCCGGGTCACCGTCCTGCCCGGCTGTCACATGACCCCCGGCGACCTGGATGAACTGCGCACCATCCTGGAGGATTTCGGCCTCAGGCCCAGTTTCCTGCCCGACCTGGCCGGTTCCCTGGATGGCCATATTCCCGAGGATTTCACCCCCACCACCATCGGCGGCATCGGCGTGGATGAGGTCGCGGGCCTGGGCGCGTCGTCCTGGGCCATCGCCATCGGCGAACAGATGCGGCCGGCGGCGGAGGCGTTGCAGGAGCGCGCGGGCGTTCCCTTCCGCCTGTTCCCGCGCCTGTCTGGGCTGGAGGCCGCCGATGCCTTCATGATGTTCCTGGCGGAGATCAGTGGACGGCCGGTGCCGGTGAAGTACCGGCGGCAGCGCGGGCAACTGGTCGACGCCATGCTGGACGGCCATTTCCACATCGGCGGACGCAAGGTCGCCATCGGGGCCGAGCCTGATCTTTTGGCCGACATGGGCGGCATGTTGCACGGCATGGGCGCCCACATCACGGCCGCCGTCACCACCACCCACTCCCCCGTGCTGGCCGGGGTCGAGACGGATGAGGTGCTGATCGGCGATCTGGAGGATCTGGAGCGCCGGGCGCGGGAGCGGGATTGCGACCTGCTGATCACCCATTCGCATGGGCGCCAGGCGGCCACCCGCCTGGGCATTCCCTTCTTCCGCATGGGCCTGCCCCTGTTCGACCGGCTGGGGGCCGGGCACCTGGTTTCGGTGGGCTATCGCGGGACGCGGGATTTGATCTTCGCGCTCAGCAACCTGGTGATGGCCGACGCCGAACTGCATCACGAGGCCACGCCCGACACATGGCGGGTGGTGGACGGGGACAGCCTTAAATCAGAAGGGGAAGCCGCATGAAGGTCGCTTTCGCCACGCAGGACATGAAACGGGTCGACGCCCATTTCGGCTGGGCCCGCCACATCGCCATTTATGAATTGGAACCCGACGGCCATCGCCTGCTGGAGGCGGTGGAGTTCGACGGCGACCTGCGCGAGGACGGCAACGAGGACAAGCTGGCGCCCAAGATCGAGGCGATCAAGGATTGCGCCATCCTTTATGTCGCCGCCATCGGCGGGTCCGGCGCCGCCCGCGTCGTCGCCAACAACATCCACCCCATGAAGGTCACCCAGCCGGAACCGATCGAGGACCTGCTGGAGCGGTTGCGCGCCGTGCTGAACGGCACGCCGCCGCCCTGGCTGCGCAAGGCCATGGCCAAAGGGGCGCCCCGCATCCTGGACTTTGAGGATTGAGCATCATGTCTGACGTGTTGGACCTGCCGCCCACCGTATCGCCCGAGGTGGCGGCGGCGGCGCAAAGCCCCTTCATCCGCCAGTTGGTCATGATCTGGCGCGCCCAGGACACCCACGGCGCCTGGGAGGGCAAGACCGACCTGGCCCTGCTGGACCCCTATATCGTGGACCGGGAGAAGCGCCGGCAACTGCCCATCCTGGGTGACCCGGATCCCGAGACCATCTGGCGGCTGGAGCTGTTCTTCAACGCCGTGGCGCTCAGCATCGAGCAGGCCACCGGCGTCATGGTGTCCCCCATGCTGAAGATGAGCCATGAGGGCTTCGGCCGCCTGGTGCTGATCGGTGGCCGGCTGGTGGTGGTGAACAAGCAATTGCGCGACGTCCACCGCTTCGGCTTCGACAGCTTGGCCAAGCTGGCGGAGGAGGGGGCGAAGTACGTCCAGGCGGGCGTGGACATGATCGGGCGCTTTCCCGATGTCGCCCGGTATTGAGCGCGGGGAGTGAGGCCATGAGCGATGTCGAGGCCCTGAAGGGCGAGATCAAGAAGCAGTCGGCCCGCGCCATGCAGGCCAAGATGGACCTGCACGACCTGTCGGAGGAGCTGCCCGTCAACTGGACCTCCATCCTGGCGGTGGCGCAGCGCGCCCACGACGCCTTCGCCGAGCTGGAGCGCAAGCGCGCCGACCTGAAGACCTTGGAAGCCAGCTCCGCCGCTGGCGCCCAGTTTTCCGTCGCCCCCTAGAAGGAGACTACTCCCATGTCTTCGCTGACCCGCGATGGCCGGCCCTGGCAGCCGGACTTCCTGATCGCCATTGATGCCAAGCGCTGCATTGGGTGCGGCCGCTGCTTCAAGGTCTGCGGCCGTGGGGTGATGGCCCTGAAGGGCCTGACCGAGGAGGGGGACCTGGTCGATCTCGACAATGACGATGAGGATGACGAGATCGAAAAGAAGGTCATGGTCATGGACGATGCCGGGGCCTGCGTCGGCTGTCGCGCCTGCGCCCGGGTCTGTCCCGCGAACTGCCAGACCCACGCGCCCCTCGCCGCGGATGCCGCCTGAGGAGGGGGGAAGCCGATGCGCAGCGCCGACGCCTGTTATCGCTGGCTGATGGACCGGGCCGGGGGGGAGGCCGATCCCTTCGATCTGCACGTCGCCGCCGCCATCCTGTCGCTGGCCTGGGCCGAGGCGGCGGCCGGGCGGGGTTCTTTGCCGCTCTGCGCCGGCCTGGACGGCGCCGCCCTTGAGGGTCTGGCCCTGCGCCTGTTCCCCGACGCCTGGGCCGGTATGGCCGCGCTGGCGGACGGCCCCGCCGCGCTGGAGGAGGATGAGCAGGCGGTGCGCGACCTGCTGTGGATGTATGCAGACGGCGGCACCCCGCTGCAGCGCGACCTGGCGGCCATGATCGCCCGACGGTGCAGCCGCCCCAACCACCTGTGGCAGGATCTGGGCCTGCGTGACCGGGGCGAGCTGTCGTCCCTGATGCGGCGCCACTTCGGTGGCCTCGCCCGCCGCAACAGCCAGGACATGAAATGGAAGAAGTTCCTGTTCCGCATGATCTGCCGGTCGGAGGGCTTCACCCTGTGCACCGCCCCCGTTTGTACCGAGTGCGATGACTTTGACCATTGCTTCGGGGCGGAGGATGGCGAGGCCATGATGGCCCACCTCCGCTCCGGCCGGCCGGCCCCCATCCCCTGACCCGTCGCGCGAGGCGCATGCCCATGTCCGCCACCTACGTCCTGTGCCGCCTGGACGACATCCCCAGCCGCAAGGCCCGGGGCTTTCAGCTGTTGCGCGTCGATGACGACGGGGGGCACCGGCCCTGGGGCGTCATCGTCATCCGCTGGGGCCGGCAGGTGGTGGGCTACGTCAACCGCTGCCCGCACAACGGCGTGCCCTTGGATTGGGAACGCAACCAGTTCCTGGACCCGGACGGCACGCGGCTGATGTGCGGCAAGCATGGCGCCCTGTTCGACCTGGGCTCCGGACTGTGCGTGGACGGCCCCTGCCGAGGTGCGGCCCTTCAGCCGGTGACGCTGTCCGTCGAGGATGGGGACATCTGCGTCACCGGCGTCACGCTGGTGGAGGATGAGGAATTGGACGGCGACCTGCCGCCCTGCGAGGCGGAAGGGGTTTAGGATCGGCCGTGAAGCCGGCTTAGCGGTGCTGGGCCTTGTTCCCCTTGGGGCATTGATCCCCATAAGCGACGGCATAGGGTGAGTTGAAGCATCGGATCAGCCCGTCGAGCACACTGAGGTTGGCGGGCCATTTTAGCCCCGTGTCCCTGAACTCCTCCTCAAACCAGGCCGGTTCCGGCAAAGCGGCCAGACGTCGCCGTGCCGCCTTCAGCCCCGCCAAATCCCTGTTCAGAAAGGCGATGGTTCCCAAGGCGTATTCATAGAAACCCAGTTCCATCCCCCTCTTGTCGGGATTGACGCCCGCCATCATCAACGGCTTGGCGGCACGGTAATCACCCACCAAGGCTTCCATTTGACCTGCATGCCAGTACAGGGCGTGTAGGCTGCCCGGTTCCAGCTTTTGCCAATTACGGTCGATGTAGGTCTTGATCAAGTCGGTGGCCGCTTTCTTACAGCCGTCTTGGTATGCCAGCGTTCGCCAGCCCCCATTCATGTCCTGATCGAACGCCTTGGGTTCCAGTTGCATCATTTGCTCGGTATCGACCGTGCACTGGGCAGGTTTGGCAGGTTCATCTGCGGCCTGCCCGACAGAGGCGGTCATCACAGCGGCGAGCAAAAGCATAATTTTGAATGCGGCCATGGCAATATTCCCCAGAATTTTATGTCAGCCGCTGAGTACCAGGGCCCCAAATGCACCGCCTGGTCGCCACCGGCTGCCTCCGTGTGGGCCATATAGCTTATAAGTTGCAAACCATTAGCATGGCAGCGGAGAAATGAAAGGGGCAAGACGGCAATTAATAATTGAAAAACGTTGCCAGTTGGGCTGTCGGGGCAACTCGCTTTGGGCGACGCGGCCCCGGTGGCCGGCCCGTGGGTGAAGGGCCAAAGGGCCGTCAAACCGGCCGGTTCTCGTTGCGGTTCTTGACCGGCAGCATGCGCGCCACCCCGTCCTCATAGCTCAAGGCCGGATAGCGCCCGTCGAAGCGCAGGGCGATGTCCAGCAGGACATCCAGCTTGCCGGCGGTGTCCAGTTTCTTGAGGTCGTTCTTGTCGATGCCCATCAGGTCCATCATCTCCTTCCACACGGTGGATTCGTCGCAGGGCAGAACGATGAAGGCGATGCCGTCCAGGGTCACCGTATAGCCGGCCAGCAGGTCGATGTTGTTGCAGAAGATGAAGTACTTGCCGCTGGGCCGCAGCAGGCCGGCCAACACCTCCGACACGTCCTTGAGATAGGCGAAGGAATGCACGTAGCCGGCCAGGACGGGCAGGGTGGCTTCCCCTTCCTGGGCGTACGTCAGCACCTGTTCCAGCTTGTAGTCGGGCGGGCGCTTTTCATCGGCGATGTGCGGCTGGAACTTCAGGGCGATGTCGCCACGAAAGCCGAAGCGGCCAGGCTTGGTCGTCGGCGCCTTCAGCACGGCGTTCATCAGGCGGTCTTCCTGGGCCAGGCGGGCCAGGGCGGTGTTCTCAAGCGTCGTCATCGGGCAGGCTCCTGCGGGGAATGCATCAAAGGAACGGCCCCGGGCGGGACCTCGCCGGTCCTCTTTGCAAACGCTTTGCCGGTCGGCCTTACGGGCACCGGCCGCCTGTTTTTATGGGGCTTTTCGGGATGGCGACCCCGCCCATTGCAGCAAACGCCCCTGTCGCAAACCCGACATTTGGGACGTGAACGCAACAGCGCTTGAGGGAAAGCGCCAGGTTTTCCAACGAATTGGGCAATGGCACGCGCCTTGCCAAGGGAAGGGGGTCACCCATCCACCCATCCTGGCAGGTGCCCCATGATCAACTTGACCCCCAGTGCCTTGAACGCCGTCCGCAGCGCCATCGCCGGCGCCGCGAACCCCGCCGGCGGGTTGCGCATCAGCGTCGATGCCGGCGGGTGCGCCGGCTACAAATACAGCATGGGCCTGACCGGTGCCGCGGAACCGGAAGATACCGTCATCGACCACGACGGCGTGAAGGTCTTCGTCGACACCAAGAGCCATGAGCTGCTGGACGGCACCACCATCGACTTCGTGGTGGCGCTGGAAGGCTCGGGCTTCACCTTCGACAACCCCAATGCCAAGTCCGCGTGCGGCTGCGGCAAGTCTTTCGGTTGAGGGGGACTGGCCATGCTGATCCCCGCGCTTGAGGAACAGACGATCGACCGCGCGGTGCCGGACGGTGTGGAAGACCACCGCGTCCAGGTCATCCGCGCCGCCATCGCGGAAATTCGCCCCGGCCTGCAACGGGACGGCGGGGATTGTGAGCTGCTGGAGGTCGATGGCGACGTCGTGCGCGTCCGGCTGACCGGGGCCTGTGTCATGTGCCGCCTCAGCAGCGCGACGCTGGAGGGCATCCAGGCGCGGGTGGTGGAGCGCCTGGGGACCTTCGTCCGCCTGGTGCCCGTCCTGGGCCGCGCGCCGGGCCCGCACTGAACCGGCAGGGGGAAACCAGCCCATGAGCCCCGTCTACCTCGACAACAACGCGACGACCGCCACGGATGCGGAGGTGATTGCGGCCATGCTGCCCTGGTTCACGGAGCGGTATGGCAACCCCTCCTCCTCCCATGCCTTCGGAGCGACGGCGGCGGAGGGCGTCCGGCTGGCGCGGCGGCAGGTGCAGTCCCTGCTGGGGGCGGCCCATGACCATGAGGTCGTCTTCACGTCTGGGGGGACGGAGTCCAACAACACCGCCATCCTCTCCGCCCTGGACAGCCAGCCCGGCCGAACCGAGATCGTGACGACGGCGGTGGAACACCCGGCCGTCCTGGCGCTGGCCGCCCACCTGGAAAAGACGCGCGGCGTCACGGTGCACACCGTGGGCGTGGATGGCGAGGGCCGGCTGGACCTGGACGATTTCGAGCGGGCGCTGGGGCCGCGCACGGCCCTGGTTTCAATCATGTGGGCGAATAACGAGACGGGCACGCTGTTCCCGGTGGCGGCCCTGGCCCGCCAGGCCCACGCCGCCGGCGCCCTGTTCCATACCGATGCCGTGCAGGCCGTGGGCCGCGTGCCCATGCGGCTGCGGGATACCGAGATCGACATGCTGTCGCTGTCGGGACACAAGCTGCATGGCCCCAAGGGCATCGGCGCGCTTTATGTGCGCAAGGGTGTGCCCTTCCGCCCCCTGATGCGCGGCGGCCGGCAGGAGCGCGGGCGGCGCGGCGGCACGGAGAATGTGCCCGGCATCGTCGGCCTGGGGGCGGCCGCCGACCTCGCGGCGCGCTACCTGGAGACGGAGCGGGGCTGGATCGAGGACCTGCGCGACCGGCTGGAACAGGGCGTGCTGTCCCGCATCGGCCATTGCCATGTCCTGGGCGACCTGGACCACCGCCTGGCCAATACGGCCTGCATCGCCTTCGATTATGTGGATGCCGATGCGCTGCTGCTGATGCTGGACCGGGCCGGGATCGCGGCGTCCTCCGGCTCCGCCTGCGCGTCGGGCACCATGGAGCCGTCGCATGTGCTGCGGGCCATGCGCGTGCCCGTCGGCGCCATCCGGGGCGCCATCCGCTTTTCGCTGTCCCGTGACACGGGCGGCGCCGACATCGACCGGGTTCTGGATGTCCTGCCCGACATCGTCGGCCGCCTGCGCACCCAATCGCCCCTGTGGCGGGACCGGGTTCCCACCTTCGCCTGACCATCCCCCCAAAAGGAGACGCAGCATGCTGAAAGCACCGCCCATCGTCATCAACGACAGCACGTTGCGCGACGGCGAACAGGCGCCCGGCGTCGCCTTCACCGTGGCGGAAAAGGTGGCCATCGCCCGCAAGCTGGAGGCGGCCGGCGTGGATGAGATCGAGGCCGGCATCCCCGCCATGGGGCCGGCGGAGATCGAGGCCATGGCCGCCGTGGGCACCTCCCTGGAACGGTCGGCGGCCATCGCCTGGTGCCGCCTGACGGAGGCTGACGTCGATGCCGCCCTGCGCACCGGCCTGTCGCGGGTCAACCTGTCCATCCCCGTGTCCGACCGCCAGATCCGGGTTAAGTTGCAGGTCAGCCGACAGGACATCATTCCCCGCATCCGCCGCGTCGTGTCCTATGCCCGCGACCGGGGTTTGGCCGTGGCCCTGGGGGGTGAGGATTCCAGCCGGGCCGACATGGATTTCCTGCTGCGCGTCGTCGCCGCGGCGGAGGAGGCCGGCGCCCATCGTTTCCGCTTCGCCGACACGGTCGGCATCCTGGACCCCTTCCGCACCCACGAGATTTTCCGCCAGCTCTGCGCGGAAACGGACCTGGAGCTGGAATTCCACGGCCATGACGATCTGGGCCTGGCCACCGCCAACACCCTGGCCGCCGTGCGCGGCGGCGCCACCCACGCCAGCGTCTGCGTCCTGGGCTTGGGCGAGCGGGCGGGCAACGCGGCCTTGGAGGAGGTGGTGGCGGCCTTGGGGCCTATCGCCGGGCGTCATACGGGCGTGGATCTCACCCAACTGACGGGCCTGGCCGAACTGGTGGCGGCCGCCGCCGGCCGGCCCATCCCGGTGGCCAAGTCCATCGTCGGGTCCGCCGTCTTCGCCCATGAGTCCGGCATCCATGTCTCCGGCCTGCTGCGCGATCCCGAAACTTATGAGGCGCTGGACCCCGCGTGGTTCGGCCGCGTGCGGTCCATCGTCCTGGGCAAGCATTCAGGGATGGCGGCCATCAACAATGCCCTCAAATCGCTGGGCCTTTCCCCCGATGAAGGCCGTGCCCGCCGCGTCCTGGATGAGGTGCGCAACTGCGCCGTGGCCTGGAAGCGCCCCATCAATGAGGGCGAACTGCTGAAGTTCTACGAGGCGGCTGGCGATTGACCGCGATGACGGGAGGCGGCGATGGCGGGGGAACCGGGATTATGGGGCGTGGTGGGTGAGGACATCGCCTGCGTTAAGGCGCGCGACCCGGCCGCCCGCCACAAGGTGGAGATCCTGCTGACCTATCCCGGGCTTCATGCCGTCATCCACCACCGGGTGGCCCATCGGCTGTGGCGCCGGGGCCTGCGTTTTCCCGCCCGCGTGCTGTCCTGGTTCGCGCGGCTGGTGACCAACGTGGACATCCACCCAGGCGCCCGCATCGGCCGGCGCTTTTTCATCGACCACGGCGCCGGCGTGGTGATCGGGGAGACGGCCGAGGTGGGGGACGACGTGACCCTCTATCACGGGGTCACCCTGGGCGGAACCAGCTGGTCGCCGGGCAAGCGCCATCCCACCATCGGGTCGGGGGTGTTGATCGGGGCCGGCGCCAAGGTGCTGGGGCCTATTGAGGTGGGGGCCGGCGCCCGCATCGGCGCCAATTCCGTGGTGGTCGAGGATGTGCCGCCGGAAATGACCGTGGTCGGCATTCCCGGCCGGGTGGTGCGCGACCCGCGTGTCCGGCGGCGCACCGCAGGGCGGATCGACCTGGACCACCATTTGATCCCCGATCCGGTGGGCGAGGCGCTGACCCTGATGCTGGACCGTATCGCCTTTCTGGAAGCGCGCCTGGCCCATACCCAGGGCCGGCTGGCCGCGCTGTTGTACGAACCCGAAGCGGAGGACAGGGACCATGGGCGTCTTGGATGAGTTGTCGCGGCTGTCGTCGGCCGAGGATTTCTTCACGTTCCTGGAGGTACCGTTCGACGCGGCGGTGGTCCGCGTCGCGCGCCTGCACATCCTGCGGCGCATGGGCCAATACCTGCGGGGCAGCGAGGTCGAGGACGCGTTCACCGGCCTGGACGACACTGAAATCCGCGCCCTGTGCCGGGGCCATCTGGAACAGGCCTATCAGGATTTCGTCGCCTCCACCCCCATCGCCGAGCGGCTGTTCAAGGTGCACCGCGACGCGGTGGCGCCCAAGCCGCCGGCGGCCAGGCCCTTCGTGCCGCTGGCGGCGCTGGAGGGGGCCAAGGCCCCGTGACGGTGCGCGCAGGGGACGCGACAGGTCGTGTCGGCTATCCGACAAAGTGAAGACGCTAAGAACGTGTAGCCGCTGGTGGTGGTTTTAAATCAATGGGTTAGAGAGTTATGTCGGCTGGCACGCCCCTTGCCTAGTAATGGATATGATCCACGGGATCGTTAGGGCCAGAGGATCGTTAGGGAAGGAACACGAGATGCACATCGTCGTCTGCATGAAGCAAGTTCCCGACAGCGCGCAGATCCGGGTCCATCCCGTGACCAACACCATCATGCGCCAGGGGGTGCCCACCATCATCAACCCCTATGACCTGTTCGCGCTGGAAGAGGCCTTGCGCCTGCGCGACCGCCTGGGGGGCGAGGTGACGGTGCTGACCATGGGGCCGCCCATGGCGGAGGATTCGCTGCGCAAGGCGCTGACCTTCGGCGCCGACCGCGCCGTCCTGCTGACCGACCGGGCGTTCGCAGGCTCGGACACGCTGGCCACCAGCTTCGCCCTGGCCGCGGCGCTGGACAAGGTGGGGCGGGAGTTCGGGGTGCCGCCCATCGTGTTCACCGGAAAGCAGACCATTGACGGCGACACGGCCCAGGTGGGCCCCGGCATCGCCAAGCGCTTGGGCCTGAACCAGTTGACCTACGTCGCCCGCATTGCCGACCTGGACCCCGCCGCCGGCACCATCACGGTGGAACGACGGGCGGAGGGGGGGCTGCAGGTCCTGCAAACCCGCCTGCCGGTGCTGATCACCATGCTGGAGGGCGTGAACGAGATCCGCCGGGGCGGCCTGGACGACGCCTATCGCGCCGCCCGCGCCCAAGTGGTGCGGTGGAGTGCGGCCGACGCCGGCATCACCGACCTGGCCTCCTGTGGTCTCAAGGGCTCCCCCACCATCGTGAAGAAGGTGTTCGCCCCCCAGGGCCGGGCGGAACAGGTACGCCAGGTGCCCACCATCGACCGATCGGCCGATGAGCTGGCGGCCGATGTCATGGCCGCGATTTTCCAGACCCAGCCGGCCCTGGAAGAAGACCTGTTGCGGTTCGCCGCCGGGCAGTGAGCCCCAGATGAGCCTCGGCCAGCCCCCTAGGGAGTAGAAGACGATGAGCGACGCACCCAACGCACAGCCTCCCAAGCCCGCCGCCGGTGGACGGGCGGGCACCAAGCGCGAACTGCCGGAACGGTTCAAGGCCTACAAGCATGTCTGGGTGGTGATCGAATGCGAGCACGGCGCCGTGCATCCGGTGTCGCTGGAGCTGCTGGGGGAAGGACGCAAGCTGGCGGACAAGCGCGGCGTCGAGTTGGCGGGCGTGGTGCTGTCGGGTGACAGCCTCACCGCCGCCCAGACCGCCGCCGCCGCGTTCGAGCACGGCGCCGACCTGGTCTACACCGTCACCGCGCCGGTCCTGGCGCATTACCGGAATGAGACCTACACGCGGGCGATGACCGATCTGGTCAACACCCACCAGCCGGAAATCCTGCTGCTGGGGGCGACCAACCTGGGGCGTGACCTGGCGGGCTCGGTGGCGACCACGTTGCGGACCGGCCTGACGGCCGACTGCACCGAACTGGCCATTGATGACGAGGGGTCGTTGGCCGCGACCCGGCCCACCTTCGGTGGGTCCCTGCTCTGCACCATCCTGACCCTGAACTACCGGCCGCAGATGGCGACCGTGCGCCCGCGCGTCATGGCCATGCCGGCGCGGGAACCGGGGCGCTGGGGTCGCATCGTCGAACACCCGCTGGACCTCGCGGAAGACGACGTGGTCACCAAGGTGCTGAGCTTCATCGCCGACCGTGAGAGCGACAAGGCGCAACTGGCCTACGCCGACATCGTCGTCGCTGGTGGCCTGGGTCTGCGCTCGGCGGAAAATTTCCAGCTGGTCCGGGCGTTGGCGGAGGTGCTGGGCGGTGACTACGGCGGCTCGCGCCCGCTGGTGCAGAAGGGGTGGATCACCGCCGACCGCCAGATCGGCCAGACGGGAAAGACCATCCGGCCCAAGCTGTACATCGCCGCCGGCATTTCCGGCGCCATTCAGCACCGCGTGGGGGTGGAGGGGGCGGACACCATCGTCGCCATCAACAGCGACCCAAACGCCCCCATCTTCGACTTCGCCCATCTGGGCGTGGTCGCCGACGCCATCGAGCTGCTGCCGGCCCTGACCCGGGCGTTCCAGGCGCACCTGTCCGTCAACCGCCTGGCCGGCTGAAGGAGGCCCGCGATGATTGAGGAAAAGTTCGACGCCATCGTGGTGGGGGCCGGTCCCTCCGGCAACGCCGCCGCCTACACCATGGCCAAGGAAGGGCTGAAGGTCTTGCAGTTGGAGCGGGGGGAATATCCCGGTTCCAAGAACGTGCAGGGCGCCATCCTCTACGCCGACGCGCTGGAAAAGATCATCCCCGACTTCCGCGAAGATGCGCCCCTGGAACGCCATGTGATCGAGCAGCGGCTGTGGACCATGGACGACACGTCCTATGTCGGCATGCACTACCGCTCTGACGACTTCAATGAGGAGCGGCCCAACCGCTACACCATCATCCGCGCCCAGTTCGACAAGTGGTTCAGCGGCAAGGTGCGGGAGGCCGGCGTCGTCCTGCTGTGCGAAACGACGGTGACGGAGCTGCTGCGCGATACCCAGGGCCGGGTGATCGGCGTCCGCACCGACCGGGAGGGGGGCACCGCCTTCGCCGACGTCGTCATCCTGGGCGAAGGGGTGAACGGCCTGGTGGGGCAGCGCTCCGGCCTGCGGCCGGAGCTGAAGCCGGAGACGGTGGCGCTGGCGGTCAAGGAGATGCACTTCCTGCCGCGCGAGGTCATCGAAAGCCGCTTCAACCTGAAAGGCAACGAGGGCGCGGTGATCGAGGCCATGGGCACCATCACCGATGGCATGACGGGCACCGGCTTCATCTACACCAACCAGGAATCGATCTCGATCGGCATCGGCTGCATCGTGTCGGATTTTGCGGAAAGCGGCCGCACACCCTATGGCCTGCTGGAGGCTTTCAAGCGCCATCCCAGCGTCCGCCCCCTGCTGGAAGGCTCGGAGTGCAAGGAGTATGCGGCCCATCTGATCCCGGAAGGCGGCTACAACGCCATGCCCGAGTTGTTCGGCGACGGGTGGATCGTGGTCGGCGATGCCGGGCAGTTCGTGAACGCCGTCCACCGCGAGGGCTCCAACCTCGCCATGACCACGGGCCGCGTCGCCGGGGAGACGGTGGTGTGGCTGAAGCGGCGGCGCGAGGTGGCGAGCAAGGCCAACCTGGCCGAATACCAGCGCCGGCTGGAGGCGACCTTCGTCATGAAGGATCTGAAGAAGTACCGGCGCATCCCGGATTTCCTGCACCGCAACAAACAGTTCTTCGGCGTTTATCCCAAGCTGCTCAGCGCCGCCGCCCAGACCTGGTTCCGGGTGGACGGTGTCGACAAGCGCGCCAAGGAGAAACAGATTTTCCAATCGTTCCGCGAGGGCCGGACACTACCCGGCCTGATCGGCGACGCCCTCAAACTGGCGAGGTCCTGGCGATGATGAACACGACGGAGGTTGGGGCGGCCCCGAAGGCACCCCCGGTGAAGGTGGAGGAACGGCTGTTCCAGAACCGCTACCTGGTGGATGCGGGGCGGCCGCATATCAAGATCAAACCCCATGCGGAACCGTCCAAGGCGCTGATGGCGCTGACCCATCTGTGCCCCGCCGGCTGCTACAGCCTGAACGACAAGGGGCAGGTGGAGGCGGTGGTGGATGGCTGCGTCGAATGCGGCACCTGCCGGGTGCTGACCGCCAAGACGGGGGAGGTCGAGTGGAACTATCCCCGTGGTGGGTTCGGCGTGCTGTTCAAGTTCGGCTGATGGCGGCGGATCTGGAGGGCGCTTCCTCCTGGGGCGATGCCTGGCCCCTGCCAGAGTCGGCCATCGAGCGGTTGCTGGAGGAGGATGTGCGCTATGGCGACCTGACCACCCGTGCCCTGGGCATCGGGGGCCGGCCGGGGCGCATGTGCTTCCTGGCCCGGGCGGACATGGTTCTGTCCGGTGTCGACGAGGCCGCGCGCCTGTTGGCCCGCACGGGGGCCGTCATTGATCATAGGGTGCCGGCTGGCGGGCGTTACGTCCCGGGCGACCGGCTGCTTGAGGTTTCCGGGCCGGCCGCCGCCCTGCATGCCGGCTGGAAGGTGGCGCAGACCCTGATGGAGTGGGCGTCGGGCGTGGCCAGCGAAACCCGCGCCATCGTCGACGCGGCGCGGGCGGCCAATCCCGCCATCGCCGTGCTGTGTACCCGCAAATCCGTCCCCTATACCCGCCAACTGGCGTGCAAGGCGGTGGTGGCCGGCGGTGGGGACATCCACCGCCTGGGACTGTCCGACACCATCCTGCTGTTTCCCGAACACCGGGTCTTCCTGGAGCCGCCCCACGATCTGGGCGCGGCCATCGCCCGCCTGAAACGGTCGGCGCCGGAGCGCGCGATCATGGTGGAGGTGACCAGCGAGGGGGATGCCCTTGCCGCCGCCGCCCATGCCGATCTCATCCAACTGGAGAAGTTTTCGCCCGAGGCGGTGCGCCGGCTGGTGGACCGGCTGCCCCGTCGCGCCGACGGGCGGCCGGTCATCGCCGCGGCTGGTGGCATCACGCCCCAGAACGCGGGTGCGTATGCGAAAGCGGGTGCCGATACTTTAGTCACATCCGCCCCCTTCTTCGCCCGGCCGCGCGATATCCAGGTAAACATAACGTCCATGTAATCAATGCGGTTGCGGAGAATGGTTCGGCAACTGAACATTATATTTTGCTGGCTTGGGTTGTGAATTTCACTTGCGGTCTCGTGCTGCGCCTGCGAAGCTTTGTGGCAGGTACTTGACTGGACTGGCAGTTGGCAGGGGTCACGCCGCCGCATTGGCGGACCCCAAGACACGAAAGGATTCGTGCGATGCCTATGACTGGTTCCGCCTCTCATGCGTCCGCGACATCCACTCCACCCCTTTCGGTGGCCGATCGGGCGCGTGCTGGTGGCTTCTCCTCCCGTGCGGAAATAGCGCTGCACGGTGTGTATGAGATTTCCAAGATCCTGGCGGTGCCCGCCCGCCTGGAAACCACCCTTTCCAACGTCCTGGCGCTGCTGTCCAGCTTCCTGGAGATGCACCACGGCATCATCGCCTTGCTGGGGGATGACGGTTCGCCCCAGGTGGTGGTGGGGCTGGGATGGACGGAAAAGAACGCCAAGAGCCATTTCGACCGGCTGCCCGAACGGGCCATCGGCCAGATCGTCACGACCCAGATGCCGGTCGTGGTCGAGAACGTGGCCGACAATCCCCTGTTCGACGACTGGTCCGCCACGGAATGGGGCGCCGGCTCGCGCATCTCCTTCATCGGTGTTCCCATCAAGGAAAGGGACCGGGTCATCGGCACCCTGACGCTGGACCGCACCTGGGAGGGCAAGGCCACCTTCCGCCTGGATGAGGACGTGCGCTTCCTGGTGATGATCGCCAACCTGGTGGGCCAGACGGTGCGGTTGCACGACCTGATCGGCCGGGACCGCGAACGGCTGATGAGCACGCAGCGGCGCCTGGAAAAGGAGCTGTCCGAAACCGCGCGGGTGGAGCGCGAGGCCCGGCCCCAGGGCATTGTCGGCAACAGCCCGGCCATCCGCTCGGTCATCGACAAGATCAAGATCGTGGCGCGCAGTCACTCCACCGTGCTGCTGCGCGGGGAATCCGGCACCGGCAAGGAGCTGTTCGCCCGGGCGACGCACGACCTGTCGCCCCGCCGCGCCGGCCCGTTCGTGAAGCTGAATTGCGCCGCCCTTCCGGAAAGCATGCTGGAATCGGAGTTGTTCGGGCACGAGAAAGGCGCCTTCACCGGCGCCCTGACACAACGCAAGGGCCGCTTCGAGCTGGCGCACGGCGGCACCCTATTCCTGGACGAGATCGGGGAGATCTCGGCCTCTTTCCAGGCCAAGCTGTTGCGTGTGCTGCAGGAGGGGGAGTTTGAGCGCGTGGGCGGCTCCCGCACCCTGAAGGTCGACGTCCGGCTGGTGGCCGCCACCAACAAGAACCTGGAGGATGCGGTGGCGCGGGGTGAGTTCCGCGCCGACCTCTACTATCGCATCAACGTCGTTTCCATCTTCCTGCCGGCGGTGCGCGACCGCCGCGAGGACATCAACCTGCTGGCGTGCGAGTTCCTGAAGCGCTTCAACGAGGAACACGGCACCCGCAAGAGCCTGACCTCCTCGGCCTACGCGGTCCTGGAAAGCTGCTACTTCCCCGGCAACGTCCGTGAGCTGGAGAATTGCGTGCGCCGGACGGCCACCCTGTCGAAAGAGTCCGGCATCATCGCCGATGACTTCGCCTGCCGGCATGACGAATGCCTGTCGGCCACCCTGTGGAAGGGCGCCATCGGTCCAGGCAGCGCGTTCAAGATCATGTCGCGCCCGGCGGCCCCGGTGCCGCTGCCCCGCCAACCGGCATCGCCGGCTTCCGCCCCGGCACCGGAGGAGGGGGAGGGCCGCTGCCCGCAGGCCGGCACCTGCACGGTGGCGCAGGGTGACGGCTTGTCGGAACGGGAACGCCTGCTCCAGGCGATGGAGACGGCCGGATGGGTACAGGCCAAGGCCGCGCGGCTGTTGAACCTGACGCCGCGCCAGGTCGGCTATGCGCTGATCAAGCACAACATCGAGGTCAAGAAATTCTGAATTCCCGCCAGGATCGAGAGCGGGTGCCTGGGCCCCGAGGGGGCCGTTGACTTGAGGACGGAACAGCAATGAAGCTGAGCGCGCGTAACGTCATCGCCGGTAAGGTCGTTGCGGTCACCAAGGGGGTGACCACGGCCCATGTGAAGATCGAGATCGCCAGCGGTCGCCTGATCACCTCCTCCATCACCAACGAGGCGGTGGACGATCTGGACCTGAAGGTCGGCGACGACGTCTCCGCCATCATCAAGTCTTCCGACGTGCTGATCGGCAAGGAATAAGGGCCGCCCGGCCCTATTCCCCGCGTTATTGCAGGGCGGCGGCCGGCTCAGCCTGCCGCCGTTCCGCCCGGCGGGCCCACTCCTGCCACCAGTCGGCTACCACCGCCGCGTTGCAGGCCAGGGTGGTGCCGTAGCCCCCGGTGAAGGCCGCCCAGGCATCGTAGAAGCGCCAGGGCACGGCGGTGAGGATCGGCAAGCCCGCGTCGATGGCGGACGCAATCTCACCGCGCAGGCCGCGCCCCTCGGCCTCCGTCTTGCCGAACTTATTGACCATCACCAGTTCCATCCGGTCGGCGACCGCTTCGGCCACGGCCAGGGCCGCGTCCGCCAGCCCGCCCGTGTCAAGGCGGCAGGCCACCGAACCGGGCCCCAGGTTCTGGCAGATGGGGATGACCCGGCCGCTCCGCAGATCCACCACCTCCATCAGCTTGATGGGCCCGCATTCGCTCCGGCGGTTGCGCTGGACGATGCCGCCCACCCGACGTCCCTGCTCCCGCAAGCCCAGGGCGAAATCGGCCAGCAGGCTGTCCACATCCTCCTCCGGCTGATAGACGACGGCGGCCAGGTTCAGCAGGTTCTCGGTGAAGGTGACGCTGTCGGGCATTGGGACCTCCTGTCGGCGGAAGTGTCCCCGGCGCGGGCGCCGGGGGTCAAGGGGACACATGGTCCCCCGGGACCATTTCCCCCATCTGGCCACTGCATCCCGCATGCCATGCCAATGAAGACAGGGACAGGCCGGTTTGCGGCGGCGGGGCGAGCCGGCGCGGTAAGGGATGCGACAGGCCTTGTCGGGTTCCCGACGCGGCGATGCGCGGGGCGGCGCGGCGAAAGGGCGGAGTTCCGCTGCTTTCTCGGATGGCACGGCCCTTGCTGAAATGGATGGGCCCGCAAACCTGCCCAAGGCCGCACCAGCGCAAGGACCGGTCCCGATGAAAGTGATGATCCGCCGTTCGCCTGAAAGCGGCCTTTCCATCTATGTGCCGAAGAAGGATTTGGAGGAGCCGGTGGTCGAGACCGAACACGAGGGCCTGTGGGGTGGCTGGATCCGCATCGCCAACGGCTGGGTCCTGGACCTGCCGGAAATGGCCGCCGATACGCGCCTGCCTGTGACCGTGAACGCCCGCAAGCGGGGGGAGGAGGACTGAGATGACGGTTTCAGCGACCGCGGCCCCGGAAGGCCCCCGGACAGCGCCCCCCGCTTTGACGGACGGACTTGAGGCGGAGCGACTGCTGGCCGATCTGGCTGCCCGGCTGCGGGCCGGCGCGCTGGTCCCCTATCTGGGGCCGGCCCTGGCGCAAGTGTCCCCGGACTTGCCGGAAGCGCCGGTGACGCATGAGGCGCTGGCCGAGTTCTTCGCGGCCAAGGTGGCGCTGCCGCGCCGGGCCAAGGGCAACGCCTGGGCGGCCGCCCAGCATATCGAAAGCACCCGCCACCGTTCCACGGTGTCGGCTCTGATGGCGGAGGCGTTCCGGGCGCCGATGGCGCCCACGGCCCTTCACCATCACTTGGCGGCTTTGGGCGTGCCCCTGATCGTCGACACCTGGTACGACGGCGCCATGCGCGCGGCCCTGGCGGCGACCGCCACGGTCTGGGGGGAGGTGCAGGGGATCACCCGCGCCGGCATCGGTGAGGATCGCTGGTACCGCTTCTACGACGCCCAGGGACAGGAAACAGGGCGGGACGCGGCGGAAACTTGGGATACGATCCTTTACAAGCCGCATGGCGGCGTGGACCCGGTCCGCAACTTCCTGATCTCCGATGCCGACTATGTCGAGGTCCTGACCGAGATCGACATCCAGACGCCCATTCCGGACATCGTCAAGGAACGGCGGCGGGGGCGCGGCTTCCTGTTCATCGGGTGCCGCTTCCATGACCAGCTGTTGCGGACCTACGCGCGGCAGGTCTCCAAGCGCTCGGGCGACCGCCATTACGTCGTGGTGGAGCCCGGCGATCTGACGCGCAACGAGGTGAAGTTCTTCTCGGCCCATGGTCTGGTCCCGGTTGCCGTGCCCCTGGCGCGGGCGGTTTCGATTTTGTGCGGCTGATCCTGTCGGCTTGCCGACGTGTTGTCCGGCTTGCGCTGGGTTTGTCGGCAACCGCACAGGGGCCACGGGGCGAAAGCCCAAGCATTCTGGCGCTTTCGCCCGTCCGATGAGTGGCATGGCCTTTGCTGAATAGTCGGGAGCCGTCGGCCCCGTGTCGCTTGAGGCGTAAAGCAAACTTTCCAATCGAGAGTGCCGGCGCGATCCGCCGGCCCAACAAGAGGAACGGACATGCACGCATCCACATCGCAGGGCGGTTCGGGCACTCTGGTCACCATCGACGCCGTGATGCAGCAGGTGGCCGAGCATAAGGGGTGCGGCACGCAGGGCGGCAGCGGCAAGGCCAGCTGCGGTTCCGCCGCCGGGCAGGGCGACCTGCCGCCGGAGATTTGGGAGAAGGTGAAGAACCATCCCTGTTACAGCGAGGAGGCCCACCACCACTATGCCCGCATGCATGTGGCCGTGGCGCCCGCCTGCAACATCCAGTGCAACTACTGCAATCGCAAGTATGACTGCGCCAACGAATCCCGCCCCGGCGTGGTCAGCGAGCGGCTGACGCCGGAGCAGGCGGCCAGGAAGGTGCTGGCCGTCGCCTCCACCATCCCGCAGATGACCGTGCTGGGCATCGCCGGGCCGGGCGACCCGCTGGCCAACCCGGCCAAGACCTTCAAGACTTTCGAACTGATCGCCCAGACGGCGCCGGACATCAAGCTGTGCCTGTCGACCAACGGCCTGGCGCTGCCGGACCATGTCGACACCATCGCCCGCTACAACATCGACCACGTCACCATCACCATCAACATGGTGGATCCGGAGGTGGGGGCGAAGATCTATCCCTGGGTTTTCTGGAACCACCAGCGCTACACCGGGGTGGAGGCGGCGCGCCTGCTGACCGAGCACCAGCTGCGCGGCCTGGAGATGCTGACCGAGCGCGGGATCCTGTGCAAGGTCAACTCCGTCATGATCCCGGGCGTCAACGACCACCATCTGGTTGAGGTGAACCGGGCGGTGAAGTCCCGCGGCGCCTTCCTGCACAACATCATGCCCCTGATCTCCGCGCCCGAACACGGCACCGTCTTCGGCCTGACGGGCCAGCGCGGCCCCACGGCCCATGAGCTGAAGGCCCTGCAGGACGCCTGCGAGGGGGAAATGAACATGATGCGGCACTGCCGCCAGTGCCGGGCCGATGCCGTCGGCCTGCTGGGCGAGGACCGCAGCGCCGAATTCACCACCGAAAAGATCATGGAGATGGAGGTGGACTACGACCTGGAGGGCCGCAAGGCCTATCAGGCGCGGGTGGAGGAGGAGCGGGTGGCCAAGGTGGCCGCCAAGCAGGAGGAACTGGCCGGCCTGGCGGGCGCGGACAGCGACATCCGGCTGCTGGTGGCGGTGGCGACCAAGGGTTCCGGCCTCATCAACGAGCATTTCGGCCACGCCAAGGAATTCCAGGTCTATGAGCTGTCCACCGCCGGCGCCAAGTTCGTGGGCCACCGGCGCGTCGATCTTTATTGCCAAGGCGGTTTTGGCGATGAGGACAGCCTGCAGACGGTCATTCGCGCCATCAACGACTGCCACGCCGTCTTTGTCGCCAAGATCGGCGGCTGCCCCAAGGCGGACCTGGTGCAGGCCGGCATCGAGCCCGTGGACCAGTACGCCCATGAGTTCATCGAGAAGTCGGCCATCGCCTGGTTCAAGGGCTATCTGGAAAAGGTGGCCGCCGGAGAGCTGGTCCACACCCTGCGGGGCGACGCCGCCATCCGCCAGGGCGCCCTGATCGTCGCCGCCTGATGCCGTTCCGTTTGGACCGGGCCGGCCGCATCCGGCCCCGGCGCCATTTACCAAGGGAGAACACAAAGCCATGGCCTACAAGATCGTCGCCTCGCAATGCACCAGCTGCTCCGCCTGCGAGGCGGAGTGCCCGAACGTGGCGATTTCGGAAAAGGGTGGCACCTTCGTCATCAATCCGAAGAAGTGCACGGAATGCATCGGGTATTTCGATGTGCCGCAGTGCGTCGCCGTCTGCCCGGTGGACAACACCTGTGTCATCGACACCGCCTATCCCCGCTATCAGGCGGCCGGTTGAGGGGGATGGCGATGACCTTCACGATCACCCCGGCGGCTGAACGCTTCATCCGCTTCATGCTGCGGGCCGATGGCGGGCCCCAGGCTGGCTTCCGCCTGGTCCTGAGCCCCGGCGGCTGTTCCGGCCTGTCGGCTGACATGAGCGTCCGCGCGACCCCCGAACCGGGCGACGCGGTGGTCGAGCGCGACGGTGTGCGCCTGTTCCTGCCGGCGGAAAGCCGGCTGCTGCTGGCTGGCGTCACCATCGACTTCGCGGACGGCGCCGCGCAAAACGGCCTGGTGTTCCGCGACCCCAAGGCCACGTCCTGCGCCACGGCATCCACGCCCATCGTGCGGCTGCAATAAGCGGGGGACAGGGCCATGCGGGCGGCGGACAGGACCGTGATGATGTCCCCTGACGGGAACGGGCAGCCCCCCATCCCGGATGATGACATGCTGTCCCTCGCCGTTCTGGGGGGTGGTCTGCCGCCGGAGGTGCAGCAGCACCTGTCCGCCGCCGGCGAGGCCTATCACCTGGATGAGGTGGCGGAACGCCACCTGCGCCTGGCGCGCCTGGCGGCGCCTTGGCATCCGGCTGTCCTGATCGCCCTCTATCGCTTCTACTTCTACAAGGGCCGGCTGAAGGAGGCGCTGGATATCGCCCGCCTTTGCCTGGCCAAAGCGGCGCAGGACAACCACCTGCCCGCGGACTGGCGTCAGGTCGTGGCCACGGACGCGGATTTCAGCCGCTTCGACGCGCCGCTGCCCCGCTTCTTCCTGTTCACCCTCAAGGGCTACGCCTACCTGCACATGCGTACCGGCGGCCTGGATGAGGGCTTGGCGGCCGTCCTCAAGCTGCTGGAACTGGACCCCAGCGACAAGGTCGGGGCCCAGGTGCTGCTGAACGTCATCCATCGCATGGGGCAGGATGATCATGACTGACATCGATGAAGCCGTGGACTGGCGGGGCCAGGTGATTTCCTGTGGGACGTGCGTCCACGCGGCGCTTCAGGCCGCCGGCCGCTGCCGGCTGAAGCACGCCTGCGTCAACGATCGCTACGCCCGCCGCATCGACCGGTTCTTCACCTGGAACCCTGGTCTGGCCAATGGCCATGTGCGCCATCCGCATTTCGAGGTGCGGGCCATCGCCGCCAAGCACGCCGACATCTTCCTGTTGCCGCCCATGCTGGACGATCCGGAGGAGGCGGTGCGCTGGAACGCCGTGCGGCGCCTGCCCCGGCGCTATGCCCTGCGCCTGCGCGACGATCCCCACCGCGAGGTGCGCATCCGGGTCGCCGCCCTGCTGGATGAGGCGGACCTGATCCCCATGGTGCGTGATCCCGATTATTATGTGCGCCTGATGGTGGCGCGCCGCGTCGGGCCCGGCCTGCTGGCCCGCATGATCGACGACAAGGAGCCGGAGGTGCGCCGCCTGGTCGCCACCCGCGCGCCGGTGGAGTGGCTGATCCGCATGGTCGCCGATGCCGACGCCAGCGTGCGGCATGAGGTGTCCAAACGCCTGCCGGGCGACCTGCTGGCCCGCCTGAAGCGCGACCCCGATTGGCGGGTGCGGTTCGAGGTTGCCACACGCCTGCCCGTGGCGCAGCTCGCCGATCTGGCCCGGGATGAGGACATCCTGGTGCGGGAAATGGTGGCCTCGCGCCTCTCGCCGACCCCGACACTCCCCATGCTGGAGCCCCCCATACTGGAGGTTGTGCCATGAGCAATATCGTCCGCGACAGCGACGTGGTCGAGATCGTCGACCCGCCCGCCTTCGCCTATGGGGAAAAGGTGCGGTCCCGGCGCACCGTCCGCAATGACGGTACCTATGCCGGGAAGGAGATCGGCGACATCCTGGCCAAGAAGGGCGAGGAGGGCTACGTCGTCAGCATCGGCACCTTCCTGCAGCAATTCTATATCTACGGCGTCGAATTCCTGGGCAGCGGCAACCGCGTGGGCATGAAGCGCAAGGAGTTGGAGGCCGTCTTCGCGCCGGCCGAGGATGACGACACGCCCCTGCCCACCGCCTTGCCGGTACCGGGCCAAGTCCTGGGGGGCCGGCCATGATCGAGCCCCGGCAACCCCTGTACCAATGGGGGCAGCGCATGCGCGTGGTCACCGACCTGGTCAACGACGGCGGTTACCCCGACATGCCGGCCGACGCCCTGCTGGAACCGGCGGGCACGGTGGGGGAGATCGTCCAGGTCGGCACCCATGTCGACAGCGGCACGCCCATCTACCTGGTCGAATTCGCCGACCGGCGGGTGATCGGCTGCCTGGAGGAAGAGATCGTTCCGGTGTGAAGGAGCAGACCTGGCGGAAGGGCCCAGGGGAGGGGCTATGTGCATGATGGCGGCATCGCAAAGTCTCCCCATCGGGGGGCACCCCAACGACGTGGACCGCAAGCGCATCGAGCGCGCTCTGCGATCGCGCCAACGCTATCTCTACGTCCGCCCCACCGTCGTGCCGGCGGCGGGCGGCTATCGCATCGAAAGCCCCTGCTGTTCCCGCAATGTGGACCGCGAGGGCGGGGTGGTCGACGTGGCGCTGATCCAGTTCAGCCAGGGGACCTGGCGGCTGTTCCGCAAGGACCATGTCCAGGGCGTCTGGGAACTGCACGGCGCCTTCGGCCGGTTGAGTGACCTGTTGGACCTGCTGAACGTCGATGCCGATCGGCAGTTCTGGCAATGACGGGGGATGACATGGCGGTTAGCGCAGACGATCTGGCGACGATGGATGCCATTCTGGGCGCAGCGGCGGAGGATGTCTTCGCCACGCTGCGCCACCAGCTGCCCCATCTGGCCTGGACGCGGTGCGACGCGGCGGATGTGGCCGAGGACCCGTTCCGCCGTTACGGCGGTTTCGACGTGCATCTGCTGGACGGCAGCGGGCACTGCGTCCGCCTGACGGATGAGCCCGCCCACGCCACCGGCGTCCTGCTGGCCCGGCGGGGTGCGCCATGACCGCCCTGGCCGAGGTTCCAGAGGCGGATGGCTTGATCCGCCTCAGCGATCCGGACATCACGCCCGCCGATTTGGCGGCGGTGGAGCGGGTGCTGCGCTCCCCGACCCTGGGGGTCGGGGCGGTGACGGCGGCGTTCGAGGCGGCGTTCGCCACCTATCTGGGGCGGCGCCATGCCGTGGCGGTGGCCAGCGGCACGCTGGGACTGCTCATGGCCTTGCGCGCGCAGGGCATCGGGCCGGGGGATGAGGTCATCGTCTCCCCCTATGGCTTCCGTGAGACGCAGCACGCCGTCAGCCTGTCTGGCGCCCGGCCGGTCTTCGCCGACATTGATTATTGGGCGGGGACGCTGGCGCCGGAAAAGGCGGCCGCCCGCATCACCTCCGCCACGCGCGCCATCGTGGCCGCCAACACCAACGGCCATCCAGCGGCCTGGTCGGCGTTGCGGGACCTGGCGACGGCGCATGGCCTGATCCTGATCGAGGATTCGACCGAGGCCATCGGCTCACGGTATCGGGGCGCCTTGGTCGGTACCTTCGGGGACACCGCCGTGTTCGATTTCTCCCAGCCCGGCGCGCTGTGCTGTGGCGAGGGCGGCATGGTGGTGACGGACGATACCGATATCGCCATGGCCCTGCGCCGGCAGTGCCGCCACAGTCTGGCGGAACGCACCTCCGTGGTGGTGGGGGGCACGCCGCCCTATCAGGCGGGCTTGAGCGACCTGGCGGCGGCCCTGGGGCTGGCCCAGTTGCGGCGGCTGGATGAAATCCTGGAAAAGCGCCGGGGCGTGCAGCACCTGTATTTCAAGTACGTCCAGTCCTTCGAGGGCATCAAGGACCCCTACATCGGGCCGGATGTCACCGAGGTGAACTGGTTCCTGTACCTGGTTCAGCTGGGCACCCGCTTTTCCCGATCCAGCCGCGACGCCATCGTCGAGGACCTGCGCCTGGCGGAGGTTGAGGCCGCCGCCTACTGCCAGCCCCTGCATCTGCAGCGGCACTATTTCGACCTGGGTCACCGCCGTGGCGACTACTTCGTGACCGAGAAGGTGGCGGACCGCGCGGTGGCCCTGCCGTTCCATACGCACCTCGGCGAAGACCAGATCGCCTACGTGGTGGAGACCATGAAGGACGCCTCCGTCAACGTCGGCGCCGGGGCCGCGATCTACTGATCCATTCCTCACCATTCCAGCCTCAAAGATTTCAGGGAGCGTTTTCCATGTCACTTCTCACCATCCTGCCGTCCGGCAAGACTGTTGACGCCGCCGAGGGCATGACCCTGCTGGCCGCCATTCTGGCCGCGGACGAGACCTTGACCCACAAGTGCAACGGCAACGCCTCCTGCGGCACCTGCCATGTGTTCGTTCAGGAGGGCCGCAAAGGCCTTTCCCGCATCGCACGGGAGGAGAACGAGCGGCTGGACGCCATGGTGGGCGTGGGGTCGAAGTCGCGCCTGGCCTGCCAGGCCAAGGTGCTGGGGACCGAACCCATCAAGGTGGAACTGCTGGGCTTCGGGTCCGGCCTATAAGACAGGAGGGGCGAATGCACGTCGAAACGGTGATGATCCACGTCCGCTTCGCGCCGGACGGCTCGGTGACGGAGATCGGGGAGAGGCCGCCGGCCCTCACCCCGCAAGCCTGGTTCAACCTGCTGAGCGTGAAGGCGGCCGACCAGTACCAGACCTTTGCCGGCGGGCGGGGTGTTTTCCGCCTGGGGCGCCCGGTGGTCGAGGGCTTGAAGGGGGCGGCCGCCGCCCAATAGGCCGCCGCCTTTCTGGGGGGCGTCGCGGCCGGGTCATCCGGGCGCGGCGCCCGCTTCCGTTTCCGGCTGGTTGCGCATCCAGTCGGCCAGTGGTGCCAACGCGCCCAGGATGGCCTGGCGGATCGCGTCATCCGGAACGGTGACCGTCAGCGCCCGGACCATGCACAGCATCCAGGCATCGCGCTCCGCCGTGCCGATCCTGAAGCCCATATGCCGCGCCCGGAGGCGCGGATGCCCCCGCTCCGCCGAATAGGCGTTCGGGCCGCCCATCCATTGCGCCAGATACAGGATCAGGACACGCTTCGTTTCCGCCAGGTCGGCCGCGTGCAGGGCACGCAGGTCCCGGGCCTCCGGCGCCGTGTCCATCTCATGGTAGAACGCCTCCACCAGCCGGCTGATGGCGGCCTGGCCGCCAATGGCCTCATAGATCGTCGTCTGGACGGTCGCTTCAATTGCCATGGCTGCTTCCGCTCCTGTGCCGTGTCGCCATTTCCCGCTTGGGGAACTGCAGAAATCGTGCCGTCGCGCATGTCGGCCATATCGGCTCCGATAGCGGCCCTTGGTGGTGAATCCCCCTGTCGGGATTGTGACAAACGTCGGGTTACGGACGCGCCAATCCCTTGGAAAAGCGCGGAAAAGCGGGACGTCGCCGCTGGCACGCCGGTTGCTGAACGTATTTGGCAAGCCCAGCCACGATCGGATCGGCCATCATGTCGGACATCACGACCGCCAACCGCCCCGCCAGCAACGCCCCGGCGCCCGACGTTCTGGACGGTATCGTCCAAGGCGACGGGTACAAGTACGGCTTCGTGACCGAGGTCGAGACCGACGACGCGCCACCGGGCCTGAACGAGGACACCGTCCGCTTCATCTCCGCCAAGAAGGGGGAGCCCGCGTGGCTGCTGGAGTGGCGGTTGAAAGCCTTCCGCCGCTGGCGAACCATGGCGCCCCCGGACTGGGCCAAGCTGGACATCGCCCCCATCGATTACCAGGCCGCCAGCTATTACTCCGCGCCCAAGGCGGCCGCTGGCCCGAAAAGCCTGGATGAGGTCGATCCCGAGCTGTTGAAGACGTATGAGAAGCTGGGCATCCCCCTGGGGGAGCGCGCGGCCTTGGCCGGGGTCGCGGTGGACGCCGTGTTCGACAGCGTCTCCGTTGCCACCACCTTCAAGGATAAGCTGGCCGACCTCGGCATCATCTTCTGTTCCTTCGGCGAGGCGGTGCGGGAACACCCGGACCTGGTGCGGCGCTACCTCGGTTCCGTGGTGCCGCAGGGCGATAATTTCTTCGCCGCCCTGAACTCCGCCGTGTTCAGCGACGGCTCCTTCGTCTACGTGCCGCCGGGCGTGCGCTGCCCCATGGAGCTGTCCACCTACTTCCGCATCAACGCCGCCAAGACCGGGCAGTTCGAGCGCACCCTGCTGATCGCCGACAAGGGGGCCTATGTCAGCTATCTGGAGGGTTGCACCGCCCCGCAGCGCGACGAGAACCAACTGCACGCCGCCGTGGTGGAACTGGTCGCCATGGAGGATGCGGAGATCAAATATGCCACCGTCCAGAACTGGTACCCCGGGGATGAGAACGGCAAGGGCGGCATCTACAACTTCGTCACCAAGCGCGGCGCCTGCCGGGGCGCGCGGTCCAAGATCAGCTGGGCACAGGTGGAGACGGGGTCGGCCATCACCTGGAAATACCCCAGTTGCCTGCTGGAGGGCGAGGGGGCGACGGGCGCCTTCTATTCCGTGGCGATCACCAACAACCGCCAGCAGGCCGACACCGGCACGAAGATGATCCATATCGGTCGCAACACCACCTCGACCGTCATTTCCAAGGGCATCTCCGCCGGGCGGGGGCAGAACACCTACCGCGGCCAGGTCAAGGTGCTGTCCGGCGCGGATGGCGCCCGCAACTACACGCAATGCGACAGCCTGCTGATCGGCAAGCGCTGCGGCGCCCACACCGTGCCCTACCTCGACGTGCGCCACCCCGGCGCCACGGTGGAGCATGAGGCGACCACCTCCAAGATCAGTGACGACCAGATGTTTTACTGCCAGCAGCGCGGCCTGACGGCGGAGGACGCGCTGTCGCTGATCGTGAACGGCTTCTGCAAGGAAGTGCTGAACGAACTGCCCATGGAATTCGCGGTCGAGGCGCAGAAGCTTCTGGCCGTCAGCCTCGAAGGCAGCGTCGGCTAGGCCGCCTGCCCTTTCCCGCCACCCCGACCCAGTGAAGGGAACCATTATGAGCAAGCTTCTGGAAATCCGTGGATTGCGGGCCCGCATCGCCGGGGGGCGCGAGGTGCTGAAGGGCATCGACCTGGACGTGTCGCCCGGGGAGGTGCACGCCATCATGGGCCCCAACGGCGCTGGCAAAAGCACCCTGTCCAGCGTGCTGGCCGGCAAGCCGGGCTATGAGGTGACGGAGGGGACCGTGCGCTACCTGGGCCACGACCTGCTGACCATGCCGGCGGACGAGCGGGCGCGCGAAGGGGTGTTCCTGGCCTTCCAGTACCCGGTGGAGATCCCGGGCGTGAACAACATGTACTTCCTGCGTGCCGCGCTCAACGCCGGGCGGCGCCAGCGCGGACAGGCGGAGCTGGACGCTCAGCAATTCCTGAAGTCGGTGCGGGAGCGTCTGAAGCTGCTGGACATCGGCGACGACCTGCTGCGGCGCGCGGTCAATGTCGGCTTTTCCGGCGGCGAGAAGAAGCGGAACGAGATTTTCCAGATGGCCATGCTGGAACCCCGGCTGGCCATCCTGGATGAGACGGACAGCGGCCTGGATATCGACGCCCTGCGCGCCGTATCCGATGGGGTCAACCGCCTGCGCGATCCGGCCCGCGCCATCGTCATGATCACCCATTACCAGCGGCTGCTGGACTATATCGTGCCCGACCGGGTCCATGTCCTGGCCGATGGCCGCATCGTCGCCTCGGGCGACAAGACCTTCGCTGCCGAGCTGGAGCGCACCGGCTATGCCCATCTGGTCGATGCGGCTTGAGGCGGGGGGAGCCATGCTGATGACCGACGATAGCGCCCCCTTCCGTGAGGGCTTCGACCAGATGTTGGCGACGGCGGCGGAACCCGTCTGGCTCACGTTCCGCCGACGCGCGGAAATGGACCGGTTCGCCCTGCTGGGCTTCCCCACCCGGCGGCAGGAGGCATGGCGGTTCACCGACCTGGAGCCGCTGACGGCGGCGGCGCCCCTGCCAATGGCGGCGCCTCTGCCAATGGCGATGGCGGATGACCTGCCGTCCCCGGCGTCGCTGGCGCTCTGGCTGCTGCCCGTCACCACCCACCGCCTGGTGCTGGCCAACGGCCATGTCGTGCCGTCGCTGTCGGCCGGGCCGCCGCTGCCGGATGGCGTATGGCTGGCGTCAGTGGCGGAGACGCTGCGGCGGCGGCCGGACCTGCTGGAAGGCGCCTTTGGCGATGAGGACGGGGCGTTGGCCGCGCTGAACGCCGCGCTGTTCACCGATGGGGTGGTCCTGGCGCTGGAGCCGGGCGTGACCTTGGAAACCCCGGTGGAGGTCATCCACCACACGACAGCGGCCGGCGCCCATGCCCGCCTGCACATCGCTTTGGGCGCCGGCTCACGCGCCACGGTGGTGGAGACGGCGATCGGTCCGGTGGGGGATGGTGCAGCGGCCGGCCCGGTGACCAGTTGGGGCAATACCGTTGGTGTCGTCACCCTGGGGGCGGACGCGGTCCTGACCCATCTGCACATCCAGGCGGAAGGGCCGGCGGCCTGCCACACGGCGGCGGTGCGGGCGGTGCTGGCGGACCGGGCGCGTTACGATGCCTGTGCGGTCATCACCGGTGCGCGTCTCTCCCGCCGGGACATGGCGGTCGTCCTGGCCGGCGACGAGGCCGAATTCCGATTGTACGGCGCTTACCTGCTGGATGGGGGGCAGGAGGCGACGCTGTCCGTCCGCGCCGATCACCTGGGATTGGGCTGCCGCACGGATGAGGTGGTGAAGGGCGTGCTGGCGGGGGCGTCGCATGGTGTGTTCCTGGGCACCTTGGCCGTGGCGCCGGGGGCTGACGGCGCCGACGCCCGCCAGGTCAACCGCAACCTGCTGCTGAGCCCGACGGCCCGCGTCGACACCAAGCCCGAGCTTGAAATCCTGGCCGATGATGTCAAGTGCGCCCACGGCGCCACTGTCGGCAGCCTGGATGAGGCCGCGCTGTTCTATCTTCAGGCCCGTGGCATCGACCCGGAAACGGCCCGCCGCATGCTGGTTGAGGCATTCGCGGCGGAGGTCCTCGACGCCGCTGGCTTGCCCACCGCCTTGGCGGAACTGGCCCATCGGCACCTGTGGCGCTGGCTGGACGGGAGGGACTCATGACTATGCTGCTGGAACACCGGGCGGAAACCTGGCCGGACACCACCACCTTTGATCCCCTGGCGATCCGCCGTCAGTTCCCCATCTTCGGGCGCAACCCCGGCCTGGTGTTCCTGGACACCGCCGCCAGCGCCCAGAAGCCGCGCGCCGTGATCGACGGCGTGGCGGAGTTCTATCGCACCGACTACGCCAATGTGCACCGCGGCGTCTATGGCTTGAGCGCCCGGTCCACCGCCCGGTTCGAGGCGGCGCGGGAAACCGTGGCGCGCTTCCTGAACGCGGCCGACCCGTCGGAGATCGTTTTCGTGCGGGGCGCCACGGAGGGCATCAACCTGGTGGCCCAGTCCTGGGGGGCGGCCTTCCTGCGCCCCGGTGACCAAGTGGTGGTGTCGGAACTGGAACACCACTCCAACATCGTGCCCTGGCAGATGCTGCGCCAGCGCCTGGGCATCGAGCTGGTGGTCGCGCCCATCGGCGCCGATGGTGGCCTGGACCTGGCGGCGTTCGAGCGCCTGCTGGGCCCGCGCACCCGCCTGGTGGCCATGACCCACCTGGCCAATGTCACCGGCCATGTCGTGCCGGTGGCGGAGGTGGTGCGTCTGGCCCACGTGCAGGGGGCCAAAGTGTTGCTGGACGGCTGCCAGGCGGTGCCGCGCCTGCCGGTGGATGTGCGGGCGCTGGGCTGTGACTTCTATGTCTTCTCCGGCCACAAATGCTATGGCCCTACCGGCATCGGCGCGCTTTACGCCAAACGTGCGCTGCTGGACGCCATGCCGCCCTGGCAGGGCGGCGGGGACATGATCCGCACTGTCAGTTTCGCCGAGACGACCTATCAGGACGCCCCCCAGCGGTTCGAGGCGGGCACCCCCGACATCTCCGGCGCCATCGGCCTGGCCATGGCCGTGGATTTCATGGACAGCCTGGGCCGGGCCGCCATCCGCGATCATGAGGCGGCCCTGACCCGCTATGCCGAAGTGCTGCTGGCGGAGATCCCGGGCGTGACGCTGGTGGGGGCGGGGGGCCATCGGCTGGGGGCGCTGTCGTTTCTGGTGGACGGCATCCATCCCCATGACCTCGCCACCATCTTCGATCAGCACGACGTCGCCGTGCGGGCCGGCCATCACTGTGCCCAGCCGCTGATGGACCGCCTGGACCTGCCGGCGACGGCGCGTGCCTCCTTCGGGGTCTACAGCACGGAAGGGGACGTGGACCGCCTGGCGGAGGCCATCCGCGCGGCGCAGAGGCTATTCGGCGCCGCGACCCGGTGAAAAGGGGAGAGTCCCATGGATTTGCGCGATCTCTACCAGGACATCATCCTGGACCACGGCCGCTCCCCCCGCAATTTCCGGGTACTGGCGGCGCCCAGCCATTTCGCCCACGGCCATAATCCGCTGTGCGGGGACAAGGTGACCATCTTCCTGCGGCTGGAAGGGGAGCGCATCGCGGAGGTCAGTTTCGAGGGCAAGGGCTGCGCCATCTCCACCGCGTCGGCATCGCTGATGACGGAGATCGTGCTGAACAAGACGCTGGCGGAGGCGGAGGCCCTGTTCGGCCATTTCCATGGCACGGTGACCAGCGATACGGCGTCGGAACTGCCCGACGCGCTGGTCGAGGACGGGGAGAGGCTGCAGCCCCTGGCGGGGGTCAAGGCTTACCCGGCGCGGGTGAAGTGCGCGACCCTGGCCTGGCACACGCTGGAGGCGGCGCTGAATGGCGGCGGCCCGCCCGTGCCGGTGAAGACGGAGTAGGGGCCATGGGCGTCATCCAGGAAGAACCGTTGTCGGCCGATCCAAGCGCGGATGAGGGCTCCCCGGCCTTGAAGGCGGCGGTGTTCGAGGCGCTGCGCGCCGTGCAGGATCCGGAGATTCCGGTCAATCTGGTCGATCTTGGCCTGATCTACCAGGTGCTGGTCCGCCGGGACGGCCTGGTCCAAATCGAAATGACCCTGACCACGCCCGCCTGTCCGGTGGCAACGATGTTGCCAGGCCAGGTTCAAAACCTGGTTTCGCTGGTGCCGGGCGTCAGCGTGGTGCTGGTCGATCTGGTCTGGGATCCGCCCTGGACGCGGGAACGGATGACAGAGACGGCCCGGTTGGAATTGGGGCTGATCTAGCCTCGGCGGCTGCGAGGTTACCTTACAGTCGGAAAGCCGCTTACCATCCCCAGGAGAACCGCCGGCACACCCAACTCTTTGAATTTCCTCATATCATAGATTGGCATGCTTCTTGCCAAACTGTGTGGTGATGCGGGACGAGACAGCCCCGCCGGGGACGTTGGAGGAAATGCCGGAATGGCGAGCGAGACGTTTTACGAGGTGATGCGCCGGCAGGGCATCACCCGGCGAAGCTTCACCAAATTTTGCAGCCTGACGGCCGCGGCGCTGGGCCTGGGCCCCTCCTACGCCCAGGCCATCGAAACCGCCATGGAGACCAAGCCGCGCATCCCGGTGCTGTGGCTGCACGGCCTGGAATGCACCTGCTGCTCGGAAAGCTTCATCCGGTCCGCCCATCCCCTGGCCAAGGACGTCATCCTGTCGATGATCAGCCTCGACTATGACGATACCATCATGGCGGCGGCGGGCTTCCAGGCGGAATCCATCATCGATGAGACCATCGAGAAGTATAACGGCAACTTCATCCTGGCGTGCGAGGGCAACCCCCCGCTGAACCAGGAGGGGATGAGCTGCATCATTGGCGGCAAGCCGTACCTGGAACAGTTGAAGAAGGCGGCCGACCACTGCAAGGCCATCATCAGCTGGGGTAGCTGCGCCAGCTGGGGCTGCGTCCAGGCGGCCCGGCCCAACCCCACCCAGGCCACCCCCATCCACAAGGTGCCCGGCCTGCCGGCCAAGCCCATCATCAAGGTCCCCGGCTGCCCGCCCATCGCCGAGGTCATGACAGCGGTCATCGCCTATATCCTGACCTTCGACCGCTTCCCGGAACTGGACATGCAGGGCCGGCCGAAGATGTTCTATTCCCAGCGCATCCACGACAAGTGCTACCGCCGCCCGCACTTCGATGCCGGCCAGTTCGTGGAAAGCTTCGATGATGAGGGGGCGCGCCGCGGCTACTGTCTTTACAAGGTTGGCTGCAAGGGCCCGACCACCTACAACGCCTGCTCCACCGTGCGCTGGAACGGGGGCCTCAGCTTCCCCATCCAGGCCGGCCATCCCTGCATCGGCTGTTCCGAAGACGGCTTCTGGGACAAGGGCGGCTTCTATGAACGCCTGAGCGATGTCCATGGCTTCGGCATCGAGGCCAACGCCGACAAGATCGGCGGCACGGCCGCCGGCATCGTCGGCGCCGCCGCCGCGGTGCACGCCGCGGCCAGCGCGGTCAAGCGCGCCCGCTCCAACAGCAGCGGTGCCAACGATAAGAGAGAGGGACGGGACTGATGCCCACGCTTGCGACACCCAACGGCTACCAGCTCGACACCAGCGGCAAGCGCGTCGTCGTCGATCCGGTCACCCGCATCGAGGGCCACATGCGCTGCGAGGTCAACCTCGACGGCGACAATATCATCCGCAACGCCGTGTCCACCGGCACCATGTGGCGCGGGCTGGAGGTGATCCTGAAGGGGCGCGACCCGCGCGACGCCTGGGCCTTCACCCAGCGCATCTGCGGCGTCTGCACCGGCACCCACGCGCTGACCTCCGTGCGGGCGGTGGAAAACGCCCTGAACATCCAGATTCCGGAAAACGCCAACAGCATCCGCAATATCATGCAGCTGTCGCTGCAGGTGCATGACCATCTGGTCCACTTCTACCACCTCCACGCCCTGGACTGGGTGAACCCGGTCAACGCCCTGAAGGCGGACCCCAAGGCCACGTCCGAGCTGCAGCAGGCGGTCTCCCCCCATCATCCCAACAGTTCCCCAGGCTATTTCCGGGACATCCAGACCCGCCTGCGCAAGTTCGTGGAATCCGGGCAACTGGGGCCGTTCAAGAACGGCTACTGGACCAACCCGGCCTACAAGCTGCCGCCCGAAGCCGACCTGATGGCGGTGACCCATTATCTGGAGGCGTTGGACTTCCAGAAGGACATCATGCGGGTCCGCACCATCTTCGGCGGCAAGGACATCCATCCCAACTGGCTGGTGGGCGGCGTTCCCTGCGCCATCAACCTGGATGGAGACATGGCGGCCGGCGCCCCGGTGAACATGGCGTCGCTGAACTACGTCTCTTCCATCACCGATCGCTGCATCGAGTTCGTGGAGAACGTCTACATTCCCGACATCATCGCCATCGGCGGCTTCTACAAGGACTGGCTGTACGGCGGCGGTTTGTCGAACAAGTCGGTGCTGGCCTACGGCGACATCCCCGACCGGGCCAACGACTATAGCCCGCGCAACCTGCTGATGCCCCACGGCGCCATCATCGACGGCAAGCTGTCGGAGGTGCACCCCGTCGACCTGACCGATCCCGAGCAGGTGCAGGAGTTCGTGCCGCACAGCTGGTACAAGTATCCGGACGAGAGCAAGGGCCTGCACCCCTGGGACGGCGTGACCGAGCCCCATTACCAGCTGGGCCCCAACGCCAAGGGCACCAGCACCAATATCGTGCAGTTGGACGAGGGGGCGAAGTACAGCTGGATCAAGGCGCCGCGCTGGCGTGGGCACGCCATGGAGGTGGGGCCGCTGGCGCGCTACCTGGTCGGCTACATGCAGGGCAATGTCGAGATCAAGGATCAGGTCGACCGCACCCTGTCGGCGCTGAACGTGCCGCTGGACGCGCTGTTTTCCACCCTGGGGCGGACGGCGGCGCGCGCGCTGGAAGCGCAGTGGGCGGCGCGCAAGCAGCGCTATTTCCTGGACAAGCTGATCGCCACCATCAAGGCCGGCGACACCTCCACCGCCAACACGGCGAAGTTCGATCCCAAGACCTGGCCGTCCGAGGTCAAGGGCGTGGGCTTCACCGAGGCGCCGCGCGGCGCGCTGGCCCACTGGGTCCGCATCAAGGACGGCAAGATCGACAATTACCAGTGCGTGGTGCCCACCACCTGGAACGGCAGCCCGCGCGACAACAAGGGCAATATCGGCGCCTTCGAGGCGTCGCTCATGAACACCAAGGTGGCCCGTGCGGAAGAGCCGGTGGAAATCCTGCGCACCCTGCACAGCTTCGACCCCTGCCTGGCCTGCTCCACCCATGTCATGGGGCCGGACGGGCAGGAACTGGCCGAAGTCAAAGTCCGCTGATCCCAAGGAGACTGATCCCATGAAGACGTTCATCACGAAATCGGTCCCCCGCGTCTCGGCGGCTGTCCTGGCGGCGGGCTTCATCACCACCCCGGCCTTGGCGCATCCGGGCCATGACGGTGGCTTCGCCGCCGGCATCGTGCATCCGCTCACGGGCCTGGACCATCTGGCCGCCATGGTGGCGGTCGGCCTGTGGGCGGCCACCCGGCCGGCGGCGCGGGCCTGGCAGGCGCCGGCGCTGTTCGTGGCCATGCTGGCGGTCGGCGCGGTGGCGGGCGTGGCCGGTGGCGCCTTCGCCCCGGTGGACACGCTGGCGGCGCTGTCGGTGACCCTGCTGGGCCTCATGTTGATCGTGGCCCCGCTGCTGCCCGACGCCGCGGGCCTGGGCCTCATCGCCCTGTTCGCCACGGTGCATGGTTATGCCCATGGCATGGAGGCGGGAGGCCATCTGCTGGGTTACTTCGCCGGCTTCATGGTGGCGTCGGCCCTGCTGCACGCCGCCGGTTGGCGCCTGGGCGGCGGCCTGCTGGCCACCCGCTGGGGGCGTCTGGCCTCTGGCCTGACCCTGGGCGCTGCGGGCCTCGCGCTCGCCGCGCTGTAAGGGGGGACGCGCCATGAGCGAGGCCTCCCTGGGAACTCATAAAGTGGGAACGCACAAGGCGGGAGCCCATCAGGAAGAGGCGGTTTACGTCTATGAGGCGCCGGTGCGCTTGTGGCACTGGGCCAATGCCGCCGCCATCCTGGTGCTGTGTGTCACCGGCTATCTGATCGGCTCACCCCCGCCGTCCATTCATGGCGAGCCCAGCGCCCATTTCCTGTTCGGCTGGATCCGCTTCCTGCACTTCTCGGCGGGGCAGATCCTGGTCGTCGGCTTCGTCTTCCGCTTCTACTGGTCCTTTGTAGGCAACACCCACGCCCGCGAAATCTTCCGGCCGCCGGTGTGGCGCAAAAGCTTCTGGCTGGGCGTGATCCATGAGATCCGCTGGTACGCCATGCTGGAGCGCGAGCCCAAGAAGTATAGCGGGCACAACCCGCTGGCCATCCTGTCCATGCACGTCCTGTTCGTGTGGGGCACGCTGTTCATGATCGTCACTGGCCTTGCCCTGTATGGCGAGGGCCAGGGGCCGGGTTGGATCCACCGGCTGTTCACCAGCTGGGTCATCCCCCTGTTCGGGCAAAGCCAGACGGTCCACACCTGGCACCACATGGCCATGTGGGTGATCGTGATCTTCGCCATCGTCCACATCTATGCCGCCGTGCGGGAGGACATCATGTCCCGCCAGTCCATCATCTCCTCGATGTTCTCAGGCTGGCGCACCTTCCGCGACGGCGGGCCGACCGACGAACACTGAGGGCCAGGCAAGTTTCCAGTCAGGAAAGGGGGCTTCGCGGCCCCCTTTTCTTGTCTGGATATCAATCTTCCGCTTTGGCGCCAAACTGGAAAGAAACTATCCGGTTGGCGAGGCCGCGGCCAATGCCGGCGGCCAGGGGGGCAGCCATTTCGGCGGTGAACGGTGCGGTGGCACGGCCCTTGCTCATTAGGTGTCCCAACGTCCGGCAAGTCGGATGACAGGGGAGTGAGAACGCGTGGAAGTGACAACGGCAAGCGGGTCCCGCGTGCTGGTGCTGGGCATCGGCAACCTGTTGTGGGCTGACGAGGGGTTCGGTGTGCGGGCGGTGGAGCATATGCACCGCCACTATGCCTTTCCCGCCAATGTTCGCCTGATCGACGGCGGCACCCAGGGCATCTACCTGGTCCAGGAAATCCGCGAAACCGACATCCTCGTCGTCTTCGATGCCGTCGACTATGCCCTGCCGCCCGGCACCCTGAAGCGGGTGGAGGGGGCGGAGGTGCCAAAGTTCCTGGGCGCCAAGAAAATCTCCCTGCACCAGACCGGCTTCCAGGAGGTGCTGGCCATGGCGGAGATGATGGGCGACGGTCCCACCCACCAGTTGTTGATCGGCGTGCAGCCGGTTGAGCTGGAGGATTTCGGCGGTAGCCTGCGACCGCAGGTCAAGGCCCAGATGGAGCCGGCCATCGCGCTGGCGCTGGACTATCTGGCGGGCTTCGGCATCGCCGCCACCCCGCGCCTGGTGCCGCTGCCGGCGGAGCAGGGGATTGGATCGCTGGAAATGATGCTGGAACGCTATGAGGCGGAGCGCCCAGACGAGGCGGCAGCCTTCCGTGGCGGCGACGCGCGGGTGCTGGGCGCCGGCGGCTGGGCCGGGCCGGCGGACTTCGAGGCGGAGATGCAAGCCCTGGTGGCGGGCCCCCTGGCCGGTGCCTCGGGGAGCGGCGCCTGATGTGTGTCGGCATTCCCATGCAGGTGGTGGAGGCCGGCATCGGCCATGCCCGCTGCCGGTCCGGCGCGGAGATACTGACCATCGACACCAGCCTGGTGGGTGACGTCGCCCCGGGCACCTGGCTCATGACCTTTCTGGGTGCCGCGCGGGAGGTGATGAGCCCCGAGGCCGCCCAGCGGTCGCTGGCGGCGTTGGCCGCCCTGGAGGCTGTCATGCGGGGGGAGCCCGCCGATCTGGATGCCGCCTTCGCCGACCTGATCGGCCGCGAACCTCAATTGCCCGACCATTTGCGCCCCATCCCGGAGCTTGAAGCATGAGTGATGCACGCGATGACTTTTCCCCCCTGCTGCGCTCCGTCATGGGCCGGCGCGGCTATCAGGTGGTGGGGGAGGCGGACCTGGCGGAGGTTTGCGCCGGCCAGCCGTTGGCCCTGCTGTTCCTGGCGGGGGATCACTGGCGGGTGGCGGAGAGCGATGACGTCGCCGCCATCCTGCCGGAACTGGACGATGCCATGGGCGGCCATGTCGTGCCGCTGATCGCCGCGCGGGCGGATGAGCGTGCGCTGCAGCGCCGCTTCCGCTTCGCCCGCTATCCCGCCTTGGTCTTCCTGCGTCTGGGGGACTATCTGGGCGCCATCGAAGGCATCCGCGACTGGGCGGATTACATGCGTGAGATCCCGGAAATCCTGGAGCGTGAACCCAGCGTTCCCCCCGCCTTCCGCCTGCCCGCCGGCTGCGGCACCGACGCCGTGCATTGAGGAGAGAGACTGATGACTGATCCCATGGCCCTTGGCGGCGGTGGCCTGGTCGGGCCGGGCAGCCAGCCCGCGGACTTCGATGGCGGCCGGCTGGATTACATGGTCATGCCCGACGGCATGGCCGTCTTCTCCGCCGCCAACGTGCCGGAGGCCGATGCCGCCCAGGCGCTGCCGCAGGGTGTCGCGGCGGGGGAGGCCATCCTGGCGGCCCTGAGCCGCATGGTGGACGGTGCCGGTCCGCAACGGGTGGACCTGACGCACCTGGACGGCGCCAACCTGGCCTTCGTCGACCAGTTGCTGGGCGAGGGCGAGGTGTCGGTGGTGTTCGGCACCGACGTCCAGGTTCAGGAATCCGTCCTGGCCGGGGTGTGGCGGGTACGGGAAAGTGACGGTAGCGGCCGGTGCCGGCGCGACTACGTCGATTGCGGTCCTTTCCCCACCGGGCTGGTGGAGCGCGCCTTTGACGGCGCGCGGGCCCAGGCCATCCTGCCGGAAACGGCGCGTCCCAACATCTTCAACGCGCCGCCGCTGGTCGCCGAGATCAACGAGCATATCCCCCGCCTGGGTGCCGCTGGCGGGCCGGGCCATGTCATCAACCTGTCCCTGCTGCCCCATACCGAGGAGGACCTGGCCTTCCTGGATGAGGCGCTGGGGCGCGGCGCTCTGGTCATCCTGTCGCGCGGCTATGGCAACTGCCGCATCCGGTCGACGGGGACGCGCGGCTGCTGGTGGACGCAGTACTTCAATTCCCAGGACACGCTGATCCTCAACAGCATCGAGATTTGCGCCCTTCCACAGGTGGCCTTGGCGGCGGCGGAGGACCTGGCCGATTCCGCTGAACGGCTGGGCGAGATCCTGGAGATCTACCGGTGACGGATCATTTCTTCGCCGGATCGTTCGGGGGCGACGTCAGCAAGATCGGCCCCCGGACGAAGCTGGAGTGCAAGATTTGCTGGCATGTCTACGATCCGGCGGTGGGCGACACCTACTGGCAGGTGCCGCCGGGCACCCCCTTCGCCGACCTGCCGGAGCATTGGACCTGTCCCGAGTGCGACAGCGCCAAGGCGGGTTTCATGGTGATGGCTGACGAATGACCGACGCGCCGGCCCTTTCCGCCCGTATCGAGGCCGCCTTCAGCCGCATCGCGGCGACGCGCATGGCCGGCGTGCCGGTGATGAACCCGGCGCTGTCGGTGGCCATGCGGGGACTGCACCGCCATGGCGGGCATTGGGTCGGCGTGCTGGTGACCCCGTGGTTCATGAACCTGCTGCTGTTGCCCGTGGCGGAGGAAGGGCCCTGGCGGGTAGGGGCGAAGACGGCCTTGGCGTTGCCGTCCGGCCATTATGAAGGCATCTGGGGGCATGAGGACGAGTTGGGCGGGTATTGGAGCTGCTCCTTGTTCTCCCCCATGTTCGACTTCGCGGACCAGGAGACGGCGGTCGCGACGGCGGATGCCGCCCTTGCGGAAATCATGGCGGTGCCTGAGCCGGACGCCGGTGACGATGGCATGGCCACCATCTGGGCGGGAAGTCCTGCCGCCCCGCCGCCGGCCAAGGTCGAACCGCCGCCGCCGCTCAGCCGCCGGGCGCTGTTCCGCTTGGGTGAAGGGGCGGGGCCATGACCCGGCCGGCCATCATTGTGCGGCTGCCTGCCGAGGCGGGGGGCGCGGTGACGCTGAGCTACACGCCGCGCGGGGATGTCACCGGCCTGTTGGCGGCCGTGCCGGCGAAACGGGCGCCGGCCGTGGTCCGGGCGCTGTTCGCCGTGTGCGCCCATGCCCAGGGGCACGCGGCGGAGTTGGCGGTGGAGGCGGCGCTGGGCCTTGAGGCCACGCCGGACACCCTGGCGGAGCGTGAAATTCGGACGTGGGTGGAGGTGGTGCGGGAGCATGGCCTGCGCATCTGCCTGGATTGGGCCCGCCTGCTGGGGGAGACGCCGGACTTGGCCCGCGCGCGCGCCTTCGTGGCGCTGTCCGCCGCGGACGATCCCATGCGCCTGATCGCGGACGCTGTGACCGGCTTGCGCCCGCAGGAGTGGTTGGCCATGACCTCGGCGGGAGAATTGGCCCGCTGGGCGGGCGCTGGGCGCACGGTGGCCGCGCGCTTCATCGCCACCCTGTTCGAGGTGTCCATGTTGACGCCGGTGGAGGAGATCGAGCCAGGGGCGCTGGTGGCGCGCCATGCCGACCATCCCCTGCTGGCCCGCGCCTTGCCCGCCGGTTCCCTCATCGCGTGCCATGTCGCCCGGCTGATCGATCTTTGCCGCGTGCCGGCCCGCCTGGACGCTTTGCGCGCCGGCGACGCCGCCCCTTTGCGCGGCCTATCCACGGGGTCGGGCCTGGGAACGGCGTCGGTGCCCTGCGCCCGGGGCACCTTGGTCCATGAGGTTGGCGTGGTGGCCGGACAGGTGGAGCGCTATCGTATCTTGTCGCCCACTGATGGTGTATTCGCGCCAGGCGGGACGGCGGAACGGCAGTTCCAGGGGCTGGGCGCCTGGCCACCGGGCGACCGTGCCCGACGGGCGGAGGTGATGATGCTGGCGCTGGACCCCTGCGTCGACTATGCGGTCGAGGTGGCCTGATGCATGAAATGGCCATCTGCGAAAACATCCGCACCCTGATCGAGGAGCAGGCTCGCACCCAGCACTTCAGTCGCGTGGACAGGGTGTGTCTGGAAATCGGCGCCCTGTCCGGCGTGGAGGTGGAGGCGTTGCGCTTCGGCTTCGATGTCGTGATGCGCGGCAGCGTGGCAGCCGACGCCCGGCTGGAGATCGTCGAGACCGCCGGCACCGCCTGGTGCCTGCCCTGCGCCGTGACCGTGTCCATCGGCCGGCGTTATGACCCTTGTCCCCGCTGCGGCTCGCACCAGGTGCAGGTGACGGGCGGGGAAGAGATGAAGATACGCGAACTGGAGGTGACGTGATGTGTACGGTCTGTGGATGCGGCGAGGGCCAGGTCAAGATCGAGGCCGATCCTCATGGCCATGATCACCACCATCATGGACATCACCATGATCACGGGCATGACCACGATCATGATCACCACCATCACCATCATCACCATCATGACCATGATCATCACCACCACGGTGCGGATGGGACGTTGGACTATGGCGCGGGGCCCGCGGGCACGGCCGTTCCAGGCATGAGCCAGGCGCGCCTAATCCAGCTTGAGGCCGACATCCTGGGCAAGAACAACGGCTATGCCGCCGCCAACCGCGCGCGGTTCGCCAAGGCCGGCATCCTGGCGCTGAACCTGGTGTCCAGCCCCGGGTCGGGCAAGACCACGCTGCTGTGCCGGACCCTGGCCCTGCTGGCGGGCGAGTTCCCCTGCGCGGTCATCGAGGGCGACCAGCAGACCAGCGCCGATGCCGACCGCATCCGGGCCACGGGCGCCCCCGCCATCCAGATCAACACCGGCAAGGGCTGCCACCTGGACGGGCACATGGTGGGCCATGCCGTGGACCACCTGAACCCGCCCGACGCCTCCGTGCTGTTCATCGAGAATGTCGGCAACCTGGTTTGCCCGGCGGCCTTCGACCTGGGGGAGGCGCATAAGGTGGCCATCCTGTCGGTGACGGAGGGGGAGGACAAGCCCCTGAAATACCCCGATATGTTCGCCGCCGCCGATCTGGTGCTGATCAACAAGACGGACCTGCTGCCCCATCTCGACTTCGATGTGGATTTGGCCATGGCCAATGCGCGCAAGGTCAATCACCGGGTGCGCCTGCTGCAGGTTTCCGCCCGTACGGGCGAAGGCATGGCGGCCTGGCTGGACTGGATCCGGGGCGCCCGCCTGATGGCCCTGTCCGGCCGACCATCCCAGGCGGCGGAATAGGGGAGGGGGATCATGTGCCTCGCCATTCCCGCCTTGGTGACCGCGCTGCATGACGGCGCGATGGCCAGCGTCTCGGTCGGCGGCATCGCCAAGCAGGTTTCCGTTGCCCTGCTGGAGGAGGTGGCGGTCGGGGACTACGTGCTGCTGCACGTCGGCTACGCCCTGCACCGCGTCAGTGAGGAAGAGGCGCGGCGCACCCTGGCCATGATGGCCGAGGCGGGGCTGCTGCAGGCTGAGGTGGCGGACATGGGCGGGACGGCGGACAGCGCGGGGGTGGGGGCATGAAATACGTCGACGAATTTCGCGACCGCGACCTGGCGCGCACCCTGGCCACCGCCATCGCCGCAGCGGCCGACCCGGCGCGCGACTATAATTTCATGGAATTTTGCGGTGGGCACACCCACGCCATTTTCCGCTATGGCGTGCAGGATCTGGTGCCGGCCAACGTGCGCTTCGTTCATGGCCCCGGCTGCCCCGTCTGTATCCTGCCGGCCCGTCGCCTGGACGATGCCATCGAACTGGCGGAGCGGCACGGCGTGATCCTGTGCAGCTATGGCGACATGCTGCGCGTGCCGGGCACCGGCCGGCGGTCGCTGCTGAAGGCCAAGGCCGACGGTGCCGACATCCGCATGGTCTATTCGACGCTGGACGCGCTGGACATCGCCCGCGCCAATCCGGGGCGCGAGGTGGTCTTCTTGGGCATCGGGTTCGAGACCACGACGCCGCCCAGCGCGGCCGCCATCGCCCAGGCCCAGGCGGAGGGCATCGGAAACTTTTCCGTCTTCTGCAACCATGTGCTGACCCCGCCGGCCATCCGCCACATTCTGGAAGCACCCGAGATCGACCCCAGCCAGGCCGCCCGCCTGGACGGCTTCCTCGGACCGTCGCACGTCAGCGCGGTCATCGGCTCCCGGCCCTATGAGTTCCTGGCCGCCCGCTATGCCAAGCCGGTGGTCATTGCCGGCTTTGAGCCGCTGGACGTGATGCAGTCGGTCCTGATGCTGATCCACCAGGTGAACGAGGGCCGGGTGGCGGTGGAGAACCAATACACCCGGGTGGTGACGCGGGACGGCAACGCCAAGGCGCAGGAACTGGTGGCCCGCATCTTCGAGCTGAGGCCCAGCTTCGAATGGCGCGGCCTGGGCAGTGTGCCGGACAGCGCGCTGGCCATCCGGGCGGACTATGCCGCCTTCGACGCCGAGAAGCGCTTCACCCTCAGCGAAAAGCAGAGCCGCGAGACCAAGTCCTGCGAATGCCCGGCCATCCTGCGCGGCGTGAAGAAGCCGAAGGACTGCAAGCTGTTCGGCAAGGCCTGCACGCCGGAAACCCCCATGGGCGCCTGCATGGTCTCCTCCGAAGGGGCGTGCGCCGCTTACTGGACCTACCGGCGGATGGAAACCCTGGCGGAGATGGCGGCCGAATGACCACCCCGCCCCCCGATCTTTCCGGTGCCGTGGACATGAGCCACGGCGGTGGCGGCCGGGCCATGGCGCGCCTGATCCGCGACATTTTCCTGCGGCACCTGGCGAACCCTCTGCTGGACCAGGGGCATGACGCCACCCGTCTGGACGTCGGGTCCGGCCGCATCGCGGTGACGACCGATGCCCACGTCATCTCACCCCTGTTCTTTCCCGGCGGCGATATCGGATCGCTGGCGGTGCACGGCACGCTGAACGACCTGGCCATGGCTGGCGCCCGCCCGATGGCGCTGACCGCCGCCTTCATCATCGAGGAAGGCTTTCCCCTGGCGGACCTGGACCGTATCGCCGCCAGCATGGGGCGGGCGTCCCGCGATGCTGGCGTGCCCGTGGCGACGGGCGACACCAAGGTGGTGGAGCGCGGCAAGGGCGACGGCGTCTTCATCACCACCAGCGGCATCGGCGTGGTGCCGGAGGGGGTGGACATAAGCCCCCGCCGGCTGTCTCCCGGGCAGGTGATCCTGCTGTCCGGTCCCGTCGGCGACCATGGCATCGCCATCCTGTCCAAGCGCCAGGGTCTGGAATTTGGCACGGAGATCCGGTCCGACAGCGCCGCCCTGCACCGCATGGTGGCCGATATGATCGCGGCGGTTCCGGGTGTCGCTGTCCTGCGCGACCCCACCCGGGGCGGCCTGTCCGCCACGCTGAACGAACTGGCCAACGCCGCCGGCGTGGGTATGCAGCTGGAGGAGCGGGCCATCCCGGTCCGGCCCGAGGTGGCGGCGGCCTGCGAACTGCTGGGCCTCGACCCCCTCAATGTCGCCAATGAGGGCAAGCTGGTCTGCGTGTGCGAGCCGGGGGATGCGGAGACGCTGCTGGCCGTGATGCGCGACCATGCGGAAGGCCGTGACGCGGCACGGATCGGTCATGTTACCGTGGACCGGCCCGGTTTCGTCCGCATGACGACCGCCATCGGCGGCCAGCGCGTGGTCGATTGGCTTTCAGGCGAACAGCTTCCGCGTATCTGCTAGCGGAGAGGAGCGATGGCCGAGTCTTCCACCGATCTGCCCACCATCCTGATCGTCGATGACGAGTTGCGCTCCCTTGAATCGCTGCGGCGCATCCTGGAGGAGGATTTCGAGGTGTTGACCGCCGCCAGCACCGTCGAGGCCGAGCGGCGCTTGGCCGACCATCTGGTGCAGGTCGTGCTGTGCGACCAGCGTATGCCGGAACGCACCGGTGTGGAATTCCTGACGGAGGTGAAGGAGCGCTGGCCGGATGTGGTCCGCATGATCATTTCGGGCTACACCGACGCCCACGACATCATCGACGGCATCAACCAGGCGGGCATCTTCCAGTACATCACCAAGCCCTGGCACCCCGAGAACCTGCTGCTGACGCTCAAGGGGGCCTGCCGCCTCTACACGCTGCAGCGGCAGAATGAGCTGCTGGCGGTGGAAATGAAGATGCTGCCGGCCGCCGCCTCCCGCGTGGTGGGGGAGCGGAAGGAGAAGCTGCGCCGCGCCTACAATGTCGATGACGGCATCGTCCGCGCCAAGGGCAGCCCCATGGAGGTGGTGTGCGGCAGCCTGGCGCAGGTGGCGCCCTTCGACGTGCCGGTCCTGCTGTTCGGTTCCTCCGGCACGGGCAAGGAGCTGGCGGCGCGCGCCCTGCATTACGGCTCCCTGCGCTGGAACCAGCCCTTCGTGGTGGAGAACTGCGGCGCCTTGCCCGACGAGCTGCTGGAAAGCGAGCTGTTCGGGCATAAGAAGGGCGCCTTCACCGGCGCCATCGAGGATCATGTCGGCCTGTTCGAGCGGGCGGACGGCGGCACCGTCTTCTTGGATGAGATCGGCGAGGTCTCCCCCGCCTTCCAGGTCAAGCTGTTGCGCGTGTTGCAGGAGGGGGAGATCCGGCCGCTGGGCGGTTCCCGCACCCGTAAGGTGGATGTCCGTGTGATCGCCGCGACCAACAAGGATTTGGAGGAGGAGGTGCGGGCCAAGCGCTTCCGCGCCGACCTGTTCTATCGCCTGGCCGGAATGATCATCCGCCTGCCCGACCTGAAGGACCGCAAGGGCGACCTGCCCCTGTTGGTGGAGGCGCTGCTGGACCGGGCCATGGCGCAGATGGGCAAGCGTGTCCCTGGCATTTCGCCGGAGGCGCTGGAGTGTCTCGCCCGCTACGACTGGCCCGGCAATGTCCGCGAGCTGCAGAATGAGGTGCAGCGCATGGTGGTGCGCGGCACCGAGGGGCGGCGGCTGGAGGCGGATCTGCTGTCCCCCCACATCCTGCGAGCGGAACCGCAGGGGGCCGGGGCCCGCGAGGATGACTTCACCGACATCGCCGGCCTGGCCGGCGACCTGCGCGAGCGGGTCAGCGCCATGGAGGCGCGCATCATCCGCGAGACGCTGATCCGCCACCGCTGGAACAAGAGCCAGGCGGCGCGGGAACTGGGGCTGTCGCGCGTGGGCCTGCGCGCCAAGCTGGAACGCTATGGGCTTGAGAATGTCCACCCTCTGGCTCCCCCTGCGGCGCCCCCTGGGGTGCCCAAGCGCATGGCGGGGGGCTGAGCCATGGGCAGCCATGACCCCGCGCTGCCCTTCGGGGGCGCGCCGCCCGATGCGGATGGCGAGGGCGAGCAGCTGTGGATCGACGTCATCCGCCGCATGGATGTCGTCTACAGCGACCTTGTGGCCTCGCAAGTGGCGCTGGAGGAACAGAACCAGCGCCTGCAGCAGGCGCGTGACTTCATGCAGTCGGTCCTGAGCGCCATGAACGACGTCCTGATCGTGTGCGATGCCGCCGGCGCGGTGTTGCGGGTCAACGCCGCGCTGACGACGGCCCTGGGGCGGGAGGAAGCCGACCTGTTGGCCGCCCCCCTGCTGGATCTGTTCGACCCCGCCGACCACGCCGATATCCGGGCCTGCCTGGCCAACGGGCAACCGATCGAGGACAAGAGCTGGCACCTGCTGGCCGCGGATGGCCAGCGGGCGGCCGTGTCCGTCAATGGCGCCCCCCGCCGGGACGCGCGGGGCCGGTATGCCGGCATGGTGCTGGCCGGCCGGCCCATCGGTGAACTGCTGCGTGCCTATCGGGACCTGGACAAGGCCCACCAGCGCCTGCGCCAGACCCAGCAGCAGTTGCTGACATCGGAAAAGATGGCGGCGCTGGGCCGGCTGGTGGCCGGGGTGGCGCACGAACTCAATAACCCCATCAGCTTCGTCTTCGGCAACATGTACGCGCTGAAGCGCTACGGCGCCGCCATCACCGGCTATCTGGCCGCTATCGACGCCGGCAAGCCGCCGGCGGAGCTGGCGGCCCTGCGTGACAGCCTGCGCATCGACAAGGTGTTGGCCGACATCGGCCCCCTGGTGGACGGTACCCTGGAAGGGGCGGAGCGGGTGCGCGACATCGTGCAGGACCTGAGGCGCTTCTCCTCCAACCAGCGGGAGGAGCCGGAGGCGTTCAACCTGGTCCGCCTGATCCACACCGCTATTGATTGGGTGATCAAGGCCCAGCGCACCAAGCCGGAACTGCGGCTCGAGCTGCCGCCGCAGGTGGAGGTGGTGGGCCGGAAGGGCCAGCTGCATCAGATCCTGGTCAATCTCATGCAGAACGCCGTGGATGCCGTGGAGGGCCGCGATGGGGCGCTCATTCGGATCACGGCGGGGCAGCAGGACGGCTGGGTCGTGCTGACGGTCAGCGACAACGGCCCCGGCGTGCCACCGGAGAACCAGAACAAGATCTTCGAGCCCTTCTTCACGACCAAGCCCATTGGCAGCGGCACGGGCCTGGGCCTGTATGTCAGTTACAACATGGCGGAAAAGGTGGGGGGAAGCCTGAGCTATGCGGATGCGGAAGGGGGCGGTGCCACCTTCACCCTCAAGGTGCCGGTCGATGACCGCGGTCTCTGACCCTGCCCGTCCGCTGCGGCTCCTGTGGCTGCAATCCGGCGGCTGTGGTGGCTGCACCCTGTCCCTGCTGGGGGCGGAGAAGCCGGATCTGCTGACCGCGCTGGCGGCGGCCAATGTCGAGCTGCTGTGGCACCCCTCCCTCAGCGAGGCGACGGGTGCGGAGGCGCGGGCCATACTGGAGGCCGCGGCCGGCGACGGGCCGCCGGTGGATATCCTGTGCCTGGAGGGATCGGTGATCAACGGGCCGGGCGGCACCGGCCGGTTCCACCTCATGGCGGGGACGGGCAAGCCCATGCGCGACTGGGTCGCCGCCATCGCCCGGCGGGCCGGTTACGTGGTGGCCGTGGGCAGTTGCGCCGCCTTCGGGGGCGTCACCGCCGCCGGCGGCAATGAGGTGGAGGCGTGCGGCCTGGCCTATGACGGGACCCGGGCGGGCGGCCTTCTGGGCGCGGACTTCCGCTCCGCCCGGGGCTTGCCTGTCATCAACATCGCCGGCTGCCCCATCCATCCCGGCTGGTTCACCGACACCCTGCTGCAGATCGGCGCCGGCACCTTGAGCGCGGCCGACCTTGATGAGTGGGAGCGCCCCCTGGCCTATACCGCCCATCTGGTCCACCATGGCTGCGCCCGCAATGAATTTTATGAGTTCAAGGCCAGTGCCGAGCAGCCGGGCGACCTGGGCTGCATGATGGAGAATTTGGGCTGCAAGGGCACCCAGGCGCGGGCTGACTGCAACATCCGGCCCTGGAATGGCGGCGGTTCCTGCCTGGACGGCAACTACGCCTGCATCAACTGCACGGCCCCGGGGTTCGAGGAGCCGGGCCACGCCTTCGCCGTCACACCCAAGCTGGCGGGCATCCCCATCGGCCTGCCGACGGACATGCCCAAGGCCTGGTTCGTGGCGCTGGCCTCCCTGTCCAAGGCGGCGACGCCCAAGCGGCTGCGCGACAACGCCGCGCGGCCCACGCCCGCCGTTCTTCCCCATGACAAGCGCAAGGACAGCGCATGAGCCGCCTGATCGTCGGTCCGTTCAACCGTGTCGAGGGGGACCTGGAGGTGCGGTTGGACATCAGCGCCGGCATGGTGGCCGACGCCCGTGTCGTCTCCCCGCTGTATCGTGGGTTCGAGGCCATGCTGGTGGGCAAGCCGGCGCTGGATGCGCTGGTCTACGCGCCGCGCATCTGCGGCATCTGTTCCGTGTCCCAGTCGCTGGCGGCGGCGCGCGCGTTGGCGGCGTCCGGTTCCGTCCCTGTGCCCGCCAATGGGGGGCTGGCTGTCAATCTGATCCATGCGGTCGAGAACGTCGCCGACCACCTGACCCACTTCTACCTGTTTTTCATGCCGGACTTCGCCCGCGCCGTCTACGCCGGCGAACCTTGGCATGCCGACGCGGCGGCGCGGTTCGCGGCGGTGAAGGGCACAGCCGCCCAGGACTTCCTGCCCGCCCGGGCGGAGCTGATGAACCTGCTGGGCATCCTGGCCGGTAAATGGCCCCATACCTTGGCGATCCAACCGGGGGGATCGACACGCGCCGTTTCGCGGGCCGAGCTGGCGCGGCTGGGCGCCCTGCTGGCCGCCTTCCGCCGTTTCCTGGAACGCGTCCTGTTCGCCGATGCGCTGGAGGCGGTGGCGGCCTTGTCGACCCGCGACGCTTTGCTGGCCTGGGCGGAGGCGAGGGCCGCGCGAGGTGACGTCGCCCGCTTCGTCCTTCTGTCGCAGGCGACGGGCCTGAACCGTCTGGGTCGCACCGACCTGCGACACATGAGCTTCGGCGCCTATCCGTCATCCGACGGGCCCTTGTTCCCGCGCGGCCTGTTCCGGCGGGGCGTTGGCGGCGTGCTGCCGGTGGACCGTATTACCGAGGATGTCAGCCACGCCTGGTATCAGCCCGCCCCCGACGGCGCGCCGCGTTCCCCCCGCGACCTGGGCCCCCCGCCCGACGCGACGCGGGACGACGCCTATTCCTGGTGCAAGGCGCCGCGCCTGGAAGGGGAGGTGGCGGAGGTGGGCGCCCTGTCGCGCCAACTGGTGGCCGGCCACCCGCTGCCCCGTGACCTGGTGGCGCGGGATGGGGCGACGGTCGAGGCGCGGGTGGTGGCGCGGCTGCTGGAGGTCGCCCTGGTCACCATGGCCATGGAGCGCTGGCTGCGCGCCATCGATCCGGCGGCCCCCTTCATTGACCATGCACCCCTGCCGGCGGCGGGTGAGGGGGCCGGCCTGACGGAAGCCGCCCGGGGCTCGCTGGGCCACTGGGTGAACATCCAGGGCGGGCGCATCGCCAACTACCAGATCATCGCCCCCACAACCTGGAACTTCTCCCCCCGCGACGCCGCCGGCACGCCGGGGCCGTTGGAGCAAGCGCTGCGCGGCGCCCCCGTGCGGGAGGGCGAGAGTGAGCCGGTGGCCGTGCAGCACATCGTCCGTTCCTTTGATCCGTGCATGGTCTGCACGGTGCATTGATGGTGGCGCGTCGCATCCGCGTGCGGGGCCTGGTGCAGGGGGTGGGGTTCCGGCCCCATGTCTGGCGCCTGGCGCGGGCGCTGGACATCGCCGGCAGCGTCGCCAACGACGGGGAGGGCGTGGTCATCCACGCCTGGGGGGATGCCGCCACCCTGGACGGTTTCCAGAACCGGCTGCGCGACGGGGCGCCACCCCTGGCGCGCATCGACAGCGTCCAGGCCTGGCCCCATGACGGCCCGGCGCCCTGTGGCTTCACCATCGCCGTCAGTGCCACTGGAACCGTGCGGACGGGCGTCGTGCCCGACGCCGCCACCTGCCCCGCCTGCCGGGCGGAGCTGTTCGACCCTGCCGACCGGCGCCAGGGCTATGCCTTCGGCAACTGCACCCATTGCGGGCCCCGGCTGTCCATCGTCCGCGCCATCCCTTATGACCGCGCCAACACGGCCATGGCGGCGTTCCCGATGTGCCCGGACTGCGCCGCCGAATACGCGAACCCCGCCGACCGCCGCTTCCACGCCCAGCCGACGGCCTGCCCTGCCTGCGGCCCCCGGCTGTGGCTGGAACCCGCCCCGGACGCGGGAACGGACCCGTTGGATGCGGCCGTGGCGCTGCTGCGGGCGGGCGGCATCGTCGCCATCAAGGGCATCGGCGGTTTCCATCTGGCCTGTGATGCCACCAACACCAAGGCGGTGGTGGAATTACGGCGGCGCAAGGCGCGCGATGCCAAGCCCTTCGCCCTGATGGCCCGGTCGGTGGACGAGGTCGGGCGGTATTGCCAACTGGACGATACCGCCAGCACCCTGCTGCTGTCGCCTGCGGCGCCTATCGTGCTTCTGCCCCGGCGGCCCGATGGCCCGCCGCTGCCGGATGGATTGGCGCCAGACCAGGATCATCTGGGCTTCATGCTGCCCTATACGCCCCTGCATCACCTGCTGCTGGCGCGCTTGGACGGCCCCCTGGTGATGACCTCCGGCAACCGGTCGGATGAGCCGCAGGTGATCACCAATGACGAGGCGAGGGATCGCCTGGCCGGATTGGCCGACGCCTGGCTGATGCACGACCGCGCCATCCTCAACCGCCTGGACGACAGCGTCGTCGCCATCCCCTCCGGGGCGCCCGTCATCCTGCGCCGGGCGCGGGGCTATGCCCCGGCGCCGCTGCCCCTGCCGCCGGGCTTCGATGGCCTGCCGCCCACCCTGGCCATGGGCGGGGAACTGAAGGCCACCTTTTGCCTGGTGCGGGAGGGGCAGGCCATCCTGTCGCAGCATATCGGCGATCTGGAGAACGCGGCCGCCCTTGACGATTACCGCGCCCTGCTGCGCCTTTATCGCGACCTGTTCGATTTCACGCCGGCGGTCATCGCGGTCGACGCGCATCCGGACTATCTCTCGACCACGCTGGGCGCCGCGCTGGCCCAGGAATGCGGCGCCCGGTTGGTGCCCGTGGGACACCATCATGCCCATATGGCTGCCTGCCTGGTCGATGGCGGCATCGGCCTGGCGGAAGGCGGAGAGGGCGCCCTTGGTGTGATCCTCGACGGGCTTGGCCTCGGTACCGACGGGACGCTTTGGGGCGGTGAGATCTTGCGCGGGGGATATCGCGGCGTGGTCCGGGCCGCCCATATCGCCCCCGTCGCCCTGCCCGGCGGGGCGGCGGCGATGCGGGAGCCGTGGCGCAACCTGGTCGCCCAACTGCGCCATGCCTTTGGGCCTACGTGGCGGGACCAGGCGGCCCCGGTGTTGGATCGCCTGCCCGTCCCCGCGTCCGTGGGCGTGCTCGAGCGCATGATGGAGACGGGCACCAACGCGCCGCCCTGTTCCTCGGCGGGCCGGTTGTTCGATGCCGTTGCGGCGGCACTGGGCATCCACGCCGCGCGCATCGGGCACGAGGCTCAGGCCGCTATGGCGCTGGAGGCGCTGGCGCGCCCGCATGTCGTCGCCGCCTGCCCCTATCCGGTGGCGTTGGCCCCGGGTGACCCCCTGGTGGTCGGATGGCGGCCGATGTGGCAGGCGCTGCTGGCCGACCTTCAGGCTGGGGAGCCGCCGGGACTGATTGCCGCCCGTTTCCATCTGACGGTTGCCGATGCCTTGGTCAGTGCCGCGCTGCGCCTGGGCGCGGGGCCGGGAACCCTGGTGCCGCTGTCGGGTGGGGTTCCGCAGAACCACATTATCCTGGCGGAGATCCAGGCCCGCCTGAAAACCGCCGGTTGCCGGCCGATAGCGCACCGGCAGGTACCGGCCAACGACGGCGGCTTGGCGCTGGGGCAGGCCGTGCTCGCCGCCCTCATGGCATCTGCCGGGTAACGTCATCATCGGCGATAGGGGCCGATTCGCGCACTACTGGTGCCGGCAGGTCTGAGGGCAGGCTTCCGCGGCTAGTTCCTCTGGTTTAGAGCCGCCATGTTCAATACCGATCTCATCATTGGGGTGCGGCATGGTGTCGCGTGTCCGAGTGCCGCGTCGGTGCCAGTATTAACGGCCTATGAACCGAAATTAAATTAGCAGTGGCGCAAATTTTATTGTTTGCCCTATTGAGTACGCCTAATTAGGTAACAGATCGGACATAACCTGGCAGGGAAGTCTCGGTCTCGTGCAACCCACAAATCCCACCCATTCGGCGGAGGGGGCCGCCCCGTCGCCGCAGGTCAATGGCGGGCTTGAGTGCCTGCGCGCCGTTTTGGGCTTTCACGGCCTGGCGGCGGATGTGGGGCAGTTGCGCCACGCCACGGGCACGGCGGCGGCGCTGACCCCGGCGGAGCTGGTGCGCCTGGCGCGGCGCCAGGGGTTGAACGCGCGCGAGGTGACCAGCGCCTGGGACCGATTGCCGGCCCTGTCCCTTCCGGCCATCGCCGTGCTGGCGGACGGCGGCTACGCCGTGCTGGCGCGCATCGCCGACGACCGCGCCTTGCTGCTGGACCCGGCGACCGGCAACCCCGCCGTCTGGGGCAAGGCGGAGTTCGAGGCGCGGTGGAGTGGCCGGCTGATCCTGGCCACCAAGCGCCTGTCCTTGAGCGACCTGGGCCGCCGCTTCGACCTCGGCTGGTTCCTGGCGGCCATGGTCAAGTACCGCTGGATTTTGGGCGAGGTGCTGGTCGCCAGCCTGTTCCTGCAGCTGTTCGCGCTGGTGACGCCGCTGTTCTTCCAGGTGGTGGTGGACAAGGTGCTGGTGCACCGGGGCCTCAGCACCCTGGACGTGCTGGTCTTCGGCCTGGTGGCCGTCTCGATCTTCGAGACGGTGCTGTCGGGCTTGCGCACCCATGTCTTCAGCCACACCACCAACCGCATCGATGTGGAGCTGGGTGCCCGCCTGTTCCGCCATCTGCTGGGCCTGCCGCTGGCCTATTTCGCCAGCCGGCGGGTGGGCGACAGCGTGGCCCGGGTGCGCGAGCTGGAGACCATCCGCAACTTCATCACCGGCTCGGCCCTGACCCTGGTGGTGGACCTGGTGTTCACCGTGGTGTTCGTCGCCGTCATGTTCGCCTATTCCGGCTGGCTGACGGCCATCGTGCTGCTGTCGCTGCCGCTCTACGCCGCCATCAGCATGGGCGCGGGCCCGGTCTTCCGCCGCCGCCTGGATGAGAAGTTCCGCCGGGGGGCTGAGAACCAGGCCTTCCTGGTGGAGGCGGTGGGCGGTATCGAGACCGTGAAGGCCATGGCGGTGGAGCCGCAGCTGCAACGCAAGTGGGAGGAGCAGCTGGCCGGCTACGTCCAGGCCTCCTTCCGGGTGGCCAGCCTGGGCAACGTGGCCAGCCAGGCCATCCAGCTGGTGTCCAAGCTGGTGTCGGCCGGTATCCTCTACTTCGGCGCCGGGGCGGTGATCGCCGGCAAGATGACGGTGGGGGAGCTGATCGCCTTCAACATGCTGGCGGGGCGGGTCAGCCAGCCGGTGCTGCGCCTGGCGCAGCTGGGGCAGGACTTCCACCAGGCCAAGCTGTCGGTGGACAGGCTGGGCGACATCCTGAACACGCCGACGGAGCCGCAGGCCCGGCCCGGCCAGACGGCGCTGCCCCACCTGAAGGGGGCCGTGGCGCTGGAGCATGTGCGCTTCCGCTACCGGCCGGACGCCGGGCCGGTGCTGGAGGACCTGTCCATCACCGTGCAGGCGGGGCAGAGCATCGGCATCGTCGGCCCCTCCGGCTCGGGCAAGAGCACGCTGACCAAGCTGCTGCAGCGCCTGTATGTGCCCGAGGCCGGCCGCGTGCTGGTGGACGGGGTGGACATCGCCCAGGTGGACGCCGCCTGGCTGCGCCGGCAGATCGGCGTGGTGCTGCAGGAGAACGTGCTGCTGAACGGCACGGTGCGGGAGAACATCGCCCTGGCCGATCCGGCCATGCCGCTGGAGCGGGTGATGCACGCCGCCCAGCTGGCCGGCGCGCACGAGTTCATCCTGGCGCTGACCCAGGGCTATGACACGGTGGTGGGGGAGCGGGGGGCCAGCCTGTCGGGCGGTCAGCGGCAGCGCATCGCCATCGCCCGCGCCCTGGTGACCGACCCGCGCATCCTGATCTTCGACGAGGCGACCAGCGCCCTGGATTATGAGAGCGAGCGGGTGGTGCAGCAGAACCTGGGCGCCATCAGCCGCAACCGCACCGTCTTCATCGTCGCCCACCGCCTGTCGGCCGTGCGCCATTGCGACCGTATCCTGACGTTGGAAGGCGGCCGGGTGGTTGAGGACGGCAGCCATGAGGAGCTGGTGCGCGCCGGCGGCCGCTACGCCACGCTGTACCACCTGCAACAGGGCGCCACCGCCGTCGTGCAACGGGGAGGGATCAATGTCGGCTGAGCCTTTGACCGCCGATCCCAGCCTGAAGCCCTTGGTCAAGCCCCCGGCACCCCCGAAGCGGCGCCGGGAGGAGCGGGAGTTCCTGCCCGCGGCCTTGGAGATCATGGACACGCCGGCCTCGCCCCTGGGGCGGGCCATCGGCGCCACCATCATCGGCTTCTTCACCCTGGCGGTGCTGTGGGCCTGCGTCGGCCACATCGACATCATCGCCACGGCCCCCGGCCGCATCGTGCCCTCGGGCCGGGTGAAGGTGGTGCAGCCCATGGACAGCGGCATCGTGACCGCCATCCAGGTGCAGGATGGCGACCATGTGACCGCCGGCCAGCCGCTGATCCTGCTGAATGCCACCACCACGGCGGCGGACCGCGACCGGGCGACGGCGGAGCTGATCCAGGCGCGGTTGGACGTGGCGCGGCTGACGGCGCTGCGCACCGGCCTGGACGGCACGGCCACGGCGCTCACGCATGCGGAGAAGGTGTTCGCCGCGCCCACGGGCGAACCCGCCATCACCCCCATCCTGGTGGAGCGCACGCGCGCCGCCCTGCGGGCCCAGGCCCAGGCGCAGGTGGCCAAGCTGGCGGCGCTGGATCAGCAGATCGCGCAGAAGGCGGCGGAGGCGGATGAGGTCACCGTGACCACCGCCAAGCTGACGGCCTCCACCGCCCTGCTGGCGCAGCAGGCGGACATCCGCCGCCAGCTGGTGGAAAAGGAATATGGCAGCAAGCTGACCTACCTGGATGTGCAGCAGCGCCTGGTGGAACAGCAGCACGAGCTGTCGGCCCAGACGCAGAAGGCGGCGGAGGTGGCGGCCGCCCGCCACGCGCTGGAGGGGCAGCGGGCCCAGGCGGTCAGCGACTTCGCCCACCAGGTGCTGGACGATCTGGCGACGGCCACGCAGAAGGCGGCGGAATATTCGCAGGACCTGATCAAGGCGGACCAGCACCTGGCGCAGCAGACGCTGACGGCGCCGCTGTCCGGCACGGTGCAGCAGCTGGCGGTGCACACGGTGGGCGGGGTGGTGACGCCGGCGCAGGGCCTGCTGGTCATCGTGCCCGACGACGTGCCCCTGGTGGTGGAGGCAAGCGTGGACAACCGCGACATCGGCTTCGTGCATCGGGGCCAGGAAGTAGAGATGAAGGTGGAGACCTTCACCTTCACCCGCTATGGCCTGGTGCACGGCCATGTGCTGGACGTCAGCCGCGACGCCGTGACGCCGGACCGCGACACCCCCACGGCCAGCAACAGCGCCCGGGCCCCTGGCGAGGACGCGACCAGCGCCGCTGACCGGCAGCGGGCCAGCACCACGCCCGTCTATGTGGCGCATATCGCGCTGGACCGCACCAGCCTGATGGTGGACGGGCGGGAGGAACGCCTGGCCACCGGCATGGCGGTGACGGCGGAGATCAAGACCGGCCGTCGCCGGGTGATCGACTATCTGCTCTCCCCCCTGGGCGAGTATGTGCATGACGGCTTGAGGGAGCGGTAAGCCATGCCCGGCCGCCCCATCCCCGCACGCGCGCCCACCCCGCCGGTCCCGGCGCTGGCGGCCCTGCTGCTGGCCGGCGCCCTGTCGGCCTGCGGCGGGGTGCGGGGCGATCCGCTGCTGGCGCTGTCCTGCCCGGCACCCACCGGCCCGGTGACGCCGTCCCAGGCCTATGACCGGCTGGACGTGGCGGCGCTGGAGGGGTTGGTGAAGGACAACGGCGTCGGCCCGGGGGATGGCCCCGGCGGCCGCGTCGTGGCCCGCGTGCTGGGCGAACGCTATCGCGCCGGCCGGGGCGTGCCCGCCGACCCGGCCAAGGCCCTGGCCTGGACACGGGCCGCCGCGGTGGTGGAGACGTCGACCACCCAGTTCATCGTGGCGCCGGCGGTGGGCAAACAGCCCAGCTACACCGTGCCGCTGAACCGCACGGTGCTGACCGGCGGCGACCCGGTGGCGCTGCTGGAACTGGGCACCCTGTATGCCCAGGGGCGGGGCGTGCCCAGGGATGAGGCCGTGGCCAAAGTGCTGTTAGAATGCGGGCGCAAAGGAACCCAACCATGGATGTGATGATGCCGACCGACACCGCCGCGCCCGAGGCCGCCCCAGGGGGCGCCGCCCCTGCTGCGCCCCCCGCCGCCCCGCCGCACACGGTCAGCCACATGTTCGGCGAGATCGTGTGGCTGCTGACCCAGTCGCCGATCCACCGCCACCTGAAGCTGGCGGACCTGGAATGGCTGGTGATGCCGCCCCTGCTGGCGGAGCAATACCGCATTTACCGCGATGGCACAAAGCCCGTGGGCGTCGTCACCTGGGGCTACCTCTCGGAAGAGGCCGAAGCCCGCCTGACCGCCGGCGAACGCCCGCAGGTAGGGGACTGGAAGTCCGGCGACCGCTGCTGGATCATCGATCTGGTGGCGCCGACCACCACCGCCGAAAACCTCTTGGCCGCCCGCATGCTGGATGATCTGCGCCAGACGGCGCTGAAGGGCAAGGCCTTCAAGCTGCAGCAGACCGACCCCAAGACGGGGGAGCGGAAGGTGGTGGAGGTTGGAGCGTTACAGGATTCGGAGTGAACAGCATGAGAAAGATATTTCTTGGAATAGGCGTGCTTTTGTTATCAGCTGCGTCTGCCGCATCTAGTGCAGATTTGAATGATCCAAAATATACAAAAATAAAAATAATGTATGGTGCCAACTATGACGTGTGCAATATTTTAAGGGACTTGTACCAAGTTAATGCTCAAAGAAAGATAGGTACGTCGGAATACTCTCCATATGTCATTGAGCGTTTGGCTGAGATATACAACAGCAAAAGGATAGAAGTTCCTAAAAACGAAGGTGGCAATTCTTCCTTAGTAAGCCCTGGATCTCTCCCGGAAGGGTGGTGGCATGACGCAATTTATAATATAGATATATTTGGCGACGGTCAAAAGAGAGTTGTTTATCTTAGACAGGATGCTTTTGGTGTCGCAGATCATATATCGAGAATCTGGGTGTTCAAACCAGGGGAAATTTTCTCTCCAATTTCGTATAGTTTCGAATATAGAAACCTGAAAATAAAATTTGATGAAGGAAAAATAGAATATTTTTTCTCTCAAGATATCTTAGATGCCATGGGCGACGCCGATATGATCGCGAAGCTGGCTCGGTACGGCAATATATCTCTTAATAATAGCGTAATTACCCTTAGAAATGGCGGAGTTAATGTGAGGACAGCTAATTTTATTATGAATATGATGGGAGGTGAGAAGCACATTATACGATTTGATGAAAAATATTTTATAGTATCTGGTCTTCCAGGGAAAGGTGACGCTATAGTTTATGCGGTAAGTAATCATAATTCTTCGGAAATTAGCTGCCTTCTTAAAAGAGAGCATGACGATATATAGGAGAAATGTGATATGAGTGATACGCCTAAGAATGTGATCGATCTAATCAAGCATTATGAAAGTAATGCTAATGGGCAGGCTTTTTATTACGAGCCATCAACACATACAATGAATTTTGCATACGGCACAAATCTGACCTCTGCTGCAGGCAGTACAGATGCGGATTTTTTGGCAATAATAAATGATGCGATTGGCGTCGCATCTAAACCAGCAAATTCGACATCGACATGGAAAACTTTAAGCAGGGGTACGTATAAAGACGGTAAGCTCACAGATGCTGAGGGGGCTGCTAACGCTAAACTTCTGAACACGGCATTTTCTGCGAGTGGCTTATCTTGGACAACTACAGGAACAACCGTTGTTACTGACATTGTCAATTTTTATCAAAAGAAAGTGGTTGCTCTTCTGGAGGCGAGTAATCGAGGTCGTGGTCAGGCTCTGTTCGATGCGCTTGGCGATAATCAAAAAATGGCCATCCTTGATATGGCCTACGGGAGTCTCGGATTGGTTGGCCCAAATGTGCGGGCCGCCATTAGAGATAAAGATTATGCCACCATAGCTTATGAGGCGGCGTTCAATTCGAACTCTGGTGATAGTTCATCTGATGTACGGTCTGGCCTAGAGTTGAGGCGGCTCGCAGACTCTGTTCTCGCCCTTGGAGGCACCGTCACCATTGACGGATATAATATGCTATCCGGCATTGATGTGAGTGCCGTAGATTCTGCTACATTGCAGTCCTTCCTTGTGAAGGTGTCCACTGCAAAGACTGTAAATGGACAATATAAAAAAGATGCAAATGGAAAAACACTTTTGGATTCAAATAATAAGCCAATTAACATAGATTCAGATGATGCAATAACCTCAGATGCATATATTAATCAGTTGTCAGATAACGTAAAATCAACATATAAATCCATAATAAAAAATACAGAGTCTGGATTGCTGGCCAAGTCTGGCATTTTTGTCTCGATGCAGTCTCAGTCTATACAAGATATATTGAGCGCTGTCAGTAGTGCCAGCTCTACGATACAGGTTGATGCTGCTGGCATTGCGGCTGTTAATGGGCTCGTTTCATCTGGTGACGTTGCGTCAACCCAAATTGGGGTGGGTAAAAGCCTTATTATTCCTGTATCAACTGTGGTAGGCTCTCCAACTCAGCTCATGAGCGACGGCCTTAACAACCGATCCTACGTCTACGACACTTATTCCAATAAAACCTATGCGATAGTTGCGGGCCAGAGTATCAATAAAAATGCTGTTGGCTCCCTAGTTGTCAGGGACAGTTCGAGTGATGTATCGAATATAGTCTCGAATGTAGTCCTGGCATCATTTGATCCTGGTACGATTTCCTCGATATCCAATAACGATGATATAACTGGAGCTTTCTCAATTACATTGAAAAATGACCAGGGTGTCGTCCGATTTGATAGAAGTTCTGGACAGGATGCGGTAACTATTGACTATCAAGGGCAAGTTAATAGATTGCCTTCTGGGGACAAAATTAGCGTCTCTAGAGACGGAATTCACATTTATGACGCGCAGGGCCATGCGGTAAATTTTGCTAATCTACCTGCAATTAAAAAGGCTAGCGCCTCAGATATTTATACAAACTATACTGCCCTGATTGGTGATCCGAATATGATCATCGCTGCTCTTAAGGCGGTGGGGTATGATGGGGATAACGCCACCTTTAAGTCTCTTATCAGTGCTGCGCCAATAGACAAACAACAACAATTGGCGCTCCCTGTCTCTAAGACTGATACGGGTGAGACTATACCCGAGATTATTGTAACACCCGATAAGTTGGTGACATCCGCAGTCGTGTCTGTGTCGGGACAGGATATTAATGTTGGTATTGTTTCTTCTGGTGGAGTTTCAGCACTGCTGTTTACAAAGCAGGTTGGGTCAACATCGTTGGTGGAATCTTATACCGTTAATCCTGATGGCTCTTTGTCAAAGCCTACAATTACATTCTCGACAAATCTACTGTCCGACAATCTGGATGGGCAGCAAATCGCTGGATTAAGTGCGCAAGTAACACAATCTTTGCGCGATATGGATTTTCAAGCCGGCGCTACTGTCCAGTTGTTGCCGGACTTTGGCGGAACGATTATCCAGGGTAAAGACGGGAATGGTCATAATGTATCCATTAACGTTACTGCAGATAATGTATTTATTAAAAAGGATGATGGAGATGGTGGATCAGATGTTAAAACTCCGCCAACAACTTTCTTCAAAGACGGATCTTCTCTGAAAGTTGATCCGACACTTCTGGACAAGATATCTAGTCCAGATGGTGTGGCCAGTATCGCCGGGGCTTTAGGGTCATCCATTGGGACGATTCTTGCTGGAGATAATCCGTTAGCACAGATAGGTGCCAGTGCAGCGCTTCAAACTATTGGGGAGGATTTTGGGCGCGCTATTGCAAATGATGCGAATACAAATCTGGCGACTGATTTAGGGAGTGAGCTGGATAAATCCTTTAGCGGCTTCGGTGGACAACTTCTGGGGAACATCGAAGGCGCTGGAGCCGGGGCTCTGGCCAGTTTTCTATCTGGAGACCTTATCCAGGCACTTGGCCTGGATCCAAATACCTTAGTGGGTGGTTTGGCAAATACCCTGACAGGCACGGCCATCGGTACCATCGCGGGTACTCTGGCTAAGGACGTCAGTGCATATTTAGGCGTCGCCGTTGATGGGGGGGACGCGACATTTGCCAATTGGCTTAAAGGCATTCAGGACGGATCCGCCCTCGAGGCCGCTGCAGGCTCTTTCCTCGGCACCCAGCTGGCGAAGTTGATCTACTCTCCCGACTCTGTTGAGGGCCAAATTGGCGCGTCACTGGGTTCCACCGTGGGTACAGTTGTAGCGTCCCTGGGCTTTTTGGAGCAGGGCATTACCTGGGGCAATTTCTTTTATCCAGGTATTGGCGCGTTGGTTGGTTTCATTGTCGGCGCCATCATCGGCGACCTTTTGGCTGGTCCGACACCCTATAGTTTGGAGACGGTCCAGTTTGGCACAAATGGCCAGTTTGTCCTGGGGGCGTTGAAATCACCGCAGGGTGGCGATTATGACAAGACCGCCGTCGCCTATGCCAATTCCGTCATGGTCGAACTGAATGCCGTCATCAAGACGGTCGGGGGAACCCTTGTCAATGCCGGCCACGAGTTTTCGGTGGGTGTTTATCAGAACAAGGACGCCTACAACGCCAACGATGGGACCGATAGTGTTTCGTTCGCGAATTCAACGGCGCTGACCAACTATGCCATTATGCATCAGTTGGCGACGATGCAATTCAGCAACGCCGATCCCTATATGCTGCGGGCGATTGACGCCACGCTCCGGTCGTCCGCCGCGCCGGATGTGAATACCCTGGGGGCCAACATTCAGGTCGCACAGGATTACGAAGCCTATATCGCAAATCGGCAAGTCATCAATGCAGTGATCGCCCAGGATCCGAATTCCGCGTTCGCGGCCGGCTGGATCGTCGAACTCGCCATGGCCGCCGATATGGGCCTGGGCACCAGCATCCAGGGCGGCACCTGGAATGACGCCCTGCGCGCGACGGCCAATCAGAAGGTGCTGATCGGCGGCGGTGGGGATGACACCTACAGCTACGGCACCGGCGACGGTTTCGTCACCATCGACAACGGCATCTCCATCGACAACGAGCAGCGCGGCTCGCTGGCGATGCTCAATGCCAGCAGCATCACCTATATGCGCCAAGGCGTGGACCTGGTGATCAAGGACGGCACGGCCGGCGACCAGGTCACGGTGTCGGGCTGGTACGCCGACAGCTTCGCACGGCTGAGTGAGATCGACGTCGGCACGACGCGGGTCGCGGCCTCGCTGGCGGCCTATTACGGCAACATAGCCGCCGGCATCGCCGCCAGCCGGCCCACGACCATCCCGGGGGAGCCGGGCACCTTCAACGACGGCGACATGGCCGGCATGGGCGTGGCGGGGGATACCTACCTGCTGCCCAGCCAGACCACCCTGTCGGGCGGCGTGGGCGACGACGTGCTGGACGGCAGCGCCAACGCCGACACCCTGCTGGCCGGCGGCGGCACCGACACGCTGATCGGCAACGGCGGCAGCGACATCTATCAGATGAACGCCTGGGGCAGCCTGACCGTCGTCAACGGCGTGTCCGGCAGCAACACGCGGACGGGTGAGTTGGATATCGAGGACGGCACCGCCGCCAACCAGTTCGCCTTCGCCCACACCGGCAACGACCTGGTGATCACCAGCGCCGACGGCGCCACGCGCATCGCGGTGCAGGGGTGGTTCGCCAACGATTACGCCAAGCTGTCCACCATCAAGGTGGGCAGCGGGGCGTCGGCCGTCACCGCGTCCTATGGCACCGTGGCCGACGGTACGGGCTATGTCAGCTTCACCGACGCCACCGGCTTCACGTCGGAGATGGTGTTCTACAACGCGGCCAATGCCGTCAGGGCGGATTACCTGTTCAATCAGGACGGCACCCACAAGATCCTGATCTATGACAACCCCGCCTACACCGTCATTCAGCAGAATTTCGACAACGCCAACCATGAGCTGAGCCGCACCGGCAAGCGGGCGGACGGGTCCAGCTTCAGCACCGTCTTCGATGTGAGCAACCAGTATTCCTGGGCCTCCACCACCCAGGAGCTGGACAGCGCGGGCAACGTCCTGCGCCAGACGGTGACGAACGACGACGGCACCAACGTCATCACCCTGTACCAGGCCGGGGCGACGCTGGCGGCCAGCAACACCACCGTGAACCTGCAATCCGGCGCCACCGCCACCATCCTGGGCGATGGCGACAGCATCACCCTGCCGGGCACCGGCGGCACCCTGACCGTCAACGGCAACGGCGTGACGGTGGCGGAGAGCAACGGCAGCCTGGCGGTCACCGGCGGCAGCGTGGCGCTGAACGGCGCCAACGACGCCGTCAGCCTGGCCAATGGCACGTCGCTGACCCTGAACGGCAGCGGCAGCACCGTCACCGCCACCGGCATCACCGCCAGCCTGGCCGTGGCGGCGGGCCAGAGCGACACCCTGGCCGGCAGCGGCGCCACCGTCAGCCTGGCCACCGCCGGCGCCACCCTGGCCGTCACCGCCAGCGGCGACACCTTGTCGGCCGGTGCCGGCAGCAGCATCACCCTGATCGGCGGCAACAACACCCTGAACGCCGTCAACGCCGCCGTCACCGTGGCCACCGCCGCCGGGGCGGTGGAAACCCTGACCGGCAGCGGCAGCACCGTGGCGGTGCAGTCGGTGGCCGACACCCTCTATCTGAACGCCAGCAACGACGTGGTGACCGCCGGCACCGCCGGCGACCCCATCCTGTCCAACGGCGCCAACAACACCCTGATCGCCGTGGGCAGCGGCGCCCTGTTGGAGAGCGTGGGCGGCAACGCCACCCTGGTGGGCAACGGCCTGGGCAACACCCTGATGGCCGCCGGCGGTGCCGCCGTGGCGGAGTACGACGCCAGCGGGATGACGATCAACCTGTCTAACGGCACGGCGGGGATTACGGGTGGCAGTGTGTCGGATACTCTGGTCGGTATCAGCGCGCTTCTGGTAACCGGTAATAATAGCAGTATATATGGTCTCAGTGACAATATCATTGTTACTGGTAATCAGAATTCAATTGGGGCTCGCAACTCCAACATTACGATTGGTGGGGATTCTGGACACAGCCAATTCTTTAATCCGGTAACCCAAGGTGACGTCATCACAGTCGTCCCGGCTGGTGACAGCGTGACCCTAAACGCAGGTCCCCATAATACCCTCAATATGGGTGGCGGATTCATCAAAATGATGAATGGCGTTTTCGTCATAAACGGGAATCAAGATTCAATCGACCAGATTGGTGGTATGACGACCCTAAACGGGGGCGGCCATCAGCTAAACCTCGGTGGCGGTTCCTCCACACTGACAGGCACCGGCGATACGGTCATTATGAGTGGCCGCCCCCTGACCGTGGCCGGGGCCAGCGGCTTGGTGGAAACCATCAGCGGCACGGGCGGCCTCATCTCCGTCCTGGCGGACGGCGACACCATCAGCCTGGGCAGCACCGGCGCCTCCCTGGCCATGAACAACGGCACGGCGGTGGTCACCGGCTCGGGCAACACGCTGACGGGCACGAACGACACGACCAGCCTGGTGGGGGCCGGCCTGGCCTTTACCGTGGCCGGGGCCGCGAACCAGGTGCAGCGCGTCACCGGCAGCGGCGACGCCGTCACCGTGCTGCCCGCCGGGGCCACCCTGACCCTGGCGGGCGGCGGCGACACCCTGTCCATGGCGGGCGGTGTCGTGACCCTCAGCGGCTCGGGCGACACCCTGATCGGCGGCGGCAACAGCGTCAGTCTCACCATGGCGGGCCTCGCCCTGACCCTGGCGGGGGCCGACAGCCAGACGCAAAGCATCACCGGCGGCGGCGACACGATCACCGTCACCTCGGCCACCGACGTCCTGACCCTGGCGGGCAGCGGCGACACCGTCGTCATGCCCAGCGGCATGCTGACCCTGCTGGCGGGCGACCAGGGCGATGTCGTCACCCTGTCCGGCGGCACCCTGTCGACCGGTGCCAGCGTGGGTAGCACCACGGCCACCACGCTGGCGGGCTCCAACGACACGGTCAACCTGGGCACCGGCAACGTCCTCGTGCTGTCCGGCAATGGCGACACCGTCAACGGCAGCGGCTCGGGCGAGGCGGTCACGCTGCTGTCGGGCAGCCAGTCGGACGTGCTTTACCTGACGGGCGGCCGGGTGGTGGCCCAGGCCAACGTGGGCAACAGCGCCTTCTACTCCCTGATCGGCAACAACAACACGCTGACCGGCGGCGCGGGCGACAGCCTGAACGTCAGCGGCAGCGGCAATACCCTGAACGTGGGCGGCTATGTCGGCCTCATCGCCGGGAGCCAGGGCAACATCGTCACCTTGTCGGGCGGCATGCTGGCGACCCAGGTCGCCGTGGGAACCACCACCGCCACGACGCTGATCGGGTCCAGCGATATCGTCAACCTGGGCACCGGCAATACGCTGATGCTCTCCGGGAACAGCGACACAATCAACGGCAGCGGCGAGACGGTTACCCTGCTGTCCGGTGACCAGGGCGACGTGTTGGCGCTGGGAGGCAGCACCGTGGTCGCCCAGGCCAACGTGGGCAATGTCTCGGCCACGACGCTGATCGGCTCCGGCGACACCGTGACCTTGGCCGCAAGTGAGGCCTTGGTCTTGTCAGGCGGCGGCAATAGTGTCGCCGCCGCCAATGGCGACACCGTCACCCTGCTGTCCGGCAGCCAGGCCGACACCATCACCATGTCGGGCGGCACCATCGCCACCCAGATCAATGTCGGCAACACCACCGCCATCACCATCAACGGCAACGGCGACACCATCAACCTGGGCGACGGCACGGCCATCATCCTGAACGGCACGGGGGAGGCGGTCACCGCCCACGCCAGCCGTGTCACCCTGCAGGCCAATTCCCAGGCGGTCATCACCGGCACGGCCGACACCGTGGTGATGAACGGCATCAACGCCACCGCCACCGTCTCCAGCGCCACCGTCAGCTTGGCGGCCTCGGGCGTGGGGATGACGCTGGGGGGCAGCAACGACACCATCACCGGCACCGGCACGCTGATTTCGACCGGCCTGCTGGCCGCGACCCTGGCGGGCAGCGCCGCCACCCTCACCCTGCGCTCCAACAGCACGGACAACGTGACGGTCACCGCGGGCGCGGGCCATGTCATCAACGCCGTGGGCGATACCCTGGCGGTGATGGGGGCGGTGACGGGGGCGGTGACGGGGCCGGTGCAGGCGTCCGTGGTGGGCGCCGGCAACACGGTCGCCGTGACCGGGGGTGGCAGCTTGACGGTGACCGGCGCCAACGAGAAGGTGACGACCACCGCTTCCACCGTCACCATCGCCGGGGCGGGCGGCGTGGCTGAGACCATAGGCGGCGGCACCAGCACCATCACGGTGCAGGCGGCCGGCGACACCATCAGCCTCAGCGGCGCCAGCCAGTCCCTGATCATGACCAACGGCACCGTCAGCCTGACGGGCGGCGGCTCCACCCAGGCCATCCTCGGCGGCTCCGGCGACGCGGTCATCATGGCGGCCGGCACCTCCGCCACGCTGATCGGCACGGGTGACATGGTTACGGCCATCGGTGGCGCCAGCGTGACGGTGGCAGGGGCGGGCAGCCTCACCGCCTCCATCACCGGTGACCATGATGTCATCGCGGTCACCTCCACCGCGGATACGGTCACGGTCAGCGGCACGGCGCAGACCGTGTCCATGGGCACCGGCGTGCTGCAGCTGACCGGCGGCACCGCCACCGTCAATGGCGCCGGCACCGCCGTGACCCTGGCGACCGGCAGCGCCGAGGTGGCGACGGTCAATGGTAACGGCAACCTCATCACCGGCTTCGGCGGCACGACGGTCACCGCCACCGGCAGCGGCGACCAATTGGTCCTGGCCACGGGTGCCACGGCCACCCTGACGGGGGGCAACGACACCGTCACCGCCACGGCGGCCACGGTGGTGGTGGGCGGCGCGCTGGGCCTGACCGAAAGCATCGGCGGTGGCGGCAGTGTCATTACCGTCAGCACGGCGGGCACCTCCACCGCAAGCGATACCCTGTTCCTCAGCGGCGCCGGCCAATCGGTGAGCGCCAGCGGGCACGTTCTGTCCGTCGCCGCGTCCGGCGGCCTGACCCTGAACGGCACCGGCGACATCATCAGCCTGGGCGCCAACGCCGGCGCCACGCTGAACGGCACGGGCCATTCGGTCACCTTGGCGGCGGGGGCGGCAGCCCTGCTGAACGGCTCGGGCGACACCGTTACCGCCAACGGCGGCGGCGCGGTCCTGCTCCAAGCCGCGAACCTGAGCGAGGTCCTGACGGGCAGCGGCAGCCACCTGACCGCCAGCACGACCGGGGACACGATCAGCGTCAGCGGCGCCAACCAGACGCTGACCATGGGCGGCGGCGTGGTCACCGTCATCAGCGGCAATACCACCTTGGACGGCAGCGGCAACACCGTGACCGTCAGCGCCGGCGCGACGCTGGCCATGACCAGCAGCAACAACGCCGTGACGGCCAGCAACGCCAGCTTGGTCATGTTGGGCGCGGGACCCCAGACCTTGACGGTGGGCGGTAGTGGCAACAGCACCTCCATCGTCAATGTCGGCTCCACCGTCACCTTGACCGGCGCCAACCAGACCTTCAGCGGCACCAGCGACCTCATCACCGTGGCGTCGGGCAACGCGCTGCTGAACGGCACCGGCCATGCCGTGACCGTGGCCAGCGGCGCCAGCGCCACCCTGGGCGGGTCGAACGACGTGGTGACCGCGTCTGGGGTGTCGCTGACGGTGGCGGGGGCTTCCGGCCTGACGGAGACCATCGGCGGCAGTGGCAACACCATCACCGTGAATCAGAGCAATGACGTCATCAACCTGAACGGCTCGGCCCAGACCCTGACCGGCTTCAACGACAGCGTCATTGTGGGGGCCGGCACCGACATCAAGTTAAACGGCGGCAATAACCAGGTTACCTTGGCGGCGGGCGCCAGCGCGTTGCTGAGCGGAAGTGGCAACGTCCTGACGCTGACCAATGCTTCGGTTTCTGTCGGAGGCACGTCCGGATTCGTCGAAACCATTGCCGGCAGCGGCGGCTTCACCAGCGTTGGCTTCGGTAACGACACCATCAGTGTCAGCGGCGCCAACCAGAACCTGGCGGCCAGTAACGACATCATCACGCTGACGGGTGGCAACGCCACGATCAACGGGAACTCCAATACCCTGACTCTGCAGACGGGGACCACCGCCCAAGTCAACGGCGGTGGCAATGTCATCACCGGCACCTCCGCCACCCTTAATATCGGCGGCGCGACCGGCCTGACCCAGACCATCGCCGGCAGCGGCAATACCATCAGCGTCAGCGGCGACGTATTGGCGATTAGTGGTGCCCAGACCCTGACCGGCTACAACGACATCATCACCCTGTCGGCCGGGGGTAGCCTCAATCTCAACGGTGGTAATGATCAGCTTTCGGTGGCCAGCGGCGCCAGCGCCACCCTGACCGGCAGTGGCGACATCGTGACGCTGGTCAGCGGCGCCACCCTGTTGGTGGGCGGCGGTGCCGGCCTTACCGATACCATTGCGGGAAGCGGCGGCGTCACCACGGTCAACTTCGCCAATGACACCCTGTACGTCAGCGGGGCCAATCAAACCCTTACCGGCAACGGCGACAGTATTTCCGTCACCGGCGGTAGCGCCATCCTCAATGGGAATAGCGACGGGGTCACGGTCTCGAACGGTGCCGTTGCCACCGTGACCGGCAACAGTGTGACCGCCACGGCCAACGTTGGCACCTTGCTGTCGAGCGGTACCGGCAATACGCTGACCGCGGGCAGTGGCGCCAATCTGCTGAAAGGTATTGGCGGTAGCGTCGTGCTGGTTGGCAACGCAGCGGGCAGTACGCTCCAGGCGGCGGGTGGCACCGTAACCGCTACCTACACACGGTTCAACGTGACCGTAAATCTGGCCAACGGCACAGCGGCGGTGAATGGCGGCAGCGCTGCGGACACTCTGATCGGTATCACGGCTGTTGCCGTATCAGGGGCCAACGACACCGTGATCGCGGGTGCGGCTGGCGAAACGCTGATGGCCACCGGCGGGAATGCTACTTTTGTGGCCAACGGCAATGGCAATACGATGCAGGCGGTCGGTGCCGGAAAAGCGCTTGTTTCCTATGCGGCCAGCAATCTGGCCATCAACCTGACCACCGGCACGGCCAAGGTGAATGGTGCCAGCGTCAGCGACACGCTGGTGGGCATCACGGCCGTCTCGACCTCGGGCAACAACGGTACCCTGACGGGCGGGGCCGGTGTCACCACCTTGATCGCCACCGGCATCCACAACACCCTGATCGCGGGCGGCGGCAATGGGGCCGTCACCTCCCTGGTGTCCAACGGGCTGGGCAACACCCTCAGCGCCGGCGCCAGCGGCGCGACCGCCATTGCCGTCTATAACGCCGATAACGTCTCGGTCGATCTTTTGGCCACACCTGAACAGGCGACGCTGAACGGCCATACCGGCGGTGACGTCCTCTATGGCATCAACAATGTCCTGGTTACCGGCAACCATGACACCGTCCTCGCCAATCTGGGCCTGAACACCTTGATGGCCACGGGTTATGACGACACGCTGATGTCCAGCAACGGCATCGGCGCCACGACGCTGATCGCCAACGGCGGGTCCAACACACTGGTCACCAATGGGGGGCAGGGCATCGTCGCCGGCTATCAATCCGGGAACATGACGATCAACCTGCAGACCAACACCTCCACGGTGAACGGGTCGAATACGCTGGGATCGTTGGTCGGCATCCAGGCCATCTGGGTTTCCGGCGCCAATGACACCCTGATCGGTGGCAGTGTCGCGTCCACGCTAACCAGCACGGGCATCAATGACACGCTGATCGCTGGCAGCGCGGCGGCCATCCTGACCGAAGACGCGGGTAGCGCCGTCATGATCGGGAATGGTAATGGCAGTACGCTTTTCGCCAGTGATGCAGGCACTGCGGTGGCCAGTTATGCCGCAGATCATATGATTGTCGCCCTCGGCAGTCTTATCAGTGCCGGCTACGCGAAGGTTTCTGGAACTGGCGTTTCCGATATCCTGGTCGGTCTCAAGGCGGCAGTGATTTCCGGCACTGGTTCTGTTGCCAGTGCGCCCGTCGATGAGACCGGATACACCTATACATTGACTGCGGCGGGCAGAGCGGAAACTCTGATCGGTGGCGCTGACCTCACGACCTTGATTTCAAATGGTCAGGGAAATAGCTTGGAAGCTAATGGTGGTGAAGTAATCAGCAGCTATACCGCCGCCGGCATGGTCATCAATCTGACGACCACCCTGGGCTCGGCCGCCGTCTCCGGCAGCACCTTGGCGGATGTCCTCACAGGCATCAATACGCTGACGGCGGCCGGCGACGCCAACACGCTTACCGGCGGTGCCGCGAGCGTCTTCACCGTGACGGGCGACAAGGACCTGATCACCGTCGCCGGTTCCCGCGTCACCATCGCCGGCACGGCCGGCCATACAGCCAGCGTGGGCGGCAGCAACGGCATTATCAGCGCCACGGCTGGGGATGTCATCAGCCTCAGTGGCAGCGGCCAGACCTTGACCCTGAATAGCGGCACCGTGGCGCTGGCGAACAACGCGGCCGCGATGGTTCTGGGGGGCGGCAATACGATCACCGGCGGCACGGGTGACACCCTGTGGCTTGGGGGCAATGGACTGTATGGCACGGACAACACGCTGTTCCTGTCCGGCGCCGTGGTCCAGCTGCTCGACAATGCGCGTGGCGACGTCTACGGCAACAACAATCAGGTGACGGTTGGCAACAGCGACAACGTCTGGATCAACGGCAACAACAACGTGCTGTCCGTAACGGGCACCGGTGGGAACGTCTGGATCAGCGGGACGGGCAGCACGGCCACAGTCAATTCCGAAACCGTCACCGTCAATGCCGGTGCCAATGCCACCATCAACGGCGGTGGCGACACGGTGTCCATTGCCGGCGGGGCGACCGTCGCGTTGACCGGCAGCAATGACGTGGTGCTGGGCAGCGGCGCCAAAATCAGCTTTGCCGGTACTTCTAGCCTGGTGGGGACGATCACCGGCAGCAATGACGTCATCACCGTGACGACCACCGCCGATACGTTGACCCTCAGCGGCACGGGGAACACCGTCACCCAAAGCAATGGCGTGCTCAAACTTGCCGCCAACGCCTCCACGACCCTGATCGGCGCCGGCATGACCGTCAGCGGCGCCACGGGCGAGACGCTGACCGTCGGTGGCAACCAGGTGGCATGGACCGTGGACACCGTCAATCTGTCGGGCGCCAAGATCACCGAGATTGATCACTCCCATGTCGATGTCTTCGGCGACGGCAACCAGATCATGGCCGGGGTGGGGGACGATATCGCTGCATACGGCAACAACAATCTCGTCACGGTGACGGGAACCGGCGGCAACGTCTACTTGACGGGCTCGGGTAGCGTCGTCACGGCCAGCAACAACAGCGTCGTCGCCTTCGCCAATACCAACGCCACCATCAACGGGAACTCCGACTACCTGACGGTTGCCGCCGGTTCTTCAATGACGATCACCGGCACGGGCGATACGGCGATGCTGAACAGCGCCGCCCTGACGATTGCAGGCCCCGCCGGGCAGTCAGCCACTGTGGGGGGGAGCAACGGCACCATCACTGTCACGCCCGCCGGCAACACCATCGGGCTCAGCGGGACGGGGCAGGTTGTCAACGGCAATGGCGAGACGATCCTGGTGCAGGCTAACGCCACGGCCGTCATCAACAATGGCGGCGGTACGACCAATGGCAACGCCGTCAGCCTTTCCAGTGGGGACAGTGTCACCGTCAACGGCATGAACAACGCCGTGACCCTGGCCAGTGGCGCCACCGCCACCATCACGGCAACCGGTGATACGGTGGCCGGCAATGGCGGTACGTTGATGGTCGGCGGCACCTCGGGCTTGCTGGTCAGTCTCAGCGCCAGCAATGCCACCGCCAGCCTGACGGCGACGGGGCAAACGATGATGGTCAGCGGCAGCGGGAGTGCGGTGACCGGCACGCAGGACACCATCACCCTGGCAGCCGGCACCGGCAACACGGTGTTGGGCTCCGGCAACACCATCGCCGTGCAGTCCGGGGCGGGCGGCACCATCGGCGGCACCGGCCAGACGGTTTCCCTGGCGGCCAACGCAGGTGTTACCACCATCACCGGCGCCACCATCGGCGTCACGGCCGCCAGCGACACCTTGGCCATTTCCGGCACCAACGTCACCGTGAGCGGCGGGGGCGATACCATCACTCTGACGAACACCGCTTCGGCCACGGTGAATGGCAATAGCAATCGCCTGACATTGACGAACAGTGCCGCCGTTGTGGCGACCGGCAGCGGCAATAGTCTGGTGCTGACCGGCAGTTCCCTGTCCGCCAGCAACCCCTCGGCCACGCTGACCGGGTCCAACGACACAGCGGTTCTGACCTTTGCCACTCTGGCGATCAACTCCTCGCAGCTGGTGGAAACGGTCGGTGGGCAGAATGGCGTCGTGACCGTGCTGTCGACGGCGACCGCCGACACCATCTCCATCAGCGGCAGCAACCAGAGCCTGGTGATGAACAATGGCACCGCCTCGGTGACCGGCGGCAGCGTCACGGTTAATGGCGGCGGCAACGCCGTCACCCTGGCTGCCGGCTCCACCGCCACGGTGATCGGCGGCAGCGACACCATAGCCGCGAACTATGATCCCGCCTCGGGCAAGGGCGCTACCCTGACGGTGGGTGCCGCCGGTCTGACGGAGACGGTGACGGGCACACAGGCCATCATCACGCTGACAACGGTTAATGGTACTGGCGACACCCTCAACCTCAGCGGCACGGGCAACACCGTCACCGCCGCCGGCAGTACCATCAATCTGGCGGCGTCCACCACCACCACCCTCAACGGCACGGGCAATACCGTCACCGTGGGGGCGGGGGCCGTGTTGACGGTGACGGGCGGTGGCAACGCCGTCACCGCCTCGGGTACCAGTGCCGGCGTGGTCACGCTGACGGTGACAGGGGCCGCGGGGCTGACGGAGACCATCGGGGGCACCTATGCCATCGTCACCGTGACGCAAGCCAACGATGTGCTGAACGTCAGTGGCTCCGGGCACGTCATCAACCAGAACAGCGGCACGGTGAACCTTGCCAATGGCGCCAACGTCACGGTGACCGGCGCCGGCGAAACGGTCACGGGCGGTACAGGAGAGATCCTGCGCATCGGCGGCAACGGTCTGGGTGGAGCCGTGAACACCGTTCGGATGTCCGGCGCCACCATCGCCGAGGCCGACAATGCCCATACCGATATCTTTGGCGACGGCAACCAGGTGACGGCTGGCAGCAACGATGACATCGCCACCTATGGCAACAACAACGCCCTGACGGTAACGGGCGGCGGGGGCCATGTCTGGCTGAGTGGTACGGGTAACACTGCGGCCGTCAGTGGTGAGACTATTTACGTCACCACCGCTGTCAGCGCCAGCAGCACGGCAACCATCAACGGTGACAGCGACACCGTGACCATTTCGGCGAACGGGTCGACTGTGACCCTCAGCGGCAACAAGGATTTCGTAACCACCACCAGTTCCACGGTGATCTTCACTGGGGCGACCGGCCATACCGAGAAGGTGAGCGGCGACGGCAATATCGTCTCGCTTGCGACAGCGGGGGATACTCTGGTGCTGAATGGCGGTAACGATACGGTGACCAGCGGCGGCAGCCAAGTAGTGACGGCGGGAGGCAATGGGCAAAATGGCCTGCTTGACGTGCTATGGTTGGCCGGCAGCACAATCACCGTTTCCGATGGCTCCCATGTCGATGTACATGGTGACGGAAATGCGGTGACAGTGGGGAGCACCGATAGTAACGGTATCTATGGCAACAATAATGCCATCACCGTCACGGGAAGCGGCTCCTATGTTCAACTGTCTGGCACCGGGAACACAGTAACCGCCAATAATAACAACGTCAGCATGCTGGCCAACGCCTCCGCGGCCATCAATGGGGCGGGCGACATCCTGACCATCTATGGCACCGGTACCAGTTTCTCGATGAGCAATGGCACAGTCAATGTAACGGCAAACGGCTATACGCTGGCCATGGCGGGAAATAATGATGTCATTAATGCCAGCAATGACACCATTAATTCCAATGGTATCGCGAACGCGACGCTGAACGGCAACTATAATACAGTGAACTTGCGTAACAATTCAGGTGACACCATCATAGTCGCCAGTGGAACCGGCAGTAACATCAATGCCTCGAATGACGTCATCAGCGTCATCAATGGCGCACAGGCTACCGTGAACGGTAATAGCGACACGGTGAACCTGAGCAACGGGGCTTATGGCGCCATCACTGGCACGGGCGATACCGTGAATGCCTCATCGTCCAGCCTCACGGTCAACGGCTCCGCTGGCAAGACCGAGACGGTGAACGGCAATGGCAACACCATTTGGATGAATGCTGCGGGCGACACCCTTAACCTTAGCGGCGATACCGACACGGTTTATGGGGTGAATGGCCAGACGGTGCAGTTTGGCGGGAATGGGGAATGGGGAACGGGTAGCTGGCTGCACATATCGGCTTCCACGGTTACCGAGTTTGACAATGCTCATCTAGATGTCTTTGGTGACAGTAATCACGTAGTTACCGGTACAAACGACTTTATTGCCGTTTACGGCAACAACAATAGCCTGACCATCAACGGGTCGGGTGGGCAGTCGTGGTTGAGCGGCACGGGGAACAGTATTTGGGCCACTGGTGCCGGCTTCAACATCCTGGCCAACACCGGCGCCACCTTCTATGGCAACAACGACAATATGACGATTGCCGCCGGTGCCAACATCTCGGTCGCTTCCGGCAGCGGCAATGTGATGAGCGTGAACGGCAATGCCACGCTCAGCATGTCCGGTGGCACGTTCAATATCGCCAGTGGCCTGACCGTCAATCTCACGGGTGGCAGCAACGCCATCAACGCCAGCAATGATACGATCAACACGGCTGGCGGCATCTGGTCGACCAGCCTGTTCGGTAATAATAATTTAGTTAACTTGCGTACCAATAGTGGCGATAACATCGGTTTCTTCGGCACCGGCAACACAGTGAACGCCACAGGGGACACCATCGGAGCCTGGAGCGGCGGCCAAGTGACGGTGAACGGCAGCAACGACACCGTCAGCATGAACGGTAATTCCGTCGTGTGGGTGAATGGCGGGGGCCATAACCTGAACTTCCAATCCGGGGGCACGGCCAATGTCACCGCCGGCAACTTGACCGAGACCGTCACTGGCTCGGGTGGGACCGTGAATGCGGGCTCGGATACTCTGAACCTGAATGGGGGCGTTCAGGGGATGACGATCAATATGTCCGGCGGCACCGTCACCGCCCAAGACAATACGGGAAATTCCTCGGGCATCGCTCTGAACGGTTCCAACAATACGCTGAATGAGGGGGCCAACAGCGTGTTCGTTGTTTCCGGCAATTACAATACGATCAATTCAAAAGGGTACATGAAGCTGCTTTCGGGCAGCCAGGGGGATGCCATCTACGGCTCCGGTGCCTGGGTGGATACACAGGACAATGTGGGCAACGGTGCCGGCCTAACACTTTACGGGAATGGCAACACCCTGCAGGCTGGCGCCAACAACAGTTTCAACATTGTCGGTTCTAATGACGGTATCAGAATGGGCAGCGGCAGTTATGTCGGGCTCATCGCGGGGGATCAGAATATAAACGTCACCATGTCCGGTGGGCGCTTGGTGACCCAGGACAATGTGGGGAACGGTGCGGGCAACACTCTGAACGGGTCCAATAATACCGTCACCGCAGGCGCCAGCAACAATTTCAATGTTGTCGGCTCCAACAACGTCATCACCATGGGCAGCGGCAGTTACTTGGGATTGATCGGAGGGGATCAGGGTGATCAGATAAACATGTCAAATGGAACGCTGATAACCCAAGACCATGTGGGTGATAACGGCGGCATCGGTTTCAATGGCTCGAGCAACTCGATTAATGCTGGGAACTACACGTCGTTCAATTTTAACGGCAGCGGCAACACCATCTCGTTGGGTTCGAATAGCTATGCAGGTATCCTGACCGGCAGCCAGAATAATACCATCAGCCTGTCGAATGGCAGCCTGGTCGCGCAACAGAACACAAACACCACCATCAACGGCAGTAACGACTATATAAATATCGATGCGAATAGCAGCGTTACGGTTTCCGGCAACAACAACACCATCTATGTTGGCACCGGTGACATGGTTACGGTAACAGGGACTGGCAATACCATTTATGCCAATGGTCAGAGTATCACCATCAACGCTGACATTGGCGCCAATGGCACCAACAATACTATTGTGGGTGGTCGCGGCTTCTCGGGGATAATCAAGGGCAACACAAGTACCCTAAACTTGACGGCAGACAGCAACTCCTACGCGGCGATCTATGCCTACAATGTCGCGGTCAATGGCGATACCGGCAGCAACCATGTCGATGTGGCAGGTGGAAGAGTGACGGTCTACGATAGCAACGCTGTCGTAGGAGTAGTGTCATCAGGGACCGTCACCATGTCCAACGGCACCATCAATACACTTCAGAATGCCTTTTTCCAACTCTATGGCAGCAATGACACCATCAACGAGGCGGATGGTGTCAGTGTCAACGTCCACGGTAAAAATAACACGGCGAACGGGAGCACCAGCGCGCAGGTTACGTTCTGGACCGGGCCTGGCTATGGTAACGGGGCCAATGGTCCAAGCATCAGTTGGGTCTATGATAACGACCCCGTTATCCTCAACTTGCAGGGGCAGCCGGTAACGACCGCTGGGTTGGACGGCTCAACGGTCAATTTTGACATGGCGAATGTCGGCGCTACCCAGAAGACAGGCTGGGTCACCGCAGGTGAAGGCGTGCTGGTCTATGATCCCGCCAACAAGGGCACGGTGACGCAGGATAAGGATTTCGTGGCCGGCTACAGCCAGTTGGCGCAGTTGGACAGTAATCACGACGGGGTGCTGGACGCTCATGATGCCGCCTGGTCCAGCTTGAAGGTTTGGGTGGACCCGACGGGGCAGGGGGTTTTCAACAGCTCGGACCTGTTCACGCTGGACCAGTTGGGGATCGCATCGCTGAGTTTGCAGGAGACCCCGGCCCAGCGTGACGATAATGGCAACACCATCCTGGGCGATGGCGCCTTCACCCGAACGGATGGCTCCACCGGTGCCATGGCGGCCGTGGCCCTCGCCTACAGCGTGAACGATGCGACCCAGAAGCTGATCCAGGCGATGGCCAGTTTCGGCGGCGACAGCGGATCGGGACCATCGATGACGATCTCCAGTCCAGCCAATGATACTCAGCAACCGCAGCAACTGGCGGCGGCACACGGGGTCTGATCACGCTATGATGTGACACCATGGCCCAATGGCCCGGCTGGCGGCGTATCCGCCAGCCGGGCTCGGCAGGTCAGAGATTTGGGCGGTCTAGAGAATAAAGAGAGAAAGAGTGGTGGATACGGTTGAGACGGCGGCGCTGACCATTCCGGAGGCGCTGAGCCAAGCAACGGCCTTGCATGACGCCGGCAAGTATGCGGAGGCCGAGGTGATCCTGGCGGCGGCCATCGCGCACCATGGCCATCATGGCGACCTGCTGAACGCCCGGGGGGTCATGTTCGCCCAGATGGGGCGGAATCTGGACGCCTTGTGGTGCTACCGCGACGCGCTGGCGGCCAACCCGCGTGGCTCCGGCATCTGGACCAACCTGGGCAATGCCCTGACCAAGTTGAAATATCTGAAGAGTGCGGTCGACGCTCACCGGCGTGCCATTGAATTGGCGCCCAATGATGTGCTGCTGCATCACAATCTGGGCACATCGCTGGCCGAGGCCGGTGACCACGGTGCCGCCGTGCTCGCTTTCAGCCGGGCGTTGGAACTCAATCCAAATTTTCACAAGGCGCGGTGGGACCGGGGGCGCAGCTATCTTTACTTCGGCAACTACCGCCCCGCCTGGGCAGACTACGAGGTCCGCTTGATCAGCGGCCAAGTGCCGATCCGCGAGAACCTCAAAAGCATCAAGTGGGATGGCAGTCCCTATGGTGGCAAACGCCTGGTGTTACTGGCGGAGCAGGGGTTCGGCGATACCCTGTGGGTGGCGCGCTATCTGTCGCGGGTCAAGGCGCTGGGTGGTGAGCTGATCGTGGAATGCCAGAAGGAGATCATTCCCCTGTTGGCGGAACTGGGCGTGGCCGATCAACTCGTCCCTTGGGGGGCGCCGCTGCCGGACGCCGATTACCATGCCCATTTGTGCAGCCTTCCTGGCTTGTTCACCCCGGATTTCGCCAGCATTCCGACCCAGCCCTATTTGAAAGCGCCAGCGGACCGCATTGCCAAGTTCGCGTCAATTTTCGGCCCGCCCGATGGCCGTCTGCGGGTTGGTATCGTCTGGTCCGGCAGCACCACCTTCAAACGCAATGAGGAACGGGCGCGGCCACTGCTGGGCTTCTTCCAGGCGTTCGCTCAGCCGGGCGTGCAGCTTTACAGCCTGCAGAAGGGCCCGCCGGAGAAGTCGCTGCACGACCTGCCGCGAGGCGGGCCCATCATAGATCTGGCACCGCATCTAGGCGACTTCGCGGATACGGCCGCCGCCATCCACCATCTCGACCTGGTGATCATGACCGACAGCTCCGTCGCCCATCTGACGGGCGCCATGGGCAAGGAGGTCTGGGTGCTGCTTGGCCATGTGGCCCATTGGCTGTGGTTGCTGGATCGCACGGACTGTCCCTGGTACCCCTCCATGCGCCTGTTCCGTCCTCGTGCGGAAGGCGACTGGGACCATGTGTTCGACGCCGCCTCGGCGCAACTGATGCTGCGCACGGGAATCACGAGGTTCTGAGAAGGGCCTTAGGATTGCCTGCCGCAGGACGTCTGGCGGCTCCGTTGCCCCTCTCGGCACGGAAACTCATAAGATCATCAGACAAGCCGAGCGCGTTTCCGGATATCTGCGCTCGACTCTAGCCTGGATAATTCACCGCCCCGATTTGCCCGGCTCATGCTGGTGACGCAAGTTCGCGCATAGGATGTGAGGCGCCCACCGCCCCCCCCCG
>NZ_VITR01000012.1 GCF_007827955.1 Nitrospirillum pindoramense
GTCCGAATGTCTCCGCCACGCATCCCATCCTCCTCATCGTCATGAGGAAGCGAATCACGACAGGAACTCAGACGAAAGGGTTTTTCCGCATCCTGTTAGGTGCAACGCAACAAAGATTACTCGGGCGGGGAATGGTTTTCCCGGGATGCGTCCGTCATCCTGGGTTCGCTCCGCCCGGGTATCGGTCCATGCCACGTCAGTCCACCCGCCCCGTCGACCGGTCCCGGCACCCCATCTCCCTTTTTTGCCCCAACCCCGGGAGTCGTGCCGACATGAATCGTGACGAGATCCTCTCCGCCAGTTCCATGCCGCTGTTCAGCCCCAGCTATCCGCGGGGGCCCTACCGTTTCATGCGCCGGGAATACCTGATCATCACCTATGAGAGCGATCCAGAGGCCATCCGCCGGGCCCTGCCCGAACCGTTGGAACCGGCGCCGGGCAACCTTTGCTTTTATGAGTGGATGAAGATGCCCGACAGCTCCGGCTTCGGCGATTACGAGGAAAGCGGCACCGGCATCGTCGCTCAGTGGAACGGGGAGCCGTGCAACTTCTCGGTCCAGATGTACCTGGATGACGAGCCGCCCATCACCGCCGGCCGGGAGATCTGGGGCTTCCCCAAGAAATACGGCGTCCCGCGCCTCAAGGTGCAGAAGGACACCCTGACCGGCACCCTGCACTATGATGAGGAACGGGTGGCCATGGGCACCATGACCTATAAGCACCACAGCCTGGCCGACCGCCTGGATGAGGTGGCCAAGGGCATCGGCAAGCTGAACGTGAACCTGAAGTTCATCCCAGATGTGGATGGCGGGCCCAAGGTGGCCCAGCTGGTGGGCTACAACCTGACCGACATCCATGTGCATGGCGCCTGGGACGGCCCCGCCCGCCTGCACCTGACGCCGCATGTGAATTGCCGCGTCGCCGACCTGCCGGTCCGCCGCATCGTCGGCGGGCGGCACCAGGTGGTGGACTTCACCCTGCCGTTCGGGCGGGTGCTGCACGATTATCTGGCTTGATACGGCTGGTGGGCGCATCCGCGCCCACCTTTCCCCCGCTCAACGGGCTGAGACGGCGTCGCGGACGGCATCCACCATGAGGCGCAGGCCCAGGGCGCCCATGACGGTGCCGGTCACCCGGTCGATGCCGCCCTTGGCCTTGAGATAGCCGCGGCGCGGCGCCTCCAAGGAAAAGGCCAGGGCCACCACGCTGTACCAGCCGGCCTCGATCAGGAAGATCATGGGCGGGAGGACCAGCAGCAGGTGGCGCGACGGTTCCCCGACCTGGGACGGGGCGGGCAGCAAAGCCGCGAAAATGCTGGCATAGGCGATGGCGGTCTTGGGATTGCTGAGCTGGGTCGCCAGCGCCACGATGAAGGCGCGGCCCAGCGACGGCACCTGACCGCCCGCCGGCGCGCCATCAGTCATGGCCAAGGGCGTAGCAAGGGGCGTGCCGGCCCCCTGCCACATGCGCAGGGCGAGATAGAGAAGGTAGAGGCCACCCGCCAGGCGCAAGACCATGTTCAACCAGACCACCTGGGTCAGCAGCGCGGTCAGGCCCAGCAAGGCCAGGGTGCCGAAGAGGGTGCCACCCACGCCCATGCCGGCGGCGGCGGCCAAGCCGTTGCGGCGGGATTGGCCGACGGCGGTGCGGGTGACCAGCACGAAGCTGGGTCCGGGGGACATGGCCCCCAGCAACAAGGCGACAAGAATAGGGATCAGGCTGGCAAGCATGGGGCGTCCCTTCCGTTGCGACGGTGGATGGCCCAGGCGCGCGGCACGGCATGCCCCCGCGCTTCCCGATGGTGCCCCATCTTTGACCCCGTCGTCCCGGGGCCTGCGCCAGTCACGCGGATGAAGGAGCGTAACCGCCGCGGGCTCAGCCCGCAACCGCGCCTTGCCGACCCGCCCGCCGGCCGAAGATGCCGGCCATGGCCAGGATGGCAAGCCCGCAGGAGGCCATGACCAGGGGCGTGGGCAGCAGGGTCAGCAGCGTGGGCGCCGCCATCATGGCCACCAGCGTCCCCAGGCAGTCCAGCACCAGGAACAGGCGGAAGACGGCCGCGATTTCCCCGCCGGTGAACCGCGTCTGCCGCAGCGTGGTCACCGGAATCTGCGACAGCGGGCCGCCGGTGGCGGTCCCCATGGCCGCGATCGCCATGGCCGGCAACGTCCAGGGGGCCGGCAGCAGCGAGGCCAGCGACAGCACGACGAAGCCGCCCCCGACCAACATATCGCCAGCCATCACGAGGATTAGTGGCCGCCGCGCGAGCATGCCGCCCGGTGGCAGGCTGCCCACCACCAGGTTGCTGACCAGATTGCCGGCGCCGTAGGCGGAGAACAGCAGGGCCAGCGCCGACAGGCCGCTGAGGCCGAAGCCTTCCACGCCCTGCTGCCGCACCAGCAGCGGCAGCGACAGCCAGATGGTCAGGGTCCACAGCCCGCCGGTCAGCCCGTTGCGCCAGAGCAGGTAGGTGAAGGGCGGTTCGCGCCGCACCAGGCGCCAGCCCGCCAACAGCCGGGCGGACAATCCGTCCGCAGCTCGGGTGGGGGGCGGCGGTTCCGATGCGGGCGGATCGGCGAGGTGGGGCCGCACGCTGAATACCGCGACGGCGGAAGCCAGGAAGCTGATGCCGTTCACTCCCATCAGGGCCACCGGCGGCATCAGCGTCGCCAAGGCCCCCGCCAGTGTGGGCCCCACCAGCCGGGCCAGGCGCAGCGTGCCGTCGAACAGGGCATTGGTGGCTGCCAGCAGGCTGCGGTCGCCCGCCAGCCGGGGCAGCGACGCCTGAAGCGCGGGATCGAACAGGCCGGCCAGGGCGGACAGCGCCACCGACGGCACCACCAGGGTCCACAGCGTCAGATGGCCGCTCACAGCCGCCAGCACCGGCACCGCCGCCAGCCCGGCCCGCGCCAGGTCGGCCGCCATCATGACGCTGCCATGATCCCATCGCCCGACCCAGGCGCCGGCCAGCAGGGCCACGGTCATGAGCGCCAGCGTGTCGGCCGCCGCGACATAACCAGTGTCCGCCCCCACCAGGCCCACGGCCAGCCAGACCAGGGCCATCTGGTGCAGTTGGTCGCCCACGGCCGAGAGCGACAATGCGCCCCATAGACGGGCGATGGGGCCGTGCGTCAAAGGTTTCAACAGGCGCATGGGTGGGGCTTTAGGCTGAGGACCGGAAGGACGGGCGCGGGCCCCTGCTTACAGCAAGCGGACGATCCGCGCAGTGGCGAACCCCACAGCGGCCGCATCGGGGCGCTTATCCGCCCAAAAGCTGCACAGCTTTGCGGCAACATGCCTGTAACACTCCAGAACTGCCCAATCACTGGGCGCTGATCCCACCCTGCGCGCAGCCGAAATGCTTATATCGCAGCAGCGAAGCAACTGGCCCGGTTATTGCTGACACCCCAAGATAGAGTGAAAGCGGTCCCACGCCCTTAATCGGGCGTCGGGAGGTACTGTTTTGGCAGATGGGTCGAGTAAAGAGAGCGAATAACTTATTTTTCCCAACCCATGAATTGACAGAGACGAATGACGAAACGGGCCGTCACCATCATTGTCAAAGCCATAAGCCGGATGCCGGGCGCTGATGACCGGCACATTTTCACGGCACTCTGGATGATTCCAGCTCTCGTTATTTCAAGAACACATAAATATTCCTTCAATATGGCCACCCATCAGGGCGACCATATGAATTTCCGCACCCTCCATTACCCTTCAACCCCAGCATGAGGCAACGCCCCGGGAGCCGAGCGCGGCGCTGACCCGGCAGCGCGACCCGTCACCGGCGGTCATTGATTGGTGCATCGCACCCGGCCGCCGCCGATTACCCCACTCCGCCCGCCGGGTCCGACCCGGCGGGCCGGAGACGAAAGTCGAAGACGACGCCGCGCCCCCGTCACCCTTGGGGCGGGCGGATGCAGGACCACAAAAAATAACGGAACAGGAGAGCCTTGCCTTGACCACGAATCCTCCGCAGCGCGCCGAGCGCCGCATGGCCCGTTTCCTGGGCGCCCTGGCCCTGACGGCCGTGCTGGCCGCCATCATCACCGAGGCCGGCGTCATCTCGTCCAGCGGGACGGCCACGGCCAAGCAGCCCATCACCCGCACCGATGCGGGCAGCTTCCCCATCTCCGCCGCCGTGTCCGTCCCGGCGGGATCGGATGTCGTGTATCTCAGCGGCATGACGCCGTCGGTCGCCGACCCGAACGCGCCCAAGGGCAGCATCGAGGCGTATGGCGACACCGCCACCCAGACCGTCAGCGTCCTGAACAAGATCAAGGAGGCGCTGGCCGCCCAGAAGCTGACCATGGGCGACGTGGTCATGATGCACGTCTATCTGGTGGGCGATCCGGCCCATGACGGCAAGATGGACTTCGCCGGCATGATGTCCGGCTACACCCAGTTCTTCGGCACCGCCGACCAGCCGAACAAGCCCGCCCGCAGCACCCTGCAGGTGGCGGGCCTCGCCTCCCCCGGCCTGTTGGTCGAGATCGAGGTGATCGCCGCCCGCGCTCCCTGAGCCGGGGCGTCCGCCACCAGGCCACCGCCGGGTGACGGAACGGCCAGACGATCGTTTTCCAAACGATCGCTTCGACGCAGACGAGGAAGGTGCTTATGCCTGCCATGACCGAACTGCCCGGCGCCGGGGTGACACGGCGCCATTTCCTGGAAAAGGCGGCGCTGCTGGGCGGCAGCGCCATGGTGATGACCGCCTTGAACGCCTGGGGCGCCGGCATCGCCTCCATGACCAGCGCGCCGCCCGCCCTGCGCGGGTCCGGTGCGGGACACAAGCTGCTGATCCTGGGGGCCGGCGTCGCCGGCATGACCGCGGCTTATGAGATGTCCAAGCTGGGCTACCAAGTCACCATCCTGGAGGCCCGCGCCTTCGGCGGCGGCCGCTGCCAGACGGCGCGCAAGGGCTTCAAGTTGACGGAGCTGGGCGGGGAGGAACAGGAGTGCAAGTTCGATGAGGGGCAGTACCTGAACCACGGCCCCTGGCGCATCCCGTTCTGCCACCGCTCCACCCTTCATTACACCAAGACCTTCGGCATCCCGCTGGAGGTCCTGGTCAACGAGAATGACGCCAGCTACGCCCGCTTCGACACCGTGAAGGGCCCGCTGGCGGGCAAGCGGGTGCGCCAGTTCGAGGTCCGGGCCGACATGCGCGGCTATACCTCGGAACTGGTGGCCAAGGCGGCCACCTCGGGCAAGCTGGATACCGGCCTGGCCAAGGACGACGTGGAACTGTTCGTCGAATACCTGCGCGGTGAAGGCTATCTGGAAAACGACCTCAGCTACCGCGGCACGGAAGGCCGGGGATACAAGGTCAATCCGGGCGCCGGTATCGACGACCCCGGCCCCGGCGTGCCCAGCACGCCCTACGCCTTCCCCGACCTGGTGCAGTCCAAGCTGTGGCGCATGGTGCAGTCGGTCGGCACCTTCGACCAGCAGCACACCATGTTCCAGCCGGTTGGCGGCATGGACCGCATCGCCAAGGGCTTCGAGAAGCATGTCGGCCACCTGATCAAATACAACGCGGAGGTGGAGCGCATCCGCCAGTCCGACGGCGGCGTGACGGTGGACTATCTCGACACCAAGACTGGCAAGCGCAGCACCATCAGCGCCGATTACTGCCTGTGCACCATCCCGGTCAGCGTGCTGCGCACCATCGACGCCGATTTCTCCGACACCTACAAGCAGGCCATGGCCCTGCTGTCCTATGACCCGGTGTGCAAGATCGGCCTGCAGATGAAGCGCCGGTTCTGGGAGGAGGACGACGCCATCTATGGCGGCCATGTCTACACCGATGCGCCCGGCATCAATTTGATCAGCCTGCCGTCATCGGGCTGGCAGTCGGCCAAGGGCGTGCTGCTGGGCTATTACATGTTCGGCGCCGACGCCACCGACATGAGCGGCAACACCCCGGCGGAGCGCACGGCCATCGCGCTCGACGTGGGGCAGCGCATCTTCCCGCAATACAAGGAGAACTTCGAAACCTCGTTCTCCGCGTCCTGGCACCTGATCCAGTACAATCTGGGCGGCTGGGGCAACTGGAGTGCGGAGGCGCGGAAGGTGGCCTATCCCGTGCTGAACAAGCCCGACCGCCGCATTTACCTGGCGGGGGAGCATATCAGCTACATCGGCGGCTGGCAGGCCGGCGCCATCGAATCCGCCTGGCACCAGATCGCGCAAATCCATCAGCGCGTCGCGGCGTGAGGGGGACAGGATGCGTACAGCCCTTCTTGCCGCCGCCCTGGTCACCGGCACCTTTCTGACCACGGCGCCCGCCCTGGCCCAGGACGTGGCCAAGGGCCAGGATTTGTTCAACCACAAATGCGCCGCCTGTCACCAGAAGACGGGCCTCGGGGTGAAGGGCGCCTTCCCCGCGTTGGCGGGGGACCCCTTCGTCGTGGGTGATCCCGAACTGGTGGTGCGCACCGTGCTGCAGGGACGGGGCGGCATGCCCACCTTCGCGGCGTTGCTGAGCGAGGATCAACTGGCCGACATCATCAGCTACATCCGGCAGGCCTGGGGCAACAGCGCGCCGGCCGTGAACGCGGGCTTCGTCGTCACCGTGAAGACGAACGCCCATCCGCAGGACAAGGCGCCGACCGTCACGCATTGAGCGGAACGGCGGCAGGGTTTCAACGGGCCCCAAGGACATCGTGACCGGGCTGGAAGTCGGGAAGCTTCCAGCGCGGGCATGGAACCCAAGGGGCGGAAAGCGAAAGGAGTACAATGGCAAGTCACGGCGCCTTTTCAAAAGGCGATTTGACTTGCGGCTGAACAGTTGTTTGAGACTTTGAAAAGAGGCGGACGGGGCTAATGAGCCGCCTTATTCTGAAAAAATTGCGGGGAATCGCGCCATCAAGCGCCGTGATCTAACAAAATCCAAAGATCAGGGGGCCAACATGACGCATACAAACAACACCAACGCCATAAGTGCGCGTGCCATGGGTGCGCGCAAAGCCTGGACCATCGCCCTGTTGTGCACGGCGGGCTATCTCGCCATGGGCACGGCCAGCGCCGCCACGGCGCCGGCACCGGCGGCGGACACCGACAGCCTGTCGGAAATCGTGGTGACCGGCAGCCGCCGCGTCGACCGGTCGGTCGCGGACTCGCCGTCGCCCATCGACGTCTTCTCGCCGGAGGATCTGTCCCGCCAGGCCGGCGGCGACACCAACGACCTGCTGCGCCAGCTGGTGCCGTCCTTCAACGTCGCCCGCTTCTCCATCTCCGACGGGTCGACCTTCGTCCGCCCGCCGACCTTGCGCGGCCTGCCGCCCGATGAAACCCTGGTGCTGATCAACGGCAAGCGCTTCCATCGCTCCGCCCTGGTGCAGATCGGCGCCAACGGCCTGACCCAGGGGTCGCAGGGCCCCGACCTGGCGCAGATCCCGTCCATCGCCATCAAGCAGCTGGAAGTGCTGCGCGACGGCGCCGCCGCCCAATATGGTTCCGACGCCATCGCCGGCGTCATGAACTTCACCCTGAAGGACAGCGCCGACCAGGGCACGGTGGTGGCCCAGTGGGGCCAGACCTATGCCGGCGACGGCGGCAGCGCCCATATCCAGGCCAATTCCGGCCTGCCCCTGGGTGATCGCGGCTTCGTCAACATCAGTGCCGAGTATGTGAAGAACGATCCGACGTCGCGCGGCACCCAGCGCCCCGACGCCGCCAAGCTGGCGGCGCAGGGCCTGACCATCCCCAACCCCGCCCAGCGCTTCGGCGACCCGGCGGTGGAGGCGGAGCGCCTGTTCGTCAACAGCGGCATCGACCTGGGCGACAATTCCAAGGTCTATCTGTTCGGCAACTTCGGCCACAGCTACGCCAAGGAAAGCTTCAACTACCGCAACCCCACCACGGTGTCCTGGCTGATCACGCCCATCACCCTGGACAGCGGCGCCACCTTCAAGTGGAACAGCGTCTTCCCCAACGGCTTCACGCCCTGGTTCTACGGCGACATCCTGGATAGCAGCATCACCGGCGGCTACAAGACGACGCTGAAGAACGGCCTGATGATCGACGCCAGCGCCAGCTACGGCAAGGATGAGCTGCGCTACAGCATCCGCAACACCGTCAACCCCTCGCTCGGGCCGAGCAGCCCCCGGCAGTTCTACGTCGGCACCCAGATTCAGGAGGAAACCAACCTGAACCTGGACCTGACCTATCCCGTGAACCTCAGCTGGCTGGCCAGCCCGTTGACCCTGGCGGGCGGCGGCGAATACCGGCGCGAAACCTACACCATCAAGTCGGGTGATGTGGCCTCATACCAGGCGGGCAAGTACTACACCTACGGCATGCCCATTGGGTCCAACGGCTATCCCGGCTTCACCGCCAGCGACGCCGGCCAGTATCCACGCGGCAACTACGCCTTCTACGCCGACGCGGAAGCCGACATCATCAAGGACCTGAGCGCCGGCGTGGCCGTGCGGTATGAAGACTTCGACGATTTCGGCGACACCACCAACTGGAAGGTCTTCGGCCGCTATCAGCTGACCAACTGGCTGGCCATCCGCTCGTCCGTCAACACCGGCTTCCGTGCGCCGACGCCGGGCCAGTCGCACATCAGCAGCACGCAGACCACCTTCAAGGCGGGCAGCCCGGAACCCATCGTGCTGGGCACCTTCCCGGTGGACAGCGCGGTCGCCCAATATTACGGCGCCAAGACGCTGAAGCCGGAAACCTCGTTCAACATCGCTGGCGGCCTGGTCTTCGACCTGCCGGGCGGGGTCAACCTGACCGTCGACTATTACAACATCAAGGTCGAGGACCGCATCGGCATCACCAGCGACTTCACCGTGTCCGCCGCTGACCAGGTCAAGCTGGCGGCGCTGGGCGTGGTGGGCGCCAACACCCTGGGCAACGTCAACTACTTCGCCAACGCCTTCGACACCCGCAGCCAGGGCGTCGACATCGTCGCCAACAAGACCTTTGACCTGTATGACGGCGAACTGCGCCTGACGGCGGCGGCGAACATCAACCACACCGACGTCACCAAGTACGACTCCACCGTCATCGATGCCAACCGCAAGGCGGACATCGAGAACGGCCTGCCGCACTATCGCGTGAACCTGACCGCCACCTATGATATCGGCGCGTTCAACTTCATGTATCGCGGCAGCTATTACGGCGCCTGGCAGGACAACTCCAGCGCCGGCCAGCACTACGACCCCAATTGGATCTTCGACGCGGAAATCGCCTACAAGGTGACCGAGGACCTGACCGCCACCGTCGGCGCGCAGAACCTGTTCGACACCTATCCGCAGAAGAACCGCAGCGCCGGTCGCCTGAACTACGGCGACCAGTACCCCGATACCTCGCCCTTCGGCTATGATGGCGGCATGTATTATTTCCGCCTGGCGTATAAGTTCTGATCGCCCGCCAAGTTTTGATCGCCCAACTGGGCGCAAGGGAAGGCCGTCCGGGAAACCGGGCGGCTTTTTCTTTGGGCGAACGCGGTCTTTCCCGTCATAGTGGCAGCCATAACAACGCAAAAATGGGGAACGCCCTTTTCATGAGCATGATCGCGAACATCCTGGTGGCCCTCGTGGCCCTGTTGCACGCCTGGATTCTGGTGCTGGAAATGGTCCTGTGGACCAAGCCCGCGGGCCTGCGGGCCTTCCGCAACTCTCCGGAAAGGGCCGCACAGACGGCCGTGCTGGCCGCCAACCAAGGCCTGTACAATGGTTTCCTGTCGGCGGGTCTGTTGTGGGGCCTGGTCTATCCGGACCCGTCGGCGGCCCTGCACATCAAGACCTTCTTCCTGCTGTGCGTGATCGTGGCCGGCGCTTACGGCGCCTGGTCCGTCAGCCGCCGCATCCTGGTGATCCAGGCCCTGCCGGCAGCGGTGGCCTTGGCCGCGCTGTGGCTGGCGTGAACTCAAAAAAAAGACCGGCGCCCCCCCCCCTTGGTACGGGCGGGTGGAGGGGGGCGCCGGCCCGGGGGGACGTCAGGCGCCGGACTTCGCGGAGCCCTGCGTCGCGTCGGCGATGACGCGGCGGGCCTCAGCGATGGCATCCGGAACGCCCTTGTCCCCCTTGGCGATGCTGTCGGCCAGGCCCATCAGCGCCTTGCCGGTAACGGAGCCGTTGTTGGCCTCTTCCGCCACGCTGACGCCCTGGTGCCGGGCGATGACCTGGTCCCAGGCGGCGCGAACGGCCGCCCAGTAGGTCATGGTCTTGGTCCAGTATTCATCCGCCGCGGCGACGGGGAAGGCGTTGGACCGGCTGTAGGTGTTGATCACCGTTTCATGCACGAAGGTCACCAGGGCCCCCTCGCGGAGCCCCAGCTTGGCGTTGTCCTGCTCATGCACCCAGCCGGCGGGCGTCAGCGCGTGGCGGTTGGTGCCGCTGTAGCGGTCATAGGGCGGATGGCGGGTGGCGTCGCGGCGGGCCAGGGGGCGCCACGTCTCGTCACTGGTCCAGCGCGAGACGCCGGCATCGTGGCGCCAGCGGCCCACCCCGCCATAGCGCGGGGAATCGTCCGTCTGCCACACGGTCTGGGACCAAGCCCCCTTGGCCACCGCCCCGTCCACCGGGGTCAGCGACCAGTGGCCCGTGCCCTGGTAGGTCAGCACGGCGGCCGGCTGGTAGGTCCAATCCTGCCGCCAATGCTTGACCACCACGGGCAGGCCATCCTCACCGTCCACCACCAGGATGTGCTGCAGGCGAATGACGGAGCCGCCGTCCTCCACCACCCGCACCACCTCATCCCCGCCGCTGACCTTGGGCGCGATGGGCGTGTAGTCGGGCAGGAAGGATGTGGTCTCACGGAAATCGAAGGTCACCTTATAGGTGCCGGCCATGCCCAGGATGGCGCGCCTGTCCTGTTCCGGGGCGGGGCCCACGGAAGCGGTGGCCGCCTCGGCCGCGCGGGCCGCCCGCGGCAGGTGGGTGGCGACACCCAGCAGGGCGGCGCCGGTCATGAAAGTGCGGCGGCCGGCTTTAAGCGTCTCATGCATGGTCATCGGGGTGCCCTCCTTGGGCAGGTCATGCGATCGGGGAGGAGGGTGGCGGCGGGCACGGGCGGGGCCCGCCGCCACCGGGATCCGGCCGGACGTCCCCCCGCCGGCCGGATCGGGATCAGCGCATCAGGGTCACAGCTTCAGGGTCAGCGAGGCGCCGACGTTGCGGCCCGGCTGGGTCCACGCATCCAGCACGGTGGAGGTCGCGGACTGGCCGCGCACATCACCCCACCACCAGTACTTCTCATCCGTAAGGTTGAAGATTCCGACGCGCAGGCTGGCGTTCTCCGTCACCGTCCAGTAGGCCGTGGCATCAAGGATGGTGAAGGCCTTGGGCAGGAAGTAGGTGGCGCTGCTGACGTCGGACCGATCCTTGGCGCCGGAATGGGTCATGGTCAGCTGACCGCCGTACCGGCCAGCCGGATCGCGGTAGGTCAGGCCCAGCACCACCTTCCACGGATCGACGCTGTCCAGCGGCGTGGTGACGCCGCCGGAGGTGCTGTCGCCCTGGGTGTAGGAAAAGGCGGCCAGCGCCCCGATGCCGGAGTTCAGGGTGACCTGGCCCTTGGCCTCCGCCCCGCGCAAGGTCACCCGCGACAGGTTCACGTACTGGTAGATCGCCGGGTTGGCGGCGGTGAAGGTGCCGCCAACCTGCACCTGGTCGATGAAGTCGCGGTAGCGGCCGGCATAGCCGGTGACGCTGGCGTCCCAGCGGCCGCCGCCCAACGCGGCATTGCCAGAACCCGCACCCGCCGCTTTTTCACCCCAGCCCCCGTTGAACTTGAAGCCACCCTCGATGGTCTGGCTGGTTTCCGCCTTCAGGTTGGGGTTGGAGACGGACTTGTAGTTCTGCGTGGGGTTGGCGAAGCCGTTGTTCACCTGCGATGGTGCCGGCGCCTTGAAGCCTTCCGCCAGGTTCACGAACACGCCCACGTCCGGCAGCACGTGGTAGAGGATGCCCAGCTTGGGTGAGACATGGCTGTCGTTCTTGGAAATGGGCGTCAGCGCCGTGAACAGCGGGTCGTCCTTCTTGGGCGACAGGTCGTAATAGTCGAACCGGACGGCGGGATAGAGCGTCAGCCGCCGGTCGAAGGCGTTGATCTCGTCCTGCACGAAAACGCCCGCCAGTGTGTAGTCGGTGGTGGGATAGGCGCGGGACGGGAAGGCATCGCCGGCGGACGGCACCGTGCCGTCGCGCAACGACTCCTGGTGGGTGACCGAATAATCACCGCCGTACACGAAGGTATGCGTCAGGTCGTGGCCCAGCGTCCGGCTCTGTGCCTGAAGGTCGAAGCCATAGACCCGCGTGTCGAAGGTGCTGTCGCGCGTGCGATCGGTGGCGGTGTTGCGATCCTCCGCCCCATACTGGGTGGCATGGGTTTCCTGGTAGTAGGCCGTCCAGCGCAGGCTGTCGATCACGTCCGCGCCGATATCATAGCGGTGGTCCAGGCTGACGCGGTTGCGGTCCTCGCGGTCGCGGGCGATGAGCCCCAGAACGCTGGTGGAGGACAGCGGTGGCTTGGCGATGGCGCTCAACACCGTGGTGTTGGTGTGGTTGTCATCATGATCGAAGGCCAGGCGCAGGCGGTGCGCGTCCGATGGCTCATAAACCACCTTGGCCAGGACGGCGTTGGACTGCAGGTCCTGCGGGTTGGCGGTCGTGCGGTCGGTGTTGGCGGCGTTGTTGTCGCCGTTGGTCGCGGTCTCGTTGCCGTCGCGCCGGGTATAGGCCACCAGGGCCTGCAGCTTGCCCACGCGGCCCGCCGCGACGGCGCCCTTGGACCAGGCGCCATCGGCGGAGGTGTAGCCGACCGAGCCCTGCGCCGCCCAATCCCTTGTTTTCCCATCTGGGCCCGCGGTCAGAAAATCTTCCGGATCCTTGGTGATGAAGCTGACGGCGCCGGCCACGCCGTCGCTGCCGTACAGCGCCGATGCGGGGCCGCGCAGGATTTCCACGGACTTCAACAGCCCCAGATCGACATAATCGCCGCGCCCCATGTTCTGGGCGCCGAAGCTGTAGGCATCGGGCACGCGGATGCCGTCGGTCAGCATCAGGACGCGATTGCCCTCCAGCCCGCGGATGTTGAAACCGCTGTCGCCATCGCGCCCGGTGGATGACCCGGCCAAGGTGAAGCGCGCCGGGCTTTTTCGGACCGAGACACCGGGTTCGTAGCGCACCAGATCCTTGATGTCCGTCACCAGTTGGTCGTCGATCTGCTGGCTGGTGATGACGCTGACGCTGGCGGGGACGTCACTGATGTCCTTGGCCGTGCGCGTGGCGGTAATGGTGATCGTCGCCGCGGTGTCGGCCGCATCCGCGGGCGCCGCGTCAGGTGGGGCCGCCGACGACGCGGCATCGGACACCGCCGCCGACGCGGCGTGGGACAGGGTGGCGCCCCCCAGCGCCGCCAACAGCCAAAGCGGAACGGTCGCCTGCAACAGCGTTCGCTGCATTTTTGTTTTCCCCCGTGAGGTTGGTTCCTGCCGCAGCTATATGACGCATGATATTAAGAATCAATCTCATTCTTAATTACGGGTTTGGCGGGCGCGCAACCCGGCCCTGACCAGGCAGAGGTTTGACCCGGCGACAGGAATCCGCCAAAAAACCGCCAATCCCAATTCTGTTCGTGGCTTGCCCACGCCGCCCTTCCGCGGCGGACAGGGCGGGCCGCCCCTTTCAGGATGACTGCCCCGTGACGATTTTCCTCCGCCGCCCCCACCGCCTTATGCACTCCGTGGCGGCGATCGCCCTGGTGGTGGGTGGGGCCGCGCAGGCCGAACCGGCCGACCAGCCGGCCACCGTCATCATCACCGGCGTGCGCGACCAGGGCTTCCGCGCCACCGACACCCAGTTCGGTGCCGCCGGCACGGTGCTGGACACCCCAGCGTCGGTCAGCGTCGTCACCCGGGACCTGATGGACGACCAGCAGGCCCGACGTCTGAGCGATCTGATCCGCAACGACGCCTCCATCGGTGAGAACTACGCGCCGGAGGGCTATTACGAAGACATCGCCATCCGCGGCTTCCCGCTGGATCTGGCCACCGGCCTGCAGATCAACGGCCTGACCATCGCCGGGGAACAGCCGGTGGCGCTGGAGAACAAGCAGCGGGTGGAGTTCCTGAAGGGCCTGGCCGGGGTGGATGCCGGCGTGGTGGCTCCGGGCGGCCTGGTCGATTACGTCACCAAGCGGCCGGCGGATGTACGCAGCCTGACCCTGGGCACCGACAACCGGGGCGGTTTCTACAGTGCGGTGGACGTCGGTTCCGTCTTTGGCGAGCGCAAGCAGTACGGTTTGCGCCTGAATGCGGCGCATGAGGACATCGCCAGTTACGTCGACCATGCCGACGGCTACCGCAACTTCGGCTCCATCGCCGGCGATTGGCGCGCGACGGAGAACGATACCTTCAATCTGGACCTGGAATACCAACGCCGGGTGCAGCACTCCGTCTCCGGCTACCAACTGCTGGGCGGCACCGCCCTGCCGGCGCTGGACACCGTGTCGCCGGAGCGGATGCTGGGCGCGCAGTCCTGGACCAAGCCGGTGACCATCAACGCCCTGAACCTGTCCGGCCAGTATGAGCATCGGTTCAGCGACGATTGGCGCCTGGCGGTTTCGGCCGGCCATAGCCGCACGGTCATCGACGACAACGTGGCCTTCGCCTATGGCTGCTACAACGTCCCCAGCTGCGCCGCCGGCGAATCCCCCGGTTACTACTTCGCGCCCAACGGCGACTTCGACGTCTACGACTACCGCAGCCCGAACGACGCGCGGGAGGATGACCAGGCCCAGGCCCTGCTGCTGGGCAAGGCGGCGACCGGCGCCATCGGCCACAGTCTGACCCTGGGCGCCAGCGTCTTCCGCCGCACAGTGACGCAGACCGACTACGTCTATGACTATGTCGGCAGCGACAACATCTATAATCCCACCCCCCTGGCCTTCGACCGATCCCCCAACAACCCGGGGGCCAATTACCAGCGGCTGGACAGCCGCCAATACGCGCTCATCGGCATGGACAGGGTGGACCTGGGCGCCCTGGTCCGGGGGCTGGAGCTGGACGCCGGCGTGCGGGGCGTGTTCCTGCGCGAACGCGCCTATGATGTCAGCCACACCACCATCCGCAACACGGCGGAAACCCTGCCCCTGCCGCAGGCGGCCCTGGTCTACAAGCCGCTGGCGGCCGTGACCCTGTATGCCAGCCACTCGCGCGGCCTGTCGCTGGGCGGGCAGGCGCCGGCCTGGGCCACCAACGCCAGCGAGATCCTGTCGCCGTCGCTGTCCTGGCAGGACGAGGTGGGCGCCAAGTACGACTGGAACGGCCTGCTGCTGGGCGCCAGCGTCTTCCGCCTGAGCAAAGCCTATGAGTATGCCAAGCCCGACGACAGCGCCTATGGCTTCACCTATGTGCGCCAGGGGACGGAGCGGCACGACGGGCTGGAGCTGAACGCCGCCGGCCAGGTGACTGAGGCCCTGCGCCTGACGGCCAGCGCCACCTTCATGCACGCCGTGGCCTATGGCACGGGCACGCCCGCCTATGACGGCCACCAGGCCATCAATGTGCCCCACGTGCGCACGGCCCTGTACGCCGATTACACCCTGCCCCACCTGGACGGCCTGGCCCTGCTGGCCGGCTGGCAGTATGTGGGCGCGCGGGCGGCGGCGCGCGACGCCGTGGCCACCGCGCCGGCTTATCACCTGTTCAACGCCGGCCTGCGCTACGCCCCCAGCGCGCTGGATGAAAAGCTGACCCTGCGGCTGTCGGTCGACAACCTGCTGGATCGGCGCTACTGGAAGGATGTTGGCGAAAGCGCCGGCGACGCCTATCTGCATCTGGGGGCGCCGCGCACGGCACGCTTCACGATCCAGTATTCCCTGTAAGGCCAACAGTCTCTGTAAGGTCCGCCCCTTTTCATGAGCGCCTCCCCCGCCCGGTCCCGGTTAGAAAGCCCGCACCACACCCTTCCCCTTGCCCACGGCATGGGCGTGGATACGGTGCTGCCCGACTGGCCCCCCCTGACGGTGGTGGAGGTGGCGGGCCTGCTGCGCCATTACCCGGACGCGGGCGCGGTGCGCGGCATCCTGAGCCACAGCCCCCGCCCGTTCTCCGCCGCCTCGGTGGTGGCGACGGTGGGGGGAAGCCGCGCGGCGGTGTTCGTGAAGCGCCACCACGCGCGGGTGCGCAGCGCCGCCCAGCTGGAAGACGAGCATGCCTTCATGGATCACCTGCGCCGCAACGGTGCGGCCTTGGGGGTGGGGATCTGCGAGGTGTTGGTCACCGGCACCGCCGCCCGCGCCCTGACCCTGGGCGAGTGGACTTACGAGGTGCACGGCCTGGCGCCGGGCCTGGATGTGTATCGGGAGGCGCCATCCTGGACCCCGTTCCAGGAGGTCGCCCACGCCGAGGCGGCGGGCAGGGTCCTGGCCCGCCTGCACCAGGCGGCGGCGGGGTTCGACCGGCCGCATCGTGCCGGCCAGCCGCTGGTGTCGGGCTTCACCCTGTTCGCCGGCGACGATCCGCTGGCGGCCATGGCGGACTATGTCGCCGCCCGGCCCGCCCTGGCCGACTATCTGTCCACCCGGCCCTGGCGGGACGACACGCGCCGCCTGCTGCTGCCCTTCCATGACCGGCTGAGGCCCCACCTGGGCCACCTGGCGCCCTTGTGGACGCACAACGACCTGCACGCCTCCAACCTCACCTGGACGGGGGCCGGCCCCACGGCGACGGTGGCGGCGGTGCTGGATTTCGGGCTGGCCGACCGCACCACCGCGTTGTACGACCTGGCCACGGCCATCGAGCGCAACACCGTGGAATGGCTGGCCCTGACGGAATCGCGGGCCCCCACGGTGCACCACGACCAGGTGGCGGCGTTGCTGGCCGGCTATCATGCCGTCAGCCCCCTCGGCACCGAGCAGCGCCAGGCGTTGGCCGCCCTGCTGCCCCTGGTGCATGCGGAATTCGCCCTGGCGGAAACCGACTATTTCCACGGCGTCACGCGGTCCGCCGGGAATGCCGGCCTGGCCTACGAGGGCTATTTCCTGAGCCATGCCGACTGGTTCCACGGCGCCGACGGCCAGGCCCTGCTGGCCTTCATCCGCGACCTGCCCCTGTAACAACGAAACCCTGTAACAACGCCCCCCTCTAACAACGAACGGCGCCGCCCCCCATGTCCCCGCTGGAAATCGTCGCCGTCATCGTCAGCGCCCTGGCCGTCTGGACCACCACCCGCCGGTCCCTGTGGTGCTGGCCGTTAGGGCTGGCGTCCGTCGCGCTCTACGGCGTGGTCTTCCTGGAGGCCAAGCTCTATTCCGACATGCTGCTGCAGGCGGTGTTCGGCGCCTTCCTCGTCTATGGCTGGGTCTGCTGGCGCCGGGGCGTGCGCGATGAGGGGCAGGTGGTGGTGCGGCCGCTGTCCACCCGGAACGCCATCCTGGCCCTGGCCGCCGGCGCCGTCGCCAGCGCTGCCTGGGGCCTGGCCATGGCCCGTTGGACCGATGCCTCCCTGCCTTATCTGGACGCCACCCTGGCCGGCTTCAGCCTGGTGGCCCAGTATTGGACCGCCCGCAAGCATATCGAGAATTGGTGGCTGTGGATCGCGGTCGACGTGGTCTATGTCGCCCTGTACCTGGTCAAGGACCTGTACCTGACCGCCGGCCTCTACGCCGCTTTCATCGTGCTGGCCATCCTGGGTCTGCGCAGCTGGCGGGCCGGCACCGAAGCACCGGCCGTGCAGCCGCTTTAAGCTGTTCCCTCAATTGCCGGGTGGACGCGGTCGCGTCCTAATTTTTTCCTTAGACCGAACCAGCGACTTGATGCACGCCCACCACGTTGCGGAACAGGGCCGCCACCCGGTCGCTGTAGGCCGATGCCGTGTCAGGCAGCTGGATGTCCACCTCCAGCATGTCCTCACCCGGAACGTCGGCGCGGCGGCGGGCGTAGACGTGCAGAGGCACGATGTCCAGCCGGGCCAGCGTGCCCATCAGGCGGGACAGCAGGCCGGGGCTGGCGTCGGCCGCCACCGAAAGCATGACGGGGCTGGAGTTCAGGGGCGCGGCGGCCGGCGCCGCGGTCATACCCGGGTCTCCGGCAGGCCGGCCACCGGCACGGCGGCCACGGCGACGGCCCGGCGCACGGCAGCCTCAGCCGCCTCACCCTCATGCCCGACGACGACGGCGTGGGCCGTAGCCCAGGGCCGGCCGGCCCGCCGGTCGGCCTCACCGCGATGGCGGGCGACCGACAGGGCGTAGTCGATGGCGGCGTCCAGGCCGTCCGTGTTCTCCACCGGGTCCAGGCGGCTCCAGTCCAGGGTCACGTCCAACGGACCGGCACGGTTGACGGCCAGGGCGACGAAGCCTTCGCCACTGCGCACCAGCGTCAGGGTGGGATGCAGGACGGCGTAATCGGCGGGGGAACAATCCAAGGGGGGCATGGCGGCGGCTCTTCAACAAATCGTGTTCCGATGAGAGCAACAATAGCGATCATCGCGCGCATAGTCTTTGCGAAGACGGTGTAATTTTGCCATTCTCCGCATGAGTCATGTTTGAAGCTACTATTTAGGAAATGAGTCATGCGGCATAAGCTGGATGGGCTGGATTGGAAAATCCTGGACGTGCTGCAACAGGACGGCGCCGCGTCGGCCGCGGACGTGGGGGACAAGGTGGGGCTGTCGCAATCCCCCTGCTGGCGCCGCATCCAGCGGCTGGAGGAAACCGGCCTGATCCGGCAGCGGGTGGCCCTGCTGGACCGGCGGGAGCTGGGCCTGAACTTCCTGGTCTTCGCCCATGTGAAGCTGGAGGCGCACGCCGGCGACAGCCTGGATGCCTTCCGCCGCGCCATCGCCGACATTCCAGAGGTGCTGGAATGCTTCGTGCTGATGGGCCAGGTGGATTTCCTGCTGCGCATCGTCGCCAAGGATGTCGAGGCCTATGAGGCCCTGTTCTTCAAGAAGCTGTCGCAGTTGCCGGGCGTGCGGGAAATCAATTCGATGATGGCAGTGTCGACCGTCAAGGAAACGACCGCGTTGCCGTTGGGTCAGCTACGCGCGGATTTAGGGTAGTTTAGAGGCCCAATGTTTCCCACCTAAGCGGGAACGCTCTTGCTACCGGCCGGCCGCCAACCATGCCCCTGCACCGCCGCACCGTCCTGTCCCTGCTGCTGGCCTTCAGCGCCGGCGGGATGCGCGTCGCTCCGGCCCAGGAGGTGACGCGGGCGCCATCGACACGCATCCGCATGCTGGTGCCGGAACTGCCGGTTTTGGGGGAGCGTGATCCGCAAGGACACCCCACCGGGCTGGTGGTGGACCAGGCCCGGGCCATCCTGGACCGCGCCGGTATTCCCGCCACCATTGAACTGGTGCCGGCTGTGCGCCTGTACGCCGAGCTGGCGCGGGCGGAGGTGACGCCGGCAGGGGCGCCGGCGGAAACGAGCGGCCCCAAAACCTACGGCATGATCGCCCTGCCCATCCGCGCGCCCTATCAGGCCATCGTGCCCTTGGCCCTGACCATGTCCGCGCGCCTGGTGGCGGCCGCCCGCCGGGGCGTGCCGCTGGCCACCCTGGAGGATCTGCGCCAGGTGGGGCCGGTCGCGGTCAGCGCCTCGGGCACCCAGGCGTTGACCCCCGTCATCCAGCAGTACGGCCTGGCCGTGCAGACGGTGCCCTCCGTCGTGAACGGTCTGCGCATGCTGGCCCATGGACGGGTGAACGCCATCCTGGGCATCGCCGCCGCCATCGACATGGTGGCGCGGGAGGATGGCCTGGCCGACCAGTTGGGGGACCGGCTGGAGATCACCACCATGGACGCCTGGCTGGCCTGCGCCCCCACCGCACGGACCGCGCCCGAAACCGCCGCCCTGCGCGAGGCGGCCGAGGCGCTGTACCGCGAAGGCCGGCTGGAGGCCATCGCCCGCCAGCATTTCCATAAGGCGGACAGCGGCAGCTGAACAACCGGTCAGCGGGCGTGCCCTGGCACCAACGCGACCGCTCGCAATAAGGTCAATTGCGCGTCGAATTGGGGTAGTCCAGACGGGGACGGTCGCCCACCTGACCGATGACGTCACCGTTTCCAGGCCTGCCTGTCCCATGACACTAGATCGCCGCGCCCTGCTGTTCGCGCTGCTGGCTGTGACCGCCAGCACCAAGGCGCGCGCCCAAGCGCAGGCCCCAACGGGACCGATCCGCCTGCTGGTGCCCGAATTGCCGGTATTGGGCGCGTGGAACGCCCAAGGGCTGCCCACGGGGGTCATGGTGGAACAGGCACAGTCCATCTTGGACCGGGCTGGCGTCCGCGGCACCATCGAACTGCTACCGGCCGTCCGCCTCTATACCGAACTGCTGCGGGACCAGGGCAGCGGCGGCCCCAAGACCTACGGCATTATCGCGCTTCCCCTTGAGGCGCGTCACCGGGCCATCGCGCCCCTGGCTCTGACCATGCGCGCGGCCGTGGTGGCGATAGCCCGCCGGGGCGTGCCGTTGGCGGCGCCGGACGATTTGCGCCGGTTGGGTGTGGTGGCGGTCAGTGCCGCCGGTATCCAGGTGCTGACCCCCCTTATACAGCACTACGGGCTGTCGGTGCAGGCGGTGCCGTCCATGGTGAATGGCCTGCGCATGGTGGCCCGGGGGCGGGTGGACGCCATGCTGGGCATCGCCTCGGTCATCGACGTGGTGGCGCGGGAGGATGGACTGAGCGACCAGCTGGGGGACCGGCTGGAGATCACCACCATGGAGGCTTGGCTGGCCTGCGCCCCCAATACCCAAGACGCGCTGGAAACCGCCGCCCTGCGCGAGGCGGCCGAGGCGCTGTACCGCGAAGGCCGGCTGGACGCCATCGCCCGCCCATATTTCCACAAGGTGGACAGCGACAGCTGAGCCGGCCAGCTGGTGAGCCGGCCAGCTGGCCCACATCCTGGTCACCAGCGGCTATAATTTCCAACGCTACGAGCGGGAAGCCGCCCGGACTGAGGACAACCGGACAAGAGAGGGGCCGGGAAGTCGCCCTCCCGGCCCCGTTACCCGTTGATCACCCCCTGCGGGATTTACGCCCTGGGGGATTTACGCCTCAGGGATTTACGCCTCGCTGGCCGGCCGGTCGCCCATCAGGGCCGCCTGCGCCGCCGCCAGGCGGGCGATGGGCACGCGGTAGGGGGAGCAGGAAACGTAGCTGAGCCCCACCTTCTCACAGAAATAGACCGACGCCGGGTCGCCGCCGTGCTCACCGCAGATGCCCAGCTTAATGTCCGGGCGGGTCTTGCGGCCGCGTTCGGCGGCGATGGACACCAGCTCGCCCACGCCTTCGGTGTCCAGGGTCACGAAAGGATCGTGTTCGAAGATGCCAGCCCGCTGATAGTCGGGCAGGAAGCTGGCAGCGTCGTCGCGGCTGATGCCGAAGGTGGTCTGCGTCAGGTCGTTGGTGCCGAAGCTGAAGAACTCCGCCGACTGGGCGATCTCCGCCGCCCGCAAGGCCGCGCGCGGCAGCTCGATCATGGTACCGACCAGATAGTCGATCTGCACGCCGGATGACTGCTTCACCTCGCCCGCCACCCGGTCGATCACGGCCTTCAGGATGTCCAGTTCCTTCTTGGTGCCGACCAGCGGGATCATGATCTCAGGGATCACGGTCTGGCCGGCCTTGCCCACCTCGACCGCCGCCTCGAAGATGGCGCGGGCCTGCATCTCATAGATTTCTGGGTAGGAGATGCCCAGGCGGCAGCCGCGATGGCCCAGCATGGGGTTGGCCTCGTGCAGCTGCAGGGCGCGGTGGCGCACCCGCTGGATGTCTGTGCCGGCGGCCTTGGCCACCTCGTCCATCTCCTCCTCGCTGTTGGGCAGGAACTCGTGCAGCGGCGGATCGAGCAGACGGATGGTGACCGGCAGGCCGGCCATGATGCGGAACAGCTCCACGAAATCCTGGCGCTGCATCGGGGCGATCTTGGCCAGGGCAGCGCGGCGGCCGGCCTCCGTCTCCGCCACGATCATCTCGCGCACGGCGATGATGCGCTCGGTATCGAAAAACATGTGTTCGGTACGGCAGAGGCCAATGCCTTCCGCCCCGAACTTCACCGCCGTGCGGGCATCCAGCGGGGTTTCCGCGTTGGTGCGCACCTTCATGCGGCGGAAGCGATCGGCCCAGCCCATCAGGGTGGCGAAGTCGCCGGACAGTTCCGGCTGGATGGTGGGCACATGGCCCAGCATGACCTCGCCGGTCGAGCCGTCGATGGTGATGATGTCGCCGGCGGCGATCTTCTCGCCGCGCACGGTCATGACGCCGGTCTTGTAGTCGATGCGCAGCTCACCGGCACCCGACACGCAGGACCGGCCCATGCCGCGCGCCACCACGGCGGCGTGGCTGGTCATGCCGCCGCGGGTGGTCAGGATGCCGGCGGCGGCGTGCATGCCGTGGATGTCCTCCGGGCTGGTTTCCACGCGGCAGAGGATGACGGCGTCGCCCATCTGGGACAGGCGCTCCGCCTCGTCGGCCGAGAACACCACCTTGCCGCAGGCCGCCCCCGGGCTGGCGGGCAGGCCCTTGGCGATAATCTTGCGCTCGGCCTTGGGGTCCAGGGTGGGGTGCAGCAGCTGGTCCAGGGACTTGGGCTCGATGCGGCGCACGGCCTCGGCCTCGTCGATTAGCCCTTCCTGCGCCATGTCCACGGCGATCTTCAGCGCGGCGGCGGTGGTGCGCTTCCCGTTGCGGGTCTGCAGCATGTACAGCTTCTTCTGCTGCACCGTGAACTCGATGTCCTGCATGTCGCGGTAGTGCCGCTCCAGCTTCAGGCGCACGGCGTCCAGCTGCTGGAACACCTCCGGCATGCTCTCTTCCATGGCCGGCAGGTCGGACCCGTTGGCCTGGCGGCCGGCGATGGTCAGGTGCTGCGGCGTGCGGATGCCGGCCACCACGTCCTCGCCCTGGGCGTTGATAAGGTACTCGCCGTAGAAGGCGTTCTCACCCGTGGACGGGTTGCGGGTGAAGGCGACGCCGGTGGCGCAGTCGTTGCCCATGTTGCCGAACACCATGGCCTGGACGTTCACCGCCGTGCCCCAGCTGGCCGGAATCTCATGCAGCTTGCGATAGGTGATGGCGCGCTGGTTCATCCAGCTGCCGAACACGGCGCCGATGGCGCCCCACAGCTGTTCCTGCACATCCTGGGGGAAGGGGCGGCCCAGGGCCTCCTGCACCACGTCCTTGTAGCCCTCGATCACCGCCTGCCAGTCGCTGGCCTCCAGATCGGTGTCGTAGCTGAGGCCCCGGTCACGCTTGTGGCTGTCCAGGATCTCCTCGAAATGGTGATGGTCCACGTCCAGCACGACGTTGCCGTACATCTGGATGAAGCGGCGGTAGCTGTCATAGGCGAAACGCTCATCGCCCGACCGCTTGGCCAAGCCGCGGACGGTGATGTCGTTCAGGCCCAGGTTCAGCACCGTGTCCATCATGCCGGGCATGGAAGCGCGGGCGCCGGAGCGGACGGAGACCAGCAGCGGGTTGTCCGCGTCGCCGAAGGTGGCGCCGATGATGCCCTCCACCGCCGTCAACCCGGCGGCAACCTGGTCCTTCAACTCGGCCGGGTACTGGCGGCCGTTGTCATAGAACCAAGTGCAAACCTCGGTGGTGATGGTGAAGCCGGGCGGCACGGGCAATCCCAGATTGCTCATCTCCGCCAGGTTGGCACCCTTGCCACCCAGAAGGTTCTTCATCTCGGCCCGGCCCTCGGCCTTGCCGTCACCGAAGCTGTACACCCACTTGGACACGCTGCTCATGGTTCCTCACCCGATGCGTTCGGCGGGGCCGCGGCCGGTTGTCTGTTGGGCCGCCGCTCGCCAGTTTCCCCGAAGTTTTCACTGCGATTTATGTTTTTTCGGGGTCCGGCCAAGACCGGCCCCGTTTTGGTCACGCGTACTGATATCAAAGCCTTGCAAACAATCCCGGCCAGCGGAAGGGCCAAGATTGTGACCGCCCGATGCGGTGGGCGCGGGCGGCCCATACGAAAACGGGGGCCGGTTTCCCGGCCCCCGCGACTCATCCCTCGATAACCGAGAAATCCGCCACATGGTTCAGCGTGCGACGGATGCCGGCCAGCAGACGCAGCCGGTTGGCCCGCAGGGCCGGATCGTCCGCGTTCACCGTCACCTTGTCGAAGAAGGCGTCCACCGGGCCGCGCAGGGTGGCCAGCGCCGCCATGGTGCCGACGTAGTCCTCGGCCGCCAGGGCCGGTTCGGACGACGCGCGGGCCGCATCCAGCGCCGCCGCCAGCGCCTTTTCCTCATCCACCCGCAACAGCGCCGCGTCCGGCACGCCGTCATGGGCGTGGCCGTCCTTCTTCTCCTCGATGCGCAGGATGTTGGCGGCACGGCGGAAAGCGGACAGCAGGTTGGCGCCGTCGTCGGTGTTGACGAAACCGGCCAGCGCGTCCACGCGGGCCAGCAGGCGGACCAGGTCACCTTCCGCCCGTCCGGCGAGCGCGGCGGCGATCAGGTCGTGGCGCACGCCCTTCTCGCGCAGGGCCACCACCAGTCGGTCGGCGAAGAAGGCCAGCAATTCGCCATCCAGGGCGGCGTGGTCCAGGCCCAGTTGGCCGCGCGCCACCAGGAACAGGTCGCTGAGGTCCACACGCAGGCCGTTTTCCACCACCAGGCGGATGACGCCCAGGGCGGCCCGGCGCAGCGCGAACGGATCGCGGGAGCCCGTGGGCTTCTCATCGATGCCGAAGAAGGCCACCAGGGTGTCGATCTTGTCGGCCAGGGCGACCGCCACGGAAACCGGGGCGGTGGGGCAGCTGTCGCTGGGGCCCAGGGGCTTGTAATGGTCGGCGATGGCCTCGGCCACGGCGGCGCTCTCGCCCTGCTCATAAGCGATGTAGCGGCCAACGACGCCCTGCACCTCGGGGAACTCACCCACCAGGCCAGTCACCAGATCGGCCTTGGCCAACCGGGCGGCGCGGCGGGTGGCGTCCACGTCGGCATGGATGGCCCGGGCGATGACCGCCGCCAGGCCTTCCACCCGCTGCACCTTGGCCGCCGTCGTGCCCAGCTTGGCATGGAAGGTGATGTCGGCGAGCTTCTTGGCCTGGTCTTCCAGCGGCACCTTGCGGTCCAGGTCCCAGAAGAACTTGGCGTCCGACAGGCGGGCGCGCAGCACGCGCTCGTTACCCGCCACCACGGCTTTGCCGCCGTCCTCGGTGGTACGGTTCGCCATCAGGATGAAGCGCGGCGCCAGCTTGCCGTCACTCGTTTCCAGGGCGAAATAGCGCTGGTGCGTGCGCATGGAGGTGGTCAGCACCTCCGCCGGCACGTCCATGAAGGCCTGGTCGATGGTGCCGATCAGGCCCACGGGCCATTCCACCAGACCCGCCACCTCTTCCAGCAGGCCGGGATCGTCGCGCAAGCTCAGGCCCTCGGCAGCGGCGAGCGCGTTGGCCTGTTCCAGGATGCGGGCCTTGCGCGCCTCACGGTCCAGCACGACGAAGGCGCCGGCCAGCTTTTGCTGGTAATCGGCGAAGTCGGCGATGGTCAGCACGTCGGGCGCCAGGAAGCGATGGCCGCGCGTGGTGTCGCCATAGAGCAGGGTGACGGCAGTGGGCTCGCCACTCAAGCAGACGTTGCCTTCGGACGCCTCGGGCGCCGGTTCGGCCGTCTTCAGGGTGAGATAGCCAGGCACCACGGCGCCGTCGAACAGCGCCAGGATGGACTGCAGCGGCCGCACCCAGCGGAAGGTGTTGTTGCCCCAGCGCATGGACTTGGGCCAGGGCAGTTCGCGGATGGCGGCGTCGATGATGCCCGGCAGGGCGTCGATGGTGGCCACGCCCGGCTTTTCCACCACGGCGAACCAGAACACGCCCTTGCCCGTGTCGCGCTGTTCGCACTGGTCCAGGCTGGCGAGGCCGGCGCCGCGCAGGAAGCCCTGCACGGCCGCGTCGGGGGAACCGACGCGCGGGCCCTTGCGCTCATCCCGCACGTCGGCCTGGCGCACCGGCAGGCCGGTCACGGCCAAGGTCAGGCGGCGCGGGGTGGAATGGGCGATGGCGTCGGTGAAGGCCAAGCCGGCATCCGCCAGCTTGGTGGTCACCAGGCGCTTGAAGTCCTCGGCCGCGCGCACCTGCATGCGGGCGGGGATCTCCTCGGAAAACAGCTCGATCAGCAGCTCGGCCATGGCTCAGGCCCCCTTACCGGAAACGGGCCCAGGCAGGGTCCAGTCAACTTTCTTATCCCCGGCCACCCAGGCTTCGCAGCAGGCCTTGGCCAGGTTGCGGACGCGCAGGATGTAGCTCTGCCGCTCCACCACCGATATCACGCCGCGCGCGTCCAGCAGGTTGAAGTTGTGCGAGGCCTTAACGCACTGCTCATAGGCCGGCCAGGCCAGGCCGCGCTTCAGCAGCTCGGCGCACTCATGCTCCGCGTCCTCGAAATGGCGCAGCAGCATGGCGGTGTCCGCTACCTCGAAATTATAGGCGCTCTGCTCCCGCTCATTGCGGTGATAGACGTCGCCGTACTTCACGCCCTGGCCGTTGAAGTCCAGGTCGTACACGTTCTCGACGTTCTGGATGTACATGGCCAGGCGTTCCAGGCCGTAGGTCAGCTCGGCCGCCACAACCTCGCACTCGATGCCGCCCACCTGCTGGAAATAGGTGAACTGCGTCACCTCCATGCCGTCGCACCAGACCTCCCAGCCCAGGCCCCAGGCGCCCAGCGTGGGGCTTTCCCAGTCGTCCTCGACGAAGCGGATGTCGTGCTGCGCCGGGTCGATGCCCACGCGGCGCAGGCTTTCCAGGTAAATCTCCTGCACGTTGGCCGGCGAGGGCTTCAGGATCACCTGGTACTGGTGATGCTGGTGCAGGCGGTTGGGGTTCTCGCCATAGCGGCCATCCTTGGGCCGGCGCGACGGCTGCACGAAGGCGGCCTTCCACGGCGTGGCGCCCAGGGCGCGCAAGGTGGTGGAGGGGTGGAAGGTACCGGCCCCCATCTCCATGTCATAAGGCTGGAGGATCAGGGCCCCCTGCTCCGACCAGAACTGGTGGAGCGTCAGGATAAGTCCCTGGAAACTGAGCTTCGCCGCGCCTGAGGCCGCCATTGCCTGACCGTCTTCACACTGGAAGGGCGGAAAAGGAACCTTTCGGGCCCGAAAACCCGTCCTCCCCAGCCCTTTGTTGCGTTGCGGCGCACCTTACAAGGCGGGTGAACCCCAAATCAAGGCGGCGACCGGCGCGTTTGCCGCATGCGGCCCCCCTTTTGGCGCGGGTGTGGCAGGCATGTTTCGCGGGGCACCGCCCCGCTTTGAAAGGTCCTGATCTGTTTTGCAAAGGAATGGGCCGGGTTGATCCCGCTCAACGCGGCGGAACCCTGGGCCGACGTATCGTTTTTCCAAGAGGAGCCTGCTGGCGCCCCGCCACCCCCAGGTCCCCGCCCCCTTTCTTCCCAGGGAGTCTGCCTTTCATGGACGACCAGACCGAGACGCTTGTCTTCCTGACCTATCCTGAATCCTTCGGCGCCCGGGGGCGGGTGGAGCGCATCGACACCCACATCTCCCACGTCTTCCTGGCGGGCGACCGGGCCTACAAGCTGAAGCGCGCCGTGCGCTATTCCTATCTGGATTATTCCACGGTGGAGCGGCGGCGGCATTTCTGCCTGGCGGAACTGGCGGTCAACCGGCGCTTCGCCCCCAACCTGTACCTGGGCCTGCGCCCGGTGCTGCGCACCCCGGACGGCCTGATCCTGGGGCCGGAATGGGCGGCGGGGGAGGATGAGCCGCCGCTGCCCGAGGGCCAGGTGGTGGATTGGCTGCTGGTCATGCGCCGCTTCGACCAGGACGCCCTGCTGGACCGCATGGCGACCCAGGGGCGCCTGACGCCGTCCCTGATGCTGGATCTGGCCGACCGTCTGGCCCGGCTGCACCGGGCCCAGCCCGCGCGGATGGACGGCGGCGGGGCCCAGGGCCTGGGCGAGGCCATCGCCATCACCCGCGCCAACCTGAAGCCGGGCGACGCCTTCACCGCCGGCGAGATCCGCGCCTGGAACGCCAAGGCGCAGGCCGCCCTGGCGGCGCAGGGCTTCCTGCTGGACGCGCGCCGCGACGCCGGCCGGGTGCGCGATTGCCACGGCGACCTACACCTGGGCAACGTCTGTCTGGTGGACGGCGCCCCCACGCCCTTTGACGCCATCGAGTTCGACCCCAGCCTGGCGCGCACCGACGTGCTCTATGACCTGGCTTTCCTGCTGATGGACCTGTGCTTCCGCGAGCGGACGGATTTGGCCAGCCTGGTGCTGAACCGCTATCTGGACCTGACGGGGGAGGATGTGCCCAGCCCGGAGGGGCGGCCGGTGGGGGGCCTGCCCGCCCTGCCCCTGTTCCTGTCGGTGCGCGCCGCCGTGCGCGCACAGGTGACGGCCGCCGCCGCCCGGCGGCAGACCACGCCGACCCAAAAGACGGCGGGCGCCGTGGAGGCCGACCGCTATCTGCAACTGGCGCTGGAGTTCCTGCGCCGGGACCGGCCGCGCCTGGTGGCGGTGGGCGGCTTCAGCGGCACCGGCAAGTCCACCCTGGCCCGCGACCTGGCGCCCCTGCTGGGTGTCGCGCCCGGCGCCCGGGTGCTGCGGACCGACGTTATCCGCAAGCAGCTGTTCGGCCTGGCCCCCGACCAGGCCCTGCCGGATGAGGCCTACACCCCCGCCGTGGGCGCCACCGTCTATGACCGCCTGCGCACCCAGGCCGTCGCCTGCCTGGCCGCCGGACGCAGCGTGATCCTGGACGCGGTGTTCGCCCGGCCGGAGGAACGGGAGCTGGCGGCCAAGGTGGCGGCGGAGGCGCGCATGCGCTTCACCGGCCTGTGGCTGCAGGCGCCGGAGAACATCCTGGCGGAGCGGCTGCGCCGCCGGGAACAGGACCCCGTCCGGGATGCGTCCGACGCCGACCTACCCGTCTTGTTAAGCCAGATGTGCCGGGGCGCCGGCGACGTGCGCTGGGCTATCCTGGATGCCGGCATGCCCCCCGCGGCGGTGCTGCGCCAGGCGGAGGAGTTGGCGTTGCGCCCGGCGGCGGAGGGCAGGACCGGCCGTCCCCCCACCGGCCGGGCCGCCCGGTCCGTCGATCCCATTTTCGGCTCTGGTCCATTCCCTGGAATGAGGTAGCTCCGGTGGATCCCTATGCCCTGCTGGGCGTCGCCCGCGACGCCGACGAAAAGGCCATCCGCACCGCTTACCGCGCGCTGGCCAAGAAACACCATCCGGACCTGAACCCCGGAAAGCCGGAGGCGGAGGCCAAGTTCAAGGAGATCGCCGCCGCCTACGCCCTGCTGTCCGACCCTGAGAAGCGCGCCCGGTTCGACCGCGGGGAGATCGACGACACTGGCGCCGAGACCGCGCCGCGCGGCCCCGCCGGCGGAAACAGGGCGGGCGGAAACAGGGGCGGCGGCTTCTACCGCCAGCATGCCGGTGATCCCTTCGCCAGCGGCCACGGGCGCTATCAGGCCGGCCCCGAGGACCTGGGCGGCTTCGACCATGAGGATCTGGAAAGTCTGCTGCGCCGCGCGTTTGGACAAGGTATGGGCGGGCAAGGCATGGGTGGCCAACCCGGCGGCGGCTTCCCGCTGAAGGGGGCGGACGCGCACTATTCCCTGACGGTGGATTTCCTGACCGCCGCCAAGGGCGCCACCCGCCGCCTGACCCTGCCCGATGGGCAGGTGCTGGACGTGGCCATCCCCGCCGGGCTGAAGGACGGGCAGTCCCTGCGCCTGGCGGGCAAGGGCGGGCCGGGCCTGAACGGCGGGCCCGCCGGCGATGCCTTCGTGGAGGTGACGGTGTCGCCCCACCCGCTGTACCGCCGCGACGGCGACGACATCGTCATCGAGTTGCCCGTCACCCTGAAGGAGGCGGTGCTGGGCGCCAAGGTCAAGGTGCCCACCATCCACGGCAGCGTCATGCTGGCCATCCCGCCGCGCTCCAGCAGCGGCACCCGCCTGCGCCTGAAGGGCCGGGGCATCCGCCAGGGCCACCAGGTGGTGGAGCTGAAGGTGGTGCTGCCCCCGGGGGAGGAACCGGAGCTGGCGGCCTTCCTGGAGGGCTGGACGCCCCGGCACGACGCCGACCCCCGCGCGGGTCTGGCCGACCTGGACCGCGAGGGAGCTTGAAGCCATGAGCACGACGCTGTTGACGCTGGAGTCCGTGAGCGCACGGTATCCCGATGTGGCGGTGCAGGAAATCCACTGGTGGGTTACGCAAGGCTGGGTGCGGCCCGATGGCGACCGCGCGCCGGAACATGCCGGCGACTGGCGCTTCCATCCCGTGGACGTGGCCCGCGTCGGCCTGATCCGCGACCTGCGCCACGACATGGGGGTGGCGGAGGACACGCTGCCCCTGGTGCTGTCCCTGATCGACCAGGTCTACAGCCTGCGCGCCGCCCTGCGCGGCGTGGCTGGCGTGCTGGACCGCCTGCCGCCCGAGGTGCGCCAGGTGGTGCTGTCGGCGACAGAGGGACCGGAGGCCGGCGGGAACCGCCCTCAGCCTTGACCCACCTCAAGGCCCCGGCGCGCGCCGGGGTGTCTTCTGTCGGCGACTGGACGGCCCCACTGGGTAACCACCCCCGTCCATCCCGACAGAACCACGACAGGAAGGACCACCCCGATGTCTTTGCCCCGGACCATGAAGGCCGCCGTCGTCCACACCCTGGGCCAGCCCCTGGAACTGCGCGAGGTGGCGGTGCCCGAGGTCGGCCCCGGCCAGATCCTGGTGCGCATCCAGGCCAGCGGCGTCTGCCACACCGACCTGCACGCCGCCGATGGCGACTGGCCGGTGAAGCCGCAGCCGCCCTTCATCCCCGGTCATGAGGGGGTGGGCTACGTCGCCGCCGTGGGCGCCGGCGTGACCAACGTGAAGGAAGGCGACCGGGTGGGCGTGCCCTGGCTGTACACCGCCTGCGGCCACTGCGAACATTGCCTGACGGGCTGGGAAACGCTGTGCACCGCCCAGCAGAACACCGGCTATTCCGTCAACGGCGGCTATGCCGACTATGTCCTGGCCGACCCCAACTTCGTCGGCGTGCTGCCCGACAGCGTGGGGTTCGAGGAGATCGCCCCCATCCTGTGCGCCGGCGTCACCGTCTATAAGGGCCTGAAGGAGACAGAGGCGCGGCCCGGCCAGTGGGTCGCCATCTCCGGCATCGGCGGGCTGGGCCATGTGGCCGTGCAGTACGCCAAGGCCATGGGCCTGCACGTCGCCGCCATCGACGTGGCCGACGACAAGCTGGAGCTGGCCCGCAAGCTGGGCGCCGACCTGACGGTGAACGCGCGCAAGGAAGACCCGGCCAAGCGCCTGCACAGCGACATCGGCGGCGCCCATGGCGTGCTGGTCACCGCCGTCTCGCGCCCCGCCTTCACCCAGGCCGTGGGCATGAGCCGCCGCCACGGCACCGTGGCCCTGATCGGCCTGCCGCCGGGCGAGTTCGGCCTGCCCATCTTCGACGTCGTGCTGAACCGCATCACCGTGCGCGGCAGCATCGTCGGCACCCGCGCCGACCTGGCCGAGGCCCTGGCCTTCGCCGGCGAGGGCAAGGTGAAGGCGGAGGTGGAGGTGCAGCCCCTGGACGCCATCAACACCATCTTCGACCGCCTGCGCGCCGGCACGGTCAACGGCCGCGTGGTGGTGACGCTGTAAGCAAAGTACCCGGCGGCGCTGGCGACATCGCTCAGCGCCGCTGCGGGCACTCGGGCTTGCCGCAGGGGGTGGAGCCACGCGCGACATAGGCGCCACAGATGGCGCAGGCGTGCAAATCCTCAGCGGCGGGTTCCCGTGCCCGGGGGGCGGAGGTGGCACCAGGCGCGCGGGCGGCGGGCGCCCCGCCGGCCATCTTGCGCCGCTGGGCCAGGGCGCCCCACTGATACGCCTTCCACACCAGGACGACCAAACCAACCAGGACCACCAGCTTCGCCAGCATCAATGGCTCCGCACGGCGGTGAAGGGCTGGGGGGAAAGGGCGTGGGTCATGGACGGGCGTCTTGGGATGATCGATCAGGCGGCGGAGCTTAAGCCGCCACCGCTTTGACGTCAAAGCGGCTGATCGTTCCGCTCACAGCACGCCCAGCCGCGCCAGGCGGGACAAGGCGTCGGGGGGCATGACCACCTCGCCCGCCCAATGGGCGGCCAGGGCGCCCATTTCCTCCACCGAGGCCATGACGCCACCGCCGGTGACGGCGGAGGCCAGGCGTTCCGGCAGGCGGACCTCATGGTCCGGCGCGGCGCCCGTCAGCAGGCTGTCGGCCAGCAGGGCCTGGTTCAGGCGGCGCACGCCCGGCAGGGCCGCCTGGATTTGCCCGTCGGCCAGGCAGGGGGACAGCACATCGCCCGCCACCAGGATGGCGACCGCCCGCAGCAGGCAGCCGGCACTGTCGGGGCCCCAATCCGGCACCGTGCGCGCCAGATGCTCCACCAGGTCGGCCAGGGTGGCGGGGCCACCGGCCAGCACCACCAGCACCGGGTGGAACAGCCGCGACACCTCGGGATCGGGGCTGCCCAGCGGCAGGGTGAAATCGGGCAGGGCGGCGCCGGGTTCGCCCAGGGCCACCAGGCGCAGGGCGCCCAGCCGGGCCACGCGCTGGCGCGCGTCCAGCGCCAGCGGGCCGCGCACGAAGATGTCGCGGCGCAGCGGCTGGTTGGTGACGTAGTCCTTCACCGTTTCGGCCAGGGCGCGGGTGGGGACGGACGCCGCCATGTCCTGCTGCGCCCGGGTCATCATCAGGTCGGGGAAGTTCTCCACCCAGGCGGCGCTGCCGGCGTAGCTGAGCTTGGCCGCCGCCAGGTCGTCGGCCACCTGGGCGTGGTAGGCCGGCCGCCAGCCACTGTGCATGTATTCATGCACCAGATAGGGGGCGGTGGCGCCGCGCAGGCGGTCGGTGCGGGCGCTGGCCGCCGCGTTGCCGGTGAAAAAGCCGGCCCCCTGGTTCAACAAGTGCAGCAACAGGTCGCGCGCCTGGTCGCCGGCGGCGGCCTTGGGACCGGGCAGCGCCTGGCCGTAGGCGTTCAGCAGGAACTGCACCGGCATGGCCGCCGCCCAGCCCGGCAGGCAGTTATAGCTGAGATAGGCGGCACCGCCCGGCTTCAGCCGGCGGGCGATGAGGCGGGCGATGTGCCGCCGGCTCTCATCCCCCACCCAGGTGTAGACGCCATGCAGGGCGGCATAATCCAGGGGCGGCAGCAGGCCCGTCGTGTCCTCCGCCAGTTCGGCGAAGTCGGCCTCGACCAGGCGGATGTTGGCCAGGCCGGCGGCCTGGGCCAGGCGCTGGGCGCCATGGATGTGGGTGGGGTTGAAATCGACGGCGATGACCGTCATGTCCGGGCGGGCCGCCGCCAGCGCCAGGGCCGACAACCCATGGCCGCAGCCCAGTTCCAGCCACACGGGGCCGTGCTCCGTGGGCTGCGGCGGCGCGACACCCGCCAGCGCCAGCGCCGTGTCCAGCCACAGGGGCGACAGTTCCCGATACCAACCCCGGGTATAGTCGATGTCGGAGGCGTAGCCCCGGGTCCAGTCGGCGGTCATGCTCGTGTCTTCGCGGGCGTAAACATCACTGATAGTGCGGGGCTTGGCCGGCGACAAGCCCGGCTTTGGGGTGTCACCTTTGGGGACGCTGGAGCAGGCCGCGCCACAGGCCGCCAGCCAGGGCCGCCAGCTTGGGCCCGCGCCCCCGTTCCAGTACCGCGATCTTGACGGCGGTGCTGGCCAGGATGCGCAGCGTCCATCCCCTGAGCGCTGGCACGGCGCGCCCATGCAGACGCCAGGTCCACACGGCGTTGCGCGCCTGGAACCAACGGCGCCGGGCGCCGTGGTGGGTCACGGCCAGGGACCGTCCGCCCACCGGCACCTGGGTGACGGCGCCCAGCCGATGGTCCACCAGGGCGTCCCGCACCGCAACCAGGCGGAAGCCGGCGCGGCGCAGGCGCACCGCGTATTCCACATCCACCCAGTCGATGAAAAAGTCGTCGCGCAAGGGACCGCAGGTGCGGATGGCGGCGGCGCTGACCAGGCTGCCCGAGGCCGGGGCCAGCAGCAGGTCGGGCAGCAGCGGCCCCTCCAGTCTCGGCACCACCGTCCAACGCCGGCCATCGGCGCTGGTCACCCAAGGGGTATCGGGGACACCCGGTTCCACATTGCGCGCCGCCAGCAGGCCGGTGTCCGGCGGGGCGGCGGCCAGGGCGGCGGCGAAGGCGGCACGCAGCCCCGGCCGCGCCACGCTGTCCTGATCCAACAGCAGCAGCCAGTCGGCCCCCGCCGCCAGGGCCTGCGCCAGCAGCCGATTCTGCGCCGCCGCCAGGCCGATGTTGGCGGAATCAGTGGTCAGGCTGGCGCCCGAAGCCGCCACGGCCCGGTCGACCCGCACGTCGGCGGCAGCGTCCCGCCCCCGTTCCTGCTGGAACAGATGCACGCTGTCCGCCACGCCGGCGGTAGCGGCCACGCAGGCGCCCAGGCCATCGTCGGGCCGGTAGGCGACGATGAGGGCGGCGATGCGGCCGGGGAACGGGGTTCCCCAGGGCGACTGGGCGGAAGAAGGCGGTGGGGCGTCCATGACCGCCTTGGATACCAGCCGGCCCCGCCCTTGGCGACACCCGTCGCGCGGAGGGGCGCGGCACGGGGGGCTACCCCGGGAGAAGGCGCGGCCGGCCCGTCCCCGCTTTGCCGCTTGACCCGGGGCCGCCCTGTCCCCCATGAATCGCCTCATAACGACACGGGGGCGGCACCGGGGAAAATCCGGGGACCGGCCAGTTGGGGGAGCGCCGATCGGTGTGCGGGGAAACCTGGCACAGGGGTTGGCGCTTTGTTGTTTGTGGGCTTGGCGGCGCAAGGGGTGTCGCCAGACCCGAAAGCCGTTATCCAAGAGGCGGGGCGACCGGCACGTGGATCAGAAGAACCCGGACCACCCCGATGCGGGGTCAGCGCAAGACGCCACGGCCACGCACGGCCAGGCGGCCAGCGACCTGGAGGGCGCGCCCCTCGGCGCCCATCCCGGCAGCCAGCATGTGCCGGGCACCGCCATCGACGCGGCACCGCCGCCGCCCACCCGCCCCTTGCGCGGCCCCACCGGCATGGCCCTGGCCCGCGCGGTGAGCCGCATGGTCGCGCATGGGCAGTTCGGCGACGTGGCCAGCCGCCTCTGGCAGTCGCTGGCCCCGCGATCCTTTTACCGCGCCTGGACCTTGCGCCGCGACGGGCCGCGCCGCACCGAGGCGGGTGAAATCTCCGTCGCCTTGGCCCGCCTGCCCGCCCCGCCCCGTATCAGCCTGATCATGACGGGGGCCGAGGCGAGCGGCCTGAAGCCCGCCGCCTGGGCCACCGCCGTGCGCCGGACGGTGGACAGCCTGACCCGCCAGATCCATGACACCTGGGAACTGTGGCTGCCCGCGGATACCACCGTGGACTTCCGTGACCCACGCGTGAAGCGCCGGGGGGCCGGCCTGCCCGCCCTGAGCCAGGTGGAAGGCGATACGGTGGCCCTGCTTGCCCCGGGCGATCTGCTGCCGCGCCACGCCCTGGCGCTGTGCGTGCTGGCCATGGCGCAGAATCCGGACACGCAGATCCTGTACACCGACGAGGAATGGACCGACCGGTTGGGTCATCCCTTACGCCCGGTGCTGAAGCCCGCGTTCGATCCGGACCTGCTGTACGGATCCAGCGGCGTCTACCCTGGCCAACTGCTGCTGATGCGCACGGCGCTGGCCCGGCGCGCCATGGCCGTGGGCCAGCAGGCTGGCCAGCTGGACCGTTACCGCCTGTTGCTGGAGGCCGCCCACTTGGCGGGTCGGGGGCATATCCGCCACATGCCGCGCGTCCTGCTGCGCCGCCGCCGCCCCCTGCCCCTGGGCAGCCTGTCCGCCCTGCAATCCTTCCTGGCGACCTATCATCCGGGTGCGGTGGCCGAACCCGTAACGGAGAAGGACGCCAAGGGCGAGGTCCACACCGCGCGCCGGGTGATCTGGCCGCTGCCCGAGCGCCTGCCGGTGGTCAGCCTGCTGATGCCGACCCGCGACCGGGTGGAGTTGCTGCGCCCCTGTGTCGAGGCCATCCTGGGCGAGACCCGCTATCCCGCCTTCGAGCTGGTGGTGATGGACCATGAGAGCCGCGACCCCGAGGCCCTGGCCTATCTGGATGGGCTGCGCGACCGGCCGGGGGCCCGGGTCATCCTGCACCGCGGCCCGTTCAATTTCGCCGACATGATGAACCGCGCCGCCGTCGCCGCCGCCGGCGAGGTGCTGGTGTTCCTGAACGATGATATGGAGCCGCAGAACCCGGATTGGCTGCGCGAGCTGGTGTCGCAGGCCATCCGCCCCGATATCGGGGCCGTGGGGCCCAAGGTCCTGGCGACCAACGGCACGGTCATGCATGGCGGCATCGTGCTGGGCCTGGGCAATGGCCCGGGCGCGGCCCGCCTGGCCGGGTCACGCTTCGCCGGCCGGCCGGGCGACACCGTGGGCGACCTGGGCATCGGCCTGTGCGCCCATCGCGTCAGCGCTGTGGCCAGCGCGTGCATGGCCATCCGCCGCAGCTGTTTCGAGGCCGTCGGCGGCTTTGACGCCGACACCTTCCCCATCGCCTTCAACGACGTGGACATCTGCCTGCGGCTGGAACAGGCGGGGTATGCCACCTTATGGACGCCCCACGCCGTCCTGACGGCGCTGGAGCCTTACGCCTCCGATCGCCGGGAACGGGTGGAGCAGGAGCGCCTGGCCTTCCTGGAGCGCTGGGGTGCCGCCATCGGCCACGACCGGTCGTGGAACCCCGGGCTGTCCCTGGATGGGCCGGAGGACTGGCTGGCGCTGCCGGGGCTGGTTCACGGGCCGGTGACGCGGTAGGGCTTCGACCCTCTGGTGCCGGCCGCCGCTGGCGTCGGATCAGTTGGACGCCACCTTGGGCTCGGTTGGCGTCTCTTCGCCAGATAGCGGCCGGTGATGGGTCTCGCGCTCGTACGGGTCGACCAGGGCGCTATCGCCCAGGCCGGCCAGCCGGGCCAGCGGTTCCAGAGGGCCGGGCGCCGGCGCCACGCCGCCGCCCGCCCCGGTATCAGACACCCCCGTATCGGCCACACCCGTATCGCCCCCCGGACCATCGCCGGTGGGGACGATGGCCCATCCCTGGCGGGCCGCGCGGTCCAGCGCGTCACAGGCCAGCACCGTCCGGTTGCGGCCGCCCTTCTTGGCCTGGTAGAGGGCACCGTCCGCCCGGGCCAACAAATCCTCCAGCGTTTCATCGGGACCGCGCCACTGGGCGACGCCCAGGCTGGCGGTCACTTGGGCCGCCTGTCCATCATAAGTCACCTCCAGCGCCGCCAGGCCGATACGCACGCGTTCCGCGACCGCGCGGGCGCCGGCAAGGTCCGTCTCCGGCAACAGCATCATGACCTCCTCCCCGCCGAAGCGGGCCAGCAGGTCCACGGTCCGGCAGGCTTGCCCCGCCTCCTTCACCGCCGCGCGCAGCACCTCATCCCCCATGAAGTGGCCATAGGTGTCGTTGATGCGCTTGAAGTGGTCCAGGTCGAACAGGATGACGGAGAAGATGTGGCCATAGCGGCGCGACCGATCCCATTCCAGGCGTGCCAGCTCGAAGAAACGGCGGCGGTTCAGGATGCCGGTCAGGGGGTCGGTGCTGGCCAGTTGTTCCAGCTTGGCGTTGGCGGCCCGCAGATCCCGGGTGCGGGTGGCGACGATGCGTCCCAGCGCCCGCTCGCGGCGCATCTGCGCCTCGGTGCGCACCGCCAGAACGCAGGCCACCAGGGCCAGCAGGCCGAACAGCACCAACAGCCGGAACCACGGCTGCTCATACCAATGGGGCAGGACCGTGAGGTGGAAGGCCAGTTCCGCCAGGGGCGGGATGGTCAGCGCGGCCGTGGCGCCCGCCGTCGGCGGGGCAACCGGCTCGGCATCCGGGTCGAAGCCCACCACCGCCTCCTGCCGATCCGACAGGACCAAGCCGGGCAGGTCGGTCCAGGCGCGCACGCGGAAGGTATAGTCGCCGTGCGACAGGTTGGTATAAACGGCCTGCGGCTGGGCGCCGGTGGCCTCCACCCAGTCCTCGTCAAAGCCATCCAGGCGATAGGCGTAACGGGTGTCGCGCGGCGCGCGGAAATCCAGCAGCGACAGGGCCAGGCGTATCGTCTTGACCCCCGGCTTCAGCGTCAGCGTGCCGCCCGGCGTGGGCAGGCGGCCGGGCGGCTGCACCACGTGGTTGACATCCAGCGAGGTGACGGCCAACACCCCCACCGGCACCGAAGGGGTCAGCAGTTCCGGCCGCACGACGGTCAGTCCCCCCAGCCCGCCGAACAGCACACGTCCATCGGGGGATCGCGCGGCGGCCTTGATGTTGAAGGAACGAACGATGACACCATCCCGGGCGCTCAGAACCCGGGGCGGGAAGCCGGGGCCGTTGAACCTCACCAGGCTGGCGGCGGCGCTGGCCCAGATGTGGCCCTCCGCATCCAGGGCAAGGGCGGATATGGCGTTGCTGGGCAGTCCCTGCGCCTCATCCAATACCTGGGGGACGACGCCCGGCCGCCCGGCCAGGGCATCGCGCATCAGGGCGGGCGGCAGGATCGCCAAGCCACCGCCGTATGTGCCGGCCCAGAGGTTGCCAACGCCGTCCAGGACAATGTCGTTGACCACGTCGTGCATCAGGACCCCCACCGTCCCCGGCCGCGATGAGGTCCGCAGGGTATGGAAGCGCAAGCGCGGCAAATCGCGAAGGTCGGCCACGGCCAGGCCGCCGGATGTCGCCAGCCAGACGGCGCCGGCGGGCGCACCGGCATCGGGCGGCATGACCAGAATCTTGTTGACCTGATCGCCCGGCAGACTTTCCGGGTCCGCCGGATCATGGACCAGATGGGTCAGGGCGCCGCCCGGCCCCTGGATGAACAGTCCGTCATAGCCGCCCGCCAGCACGCTGGTCCCCCCGGCGGCGGGGACAATGGCAGCGGGGACAATGGCAAGGGACAGAACGACGGTGTCATCCAGGGCCGGTATCCAGGATGGGGTTGCCGCCAGGGTGTCGGGATTGACGTGGGTGACGCCCCGGCCACCCGCCAGGACACCGCCATCGGGCATCACCACGATGGTGCAGACATCGATGCCTTCATCCACCGATGGCCGCAGGACATGGCGCAGGACGCCGTTGGCATCCACGACGTCCACCCGCCCATGGCCCAGCCCCAGCCAAACCCGGCCGGCCCCATCCACGGCCAGGGCATGCACATCGGGGTCGGCCAAGCCCGTGCCGCCGGGGGCTGCCGTCTGAACCGTGGCGATCAGGCGCCGTCCCGCCTCCACCCGATCGGCGCCGCGCTCCGTTCCCACCCAGACATTGCCGCTGCGGTCGCGCAGGAAGGCGTGGACGACATCGGCGGCCAGCGAGGTCGCCACCATCTCGGAATGGGTCAGGCGGCCGACTTGGCCATCGGCGGCCCGCGTCACGATTCCGGCACCGTCGGTGGCCAGCCAGAGCGGACCACCCGGCCCTTCGGGTTCAATGAAGGCGCGGATCATGTGCCGGGCCGCCAGGCCGTCCCCCTCCGTCAGACCGGCGATCTCCTTAGGACGGGCATGGTCGGGGTCCCAGGTGAAGGCGCCGCTGTCGGCGGTGCCCACCCAGATACGGCCCCGACCGTCCTCGTACAGGGCGCGGACGTCATCCGCCAATGCGCGCGCCAGATCGGGGTTGCCTGCGGGCGCCGTCACGCGGGTGAAGCCCGCCTCGCCGGCGGCGCGCCGGAACAGCCCCGGATGTCCCCCGAGCCAAACGGCGCCGCGGCTATCCTCCAGAACCGTGAACAGGCGGGCGCTGATGCCACCGGGGCCGGCGTCGACGATCGGCGTCACCGTGGCCGACGCCGGGTCGTAATGGTCCAATCCCTGGTCCGAGACGATCCAGGCGCCGCCATCCCGGGCGGGCGCCATGGCCATGATGCGAGCGGCCGCGTCGTGGCGCGCGATGGGCACAGGGCGGAAGCCGTTGACGTCCGGGTCGAAACGCACCAGGCCCCCGGCGTTGGTGCCGACCAGCAGCTCACCGGTTTCAAGAACCAGCAGGTTGCGCACATAGGCATCGGGCAGGACCCCGGCCGGGGGCGGCGCGCCCGCATCCCGCGTGCCCGCATCCCGCTTGATGGTGGCGCGGACATCGGCCGCCGCCCGATAAATCTGCGCGCGATAGCCGTCAAACCGCACCAGTCCCCCGGGCGTGCCCAGCCAGATGAGCCCCTTGCGGGTCTGGGCCACGCTGGTCACCACGTCATTGGGCAGGTGCAGGGAACTGATGAAATGGTCGAATTCGGGGCCGGACAGGCGCGCCCAGCGGTCGGGGGCATCGCCCATAGGCCCCCCGCCGGCCCGCGTGTCGAGCACCCGTGTGTCCGGCACCCGCGTTTCCGGCACCTGCGGGTCGGCTTGGTCAGCGGGCTGGGGCACGGGGCCGGCGGACGCGGGCACGACCGCGCAGGCGATCATGAGCGCCATGCCCAGCCACCGCGTCAGGGCGCTTACCGCACCGCCCGCCCGCAAGAAACGCCGTCCCACCATGGCCGGGCCCAATGCCCCTTCCCAGTCTCAAGAATTCGCCACGACGGGCGACCCGGCGAGCATGTTGACGCTGAACTCTTACCAAATCCTCGCCAGCACGCGACATCGCCCATGATTTCCGGAAATTATCGCGCTTGAGCGTGACGAAGACCGGGAATCGCGGGGGGGAACAGCAGTGCAAAAGGTTAGGCGCCCGCAAACACGGGGCGTCGTCCGGCTGGAACATGCGGCGGCGGCGGTGGGCCGCCTGGATCAGCCATCCTGGCGACGGGCATGGGCCAGCAGCCAGCACCCCAGCAGGGCCAGGGCGATGGCGCCCCCGGTGCCTGACACCGCCAGCCACCCGCCATGGTCCCAGGCCAGGCTGGCCACGGCGGAACCGCAGGCGCCGCCCACGAAATAGGTGGTCAGGTAGACGGTGGTGACCCGCCCCCGCGCACCATGGTTGCCGGCATAGATGATACTCTGGTTGGTGATCTGCAGACCTTGGACGCCAACGTCCAGCAGCAGGATGCCGGCTGTCAGCGCGACCAGCGGCCCGACAAGGCCGGAGCCCAGAGGGGATAGAGAAGTCCATGGAACGACGGGCGCCAACAGCGCCATGAGCAGCCAGGCGCCCAGACAAGCGGCGGCGAACAGGCCCGTCGCCCGATGAGCGTGGCCCCCGTCCGCCAGGCGCCCCGCTCGGCTGGCCGCCAGCGCCCCGGCCAACCCGGCCAGGCCGAACAGGCCGATGGTGGCCTGGTCGAAATGATAGGGCGCGTCGCTGAGCACGAAGGTCAGGCCCGTCCACAGCACGCTGAACCCGGCGAAGCCCAAGGCCCCCATGAGGGAGCGCCAGCGCAGCACCGCGTCGGTGCGCGCGAGGTGCAGCACGGAAGCCATGAGGCGGCTATAGGGAATGCGGGGCCGCGCCGGGTCGGCCGGCAGGGCCCGGGCCAGCAGCAGGCCCAGCACCACCATCGCCACGGCGGCGGTGACATAGACCGCGCGCCAGCCAGCATAATGGGCAATGGCGCCGGCGATGGTGCGCGCCAGCAGGATGCCGAGGATCAGGCCGCTCATCACCGTGCCCACCGTGCGCCCCCGGCTGTGATCGGGCGCCAGCGAGGCGGCGAAGGGCACCGCCACCTGGGCGGCGCAGGACAGCACGCCCAGGCCCAGCGACGCCGCGGCGAAGGTCAGGAAGGTCGGGCTGGCCGCCGCCGCCAGCAGCAGGGCGACGCACAGGGCCAACAGGGACAGGATCAGGCGCTTGCGGTCATGGGTGTCGCCCAGCGGCACCACCAGCAGCAGGCCCAAGGCGTACCCCACCTGGGTCACGGTCACCAGCATGCCCGCCGACCCCATGCCCACCTGGAAACTGGCGGCGATGTCGGCCAGCAGCGGCTGGACATAGTAGATGTTGGCGACCACGACACCGCACGTGACGGCGAACAAGGCCGTCAGTCCGGCGGAGAGGTTTTGGCCGGCAGCGCCAACGGTGGGCGCGGGCGGCGTGGGGGACGGCACGGACATGAGAAGGGCGACCTGCGCTGGGAACAAGGACGGCCGTTCTCTGTACCGGGCACGGGTTAATTAGGAAACGGTTAGTTGCGAAAACCAGGCCCGCCCGCCTGGGGCTTGACGATAAACGGGGGTGCTCAGTCCTCATCCACCTGCAGCAGGGGCCAACGCTCCAGCCACCGCTTGTCCCGTATCCGCTGACGCACGATGTCCAGTTTGGCCCCGCGAAACGCGGGCGTGGGGCGGATGATGCGGCCGAACAGATCGGCCAGCCCGAAGGGCGCCAGAATCTCCAGCCCGTCAGCGCTCGTCAGGCGCACCGCCACGGCGGTGGCCGTCTCTGGCCAATGGCGCAGCGCGTCAGCGGTGGAGGCATAGGGCGCATCGCTGTTGCGGCTGTGCATACGGGCCTGGTTTTTCACCGACCATGGCGCGTCCGGATCCTGCGCCAGCAGGCGATCGGTCAGCGCGCGATCAATCGCCAGAGACGTGCGCTCCGGATCGAACCAGAGCACATCGACATCGCTTTCAGGCAGGTCAGCTTCCAAAGATTGGACCGCGCGCACGCGATGCAGATGGTCCCAAACGGCGTTCCGCACGAAGCCGGCGCCAACCCAGCAATCGGGCAGACCAAGCGCGCGCACGTGGTCCAACAGGCGCATCCGGCGGGCATCGCCCAGGATGATACCCTTCAGGCGGTCACCGTAAGTCAGTTGTTGCATGAGGGACGCCCCGGCGGCCGTTTCCACAAAGGATTGAGCCTCGCCGGTCTCCCGGCGAGGCTCTTTAGTGGTATCGGTCTTTTGTCCGGGACCAATAGGTCCCAAAAGGTCACATCCCAAAATGTCGCAGTTATGCAACCAAACCCGGCTTAGAACTTCTTGCGCAGGGAGACGAACAGGGCGGTGGGCGCCCCGGCCTGCAGGGTCTGGAAGGTGCCCGTCGGGTCGCTGACGGTGTAGCCGTTGGTGCCGATGGACGACACGTAGTGACGGTCGAACAGGTTGGTGACGTTGCCCTGGATTTCCAGGTCCCGCTGCCAGCCACCGCCCTGGAAGCGGTAGCCGAAGGTGAGATCCACCGTCATGTAGCCGGGGACCTTGCCGTCGTCGATGTAGGTGTAATAGCGCTCGCTCATGTAGTTGCCCGAGATGGCGCCGAACAGCATGCCGTTATCGAACGACAGCTCGGCCTTCACCATGTTCTTCGGGCTGTCCACCGTGGTCTTGCCCTTGGTGGCGGCATACAGGGTGCCGTCGCCATTCAGGGTGTCATCGTCATAAGTGGACTTGTTGTAGGAGTAGGAGCCGTACAGCGACCAGTTCTTCACGAACTTCCAGGTGCCGGCCAGCTCGACACCCTTGGAGGTGACGCCGCCGACGTTGGACAGGGCCGACGGGTTGCCCTGGATGCCGGAACCGACGGTGGTGGCCAGCAGGCGGTCATGGAAGCTCACGTAATAGGCGGCGGCGACGGCCTCGAAGGTGTCGACATGGGCGCGGTAGCCCAGTTCGAAGGCGTCCGAGGTTTCGGGCTTCAGCTTGTCCTTGATGGCGTTGAAGCCGGCCTGGGTGGTCGAGAACGGACCGTCGGTGTGCGAGCTGACGAAGGCGCGGGCGTTCTTGGCATAGTCACCGAAGACTTCGCTGTTGTCGTTCAGCTGATAGTTGAAGCCGATCTGCGGCAGGAAGCCCTTGGAGGTGTCGATCGAGCCGTTGATGATGTCGCTGGCCGAGGTGTAGCGCTCGGTCTTGCTTTCGTTGTCAACCTTGATCGACTTGAAGCCGTAATTGATCTTCAGCGCGTCTAGAAGCTGCCAGGTGTCCTGCAGGTGGAACACGTAGGTCTTGGTGTTAAAGGCGTACTGCCACTGGGTGTAGAAGGGGTTGTCCTGGAACTCATCCGCCGTGCGGCCGGGGCTGTTGATGCCCAGGCCGTAGAAGCGGCGGGCCTGGTCGAAATCATTGTTCTCGAACCACAGGCCGCCTTCGATGGTGTGGTCGGCCAGGGTGTAGGTCAGGCTGTCCACCGTGCCGATGCGCGACACCGTGTATTCGGTGGTGCGCATGGAGATGGGGGAGCCGCCGAAGGCCGCGGGGGTCGCCAGGTACGGCGTGTCCCAGGTGCCCATGCCCTTGTCATGATGGCCGTAGACCATGGCCTTCAGGGACAGGCGGTCGTTGATCGGGTATTCCAGCTTGGTGGAGCCGATGATGTCCTGACGATTGCCGGCGCCATCGTAGTAGACGTCGTCGGGCGTGCTGTAGGGGGCCGGGATGGCCTTGCCCGACTGGTAGGCGGTGGCGATGGACTTGGCCAGGGTGTAGTTGTCCGAGATGTTGTCCAGCTTGTAGCCGAACTTGCCGATCAGGGCCAAGGACAGGTCCTGGTAGTCGTTCTCGTGCCGGTCGGAATAGTTGACCATGGTGGTCAACGTGCCCTCGCCCACCGGCTGCACGAACTTGCCGTTGGCCTGCTGCTGCCACTGCTCGCCGCTGCCCTTCCACTTGTTGCCGTGCTGGTAGTCGTAGCTGAGGTAGCCACGGCCGCCGCCGTCGATCTCGCCCGATTCGATACGGCCGAAGGCGCGGACGGTGGCGTTGCTGCCGTAGGCGACGCTGGCCAGCCCACCGGCTGTCGTGGCCGGATCGACGGACGTGAACTTCAGCGTGCCGCCCAGGTTGGAGGTGGACGCCGTATCCAGGGCGCCGGTGCCCTGGGCCATCTGGGTCACGCCCAGGTTTTCGGACGAGATGGCGCGGCTGATGTGCAGGCCGTTGTCGTTGGCGTAGCTCATGTCGCCCAGCGGGATGTCATCGAGCGTGAAGCCCAGCTGGTTCTGGTTGAAGCCGCGCACGGAGATGCGCACCGCCCATTCATAGGCGCCATAGGGATCGGCGGCCTGGTAGTTCACGCCTGGCAGCTTGGCGATCACCTTGATGGGGCTGGCGCCGGGGACGGCGATCTGCATGTCCGTGGGCGTGATGGCCTGCACCTGACGGGTTTCGCCACGGCCGAACACCACGATTTCCTGGATGGTATCGGCATCCGCGGCGGCGTCCGGCGCCGTCTGCGCGAACGCGGCAGAAGAAACACTGAGGATCAGCAGGGACACACCCGCCAACAACCGATTCTTCAACATCGAATTTCCCCCTTCGATTATTTAAATGCTTCCCAATTCGATAATATACGGAAGCGGTATCCGCCTTTTGGCAGCTGACTTGACGTGCGTGCTGCATAGCAACACGGTATGAATATTTTGCGACAGTGCCGTGACCGATCTGTTTACTGGCAACGGTGTGACATTTCGGCACCCCGTTTCGCGTCAGACTGGTTGTGGCCGCTCCACGCCCGGCGCCGTCGTGGCCGGCACCCGCCAGCGGCCCAGCGTGCGGGCCTGGTAGGGCTTGGCATCGATGGTGACCGCGACTAGATCCGCCACCGCCGCCTCATGCGTCAGGGTCAGCAGGACGTAGCCCTTGGTCGTATGGTCGTTCAGCAGCACCTCGGAATTCTGCGCCTTCAGGATGTCACCGAGCTGCGGCAGGCCGAGTTCCTCGCCCGGCGAGGGGCTGGTGATGGAACTGGCGCCGAATTCCGCCGCCACGCGGGTGGTGCCGGCGGCGTCGCGCAACTCGTTCACCCAGAAGGCGTGGCTGTCGCCCGACAGCACCACGGTGTTGCCGGCGCGGCCGTCAACCACCGCCGCCTTGATGGCGTCGTAGACCCGCTCGCGGGCCGCCGGATAACCGTCCCAGCCATCCAGGTCATAGGGGATGTCGAAGCTGGCCATATGAACGATGGGCGCCAGCTTGGCCCGGGCCGCCTCGGGCAAGCCGCCCAGCCAACGGGCGACGCCATCGGCGCCCATGGCCTTTTCCAGTTTGGGCGCGATGGTGCGGGCCATCACCACTTCGTTGCCCAGGACCTGCCACGGGGTGCCGGCCGCGACCGACGCCTTCAGGGTGGCCGCCAGCCATTCCTCCTGCCGCACGCCCATCATCTGGCGTTCGGGATCGGCGCAGAAGGTGCGGATGGCATCCTCATCCGGACCCAGGACATAGGGCGCGGGCGCGGAACCACCGGCCTTCACCACCGCCATGACCTTGGCCGTCACGCTGGCATCCGTCACCCTGCGCCGGCTCTTGTCGCCCGCGACCTCGTAAACCGCCATCGGCAGGTCGCCCGGCACGCTCCATTCCAGTTGCCGGGAACGGGCCTGCAGCCGCGTCTCCACCATGACCAGGGTGGCCAGGTCACCGAACTGGAAGGCGCGCTGGATCTCCTCCGCCGCCTGGCCGACGCGCGGCTCGCGGATGGGCATCCACTCGTAATAGGCGCGCACCGCCGCCGCCTCGCGCGTCAGGAAGGCGCCCTGCTCGGGATGATGGTTCTCCGCCCCGCCGGCCCAGGTGTCGTTGCACACCTCGTGGTCGTCCCAGACACAGATCCAGGGGGCGCGGGCATGGGCGGCCTGCAGATCGGGGTCGCGCCGGTACTGGGCATAGCGCAGGCGGTAATCGGTGAGGGTGACGATGTCGTGCGGCGGCTCGGGAATGCGGCCCAGGCGGCGGCCGTTCTCCATGCCGTAGTCATCATCCTTGGCGCCGTATTCGTAGATGTAGTCGCCCAGCTCCACCACCGCGTCCAGGCGATCCAGCTTGGCGATGTGGTCATAGGCGTTGAAATAGCCGTTGGGGTAGAGGGCGCAGGTGACGGCGGCCATCACCACGCTGTCAACGCGCCCCTGGGGCAGGGTGCGGGTGCGTCCCACGGGCGACGTCGCCGCACCGCAGGTGAAGCGGTACCAGTAATCCTGGCCGGGCTTCAGCCCATCCACGTCAACCTTGGCGGTGAAGTCGCGGGCGGACGTGGCATCCACCGTGCCGCGCCGCACCGGCCGCTGGAAGGCGGCGTCAGCCGCGACCTCCCACGCCAGGCGCACGGCGGTGGTGGCACTCGGGGCATCGGGCGTCACCCGCGTCCACAGCACCACCCGGTCGGCCAGGGGATCGCCGCTGGCGACGCCATGCCGGAAGGCCGCCCCCGCCGCCGCCCACACGGGTCGCGCGCTGAGCGCCAACGGGGCGGCGGCCCCCAGCAGCAAAAGCGACAGGGCCCGGCGGCGGCTCAGCACGGTCATCGAGGTCATCCAGAAGCGGTTAAGGAGGACCGTCGGTTACGCCATCCGCTTGAAAGAACGACGACATATTGATTAACGATTCATGACCGCCCCACCCCGCGCGGCCAACGCTGGCGCCGGCGGCCCCGCTGGGGCACCTTAGGCGCGGGGGGCCGGACGCCCCGGGGGGAGAGGTCATGCGTATCGTTCTGCTCAAGGGCCAGTCGCAGTATGGCTCGCTTCGGCTGCATATCGACCAGCTGGCGGCGGCATTCGCCGCCATGGGGCACGAGGCCATCGTCGTCGACTTGGCGGCCCCGGACGGGGTGGCGCGGCTGAACGCCGCACTGGCCCGCCCGGTGCAGTTCTTTTACGCCCTGAACAGCATGGGGGTGGACCTGCGCGTCGGCGACCGGTCGCTGTACGACGTGGCGGACGCCCTGTTCATGACCTTGCATGTCGACCACCCGGTGCACCTGTGGTCCCGGCTGGAAACGAAGATGGATCGGCGCTTCGTCGTCAGCTTCCTGGACGAGACACATGTGAAGTTGGCGCGCGACTGCTTCCCGCCGGACCATTTCGCGGCCCTGTCCCTGATGCCGCCGGGGGCCAACACCAGCATCCCGCCGGTCATGCCGGACGAGAGGCAGCTGTTCCAGCGGTGGGAGGCCGACCGCGACATTCCGCTGCTGTTCACCGGCACCTATCGTGGCATGCCCCAGCGCGGCTGGCGCGGCGCCGAACGCAACTTCGTCACCACCCTGTTCGATGATGCGGCGGACCTGGCGCTGAGCCAGGACACCCTGGCGCTGGAGGATGCCATCGACCAGGTGCTGGCCACGCGCGACACCTGCCTGCCGCCCGCCAGCCGCACGCAGCTGATCCAAAAGTCGCGGGAGGTCTATCAATATGTCGAGGCGTACCGCCGCCACCAGCTGCTGGTGACCCTGAACCGGGCCGGCGTGCCCCTGGTGGTTTATGGCAAGGGGTGGGAGGATCGGCCCTTCCCCGCCTTCGACTGGCGGGGTGAAGGCAGTTTCGAGCAGACGCTGGGCCTGCTGCGGCGCACCCGGCTGGTCCTGAACAGCAACAACAACTTCGTCGCAGGCGGCCATGAGCGGGTGTTCGCGGCCCAGATCAATGGCGCGGCCGTCCTGTCGGACACCAGCCGGTATTACGACCGGCACTATGCCGACGGGCGCGACATGCTGTTCTACCGCTGGACGGCGCTGGACACCCTGCCGGCCCGGGTGGAGGCCGCCCTGGCCGGTCCCGCCGGCCTGGCCGCCATCGCCCGCGCCGGCTTCCACCAGGCCGCGACGCACCACACCTGGGATGCGCGCGCCCGCCACATCATCGACCTGTTCGCCGCCGTCAACATCCTGACGCGCTGACCAGCACGGACAGCGGGACCACGTCCGGCACGGACAACGGGACCACGTCCGGCACGGACAGCGGGACAAATTTCGGCCGCCGCCGCGGCACCGCGTCATAATGGCGCAGGCGGCGACCTTGTTTCGTGACACTCATTCTCAATATCCATTGATTCCTAGACCCAATCCGGCCATGAGCAAGCCGCCAGACGGATGGCACACGCCAATAAGACCCAAGTGATTCCGTGTGGCACAGCCCGGAAACGCTTGCCCGCCAGCCGGCTATTTAAATTCTAACGAAGCCGTTAATATTGAGTCGTTATCGATTATTTTCTTCTGCGTAATAATTACGAAACAACTTATCAATCAAAATTTAACGTGCACCCCCAAGGCGCCAAACCTAGTGAAGCGCAACGTTTTTCCTGGGGGAGCCGAAAAATGTTCAACAAAAGCAAAAGCAGCCGCTGTTTCCATCGTCATGACTTCTGGGGCCACGACTTCCTGGGCCGCACCGTCCTGCGCCGTGCCCTGCTGGCGGGCAGCGCCGTGGGTATGGTCTGGACGGCCAGCGCCTGGGCGGCACCGGCCGACGCCAATGCCGACGCGGGCCCCGACGCAGGCGCCAGCCGCGCCACCGCCGGCACCGGTTCGGAAGGCGTGGAGGTGGATACCATCCTGATCGAGGCGGAACGCAACCGCGCGGCGGCCGAAGCGCCGGTGAAGGCGTCGCTGGACCAGAGCCAGCCGAAATCCATCATCAGTCGCCGGTATATCGAGCAGTCGACACCGGAGACGGGGGACATCACCACCACCGTCCTGATCGCGCCCAGCATCGGCGGCATCGCGTCCAACGGCGGCGGCGTGGGTGAAACCAACAAGACCACCCTGCGCGGCTTCGCCGACGGCCAGTACAACATCACCTACGACGGTATGGCCTTCGGCGACACCAACGACCCGACCCATCACCCGGCCTCGTACTTCCCGGCGTCCACCATCGGGTCGGCCGTGGTGGATCGCGGCCCGGGGGCGGCGGGCGACCTGGGCCAGGCCAATTTCGGCGGCGCCATCCATTATTTCTCGCCCACCGTGGACGATCAGTTCGGCCTGTCGCAGAAGATCACCTTCGGCTCGTTCAACACCCAGAACTTCGTGTCCACCATCCAGACCGGCAAGCTGGACGCGCTGGGCGGCACCAAGGTCCTGCTGAATTTCGACGAGCGACAGTCGGATGGCGAGCTGAGCTTTTCCGGTGGCGACGCCCAGAACCAGTTGATCAAGATCCAGGTGCCCATCAGTGAGAAGTGGCAGGCGACGCTGTTCGCCACCCACAACCGCACGCACTTCTACCAGTCCGATGCCGGGCCGGGGGAGACATGGGCCCAGGTCGTGGCCTATGGCAAGGATTTCGCCCTGAACGACAACCCCAAGGACGAGCATTACTACAAGTACAACCAGCAGCGTAAATCCAGCGACTTCGACTACATCAACCTGAAAGGCGACCTGGGCGACGGCTACAGCATCGACAACGACGCCTACACCAATTTCTATTCCAACCAGACGGAATCGGTGAACGACGTCACCGGCCTGGTGGGCGCCGCCAACACCTCCGCCCCCGGCAACAAGAAGCTGCCCAAGACCGACATCGGTGGATACAGCAAGGGCAACCGCTATCGCGTCTTCGGCGACATCCTGCGGGGCAACAAGGACTGGACCTTTGGCACCCTGAAGGTGGGCGGCCTGGTCGAAACCTCCAGCACCGATCGCCACAACCTGCTGCAAGACCTGACCCAGGGCATCGACGACCTGAAATATTCCAGCCTGACCAAGCCGGTGGTGGCCAACGTCTCGAACGTGAAGACGCTGGAGGACAGTTCCTGGCTGCAGTACCAGATGTTCGCCGATTTCGAGCTGCGTCCCATCGACCGGCTGACCATCACCCCGGGCGTGAAGTACGTGAACTTCGACCGCACCGTGGACGCCGCCATGGAAAACAGCGGCGTCGCCAATTTCACGCGCGGCCCGCTGCACGGCGACAACGTCTATGACAAGACGCTGAAGTTCCTGACGGCCAATTACAAGATCACGCCGGACGTGGCGGTCTACGCCCAGTACGCCACCGGCTTCCTGATCCCGTCCCTGTCCACGCTGTACGTCAACAACCTGGACCTGAACGCCCTGAAGCCCCAGGAAACCACCAACTACCAGTTGGGCGCCGTGTGGAGCAGCAACAACGTGACCATCGACGCGGACATCTACCGCATCGACGTCACCAACCTGTCGGTGGCCGACCCCACGGGCCAGTTCTACGTCAACGCCGGCAACGCCCGGTACAGTGGCGTGGAAGGCCAGGCGGCCTATAGCTTCGACAACGGCGTGACCTTTTTCGCCAACGGCTCGATCAACGCCGCCAAGGATCTGACGGCGCGCCAGGGCCTGACCAAGGTGCCGAAATGGACGGACGCCATCGGGCTGCTGTTCAACCAGGGCCCCTGGCAAATGTCACTGAGCCGCAAGCAGGTGGGCCGCCAGGTCGTGGCCTATAACGGCGGCACCGCCACCACCACCGCCGACGGCACCTTCCTGACGCCGGGACAGGCGTGGGAGATTCCCGCCTACACCACCACCGATGCCTCGGTCTCCTACGACTTCGGCATGGTGCGGCTGAAGCTGGCGGCCTTCAACCTGGCCAACGACCGGGCCATCACCACCTATGGCGGCGGCCTCTACACCTTCCAGGCCGGACGCCAGATCCAGGGCACCATCCAGGTCAAGTACTGATCCTACCGCCGGGCGGGGGAAAGGCACGGCAGCCCTCCCCCGCCCCTCCAACACAGGGTATCCCGCCATGATCCGCCCCGCCCGCCTGCTGGCGCTCGCCGGTGTCTGCCTGCCCCTGTCCGTGGCAAACGCGGCGCCCACCGAGGCCCCGCCCCCCGGCGACCCGGTGGTGTTCCACTTCGCCACCGTAGGTGACAGCCGGCAGGATCCGGACGACCCCCGCCTGACCATCCATGACGCGCCCTTCCTGCAGGCGACGCGGCAACTGGCCCGCATCAACCGTGAGGTGGAGGCGGCGCACGCCCAGGCGCTGATCTTCCTGGGCGACATGGTCATGGGCTACAGCCCCGATCGGTCGCTGCTGGACCGCCAGTACGCCTATTGGCGCGGCATGATGGCGCCGCTGATGGAGGCCGGCACCTATGTCCTTCCCGTCGCCGGCAACCATGAGACGGAAAGCAAGGTCAAGCAGCCGAACGGCAAGACCCTGAAGCTGGCGAACCCCGCCAATGAGGATTCCTGGCGCGCCAACATGGGCGACCTGCTGCTGGACACCGCGCTGTGGCAGCGGCTGACCGGCGTGCCGGCCACGCACTGGTCGGTGGACAACGCCCCCGCCTCCGGCACCGACCGCATCACCAGCGACCAGCGCCAGTTGACCTACAGCTTCGACGCCGGCCCCGTGCACATCGCCGTCATCAACACCGACCCCAGCGGCGCCGACGGCACCGCCCCCGTCGCCTGGCTGGAGGCCGACCTGACGGCGGCGCAGGCGCGCGGCGCCACCCATCTCTATGTCTTCGGCCACAAGATGGCTTACGGCTACGACTTCCCCGTGGCCAAGAACGGCAAGGCGGAAAAGATGGAGAAGGAAACCGGCCTGGACGCGGGCGACGTGGGGCTGCGCGACGCCTTCTGGCAGACGGTCGAACGCCACCACGCGACGTACTTCTGCGGCCACGAGCACATCTTCCACGCCTGGCAGCCGACCAAGGCCCAGGGCGGCCAGGCCTGGCAGGTCATCATCGGGTCCGGCGGCTCCCCCCTGGCGGCGGTGAAGGCCGGCGGCACGCAGGAGGTGGACCGCCTTTTCGCCTGGGCGGAGGTCTGGGCCTATCGCAGCGGGCGCACCCATATCGCCATCCACGGCTTCGACGAGGGCGACGCGCCCAGCCGCACCCTGCAGGAGTGGGACATCCCCGCCCAGCGCTGACGTCAGGCGGCGGCCAGGCGGCGCAGTTCAATGGCCATGGCGGCCAGCGCCGCCGCCGGCCGCAGGTCGTAATCCTCCAGCGCGAACAGGCGGTGCGACGGGAACCAGGGCCGCACACCCGTGCCCAGCGTGGTCCAGTCGCGCGACGCGAAGCGCCAGCAGGGGGTGCCCACGGCCCCGGCCATTTCCCCCACCGAGGTGGCGGCGCTGATCACCAGGTCACAGGCGGCGGTCAGCGCCGCCGCCGTTTCCAGATCGTCGCGCAAATCGGCGTCCGGGAAGCGATGCAGCGTGATGCCGTGGTCGCGCGCCAGGGCCGCGATCTCCTCCTCCGCCGGCTGGTAGTGCAGGCTGACCGCCACCACCCCCGGCAGGGACAGCAGCGGCAGCCATTGCGGCAGGGTGGAATAGACCCGGGACCGTTCGGAACCCAGCTGCCCCGACCGCCATGCCACGCCCAGCACCAGGGGACGCCCCGGCGCCAGCGCCACCAGCCGGTCCCGCCAATGGGCCACCTTTTCCGGATCCGGCCGCAGAAAGCCACCGTCGCGGCCGGCGAAACCCGTCAGCGTCGGCGCCAGATGGGCCGCCAGATCCCCGGCCGCCACCGTCAGGTCGGCCCCCGCCGCCTCCAGCGCGCCCGCCCCCGTTCGGCGCGGCAGCGGCAGAAAGCGCAGGGTGGGGAAGCTGCGGCCCAGTAGTCCGGCCAAGCGCGGATCGCATTCCACGGAAACGGCCTTGGCCCCCTGATCCGCCGCCAGCGCGGCCAGGGCGGGATAGAGACTGGCGAACAGCAGTTCGTCCCCCAGGCCCTGTTCATGCCAGACCCTGAGGCTGCGCCCCGCCAGGCTTTCGCCGCGCCAGGCGGGCCGGTCGAACCGTGGCGCATGGCCCTTGTCCTCCGCCACGAAGCGATAGGCGTATCCCTGCCAGCCGCGGGACAGCGCGCCCAATTGCAGATCGACCAAGCCACGGTTGAGGCGCGCCGTGGCCAGGGCTGGGTCCAGCGCCACCGCGCGGGCGTAGCTGTCGCCTGCGGCGGCGTACTGGCCGGCGTCGTTCAGGCAGCGCCCCCGGTTGTTCCACACCGTCGCCTGGTCGGGCGCCAGCGCCACGGCCCGGTCCAGCCAGGGCAGGCCGGCGTAGAGGTCCCCATCCCGGCGCAGCGCCTCGCCCAGGCCACAGAGGGCGTCGATGATGACCGGGTCCGGCGTGTCCGGCACCTGGCGCGGCGTCAAGGCCCCGCCCAGCGCCCGGCGAAAGGCGTCGACGGCCGCCGCCGGCCGGTCCAGCGCCAGCAGCGCGGTGCCCAGGTTGGACGCCGCCGCCGCCAGGTCCGGCGCCAAGGCCAGCGCCCGTTCCTGGCAGGCCGCCGCTTCTGCCGCCCGTCCCTGGGCCAGCAGGGCGTTGCCCAGGTTGGTCAGCAGGTCCGGCCGGTCCGGCGTCGCCGCCAGCGCCTGACGGTAGTGGGCCTCCGCCTCCGCCGGCCGGCCCAGTGATTGCAGCACGTTCCCCAGGTTGGAGTGCGCGGCGGCATAATCGGGCATCAACGCCACCGCCCGGCGCAGGAAGGGCAGGCCCGCCTCCGTCCGGCCCACCTGCGCCAAGGCCAGCCCCATGAGGTGCAGGGCCACCGGCTGGTCCGGCTGGCGGTCCAGCACCGCGCGGTACAGCGGCAGGGCGCCAACGGCGTCGCCCGCCTGGTGGCGGGCCGCCGCATCGGCCAGCAGCGCGTCCTCGTCCGGCTCCGGCGGCGGCGTTGGGGCAGAGGTCGGTGGCGTTTGACGCAGCCGGTCCAGCGCCACCACAACCGGCGCCACCGCATCGGCCGCGCGGCCATCGGCGGGGGCCGGGACCACGGCCATGGTGGCGAACCAGGGCCGCACGGCCGTGCCCAGCATGGACCAGTCGAGGCGCGTGCCCACCCGCCACACGGGCACGCCCAAGGCGCCCGCCAGCTCACCGACGGAGGTGGGGGCCGTGACCACCACGTCCAGGCAGGCGGTCAGGGCGCCCGCGGCCTCCAGATCCAGGCGCAGGTCGGTGTCCGGCCAACGGTGCAGGGTGATGCCCAGGGCCGCCTCCACCGCGCGCACCTCATCCTCGACCTCGCCATATTGCAGCATGACGGGTATCACCCCCGGCAGGCGCAGCAGGGGCGCCCAGTCGGCCAGGCGGGTGTAGGCGCTGTCGCGGTCCAGATCCCGCACCATGCTTTGCCAGCACAGGCCCACCCGCAGGCCGGGCCCCAGCGCGTCCAGCCGCCGCCGCCAATGGTCCAGGTGCGCCGGATCCGGCGTCAGGTAGGGTTGGCCACCGAAGTCGCCCAGCCGTCCGCGCAACAGCCGGGGCAGCCCGCCGGCGGGGATGTGCAGGTCGGCGCCGGCAGCCTGGGCGGTGATGAAATCCGCCACCACCGTCACGCGGGTCGCCGCCGCGAAAGCCCGGGTGAAGTAGCCCACCAGCCGCGCGTCGCATTCCAGGACGAATTCCGCCTCGGGATGCGCGGCGATCAGGTCGTGGTAGAGGCTGGCGAACATCAGCTCGTCCCCCAGCCCCTGCTCCCGCCAGACCAGCAGACGGCGGCGGCCCAGCGCCTCCCCCTGCCAACGGGGCTGGGGGAAACGCCGGTCGGGCAGGGCCTGGCCAGCGGCGAAGCGGGCCTGATACCCGTCCCACCCCGGGTTCAGCCGCCCTTCCGCCAGGTCCAGGACGGCCAGGTTGTAGCGCGCCGGGGGGAAGTCCGGCCGCAGGGCCAGCGCCCTCCGAAAGCCGTCGCGCGCCAGCGACTGCATACGCCGCGCCACCTCGCCCGTGGGGCCGCGCTGGCCCAGCCAGGTCAAGGCCAGGTTGTTGGCGGCCTCGACATAGCCGGGGTCCAGGGCCAGGGCCCGTTCATGCTCCAGGCGGGCGGCGCCCCACATCTCCTCCGCCCCCAGGGCCAGGCCCAGGTTGGTCAGGGTGTGGGGTGTCCGCTCCGCCGCCACGGCGGCCCGCGCGGCGTGCAGGGCCTGCCCCGTCCGCCCCAGGCCGGCCAGGGCGCGCGCCTGTTCCACCAGCACCTTGGCATAGCCGGGGCGCAGGGCCAGCGCCCGCTCCGCCGCCGCCAGCGCTGGGGCCCAGGCGCCCCGGTCGTTATGGGTGCCGGCCAGATTGCCCCAGGCTTCGGCGTAATCAGGGGCGCACTCGGTGGCGGTGGCGAAGGCCGCCTGCGCGCCCGCCAGATCGCCCAGCGTGCGCAGGGCCCCGCCCAGGCTGTTGTGGGCCTGGGCGAAGCCGGGGTCCACGGCCACCGCCTGGCGCAGCAGGTGTACCGCCTGCTCCACCTCGCCAACCTGCATCAGGACCACGCCCAGCAGGTGCAGGGCATCGACATCCTGCGGCGCCCGCGCCAGCACGGCGCGGTAGGCCGCCGCCGCCGCCGCCAAATCGCCCGCGCGGTGCGCGGCCATGCCGGACCCGACCGTCGCCCCGTCGGGCGGGGCCGCCGCCTCCTGAGCCAGGCGCAGCAGGCTTTGGCGCATGGCCGGCACCACCTGCTCGGGCGGGCCCCAGCCCGACAGCCACAGGCGCTGCGCCGGCAGCCAGGGCCGCGTGCCGGTGCCCAGCGCCGCCCAGCCGGCCATGTGCTGGAAGCGCCAGGTGGGCACGCCCAGGGCGGCGGACAGTTCGCCCACCGCCGTGCCGGCGGACACCACCAGGTCCAACCCGGCCATCAGGGCGGCCACGCCCTCCTGGTCGTTCCTGAGGTCCAGGTCGTCCCACAGATGCAGGGTCACGCCGGTCGCGGCGATCACCTCCGCCATCTCCGCCGCGGCATCACCCGCGCGGGCGTCATATTGCAGCACCACGAAATGGGTGTGCGGCACGGTCAGCAGCGGCGCCATCTGCATCAGGGTCAGGTACAGGTTCTGACGCCCCAGGCTGCGCAAGCCGCTGCGCCAGCTCAAGCCCACCTTCAGGCCGGACCCCAGGGCGGCCAGCCGGTCCCGCCACGCCGCCGCCCGTTCCGGGTCGGGCCGCAGCCAGGGATCGGTGGTCGTCGGGAAGTCCCCAAGCGCCCCGCGCAGCAGGGCCGGCAAACCGCCCAGGGGCACATGCATGTCGGCATCACGCGGGGTGTTGGTGCGGCCCCGCACGTCCAGGACCATGCCCGCCGGCACTTGGGGGGCCAGGGCACGGGCCAGCAGGCCGGCAAGCCGGGCATCCATCTCCACCACCAGCCGGCGGCAGCCGCGCGCGCCCAGCCATCGCAGCAGATCGGGCAGGCAGCCGGCGAACATGATCTCATCGCCCAGGCCTTGCTCCGCCCACACCAGCAAGGTGCGGCCCCGCACGTCGCCCCCGGTCCAGGCCGGCAGGGTCAGATCCGCCCGGGCCGGGCTGTCCGGCACGGCGAAACGGGCGGGATAATCGCGCCACCCCGCCGCCAGCTCGCCATGCTCCAGCGCGGCATAGGCCATGTTGACCCGGGCGGCGGGCCAACCTGGCCGCAGTTCCAGGGCGCGTCGGTAATGCTCGCGGGCCTCCGTCATGCGATGCATGTCGTAAAGCAGCCGGCCGAGGGTGAGGTGGACGTCGGGGCTGTCCGGCTGCACCGCCAGGGCCGCGCGCAGATGGACAAGGCCGCCCCCCGGATCGCCCATCAACTGACACAGGCTGGCCAACCCCAGCAGGGCGGGAACCGAGGTCGGCTCCATGGCCAGCGCCCGGACGAACGCCTCCCGCGCGTCGGCGGCCTCGTTCAGCTTGGTCAGGGCCAGACCCAGGTTGACCCAGCCGCCGATCCAGGCGGGGTCGGCCTCTGTCGCGCGGCGCTGCGCCTCCGCCGCCGCCTTCAGATCGCCCAGCGCGTCCAACGCCAGGCCCCGGTTGGCATGCAGGGCGGCACGCCCCGGCGCCAACCGCAGGGCCCGGTCATGGCAGCGCAAGCCATCCGCCGCCTGGCCCAGGCCCACCAGCGCCAGCCCCAGGCCGGACAGGGCGTCCGGATTGTCGGGCCCCAGGGCCAGCACCTGGCGATAGCGGTCGGCCGCCGCCGCCCAGCGCTGTTCCCGCCGCAGCAGGCCGGCCAGCGCCGCCAACGCGACCGCATGCCCCGCATCCGCCGCCCGGCCCAGCCGGTCAACGGCCCTATCCGTGTCGCCAGCGTCGCGGGCCGCCATGCCTTCCGCATACAGCGCGTCGGGAGAGGCCGGCGGCGCGTCGATACTGGCTGGGATACTGGCTGGAACGGCGGCGGCCAGGCTGGCCAGCCGCCAGGCGAGGCCCGGCAGCGTGACGCCGATGACCTCGCCCTCCGGCGGGAAAAAGGATTGCTGGCTGGAAAACCAGGGCCGCGCGCCGGTGCCCAGCCGCGTCCATTCAAAGGTGGGACCCAGGCGCCAGCAGGGCACCCCCAAAGCGCCCGCCAGTTCCGACACGGCGGTGCCGGCCGCCACCACCAGGTCCAGCCCGGACATGAGCGCGGCGACCGCGTCCAGGTCGTCACGCTGGTCGAGATCGGGCCAACGGTGGATGCGTATGCCCAGGCGCGCCTCCGCCGCCACGATCTCCGGCTCCGCCGCCGCCGAATCATATTGGAGGCTGATGAACTGGATGCCGGCCAGCCGCAGCAGGGGGTCCCATTCATCCAGCTGCGGATACAGCAGGCGTCCGCGTTCGGCGGTGCGCAGGCCGCTGCGCCAACATAGGCCCACCTTCAGCCCGGAGCCCAGCGCGGCAAGGCGCCCAGCCCAGACGCTCGCCAAGGCAGGGTCGGCGGTCAAGTAAGCGGGGCGCCCCTCGGCGAACCGCGACAGGGCGGGCCGCAGCAGGGCCGGCAGATCGCCCGCCGACAGGGCGGCATCCACCGGCGGCGCATCCTGGCCCCCCGGGGCGATGACGGCGCCGGGAAAGGCACGGCCGAACAACGCGGCCAGGCGCGGCTCGCAATCAATGACCAGGCGCCCCACCTGGCCCATGAGATCCGGATAGAGGCTGGCGAACAGCAGCTCATCCCCCAATCCCTGCTCGCGCCGCACCAGCAGGGTACGACCGTCCAGGGGCTGGCCGCGCCAGGGCGGGGCCGGCAGCGGGGCCGCCGCCTGCCCCCCCAGGGCACGGCGGGCATAGCCGGACCAGCCGGCGGTGAGGTCGCCTTGCGCCAGGCGGGCCAGGCCCAGGTTGAAGGCGATCAGGGCCTCCCCGGGATCCCGCGCCGCCGCGGCGGCCAGGCAGCGTGCGCCATCGGCCAGGCGGCCCTGGGCCACCAGCGCCGTGCCCAGGTTGCCCTGCGCGTGCGCCATGTCCGGCGCCAGCGTCAGCGCCTGCCGCGCCAGGGATTCCGCCTGCCACGGCGCGCCCAGGGCGGTCATGGTCCCCGCCAGGTTGACCAGCGCCTCCGCATTGTCCGGGGCCATGCGCAAGGCGTGCAGCAAGGCGGCCTCCGCCCCCGCCAAATCGTCGCGGTCGCGCAGCAGCGCCCCCAGGTTGGACGCGGCCGGCGCCAGGGCGGGGTCCGCCGCCAGGGCGCGACGGTAGGCGTCTTCCGCCTCCGCCGGGCGGCCCAGCTGGCGCAGGATGTTGCCCAGATTGTTCAAGGGCATGGCCGATTGGCCGGGTGGCAACAGGGTCAAGGCCTGCTCGATCGCCGGCACCGCCCCGGCGGCGTCGCCTGCCTGGAAACGGGCCAGGCCCAGCAGATGCAGGGCCTGGGCCCGGGCTGGCGGCGCCAGCGTGCCCCACTGGAGCAAGGTATCGAGTGCGGCCACCGCCTCGGCGGGGCGACCCGCCGAGAACAGGTCGTAGGCCTGGACGAGGGTGGGCAGCACCGGCGGGGGGGAGGCCGGCACCGACGCCATCGGTTTCATTTCGATATCGAAATCAGCCAGTGCCGCCAGGGTGATCCGCACCCTGTCCAGGGCGTCGGCCACGGTCTTGGCCGGAAAGATGCGCATGGACGGGTACCAGGGCCGCACACCCGTCCCCAGCATGGACCAATCGCCCTCAAGCTCCAGGCGCCAGATGGGCACGCCCAGGGCCCCGGCCAGTTCCCCGACGGAGGTGGGCGCGGTGATGATCAAATCCAGGGCGGAAACCAGGGCGGCCACGCCCTCGATGTCGTTGCGCTGGTCCAGGTCGGCGAAGCGGTGCGGCAGGGGCACGCCCTCCGCCGCGGCAGCCCGCCGCTCGGCCGTGACGTCGCTGTATTGCAGATCAACCCAGACGATGCCGGGCAGGGACAGCAAGGGTGCCCAGCGCGTGAGCCCCAGATAATTGGGATCCCGGTGCGGCGCCTTGACCCCGGAGGTCCAGGACATGCCGATCTTCAGGCCCGCCCCCAAGGCCGCCAGCCGCTGGCGCCACCGCGCCACGGCCGCGGCTTCGGCGGAGAGCCAGCCGCCGGCGCGTCCGGCGAACGCGCGCAGGCTGTCGCCGAACAGGGCCGGCAGGCTGCCGGCGGGCAGATGCACGTCGAAATCGTCGCCGGCCTGGGGTTCGGGTCGCAACTCCACCCGGTCGGCCAAATCAGGCAGGTCCCGCCGCAGATAGCGGCCCATCAGGCCCACCAGCCGGGGTTCGGTCAGGATGACGACACTGCCGCCGGATGCCAGGGCGGCGCGAATGGCCGGGACGTAAAAGGGGGAGAACATGAATTCATCCCCCAATCCCTGTTCGCGCCAGATCATGAGGCGCCGCCCCCGCAGAGCATCCCCCGCCCAGCGGGGCCGGTCAGGGTAGCGCCAAGGCTTGGTATTTCCGACAACGAAACGATAGGCGTAATCGTCCCAGCCGTCCCGCAGCCGGCCCAGGGCCAGCCGCACGGGGGCGCGATTGTGGTGGGCGACCGGATCTTCGGGATACAGCGCCAGCGCTTGCGTGAACGCCGCGTCCGCCCCCACCAGGTCACCCTGGACCTGAAGCGCGTTGGCCAGGGCGATCAGGGCCTGTTGGCTGGTCGGATCCTGCGCCAGCGCCCGGCGCGCCATGATCAGCGCGCCGTCGCCATCGTAAAGCTGGCGCATCAGGTCGCTGAGACTGGACAGCGCCCAGACGTCCGTGGGGGCGATGTCCAGCAGGCTGCCGTACGCCGCCTGGGCCGCCGGATAATCATTCAACGCGCGATGGGCCAGGGCCAGCGACCGCCAGGCGGAGAGGGATCGCGGATGCAGGCGCAGGGTGCGGGTCAGCAAGGCCACCGCCGCCGCCGCGTCCCCCTGCTCCAGCACCAAAAGACTCAGGTTTTCCAGGATCCCCTGGTCGTCCGGCCGCACGGCCAGCGCGCGTTCCACCAGGGCGCGCCCCTCCGCCGACCGCCCCTGCTGATGGCAGGCGACGCCGCCGAGGTTGAGCGCGTCGGGGTGCGCCGGGTCGATGGCCAGGATGCGACGGTACAGCGCCTCCGCCCCCGCCAGGTCGCCCGCGCGGTGCCGGTCCATGGCCTGGGCCAACAGGCCAGCGGTGTCGCCGCCACCCTTCGCACCGTTCCCGGCCCCGCCGTGGACCATTCTTCACCTGTCAGGGACATTGTTTGGAGATTGAACCGCCCACCGCCCGCCGGCCGTGGGGGTCATCCCCGTGTAACCACCCCTTCAGGATAGCAGTTGTGGGGTGACTACATAAACCACACAGATTGTTGATACTTGCAGCGGTGTTGGCGCTATACTCCCGCAATTCATCCGGCGACCGTCCTTTGCGGCGATCACCGCGACTTTCTGGCCGGGGGGACGGTCCCGTCGGCGGCGGGAGCAGACATGACGTCGAAATTCCTCAAATCCGCCATGGCCGATTTCAACGGCGCGTCCATCCTGATCACCGGCGGAACGGGGTCCTTTGGCCGCCAGTTCGTGCGCTATCTTCTGGAACACGCCAAGCCGCGCCGGATCATCATCTTCTCCCGCGATGAATTCAAACAGTACGAGATGCAGCAGCAGCTGGGTGCCGCGCATGAAGGCGTGCTGCGCTTTTTCATCGGCGATGTGCGGGACCGGTCGCGCCTGGAAATGGCGATGCGCGAGGTCGACTACTGCATCCACGCCGCCGCCCTGAAGCATGTGCCCACGGCGGAATACAACCCCATCGAATGCATCCGCACCAACGTCTATGGCGCGGAAAACGTGGTGCACGCGGCGCTCGCCGCCGGCGTGCGCAAGGTCATCGCCCTGTCCACCGACAAGGCGGCCAGCCCCATCAACCTGTATGGCGCCAGCAAGCTGGCGTCGGACAAGATTTTCGTGGCGTCCAACAACCTGTCGGGGTCGGTGGGCACCCGGTTCGCCGTCGTGCGCTATGGCAACGTGGTGGGGTCGCGCGGCAGCGTCATCCCCCTGTTCCGCCGCCTGATCGCCGAGGGCGCGGCGGAACTGCCCATCACCGACGACCGCATGACGCGCTTCTGGATCACCCTGCAGCATGGGGTGGAGTTCGTGGCCTCCTGCTTCGGCATGATGCAGGGGGGCGAGATCTACGTGCCCAAGATCCCCAGCATGCGGGTCAGCGACCTGGCCCGCTGCATGGCGCCGGATCTGCCGCACAAGGTGATTGGCATCCGCCCCGGCGAAAAGCTGCATGAGGTCATGATCACCGAGGATGACAGCCGCCAGACCTTCGAGATGGAGGACCGCTACGTCATCGAGCCGGCGTTCAACTGGTGGACGCGGCAGGCCTACGTCAAGCTGGGCGCCAAGCCCGTGGCCGACGGCTTCAGCTACCGCAGCGACAGCAACACCGACTGGCTGACGCCCGAACGCCTGGCCGTGCTGTTGCAGAGGCCGTGATGGCCACACCCCCGCCCTTCCTGCCCTATGGCCGGCAAAGCATAGACGAGGACGACATCGCCGCCGTCGCCGCCGTGCTGCGGGGCGACTGGCTGACCCAGGGGCCCACCGTCAGCCGCTTCGAACAGGCCTTCGCCGACGTGGTGGGCGCCCGGCACGCCATCGCCTGCGCCAACGGCACCGCCGCCCTGCACCTGGCGTGCATGGCCCTGGACCTGGGGCCGGGGGACGCGATGGTGGTGCCCAGCGTCACCTTCCTGGCCACGGCCAACGCCGCCCGCTATTGCGGGGCGGAGGTGGCGTTCGCCGACGTTGATCCCCTGACCGGCCTGATGGGCCGGGCGCAGGCGGAGGCGGCACTGGCGCGGGCGGAGGCCGCCGGCTGGCGGGTGCGGGCCCTGGCACCGGTCCACCTGGCCGGCCAGGCGGCGGACATGGACGCCCTGGCCGACCTGGCCGAAGCGCGCGGCCTGGCCCTGATCGAGGACGCCTGCCACGCCGTGGGCAGCCGGCGCGCCGGGCGCGGGGGGGACAGCATCGCCATCGGCGCCTGCGATCGGTCCGCCATGGCCTGCTTCTCCTTCCATCCCGTCAAGACCATCGCCGCCGGCGAAGGCGGCATGGTCACCACCAACGACGACGCCCTGGCGCGCGCCCTGCGCCGCGACGTCAGCCACGGCATGGTGCGCGACCCGGCAGCCTTCCAGGACCGCGAGGCGGCCTTCGCCGCCGATGGTGCCATCAACCCCTGGTATTACGAGATGCCGTCGCCGGGGTACAATTACCGCCTGACCGACATCCAGGCCGCGCTGGGCCTGAGCCAATTGGGCAAGCTGGACCGGTTCGTGGCCCGCCGGGCGGAGATGGCGGCCCGGTATGACGACCGGTTGGCGCCGTTGGCTCCCCTCATCCGGCCCGCCGGGCGCAGCGGCGGGACGCCCGCCTGGCACCTGTACGTGGCGTTGCTGGACTTCGCGGCGCTGGGCCGGGACCGCGCCGCCGTCATGGCGCAGTTGCGGGCGGCCGGTGTGGGCAGCCAGGTGCATTACATCCCGGTCCACCACCAGCCCTATTACCGGGCGCGCTATGGCCGCCTGGACCTGCCGGGCGCCGATGGCTGGTACGGCGCCTGCCTGTCCCTGCCGCTGTTCCCGGCCATGACGGACGGCGACGTTGACCGGGTGGCGGCGGCACTGGCACGGCTGGCCGGGGCGTGATCAGCCCGCCCGGGCGGCCAACCGGGCCAGTCGTTCCTGATAGCCGGCCGGATAGAGGGCCAACTGGCGCTGCATGAGCGGGCCGCCTTCCTGGTTGGCTTCTCGGTAGGTGGCGACGGCTTCCTGGGATTGGCCGGCGCCATCCAGGACCATGGCCAGCAGCAGCTTGGTCAGGGGCTGGTTGGGCGCCTGCGCGCTGGCCTGCCGCAGGCTGGCCACCGCCTGGGCCAGGGCCCCGGTTTCAAACTCCACCAGACCCCGGCACTGGTTGGCGAAATAGTTGCGCGGCTCCCGCTGGCAACCCGCCTGGGCATGGGCCATGGCCTGCGCGGCATCCCCCCGGCGCAGCGCTACCACGGCGCGATAGCTTTCCGGCACGGCCCAGCCGGTATCGATCGCGGCGCACCGCGCGAAATGTTCTTCCGCCGCCGCCAGGTCGCCGGCGCACAGGTCGCGCATGCCCCATTGGTGCAGCAGGTTCTTGTCTTCGCCGCCGGATCCTGAATCGGCGAGGTAGCGCTCAATCTCCGGCAGCGCCTCCTGCGGGCGCACCAGCCGGACCAGGCAGCGGATGACCTGAAAGCGCAGGTCCGGGCGGGTGGGCACCAGCCGGCTGGCGACCTGCGCAGCCGCCAGCGCCAGTTCCGTGCGCTGCACCTGGCCATCATCCCAATAGGCGAACAGCGTGTTGGATACATCGGCGAGGGCGGTCGCCACATCCTCGGCGGAGGCCGCCGGGATGTCCGTCCCCAAGGTCAGCGCGTGGGCCCAGGCGGCCAGCGCATCGCCGGCGCGGCCCTGGACCTGGGCGGCCAGGCCGGCCAGCGCCGGCACGCGGATATCGCTGGCGGGCGCCTGGTCCGCCACACGGCGGGCCCAGCCCCCCCCCTCCGCCTTGCCATCCTTCAGCAGCCGGGCGGCCAGGGCGGCGCAGCCGTCCAGCCAAAGGGCCGGCGCGCGGGCCTGCAGGTCAGCCTGGCGCTGGCGCGCCGCGTCGGCATGGCCCAGCCTTTCCTCGGCCAGCACCAGCAGGGGGTAGACGATGGCCAGATCGGGCTGGATCTCCATCGCGCGCTGCAGGGCGCCGAGGGCCGCCTGGGCGTCGCCGCCCATCAGCAGGGCGATGCCCATCTCGAAATGATAGTTGGCGAAGGTGGTCTGGCGTATGCGGTCCCGCCAGCGGCCGATCGCCGCCTCGTCCAGCGCGATTGCCGCCTGTGCCCCTGCCGTCACGCTCATCTCCTGCCTTGGTCGACGCCGAACCGTCGGCGCACTCTATCAGGGCGCCCGGTCCCCAATCCATCGCCTATCAACAGCTAGCTGTCCGCTGTCTCCATCGCCCTGCCAGCGAAGCGCCGGCCCAGCGCGGCCCAGGCGGCCGGACCGACGCGCGCCGCCCGGGCGGCCACCGCGCGCGCGCGAAGGGTGTCGCCGGCGGCGCAGGCGTCGATCAACTGGCGGCCCAGGGCTTGGAGGCCGCTGAGACCGGCGTTGCCGGTGGTGGCGACCAGATCTTGCGCCTCCGCCCGCAGGGAGGCCAGGTCGCCGGCCTGCGCCAGGGCCCCGACGCGGCGGACGCGGGCCTCGCCATGTTCCACGAAGTTACGTACCAGGATGGCGAAATCCGCCGGCGGCACCAGGGCCTGCAGCGCCGCCAGGGGGGCTGGATCCAGGCGGCAGAGACTGGCGTCGTCGTCCTCCATGGCCGTCGGTCGCGCGGCCGGGGCGGCCATGTCGCCCGGGGTGGTTTCGCCATGATCGGCACCGCTGGCCACCCAGCGGGCGACCGTATCCAGGAACTGCTGCTGGTCAAAGGGCTTGGAGACATAGTCGTCCATGCCGGCGGCCAGATAATCCTCGCGCATGCCCACCATGGCGTTGGCGGTCATGGCCAGGATGGGCAGGCGGCGCAGGCCCAAATCGCGGCGCAGCGCCCGGGTGGCGGTCACCCCGTCCATCACCGGCATCTGCACGTCCATCAGCACCAGGTCGTAGGCGGTGGCACGGCATGCGGCCACCGCCGCCTGCCCATCCTCCGCCATATCGACGGTATAGCCCTCACGTTCCAGCATGATGCGCGCGACGGAGCGGTTGACCATGTTGTCGTCGACCAGCAGCAGGTGCCGGCCCCGTCCCCGCGGCGGCGCCTGGCGACCGGCCCGTTGCTCCACGGGGGACGCGGCGTCGCCCCGACCACCGGCGGCGGCCCCGGCGACGGTATGGTCCCCGTGCGCGCCGGCGGACCTGAGCGGAACATCCACGATGAAGGTGGAGCCCGCGCCCGGCGCGCTATCCAGGGCGATGGTCCCGCCCATCAGCCGCACCAGCTCCCAGGAAATCGCCAAGCCCAGGCCCGTACCACCGAAGCGGCGGTTGATGGAGGTGTCGGCCTGGGTGAACTTCTGGAACAGACGGCCTTGCTGGTCCGCGTCCATGCCCACGCCGGTATCGGCGACGGTGAACCGAAGAGGGCGGCGCGCATCCGGCATCGCCTTCCCCGCGACCGCCTCCGCCGGAACCAGCGACACCGTCAGGCAGACGCGGCCCTCGGCCGTGAACTTGACGGCGTTGCCCATCAGGTTCAGCAGCACTTGCCGCAGGCGGGTGGGATCGCCGTTGTAGGCGCCGGCCGCCTCGGGCACCAGGGTGGCGGTCAGTTCCAGGCCCTTCTCCCGCGCCTGGGGCGAAACCAGGGCCATCACGCCGTCCACCACCTCTCCCAGGGCGAAGTCCACCGTCTCCAGCTCGACCTTGCCGGCCTCCAGCTTGGAGATGTCCAGGATGTTGTTGATGATGTTCAGCAGGCCCTGGGCGCTGTCGTGGATGGCCTCCGCATAGGCCCGTTGTTCCGCGACGAGGGGGGTGCCCAGCAGGATCTGGGTCATGCCCATGATGCCGTTCATGGGGGTGCGGATCTCGTGGCTCATGTTGGCCAGGAAATCCGATTTGGCGCGGCTGGCCGCCTCCGCCGCCTGCTTGGCGCCCGCCAGATCCTCGGCCAGGGCGGCCAGTTCGCCCTCGCGCTTCTTCTCCCGGGTCACTTCCGACAGCGTCACCACCAGGCCGCGTCCCCAGGGCACGGCGGTGACGCGGAACCAGCGATCGTCCAGATCGCGGTGGTATTCGAAACTGGCGGGGATGCCCGTGTCCACCACCTCTACCTGGCGGGTGAAAAGACCATCGCGGGCCAGTTCGGGGAACAGTTCCTTCAGGCCCTGGCCCACCAGGTCGGCGGCGGCGCGGCCCACCATTCTTTCTCCCGCGACGTTGACCAGGGCGAAACGAAAGTCGCTGACGGAGCCATCCTGGTCCCGCACGGTCTCATAGGCCAAGACGACGTCCAGGGAGGCGTTGAGCACGCTGTCCAGCAGGGTCCGCTGGGCCTGAAGGGTGGCACGCGCGGCCTCCAGTTCCGTCACCTGGGCGTTCAGCTGCAGCGTCGCCGCCACCTGGTCCGACACGTCGCGCAACAAGGCGACATAGTGGGTGATCCGCGTGTCCACCCGGGCGGGGAAGATCGCCAGGTCCGCCCAGAAGGCCTGCCCATCGCGCGTGTAGTTCTGCAGGCGTTGGCGCACCGGTTCCCCGGCTTTCAGCGCTTGGCCGATCCGCTCCAGCGCGGCCTTGTCGGTGAGCGGCCCTTGCAGGAAGCGGGGGGAACGTCCCACCGCTTCCTCACGCGGGTAGCCCGTCACGGCGGTGAAGGCCTCGTTCACGAAGATGATGCGGGGGCCCGGCTCCTCCAAGCTGCCCGCCTCGGTGATCATGATGCCGTCCGTGGCATGGACGGCGACGGACTGAAGCAGGCGCAACCGCTCCTCCGCCGCCACCTGGCTGGTGCGGTCGCGCCCCGATCCGCGATAGCCCAGGAAGGTGCCGGCCTCATCGAAGACGGGCTTGCCGCTGACGACCACATGCCGGGGGACCCCATCCTCGCCATGGAGGCTGTAGGCCAGGTTGCGGAAGGGGCGGCGCGCGGCCAGGCATTCCTCATAGGCCCGGAAGTCCCCGCTGTCGGGGTCGATGGCGAAATCGCGGCGGGTGCGTCCCAGGAAATGCGCCGCCGGCACGCCCAGGCTGGCCACCCCCTGGGACATCTGGATGAAACGGCCCTGGGGATCCGTTTCCCAGAACCAGTCGCTGGAAACCTCTGTCAGGTCGCGGAACTGGGCCTCGCGCTGGGCGATGTCGCGCTCGTGCCGGTCCAGCGCCACCGCCATGTCGTTGAAGGCGCGGGCCAGTTGCACAAACTCCGCGGCGCCAGGGGCGACATCGGCCCGCGCGCCACGGTCACCGGCCGCCAAGCGGGAAACGGCATGGCGCAGGGACACAACGCCCCGCAGCACCGTCGCCTCCACCCCCACCCAGCCCAGCAACAGGGCGCAGAGCGCGGCCACGCCGCCGAACGCCAGGGTGCGCCGCTGGTCCTCCAGGATAGGGGCGAGGACGGCGGCGCGGTCCACCGCCACCACGACATGAGCGCCGCTGCCAGGCAGCGTGGCCATGCCCACCAGCCGATCGACCCCGTCCAGCGTGACGAACTCACCCCGGTCGGTGGTTCCCGTCAACACCGCCTGGACGAAGGGATGGTCCTTGAAGTTCCGGCCCACCAGATCCCCCCGCTCCGGCAGGCGGGCCAGCACCGTGCCGGTGCGGTCCAGCACCAGGAACAGGGAATCCTCATGGGCGAAGCGGGCGCCGGTCTTTTCGATCCAGTCCATGCTGAGGCCCGCCATCACCACCAGCACGGGCTTGGCCGGCTCGGCGCCCGGATGGTCGTTGGTGCCCGTGGCCGCCGGGGTGGCCGCGAACACCGGCTGGGCGGTTCCCATGATCACCCGGTTGCTGGGCCGACCGAAAATATAGTCGCTGGTGCTGGGCCGGCCGGTGTCGAAGGCCTGGCGCACATAGTCCCGGTCGCTGTAGTTGGACCACGGCTGGTCGGCGGAAGAGCAGATGACCGAGCCGTCGGGCCGCACGACATGGATGTTGGAAACCCAGGGCTGGGACGCCTTCAGGATGCGGGCGTCGTCTACGCACTGTCCCAGGGGCAGTTGGGCCGAATGCTCGGCGAAGCCCCGGCTGAGACGGCGCACCTGATCCAACAGGCGCTCCTGATCGTCAGCCGCCATGCCGGCCAAATCCGCCGCCTGGGCCTGGGCGGCGGCAATCGCCTCGTCCCGCCGGGCCCGGCTTTCGCCCAGCAACAACAGGAAGAAGGGCACGGTCGTGCCGATCAGCAGCAGCAATAGACGCCGCCGCAAGCCCAAGGCCATCCGATTTTCCCCCTCAAGCCGGGACGTCCCGTCCCCGCCGATCATCACCGCCCCCTTTGTCGCATCCGCCGCCACCGGCGTCCACAACGCGGACGGGGAGGCGCCGCGACTTAGTCCGCGGCGCCCGCCACCACCTGGCCGCCGGCCGCGTGGTCCGTGCGTCGCCCCATGAGGCGGGAGGTGAAGTAGGCCAGCTCCAGGGCGGGACCCCGGGCACGGGCGGCATCGTCCAGGCCCCGGGTGCCGTGCCCGCCCTCGTCGCTCTCATAGAACAGCACCGGCTTGCCCAGCGCCTCCATGCGCGCGGCGAACTTGCGGGCGTGGCCGGGGCCCACGCGGTCGTCGTGGGTGGCCGTCATGATCAGCGTTTCCGGATAGGTCCGGGTCGGGTCCAGCCGCTGATAGGGGGAGATGCTGGCCAGGAAGGCGCGCTCCTCCGGCACGGAAACGCTGCCATACTCCGCCACCCAGGACGCGCCGGCGGCGATGGCCTCATACCGCAGCATGTCCAGCAGCGGCACCTTGATGGCGACGGCGCCCCACAGATCCGGGTGCTGGGTCAGGGCGACGCCCATGAGCAGCCCGCCATTGGACCCGCCGCTGATGCCCAGCCGGGCGGACCGGGTCACCTGGCGGCTGATGAGGTCGCGCGCCACGGCGGTGAAATCGTCGAAGGACTTTTGGCGGTGCGTCTTCAGCGCGGCCTCATGCCAGGCGGGCCCGAATTCCCCCCCGCCCCGGATGTTGGCGACGACATAGACGCCGCCCCGGTCCAGCCACAGCTTGCCGATGGTGGCGGAATAAGCGGGCAGGCGCGACAGGTTGAAGCCGCCATAGGCCGTCAGCAGGGTCGGGTTGTCACCGTAAAGAGCCATGTCCTTGCGGTGGACGATGAAGTAGGGGATGGCGGTGCCGTCGGTGGAAACGGCCTGCCACTGATCGACGGTATAAGGGCTGGCGTCGAAGCCGGGCGTGCCGGCCTTGACCAGCGTCGCGGCGGCGCTGTCCAGGTCCACGCTCCACAGCGCCTGCGGCGTCAGGAAGCCGGCCACGGACACGGTGAGCTTGTCCTTGTCCTCGCTGCTGGACTTGATGCTGATGGCCGACATGTCCGGCAGATCGACGCGCTGGGCCTTCCAGCCACCGTCGGCCCGGGTCAAAATGGTCAGGCGGCCGCGCACGTTCTCGTCACTGGTGACCACCAGGTGCGACCTGGCCTTCACCAGGTTGGTCACGGCCTCATGCGGGCCGGGCAGGTAGACGGGGGCCGCCCGCAGCTTGGCCGGCTCATGCCGGGCGGCGTCCAAATCCACCGAGACGTAAGAACCGCCGGGAAAGGTGCGGCCGGTGGCCGCCTGCCAGTCCTGGCCCAATTTCACCACCAGTTGCCCGTTGGCCAGGACCGCCAGTTCCGCCAGCGGCGGCAGGCCCAGCCGCAGGGTGCGGCGGCCCTCCACCAGATAATGCTCCGTCGTGAAATAGGTGGGCCGGCGCACCAGCACGATGGCGCGGTGGCCCTGGCGGTCGCGGAAGACGGCCGGACTGACGGAGGTGTCGGTGACCAAGCCCCGGAAGATCTCATGCGCCTCTTCCAGCCGCTGGCCGCGCTGCAGAACCTTGACCACATAGGGGTAACCGGCGCGGGTCATCGCCGTGCCGCTGGAATCCCAGCCCCGGGCCACCAGCAGGGTGTCGTGGTCCAGCCACACCACCGTCTGCTTCGCGTACGGCAGATGGAAGCCACCGGGCACATAGGCCTTGGCCGCCGGATCGTATTCCCGCACCTCCACCGCGTCCTCGCCGGTGCGCGACAGCGACACCAGGCAGGTCCGCCCCACCACCACCGGTTCGGCGCCCGGGGCCGGCGGGGGCGCGTCCGGATCGAGCGTGCCGAAGCAGTTGGAACCGGCGTACACGTGGCGCACGCCGTCGATGGTGGTGACGGCCGGGTCCTTGCCGTCCACCGCCCCGCCAGAGGGCAGGGCGCCGCTCCCCCCCTCTTCCGAGGCCTCCTGCGCCAGCAGGGTGGCGGTGGTCGTGAAATCGGCCAGCGGGGCGTCCCGCGTCAGTTCAGCTAGGGTGCGCGCGTTCTGCTGCGCGACCCAGGCCAGCGCGTCCGGCGCGTTGGCGTTCTCCAGCCAGGCGTAGGGATCGGTATAGGTGGACGACAGGCCCGACAGCGGCGGGGCAGCGTCCACAGGGGGATTGGTCGCGCACGCCGCCAGGGACAGCGCCAAGGCCAGGGCGGGAAGAACGCGCGCCAGGATGGGGAAACGGGTCGGGGACGGCATGGGGACGCGACAGCCTCGGCGGATCGGAACCCGCCCCCGGCGCACCGGCGCGGACGCCGGCGTCAGGGGAACGGTGAAACGGGGCCGGAAACATCCGGCCCCGTCCCATGGTTGATCCCTAATCCTTGAGTTTCCGTAAAAGGTAGGTGAATTCCAGCGCCTGCCGGCGGGCGGTCTCCTTCAGGTTGGCGCTGGCGGCGTGACCACCCTCGGTGTTCTCGTAATAGAGGAAGGGCAGACCCATCTCCTTCATCTTGGCCGCCATTTTGCGGGCATGGCCGGGATTCACGCGGTCATCCTTGGCCGAGGTGACGAACAAGGGTTCCGGATAGGTCACGCCTGCCTTGAGGTTATGGTAGGGCGAGATATGGGCCAGGAAGGCCCGCTCTTCCGGGATGGCCGGATCGCCGTACTCACCGATCCACGAGGCGCCGGCGCCGATGACGGGGAAGCGCAGCATGTCCAGCAGCGGCACCTGGATGACGACGGCGCGCCACAGTTCCGGATGCTGGGTGAACTGCACCCCCATCAGGAGGCCGCCGTTGGACCCGCCCTCGATGCCCAGCCGACGGGTGCTGGTCAGCTTGGTGGCGATCAGGTCACGGGCCACGGCCACGAAGTCATCATAGATGGTCTGGCGCTTGGTCTTCAGGCCGGCCTCATGCCAGGCGGGGCCGAACTCCCCACCGCCCCGGATGTTGGCCAGGACGTAGGCGCCGCCCCGTTCCAGCCACAGCTTGCCGGCGGTGCCCAGGTAGTGGGGCAGCATCGGCACCTCGAACCCGCCATAGGCGTACAGCAGGGTGGGGGTGGAGCCGTCGAAGGGCACGTCACGCGGCCGCACCACGAAGTAGGGAACGCGGGTACCATCGCTGGACACCGCCTCGCGCTGTTCCACCACCGCCTTGGACGCGTCGAAGCGCGGCGGGGAGGATTTCAGCTTTTCCACCTTGCCCGTGTTGGTATCCACCAGCGACAGGGTCAAGGGTTCCAGGAAGCTGGCGACGGTGACGAACGCGCGGTCATGGTCACGGTCGGCACCGGTGATGGTGACGTCGGCGTTGTCCGGCAGTTGCAGCAGGGCGCGGCGCCAGGTGCCGTCGGCGTTGCGGTCGGCCACGTAGAGCCGGCCCTTCACATTCTCGGTCAGGCTGAGCAGCAGATGGTGCTTGGTGAAGTCCACGCCGGTCAGGCCCTCCCGCGCGGTGGGGGCATAGACCACCACCGGGTGCAGATGGTCCGGATCGGCCGTGGCCGCCGCCAGATCCACCGCCACCACGGAGCCCTGGCTGACGGCGGTGCCGCCGGCGTCCCAATCCTGCTTGACCTCGACGATCAACTGGCCGTCATGCAGGCCCTGGACCTGGACCTTCAGCGGCAGGGCCAGGCGCTTGGGCTGGCCGTCCGCCAGCAGGTAGGTCTCCGCCTCGAAGAAGCTGAGGTTGCGGATGATGAGGGTGGCCTGGTGGCCCTGGGCATCGCGCAGGGTGGTCGCGCCGACCGACATGTCGGTCGGCTGGCCGTGGAACACCTCCTTCGCCTGCTCCAGCGGCTGGCCGCGCTTCAGCGACTTGATGACCAGGGGGTAGCCCGCGTTGCTCATGGTGCCGGGGCCCCACTCGCGGGCCACCAGCAGGGTTTCCGTGTCGGCCCAGGCCACCGTCTGCTTGCCGCGCGGCAGGCTGAAGCCGCCGGGCACGAAGGCCCGCGTCTTCATGTCGAATTCGCGCAGGGTGACCGCGTCCTCGCCGCCGTTCGACAGGTGGACGACGCAATGGCGGCGGGTTTCCTCGTCGCAGTCCGTGCCCTTGAACACCCACTTCACGCCCTCGGCCTTGGCCAGCGCATCCACGTCCAGCACAGTCTGCCAGTCGGGCTTTTCCTTGCGGAAGCTGTCCAGCGTGGTGGTGCGCCACAGCCCCTGCACGTGGTCGCCGTCCTGCCAGAAATTGTAGACGGCCTCACCCCGGAAGCTGACGACGGGCACCCGGTCCTTGCTCTCGGCGATGGCGGTCGCCTCGGCCAGCAGGGTCGGGTAGCGCGGATCGGCCTGCAGCACGGCGGTGGAACGATCCGTCTCCGCCTTGGCCCAGGCCAGGGCGTCGGCGTTGTTCATATCCTCCATCCAGGCGCGGCTGTCTTCCGGGATGCCATTCCCGGGGGCGCTTGTGGTCGGTGCGGAATCGGCGAAGGCGGCGGTCGCCCCCAGCAGCAAGCCGGGCGACAGCAGAAGTGCGCTGATCGTGTTTTTCATGAACCCCATCCGTGATGGCGGTCGTCCGCTGCCACGGACCGGCCGCCGCCCCACTGTCTATGCCCCTTGGTCGGGGACCGGATAGTAGTGGGTCAGGACGGGGACGGATGCAATATCCTGATTGGGGCAACTTGATTGGGGCAAATCCGCGCGGGCTCAGGCGTCCGCGTCACCGGCGTCGATCACCCCATCCGGCGCCTTGCGGAAGATGGAAGGCGTGCCGACATACAGCAGCACCGCGTCCCGGTCGGATGTGTTGCGGGCGCCATGCGGGTGCAGGGCGTCGAAATGCAGGCTGTCGCCGGGTCCCAGCCTGGCCTGGGTATTGCCCACCACGCCGGTCACGTCCCCCTCGATGACATAGAGGAAATCCTCCCCCTTGCGCTGGCCGGTGGGGAAGGCGTGCCCGGGCGGCACCCGCATCAGGACGATGTCCAGCTTGCGGTCCGCCAGGTCGCTGGCCAGGTCGATGTAGTCCACCGGACCATCGGCCTGGATATGCCGGGGCTTGGCCGCGCGGTGCACGATGGTGCCGCCGTCCGGCACTTCCATGAAATAACTGAGGTCCACGGTCAGCGCGTCGGCCAGCGCCAGCAGCGACACCAGCGACGGCACGCTCAAGTCGCGTTCCGCCTGGCTGATGAAGGGGGCGGACAGGCCGGACAGGTGGGCCAGCTGTTGCAAGGTCAGGCCCAGCGCCTTGCGCCGGGCGCGGATACGGTCGCCCATCGGCATCTGACGCCGCCGGTCGGCGGTGCTGGCGATCTGCATGGCAAAGCCCCCTCTTGCCCCGGGCCCCCCATGGCCGGGTCCGGCCGCGCTTCCCGGGTTTGCCCCAGGACGGCGATGCCGGCTGAACAGTTGTTCCCTCCTGTAAAGGGCGCGGCCCTTATGGTAAAGCCGGCAACCCCAGCCCCCGCCGCATAGCCGCGACGCCCCCGACGGGATGGTTCAAAATTATTCGTGAATCAAATATTTGACGATGACGCGTCTGAAGTGGCGCCTCAGGCGTCCTTGAACGCCACGCGGACATTGCCCCAGACGCGGCCGCGCACCCGGATGGGGGCGTCCACCTCCTTCAGGGTCACGATGACGCCGCCCCCCATGTCGCGGGAATACGACTGCACCAGGAAATCGCCGGTGTTGCGGCCGGCGGCCAGGCCGGCGCGGTCGTTGAACAGGCGGCGGTTGCGGCTGTTGGCCATGTTCCACACATACTCCCCCGGCCGCTGCGGCTGCGACACCCGTTTCATGTGGGTGGGCAGATAGCCGGAGGGGACGACGGCCGCGCAGAACTGGATGCGGGGATCGCCCGCCGCCACCGTTTCCTGGATGTCGGGGAACAGCCGGTCGGTCACGGCGGTGTAGGGCGCCATGTACTGCTGCGGGTCGGTCCCCGGTATGGGGTCCAGGTCGGGGGAGAACAGCGCGCCCTCGGCGAGGTCACCGGCCTGCAGGGCGCCTTCCAGCGCCTGTGCCATGCGGCCGGCGGCGGAGAGCGCCAGGTCGATGAAGCCGCGATGCCGTTCCATGGCGCGGTCCATCACCGACCTCAGCCGGTCGGTGGCGGCGGCGTCGACATGGACGAAGCACAGGTGCAGGCCCAGTTCGCTGGTTCCGGCCACGACGGCGGCGACGGTGCCCATGCCGTCGGCCGTCAGCGCCACCTCCTGCTGGTCGGCCAGGGCCGGCAAACCGTCCACCGCCACCAGGGCGCCCCGCACCGACAGATCGCGCAACTGGCCGGAATAGGCCCGCCCCTCCACCCGCACCGTGGCCGGCAGGTCGCAGGGCACCCGGTCGGCGGCGCGGCGATCCCCAGCCAGCGATTGGCGCAACGCGATGGTCATGCGGCGTTTCAGATCCACCATCGCCGTCTGCGTCTCGCCCACGCGCAGGTCCAGATCGGCGGCGATGGTGGCGATATCGTCGGACTGATCCCGAATGCTGCCCACACTTTGGGACACCTGGTGGGCGGCACCGGCGGAGTCGGAGGCGCTGCGGCCGATCTCGGCATTGGCGGCGGAGGTTTCATTGATCTCGCCGATCACGGCGATGACGGCCTGGATGGCGTCCACGCTGGCCGCCACGGCCGCGCGCAGGCCCGCCACCTGGCCTCCGATCTCATCGGTCGCCTTTTGCGTCTGGCCGGAGAGCGACTTCACCTCGTGCGCCACGACGGCGAAGCCCTTGCCGGCCTCCCCCGCCCGTGCCGCCTCGATGGTGGCGTTCAGGGCCAGCAGGTTGGTCTGCCCGGCGATGTCGGCGATCAGGGTGGTGACCGCGCCGATCTGGCGCGTCGCCTCCTCCATCCGGTCGATGGCGCCGGCGGCCAGCTCGGCACTGTCCACGGCGCGACGGGCCACGTCACTGGAGCGGGCGGCCTGACGGGCGATCTCCTCCCCGGCGGCGCTCAATTCCTCCGTCGCGGCGGCAACGTTGCCGGCGTTGCCGCTGGCCTGTTGCGCGGCGGCCGACACGGCCACCGTGTTTTCGCGCACCACGGCCACGGCCTGCTTCAGGTGGGCGACCCCGTCCACGGCCCGGTGGCTGCCCCGTTCCACCCCCATCCAGGTGGCGGTCAGGTCAGCCTCGATGGCCCGGCAGGTTTCCAGGAGGGCCTGGCGCGCCTCCTCCCGCGTGCGCTCCATCAGCTCGGCCTTTTCATCGGCGCTGAACGCCAGCCGCGCCCGCAGGGCGCGCAGACTGGCGGTCACGGTCTGGAACTCCGCCGCCGGGTCGGGCGGCATGGCCTGGTCGAAGCGCCCCGCCGCCAGGGCGGCGAAGTGCGCCTCCAGGCGACTCAGCGCCTGGCGCAGCGTGCGCAGGACCCAGGCGCCCCCCAGCAAGGCGATGGCCAGCGACAGCAGGGTCATGACGACGTTGGCGCCCAGCCACGAACCGCCGGCGGCCGCCCCGCCCGATCCGAGGAAGCGCACGCCCCCTGCCCCCAGGGTGCAGGCGATCATCGCCCCCATGGTCAAAACGATACGGCCCCGCACACCGCCCGCCAGGGACGCCAGGCGCGCGCCCGGACCGGCGGCCACGACGACGCCCTCCTTCAGGGCGCCCCGGCCGGCACGCAGCCCGGCATACAGCGCCTCGGCGGCGCGCACCTCATCCCGGGTGGGCTTGCTGCGGATGGAGATGAAGCCGGCGACCGTGCCGTCCTGCACGATGGGCGTGACGTTGGCGCGCACCCAGTAATGATCGCCGGTCTTGGTGCGGTTCTTGACCAGGCCATCCCAGGGACGGCCGGACCGGATGGTGGCCCACAAATCGGCGAAGGCCGCCTTGGGCATGTCGGGATGGCGCACCAAGTTGTGGGGGGCGCCGATCAGTTCCTCATGGCTGAAGCCGCTGACCCGGATGAAGGCGCGGTTCGCATAGGTGATGCGCCCCGACGGATCCGTGCGGGAAACCAGCAGCTCACCGTCGCGCAGCTCCACCTCGCGATTTGTCACGGGCCCCGTGTCGCGCATCGCCGTCGCCCTCCCCAGGCACCGCCAGGCTTTTCACCATGAAGCCCCCCCATGAAGTCGCATTGGCGGGGCCCCAGCCAGGCGTTGATCCTAACGTATAGGGTAAACTCCCTGAACGCCAAGGACTGACACCCTAAGAAGTGCGATGACACGCATGACGACAACGATGGGTGGGACACGCCGTCCGGGATTCTGGGCCGGGGATCTGGCCCCAGGGATCTGGCCTGGGATCTGCGGCCCGCCTCAGGCGATCTGGGCCGGATGCAGGTGCACGACCCGGCCCAGATCGCCCAGCAGGGTCAGCAGATCTTCCGTCAGCGTGACGCCGGCCGGGACCACCTCTTGCCCCTGCACGGTGGTCAGGGGCGCGCGCAGCACCATGCCCGGCCGCAGTTCGTCCAGGTGATAGCCGCTTTCCACCAGGCGGGGGGTCAGGGCCAGGGCGCCGGCGGCGGGGGCCATGATCTCGTTGGGCGGGCCGACGTCCACCCGTTCGTAACGCTCCGGCGGTTGCGGCGCTCGGCCGCGCCGGGACAACAGCCGCCCCAGCCGTTCCATCAGGGAGACGCGGTCGACAGGCTTGACCAGGAAGGCGTCGCAGTCGAGCGCGATGCTGAGCGACACGGTGGTCTCTTCATTGCTGCTGGTGAAAATGCCGACGGGAACGCCGGCCGGCAATTGCGTGGCCCCCATCCGGATCTGCTTCAGCACATAAAGCCCGTGCGCCCACGGCATCATGAAATCCAGCAGCACGATGTCGAAGTGGGGCGTGGCGGCGATGATGTCCAGCGCCTGGCGCCCGTCACCGCAGGCCGTCACCGCAGCCCCCATCTTGCGGAGCGTCGTTTCGACGACGGAGCGGGTGAAGGGTTCATCATCCGCGACAAGGATGCGTACGCCGGTCAATATCATGGGGATGCCGTGCCAGGCTGTGTCGTTCCGCAAATTCGTAACCGATCCCGGTTATGAAACCATGACAAGCACCGGCGCGCGAGACCGAATCCCGACTGGGGGCCAGAGAGAGGGGACGGCAGTGGCTTATGAAAACGACCTGATCGAGGTGCTGGAAGCCTCCCCCATCGGGGCCGCCATCCTGGATGACCAGGATCAGATCCTGTTCTGGAACAGCCCCTTGCTGGACATCCTGGGCGGGCTTCAGGAGGACGCGTTCGCCCACGCCGCCGCCCGCGCCTTCTTCGCCCACGACAGCGACTATCGCCAGGCGCGCCGCCTGCTGGCGGAGCGGGGCCATGTCTCGGGGCACGAGGTTCGCATCCTGAGGGCCGACGGGCTGGAGGCCTGGGCGTCGGTCACCATCCGGGCCATCCGGTTCGAGAACCGCCCGGCGACCCTGGTCTGGTACTACGACATCACCCAGACCCACCAGCGCAAGCAGGCGCTGGAGGCCTCGCAGCAAGCCTTGCTGGAGGTGCTGGACAACGCCCCGGTGGGGGCGGCCCTGTGCGACGGGCCCGGCCGGGTCAGCTATTGGAACAACGCCCTGCTCGACCTGCTGGGCTCCGACGACGGCGACCTGGACCAGCGCACCATGACCACCCTGATCGACCAGGCGGAGGCGGTGCTGGGTCTTTATGGGCCGGGCCACACCTTCCCGGTGCCGGTGGGGGAGGCCAACCGCTGGCTGGCCGCCTGGCGGGGGGCCATCACGTTTGAAGGCCGGCCCAGCACCATCATCTGGCTGCAGGACGTGACCGAGCTGCGCACCGCGCAGGAGGAGGCGGAGCGGGCCACCCGCATGAAATCCTCCTTCCTGGCCACGGTCAGCCATGAAATCCGCACGCCGATGAACGCCGTGCGCACGCTGGCCGAATTGCTCTCGGACACCAGCCTGTCGGCCGAGCAGGCCAAGATGGCCGCCACCATCCGGGACAGCGCCGACGGCCTGGTCGCCGTCATCAACGACATCCTGGACGTTTCCAAGATCGAGGCCGGGCGCCTGGAGGTGGCCCCCCGCCTGTTCAATCTCGACCGGCTGATCGATGGCGTCGTCTCCCTGCTGCGCCCCAAGGCGGAGGAGAAGGGCATCAAGTTCCGCGTCACCGTGCAGGCGGACTTGGCGCCCTGGCGGTACGGCGACGACATGCGCATCCGCCAGATCCTGGTCAACCTGCTGGGCAACGCCATCAAATTCACCGAGCAGGGCACCGTGCGCTTCCAGGTCCGCCAGGGCGAGGCGGCGGGCGCCCTGCTGTTCGAGGTGGCGGACACCGGCATCGGCATCCCGCCCGAAACCCTGCCCCTGCTGTTCCAGCCCTTTCGCCAGGCGGAATCCTCCACCGCCCGCCGGTTCGGCGGCACCGGGCTGGGGCTGTCGATCTGCAAGGGGCTGGTCGACCTCATGGGCGGCGCCATCGAGGCGCGGAGCGTCGTGGGGCGCGGCTCGCAATTCTTCCTCTCCCTGCCCCTGGCCGAGCGCGAAGCGCCGGCCGACGCGCAGGCGCGGACCCAGACCACCCGCGCCGGCCGCTGGTCCGGCCCCACCCTGGACCAGGCGGCGCAACGCGGGGCGGTGGTTCTCTGCGCGGAGGACAACGCCACCAACCGCGACGTGCTGGCCCATGTGCTGGACCGGCTGGGCGTCGCGCACGAGTTCGCGGAGGACGGCCTGGCCGCCCTCCGCCTGCTGGATCGCGGCCGGCACGGGCTGCTGCTGACCGATGGCCATATGCCGGGCCTGGATGGGTGGGAATTGGCCACGGCCATCCGCGACCAGGAACAGCGGGGGGGACTGCCGCGCCTGCCCATCATCGCGCTGACGGCCGATGCCGTGCGCGGCGTGGAGGAGCGGTGCCAGGCGGCCGGCATGGACGACCATCTGACCAAGCCCCTGTCGGTGGAGGCGCTGGAGGCAGCCCTGTTGCGGCTGCTGCCGACCCTGGCTGACCTGCGCAGCCCGACCGAGGCGCGGGCGAGCGACCTGGGCCCCGGCACCGTGTTCGATGTGGAGGCCCATGTGCTGGACCTGTCCGGCCTCATCGACATGGTGGGGTCGGAATTCGAGGTCATCGACGGCATGCTGGAATCGTTCCGGTCCAGCGCCGACAACCTGATCGCCGACCTGGTGGCCGCCGTCGACCTGGGCGATGCCAAAGCCATCCGCCTGGGCGCGCACGCGCTGAAGGGGGCGGCCCGCTATGTCGGCGCCCGCAAGCTGGCCGACGCGGCGGCGGCGGTGGAGGAGGCGGGGCAGCAGGAACGCCTGGGCGAGGCCCGCCGCTGGGCGCCGGCCTTCCGCCCCATCATGGACGAGCTGTCGCGCGCCATCGAGAAGATCCGGGTGGAGGAACAGCTGCGCCGCATCCGCCAGGAGATCGGCGAGCTGGCCACCTCGCGCCGGGGCGTCGGCGCGGGGTTGGAGTTGGAGGCGGTGGTGGACATCACCGAAGTGGCCGCCGACCGCATCCTGGCGGCGGCCGAAACCATCCTGCAACAGGTCGACCGCATCGCCAGCCCCAGCGACGCGGAGGCGGTGCAGGGCGCGGTGATGGCCATCTTCGAGGCCTGCAGCTTCCAGGACCTGACCTCCCAGCGGGTGCGCAAGGCCGTGGCCCGCCTGGCGGAAATCGAGGAGAAGCTGGACGCCGTCGTCCGCGGCGACGCCGGCATCGCCGCCCTGTCGGAGGAAGGGGAAGCGGAAACGGCGCAGGACGACATCGACAAGCTGTTCGCCTGATGGGCGGTGGGGCAGGGTGGGGAGGTGGGGCGCCAAACGGGCGACCCTTCGTGTCGTCACTCCTTAATCGACGGCCGCGCCCGAGCGGGATAGGGGGCCGACTGCGGATTTGATGATCGTCTAATAACAACAAGGCTGCTTGATGTAGGCAGAACGCTATTTCACGATCATCAAACGGTGTAACTTTCGGCAAACGAACGTCAAGGGCTGCCTGGGGCTCACGCCGTTCACCCATGATGGCCTGACGGAGACGCCATTGCCTGTCGCTTATCACGAAGGACAGTTTCCACCCGCGGAGCTTGATCTCCACACCCTATTCCCGCTGGTTGGACCCGCCAATGCCGCGATTGCGCGGTATGAGGGCGTGCTCTCCGGCATTCCCAATCCGGACGTCCTACTGTCCCCGCTAACGGCCCGCGAAGCTGTTCTCTCAAGCAAGATTGAGGGGACACAGGTGACACTGGGCGAAGTGCTGGAATTTGAGGCGCAGGGCCATCTGTTCGACGAGAGCACCCCTAAGAAGGCGGACGCGCGCGAAGTTCTGAACTATCGCGCCGCCTTGCGCGAAGCGGCGGCCCTGATGTCTCGGCTTCCACTGTCGCAGCGGCTCATCAAGGCCACGCATCGGGTATTGATGGATGGTGTCCGTGGTCGTCACAAGGATCCCGGCGAATACCGCCGCATTCCCAACTGGATCGGACCAGAGGGCTGCACCATCGAACAGGCGCGCTTCGTTCCGCCAAGTGCTGACAAGATCGAGGGGGCGATGTCGGCATGGGAGACCTATATTCATACCGACGCGCCAGATCGACTTGTACAATTGGCCATTGTCCATGCCGAGTTTGAGGCGATCCATCCATTTCTCGACGGCAACGGGCGCATCGGGCGACTCATCATCCCGCTGTTCCTCTATACTCATGGGCTGCTGTCACGGCCCAATTTCTATCTCTCAGAATATCTCGAAGCCAACCGCGATGAATATTACGGTCGAATGCTCGCCGTCTCGCGTGACGGCGACTGGAGTGGCTGGGTGGCTTTCTTCCTGCGGGGCATCATCGCCCAGGCCGAAGGCAACACCCGGAAAGCCCAAGCGATTCTGGCCCTGCATCAGGACAAACGCGATTGGGTGGTGGAGATTACCCACTCGCAATATGCGGTGCGGGCCCTCGACTGGATTTTCCAACGGCCCATATTCCAGACGCCGGATTTCATCGCCTCAGCCCAAATCCCACCGCCGACGGCCAGAAAGATCATTCGCGATCTGCGCGACAATGGCCTGTTGCGCGAACTGGTACCGGCGGCGGGCCGCGCGCCGGCCACGTTCGTGTTCTCCCAGCTGCTGAACATTGCCGAAGGGCGGGACGCCTTTTGACCCCTGACGCCTGAAGCCCCCCTTTTTACGCGGTAACTCACAGACACTGTGCGGTGCCCCATAAGATGAGAATGGCAAGCGACACGAACCGCCAAAGTTTGCGTGAACTTACCGCATATCCTGAACACAGCCTTACCCAACTGATGCGAAAGCCTGCCGACCGACGCTACCGCTTGAGAAACTGCCGTGCGTTACGTCGCACTCACGCGGCTGGCCGCTAAAAGATGTAGGAGAATGGGAATGGCCAAGCCCGGCCGCAGGACTTGCAGCGGAATGATTCCGCCAAGAGCAGCCTTGCCATATTGTGCTTGGTGAGCGTTAGCGGTTCATGGCACTTCGGGCAAGCGAGCACTGTCGATAAATCGCCCAAGATGGTCCTGACATTGCCTACACAGTCGGGATGATCGCTCAGAAGGTATAGCCCGAGCACCGATCGCGTTTGAAAGGCGGCCCTAGCTCCGGTGTCCTTGGCGTGCATGCGTTCGAACAGCCCCTCAATCACATGGCTCAGGAAAAGCATAACGGTAGGCAGCACTTCATAGAGGCCATGATAGGAATCGTTGTCGGTGTGATTCTTAAAAATAAAGTTGAAATTCTCTGGCTCGGTTCGGATTTCCTCCCGCTCGGCAGTGATTAAATGCACCGCATGCTGGAAGATTCTGTAGAGCCCCTGCGGGTAGGCCGGCTTGAACAACACTTCGTTGAGCCAGTCAGAATCAACGACGCCCTTCAGCATTGTCTTTCCGACTGCGGCATCGATGATGGATTGCCGCCGGTTCCCGACGATCTTGGGCCTTAGTCCGGCAGGCGACTGGTTGGCGAACGCGTCATAAAAGTCGTCCTCGTCGCTGAACATCCACGAGAGGTAGACGAGGCTGTCCGTCAAAGGCTTCCGTAGAAGATTAAAAGCAACCACGACCTTCCACCGCTCCATGCAGCGTAAAGCCTCATAAATGTGATGCAAACAGTCTGACACCATTCCGAGGGTGATGGTGTTAATAGCAACGCGCTTCGCCTCGTCGAGCCTGCCAACCATCTTAAGCGCGACTATCGAGTCGGTCTCGTTCGCGTATCGCTCGAACGCTTCCGCTTCATCCGCATCTCGGAACTCGAAGCGGACATAGTGCACGCGCTCTCGCTCATATTCGCCAAGCATATGGACGCAGGCGTCATGTAGGAAGAAGCAGTACTCGTGGGCAAGGCGTTCGGACTTCGGAATCCGTTGGAGCCGGTTCCTCGGAATTAGCGCACAGGACACGTGCCGCGATCCTCTGGGACCGTCAGGAGTGGCCATTATGCGTGCAATCGTTAAGGTTTCCGCAATAGGACGCGATAACAGGTCTGAGCTTCTTAAGCCGGTTATGGGTTTTGACCGTTAACCTTAGCCTTTCAGCAGTTCGAGCACAAACAGTTCGCACCTTACATATTTTGAGCCTGGCAATCACTTCACAGCCCATAGCGCTCACTCTCAAATTATTAGATCTAATATATACCCAATCAAAAACACGAGAAAGCATACCGATTCTCGCATTATGTGGAAGCGCGGACACTTATCCCCCCTCCCGTACCGCCCCCAACGCGCGCTTGATGTTAAGAGTGATTCTCATTATCGTGCCTGCCGACGGTCACAGCAGCAGGTTCGACATGCCCGACGATCTTATGATCAGCCCCCGCGACCATCGGCCCCCGCCCACCCCGCTGGAGGGGTTGAGCGCCGGGGAGCGGCTGCTGGTGTGGAGCCTGCGCCACATGGCCCAGCCCTATGCCGGGTCCAGCCCGGCCCGGCCCGGCTGTCCCTTGATCCGCCATGCCTTCCTGCAGGCCTGCGGCGAGGACGCGGATGAGGTGATGGCGACCTTTCGCGCCTTTCTGCTGCTGTATGGCCGGTCGGCGCGGGAACGGCCGCGGGTGGGGTGTCCTGGGTGCCCCGACCTGACCCCGGATGAACGCCAGTTGCTGCGCCTGCTGGCGCTGGCCCAGCCCTCGGCCGAACCCAACGCCCCGGCCCGGCTGTACGCGCTGGTGGAACATCTGATGCGGCCCGGCACCAGCGACGGCGTGCTGGTGGCGTCGCGGGCCATGGCCTGCGCGTTGGGCGCGCACGGCCTGTCGCTGCCGGTGCGCCCCCTGGCGCTGGAGCGCATGCCCCTACCCGGGCGTTACGACGCCTGAGACGGGGGCGAGCGCCCCCCGTCGGCATCGACCTGCACGCGGTCGCCGCCCGCCGCCTTGGCGGCGTCCAGGGCCTGGCCGGCGCGGCGCAGGGCGTCCGCCAGGTCCGCGCCGCCACCGCCGCCGCTACCCTCACCCGTGCCGTCCCCAGGAACCTCCGCGTCCGACGCCCCGGGGGCCGGCGCCCCGGGGGCCGGCGGCGCGGAGATCCGGGCGATGCCGATACTGACCGTCCAGGCCAGGGTGGCCTGACCGTTGATGGGGGCGGCGCCCACCGCGCGGCGCAGGCCCTCAGCGCGGGCGGTCGCGTCCATCAGGTCGGCATCCGGCAGCATCACGGCGAATGCGCGCCCGCCGATGCGGCCGGCCACCTCGCCCTGCCGCAGCCAGCCCTGCAACAGCCGGCCGAACTGGTCCAGGGCGCGGTCCCCGGCCTCAGGCCCCAGGGACTCGTTGAGGGCCCTGAAATGGTCGATGTCGATGAGCAGCAAGGCCGCCGGCTGGCCCGCGCCCTGCCGCCGCCGCACCTCGCGCCCCGCCACCTCCAGGAAGTGGCGGCGGTTGGGCAGGCCGGTCAAGGCGTCGCGGGTGGCCATGTCGTACAGCCGCGCGGCGGACAGCCTCAGCCCGCCGACCAGCGGCCGGAAAATGAACAGGGCCTCCGCCAGCAGGGTGGTCAACAGGATGGCCAGCACCCCCTGCTGCGCCCGGCGCAGCCCGTCGATGCGCTGCACCGCCTCCCCCTCGAACTGGCGCACCGCCTCATCCAGCAGGGGGATGATGACGTCGCGCGTCTGGGTGCGGATATCGGCGAAGGACCGGGCGCGCAGGTCCTCGGTGGAGTCCGACGGCCCCTCGCCCCGGGCCAGGATGCGCACGGAGAGTATGAGGTCACGGGTGCGCCGGTCCAGGTCGGTCGGCGGTGAGAAATAAAGGGCGCGGGCGGCATCGGACAGGCCATGGGTGATGCCCAGGTCGCCGTTGCCGGCCAGCAGGGCGCGGTGGGCCCGCTCCATGGCGGCGGCGGCCTGCAGCAGGGGTATCCGCGCCTGTTCGTCATGATCCTCGTAAAAGTCCCGCGCCAGCAGCCCGATGCGCTGCGACAGCATGCGCTGGCGGCCCGCGACGTTGATGATGGTGCCGCTGTCGCGCTGCTGGGCGATGACATGGTCCAGCAACAGGTGCACCGCCCCCGACAGCAGGGCGATCAGGGCCAGGGCGGCGACATAGGCCACCGTCAGGCGGCGCGTCGGAAGGCGGTGGTCGGCACGCGTCATGTCACCGGGGCGGTCCTGGGTGGAACGGACGGCCCAAACCGGGGCGCGGCCGCCGCCGGATCATCAACCGGACGCTGTCGCGTGACAAGGCCGGTGGGGCTGACCTGATGGCTAGTCCCGCTCTGGCGTTTCGGGCGCCGGGTCGCCGTGGCCGCCCCGCTGGGAGGCGGCCCGGCGGCCCAGTGCCTGGGACCGGGACAGCGCCACCAGGCGGCCCCGGATGTCGGCGGCGGTCAGGTCGCCATGGGCATCACCGGCCGCCACCGGGCCATTGGCCGGCGATCCATCGGGCCGACTGCCTGTGGACTGGATAGTCATGGCGATCCTCCCCGTTCAGTCAGGCCCGCTCGATCGCCTGGGCCGCCTGGTCCAGGGCCTGGGCGATGGCGCGCGCCTGCTCTTCCGTCAGGCTTTCGCCGCGCAGGCGGAGGCGCAGGGCCATTTTCAGGTTTTCCATGGCCCGGACGACGGTGGCGGGCGGCATCCAGCCGCGCTGGGCGCTGACCTTGTCCAGCCGTTCCTTGATGGCGGCCAGGACGGGACGGTTTTCCTCCAGGAAGGCGGCGCCGGCGGACGTCAGGGTGTACAGCTTCTTGCCGCCCTCCCCCACCGCCACCTCGGTATGGCCCATTTCCTCCAGCAGGGTCAGCGTCGGGTAGACGACGCCGGGGCTGGGGCTGTAGCCGCCGCCGACCTTTTCCTCGATGGCCTTGATGATCTCATAACCATAGCGGGGCTTTTCCCGGATCAGGTCCAGGAACAGGAAACGCAGGTCGCCGTTTTCGAAAACCCGCGCCGCGCCGCCGCGACCACCCCGGCCGCCGAAGCCCTCACGCTCCCCCCGGGCCCAGCGGTCGCCATGGCCGCCCCAGTGAGCGCCCCAGGCGCCCCAGAAACCGTCGCCGTCGCGGCCACGGGCATGGCGGCGGCCGCCGTCGCAGTGCCGGTCCTCATGATGTTTGAAAAAGCGCATGATGATATCTCGACCCTATCTAGTGTGTTATTCGATATATCGTGAGATAAGATATATCTCGACCCTTTCTTGAGTCAAGGGCGGCGGCGCGGATTTATCGCAGATCATTGACGGCCCGGGGCGGCACCCCGGATAGTCGGGGCGCAAAAGAAGGAAGCCCCGCCATGTCGCCCGACACCCTGCACAACCCCATGAGCCTGGTCGGCCGATCCATGCTGGTGACCGGGGCGTCGGCCGGAATCGGCCAGGCCACCGCCGTGCTGCTGTCCCGCCTGGGCGCGCGCGTCACCCTGAACGGCCGGGATGAGGGGCGGCTGGGCGATACCCTGTCGCGGCTGTCCCCTGTTTCAAATGGGCCGGACGGGGGGCATCGCGTGGCGCCCTTCGACATGGGGGAACTGGATGCCATCCCGGCGTGGATGAAGGAACAGGCGGCCCTGTCGGGCCCCTTCGACGGCGTGGCGCATTGCGCCGGCATCCAGACGCTGCGCCCCATCCGCATCTTCACCCAGGAGTTCTTCGACCAGGTGATGCGGGTCAACCTGGGGTCCTGCCTGGCGCTGGCCAAGGGGCTGCGGCAGAAGGGCGTGAAGGCGGAGCGCGCGGCCATGGTCTTCATCTCCTCCACCGCCGCCACCGCCGCCTCGCCGGCCAACATCGTCTATGCGGCGGCCAAGGGCGGCATCATCGCCGCGACCAAGGGCCTGTCGGCCGAACTGCTGCCGGACGGCATCCGCGTGAACTGCGTGGTGCCCAGCATCGTCATGACCGACCTGATCGAGCGCGGCTTCGAAAAGCTGAGTCAGGAGCAGATCGACCATCTGCAACGCCTGCAACCCCTGGGCTTCGGCCATGTCGACGACGTGGCGCACGCCATCGCCTATCTGCTGGCCGACACCGGCCGCTGGATCACCGGCACCGCCCTGACCGTCGACGGGGGGCGCACAGCGTGACCATCCCCTGGGTGACCACTCCCTGGGTCAAGCTGGGCGACACGGCGGCGCTCGCCAGCCACGGCGACTATCTGACGGGCCGGGCGCCGGATGCCGAGGGCGGCGCCGTTCCCGTGGTGGTGCAGAACTTCCAGGGGGTCCTGAAGGCCTTCCGCAACGTCTGCTCCCATCGCTTCGCCCTGATCCACGACCAGCCCTGCGGGCGCGGACTGCTGCGCTGTCCCTATCATGGCTGGGTGTATGACGCGGATGGCGTGCCCATCGGCATCCCCTTCGACGACAGCGATTTCCAGTTGGATACGGAGGCTCGCCGGCGCCTGGCGCTGACGCCCGTGGGCCTGGCCGTCAGCGGGGGGACTGTGTGGGTGAACGTGGATGCCGCCGCCGCCTTTGCGGGAGATGCCTGATGGGGGAGATGCTGCCCGCCCGCTGGTTCGATGACCCGCACTGCCATGCCCAGGAATTGGCGGCGCTGCGGCGCCAGTGGCTGTACCTCGGCACCCGGTTCGAGGCGCCCTTGACCCGGCCGGTGCTGGGCACGCCCGTGATCCTGGACGGTTCCCTCAAGGCGACCGACGACCAGGGCCGCCCCCTGGAAACGGACGCCTGCGGCGCCTTCGTGTTCGTGCGTCTGGAAGGGAATGGCCCCAGCCTGGCGGAACATCTGGCGCCGGTGGCGGAGCACCTGGCCCGGCTGTCGGGCCAGTGCGACCAGTCCATCGCCGACGACCATGTGGAATTCGCCGCCAACTGGAAGGCGCTGGTGGAAAACACTATGGACGACTTCCACGGTTCCACCGTCCATCCCACCACCATCCATCCCGCCGTGCATGCCGATTGGCAAACGCATCTGGAAACACGGCGCTTTGGCCGGCACAGCACGTCCAGCTGGCGGCTGAGCGAGGGGACCGAGGCGTGGTGGCGGCGCATCGACGGCAAGGCCGGCCTGCGCCGGGTGGTGGACCATGCGCGCTATGACCACTGCTTCGTCTTTCCCAACCTGTATGTCGCCAGCTTTTACGGGGCCATGGTCATCACCCACACGGTGACGCCCCTGGCCCCGGACCGCAGCCGCCTGGACTGGCGCCTGTTCCTGCCGGTGACGGCGCCGGACAAACCGGCCGTGGCGGCCTTTCGCCGGTCGCTGGCCACCCTGCTGGCGCAGTCCGCCCGCACCGTGATCCTGGAGGATCAGCCGCTGTGCGAACGGGTGCAGCAGGCGCGGGGGGCGGCAGAGGTCGCCGGCGTCCTGGGCCGGCGCGAACGGCGCATCGCCGATTTCCATCACGCCTGGGCCCGGACCTTGGGCCTGGACGCCCCACCCCGGCCGGCGGACGCGCCCTATGAGGAGGGGGACGCATGACCCTGAGTTATCGCATCCCGACAGAGGACGACGCCCGCCTGCTGCTGGACTGGCGGCTCCGCCCCGATATCGCCCGCCATCTGTTCACCCAGGTGGAGGACGACATGGACAAGCAGCGGGCTTGGCTGGCCCGCTGTGCCGCCCGCGACGATTACCATCATCGCATCATGATGGTGGACGGGGTGCCGGTGGGCTACGCCTCCATCACCGTCACCCATCCGGCCTGGGGGATCGCCACCCTGGGGGCCTACATGGCGGACCGGCGGGGGCGTACGGGGTCGGCGCCGCTGAACTTCACCCACGCCCTGAACCACGTCTTCTACGCCTTGGGCTTGCGCAAGGTGGTGAACCAGGTCATGGCCGACAACGACCGCGTCCTGCGCGGCCAGACCATGCTGGGCTATCGTCATGTCGGCGTGCTGAAGGACCATGCGGTGAAGGAAGGTCAGGCATACGACGTCCACCTGTTTGAGATGTCGGCGGCCGACTGGGCGGTGAAACGCCTGAAATTCCGGGAATATGCCGATTGGGATGGGGGCCTCTGGCCCCCCGCCTAAAGGCGGATTGGCGGCGCCAGCCCGGGGGGCTAATTGTCGTGCAAGGAACAGAAGGCAGCTCCGTTCCAGGGCAAAGGCCCCCACGATGACCATGACCGATCCCCTCCCCCAATCCACCCGTCGGGTGGTGCTGTTCGCCCATTTCGATCGCGACGGCCAGATCGACGACCATGTCCTCTACTACCTGCGCGGCCTGCGCGAGGTGGCCGAGCGTATCCTGTTCGTGTCCGACGGCGCCTTGATGGAAGGCCAGGCGGAGCGGCTGGGCACCTTGGCGGAACTGGTCCATGCCGGTCGCCACGGCGCCTATGATTTCGGCAGTTGGAAGCTGGGCTTCGAGGCGCTGGGCGGCGATGTCGCCCTCTATGACGAGGTCATCGTCGCCAACGACAGCTGCTATGGCCCCGTCTTCCCCTTCGCCCCGGTGTTCGAGGCCATGGCGGACCGGGAGTGCGATTTCTGGGGCCTGACCGATGGGCTGGTGGACGGCGACATCCGCTATCTCACCAGCAATTTCCTGGTCTTCCGCCCGGCCGTGACCCGCCATGCGGAGTTCACCCGCTTCTGGCAAGAGGTGACGCGGCAGCCCGACAAGACGGCCGTCTGCCGCGCCTACGAATTCGGCCTCAGCCAGCGGCTCATGGCCCTGGGCTTCCGGCCCGGCCGCTATCTTCCCCAGCCCTTCGTCGCCAAGGAACTCTATTCCGACGTCTATTTCGACGACTGCCTGGAGGAGCACCGCATGCCCCTGGTGAAGGTGGCGGTGTTCAGCCAAAACCAGCAGCGTGTCGCCCGCCTGCGCGAGCGTCTGGACCGCATGGCCCAGTTCTATCCCGTGGCCCTGATCGAGGCGCATGTGGCGCGCCTGTGCGGCACCGCCCACCCCCCGATCCACGACCTGCCCTGGCGCCAGGAACGTACGCGCCTGGCGTCCCTGCCCGGCACGTACAGGCGCAGCAAGTACAGCCGTGACCTGCGCTGGTGGTGGTGTTACATCCGCGTTCTGGGAGTGCCGGTCTTCGCCGCCGCCCGGCGGGTGCGGGCGGCGGCGTGACAGGTATCCTCAGGCCGCTCGTATTTCCGCCAGGAAACGCACCACCTCGGACCGCAGGGCGTTCGACTGGCTGCCCAGGGAGCGGGCGGCGGCCAGCACCTGCGAGGCGGCGGTGCCGGTCTCGCCCGCGGCCCCGGTCACCCGGGCGATGTTGGACGACACCTCCTCGGTGCCCTTGGCCGCTTGGGTGACATTGCGGGCGATTTCCAGCGTGGTGGCGTTCTGTTCCTCCACCGCCGCCGAAATGGTGGCCGAGATGCCGTTGACCTCCTCGATGGTGCCGCTGATGCCCTGGATGGCGGTCACGACGCCGCCGGTGGCCGCCTGCATCTCCTGAATCTGGCGGGCGATGTCCTCGGTGGCACGGGCGGTCTGGTTGGCCAGGCCCTTGACCTCGCTGGCCACGACGGCGAAGCCCTTGCCGGCGTCACCCGCGCGCGCCGCCTCAATGGTGGCGTTCAGGGCCAGCAGGTTGGTTTGGCCGGCGATGGCCTGGATCAACTCCACCACCGTGCCGATGCGCTGCGCCGCGTCCGCCAGCCCCTGGACCAGGGCGTCAGACTGGGCCGCCGCCTGCGCCGCCTCTGACGCCACGGTGCTGGACCGGGCCGCCTGGCGGCTGATCTCTTGAATGGAGCTGGTCATCTCCTCCGCCGCCGAGGCGACGGTCTGCACATTGGCGGAGGTCTGTTCGGCCGCCGCCGCGGTAGCGGTGGCCTGGGCCTTGGTGCGCTCGGCCACATCGGCCATACCCTGCGCCGTCGAGTCCAGCTGAGTGGCGGCGCCGCTGACCGCCTCCAGGATGCCGGCGACAGCGCCGTCGAAACCCTGGACCAGACGGTCCACCGCCTGGGCGCGGCGCAGCTTCGCCTCTTCCGCCTGCCGCTGTCCGGCCGCCAGCCGGTCGGCCTCGATGGCGTTCTGCTTGAACACCTCCAGGGCACGGGCCATGGCGCCAACCTCGTCCCGCCGCTCCAGTCCGTCAACCGTGATGCCCCGGTCGCCCTCCGCCAGGCGGCGCATGCGGTCGGTCAAGGCGGCGATGGGGGCTGCGATGGCCCCCGACAGCATCAGTGCCGCCAGGATGGCCACTACCACCGCAGCGATGCCGCCCAGGATGGTGGCCCAATAGGTGGTGTGGAACGCGGACTGCTGCTCATCGTGGCGCTGGTCCAACAGGCCCCGCTCGGCCGTGGCGATCTCGGCCACCTTGGCGCGGATGGCGTCCATCTGCGCCTTCCCGCCGTTCACCGATTCCACCGTACGCGCCTGATCCCGCTGATCCGTCTTCATCAGCGCCACGAGCTCTTCAGCGTACTGGTGGCGCCAGGCCCCAGCCAGACGGTCGATCTCATCCAGGCGCCGCTGCTGGGCCGGGTTATCCGCCGTCAGGGTGCGCGCTTCGGTCATCGCCCGACCGTAGGCGTCGGCCCCGGTCTTGTAGGGGGCCAGCACCGCCTCATCCGCCGACACAAGATACCCACGCAGGCCGGTTTCCTGGTCGACCAGGGCTGCAAGCGCCGCATCGACAGCGTCCAGCACCTTGTAACTGTGGGTCGTCCACCGGCTGCTGTCCTGGATGAAGGACACTCGGGCGTATGTCAGGCCGCTGACCGCGAAGGAAACGACCAGCACGAGGGAAAAGGCGACCGCCAGCTTCCCCAAGATGCGAAGATTGCTCAGGAATGTCATGACGCGCTCCACAGGGTGATTTGTACCCAAGGATTACGTCAATAAGTTACATTCGAAGCCACACGACCTTGGTTTTGTACGAATGTGGTATCCCCTCCGATAGATAGTGACGCTATGTCACTTCGGATTAGCCCGGCGGCCCTCGTTCCGCCGAACGGCTAATCCGGTTGATCGGTCACAGCGGGCTGAGGGCTCGTCACCAGCCGGCGCAGCCGCGCCAGGGTGCGGGTGAAGACGCCGTTGTCGTTCAATGCCCGCGACAGCACCAGGGCGCCCTGGATGCCGGCCACCACCTCCTCCGCGTCGGCTTGCGCCTGCATGGGTTCGCCGCCCGCCCGTACCAGGGCGCTCGCCAGGGCCTGGACCCAGGCGGCGAAATAGCCATGCACCTGCTCGGCGAACAGGTCGCGGGCATCGCCCAGGGCGAAGACGCCCACGACGCACACCCGCTGGCCCGACCGGAAATAGGCGTCCGTGGCCTGGAACATGGCCTCCACCGCCGCCAAGCCGCCGCCCTCCGTCTCCAGCGGATCGAAAACGTGGGTGCGGAACCAGCCGTCGATATGGGCCAGCACCGCCTCCGCCATCTCGGCCTTGCCGCCGGGGAAGAAGTTGTAAAGGCTGCCCTTCCCCAGGCCGGTGCGGGCCGTGATGGCGGAGAGGCTGGCGCCCTCGAAGCCATGGTCGCGGAAGACTTCCGCCAGGACGGGAATCACGTCCTGGCGGTCGGCAAGCGTACGCGCCATGCTGTCACAGCCCCAGGTCGCTGAGACCGGGATGGTCGTCGGGGCGACGGCCCAGCGGCCAATGGAACTTGCGTTCCGACTCCTTGATCGGATGCTCGTTGATGCAGGCGTGGCGCGCCCGCATCAGCCCGTCGGCGTCGAACTCCCAATTCTCGTTGCCATAGGCGCGGAACCAGTTGCCGCTGTCGTCACGGTACTCGTACGCGAAACGTACGGCGATGCGGTTTTCCGTGTACGCCCAAATTTCCTTGATCAGGCGATAGTCCAGTTCCTTGGCCCACTTGCGGGCCAGAAAGGCCTCGATGGCGGGGCGGCCGGTGACGAACTCCGCCCGGTTGCGCCAGCGGCTGTCCACCGTGTAGGCCTGCGCCACCTTGGCGGGGTCGCGGCTGTTCCAGCCATCCTCGGCGGCGCGGACCTTCTGAATGGCAGTATCCAATGTGTAGGGGGGGAAAGGCGGACGGGACATGGGAACCTCCAAAGATCAGGGTTTGCATCAACAACATTGTACCGATCGGTACGTTGTTGACCAATTGGTACAACGCCACCGATCCCGTGGCAAGAGGTCTTTTTCATCCCGTCCTATTTTGGCGGGCGCCGATCCTCAGGCGACGGCGCGCTGGGGAACCGCCACCGCGACCAGATCCTCGATGCTGACCAGGGGCATGCCGTGGGTTTCGGCATAGACCACCAGGTCCGGCAGGCGGGCCATGTCGCCGTTCGGCAACATCACTTCGCACAGCACGCCGGCAGGCGCGCGGCCGGCGCGGCGCATCAGGTCGATGGTGGCCTCGGTATGGCCCCGGCGGGCCGCCAGCCCACCCGGATGGGCGCGCAGGGGAAAGACGTGGCCGGGACGGGCCAGGTCATCGGGCTTGGCGCCGGCGGCGATGGCCGTGCGGATGGTGGTGACGCGGTCAGCGGCCGAAACGCCGGTGGTGACGCCGGTCTTGGCCTCGATGCTGACGGTGAAGGCGGTGCCGTAGCGCGAGGAGTTGGCCCCCACCATGGGCGGCAGGTCCAGCGCACGGGCGCGTTCGTCGGTCAGCACCAGGCAGACGATGCCGCTGCAGTCACGGATCAGCAGGGCCATCTGCTCCACCGTCAGGCTGTCAGCGGCGTAGATGACGTCGCCTTCGTTCTCACGGTCGGCGTCGTCGACGACAATGACGCCCTGGCCCGCCTGGATGGCGGCCACGGCGCGGGCCACCCGGGTTTCGGCATCGCCGAAGCGGGACAGCAGATCATCGTCATGGGCGGATATTTGGGAAATCTGACTCAAGGGTCTCACTCCGTTCAACAGTCGGGCGAGCCTGAATCAGGGCAAAAAGAGATCGTGGGCGGACGGCGTGTCCCCCCGGGGCAGGCCACCATGCGCGTGCGCCCGGCCGCCCCGGGCCCGGCAAGGCCCAAGGGGGTTTGCGCCCGCGTACCGCAGGCCGGCTCATCCTCTTCCATCCGGACTGTAACCGTCGGCCCCGGCGTTTCACCGGGTCTGCTGACCCCGTCGGCGTTACCGCCCCCGGGCGCTCGCGGGCTCCCCCTCCGTCAGGAGGGGATACCGCCGGTCGGGATTTTCACCCTGCCCTGAGAACAAGCGTATCGCCATCCGGCGGCGCCGGATGACAGGTTGATAGGACAACCATGCGCCCGCCCTGTCAACAGGGGGCATGGTTTGAATTTCCTCATGAGCCTTATGACGCGCCGGACGCCCACACCATGCGGTCCAGGAAACCAAGGGCGGGACCGGCGGTGCGCGGCAGGCCCTTATAGCGGGCCACCGGCTCCGGCACCGTGCGCAACACGTGGGCGAGCTGGGCCGCCTCTGCGCCGGTCAGGTCAGCCAAAGCGCGCTGATAGGTGCGGATGGTGAACAGGATGGCGCCGGTGGCGGGCAGGCGGCGCAGGGTCTGGCGCTCGATGCGCAGAAACAGACGGTGCCCCGCGTTGTCCGGCGTGAGGGCGGCATCGGCGGCGGTGTGCGCCACCTCTTCCGGCTGGAACAGGGCGGGGTCGTCGTTCAGGCCCCAGTTCATGCGCCATACCGGCCGCTCCGGCGCCAGGGTTTCCAGGAAGCGGTCCACCGGCCGCCCCAGTTTTTCGCCGTACAGGGCCACGGGCGCGTGGATGCCAGCCAGGGGGCGCCCCAGCTTCTCCCGCAGCCGCCAACGGTTGGGGAAGCACAGCACGGCGGCCGCCAGAATGGGCGCGCCGTCGTCACCGGGCAGCAGCAGGCACAGATCCTCCGCCACCAGCCGGCCGGCGACCTCCAATGGATTGGGGCCGGCCACGTCCAGGTCCCACACCTCTCCCGTCAGGTGGCAGGTGAGGCGGCGGCCGTCGCGGACATAGGCGCCGGGGATGTGCCGGGGCAGATGGTCCGCCATCAATGCCAGCACTTCCGCCTGGGCATCGTGGCTGCCCGGCAGGAAGCCGGTCACCGCCCCGTACCGCTGCGCCAGCAACGCCCGCCGCTCGGCCAGCAGCGCGGGACAGCTGTCATCCACCATCAGCCAACGGGCGGGGTCCAGGGCCATGAGGCCCATGGCCATGCGCCAGTCACCGCCGTCGAACGGCCAGCACGGTTGTTCCGGCGGCAGGGTCCAGGCGGCCACGCCTTACACTTCCAGGGGCGCGAAATCCTCGGGCAGTTCGGCCAGCGTCGGCTCGGCGATGGGGCCGACCTCCGCCACCAGGGTGCCCCAGGACCAGCCGACGCCGAAGCCGGCCATGAGCAGCTTTTTCGGACCTTCGGCCAGCATGGGCCCCAGCCGGTGGCAGATGGCCAGGGGCACCGAGGCGGAGCTGGTGTTGCCGAACTTTTCCATATCGATGAGAAAGCGTTCCGGCGACGCGCCGATCTTTTTGCGGATATGGTCCAGCATCATGCGGTTGGCCTGATGCGGGACAATCATGTCGATATCGTCCAGGGTCACGCCGGCATGCTCCATCGCCTCGCGCAGCAGCGGCGGCACGGCACGCAGGGTGAAGGTGAACACCTCCGCCCCGTTCAGGTGCAGGCGGGCGTCACGGTAGAGGCGCTTGTGCTCCTCCTCCGACCAGGGCTCCTCGCCGGGAATCAGGCAGTCGCGCTTGCCGCCGGCCTTCACGAAGATGTGCTTGGCCCCGCTGCCGTCCGTGCCCAGGATGGCGTGGATGGGCGGCGCGTCGGCATCCACCTCCAGCGCCGTGGCGCTGCCGGCGTCGCCGAACAGGGGCAGGGTGGCGCGGTCATCGGGCCGCAGCCAGCGGGCGGAGTTGTCGCCGGCCAACACCAGCGCGCGCCGCGCCGTGCTGCCGCCCAGCAACCGCGACGCCATCCAGGTGCCATAGGCGAAACCGGAACAGCCCAGCGGCACGTCGAAGGCGGCGGCGGTGGTCGGCAGGCCCAGGCGCCGCTGGATGACGGCGGCGGTGACGGGCAGGACGTAGTCCGCGTCCTGACTGACGAAGATCAGCAGGTCGACGGAGGCCGGGTCCCAGTCCAGCTGCCGCATCAGGCCCTCGGCCGCCGCCACGCACATGTCGGACGCCATGTAGGGCCGGGGCAGCAAGCGCCGTTCCGCCACGCCGATGGTGGCGTGCAGCTTGCGCGCCTCTTCCTCGGTGAACAGGGTGTGGTCTTCCAGATAGGAATGCCGTTCCTTCGGCACCATGGCCCGGAAGCCCTTGATCCGCACGCCTTCGACGATGGCCTTCACTGCAACCCGCCCTGAGAGAAGTGTCCTGAACTGCTATAGTATGGCCATTCCCGCCCCGATGCCAAAGGCCCTCTGTTGATCGCGCCTTCCCCACTCGCCGGCCCCACCGTCCTGATCCGCGCCGACGCCACCGCGTCGATGGGCACCGGCCATGTCATGCGCTGCCTGTCGGTGGCGGAGGCCCTGGCTGAGCGAGGGGCGACGCCCCTGTTCGCCGCCGTGGACCTGCCACCGGCCCTGGCGCGGCGGCTGGACACCGCCGGTTTCGCCGTGGCCCTGCTGCCGGGGCCGGCAAGCGGGCCCGGGGATCTCGCCGGCCTGGCGGCGGAAATGGTTCACCGGGGCGCCCGGGCCGTCATCCTGGATGGCTATCATTTCACCGACGCCTATCGGGCCGGGTTGGCGGCCCGCATGGCGACCCAGGGCGCGCCGGTCATGGCCTTCGATGACGGGCCAGGCACCCGGCCCCTGCACGCCGGCCTGATCGTCAATCCGGGGGCCGCGGTGGACCAGGCGGCCTATCGCGCCGCGAACCCGGATGCCGTGCTGGCGCTGGGCCCCGCCTACGCCCCCCTGCGGGCGGAGTTCCGCCGGGCGCGCGGCCAGGCCCTGCCGCTCTTGGAGCAGCGCCGCCGCCTGCTGCTGACCTTCGGCGGCACCGACCCGGCGGGGCTGACCTTGCCCTGCCTGAAGCGCCTGGCCCCGGCCCTGCCCGAGGGCGTAGGCATGGACGTGGTGGTGGGGGGCAGCAACCCCAACACCGATTGCATCCGCACGGCCGGGGAGAGCTTCCCCAACACGGTGGTGCATGTGGAAACGCCGCGCATGGCAGACTTGATGCGCGATGCCGGCCTGGCCCTGTCCGCCGCCGGCGGCACGCTGGGGGAGTTGGCCTGCCTGGCGGTGCCCATCCTGCTGGTGGTGGTGGCGGACAATCAGGCCAGCAGCGCCGGCGCGGTGGCGGCATCGGCCAAGGCCCGTGTCATCGACGCGCGCGGCATGGACAAGGCGGAGGCGGCTGAGCGCATCACGGCGGCCACCCTGGCGCTGTGGGCCGATAGCGACGCCCGTGCGGCCCTGAGCCACCGCATTGCCGATGGGCAAAGTGTGGATGGAATGGGCGCGGTGCGGATCGCCAGCGCCTTGCTGGACATGGCGCAGGCGTCAGCGGGACAGGCGTAGCGTCACCTCGACCGCCCGGCCGGGCAAGGCCCGGGCGGTGACCAGGCCGCCGTTGCGGCTGGCCACGATCTCGCCCGCGTTGGCATCGCCCTGCATGATGGCCAGGGCGTTGGTCAGATTGCTGCCGCGCACGATCACCTCGACACCCTCGCGGGGACGCAAGGTCAGCGTGGCGCCCAGCAGGTGGACGGCGGGCAGCGCCAGGGTGTTGGCGTCATCGCCATAGCGGCGGCCCAGGAAGCGCCAGTCCGCCTCAAGCGACACGGCGCCGTCGGCCAGGGTCAGCTGGGGCCGCAGGCTGGTCATCACCCGGGGGATGCGGCGGGGCAGGTTGCCATCGAAACTGCGGATGGCCTGCCCGCCATCGTCCAGGGTGTCATGGAAGACGTAATGGGCGAAGCGGGGGTCCTGCAAGGTCGCGGTGGCGGAGACGGAGAGCGGTTCCAGCGGCCGCCAGCTTCCCTCCAACTCCACGCCCACGGTGCGGGCCTGGGCGTTCAGCCTTCGGCGCACCAGGGCGCCGAAGGCGTCAGTGTACTGGTCACCGAAGGAGATGTTGTCGAAATCATTCCAGAACAGGGTGGCGTAGGCCGCCGTCGCCACCGTCTCATGGCTGACGCCCAGTTCGGCCTGGCTGACCCGTTGCACGACCAGGCCATCGGGCGTCACGGTGTTGCGGAAGCTGCCGATCCCGGGGTCGCGGAAGGTGCGGGTTCCGCGCAGGAACAGGCCGGTGTCCTCCGCCACCCGCCACGACAGGCCGGCGGAGGCGGCGGTGGCGTCATACCGCCGGCCGAATCCCTGATACTGTCCCGTGCCCTGGGCCACCGCGTTATCGGCCAGCGCCGCGGCACCGCCCACATCCACGGTCTGCACCCCCTCCACCACACCGGAAAAGGCCTGCCGCTCCTGGCGGACGCCCAGGTCCAGGCGCCAGTCCGGGGCCAGTTGCCATTCGTCGGCCAGGTACAGGGCCAGGGCCCCGGTGTCCCCGGCCGTATGCTCATAGGTGGCGTTCTCGTTCAGCACGCCGCCATCCGTGACCTGGCCCAGAACCCGCCCGGCGGCGTCCACCGCGATCACGTCCAGCAGGCGACCCTGGCTGCGCGCCTGGACCAGCGCGCTGGCGATGTGCCGGTGATAGTCCATCCGATCGCCGGCGGCATAAAGCCCGGCGGTCAGGTCATGCGCTTGGCCCCACAGCAGCCGGCGGCCGCTGAGCGACACGTCCAGGATGGCCTCGCTGATGCCAATGTCGGCCTCGGTCGGGGCCACCCGCGCCACCAGGCTGTCCAGCGCGATGGGGCCGTCGCCGGCCTGGGGCTTGGCATACCTGAGGGTGGTCCCGTCGGCCCCGGGGTAGGCGGCGGCCACCTGCGGCCACAGGGTGGCCAGCATGTCGCCGGCCGTCATGGCGGCACCGCTGGAGGCGATGGAATAGCGCCAGGTGTCGGACCGGCGCAGCCGCGCCTTCACCGCCAGGCGGGTGTCCTCATCCACATCCTGGTCCCACAGCATCGTGCCGGCCGTCAGCCGGTTGACGTTGTTATGGCCGAACGGCACCTGCCGGCTGCCGTTGCCATCCTTCAGGGTCAGGGTCCGCAGGTCGGACCCGAACCAGCTGCCGTAGAGCGGATCGAAACCGGGCACGCCGGTGACGCCGTCCGCCGTGGACAGCAGCGGCATGGAGGAGGTGTTGAAGGTGGCGTCGTCCTGGCGCCGGACGTTGAACCGCAGAGTGCCGGTGGGCAGGGCATGCGCCAGGCTGAGACGGACCTGCCCGCCGTCCAGGTCGCTGACATGGTCACGCACGCCGGCGTTGCGGGACCAATACCCGCCCAGGGCCGCGGACCAGCCGCCGCCCGCCGCACCGTCCCCCGCCCCGTCAGTCCCCAGCGGGCCGCCGACATACCCGTCGAACCGGCGCAGCCCCCGGTCCGACACGGTGAGGGCGGCCACCTGCGCCGGTTGGGCCGGCGCGCGGGTGATGAGGTTCAAGGTGCCGCCCACGGCGTTGCTGGCGAAGACGGAGGATGGGCCGCCACGCACATACTCCACACGGTCCACCGTCTCATCCAACCGGAAATACTGGTCCACGTCGGCCCAGGGCAGGCTGCTGTCCTGCTGCACCGGCAGCCCGTCCTCCAACACCGCGACACCGTTGTACCCATCCAGGGGCATGCCCCGGACCCGCATGGTGTTGGCGGCGACGCCGGCCGAGGTGTCGGCCCAAACCCCGGGTATGGCCGTCAGCAGGGCGGCGCCGCCGTCGGACAGGGGCACGCCCCGCAGGGTGGCGTTGGACTGGACACTGAGGGAATAGCTGAGGTCCAGCCGCGACAGCGGCAGAACCCCGCGCCGCCCCGTGACGATCACCTCCGGCGCATCCAGCGGCTCCACCGGCAGGACCGAGGGCGGCGGCGAAACGGCGGCGGGAGCGGCCAGGGCGACACGGCTGACCAGGATGCCGCCGCTGGCCACGCGGCAGTCCAGGGCCAGCGGCCCGCACAGACGGCGCAGCGCCTCTTCCAGCGTGACGGCGCCGGTGACCGCCGCCGCCGTGCGCCCGGCCACGTCATCCGGCCGCACCGCCAAGGGCAGGCCCGCCCCCTCGGCCAGGCGGCGCAGGGATGTTTCCACGGAACCGGCCGGGAGATCCCAGGCGGCACGGTCGGGCACGGACGCCCGCGCGGCGCCGGCCGGGACCAGCGGCACGAGGAAAAGGACGGCCCAGGCGGCGAGGGAGGGGTGACGAAATGCCATGGGGGGGGGGTGCGACGGGCCCGGCGCCCGTCGGGGCCAGGGGCGGAGGGCGGCCCACTATAGGGACCGCGCATGACAATGGCGTGGCATTGCCGCCCGGTGGCGGAAGGTCAGCCCAGCCGCAAACCGTCGCCGCTTTCGCCCAATCGCAAGCCGTAGAGCCCCGCGATCAGCCGCAAGCTGTCCGCCGGCTGATCCAGGCGGAAGCGGCCGCTGACCGCCAGCTTGCCCAGGTCCGGCCGCGCCAACGCCAGCGACCGGGGCGAATAGCGGGCCAGATGGGCCACCACCACATCCAGCCGCTGGTCGCGCACCACCAGCCAACCCTGGCGGAAGGCGTCGGCATCGCCCGGGTCCACCCGGTCGCGGACCACGCCGCCGCCGGCGGCCACCACCAGCCGGTCGCCCGCGGTCAGGTCATGGTGCCGGTCGTCGACGCGGGCCGACGCCCGGCCCGCCGTGACCGTCAGGTCGACCTGGCCAGCCGACCGATCCAGGATGAACGCGCCCTCGGCCGCCTCCACCGCCAAGGACCGGGCCTGGGCGCGCCAGGGCCGGCCCGCCGGCGCCACCCGCACCGCCACCTGGCCGGCGAGCAGATCCAGACGCCGGCCCGCCGTCCCCACCGTCACCCGACTGGCGGCATCCAGGACCAGGGCGCCGCCATCGGCCAGCGCCACCTCACGCCGCTGTCCGATGGCGGTCGCGTATTCATCATTCCGGTCCGGGGCCGCCCGATCCTGGGCCACTTGGCGCAGCCAGGCCCCGGCGCCGGCCAAGGCGGCCACGCCGGCGATGCCGGCGGCCAGCGCCCGGCGCCGGCTGGCGAGAAACGGCCGCGGGACGTCATCGTTGGCCGCGGCGGGCGCCACCTCCGCCAGCGCCTGGGCCAGGGCCGGATCCTTCCACAGGGCCCGGACCTGTTCCGTCGCCCGGGCGTGGGCCGGATCGGCGGCCAGCCAGGCCAGGAAGGCCGCCTGCCGCGCCGGCGTCCAGGGCTCATCGGCCAACACCCAGTCGGCCGCCGCCTCCAGCATGGCCTCGCTGGGAGGGGAGCCGCCGGGGGACAGAGGGGGGGAACCGCCGGTCATGCCGCGCCGTCCTCGCCCATCACGGCGGCCAGTTGGGCCAGGGCCCGGGTCAAATGCTTCTTCACCGTTTCCTCACTGATGCCCATGGCGCGGGCGATCTCCTGCCGGCTTTGCCCCTTGAGGCGGCGGCGCACCACCACCTCCCGACGCTGGGGCGGCAGGGCGCGCAGGGCCGATGTCAGGGCCGCCAACCGCTGGCGGCCCGACACCACCTGGTCCGGGGCCGGCGACGCGCACGGCAGGTCGTCCGCCAGCGGTTCCTGGACGGGGGTGTCGACCCGGTCCAGGATGACGCTGTGGGCGACGCGCAGGGCATAGGGGACGGGCTGGCGGACGTCGCCCTCCCGTACCCGTTCCAGCATGCGGAGCATGGTTTCCTGGTAAACATCGTCCGCCTCGGCCGGATTGCGGATCCGGTTGCGGATGAAGGCCAGCAGCCGGCGGTTGCCCGCCAGCAGGTCGGCCACGATATCGGGATACCCCAAACTCAGCATACGGGTCGGTCCCATTTCCGCCGCCATGATGGGCACCTCCGGCGCGCCCGCCGGATCAGTAGCTGTAGCGCGCGCCCAGCAGGTACTGCGCCCCGCTGCGCGTGTAGCTATAGACGCGGTCACCCTTGGAATCCACGTACTCGTTCTCAGCCTGGTTGGTCAGGTTCACCCCTTCCAGCGTCACCTTCAGCTTGTCGGTGACGTTGTAGAAAAAGCTGACATCCAGGTTGAGGGAGCCGTGATAGCCGGCCACGTCATTGCCATTGCCGCCCGGCACGGAGGCCAGGTAGCCGTCCCGGTAGTTCACCGAGACGCGGCCGCCGTACTTCTCGGTCTCGTAATACAGCGTGGCGTTGGCCGAATTGCGGGACAGGCCCGTCAGGTCGTACATGCCCGTGCCGCCCGACGCCAGCTTGTACTCCGCGCGCGAGTGGGCGTACGTGTAGTTCAGCAGGTATCCCAGGTTGTTGAAGGGCGCCGGCAGGAAGTCCAGCCCCTGCTGGTACATCAGCTCCACGCCATAAACGTTGGCGCCCTGGCCATTGACCGGCTGGTAGAAGGTGTAGCTGACATCGCCGTCACCGGCCGGGACCAGCGACGCGGGCAGACCGGACTGGCTGTACTTCATGGTGGTGACGCCATCGACGATGAAGCTGTCGATCTTCTTGTAGAAGGGCTGGGCGGCCACGATGCCCTGCTTGCCGAAGTACCATTCCGCCGACAGGTCGACCGACGTGGCGCGATACGGGTCCAGGTTGGGATTGCCGAAGGTGACGGTCTTGCCCGAGGTGTTGACGCTGGAGATGGCAGGGACCAGCGAGGACAGCGACGGCCGCGTGACGTTGCGGTTGGCGTCCAGACGCACGCGGGTGTCGGCGCTGGTTTCCAGCACCAGGTTCATGGCGGGCAGCACGTCGGTGTAGTCGCGATGGAAGGACACCGCCGGGAAGGATGGGTCGCGGTCATAGGAGTCGGTGTCGGTCCGCACGACGCGTACACCCACATTGCCGGTGAAGGGCAGGCCGAACAGCTGGCTGCGCCAGTCCGCCTGGACATAGCCGGCCTTGGTGGTTTCCTGCACCCCCTGGGGGAAGCCGGTCCCAACCGGAACGGCCACCGTGTCCAGGCCCAGGGCGCTAGAGACCTTGTTCAGGTCCGCCACGATCCAACGGCTGGGCAGGCCGGAGGTGCCGAGGCCGGTGCCGAAATTATAGGGCACCGTGGTAACGATGCCGGACAGGGCGCTGTCGGTCAGGGACACGCCGCGCAGGTTGCGGCCCAGCAGGTTGGTGATGCTGTCATAGGAGTTGCTGGTGCTGTCATAATTGAAGCGGCGCCAGTCCAGGCCGCTCTTCAGATCCACGTCGCCCAGGCTGTAGGTCGCGTCCACCTGGCCGGTGCCGAAGGTGTTCCCGACCATCTGCCGGCGCAAGCGGGCCTGGTAGAACTGCCAGTCGGCGGGGTTGGTCAGGCCCACGCCATAGGTTTGCTTGGCAACGCGGTCGTTGTCGCGCAGGTCAAAGCTGAAGCTGGTGTTGGGCGACCAGAAATAGGTGCCGGTCTGGCGATCATGGAAGTCGGCCTCCTGATAGCCGCCGAACAGATCCACCTTCAGGTCGTCCGTGGGGCGCAGGTGCGTCTTGAGGCTGGCGGCGTAGAAATCCGTGGTGTCCTGGTACAGTTGGTTGTCCGACCGGATGTCGACGTTGCGGAAGCTGCCCGCGACGATGTTGTTGCCGTCCACCGCCAGGCTGTCGACGATGGTTTGCGGCAGGCCGGTGCCGGCGCCATTGGTGTTGGACGTGGCGAAGGAGAAGGCGTCGAAGTTGTATTCCTCGCGGTCCGTCTTCAGCTTGCCGTACAGCAGGTCCAGGTCCATGTCGATCCAGTCCGCCGGCCGTGCCTGGAAGGCGGCGGTCAGGCCCAGGCGTTTCTGGTCCTGCACATATTCGTCGTAGCGGAAATAGCGCGGGTAATAGAGGGCGTTGGCTGCGGTGGAGTTCAGGCGCGCCTTGATGGCGGGGTCCACGCTGGACGAGACGTTGTTCAGGTTCCAGCCGCCACTGGCCCAGCGCACGGTGCTGTAGCCCTGTTCCACCACGCTGCGCCGGCTGAAAGCGGCGGAGAACAGGGCGCCGTACTTGCCATCGCCGAAGGTGTCGGAAATCAGCAGCGCCGCCCGGGGATCGACCTCGCCCGAGTTCTCGCCATAGGCCATCTTGGCGGCGGTGGAGAAGGTGAACTTGTTGTAATCGAAGGGCTTGGGCGTCCGCAGATCCACGGTGCCGGCGATGCCGCCCTCCTCATCCTGGGCGGAGGAGGATTTCAGCACATCCACGCGATTGAACAGTTCCGCGGCGAACAGGTTGAAATCGAAGGAGCGGGAACGGTTGGTGCCACCGCGGGCGTCGATGCTCTGGGTGGTGCCCAGGGCTTCCATGCCGTTGATCTTCACCAGGGTGAAGTCGGGCCCCAGCCCGCGCATGGAAACCTGCCGCCCCTCGCCGCCGTCGCGGGTGATGGTGATGCCCGGCACGCGCTGCAACGCCTCGGCCACGTTGAGGTCGGGGAAAGCGGCCACGTCGTCGGCCAGGATGCTTTCCCGGCTGCCAATGGCGTCGCGCTTCAGGTCCAGCGCGCGGGCGATGCTCTGCTTATAGCCCGTGACGACGATCTCATCCAGATCACCGCCGGCATCATCGGCCGCATATGCTGATCCCATGACGGCAAAGGCGCAGGACGCCAGTAATCCGCCGAGGAATTTGGTAATTTTCTTGGTATTATAGCGCATGATTTCCCCCAATCACGGTTAGATCGACTGAGGAAATTTTCCTTTGTGCCAGTTATTTATTACGTATATTTGGCACTGTTTATTATTTATTTGTTAAGGGACTTTCTGCCACCGCGCCTCCCGCCGCCCTCGTTAGGTAAGAGGGCGGCGGGAGGCAAAAGGGGACAGGGGGAATGAAAAAAAAATCCCGACGCGGGCGCGGCGCCGATACGCTGGTGATGCTGACGGCCTGACCGCTACCCGGGTCGACCCGATGCCGCTATGGTCAACCCCCTGCTCGCAACAGCGGACCATCCCAGCGTGACCCTCCCCGACCTCGACGCCCTGCCCCCGCTGGAACGCGCCGTTCTGCGGCTTGAGGCCCTGGCCGGCCCATCGACCGGCAAGAAGCGCCTGCTGGAATGCCTGAACCAGGCCCGAGTGGTGCGGCCGGCCTGCACCTGGGAGGCGTTCTCGACGGCGCGGCATGACCTGCACCGCCGGGGGCTGCTGGACGAAACACTGGCCTGCCCGCCGGCCCTGGCGCAGGCCGTGGCGGTCGCGGCGCTGGAGGAGGTGGAGGGCCGGGCCCTGGCGGCGGCCATCCGCGCCCGCATGCCGGCGGAATCCCAAGCCTATTGGGACTTCCGCCAGGTGGAGAACGACGTGTCCCGGGCGCTGCGCCTGGCCATCCTGATGAACGATGAGGCGGAGTTCGCACGCGTGGCGGGCCTGACCCGGCGGCCGATCGAGGATCTGGACCCGTTCAACGCCGCCTTCACCACCGTGCCTGTGGGCGCGGCCTGGCTGGCCACCCGGACGCCGGCCATCCAGCGCGTGCTGATGGTGCTGAAGGCCAACCACTGGGTGGCGACCGGCGAAATGTCCGCCGATTACCCCCACTTGGTCGATCAGTGCCGGCGCGACCCCACCCTGCGCGCCGCCTGCTTCGCCCAGATCGCCGATTTCACCCTGCTGAGCGGCAGGCTGGACGCGTTGGCTGAGTTGGTGGCGGGCCCCCTGGAACCGGCCGCGGGCATCCCCGCCGACGCCCCGGCCGCCTTCGCCGCCGCGCACGCCCTGCTGTCCGGGGATGCGCCCAAGGCGGTCACCCTGTTCACGGAGGCCCTGACCCTGCGCCGGCGGGCCACGCGGACACGCAAGGGCGGCCTGCCCGGCTATATGGGCCTGCTGCATCTATGCGCCCTGCTGGCCGCCGGCGGGGCCCAGAACCACGCCGCCATGGCGACGCTGCTGCAGGGCAAGGGCGTACCCGGCGGCGGCGCGCCGTTGGGCCAATTGGCGCTGGAGGCGCTGTACGACCTGGTGCGCAATAACGCGGAGGCGGCGGTGACGGGCCTGAAATGGGCGCTGGGCGCGGTGGAGCGCATGGCCACCCCCTCGCCTGTCAGCCTGGGCATGATGGCCGTGGCCGCGGCGATCATCGATCCGCCCGCCGCCCGCGCCCATGGCGACATCTGGGCGCTGCACTTCCACCGCCTGGTCCCCACCATGCCCCTGGCCGCCGACCTGGTGGCGGAGGCGTTGGAGCGTGTGGCCGACGACCCCGCCCCCTATCAGGCCCATCTGGCCCGCCCGGACCGGCAGGCGCGGCTGCGCTTCCTGTCCCTGGTGCCGGTCAAGGAGGCCTGGGAGCGGGCGCTGGAAAACCTGGAGGGACTGCTGGAGCCGCCGGCGGCGGCGGAGAAGAAGACCACGGGCAAGCGCCTGGCCTGGCTGGTCGATCCCGGCAGCGGCGCGGTGGAGCCGGTGGAACAGGTGCAGCAGCGGGGCACGACCAAAAGCCCCACCCAGGGCTGGAGCGTGGGACGCCCCGTCCAACTGAAGCGCCTTTACCAGGGCGATGCGCAGCTGCCCTATCTGGACGATTTCGACCGGCGGGTCATCGCCACCATCGCCCGGGATTACGACGGCTGGGGCCACGGCCGGTCCCGCTATGAGTACTACCTGCCCCCGCGCGACGCGCTGCCGGCCCTGGTGGGGCATCCGCGCGTGTTTTATCGGCGTGAGCCGGGCCCGCCGGTGGAGCTGGTGGCGGCGAAAGCGGAGCTGGTGCTGGCCAAGGCCCGGGGCGGCTATCGCCTGGCGTTGTCGCACCCGGCCACGGAGGCCGATGCCGTCATCGAGGTGGAAAGCGCCACGCGCTGGCGCGTGGTGGTGATTGATGAGAAGGCCGTGGCAGCGGCCCGCGTGCTGGGCAGCGAGGGCATCACCGTGCCGACGGCGGCCCGCGACCGCCTGTCCGCCATCGCGCGGCGGCAGTTACCCGACCTGCCGGTGCGGGTTGAAGCCACGGAGCTGGACGAAGGCCGGACGGAAGAAGGCGATCCGGCACCGGTGGTGCGGCTGCGCCTGCTGGATCCGGGGCTGAAGGTATCGCTGATCGTGCGGCCGCTGGGCCCCGATGGCCCGCATTTCGTGCCGGGGCGGGGTAGCCGCCGCGTGACGGGCCTGGGCCGTCGCGCCCTGCGCGACCTGGCCGCGGAGGAGCGGTTGGCCCAGGCCCTGGCCGATGCTTGCCCCAGCCTGGGCGGTGAGGGTTGGGAGTGGGAACTGGAAGGCCTGAGCGCGGCGCTGGAGTTCCTGAGCGAGTTGAAGACCCTGCCCCAGCCGCCAGCCCTGGAATGGCCGGAGGGGCAGAAGCTGACCCTGCGCGACGCGGAGGCCAGCGCCAGCCATTTCAGCACCACCGTCAAGAGCACCGAGAGCTGGTTCGCCGTGGCCGGGTCGCTGACCGTGGATGAGGGGCTGGTGCTGGACCTGAAGGACCTGCTGACCCGGCTGGAAGACGCGCCGGGGCGCTTCGTGCCCCTGGATGACGGCCAGTTCGTGGCCCTGGACCGCCATTTCCGCCAACAGCTGGACCGTCTGCTGCGCCTGGGCGGCAGCGGGTTGAAGGTGCCGCGCGCGGCGGGGGCCGCCCTGCGCGACCTGGTGGAGCAGGCGGCGTCGGCCAAGGTCGACACCGCCTGGCGCACCTTCATCCAAACCCTGGATGACGCGGCGGCCTGGCAGCCGCGCCTGCCCAACGGCCTGACCGCCGAACTGCGCGAGTACCAGGCGCAGGGCTATTTCTGGCTGAGCCGCCTGGCGCGCTGGGGGGCCGGCGCCCTGCTGGCCGACGACATGGGCCTGGGCAAGACGGTGCAGGCCATCGCCTTGATGGCGTCCAAGGCGGGCGACGGCCCCCTGCTGGTGGTGGCGCCCACCTCCGTCGCCGGCAACTGGCAAGGCGAACTGGGCCGCTTCGCCCCCGGTCTGACCGTCCACCGCCTGGCCGAGACGGGCGGACGGGGGGAGGTGCTCAAGACCCTGGGTCCCGGCGACGTGCTGGTCACCACCTACGGCCTGCTGGTGCGTGAGGAGGAAAAGCTGGCGGCCATTCCCTGGGCCGTGGCCGTGCTGGACGAGGCCCAGGCCATCAAGAACCCGGACACGCGCCGCGCCCAGGCCGCCCGCGCCCTGACCGCCCGCTTCCGCCTGGCGCTGACCGGCACGCCGGTGGAAAACGACCTGGATGAACTGTGGAGCCTGTTCCAGTTCACCAACCCCGGCCTGCTGGGCAGTCGCAAGGCCTTCGCCCAGCGCTTCGGCACGCCCATCCAGGCGGCGCGCAACCCGGGCGCCCGCGCCGCCCTGCGCGCCGTGGTGCAGCCCTTCCTGCTGCGCCGGACCAAGGCGTCGGTGCTGTCCGAACTGCCACCGCGCACGGAGCAGACGCTGCTGATCGAGCGCGGGGCCGAGGAGATCGCCTTTTACGAGGCCCTGCGCCGCCGGGCCCTGGAAAAGCTGGAGGAGATGTCGGGCGAGCGGTCCCGCATCCACATCCTGGCGGAGATCACCCGCCTGCGGCAGGCCTGCTGCCACCCCGACCTGGTGGCGGCCGACGCGGACCTGCCCTCGGCCAAGCTGGACGCCTTTCTGGAGCTGGTGGAGGAACTGCGGGAGGGCGGCCACCGCGCCTTGGTGTTCAGCCAGTTCGTCGGCCACCTGGCGCGGGTGCGCACCGCCCTGGACCGCGCCGGCGTCACCTATCAGCTGCTGGACGGCAGCCTGACGGACAAGGAGCGCCAGCGGCGGGTGGCCGCCTTCCAGGCGGGCGAGGGCGACCTGTTCCTCATCAGCCTGAAGGCGGGGGGCGTGGGTCTGAACCTGACGGCGGCCGATTACGTCATCCACCTGGACCCGTGGTGGAACCCCGCCGTGGAGGACCAGGCGTCGGACCGCGCCCACCGCATCGGCCAGCGCCGGCCCGTCACCATCTACCGCCTGATCCTGAAGGGCAGCATCGAGGAAGGCATCGTGGCCCTGCACGGCCGCAAGCGCGACCTGGCCGACGCCCTGCTGCAGGGCGCCGACGCCGCCGGCCATCTGTCGGACGAGGACCTGCTGGAACTGATCCGGGGTGTGGGCTGAGCTGAGCGGCGGGCCTGTGGTAGGCATGGCGTCATGCCCCAGCCCGCTTCCATCGTCGACATCGTGGACGAGGACGCCAAGCGCCGCGCCATTGAGGAGGCGCGGGCGTCAGTCGCCGCTGGCGATGTCGTGGATCACGATGTCGTCGTGCGATGGCTTGAGCAGTTGCTGGCGGGGGAAAAAGTCCCTCCAGTATCGGGGCTGATCCCGGCTACCAGTGCCGGTCCACCCAGATCCATCCGGCGATGAAGCCGCCCAGCACGGCCAGCAAGGCGATGGTCAGGCCCAGGCTGCGGACGAATTGGCCGAACTCACCCTGCTTGTGCGCGCTGCGGGCCGTCAGCAGCAGGTAGGCCGCCACCAGGGCGCCGATGATCGCCCACACGGAAACGCCCTGTATCCAGCCCCTGACGGCGTCGCTGAGGTCGTAATACCAATCGGGCATGACACAGGGTCCGGTCCAAAAAACACGGGGCGGGACGCCCGGTCAGGCGCCCCGCCCCCCTTAGACGATAAGGCTCAGTTGCGATAGGCCGGCGGCAGGGTTCCGTCCGGCGTCAGGTAGCGGCGGGCCAGATCCTGCGCCCGGCTGGTCAGCGGCGCCTCCACCCCGCGGACGAAGACATGCTCCGCCACCGACAGGATTTCCAGGGGATCGCCCGACCACACCACGAGGTCGGCATCGCGGCCCGGCTCGATGGAGCCCGCCCGGTCGTTGAAGCCGAAGACCTTGGCCGGGGTGGCGGTGATGGCTGCCAGAGCCGCCGGCCAGGGCATGCCGTGGGCCACCGCGTTGCCGGCGTTGTAGCGCACCTGGCGGGCATAATGGCCGACATAGGGCCCCTTGATCACCACGGTGGCGCCGGCGGCCTGCAGGATGGCCGCGTTCTCCAGCCGGGCATTCAGGCTTTCGAACTCGCGCGGCAGGTTGGCCAGGGGGTCGACCACCACCGGCACGCCGGAGGCGGCGATCTCCGGCGCCATCATCCAGCCTTCCTCCACCCCATCCAGGATGAGCTTCAGCTTCAGCCGCTTGCCCAGTTCCAGGGTGCGGCGGATATCGGCCACGCGATGCACGCCCACCAGCAGGGGCGTCTTGCCCTGGATGACGGGCAGCAGCGCCTCCAAATCCTCCTTGCTCTGGCGATAGGGGCGGTGCGCCCCATGCTCGTACCCGCCCTTGTTGGCGGCGTAGCTGGCCGCCTCCTCCAGGCTGGATTCCAACAGTTGCAGCACGCCGCCATGGCTGCCGCCCAGATGCTCCGTGGCGTCGGAGCCGACATCCACCACCAGCACGGCCCGGCGCTTGGTGATGCTGTCGGTGCCGCCGGACATGTCGACCACCGCCGCCTGGCCGGCGAACAACCGCTCGCCCTTCTTGTCGCCCCGTCCGGACAGTTCGGGCGTGACCAGCGCCCGGGTGACGCCGCCGACGCGGGCCACGGGCACCAGCATGGAGGCCGGGTTGATGCCCAGCGACACGTCGAAGGAGGCCGACATGTCGGCCGTCGCCCCGGCGAAGTCGTTGCTGGAGGCCTCGCCCTCCACCTCGCCGGCGCCCAGGCTGGTGTCGCTGGCCACCAGGCCGGGCGTCACGATGTGGCCCTTGGCGTCCACGCGGCGGGCGTCCGCCGGGATGGCGACCGAGGCGCCCACCGCCTGGATACGGCCGTCGCGGATGAGGATGGTGCCGGACGGAATCTCCCCCGCCGGGCCCATGGTTTCGATGCGGGCGTTGGTGATGGCCACCGTTTCGGCACGCGCGGCGCCGGCCAGCAGGCTGAGCGTGGAGGCCGCCGCCATCAGGATGTGACGGGCGCTCATCGCGGCTGCTCCGTGCTGGTGGTCAAGACGGGGCGGCCGGGACCGACACCCTGCGGCCCGGGATGGGCCGGGCCGGTCTGGCCCAGTTCGAAGTCGGACTTGGGCTGCACCGCCGGATCGTGGCGGTCATAGACCAGGGCGCCGTCGATGAAGACCTGGTCGGCCGTGGCATAGACGCTGAAGGGGTCGGCGCTCCACAGCACCACGTCGCCCATCTTGCCCGGCTCGAGCGTGCCGGTCTTGTCCAGCACGCCGATGGACTTCGCGGCGTTGGCCGTCACCCACTTGATGGCCTCGGCCTCATCGATCTGGATGCCCAGACGCCGGCCGGCGGAGAGGGCGATGGTGGCCTCCTGCACCAGATGCTGGGTCAGGATGTCGTCGTCGGAATGGATGACGGTGCAGACGCCGGCCTTTTGCAGCAGGGCGGCGTTCTCCTCGATGCCGTCATAGGCCTCCATCTTGAAGCCCCACCATTCGCCCCAGGTGGCGACGCAGATGTCCTCTTTCTTCAGGACGTCGGCGATCTTATAGGCCTCCGACCCATGGTGGAACATGGCGATGTGGAAGCCGAACTCGTGCGAGATGTCGATCATCTGCGCCATCTCATCGGCGCGGTAGCAGTGGTTCTGCACCAGGATGCTGCCGTCCAGCACGCCGGCCAGCGTGTCCATCTGCAGGTCGCGCTTGGGCGCGTCGGGGGCCTTGTCGCCCTTGCCGGCCTTGTAGTCAGCCAGCTTGCGGCGATAGTCGTCCCACTTGCGCCGGTATTCCTGGGCGTCGATCCAGGCCTTGCGATAGCCGAAGACGTTGCCCATGCGGGTGGCCGGGCTGCGGCCCTTGCTGCCGTAGACGCGCTTCGGGTTCTCACCGCAGGCCATCTTCAGGCCGTAGGGTGCGCCGGGAAACTTCTTGTCCTGTACGGTGCGGCCGGGAACGTTCTTCAGGATGACGGCGCGGCCGCCGAACAGGTTGGCGGAACCGGGCAGGATCTCCAGCGTGGTGATGCCGCCTTCCAGGGCGCGGATGAAGCCGGGGTCCTGCGGCCACACCGAATGCTCCGCCCACACCTGCGCGGTGTTGGGGTCCGTCATCTCGTTGCCGTCGGAATTGGCCCAGACGCCGGGTGAGGCATAGACGCCCAGATGGCTGTGGGCGTCTATGATGCCGGGGGTCACGTACTTGCCATGGGCGTCGATGACCTTGGCGCCGGCCGGCACGGCGATATCCTTGCCCACCGCCGCGATCTTCCCGTCCACCAGCACCACGGTGCCGCCGTCGATGCGGGCACCGGTGCCGGTGAAGATTGTGGCGCCCACCAGGGCCGTCGTCACCGATGGCAGGGGATGATAGGTGCTGGGGAAGGGGTTATTGTCCTCGACCGGGTCCAGGCCGGCATAGACCGGCTTGTCCTTGGCCTTGTCCCCGCCGGACGCGGCGGTGTCCTGGTGCGCGTTGGTGGCGCAGGCGCCAAGCAGCGCCAGCGCGGCCACCAGCGGGACCACGCGATGGTGTCGTTTCATGGAAGTGTCGTCTTCCTGTTCTGCCGGGTGCCCGAAAAGCGCCGCGCCCAGGAATGGGAACGGCCCCTGCGCCCCTGTTGATTGTTCTAATGCCCCAAGGGGTTAAGAGGGACCGCCTCAAAAAAGGACGGTGCCTCACCCTTGTTGACAAGGTTAACAGAGGGTGGGGCGCCTGCCTATGGCGCAGTGCTCGCCGGCATCATCCGGCCGCCGCCTCCAGATACAGGGTGGCCAGCTCACCCGCGGTGGTGAATTGGCGGAAGCCGGCCCGGAAGGGATCGGTGCCGGTCAGCTGCTCCAGCGCCACCAGCAGGGTGGCGAGATCCAGGCTGTCGAAGGGCAGGCCGCCGTCCAGGAAGCGCGTTTGCGGCCCGAAGGCACCAGCCCATGACTCGCCCTTGTCGGCCAGGATCTTCAGGACCTCGGTATGGATCAGCGCCAGCATGGCGCCGCTGTCCAGTCCGATCGCCGTGGGGCCATGGGTGCTCATTGGTGAAACTCCGTCAGCAGGGTGTTGACCTGGGTGGCCGCCTGGGCCTGGGGCATGTGGCCAACGCCCGGCAAGCGATGCAGGGGAACATGGGGGGGCAGGGCACCCGCGTCCGGCGGGGGAACGATGTCATCGGCCTCACCCCAGATCAGTTGCAGGGGCGGCAGCGGCTGGGTCCAGTCGAACTGGGGCGGGGCGGCGGCGATGTCGGCCACCAGCCGGTCCAGCAGGCGGATCAGGGGGGCTCGCGCCGCCGGGTTGGCCAGACGGGCCAGGAAGGCGCGCGCCAGCGCTTCGCGGTTGGGCGGCGCCCCCCCGAACAGCCGGTCGATGAGGCCACGCGCCTGGTCCAAGGTCTCCAGGGTACACAGCGCCTGCAGGAAGGCGGCGTCCACCCGGCTGCCCAGGCCGGCGCAGGCGATCAGGCTCATGCGCCGCACGCGATCGGGATGCCGCTCGGCCAGCAGCAGGCTGACCCGGCCGCCCATGGAATGGCCGACGATGTCGGCCCGTTCCACGCCCAGCGCATCCATCAGCCGCACCACCCAATCGGCAACCCCACCCAGGCCGGATGGGATGTCGAGGGTGGAGGCGCCATGGCCCGGCAGGTCCACCGCCAGCACGCGGCGCCCCGGCGACCCGGCCACCCCCTTCACCAGGGCCTGGACATTGAACTGCCAGGACAGGGCGTCACCGCCGAACCCATGGATCAGCAGCAGGGGGGCGGCGCCATCGTCCTTGGGACCTCGGTCAATGGCGCCGCCGGGGCCGCCGGCGAAGCGCAGCACCCGGCGGCCGGCCAGCAGCCGTTCAGGCTCGATCTCCACCGCCATCCTCAGGCCGTGACGTGATCCGACACCAGGGCCAGAAGGTCGTCCACGGTCTTGGCCTTGGCCAGATCCTCGCCCGCGACCACGGTGTTGAACTTCTCATCCACCAGGGCGATGAAGCTGATGACCGCCAGGCTGTCCCAGCTGTCGATGCCGTCCAGCTCCTCGCCCCCCTTCAGGGTGCCGGGGTCCAGCTCCAGCATCTCGTCCAGCGCGGCCAGGAATTCGTTCCGGTTCATGGGATCGTCCTCTTTCTTTTGGGTCGGGTCAGTCTTTTGGTCAGACCAGGGGCTTCTGCACCACATCGCGGTTCAGCAGCACCCAATCGGGATGCCGGCGCAGCACGTCCAGACAGTCGGTCCAGGTGAAGTGCGGATTCGCCGGCAGTAACTCTTCAAGCAAACGGCGGACCAGCTGGAAATCCTCCACCGTGTCCACGCACCAGCGTTGCATCCCCATCTCCACCGGCGCCGGTCCTTCGGGCGGCAGGGCGCCCAGGCGGAAGCGGTCGGGCCGGCGGTAGATGAAGGGCGTCACATGCTCGCGCTCAAAGGGTTCCCTTGCCTCTTGCCACGCCGCCTGCAAGGCCGTCATTGACATGGCTTCGGCATCCAGGCCGCGCGGATAATGGCCGATATCGACGGCGGCATGGTCCAGGGGCGGGTCGGCCGCCAGGAACAGGGCCAGCAGCCGGTCGATCAGGCCGGGGTCGATCAGGGGGCAGTCGCCCGTCACCCGCACCACCACGTCGGCCCGCTGGGCAAGGGCGGCCCGGCAAAAACGATCCAGGACGTCCTGCTCGCTGCCACGGAAGCAGGCCACGCCCAGGCCGCGGCACAATTCGGCGATGGGGTCGTCCGCCGCCCGGTCGCTGGTGGCCACCACCACCTCGTCCACCCGGGTGGCGCGGCGCAGGCGGTCGATCTGATGGGTCAACAGGGGCTTGCCCGCCACGGTCAGCAGCACCTTGCCCGGCAGGCGGGTCGATCCCATGCGCGCCTGGGTGATGCAAACGACGCGGGGCTTCTGGGCCGGGCCGGTCACGGCTGGACCATGCCCCAGTCGAGGGGTAGGCCGGCCTCCAGATCACGGGCGGCGCGGGCACCCAGCACCTGGTCCAGATGCTTGGGCGGCAGGCCGAGGCCCGGCCGGACGGAGCGGACGTTGGCGGGCGTGAACGCCTCCCCCGCCTTGACCGGGGCCGAGACGTAGAGGGAGCGGCGGAAGGACCGGCCACCAGCCTCCGACGGTTTCACCGCATAGCCGACCTGGCCCAGCGCCGCGTGGGCGACACGGCAAGCGTCGGCCATGGCCTTGAACTCCGCCGGTTCCAAAGAGAAGGAGGCGTCGACCCCCCCCTCGGCCCGCGACAGGGTCAGATGCTTTTCAATGACCACGGCGCCCAGCGCCACCGCCGCCACCGGCACGGCGATGCCATGGGTGTGGTCGGACAGGCCGGTGGGCACGCCGAAGGCCTGGGCCAGGTGGGGGATGGTGCGCAGGTCGCATTCCTCCGGCGGGGTGGGATAGCCGCTGGTGCAGTGAAGCAGCACGGGATCGGGCGTGCCCGCCGGCGCCGCGGCCCGCGCCGCCGACACCGCGTCGTCGATCTCACCCAGCGTGGCCATGCCGGTGGAGATGATCAGCGGCTTGCCCTTGGACGCGGCATAGCGGATCAGCGGCAAGTCCACGATCTCATAAGACGCGATCTTGAAGGCCGGCGCGCCCAAGCGGTCCAGAAGGTCCACCGCCGTGGGATCGAAGGGGGAGCTGAAGAGGGTGATGCCGATGTTGGCGGCATGGGCGAACAGCTGAGGGTGCCAGGCCCAGGGGGTGTGCGCCTCTTCATACAGCTCGTGCAGGCTGCGGCCATCCCACGGGCCGCCATGGATCTGGAATTCCGGCCGGTCGGACTTCAGGGTGATGGTGTCGGCGGTATAGGTCTGCAGCTTCACCGCGTCCGCCCCCGCCTCCTTGGCGGCGTCGATCAGGCGGAGCGCGCGCTCAATCTCCCCCTTATGATTGCCGGACATCTCGGCGATCAGGTAAGGCGCCTGGCCGGCGCGGAAGGTGAGACGGGCGGGATCGGACATGGCGGACCCTCGGGCAGAGGCGAATTGCTTACAAAGCTGTCACCCCTTGATAGCACCTTGCGGGGGGCGGCTGGAATGCGCTTCGATAAGGCCGCTTTCGCCCCGAGGGTCAGAAAGTGGCACTACGCACGGGCAATCCATGGACACCGACCTTCAGGGCTTCGAGAACGAGGGGATGATTGCCCGCAACCTCGTGCGCAACAAACCGCCGGCATGGAAATACCACCTGACGGTCGAGTTGCTCCGGGCCAGGACTCACACCCTGGGACGGACATGGATGGATGCCAAGCGCATGGTCCACATCGGCTCCCTCCACCCCATGCCCGCGGACGAAGCCACCCTGTTGCTCCGACAGGGGTGGACCGGGATCGGCCCAATAGCCACCGCCCTCGTCGACTTATTGAGGACGGCTCTCAATGACGCCATGGCGAGAGAGAGACCAGCCATAGACATCCTGCGGGCCTGCGACGCGCTGGCCGAAACCGCCGGCAGGATCGTCAGCCTGGGGATGGAAATCACCCGCGCAGCCCTGCCACGCCAGCACGAAGACCTGCGCTCGCTAATGATCGAGCTGGTCGATCACTTTCTGGACGAGTTCGAAGACATCTCCCGGCGCTTGTCAAAAGTGGTGATCAACGCGGAGCCGGGAAGTTCCGAAACGCTGACCTTCACCTTCACGGCGCCGCCCCACTGGCAAGAGCGTATCCAGGCCGCGGCTCGGCGTCTGGTCGATTGAGCGGGGCTCACCCCGCCGTGCGCGCCACGTCCAGGCCGGCCAGGTCATGCATGCGCAGCAGGCCCAGCACCTTGTTGTCCGCGTCCACCACCGGCAGGACATAGACCTGCGACGGGCTTTCCATCTGGGCCAGGGCGGCCATGGCCGTGGTGCCGGTGCGGCAGGTGCGGGGCTTGGGCGTCATCAGGGCGCGGGTGTCGCGGTCCAGCAGGTCCTTTCCCACGCGGGCCAGGCCGCGGCGGATGTCGCCGTCGGTGATGAGGCCCAGCAGCCGGTCGTCCGCGTCCACCACCAGGGCGGCGCCGGAGGGGTGGCGGGTCATTTCCAGCAAGGTTTCCAGGATGGGGCGGTCAGGCCCCACCAAGGCCACATGGTCCGGCGCCCTGGCCATCAGGTCATCGACATAGGCGCCCAGCACCACGCCCAGGGTACCGCCCGGATGGTTACGGCCAAAATCCTTGGCGGTAAAGCCCTTCTCCGTCGCCACCGCCACCACCAGGGCGTCGGCGAAGGCCAGCATGGCGGTGGTGCTGGCCGTCGGCAGCTTGGTGTCCGTCGCCTCGGACTCCACATGGACCTTCAGCGTCCAGTCGGCCATGCGCGACAGGGTGGACGGCACGCGCCCCACCATGGCCGCCACCTTCACGCCGCGCGGCTGCGCCGCCTTGGCCACGTCCACCAGTTCCTGGGTCTGGCCACTGTTGGACAGCAGGATCAGCAGGTCGCCCTCGCGCAGCAGGCCCAGTTCCCCGTGCAGGCTGTCGATGGCGCTGTAATAAAAGGCGCGGGCGCCGATGCTGGCCAGCTTGCTGGCGAACTGCCGGGCCACCAGGCCGGATTTGCCGATGCCGGCCACCAGGGTATTGCCATGTTCGCCGCAGATGTGGGCGACCACGTCCAGGAAGTCGCCGTCCAGCGCCTCCACCTGGTGCAGGACGGCGTTGGCCTCGATGCGCAACAGATCGGAAGCGGCGGCAAGGGCGGCGGCGCGGTCGATGGTCATGCGGGCGGTATCCATTACCTTGAGGTCGAGACGGGCCGGCGATGAGGCCCGGGAAATTTGCGCAACGGTGTAGCGCAAAGGGCAGGTGCCCACCACGCGCCAGATCACACCGGCAGCCGTGTGCCGCGCGTATGGTGGGGTTGCGGTCGCCCCTACACGTCCACGTCAAAGCCCGCCGGCGCCAGCCGAGCCCGGGCCCGGTGCGCCATGCGGGCGTACGCCCCTTCCAGCCGACGGCAGAAGGTGTCGGTGTCGAAGGGGCCGCCTGGCCGACCGCGCGCAACTTCCAACCGGGCACGTACGTCCCTGAGTCGCTCGGGATTCCTGGCCAAATCCAACGCCGTGGCCTCGTACGCCGCTAGGTCGTACGTCACCAGATCGGGCAGGTCCAAGGCCAGCAGAAGGCTGGCCGCGACCCGCGACGCGAAGGGACCGCCCGCGCGGGTCAGGACCGGCAGCCCGGCATAGAGCGCATCCGCCGCCGTGGTGTGGGCGTTGAACGGATGGGTGTCCAGGAACAGGTCGGCACAGGCGTGGCGGGCGAGATGATCGGCCATGCGCCCCTTGGGCAAGGTGGGCGCCACCACCAACCGGGCCGGATCGACGCCCTGCTTTGATAGCGTTGCCTGCAATGCAGGCAGCGCCGCCTTCGGATCCAGCAGCCAAAGAACGGACGCCGGCAGGGCGGCCAACAGACGCGCCCAGCAGGCGACCACCTCCGGCGTCAATTTCTGGGCGGCGTTGAAGCAGGCGAAGACGAAGGCGTCCGCCGGCAGGCCCCAGTCGGCGCGGGCGCTGGGCGGCCCGATGGGGCGCCCGGCATCGTTGGCTTGGTAGCAGCCGGGCAGGCGCACCACCGCCTCATCCCAATACACCGCGCGATCCGGGGGCAGCACGACGGCATCGGCCAGGACATAGTCGGCACCGGCGCCCCGGCCCAAGGTGCCGGGATAACCCAGATATTGCACCTGGACCGCCGCCGGCCGCAGCGCGACGATGCCGGGGCGCCCGCCCTCGGTATAGCCCTTGAGGTCCACCAGGATGTCCACCCCGGCGGCGCGGATGGCCTGGGCCGCCGCCCGGTCGTCCATCCCCCGCAGGTCGATGAAGCGGTCCGCCCCGGCCATGAGCCGGGCGCGCAAGGCGCTGCCGTCGTCGGGACCGTAGGAGAAGGCGGTGACGGTAACCGCCGCGCGGTCGTGCCGCTCCAGCACGCCGGCCATGAGATAGGCCGTGGGATGCTGGTGCCAATCGGCGGACAGGTAGCCGATGCGCAGCGGCTTTCCGGCCGGTCCCAGGCTGGCCGGCGGCAGGGGCGGCCCGGCGGCGCGGGCCACGGCGGCGGCGTGCAGGCGGGCCGCGCGCTGGTGCCAGGCCTCGTCCACATCCAGGCACAAAAGGCCGAACGGCGGTGCGCTGTCGTCGCCGGCCTTGATGGCCGCCAGCAGGTCCGGCGTCAGCGCCGCGACATCGTCCCACCGGCACAGGCGGGCGTCGAGGTGGACCAGATGGGCCAAGGCCCCCGCCCGCCGGCTGGTGCCGTGCCGCAATGCCGCCTGCAGGCAGGGCAACGCCGCCAGGTCCCGGTGCCGGCGTTGCAGCAGCGTCCCCAAATTCAGCCAGGCGTCGGCCATGTCGGGCCGCTGTGCCGTCAGGGTGCGGTACTCCGCCTCCGCCGCGTCCAGATCGCCCTGATCCTCCAGGACGGAGGCCAGGTTGAAGCGGGCGTTGGCCTGCGCCGGATCAGCGGCCAGCGCCCCGCGCAGGACGGATTCCGCCTCGGCCAAACGGCCCAGGCGGTGCAGCGCCACACCCAGGTTGGCGCGCGCGGGGCCATGGGCCGGGTCCAGCGCCACGGCCTGTTCCAAGGGCGCCAGCGCCTCCGCCGGGCGGTCCAGGGTCAGGAGCAAGGTACCCAGGGCGAAGGCGGCGTCGGCGTACGCGCGATCCCGGACCAAGGCGGCGCGGAACGCCGCCTCCGCCGCCGGCATGCGGCCCACCGCGGCGCGCAGGCGGCCCAGGTTGGTCAGGATTTCCGCATCGGGCCGCAGGGCGGCGGCACGGGCCACCAACCCTTCGCCCGCCGCCGGATCCCCCTGCTGGCCGCGCAACACCCCCAGCAGATGCAAGGCGTCCGGCTGGTGTGGCGCCGACGCCAGCACCTGGGCATAGAGGGCCGCCGCCTCATCCAGGGCGCCGGCCTGGTGCCGGGCCACGGCTCGGGCCAGGAGTTCACCCATCGCGTCCCCAGACGCGGCGCCTGCGCCGGTCATGGGGCCAGCCAGGCGCCCAGCCGGGCGGTGAGGCGCGACAGCGGCGCCCGCCAGTCGGCCATCTCCTCCTGCCGCAATTGCAGCAGGCTGGGATACCAGGGACTGTCCAGCCGGCCCTTTTGCCAGCGCCAGCACCCGTCATAGCGGTTCAGCAGCCAGACCGGCCGGCCCAGCGCACCGGCCAGATGGGCGACGGACGTGTCGACGGTGACCACCAGATCCAGGTTGGCCACCAGGGCCGCGGTGTCGGCGTAGTCCGACAGATCCGCCGTCCAATCGATCAGCCCCAGGCCGGCAGGGGCGGCGGACCCAGGCGCGGCTGGAGGGGCCTTCTGCAGGCTGATGAAGGCCGCCTGGCCGACGAAGCGCGCCAGCGGCGCCAGCAGCGCCGGATCCAGGCTGCGCCGGATGTCAACAGGATTGCCCGGCGCCCCCGCCCAGCACAGCCCCACTCGGCGCCGGCCGGCCGCGACCGCGTTCAGCCGGCTGCCGAAGGCGGCCACCTGGGCGGGATCCGGCGTGAGATAGGGCCGGTCCATGGCCAGGTCGGCGGCGGTGGCGAGGCCCAGCCGCGCCGGCAGGCTGAGCAGGGGGCAATAGGCGTCATAGGCCGGCAGGGGATCCGCCGTGGACACGACCTGCGCCATACCGGGCGCGGTCGCCAGCAGGCGCGCCAGTTCCGGCTGGCAGGCCAGGATGACCCGGGCGCCCTTGGCCGCCAGCGGGGCGATGAAGCGGGCGAACTGCAGGCTGTCGCCGCGCCCCTGTTCGCTGTGGACCAGGATGGTCCGGCCGGCCGGGTCGGCGCCATCCCATTCCACCCCCGGCGGACGGGCGAGAACGTGCCCCGGCCGATGGCGGCGCGCCTCGAACTGGGGCCAGCCGGCGGCATAATCGCCGGCCATCAGCAGGGCGACGGCCAGATCCCACCGCGCCTCCGCCCCCTGTTGATCCAAGGGCTGGCCCGGCGGGGGCGTGGTGATCTCCACCGCCCGGCGCAGAAGGGTCAGCGCGCGGGGCAACTGCCCCCGGTCGGTCAGGGCGACACCCAGGTTGATGAGGGTGGCGGCATGATCCGGCGCCAGGGGCACGGCCCGGTCCAGACAGGCGATGGCGGCAGCCAGGCGGCCGGTGGCGTGCAGCAGGCCGCCCAGGTTGGCCATGGCGTCCACATGACCAGGATCAATGGCAAGCGCCTGGCGATAGGCTTCTTCTGCCAGATCGAAACGGCCCTGGGCCTTCAGGGCCGTGCCCAGGTTGCTGCGATAACTGGGATTATCCGGGGCCACCGCCGCCGCCAGCGTCATGCTTTCGGTGGCGCCGTCCAGATCGCCCAGTTGCACGCGGGCCAAGCCCAGCAGGTGCAGGGCCGCGTGGTTGCGCGGCTCCGCGTCGAGGATGAGGCCATAGAGGGTCACCGCCGCGTCCAGCCGGCCGGCGACGTGATGCTCATAGGCAGCGGAGAGGGCTTCGGTCACACTGGCCATGGCGGCAGAATGAGGGTTCCGGGCCGGCGGGACAAGGCCGGGCTGATGAAGGGCCAGGCCAAAGGGGGGTCCGGCAATGAGGATGGACGCGGGAATGACGGACAGGTTGGCGACGATGCGGGCGGCGTTGGCACCGGGAAACTACGGCGCCGCCACGGCGGCGGGAGAGACGGCAAGGCTGTTCGCCCGTCTCTGGCACTTCGTGGGCTTCAGCGATGAGTTGGAGGCGCCCGATGGCTATCTGGTGCGGACCATCGCCGGCGTGCCGGTGGTGGTGCAGCGTTTCGACGAGGATATCCGGGCCTTCCGCGACATCTGTTCCCACCGCCATGCGCGGCTGCACCGCGGGGACTGCGGCCACGGCCCCCTGCGTTGCCCCTATCATGGCTGGACCTACAACCGCGACGGGGTGCCGGCGGGCATCCCGGGCAACGACCCGAGCTTCCAGTTGGACAAGGCGGACAAGGCGGCGTTGGCCCTGACGCGGTATGAGGTGGCATCGCGCGGCCGCTTCGTCTTTGTCCGCCTGGTTCCCGGCGGCCCGCCCCTGGACGACTGGCTGGGCCCGCTGGGCGCCTGGCTGGATGCCGTGTCCAACGGGTTCGCGCGCCCCTTCGACCAGGCGCCGCTGGACTGGCGGACCGACTGGAAAGTCGGGATGGAGAATGTGCTGGAGGTCTATCACGTCGATGCCGTGCATCCGGAAACCTTCCGCACGGTCACGGCCGGGACCTGGGTCTGCGCCGCGCATGGCCCCCACAGCACCGGCAGCATCGGCCTGACCGCCGAGACCCGCCGCTGGTGGGACGGGGTGGCCAAGCGGCTGAAACTGACGCCGCTGACCGAGTTCACCGATTACGACCACGCCATCATCTTTCCCAACCTGGCCATTGGCCTGACCGCCGGCCTGATGGCCAGCGTACAGACGTACGAGCCGGTGTATGCGCCGGATGGCGCGGTGCTGCCCGGCCGCTGCCATCTGCGCTATCGCCTGTCGCTGGCCAAGCCGCAGCCCGGAGCCAGCGCCGCTGCCCGCCAGGGTGTCGAAGGGCATCTGGCCGACTTCAACCGCCGCCTGCTGGCGGAGGACCAGTCCGTGGCCGAGGCCGCCTGGGCGGGCAGCCAGCAGGCCGACCAGCCAGCCCTGCTGGGTCATAACGAGGGACGCATCCGCGCCTTCCATACCGCCTGGCTGGGGGAGATGGGCCGGTAGGAGATGGCCGGTGGATGTGGGAGAGCGGGGCCCCTACCGGCGGCTGGATATCCAGGCGTCCACCTGCTCCGTCAACAGGTCGAGCGGCAGGGAGCCGGACAGCAGCACCGCATCGTGGAAGGCGCGCTCATCAAAGCGGTCGCCCAGCGTATCCTCCGCCCGGCGGCGCAGGTCCAGCAGCGTCAACTCGCCGATCTTGTAGGCCAGGGCCTGGCCTGGCCAACCGACGTAACGCCGGAGTTCCGTCTCGATGTTATGGGGCGCCAGGGCGGTGTTGTCGGTGAAACAGGCGCGGGCTTGGTCCAGGGTCCAATGCTTCCAGTGGATGCCCGTGTCGGCAACCAGGCGGCAGGCCCGCCACATATCGAAGGACAGACCACCGAACCGCTCATAATCATCGCGGTAGATGCCCATCTCATCCCCCAACTGCTCGGCATAGAGCCCCCAGCCCTCGCCATAGGCGTTGATGTAGGCGCGGCGGCGAAAGGCGGGCAGGTCGTCCAATTCGGCCGCCAGGGAGGTTTGCAGATGGTGCCCGGGCACCGCCTCATGCAGGGCCAGCGCCGGCAGCTCGTAAAGCGGGCGCTGATCCAGCTTGCTGGTGTTAACCATGAAGCCGCCGGCGATACCCCTGGCGGCATCGCCCGGGAAATAGCGGCCGGTGGTGTACGTGTCCTCGATGTCGCGCGGCACCTCGCGTACACCGTAGGTCAGGCGCGGCAGGCGGCCGAAATGGGCAGGCAGACGATCGTCGATACGCTTGGCGATCTCCGACGCCTTTTCCAGCAGGCCCTGACGGGTGGTGACATAGAAGCGCGGATCGCCGCGCAGGAACGCCTGGAAGTCCTTGAAGTCGCCGGCGAAGCCGGTACGGCGGATCAGCGCCTCCATCTCCGCCCGGATGCGCGCCACCTCCCTCAGGCTGATCTCATGCACGGCATCGGGCGTCAGCCGGGTGGTGGTGTGGTGGCGCACGGCCCAGGTGTAATAGGCATCGCATCCGGAAGATCCCGCGCCGCCAGGCTTTCCGGTGCCGCCGGCCGGTATTCCTGTTCCAGGAAGGCGACGAAGGCGCGCTGCGCCGGGCGTACCTTGTCGGCCAGGATGTGGCGCGCCCGCGCCCGCCAGGATGCAGCCTGATCGGCCGGAATGGACGACGGCAAGGCAGCCAGGGGCGACAGCAGACCATCCTCTTCCAGCGGCGTTTCCGCCTGCCGGCGCGCGGTTTCCAGCACCGCGTCCACGATCAGGCGCGGCTGCACGAACCGGGTGGCGATGCCGCGCCGGGCATTGGCGATATTGGCGGCGTAATAGTCCGGCACCGCCTCCAGGCAGGCCAGCCAGGACTCGGCCTCCGCCGTGTCATGCACCCGGGTGCGGTTGGCGGCATAGGTCAGGGTGACGTGAAAGCCGCTGTCGCTGTTGAAGGGCATGCGGTCGAGGTCGAACGCCATGCCGCCCAGGCGGTCCTCCGCATCCCAGCGCATGAAGCGATAGGTCAGGCGATCCGGGGGCGTCAGGCGCCGAGCATCGACCGTGTCCAGGCGCTGGACGAAGGCCGCCATCTCGCGCCGCCGTTCCGCCGCGGCCGCCGGACTGACGTCGGGCAGGCAGCGCCCCTCCTCCTTCCGGCCCTGCAACAGGGCGTCGTACTCCGCGACCAGGGGCCCGAGTCCGCTCGGCCGGGTCCAGCCCGCCGCCGGCGCCAGCGCCACCATCGTCACCAGGAGAATAGCTACCGTCCTGCCCATATGCCGTCCCATCCGCTTTCCTTCAGAAGACGGAATCGGCCGGCGTCGGGCAAGGGCGACGATGGATGATGCGCGGCGATGAACGGGATGGCGATCAGACGGCGACCGGCGCCTGGGCGCCCGCCAATTGCGCATAAAGCGCGCCCACCTTGGCCATCTGCACCTCGGGACGGAAGCGGGTGAGGTCCACGCGGGGGGCGCGGACACGCCCGTCAAGCGCGGCCAGCAGCGTTTCCGCCATCGCCGGCGCGTCCTCCGGCGGGCAGAGGAAGGGATAGCCGGCCCCCAGGATTTCCAGCGGTCCGCCCGTGCGGGTGGCCACCAGGGTCACGCCGGCATCGGCGTATTCCAGCAGGGTGAGGCCAAAGGGTTCATGGCGGGAGGAGACGACGCCAAGGTCCAGGGCGGAGAGATAGCGCCGCACGTCAGGACGGAAGCCCGCGAACACCACATGGTCGTCCAGGGCCAATTGCGCCACCTGATGGCGAAGGGCCTCCATTTCCGTACCCTGGCCGAACAGCACAAGGCGGGCATCGGGCCGGTGGGCCCGCAGCCGGGCATAGGCGGCCACCAGCACATCGAACCCCTTGCCCAGTTCAAGCCGTCCCATGCCGCCGATGACGGGCGCGTCCGCGGGCAAGCCCAGGACCGCGCGGGCCTCCGCCCGGGTCAACATCCCGGTTTGCGGCAGTACCCAGTTATGGACGGTGACGGACCGGTCCTGCGCCGCCGCCGGCATCATGCCCGCCTGGTAATCGGCGATGCGGATGATGCCGTCGAACCGGTCATGCAGCCCGGCGCGAAAGCCGTTGTGCAGGGTGACGACGCGCGGGCAGCCCGGCCGGCAGCGCAACACCCGCCGGGCGGCGGTGTTGAGGTGGGCGTGCACGATGTCAGGGCAGAGTGCCAGCAGCTTCCAGAACAGTGCGGCGGTGCGCATGCGCGATGGCAACCACACGACGGACACACGTGGATCCAGCGACTGCGCCAGATGGCGGGCGCCAGCCCCGCCATCCTCACCCGGCCCCAGGATGACCACCACCTGATGGTCATCGGCCTGGAACTCCGCCAGTTCCATCACATGCTTTTCCGCCCCGCCGAAGCCGTGGGGAATGATGACATGGGCAATGCTGGTCACCGCCCCCGAAGCGGGCGGGGACAGGCGTCGGATCCCGCCGCGGGCGGCGGGACTATCTGATAAGGCGATGGAGGACATGCCGACGCACTTCTCCCCTACGGATTGAATAGTTCCGCGGGCGACGGATACGGGTGCGCCGCGCGGCGGCGCCAGGCTGAACAGGCCGCCGCCACGGATGGCCAACTGCTTCGGCACGCCCCACCTGTCACCCACAGAATGGCAACTGTTCCGTTATACGCCGGGGATGGTGCTAACCTGTCGCAGGCTTGTAACATAGGGGTCCAAACGGACTATCCGATCAGGGCAGTTCTCCGATCAGAACACCAGACGGCATCTGCCCCCCGCCGATCAATCATTGTCCGCGACCACCCGCCAGGCGCCATCCGGCTGCTGGCAAGCGGTGCCGTAGGCCTGCTGCGTCTGACCACCGATGGTCACGTTCTGCTGGAACTCTCGACAATATTGCCCGTCGGTCGTGTGGCCATCGCGCAGCGCGATGACGCTGCCGCTGGCGTTGCCGTCGTTCCAGACGACCGGCTGGCCCACCGGCGCCATGGTGGCGCGGACCTGGGCGTCCTCAAGGGCGCGTTCTTGCTGCTCCGCCAGGCTGTCCAGCAAGGTAAGGGTGATGGCGGTCAGGCCCAGCCAGCGGTAGGCCTCCTCATCCCGATAATAATGACCGTAGCCGGTGTAATAGACACCGTAGGGCCGCAGCACCACCACGTCCCGATACAGGTGGCGGCGGTATTCCGGAACGAGGACCGGTCCCCGGCCATAGATGAAGACGTCACGCTCCCGGAAGTGGCCGTAATGCGGCGCCCAAGGGCCCGGGCCCCGGTGGTCGTCCCAGCCCCGATGCTCCTCCCAACGGCGGTCGTCACCCCGGTGGTGATCATCCCAGCGGTGGTCGTCTCCCCGATCCTGGGCCATGGCCGGCGCGATGGTGGTGGAGACGGCCACGATGGTGGCCAATGCCAGACTGGAAAGGGTGCGGAACGATAAGCGGCGCATACCGGAATTCCTGTTCATCAAAATCAGCATGGCCCGGTTCGGGACCATCACAGCCAACGGGTAGGTCGGCTTGATAAAAGCCAGCCATTGCGACCGATTTATGGCCGGTGGCGGGCAGGATCAAGGGCGACGCACCCGCCCAATGTTGTTCCAATTGTGGAACGCGGAATACCGATAAGCCCAACTACCGCCAGAATCGTCCCAGAAATATAGTTCAGACACCAACCAGATAGACCCGGCCCCCGAGCCCCCGCAGCCCCGCCGCTAGGACCCGACGCCAGGAAAGGAGACGACGATGACGACGCTTTGCCTCGCTTGCCCCAACCGCTCGGCTCCGGCCGACCGCGCCGCCATCCGCGCGGCGGTGATGAACACCATCGGCACCCGGGCTCGCACCCTGCTGCCCGCCCTGCTGGCCCTGACCGGGCTGTCCTTCGACCAGATGGTCGTCCTGCGCGCCGGCCTGGACATGGTGCTGCAGGGTACCCGCAGCGGCCGCTTCCACTGATCCATCGCGACCGGGCTCCCCCCGAGTCGCGCCCCGGCCGATCCAATGGCCGGCCCCCTTTTCCCTTTATCCAATATACTTCGCCCTCCCGAGGCGATCCGCGGGTTCCGGCCCGCCCCCAACCCCCCTCACCTGCCTAAAAATTCCTCTGACTGCCGTCCGCCTGGGCGCCAGGTGCCGGACGCACGGGTGAATTTGACCGTTTGGTCAGTTTTTTCTTTGGTCACCCCCCGCGCTGTCACACAGTGATCATCAACAATCCCTATGACTGCGGGAACGGTCGGTCGGCCTGATGGGGGCTGCGGGCGACGGTTGCGGATATGGGGACGGGACGGGTCGAAACCCGCCTGAATGGGGGAATCACGCGCCCAGGCCTCTGCCAACCGCATCGAAGGGGGACGGAGCGATGGCCGCTACAACGATAGGGTCCAGACAGGTATCAACCATAGACGGCACCGGACGGCGCGGACGGCGGCTGGGGCTGGCGGCACGCCTGGGACTGGCCTTTGGCGCCATCATCCTGGCCATGACGGTCATCATCGGCCAAAGCTGGCTGACCTACGCCCGCGTCGACAGCACGCTGAACGGCATCGTCGGCGTCACCCTGCCCCGGCTGGACACGCTGGATGCCCTGACCCGCGCGGCCGAGGGGCTGGCCGGCACCTCGATGGATGCCTCCATCGCCGCCACCCATGAGGAAGCGCAGGCCACGCGCAAGGCGCTGACCCAGGCGGAAAAGGCGTTCAACGACGCCCTGCGCCAGGCCAACGCCCAACTGGGCCAAACCGCGCAATTGGAAGAGTTGAGGGTACTGGGCGGCCGCTTCTCCGCCCTGCTGCAGGTATTGAATGGCGCGGAGGACGCCCGCTGGCGCCTGCGCCAGGCCGTGGCGACGCAGGAGCAAGCCGCGGCCGAGGCCGATGCACATGCCCAGGCGGCGGTGATGCGCGCGCTGGGCCACGCGCCCACCCCCGCCCTCCTGTCCACCCTAGCGGATCTGCGGGCCGTCGCGACCCTGATGGCCGCCCCCGCCGCCGCGGGGGAGGACCCGGCGGCGGCCAAGGCCGCGCTGGCGGACGCCCTGGCCCACCTGCGCGCCACTCAGGCCACATTGCCGGCCGAGACGCGGGCCGCCATCGGTAGCAGCCTGGATACCCTGACCCGCGTCGCATTGGGGAACGCGGCACCGGCGGCACCGGGCTTCGGCGATGTCACCGCCGGTGGTCTGGCCGTGATGAAGGGGCGCCTGGCCGACGCGCAGGACCAGAGCGCCCGGCTGTTGCATCAGAGCGCCGCCATCGCAGCCCGGGTGCAGAAGCTGGGCGCGGAACTGGGCGCCGAGACCCAGGCTGAGGTGCGAACCCAGGCAAGGGCGCTGGGGGATGTGGCGGCCTTCGCCCGGCGTCTCTTGGTGGCGTCCGGCCTGGCCGGCATCGCCATCGCCGTGAGCGTGGCCGTCTTCTATGTCGGTCGCAGCATCGCCGGGCGCGTCGCCAACCTGTCACGCGGCATGTTGAAGCTGGCGGGTGGCGACCTGGACGTGGAGATCGACACCCGGGGCAGCGATGAGATCGCGGAGATGGCGCGCACCGTCACCGTCTTCCGCGCCAACGCGGTGCAGGTGCGCCAGCATGAGGCCCAGTTGGCGGCCGAGCGTCGGGAAGCGGCGGAAAAACGCCAAGCCGCCATGGCGGCCATGGCCGATGGCTTCGAACAGTCGGTGGGCGGCATCATCGCGGCGCTGGTGGACGCGGCGGCGCAGATGACGGCCCTGTCGCAGAGCATGGGCCACTCGGCCGACGCGACCGCCGCGCAGGCCAACACCGTGGCCCAGTCCAGCCAGGCCGCCTCGCGCAACACCCAGACCGTGGCGGGTGCGACCGAGCAGCTGTCCCTGTCGGTGCGGGAAATCAGCGGGCAGTTGCAGCAGGCCATCAGCATTTCCCAGCGCGCCAATGAGGAGGCCGACGGCGCCGCCGGCATGGTGGAGCGGCTGACCGGCGCCGCCGAGCGCATCGGCAGCGTCACCCGGCTGATCGACGACATCGCCGGCCAGACCAACCTGCTGGCGCTGAACGCCACCATCGAGGCGGCCCGCGCCGCCGCCGCCGGCAAGGGCTTCGCCGTGGTGGCCAGCGAGGTGAAAAGCCTGGCGGGCCAGACCTCCAAGGCCACGGGCGACATCGCCGGCGAGGTCGCGGCCGTGCGTGGCGCCGTGGACGCGGTCGTCGATTCCATCCGCCAGATCGGCGGCACCATCGTGCAGCTGAGCCAGGTGTCCAGCACCATCGCCGCGGCCGTGGAGCAGCAGAACGCCGCCACCGCCGAAATCAGCCGCTCGATCAGCGAGGCGGCGTTGGGGGTGGAGGAGGTTAACAGCACCATCGGGCAGGTCCACACCGCCGCGCTGTCCACCGGGGAGGCAGCCAACCAGGTGCGCGAGGGTGCCCAGGGATTGGCCGACCAAGCGGCCCGCCTGAACGACGCGGTGCGCCGTTTCCTCGACCAGGTTCGTGCCACCGAAGCCGCCGCGTGAGGAGGGCCAAGTGAGGAAGAATGCCATGACCCGATTGGTTCTGATCGCCTTCGCGGGCGCTTTTTTCGCCAGCAGTGCTTGCGTTGCCAGCGCCGCGCCCTTCAAGCCCTGCGTCGTTTATACGGAGGCGGGCAAGTTCGATAAGAGCTTCAATGAAATGGCCTACGACGGCAGCCAAGCCTTCGCGCAAAAGACGGGCGTGGCCGTGGCGGAGTTCGAACCGTCTGGCGAGGATGCCTACCCAGGCGCCTTGCAGTCGGCGGTTTCCGCTGGATGCACCGACGTGGCGCTCATCGGTTTCCGATTCCAATCCGCGCTGGCCGCCTTCGCCCCCCAGCATGCGGACGTCCGCTTCACCCTGTTTGACGGTGTGGTCCCGGGAAACAACGTCGCCTCCGTCTTGTTCGCCGAGAACGAGGGCTCGTACCTGGTCGGGGTGGCGGCCGCACTGGCCAGCAAAAGCGGCACGGTGGGATTCATCGGCGGCATGCCGGCGGCGGTGATCGAGCGTTTCGAAAAGGGCTACGCCCAGGGCGTCAAGGACACCCGCGCCGACGCCACGGTGCTGACCGGCCTGGTGGCCGCTGACCCCAAGGGCTTCTCCGATCCTTTCGCGGCGTCGGAGATCGCGCGTGACATGATGCGGCATGGCGCCGACGTGCTGTTCCCGGCCGCCGGCGTATCCGGCCTCGGCGCCCTGGACATCGGCAACTCCACGGGCGCGCTGGGCGTGGGCGTGGATAGCAACCAGAACTATCTCTACCCAGGCCGCATGCTGACCTCGATGGTCAAGCGCTTGGACGTCGCCATAGACCGGGCCTTCGACGCGGGGCGCCAGCAGACCTTCAAGCCGGGCATCACCCGCCTGGGGTTGAAGGAGGGCGGGGTGGACGTCGTGGTGGACGCTGACAACCGCGCCGTCTGGACGCCCGCCATCGTCGCGGCCGTGGCCCGCGCCCGCCAGGCCATCATCAGCGGCCAGGTGAAGGTCGCCAGCCCCAGTTAGGACGCCCTAACCTGGGCGCCCTACAGGGCATCGTGGAAGATGATACCCAGCGTGTGGCGCTGACCGGAGCGGACGCGGCTGACCCCGTGGCGCGAGGTCACGCGATAGCTGCCCCGGCTGCCCGATACCGGACGGTGGTGAACCGCGAAGACGACGGCGTCACCTTGGCGCAAGGGCACCACTTCCGCCCGCGATTGCTGACGCGGGCGCTGTTCGGTGATCACGAACTCCCCACCCGTGAAGTCGCGTTCCGGTTCCGACAGCAGGACGGCGACCTGGAGGGGGAAAACGCGCTCCCCATACAGGTCCTGGTGCAGGCAGTTGTAATCGCCCGGACCATACCGCAGCAGCAGCGGGGTGGGCCGGGCCTGCCCCGCCTCGTGACACATCGCCAGGAAGTCCGCGTGTCTGTCTGGATAGCGCACCTCCTCCCCCAGCCGCCGGGCCCATTGGTTGGCCAGGGGCGCCAGCCGGGGGTAAAGCGCCGTGCGCAGGGCCTGTACCGCCGGCGGCAGGGGGTAGGCCCAATACTTGTACTCCCCCATGCCGAAGCCATGACGGGCCATAACGACACGGCTGCGGAAGCCCGCCTCCGCCGCGTACAGCGCGGCCAGGCTCCGGCATGTGTCCGCGCTCAACAACGCCGGGAGTACAGCGTTGCCGTACGTGTCCAAGGTCTTATGGATAGACGTCCAATCGTAAGTCACAGTGCTGGCAACGCCATCAATGATATCGGATTTTGCGCTCGATACGATCATTCCCCGCGCTCCCGCGCCAACAGGGCACGCTTGCGGTCCACGCCCCAGCGGTAGCCTGAAAGGGCGCCATCGGTGCGCACCACACGATGGCACGGGATGGCGATGGCGATGACGTTGTTGGCGCAGGCTTGCGCGACCGCCCTCACCGCCTTGGGGGCGCCGATGCCAGCCGCCACTTGGGCATAGCTCACGGTCTGCCCCGCCGGGATGGCCCGCAGGGCCTGCCACACCCGCTGTTGAAAGGCGGTGCCGCGCACGTCCAGCGGCAGATCGGTTCCCAGGCCCGGCGCCTCGACCAGACCGACCACCTGGGCGACCAGGGCATCGAAGGCGGGATCATCGCCGGTCAGCCGCGCCCTAGGGAAACGATCCTGGAGATCGCGCACCAGCGCCTCTGGATCGTCACCCAAGGCGATGGCGCAAATGCCGCGCCCGCTGCACGCCACCAGTACAGCCCCCAAGCTGCATTGCGCCACGGCAAAGCGGATGTCGGCATTGGCGCCGCCGGCGCGGTAATCGCCTGGCCGCATGCCCAGCAGCCCATCCGCCGCCTCATAGAAGCGGCTGCTGGCATTGAAGCCGGCGTCATAGAGCGCGGTGGTGACGGTGGCGCCGGGTCGGGCCAGTTCCTCCCGCACCCGGCGGGCGCGATGTGCGACAGCGTAGGCCTTGGGCGTCAGGCCGGTGATGGCCTTGAACACGCGGTGAAAGTGATAAGGGCTGAGCCCGGCCTGCGCCGCCAAGGCATCCAGGCCGGGGGCATCCTCCGCCGCCTCGATGGTACGGCAGGCCTGAGCCACCAGGTGGGCCTGACGCTGCGCCACGCCTTGCTGGTCCGGCCTGCAGCGCTTGCAGGGGCGAAAGCCCGCCTGCTCCGCCGACGCGGCGCTGTCATGAAAGGCGACGTTTTGCGGCTTGGCCAGGCGGGAGGGACAGGAGGGTCGGCAGTAGACGCCGGTGGTTTTCACCGAATAGACGAAGCACCCATCCTGGCTGGCATCGCGGACCAGAACGGCCTGCCAGCGGGGATCGGCCTCGGTGGTCCGGGCGGGGGATGGATGGGCAAGGGCGCGCGTGGGGGATACGGTCAGGCGGGGCATGGTCGTCATCCTGGGATGGTGTTGTCTCTGCCCCGATATGCCCACGGACGCCCCTGCCCGGCATCCCGGGTCTTGCGGTCAAATTCCGGGGAGCGCCGCCGCGCCAGTCACTGCATCCGGCTGTGCCCGGTCCACAGCGCCACGGCGGCTTCCGCGACCGGGGCGGCGTCTTCCGGATGGTTATACCGGTAGAGCACCAGGGCCGCCTCATAGGCATGCTGGTCGGGCGCACCCGACGCCCGCATCTGACGATAGGTCTTCTCAACGGCGGCGCGACAGCACATCGCTCGACAACTCCCCTTCAAGAATTTGACTTAACCCCCCAGGGGGGATAGGAGTCAAGGTATGACCCATACCACCACCCCCGACCTGCTGAACCGCCTCAAGCGCGCCCAGGGCCACTTCGGCAAAATCGTGCAGATGGTGGAGGAAGGGCGGGACGCCCTGACCATCGCCCAGCAGCTTCAGGCCGTGGCCCGCGCCATCGACAAGGCCAAGGTCGCCTTGGTGCTGCATCACATCGAACACCACCTGGAAGAGGCGACCGGCCCCCTGCCCAGCGATACCCGGGCCCGGCTATCCGAAATGGCGGAGATCACCAAATACCTCTGAGATGCCCCAGGGAGACGCCCGGGCGTGAGAGTGGCCACCCGATTGGACGGTATCGGCACACTGGTTTCGGATGAGATAAGCTAAACGTCGAATAACTTGCTTTCCACCCCGTACGTGTCCAATGTTTCCGGACGTTTTGGCGGGAGGATAAGATGAGTGACGACTGGTGGGATGTGCCGGGTAACCCGTACGCCCCCTCCCTAGCCGAACCGCCGGCGGGGCCGGAGGTTCCCGATTCCGCTTCCCCAAAGTCCGGGCCTCAGAGGCAGGACGAGGACGACCTCTGCACCCCTTACGCGACGGCGGAGGGGTTGGCGTTGGAAGCGGCCTCCGCGGCGCTTGTCCGGTTGGACTGCGGACTGGCCGCCAGCAGTCCCGCCGTTGCCGCAGGCTGGATCAACCGCATGGCGATTGAGGAGGCGGCCGCCTCCGCCCGGTTGAACGGCATCCTGGTCGATACCGCCGACCTGCGACTGTTGGCTTGGGACAGTCTTGACCGGGCGCCCGATCCAGACCTCGCCCAAGCCCTGCCCCTCTATGACTTGGTTCGGCGCATCACGGCCCGCCATCCCCGCCATCTGTACACCCCCCGTCGCCTGGCGGCACTGGACCGTATTCGGCACAGCCGGTCCCCTGGCTTCTCCCTATGGAGTGACGCTGAGGAGGATGTCGGCGCGGAGCAGCGGTGGGCCGTGCTGCAGGCGGCCTTGGCGCCGGACGCGCTGGCCCGTTTCCGCGCTGCCCCCGCCCTTGTCGGCGCCGCCGCCTTCCTGGCCCATTGGCATGAAGTGGGGGCGGACCGGAGCGCGGGCGCCGCCCTCGGGCGTTTGCTGGCGGCCTGGTGGCCGGCGCGGCAGGGCCTGGTACAGGGCCGTCGTGGTGGACAGGACATGGTCGAGGGTTCGGATACCTATGATGGCCCCACCCATCCCGCCTACGCGGGGGGGCCCGTGCTGATGCCCTCCATTGGTTTCCTCGGCCACGCGATGGACTACCGGCCTGACCGCCGCGACGGCTGGCTCAGTGCTTATCTTATGGCAGCGGGACGCAGCGTGGCGCGAGGCGAAGCCCTACTGCGTCGGCTGCGCGCGGCGGAGGGTGGACTGGCGGAAGCCTTGCGCCCCCGGCGCTCCACCTCTCGCGGGCCCCAGGTGGCCGCCTTTCTGCTGTCCCAACCCGTGGTGACGTCAGGCCGCCTGGCCCAAGCCTTGGACATGAGTGGTACCGCCGCGCGCAGCCTGTTGGACGCCCTGCATCGCGATCATCTGCTGATGGAGATTTCCGGTCGGGACGCCTATCGCGCCTATATTGTGGAATGATCCGCAGGGGCGCCGGGGTGGTTTTTCTGAAAAAACCTCGGTAACCGTTTCCTTGAGGAGACCCCAGCCGAGCCCGAAACCGGAAAAGAAAAACCCCGCCACCAGGGCGGGGTCGTTCAAAGTTTTTTCGGAAAAACCATGGTGCCGGCTGGGGAATGATCTCAGTCGGGGACATCCAGGCCACAGCGGCGCAAGGCGTCCGGCAACTGCGAGAAAAGGGCATCCAACGCCTGGGGGGGAAGGCCGGCGGCCAAGCGCAGGATCGGCCGCCCCTCATGCAGGGATAGACGCACCAGCACCTGGCCGGTACGGGATCGGATCACCCGCTCCCCCGCCAGTTCCGGCTCAGCCGCTGGCTCGCCCTGGGCTGCCGCCATCAACGCCCGCAGGCGTGCGCTGAAACTCAGGTTATCATCAGCGCCCTTGCCGCTCAGGTCGGCGGCCACCTGCTCAACCCGGGCCGCGGCCTCCTCACTCTCCGCCATAAGACGCGCCAGCTTGGCGCCATCGCTGATCTTCAGCGGCCGGGGATCATCCAAGGCCGCGATGACCGTGGGCGGCAACTCCGCGAACTTCAGCAGGTTGGACAGGTGGCCCTTGCTGAAATCCAACCGCTCCATCAACTCCGCCCGGCTCATGAGGCCCGTGTCCAACACAGTCTTCAGCTGCACCGCCCGCTCATAAGCGGAGATGTCGGCGCGGGCCTCATTCTCCTGCACCATCTTGATCAGCAGGTCGCGGTCGTCCGCCTGCATCACCCGGGCCACAACCTTGCGGCCAAGATGTCGGCAGGCCGCCGTCCGGCGATGCCCGGCGATGAGTTCGTACCCCTGCCCATCCGCCGCCGGCCGCACCAGCACGGGGGCCAGTTGGCCATGGCGCAGGATGTCTTGCACCAGCATGGCAAAGGCGGCGTCGGCGAAGGCGGCGACGTGCCGATCCTGATATTGGGTGCTGTGGATATCGGCCGGGTCCAGCTCCAACAACACGCGGCCACTATCGCGCAGCGTTTCCAGTTCCTTGGCGCTGTCCTGGAACACGCTCTCGATCTGGTTGACGATCGGAATGGCCGATCGGGGGGATGCTGGCCGCGCCGCCCGGGTGGCGGTCAGGTCACCAATGGCGTTGTCCAGTTCGGCCATTCTGTCCTTGCGGCTCATCGCGTTCCCTCCCGCGCCGGCGTGCGCTTCCAGATATCCCAGATCACGCGTTCGATCTCGGCGTTCACGTTGTTCAGATATTCCAGCCCCCGCTCGTAGGTACGGCGGTTCACGTCGCTGGCTTCCAGTTCGTAATAGCTCTGCTTCAGGTTGCCGGCACTATCCAACCCCGTGGTCAGGGCCATGCGGTTTTCCAGTAGCGTGTCGGCGAAGATGCTGCCCATCCACTTCACCAGTTGGCTCTGGTTGGTGTCGGCCGTCTGGTATTTGGAAACCAGCAGCCGCACGGCGTCGAAGGTCTTCACCCGTCCGCCCTCGGCCTGCGCCAGGGTGGACAGCGTCTCATAGACCATGCGGAAGAACCGGCCGGCGGAGCTGAAATCCAACATGCTGGGGGGAATGGGGATCAGCAGGAAGTTCGCCGCCATGACGGCGTTGATCGACAGATAGCTGAGCGACGGCGGGCAGTCGCAAACAATGATGTCGTAATCCTGGTCGATGGTCGGCAGGGCGTCAGCCAGGATACGCCAGAACCGCAGTTCCCGCTGGCGCATCTGCCGCACCGGCACCTCGAACTCCGTGGAATAAAGACCCAGATTGGCCGGGATGACGTCCAGCCCGTCCCAATAGGTCTTCTGGATCAGCGGCCGCAGATCGTTGATCCGCTGGCTGTCGTCCAAGGTGAACAGACGGTACAGCGTATCCAGCCGGTCGAACTGCTCATCCGGCACGAAGCCGAACAGGGAGGTCGCGCTGGCCTGGCTGTCGAGGTCGATCATCAACACCCGGTAGCCTTGCAAGGCCAGGTACTGTGCCAGGTGGACGGAGTGGGTGGTCTTCGCCGCACCGCCCTTGAAGTTGGCCACGGTGATGACCGACAGCTTCTCCCCCGCCTCCCGATCGCGGCCCACGCGATAGCGCACGTCGCCGGTCTGCTGGAACAGCTGGCGGCGAATCTGGTTCACCTCCGCCAGGGTGAAGCCACGGCGGTTGTTGCCGCCGATGACGGTGCCCTGCGGGAACTGCTCGTTCTTCAGCAGGGCGCGCAGATGGCTTTCGGAGATGCGGATCAGCCGCGCGGCTTCAGAAGTCGGGAACAGGCGCAAGCTCTTGGCGTGGCCAGGATAGGCCTGCACTTCGATGATCTTGCGCTGGATGGCGTCGCAGCCTTCCGAGTGGTCGAGGAAGATTTGCAGGGGATCGTCGCCGGCCGGAAAGTTGCTATCGGCGGGCGCGCTGACATCGGTGGTCATTGGTGTATCCGAGGGGCTGCCAGAGATGGGCGGATAATGCCCAACCACGATCCGGACGCCAACCGCGATCTTGAGGCAAATATGCGGATAACTGACGCATCATCGATTTTTTGCCCATTAGGCGGGAAAATTCGCTGATGGGATTTGAACAACAGTCTGAGCTGCTGTCTTCGGTAACTGTAACCTTGAAAGCCGGGCGATCGTGACTGGAAATCGACGCGATCTTCTATTTGGCGGCCCCCGATCTTCAAGGGAACGGATACCAATTTCCAGTGCGGCGGGTGTATCGCCAGAAATGGCGGATTTCCTGGGTTTTTGCTGAAATGCCGCTGACGAGCGCGCCTCGATCGGGGAACGAGCTGGACGTGAAAGCCCGCTCTGGGATCCGCCAAGCCTAATCCCCGAGCCGGTGTCTATGCCGCGGAAAGTCTGGCCTGTGGATAGTTTCCTTAAAAGGATTCAGGGTTAAACAGATATAGGGTTTAACTGTTACGACCTCTAAAATCGTCGATATTACAGAGGGTTGCGGTAGGTTTTGGTAACCGTTCCCACGACTCCCGGTATCCGAACCCTGGGGCCGCGGATTCCAAACCCTCGGGTTTTGGGTCACTGAACCCTTGGCGGAAGGTTGCTGAACCCTGGTGCCGGGAAAATCGGTATCCGAACCCTTGAGGGAAATTGGGACGAGTCGGCCGGAGTCGGTTGCCGTAGCCTTGATCTTGGTTGCCGTTCCCTCAAACTTGGTTGCGGTTCCCTTGAGCTTGGGGACTCCGGCGGGCCGGTTTCGGACTCTGATACCGCGATCCGACTCACCCTGACCCCGAGTCCGCCCGATCCACCCCCGCCACGATGAGTCGTCCGAGTCCCTTCGCGAGTCGATTCAAGGGTTCAGTTACCCGAACTCACGGGTTCAGATACCAGGGCCCCTATCGACTCGAGGATGACACCAGATTTGGGGGGTGGATGCGCCAAAATCTCAAGGGATCGGCAACCAAGTGCGCTTTTGCCGTTGGCGACGACGAACGGCCACGTTCATGATCCGGAGTCCGAACGCCCGATCCATGGTGGATGGGGCCTGCTGTGTGGGTAAAGGGTGGCGACAATGGCGGGGACGACGACAGGGACTGCGGACAGGATTTCCGCCCCGTCCATGGTGGAAGCCCCCATGGCTGGGGCCCAACTGGCCCTGGCGCTGGACAGCCCCCTGATCGGGAAGGTGAAGAACGACCGTCTGGTCATGGTTTTCAACTTCTTCGCCCTCAGCAAGGAGACGGTCACCGAGTTGCCGGTCTATGACGACGGGACTGTGCGCATCGAGGTCACCGGCACCAAGCACGGTGTCGCCAACATCTGGGACAAGGAGGTGCTGATCTACCTCGTCTCCCTGATCCAGGACAAACTGAACCGGGGCGAGCCCGTCAGCCCCCGCCTGACCTTCACCGGCCATGACTTCTTCCGTGTGGTGGGCATTCACGCCACCAACACCGCCTATCAACGGCTGGAGGACGCGCTCAAGCGCCTGCAGTCGACCCAGGTACTGACCAACCTGGAGACGGGCGGCGAAGGGGAGACGGGCGCCTTCTCCTGGGTGCTGGACTATCGCATCAACTACCGGCGGGACAAGGACGGCGGTAAGACCATGAAGTCGCTGACGGTGCAGCTGTGCGACTGGCTGTACCGCGCGGTGGTCAAGGACCGGAAGATCCTCACCTACCACCCCGACTATTTCAAGCTGTCGCCCACGGAAAAGCGGCTGTATGAGATCGCGCGCGCCCATTGCGGCAACCAGGGCGCCTTCAAGATGAACATCGAGAAGCTGCGCCTGCGCGTGGGGGCCGAAAGCGACCTGAAGGTGTTCAAGGCCCGCCTGGTGGCCTTGGCCAAGAAGCGCCAGGCCCTGCCGGAATATGGCCTGACGGTGGTGGACCCCCGCCGTTGGGGCCGGGACCGCAACGCGCCGCCGCCGCCCGGCCGCACACCGCTGAAAAGCCACATGGTGTACTTCTTCCGCACCGACAGCCTGTCGGCCATGGCGCCTTTCGATCAGGCGCCGGAATTCCCGGACGCGCTGCCCGACATGATGATCGGCGACATGGACGGCCTGGCGGCCTGACACAGCGGTCTTGATCGCGGCCGCCCGCCCGCGACCGTTACCAATCTTGCAATCTCACGACAGACATGGTGCAAGTCCCCCAATCCTGGCTGCGGGGCCTGGGACAGACCTGTCGTGAGGAATTTCTCTAATGCGTGATTTCCTGAAGGGCGCGCCCTTGAGCGCGCTGGCGGCGGCGGCTTTGGCCGGCCTGCTGTTGGCGCCCACGGTCGCGGGCGCCGATGAAGGCATGTGGACCTTCAACAACTTCCCCAGCGCCAAGGTGAAGCAAGCCTATGGTTTCAGCCCCGACCCCAAATGGCTGGAACGGGTGCAACTGGCCTCCGTCCGCCTGGCGCGCGGCTGCTCCGGCGCGTTCGTGTCGGCCAGCGGCCTGGTGCAGACCAACCACCACTGCGCCCGCGCCTGCATCCAGCAGGTGTCCACCGCCGAGCACAACCACATCAAGGACGGCTTCACCGCGGCCGAGCTGAAGGATGAGGCCAAGTGCCCGGACATGGAGGTCAACCAGCTGGTCCAGATCACCGACGTGACCCAGCGGGTGAACGCCGCCACCGCCGGCAAGGAAGGCGACGCCTTCTCCGCCGCGCTGAAGGAGGTGCAGGCCGCCATTCAGAAGGAATGCACCGGCGGCGCCGACGACACGCGCTGCGACGTGGTCGAGCTGTACCATGGCGGTGCCTACAATCTGTATAAGTACCACCGCTATCAGGATGTCCGCCTGGTGTTTGCGCCGGAGGAGGACATCGCCTTCTTCGGGGGCGATCCCGACAATTTCGAGTTCCCGCGCTATGACCTGGACGTCTCCTACGTCCGCGTCTACGACAAGGACGGGAAGCCGCTGAACACCAAGGCCAACTATTTCCCCTATGCGTCCCATGACGCGAACGAGGGCGACTTGGTCTTTACCTCCGGCAATCCCGGCCGGACGGAGCGCCTGGACACCGTGGCCGAGCTGGAATACGAGCGCGACCACGCCCTGCCCGACCGCCTGCTGTACCTGGCCGAACTGCGCGGCATCCTGCTGCAGTTCACCTCGCAGGGGGAAGAGAACGGCCGCATCGCCCGTACCAAGCTGTTCACGCTGGAGAACAGCTACAAGGCGCTGTACGGCGGCCTGCAGACCTTGGTCGACCCGGCGCTGATCGCCACCAAGCGCAAGGACGAGGCGGAGCTGAAGGCCATCATCGATGCCGACCCCGCGCTGAAGCAGCAGTATGGTGACCCCTGGGCGGCCATCGCCAAGTCGGTGGAACATTTCGCTGTCGTGGCCACCCGCTATGACGTGCTGGAGGGGGGCCGCAGCTTCACCCAGTCCGACATGTTCACCTTCGCCCGCAACCTGGTGCGCGCCGCCAGCGAACGGGCCCTGCCGGACGGCAAGCGCCTGCGCGAATACACCGATGCCAACTTCCCCTTCATCCGCCAGCGCCTGCTGTCCAACAGCCCGGTCTATCCGGAGCTGGAGCGGGTGCTGATGCGCATGCAGCTGGTCTACATGCAGCGTCAGCTGGGCCCGGATGATCCGCTGGTGAAGAAGGTCTTCGGCAACCGCTCGGCCGAGCAGATCGCCGATGATCTGGTCAAGGGTTCCACACTGGGTGACCCGGCGGAGCGCAAGCGCCTGCTGGAGGGGGGCCAGGCCGCCCTGGACGCCTCGACCGACCCCATGATCAGGTTCGCCAAGCTGGTCGACGCCGACGCCCTGGCGGCCCGCCGGGATGTGGAGGCCAACGTGGCCGCCGTGCAGCAGAAGAACGCCGGCTATATCGCCCAGGCCATGTTCAAGGTCCACGGCACGTCCATCTACCCGGACGCCACCTTCAGCCCCCGCGTCTCCTACGGCGCGGTGAAGGGGTATGAGCAGAACGGCCAGCATGTCGCCCCCTTCACCACCATGGGGGGCACCTTCGACCGTGCTACCGGCGCCTTCCCCTTCGCCCTGCCGGAAAGCTGGCTGAAGGCCAAGGACGCCATCAACCCGTCGCAGAAGTTCGACGCCGTCAGCACCAATGACATCATCGGCGGCAACTCCGGCTCCCCCGTCATCAACAAGGACGCGGAAGTCGTGGGCCTGATCTTCGACGGCAACATCCAGTCGCTGGGCGGCGACTATGGCTATGACGGTTCGGTCAACCGCGCCGTCTGGGTCACGGTCGGTGCCTTGAAGGAGGCCTTGGCCAAGGTCTACCACGCCAACCGTCTGGCCAAGGAATTGGCCGGGCACTGAGTGAGCCCTGACAGAAAGGCCCGCGGAATGCATTTCGCGGGCCTTTTCCTATGCGCGGCGCTCGTGGTGGGTAAACCAAATGCCGCACCTGTGGGGGCGTCAGGAAGAGGTCAGAGTCCCGTATTATAGAGTGAGGACTGGCCCCGAGCGCCCCGGGGCCTTCTTCCTGAAAGGATCAAGGGCGGCTTCGGCGAAGACCGATGCCATCGGCTCCGCCGCCTGAAAGAGGATGATCATGCAGCGCGTGTTCAAGGCACCGTTCCTGGTGATGATGTCGCTGGTGGTGGCCTTGCTGGCGCTGGCCGGTGGCAGCGCCCCGGCTGGGGCCCGCACCTTCGTCAGCGTGGGCATCGGCGTCGGCCCCTATTGGCGGCCCGCGGGCTATTACGGCCCTTATTGGCATGACCCCTATTGGCGCTGGCGCAATCCCTACTGGGCCCCCTACCCGGCGGTCTACGCCCCCTATTACGCCCCGCCGCCCGTTTATGTGGAGCCGCCGCCGGTCTACACGGCTCCGGTCGTGGTCCAGGCGCCTCCCCCGCCGCCGGCGGTGGTCGTCGCTCCCCCGCCTGTCCAGACGGTGGCGGCCAAGCCGGCTTATGACCAGTCCAATTGCCGCGAATACACCTCCACCATCACGGTGGCGGGACAGCCGACGCAGCAGGTGGGTACAGCCTGCCGGCAGCCGGATGGTTCCTGGCGCATCATGAACTGACCCTCGGCGCTGGCCGCCGTCCTGGCCCGCCGCTGACTGAGGCGACGACGCGAGCCCCAGGCCCACGCCTGGGGCTTTTGCATAATCGTCTCCGGACTGTTTGCGTTTCCGTTACAAAATCCCGTCCCGTGCCGGGGCGCATTGGCGGTATGCTGACGCTTGTTCCACCCGGATCGGGAGGTCGGGGCGCAAGAACTGGGAACGGCATTCGAGGGACGGGATGATGCGTTTGGGGCTTCTGGCGACCGCGCTGGGCGGTGGCCTGTTCATGGCGTTCGCCGCAGCCCGCGCCGACGAAGGCATGTGGACCTTCAACCACTTCCCCGCCGCCAAAATCCAGGAAACCTACGGTTTCGAACCCAGCCCGCAATGGCTGGACCATCTGCGCATGGCGTCGCTGCGCCTTCCCCGGGGATGTTCCGCCGCCTTCGTTTCCCCCACCGGGCTGGTGCAGACCAACCACCACTGCGCCCGCGATTGTCTGCAGCAATTGTCCTCCCCCGCCCGCGACCTGGTCCAGGAGGGCTTTTACGCCGCCCGGCAGGAGGACGAGGTGAAATGCCCGGATGTCGAGGCCAATCAGCTGGTGGGCATCACCGACGTCACCCCGCAGGTGCGGGAGGCGGTGGCGGGCCGCGAGGGCACGGACTACGGCCGCGCCCTGCGGGAGGTACTGGCCAAGCTGCAGCGCGACTGCGCCGGCGGGGATGAGGCCATCCGCTGCGACGTGGTGGAGCTGTACCGGGGCGGCGTCTATGACGTGTACAAGTACCGCCGCTACCAGGACGTGCGCCTGGTGTTCGCGCCGGAGGAGGATATCGCCTTCTTTGGCGGCGACCCGGACAATTTCGAATTTCCCCGCTACGACCTGGATATCGCCTTCCTGCGCGTCTACGACGGCACCGGCGCGCCGCTGAACACCCAGGCCACTTATTTCGCCTATGCTCCCCGGGAGGCGCGGGAGGGCGAGCTGGTCTTCACCTCCGGCAATCCCGGCACGACGGAGCGCCTGGATACGGTGGCGGAACTGGAATACGACCGCGATGTCGTGCTGCCGGAATCCCTGGTCTACCTGGCGGAGCTGCGCGGCCTGCTGCTGCAGTTCTCGGCCGAGGGGGCGGAGCATGCCCGTGTGGCCTTCGCCAAGCTGTTCGCGGTGGAAAACGCCTACAAGGCGCGCCTGGGCCAGTTCCGCGCCCTGGTCAATCCCGGCCTGATCGACGGCCACCGGCGCGCGGAGAATGAGCTGCGGGCCAAGGTGGCAGCCGATCCCCAGGTCCAGCAGCGCTTCGGTGACCCCTGGGCCGCCATCGCCCAGGCCGTGGCCCATTATCGCGCCGTCGCCGACCGCATGGAGGTGGTGGAGGAGGGGCGGGGGCCCCAATCCGACCTGTTCGCCTACGCCCGCCTGTTGGTCCGCGCCGCGGAACAGCGCCAGCTGCCCGACATCAAGCGCTTCCAGGAATTCACCGAGGCCGGCTTCCCGTTCACCCGCCAGCGCCTGCTGGCCAACACCCCCATCTCCGCCGACCTGGAAAAGGTGCTGCTGCGCGCCTGGCTGGTGCAATTGCGCCGGGTGCTGGGTCCAGACGATCCGCTGGTGCGCGACGTGTTGGGCGCGCAGACGGCCGACCGGATGGCCAGCGACCTGGTGGACCGCACCCGCCTGGCCGACCCCGCCGAGCGCAAGCGCCTGCTGGCCGGGGGCATCGAGGCCATCAAGAACAGCCACGACCCCCTGATCCGCTTCGCCCAGGAGGTGGACAAGCAGGCGCTGGCCATCCGCCGGGATGTCGAGGTGAATGTCGAGGCGGTGGAGCGGCGCAACGCCGGCGCCATCGCCCAGGTCCTCTTCGCGGCCAAGGGAACCGACGCCTACCCGGACGCCACCTTCTCCCCCCGCGTCTCCTATGGCATCGTCAAAGGCTATGAGGAGAACGGGCGGCCGGTGCGCTACTACACCACCATGGGCGAGGCCTACGGCCGGGCCACGGGGGCGAAGCCGTTGGCGCTGCCCCCTTCCTGGCTGCGCGCCCGCAGCGCGGTTGATCCCTTGCGCAAGCTGAACATGGTCAGCACCAACGACATCGTGCGCGGCAATTCCGGGTCCCCCGTCATCAACACCGACGGGCAACTGGTGGGGATCATCTTCGACGGCAACAGCCAGTCGCTGGGCGGCGATTTCGGCTTCGACGAGGCCACCAACCGCGCCGTCTGGGTTTCGGTGGGGGCGGTGAAGGAGGCGCTGGCCAACATCTACGGCACCACGCGCCTGAGCCGTGAGCTGGGTCTGTGATGGCGGCCATCGTACGCAACGATAAATGACGTAAGGGTGCGGTGATCTGCGCGGTGGGCGCCAAAGGGGCGCATTTGCCGCTTGCCGCATCCCAGATCTGCGCCATCCTCATTAGGCGCCGTTTGGCGTGATAAGCAATAACTTGCTTGCAAAAGATTTCCATGCCGCAGCACTCCCGCGGCACCTTCCATGCATCCGCAATTCCTTGACCGGCCCCGCCGGCCCAAGCCGCTCGCCCCTTGGAAAAGCCCGGTCGGGGATAGCCCGATCCGGCCTCAACGATCAGGGACCAAAGGACCATCATGACCAGCACGCCCTCCGCCCTTCCGCCCAAGCGTTCCGTCCTGCCCCGTGTCATCGGCCTTGGTGTGCTGGCCGTCATCGTGGTCGGCGGCGTGGTTCTCTGGCTTGGCGGGCGCGGCAAGGAATCGACGGACGACGCCTTCACCGAGGGCCGGGTGGTGACGGTCGCGCCCAAGGTCTCCGGCCTGGTCGTCGAACTGGCGGTCCAGGATAATCAGAAGGTCAAGGCGGGTGACCTGCTGTTCCGCATCGACCCCCGCGACTATCAGAACACCCGCGACCGCGACGCCGCGCAGCTGAAGCTGGCGCAGGCGCAACTGGCGCAGGCCCAGACCAACCTGGAGATCGCCCAGGTCACCTATCCCGCGCAGCTGGACCAGGCCCGCGCCGCCCGCGCCCAGGCCGAGGCCACGCTGGTCCGGGCGAAGTCCGACCTGGCGCGCCAGACGGAAATCGACGTCCGCGCCACCACCAAGTCGCAGATCGACGCCGCCCAGGCGGCCTTCCGCACCGCCCAGGCCCAGCTGGCCGACGCTGATGCCAAGCTGCGCGCGGCCGAACAGGCCCCGCGCAACATCGAGGTCGCCGCCAGCCAGGTGAAGCAGCTGGAGGCTCAGGTGGCCGCGGCGGAGGCGGAACTGGCCCAGGCCGAACTGAACCTGTCCTATACTACCATCGTGGCGCCCCAGGATGGCTGGGTGACCAAGCGCGCGGTGGAGAAGGGCAACTACCTGCAGGTGTCGCAGTCGGCCCTGACCCTGGTGACGCCGGAAGTCTGGGTGGTGGCCAACTTCAAGGAAAACCAGCTGAAGCGCATGCGGGTGGGCCAGTCCGTGGATATCGAGCTGGACGCCTTTCCCGACCTGAAGCTGACGGGCGCCATCGACAGCTTCCAGATGGGCACCGGCTCGCGCTTCACCGCCTTCCCCACCGAGAACGCCACCGGCAACTTCGTGAAGATCGTCCAGCGCCTGCCGGTCAAGATCAAGGTGACCGGCGGCCTGCCGGCCGACCATCCGCTGCCGCTGGGGCTGTCGGCTGAACCCACCGTCCACCTGAACTGAGGGGCCGGGCGGTGAGCGAAGGACTTCCCCCTCCCGAGGCTGATCATGGGGCGTCGACCTGGCGCCCGCGGCACAACCCCTATCTCGTCGCCATGGTGGTGACCGTCGCCACCTTCATGGAGGTGCTGGACACCACCATCATCAACGTGGCCCTGCCGCACATCGCCGGCAGCCTGTCGGTGGGCACGGATGAAAGCACCTGGACGCTGACCTCCTACCTGGTGGCCAACGGTATCGTGCTGCCCGTGTCCGGTTGGCTGGGCCGCATGATGGGGCGCAAGAACTACTTCCTGCTGTCCATCGTCATGTTCACGGTGTCGTCGCTGCTGTGCGGCCTGTCGACTTCACTGCCGGAACTGATCGTCTTCCGCCTGTTCCAGGGCTTCTTCGGCGGCGGCCTGCAGCCGAACCAGCAGTCCATCCTGCTGGACACGTTCGAGCCGTCGAAACGCGCCACCGCCTTTGGCGTCACCGCCGTCGCCATCATCGCCGCCCCCATCATGGGGCCGACGCTGGGTGGCTGGATCACGGACAATTTCAGCTGGCGCTGGGTGTTCCTGATCAACGTGCCGGTGGGCATCCTTGCCACCTTCGCCATCTCCACGGTGGTGGAGGATCCGCCCTGGGCCAAGGCCGGCGCCGCCAAGGGCCGGCGCAACATCGACGTGATCGGCCTGTCGCTGATCGCCGCCGGCTTCGCCTGCCTGCAGATCGTGCTGGACCGGGGCGAGCAGGAGGATTGGTTCTCCAGCGGCTTCATCCAGGCCTTTGGCGTGGGCGCCGTGCTGGGCCTGGTGGGCGCCGTCGTCTGGCTGCTGGACCGGCCGGATCCCATCGTCAACCTGCGGGTCTGGAAGAACAAGGACTTCGCCATCGGCACCCTGTTCATCAGCATCATGGCCGCCACGCTGTACGGCAGCGCTGTGCTGATCCCGCAGTTGGCGCAATCGCAGCTGGGCTATACCGCCACCTGGGCCGGCATGATCCTGTCGCCTGGCGGCTTCATGATCCTGATCATGATCCCCATCATCACCCGGGTGCTGCTGAAGAAGTTCCAGGCCCGTTTCATCGTGGCCACCGGCTTCTTCCTGTTGGGCGTCGCCATGTTCTACACGGCGACCATCACGCCGCAGGTGGACTTCCTGACCCTGATGAGCATGCGCATGGCCCAGACCTTCGGCACGGCGCTGCTGATGATCCCCATCAGCACGGTGGCGTTCGCCAGCGTGCCGCGGGAAATGAACGGCGACGCGGCCGCCCTCTATTCCATGGCCCGCAACCTGGGCGGCAGCATCGGCATTGCCCTGGTCACGGCCTACCTGACCCAGCGGTCGCAGGTGCACCAAGCCTATCTGGCGGAACATCTGACCGACCTCAGCGTGGGCTATCAGATGACCAAGCAGGCGTGGATGGATGGCTTGGCCAGCCAGGGGTTGACCCCGTCGCAACTGCAATCCTCCGCGCTGGGCGGCATTTACCGCACCCTGCTGCGCCAGTCGGCCATCCTGGGCTACGTCGATGTCTTCCGCATCTCCGGCGTCGTGGCCCTCTGCGTCGTGCCCCTGGCCTTTTTCATGAAATCCACCAAGGCGGCGCCCAAGGCCGCCGCCGCGGAGTGACCCCGATGTCCGTTACCACTCCCTTTGCCGCTTTCCCCCGCCGGGCCCGGCTGCTGGCCGCCACGGCCGCCTTGGCGCTGACCGCCGCCTGCACCCTGGGGCCCGATTATCAACCGCCCAAGGCCGATGCGCCCGCGACCTGGAGCGCCACGACCACCCAGTCGGCGATGAAGATTCAGGCCAGCGCCGACCCCACGGTTCTGGCCCATTGGTGGACGGAATTCCACGATCCCACCCTGGACAAGCTGGTCGCCGACGTGGTTGCCGGCAACCTGGACCTGAAGGTGGCGGAACAGCGCATCCTGTCCGCGCGCGCCCAGCGCCAGCAGGCCGCCGCGGCGCAGTATCCCAGCGTGAAGGGCGAGACGGCGGCCATGCGCAACCGTCTGCCGCCGGGCACGTTTGGGCAGTTGGGCGGCACCAACAACATTTTCCTGGCCGGCTTCGACGCCTCGTGGGAGCTGGACCTGTTCGGCGGCACCCGGCGCAGCATCGAGGCGGCCGACGCCAACGTCGAGGCCGGCATCGAGAACCGCCGCTCCATGGTCATGTCCATGCTGGCGGAACTGGGCACCGATTACGCCGCGCTGCGCTCGCTTCAGGCGCGTACGGCCATCGCCAATGAGAATGTGCGCCTGTCGCAGGAAACCCGCGACCTGACCGCCGCCAAGTACAAGGTGGGCCTGGCGACGGAACTGCAGCTGGCGGAGGCCGACGGCCAGCTGGAACAGCAGAAGGCGGTGCTGCCGACGCTGGCGACGCAGGCGGCGCAGCGGGCCCACGCCATCGCCACCCTCACGGGCCGCACCCCGGCCGACGTGGATGGCTTGCTGACCACGGCAGGGCCGGAGGTGCCGTTGCCGCCGGCACTGCCGGCCAGCCTGCCGTCCGAGGTGGTGCGCGCGCGCCCCGACATCCGCGCGGCGGAGCGCACCATGGCCGCCACCAACGCCGAGATCGGCGTGAGGGAGGCGGCGCGCTTCCCCAAGGTGTCGCTGGGCCTTATCGGCGGCTTCCTGAACCCGGACCTGGGCAAGCTGCTCCAGGGGGATAGCTTCGGCTGGAGCGTCGGTCCCACCGTCAGCGGCAACATCTTCGACGGCGGGCGTCTGAAGGCCGGCGTCAAGGATGCCGAAGCCCAGGCGGAGCAGGCCCGCCTGACCTATCGCAAGACGGTGCTGACCGCCTTTCAGGAGGTTGAGGACGCGCTGGTCGCCTACACCAACGAGCGCCAGCGGAACGAAACCCTGCACCGCGCCCTGGACGCGGCGCAGCGGGCGCAGGATCGCGCCCGGTCGCAGTACCGTGCCGGCCTGGCGGACTTCCTGAGCGTGCTGGACGCGGACCGCACCCTGGCCACGTCCAAGGACGCGGTGGCGCAAAGCGACTATGCCCTGGTGCAGCAGACCATCGCCCTTTACAAGGCGCTCGGCGGCGGTTGGCAGGCGGGTGAGACGGGAGCGGGTGAAACCGCCGCCGCCGACACCGTCCCGGCCGGTTCCCATGGGGGTGCCGGCAACCCGCCGGCGTGAGGCGGGCGCGGCGATGAAGCAGGGTGGCAAGGTGATGGTGACGGACGGGGAAGCCCCTGGTGAGGAACGCCCCGCCGGGCGCCAGCGCAAGGCCGGGGATACCCGCCGGGCGGAGATCATCGAAGCCGCCCTGGAACTGCTGCATGAGGTGGGACCCGCCGGCACCACGACCACGGCCATCGCCCGCCGCATCGGCATGGCCCAAGGCTCCCTGTTCCGGCATTTCCCCACCAAGCACGCGATGTGGGATGCGCTGCTGGATAACCTGTCCCAGCGCATCGCACCCCCGGTTCAAGAGGCGCTGAAAGGCAGCGGCAGCCCCATGACCCGCCTGCGCGAGGTCATGCACACCTGGCTGCGCCTGACGGAGAGCATCCCCGCCCTATCGTCTCTGATATTCATGCGCGGGGTGCTGGCCGACAGCCCGGACATGCGCCGCCTGCTGGTGGAACGCCTGCAACGGCCCCACCGCATCTATTGCACCCTGATACGCGAAGGCATCGCGGCGGGCGAGGTGTCGCCCGAAACGGATGTGGAGCGGGTGGGCTGGATCCTATCGGGTTTGAAGCATGGCCTGGTGATGCGCTGGACCCTGCTGGATGGGACGCTGGACATGCACGCCGACCTGGATGTGATGCTGGACACGATTATCGCCGGCATAAGCAAGAGGTAGGGTTGTCGCCAGGTGCGAGGGACGGGTCCCGCGTCATTTTTCCCGACAGGTTGACGCCTGTCGGGCCGTACCAACGGGCGGCCGGGTACGGGTGGGGGGCCACTTCCGCCATTCGCTGCCCGCCAATCGGGCACGGGCCCAGTTCGTCCGTGACAGGGGGCTTCCGGTATGAAAAGAAGGGCGCCGGGTTCCCGTCCCATTCCGCGTTTCCGTCTGGCCTCCCTTCCTGGATAACGTCCCGCGATGCTGCGTCCCCGGTCGTTTCGCCTCATGCTCCCGTCCGTCCTGCTTTCATCCGCGGCCAGGCCGGCCCTGTTGGCCTGCGCGATGGCGGGCGCGCTGACGGCCTGCACGGTGGGGCCTGACTATGAACGGCCCGAAACGCCGCAACCCACGGCTTACCGCGAGACGGTGACGGGTGACGCGGCCAAGGACGCGGCCCTGCGCACGGAAATCGCCGCCGATTGGTGGAAGCGGTTCAATTCGCCGGAGCTGGACAGCCTCATCGCCCGCGTGGCGTCCAATAATTTTGACGTGCGCGCCGCCATGGCCCGCATCCGCCAGGCCGAGGGCACGGTGGTCGAACAGCGCTCCGCCCTGTTCCCCACGGTGTCGGCCAGCGCCGGCCGCACCCGCAGCGAGACGGGCGGCGGCACCACCACGGTCAGCAACGGCAACTTCATCTCCCGCAACAACATCAGCAGCAATTATTCCGCCAAGCTGTCGGCCAGTTACGAACTGGATTTCTGGGGCAAGAACCGCTCCGCCTTCGAATCGGCCAAGGCCAGCCTGAACTACAGCCGCTACGACAAGCAGACCGTGCTGATGACGGCCATCGCCTCGGTGGCCACGGATTATTTCCAGGCCCTGGCTTACAAGGACCGGCTGACCCTTGCCCGGCAGTCCCTGAAGGATGCGGAGGATGTGCTGCGCGGCATCCAGGCCCGTGCCCGCGCCGGCACCGCCACCGCCGTGGACGTCGCCAACCAGGTCAACGTGGTGGAGGCGGAGCGTGCCGCCATTCCGCAATATGAACAAAGCCTGGCGCAGCAGATCGATGCCCTGGCCATCCTGGTCGGCCTGCTGCCGGAACAGCTGAAGATCGAGGGCACCACCCTCAACGGCCTGGCGGAGCCGGAGGTGGCGCCCAATCTGCCCTCCACCCTGCTGGTCCGCCGTCCCGACGTCGCCTCGGCCGAGGCGCAGCTGATCGCGGCCAACGCCACCCTGCGCAACGTCATCGCGCAGCAATACCCCAGCCTCAGCCTGACCGGCAGCTACGGCTATCAAAACGAATCGCTGGGCGACCTGTTCAACCCGGCCAGCAAGCTGTGGTCCCTGGGCACGTCGCTGACCCAAACGGTGTTCGACGCCGGTAACCTCCAGGCCCAATCCGACGTGCAGCGCGCCAAGGTAGAGGAATTGGCGGCCGACTATCAGAAAGCCGTCGTCACCGCCTTCGCCGATGTCGAGGATGCGCTGGCGGGGGTGAAGTACACCCGCGACATCCGCGCCGCCCAGGAAAAGGCCACCGCTTCCGCCGATGAGGCGTTGCGTGGCACCACCGGGCAATTCCAGCGGGGCACCGCCGACATGGTCAGCGTCCTGACGGCTCAGCGCACCCTGTTCAGCGCCCAGGACACCCTGGTGCAGAGCCGCCTGAATTACCTGACCTCCATCGTCACCCTGTACCGGGTGCTGGGCGGCGGCTGGTCGGTGGAACAGACGGAAGCCCAGGCCGAAACCGCCCCGGTCAAGGCCGGTGGCTGAGGCCCGGGCGGCCTTCCCGGCCGTCGCCCAGCCCGAGCGCCTCCTGTCCCTGGACATCTTCCGCGGGCTGACCGTAGCCCTGATGCTGCTAGTCAACGATCCCGGGACTTGGTCCGACATCTATTGGCCGTTGCGCCATGCCAGATGGCACGGCTGGACGCCCACCGACCTGGTCTTCCCCTTCTTCCTGTTCATGGTGGGCATCACCACCCACCTGTCGCTGACCCGGCGGCGGGCGCAGGGTCAGGGGGATGCTGTCCTGGCGCGCCAGATCCTGCGGCGCGGCCTCATCCTGTTCGGCCTCGGCCTGTTCATCGCCTGGTTTCCCGGTTACGCCGTGTCCGGCCACGGCACGCTGGCCGACCGCGCGCTGGCGCAATTGCTGTCCTGGCGGATACCGGGTGTCTTGCAGCGCATCGCCCTTTGCCATGTCGCGGCCGGCCTGCTGTCGCTGCGGCTCGGCGCGCGGGGCCAAGGGGCGCTGGTCGTCGCGCTGCTGCTGGGCTATTGGGCAGTGATGACCGGCGTGCCGGTGCCGGGCACCGGCGCCACCGGCTTGGCGGCGCTGGCCCATCCTGGCGCCACCGTGTCGGCGGCGGTGGACCGCGCCTTGTTCGATTGGGGCCCCCTGGGCAACCATCTGTGGGCCGCTGCCCACACCTGGGATCCCGAAGGCGCCCTTTCCACCCTGCCGGCCATCGCCACCGCGCTGTTGGGCGTCCAGGCGGGCCGCTGGCTGGCCCGGCCCCTGCCGCTGCCGACGCGCATCCGGGGGCTCATCATCGCCGGGGTGGCGGGCGTCCTGCTGGGGGAAATCTGGGATCTGGTCTTTCCCATCAACAAGAGCCTGTGGACCAGTTCCTTCGTCGCGCTTACCGCCGGCATGGCCTGCCTGTGCCTGGGGGCTTTGCTGTGGGGGGTGGAGGTGCGGGGCTGGCGCCGCTGGACCCGTCCCGCTCTGGTTTTCGGCGTGAACCCCGTCCTGGCCTATGTCGGGTCGGAACTGATGGCCATAATCATCGGCGGCGTCATCACCCTGCCATGGGACCACCGCATCGCCCCGCTGCAGGACGTGATTTACGAGGCGGTGTTCTATCCCTTGCTGCCGGAAAAGGCGGCCTCCCTGGCCTACGCCCTCCTGTTCGTCGCCCTGTGGTGGGCCATCCTGGAGGTGCTGTACCGCCGCCGGATCTTCCTGAAGGTGTGAGATATTGTCATCGCAGATCGGCCCAGGCAGGCTCTGCCGCAAGCCGTCATCTCTAGGCGGCTGTCTCAAAGCATAGACTGAACAAGGCACCGCCGCCGTGGCGGTCGCGGGCGGCCAGGCGGCCACCGTGCTGGCGCATGATTTCCATGGCGATGGCCAGGCCCAGGCCCGAGCCGGTGATGCCGGCGCCGGCGGCGCCGCGCACGAAGGGCTCCGCCAGGGTCAGGGGATCCTCGCCCTGCAATCCCGGCCCCCGGTCGGCGACGGACAGGATGGGGCCGGGGCCCACCCGCACCTCCACCATTCCGCCGGCCGGGCCATAGGCGACGGCGTTTTCCACTAGGTTGCGCAGGGCTTCCGCCACGGCGCCGGTGTTGCAAACCAGGGGGAAGTCCTCCACCACCTCCAGCTCGATGGATTTGCCCAGGGACCGGATGAAGGGCGCCAGGGTCACCAGCTCGCCCGCCGTCAGCTCTCCCGCCATGACGCGGTCGGTGCGGGGCAGGGGGGTACCGGACAGGCGCGACAGCGACAGCAACTGCGCCACCAGGCGCGACAGGCGGCGCACATCCGCGCGCACGGCGGCCATGTCGGCCTCCCCGCTTTCCAGACGGGCCTGCACCACGGCCAGGGGCGTGCGCAACTGGTGGGCGGCGTCGGCGATGAAGCGGCGGTGGTGGCGGAAGCTGCCCTCCAGCCGGGCCAGCGCCGTGTTGAACGCGTCTACCAGGGGCAGGACCTCGCTGGGCAGGTTCTTGCCGTCCAGCCGGTGGTCCAGGCGGTCCAGGCCGATAGCCGCCGCCTCCTCCGACACCTCCTGGATGGGGGTCAGGCTGCTGCGGATGGTCCAGACGCCGATGGCGGCGGCGATCAGGGCCACCGGAATGCCGAACAGCAGGATATCGCGGACGAATTCATCCAGCAGGCCGTTGATGATTTTCTGGTCGGCGGTGGGCGATTGCGCCACCGCCAGCGTCACGGTCCGGTCGCCCAGTTTGATGGGCGTGCCCAGGCCATAACGCTCCGGTTCCCCCGGCGGCCGGAAGAAATACTCGGCGTCCGTCTGATTCAGCGCCTCGCGCAGGGTGCTGGCGGCGCGGGGCAGCGACTGGGTCAGCAGCCGTCCATGCTGGTCCCATACGGCGTAAATGACGCCATCCTCTTCCAGGGCGTAACGGTTGGCCAGATCCGGCGGCAGGCGATCCAGGGTCAGGCCGCCATGGTTGAAGGCGGTCATCAGCTCATTGGCCTGGCCGCGCAGCACCTTGCGCTGCACGACACCGCCCGCCTCCTCCAGCCGCACCACCAGGGGCAGGATCGCCACGGCGACCGAGGCCAGGAACAGCAGGCCCAGCCGCCAGGCCAGGCGGCCTTGCAGGGACCGATGCCGCCAAATCTGCGCCAGGGTGGCGAGCATCAGGAAGGGGTCCGGGGCAGTGGAGGAGGAAATGTGGAAAGGGACGGGCTCACGATGCGCTCATCATATAGCCCAGTCCCCGCATGGTGATAATGGCGGCCGTGGCCTCCGCCGCGACCAGCTTGCGGCGCAGGCGGGACACCAGCGCCTCAACGGCGTTGTCGGTCGCCTCGTTGCCGAAGCCGTACAGGGCGCTGTCGATATGGGCCTTGGTCACCACCTGGTCCACCTTGCGCAGCAGCACCTCCAGCAGGGCCAGTTCGCGGGCGGTCAGGGCCAGGGGCGACTCCGCTACGGCCGCGCAGCGGGCGGCGCTGTCGAAAGAGAGGTTGCCGCATTCCAGCACCACCCCGATCACGCCGCCTGGCCGCCGCAGCAGGGCCCGCAGCCGGGCCCCCAGTTCCCCCATGTCAAAGGGCTTCACCAGGTAATCGTCGGCCCCGGCGTCCAGCCCTTCGATTCGGTCGTCCAGGGTGGAGCGCGCCGTGAGCATCAGGATGGGAACCTTGCGCCGGCCGCCGCGCAGTCGTCGCACCAGGCTTATCCCGTCGCCATCCGGCAGGCGGCGGTCCAGCACCAGGGCATCGTAATCGGCGGTGGAGATATGGTCCTCGGCCTCGGCCAAGCTGCCACAGGCGTCGACGGTGAAGCCGATTCGCGACAGATGCTCGGCAGTCAGCGTCCGCAGGTCCCGTTCGTCCTCAACCAACAAAAGCCGCATCGGCCAAGTCCCAGCCCAAGTCCTCGGCGCACCCACCACGGGCGGCAGATGTACCTATACGCGCCAGCGGCCGCCGCCTGTCGTTCCCTGGGGGATTTTCCCCGGCAAGGCGGGGTTGAGGGCGCCGACGTCCCGTCAGCACGGCGTCAGCTTGACTGTGCCATCGTTGCCACGCGCTGATCAACCTGGGTGCCGACCATCATGACCGTCCTCACCGCCGCCCTGCTGCCCGAATCTTCCGCCAGTCCATGGGCGGCCTTGCCCGCTTGCGGCGTGACGTCCGGGGCCATTGCCGGACCATCGGTGATGGAGCACCGTACTCAGCCCGCACAGGCGGATCACGGCTTCGGCCACCACCGTCCCGTCGGCCTGCCGGCCCTGCTGCTGGCGCTCAGCGCCGCCCTGCCGGCCAACGGCTTGGGGCGGGTCGCTGGCCGACTGCTGGGACCGGTGGTGCGCACGATGGTGCCCTTGCTCTATGGCTCCATCATCGATGTGACGGTGGACGGGACGCGGCGGCGCCTGCATGTCCGCGACCATGCCGACGACCGCCGTGTCTTGGCGCTGCCCCGTCATACGGCTGCCCAGGCCCGTGCCCGGATGGCTGCGGCCCTTCCGTTGGACGGTGTCTTTGTGGATGTCGGCGCCGGCACGGGCCTGCACACCTTGGCCGCCGCGCGCCATCTGGGACCGCGCGGCCGGGTGCTGGCGGTGGAGCCCAACGCCGCCACCCGCGACCGGTTGGCCGTCAACCTGTCCCTGAACACGCTGGCGGCCAGCGTCACACTGGTGGAGGACGCGGTGGGCCCGGCCTGTGATGGGCTGGTCCTGGCGGCGGGAAAGCGTAAGCCCGTGGCGGCGTCCTCAGGCTGGGATGCGCCGCCGCCCGCCCTGGTGCGGGCCCGCCCCTTGCTGGATCTGGTGCGGGCGGCCGGCCTGGGACGGCTGGATGTGCTGCGCCTGGGCATGAAGGCCGGTGCCGACCTGGCGGTGATCTCTTTCCTGCAGGCCGCCCCCCCGGCGCTGCGGCCCCGGCTGATCCTGGCCGACCGTTGCGGCGCCCGGGGCTGGGGTACGGATTTGGCCGCGACCCTGGCGCTCCACGGCTACCGCGCCTGTGGCGATACGCCGGATACCCTGCTGTTCCAGGGGGATGCCGAGAGCGACAGCGGCGCCCTGTGGGAACCGGATGACTGGTCCCTGGTCGCCTCCTGATTTGCCCCCCCAAAGGAAAGGGCCCGCCGAAGCGATTCGGCAGGCCCTTTCCTTTGGTCCTGGACGGCCTTTGGTCCTGGACGGTGTGTCTTCCAGGGGGCTCAGCTTCGCTTGACCCCCGCCATGGCGGCGTGCAGGCGGGACATCATGGACTGGCGGGGCCGCAGGTTCCGCAGGGCCAGGTAGATCACCGGCGTGGTGTACAGGGTGATGAACTGCGACACCAGGAGGCCGCCCACGAGGGCGACGCCCAGCGGCTGGCGCATCTCCGCCCCTGTGCCGCCGCCAACGGCCAGGGGCACGGCGCCCAGCAGGGCGGTCAGCGTGGTCATGGTGATGGGGCGGAACCGTTCGCGGCACGCTTCCGTGATGGCGTCCACCGGGGACATGCCCCGGATGCGCTCCGCAGCCAGGGCGAAGTCCACCAACATGATGGCGTTCTTCTTTACGATGCCCATCAGCAGGATGATGCCGATGAAGGAGATCATCGACAGCTCATACCCCGTCACCATCAGCGCCAGGATGGCGCCGATGCCGGCGGACGGCAGGGTGGACAGGATGGTGAGGGGCTGGGCCCAGCTTTCATACAGCATGCCCAGCACGATGTAGATGGTCACCAGTGCCGCCACCAGCAGCAGGGGCTGGCCCTGGTTCTGCTGTTGGAAGATGCGGGCGATGCCGCCCACCTCCACCCGCATGGAGGCGGGCATGGCCAGTTCCGTCACCGCCTGCTGCGCCCGTGACAACGCGTCCACCTGGGCCACGCCATCGGCCAGGTTGAAGCTGAGGGTGGAGGAGGGATACTGCCCCTCGTGGTTCACCGACAGGGGTGATTCCTGCACCTTGACCTTGGCGAAGGTCGACAGCGGCACCATGCCCGCCACCGACTTCACGTAGATCCGCACCAGGTCTTCCGGCCCGGTCTGTTCGTTGGGCGTGGCTTCCAGCACGACGTGGTACTGGTTGCGCGCGCCGTACAGGGTGCTGACCTGCTTTTGGCTGAAGGCGTTGCCCAGGGCCGCGTCCACATCTGACGGCGTCAGGGCCATGCGTGAGGCCAGGTCGCGGTCGATGACCACCTTGGCGTCCAGGCCGGCCTTGTCCTGGTCGGAACTGACGTCCTGGAAGTAGTCCGGCAGTTCCTTCAGCCGGGCCACCAGCTTGGGCACCCATTCATAGAGGTCGTCGAGGTTGTCGCTCAGCAGCGACACCTGGAACTGCGAATCGCTGCTGCGGCCGCCGAACCGCAGATCCTGCTCCGCCTGCAGGAAGACCTGCAAGGCTTCCAGCTTGGCGAACTTGGGCCGCAGGCGGGCGATGACCTGGTCGGCGGTGGCGTCCCGCTGATTGCGGGGCTTCAGCGAGATGGTCATGCTGCCGGTGTTGGCGCTGCTGCTGCCAGGGCCGCCGCCGCCGCCGCCGGTGGTGCCGCCGATGGCCGCCACCGCCGGATCGTCGGCGATGATCTTCACCACCTCCTGCATGCGGCGTTGCATGGTCTGGAACGAGGTGTCGGCGGAGGCGCGGACGCTGCCGCGCAACAGGCCGGTGTCCTGCTGCGGGAAGCCGCCCTTGGGCACCACGCCGTAAAGGTAGATGGTGCCGAAGATGGTGCCCAGCGCCACGAACAGCATGATGACCCGGTGGCGCAAGACCCAGCCCAGGCCCTTCATGTACAGGTTGGTGGCGGCGTCCAACGGCCGGCCCACCCAGCGGTCGGCCCAGTTGGCCTTGCGCTCCCGGGCATGGTCGATGAAGCGGGCGCACATCATGGGCGTCAGGGTCACCGACACGATGCCCGAGACCAGGATGGCCGCCGTCAGGGTCATGGCGAATTCGTGGAACAGCCGCCCCGCCAGCCCGCCCATGAAGATGATGGGCACGAACACGGCCACCAGCGACAGGGTCATGGACACGATGGTGAAGCCGATCTCGCGCGCGCCGTCCAGGGCCGCCTGCAAGGGCGGCTTGCCCATCTCGCGATGGCGGACGGCGTTCTCGATCATGACGATGGCGTCGTCGACCACGAAGCCCACGCTGATGGTCAGGGCCATCAGCGACAGGTTGTCCATGCTGTAGTCCAGCAGCCACATGACGGCGAAGGTGCCGGCCAGCGACAGGGGAACGGCGGTGGCGGCGGCCAGGGTTGGCGCCAGGCGGCGCAGGAACAGGCCCACCACCAGGATGACCAGGCCGATGGAAATCAGCATGGTGATCTGCACGTCGTCCACGCTGGCGCGGATGGTGGCGGTCTGGTCGTTGACGACGTTGATCTCGATGCCGGGCGGCAGCCATTTCTGGATCTGGCCCAGGTTGGCCTTGATCAGGTCCACCGTCTTGATGACGTTGGCGCCCGGCTGCTTCAGGACCGACACCAGCACGGCCGGCTGGGTGCCGAACCACCCCGCCTGGCGGATGTTTTCCGAGCTGTTCAGCACCGTGGCCACGTCGCCCAGGCGGAAGACGGTGCCGGTGGCGGTGCGCACCACCAGGTCGCGGTAATCCTGCGCCTTCAGCATGGTGTCGTTGGTGGTCACCGTCATCAGCGTGTCTTCGCCGTCCATGGTGCCCACGGGCTGGCTGACATTGGCGTTGGTGATGGCGGTGCTGATGTCGGCCAGGCTGATCTTGCGCGCGGCCAGGGCGTTCACGTCCACCTGCACGCGGATGGCGGATTTCTCGCCACCGGCGGCCGAAGCCTGGGCCACGCCTTCGATCTGGGACAGCCGCTGGGCCAGGATGCCGTCGGCGGCGTCGAAGATGGCCTGGTTGGTCAGGGTCTTGGACGTCAGCGCCAGCGTCATGATCGGCCGGCCGTTGGGGTTGGCCTTGCGGAAGATGGGCTGGCTGGTGAGGCCGGAGGGCAGGTCCGTGGCCGCCGCGCTGATGGCGGCCTGCACGTCGCGGGCGGCATCCGAGACCGGGCGGTTGACGTCGAACTGCAGGATGATGGTGCTGACGCCCAGCGACGTGGACGAGGTCATCTCGTTCACGCCGGCGATCTCGCCCAGGTGCCGCTCCAACGGGGCGGTCACCGTGGCGGCCATGGTCACGGGGTCGGCCCCCGATTCCCGGGCCTGGACGAAGATGATGGGCAGGTCGGTGTTGGGCAGCGACGCCACGGGCAGGAAGGCGTAGGCCACCGCCCCCACCAGCGCCAGGCCCAGGGCCAGCAGGGCCGTGCCGATGGGCCGGCGGATGAAGGGTTCGGAAATGCTCATGGGATGGCCGCCCTCACTCCGCCAGGCCCGTCAGGGACGGGGGGGCGTTGGGGGGCGGCACGTCCTCCGTCCGGTCGCCGCCGGTGCGGCGGGCCACCCAGGCGCGCAGCCGCTCCATGTACAGATAGATCACCGGGGTGGTGTACAGGGTCAGCAACTGCGACAGGATCAGGCCGCCGACGATGGTGATGCCCAGGGGGCGCCGCAGCTCCGACCCCGTGCCATGCTCCAGCGCCAGGGGAAGCGCGCCCAGCAGCGCCGCCATGGTGGTCATCATGATGGGCCGGAAGCGCAGCAGGCAGGCCTCGACGATCGAATCGTGGGGGGACTTGCCCTCCACCCGCTCCGCCTCGATGGCGAAGTCGATCATCATGATCGCGTTCTTCTTGACGATGCCCATCAGCAGCACGATGCCGATCAGGGCCACCAGCGACAGGTCGTTGCCGGTCAGCCACAGGGCCAGCAGGGCACCGATGCCGGCCGACGGCAGGGTCGACAGGATGGTCACCGGGTGGATGATGCTTTCATACAGGACGCCCAGCACGATGTAGATGGTGACCACGGCGGCGGCGATCAGCCACGGCTCGCTGGCGATGGACGTCTGGAACTCAGCCGCCTCGCCGGCGAAGGACCCGGTCACCGTGTCCGGCATGCCGATGTCCCGCTCCGCCTTGGTCACGGCATCCACCGCGTCGCCCAGCGACTGGCCCTCGGCCAGGTTGAAGGTGACGGTCAGGGCCGGGAACTGCGCCTGGTGGTTCACGGTCAGGGGCGCGCTGGTGGTTTCGATCCGGACCAGCGAGCTCAAGGGCACCTGGGTGTTGGTGGTGACCTGGGTGCTCTGCGCCACGGCGTTTACCGACACGGGGCCGCCGGTGCTGGGCACGTACAGCCGACCCAGCGCCTCGGGATTGGTTTGCAGCTTGTCCGGCACCTCCAGCACCACGCGGTACTGGTTCATCTGGGCATAGATGGTGGAGATCTGGCGCTGGCCGAAGGCGTCGTACAGCACGTCGTCGATGCTCTGGATGCTGACGCCCAGGCGGGCGGCCAGATCCCGGTCGATGGTCAGCATCACCTGGCGGCCGTTGGTCTGCTGGTCACTGGCCACGTCGCGGAACTGCGGCAGGCTGCGCAGCTTGGCCACCAGCTTGGGTGCCCATTCCGCCAGTTCCACGCCGTCGGCGTCGGCCAGGGTGTACTGGTATTGGGTGCGGCTGGCGCGGGCGCCGATCTGGATGTCCTGCACCGATTGGACGTAGACCTCGCCCTGCACGCCCGACAGCTTGTGGCTGAGGCGCACGGCGATGGCGTCGGCGTTGTCCGAGCGCTCGTCCCGCGGCTTCAGGCCCACGGACAGGTGGGCGGTGTTGGGCGTGGGGTTCACGGTGCTGGCGCCGGCGAAGCTGGTCACCGACACCACGTCGGGGTCTTTCGCCACGATGTCGGCCACCTGCTGCTGCAGGCGGCGCATGGACGCGAAGGAACTGTCCTGGTCGCCGTCCACCGTGATGGCCAGGATGCCGGTGTCCTGGCTGGGCAGGAAGCCCTTGGGCATCCACATGTACAGCACGACGGTCAGCACCAGGGTGCCGATGGCCACCAGCAGCGTCAGGAACTGGAAGCGCATGACGACGGCCAGGGTGCGTCCGTACAGCTTCAGCATCCAGTTGAAGCCGGCCTCCGTCCATTCCAGGGGCGAATAGCGCGCCCAGCGCGAGCGGCGCTGATGGGCGGCCTGCTCCGCGGCGTGGCTGCGCAGCAGGCGGCCGCACATCATGGGCGTGACGGTCAGCGACACGACGGCGGACGCGACGACGGCTATGGTCAGGGTCAGCGAGAATTCGCGGAACAGGCGCCCGATGATGCCACTCATGAACAGCAGGGGGATGAACACCGCGACCAGCGACACCGTCAGCGAAATGACGGTGAAGCCGATCTGCTTGGCGCCCTTGTAGGCGGCGGGCAGGGGGGCCTCCCCCGCCTCGATGTAGCGGATGACGTTCTCGATCATGACGATGGCGTCGTCGACGACGAAGCCGGTGCCGATGGTCAACGCCATCAGGGACAGGTTGTCCAGGCTGAAGCCGCACAGCGCCATGACGCCGAAGGTGACGATCAGGGACAGCGGCAGGGCCACGGCCGGGATGATGGTGGCGCGGCCGGACCGCAGGAAGGCCAGGATGACCAGCACGACCAGCACGGTGGTCAGCACCAGGGTCTGCTGCACGTCGCGGACGGAGGCGCGGATGGTTTCCGTGCGGTCGGCGACGATGGTCAGCTTGATGCCGGCGGGCAGGGCGGCCTGAAGCTCCTTCAGCTTGTACTTCAGCCGATCGGCCGTCTCCACGATGTTGGCGCCGGGCTGACGCTGGATGTCCAGCAGCACGCCCTGCTTGCCGTTGAACCAGGCGCCCACGCGGGCGTTTTCCAGGCCCCGGGTCACCACGCCCACGTCCTTCAGGTGGACGGGGGCGCCGTTCTTGTAGGTGACGATGACGTCGGCATACGCCTCCGCCTTTTCGATCTGGTCGTTGGCGGTGATGGTGTAGGCCTGGGCGGCACCGTCGAAGCTGCCCTTGGCCTGGTTGACGTTGGCCTTGCCCAGCGCGGTGCGGATATCCTCCATGCTCAGGCTGTACGCGGCCAGCCGTTCCGGCTGGATCTGGATGCGTACGGCAGGGCGCTGGTTGCCCTGCACCGTCACGCGGCCCACACCCGACACCTGGCTCAGCTTCTGCGCCAGCAGGCTGTCGGCCGTGTCGGACAGGGTGGCGATGGGCAGGGTTTCCGACGTCAGCGCCAGCGACAGGATGGGCGGATCGGCCGGGTTCACCTTGGCGTAGGTGGGCGGGTAGGGCAGCGTCTTGGGCAGGGTGCTGCCCGCAGCGTTGATGGCCGCCTGCACGTCCTGCGCCGCGTCGTCGATGTTATGGCCGAGGCCGAACTGCAACGTGATGTTGGATACGCCGAAGCTGGAGATCGACGTCATGACGTCCAGCCCGGGAATCTGGCCCAACTGGCGTTCCAGCGAGGCGGTGATCAGCGTGGCCGTGGTGTCGGCGCTGGCGCCCGGCAACTGGGTCGTGACCTGGATGACGGGGAAGTCCACTTCCGGCAGCGATGACACCGGCAGGGCCTGATAGCCCAGGACGCCCACCAGCACGATGCCGATCGCCAGCAACGTGGTGGCGATCGGCCGGGCGATGAAGGGGGCGGAAACGTTCATCGCGGCTGACCGCCCTGGCTGTTTCCTGGCGCGGGCTGGCCACTCGCCGGCTGGCCACTGGGCGTTTGATTGGCGTTGGGCGCGCCCTGCGCCGGATCGGCGCTTGGCTGGCCGCCCTGGTTGCGGCGGCGGTGATGCTCGCCCTCGGGCCCGGCTTGGCCGTTGCCGCCCAGGCCGCGGCGATGTTCACCGGCCGCCGGGGGGACGCCATCGCCGCCCGAGGCGGACGGAGCCGCGCCGGCGATGTTGATCTTGGCGCCGTCCTGCAGTCGGTCCTGGCCGTTCACCACCACGCGCTCGCCCACCTTCACGCCGTCAGACAGGGCGGACTTGTCGCCTTCGTTCAAGGTGACGGTGACCAGGCGCGGGGTGACGGTGTTGTCGTCGTTGACGATGTAGACGAAGGTGCCGTTGGGGCCGTGCTGGATGGCGGACGCCGGCACCACCGCCAGCTTGGGCTTCACTTCCAGCAGCAGGCGCATGTTGACGAAGCCGCCGGGCCACAGGCGGTTGTCCTTGTTGGGGAAGGTGGCCTTCAGCTTGATGGTGCCGGTGGTGGTGTCCACCTGGTTGTCCAGGGTGGTCAGCGTGCCCTTGTCCAGTTGGCGGCCATCGGAATTGACGGCCAGAACGCTCAGGGTTTCGCCCTTGGCCAGGTGGCTGTTGATAACGTCCAGCTGCTGCTGCGGCAGGGTGAAGGTGCCGGCGATGGGCTGCATCTGGGTGATGATCACCAGGCCGGTGCTGTCGCTGGAACTGACGATGTTGCCCACGTCGACCAGGCGCAGGCCGGTGCGGCCGTCGATGGGGGCCTTGGTAACGGTCCAGTCCAGGTTGGTGCGGGCGGTTTCCACGGCCGCCTGATCGTACTTCAGATTCGCCTCATACTGGGCGACGGTGGCCTTCTGGGTGTCGTAGGTCTGCTGCGTGCCGTACTTCTCCGCCGCCAGGGCGCGATAGCGCTCCAGGTCCAGGCGGGCGTTGGCCAACTGCGCCTGGTCCTGCGCCACCTTGGCCACGGCTTGATCGTATGCCGCCTGATACAGGCGCGGATCGACCACGGCCAGCACGTCGCCGGTCTTCACCGTCTGTCCTTCGGTGAAGGCGACCTTGGTCAGCTGGCCGCCGATGCGGGTTCTGACCGTGACGGTGTTCAGCGCCTGCACCGTGCCCAGGCCGTCCAGGTAGACCGGCATGTCGGCCAGGACCACCGGCGTCACCGCCACCGTGGGAATGGAAAAGCCGCCGCGACGTCCGCCAGGACCACCCGGCGGTCCGCCCATGGGGCCTCCCGGGGGCGGGCCACCCATGGCCCCCCGCGCATCCTGGCTGCCCGGCTTCTTGTGCATCACCCACCACGCGCCACCCCCCAGCAGCACCACGACCAGGGCAGACACCCAAACACTGCGTCGCATCGAAATCCCAACCTTCCCGATGATCTCTAGAACCGGGGTTTATACGCCGGCCAGCCTGAGATCCTGTTGTCCCGTCTATTATCGTCTATTGTGTGGATGGCTATGGCCGGTGAGATAGGGAATGGCCCGTACCCGACTGCCCCGCCTGGTGTTTCGCGCTTCCTCTTACCCTGAAAAGCCACGGGCGTCAGCACCGCTTGCGCCCGTCGGCACCGGTCCGCTTTCGCTGATCCGCCAGGTGGTTGCCCCGCCGGGCCGTCCCTGCCCGGGCATGACCGTTTTATGGCATCCGCCGTCCTTCGTCCCCCGCGCCAATCGGCGCATGGCGCCAAAGCGGGGCCGTTGGCGTCCTGCCGGGGCAAATGTTTTTGCATTGCGGCAAATTGCGCTTTTGTTTGGGGTTGACGCAGGTCCCCCTGCCGGTTTATTGGCGGGCCGTCGGTTGTCCTTCGCTGTTTGGAACTTCTGGTTCCGGATGACGGGCGGCACACCGTCAACCCCACAGATAGCCACCCTGAGAATGAACCCTCGACCTAGTGAGAGCGGCGCGGACCCGTTTGGCCGGACCCATCCGGCGCGACTGGGCGCTTCAGACCGCCAGCCGGGACAGGGGTGTGGGTGGGCGCGTCGGACCCCTTGCTGAGACGGGGGCGCCGCCGCCCCCATCCTTCACCTCGTCCCCGCCGGGCACCGGCCGCGTGACGGAGGCAGCAATGGCCCTCAACAAGACCCGTTTTTCCGCCGGGACCGATTCCGTGGCCGCCGTCATGGCGGCGGGGCCCCGGGCCGCGCAGGCCCAGCGCGCGGCGCACTCTGGCCATGGCCTCACGCTGGTATGGCGGCAGGATGCCGTCGGCCGCCCCGTCATGGGCTGGATGCTGATGCGCCGCCCGGTGGCCGCCAATGACGTTGCCGCCAACGACGCACCGTCGGAGGGCCGAACGCGGCACGCCTTCTGACCGGCGTTCGATTCCCGCGGCCTTTTCCGATACCACCGGCGAAGGGGGGAATGGCTGATGACCATGCACGTCCTCCACGGCGGCCGTGACGGGCTGGGATCTCCCAGCCCGCTGGCCCGCCTGGCGCCGTCCCGCTGGGACATGGTGGCCCTGCCCCTGGTCCTGGGCCTGCTGGCCCTCATGGTTTTCGGCGGGCACGAGGTGGCGCAGCCGCTGTCGCAGCTGGAACGCACCCCCATCACCCTGGATCCCTGGACCCTGCCCTACTACGCCCTGCGCACCACGCTGCGCATGATGGCGGCGCTGGGCGCGTCCCTGCTGTTCACCCTGGTCTACGCACCGCTGGCGGTGAAAAGCCAGCGGGCCGGGCAGATCCTCATCCCGGCGCTGGACATCCTGCAGTCCGTGCCGGTGCTGACCTATCTGTCCTTCACGGTCACCTTTTTCCTGGGCTTGTTCCCCGGCCAGGTGGTGGGGGCGGAGATGGCGTCCATCTTCGCCATCTTCACCAGCCAGGCCTGGAACATGACGTTCAGCTTCTACCAGTCGCTGCGGACGGTGCCATCCGACCTGGAAGAGGTGTGCACGGGCTATCACTTCTCCACCTGGCAGCGCTTCTGGCGGCTGGAGGTGCCCTTCGCCATCCCCGGCCTGGTCTGGAACATGATGATGAGCATGTCCGGCGGCTGGTTCTTCGTGGTGGCGGCCGAGGCCGTGACCGTGGGCAGCACCACGATCACCCTGCCGGGGGTCGGCGCCTATCTGGCGCTGGCCATCGAACAGCGTGACCTGAGCGCCATCGGCTGGGTCATTCTGACCATGCTGGGCGTCATCATCCTCTATGACCAGCTGCTGTTCCGGCCGCTGGTGGCCTGGGCGGACCGGTTCCGTGCCGACACCGTCCAGGCGGAACAGCGCCCGACCTCCTGGGTGCTGACCATGGTGGAGCGCTCCGCCCTGTTCCGCGCGCTGGGCCGGCCGGCCGGCGGGGCCGCGCGCGCCACCCTGCGCTGGCGTTTCCCGTCCCTGCCCAAGCTCAAGCTGTCGGCGCCGCGGCTCAGCCCCCGCGCCATCAAGATCGGCGATTACGTGTGGCAGGGGGCGCTGGCCGCCATGGCGATCTACGTCGCCGTGGACGGCATCCGCTTCATGGCCACCGGCGTCACCTGGGGCGATGTCGGCCATGTCGTGCTGCTGGGTCTCGCCACCATGGTCCGCGTGATCGTGCTGATCGTCCTGGCCGCCATCTTCTGGGTGCCGGTCGGCGTGATGGTCGGCATGCGGCCGCGCCTGGCGGCCATCGTGCAGCCGCTGGCCCAGTTCCTGGCCGCCTTCCCGTCGAACCTGTTCTTCCCCGTGGCGGTCGCCGTCATCGTGCACTGGACCCTGAACCCGGACATCTGGCTGTCGCCGCTGATGATCCTGGGGACGCAGTGGTACATCCTGTTCAATGTCGTGGCCGGGGCCCAGGCCTACCCCGTGGACCTGCGCGACGTCATCGCCAACCTGCGCCTGCGCGGCTGGCGCAAGTGGCGTGACGCCTTGCTGCCCGGTGTCTTCCCCCACCTGGTCACGGGCGCAATCACCGCCAGCGGCGGCGCCTGGAACGCCAGCATCGTGGCGGAAGCCGTGTCCTGGGGTGACACCCATGTGCAGGCCCGCGGCCTGGGCGCCTACATCGCCCAGATGACGACCGACGCCGATTTCCCCCGCCTGGTCCTGGGCAACGTCGTCATGGTCTGCTTCGTCGTGCTGTTCAACCGCTTGGTCTGGCGCCCGCTCTACGGGTACGCCGAACGCCGCCTGCGTGTGTCCTGAGGACACGGGAAGGAGACCGAAATCATGAACCTGACCCCGAAGTCCCTGCGGGCCGCGATGGGCACCCCCCTGGGCGTGACCGCGCCGGCCGACCTCGCCACCGCCGGCGTGGCCCCGCGCACGCCGTCCAGCAACGCCCCCATCCTCACCGTGCGCGGCGTCAGCAAGCGCTATGACGCCGACCCGGACAGCCCCCTGGTGCTGGACAAGGTGGACATGACGGTGGACCGGCGCGAGATCGTGGCCCTGCTGGGCCGGTCAGGCTCCGGCAAGTCCACGCTGCTGCGCATCATCGCCGGCCTTTTGTCCTCCACCTCCGGCCAGGTGTCAGTGGCGGGCAAGCCGGTTTCGGGCCCGGCCAACGACGTGGCCATGGTCTTCCAGTCCTTCGCCCTGTTCCCCTGGCTGACCGTGCTGGAGAACGTGCAGGTGGGGCTGGAGGCGCGCGGCGTCCCGCCGGCGGAAATGCGCCGCCGGGCGCTGGCGGCCATCGACCTCATCGGCCTGGACGGGTTTGAGAACGCCTACCCGCGCGAGCTGTCGGGCGGCATGCGCCAGCGCGTGGGCTTCGCCCGCGCCCTGGTGCTGGACCCCGGCATCCTGCTGCTGGACGAGCCGTTCTCGGCCCTGGACGTGCTGACGGCCGAAACCGTCCGCACCGACTTCCTGGACCTGTGGGCGGACGGGCACCTGGCCATCGGCGCCGTGCTGCTGGTCACGCACAATATCGAGGAAGCGGTGCAGATGTGCGACCGCATCCTGGTGATGTCCTCCAACCCGGGCCGCGTGGCGGCGGAGATCGAGGTGACGCTGCCCCATCCGCGCGTCCGCACCGATCCCGCCTTCCGCCAGATGGTGGACCACATCTACGGCCTGATGACCCGCCGCCCCAAGGCGGCCCCCGGCCCCGCCGAGACGCTGGCCGCGGGCCTCAGCCTGCAATTGCCGCACGTGTCGACCAACGTGCTGGCCGGCCTGATGGAACTGGTGGACGGCGCGCCGCATAACGGCGTGGCCGACCTGCCGGTCATCTCCTCCGCCCTGCAGATGTCCACGGACGACCTGCTGAAGGTGGCGGAAACCCTGCAGATGCTGGGCTTCGCCGAGGTGGTGGAGGGTGACATCCGCCTGTCGGCGCCGGCGCGGCAGTTCGCCCAGGCCGAGCTGGACGTGCGCAAGCGGCTGTTCGCCGATCATCTGCTGCAACGCATTCCCCTGGCGGGCCACATCCGGCGCGTCCTGCAGGAACGTCCCAACCACCGCGCGCCCCGCGCCCGTTTCGAGACGGAGCTGGAGGACTACATGTCCGAGACGGCGGCGGATGAGACGCTAAAGGCCATGATCAGCTGGGCGCGGTATGCCGAGGTCTTCGCCTACGACGGCGATACCGAGCAGTTCCACCTGGATGCGGAAGAAGAGGCCTGATGGGGGACTGCCGGGCGCCGCGCCATCGGCCAGGATGCTGATTTCAGCGGCGCGCGACGGAAGGACTTGGCAGAACGGGCCGCCGGTGATGCACTGCGCGGCCCGTTCCCTTTTCCGGAAGATGCCCATGGTCCGTCCCGTTTCCCGCCGCCTGTTCGCGCTCGCCCTGATCGGGGCGGGATTGTGGGGGAACGCCGCCGGGGCGGTGGGGCTGCCATCCACGCCGGCCAAGCCGGTGACGGACACCTATTTCGGGCAGGTGGTGACCGACCCTTATCGTTGGCTGGAGGATTGGTCCGATCCCGTCGTGAAGCGGTGGTCCGCCGACCAGAACGCCTACAGCCGCGTCTACCTGGACGCCGTGCCCCAGCATGCCGCCATCAAGGCGCGGCTGACAGCCCTGATCGCGGCCACCCCGACTCGCTATTCCGGCGTACGCGCCGCCGGCGGCCATCTCTTCGCCCGCCTGACCGATCCCCGCCTGCAACAGCCGCAAATCGTCATGATCGACGACTCGATGGCCACGGCGCCGTCGCGGGACCTGCCCGTCCGCGTGGTGATCGACCCCAACAAGATCGACCCGCGCGGCTTGACCGCGGTCGATTGGTTCGTGCCCTCGCCCGACGGCCGGCTGGTGGCGGCCAGCCTGTCCACTGGCGGCAGCGAGAACGGCAGTGTCCATGTCTTCGACGCCGCCACCGGCGCGGAGGTGGGTGACGTCATTCCCCGCGTGCAATACCCCACCGGCGGCGGCGACCTGGCCTGGTCCGCCGATGGCAAGGGCTTCTGGTACACCCGTTATCCGGGTGAGGAGCGCCCGGAGGCCGACCGCCATTTCTTCATGCAGGTCTACTGGCACCCGCTGGGCGGGGACCCGCGCAACGACAGTTATGTGCTGGGCCATGACTTCCCCCGCATCGCGGAGGTGGAGCTGGACAACCGCGAGGGCACCGGCCCGCTGGTCATCTCCGTCGCCAATGGCGATGGCGGCGAGTTCGAGCATTTCCTGCTGCCGGCATCCGCCGGTCCCACCGGCACACCGGCGCGGGTCACCCGCTTCGCCGACAAGGTGGTGGCGGTGACGCCCGGGCCGGATGGCGCGCTATACCTGATTTCCCGTCTGAACGCGCCTGCGGGCCGCCTGCTGCGTCTGGCGCCGGGGGACACGGATCTGGCCCATGCCAAGCTGCTGGTGCCGGAGGGCAAGGCGGCGCTGCTGTCCGACCGGGGCTCCCGCTCCCTGGCGGTGACGGACAACCGCCTCTATTTGCGCCGCATCGAGGGCGGGCCGATCAGCGTCGCCATGGTGGCACCAGCCACGGGCCAGCCCCTGGGCCCCTTGCCGCTGCCACCGGTGTCCGCCAACCATGAACTGGTGCCCTTGGCCGGCGGGCGCGTGCTGTATGACGTCACCACCTATCTCAGGGCGCCGCTGTACGCCGTTTATGACGAGCGGCGGCAGAGCATGGATGAGACCAAGCTCACCGCCTCCGGCGGGCTGGACTTCGGCGATGCCGAAGTGGTGCGCGATGCCGCCATCTCGGCGGACGGGACCCAGGTGCCGGTCACCCTCATCATCCCCAAGGGCGCCCGCAAGGGCGGGAAGGCGCCGGCGCTGCTGACGGGATATGGCGGTTTCGGCATCAGCCTGACGCCGGGGCAGCTGGCGGCGGAACAGCGGCTGTGGCTGGATGCCGGCGGCATCTACGCCATCGCCAACCTGCGCGGCGGGGCGGAATTTGGCGAGGCCTGGCACGATGCCGGCCGCCTGACCAACAAGCAGCACGTCTTCGATGATTTCGCCGCCGTGGCCCGCCTGCTGGTTCAGCGCGGTTACACCGATGCCGACCATCTGGCCCTGATCGGCGGCAGCAACGGGGGGTTGCTGATGGGCGCCACCTTGACCCAGCATCCGGAACTGGCCCGCGCCGTGGTGGGCAACGTGGGCCTCTACGACATGGTCCGCACCGAACTGGACCCCAACGGGGCCTTCAACATCACCGAATACGGCACGGTGACGGACCCGGCGCAGTTCCGCGCCATCTACGCCTATTCCCCTTATCACCATGTCACGGACGGCACCCGCTATCCGGCCGTGCTGCTGACCACGGGGGAGAATGACGGGCGGGTGAACCCCATGCATTCGCGCAAGATGGTGGCGCGGCTGCAGGCGGCCGACCCCGCCGGCCTGCCCATCCTGCTGCGCACCACCGCCAATGCCGGGCATGGGCATGGCAGTTCCCTGGCGGAGCGGGTGGCCTTGTCGACCGACATCTATGGTTTCCTGTTCGACCAGTTGGCCATGACCCTGCCGCCGGCGGCCAAGTGACGGCTGTGCGGATGCTTTAAGGCTGTCGCGGGCGGGACGGGTGGCCCATAGTAGGGGCCTGTTTTTCCTCACGCTGTTCCGCCCCTATGGGTCCGCCTGGTGCCATGACGTCCTTGCCCGCCATTCCGCCATCCCTTTCCCCGCTGGGGTCTGGGATGGACTGGCTGGACCCCGCTTGCCGGCTGGTCCAGGACGGGCAGGCGCATGGCCAGGCGGACCTGATTGGCTGTGCCCGGGACTTAAGGGCGCGCTGGGGCGCCGTGGGGCCGGTGGCGGCGGTGGCGGCCACACCGCTGGCCGTGGCCACGGCCCTGATTGCCGCGCGCATGTCGAACGTCCCGCTCTTCCTGCTGCGCGGTGCCGATGTGCCGCCGGGGGTGGACGCCTTGGTTCATGCGGACGGTACGGTGACGCGCCTCAACAATGGCGCCGGGGCTTCCGCACCAGGCTTTTCCCTGGTGCTGGAAACGTCCGGCACCACGGGCGCCCCCAAGCGCCTGCGCCACGATTTCGGGCGCCTGATGGCGCGCATCCAGCCGGGGCGCGGGCAGGGCTGCACGTGGTTGGCCACCTTCGATCCAGGCGGCTACGCTGGCCTGCAGGTGCTGCTGACCGTGCTGCGGGGTGGCGGCACCCTGGTCGACGGCGCGGCCCATGACGTACCGGCCCAGGCCGAGCGCGCGGCGCGACACGCGGTCACCCACATCAGTGCCACGCCCAGTTTCTGGCGGGCCTTTCTGCTGACCGGAAAGAAACCCCCACTGAAGGCGCTGACCCTGGGGGGCGAGGCGGTGGATCAGGCCCTGCTGGACCGCTTGGCGGCGGCCTTCCCCGACGCCACGCTACGTCATATCTATGCCAGCACCGAGGCGGGCGCCTTGTTCGCCGTGTCCGATGGCCGCGCCGGCTTCCCCGCCGCCTGGCTGGAGACGGGCGTGGAAGGGACCGACCTTGCCATCCGCGACGGCGTGCTGCATGTCAGAGGGCCCCGGCTGGCCGTCGCCCTGGCCGATGAGCGCCTGCTGACGGACGCCGACGGCTGGTACGCCACCGGCGACCGGGTCGAGGTGGTGGGCGACCGGGTGCTGTTCCGGGGGCGTGAGGACGGCGTGGTCAATGTCGGCGGGGTGAAGGTCGTGCCGGACGCGGTGGAGGCGCTGATCCAGGCGGTACCCGGCATCGCCGACGCCGCCGTCCGGGTGCAGGCCAGTCCCATCACCGGGCATCTGCTGACGGCGCAGTTGGTGGCGACCCCAGGTCAGGACCCGGCCGTCCTTCGGCCCTTGGTGGTGGCGGCCTTGGCCGGCTTGTCGCCAGCCGCGCGGCCCCGCCGACTGGAATTCGTTACTGAATTGGAACTATCCCCGTCTGGAAAGAAGAAGCGGGTGCAGGCATGAGTGATCACATCATCGTCACCGGCGGCAGCCGGGGGCTGGGTCTGGCCCTGGTGCGCGCTCTGCTGGCGGACGGCTGGCGCGTCTCCACCTGCGCCCGCAGCGCCACGGCGGAGGTGGAGGAACTGGCGGGCCAGCACGGCGACCGCTTCCTGTTCCAGGTGGCGCAGGTGGGGGACGCGGCCCAGGTGACGGCCTTCGTCGACGCCGCTGCGGCCTGGGCCGGCGGCCTCTACGGCCTGGTCAACAACGCCGGCATCGCACGCGAGGGCATCCTGGCCACCCTGCCGCAGGTGGAAATCGACTCGCTGATCCAGACCAATCTCAACGGCGCCATCCAGGCGGCGCGCGCGGCCCTGCGCCACCTGCTGCGCCGGCCCGCCGGCGCCAGCCCGGCGGGCGGACGCATCGTCAACATCTCCTCCATCATCGGGCAGCGCGGCTATACCGGCCTTGCCGCCTATGCCGCCACCAAGGCGGGGATGGACGGCATGACCCGGGCCCTGGCGCGTGAGGTGGGGCGGCGTGGCATCACCGTCAACTCGGTGGCGCCAGGCTATCTGGAGACGGAAATGTCGTCGACGCTCAGCGCCGGCCAGCGCGACCAGATCATCCGGCGGACCCCGTTGGGACGTTTGGGGACGGCCGATGATGTCGTGCCGGTCGTGCGCTTCCTCCTGGGACCGGCCGCCGCCTATATTACCGGGCAGACCCTGGTGGTCGACGGCGGCATCAGTTGCTGAGGGGAGGATATTAATGGCCTTGGCCCGGTTGAACGGCGTGGCGGTACGGGGCATCGTCTCGGCACTGCCGGCCCGGGTGGAAGACACCACGGACCTGGCCGTCCGCTTCGGGGAAGACGCGGCGCGGCGCCTGGCCACGGCCACCGGCATCCATGCCCGCCATCGGGTGGCACCGGACCAGTGCACCTCCGACCTCGCTGTGCCCGCCGCGCAGGCGCTGCTGCGGGGGCTGGGCTGGCCGGCTGACAGTGTCGACCTGCTGGTCTTCGTCAGCCAGACCCATGACCAGGTGCTGCCGGCCACCGCCTGCCTGGTGCAGCGGCGGCTGGGCCTGCCCAAGACAGTTGCGGCCTTCGACCTGTCGCTGGGCTGCTCCGGCTATGTGTATGGCTTGTGGGCCGCGGGCTCGGCCCTGGCCACCCTGCTGCCACGGGCGGATGGCCGTCCGGCGCGGGCCCTGCTGCTGGTCGGGGACACCACCACCCGTCTCCTGGACCCGGATGACCGGGCTGTCGCCCCGCTGTTCGGCGACGCCGCCGCCGCCACGGCGCTGGAAATCGACCCCGCCGCCGTCCCCATCACCGTTGATCTGGGGACGGACGGCGCCGGTGCCCCCTACCTCATGGCGGCGGGCGGGGCCATGCGGGCGCCGGACCAGCCGGCCCGGCTGTTCATGGATGGCACCCAGGTCTTCGCCTTCACCCTGCGTGAGGTGCCAGCCGCCATCGCCGCCACACTGGCCGCGGCGGGCTGGTCGCCGGCGGATGTCGACCGCTTCGTCCTGCACCAGGCCAATGAGATGATGATACGCCGCCTGGGGCAAAAGATCGGCGCCACGGAGGATAAGCTGGTGCTGGCGCTGGCCCGCCATGGCAACACCAGTTCCGCCTCCGTACCCCTGGCCCTGACCGACGCGATGGCCGGCATGCTCAAGGCGGGGCCGGCCCGGGTCCTGCTGTCGGGGTTCGGGGTCGGCTGGTCCTGGGCCACGGCGGCGGCCACCCTGGGGCCGCTGGCCGTATGCGAAACCCTGGTGCTGCCCCCCTGAGGGCGGCCCCGCTTGGGCCGGGCGGCCGGCCTTATACGCGCGGCATTTGATCGTGACCTCTCAAATGCGCCCTCAAGCGCCGGGCGGCGCCTAGGCTTGTCCTCGCTGCGCCCTGCGGTGCCCGCTCCGGCGGCCCCCGTCGGGGGGCCTACAGCGACACGAGTCACTATCTCGTGCCGCTGGTATTATTCGTCGATGGACGGGGCGGCCACTTTGCGGCGGCGGCGCACCACCTCCACCGTCGGCTTGGGCGCCGGGGGCGCGTCCATGGTTTCCTTGATGTCGAACAGCTTACGGCACAATTTCAGGGCACGGTAATTGTTGCCCTCCCGCACCAGGGTCTGCACCTCATCGAACAAGGCCTCCTTGTCCGGATGCTGGGCGCGCGCCTCTTCCAGAATCGCGGCGAAGTGAACCATGTTGGTCGCCGCGTCTTCGGGGAAGATGTAAATCAGCTGAATGACGAAGTAGAGCCGCTTTTCGATGGTGTCGCAGTTCTCCTCCTTCAGGATTTCCCGGCCGCGCAGGAAATTCACTTTGTTATAGAAGAACAGCGAGACGGGGTGATCGCCGATGCCGATGACGGCGCCGTTGACGATCAGCTTTTCTCCCGGGCGTAGCACCAGTTTCAACGGCACGGGGCAATCCTTCCTTAGAACGCGGTCCCAGGCCCGGGGCCCGGGTTGGGACTCCGGCCTCAAGGCCGGGGCGGGCAGACCATTAAACGAATGGGGGCGGTCCTCGCATGCGGGGGCCCCTGTAGCCGGCCGCGTTTTATGGGACGCACAGCCGGTGATGGATTGGGTCCCTCCGCGAGCGGATGCACGCCCAAAGGCGAGTCCGCCCTCGGGCGACCCGCTCTAGGAATTACGGCAGCGGACCCCGTCCGGTCATCAAAAAACCGCTGCCCCCCGAACCCCGCGACAAAAAAAGAAGGTGGCGGACGTCGCCGTCCGCCACCTTCCGTACTTCCACGCTGTCGCTGATCTATTAGAACAGCTTGAGGATGGACTGCTGAGCCTGGTTGGCCAAGGAGAGGGTGGTGACACCCAGCGACTGCTTGGTCTGCAGGGCCAGCAACTGGGCGCCGGCTTCGTTCTGGTCCACCTGCGTCAGGTTGTCGGCGCCATCCTGCAACACGTTGTTGAACGCGCTCGTGAAGTCGGAGCGGGTCTGGACGATGTTCAGGTTGGTGCTGAGCGTCTGGGAGGCGGCGCGCAGGACGTTGGTGGCGTTGGTCAGCTGCGCCGAGGCCTTGTCGATGTCCGCCCGGTCCAGGAAGTTGTTCTGGGCGTAGTCGATGGCCAGGCCTTGGCCCGAGGTGGTGATGTTGGTCGCCGCAACGGTGATGCTGCTGCTGTTGTCCGCGTTGAACTGGACGCTCAGGTCGTTCGACGTACCCGCCGCCGTGGTCTGCGCGGTGGTGACGTTCGCCGCACCAGCGGCACTCGCCGCCAGGATGACGTTGCTCGCGGCCACGTTCAGTCGGACGGTGCCGGTGCTGAACGAGAAGGCGTTTTCACCATCCGCCAGCTTGGAGTCACCCCGCTGGTTGGCGCCGGAACGGGTCACGGAGACACCGTTCAGGTCGGTGGCGGTGACGGCGACGTCCACGTTCTTTTCGATGGTGGAGGTGCCGTTACCATTCGTGCCCAGGGCTTCCAGCGACGCGCGGTCGACGGTGAAAGACACCACGGTACCCGACGAGAAGGAAATGGAAACATCCTTCGTCAGGGCGTTGGATGCCGAGGTACCCAGGGTGAAGGTGTTGGCGGTGCCAGTGGTACCGGGCGCCGACAGCGTGAAGCTGTTGGAAGTACCACCGGGATTCGAAGCCGTGAAGGTGGACAGCGAACCGCCGGCGGCCGTAGCCGCATTGATCTTGTTGTACAAGCCAACGGCGATGTTCTTCTCACGGGTGGCAGCGTCAGACGCCGTCACGTCACCGGCCGACGCGGTGTAGGTGAAGGAGGTGCCGTTGACCGTGGCGGTGAAGGTGTCGCCCTTATCGACGTTGCCGGTGATGGTGATCGTCGACGTCTGCTTCGTGCCGGACACGCCGGGGGTGGACAGCGTGTTCGAGACCGCCTGGGTGTTGTCGAAGAAGTTGATGGTCCGCGACTCGTCGCCTTCCGTCACCACCACGCTGCGGGTCTGGCCGACCGCGCCGCGCGTCTGGATCGAGATGTCGGAGAAGTTGCCGGTGGTGCTGCTCAGCTTGCCGGAAACCTTCAGGCCGAACACGCCACGCGCCGTCTCGGCATTGGCGATGTCGCCGGCGTCGCCGGTGATCGCACCGGTGCCGGAGACGCGCACCGAATAGGTGTCGGCCGAGGTGATGTTGGTGACGCGGGTGTTGGAAATCGCCGTGATGGAGTTGGCCGTGGCGACCGAGGTCGAGGTGGCGGCGAAGGACTGGCCATTACCGGCGACCAGGTTCTTGCCCGAGTAGCCGCTGTCGCCAGCCAGCTTGTCGATCTGGTCCTTGATGCCGTTGAACTGGTCGGCCAGCGACTTACGGGTCGCGATGGAGCTGGCGTCCGTACCCAGGTTGGAATACGCGGTCGTCAACAGGCCCTGGGCCTGGGTGACCAGCGACTGGATGGAGGTGATGCCCTGGCTGCCCGCCTTGATGGTGTTGACGGCTTGCGTCATGCCATCCTTCAGGGTGGACAGATCGCTCGCGCGCTGATTCAGGCTCTGCGCGGCGAAGAAAGCAGTGGGACCGTCAAGGGCGGAATTGACCTTGTTGCCGGTCGCCAGCTGGTTTTCCAGCTTGCTGGTAGCGGTATTGGTCTGCTGCAGCAGCAGCAGGTTGGTCCGCATGCTGGACGAAAGCTGAACGGCGTCAGACATAAGAAATCTCCTTTGGAGAGGGTATGTGTCGCCCGAATTTTTCGGGCACGGTAAGTGATGACCTGTTTCTGCGACGGAGTCAAGGCGCGATTGATAAAATTTTAGACATTCTGTCCACGCCCCTGGGGGCTATCGTCGCGCCAGTCTCTGCCGTCAGCGTTTAATACAGTATCAATCGTTGAGGGAACATTAACATGGATCAAGCTGGGAAGGTGGATTAACCCGGATCGCTAGATCGGTGGCGACCTGCCGCATGACCGGGCCCCAATCATCGCGCGTTTCCTGCCGATACAGCCGCGCGCTGGGATACCAGTCGCTATCGGTCCGCCCCAGGCCCCAGCGCCAGTCGGGCGACCGGGGCAGGACCACCCAGACGGGACGGCCCAGGGCGCCCGCCAGGTGCACCGGCGCCGTGCAGGAACTGATCAACAGATCGACTTCCATCAGGATGGCCGCGGTATCGGCGAAATCCTGGATATCCGGGGCCAGGTCGGTGAAGGCGTCGGGAAGGGGGGTGGTGGTCAGGTCGCGCCGCCCGTCCCCCATCTGCAGACTGAAGAAATGGGCGCCCGGCACCTGAAGCACCGGCGCGAACGCCGGCAGGCGGGGGGAACGCCAGCGGTCGCCGGTGAAGTTGGGATTGCCGGCCCATACCAGCGCCACCTTCAAGGCCCCCCGCAGGGGGGAGGACCTTGCTGTGGCCTGTGCCAGCCGATCACGCCACCGCACCCGCAGCGAGTCGTCGGCGTGAAGGTAGGGCACTTTGCTGGGAATGGGGGTGACGCCGGCTTGGAACAGACCGGGCAGGCTCATGATCGGACATTGCAGATCGAAGGGGGGCAGCGGCTGGTCGGTGGGTGCCAGCTCCAACCGGCCGGGCTCGACCAGATCCTGCATCAGGCCGACCAGCTCCGGCGGCGTCTCCAGCAGTACCCGTCCCCCCATCGCCGCCACCGCCGGCAGATACCGCGCGACCATCAGCACATCACCCAGGCCCTGTTCGACATGCACCAGCAGCGTGCGGCCAGGGAAGGGCGTGCCCTCCCAGGCGGGGCGGTCGAAGGTGCGCAGGGGATTGGTGCGGCTGTGGCGGCGCCATTCGTAGAGCGGCCAGCCCTGGGCGAAGCGTCCCAGCAGCAGCGACACCAGCGCCAGGTTCCAGTTTGCCTCGACCCCGCTGGGATGGATCGCCAGCGCCCTTTCCGCCGCCGCCGCCGCGTCCTCGAACCGTCCCAACTCATAGAGGACGGCGCCCAGCGCGGTCCAGGCGCGATGAAAAGAGGGATCCAGGGCCAACGCCCGGTGATAGGCGTCGGCCGCCCCGTGCAGGTCATCCACGGCATGCCGGCCCATGCCGACGTTCAGCCATCCGCCCACGAACGCGGGGTTCAGCCTTACGGCCTCTTGATAGGCGGCCAGGGCCTCGACCGGCTGGTTCAACTCCGCCAGGACCGTCCCCAGGTTGGTGTGCAATTCCGGCACCTTGGGGAACAACGCCAGCGCCTGGCGATAGCGGGCGGCCGCTTCGTCGAGCCGCTTCGCCGCCTTCAGCGCACCGCCCAGATTGGATAGGGCCTCGCCATAGCGTGGGTCGGCCGCGACAGCGGACTCGAAGGCGGAGATCGCCTCCTCTCGCCGCCCGGCCGCCAGCAAACCGGCGCCCAGGCTGTTCCACAGCGTCGGCTTGGGCGACAGGCCGGCGGTCCGCAATACGGCCACGGCCTGCTCATCATGCGACAGTGCCGCGGCCATGTCCCCGCGCGCCCGAAGGGCTTTGGCCCCCTCCTCCAGCATTTCCGCGAGGGCGGCCGCGGCCTCGCCATGCCTGGGCTCCGCCGCCAGCACCTCGCGATACAAGGTTTCGGCGGTGGCCCGTCCGCCCATGGTCCGGTGCACGGCGGCGAGGAGGGCGGTGATGACCGTCGCCTTTGGCGCCAGGTAACGCGCCCGTTCCAGGCGGGGCAGGGCCGCGCCAGGGTCGCCACGCAGGTGGGCCGCCGCCCCCCACAGGAACAACGCCTGCACATGGTCAGGCGCCATCGCCACGACCCTGCCGTACAGCGCCTCCGCTTCCGCCAGGCGGCCGGCATCATGATGGCTCAGCGCCAGCGTCAGCGTGTCTTCAACGGTAGCCATGGTGATCGTGCCATCCCGGCGCTGCGCATGCGGTTGTGGGGGCAGCATGGCCGGCCCGGCCCCGGCGTTTCAAAACAAATCGCGCGGAAAGGGCCCAAGAAGGCTCAGGAGGAGGGGTATGAAGAAACCTGCGGAGGGATGCGCTCAGGCCATCACATTCACGGCGGCCGCGCCCAAGGTGACGGCGGCAACGGTGGCGCTGATCAGGGCACTGCCGGAGCCGCCTGTAGAAGCGCCCCCTAGGGAACCGCCTCCTATGGAACCGCCGCCCGTGGAACCTCTGGACGTCGCCGTTCCGCCGCTTGACGAACCGGCGCTGGCACCGGCTGACGCGGCCGTCGTGTCCGTGGCCCCGGTTTCCGAGGGGACGTTGGACGGCGCCGCGACGTCGGCCACAAGCGGATTCCCGCCCTGATACCGCGCCGCCCCCGTGGCCCGCAGGCGGTACTGTTCCACCACATGGCGGGAGGGAATCTGATACTCCACAGCGCCCGTGACACTATCGCGGAACTGGGTGATGGCGATGGCCGCCTGGCTGTCATAAGACACGACGGGGCTGATGTAGGCGGGGGCCGAAAGGCGCGGGGCCGTCTCCCCGCCCGAGGCCGTTCCGGCCGCCGTATCGGTGCCCGCCTTGGTCCCGCCCGGCTCAGCCGTGGCGTCGTTGGCGGCATAACCCAGGGTTCCCACAGTCCCGTTGGGGACCTGGGCATAAGCAGAGCCGGTGCTCAACACGCCATCCAGTGCCATGGACTCGGGTCCTTGGTTAGGAGACAAAGGAAATATTCACCATCCCCCGATAAAGGGGACATGGGCAGGCCAGGAAGACATCGGTTCAATCCCCTTGTTCCACCCTTGGTGCCGAGGGCCTTACCGGAAATGAATTCCTGCGAAAGAGCCGATGGCGAGGGGGCCGGGGTGGCGGATTCACGCCACGATAAATTTTTCAACAACAACTTTAACAAAATTGACGCCGCTGCACAAATTTTTTCCGCAACTCTACCGTTAGTGTAAGGCCATGCCCCGCACGCGGGCGCCCGTGATTGCGGTGACGCCTGGCCCTCGAGCTGGATATGTGGGGAAATTATATATAATTCAATGACTTGCCCTAAGGGCCAAATCTTCGGCGACTTGCTGGATCGTGGGGGCCCAATCACCCCAAACCCTTTGGCGGTATAAGCGCAGGGTCGGATACCAGGGGCTGTCGGTCCGGTCGCGCAGCCAGCGCCAGCAGCCGTCGATGCGGGATAGCACCCATACGGGCCGCCCCAGCGCCCCCGCCAGGTGGGTCACCGCCGTGTCCACCGTGATCACCAGGTCCAGGCAGGACAGCAGGGCGGCGGTGTCGGCGAAGTCGCCCAATGCCGCCGTCCAGTCCAGCAGGGGGAAGGGGGCGCCACCGGCCTGCGCCGCCGCCTGGCCTTTCTGCAAGCTGACGAAGCGGACATCGGGGACGGCGGCGAGGGGGGCCAAAGCCGCCAGCGGCAGGCTGCGCCGCCGGTCGATCAGGGCCGACACCGGATCGTCCGGCCGGGGATCGCCGGACCAAACCAGGCCAACGGCCCGCATGCCGCTGGGTACCGCCTGCGCCAATCGGTCGCGCCACGCGGCCGGCGACGGTGGCGCCAGGTAGGGGCAGAAAGCGGGGATGCTCTCCAGCGTGGTGCCCAGGCGATACGGCAGGCTCATGAGCGAGACGCGGGCGTCCCAGTCGGTGGCGTGGATCGCTGCGCCGGGCGGCAGCACCGTCACGCCGGGCAGGCTGATCGCCATCAGCCGCGCCAGCGCCGGCTGCACGTTCAGGCCGACCTGGACCAAACCCAGGCGTTGCGCCGCCGCCTGAAGCAGGGGCGCGTACCGGACGAATTGCAGCGTGTCGCCATGACCCTGTTCCGCATGCAGCAAAAGGCGGATGGGCCCCGTCGTCGCGCCGGGGCCCTGCCACTCCGGGATGGCGGCCAGGGCGGGCTCCAGCGGCGGCATGTGGCCGGTGTGATGACGCCACTCGTAGTCCTGCCAGCCGGTGACGAAGTCCCCTGCCATCAGGCGGGCCAGAGATCGCTGCCAGCGCACCGCGGCATCATCCGGCGCCAGGGTCAGCGCCTGGGCATAGCGCGCTTCCGCGCCGGCATCGTCGCCTTGGTCCTTCAGCACCGTGGCCAGATTGGTCAGCGGCCGGTGGTCACCCGCGGCGGCGGCGGCGGCACGGGTCAACGTCTCCGCCGCATCGGCCAACCGGCCCTGGGCATGAAGCAGCACCCCCCGATGGTTCAAGGTCTCCGCCCGGCCGGGCTCCAGGGCCTCGGCCTGATCCAACATCGTCGCCGCTTCGCTGAAACGGCCCAGGCGGGTTTCCAGGAAGCCGAGGTTGATCAGGATCTCGACCGTCTCCTCCACCGCGCCGGGAAGGGACAGGGCCCGGCGCAGGGCATCAGCGGCTGGTTCCATCTGGTTCATCGCCATCAGCGCCACGCCCAGCCGGGCCCAGCCGTCGCGCCGGCCGGGGGCCTGTTCCACCGCGCGGCGGGCCAGGTCGGCGGCTGCCGCCGGCCGGTCGCCGTCGAGATGGCGGACAGCCTGGTTCAGCCACACGCTCACCAGGTTGCGGGCCGCTCCGGCATGGTCGGGCCGCCGGCGCAGAACCTCGGTGAACGCCGCCTCCGCCTCGTCCGGCAGGCCGGCCTTGACCAGCATCACCGCCAGATCGTCCAGGGTGTCCACATCCTGGGGCGCCAGGGCCACCGCCGCCCGCAGGGCCGACAGCGCCGCCGGCATGTCCCCCGTGGCGGCCAGGGCGCGGCCGCGTCGCCGTTGCCAGCCGGCGGCCTGGGCGGCCGCTGGCGCCAAGGCCAGGGCCCGGCCCAGGCATTCCGCCTCCAGCGCCGGGCGTCCCAGCGTGGCGGCGGCATCGGCCTGGGTGGCGTGAAAGGTGGGGGCGCCGGGATTGACCCGTGTGGCCTGGCTGGCCAAGTCCATCGCCTCGTCCCCCCGGTCCGTCTGCAGGCAGAGCAGCGCCAGCAGGTTCAGGGCGTCCCCCTCCGCTGGGGCCACCTCCAGGATGCGGCGGTAGATCACCTCGGCGTGGCCCAGGGCGCCTTCGCGGTGGTGGCGCAAGGCCTCGTTCAGGGCTTCGGCGACGGTGGCCATGGGTGGCTTTCTTTAAGGGACTGGGGGCTTTAACGGGCGTCCAGGGGGCGGTGGTGCCGGATCAGCCCCGGGCCACGGCGCGGTCGGAGACGAAGGGATTGGTGCGCCGTTCCTGTCCGAAGGTCGACGGCTCGCCATGCCCGGGCAGGAAGGTGATGTCGTCGCCCAGGGGGAATAGCTTTTCCCGGATTGAGCGGATCAGTGCCGCATGGTCGCCCCGGGGAAAGTCGGTGCGGCCGATGGAACCCTGGAAGATGACGTCGCCCACGATGGCCAGGCGCGACGGCTGATGGATGAAGACGACGTGCCCGGGGGTATGGCCAGGGCAATGCAGCACATCCAGGACCAGGTCGCCCACGGCCACGGTGTCTCCGTCGCCCAGCCATCGGGTGGGCGTGAAAGGCTTGGCATGCAGCATGCCGTACTTGGCCCCGTCCTCCGGCAGGCGGTCGATCCAGAACTTGTCCTCTTGCTGCGGTCCATCGACCGGCACGCCGGTCCTGGCCGTCAGGTCGGCGACGGCGGCGGCGTGGTCGACATGGCCATGCGTCACCAGGATGCGTTCCAGCGTCAGTCCCTGGCGCGCCAGGAATTCCTCGATCTGGGTGACGCCGTCGCCGGGGTCGACCACCGCGGCCCGCTTGGTGGCGGTGCACCACAGGATGGAGCAGTTCTGCTGGAAGGGCGTCACCGGCAGGATGGCGACCTTCAGCGGCGGCATGCCTGGCGCTGACGGCCCCGGTGCGGTCGACGCGGGGGGAACGGTCTGGTCCGGCATGACTGGCCTCGACTGTGGCGTGGTGATGTCCGTCATACCCCGACGGCCGGCGTCTGGTCCAGGTCTAGGCAACGCGCGCACCCAGGCACCCGCGGCGCGGGCGGGCCGTGGGCATGGCGAAAGCGATGAGAAGATTGAGAAATGCAAGACTGGACACTGTTTACCTATATTACCGCGGGTGCCGTCCAATGATGTCGCGGGGCAGCGGAAAAAGAGGTCGCGTCCTGCCCTAATCATGGCCGGTCCCCGTGGCGTTCAAAACGCCGTTGTGCCCGCCATGAAGTTCAACCCAGCAGCCGATTACAGCGTTGGGGTTAGCCCTTTTTGCCGTCGGCCATCTGGCCTATGACTGCGCCGCTGGTAGCGAATCCTTAAGCTCTTCCGCCCAAACTTCGACCCAAGGGCACGGGGGAGTGGGGTTTATGGATATTGGCACAATGCGCGCCGGGGTCGCCTTGGGCGGCGACGCCATCCGGATTATCGGGTCCTGGCCCGCGCTTTTGACCATAACGCTGGCCATCGCCGCAGCCCTGCGCGGCCTGGCGCGCCGTCGTGCCGTTATCCGTGCCCGCCGTTCCGTCCCGCCCTGTTCGACGGGCGACGGGGAGGGGATGCCGGACAGCCAGCGTTTGGACGGCCAGTGTTTGGGGGGCCAGCGTCCGGAAACCCTGCATCCGCAAGGCCTGCCCGCCGACGCCCTTGCCTTGCTGGACAAGGCCCAGTCCCAAATGATCCATCGCCTGCGCGCGGCCAGTGCCTTGCGTGACAATGAAACGGCCGCGCATACCGACAGGGTGGGCCAGATGGCCCGCCACCTGGCGCTGCTGGCAGGGTGCGAGGCGGACTTCGCTGCTCAGTTGGCGCTGGCGGCGCCCCTGCACGACGTGGGCAAGATCGGCATCCCCGACGCCATCCTGTTGAAGCCCGGCCCGCTGGAGGCGGCGGAATGGGATGTGATGAAGACCCACACCACCATCGGGGCCGGCATCTTGATGGGCAGCGGCCTGCCGCTGCTCGACCTGGCGGCGGAGGTGGCGCTGTGCCATCACGAGCGCTGGAACGGCCAGGGATATCCCCGGGCGTTGAAGGAAACGGCCATCCCCTTGTCCGGTCGCATCGTGGCCCTGGTGGACGTGTTCGACGCCCTGATGTCGGCCCGCCCCTACAAGGCGCCTTGGCCCTTGTCACGCTCCCTCGCCTATATCGCGGCCGAGGCCGGTGTTCATTTCGATCCCAGCCTGGTGCGGTTGTTCATGAACCATATCCAGGACTTCATCGCCATCCGGGAACGCGACCGTGACGAAGGGGCCAGGGTGGAGGCGGCCTTGGCACAGGATCGCGACGAAGCGTCAGCCGCCCAGGTTATCCCGTTGCCCCGCCGCTGAAGGGCGGTGTAATCCCCTGGGCTTCCGCCTCACTTTCCCGTCCCCACTTCCCCGCATGGCTGATCTGCTCCTCGGCGTCCACGGCTCGCCGGCACCAGGGCCGCCTGCGACCAATTGTCTGAAACGGCTGATGCAAGCGGTTTCACGCAGCCCGGCGCGCCCGCTGTGCCAGATGGATGAAGTTCGACGACGGACAGACCCCCGTGCGGGCTGAAATCCGCGCAATTCCAGGCCCGCCGGGTCATCGTCCGCATGCGGCCCGCCTGGTGGCGGAGTGGCCGCTGGCCCCAATGACGCCCCGACCGCCCCATCGGCGTCCAACCGCGCCGGCCACCGTTCCGCCGGGAAACGACAAAACCGGCATATTAATCGTCCCTGCAAGCGACAGCTTTCCGCGGGTCGTCCGTATAACGACAAAAGCGCACTTAATTCCTGTCGCCCCGAGGAAGAGTTGGCTGAAGTGCCAAGGGGAGGCGCCCCTGTCCGGGCAGATTTGGACGGGACGCTGGGATTGGTTGCGAGATTGCATCGGTGTGTTGGGCCCGAGCGATAGTGAGTGCCATTTCTGCAATGGCCTAAGTTGATTTCGCAACTGTCGGCGGTTCCCTTCCCGCCGACAGCGCGCGGAACCAGCCGGCGGGTATGGAATGGCGGTGTCGGGCGGTTTCGCCCCCAAGCCTGTGGGCGCCTCCTGTCCAGGACGCGCGACCCAGGGCTACGGGGGCCGACCAAACAAGTGGGTTTGCAGACATGAAGATCAAAAGCGTCATCGTCATTGAAGTGGAAGCCGAGGACTTCGTGGCGGCCGGTGATCACCAGGCGAACATCCGTCGTCTCTTTGAGCCGATCATGACCACGTATCCTCAGGCCAACCTCACGTTTTCGCAGGTGAAGCAGCGCGCGGCGTCCCAGGTGCGGCCGTCCCTGCGCCTGGCGTCCAACACGGGGAACATGCATCACTATGACAGCTGATCAGAACGACGGCCGCCACCGGCAGCGCAGTGCGCCCCTGGCGACCTTGGAAGCCATGCGGGCGGTGGATGAGCAGTTCTCGCTGCAGGAGGCCTGCGGCTTCCTCTACATTTGCGAGAACGAGGGCATCAGCCTGCGGGAACTGGGCCTGCTGCTGCGGGCGCAGCCGCACACCGTCTCCCGCATCGTGGCCCGCCTCTCCACGGGGTTCGGCAACCGCGCCTCGGACCTGGTGGAGGCGCGCACCCTGCACCATGACAACCGTGTCCGCACCTTGCACCTGACCGAACGCGGCCGGTCTTTGTGCCGGACGCTGAACAGCATCGTCCTCCAGGCCGTTCCCATCATCGATGATGGCGACGACGCCCCGTCCACCAGCCGTTCGCCGGCCAGCACCTCCTGGGCGTCCGCCACGGCCTGATCCTGAGCCGCGGTCCCCGGCGGCGCTTGGTCGCCGGGGCGCGTTCCTTATCGGTTGGCTGCATCGGTTGGCCGCGCGGCCAATGGTGTGGAAGGGTCTTGCCCGTCCACACCATGGGTCAGTCAGCGACCTTCAACACCAGCTTGCCGAAGTTCTCCCCGCTGAAAAGCTTCAGCAGGGTGGCGGGGAAGGCGTCCACGCCCCCCGTCGCGATATCCTCGCGGCTGACCAGCCGGCCTTCCTTGATCCAGGCGCCGATATCGGCCACCGCCAGCGGATAGCGATCGGCGTAATCGAACACCACCATGCCCTCCATGCGGGCGCGGTTGACCAGCAGCGACAGATAGTTCGCCGGTCCCTTCACCGCCGTGGTGTTGTTGTATTGCGAGATGGCGCCGCACACGACGATGCGGGCCTTGCGCGCCAGCTGCGCCAGCACCGCCTCCAGGATGTCGCCGCCGACATTGTCGAAATAGACGTCCACGCCGCTGGGGCAGTGGGTGCGCAATTCCTGACGGATGTCGCCGGCCTTATAGTCGATGGCGGCGTCGTAGCCCAACGTCTCCACGGCGTAGCGGCACTTCTCCGGGCCCCCGGCGATGGCGACGGTGCGGCATCCCTTGATCTTGGCGATCTGCCCCACCACCGCGCCCACGGCGCCCGTGGCGGCGGACACCACCACCGTGTCGCCCGGCTTGGGCTGGCCCACGTCCAGCAGGCCGAAATAGGCGGTCATGCCCGGCATGCCCAGGACACTCAGGTGGACGGGCAAGGGGGCCAGGGTGGGATCCACCTTGGTCAAGGCCTTCGCCGCCAGGGTCGCGTACTCCTGCACGCCCAGGGCGCCGCTGACATGGTCCCCGACGGCCAGGCCGGGGGCGGCGCTGGCCACCACGCGGCCGATGCCGCCGGCGCGCATGACCTCGCCCAGGCCCACGGGCGGGATGTAGGACTTGCCCTCGTTCATCCAGCCGCGCATGGCCGGGTCCAGCGACAGGTACAGGGTCTGCACCAGCACCTCGCCCTCGGCCGGCGGGCGCGCCGGTTCTTCCGTGCGCTGCCAGTCGCCGTCCTTGGGCAGGCCGACGGGGCGGGCCGCCAGGCGGATCTGGTGATTGGTGGGCGTGCTCATGGGCGGATTTCTCCCGGTATCGAAGGGCCGGCGTGCCCCGGCCTTGGCTGACGCGGGACGCAGCCTACCGCCAAGCGGGCGGAACCGGTATATCGAAAATCATCGATACAATTTTATTTTGCACAACATATTGCCAACAAAGGAAAACGGCGGGCCCGGGGACCCGCCGCTCCAACGCTTTCGCTCGTAGATGCCGCCGATCAGAAGTCGGCGGTGACGCCCAGGAAGAAGGTCCGGCCCAAGGTGTCGTAGATGCCGGGGAAGGTGTTGCCGTTGCCGTAGTTCGACGTGCCCGAGATGCCGTAGACGTTGCTGTCCAGGATGGGCGGGTCCTTGTCGAACAGGTTGTTCACGCCGAAGCGCACCGTGTAGTGGTCATATAGGGTGGCCGACATGGCGATGTCGAAGTAGCTGTAGGAATTGATACGGCCGTCGGCCTTGTCGTAGTCGCCGGACAGCAGGGCGTTGCTGGTGTTCTGGTCCAGCTTCACGCCACCGATGTACCGCCAGTTGCCCGACAGGTCGAAGTTCCACGGCGTCTGCCAGGTGACGCGCATGGTGTGGCGCCACATGGGGGTGGGCTGGCCGCAGGTCACGCCGAACAGGCCCTTGCAGTTGAAGGCGCTTTCACCAGGCTGCTGCTGCACCAGGTAGTTGGCCATCCAGGTGCCGTTGAAGTTGAACAGCACGGAACCGCGGTCCTTCACGTTCAGGTCTTCCAGGTCCAGCAGGTAGTTCAGGCCGATGTCCACGCCCTGCTCGTTCAGGTAACCGGTGTTCAGCTCGGTATCGATGATGTAGCCGCCGGTCAGCGCCAGGCTGCCGTTGCTGGCGCGGTGCACCAGACCGCAGTAGTAGCTGTCGCCGGTGTTCAGGCATTGGTTCAGGATGGACGACACCGACAGGGTGCTGATCAGGTCGGTCACGCGGATATCGAAATAATCGATGGTGGCCGAGAAGTTGTGCATGAAGGTCGGCGTGATCACCGTGCCGATGGTCCAGGTGTCGGCCGTTTCGGGCTTCAGCGCGGTATTGCCGCCGCTCAGCACGTTGCACTGTGAGGAGGTGCATTCCGCGATGGTGCCGTACTGGGCGGCGGTGACGCCGGTACGGGCGCACTGGGCCAGCGAGGCCGACGGGCTGGAGCCCGCGCAGGGGTCGGAGGCGGAGGTCAGGCCGACGGTCTGGGTGGAATAGAGTTCCAGGATGCTGGGCGCGCGGACGGCGCGGTTGAAGCCGCCGCGGAAGCTGACATCGGACACCGGGGCATAGGTCAGGCTGGTCTTCCAGCTGTCCACGGTGCCGGACGAGCTGTAGTCCGACCAGCGGTAGCCGGCGTCCAGGACCAGGGACTTGGCCCATTCGCGGCCCTCGATCAGCGGCACGCGCAGTTCGCCGTACAGTTCCTTCACATCATAGGAACCGCTGGAGTTCTGGGTGGCGCCGCCGGAGCCGGCCAGGTCGCCCGAGGAGTTCTCCTCGTCCACCTTCAGGTTCAGGCCTTCCTTGCGGTATTCGGTGCCGAAGGCGATGGCGACGGGGTTTTTGGCCAGCGGGCTCTGCGCGCCGAATTGGCCGAAGTCGCCGGTGACGGAGCCGCTGACCACGTCCTGGGTGACGTTACCCTCCTTGAAGGAGGTGGTCTTGATGTAGTTCCAGGCGTCGCTGCTGATGCCGTTCAGCGAGAAGATGTTCAGCGGCACGCAGTTCAGGTCGGTGCCGTCGACGACCGACTGGCAGGTGGCGACCCCGTTCACGTTCACGACGTTCAGGGCCTTCTGGACCTTGGAGATGGAAACGTCGTTCTCGTAATGCTCGGTGTAGATCACCTCGGAATGCTGGGCGGAAACGTCGTAGCTCCAGCCGCCGCCCAGGTCGCCCTTGGTGCCGATGACATAGCGGTAATCGGTGTGGCGGATGTCGTCGTAGCGCTCCATGCCCGACCCGCTGAAGCGCAGGCCGATGGTGCCCGACCAGTTGGCGCTGGTGCCGGCGTTGCTGCCGCACAGCGCCGTCGCTTCCGACGCCGACATCAGCGGATTGTCGCAGTTGATGTTGTACAGCGCCGAATTGAAGATGGCCGACGGGGCGATCTGGGCCCGGGTGTGGTCGGTCATGAACATGAAGTCGGTGTAGACGTCGAACGCCGGGCTGATCTCATAGTGCGCGAAGGCGCCGCCCGTGTACCGCTCATCCTGACGCTGCAGGTAGTTGTAAGGCCCGTAGTTGTAGGACAGGGCGTTGGTGTAGGGCACAAAGGTGGACGACCCGTCCGGGTTCAGCGACAGGCCGGTGCCCGACCCGTTGGTGCGGAAGCGGCCGTAAGTGTTGTTGCTGGAACCCTGGCAGACATGGCTGTCGTTGTCGTCGCCCGATACGGAAAGGGAGCAGGCGGACCAGTCGCGGCTGGACTGCTTCACCGGCTCCGTCCAGCGGTAGGTGGCATAGGCCGTGACGTTGCCGCGGTTGTTGGGCGCGTTGGCGCCGATGATGAAGGAACTGTCGCGGACGAAGCCGTCGAACTGGCTGCCCGGCACGCTCACGCCGAAGCCCTTCAGCGCCGTCTGCGCTTCCTTGTTGTTGTTGTCGTGCTGGGCGGCCGACAGCTGGTAATCGACCTTAACGCCCTCGAAATCGCGCTTCATCTTGAAGTTCACGACGCCGGCCACGGCGTCGGAGCCATAGACCGCCGAGGCGCCGCCCGTCACCACATCCACGCTGTCCACCAGCGCGGCCGGGATGAAGTTGACGTCGGCGTAGGGATAGCTGGGGTCGCCGCCCACCATGCGCCGGCCGTCGATCAGCACCAGGGTGCGTGAGGCGCCCAGGTTGCGCAGGTTGATGGTGGCCGTGCCGCTGGCGCCGTTGGACACACCCTGCGTCTGGTCGGCTGTGACGCCGGGCAGGCGGTTCAGCAGGGTTTCGATGTTGGTCGTGCCCTGCAGCTTCATTTCCGTGTCGGTGACCGTCGTCAGCGGGCTGTCGCTGGTCAGGTTCGCGGCCTGCTTGATGCGCGAGCCCGTGACCACGATCTCCTGCAAATCGTCATCCGCGGCGGCGGCGGATCCCGCCGTCAGCGCCATCACCGCCATGGCCATGGAGCCGACCAGCATGGTCGACGTGAGCAACCGTCCCCGGTTCGTAATTTTCTTCACTTGTCTCATCTCCACCGAACTGCCTGAAACAGCGTCTTGACGGTCACGCCGGTAATGCCGCGCCGAATAAGGACACGGACCCGTCGGATCGCTTGGAGCAGAGTTTTTGAGGAGTGAAAAACGAGCGTCAACTAAAGGCGATAATATCGCCGCATATGACGAGCCAATGTCACGTTTCAGTGACACTTAATATTAATAACGCACCAGGATTTTGGTAACTGCTTCGTAACTCGTTACAGATATATTTGGGCGCCGTGACCATTATTAAATGCAGTATCGCGCGCCTTCGTTGGGTAATTGCACAAACATGGTGCATTTGAGTGTGCTTCCAAATGGTTAGTATTCAGATCCCTAGCAATGTGGCCGGAGTTGTGCTGCCATGGCGCGGGAAAGCACGCTGATAACGGGGAGTAACGATGCAGCCTGATGTCCAAGCCCAGCGGTCGAATGCGGCCGCCATGGCGGCCATGAAATCAGGCAATTACGCGGAGGCGCACGCCATCCTGGAGGAGGCGCTGCGCCAACACCCCCGGGAACTGCCGCTGTGGCTAAACCTGGCGGCGGCCCGCCGCGCCATGGGCCGGCATGGGGACGCGCTGGCGGCGGTGGATCATGTGCTGACGCTGGAACCGCGCCAGTTCATGGCCCTGCTGATGCGGGCGTCGTTGTTGCAGGCGCTGGGCCGCAAGCGCGCGGCGGGTGAGGCCTATGGCGTGGCGGTCGCCATGGGTGAGGCGCAACAGAACCTGGACCCGCCGACTCAGCGGGCCTTGGACCAGGCGCGCAAGGCCCACGCCGCCCATGTCCAGGACATGGCCGATTTCCTGCAGCCGGTGGTGGACCAGGGGGCCGCGCGGGGCGGCAGCGCCGACGCCCGCCGCATGGCCTTCTTCGTTGACCAGGTGCTGGGCCGGCGCAAGGTCTATACCCAGCAGCCGACGCACTATCACTATCCCGACCTGCCCGCGATCGAGTTCTACGATCGCGAGGAATGCCCCTGGCTACCCACGCTGGAGGCCGCGACCGCCGACATCCAGGCGGAGTTGGCGGCGGTGCTGGCGGAAGAGGCGCTGGCCGACGCTTTCGTGCCCTATATCGACTACCGCGACGGCCTGCCGCTGGACCAATGGGCGGAATTGAACCGCTCACCCCGGTGGAGCGCCTTTCACCTGCTGCAGCATGGCCTGCCGGTGCCGGGCAACGCCGACCGCTGTCCCAAGACCATGGCGGTGCTGGAGCAGATGCCGCAACCGCGCATGATTCGCCGGTCCCCGGCGGCCATGTTCTCGGTGCTGAAGCCCCGCACCCGCATCCCGCCGCACACGGGCGTGGCCAACACCCGGCTGGTGGTGCATCTGCCGCTGGTGGTGCCGCCCGGCTGCGGCTTCCGCGTGGGCAACCAGACCCGCGAATGGAAGGTGGGCGTGGGCTGGGCTTTCGACGACACCATTGAGCATGAAGCCTGGAACGATAGCGATCAGGTGCGCGTGGTCATGATCTTCGATATCTGGAGCCCGCGCCTTTCCGCAGCGGAGCGTGACTTCATCGCCCATGTCATGGCGGCGATGGACGACTTCCAGACTCAGCAGCCGGCGTCCGCCGGGGGCTTCGGCGCCGCGCCACTGACGCCATCCGTCCAGTCGGCGGGCGGGTTCTCCAGCCTGTAGGGCGGTAACTCCTAGCGGGCCCCCGCCTCGGGGGCGTAGGCCCGCAGGAACACGTCCACGGCCGCGTCGGCCGCCGCGTCGATGGCCGCGTCCTCCGGCGCCTCCTTGGCGCCCAGCAGGAACGGCTCCACATGCTCGGCCTCCAGCAGGCCGCGGAAATGGGCCGCGGCCAGGCTGGCATCGGTAGGGCGCAACCGTCCCCGTTCCATCAGGGCGGTCAGGTAGGTGGCGAACTGTGACCAGCCCACCTTGGGGCCATTCTCGTACAGCAAGCGTCCCACGTTGGACCGTGCCGCCTCCGCCACCGCGATGCGGCGGGTGGATATCGCCCAGGGTGACAGGATGAAGCGCAAATAGATGCGGCCGAATCGGCCCAGCACGTCTCGGGGGTCGCGGTCGGGATTCAGCGCCCCGAACGAGCCTTGCTTCATCTCGCCGGCGGCGTGGGCCATGACCGCGACGAACAGTTCCTCCTTTGAGGGGAAGTAACTGTACAGCGTAGCCTTCGATCCCCCCACGCGCGCCGCCAAGCCCGACATGGAGGCGGCGGCGAAGCCCACCTCCTGAAACAGGGCGCTGGCCGCATCCAGGATGGCCTGGCGGCGGGCTTCGGTCTTCACCTTCATAATGCGCGTTTCCTCAAGGCTCTGCCGGTTCTTGCGGCCCGTGGCTCCGGTCATTGGCGGCGACCATGCCTGGGCGACGCGTGGGCGGCAAGACGCAATCGTCCATAACTAAACCGTACGGTACATTTATGACTTGACGGGCTGCGGGTGCAAGTATAAACCGTACCGTACGGTTCATTTATGCCGATAAGGTTGTCCATGTCCGCCCCTGCCTTTTCTTCCTTCCGTCCGCTGCGGCGGCTGGGCGCCCGGCTGTTGGTGTCCACCGCCCTGCTGGTGCCGGCCGCCTGCGCCTGGGTGCCCGATGTCGGGCCCGCGCCGGTGCCGCGCGATGCCGCCAGCTTCGCCACCCAGGCCAGCTTCGCCACCCCCGCGTCCGAAGCCACCGTCCAGTGGCCGCAGGACCGGTGGTGGACGGCCTATGGCGATCCCCAACTGAATGCCTTGATCGACGAAGGTTTGGCCGGGGCGCCGGACTTGGCGGCCGCGGCGGCGCGGCTGCGCAAGGCGGAGTCATTGGCCGACCAGGCCGACTCGGCCCTGCTGCCGCACCTCACGGCCAACGCCCAGGTGACGGAAGACAAGCAAAGCTATCGCTACCTGTTCCCGCCCGCCTTCGTGCCCAAGGGCTATCATGAGGTGCCGCGCGGCACCCTGGACCTCAGCTACGATTTCGACTTCTGGGGGAAGAACCGGGCCAGCCTGGCCGCCGCCACGTCCGAGGCCGAGGAGGCGCGGGCGGAACTGGCGCAGGCCCGCCTGACCCTGTCGGCCAGCATCGCCGCGGCCTACGCCGACCTGGCGCAGCAGGTGGCCGACCGTGACGCCGCCGCGGAGGCGGTGGACGTGCGGGCGCGCAGCGCCAACCTGACCCGCCAGCGCCGGGACAACGGCCTGGAAACCCTGGGTGCCGTGCGTCAGGCCGAGGCGCGCGAGGCCGCCGCCCGGGGGGATCTGGCGGCGGAGGATGAGGCCATCGCCCTGACCCGCAACCGGCTGGCCGCGCTGATCGGGGCGGGGCCCGACCGGGGCCTTGCCATCCAGCCGCCCTCCCAGGCCCGTCTCAAGGCGTTCGGCCTGCCGGCGACGCTGGCCGCCGACCTCCTGGGCCGCCGCCCCGACGTGGTCGCCGCCCGGCTCAAGGTGGAGGCGGAGGCCAAGCGGATCGACGTGGCCAAGGCATCTTTCTATCCCAACGTGAATCTGTCCGCGTATTTCGGGTTCCAGACCCTGGGCCTGAACGCCTTGACCAAGTCCGGCGCCACCATCGGCAGCGTCGGCCCCGCCATCAGCCTTCCCCTGTTCGATGGCGGCTCACTGGCCGCCCAGTACCGGGGCGCGCGGGCGGATTATGACGCCGCCGTCGCCGACTATGACAACACCGTCGCCAAGGCGCTGCAGGACGTGGCCGATGCCGCCGCCAGCACCCGCGCGCTGGAGGAACGCCTGAGCCATGCCCGCGACGCGCTGACCGCCGCGGCCGACGCGTACCGCATCGCCACCGCCCGGTACGAAGGCAAGCTGTCCACCTACCTCGATGTGCTGACGGCCGAGGACACGCTGATCACCGACCGACGCGCCCTGGCGGATTTGCAGGCCCGCGCCTTCACGCTGGACGTGTCCCTCGTCCGCGCGCTGGGCGGCGGCTACCAGTCCGCCACCCCGGCTGCCCAAACCCCGGCTGCCCAAACCCCGGCTGCCCAAACCATCGCCGCCCGCTGACCTGCCCGCCCGTTCCCAAGGATCGTTTCCATGTCCACACCCTCCCGCTCCCCCGTCGCCGGGGCGACCGAACCCTCCTCCGTCCATGTCCTGGCGCCGGCGCCGAAAGGCCCGTCGACGCGAACCCGGCTGTTCGCCGGCTTGGGTGCCGTTGTCCTGCTGGCGGGACTGGGGTATGGCGGTTACCGCCTGGTGATGGGCGGCCGCTATGTCTCCACCGACAACGCCTATGTCAACGCCGACGCGGCCGAGGTCACGTCGTCCGTCGACGGCACCGTCCGGGCCGTGCCGGTGGTGGATACCCAGGCGGTGAAGAAGGGCGACGTGCTGGTGGTCATCGACGACACCGACACCCGCATCGCCCTGGCCCAGGCGCAGGCGCAACTGGGCCAGGCGGAACGCCGGGTCCGGGGGTATTTCGCCAACGAGGGCGCGTTGGCGGCCCAGGTGGCGGCGCGCGACGCCGACAGCGTCCGGGCCGAGGCGCAACTGACCTCCGCCCAGGCCGATTTCGACAAGGCCCGGATTGACCTGGAACGGCGCAAGGCGCTGGCCGCCTCCGGCGCGGTGTCGGGTGATGAGCTGACCAGCGCTCAGAACGCCTTCGCCACCGCCACGGCCAACCTGGCCGTGGCCAAGGCCACCCGGGCGCAGGCCGCGGCCAACCGCGCCGCCGCCCAGGGCTCGCAAAAGGTCAACACGGTGCTGATCGCCGACAGCGACGTGGCCACCAATCCCGAGGTCATGGCCGCCCGCGCCAAGGTGGACCAGGCCCAGGTGGACCTGGGCCGCACCGTGGTGCGTGCGCCCTTCGACGGCGTCGTCGCCCGCCGCCAGGTGCAGGTGGGCCAGCGCATCAAGGCCGACAGCGTGCTGATGAGCGTGGTGCCCGTGGGGCAGGCTTATGTCGACGCCAATTTCAAGGAAGTGCAGTTGGCCCATGTGCGCCCCGGCCAGCCGGTGGAACTGACGGCCGACCTCTACGGCGGCGATGTCACTTTCCATGGCCAGGTGGCCGGTTTGGCCGGCGGCACCGGCTCCGCCTTCGCCGTCATCCCGGCGCAGAACGCCACCGGCAACTGGATCAAAGTGGTGCAGCGCGTGCCGGTGCGTATCACGCTGGATCCCAATGAACTGGCCGTGCACCCCCTGCGCGTCGGCCTGTCCATGAACGTGACCATCGATACGGCCGGCGCCGACACCCCGTCGGCCGCCGTCCCCAAGACGCACTGAGGGGCATTGCCATGAGCAGCGCTGTTCCCGGGGCCGATGCGCCCAAGACCCTGGTCGGCGGGCAGCTGGCGGTGGCGGCGCTGCTGTTGGCCGCCGCCAACTTCCTGGTGGTGCTGGACACCACCATCGCCAACGTGTCGGTGCCCAACATCGCCGGCGGCCTGGCCGTGTCCTCCAGCCAGGGCACCTTCGTCATCACCTCCTATTCCGTGGCGGAGGCGGTGACCGTGCCGCTGACCGGCTGGCTGGCGGGGCGCTTCGGCACCGTGCGCACCTTCGTCACCGCCATGCTGGGCTTCGGCATCTGCTCCGCCCTCTGCGGTTTCGCCCAGTCGCTGGGCATGCTGGTGCTATTCCGGGTGTTGCAGGGCTTGGCCGGCGGGCCGCTGATGCCCCTGTCGCAGACCCTGCTGCTGCGGGTGTTCCCCAAGGAGAAGGCGCCCGCCGCCATGGGCATCTGGGCCATGACCACCCTGGTGGCGCCCATCCTGGGGCCCATCCTGGGCGGCACCCTGTGCGATAACTGGGGCTGGCCCTTCATCTTCTACATCAACGTGCCCATCGCCCTCATCTGCGCGGTTGCCTGCTGGGGCTTGCTGAAAAGTTTCGAGACGGCGACGGTCCGTCCCCGCTTCGACCTCATGGGCCTGATCCTGCTGATCGTCTGGGTGGGCGCCTTGCAGATCATGCTGGACGAGGGCAAGGACCTGGACTGGTTCTCCTCTTCCACCATCGTGGCTTTGGCCATCGTCGCCGTCATTGGCCTGGCCGCCTTCCTCATCTGGGAACTGACGGAGGCGCATCCGGTGGTGGAGCTGAAGGTCTTCCGCCATCGCGGCTTCGCCATGGCGGTGCTGACCATCAGCTTGGGCTTCGGCGCCTTTTTCGGGGCCACCGTCCTGACGCCGCTGTGGCTGCAAAGCAATATGGGCTACACCGCCACCTGGGCGGGCTATGCCACGGCGGCCACCGGGGTGCTGGCGGTCATGGCGGCCCCCATGGTGGCCAACATGTCGGCCAAGGTCGATCCCCGGCCCCTGGTTTTCTTCGGGCTCATGTGGCTGGCGGGCGTCACCCTGTACCGCAGCGGCTCGACCCCCGACATGACCTATGGGCAGATTTCCCTGCCGCTGCTGATGCAGGGGCTGGGCATGCCCTTCTTCTTCGTGCCCTTGACCGGCCTGGCGCTGGCCAGCGTGAATGTGGAGGAGACCGCGTCGGCGGCGGGCCTCATGAACTTCCTGCGCACCCTGTCCGGCGCCTTCGCTACCTCCCTCGTCAATACGCTGTGGGAGGATGGCGCCACCCGCAACCGGGCCGAACTGGTGGACCTGCTGCGGCCCGGCCTGATCGGCGACGGCCTGTCCATCCACCAGTTGGACAGCCTGGTCCAGGGCCAGGGGGTCATGCTGGCGACGAACCAGATTTTCCTGGGGGTGGCCGTCGCCTTCGCCCTCTCGGCCCTGGTGATCTGGTTGGCGCCCAAGCCGACACGGGTGGCCGACACCACGGGGGTACATTGACGCGGGGGACAGGCGGGGCCCCCCCGGCTGAGCGCCAGGGGGGCCCTTTGGTATCGCCCTGCCGATTTGGCGGATGGGTCAGAAAGTATAAGACGCCTTCACGCCGAACTCGCTGCGATCATTGTTGCGGATGATTTCGGTGAAGCCGGCGAAGGCGTCGTCCAGCCGGCCCACGTCATAGCGCTTGTTGAAGATGTTCTCGCCATACACGGCGGCCGTCCAGCTTCCCTGGGCCGGCGTATAGGCGATGTTGAAGCCAACCAGGCTGCGGGACTTGATTAGATTATAGGCGTCATTGGCCGCCTGCCCGTATTCCTTGCCGCGGTAGGAATAGTCGATGCGGGCGTCGATGGTGCCGCTGTCCAGGAACAGGTGGTATTGTGGCGCCACCGACAGGGTCCATTGCGGCGTCAAGGCCGGGGTGAAGCCCACCTTGATGGCGGTGGCGTCTCCCGGTACCGCTGTAATGCGGGCATCGATGAAGCCGACGGAGGTCTGGATATCGAAAGCCTTGCTCAGCTTCAGGGTCCCCTCCACCTCGACGCCCTTGGCCTCCGACTGGCCGGCGCTTTCGATGCGGGTGTTGAAGCCCGTGGCCGATGGTTGCGACACCTCCAGGGGCAGGTCGGTATATTCGGTATAGAAGCCCGAGACGTTCATCTGCAGCAGGTCGAAGAAGACGCCCTTGATGCCCGTCTCGTAATTGGTGGCGAAGGTGGGGTTGAAGGCGGTGAAGTAGCTGGGCCCGTTGAACGGCCGGGGCGGAAACCCGCCGCTTTGGTAGCCGCGCGAAATGGTGGCGTAGGCGCTTAAGGATTTACGGATGTCGTAGGTCGCCGACACGTCCCAGGTGGTGGCGCTCCATGACTGGCTGCGGTAAACCCGCGAGGGGTCGGTCCAGCTGTCGAACTGGGCGCTGGCGTTCTTGTGGTCGTCGGAATAGCGGGCCCCGGCCGACAGCTTCAGGTCGTCCAGGATCATATAGCCGGCATGGGCGTACACCGCGTAACTGCTGGTCGTCTGCTTGATGTCGAAATAGCCGCTGGGGCTGATGTAGACGGTGGGGCCGGAATTGGTGTTGCCCTGTTCGTCGCTGGCGTAGGCGCCGACCACGAAGTCCAGCTTGCCGTACTCGCCGTTCAACTGCGGCTCCACCGAATATTGCCGGGCGAAGCCGCGTTCCGGGTACGATTCCAGATCAAGGTAGGTCTGGTCGTCATCCAGGCCGCCCGTGTAATGGGTATAACGGAAGCCGCCCAGCACCTTGGCCGTCAGGTTGTCGTTCAGCTCCCAGTTGGCGGTCAGTGAGGCGCCCCGGTTGCGGATGGTCTGCTTGAACAGTTCCGGGTGGTTGGAATTGCTGTCGTCCGGGTTGGCGGGCAGCAGGCGTTCGCTGAGGCCCAGCGTGCCTGTGAAGAAAGCGTTGGGGTTGTTCACCTCCATGGTGGTGGGCGTCTTGCCATAGATGCCGTTCATGGCATCCAGCGTCAGCAGCAGGGAGAAGGTCTCCGACGCCTGCAGCTTCGCGGCGGCACGGCCCGACACCTCGTTGATCTCACCCACATCCTCTGGCGCGTTCACCTTCAGGGCCCGGCCGATGCCGTCGCGGCGGTTCACGGCGGCGGTGAAGGAGACCGCCAGCTTGTCGGTGATCCTGGTGTTGGTGTAGACGTCGGCCGCCACCCGGGCGCGGCTTCCCACCTTCAGATCCGCCTTCGTCACCTGTTCATCGCCGGGCTGTGCGGTGATGACGTTGACGGCGCCGCCGATGGTGTTCTTGCCGTAGAGTGTGCCTTGGGGGCCGCGCAGCACCTCCACCCGCTCGATATTGGCGAGGGTGAGGTTTGCCCCCATCTGCCGGCCCAGATAAACACCGTCGACATAGACGCCCACGCCCGGGTCGGTGGTGATGATATGGTCCTGCAGGCCGATGCCGCGGATGAAAATGGCGGCATGGGCCGGGTTGCCGACGCCGAAGCGGTTGATTTCCAGGTTGGGGACGTATTTGCCGACGTCCGCCAGGTTTTCCATGTTCCGCTGCTGCAAATCCTCGGCGGTGAAGGCGGAAATGGCGGCCGGCGTCTCGATGAGGCTTTCCGTTCGCTTGCGCGCCGTGACCACGATTTCCTGAAAGGTCGTCTCGTCCGCGTTTGTCGCGGTCTGTGCCTGGGCGCTGGCGGCCATGGCCAGCGCGGCGCCGCCCGTCAGCAGGCATTTCAGCTTTCGGCCGGTCTTTGTTCCAGAAGTGCCCTTTGAATGAACTGCCCTGTTCGACATTGTTGTCCCCGTCTTTCGTGATTGGATTTGACGAAAGCAGGCCCGATGGATTCCGCCCTTTTTTTATGGGAACCGCTCCGCCTGTACGGCGTGACCGGCCGCTGACAGCATCGGCGCAGCCAGGGGTTGCGGCAATGGTTTTCTGACCATACGGTCAGGTTTTGGCGTTATGGGTAAGCTGGGGTGCCATCTTGCGCATATCGGGGGCCCCGCCCCCTGCGCGGGTGGTATGCCGGTCGGTGGCTGTCCGCCATCGGAGAACAGAGGACGTGTCGCCGCTGGTGCGGCGTTCGGTCCGAGTCGAACTGGGGGCGCGCCATGAAAAAGGGCGGTCCCCATGGCCGGGGCCGCCCTCGCTGGTCTGTTCCTGTCGGGACGCCGGCGTGTCAGTTGATCCGCGTGGCCTTCACCACCCGGCTGCGGCCCACCACCATGGAGTAGCTGCCCAGCAGGCCGTGCATCACCCGCACCTCGTCACCCGGCTTGGGGTCGAAGGTCAGGGCTTCCTTGCTGACCCAGGTTTGTCCGTTCTCCAGCGTCACGGCGAACAGGCGATAGGACAGGGCGACGGACTTCGCCACGGTGGAATGCATCTCCTCCTGCTGTTCGGCGTCGTCCTGGGCCCGCTGCTCCTCCGTCCGGGGCAGCTTCTCCTTGCCGAACCGGGCCACCGGATCTTCCGGAACGGGCGGGGCGGCCGCCGGGGCATTCGCTGGGGCGGCGGAGGCGACCGGTGTCGCCGGCGCGGTGGCCGCGGCGGCCGCCAGGGCGTCGTAACAGGCCAGGCGCTGGGTGGCGTCGCCGATGGCCCGGCAGGTGGCCAGCGTGTCGGCGGCCATGGCCATCCGGGGGGCGGCGGGCGCCACGGCCACGGCCAGCGACAGCGCGGCGGCGGCCTTCATGAGCGGCATGTTCTTGAACGGCATGATCCGGGATTCCAGGGGTGGGGCCCAAGGGTCAGGGCGCGGGGGGCGTGATCCGTGGCGTCAGTGTGCCATGGCTTTATACCGGGCGGAATAGGGGTGGCTGTCGGTCCCCGTTGTGCCAAACGCTTGAGGTGAAAAGAAAACGGCGGGCCCCGAGGGACCCGCCGTCTCTGTACTGAACGCTACGCCTGGGTTCGATTAGAACTTGGCGGAAGCGCGGAAGAAGAAGTAGCGGCCCAGAGCGTCATACACCTGAGAGTAGGTGTTGCCGTTGATGTACGCGCTGCTCGACACCTGCGTGGTGGCCAGGGGCGGGTCCTTGTCGAAGACGTTGTTCACGCCGCCGCTCAGCGTCAGCCAATCGCTGACCTGATAGGAACCGGAGAAGTCGAAGTAATCGTAGCTGTCGATGTGCGACAGGTTGGGGATGGTGGTGCCGTGCAGCGTGGCGTTGCTGCTGACGCGTTCCCAATCAACACTGGACAGGTGACGCCAGGCCACCGACACCTGGGCATCCCACGGGGTATCCCAGGTCGCACGGACCTTGTGACGCCACACCGGGGCCGGCACGCCGCAGTTGGCGCCGTACAGGCCGGCGCAATCGTAGCCGTCCGAGCCCGGCAGGGCCTGGGTGACGAAGTCGATCAGGTAGGTGCCGGACAGGTTGAAGTTCAGCGCGCCCACCTTGTCCAGGCCCACATCGGCCAGATCCACACGGTAGTTGGCGTTGAAGTCGATGCCCGACTGCTCCAGGCGACCGGTGTTCTGGTTGGTGTTCACAACATAGCCGTTCGTGCCCAGCCACAGCGAACCGGTGGTCGGGTCGCGGTGAACCAGCGGACAGAAGTAGCTGGTGTTGATGCCCTTGGCGCAGTTGTTCAGGATCAGGTCGGCGCCGATGCCGTTGATCGTGCCGTCGATGTTGATGTTGTAGTAATCGGCCGAGAAGGTCAGGTCCGGCAGGAAAGTCGGGGTGATGACCGTACCCACGGTCAGCGTGTCCGCCGCCTCGGGCTGCAGGGCGGTGTTGCCGCCTTCCAGGTCGTTGTACTGGCCGGCGCCGTTGACCGTGATGCGGCCGTACTGCGCGGCGCTCACGCCGGTGCGGGCGCACTGGGCGGCGCTGTAGGTCGGCGAAGCGCCGGCGCACGGATCGTCGGACAGGCCCAGCGCGACGCCCGACGGGGTGAACAGTTCAACCACGTTCGGGGCGCGAACGGCATGGTTGAAGCCGGCACGGAAGCGGATGTCCGAGGTCGGCGCCCAATCACCGCCCACCTTGTAGGTGTCGGTCTTGCCCGAGGTGCTGTAGTCGGAGTAGCGGTAGCCACCCTCGATGTTGAATTCCTTGATGAACGGCTTGTCCTGGATGACCGGGATCTTCACTTCCATGAAGGCTTCGCGGACATCATAGGCGCCGGCCACACCGTGCGTCGGGCCACCCTGACCGGCCAAGTCGCCGGTGTCGAATTCCTGGTCGACCTTCAGCGTCAGTTCTTCGCGGCGGTATTCGGTACCGAACGCGATGGCGACGCCGCGGTTGGCCAGCGGGCTCTGCAGGCCATAGCGGCCCAGGTCACCGTTGATGGACAGGTTCACGACGTCCTGGACGGTGGAACCTTCCTTGAAGCCGGGGGTCTGCAGGTAGTTCAGCGCCGCCTGGGAGATGGGCGTGCTGGCGTTGAAGATGGTGTAGGGGGCGCAACCGGCGGCCACGGCGGTGGCGTTGGCGCACACCATCTGGCCGGAGCTGTTGGTGGTGACGTTCAGCGCCTCGGCCGTGCGGGCCAGCGAGAAGTCGTTCTTGTAGGTTTCCGACAGGATGACGGTGCTGCGCTGGGCGGACGCGTCATAGCTCCAGCCGTCCCACAGGTCGCCCTTCAGGCCGACCAGCTCGCGGTAGGAGGTGTGGCGCAGGTCGTCCATACGGCCGCCGCCTTCGACGTTGCGGCGCAGGATGCTGACGTTGGCACTGTCGGTCGCGGCCAGGCCGTTGTCGGTGCAGAGCGTCTGGACCTGGCTGGCCGACAGCAGGGGGCTGTTACAGCCGATGCTGAACTGCTGACCGAAAACACCCGACGGGGCGATCTGGGCCAGCGTGTGGTCATCGTGGAACATGAACTGGGTGTAAACCTGGACATGTTCGTTGAAGTCGTAATGACCGAAGAAGCCAGCGGAGTAACGCTGATCCGGACGCTGGTAGTAGTTGTACGGCGCGTAGTTGAACGCCGAGGCGGAGGTGTAGTCCTTCAGCCCGTTGCCGCTGACGACGTAATCGCCGCTGTCGTTCGGGTTGGTGTTGATGTTGTCGATGATCTGGGCCGGGGCCGTGGTGCCCGAACCGCCGCAGCTGTAGGCGCCCTTGGCACTGACGGAGATGGCGCAGGCGCTGTAGTCGCGCTGGCCCTGCAGCAGGGGCTGGGTCTTCAGGTATTCGGCATAGACGGTGATGTTGCCCTTGCCGTCCGTGCTGTTCACGCCCAGCACACCGGAATAGGTGCGGGTGAAGCCATCGGTGACGTCGTTGTCCGGCAACGCGAAGTTACGCGCCTTAACGGCGTTCTGGTACTTCGTGGCGTCGTTGTTGTGCTGGTAGAAGCTGTAGCCGACCTCGGCCTTAGCACCCTCGAAATTGTCGTCCATGATGAAGTTGACGACGCCGGACACGGCGTCGGCACCGTACACGGCCGAGGCACCGCCGCTCAGCACGTCAACGCGCTTCACCAGGGCGGCGGGAATTTCGTTCAAGTCGGCGGCGGAGTTCAGGGGCGAACCGGCCGGCATGCGGTGACCGTCGATCAGCACCAGGGTACGGGACGCGCCCAGGCCGCGCAGGTTGGCCGTCGCGGTGCCGGTCGACCCGTTGGAGATCGTGCCACCCTGGCTGGCGAACACCTGCGGCAGGTTGTTCAGCACGTCTTCGATGCGGGTGGCGCCCTGCAGCTTGATTTCCTGGTTGTCGACAGTGGTCACCGGGCTGATGCCAACGGACGAGTCCGTCTTAATACGCGAACCGGTGATGACGATTTCCTGCAGATCGTCCGCCGCGGCGAACGCCGTCGTCGACATCGTGAGGGCGCAAACGCCAATGGCGGCGCCCGTCAGCAGCGACTGACGGATCCTGCTCTCAAATCCCTTCATGTAGTCCATCTCCACTTCGGATTGGTTGTTCCCCGTTCGGCGCCGCCCGGGCGTGTTGTCCGGCCTCAGGCGGCAGCTCCCCAGTTCGCCTCTGCCCAGCGTTCTGTTTGGCTTGGGGGAAGTTTTCCGATCACGTTAGCAGTGCGTCAACGATCCAAGGGGACGATTGCCCGATTCCGTGCATGTCTGTAGCTTTTTGGTTACACTTAAGCGATAAACTTGCGCCAAAAATGTTGAAATTGGACAAAAATAACCGCCGGGCAGAATGAGTTGTCCGACACACATCTGTTGCAAATGCAAAATCAAACCGTAACAGCGGAAAAATGCACTCCTGCGCCGACCCCGTCGGCGCCCGGCGGCCCGTCTGCCGAATCAGTGGGCAGCGAACCGAGTTGCACAAAGAGAGGGCGCCCGGACGCGCGCATGAGGCCCGGCATGGCCATTCGGTCGCGGCCGTAGGCACAAAAAAAGGGCGGCCCGAAGACCGCCCCCCGTCTGGGACCGGCGGCCCGAAGACCGCCGGCTTATCAGAACCCGGTTTATTGGAACCCGGTTTATTAGAACGACGTGTGGATGGTGCCCATGAACGTGCGCGGGGCGCCAACCTGGTAGAAGGGCAGGCTGGTCTTGCCCGCCACCGTGGCGACCGTCGTGGAGGACGAGATCGTGTTCAGGTAGCGGCGGTCGAACAGGTTGTTCACGTTGAACTGCAGGTAGGTGCCCTTGAAGCCGGCGGTGTCCGGCAGGTCCAGGCGGGCCTCGAAGTTGGCGACGAAGAACGGGGTGGTCCATTCGTCGTTCACGTCGGTGGCGGCGCGGGTGCCGGTGTACTTGCCTTCGATCGAGGCCGACAGGATGTCCAGCGGCTTGTACTCGACGCGGCCGGCGGCCATCCATTCCGGCGTGTCCACCAGCTGCTTGCCGGAGGTCAGGAAGGTGGTGCCGTTCGGGCCGGCCAGGTTGTTCTTGACCTCGGAGTGCGTGTAGCTGCCGGAGGTGTAGAACGTGACCTGGTCGGTGACGGTGAAGCCCGCTTCGATCGAGGCGCCGTACAGATCGACGCGGCCCAGGCTGCGGTCGATGGTGTTGTTGGCGTCGTTCGGGTCCAGGGCGGACACGATGCGGTTGATGTAGCGGGTGTACCAGCCGCTGACCGAGGTCATCAGCCAGTTGGTCTGGAAGCGCTCGCCCAGTTCGAAGTTATAAGTCTTCTCCGGATCGACGATGCCCGGCTGGTCGGTCTTCACGCCATACAGGTTGTCCGTACGCGGGGCGGAGAAGCCTTCCGAGAACTGGAAGTAGACCTGATGTTCCGGCGTGACCTGGTACACGACGCCCAGGCTGGGCAGCGGGTCGCTGAAGTCCTTCGTGCCGGTGAACGGCGCCCGATACAGGTTGGTCTGGCTGATGGTCGGGTTGGTGGTGCAGTACTGGTTGCTGCTCAGCGACGCCACGTTGGTGGAGGTGCCGGTGTAGGTGTAGCAGTACTGGTTCAGCTCACGATGGAAGTAGGGCAGGCGCAGGGCCGGCACCACGGTCAGCTTCTGGTCGAAGGCCTTGTACACATATTCCAGCGAAGCCTGGTTCAGCTCGGCGATGGAGTAGCGGTTGCGGGCTTCCAGCTGCGAGCCGTCGGCGGCGTAGACTTGGCCGGAATACTTGCCGCCGAACACGTCCAGCGGGGTGCCGTCGGCGCCGATGTAGCTGAAGTCGCCGGTCTGGCGGTGACGGCCGTAGTCCAGGGTGTAGCCGACGCGCAGGCGGTTGTTGTCATCGATGTCCCAGATCAGGGACGAGGTGACGCCGGTGCGGAAGGTGTTGGTGTTGCTGGGGGCGTACAGCAGCACGGTGTCGTTCAGGTCGCCGTCGCCGTTCAGGTCCACGCCTTTGGCGGTCTTGCTGGCGCCGATCAGACGGGGATCGGTTTCCTTGATCGAGGTGGTGCCGCCGCCGTTGGCCAGCGTGTACTGGAAGTACGGGTCGACCGTCAGCATGACGTCGTCGGCCAGGTGGAAGCGCGACTGGCCGCGGACGTTGCCCGTGTTGGACGGGTTGACGCGCACACCGTAGTAGTTGCTGTCCAGGCTGGACGGGGTGTCGGCCTTGCCGGCGACGGCCGTCTGCGGCACCCAGGTGTTGTTGTAGTCGGCGAAGTAGTTCGAGGCGAACGTCGCGCGGCTGTTCGTCTGGTACGAGTTGTTGCGGTTCTCGTTGTAGTGCGCCGCGACGGAGATGAAGTCGCCACCACCCAGGTCTTCGTAGATGCGGGTGTTGAACTGCTTCTTCTGCAGCTCGCCGGGGCCCTTGAACTTGTTGTAGTCCTGGTAGGACGCGGCCAGGAAGGCAGAGGTGCGGTTGCCGGGGCCGAAGTCGCCGGTGTCCAGGACGGTGAAGATGCGCTTGTAGTCGTTGCTGCCGAAGCTCAGCTTGCCTTCGACGCCCAGCTCATCCAGCGGCTTGCGGGTCTGGACGTTGATGGTGCCGCCGGTGGCCGAGGCGGTGGGGCTGTCGACGTCGGTGGTGCCGATGTTGACCGTGGCGCGGTTCACCAGCTCTTCATCGATGACCTGGTTGGAATAGATGGCGTAGTTGCCGGTGTCGTTCAGCGGGATGCCGTCGAAGGTCAGCGAGACGCGGTTGCCGTCGAAGCCGCGGATGCGGATGTTGCCGCCGGAGGAGCCATAGGCGTCGTTGTTGGTGAAGTTGACGCCCGGCAGCAGGTTCAGGCTGGCCAGCACGCTCTGGCCGGCGGTCTGCGTGGCCAGGTATTCCTGGGTCACGGTCGACTTGGACTTGGGCGCGGTCTCGGCTTGAATCAGGCCACCGATGTTGGGCTGCTTGCGCGCGCCGGTGATGACGACCTCATCCATTTCAGAGGCGGTGGACTGCGCCAGAGCCGGGGCGGTCCAGGCGGCGGCGGTAGCCAGCGCGACCAGGCCGGTGCCCAGCTTCAGGAAAGAAGTATAACGGCGCGCCGGCGCCATCCCGCGAGTAAGCTTCTTCATCGATTGCCCCCAGAATTTGGATCGTTCGTCGTTCGGTCAGCCATGCACCCGTCCGCACCCGCTCGTTCAGCCAGGGTGTGGCCGTGTCGGGCGCTTTATTCACTCCTTCGTATTACAACACCATTACAGAGGCCCGGCCTTCTTGTCCGCGGCGTGCCAAAACGCGCTGATTTGCCCCCTGGTGTGGCCGTCAAAGCACATATCGAAGGTCATCCGCGACAAAGTGCAGCGCAGCTTTTTCCCGCAGAAACGGAAATATTTTCCATGTAATTCAATTGGTTAATATATGGCGCACCCGCGCTGTGTCGCTGTGGCGGGGGAAGTGTTGCAGAATGATGAAATCTTGACCCGTTGATCAGGAAATTGGACGAATCAGGGCGTCTCCGGAGCAGCGTTCCCACCGCGTCGCATTCCTACCACCCAATCGTTGGCCTTTCCGAACCACCTGCCCTTGGCGCCTCGGGCGGCCGGCCCTAATATGATCACAGGGCCGGTTTCCTTCCGGGGCTGGCCGGGGTGCAGTCGGGGGCACGGCGCATGCGACGCGCGGACGGTGAAGGGTGATGCGTCTACCGGGATTGCGCAGCAGGCTGCTGTTGCTTCTGGTGGCCGTCATCGGTGCCATGGCGGCGCTGATGGTGGTCGAGGGGCAATCCCGCCGCCACGCCGCCGTCACCGCCGCCCGCGCCCATCTCCGCATCTTGACCCAGGTGGCCGAGGAAGAGCATCGCGTCCTGGTGGAACAGCTGGGCCATCTGGTGGAAACCGTGGCCCTGCAGGAACTGGATGTGTCCGCGGGCGACTGCGCCGACGATCTGGCGCGGTTGAAGGCGGCCGAGCCCTGGATCGCCAACGTTTTTCTCTCCCGGCCGGACGGCACCACCATCTGCGCGTCCACCAATGCCCCGGCGGCCCTGCTGAACGTTGGGGACCGGCCCTATTTCCAAGAGGCGGTACGTACCGGCCGCGCCACCCTCAGCGACTATATGATAGGGCGCTCCTCCCGGGCGCCTATCCTGGCCATGGCGCGTCCCATCCTGGGACCGGACGGCCACGTCACGGCCGTCGCGCGGGCCAGCATGCGGCTGAACTGGGCCGGCCGCCTGGCCGCCATGGCGGCGGACATGCCCAACGGCGTATTCGCCATCGTCGATGCCCGGGGCGAGATTCTGGTGCGCTTTCCCGCGCCGGCCCGTGTGCCGGGGTCCCCTCCGGTGGAGGGCTCGACCGTTCTGGATGACAAGACAGGCGCGGACCTGCCGGGGGAGACCTTGGAGGCGGGCCTGGTGTCCCAGTTGTTCGCCCAGCCCTCGGGCACGCTGTTGTCCGCCGGGCTGGATGGGGTGCCCCGCATCATCGGCTTCGGCGCCCTGCAAGGCCTCAACGCCCGCGTCCTTGTCAGCCTGCCCCGGGACGAGGCGGTGGGCGAGGCGGATGATGATTTCTGGCGCAGCATGATGGGGTTGGCGGCGGTGGCCGCCATCGCCCTGCTGTTCGGCATCGTCGGCGTCGAAACGTCGGTCATGAGCAGGCTCGGCACGCTGACGCGGGTGGTTGACCGCATCGGCCGGGGCGAACGCGGCGTCCGCGCGCCCGTGCGGCCGGCCGATGCGGAGTTCGCCGTGCTGGCCCGCGCCATCAACACCATGGCCCACAATCTGGAACAAGGCGCCGCCGACCTGGCGGAGCGTGAAGTGCGCTTCCGCGACCTGATCGATGTTTCCACCGATTGGTATTGGGAGGCGGACCCCGCCCGGCGTCTCACCTACGTCTCTCCCGGGGTGCGGGCCATCGGACTGGACCCGCAGCGCATGGTGGGCGAAACGCCGGTCGCGGGGCTGACCCCTACGCCGGAGACGGCCGCCGCCCTGGCCAGTGGTGCCGACGGCCGCGAGTTTCGCGACCTGCGCTACATCGTCGACCACCCCAGCGGCCGGCGCTATCACATCGTTCTGTCGGGGCGCCCCCTGTACGACGTGGACGGTACCATCCGTGGCTGGCGCGGCGTAGGCCGGGACATCACCGCCCTGGTGGAGGCGCGTGTCGCGCGGGAGGAGAGCGAGGCCCGGTTCCGCCTGCTGGCCGATCGCGCCAGCGACATCATCCTGCTGACCCGTCCCGATGGCACGCGCCTGTACGTTTCCCCGTCGGTGGAGCGTATCCTGGGCTACAGCGTGGCCGAATTCACGCGCCTGCCCCTTTCGGACCTCCGCCACCCGGACGACGATGCCGTCGACGCCACACTGGAGGCGCTGTCGGCGGCGGCCCAGCAGCCGGATCGCATGGTCGGGGGCGCGGGCGGCGAGCTGGTGGGGAATGCGGCCGATGGCGTTTCCGCCCGTTTCCGCCTGCGCCACAAGGACGGCCGGTGGATATGGCTTGAGGCCCTGATCTCCCACACTCGGGGTGATGACGGCGCGCCCTTGCTGATCTCCGCGGCTCGGGACATCACCCGCCGCGTACGGCAGGAGGAGGAGTTGCGCGCCGCCCGGGATACCCTCACGGCGGCGGCGGCGGAATTGGAACAGGCCCGCCGCGTGGCGGAGGATGCCAATGTCGCCAAATCCGCCTTCCTCACCGCCACGAGCCATGAGATCCGCACGCCGTTGAATGGCATCATCGGGGCCATCCAGTTGCTGGCGGCGGAGCCGTTGGCGCCCTTGCAGCGCGACCTGGCCGCCATCATTCGTGACAGTGCGCAAACACTTCTGCTACTGGTGGATGATCTCCTGGATTTGTCGAAACTGGAGGCCGGCCGCGTGGAATTGGTGGAGACAGAGTTCCAGCTCGCCGCCGTGGTGACGGAGGCGGCCCGCCTGATGGAAGGCCAGGCGCGGGCCAAGGGCCTGGCGCTCACCACCCGCATCGCGCCCGAGGCGGCCGCCCCCTTCCGGGGGGATGCGCGTCGCCTGCGGCAGGTGCTGCTGAACCTGCTGGGCAATGCCGTCAAGTTCACCGACCGGGGTGAGGTCCAAGTGATGGCCGAGGTGGTGGAGGACGTGTCCAGGGCGGGCGTCGCCGCACCCCCGCCAGATGCCCGCGCGCGGGATGCCTCGGCGCGAGACGCTCATGTGGTGCTGACCGTGCGCGACACCGGCATCGGCATGACCGCCGACCAGCAGGCGCGGCTGTTCAACCGTTTCGTCCAGGGCGACGACGGCATTGCCCAACGCTATGGCGGCAGCGGCCTGGGCCTGTCCATTTGCCGGGAACTGGTCACCCTCATGGGCGGCACGATCACCCTGCACAGCGCGCCCGGGCAGGGCAGCACCTTCGTCATCGACCTGACCATGCCCCGCTTGCCCGTCCAGGCGGCGGACCCGGCCCCCGACTCCGGCTCCCCCGCCGCCCCCAAGCGGGGCGCCGGCCGCCGCGTGCTGGTGGTGGAGGACAACAGCATCAACGCCCGTATCACCGAAATGATGCTGCGGACGGAAGGGTACACCGTCCTGCTGGCCAGCGATGGCGCCGCCGGGGCCACCATCGCGCTGGGCGATCCGCCGGTCGATCTGGTGCTGATGGACATCCAGATGGCGGGCCTGGATGGGCTGGAGGCCACGCGCCGCATCCGCGCGGGCGAACCCCCCGGCCGCCGTGTTCCGGTCATCGCCATGACGGCCAACGCCATGGTGGGCATGCGCGAGGAATACCTGGCCGCGGGCATGGATGACTATGTCTCCAAGCCTTTCGATCAAAACCGCTTCCTGGACCTGGTCGCGCGGTGGACCGGGGGCGGTCAGGCGGCGGCCCAGCCAGCCGACAGTGGCCCGGCGGGGGCGTCCCCGCCGTCTTCCCTTCCCGGCGACGGCTATCCCATGGGCGACCAGCCGTTGTTCGACGGCGAGCCCTTGGCCAAGCTGGTGGACTTGGCGGGCCGCGAGGGCACCGTAGACATGGTGCGCGAGTTCGTGAGCTTCGGTCAGGCCCGGATCGCCCGTACCGCCAGCCTGGTCGCCGTCGGCAACATGGCCGAGGCGCGGCGCGAGGCGCACAGCCTGATCTCCACGGTCGGCAATCTGGGCTTGCGCCGCCTGCAGCGCCTGGCGGAATCGCTGGAACAAGCCTGCGTCGACGGCGATGCGGAGCAGGCGCGCCAGCTCATGGCCGCCATCGTCGGCCTGGCCCCGGCCTCCTGGGCCGCCCTGGCCCGGGATTATCCCGTACCCATCGCGGCGGCTTAGGGTTTTCTGACGTTCGGGGAAATGACCTAAGCGCTGCCGATGAGGATCCCGGTGGCGAACACCAACAGGCCCCCGATGATCACTTGGAAGGCGGCCGCCAGGAAGGTCGTGTCCATGTAGCGGTTGCGGATCCAGGCGATGACGCCCAGCTCCGCCGCCACCACCGCGGCGGCGATGGCCGTGGCCGTCCAGAAATGGGGAACGAGATAGGGCAGGGCGTGGCCCAGGCCGCCCACGGTGGTCATCAAGCCGCAGACCAGGCCGCGCAGCCAGGGGCTGCCCCGGCCGGTCAGGCTGCCATCGTCGGACAGGGCCTCGGCAAAGCCCATGCTGATGCCCGCCCCTACGGCGGATGCGATGCCCACCAGGAAGGTCTGCCAGGTGTCATGGGTGGCGAAGGCGGCGGCGAACAGGGGGGCGAGGGTGGATACGGAACCGTCCATCAACCCGGCCAGCCCGGGTTGCACCACCTGCAACACGAACAGGCGCCGTTCCGACGCGTGCTCCTCCTCCCGCACTTCCGGCGTGACCAGCCGCGATTCCAGCTGTTCCGCCCGCGCTTCGTGGCGCCGCTCCTCATCCGCCAGGTCGCCCAGCAACTGGCGGATGGCCGCATCGGTCGAGCGGCGGGCGGCCCGGGTATAGAAACGCTTGGTCTCCGCCTCCATCAGTTCGGCCTGCTGGCGCACCGTCTCCAGCGACAGGGGGCGGGTCAGCCACACCGGCTTGCGCTGCACGAACCCGCGCACGTCCTGGCGCCGGATCAACGGGATATGCTCGCCGAAGCGCTTGCGGTACAGCTCGATCAGGCGGTGCCGGTGGCCGTTCTCCTCCGCCGCCATGGCGTTGAAGACCTTGGCGCTTTCCGGGAAATTCTCCCGCAGGCCGGTGGCGAATTCGTCATAGATGCGGGCGTCCTCCTCCTCCAGCGAGACGGCCAACGCCAGCACCTCCTGTTCGGTGAGGTCGGAGAAATCTTTCATGGCGGGCCTCGGGCGCGGACGGCGGGAAGGATGATCCCGAGACTAGCCATGTTCACGCGCCCGTCAACCCGCCGCGTGGGGTGGGCTGCTGAAATTTCCAAGTAATAATAATGAGTTGCGCTTGCTTCCCGATCCCGCCATGGCCCCGTGGCATGGGCTCCCTGCGTGAGGCCCCCCTCATCAACGGACGGCTTCCGGGGTACACTCCCGGCCCAAACCTTATCAGCGAGGATGCGCGGGCAATGTTGAGCTGGCAGACCCTTTCGGCCTTCACCGTCACCTGCTTCTTCCTCTCGGCCACGCCGGGCCCGAACATGCTGTTCGCCATGGGGGTGGGGCTGCGTCACGGGGTGCGCGCCGCGGCCTGGGCGGGGGCCGGCATGTGCCTGGCGTTGGGCGCCATGGCGGGCCTGTCCGCCATTGGCATGGCGGCGCTGCTCCAGGCGTCCTCCACCGCCTTCATGGTGGTGAAGGTGCTGGGGGTGGCCTATCTGCTGTACCTCGGCGTCCAGGCGTGGCGGGCCAAGCCGGAGGACACGCTGCGGGCCGAAGCCGGCGCCGAGCGGGAGGGGGAGGCGGTGCGCCCCGCCGACGCCAGCGCCCACCGGCTGTTGCTGCGCGGCCTGCTGGTCTGCGGCTCCAACCCCAAGGCGCTGATCTTCATGGCCGCCTTCTTTCCGCAATTCATTGATGCCGCTCTGCCGCTGACGGCCCAGCTGGTGCTGCTGACCGTGTTGATGGTGGTGATCGAGTTCGGCTGGATCCTGACCTACGCCATCGGTGGGCAGGCCCTGGCCGGACGTCTGCAGACGCCCAAGGCGGCACGCCAGCTGAACCGTCTGACCGGCGGCCTGCTGATCGGGGCCGGCGGCATCCTGGCGCTGATGCGCTGACCCGCGCGCCTGCATTCGGGGCCACCCGCCGTGTAAGCTCAGGTCGTTTGCAGATGCGCGCCCATGGCCTACAGTGGTGACGGGTGGCCTTCCGCCGCCGATCCCGTCCCGTCCGGCCGTTCCTGGGGTGCCATGCCTGTGCGTCGTCTTTCCGCTCCCGTCATCGCCGCCGGCTTGGCCGCGTCCCTGCTGTCCGGCTGCGCCTTCTTCCAGGGGGACGACGAGCCCGCGCCCTCCAAGCCGGTCGCCCCGGTTCCGACGGCGCAGCAGCCTGCGACCCCGGCGCCGGACACCATCATGCCCGGTGCCCAGGGGCAGGCCGCCGGTCGCGGGCCGGTGTACGAGCTGCCGCTCGACGGCCACATCACCCCGCCTGTCGACCCGCCGGACGCCCAGCGCCTGGTGGCCCAGGCTGACGCCCAGATGGAGGACAAGGACGGCAAGGGTCCGAACTCCCAGGCCATGGCGCAGGCCCTGGCCCTGTTTGACCAGGCCATGGCGCGGGGCAGCCTGAAGGCGCGCGAGGCGCTGGCGGTCTATTATTATTACGGCCGCGGTACCGGCCGCGATCCGCAGAAGGCGGCGGAGGTGGTGAAGCCCGCCGCCCAGGCGGGGTTGCCCATGGCGGCCCTCATCTACGGCCAGCTTTACAACAATGGCAGCATCCCCGGCGGCGGGGCGGGCGAGGCGCAGTATTGGTACAATGTCGCCCGCCGTGCCGGCTGCGCGCCCTGCATGTCCAGCCACCAGGAGTTCCTGAACAGCATTGAGGCCAAGCTGAACCTGCCGTCCAGCAAGGGACAAGGCGACTTGGCCAGCGATCCCATCGTGCTGCCCGGAATCACTGACGACGCGGCCGGCAGCAAACGCGAATACGCCGTTCTGGGCATCCTCTACCCCGGCTGGAAGCAGGTGGAGCAGCACCGCGTGGTGGAGAATGGCCGCCAACTGGACCAGTTCACCCTGGAAAATGCCCAGAAGCGGCGGGTGCGCGTCTATTTCGATGCCACCGATTGGGGCAAGCCGGCGGGGAAGGGCGGCCCCGGCGCGAAGTAGGCGGCGGTTTCCGCCCTCTGAAAGGGGGTCATCCCGCCGATGACCAGGCGCGGCGCAGGGCCTGTCCGCAGGCCATGCTGGCCAGATAGGCCCGGGGCGCAACCACCTCGCGGGCGACCAGGCCATAGGTGCCGCGGTCGGCGCTGATCCAGGGATAAAAGCCCATCATCCCTGGACTGCTGAAGGCGCCGTCGCCGCCGGGGCCGTCCTCCACCCAATGGTTCAGGCTGTAATGCCAGGGCTGGGGCAACTCGGGCGCCTGCACGGCGGTGCAGTTTGGCCCCCCGGTGCAGACGGGATGGCTGCCCAGCAGATCGCGGATACGCAGCCGGCCGGCCACCACCTTGCGCAGGAAGGCGGCATAGGCGGCGGGGCTGGCCTTCAGGCCGCCGCCCACCCGCGGCGCGGCGTAATCCAGGGCCAGTTCGGGGCCCAGCACGCGGCGCATCTCCGCCGCCAGGCCATAGCGGTCAAGATCGCCCAGGCCCAGGGTCGCGGCCAGATGCTGATCGTGGCCGCCGTTGTAGCTGAACCGTCCCTGATGGTCCGCGTTCACCAGCCCGTTGTCGCGCCGGTCCAGACAGGCCGCGACGGTGCGCGCGCCGAAGCAGGCCAACGGGTTGAAGTTGTCGTATCCGGACCGCATCTCCAACGCGTCCAGTTGCGCCGGCGTCAGCCGGCCGTCGACCCGTTCCACCACATAGGCGGCGAAGATCAGCTTGCTGGCCGACGCCACCTGCAAGGGCTTGTTGGCACTGTAGCGGGTGCCCCGGCTGCCGCTGGCGAGGGCACCGGTGCCGTCGCCGATCTCCCAGTAGAAATCGCCGATCCCGCGGCAGGCGGCATCGCCATTGGCCGCCGCGGCCACGGCGGCCCGGCGCCGGCTCAGTCCATGATGGGGGTCGGATTTCTGGAACGGCTGTACCAGCGCCGTGTCCACCCGGACGCCGTTGACGTCGGTTTCCATGGGGGCGTCGGTTTCCCGGGGGGCCGCTGGCGGTGCCGCCGACTGGGCCCGGGCCGGCCGATGCCATGCCCCGGCGGCGGCCAGCAGCGCGCCCGCAAGGCCGATGGCCCGGACGGATGTCCGCCATCCCGCCACCGCTCCTGGTACCTGCCGCTTGCCCTGCACGTCCGCTGACCACACCGTTGACCAAAGACACTCATGATATCAGCCACCCCGGACCGGGGGTATGGGCGGGGCTGGTACTGTCGTCTTTGTCGCAGGCGGCTCGGCCAAGCGATATGCGTCTCATGCGCGCATTGAGCAAAAAATACATACGTATTAATTGTGATCACGCCTTAAATTGGGACTCTGTCGAAAGCGTCTTGCAATCAGCGGGAGTGAACGGGATGGCGACGACCTATGATGCGTGGCAAACCACCTTTTTCTTCAACAACATCGCCAATGACGCCAGCGGCCAGGATGTGCCGGTGGACTTGGATAAGTCCCTGCCGAAAAGCGCCGCCCTGCAGGCGGGCGCCACGGCGGCGGCGGCGCAGCTGACGGCCATCCTGACGGCCGGCGTCGACAAGGCGATCAAGGCCGCCGGGTCGCAGCTGGGGGCTGACGACTGGACCGTGGTGTGGGGCCCCCAGGCCCTCTGCATCGATCCGGTCTACGGCAGCGTGCGCTGGGAAGCGCCGACCCCCACCGCCCGCTTCAACGCCGCCAACGCCCTGTTCGTGGTCTACAGCCCCACGCTGGCCCGCTACGTCGTGGCCATCGCCGCCACCAACTTCAAATCCTTCTACGACTGGCTGAAGGAGGATTTCGCCGTGGCCACCGTGGTGGCATGGGAAGGGGCCCTGCAGGTGTGGAACGGCGGCACCAACGACGCCCAGCCCAGCGACCAGGTCCCTTGCATCTCGACGGCGACCTACACCGGCATCACCAACCTGCTCGGCATCGTCGATACCCAGATCACCAAGCAGACCTTGGTGACCTTCCTCAGGGGGTTGACCCCGCCGTCCGGCACCACGCTGACCTTCACCGGCCATTCGCTGGCGGGCGCCCTGTCGCCGACGCTGGCCATGGCCTGCTTCGATCCCACCGCCGGCCTGCTGCGGGGCGGTTCGTGGGCGGCGGGCGACGCCATGATCTACGCCACCGCCGGCGCCACCCCCGGCAACGCCCCCTTCGCGGCACTGGTCAATGGTACCGCCTGGGCGGGCAGCGACCAGACGGGCAGCCAGCCCTGGCAGATCTGGAACCACGACATGTACAACAACGTGGACGTGGTGCCCCACGCTTGGGGCTCCGCCATGCTGGACGCCATTCCCGGCTATTACGGCACCTATTATGGCGCGCTGACCACCGATCTCATCACCCACCTCATCTCGCACGCCCGCGCCTATGCCAAGAAGGGTGAGGCCGTGGCCGGCCCCTACACCCCCATCAACAACCAGGCGCTGAATCCCGAGGGCCAGTCCGCCGCCTTCGACGAATTCGTCTCCAGCTACAAGGTGGCCGAGGGGGGCGGGGAGGTGATCGAGTACCTGACCCCGGCCCAGGCCACGGCGGTATCGCCCCCGCCCACGGACAAGACGCAGGTATCCTGGACCGAGCAGGTGCTGTTCCAGCACACCACGGCCTATGGCCAGTTGATCCTGCAGAACCCGCCCCAGCCGGTGAAGTCGGCATCTTAGGATTGAAGGCGACCCAATAAGGAAGGCCGGCGTCCATCCGGGCGCCGGCCTTTCCCTGCGGTCTTCGCCCTTTTCGCCTGGGCGTTTCCTCCCTCTCCCCGGGAACTCAGGAACCCGTCTCCATCAGCCGATCATAGGCCGGCAGGGTCAGGAACTCGGCGAAGCGGTGCTGGAACACCAACTCGGAGAACAGGCGCGCCGCCTCCTCATGCCGGCTGTGGGCCAGCGCCACCTCACCCACCCGGCCAATCCAGGCGGCCAGTTCCTCCTCGATGATGCGCTCCACCAGGGCATGGTCGACGACGCGGCCGTCATCCAGCCGGGCGCCATGGCGCAGCCACTGCCATACCTGGGCGCGGCTGATTTCGGCGGTGGCCGCATCCTCCATCAGGTTGAACAGGGGCACGCAGCCCTGGCCGCGCAGCCACGCCTCGATATAGCCGATGCCCACCGCCACGTTCTGGCGCAGGCCGGCCTCCGTGCGCGGGCCCTGGGGAATGGCCAGCAGATCCTCCGCCGTCACCCGCACGTCGTGGCAGGTGGCGTGAATCTGGTTGGGGGTGCGCATCAGGTCGTCGAACACCTCCCGTGCCACGGGCACCAGCGCCGGATGGGCCACCCAGGTGCCGTCATGGCCGTTGCGGGCCTCTCGTTCCTTGTCCGCCCGCACTTGGGCGAAGGCGCGGTCGTTGGCCACCGGGTCATCCTTCACCGGGATGTAGGCCGCCATGCCGCCGATGGCCGGGGCGCCGCGGCGGTGGCAGGTCTTCACCGCCAAGCGCGAATAGGCGTTCAGGAAGGCCTTGTCCATGGTGATGGCCGCGCGGTCGGGCAACACGGCGTTCGGGTCGTTACGGAACTTCTTGATGAAGCTGAAGATGTAATCCCAGCGGCCGCAATTCAGGCCGGCGGAATGGCACCGCAGCTCATACAGGATCTCGTCCATCTCGAAGGCCGCCAGGATGCTTTCGATCAGCACTGTGGCCTTGATGGTGCCGGCGGGCATGCCCAGGCAATCCTGGGCATGCAGGAAGATGTCGTTCCACAGCCGCGCCTCGGCCCGGCCCTCGATCTTGGGCAGGTAGAAATAGGGGCCGCTGCCCCGGGTCAGCAGCTCGTGGGCGTTGTGGAAGAAATACAGGCCGAAGTCGAACAGGGCGGCGGACACGGGCCGGCCGTCGATCAGCACGTGCTTTTCCTCCAGATGCCAGCCGCGCGGGCGGACCATCAGCACGGCGACCTTATCGTTCAGGGCGTAATGCTTGCCCGAGATGGGATCGATGTGGGTGATCGTGCGGCGGATGGCGTCGCGCAGGTTGACCTGGCCGTCCATGACGTTGGCCCAGGTCGGGGCGTTGCTGTCCTCGAAATCGGCCATGAACACCTGCGCGCCGGAATTCAGCGCGTTGATGATCATCTTGCGCTCGACGGGGCCGGTGATCTCCACCCGGCGGTCGCGCAGCGCGGCCGGTTGCGGTTCGACCGTCCATTCCTCATGCCGGGCATAGCCGCAGGCGGGATTGAAGGCCGGCTTCTCGCCGGCGTCCAGGCGCGCCTGACGCTCCACCCGCTTTTCCAGCAGGTAGCGACGGCGCCAGCCGAAGCGGCGTTCCAGGTCGGCGACGAAAGCCAGGGCGGCGGGGGTGAGAAGGACATCATAGCCGGGCTTGGACGCGGCGCGGATCTCGATACGCCCGACCGGGGCATCCGGCGACAGGCGGGGGGCCGAGGGGGCGAACAAAGCGTCAGGCATGATACCTCTCCCTTCAGATCAGGGGGCCCGGCCGCGGTGGGGGCTCGGGCCCGTGAGGCGGTGTTGTAGGGGGCAGGGGTGCGGCGGCGGGACGCTCCAGCGTCGTTTAAACCCCGTCGCCGCACCCTTGCCAGGGCAGGGAATGGAATGGGCCATTCCTGCCGATCTTGGGGACGCGTTTGGACTTGAGACAGGAACCGGAGGGGAAAACCGGGCGGCGGCGGGACGCTCCAGCGTCGTTTATTCCCGCCACCGCCCGAAGGGTGCTACCAGGCGAACGGTGCGTCGGCCTTCCCTGGAAGCCACCCCGTTCCGGGGACGGAGACGATCAGTGGAACTGGTCGGTCTCGGTCGAGTCCTTCATGGCGGTGGTGCTGCTGGTGCCGCCGGAAATCGCCAGGGACACGGCGTCGAAGTAGCCGGTACCCACCTCGCGCTGGTGCTTCACGGCGGTGAAACCGTGCTCCACGGCGGCGAATTCCTTCTGCTGCAACTCGGAGAAGGCGGCCATGCCGCGTTCCTTGTAGCCGCGCGCCAGCTCGAAGGTGGCGTAGTTCAGCGAGTGGAAGCCCGCCAGGGTGATGAACTGGAACTTGTAGCCCATGGCGCCCAGTTCCTGCTGGAAGCGGGCGATGGTCGCCTCGTCCAGGTTGGCGCGCCAGTTGAAGCTGGGCGAGCAGTTGTAGGCCAGCAGCTTGCCCGGGAACTGCTTGTGCACGGCTTCGGCGAAGCGGCGGGCGTCGTCCAGGTTGGGCTTGGACGTTTCCCACCACAGCAGGTCGGCATAGGGGGCGTAGGCCAGGCCGCGGGCGATGCAGTAGTCGACGCCCATGCCCTTGCGGATGCGGAAGAAGCCTTCCGGCGTGCGGTCGTTGCGGTCGATGAAGGGATGGTCGCGCTCATCCACATCGGACGTGATCAGCTGCGCGCTTTCCGCATCGGTGCGGGCCACCACCAGGGTGCTGGTGCCGCTGACATCGGCGCCCAGGCGGGCGGCGTTCAGGATGCGGATGAACTGCTGGATGGGGATCAGAACCTTGCCGCCCAGATGGCCGCACTTCTTCTCCGACGCCAGCTGGTCCTCGAAATGGACGGCGGCGGCGCCGGCCTCGATCATGGACTTCATCAGCTCATGGGCGTTCAGCGGACCGCCGAAGCCGGCCTCGGCATCGGCAACGATGGGCACCATCCAGTTGATGCTGTCCTTGCCTTCGGCATGGTTGATCTGGTCGGCGCGCAGCAGGGCGTTGTTGATGCGCTTCACAACGCTGGGGACCGAGTTGGCCGGGTACAGGCTCTGGTCCGGGTACATCTGCCCCGCCAGGTTGGCGTCGGCCGCGACCTGCCAGCCGGACAGGTAGATCGCCTCCAGCCCGGCCTTGGCCATCTGCACCGCCTGATTGCCGGTGAAGGCGCCCAGGCTGTGGACATAGGGGCGGGTATGCAGCAGTTCCCACAGGCGGCGGGCGCCCAGCTCGGCCAGGGTGTATTCGATCTTCACCGTGCCGGACAGACGCTTCACGTCCTCCGCGGTGTAGTCGCGCTTCACGCCGTCGAAACGGCGGGCATGCAGCGCCTTCAGGTCGGTGGGGGTGGAGCCATGATCCAGCGGAGCCATGATCGCCTAATTCCTTTCTAGAAGACTTCGGATGCCGGCAGGCGGAGTATCCCGCCCGATCTGTCCGGCCATCCCGCCGATGATGTCGTGAACGTCGGTGGCCGCCTGTTTCGCGGTGCGTCCGTCGCGTTCACTGCACTGCATTAGACTTGGCGATTTGGTAAAGCGGATCAATAAGTCTTTGATTGAAAAGTGGTAACGTTGTAATCTCTTGTAATGTAGGTAAGTGAAAACTTGTAAAGTTTGTAAATCGACTTGTCCCTTCCGGCGCACCGCGGAAGAGTCGGGAACCGGGTGGCGGCGCCTGGAAACGCAAGGGGCGGGAACGGAAGGGGGAGGACCATGGCGGCGGAAAAGAAGGCGATGCTGGGCCACAAGGTGCGCCGCCTGCGCCGCGAGCTGCGGCTGACCCAGGCGCAGATGGCGGAAATGCTGGCCATCTCCCCCTCCTACCTCAACCTGATCGAGGGCAACCAGCGGCCGCTGACCGTGGCGCTGCTGCTGAAGATCGGGCAGACCTTCGACGTGGACCTGGCCACCTTCGCCGAGGATGACGAGGTGCGGCTGGTCGCCGGGCTGCGCGAGGTGTTTTCCGACCCGCTGTTCGACCACAACGACATCAAGAACCAGGACATGAAGGAACTGGCGGCCGTGGCCCCCACCCTGGGCCAGGCCGTCGTCACCCTCTATCGCGCCTATCTGGAGGCGCGCGAGGATGTGCAGGCGCTGGCGGAAAAGGTGGACGACCGCGACCGCCAGCAACCCCAGGCCGCCGGCCAGCATTTCGCCCAGGATGAGGTCGGGGAGTTTTTCCAGAACCAGAACAATCACTTCCCGGAGCTGGAGCTGGCGGCGGAGACGCTGTGGTTCGATGGCGACCTGGAGTCGGGGGACCTGTACGGGTCCCTCGCCCGCTTCGTGCAGAAGGCGCATGGCCTGACGGTGAAGCTGATGCCGGTGGAGGTGATGGGCGAGACGGTGCGCCGTTACGACCGCCATTCCCGGCGGGTGCTGATCTCGGAAATGCTGTCGCCGGCGGGCCGCACCTTCCAACTGGCGGTGCAGGTGGCCCTGATGCGCCACCGCGACCTGCTGAACGCCACGGTGGAAAAGGCCGGCATGGCGGCTGAGGAATCGCGGCAACTGGCGCGCATGGTCCTGGCCGGGTATTTCGCCGCCGCCGTGATGATGCCCTATGGCCGCTTCCTGGAGGCGGCGAAGGCCGCGCGCTATGACATCGAGGTGCTGATGCACCGCTTCGTCGCCAGCTTCGAACAGGTCTGCCACCGGCTGACGACGTTGCAGCGGCCGGGTGCCAAGGGCGTGCCCTTCTTCCTGGTGCGGGTCGATCCGGCGGGCAACATCTCCAAGCGGTTCAGCGCGGTGCCGGGCTTCCACATGGCGCGCTTTGGCGGCGGCTGTCCGCGCTGGACGGTGCACCAGGCCTTCCGCAACCCCGGGCAGATCCTGACCCAGCTGATGCGGATGCCGGACGGCACCAGCTATTTCGCCATCGCCCGCACCCTCAGCAAGGCGGGTGGCTGGAAAAGCGTCCCCCGGCAGTTCGCCCTCAGCCTGGGCTGCGAGGCGGCCCAGGCCCATCAGTTGATCTACGCCGACGGCATGGACCTGGCGGGCGCCGCCGATGCCGGGGGCCGGGCGACGCCGGTGGGCACCAACTGCCGCCTCTGCCCGCGCCTGGACTGCACCCAGCGGGCCTTCCCGCCCTTGAACCACCGCCTGGTGGTGGATGAGAACATTCGCGGCCTGTCCAGCTATATCGGTCCGCCCACCGGCTGACACCAGAGTGATGGCCCGCGCACCCCATCCCCTTGCGCTCTTGTGGTCCGGCGTTTGGGACGGGCAGGGTGCGGCCTGGTTGTGGGGACGGGGACTTCAGCGATGCGCAGGTTGGTGATGGGAATGGCCCTGGGTGCCGTCGTGGGTGTGTCCCTGGCCGTGTTCGCCGACCCGGTGCCGGGGTTGAAGCCCATGGCCTTCCTGGCCGGCCATTGCTGGACGGGTGAATTTCCCGGCAGCCAGCGCACCGACACCCACTGCTTCGCCTGGCTGTACGAAGGCAAGGCCCTGCGGGATACCCACACCGTGCGTGCCCCTGGCCAGCCGGACCATGTGGGCGAAACCACCTACTACTGGGAGCCGGCAGCCAAGCGGGTGGAATACCTGTACATCGAGAACCAGGGCGGCGTCAGTCATGGCACCGTGACGCCAGAGGCAGGCGCCCTGGTCTTTCCCGCCACCCAGTATGTGACGGACGGTGAGACCCTGACCTACCGCGTGCGCTGGACCCCCCAGAGGCCCCCCCAGGCCGGGGAGGGGGGCGAGCCCGACGCCTATGAGGCATGGAGCGAGGTCCAGACCAAGGATGGCTGGACCACCATGTTCAAGCTGGTGCTGAAGCGGCAGCCCTGATCACAGGGGCCGGCCTTCCCAGCCCTCACCTCCGTGGCATTGATCGTTGCCGGGCGGCGGCCGGGCGGATACCGTTCGCTCAACGGTTCCCGGGATGCATCCCGGCGGGCCCCACAAAAAGATGGACGATGGGCAGAAAGGGCGAAAGATGAGGGGCTTGATGGGGAAGCGCCGGCGGCTGTGGCTGGCGGTGATGATGGCGTCCACCGCGCTGACGCTGGCGGTATCCGGGGTGGCGGTTGCGGCGGAACCAGCCGTCCCCGACACCGTGGTCTATGCCGGCGCGCTGATCGACGGCGTGACCTTCGCCCCTCGCCGCCAGGTCACCATCCTGGTGCATGAGGGCAAGGTGGCGGCGGTGGAGGCCGGCTATGTCGCCCACCCCGGCGCCACGATCATCGACCTGAAGGATCAGACGGTGCTGCCGGGCCTGATCGACTGCCATGTCCACATCGCGTCCAAACTGCCCAGCCAGGCCAACGCCGTGGAGGACATGGTGACCCACAGCGCGGTGGACGCGGTGCTGGACGGCGCCGTCTTCGCCCGCGCCATGCTGCTGCAAGGCTTCACCAGCGCGCGCGACGTGGGCGGTGGGGACGATACGGTGTCGCTGCGCAACGCCATCGACGCCGGCAAGGTGCCCGGCCCGCGCCTGTGGGTGTCGCTGGAGCCCCTGGGCCCCACTGGGGGCCACGGCGATCCTTCCAACGGCTTTGATTCCCGGCTGCACCATCCCGATTGGCAGAACGGCATCGTCGACACGCCGGACATGGCCCGCCTGCGGGTGCGCGAACACCACAAGCGCGGCGCCAACCTCATCAAGATCATGCCCTCCGGCGGCATCGCCAGCACCGGCGACGATCCCCGCGCCCAGCTCATGACCAATGAGGAGATCAAGGCCGCCATCGATACCGCCCATGCGCTGGGCATGAAGGTGGCGGCCCACACCTATCCCGCCCAGGCCATCATCAACACCGTGAACGCCGGCGTCGATTCCATCGAGCACGGCTCTTTCGCGGACGCCGACGCGGTGAAGGCCATGAAGGCCCACGGCACCTATCTGGTGCCGACGCTGACCGTGTACGACGTGTTCATGAAGGCGGCGCAGGAGCATCCCGAACTGCTGCCCCCGGGCACGGCGGAAAAGGAACTGGCCAACGATGCCATACCCAAGCGCAACCTGCCCCTGGCCTACAAGGCGGGGGTGAAGATCGCCTATGGCACCGACATCGGCGAGGGCGACCACGCCCGCGAATTCGCCCTGCTGGCCGAGGCCGGTGTGACACCGGCCGATGCCCTGTCGTTCGCCACCCGCAACGCCGCCGACCTGATCGGCGCCGCCGACCGCATCGGCACGGTGCAGCCCGGCCGCTACGCCGACCTGATCGCCGTCGCCGGCGACCCGCTCAGCCATCTTGAATTGATGGAACAGGTGCGGTTTGTCATGAAGGGGGGCGTGGTCTACAAGGCCGATGGCCACCCGGTCGCACTGCCGTGACCGGGGACGGGGTCCAACCGCGGGGGCCCGAAGGCGAGGGCCCAGGGGAATGGGGAGGGCGGATGTGAGGGGAAACGAGGGCGATATCAGCCTGGTGGAGCGGTGGCGCACCCGCATCCCGTCTTGGCACACCTTCCTGGAACGCGCGCAGGTGGACCGGCGGCTGGCCGTTTATGACCTGCTGCCCATGATCTGGACGCCCCGGGCGCGCGATGTCGCCGCCGCCATCGTGGCGTTTTTCCAGCCCAAGTCGCCCTGGCCCCGGCCCACCAACCAGGCGCGGTCGTGGGCGCGGGATCTGGCCTGGCAGGGGCTGGTACCCCTGCCCGCGCTGGACGGCGAGGTGGCGGCCGAGATCCGCGCCTATTTCCAGGGTGTGCCGTGCAACGACCCCTTCCGGCCCCATCTCGGCACCTTCCCCTGGGATCATCCCGCCAGCGATGAAACCAACATGGGCTACTACGCCGTGCAGGACATCCTGGCGGCCCCCCATGTGCTGTCGCTGCTGAACGACCCCACCATCCTGGACGTGGCGGAGCTGTACCTGGGCTGCAAGCCGGTGCTGGACAATATCGGCTGCTGGTGGTCCTACGGCGATCGCCCCATGGCCAAGGGCACCCAGCGCTATCACCGCGACTGGGACTCGCTGAAGGGCTTCAAGCTGTTCTTCTACCTGACGGACGTGGGGGAGGAGGACGGCCCCCATGTCTTCGTGCGCGGCAGCCACCGCGACCCCCGCCTGGCGGTGGGCAAGGCCCTGTCGGATGAGGCGGTGCACCGCGTCTTCGGCGCGGACAAGGTGGCGGCCATCACTGGGCCGGCCGGCACCCGCTTCCTGGCCGACACCTTCGGCGTTCACAAGGGCCAACTGCCCCGCACCGGCCGCCGCCTGATCCTGACGGCCCAGTACAACGTCCACTCCTCCCCCCATACCCCGCGCCAGCCCTGGTTGGCGCGCGACAGCCATTTCGACCCGGATGTGAACCGACGGGTGATGAAGCGGCGGTGAGGTGCGGCGACATGCCGGGCGCCAGGCACGGCCCAGGGTGGTATAAGGGTGTGCCATGGCAACTGGGGGGCATCTTGGGCTTCACGCGGAATTGGGTGGTGGGGGCGCTGATCCTGCTGGCGGCCCCGCTGACGGGAACCCGCGCCGGGCAGTCGGCGCCCGTATGGCCACCGTCACCGGATACGGGGATGGTGATTGCCGGTCGCTGGATGGACCAGGCGGAGCAGGCGCTGGATCACCCGCCCTGCGACCTGGCGGACCGCATTTGCGCCACCGGCGTCCACGGTTTCGCCCATGCGGCGGTGGATATGGTGGCCGCTCTGTCCGATTGCGTCCAGACGGGAGGTTGCCAGGCCGACATGGCGGCGCTGGAGGCCAGGACCGACGCCCTGGAGAAGCGGGCGAAAGCCGTGGATGCACGGCTGGAGGTCATCAGCCCCGATTTCGCCACCCAGGACTTGGTGGACCGCTGGCACATGCTGCCCACGGCTGAAACGGCGGAGCGCCTGTGGCGGCGGGTGCGGGGCGATGTGGAGCGCGACGCCTGTCCGCCGACGCAACCCCTCTGCGTGGAGGGCGAGTTGCTGGCCCTATGGGCGGCGGACCAGATATCCCGCAGCACGCCCAACTGTTTCGCGCTGGACGGCCAGGCGCGTCAGGCGTGCATGATCGATATGGTCCGGCGCGTGGGCCGGGTCGATGCTTTCGACCAGGGCCGCCTGCGCCATATCATGGCCGCCATCGGCGGTTGGCCGGATGCCCTGACCTGGGGCTCCCGCGCCAGCCAGATGGCCTGGCTGATCGTGCAGCACGCCGATCCAACGCCGGCATTCCAGCGCCACTTGCTGCCGGTGATCAAGTCGGCGGTGGATGCCGGCCGTACGCCGCCAGCCCATTATGCCTATCTCTATGACCGGGTGGCGGTGAAGAAGGCGGGCGGCCGTCAACTCTATGGCACCCAGGGGAGATGCGACGATAAAAGCCACACCTGGGGGCCGGATCCCGTGGCGGACCCGGCTCACCTGGACCAGCGCCGCGTCGCCATCGGCCTGACGCCGGAGGCTGACTATCAGGCGCAACTCAACCGCGTGTGCCGGGGTGAACTGCATTGAGACGCCTGGGGCGCCATTCCACAGCCATGTCGGTCCGGACGTGAACCGGCGCGTCCTGAAGCGGCATCAGGACGCGCCGGGTTACACAGGCTGCGATGGTATAAGGCCAAGCGGAAGCCATTTTTGGGGTGTGGCGATGCGGTGTAGATGGGGTGGTGTTGTCCTGGCCTTGGCGATGATGGCGGCGGCCGGTCCGGCCGGGGCCATTTTCATCCAACCGCCGACCACGGGGCCGCTGGCCGAGGCGGCGCCCCAGGCCGCGGCCTATATGGCGCGGGCCCAATCGACCCTGGACGAGCATGCGTGCGACGCTGCCGAACCCGTCTGCGCCCTGGGCATCGCCGCTTTTGCCAACACCGCCGTCTTCACGGTCGGCCACGCGGCCTGCGATGACCAAGCCTGTGAGGCGCAGCGGGCGACTCTGGAGGCCGACTACCGCGCCAAGGCGGACGCCATCCGTGCCCGGGTCGCCCGCGACGACACGTTCGTCAGCCAGGAGGTCGTGGGCATGGTCGAGGACCTGCGGGCCCGGGGCGACATGCCTAGCAAGGCGCAGGTGGATGCCCTGTTGAACCGGGCGCAGACCGCCCTGAACATGGATGCCTGCCCCATCACCACGCCCGCCTGTGTGGAGGGGGAATTGGCGCTGATCTGGGACATGGACCAGATGGTCCGCGCTTTCCCCAACTGCAACGCCCTGGCCGGGGCTGAGGTGGATGCCTGCTGGCAGGCCCTGGGCCCGCGCATGCGCGCGGCCGACGCGTTCGACCGCCGGCGGCTGCGGCGGCTGATGGAGGCCATCGGCTGGCCGAGTGAGCGCGACTGGGGGCGCCGCGCGGCCACGGGGGCATGGCTGGTGGTTCAACATTCGGGCCGCGCCGATCCCGACCTTCAGTCCACGGTGCTTGTGGCGGTCAAGGCGGCGGTTGACGCGGGCAAAAGCCCGGCGGCCCAATACGCCTATCTTTTCGACCGCCAGGCCGTCAACACGGGGAAGGAGCAGGTGTACGGCACCCAAGGGGTCTGCGATCCCACCAGCAAGACCTGGGTCATGAGCAAGGTTGCCGATCCCGATGGCCTGGCGGAGCGGCGGGCCGCCATGGGTCTGGAGCCGATGGCGCTCTATCAGCAACATTCGGATCGCTTCTGCCGGGGCGGCAAAAGCCGCGAGGATTGACGCCGCGAAAAGGAAAGCCCCGCCGGGGCGGACCCGGCGGGGCTTTCCTACATCAAACCGAACGCCTCAGGCGCCGTGGCACTTCTTGTACTTCTTGCCGCTGCCGCAGGGGCAGGGGTCGTTGCGGCCGACCTTGTCCGCGGTGCGCGGGCGCGGGCCCATGGCGCCGTCGACATAGTACCACCGGCCATCGCGCTTCTCGAACCGGCTGGTCTCGTGGTGCAGGTAGTCCTTGCCCTCGAAATTGAAGCGGGCCACGAACTCCACCTTGCCGGTGTCGTCCTCCGGGCCGCCGGCTTCGGTCCAGCGCACTTCCAGGCCCTGCCACTGGCTGTCGCGGGCCCACTGCTCGGTCTCTTCGCGGTTGAAGTCCTCCGCCGTCTCCGGCAGCAGCGTGCTTTGCAGATAGTCGATGTTGTGGACGATGAAGGCGGAGTAGCGCGAGCGCATCAGCGCTTCCGCCGTGGGCGGCAGGGCGGTGCCCGCATGATAGGGGCCGCAGCAATCTTCATAGGCGCGGGCGCTGCCGCAATGGCACTGGCTCATCGTCGTGACGTCTCAAGGGCTGATAGAAGGAATGATTGGGCAAGGCAGATACCGCAAACCGCCGCCGGGCGCCAGTGCGCAGGCGCCGGGGCTTACCCGCGATGATGCGACCGAGCGCCGAAACCCTGCGCGCAACGGTGACGCTCCAGCTCTGCGCCGTGGGGGACTTGCGCGGGGCGGCCCCCGCGCTCATGTCCTAACCATAGCAGGATGCGTGCCCAGGGCGGATGCCGGGGCCGACCATCGCCCTTGATCAGGCCGACCCCATCCTTGCCCGTGGCGCCATCCCTTCAGGGAGTGCACGAACCATGTCCTTGCCTGGCAACATCGCTTCCACGGCGGGCGCGGCTACCGCGACCCAGCCGAAACATGCCTGGTCCGTACCAGCCAAAGGCGTTCTCAGGGGCCTTGTGGCCGGCGCCGCGCTGCTCGGCCTGTCCGGCTGCGTGGCCGACGGCTACTACAGCGCGCCTGTCTATTCAGGCTCCTACGCTTATTCCAGCTACCCCTACTACGATTATTATGGGGGCTATCCCTATTACGTCGGCGTCGGCGGCTATTACCCCTATTACGGCTGGGGCCATGGCTATTGGCATGGCGGGGGCTATTGGCGCGGCCATTATTGGGGGGGTGGCCATTGGGGTGGCGGTCATTACTGGGGTGGCCATGGGGGGTGGGTCCACCATTAGGGCCATCCGGCCGCGCGGGGTTGCCAAGGCGCCCGGTCCAGCGATGGGCCGGGCGTTTTCCGTCCGGGCCCCGTCGCGCCTTCCTCCCCATCCGCTGCGTCAGCCTGCCGCGCCCACAGGCCCGATCATGCCCCGCCGCCGCCGTCTTGTCGTCGCAATTGGCCGCCACAGTCATCCCATGCCGCAAACCTGTTCCAGGATCCTGTTCCAGGCCGCGGCCCGATAGTCCGGAGAACAATCATGTCTGATCGAACCCGTTCCATCGTGACCCGGCTGGTGCTGGCTGGGATGGTGCTGGCCGGGCTGTCCGGCTGCGTGATCGAAGAGCGCCCCTATTACCACCATCACTACTGGTACCATTACTAAGACCCTGTCTGTCGGGTCCCGGGTAATACCCTCAGCCCTGGGCCCTGGGCTCTGGGGCAGGTCACCAAGGCCGGAGGTGCGGGGAAACCGCGCCTCCGGTTTTGTTTTTGTCGGCGACGACATGTCCATCGCCGCACGCGGGGCTGATCCGCACAAAGGCCGGATTGGTTGGCGGGCCAGCTGTCGCCATCATTAGCACCCGCCCGGCCGCGATTTCCGGGGGGCGTGTTTGGGGGCGGTGAATGCGCCTCAGGGGGTTTACGTGGCGGTGGAACAGGTGGTCCGGGGCACGGCGCTGGCCGGCGGGACGTCTGCGGTTTCTGAAGCGGATACGGGCACACGCCGGGGCACCGGGTTGCTGACCCAGCGCGGCGTGGGGTTCGTCGCCATGCTGGCCATGCTGATGTCCTTCGGGTCCATGTCGGTCGACATGTACCTGCCGGCCATGCCGCAGATCGCCCATGATCTGGGCATCACCCAGGCCGGCGTGGAATCCTCGCTCACCGCCTTCTTCCTGGCTTTCGGTCTCTGCCAGCTTTTCTGGGGTCCCCTGGGCGACCGCTTCGGTCGCCGCGGCCCCATCCTGGTGGGCATCCTGCTCTATCTGGTGGGCAGCGCCGGCTGCGCCGCCGCCCAGAACATCACGACCCTCAGCCTGTGCCGCGCGGTGCAGGCGGCCGGCGCCTGCGCCGCGCCCGTCCTGGCCCGCGCCATGGTGCGCGACGTGTTCGAGCGCGACCGTGCCGCCAGCGTGTTCTCCATGATGATGCTGGTCATGGGCATCGCGCCCATGGCGGCGCCGCTGTTGGGTGGCCAGGTCCTGGCCTATCTGGATTGGCGGGCCATCTTCTGGGTGCAGGCGGGCTTCGGCCTCGTGGCCATGGTCGGCCTGATATCGCAGCCGGAAACCCTGAATCCGGCGACGCGGGCGCAGTCGCACTGGCTGACGCAGTTGCGCAACTATGGCCAGCTGTTGGTCAGTGGGCGCTTCCTGGGCTACGCGCTGACCTCCAGCATGATCTACGGCGGCATGTTCGCCTACATCGCCGGCACGCCCTTCGTGTACATCAATTATTTCAAGGTACCGGCCGACCTGTACGGCCTGCTGTTCGGCCTTAACATCGTCGGCATGATCATCGTCAACATGATCAACAGCCGCCTGGTGCTGCGCCTGGGCACGGACCGGCTGCTGGCCCTTGGGTCCGCCTGCATCGCCCTGTTCGGCATCGGGCTCGCCATCGCGGGCTGGACCGGCGCGGGGGGCCTCTGGGGCATCGTCGCCGGCCTGTTCCTGTTCATGGCTTTCACCGGGCTGATCGGCGCCAACGCCACGGCCGGCGCCCTGGCCTCCTACCCCCACATGGCGGGCACGGCGTCGGCCCTGATGGGGTCCAGCCAGTTCGTCACCGGCGCGGTGGTGGGCACCTTGGTGGGCTGGCTGGCCGACGGCACGCCTTGGCCCATGGCCGCCATCATCGGTGCCCTGGGTATCCTGGGCCTGGTCTTCAATCGCCTTCTGATCCGCTAGCAGGGTGCGGAAGAATGGAGCGTTAAGGCCCCTTTCCCCATGAACCAAGCCGATTGAAGGCTTGATCGAGGGGCTACGGGCCGCTTTTGCG
>NZ_VITR01000013.1 GCF_007827955.1 Nitrospirillum pindoramense
TCCTTGACCTTGGAAATGCAGCCGCCGAAGCTGGGCTTTGTCGGTAAGCTGACCGTGGAGCGGACGGCTTTCCTGCCCTACTGGCCGCAGAAGACCCTCATTATCGACCTGGCGGACCGCGCGGAACTTTGGCGCACGTGGTCAGATGGCGGCCGTGCGCGTGCGGAAGCCGCTCGCCGTGAAGCTGCGGCTGAACAGCAGATGTACGGCCTGATGACGCAGGCCGCCGTGCCGGCGGCGATGAGGACGAACCTGCGGCGCCTCCTGCAAGCCCGGGAGCGGCCGTGCGATGATCGCGTGCTGGACCTGACATACGAGATGGGACAGCGGTTGGGGCCCATGGCCAGGGGCATCTTCGCCCGCCGGATGGCAAGGGAATGCGGGCTGACGGACATGGCGACGGTCGAAAACTCCATCGATACTCTGTTAGCCACTAACTGGCTGCGCTGCCTTGATCTTTCGGTTCCCCTGGGGCCGAGTTCCCTGTTGGTGGCGTGGGGGTGCCCGTTTCCGGGTGAACCGGACCCCTCTCCATTTGCCAAACGTCCACCAAGGTTGCGATCACGCGCTCGCGGTAATTCGATGCCGTGGTTAGGTTGTGGGCGAAGGAAGTGAACACCGGCAACGGCCCGACCAACGCGTCCATCGCGTCCTGGATCTTTTCCACGACGGTATCGCTCGACCACAGGCGATTAAATTTGCGCGCCACGCGCGCTACATCCGCAAGGTACGCGGACTCGATGCGTTGACCGTCGGGCAAATGGATCAGGACCATGGCCGTGGATTTCGTCTCTCTTTCACGTGGCTCGATATCCATGATGTAGGCGGTCTGCCCACTCCGCATGACGACTTCGGCGCAAAACAGGAGGCGCGAGCGCTTCGCGTTATACAGGTGCCAAGTTGCATTGGGCGGGTCGCGTGGAAGCGGGGGAACCAGCCCATAAGGGCGGAACTCCGTGAAGCCGACGCCCCAGTCCCCCACCACCAGGCTCTCCGCCTGCGCCACCAGCGGCTCCACCTGCAGTTCGTCGATCAGCAAGTCGAACGTCTGGCCGGAGGCGCTCATGCACGGCGTGCGCTGATGATCCGGGGCAGCGGCCGCGTTCGCCTCATCCTCGTCATGGGAGGCGTGGACTCTGTGGGCGTCGGTTCCTTCCGCGCCCAGTTGACCGCTGTTGCCCTGGACCACGTCCCCAGGCTTTGCTGAACCCGAATCCACGAGCGACGCTGTCGCCTGCGCCGGATTGTCCTGAACTACGGTGATCACTTCCGGCTTCAGTTTGTCGAGGAAGGTGAACCGCCCGGCAAGCGACGGCAGCTTCACTTCGTAAGCCTGCTTGTCGCGGTCGAATGGCACTTCATGAGTCATCTGGATTTCGGCCGGTTGCGGCGCCCTCTTGATCGGAATGCAGGGCAGGTTGGCATCCTTTTCCGCCCGTGCCGTTGCATCGATGAGAATGCGAAGGTCCGTGTAGGGGAAAGCGCCACTGCATCGTTGAATCTGCAAAGCCAGCAACCGCTGCTTCCGAACGCCGTTGGGGAGGTCGACGATGAAGGGGGTTCCCCAAACTCTCAGCTCGGTCCAGCCGACAAAGGGGAATTGCGCTGAAATCGTGGAAGCCGTGGTTCTGCCGAGCTTCCGATTGTGGTTGGCCACCTGCAGGCTCTGAAATGGCCGCCGATAAGCCCGCCGCTCGGGGCCGTGGTCCGCGCCGGCGGCAAACCGGGCCATGCTGGGGCAATCGGTGACGTCCACGCCCTTTAGCGGCGCGATCTGGAAGTGCCCCGGCTCCGCCAGCCAGTGAGTCCGGCTCCGGTCCAACATCTCGCCTTCATTTTGGACGAAGTCACCATTGAATGCCCTCTGGCCCATGTCGGGCGACGTGCACAAATAGAACTGTGCAAGGGCATATGTCGGGATGATCAACCCCGCCGGGTCGGTGCCAACCTTCACCGCCAAGAACCTGAGGGAAGGACGTAGGCTATTCCACACTCGGAGGGCGCGCGGTGGAACGAGCATCTCGGTGAGCTCTTCTGTCGCACCGATCGCCTTCTGGTATCCGTCGAAGTCGAACTCGTTCCCGTGAAATTCTGAAACGGTGTCGTCACCTATGCGGACGAGGAGAGAGCGGGGCTTGTAACGATCTTCTGCGATCTCCGCGATGCGGTACTTCCCTCGCCAGAGGCTTCCGAGAGGAGACCAAACGCACCAGCTCGCGGGAATGTCGCGCGGCACGAAATGGAGCCTATTTGATTCGCTGGTGGTCCGTTCAAACCATGCTTCAATGAGCGGGTCGAAGGGATCGATGGGGTTCGGCTTCACCTCCCCCATTGCAACGAGTATCCAGTCCCCTTCTGGCAGTTCATTGAACGCCAGTGGCTTGTCGTGAGGAGCCGCATGCTTCCGTGACAAAATCACCTCCAGGGACTGTGTCCTGAAAGCTCAGCACGGCTCTTGTTAGAGTCAAAGATGTTTTGGAATCTTGTACAACACTCGGCCATCCGAATCGATTCGCAGCCTTGATTGTTTGTCGATATCGCGAACTTATGCGCTTATAGGTGACACTTTCCGAGAGGTGGAAGGTAGCAACTTGCCCGACTCGGTATTTCCAGCGCGTTAACAGCTACCATCAAGACTCCTCAACTGGTGTAGGGAGAACCACACCACCGTGTTCTTCAGTAAGTCGAAGTTCGCGTCGGAGCCAGGGTGCCGGATGAACCGCAGAAAGCGCCGGTCCGCCTCGCTCATGGGGGTAATGTCGTACAGCGCGCCATCTGGCCCGCCCACCACCCAATGGGAGACCACTCTTATCCATGAGCCGGACGCATCGGCGGTGCCGGCGGATCCCCATCCCCTGACTGCACTGCATTCAGGATGGTCGGCGACCCAGGTCTTCACGTTCTCCTCGCAGGCCGCTTCCCGCGGTTCCCGCTCACCCAACATCACCTGGTGGAAAGGGACCCGCTCAGCCTGGGGCCACAGCTTCGTCAGCGCCAACTGCAGGGCAGACAGGGGATCATCGGCGTCATAAATCATCACTGCCACCACCTCTCGTCGTTGTCGGCCGTTGCACCGCAGATGCTCGCCCCAATCCTGCTTCCTCCCTTCGGAGGCCGATTTCCGAAACCCCTAGTCCGTTTTTTTGGTGTTTCAGTCCGATAATTTGGTGGTTAGTCGGAAAATTTGGTGTTCTTCACAACCACCCCCCACCAGGGCGGGCAGGCTGGCGCTGTGGTGCGGGTCGCGGAAGGGGCGGCGGCGCATCAGCCGTCCGCCTTCCAGCTTGCCGGCCACGGAGTGGATCATGGACAGGTCCAGCGCCTCCGCCGGCTCCAGGGGCGGCAGCAATCCGGGCAGGCGGGCGGCCAGCATGGACTTGCCCGACCCCGGCGGCCCCACCATCAGCAGGTTGTGCGCGCCGCTGGCCGCGACCTCCAGCGCGCGCTTCGCCGTCTCCCGGTATGGTGGCGCAAACGCACCCAACTTTTTCTGACCCCCTGAGGTAGGTTTGCCCAGGTAGTCCATAGGAAGGCCCCACGCCTGGCGCGGCGGGCTCCCCACAAGCCGACGCAGCGTCAGGCGTGGGAGGTACCTGTGGGCCCACCTGGACAAACCGGAGCGCTGCGAGGGAATTTCCTTGGCCACGATCGATGGCGCGACAGCCGCTCTTTCTGAATTTTCCCCACTGGCCGATGGCGCCATGCCTCCCATGCCTCAGGTCGACGTTCTGGCCGCTCTCCATCAGAAGCTGTTGCGCGACCTCGAAGCTGCGGTCCTGATCGTCCGCCAAAAGGAAGCGGAAATCGAGTCGGTTGAGCGCGCCCTCCAGGTCATCGCTCCGGGCACTGATCGTGCCGCATTATACCCTCGCCGGACCTTTGTTCCTGGCCACGAGATTCTGACGCCTGGCGAGGCGAGGGCCAATGTGCTTCGGGTGCTTCAGGAAAGCCGCTGCCGGCTCACCACCGTCGAAATCCTGGAGACGTTGCTGCGGGAGCGGGGCGCATTGACCCTTACGCCCGAGCGCAGGGCCCGGACCCTCCGAAATGTCCACGGCATCCTCGCTGAGGCCGCGCGCAAGGGGATCATCCAGCGCCGCGGTAAGACGCAGCATCGGGGGCCAGGATACACCCCCACCGTCTATTGGATCTGGGTGGGGCCTGCAGCACGGGGCTGAGTGAAGAACGTCTTACGGCATGATCATCACGATGACCGAAGCGAACGTCTTGGGGACCTGGCTTGCTCGGGCGGAAGGAGCAGTCGAGGCCGGAGCATGTGGGTGATGGGTGGGGGGAGGACGCTATTTCAGGGTGCTCTCGGCCAATTCCGCCTGCTTGTCGAGGAAGCTCAACGTTTCGCCGACTAACTCCTTGCGGTTGACGGAGCCGGTATTGATGATTTCTTCAATGCGTTTTTGATCGAACCCTATGGCGCGGAGATGTTCCTTCATCTGGTAATCGCAGTATGTTCCCTTTGGCTGATATTCGTAATCATTCAGTTGATTATGGCATCCAAAATTGTCCGACAAGGCGCTGATGACGTTAACGCCGGTCAATATAAGATGGTTAGCTGCAATATCCTGTATCGTATTCAGACTTTTGCTATCTTCCGCAACCTTGATAAGGGTCTTGATGTTGCTAAGTTTTTCCGTCAGCTTGACGATGGAAATGCCGACCGAGAAGTCGCTGCGTAGGCTTGTGACGGCCAGCTTCAACGCATCGCGGTCTTTGCTTCCCCCACAGCCTGCAACGATGAGCATGGCTCCTACTACAGCATTCCTAATCAATTTGGTCATGCCCCGCCCTCCGCGCCTCAACCATAAATGGATAGTCTAGCGCAGCACAGTTCGCCAATAGGATTCAGGGGCCGCCAGATAAGAGCGCCGGGGATCAGCCACCGGACACGTCCTTCGGAAAAGCACGCTTCAGCGCCTCAACAAACTCTGCTGGCTCCACGACCTCCAGCAGCATATCGACGGCCGCCATCATCACCGCGCGCGTGGCATCTTCGCCTCGAAGGTTGTTGGCCAGCAGCTTGCCTTGGATGAGATGCGCGAGGACCCCGCCGACGACGCGTTTAGTAACGCTGGTCACGGCGGCGTGGCGGCCAGCGGCCGTCAGATACTCAGGGTGCCGGTCAAAGGCATCACGGACGGCGATGTCGATCACCTGCCAGAGTTGCTGATACGCGGCGTCGCCTTTCGGTGGAAACGTCGGACGAAGAGGTTGAGGCATTTTCCCCACTGGTCCTCACAATTCAGAAACTGAGTGGCGTATTCCTTTGGGACAGCCCCTTCATCCTACCAATTCCGGGGATTGGTAAAGCGCTCACTCGAACGGCAAAACCAAAGGACAAGGGAAGGCTGACAACAGCCGAACCGGTCCCACCGAATTCCTTGGCCGGCGCCAGCCCACAGGCACGACCACCTCCCCAGGTGACACATCCCCTTGTCGACTCGCTAAATCCGCCTACCTCGCTTCCGTCACCACCGGGAGAAGGCCTGTCCCGACATGAGTGCGACCGCGGACAATCAGGCAATGGAAGCCGAGCTTGACCGGCAACTTGTGCAAGGTGCCCAGCGCATCGTCACGGATGCCGTGGGTCAACGAGTAGACCAGCGCACCATGCCCGTGGGTCGAGTCCCGGCCGGCATGAGTCTGGTGCAGTTCTGGCGCCTGGATACCCCGCTAGATGGTGTCTCCACGCGGTACAACGATCCACTGGTGCAGCACCTTCTTCAGGACATGCTCTCGGTGCGGCGTCTGGATCCGGGCGCGCTCTATGCGCTCCTGACCAGGATCAAGACCCAGCTGGTGGCGGCGTACGGCCCAGCCCAAGGTGGTTGGATGGCGGCCATGTTGATGTCGCGCTGCCGCCAGGCCATCGAAAGCCCTGAGGACTTCCCGCCGCTGCTCACCGACGACGAGTTGCGGGAGGCTTTCAAGACTTATGACCGTCTGGCCAAGGTGTTCCATTATGGCGACTCCCTAAGACAGGGGGCGCTGGGGGAGGGCACGCGCCGAAAAGTCATGCAATACGGCAGGAGCCCGGTAATCCTCAAAGACATGTACACCGAGTTGACCAAGGGGCCGGCCATACCCATTGCCGCGATGTATTACTTTATCGGCTATATCCTGAGTACGGGCGAGAAGTACAATGCCGCTCGGAATCTCAGCTATCGAGATGAGCTGAACCGGCGGAACCTGGCGCTCCCATGACCTCCACGATTGAACCCCAGCAACGCAATCCGAGGGTCCGCCGCACCTACCTGGTGCTCTGGGGGCTGGGCCTGGCCATCTATCTCTCCAGCCTGTTCGTAGATCATCCTACGCCATTGTCCGGGGGCGCCCAGTTGCTGGGCAGCGCGATCTTGCCGATCGGGTTCCTGCTGTCCGTGGTCACCGCGCGCCGGCCATTGTTGAGCGGCGGGCTGTGGGTGGCCTCGGCGCTCGGCCAACTGGCGTTCGCCCTGGCCTGCCGCTGAAGCAATCCCTAGCACCCAGGCCCGGTGGATGCGCATGGTGCGCGGTGCCGGGCAGCATCGAGGCTTGGAGGGTTTCCGTAAAGCGTAGCCGGCCTGGGCTTCGCCGCGGTTCTGGCCCCGTGGTGGCCATGAAGGCATGGGCCATCAATCGCCCGCTGCGCGCCAGGCCGACGCGAGCTTCAGGGGTTGGTTAATTCAGGCGATAGCAGCGACTGGCGCCGGTTCGATCGTCGACGCGGGGTTCGTTCACCACGAGTTCGCACATCGCCCACCGCCGGTCGTTCCTTAAGATCATACCGATAGCCGGGGAGCCTGACGTTACCACCCACCCGCTGGATAACAGCTTCTCCAAAGACTCCGTCATCGGCTCAGCCATGGTTGGTAGTCTTTTGGGCATCGGTTCGGCTCGAACGATAATAGGAAATAAAATATAGATCAGTAATAGCGATACAATGATAAATAGTGACTTCATATTCAAACCTATCGCGCGAAATTTCCACATTTATCGTTCTTTCACGTTCTCTATGTATGCATCAACCTCTTGCATTAGTTTCCTGAGCATGCTTGTCTCCTGCTTCTGGCTGGAAATTCTTGCATCTACAGCAGCGTTAATTCTCCGAAACATAACGTCTCTTTGCTTCTTGGCAACTTCGAGAGCTTCGGATTCGGATAGTATATTCTCATCAGTTGCTATTTTTAAGACAGCAGCAATTGAAAAATGAGGCGTTCCAGTGGATTTTGCCCTCATCCAATTCGTGTCATGCAGACGGTACCTGTCCATAATCTTGCGTGTGAATTCCTTATTTTTCACATAATGGTCTAGGGATTTTTCCCTTGCCTCGGCAATCTCACTATCATTTATTGATATAGTGTTATCATCCTCCAAAGAAGCAATAATGGGTGCGCTTTCATCTACGGTGCACTCGTAATTTCCCCTTCCAGGCCCCGTCGTTTTCTTCCAAGCGTCGAACATGGAACTGTTCGGATTTGTATACATTGGTATAGGAAATATTTTACAGGCTAGTGGTCTGTCTTGATGAATTGAGCAGAGATTGTCTTTCAATGCTTGGCATTTCCCATTAACACTGGGAAAAGTTCTAATGAATAAGCGCAATCCAATCTCATGGAACCCTTGTCGCACCACAAAAAATGTCTTCTCAAATATTGAGCGGGCTGATTTGACGGCAGCAGCAATATCCTCTAGCGTCGCATCGTCCCCGAGTGTGGTGCGAGCGTGTTCCTCCCATTCGCGCGTGGACGGGATTGTTGGAAATTCAAATGCCATTACGATGGGGAAGATTGAGGAAAACTTAATTGATTCCGAAAAAGTGAGGGCTAGGTTGTAATCACCAGGAAAATCACAACACTTCCCACACTGTGTACACGCAAAATGTATCTTTCTCACGTCACCCACAATTATATCTCCGATATTGTCATGAATAAATCTATCAACACTAAGTATTTATGGAAAAATCCCCATAAGTGCAGCCTCAGCTGCTTTTTCCAGGCTGCTTCCTCGAGAGATCAACAGTTTGATGGTATTGCTATCATGCTCAGTTAGCGCACCGGCCCGGACCGCGGCATCAAGATATTCATTGAAATTAAGTCCGTCGCCCAACATGTATTGGATGCGGTCAACCGCGATTTGGCTGACTCCGAAGGGGACGCCGGCCTTTATCCAATGAACATACGAATCGCCATTGTCCATGCCTCGTGGGCGACCTTTCATCATGGCCGTCAAAACAGCACCGCGCGCCGAATCCAAAGCCTGACTAGCGGCAGCTGTAGAAATTATGCCGGCGGCGACATTTTCAAGAGTTCGCCCCGTCCTAGCGCTCAGCACTCTAAGATATTCAAGGGCATTAGGATCGACATCGATCTTCAAGCTAGCCATGGAATACATCCGTAGTCATCAAATGAATCGCCCGGATCGGCGATTATCGAAGTCTACAGGGGACCAAATTCCATCTGCAATGTTTTCAAATTTACCTTTATTTTTTCTTTTATGGTGGGAGCTAAGGCACATCCCAGACGCCCTAGCTAGGAGGCAGCAGCCCTAATAAGAGCAGGTAGCGGAGGGTGAGCAATGTCGTCCCCCTAAACCTAGCGGTAGTTCGCACGAGCCCCTATCGGTGTATTTTTCCTTCTTCAGGAACCTTGAGCCAGTTGAACTGGCTCAGGAACGCCCCCGGCTCACACCGCAGAGCGACGCAGTAGCGCACGAAATCCAGGACATCCAAGAGGACGTCCAAGCGCTCATACCGGGAGATCAGCGACTGCGTTGCACCCATGCGGTCGGCGACGTCAACCTGGGTAAGACCCCGGCGCTTTCGCTCAGCGACCAGCGCTTTAACGACAGCTGCATATTCCGGATCAAAACGGTCCTTGTTCGCCAAGCCAAACTCCCCTGGGGCCTGGACAGGGGGTAGCTCACCCAACGCAAAATGCATGATGTACATAGACAGATTGTGTCTTATTCTGGTGCGGCCGCTCTCTGCATCGGGGATGTCTTATCCCCCAAACGCCAGGGCGAGGAACTTCTTAGCCGCGCCGGGGACCGTCCCCGGGCCTCTCCATCGGAGCCGGGCATGTCCTTCACCTCTCCTCACCCTGAAGACCGGCTGGCCAGCTTGGGCAGCAACCCGCTGACGACTTGCGGCTGGATGTTGGGCGGGTCGATCCTCGCCATGCTGGCCGGACCTTCGCTGGGAGGTCTCGGCGGCTTCCTCTTCCTCGGTGGCCTGTTCATGGTGGCGGCGTCGCTCTGGTGCGGTCTCCGTGCGATGTTCGGCACCCAGTTCTATAAAGCCGCCCACCAGCTGGTCGCGACGGGTCAGTTCACCCCCACCTGGATCTACCGATCGTTCATGTGCGCCGGCGGCGGCATTCTCATGGTGGATGAGCCTGGACAGCGCGTTCACCTGGGAGGCGACACATTCGGATTCGCTGATATCAAACAGGTCACCTACACCTCGGCGATCGGCCCCGGTGCTCCATCGGAGGGGGAAGTCTCGATCATCCGGAACAGCGGCATGAGCCCCGTCCGGGTGTTGCGCATTCCGCGGGCCGACGTGGCGCAGGTCGCCCATCGGCTGGCCAATTGCATCGGCGCCGGCGAGGCCACCATCGTTCCGCATCACAGGCAAGCCTGACACCCTCGACACCTCGCCAGGTTCCGTCTTGTCGGCTCAGGCGGTGGGGCTGACACTGCCGGGGATTTTTGGATTGCGGTGAACCTCTCAGCTAGTGGCGCCGGTCATGATCGCCTTTCTTGATTTCGAGGCGTCCAGCCTCGACCGGGGCAGCTACCCCATTGAGGTTGGCTGGGCGACGCCGAGCCAGCAGGACGGTGAGAGCTACCTGATCCTCCCCCACCCCGATTGGACGGATTGGGACCCGGCGGCGCAGGCCGTGCACGGGATTTCCAGGCAAGCGCTGTTCACGCACGGTATGGCGGGACCGGCAGTGCTGGCACGGCTGTCGCGCAGCCTGGCTGGCCTGACGGTCTACAGCGATGCGCCAGCGGAGGATGGGTATTGGCTGGAACGGCTTTGCCAGGCGTGTGGGCACCCCCAGCCATTCCTCCTGCACGATGTGGGGCCTCTCCTTCAGGAGATGGCCAAAGCCACAGGCCAGGATCTGGACGCGGCCCGGCTGGAAGTGGGGCGCCAGTTTCCGACCCGTCATCGGGCCGCGCCGGACGCCACCTTTCTGAGGGCTCTATGGACTAGGTTAGGCGGCGAAAATAACTTATTAGTTGAGATATAGCCGAATTGCCGGCGTAATAGAAGGTGGTCGAAGCGCCGGTATTTTAGGTGCTTCACGAGAATATGACCTGAATGGAGATAAAAAGTGAAAACGGTATATAAATCTGAAGAAATGCTGAAGATGGTTGCGGCAAAGCGCAATCTCTTTGCACCGCTTAAGATATTTTATGATGAGAGTGAGAATTTTCGTAAGGTTCGTCTTACAGAAAATGGATTTAATGTCGATATAAGCAAAGCTTTTGTATTGGCAGGAATAGCGCTTCAGCCTGGTCAGGCCGTGCCCGACGAAGCTACCGTGCGCTCTAAATTAATGATGCAAAGCAACATGGCAGAAATTAAGTTCGAATATGTTGCTAATGGGACATATGAAAACATCCTAAAATCACGAAAACTTGAAGCATTTCTCAGACACCTCGTTGATCATAAGATCATTATTCATTACTCAGTTGTTGACATGCTGCACTGGACCTTAGTCGATATTATCGACAATACGGTAGGGCCGCACTGGGAACTGAAGAATGAGCTATTCAGAGCGGCAATACAAAGCAACGGAAAGATTATTGATTTGCTTTATCGTTACGAATTTCCGGTGATACTGGAGGGGAAGACACGCACATTTCTGTCAGAACTAAGAGAAATATTGTCGGGATTGCAGCAGTATCCTCAAAACTCCGATGCATTTCTTCTTCTAAGTACGCTTGACATGATAATCGAGAATCCAGATGTCGAGGATTGCTTGTACTCAACGGGTACAAAATACGAGGTGGTGGGAGGTCTTTCTTCTCATTACTTCCATTGCGTATACAAATTTCCCAAAGCTACACATTTATTCGACCGGGAGGTGGAGGTGGAGGATGCTTTATCAGGTGTTGAGGTGCAGGAAAGTGGAAATCCGGTTCAATTTTCTTTTCATGATTCGACATCAGAATTTGGTATTCAGATCGCGGACGTTATAGCTGGTCTATTCTCAAAGCATTTTACTTACCTTCGATCTCTGCCTATTTCTGAGATTAGGCGGAGAAAGTTGAAGTTTTTTTCAACACAGAATCGAAACCTCGCACTTATGAAGAAATTGATAGATTATTCTGACGCCATCAGTGACGGTACTTGCCACGCAATTCTTCCACTTGATACCGTCAGAAAGAATAATTTATTCTTGCATGATATTGATCCGCCAGAAATGTATGATGAATTTGTTTACGCAAAAGGACCCTAATCTATTGATGCTTAGGTTCTTCTAATGCGCGCCGCCCATCGCTTGATGGGCGGCTTTTTTATGCTGCCAAATCCATACCAGGCGGCCTCGTCTTGGCAGCACGTGGAGAAGTCATGCGCCTGATGGAGTCGAGATACCGATCAAGCCGCCTCAACGTGCAGGCCGCAATCTGGACGGGGTGTGCTGTGAGCTTCACCGCTGCAGCCGCGTTTGCCGGCTTGTTCTAGGGCGGCGGCCTCGCTTTCTCGTGGTAGCTCAAGTCGAGGCAGTATTGCTTTGAGGTGAGTGCCATTCGACTATTGCGACGCCAATGACCCAATGAAACCAGGTCGCTAACACATCCAATAAAATTGAATTGAGGGCTTTTGAGCTTTCTGGAAGTACGCCGATCCCGTGGTAGCAATTCTCAGCTACCTCGAGTTTTTTGCGGACAGTAGGTGAGCGAGAATAGGGCGCGCCTTTGCCTATCGACCCGCAATCAGAAACTTGGTTGCGCTTAGACGGTGAGTCTGTTTCTATTGAGCCGTGCGGCCGGCCGGCCGCGTCCCCACCAAATGGTGCGCGATGATCTAGCGTTTACATGAGCGCCGATAGCATGATGCCCCGCCGCAGAGCGGCAGGGCATCAAGGATAAGCGGGTGCACCAACACCCCTCATCCGGGCAAAGCGGCAATGTCGTAACCCACAAACCCACAATGCTGGCAGAGAATGCCACAACGCTGCCCTATTGTCTAGGGCGCGCCAATCCTCTCCCAGTCATTGTGGACTAAACCCAAGGGAAACCAGATGGGAACGGTCCTCCATGACGTGCGAGACCGCACGCAACTACTTAATCCAATCTCGCCTTTATTGCTTTGCGGCTGCCGCGCGGGTAGGTCGCTATGACGCTCTTCGCGCTCCCTTACAAACGCATAGCCGCTGAATGGCGGGCTGCGGCGGCTCACCTGTCCGCGGCCGCTGCCCGGTTCGAAGCCCTTGCTCGACTGGGCGCCCCATCTCCTGAACTAACCTCCCTCACGGTACCCGTGCGTTATCGACGGACGCGGCAGAAATGCCAGGGGCCCATCCTGCAGCTGCTCGCCTCGGCGCCAGAGCCAATGTACCTGGAGGAGATCATGGCCGGGCTTCACCGGCAGGGGCTCACATCCCTGCCGAAGTCCGTGAAGGCCGCGTTGCGCCGACTCGAACTTCGTCATGCGGTTCAGGTGGTGGACGGAGATCGCTACCAGCTGGGCCCGACCTCCGAAGAGGGGGGGACACCGTGATCAACGTGCCTTTGATCCAACGGAAATTGGGGGAAGTCCGCACGAGCCTCGCTCATGAGACTGGATTCGCGGCCGCCTTAGCCTGGGTGCTGGAGGAAGCCGGTGTGTCGCCACAGGGCGAAGCAGCGGCCGAACCAGCCCCCACGGTACCGCCACCCCCACCCCAGCCAAAGAAATTGCCCCGGCCGAAAACGCCCCTCACGAAGTACGTGTTGGCCATGATTGATAAAGCCCCAGGCCCCCTCACCCCCCTCGAGATATGCAACGAGCTGAAGGCCCGGGGAGTGACGATTTCTGAGGAGGAATGCCTTCAGATCCTGCGGCGCCTGGTTAGCGCCGGCCTGATCAAAGATGAGGGGCCAGGATTTGAGAATTCTCCGGAGGGCGAAACGCCGGGCGGTACCGGAAGCTGATGCCATGGCAATGATCGAACCAAAGGCGGGCGATGCCCACCAGGCGGCGGAAGATGCCGCCTGGTGGGAGGATGTTACGGCCGGTGCCCAGTATGCCGCTGGCATGGCTGCGGGACTGGCTTGGGTGGCGCGTTACGCCCGCGCGCCTACAGCCGGGGAGTCTGCGCCACCTCCCTATGATGCGCTACGGCCGGCGCCGGCGCGCTATCGCGACCCGACACCGACACAGCGGCCTATCATCGACATCATGCGGCGTGAGGCCAAGCCGCTATCGATCAAGACCCTCATGGCCCTGGCGCGCGCCGAAGGCCACGACCTCATCCGGCCGACCGTCAAAGACGTGCTGAGGCGCCTGCACAGCCGCGGCGACGTTACGCTCCTACCCAATGGCAGATGGCTCCTGGTCCATCTCTAGGGAGGGAATGCCATGCCTGGATCAACTGTCCCCAGCTTTGGTTTCGGCAGCTTCCTTCGGGAGAAACTGAGCCACCTCCTCAAGCGTGACCCCGGGAAGGCCGATCGCCGCCAGCAAGGCGAGGAAGAAGCCGGGATCGTACATGCTCCGTCGGACCTTGTTCCCCAGCGCCACGCGTTCCTTGGGCTCGCCGGCGAAGCTGGGAGGCTGGGCGATGTCGGAATAATCCACCCGCCGCTGGGCCATAGCGTGGCGCAGAAAGCGGAAGAGTGCTTCCCGCCATTGGTCTTCGGTGACGTGTCGCAGATCGGTCAAGAGGGACTCCGGCTGAATTCGTCGCCATCGTATATGATGGCATTTCCCGTTGCAACGCGTCCGGCGGAGGAGTATAACGCCATCATATACGATGGCGATGGCCCGGAAATGCGCAAGCAGGGAACCCACTTTCTGAAGTCAGCGAGGCGCGCGACCTGGTCGCTGTGGCGCGTCGCTGAGATGACGGAAGAAGAGGCCTACGAGCGCTTCCTGAAGCATCGGTGGCCACGGACGGCAGGCCAGCCAGTTTGCCGGTTCTGCAAGTGTGAGAGGTGCTACACCATCACCACGAGGCGGATATTCAAGTGCTCCGCCTGCCGCCGGACTTTCTCGGTGACCGCCGGCACGCAGTTCAATTCAAGGAAGATCACCTTCAAGAGGATCATAGCGGAGATCACGACGTTCGTGCTCAACGCCAAGGGGATCAGCGCCATCCATGCGTCCCGCACCGTGGGTCTAAACACCAAGACGTCCTTCATCTTCAACCACAAAATCCGCGAGACCATCGCGATCAAACGCGGCGACCTGGTCTTGTCAGGTGAGGTGGAACAGGACGCCGCGTATTACGGCGGGCACGTCCGCCCTGGGAATACCGGCCGGGAGGGGCTGCGGCCCGACAAGAAGCAACCCAAGAAGCTGCCCAAGAAGAGGGCGGTCTTCGTGATGCGGGAACGGGGCGGAAACACCGTAACGCGGGTGATAGAAAGCGAAACCACTGAGGAAATCCTGGCGGCGAATGCCAAGCACGTCGCCCCGGGTAGCGTGATCTATACCGACGAGCACAAGGCTTATGGCGCGCTGCACGCCCGGTACAAGACCTATCACGTTAACCATCGCCTCGAGTACGTCAACGGCAGGATCCACACCAACGGCGCGGAGGGCTTCCACTCCCGCATGCGCCGCGCCGAAATTGGCGTTTACCACCGGATCAGTTCGCATCTGCTGGGGCTGTACAGCGCGGAGATGGCCTACCGCGAAGATCGGCGCCGCGTGGATGATGCCAGCCAAGTCTGGGAAGTCATCGAGATGATGCTTGCCACCCCCGTCAGTCGCGTGTGGACGGGCCGGTGGCAGAAGACGGCGTGGTGCTGATGATGGAGCGGACTGGGCGAGAACGGCCGCCGGCGCTGCGCGAGGCTTTCGTCATGGTGACCGATCTGACGGGCCGCCGGCACGCCTTGGCCCCCAGTTTCATCGCCGGCATCTCTGATGCCGATGACACCGCCATGAACGCCTGCATCACCTTGCGGACAGGCGCCATGCTGCTGGTCACGGAGTCGCTGGATCAGTTGATGGCCCGACTCATCAGTTAGGCATTGCGTGGGTCAATCCCCAAAAATGTGGGAGGGCCAATCTCCAGGAGTTTTACTCTTTCTATCGTCTTAACCAACGGCATCGCTTCAAGCTCACTCGCGCCTAACCGGAAGAATTTTGGCGTTTTGGCGCTCTGCGCGAAAGCAATATCCGTCAATTTAGTAATACGATCTGCATTATCGTTAACAATATTAACCGCATCTATGAATGTTCTGTTGCACATCCATTTAAGCTCACGCTCCACGGAATTTTGGTCATTCGGTTCTGTGTCTGGGTAGTAGAAATTTCTCATAAGATGGAAATATTCTTGCGCCTTTGCATTATCTTCTTTTGCACCACGATCTACGGCGTCAATGATTTTGCATGCTTCGCTTTGATCCACGAGATTTTGCTCGGCCGTTAAGCCAGGTAACGCTTCCGCCACTGCGCCAGCGAATAAGACGATCGCGCGACGCCGAACGTACGCAAGAAGGTCATCAGTAGAATTAAAAGACTCTGAAAGAGTTATACTAGATGTTCCATGATAGCCGCCGCTGTCTTCAATCAAAACAGAAATACCAGTGGTCTTGAACCCAAGTGCACGCGCCATGACATAGTGACCAAATTCATGTTGAGCGACCTTACGAAAGCGATATCCAGGAACTTCCGGTGTAAATACATTCATTTTTCACCAATCCGCTATAAGATTTGCTGACAATTGTGCTAATGCTGCGCCCTATCTTTTAGCTAACCCCAAACATCTTCCTAACGATTTCAGCTTGCGGCTCTGCCATCCAAAGCGTGGACGCCAATGGGCCAATTGCAATCAGTGCGAATCCAGCAGCCAATTTGTTAAACCAAGCAGATGTTTCGCCCGTCGTAATCGACGAAAGAAGCCAGAAGGAGGCCGAGAGGAGGCCAGTGAACGCGACGATATGGATCAACTTAAGGTGAGACATAGCCGCGAGGGCGGTCGCGATATTGATGCACGTGCCAACGGCGGCCACGAACTTTACCGCGGTCATAACGACCGATCCGATGAATTCCTTCAAAGTTTCCCCGCATCAAAAGTAAGTACGCCAAGGTTTCTCGCCCTCAACGGGTATATGGGCGATCTTAAGTTTAGCACAAGGCCAGGAGATCAAAGGATATTAGCGTGGTGAGATTGAACTAACGCCAACACGAAGGCTGGTGTCACACATCATGTAGACCCTTTCTCTATATTAGATACCAAATCACAGCGCGATTGGCGCCATGGCCACCGTTCCGGCCCGCTTTGCGAACCAGCCCCTTCCGGAACTGGCCGTTGAGGCCGGCGTTGATCTTCCGCAGCAAGACTTGGAATTGCCGGGGTGTCAGCCCAGGGCTGCCCTTCTTCTCAAGCATCACCTTCAGGATATCCGTCGTCGAGAGGGCCGTATTCGCTTCCCTGAGGGCGTCAAGCGCCATCAATGGCGCTTCGCCTGGACGAAAAATCTCATCAAAGGTAACGTGCTTTTTCGGCGTCACGGCCGCGAGGTCCACCGTGGGGTCCAGCAGATGTATCACCGCGTCCAGATGGTGAACGGCCTTCTCGCACTCGGTCATCTCATCCCGAAGTATCGCCATATCCCGGAGGATGTCTCGGCGCTGGTCAAGCAGCGCCGTTATTGTAGGGGACGTCATGTTGGCTCCTGCTATTGCAGGGCCAGTCTATCGGCCCGCCATCGGCCGGGCGATTTCGATTTGGGTGTTTTTGCGCCACCATACCGCCGTCTCCTGCCCCTTGATGTCGGCCAGGTCCGGTAGGGCGCCGGGCTCATCCTCTTCCATCTTGGGCTGGGGGCGCGACAGCACCTGGGTGCCCTTGAAGTGGTTGATCAGCTCCAGCAGGGTGCGGGGCGCCAGCACCTCCAGCTCCCCGGCCCAGGCGGCCTCCCCACCGCAGGCCGCCGGGCAGATCAGGCCCCGGTCGGTGGCGACCGCATGGATGGCGGCGGGCAGGGTGCCGGCCACGGCGGTCAGGGCGCCGTCCAGCGCCAGTTCGCCCAGGGCGCAGAAACCCTTGATGTCCTCATCCGGCAGGATGCCCATGACGGTCAGCAGGGCGATGGCGATGGGCAGGTCATAATGGCTGCCCTCCTTCTGCACATCGGCCGGTGCCAGGTTCACGGTGATGCGCTTGGGCGGCAGGGCCAGGCCCAGGGCGTGCAGGGCGGCCCGCACCCGTTCCCGGCTTTCGGCCACCGCCTTGTCCGGCAGGCCCACCACGGTGAAGGCCACCTGCCCGCCCGACATCTGCACCTGGACGTCGATGTCCAGGACATCCACCCCCTGGAAGGCCACCGTCGAAACCCGCGCTACCACCGGCCCCACCCCATCCCGCTTCTGCACGCCCGGGTAGTGTAGGCGGACGCGGGCCCCGGCGCCAGCGATGGCGGGAAGGGGGGTGCGACATTCGGGCGCCCGGGGTGCGACATCGGGGCGCCTGCAACCTTGCGACGGAAAACCATAACGCTTGCGCTTTATTGGTTAAGCAAGGACGACTTTTATGCGCAAATTGGGTGTGATGGGTGGGGCCGCCGCGATGGCGATGGCGTTGCTGTCCGGGGCCGCGTCGGCGCAGGAGGGGGCGTCGTGGGGCGGCCTGTATGTGCAGGGCTTCATCGGCGACGCCGCCGGCCAGGCGCGGCAGGACCTGACCAATGGCCGCACGACCGGCGAGCATTCGGAAAACCAGGTTTCCGGTGGCGCCGGCCTGGGCTATGGCCTGCAGGTGGGCCGCCTGCTGGTGGGGGTGGAGGGCGACATCGCCAGCGGCAGCGGCGACATCACGGCGCACACCCCCACGCCCGATTACAACTACACCACCCACAATGGCTGGCTGGCCACGGGCGTGGTCCGCGCCGGCTATGATTTGGGCCTGGGCTTCCTGCCCTATGCCCTGGGTGGGGTGGCGGCGGGCGACGTGCGGCTGCACACCTACCGCACCGATGGGCCGGGATCGTCGATCGACTTCAGCCACACCCAGGTGGGCTGGACCCTGGGTGCCGGGGCGGAGGTGCCGCTGCCCCTGGACGCCTTCCGTCTGAAGGTGGAATACCGCTATGTCGACCTGGACAAGGCGGACGGGAGCGGCAGCCTGGGCAATGCCGTCAGCGGCACCCTGCGCCAGAACCTGGTGCGGCTGGCGCTGGCTTTCCGGATCTGAGGCGCGGGGGCGGCCTGTGGGGGCGATCACTGTGGGGGTGATCACTGTCGCCGGCCACCCCTTTGCCATCCTGTGGCGTGTTTCACGCTACGGATACAATTCCTGACGAATACCGATGAGGGAGGGGACAGGATGGGAATGAGGGGAAGGCCGCGAAAGGAACGCATCGCCGGCGGCACCGCCGCCGTCTGGGCCGTACTGGTGTGCGGCGCCGCGCAGGCGCAGGATTTCATGCCGCCGCAATCCACCGGGGATGTCTATCTCCAGGGCTTCATCGGCGGCGCGTTGGTCCAGCAGCGCCAGGGGTATTATCGGCGTTCGGACGGGAACGACGACGTGGGCCGCTCGGTCTATGGCGGCGGCGGGCTGGGATACGCCCAGCGCTTTGACCATTGGCTGGTGGGGGGCGAGGCCGAAATCGGCAACGGCACCGGCGATGTCACCACCCATGGCGGCGCGTTCGATTATGTGACCCATATGGATTGGCTGGCCACGGCCACCGGGCGCCTGGGCTATGACCTGGGCGCCAACGTGGTGCCCTACATCACCGCTGGCCTAGCGGTGGGCGATGTCGGTGCCAGCACGCGCGGCGGTGCCAGCGCCCAGAATACCAGCGAGACCAAGGCCGGCTGGACGGCCGGCGCCGGGATGGAGGCGCCGCTTCCCCTCTCCCTGTTGAAAATGCGGTTGGAGTACCGCTACGTGGACTTTGGCCAGGTCAATGGGCCCGATGGCCAGGGCGGCACTATCCCCCTGTCCATCCACCAACACCTGCTGCGCCTGGGCCTGTCGCTGCGGCTCTGATCACAGGTGGGGATTGCGGGCGCTGCGTCACGCGATCAGCGCCGCTTCCCTCCGCGCGATGGGCGGGCGTGAGGGGTGCAGCACGATGCCGTCGTCGGCGATCTCGACCTTGGCCTCGGGATAGACGGCGGTGGCCAGGGCCAGGGCGTCCAGGAACACCGGCTTGAAATGGCTGAGCTTGGCGTAATGCTCGCCAAACTGGCGGCGCAGGGCGGCCCAGCGCACCGGCGTCGCCTGGTTCAACACGTGCAGGCGATAGGCCAGCCAGATGTAGACGTCGATGGCGGTGCTGCTGGCGCTGATGTGGCGCAATGCCGCCTCGGAAACCGGCACGGCGTGCTGCTTCAGGCTGTCGTAGAAACTCTCGTTTAGCTCGATCACGTCCTGGAACAGGGCCACCTGGCGCTGGTCGGGGCTGGCCTTGAACAGGATGGAATTATTGACGAACCCGGCGTTCTGCCGCGTCACCGCCGCGTCCGTCTCCCACAGGAATTGCAGGCTGCAGGCGGTGATGCGCTGCGCCTGCTCCATGACCAGGCGATAGGTCTTGCCGCCGGGGCTCTCGCCCATGGCCTTCAGCCAGGAATGCCAGCTCTTGCCCAGCTCCACCTGGCGGGAGTTGGTCTTCAGCGCCTCCGTCTGCAGGTACAGCAGGATCATGCGGGCCTTGGCGCCATAGGGCACGCCCACCAGGCTGCCGTCGGCATGCCGGCCGCTCTGCACGATCAGGGTGCAGCGCCCCGTTTCCTTGCGGTGGTATTCCGGCTCCGCCGCCTTGTCGATGGATCGGTGGGGCAGGCTGGTCAGGGCGAAGCCGGCATGGGTGATGCCCATGCTGTCCTCTTCCTGGGCCAGCATGGCGGCGGCCACGTCCACCAGGTTGCGCCCGCTCTTGCTGGTCGCCATCTCTCGGGCCCGGTCGATGCCATGTTCCAGGATGAGACGGTGAATGTCGGCCATGGCGCCCTTTGCTCCCTGCCAGTCGGTTCGGTCGATGTGAGGTGATGGGCCGAAGTGTTCCAAAGCCAAATCACTAAATCTAGGTCGGACTTTACCGGCCCCCGCTATTTGTGGGGTATTTGGAGTCTGTTATTTGAGGTGCCGGTTAAGTCCGGGAAATAATCCCGAGTCGGGCCGGTAGAGTCCGGCCCCGGGCCGGCAAGGTCCTGTGGAAAACTCTTCTTCGCATGTGGCCGGTGTGGACCGGCGCATCTTATGGCCGGTAGAGTCCGGGGGATCGGCCGCCGAGTCTGTGGATAACTCCCGCCGGGCCGGTAAAGTCCGAGCCGAATCGTGACGAATCAGTGTGCGCGGGATCCCAGGATCGACTCCGGTGGCCTCGAATGGCCGGCCGACTCGCCCCCGGACACGGACTTTACCGGCCTTGCCGATGGGAGTCCGGGCCTTTCCGGCGGCGGCGGCCTTGGCGCCGGGCCGCGACGCCGCCCGCGCAGGCCGCTCAAATCCGGGGCCGCCGGATCCACTCGGACTTTACCGGCCCCGCTGCCGGCGAAGGGCTGCTCCGCTCCACCCTTTTCCTTGGACTCGGACTTTACCGGCCTCTGCCGGTGCGTCCCTTCTGCCCGGTGCGTCCCTGTCGATGCCCTTCCCGGGGGACTCGGACTTTACCGGCCGCCGCGCCGCCGGCGGGGCGGGTGCCAATACTCTTGGGAGAAAACTATTATATGCAAAGCCTTTAAGTAAATTCGTAACAAGAATATCCCCTTAAGGTTTATGGATTCTGCGTATCTTCTATTAAAAGGTAAGCCGTGACATTGTCCCGCCTGCCGGATGAGGGCAGGCCCCTCCCCAATTGGAAGGCCCTACCGGTGTCAGACCCCTCAGTCCGGTTGAAGGACCAGGCGTCGGCGCCGCTGACGCCCGTCCCTGTCGCGGCTCCGTGAGAGCCGTTGATAGCCATGGAAAACGGGAGAAAACGACATGAGCACCTCAGGCAGCCTTGTCATCCAGTCCGGCATGTTGGCCGATTTGGTCGTCTCCAATGATCCCAATCAGCCGGGCCAGGTGATCTTGCGATGGCTCGACGGCAATGACACCAACCAGCAATGGCTGGAGGAGCCGGCGACCAACGGCTTTTATTTGAGGAACGTCGCAACCGGCACGTACCTCGCCTATAGCGGCGACAACGCGCGTGTAACCCTGGACAGCCATGGGTCCATTTGGCAGAAGACCGGCGCCGACGACCGGTTGAGCGCCATTCGGCTGACCCTTCGGCCGGACCAGAACCTGAATGCCTTGGGCGCGCACGCTCGCGTGGGCACGGCCGTCGGCACCTGGGGGTGGAGCGGCGGCGATGGCAATGAAACATGGCTTGTCAGCCCGGTAAGCAGCGTTTGGCCGCGCCCCACCAAGCTGGTTTCCTTCGTTTCCGGCATGGCCGCCTATCTGCAACTGGCCGTCGACCCGTCAAATCCCGCGGGCGCCTTGGTGGTGAACGACAATTTCGCGTCCCAGGCGGCCAGCAGCTTCGCCTTCATCGCCACGCAGTGGTTCGGCGGCTTCAGCATTGTGAACAAAGCCAGCAACCTGCTGGCCTATGTCAGTGGCAACGGCAACGGCTCCAAGTTGTTGCAACGCCAGCCTAATCAGCTGGATTCAGACGCGATCTGGACCTATGGCCGCAGCAGCACCTTCCAGGCCATTCGCCCCTGGATCAACTCGGACCAGAACTGGAATGTCTTCGGCAACCCGCATCCAATTCCGAAGGGGCCGTTGCCCATGGGCACCTGGAACTGGGGCGGTGGTCAGGAAAACGAACTGTGGCAGACAACCGCGGCTGTGCTCCAGCCCGCGGCGACAGGGGATCTCCGGGCCGAGACGGCCGCGGCGCTGGTGACCCCCCAGCCGGCCCCCGTGGCCGAGGTCTGGGCCCGGATCGTCGATGCATCGCCCAACGCGAACGGGGCGTTGGCGCACGGTCCGCATTAAGCTCGGCCACCCATTTCTGAAAGGCTGGCGGCGGGGTGGTCGGAAACGGCCGCCCCGCTTGTTTTGCGCCAGGTGCGCGTGGGTCGGATCGTCAAAAGAAACGGGCGCCCTCACGCTCCAGAAAGGGCGCCCGTCTGTGGGCGGTACAACGGTGGATGATGGGAAACCGGCATCCCGCCCGAACCCAGACCCTCAGTGCCAGCAGGCCGCCGGCACCGCCTTGCGCACCAGGGCGACAAAGTCCTCCACCGTGCAGCGATCACCGCCGCAGGCGGGCAAGGGCAAATCAACCTTACCCGCCGGATGGGCCGCCGTCAGGGCGGCGGCTTGCCGCAGGTCGTCCAGGGTCTGGTAGTACAGGGCGACATGCACATACCGCTGGCCCGTGACGGTATCGCGGCTGACCTCGAACGCCAGCGTGGTGTCGGGGGCGGTCTTGTCCGGCTGACCGGGCAGGGTCCAGTCCAGGCCCAGCAGGCCCGCCACGTTGGACAGGTTGGTGTCATGCCCCAGGATGGAGACCAGCTTGGCCCCCGCCGGTACCGGCGCCAAGGGGGCGGTCGCCGTTCCGCCCGTCACCCCGGCCACGATCTGCCGGGCCAGCAGCGCGCCGTTGTGGCTGGCGATGTAGGGGGTGCGGCGGGTCAGGTCGGCCTGATAGTCGTGCACCGGCAGGATGGCGGCCAGGGCCTGCGGCGTGCCGGCGCGGCCCCAGCCCACCTGGTCGGCCGGCATGCCCTGCACATATTCCAGGAAGATGCTTTCGGCCAGCATGGCGCCCCGCGCCAGCGGGCCGTCCACCTTCACCTCCCCGCCCTTGTCCACCACCTTGGCGGGGCCGGTGGCGAAGCAGGCCTGGCCGGTGGGGGAACCTGAGGTGGCGCCGGACGCGCAGGCCTTGGGCGCCACCACCTGCACCAGGGCGGCCAGGGCCGGGGCGATGCTGGCCGGCACGGTGGCGATGTCGCCGCCGTTGGCCGCGACCACCGCCTTGGTGGCCTCGGCGGCATCCATGGGACAGGCGCCGCCGGACGCGGCATCGAACAGCACATCGGGGCTGTCCGGCGCCAGGCCCTGGGCCTTCAGCCCGCAGCCGGGGGCCAGCCCCTCGGCCAGGGCCTGGGCGCTGGCGCGGGTGCGCTGGTCGCCGCTGTCGCCCCAGACGAAGATTTGATCGCCCGCCGGACCGCCCGCTGGACCACCCGCTGGGCAGCGGTCGGGTCCCAACAGGCCGCGCTGCCGGTACTGGGCGCCCAGGTACAGGCCCAGCTGGCGGATGGCGTCGGCGCCGTGGGGGGTCAGGATGCCACGATCCACGGGCCAGGCCGGCCAGTCCTGGTCCGACAGGCGGCGCAGCTCGGCCAGGCCCTTGGTGGGGCTGCGCACGCCGTGGCGGGACAGCAGGACCACCCGTTCCAGGACTTCATGCGAGGCAGGAGTGGCGGAGTTGGCGGTGGGGGCGGCCCAGGCGGAGCCGGCCACCAGGCCGACCGCCAGGCCAAGAATCAGGCCTTTTCTCATCACCACCCCGTGACCGACAGGTTGAAGAACACGCTGCGGCCCGGCGTCGTCCAGTACAGCGCCTGGCCGGTGGCGGATTGCGTGCCGGCGAAGCCGTTGATGCGGTGGGTGTCGAACACGTTGCCGATCTTCAGGCTGGGGGTGACGTCCACCAGGTGATAGCCCAGGTCCTTCAGGCGCCAGCCCACGGACACGTCGGCGGTGAACACCGGGTGGATGCGGTAGGCGTTGGCGAAGTCCGGCTGGCCGGTCTTGGCGTCGGTGGTGTTGTCCTGGCCGTAGAACGGCCCCACCACCTTGCCGATGGCGGAGAAGTAGAGGCCTTCGGGGCTGTCGTACATGACGCCGGTGGTGGCCATCCATTGCGGGGTGTCCGCCACCCAGACGTAATTGTCCTTGTACTGGGCGTGGTTCAGGCTGGCGTTGGCATACAGCGACAGGGCGTCGGTCAGGGCGTACTGAGTCTCCAGCTCCAGGCCCTTGTAGATGGCGCCGGATCCGTTGACGAAGGTGGTCTCGGTGGTGCCGGGCACCTGGCTGGTGGAGATGTAGTTGCTGAAGTCGATGTAATAAGCGTCGGCGCCCACCATCCACCGGCCACGTTGCACGGCGGTGCCGACCTGGTAGTTCATGGTCTCTTCCGGCTTGATCGAGGCGATCTTGGCCACCTGGAAGACATCGATGGGCGGCGCCAGGAAGCCCTTCGCCACCTGGGCGTAGGCGGTCCAGCCCTCCTCGATGGTGTAGTGGGCGGCGATGGACGGCTGGGGCTCGGTATAGGTTTCGCTGTAGTTCAGCGGCGCCGGCGGCTTGGTCTTGTTGTACAGCGCGTCGACATCGCGGGTGAAGCTGGTGACCTTCACGCCCGGGATCAGGGTCAGGTCCGGCGTGACCTTCCAGTCGAACTCGACATAGGGCTGCCAGGTGGTGTTCAGGTCGCGGTACTTGTAGGTGTAGGGCGTGCCGTACTTGCCCGTGACCAGGACGCCCTGGGTCCAGTCGTAGGATTCGGAATGGCGGTGATCCAGCTGGCGGTCGTACCAGACACCGGCCTTGATGTCGCCGAAGGACAGGCTGTCGGTCAGGCGCAGGGTGTCGCCGAAGGTGCGGTAGTTGGCGTTGGCCTCCTTGCCCGGGATGTCGCTGGCATATGTCGCCACCTTCTTGCCCGCGGCATTGTAGAACGTGACGCCCACATCCTTGGGGTTGCTGTCGCTGGCGTCCGACGATTCCTTGTAATGGTGACCGAAGCCGTTGGTGTAGGCGGTGTTGTCCAGCTTGACGCTGTCCGTCAGTTCCGACTGCACCCGGATATAGTCGAAGTCCGAGCTGTAGCGGCTGGGCTGGTACTTGTAATAGGACTGGGCGGCGGGATTGTTGCCCAGGCCCCAATTGTCGCCGTACTTGGCCAGGTCGGCCAGGGTGACGCCCTGGGTGGTGTATTCGAACGAATGGTTCTTGCTGGCCACCAGCGTCACCGTCGTGCGCTCACCGATGTCCAGCACATCCTTGAAGAAATAGTTGGTGCGCTGTTCCTCCGCCCCGGTCAGGTACCCGTCGGACGTGGTGCGCTGCACGTCGAAGAACATGCGGCCCAGCACGGTGCGGCCGGTATCGACCTCGCCACCGATGCCCTTGGTGTTCCAGCTGCCATAGGTGCCGTAGGCGGTGACGCCCGGGTCTTCCGATGGGGTCTTGGACAGGAAGCCCAGGGTGCCGCCGAAGGTGGCCTTGCCGATGGTGGAGGCCGTGCCGGGCCCGCGATCCACCTCCGCCTGGCCCATGTCATGGGCCACGAACAGGGCGGAGCTGGTGTGGTGCAGGTCGGTGGCGTCGCCGAAGGGGATGCCATCGAAGGTGATGTTGAACTGGCTGTCCTGGAAGCCGCGCAGGCTCAGCGTCTCCGCCTTGCCCAGGCCGGGGCCGTTGGGGCTCTGGGCATAAACGCTGGGCTGGAACTTCACCATGTCGTCGAAGCTGGACAGCGGGACGATGTTGTCGCGCAGGAAGCCCTCGGGGACGATGGAGGTGGGCTCCGTCGCCTCCAGCGGCACGTTGGAGGGCGAGACGCGCATGACCTTGGCCACCACGGCGATCTCGGCGATTTCCGCGTCCGCCGCCGGGGCGTCCGCCGCGCGGGCGGGTGGGGCGAGGGCGGCCAGCGCCAGGGCCACGGCGGCGGCGCCCATCATCAGTCTGGCCCGGTTCGGGCGGGTCTCCGGCTTCGTCGTCATCATCGTCCCCCTTCGTTGATCGCGGCACCTTGGACGGCGCTTTGCAAAATCGCGTGCCGCGCTGGTACAGTCGGGACCGGATGCGAATCTTGACGGAAGCCTGACGGAAAGTTCAGGTATCGACAATTTCTCTGTGATCGCAGGGTCTTAAGACGCGCCCTGTTTCTTGTGAATTTCATTTGACCATTGCATGACGGGATGATGACGGGACGTCTTGCCTTCACGGCGCTGGACTGGAATGCCGAGGCGCTGCTGGCGGACCTGGCGGCGCTGGGGTGGGAGGCCGTCGCCGATGCCTCACCCGACGTCTGGCTGCTGGTGGCCGCCCGCGCCGACGCCCTTCTGGCCCATCTTCCCGATCCGTCCGGGCCGGTGGACGCGCCCGTCCTGTGCCTGGCGGACGCGGCGGTCGAGTCCGCCCTGCTGCGGGCCGGGGCGCACATGGTGCTGCCGCTGTCCTCGGGCACCGCGGCGGTGGCGGCGGCCTTGTCCCTGCTGGCGCGGTTGGCGGCGCCGGCGGACCGGGCGCTGCGTGTGGGCGACCTCACGCTGCATGTCGACCGGCGGGTGGCGCTGTGGCGGGGGCGGCCCCTGGCCCTGGCGCCGCTGGATTTCGACCTGCTGCTGCTGTTGGCGGAGCGCGGGGGCCAGGTGGTGCCGGCGGCCGACCTGCGGGTCCGGTTGTGGCCCACCCTCGCGCCGGACGCGCCCGGCGTCGCCGACCGGCTGGCCGCCCACATCCGCAGCCTGCGCCGGGCGCTGGGCACGGCCGTGCCCCTGCACACGCGCGGGCACCGGGGCTATCAGCTGGGCGTTAGGTAATATACCGGATATCTCCGCTGGTGGGCCCCGCCTAGGGTGGCGACCATGGTTTCCACCAGCGGGTGATCCCCATGCGCGCCCTTCTCATCGGCAAGGCCATGCCCAGCGTCGCCCGGCTGTCGCGGGTGCTGCGGGAACGGGGATGGCAGGTGGAGACCCTGGCCGCCCTGCCGCCGACGCCGCGTCCCGCCGACGTGGTGGTGGTGGGTGAGGACGGCCGCCCCTTGCGCGATCGCCTGGCCCGCGCCCGACGGACCTTTCCCGGCGCCCTGGTGGTGACATTGCTGGCCAACCCCGATAGGGCCGCACAGGCGGACCGGGCCGGCGCGCTGGCGATGGGGGCGGACGACCAGGTGGACGCCGGCCTGCCCGGCGATTTGGTGGTGGACCGGCTGCTGGCGCTGTTACGCCTGAAGCGGCAGGGGCCGCGCCTGGCCTACGCCCTGGACGACCTGACGGTGGACGTGCGCCAGCGCCGGGTGCGCCGCGCCGGCCGCGACATCCTGCTGTCGTCGCGTGAGTTCCAGCTGCTGGTCCTGCTGCTGCAGGCGGACGGGGCCGTGGTGCCGCGCACCGCTATCCTGGACCGGCTGTGGGCCGGCGACATGGATGTGGCCGACAACGCCGTGGACGCCCTGGCCTCCCGCCTGCGCCGCCGGCTGGACGGCCCCGGCCAGTCCCGCCTGCTGCACACCCTGCGGGGGGTGGGGTACTGCCTGGTCTCCAGCGCGGGCACGGACCAGGCCCTGGCCGCGTAAGCCCTTTACCTAACCCGCCGCCTCCAAGCTCAGGTGTATCAGGGCGGGGACGTTGTCGCAGCCCGTCTTTTCCATGACCTTGGCGCGGTGGTTCTCCACCGTGCGGGCGCTGATGCCCAGCTTCCAGGCGATGACCTTGTTGGGGTGGCCGGCCACCAGCAGGTCCATGACCTCCCGTTCCCGGACGCTCAGGGAGTCCAGCCGGCCGCGCGCCGCCTCCGCCCGCGCCTGGTGGCGCAGGGCATGGCCGCTGCGGTCCATGGCGGTTTCCACCGCCCGCACCAGGGCATCGACGGTGAAGGGCTTTTCGATGAAATCCACCGCCCCGGCCTTCAGCGCCGTCACCGCCTTGGGCACGTCGCCCTGGCCGGTCAGGATGATCATGGGCAGGGGACAGCCGCGGCGCGCCAGGTCGGCCTGAAGTTCCAGCCCGGTCATGCCAGGCATGTTGATGTCGGCGATGACGCAGCCGGGAATGGCGTCGGCGCCGGCCGCCAGGAAGGCGATGGCCGACGGGTACGTCGCCACCGGATAGCCCTCCGCCTCGAACAGGGCGCTCAGCGCGTCGCGCACCGCCTCGTCGTCATCGACGATGGCCAGCGTCAGCTCAGGCCGCGGCATGGGGCGCCTCGCCGGCAGGGGGTGCGGGAACCAGCTCGCGTTTGGCCAGGGTGCCCGGGGGCAGGGTGGCCAGGGGCAGGGTGAAGGAAAAGGCGGCCCCGCCCAGCGCGTCGCCACCGGCCTGCAACCGGCCGCCATGGGCCTCGACGATGCCGCGGCTGATGCTAAGCCCCAGCCCCATGCCGGTGCGCCGGGTGGTGGTGAAGGGGGCGAACAGCCGGCCGGCGACCTCGGCGGCGATGCCGGGGCCAGTGTCGGCCACCCGCACCTCCGCGCGGGCGCCGTCCCCCGTCCCGTCTGGCGCCGCCAGTGCCGGCCTCACCTCGATCAGGATGCGGCGGTCGGTGGCGTCGCCCTCGGCCAGCGCGTCCAGGGCGTTGCGCACCAGGTTGATCAGCACCTGTTCCACCTGCACCCGGTCGATGGCCAGGGTCAGGGTGGCGTCCACCGCCAGGTCCAGCCGGGCGCCGGCATTGGCCACCTCATCCGCCAGCAGGCGGGCCACGCCGGCCACCAGGTCACTGGCGGGCACCGGCGCGCTGGCCACCTGGCCGGTGCGGTAGAACTCGCGCAGATGACGGATGATGGCGCCGGCCCGCTCCGCCTGGGCGGCGGCCTTGCCCATCAGGTCCAGGGCCTTGGCGCCGTGCTCGGCCCCCTCCCTCGCCGCCTCCAGGACGCGGCGACAGGCGCCGGTGTAGCTGACGATGGCCGACAGGGGCTGGTTCAGTTCATGCGCCAGGGCCGCCGCCAGCTCCTCCGTCAGGTGGCTGCGGCTGGCCTGCTCGGCCGCGGCGCGGTGCTGGCCCAGCGCGGCGGCGGCGCGCTTGCGGGCGGAGATGTCGCGGATGGTCAGCACGCCCATGCGCGCGCCGGCCTCATCCGTCACCGACACCGGCACCATGGCCAGGGACGATTCCACCGGCAGGGGTTCGCCATCGGCCGCCACCAGCCATTCCTCGCCCCCCTCTCGGCGCAGCAGATCGGCCAGGGGCCGACCGCGCAGGCTGTCCGCCGCCCGTCCGGTCAGGTCGGCGACCACGCGGTTGACCTCCTCCACCCGGCCATCGGTGTCCAGGATGACGATGCCGTCCGGCGCCAGCTCGATCAGGGTTTTCAGCCGTGCCTCGCCCTTGGCCGCTGCCGCCCGCACCCGCTCGCGTTCCGAGATCACCGCCCCCAGCAGCAGGCCGGTCATGGCCAGCGACAGCATCAGGATTTGCAGCTTCAGCGCCTGATAAGGCTGGATGTCGCAGATGGCGATGCCCAGGCTCAGGCCGGTTTCCAGGGCGGCCAGGGCCAGCACCGCGCCGGGCAGGCCGCTGCCCGCCGCCACCCAGACCAGGGGGATGAACACCGGATAGAAGCGTGACCCCACCACGCGGGGGAAGATCACCGCCACCGACAGGCAGATGCCGGCGATCTGGCCCAGGGTTTGCGCCCGCCACAGATGGGCCGGCCGCAGCCGCCGGGCCAGGCGTGGCGCCATCAGGGCCAGGGTGGCGGCCACCGTCACCCCGGCCATGTCGCCCACCCAATGCTGCAGGGCGGCGGTCAGCGGGTCGGCCGCCATCGCCCTGCCGTCCCAGCCGGTCATGGTGCCCCCGGCCAGGGGCCAGCCCGGCAGGAACCGGGCCAGGGCCAGCAGCAACAGGCTCTGCCCCAGCGCCCCGGCCATGGCCAGAACCAGAAGGCGCGTGACGCCGTCCGCATCCTCCAGCACATAGCTGTCGCCATCGCGGCGCAGGCGCCGGGCCAGCAGCAGGCCGGGGACGGCGAAGACCAGCGGCTCCGCCAGGGTCGGGATGGCCAGGGCGGGGGCGAAGGGCATGCTGGATGGAAGCACAATGGCGCGCAACGCCAGACCGGCCACGGCCGCCACCATGACCATGGGCATGGCCAGGGTCAGGCGCCCAGGCCCCCACAGCATCACCAGCGCCAGGCCGATGCCGGCGCGCACGTTCCAGGGCGCCCAGCCGGGCACGGCCGACACCAGCAGCGGGTCCAGCAGCCCCGCCAGCGGATACAGGGCCAGCAAGACCCAGGGCCAGCGGCCGGGCGGGAAAGGGCCGGGCGGGGAAGGGCCGGGCGGGGAAGGGAGGGTGGCGGACAGCAAAAGACCCCATCACGGGTGGGACGAAGACACATTCTTCGTCCGCCTGTGATAGGGCCCTTGCGTTACGGTCTTGTGACGGCACCCCCGTGCAGCACGCGGGGCCGCCTTCGACAATGTCTTCGGCGCGACGCCGTCTTCGCCGGACTCTTTACTTGGACGCCGTCTTCGCCGGCTTGGCCCACTTGGCCAGCCAGTCGACCACGGCCTGCGGCTCCATGTGGCGGGCGTCGGTCAGGTCGAAGGACGCGTCGCCGTTCACCAGGGTGCCGTCAGCCTCCACCACCAGCACGGTGGGCACGCCCTTGAACTTCGGCACGCCAAAGCGGGCGGGCACGTCCATGTTCTTGGTGTAACGGCCGACATCCACCGTCACCATGACGAAGTTCTTGTCCAGGAAGCTGTGCACCTCCGGCAGTTCCACCAGGCCGGCCAGCACGCGGCAGTCACCGCACCAGTTGCCGCCGAAGTCCAGCAGCACGCGCTTGTGCTCCTTTTTCGCCTTGGCCAGGGCGGCGTCCACCTGGGCGTTCACGGCGGCGTTGTCGATGGTCTCGTCATAGGGATAGGGCAGCGGCTGCTTCAATTCCACAGCGCCCACCTGCGGGGCGGCGACCTGGGCCGCGGCGCCAACGGGCAACAGCACGGGAAGGGTCATCAGGGCGGCGACGCCCAGGGCGGAGAAGGTGGCGCGGACGGTCATCGCAGGCTCCTGGATCGTGGGCGGGGTCGCGCCATTCCCAGCGCGAATTCAGATCATTATGCCTGATATGGGTTTAAGGGAAAGCCCCGCCAGGGTCATATCCCCACCCTTCGTCGCATGACCGTCCAGCATTTGACGAATAATGTGATGCAATGGCGAATAATTAAACACTAACAATTTGTTATTGTGGGGCGTTGAATTGGCGCTGGTGCCAGGAGGCCTGGCGACCGGCTGAGTCAAAGAACGGCGACGGGAGATGGCGCCAGACGCGTGCCAAACGGAAAAAGCGAATATGAAGGTAGGAGCTGTCTGAAGTGGAAATGACCGGATTTACTCAACGGTCTGAGATCATCATTCGCTGGCTATTGAAGCGAATGGCGCGCCCGGAAGGACTCGAACCTCCAACCCCCAGATTCGTAGTCTGGTGCTCTATCCAATTGAGCTACGGGCGCTTTTTCGTCTCGCCGGTGTCGGCCGGTGAGGTGGGTGCTTGTAGAGGATGATCGGGGGGGACGCAACAGCTTTTTTCGCTCCCGATGCATTTTCTTCACGAGGCCCGGTGGAGCGCCCCTGGGGCGCCTGCGGGACGCGCATGGGGAGCGGGACGCCGGTGCGTCGCCGTGCATTGTCGAGGCGATGGGGATGGGCTATCTACCCGATCTTGCACTTGCGTTAAATTTTTGACCGTCTCGCGGAGCGCCGCCCCCATGTCGTCCCATCACGCCGATACCGCCAAGAACTTCCCCGTCACTTGGGAAGAGCTGCACCGTCATGCCAAGGCGCTGGCCTGGCGCATCAGCGACAAGGGGCCGTGGAAGGGCATCGTCGCCATTACCCGCGGCGGCCTGGTGCCGGCGGCCATCCTGGCGCGCGAACTGAACATCCGCCTGATCGACACCATCTGCATCAGCAGCTACGACCACCAGAACCAGCGCACCGCCCAGAACCTGAAGGCGCCGGTGGCGGTCGAGGGCGAGGGTGAGGGCTGGCTGATCGTCGACGATCTGGTCGACACCGGCAAGACCGCCGCCATCGTGCGCAACATGATGCCCAAGGCGCATTTCGCCACCATCTATGCCAAGCCGGCCGGCCGCCCGCTGGTCGACACCTTCATCACCGAGGTGTCGCAGGATACCTGGATTCATTTCCCCTGGGATCTGAACCCCATCGCCTACATGCAGATCCGCAACGACTGACCCGTCGGCGTCCTGCACTGCGCTTCAGCGGCCCGCCCGGTGTTCCGGCGGGCCGTTCGCGTTTCAGGGGGAAGGCAATCGCGCGGCATTTGATCGTGGCCGCTCAAATGCCCCCTCAAGCGCCGGGCGTCAGCATCCGCCGGCTTGGCTCTCCTCGATTTCCAGGTCGCCTTCGGCTCCCCAGAACTCTCCGGCGCCCGCAGTCGCGCCCTTATTTCGACTCGGGCGACAGCACCTGGATCAGGTGCGGGGTGTCCGGGTCGGCGATGATGGCGCGCAGGGCGGACCGGTCCTGCGGCAACTTGCCCTGGGGCACGTCCATCAAGGTGCCCACCCGGGTGTTCAGCGGCACCGGCTTGCCGTAGATGGCGTTCAGCCGCTCATACTCCGCCTGGTGAAAGGCGTCGTTCTCGTCCGGGTTGGGGAAGTCGCGCGGGGTGATGATGATGTCGGCCGGCGGGGTAGCCGACTGTGTCACCGGTTCGGCCACGCGGGGGCCTGGCGCCACCTGCGACGCCGCGGCGGGTTGGGCGGCCTGCTGCGCCCCGACGGGGGCCGCCAGCAACATGCCGGCCATCAGGGCGCCAGCCGCGACGGCCACGGTCATAAAGGGTGTCGGATGATGATTCCGGCGGAACGGCATGGCGTCGGTCTCCTCTGATGCCGGCCGCGCGCGGGCCGGGCGGTGAAGGACTCCGCGACCGCGAAAAGGCGCGCCCCTTGGGCAGGGTGGGCGGCGGCGGGCAGGCCACTCATGACAGACCATGGATATGGGAACGGCGGACGCGGTTTCCCAGGCGTCCGCCCTTGATACAAAGGGTTTATTCCCAGCCGCCCAGCAGGGGGCGCATGCGCTTGCTGTCCACGTTGCGGATCTTCTGCCGGCCGTGGACATGGGTGGGGGCGGGCGCCACCGGGCCGCCGGCGCGCACGGGCCGCTCGGCGAAACGGCCCAGGGAGATCATGCGGTCGTACATGACGATGGCGGCGGCCACGGCCACGTTGACGCAGAACTTGATGGGGATCTTGATGACGTGGTCGCAGCGTGCCTGCATGGCCGGCGACAAACTGCCGCGCTCCGGCCCCAGGACATAGGCGGCCCGCAGCGGGTGGCGGAAGCTGGGCAGGTCCACCGCGTCATCCGTCAGTTCCACACCCACCAGGGTGCAGCCCTCCGGCAGGGTCATGGCCGAGACGCTGGGATAGGTGTAGAGCGGGACATGGTCCTGCCCACCGGACGTGTCGACCCGGTTCACCTCGTCCAGGTCCAGGGCGGCGTTCACGGTGAACACAAAGCTCGCCCCGAACGCGTGGCCGGAGCGCATGATGGTCCCGATGTTGCCCGACTTGCTGATCCCCTCGGCGCCCAGGGCGAAATATCCGCGCATGTCGCGCACCTTGCACAAGGCAAGCCGCTTGGGCAAGGTTCCAGCCCCCCGGGAAACAGGATTGCAGTCATGCCGCGGCCGGGGGAGAACGCGGGCGTACTGATCCTCCAGCCAGGGCGGCCGGCCACATGCACGACGACCACGATCATTCCCACGGCGACGGCTGCTGCGGCGGCCATGACCATCAACCTGCCGCCCATGACCCGGCGACGGTGCGCCAGGTGGACATCCCCGACCGCTCCGACGCCCCCATCCTGGTGGAGGTGACGCGCGGGGCCATGGTGGAATCCCGCCACCGCGGCCGCGTGGTCGTGGTCGATGCCGGCGCCCGCGTGGTGGCCCACTGGGGTGACGTCGACGGCCTGGTCTACCCACGCTCCTCCAACAAGGCCTTGCAGGCCATCCCCCTGATCGAAAGCGGGGCGGCCGACGCCTATGCCGTGACGGATGAGGAATTGGCGCTGGCCTGCGCCTCCCACCAGGGGGAGGCCATGCACACCGAACGCGTGGCCGCCTGGCTGGATCGGCTGGGCCTGTCGGTGGACGACCTGGAGTGCGGCGCCCACCTGCCGACGCATGAGCCAACAGCGGCGGCCCTGCTGGCGGCCGGGCAAAAGCCCACCGCCCTGCACAACAACTGCTCCGGCAAGCACACCGGCTTCCTGGCCGTGGCCAAGCACAAGGGGGAGAAGCTGGCGGGCTATGTCCGGTATCAGCACCCGGTGCAGCAGCGCATCCTGGGCGTCATCGAGCAGGTGACGGGCCATGACCTCAGCCGCGCCCCCTGGGGCGTCGACGGCTGCTCCATCCCCACCATCGGCCTGCCCCTGGGCGCCCTGGCCCTGGGCATGGCCCGCCTGGCCGACCCCGACAGCCTGCCCGACCGGCGGGCGGCGGCGGTGCTGCGCCTGCGCCGGGCCTGGGGCAAACACCCCGAGCTGGTGGGCGGTACGGGCAATTTCGATACCGACGTCATGCGCGCCGCCAACTCCGCCGTGCTGCTGAAGTCGGGGGCGGAGGGCGTGTGCTGCGCCGTCCTGCCGGAACACGGGCTGGGCATCGCCCTGAAGATCGAGGACGGAGCGCCCCGCGCCGCCGGCCCGGCCATGGCGGCGGTGCTGAAGCGCCTGGGCGTGCTGCCCGACACGGTGTGGGACGGCGTCGCCCACCTGGCCGTCGCCCCGGTCACCAGCCGCCGGGGCGATACCGTCGGCGAAATCCGTCCCACCGCGGCGGCGGCGGGGTGACCGTCGCTTACCACAGGCCCAAATGAAAACCGCCGCCGAGGTCGTGCCCGGCGGCGGTTTCCGTTGGGGCTGTCCCGCCCTTCTAGTGGATGGACTCGCCGTGCAGGGCGATGTCCAGGCCGTCGCGCTCGATGTCCTCATCGACGCGCAGGCCGATCACCAGGTCGATGATCTTCAGCAGGATGAAGGTGATGACGCCGCACCACACGACGGTGAAGGCCACACCCTCCAGCTGGGTCAGCACCTGGCCCACATTGCCCTCGATCAGGCCCAGCTTGGCGGCGGGATCGTCCTTCAGGGCGGCGGCGAAGGCGCCTTCGCTGTTGCCGATGGACATCTTGGCGAACACGCCCGTCAGGATGGCGCCGACGATGCCGCCGATGCCGTGCACGCCGAAGGCGTCCAGGCTGTCGTCATAACCCAGGGCCTTCTTCAGCGAGGTGGCGGTGAAGAAGCAGATGACGCCGGCGGCGATGCCGATGGCGAAGGCGCCAACGGTGTCGACGAAGCCGGCGGCCGGGGTGATGGCCACCAGGCCGGCCACGGCCCCCGAGATGATGCCCAGGACCGAGGGCTTGCCCTTCAGGGCCCATTCCACGAACACCCAGGCCAGGGCCGCGGCGCCCGTGGCCACCTGGGTCACGGTCATGGCCATGCCGGCGCGGGGGCCGGCGGTCAGGGCGGAGCCGGCGTTGAAGCCGAACCAGCCCACCCACAGGAGGGAGGCGCCGATGAGGCTCAGCACCAGGTTATGGGGGCTGAAGTCGGCGTTGGGGTAGCCCTTGCGCTTGCCGATGACCAGGCAGGCCACCAGGCCGGCGATGCCGGCGTTGATATGCACGACGGTGCCGCCGGCGAAGTCCAGCACGCCCAGCTTGGCCATGAAGCCGTTGGGGTGCCAGACGGTGTGGGCCACCGGGGCGTAGACCAGCAGCGACCACAAGGTGATGAACACCAGCATGGAGGAGAACTTCATGCGATCGGCGAAGGCGCCGGTGATCAGGGCCGGCGTGATGATCGCGAAGGTCATCTGGTACATCATGAACACCGGCTCCGGGATCGTCGGGGCCAGGGCGTGGGTGCCGGTGGGGTCCATGCCCGCCAGCAGCACGCGGCTGAAGCCGCCGATGAATTCCTTGGCGTCGGTGGCATCGCTGGCGGCGGTGAAGGACAGGCTGTAGCCCACCACCGCCCAGATGACCGTGACCAGGCAGGTGATGGTGAAGCTCTGCATCACCATGGCCAGCACGTTGAACTTGCGCACCATGCCGCCGTAGAACAGCGCCAGGCCGGGGATGGTCATCATCAGCACCAGGGCCGTGGACATCAGCATCCACGCCGTGTCGCCGCCGCTGATCGTGGGGGCCGCCGGGGCCGCCGCGTCTTGCGCCGCCGCCAGGGCGGGCAGGCCCGCCGCCAGCGCCATGGCGCCCAATCCCAGGAAACGCTTACCCAAACCGCTCATCCCACACCCCATTCCCAGTCACCGCGTAGTCCGTCACCGGCCCGGTCCGCCAGCCGTCCGCGAACCCGCGCCTCAAAAAAGCGCGTCGCCCCTTCTTTCAAACTTCGTGCCGCGATACATCCGGGCGCTGTGCCGGGCCTTGGGTGCGCGCCGGTGTGTCGCCGGGTGATTAAATTGTAGGCTGTATTGGTGCGGCAGGGGCGGTATGGTGGGCTTCATGCCCAAAGGGTGGGCGAAATTATCTCAAAATCTTCGTCCGCGTGTCAGGTAAATCAACGTATTAGCATCGCGGCTTATCAAATATCAGTGCCTATGACGGCAAACTGTGCGTGAACTGCCTAAAATTTATGCATAATAAGGCCGCTATCCGGGTGGGGTGCCCCAAAAGCAGCAACGCCGGCGCCACCCCATGCCGCCCTGGGACCAGGACGGGAAGGGGCGGGCGCCGGCGCCGCCGGAAAACGTTCAATCGGCCGTGAGGAGGCGACGATTATTCCTCTTCCTCGTCGGCGTCCTGCTCGATCTGGTTGGCCAGGTCGTGCAGCATGTCGACCACGTCCTGGTGGGTGGTTTCCTCCACCGCCTGGTTGACGGCCACTTCGATCATGGCGACCGCGACATAGGCGGCCAGGGGGCCCGCCTCCTTGAGCGCCGCCTCAAGATGCTTTTCCGCGACGCTCAGCGCCTTCTCGAACAGGGCTTCCGCGGTGGAGTTGTTGGTGTCGCTCATGGCAGACCTTCACTGTGATAATAGGGTGTATGGATCAGCTCGTGGGCCAGCTATAGCATCCTTGCCCGGTGCCGTCACGCCGCCCGGCTGGCCAAAAGTCACCCCGCACCCCTAATCCCCGGGGCAAATCATGCCCCGTCACAGGAACTTAACGCCCGTGTCCGTCCCGCCGTCATTTTCACAGGCCCCGCTTCCTCCCGGACCCGGCGCCGCCGATCCGCCTTTCGACCTGGCGGAGGCCGCCAGCTACGGCTTCTGGACGGACGAGCATGTGCGTTTCAACGACCTGGACCCGGTGGGCCACGTCAACAACAACGCCTTTGGCGTCTATTTCGAATCAGGCCGGGTGGCCTTGCATCACGCGTTGCGGGCGCGGGTGGACATGCGCGGCCACGCCATCGTGATGCGCAAGATCACCATCGACTACCTGGCGGAGATCACCTACCCCAACGCTGTGCGCGTCGGCACGCGGGTGGCGCGCCTGGGCCGCACGTCCTGGACCACAGGCAGCGGCCTGTTCGTTGGCGACCGCTGCCATGCCACCGCCCTGTCCGTCTCGGTCCTGGTGGACGCCGCCAGCCACCGGCCCACGCCCATTCCCGATGACCTGCGTTCCGCCTTGGAGGGTTTCCTGTGAGCCGCCGTCCCGCCCCCAGCCGTGGCAAGACCCCCGGTAGCAAGTCCTTTGGTGGCAAGTCCTCCGGCGGCCGTCCCCAGCCCCGCCGTCCCGCCGCCCGCCCGCCCGTGGAACCGCCCACCACGGGCCCGGTCGAGATCACCGTGGAAACCGTGGGCGCCCTGGGTGACGGCGTCGCCCACTGGCAGGAGCCGTACGGGCCGAACCACCGCCTGTTCGTGCCCCAGACCCTGGTGGGCGACCGGCTGATGGTGCGCTTCGCGCAGGAGCGGGGCGAAGGCTGGCTGGTGGAACCGGTGTCGCTGTTGGCTGAGGGGCCGGGCCGGGCCGAACCCGCCTGCCGGCATTTCGGCACCTGCGGCGGCTGCACCCTGCAGCATATGGACCCCGACACCTACGGCGCCTGGAAGGTGGAGCAGTTGCGCCACGCGCTGAGCCGCGCCGGCATCACCGACCTTCCCATGGCTCCTCTGGTGCGGACGCCGCCCCATGCCCGCCGGCGGGCCGTGCTGGCCGCCGCGCGCCGGGGGCGCCGCTTGTGGCTGGGCTTTAACGAGCGCGCCAGCCACCGCCTGGTGGATATCGAGGAATGCACGGTGCTGGCGCCGCGCCTGATGGCGCTGATCGCCCCCTTGCGCGCCCTGCTGCTGGACCTGCTGCCGGATGAGCACACGCTGGACGTCGCCCTGACCCTGCTGGATGACGGGCCCGACGTTGTGCTGGTGGGCCTGCCGCAGCCGGACCTGGGCGCGCTGGAGATGTTGGGGGCCTTCGCCGAGGCGCATGACCTGGCCCGCCTCACCTGGTCCAAGCGGCCGGGCGCGCCCGTGGAACCCATCGCGCTGCGCCGCACGGGCGTGGTGCGCTTCGGCCCGGTGACGGTGTCGCCGCCCGCCGGTTCTTTCCTGCAGGCCAGCGCCGAAGGGGAGGCCGCCCTGGTGGCCGAGGCCCTGGCTGGCGCCAGCGCGGCCCTTGCGCAGGAAAAAGGGGCACAAGGGGCCCGTGTGGCCGACCTGTTCGCCGGCAGCGGCACCCTGACCTTCCCCCTTGCCACGCTGGCGCCCGTCCACGCGGTGGAGGGGGATGGGCCGGCCCTGACGGCGTTGGAGGCGGCGGCCCGCCAGGCCGCCGGCACCCATTCCGTGACGGTCGAACGGCGCGACCTGTTCAAGGAGCCGCTGTCGCCCTCGGAACTGTCGGCCTACCAGGCGGTGGTGTTCGATCCGCCGCGCGCGGGTGCCGCGTCCCAGGCGGCGGCGCTGGCGGCATCCAATGTGCCGGTGGTGGTCGCCATTTCCTGCAATCCGGTCAGTTTCGCCCGCGATGCCGCCCTGCTGCTGGGCGGCGGCTATGTCCTGGAACGCCTGGTGCCGGTGGACCAGTTCCTGTGGTCCCCCCACCTGGAGGTCGCGGCCCGCTTCCGCCGGGGGTGATGTGCCCATGCCACGCCGGCACCAAACGTTTGGTGCCGGCGTGGCTGCGGCGATGCGGGGGCGGGCGGGGCGTGTTATAAACCCTGCCCCCATAGTCGCAATGTAGAAGCGAGTCCGGCAGTCCCATGAGCAAGGCGCTTGAGATCCTGAAGTCCTACGCCCCGGCCACGGTGGCGGAGGAGAACGTTCTGAACGACATCCTGGACCGGCTGGGCCGTCGGGCGCTGGACGCCGACGCCGCCGTCGAGCAGATCATCGACCGGCTGGACTGGCCGCTGGACCGCGCCGCCGCCGAGGTGGATGCGTATTTGGAGTAAAACCCATCACTCCGTGATGCGAATGGTCGGCAGACCCACGCCCGCAGCGGCGCGTTCCCGCAGGATTTCGCGGCGGAAGCGGTAGAGTTCCGCCGGCCGGCCGCCCGTGCGCACTTCCAAGGCGCCCGTGGGCTCCACCAGGCCGCCGGCGATCAGCAGGCGGCGGAAATTCTGCTTGTGCAGGCGCACGCCCGACAGCGCCTCCACCAGGCGCTGCAGCTGGAACAGCGTGAACTGCGGCGGCAGCAGGTCGAACACCACCGGGCGGTATTTCAGCTTTCCCCGCACCCGGCCCAAGGCCGCCGCCAGGATGCGGCGGTTGTCCTGCGCCATGGGGATGCCGGTGGCAGCCAGGGCGTCGGGCTGCGCCGGGCCGGACCACAGGCCGGCCACGTCGGCCGGCAGCGTGCCGTTCTGTGCCAGTTTGGCCAGCACGGCGCGGTCGCGCGGCGCCTCCGCCACCAACCCGGCCTCGTACAGCAGCTCGTACCGCTCCAGCACCCGTTCATAATCCCAGGCGTCGTCGTCGGGACTGAAGGTGGTGTGCACCCGGTCGCGGCGCTGCGCCGCCAAATCGGGGTCGCGGTCCGCGTCGTGGGCCGCCCAGCGTTCCAGCGCCGGCAACAGGATGCGGCCGATCATGGACGGGCGACCGTCGCGCCAGTCCTCCCACGGGAAATAGCTGTACCAGTCGTGCCACTCGGCGGCGCCCGAGCCCGACAGCGGCGCCTCGCGCGTCAGGGCGATGTAGCCGACGGAAACGACGCGCGGCTCCCCGTCCACCTCGCGCAGGTCGCGGTAGCGGTCGCCGAAGGTGTAGAGCTGCTCCACATAGCCCAGGGGCAGGCCCGTCAGCTCGGTCACCCAGCGGCGCAATCCCTGTTCCAGGGTACGATGGCGCTCGGGCGCGAAGGGGCCGAAGGGCAGGGCGTCCCAATCGCCGCTGGCCTGCTGCTGCGGCGTGGCCAGGTCATGCGTCAGCCGGCGCACCACCAGCACGCGCGGCACCTCGCGCGTCACCGCCACGATGACGGCGGTCAGGCCGATGGAGGCGCGGTCGGCTGCCGGCTGACTGTTCGGTTGTGCGGTTTGGGGCTGCCGGTCGCTGGTCACGAGTCTCCCGCCAAATCTGTTGCGTGGGCGAATTTACCCGCCAAGGGGCGGTGGGCCGTCCCGGCGCGCGACAGAATGTGTTGTCCGAGACGCTTTTGACAGCAAGAGAAAGTTCACCGGCCCCTGTTAAAAGACGACAATCTGCTTATTGTCCTGTGGGGCAGGATGCCGCTTCGTTTCGATGCCGTGATTTGCCTATGGTAGGCCCCGCGAATTAACGGGCCGCCCGCATGAGAGACGGCCCGACTTCGGGAGAGAAGACCCATGGCGCTCAAAGCAGAACAGCGCAAATCCGAACTGACCGAACAGATCGCCGCCAAGGTGCGGGACCGCCTGGCCCGGGAAAAGGCCGGCCCGGCGGAACGCTTCGTCCGGCAGTTCTACGCCAACGTGCCCCCGGACGACATCCTGCGCAGCAGCAGCGACGAGCTGTACGGCGCCGCCATCGCCATGTGGCAGTTCGGCGCGGTGCGCAAGCCCGAGACCGCCCAGGTGCGCGTCTGCAATCCCAAGGTGGAGCAGGACGGCTGGCACGCCCCCCACACGGTGGTGGAGATCGTCAATGACGACATGCCCTTCCTGGTGGACAGCGTCTCGGCGGAGCTGAACCGCCATGGCCTGACGGTGCACCTGGTGATCCACCCGGTGGTCAAGGTGAAGCGCGACGCGGACGGCCGTCTGGTTGAGCTGTATGAGCCGCACGCCGCCCCCGCCGACGCCAAGGCCGAAAGCTTCATGCATGTGGAGGTGGACCAGCAGACCTCCCCCGAGCTTCTGGAAAAGGTCCGCGCCGGCCTGGTGCGCGTCCTGGCCGACGTGCGCGCCGCCGTGGAGGATTTCGAGGCCATGCGCAGCCGCGTGGCCGAAACCATCGCCGACTCGCAGAAGGCCAACCAGCCCCTGGACGCCGCCGAGGTGGCGGAGGGCCTGGACTTCCTGCGCTGGGTCGACGACGACCATTTCATCTTCTTAGGAGTCCGCGAGTACCGCTTCGGCAAGGAGGATGGCCAGGACACGCTGGATATCCTCAGCGGCGCCGGCCTGGGCATCCTGCGCGATGACGAGGTCTCGGTCTTCGACGGCCTGCGCTATTTCTCCCAGCTGCCGCCGGACGTGCGCGCCTTCGTGCGCCAGCCGCGCGCCATCATGGTGACCAAGGCCAACAAGGATTCCACCGTCCACCGCCCGGCGCCGCTGGACGCCGTGATGGTGAAGCTGTTCGACGACAATGGCGTGGAGATCGGCGAGCGGCTGTTCGTCGGCCTGTTCACCTCGGTCGCCTACAACCGCGCGGCCCGCGAAATCCCCTATCTGCGCCAGAAGGTGAACCGGGCGCTGGAGCGGGCGGGCTTCGACAAGTCCAGCCACGATGGCAAGGCGCTGCTGCACATCCTGGAGACCTATCCCCGGGATGAGTTGTTCCAAATCGGCGACGACGAACTGTTCGACATCGCCATGGGCGTGCTGCACCTGCAGGACCGCCAGCGCGTGGCCCTATTCGTGCGCAAGGACCCGTTCGAACGCTTCGTCAGCGCGCTGATCTACGTCCCCCGCGACCGCTACGACACCGACCTGCGCCTGAAGCTGCAGGGCATCCTGGAAACGGCGTTCGAGGGCAAGACCACGCAGTATCATGTGATGCTGTCGGAAAGTGTGCTGGCCCGCGCCCACATCATCATCCAGACCACCCCCGGCAAGGTGCCCGACTACGACGTCCGCGATGTCGAGGAGACGCTGATCGAAGCGGCGCGCGGTTGGGGTGAACGGCTGCAGCAGGCCCTGGTGGATGCCAAGGGCGAGGAGGTCGGCCTGCGCCTGGCCCGGCGCTATCGTCGCGGCACCCTGGCCGAGGGTTATCGCGAGATCTACAGCCCCGAAGCCGCCGTGATGGATATCGAGCGGCTGGAGGCGGTGGCGGCCACGGGCCGGATCGCGCTGAACCTGCACCGCCCGGTGGAGGCGGAGCCGCACGAGCTGTTCTTCAAGGTCTACCACGACGACACGCCGGTGCAGCTGTCCCAGGCCCTGCCCATGCTGGAGGATCTGGGCCTGAAGATCCTGGCGGAAGGGGGCCCGCACGAGGTGCGCATCCCCGGCCGCGAAAAGTCCATCTGGATTCAGGACTTCGAGATGAAGATGGCCAACGGCCAGGCCGTCGAGCTGGACGCGGTGAAGGAGGCGTTCGAGGACGCCTTCATGCGCGTCTGGACCGGCGAGGCCCAGACCGACGGCTTCAACAAGCTGGTGCTGGGGGCCGGTTTGGCCTGGCGCGACGTCACCATGGTGCGCGCCTACGCCAAGTATCTGCGCCAGGCCCGCTTCGACTTCTCCCAGTCCTATATCGAGGACACGCTGGCGGCCCATGTGGGCATCACCAAGCTGCTGGTGCGCCTGTTCCACCTGGCCCATGACCCGGCCATCCTGGCCAAGCTGGGCCGGGAAGAGGTGGACAGCCAGCGCATGGGTCTGGTGGTGGAGATCGACCACGCCCTGGACCAGGTCACCAACCTGGATGAGGACCGCATCCTGCGCCGGATGCTGAACCTCATCCGCGCCACCCTGCGCACCAACTTCTTCCAGAAGGGCGCCGACGGCCAGCCCAAGAGCTATCTGTCGTTCAAGCTGGACAGCCGATCCATCGACGACCTGCCGCTGCCCCGGCCCATGGTGGAAATCTGGGTCTACAGCCCCCGGGTCGAGGCCGTGCACCTGCGCGGCGGCAAGGTGGCGCGCGGCGGCATCCGCTGGTCCGACCGCAAGGAGGATTTCCGCACCGAGATTCTGGGCCTGATCAAGGCGCAGATGGTGAAGAACGCCGTCATCGTGCCCATGGGGTCCAAGGGCGGCTTCGTGGTGAAGAACCCGCCGCCGCCCTCCGCCGGCCGCGAGGCGGCGCTGGCCGAAGGCATCGAGTGCTACAAGACCATGATGCGCGGCCTGCTGGACATCACCGACAACCTGGTGAAGGGCCAGGTGGTGCCGCCCCGGGACGTGGTGCGCCTGGACGGCGACGACCCCTATCTGGTGGTCGCGGCCGACAAGGGCACGGCCACCTTCTCCGACATCGCCAACGGCGTCAGCCGCGACTATGGTTTCTGGCTGGACGACGCCTTCGCCTCCGGCGGGTCGGCCGGCTATGACCACAAGAAGATGGGCATCACCGCGCGCGGCGCGTGGGAGGCGGTGAAGCGCCACTTCCGTGAACTGGGCCGCGATTGCCAGACCCAGGATTTCACCGTCGTGGGCGTGGGCGACATGTCGGGCGACGTGTTCGGCAACGGCATGCTGCTGTCCCGGCATATCCGCCTGGTGGCGGCCTTCGACCACCGCCATATCTTCCTGGACCCCAACCCGGACGCGGCCAGCAGCTGGGAAGAGCGCAAGCGCATGTTCGACCTGCCGCGCTCGTCCTGGGGGGACTATGACAAGTCCAAGCTGTCCCCGGGCGGCGGCATCTTCGAGCGTGGCGCCAAGTCCATTCCGCTGTCGCCCGAGATCCGGGCGGTTCTGGGCATCACGGCCGAGCGCCTGACCCCGGCGGAGCTGATGCAGGCCATCCTGAAGGCGGAGGTCGACCTGCTGTGGCTGGGCGGCATCGGCACCTATGTCAAGGCCGGGGGCGAGAGCAACGCCGAGGTGGGCGACAAGGCCAACGACGCCCTGCGCATCGACGGCCGCCAGGTCCGTGCCAAGGTGGTGGGCGAGGGCGCCAACCTGGGCTTTACCCAGCGCGGCCGCATCGAGGCGGCGCAGGCGGGCGTGCGGCTCAACACCGACGCCATCGACAACTCCGCCGGCGTCGACACCTCGGACCATGAGGTCAACATCAAGATCCTGCTGCGCGACGTGATGGACAGGGGCAGCATGACCCTGCCCCAGCGCGACGCCCTGCTGGCCACCATGACCGACGACGTGGCGGACCTGGTGCTGGCCGACAACTACCAGCAGACCCAGGCCCTTTCCATCGATGAGGCGGTGGCGCCCGACACGCTGGACGACCTGGCCCGCTTCATCCGCCTCATGGAAAAGGCGGGCAAGCTGAACCGCGCCATCGAGTTCCTGCCGACGGATGAGGAGGTGGCGCTGCGCGCCCAGGCCCGCCGGGGCCTGACGCGGCCGGAGACGGCGGTGCTGCTGGCCTATGCCAAGATCGACCTTTACGACAAGCTGCTGAACTCCGACCTGCCGGACGATGCCAAGATGGCGGCCGACCTGGTGGAGTATTTCCCGGAAAGCCTGCAGCGGCAGTACCCGCAGGCGGTGGCCGGCCATCAGCTGCGGCGGGAGATCATCGCCACCGTGGCCACCAACAGCATGGTGAACCGCGTCGGTCCCAGCTTTGTGGCCGAGATGGTGGAACAGACCGGCATGGGTGAGGCCGACGTGGCCCGCGCCTATCACATCGTCCGCGACGCCTATGGCCTGCCGGCGGTGTGGAAGGCCATCGACGCCCTGGACAACCAGGTGCCGGCGGCGGTCCAGACCGACATGGGCCTAGCCACCCGCCGCCTGCTGCGCCGCGCGGTGCCCTGGACGCTGCTGAACAACAGCCATCCGCTGGACATGGCGGCGGGCATCGCCCGCCTGGCGCCGGCGGTGAAGGTGCTGTCCAAGGCGCTGGCCGACATCCTGTCGCCCGACGCCGCCGCCGACTTGGGGGCCAAGAAGGACGCGCTGGAACAGGCGGGCGTGCCGGCGGAGCTGGCCCACCACGTCGCGGCGCTCTCCGCCCTGGGGGCCGCCACCGACATCAGCCAGATCGCGGTGGAAACCAACCGCGGGGTGGACAAGGTCGCGGCCGTCCACTTCGCGCTGGGCGAGCGGCTGGGCTTCGACTGGCTGCGCGGCCGGGCGGAGGCGGTGAAGACCACCACGCATTGGCAGCGCCAGGCGCTGGGCGCCATCATCGACGACCTCTACAGCCTGCAGGGCCGCCTGGCGGCCCGGGTGCTGGCGGGCGAGGGCGACGATGCGGCCGCCCTGATCGACAGTTGGCTGGCGGCCAAGGCCGGACCGGTGGACCGCATCCAGTCCCTGCTGGCGGAACTGCGCGGCGTGGCGCACCTGGACGTGGCCATGCTGGCGGTGGCCACCCGCCAGTTGCGGGGCTTGACGGCGGGCTGATTTACCCCCGGGGCGTGACCGGCGGCATGGGGCTCGTCCCCATGCCGCTGTGGCCCCGTGCCCCTCGACGGCCGCCACCCGTCAATCAGCCGCCCGTTAATCAGGGGCGGTGCCACGCGATTCTTCACGTGAATTTCAACCCTGATTCTCCGACCTCTGCGCTGTGGGCGCAGTGGCGAACTGTCGCTTGCGCAAAGGCCGGCGACTCCATATTTATTGATTTCACAACGCCTCTCCGTGCATTGCCAAGATTGTCCGGTGGGTGATGTCGTTTCCCCGATATCCTTTGGGGAAACCGGTTCCGAAGGTGCCCTCTTGTCCGCGACCCCGGATTACAGCGTTCTGGATGGCAAGCGTCTGCTGCTGATCATTTCCGGCGGCATCGCGGCCTATAAATGCCTGGAGCTGATCCGCCGGTTGAGGGAGCGGGGCGTGCGCGTGCGCGCCGTCCTGACGCAGGCGGCGCAGCAGTTCGTCACCCCCCTGTCCGTGGCCGCCCTTTCGGAGGAGAAGGTCTACACCGACCTCTTCTCCCTGACCGACGAATCAGAAATGGGCCACATCCGCCTGTCGCGCGAAGCCGACCTGGTGGTGGTGGCGCCGGCCAGCGCCGACATCCTGGCGCGCATGGCCGCCGGCATGGCCAATGACCTGGCGACGACGGCGCTGCTGGCCACCGACAAGCCGGTGCTGGTGGTGCCGGCCATGAATGTCATGATGTGGACCAATCCGGCCACCCAGGCCAACGTCCGCATCCTGGAACAGCGCGGCATCCGGCGCCTGGGGCCCGCCGCCGGCGACATGGCCTGCGGTGAGGTCGGCTCCGGCCGCATGGTGGAGCCGATGGAGATCGTGGCCGCCATCGCCGCCTTTTTCGCCGGGCAGAGCGCGTCCAAACCCCTGGCCGGCCGCCGCGCCGTGGTGACCAGCGGCCCCACCCATGAACCTATCGACCCCGTGCGCTACATCGCCAACCGGTCATCCGGCAAGCAGGGCCATGCCGTGGCGGCGGCCCTGGCGGCGTTGGGTGCCGACGTGACCCTGGTCAGCGGCCCCGTCACCCTGGCCGACCCAATGGGCGTGCGCGTGGTGCGGGTGGAGACGGCGGCCGAGATGCTGGCCGCCAGTCAGGGCGCGCTTCCGGCCGACATCGCCGTCTGCGCCGCCGCCGTGGCCGATTGGCGCGTGGCGGCCGCCGCAGGCGACAAGGTGAAGAAGGGCCCAGACGGCCCGCCCACCCTGACCCTGGCGGAGAACCCCGACATCCTGGCCACCCTGGCCCAGGCCGGCCCGGCGCGGCCCCGCCTGGTGGTGGGCTTCGCCGCCGAGACGCGCGACGTGCTGGCCTACGCCGCCGCCAAGCTGGCCAAGAAGGGCTGCGACTGGATCGTCGCCAACGACGTGGCGACCGGCACCGGCACCTTCGGCGGCGACGACAATCAGGTGCATCTGCTGCGCCGGGGGGCCGCGCCTGAGGCCCCTCTGATCGAAACTTGGCCGCGCCTGAGCAAGACCGAGGTCGCGGCGCGCCTGGCCCAGGCCATCGCCGACACCCTGTCACCCCCCATCGCCCTTTCAACAAGCAACAACAACCCGGAACCCGTTTGATGACCGAAGCCATTACCGTCGCCGTCACCCGCCTGCCCCATGGCAAGGATCTGGATCTGCCCGCCTATGCCACCGCCCAGGCCGCCGGCCTGGACCTGATGGCGGCCGTGTCGGCCCCGGTGGTCATCCCGCCGCTGGGCCGCGCGCTGGTGCCCACGGGCCTGGCCATTTCCCTGCCGGTGGGTTTCGAGGCACAGGTGCGTCCGCGCTCCGGCCTCGCCCTGAAGAACGGTGTCACGGTGCTGAACGCTCCCGGCACGGTGGACGCCGATTACCGGGGCGAGGTGGGCGTGATCCTGGTGAACCTGGGGGACCAGCCCTTCACCATCGAGCGCGGCATGCGCATCGCGCAGATGGTGATCGCCCGCCACGAACGCATCCAATGGAACGAGGTGGAAAGCCTGGATGAGACCGCCCGCGGCGCCGGCGGCTTCGGGTCCACCGGTACCGCCGCCACCGGTCGCGCGGGTTGAAGAAATGGGGGAAGGGATGCTGCGGATTTCCAAGAAGCTGATGTTCGCCATCGAGGTGGTGCTGGACATCGCCTACAACGCCGGTTCCGAACCCGTGCAGTCGGGGGAGATCACGGCGCGGCAGGGCATCCCCAAGCGTTACCTGGAACAGGTGCTGCAGGCCCTGGTGCGGGCGGGTATCCTGGCGGGGGTGCGCGGGCCCCGGGGCGGCTATCGCCTGGCGCGGGAACGCCGCCGCATCACAGTGGGCGAGATCGTGCGCATCGTCCGCGCCCTGGAACAGGCCACCGACCCCATGGAGGAGCCGGTGGGGGCCGAGCTGGGCCGCCAGGTGGTGCGGCCGCTGTGGGCCGAACTGCAGGATGACTGCATGCGCCGCCTGGATCAGACCACCATTGAGGATCTGTGCCTGCGCGCCCATCGCGCCGGCATCGAAAGCGAAGCGACCCACAAGCTGGACTTCAGCATCTAAGGAAACGGAGCACCATCATGGCTGACACTCCCAACCCGTCGACGGGCGCCGCCTTCCGTGGCCGCGTTTACGACAGCATCCTGGACACCGTGGGCGCCACCCCGCTGGTGCGTCTGCAGCGCCTGGCCGCCGCCCATGGCGTCAAGGCCGACATCATCGGCAAGTGCGAGTTCTTCAACCCGCTGTCCAGCGTGAAGGACCGCATCGGTCTGGCTATGATCCAGGCGGCGGAGGCCGATGGCCGCATCTCCCCCGACCGTACCCTGCTGATCGAGCCCACCTCGGGCAACACCGGCATCGCGCTCGCCTTCGTCGCCGCGGCCAAGGGCTACCGCCTGATCCTGACCATGCCGGAAAGCATGTCGGTGGAACGCCGCCGCATGCTGAAGCTGCTGGGCGCGGAGATCGTGCTGACCCCGCCGGCCCAGGGCATGAAGGGCGCCATCGCCAAGGCGGAGGAACTGGCGGCCGAGGCGGGCGACGCCTACATCCTGCAGCAGTTCAAGAACCCGGCGAACCCGGAGATCCACCGCCGCACCACGGCCGAGGAAATCTGGACCGACACCGCCGGCGGCGTGGACTTCCTGATTTCCGGCGTGGGCACCGGCGGCACGCTGACCGGCGTGGCCAGCGTGATCAAGGAGCGCAAGCCCAGCTTCAAGGCGGTGGCGGTGGAGCCGGAGGACAGCCCCGTCCTGTCCGGTGGACTGCCCGGCCCGCACAAGATCCAGGGCATCGGCGCCGGCTTCGTGCCGGACATCCTGGACACCCACCTGATTGACGAGGTGCTGCGCATCTCCAACCAGCGGGCGTTCGAGACGGCGCGTCAGGTGGCCCGGCTGGAGGGGGTCGCCGTCGGCATCAGTTCCGGCGCCGCCTTGGCTGCGGCCCTGGAACTGGGCGCCCGGCCGGAGAACGAGGGCAAGCAGATCGTCGTGATCCTGCCCAGCTTCGCTGAACGCTACCTGTCCACCGGCCTGTTCGACGGCCTGGATTGACCGGCCTGGATCGACGCTGAGGGGGGCCGGCCACAGCGCCGGCCCCTTTTTCCCGCACATCCTGTCCCACGGTTTTAGTTTTACCTAGGCCGCGACTGCGGCCGCCGGAGATTTTCGGGGAGCCGAAGGCGGACTGAAAATCGAGGACAAGCCAAGGGGCGGATGCCCCGCCGGCGCCTGAGGCAACCGTACATGGACTTCACCGATTCACAGATCGAGCGCTACTCCCGCCACATCATCCTGAAGGAGGTGGGCGGGGAGGGGCAGGCCAGGCTGCTGGCCAGTTCCGTCCTGGTGGTGGGCGCCGGCGGCCTGGGCGCGCCCTTGCTGCTGTACCTGGCGGCGGCTGGCGTGGGGCGCATCGGCATCGTCGACGACGACACCGTCGACCTGTCCAACCTGCAGCGGCAGGTGGTGCATGACATGGCCTCGCTGGGCCAAGCCAAGGTCGACAGCGCCGCGGCCCGCCTGCGCGCCATCAACCCCGACGTGGTGGTGGAGACGCACCGCATGCGCCTGGGTCCCGGCAACGTCCGCGATCTGGTGCGGGCCTATGACATCGTGGCCGACGGGTCGGACAATTTCGCCACCCGCTTCCTGCTGAACGACGCCTGCTATTTCGAGCGCCGGCCCCTGGTGTCGGCCGCCATGCTGCGCTTCGACGGGCAGATTTCGACGTTCAAAGCTTATTTGGGCAAGGCCCACGAGGGGGCGTCCCACCCCTGCTACCGCTGCGTCTTTCCCGAGCCGCCGCCGCCCGGCCTGGTGCCGTCCTGTTCCGAGGCGGGGGTGCTGGGGGCGCTGGCCGGCACGGTGGGGTCCTTGCAGGCGCTGGAGGTGCTGAAGGAACTGCTGGGCATCGGCGACAGCCTGTCCGGACGCCTGATGCTCTATGACAGCCTGGGCGCCAGCTTCCGCACCGTGCGGGTGAAGCCTGACCCGGATTGCCCCCTGTGCGGCAGCCATCCGACCATCACCGCCCTGCCCGGTGAAGAAGGGCCGGGGGAAGAGACGACATGACGACCGCTCAACCTGGCCTCTGCCCCCCTGGCCTGTCCATCGTCCTGCAATCGGGCGGTTTCGACCGGGTGCATTACGCCCTGGTCATGGCCACGGCGGCGGCGGCCATCGGCCGGCCCACCCTGCTGTTCGTCACCGGCCGGGCGCTGCGTTTCCTGCTGACCGATGATGGCTGGGCCTATCTGGACCCCGCCGACGATGGGTCCACGGCCGTTGAGCGGGAACAACAGTACGCGGAAACCAACGTCGCCACCCTGGCGGAATTGGCCGAGTCGCTCACCCCCCTGGGCGTGCGCGTCATCGCGTGCGAGATGGGGTGGCGGGTGCTGGGGCTGGACCGGCCGGCCCTGCGCCCCGACGTGACGGTGGAAACGGCGGGCGTGGTCACCCTGTTGCAGGCGACCCCGCCGGGCGCCCATCTTATCCACCTGTGACCCCCTTCCCGAAAGCGTGCCGCCATGCCTGAATTGCCCGAGGTCGAGACCGTGGCCCGGGGCCTGGCCCTGAAGATGCTGGGGCGGACCCTGGTGCGGGTGGCCCAGCACCGCCCCAACCTGCGCACGCCCTTCCCCCCCCGCTTCGTCCAGCGCCTGACCGGCCGCCGCGTGGCCAGCATCGGCCGCCGGGCCAAGTACGTGCTGATGCGCCTCGACCCCGGGGCGGAGGGGGGCGAGGACATCTTGCTCATCCATCTCGGCATGTCGGGCAGCATGGTGGTCAGCCGGGGGCCGGCCGGCGTGCCGGGCGCCCATGACCATGTCGTCATGGAAACGGACGACGGCGCTGTCGTCACCTTCAACGACCCCCGGCGCTTCGGCCTCATGGACCTGATCGCGGAGGGGCAGGTGGACAGCCACCCCCTGCTGGCCAAGCTGGGACCGGAACCGCTGGGCAACGAGTTCGACGCGGACACCCTGTCGGCCCGGCTGGCGGGCAAGATGACGCCCATCAAGGCGGCGCTGCTGGACCAGCGGGTGGTGGCCGGCCTCGGCAACATCTACGTCTGCGAGGCGCTGTTCCGCTCAGGCATCAGCCCCGAGCGCTCGGCGGCCAGCGTGGCGGGCAAGGACGCCCAGCGCCTGGTGCCCGCCATCCGCGACGTGCTGACCGAGGCCATCGCCGCCGGCGGCTCCTCCCTGCGCGACTACGTCCAGTCCGATGGCGAACTGGGCTACTTCCAGCACTCCTTCGCCGTCTATGGGCGCGAGGGGCAGGCCTGCCCCGGTTGCGACTGCGACGTGGCCCGCACGGGCGGCGTGCGGCGGCTGGTCCAGGCTGGGCGGTCCAGCTTCTTCTGCGCACGGCGGCAGCGCTGATCCATGCGGCCTTGCCCGTTGCCGGGCGGGCCGTCCTGCGTCACCATCATGCGCGGGGCGGGTAATTTCCGTTATGCCCCGCCTCTGGAGATCTCGGCCCTCGTGAGCCCCCGAATGCGCTTAGCCTTTGTCGCCGCCCTGTCCCTTCCCTTGCTGCTGGCCGGGGGCCCGGGCCTCGCGCGGCCGGTGGAGCCGGGATACGTGCCGGGGGTGGAGGATTTGCCCCTGATGCCCGGCTTGACCGCGCCGACCAACGGCGCCGTGGTTTTCGACCAGCCGGAGGGGCGCATTGTCGAGTCGGCTGCCCAGGGCGACGTCAGCGCCGACGCCATCAACGCCTTCTATTCCCAGACCCTGCCGCAGCTGGGATGGCGTGCCGCCGGTGCCGGCCGCTGGGCACGCGATGGCGAGCGGCTGGAGATCACCGCCACCCGGGATGGCACCGGCAGCCGGGCGGAAACGATGGTGCGCTTCGTCCTGCGGCCACAGTAGGGGCACCGAAGCGCGCTCGCGGCCACGGCATCAAGAAGCGGTAGGTTTTTAAAGTAAAAGACCCACGATATTGGGGCTCGATGACAGAATCGCCCATATCTGGTTTTAGACTCGTTGAATCCGGGGGGCGGGAATGTCCAAAGCAGGGACGTGCGTCCCGTGTTTTGGTCTAGTCTGGCGCGGTTTTTAGGGCCGTGCCGCTTGACGGTTTCGTGGGGAGGGGGTATAAGCCCGGCCTTCCACGGCAAGGGTCGTGTTCGAAAAGGGTTTGTCATGGCTAATCATAAGTCCGCTGAAAAGCGTATCCGTCAGACGGAAGTCCGTACCGAAGTCAACCGGGCCCGCGTGTCCCGTATCCGTACCTTCGTGAAGAAGGTTGAGCTGGCCCTGGAAGCCGGCGACAAGAGCGCCGCCGCCGAGGCCTTCAAGCTGGCCCAGCCGGAAATGATGCGCGGCGTGTCCAAGGGCGTGCTGCACCGGAACACCGTGTCGCGCAAGCTCTCCCGTCTGTCTCTCCGCATCAACGCTCTGGGCTGATAGCCGGCCCCGGCCAGTGCGCGCGGGTCGCTGACCCGCGCCGTCGAAGTCGGGGTCTCAGCTCTTGACCGTGGAAGCAAGGAGGCCGCGTCCTGCCGGACAACGGCGGGGGCGCGGCCTTTTCCTTGTTGGCCCCTCGTTACTGCGTTTACCTAACCCTATTCTTCCAGAATAGTCCGAAGGGCCGGTATCGACCGGCGCGCACGAGCATCATTCGGTCTTTTTTGCTTGTTCCCTTTTCGAGCCTATTGCGACTCCCGAACGGCCCGACTAGCATCTTCCGATGTGCGGGATCGTTCTCCACGATGAAGTAATCAAGCGGCGGGAACGCCTGCGCAAACCGATGACAGATGCATCTTGATGATGACGCGTGTCGTTCTACATCATTCTGGCATTGGTGGATTTCTGAATCTTTGAAGAAGATCATGCGTCTGCGGCAGATTCTTTAAAATGAATCCCGCAAGGTGCGCGGTTTTGTTTGCGTGGTTAGGTTTTAGTCTGCCTGGTGTTTACACCGGAATGGCGCCGGATGGGGCAGGGGGCATGCCCCGTGTCCTGGTGCCGGTAAAGTCCGGTGTGGGAAAGGGTGGTCACGGAACCAGCCGGGACAGGGCCGACAACAGGGGCTGACGAAGCGGGGTTGGGACGATGTTGGAAGGGTGGGATCCCCCGGGATCGCGCGCCCTTGCGCCAGCGTCGTCTGTTATGCCGGCCTGTCCGGCCCCGATATCTTCGATCCGCCCCTGACGTCGACCCCAGACCTCCACAGTCTCGAGCGGGGCGTCCAGCCCCGCATGGGACCAAAGGGGGCGACCCGGCGCATGGTTCCGGTCCGAATTGATCCGGTTTGGGATGGCCCATCGTCGGCCGTCCGTCGTTGGCCCCGGTCCTCATGGCCGGTGCCGTCCAGTGTGGTTGTCCGGGTCCGGAAGGCGTTGGGGCAGGAGCGAAGCGGGAATGTCGGTTCAGGCATCTCTGGATCAGCAATGGGCGCGCATCAGCGGGCGGCTCAAGGACGAGGTGGGTGAAACCGCGTATCGCAGCTGGCTGAAGCCGCTGACCGTGGAGGATTTCATCGGCGGCCAGGTGCGCATCGTCGTGCCCACGCGCTTCATGCGCGACTGGATCCGCACCCATTACGCTGACCGCATCCGTGCCCTGTGGACGGGGGAGAATCCCGGCGTCCAGTCCGTGGAGATCGTTGTGGCGCCGCCGCGGGGCGACGCTTCTCTGGGCGGTGCCCTCAGCACGCTGCCGCGCGGGGCCGCCAATGGCGCCGACGCGGGGCCGCTGGCCGATGGCGCGGCCGCCCCCCTGCCGGCCTATGATAGCGGTGAGGCCGTGGCGTCCCTGAACGGGGCGGCCGAGGCGCCAGCCCTGCCCGCCTTCATCGCCGGCAACGGCATGGGGGAGGAGCGCGACGACGTGTCGGCGCTACTGGACCCCCGCTTCACCTTCGAGAATTTCGTGGTGGGCAAGCCCAACGAACTGGCCTTTGCCGCCGCCCGCCGCGTGGCCGACGCCAGCGCCGTGACCTTCAACCCGCTGTTCCTGTACGGCGGCGTGGGCCTGGGCAAGACCCACCTGATGCATGCCATCGCCTGGCACATCCGCAAGAAGGACCCCGCCCGCCGGGTGATCTACCTGTCGGCGGAAAAGTTCATGTACCAGTTCATCCGGGCCCTTCGGTACAAGGACACCATGGCGTTCAAGGAGCAGTTCCGCTCCGTCGACGTGCTGATGATCGACGATGTGCAGTTCATCAGCGGCAAGGACAGCACTCAGGAAGAGTTCTTCCACACCTTCAACGCGCTGGTGGACCAGAACCGCCAGGTCATCATCTCCGCCGACAAGAGCCCGTCCGACCTGGAAGGCATGGAGGAGCGCCTGCGCTCCCGCCTCGGCTGGGGGCTGGTGGCCGACATCCACCCCACCACCTATGAACTGCGCCTGGGCATCCTGCAGTCCAAGGCGGAACAGATGCGGGTGCAGATCCCCTCGAAGGTGCTGGAGTTCCTGGCTCACAAGATCACGTCCAACGTGCGTGAGCTGGAAGGCGCCCTGAACCGCATCGTGGCCCATGCCGAGCTGGTGGGCCGTGCCATCACCCTGGAAAGCAGCCAGGAAGTGCTGCACGACCTGCTGCGCGCCAGCAACCGCCGGGTGACCATCGAGGAAATCCAGAAGAAGGTGGCGGAGCACTACAACATCCGCCTGGCGGACATGAGTTCCGCCCGCCGTGCCCGTGCCGTGGCCCGCCCCCGCCAGGTGGCGATGTACCTGTCCAAGCAGCTGACAGCCCGGTCCCTGCCCGAGATCGGCCGCAAGTTCGGCGACCGCGACCACACCACCGTGATGCACGCCGTGCGCAAGGTGGAGGAGCTGTGCGCCACCGACCCGACCTTCTTCGAGGACGTGGAACTGCTGCGCCGCATGCTGGAAGGCTGACGCCGTTCCGCGTCCCCCGTGCCCCCCTTTCGGACAGGGGGCGACTCGGCCATCCGACAGCCCCTGGAACCGGTCGAAAACGCTGTCGCCCGGCGGGGCTTGTGCTATGGTGTGCACCCCTTTTTCCGGGCCCTGTGGGGGGGCTTTGGGGAATTCAAGGCAAACACTCAGCCGCGCCCAAGGGGGCGACGGGTCAGCACAAGCGGAACGGCATGAAGATCACCATCGAACGCGCGGCTTTGCTCCGGTCTCTCGGTCATGTTCAGAGCGTGGTGGAGCGTCGGAACACCATTCCGATCCTGTCCAACGTGCTGCTGAAGGCGGAAAACGGCGAACTGGCGCTGACCGCCACCGACATGGATCTGGAGATCGTGGAATCCGTGCCGGCCGACATCGCGCGCCCCGGTTCCGCCACCGCCCCCGCCCACACCCTGTATGACATCGCCCGCAAGCTGCCGGACGGCAGCCAGGTGGAACTGGACTTCACCGCCGACACGCTGACCCTGCGGTCCGGCCGGTCGCAGTTCCGCCTGGGCGCCCTGCCGGTGGAAGACTTCCCCGTCATGGCCGGCGGCGACACCGGCCACCGCTTCACCCTGTCGGCCAACGACCTGAAGATGCTGGTGGACCGCACCAAGTTCGCCATCTCCACGGAGGAGACGCGCTACTACCTGAACGGCATCTACCTGCATGCCTCCAAGGCCAAGACCGGCGCCGCCGAGATCCCGGTGCTGCGCGCCGTGGCCACCGACGGCCACCGCCTGGCCCGGGTGGAGATGGCCCTGCCGGACGGCGCCAGCGGCATCCCCGGCGTCATCATCCCGCGCAAGACCGTGATCGAGGTGCGCAAGCTGCTGGACGAGGCGGCGGACCGCATCGAGGTCCAGCTGTCCGACACCAAGGTGCGCTTCGCCTTCGACAGCATCGTGCTGACCAGCAAGCTGATCGACGGCACCTTCCCGGACTATGAGCGCGTCATCCCCACGGGCAACGACAAGGTGATGGAGGTCAACGCCGGCCAGTTCGCCGCCGCCGTCGACCGCGTCGCCACCATCTCCACGGAAAAGAGCCGGGCGGTGAAGCTCAGCCTGGACCGCGGCATCCTGACCCTCTCGGCCTCCAGCCCCGAGGCCGGCTCGGCCACGGAAGAGATCGAGGTCAGCTACGACAACACGGCGCTCGAGATCGGCTTCAACAGCCGCTACCTGCTGGACATCACCCAGCAGATCGAGGGCGAGGGCGTGCGCTTCACCCTGGCCGACGCAGGCTCGCCCACCGTGGTGCGCGACGTGGCCGACGGCTCGGCCCTGTACGTCCTCATGCCGATGCGCGTCTGAGGCCGGGCGCACGTGATTGCGGGGCGGCGGTAGCGGTTGCTGGCCAATATGGGCGCCATGTCCACAGACGAGCCGCCCCTGACGGGGACGCCGGCGGGCCCCCTTGATGGGGCCGCGCCCTCGGTCCTTTCCGGGGGCGTGTCCGGGTCCGCTCCCCTTGCGGCCCTGGCCGTCACGCGCCTGACCGTCACCCGCTTCCGCTCCTACGCCCACGCCCGCCTGCTGCTGGACCGCCGCCCTGTGGCGCTGACGGGCCCCAACGGCGCCGGCAAGACCAATTTGCTGGAGGCGGTCAGCTTCCTCGCCCCCGGCCGCGGCCTGCGCCGGGCCAAGCTGGGCGATGTGGAGCGGATGCAGGCCCCGGACGAGTCCTGGGAGACGCGGGGCTGGGCCGTGGCGGCGGAGGTGGCGACGCCCCTGGGCACGGTGGAGATCGGTACCGGCCGCGACCCCGCCGGCGCGCCGGGCAGCGAACGTCGCGTGGTGCATATCGATGGCCGCCCGGCCAAAAGCCAGATGGCCCTGGCGCAATACGTTTCCTGCGTCTGGCTGACGCCGCAGATGGACCGCCTGTTCGTGGAGGGGGCCGCCGGCCGCCGCCGCTTCCTGGACCGGCTGGTGTTCGGCTTCGATCCGGACCATGCCGGCCGGCTCAGCCGCTTCGAACAGGCCATGCGTGACCGCATCCGCCTGCTGCGCGAGGGGGGCGACCCCGCCTGGCTGACGGTGCTGGAGGACCAGATGGCCACCAGCGGCGTCGCCGTGGCCGCCGCCCGCCGCGATGTCACCGCCCGCCTGGCCGCCGCCTGCCGGCGGGGCGTGGGCCCGTTTCCAGCACCCGGCCTGGCGCTCACCGGCACGGTGGACTCCTGGCTGGCCGACCGGCCGGCGCTGGAGGCGGAGGACACGCTGCGCCGGGCCCTGGCGGAGTCGCGGCGCCTCGACGCGCACGCCGGCACCACCACCGTGGGCCCGCACCGCAGCGACTTGGCCGTGACCTACCTGGCCAAGGGCATCCCGGCGGAACTGGGCTCCACGGGGGAGCAGAAGGCCCTGCTGATCGCCATCGTCCTGGCCAACGCCCGGCTGATGGCGGCGGAGGGGGCGGCACCGCCCCTGCTGCTGCTGGACGAGGTGGCGGCCCATCTGGACGCGGAGCGGCGCACCGCCCTGTTCCAGGAGGTGCTGGCCACCGGGTCCCAGGCGTGGATGACCGGCACCGACGCCGCCACCTTCGCCGAGCTGGGCACGGCGGCGACCCATGTGCGGGTCGCGGACGGCGGTGCCGTGGCGGGGGCGGGATAGCCCGCCCGGCCCTTCAGGACCCCTGTGGGGGATTCCCCCTGCGAGGGATTCAGCGGAGTGGGGGCAGTGTTCCCCCTTGGTAATGACGGTTTTGCCCCTGGGCGACGCGATATCTGGTAGAGTGTATCCATGGCACAAGAAGCTCTGACGACCCCCGACACCGCCGCCGAGGATTATGGCGCCAGCTCCATCAAAGTGCTGAAAGGCCTTGATGCGGTGCGCAAGCGTCCCGGCATGTACATTGGCGACACGGACGATGGTTCCGGCCTGCACCACATGGTGTACGAGGTCGTGGACAACGCCATCGACGAGGCGCTGGCCGGCTATTGCACGCGGGTGGACGTCATCCTGAATCCCGACGGCTCGTGCACCGTGCGCGACGACGGCCGCGGCATCCCGGTGGACATCCACGCGGAAGAGGGCGTGTCGGCGGCCGAGGTCATCATGACCCAGCTGCACGCCGGCGGTAAGTTCGACCAGAACAGCTACAAGGTCTCCGGCGGCCTGCACGGCGTGGGCGTCTCTGTCGTGAACGCCCTGTCGGAAATCCTGGACCTGCGCATCTGGCGCCAGGGCCGGGTGTGGGAGATGCGCTTCGCCCATGGCGAGGCGCAGGCGCCGCTGGCCAACACCGGCGCCGCGCCGCTGAAGGCCGATGGCCGCCCCCTGTCGGGGACGGAGGTGACCTTCCTGCCGTCCAAGGCCACCTTCACCAAGACCGAATTCGATTACCAGACCCTGGAACACCGCCTGCGCGAGCTGGCCTTCCTGAACTCCGGCGTCACCCTGTACCTGACCGACGCGCGGGGCGTGGAGCCCAAGTCGTGCGAGCTGCATTACGAGGGTGGGCTGGAGGCCTTCGTGCAGTGGCTGGACCGGTCCAAGACGCCGCTGCACAAGCCGGGCATCGCGCTCCGCGCCGAGCGGCAGAGCGACCTGGGCGGCACCATCGGCGTGGAAGTGGCGCTACAGTGGAACGACAGCTATCACGAGAGCACGCTGTGCTTCACCAACAACATCCCGCAGCGTGACGGCGGCACCCACCTGGCCGGCTTCCGCGCCGCGCTGACCCGCACGCTGAACAACTACGCCAACGAATCCGGCATCGCGAAGAGGGAGAAGGTGAACCTCTCCGGCGACGACATGCGCGAGGGGCTGACCTGCGTGCTGTCGGTGAAGGTGCCCGATCCCAAATTCTCCAGCCAGACCAAGGACAAGCTGGTCTCCTCCGAGGTCCGCCCGGTGGTCGAGGCGGTGGTGGCGGAGGCGCTGGCGATGTGGCTGGAGGAGCATCCGGCCGACGCCAAGCGCATCATCGGCAAGGTGGTCGAGGCCGCCGCCGCCCGCGAGGCGGCGCGCAAGGCGCGCGAGCTGACGCGGCGCAAGGGCGCCCTGGACATGGCCTCGCTGCCCGGCAAGCTGGCGGACTGTCAGGAACGGGACCCGGCCTTGAGCGAACTGTTCCTGGTGGAGGGTGACTCGGCCGGCGGCTCCGCCAAGCAGGGCCGCTCGCGCCAGTTCCAGGCCATCCTGCCCTTGCGCGGCAAGATCCTGAACGTGGAGCGCGCGCGCTTCGACAAGATGTTGTCCTCGGCCGAGATCGGCACCCTGATCGCGGCACTCGGCACCGGCATCGGGCGGGAGGAGTTCAACGCGGAAAAGGCGCGCTATCACAAGGTCATCATCATGACCGACGCCGACGTGGACGGCGCGCACATCCGTACCCTGCTGCTGACCTTCTTCTACCGCCAGATGCCCGAGCTGATCGAGCGCGGCTACCTCTACATCGCCCAGCCGCCGCTGTACCGCGTGAAGCGCGGCACGGCCAAGGAACGCTATCTGAAGGACGACCGGGCGCTGGACGATTACCTGATCGGCCAGGGGCTGGAGGACGTGACCCTCAAGGCGCAGGACGGCGCCGAGCGCCAGGGCGGTGAGCTGCGCGACGTGGTGGAGCAGGCCCGCGCCGCCCGCCACCAGCTGCAGGCCCTGGCCCGCAAGGTGGGCAACCCCGCCGTGGTGGAGCAGGCGGCCGTGGCCGGCGCCCTGTCCATGGCGCTGTTGACCGACGACGCCCGCGCCGATGAGCTGGCCCGCGTGGTCGCCGCCCGCCTGAACCGCATCGAGGCCGAGGCGGCGCAGGCGGCCGGCAACGCCGGCGAGGGCGCCACCGTGGGCGTGGGCGCCTGGCAGGGGGAACGGGCGCGCGAGGGCGGGCTGATGCTGTTCCGCACCAGCCGCGGCGTCACCCACCGCCACATCCTGGACGCCGACGTGCTGAAGAGTGTGGAGGCCCGGCGCCTGGACGCCATGGCCGACTTCCTGAAGACGGTCTTCACCGACGCCGCCACCCTGACCTACCGCGGCCGCACCACCCGCGCCATCGTCGGCCCCGTCGGCCTGATGGACGCGGTGCTGGAACAGGGCCGCCAGGGCCTGTCCATCCAGCGCTACAAGGGCCTGGGCGAGATGAACCCGGACCAGCTATGGGAAACCACCCTGGACCCCAAGATCCGCTCGCTGCTGCAGGTCAAGGTCAGCCACGTCGACGAGGCGGAAGAGGTGTTCTCCACCCTCATGGGCGACATCGTGGAACCCCGCCGCGACTTCATCCAGGCCAACGCGCTCAAGGTGGCGAACCTGGACGTGTGATCCGGTTCAGGTGTTGTGAGCTGACCCATAGCGGGAGAAACAGTGGTTTTCTCACGCTATGGGCCTTGGGTTTCAGGGCCGCTTTTTCGCCGCCGTCGCTGCGGCTGAAGGGCTAAGGAGGAGCGAGCCGGCTTCACCGGGGCCGGCCTCACGCGCATTTTTATCGGGCCGTCTGCATCCGCCCGGCCTGTCCAGACGTAAGGCGTAGGACGCCAATCCGTAGTGGGCAGATTCCGGGAGACATGCCATGCGCCACCTTGCCGCTGTTGTTGTGACGTTGACCCTGGGCTTGGGGACGGCCCAGGCGGCCACCGTCGTCGTCACACAGAAGAATCATGCCTTCGTGCCGAGCAAGATTGAGATCGCCACGGGCGACACCATCCTTTTCCGCAACGAGGATACGGTGCCGCACCAGGTCGTTTCCCACACGCCGATATTTCAATTCGACCTTGATCTTGAGCGCCCCGGCGAGGAGCGGTCCCAGGTTTTCACTCAGCCGGGGACGATCGTCGTCGGCTGCGACCTCCACAGCAATATGGAAGTGATCGTGACCGTCACGCCGGGCCCCGCAGGAAAGTAGGCGAGCCGCCGCCCCCTCAGGGGAGGCGGCGCATGGCGCCGGAATATAGGACGGGCCCGGTTGGGGCCCCGGTCGGCGAGCCGCCCTTGGGCTCCAGGCTGATGGCCAGCACCAGCTTGCCGCTGCCAGCCAGGGCCTTGTCGGCGACCGGAAGCACCCGCCCTGGTGCGATCACCCCCACCGCCCGCGGCGGGGCGCCATCGGCGATCAGCCACAATTCCAGATCCCGGTCGGCTGGTGTGGTCACACCCGCCAAGGCGACGGGCTCCAGCCACCGTCCCCTGCCTTCAACCAACCAGCCGACGCGGCCATCGCTGGCGGCGGTCAAGAGCGCCATGTAGCGGGGCCCATCCCCGCGTAGGGCGGCGGGCACGAGCAGCGTGACGGTGAGAAGTGCGGCGGCGGCACCCGCCGTCATCCACCGCCAGACGGGTGGGGCATTCCATTGCCGCCGCAGCCACGCCCGCCAGCCCGGTACAGCCGCCGGTGGAAGCTGCGCCTCGATCCTTCGCCACAGCGTCGCGGGCGGCGCCACCGCCGGCACCGCCGCCAGAAGGGGGGCCAGCCGTCTTTCCCAATCGGCCACCGCGTGTCGCAAGGCGCCATGGCCGGGCAGGGCGTCCGCCACCGCCTTGGCCTGCTGGGCGTTCAAGGTGCCCAGCACGTATTCGCCAGCCAGGAGATCCAGTTCCTCGAAATCGTCCGGAATCATGGCGCCAAACACTCCTTCAAGGAAGCGAGCCCGCGTCTTATCCATGACTTGACCGTGCCCAGGGGCGTGGCCAGGTGCTCGGCCACTTGCGCATGGGATAGGCCGTTGACGAAAGCCAGGGTGATGGCGCTGCGGCCCTTGTCATCCAATCGTTCCAGGCAGCGGCGCAGCCGGACGGCGTCGCGGGCGGTTTCCAGAAGCTCCAAGGGGCCGGGGCCGTCGTCGACGCCGTCCGGTATGGTATCAACCAGCGTTTCGCGCCCCAGACGCCGGGCCATGTCGAGTGCGCGGTAGCGCACGATGGATGCCATCCAGCCACCGCCTGAACCCATGGTCGGGCTGAAGCTGGCGGCGTTCCGCCAGATCTGCACAAAGGCGTCCTGAACGGCATCGGCCGCCGCATCCGGGCGGCGCACGATGCGGAGGGCCAGGCCGTACAGGCGCGGCGATTCCCGTTCATACAGGTGCCGCAGGGCGACGCGGTCGCCACCGGCGACCTGCCTGATCAGCGCGTCCAGCGTCCCCCCGGCCGCCAGGTCCTTCGGTGTCATGCCGCCCCCGTCACCGGGATTGGGGTGGCGGGATGCCGCCACCGCGTCGTTCCCCATCAGTCGGCCCCTTTGCGATCCGTCACTTCCTTGCCCGCCCTCCGGGATGCCTTCGGCGCCAGCAGGGCTCGTTCCATCCCCTTTACGGCGCGCTGAGACTTTTGGATGCGCACGCGCTGCATCCAATCAACCGGCACAGGCGTATGGGCAGGAAACCATCGCAACACCAGGGAGCCTGCTCCAATGAAGTCTCAATTATTAATCGCCTTGTTGGGGGGGCTGATGGCATGCAGCCTGCCAGCGGTGGCCGCGTCCGACATCGGTGCCGGCGGCAAGCTGACGGCAACGGGCGGTGTGACCCAGCTGGAAGGGGCGGCCGGCGGCGGCCTGACGCCGTGGGCCCTCATCGGTGGCTACGACACCGGCGATCAGATCCGGCCCAACGCCTTCTACACGCGGGTGCAATCGGGCAGCTACCACCTCAACGCCTATGGGGCCATGGTCGGATTGTATGACCGCGTGGAGTTGTCCTTCGCCCGTCAGTCCTTCGATACCGAGGACGTTGGCGGCCTGTTGGGTCTGGGCAAGGGGTACACCTTCAACCAGAACATTGTCGGCGCCAAGGTCCGCGTGGCCGGCGATGCCATTCTGGATCAGGACAGCTGGCTGCCGCAGATCGCCGTCGGTTTGCAGTACAAACATAATGACCGGGGCGCCGTTCTGCGGGCGATCGGCGCCCGCCACGACAGTGGTACGGACTTCTATATCTCCGCCACCAAACTTTTCCTGGCTCAAAGCCTGTTGGTGGACGGCACGGTGCGGTTCACCAAGGCCAACCAGATCGGCATTCTCGGCTTCGGCGGCAAGGACGACGACTACCACGTCGAGCCCGAAGGCAGCGTCGCCTACCTCCTGTCCCGCAACTTCCTGGTGGGCGCCGAATACCGCAAGAAGCCCGATAACCTGGCCATCGCCCATGAGGACGATTGGTACGACCTGTTCGTCGCCTGGGTTCCCACCAAGAACGTCTCGCTGACCCTGGCCTTCGCGCCGTTGGGCAACATCGTCATCCGTGACCATCAGAACGCGGCCTACCTGTCCCTTCAGGTCGGATTCTGAGCGCCATCACCCAAAAGGAAATGTTCCGATGAGCCATCTCTCGCGCCTGGCCAAGCCCATGGCCACCGTTTGTCTCGCCCTGTCCCTCGCCACCTTCCTCACGGGCCCCGCGGCCAAGGCTGATGAGGCCACCTTCCAGGCGTTCGGCGGCAAGGCCGGCTTGCAAAGCCTCATGGAGGACTTCATGACCAACCTGCTGGCGGATCCCCGGACGCGGCCCTTCTTTGAGAAGGCCAATCAAACCCGCGTCAAGGCGCAATTGGTCGACCAATTTTGCCAGGCTCTCGGCGGTCCGTGCCAATACAAGGGTTTGGACATGAAGTCCGCCCACCAGGGCTTGCCCTCCATCACGCGGGAGCATTTCAACGCCTTGGTGGAAGACCTGCAGGACGCCATGGACAAGCATAAGGTCCCGTTCAGCGCCCAGAACAAGCTGTTGGCGGAGCTGGCCCCCCTGCACCGGGATATTGAGCACTAAGTCCGCCCCGCGCGGTCGAGACGCCGGCCACCCCATCCGTGTGGGGTGATTCCCGGCAGGCTTTCTCAGCAATCCCGATTTTCTCAAGATTAGAATCAAGGAAAAATGAAGATGAATAGATCCATGATCGCGGTGATGGCGATATCTTTACTTGCCACCATGCCAACCGTTGCCGCTCCCGCCTTCGCCCAGGAAAAAGCGGTCGAGGTTGGCGGTGCCCCGATGTACCCGTCCAGGACCATTATCCAGAACGCGGTCAATTCCAAGGACCACACCACCCTGGTGACGGCGGTCAAGGCCGCCGGCCTCGTTGAAACCCTGGAAGGGGCCGGCCCATTCACCGTCTTTGCCCCAACCAACACGGCGTTCGAAAAGTTGCCGCGGGCGACAGTCGATGGCCTGTTGCAACCTGAGGCCAAGTCCACCTTGACCGGGCTGCTCACCTATCACGTGGTGTCCGGCAAGCTTTCCGCCGCGGACCTTATGGCCAAGGTGGCTGCCGGGCATGGCAAAGGGGTGTTGACCACTGTGCAGGGCGGTCAGTTGGTGGTCACCCAGAAGGGTAAGATGTTGATGTTGACCGATCAGCGGGGCGGCATGGCCACCATTTCCATCGCCGACGTGAACCAGTCCAACGGCGTCATCCACGTCATTGATGGCGTGCTGATGCCCGGCTGATCACGCGGCGCCCGCCGGCCCGGCCGGCCTCTCCTCCTCCGGCCGCGGGACGGCTTCCTTGCTGGGCGGCCTTGGCTGCCCAGCCTTTATGCCAGACCAGACTTTATGCCGGTGTGGGAAACGGATCAGCCGACGGACACCAGCAGCAGGCAGCCTTGCTGGCTGACGGCGGTGGCATGCCAGGTGGTGTGCCGGGCGACATGGAAATCACCCGCCTCCAGAAGCAGGTCGCCGAAACGCAAGTCACCTTCGATGACCAGGCATTCCTCATCGCCACCGGCATGGGCATGGGACTGATAGGGCGCGCCCGGTTCCATGCGGATAAGCATGGTGCGGCGTCCGGTGCGCCCGTCCACGCGCAGCAGCTTGGATCGCACCCCAGGGGATAGGGGCAGCCAGACGCCATCTTGGTGACGCACGGTGTCGGTTCCCGGCGCGGCCGCCAGGTCCGCCGCTTCACGGTCGATGCGGGCGAGAATGGGGCCCAGCAAACCGGCGGGCGGCGGCTCCGCCAAGGCCAAATCCAGCGCGCCCAGCTGTGCCTCGATCCGCGCCAGCTCCTGGTCCGTGTCGGGGGCCGCATCCGGGGCAGCGACCCGGTATTGGCGCGCCCGGCGGTCACCCCGCATCAGGCCTAACAGATAGTCGGCGATGTCGGCATCCGCGCTCTTCACGCCAAGCACTCCTTCAGCTTCAGCACGGCGCGGCGGACCCAGCTCTTGACCGATCCCAAGGGCGCGCCGACGCGCTCGGCCAATTCTTCAAAGGTCAAGCCCTGAAGATACGTCAAAAGCACCAGCCGCCGCGACCGTTCCGTCAGCAACCCCAGGCAACGCCGCAGATCCAAGGCCAGTCCGGGATCCGGCTGATGGGCCAGCCTGACGTCAACCGCTGCCAGGACGGCATCGTCGTCCAGGGACATGGTGGCGCCGACGGGTTTATCCAAGAGCGACAGGACATGGTTTCGGGTAAGCACCACCATCCAAGCGAAGGCGCTGCCCCGCGTGGGATCGAACAGCGGCGCCTTTTGCCAGATGCGGACGAACACGTCCTGAAGCAAGTCGGCAGCCCGGTCGCGGTCCCGCGCCAGACGCAGGCAAACGCTGTAGAGGGTCGGTGCCGCCGCCCGGTAAAGCGCCTCGAACGCGCCACGGTCGCCCTTGGCCGTCGCCAAAAGAAGGGCCGTCACGGCGGAGGTCTCGTCGATCGCTTGGGCGTCGGAGGGCAGGGGCATGGGAGGGGGGTTCCAGCGAAGCAGAGGATCGCCAATGATAATATATCTTCCCGGTTAGGCAATGGCGTGCCGGGTCCGGCCGATGGATATCATTGTTCTGGTGCTCATTTCGGGACGCGATCGTGCATCCAAATCTTTCCGTCATCAGTAATGTGTCTATGCGCCCTAATCACGGGTCGCGCATTTTGAACCAGGATGCATCATGCAAAGTCACAAAGTCTTGTTGACGGCTATGGCCGCTGCCGTGTTTGTCGTGGACTTCGCCCAGGCCGCCACCGTCGTGGTGATCGAGAAGGACCGCACCTTGGCTCCCGCCCATCTGCAAATCGCCCAAGGCGATACCGTCGTGTTTCGTAACGAGGACGGCATGCCGCACCGGTTGACCTTGCGCGCGGCTAGCCGGACCTGGAGCCTGGATACCCAACGCCAGGGGCAGGAAAGGACGCAGGACTTCACCGAGACCGGCCATATCGACGTGATGTGCGATTTCCATCCGCAAATGACCATGAGCATCGATGTCGCCAAAGGCCTCCCCTAAAGCACGCCAGGGGTATGGGCTCCACGCCACGCGCTCCGGGTCAGCTGGGCAATAAGCGGGGCCATTGCCATCCTATCGCGACGGTACAATGGGCCGGGGCGGCGGCGGCATGCTATTGATGCGCCGTCCGTTTTCGTCCTTTGGGGGGCCCCTGCCGCCATGACCGCGCTGATCCTGTTCGTCGTCCTTGCCCTCGCCTACCGCTTCGCCCTGCTGGCGGTGTCCGTCCGGCATGAAAAGGCGCTGCGCGCCGATGGGGCGGTGGAGCATGGGGCGCGCAACACCCTGGCGCTGACCATCGCCCATATCGCCTTCCACCTGTCGGCGACGGTGGAGGGGCTGGTGCGGGGGGCGCCCATCGACGCGGTCAGCGGCTTCGGCTTCGCCATCTATTTGTTCGGCGCCGTCATGCTGCTGGTGGTGGTGCGGCTGCTGGGGCGGCTGTGGACGGTGAAGTTGTTGATCGCCACCGACCACCAGTTGGTGACCCACCCGCTGTTCCGATTGGTGCGGCACCCCAATTACTTCCTGAACATCCTGCCGGAACTGGTGGGCTTCGCCCTGACGCTGCACGCCTATTACACCCTGGTCATCGGCTTGGCCGTCTACCTCGTCCCCCTGACCCTCCGCATCCGGCAGGAGGAGCGGGCCATGCGCGAGACCTTCGCCGCCTACTGATCCGGAAAAGTTGGCTGGGAAAAATCGCTGGACCGGAGGGCGGGGCGCCCCCACTTGAATGGCGGTCCCCTGTGGATGGGGGCATTAGGGACGGACGCAGAGGGACAGCATGACCGCGGGTGAGGCCACTGACAGTCACGCTGCCGCCACCGACCCCCGGCCCGCCAAGGTGTCCGACATCCTGCAGGCCCTGGCGGCGGAGGAGGGGCGGGAGCGCGTGGCCATCGGCGACCTGCTGACGGCGCTCAGCGACCGGGCGGTGGGTGCCCTCATCTTCGTCTTCGCCCTGCCCAACGCCCTGCCCATGCCACCCGGCACTTCCTCCGTCCTGGGCCTGCCGCTGCTGTTCCTGACGGCGCAGCTGGCGCTGGGGCGGCGCCCCTGGCTGCCGCGCTTCATCGCCGACCGCTCGCTGGCGCGCAAGGACTTCGCCGCCATGATGGCCAAGGTGGCCCCCTGGCTGGCCAAGGCGGAGCGCATGTTGCGGCCGCGCCTGGGCGTGGTGGCACGCCCACCGGCGGAAAACGCCGTGGGCGCCCTGTGCTTCCTGCTGGCCCTGATCCTGTTCCTGCCCATCCCCCTGGGCAACATGCTGCCCGCCGTGGCCATCAGCGTCGTGGCCCTGGGCGTGCTGGAGCGTGACGGGGTGTGGGTGCTGCTGGGCCTGGGCACCGGCATCGCCGCCGTGGCCGTGGTCTGGGGCGTGCTGCTGGCCCTGCTGAAAAGCGGGCTGTTCGTGCTGGAGCACGCGCTGGGGATGTGAGCCGGCGCCTCATACTAAGTAGCGATGATCCTGACCTATGGCCAGGCCCATCGCCCTCAATCGCCGGCGCCGCCATCCGGCGGCTTGGCTTCCGCGCCTTATGGCGCGCGGCGGCAGTCGCCGCCGATACCAAGGAGCGATGAATGGGAATTATCGCTCCTTGGTATCACTCAAGGTTCGCGGTAGCCCGTGACCGCGGGCGCCGGAGATTTCCGGGGAGCCAAAGGCGGACTGGAAATCGAGGTCAAGGCAAGGACGCGGATGCGTCCGCCCGCCGACTGAGGGACGCTCTGAACCTCACGAGGTGCCGGCGGCGGACTTCTCGATGCGGTTGATGTGGTCCAGGCCGGGTAGGATTTCGGAGCGCACGAACTCCACCCGCTTCATGGGGCCGCCGCCGCCATGGGGGAAGCGCGCCTTCCACAGGGCCATCTTCACCGCCAGCCCGCACAGCACGCCGCCGATGGTGACATGGTGGGCCGAGATCTGCGCGCGGACGGAGCGGAAGCTGTCGGCGTTGATGTCGTGCCAGAAATCCTTGCTGCGCCGGTCGAACGCCTCGAACCGCCCGGTGATGGAGGTGGTGATGCCCGTCAGCATGCGCATGACGTCGCCGATCATCTTCATCATCAGGCGGTCGCGGGTGACCATCTCGCTCTTGGTCGCCTCATTCACCCAGCCCATGAAGCGCTGCACCTCCGGCACCAGGCCGTCCAGGCAGCTGCGGAAATAGGCCAGCGACAGGAAGACGTCGCCATATTCTTCCAGGAAGCTGGGAATGTCCTGAAGCTGCACGTTCAGTTTCTGCGACAGCAGGGTCAGGTTGCGCAGCGCCTCTTCCCGGTCGGGGTTGGCCAGCAGCTCGAACAGGTCGGCGATGTCGTTGATGGGGCGCTGCTCCGACCCGTACACCTGCTGGATCAGGGGCAGGGTGAAGTCGCGCATGTAGGTGGTCAGTTCCAACCGCTTGCCCGCCGACAGGCGCAAGTAGGTCACATCCTCCACCGGGATGCCCAGGCGGCGCAGCTCGATGCGCAGGCTGTAGACGTCGTAGCTGTTCAGTTGCGTCAGCCGGTGGATCTGCGCCATGTCCACGCGCATTTCCTTGGGATGCGACGGGTACATCGTCGCCAAATGTTCCGGGTTGATCTGGCCGCTGCCGGCCGACCGGTCCTGAAACACCTCCACCACCGTCTCCAGCCGCGCGTTCTTGATCAGCCGCGCCCGTTTCAGGCCGGGCGTCTGCACCGGGATCATGCCCAGGGGCAGGATGTGCAGGGCGTCGCGGTCGTCGTCCGCGAACAGCACCTCAGCCTCGGCGGCCACCGGCACATCACCGGGGGCGACCTCATCATCGGAAGGGGCGGGCGAGGAGGTCAACGGCGGCGGGGTCCGGGGGCATGGGACAGGGGGTCGGGGCCGCGCGGCGGCGACCCCGACCCTGCGTCAGGTATAGACGATGGCCTGTGTGGTCAAGGGCGGTATTCGACGGGAGGGGGCGGCAGGGCGGCGGCCCCGTCGTCATGCCGGGGCGCGATGGCTGGCGGCGGACCCCACCCCCATGGACATTTGCGCCCCGCCGGCACGACGCCTACAGTTATGCACAGGCAGAGGGTGCGCGCCTTGGAATCACTTCGCCAATGAGATGCTTCGTGGGGATAACGGCCGGGTCTGGACCATGCGCCGGTCGATGATGGCTGCCCTCGCGGGCCTGGCGGTCCTGCAGCTGGGGCTGGCCGCCGCCGACATGCGCGCCGCCTGGGGGACGGCCCGCGACGCCCAATCGGCGCACCTGCTGGTGGTGGCCGCGCGGGACATGGCGGGGGCTATGGATGCCCAGTCGTCACAGTGGACCGCGGCCGCCCTGGCCCTGCGCGCGCCGGGTGCCGCCTTGGTGGAGGAGTTGGCGCAACGCCGGCGACAGGCGGACCGGGCGCTGGACGCGGCCTTGGATGCCCTGCCGCCCCTTCCGGCGTTGGAGGGCGCGCGCCAGCGGCTGGCCGGCGTGCGCCAGGAACTGGCGGGCCTGCGCCGGGCGGCGGACCAGTCCTTGAACCAGCCCTTCCCAGTTCCTGCAACTTCCAGAGCCCCCGATTCACCGCCGCTGCGCGACTGGCTGGCCGGGGAACGGGCCCTGGCCACGGCGGAAAGCCGCATGGTGCGCGAGCTGGTCGCCCTGGCCGCTCAGGATTTGCCCAATCCGGATGCGGATATCGCGGCGGACGCGCTGGCGGCCCGCCGTGACGCCGACCTCGCCTGGGCGGATGCGGTGACCGGCGCGTCCGCCGCCGCGTCCACCGCCCTGCTGCTGGATTGGCGCGGCGCCACCATGCCGGCGTCCGACGTCGGCGTGACGGCCGCCATGGCGCGCTTCGCCACCGCGCTTGCCGGGCAAGGGCCCAGCGGCCCAGAGGCGGTTCAACAGGCGGGTCAACAGGCGGCACCGGGGGCGGCTCAGGCGGCCCTGGCCGACATCGGGGCCGTGGCCACACGGGCGCTGGACCGCTGGGCGGCCGTGCCGCCCCCCGCACCCGCCTGGGCGGCGGTGGCGGCCGGCGCCCCCCTGGCCGGCGCCGCCCTGCTGACGCTGGTGATCCTGGTGGCCCTGCGGCAGGGCGTGTTCGGCGCCGTCTCGCGCACCGCGCGTCTGATGCGCGACCTGGCGGAGGGGCGGGTGGCCCCGTCGCCGGCCCCCGTGCCGGGCACAGGGCGGGACGAGACGGTGGCGGAACTGCACAGCGCCCTGGCCCTCTATTGGTCCCACGCCCGCCGCATCGAGCGCGAGACCCAGCGGCGGGAGCGGGCGGAGCGCCTGCTGACGGTGGAACGCAAGGTGTTGGGCATGACCGCCGGCCGCGCGCCCCTGTCGACGGTGCTGTCGGCCCTGTGTTCCGGCATGGAGGCGGATCTGGAGGGAGGGCTCTGCTCCATCGTGCTGGTCGACGCGGACGGGCGGCACATCCGCACCGGGGCGGCCCCCAGCCTGCCCGCGTCCTTCGCCCGCGCGGTCGACGGCGCGCCGGTGGGGCCGGTGGCCGGGTCCTGCGGCACCGCCATCCACCGGGGCGAGCCCGTCATCGTCACCGACATCGCCAACGATCCCCTATGGCAGGACTACCGCGCCGCCGCGGCGGAGGCCGACCTGGCCGCCTGCTGGTCCATCCCCATTCTGGCGGGCGACGGCCACGCGCTGGGCGCCTTCGCCATCTATTTCCGATCGCCCCGGTCACCGGAAGGCTGGATGCTGGACCTGGCGCGCCGCGCCAGCCGCCTGGCCACCGTGGCCATTTCGGCCGAACGCGGGGCGGAGGAGCTGGAGCGCGCCAAGGCCGCCGCCGAGTTGGGCAACCGCACCAAGACCGAGTTCCTGGCCAACATGAGCCACGAGCTGCGTACGCCCCTGAACGCCATCATCGGTTTCGCCGAGGTGCTGGAGGGGGATTTGCGCCGGGCCCCGGACCAGGTGACCAACGCCGGCTATGCCGGCGACATCGTGGCCAGCGGGCGCCACCTGCTGGCCATCATCAATGACATCCTGGACGTTTCGAAGATCGAGGCGGGCAAGGTCGAGTTGCGGGAACGGGTCTGCGATGTGGCCGCCCTGGTGGCCGGGTGTGAGCGGATCGCCCGGGGCCGTGCCCTGGAAAAGCGCATCGATCTGGTCACCACCATGGCCCCGGACCTGCCGCCGCTGCTGGCGGACGATGTTAAGATCAAGCAGATCCTGCTGAACCTGCTGTCCAACGCCGTGAAGTTCACCGAAGCCGGCGGCAGGGTGTCGCTGACCGCCACCATCAATGCCGAGGCGCAGATGGTCATCGCCGTCAGCGACACGGGCATCGGCATCGCGGATGCCGACCTGTCCAAGGTCTTCGTGCCCTTCCAGCAGATCGACAACGTCTACGCCCGCACCACACAGGGCACCGGCCTGGGTCTGTCCCTGTCCAAGGGGCTGGCCGAGCTGCATGGCGGCCGTCTGGACATCGTCTCGCGGCTAGGACAGGGGACCACCGTGTCCCTGGTCCTGCCCAGCCAGCGCCTGTTGACCGGCGGTGTCGGCGACACCGGCCGGGTCAACTCGGTCCCCGGTGCCGTGCCTTCCGCCGCCCTGGCGCCCGCTGTTTTGGCGGCCGCCTTGGGCGACAAGGGCGCCTGAAGTAAACGAAACCCCCGGAAGCGGGGCTTCCGGGGGTTCGAAACCAAACGCCTCATGGCCCAGCCAAAGGCCAGGGGCACCGCATCTGGGGATCAGATGTAGTAGGAGGCCAGCGGCGAGAAGCCGTTGAAGTTCACGGCCGAGTAGGTGGTGGTGTAGGCGCCCGTCGCCAGGATGTCGACCTTGTCGCCGATGCGCAGGTCCACCGGCAGCCGGTATTCGGCCTTCTCATACAGCACGTCGGCGCTGTCGCAGGTCGGGCCGGCCAGGATGACCGGCTCCGCATCGCCGCCGTCGTGGGGCGTCTGGATGGGATACTTGATGGCCTCGTCCATGGTCTCGGCCAAGCCGCCGAACTTGCCGATGTCCAGATAGACCCAGCGGCGGTCGTCGCGGTGCGACTTGCGCGAGATCAGCACCACTTCCGAGCGGATGACCCCGGCGTTGCCCACCATGCTGCGACCCGGTTCGATGATGGTTTCGGGCAGGCGGTTGCCGAAATGCTTGCGCAGCGAGGCCTCGATGGCGTTGCCGTACTCACCCTCGCTGGGAATGTCCTTCAGGTAGCGGGTGGCGAAGCCGCCGCCCAGGTTCACCATGCGCAGCATCACGCCCTGCTCTTCCAGGGTGCGGAAGATCTCGGCGGTCTGGGCCAGGGCCTTGTCCCACTGGGTCAGGTCGCGCTGCTGCGAGCCGACGTGGAAGGACACGCCATACGGCACGACGTTCAGGGTGGAGGCGGCCAGCAGCAGCTCCGCCGCCATGTCCGGCTCGCAGCCGAACTTGCGCGACAGCGGCCAGTCGGCACCTTCGCCTGAGGTCAGGATGCGGCAGAACACACGGGCGCCGGGGGCGTGCTCGGCGATCTTCTCCAGCTCTTCCCGGCTGTCGAAGGCGAACAGGCTGATGCCCAGGGCGTGGGCGCGGGCGATGTCCGACGCCTTCTTGATGGTGTTGCCGAAGCTGATGCGGTCGGCGGTGGCGCCGGCCTCCAGGCAATACTGGATTTCCGGCAGGCTGGCGGTGTCGAAGCAGGAGCCCTGCTCCACCAGCAGCTTCAGGATCTCCGGCGCCGGGTTGGCCTTCACGGCATAGAAGATGCGGGCCTCGGGCAGGGCGTCGCGCAGGTTGCCGTAGTTACCGGCCACGACGTCCAGGTCAACCACCAGGCAGGGGGTGGCGGGCGTGTTCTCAGCGAAAAAACGAGCGATCTTCTCGGTCATCGATGACTCCGAGGCCAAAAGGCATATCAGGGGATGGATCGGGAATGGGGGCTTGGCCGGGCAATGGCCCGGGTCCGTTCACTTAACCGGGCAGCGGCCCGGGTCCGTTCAAGCGTGCCGATGAAGCGGCCGGCCCGAACGGGTCAGATACTGGAGATATGCCCAGGCGGCGCGAGGAAAACGCAAAGCACCGGCCCGGTCTGACTGACGACCGCCTGATCATGGCCCACCCGACTCTGCATCAGAGCGGGGGCAGGGGATCGAGGAAAGGCGGGCGCGTGCCCACCGACAACAACATCAACCATCGTAGCCTCCAATTCGCCGCCTTGCTTAAGGGACGGACGAGGATACGCGTTACGTCGTTGCATAACCGACGGGGGGACCATTCCGCCCGGGGCCATAGGCACGTGCGCTGCGACTACGCGCTATATAAGATGGAAAGCCGGGGTTGCACAGCGATTTTTTTCGGGCGGCGGCGGGCCTGCGACGACATGGCCAGGCGGGCGTTTCGGTGGCGCGGGCGCCTTATCACAAATCTCAATTTCGCCACTTTTGCGGCCCAAATTGGCCATGTCGCGGTGGCCTTATGCGCATAGAGGACGACGCGACATTGACCCCCTGCCGGGGTCGGAAGCCCCTCCCGCCCGGTCTCCCCCGACCGGCCTACCGGAGGTGTCCTCTCCAGCCTGCCCCGGCTGGTCTATCAAACGGCCACCGCACCTGCCCCCCGCGGTGGCCGTTTTTCTTTTTATCGGTTCCCTCAGGCGCCGGGCGCGGGCATCCGCCCGCTGGGCTTGTCCTCCCTTTCCAGTTCACTACGTTCCCCGGAAAGGTCCGGCGGCCACGGTCGTGGCCTTGTCGCTGCGCTCCGTTTCGCGCCCCACAAAGGTTTGGCGACTCACGGGCCTCATCACCGGCGGGTATTGATCCAGCGCTTTGTGCCGCCGCCGCCTGCGGCCTATAGTCGGGGCCCTTTCGACTCCGGCGCCCAGGGCCCATGATCTCAACCGCTCTCTTCACCGGCCATGACCTGCTGTGCCTGCGCGGCGGGCGCCTGGTGTTCCAGGATCTGGACTTCCAATTGGCCGCGGGTGGCTGCCTCACCCTGGTCGGCCCCAACGGCAGCGGCAAGTCCACACTGCTGCGCCTGATGGCCGGTTTGCTGAAGCCCCTGCGCGGTATCATCGCCTGGGATGGCGTGTCCTTGGGCCAGGACCCGGAGGCGCACCGCGCCCGCCTGCACTATGTCGGCCACCTGGACGCGGTGAAGGCCAGCTTCACCTGCCGGGAGATGCTGGCCTTCTGGGCGGGCTTGCGCGGTGGGGGCGGCATGGGCGTGGCCGGGGTGGACGCGGCCCTGGCCGCCTTCGCCATCGATGCCATCGCCGACGTGCCGGGCCGTTTCCTATCCGCCGGGCAGCGCCGCCGCCTGTCCCTGGCGCGCCTGGTGGCGGCGCCGGCGCCCCTGTGGTTGCTGGATGAACCCACCGTGGGTCTGGACCGTGCCTCCGTCGCCCTGCTGGAGGACGCCATCGCCCGCCACCGCGCCCAGGGCGGGCGGGTCGTGCTGTCCACCCACATCGACCTGGCGACTCCGGGCGGGGACGTCCTGGACCTGGCCGCCTTCACGCCGGTCGAGGAGGACGAAAGCCTGGACGGCTGCGATGGGGCGGAGGACGCCGCCTGATGCTCCGTCTCATCCTGCGCGACCTGCGCCTGGTGTTGCGCCAGGGCAGCGACGCCACCGCCGCCCTGATGTTCTTCGTGCTGTGCGTGGTGCTGTTCCCCTTCGGCGTGGGGCCGGAACCCAACGTGCTGACCCGCATCGCCCCCGGCGTGCTGCTGATCGCGGCCCTGTTGGCGGCGCTGTTGTCCATGGAGCGGCTGTTCCAGGGGGACTTTGAAGACGGCAGCCTGGAACTGCTGCTGCTGTCGCCGCTGCCGGCGGAGGGGGTGGCCGTCGCCAAGGTGGCCGCCCACTGGCTGGTGACGGGCGTGCCCCTGATGCTGGTGGCGCCCCTGCTGGCCCTGTTGCTGCGCATGCCGGTGGATCAACTGGGCCTGCTGGTCGGCACCCTGGCCCTGGTCACGCCCCTGCTCAGCCTCATCGGCGCCGTTGGGGCCGCCCTGACCCTCGGTGCCCGGCGCAGCGGCGTGCTGCTGCCCCTGCTGGTGCTGCCGCTGTACATCCCCGTGCTGATCTTCGCCGCCGCCGGCCTGGACGCAGGCCTGTCCGGCCTCTCCCCCCGGCCGCACTTGCTGCTGCTGGGTGGCATGCTGTGCGGCGCGCTGGTCCTGGCCCCGCTGGCCATCGCCGCCGCGCTGCGGGCGGCGCATGAGTAAGCGCGACTGAAGCTAGATACACATTGTGTATCTTGGTGTGCTATGGTGGCCTCAATAGAAAGGGCCATCATGACCAAGCCATCCATGGAAACCCATGCGAAGCCGGTGAACCTGCGCATTCGTGAGGATGTTCGCCGGATGATAGACCGCGCGGCCGGCTTGCGCGGCAAAACCCGGTCGGACTTCATGATCGAGGCGGCCTATCGCGCCGCTGAAGACACGCTGCTGGACCAGGCGCTGGTGCGGGTCGACGTCGACAGCTATGGGCACTATCTCGCCATCCTGGACCAGCCACCCGGCGGTGAAGGGTTCGAGCGGCTGATGAAGGCGCCCAAGCCGTGGCGCGTGTGACGCCTGATCTCCCGTGACGCTCACGGCGCCAACGCCGCTTGGCGAGCTCCATGACCTCGACCAGTTCCAAAGCGGCCATGACACGCTGGATCATTGGCTGCGGCGGCGCGCTCGCGCCAATCAGGTCAGCGGCGCTTCCCGCACCTATGTCGTTGCCGAAGGCCGGCGGGTGGTCGGCTATTACTGCCTTGCGTCCGGGGCGCTGGATATATCCGACGCGCCGGGCGCTATCCGCCGCAACATGCCCGATCCCGTTCCCATGGCGGTACTCGGCCGCCTGGCGGTCGACCGGACCTGGCAGGGCAGGGGGCTGGGTGCCGCGTTGTTGCAGGACGCGGTGCTGCGCAGTTCGCACGCCGCGTCAATCCTGGGGATACGCGGCCTGCTCGTCCACGCGATCTCGGATGCGGCGAAGGCGTTTTATGAGCACTACGGCTTCCTCAGCACACCCAATCATCCGCTGACGCTCGTGCTGTCGCTCAAGGCCCACGATCCCTAAGAGGGGATCATTCGCCCCCTACATCATTGGGCGTGATCCATATCAATTTACGGCGTATCCCGATGGCAAAGGCCGGCGGGCGTGATACATAACGGGGCCATGCATCGCTTCGCCAACCCCGCCCGCTTTCTGAAGATCGCCAACGCCGTGCTGCCGTGGGTGGCCGGCCTGTCGGTGGTCTGTTTCGCGGCCGGGCTGTATCTGGGCCTGATCGCCTCGCCGCCGGACTACCAGCAGGGCGACACCGTCCGGATCATGTACATCCATGTGCCCGCCGCGTGGATGAGCATGTTCACCTACAGCACCATGGCCGTGGCCGCCGCCGCCGCCCTGGTGTGGAAGCATCCCCTGGCCGAGGTCTACGCCAAGGCGGCCGCCCCCCTGGGGGCTGGCTTCACCGCCCTGTGCCTGCTGACCGGGTCGCTGTGGGGGGCGCCCATGTGGGGCACATGGTGGGTGTGGGACGCGCGGCTGACCAGTGTGCTGGTGCTGTTCTTCCTCTACCTCGGCTACATGGCCCTGGTGGACGCCTTCGACGATCCGGCGCGGGGGAACAAGGCCGGCAACATCCTGTTGCTGGTGGGGGCCGTGAACGTGCCCATCATCAAGTTTTCGGTGGAGTGGTGGAACACCCTGCACCAGCCGGCCAGCGTGTTCCGCCTGGGCGGGCCCACCATCGCCGCCAGCATGCTGTGGCCCCTGTTGCTGTTGGCCGTGGCCTTCCAGAGCTATTTCTTCGCCGTCGTCATCCTGCGCATTCGGGCCGGGCTGGCCGCGCGCCGGGTCCAGACCCTGCGCCTGGGCCAGGCGGGCTGAGTCCTTGGACGATGCTCTCGGGATGGCCGGGCAACAGGATCGGCGGCGGTCGTTACGGCAGCGTGATGGTTTTGCGGCGTGGTGGTTTGACGGCTGTTCCGGCATTCCGGCCCCTCAAGCGGGCCTCTGGATGGCGGGCCTTTGGGTGAGAGTGTGATGGACGGGTTCCTGTCGATGGGCGGATACGCCGCCTATGTGTGGTCATCCTACGGGGCGGCCGCCGTGATCCTGGTGGGTCTGCTGGTGCTCAGCCTGTCCGGCCTGCGCCGGGTGGAGCGCACCCTGGCCACGCTGGAGGCGGCAAAGCCGCGGCGCCGGCGCGACGCCAAGACGGGCCCTGCCGCCACGGCCACCCCTGCCACCGGTACCCAAGCCGCCGAGACCACGCCATGACCCGCAAGCGCCGCCGCCTGATGATCCTGGTGCTGGCCCTGCTGGGCCTGGGCACCGCCACGGCCCTGACCCTGTCGGCCTTCCGCGACAACATCGTCTTCTTCTACAGCCCGTCCGACCTGGCGGCCAAGCCGCCGGGCGGACGCACGGTGCGCATCGGCGGGCTGGTCGAGGCGGGCAGCCTGAAGCGCGAGGGCGGGATGACCGTCACCTTCCAGGTGACCGACACCGCCAAGTCGCTGCCCGTCACCTACACCGGCATCCTGCCCGACCTGTTCCGCGAGGGGCAGGGCGTGGTGGCGGAGGGTAAGCTGGGCCCTGACGGCGTGTTCACCGCGACCGAGCTGCTGGCCAAGCATGATGAGAAATACATGCCGCCCGACGTGGCGGACGCCCTGAAACGGGCCGGCCATCCCGGCAAGCCCGGCGACACGTCCTCTGGTGGCGCCCCTGTCGCGGCGGGGGAGGAGCATCAGACCTCCACCCTGCGCACCCATCCCTGAACGCTCATTCCGGACGACGCCTCATGATCCCCGAGCTTGGACACTACGCGCTGATACTGGCGCTGGTCGTGGCCCTGGTGCAGTCCGTCATCCCGTTGTGGGGGGCGGCCCGCGGCGACCGGGGGATGATGGAGGTGGGGCGCACCGCCGCCTATTGCCAGTTCGCCGCCCTGGCGCTGGCCTTCGGTGCCCTGACCTATGCCCATGTCGTGTCGGACTTCAGCGTCCTGAACGTGGTGGAGAACAGCCACACCGACAAGCCGATGCTCTACAAGGTGGCCGGCGTCTGGGGCAACCATGAGGGCTCGCTGGTCCTGTGGGTGTTCATCCTGGCCCTGTTCGGCGCGATGGTGGCCGCCTTCGGCCGCAACCTGCCGGCATCGCTGCGGGCCCGCGTCCTGGCGGTCCAGGGCATGATCGGCGTCGGCTTCCTGTGGTTCATGGTCGCCACCAGCAATCCCTTCACCCGGGTTGATCCGGCGCCACTGAACGGCCACGACCTGAACCCCCTGCTGCAGGACCCGGGCCTGGCCTTCCACCCGCCCTTCCTCTACCTGGGCTATGTCGGCTTCAGCCTCTGCTTCTCCTTTGCCGCCGGCGCGCTGATCGAGGGGCGGGTGGACGCCGCCTGGGCCCGCTGGGTGCGGCCGTGGACGCTGATCGCCTGGTCGTCGCTGACGCTGGGCATCGCCATGGGGTCGTGGTGGTCCTATTATACACTGGGCTGGGGCGGCTGGTGGTTCTGGGACCCGGTGGAAAACGCCAGCCTCATGCCCTGGCTGGCCGGCACGGCGCTGCTGCATTCCGCCATCGTGGTGGAAAAGCGCGACACGCTGAAAAGCTGGACCATCCTGCTGGCCATCGTCACCTTCACCCTGTCGCTCATGGGCACCTTCCTGGTGCGCTCCGGCGTGCTGACCTCGGTCCACGCCTTCGCCTCCGACCCAGCGCGCGGCGTCTTCATCCTGGCGCTGCTGGTGGTGGCGACTGGCGGCGGCCTGCTGCTCTACGCCTTGCGGGCCCCCATCCTGAAGGCCGGCGGCCTGTTCGCCCCCATCAGCCGCGAGGGCGGGCTGGTGCTGAACAACCTGCTGCTGTCCACCGCCTGCGCCACCGTCTTCCTGGGCACCCTCTATCCCCTGTTCATGGACGCGGTCGGCGGGGGCAAGATTTCCATCGGCCCGCCCTTCTTCAACGCCACCTTCGTGCCCCTGATGGTGCCAGTGGTCGCGGTCATGGCGATGGGCCCCCTGCTGTCGTGGAAGCGGGCGGACCTGGCCGGCGTGCTGGGCCGGTTGAAGATCGCGGCGCTGGTGGGCGTGGTGGCCGCCTTGGCCGGGTTGTGGCTGGCGGGCACCAAGCCAGTGCTGGCCCTTCTGGCCCTGGGCCTGGCCGGCTGGGCCGCCATGGGCGCCGTGGTGGACGTGACCGACCGCATCCGTCTGTTCCGCATCCCCTTGGCCGACAGCTTCAGCCGTGCCCGCCATCTGCCGCGGGGCGCCTGGGGCACCGCCCTGGCGCATGCCGGGCTGGGCGTGGCGGTGGCCGGCATGGTCGGCACCTCCGCCTGGACGTCCGAGGCCATCCAGGTGCTGCACATCGGCCAGTCGGTGGACGTGGCCGGCTACAGCTTCCGCCTGGACAGCGTGGCGGAGGCCCCGGGCCCCAACTACACAGCGCGCCGCGCCGTGCTGACCGTCACCCGCCACGGCGACTTCGTGGCCACCCTGGCGCCGGAGCAGCGCTTCTACCCCGTCACGCGCATGACGACGACCGGCGCCGCCATCCACACCAATTTCTTCAGTGACCTCTACGCCGTGGTGGGCGAACCGGCGCCGGACGGCACCGGCTACAACACCCGCTTTTACCGCCACCCCCTGGTGCCGTGGATATGGGTGGGTTCCATCCTCATGATGGCCGGCGGGCTGGTCAGCCTGTCCGACCGCCGCCTGCGCGTGGGCGTGCCGCTGAAGCGCACCGTGCCCCGCACCGCCGCCCTGCCGCCGGCCCCCGCCGAATAAGGTCCCCCGCATGCGCCGCCTGATGTTCCTGATCCCCCTGGTGCTGTTCCTGGGCCTTGCCGGCTGGTTCGGCGTGCGCCTGAAGCAGATCGACCAGGGCGACACCCCCGACCGCCTGCCCTCCGTCATGATCGACAAGCCGGTCCCGGCCTTCGACCTGCCGCCCCTGGTGGAGGGACAGCCGGGCGTGGCATCCAAGGAACTGGCGGATGGCAAGGTCCGGTTGGTGAACTTCTGGGCCAGCTGGTGCGCCCCCTGCCGCGCCGAACATCCCATCCTCATGCGTCTGGCGGGGCAGGGGGTGGATATCCGCGGCATCGACTACAAGGATAAGGCGGCGGATGGCCAAGCCATCCTGGCCCGCGACGGCAACCCCTACGCCGCTGTGGCCCGGGACGAGAGTGGCCGTACGGCCATCGATTTCGGCGTCTATGGCGTGCCGGAAACCTATGTCATCGACCGCCAGGGCCGCATCCGCTACCGCCAGGTGGGCCCCATCACGCCGCAGGATTTGCAGAACCGCATCCTGCCCCTGATCAATGAGCTGTCGAAATGAGGCGGGCGCAAATGATACGCGCGGTGTTTGATCGTAACCGCTCAAACACCGTCCCTCATGCGCCGGGCGCCCGCATCCGCGGGCTTGGCTTGTCCTCAGTTTCCAGTCCACTGCGTTCCCCGGAAACTTCCGGCGGCCCCCCTGTTTACACGTCTAAGGGTCGGGGCCTACGGCGGCCCAAGTTGAAACTTCGGGCCGCTGATGTCCGGCGGGCATTGGCCGCGTTGGTCCTGGCGGCCACGCTGCTGTCGGGCCCCCTGGCCCGCGCCGTGCAGCCGGATGAGATGCTGGCCGACCCGGCGCTGGAGGCGCGGGCGCGTACCATTTCCAAGGACTTGCGCTGCCTGGTCTGCCAGAATCAGTCCATCGACGACAGCGACGCCCCCCTGGCGCGCGACCTGCGCCTGCTGTTGCGCGAACGGCTGGTGAAGGGCGACAGCGACGCCCAGGCCGTGGCCTTCCTGACCGACCGCTACGGCGACTATGTCCTGCTGCGTCCGCCGGTTCGGCCATCGACCTACCTGTTATGGTTCGGGCCCTTCGCCCTGCTGGTCGTGGGCGGTGGCATCCTGCTGTGGCGCGGCCGGCGCGGCACGGTGGGGGCCGAGGCGGTGGCGCCGCCCCTGTCGGCGGAGGAAAAGGCCCATCTGGCCCTGCTGATGGATGACAAGAACGAAGGGAAGGGGCGGCCATGATGGCGTTCTGGATCGCCGCCGCCCTGCTGACGGCGGGTGTGCTGCTGGCGCTGCTGCGTCCGCTGATGAGGCGTTCCGTGGGGGTGGAGGCGCCGGGTGCCGAAGGCATGCCGGAGGTCGCCATCTACAAGGACCAGTTGGCGGAGATCGAGCGCGATGTGGCGCGCGGCCTGCTGACCGATGACCAGGCCGCCGCCGCCCGGACGGAAGTCAGCCGCCGCCTGCTGGCCGCCGATGCCCGGGTCCAGGCCGCGCGCGCGGCCGGGGCGGCGACGCCCACCCCGCCGGCCAAACCATCGCGCCTGCTGGCCACGGCCCTGATGGCGGCGGTGCCGCTGCTGGCCATGGGCATCTACCTGCGTCTGGGCAGTCCGGATCTGCCGGGCCAGCCTGCGGCCAGCCGCACGGACCAGGGCGCGAACGCCCAGGCCCAGGCCGTGCTGCGCACCCTGCAGGCCCGGGTCGCGGACCATCCCAAGGATCTGGAGGCGTGGAAGGCCCTGGCCACCACCCAGGGCATGCTGGGCCAGAACGACAAGGCCGCCGCCTCCTGGGCCCAGGCCGTCGACTTGGCGCCGGATGATGCCAACCTGCAGGCGTCGCGCGCCGAGGCGCTGGTGCTGTCAGCCGATGGCGTGGTGGGCCCGGAGGCCAAGCAGGCCCTGGCCAAGGCCCTGGCGCTGAACCCCAAGGAGCCCCGCGCGCGCTATTACGACGGCTTGGCCGTGCGCCAGGCCGGCGACCTCAAGGGCGCCATCACCCGCTGGTCCGCCTTGCTGGCGGAAAGCCCGGCGGATGCGCCCTGGGTGCCCTTCCTGCGCGGCCAGTTGGGGGAGACGGCGACCGAGGCCGGCATGGACCCGGCGGCGGTGACGCCGCAGCCCCTGCCCCCTGCTGGTCCGCCCGCCACTTCCACGCCTGCCCCCGGTGCCACCGCGCCAGGTCCCACGGCTGACGACGTGGCCGCCGCCTCCACCATGTCCGGCGACGACCGCAACGCCATGATCCGGGGCATGGTGCAGCGCCTGGCCGACCGTCTGAAAGCGCAGCCCGACGATGGCGAGGGCTGGTCCCGCCTGGCCCGTGCCTATCGCGTGCTGGGGGAGAACGACAAGGCGGCGGAGGCCGAGGCCAACGCCAAGCGCTATGGCGCCGCCACCGCCGCCGCGCCGGGTACGACCGCCGGCGCCGTTCCGCCGGGCATGCCGGACCCGACCACCATGACGCCGGAACAGCGCTCGGCCACGGTGAAGTCGCTGCTGGCCCAGTTCCAGGCGGCGGCGGAGAAGGAACCGGACAAGCCCGAGGGCTGGGCGCGGCTGGCCCAGGCCTATGAGGCGACGGGTGACGTGGCCAAAACGCGGGAGGCTTGGGCCAAGGCCGTGGCCGCCGCCCCCGACGACGCCCAGATCAACCTGGCCTATGCCCGCGTGCTGCTGCCGGCCGACGGCGGCCATCCGCCGCCCGCCTTCTTCACGGCCCTCCGGGTGGTGCTGAAATCCTCGCCCAACAATCCCCAGGCCCTGTGGTACCTGGGATTGGACGCGGCGGAGAATGGCCGCAAGGCGGAGGCGAAAGACCTGTGGGGCCGCTTGCTGCCCCTGTTGCCGGAAGGGTCCGACGACCGCAAGGAACTGGAAGGCCGGCTGAAGGCCCTGGGGACCTGACCTTAACAACCGGGCTAAGCGGCAAGGGGGGGGCGGGCGGTAGGTGTTGCGCCGCCGCCACCCTATCCCTTGGTGTGAGGTCATGCCCGATGCAAACCATAGGTGAATGACCTAAAGTGCGGGTAATGTCCGCGTATGCCGCCGGTGCGCCTATCCTTGCGGCATATGCCCCCGTCACCAGGATCGTTTTTCCGCGATGAATGAGTCCCCCCTGCCTTCCGCCGCCGGTTTGGCCGGTGTGGTGGACGAGCATCTCCGGTGGATAGGCCAGTGGCACCGCGCGGCGTTCTTCAACCAGGGCGACGGCGTCGTCCTGCCCGTGCCGACGGCTTTTCCCGCCTGGGTGCGCGGCGCCTCGGGCAGCGAGCTGGCGGACCAGCCCGCCATCGACCGCCTGATCTCTCTGCATGACCAGATGCACCGCATGGCCCGCCTGGTGCACATGCGGGCCTGCGAGGGGCAGCCGCCGTCGCTGGCCGCCTATGAGGCGGTGATCGAGAAATTTGACGAGTTCATGGGCTTGCTGCGCCGGGTGGAGCGAGCGTTCAGCGTGGCCGGCAGCGGCATCGACCCGCTCACCGGCCTACGCAACCGCACCGGCCTGCGCGAGGAGATGGAGCGGGAGGCCAACCGCTACCGCCGCACCGGCCGCCCCTTCTGCGTGGCGCTGTGCGATCTCGACAAGTTCAAGTCGGTCAATGACACCTATGGGCACGAGGCGGGCGACCGTGTGCTGATGGCCGCGGCCGGCGCCATCAACCGGGGCATCCGCAGCTTTGACGAGGCCTTCCGCCTGGGTGGCGAGGAAATCCTGATCCTGCTGAAGGACGCCACCGTCATGGACGGCTATGCCGTGGTGGAGCGGCTGCGCCAGGATATGGAGGCGCTGCCGGTGGCCATCGGCGGCGGGCGCACCATCCACTTCACCGCCAGCTTCGGCTTGGCCGAGGCGCAGCCCGATGGCGACCCGGAGGATCTGGTGGCGGAGGCCGATGCCGCCCTGTACACGGCCAAGCATCAAGGCCGGAACCGGGTGGTCAGCGCGGGCGCGCCGCCCCGGGTCGCGGGGTTGCCGTGAGTCCAGGCTGCGGGGCAGCCATGAGTCCAGGCTGCGGGGCAGCCATGAGGCTTGACCAACTGGTCAGGATCATCCGGCCGGGGTAACCGATGACCTCTCCAGCCGGTGTTTTTGGTCACCCGTGTCGTTACCCCCTGTCGCGATGGTGGCGCCAAGGCGCGCCGTCCGCTAGCTTGGAACCAATTCCACCTTTGCCGATCCGTGGTTTAGCCGCCCATGCGCACCGTCCCCGAATTCCCCAACCTGTTCGTCGCCGACCACCCGCTGATCCAGCACAAGCTGTCGCACATGCGGGACAAGCGGCGCTCGACCATGGGCTTCCGCCAACTGCTGCGGGAGATCGCGCTGCTGATGGGGTATGAGCTGACGCGCGACCTGCCGTTGACCACGGAACGGATCGAGACGCCGCTGGTGGAGATGGACGCCCCGGTGATCGAAGGCAAGAAGGTCGCCGTCGTTCCCATCCTGCGCGCCGGTCTGGTGATGGCCGAGGGTCTGCTGGAGCTGATGCCCGGCGCCCGCGAGGGCCATATCGGCCTCTACCGCGACCATGACACCAAGCAGCCGGTGGAATACCTGGTGAAACTGCCGGCCGCGCAGGGCCGCACCTTCATCCTGGTCGATCCCATGCTTGCCACCGGCAATTCCGCCGTGCATGCGGTGGACGTGCTGAACCGCCATGGCGTGGCCGATGACCAGGTTCGCTTCATGGCCCTGGTGTCGGCACCGGAGGGGGTGCGCGTCTTCCACGACGCCCACCCGGACGTGAAGGTCTACACCGCCGCCCTGGACAGCCACCTGACCGACGACGCCTACATCGTCCCCGGCCTGGGCGATGCCGGGGATCGCTTGTTCGGCACCAAGTAGCGTCGAAACCGGGACCTTGGGAACCGGGCTGGGGAACCGGGGCTGGGCCCCGGTTCCCGTCTTGAGGGCAGGCGTCAGGCCTCGCGGATCATCACCATGCCCAGGGCGGTGGGGATGTAGACCGTGCCGTCTGGCCCGATGGACAGCGCGGAGTAGTGATTGTCGAACAGGACGCCGCTGCCCACCTTGGCGCTCCAGGCGATGGCCCCGGTTTCCGCGTAAACCGCCGTCAGGAACCAGTCGTGGCGGCCGTCCTCAATCTTGAGGCTGTAGGTGTAGAGCAGGCCGGTGACCAGCGACAGCTTGGACACCACGGAGGGCACCGTGACATGCCCGTTCTCCCAGGCCACCGTGCCGGGACAGGGCAGGTTGTCATACCGCACGCGGGCCATTCCGGGCACCACGGGCCGGGTGGACACACCGTTGCTGTACCCGTAGTTGTTTTCCACGAAGAAGCTGCCCGTGCAGCCGATCAGGGAATTCTCCGTATCGCTGTGCCCCTTGGGGAAGACAGGAACCTGGGCCACGATGCGGTTGCCCGGCACCTCCTTCTCCCGCCGATAGACGACGACATGCATTTGGGGATAGGCGTTGTCGGCGATGCCGCAATAGCTTTCCCCGGGGGCCGTCCCCACCAGGGTCGGCGTCGTGCCCGTGCCCCAGCTTTGCTGGCCGGGCTTCTGCGCCAGCCCGCGGTCGTAGCTATAGCACCATGTCACTTGCGGGCGGGTGCCGGTGGCCGGCACGTCGAAGCGGTAGAGCGCATAGTCGCTGGCGATGAACACGCCGCCCGTCTCGTCAACGGCGAAGGAGTTGCCGATGGTCTGCGGCGCGTCCAGCGTCAGGGTCCAGCAGGCGCCGGAGTCGGGGTCGACATAGCCGACGATGCCGCTGTCGGTGATCCACCACAACCGGCCGCTCCAGTCCGGCAGGGTGGACAGGATGCTGGCGGTGGAGTCGCCGATGCTGCTGGCCAGGTCATAGATGCGAACCACGCGGAAGCCTTCATTCCCCTCCGGCACGGCGACCACCCAGATTTGCTGGTTGGCGGTGGGCAGGACGGCCTGGTTGCGCTCGTTCAGATAGATATAGCCCCCGCCGCCGAAGCCAGTGCTGCCGCCCTTGCCCGAGGGCAGGTCCATGGCGGCCAGAACCTCCAGCGTGCCGGGGTCCAGCAGCAGCAGGCGCCGACTGTCCGGCCCGATGCAGACGGTGACCAGGCGGCCCTGAGGGTCATAGGTGATGGAGGCGCCTTCGCCACCCAGCGACTTGTAGGTCACCACCAGCTTGCCGCCCAGAGGCCCTGCCCAGCCGTAGGTGTCCGACATGAAGGCGTCGTTGTGCATGTTGCTACGGCCGTTGGGCGCCATATAGGGATTTTGCGGCGGCGGTTCCGCCGCGATGGGCAGGGGTTCCACACGCGGGACGACGACGGTGCTGACCTCGATGGACATGGGGCTGCTCCTGGCGGCTGGCGGGCGCATATCTCCCGCTGATAATCGAACTTAATGACGCGTTTACGTCATTAAGTTGCATCCTATGGCAGGACGCTATTTTTAATCCGGCCTATTGTCCAGTGGCATGGGCGCATATACAACCTTAAGGATACTATCGCGCCTGAATCACCACGCGCGCCTTAAGGGAGACTGTTCCATGTCAGACCCTTGTCCCGAGTCAGCCGCCTTCGTTCCTGGGCCAAGCGATGGCCCCTGGTATCGGACCATGATGCCGTTCGAGCATTTCGACTCGATCCGGAGCCAGCAATTCCCCCACAGCTGCGATGTGGCCCAGTTGACGGGCACGGCCCGCGCCAAGGTGGCGGTCCGCCTTGCCCCCGGCCACTACCCCAACCCCTACAACATCGTCACCCGTGAGCGGGGGGAGCTGTTCATCTACGGGGGCTATGTCGGCGATAAACCAGAGTCCGACGACGACAATGAGGAGGCCGGGTCCTATGTGGCGCGGCTGGATGCGGACACGCTGGAGGAGCGCTGGCGCGTCCACTTCAAGGTGCCCTTTGAGCATTATTTCGACTGGCCCGGGGTGTTGGGCGTCCACGGCAACGGCTTCCTGTACGTCGTCACCGGCGCCAAGCTGGCCAAGATCGACCCCGCGACGGGGGCCCACCGCACCATAGACCTGCCCGAACACCCCGGCGGTTTCGGGGCCGCCTACAACGGCTTCGTCATTTCCCGCAGCGGCGACATCATTGCCAAGTCGCTGGAACGGGGCCGCCCGCTGGTGAATTCCTTACCGGGGCTCTATGCGGTGAAGGACAGCGGTATCCCCGCCTTCCTGGTCTCGGTGGATGCCGACACCCTGGAAATAAAGGCCGTCGTCGAAACGCCGGAGCCGGTCCTGGGCCGGGTCATGGTGGATGGGCAGGCGCCCGACGAATTCGTCTACCTGCCGGGACTGACGCACGTGTGGCGCTATCGGCTGGGACCGGACAGCCTGACGCTCGATCCCAGCTGGAACCCGCAATATGTTTTCCCGGGTGAACAGCCCGGCCCGGCCTGCGGCATGCTGAACGGCTGGGTGGTGGTGCAGACGAATTTCCTGGAGGCGAAGAAGCCCCTGCGCATTTCCGCCTTTCACAGCGGCAACGCCGCCCTCAACCATCATCACGTGCCGTTTCCCCACGGCGCGCCCAGTGAGGAATACTCCAAACCCGCCCTGGATGCGGCCCATAACCGCATCTACACCAGCGATGAAAAAGTCGGGCTGGTGACGGCGCTGGATTTCAAGGCGGATGTGGGCTTCGTCCCGGTCTGGCAGCAGCCGCAAACCATGGACTCGTTTTGGGCGGTGGTGGGACCGCGACAGCGCCGCAACATCATCGGCACCGACTATCTGGACTGCCAGGACTATGTGGTGTGGCGCGATGCGGATACGGGCGTTGAACTGGCCCGCTCCGGTCCGCTGGATGCCCGGCTCAACGGCAATATCGTGGCCATCGGCTTCGATGGCCGCTTCTATTACCTGGGCGTCAATGATGGCACGGTGAACGAGCTGACCCTGAAGCCGGCCTGAGGCCGGCATCCGGTCGGGAGTAGGCCGGTGCGAGTGGCCCCGCCGGGTCACTCCGCCGGCGGGATCACCAGGATCTTGTCGATGCGGCGGCCGTCCATGTCCACCACCTCGAAGCGATAGCCCGCGTGGGCGACGCCCTCGCCCACGCGGGGCAGGTGGCCCAGCTTGAACAGCAGGAAGCCGGCCAGGGTCAGGTAGTCGCCCCCGTCGCGCAGGCCCGGCAGGTCCAGGACGTGCGCCGCCTCCTCGATGTCCATGCGACCGTCGATCAGCATGGAGCCATCCTCGCGCCGCACGAACTCGTCCTCGTCCACGTCGTGGGCCTCGGGCAGGTCGCCGGCGATGGATTCCAGGATGTCCGTGAGGGTGACGATGCCCTCGGCGCTGCCATACTCGTCCACCACCAGGGCCATCTGCTGGCCGGAGGAGCGGAACAGTTCCAGCAGGCGCATGACCTGGGTGCCGTCATGGACGATCAGCGCGGGGTTGGCCAGCTTGCCCAAGTCCGGCGTCTCGCCCGCCAGCACGGCGTCCAGCACCGCCTTGGCGTGCAGCACGCCCACCACCTCATCCAGGCTGCCGCGGCAGATGGGGAAGCGGCTGTGGTGGCTTTCCTGGATTTCCTTGGTCAACTGCGCCACGTCATCGTCCAGGTCCAGCCACATGACGTCCAGGCGCGGGGTCATGATGGCGCGCGCCGGCCGGTCGGACAGGCCCAGCACGCTTTCGATCATGCGGCGTTCCTCCGGCTCGAACACGCCGGCGGCCGTACCCTCGGCGATCAGGCTCTTGACCTCCTCCTCGGTGACGGCGTTCTCCGGCTTGCCGGCGGCGCCAAACAGCTTCAGCACCAGTTCGGTGGTGGCGCCCAGGAACCAGGCCACGGGGGAGGCGATGCGCGATAGTCCCTGCAGGAAAGGCGCGGTCAGCACGGCGATGCGTTCCGTGGCGAACAGGGCCAGGCGCTTGGGCACCAGTTCGCCCACGATCAGCGACAGCAGGGTGATGCACACCACCACCAAGGCCACGGCGATGCTGTCGGCGTGGGGGGCCAGCGCCGGCACGGCCGCCAGGCTTTCCGCCAGCGGGCCGGACAGCGTGGCGCTGCCGAACGCGCCCTCCACGATGGCGATCATGGTGATGCCGATCTGCACCGTGGACAGGAAGTGCGAGGGGCTCTCCTGCAGGGCCAGCGCCGTGCGGGCGCCGCGCTGGCCTTTTTCCGCCATGGCCGTCAGCCGGCTGCGCCGGGCGGATAGGACGGCCAGTTCGGACATGGCGAAAAAGCCGTTCAACAGAATCAGCAGAACCAGGATGGCGATTTGCAGGTAAAGCATCAGGGCGGCGTCGGGGCCTGTCGGGAGGGGATACACGCGGCACGATAGCATGGACGGACAGTCTGTCGCGTCCCCGCCATCACAGGGCAGCCAAGTTTTACGGCTTATGCCTTCAAAGCGGGCGCGTGACCACATCCGGGTCATGACGTTTTGACGATCGGCGGCCCCGTCCTGCGCAGCGCCCTTGATTCCCATCCGGACTCGTATTATCTCCGCTAGCACTCACCGGGGTTGAGTGCTAACAGCAGGCTCAGCCCCACAGCTTTTGCCTTTTAAGGGAGAGATCCTATGAAGTTCCGTCCGCTGCACGACCGCGTGGTGGTGCGCCGCGTCGAGAGTGAGCAGAAGACCGCCGGCGGCATCATCATCCCCGACACCGTCAAGGAAAAGCCCCAGGAGGGCGAGGTCGTCGCCGTGGGCCCCGGCGCCCGTGACGAGCAGGGCAAGCTGATCGCCCTGGACGTGAAGGCTGGTGATCGCGTGCTGTTCGGCAAGTGGTCGGGCACCGAGGTCAAGATCGATGGGGCCGAATACCTCATCATGAAGGAATCCGACATCCTGGGCATCGTCGCCTGATTGGATGACCGGGCTGGCTGACCGCCCCCAACAGTGTTTGGACGGGTCGCCGCCCTCTCGTGTTCCCCTCAAAGCCATCGCGGGCCTCATGAGGCCCCGGAAATTCAAGGAAGAGAGATTATGGCTGCCAAGGAAGTGAAGTTTGGCGTCGACGCCCGCAACCGCATGCTGCGCGGCGTGGACATCCTGGCCGACGCCGTGAAGGTGACCCTGGGCCCCAAGGGCCGCAACGTCGTCATCGAGAAGAGCTTCGGCGCTCCGCGTATCACCAAGGACGGCGTCAGCGTCGCCAAGGAGATCGAGCTGTCGGACAAGTTCGAGAACATGGGCGCCCAGATGGTGCGCGAAGTGGCCTCGAAGACCAACGACATCGCCGGTGACGGCACCACCACCGCCACCGTGCTGGCCCAGGCCATCGTCCGCGAAGGCGCCAAGGCCGTGGCCGCCGGCCTGAACCCGATGGACGTGAAGCGCGGCATCGACCTGGCCGTTACCGCCGTCATCAACGACATCAAGGGCCGTTCCAAGAAGATCTCGACCAACGCCGAGATCGCTCAGGTCGGCACCATCTCCGCCAATGGCGAGGCCGAAATCGGCGAGATGATCGCCCGCGCCATGGAGAAGGTGGGCAACGAGGGCGTCATCACGGTGGAAGAGGCCAAGAGCTTCGACACCGAACTGGAAGTCGTCGAGGGCATGCAGTTCGACCGCGGCTACCTGTCGCCGTACTTCGTGACCAACGCCGACAAGATGACGGCTGAGCTGGAAAGCCCGTACATCCTGCTGCACGAGAAGAAGCTGGGCAGCCTGCAGCCGCTGCTGCCGGTGCTGGAAGCCGTCGTGCAGTCCGGCCGTCCGCTGCTGATCGTGTCGGAAGACGTTGAAGGCGAGGCGCTGGCCACCCTGGTGGTGAACAAGCTGCGCGGCGGCCTGAAGATCGCCGCCGTGAAGGCCCCGGGCTTCGGCGACCGCCGCAAGGCGATGCTGGAAGACATGGCCATCCTGACCGGCGGCCAGGTCATCTCCGAAGACCTGGGCATCAAGCTTGAGAACGTGTCGCTGGACATGCTGGGCACCGCCAAGAAGGTGGTGATCACGAAGGACGCGACCACGATCGTGGACGGCGTCGGCGCCAAGGCTGACATCGAGGCCCGCATCGGCCAGATCAAGGCGCAGATCGAGGAGACCACCTCGGACTACGACCGTGAGAAGCTGCAGGAGCGTCTGGCGAAGCTGGCGGGCGGCGTTGCCGTCATCCGCGTCGGCGGCGCCACCGAGGTCGAGGTGAAGGAGCGCAAGGACCGCGTTGACGACGCCATGCACGCCACCCGCGCCGCGGTGGAAGAGGGCGTGGTCGCCGGCGGCGGCACCGCCCTGCTGTACGCGACCAAGGCCCTGGACGGCCTGAAGCCGGCCAACGACGACCAGCGCGTGGGCGTGGACATCATCCGCAAGGCCCTGCAGGCCCCGGTCCGTCAGATCGCCTTCAACGCCGGCACCGACGGTTCCATCGTCGTCGGCAAGCTGCTGGACCAGTCCAGCGCCGACTTCGGCTACAACGCCCAGACCGGTGAGTTCGGTGACATGTTCGCCTTCGGCGTCATCGACCCGACGAAGGTGGTCCGCACCGCCCTGCAGGACGCGGCCTCCGTGTCCGGCCTGCTGATCACCACCGAGGCGATGGTCGCCGAGAAGCCCGAGAAGAAGGCCGCTCCGGCCGGCGCCCCGGGCATGGGTGACATGGACTTCTAATTCGTCCCCAAGACGAATCGGAAATGCAGGGGCCGGCTTCCGCAAGGGGGCCGGCCCTTTTTCATAGGCGCGCGGCATGACGCACGGCGCGGCGCATATGAAACACGGGCGCATATGAAAAGAGCGCGTGCGGGGCGTCCCACACGCGCTCTGACCCTTAAAGGATGTCCAGCAGGACTAACCCCACATGGGGGGGCGCTCAATGCACGCGCTGGGGCTCCATGTCGTGCTGGCGGACCGAGGCCAGCGCCACGTCGGACGACGCGGCCATGGCCAGCGGCGTGCCATCGGCGGCGTGGATGGCATAGCCCAGGACCCCCTGGGTCACCACCGGCTTCACATAGGCCAGGACATTGACGCCGAAGGCGGCGAAGTCCTGGGCGGAGAGATGGCGCAGGGCGTCGGCGCTCAGCGCCTGGAATTCGGTGTCGAAGCTGTCGGTCATGATGATCACTCGCTTTTCGCAACGTGAAGAAAAGACAGGCTCTTTCAAGCCCTGTCAGGATAAGGGCGGAAAATGGCCCAATGACGGATCAAGCGGGGCTTTTATCGGGCGAAACGTCGATGGTCTGCGGCTGGGCCGCGCCGTCGGCGGCGCCGCTGATCTTGATGGTGCGGACCTTGGGTTCCGGGATGGGCCGGCGCAGGTCGATGTGCAGCAGGCCATTATCCAGGCTGGCGCCCAGCACCTCGATGCCGTCGGCCAGGACGAAGCTGCGCTGGAACTGCCGGGCGGCGATGCCGCGGTGCAGATAGATGCGCGATTTGTCGTCCTGCTGGCGGCCACGAATGATCAGCTGGTTATCTTCCGTCTGCACCTGCAGGTCGTCGAAGGTGAACCCGGCCACGGCCAGCGAGATGCGCAAACCGTCCTCGCCAATCTGTTCGATGTTGTAGGGCGGGTATCCCTCCGCGGCGGATTTGGAAATCCGGTCCAGCGTGCGCTCGAACTGGTCGAAGCCCAATAGGAAGGGGCTGTTCAGGAATGACACACGGGTATTCATGGTGGCGGCAACCTCCTCCAACGAGCGAGTATGCGGGGGCGGCCTCAGCGGGGCTCACCAGAGCCCGGCGCCTTCGGCCCGCTGCTCGGCGGCCCGGAACGGCACCGCCTGAGTGATACATGGGTACCGCCTCCCACGGTTCAAGACAAGCGTCCACGCGCGCTCCACCGGTGCGCGGGCGGTGGCGCGGCCGGGTGGCGACAGGGCGCGTCCCGAGGGGGGGCGGCGTCGTTCCCCCTCCTTGTGATGGCCCCCTGCTTGTGATGGCCCGCTGCTTGTGATGGCCCGCTGCTTGTGATGGCCCGCTGCTTGTGATGGCCCGCTGCTTGTGATGATTGTCATCGCGACCGGCGCATGTCTTTCGGTCAGGGCCGGGGCTGGGAGTCAGATACCCCCAGAAACTGTGGATAAGTCTGTGAGCGGGTGGTGCCGGGGCCAGGAGTCCTGGGCCTTCGCACCCTTTGCCTGGAAAATAGGCAATAAAATCAACTCATTGAAAATAAACACCTTTCGTGAAATTGCGGCTGCTCCTCCCGGGTTATTTCCTTCTAGTCGGTGGGTTCTGAGGACGCCGATTCGGCCTTGACAGGGATGTGGACCATCCGTGCCCCCGGCACGGCTGGGGCGGGCGGGAAGATCCTTGGGGTTAGGCCCCCCGTCAGGGCCCCGAGTCGCGTCGCCATCGCCCTTACCCTGACCTTGGTCGGGGGATATTCCGGGTGTGGCGCTTGATCGGCCGGCGGGCTCATGACACAAGCATTGCCATCTACAATTTCGGCTTACTGCCTTTTTCGAGGTGACCCATGCGTCGTCTGTTCGTGGCCCTTGTCCTCGGTCTGCTGGTGATGGCGCCCTCCGGCATGGGGGTGCGGTCCGCCTGGGCCCAGTCCGGCGGCTTCGGCTTCGCCGATGAGACGCCCATCACCCTGAACGTCGCCGAGATCGAGGTGGTGAACGACTATGTGTCGCCCATGAAGCCGCCCAACATCGAATACCAGCTACAGCTGACGCCGGCCGAGGTGGTGCGCCTGTGGGTGCAGGACCGGCTGAAGGCCGCCGGCTCCAGCGGCAAGGCCCGTGTCATCATCAAGAACGCCAGCATCGTCGAGGTGAACCTGCCCCGCACCACCGGCATCAAGGGCTGGTTCACCACCGACCAGTCGCAACGCTATGACGGCCGGCTCGACGTGGAAGTCCAGGTGGACATGCCCGCCAAGGGCTATGCCGGCAGCACGTCGGTGGTGGTCAGCGCCAGCCAGTCGGTGTCCGAGGATGTGACCCTGAACCAGCGGGAAAAGACCTGGTCGCAACTGGTGCGCGACATGGCGCACGACATGGACGCCCAGCTGGCCAAGGGCATCCGCGACAACCTGTTCTCGGCGATGATTCTTTAAGCCTTGTCCCGAACGCCGGGCGCCGGCTTTTACGGCCGTGCCCCGGGCCCGGGCGCGTGAACGAAAAAGGCCGGGGGCGGTGATGCCCCCGGCCTTTTTCATGAACGCCCTATGGAGGAGCGCCCTTTGGGCGGCTGCCTCAGAACATGCTCCCGGCCTGGCCCGGGGTGCCGATCATGGCCAGGAATTCGCGGCGGGTGCTGGGGTCGTTGCGGAAGGCGCCCAGCATGCGGCTGGTGACCATGGAGACGCCGGGCTTGTGGACGCCGCGGGTGGTCATGCACTGGTGCGACGCCTCGATCACCACGGCCACGCCCAGGGGCTGCAGCACCTCATCGATGGTGTTGGCGATCTGGGAGGTCATCTTCTCCTGGATCTGCAGGCGCTTGGCATAGACCTCGACCACCCGCGCCAGCTTCGAGATGCCGACGACGCGCGAGCGGGGCAGGTAGGCCACATGGGCGACGCCGATGATCGGCACCATGTGGTGCTCGCAATAGCTTTCGAAACGGATGTCGCGCAGCACGACCATCTCGTCGTAGCCGTCCGTCTCCTCGAAGGTGCGCGCCAGCAGCTCCATGGGATCGGAGGCATAGCCGGCGAAGAACTCCTCATAGCTGCGCACCACGCGGTCCGGGGTGCCCAGCAGACCCTCGCGGGTGGGATCGTCGCCCGCCCAGCGCAGCAGGGTGCGCACCGCCTCTTCCGCTTCCTCGCGGCTGGGGCGGCCTTGAGTGGTGGGGACGGAGCGGCGCCCGTGGACCGGCCCGGACACGACGGTGTCGGCGAGGGTTTTCTTGGCGTGGGACACGGTGTTTCTCCCTTGGACGGGCTGGCGTGGAGGCGAGGGGGCCGGACGAAAGGGCCGGTCCCCCGATGCAGGCATTCATGAAGGGTGCCGGCCGTGCCGTCTGTGACGGTTCTCGGACCCGGTATCCGCCTTTATCTACGGGCGAGGGGGCGTGTCAGTTCAGCGCCCCGCGCTCATGGGGGCTATCCAATGAAAAGGCGGGGATGCGCACGTCGAAGCGCGTCCCGTCCGTGCGCTCCATCTGATAGCTGCCGACCATGATGCCTGAGGGCGTGCCCAGGGGGGTGCCGCTGGTGTACTCGAAGGACTGGCCGGGGCTCAGCACCGGCTGTTCCCCCACCACGCCGGCGCCCCGCACCTCCTGCACCCGGCCGCGGGCGTCGGTGATGTGCCAGTAGCGGGTGCGCAGGCGCACCGTTTCGGCCCCGGTATTCTCGATTCGCACGGTGTAGGCCCAGACATAATGACCCTCGCGGGGCGAGGACTGGTCCTCCAGGAATTCCGGGCGCACGCTGACCCGGATGGCGTGGGTGGTTTCACTGTACATCGGACATGTCTTTCAGGGCGTTCCCAGGGCCTTTCCCGTGTCGCCGGCCCGCGCCTGGTGACGCCGGCGCCGGCCTGATCCGCGACAAATCTCCTGCTCCATCCTTCTTAGGCCTGTTCGTGACCAATCTCCAGACCCTTGGGGCACCGATGCCGCCGCGCTCGCCCCAGGTGGGCGACCAGGTGTCCCCCGCCATGTGCTTGAGCCAGGGGGCGGCCAGCATTGCGGGGCGCGGGATGCCGATCCCAGCGCAGCGATGGCCTGGGTGCAAAAACACGCTTGCGCCCGGGGGGGCTTGGCCTCATATAGGCCCTCAGGTGCAACTACCGACGGCGCGTTATATGTACGCCAGCCTCCTCCTTCGACGACGACCCTGCGGTCGCCTGCTGTGCGGGCGACAGGGTCGTATCACGGCCGGACGCTGACGCGTCGCCTCATCCTGGCGACGCCCCTCGGTTCCGGTCTCTAGGCGCCCACCGCGCCATCGTTTTAGAGAACCGGGACACCCCAATCGTATGATCCTGACGACTGAGCTGCCGGCGCACGCCGGCGCCATCGAACGCCTGCTCGACACCGCCTTCGGACCGAAGCGCAAAGCCAAGACCGTTTACCGCCTGCGCCGGGGCGTGGCCCCCGTGGCCGACCTGTGCATGGTCGCCCTGGATGAGACCGCCCCCGGCTATTCCGCTGCCCAGCCGCGCCTGGTGGCCTCCATCCGCTACTGGCCGGTGATGGCCGCCGACGGCACGATGACCCTGATGCTGGGCCCCATCGCCGTGGCCGAGGATTACCGGTCCGCCGGCCTGGGCGGTCAGCTCATCCGCGCCAGCCTGGCCCGGGCCCAGGCCCTGGGCTATCCCAGCGTGCTGCTGGTGGGCGACGCCCCCTATTACAACCGCTTCGGCTTCACCCGCCAGCCGGTGCTGGGCCTGAAGCTGCCGGGCCCGGTGGAACTGGAACGCTTCCTCGGCCTGGAATTCGTCCCCGGCGCGCTCAGCAACGCCCACGGCATGCTGGGCCGCGTCCCGACCCGCACGACGGCCGCCGCCGAAGCTGCAGCCGGTGAAACCGGCGTCACCAAGCTGGCCCGCCAGCGCCGGAGGGCGGTTCGCTGACCCATCCGGCCCCCCGGCCAATTGCAACGGCCGGGACCCGTGAGCGGGTTATCGCGCGTGCCAAGCGCCGTTTCAGCCTCTCAAGGCTTACTGCCGCTTGAACGCCGCCCCGGAAAGCCCTATAAGCTCCTTCCCGGCGCGGGTGTAGCTCAATGGTAGAGCAGAAGCTTCCCAAGCTTACGACGAGGGTTCGATTCCCTTCACCCGCTCCAACAACTTCCCTAGAAAATCAGTCCCTTAGCGCCCCGGCACTATGCCGGGTGGGGCCGCGTTGTGCCTGATTCTGCCCCCAAGCAGGCTTAACCGGCGCTTACACGATGGCGGTATAAGCGGGTTGGAAGCCATCTCCGCGAATCGCCTTTCTCGCACCGCCCCCTATAAGCGCCTTTGTGTAAGCAAGGGATGCCCCGCCATGGCCCGCGACCAAGACCCGTCGTGGATGTGCCGCGGTGGCCCCTGCTTGTTCTCCTCTGCAAGCGGCTGAAATGATCAGGCTGGTGTGCCGCCCCTCCCGCGCGTCCTCGATTCCGCGTCGCAAAGCCGGTATTCGGGGCCCTTATTCACGGCAGCCGGCTTCATTGAACGATCTATTTATAAGATCAAAATCATAACAATTAGCTGTTAGATAGATTGGTTCGACAGACGCACATGTGTCCCAACAAGGAGACACATCGTGACCAAGCAAAGCCCGTCCCTGTTCCACCGCCTTCCCGCCCTCAAGGTGCTGCCTGGCCTCGCGCTCTGTCTGGCGGTCACGGGGGCGGCTTTCGTCCTGCAGGAAATCGAAACGGCCTTGTTCGGGCGGGCCTGGCTTGAGGCGCTGGTGCTCGCCATCCTGATCGGCACCGTCGTCCGCACTGCCTGGACGCCGGACCGCCGCTGGTTTCCTGGCATCTCGTTCAGCGCCAAGTTCCTGCTGGAACTCGCCGTTATCCTGCTGGGCGCCTCGGTCAGTGCCGCCACGATCCTCGCCGCCGGGCCTGGACTGCTCCTGGGCATCGCCGGCGTGGTGGGGGCCGCCATCGCGGCGAGCTTCTTCATCGGCCGTCTGCTCCGCCTGCCTCCGCGCATGGCCCTACTGGTGGCCTGCGGCAATTCTATCTGTGGCAACTCGGCCATCGCCGCAGTGGCGCCGGTCATCGGCGCCGACGGCGACGATGTCGCGGCCTCAATCGGCTTCACCGCCGTCCTGGGTGTGGTGGTCGTACTGGGGCTGCCGCTGGTCGGCCTCGCGCTGCATCTGGACGGGCTGCAATACGGCACCCTGGCGGGCCTGACCGTCTATGCCGTGCCGCAGGTGATCGCGGCCGCGGCGCCCGCTGGCGCCACCGCCATCCAGATGGGCACGCTGGTCAAGCTGGTGCGCGTGCTGATGCTGGGCCCGGTGTGCCTGGCCCTGTCGCTGATCGCGCCGAAACTGCGTGAGGAAACCGACGAGATGCCGCCGCACGTCACCGCCGGCGAGCGCCCGGCGCGCGGCCGCACGCCCATCCATCACCTGGTGCCATGGTTCATCGTCGGCTTCCTGGCCCTGGTGGCGCTGCGTTCCTTCGGCTTGATCCCGCATGCCGTGCAAGCGCCGGCCAATGAGATGGCGACGCTGCTGACCGTCGTGTCCATGGCCGCCCTTGGCCTGGGCGTGGACATCCGCACGGTGGCGCAGGCCGGCGGGCGGGTCACGGCGGCGGTTGTGCTGTCACTTCTGGTGCTCGGAGGCATCAGCCTCGGCCTCATCCATCTGCTGGGGGTGGCCTGAACCAGGCCGCCCCTCCTTATCCACCGCAGCGGAGTTCATCATGACGCGGTCCCTTCCCCTTTTCTCCCTCGTCGCCGCCTTGGCCCTGGCCGCTGGGCCAAGCCTCGCCGCCCCGCCCGCCGGCAGCCCGGCACAGCCTGCCCAGGCTTCCGCGGCCGCCCAAGCGCCGGCCGCGGAAGCCCCGGTGACCTGCAAGAGCGGCATCGCCCTTCAGCTTCTCGGTTCGGGCGGTCCGATTTCCGATGACGGCCGCGCCTCGTCCGGGGCGGTGATCTGGATCGACGGCAAGGCGCGGCTGTTGATCGACGCCGGCGGCGGCACTTACCTGCGCTACGGCCAGTCGGGTGCGCGCCTTGAAGACCTGGATTTCATCGGTATCTCGCATTTCCACACCGATCACGTCGCCGATTTGCCGGCGATCCTCAAGGGCGCCTATTTCCTCAGCGGAAACCATGAGGTGCAGCTGGTCGGGCCGAGCGGCGACGCGAACTTCCCCAGCATGACCACCTTCTTCGATCGTGAGTTCGGCCGGGGGCATGGCGCGTTCGAATATCTGTCGGGGCTGTCAAACGCCTCGGACGGGCTGCAACTGGCGGTCCACCCAAGCGACGTGAATGTCGCCAGCCCCGGCGCCACCCGCGTCTGGCAGGGAGACGGCGTTACGGTTTACGCCTTCGGCATTCCGCATGGCGATGTTCCCGCCCTCGCCTTCCGCATTGAAACCCCGCAGGGCGTGATCGTGCTTTCCGCCGACCAGAATGGCAGCCGGAAGGAGTTCGTCGATTTCGCGCGCGGCGCCGACATCCTGATGATGCCAGCCGCGATCGACGACGACGCCGACGCGCAGTCCCGTTTCCTCCACGCGACGCCCACAATCGTCGGCAAGATCGCCGCGGCCGTGAACCCCAAGATGCTGGTCCTCGACCACTTCATGGGCCGGTCCCTGAGGGACAAGGACAAGAATGTCGGGGTCATCCGGCAGTTCTACACGGGCCCGGTCTATGCCGGCCGCGACCTTTCCTGTTTCCCCCTGTCCCATTGAGATCAAAGGAGAGCATGCCATGAAGCACGGAATCATCCTCGGTATTGCCGCCGCCTCGCTGCTGACCGCCCAGGCCTTCGCGGCGCCGCAGCCGCCCGTTCCCGCTTCGGCCAGCCAACCAGCCAAGGGCGGTGGCAAGTGCGCCAGCGGCAAGTGCGGAACCGAGAAGATCTATAGCCAGACCAAGCTGCAGCATGATCCGAACGGTGAGCTTGTCCGCGCCCGCGACGGCAAGTGCGGCCTGACCGGCAATGGCTATGACGTGACGGAGAACAGCCGCACCCGGCTGGCGGAGGGCGTATGCGGCCGATAACGCCCGGGCATCGCGGGCTCGGGCTTCGGCCCGAGTTCGTCGACACGCTCCTCGAGACGCCGGCAGTCGATGGGGTGGACTTCCTGGAAATCGCCCCTGAAAACTGGATGCACGTCGGCGGCCGCAAACGCGACCAACTGGACCGGATCGCTGGTCGCTACCCCCTGGTCGCGCATGGTCTGAGCCTATCGATCGGCGATACCCAGCCGCTCAATACCCCCTTCGTGCGCGAGGTTCGCCGTTTCCTCGACGACTATCACATTGATATCTATAGCGACCATCTCAGCGCCTCGCGGGACGGCACGGGATATCTCTATGATCTCCTGCCCATCCCCCGCCGGGCCGAAAATCTGGACTATCTCGCGGGCCGCATCCGGCAGGTGCAGGATATCACGGGTCGGCAACTGGTCCTGGAGAACATCTCCGCCTATCACGGCTATCCCGGGGAAATGCCCGAGGGCGCCTTCCTGGCCGAACTGGCTGGGCGATGCGGATGCGGCATCCTGCTGGACATCAACAACGCCTATGTCAACGCACGGAACCGGGGCACGGACGTTCGCGCCTTCCTCGCGGAGTTGCCGACGCAGGCGCTGGTCTACTACCACATCGCCGGCCATCTTGAGTTGGGCGACGGGATGCTGCTCGACACGCATGGAACACCCGTCGCCGACGCGGTCATGCGGCTCGCCCGCGAGGTTTGGGCAACGCATGGGCCGCGCCCCCTGCTGCTGGAGCGCGACAATTTTGTGCCGGCGCTGGATGTGTTGCTGGGCGACCTCGACGCCGTCGCGGCCGTCCTCCGGGAGGGGGAGGACCGCCATGTCCACGCCTGATGCCGGGCCGCCGCCGCTCATGGCCGAGGAACTGGCCGCGTTCTGCCAGGACGCGCGGCGCGGCCGCGTTCGACTGTACGGCCAATTGCTGCGTGAAAATATCGCCGAAGCGCTGCGCTCCAGCTTCCCGCTGTTCGTCCAGCGGTTCGGTAGCGTCGCGCTGGAGGACGCGATCGACGCCTTTATCACCCTGCACCCGGCGCTGCGTCCCCAATTCCACCATATAGCGACCGAGTTCGTTGTCTTCGCCCAACGCGGGCGCCTGCTGTCCCCCCGGCTGACGGCTTTGCTTGAATATGAGTGGGCGCTGTTGGCGGCGGAGATCGATCCGGCGCGGGTGTCGCCGGAGGGCGCCGCTGGCGCGTACATCCGGCTGAACCCCACCGCGCGGCTTGTCCTGCTTCCGTTCGACCCATCTGCAGCCGCTGAACCTGGTGTCGAGGGTGCGGGGGGCGACGAGCGTCCCTACGCCTTGTTCCGCACCGCCGACCACCGGGTGCTCATCCAGCCGCTGACATTCCAGGACTGCCTGGTGGTCGAACAGATCCGCGACGCGGGGGCGATGCTTCCGGAAACGCTGACCGATCTGCTGGTGGCCGATCTGTCCCCACCCGACCTTCAGACCAGTCTGGCACACGGTCTCGCGTGCGGCCTGTTCTGCGTGACGCCTGAGCCCATCGGAGAACCATCATGAAGCTGATCCCCCTTATCACCACCGCCTTGGACAAGGCGCGTACGCTGGATTTCCTCGCGCCGCTCGCCATCCGCCTGTATCTGCTGCCCACCTTCTATGAAGGGGCCCATGCGAAGATCACCGGCTTCGCGGGGCTGGTGCAGTGGTTCGGCTCCCCGGTGGCGCAGGGCGGCTTGAACCTGCCCGCGCCGCTGCTGATGGCCGTCTTCGCCACCGCGGCCGAAACCGCCGGCTGTGTCTGCCTGACGCTGGGGCTGTTCACGCGCCTGGTCTCGATCCCGCTGATGGTGACGATGACCGTCGCCGGGTTGTCGGTTCATTGGTCGCATGGCTGGGCGGCGATCGCGGGCAAGACTGCGGAATCGACCCTGCGGCTGCAAGGTTTCATGGAATGGCTGGCTCAGAACTTCCCTGGCCGATTCAACTACATTACCCAGCTTGGCGACCCGGTGATCCTGAACAACGGCATCGAATTCACGGCGACCTACGTCATTATGCTCGCGGCCTTGTTCTTCTACGGTGGCGGAAAGTACGTCAGCCTTGATTATTGGCTGGCCCGCACCTCCGCGAATCCGCGCACGGACTTGTCCCGCGCCGGCGCGTGAGCCAGCCCGGCCGGTGCGCCGACTGGATGGGACGGCCGCTTCCGGAACGCGGCCGTTTCCGCCCGCCGGGTCCTTGCCAGGATCCCACCGCCTCACTGCCGCCACGGTTCCTCCCCACATTACAAGTGTGTAACCCGTCCGGGGCTTGGTCGCTTTCCCGTTGAATCGCCGGGCCAGTGGGACAATATGGAAATCGCGGCCCATGGGGGTCGCCTGGGTTTAACCTGGGATCATTCGAGGAACGTCATGGCTATTGGACCCTACAATCGTTTTGCGTCGAGCACCGGCGCTTACGACCGGGCCCTGTTCGATGAGGGCCTGCGCCAGCACATGCTGCGCGTTTTCAACTACATGACCGTCGGCCTGATCGTCACCGGCCTTGTCGCCTTCTTCGGGGCCCAGTCCCCGGCCCTGGTGGCGGCCATCTTCGGCACCCCGCTGAAGTGGGTGGTTATGCTGGCGCCGATCGGCTTCGTGTTGGCGTTGTCGGCCGGCATCAACCGCATGTCGTCAGGCACGCTGCGCACCGTCTTCTTCGCCTACTGCGCCGTCATGGGCCTGTCGCTCATGAGCCTGTTCCTGGTGTTCACCGGCGCCAGCATCGCCCGTGTGTTCTTCATCTCCGCCGCCACCTTCGCCGGCGCCTCGCTGTACGGCTACACCGCCAAGCGCGACCTGACGCAGTTCGGCTCGTTCCTGATCATGGGCGTCATCGGCCTGGTCATCGCCAGCCTGGTCAACATCTTCCTGGCCTCCAGCGCGCTGCAGTTCGCGGTGTCGGTGCTGGGTGTGCTGATCTTCACGGGCCTGACCGCCTATGACAGCCAGCGCATCAAGGAGATGTATGCCGAGTCCTGGGGGGTCGAGGCCAACACCAAGCTGGCCGTCATGGGCGCGCTGAGCCTGTACCTGGACTTCATCAACATCTTCATCTCCCTGATGCAGCTGATGGGCGACCGCCGCAACTAAGCGGAACCCGCCAGCAACCAAAGGGTTGAGGGGCCGTCCGGGCAACCGGGCGGCCCTTTCCTTTGAGGGCCGCCGCCGGCCATGATGGGGCGCGTTCCGTCCGTCGCCGCCAAGAGGTCCGCCGCCATGATCTTCCTCTACACCGACTTCGGCTGGTCCGGCCCCTATGTCGGCCAGATGCGGGCGGCGCTGGTGGCGCGCGCGCCGGCGGGCACCCCCATCATCGACCTGATGCACGACGCCCCGGCCTTCGATCCCCTGGCCGCCGGTCGTCTGCTGGCCGCCATCCTGCCCGCCACCCTGGCGGCGTTGCCGCTCGTCACCATTCCCGCCGTCTTCCTGGCCGTGGTCGACCCCGGCGTGGGCACGCACCGCCGGCCGCTGGCCATACGCCTCTCGGGCAAGCTGGGGCGCCCCGTCTGGCTGGTGGGGCCGGACAACGGCCTGTTCCAGCCCGTGATCCATGACACCATCGCCACTGGCGGGTTGGCCGAGGCGTGGGAGATCACCTGGCGGCCCCCGGTCCTGTCCGTGTCCTTCCATGGCCGCGACCTGTTCGCGCCCGTGGCGGCTCGGGTGGCCGAGGGTCGGGATATGGGCGATTGGGCCCGTCCCCTGGCCGTGGACGACCTGGCGGACGACCTGGCGGGCGCGGCGCCCTCGGGGGAAAGAGGGGAGGGCGACACGGTCGGGAACGGCCGAATCCTCTATATCGACGGCTATGGCAACGGCTGGACCGGGTTGCGCCCCACCGGGGCGCTGGACGGCAGCGTGGCACCCGATGCCCGGCTGTGGGTGGGTGGTCCCGAGGGGGGCCGGGCGGTGGAACCCGCCCGCACCTTCGGCGCCGTGCCCCAGGGGGCCGCCTTCTGGTACGTCAATTCCAGCGGGTTGGTGGAGATCGCCGTGAATCAGGGCCGCGCCGATGAGGCGCTGGGCTTCACCCTGGGCTCCCCCGTCGGGGTGCGGGCCCCTTACATCAAGCTATAGGCGGCAAACGGTAGATGGCGATCCAAACGGAGGCCCCGACCGGGGCCGCCGGAGTTTTGTGGGGAGCGAAGCGGACCGCAAAACGAGGACGGGCCAAGCCAGCGGATGCTGGCGCCCGGCGCTTGAGGGCGAAAACCTAATGCGCCGTCGGCACCACGGTGGCCTCATCCATCAGGGCCAGGAAGGGCAGGTCGCTGGGCTGGTTGCCATAGCCCCAGCGGCGGCCATAGGGTCCCGTCTCCCGCATCCACAGCGCCAGGCGGCGCGCCTTCTCCGCCCGCACGCAGTTGCCGGCCACCATTTCCCCCGTCAGCAGACCGTCGTCGCCCACCGCCATTTCCGTGCCCAGCAGGTCATGCACCGGCAGGTCGGCCAGCAGGGTGGGCATGTACAGGGTCAGGGCCCCGGTCGCCACCAGCACGCGATGCCCCTGGTCGGCGTGCCGCAGCAGGGTGTCGCGCAACGGGGTGTTCCAACGCACCCAGGCCGCCATGTCCGCCGCCGCCGCCTGAGCCCGCGCCAGGGGCACCCCCGCCAGGCAGCGGCGCAACAGCCGGCGCTTGAACGCCGTTCTGAAATCATCGTCGGCATCGGCGGGGTGGCCCCCCTTCACCAGGGCGGCGCGGCCGGGCAGGCGGCGGGAGGCGGCACCCGCGGCGCTGCGGGCCAGGTGGCGGCGCAGCGTCTCGCCCCCCGCCACCCGCGCCAGGAAGGGCAGCAAGCTGTCGCCCCGCACCAGCGTGCCGTCGAAGTCGAACACCGCCAGGCCGGGCAGGCCCTCCGCCGGCGGGACGGCGCCCGCTGGGGCCTCAACGGTCGGACGGGCGATGGGCTGGGACATGGGGCGGCTCAAGGGACAAGGCGGGCACGAGGGGGCGCGGCGGGGGAGGGACGGTCTGTCGCACCCCCTGGGCACTCCGCGCCATAAAACGGGGTGGGCCGCTTCCTCTCAAGGGTTTTTCGCGCTAAGTGTCGGCCTTTCCGCCCAAGACCGACGGCAGTGCCATGATCACCACACCCACGGCCCCCACGACCCCTACCGCCGCCGAGGCGGCCAAGCCTTACAAGATCATCATCGACACGGACCCCGGCCAGGATGACGCCGTCGCCATCCTGCTGGCGCTGGCCAGCCCGGAGGATGTGGAGGTGCTGGGCATCACCGCCGTGGCCGGCAACGCGCCCCTGCCCTGGACGGAGAAGAACGCCCGCCGGGTGTGCGAACTGGCGGGCCGGCCCGATGTTAAGGTGTTCGCCGGGTGCGACCGGCCCCTGGTGCGCCTGCTGCACACGGCGCCGGAGGTGCATGGCGACACCGGCCTGGATGGCCCGGTGCTGCCCGAGCCCACCATGCCCCTGCAGGCGCAGCACGCCGTCGACTTCATCATCGAGACGGTGATGCGGGAGGAGCCGGGCAGCGTCACCCTCTGCCCCCTGGGGCCGCTGACCAACGTGGCCCGCGCCCTGGTGAAGGAGCCCGCGATCGCCACCCGGCTGCGCCAGATCGTGCTGATGGGCGGCGCACAGATGGAGGGCGGCAATTCCACCCCCTGCGCCGAGTTCAACATCTATGTCGACCCGCACGCTGCCGACATCGTTTTCAAGTCGGGCGTGCCCATCGTCATGTTTCCGCTGGACGTCACCCACCAGGTGCTGACGGCCCGCCGCCACATGGACCGCATCCAGGCCGTGGGCAACCGTGTGTCCCAGGCGACGTATGAGATGCTGGACTTCTACCAGCGCTATGACGAGCACAAGTACGGCACCGATGGCGGCCCGCTGCACGATCCCTGCGTCATCGCCTGGCTGATCCGGCCGGAGATTTTCCAGGGCAAGACGGTGAATGTGGAAATCGAGACGGCCAGCCCGCTGACCACCGGCCAGACGGTCATCGACCGCTGGAACACCACGGGCCGCCCGCGTAACGCCACCGTCATGCTGAAGGCCGACAGCGACGCCTTCTTCGACCTGCTGGTGGAACGCTTGACGCGCTTCGGCTGATACGGCGTCTCAGGCTTAGGGTGCAATCAGCAGCTGCACGATATTTGCAAGGTTGTCGTCCTGGGTGGGGGCCGCCCCCACCTCTTTTTGGTAAACAGGGGACGATGATGGCTGCAATGATCGTCGCGGAGGGGGGCTCCGCCGCCGCGGGCGGGACGGGGGCCGCCGCTGACAAGAAGACTCAGGACAAGAAGGCCGAGGACCAGAAGACGGACAGCGAGTTCGCCGCGTTGCTGAAGGGGGGGAAAGATGACCCGAAGGCGACGTTGGCGGAAATCACCACCGGGGGTGTGCCGGGCTACTGGGCTTGGCGGCTCAAGGAATTGAAGGCCGAGATCGCCAGCCGCGTCATGGGCCAGATGGGGGTCACCCGCCAAGGTCTGGCCGCCATGTCCGACGATGACAGGGCCGGGGTCGAGCGCCTCATCATGCGCGAAGTGGCGCGCGTCGTCAGGGAAATGACCACCGGGCAGACGCGCAAGGGACCGGGACTGGAGGATGCCCCACCCGACGCCGGCACCCTGTTGGAGGATACCGGCGGCCAGGCCAGTGGGGACGCGGGGGCTGCGGTCCAGCCCCGGACAGCCAGCCGTGGCCTGGACGAATCCACGCTGTCGGGGATGCTGGCGCAACAGGAAGTGGCCGGCTGAGCATGGCCGACAGATCGGCAATAGTTGCCGATCTGTCGGAATCCTTTGCCGGGGCGGACGGCGCTGCCTGCCTGGCTATTTGGGAGAAGGCGGCGGTTCTCCTGATTTTTCGGCTGGCCCGTCGCGGCCCGCAACTTGCTTGAAATCGTGGGCGGGCCGTAGGTTGCCGCCTGCCCCGTCGGGCAGGGGCTTGCACCCGGCCGAGGTCTATCCGCATCGTCATTTCATGGGACAGGAGGCTGAAGGCCATGTCGTTCCTGAACACCGGAAACCATACCCAGGCCAACGCCTATGGCGGATTCGGCGCCACGGGTGCCGGTGCCGCCGGTTCGACCGGGGCGCAGGGCGGTGGCCTGTCCGTCAGCCAGACCGATGGCGCCTTCGCCAACATGCTGAAGGGCGAAGACGACCCCCAGACCCTGCTGAAGGACATGACCAGCGGTGGTGTCCAAGGGTACTGGTCCTATCAGATCAAGCAGATGAAGCAGAAGATCGCGGAGGAGACGGTGCAGTCCAAGGGGCTGACCGCCCAGGGCATCGCCGCCCTGCCCGCCGATCAGCGCGCCGACCTGGAACGCCAGATCATGCGCGAGGTGGAGCAGAAGGTCCGCCAGATGACCGCCGGCGGCAAGGAGGGCCTGGACGAAGCATCCAAGGCGGGGGGCGGACAGATGAATGGCGGCGGGGCGCAGATGGCTGCCAACGGCAACCAGACCGGCGCCCGCAGCGGCGTGCCCATCGCCGGGGGCGACACGCTGCAGGGCATCCTGGCCACCCAGGAGGCTGTGGGTTAGGGGACCGGCACGGCCGGCCCAAAAGCGAAGGGGCGACCCGAAGGCCGCCCCCGAAACCCGCGCGCCGATCACGCCGGCGCGTCACCTGATCATGGAACCGTTCAGTGCGACTTGCCGCTCTGGATGGTGCCGGAGATCGAGCCGCCGTCGGCGATGCTGATGCGGCCATAGCGGATGGTGCCGTCGACCTGGCCGGTCTCACCGATGGACAGGGTGCCGGTCACCTCGATGGTGCCGGTGGCGTGGCCGGAAACCTTCATGCTTTCCACCACGGCGGTCCCTTCGAAATGGCCGCCCTCGGCCACTTCCAGGACCTTCACCTCATTCAGCGTCACATCGACGAGGCGACCGGCGACATGCAGGGTGTGGCAATGGGAAATCTTGGCGCCCTCGATCCGCGCCTCGGGCGAGATGGTGGTGACGCCGCCGCCCACGTCGGGCGCGCCGTCCGCCTGCGGTGCGCCGTTCAGGCCCGGCCGCAGAAAGCTGCGCGGATCGAGGATGTCACTGGCCATCGGTCCCCCTCATAGTCCGGCGCAGGCCGGCATCATATGAACCCAGCCGGCGCAGGCCGGCATCGTATCAAAACAGCCGGCGCAGGCCGGCATCGTATCAACGTTCCCGGCACAGGCCGGCATCCCAAGAACAACTCCGGCACGGGCCGGCGCCTGTTCCCCACACGGCACCGCCCCACCCGCGAAAACGGGCCGGACACCCGGAAACTCTTAAGCGTTTCTGAGGCTTTTCGCAACATCTCCCGGGCCATGGGCGGGCTATGGGCGGTGCATGCATGGGCGTGCCCTTTTGGGTCGTTACCGCCGTCGCCGGGCATCTGCATTCCGGGCGCATGGCAGGGCCGTCCAGGATAGGGCCGGTTGCGATTGACGAAGGGCTTGCGGCACACAATAGTCGGCGGTTCAAAACCCCCGTCGGCGCGCCGGGGGACCCCCACGCTTTGTTATAATTCCGTGTAACGCGCCTCAGAAAATAAAGGAGTGTCAGGCCGTGATTCCTGTCGTGATGCCGACCTATTCCCGGATCGACGTTGTGTTCGAGCGGGGTGAGGGCTGCTTCCTCTACGACACGACCGGCCGACGATTCCTGGATTTCACCAGCGGCATCGCGGTGAACGCCCTTGGCCATGCCCACCCCTACCTGGTGGAAAAGCTGACCGAGCAGGCGCACAAGCTGTGGCACACCTCCAACCTGTTCCGCGTGGCGGGGCAGGAGAAGCTGGCCGGCCGCCTCAAGGAACTCACCTTCGCCGACACCATGTTCTTCACCAATTCCGGTGTCGAGGCCTGGGAATGCGGCGTGAAGCTGGTCCGCAAGTACCACTATGAGACCGGCCATCCGGAGAAGACCCGCTTCATCGTCGCCGGCGGCAACTTCCACGGCCGCACCATGACGGCCATCGCCGCCAGCGGCCAGGACAAGATGGTGAAGGGCTTCGGGCCGCTGCTCGACAGTTTCGACCGCGTCGCCTACGACGACGTCGAGGCGGTGAAGGCCGCCGTGACGCCGCAGACCGCCGCCATCCTGGTGGAGCCCATTCTGGGCGAGGGCGGCATCCGCCCCGCCAGCCTGGGTTATCTGAAGGCCTTGCGCGCCATCGCCGATGAACATGGCCTGCTGTTGTTCTTCGATGAGATCCAGTGCGGCGTGGGCCGTACCGGCAAGCTGTTCGCCTATGAATGGGCGGGGGTGACCCCCGATGTCATGTGCATCGCCAAGGGCATCGGCGGCGGCTTCCCGCTGGGCGCCTGCCTGGCCACCGAAAAGGCGGCCCAGGGCATGGTGGCCGGCACCCACGGCAGCACCTTCGGCGGCAACCCCCTAGCCATGGCCGTGGGCAACGCGGTGCTGGACGTGGTGCTGCAGCCGGGCTTCCTGGACAACGTCATCGCCAAGGGCGCCCTGCTGGAGGGCAAGTTGGACGATCTCGTGAAGCGCCATCCCTCCGTGCTGGACAGCGTGCGCGGCAAGGGCCTGATCCTGGGCCTGAAGTGTGTCGTTCCCGCGGGCGACCTGGTCACCGCCCTGCGCGATAACGGCATGCTGGTGGTGTCCGCCGCCGACAACGTCATCCGCATCCTGCCACCGCTGATCGTGGGCGAGGCCGAGATCAACGAGGCCGTGGCCATCCTGGACCGCACCTGCGCGGCCCTGGCGGCCTGAGGGGAGCCCAATCATGACCGCGACGACCAAGAAGGTCCGGCATTTCCTGGATATCAGTGATTTCGACACGGCCACGCTGCGCGAAATCCTGAACCGGGGCCGGGACCTGAAGAAGACCAACGGCACGGCCCAGCATCCCCAGCCCTTCCGGGGCCTGACGCTGGCGACCATTTTCGAGAAGCCGTCCACCCGCACCCGCGTCTCGTTCGAGGTGGGGATGCGCCAGCTGGGGGGCGACGTCATCACCCTGACGGGGCGCGAAATCCAGCTGGGCCATGGCGAGACCATCGCCGACACCGCCCGGGTGCTGTCGCGCTTCGTCAGCGTCATCATGATCCGCACGGATCATGAGACCAAGGTGCACGAGATGGCGGGGGCGGCCAGCATCCCCGTCATCAACGGCCTGACCGACACTTCCCACCCCTGCCAGATCATGGCGGACATCATGACGTTCGAGGAGAAGCGCGGACCCATCGAGGGCCGCGTCGTCTGCTGGAGCGGCGATGCCAACAACGTCTGCCAAAGCTGGATTCATGCGGCCGCCCGTTTCGGCTTCGAAATGAGGGTTGCGGCGCCGAAAAGCCTGCAGCCCACGGCCGACACCATCGCCTGGGCGGCGCGCGAAGGCGCCCGCCTGGTGGTGACGGACGATCCCAAGGCCGCGGCCGAGGGGGCGGACATCGTGGTGACCGACACCTGGGTGTCCATGCATCACAAGGATGCGCCTGCGCGCACGGCAATGCTGGCCCCCTTCCAGGTCAATGACGGGCTGATGAAACTGGCATCCCCCGACGCCATATTCATGCATTGCCTGCCGGCCCATCGGGAGGAGGAGGTGACCACCTCCATCATCGACGGGCCGCAGTCCGTCGTCTGGGACGAGGCGGAGAACCGCCTGCACGCCCAGAAGGGCATCCTGGCCTGGTGCCTGAACGCCTGATCGTTCCGGTATCGAAGCAAGGTTGCCTGGCTTTGAGGTTCCATAAGGCCCCGATCGGTTGACCCCGGTCGGGCGCCTTTATTTTTGGGGTAAGCGACCATGACCACCGCCGCCGTTTCCACCCTTGAGTCCTCCCCCGTTGCGCGGGACACCGACGTGGTGCAGCCCTTCCAGCTGGACCGGTCCAACCTGCGCGGCCGCATGGTGCGCTTAGGATCCGTGCTGGACGAGATTCTGAGCCGCCACGCCTATCCGGGGCCTGTCGCGCAGATGCTGGCGGAGACGATCACGCTGGCGAGCACGCTGGCGGCGGCGTTGAAGTATGAGGGCGTGTTCACCCTGCAGACCAAAGGCGACGGGCCTATCAAGCTGATGGTGGCCGACGTCACCAGCGCCGGTGCCGTGCGCGGTTACGCCCAGTTCGACGAGGACGCGCTGAAGGCCGCCCTGACGGCGGATGTCGAGGCGGCGCCCGTGCCCGCCTTGCTGGGCAAAGGGTATCTGGCCTTCACCGTCGACCAGGGGGAGCACACCCAGCGCTACCAGGGTATCGTCGGTCTGGACGGTGCCCGCATGGATGACTGCGTGCGCCACTATTTCACCCAGTCGGAACAGCTGGCCACGGGCATTGTCGTCCATGCTGGCCGCAGCGACGACGGCAACTGGGCCGGCGGCGCCATCATGCTGCAGGCTCTGCCCGATGAGGATGCCGGCAGCGTGGCGTCGGACGCCAAGCCCAGCGATTTGGAGGACGATTGGCGGCGGGCCATGGCCCTGCTGTCCACCGTCACCCCGGGTGAGGTGCTGGACCCGGCCCTGTCGGTGAACGACGTGCTGTACCGCCTGTTCCATGAGGAGGAGGTGCGCGCCTACGACCCCCACGGCCTGAACGCCCAGTGCCGCTGCTCGCGTGAGCGGGTGGTGACGGTGCTGCAGTCCCTGCCGCGCGAGGAGGTGGCGGAGCTGAAGGTCGACGGCGCGGTGGATGTGGCGTGCGAGTTCTGCAGCACCCACTACCGCTTCGACGATGCGGAGATCGAGGCCATTTACGGCCCGGCCTCCTGAGTGGAACGCTTTCGGTTGGGGTTCGCTTCGGCATCGCCGTTGAAGCGGACCCCGCCAGCGCTTACCTGCAGTGCCTGACTGTTTGCCGATCCCAAGGATGAAGATGATGACGACCGAAACCGCGACGCTGGCTGGTGGCTGCTTCTGGGGTATGGAGGATCTGATCCGCAAGGTGCCGGGCGTGGTCGACACCCGCGTCGGCTATATCGGCGGCGCGCTGAGCAACCCGACCTATAAGGAAGTTAAGACCGGCACCACCGGCCATGCCGAGGCCATCGAGATCACCTTCGATCCGGCCAAGCTGACCTATCGCCGGCTGATCGAGTTCTTTTTCCAGATTCATGACCCGACGACCGCCAACCGCCAGGGCAACGACATCGGCAGCCAATACCGCAGCGCCATTTTCTATGCCTCGCCCGAGCAGAAGGCGGCGGCGGAGGAAGTGACGGCCGAGGTCGACGCCTCCGGCCGCTGGCCGGGCAAGGTCGTCACCCAGATCGTGCCGGCCGGCCCCTTCTGGGAGGCGGAGGACTACCACCAGGATTATCTGGAAAAGAACATCGGCGGCTACACCTGCCACTGGGTGCGGCCCGACTGGGTGCTGACCGGCAAGTAAGCCGCGTCCAGATGCTGGAATGAAAGGCCGCCCTCCTCATCGGGGGCGGCCTTTTCGCATTCAGCGCTCCATCTCCCGCCCCGCCATCTCCCGCCCCACGGGATAGCGCAGATAGGCGGTGTCGCTGTAAGGCGTGCGCTCGTAGAACCAGGTCAGGCGCTGGTCCGGGCTGCCGGCGAAGGCGGGGTCGGCCTTCAGCTTGGCCTCGAACTCCGCTTTCAGGGCGGGGCTGGCCGCCAGCATGCGCTCCGCCAGCGGGGCGATGGCGTAGGGCTCGATATACTCGGTGCGTTGCAGGATTTCGGGGAAGAAGCCCCAGGCCAGGAACGACTCGCTGCTTTCGGCCTCCAGCAGCGCCGCCGCCAAATCGCCCAGCGGCTGGTCCGTGGGCACGCGTACGCTGCCCTTGGGATAGCGCACCGTGCGCGTCTCATGCGCGTAACCGGCCTTCGCCAGCATGACATGGCCCTCGTTGGCTTCTATGGCCAGCGCGGGCTCCACCAGCCGCACGCTGTCGACGGCGACGTCGCGCGGCCGGTCCAGCGTTTCCAGGACCAGACCGTGCAGGCGCAGCCGCTCGATGATCTCGGGCTTGGTGGCCGGCACCCAATAGGCCCGCGGCCGGGCGACACTGACGCTGACGTGGTCGCCGTAGACAGGCATGCGCACGGTGGGGCCCGGCCGGCCCAGCCAGCGCACCTCCGTTCCGCCTGAGGCGGGGGACAGGTAATCCTCGTGCCGCATGGTCTTGAAATCGATATCGCCGGCGGGTGTCTTCTCCGCCTCGAACGCCACGGGAATGGGATCGGGACGCCGGGCCCGGTCGGATGCCGTGGCCTGGCGCAGGGCCGCACCCTGGTTCGCCAGCAGGGTCAGCGCCCGCTCGACCAGGATATAGGTGCCCAGCACGCGCTGGCGGTAGGGCTTCAGCGCATGGTTCTCCACCAGCACGGTGGGGATATGGGCCAGATTGCCGTAACCGACGGAGAAGCGCAGGGGCGTGGTGCCGCCGGTGATGCCGCCCTCCGGCTTGCGGCCGTCGGCTTCCATCACCAGCGGGCCGGGGATGTGCCCGGCCTTGGTCAGGGCCTCGGTCTCCGCTGCCTTGAACGGGCCGGCCAGCCAGCGGTCGATGGCCGGGGAGAACGGGGCCCCGGCGCCCATATCGTCGCCAGGGGCCTCGTCATTGCCGAAGGTGATGTCATAGGCATAGTCCATGCCGTCGGTGACATGGATGTCCAGGTACAGGTCGGGCTGGTACCTGATGATCAGGGCTATCATGGCCCGCATCTCCGGCGCGTCCAGCTTGCCGTAGTCGCGGTTCAGGTTCAGGTTCTGCGCCGTGGTGCGCCAGCCCTGGTTCATGGGGCCGCGCTGGTTGGGCCGGTTATAGGCGCCCGCGCGCTCATGCCCATCGACGTTGAAGATGGGCACGAACAGCAGGTTCACGCCGTCCAGCAGGCCGTCCTTGCCGCGCTGGGTGATGTCGCGCAGCAGCATCAGGCCCGCGTCCTTGCCGTCGATCTCACCGGCGTGGATGCCGGCCTGCACCAGCAACAGGGGCTTGGCCGGGTCCGGCTTGCCGTCCACCAGGCCCTTGGCCGCCAGCACCGCCACCATCTCCCGCCCCTCGGGTGAGACGCCGAACACCTCCTGCCGCAACAGGGGGGACGCCGCGACCAGTCGGTCGATGAAGGCGCGGGTCTCGTCATAGCTGGGCGTGGCCGTCAGGCCGGTCAGCTCTGCCGGCGTGGCCCAGGGATCGCCCGCCTTCACCACCAGCTTTTCCGAGGCGCCGCGCCAGGAGGGCACGGGCGGCAGGAAGTCGGTATCCCAGGGCGCGCGTCCACCGCCGGTCTCCCGCGCGGCCGGCGCGGCCAGGGCCGGCGCGGCGGCGGACAGCATCAGGACGGCGCAGAGCGCCAGGCGATGAGGGCGGGGCATGGGCGGGGACTCGAGGAAAGCGGGGAGAGGGACTGGCGGACGGGGCGCTTGACCATGGCCCGTCCACCGGCTGAGGTGCAAGGCGGAATGGAGGATGGCGCGGTACGGATAGCTTTTGAAAGGGGACGCGCTTAAAATCTTAAAGCTATCCAATGGGATTGCCCTCCAATGGGATTGCCCTCCAATGGGATTGCCCTCCAACGGGATTGAGAGTCCATGTCCGCCTATAAGCCGCCTCTCGATATCCTTGAAGTACTTCATCGTATCGAGTTTGAAGAAGCGCTTGAGCCCGACGACCCCCGCCGCGTCGACACGGCCGAGGCGCGCGGCAGCCAAAAGACCTTGACCCGCCTGGCGCGGAAGCTGGGCTTCCTGATGGACCAGGACCGTTTCCTGCCACCCCTGCAAAAGCATGTGCTGTTCTTCGGCCATGTCGGTACAGGCAAGACGACGGAGCTGAAGTTCTACGGCGCGCGCCTCAAGGACAGCCGGCGTTTCTTGCCGGTTGAGGTGGACGTCGCCAGCGTCCTGGACCGTAACAACCTCCAATACGCCGATCTGCTGATGGCCATGGCCAGCGCGCTGTTACAGGCGCTTGAGCGGGAGGGGATCTCGCTGCCGGACGGCGACGTGAGCGAGCTTGTGGATTGGTTCGCGGAGAAGGTCGAGAAACGCGAGGAGGTTCAGGAATTTACAACCGAGGTCAAGTCCGGCGCCGATGTCGAGGTCGGCGTGCCCCTGCTGACCAAGCTGTTCCTGAAATTCAGCGCGGCCTTCAAGGCGAACGCCACTTATAAGGAGGAACTGCGGCGCGTCATCCGCAATACCTTCACGCAGTTGGCCGGCGCCTTCAACCGCCTGATCCGCGGCGCGGAAGGGGCGCTGGCCAAGCGGTGGGGCAAGGACGCGGTGCGTGTCCTGTTCATCGTCGACGGCACCGACAAGTTGCGGGCCGAGGACAGGCGGCGCCTGTTCGTCGAGGATGCCGAATTGCTTTTGGCGGTGGAGGCGCTGGCGGTCTACACCGCCCCCATCGCCCTGAAATATGAGGACGCGATGGGGGGTCGGCTGGATGCCGATCTCGTGCTGCCCATGATCAAACTTCAGGACAAGGACGGCACCCGGTGCGAGCCCGGCTGGCGGGTGATGCGCGAACTGCTGCTGAAGCGCGCGGACCGATCCCTGTTCGTGGAGGAGGCCGATATCGAGCGCCTGATCGAGCACAGCGGTGGCCACCCGCGAGAGCTGCTGCGCCTGCTGCAACTGTGCTGCGAGTTCGCGGACGACAGGATAGACGCCGGCGTCGTGGCGCAGGCCGTGGCTCAGCTCGCCAGTGAATACCGCCGCCTGCTGGAGCCGGAGGATTACGCCCGGCTGGTTCTGGTCGATAGCCATCCCGTGGATGTCGGCAACGATGAACATGTCCGGCGCTTGCTCTATTGCCTCGCCCTGCTGGAATACAATGACGGATCATGGCGGCGCAGCCACCCGGTTATCCGGACGCTGGACGGTTATCACCGTGCGGCGGCCCGGCCGGCGGCGACATGAACGAGGACGCCGGATCACGGTCCGCCGATGCCCCGCGCGGCGTGGGGGATGGTTTGCCGCCGGCGTGCCAACTGGGCCTTGCCCGCCTCGCCAAGCTGATCCGGGCGCGTCCCGGAAAATTCCAGTTCCTGGTGCTGGATTGCCGCGATGAGCCCCTGCGGGACCGGGTGATCCAAGGTTTGGACGATATCCTTCGCATGATCGGCCAGCCCGCCGCGCGGCTGCGCCTGGACCATTCCGATGTCGCCGCCGTCGAGCGGGATTTGCTTGCCCTCGCCGGTACGCACGCCGTGATCCACGTCATCGGGGGCGCGTCCTGGTTCACCCCCGCCCGCTGGGATGATTTCAACATCCGGCGCGAGGCTGTGGCCCAGCGGGTCCGCGCCGCCCTGCTGTTCTGGCTGGACGAGAGCGCCATCGCCGACCTGGCCGAAACCGCCATCGATCTTTGGGCCTGGCGGGCGGCGGTGATCACCTTCACCGATGGGGCGCGGACGGCGGCCCTGGTCGACGCGGCCGGGCCGCCAAGCCCGCCTCTGCCGGACTTCAGGGAAATTGACAACCGCGCGCGCGCTGAACGCGTGGCCCGCATCGACTATTTGGGCACGGTCCTGCGCGAACCTGACCTTCCCAGCGATGTCCGCATCGGCCTGGCGGTGGAAAGGGGGGACTTGGCGCACAGCATCGGTGACATCGACACCGCCGAATCGGCGTATCGCGAGGCCGCGTCGGTGGCGACGGACGAGGGGAACCACGCCGCCGTCCAGGGCCGGGTTGCCGACATCCTGCAGATGCGGGGGGACTTGGACGAGGCGCTTCGCATCCGACGCGAGGAGCAACTCCCCGTCTATGAGCGCCTGGGCGACGTGCGCGAGCGCGCGGTGACCATGGGCAGGATCGCCGACATCCTCACCACCCGTGGTCAGACCGACGAGGCGCTTCGCATCCGACGCGAGGAGGAACTCCCCGTTTATGAGCGCCTGGGCGACGTGCGCTCGCGCGCGGTGACCATGGGCCAGATCGCCGACATCCTCACCACCCGCGGCCAGACCGACGAGGCCCTCCGCTTATGGCGCGAAGACGTTCTTCCAGCCTTTGATCGCCTGGCCGACGTGCGCTCGCGCGCGGTGACCATGGGCAAGATCGCCGACATCCTCACCACCCGCGGCCAGACCGACGAGGCCCTCCGCTTATGGCGCGAAGACGTTCTTCCCGCCTTTGACCGCCTGGGCGATGTGCGCTCGCGCGCGGTGACCATGGGCCAGATCGCCGACATCCTCACCACCCGCGGCCAGACCGACGAGGCGCTTCGCATCCGACGCGAGGAGGAACTCCCCGTTTATGAGCGCCTGGGCGACGTGGGCTCGCGCGCGGTGACCATGGGCAAGATCGCCGACATCCTCACCACCCGTGGTCAGACCGACGAGGCCCTCCGCTTATGGCGCGAAGACGTTCTTCCAGCCTTTGACCGCCTGGGCGACGTGCGCGAGCGCGCGGTGACCATGGGCAAGATCGCCGACATCCTCACCACCCGTGGTCAGACCGACGGGGCGCTTCGCATCCGACGCGAGGAGCAACTCCCCGTTTATGAGCGCCTGGGCGACGTGCGCTCGCGCGCGGTGACCATGGGCAAGATCGCCGACATCCTCACCACCCGCGGCCAGACCGACGAGGCGCTTCGCATCCGACGCGAGGAGGAACTACCCGTCTATGATCGCCTGGGCGACGTGCGCTCGCGCGCGGTGACCATGGGCAAGATCGCCGACATCCTCACCACCCGTGGTCAGACCGACGAGGCCCTCCGCTTATGGCGCGAAGACGTTCTTCCAGCCTTTGATCGCCTGGGCGACGTGCGCTCGCGCGCGGTGACCAAGGGCAGGATCGCCGACATCCTCACCACCCGCGGCCAGACCGACGAGGCGCTTCGCATCCGACGCGAGGAGGAACTCCCCGTCTATGAGCGCCTGGGCGACGTGCGCTCGCGCGCGGTGACCATGGGCAAGATCGCCGACATCCTCACCACCCGCGGCCAGACCGACGAGGCGCTTCGCATCCGACGTGAGGAGGAACTACCCGTCTATGAGCGCCTGGGCGCCAAGCGTGAGTGGGCAATGACGATGGGGCAGATCGCGGACATGCTGCAAGCGCGGGGCGAAATCGATGAGGCGCGCCGCGTCCGGCGGGAGATGGCGAGTCGCTCGAGCATTGGCCATCGGGAAGAGCGCCTACGGGCGGCGGGGGCGACAGGGGCGGATGGGGCCAGTTGATGGGGCCGCCCCGCAAACGCGAAAGCCCGGCTGGGCTTTCGCCAACCGGGCTTTCGGATTTGGTGGAGCTAAGCGGGATCGAACCGCTGACCTCTACAATGCCATTGTAGCGCTCTCCCAGCTGAGCTATAGCCCCGAACCTTTTAAGTCGGTCCCGCCATCTGGGCTCCCCGAGGGGAGGGCGGCGGTGAGGCCGGGAATATGCGCAGATGCGGGGCGGAGATCAAGCGTTCAATTTCGCCCGCGACCCTGGCATGTCTTTCAATCATGTGACAGCCGCTTCCGCGCCCAGGTCGCCCGCAAAAGCCATGACATCCAAGAAAAACGCCGACTGTCCCCAGTCGATGGCGTAGGAAAAACAAAAGGCCGGCTGAGTCGTCAGCCGGCCTTTTGAATTTTGGTGGAGCTAAGCGGGATCGAACCGCTGACCTCTACAATGCCATTGTAGCGCTCTCCCAGCTGAGCTATAGCCCCAAAACCATTTTTAACTCGTACCGCGCCGCCTGGGGGCTGGCGTGGTGTGGGCGGGAATATGCTCAGATGCGTCGGCCGGATCAAGGGAAAAATTCGGGAATTCGAACTTTTTTTGCTGCGCGGCCAACGCCCTGATTTTCCTCACACTTTAGCGGTCCTCGTCGCCACCTTCGACGTCGACCACCTCACCCACGTCATCCTCGTCGCCCAGTTCCTCGGCGTCCTCCAGCAGGACGTCCTCGTCATCGTCGCCGGGGACATCGTCGGCGACCTCGGCCTCTTCCAGGTCATCGACCTCCAGATCGACCTCGGCTTCCTCCAGGACTTCTTCCTTCTCCTCGTCCTCGACCTCGACGCCGGTGTCCTCGTCATCCAGGACGGGCTTCTTGGTGTCGTCGGCCAGGATCGGGCGCGCCCGGCGGGACTTCAGCAGCGCCTCCGGATCGAACACGGTCGAGCACGAGGGGCAGGTCGGCGGGTTCTTCCGCATGTCGTAATAGCGGGTGCCGCAGTTCGGGCAGATCCGCTTCGTGCCCCATTCCGGTTTCGCCACGGCAATCCTCCATGAAAACACGCGTGGCGACGGCCCGGGCCGGCCATATCCACGCCTCATATAAAAAGGTACAGGAGCGGGCGTTTGCCATGAAGCCCGGCCCCTGTCAAACGTGAATCCGCGAACACACCCCCAAGGGTGCGCTTTCGCCCCGTGCGATGGCGCGCGCGGCCCCCGCCGGCGGTCGCTGGCGCCTTGCGCCGCCGCCGGGGCGGGGCCATCCTTCCCGGTGTATCTCCTTCCAGCCCAGGGACTCCATTCCTCTCAATGGTCGCCCACATGTCCGCCTCCGCCCACCCTGACGCCATGCCCACCTGGACCTCCGCCCCGGTTTCCACAATCAGTGGTTATGCGGCGGTACCGGGCGATCCGGCCGTGGCCGTCCGCGCCCTGGTCCTGGCGGCCCTCACCGTGGGGGAAAGCCGGGTGGCTGGCGCGCCCCTGGCTGGGCTGGGGCCGCTGGTCCAGGCGTTGCGCACCCTGGGCGCGCGGGTCGAGGACGGCGGGGAGGGCGCCTGGCATGTGCGTGGCGTGGGCGTGGGGGGGCTGCGTCAGGCGGCGGGGCTGCTGGATCTGGAAGGTGACGGCCTGGCCTTCGCCCTGTTGTCCGGGGTGCTGGCGACGCAGGCGGGGGAAACCTTCCTCACCACCCGCCATCCCGGCGCGGCGGCCTTCCTGAAGGCGACCCTGCCGCCGCTGGCCCGCATGGGGGCGGCTTTCACCCCCGCCGGCGACGGCCTGGGCGGCGTCCGCCCGCCGCTGCTGCTGCGCGGCACGGCCCGCGCGGTGCCGGTGGACCACAGGCCGCTGGCGCCGGTGGCCTGCGATGCCAAGTCCGCCCTGCTGCTGGCGGCCCTCAACATCGCCGGCCGCACCACGGTGGTGGAGGAGACGCCCACCGCCGATCATACCGAACGCCTGCTGCGCCAGTTCGGCGCCGCCCTCGTCACCCGGCGCCAGCCGGATGGCGCCTGGGCCGTCAGCGTGGATGGCCAGCGGGAGCTGCGGCCCGCCGTGGTGGCCCTGCCGGGGGACGCTGCCTTGGCCGGTGCGGCCTTGGCGGCGGCGATGCTGCGGCCGGGCTCGGATGTCACCCTGACGGGCGTTGGCGTCGGGGAACATCGCGGCGCTCTGTTCCCGGTGCTGCGCGCCATGGGCGCCGACCTGACGATGCGCCCCACCGCCACCACCGGGGCGGGGGAACCCATGGCCGACCTGCGGCTGTCCGCATCCGGGCGGGCGATGCCCGGCGGTGAGGTCGAGGCCGGGGCCCTCACCCAAGGGGAACTGGCGCTCGCGGCGGTGGTGGCCGCGCGCACCCTGGGAACCACCACACTGCGCGGCTTGGCGCCTGGGGCGGTTCGCGCGGCGGCGGCGCTGGTCCCGGTTCTGGCCGCCTGCGGCGTCTCCGCGACGGCGGGCGCCGACGTCCTGGTCATCACCGGCGACGGTCAGCCCCCCACCGGCGGAGCCACGGTGACCGTGGGCGCCGAGATGGCGCCCGCCTTCCTGGCGCTGGGCGCCGCCGCGGCCCGCCCCATCGCCGTGCGCGCGGACACCGGCCCGGACGCCGCGCGCCTGTTGAACATGCTGGGCGCCGCGATCACGCCAGGATGACAGGGGCCGCCTGGGCCGCTCGCCCGCGCTTGCCAGGTGGGGGCGGGCGGTGTTAGCCACGCGCCAGTCCACCGGCGCCCCTCCCGACCAGCAGGCCCCCGTCCCATGACCACGCTGATGACCTCGTCCCCCTCCTTCATCGTCGCCATCGATGGCCCGGCCGCCAGCGGCAAGGGCACCCTGGCCCGCCGCTTGGCCGCCACCCTCGGGTTCGCCCATCTGGATACCGGCGCGCTGTACCGCGCGGTGGGGTTGTCGCTGCTGCGGGCCGGCCATGCGCCGGAGGACGGGGCGGCCGCCATCGCCGCCGCCCGCGGCCTGGACGCCGCCACCGTCCTGCCCCTGATGAATGACCCGGCGCTGCGCCAGGACGTGGTGGCGGTGGCCGCCTCCAAGGTCTCGGTGGTGCCCGAGGTGCGGGCCGCCCTGTTGGATTTCCAGCGGGATTTCGCCAACCACCCGCCCGGCGGCGCGCCCGGAACAGTGTCCCGGGGGGCGGTGCTGGACGGCCGCGACGTGGGCACGGTGGTCTGCCCCCAGGCGCCGGCCAAGCTGTTCGTGACCGCCGACGTTGAGGTGCGCGCCCGTCGCCGTTTGTCGGAGTTGCGCAATACTGGCGCGGAGGCTATATACGATGCCGTCCTGGAGGACATGAAAGTCCGTGATGCGCGTGACAGTCAACGGGCGGTGGCACCGCTGAAGCCCGCTGTCGACGCGTTTTTGCTTGATACGTCCATGATGGATGCCGACCAGGCGTTCATCGCCGCCATGGACTTCATCCGCTCCAGACCCGCGTTTCCCGACTTCCTTTAAAACGGACGGTTAGGCCGCGCGGCCCCCAACTCAACCCAAGTCGCCGGGCATGGTGTCCGACGCCATGGGCCAAGTTAACCTCCTGTCGGCCGGGCGTCTGCCGGGGGGTTGGAACGGGCCTGTGCTGGATCCACTCAAGGAGTTTAAATGGCCCAGGTTTCCGCCGCCAAGTCCCAAGACCGTGGGATGAAGGAAAGTTTCGCCGCCCTTCTGGAAGAGTCGCTCGGCACGAGCGAGAGCCTCGAAGGTACGGTGGTCAAGGGCACCGTTCTCAGCATCGAGAACGACATGGTGCTCATCGACGTTGGCCTGAAGTCCGAAGGCCGGGTCGCGCTGAAGGAATTCGCCGTCCCCGGTCAGCCGGTTGAGCTGAAGGTTGGCGACACGGTCGAGGTTTACCTCGAGCGCATGGAAGACAAGCACGGCGAAGCCATGCTGTCGCGCGAGAAGGCCAAGCGCGAAGAGGCCTGGACCCAGCTGGAGCGCGCGTTCACCGAACAGCAGCGCGTCACCGGCATCATCTTCGGCCGCGTCAAGGGCGGTTTCACGGTCGACCTGTCGGGCGCCGTGGCCTTCCTGCCGGGCAGCCAGGTGGACATCCGCCCGGTGCGCGACATCTCCCCGCTGATGGGCACCCCGCAGCCCTTCCAGATCCTGAAGATGGACCGCTCGCGCGGCAACATCGTCGTGTCGCGTCGCGCCGTTCTGGAAGAGAGCCGCGCCGAGGCCCGTTCGGAGCTGGTGGCCAACCTGAAGGAAGGCCAGGTTCTGCAGGGCGTGGTCAAGAACATCACCGACTACGGCGCGTTCGTGGATCTGGGTGGTGTCGACGGCCTGCTGCACGTCACCGACATCGCCTGGCGCCGCATCAACCATCCGTCGGAAGCCCTGCAGATCGGCCAGACCGTCACGGTCCAGGTCGTCCGCTTCAACTCCGAAACCCAGCGCATCAGCCTGGGCATGAAGCAGCTTGAGGCTGATCCGTGGGAAGGCGTGGAAGCCAAGTACCCGGTCGGCGCCAAGTTCAAGGGCCGCGTCACCAACATCACCGACTACGGCGCCTTCGTGGAGCTGGAGCCCGGCATCGAGGGTCTGGTGCACGTCTCCGAGATGTCCTGGACCAAGAAGAACGTCCACCCCGGCAAGATCGTCTCCACCTCTCAGGAGGTCGAGGTCATGGTGCTGGACGTGGATCCGCAGAAGCGCCGCATCTCCCTGGGCCTCAAGCAGTGCCTGGACAACCCGTGGGAGACGTTCGTCGACAAGTTCCCGGCTGGCACCGAGCTGGAAGGCGAGGTCAAGAACATCACCGAGTTCGGTCTGTTCGTTGGTCTGCCGGGCGACATCGACGGCATGGTCCACATGTCCGACCTCGACTGGAACAAGTCGGGTGAAGAAGCCATCCAGGACTACAAGAAGGGCGATCACGTCCGCGTGAAGGTCCTGGACGTCGACGTGGAAAAGGAACGCATCAGCCTGGGCATCAAGCAGCTGGCCAGCGATCCGTTCGAAGCCACCGTCGCCGGCGTCAAGAAGAACGACGTCGTCACCTGCACCGTCACCGCCATCACCGAGGGCGGCATCGAGGTGTCGGTCGTCGACGGCTTCACCGGCTTCATCCGCAAGTCCGACCTGTCGCGTGAGCGTTCCGAGCAGCGCCCGGACCGTTTCGCCGTCGGCGAGAAGGTCGACGCCAAGGTCACGCAGATCGATCGCGCCAGCCGCAAGATCGGCCTGTCGATCAAGGCGAAGGAAGTCGAGGAAGAGAAGCAGGCGATGGCCGAGTTCGGTTCGTCCGACTCGGGCGCCTCGCTGGGCGACATCCTGGGCGCCGCGCTCAAGCGCGCCCAGAAGGACAAGGACGAGGCCTGAGATTTGGTCCGTCAGGACTGAGTTTCAGGACCCAACCGGGTCTTGAGTAAGAAAGGGCCGTCCCTGGGCAACTGGGGACGGCCTTTTTCTTTGCCTGGATGCCGCATCCCCCTCCCACCGTCCCAAATGGCCGACGCCCCCTACGCCGGGCGCTAGAGGCGATCGAGCAGCGATAATGCAAGAGTATGAAGACCTTACCCTTGCCAGGACCGGTCCGCTCCGGCACAGTTGGGGCAGGATGGGCGGTGATGGAAAACCGTGACCGCCAGGCCAGGGTGGATGTACATCCCGGCCGTCATCCTGCCGGGAGGCACCAACGACACGATAAAGATAGCGGCCCCAAGGATCGGGACCGATTGCCCAAGGGGGAATTGCCGATGACCAAGTCGGAACTCATCATGCGGCTGGCGGAACTCAATCCGCACCTCTACCAGCGCGACGTGGAAAAGATCGTCACCACCATCTTTGACGAGATCACCGAAGCCCTTGCCCGGGGCGACCGGGTGGAACTGCGCGGTTTCGGCGCCTTTTCCGTGAAGCGGCGCGACGCCCGCACGGGCCGCAACCCGCGCACCGGCCAAGCGGTGGACGTGGAGGAGAAGTTCATTCCCTTCTTCAAGACGGGCAAGCAACTGCGGGAGCAGTTGAACACGGATTGATCGGCCCCATTTGTGGTGCCCGGCCCCGGCGATCGCCGGGGCCCTCGTACGCCGCCATCGGGCGGCCGTCTTGATTCCGGGACGGCCCCAAGGCGGCCTTAAGTCAGTGGAGCGGCAGGTGTTGCGCTACCTTTCCTGGATCGTGTCCATCCCCCTGGCCCTGGTCGCCATCGATTTCGCCATCGTGAATGAAGAGGTGGTGAGGCTGGCGCTGTGGCCGCTGGACGGGGCCGTCGTGGCGCCCTCTTTCGCCGTGGTGTTCGTGTCCATGCTGGTGGGCTTCCTGGCCGGTGGCCTGGTGTCCTGGCTGTCGGCAGGCAAGCACCGCCGCGCCCTGCGCAAGGAACGGGCGCGGGGCGACCAGCTGCAGCGCGACCTGGATGCCGCCCGCCTCCATGCCGCCGATTTGGAAAAGCGCATCGCGGCCGCCGACCGCGCCGCGGGGGTGGCGGCCGCCCCGTCGTCCGACGTGCGGGTGATGTCGCTGCGCTAGTTCGGTTTGCCCTCAAGCGCCGGGCGCGGCCATCCGGCCGCTTGGTTTCCTCGATTTCCAACCCGCTGTCGCTCCCCGGAAATCTCCGGCGGATGCGGTCGCATCTTACGGCGGCACGTCATGCCGCCGGTGCCAGGTACGGCGGTCCTCAGCGGGCCGCCTTTTCCTTTTCCGGCATGGCCTTCTCATCCGCCAGCCGCTTGTCCAGGCGGGCCGTCACCGCCTCGCCGTAGCGATGGCAGGCGGCCTCATCCACCAAGGGCAGGGTGGCGTTGGGGCCCAATCGCTTCCACATCTGCGAGGCGTCGGGGTGGGGCGTCAGCAGGATATCGCAGGGCAGGGCGGCCACGGTGGCGATGGCCTGGCGGAAGCGGGCCAGCACGCCGGGATGCGCCGCGTCGTCGGAATAGCGGTAGACGTCGTCGGTGTAGGCGCTGAGGCTGTCGGCGTAGACCATATGATGGCAGCGGCCATCCTGGCAGCTGTCCCAGGTCCAGGTGGTGGCACCCGGCGTGTGCCCCGGCGTGGCGTGGGCGGTCAGCCGGATTGGCCCCAGGCTCACCACCTCGCCATCCGCCAGCCGCTTCACCTGCGGGATGGCGGGGAAGCCGCCGATGCTCAGATATTGCGGATCGCCCCGGTCGCCCTTGCCATGCTCCAGCGCGTCGGCGGCCGCGGACAGCGCCATGACCGTGGCGCCCGAGTCGCGCCGCAACTGGTCGATACCGCCGGCATGGTCCAGATGCTCATGGCTGTTCAGGATGATGCGCACGTCCTTCATGCGGAAGCCCAGGGCGCGGATGTTGGCCTCGATCAGCGGGGCCGCCTTCTCCGTTGCGCCATCGATCAGCACATGGCCCTGGGGAGAGGTGATGAGGATGGAGGACAGGCCGCAGGTGCCGACGTACCAGGAGTCGGCATAGATGTGCAGCGGCGCCGCCGGCATGTTCCAGTCCGCCCCCTCCGGGCAGGCCGCCGCCGGGTGCGGGGGCGTCGTTCGGGCCGGCTCGGCCGCGAACGCGGGGGCAGCGGCGCCGCACAACAGAAGGGCGGCGACGGCGAGGCGCGGGGTCATTGGGGCGATCCAGAGGCTGGAGAGAGAAACTTTCGCGTGTGTGATCGCCAATTCTGGCTAAAAAAGGGCGGCCGGCCCCTCGGGCCTGGCGCCGGCCGCCCCCATTTACTGCTACCGGGGCCGGCGCTTGCGGCCGCGCCAGTCGGGCTTGCGCGCGCCATCGGTCGAGGGTCGGTTGGCGGCGGCCTTTGGCGGGCGGTTGCCGCGCACGGCGCGATAGCGGTCCACCAGGGCGATGAAGGGGGCCCGGAGCCGTTCCACCAGGGTGTCGTCGCCCTCCAGCTTGGCCAAGGCGAAGGCCCCGGCCTCCAGCGTCGACACGCTTTCCCGTCGGGGTTCGCGCCGCAGGTTGCCATAGGCGGAGACGAAATCCGGATGGACGATCAGGCGGCGCAGCTTCAGCAGCCAGGCGTTACGCCACCACAGGGCCTTGGCCTGCGACCATGACCCGTCCAGCAGGATGAGTCCCTCCAGGTCGGCCAGCGCGGTCGGGTCCTCCACCGTCTGGCCCTTCTTGTCCACCAGCCGCACGGTTCCGGGCGGCGTGGCCGTGGCATCATCGCCGGAGCCCATGTAGAGCACGGCCCAGCGGCGCGGGTCGGCCTCCGCTCCCGCCTTGTCCCGGCCGAGCGCCTTGGCCAGGTTGGGCCAGGACAGGCCCACCTTCAGCCGGCCGCGCGCCAGCCCCAGGGTCAGCAGGCGGGCGCTGCCCAGTTCCACGTCCTGCTCCTGGGGATGCTGCAGCACCAGCACCTCCAGCCGCGTCTGGATGGGCTCGATGCCCTGGCAGACGCAGAGGTCCAGGGGTTTGGCGCAGCGCGGGCAGACAGCCGCCCCGTCGGCCAGATCCTGGGTGGGGGCCGCCGGGGCTGGGGCCGGGGGCGCGGGTTGTTCCACGGGCGGCGGGGTGTCTTCGGTCATATCAACCAACAATCTCTTTCATGAATCCAACCCACGCCCACGCGTTCCTCCCCGACATCCTGCGGAAGGGGGCGGTGGGCCGCGGTGCATGGGCCGATTAGTGCCTGCGACGACGGGGCCTGCACGCGGGGCTTGACGGCGGGCCCGGCAGGCGTTGACCTGGACCGGACGGGCATCGCCCGTCAAGATGCCAGCACAGCCCCCTCCGGTATACAGCCATGGCCACCGTCACCGTTCTGCCCCGCCGCTTCACCTCCCCGCCCACGCTGGAGGAGATCGAACGCCTGGCGACCGACGCCATCGCGTCCATCCCGCCCGAACTGCGGGTTCACATGGGCAATATGATCGTGCGGGTCGAGGAATTTCCGGACGAGGAGACTGAGCGGGAGATGGCGCTGGAAACGCCGTTCGACATCCTGGGCCTCTATCGCGGCGTGTCCTTGCCCCAGCGGGGCGCCAACGACGCCAGCCACGGGCCGGACATGATCTTCCTCTATCGCCGGCCGCTGCTGGACTATTGGTGCGAGACGGGGGAGGATCTGGCGGACCTGGTGCTGAACGTCATGGTGCATGAGATCGGCCACCATTTCGGCTTCTCCGACGAGGATATGTACGGCATCGAAGCCAACGATCCCTGAGGCGAGGGCCGGCCGCTTATAAAAAACCGGGGGGCTGGCGGTACCTTGCCGCCGGCCGGAACATGGGGGTGGGGTGATGGCATTCGTGTGGACCGGTCTGGTCACACTGTTCGCGCTGTTCGTTTACTTCTGGACCATCGGCCAGGTCAGCCGGGCGCGGGGCAAGCATGGAATCGCGCCGCCCTCGGTGGATGGACCGCCGGACTTCCAGCGGGTCCTGCGCGTGCAGACCAATACGACGGAGCAGCTGGTGCTGTTCCTGCCGGCCCTGTGGCTGGCCGCCAATGTCTGGGGCGATCACACGGCCGCCTTGATCGGCGTGGTGTGGCCCATCGGCCGGGTGCTGTACGCCGTTGGCTATTATGCCGAGGCCAAGAAGCGCACCACCGGCTTCAGCCTGTCCATCTTCGCCACGCTGGTCCTGCTGGTCGGCAGCCTGATCGGCCTGGTGCGCTCCCTGTTGGGCATCTAGCTCAGCTGCCGGGCTGCAGCGTGGCGTCCGCCAGGCGGTAATACAGGCCGTTATCGTCATCGCCCACCATGTGCAGCGTGCCCGTCAGGGTGATGGGCTCGCTGGTCATGGCGATGGGGGCGCTGGTCCTCACCTCCATCAGGTCGGCGGGGCCGGGCGGCGGGCAGAAGGGGCAACTGGGCGCCATGGCGCTCAGCAGGAAATGACCCGACTTCTCCTTCTGCTCCAACGGGATGATGAAGCCGGCGATGGTCAGGGGCTTGCCCTCGAGCGCCTGCACCTCCGGGCCGAAGGCGGCGCGCACGCGCAGCAGGCCGTTGTCCATGCTGTGCACCTCCTTGACGTCGGCCAGCTTGTCCCAGCCCAGGGTCGCCTTGGGGATATTGGCCTGAACGGCGGCGGCCGTGCCCGGCGCCGGGGTCGCGGGCGCCGCCGCCTTCTTATCGGCCGCCAGGGCGGGCGTTCCGGCGGCTGTGATCCCGGCGGTGACAGCGGCGACCGCCATCATCAGGACGGCGGCGACCCTGCGCTTGGCCTGAAGCGTCATGACGAAATCCTTTCCTCGCAACAACTGCCTTGGTCTTCCTGGCCCCTAATCATGGCTGATCGAAGGCCGGTCTTCGCTGTTGGCGGCGCCATCCGGGGCGCGCCCGTTGCCGGCCTGGGATCCGAGGGGTGAGGACATCGCTGACTCACCCCCGCGACAGCACCGCCGACACGTCCGTGCGGTAGGCCTGGATGGCCGGCACCAGGGCGGCGAGGACCGACAGGCCGGCCGCCAGGATCAGAAGATAGGGTTCCGTGGCCGGAAACTGGAGTCCCGTGATGCCCATGTCGCGGGCCTGGGGCACCAAGCGACCCGCCAGTTCCACCGCGCTATGGCCCAGGACCAGGCCCAGGGCCGTGCCGGCGGTGCCCATGGCCAGCGCCTCCGCCAGCAACAGGCCCGAGATGCGGGTCCGGGTGGCGCCCAGCGCCCGCATGACCGCCAAATCGTAGCGCCGCGCCTGGGTGGCGTTGTAGAGCGCCACGAAGATGCTGAGCGCGGAGGATGCGACCAGGAGCAACCCGAAGCCCCGCACCGTGTCGGTGCCGATGCCCACCAGCGACAGCAGGCGCGTCATTTCCGCCGCCGGTGAGGCCGCCTGCAGGACGCTGCCGGTGTTGATGCGCCGGGGCAGCAGGGCGGCGGCGATGGGGGAACGGTAGCGCAGCAGGACGGAGGTCACCTCGCGCTCGGGCGCCTGCTGGGCCGGCTCGGCGCCGTCCGCCTGATGCTCGTGCGCGTCATGGTCATCGCCGTCATGGTGGTGATGGTGCGCGTCGTGCACCGCCCAGACGCTGTCGATGGGGGTCAGCACCAGGCGGTCGACCACGCCGCCGGTGGGGGCCAGGATGCCGACCACGGTGTAGGGCATGCCCTCGTGCACGGCGCCCCCGGCCGACAGGCCGTGGTTGCCGTTGAACTGGTCGCCCACCTTCAGGCCGGCGGCACGGGCCACCTGCGCGCCCACCGTCACCTCCATGGGCGCTTGCCACAACCGGCCCTCCGCCACCTGGGCGTGGCGCAGCGCCACGAAGGACGGGTCGGTGCCGACGATGCGGTACCCCCGGAAGCTGTCGCCCAGGGCCAGCGGTACCGCCTGGGCCACCAGCGGGTCGGCCGCCAGCGCCTGGGCCTGGGACAGCGGGATGTTCCCGGTGGGGATGTCGATCTGGTACAGCGCGGACAGGATCAGTTGCAGCGGGCTGCCCTTGGCGCCCACCACCAGATCCACCCCGGCCGCGTCCTTGGCCAGGCGGTCCTGCAGCTGCGTGCCCACCAGGATCAGCACGACGATGGTCCCCACCCCCAGGGCCAGCAGCGCCACGTTCAGGCAGGTGGTGAGGGCGGAGCGCTTCAGATAGGCCCAGGCCAAGCCAAGGGTGTTCATGCGGCGTGACCTTCCTTGGGGGCCCGCCCGACCGGGGCGCTCAGTTTCGGCAGCTCCAGCCGGTCGGTGATGCGGGCGCGGGTGCGTTCGTCATGGGTGGCGACCAGCAGGGTGGCGCCGCACACCGTCGCCTGTTCCAGCAGCAGGTCCAGCACCAGGCCGCAATTCTCGTCATCCAGGGCGGAGGTCGGCTCGTCCGCCAGGATCAGCTTCGGTGCGGTGACCACGGCGCGGGCGATGGCCACGCGCTGCTTTTCCCCCTGGCTCAGATGCTCCGGCTTGGCCGACAGGCGGGCGCCCAGCCCCACCCGGTCCAGCGCCTGCGCCACGGCGCGGGCATCGCGCGGCAACCCGGCCAGCCAGCGCGCCAGATGCAGATTCTGCCCCACGTCCAGGGCGGGCACCAGGTGCAGGGTCTGGAAAACGATGCCGATCAGGCGGCCGCGCAGGCGGTCTCGCCCGGCGGCGTTCAGGTCCCACATCGCCTGGCCGTCCAGCAGGATGCGGCCCTGGTCCGGCCGCTTCAGCCCCGCCAGCGCGTGGATCAGGGTGGTCTTGCCGCTGCCGCTGGGGCCCAGCAGCAGGCAATGCCGGCCGGCCTCGACCGACCAATGGGGAATGTCCAACACCGGCCGGCCCGCGATGGCGTGGCGCAGGCCGTCAACCTCAATCAGGGGCATGGGGAAACCTGTCCTGCCGCGTTGCCGACGCCCCGGGGCTGCCGTCCCGCAGGGTTGGCGCATCTTGGGCGGCGGCGGGGTGCCCCGCAAGCGGGAAGGGACGGCCGCGACGTCGCGCCCCCCTCCTTCCGATACAGCGCTTGGTCTGCGTTTGATTCCCGGGCCCGACGTTGCTACAGTCCCGCCAGATGTCCTTGTACTCCCGGAATAAGGGTAAGGCATTGGAAAGAAATCAAAAATTATCGATCCTGTTCGTCTGCACGGGCAATATCTGCCGCTCCCCCACCGCGGAGGGGGTGGTGCGTCGCCGCCTGGCGTTGGATGGCCTGGGCGACCAGGTGGCGGTGGCCAGCGCCGGCACCCACGGCTATCACGTGGGGGAGGCGCCCGACATCCGGGCGGTGGAGGCGGCGCGCCATCGCGGCGTGGACCTGTCCGCCCTGCGCGCCCGCCGGGTGGATGCCGATGATTTCCAGCGCTACGACATGGTGCTGGCCATGGACCGCGAGCATCTGGACTTCCTGCGCCGACTGGCGCCGCCCCAGCATCGGGACCGGGTGCAGCTGTTCCTGGACTACGCCCCCGACCATAAGGGCCATGACGTGCCCGACCCCTATTATGGCTCGGAAGACCAGTTCGACACGGTGCTGGACCTGATCGAGGCGGCGGCCGACGGCCTCCTGGACGAGGTTCACCGCCGGCTGGGGCGCAAAGCGGGCTAGGGAAACGGACTCGGCTTGGCGGGCCGGGGGCGCTATACCTAAGGGCCCCATCGTTCCCGCCCTACCGGATTTAGTGCCGTGCCCGACACCAACGATACCGCATCCCCGGCGTTCCCCGCCCAGGGCGTCACGCCCATGATGGCGCAGTACCTGGAGATCAAGGCCCAGCATCCGGGCGCCCTGCTGTTCTACCGCATGGGTGATTTCTACGAGATGTTCTTCGACGACGCGGTGGCCGCCGCCCGTGCGCTGGACATCACGCTGACCAAGCGCGGCCTGCATCTGGGGGAGGAGATCCCCATGTGCGGCGTGCCGGTGCACTCGCACGAGAACTATCTGTCACGCCTCATCCGCCTGGGCTTCCGCGTCGCCATCTGCGAGCAGACCGAGGACCCGGCGGAGGCGCGCAAGCGCGGTGGCAAGGCGGTGGTGCGGCGCGAGGTGGTGCGCGTCGTCACCCCCGGCACCATCACCGAGGATGGCCTGCTGGACGCCCGGTCCAACAACTACCTGGCCGCCTTGGCCGAGGTGGGTGGCGCGCTGGGCCTGGCCTGGTTGGACCTGTCCACCGGTGAGCTGACCCTGCAGCCGGTGGAGCGCGCGGCCCTGCCGGCGGCGTTGGCCCGGCTGGCCCCCGGTGAGCTGCTGGTGTCCGAACGCCTGACCCAGCAGCCGGAGCTGTTCGAGCTGTGGGCCGAATGGCGCGACCAGCTGACGGTGCAGCCCAATGCCCGGTTCGACAGCGAGAACGGCCGCCAGCGCCTGCTGGACCTTTACGGGGTGGGCACGCTGGACGCCTTCGGCAGCTTCAGCCGGGCGGAGGTGGCGGCCGCCGGCTCCCTGGTCGATTATGTGGAACTGACGCAGAAGGGCCGGGTGCCCCGCCTGGACCGGCCGCGCCGCCTGGCGCTGGGCGCAGTGATGGAGATCGACCCGGCCTCCCGCCGCAACCTGGAACTCAGCCGCACGCTGACGGGTGAGAAGCGCGGCAGCCTGTTGGGGGCCATCGACCGCACCGTCACCGGCGCCGGCGCCCGCCTGCTGGCGGCCCACCTGGCCTCCCCCCTCACCGATCCGGCCGCCATTGGCCGCCGTTTGGACACGGTGGCCTATTTCGTGGAGCAGGGCGGCTTACGGGCCGACATCCGCGCCCACCTGGGCCGGGCGCCGGACATCGAGCGCGCGCTGTCCCGCCTCAGCCTGGGCCGGGGCAGCCCGCGCGACCTCGCGGGCGTGCGTGACGGCCTGGGCCGCGCCCGCGACATCTGCGACACCTTCCCGGCCGAGGCGCTGCGCGGCGCCCTGGAACCGCCGCTCCCCCCCGGGCTGCTGGACGCCCTGCACGGCGTGAAGGTGCCGGCCGAGCTGGTGGCCAAGCTGGCGACGGCCCTGGGTCCGGACCTGCCGCTGAACGCCCGCGACGGCGGCTTCATCGCCCAGGGCTATTCGGCCCCCCTGGACGAGTTGAAGGAGTTGCGCGACGACTCGCGTCGTCTGATCGCCAACCTCCAGGCCCGCTATGCCGGGGATACGGGCATCAACACCCTGAAGATCCGGCACAACAACGTGCTGGGCTATTATATCGAGGTCACCGCCCAGCACGGCGACAAGCTGATGGCGGCGGAGCAGCGCGGCACCTACATCCACCGCCAGACCCTGGCCAACGCCATGCGCTTCACCACGGTGGAGCTGTCGGACCTGGAACGCCGCGTGGCGGAGGCGGGTGACAAGGCGCTTGCCCTGGAATTGGCCCTGTTCGAGGAGCTGACCCAGGCGGTGCTGGCCAAGGCAGACGACATCGCCTCGACCGCGCAGGCGCTGGCGTCGCTGGACGTGGCGACCTCGCTGGCCGACATCGCGGTGGAATGCCGCTGGTGCCGCCCTGTGGTGGACGACAGCCGGGAGTTCCGCATCGTGCGCGGCCGGCATCCGGTGGTGGAGGCGGCGCTGGTGGCCGCCGCCAGCGGGCCCTTCGTGGCCAACGACTGCGACCTGTCGGACGCCAACCGCCTCTGGCTTCTGACCGGCCCCAACATGGCCGGTAAGTCGACCTTCCTGCGCCAGAACGCCCTGGTGGCGGTGCTGGCGCAGATGGGCAGCTTCGTGCCCGCCGACGCCGCCCACATCGGCGCCGTCGACCGGCTGTTCAGCCGCGTGGGCGCCGCCGACGACCTGGCGCGCGGGCGTTCCACCTTCATGGTGGAAATGGTGGAGACGGCGGCCATCCTGAACCAGGCCACGGGCCGCAGCCTGGTCATCCTGGATGAGATCGGGCGCGGCACCGCCACCTTCGACGGCCTGTCCATCGCCTGGGCGGCGGTGGAGCACCTGCACGAGGTCACGCGCTGCCGCGCCCTGTTCGCCACGCATTACCATGAGCTGACGACCCTGTCGTCCAAGCTGCCGTCGCTGGCCTGCCACACCATGCGCATCAAGGAATGGCAGGGCGACGTGGTGTTCCTGCACGAGGTGGCCGCCGGCGCCGCCGACCGCAGCTACGGCATTCACGTCGCCCGTCTGGCCGGGCTGCCGGCCACGGTCATCAACCGGGCGGAAGAGGTGCTGGCCATCCTGGAAGCGGGCGACCAGGGCAGCGCCGTGACGCGGCTGGCCGACGACCTGCCCCTGTTCAGCGCGCCCGTGCGCCGGGCGCCAGAGCCCGCCGCCGCCCCGCCGCCGGAGTCGCCGGCGCTGGCGGCGCTCAAGGTCCTCAGCCCGGACGAGCTGACGCCGCGCCAGGCGCTGGAGGAACTGTACCGCTTGAAAGGGCTGGCGTAGCCCGCGCCCGCCCCCCCGCCAGGGTGGCCGTCACTCTTTCGGCAGTGGGGGGGGCGGCAGATGGGGCGCGTCTTCCGGCTTGGTCACGTCCACGAAGTCGCCGTCGATGACGGTGGTCGGCCGCGCCGGAGTGCCGGGTCCGGGGCCGGTGGACGTGGTGCGGACGGTGAAGGTGGCGCCCGACAGGCGCTGCGCCTGACCCAGCAGGGCACGGCGCACGGGCGGGATCAGCAGGGCGGCGCCCGCCAGGTCGCTGATGAAGCCCGGCACGGCGAATAGCACGCCGGCGGTGGCCAGGCATAGGCCATCCCACGCCTCCACCACCGGGGCCTGGCCCGGTCCCAGGCCGGCGGCCTTGCGCAGGGCGTCCAGCCCCTGGCGCTGCACCAGCCACAACCCGACGATGGTGGACAGCACCACCAGGGCCACGGTGCCCAGCACGCCCACCTTCTCCCCCACCCAGGCGAAGGCGGCGATTTCCGCCAGCAGATAAGCGATGAGCAGAAGGGGAAGGCGCATAAGCTTGCTCTTTCTCCAAGCGCCCCCTATCTACAGCAGGAGGGCCGGCGGTGATGACTGTCCGGTCTTAACATGGTGGGGCGAGGGCCCGCTATCCAGTCTCCGGCTTGAGGCTGATACGCGGGTTTATTCAAGCGCCGGAGGTTCGAAGTCTACGATGGGCGACAACTCCTACTTCTTCGAAATCATCATCTTCGCGATGATCGCCGTGTTCCTGGCCTATCAGCTGCACAAGGCGCTGGGCCGCAAGACCGGTGAGGAGCGTGAGCGCCCCAACCCGTTCACCGTGGTGCCGCCCCCGCAAGGCCCCTCCGCTCCTGGGACCGCGCCCGGATCGGCCCATGGCGCCCGTCCGCCGGCCTTCCAGGTGGGACCGGCCCCGGTGATCGAGGGAACGGCCCGCGACCTCACCCCGCCCGACTATGATGGCCCCCTGTCGCTGGAGGCTGGCCTTGCCCGCATCCACCAGGCCGATCCCAGCTTCGACGAACGCCATTTCCTGAAGGGGGCGGAAAGCGCCTTCGCCATCATCGTCGATGCCTTCGCCCGGGGCGACACGAATGCCTTGCGGCCCTTGCTGGCCGATGCCGTCTACAACGACTTTGCCAAGGCCATCCAGGCGCGCGCCCAGGCGGGCGAGACGCTGGAGGCGCACATCCAGGCCTTCGACGCCGTGGACATGGTGCAGGCCCGGTTGCTGCAGGGCCAGGCCCTGTGCACGGTCAAGTTCATCACGCACCAGACCAACGTCACCCGTGATGCCCAGGGCCGCGTGGTGGACGGCGACGCCAACACCCCGGCGGAGGTGGTGGATATCTGGACCTTCGCCCGCGACACCAAGTCGTCCGACCCGAACTGGCGCCTGGTCGAAACCCGGGTCGCCTGATAAGCGGCGTGCATCCAGCGGCGCGAGTCGCGGGGCAAATAGCGATGCGGTTCGCGCATCCGGTGTTTCCTTCGGGCGGCGATCCGTTTTAAGGTCCGGCTCGACCTGATCCAGCCGTCTCGCGAGGAACCTTTGCCCATGCCGTGCCGGCCTGTTCTCGCCCGCGTGGCGCGCGGGGTGATGGGTGCCCTGCTGTCGCTGACCGCCGCCTGTTCGCTGTTCACCACGGAAGAGCCCGCAGCCCCGCCGGTCCCGGCCCCGGGCGCCAAGCTGGTGTTGCAGCCCGCGACATACGCGGACCTGCCCGGCTGGCAGGCGGACCGGGTGTCCGAGGCGCTGCCCGCCCTGCTGCGATCCTGCGAGAAGATGCTGCGCCAGACCACGGGGGTGGCCGGCAAGCCGCAGGACTGGAACGCCCCCTGTTCCGCCCTGAAGAACCTGCCGCCGGCAAACGAGGCCATGGCGCGCGCCGCGCTGGAACGCTGGTTCCAGCCCTGGCGCGCCACCGACAACGGCAACCCGGACGGCCTGTTCACCGGCTATTACGAGGCGGAGCTGCGCGGCAGCCGCACGCGCCACGGCCGCTACACCGTTCCCCTGTACCGTCGCCCGCCCGACCTGGTGATGGTCGACCTGGGCGAGTTCCGGGACAGCCTGAAGGGCCAGCGCATCGCCGGCCGGGTCGCGGACGGCAAGCTGAAGCCCTATGAGGACCGCCGCCGCATCGACGCGGGCGCCCTGACCGGCAAGGGGCTGGAGCTGGTGTGGCTGGACGACGCCGTCGACGCCTTCTTCCTGCACATCCAGGGCTCCGGCCGGGTGGTGCTGGAGGGGGGCGGCGAGATGCGCGTGGCGTATGACGGCCAGAACGGCTGGCCCTATGTCGCCATCGGCCGCCAGATGGTGGCGGACGGCAAGCTGGACCGTGATGGCGTGACCATGCAATCCATCCGCGCCTGGCTGGCCGCCAATCCGGGCCAGGCCCAGGCCACCATGGAAGGCAACCCGTCCTATGTGTTCTTCAAGGCGCTGGAGGGGGACGGCCCCCTGGGCGCCGAGGGCGTGGCGTTGACGCCCGGCCGCTCGCTGGCGGTGGATCACACCCATGTCCCCTATGGCCTGCCCGTCTGGCTGGATGTCACTGACCCGGAGGACAGCGACAAGCGCCTGTCCCGCCTGATGGTGGCGCAGGACACGGGCGGCGCCATCCAGGGCCCCGTGCGCGGTGACGTCTTCTGGGGCCATGGCCCCCAGGCGGAGCAGCGCGCCGGCCTGATGAAAAGCCGGGGCGGCTATTGGCTGCTGCTGCCGCGCACGGTGACGCCGCCGGCGGTTACGGTCCCGGTTGCTGCGGTGCCGACTGGGCCGGCGTCATGACCCGGCAGCGGCGGGCGCCGACGTCGGATGAAATCCGCCTGTGGCGCGAGGTGATGCGCGACGCCGCCCCCTTGCGCCGGTCGGGCGCCTTGCCGCCGCCGCCACCGGCACCGCCCGTGGCCGAACCGCCTCCGACCCCATCCCCCGCCCCGGCATCCGTCAAACCGCCGGTAAAGCCGGTCCCGGCGCCCCTGGCCCATCCGCCCCTGGTCTTCGGCGCCCGCGCGGGCCTGGATCGCCGCACCGACGACCGCCTGCGCCGCGGGCAGCTGGTCATCGACGGCCGCCTGGACCTGCACGGCATGACCCAGGCGGAGGCGCACGGCGCCCTGAACGCCTTCGTCGTCCGCGCCCACCGCGAGGGCCGCCGCACCCTGTTGATCATCACCGGCAAGGGCTCCGGCGGCACGCACCTGGGGACGGACCGGGAAAAGGGCATCCTGCGGGTGGCCGTGCCCCGCTGGCTGGCGGAGGCGCCATTGCGCCCCCTGGTGCTGGCTATCCGCCACGCCCAGCCCCAGCATGGCGGAGGCGGCGCGCTCTATGTCCTGTTGAAGCGCCAGCGCCCATGACCCCGTTCGGTCAGCGGATGCGCGACCTGCGCGAGCGGCATGGCCTGTCGCTCAAGGACATGGCCGCCGCCCTGCACATTTCCTCCGCCTACCTGTCGGCCCTGGAGCATGGCCGCAAGGGCACGCCGTCGCCCATGCTGGTGCGCCAGATCTGCGGCTATTTCGGCATCATCTGGGATGAGGCGGAGGAGATGGAGCGCCTGGCTCAGCTGTCCGACCCGCGCGTGGTGGTGGACACCAGCGGCCTGCATCCCAAGGCCACGCTGGCCGCCAACCGCCTGGCCGAACGCATCGGCCGGATGGATGAGGCGACGCTGGACCGACTGCTGGCGCTGATCGGGGCCCCCTGACCCGATACCCCCTTTGCCGTCGCGCGGTTTCATGCGACGAAACAGACCCTGCGGTGAAACGGGGCAGCCCTGCGGTCGATTCCACTCGAACGCCGGCGGTCGCTCGGTTTAGAATGTTTATAGTTTCCCGCCCTCACCGGGGCCGGCCCACCCTTCCGTTTTTCCACCATTCCGATTTCTGGGAGCGTCCCCATGCCATCGCGTCTTGAACAGCTTTGCATCCAGAAGGGCCTCAAGATGACCGAGCAGCGGCGGGTGATCAGCCGCGTGCTGTCCGAGGCCATGGACCACCCGGATGTGGAGCAGGTGTACCGCCGCGCCGTGGAGATCGACCCCAACATCTCCATCGCCACGGTCTACCGCACCATGCGGCTGTTCGAGGAAGCCAACGTCATCGAGCGGCTGGACTTCGGTGACGGCCGCGCCCGGTACGAGGAAATCCGGGATGAGCACCACCACCACCTGATCGACCTGCAGTCGGGTGAGGTGATCGAGTTCCGCAGCGAGGAGCTGGAGCGCCTGAAGGAAAAGGTGGCGGCCGAGCTGGGGTATGAATTGATCGGCCACCGGCTGGAACTGTACGGCGTGCCCCTGAACCGCGCCAAGCGGTCCTGACGCGCGTCCGAAAGGTCCGGCCCCATGGTCTGCCGCGACAATCCCCCTGCCGACTGCTGCCGTCCCGCCGTGGTGCGGGCCTATCAGGAGATGCGCGGCCGGGGGCAGCCGGAAAAGTTCTGCCTTGAGGCGGCGATCACCGTCTATCGCTATCACCACCCCAGCCCGGACAACCTTCCGCCAGAGGTGATGGCCATGGTGACGGGCTGGGTGCACGACGGTCCCCGGCACTGACGGCGCCCGCCGCCGCCTCCCTTGTTGACGTTTGACAGCACCCTGCCCCTGCGCCCCTTGCACTGGTCAAGGCGTTCGGCCGCCCGTATGGTCCGGCGCCATCAGCAGCCCCCCAGCAGAGGCGACGCCCCATGATTCCGCGTTACAGCCGCCCCCAGATGGTCAAGATTTGGGAACCCGAGAATCGGTTCCGGATCTGGTTCGAGATCGAGGCCCATGCCTGCGACGCGCAGGCCGAGTTGGGCGTCATCCCCAAGGAGGCGGCCGCCGCGGTGTGGGAGCGCGCGAAGTGGGACGTGGCCCGCATCGATGAGATCGAGCGCGAGACCAAGCACGACGTCATCGCCTTCCTCACCAACCTGGCGGAGCATGTCGGCCCCGAGGCCCGCTTCGTCCACCAGGGCATGACCTCCAGCGACGTGCTGGACACCTGCCTGGCGGTGCAGCTGAAAGAGGCGACCGACCTGCTGCTGGCGGACATGGACGCCCTGCTGGCCGCCTTGGCGCGCCGGGCGCAGGAGCACAAGTACACCCCCAGCATCGGCCGCAGCCATGGAATCCATGCCGAGCCGGTGACCTTCGGCCTGAAGCTGGCCGGCCACTACGCCGCCTTCAAGCGCGGCCGTGACCGCCTGGCCGCCGCCCGGGATGAGATCGCCACCTGCGCCATCTCCGGCGCCGTCGGCACCTTCGCCAACATCGATCCCCGGGTCGAAGAGCATGTGGCGGCCAAGCTGGGCCTGACGGTGGAGCCGATGTCCACCCAGGTCATCCCGCGCGACCGCCATGCCATGTACTTCGCCGTGCTGGCGGTCATCGCCGCCAGCATCGACAACCTGGCGACCGAGGTCCGCCACCTGCAGCGCAGCGAAGTGCGCGAGGCCGAGGAATATTTCAGCCCAGGGCAGAAGGGCTCGTCGGCCATGCCGCACAAGCGCAACCCGGTGCTGTCGGAAAACCTGTCGGGCCTGTCCCGCCTGATCCGCAGCCACGTGGTGCCCGCGCTGGAGAACGTGACCCTGTGGCATGAGCGCGACATCAGCCATTCCTCGGTGGAGCGCGTCATCGCCCCCGATGCCACCATCGCGCTGGACTTCGCCCTGTCCCGCCTGACCGGCATGATCGACAAGCTGGTGGTCTATCCGGAAAACATGCAGCGCAACCTGGATATGCTGGGCGGCCTGCACAACAGCCAGCGCGTTCTGCTGGCCCTGACCCAGGCCGGCATGAGCCGCGAGGACGCCTATCGCGCCGTGCAGCGCAACGCCATGCCGGTGTGGCTGGAAGGCAAGGACTTCCGCACCCTGCTGAAGGCCGACGCCGACGTGGCCAAGCACCTGACGGCTGACCAGATCGACGGTGCCTTCGACCTGGACTACCACACCAAGCACGTCGACACGGTGTTCAAGCGCGTGTTCGGGGAGTAGTTTTTGGTATTCCCTCAGGCGGCGGGCGCGGGCGTCCGCCCGCTTGCCTTATCCTCGTTTTCCAGTCCTCTGATGGTTCCCGGAAAACTCCGGCGGACCCGGTCGCGTCCCACAGCGGCATGGAATGCCGCTGGTTAAACACAAACAAAAAAGGGGCGGTCCCGCGTGGGGACGCCCCTTTTTAATTCCTGTGATCCCTTGGGCGGATCAGGCGCTCATCATCTGCTGGCGGGCCACTTCCAGCGTGTGCTCCATCTCCTTCTCCACGCGGTGGGCGGAGATGTCGACGCCCTTGGCGGTGAAGTCGGCCATGATGCGGGCCAGGATGTCCTGGTGGCCAGGCTCCTTCAGGTCTTCCGACACCATTTCCTTGGCATAGGCGGCGGCCTCGTCGCCCGTCAGGCCCAATTGCTCGGCAGCCCATTCGCCGACCAGGCGGGCGCGGCGGACGTAGATGCGGAACAGCAGTTCCTCGTCATGCTTGAACTTGGCCTCGAAGGCCTGTTCGCGTTCGTCAAACGTCGTCATCGCTATTCCTCGAAGCGCAGCTCTGGGTGGTTTGGATTTCCCCCGGCAGCCTTATATATCGGGTGGTCGCTTTCGGTCTACATCCCCCGGGGCCACGCGTCGCACCCTGGCCCATTGCGCCTGGGAACATCGCCCCGTGGGAAGGCCCATACCCTGTCAGGTGCCATCATCCCATGTGCAGTGTCATCCTTCTCCGCCGTCCGGGTCACGCTTGGCCCCTGATCGTCGCCGCCAACCGCGATGAGATGAATGATCGCCCCTGGCTGCCCCCCGCCCGCCATTGGCCCGACCGGCCGGAGGTGGTGGCCGGCAAGGATGAGCTGGCCGACGGCAGTTGGTGCGGGCTGAACGATACCGGGGTGCTGGCCGCCATATTGAACCGCGAGGGCACGCTGGGCCCGGCGGCGGGCAAGCGGTCGCGCGGGGAGCTGGTGCTGGAGGCCCTGGATCATGCCGACGCCCCGATGGAGGCGCTGTCTGACCTGGACACCCGCGCCTACCGCCCCTTCAACCTGTTGCTGGCCGACAACCGCGACGCCTGGCTGTTGGAACACACGGGCGAGGCGGGACGCACCCGCGTGCGGGTGACCCCCATTCCCGAAGGGGTCTCCATGATCACGGCGCGGGGCCTGAACGCCGCCGACTGCCCTCGTACCCGGCGCTACCGTCCCCTGTTCGCCGCCGCCCCGGCGCCCGATCCCGAGACGGTCGCGTCTTCCGGTTCGTGGGGGCCGGAATGGGAAATGCTGCTGGCCAGCCGGATCAGCGGGGACGGTGATGACCCGCGGGAGGCTATGTGCATTGTCGTGCCGCCCATCGAGGGGAGGGGCAGCTTCCAGACCACCAGCAGTTCCCTCATTGCCCTGCCGGCCATGGACCGGCCCGGCGTGCCGCCCCGCTGGCGCTTCGCCGCCGGGCGGCCGGACCTGGTGCCCTTCCAGGACCTGGATTTGGGTTGATCGCCCTATCCGTATAGGCGCCCGGCGTGGGGCGTGGGGTGGCTGGCGTTGTACAGAACCCCATTGCTTGCTATATCCTCGCCATATCAGGGCCGGCCTTTGGGCGCGGGCGTTCCGCTATGCGCACGTTCGCCCGATGCCGCCCGCATCCGTTCGTTCGAAAGAAGTGATCCCATGTCTCGACGCCGGCGGATCTACGAAGGCAAGGCCAAAGACCTGTTTGAAGGGCCCGAGCCCGGCACGCTGGTTCAGTACTTCAAGGATGATACGTCCCATGAGCACAAGAAGGGCGTCATCACCGGCAAGGGCGTGCTGAACAACCGCATCTCCGAATACCTGATGACCCGCCTGGGTGAGATGGGTGTGCCCACCCACTTCGTCCGCCGCCTGAACATGCGCGAGCAGCTGGTGCGCGAGGTCGAGATCATCCCGGTCGAGGTAGTGGTGCGCAACGTCGCCGCCGGCTCGCTCAGCAAGCGCTTCGGCATTCCCGAGGGGACGCAGCTGCCCCGGTCCATCATCGAGTTCTATTACAAGTCCGACGAACTGGGCTGCCCCATGGTGTCGGAGGAGCACATCACCGCCTTCGGCTGGGCGGGCCCCCAGGATCTGGACGACATGCTGTCGCTCAGCCTGCGCATCAACGACTACCTGTCCGGTCTTTTCCTGGGCACGGGCCTGAAGCTGGTGGACTTCAAGGTGGAGTTCGGCCGGCTGTGGGACAATGACGAGATGCGCATCGTCCTGGCCGACGAGATCAGCCCGGACAATTGCCGCCTGTGGGACATCAAGACCAACGAGAAGCTGGACAAGGACCGCTTCCGCCAGGATCTGGGCAAGGTCGAGGAGGCCTATCAGGAGGTGGCGCGCCGCCTGGGCATCCTGCCCGAGGGCGGACCCGGCGACGTCAAGGCGCCCAAGCTGATGCAGTGAGTTCGGTCCGGGGGCGGTTTCGCCCCCGGGCTTTTTCATATCCCCGTTCGCGTAAAACTAGCCAGGAAGAGCATCGATCATGAAGGCCAAGGTTACCGTCACGCTGAAGCACGGCGTCCTCGATCCCCAGGGCAAGGCCATTGGCCACGCCCTGCAGACCCTGGGCTTCGACGGCGTGGGCGAAGTCCGTCAGGGCAAGCTGATCGAGCTGGAACTGGAAGAGACCGACGCCGCCAAGGCCAAGGCCGCGGTGGAGGCCATGTGCCAGCGCCTGTTGGCCAACACGGTCATCGAAAACTACGCCATCGAACTGGTGTGACCAGACCAGCGGCATGAGAGACAACTCATGCCGTAGGCTCCGACCGGAGCCGCCGCAGCATTCCGGGAAGCGTCAGCGGACCGGGATGCGAGGATAAGCCAAGGCGGACGGATGTCCGCCGCCCGGCGTCTGAGGGAGCCTTTGATCCGCCAAGGATCAGAGGCCCCTTAGCGGATGACAGCCGGCGTCAGTCCGGCGATGAAATAGCCCAGCGCCCGATCGAACGCGGCGTCGGCGCTTTCTCCCAGGATGCCGGCCAGGGCCGCCGCCATCAGCGGCGCCTCGGGGCCCACCTCCGGCGCGATGTCGCCGTTGCGGTCGGGCGCGTCCATGGCGCGCGCCTGTTCCTCCAGCACCCATCCCACGACGAAGCGCGACAGCGCCACCACGATGGACAGTGCGTCCGCCGGTGCGAAGCCGTGTCCGCATAACAGGCGCAGTTGCGCTTCCACCAAGGGGATCTGCTCCCGCGCGGGGCCCGTGCCGGCATGCACGCGGGCGCCGTCGCGATAAGCCAGCAGGGCGTGGCGGAAGCTGCGGGCGTTGAGGGTCAGCCAGGACCGCCAGTCGGCCTCCGCCTCGGGCGGCCAGATATGCTTGTGCCGCGCCAGCATGGCCACGGCCATGGCGTCCAACAGCGCGCGCTTGTTGCGGAAATGCCAGTACAGCGTGGGGGACTGCACGCCCAGGCGCGCCGCCAGCAGGCGGGTGCTGAGCCCGTCCATGCCCACCTCGTTCAACAAATCCAAAGCCGCGCGCACCACCGTATCGCGGGTCAACCTGCCTTCTGGCCGCATGCCGTCCTCCGTTCCCGCTTGACTCTCTATCATCGATAGGGAAAATGCAACCCTATCGGTGATAGAGAGTAAGGCGTGGCCGTCATGAACAAGGCGCTGTCTGTGGTTTTCCTGGCTGTGGCGCTGGATGCGGTGGGTATCGGCATCATCATGCCCATCTTGCCGGGGCTGTTGCGCGAGCTGGCGGGGACGGACGACGTGGCGCCGCTGTACGGCCTGCTGCTGGCGGCCTTCGCGCTCATGCAGTTTTTCTGCGCCCCGGTCCTGGGCGCCCTCAGCGACCGCTACGGACGGCGGCCCATCCTGCTGCTGTCGTTGGCCGGTGGGGCGCTGGACTATCTGGCCTTGGCTTGGTCGCCCAACCTCTGGGTCGTCGCCGCCGGGCGCATCCTGGCCGGCGTCACCTCCGCCAACATGGCGGTCATCACCGCCTATATCACCGACACGACGGAGGGGGCGGGGCGGGCCAAGCAGTACGGGCGCATGGGGGCCGCCTTCGGCATCGGCTTCATCGCCGGCCCGGCGCTGGGCGGGCTGCTGGGCATGGTGTCATTGCGGGCGCCCTTTCTGCTGGCGGCCGGCCTGACCGCCCTGAACTTCCTGCTGGCCTTGCTGGTGCTGCCGGAGTCGCGCCGGGCTTCGGCGGCGGAACGCAAGCCTATCACCCTGGGGGCGCTGAACGCGCTTGCGTCCCTGCGCTGGGTCGTCACCGTGCCGGTGCTGGCGCGGCTGCTGGTGGTCTACGTCCTGGCGGAGGCGGCGGGCCAGCTGGCCGGTTCCCTGTGGGTATTGAACGGCCAGGACCGTTTCGCCTGGGACGCGGCGGTGGTGGGATGGTCGCTGGCCGCCTACGGCCTGCTGCACGCCCTGGCGCAATCCTTCGTGACCGAGCCGGTGATCCGCCGGCTGGGGGAGAGGGGGGCCTTCATCCTGGCGGCGGTGGCCGACGCCGTCGCCTACATCGTCATGGCCTTCGCCACCCATGGCTTGGCCGTTTTCCTCATCATGCCGCTGTTCTCCCTGGGTGGCATTATCGAGCCCGCGCTGCAGGCGCTGATGTCCTTCCGGGTGGGCGCGAGCCGGCAGGGGGAGTTGCAGGGCACGCTGGCGGCGCTGGGCAGCCTGGTGGGAATCGGCGGTCCCCTGGCCTTCACCGCCGTCTATGGCGCCACCCGGACCAGCATGCCCGGTGCCGTCTGGCTGCTGGGCGTTCTGGCCTACGCCGTCGCCGTCCCGCTGCTGCCCAGTCGCAAGGCGTTGGCGCCAACAGAACCATCCGCTGAGGCGCCGTCGGGGGAATGAGGGCGGGCTTTACCGCTCCCCCTCCGCGTGCTTCAGCAGGTTGTCACGCAGGCGGCTCACGGTCTTTTGCACTGTCTTGAATTCCTCCGGCGTCAGGCCGCTGGCCTGCACCAGGGTGCGCTGGCCTCCTTTTTCCCGAAGGTTCCGGCCGGCGGGGGTCAGGCTGACCCGCACCTGGCGTTCGTCCGCTGGGTCGCGCTGGCGCTGCAGATAGCCCAGCGACTCCAGTTTTTTCAGGATGGGCGTCAGGGTGTTCGACTCCAGGAACAGCTTCTCGCCCAGGCCGCTGACCGTCTGGTCGTCCTGCTCCCACAGGGCGACGATTGTGATCCACTGGGTATAGGTGACGCCCAGTTCGTCCAGGATCGCCTTGTAGGCGCGGCCGTATGCCAGATTCGCGGAATAGACGGCGAAGCACAGGAAGTCCGCCAGCTTGGGCAGGGAGGCGGGGGGAGCCACCTCATCCGGTGGGGGGGCGGGGGGCTTGGGGGCATCCGGGTGGGTCATCGGTGTTCTTTCCAAAGGGGGGAACGGACGGCGTCCCGCCTCTGTCGTCGATATAGCACGGATGCGATTAAATCGGGAATTGACGGGCACTTGAAGACGATCTATTAAAGCGTATCCGATTAAAGCGGATACGCTCATCATAAGGATGATCCCCATGGCCTCCCTCATCCTGGCGTACCTGGCGGGTGTGCTGACCTTTGCCGCCCCCTGCATCCTGCCCCTGCTGCCCATCGTGGTCGCCCCTGTGGTTTCCTGCCGTCCGGGGCGCGGCTTTCACGCCCTGCCGCTGCTGCTCGGCCTGGCGGTGGCCTTCGCCGTTTCCGCCAGCTTGGCGGCCGCAGGTGGCTGGGCGGTGGCGGCCAACCAATATGGCCGGGCCGTGGGCTTGGCCCTGGTCACCCTGTTCGGCTTGGCCATGATCTGGCCGGCCCTGGCCGACCGCCTGGCCGCCCCGCTGGTGACGGTGGGCGCCCGTTTGGCCGCCCGGTTCAACACTGGCGCCGACCGCACGGTCGTCTCATCCCTGGTGCTGGGGCTGGCCACGGGCCTGGTGTGGGCGCCTTGCGCCGGGCCGGTGCTGGGCCTGATCCTCAGCGCCGCCGCCCTGCGCGGGCCGGGGCTGCACACCACCCTGCTGTTGTTCGTCTACGCCCTGGGTGCCGCCACGCCGCTGGCCATCGTGATGGCCGGGGGCGGGCGGCTGATCCGCGCGCTGCCCCCGGCCGCCTCCCGCTGGACGGAGGGTCTGCGCAGGCTGGTGGGCGGGGCGGTGGTGGCCACGGCGGTGATGGGCGCCGCCGGCCTGGACAGCCGCCTGTTCCTGGGCGTGCCGTCGCTGGCGACCGACAAGGTGGAACGGGCGCTGGTCAAAGTGCTGGGCTTCCACCCGTTCGGCGCCGCCCAGGCGGCGACCCTGGCCGCCACCCCGCCTCTGACCGGCCCCCTGGCCGACGTGCTGAAGGCCAAGGCCTGGGTCAACACCCCGGGCCTGACGGCGGACGCCCTGCGTGGCCATGTGGTGCTGGTGAACTTCTGGACCTATTCCTGCATCAACTGCCTGCGCGCCTTGCCCCATGTCCGCCAATGGGCGGCGCAGTACAAGGACCGGGGCCTGGTGGTCGTGGGTGTCCACACCCCGGAATTCGCCTTTGAGCGGGATGTCGACAACATCACCAGGGCCGCCGCCACCCTGGACGTGACCTACCCCGTGGCGGTGGACAGCGATTATCGCATCTGGCGCGCCTTCGACAACCAGGCCTGGCCGGCCCTGTACGTGGTGGGCGCCGATGGCCGCGTCCTCTACCAGGCCTTCGGGGAGGGCGACTACGACAAGACGGAACGCGTCATCCGCAAGGCGCTGGCGGATGCCCTGGCCGCACCCGTTACCCAAGACCCCGTTACCCAAGACCCCGCTGCCCAAGGCCCTGCCGGCCGGGCCCCCGTACCCGCGGTCCAGGGTGAGGGCACGCAGGCCGCCGCCGACCTCAACGACCTGGGCTCACCCGAAACCTATGTGGGGTATGGCGAAGGCCAGCGCTATTCCGGTGGCGATGACATCGTGGCCGATGCCCCCGCGCGTTATCGCCCCGCCGCCAACTTGCGCCTGAACCGCTGGACCCTGGCGGGCGATTGGACGGTGGGCCGGGAATTCGCCACCGTCGGCCAGGCCGGGGCCCGCATCGCCTACCGCTTCCATGCCCGCGATCTGCACCTGGTGCTGGCGCCGGGCGCCGATGGCCAGCCCATCCGCTTCCGGGTGCGCATCGACGGCGCCGTCCCTGGCGCCGACCACGGCACCGATGTGGACGCCGACGGCATGGGCACGGTGCGCGCCGCCAAGCTCTATCAGCTGGTCCGCCAGTCCGGCCCGGTGGCCGATCACACCTTCGAGATCGAGTTCCTGGACCCCGGTGCCCGTGCCTACGCCTTCACCTTCGGCTGATCCGCCCTATTCCCCGCCAATTTCCGTTACCGGAGACCCCTCCCATGTCCGCCCCTGTGGTCAATCTGGCCCGCCGCCGCCTGTTCGGGGCCGCTGCCGCCATCGCCGCCGCCCAGTTCGGCCTTCTCACCAGTGCCAAGGCGGCTGCCGCTGAAAAGGCCCCACCGGCCCCATCCGGACCCCTCAAGGTCTTCACGGGCCTGAGGCAGGTGGCCGCCGGCCCGCTGTCCATCGGCTATGTCGATGCCGGGCCGGCCCAGGGCCCTGTCGTCATCCTGCTGCACGGGTGGCCCTATGACATTCACGCCTTCATCGACGTGGTGCCGTTGCTGACGGCGGCGGGCCACCGCGTCATCGTGCCCCACCTGCGCGGCTTCGGCACAACCCGCTTCATTTCAGGCCAGACCTTGCGCAATGGCGAACCCGCGGCGCTGGCCGCCGACGTCATCGCCTTGATGGACGCGTTGGAGATCGACAAGGCCGTGATCGCCGGCTTCGACTGGGGCGCCCGCTCCGCCGACATCGTGGCCGCCCTGTGGCCGGAGCGGTGTCGCGCCCTGGTATCGGTCAGCGGTTATCTCATCGGCAGCCAGGAGGCGGGGCGCAAGCCGCTGCCGCCCCAGGCGGAACTGTCCTGGTGGTACCAGTTCTACTTCGCGACGGAGCGGGGCCGGCAGGGCTACGAGTCCAACCGTTTGGACTTCAATCGGCTGATCTGGCGACTGGCCTCCCCGAAATGGGGCTTTGATGAGGCCACGTACCAGCGCTCGGCCGCCGCCTTCGACAACCCGGACCATGTCGCCATTGTCATTCACAATTACCGCTGGCGCCTGGGCTTGGCGGAGGGCGAGGCGCACTACGCGGCGTTGGAGCGCCAGCTGGCCGCCGCCCCCGTCGTCGCTGTCCCCACCATCACGCTGGAGGGCGACGCCAACGGCGCTCCGCATCCCGAGCCCGCCGCCTATGCCGCCAAGTTCACCGGCCCCTACGCCCACCGGCTGGTCACGGGCGGCATCGGCCACAACCTGCCACAGGAGGCGCCGCAGGCCTTCGCGCAGGCGGTGCTGGATGTGGTGACGCTGTAGAGCGTGATCGCTTCAGGTGGCGTCACCTGAAGCGATCACACGACAAACCAAATGCTTAATGTCTTTCCGGCGATTCTATTCAAATCGGAAAGACATTAAATCAGCCCCTGCGCCCGAAAGCTGAAGTGCCGGCCCCGGCCGATGACCAGATGGTCGTGCACCGATATCTCCAGGGCCTTGGCGGCCTCCACGATGGCCTTGGTCATCTGGATGTCCGCCCGGCTGGGGCTGGGATCGCCGCTGGGGTGGTTGTGCACCAGGATGACGCCGCTGGCGCCCAGTTCCAGCGCGCGCTTCAACACCTCACGCGGGTAGGCCGCCGTCTGGTTGACCGTGCCGCGCTGCTGCACCTCGTCGCGCAGCAGCGCGTGCCGGCCGTCCAGGAACAGCACGCGGAACTGCTCCACCGGTTCGTGCGCCAGGGCGCCTTGGCAGTAGTCCAGCAACTTCTCCCATGACGACAGCACCGGCCGGTCCAGCAACTCCCGCCGCGCCATGCGCAGGGCGGCGGCGGCGACCACCTTGATGGCGCCGATGGCGGCGTCGCTCAGCTTGAATTCGTCGCGCAGGGTGGCCACTGGCGCCGACACCAAGCCCCAGAACGATCCGAAGCGGCCCAGCAGCTGCTTGGCCAGCGGCTTCACGTCACGCCGGGGTATGGCCTGGAACAACAGCAGCTCCACCAGCTCATAGTCCTGCAGGGCCTCCGGACCCTGGGTGAGGAAGCGGTCGCGCAGGCGGTCGCGATGGCCATGGTAGTGCGGGGGCGGCTCCTTCGCGGCCGGCGCCGCCAAATCGAGGTCCAATACGGCGTTGTTGTCCTGGTCGCGGCCCATGCCCATCCCCCCACTCTCGCGCCTTGGCAGTATAGGCGGTGGGCAGTTCGCCTGCCAGTGGCCGGCAGGAAACGAGGGGCGCGACCAACGCCCGGTAAATCCTGCCTGTCCACCGTGTCCGGACATGCCCGGACGGACAAGGCGGACACGGCGGACATAGGGGCGCGACTCGCCGGGAGCCGTCGTGGGGCAGCTTGGCGCCCATCTGGCACGTCTATTGCTTCGGAGGTACTCCGCCCGCCGAGAGGAGTTCCGCCGCGATGCACGACCCCATTCCCCTGTCCGCCGCCAAGACGCTCCGCGCTGAAAAATCGGCGGCTGTGGCGGAAGATCGTGGGTGGGAGCGCCTGCCCGGCATTCCCTTGGTGGAAGAAGAGCGCCTCAGCCGCTACGCCCTGTCCCTGGGGCATGGCCCGGTGTCGGAGATCCTGGTGCTTTATGCCGAATGCTTGGTGGATGCCGGTGCGGCGTTGGAACAAGCGTTGCAAGAGGCAGCACCGGAGGCCGTCCGTCATTACGCCTATCTGCTGACGGGGGCGGCGGCGGAGATGGGAAACCCCCGGCTGGCCCATATCAGCCGCTTCCTGGCGCGCCGCGCGACCCAGGGCGTGGCGGAGGCGGAGGCCCTGGGCTCGTTGCGCCAGGTGCTGGCCCATACCCAGGCCGCCGTGAGCGATTTTCTGGACCGGCACGTCCGGGGCGGGCAGGGGCAGGCGGTGCGCGCCTGAAACAGAAAACCCCGCCCGGTGGTGCCGGGCGGGGCTCTCGTCACACGCTGTCGCGGAACAGCGGTGTCAGGCCTTGGCCGCATAGGGCGGGCGGTGGAAGCCGGCAGGGGACAGGGTGAAAATCTCACAGCCGTCCTTGGTCACGCCCACGGTGTGCTCGAACTGCGCCGACAGGCTCTTGTCCTTGGTCACGGCGGTCCAGCCGTCGGATAGGATCTTCACGTCATAGCGGCCGATGTTGATCATGGGCTCGATGGTGAAGATCATGCCTTCCTTCAACTCCGTGCCCTGGCCGGGCTTGCCGAAATGCAGGACGGACGGGGCGGTGTGGAACACCTTGCCCACGCCGTGGCCGCAGAAGTCGCGCACGACGGAGAAGCGGTTAGCCTCGGCGAAGGTCTGGATGGCGTGGCCGATGTCGCCCAGGGTGGCGCCGGGGCGCACCGCCTGGATGCCGCGCATCATGGCCTCATACGTCACGTCCACCAGCTTGCGCGCCTTCAGGGGCACGTCGTCGCCCACGAAGAACATGCGGCTGGTGTCGCCGTACCAGCCGTCGACGATGACGGTGACGTCGATGTTGGCGATATCGCCCTTCTGCAGCCGCTTGTCGCTGGGAATGCCGTGGCAGACCACATGGTTGACGGAAATGCAGCAGGATTTGGGATAGCCGCGATAGCCCAGGGTGGCCGACGTGGCGCCATGGGCCTGCGTCCACTCCTCGCACAGCCGGTCGATCTCCTCCGTCGCCACGCCGGGCACGACGAACGGGGTCAGGTAGTCCAGCAGCGCGGCGGCCGTCTGGCCGGCCTTGCGCATGGCGGCGAAGCCGTCCGCGCCGTGAATGACGATGCCGCGGTCTTCCAGTTCGTACTCTTCATCCGCGGTGGCGGTCGCTTCGCCTCTGTTCATGCTCTCGAATCCATGCCTTCGGGGGCGGGCCTTGCCCAGCCTGACACCCCTCGCCAAACATACCCGGCTAAACACCGGGGCCCGGCCGCCGAACGGCGCCGGACATACGGTTCCGAACTTAGGCGCGCCAAGGCGGGACGGCAAGGCAATCCGGGGCAGGGCAGGCTCCCGAATCGGCGCCCCGCGCCGGTTGGCGGCGGGCGATTTCCCCCTATAATCGGGCCATGCCCCCCCGCGAGGAAAGCCTGCCCCCATGACCGACGTCGCCGCCAGCACCGTGCCCACCGCCTGCCTGATCATCATCGGCAATGAGATCCTGTCCGGGCGCACCCAGGACGTGAACCTGAACCATCTGGCCAAGGTGCTGGGTGGCCTGGGCGTGCGCCTGAAGGAGGCGCGGGTGGTGGCGGACGACGAGGCGGCGATCATCGAGGCGGTGAACCAGGCCCGCGCCCGCCACACCTACGTCTTCACCACCGGCGGCATCGGGCCCACCCATGACGACATCACGGCGGCCTGCGTGGCCAAGGCCTTCGGCGTGCCCCTGCTGCGCGATCCCGAGGCGGTGCGCCGGCTGGAGGCGCACTACGCCGGCACGGGCCGGGAATTGAACGAGGCGCGGCTGCGCATGGCCAACGTGCCCCAGGGCGGCATCCTGATCGACAACCCGGTGTCGGCGGCCCCCGGCTTCCAGATCGGCAACGTTTTCGTCATGGCGGGCGTCCCCTCCATCATGCAGGCCATGCTGGCCGGCCTGACGAACCGCCTGGTGGGCGGCCCGGTGGTGCTGGCCCGCACCGTGCGCTGCCTGGTGGGGGAGGGGGAGTTGGCCGGCGGCCTCAGCGCCATCCAGGACCGCTATGCCGACGTGGACATCGGCAGCTATCCCACCTATCGCGAGGGCCGCTTCGCCACCAGCCTGGTGCTGCGCAGCCCGGACGCGGCCCGCTTGGCCGCCGCCACCGACGAGGTCGCGGCCCTGGTGCGCGGCATGGGGGCGGATGCCGAGGTGGTGGAGGGGGCGGCCTGACGGGGACGTCCTCCTCCGCATGCGTAACCGGTCTTGCCCTGGCGGCCCCACCTCCGCTAGGGTCCCTCCCGGCCTCGACCCTGGAACGCCCGCTTGGCGGAATTGGTAGACGCAAGGGACTTAAAATCCCTCGCCCTCACGGGCGTGCCGGTTCGATCCCGGCAGCGGGCACCAGGGGTGGGGCCGTCTCTCCCTTAGGTCACTGCTCCCGGTCTTCCGCCATGTCCTCGGCCAGTTCGCTGGCCAGGTCGACGAACAGGCCGGGGTCGACGGTCAGGCCCTGAGCCTCGTTGATGCGCACGAAGATGCGCCAGGCATGCAGGATGGCCACGTCCAGGATGGTGTCGTCGGCCTCTTCCGAATGCTTGTCGGTGATCCCCCGTTCCTCCAGGGCCGCCTTGATATCGATATCGGCGGCTTCCAGCACGGCTTCCATGGCACGCTTATGGGGGGTGGACATGGTGGCAACTCCTTGAATAACAATCAGATGCTTAAGGGTGGTGCGCCCGGCCGCGCGCCATGGCGATGGCCGGTGCCGCCGCCATCATAGCGGATGGGGCGGGCGCCATGCCATGCGCGGGATTGCGTCCCGGTTCAAGCGGAATCCGGGGCCGAATCCAGTGACCGAGTCCGGTGCTGTGGAAAAGGGGGATGATGTGGCGCGTGCCTTGCGTTTCCTGGCTGGGCCCGAGGCCATGGCCCGCCTGCGCCGTGACGGCGTGTCGGATGAGCTGTTCGGCACCGTGGCGGGGGCGTCCGGCGGGCCGAAGTGGCTGGCGCTGACTCGCCTGGACCGGGCCATCCTGGCGCGCTGGTTCCGGGGGCGCACCCGGCCGCTGGCCATGGTGGGCAGCTCCATCGGCAGCTGGCGCTTCGCCGCCATGGCGCGGCAGGACCCGGCCACGGTGCTGCGCCGGTTCGAGGAAGCCTACCTGGCCTACGTCCCCTCCGACGCCACCATGCCCACCCTGACGCGGGAAAGCCGCGCCTTCCTGGACATCATCCTGGGCTCGCCGTCCGGCGCTCATGACGGTGACCGCAGGGGCGCGCGGGAAATCCTGTCCCACCCGGCCATGCGCCTCTCCGTCCTGGCGGTGCGGGGGCGGGGGCCGCTCAGCGCCCGCCATCCCGCCTGGGTGGGGGCGGGCATCGGCGCGGCGGGATTGGCCAACCTGGTCAGCCGCCGCAGCCTGTCCCTGTTCTTTCAGCGCACGCTCTTCGCCGACCCGCGCGCCGCCGACCCCTTCGACTTGGGGGCCGGCTTCCCCACCCGGCGCGTACCGCTGACCCCGGCCAACCTGGCCGATGCCCTGATGGCCTCGGGCGCCATCCCCTTCCTGTTCGAGCTGGTGCGCGACATCGGCGGGGCCAGGCCCGGCGCCTATATGGACGGCGGCATCATGGACTATCACCTGGATATTCCGTTCGTGGCGGAGACGCCGGGCAGCGACCTGGTGCTGTTCCCCCATTTCGGGGCCAAAGTGGTGCCGGGCTGGTTCGACAAGGCCCTGGCCTGGCGCCGCCCGGCGGCCACCTCGCTGTCCCGCACCCTGTTGCTGTGCCCGTCGGAGGAATTTCTGGCGTCCTTGCCCCATGGCAAGATTCCCGACCGGCGCGATTTCAAGGCGCTGCCCCCCGCCGAGCGCCAGCGCTACTGGCGCCAGGCCGTGGCCGAAACCGACCGCCTGGCCGACGAATTCCTGGACGCCGTCGACCGCGACCGCATCCCGGATTTGCTGGAGCCGTTGCAGCGCTGAATGGCTGCCGCCCCTTTTCCCAGGCCGCGACTGCCAGAGAGAGCCCCCGGCGCTTGAGGACCTTAATACCGGGGCATCCCCATGGTCTCCACCGGCACGATGGCCTTGCCGATGGGGGCCAGCGCCAGCACCGCGAACTTGAAGTGCTGGATGGCGAAGGGGATGCCGATGATGGTCACGAACCAGACGACGCCGGCCAGGATATGGTACAGCGCCAGCCACCAGCCGGCGAACACGAACCACACGACATTGCCCAGGAAGCCCAGCGGGCTGGTGCCGATATCCTCCCGCCCGGTCAGCACGCGGCGGTCCACCGCCATTTGGCCGAAGGGCCACAGCACGAACAGCCCCATGTTGAAGGCCGCGCGGGCCCAGGGGATGCCGACGATGCTGATCACCATCAGGATCGCGGCCATGAACCAGGCCAGCGCCCCGGTGAATCCGAACAGCACCACCCACAGGATGTTCATCAGCAGGCTGATCATGACGCCACGGCCTTGGTTGTTGTTTTCCTGCCGGTGATCATTCCTGAAGCGTGTCCTTTCGTCCAGGACCACACTGGCCCGAGCTGGTGGGGCCACAAGGGGACGTCCCCCGGCCCCGGGCCAGAGGGTCCCAGTCGCCATAGTCCATGTTGCGACCTTGCGAAGGCGGAGGAAGTCACCGACAGTGACAACGGTATCATCCCCCGCACATCCCGAGCGACCCCATGCGCCGCAGCAGCCTTGCCGTCCTGTCCCTTGTCAGCCTCAGCCTGGGGGCGCTGGCCCCCGTCTGGTCCGCCGCGACCGCGTCCCCCAAGGCCGAGCAGGCCAATCCCGAACAAAAGGTCGGCCAGCGCATCCAGGTCCGCCCGGCCGACCTGCCGGCGCCCTACGCCACGGACGGCGTGGGCAATGCGTCGGAAGAGGTGGCGCGCCCCGACGGGGCCAGTCTGAACGTGCCCAAGGGCTTCACCGTATCCATCTTCGCCACCGGCCTCAGCCGTGCGCGCAACCTGGCCGTTGCCCCCAATGGCGATGTCTTCCTGGCGCGCCAGGCCACGCCAGGGGAGATCACCCTGCTGCGCGACAGCAAGGGCACCGGGCAGGCCGACCAGATCATCACTTTCGCCGGCGGCTTCGACCGCCCCTACGGTATCGAGTTCCACGACGGCTACCTCTGGGTCGGCGATATCAAGGCGGTGTGGAAAATCCCCTACAAGGAGGGCGACACGAAGCCGGCCGGCGACCGCATCCAGGTCACGCCGGACGGCGCCCTGGGACAACCCAAGGGCCACCCCACCCGGTCCCTGGAATTCGCCCCGGACGGCAAGAGCTTCTTCGTCGGCATCGGGTCCATGAGCAACATCGCGGAGGACCCCAAGCCCCATGCCACCGTGACCGAATTCAACATGGACGGCACGGTGAAGCGCGTTTACGCCTCCGGCACCCGCAACCCGGTGGGCTTGCAGTTCTACCCCGGTACCGACGACCTCTACGCCGTGGTGAATGAGCGCGACGGCCTGGGCGATGGCCTGGTGCCCGACTATTTCACCCGGCTGCAGCCCGAGGGCTTTTATGGCTGGCCTTATTCCTACATCGGCAACCATCCGCAGCCGGACTACGCCGACAAGCGGCCGGACCTGGTGGCCAAGGCCATCGTGCCCGACCTGCTGTTTGACGCCCACTCCGCCCCCCTGGGGCTGCTGTTCTACACCGGCCACCAGTTCCCGGCGGATTACCAGGGCGGCGCCTTCGTCACCCTGCATGGCTCGTGGAACAAGGCGAAGCCCACAGGCTACAAGATCGTCTACGTCCCGTTCACCCATGGCCGCCCGGCGGGCCACTACGTGAACTTCGCCACCGGCTTCTGGCTGCCCGGCACCAACCCGGCCCAGGTCTGGGGCCGCCCCGTGGGCCTGGCCATGGCCCATGATGGCAGCGTCCTGGTGGCGGATGATGTCGGCGGCACGGTGTGGCGCATCAGCTATCACGCGAAGGGCAAGTCCTAAGCCGTTCTACTTGCAAGACTCGGGTGGCCGTTAGAGTCCAGGGTCAGGGAAAGGGCGGCCGCGCTGGGCAAATTCTGCCGTCGCCGCCCTTGTCCACCTTGCGTAATGCGCGTATATAAAGGGATGGTCAAAGGAGGCCAGTCCCATGTCCATCGGCGGCATCAACTTTTACAGCTCTGGTTACGGCGCGACGTTCCTGACGTCCGGTGTCGGTTCGACCACCGATGTCTCCAACTCGCAGGTCCAGTCCATCTCCCCGGTCAAGACCCAGGGAACCTCGGATCAGGGCACAGACCAGGCCAACACCGACAACAGCGCGTCCAACAACAGCAGCAGCTTCACGCAGAACTTCAGCCCGACGCAGGATCAGGTGAAGGCGGCGTCGGACACCGGCCGCACCCGTGGCGCGTTCGTGAACCTGACCGTCTGAGTTTCAGCTGACTGCGGGCCTCATTGAGGCCCGGTTCCGAGGGTCGACAGCATGCGCTGCCGGCCCTTTTTGTTATGCGCGCGGAGCCCTCGCTTCAGGCGCCCGCTTGAGGCGTCAGGCCACCCAGCGGCGAACCTCGTGCAGGTCGGCCGCCACCCGGCACAACGCCTCGATCTCCTCGGTGGGGGCCAGCAGGTCCGGCACCATCACCGCCATCATGCCGGCGGCGTGCGCGGCGCGGATGCCGTTGTGGCTGTCCTCCAGCGCGATGCAGTGGCGGGGGGCGATGTCCAGCGCGGCGGCGGCCTTGAGATAGGGCTCTGGATGCGGCTTGCCCTGGCTGACGTCGTCGCCGCCGATGACGGCGCGGAAGCGATGGGCGATACCGGCCTGGGTCAGGTGGTGCAGCGCCCGCTCCCGCTGGGTGCTGGTCGCCACCGCCATGGGGATGCCGGCCGCGTCCAGATGATCCAGCAGCTCGACCACACCGGCCATCAGGGCGATGCCGGCATCGAAATGCGCCTGGATGGCCGCGCGGTACAGCTCGGTGAAGCGGTCGAACACGACCTCACCCCCGAAATGGTCCACCAGCATCTGGCGCACCGCTGGATAGGGCCGGCCGATGAGGGTGCCGTAGAAAAGCTCCGTCATGGGCCGCTCCACCGTCACGGCGGCGGCCATCATGGCGCCGCGCAGCGGGCGCTCGCTATCGATCAACAGGCCGTCCATGTCAAAGATCGCGGCGTGGATGGCGTGGGGGAACGGCATGTCCGTGCCTTCATCGTGCGGTGAACCAGTGGTGGTGGGGATACCCCGGCCCACCGCCCGCCGCCAGTGCCGGGGCGGCATGGCAGCTTCCCCACCGATGGTTCCCCCGGGGCGACCTTGTGCTAGGCATGGCACCCCCTCGTTCGGGCCCGCTTGCCGCCCCCGGGGCGCCGACCCTATCGTTGCGGCTTCTGTTTCCGGCCGCCAGGCGTCCTTCCTGGCGCTCAACCAGTGGTATCATCGTCCATGCCCGCTTCCGACGCTTCCTTCCGCCAGTCCGCTTTTGCCAAGCCGCCCGTCGCGCGGGTTTGGCCGGTGGAAAAGACCGCGCATGGCGAGGTCCGGGTCGACCCCTACGATTGGTTGCGCGATCCCGCCTTCCCGGAGGTCAAGGACCCCGACATCCTGTCCTACCTTGAGGCCGAGAACGGCTATATCGAGCAGGTGCTGGGCGGGGAGGGCGATCTGCGCCCGGCCCTGACGGCCGAACTGCGCGCCCGCATCAAGGAGGACGACACCGGCGTGCCCTATCGCCGCGACGGCTATTTCTATCAGTCGCGCTTCGCCGCCGGGCAGAACTACCCCGTTTTCGTGCGCTGGGCCGCCGGCACTTCCGAAGAGGAGGTCGTGCTGGACGTGAATGTCCTGGCGGCGCAACACGACTTCATGCGCGTGGCGGATTTCGAGACGACACGCGACGGCCGTTACCTGGCCTACACCGCCGACACCGACGGTTCCGAACGCTATGGCGTGCGGGTGAAGGACCTGTCCACCGGCGCCATGGTGTTGGAAGGCGTCGCGGACGCCTCCCCCGGTGTCGCCTGGGCGGCGGATGGGCAGCACCTGTTCTATGTCCGGCAGGATGAGTTCCAGCGGCCCAAGACGGTGTGGCGCCACCGCCTGGGCACGGCGGTCGGCGAAGATGTCCTGGTCTATGGCGAGGCCGATCCCGCCTGGATGGTCAGCCTGGACCTGACCCTGTCCGGCCGGTTCATCCGCATCGTCGCCCACAACAACGTGTCGACCGAGGTGCGGCTGTTGGACGCCGCGCAGCCGGAGGGCGAGCCGCGTCTGGTCCTGCCCCGCCGTCAAGGCCACGAGTACAATGTCGAGGACCAGGGCGACACCGCCTGGATCATCACCAACGACATCCACCGCAACTTCCGCCTGGTGAAGGCCCCCTTGGCCGACACGGCCGAGTCCAATTGGGTGCAGGTCATCGCCCCGGCCGACCGCACCTATCTGACCGGCCACATGGCCTTCCGCGACTGGCTGGTCGTCTATGCCCGGGTGGAGGGCGCCCAATTGGTGCGCGTGCTGGACCCCAGGCAGGCGGATGGCCAGGGCGGCGCCCACGACATCGCCTTCCCCGACGCGGCGTTCGAGGTCGGGCCCGGCGCCAATTTCGATTATGACGGCGGCCTGCTGCGCCTGCGCTATCAGTCGCTGGTGACGCCGCCCACGGTCTATGACTACGACCTGAACGACCGCACCCTGGCCATCCGCAAGGTCCAGGAAATCCCCAGCGGTTACGACGCCGACCAGTATGTCAGCGCCCGCCTGCTGGCCCCGGCGCGCGACGGCACGCTGATCCCCGTGTCCATCGTCCATCGCCGCGACTTCCCCAAGGATGGGTCGGGGGTGTTGCACCTCTACGCCTATGGCGCCTATGGCAACGGCATCGATCCCTATTTCTCCGCCAACCGGCTGGGCCTGCTGGACCGGGGCTTCGCCTTCGCCATCGCCCATATCCGGGGCGGGGACGAACTGGGCCGCGGCTGGTACGAGGACGGCAAGCTGGAAAACAAGATCAACAGCTTCACCGACTTCATCGACGCCGCCCAGTTCCTGGCGACGCAAGGCTACGCCAAGGCCGGCAACATATCCGCCGAGGGCGGCAGCGCCGGCGGCCTGCTGATGGGGGCTGTGGCCAACATGGCGCCCGAGGGCCTGTTCCGCGCCATCGTGGCCCAGGTGCCCTTCGTCGACGTGGTCAATACCATGCTGGACGACAGCCTGCCCCTGACGGTCATCGAGTATGACGAGTGGGGCAACCCCAACGAGCCGGAGGTGTATGAGCGGCTGAAGTCCTACAGCCCCTATGACAACGTGGCGGCCAAGGCCTATCCTCACCTGTTGATCACCGCGGGCCTCAGCGACCCGCGCGTCACCTACTGGGAACCGGCCAAGTGGACGGCCAAGCTGCGCAGCCTCAAGACCGACGATCATGTCCTGCTGTCGCGCACCGAGATGGGGGCCGGCCACGCCGGCGCCGCCGGCCGCTTCGACAAGCTGAAGGAGGTGGCGTTGACCCAGGCCTTCCTGCTGCGGGCCTTCGGCAAGGGGCTGTAAGGACAATTCGTCCGGCGGCCGGCATTTGTAAGGGGGGCGGGGGCGGCCTATAATTCGGCCCAGTCCCTCTTCCTCTTCGCCTGGGAACCTGTCGCCGTGACCGTCACGCCTTTCCCCACCGCCCATGTCCGGTCCGCCGTCCGCCGGGTGCCCTACCGCGCCATCGGCCTCTGGCTGCTGGTCTGCGCCGGCATGGTCTTCGCCATGGCCGTCATCGGCGCCATCACCCGCCTAACGGAAAGCGGCCTGTCCATCACGGAATGGAAGCCGGTGACGGGCGCCCTGCCGCCCTTGTCGGACGCCGCCTGGGCGGAGGAATTCGCCAAGTACCAGGCCACGCCGGAATACGCGCTGAAGCACAGCGGCATGGATCTGGCGCAGTTCAAGGGCATCTTCTTCTGGGAATGGTTCCACCGCCTGGTGGGGCGCCTGATCGGCGTCGTCTTTCTGCTGCCCTTCCTGCTTTTCCTTTTCACCCGCCGCGTGCCGCGCAGCCTGGTGCCGCGCCTGATCGGCCTGTTCGTGCTGGGCGGGCTGCAGGGGGCCCTGGGTTGGTACATGGTGAAGAGCGGCCTGGTGAACCGGCCGGACGTCAGCCACTACCGCCTGGCGGCCCACCTGTCACTGGCGGTGCTGATCTACGTCGCCATGCTGGTCACCGCCCTGCCGCTGCTGTTCCCGGCCGCCAGCGGGGCGGCCCACCCGGCGCGCGGGGCCTTGCGCCGGCACGCCGGCATCGCCATGGCCCTGGTCGCCACCACCATGGTGTGGGGCGCCTTCACCGCCGGGCTGGACGCCGGCATGGCCTATAACACCTGGCCGCTGATGAACGGCACCTTCGCGCCGGAGGAGATGTGGAACCTCAGCCCCGCCTGGCTGAACATCCTGGAGAACACGGCCGCCGTGCAGTTCACCCACCGCTGGCTGGCCATCCTGACCGGCCTGGTGGTGTGGTCCTACGCCTTCCGCGCGCTCCGCGCCGGGGTGCAGGGCCGGGTGCGGGCCCTGGCCATCGCCGTGGCCGTGATGGTGCTGGCGCAGATCAGCCTGGGCATCACCACCCTGCTGCTGTTCGTGCCGGTGCACGTCGCCGCCACCCACCAGGCGGGCGCCCTGGTCCTCCTGGGTCTGTTCACCTGGACGGTGATGGAATACCGGCGGGGCTGAAGCCGGCACCTGGGTCAACCGTCAGGAGGGAAGCGTGGCCGCCATTACCCGCGCCCTGACCGCTTTCCTTGCCGAAAGGCTGGCGGAGTGCCTCTTAATCATAGCAACCCTGGCGGCGTTGATGGGGGGATTGGGGGGCCGTGGCCTGCCATTATCCCTGCATCTGGTGACCTCTTACTATCTTCTGTCCGGCTATCCCGTCGGGGCTTTGCTGGCCTGGGTGGTCCGCCGCCATAGGGCCGCCCACTGGCAGGCCCTGATCGCCTGCCTCGCTTTCGTGGCCCATGTCGGCATTTTCCTGGCGGTGCGCGGGCTGCTGCACAGCCGCATCGCCTGGGGCATGTCACTGTTTCTGGGGCTGCCGGCCCTGATGGTGGTGGCCTTCTGCGCCGTGCAGGGGGCTCGGATGCAAGCACGGGGCCCCACCTCATTCGGCGAATAGCGGCGCGCAAACAAAAAGGGCGCGAAGCCGGTGCCTCGCGCCCTTTCAATCCGATGCCGGTGCCCTGGTTAGGCGGCGGCGGCCTTCTCGGCCTGCAGCTGGCGGCGGTACTCGATGGCGTCGGCGAAGACGCGCAGCATGGTCTCGATGAACTCCGGCACCACTTCTTCCGGACCGCGGGCGGTCAGCAGCTGGCGGTCGATGTTCATGTTCTGGCCTTCCTCGGCCACCCAGGTGGCGCCGGCGGCCTCGACGGTCTCGCGGATGGCCTCGTTGCCGGTCACCGTGCGGCCCTTCAGGCGCTGCGCCACGGCCAGCAGCTGGACGCCGTGGTTGATGGCGGCGACGCCCTTGCCAGCGTCCATGAAGCTGCCGATGATGCGGCGGGTGTGCGGGTTGGCGGCCAGCTTGGCCACGCTGCGCTCACCACCCGGCAGGACCAGCAGGTCGAAGTCGGCGGCCAGCACTTCGCCAATCTGCTTGTCGGTGGGGAAGTAGTGGCCCCACGAGGTGCCGTGCCAGCCGTTCACCAGGCCCTGCTCCGGCGAGATGATCTTGGGCGCGGCGCCGGCGCGCAGCAGGGCGCGCTGGGCTTCGGTCATTTCCACTTCTTCGAAGCCATTGGCGATGAGAATGGCAACGGCTTTTCCAGCGAGCGGCTGATCGGTCAAATTACGTCTCCTATGTTGTTTCGGCGGCCCGACACCCGCCCGTCGCCGTTCCCCAGGGGACGGCGCCGTTGGCAAGGCGCGATGGATGCTGCCTCGTGAAAATGGCCACCCAGGAATGGGCGGCCATGGCAAAGCGTCAGGCGCGGGCGGCTGTCGTGATGCATGCCGGGCCGATGGGATGACGCTCTATTCGCATGGCACCGTAATTGGCCCCTCCCGCGCCTCAGGTCAATCGCATTAAGACCGATTCGGGATTGCGGTGCGGCATGGCTGAGTTGCGGGTGCGCCGCCGGCCCGTGGCACGGCCACGCCCGAGAAGAAACGGGGCCCGCCCGAGGCGCCTGATACCACCCTAGCTGATGGCTGACAGCGCCTCTTCCAACTCATTGAAATCGGGCATGTATTCGGTGGGGACTTTTTTTCGCGCCGCCTCGATGGAAACCTGGGGCGCATACCCGGCCAAGTGGGCCGTGATGGCCGCCCGGATGACGTGGTAGAACTGGTTCTCCTCCTCCGCCACGCCTTTCAGGCGCGAGGCGATGGGGGCCAGGATGCAGTAGGACAGGAAAATACCCATGAAGGTGCCCACCAGGGCGCCGCCGATCAGCTTGCCCAGCACCTCGGGCGGCTCGGTGATGGACGCCATGGTCTTGATGACGCCCAGCACGGCGGCGACGATACCCAGCGCTGGCATGGCGTCGGCCATGGTCTGGAAGGCGTGGCTGGAGTGCAGGTCCTCGTGCTTGGTCTTCTCGATCTCCTGCTCCATCAGCGCCTCCAGCTCATGGGGGTTGTCCACGCCGATGGAGAACATGCGCAGGTAATCCGCGATGAACTTGACGGTGAACGGGTCCTTCATGATCGCCGGATAGGCGTTGAAGATGTTGCTTTCCATGGGCTTTTCAATGTGCTGCTCAATGGCCAGCACGCCCTTGGTCTTCATCGTCTTCAGGATTTGATACAGCAGCGACAGCAGTTCCATGTATTCCTTCTTATGGAACCGCGCGCCCGGGAAGATGCGCTTCACGGCACCCAGGGACTGCTTGATGACATGCGTGCTGTTGGCGACCATGAAGCCGCAGATGGCGGCGCCGCCGATGGTCATGAACTCACCGGGCAGGGCCTCGATGATGATGCCGATCTTGCCGCCGAAGATCACGAACGACCCGAACACGCAGATGAACACGCCGAGCAGGCCGATGGCGGCAAACATGAGCAAACCTTGGTAGATGGACCCCTAAGATAGGCAGAGTCCAGACAATCGGCCTACTTGTCAAATCTCTGATGGGGTAGGGCGGCTGGCGCAACCGCGCCGCCGGACGGGGGATGTCAAGAAGGACCCCATCGCCCATGGCTGGGATCGGCCCCGCCACCAAGACCCTTGAATTCGGGCGTCCGGTCCGCCATCGTTCCGGCCATCGACTGGGGTGCCGCCCGCCTGCCCGTCAGGCCCGCGGCTGAGATCAGACCCATGGAACCTGCTCCGGATCATGCCGGCGAAGGGAGATCGCGAGACCGTGACCCATTTTCCGCCTTCGGGCCATTCTTCTGCCCATCCAACTGCCGCCCCCCGGGTGATCGTGATTGGCGCCGGCTGCATCGGCCTGTCCATCGCCTGGCGCCTGGCGTCCGCCGGCTGCGCCGTTGACGTCTATGACCGGGGCCGCGCCGGCCTGGGCGCCACCCATGCCGCCGCCGGCATGCTGGCCGCCGCCGTGGAGACGGAACCGGGGGAGCAGGCGCTGCTGCCCCTGACCCTGGACAGCCAGCGGCGCTGGCCCGCCTTCGCCGCCCAGTTGGAGGCCGCCAGCGGCCTGCCCGTGGATCTGCGCACCGAGGGCACCCTGCAGGTGGCGCTGACCCGCGATGACGTGGAGGTGCTGCGGGCGGGGTATGAATTCCAGCGCTCCCTGGACCTCAACGTCGCCTGGCTGAGCGGCGCGCAGGTGAAGGAGCGGGAGCCGTGGCTGAATCCCCGTGCCGCCGCCGGCGTGCTGGGCGCCGCCGACGGCCAGGTGGACAATCGCAAGCTGGCCGTGGCGCTCAAGGCTGCGGCATTGAAGGCTGGCGCCCGCCTGCATGAGGAGGTGGCCGTCGAAGCCCTCTCCGTCACAGGTGGGGCCAGCACGGGGGGGCGCGCCGAGGGCGTGGTGGTGGACGGCGCGCTGAAGGCCGCCGACGTGGTCGTGCTGGCCGCCGGCGCCTGGTCGCGCCTCCTGGCCGGCCTGCCGGACGGCGCCATTCCGCCGGTGCGGCCGGTGAAGGGCCAGATGCTGGCCCTGCGCATGGACCCAGCCCAGCCGCTGTTGCGCCATGTGGTGTGGCCGCCCAAATGCTACCTCGTGCCACGCCTGGACGGACGCCTGATCGTGGGCGCCACAACGGAGGACAAGGGCTGGGACGACAGCCTGACCGCCGGTGGCGTCCTGGCGCTGCTGGAGGCCGCGTGGCGGGCCCTGCCGGGGGTGGAGGAGCTGCCCATCGAGGAGATGTGGGTGGGCCACCGCCCCGGCAGCCGCGACGACGCCCCCATCCTGGGGCCCGTGCCCGGCGTGGCCGGCCTGGTCATGGCCACCGGCCACCACCGCAACGGCATCCTGTTGACCCCCGGCACCGCCGACCTGGTTGCGGACCATGTCCTGACCGGCCGGGTGGACCCGCTGCTGGAGCCCTTTGGCATTGGGCGGTTCCGTAAGTAATAGGGAAACACGCGCATGATCACCGTGAACGGCAAGACCCGCGACCATGCGGAGGGTCTGGACCTGCCGGCCCTGCTGGGCGAGGCGGGGTTGGCGCTCGAGGCTCGAGGCATCGCCGTGGCCATCAACGGCACCGTCGTGCCGCGGGCCCGCTGGGCCGAGCGCGCCGTCGCCGACGGCGACGCCATTGAAATCGTGAAGGTGCTGCAAGGTGGCTGAAGACCTGCTCCGCATCGCCGGCAAGGCGTTCACCTCCCGCCTGTTCCTGGGCACGGCGGGTTATCCCAACCAGCAGGTGTTCCTGGACAGCCTGGCCGCCTCGGGCGCGCAAGTGGTCACCGTCTCCATCCGCCGGGTGGATATGGAGGGCGGGGCCGAGGGCATCCTGGACCTGGTGCGGGACAAGGCCTGGCTGCTGCCCAACACCGCCGGCTGCGCCACGGTGAAGGACGCCGTGCTGACCGCCCAGCTGGCGCGTGAGGCGCTGGACACCAGCTGGATCAAGCTGGAACTGATCGGGGACCGTGAGACGCTGTACCCGGATGTGGAGCAGTTGGTGACGGCTGCCGCCCAACTGGTGGATGACGGTTTCACCGTCCTGCCCTATTGCACCGACGACCCCATCGTCTGCCGCCGCCTGGCCGATGTCGGTTGCGCCGCCGTCATGCCGCTGGGCGCCCCCATCGGCACGGGCCTGGGCATCCTCAATCCTTACAACATCGAAATGATCTGCGCCCGCAGCACGGTGCCGGTCATCCTGGATGCCGGCGTGGGCACGGCGTCGGACGCCGCCCTGGCCATGGAGCTGGGCTGTGACGCCGTGCTGCTGAACACCGCCGTGTCCAAGAGCACCGACCCGGTGCGCATGGCCGCCGCCATGGGCCACGCCGTGGCCGCCGGCCGCCTGGCCCGCCTCGCCGGCCGCATCCCGAAGCGCACCCGCGCCGAAGCCTCCAGCCCCGAGCTGGGGCTGATCGGGGGGTAGGGGTGGGGGTACCGTTTCCCCCGCTGCTGGTCATCACCGACCGGCGCCAGGCCACCCTGCCGCTGCCCCAGATGCTGGACCGGGTGTTCGCCGCCGGTTGCCGCTGGGCCAGCGTACGGGAGAAGGATCTGCCCGCCCAGGACCGGCTGGATCTGGTGCGCCAGTTGCTTCCCATCGCCCGCCATCATGGCGCCCGGCTGACGGTGCATGGCGACTTGGTGGCGGCGGCGCTGTGCGATGGCGTGCATCTGGGAGCCGGCGGCGATGTGGCGGCGGCCCGCGCCCGACTGGGGCCGCAAGCGCTGGTGGGCATTTCGCGCCATCATCCGGGCGAGGGCCTGGGTGGCGCCGACTACGCCACCCTCAGCCCCATTTTCGAGACCGCGTCCAAGCCCGGCTATGGCCCGGCGCTGGGACTCCAGGCCCTGTCCCGCCTGCCCGGCGCCCTGGCCCTGGGCGGCATCAGCCCCGCCAACGCGGCGCAGGCCAGGGCGGCCGGGGCCGCCGGCCTGGCCGTTATGGGCACCGTCATGCGCGCCAGCGATCCCGGCGCCGTGGTGCGGGATCTGCTGGCGGCGTGGGGTAGCTGATCGCTGCCCTTGGGCTTTCCGCAGGCCTTCTTTAATCCCTAGGCCGCGACTGCGGCCGCCGGAGGTTTGCGGGGAGCGGCAGCGGACTGGAAATCGAGGACAGCCAAAGGCGCGGATGCGCCTGCCGGCGCCTGAGGCGCACGAAACAGATCAGTGCGCCTCGCCCCAGCTCCGCCCCGTCCCGGCCTCGGCCACCAGGGGTACGCTCAAGGATGCAGCCCCTTCCATCACCTGGCGCACCACGGGGATGGTGGCGTCGACCTCCGCCACCGGCACCTCGAACAACAGTTCGTCGTGCACCTGCAGCAGCATGCGGCCGGTCAGCCCGGCGTTGGCCATCGCGGCCGGGATGCGGGCCATGGCGCGGCGGATGATGTCGGCGGCCGTCCCCTGGATGGGGGCGTTGATGGCCTGGCGCTCGGCGAAGGCGCGGCGGGCGGCGTTGCTTTCCTTGATGCCCTGGATCCAGCACTGGCGGCCGAACAGGGTGGTGACATAGCCCTTTTCCTTGGCCTCGGCCTTGGTCTTCTCGAAATAGCCGGCCAGTTCGGGGAAGCGCTCGAAATACTGCTTGATGAAGGCCCCGGCCTCCCCCGCGCCGATGCCCAGCTGCCGCCCCAGGCCGAAGCCGGAGATGCCGTAGATGATGCCGAAGTTGATGGCCTTGGCTTTGCGGCGGATTTCGCTGGTCATCTGGTCCAGGGGCACGCCGAACACTTGGCTCGCCGTCATGGCGTGAATGTCGATACCGTCGGTGAAGGCCTGCTTAAGGGCGGGCACGCCAGCGATCTCCGCCACCAGGCGCAGCTCGATCTGGCTGTAGTCCACGGACAGCAGGACATGGCCCTCCGGCGCCACGAAGGCGCGGCGGATCTTGCGTCCCTCCTCCGTGCGGATGGGGATGTTCTGCAGGTTGGGGTCGGTGGAGCTGAGGCGCCCGGTGGCGGTGGCCGCCAGGGCGAAGCTGGTGTGGACCCGGCCCGTGTCGGGGTTGATCTCCTGCTGCAGGGCGTCGGTGTAGGTGGACTTCAGCTTGGCCAGCTGGCGGTGGTCCAGCACCTTCTGCGCCACCTCCACGCCCTGTTCGGCCAGGGGTTCCAGCACACTGCTGTCGGTGGAATAGGCGCCGGTCTTGCCCTTCTTGCCGCCGGGCAGGCCCATCTCATCGAACAGCACCTCGCCCAACTGCTTGGGGCTGGCGACGTTGAAGGGATGGCCCACCAGGGTGTGGATTTCCTGTTCCAGCGCCGCCAGGCGGCCGGCGAAATCACGCGACAGCTCGGCCAGCATGGTCCGGTCCACCAGGATGCCGGCCTGCTCCATGGTCGCCACCACGGGCGTCAGCGGGCGGTCCAGCGTCTCGTACACCGTCATCAGGTGGTGGCGCAGCACGTCGGCCTTCAGCACCTGGTGCAGGCGCAGGGTGATGTCGGCGTCCTCCGCCGCGTAGGCGCAGGCGCGGTCCAGCGGCACCCGGTCGAAGGTGATGCGGTTCTTGCCGGTGCCCGTCACCTCATCGAAGCTGATGCAGGTGTGGCCCAGGTGGCGCTGCGCCAGCTCATCCATGCCGTGGCCGTGGGCGCCGGCGCCCAGGGCGTAGGAGAGCAGCATGGTGTCGTCCACGGGGGCGATGGTGGCCGGGCCGGGGGCGAAGCCATGGCGGGCCAGCACCCGGATGTCGAACTTCAGGTTATGGCCCACCTTCAGCACCGACGGGTCGGCCAGCAGCGGCGCCAGCAGGGCGCGGGCTTCCTCCAACGGGATTTGCGGCGGCGGGGGCGGGGCCTCGCCGAAATCGAAGCCGCCGGCCTGTGGGTTCGGGGCGTCCGGGTTGACGTGGGCCAGGGGCACGTAACAGGCGCGGCCCGGCGTGTGGGACAGGGAGAAGCCGACCAGCTTGGCGCGGTCGGGATACAGGCCGTCGGTCTCGGTGTCGATGGCCACCGTGCCGGCCAGCGTCGCCTCCTCGATCCAGCGCTTCAGCACGGCGGCGTCCTGCACCAGCTCGTACGCGATCTCGGTGGGCGCGGGGATCTTGGGCTCCCCGATGGGGGTGGCCTCGGTGTTGTAGAAGCGGCTGTTGTAGGCGGCGCGCACGGCGTCGGTGCGCTGCTCCGCCCCGCCGCCAGTGGCCGTCAGCGTCAGGGCCGGGGCGCCGGTGGCCCCCGCAGTGCCGCCACCATTGCCCCCACTGGCCTTCAGGATGTCGTTCTCGACCTTCTGGATGGCGGAGCGGAAGCCCTGCTCCCGCAGCCAGCCGATCAGGCGCTCGGGGTCGGGCTTGCGCGCCGTCAGGTTCTCCAGCGGCTCGGGCACCGGCACATGGGCCTCCAGCTTCACCAGCTGGCGGGAGATGCGGGCCATTTCCGCATGCACGGTCAGGGCCTCGCGCCGCTTGGGCTGCTTGATCTCATGCGCCCGTTCCAGCAGGGCGTCCAGCCCGCCATACTCGGTGATCAGCTGGGCGGCGGTCTTGATGCCGATGCCGGGCACGCCCGGCACGTTGTCGACGCTGTCGCCGGCCAGGGACTGCACGTCCACCACCAGTTCCGGCGCCACGCCGAACTTCTCCAGCACCTCGTTCCGGCCGATGCTCTTGTTCTTCATCGGGTCCAGCAGGCCGACGCCGTCGGTGATCAGCTGCATCAGGTCCTTGTCGGACGAGACGATGACGCAGTCGCGCCCCGCCTCCCGCGCCAGGCGGGCGTAGGTGGCGATCAGGTCGTCGGCCTCATACCCCTCCAGGTGCAGGCAGGGCAGGTTGAAGGCGTCCACCGCCTGGCGGATCAGATCGAACTGCGGGATTAGATCTTCCGGCGGCGGCGGCCGGTGGGCCTTGTAGTCCGGATAGATGGCGTTGCGGAAATTTTCCCGCTTGCTGTCGAAGATGACGGCGACGGAATGCACCTTCACGTCGGCCAGCAGCTTCATCAGCATGTTGGTGAAGCCCAGCACCGCGTTCACCGGCGTGCCGTCCGGCCGGTTCAGCGGCGGCAGGGCGTGATAGGCGCGGAAGATGAAGCCCGAGCCATCCACCAGGTACAGCGTGTCCTGCGCCGTGCCCGGCACGGCCGGGACGCCGGTCACGGGCGTGGGCGCGTCCGGCGCAACGGGGATGGAGTCGGTCGCGGCGGCGGCGGGCACGTCAGCAGCGGGCGCGGCGGGGGTATCGGCCATGGCGGGCATCTTCGGCATAACGGTCGGGGTGGGGCGGGCCCGTCAAACGCGGGCGCCCCGGGCCCGCACCATGGCCGATTTCGGGCTGGGCTGTCGAGGGTGGCGAGCCCAAGCATAACGCGGCGACGCGTGTCGGCGACGGCACTGCGCTTTTGATCGTGTCGATGATGTCAGGAAAGGTGGCGGACCCGATACGATTCGAACGTACGACCTCTGCCTTCGGAGGGCAGCGCTCTATCCAGCTGAGCTACGGGTCCATGCCGGGCGGCACGCCGGGTTTCCGGTGGCGCGGCGCGCACCATACAGGCAAGTTTCGGGCAATGCAAACCCTTATGGCGCCGGGAGGCTTATGGTTCCCGGTCCAGGCGGACATAGCGGCGCTCCATGCGCGCGGCGTTGTGATAGACGGCCACGGGGGCGCCGGTGGCGGGGTCGGTGAGGCGTTCGCCGGTGTCGTGCCAGCCGGGGCCGGGCATGCCGCTGATCGGCTTGTAGGCCACCCGCTCGATACAGGAGGCCAGGCACAGCACGCCGGTGCCGACCAGCAGGCCGATGGGGAAGACGCTGACCATGTCCGTCAGCCAGGCCGCCAGGATGGCCGCGAAGGCCAGCGCGCTGCCGATCAGCAGCCAGGTGCAGGCGGGTTGGCGGTGGTGCGTGGCATTGCCGGAAGCGCCGCCGAAATGGACATGCAGGACGGACATGGTGCGCGTCTCCTTCCCCGTTGATTGGCTTCATCCGGGGGCCTTGGCGACGGGCGTCCTGCTGGGCGTCCGGGGCGCGCGGGCCCCTCAGCATGGCGTTTGGTGATGGTTCTTACTGTCGGTCCGGTCCCTTTTCTTCCGGTCCATAAGCAAAGCTTACGCCCGTCGCGGGACCCGCGCCATAAGTGCGTTGGGTCAGGGTGGCGCCGCCCCGGCCCGGAAGGGGCGGGGCGGCTTCGGGGCAGTCAGTGCGTGGCCCCGTCAACGTGTCGTGGGCAGCGTGGCCAGCCAGGCGTCCACCTGGGGCAGGCGCTCCCGCGCCACCTTGGCGCGGTAGGCGATCGCCCCCACCGCCTTGGCGATGCCCTGGCGACCGCTGACCGGCACATGGGCCTCGGCATAGGCGTTCAGCTCATCGATGCGGGCGGGGTCGGCGGACCGGCGCGCCACGCCGGCGAAGAACTCATAGCGCTGCATCTGGTCCAGCGACGCCTCCACCGCGTCGACATGGCTGGTGATGAAGCGCCAGGCCAGGTCCGGGTTGGCGTCGGCCACGGCCAGGATCAGCTGCGGCGCCAGGGTGGTGCCGGCCTCGGGCGTCAGGCTGAGGTCCAGCACCTTCTGCGCCAGCACCGGGTCGCGCACCGCGCCCAGCGCGCCGTACAGCTGACGGCGGGCCAGTGGGTCGGTGGTGGAGGACGCCAGGGCGTGCAGCCGGTCGAAGGTGGCGGCGTCGGCATGCTGGGCCACGGTGGTGATCACCGCCAGGCGGATGGCCGGGGGCAGGGCCGTGGGGTCCGTCCCGTCCGAGGCCAATCGGTGCCGCGCCTCCGTCAGGGTGTTGGGGTCGTCGAAGCTGCCCAGGGCGCTGATCAGGGCCGTGCGCTCCAGCCCCACCTTGTCGCCCTGGCCCGGCTGCGGGTCCCAGCCGATGGCCGACAGCGCCGGAGCCAGCACGCCGCGGGCGAAGGCTCGGAACGCCGCCTGCGCCGGGCTGATGCCCCCCGCGCCCGTGCCCCCCGTGCTGGAACCGCCGGCGTAGAAGTCATCGACGTCGCGCAGGTAGTCGGCGGCCTGTTGCCACACGGCGGGGTCGGCGTTGACCGGCAGGGCGCGGATCAGCGCCAGGCTGTCGCTCATGGCCATCTGCCCCGCTTCGCCCAGGGCGGCGCTGTCATACATCAGGCCCAACTGGTCGATGGGCGCCAGCCGGTCGACATGGTCGACCAGGGCCTTGAACGCCGGTTCGGTGTAGGCGACGCGGAAATAGCCGGTCTGGCCGGCGTTGGCCAGCAGGGGGCCGCAGCCGGGCACGGCGGCCTTGCCCGTCAGGGCCGTCAGCAGGGTATGCGCCGGGGCGCCGTCCCCCACCGTGGCCAGGGGCACGGGGATGGCCCACAGCCGGTCGCTCAGGTGGTACTGGTCGGGGATGGTCACCGGCTCGGTGGCGAACCGGGACTGGCGCAGGCTCACCTGCGTGGTGCCGCCGGACGGGGCGGGGGCCGGCTCCGGCGCGCCCTTCCGCCCCTTGTGCGCCGGATGCGCCTTGGGGGCCGGCCCGCTGGCGCCGCAGGTGGCGCTGACCGACACCAGGGGGATGCCCGGCTTGGTGATGAAGTCGGTGGCGATGCGCAGCACATCCTTGCCGCCCGCCTCCTCCACCGCCTTCCACAGGTCGCGGGTGGTGGCGTTGCCATAGGCGTTGCGCTTCATGTAGCGGCGCACGCCGTCCCGGAACACCGTTTCGCCCACCGTCGCCTCCACCATGCGGATGACGGCCTGGCCCTTGTCATAGGTGATGTCGTCGAAGGCCTCGTCCGCCTCCGCCACGGAGTTGATGGGCTGCACCACCGGGTGGGTGGAGGCGCGGGCATCCAGGCGCTTGGCGCTTTCCATGGCCGGCATGGCCACCAGCCAGGGCGACCAGTCGGGGTGCAGGGCCTGCATGGCCTTGGTCTCCATCCAGGAGGCGAAGCCCTCGTTCAGCCAAAGATCGTCCCACCAGGCCATGGTCACCAGGTCGCCGAACCATTGGTGCGCCATTTCGTGGGCCACCACCTGGAACACCCGCTGGCGTGCCGCCTCCGTGGCCAGCGCCGGGTCCAGCAGCATGTCCTTCTCGAACGACATGATGGCGCCCCAGTTCTCCATGGCGCCGAAGCCGCCGGCGCCGGGGATGGCGACGAAGTCCAGCTTGGGCAGGGGATAGGGCGTGCCGAAATAGTCGTTGTAGCGGGCCAGGATGGCGGCGGCGGTTTCCAGGGCGAAGCGCGCCTTGTCCACCGACCCGCGCCGCACCACCGCGCCGATCTCCACATCGCCCGCCTTGGCCGTGGCCCGCTCCAGGTCGCCCACGCCCACGAACAGCAGATAGCTGGACATGCGCGGCGTCTGCTGGAAGTGCACCAGGTGGCGGCCGTCGGCCATGGCCTCGTCCGCCTTCACCGGCATGTTGGACACGGCCATCTGGCCCTGGGGCGCCATGATGGACAGGCTGAACGTGGCCTTGGCCGACGGCTCGTCCCAGCAGGGCAGGAAGCGGCGGGCGTCACCCGCCTCGAACTGGGTGGACAGCATATGGGCCGTCGCGGCGCCGGCCCCCGGCGCCCCGGCTGGCGCGTCCCCGCTGGCGTAATCCAGCTGGAACAGGCCGCGCGCCGTCTTCTCGATCACGCCGCGATAGGCGATGTCCACCGTGTGGTGGCCGGGCGCCAGGGGCGACGCCGCGGTCAGCGTGGCCGTCTGGCTGTCCTTGTCCTGGGTGACGCCGGTGGCGGGGGCGCCGTCGATGGTCACCCGGTCCAGGGTCAGGCTTTCCGTATTCAGCACCACCGTGGGGGTGGCGGTGGCCACGTCGATGTCGATATGCACCTCGCCGGCGAAGGTCGATGTCTCGATGGCCGGAATGACGGTCAGGTCATAATGCAGGGGTGATATATTTCCCGGCAGGCGGCCATTGGCCGCTAAAGAAACCGTGGGGCTGAGGCATAAGGCCGCAGTCGTTGCCAGAACAGTTTTAAGAAAATCCTTGAAATCACCCAAGGTAAAACCAGTCGAGGCCAGGGGCATATAGCCGCTCCTACGCTTGTATTGCGTGCCGCCACCCGGGGCGCCATACGCTTTGGTGGTGAGTGTGCCCGCGTCCACCCTACAGTTCAATTCAGGACTTCCATGTCGGACGCTATATGCCGAGGCGAAGGGGGCGGGCACTGAAGCCAGAGCGGACGCGTCGCCCCTCGTCAGCGCGTCAATCCCGGACGGCAGGGAAAGCGCTGTCCCCACCGATTTAGTAAAAACGCTTAATTAAAAACGGTTGTGTCCATTTCTCGATGGGCTGCGGCAGATGAACGCAGGGCGTGTCAGGTTTTCGCCGTCCGATGGCGAGCGTTTACAGGCGTTGGTTGAGCCCCGCCAGCGTGATTTTAATCGCCCCCGCAAGAGGACGAGTCAACGTCATCTTTGGCTCTTCGCAGGAATGAGGGGTTTTCATTTGGTAACCGAATCGATATTGGGCGAAATTTATCAAGTATAGGTGCCGTAATTCGGAATGGTTAGCTGTAGCTACGCTGCAGAAATGCGTAAAAATTAACCAATCGCCGAGGCGTTGGATAAGACCGTTAAACGGAAGTGGGTATAATGAACAGGGTTATGGCGCCGTTGGTGATGGGCTAGTCTTCAAAATTCGCATGGTGTTAACTATGGACTAACTAAGGGTCGGCCTATATTTAACAGGGCCTGCCAAACGACAGCTCCGCGGTGCGCGGGCCGCTCGAGGCTTTTTCGCCTGCATCACGTTTTCGCTGTCGTTATCGCCCGTGTGCGCCCTTGGCGCCCCCGTGGGCGCGCCGCATTTGGGAAGTATCGCCATGTTCCAAGCCCAGTCCTCGACGGCCCAGGCGGCCGCCGGCACCCTGTCCATTTCCGCATCCACGTCCACCCGCGCCCCTGGCAGCGCCGCTGGCAACGTCCCGGGCAAGGCCGCCGCCCCGCGCCGCCGGTTCGAAGTGTCCGTGGCGGCCCGCATCGCGCTGTTGATCGTCGGCGCCGTCACGCTGCTGACGGTGGTCAGCCTGGGCATCAGCCAGGTGTTGCTGGCGGGCTTCACCATGGAACTGGCCAAGGACCGGCAGAACGCCAACATGCAGGTGGCCTGGCATGTGCTGGAGGGCTACGGCAAGGGCTACAGCCTGAAGGACGGGCACCTTTACGCCGGTGACGCGGCGCTGGAGGACAACAACGCCGCCGTCGACACGGTCAAGCGTCTGGTGGGCGGCACCGCCACCATCTTCGCCGCGCGCAATGGCGAGATGGTGCGCGTCGCCACCAACGTCATGAAGCCCGAGGGTGGCCGGGCCGTTGGCACGGCGCTGGCCCATAACGCCGTGTTCGACACCGTCGTCGGCCGGGGTGAGGCCTATCGTGGCGAGGCCGACATCCTGGGCGTGCCCTTCTACACCGCCTATGACCCCATCAAGGACGCCAACGGCCACACCGTCGGCGTGCTCTACACCGGCATCCAGAAGCGCATCTTCGCCGAGGCTGTGGACCGCCTGAAGACCAGCATCCTGGTTGCCAGCGTCACCATCGCGGCGGTCCTGGGCCTGGTCGCCTGGTGGCTGGCCAGCCGTTGGGTCGGCCGTCCGGCCCTGCTGGTCGCCCGTGTGCTGGAACGCCTGGCCGCCAACGACACCACCGTGGACATGGGCGCCACCCAGCGCCGGGCCCAGAGCCAGGATGAGATCGGCCGCATGCTGCGCGCGGCGCACGCCCTGCGCGGCGTGGTGGCCGACGTGTTCCGCCTGAAGCAGATGGTGGACGACATGCCGCTGAACGTGTTGCTGGCCGACGCCGACCAGGGCTTCCGCATCACCTACGCCAACACCGCCAGCCTCACCACCCTGCGGACCTTGGGCGCCCCCCTGCCACGGCCGCTGGCTGGCGGCACCCCGGTGGGGGCCGGCATCGGCCTGTTCCATGAGGATCCCGCCGCGCTGCTCGACATTGTGCGCGACCCCGCCCGTCTGCCGTGGCAGGGCCGCCTGACGCTGAAGAACGCCAATGGCGGTAACGAGGAGCTGGAGCTGCGCGTGGCCGCCGTGCGCGATACCGACGGCCGCTATGTCGGTCCTATGATGACCTGGTCGGTCGTGACCCGTCAGGCTCGGCTGGCCGCTGCGTTCGAGACCGACGTCCATGGCGTCGCCACTGCTCTGACCGCCGCCGCCCACACCCTGGAAGGCGACGCCCGCGCCCTGACCGACAACACCGGCACGGCCAGCATGCAGGCCCAGGACGTGCAGGCCGCCGCCAGCCAGACGTCGTCCAACGTCCAGACGGTGGCCGCCGCCGCCCAGGAACTGGCGGCCTCCGTGGACGAGGTGGGGCGCCAGGTCGAACGGTCCAAGGCCATCGCCGCCCGCGCGGTGGCGGAGGTCACCACCACCGGGACCACCATCGGCGGCCTGGCCGAGGCGTCCGACCGCATCGGCGTGGTGGTGCAGATGATCAGCGACATCGCCGGGCAGACCAACCTGCTGGCCTTGAACGCCACCATCGAGGCGGCCCGCGCCGGCGAGGCGGGCAAGGGCTTCGCCGTCGTGGCCAGCGAGGTGAAGACACTGGCCGGCCAAACCGCCCGCGCGACGGAGGAGATCACCCGCTATGTCCAGGACATCGGGCAACGCACCGGCCTCAGCGTCGCCGCCATGGAACGCATCGGCAGCACCATCCATGAGGTGAACGAGGTCGCCGCCGCCATCGCCGCGGCGGTGGAGGAACAGGGCGCGGCCACGCGCGAGATCGCCCGCAATGTGGCGGAGGCCGCCGATGGCACCGACCATGTGTCGCGCACCTTGTCCTCCCTGGCCAATGCCACCGGCGTTGCCGGCAGCACGGCGGGCGAGGTGCTGGACACGGCGGGCGGCCTGACCCAGGAGGCCGGACGCTTGAACCAGGCGGTGCAGCGCTTCATGAAGGCCCTGCGCGAGATGTGAGGGATGGGGCGGGTGACGGGCCCGGGCGTCCGTACCCCGGCCCCCTTCACCTTGTCGCTGTTCTTGTCGCTATCCTTGTCGGGGGGCTCAGGGTGGGGTACAGGGCCGGGGTGCTCACCAGCGAAGTGACCCCCCATGAACACCACGCCTGATCTTGACGACGATGATGATGACGACGGCCTGCCGCCCCTGCCGGCGGGCGCCAAGAACTACATGACGCCGGAAGGCTTCAACCGCATGCGGGACGAACGCCACCAGTTGCTGCGGGTGGAACGGCCCAAGGTGGTGGAGGTGGTGTCCTGGGCCGCCGGCAACGGCGACCGGTCGGAGAATGGCGATTACCTCTACGGCAAGAAGCGGCTGCGCGAGATCGACCGGCGCATCCGCTTCCTGACCAAGCGCATCGAAAGCGCCGAGGTGGTGGACCCGCAGCTGCAGAAGAACCGCTCCCAGGTCTTCTTCGGCGCCACGGTCACCTACGCCGATGAGGACGACACCCGCATGACCGTCACCATCGTCGGCCGCGACGAGGTGGACATGGACCGTCACCGCATCAGCTGGGTATCGCCCGTGGCGCGCGCCCTGATGAAGGCGCGGGTGGGCGACGTCGTCACCGTGCGCACGCCCAAGGGCCCGGAAGAGGTGGAGATCCTGGAGATCCGCTACCCGGACTGAGGGGCCAGGGTAGCGCCAGGCGGACGATGGCCCTCAGCGGTGTTTCTTGGCCGCCGGCCCGTATTCCCGCGCCAGCGTGTCCTTCAACGACCAGGGCTGGTCGCTGGCCGCGGCGTCGTCCTTCAGGATGACCAGGTCATCGACCCGCCAGCGTCCGCCGGACATCACGAAATGATAGGCCAGGACGCGGGGGGTGCCGTTGGTGAAGCGCGCCGTCACCGTGGCCGTGTCGCCCGCAGACAGCGTCTCCAGGCCGAAGCCCGACAGGTTCCAGTCCTGGCCGTCAACGATGAGGTCGAAGTCCAAGGCGCAGAGGCCCTGGGTGCGGGCCTGGCAGGCCCGATCCGCGTCCAGCAGCCGGGCCAGCGCCGGAGTGGCGTGCCGGTGGATGCTGGCCACCGAGTCGGTCGCGATGTCTTTTTCGGCGTGGGGGTCGGCCAGATAGGGCCGGTACAGGGCCTCGACGATGGCCTGGGGCGTGGGCGGCGGCGCTTTCGCGCTGGCCGATGGGGGCATCGGCAGCGACGCTGCCAGGCTCAGGGCCAGCAGGACCGCCGCCGCGCGTTTCATAATTCCGGCCGCATGGCGGCCAGCGACCGCCGGGCGATGTCTTTCAGGGCGGCGCGCAGCCGCTCGATCTCCTGCGCCGCCGCCTCGTAATCCTCGATCAGGCCGCCGACCAGGGTGCCCGGATCCTCAGCATGGTCGGGATAACGGTCGCGGGCGCGTTCGGCACGGCGGCGCAACCGCTCAACGATGTCCTCGTTGACGGGCGGGGCCGGGCGGCGGCTGTCGTCGTCCGGCGTCATGTCCTCGGCATCCGGCATGGCCGTGGGCCTCCCTTGCAAGGGCGAAAGCGATCATCAGGACCGGCCCCTTACGGGGCGCGGCCGTGGCAATGCTTGTACTTCAGGCCGCTGCCACAGGGGCAGGGGGAATTCCGGGGGGTGTTCATCCAGGTGTCCTGGTCCTGGCCGCCCGCCTGGGTTGACTGCGGCATGTTCACCGCGCCATAGGCCAGGCCGGCGCTGGCGCGCGCCATGCCGGGGGGCAGGGGCTCGTCCGCCGGGATGCCCTGGCCGGGGGCGGCCAGCGCCGGATCGATGCGGGTCTCCTGCATCTCCTGCGGCGGGAAGTCGTTCGGGTCCAGCGCCGGCTGGGCCACCTGCAGCTGGACGCGCATCAGCACCTGGGTCACCTGCTCGCGCAGGCTGTCCAGCAGCTCCTCGAACAGGTTGAACGCCTCGCGCTTGTATTCGTTCAGCGGGTCGCGCTGGCCGTAGGCGCGCAGGTTGATGCCCTGGCGCAGATGGTCCAGCGACAGCAGGTGATCCTTCCACGACTGGTCCAGCAACTGCAGCAGCAGGCTGCGCTCGATGGAGCGCATGATTTCCGGCCCGTAGCTGGCCTCCTTGGCGGCATAGGCTTCCTCGGCCGCCTTCATCAGGCGCTGCTCGATCTCGACCTCGCCGATGCCTTCCTCCTTGGCCCAGTCCTGCACCGGCAGGTCCAGCGCCAGGATGCGCGCCACATCCTCCTGCAGCTGGTTCATGTCCCACTGCTCGGCATAGGAATTGGCGGGGATCGCCTTGGCCACCAGGGTGTTGATGGTGTCCTGGCGCATGTCCTCGACGGTTTCCTTGATGTCGTCGACGGCCATGATTTCACGGCGCTGCTCATAAACGACCTTGCGCTGGTCGTTCATGACGTTGTCGTACTTCAGCAGGTTCTTGCGGATTTCGAAGTTGTGCGCTTCCACCCGGCTCTGGGCCTTTTCCAGGGCGCGGTTGATCCAGCTGTGGATGATGGCCTCACCCTCCTGCAGGCCCAGGCGCTGCAGCATGGTGTCCATGCGCTGCGACCCGAAGATGCGCATGAGGTCATCTTCCAGCGACAGGAAGAACTTCGAGGCGCCGGGGTCACCCTGGCGGCCCGAACGGCCGCGCAGCTGGTTGTCGATGCGCCGGCTTTCGTGCCGCTCCGTGCCCACGACGTACAGGCCGCCGGCGGCCAGCGCCACCTCCTTGGCGGCCGCCACCTCCTGCTCGATCTGCTGGATGCGCCGTTCGCGCTCGGCGGGATCGGTCACCTCGCCCAGCTCGTACTCGATGCGCATCTCGACGTTGCCGCCCAGTTTGATGTCGGTGCCGCGGCCGGCCATGTTCGTTGCGATGGTGACGCCACCCGGCCGGCCGGCCTGGGAAACGATGTAGGCTTCCTGCTCATGGTAGCGGGCGTTCAGCACGTTGTGCGGGATGCCCTGCTTCTTCAGCAGGTCGGACAGCAGTTCCGACTTCTCGATGGAGATGGTGCCGACCAGGATGGGCTGCTGCCGCTCCTGGCACTCCTTCACCAGCTTGACGATGGCGTCATACTTCTCGCGCGCGGTGCGATAGACCTCGTCATCATAGTCGATGCGCTGGACGGGCAGGTTGGTCGGCATGTCGACCACGTCCAGGTTATAGATCTCCGCGAACTCCGCCGCCTCGGTCATGGCGGTGCCGGTCATGCCGGCCAGCTTGGGGTACAGGCGGAAATAGTTCTGGAAGGTGATGGACGCCAGCGTCTGGTTCTCGCGCTGGATGGTCACGTGCTCCTTGGCCTCCAGCGCCTGATGCAGGCCCTCGGAATAGCGGCGGCCGTCCATCATGCGGCCCGTGAACTCGTCGATGATGACGACCTTGTCGTCCTTGACGATGTAATCCACGTCGCGGGTGAACAGCTTGTGGGCGCGCAGGGCCTGGTTCACATGGTGGACCAGGGTGATGTTGTGGATGTCGTACAGGTCGCCCTGCTTCAGCAGGTCCATCTCCGTCAGGATCTGGGCGACCTTCTCCGTGCCCTCCTCCGTCAGGTTGACGGACTTGGCCTTCTCATCCTTTTCATAATCGGTGTCGGCCAGGCGCAGGATCACCGTGTCCACGGCGGCGTACAGTTCAGAGCCGTCGGTGGACGGGCCGGAGATGATCAGCGGGGTACGCGCCTCGTCGATCAGCACGCTGTCCACCTCGTCCACCACGGCGAAGTTGAAGGGCCGCTGGACCATGTCGTCCAGGCGGAACTTCATGTTGTCGCGCAGGTAGTCGAAGCCGAACTCGTTGTTGGTGCCGTAGGTGATGTCGGCGGCGTAGGCACGGCGGCGCTCGTCATCGTCCAGGCCGTGGACGATGCAGTCGGTGGTCAGGCCCAGGAAACCGTAGATGCGGCTCATCCAGCCGCTGTCGCGCTTGGCCAGGTAGTCGTTCACGGTGACGACATGCACGCCCTTGCCTTCCAGGGCGTTCAGGTACACCGCCAGGGTCGCCACCAGGGTCTTGCCTTCGCCGGTACGCATCTCGGCGATGCGGCCGCGGTGCAGGACCATGCCGCCCATCAGCTGCACGTCGAAATGGCGCTGGCCGATGGCGCGCTTGGCCGCCTCGCGCACGGTGGCGAAGGCGTCGGGCAGGATGTCGTCCAGCGTCTCGCCCTTGGCCAGCCGGTCGCGCAGCCAGTCGGTGCGCATGCGCAGCTCGTCGTCGGACAGCGATACCAGCTTCGGCTCCAGCGCGTTGATGGCGTCGACGTCCTTCCGCAAGCTTTTGACAACGCGCTCGTTGGCGCTGCCGAACAGTTTGCGGGCGATGGAACCGAACATGAAAACCTCGAAGGAAGCGAATAGGGGACGAGAACCGTCCGGGTCATCCGGCCCGGCCCTCCGGGTACTCTGGCGACGGGCGGGGCGGCAGCCCCTCGCGCGCGCTTTCTGAGATAAGGTGGCAGGCCCCGGCGGTCAATGAAGCCCCGCCGTTTCCGGTATCGCGATACCAGACCCGCCTGCCGCGACAGATCCCCCACACGCGCGGGTGGGGACCATAGCATGATCCGCCTGCTTTCCAACCGCTTTGATGGGGCTCGCGCCGGTGCCCTCGCGCGCGGTATCGGGAAACCGTCGACGGGGGCGCCGGGTGCGGCATCAGGACACGTGCAAGGTGGGGTTGGGGCGCTGTCCCACCTTGCGATGGGGGGCGGCCCCGTGTTTTATGGCGCGACAGCCGAAGAAGGGCCCGGCAGTGCTACGGCGTGGCCGTCCCTGGTCCCTGCCGTCGCGCCGTTTTTTGATGCAGCCCCAGTCCTCGAGGAATTCAGCTCCATGTATGTGAAGATGTTGCGTGCCGCGCTGCTGACCGCGGCTTTCGGGTCCCTGGCCGGCACCGCCCTGGCCGCTGACACCCCGGCCAAGGCTGCCGCCCCCGCCGCCGCTCCGGCCGCCGGCGCCCCGGCCCAGGCCGTGGACGATCCCGTCGTGGCCCGCGTCAACGGCAAGGAAATCCATCGGTCGGAAGTGCTGAACGAATACAGCCAGCTGCCCGCCCAGACCCAGCAGCAGATTCACCTGAACGAGGCTTACCCCCGCGTTCTGGAGAACCTGGTGACCGCCCGCCTGCTGGCGGACGCCGGTTACAAGGAGAAGCTGCAGGACAGCAAGGACGTGAAGGCCGAGATGAAGCGCGCGGAAGAGCGCTTTGTGCAGCAGGCCTACATCCGCAAGCAGGTCGACGCCCGCATGAACGAGGCGCTGCTGAAGAAGAAGTACGATGAGATGGTCAAGGCGCTGCCGGCGGAGGACGAGGTCCGCGCCCGCCACATCCTGGTCAAGACCAAGGAAGAAGCCGAAGCCCTGATCAAGCAGATCCAGGGCGGCGCCGACTTCAACAAGCTGGCTTCCGAGCAGCAGATCGACAAGAACTCCGCCGCTTCGGCCGGTGACCTGGGCTACTTCACGAAGGGCGACATGGTCGCGCCGTTCGCCGAGGCCGCCTTCGCCATGAAGCCGGGCGAGGTCAGCAAGACCCCCGTGAAGACCGACTTCGGCTGGCACGTGATCAAGGTTGAGGACCGCCGCAAGCGCCAGGCCCCGCCGTTCGAGCAGGTGAAGGGCCAGGTTGCCCAGGCCGAGGCCCAGGATCTGGCCGCCCAGGTCGTGGAAGACCTGCGCAAGGGTGCCAAGGTCGAGGCTTTCGACATCACCGGCAAGCAGCCCATCTCCCTGACCCCGCCGCCGGCCGCCGCTAAGCCGGCCGCCCCCGCCAAGCAGTAAGGCGGGCAGGTTTCCATGGGCGGGGTTCCCTCCGCCCATGGTATTGGGCCCATGCTATGGTCCCAGGGTGTGATAGCGATAGGGGCGCAAGCATTGCCAGCGGCGGTCTTGCGCCCCTTTTGCTGTCCGCGTCCCGCTTAAGCATTACAGGTCCGTTTTCGATTTTATTCGTCACGGATTTCGGCCTATTTTCTGCGCCGTTTGCCCGGGCTTCCTCCGGGCGGCCCCTTGTCCGAACCGTTCGCCTTCAACGGAGCGATCCCCATGGCCTCCAAGGTCTCCCCCCTGGCACCCGACGCTTTCCCCACCCTGTCCCCCGTGGCCGGCGTCCGCCTGGCGGCGTACAACTGCGGCATCCGCTACAAGGGCCGGGATGACCTGATGGTGGCCGAGCTGGCCCCCGGCACCACCGTTGCCGGTGTGCTGACCCGCTCGCTGACCGCCAGCGCGCCCGTGCATTGGTGCCGCCGTGGCCTGACGGGCGGCAGCGCCCGCGCCCTGGTGGTGAACTCCGGCAATTCCAACGCCTTCACCGGCGCCGCCGGCGAGTCGCTGGTGTCCGAGACGGTGGCCACCGCCGCCCAGCTGGTGGGCTGCAAGCCGGAAGAGGTCTTCGTCGCCTCCACCGGCGTCATCGGCCAGCCCCTGCCGGCCGACATGATCGCACAGCACCTGGGCGCCGCCTGGGCCAAGCTGGACGCCGGCAGCTGGGACGCTGCCGCCCGCGCCATCATGACCACCGATACCTTCCCCAAGGGGGCCGTGGCCACCTGCGTCATCGACGGCAAGACCGTGACCCTGAACGGCTTCGCCAAGGGCAGCGGCATGATCGCCCCCGACATGGCGACCATGCTGGGCTTCCTGTTCACCGACGCGGCCATCGCCGCCCCGGTGCTGCAGAAGCTGCTGTCGCGCTCGACTGACCGCAGCTTCAACTGCGTGACGGTGGACGGCGACACCTCCACCAGCGACACGGTGATCCTGGTCGCCACGGGCCAGGCCGGCAACGCCCCCATCACCGATGTCAACGACGCCCGCCTGCGCCCCTTCGCCAAGGCGCTGGACGCCGTCTGCCTGGACCTGGCCCAGCAGATCGTGCGCGACGGCGAGGGCGCCACCAAGTTCGTGACCCTGACCGTGACTGGCGCCACCAGCAACCAGGCGGCCAAGCGCATCGCGCTGACCGTCGCCAATTCGCCGCTGGTGAAGACCGCCGTGGCCGGTGAGGACGCCAACTGGGGCCGCATCGTCGCCGCCGTGGGCCGCGCCGGGGAAAAGGCCGACCGGGACAAGCTGGTCATCAGCATCGGCGGCGTGCAGATCTGCGCCAACGGGATGGAGGTCCCGGGCTATGACGAGGCGCCGGTGGCTGCCCACATGAAGGGGCAGGAGATCGACGTCCAGGTCGATTTGGGCCTGGGCCGGGGCAAGGCCACGGTTTGGACCTGCGACCTCACCCACGGCTACATCGACATCAATGGGAGTTACCGGAGTTAAGTGTTCCCTCAGGCGGCGGGCGCGGGCATCCGCCCGCTTGCCTTGTCCTCGATTTTCAGTCCACTGCGTTCCCCGAAAATCTCCGGCGGACGCGGTCGCGTCCTACGGCGGCATGAGAAGATCTCATGCCGCTGATTTATTTGGAGGAAGTGCTGTGGCGGATGAGATGACCCCGTGCTGGGACGGCCGGGCGGAGCCTACGGAGCCGGTCCGCACCGTCCTGGTCGCCGCCGTGGCGCTGGTCGATGCCGACGGGCGGGTGCTGCTGGCGCAGCGGCCCCCGGGCAAATCCCTGGCCGGGCTGTGGGAGTTTCCCGGCGGCAAGGTCGATCCCGGCGAAACGCCGGAGGTGGCCCTGGTGCGGGAACTGCGGGAAGAACTGGGCATCGACACCCGCACCAGCTGCCTGGCGCCCTTCACCTTCGCCAGCCACCGCTATGAAACCTTCCACCTGCTGATGCCGCTGTACGTCTGCCGCGTCTGGCAGGGCACGCCCACCCCCCTGGAGGGGCAGGTGCTGGCCTGGGCCCGTCCGGAGCGCATGGGCGACTACCCCATGCCGCCCGCGGACGTGCCCCTGGTGGCCATGCTGCGCGACCTGCTGTAGGCGCCGGACGCTCAGGCGGCGCGGATGCGGTGCAGGAACTGCTCCACCTCGTGGCGCAGCACCTCGCTTTGGCTGTTCAGCGCCTCGGACGATTCCAGCACCCGGCCGGCGGCATCGCCGGTCTGATGCGCCACGTCGCTCACCTGGCTGATGTTCTCGCTCACCCGCTGGGTACCGCTGGCGGCCGCCTGGACGTTGCGCGTGATCTCGCCGGTGGTGGCGCTCTGCTCCTCGATGGCGGCGGCGATGGCGGCCGAGATTTCGTTGATGGCGCCGATGGTGCTGCTGATGTCGCTCATGGCGGTCACCGTGCTGTGGGTGGCCTCCTGAACGGCGGCGATCTGGCGGGCGATGTCCTCCGTCGCCTTGGCTGTCTGGGTCGCCAGGGCCTTGACCTCGCCCGCCACGACGGCGAAGCCCTTGCCCGCCTCGCCGGCGCGCGCCGCCTCGATGGTCGCGTTCAGCGCCAGCAGGTTGGTCTGGCTGGCGATGTCTTGGATCATGGCGACGACCTCGCCAATGCGCTGCACCGCGTCCGACAGGCCGGCGATGGTGGCGCCCGTCTGCGCCGCCTGGGACACCGCGTCCGCCGTCACCCCGGCCGACCGGTTCACCTGGCGGCTGATCTCCTGGATGGAGGCGACCATTTCCTCGGTGGCGGCGGCGACCGTCTGCACATTGGCCGAGGTGTGGCCCGCAGCGGACGCGGTGGCGGCCGCCTGGCCGTTGGTTTCCTCCACCAGGCTGACCATTTCATGGGCCGTCACGCCCAGGCCCTGCGCCGCGGACGAGACGGTTCCGAGCGCGGCCGACGCCACCCGGTCGAAGTCGCGCAGCAGGGTTTCGATCAGGGCGGCGCGGCGCGCCTTTTCCGCCTGCTCCCGGCCCTGGGCCGCCGCGGCCTCGTCGGCGGCGATCAGGTTGCGGCGGAAGCCGTCGATGGCCCGCGCCATCTCGCCGATCTCATCGCGCTTGGCCTGGTACGGAATGTCCAGCGCCCGCTGCCCGGTCGCCATGCGGCCGGTGGCATCCACCAGGGCCAGCAGCGGCGTGCTGATCTGGCGGCCGGCGATCCACTGGCTGGCCAGAACCGTCAGCGCGATGCCGGCCAGCGCGACGCCGGCGATCAGCGCCAGGCTGAAGCTATAGGTGGCCTGCAGCGCGTCGTTGGTGTCGGACACCTCCTTGGCCGTCGCCGCGGTCAGCTTTTCGATGGCGGCGTTCAATTGCTGGCGCGTCTTGCGGTTGGCGTCGTTATCGCCGTACTCCCGCGCCTGCTCGGGTCCCGCCTCGCGGCCCAGTCGAATGGTCTCTTTGCGTACCCCCTGGAACACGGCCAATTGGGCATCCGCGTCATCCAGTTCCGCGCGCCGCGCGGCGGGCAGGGCTTGGCGCCATTCCGCCGCCAGTTGCGCCAGGCGGTCCAGGTTGGCCTGCATGGGCTTGGCGAACTTGTCCACGTCCTGCTGGGTGCGCGCCATGTAGACCCCGCGGGAATCCATGACGATGGCCAGGATGGTGGCGTTGATCTTTTCCGCCACCAGGGCGCGGGACGAGGCGTTGTCCATGGCCGCCAGCCGGTCGCGGAAATGGCTCAGCGACCAGGCGCCGATCGCCCCGACCGCGAGACTGACGCCGATCAGCATCGCCACCAGGATGAGTATTTTCTGACGGATGCCCAGGCGATCCATGACGTCTCTCTCCACATTGACCAAGGTTCGTGGTCGCCGTCGCGGAGGCCGATCGCTCAGGTATGCGGGAGGTCCGCGACGCCCTGCCAGGGTCGCGCCCTTTAGTTAATGCGTGGTTAGCAGCCTTGGTTCAAAAGGAGGGGGTGGGCCCGCCGGCGTCAGTTCCCGCCGCGCAGCGGGTTGATCTCTTCCGTGCCCAGCGCGTCGGCCAGCCGCAGTTTCGCGCTGCCCCGGCGCAGGGGCTTCTGCTGGCTTTCATCCGGGGCCCAGCCGGCCAAGTATAGCACCTGGAAGCTGGCCTCGATGCCACCGTCGCCATCGGGATAAAGCTCCTGATAGCGTTCCGCCGCCTGGGTGAACAGGCCGCTGGGGCTCATGGCCTTGCGGCTGGCCAGCACGGCGTTGGTTTCGCCCATGCCCCGCAGATCCTGGATCAGGCGGAAGGCGTGCGGATAGCTGACGGTCAGCATGTCGCTGTCCACCACCGGTAGGGCGAAGCCGGCGCGTTGCAGCAGGCCGCCGGCGTCGCGCACCTCCGCCATGGGGCTGATGCGGGGCGACAGGCCGCCCATCAGGCCCATCTCCGCCTCCATCAGGCTGCGGCGCAACTCGAACAGGGTTTCGCCGCCCAGGATGGCGCCTAGGAACAGGCCGTCAGGTTTCAGCGCCCGGCGAATCTGGATCAGGGCGCCCGGCAGGTCGTTCACCCAGTGCAGGCTGAGCGCGCTGACCACCAGGTCGAAGCTGCCCTCGGCGAAGGGCAGGAATTCCTCATCCGCCGCCACCGTGGGCAGGCCGGGCATGCGCTGGGCCGCCTCGGCCGCGAAGCGGGGGGACAGGTCGGTCGCCACCACCTGGGCGATGCTGGGCACGGCCGCCAAGGCCTGCGCCACCTCGCCGCCGTGACAGCCCAGGTCCAGGGCGATGCGGAAGTCGCGCTTGATGTCGGCCAGCCTGTCCACCAGCCGGCCGACCACCTCGGTCTTCAGGAAATCGAAGCCGGACCAGCCCGCGGCGGCCCGGTCGCGGTGGGCCCGCACGCGGCGGCGGTTGAAGACGGTCATGCTGTCGGCGTCGCTCATGGGGCCGGTATAGGCCCTTCGCGCGTGGGAGCAACAGGAATTTACGGGGTACGCGCGCCTTTGCGCTATCATGGCGCGTGCTTCTCCGGGGATATGCGCGCATGGGCGATTGGGGGCGGGGGATGGGGGCCAGGGTGCGCGGTGCCGGGGTGCGGCTGCTCGACCTGGTGCTGCCGCCGCGCTGTCTGGGCTGTGGTGAGGCGGTGGCCGCCGCCGGCACCTTGTGCGGCACCTGCTGGCGGGGCATCGGCTTCATCACCGCCCCCCAGTGCATGGCCTGCGGGCGGCCCTTTCCCCATGACATGGGGGCCGACGCCCTGTGCGCCGTCTGCGTCGCCGCCCCGCTGCCCTTCGGCCGCCTGCGGGCCGCCGTGCTGTACGACGACGCCAGCCGTCCCCTGATCCTGGGCTTCAAGCACGGCGACAGGACGGAGACAGCGCCCCTGCTGGCCGGATGGATGGCCCGGGCGGGCGCCGACATGCTGGCCGATGCCGATCTGATCGCGCCGGTGCCGCTGCACCGCTGGCGCCTGTTCGCCCGGCGCTACAACCAGGCGGCCCTGCTGGCGCTGCGTCTGGGGCGGCTCAGCGGCGTGCGGGCGGTGCCCGACCTGCTGACGCGCCGCCGCCGCACGCCCAGCCAGGGCAGCCTGTCGCGGGAGGGACGGGCCCGCAACGTCGCCGGCGCCTTCGCGCTCCGCCCCGGCCGCACGGTCCAGGGCTTGCGGGTGGTGCTGGTGGATGACGTCTACACCACCGGCGCCACGGCGGCGGAATGCGCCCGGGTCCTTACGCGGGCCGGTGCCGCGCGGGTGGATGTGTTGGCTCTGGCACGGGTGCTGAAGGGGGAGGTTATTTAGAAACACTCTAAAATCAGAGCTGGGTTGCGCACCCACCCTTGGCGCTTCGTTGCCATTGCGCCAATATCCTGGTGATGACGTTCCCCGCAGGAGTTTTGGGCCCATGCCCCGCGTTGAGATCTACACCAGCCCCTATTGCCCCTACTGCCACCGCGCCAAGCGGTTGCTGGATGCCAAGGGCGTGCAGTATGAGGAGATCGACGTCATCGCCAACCCGTCGCGCAAGCCGGAGATGATCCAGCGCGCCGATGGCCGCACCACCGTGCCGCAGATTTTCGTGGATGGCGAAGGGCTGGGCGGTTGCGATGACATCCATGCCCTGGACCGCGCCGGCGCGTTGAACGCCAAGCTGGGCCTCGGTTCCGCCGCCGGCGCCGCCTGAGCATGGCGCCCGGCCCCGTCACCGGCACCCTGCGCGCGGCGGTCCTGCAAATGACCGCCGGGCCGGAGATCGCGGCCAACATGGACGCGGCGGCCCGGCTGCTGCGCCAGGCCCGGGACCAGGGCGCGCAGTTCGCCACCCTGCCGGAGAATGTGGCCCGCATGGTCCAGGGGCGGGAGCGCGTGCTGGCCGGCGCTTATCAGGAAGAGGCGCACCCGGCGCTGGCCCGTTTCCGCGACCTGGCGGCCGAAACCGGGCTGTGGCTCATGACCGGCACCCTGGCTTGCCTGACCGACGACGGCCGGGCGGCCAACCGCTGCTTCGTCATCGACCCGGCCGGTCAGGTGCTGGCCCGCTATGACAAGCTGCACATGTTCGATGTGGAGCTGGCGAATGGCGAGCGCTACCGCGAAAGCGCCACCTTCCGTCCCGGCGACAGCGCCCGCGTGGTCGACACCCCCTGGGGCGGCCTGGGCCTGACCGTCTGCTACGACGTGCGTTTCCCCCAGCTGTTCCGCGCCCTGGCCAAGGCCGGCGCGCGCATCATCACCGTGCCGTCCGCCTTCACCGTGCCCACCGGCCGCGCCCATTGGCATGTGCTGTTGCGCGCCCGCGCCATCGAGACCGGCTGCTGGATCCTGGCGCCGGCCCAGGTGGGCATCCACGACGGCGGCCGCGCGACCTATGGCCACGCCCTGATCGTCAGCCCCTGGGGCGAGGTCGTGGCCGACGCCGGCGGCGAGGCGCCGGGCGTGCTGGTGGCCGATCTGGACCTGTCCAAGGTGGATGAGGCGCGCGGCATGGTGCCCAGCCTGCTGCACGACCGGGCGTTCGAGGGGCCGTGAGGGGCGTCAGGGCTTACCGATGAGGGCCGAGGCCTTCCGGCGAACCTCCGATAACTCCGCGTCGTCGATCCTGCCTTTGAACTCAGCCTGTCGGGCTTGCCAATCCAGGCTTTTCACCTGATCGGCCAAGACAGCCTGCTTCTTGTCTGGGCCGATCCGCACTTCGAAGGGATAACCCTTGATCTGTGTCGTCATCGGACAGCACAGCATTAAGCCGGCGCGTCGATTGTAGGCTGCCGGGCTTAAGACCACGGCTGGCCGGTGTCCGGCCTGCTCATACCCCGCCTGCGGGTTGAATTGCAGCCACACGATATCCCCGGCGTCCGGGATATAGCCCATTACGGGATTTCCTTGCCGACCGATGGTCCGTAGTCGACTTCGACATGGCGATTTTCCGGGGTTATGCCGGCAATCAAATCCGCCAGGTCGTAGTCGTCCTTGCGCACCGGCTCGATCACGATGCGGTTGCCCTCTTCCCGAATATCGACTGTGGCGTCGACCTCCAGCCCAACGGCCTCCATGATCGCCACGGGAATGCGGACCGAGGCGCTGTTTCCCCATTTCCGTACGGTCACGCGCATGCTCAGGCCCCCTCCGTGATGTCGAGACAATGTAGATACGTTAGCGTGGGTAGGGGCGTTGTCAACGTCACTGGACCTTGGGGGCAGCGGCGCGGCCCAAAAAAAGGGCGGCACCCTCGCGGATGCCGCCCTTCGTTTTGCTACCGGAACAACCTTATTCGGCGACCTTCAGCACGCCGCGGCGGATCTGGTCGCGCTCCATGCTGACGAACAGGGCGCGGAAGTTGCCTTCGCCGAAGCCCTCGTCGCCCTTGCGCTGGATGATCTCGAAGAAGATCGGGCCGATGGCCGTCTCGGTGAAGATCTGCAGCAGATAGCGGTTGTCCTTGCCGTCCAGCAGGATGCCGCGCTTCTTCAGTTCCTCCACCGGCTGGCCATGGCCGGGCAGGCGCTCTTCCAGCATCTCGTAGTAGGTGTCGGGCGGCGGCGTCATGAACTTCACGCCGGCGGCCTTCAGCTTGTCCCAGGTGTCGATGATGTCATCGGTCAGCAGGGCGATGTGCTGGATGCCCTCACCCTTGTAAGCCTCGATGAACTCCTGGATCTGGTCCAGCTTGTCGGCGCCCTGCTCGGACTTCGACTCGTTGATCGGGATGCGGATTTTGCCGCAGGGCGCGGTCAGCGCGCGGCTGGTCAGGCCGGTGTACTCACCCGTGATGTCGAAGTAGCGGATCTGGCGGAAGCCGAAGATCTTGCCATAGAACTCCGAGATCGGGTCCATGCGGCCCTTGCGGACGTTATGGGTCAGGTGGTCGATCAGCTTCAGGCCGGCGCCCACGGGGTTCTGATCGGCGCCCTCGATGGGCAGGAAGTCGATGTCGTAGATGCTGGGGCTGTTGTAGCGGTCCACCAGGTACAGCAGGCTGCCGCCGATGCCCTCGATGGCCGGGATGTTCAGCTCCATGGGGCCGACGGTGCCCTTCACTTCCTTCGCGCCCTGCGCCACGGCGTGCTTCAGGGCCTCCCCGGCGTCCTTCACGCGGAAGGCCATGGCGCAGGCGCTGGGGCCGTGCTCACGGGCGAAGCGCTGGGCCAGGCTGTCCGGCTCGGCGTTCACGATGAAGTTGATGTCGCCCTGGCGGTACAGCACCACGTTCTTGGAGCGGTGGCGGGCGACCTTGGTGAAGCCCATGGCCTCGAACAGGCGGCCCAGGGCCTCGGTGTCCTCCGCCGTGTATTCCACGAACTCGAAGCCATCGGTGCCCAGCGGGTTCTCCCACAGGTCGCCGCCGGCGACGGCTTCGGCGACGGGGCTGGAGGAGGGGGTGGACGTGGTCGGGGTGGGTGCCGTCGGGGTGGACATGGCGGGTCGCTCTCCCTGTTAGAAGCAACAATCCCCTCGATGATACGCTCCGTGGCTGGGCATTTCCTTGCGAAGTCTGCCGCGTTTGGCCAAGATTGGGCAATGTTGTGCTCAAGAAACTCTTAAGGCGGCATCACTATGGGTAAATCGACACTGGACGCGGCAGATCTGCGCATCCTGGACACGCTGCAGCGCAACGGGCGCCTGTCCAACGTCGATCTGGCGGAGGCGGTGGGGCTGTCGCCCTCGCCCTGCCTGCGCCGGGTGAAGGATCTGGAGGACCAGGGCTATATCCAGGGCTACGCCGCGATCCTGAACCGCCGCTTACTGGGCCTGGGCGTCGTCGCCTTCGTCGAGGTCAAGATCGACCAGAACGCGGAGGGGGACGCCGTGTTCCGTCGCCTGGTCAGCCAAATCCCCGAAGTGGTGTCCTGCTTTGTCATGACTGGCACCATGGACTATCTGGTGCAGGTGGTGGTCAGCAACCTGGAGGCCTTCGCCGAGGTGTCGATGAAAAAGCTGCTGCAGATCCCCGGGGTGAAGGACGTGCGCTCCAGCTTCGTGCTGGACGTGGTCAAGCATTCCACCGCCGTGCCCCTGCCGTCGGCGGCGGAACTGGCACGGGACTGAAAGTTCTTCAGGCACATCGTTGCCAAACGAACTTACAGAACGGCATGAAGTTGTTTTAGACCCGTGGCCCTTGGGCATGATCGCAAGAAAATGGTGCTGATCCAGCGATAAAATGGTTCCCACAAGCGCAGCAGGGAGAGGGAACCATGAGCAGCACCCCGGTCAAGGCCACGGGCCCGGTCGACACCACCGGCAAGTCCGATACCCCCCTGCGCGGCGATTACACCGCCATAGCGGCCGACTACACGATCCCCCAGGGCTGGGACGCCATCACGGCGGAGGAGCATGCCCGCTGGCGCACGCTGTATGACCGGCAGTCGGCCTTGCTGCCCCGCTACGCGGCGCCCGAGTTCATGGCCTGCCTGGCCCGGCTGGACGCCCGCGACGGCGTTCCCCACTTTGACCGCGCCAGCGACGTGCTGCGCCGGGCGACCGGTTGGACCCTGGTGGCGGTGCCGGGTCTGCTGCCCAACGATATCTTTTTCAACCACCTGGCGGAAAAGCGCTTTCCGGTGACGAACTGGATCCGGCGGGCGGATGAGATGGACTATCTGGTGGAACCGGACGTGTTCCACGACTTCTTCGGCCATGTGCCCCTGCTGATGCATCCGGTCTTCGCGGATTACCTCCAGGCCTACGGCAAGAAGGGGGCTGAGGCCGAGGCCCATGGCGGGCTGGAGCGGCTGGCGCGGCTGTACTGGTACATGGTGGAATTCGGCCTGATCAACACGCCGGCGGGCCTGCGCGCCTATGGCGCCGGCATGCTGTCCTCGCGGGGGGAGACGCAGTATTGCATCGAAAGCCCGCAGCCCAACCGCATCGGCTTCGACCTGGAACGGGTTATGCGCACCCGCTACCGCATCGATGACTATCAGGAAACCTACTTCGTGCTGGATAGCTTCGAGCAGTTGTTCCAGGCCACGGCGCGGGACTTCGCGCCGCTGTACGCCAAGCTGGCCGGCCTGCCGGACTTGCCCGCCGACGAAGTGCAGCCGGGTGACAAGGTGTTCACCGCGGGCCGTCAGGCGGCGTAGAGGGCTTCCTTAAGGGCTGGGCCTCAGGGTCTGGCCGATCATGGCGTAGGCGTCGTCGCTGGCCAGGAAGATGTAGGCCGGGGTGATGCCGGCCCAGTCTTCCTCCTGGTCGCCCGCGTCCGGCGGCAGATGGCCGGGGCAGACGCAATTGGCGGTGATGTCGTGCTCGCCGAACTCATGCACCAGGCTGCGGGTGAACCCCAGCAGGGCGGAGGCGGCGGCGCCATAGGCGGTCATGCCCCGTGCTCCCTCCATGGCGGTGCTGTCCACGGTGGTGACGATGCGGCCGTATCCCCGGGCCCGCATCAGGGGCAGCAGGTGGCGCACCATCAGAAAGGTGCCCCCCATGTTTGCGGCCATGGTCGCCTCGAACAGCTCCAGGGTCATGCCGTCGAACGGCTGCTTCAGGCGATAGCCGGCGTTGTTGATCAGGATGTCGACATGGTCGAAGGCGGCGATGGCTGCTTCCGCCACCGTATAGGCGCCTGCGGGTTGGGTGATGTCGGAATGAACGACGACGCCGGTGCGGCCCAGGGCCTGGACCTGCCGGGCGGTTTCGGTCGCCGCCGCCTGCTCCTCCGGCAGCAGGTGATGCAGCACGACATTGGCGCCTTCCCGCGCGATGGCCACGGCGATCGCCCGCCCCAGGCCGCTGGCAGCCCCCGTCACCACCGCCGTGCGGCCCGCCAAGCGTCCCGATCCATGCCTCGGCCCCTGCATCATCGCTCCCACTCTGGAAAACAGGCTCAAGGTCCCGGCGTTTAGAGCCGGCGCATCAGGTCCGCCGGCGTGGACAGGATCAGGTCCCGGGGGGACAGCTTCTCCAGGAAGGCGGCGAAGCCGCCGCCCGTGTCCGCCTGGTCACCCGACGCGTGCTGCCCGGCCTCGTGATAGGCGTCGAACAGATCCTCATACAGGCGCAAGTCCTTCAATATTGCAATCTTTTGCTGCAGCGAGGCTTGGCTGACCAGTGCCAGGTGCAGCAGCACCAGGCCGTCGGGCGTCCAGTTGGGCTCCCGCATCAGGGGCAGCAGCGCCAGGGTCTGGGCGCCGCTGGCCCCACCCGACAGCATGCCTCGGCCCAGGCGCAGGGCGCGACGCTTGCCGCCGGTGGCCGGCGCCGGCTGGTCATGGCGCGACGCGGCGCCCTTGGCCCGGCCGCTGCGCTCAACCGCCATCAGCAAGGGGGTGCCGTCGGCGCCCTCACTCCCAGGGCCGCCGGCCGGGTGATAGCGCACGCCGCCCTCCACACCGATGACCAGGGTGGACAGCGCGATCAGCAGCTGGCGCTCCGGCTCCGCCAGGTCGGCGGGGCTGGCGCCCAGGTCGGCCAGGGCGGACAACAGCAGGGGGCTGATCTCACGGCCGGGGCGGGAGATGCCCACGGTCACCGTCTTGGCCTGGTGGCGGATGGTGTCGATGGGGCGCGACGTCTCCTCGAACACCAGGCGCAGCAGATCCTGGCCCCGGGTGATGACGGCCGTGCGCTCCGGCTTGCCGCCGGGCGTGTCCAGCATGGGCAGCGCCGAGGTCAGCTTGGCCAGGCGGGCGGCATAGCTGGCGGGCAGGGCCGCGTCCAGTTGGCCCTCGGCGATGCGGTCGATGATGGCGGCAAGGCTGGTCGCCACCGGCGTCACCGGCCGGTCCGCCTCGGTCAGCGCCAGGTCCAGCGCCGCCGACACCTCACGGAAGGGGCGCGACTCCGCGTCGATGGCCAGGGCGGCATGGAAGCCCCACAGGTGCCCCGCCACCGTGGCCATGATGAAATCCAGGCCGGCGCCGGCCGAGGGCAGATGCACCACCGCCTCGGCATAGGGGGCGAAGCAGGTCTCGCCCTTGGCGGCGAAAACGATGGGCTTGCCGTTGTGCGCCTTGAAGATGGCCACTTCCTTGGCCGTGTCCTGGGCCAGCAGGGGGGCCAGGTCGTTGGCCACCACCAGGGTCAGGGGCTCGGTCGACAGGTCGATGTGCTTCTTGTCCTCGGTATAATCGACCGGGATGGACTTGTAGCAAAGCTCCGACAGCTTGATGCGGATCTCTTCGGCCGCCACCTTGTTGGCACCGTTGCCCACCACCGCCCAATAACGGTTGCGCGGGGCGTAGGCCTGGGCGCAGGCGGCGATGGCGCCCTCGTCGTCCAGCACCTCCTGGATGCGCTGGGGCAGGGCCTCCAGCGCCACCATCTCGTCATGGATCTGTTGGGCCGGCAGGGTGCCCAGGGCATCGGCCAGGCACAGGGCGGTCAGCTTGCCGGCCGCGACCTGGCTGTAGAACGCCTTGGTGGAGGCGACGGCCATCTCGATGTCGCGGCCGTCGCTGGTGAACAGGTGGCTGTCCGACTTGCGCACCAGGGGGCTGTTGCGGCGGTTGACGATGGCGTGGATCCAGGCGCCGGCGGCGCGGGCCAGATCCACCGTGCGGTTGGTGTCGGTGGTGGTGCCGCTCTGGCTGATGGCGATGACCAGGGCGTCGTCCAGGTTCTTGCCATCCAGGTTGGTCGACAGTTCCGACGCCTTGGCGCTGGTCACCGTCACCGGCGCCTTGTCCAGCGCCAGACGGATCAGGTGCTCGATGCCCATGGCGGCGATGGCGGCCGTGCCCTGGCCGGTTACCAGGATGCGGCGGATGGGGGGCTTGGACGGGTCGGCTAGGCGGGCGCGCAGGCCCGCCCACGGGCCGGTGCCGCCGCCCTGCGCGCCCAGGTCGAAGCTGACGCGCCGGTCCTGGCGGCGATAGCGGCCGGCTAGGGTCTTGCGCACGCTGGACGGGGCCTCATGCACCTCCTTCTCGAAGAAGTGGTCGTGGCGGCCGCGGAAGATGTCGCGGGAGAAGATCTCGATGGCGTCGGCCTTCAGGCTGGCCGGGGCGCCGTCGTCCACCGTCCGGGCCGACACCGCAGGTTCACCCGCCGCCACCGACAGGACGACGGCCAGGCCGCCGCGCTCCACCTGGGCCAGGGAGATGGAGCGGCGGGCGCGGGGCGCCAGGCCGTAATTCTCCGATGCGACGATCAGGCCGTCATTGACCTCGGCCACGAACAGGCTTTGCCCACTGCCCTTCTGGCCCAGCTGCAGGCGCTCCGGATCGGTCGGGTGCTGCAGGATGATGGCCATGGACCCGTCCAGCCGCCGGATGGTGGCCAGGAAGCGGTCGGCATTGCCGCCCCCGTTGCCCGTGGCGCCTTCCAGTCGGAACAGCACGGGAATGACCTTGGTGTCGGTCGTGGTGTCGGTGGGCAGGGCGTGGCCGGTGCCCTCGATCGCGCTTTCCGTCAGCGCCCGGTAATTGTCGATATCGCCGTTCAGGGCCACCATGGCGTCGGCATCGGCGCTGAGCGCCGTGGCCGCCTTGCCGGCGCCCGTCTCGTTCAACAGGCGGGCGTTCAGGGGGTGGCAGTTGGGCAGGCTGATGGCCCCGTGCGAGGCCCAGCGGGTGTGGGCGATGGCGCTGAAACCATCGGCGTGGCGGGCCACCGCCCACAGCACGGCGTCGGCGCGCATGCGGGCGCGCAGGAAGGCGCCGTTGTCGCCCAGGCGGCCAATCAGGGTGGCGACCTTATAGGTGAAGCGCACGGTGGTGCGGCCGTCGGGCAGGGCATGCAGCGCCAGGCCCTCATGCCGGTCACCCACGGCCAGCCGCTCGGCGGCACCGGCCCGCAGCTCCAGCGGCAGGTCGTCCAGGGTGTAGCGATGGTCGATGGTGATCTGCAGGGCGATGCCGGCGCTGTCGCGGCCCCGCACTTCCAGCCGGTCCAGGTTCTCCAGCACCTGCTCCGCGGCCCAGGCCACGGCGTGCTGCGGCCGGGCGGCGGCGGCCCCCTCCGGCAGCAGGGCCAGGGTACGGCCGATGTTGCCCAGCACCTCGGTCCGCAGCTGCCAGGAATAGTCGCGCAGGCGTTCCGCCACCCGCTCCACCGCGACGTCGCGGGCGGTCTCGCCCGAGCGCAGCGCCGATTCCAGCGCGTCGACGCGGTCGGCCAAGGCGGTCAGCAGGGCGGCGGCGGCGGGATCGGCCACGGCCGCCATATGGGTGGGAAACGCCATGAGGTCGGTGAAGCGCGTCGCCAGCCCATCCAGCGCGGTGTCGATGGTGTCAGGCGCGTTCGCCTCGGCCAAGTCGTCGGCCACGGCCCTCAGCCATGATAGGTCCGCGGTGCGGATCCAGTTGCGATTACCCAGGAAGCCGGCGATGCCGCACATCATACACCTCACTCAAGCAAGACCGCAGTCATAGTCCAGGCCGGGGCCGGCGTGGAAGGCGGAAAACGTGACGTTGCACAGTGGGAGGGCCCGCGCGCCGATGGAATGGCCTTCGGACACCTACAGGGCTATGGTGCCCGGCCGTGATCGACAGACAACCCGAGAGCCTTTCCCATGATCGTGACCCTCTGGCACAACCCCAAATGCTCCACCTCGCGCCGGGTGCTGGCCGACCTGCAGGCCGCCGGGCACGAGGTCCAGGTGGTTGAATATCTGAAGACCCCGCCCGACCGCGCCGCCCTGGCCGCCATGCTGGCCACCCTGAAGGCCCGGCCGGCCGACATCCTGCGCCGCCGGGGCAACGACGACCTGCTGGCGGCCGAACCCGCCGGCGGATTCGACGACGCGGCGCTGCTGGACCTGATGGCGCAGCACCCCATCCTGATCGAGCGACCCATCGCGCGCAGCCCCAAGGGCGCCGTGCTGTGCCGCCCGGCCGAGCGGCTGGCTGAAATCCTCTGATTTCCCCGATGTGCCAGTGAATTGGGGCGGAAGCGGGGCGGCTTGGGCGGGCCCGCCTTAACGCGGGGCGGCCGCCAGCGGCACGGTGAAGCTGACCGTGGTGCCGACGCCGGGCTGGCTGTCGATGGCCAGGACCCCGCCGTGGCGGGCCACCAGGTCGCGCACCAGGGTCAAGCCCAGGCCGGTTCCCACCTCGCCCAAGGTGCCGGGGCGGCTGTCCTGGGCCTCGCGCCGGTACAGCTGATCCAGCTGGTCCGGGTCCATGCCGATACCGCGGTCGGTCACGGCGATTTCCAGCCGGTCGCCCGCCGCGCGCGATGTCACCTGCACGCCCTGGTTGGGATGGCTGAACTTGATGGCGTTGGCCAGCAGGTTGCGCAGGATGGCCAGGACCATGGTGCGGTCCGCCAGGATATGGCGGTCGCCCGAAGCGTCCAGGATGCGGATGCCCTTCGCTTCCGCCGTGGGGCCCAGGTCGTGGGTGGCCGCGGCCACCACCTCGCCCAAGGCCATGACCGAGGGGGTGAAGGGCGTGCCCGACATCTGTACCCGCGACCAGTTCAACAGATTGTCCAGCAACGTGTGGGCGGCCACCGCGCTCTGATGTACCGACGCGGCGAAGTCGGCCACGTCGGCCGGCGACATGCGGGTGCCGTGGTCGGCCAGTTCCCTGGTCATCCCCAGCAGCACGTTGAACGGGCCGCGCAGGTCGTGGGAGATGAGAGAGAAGAAGCGGGTCTTTTCCCGGTTCAGGAAATCCAGCTCGTCATGGGCGGCCCGCAACTCCGCCAGCGCCCGCTCCGTGGCCGCGCGCGCCTCGCGTTCCGCGACGGCCGAGCGCTCCTGCGAGCGCACCATGCGCCGCACCACCATGTTGAACAGCAACACCACAGCCAGCAGCACGCCGGAAAATCCAGCCATGGATCCGGCGGTGCGCAGGACCAGCGACCAGGTGAGGGTGGAGCGTGGCGCCAGATGCACCAGGCGCCACGGGGCGTTGGCCAGCGGGCGGGAGGTGACGAGATAGCCCGCCCGCTCCACCGCGCCAGCCGTTCGGCCCATCGTCAGCGCCAGGCCGGCGGCGGTGGGACGCCCCTGCCGAAACAGGCCGGTGGGGGGCGTCGCCGTGGCTGACAGCAGCCCGCCATCCGATCCCAGCAGCAACACCATGCCCCCCGCATCGGCCGATGCGGGGGTGAGCACGCTGGGGTCCAGATCAAAGGCGATCACGCCCAGACGTTGGCTCCCATTGTCGACGGGGACGGCAACGGTCCCCACCGGACGGACTGGCGTGTCGGCGGTGGCGGGCGGGGGTGTCGTCTCGGTCCAGGTGACATGGCCGTCCGGGTTCGCCGCCGAGGTCAACAGGCGATAGGGGCCGTGGTCCAGCAAGGTGGCCATGAGCGTCGGGGCGCTGTCGGCGGGGTGCCAGGGGGCCACCGCCACCAGGCCGGAAGCACCGATGAAATACCCGCGCGCCACGCCGGGCTGTGTGCGAACGTCCAGCGCCAGCTGCTGGGCCAGTGCCACGGAGATGGCAAGGTCCACCCGCCAGCGGCCACCTTCAGGCCGCGACAGCCCTTCGTGCTGAGCCAGCGCCCGATTGGGCAGGGCCATCAGGGCGGCGGCCACGGGGCCGTCCAGCGGGTTGGCGCCGTCGGGGCCGACGCGATCCAGAACCGCTACCTCATCCACGCCGGTTCGCCCCACCTGCTCCAGGAAGGTGTTGAGATAGGGCGTGTCGTCCATGGGGGGCTGCGGCGTCCGCCGCACCCACTCCCGCAGGCGGGTCAGTCGGCCGGCGATGGCGGACAACGTGCCATCCAGGGCGATGGCCTGGGTCTCGAGATCCTGGCGGATCTCGGCGCGGCGCGAATTCAGCCCCCGGGTGAATTCGGCGTGGACGAACACCAGGGACAGCGCGATGCCGGCGGCCAGCGAGATGTTGATCAGGCGGCCCGGCCCGATGGATTTCATCCAATCCGCCAATCGCCTCATGATCCCCCGTCCCGATATGCCGTGCCCAAGGGCCCCCGCCTTGCTTATTCCACCAAATCTTTCCGCCGGCGCCGGTCTGTCCCGGCATGGTCGTGAGCGGACTGGTTTCGTCGCGACGCTTATCATGGGCGCGTGGGCCTGGCAATTGATGGCCGGGCAGCTTTTTCGCAACGGTTTACGTCCCGCTTGTCCGTTGAATGGCCGACCGGGCCAGGGACGCCGGATAGACGGGGCACGCGTGCGCCGTCTTGCCAGGACACGCAGGGCGTGCCTTTCCCGTTGGGATAGGGCATGGTTGCGCCATTCACGGCTTAGCGGACGAATGATGGATTTGCGGGGCGACGGTGCGGGGCGTGACGGGGTGGGTTTGCGCCGCTGGATGGCGCTGGCCGCCCTGCTGTTCCTCATCCTCGCGATTGGGGCGCCGGCGGCCCGCGCGGGCACGGGTGTGGCCAGCCCCTCGGTGACCAGCCCGGCGGCGGCCGGCCTCGTTGTCGTCGACGGTCCCGACCTGTCGCTGGGCGGCCATCTGGAATTGCTGGAGGATAAGGGGCGCAATCTGACCTTGGCCGATGTCATGTCCGGCCCGGCCGCCGACCGTTTCACCCCGGCCACTCGCGATACACCCGGCTTCGCCCGCACCCATTCCGCCTATTGGGCCCGCGTCACCCTGGACAATCCAACGGACGGTACGCTCAACCGGCTGCTCGTCTTCGCCTATCCCTATTACCGCGGCCTGGACCTTTATGTGTTTTCCCCCACGGGGGCGCCGGTGGAACAGCGACATGTGGCGGAGGGGGCGCAGGCGCGGGGCACGGACATTCCCCACCGCTATCCCGTCTTCACCTTGTCGCTGCCGCCCGGCCGCACCGTGCTGTACATGCGGGTGGAACACTACTTCGCCTCCTTCGCCCTCTACCTGCGGACCAGCGACGCTCAGGGCTTGGTGGACCGGCGGGACATCCTGCTGCACGGCCTGACCTTCGGCGTCCTCATCATCGCTGCCGCCTACCAGTTCGCGCTGGTGGTGATGGCGGGGGTGGAGGTGGGTGTGACCCTGCTGTTCTACGCGCTGATCACCCTGGCCTACATTTATGGCCAGCTGGGCTATCCCTGGGAGCATCTGCCGGCGGATTTCGCCAGCCATTATTACCGCGAGGTGGTGGGCACCCTGCCCGTGGCCGTGGGGCAGATCTTCGCGGTGCAGTTCCTGGACCTCAGGCGGCGACAGCCCTGGATCGCCCGGCTGCTGCTGCTGTCCACCGGCCTGCTGGTCCTGGACACGCCGCTGCATTACCTGGAGCCGGCCATCGGCTCCGGCATCGCCCAGGCGCTGGCGCTGCTGGGATCCATCCTGACGCTGACGGCGGCGGTGCGTGACCTGCGCCGCTCCGTCAACGCCCGCTTCTTCCTGCTGGGCTTCCTGCCCATCGTCGGGGTGGCGGTGGTGTGGTCGCTGCGCGCCGGCGGTGCCCTTCCCGCCGCCATCTGGACGGAGGCCGCACTCTACGCGCCCAATGCCATCGGCGTGGTGCTGCTGACCTTCGGCGTCGCCTACCGCATCGGCAAGGAGCGGGAGGAGCGTGAGCGCGCGCTGGAGGCGAGCGAGGCCGCCCTGCGCCGGGCCAATGACGAACTGGAAGACCGCGTGCGCACCCGCACCGCTGAACTGAGCGACAGCCTGGAAAAGCTGAAGCGGTCGCAGGACGCGCTGGTGCAGGCGGAGAAGCTGGCCTCGCTGGGCCAACTGGTGGCCGGTGTCGCGCACGAGATCAACACCCCCATCGGCGTCACGCTCACCACCGCCTCCCACGTGTCGGAACGGGTGACGGCCATCGACCATCTGGTGCGGGATGGCCGGCTGCGCCGCAGCGACCTGACCGATTTCATGGGGGAACTGGCGGAATCCTCCCGCCTGATGCTGTCCAACATCGGCCGTGCCGCCAGCCTGATCCAAAGCTTCAAGCAGGTCTCCGCCGACCAGAGTTCCGAGGAGCGGCGGCGGGTGGAGCTGTGCGCCTATATGGAGGAGGTGGTTTCCAGCCTGGGCCCCACCCTGCGCCGGGGCGGCCATACGGCGGAGATCATCTGCCCTTGCCCGGTGGAACTGGAAACCTATCCGGGCCTGCTGGCCCAGGTGCTGACCAATTTCGTCTCGAACTCCATCCTGCACGCCTATGAGCCGGGGGTGCGCGGCCACATCACCATCACCGCCCGCCGGCTGGGCCCCGGAGATTTCCCCGGCGAGGGCTATGCCGGCGGGGCGCAGATCGTCTACCAGGACGACGGCCGCGGCATTCCGGCGGCCATTCTGCCCCGCATCTTCGATCCCTTCTTCACCACGCGGCGCGGGGCGGGGGGCACCGGCCTGGGGCTCAACATCGTCTACAACCTCGTGACGCATCGATTGAAGGGCACTGTCACCGCCGCCAGCGAGGCGGGGGCCGGTACGCGCTTCACCCTGATCCTGCCCGACCTGCGGGGCCGCGAGGGGCAGGGCGAGGTACCGGAAGCCGCCGGCCAGGACCGACCCCATACACCCGATACCCTGGTGGCGGCGCGGATGCCGCGCTAAGCTGGGGTGTCGATCCGCTCACAGGGACTAGAACCCCATGCGTATGAAGAAGGAGGTCAATCACGGCGCCCTGCTGCGTGAGCTGGCGGGATCGCTGTCGTCCACCGTGACCTCTTTCGAGCAGATGTCGGCCCGGCCGGCACAGTCCTTCCCGGACTATAAGAAGGCGCGCGCCGTCTATCACGAAATCCAGGCCATGATCTTCACCATCGGGGACAAGGCCGACAGCCGGCCCAACGACGCCCCGCGCGAGCTGAAGTCCTGGCTGATCCGTATGCGCTTACGCTCCATCGCCGCCTTCACCCGCGTCAGCCTGGCCTTCTTCCGTAACCCGCCGCAATTGCTGGTCCACGCCCTGGGCGCCTATGAGATCCTGCAGCATGAACGCGAGGCCTTCACCAAGGTGCTGGCCGACTACGACATGATGCTGTTCGAGGCTGGCATCGACGACAAGACGGCCGATGAGTTGGACCGCGTGCGCGTGAACATGGAGGAGGTGGTCGAGCGGCTGGAAAACCTGCTGAAGACGGCACCGCCGCAACTGACCGTGTTTTAAAAAAAACGACTTGGCCCCCTCTGGAAGCGAACATCGCAACCGGTTGTTGTTCCTGCCGCACAGGTCGAAAAATTTCATGGATCCAGGCGTGCAAAACCACGCCTTAAGCCTTGATCTCCCCCGGCAATTGCTTTCTTGTCGCACCTAACGGCCTTGCTGTGGCCGCGGGTCCCCCGGGGCATCGGGGAAGGGGGCCCGGCAACACGCCTCGTGACAAGGGGCTTAGGGAGATGTGCCCATGGAACAAGTGAAAAAGCCCTGGTATTCGATCCTTTACATCCAAGTCCTGATCGCCATCGCCCTGGGCATTGTCGTCGGCTTCATCTGGCCCACCTTCGGCGCCTCGCTGAAGCCGCTGGGTGACGGCTTCATCAAGCTGGTGAAGATGATGATCGCGCCGGTCATCTTCTGCACCGTGGTCAGCGGCATCTCCGCCATGACCGACATGAAGAAGGTGGGCCGCGTGGGCGGCAAGGCCCTGATCTATTTCGAGGTCATCTCCACCTTCGCGCTGGTCATCGGCCTGCTGGTGGGCGAGGTGGTGCGGCCCGGCGACGGCATGAACGTCGACACCCACACGCTGGACGCCAAGGCGGTGGCGACCTATGTCGACAAGGCCGCCAAGGACAATGTGGCCGATCATATCCTGGGCATCATCCCCGATACCTATCTCGGCGCGCTGGGCGGCGGCGACCTGCTGCAGGTCCTGCTGATCGCCATGCTGACCGGTTTCGCCATCGCCCACCTGGGCGACTATGGCAAGCCGGCCACGGTGGTCATCGAGCGCATGTCGAAGATCTTCTTCCGCATCATCCACATGGTGGTGCGCCTGGCCCCCATCGGCGCCTTCGGCGCCATGGCCTTCACCGTCGGCAAATACGGCATCAGCGCCCTGCTGAACCTGGGCATGCTGATCGGCAGCTTCTACCTGACCAGCCTGCTGTTCGTGCTGGTGGTGCTGGGCGTCGTCGGTTGGCTGTGCGGCTTCTCCATCCTGCGCTTCATCAACTACATCAAGGCCGAACTGCTGATCGTCCTGGGCACCTCCTCTTCCGAGACGGTGCTGCCCCAGATGATGGAGAAGATGGAGCGTCTGGGCTGCGCCCGTCCCGTGGTGGGTCTGGTCATCCCATCGGGCTACAGCTTCAACCTGGACGGCACCAACATCTACATGACCCTGGCCACCCTGTTCCTGGCCCAGGCGACCAACACCCACCTGACCTTCGGGCACCTGATCACCATCCTGCTGGTGGCCATGCTGACGTCCAAGGGGGCCAGCGGCGTCACCGGCGCCGGCTTCATCACCCTGGCTGCCACCCTGGCCGTAGTGCCGGACATCCCCATCGCCTCCCTGACCCTGCTCATCGGCATCGACCGCTTCATGAGCGAATGCCGCGCCCTGACCAACCTGGTGGGCAATGGCGTGGCCACCATCGCGGTCAGCAAGTGGGAAAAGGAATTGGATACCGAGGTCCTGCACCGGGAACTGGCGAACGGACCCAGCGCTGCCTGAGCCTTGGAATTCGGCCGGCCCGACTTCAACCCGGCCGATAGCAAGACAGCATGCCATGAAACGCGACAGGCCCCGGATCGACTGATCCGGGGCCTGTTTGCTTATCGGGGACGCCTCAATTGCGCACGCAGCTTTCCGTGCCGGTGTTGCCGCCCTTGTAGGCCTCTTCGTAATAGAATTTGTCGAAGCGTACCTTGCCGTCCTGGGTGCGGGTCACCTTGGCGATGCCCGTTCCATAATCCTGGGTGGCCGGGTCGTCGTGCGCGAAGGTGATGGCCATGATGTCGCCGTCGGCGGTGGCGACGCCGCGATAGCTGCCGTAGCTCGGCACCTCCATCTTGAAATGATAGCCGGCCCGCGTTCCGTGCGACTGCGCCTTGTCCATCTCCAGCGTCACGGTGGAGGTGTAGGCGCCCTCATGCCCATCCACGCCGGTGCAGGCGTAGGTGCCGCTGAGGTCGTGGCCGGTGAAGGGCGCGGATGCGCTTTGCGCGACGGCCGCAGGGGCGGTGGCGATGAAAAGAGCGGCGGGTGCCGCCAGGCGCAGGCGCATGAAAAACCCCCTCAAGATGGCTTGAGGGGGCGTTATCTCACGCTGGTGATCAAGGGGGCCAGCCCGCCCTTAGGACGAGAGCCTGGAACGACGGGGCCCGCCCCACACCCGCGCCCTTACGCCCACTGGCGGACGCGGCCGGTGTCGACGTGGACGAAATGGGACTTGGGGTAATAGCCGACGCCGCCCTGCCTCAACTCCACCGCCACCTGGCGGATGCGGGCCAGGGGCTTGCTGGCCAGGTCCAGGTCGATGGCCTTGCCTTCCATGTGCATGCTGTGGGTGGCCACCCCTTCGGAATTGGCCGCCAGCATGGCGTTGGTCTTGGGGCAGCGATAGCCGCAGATGACCTGGATGGTCTCGTTGGTGCGCAGGCGGTGCTGCATCTGGAACATCAGATCCAGCAGCTTGGGGTCCATGGCGATGGTCTGGTTGGTCCGCCAGTCGCGCAAGATGGAATTGACGTCGTGCAGAGCGGTCGGCAGGTACTTGCCGTCGGCCCAATAGGTGACCTTCAGCTTCTCGCCGGTGTGCAGGTGATTGAAGGCCAGGACGCGGCGGTTATCCGATAGCGGCCGGGTGGCGGCGCGGGCATTGGACCAGTCGCCATGCATCAGGTTGCCATGGGCGGCGCTGTGGCCGTGGGTGGCGTCCCCGTGATGCTTTTTGACAGCTTTGGCCAGGGCCGGCAGCGGCGAGGCGACACCGCCCACCAGGGCAACACCGGTGGCCAGCTTGGCGAAGCCGGTCAGCAGGCCACGGCGGGTGGGAGCGGAAGTCGTAACCGGGGACGCGTCGGTGGAAGTGGTGGCGTCGCAGGCAATAGTGGACAGACGCGCTGCGTCATGCCGGTCGTGCATTCTGTGAGGTCCCCATTTCACTGGCCGGAGCCCCGCGTCACCGGCAGGGCTGGGCTGCAGTCTGTGACAACGGGGTGTGAATAAGCAAGCCTGAAATGAGGCAAAAATTTGATGAACGTGTGACCGCCACCCTACGGCGCCCAGGGCCCCCGCCTTTGCAACCGCCACCGAAACGGTCACAATTCGGACGGGGACCTTGCCTGGTCAGCGCACCGGGTTGGTGTTGGCCGGGACGGGGGCCGACGCCGGCACCGGGGTGACCGTGCGGGCGGACGGGGCGGCGGTACGCGGACCTGGCACCGAAGGCTTTGGAGTCTCAGGCGCTTTGGATGCCTCAGCCGCCGGTGCCGGCACAGTGTTGGGCGCCGCGTTGGGGGCGCTGCCGGGGGTGGGGGCGGCCGCCGGCGTCGCCGCCGGGACCACCGGCTTGCGCGGACGGGGGCCGTTCAGGGCCGCCAACACACGGGCGTCGCGGCCGTAGACGTCGGTGCGGAAGTCGATGCCGCCGTTCGGGTCGGTGACCGTGGTGATGTAGGTGATATGCACCGGCAGGCGATTCTTCAGGCGAATCGTCTGGTGCTTCAGGCTGTCGCCGCCGATCTCGGCCCGCAGTTTCTCCTCCGGCCAGCCGGGGGTGTCGGTCAGGGCCAGGATGGCCAGGGCCAGGGCCGGCGGGTCCTGCACCCGGATGCAGCCGTGGCTGAAGGAGCGCACGGCCCGGTCGAACAGCCGCTTGGACGGCGTGTCATGCAGGTAGATGTCGAACTTGTTGGGGAACATGAACTTGATGCGGCCCAGCGAATTGTCGTTGCCCGCGTCCTGCCGCACCCGCCAGTGGAAGTTATGCGGCGTCACCGTCGCCCAGTTGATGCTGCTGGGGTCCACCGGCACCGCGTTGGACGTCCAATCCGACAGCAGGGTGTAGTGGTTCTTGACGACGTAGCTGTGATCCTTCTTCTGCTTGGGCAGAATCTCTTCCTTGGTGATCTTGGTCGGCACGTACCAATAGGGGTTCAGCTCCATATAGCTCATGTTGCCGATGAAGACCGGCGTGCGGGTGAAGGGCGCGCCCACCACCACGCGCATGGTCATCTGCACGTCCATGCCCCGCATCAGCGACAGGGTGTAGTCGGCCAGGTTGACCACCAGATAGGGCTGGTCCGCCGGCTCCCGCTCCCACCGCCAGCGTTCCATGTTGACGATGATCTGGTTGATGCGCTGATCCACCGTGGCGTTCAGCTCAACCAGGGTGCGCCTGCCGATGGCGCCGTCGGGTTCCTGACCCTGGCGGCGCTGGAACTCCTTGACCGAGGCGGCCAGGGCGTCGTCGTACAGCTCGGGATTGGCGCCCTTGGGCAGCGGGGTGGGCAGGGGCTTGGCCTCGCCGGTGGCGACCAGGCGGGCGCGTAGCGCCGGCACGCGCGGGTCAACCATGCCGGGCTTCAGCGCGTCACCGGCCTTCTCCACCTTTGGCGCCGGTGCGCCCGGATTGGCCGGGTCCGCTGCCGGGCTTGGGGGCGGTGCGGGCGGCGCCTTGGGCGCGGGCGGAATGGTGGGCCAGCCGCCGGCGGCCTTCATCTGCCGGTAATGGGCCAAGGCCGCCTTCAGCGCGGCGTATTCCGGCCGGTGCGGCGGCAGGCCGGCCAGCAGGGCCGCCAGATCCGGCGCCGCGGCGACGGAGGCCAGGAACTGCGCGCGGTCGAAGGGCGGCCGGTCGATCACTAGCTCCGGATCGGCCAGGGTCGGGATGATGCGTCCCACCGACACGTCGCTGGCGTAGTGGACCAGCGCCAGGCTGAGGCCGGATTCAAAGCTGGCCTGGGCCTCTGGGCTGTCCAGGTGGCCTTGCTGGCCGGTCAGCGTGGCGGCGGAATAGTCGTTGGGGTTCAGCCCTTCCTCATCGGCGTGGGCCAGGACGGCCAAGGCCGTGCGCGCGGTGGCCGTGGCCTCGCCATGGTCCACCCATAGGGGCTTCAGCCCGCGGGCCCGGTAGAAGCGCGCCAGCACGGTCTGGTCACTGTCATCGGGCGTGGCGTCCCCTTGGGTCACGGGGAAGCGGTCCTTCATCAGGTCCGCCAGGTCGCGGGCCTGCGCCGTCCCCAGGGGGGCGAAGATCAATACGGTGGCCAGCAGCGTGGCGGTGGTGGCGGCACGGCCCCACATCACGGCCCGTGGCCCATTCCGGTCACTGGGGGCGTACGCCCCGGTCGACAACCCCATGCAAACCCCGCCCGGCTCACGCCCTTGCTGCCCCGGGGCCAGTCCCCGGGGAACCCTCGTCAACGACGGCAAGGGTGCCCCCCTGTGCAGCCGCGTGTCGACCCGACAACGATGCCTATCCGGTTCGCCCAGGGGCCCATCGTCTGATCGGTTGCGGACTATGCCAGCAGTTAGCGGCAAGAAAAGGGCGAAACCGTTCGGCCTGGCGTATTGGGTTCCGTGCGGCCACCGCCCGTTGCAAAAACGCCATGCCCCGCGACGGCGAACCGCGCGGGGCATGAACACGCTGTAAACGGGCGGGCTTGTGGCCTTGATCAGGCCAGGCCCTTCTCCACGAACGTCGCCAGGCGGCGGCCGAAAGCCACCGGGTCGGGCAGCGCCTCACCCTCCAGGATTCGCGCCTGGTCCAGCAGCAGCCAGGCCGCATCCGCCAGGGCCTCACCCTGGGCGCCGCCGGCGCCGTTGGCCTTGGCCAGTTCCGCCAGGCGGCGGATCAGCGGATGGCCGGGGTTGACCTCCAGGATGCGCTTGGACGTCTCGTCCAGGCGGCGGTGGGCCTTCAGCATGCGCTCCAGGTGGATGTCCATGTCGCCCTCGTCGGCCACCAGGCAGACGGCGCTCTCGCGCAGGCGTTCGGAGGTGCGGACGTCCTTGACCGCGTCGCCCAGGGTCAGCTTGGCCAGCGCCACCAGGTCGGCAACGCTGTCCTCCGGCGCCTTGGGCGTCTCCTCGGCCTTGTCCTCGGCCGTGACGTTGGCCAGGTCGGCGCCGCCGCGGGTCACGGACTTGAAGGCGTGGTCCTTGTACTGGGTGACGGACTGCAGCCAGAACTCGTCCACCGCGTCGGTCAGGAACAGCACCTCGACACCCTTGGCGCGGAAGCCTTCCAGGTGGGGGCTGCGGGCCAGCGCCGCCTTGTCCTCGCCGGTGATGTAGTAGATGGCGTCCTGGCCCGGCTTCATGCGGCCGACATAGTCTTCCAGGCTCACCAACTCATCGCCGTGGGTACTGTATGCGCGCAGCAGCTTCAGCAGGGTGTCGCGCTGCTCCCGCTCCTCATACAGGCCTTCCTTCAGCACGGCGCCGAAGTTCTCCCAGAAGCGGGCGTAGTCCGCCTTGGCGTCGGCATCGTCGGCCTTGCGGGCCAGGTCGCCCAGCACGCGCTTGGCGATGCCGGTGCGCATCTTGGCCAGCATGGGGTTGTGCTGCAGCATCTCGCGGCTGACGTTCAGCGGCAGGTCCTCGCTGTCCACGACGCCGCGCAGGAAGCGCAGATAGGCCGGGATCAGCCCCTCCGGCCCCTCGGTGATGAAGACGCGGCGGACGTACAGCTTCACCCGGTGCTTGCGCTCCGGTTCGAACAGGTCAAAGGGCTTGGATTCGGGGATGAACAGCAGGTTGGTGTATTCCAACACGCCTTCCGCCCGCCAGTGCAGGGTCAGCCACGGTTCGTCGAAGGCATGGCTGACGTGGTGGTAGAATTCCTTGTACTGCTCAGCCGTGATGTCGCTCTTGGACCGGGTCCACAGGGCGGAGGCGGCGTTGGCCGGCTTCTCGTCGTCGCCCACCAGCACGGGGATGCTGATGTGGTCGCTGTACTTCTTGACGATGCTCTGCAGGCGGTAGGTCTGCAGGTAGTCATCCTCGCCGTCGCGCAGGTGCAGGACGATGCGGCTGCCGCGCGCGGGCGCATCGTCGCTCTCGCCGACGGTGAACGAGCCCTTGCCGTCCGAGGCCCAGCGCCAGCCCTGGCTGTCGCCCGCCTTGCGGGAAAAGACCTCGACCTCGCCCGCCACCATGAAGGCGGAATAGAAGCCCACGCCGAACTGGCCGATCAGCGACAGGTCCTTCTCGCCGGCCTTTTCCGCCTCTGCCTTCTGCGACAGGGCGGCCATGAAGTTGGCGGTGCCGGACCGGGCGATGGTGCCCAGGTTCTCCACCAGCTCTTCCCGGTTCATGCCGATACCGTTGTCAGCGATGGTCAGCGTGCGGGCGGCGGTGTCGGGCGTCAGGGTGATGCGGAAATTGGCGTCCCCGGCCGTCAGGTCCGGCTGGGTCAGGGAGGCGTAGCGCAGCTTGTCGCAGGCGTCCGAGGCGTTGGAGATCAGTTCCCGCAGGAAAACCTCCTTTTCCGAGTACAGCGAATGCGCGACGATATCCAGCAGCCGGGAGACTTCGGCCTGGAAGCTGAGTTTCTCCTCACTCATGGGCGTGTTCCGTCCTCTTTTCTGGGCGGCCCTGTCGTGGCGCCGCCGGCGTGGTGAACCTGGTTCCGACGGCCCCCCAGGCATGGGCCGGCCGTCGCGCCCCGATATGAGGGGACGGCGGCTTGGACGCAAGCCCCTCCATCGGGGGCAGGACCTGATCCCGTGTATTTTTTGCCCGCACCGCCACCGGGGGTGTCAGATGTCGTGGTTCAAACGCACCGCTTCCCCCGTCACCCCGACCGTTGACCTGGAAGCCCGCCGCGCGGAGCGGGAGGCGCTGGTGTCCGCCATCGCCCGGCGCATGGCGCTGGACCGTTCCTTGGGCCTTCCGGCGCTGAGCGACCGGGTGGCCGATGCCCTTCGCGCCATCCCGCGTGAACTGTTCACCCCGCCGGGGGTGGCGGCACGCGCTTACCGCGATGACGTCCTGCCCCTCGCGGCCGGCCAGACCCTGTCGCAGCCGTCCCTGGTGGCCTTGATGACGGAACTGCTGCGCCTCCAGCCCGGCGACCGGGTGTTGGAGATCGGTGTCGGCTCCGGGTACCAGACGGCGCTGCTGGCCCACTTGGGTGCGACGGTCTTCGGGTTGGAGGTCATTGCCGACCTGGCGCAGGCGGCGGAGCGGCGGCTGGCGGCCTTGGGGCTGAAGGGGGTCACTGTGCGCGTCGGTGATGGCCACGCCGGCTGGCCGGAGGCGGCGCCCTTCGACGCCATCCTGGCCGCCTGCGCCGCCCCGATGGTGCCGCCGGCGCTGGTGGCGCAACTGCGGCCCGGCGGCCGGCTACTGCTGCCGGTGGGGCCGGCCCAGGGACCGCAGCAACTGTGCCTGGTGGAGAAGGGGCTAGACGGTGCCGTCCGCGAACGCCCCCTGCTGGCCGTGGCCTTCGTGCCCATGGTGACGCGCTAGGGCTCGACCGCCACCCTTACTCACCGGGCCTCAACCGTTCACCGCCCTGGTCATCAGGGCAGCTTGGCCAGGCCGGTCATCAGTAGGGTGACGTCGCTGCCGTTCAGCTTCACATGGCCGTCGGGCCGGAAGTCCAGGCTGAAGCGGCGGCCCTGGCCTTCCGGCGCGCCCAAGGATTGCAGGGCGAAGAAGCCCAGCATGGGGCCGTTGCCCACGCTGTTGGCCGGCAGGTGGTCCAGGCCGTGCATCAGCAGCGACAGGGTGCCGGTCAGGCCGCGCGGGTTGGTGGCGTCGAACACCAGGGCGGCGCTGCCCATCAGGGCCGCGTCGGGCGCCTGGAAGTCCAGCTTGTCGATGGTCAGGTGGCTGCCCGCCTGGCCCAGGGCGGCCAGGGTGCGTTCCTTGATGGCGCGGTTGCGGTGCTTGGTGTCGCCGGGCAGGGTGGTCCAGTCCGCCTCCGCCAGGGTGCGCGCCGGCAGGTCGCTGATCTTCAGGTGCAGGTCGCCCTTCTCGGGGATGGGGTCGGCCTGGCCGGCGGCGGCTGGCTTGACCAGGCCCCGGTGGCTGTAGTCCAGCGACAGCACGCCGTGGTCACCCTCCATATTGTCGGCGATGACGCTGGCGGTCAGGGTCTTCAGCGAATAGGGCCGGCCCTCGTCATCATGGCTGGCGTAACCGTCCAGGCTGAAGCTGCCCTTCATGCGCGACAACACGGCGCCGGCGGGCCCGGGCTCCGTCCCGCCGCCCACGCGCAGCAGGGCGCCCTGGGTCATGTTGAAATCCGTCAGGTCGATGGCCAGCAGGCCGCGCAGCAGCCGCGTCTCATCGGCACCGTCCGGTGTCTTGGTCTGCAGCTTGTTGACCTCCACCCGCACCGGGCCGCTCCACCGCCCGCGCGCCTCATCCTCGGGCATGAAGCGCACCGTCAGGGCGTCCATGGCCACGGCGCCGTGGCCGGGGCGGGGGATGAAGCGGATGTCGCCGGCCTTGGCGTCCAGCAGGTCCACCGTCTGGAAGTCGGGCGTCCAGCGGGCGCGCAGGCTTTGGCTGCCCAGCCGCACTTCGCCGATGCGCATGCCCTGGCCGTCGAACACGCCCATGGGGCTGGGCAGGGTGCCGGTGGCGTCCCAGTGGCCGTCGGCCGTGGGAGTCACGGCCAGGACCAGCGTGCCCAGGTCCAGCACGCTGTCGTCGCCCAGGTGCAATTGCGCCCCCGGCAGGCTCAGGCGGTAATGGTCCCCCTCTCGCGCGGCGCTGGCGTGGCCGGTCAGGGTCAGGCGCAGGCTGTCGCTCTTGTGCGGGTTGGCCGGCTTGGTCAATTGCTGTTCCGCCAGCCGGGCAAGCTTGTCCGCCCCCTCTTGCGTCACCGGGGTGGCCAGGGCGGTGGTGCCCAGAAGCAGGGAGAACAGCGACAGGGTGGCGATGCGGGCGCGAACGGACATGAACGGGTTCCCAAGGGGCCTGGATGGTGCGAGGTGATACGCTGGGCCGGGCGGAATCAAGCGGCGTGCCTGTTCGGCCGTCGCCCTGTATAAGGCGTCACCCAATATAAGGATGGCCCCGCATTATGTCCGCATTGCGGGGGGACTTTTTCCAGGGCCACTTTTCCCTGGGCCACTTGGCCGCATGGGGAGAAGGGCCAGCCCGGAACACCCACCCTCCATCAGCGTTCAAGAAGCGCCGGATCCGTGGGACCGACTTGTATTCAGGCGCCGCCGCCCCAACACTGAGTGCCATGAACGATCCGTCGCGCCCTTCCCTCCTTTCCCCCCTGCCGGTTCAGAGGCGGGCCGCCGACAGCGTGGGGGCGTTGCCGGGGGGCCGGGTGGTGGCGGTGCTGGGGCCCACCAACACCGGCAAGACCTACCTGGCCATGGAACGCATGCTGGCGCACGCCAGCGGCATGATGGGCTTTCCCCTGCGCCTGCTGGCGCGGGAAAACTACGACAAGGTGGTCAAGGCCAAGGGGGCGGGCCAGGTGGCCTTGGTGACGGGGGAGGAGAAGATCATTCCCCCCGGCGCCCGCTATTGGATCTGCACTGTCGAATCCATGCCGCTGGACCATGTGGCGCAGTTCCTGGCGGTGGACGAGATCCAACTGGCCGCCGATCCGGAGCGCGGGCACATCTTCACCGACCGCCTGTTGCACGCCCGCGGGACGGAAGAGACGATGTTCCTGGGCTCCGACACCATCAAGCCGCTGCTGCAAAAGCTGATCCCCAAGGCGGAGTTCGTGTCCCGGCCCCGCTTCTCCAGCCTGACTTACAGCGGGCACAAGAAGCTGACCAAGCTGCCGCCCCGCGCCGCCGTGGTCGCGTTCTCCGCCGCCGATGTCTATGGCCTGGCGGAGCTGCTGCGCCGGACGCGGGGCGGTACGGCGGTGGTGCTGGGCGCGCTCAGCCCCCGCACCCGTAACGCCCAGGTGCAGCTCTACCAGGAAGGGGCGGTGGACTACCTGGTGGCGACCGACGCCATCGGCATGGGCCTGAACATGGACGTCGACCATGTGGCCTTCGCCCGCCTGTCCAAGTTCGATGGCCAACAGCCGCGCCGCCTGCGGGCGCCGGAGGTGGCGCAGATCGCCGGCCGCGCCGGCCGACACCTGACCGATGGCACCTTCGGCACCACGGATGAGGCGCCGCCGCTGGATCCCGAGTTGATCGACGCGGTGGAGAACCACACGTTCGAGACGTTGAAGACCCTGATGTGGCGCAACGTCGACCTGGATTTCCGCAGCCCCCAGGCCCTCCTGCGCGCGCTGGAGGAACGGCCGCCGTCCCCCGTGCTGATCCGCGCGCGCGAGGCGGACGACCATCTGGCCCTGCAGGCGTTGTCGCAGGATGCCGACCTCATGCGTCTGGCCAACAACCCATCGGCCGTGCGGCTGTTGTGGGAGGTCTGCCAGATCCCGGACTTCCGCAAGGTGCTGTCCGACGCTCACACCCGCCTCCTGTCCCAGATCTTCAAATATCTGCGCGACGGCCCGGCCGGCACCTTGCCGCTGGACTGGGTGGCGGCCCAGGTCGCCCGCCTGGACCGGGGGGAGGGCGACATCGACACCCTGGTGTCGCGCATCGCCCATATCCGCACCTGGACCTACATCTCCCACCGTCCCGGTTGGCTGGACGACGCCGTCCATTGGCAGGAGCGCACCCGCGCCATCGAGGACCGGCTGTCCGACGCCCTGCATGAGCGCCTGACCCAGCGCTTCGTCGATAAGCGCTCCGCCGGCCTGGTGAAGCGCCTGGCCGACGGGCGGGACCTGATGGGGGCGGTGGATCGCGATGGCCGGGTGCTGGTGGAAGGGCACGCGGTGGGCCGCCTGCACGGCGTGGCCTTCCAGTTGGATGCCGACGTGCCGGCGGCGGACGCCAAGGCTATCACCACCGCCGCCCGCCGCGCCCTGGGCGACGTCATCAATCAGCGGGTGCGGGCGCTGGAGACGGCACCCGATGCCGCCATCACCTTGGACGGCGGGGGGGAACTCAGCTGGGACGGCGCCGTCATCGGCGTGCTGACGCCGGGCCCCACGCCGCTGGCCCCTCTGGTGCGCCTGGTGGGGGATGATTTCCTGCAGACCGGCCAGCGTGAGCCGGTGCGGCTGCGCCTGGCCCATTGGGTGGAGGCGCATATCGCCCGCATCCTGGCGCCGCTGACGGCGCTGGCCGCCGCCGCTCTCGGCAAGGAGGGGCAGCGCAAGGAGGGGCAGGGGACAGAATTGTCCGGCGCCGGCCGGGGCATCGCTTTCCAGGTGGCGGAGGCGCTGGGCGGCCTGCCGCGCGCCGCGCTGGAGCCGTTGATCGCCTCCCTGACCAAGGAAGACCGGCGGCGTCTGGCCGCCCTGGGCTTGCGCCTCGGCTTCAGCCAGGTGTTCCTGGCGGCGCTGACGCGGCCGGCGGCGGTGGCCTTGCGCGGCCTGCTGTGGTCGGTGGCGCGGGGCATGCCGGTGGCCGTGCCGGCGCCCGGCCGTGTGACGTTGCCGGTGGGTGATCTGCCGCCGGACTTCCTAGCCGCCATCGGCTACATCCCCTTGGGCGCCCGGGCCATTCGGGTGGACATGGTGGATCGGTTGGAGAAGTCGTTGGCCGACCGGGCGAAGGCCGGGCCGCTGACGGTGGTGGACGATCTGGTGCTCAGTCTGGGCGTGCCCCGGGCGGAGGTGCCGTCCCTCATGTCCGCGCTGGGGTATCGTCTGGGCCAGCCCAAGGCGGAGGGGGAGCCGGCCCCCTGGCTGCGCCGCCGGCCCAAGACCACCCGCGTGCCAGCTCCTGCCAAGGCGGTGCGTGGCAAGGCGGGTGCCGCGCCGGCCCAGCCGGTGCCGGCCAGCGACAACCCTTTCAGCATCCTGCGAACGTTGGTGGAGGCGCCCTGATGGCGGCGGGTGATGTCTAAGGTGAACGGCAAGGGTGACAGCGGCGGGGAGGATGAGGACGCCGCCGATCTGGCCCAGGGACGGCTGCGGCTGGACAAATGGCTATGGTATGCCCGCTTCCTGAAGTCCCGCAGCCTGGCGGCCAAGCTCTGCGGATCCGGCGCCATCCGCTGCGGCGGCGCCACCATCACCAAGGCGCACCACACCGTGCGGCCGGGCGACGTGCTGACCTTCCCCTTGGGCAACCATATCCGCGTCATCAAGGTGCTGGCCTTGGGGACCCGCCGGGGGCCGGCGCCGGAGGCCCAGGCCCTGTATGAGGATTTGTCCCCGCCCACGCCGGAGTCCCGCCTGCCCAGGGCGCCATAGGTTTCCGACCGCCCAGGCACCGCGGATTTTGGGTGAAGCGGTTCTATCCGGCCCTGGTCCACCGGCCTACACTGCCGGCCAATGAGCGCCGCCCAGGGGGGCTTGGGCGCGAAATTCGGGGTTGGCTTATGACAGGTTGGGTAAACAACAGGGGTGTGGTGACGGCGGCCTTGGCCGTGGGCTTTGCCGGTGCGGTGCTGGGCACCTGCCTGGCGCCCGATATGGCGCACGCCGCCGCCGCGTTCGATCCGGCGGCGGCGGCCCAGGCCTACATGGATACCGTCCCGGCGGATGTGCGGGCCAAGTCGGACGCGTATTTCGAGGGCGGCTATTGGCTGCAGCTGTGGCGCTTCCTGGTGTCGCTGGCGGTGGCGGCGGTGTTCCTGGCCGGTGGCCTGGCGCGGCGGCTGCGCGACCGGCTGGCCGGTCTTGGACGCTTCGCCACGCCGGTGTTCTTCATCGCCTACACCGTCATCGACTACGCCCTCAGCCTGCCCTACGTCGCCTATTCCGACTGGTATCGGGAGCGGCAGTACGGCCTGATGAACCAGACCTTCGGCGGCTGGCTCGGCGACCAGATGATCCAGCTCGCCATTTCCAGCCTGAGCGGCGCCCTGGTCATCTGGGTGCTCTACGCCATCGTCCGCCGCCTGGGCCGCAGCTGGTGGGTATGGGCCAGCGCCTTCGGCGTGGTGGTGGTGGCCCTCATGGTCGTGGTGACGCCGGTCTTCGTGGCGCCGCTGTTCAACAAATACGAACCGATGAAGCCCGGTCCGGTGCGCGAGGCCCTGTTGTCCATGGCCCGCTCAAACGAGGTGCCGGCCACCGACGTCTATGAGTTCAACGCCTCCCGCCAGTCCAACAAGATCAGCGCCAATGTCAGCGGCCTGTTCGGCACCACCCGCATCTCCCTGACCGACACCCTGCTGCAGCGCTGCACCCCGGCGGAGATCAAGGCGGTGATGGGGCATGAGATGGGGCATTACGTCCTGAACCATGTCTTTGTCATCCTGCTCTATCTCTCCATCCTGGTGTGCTTCGGCTATCTGTTCGTGGACCGGGTCTTTGGCCGGCTGACGCGCGGTGGGCGCTGGGGCATCACCGGCCTGGGCGACGTGGCTGGCCTGCCCTTGGTCGTCATCCTGTTCACCGCCTATTTCTTCGTGCTGACGCCCGTGCTCAACACCATCATCCGCACGCAGGAGGCGGAGGCCGACGCCTTCGGCCTGAACCTGGCGCGCGAGCCGGACGGCTTCGCCACCGTGGCGCTGAAGCTGGCGGAATACCGCAAGCTGGCCCCCGGCCCGTGGGAGGAGATCCTGTTCTACGACCACCCGTCGGGCTACAACCGCGTCCTGCGCGCCATGCGCTGGAAGGCGGAGAACCTGCCGGCGGCGCCGGCTGAGGCCGCACCCACCGAACACGCGCCCGCTCAGGCCCCGGCGGAGCCAAAGCCGTGACCGACGCGCCCTCGCCCCCCGTTTCCCCCTTGGCCGAGCTGCTGGCCCACGCCCTCTCCTATCCCGAGGCGTGGGAGGATCATCCCTGGGGGGAGACGGTGGTGAAGGTGCGCCGGAAGATTTTTGTCTTCCTGGGGCGGGATAGGGAGGCGGGCTGCCATGTCACGGTAAAGCTGCCCCGCTCCGCCCCTTTCGCGCTGGATATGGCCAACTGCGCGCCCACCGGCTACGGCCTGGGGCGCGCGGGTTGGATCACCGCCACATTCGGCGTGGGCGACGACGTGCCGCTGGATCTGCTGCGGGCCTGGATCAAGGAGAGCTACCAAGCCGTGGCGCCCAAGACGCTGGTGGCCCGGCTTTAGTCGATCCCAGCTTTAGTCGATCACCGTCACGGTGTCGCCCGGCCGCACCGTCCCGCCCTCGATCACGCGGGCGTAGACGCCGCAATTGACGTGGCCGTAGCCGTTCATCAGGGACTTCAGCACGGGCATGTCACGCTCTCCCGTCACCGGGTTCACCTCGGTTGCGGCGCAGCGGCGGATGTTTTTGAAGACCTCAAGCAGGGTTTCACCCATGCGCAGGCGCTTGCCCACCCACTGCGCCTCCGCCCAGGGGGCGAGGTCGGCCAGCAGCAGGTTGCCCCGAAACCGGCGCGGGTCCACCGGCGCCTGGGTCACCCGTTCCAGATCCTTGCAGCTAGCCAGGTTGATCAGCGACACGGCCTTTTCCTCGATGTCGCTGAACATATGGCCCGCCGCCTCGATGATCTTGTAGGGCGGCGGCACCGCCGCGTCCCTCATGTAGGCGGCCAGGAACTGTTCGATCAGCAGGCGGCCGGTGGGGGTGTCGATGCGGCCGCGGGCCACCGGCTTGCCGTTGCGCGCCAGCACCAGCATGCAGCTGTCGGCGTCATAGCGCGCGTCGAGGGTGGCCAGCCGCTCGTCCCGCATCAGGGCCAGGAAGTTGCTCTTGGGCCGCCAGGCGGGGGCCAGCACGTCGAAGGTGGTGGCGCCGTGGGTGATGGCGAACCGGCGGTCCTGCGGCAGCCCCTGGCCAGGGGTCAGCGTCACCGCCGGCAAGGTCTGGGCGGATAACCCCTTGACAGGGAAATAGTGCAGAATGGAAACGGTCGTCATCATGGGCCCACTTTAAGGGGGGCCCCCCGCCCCTTGTCAACGCAAGGGGCAAGACGGAATGACGACAATTAGATGTAGGAACAGGGCCTGAACAACCTTGCGGCCGCCAACCGCAAGCCCCATATCGCAGGTGCATCCTTCGGATCGCACAATTGTCGTGGATCATGGCTGGAACGGGCTGCCTGGCGGACGCTCTGGCCGACATCGGGAGCTATCGAGATGGACTTCGAAAAGTTCACAGAGCGCAGCCGTGGCTTCGTGCAGGCGGCGCAGACGCTGGCGTTACGCGGCGGACACCAAACCCTGAACCCTGAACACCTGCTGAAGGTGCTGCTGGACGACAGCGAAGGCCTGGCGGCCAACCTGCTGCGCTCCTCCGGCGCCGATCCCGCCCGCGCCCTGGCGGGGGTGGAGGCGGCGCTGGCCAAGGTGCCGGTGGTGTCCGGCCCCGGCGCCGGGCAGATCAGCCTCAGCCGCGAACTGGCCAAGGTGTTCGACAACGCCCTGCAACTGGCGCAGAAGGCGGGCGACAGCTTCGTGACGGCGGAGCGCCTGCTGCTGGCCCTGGCCATGGCCGAGGGTACGGCGGCCGCCAAGGTGCTGGCCGAGGCCGGCGCCAAGCCGCAGGCCCTGAACCAGGCCATCAACGCCCTGCGCAAGGGCCGCACCGCCGACAGCGCGTCGGCGGAGCAGAGCTACGACGCGCTCAATAAATACGCCCGCGACCTGACCCAGGCCGCCCGCGACGGCAAGTTGGACCCCGTCATCGGCCGTGACGAGGAAATCCGCCGCACCATCCAGGTGCTGGCCCGCCGCACCAAGAACAACCCCGTCCTGATCGGCGAGCCCGGCGTGGGCAAGACCGCCATCGTGGAAGGCCTGGCCCTGCGCATCGTCAACGGCGACGTGCCGGAGGGGCTGAAGAACAAGCGCCTGATGGCGCTGGACCTGGCCGGCCTGGTGGCGGGCGCCAAGTTCCGCGGCGAGTTCGAGGAACGGCTGAAGGCCGTGCTGCAGGAAATCCAGTCCGCAGCGGGTGAGGTCATCGTCTTCGTGGACGAGCTGCACACCCTGGTGGGGGCGGGCAAGGCCGACGGTGCCATGGACGCCTCCAACATGCTGAAGCCCGCCTTGGCGCGCGGCGAACTGCACTGCGTCGGCGCGACGACCCTGGATGAATACCGCAAGTACATTGAGAAGGACGCGGCCCTGGCCCGTCGCTTCCAGCCCGTCTTCGTGGCCGAGCCGACGGTGGAGGACACCATCTCCATCCTGCGCGGCCTGAAGGAGAAGTATGAACTGCACCACGGGGTGCGCATCACCGATGGCGCCATCGTGGCCGCCGCCACCCTGTCCAACCGCTACATCACCGACCGCTTCCTGCCCGACAAGGCCATCGACCTGGTGGACGAGGCCGCCAGCCGGCTGCGCATGGTGGTGGACAGCAAGCCCGAGCAGATCGATGAGCTGGACCGCCAGATCATCCGCCTGAAGATCGAGCGCGAGGCGCTGAAGCGCGAGACCGACCAGGGCTCCAAGGACCGGCTGGTCAAGCTGGAGACGGAACTGGCCGAGCTGGAGGAGCAGTCGGGCAACCTCACCGCCCAGTGGCAGGCGGAGAAGGACACCCTGTCCAGCGCCCAGAAGCTGAAGGAACAGCTGGAACAGGCCCGGGCGGAGCTGGAAAACGCCCAGCGCACCGGCAACTGGGCGCGGGCGGGCGAGCTGACCTACGGCGTCATCCCGGAGACGGAGCGCCGCCTGCGCGAGGCGGAAGAGGCCGGCGGCAACCGCATGCTGAACGAGGAGGTGCGCGACGGTGACATCGCCGCCGTGGTCAGCCGCTGGACCGGCATCCCCGTGGACAAGATGCTGACGGGCGAGCGGGAAAAGCTGCTGCGCATGGAGGAGAAGCTGCACAGCCGCGTGGTGGGCCAGGACGAGGCTGTGGTGGCGGTGTCCAACGCCGTGCGCCGCGCCCGCGCCGGCCTGCAGGACCCCAACCGTCCCATCGGCAGCTTCCTGTTCCTTGGCCCAACGGGCGTGGGCAAGACGGAGCTGACCAAGGCGCTGGCCGAATTCCTGTTCGATGACGAGACGGCCATGGTTCGCCTCGACATGTCGGAATACATGGAGAAGCATTCCGTCGCCCGCATGATCGGCGCCCCTCCCGGCTATGTCGGGTATGAGGAGGGGGGGGCCCTGACCGAGGCGGTGCGCCGCCGGCCCTACCAGGTCGTGCTGTTCGATGAGGTGGAGAAGGCCCACCCCGACGTGTTCAACGTGCTGCTGCAGGTGCTGGACGACGGCCGCCTGACCGACGGCCAGGGCCGCACCGTGGACTTCCGCAACACGCTCATCATCATGACGTCCAACCTGGGGTCGGAGGCGCTGGCCTCGCTGGCCGACGGGGCGGATGCGGCGGCGGTGGCCACGGCGCATGCCCATGTGCTGGAGGTCGTGCGCGGCTCCTTCCGGCCGGAGTTCCTGAACCGGCTGGATGAGATCCTCATCTTCAACCGCCTGTCGCGGCCGCACATGGCCGGCATCGTCAACATCCAGCTGGGCCGCCTGCGGCGCATGCTGGCCGACCGCAACATGACCCTGGAAATGGACGATGCGGCCCTGCGCTGGCTGGCCGACGCCGGCTACGACCCGGCCTACGGCGCCCGGCCGCTGAAGCGGGTCATACAGCGGGAACTGCAGAACCCGCTGGCCACCCGCATCCTGGAAGGGCGTATCGCCGACGGCCAGACCATTACCGTCTCGGCCGGGCCGGAAGGGCTGGTGCTGAACGGGGAGTCCCTGAAGGCGCCGCCGGCCTCTGGTGAAAGCCTGTGGGGCCAGCCGCCCACGGTGCATTGATACTCCAATGATAAGGGCTGGCTCCTGCGGGGTCAGCCCTTTTTGATACCGCACCCAGGGCAAGGGCCATTGGGGATGGCTGCCTTAATAAACCTACGATCGGCGCTAGAATTCCAAAATGGTAGCTATGCACATTCCATTTTGGAGATTGTAATCAATGCGCGATAGGGGGGAATTGGTTGTTTTCGCGGTAAGAGCCATAGAATAAACGGATCTTCCGGCATCGGTGGTGATGTCGATATAAATGAGGCCCCAGGAACAAGATAATGATGGTGCTGTCGTGAAGGACATGTAGGCCCAGCCGTTGCTCTGTGCCCCTACATGAGCAATTATTTTATTGTTCTCGGTTGTAACAGCAAGAGCGTTTGCTGAGAGCATGGTGAACAAGAAGACAAGCGCAATCTTTATTGTCGACCTCATGGCACAGCCTTTTGTTCTTGTGGAATTCCCAATGACGCAAGCCAATCTTGTCAGACGGCCCCAAAGTGGCAATTTGCCCGGTATAGTCATCGCCCCGCCGGCGGATGTTTCAGGCAACTGACGATCTCGCCCTCAAGTGCCCAGCCGCTGAAACTAGCCTTTCCGCCAAGTTCAGTCTTACAAGTTCAGTCTTGGGGCTCTGCACTTAGTGCCTTTTAACCGCAGCCTGGACCACATGACCGGCACCCGGCTTGCCGGCCACCATGGTCATGCCTTCCTGCATGTCGCGGAAGGTGTCCTGGTCCTGGGCGACAATGGCCTGGAACTGCTTCAGATCCTTGCCGTCCAGCTTGCGGCCGGCCTCGATTTTGGCCTCCTTGCTGTCGGGGTTGATCTGCTGGCCGCCGCGCAGCACCTCAAAGTGCAGGTGCGGGCCGGTGGCGCGGCCGGTGGCGCCGACATAGCCGATGACGTCCCCCTGGGCCACCCGCAGGCCGGCCCGCATGCCCTTGGCGATGCGGCTCATATGGCCGTAGGCGGTTTCCATCTGGTTGCCATGGCGCAGCTTGACGTAGTTGCCATAGCTGCTGAACGGCCCGGCCTGCTCCACCACGCCGTCACCGGCGGCATAGATGGGGGTACCCACCGGGGCGCCGAAGTCCTTGCCCTTGTGCATCTTGCTGTAGCCCAGCACCGGATGCATACGCATGCCGAAGCCGGAGGTGACGCGGGCCCCGTCGATGGGCGTGCGCAGGATGGCGCGGCGGATGCTTTCGCCCAGGGCGTTGTAATAGTCGGCCGTCCCGCCGGCGGCCTGATAGCGATAGATGGCCTTCTCCTTGCCCGACAAGGTCAGGGAGGCGAACTGAATTTCGCCATCGCGGGCGGCTTGGCCATCCTCGGTGTAATAGCGCTCGAACAGGATTTCGAAGGTATCGCCCGGCTGCAGGTCGCGCTGGAAGTCGACATCGTAGGCGTAGCGCTTGATGAAGGCGTCCAACACGGGGTAGGGGACGCCAGCGGCGCTGGCCGCTTCCGACAGGCTGCTGGTGATGCGGCCACGGGCGGCCACCAGCTTCTTCTCCAGCGGCTTGTCGATCTGCCGCGCCTGATAGCGCCCGCCATTGAAGGCGACGGACACGGCGCGCTCGGCCGCCGGCTGGAACTCCAGCCCGATGAACTTGTCACCCTCGCTGTGGTCGAACAGCACGGTGATGCCCTGGCCCGCCTTCATGCGGCGGACGTCATACACGCCGCTCAGGGCGCTGATGGCGTTGTGGGCGCTGTCGGCGGGGACGCCGCCGTCCATCAGCACCTGCATCAGGGTACTGCCACGGCCGACATTGACATGGCGGCGTTCCACCGGATCGACGGACAGCTGGGCGCCCGCCTGGGGTGTGCCGGCCTGCGGCGGCGCGGCGGTGGCCACGGTGGTCTGCTGGGGAACCTGCTGGTCCTTGGGCGCGGCCGCGGCGGCTGCGGCCAGGTCGGGGTCCACATCGGACGGCGGCGCCGGCGGCAGGGCCTGCGGGGCCACGGCCACGGTGCCCGTGTCGTCCAGCGACGCCAGGGAAACGATGCCACCCAAGGTCAGGGCGACGGCCGATGTCACGGCGATCCGTTTCAGCAAGGCCCCCACTCCCCCAATCCAAACCGCATCGTCAAAATCCTCTGACCTCAAAGCTACACAGGGGCCCCATCGGGCGCAGTTTTCCGGGATGCCGTTGCCGGTCCCCGGGCACAGTGTCGACGGGCCGCCCTGCCGAACGGCCTTGCCATGGCGCCAAGCGCGCCACGGAAATCCCCACACCGAACTCCGTCCCCGAAAGGGGAGCCCGGCCTGGGGGAGAGGAACTGACGACTGGAAACGCCGACCCCGGTGCGTGCGCCCCGGAGGCTCGGCAGGTCGTAACGCCCCAGCTTCTTCTCATTCTCATCCGTTGGGTCCAGGACAACCGCTCAAAAAGGCAGGAAATGCCTGGCCATCGGTTGGGCCAATCCTCGCGTGACGTGATTGTCACTGTCAACGGGAACATCCTACGTACGGCACGTTAATAAGACTTGAAAGACAGCGAGGTTTGAGTCCGTGCGGCCGGCCCGCGACATAGACCCGGGTCGTGGCGAAATTGAGGCGAAGCACGGCGCCTCCTTCGCTGGTCGCGCCGGCAGGCGAAAGCGCCGGCCTATGGACCTGTGCTGTGCCTGTGCACGCGCGCGCGATCATATATAGGGATCGTCTATGGATTGGCCTTGGCGTCTGGCCTTTTTGCCGCTTGGTTCGGGGGCTTGGACAAAAATCGTCATGGTGCTGCAAGATTTCTGTAGACAGGCCCCGGGTGGGGTCTCTATAACCCCGTTCACCGACGCGGCGGGCGACAACGAACGGCGCGACGGCGAAGCGATCCCTGAGTTCTGGCGGTTGACGCTGGTGGTTGAGGGGTGGCGGTTCTGGCGGTAACGCCGCTGGACGAAACGGAATTTGCCCTTCCTGTCCGGGTATGGGCTGATCCTCCTGGGGATCGGTCAAGGATGGGGTTGTGGTTTGAGCGCGTTTTTGCGTTTGGGTCACGGGTTCTTGAACAAGTGAACGTCTTGAGAAGGGATGCGCAGACGGCGGTTCCGATGATGGGCCCGGTACGGGCAGCAACATGGAAACGACCAGAACGCATCTTGAATACATGCTCTGAAATTGACCCCTGAGGGATCGGGGGTTCAGGAACGGACTTGGGTTTAGGTGCCGACGAAGGTTGGTTTCCGTCGAGGTCGTCATCGAGCTTCATGCTTGAGGATGAACCGCATTGAACCTGAGAGTTTGATCCTGGCTCAGAACGAACGCTGGCGGCATGCCTAACACATGCAAGTCGAACGAAGGCTTCGGCCTTAGTGG
>NZ_VITR01000014.1 GCF_007827955.1 Nitrospirillum pindoramense
AGCGGGGGGGGGCGGTGGGCGCCTCACATCCTATGCGCGAACTTGCGTCACCAGCATGAGCCGGGCAAATCGGGGCGGTGAATTATCCAGGCTAGGGGCTGGACCAGGGCCGGGGAAATCGAGTTTTCCTGAAGTTGGGCTTGAGGCCCGGTGGTCAGGCGCGAGGCCAAACGCCTATTGGGCCCGATCTTCGATCACCATAATAGGAAGGTCTGACGAAGCATTCAGCCACTGGAAAGGATCACGATCGTGCGCGCGCTGCCCCCGCTCCTGCGCGGACAGGAAGTCTTCCGGAATCTCCACTCCCTCAAACGCCGCAAAGAAACCTGACCAGTCCCCCTGCGGACATGCGGGCTGATCGCGGTCCACCAAAGGATTGTTTTCACTGTTCATGGCGTCTCCGAGATTTGGGGTCTGCCGTGCCTAGAGATTCCAGCGCTCAATGTCGGTTACCCGCAAATGACCCCACAGTGACCGCCTCACTTTCAAGATGTATATGTACTCATCGTCATGGCCGCAGCCATCGGTATTGAGTGTCACCCAATAGGTGGGCCACCAACCAGCATGACTATCGATCCGGCGTATCTTCAAGGCCTGCAACTGGGCCATGCACGCTTGAAAGGTCGTATAATCATCGGAAGAAAAAGTACTACTGGGCACGGCGTTCAAAAGCCGTCGATTAATAACACCCTTATCCTGAAAGCCTGCCAGCGCTTGGGTGACGGAGACCCAATCCGCCAATGCCGCCTGCGGCGTCAGATCTCCGCGTTCCAATCCCGAGGGTATCGGGCGGTCAGCATGGGCTTGTTGGCATGACAATATGACCACCAGCCCAGTAAGCATCGCCCATCCGCGCATGCCCGCCGCCCTTACCGCAATCACGTATCCCCACATGCTATGGCATTGACCATAGGAAGAGAATACGGCCCCGTCCTTTTACAGCTTATACCCCACCTTGAAGAACACGGTACGCGGCGGGCTTTCGACGAAGGTCCACACCGTGCCGGCGGCGGAGGCGGAGTAGCTGCCACCCTGGGGCAGGCGGCGGTCGGCCAGGTTGCGCACGGTGGCGGAGAAGGTCCAGCGTTCGTCCTCCGTCGTGTATTTGGCGAACAGGTTGACGTTCCACTGCGCCGGGATGGCCACCTGCCAGGAATTGGCCACGTCGGCGTAGGACAGGGTCTGGAACTGGGCGTCCACGCCGACCTGCGCCTGGCCCGGCACCGCCAGCGGCAGCGTGTAGGTGGGGGCCGTGCGGAAGGTCCAGCGCGGGGCGTAGGGCAAGCGGTTGCCACTGGCACTGGTGCCGATGCCGGCGTAGTTCGGGAACTGGTCGTACAGCGCCAGCGTGTAGCTGGCGGAATTGTCCCAGCGCAAGCCCTCGAACGGCTGGATGGTGGTTTCCAGCTCAAATCCCTCGGTATAGGCCGACGCCGCGTTCAGGCGGCGGGAGCGCAGAGTGGCCGGGTCGGTCGCCGTCGCCTGCAGGTTGGTGTAGTCGTTGTAGTAGAGTGCCAGGTTGACCAGCAGGCGCCGTTCCCACCACTGGCTTTTCACGCCCACCTCATACGTCTCGACCTTTTCCGGCTGATAGGGCAGCTGGGCGTTGATCAACGCGCTGGCGCGATTGTCGAAGCCGCCAGCCTTGAAGCCCTTGGAATAGCTGGCATAGGTCAGGAGGTCCGGCGTCCATTGGTAGGAGGCGGCGAACTTGGGCGTCAGGGAATACCAGGTAGCGTCCGACTTGGTCTGGAAGGCACCGGCCTTGTTGGTGGCGGTGGCTGGCACGATGGGGTTGCCGGCGGCGTCGGTGATGCGGGTGCCCGTCAACGTGTCGTCGAACTGTCGATAGGTGAAGTCGCGGCTTTCGATGGTGTAGCGCAGGCCGACGGTGCCGGTCAGCTTGTCGGTGACGTGGTAGTCACCCTGGCCGTAGGCCGCGTAGCTGTCGGTCTTGGTGTTGCCCACCTGGTCCTGCGGCGGGTTGGCCAGGCTGGGATAGCTGAAGCCGTTGCGGTCGCTGGAGAAGTTTTCGTGCAGGTAGAACAGGCCGCTGGTGAAGTCCAGCGGACCCCAGCTGCCGTTGGCCTGGAACTCCTGCGTCAGCTCATTCTCGTAATAGCGGATGAAGTTCACCTGCTTCACCGCCGCCTCGCCGTCATTGTCGTAGGTGACGGGGGCCTGGCCGAACAGGCGATAGGCGGTGACGGACTTCAGGGTCAGCTTGTCGCCCAGGGCCTGGGTGATGCGCAGCGCCGCCCCGCCGGAGTTGGAGTTGTTCTGCGGCTGCGGCTCCGCGAACGACAGCGAGGGGTCGAAGCCGCCGCCCGGCTGGCTCTTGGGCGTGTAATAGGCAGTGGTGGAGCGGTCGCGCTTGGCATCCAGGGTCAATTGGATGTCCAGGTCGTCGGTGGCCTGCAGCTTCAGCTTGGCGCGGGCGCTGTCCACATTCAGGTCGTTCACGTCCTTGTTGATGGTGGGATCGCGGGTATAGCCGTCGTGCTGCTCATGCCCATAGGCCAGGCTGGCGTACAGCTTGTTGGCGATCAGGGGGCCGGAGACGTAGCCATGGCTCTCGAACGCGCCCCAGGTGCCGACGCCGGCATCCACCGACAACCGCACCTCGTCGTTCGGGTCGCGGGTGATGTAGCGGATGGCGCCGGCGCTGGTGTTGCGGCCATAGAGCGTGCCCTGCGGCCCGCGCAAGACCTCCACCCGCTCCAACTCCGCCAGCAGGGGCGACGCGGCGATGGAGCGCGGAATGTAGACGTCATCCACATACTGGGCGATGGCGGGGTCGAAAATGGGGTCGGTCTCACCAATGCCGCGCAGGAAGAACAGCTGGGTCGTCGGCGTGATGCCACCGCGCGGCACCGTCAGGCCGGGCACCAGGCCCGCCAGGTCGCGTACCGTGCTGATGTGCTGGTCCTGAAGAGTGTCGGCGGTGTAGGCGGTCAGCGCGATGGGCGTTTCCTGCAGGCGGGTCTGGCGCTTTTCCGCTGTCACCACGATGTCGGCGATGCCGCCGCTGGCTTCCAGATCCGGTGCTGCCTCGGCCACGGGGGCCGGGGCCGTCTGGGCGGACGTGGATGCCGTCAGCGCGCACAGGGCACTCCCCAGCAGCAACGAGGAAACAGCAACAGGGGAAAACGAGGCCCGGCGAACCATGGAAGAGTGCTCCGCGAAACGAATGGGGAAGCACTCGTTTGGCGTATTTCACAGTTCCATAAAAACGAGATTTGCTTATGTGATCGGTGATTAACCGTCAAATGACTGTGATTTTTGCCAATACCACAGATATTTCCGTTAGGATGGCGACAACCGAAACCGCCTGGCCGCTATCGCCCAAGCCACCGCACCGCCGCCGCGTCGGTATCATCCGGCCGGGTGTTGAAGGCGATACGGGTCTGGGGGGCGGCGCGATGGATGGTGTTCAGCACCGTTTCCAGCAGGATGAGGTTGGCCGGCGGGTTGCGGATGCCGGCGCCGATCACCACCACGTCATAGGTCGCGCGGGACAAGGCGGCGGCGACTTCCGTCTCCGCCACGGCGGGGGCGGGCTGGATATACAAGCTGTCGCAACTGTAGCCCTGGCCCTCCAGCGACTGTTTGGACGCGGTCACGCCTGCCCGAACCTTGTCGGCGGTCATGCCCGGGATGATCCCTGGTGCCGTGTAGTCGACGGTGTCGGGATCCTGGCCGACGATCAGGATACGATGAGTCATGGCGCAAAACTCCCCCAGGTTTGCGACGAAAGGATGCAAGGAAGGCGCTCCTGACGCAAGTGTCGGGCAACCGTGCGCCAGGGGCACTCCATTATGAGTTCCCGACGACCATCCCCAGCGCCTGTGCGATCCGGGACAGCTTGTCGGGGTTGCGGGTGATGTAGATGGCGGTGATGCGGCCATCCTCGATCTCGAACGCGGTGGTCTGCAGCATCGCGCCCCGCTCCATGCTGGCATAGCCGGGCAGGCCATCGATGCGCAGGGGCCGGATGAAGACGGCCGTCTGGAACTCCCCCTTGGCGTGCAGGCTGGCGAACAGGCGTGTCAGGCGGTCCACCCCGACGATGGGGTTGCGGAAGGCATGCACCTTGCCGCCGCCGTCGGCCCGCAGCACCACGTCCTGCGCCAGCAGGCCGCGCAGGGTGTCCACATCGCCCAGGTGGGAGGCGGCATAGAAGGCCTGGGCGATGCGCTCCCCCTCCTCCGGCGCCACGGGATAGCGGGGACGCGCCTCCTGCACATGGCGGCGGGCGCGCACGGCCAGTTGGCGCACGGCGGCGGCATCGCGGTGCAGGGTGCCCGCCACCTCATCCAATGCCACGCCGAACACGTCGTGCAGCAGGAAGGCCGCCCGCTCCAGCGGCGACAGCCGTTCCAGCGCCAACATCAGCGTCAGAGTCAGGTCATCCTCGCCCGCGTCCTCATCACTGCCGGCCAGGGGCTCCGGCAGCCAGGCGCCGACATACGTCTCCCGCCGCACCCGGGCCGACTTCAACGTGTCCAGGCACAGGCGGGTGACGATGCGCGACAGGAAGGCGGCGGGGACCTCCACCGTGGCCTGGTCCGCCTGGCGCCAGCGCAGGTAGGCGTCCTGCACCACATCCTCCGCTTCCGCCAGGGAGCCCAGCATGCGATAGGCCAGGCGCACCAGCCGGGGCCGCTGCGCCTGGAAGATCGCGGTGGCGTCCCCCTCCCCCATCACGCGGCCGTCGCGGCGCTATGGGCCACCGGCGGGTGGGCGGCGCGGAAGCCCACCTGCAGGCGGTTCCACAGGTTGATGAGGCCGATGGCCAGGCTCAGATGCACCTGCTCCGCCTCCGTGAAGTGGGCCTGCACCAGGGCATAGTCCTCATCCGGCGCGCCGGTGTCGGCCACGCGGGTCAAGGCTTCCGTCCAGGCCAGGGCGGCGCGCTCCCGATCGGTGTACAGCGAGGAATCCCGCCAGGCGTTCAGCAGGTGCAGGCGCATCTCCGTCTCCCCCATCTTGCGGGCGTCGGTGACGTGCATGTGCAGGCAGAAGGCGCAGCCGTTGATCTGCGACGCGCGGATCTTCACCAGTTCCAGCAGCGCCGGCTCCAGCCCGCCGGCCTTGAGGGCGGTGCTGGCTGCCAGCAGTCCCTTGATGGTCTCGGGCGCCAGCTTGAACGCGTCAGTGAGGCGGGGGGTATGGGTGCTCATCGTCATCTCCATCAGATCATGCGTCATCGCATGACCCAAAGACGAGATGGCTTCACGGCCGTGTGACATGGCGGTCGAAAAAAATCCGCACCCTTATGTCGGATGCCGAAAGAGCAACCCATGGGTTGTGGGCGTGCCGGGTTTTCGATGAATATCTTCCCGTGGTCAGGGGGCGGATGGGCCGCCTCCCCGCCACAGGAAGAAAGGAAATTGGATGCTCATCCGATCCTTCTTCCTTCATCTCCGCTTCCGGTTCCTCGGCATGGCCGTTGAACTGAAACTGGGGAGGTGAAGGGCGCCGGGGGGAGTAGCCGCTCTCCCCGGTTGCCCTCGGAAAATACCGCAGATCCCACGACCCCGCAATCAGGCGCCCTTAAAGTTTCGCCAACACCTCATGCAGGCTGTCGTCCCACAGCGGCCGCACATCCACCGGGGCGGGGATGACGCCGGCGGCGGCGAAGGTGTCGGCCACGTCCTGTTGCGAGGCGATGGCCGCGTCGCTGACGGGCAGCAGGCGATAGGCGGCGCTGCGTTCCCGGTACTCCTGGAGGTAGGCGGCCTCGGGGATGTTGGTCAGCTGCGCCCGAAGGCGAGCCCAGCGGGTGTAATCGGCCTCGATCCAGGCCAGGGTCTTGGCGTAGCGCTGCAGGTAATCGGTGATGGCGCGCCGCTTCAGCGGATCGGCCAGGGCGTCCTTGGAGGCCGCCACCAGATAGTTGCCGGACAGGCGGTTCAGGCCGGTGGTCAGCACCCGCGCCCCACCCTCGCGGGCCAGCTGCACCACCACGCCATAGATGACCCAGGCGTCCAGGCTGCCCTGGTTGAAGGCCGCTAGGCCGTCCTGCGGCGACAACGCCACGGGGGTGATGTCGGCGAAGGTCAGCCCCTGTTCCTTCAGGATCTTCAGCAGCATGTATTGCGTGGTGGTGGCGCGGACATAGCCCACGCGCTTGCCCTTCAGGTCCGCCGTGGTCTGCAGCGGGCTGTCCTTGGGCACCAGCACCACCTGGTTGTTCACGTCGCCCTGCAACACGGCGATGATGCGTACCAAGGGGTTGGCGGCGGCGATGAAGATGGGCGGGATCTCGCTCATGCCGCCCACGTCCAGGGAATGGGCGTTGATCGCCTCCGCGATCAGGTTGCCGCCGGCGAACTGGGCCGTTTCCAGGGTGTAGGGCGTGTCGGCCACGCCCGCCTGCTCGAAGAAGGAGTCCGGATTGCCCCGGTATGTCGCCGCGCGCAGGGTGACGCCGGCCAGGTCCGCGTCCTTCTTGCGGCCACAGGCACCCAGGTTTAGGGCGCCCAGGCCCAAGGCCCCCGCCGCCAGCCCCCGCAGGGCGGACCGGCGCGATATCAGCATCATGGGTTCGATCTTTCCTTTATCCTTCAGTAGCCGCGCGCCAGATCGACCACGTCCTCCAGCGGTTCCCCGCGACGAAAACGGATCAGATTATGGGCCAGCTGGGCCGCCAGGTTGGCGTGGGTATCCGGCGTGTAGACGGAGGTGTGCGGCGACAGGCGCACGCGGGGGTGGCTGTAGTACGGGTGGCCGTCCGGCAAAGGTTCCGGATGCGTCACGTCCAGGGTGGCCAGCGACACCCGCCCCTCCGCCAGCGCGGCCAGCAGCGCCTGGTCGTCGATCAGCGCGCCGCGCGCCACATTGACCAGATGCAGGCCGGGCTTGGCGGCGGCCAGCACGCGGGTGTTCACCAGATGATGGGTTTCCGCCGTCGCGGGCGCCGCCAGCACCACATGGTCGGCGCGGGCGAACAATTCCAACACATCATCCACCCGCTCCACACCCGGCACGCCCAGGTCGCCGGCCCCGCGCCGTGTGGCCAGCACCGTCATGCCCAGGGCCAGGGCCTTGGGCGCCAGGGCCTGGCCGATGCCGCCGAAGCCGACGATGCCCAGGGTGGCCCCCTCCACCAGGCCTAGGGGTGACGGTTGCCAGTCGTCCGCGCGGCTGACCCAGATCTCCGGGAAGCGCTTGGCGGCGGCGAAGATGGCGGCCAGCGAGAACTCGGCCAGGGCGGTGGCGGAGGTGCGCTTGGCCGCCGTCACCACCGGCCCGTCGAACAGCCAGTGGGGATAGAAGTCGATGCCGACCGAGACCAGCTGCACCCAGCGCAGGTTGAACGGCCAGCCCGGCGGCTGGGCCGGCAGGTCGCCACCGGCACGGCGGAAGGGCGCGGCCACGAAGACGTCGGCGTCGCGCGGCCACTCGGCCGGCACCCCCCGGGGCAGGGTGATCAGTTCGACCGCCCCCTCCCCCGTCGCGGCGCTGACCCGCCGCGCCACCTCGGCATTGATGGGCTCGGTCAGCTGGCTGACCACGCGGATGGGGCTCATTCGGCCGCCACCGCCGTCGCGTGTCCCGCCTCCCTCGCGGCCGCCGCCTGACGCACCAGGGGAATGAGGTCACGGCCATACTCGATGGCGTCCACCAACGGGTCGAAGCCCCGGATGAGGAAGGTGCGGACGCCGAGATCATAGTAATCCAGCAGCGATTCCGTCACCTGCTCCGGCGTGCCCACCAGGCTGGTGGAATTGCCCTGGGCGCCGGTCAGGGCGGCGATCTCCGTCCACAGGCGCTTGTCCCGCACCTTGCCGGCCGCAGCCGCCGCCAGCAAGCGCTGGGAGCCCACGTTCTGCGGCTCTCCCGCGCGCACCGGCCGGAAGGTCGACTGGGTGGCGCGCAGGTGCTTGGCCTGTTCCAGGATGCGCTCGGCCTTGGCCCAGGCCTCTTCCTCCGTACGGCCCAGGATGGGGCGCAGCGACAGGCTGAACTGGACATGGTCCTGGCGGCCATGCAGGGCGGCGGCGGCCCGCACCTTGGTGATGGTGTCGCGCACGTCGTCCAGCGGTTCGCCCCACAGGGCGTAGACATCGGCATGTTTGCCGGCCACGGCGATGGCCTCGTCCGAGGACCCGCCGAAATAGATGGGCAGCGTGCCGTTGACCGGCCGCACGTAGGAATGCGAGCCGCGCGACTTGTAATAGGGCCCGTCATGGTCGAAGGGGGCGGTGCTGGTCCACACCTTGCGCACCACCTCCAGATAGTCGTCGGTGCGGGCGTAGCGTTCCGTCTTGTTCAGGAAGTCGCCGTCGCGCTGCTGTTCCTCATCCGACCCGCCGGTGATGATGTGCACGGCCAGGCGGCCCTGGCTGAAATGATCCAGCGAGGCCAGTTGCCGGGCAGCCAGGGTAGGCGCCACGAAGCCGGGACGGTGGGCCAGCAGGATCTTCAGCCGCTCCGTCTGCTGCACGGCGTAGGCCGCGATCTGGAAGCCATCGGGCGAGGCGCTGGAGTGCGCGATCAGCACACGGTCGAAGCCGGCATACTCCTGGGCCCGCGCCACGGTGCCGATGTAGTCGCGGTCGATGATGGGGCCGCTGCCGGGCCGGGTCTCGGACCCATCCTGCGACCCGATGAAGCCGATGAACTGCAAGGTGTTGGACATGGCGGAACCTCTTAAGGATAAGGGGCGTCAGTTCGGTGTGGCGGCGGCGAAGGCGGCGCGGCCGGCGCCGAGCAGCACCGCATCGGCCTGGGGGGTATGGATGCGGCCGCACAGCACGTCGCGGTAATGCCGCTCCAGCGGGTTGTGGCGGGTGGTGCCGGGGTTGCCGGTCAGGCGTATCGCCGTCTCCACCGCCTGGATGGCGTTCTCCGTCACCAGATGCTTGACCAGGCCGGCCTCCACCGCACTGGTCTCCCCGCGGGTGGCAGCGGCCAGCAGGGCGCGGTTGGACAGCAGCAGGCCGTCGATGGCGCCCACCGCCTCCTGGAAGCGCGGCAGGGTGGACAGGGCGGCCCCCAGGTTGCTGGGCACCCGCTGACGGGCGAAGGCGATCAGCCAGTCGCGCGCCGCCTCCGCCACCGCGTCATAAATGCCGGCGGTCAGGACGGCGGCCCAGGCGCCGAACAGGGCGTCGCGCGGCCCGGCCACCCCGGGCGCCCGCAGGTCCAGCGCATGGTCGAGCGGCGTGGGCACATCCTCCAGGATCACGTCGTGGCTGCCGCTGGCGCGCAGTCCCAGATGGTCCCAGGTCTCGACCACGCGGATACCGGGGCTGTCGCGGTGCACCAGGAAGCCGCCGACACGCGGCTGCGGCTCATCGGTGCGGGCCCAGACCAGCAGCCAGGTCAGCGCCGGGATGCCGGTGGAATAGAGCTTGTGCCCGCTGATGGACCAGCCGTCCGCCGTGCGCCTCGCCACCGTGGCCGGCAGGCCGCCGCGCGCCGGCGTGCCCAGATCGGGCTCCACCCGCAGGGCGTTGATCAGCGCGCCCTTCTCCACCGCGTCCCGCGCCACCCGGGCGTAAACCGCGTCGGCCACGGCACGCTGGTCGGCGGTGGCATGGAACAGGTACTGCATCACCAGCACCAGGGCCGTGGCGGGGTCGCCCTTGGCCACGGCGCGCACCACCTTCAGCGTGGTGGCCAGGTCCGCCCCGGCCCCGCCCAGGGCGGGCGGCACCGTCAGGGCCAGCAGCCCCTGGGCGTGCAGGCTGTGGAAATTCTCGAAGGGGAAGCTGCCGTCGCGGTCATGCGCGGCCGCCCCGGCGGCGAACTCGGCGGTCAGCCCTGCCAGGATGCCATCCAGCGCCGCGCTGTCCAGCGTCGCCCCGGCCAGCCCCTCCTGGTCCGCCGCCACCCGGCGCAGGGCCGCCGTCATGACAGTCCCCCGCCCAGCTGGGCGCCGGCGCGGGCGCCGTTGGTGAAGCCGCCCCCATGGCCGTTGTGGCCGTTATGACCATTAACGGCGGGGGCCGATGGCCGGCTCCAGGCGGCGCGGATGCCGCCGGCCGGCGGCGCCGGCGGAATGAAGGCCAGGGGCGCCGTGTCGCGCGGCGCCGGCTGCTCCACCCCCAGATGGCCCAGCAGGCGGCGGCGCAGGGCCTGGAACTCCGGCCCCGCCTCCCGCGGGCGGGCCAGGGTCACCTTCTCCTCCACCGCCAGGCGGCCGTCGGCCAGCACCAGGATGCGGTCAGCCAGGGCGATCGCCTCATCCACGTCGTGGGTGACCAGCAGCACGGCCGGCCGGTGCGCCCGCCACAGCGACAGCACCAGCTGGTGCATGCGCAGGCGGGTCAGCGCGTCCAGCGCCGCGAAGGGTTCGTCCAGCAGCAGCAGTTGCGGCTCCCGCACCAGGGCGCGGGCCAGGGCGGCGCGCTGCGCCTCCCCCCCCGACAGCGTGGCCGGCCAAGCGTCAACGCGATGGCCCAGGCCCACCTCCTCCAGCGCGGCGGTGGCCTGAAGACGGCTGCGGCCGCTTTTCAGGCCCAGGGTGACGTTGCGCCACACCTTTTTCCAGGGCAGCAGGCGCGGCTCCTGGAAGACGACGGCGCGGGCGCCGGGGGTGGACACCTGCTCAGCCGGGGCGGCGTCCAAGCCGGCCAGGGTGCGCAGCAGGGTGGTCTTGCCCGAGCCGCTGCGGCCCAGCAGGGCCACGAACTCACCCGGGGCGATGTCCAGGTCCAGGTCGCGCAGCACGGTGACGTCGCCGAAGCGGCGGGTGAAGCCGCGCACCCGGACGGCGGCGGGGCCGGAAGACGCCGAAGGGGACGGCGCGGCGATGGGGGCGATGGGGGAAGCCATGGGTCAGCGCTCCAGGAAGGTGGGACGCCAGGCCAGCAGGCGGCGTTCCAGCAAGCGGACGAGGAAGTCGGTGCCAAGACCGAGGACGGCGTAGACGCCCAGGCAGACGACGATGATGTCGGTGCGCATGAAGTCGCGGGCGTTGTTGATGAGGTAGCCGAGCCCGGCGGAGGCGTTGATCTGCTCCGCCACCACCAGGCTGAGCCAGGCGTGCCCCAGGGCGTAGCGCAGGCCCACCAGGAAGGACGGGGTGGCGCCGGGCAGCACGACGTTGGTGATCAACTCCAGCCGCGACAGGCCGAAGCTGCGCCCCGCCTCCACCAGCTTGGCCTCGATGGCGCGGATGCCGGAGAACAGGGTGAGGTAGGTGGGAAAGGCGGCGCCCAGGGCGATCAGCGCCACCTTGGGCACCTCCCCTATGCCGAACCAGACGATGAACAGCGGTACCAGCGCCAGGAAGGGCAAGGTGCGCAGCATCTGCATCAGGGGGTCGACCAGCGTCTCCCCCCGCCGGAACAGGCCGGCGGCCACGGCCAGCACCGTGCCCACGGTGACGCCGATGCCCAGCCCGGTGACCACGCGGGCCAGCGACACCAGCAGGTTGGACGGCAGTTCCCCTGACACCAGCAAGGTCCAGAAGGTGACCAGCACCGCGCTGGGGGCGGCCAGCACCCGGGGCGGCACCAACCCCACCCGCGACCCCACCTCCCACGCCAGCACCAGGGCCAGGGGCACGGTCCAGCGGGAATTGCCAAGATGGGACAGCAGGCGCCGGACCAGGGGGGCGCCGATGGGCGCGGTGGCGGGCGCGCCGGCGGGCCGCGCGGCCCCGGGCAGCGCCGGGGCCTGGGGGTCGTCAAGGACCAGGGACAAAGCCGCACCTCATTTCACAGGGAAATTTCGGTGATCAAGGATCACTAATACCCATTAAATGACGTGGGATTTAATGCGGCAATGGACTTCTGGTGCTGTGAATCTTTTAAAATTCTCAAGGGTGGGGCGCGGGTGGGTAAGCAGCATCGGACGGCGTCAAATGTAGCGAGGCGACGACGACGGGCGGCAGGCGCTACACAGCGGCTGGATATTGAAGACCTACGAATACCCCATGGCTAATAATCATCGGGCACAAGAGATAGCGCCGGCCGTCGAACGGCCGGCGCCGCGCGTTAAGTTGAGGGCTTTAGTGGCTGGCGCTGGTAGAAGGCAGCGGTGGCTGCGGAGGAAGTACCCCTCCTACCATGAGATCCGGATCGAAGGTGTAGACCCGGTGCGTCTGCACGCTTTTAATCGACGTCACCACCACCGAAAGGAAACCCATGATCTGCCACAGTCCAGATGGGGCGCTCACGGTTAGGTTTGACGCGTCGCCGGTACTCATAGAACTATCCGTCGTGTTCATATCCCCCTGGGTCGACCCCAGGCTCGACTGCTGAGGCGGATTAAACGCCTGCTGCGTCGTAAAAGCTTGCACCGTGGTCGAAGTGGGGTTGGAGACCGCGCTTGCGCTCACAGGATCGCCATTCGGCTGCCAGATATTAATATGGCATGTTGCGTAGTTAGCGTCACAAGGCGAAAGGTAGAGCTGTTCATTGGCCGGCAATGGGCAATCGGCGCTGTAGGGCGCCGGGAGCGCCACCAATGTCAAGCCCTTGATGGCAATGGCCGACGTCGTGGTCGGATCATAGTACGCGAAAATAACAACGTTGATCCCGTCGCCGTTCTGTAATTGATAGCCGCCGGCAGCCACCCCAGACGGTTGCATGGCCGGCGTTCCGTTGGGCTCGACACCTGTGGGGTCCGATCCTTCGTTACCCAGCAAGTTGAAACGCAAGGCCGTGCTGACTTGGCGCACATCGAAGTCCAACCGCATGGTGTAGACGGTTGGCGTGGTACCGTTTTCACTGGTCACCGGTATCCTCCTTCTTGATCAGGGATAGTTGATAGCGACGGTCCAGACGCAGTTGCGCCAGCTCCGGCTCATGGTCGATTTCATTGGCGGCATAGCCGGCGGCTCGCGCACGGGCCAACAGATCCAGCGCCTGGTCTCGCCGGCCAAGGACTTCGTTGGCAACAGCGGCATTGAACAAAATATTTGGTGTGGGATTTCCAGCCAAGGCCAAGTCAAGCGCCGTGAGGGTGGGCGCCTCCTCCCCCAACTTGGCGTGGAAAAGCGCAGCCTTGACGTTGAGGGTCGGATCCTGGGGGGAGTTGGCCAATAGAGTTTCGAGATGGCGTAGCGCCACGCGATAGGCGTCTCGAGCCTCCGCCGTTTTGCCCGGCGTCCAACGATACGCATCGGCTAAATTACCCCAGGTTACGTAATACTGGCTGTAACCCTCCACCCGCGTCAGACGTTCGAACGCCTCCGCCGCCTGAGGGTATTGACCCAGGAAATACAAGTAATTACCCAGGTTGTTGTACAGCTGCGGCAACGGCCGGATGCGCAACCCACGCTGCACCGTCTGGATAGCCTCAACCGTGCGGCCCAGCATATGTTGCGCCGCGCTTAGGTTGGCATAGCCGTAGGCACTGTCTGGGGCCAACTCCAAGCTTTTTTTGAACATCTCTTCAGCTTGAACATAATCTGCCACGCTAAAGTAAACGGCGCCAATCTGATAATAAAATTCGAAGAAATTTGGGTGCGAATTAAGGCCGTATCTTAAAATCTTAATAGCGGAATTTGGATCCCTTTTTATCGAATATACAGACGCGATTCCTTGAATTGCAAAAGCATTGCCATCTTCAAGAATTAAAGCTTTTTGAAATTGATCGAATGCACCTTCCTTATTATTTGAATGATATTCGGCCCAAGCTACAGCAACATGTGCCATAGCCAATTGATCGTCCAATGAAAGGGCCAAACGCGCGGCGGCGGTGGCCTGTTGCAGCACTGTGGGGTCAGGTCGTTGAGACATGTAGCGCGAAAACAGCGCTAGGCTCAGACCAGCGGTAGCCGCAGCGTTGTTCGGATCGCGCGCCAATACTTTTTGAAAGCCGCTAACCGCCGCGTCGATGGCGCCCTTGTCCTCCGCGTGATAGAGGCGGTCCATGGCGGTATCGATCATGGACTGTATGCTCGCCGTGCCGGCATGCCCCGGCAGGCGGTCGCGCACGGCGGGCCACTCCATCACCAACCCGGCCGTCAGCACAACGCCCGCCACCCCGGCAACGGCGAGGGCGCGCCCGTGGCGGCGGGCCCAGGCGATGGCGCGGCGAGGCGGCTGGACCGATTTGGGGGGCGGCGCCGGGGTGGCCCCGGCGGCGATGGCACGCAGGGCGTCGCGCACGGCGTCCATGGTGGCGGGGCGGGCGGCGGGGTCAACCGCCAGCATGCGGTCCACCAGGTCGCACAGCGGCTTGGGCAGGGGCGTGCCGGGGACGTATAGGGAATCCGGCCGGCCGTTGAGGATGCGCTGCATGACGGCGCCCTCGCTGGGGGCGTCGAAGGCGCGGCGGCGGCCGAGCATCTCGAACACCAGGGCGCCGAAGGAAAATATGTCGGACAGGGTGTCGGGCTGGGCGCCCATGAACAGCTCGGGCGCCATATAGCTGACGGTGCCGCGCAGGCCGTCCCCCCGCTCCATGGTCGCGGCCAGGGTGTCCTGCGCCCGGGCGATGCCGGACAGGCGGGCCAGGCCGAAATCCACCAGCCGGGGGTGGCTGCGCTGGTCCAGGATGACGTTGGCGGGCTTGATGTCGGCGTGCACCACGCCCTGGCCGTGGGCCGCCGCCAGGGCGTCGGCCAACTGGGCGGCGATGTCCAGCGCCTGGTCCACCGGCAGGGGCCCTTGCGCCAGCCGGGCGGCCAGCGTCTCCCCCTCCACATGCTCCATGGCCAGGTAAGTCTGGTCGCCCTCCTGCTCCAGCCCGAAGATGCCGACGATGTTGGGGTGCTGCAGCCGCGCCAGGGCGCGCGCCTCACGGATGTGGGTCTTCAGGCCGTCCGCCGGGGCGTCGGTCTGGCGCAGTATCTTCAGCGCGACCGTGCGGTTCAGCACAGGATCCGTCGCCTGGACCACGGTGCCGTAGGAGCCAGTTCCAATAATACGCTCAATCTTATACTTGCTGATGGTCTGCGCGAACATCCAGCTCCCCCAACCGCGATTTGCGCGCGTCCACAACCATGATTAAATTGAACGACTACCCCGTTTGGGCACGGTGTGATTTCAGGTGACAACGGCTAGAAGTGTATCTTATTTCGCTCTGGTGATACATAATTATACCCGCATATGGCGTGGTTTCTAAGAATTGATCATTTTTTGCGAGGGTTTGAGGGCATCATGCACGCCAGCTACAACCCGGACGCCACGGCCGCCCCCACCTTGCACGGGGCGGCACCGTGGAGTGGTCGGGACCATACCGTCGCCTGCCTGGGCATCGTCTGGCATCCGGACCCCAGCCTGGTCGGCATGATCACCCCGCTGGCCTTCGGGCCGGACGGCGCCTTCGCCCTCAGCCGCTTCCAGCCCCTGTTCCGCTCCGCCGTGGGGCAGAACCTGCGCGCGCTGGAAGACCGCCACATCTCGCGCCAGCCGCTGGAAATCCGCCGGCGGGGCCCGCGCACCTTCGACATCCGGCCACCGGAAAGCCGCATGTCCGTCTCCGTCAACGGGCGGGTGATCGAGGGCCCGCAGACCGTCAGCCTGGATGAGCTGGGGGCGGATATCCTGATCTGCCTGTCCGACACGGTGATCCTGTCGATCTTCGAGGCGAGCCTGCCCATCCAGACGGAGGCGGCCAAGCACGGGCTGATCGGCATCAGCCAAAGCGTGCAGGTGGCCTGGGGCCTGATCCGCCAGGCGGCGCCGACCGCCCTGCCCGTCTTCGTCAGCGGCGCCACGGGCGTGGGCAAGGAACTGGTGGCGTCGGCCATCCATGCCCTGAGTGGCCGCGCCACCCAAAAGCTGCACACCATCAACATGGCGACGCTGTCGCCGGCGCTGGCGCATGCCGAGCTGTTCGGCGCCGCGGCCGGCGCCTACACCGGCGCCACCCGGGAACGCAGCGGCCTGTTCGCCCTGGCGGACGGCGCCACGCTGTTCATGGATGAAATCGGCGACACCCCGAAGGAGGTGCAGCCCATGCTGCTGCGCGCCCTGGAGTGTGGCGAGTACCGCAAGCTGGGCGATTCCCGGAACCAGAAGGCCGACGTGCGGGTGATTTCCGCCACGGACAGGCCGCTGGACGACCCCGCCTTCAACCAGCCGCTACGCCGCCGGCTGGAGGGCGTGGTGATCAAGCTGGCGCCGCTGAGCGAGCGCCGCGTGGACATCGGCCTGCTGCTGCGCCACTTCCTGACCCGGGGCGAGCCCAACCTGAACGCCTTCGATCCCGCCGCGCTGTCGGCGGTGAAGGTCATGCCCCTGCTGCTGCACAGCTGGCCCGGCAACATCCGGGAACTGATCGGCGTCGCCCGGCAAATCCGGCTGGGCACGCCGGTGACCCTGGCGACCGACCTAGCGGCCGGCGCGCCGTCCCCCCGGCCGGCGATGGCTGGCGCGGGTGCGGCCACGGGTGTGCCGGCGCGCGCCACGCCGCCCGACACGGCGGAGCGCAAACGCCGGGACCCGGCGACGGTGGACGAGGCGGAACTGCTGGCGGCGCTGGAGGGGGCGGGCTGGAACGTCAAGGCCGCGGCCGAGCTTCTCAACGTGTCGCGCACCAGCCTGTACCGCCTGATGGAACGCTCCCCCACCTTGCGCACCGCCGGCGACATCCCAGCGGAGCAGTTGCTGGACGTCATGCAGCGCCATCCCGGCGACATCGAGGCGTGGAGTCAGGATCTGCGCATCCCCAAGGACAGCCTGAAACGCCATTTGCGCCGGGTCACGGGCCGATAAGCGCCCGTTATTGGCGGCCCTTCCCTTGGCCATCGCCCCGCCGACGGTGGTACAAGGGGGGCCAGCACACGGGGATAAGGAGGCCGGCATGGCCAGCCAGCAATTCGATTTCGACAGCGCCAAGGGCTATCGCCTGTCCGGCCGGATAGAACCGCCCGAGGGCGCGCCGCGCGGCTGGGCCATCCTGGCCCACTGCTTCACCTGCGGCAAGGACAGCCTGGCCACCACGCGGCTGGCGCGCGCGCTGGCGATGACGGGCATCGGCGTCCTGCGCTTCGATTTCGCCGGCCTGGGGAAGAGCGGCGGCGACTTCGCCGGCGGTGGCTTCGCGGCCGATGTCGATGACCTGGTGGCGGCGGGCGCCGCCATGACCCAGGCGGGCATGCCGCCCGGCCTGCTGCTGGGCCACAGCTTCGGCGGGGCGGCCGCCCTGGCCGCGGCAGGCGACATGCCGTCGGTCAAGGCGGTGGTCACCATCGCCGCCCCGGCCGACGTCGCCCATGTGCTGCGGACCGTGGGGCCGGAAGCGCTGGGCCGCATCGAGGCGGAGGGGGAGGCGGAGGTTGACCTGGCCGGCCGGCCGTTCGTCCTGCGCCGCAGCTTCGTTGATGACGCCCGCCAGCAGGATCTGGCGGCGCGTATCGGTCAGTTGCACCGGCCGTTGCTGATCCTGCACGCCCCCGGGGACATGACGGTGGGCATCGACAACGCGCAGCGCATCTTCGTGGCGGCCAAGCACCCCAAGAGCTTCGTCTCGCTGGATGACGCGGACCACCTGCTGACCCGGCCGGCCGATGCCGACTATGCCGCCGCCGTCATCGCCGCCTGGGCCGGGCGCTACCTGCCGCCGCAGGACGCGGCGCCCAGCCCGCATGGCGAGGCGGACGGCGTGCTGGCGGTGGAAACCGGCCGCGGGCGCTATCAGCTGGCCATGCGCAGCGGCCCGCACCAGTTCCTGGCGGACGAGCCGGTGGACGTGGGCGGCCTGAACAGCGGCCTGGCCCCCTACGACTTCGTGTCGGCGGGCCTGGCCGCCTGCACCACCATGACCATGCGCATGTACGCGGAACGCAAGGGCCTGCCCCTGGTGCGCGCCCAGACGCGGGTGACCCACACCAAGCGGCCGGACCAGACGCCAGCCGACCTGTTCACGCGGACCATCGTGCTGGAAGGCCCCTTGGACGAGGAGCAGCGGGCCAAGCTGCTGTCCATCGCCAACCGCTGCCCGGTGGACATCACCCTGACCCGCGCCTCGGAGGTGGAGACCCTGCTGGCGGCGGCGGAGGACTGAAGTCGCCTTGGCCACCCGCCCCGCTGCCAGCATCCCGGCGGCGGGGCGAGTGAGGCTTGGATGAAGCCGGACGATTTGGACGGATTGCACCCAAACGGTTCAAAATGCTCAGGCCAACGGCGCGCTGACGCTCGTGCCCAGGCCCCGTCCGGAGCGCAAGGCCATCAGGACCAACAGGACGGCGCATAGGGCTGTCATGATGGCCGCCCCGGTCAGGACGGCGATGGCCATGTCCGTGGCCGTCGCCAGCCGGCCCAACGCCAAGGCCAGAACGCTGGTGAACAGGTAGGCCAGCAGAAAGACGGCGGACAGCAACCCGCCCCGTGAGCCTTGTGGCGCCACGGCATTGAGCGCGGCCAGGCCGCCATAGACCATCCAGGCGTATCCCATGCCCGATGTCACGGTGGCGGCCAGGAAGGCGGCGAGGCTGTGCGCCAGCACGGCGGTGGCCAGGAAGCCCATGCCCGCGACGGAGGCGCCAGCCCCCATCAGGATGGCGGTCTCCGCCCGCAAGCGGCGGGCGAACAGGCCAGTGACGCCCAGGGCGATGGCGAACAAGGCCAGGGCGGCGCCATTGACCAGGCTGTTGTTGGACCGCACCAGATCCCGCGCTACCTGGGCGCCCAAGGACGCGATCATGACGCCGTGGGCGTAGGCGATCATGACGGTGAAGGCGGTGATTCCGAAAACCGCGCCCAAGCCGGCCGGCACCTGCGGCAACGCCGGCCTCCACCCCGCGGCGGCGGCGGCGGCCGGCCGGCGCGGCAACAGCGCGACACCGGCGAACAGCAACAGCAGCAGGGCGCCCAGCACCCAGAAACTGAGGTGCGCGGGGTACGGCGCGTACTGCACCAAGGCCCCGCCCACCAACAGCGCGGCGGCCAGGCCGGCCGACTGCGCCACCAGGGTGGCGGCGCTGGCGCGGGAGGCACCGGCGGCCCCGCCGGCATAGTCCGCCAGGGCGGCGGCCGATGGGCCGGCCGACAGCCCCACCCCCACGCCCATCAGGAAGCGGCCGATGAACAGGTCCGCAACGCCGCTGGCCATGGCGAACAGCAGGACGCCGGCGGCGGAAGCCGCCACCCCAAACAGCATGGCCAACCGCCGGCCAAGCTGGTCGGACAGGTTTCCGAACAGGATCAGCACGGCGACGACCGTGACCGGATAGACGGCGAAGATGCCGGTGGTGATGGTGGGGCTGAGGTGCCAATGGGTGGCATACAGCGGATAGACCATGGCAGGCGCGGCGCTGGTCCATAGCGTGTGCGCCACCACCCCGGCGGCGATCCAGAAGCCGATCCTGTCCGATACCGTGAAACGCATTTGTCACTCCGAGCCAGGCCGCGACCGGGCGCCTATTTCGAACTGTTTAGTTCATAACCCCCTCGGGGCATTCCGTCAATGACTTTATGAACCATATGGTTCAATATAGCTCCCGGGCGCGATTATTGGACCGATTGGCACAGACCGGGTGGGATGAGGGCATGGCCAGACCGAAGCTATTCACGCGGGACGCCGTCCTGGACAAAGCGATCCCGCTTTTCTGGCGGCACGGTTACGCCGGCACCAACGTGCAGCAGTTGGAACAGGCGACCGGCGTCAACAAGTCGGGCCTTTATGCCGAGTTCACGGGCAAGGAGGATCTGTTCCTGGCCGCCCTTCAACGCTACCTGGACACGGGGCCGGCCTTGCGCCTGCTGGCGCGGGAACCGCTGGGCTGGGCGAATATCGAAAAATTCCTGACCGAGGCGCCGTTCATCCTGGAAAGCCAGCCCGGCTGCCTCGTCGTCAACGCCACCGGCGCCCTCGGCGCCCTGCCGGACGCGGCGGCGGACCTGATCCGGTCCTACAACGCGCGGCGCCTGGACAGCCTTGAGCGCAACGTGGCGGCGGCGAACCCGGCGCTGGACGCCAGGGCGGTGGCGGGAATGATCGCCACCTTTTTCCTGGGGCTGTGCAGCGATGCCAACCTGGGTGGGGTCGATCTGGGTGAGGCGGTTGAAACCCACCAGTCACGGGTCGCCCCGTTCATGGCCATGCTGCGCGGCCTTTGATCCCGGCTTCTTCGCGTCAGAGCGACCGTTCGAAGGCGGGCCGGACATCCAGCCCGTCACACCCCAGCCCCACCTTGGCGAACTGGTCCACCACGCTCTGCTGGTCGGCGATGATGCCGTCGTCGATCACCACGGGCTGGAAGTTGGTGCGGCGGATCATCAGCAGGGCCACCTCCGCCGGCACGCCCGTCTGCTCGGCGAAGACGGCGGCGTATTTGTCCGGCTGGGCGCGGGTGAAGTCGCGGGCCCGGTTGATGCGGCCGACGAAGTCGCGCACCAGGTCGCGCCGCTGGGACAGGGCCGCCGGCGTGGACAACAGGTATGACAGGCCGGGCATGCGCCCCTCCGCGTTCACCAGGACCGTCAAGCCGTCGTGCAGTTCGCCCAAGGCGGTGTAAGGGTCCCAGGTGGCCCAGGCGTCGATGCTGCCGGCCAGCAGGGCGGCCTTGGCGTCGTTGGGCGCCAGGAAGGCGATGGTGACCCTGTCCACCGGCACCCCCGCCTCCGCCAGCGCGCGCAACACCAGGAAATGGCCGATGGAGCCCTTGCTGGTGGCGATGGTATGACCGGCCAAGTCAGCCACCGTCCGCACCGGACCGTCGCCCTTCACCAAGATGGCGGTACCCGCCCCGCTGGAGCGGTAGGCCGCGACCGCCTTGACCTGCGCCTTGCCCGCCAGGCCGAAGCCGAAGGGCGCGTCGCCCACCGCGCCCACGTCGATGGCCCGGGCGTTCAGCGCCTCGATCACCGGGGCGGCGTTGGGGAACTGCGCCCATTCCACCTGATAGTCCAGGCCGGGCTTGTCGTCAGGATAGGCGCTGAGCAGCGCCTGCAGCCCGCCGCGCTGGTCCCCCACCTTCAGGACGCCCGGCGCCTTTTTGTCATCGCAGCCGGTGAGCAGCGCCGGAACGGCGATGACCGCCCCCAGCCCCACGCCCGCCCGCAAGAAACCCCGCCGCGACCAATCCCGACCCCACGCCATGATGCACCCGAACCCAAATGATTACCGCCAAGGCCCAGGGTAACGGACGCAGGGGACGCCGACTGTTTGATAAGTCTCAACAGTTCCTTGAGCGGATAGGGGAGCGGATCGGAGAGTGGTGGCGGCCCCAGGGGCACTCAAGCGATGCTTTAAAAACCCCAATTTGACGTATCGCCCGCGTGGATCGACGGTGAAGGCCAATCATCATGATGGAGAATGACGATGGCGGACGGATCCTACCTGGGCATCCAGTCCCTGAAGGGGCGGGTGGATGAGGCGGAGTGGCAGGTGCGGGTGGAGTTGGCGGCGCTGTACCGCCTGGTGGCCCTGTTCGGCTGGACCGACCTGATCTACACCCACATCTCCGCCCGCGTGCCGGGGCCGGAGGAGCATTTCCTGATCAACCCCTACGGCCTGTATTTCGATGAGATCACCGCCAGCAGCCTGGTGAAGGTGGACCTGGACGGGAACATCCTGCAGGCGCCGGCCTGGAACGACTCAACGGGGGGCGACACGGAATACGGTATCAACCCGGCGGGCTTCACCATCCATTCGGCCATCCACGGCGCCCGGCCCGACGCCAAGTTCGTCATCCACCTGCACACCGCCGACGGCATCGCCGTCTCGGCGCACAAGGAGGGGCTGCTGCCCCTGAACCAGCATTCGCTGACCGTCCTCCCGCGCCTGGCCTATCACGACTATGAAGGCATCGCGCTGCATTTGGATGAGCGGGAGCGGCTGGTGGCGGACCTGGGCGACAAGAGCCTGATGCTGCTGCGCAACCACGGTACCCTGGCGCTGGGCCCCACCGCCGCCCACGCCTTCCTGGGCATCCATGCCCTGGAACGCTCCGCCACCCTGCAGGTGCGCACCCTCAGCGCCGGCCGCGACGGCATCCTGCTGGCCCCGGAACATGCCCAGGCCGAGGTGCGCCAGCAGGTGGCCAACCACCGCCCCGATCACGCCAAGCTGCCCTGGGCCGGCCTGTTGCGCCGCCTGGCTCGGGAATCGCCGGGATATGACGCGTAAGCTGCCCAACGCGAAGGGCCCGCCGGATCGCTCCAGCGGGCCCTTTTCTTGCCCGGACAGTCCTGGGATTAAGCCGCGTTCGCCCTCGGCTCATCCTCCTCACCGTCATCGTCCCCGGCACCTTGGGCACTGATCGCCTGGCTCACCAGGCCGATCAGGCTGGCGATGGACTCCGACGGGTTGGGGCGGTGGGCGAGGACGACGCTGACGGGCGCCAGCGGCGGCAACACGCCTTGCGGCAAGGGTGGCAGCGGGTCGAAGGCCATGGCGCGGCAGGTCAGACCCAGGCCGGCGCGCACGGCGGCGCGCAGGCTGGACAGGTTGGGGGTTTCCACCACGATGCGGTGGGGACGTCCGATACGGTCCAGGGCCGCCAGTGCCGCCTCACGGAAGCGGCACGGCGTTTCCAGCACCACCAGGGGCAGCACGTCGGCGCTCAACAGCTCGGGATTGCCCATCCAGCACACCGGCACGGTCAGCACGCCGTTGGGATCGCCCGCCGGACCGAAGCCCGCCACCACGTCCAGCCGATCGGCCGTCAGCAGGTCCAGCAGTTCCGCGGTGCCGGCGATGCGGGCGTGCAATTGCGCCTGGGGGTGGATCTGGGCGTAGCTGGCCAGCACGCCCGTTAACAGGCTGTCGGTCATGTCCTGCACCATGCCCACCCGCACCGGCCCGGCGAAGGCCCCGGCGGTGACCGCGCTGACCGCCTGCTCGTTCATCTCCAGGATCTTGCGGGCGAAGCCCAGCAGCGTGACCCCGGCCGGCGCCAGGGTCAGGCGCCGGCCCTCCCGCAAGAACAGCTGCGTCTGCAGCAGATCCTCCAGCCGCTTGATCTGCAGGCTGAGGGCCGACTGGGTGAGGAAGATGCGCTCCGTCGCCTTCTGCAAGGTGCCAGCGTCGACGATGGCGACGAAGGTGCGCAGCAATTCGGTGGGCAGATTGGGGGGCATGGGGCACGGTCCTCACTGTCCATGGGTTCTCATTGCCCCAATTACACACGGCGGGACGCGGGCCAGCAACCCGAGTCCGCAGCATAGCGATGTACAATATATCGCATAGCTCAATATTTCACACTTATTTATAGCGTTATGAGAATCCAGCCTTTCCAAGGTTTCACCTCGGGCAGCCCGCCGCAATGATGCGCGGCCTGACTACCAATTTAGTGCCCTCATCAGATCCTCAAGGATAAGTCGATTTACGGGCCAGGGCGGCGGCCTGTCTAAAAACCCCATCGCTTTATTCAACACGGGGAAGCCTGGCAGGCGTGCCAAGCCGGGCCCAAGGGGGTTTTACATGCGTGCCACCGCCATCTTGAACCGCCACAACATCCTCCTGCTGGCCACCGCGCTGGCCCTGCCCGCCGTCGCCGTCACAGCGCACGCGGCGGAACCGGCCGCCACGGCGACAGCGACCACCGGCGCCCCGGCCAGCGACAGTGTGGAATTGGACGCGGTGCAGGAGACCGTGGTGACGGGCCTGCGTGGCGGCAGCAGGGCGGCCATCGACAGCCCCTCCCCCATCGACGTCGTGGGATCGGCCGCCTTGGCGGAAACGGGCAAGGTGGGCCTGAAGGAGCTGCTGAACCAGCTGGTGCCCTCCTTCAACCTGCCGGGCGTCAACGGCGGCGGCACCAGCTGGACCGTTAGGTCCACGACCATGCGCGGCCTGAATGGCGACCAAGCGCTGGTGCTGGTCGATGGCAAGCGGCGGCACAACACCGCCCTGATCAACAACCTGGCGCGCATCGCCAACGGCGGTGTTCCGGTGGATCTGGACCTGATCCCCGTGGGCGCCATCGACCATATCGAGGTGCTGCGCGATGGCGCCGCCGCGCAATATGGGTCGGACGCCATCGCCGGCGTCATCAACATCATCCTGAAGAAGGCACCCGAGGGCGGCAGTGTGGAAAGCAGCCTGGGCCAGAACTACGGCGGTGACGGCTTCACCAAGCACGTGGCCGCCAACTATGGGCTGGAGCTGCCGCGACAGGGTTTCATAAACCTGTCGGCCGACTACAAGGACAACCAGTCGGCCAGCCGCGCCGCCCCCACCAGCGTGGCCAACCTGTACAATCCCCTGGCCAATGGCGCCCGGGACCCGCGCGAGGCCACGGCCGATCGCACCTTCTACGGCGGCGGCTACGGCCCCGGACAGGAGACGATCTACAGCGGATCATACAATGCCGAATTACCGGTCGGCGACGACGTCGCGCTCTATTCCTTCAGCACCGTGTCCAAGCGCCGGTCGCGCAAGAACACCGGCAGCTTCCTGCCCAACAACCTCAACTCATTGCCCGAGGTCTATCCCAACGGCTTCAACGCCCTGCGCCGCATCTGGGAGACGGACTTCCAAACCACGGTCGGCGGTCGCGGCGAGATCGCCTCGTGGTCCTGGGACCTCAGCACCACCTATGGCCGCGACGACGCCAAGCTGGATGGCGAGAACACGCTGAACGCCACCTTGGGGCCGACCAGCCCCACCTATTTCCACCTGGCCGACCAGACCTTCGACCAGGTGACCACCAACCTGGACGTGAATCGCCCGCTGGATTTCGGCCTGCCCGCCCCGGTCACGGTCGCCTGGGGTTTCGAGCACCGATATGAGCGCTATGAGATCGACCCCGGCGACCCGGCCAGCTACGCCATCGGCAGCTATGTCATCCCCAGCGGCTACTACGCCGGCCAGCATCCACAGCCGGGCCTCGCCTCCTACAGCGGCACCTCGCCCGCCGACAGCGGCGCCATCGCCCGCAACAACGGCGCCGCCTATATCGACCTGGCCACCAACCTGACGCCCGCCTGGTCGGTGGACGCCGCCGGCCGGGTGGAGCATTACACCGGCGCCGTGGGCGACACCGCCAGCGGCAAGATCGCCACACGTTATGAGCTGGCGCCCGGCTACGCCCTGCGCGGCACGGTCAGCAACGGCTTCCGCGCGCCCTCACTGGCGCAGAGCATCTACGCCTCCTCCACCTTCACCGGCACGGTGGATGCGGCGGGCAATTTTATCACCCTGCCCATCAAGGTGCTGCCGGCGACCTCGGGCGAGGCCAAGGCCCTGGGCGCCACGCCCCTGACACCAGAAACCTCCACCAACTACAGCGTGGGCGTGACGGCCGAGCCGGCGCACAACCTGCAACTGACGCTGGACGCCTACCGCATCGACATCACGGACCGCATCGTCGAAACCGGGCTGCTGACCGGCAGCGCCGTGTCCACCATCCTGCAGCGGGCCGGCTTCGCACCCGGCCTGTCGGCGCAGTACTACACCAACGCCGTCGACACCCGGACGGACGGGGTGGACGCCGTGGCCAACTACCTGGCGGATCTGGGGGATGCCGGCGACGTGCGGCTGGGCGCCGCCTACAGCTGGACGCGCACCACCATCACCCATATCAAGCCGACGCCCACCCAACTGGCCACCCTGGGCTATGCGCTGTTCGACCGGCAGCGGCAGGCGGACCTGACCGACGGCACCCCGCGCGGCAAGCTGATCCTGTCGGCCAACTGGCATTGGGACCGCCTGCATGTGGGCACCCGCGTCACCCGCTACGGCAGCTATACCGAGGCCGGCACGGTGGCCAGCAACGACCGCACCTTCAGCGCCAAATGGATCACCGACCTGGACGTGGGCGTGGATTTGACCGACCGCGTCAGCGTCAGCCTGGGCGCCAACAACCTGTTCGACGTCTATCCCGACGCCATCGGCATCGTCGACGCCAAGACCGGCCTGAACAAATACGGCCTGTTCTCCCCCTTCGGCATCACCGGCGGCTATTACTACAGCCGCGTCTCGGTGAAGTTCTGAACCATCCTTCAGCGCCGCCAAACAATCGCTGCACGATTTCCAAAATTTCCGGCAGGCCCGGCGGCGCTAGACTTCCCCCGACAGCCTTCCCCGAACCGATCCATCCCCGAACCAATCAATGGCGGCCAGCCCCTGGTTACCGCCTGGGAGATCCACATCATGACCCGTACCCTGCACCTGGGCGCCATCCTGGCCGGCGTCGGCACCACCCATGACGACTGGCGCGATCCCGACCTGCCCGGTGACGCCAGCGTCGACATCAACTGGTACATCGACGCCGCGCGCCAGGCCGAAGCCGCCAAGTTCGACCTGGTCTTCATCGTCGACAGCCCCTACATCACGCCCGACAGCGCCCCGCATTTCCTGAACCGGCTGGAACCGCTGACCCTGTTGTCGGCCCTGGCCGTTTCCACCAGCCACATCGGGCTGGTGGGCACTCTGACCACCTCATACTGGGAGCCGTACAACGTCGCCCGGCAGTTCGGCTCGCTGGACACCATCAGCCGGGGCCGCGCCGGCTGGAACGTGGTGACCACGGGGCTGGAGGGGGCCGCCCGCAACTATGGGCGCGACCAGCATTATGACCATGCGGAACGCTATCAGCGCGCGGCGGAGTTCGTCTCCGTCGTCCAGGGCCTCTGGGACAGCTATGAGGATGGCGCCTTCCCCCGCGACAAGGCGGCCGGCGTGTTCCTGGACAAAAGCAAGCAGCATGCCCTGAACCACAAGGGCCGCTTCTTCTCCGTCGCCGGGCCCCTGGCCCTGACCCGCAGCCCGCAAGGGCAGCCGGTCATCTTCCAGGCTGGCGACAGCGATGCCGGCCGCGACCTGGGGGCCCTGATCGCGGACGCCACCTTCGCCACCCCCGACACCTTCGAAGGCGCCCAGGCCTATTACGCCGACCTGAAGGCCCGCGCCGCCGCCAAGGGCCGCGACCCGGACAAGATCGCCGTTCTACCCGGCCTGACGGTCACCATCGCCGACACGCAGGAAGAGGCGGAACGCCTGGCGACGGAGCAGGAGGCGGACCTGGATCTGGACAAGCTGCTGGTCCAACTGGGCCGCCCCTTCAACTACCACGACTTCCGGCAATACGATCTGGACGCCCCTTTCCCCGACCTCAGCCATGTCAGCCTGAACGGCTACAAGGGCCATGCCGAGCGCATCATCCGCACGGCGCGGGAGGAAGGCCTGACCCTGCGGGCGGCGGCGTGGCGCTTCGGCCGCTGGCGCGGCAGTTTCATCGGCACGGCGGAGACGGTGGCCGATGAGATCGAGCGCTGGTTCGTGGGCCGGGCCGCCGATGGCTTCAACATCCATGTCAGCAAGCCTGGCGCCTTCCGGCAGTTCACCGAGCAGGTGGTGCCCATCCTGCAGCGTCGCGGCCTGTTCCGCACCGACTACGCGGCCAGCACCCTGCGCGGCCATCTGGGCCTGGACGTGCCCGTCAACCGTCACAGCATCCGCCTGGCCCAGGTGGCGGAATGACATAAGCACCTGGCTGAAGAACCTGGAGGAGGGGAGTCAATCGGGGGGTGGATAGCAGTGCCCATTCCTCCGCCATCGGTGGTAGCGTGGCGGCGACGGGCGTTACCCCGTCGCCGATGTTGACCGCGCCCGGGACAGGCCCCCTAACATTCGGGCTTTCCCCCACCTTGGGATCTGGAACAGAGATGAGCACGCAGCAAACCCTTCCCGCCTTTTACCAGCGCCCCCGTCCCCTGGCGGCGGAGCGCGACGGCGACCTGTCGCTGGCGCCGGCCACGGACTACCGGTTCGCCACGGGCGCCAACTCGGTCCCCGTCATCGGGGCGGAGTTCACGCTGGCGTGCAAGCACTATCCCATCCTGTTCCTGGATGGCGCCCCGCCCCAGGCCGTGGTCCTGCTGGGCCTGCGCAACGGCGAAAACCTGTTCGTGGATGCCGAGGGCGGCTGGGAACCGGGCGCCTACATCCCCGCCTATGTCCGCCGCTACCCCTTCATCTTCCTGGAAAACCGGGAACGGGAGGAGTTCACCCTGTGCATTGACGAGGCAGCCTCCAGCCTCAGCCACGGGGGCGCCAACAAGCTGTTCGACGGTGGCCAGCCGACCGAGGTGACCCGCAACGCCCTGGCCTTTTGCAGCGACTACCAGGGCCATTACAACGCCACCACCGACTTCGTGGAAGCGCTGCAAAAGGCCGGCTTGCTGGTGGAAAACCGTGCCGACGTGACGCTGAAGGACGGCCAGAAGCTGAGCCTGGCGGGCTTCAAGGTCATCGACGAAGGCAAGTTCAACCAGCTGAGCGCGGAAGAGTTCGAGCGCTGGCGGCAGCGCGGCTGGCTGCCCCTGGTCTATGCCCATTTTGTTTCGGTCAGCAATTGGGCCGGGCTGGTGGACCGGACGGTGCAGCGCCCCACCACCAACTGAGGTAACGCCGCGACACGCGGACGAACGGCGGCCCGGGGAAACCCGTGGCCGCCGTTGCTGTTTCCGAGGTGGCGGAAACGCGTTTCACGGTGAATTAATGTTCTATTCGTGAAGCGGCTCAAACCGCGAATATCGTGCCCAACAGCATGAGATACAGCAGGGCCACCAGGGGCAGGTAGGCTTCCGCCCACGCTTCCGTCCGAGGGCGTGCGATCGCCGTCGCCGTCATTCTCATGATCATTCCTCCAGCATGGGCCGTTGGATGATTTCAATCATCGCCGCCAATGATCGTCAATACAAAATATATAACATTGTTTTTGTTGTTATTACTCTTGTCCCATTGTCCGCTGGCCCCCGCATGGCATTTCCCTGGAAAGGGCGATGAAAGGGTTGAAGCCGATGCGCATGGGAAATCCATGGTCAGGCACGAAAGCGAGCCGGTGGCGGGTGACGGCCAGGATCGCGGGGGCCTGGGTCGCCTGGACCGTTGTCGCCGGGGGGATGCTGTTGGCGCCGATGGCGCGGGCGCAAACCGCCGCGACCGATCCCCAAGCCATCCGTGACGCCGTGCGCCAGCAATTGAAGGCGGAGGATATCGGCCACGGCTTTGAAACCCTGGGCGTCTTCGGTGGCACGCCCGACGCCAGCGCCGCCCGCTACGACAGCGACAAGATCACGCTGCACGGCTACAAGCTGCCCATCACCCACAGCTTCCGCGACAAGGACGACACCGACGGCGTGGCCCCCTACCTGGAGGTGACGCTGGGCTATGAAAACGCCTGGCAGGAAACGGCGCTGGCGACCGGCGACACCCCGTCCGACGCCGGGCAGGTCAAGCAAAGCTACAAGTCCTATTCCGCCCTGGGCGGCTTCGGCCTGGACATCCCGGTGGGACCGTCCACCACCATCCGGCCGGTGGCGTTGGGCGGGTACACCCGCATTCGCGGCAGCGGCGAGTTCAGCGGTGCCGACGCCGACCTGCTGCGGGAAAGCACGGGCGGCATCCTGACCAGCATGCGCATCGACAGCTTCCTGGCCGGCGGCGGGGTGGAGGTGCAGCACGACCGCGCCCTGCCCGATGACCTGCGCCTGCACCTGATGGGCCGCTTCAGCGAGTTCGCCGACATCCCCAACCGCGTCAGCGATCCCTCGCTGGAGACGACGGGCAGCTTCGGCTTCGCCACCGTCAACGCGCAGTTGGACGGCCCGTTGGGCCACCTGTTCGCCGACGACCTGCGCTGGATCGCCTTCAGCCGGGGCAACATCCTGATCGGCGCCCAGCAGGCGTTCTTGGGCTTCGACAAGTTCCTGGAGGTGGGCGGTGGGCTGGAGGTGGTGACGCCCCATATCGGATATGGGGTGGAGGGCGTCACCCTGCGCGGCTCCGCCATCGTCGGCAACGGGGTCCGGGGCTGGACCGTGGGCCTGGGCCTGGCATTCTGAACCCTGGCGTTCCGGGCCCCATACCAGGGCCGGAGAACATACGGCGACAGGACGGGCCAAAGCGGTGATTCCGGCAGGATTGACCAAATTTTTAAATGGGGCCACAAGGGGCTACTCCCCAACGAAAGCGCCCCCGTCCCGTGCGTCTCCGCGACCTACCCTCCATCAGCGCCGTCCTTGCCACCCCCGCCGCGTCCACGCCGCTGGATCGCCATGGCCGCGCGGCGACGACCGAGGCCATCCGCGCCGTGCTGGCCGAGGCCCGCGCCGCCCTGCTGGCCGGCGGAGACACGGTCCCCGATGCCGAGGCGGTGGCGGCCCTGGCCCTGACCCGGCTGGAAGGTGCCAGCCGGTCGAACCTGCGGCCCCTGTTCAACCTGACGGGAACGGTGCTGCACACCAACCTGGGCCGCGCCCTGCTGGCGCCCGAGGCGATGGCGGCGGCCCTGGCCGCCATGGGCGACCCCGTGGCGCTGGAATTCGACCTCGACAGCGGCAAGCGGGGGGAGCGTGACGACCATGTCCGCGCCCTGGTGTGCGAGCTGACGGGGGCAGAGGACGCCACCGTGGTCAACAACAACGCCGCCGCCGTGCTGCTGGCGCTGAACACCCTGGCCAAGGGCCGCGACGCCATCGTTTCGCGCGGGGAGCTGATCGAGATCGGCGGCGCCTTCCGCATGCCGGACATCATGGCCCAGGCCGGCGCCCGGCTGGTGGAGGTCGGCACCACCAACCGCACCCACGCCAAGGATTACAAGGGCGCGCTGACGGCCGAAACCGGCGTGATCCTGAAGGTCCACACCAGCAATTACCGCATCCAGGGCTTCACCAAGGAGGTGCTGGCGCCGGAGCTGGCGGAGATCGCCCACGGCGCCGGCGTGCCCCTGCTGAACGACCTGGGCTCCGGCACCCTGGTGGACCTCTCCACCCACGGCCTGAAGCGGGAGCCGACGGTGCGCGAAGCGGTGGCGGAGGGGGCGGACTTGGTCACCTTCTCCGGCGACAAGCTGCTGGGCGGGCCCCAGGCCGGCTTCATCGTCGGCCGCCGGGACCTGGTGGCCGCCGTCAACCGCAACCCGATGAAGCGGGCCCTGCGCGTGGACAAGGTACGGCTGGCGGCCATCGAAGCGACGCTGAAGCTGTACCGCGACCCCGACCGCCTGGCCCAGCGCCTGCCCACCCTGGCCCTGCTGTCCCGCCCCAAGGCGGAGATCGAGGCGCAGGCGCGGCGCCTGGCGCCCACCCTGGCGCAGGCCCTTGGTGACGGCTACACGGTCGAGGTCTGCGACTGCGCCAGCCAGATCGGGTCCGGCGCCCTGCCCCTGGACACCCTGCCCAGCGCCGGCCTGGCCGTGCGCGCGGGCGGCGGCGCCCTGACCCAGCTGGCCACGGCCTTCCGCGCCCTGTCCCGCCCCATCATCGGCCGCATCGAGGAGGGGCGCCTGGTGCTGGACCTGCGCTGCCTGCGCGATGAGGCCGCGTTCGTGGCCACGCTGGCGGAGCTGCCCCGGCCATGATCATCGGCACCGCCGGCCATATCGACCATGGCAAGACCGCGCTGGTCCGCGCCCTGACGGGCGTGGACGGCGACCGCCTGAAGGAGGAGAAGGCCCGGGGCATCACCATCGACCTGGGCTTCGCCTACCTGCCCTTGGCCGACGGCCCGACGCTGGGCTTTGTCGACGTGCCTGGGCATGAGCGCTTCGTCCATACCATGGTGGCGGGGGCCGGCGGCATCGACTACGCCCTGCTGGTGGTGGCGGCCGACGATGGCGTCATGCCGCAGACGCGCGAGCATCTGGCCATCATCGACCTGCTGGGCATCCGCCACGGCCTGGTGGCCTTGACCAAGGCGGATCTCGCCACGCCCGAGCGGCTGGCGGCGGTAACGGCGGAAATCCGGGCGGCCCTGGCGGGCACCAGCCTGGACAGTGCCGACATCCTGCCCGTCTCCGCCCTCGACGGCACCGGCGTCGCGGACTTGCGGGCCCGGCTGGAGAAGGAGGCGCGCGCCCAGGCGGCGGCCAAAAGCACGGCCGAAACCGGCGCCTTCCGCCTGGCCATCGACCGCGCCTTCACCCTCACCGGCGTGGGCGTGGTGGTCACCGGCACGGTGCTGTCCGGCCTGGTGCGGGTGGGTGACACCGTGACGGTCAGCCCCTCGGGCCTGGCGGCGCGCGTCCGCTCCCTTCATGCCCAGAACACGGTGGCGGAGGAAGGGCAGGCCGGCGACCGCTGCGCCCTGAACCTGGCCGGGCCGGACATCGTGAAGGACGCGCTGCACCGGGGTGACATGGTGCTGGCCCCGGCCCTGCACGCCCCCACCGACCGCATCGACGCCAGCCTGCGCCTGTTGCCGCGCGAGGCGGGGGCCAAGCCGCTGCCGCAATGGTTCCCGGTGCGGCTGCACCATGCGGCGGTGGAGGTGGGCGCCCGCGTCGTCCTGCTGTCGGAGGACACGCTGGCGGGCGGCGAGGCGACGCAGGTTCAACTGGTGCTGGAGCGGCCCATCGCGGCGGCGGTGGGCGACCGCTACGTCATCCGCGACGTTTCCGCCCAGCACACCCTGGGCGGCGGCCGTTTCATCGACCTGCGCCCCCCGCCCCGCCGCCGCCGCACGGCGGAGCGCGTGGCCCAGCGCATCGCCCTGGCCCTGCCCGACGCCAAGGCCGCCCTGGGCGCCCTGCTGGCCATACCGCCCCATACCGTGGACCTGACGGCCTTCGTGCGCGACCACGCCCTGCCCGGCGACGCCGCCGAGGTGCTGGCCGCCGAGCTGGGCCTGGTGGTGCTGGAGCAGGGGGAGGCGCGCACCGCCCTGTCGGCGGAGCAGTGGGCCGCCTTCCTGGCGCATTTGTCGGAAACGCTGGCCGCCTATCACGCCGAGAATCCGGACCTTCAAGGCATGGGGCGGGAGAAGCTGCGCCTGGCGGTCCAGCCACGCCTGCCCGCCGCCGTCTTCGCCGTGGCGGTGCAGCGCGCGGTGGCCCAGGGCTTGGTGGCGCTGGACGGGTCCTTCATCCGGCTGAGCGGCCACACCGTGCGCCTGGCGCCGGCGGATGAGGCCGCCTGGGCCGAGCTGGCGCCCCTGCTGGGCGGCGAGGTGCGTTTCCGCCCGCCGCGTGTGCGCGACATCGCCACCGAAACCGGGCGGGAAGAGACAGAGGTGCGCCGCATCCTGAAGCTGGCCGGCCGCATGGGCTGGGCCGACCAGGTGGCGCACGACCACTTCTTCCTGCGCGACACGGTGCGGGAGATGGTGGCCATCGCCGTGGACGTGGCGGCGCAGGCCCCCGGCGGCACCTTCGTCGTGGCCCCCTTCCGCGACCGCATGGACAACGGGCGCAAGGTCGCCATCCAGATCCTGGACTTCTTCGACCGCCACGGCGTCACCCTGCGCCGGGGTGACCTGCGCCGCATCAATCCGCACCGGCTGGACTTGTTCGGCCCGCCTGTGGTTTTGTGAGTTCAGCGGTTTAGACGGAAGGGAATCGTCCCTGGTGGGGCGTCCGGACTTCAAATCCGGGTGGGGCAGCGAGACTGTCCCGGGTGGGTTCGACTCCCATTCCCTTCCGCCAATTTTCGGGCGCTGCCGGGGCTCACCCCACCCGCACCACCGGCTCCCCCTCCGTCACGCGGCCGATGACGCGCGCCATCGGGTAGCCCGCCTCCACGATCTGGCGGCAGATCGCCTCCGCCCGCTCCGGCGCCACGGCCACCAGCAGGCCGCCGGAGGTCTGCGGGTCGGTCAGCAGGGCGCGTTGCCACGGGGCCAGGTCGGCGGGCAGGCGGGTTTCCTCGCCATAGCTGGCCCAGTTGCGGTTGGAGGCGCCGGTGATGAAGCCGGCCTGGGCCAGTTGGGCCGCCTGGGACAGGAAGGGCAGACGGTCCCAGTCCACCGACAGCGTCACGCCGGCACCCCGCGCCATCTCCAGCCCATGGCCCAGCAGGCCGAAGCCGGTGACGTCGGTGATGGCGTGCACGTCGGGATCTTGCGCCAGGATGGCACCGATACTGTTCAGCAGGGTGGTGCTGGCGATCATCTCGGCATAGCCGGCGGCGTCGAGCTTCTGCTTCTTGAAGGCGGCGGAATAGACGCCCACGCCCAGGCCCTTGGTCAGGATCAGCGCGTCGCCGGCCTGGGCGGTGGCGTTGCGGCGGATGGCCTGGGGCGGGGCCACGCCGATGACGGCCAGGCCGTAGATGGGCTCCCCTGAATCGATGGAGTGGCCGCCGGCCACGGGGATGCCGGCCTCGGCGCAGACGGCGGCGCCACCGGCCAGGATCTCCCGCACCACCTCGGGCGCCAGCTTGCCCAGGGGCATGCCCAGGATGGCCAGTGCGAACAGGGGGCGGCCGCCCATGGCATAGACGTCGGACAGCGCGTTGGTGGCGGCGATGCGGCCGAAGTCGCGCGGGTCGTCCACCACCGGCATGAAAAAGTCGGTGGTGGCGATGATGCAGTGGCGGTCGTCCAGTTGCCAGACGGCGGCGTCGTCCCCCGTTTCCGTGCCCACCAGCAGGTTGGCGTAGGCCGCCGTCTGCGCCTGCCCCGCCAGCAGCTGCTGCAGCACCGCCGGCGCCAACTTGCAGCCGCAGCCCCCACCATGGGCGAGATCGGTCAAACGTATCGGGTCATTGGACATTTCTATCGCCTTTACTTGTATGGATGCGCCGTCTTTTGTAGGGATGGCAGGAACGGCCACCGCATGCAGATAAGGACATTGCCAATATTTGCAAGCGGCGTTAAGACGGGTTTTGTTCCGATCGAGGATGCCTATCGCCTGAAGCCGGCGATCAGCGGCGCCCGATGCGGAACCCGTGGCCCGGCCGGGCCCGATCCCGCGCGACGCCCCAGGCCGGGCGCCGCGTGACCCAGCCCCCTGCCCACCGGATCATGATGTCAGTACAAAAAGCCCCCAAGATCAACCGGACCATCAACCCGGTGATCGGCCCCGCCATCGTCGCGCTGATCGCCATCGCCGGCCTGTTCTATGTGAAGTGGTCGCCCTACTACGCCCGCGCCTTCGTCGCTGCGGCCAACCATGCCATCGGCAAGTCCATCCTGATGGGCACCGACGCCGCCGCCCCGGCCCCATCCTGGGACGCGGCCGTGGGCTATGCCCTGGCCTATGGCAAGGCCATCTGGCAGGCCATGGTGCTGGGCCTGCTGCTGGGCTCCGCCATCCAGGCGCTGCTGCCGGTCAACTGGGTGGCGCGCGCCTTGGGCCGCACCGGCTTCGGCAGCGTGCTGGCCGGCGGCCTGCTGTCCCTGCCCGGCATGATGTGCACCTGCTGCGCCGCCCCGGTGGTCATGGGCCTGCGCCGGCAGCAGGCCGCCCCCGGCGCCGCCATGGCCTTCTGGCTGGGCAACACCGTGCTGAACCCCGCCACCCTGGTGTTCATCGGCTTCGTCCTGGGCTGGCAATGGACGGGGCTGCGCCTGGCGCTGGGCCTGGTCTTGGTGCTGGGCCTGGGCGCCCTGGTGAACCGCTTCAGCCCCATCGCCGACCAGCAGGCCGCCCTGCACGCCCTTCAGGCGGAGGCGGAGGCACAGAACCCCTTCGTCCGCTGGCTGAAGATCCTGGGCCGCATGGCGGTGCGCCTGATCCCGGAATACATCGTCATCGTGCTGGTCCTGGGGGCGGCCCGCGCCTGGCTCTTCCCCGCCATCGGGCCGGAGGTCGGCAACAGCTTCATCTGGATCGCCGCCTTCGCCATCGCCGGCACCCTGTTCGTCATCCCCACGGCGGGGGAGGTTCCCATCATCCAGGCCATGCTGTCGCTGGGCATGGGCGTGGGCCCCGCCGGCGCCCTGCTGATGACCCTGCCGCCCGTCAGCCTGCCGTCCATCGCCATGCTGCACCGCTCCTTCCCGCCCAAGGCGCTGGCGGCGGTCATCGCCGGCGTGGTGCTGCTGGGCATCGTCGGCGGCTATCTGGCGGTGGCGCTGTTCTGAGACCGCCCTCATATGCGGGGCGGGCGCATCTGCGCCCTTGGCTTCCTCGCTCCGCCCTGCGGTACTCGCTCCGGCGCCCGCAGTCGCGGGCTACTGGGGCACGAGCCAATATCTCTTGCCCCTGCCTGACCTCACGCGCCCGAATGAAGGCGGCCCCGGTTCCAATCAGAACCGGGGCCGCGTCGCGTCAGGCCAGCAACAGCGGGTTGGGCGCGTGGCGCAGCCAGCCGACCTCGGCCACCATCAGGTCCAGGCCCAGGCTGGCCAGATCGTCGGCGTAGGGGTCCAGCTTGGGGTCCTTGGCCAGGTACAGCATCTTCGCGTAGGTGTGGCAGTCGTCGCAGGTTTCCACCTGCACGGCGCCATTCTCCCCCTCCACGCTTTTCAGCGACAGCTGGGCCGACTGGCCACAGGTGATGCACACCGCCCGCACATGGTTCCAGGCGGTGGAACAGAGGGAGCAATAGAGATAGCGCACGCCGGGCGTGGCGCCCGAGGCGGTGATGACACCCGCCACCGGCGTGGAACCGCAGCAGGGGCACAGTCCGCGCTCTGGCAACAGGGGCGCCTGGCTTTCCTCCAGGCTACCAGCCAGCTTGGTGAAATAGACCTGCAGGGATGCTGCGATGAAGACGGCGCGGCCGGCGTCATCGGGATTGACCGCGCCGTGCAGGAAGTCGTCGGCCAGATGTTCCAGCGTCTCGCCATCCACGTCGTTCAGGCTGTCGATGACGGCGGCCACCAGGTCCGGCACCTCCGGCAGGCGGTCGAAATAGCGCAGGATCAGGGTCAGCGCCTCCCGCCAGGCGACGTCGCGGTCATGGCCATCGGCGGCCAGCGGCGGCATGCCGGCGCCATTGGCCTTGGCCACATCCTCCGCATCCACAGCCGGCAGGTCAATCATATCGGCGGCCTCCTGCTGGGCCTGCGACAGCTCACACAGGAAATCCAGCCACTGGGCCATGGGGTGGTCCACGGCCAGCACGCCCAGCCGCCCGGAGGTGCGGGCGAACCGGGTGGTGGGATCCGGCAGGATCACCGGGGCCGGGGCCGTCACCCCGCCCTGTGGGTTGCCCATCCACGGCGCCTTGGGCGCCACCTCACCCTGTCTCATGACCGGTCTCTCCCGGGGCGGCGCCTTGCCGCCCCCGCATCGTATGAAAGAAATGGGGCGCGGGCCCCGGCAGGACCCGCGCCCCTGATAGATAGGCCCAGATGCCGCTCAGTGCTCGCGGAATTTAGCCGTGCTGGTGGGCGTCGGCCCCGGCGAGCCGCTGGCGACCAGGCCGCGGAACCACTTGCGGTGGTGCCGGTGGGCCCAGCCGGGCGTCACCCAGCCGTGCAGCATGGCCCGCATGGAGCCCTTCACCCAGATGGCCGCGTAGACATGCGTGATCCAGATCAGGATGGCACCGATGGCGCCCATGCTGTGGATCAGCACGGCCACGCGCTGCGTCTCGATGGAGGTGGCGGCGCCGAAATAGACCTCCCAGATCAGGATGCCGGTGACGAACAGCACCGGGATGATCAGGGCCATGCCCCAGAACACCACCTTCTGGCCGGCGTTGAACCGGCCAACGGGCGGCACGTGCTCCTCATCATTGGCCATGACGCGGTCCAGCTTCTTGGCCCACGCGGTGTCGTCGCGGTTCCACAGGTTGTCCCGCCAGAACTGCACGAACAGGCCGATGAAGCTGACCATCAGGGTCACCCCCAGCCAGGGATGCACCGCCCGCATCCACTGCCCGCTGCCGAACAGGTTCGACAGCCAGAAGAAGACCGGGTGGAACATGGCCAGGCCCGACAGGGTCAGCAGCACGAAGCAGATGCCGGTGATCCAATGGTTCAGGCGGGTGGCCGTGGAGTTGCGGACCAGCGTTCCCTTGGGATAGCTCATGACTTGCCCTTCCCTTCCGAGTTCCCCCGGCCTGACATCTCTGGGCCCGACATCTCCCGGCGCGCGGCCTCCTCATCTTCCTCTGTCGTCTCGTTGGGACCGGAGACGATGGAGTGGACGAAGGTGCTGACGGCGGCGAAGGCCAGGCCGGCCAGGGCCAAGGGCTTCAGGAAGCCCTTCCACGCCCCCACCAGCGCGCTGATATGGGGCTTGTCCGGCAGGCCGGAATAGAGCGAGGGCTTGTCGGCATGGTGCAGCACGTACATGACGTGCGTCCCGCCCACCTCCGGCGGATCGTACAGGCCCGCGTTCTGGAAGCCGCGCTCCTTCAGTTCGGCGATGCGCTCGCCCGCCCAGTCCTTCATGTCGTCTTTCGAGCCGAACATGATGGCGCCGGTGGGGCAGGTCTTCACGCAGGCCGGCTCCAGCCCCACGCCCACGCGGTCGGAACACAAGGTGCACTTGTACGACTTGTGGTCCTGGGCGCTGATGCGCGGGATGTTGAAGGGGCAGCCCTTCACGCAATAGCCGCAGCCGATGCAGTTCTCGCTGATGAAGTCGACGATGCCGTTGGCGTACTGGACGATGGCACCGGGGGCCGGGCAGGCCTTGAGGCAGCCCGGATCCTCACAGTGCATGCAGCCGTCCTTGCGGATCAGCCACTCCAGGTTCCCCTGCTCGTCCTCGTACTCGGCGAACCGCATCAGGGTCCAGGTGCCGGGGTTGAGGTCGTGCGGGTTCTCGTAGGCGCCGTGGAACTCCTCCATCTCCGGCCGCAGGTTGTTCCATTCCATGCAGGCGGACTGGCAGGCCTTGCAGCCGATGCAGCGGCTGACGTCGATCAGCTTGGCCACCTCAAGCTCATGGTGGCGCACCGAGGGCGGCGTCAGGTTAGTGGCCGATCGGCGGATATAGTCCTGGGATTGCAGGTCGGCCATCACAGGCTCCCCACCTTGGTGAGAGACTTCGGCACGCCCTGGGCGTCACGAGGCCCTTGGGCCACGTCCACCGCGGGCGGCGCGCTGGTCTTCTCGATGTTGAGCAGGAAGGCCTTGAACTCCGGCGTGTTGGTGTTGGCGTCGCCCACGAACGGCGTCAGGGTGTTGGCGCCATAGCCCTTGCGGGCCACGCCGGTGAAGCCCCAGTGGATGGGGCAGCCGATGACGTGCGTCGGCTTGCCATCCACCATCAGCGGCTTGATGCGCTTGGTCACGAAGGCCTTGCAGATCACCTGACCGCGCTTGGACGACACCTTGACCCAGCCGCCCTGCTCGATGCCCTTCTCCTTGGCCAGGGCCTCACCGATCTCAACGAACTCCTCCGGCTGGAGGATGGCGTTGATCAGGGCGTGCTTGGTCCAATAGTGGAAGTGCTCGGTCAGGCGGTAGGTGGTGCCGACATAGGGGAAGTCCTGCGCCGTGCCCATCGCCTTGCGGTCGTTGGGGAAGACGCGGGCGGCCGGGTTGCTCTTCACCTTGGGGTGAAGCACGTTCTCCGCCGGGCTTTCGAACGGCTCGTAATGCTCGGGGAACGGCCCCTCGACCATCAGGCCCCGGGCGAACAGGCGACCTTGCCCTTCCTGGTTCATGATGAAGGGGCCGACCCCGTCCTGCGGCTTCACGGTCGGGCCGTAGTCCGGCACGTCGAAGCCCACCCACTTGGACCCGTTCCACTGGATGACGGGCTTGTGCGGGTTCCACGCCTTGCCGTCCAGGTCGGCGCTGGCGCGGTTGTACAGGATGCGGCGGTTGGCGGGCCAGGCCCACGCCCAGTTGGGGGCGATGCCGGCGTCGCGCGGGTCCGACGCGTCGCGCCGGGCCATCTGGTTGCCCTTCTCGGTCCAGCTGCCGGCGAAAATCCAACAGCCGGACATGGTGGTGCCGTCGTCGCGCAACTGGGCGAAGCCGTCCAGCTGCTGCCCGGCCTTCAGCACCACCGCGCCCGTGTCGTCCTTGATGTCGACCAGGGCGCGGCCGTTCATCTCCCGCGCCAGCTCGGCCGGTTGCGGCTCCGCCGGGTCGGCATAGGACCAGCTGAGGTTCAGGATGGGGGCGGGGAAGGCGCCGCCGTCCTTGGCGTACATGGACTTCAGGCGGTGGTACAGCCCGGCCATGATCCACAGGTCGGGCTTGGCCTCGCCCGGCGCGTCCGCCGCCTTCCAGTGCCATTGCAGCCAGCGCGCGGAGTTGACGAGCGAGCCCTCCTCCTCCGCGAAGCAGGTGGTGGGCAGCTGGAACACCTCGGTCTGGATCTCGGCCGGCTTGGACGGGTTCTGCGGACCGTAGTCCTGCCAGAAGTTGGCCGTCTCCGTATCCAGCGGGTCGATGACCACCAGATACTTCAGCTTGGACAGGCTGCGGCGGATCTTGCCCCGGTCGGGGAAGGCCTGCATGGGGTTGAAGCCCTGGCAGATGTAGCCGTTCATCTGCCCGTTATCCATGCGCTCGAACGCGCGCAGCACGTCGTAGCCGTCCACGTCCAGCTTGGGCAGCCAGTCGTAGGCCCAGTTGTTCTCGGCCTTGGCGGCATCGCCGTACAGGGCCTTCTGGAAGCTGACGAAGAACTTGCGGTAGTTCTGCCAGTAGCTGGTCTGCCCCGGCCGCAGCGGCTTGAACTGCTTGGTCTCCAGGTACTTGTCCAGGGTGACGTCCGAATCCTTCGGAATGGTCATGTAGCCTGGCAGCAGGTTGGACATCAGGCCGACGTCGGTCAGGCCCTGGATGTTGGAATGACCGCGCAGCGCGTTCATGCCGCCACCGGCGACGCCGATGTTGCCCAGCAGCAGCTGCACCATGGCCATGGCGCGGATGTTCTGCGCCCCCACGGAATGCTGCGTCCACCCCAGCGCGAACAGGCTGGTCAGCGCCTTGTCCGGCGCCGCCGTGCTGGCGAAGATCTTGCAGATCTCCAGGTACTTGTCCTGGGGCGTGCCGCAGATGCGGGACACCAGCTCGGGCGTGTACCGGGCGACATGCTGCTTCAGCAGGTTGATGACGCAGCGCGGGTGCTGCCAGGTGTCATCGGACTTGGCGTAGCCCTGCTCATCCAGCTCATAATCCCAGCTGGACTTGTCGTAACTGCGCTTTTCCTCGTTATAGCCGGTGAACAGCCCATCCTCGAAGCCGAAGCCTTCCTTAACGATCAGGCTGGCGTTGGTGTAGGCCTTCACATAGGCGTGCTGGATCGCATCGTTCTCCAGCAGATAGCGCATGACGCCGCTGAGGAAAGCGATATCGGTGCCCGGCCGGATGGGGGCGTAAACGTCGGCCACGGAGGCCGTGCGGGTGAAGCGGGGATCGACAACGACCAGCTTGGCCTTGTTCTCGATCTTGGCCTCGATCACCCATTTGAAACCGCAAGGATGCGCCTCGGCGGCATTGCCGCCCATCACCAGCACGACATTGGCGTTCTTAATGTCCTGCCAGGTGTTCGTCATCGCACCGCGACCGAATGTTGGGGCCAAACTGGCCACCGTCGGTCCGTGTCAGACACGCGCCTGGTTATCGAATGCCAACATGCCCAGCGAACGGGCGACCTTCCACGTGGCGTAGGCCGTCTCGCTGGACGAGGCGGAGGCCGCCAGCATGCCGGTGGACAGCCACCGATTGACCGTGTCACCCGCCGCGTTCTTCTCCACGAAGTGAGCGTCGCGGTCCTGCTTCATCAGGGTGGCGATGCGGTCCAGGGCGAAGTCCCAGGAGACTTCCTTCCACTCGCTCGCCCCGGCGGGGCGGTACTTCGGAACCGTCAGGCGGCCCGGCGCGCGCACGATGTCCAGCAGGCCGGCGCCCTTGGGGCACAGCGTGCCGCGGTTCACCGGATGGTCCGGATCACCCTCGATATGGATGACCGAGGACTTCACGTTCTTCGCGCGATCGCCCTGGCTGTAGATAAGAATGCCGCAAGCCACCGAGCAGTAGGTGCAGGTGTTGCGGGTTTCGGTGGCGGCGGTCAGCCTGAACGGCCGGACCGAGGCCGCCAGCGCCGAACCCGCGAGGCCGAAGCCCAACGCGCCCAGGCTGGAAGCCGCAAGTCCCGCGCCGGACAGCTTGATAAAGCCGCGACGACTGAGATCCATGTCTCACACGCTCCCGTGAAAATCGACCCCGCCGGAACGCCAAGCCCCGCCCCGAGGGCAAGCAGACGCCGGCAGACGAATACGGCATCATAAGACGGCGGCGTTCCCCGTCAAGTTATTGCCGGCGAATTTATACGGGGGTGAATGAACACAGGGCAGTTGATAACCATTCTCATTAACTAAATTCAGAAAATTGGTTGCGTCATGCGCAAACTGTATTACAAAACCAAAAGTATAGCCTGGGCCCGACCCGATACACGCCCTTCATTCACCGCTATATTCGCTTGAATATAGCGGTGGCTGTCATGATGCCTGAATGAAGGCCCTTGCACGGGCGGCGGACCGCCGCCACGCTGCGCCTCCGCCGGAGGAACCGTCATCATGGCCATCGCCACCCCGTTCGCGTTCAAGACCCTGCCCTCCCCCGTCGGCCGCCTGACGCTGGTGGCCGGGGACGATGGCTTGGCGGCGGTCCTGTGGCAGGATGACCGGCCCGGCCGGGTCCGCCTGGGTCCCCTGGCGCACCAACCCGACCACCCCGTCCTGCGGGAGGCGGAGCGCCAGTTGCTGGCCTATTTCGCGGGCGATCTCACCGCCTTCACCGTGCCGCTCACCTTCACCGGCACCGCGTTCCAGCGACAGGTGTGGCAGGCGCTGCTGACCATCCCTTATGGCGCGGTGCGCAGCTATACCGACATCGCCCGCCAGATCGGCAAGCCGGCGGCCGTACGGGCGGTGGGGGCCGCCAATGGGCGCAACCCGCTGTCCATCATAGCACCCTGCCATCGCGTGGTGGGGCTCAACGGCGCCCTCACCGGCTTCGCCGGCGGGCTGGCGGCCAAGGACTATCTGCTGACGCTGGAAAGACGGCGCGGGACCGGCGCCGTCCCCCCTTAACGCGCGGCGGCAGTGGCTGCGGGCGGCACCTCACCGGCAACCGTCCAGCCGCCGCCCAGGGCGCGGTATGTCGCCACGAGATCCTGCGCCACCTGGATACGGCTTTGGGCCAGTTGGTCCTCTGCCGCCAGTTGGGTGCGCTGGGCGTCCAGCACGGCCAGGAAGTTGTCGGCGCCATAGCGGTAGCGGGTTGCCGCCAGGCTGGCCGCCCGGGTGCTGGCCGTGGCGGCGGTGTCCAGCGCGGCGCGGCGTGCCCGTTCCTGGGCATAGCGGACCAGCGCCGTCTCCGCCTCCTGCCAGGCGGTCAGCACCGCCTTCTGGAAATTGGCCAGGGCCTGGTCGGTATTGGCGTTGGCCTCGCGGATACGGGCATAGAGGGCGGCGTCGAACAGCGGTACGCTGATGCTGGGCCCAAGGCCATAGGTGAAGGCGCCCCGCGCGCCCAGGTCCCCCGGCTGCAGGGCCTGCACCCCCACCGACCCGGTGAGGGAGATCTTGGGATAGAGGTCGGCGGTGGCGACACCGATGCGGGCCGTGGCCGCAGCCAGGGCCCGTTCCGCCGCCGCCACATCGGCCCGGCGGCCCAGCAGCGTGGCCGGCGTACCCACGGCCACACTGCCGGGCAGGTCGGGCAGCGGGGCCGGCGCGTCCAGCAGGGCCGCCAGCGCCCCAGGCTCCCGCCCCGTCAGGGTGGCCAGGATGTGCTCATCCGCCGCCACCGTGGCGCGGAGCGGCGGGATGGAGGCCAGCGTGGTTTCCAGCTGAGCCTGGGCGCGGGCGATATCCAGGTCCGTCCCCCGGCCGGCATCGCTCAAGGTATGGGTCAGGTCGAAGGTGCCGCGCTGGTTTTCCGCGTTGCGCAAGGCGACGGACAGGCGCAGTTGCGCGCCGCGCAGATCGACATAGGTGCTGGCCACGTCGGCGATGATGACGGTCAGCACTTGGTGGCGCAGCGCTTCCGCCCGCGCGGTGTCGGCCTCCGCCGCCTCGATGGCGCGGCGCACCTGGCCGAACAGATCGATTTCCCAGGACAGGGTGCCGCCCGCGGTGGTGACGTTGCTGTCGGGCAGCTGCGCGTCGGGCAGGCCCTGTTGCGTGGCCGCGGCCGCACGGGCGCGGCTGTAGCTGGCGCTGGCGCCCACCGACGGCAGGTTGCGGGCGCCCACGGCCTCGGCTTCCGCGCGCGCGGCGCGGACCGCGGCGTCAGCCGCCTTCAGGTCCAGGTTGGCCTTGACGGCGTCAGCCACCAGTTGGTCCAACACCGGGTCGCCCAGCTGGCGCCACCAATCCTCCAGCGGTTCCTCAGCCTTCAGCAGGTTGGCGTCCCCGTCCATGGCGTGAACGGCCCGGGTGAAGGGCGCCCCGGCGGCGGCCGGTGTGGCGGGCGTGTGGTAATCCGGCCCCACGGTCACGCAGCCCGACAGGGGCAACAGGACGACCGTCAGGGTCAGTAGGGCACCTGGAATACGCATGGACCGATCCCCCTCCCCGTCAGGCCGTGTGCGGGCCGTGTGAACCGGCCGGCGGCGTGTCCCGCCGTTTGCCGAAGCGTCGCTGGCCCCACTGCGCCAGCCAGCGGCAGACGACGTAGAATACCGGCGTGAACAACAGGCCGAAGAAGGTGACGCCCAGCATGCCGAAGAACACGGCCGTTCCCAGGGCCTGCCGCATCTCCGACCCGGCGCCGGACGCGATCACCAAGGGCACCACGCCCAGGATGAAGGCGAAGGAGGTCATGAGGATGGGCCGCAGGCGGGTGCGGGCGGCGCGGATGGCGGCCTGGAAGCGGTCCAGCCCCTGTTCCTCATCCTGCTTGGCGAACTCCACGATCAGGATGGCGTTCTTGGCCGCCAGCCCCACCAGCACCACCAGGCCGATCTGGGTCAGGATGTTGTTGTCCATGCCGCGCAGGTTCACACCGGAAAGGGCGGTGAGCAGGCACATGGGCACGATGAGGATGACCGACAGCGGCAGCATCCAGCTTTCGTATTGCGCCGCCAGCAGCAGATAAACGAACACCACGGCCAAACCGAAGGCGATGGGCGCCGTGTCGCCGGCGATGATCTGCTGATAGGTCAGCTCGGTCCATTCGTAGGAGAAGCCGTCGGGCAGATGCTCGCGCGCCAGCTCGCCAATGGCGGCGATGGCCTGGCCGGTGGAATAGCCGGGTGCCGGCGATCCCTGCAGCTCCGCCGCCGGATAAAGGTTGTAGCGCGGCACGCGATAGGGCCCGGTCACGTCCCGGAAGGTGGCGACGGAGCCCAAGGGCACCAGCCCGCCATTGTCGGACCGGGTGCGCAGGTAGGCGATGTCGCGCACGCTGGTACGGCCGGCGCCATCGGCCTGGGCCGTCACCCGGTAGGTGCGGCCCAGCAGGTTGAAGTCGTTGACGAAGGCGGAGCCGAGATAGACGTTCAACGTATCGAAGATGCGCGACGGCGGCACGCCCAGCATGTCGGCCTTGACCCGGTCGATGTCGGCGTAAACCTGGGGCGTGCGGGTGTTGTACAGGCTGAAGACGTTGGCCAGGCCCGGCGTCTTGTTGGCGGCCAGCATCATCTCCTGCGTGGCGTCGGCCAGCGCCTGCAAGCCACGGCCGCGCCTGTCCTCGATATACAGCTTGAACCCGCCGGAGGAGCCGATGCCCGGCACGGTGGGCGGCGGGATCAGCAGTGTCAGGGCGCCGTCGATCTGCTGCAAGGTCTTCTGCAGGTCGCTGAAGATCCCCTGGGTGGTCAGCCCCTCCTTGACGCGCTCGGCGAAGGGCTTGGTGACAACGAACACGGCGCCGGCGTTAGGGGCGTTGGTGTAGGTGGCACCATCGAAGCCGGCGAAACCAACCGTGTGCGCCACGCCCGGACGGGCCGCCAGCAGGGTCTGGGCACGGCGCAGGACGGCGTCCGTGCGGCTGAGGGAGGATCCCGGCGGCAACTGGATGACGGTGATGAAATAACCCTGGTCCTGTGACGGGATGAAACCGGTGGGGGTGCGGGAAATGAGGCCGCCGCCCAGCACGATCAGGCCGGCATAGACCACCAGCACCACCGTGGCCAGCCGCACCAGATGGCCCGTCAAGCGGCCGTACCGGTCCGACAGCCAGTCGAAGCCCCGGTTGAAGCCAGCAAAAAAGCGGGCGATCGGATGAAAGCCGCGCTTGGCCGCAGCACCCTGCGCCTTATCGTGCTGGGCGTCGTGCGGCTTCAGCAGCAGGGCCGCCAGGGCCGGGCTCAGCGTCTGCGACACCAGCATGGAAATGAGCGTGGCGGCGGCGATGGTGACGCCGAACTGGCGATAGAACTGGCCGGAGATGCCGGTGAGGAAGGCCGTGGGCAGGAACACCGCCGTCAGCACCAGGGCGATGGCGATCAGCGCCTCGCCCACCTCATCCATGGTCTTGTGGGCGGCCTCCCGGGGCGACAGGCCCTGGGCCAGGTTGCGCTCGACATTCTCCACCACCACGATGGCGTCGTCGACGACGATGCCGATGGCCAGGACCAAGCCGAACAGCGACAGGTTGTTGAGGGAAAAGCCCACGGCCGCCATGACGGCGAAGGTGCCGATCAGCGAAATGGGGATGGCGACGATGGGGATTAGCGCCGCCCGCCAGGACTGCAGGAAGACGATGACGACGATGACCACCAGCACCATCGCCTCGAAGATGGTGTGGTAAACCTCGTTCACCGATTCCGCGATGTATTGGGTGGGGTTGTAGACGACCTTGTAGGCCAGGCCCTTGGGCATGTCGTGGCTCATCGTCTCCATGGACGACAGCACGGCCGCGGCGGTCTTCAGGGCGTTGGAACCCGGGCGCTGGTAAATCAAGATGGCGGCGGCGCGCTTGCCGTCGACATAGGAATAGGTGTTGTAGTCCTGGGCGCCCAGCTCCACCCAACCGACGTCGCGCACGCGGGTAACGCGGCCTTGGGCGTCGGACTTGATGACGATGTCGGCGAACTGGCCGGGGTCGGTCAGCCGGCCCAGGGTCTGCACCTGCACCTCGAAGGCGGCGGGCTTGGGCACCGGCGGATGGTTCAGCTGGCCCGAGGCCACCTGCACGTTGTTGCCCTGCAACGCCTGCACCACCTCGGCCGTGGTCAAGCCACGGGCCTGCACCTTCTCCGGATCCAGCCAGATGCGCATGGAATAATCGCCGGCGCCACGGATGCGGGCATCACCCACGCCATCCAGGCGGGCCAGCGGGTCGCGCACCTGCAAGGTGGCGTAGTTGGAGATATAGAGCTGATCCAGGCTGTCATCCGGGGAATACAGGTGGATGACCATCATCAGGTTGGGGGAGTTCTTGCGCGTGGTGACGCCCAGGCGGTTCACCTCGTCCGGCAGGTGCGGCTGCGCCACCGACACCCGGTTCTGCACCAGCACCTGCGCCTTGTCGATGTCGGTGCCCAGCTTGAAGGTGATGGTCAGTGACAGGCCGCCGTCACCCGTGTTCTGGGAGACCATGTACAGCATGTCGTCGACGCCGTTGATCTCCTGTTCCAACGGGGCGGCCACGGTGTTGGCCACCGTCTCGGCCGAGGCGCCGGGATATGTGGCCGTCACCACCACGGTGGGGGGCGCCACCTCGGGATATTGGGCCACCGGCAGGGCGAAATAGGCGAGGCCGCCGACCAGCGTGATGAGGATGGAGATCACGCAGGCGAAAATGGGCCGGTCGATGAAGAAATGGGAAAACTTCATGATGCCGGCCCTTACTGCTCGGCCGCGGGGGTGATGGTCCCGGGCTGGGGCGTGACCTTGGCGCCGGGCCGTGCCCGCGTCAGGCCGCTGATGATGATGCGGTCGGTCGGCACCAGCCCGGATTTGACGACGCGCAGGCCATAGGCCAGGTTGCCCAGCACCACGGGCTTGGGCGTCACCGTTCCATCCTCGCCCACCGTCATGACGATCTTGTGCGACTGGTCGGAGGCGATGGCCTCATCCGGGACCAGCAGGGCGTCATACTCGCCGGAACCCAGCAGGCGCAGCCGGCCGAAGGTGCCCGGCTGCAGGAAATCGTCCTTGTTGGGGATGACGGCGCGCCCACGGATGGTGCCGGAACTGGGGTCCAGCCGGTTGTCGACGAAATCCATCTCACCCTTGCGGGTCCAGGTGGTCTCATCCATCAACCGGACGAAGACGGGGTTGGCCTTGTCGCGCGAGGATGCGCGCACACCTTCCAGGGCCAGGCGGTTGTAACGCAGGTAATCCGCCTCGCTGCCGTCAAAGACGAAATAGATCGGGTCCCGCGTCACGATGGTGGCCAGCAGGGTGGATTGCGCCGACCCGCCGCTGACCAGGTTGCCGATGTCGATCTTGCGGTCGCCGATGCGGCCCGAGATGGGGGACCGGATCTGGGTGAACTCCAGATCCAGCGCGGCCGACCGCGCCGCCGCCGCCGCCGAGGCCACCGCCGCCTGGCTTTCCTGTTCGGCCTGGGCGCGGGTGTCGTACTCTTCCTGGCTGATGGCACGGGCGGCCAACAGCTGGGCCGCCCGTTTCAGCTCTGAAACCGCAAGGGCCTGGCGGGTCTTTTCCCGCTGCAGATCGGCGTTGGCCTTGTCCAGCGTGGCCTGGAAGGGGCGCGGGTCGATGACGAACAGCAGGTCGCCCTTTTGCACCAGTTGGCCGTCGCGGAACTTGATCTGTTCCAGATAGCCGGAAACGCGGGCGCGTAGTTCCACGGTCTGCACCGCCTCGAAGCGGCCGGTAAACTCATCCCAGTCCACGATCTTGCGGGGCAGCGGCTGGGCCACCGTCACCGCGGGCGGAGCGGCGGCGGCCGCCGGCGGGTGCTTGTCGCCACACCCGGACAGGGCCAGCGCCAGGATCAGGGGATAGAGGCGGCGAAGCGGCGGCGACATGGTGATGGACGGCATCCTTCCCCCAACACGAGCTCAGGCTCGGCAGCCCGCATGCGGCGGGCTCCGGAGCCAAGACGAAACACCGCGCCTGACGCGGTTTCGCCATCACACTATGGGGCCGGCGCAGCAGTGGATTGCCCTGCCGTGCGGTGTTTTGTCGTTTTTCGCCGCCATGGCCGCCGGGACGGTTCGGGGCGCAGCCCCGCGACAATTTTGCCCATCCCCCGTCCGGAACATCTGGCGGACCGGGGCATTGACCGGCCGTACCCCCGTTCTCCTCCCTCCCCACCACACCCAAGGAAAGCCATGGCCCGCCCCGTCGCCGCCACCGCCCTGGCCTTGGTGCTGCCCGGCCTTGCCGGCTGTTCCGGTGGCGTCCTGGACCCTCAGGGCCCGGTGGCGGCGCAGGAATTGACCATCCTGCTGGATTCACTGGGCATCATGCTGGCCATCGTCGTACCCACCATCCTGGCGACGCTGGGGGTGGCATGGTGGTTCCGCGCCGGCAACGCCCGCGCCCGCTACCGCCCCGACTGGGAATATTCCGGCCGCATCGAAATGGTGGTGTGGTCCATTCCGGCCATGACCGTGCTGCTGCTGGGCGGCATCGGCTGGGTCAGTTCCCGCGACCTGGACCCGCCCAAGCCCCTGGCTGGCACCCGCGCGATACAGGTTCAGGTGGTGTCGCTGGATTGGAAATGGCTGTTCATCTATCCGGACCAGGGCATCGCCAGCGTCAACCGGCTGGTCGTGCCCGCCGGCACGCCGGTCAGCTTCCAGCTGACCTCAGACGGCGTCATGAACAGCTTTTTCGTGCCGCAGCTGGGCAGCCAGATCTACGCCATGCCCGGCATGATCACGCGGCTGAACCTGCAGGCGGACAAGCCCGGCCGCTATCCCGGCATCTCCGCCCAGTTCAGCGGCGCCGGCTTCCCCGACATGCTGTTCACGGTTGAAGCGGTGCCGGGCGACGCCTTCGACCGCTGGATCGCCACGGCCCGGGACCAGGGCGACCCGCTGGATGAGGCCGCCTTCCGCCGCCTGGCCCAGCCCAGCCGGGCGGACCGCCCCCGCACCTTCCGCGACGTGACACCGGGCCTGTTCACCGCCGTCGCCAATCCGGGCGCCGTGAAGCCGGGCCCCTGAAGAAGGACGCAGCATGTTCGGCAAGCTGAGCTGGAGCGCCATCCCCATCAACGAGCCCATCGACATGATCGCCTCGGGCCTCATGATCCTGGCGGTGCTGGGCGTGTTGGCCTGGGTGACGGTGAAGGGCCACTGGCCCTATCTGTGGAAGGAATGGCTGACGTCCGTCGACCATAAGCGCATCGGCGTCATGTACGTCGTGCTGGCCCTGGTCATGCTGCTGCGCGGCTTCACCGACGCCGTCATGATGCGCATCCAGCAATCCATCTCCGTGGGTCCGGATTCCGGCTACCTGCCGCCGGAGCATTATAACCAGATCTTCTCCGCCCACGGCACCATCATGATCTTCTTCATGGCCATGCCCTTCATCATCGGGCTGATGAATTTCGCCGTGCCCCTGCAACTGGGCATCCGCGACGTGGCCTTTCCCACGCTCAATTCCGTCAGCCTGTGGCTCACCGCCTCCGGCATCCTGCTGACCAACCTGTCGCTGGTGATCGGGGAGTTCGCGCGCACCGGCTGGCTGGCCTATCCGCCGCTGAGCGAGCTGAAATACTCGCCGGGCGTGGGGGTGGATTATTACTTGTGGGCCCTGCAAATCTCGGGTGTGGGCACCTTGTTGTCGGGCATCAACCTGGCCACCACCATCCTGAAGATGCGGGCGCCCGGCATGGGCTACATGCGCATGCCGGTGTTCTGCTGGACCTCGCTGGCGTCCAACCTGCTGATCATCGCCGCCTTTCCGGTGCTGACCGCCACCTTCGCCATGCTGCTGCTGGACCGCTATCTCGGCATGCACTTCTTCACGGCGGACGGCGACGGCAACCCGATGATGTACATCAACCTCATCTGGGTGTGGGGGCATCCGGAGGTCTACATCCTGATCCTGCCCTGCTTCGGCGTGTTTTCCGAAGTGGTCTCGACCTTCTCCGGCAAGCCCTTGTTCGGCTACCGCTCCATGGTCGCGGCCACCATGGCCATCTGCATCCTGTCCTTCATCGTCTGGCTGCACCACTTCTTCACCATGGGCGCGGGCGCCAACGTCAACGGCTTCTTCGGTGTCATGACCATGATCATCGCCGTGCCCACCGGCGTGAAGGTCTACAACTGGCTGTTCACCCTGTACGGCGGGCGGGTGCGGTTCCAGGTGCCCATCCTGTGGTCCGTGGGCTTCATGGTGACCTTCGTCATCGGCGGCATGACCGGTGTGCTGCTGGCCGTGCCGCCGGCCGATTTCGTCCTGCACAACAGCCTGTTCCTCATCGCCCACTTCCACAACGTCATCATCGGCGGCGTCGTGTTCGGCGTGCTGGCCGGCTACACTTACTGGTTCCCCAAGGCCTTCGGCTTCACCCTGGACGAAGGCTGGGGCAAGGTTTCCTTCTGGTGCTGGTTCGTCGGCTTCTACCTGGCCTTCATGCCGCTATACTACCTGGGCATGCTGGGCATGACCCGGCGGCTGCAGCATTATGACGATCCGTCCTGGCAGCCTTGGCTGATCGTGGCGGCCGTCGGCGTCGCCTTGATCCTGGCCGGCATCCTGGCCCTGATCATCCAACTGATCGTGTCCATCCGCACGCGCGACCGCCGCCGCGACGTGACGGGCGATCCATGGAATGGCCGCACCCTGGAATGGTCCACACCCTCCCCTCCGCCGGCCTGGAACTTCGCCATCCTGCCGCATGTGGAGCGGGAGGATGCCTATTGGCAGGTGAAGCGGCGCACGCGGGAGGAGCGGGTCGCCGCCGCCAAGGCGTTGGTGTATGAGGCCATCCACATGCCGGTGAACAGCCCCACCGGTTTCATCACCGCCTTCTTCGCCGTCGTCACCGGGTTCGCCCTGATCTGGCATATTTGGTGGATGGTGGCGCTGGGCCTGGCCGGTGCCCTGGCCACCACCCTGATCTTCGCCTGGCGCGATGAAAGCGAGTTCGAAATCCCCGCCGAGGCGGTGGCGCAGGCCGACCGCACCCACCAGGACGCCCAATGGACGGGGGCCGCGCCATGACCGCCGCCAGCCTACACGACGATGCGCCCAGGGCCGCCCACGGCATGCGGACCGGCACGAGCACAGCGGGGCCAGCACCCAAACGCATCATCATCGCCTACGGCTTCTGGCTGTTCCTGCTGAGCGACATCGTGATGTTCTCCGCCCTGTTCGCCACCTACGCGGTGGTGGCCAAGGCGACGGCCGGTGGACCAACGGGGGCGGAGCTGTTCGACCCCACCAACGTCGCCGTCGAAACGGCCCTGCTGCTGTTCTCCAGCTTCAGTTGCGGGATGATGTCGCTGGCCATGGAGGCACGGCACCGCACCGCCTTCCATAGCGCCGCCGCCGTGACCTTCCTGCTGGGCCTGGGCTTCCTGGTCCTGGAAATGCGGGAGTTCGCCGGCATGATCGCCCAAGGCGCCACCCCCCAGCGCAGCGCCTTCCTGTCCGGCTTCTTCACCCTGGTGGGATGCCACGGCGCCCATGTCGCCGTGGGGCTGCTGTGGCTGGTGGTCATGGTGGCGCAGGTGGCGGACAAGGGGTGGCGCACCACCGTCCTGCATCGACTGATGTGCTTCAGCCTGTTCTGGCATGCCCTGGACATCATCTGGGTGGCCTTGTTCACGATCGTCTACCTGATGGGAGGACGCTGAAATGGCCGAAACCGATCATCATGCCCCCGATGGCATCCCCCATGACGCGGTTCCCCTGGACACGGCGCCGGGCGACAGCCGGGAGGAGCTTCTGGCCAGCCTCAAGGTCTATATCGTCGGCCTGGCGCTGGCCATCCTGCTGACCGCCACCTCCTTCTGGGCGGCCAGCACCCATGTGCTGTGGCCGCCGGGGGTGCCCATCGGCCTGGCGGTCCTGGCCGTGGCCCAGATGGGGGTGCACCTGGTGTTCTTCCTGCACATCACCACCGGGCCGGACAACACCAACAACGTCCTGGCCCTGGCCTTCGGTGTGCTGATCGTTTTCCTGGTGGTGGCGGGATCGCTGTGGATCATGGCCAACATCAGCGCCAACATGATGCCGCTGGAGATGATGGACCTTCACCACCAGCACTGACCCCGATGCCCCGCCTCTGCCTTTTGGAGGGGGATGTCGCGCCACGACATAGTCTTTGGTTGGCGATGTGCCCGCCTTCCTCGCGTGACATAACAAGCGTCGTAGGAATTTCGGCGTGAAGGCGGCTAATGCGGTTGGATGGGGCGCGGCGGCATATGGCGCAAGAGGCAATACCGGCTTTCCTGTCCGGCGGCGGCGAATTGGCGTCGCTGATCGCGGCCTATGATTGGTCGCGAACACCCCTGGGCCCCCTGGACCGCTGGCCGCAAAGCCTGCGCACCACCGTGGGCCTGATCCTGCAGTCGCCCGTCCCCATCGTCACGCTGTGGGGACCGGACGGCATCATGATCTACAACGATGCCTATTCCGTCTTCGCCGGCGGCCGCCATCCCCAGCTTCTGGGCTCCAAGGTCCGGGAAGGCTGGCATGAGGTGGCGGACTTCAACGACAATGTGATGAAGGTGGGTCTGGCCGGCGGCACGCTGGCGTACCAGGACCAGGAACTGACGCTGCATCGCTCCGGCCGGCCAGAGCAGGTGTGGATGAACCTGGACTATTCCCCCATCCTGGATGAGGCGGGCAAGCCCGCCGGCGTCATCGCCATCGTGGTGGAGACGACGGCCAAGGTGCGGGCGGAGCGCAGCCTGCGCGTCACCGCCGACAAGCTGGCCCGCCTGAACGCCGACCTGGAAGAGCGGGTGGCGGAGCGCACGGCGGAGCGCGACCGCGTCTGGCGCTTTTCCCGCGACCTGCTGCTGGTGATCGGGCGCGACGGGATATTCCGCGACGCCAGCCCCGCCTGGAAGGCCATCCTGGGCCATGAGCCCGAGGAACTGATCGGCCGCAGCTTCGTGGAGATGGTCTGGCCCGACGACGCCCGCGCCACGGTCCAGGCCCACGAAGGCCTGCTGATCGAGGGTCAGCTTCTGTGCTTCGAAAACCGCCTGCGGCACCAGGATGGCGGCTTCCGCTGGATTTCCTGGAACTCCTTCGCCGAAGGGGACGTGGTCTATGGCTATGGCCGCGACATCACGGAAGAGAAGCGCCAGGCCGAGGCCCTGCGCCTGGCGGAGGCGCAGTTGCGCCAGGCGCAGAAGATGGAAGCGGTGGGCCAATTGACCGGCGGCCTGGCCCATGACTTCAACAACCTGCTGACCGCCATCAGCGGCAGCCTGGAACTGCTGGACCAGCGCGTCCGCCAGGGCCGTCTCAACGCGCTGGACCGGTACATGACGGCGGCGCGGGGCGCCGTGGATCGCGCCGCCGCCCTGACCCACCGGCTGCTGGCCTTTTCGCGGCAGCAGACCCTGGACCCCCGACCGACGGATGTCAGCCGCCTGGTCTTGGAGATGGAGGATCTGGTGCGGCGCACGGTGGGCCCCGCCATCGCGCTGATCGTCGATACGCCGCCGGACCTGTGGACCACCCTGATAGACGCCAACCAGTTGGAAAGCGCCCTGCTGAACCTGTGCATCAACGCCCGCGACGCCATGCCCCGCGGCGGACACATCACCATCGAGGCCAGCAACCGCGAGATCGATGACGAGACGGCCGGCGCCCATGACATGACGCCCGGCCAGTTCGTGCTGCTGAGCGTCACCGATACCGGCGTCGGCATGCCGCCGGAGGTCATCGCCCGCGCCTTCGACCCCTTCTTCACCACCAAGCCCATCGGCCAGGGTACCGGCCTTGGCCTGTCCATGATCTATGGCTTCGTGCGGCAATCCGGCGGCCAGATCCGCATCCTGTCCGAGGTGGGGCTAGGCACCACCGTGTCGCTGTACCTGCCCCGCCATCATGGTCAGGAGCAGGCCACGGAAATGCTGGCCATCACCCAGGCCGCCCCCCGGGCCAAGCGGGGGGAAACCGTGCTGGTGGTGGATGATGAGCCCACTGTACGCCTGCTGGTGACGGAGGTGCTGGATGAGCTGGGCTACACGACGCTGGAGGCGATGGACGGTCCGGAGGCGCTGCGCATCCTGCAATCCGATACCCCCATCAACCTGCTGGTGACCGATATCGGCCTACCCCAGGGCATGAACGGCCGACAGTTGGCCGACGCCGGCCGGGAGCTGCGCCCTGGCCTGAAGGTGCTGTTCATCACCGGCTACGCCGAAAACGCCGTCATCGGCAATGAACGGCTGGCGCCCGGCCTGCATGTGCAGACCAAGCCCTTTTCCATGGAGGCGCTGGCCAGCCGCATCAAGAGCATCCTGAGCGGAAGTTAAGGGCCTCGTCCCCGGGCGCACGCCGTCAGTGATGATCGCCCTTGGGTGTCTCCATCAGTTCCACCAGCACGCCTCCCATGCTCTTGGGATGCACGAAGATGACCGGCGTGCCGTGGGCGCCGATGCGGGGCTGGCCCAGCACGGTGGCGCCCTTGGCCGCCATGTCGGCGGCGGCGGCGTGGATGTCCGGCACCTCGAAACAGACATGGTGCTGGCCGCCCTGGGGGAACTTCTTCAGGAAGGCATGGACGGGCGAGGACTCACCCAAGGGCTCGATCAGTTCGATCTGGCTGTTGGGCGTGTCGATGAAGCAGACGCGCACGCCCTGGGCCGGCAAATCGAAGGGTTCCCGAATCACCGTGGCGCCCAAAAGGTCCCGGTAGACGGCGATGGCGTCCTCGATCGACGGTGTGGCGATACCGACATGGTTCAGGCGGCCGATCATGCGTGACACTCCCTTTCTCGAAAACCCGGCCCGACAGCGCACTGCGCGCGGGCCGGCAACGCCGCGATCCTGGAAAGGGTGCGGGGACCGGTCAATATGAATGATGGACCGGCCCCGCCGCCTCCCCCACTCTGGAGCACAACGACCGAGAGTGTCATGGGAGGACAGCGATGCGGGCCTGGCGCAGCCATCAGACGGGGGGACCGGACACCCTGGTCCTGGATACGGACTTGGCCCCGCCGGTGGCCAGCCCCGGCCAGGTGGTGGTCGCCGTCAGCGCCACGGCACTGAACTACCCCGACCTGCTGGTCATCCAGGATTTGTACCAGGCCCGCCCGCCCCGGCCCTTCGCCCCGGGGCTGGAGGTGGCCGGCCGGGTGATCACCCTGGGCGAGGGCGTCCAGGACTTCACGGTCGGCGACCGCGTCATCGGTGTGGTGCCCCATGGCGGCCTGTCGGAACAATTGGCTGTACCGGCATCGGACTGCCTGCCCCTGCCGGACGGCGTGGATGACGCCGCCGGGGCCGCCCTGCGCCTGACCTACGGCACCAGCCACTACGCCCTGCGTGACCGCGCCAAGCTGGCGGCGGGGGAAACGCTGGTGGTGTTGGGGGCGGCCGGCGGCGTGGGCCTGGCGGCGGTGCAACTGGGCAAGGCCATGGGCGCCCGCGTCGTGGCCGCCGCGTCCTCCCCAGAGAAGGCCGCCATCGCCCAGGATAACGGCGCCGACGCCGTGGTGGTCTATCCCGCCACCCTGGACGACCCCGCCGCCCCCAAGGCCCTGACCGCCGACATCCGCGCCGCCTGCCAGGCCGTCTCCGGCAAGGGCGAGGCCGACGTGATCTACGACCCCATGGGCGGCGCCTATGCCGAGCCCGCCTTCCGCGCCCTGGGCTGGCGCGGCCGCTATCTGGTGGTGGGCTTCACCGCCGGCATCCCCAAGCTGCCCCTGAACCTGACCCTACTGAAGGACGCCGCCGTGCTGGGTGTGTTCTATGGCGAGTTCACCCGCCGTCACCCGGCCCTGAACCAGACCTACCTGCGGGAGATCATGGGCTGGCTGGCCGAGGGCACAATCCGCCCCCACATCGGCCTGCGCCTACCCTTCGACCGCGCCCCCGAAGGCCTGACCGCCCTGGGCACCCGCCAGGCGGTGGGCAAGATCGTGGTGGAAGTCGACCGAGGGTGACGACCGTCACTAGACGACTGGTCTAATCGTGCTTATATCGCACCCATGATCGCCAAGCCCCACAGCATCGACGTGCGCCAGCACATCCTCGACACCGCCCAGCGCATTATCGGCGGCAAGGGGTTCGCCGCGGTTGGGCTGAACGAGATCCTGGGTGCCGCCCATGTGCCCAAGGGGTCGTTCTATCACTATTTCGACTCCAAGGACGCCTTCGGCACGGCCCTGCTGGAAAGCTATTTCGAGACCTATCTGGCGGATCTGGACCGGCAATTGTCGGCGCCGGGCAAGCCGGTGGTCGATCGCATGCTGGCCTACTGGCAGCACTGGATCGACACCCAGGGCGACTGCGATGCCGAAGGCAAGTGCCTGGCGGTAAAGCTGGGGGCCGAGGTCGCCGACCTGTCGGAGGCCATGCGCGCCGTGCTGGACCGGGGCACCAAGGCCATCATCAAGCGTCTGGGCCAGGCGCTGGAGGACGGCGTCGCCGACGGGTCGCTCACCATCGCCGGGGCCCCCTGTCCCCTGGCCGAAACCCTATACCAGACCTGGCTGGGTGCCAGCCTGATGGCCAAGATTTCCCGCAGCGCCAGCCCGCTGGAGGCCGCGATGCGCGCCACCCGGATGATGCTGCACCTCGACACCCCTCACTGACGCGGTTCCGCCGGCGACCTGCCAGCGTTTCCGCGCCCAAATAACTAGACGACTGGTCTATTCTACCCCTCGGACCGAAAGGACACTTGGATCATGAACATCCTGATGGTGCTGACCTCTCACGACCAACTGGGCGACACCGGCGCCAAGACGGGCTTCTGGCTGGAGGAGCTGGCCGCCCCGTATTACGTCTTCAAGGACGCCGGGGCGACCGTCACCCTGGCCTCGCCCAAGGGCGGGCAGCCGCCACTGGACCCCAAGAGCAGCGATCCCGGCTTCCAGACGGACGCCACCCGCCGGTTCGAGGCGGACGCAGCGGCGAAGCAGGCCCTGGCCAATACCCGGATCTTGGCCGAGGTCGGACATGAGGGCTTCGACGCGGTGTTCTATCCCGGCGGCCACGGCCCGCTGTGGGACCTGGCGAACGACGCCAACTCCATCCGCCTGATCGAGACCACCATCGCGGCGGGCAAGCCGGTCGCCCTGGTCTGCCACGCCCCGGGCGTGCTGCGCGACGTGAAGGCGGCGGACGGCACCCCCCTGGTGCAGGGCCGCGCGGTCACCGGCTTCACCAACAGCGAGGAAGAGGCCGTGGGCCTGACCAAGGTGGTTCCCTTCCTGGTTGAGGACATGCTGACGGCCAAGGGCGGCGTCTACAGCAAGATCGGCGACTGGCAGCCCTACGCCGTTCAGGACGGCCTGCTGATCACCGGGCAGAACCCGGCCTCGTCCGAAAAGACGGCCGAGTTGTTGCTGGCGGCGCTTCGAGGCTGATCGCTGCCCCCTAATCCCATACCGTTCCCGTTCATCCGGAGCTTCCCCATGCCCACCTTGTTCGATCCCCTGAAGATCAAGGACATCACCCTGCGCAACCGCATCGCCGTGCCGCCGATGTGCCAGTACAGCGCCACCGATGGTCTGCCCAACGACTGGCACCTCAGCCACTATGCCACCCTGGCCCGCGGCGGTGCCGGTCTGGTGGTGGTAGAGGCCACCGCCGTGGCGCCGGAGGGGCGCATCACCCCGGCCTGCACCGGCCTGTGGAACGACGCGCAGGCCCAGGCCTTCGTGCCGGTCGTCCGCGCCATCAAGGCGGCGGGCGCCGTCCCCGGCATCCAGATCGGCCATGCCGGCCGCAAAGCCAGCGCCAACCGCCCCTGGGAGGGCGATGACCATATCGCCGAGGGCGATCCGCGCGGCTGGGGCACCATCGCGCCGTCGGCCATCGCCTTCGGCGCCAACCTGCCCAAGACCCCCAAGGCCATGACCCTGGACGACATCGCCCGGGTGCGGGAGGAGTTCGTGGCCGCGGCCAAGCGCGCCCGCGATGCCGGCTTCGAATGGTTGGAGCTGCACTTCGCCCACGGCTATCTGGCCCAGAGCTTCTTCAACCGCGACGCCAACCAGCGCACAGACCAGTACGGCGGCAGCGCCGAGAACCGGGGCCGCTTCCTGGTGGAAACGCTGGCCGCCGTGCGCCAGGTCTGGCCGGAGCACCTGCCCCTGTCCGCGCGCTTCGGCGTCATCGAGTATGACGGCCGGGATGAGGAGACGATGGCGGCGTCCATCGCCCTGACCCGCCGCTTCCGCCAGGAAGGGCTGGACCTGCTGAGCGTCAGCGTCGGCTTCTCCACGCCCAAGGGCAATGTGCCGTGGGGCCCCGCCTTCTTGGCGCCCATCGCCGCCCGCGTGCGTCAGGAGGCCGGCATCCCCGTTTCCTCCGCCTGGGGTTTCGCCAACCCCGAGGTCGCCGACCGCGCGGTGCGGGAGCAGCAGCTGGACCAGGTGCTGGTCGGCCGCAACCACCTGGCCAACCCGCACTGGCCTTACGCCGCCGCCTTGAAGCTGGGGATCGAGCGCCCGTCCTGGGTGCTGCCCGCCCCCTACGCCCACTGGCTGCAGCGCTACGCCGTCGAAGCCTGAACCAACAACGGCGGCATGGGAGGACCCATGCCGCCGTAGGACGCGACCGCGTCCGCCGGAGATTTCCGGGGAGCCGAAGGCGGACTGGAAATCGAGGATAAGCCCAGCCGGCGGATGCTGGCGCCCGGCGCCTGAGGGCGCAAATGGAGTTAGATGATGAGCATTTCCCTAATCGCCACCGTCACGCCCAAGCCCGAAGCCGTGGATAAGGTGGAAGCGCTGATGCGCGACCTGACCGGCCATTCGCGCGCGGAGCCGGGCAACCGCCGCTACGACCTGTTTCGGGGCACGGACACGCCGGTCCGCTTCCATGTGTTCGAGATCTATGCCGATGAGGCGGCCATCGAGGCCCACCGTGCCAGTCCGCACTACACCGCCTTCCGCGCGGCGGTGGGCGACCTGCTGGCCGAGGCGCCGGTGGTGGTAGCCGCCACTCCGGTGGACACGGTGGAATAAGGCGCGGGGCGGTGGCCGGGTGTGGCCGCCGCCATCCCCACCTGTAAGATGGGGGACTTTCCGGTAAGGTGGCGCCGTCATTGGCGCCACCGCTTCGTCATTCGGAAAGCACCCCATGGGCATCACCCTGCAGCACCTGGATGGCCGCTACGCCATCGTCCAATTTCCGCCCGATACCCCTATCCCCGCCTGGTGGGAGGGCGAGGGCTTCACCGCCCTGGCCCGGGATGATGAGGAACTGTCGCTGATCTGCCGGGAAGAGCGGGTGCCACAGGACGTGAAGGCTGATCGTGATTGGGTGTGCCTGAAGTTCATCGGCCCCTTCGCCTTCGACCAAGCGGGCATCCTGCTGTCCGTCATCCGCCCCCTGTCGGAGGACGGCATCGGCATCTTCGTCACCTCCACCTTCAACACCGACCATTTGATGGTGAAGGCGGAGAACCGGGACCGTGCGCTGTCGCTGCTGCGGGCGGCGGGGCACGTCGTATCATAGAAAGATACGCGCGGCCCTTGTTCCATGTATCTGTCCATGATACATGATTGACCCTGGCCTATAAGCGGCGGCGATGATCAGAAGCACCAAAGGCAAGCTTAGCCAGGAACTGCTGGCCGGCACCTTGACCAAAGGCTTTCCCGCCGACTTGGTGCGCACGGCGCAGCGGAAGCTGGCGATCATTCATGCCGCGGCCACTGTGGAGGATCTGCGCGTTCCCCCCGGCAATCGCTTGGAAAAATTGTCTGGAGACCGTGAAGGCCAGCATTCCATCCGGATCAACGACCAGTGGCGCGTGTGCTTCCGCTGGGAAGGCCGTGATGCCTACGATGTTGAGATTGTCGACTACCATTGAACGGATAGGCCCCATGACCACCGATGCCCTCATCACCATGCGCCCCATCCATCCCGGCGAAGTCCTGCGGGAGGAGTTCATGGAGCCCCTGGGCCTGACGGCGGGCAAGATCGCCAAGGCCTGCGGCGTCCCCCGCACGCGGATCGAGCGGGTGGCGACTGAGCAGACGGAGGTCACGGCGGATACCGCCCTGCGCTTGGCCAAAGTGCTTGGTACCACTGCAGAGTTCTGGCTGAACCTGCAGACCACCCACAATTTGGCGGTCGCCCACCAAAGCGTGGACCTGTCGGCTGTGCAGGTGCTGCACCACGCAGCGGAATAAAATTGGCCGGGTGCCCTTGCGAGCGCCCGGCCAGGTCACGGTGTTATTCCTTGAAACTTAAAGAGAAACTGAAGCGACCTCAGACCTGGCCGGTCAATTCCGGCACGGCTTTGAACAGGTCGGCGACCAGGCCGTAGTCGGCCACCTGGAAGATGGGCGCCTCCTCGTCCTTGTTGATGGCCACGATGACCTTGCTGTCCTTCATGCCGGCCAGGTGCTGGATGGCGCCCGAAATGCCGACGGCGATGTACAGCTCCGGCGCCACGATCTTGCCCGTCTGCCCGACCTGGTAGTCGTTGGGCACGAAGCCGGCGTCCACCGCCGCGCGGCTGGCGCCCACGGCCGCGCCCAGCTTGTCGGCCAGGGCCTCCAGCAGCGGGAAGTTGTCGCCCGACTGCATGCCCCGGCCGCCCGAGACGATGACGCGGGCGCTGGTCAGCTCCGGCCGCTCCGACTTCGACACTTCCTGGCTCACGAACGTGGACAGGCCGGCATCCGCCGCACCCGACACGGCCTCGACCGCAGCACTGCCGCCCGTGGCCGCCACCGCCTCGAACGCCGTGCCGCGCACTGTCGCCACCTTCACCGGGTCGGACGACTGCACGGTGGCGATGGCGTTGCCGGCGTAGATCGGCCGGGTGAAGGTGTCCGCACCCTCCACCCCGGTGATGTCGCTGATCTGCGCCACGTCCAGCAATGCTGCGATGCGCGGCGCCACGTTCTTGCCGAAGGTGGTGCTGGGCGCCAGCACATGGCTGTAGCCGCCGGCCTTCACCAGGTTCACCACCAGCGGCGCCACGTTCTCCGCCAGGCCATGCGCCAGCTCGGCGGCGTCCGCCGTCAGCACCTTGGCCACACCGGCGACCTGGGTGGTGGCGTCAGCCACGGCACCCACGCCCTGACCGATGACCAGGACGTGGACGTCGCCGCCCAGCTTGGCGGCCGCCCCCAGCGTGGTCAGCGTCGGGGCCTTCACGCCCTCCACCGAGGGCTCAGCAATCACAAGAGTCGTCATGGTCAGATCACCCGCGCTTCGGTCTTCAGCTTGGCCACCAGCTCCTCGACGGAGCCCACCTTCACCCCGCCGGCGCGCTTCGCCGGCTCCGCCACCTTCAGCGTCTTCAGGCGCGGCGTCAGGTCCACACCCAGGCTGGCCGGGTCCACCGTCTCCAGCGGCTTCTTCTTCGCCTTCATGATGTTGGGCAGCGAGGCGTAGCGCGGCTCGTTCAGGCGCAGGTCGGTGGTCACCACCGCCGGCAGCTTCAGCTCCACCGTCTCCAGACCGCCGTCGATCTCACGCGTCACGGCAACGGTTCCTTCCGCCGGCACCACCTTGCTGGCGAAGGTGCCCTGGGCCCAGCCCAAGAGGGCCGCCAGCATCTGGCCGGTCTGGTTGGCGTCGTCGTCGATGGCTTGCTTGCCCAGGATCACCAGGCCGGGTTGTTCCTTCTCGGCCAGCGCCTTCAGCGCCTTGGCCACGCCCAGCGACTGCGTCTCCGCGTCCGTCTGCACCAGGATGGCGCGATCCGCACCCATGGCCAGCGCCGTGCGCAGCGTCTCTTGCGCTTGGCTCGGCCCCACGCTCACCACCACGATCTCGGTGGCCTTGCCCGCCTCTTTCAGGCGCACAGCCTCCTCAACCGCGATCTCGTCGAACGGGTTCATCGACATCTTGACGTTGGCCGTCTCCACACCCGTGCCGTCCGCCTTCACGCGAACCTTCACGTTGTAGTCAACGACCCGCTTGACCGCGACCAGCACTTTCATCGCTTACCGATCCTTTAGAGGTTGCGGGAAATCACCAGCTTCTGGATATCGCTGGTACCCTCGTAAATCTGGCAGACGCGCACATCGCGATAGATGCGCTCCACCGGGAAATCCTCGACATAGCCATAGCCGCCCAGGGTCTGAATGGCGTCGGAGCACACGCGCTCCGCCATTTCCGACGCGAACAGCTTGGCCATCGACGCCTCCTTCAGGCAGGGCTGGCCCGCCTGGCGAAGGCTGGCAGCATGCAGCACCAGCTGGCGCGCCGCCTCGATGCGGGTGGCCATGTCCGCCAGGCGGAAGGCCACGGCCTGATGCTCGATGATGGCCACGCCCATGCTGGTGCGGCCGCGCGCGTAATCCCGCGCCGCCTCGAACGCGGCCTGGGCCATGCCCACCGCCTGCGCCGCGATGCCGATGCGCCCGCCTTCCAGGTTGGCCAGGGCGATGCGATAGCCTTGGCCGGGTTCGCCCAGCAGGGCGTCAGCCGGCACGCGGACGTTATCGAACACAATCTGCGCCGTGTCGCTGCAACGCTGGCCCAGCTTGTGTTCCAGCCGGGCCACGGTATAGCCGGGCGTGTCGGTCGGCACCAGGAAGGCGGAGATGCCCTTCTTGCCGGCGGCCGGATCGGTGACGGCGAAGACAAGGGCCACGCCAGCGTTCTGGCCATTGGTAATGAACTGCTTGGCGCCGTTGATGACCCAATGGTCGCCATCGCGCACGGCGCGGGTCTTGAGCGCGGACGCGTCGGAGCCCGCCTGCGGTTCCGTCAGGCAGAAGGCACCCAGCATCTGGCCGGTGGCCATGGCCCGCAGATAGCGGTCCTTCTGCGCCGGGGTGCCGAACTTCAGGATGGGGGCGCAGCCGACGGAGTTGTGCACGCTCATGATGGTGGAGATGGCGCCGTCGCCGGCCGCGATCTCCTCGATCGCCAGGACATAGGACAGGATATCCGTGCCGGCCCCGCCCCATTCCTCGGGCACCAGCATGCCCATCAGGCCCAGTTCGCCCATGGCCCTGATCTCTTCGGCCGGGAAGGCGCTGGTGCGGTCACGCTCCGCCGCCCCGGGGGCCAGCCGCTCCCGGGCGAAGGCGCGCGCCATGTCGCGCACCATGGCCTGTTCCTCGGTGATCACCATCGGGACGCTTCCTCCACATTCTTGGGGCCGGCTTGCCAGCCGCGATCACACTAGACATGATCGAACCAATCGGGAATGACCAACCGGATCAAATCCGGTGATCGTTTTTGTCAATCCGTCTTGGGTGTGGTCGCGTGGACAAGTTCCTTCAGGACAAGAACAGTGTCGCCCCCTATTTCGTGGCGGCGGCGCTGGCCTGCGCCACCGCGCGCGGCCTGGACGCCACGCCCCTGCGGCGCAAGGCCGGGTTGGATGGCGTCCCCGCCGGCGCCCGTGTGCCGGTGACCACCTACGGTACGCTGCTGCGCCTGCTGGCCCAGGTGATGGATGACGAATTCTTCGGCCTCGACACCCGTCGCATGAAGATCGGCACCTTTTCCGTCATCTGCCTGCTGGCCTTGGGTGGCCGGGATCTGGGCCGGGCACTGGATCTCGCCTGCCGGGGATACAATAGCGTTTTCGACGGCATCCGGGTGGGCCTGCGCCGCCAAGGCCGCCTGGCCTGCCTGGAGATCCGCCCCACCGTCCCCGACGCGCCCTTGGCCTTGTTCGCGCAAGAGACGCTGATGACCTATCTGCACGGCCTGGCCTGCTGGCTGGTGCGGCGGCGCATTCCCATCGACGCCGCCGATTTCATCCCCCCGGCGCCACCGCATGCCGAGGAATACCGCGTGGTGTACAGCTCCACCCTGCGCTTCGGCCAGGAGGCCGCCCGCCTGTGGTTCGACGCCGCCCTGCTGGCCCTGCCGGTGGCGCAGGACGCGCGCACCGCCGTCACCTTCCTGAACCGCGCGCCGGAGAATTTCCTGGTGCGCTATCGCAATCCCGACAGCTACGCCCGCCGCGTCGCCCAGTTGCTGGACCGCCGGCCCCCCGCGGCTTGGCCGGATTTCGACAGCGTCGCGCGCACCCTGCGCTGCTCCCCCGCCACGCTGCGCCGGGGGCTGCGGCAGGAGGGTCGCCCCTTCCAGGCCATCAAGGACGAATTGCGCCGACGCGCGGCCGAAGCGGCGCTGGCAGCGGGGACGGAAGCCATCCCCGACCTGGCGGCCCGCCTGGGCTTTGCCGAGACCAGCGCGTTCCACCGCGCGTTCCGTAAATGGACGGGGCTGGCGCCCGGCGCCTTCCGGGCGCAGCGGCAGGCCTAGCTCTCCTCCACCTTGCGGGTCAGCGTGACGAGACGCGCGGCGATATCGGACGGCTTCAGTACGGCGGTGGCGCCACCCAGGGCGATGGCGGCGCCGGGCATGCCGTGGACGATGCTGCTTTCCTTGTCCTGCGCGAAGGTGACCGCGCCGGCGTCACGCATCTCACGCAATTCCACCGCCCCGTCCACGCCCATGCCGGACAGCAGCACCCCCACGGCGCGGGCCCCATGCACCCGGGCCACGGAACGGAAGAAGTGCGACACGGCGGGCCGGGCGCTGTTTTCCGGCGGCCCGTGATCCAAGGTGATGGCGCCGTCCGCGCCCAGACCCATGTGGGCGTTGTCGGGCGCCAGGTAGAAGTGGCCGGGGCGGGGCACCTCCCCCGCCTTGGCGACCTGCACCGGCAGGGCGGAGCCTCCGGCCAGCCACTCGGCGAAGCCGCCGACGAAGCCGGGGGAGATGTGCTGGACCGCCATCAGGGGAATGGGGAAATCGGCGGGCAGGCCCGCCAGGATGGCCTGCAAGGCCACCGGCCCGCCGGTCGAGGCCCCGATGGCAATGACCGCGGGCCGCACGCCGCCAGGCAGGCTGGTCTCCGGCATGGGGCGGGCCACGGCCGGACGGGGCAGCTTGGCCGGGTTGGCCCAGCGCCGCACCACCTTGACCTCGGCCATCAGGCGCACGGTCTGCGCCAGGTCCGCCGCTTCAATGGCCTGGCGGGGATGGCCCAGCCCCACCGGGCGGTGGACAAAGGCCACGGCGCCGGCGTCCAGGGCGCGGAAGGTGGCCGCCACCTGGTCGCTCATGGTGCTGCTGACCACCACGATGGGGCAGGGCGTTTCCTCCATGATGCGCCGGGTGGCGGCGAGGCCACCCAGGCGCGGCATGTGGATGTCCATCGTCACCACATCGGGACGATGGCGGGCCACGGCCTCCACCGCCTGAAGGCCGTCGATGGCGGTGGCCACCACCTCGATATCGGGTTCAGCCGACAGGATGGAAACCAGATATTCGCGCAGGGTGGGTGAGTCTTCGGCGACGACGACCCGGATCATGAGAGGCTTTCCTTAAACCAAATGACTGACGATTTGCAGCAGGTTGCCCTGGTCGAAACTGTCCTTGACCAGATAGGCGTTGGCGCCGGCATCGATCCCCCGTTCCTTGTCCTCGCGTGAGCCCAGCGAGGTGATCAACACCACCGGCAAGTCCGCCAGCTTGGCGGCCCCGCGCACCTTGGCGGTCAGCTCGAACCCGCCCATGCGCGGCATTTCCACGTCCGACACCAGAAGGTCGAACTCCTCCCCGCCGGTCAGGACCGCCCAGGCGTCGACCCCGTCCACGGCGGTGCGCACCTGATACCCCGCCGCTTCCAGCAGGTTCTTGAATAGCGTGCGTGCAGTAATGCTGTCTTCTGCAATCAATATGGACTTTTTGCGTGACACGGTCACCGTCGACCGTGGGGTGGCCGGCGCCTGGGCCGCCCCCGCCAGCAGGTCGGCGACATTCAGGATCAGCGCCACCTCTCCCGTCGCCAGGACGCTGGCGCCGGTGACATAGGGGGCCCGAGCCAACTGCGGCCCCAAGCCCTTCATCAGCACCTCCTGCTCATCGCGCACGCGGTCGACGATGAAGGCGGTGGCCTGCCCGCCCCGGCTGAGCACCGCCACCGTGTGGTGGCTGGGCGGCGCCTGGACGGCGCGCGCCGGTAAGAGGCCCAGCACATCCGCCAGGCGCACCAGGCCCAGCGTGCGCCCGTTCAACACCACCGTCTCGCGGTTCTCCACGGTGGCGATGGCGCCCTGGGCGATGCGGGCCACCCGTTCCACACCCCCGGTGGGCAGGATGAAACAGGCGCCCTCCACCTCCACCAGCACGCCGCGGAAGCTGGCCAGGGTAACGGGCAAACGGATGCGGAAGACGGTACCCAGGCCGGGCGTCGATTCCACCGCCAGGCTGCCGCCCAGCCGCTCCACCTTTTCCTGCACGATGGCCAGGCCCAGCCCCCGGCCGGCCACGTCGGTCAGCAGACCGCTGGTGGACAGGCCGGAATGGAAGGCCAGCGCGCGGGCCGCGTCGTCGTCCAGCGCGGCCGCGGCCTCCGGCGTCATCAGCCCCTGCTCCGCCGCCGCCAGGCGCAGCCCGACCACGTCGAAGCCGCCGCCGTCGTCGGCGATGGCGATCTCCGCCCGTCCCCCCTCCGTCTGGGCCACGGTGATGGCGAGGGTGCCCCGGGCCGATTTGCCGCGACGCTCCCGCAGCTCCGGCGGTTCGATGCCATGGGCGATGGCGTTGCGCACCAGGTGCAGCAGCGCGTCCTTCATCTCCTCCTGGATACGGCGGTCGATTTCCAGGTCCCCGCCCCGGATGACCAAATCCACATCCTTGCCCTCGGCGCGGGCCAGGTCGCGCACCAAGGGCGCCATGGGATCCAGCAGCACCGATACCGGCACCATCAGCACCTGCTTCGCCTCGTCCAGCAGGCTGTCCAGCATCTTGCCCAGGATGCGCACGTCCTGGCGACCGGCGTTGGCCAGCTGGGCGATGCGACCGGACAGCCAACGCAGCGTGTCGCCCTGTTGCTTCAGCAGGCGGACGGTGGGGCTGTCCTCCCCCTCCTCCACCACGCGGCGGCGGGCCCGCTCGTGGGAGCGCACGCGCTCCGCCACCTCCGACGCCAGCCCCCCCAGTTCCGCGACCTGGCGACCGGCGGCCAGCCGGGCGGACACCAGCTCCTCCGCATGGCGCAGCAGGGCATCCACCTTGGCCGTGGCGATGCGCAGGGTGGGGCGGCTGCCGACGCGCGGCGTGTCCAGGGCCGGCACGTCGGGGGCCGGCGTTTCCGTTCCCCGCTCCGAAGCCGGTGAGGCGGACGGGGCGTCCGGCGGTGTCAGGACCGGCATCGCCGTCGCCGGTTCTTGCCCCTCGGCATAAGCGTCCAGGGCCGCCACCAGAACGTCCTGGTCCGGCCCGGCGGCCAGGCTGCCGTCCAGCAGGCCCCGTACACGGGCATACCCCTGATGCAGCAGGTCCAGGCCGGCCGGAGTCAGCGCCAGCCGCCCGCCCTTCAAGGCCGCGAAGACGCTTTCCATGGCGTGGCACACGGCCACCACCGCGCCCAGATTCACGGCGCGGGCCGCCCCCTTGAGGGTGTGCACCTCCCGGAAGGTGGTCTCCACCAGCTCCTGCGCGCGGTCGCGCGGCGGCGCCTGTTCCAGGGCCAGCAGTCCGGCGGCGATGGCGGAGAGGTGCTCCTCCGCCTCCACCTCGAACATGGCCAGCAACCTTTTCAGGAGCTGATCGTCCGACTGGCTCATCCGCCGGTCCTCAGGCCTGGTACTGGCCGGTGACGGTCTTCAGCTTATGCCCCAGCTCATTCAGGTTGTGGGCGGCGGTCTCCGCCTGCTTGGTGGCGTTCATGTTCTGCATGCTGGCCTGCTTGATGTTCTCCATGGCCAGCGCCACCTGGTCGATGCCCACCTGCTGCTGCTGGTTGGAGGCGGCGATCTGGGTGGCCGCCTGGGTCGCCACGGCGATGCTCTGGGCCAGGCGGTCGATGGCCTCGCCCGCCGCCACCGACTGCTTCACGCCGGCATCCACCGCCTTACTGCCCTGCTCGGCCGCCAGCACCGCCGTGGCGGTGGCCTTCTGGATGTCGCCCAGGATGGACCGCACCTGGGTGGTGGCCTGCTTGGACTGTTCGGCGAGGCTGCGCACCTCCTGCGCCACCACGACGAAGCCCTTGCCCTGCTCGCCCGCGCGGGCCGCCTCGATGGCGGCGTTGACGGCCAGCAGGTTGGATTGCTCGGCCAGGTCGTTCACGGTCGCCACGATCTCGCCGATGGCCTGGCTCTGCTCGCTCAGCTGCATCACGGCCTCGGCGATGGCCATGATCTGCTCACGCACCTTGGTGATGCCGTCGATGGACTGTTCCACCGCCTGCTTGCCGTTCTGGGAGATCTGGGCCGTGCTCTGCGCCGTCTGCGAGACGTAGAGCGCCTTCTCGCTGGACACCTGGGAGGTCTTCTTGACCTCCTCCATGGTGGCGCTGGTCTGGGCCAGGGCGGTGGCCGTCTCGGCCGCGCTTGCGGCCACCTGGGCGGTGATGGTCACGATCTGGCTGCTGGCCGTGCCCAGCACGGTGGTGCCTTCGCGCAGGTCGCGCATCAGCTGGCGCAGGTTGCCGGCCATGGCGTGGAAGGTGCGGCCCAGGCTGCCCACCTCGTCACCCCGGTCGCTGACCTCGATGGCGCCGGCCACCGTCAGGTCGCCCGCGCCGATGCGCTCCGCCGTGGTGGTGATGGCGCGCAACGGCGTGGCGATGTTGCGGCCCAGGAACAGGCCCGCCACCACCACGAACACCGCCGCCAGCAACGTGCCCCCGGCGATGACCAGGACAGTGCTCTCCGCACTGGCCGCCGCCGCCGTCTCCCGCGCGCGCAGCAATTCGCCCTCGCCCGCCTGCATGGTGGCGACGATGCGGCGGATGTCGTCCATCGACTGCTTGCCGCGGTCCGTCAGCACCACCGCCTTCGCCGCGTCAAAGCCCTGCAGGCGGCGCAGGTCGATGGTATCCTTCAGCTCCGTCACCTTGTCCTTTAGAGGGACGCGCAAACGCTCCAGGTTCTGCTGCTGCACCGGGTTGTCCTGGGTCAGCGTCGTCACCGTCTGCAACACCTGCTCCAGGGTGTTCATGCCCTGGCGATAGGGTTCCAGATAGCGCTCCTCCCCCGTGACGAGATAGCCGCGCTGCCCCGTCTCCATGTCTTGGACGGCGGTCAGCAGGCTGAGCAGGCGGGCCTGCACCTCATAGGAATGGGAGCGGAGCGAGGTGGTTTCCGTCAGCTGACGAATGTTGCCGTAGGAGGTGGCAGCCACCACGAGAAGAATGAACAGGACGCTGCACAGGCAGATCCAGATTTTCATTCCGACAGAATACTTCATGACCGGCGCTCCCGAGGGGCTGTGCGTGGACCGTGATTTTGGGACGGGGCTTGGTGGGTGACTGGGCGCGTGCTCGGCCGCATGGGGCTCAGCCCGACCTTGTGGCCAGCCGGCCGTCAACAACGAGGGCGGGATCGGCCACCAACCGCCGGGCGTCCAGCAGGGCCAGGTGCGGGGGCAGGACGCCCGCCAGATAATGGCGTTGCCGGCCGGCCAACACCGCCGGCGGTGCCTGCACCTGGGCGCGCGGCATCCGGGAAACGCCAACGATGGCACTGACCAGCAATCCCAGGCCGCCGGCCGGCTGCCCCGGCGCTTGCGCCTGGGCCAGCACCACCACCCGGCGCAGTTCCGCCGGCGCCACCGGCGCCAGGCCCAGCAGGCGGCCGAGATCGACCAGGGGCAGCACCTGGCCGCGCACGGTGGTCAGGCCGGCGATGAAGGGCGGCGCCTTGGGCACGGCGGTCAAGCCGTGCAGCGCCATCACCTCCGCCACGGCCGCGGTTTCGAAGGCGTACCGCTCCGTCCCCACCGTGAATTCCATCAGTTCCAGGAGATCGCCTTCGTCGCTCAGCACGGGCGGCTTGGCCAACTCCAGCCCACGCCGGTGCAGGACGCGCCGCGTCGTCTCCTCATCCGGGACCCAACCACGTTCCAGCGTCGCCGCCCAAGCCGCCAGCCGGCGATGGGCGCTGTCCCAGTCCATGCTCCGTCTCTCCGTGGCCTGGTTCCCCATGCCTTAGCCCTCCCCGGCGGGATCGCCACCCAGCGCCGCATGGGCGTGCGCGGCGACATCCATGAGCCGTCCCACGGTCATGCCTTCAAGGTCCGGCAGGATGTCATCCGGGCGGTGTCCCTGCAAAAGCCCCATGATGTTGCGGTAATGCTTGCGGGCGTCGCGGATGCGGCCCTGGCTGCGCGCCAGGTTGGCCATGGCCAGATGCGTGGCGATGGACTGGGGCGCCAGGAACAGCGCGCGCTGCAGCGACATGGCCGCGGCGGCGGCGTCCCCCCGCTCCTGCTGGATCATGGCCAGCAGGTGGTGGGCTTCCGCGCTGACGCGGTTATGGTTCAGCACGCCCTGGCACCAATGCGCGGCCTCCGCCAGATGGCCCTGGTTGGCGTAGCACCGCGCCAGCAGCAGCATGGCCGCCTCATCCGCCGGCGCCACGGCCAACCGGGCCTCCAGTCCCTCAACGGCGTCGCCATACCGGCCCAGGTCATACAGCGCGCGGTAATGGGCCAAGGTCGGGACCGGCGGCCTCACGGATACGACGGGCGGCAACGGCGCCGCTGGCACGGGAGTGGGCACAGGCGCGGGCATGGGCGGGGAATGCCGGTGGACCGGCGGCGGCGCGGGTGCGGGCAAGGACACCTTGCGATAGACCGTCGCCCCGTCGAACGGCACGAAGGTCAGGGGGGTGAACAGGGTGGGCGCGCCGTCCACGGAGCTGGGCAGCAGCCAGCCATTGTCCACCAGGGCGTGCGACAGGCGCCGCACCACGCGGCCCGCCTGATCGGCGTTGAAATACATGAGGACGTTGCGGCACAGGATGACGTCCATGGCGTTGGTGTTGCTTTCCAACGCCGGGTAGGGATCGTCCATCAGGTTGTGGTAGGCGAAGGTCACCATGCGGGCGATGTCGGGGCTGATGCGGTGGCGCCCGCCCGGCAGCGCGGTGAAGTAGCGGCTGCGCAGCGCCGGGTCGACGCCCCGGAACGACCATTCACCATACGTGCCCTCGGCCGCACGGCGCAGGAAGCGCGGGTTCACGTCCGTGGCCAGCAGCGTGATGGTCCAGGCGGAGCGGTCGGGCAACAGCGTGTCCAGCAGCATGGCCAGGCTGTACGCCTCCTCCCCCGTGCAGCAGGCGGCACTCCATATCCTGAGGGCCAGCGTACCGGCCGCCCGCCGCTCCGCGATGAGATCAGGCAGGATGTTCTGGCCCAGAATCTCGAAGCTGCGGGGTTCGCGAAAAAAATAGGTTTCCCCCACCGTCAGCTGGCCGGCCAGCGCCTCCAGCTGCGTCCGGTCAAGCGCGCCCGCCGACAACCAATCGCGCACGGCCGCCACGGTGTCGGGATAGCCCAGCTCCACCGCCGCCCGTTCCAGGCCACGCTCCATATCCATCCAGCGGTCAGCCGGGAAATACAGGCCGATGCTGGCGCTCAACCGGTCGGACATGGCGGAGAGCAGGGTATCAGGCAGGGTGCGATGCATCCGCCCCCCCTGTTTCCCCTATGGCTGGCCCCTTCGCACTGGCCAGCGCGGCCGACAGCTGCTCCTCCTCCGCCGCCGACAGGAAGCGATCGAGGTCGTGGATCAGCAGCAGGCCATCGGCCAGCCGCACCACGCCGACGATGGCGTCGTCCGTGCCGGGCACCAGGCCCTGGGCCGATACCCAATCGAGGGGTGCTGCGGCCACCGTGCCCACGACGCTGTCCACCAGCAGGACGACGGTCCGATAGGGCCCGCGCGCTACGATCATGTGGTCGCTGAGCGACAACGGCCGGGAGTCCAGGCCGAAGCGGCGGCGGACATCCATGACCGGCACCACCTGTCCCTGCAGGTTGATGACGCCGCGCACCAGGCCCGGCGCCCCCGGCAGGGGTGTCACCGCCACGGCACGCACCGCCCGCTCGACCATGGCCAGCGGCAAGCCATAGGCTTGGCCGTCCAGATCGAAGCGCAATAGCGGGGCGCCGGTGCTCTGGCCCGGATCAGCCATGGGCGTCCCCTTCACTTGTCCCTTCACCGGCCAGATCCTGGGGCGGAAGGCCAACAGTGGCCGCCGCCTTCAGCAACTCCTCCAAATCCACGGGCTTGCTGAGGAAGGCATCCAGGCCCGCGGCGCGGCACCGCTCCCGCTCCTCATCCGAGACACCGGCGGTCAGCACCACCAGCGGCGGCAGGGGGCGGTCCGGGGCGCGGGGAAGCGCCCGGATGAGGGTGATGGCTTCCAGCCCGCCCATACGGGGCATGTGCATGTCCATGAACACCAGGTCATAGGTGCCGGTGTCCACCGCCCGCACGGCGGCGGCGCCATCGTCCACGATCTCGACCTCATGTCCGGCGCTGCGCAGGACGGTGGACACCAGAACCTGGGTGGAGCGGTCATCCTCCACCAGCAGGATGCGGCGGCCCGCCGCCGGCCGTTGCGGCGGCCCCGCCACCCCTTCGGCGGGCGGGGCCACCGGCGCCGCCGCCGGCAGGGTGAGCGGCAGCTCGAACCAGAAGCGGCTGCCCTGGCCGGGCGCGCTGTCCACCCCGATGCGGCCGTCCATATGCTCCACCAGCCGGCGGCAGATGGCGAGCCCAAGGCCGGTACCACCGAACCGGCGGGCCGTCGTCTCATCCACCTGGCTGAATTCCTCGAACAGGCCGGACAGACGTTCCGCCGGGATGCCGATGCCGGTGTCGGTCACGGACACACGCAGGCGCGAGGGCTGCCCCTCCGGGCCTTGGGGGTCAGGCAGGACCTCCGCCGCCAGGTCGATGCCGCCGGTGGCGGTGAACTTCACCGCGTTGGTCAGCAGGTTGAGAACGACCTGCCGCAGGCGGGTCGGGTCGCCCATGACCCTGGCCGGCACGGTGGCGGCCACCGCCGTGCGGAACGCCAAGCCCTTGCCTATGGCGGAGGGCTGCACCAGGGCCGCGCAATCCTCCACCAGGGCACGGACATCCAGCGGCAGGTTTTCCAGAGTCAGCCGGCCGGCCTCGATCTTGGACAGATCCAGGATGTCATCCAACAAGCCCAGCAGGGTGCGGCCGGCGTCCGCCTGCAGGGTCAGCAGGCGGTGCCATTCCCCCGGGCTGACCCCGCCGCGCAACAGCAGTTCGGAAAACCCGATGACGCCCGTCAGGGGGGTGCGCAATTCATGGGCCACGGTCGCCAGGTAACGGGACTTGGCCTCGTTGGCGAGGTCGGCTGCCTTGCGCGCCGCCAGCAGGTCACGGGCGGTGGCGGCCAGATCCTCCGTCCGCTCCGCCACGCGGCGCTCCAGGGTCGCATGCGCCTCGCTCAAGGCCCGCTCCGCCTCCTTGGCGGCGGTGATGTCACGGGCGATGGTGACTAGGCCTTCCGTCCCCCCCTCGCCATTCTTGAAGGTGGACCGCACGACGGAATGCCAGCGGTGACCGGCGGCATCATGGGGCGCCTCGGCGACGACGATGCCGGCCTCAAGCGCCGCCCGGTCCGCCGCCTCGCGCGCGGCGGCGTCCGCCACGCCCATCTCCGCGTCCGTGCGGCCGATCAGGTCCGCGGGGTCGCCCAGCCCCAGGGCCTGGGCGTGGGCCCGATTGCCCCGCAGGTAACGCAGGTTCCTGTCTTTGAAGGAGATGGCGTCCGGCACGCTGTCCATCAGATGGGACAGCAGCCGACGCTCCTCCGCCAACGCGCGGCGCACGGCACAATGCTCCGCCGCCTCGCGGATCAGACGGCGCAGGCGCTCGGGCGTCCAGGGCTTGGGCAGGTAGCCGAAAATCTGGCCGGCGTTGACGGCCGCCCCCAGGGCGTCGATATCGGTGTAACCGGTGATCAGCACCCGGGTCGCGTCCGACAATTCCCGCGCCCAGCGCAGGAACTCATGGCCCGCCACGCCCGGCATGCGCTGGTCGGAAATGATGACCACCGGCGCGATGTCATCATCCTCCAGCATGGCGCGCGCCGTCAGCGGCGACGTGCTGGTCAGGACGTTGAACTCATCCTCCAGCGCGTCGGCCACCGCCATCAGCACCTCCGGCTCATCATCGACCACCATGACGGTGGGAAGCTGCTGGCCGTTCATCATGCACTCCCCGGCGCCGCGTGCGCCGCTTGCCCCGGCGCGGTATGCGCCGCCTGCGCGGGACCGGACGGGGCCGGCGCGTCCGCCGACGCCCCGTCCAGGGGTATCTCGATCACCACCTCGGTACCCTGCCCCTCTTCACTGTGGAATTCCAAGCGCCCGCGATGGCGTTGAATGATGCTATAGGAAATTGAAAGGCCGAGGCCAGTGCCGGAACCCACCGGCTTTGTGGTGAAGAACGGCTCGCAGATGCGGTCGCGGATGGCCGCGGGAATGCCGTGGCCGGTGTCGCGCACGGACAGGCGGAACATTGGGCCATTCCGGGCCGTTTCCAGCGTGATGGTCCCGGCCCCGTCGATGGCGTCGATGGCATTGCCCACGATGTTCATCAGCACCTGGTTCAGGGGCCCCGGCTGGCAGGTGATGCGCTTCGGACCCGCGTATTTACGCTCCACCACGATCCGTTCCGACAGCTTGTGCTGCAACAAGGTCAGCACCGATTCCAGGCTGTCCTCGATCTCCACCTCCTTCACCTCCGCCTCATCCAGGCGGGAGAAGGTGCGCAGCTTCACCACCAGATCCTCGACCCTGTCGATGCCCAGGCGGGTGGCGGCCAGCCGCTGCCGCATCTTTTCCAGGTCGCGCCCGCCCTTTTCCGACAGATGCCCCTGGATTTCCGGTGTGATGTTTTCCAGGCAGCGGGCGATGGTGCCCAGATGGTTGCCGACAAAGGCCAAAGGGTTGTTCAGCTCATGCGCGATGCCGGCCACCAGCGCGCCGAGGGAGGCCATCTTGGCCGCCTGAACCAACTGAGACTGGGTGTCCTGCAGTTCGCGATAGGCCTCCTCCAGCTCCGCGTGGGAACGCTCCAGCGCCTCCGCCATGGCGGCGCGCTCCTGGGCGATACGGCGTTCGTCCCGCGTCCGCTCCAGCTCCAGCTCCTTATCCCGGAATTCGCTGGTGATGCGCAGGTTCTCCTCATGCAGGAACTTGCGGCGCAGCAGGGCACGGATGCGGGCTTTCAGGATTTCACTTTCGCTGGCCTTGCCCACGAAGTCGTCGGCGCCGGCCTCCAGCCCGCGCATCATGTCTTCCTTGTTGTCGCGGGACGTCAGGATGATGATCTGGAACAGCCGGTCATGCTGGCGACGCATCCGGTCCAGGTGCTGGCACAATTCCGTGCCGCTCATCTCCGGCATGACCAGGTCGACGACGATGCAGTCAAACTTCTCGCGCTCGATGCGGTCCAGGGCCTCGCGTCCACCGGACACGCCCACCACCTCGTGCCCGTCCTCCTGCAACTGGGCGGTGATGAAGAACAGGTAGGTCGGGCTATCGTCCACCACCAGCAGGCGGCTGCGGCGCATCGCCACCGGAGCCAGGCCGGGGACTGTCCCCCCAGCCGCCCCGACCGTGGTCTTGCGCAGCAGGGCCGCGACCCGGCTCAGCAGGATATCGATGTCGGCGGACTTGGGCACATAGGCGTCGGCGCCGCTGTCATAGCCCTGGCGCTCCCGGTCCGCGGCGTGGCTGTCGGTCAGCATCAGCACCGACAGGCCGCGGGTGCGCAAATCCAGGCGGACCCGGCGGACGAACTCATCCCCGTTCATGCGGGGCAGGTGGTAGTCGACCAGCGCCAGGTCCGGCATTTCCCGGCCCAGATGGTCCAGCGCGCTTTCGGCGTCACCGCAAACGGTGACGGACCAGCCCTGGCCTTCCAGGGTCATTTGCAGGCGCAGGGCTTGGGTCGGTGAATCCTCGACCAGCAGGATACGGTGGCCAGCGGTCGTTGGCGCGGTGATGTCGGAACCCGCCGTCATGGGCCGGCCCGGTCATCCACCCGGCCGGACGCGCTGTGATGTTCCACCAAATCCGCCTCCAGGCCCGAACCGCGCCATCGATCCGCACGGCATCGCGCCCCACGGGTCAGTCGGGAAAATGCCGGTTTCCCCAACCATTTTCCACCATTCCCGTAACTAGCCTATTAACAGGCGCGTCGTGGGTACCCCGGCCGGGGGCAGCGGCCTCGGCGCCCTGCTCGGCCACCCCCTCTCCCAATTGCGCAGGCGGCATCCCATATGGGATTCTGGTTCCGACATCCGCCGTCTTAGATCAAGGACTTGAGCGCATCCATGACCATCGCCCCAACCGCCCCGGAAGCCGCCGCCGACAACCCGCTGCTGGTCCCCGCCGGCCTGCCCGCCTTCGACGCGGTGAAGCCGGAACACGTCGCCCCGGCGCTGGAGGCCGCCATCGCCCGGCACGACGCCGTGGTGCAGGCCATCGTCACGGGTGACGACCGCGGCTTCGACGCCGTCTGCCGCGCCATGGAAGCGGCGGAGGCGGAGCTGTCCGACCTGTGGGCCACCGTCAGCCATCTGCACAGCGTGGCAGACACGCCGGAACTGCGCGCCGCCCACGCCGCCGCCCTGGAACGCCTGATCGGCTATTCCTCCGCCGTCGCGCAAAACCCGGAGCTTTATGCCGCCTACGCCGCCGTGGACCAATCGGCCCTGGGCCCGACGGAGCGGCGCCTGGTGGACCTCAGCCTGCGCAACTTCAAGCTGGGCGGCGTCGCCCTGCCCCCGGCCGAACGGGACCGTTTCGCCGCCCTGCAGGTGGAACTGGGCCGGCTGCAGACCGCCTACAGCAGCGCGGTGCTGGACGCGACCGAGGCCTGGGTGGAGCACATCACGGATGAGGCCCTGCTGGCCGGCGTGCCGGCGGGGGACAAGGCCATGCTGGCCAGCCTGGCGGCGGCGCGCAACCTCGACGGCTGGCTCGTCACCCTGCACCAGCCGTCGGTGCGCGCTATCCTGACCTACGCCGACAACCGCGACCTGCGCGCCCGCGTCTACCGCGCCTATGGCACGCGGGCGTCGGACCAGGGCCTGAAGCCAGAAACGCTGGACAACAGCGAGCGCATGGGCGCCATCCTGGCCTTGCGGCGGGAGGCGGCGGCGCTGCTGGGCTTCAAGGACCCGGTGGACCTGTCGCTGGCCACCAAGATGGCGCGCTCAGGCGCGGAGGTCGTGGACTTCCTGCGCGACCTGGCCCGCCGCGCCCGCCAGCCGGCGCTGGCCGACAAGGCGCAGTTGGAGGCCTTCGCCCGCGACACCCTGGGCATCACGACGCTGCAGCCCTGGGACAACGGCTATGTCGCGGAAAAGCTGCGCCAGGCCCTGCACAACGTCGACGACCAGAAGGTCAAGGCCTACTTCCCCCTGCCCCGGGTGCTGAACGGCCTGCTGGGCCTGCTGCGCGACGTCTTTGGCATCACCCTGGCGGAACAGCCGGCCCCGGTCTGGCATCCGGACGCGCGCTACTACACCCTGTCGCGCGACGGCGTGCCCTTCGCCGGCCTGTACATGGACCTGTACGCCCGCACCGGCAAGAAGGGCGGGGCGTGGATGGCGGTGTGCCGCGCCCGCCTGAAGGGCCAGGACGGGACGCAGTTGCCCGTTGCCTACCTCAATTGCAACTTCGCCCCGCCGGCCGGCGGCAAGCCCAGCCTGCTGAGCCATGGCGACGTGCTGACCCTGCTGCATGAGATGGGGCACTGCCTGCATCACGTGCTGAGCGAGGTCGACTATCCCTCCATCAGCGGCGTCACCGGGTTCGAATGGGACGCGGTGGAACTGCCCAGCCAGTTGCTGGAGAACTTCGCCTGGGACCGGCAGGTGCTGCGGTCCATGTCCGGCCATGTCGACACGGGCGAGCCCCTGCCCGACGACCTGTTCGACGCCATGCTGGGCGCCCAGCGCTTCCAGGCGGCGCTGGCCCTGCTGCGCCAGGTGGAGTTCGCGCTGTTCGACCTGCAGATGCACCTGGACGCCGGCATCACCGACGCCCAGGGCATCCAGGCCCTGCTGGAACGGGTGCGGGCGGAGGTGGCGGTGCTGACCCCGCCGGAGTGGCACCGCTTCGCCCACGCCTTCACCCACATCTTCGCGGGCGGCTACGCGGCGGGCTATTACAGCTATCTCTGGGCGGAGCGGCTGTCGCTGGACGGCTTCGGCAAGTTCCTGGAAGGCGACAGGGCGGCGGCCGGCGAGGCCTTCCGCACCCAGGTCCTGGCCGTGGGCTCCTCCCGCCCGGCGCTGGACAGCTACATCGCCTTCCGGGGCCGGGAACCGCAGAACGACGCGCTGCTGAAGCGCTACGGCCTGGCGGCTTAAGCGGTGCCCTCAGACGGCGGGCGCGGCCATCCGGCCGCTTGCCTTCCTCACTTTCCAGTCCGCTACGCTCCCCGGAAAGCTCCGGCGCCCGCAGTCGCGGGCTACCAATGGCGCGAGAATATTCCCGCGCCATTGGCTTTCTTGCAGCCAAGGTCAGAACAGGTGGCTGGCCGCCAGCACCAGGATCAGGCCGGTGACGGAGACGATGGTTTCCATCACCGACCAGGTCTTCAGCGTGTCGGCGGTGCTGAGGCCCAGGTAGTTCTTCACCAGCCAGAAGCCTGGGTCGTTGACGTGGGAGAAGAACAGCGACCCCGCGCCCACAGCCAGCACCAGCCATTCCGGCGCAACCCCGGATGTCCCCGCGACGGCGCTCAAGGCGCCCGACGCGGTGATGGTGGCGACGGTGGCCGAGCCGGTGGCCAGGCGGATCAGCACGGCGATGCCCCAGGCCAGCACGATGGGTGAGACCGCCCCCTGCTGGGCGATACGCGCCAGGGTGTCCGCCAATCCGGCCTCCACCAGCACCTGCTTGAAGGCGCCGCCACCGGCGATGCTGAGCAGGATGCCGGCCGCCGGGGCCATGGCCTGATGCCACAGCGCATCCCAATCGACGACAGTCCTATCCCCATGAGCCCCGTTCCACCGGCCGCGCCGGGGCGCGAAAAAGACCGCCAGCGCCACCAGATTGGCCAGCAGCAAGGCCACCGGCGGCGCCCCCAGCAGGGCCAACACAGGGTTCTGGCCCAGGGCTGGCACCGCCTTCGCGGCGATGAGCACAACCGGCAGCAGCACGACGGCCAGCGCCACCCAAGGGGACGGCAACGGCGTAGGGTACGCCTTGCCCGTCGTGCCACCGGTGATATGGGACGCGGCGACATGGGGCACGATCAGGCCGGCGAACACCGGCCCCGCGAGCACCGCGATGGGCAGGCCCAGCAGCACGCCCAGCACCAATGTCGGGCCGACGCCGGCGCCCAATTGGTCGACGGCGATGATGGGCCCGGGATGGGGCGGCACCAGGGCGTGCAGCACCGACAGACCGGCCAGGGCCGGCAGCATCAGCCGCAAATGCTGTCGGCCGTCACGGTCGCCACTCCCACGGCCCCCCCTCAGGGGCAGCGCCGCGATGATGGGCAGCAGCAGGACGACCCCCGTCTCGAAAAACAGGGGCAGGCCCAGGACCAGCGAGGCCAGCAGGCAGCCCCAGGGCCGCCAGCGCGGCCCCACCGCCCCCACCGTGGCCCCGGCCAGGGAAGCGGCGGCACCCGACAGTTGGAGCATGGTGCCCAGGGTAAGGCCTAGGGCCACCACCAGGCCAGCCCCGCCCATGATGTCGCCGAAACCCTTCTGCACGGCGCCGATGGCGCGATCCGGCGCCATGCCCCGCGCCACCGCCAGGGCCAACGCCGCGCACAGCAACGCCAGGAAGGGATGCAGCTTCAGCCGGATGATGAGGACCACGGCCAAGACTATGCAGCCGCCCGCGGCCAGGATCAGCCAAACATCGCCGCCTAGCACGCGGTCGCCCCGCGCGATCGGGGACCGGTACCGCCCAATGCCATCGCTTATCCTTCCAGGCTGTTCACTCCCGGACCGGAGCTTCGTTGGCGGAAGCGCTTTTGTCCACCGGTTCCCTTAACCTTATGGAGCCGACAGCCAGTGCAGGCTGAACAGGCCCTCCGGATCCACCCAGACCTTGGTGGGCTCGAACCCGGCGGCCCGCGCCATGTTCTGGAAGGTGGCGGGCGACAGCTTGTAGGAATCCTCGATGTGGATGCGTTCGCCGGCCCGGAAATGGAAGAAGCGGCCGGCCACGGCGGCCCGCTGTTCCCGCTGGCTGATCAGGAAGATCTCGATCTTCGACTGATCCTCGTTGAAATAGGCGTAATGGCGGAAGCCCGAGAGGTCGAAGGTGCCGCCCAGCTCGCGGTTGATGCGGGCCAACAGGTTCAGCGAGAAGGCGGCGGTGACGCCGGCGCTGTCGTTATAGGCGGCCTCCACCACGGAGATGTCCTTCGGGATGTCCACGCCCACCAGCATGGCGCCACCCGGCAACAGGTGGGCGCAGCGGGCCAGGAAGGCGGTGGCCGCCACCGGCGTCAGATTGCCGATGGTGGACCCGGGGAAGAAGCCGATGCGCCGCCGCCCGATGGTGGGCAGCGACAGGGTCTGCTGGGTATAGTCGCCGCAGACGGCGGTGATCTCCACTTGCGGCATGTCCAGCGCCAGCGCCGCCGCCTCGCGGATCAACTGGTCGCGCGAAATGTCGATGGAGACGTAAGAGGCCGGGCGGTCCAGGGCGTTCAGCAGCAGCCGACTTTTGCGGCCGTCGCCGGTACCGAATTCCACCACCTGCGCCTCCGGCCCCGCCAAGGTGGCGATCTCCTCGCCATACCGGCGCAGCATGCCGAGTTCCGTCCGGGTCGGATAATACTCCGGCAGTTCGCAGATACGCTCGAACAAGGCGGCGCCGGTGGCGTCATACAGGTATTTGCAGGGGATGCGGCGGATGGGGTGCGATAGGCCCGCCAGCACATCGTCACGGAAGCTGGCCGCGGCCGGCTCAAAGTCCATGAAGCTCACACGGTCGATCACGTCCGTCACGATCATGGCGTCCTCGCAAGTCGAATGCCGGAGAATTGCCAGCGCGCGGCCGGCGGGAAGAAATTGCGGTAGGTTTTGCGGATATGGCCGGCCGGCGTGGCGCGCGAGCCACCGCGCAGCACCATCTGGCCGCTCATGAACTTGCCGTTGTATTCACCGATGGCACCCTCGGGCGGGCGATAGCCGGGGTAGCCGGTGTAGGGACTGGCCGTCCATTCCCAGACGTCGCCGTAAAAGCCGGCCACGGCGCGAGGGTGGAAACTGTCGTCGTCCGCGTGGGCCGTGCCGGGGCCCGTAACGGGTTCGCCGGCCGCGATTTCCCACTCCGCCTCCGTTGGCAAGCGGGCGCCGGACCAGCGCGCCGCCGCCCACCGGGCATAGGCGTCGGCCTCGTAATGGCTAATGTGGCAGACGGGATCGTTGGGATCGACGGGGCGGACGCCGGACAGGGTGCCCACATGCCAGGCCCCTTCCTCCCCCCGCCGCCAATACAAGGGCGCCTGCCAGCCTTGGGCCTGCGCCGCAGCCCAGCCATCGGACAGCCAAAGGTCCGCCCGCCGGTAACCGCCATCCTCCATGAAGGCCAAATAGTCGGCATTGGTGACGACGCGGTCGGCGATCTCGAACGCCTCCAGCCAGACCTTATGCCGTGGTCCTTCGTTGTCGAAGATGAAGTCCGTCCCACCGCCGGCGCTGCCAACGGCGTAAAGGCCGGACGGCATCCCCCGCCAGACGATGTCATCGACCCCAGGGGCCACCACCGGAGTGGGCGGCGGAAAGACGGGGGGCGGGAACGGGTGCGTCAGCAGCGCATGCTTGATATCGGTGATGATCAGTTCCTGATGCTGCTGCTCATGCTGCAACCCCAGTTCCAGCAAGGCTGCGGCGTGGGCGTCGATGCCCCCGGACAACCATGCACCCATGGCCTGGTCGACATGGTCACGATAGGCCATCACCTGCGCCACCGTGGGGCGGGACAGCAGGCCGCGCGCCGCGCGGGGCCACCGCTCGCCCACACCGTCGTAATAGGAATTGAAAAGGTAGCGGAACGTGGGATCGAACGCCCGGTACCCCGGCACCAACGGCGTCAACAGGAAGGTCTCGAAGAACCAGGTGGTATGAGCCAGGTGCCATTTGCTTGGGCTGGCGTCGGGCATGGATTGCAGGGTCTGGTCTTCCGCTGTCAGTCCCTGGGTTCGGGCCACCGTCTCCTCCCTGACGGCGCGATAGCGCGCCTGCGGGTCGACGTGCCGGCGGTGCCCGGTGGGCGGCAGACCTGGCAGGGGCGTCGGGGCCCCAACCGATGGCGACGTGTCGGCGGGGACCGGGGCGGCGGTAGGCACGGATGTCATCCCCCTTGGTGGTGCATTATTGGTGGCGGGGCCCGGGTGGCGGGACCCCGGGTGGCAGAGTCAGCGTCAGTTGACCATGGCTGCGGCCCCGAATATTGCACGCAGAGCGCGCAAACGCCCGGGACCGACGCTTCCCCAAACCAGATAGGCCCCAAACCAGATAGAAGGACCCGCCGACATAAGCGAACGGCCCCGGAATACCGGGGCCGTCGCCGAACATGGGAAAGATCAGCGGCTGCACAGCCGCGCCAGGATGAAGCCGGCGGCACCGGCCAGGGCGATGGCCGTCAAGGGCCGCGCCGCCACGCGGGTGCTGACCTCCTGAACGGCCTGGTCGCCCTTGGCCTTGGCCAAATCGGCCGCGGCATAGGCGCCTTCCCGCACCGCGTCGTAGGCGGTGCGTCCGACCTTGCTGGCGGCGGCGGCGGTATCCGCCGCGATGTCCGAGGCCTTGCCGGTCACGTCGTCGATGCTCATGCTCGCCATGGGTTTGCTCTCCTTATCATCTCCGGGAACGGGATCCGGAAGTTGGGCCCGATGGTGGTAAACCCCATTGAGCCCCTGATGGTTCCGACCGAATGGCTTGGGGCCGTGACAGCAACTGGCCGTCAGCCCACCTTGGCCGGCCCACCGGGGCGGTGCAGGCCCTCCAGCGCCGACAAGGCGTCGCAGACCGCCTTCATCTGTTCCGCCGTCTGGCCGGGCGTCGCGCCGGTCATGCTTTCCTCCGACGCCACCATCAACAGCTGCAGGTCGTGCTCCCAGTGGCGCAGCAGGTTGATCTTCTGCTCCCGCGTGAACTGGTCGGACACGACGATGTCATGGGGTCGTTCAAAATGGCTGGAAACGTCGCCCAGCAGGCGACCGATGTCCTGATTTGTCATCTTGCCCTCAGGCAGCGCTTTGGACGGGAAACGGGTTCGGGGGCAGGGCCTCGGTCACGCTCTGCCGGTCAACACCAGGACCAGCACGACGATCAGCACCAGGCCCAGCAGGCCGCTGGGGCCATACCCCCAGCCGCTGCTGTAGGGCCAACTGGGCAACGCGCCAATCAGCAACAGGACCAAAATAACCAACAGGATGGTTCCGATCATGAAAGCCTCCCCAACAGGATTGCGCGGTTAGTCGCTGGCCTTTTCAACCGGGGCGGCGGTCGATTGTTCCCACCCCGCCTCCGGAACCGCCCCGGAACAGGTTTCCCAGAGGGCCCGCCAACGGTCCTGAGCCGGGGTGGAACAAAGGCGACAGGGGCCTGATTTCCCATTGGCCTTGCACTTCGACGAAAGGGAGCGTCATGCCCGCCAAATCCAAATCCCAGCAAAAGGCCGCCGGGGCGGCATTGGCCGCCAAGCGGGGGGACATCAAGGAAAGCGACCTGAAGGGCGCCTCCCGCTCCATGGAAAAATCGATGAGCGAGGGGGAGTTGCGCGACCTGGCCTCCACCAAGCGCAAGGGCAAGCCGGAACACGCGCGCGATAAGGGCTGAACCTCCGGGCTACCAGGCCCTTCACGCTTGCCCGCGCCGCCGAGGACGGTATAGTCGACGGCATGATCCGGTCGTCCCTGCCCTTCCTGCTGGCGTTCCTGACCCTCGTGGCCGTGGTCACGGGCTGGTCGGGCGGCGCGTGGGCGCACGACTGCATGCAGCATCCCCAAATGGCGGTGGCCACCCCTCACCAGGGGCACGCGCACTCTTCCGCCGTTCCCACCCCTCGGGCGGTCGCCGCCGCCGCGCATGGTTGCCATCAGGCCGCCGATTGCTGCTGCGTCGGCGGCATGGCCGGGTGCGCCGCCGCCTGCGTGGGCGCGCTGGTGCCCGCCCCCCTTCCGGACGCGGGGCGTTCCGCCGCCAAGTCCGTCCTCTTGCCCTCGGGGGATGCCGGAGGCGCGGGCCTGGCCCTGGCCCCGGCCTTGGGACCGCCCAGAGCGACCGCTTTCGCCTGACGCCCCGGGGTCGGTTCAGCCAACCCGGCGGCGTCGCCACGCGACCGCGGTTCCCATTTCCCCGAGATTTCCCATGCCCAGAATGTTTGCGCGTGCCGCCCTGCTGGCTGCCGCCACGGGGTGCGCGCCCATGACGGCGCCCCCCTTGCCCTTCGGCCCGGGCCCCAGCGCGGCGGACGCCGGCGCGCCGGCGACCCCTTGGTCCCGTCCGGCGCCCCACCCCACCGCCCCCCTGTCCACCCAGCCGCCGGCGGACGCGCCCCCCATGCCCGCCATGCCGGGCATGGATCACGGCCAGCACCAGGGACGGGATACGCCATGAGCGCGCGGTCAATGAAGCGGCTGGCGCCGCTGGTGATGGCGGGCGTGCTGGCCGGCTGTGCCACCGTGCCGCCGGAGGCCGGCTTTCCCGATGTGCAGAAGCGGCTGGAGGATCGCCTGCCGCAGCGCGCGGCCTGGAACCGGGACAGCGCCGCCGACGCGGAAGCGGCGAAGGCGGTGGCCACGCTGCTGGAAAAGCCGCTGACGGCGGACGGCGCGGTGCAGGTGGCCCTGCTGAACAATCCCGGCCTGCAAGCGACCTACGAGGATTTGGGTGTGGCCCAGGCCGACCTGGTCCAGGCGGGGCTGCTGCGCAACCCGCTGCTGTCCTTGGCCAGCGAGTTTCCCCTGAAGGGGCAGAACAGCGGCGCCGAGCCGCCCAAGCTGACCTTCAGCGTGGTCGCCAATTTCCTGGACCTGCTGTGGCTGCCGGCCCGGCGCAAGGTGGCGGCGGAGCGGTTCGAGCAGGTGAAGCTGACCGTCAGCGCCGAGGTGCTGGACCTGACGGCGGAAACCCGCGCCGCCTACCTGCGCCATCGCGCGGCCCTGGAGGAGGCGCGGACCCTGGACCAGGCGCTGGAGGCGGCCCAGGCCGCCTATGACCTGATGGTCCGCCTGCACCAGGCCGGCAATGTCAGCGAGCGGCGCCTGGCCACCGAGCAGGCGGTCCTGGAGGACGTCCGGGCGGAGAGCATGAACGCCGCCGGCGAAGTCACGGCCACGCGGGAGACGCTGAACCGCCTCATGGGGCTGTGGGGGCCGCAGGCGCGGTGGAGCGTCGACGGCGACCTGCCGCCCCTGCCGCCGCGCGAGCCGGACCTGACGATGGTGGAGGCGACGGTGATCGCCGGAAACCTGAAGCTGGCAGCAGCCCGGCGGACGACGGCGGCCAAGGCCGCGGGCTTGGGCCTGACGGATGCCAGCCGCCTGTGGACGGACGCGGAGCTGGGCGTGGGCGGTGAGCGGGAGACCGACCGCTCCCTGGTGCTGGGCCCCTCCCTGACCCTGGCCCTGCCGCTGTTCGACCAGGGCCAGCCGGCCGTGGCCAAGGCGGAGGCCGAGTACCGGCAGGAGGCGCGCCGCACCCTGCAACTAGCCGTGGACCTGCGGTCGGAAGCGCGGGAGGCGCGCGACCGCCTGGTGCGCGCCCGCGACCTGGCGGACCATTACCTGCACACGGTATTGCCCCTGCAGGACCGCTTGGTCGGTCTGGGCATGGCCGAATACAACTACATGCTGACCAGCCCGTTCGAGGTCATGGCCGCGCGCCAGGCCCGCCTGACGGCCTACCGCCGCTATATCGACGCGGTGCGCGACTATTGGCTGGCCGACGGCGACCTGATCCGCCTGGCCGGCGGCCGACAGACCATTCCCCCGTCCAACACCAATGAAGCGGCCCAGCCGGGAGGCCCGTCATGACCAGTCATCTACCCTGGGGCCGCCGCCAGCTGCTGAAGTCCGCCGCCCTGCTGGGGGGAGCCGGAGCCCTGTTGCGCGGCACGCCGGCAGCGGCGCAGGACCATGCGCATCACGCCAGCCCGGCCGCGCCGGCACCCGCCGCCCGCACCATGGGCATGGACAAGAAGGCGGTGGCGGCATCCGTCACGCCGCCGCGTCCGCCCAAGCGGGTGCCCGGCACCGACCGCCCGGCCACCATCACCCTGAACGGCAGCACCCTGCCCCATGTCCTGAAGGACGGGGTCAAGGAATTCCACCTGACGGCGCACGAGTTCGAGCAGGAGTTCGCGCCCGGCTTCAAGGTCAAGGTCTGGGGCTACAACGGCAGCAGCCCCGGCCCCACCATCGAGGCGGTGGAGGGCGACCGGGTGCGCATCCTGGTCACCAACAAGCTGCCCGAAGCCACCAGCATCCATTGGCATGGCGTGCTGCTGCCCTCGGGCATGGACGGGGTCAGCGGCCTGTCGGCACCGCCCATCCCACCGGGGGAAACCTGGGCCTATGAGTTCACCCTGCGCCAGCACGGGACCCAGATGTACCACCCGCATTACGATGAGATGGTGCAGATGGCCGTGGGCATGATGGGCATGTTCATCATCCACCCCAAGGACGCGGCCGTGGGCCAGGTGGACCGCGACTACACCATGATGCTGCACGCCTGGGCCATCCACCCCGGCACCTCGCGCCCCGACCCGGCGGTGATGCTGGAGCATGACACCTGGACCATCAACGGCCGCGTCTTCCCCGCCGTGGAGCATCTGGTGGTGAAGACCGGGCAGCGGGTGCGCCTGCGCATCGGCAACGTGTCGATGCATGAGCACCCCATGCATATCCATGGCCACCACATGTGGGTGACCGGCACCGATGGCGGCATGATCCCAGAGGGCGCGCGCTGGCCGGAAACCACCATCCAGGTGCCGGTGGGCACCACCCGCACGGTGGAGTTCGTGGCCGACAACCCGGGCGACTGGGCCTTCCACTGCCACAAGAGCCATCACGCCATGAACACCATGGGCCACGACATCCCCAATTTCCTGGGTGTCAGCCAGGGGGAGGTGGCGCGGCGCCTGGGCGCCCAACTGCCCGGCTACATGCCCATGGGGGAACGGGGCATGGGCGACATGGGCCCCATGGCCGGCATGATGCCCGGTCCCGCCAACACCCCGCCCATGATGACCGGCACCGGCCCCTACGGCGGCCTGGACATGGGCGGCATGGTGACGGTGATCAAGGTGCGGGACGAGGTCGCCGCCGACTACCGCGATCCCGGCTGGTACCGGGTGCCCAAGGGTACTATGGCCTGGAAGGTGGGGTGAGCTAAAAGCAGGGGACGGGGACGGGACGGCGCGCCATAGTCGGCCCCGTCCCCCTTCCCGGTTCCCGCCTGGTTCCCCTCCATGACCGACAGTCCCGCCGTCGCCCGGGGCCGCCACGCCCAAGCCGTCACCTATCTGGTGGCCGGCGCCTTCTTCATGGAACTGCTGGACGGCACGGTCATCGCCACCGCCATGCCGCAGATGGCGCGGACCTTCGGCGTGGCGCCGGTGGACATGAACATCGGCATGACGGCCTATATGCTGGCTTTGGCCGTGTTCATCCCCATCAGCGGCTGGGTGGCCGACCGGCTGGGGCCGCGCACCGTGTTCGGCGGCGCCATCGCCCTGTTCACGCTGTCGTCCCTGCTGTGCGGCCTGAGCCAAGGCCTGTGGAGCTTCACCGCCGCCCGCGTGCTGCAGGGCCTGGGCGGGGCCGCCATGGTGCCGGTGGGGCGGCTGATCATCCTGCGCATCACCGAGAAAAAGGACCTGATGCGGGCCATCGGCACCACCGTGTGGCCGGGCCTGGTGGCGCCGGTGCTGGGGCCGCCGCTGGGCGGCTTCATCGTCACCTACGTCGATTGGCCCTGGATCTTCTTCCTGAACCTGCCCCTGGGCCTGCTGGCCCTGGCGCTGACCATCGCCTGGGTGCCCAAGGAACGGCCGGCCGGCGCGCGGCCGCTGGATTTTGGCGGCTTCCTGTTGTCGGGCACGGCGCTGGTGGCCCTGGTTTTCGGCCTGGACACGGTGGGCCAGGGATCGCGAGCGCCCCTCCAGGCCATGGCCGGGGTCGGCCTGGGCCTGGCGCTGGCGGTCCTGACGGTGCGCCATTGCCGCCGCCATCCAGCACCCCTGTTCAAGCTGGACGCCCTGCGCCTGCCGACCTACGCCGTCGCCGTTTGGGGCGGGTCGGTGCAGCGCGTCGCCATCGGCACCGTGCCCTTCCTGACGCCACTGCTGTTCCAGACGGTGCTGGGCCTGAACGCCTTCCAGTCCGGCACCCTGGTGCTGTGCATCTTCGCGGGCAACCTGGCGATGAAGCTGGTCACCAGTCAGGTGCTGCGCCGCTTCGGCTTTCGCCGAGTGCTGCTGGCCAACGGGGTGCTGATGTCCCTGTCGCTGGCGGCGTGCGGCCTGTTCACGCCCGCCACGCCCAAGACGGTGGTGGGCGTGGTGCTGTTCCTGGGCGGCCTGTTCCGCTCCATGCAGTTCACCAGCATCAGCACCATCCAGTTCGCCGACGTGCCCAAGGAGGAGGTGTCGGCAGCCAACACGCTGGCCGCCATGCTGGGGCAGCTGACCTCGGGCCTGGGTGTGGTCGCGGGCGCCCTGGCGCTGAACCTGGGGGCCTTTCTCCGGGGTCATCCCCAGGGGCACGCCGACCTGATCGACTTCCGCAACGCCTTTTTGGTCATGGGCGCGGCCGTGCTGTTCAGCCTGTATGACGCCTGGAGACTGGCGCCGGACGCCGGGCGGGGCGTGAGCGGCCACACTGCTGCAAATGCTCGTTAACGAAGCATTGATTTTCACTTTACTCGCATAACGGGTATCTTCCCCCGATCGTTCGCTGGCCTCACGGTGCGGCCGGCGCCCTTGGGAGGATATCGGATGAGCAAGATCCTGGACGTGGCGGTGATCGGCGGCGGTGTCGCCGGCACCTACTGCGCCTGGCGCCTGACGGGGCCGCAGGGCCTGAAGGAAGGTCAGCGGCGCGTGGCCCTGTTCGAATACAGCGACCGCATCGGCGGTCGGCTGTACACCAAGACCTTTCCCGGCATGCCCAATGTGGCGGCCGAGCTGGGCGGCATGCGCTACATCGTGCCGGAGAAGGACGACCCCACCTCCAACCAGCCCATGGTCAGCAACCTGATCGAGGCGCTGGACCTGCCCAGCCATGTCTTCCTCATGGGCAACCCCGAGAAGGGTGCCGATGGCCAGCCCATCGGCGAGAAGGAGAATATCCTGTACCTGCGGGGCAAGCACCTGCTGGTCAAGCAGCAGTCCGACCCCGCCCAGGTGCCCTACAACCTCAGCTGGAACGAACGCGGCAAGACGGTGAACGACCTTCAGGTCTTCGCCATGAACCTGCTGGTGCCCAACAACCAGAACCTGAGCCTGGAACAGTGGATGGAGACGCGGGTCTACGGCCACCCGCTGTACACCTACGGCTTCTGGAACCTGATGTCGCAGACCCTGAGTTCCGAGGCCTACCAGTTCATGAAGGACGCCGGCGGCTATGACGCCAACGTCGCCAACGCCAACGCGGTGGCGCAGCTGCCGGCCACGGAATACGCCAACACCGACGGCTTCCGCGCCATCACCGGCGGCTATCAGCGCCTGCCCCTGACCCTGGCGGAGCAGGCGGCCGAGCAGGGTGCCGAGATCCACATGAACCGGCGCCTGGCCAAGATCGAGAAGGACGCCGATGGCCATTACAAGCTGACCTTCATCGTCACCGAGACCCGCGTGGTCGACACCGATTTCGGCGGCGTGCATGAGGAGACCAAGGACAAGGAGGGGGTGCTGCCGGAAATCGTGCACGCTCGCGACATCATCCTGGGCCTGCCCCGCCGCTCCCTGGAACTGATCGACTGGGAGGGGTGGGATCAGAAGGGCGTGAAGGAGATGCTGTCCAGCGTCCTGATCCAGGACGCCTTCAAACTGCTGCTGGCCTATGATTATCCGTGGTGGCGGGCCATGAACCTGGTCGCGGGCCGGTCCATCACCGACCTGCCGGTGCGCCAGATCTATTATTTCGGCACGGAAGAGGACCAGCCGGGCGGGGAGAAGGGCAACACCCGTTCGCTGCTGATGGCCTCTTACAACGACATCACCACCGTCCCCTTCTGGAAGGGCCTGGAGCACGGCCCGCCCTTCATCGGCCGCCGTCCGAAGAACGTGACGCCACTGGCCAAGGAAGAGGCGGCCACCACCGGCGACGATCAGCGCGTGGTGCCCCTGGCGGAGTGCATCGCCACCGACGCCATGGTGTCCAGCGCCCACCGCCAGATCCTGGAGGTCCATGGCCTGGTGGACGTGGATCAGCCCTATTCCGCCATCTACCACGACTGGTCGGGCGACCCCTACGGCGGCGGCTGGCACGAATGGAAGGCCGGCTTCCGCTACAACCTGCTGATGCCCAAGATCCGCCAGCCGCTGGCGGCGGAGAAGGTCTACATCTGCGGCGAGGCCTATTCCAACAACCAGGGCTGGGTCGAGGGCTGCCTGCAAACGGCGGAGCATGTCCTGCGCGACAAGTTCCATCTGCCCTGGCCGGAGTATCTGACGGGCCTGCCGCCGGAAAAGATCCTGGGGCCCTGACCGTCCGTCTCCGCGCCGTCACGGGGGCCGCGGCACCATCGGCCGCGGCCCCCCAACCCATTCCCACGCCCGAAGGGTGCCGTTGCCATGAACCCCTTGCCCGACCATTTCACCGTCAGCGACTACCTCATCCAGCGCCTCTATGAGGTGGGGTTGCGCGACGTGTTCACCGTGCCTGGCGACTATGTCGCCCGCTGGTTTGATTACATCGACGATCCGGCCCGCAACCCGGACACGCCCCTGACCCGTCTGGGCTGCCGATCGGAGCTGGAGGCCGGCTATGCCGCCGACGCCTACGCCCGCCTGCGGGGCGTGGGATGCGCCGCCGTCACCTATGGCGTGGGCGCCTTCTCCCTGGTCAACCCGGTGGCGGGATCGTATGTGGAGCGGCTGCCGGTGGTCGCCATCTCCGGCAGCCCCGGCACCGCCGCCACCGACCGGCCCTTCGCCCGCACCTACAAGATCCTGCTGCATCACGCCACCGGCAACTACCGCGCCGACCGCGACGCCTATCAGCACATCACCGTGGCCGCGGAGATCATCCGCGACGCGGCGCACGCCCCGGCGGAGATCGACCGCGCCCTGGGCCTGGCGCTGGCCTACAAGCGCCCCGTCTACCTGGAACTGTGGCGCAATCTGTGGGATGCGGAGTGCGCCCGGCCCCAGGGTCCGCTGGCGGTGCCCAAATTGCCGCGTGACCAAGCGGCCATCACCCAGGCGGCGGCCGCCGCCGCCGCCCACATCACTGCCGCCGAAAGGCCCCTGTTCTGGGCCGGCATCGAGCTGCAGCGCTATGGCTTGCAGGACACCTTCCGGGACCTGCGCGTCCAGACCGGCCTGCCCTATGTCACCAGCCTGCTGGCCAAGAGCGTCCTGGCGGAAACGACGGAGGGCTTCGTCGGCACCTATACCGGGCCCTCATCCACCTATACGACCTATCAGACCGTGAAGGACGCCGACCTGCTGGTGGTGACCGGCGACCTGATCACCGATGATTACGAAGAGATCATGGAGGCCGATTTCGACACCATGATCGTGGCCTATGACAACAGCGTACGCATCGGCGCCGCCACCTACAGCGGCGTGCCGCTGGCCGATTTCCTGGCGGCCCTGGCCACCGCCCTGAAGGACCAGCCGGCGCGCCAGCCCTGGGCCACCAAGGGCCCCGCCACCATCGACCCGGACTACAGATCCTTCCCGCCCGACCTCATCACCTATGCCCGCTTCTTCCAGCGCATGGAGACATGGGTGGAGGCCGACATGACCCTGGTGCCGGATGAAAGCAGCAGCATGTATGTCAGCTGCAACATCCCGGTGAACCGCGCCAACGGCTTCGTCAGCCAGGCCGCCTGGGGCGCCATCGGCTATGCCTCGGCCGCCGGCTTCGGCCTGTCGGTGGCCGATCCCAGCGCCCGGCCGGTGGTGTTCGCGGGCGACGGCGGCTTCCAGATGGTGGCGCAGACCATCTCCAGCATGGCGCATTACGGCCGCAACCCGGTCGTCTTCATCATGGAGAACGCCATCTATGGCATCGAGCAGGCGCTGACCAACGCGGCGACCTACACCGATGACCAACCCTTCAACGCCTACAACAAAATCCCGAAGTGGGAGTATGCGGAGTTCGCCCGCGCCCTGGGCGCCAAGGCCGCCCGCGTCACCACGCTGGAGCATCTGGAACAGGCGCTGGCGGACGTGAAGGCCGATCCCACGCATGTCTGGCTGGTGCAGGTGGTGCTGCCGGAGCGGGACATCCCGTCGGAAATCCTGCGCCTGGCGACCAACACCCCGCCCAGCCCGGGTGAATGACCACCACGGCCGTCAGCGTGACGGGGGGTGGGCGGAGACGTCCACCCATCCTTGTGAGATGGTTCGCGGGCGACCGGCACCGATCCTCGGGACCGGCCGCCCTCCGATCTTAGGCCGGCCCGGCCTTACAGGGTGGCGAGCGCGGAGACCACCAGGCCATCCACCGTGCCGTCATGGCGGAAGCCGGCGGCATCGGCCGCCGGCGTCGCCAAGGGGGGATAGGCGCCGAACGCGGCCTCCAGTACCGCATCGGGGACGTAATCGACAAGGCCGGCATCCGTACCGGCGCGCCGGGCGATGGCGTCAACCAGTTCCCCCATGGGAACGCGCAGCGCGGGCAGGGTCACGGCGCCAGGCAGCAGCGCGCCGTCGACGGTGGCGGCGTGCAGCAGATTGTCGACGCAGCGGTCCAGCGACATGGCCCAAATGGTGGCGCCGGGCGACACCGGACAGGTATAGGGCCGCGCCGCCGCAAGGGCATGGAACACATCGCTCATGAAGGCCGACTTCAGGCCCGAGGCCCCGCCCGGCCGGGCCAGAATGCCGGACAAGCGGATGGCCACGGGATCGACCACCCCGCGCCGGCGGTAGTCGTCCAAGGCCAATTCCACCATGCGCTTGTGCGTGCCATAGGTCATGGCCGGCTGCGGCGGCGTGGCGTCATCCACCAGCGTCGGCAGGGGATGGCCCAGGACGGCGATGGTGCTGGTGTACACCACGCGGGGTGGCGGTTCGCCCCCGCCCCTGGCGTCGGCCACAGCCTCGATCAGGGACAGCGTACCGTCGAGGTTCACCTTGCGCGACAGCGCGGGGTCGCGCGTCGCCGCGCCCCCAGGCAGGGCCGCCAGATGGAACAGCACATCGGCCCCGTCCGCCACCAACCGGGCCCGCACGGCCGGGTCCGACAGGTCGCCCGCGACCCGGGACACGCGGACGTCATCGCAGATGGGCGGATCGAGGTCGGCCAACACCAGTCGCTCCACCACCCGACCGTCCAGGCCCTGAGCCAGAAGGCGGCGCGCCAGATGGCGGCCGACGAAGCCACCGGCACCGGTCAAGATGATCCTCATGGGGGCGCCCTTTCGCCACTGGTTCGGTCCGGCCCGCACGATAGCCCCAGGCGGGATCGGTGGCATAAACGATAGGATGGAGGGGAGGTATCGGCGGCGCCGAAGGATCATCCACCATCGGCGTATATCCGCGCAGTAGGCGACACCGCCATGATCTTGCCACTGTAGGAAGAGTTAATGCATCTGCCCCGGTGCGTCGGGGTGACCGCGCCATTAGTAATGGCGCCTTTCCGGGATGAACGACAGACGCGGCTAAGCAAATGGCTGAAAAGACACTAAAGCCTGGTACCGAATTATTGACGCGGGTGCGCCAGGCCTTTCTGACTTACGGCTACAGCGATCTCACCATGGTGGATCTGGCCGAAGCCTGTGGCTTCACGCGCCGCGCGCTGTACCATTATTTCCGCAACAAGGAAGACGCCTTCAAGGCCAGCACCTGGCATGAGAACACCATGCTGATCCGCGCGGGGCTGGAGGCCGGGGGCCGCGTGCGCCAGGCAGGCGGCAGCGCCCTGGACATCATCACCGAGGTCATGGACGTGCGCTATGGCTACGCCCGCCGCGTCCTGGCCAAGTCGCCCCATATCATCGACCTGACGGCGGAGGTACTGAAGCGCTGCCGCGACCAGATGGTCGAGGCGGCGGCCCATTTCCAGTCCCTGCTGGAAAAGCTGCTGCGGGAACTGGAGGGGGAAGGCCTGCTGCGCCTGGCGCCGGAGTTCACCCACGCCATGGCGGCGCAGACCCTGTCCGATGGCGGCCGCGCGGTGACCCAGGACCTGTCGGCCGTCCCGGATGACATGCTGACCACCCATTATCGCGCCATGTGCCGCGCCGTGCTGTACGGCTGCGCCACCCTGCCGGCCACCCTGCCGGAAAGTTCCGTCCGCTCGTCGCGCGCCAGCCTATAGCGCCCGGCGCAGGGTCAGGTTCAAGCGCCGCGCGCCCAACAGCGGATGCGCCCCGTCCTTCAGCGGCAGGATGCCGTGATGGAACAGGCGCGAGGGGCCACCCCAGACCACGACATCGCCATGGGCCAAGGGGATGCGCCGGACGGGATCCGTGCGCTTCAGCCCGCCGAACTGGAAGGTCGCGGACAGGCCCAGGGATACCGAGACGATGGGATGGCCCCTATCCCGCTCATCCCTGTCCTGGTGCAGCGTCAGCCGCGCCCCCGGTTCGTAGCGGTTGACCAGGCAGGCGTCCGGGTGGAAGCCGGGATAGCCCGCCTCTTCCGCTGCCGCCTGGGCAAGATCGCGCAACACGCCCGGCATCGCGGGCCAGGGCCGGCCGGTCATGGGATCGTCGGCGGCGTAGCGATAGCCATGCCGATCGGTGACCCAGCCGGCGGCGCCGCAATTGGTCATGGCGACCGACATTTCAAAGCCGCCGGGCGTCACCATGTGGCGGAAGGGGGCCGCCTCCGCGACCTGATCGACAGCAGACAGCAGCGCTGGAACCAGGGCCAGCGCCCAGCCGCGCAGCGCCACGGCGCCCGGCCCCAGCCCCTCCCGCGCCGGCGGGCTTGGCTCCAACCCCGCCAAAAGGTCGGCCGGCATCGGTCGCCTCAGCCCAGGCGCTCGATCAGGGCCATGGCGGCGGCGGGATTGCGCACCTTGTGGCCGCTGATGACGTAGAGGTAGACGTCCTTGCCGTCCGACGCCCAACTCTTGGCCTTCTGCGCCCAGGCATCCAGGGCGGCCTCGCTGTAGCCCTTCTCCTCCCCCTCCGTCGTGCCCATGATGCGGGCATAGGTGAAGGGGGCGGTGTCCACCTCGATTTCCGGATAGTCGCTGTCGGCGGCATGGATGACGGCGACACCGTGCCGGCGCGCCAGCGCCGCGAACTGCGGATCGCGGAAGCTGTCGTGCCGCACCTCCACCGCGTGGCGCAGCGCCCGCCCCCCGGCCTCGGCCGGCAGGGCGGCCAGGAAGGCGCCGAAATCCTCGGGGTCGAACTTCTTGGTCGGCATGAACTGCCAATTGATGGGGCCCAGCTTGTCCTTCAGCTCCAGCACGCCGCTGTCGATGAAGCGCCGCACGGACTCCGCCGCCTCCGCCAGGACGCGGCGATTGGTGGTGAAGCGCGGGCCCTTGAGGGCGAAGACGAAGTCGTCCGGCGTCTCATCATGCCACTTGGCGAAGCTCTCGGGCTTTTGCGAACCGTAATAGGTGCCGTTGATCTCGATCGAGGTCAGCTGGCGGCTGGCATATTCCAGCTCGCGCTTCTGCGTCAGGCCATCGGGGTAGAAGGCGCCGCGCCACGGCTCGTACGTCCAGCCGCCGATGCCCACGCGGATCCGGCCTTGCTTCGCCATCGTTGCCTCCCCTCGCCTGTATCGCCCAGACCCACCGGCCTGGACCGTTTCGCCGCCGCCCGACATGAAACGGGCGGCCCCGCCATAGGTGGGGCACGCCCGGGAAACGTCAACGGTGCTGGAAGACAGAACGCGCTCAGGCCTTCAGCCGTTCCGCGTGCCATTCCAGATGGTCGCGCATGAAGGTGGAGATGAAGAAGTAGGAATGGTCGTACCCCTCCTGCAGCCGCAGGGTCAGGGGAATGCCGGCGGTGGCGCAGGCCTGGCGCAGCAGTTCCGGCCGCAGCTGGTTTTCCAGGAAGCTGTCGGCCGTGCCCTGGTCCACCAGCAAGTCGGGCACCCGCGCGCCGTCCTCGATCAGGGCCACGGTGTCATGCCGGCGCCAGGCGGCCGGGTCATCGCCCAGATAGCCGGGCAGCGCCTTGTGTCCCCACGGCACCTGGGTGGGCGCCACGATGGGCGCGAAGGCGGAAACGGACTTGAACCGGCCGGGATGGCGCAGCGCCACGGTCAGGGCGCCGTGACCGCCCATGGAATGGCCGGTGATGCCCTGGCGGTCCATGTCGACGGGGAAGTTGGCGGCCACCACCTCCGGCAATTCCTTGGTCACGTAGGACCACATGCGGAAATGTGGCGCCCAGGGCGCCTGCGTGGCATCGACGTAGAAGCCCGCCCCCTGGCCCATGTCCCAGGCGGTGTCATCGGCCACGCCCTCGCCCCGGGGGCTGGTGTCGGGGCAGACGATGATCAGGCCCAGGTCGGCCGCCGCCTGGCGGAACTCCCCCTTGTCGGTGACGTTGGCGTGGGTGCAGGTCAGGCCCGACAGGTACCAGACCACGGGCAGCTTAGCGCCACCCCCCTCTGCTGCTTGGGCCACCTGTGGCGGCAGGAAGACGCTGAACACCATGGGCGTGCCGGTCTCGGTCGAGGCGTGGCGATAGACGCCCTGGGTCCCGCCGTGGCTGCGGCTGGTGGATACGGTCTCAAGGGTCATGGGGTGCCTCCAGACATGAGAAGACCGGGCGCGGCGGCCGCGCCCGGTCCTGACGATGGATCAAATCAATACACCACCACCGAGCGGATGGACTCGCCGGCGTGCATGAGGTCGAAGCCCTTGTTGATCTCATCCAGGCTGAGGGTGTGGGTGATCATCGGGTCGATCTGGATCTTTCCGTTCATGTACCAGTCGACGATCTTCGGCACGTCGGTGCGGCCGCGGGCGCCGCCGAAGGCCGACCCCTTCCACACGCGGCCCGTCACCAACTGGAAGGGACGGGTGGAGATTTCCTTGCCGGCCTCGGCCACGCCGATGACGACGGACACGCCCCAGCCGCGATGGCAGGCTTCCAGCGCCTGGCGCATCACCACGGTGTTGCCGGTGCAGTCGAAGGTGTAGTCGGCACCGCCCTCGGTCAGGGCAACCAGGTGCTGGACGATGTCGCCCTCCACCTTCTTCGGGTTCACGAAATGGGTCATGCCGAAGCGGCGGCCCCATTCCTCCTTGCTGTCGTTGATGTCGACGCCGACGATCTTGTCCGCGCCCACCATCTTGGCGCCCTGGATGACGTTCAGGCCAATGCCGCCCAAGCCGAAGACGACGACGTTGGCGCCGGGCTCGACCTTCGCCGTCTTCACCACCGCGCCCACGCCCGTGGTCACACCGCAGCCGATGTAGCAGGAGGTGTTGAAGGGCGCGTCCTCCCGGATCTTCGCCACGGCGATTTCCGGCAGCACCGTGAAGTTGGAAAAGGTGGAGCAGCCCATGTAGTGGAAAATGGGCTGGCCCTTGTAGCTGAAGCGGCTGGTGCCATCGGGCATCAGGCCCTTGCCCTGGGTGGCGCGGATGGCGGTGCACAGGTTGGTCTTGCCGGAGAGGCAGGACTTACACTGGCGGCATTCCGGCGTGTACAGCGGAATGACGTGGTCGCCCGGCTTCACACTGGTGACGCCCGGCCCCACCTCGCGCACGATGCCGGCGCCTTCATGACCCAGGATGGAGGGGAACAGCCCCTCGCTATCCAGGCCGTCCAGGGTGTAGGCATCGGTGTGGCAAATGCCGGTCGCCATGATCTCGACCAGGACCTCGCCCATCTTCGGGCCTTCCAGGTCCACTTCCACGATTTCCAGGGGCTTCTTCGCCTCGAACGCCACGGCGGCACGGGTCTTCATGGGTGCGTTTCCTATCTGGTGCAGGATTAATGCCGGCACGATCCCCCGCCCAAGTAAGCGCCCGGGGCGGGAGAGGCCGGTCCGTGAGCCGCCACCTTACGCCAAGGTGGGCGGTTTCGTCCGCCCGACTATAGTATCGCTTTCCCTGGCAACGGTGTTCTTTCCATGCTCATCGAGAACCTGACCGACATCACCATCTTCATCCGCGTGGTCGCCACGGGCAGCCTGTCGGCGGCGGCGCGGGAGCTGGACCTGTCCTTGGCGGTGGTGTCCAAGCGGTTGGCGCGGCTTGAGGAACGGCTGGGCGTGCGCCTGGCCAACCGCACCACCCGGCGCTTCAGCCTGACGGATGAGGGTTTGGAGTTCCATGAGCGCTGCGTGCGCATCGTGGCCGATTTGGAGGAGGCGCAGGATCTGGTGGCCAGCCGCCGCCGCGCCGCCACCGGCCTGCTGCGGGTGACGGCCACCGCCGCCTTCGCCCGCCGCCACATCGCCCCCCGCCTGCCCCGCTTCCACGCCCAATATCCCGACGTGCGGGTACAGGTGCTGGTGACCGACACGGTGGTGGATTTGGTGGAGGCCGGCATCGACGTCGCCATCCGCCAGGCGGCCCTACCCGACAGCAGCCTGATGGTGCGCTTGCTGGCGCCCAACTACCGCGTCCCCTGCGCCGCCCCGGCCTATCTGGCCCAGCATGGTGAGCCGGCGACGCCGCAGGATCTGCTGCACCACCACTGCATCGTCATGGGCGACCCGCCCATGTCCACTTGGCGCTTCTACTGCCGGGAAGCCGAGGGGGAGCCGGTGGCCGTGGAAATCCGACCCCTGATCCAGACCAACGATGGCGAGGTCGGGCATGCCGCAGCCCTGGCCGGGTCCGGCATCGTCATGAAATCCATCTGGGACATCTGTGACGACCTGGCCACCGGCCGGCTGAAAGGCCTGCTGCCGCGCTACCACTCCCCGGCGCCCGCCATCCAGGCCGTCTACCCCGCCGGCCGCCACGCCGCCGCCAAGCTGCGCGCCTTCCTGGATTTCTTGTCGGCGGAACTGAAGGCCGATCCGTGCTGGGATGTGGCCAATCGAGCGCCACGAAAAGACCAGTGATGGCAGCCGCCGGCGTTAAGTCAGATATGGCCGGCCATCGCCTAATCTGTCCTCAAGCCGCCGAACGCCCAATGGAGTCTCCTCCATTTGGATGATCTGCTTCAATAATGTTTCCCAGATGCGGGTTACGGCATCTCACCCGAGACGGCAATGATCCATTGGGTGCCCGGGGGGGCGGTCTTGTTCAGCGATGGCAACTGGAATTGGCCCGCGCCGATGTTGCCGCCGAACTTGACGCCTATGACCGCAAAGAGCGCCTGGTTGAGGGCGGCGGAGAGGGCCTGACCGTTACAGTATTCCCAGCCACGGGGAAGCGACTGGCCAGCCCACAGGACGATCGTACCGATGATTGGTTCCATAAAGAATTCCCCTGATCAAAATACCATTCAAGGGCTGTATATTAGATTTTCATTCAACTTAATCAACGTAATATTTTGACATATTCCATCTATAGAAGTCATGATTTGCCACTTTCTATCATAAGCAACAGACCCAGGCCCAGGCAGATAAAAATCTGCAGGCAAACAGACCCAGCTTCGCCACTAGCTACAATACACCGCTGTCACGCCCCCGCCGGCAGCCTGATCTCAAAGGCCACGCCCTGGGGCGTCACCGGCTCCGCGCGCACGTCGCCGCCGTGGGCGCGGGCGATGGCTTGGACGACGGCCAGGCCCAGGCCGGTGCCGCCGCTGATGCGGGCGCGGGATTCATCGGCGCGCCAGAAGGGATCGAAGGCGTGGGTTTCCATGCCCGGGGGCAGGCCGGGGCCCTCATCCACGACGCGCAGGACGACGCTGGCGCCCTCCAGGCCGGTCGTCACCTGGGCCCGGCCGGGGGCGGCGTAGCGGCGGGCATTCTCCAGCAGGGCCAGCAGGGCCTGGCGCACGCGGGCGCCGTCGGCCGAGACCTGGACGGGCCGCAACTCCGTCTCGATGGCCAAGCCGGCGGCGGCGCAGCTGGGCCCCACCAGCGCCACCACGGCCGCCGCTTCCGCCGCCACGTCCACCTGGTCGCGGCGCAGTTCCAGGCGCCCGCTTTGCGCCAGGGTCAGCAGCTTCAGGTCGTCGACGATGCGGGTCAGCAGGTCGACCTGCCCGACCAAGCCATGGAACGCTGCTGTGTCGGGGGTGAAGACGCCATCTGCGTAACCTTGCAGGCGGCCCCGCAGGATGGTCAGCGGCGTGCGCAGCTCATGCGCGATGGCGACGTTCCAGGTGCGCATCTCGATGACGGCGCGTTCTAGCTGCGCGGCCATGGCGTTGAAGTCTTGGACCAGTTGCCGGGTTTCCTGGAAGGCGCTGGCGTCCACCTGGGCGCGCGCGGTCAGGTCGCCGCCGGCGATGCGCTGCGCCGCTCCGGCGACGGCGTCCAGGGGGGCGATCAGCCGGCGGGCGAAGCGCACCGCCACCCGGGCAGCCAGGGCCACGCCCAGCATGCCCAGCACCGCCGTGACCGTCCAATCCATCACACGCTGCCAGATCCCCGGCGGATGGTGGAGGACCTCGGGCCACAGGCGGAAGACCACGGTGAAGAAGGTGGTGATGCCCGCGGTCATAAGCACCAGCGCCAGGCCCGTGACCGCGGCCATGGACAGCACCAGCTGGCGGTTCAGGCCGGTGATTCGCCGCAGGCCCCAGAAATCCCCCAGTCTCATGGTCATCCCCCCGTCAGAGCGGCGGGCCCAGGCGATAGCCCACGCCCCGCACCCCTTCCATGAAACCGCCGGCCCCGGCTGCCTGCAGCTTGCGCCGGATGTTGCTGGCATGGCTGTCGATGGTGCGCTCCAGCGTGTCGCCTTCCGGCAGGCAGGCGTCGATCAGTTCCGCCCGGGTGAAGGCGCGGGTGGGGGAGCGCATCATGTGGGCCAGGATGCGGAACTCCGTCAGCGTCAGATCCAGCCGGCCCCGCCCCGCATCGGTCGTCACCGTGGCCATGTGGGCGGTGAGGTCCAGTTCCAGCGGCCCCAGGCGCAGCAGGGTCTGACCTTCGGCCGACCGGGTGCGGCGCAGCACGGCCTTGACCCGGGCCACCACCTCCAGCGGGTTGAACGGCTTCACGATATAGTCGTCGGCGCCGATGCGCAGGGCCTGCAGCTTGTCCAGGTCCTCGCTCAGCGCCGTGACCATGATGACGGGCGTGTCGCCCCGCCGGCGCAGCTCCGCCAGCACCTCGTAGCCATCCACCTTGGGCATCTTGACGTCCAGGATGACCAGGTCGGGCGGCAGGGCCCGGTGCAGGTCCAGCGCCACCTGGCCGTTGATGGCGGTGACGGTGCGCAGGCCCTCCCGCTCCAGATAGCCTTGCAGGATGCTGGCGATCTCGGGCTCGTCCTCGGCAATCAGCACCAGGGAACTCATCGCGTCACCCCCTCACCGCCGTCTCCGGCGGGGTCATTTGATGCCGCCGCCCAGCACCTGGTACAGGGTGACCAAGTTGCTGGCGTCCGTCAGGCGGACCGAAACCAGGGTCTGCTGCGCGGAATACAGGGTGCGTTGCGCGTCCAGGGCGTTCAGGTAGCTGTCCGCCCCTTGCGCGTAGCGGGCCTGGGACAGGTCATAGCTGGTCTGGGCGCTGCGGACCGTGGCCTGCTGCGCGTCCAGCTGTTCGGCGATGGTACCACGGCGGGCCAGCGCGTCCGCCACCTCCCTGAATGCGGTCTGGATGGTCTTCTCGTACGTCGCCACCGCCGCCTGCTGCGTGGCCTTGGCATAATCCAGGTTGGCCTGGTTGGCGCCATTGTCGAAGAGGGGCACTGAAACGGACGGCGTGAAGCTCAGCGACTGCGACCGGGCCTGGAACAGGTTGCCGAAGGCGGAACTGGCGAACCCGGCCGCCGTCGTCAGGCTGACGGTGGGGAAGAAGGCGGCGCGGGCGGCCCCGATATTGGCGTTGGCCGCCTTGAGGCTGTGTTCCGCTGACAGCACGTCCGGCCGGTTCAGCAGCACGTCGGTGCTCATGCCCGCCGGCAGGGCCGCCAGGGTGAAGACACGGCCCTCGACCCCGTCCGGCAGGCGGGCGGGGTCCACCGGCGCACCCGTCAGGATCTCCAGCGCGTTCAGATCCTGTGCCACCTGGGTGGTATAGCTGGCGACGTTGGCGCGCGCGGTCTGATAGACGGTGTCGGCCTCCGCCGCATCCAGCCGGGTGGCGACACCGTTGGTGAGGCGCTTGCGCGTCACCTCCGCCGAGCGCTGGGCGCTTTCCATCGTCGTCTGTGCGATACGCAGCAGGCTCTTGTCGGCGGCGTAGGTGATGTAGGCGGTGGCGACCTCGGAAATGAGGCTGATGCGGGTGGCCCGCGCCGTTTCCTCCTGCGCCAGATAGGTTTCCAGTTCGGCCCGGGTCAGGCTGGCGACGCGGCCGAACAGGTCAGCCTCGAAGGCGCTGACGCCGATGCCGGCGGACAGCGACTTGGTCTCCCGCCGCGTACCGCCGGCGCCCGTGCGGCTGTAGCCGGCGCTGCCCGTGGCATCCACGGTGGGCAGCCGCGCGGCGTCCTGCACCTGATACTTGGCCCGGGCGGCCAGCACGTTCTGCACCGCCACCCGCAGGTCCCGGTTGTTGTCCAGCGCCTGGCCAACGACAGCGCGCAGGTCGGCATCAACGAAAAAGTCCTGCCACCCCGTCTCCGCCGCTGCCTTTTCCGTCGCGCCCTTCGCCGCTGCCGGCGGGGCATAGGCGCTGCCCTTGGGCCAGGCGGCTGGAACCGGGGCGGCCGGGCGTTGGTAATCCGGGTCCAGGGAAATACAGCCCGTCAGCAGGCCCAGAACCAACAGGGACGGGGCGCTACGCATAAGTCCGCGCGTCATCACACGCCCTCCGACTGGGTATCTTCCTTGGGCCCGCCACCATGCTTGCCGGCCAGGTCGCCGCCGAACAGCTTGCGCACCAGGACGTAGAACAGGGGCACGAAGAAGATGGCCAGCACCGTGGCTGAGACCACGCCGCCCACCACGCCGGTGCCGATGTCGTTCTGGCTGCCGGCCCCGGCCCCGGTGGCCAGCGCCAGGGGCAGCACGCCGGCGACGAACGCCAGCGAGGTCATGAGGATGGGGCGCAGGCGCAGACGCGCGCCTTCAATGGCGGCGCGCACCGTGGGCACGCCCCGTTTCTCCGCCGCCTCCGCGAACTCCACGATCAGGATGGCGTTCTTGGCCGACAGGCCGATGGTGGTCAGCAGGCCCACCTGGAAATAGATGTCGTTGCTGAGGCCCCGCAGGGTGGCCGCCGTGACGGCGCCCAGGACGCCCAGCGGGATGACCAGCAGAACGGACACCGGGATGGACCAGCTTTCGTAAAGCGCCGCCAGGCAGAGGAAGACCACCAGAATGGACAGGGCGTACAGCATGGGCGCCTGGCCGCTGGACAACCGCTCCTGATAGGACAGGCCGCTCCACGACAGGCTGGTGCCCGGCGGCAACTGACCCACCAGCCTCTCCATGGTGTTCATGGCGTCGCCGGAACTGGTGTCACCCGCCGCGGCACCCTGGATTTCCAGGGCGGCCAGGCCGTTGAACCGCTGCAACTGCGGCGGCCCCATCTCCCAGCGGGCCTTGGCGAACGCGGTGAAGGGCGCCATGGTGCCGCTGGAGCCCTTGACGTACCAGGCCGCCAGATCTTCCGGCGAGGAGCGATAGGGCGCGTCGGCCTGGACATAGACGCGCTTCACGCGCCCCCGGTCGATGAAGTCGTTGACGTAGTTGGACCCCCACGCCCCGCTCAGCGTGCTGGTCACATCGCTGATGGACAGGCCCAGGGCCGTCGCCTTGGCCTGGTCGATGTCGATCTTCAGCTGCGGCGTGTCGTCCAGGCCGTTGGGACGGACGGCCTGCAGGGTCTTGTCCTGCGCCGCCAAGCCCAGCAGCTGGTTGCGGGCGGCCATCAGGCCGGCATGGCCCAGGGTGCCGTTGTCCTGCAGCCACATGTCGAAGCCGTTGGATTGGCCCAGGCCCTGGATGGACGGCGGGATGAGGGAGAAGATTTGCGCGTCGCGGACGCTGGACAGGCTCTTGGTCGCGCGGGCGGCGATGGCCTGCGCCTTGTTTTCCGCCCCCGGCCGCAGGCTCCAATCCTTCAGGGCCAGGAAGGCCATGCCGGCGTTCTGGCCCGACCCGGCGAAGCTGAACCCGGCCACGGTGAACAGCGTGCGCACCGTGTCCTTCTCGTTCTCCAGGAAATACTTCTCGATGGCGCGGGACACCTGGTCGGTGCGGGCGTAGGTGGCGCCCACCGGCAGGGTGTACTGCACCATGATGCTGCCCTGGTCCTCATCGGGCAGGAAGCTGGTCGGCAGGCGGACGAACAGCAGGGCCATGGCGCCGACGATGACCCCATAGGTCAGCATGAACAGGGCCGGCCGGCCGATGATGCCCCCCAGGCGGCGGGCGTAGCCGTCCTGCCCCCGATCGAAATTGCGGTTGAACCAACCGGCCAGGCCCTTGGTATGGCCGTGGCCATTGGGCTTGAGCAGGGTGGCGCACAGCGCCGGCGACAGCACCAGGGCCACCACCACCGACAGGGCCATGGCCGAGACGATGGTGACGGAGAACTGGCGGTAGATCACGCCCACGGAACCGCCGAAGAAGGCCATGGGCAGGAACACGGCGGACAGCACCATGGCGATGCCCACCAGCGCGCCGGTGATCTCATCCATGGACTTGGCCGTGGCCTCGTACGGGGACAGCTTCTCCTCGCGCATGATGCGCTCGACGTTCTCCACCACCACGATGGCGTCGTCCACCAGCAGGCCTATGGCCAGCACCATGGCGAACAGGGTCAAGGTGTTGATGGAGTAACCGGCCGCCGACAGCACGCCGAAGGTGCCCAGCAGCACCACGGGCACGGCGATGGCCGGGACCAGCACCGCCCGCCAGCTCTGCAGGAAGACGAACATCACGATGACCACCAGGATGATGGCCTCGATCAGGGTCTTGATCACCTCATGGATGGACAGCTTCACGAAGGCGGTGCTGTCGCGGGGATAGGCGATCTTGTAGCCGGCGGGGAAGTTGTGGGCCATGGCCTCCACCTTGGCCTTCACGGCCGCGGCGGTCTTCATGGCATTGGCGCCGGAGGCCAGCTGCAGGGCCATGCCCGAGGCCGGGTGGCCGTTCAGCCGGGTGCTGACGCTGTAATCCTCGTTACCCAGTTCCACGCGCGCCACGTCGCTGAGGTGCACGGTGGCGCCGTCGGTCAACGTCTTGACGATGATGTTGCGGAACTGGTCCGGCGTCTGCAGCCGGGACATGGCGGTGACGGTGGCGTTCAGCTGCTGGGTGGCGGCGGAGGGCCGGGCGCCGATCTCACCCGCCGTCACCTGGGTGTTCTGTGCCTCGATGGCGGACTCGATGTCCGACGGCATCAGGCCATAGCTGTGCAGCTTGTGCGGGTCCAGCCAGATGCGCATGGCGTACTGCGAGCCGAACACGCGGGTGGCGCCCACGCCGCTGACGCGGCTCAGCGGGTCCTGCAGGTTGCTGACCAGGAAGTCGGCCACATCGGCGCTGGTCGCCTTGTCCGTCTCGTCATAGACGGCGACGACCATCAGGAAATCGGTCTGCGCCTTGGCGACGGTGATGCCCTGTTGCTGCACCTGGGTGGGCAGGCGGCTGGTGGCCTGCGACACCTTGTTCTGCACCTGCACCTGGGCCACGTCGGGGTTGGTGCCCTGCTCGAACGTCACGCTGATACTGGCGTCGCCGTCGGAGCTGCTGCTGGAACTGAAGTACAGCAGGTGGTCGATGCCGGTCAGCTGCTGTTCCAGGACCTGCACCACGCTGCTCTCCACCGCCTCGGCCGAGGCGCCGGGGTAGGAGGCGCTGATCGAGACGGAGGGTGGGGCGATGTCCGGGTATTGCGAGATCGGCAGGGTGAAGATGGCCAGCACGCCGAACAGCATGATGACGATGGCGATGACCCAGGCGAAGATGGGCCGGTCGATGAAATAGCGTGCGAACATGGCGCCTTACTTCCCGCTGCCCGATGTGGGCGCCTTGGCGGACAGGTCGACCTCCACCGGCGTCACCGCCTGGCCGACCCTGGCCTTCATCGACCCCTCGACGATCAGGCGGTCACCCTCCTTCAGGCCATCGGTTACCAGCCACTTGTCACCCACCGTGCGGTCCACGGTCAGCACGCGTTGCTCCACCTTGTTGTCGGCGGTCACCACCAGGGCGATGGGGTCGCTTTTGGGATTGCGCGACACGCCCTGCTGCGGCGCTAGGATGGCGTTGGGCATCATGCCCTGTTCCACCGTCGCGCGCACATACATGCCGGGCAGCAGCATTTCCTCCGGGTTGGGGAACAGGGCCCGCAGGGTCACGGCGCCGGAGTCCTGATCCACCGACACCTCGGCGAACTTGAGCGTGCCGGGCGTGGGATAGGCCGTCCCGTCCTCCAGCTTCAGGGTCACCTGCGCGTCCCCCTTGCCCAGGCCGCCGGAAATCAGGCGCCGCTTCAGCGCCGTCATCTCCATGCTGGATTGGGTGATGTCGACGTAGATGGGGTCCAACTGGGTGATGGTGGCCAGCGCCGTCGTCTGGTCCGCCGTCACCAGCGCGCCCTCCGTGATGCTGGACCGGCCGATGCGGCCACTGATGGGGGCGGTGATGCGGGTATAGTCCAGGTTCACCTTGGCGGCCTTTACCGCCGCCCGGTCGGCGACGATGGTGGCCTGCCCCTGCTGATAAGCGGCGCGGGCGTCGTCGTAATCCTGGCGGCTGACGCCCTCGACCTTCACCAGTTCGGCATAGCGCTCGGCCTTGGATTTCAGGCTGATCAGGTTGGCCTCGGCGTTAGCCAGGTTCCCCTGGGCCTGCTCATAGGCCGCCTCATAGGGTGCCGGGTCGATCTGGTAGAGCAACTGGCCGGCCTGGACCAGGGCGCCCTCCTCGAACAGGCGCTTCTGGATGATGCCGGCCACCTGCGGCCGGACGTCGGAGACGCGATGGGCGCTGGTGCGGCCCGCCAGTTCGGCCTTCAGCGGCACCGTCTGGGTGTGCAGGACGACGTAACCCACCTGCGGCGGCGGTGGGGCCGCCGCCTCCTGTTTCTTGTCGCACGCCGTCAGGACCAGCAGGCTCAGCAGGGGGGCGACCACAGGGGCCGAAAAACTCAGTCGCTTCAACATCTCGGTCGTCATCCTGACGGTTACGGCGGCCATGGAATGATGGGCAGCCCGGCGCCCACGCCACCGGGTGGCGGGGCCAGGATAGCAAAATGGCCAGTAATCCGAGATGGGGTACGCGAGCTTCGTGGAGATTATGTGGAGGGCCGGTCCACACGGCGTGGGCCGGCCCCTTCCGATCTCATTTTCCAAATCACCCTAAGGCATTGGTCAGCACGATGCCGCCGCCACCTTCAGGCTGGCCGCCGCGCGCCGGTCCTGGGCCCAGCCCAGCAGGGCCAACAGCAGGCCGCCGCCGGCCACGGCCGCGCCGGCGAACGCCACCGCCTCATAGCCATAGCCGCCGTCGATCACCAGGCCACCCAGGAAGGCGCCGCCAGCGTTGCCCAGGTTGAAGGCGCCGATGTTGAGCGAGGCCGCCAGGTTGGGGGCATCACCCGCCTTTTCCAGCACCCGCATCTGCAGGGGCGGCACGGTGGCGAAGGCGGCCACGCCCCAGACGAACAAGGTGGCGATGGACGTCACCGCGTTGTGCATGGTGACGGAAAACACGGCCAGCACCAGGCCCAGCGACGCCAGCACGCCGACCAGGGTGGGCATCAGGGCCCGGTCCGCCAGCTTGCCGCCCAGCACATTGCCCAGGGTCAGGCCCAGGCCGAAGACCAGCAGGGCGCTGGTGACGGCGGTGGGCGACAATCCCGCCGCATGTTCCAGGATGGGGGTGATATAGGTGAAGACCAGGAACACCCCGCCGAAGCCCAGCACCGTGGTGGCCAGCGCCACCAGCACGGCCGGCCGTTTCAGCACCGCGATCTCCGCCGCCAGGCTACCCTGTTCCGACGCCGCCACCGGTGGCACCAGCGCCGCCACGGCAGCAGCCGCCGCCAGGCCCAGGCCGGCCACGGCCCAGAAGGTGGCGCGCCAGCCGAAATGCTGGCCGATCAGGGTGCCCAACGGCACGCCCAGGATGTTGGCCAGGGTCAGGCCGGTGAACATCAGGGCGATGGCGCTGGCCCGCCGCTCCGCCGGCACCAGGCTGGCGGCAACGACGGAGCCGATGCCGAAGAAGGACCCATGGGTGAAACTGGCGACGATGCGCGCCACCATCAGCAGGGTATAGCTGGTGGACAGCGCGGCCAGGACGTTGCCAACGATGAACAGGCCCATCAGGCTGATCAGCAGGACTTTTCGCGGCAGCTTGCCCGTGGTCAAGGTCAGGATGGGGGCGCCGACCACCACGCCCAGGGCGTAGCCGGAAATGAGCAGGCCGGCCATGGGGATGGAAACGCCCAGGTCCGTCGCCACATCGGGCAGCAGGCCCATGATGACGAATTCCGTGGTGCCGATGGCGAACGCCGCGGCCGCCAGGGCGAAAAGGGGAAGGGGCATGGCTATCACTCCGCCTCGTGCGCTCGGCCGCAGGGGAAAAATCGCGTCGGCGGCCTATCTGTTTGGTGTCGTCCACACCCTCGCCCCTTTCGCGTCTGCGAAAAACGGGATGGTTATGGAAGCACTCTTCACGTTTTGGAAAGAGTGACTTGGCAACGGCGCCCATTCTTGCACCTCGCCGCCGGTGCTACATCAAGGGCCATGCACGGCGCCGCATCCGACGCCCTTCCTGATGGAGAAAAGATTATGCAGATCGACTTGAAGGGCCAGACGGCCATCGTCACCGGTTCCACCGCCGGCATCGGCTTCGCCATCGCCCTGGGGCTGGCCAAGGCCGGCGCGTCCCTGATCCTGAACGGCCGCAGCCAGGCCACCGTCACCGCCGCCGTGGCCAAGCTGAATGAGCTGGTGCCCGGCGCAGACGCGCGTGGCGTGGCCGCCGACGTCAGCACGGCGGAGGGGGCCGCCGCCCTGCTGGAGGCGATGCCCCAGGCCGACATCCTGGTCAACAACGCCGGCATCTTCGAGCCCAAGGACTTCTTCGAGACGCCGGATGAGGACTGGACCCGCATGTTCGAGGTCAACGTCCTGTCGGGCGTGCGCCTGTCCCGCGCCTATCTCAAGGGCATGCTGGAACGCAACCAGGGCCGTGTCATCTTCATCTCTTCCGAATCCGGCCTGAACATTCCGGTGGAGATGATCCACTACGGCTTCAGCAAGACGGCCCAACTTGCGGTGTCGCGTGGCCTGGCCAAGCTGACGCGCGGCAGCAAGGTCACCGTCAACGCCGTCCTGCCCGGCCCCACCCTGTCGGAAGGGGTGGAGGCCATGCTGAAGGAGCAGGTGGCCAAAACCGGCAAGCCGATCGAGGAGGTCGGGGCCGACTTCGTGCGCGCCTTCCGCCCCACCTCGCTGATCCAACGGACCGCGACGGTGGAGGAGGTGGCGAACATGGTGGTCTACACCTGCTCCCCCTTCGCCTCCGCCACCAACGGCGCCGCCTTGCGCGTCGATGGCGGCGTGGTCGACTTCATCGCCTGATCCGGAAAGGGCCATCCTTCATGCGGCGTCTTGCTTGCCTCGCCCTGGCGGCCGTCCTGGCCGCCAGCCCCGCCGCCGTCACCACGGCGGGGGCGTCCACCATCGCCCCAGCGACAACGGAGCCCATCGGCATCGCGCTGGAAGGATGGCCCTATCCCTTCCCCGTCAGTTATTTCGAGTTCGTGGCGGAGGGGCAGACCCTGCGTCAGGCCTATATGGACGTGGCGCCCACCGGCAAAGCGAACGGCCGCGTGGCCCTGCTGTTCCATGGCCGCAATTTCCCCGCCAGCTATTGGGACACGGTCATCCGCGCCTTCGCCGCGGATGGCTACCGCGTCATCGCCACCGACCAGATCGGCTTCGGCAAATCCTCCAAGCCCGACCTCCCCTACAGCTTCGACTTTTTCGCCGCCAACACGGCGGCGCTGTTGGACAGCCTAGGGATCAGCCAAGTCGATCTGGTGGGCCATTCCATCGGCGGCATGCTGGCCGCCCGTTTCACCCGCACCTATCCGGAGCGGGTGCGCCGGCTGGTGCTGGAGGCGCCGGTGGGGTTGGAGGACTACCGCATGACCGTGCCGCCGGTCAGCGACACCTTCCTCTATGACCGTGAATACGCCCTGTCTGCCGACGCCTACCGCGACTTCCTGAAGAACAGCTATTCCCTATCCGTGCCGGTGGCGGAGATCGAGCCCTTCGTCAGCTTACGCGAACGGCTGAAGGCCAGCGGCGAGTATCCGCGCTGGGTTAAGTCCTTCATCAAGTCCTATCAGATGATCCACGACCAGCCGGTGGTGCATGAATACCCGCTGATCGCCACCCCCACCCTGTTCATCATGGGCTCCGCCGACCACAACGCGCCGGGCAAGCCCTACACCACCAAGGAATTGGGCGCCGGCATGGGTCACAACGCCGACAACGCCAAGGCCATCGCCGCGACCATGCCCAGCGCCCGGGTGGTGGTGTTCAACGGCGTGGGCCATCTGGTCCACCTGGAACGGCCGGACGCGTTCAACAGGACGGCGCTGGAGTTTCTGGACCAATAGCTCCTGGACCGGCAATTCCCGGCCGACCGGAATCACAGGTCGTCGTAGAGTGTGCCCTCTTCCTGGGATCGCGGCGCCGGACGGGCCGGCGCCTCCTGCCGCGCGCCGCCAGCCCGTGCCGCCGCCGCATCGGCGCGCACGGCGGCCAGGGGCCGGTCATCCACCATCACGTCCTCATCGGTGTCCGGGCCGGGATCGCTCTCCGGCTTCAAGCCGGCGTTGCGCAGCCATTCCCCGCACCAGTCGGTGGACAGGGTGGTGGGGAAGACGCCGGCCGGCGCCCGGTCCGTCACCACCGGCGGATAGCGCCGGCACTGCCCCTTGGGCCCCCGCTCCCTCACGCCGCCGCCCAACCAATGGCGGCAGGTATAGCAAATCTCGGAACGGCGGACGGCCATGGGACGAGGCTTTCGGCTGCGGACCTTGTGCTCACCGTTATAACATGGCCCCGGCCGCGAATGGGAAGGGTGGACGGTGCCCGCCCTTCCCACCCCCAATCACGGCACGAAGGGATCGATAGTCTGGATGGTGCCGTCGGCGTTGAAGTGCATCTCCGTCACCTTGACGTTGCGCAGGTGGTTTTTGCCGCTCAGCTGGTTGTCGGCGTAGAACAGCCAGGTCTTGCCGCCCCAATCGACAATGGAATGATGGGTGGTCCAGCCCTGGACCGGCAGCAGGAAATGGCCCCGGTACTTGAACGGGCCATACGGGTTGTCGCCGGTGGCGTAGGCCAGGAAATGGGTGTCGCCGGTGGAATAGGTGAAGTAATAGGTGCCGCCGCGCTTGTACATCCACGACGCCTCGAAGAAGCGCCGCTCGTGATCGCCGCCCAACAGGGGCTTGCCGTCCTCGCCCAGGATGACGACGTCGCGCGGCTTTTCCGCGAAGGTCTTCATGTCGGGGGCCAGCTTGGCGACCTTGGCGGTCAGCGCCGGCTTGTCATCCTGCTTCAGGTCGGTATCGCCGATGCCGGCGTCATAATGGCCCGTGGCCCACTTCTGCAACTGGCCGCCCCAGATGCCGCCGAAATACATATAGCTGCCGCCGTCGGTGTCGGTGAACACGGCCGGGTCGATGGAAAAGCTGCCGGGGATGGGCTGCGGTTCCGCCTTGAACGGGCCCATGGGCTTGTCGCCGGTGGCGACGCCGATATGGAACACCCCCTGCTTATCCTTGGCGGGGAAGTAGAGGTAATAGGTGCCGTTCTTGTAGGCCGCGTCAGGCGCCCACATGAACTCCTTGGCCCAGGGCACCTGCTCCACCGACAGCGCCACGCCGCCGATGGTCACCGGCCCGCCAATCTTGTCCATGGACAGGACGCGGTAATCGCGCATGGCGTACTGGCTGCCCAAATCGTCATCGGGGATGCCGGCATCGATGTCGTGGCTGGGGTAGACGTAGATCTTGCCATCGAAGACATGCGCCGAGGGATCGGCCGTGTAAATCTCCGTCACCAGGGGCTGGGACAGGAAATGCTTGCCGTTCAGGGCCACCGGATTCTGGCCGGCCGGTTGGACAGCAGCATCCGCCGGCTTGTCCTGGGCCAAAGCGACTGGGGCGGCGCACAGCACGCCAAGGATGGGCAAGGTGAAACCGAGCACGCGACGCATTGATCCTCCCGATATTCTTATGCTTGGCGTTATGGCCGCACGTTACCGCTAACATTGGCGGTTTACAAGGACATCCCCCGGTTGATCCGAGGGGTGGCGGGCCTGAAGGGCACGGGCGGTTTACCAGCTCAGGCTGTGTGATTTCCGTCCCATTCAACGCCAATATGCGGGGGCCGCGCTTGAAGGGTGGGCGCGGGCTCATTAGTCTCTGATCTTTCCCTCGCGGGCCATCGTGGCCCGCTGGGGCCCTCGCGGGTCTCGCGGCCCGCTGGGGCGGCGCCCCGACCCCTGGTGATATGGAAGACAGCCTTGGACATACGTGACGGTTTCATCGGAACGATCGGCCACACCCCCCTGATCCGGCTGGAAGCGGCCTCCAAGGCGACGGGCTGTGACATCCTGGGCAAGGCGGAGTTCCTGAACCCCGGCGGCTCGGTCAAGGATCGGGCGGCCCTGGCCATCATCCAGGACGCCATCACGCGCGGCGCGCTGAAGCCGGGCGGCACCATCGTGGAAGGGACGGCCGGCAACACCGGCATCGGCCTGGCGCTGGTGGGCAACGCCTGGGGCTTCAAGACCGTCATCGTCATGCCCGAGACGCAGAGCCAGGAAAAGAAGGACATGCTGCGCCTGATCGGCGCCGACCTGCGCCTGGTGCCGGCCGTGCCGTACAAGGACCCGGGCAACTACGTCCATGTCAGCCGCCGCATCGCGGAAGAACTGGCGGCGACGGAACCCAACGGCGCCATCTGGGCCAACCAGTTCGACAACCTGGCCAACCGCGAGGGCCATCGCGCCACCACCGGCGTCGAGATTTGGGAGCAGACGGACGGCAAGGTCGACGCCTTCACCTGCGCCGTGGGCACGGGCGGCACCCTGGCCGGCGTGGCACTGGCGCTGAAGGAGCGCAACCCCAACGTCCGCATCGTCATGGCCGACCCCATGGGTAGCGCCCTCTATAACTGGAAGAAGACCGGGGAGCTGGTGTCCACCGGCACCTCCATCACCGAGGGCATCGGCCAGGCCCGCGTCACCGCGAACCTGGCGGACGCGCCCATCGACGATGCGGTGCAGATCCCTGACGAGGAGGCCCTGCCCCTGATCTTCGACCTGGTGAAGACCCAGGGCCTGGTGCTAGGCGGGTCCAGCGGGATCAACGTCGCCGCCGCCATCCGCGTGGCCCGCGACCTGGGTCCCGGCCATACGGTGGTGACCATCCTGTGCGACTTCGGCACCCGCTATCAGTCCAAGCTGTTCAACCCCGAATTCCTCAAGGAACGGAACCTGCCCGTTCCCGGTTGGCTGTAAGGAGGCCTGACCCCGTGACCCCCAGTTCCACGTCACCGAGCGCGCTCGTCACCACCGACTGGCTGGCCCAGCACCTGAATGACACGGACATCCGCGTCGTCGACGCCAGCTATCACATGCCCGCCGTCCCGCGTGAGGCCAAGGCCGAGTTCGCGGCCCAGCACATTCCCGGCGCCGTGTTCTTCGATATCGACGGCATCGCCGACAAGACCATCCCCCTGCCCCACATGCTGCCCACGGCGGAAGCATTCGCCCAGGCGGTGACGGAACTGGGCATCGGCCGCGACAGCACCGTCATCGTCTACGACGTCTATGACCTGTTCAGCGCCGCCCGGGTGTGGTGGACCTTCCGCGTGTTCGGCCATGACAAGGTCTACGTCCTGGACGGCGGCCTGCCCAAATGGCTGGCCGAGGGACGGCCGGTGGAGGCCGGACCCGCCACGCCGAAACCGGCGGGGGAACCCATCGCCGCGCACCTGGACCCCGCCCTGGTCCGCAACGCAGATGCCGTGCTGGCCAACATCGACCGCAAGGTGGAGCAGGTGGTGGACGCCCGCTCGCAAGGCCGATTCGAGGCGACCGCGCCGGAGCCGCGCGCCGGCCTGCGCGGTGGCCACATCCCGGGCAGCCGCAACGTCCCCTTCAACGAGCTGATCGCCGGCGGCCGCCTGAAGCCGGCGGATGAGCTGGCCGCCCGCTTCCAGGACGCGGGCGTGGACGTCAACCGCCCGCTGGTCACCAGCTGCGGCAGCGGCCTGACCGCCGCCATCCTGGCGCTGGCGCTTTATGAGATCGGGCAGCCGGACGTCGCCATCTACGACGGGTCCTGGACGGAATGGGGCGGTCGCGCCGATCTGCCCGTCGCCACCGGCCCCGCCTGAGGCCACGCATGGAACTCGAAGCCGGCGTGCCATTGGGCAACGTACCGGCGGGCAAGCTGCCCGTCACCATCACCTATCTGGAAATGGCGGAGCCACCCGTCGGCCCGCAGGCCATACGGCCCGCTGGTGTCGACGGGCCGGTCCACGCCGTCAATTGCCCGCCGGCCTATTACCGCTTCCTCTACGACACGGTGGGGGAACCCTGGCTGTGGGAGTATCGCCGCCGCATGGCGCCGGAGCGCCTGGCCGAAATCCTGGCCGACCCGGCGGTGGAGGTGCACGTCGTGTCCATCCAGGGCGTGCCCGCCGGATATATCGAGCTGGATGCGGACAAGCTGGCGGCGGACGGCACCATGGACGTGGCCTATTTCGGCCTGATGCCCTGGGCCATCGGCCGGGGCATTGGCCCCTGGCTGCTGGACTGGGGCGTGCGCCGCGCCTGGGCCAGGCCCGGGGCAAGGCGGCTGACGGTCAACACCTGCACCTTCGACCATCCATCGGCGCTGGGCCTGTACCAGCGCGTCGGCTTCCACCCTCTGCGCACGGAGGACAAGCTGGTGGATGACCCTCGCCTGACCGGCCTGCTGCCCCTCTCCGCCGCCCCCCAGATTCCCCTGGCCCGGCAGCCCTGACGGCGCGCCTGTCCTGCCACCATATGCCGCAGGCCGGCGGCGCAGGGTTGATGGAAATCCTGTCGTTACACCCCGCATCGGAAACCGATACGGGGCTGAGCGAAAATGGGCGTCGGGGAGATGGGCGTCGGGCAGGTGGGCAGGACGCCGCCCGGCAAACTGCCGGTCCTGATCACCTTCATGGAAATGGCCAAGCCGCCGCAGACACCGCCCCGCCCCGCCCCCGGCATCGCGCAGGGTCCGGTCTTGGCCCGGAACTGCACCTTGGCCTATTATCGTTTCCTGTACGATACGATCGGCGAACGATGGCTGTGGTCATTGCGGCGCAGCATGGACCAGGATGAGTTGTCCCGCATGCTGGCCGACCCGCAGGTGGAGGTGCACGTGATCCATGTCGACGGCATGCCCGCCGGCTTTGTGGAGTTGGACTGGCGTCTGTTGCCGGCCGACGGCACGGTGGCCATCGACTATCTTGGTCTGATGCCCTGGGCCATCGGCCGGGGGCTGGGTTCCTGGCTGCTGGACTGGGCGGTTCACCATGTCTGGCAGCGGCCCCGCGTTCGCCGCCTGACCATCAACACCTGCAGCTTCGATCATCCGGCGGCCTTGCCGCTATACCTGCGCACCGGCTTCCGCCGCCTGCGCCAGGAACGTAAATTCTCCGACGACCCCCGGTGGACCGGCGTCATGCCGCCGACCGCCGGGCCGCACATTCCGCTGGCCGAACCACCGCTCCCCACCCCGTCCCCGCCGGAGATGCAGCCGACCGCCACCGACGCGCCGCCCCGGCGCCCGATCGCCTTTCGCCCCTTGGCCTATCGCCCATGACGATGATGGCGGTTCTGCGCGCGCCGGAACTGCGGCTGGCGTTCCGGGTCACGGTCGCCGGTGTGGCGGCATTGGCCATGGCGCGCCTGGTGAATCTGCCCCAGAGCTATTGGGCGGTGATCACCGCCATCATGGTCATGCAGACCAGCATCGGCGGGTCGCTGAAGGCGGCGCTGGACCGCTTCGCCGGCACCCTGGCGGGGGCGGCCTGGGGCGCCCTGGTCGCCTCGGTCGGCCTGCGGGATTCCCCGCTTCACCTGTGCCTGACGCTGGCCGTGGCGCTGGCGCCGCTGGCCTGGCTGGCGGCACGCCACCCAGTGTTCAAGCTGGCCCCCGTCACCGCGACCATCGTGCTGCTGACATCCGCCAGCAGCACCCAATCGTCCCTGGCGCTGGCGATGGACCGGGTGTCCGAAATCGTGATCGGCAATATTGTCGGCCTGGCCGTGGCCCTGTTCGTGCTGCCCTCGCGGGCCTACGGGACGGTGCTGACCACCGCCGCGCGGGTCACCGACCTGTGCGCCGACATGCTGGACGCGCTGCTGGACCCGGCGCTGCCGGAGGAGGTTCGCCAGGGCCTGTCCAAGCGTCACGCGCAGCTATGGGCGGCCCTGCGCCCCTTGGACACGGCGGTGGAGGAGGCACAGCGCGAACGCCGCACCTGGCTGGGCGACCAACGCGACCCTGCCCCCCTGGTCCGCACCCTGACCCGGGTGCGTCATGACCTGGTGATGGTCGGCCGCGCCACCGCCGACCGCGCCGCGTCCGATGGGGCGGCGGCCCGGCGGCTGGAAGGTCCCCTGGCGGACGTGCGGCGCCAGGGCGTGCTGTTCCTGCGCCATGCCGCCACCACCCTGCGCACGCAAGGCCAGGCACCCGATATCGAACCAGTGCAGGCGGCGGCGCGCGCTTACCTGGATACGGTACAGGCACTGCGGGCCGAGGGCGTGCTGCGGGAATTGCCCCGAGGCGTCACGGGACAGATTTACACCCTGTCCTTCGCGCTGGAGCAACTGACCCAGGATCTGACGGACCTGCACGCACGCGCGGCGGAAATGAGCCCGCCGCCCCGGCATGGGCGCAAACCGGGGGCGACGGCGGTTCCCCAACCCGCGGAACCGCCGGCCGCGCAAGATGGGTAGGTCCCCTCAGTGGGCGGTGTCGGCCACCTGCTCCGCCGGCAGGGTGGCGAAGTCGCGGGCCACGACCTTCAGGTCGCGGATGGTGCGGTCATAGCTGCTGGCGATGGCGGCGCGGCCATCGGGCGTCCAGGCGATGACACTGCTGGCGCTGAGATTGTCCAGGCAAGCCAGGCGGGCCTGGGCGGCCTTGCCATAGGCGCGGACCTCGGCGGTGGCGGCGCTGACATCGGCCGGGGTGGCCGTGGCGGACAGGTGGTTGACCGGGGCGACGGGGGGCTTGCCGCAGGCGCGCTCGACACCCAGCGACTGCGCCATGGCGGGCGCCGCGGCGGTGACCAGACCACCCAGGACAAGGGCGGCGAAAACGCGGGAAACAGAAGCCATAATCATCTCCGATGGCGAAAGGTGGTGCCCTTGACGGTCGCGCCCTCCCCCGCGGATTGATTGGCGAAACAGCAATTTCGCATACGCACATATTTATTGTGCGTTGCGGCAAAGCTACTGCCGCCAGGTTGGCCCGTCAACCATCGCACCTGAAGGTGATAACGCTATCAGCGATGTGGACCTAGCCCGGAACGTATTGCCGCAAAAGAGAATTATGCTTCTGATACACTGACATGCGGTTTTCGCAGCCTTGCCATGCGCAAAGCACGCCAAAGGCGGCCAGTTTCCCGGCCGCCTTGATTCAGCACCTGTTGGATGGGTCTTGGGCTCAGTCGCCGGAGGGGGCGGGCGCCATGGTCGGCCCGCTGGTGCGGGCGGAGGCATCACCATTGGCGGCGACCTGGGCCAAACAGGCGCCACGGGCCTTGGCCTTGGCGGCGTAGCGATTGACCTGGGCAACGAAAGCGTCGCCGTCGATGGCGGTCGGTGGCGCATCGAGGTGCTTCAGGGACAGGACGGGGGCCACCCCACAGGGGCTGGACGAAGCGCCGCCGGCACCCGCCGCCACGGCACTCCCAGCCCCGGCAAGGGCGACCATGGTGAAAAAAGCGTAAATCTGGGCGCGGGTTGCAAAAGTCATTAGTCTTATCCTCCAAGAAACAGTGACCCCACTATCCGGGCGTCACTCCGCCCCTTCATGGACATGGCGCCACCATTATTTGAAATAATGAACTTTCTGTTAAAAATACTCTTCTGCCCCCGCCCCATTCAACAGCTCGGAGGGTAAAGACATGACACCAAGGCCATAGGGCGGTCCGCGCAAATGGGGGAGGCCAGATCAGCGGGACACCCTCTCCGGAGATCGAAAGGGATAACCCGCCCCATCGCGCATACCTGCCATGCGCCACCATGCGGATGCGACAGGCTGGCCGGGACGGGGTGGATGGGTACCCTTTCCCCAGAAGGCCAAGCCAGTCCAAGGCGATGGCGGCAAACAACAAGGGGCGGTGACAGATGGGCAAGCGGCATTTTGGCTGGACGTTGGCCTTGGGTGCGGGCGTTGGGGCGCTGCTGGCCTCGGGAACGGCGGCCTGGGCCGGCGACCGGGAACAGGCGCAGGCCACGGTGGACACCCGCGCGGCGGTGGAACAGCCCAAGATCATCGCCTGGCGTCGCGACATCCATGAGCACCCCGAACTGGGCAACCAGGAGACGCGCACGGCGGCCCTGGTGGCCAAGCACCTGAAAAGCCTGGGCCTGGAGGTGCGCACCGGCGTGGCCAAGACCGGCGTGGTCGCCGTGCTGAAGGGCGGCAAACCCGGCCCGGTGGTGGCGCTGCGCGCGGACATGGACGCCCTGCCGGTGACGGAGCAGGTGGACCTTCCCTTCGCCTCCAAGGTGAAGACGCAGTATGAGGGGCATGAGGTGGGCGTGATGCACGCCTGCGGCCACGACACCCACGTCGCCATGCTGATGGGCGTGGCCGAGGTGCTGGCTGGAATGAAGGACCAGTTGCCCGGCACGGTGAAGTTCATTTTCCAGCCGGCGGAGGAGGGCCTGGCCAAGGGCGAGGTTGGCGGCGCGGAACAGATGCTGAAGGAAGGGGCGTTCGAGAACCCCAAGCCGGACGCCGTCTTCGGCGTGCACGTCATCTCCACCCTGCATGCCGGCGACGTGGGCTACCGCCCCGGCCCGTTCATGGCGGCGGCGGATGAGTTCGTCATCACCGTGCATGGCCGACAGAGCCATGGCGCCCTGCCCTGGACCGGCGTCGACCCCATCGTCACGGCATCGCAGATCGTGCTGGGCCTGCAGACCATCGAAAGCCGGCAGATGGAAGTGATCAAGGAGCCGTCGATCCTGAGCGTCGGCAGCATCCACGGCGGCAACCGCAACAACATCATTCCCGACACGGTCACCCTGAACGGCACCATCCGCACCTTCGACGAGGGCATGCGCGCCGACATCGACAAGCGCCTGCGCCGCACCGTGGCCGGCATCGCCGAGTCCGCCGGCGCCACCGCCGACGTGGACATCATCAAGGGCTATCCCGTCACCATCAACAACCCGGAGCTGACGGCCAAGATCGTCCCCACCCTGCAGCGCGTGGCGGGCAAGGACCATGTGAAGCTGATCGACAAGGTCACCCCGTCGGAGGACTTCTCCTTCTACGAACAGCAGGTGCCGGGCGTATACCTGTTCGTGGGCATCACCCCGCCGGACGCGGACCTGTCCAAGGCCGCCTCCAACCACTCGCCCAAGTTCTTCGTGGACGAGTCCGGCCTGATCGTCGGCGCGCGCACGCTGGCCCATCTGACGGTGGATTACCTGTACGGGCTGTAACGCAACGGAGGCATGATGGGGCGCGGCGGCGGGGCCGCTTCCCCTGGAGCCGGGGGTGGTGCCAAGATGGCCGCCCCTTTCCGTTTATGACTTGGCGCCTCATGTCTGACGACACGAAAAACCCCGCCACCTTGCTGGTCCACGCCGGCCGCAACCCGCTGGACAATTACGGCGTGGTCAACGTGCCGCCCTATCGCGCGTCCACCATCCTGTTCTCCTGCCTGGATGAGCTGGAGGGCCACGATCCCGAGCATCGCGCCCCGCGCTATGGCCGCCGCTCCACCCCCAGCAGCCTGGCGTTCGAGGACGCGGTGGCGGCGCTGGAGGGCGGGCACCGCGCGGTGGTGGCCAGTTCCGGCCTGGCCGCCGTCACCACCGCCCTGCTGGCCTATGCCAAGGCCGGCGCCCATCTGCTGGTGGCCGACACCGTCTATGGCCCATCCCGGGACTTTTGCGACACGGTGCTGACCCGCCTGGGCGTGGTCGTGGAATATGTCGACCCGCTGATCGGCGCCGACATCGCGCACAAGCTGCGTCCCGAGACCACGGCCATCCTGCTGGAATCCCCCGGGTCCCTGACCTTCGAGGTCCAGGATATCCCCGCCATATCCCGCGCCGCCCATGACAAGGGCGTGGCCGTCCTGGTGGACAGCACGTGGTCGGCCGGCATCTGCAGCAAGCCGCTGGACCTGGGCGCCGACGTCGTCATCCATGCCGCCACCAAGTATTTCGTGGGCCATGCCGATGCCACGGTGGGCGTCATCGTCGGCACGCGCGAGGCGTGGCAGCGGGTGAAGAACACCGCCTTGCAACTGGGCCAGAACGTGGGCGGCGACGACCTGTACCTGGCCATGCGCGGCATGCGCACCCTGGCCGCCCGCATGGCCCGCCATCAGGAAACCGCGCTGGCCATCGCCCGCTGGCTGAAAGGCCGGGAGGAGGTGCAGCGCGTTCTGCATCCCGCCTTCCCCGACTGCCCCGGCCATGACATCTGGCGCCGCGACTTCACCGGGTCCAGCGGGCTGTTCACGGTGGAACTGAAAAAGCAGCCGCGCGCCGCCGTAGCCGCCCTGGTGGACGGCATGTCCCACTTCGGCATCGGCTTCAGCTGGGGCGGGTTCGAGTCCCTGATCCTGCCGACCGACCCGCGCAAGATCCGCACGGCCACGCCGTGGACCGGCACCGGCACGCTGATCCGCCTGCACGCGGGGCTGGAGGACGCCGACGACCTGATCCGCGACCTGGAGCGTGGACTGAACCGCATGACGGGAGCCGCCGCATGACCACAGCGATCAGCTATCCCCTGCCCCCGGCCGTGGTCGAGGCGACGGTGGCCGCCATCCGCTTCGACGCCAATGGCCTGGTGCCGGCCATCGCCCAGCAGCATGACACGGGCGAGGTGCTGATGATGGCCTGGATGAACGCCCAGTCCGTGGCTGAGAGCCTGACCACTGGGCGCGCCTGCTATTGGTCGCGGTCCCGCCAGTCCTTCTGGCGCAAGGGCGACACCTCGGGCCAGGTGCAGCATCTGCGCGAACTGCGCGTGGATTGCGACGGCGACACCCTGCTGCTGCTGGTGGATCAGGTGGGCGTGGCCTGCCATACCGGCCGCCGTTCCTGCTTCTACCGGGCGGCGGCACCGGACGGCCTGTCGACAATCGCCGATGTAGTCACTGATCCCCTCGTCCTGTATCCGCCGCATGCCCATGACCATCAGGCACCCTAGCTAAAAGATCAGCAATCCTTATCCGTTTGAAGTATTGTCCCCGATTGACGGCCTGTGTTTGGCCGCCAATGATTGGCAGTGGAAACCGGGCCGGTTTTTGGGTGGAACCGACGGTTCCCCGTGGGGGAAGACGGGAATGACTGGCGCTGTTCAGGGGGCTGGTGGCCGACGGGGACTGGCATCCCCTCGCTCCAGGGGCGTGGCGCCGGCCACCACCCTGTTCATGGCCCCCACTACGCCGTCGCAACATGCGGCGGCCTTCCTGGTCGGCCTGGCGCTGCTGGGGCTGTTCCTGGTCGGGGCCATGGGGGCGAAAACGCCGGTGGGCAACATCCCCGGCCTGCTGCCGGCCTATGCCGTCATCATCCTGGTCACCGACCTGCTGACCGCCTTCTTGATCGCCAGCCAGTTCCTGCTGTCAGGGCAGCGCCCCCTGCTGTGGCTGGTCGGTGGCTATGCCTATTCCGGCCTCATGGCCGTGTTGCAGGTGGCGGCATTGCCGGGCGCCTTCGCGCCCCTGGACCCGGATGGGACGCTGTCGCAATCGGCCCTGTGGCTGTACATGGCGTGGCATACCGCCTTCCCCATGGCGGTGTTGGGCTTCGCCTATTGGCAACGGCGGGAACCGGCGCCGGTCGCGGTCGAGTTCCGCCGACGGTTGACCTTGGGCGTGGGTATTGGCGCCGCGGTGACGGCGGCCTTGACCATGGTCGCCGTGCTCATGTCCATCGACCGCTGGCTGCCGCACGTCACCCTTGTCAACACCTACAACAACGACGTGACGGTCAAGGCCGTCTACCTGGTGATGCTGCTGATCAACTTCTGCACCCCGGCTGTCCTGGCCTCGGTGACGAAGGTGCGGACGGTGGGCCATCTGGGGCTGTTGATCTCCACCGTCGCGCTGGCGATGGACACGCTGTTGAACGGGCTGGGGCTGGCGCGCTTCACCCTGGGCTGGTTCCTGGCGCGCGCCGACGGCGCCGTGGCGTCTAGTGTCGTTCTGGTACTGCTGTTGGCGGAGATGGTCAGCCTGTACCGGCGCGTGCATGTGATGAACGGGCAGTTGAACGCCCAGCGGGAACGGTTGCTGACCCTGACAGGCGACCTGGACCGGGCCCGGCGGACGGCGGAGGAAGCCCGCCAGGTGGCGGAGCAGGCCAACGCCGCCAAATCGGATTTCCTGGCCAACATGAGCCACGAGATCCGCACGCCCATGAACGGCATCACCGGCATGGCGCAGATCCTGCTGGACACGCCGCTGACGACGCAACAGCGCGGCTACGCCGAGATCATCCGCGACAACGCCGACGCCCTGCTGGGCGTCATCAACGATATCCTCGACATCTCCAAGCTGGAGGCCGGCAAGGTCACGCTGGAGCGCATCCAGTTCAACCTGGATGAATTGGTGGATGGCGTGCTGGCCATCCTGGGCCCCCGTGCGCGGGACAAGGGGCTGGAGATCGGCGCCCTGGTGCATGACGACGCGTCCGGCATGTGGTGGGGCGACCCCACGCGGGTGCGCCAGGTACTGCTGAACCTGGTGGGCAACGCCATAAAATTCACCGCCAAGGGCGCGGTGTCGGTGGACATAACCCTGCTGGGCGAGGGCCCCGCCCTGCCGCAGCAGTCGCGGCGGCTGCGCGTCAAGGTGCAGGACACCGGCATCGGCATCGATCCCGCCCAGGCCGGCAAGCTGTTCCAGATGTTCGAGCAGGCCGACAGCTCCATCACCCGCCGGTTCGGCGGAACCGGCCTAGGGCTGGCCATCAGCCGCCAGTTGGTGGAGCTGATGGGCGGCAGCATCGGCGTGGAGAGCACGCCCGGCGCTGGTGCCACCTTCTGGTTCGACGTGCCGCTTGAGCGGGGGATGGCGCCCAGCCGCACGGTCCAGCCCCTGGGCGATCGCCTGCGCGGCCGCCACGCGCTGGTGGTGGATGACACCCCCGTCAACCGCCTGATCTTGGTCCACCACCTCATGACCTGCGGCATGACGGTGGACGAGGCGCCGGGCGGCATCCAAGCCCGCAACCACCTGCTGTGGATCCTGGCGGTGCAGGACGGCAGCCTGACCGGGGCCTGCGCGGAGGGAAGCCGGGCGACACTGCCCGATGTCATTCTGATCGACCACCATATGCCGGACCTGGATGGCCCCGGCCTGGCCACCTGGATCAGGGAGGAGCCGCGGCTGGCCGGGGTCCGCCTGCTGCTGGCCAGTTCGCTGGAAACGCCCGCGGCGGCTGGTGACAAACTGTTCGACGCCGTGGTGCCCAAGCCCATACGCCGGCCCCAATTGCTGGAAGGCCTGGCCCAGGCGTGCGGCCTGCAGGTGGAGCCGGCGCCCGTCGCACCGGTGGCGTCCCCCGCGCCCCAGGGCGGCCGGGGCCGCATCCTGGTGGCGGAGGACAATGTCACCAACCAGACCATCGCGTCGGTGCTGCTGGAAAAGGCGGGCTACCAGGTGCAGATTGCGGAGAACGGGGAACAGGCCGTGCGCGCCTGCCTGCAGACCCGGTTCAACCTGGTGCTGATGGACGTGCAGATGCCCGTCATGGACGGCATCGAGGCGACGCGCCGCATCCGCGCCGCCGACCATCGCACGCCGCTGATGCCCATCATCGCCATGACCGCCAATGCCATGACCGGCATGCGGGAGGATTACCTGGCGGCCGGCATGGACGACTATGTCTCCAAGCCGTTCAAGGCCGAGCACCTGCTGGACATGGTGGCGCGCTGGCTGGCGGAGCGGGCACCGCCGCCCGCCGAGCTGGAAGAGGACACCCTGCTGCTGGAGCCCAGGGTGCTGGCGCGGCTGGAGCGGACATTGCCCCCGGAGGAGTTCCGCGTTCTAGTCGATGGCATCATCAACCGCGGCCGGAGCCGCCTGGAAGCCGTCCTGGATCTGGCGGCGGCCGACGCGCCGGCGGCGCTGCGCGACGCCACGCGTGACTTGGCGGCCATGGCCGACAGCTGCGGCCTGGTGCAACTGGCCCGCGAAGCGCGGCGTTTGGGTGACAGCCTGGCTGGCACGGACGCTGGGCCGGGTGCTGGGCCACATGGGGGGCCACATGGGGGGTCACATGGGAGGGCAGATGTCGCCGCCCGGTTGCCACCGCTGGCGGACCTGGGCCATCGCTCCTGGGACGCCTTGCGCCAACGCTTCCTGGGAGCGCCCGTTTCCTGACATCCAGACTGCCCCGACATACAGAAAAGGGCCGCCCGCAGTGGGGCGGCCCTTCTGACAGTGGGACGGGGAATCAGAAGCGGAACTTGCTCACGAACCGGGCGTCATACCCGATGTAGCCATGGCGGCTTTCGCCCCCCAGTTCCAAGGCGATGTCGGAGTAGCGGTTACCGCCCTGGACGGTCAGCCGGGCGATGGGCCCGCCCCCGACCATGGACTGGGGCACCAGGGTGAAGCTGGAGCCACCGGCGAAGCTGGCGGTGGTGTCGCCCGCGCCATCGCCGAACACCTGCTTCCAGCCCACGGTCAGGGCCGGCTTCCACTGGAAGTCACCACCGAGCTGGGTGCCGAAGGTCAGCGCCGCCTCGGCGTTGCCCTGCTGGCCCGTGCGCTCGCCGATCTTCAGGTTGAAGGCGTCGGTTCCACCGCTTTCCTGGTGGGCGCCATCGGACAGGACGAAATAGTCCAGCGATGTCGTGGGACGCACGAACATGAAGCCCAGCGACTGCTCATACCCCAGACCGATATGGGCATCGCCCATGTAACCGGTCCAGTGCGCGCTGGCGTCCCGCTCGAACGAGGCGCTGTCGTCATCAGTGCCGGTGAAGACGCGCGTGCTGGAGAAGCGGATGTAGCCGGCGTTCACGCTGGCGTTGGCCATCAGTCCGCCGTAGCGGTCGCGCCAGTAGGCGCCGCCGGTGAAAACCTGGCCCTTCACCTGGTTGCCGCTGGAAGCGTCGGGGTCGTTGACCGCGGTAATCATGTAGGCGCTGGACAGGCCGACGATACCGACATTCTCGACCGACTTCTCGTAGCCCCCCATCAGGGCCACACCATTGCCGTTGTAGCCCGGCCCCTGGTCACGGTTCTGCGACACGGCGAAGCCCAGTTCCTGGACCCAGGCGCCGCGCTTCTCATCCACCATGGCGACGGTGGGGTCGGCCTGGGTGCGGGCCAGCGCCATCATGCCGCGGTTCAGCAACTGGAACGGACCGCCGTTATAATCCGGCAGCATCTTTTCATAGAGGCTGCCGAAGGTGCTGGCGCTGGTGGCGTTGAAGAACGCCTCGCCCATCTGCGTGTCCTTGTCGAAGGCGCCGTAGATGGCGTTGAAGGCGCTGGCGCCGACGGTGATGCCCGCCTCGGCCGCGCTGCGGCGCGCCACGTTCACCGTCACCGTGCCGGCCGTCGTATCGGCGGCGATGCTGGCCTTGTACCAGTAGGACACGTCGCCCAGCAGCGACTGGTCGGTGGTTCCCACACTCAGGCTGCTAGCCTTGATGACCGTGAAGCTGTTGCTGTCGGTGACCTTGCTCTTGAAGATCAGGCCGATCTTGGTACCCGAGGCCAGCGACGCGGCGCCGGAAACGTTGAACAGCGTGTTGGTGTTGTTGGCCGGGTCAGCGGTGAAGTCGATCTCGCCGCTGGAGCCCACGGTCAGCGAACGCATGTTGATGGTGCTGGTGCTGGTGTCACGCAGCTTACCGTTGGTCACCGTGGCGGCCAGGGTGCCATCGCTGGTCAGCGCACCAGAGTAAGTGGCACCGCCATCGATGGTCAGCGTGTTAGTGCCGCTGCCGTAGGACAGCGCGCCGGTCACGGTGCCGCCGGTCAGGTTGACGGTGGCGTCGCCCGAACCCAGCAGAATGTCGCCGGTGATGGTGCCGCTGCTGTTGATGGTGACGCCGCTGGTGTTGGCCCGCAGATCCAGGGCCGTGGCCGTGCCGGTGATGCCGGTGTTGTCCGTGGATTCGGACACCTTCGCCAGGATGGTGCCGGTGTTGGTGATCTGCGTGACGGTGCCGGACGCGTCGGAAATCGCGACCGCGTTGCTGGCGACCGGGGTGGTGGCGCCGGCGAAGCCCGTGGCGTAGGCCGCGACGGTGCCGCTGATGGTCAAGGTGCTGATGGAGGCGCCGCTGGCAATGGAGATGGCGGTCGCCTGCGAGGACTGCGATGAGACGGTGGTGCTGATGGAACCGGACACGGTGATGTTGGGCGCGCTGGCACCCGAACCGACCTGGATGCCGGTGGAGTCCGCCTTGTAGGACAAGGTGGTCAGGCTGCCGGCCAGGTCGATACCGCCATCGATCACGACCGAGCCGCCCAGGCCGCCGATCTGCACGCCGGTGGTGCTGAAGCCGTCATAGACGCCGCTGGCCACGACGGCGCCCGCCAGTACCAGGCCATAGGTGCTGCCCGGCACGGCGCCCAACTCGACTGTGTAGCTGGTATTGCCGATCAGCAGCGCGGGAGCCGAGCCGTAGGAGGTGATGGACCCCGTCGACAACAGGTTGAGGCCACCGGTCGTGGTCGCGGAAATGCGGAAGGCAGCGCCGCCCTGAAGTTCGTCGTTGGCGGTCAGCGCCGCGAAACCGGCGGTAGTGGTGGGGCGCGTGGTCGACAGGTAGCCGGTGGAACTGACGGAACCCGAGACCTGGACCGTCCCTTCCGTCACGCCGTCCAGCGCAACGCCAACCGAACCAGTGCCAAGCGCGCTGACGGTACCGGAAATCAGGATGGTGCCGGCGGTGATCGCCGTAGTCTGGATGCCGTAGGAGTTGTTGCCGGTGACCGACACCGTGCCGCTCATGGTCAGGCTGCCGTCCATCTCGGTCGCGACCCGGATGCCGGCACTGTCGTTGCCCCGCACCGTGATGGTGGCCGAGGTGTTGATGTCGCCCGTGAACACCCCTGTCCCGGAGACCCAGATGCCGTTGCGCCGCTCGGCCGACGTCAGCGGGATGGTGGAGCTGACGCTGCTGTCGGTCAGGGTCAGGGTGCCGCTCAGGCTGACGCTGCCGGTGTTGCCCCCCTTCACCAGGATGCCCGTCGTGTCGTCGCTGCCGGTGATGGAAATCGTGCCCGAGCTGCTGACGGTGTTGCTGCTGTCGAGCGTCACCGCCGTCCCGCTGGAGGGGCTGACCGTGCCGGTGATGGTAAGGTCACCGGTTGTGGACGTCGCAACCCCGCTGGACCGGGTGTCGGAGATCGTCGTCGCCGCGTGGAGGTCGGTCAGGGCGGCGAGGCACAGGGGCGCGGCGGCCACCGGCGCGAGAAGACGCTTCATTTGCTGAGAAATCCTGCCTGTTCAGACGAATTAAGAAGTTCGGGGCCGGCCTTATGGGACACGACCGGTGACGGGTCGGCTGGGGTTGCGGTGGTGGCGCGGGACCTGGGTCACTGTCCCGGGGGCGCGAGTTACACGCGGTGGACATCGAATCCCGGCGCGGGTCGGCGAAAAAAATTCCCACATTCGCAAGCATCGGCGTATTTGCCGCAGCCCGGCACGCGGGGCGGGAGGAGCCTTGGAAGGCGATGCCATATCCCATTTGCAACTGGCGGCGGCGCCGGAAGCTGGCGTAAGGTTCCGCGTCCCTGGCCTGTCGGAACGCGAGCGCATGAAGGAACTCCGCTGCATCGTCTTTACCGACCGCGAAGTGGTGAGCGCCATCACCGAACGGCGGCGCAAGCTGAACGAGGCCTTTCCCGAAGGCGAGGTCAGCGCCCTGGAATACACCATCAACCGCGGCGTCACGGCCCGCGTGTCCGTTACCCAGGAAGGGGTGGCCAACGACGTCGCCATCCCCGAGCAGGAGCTGCAGGCGGCCCTGGTGGGCTATTGCATGTCGCGCAACGTTCCCCTGCCCGTCGTGTCCGACAAGGCACTGTACGTCATCAAGGGTCGGGCCACCCTGATGATCACCATGAATTTCCGCAAACCCGCCCGCCTGGTCGTTTTGGGAACGGAATGACCCCGGTTTCCAGCGCTTGATGAAATGAAGAAGGGCGGCCCCGCGAGGGACCGCCCTTCTTCGTTGTGCCCACCAGCCGAAATGGGGGCCGTCGGAATGGGGGACCATGGAGATGGGGACTGCGCCCCATCCCCCCGTCACCGATTAGAACAGCTTCAGGATGGCCTGCTGGCTCTGGTTGGCGAGCGACAGGGTGGTGACACCCAACTGCTGACGGGTCTGCAGGGTCAGCAACTGCGCGCCGGCCTGGTTCTGGTCGACCTGGACCAGGCTGTCGGCACCATCCGAGAGGACGTTGTTGAAGGCGTCGGTGAAGTCGGAGCGGGTCTGGATGACGTTCAGGTTGGTGCTGAGCGTCTGGCCGGCCGACCGCAGCTGGTTGGTGGCATAGGTCAGCTGGGCCACCGCGGCGTCGATGTCCGACCGGTCCAGGAAGTTGTTCTGGGCATAGTCGAGGCGCAGGCCCTGACCGTCGGTGGTGACGTTCGTGGACTTCACCGTCAGCGAGTTGGTGTTGGTCTCGTTGAACTGCACCGACAGGTCGTTCTGCGTGTTCGCCGGCGTCTGCTGCGTCGTCGTCATGTTGGCGAAGGCGCTGGTCGATGCCGCCTGCATGATCTTGGTCGGGTCGACGTTGATGCGCACCGTGCCCGTGGTGAAGGACATGGCGTTCTCGCCATCCGCCAGTTTGCCGCTGCCACGGTCATTGGCGCCCGACCGGGTGATGGACACGCCATTCAGGTCGGTGGCGGTCACGGCGACGTCCACGTCCTTTTCAATGGTCGAGGTGCCATTGCCCGTGGTTCCCAGGGCCTCAAGGGTGGTGCGGTCCACCGTGAACGACACCACCGTGCCTGACGAGAAGGACACGGAAATGTCCTTCGTCAGGGCGTTGGACGCCGAGGTGCCCAGGGTGAAGGTGTTGGCGGTGCCCGTGCTGCCGGGAGCCGTCAGCGTGAAGCTGTTGGTGGTGCCGCCGGGATTCGAAAGCGTGAACGTGGACAGCGAACCGCCGGCGACCGTGGCGGCATTGATCTTGCCGTACAAACCAGCAGCGATGTTCTTCTCACGGGTGGCGGCGTCCGGCGCGGCGACATCACCAGCCGACGCGGTATAGGTGAAGGACGTGCCGTTGACCGTGGCGGTGAAGGTGTCACCCTTGTCGACGTTACCGGTGATGGTGATCGTCGACGTCTGCGGGGTGCCGGACACGCCAGCGGTGGTCAGGGAATTGGAAACCGCCTGGGTGTTGTCGAAGAAGGTGATGGACCGGGATTCGCCACCTTCCGTGATCACGGCCGTGCGGGTCTGGCCGACGGCGCCGCGCATCTCGATGGACACGTCGGAGAAATTGCCGGCGGTCGAGCTGAGCTTGCCGGAAACCTTCAGGCCGAACAGGCCGCGGGCGGTTTCGGCCGAGGCGATGTCGCCGGCACTGCCCGAGATATCACCCGTGCCGGACACGCGGATGGAATAGGTGTCCGACGTGGTCACGTTGGTGACGCGGCTGTTTGACAGGCCGGTGATGGAGTTGATGGTCGCCCGCGACACGGAGGTGGCGTCGAAGGTCTGGCCGCTGCCGGCCAGCAGGTTCTTGCCGCCGTAGCCGCTATCGGCCGCCAGCTTGTCGATCTGGTCCTTGATGGCGTTGAACTGGTCGGCCAGCGACTTGCGGGTGGCGATGGCGCCCGGATCATTGCCCAGGTTGGAGTAGGCCGAGGTCGTCAGACCCTTGGCCTGGTCGATCAGCTTCTGGATGGAGGTGACGCCCTGGTTGCCCGCCTTAATGGTGCTGATGGCCTGGCCCATCGCATCCTTCAGGGTGGACAGGTCGCTGGCACGCTGGTTCAGACCCTGCGCGGCGAAGAAGGCCGTGGGGCCATCCAGCGCGCTGTTGATCTTGTTGCCCGTGGACAGTTGAGCCTGGAGCTTATCGATCGAGCTGTTGGTGTTCTGCAGCAACAGCAGGTTCGAACGCATTGCCGAAGAAAGCGCGACTTGAGAGGACATCATTCATCTCCTTTTGAGCTGCCGGAGGGCGGCCGTTTGGGCCGGTCTGATCCTTCTGGCGAGAGCAAGCTGCTGGTCCCATGACACCGAAAGCACCACCCGCCCGCTGCCGGGGGGGCCTAAGTCCCCGTCTCCGGGCGGCGGCCCCTCCCCGCCGACGCGGCGGGAATTGGTCCGTCCGGGAAAGTCCGGGGGCACTACGCTGTTATGGACGCCATCAACCTCCTCTGATGGACGGTTAGGTTCGGCTCACGAACCGCAGAAACCGTGCCAACAGCCGGGCGAGATGTTTACGTATCTGTGAATAAAGGGATTTTCGGCGTCCCGGGGGAAATCCCCCACACGTTCGCAAATAAATGGGCCGGCCATATTTTCCCTGTGCCCGGTCAAATTTGCCGGGCCGGCCGATCAGGGGCGGTCGGGATTTCCTGGTGCAACGTCCCCAGGCAGAACCGGGGCGCGGGGCGTACCAGCCTTGCCGGCGGGCGGGCCGCTTTCCTGATTGACCATGGGCCCGGGAACCGCGTAAACCCTAGCTCGCGATGGTTTCGGGGCGTAGCGCAGTCTGGTAGCGCGACGGTTTTGGGAACCGTAGGCCCCCGGTTCGAATCCGGGCGCCCCGACCATCGCCCGGACCGGCGCCGGCGGGCGACGTCCGGCTCCCAAGCCGCCCGGCGGCCGTTCAAGCCGGACGGCGGGCACCAAGCGTTGTGTTCAACCGGGGACGTTCCAGAGATGCAGGTTCGTATCTATCAGCCGGCCAAGACGGCCATGCAGTCCGGCCGCGCCAAGACCCACTCGTGGATCCTGGAATATGAACTGGCCACCCCCCGCCGGCCGGAACCGCTGATGGGCTGGACCAGCTCGGGCGACACCCTGAACCAGGTGAAGCTGACGTTCGAAAGCGCGGACGAGGCCATCGCCTATGCCACGCGCAAGGGCTGGACCTACGAGGTCATCACCCACAACGACCGCATCGTCCGGCCGAAGAATTACGCCGACAACTTCCGCGCCGACCGTCCCCGCGTCGGCCGTTTCTGATACCCTGTCGATATCGGGCGTCCCGGCCATGGGGTCGGGACCGCCCTGGGGCCCCATAGCTCAGTTGGATAGAGCAACCGCCTTCTAAGCGGTAGGTCGCTGGTTCGAATCCAGCTGGGGTCGCCATTCCCCAAGGGCTTCTTCCTTCTGTATCCTGGCTGCGCCCGGCACCTCGAACGTTGGGGATTGGACGAAAAGGTCCGCTCGGGCCATACTCGCACTGGCATCCAATGTCGTGGGCGGGCGTCTCCATGAACCAACTCGACCGATCCCTCGACAAGCTGGCAGCGGCAAAAACCATCCCGCAGGTCGCCGAGGCGCTGGGCGCGGAAACCGCGCGCATGGGATTCGAATGGTTTGTTTATGACGTCCTGGTGCATCCCAACGGTTGGACCGGCCAGTTGGTGTGTGGGAACTATCCCCAAGCCTGGGTCGATCATTATATTCAGCAGCGCTATACCCGCGACGACATCGCCATGATCCGGGCGATGCAGTCGGTGGTTCCCAGTGCCTGGGGTGGGCCTGCCACCCACCTGCATCTGACGGAACGGCAGCGCATCGTCCTTGAGGAAGGCGCGGAGGCTGGATTGAGATCCGGAGCCATTGTGCCGGTCCACGGCCCCGGCCCCGGCAAAAGCGTGCTTGCCGTCAGCAGTTCCCTCACAGGTGAGGGATTCACCCGCCTTTTCGCCAATCATCGGCACGAGTTGCAGGTGATCGCCACATACGCCCAGGAACAGATCATCAAGTTGGACGTCGGCAAACCAAGGGCCTCCCTGTCGCTATCCCCTCGTGAGGCTGAAATCTTGACCTGGACCGCTGTCGGCGAATCCGCCCTGCAAATTGCGGGTCGCCTGAACATCTCGTCCCATACCGTCCACCAGCATATCGACAGCGCCCGAAAGAAGTTGGGCGCCCGGAATAAGGCACAAGCCGCCTCCATCGCCATCGCGCACGGCCTTATCCGAATTTAGGGCCAAATCTCCAAAGGTGCATCCCCCTTGGGCGCAAATCTGCCTGCGGACAGCCTCACCGGAAGCCGGCTGCGTCCCGCGCCCATGCTCGCCAACCACCGGCATTGCCCTGCATCCGACGTGAGGACTCGCCTCCCTAAAAATCGGGATATTGGCCATCACGCATTTTCGCGCTAGAATCTACCGAATAAAACAACAGTTAATAATGGCAGGCGCGGGCCATATGCTGGGCCGGGATACTATAACCCGGCAATAATATATTAGTCTCCCTACCTGCCAAGACGCAGATCCCATTTACTCTAATTGGGGAAAACAAAATGTCTTCAGAGAATATTTTCAAAAATCAACAAATATTCTCGGCGGAGAACGTCAGGGTGATCCGGGATTATTGTCTTGATAATAACACGATATGCTTCGGCGCTTCTGTCGCCTACATTACCTGCTACCAGCAAGACGGGAGGTTGATGGCCCATTTGGTGGCGAACTGTCTGGTCATCGGCCTAGGCCATGGGAAAACGGGGCTCACCCTTCAACTAGCGGCCCCCCTCGGCGACGGTAACTATATCCGCATGGCCGATACTGAAGTGACCAGCCTCATGGTCGCCCTACCCTGTTTCGAGGGCCCAGTCATCGCCTTCGCCGACAACCGTTACATCGAGGCCATCAGAGGCTTCTTCAACACCCTCGGCGACGCCTCGACCGAACCTTCGCCACCCCGCCTGCGGCTCGTGAAGCCATAGATGCTTCCGGCCTTCAGTGAGTCGCCATCACGACTCTCCACTTTTATTCCGTCACGCGATAGCCAACCCGGCACCACTCAGGGCCGGGCGCTCTGCCGCGCCCCCTGGCGGGCCAGCCAGCGCCCCATCTGGTCGTGCAGGATGTCCATGGGCATGGGGCCGTCGTCCAGCAGGGCGTCGTGGAAGGCGCGGATGTCGAAGCGCGATCCCAGCGCCTGTTCCGCCCGCCGCCGTTCCTCCAGGAACTTCAGCTCCCCCACCTTGTAGGCCAGCGCCTGGGCCGGCCAGGCGATGTAGCGTTGCGTCTCGCCCAGCACGGCGCGTTCCGGCAGGGCCGTGTTGTCGCGCAGACAGCTCGCCGCCTGGTCGGCGCTCCATCCCTTCCAGTGGATGCCCACGTCCATCATCAGGCGGCAGGCCCGCCACATGTCGAAGGACAGGCGGCCGAAGCGTTCATAGGCCGTGCGGTAGACGCCCATGTCCTCGCCCAGTTGCTCGGCATACAGCGCCCAGCCCTCGATGAAGGCGGTGGGCTCATCCTTGCGGCGGAAGGCGGGCAGGTCGGTGCGCTCCTGCCCCAGGGCGATCTGCAGATGGTGGCCCGGCACGCCCTCGTGCAGAATCCAGGCGGGCAGGCCGAACAGCGGGTCCTCGAAGGAGCGGGAGCCCACCACCACCCGGCCCGGCACACCCTTGACCGGGTCACCCAGATCATAGCCGCTGGACGACCCTTCCTGCTCCGGCGGCTTTTGCCGGATGGTCCAGGTCAGGCGGGGCAGCGTGCCGAACCACAGCGGCAGCAAGCCATCGACGCGCTTGCCGATCTCGCTGGCCTTTTCCACATAGGTGGCGAGGTCGGGAGCATAGAATTGCTTGTCCGTGCGCAGCTTGGCGATGAACTCAGGCAACGTGCCGGTGAAGCCGGTGGCCCGCATCGCCGCCTCCATCTCCCCCCGGAGGCGTGCCACCTCCCGCTCCCCCAGCGCGAACACCGCATCAGGCGTCAGGTCGGTGGTGGTGGAGCGGCGCACAGCATAGGCGTAGTAGTCGCGCCCGCCCGGCAGGCTGCTGGCGCCCAGCGTGTCGCGGGCGTGGGGCAGGTAATCCTGCTCGAAGAAAGCCACCAGCTTCGCCTGCGCCGGCTTCACCGCCTGGGTCACCGCCGTCAGGGCGGCGGCGCGCAGCGCGGCCTGGCGGTTGGCCGGAATGGTGGCGGGCAGCGCCTTCAGCGGCCCCAGCAGGGGGCTGGCCTCCGCCGGCTGGTCCGCCGCGATCTTCAGGATGTTCAGCACCGAGGCGGCGGTGGGGCGCGGCTGGACGAAGCCCGTCTCGAGCCCCCGCCGCATGTTGGCGATCTGCTGGTCATAGTAGGCGGGCAAGGCCCGGAGGCGCGCGATCCAAGCCTGGGCGTCCGCCTCCGTCCGGATGACGGTGGTGGCCGCGGCGTAGTTGGCCGTGTTGAAGAAGCCGTCGCCATTGTCGAAGGGGATGCGGTCCTCATCGAACTTGGCCCCCTCCACCAGCACGCCGAGGCGCCAATCCAGCAGGCGGCGGGTCAGCGCCTCCTCACCATCGGCGGCAGAGGGCGGCAGCTTGTCCAGGCGGGCCTTGAGCGCGGCATAGCCTTGGGCGCGGCGGTCGGCGGCGCCCTTGCTGACGTCCGGCCAACCGGGACCGTCGGTGCCGTCCGTCTGGCGGGCCAGCGCCTCATAATCGGCGATGACGGACGCGACACCGCTGGCGGTGGCGGCGACTGGCTTCGCCTGTGGGGACGCGCCCAGCGGATGGGCGACCGACAAGCTGAAGGCCAACGCCCAAACGGCCCGGTTCATGGTCGCGCCCATATGTTTGCCCCTGTCATCCCCATTTGCCGCCAGCGTCAGTTTCCGGATACCGCATGTCAAATATTTTATCCCCGCCGATGCCCCCACGCCGGGGACACGGAAGCAGGTCCCTTCGCCGTATAATGGTTCGGGGCCTTAACCCTTCCCCGCCGCCACCCCAGAGTCGCCACAATGCCGGTGCAGGTAAAGGCGACGCGGGATGGGCGCGGGTGGGGCGAGGTCGCCCTGGTGCCCGCCTTTCCCGTGATGCTCAGCCCATGAGGAAGAGATGCGTCTGATCATCCGCGCCCTGGTCCTGGGCGCCGCGCTAGCCGGTTCCGGCCTGGCATCGGCCGAGGCCGTTCAGTCCCCCCACACCCAAGCCGCAGCCAACCAGCCAGCAGCCAACCAATGGGCCGGCGCCACCAGCAGCCGCATACCGGGCACCATGGCCGAGGGAGAGGCCAACCGCCACACGGTCCTGGACTTCTATGACGCCTTCTTCAACAAGCATGACCTGTCCGCGGCGGACCGGTACGTGGCGCAGGACTGCAAACAACATACGCCCGGCCTGGCCGATGGCCGCCGCGCCCTGCAGGACGCCTACGCCGAGATTTTCCAGCGCCACCCGGACTCGAAGGCGGAGGTGGTGCGCAGCATAGCCCAAGGCGACCTGGTGGTGCTGCATGTCCATCGCATCCCAGCACCCGGCGACCGGGGTGAGGCGGTGGTCGAGATCTTCCGCGTGGCGGATGATCGGGTGGTGGAGCATTGGTCCGTCAGCCAGCCGGTGCCGGCCAGCAGCCCCGACGGCATGTTCTGAGCGGCAGCCGCTTGACGCCTGATCGGGGGCGGGGCTTAGTCGCGGGGTAGCCCTGTCACCCCGCGCCGGCGATCCCCATGTCCCCAACCAGCGCGCCCCCACCCAGCGCGCGCCCACCCACCCTGGGCGAGGCCACCCGTGTCTGGGCTCGCATCGGTTTGCTGAGCTTCGGCGGCCCGGCCGGTCAAATCGCGCTGATGCATCGTGAGCTGGTGGAGAACCGCCGCTGGATCGGGGAGGCGCGCTTCCTGCACGCGCTCAGCTATTGCATGCTGCTGCCGGGGCCGGAGGCGCAACAACTGGCGACCTATGTCGGCTGGCTGCTGCATGGCCGGCGCGGTGGGTTGATCGCCGGCCTCCTGTTCATTCTGCCGGGCGTGCTGGTCATGCTGGGCCTGAGCACGCTCTACACCCTTTACCACCAGGCGCCGCTCACGGGCGCGCTGTTCCATGGCCTGAAGGCCGCCGTCCTGGCGGTGGTGCTGGACGCCGTGCTCCGCCTGGGCAAGAGGGCCCTGCGCGGGTGGCCCGGCCTGGCCATGGCGGGGGCCGCCTTCCTGGCGCTGGCGGTCGGCCATGTGCCCTTCCCCGTGGTGATCCTGGTGGCGGGCCTGATCGGCATGGCGGCCCGCCCGGCGTTCGCGCCCGCCGCTGCCACCCCCACCCCGACGGGCGGAGCTCTGCTGGACCGGCAACTGGACGCCGCCGTGCCGCCGCATGCCCAACCCAGCCGCCGCCGGGCCCTGTCGACCCTGGCCCTGTGGCTGCCCCTCTGGCTGGGGCCGCTGGCGGCCCTGCGCCTGGTCACCGGCGCCGACAGCGTGTGGACCCACCTGGCGCTGTTCTTCAGCGGCATGGCGCTCGTCACCTTCGGCGGCGCCTATGCCGTGCTGTCCTATGTGGCGCAGGCGGCGGTGACGGGATACGGCTGGCTGACGCCGGGGGAGATGATCGATGGCCTGGGTTTGGCGGAGACGACCCCCGGCCCGCTGGTGCTGGTGCTGCAGCATGTCGGCTTCCTCGCGGCCGCCCACGCCCCCGGAACGCTGCCGCCGTTGCTGGCCGGTTTCTTCGGCGCCCTGCTGACCAGCTGGGTGACCTTCGCGCCGTGCTTCCTGTGGATTTTCCTGGGTGGCCCCTATGTCGAGCGGGTGCGGACCCACGCCACGATCAGCGCCGCCCTCGCCGCCATCACGGCGGCCGTGGTGGGCGTCATCCTGAACCTGGCGGTGTGGTTCGGCGGGCATGTGCTGTTCAGCGGCAGCCGGCCGCTTCACCTGGGCCCCCTGGCCCTGCCCTTGCCCACCGGCCTGGACATCCCCGCCGCGCTGCTGGCGCTGGTGGCCTTCATCGCCCTGCGCCATACCCGCCTGGGCCTGCTGCCCACCCTGGCCGCCTGCGCGGCGGCGGGGTTGATGCTGGGATAGGCGCCGACGGTCGACGATCGTGTGACGTCTCAGGCCGTGGCCGCGTCCACGCGCCGCTTGCGCCAGGTCTTGGGGCCCAGCACCAGCAGGTTGCCGGCCACCGCCAGCGCCAGGCCGACGAAGGCCGCCGCCGACCAGTGATAGCCTTCGAAGATGGTGGAGATGACCAGCGCCAGGATGGGGATCATCACGGCGATGTAGCCGGCGCGGTCCGCCCCGATGCGCCCTATCAGGGAGAAATAGGCCAGGAAGGCGATGACCGAGCCGAACAGCGCCAGATAGCCCAGGGAGGCGGCGTAGCTGAGGCTCGTCGGAAAGCTGAAGACGGCGCCCCGGGCCAACGCCACGCCCACCATCAGCACGGCGCCGAAGGCCATGCTCCACGCCGTGGCCGGCAGTAGGGGCACGCCGGTGCGGGCGCCGCGCTGCACGCAGATGCTGCCCAGCGAGGCGCTGACGTTGCTGAGCATGACCAGCGCCAGGCCCACCGCCGACTTGCCCGTCAGGCCGTCCACCTGCAACTCGGGCAGGAACAGCAGCACCACGCCGCTCATGCCGATCAGCCCACCCAGCAGCACCAGGGGACGGATGGGCTGGCGCAGGAAGATACGGGCGTTCAGCACATTCATGAGGCTGAGGGCCGAGCCCGCCACCGCCACCAGGCCGGACGGCAACCGCTCCGTCGCCAGATAGACCAGCAGGTAGTTGGTGGAAAAGGTGAAGGCGCCCACCAGGGCGACCTGCCGCCAGGCGTGCCGCGGGGGGATCAGCCTTTGCCGCGTCACCACCAGCCAGCCCATAAGCAGCACGGCCGCCAGGCCGAAGCGGTAAGCCACCGACACCGCCGGGTCCACGGCCCCCAGCTGGAATTCGATGACATACCAGGTCGATCCCCAGATGAGGACGGCGGCGAGGTACAGGCCCAGGATGGGGGACATGGCGGCGATCCGGCGGCAACGATGGCGATGCGCCGATGGGGACACCGGCGCGGGCGGCAACGGTAGAGCGCGGGCCCCCGCCGGCCAATCCGTTTCTTGTGCCGGTGACATTTTTTGAAAGGCGACGGCATCCGCCGCTATTGGGCCGCCGCTTTGGGGGAGGGGTGCCTTCGGCGGACAGCAGGCAGGATGCCGCCGCCGTTGGCGTGTTCACAACGATATCACTGTCAGCCGCCCGACTGGCGACTGGAGGAACAAGGGTCGCGGCGGCGCAAGCCACCGCGAACAAGATTTTCCTATTATCTATTTTCTTCCCATATCCTGCCAGGAACGGGGGCTTCGTTCCGTGCCCCTCCCCATTCCGACGCGAAACTTTAATAGTGTCACGCCAACCGGCAACGGCGGGGCCCGACGCCAGCCAGAAAACCGTACCGGACGGGACCGACATTTCCTTCTTCCCTTATTCTTCCGCCCCGTTCGCCCTGCCTCGACGAAAGACGGACACCATGGACGCCGCAGCCCAAGCCCCCTTCATCCAGCCCGTCGCGCTCGCCAAGGCGTATCGCCTGCTGAACCACGGCCCCACCGTGCTGGTGTCCGCCCACCACGACGGTACGGACAACGTCATGGCCGCCGCCTGGGCCTGCCCGTTGGACTTCGACCCGCCCAAGGTCACCGTGGTGTTGGACAAGGCCACCGCCACCCGTACCCTGATCGAGGGCAGCGGCGCCTTCGCCCTGCAGGTGCCGACACGGGCGCAGGTGCGTTTGACCCGCGGCGTGGGCGGTGAAAGCCTGGCCGACAACCCCGACAAGTTGGTCCGGCACGGGGTGGAGCTGTTCCGCATGGACGGCCATGTCCCGCCGCTGGTCGCGGGCTGCGCCGCCTGGCTGTCCTGCCGGGTCGTTCCCGAACCCCACAACCAGCAGACCTATGACCTGTTCATTGGCGAGGTGACGGCCGCCTGGGCCGATACCCGCGTCTTCAAGGACGGTCACTGGACCTACGAGACGGCCGACCCCGCCTGGCGCAGCCTGCACCATGTCGCCGGCGGCCACTTCTACACCATCGGCGACCCGGTCGAGGGCTGAGGTCTGCGCCGGCGGGATGGCTTGAGCATCCCGCCTTGCGAAAAATTCAGCCCCGCGGCCCCCGCCGTTAGCGACCTGTTCATCTTCCAGGGCGTAAAAATACCGTCATGAGCCGCAACGCGCACCTTCCCGCCATAATCCTTCCACAATAAAGGATGAGGTTAGAGGAAGTTCAGGAGTAGGGATCATGACCGCCGTGTTCAATAAAGATCGCCTGGTCACTTTATGCCTGTGGGTACTATTGCTGGGCATAGCCTGGTCCCTGCCCGTGGTCAGCTACATGCGGTCAGAGCATGAACGGGCGCTGGTCAAGGCCGGCCATTATTATAAACCCGCCTACCCGGCCGAGTTCTACGTGAACCAGCAGCCCCCCACCCCGGCCACCTCGCGCTGAATACCACGCGCTATTCCAGCAACCCTTCGCCCACGCCTACCAATTCACCCGCACCCCGCCCGAGATGATCCGGCCCGGTGCGATCGCCACCAAGCCATCGACGCGGCGCCCTGATTCCACCGTGCGGTCGAACAGGTTCTCCGCCGTGGCGAACAGCTCCAGAGACTCCCGCACCCGCCAGGCCGCCGACAGGTCCACCGTGACCGTGGGCGCCAACGGGCGTGTGTTCAGCCCGTCCTCATATTGCTGCCCGCTGGCCTTCACCCGCAGGGCCGTGGTGACGGCCGCCACCGGCGTCCAGGTCAGGTCCGCCGTGCCGGTATGCAGCGGGCTTTGTGACAACCGCTTGCCCACCAGGGCCGGCAGGCCATCGGCGCGCAGCACGGTGGAGCGGCTCCACAGATAGCCCAGGCCGGCCTCCAGCGTGGGGTCCAGGGCCCAGGTCGCCCTCATCTCCACCCCCTCGGCCCGCACGCGGTCCAGGTTGCGGCGCTGGGCGAAGGTGCCGCCGACCGGCACCACCACGCCGAAGCCCGGCACGGTGCCCGGCCGGTCGGTGATCTGCACATTATCCACGGCGTCGGTCACGCCGTCATGATAGGCGGTCAGGCTGACCGTCGGCCCCGTGGCGGGCGCCCAGGTCACCCCGGCCTCCACCCCCGCCAGGCGCTCCGGCTTCAGCCGCGCGTTGGCCTCGACGATATCGTTGCCGACGCGATAGGGGCGGTACAGCTCATTGATGGTGGGCAGGCGGAAGCCGGTGTAGGCGGCGGCGCGCAGGGTCCAGTCGCCCGGCTTGCCGAACAGCTCGGGCCGCCAGTCGGCCCCCAGCCGCGCCGAGGGCAGGGCCCCACCCCGGTCGTCATAATGATCGTTCCGGGTCACGACGCCGGTCTGGCCCCCTATCGGGACCAGGGAGCGTTCGACCCGATGGCCGTCACCGGTGGTCCAGCCATCCAGGCGCACACCGCCGTGCAGGTCGATGGTCTCCGTCAGCGGCCAGGTCTGCTCGGCGTAGACGCCGCCCACAACCTGGTCGCCGCCGGCGTCGCGGTCGCGCTGGAACACGCCGGCCACGGGCTGGAAGCGCTCATGCGTCGCCCCCTCGGCCCAGCGCAGGTCGGCGCCCAGCACGGTGCGGCGGCCCCCGCCCTCCTCCACCGTGGTGGACAGGGACCCGCCCGCCGCCGTCGCCGGCACGCGGTACTGGTCCAGGGCCGGCGTTTCCGCCGTGCGGGCGGCGTTGACGGAGGAGAAGCGGTTCTTGAAGACGTAGCGCCGCAGGTACAGCGTGCCATGCCAGGGCAGGCCCAGCGGACCGTCGGCCGCGCTGAAGCGCAGGCTGCCCTCCAGCGCATCCGTACCGTTTTCCTGGAAGGGCGTGCCGTTGCCGCGATGCTCATGAAAGGCGGAAACGGTGCCGGCCAGGGCCAGGGGGCCGGCCTCCCCTTGCGCCTTCACATCCACCCAGGCGTCGTCCCAGCCGGCCTGGATGTCGATGGGGCCCCGCTGGTCGGAGCGCACCAGATAGCTGCCGTCGCTGCGGCTGGCGTGCGCCAGGATGGAGACGCCGCCGGCGGCCACGCCGGCGGTGCCTTCCGCCAGGCCATTGCTGCCGGCGCGAACCTCGCCCCCCTCCAGCGGCTTGGTCGTGATGCGGATGACGCCATCCAGCGCCTGGTTGCCCCAGGGGCCGGCGCCGCTGCCCTCCGTCACCGCGACGCTGGCAATGGCGGCGGTGGGCAGGCGGCTCCAATACACCCAGCCGCCGAAGGGATCGTTGACCGGAATGTCATCAACCAGCACCAGGGTGCGGCCGGCACCGTTGGGCCCCAGCGCGCGAAGCGAGACGCCCTGCGCGGTCGGATGTGCGCTGGTGCTGCCGGTGCGGCGGAAAAGGGAGAAGCCGGGCACGCTGCGCAAGGCCTCATCCAGGCGCCGTTCCGGCGCCGCGTCCAGCCAAGCCCCGTCCAACTGGACGGTGCCGTAGATGCGTTCGGTGGCGGCGTCGGGCGGCACGCGGCCGGTGATGATGATGGTGGGCAGTTGGTCCACCTCCGCCGCCGCCCATCCAGCCGTCGGCGGCAAGGCCATCGCCATCGCCATCCACGCCCGCCTCATGACACGCATCCTCCTCCCCCCATCCCTTATTTATGGGTCTTATTTTATGTGCCCTATTTTACGCCGGCACCCGTTCCCCGTGCCGGTTATGGCCTGGACGCCCCTTGACTTCACCCCGCCGGTTGGCGTCCAAAACGCCATGGCACCTTATCATGTTCCCGATACCGCCCCGGGCGCTACTTTAGAACCATTCCAGGATGGTTCGGCCGGTCAACCGTTGCCGCCCAGCCTGGCCGCCGCGGCCGTGACCGTGCTGACCACGGCGGCACCGATGGAGAAGGTGCGGCTGACGCGGACCTTCGCCGCGGCCTGGCGCGCGGGTTCGCTGCCGGACCTGTCCGGCCCCATTTCCCCCGATCTGGTCCCCCCCGACCGGCCGGCGCGGCCTGCGCGGCCGGAGCTGAAGCTGCCGCGCGACATGCCCAAGCGGCGCAAGGCCGGCAGCGTGGCGGGACGGGTGGCCTTGCTGCACGCCCTGGCCCATATCGAGCTGAACGCCATCGACCTCGCCTGGGACATCGTCGCCCGCTTCCCCACCTTCCCCGACGGCACCCCGGCCCCCCGCGCCTTCAAGGATGATTGGGTGAAGGTCGCGGATGAAGAGGCCAAGCACCACGCCCTGCTGGCCCAGCGCCTGGCAGCATTGGGCGCCGCTTATGGCGACCTGCCGGCGCATGACGGGCTGTGGCAGGCCAGCGAGGTCACGGCCCACGACCTGGCCGCCCGCCTGGCCCTGGTGCCCATGGTGCTGGAGGCGCGCGGCCTGGACGTGACCCCGATGATGATCGCCAACCTGAAGAAGGTGGGCGATGAGGACAGCGCCGCCATCCTGCAAATCATCCATGATGAGGAAATCGGCCATGTCGCCGCCGGCCGCCATTGGTTCGGCGTGATCGCGGCAGCGGCCGGCAACGACCCGGCGGCGCAGTGGCGCGCCCTGGTGCGCCGGTACTTCAAGGGCGATATCAAGCGCCCCTTCAACGATGCCAGCCGCGCCAAGGCCAACTTCCCACCGGACTGGTATGAGCCGCTGGCGCCGGTGGAAACCGTCCTGGCCGGACGGAAAGCCGAAATGGAAAGGCCGGACTGATCCGCCCGGTTACCGTTCGGTAACAAACTGATCTTGGGCCCGTCACTCCGCCCTTGCTACCATCCCCGCCAACGGTCCGCCCCCGGGCGGCGTCTTCCCTTCTCCGCTGCCCCGCCAGCCCTGACCATGGTACCCGAACGCCCATGACCGCCTCTTCCTCCGGTGAAACGATGTCCCGCCGTACCCTGCTGCGCCGCGGCCTGATGGCCGGCACCGCCCTGGTCGCCCTGACCGCCCTGCCCGAGCTGGCGCCCCAGCCCGCCGTGGCGGCCCCGTCCCCTGCGGCGGAGCCATCGGCGACGGAGAAGGCGCTGAACGCCTTCTTCGAGGATTGCTGGAATGAGGACCTGGCCCGCGACCCGCAGCAGCGCACCGTGCTGGGCCTGCCGGGCCCGCATGACAAGTGGACCATCCCGGACGACGCCCGCCTGCTGGAGAGTTTCCACCTGGCCGAACAGCGGTTGAAAACCCTGAAGGGCTTCAAGGAGGCGGACCTGTCGCCCAGCGCGCTGGTCAGCAAGCAGTTGTTCGAGAATGAGCTGCAGCAGACCATCACCCAGTATCCCTGGCGCAACCACAGCTATGTGATCAGCCAGCTGACCGGCCCCCACACCGACATCGCCAGCTTCCTGATCACCTACCATGCCGTGGGCGGCGTGCAGGACGCAGAGGACTACGTGGCCCGCCTGGTGGGCATCGCCCCGCTGATGGACGCCTACCTGGCGCGCATCGCCAAGCAGGCGGACATGGGCGTCCTGCCGCCGGCCTTCGCCTTCAAATCCATCCTGGAGGCGGCGCGCAACGTCATCACCGGCAAGCCGTTCACGTCCAACGCCACCGAAACCAGCCCCCTGCTGGCCGACTTCACCGAGAAGGTGACGGCGCTGAAACTGCCCGAGGCGGACCAGGCCCGCCTGCTGGCCGCCGCGGAGAAGGCCCTGACCGGCCAGGTCCAAGCCTCCTTCCAGAAGCTGATCAGCACCGTGTCGGCGCTGGAGACCAAGGCGACCACCAGCAACGGCGTCTGGGCCCTGCCGGATGGCGAGCGCTTCTATCGCGCCCAGGTGCAGTTGATGACCACCCTGCCCCTGGACCCGGCGGCCGTGCACGTGCAGGGGCTGAAGGAGGTGGCGGCGCTGCAGGATGAGATGCGCGGCATCATGGCCAAGGTGGGCTTCAAGGGTGACCTGCGCGCCTTCTTCGACTATCTGCGCACCGACAAGCGCTTCTACGACCCGGCCACGACCGAGGGCCGCGCCACCTATCTGAAGCGGGCCAGCGACCTCATCGACCGCATGCGCTCCGACCTCGACCGGTTCTTCCTGACCAAGCCGAAGGCCCCCATCGTGGTGAAGGCGGTGGAACCCTTCCGGGAAAAGGCCACGGCCAGCGCCTTTTACGAGCCGGCCTCGCCCGACGGGTCGCGGCCGGGCGTGTTCTACGCCAACCTGTATGACATGTCGGTCAACCCCATCCCCATGCTGGAAAGCCTTTGCTATCACGAGGGCATTCCCGGCCATCACATGCAGATCGCCATCGCGCAGGAGATGGCCAACCTGCCGACCTTCCGCCGCTTCATCTGGAACAGCGCCTATGGCGAGGGCTGGGCGCTGTACGCCGAGCGCTTCCCCAAGGAGTACGGCTATTACCAGGACCCGTATTCGGATGCCGGCCGCATCGCTTCGGAACTGTTCCGCGCCGCCCGGCTGGTGCTGGACACCGGCATCCACCTGAAGCGGTGGACGCGCGAACAGGCCATCACCTACATGAACGAGAACACGGCCAACCCCGAGCACGACAACATCACCGAGATCGAGCGCTACTTCGTCTGGCCCGGTCAGGCCCTGGCCTACAAGATCGGCATGAACAAGATCCTGGAACTGCGTGAGGCCGCCAAGGCCAAGCTGGGCGCGAAGTTCGATATCCGCGCCTTCCACGACACGGTGCTGACCTCGGGCTCCGTCAACCTGCCGGTCCTGGAGGTCCTGGTGCAGGATTGGGTGAAGCGGACGGCGGCCTGATCCCCCGCCCCCAATTCCAGATCCACGGCGGCGCGCGTGCCAGGCGCGGCGCCGCCAGCGCCATAACGGGTATGCGTTATATTATCACATAAATCTGTGGCCCTCGGCGACGGGTCCGGGCAGGGTGCCGCGTATCAAGGTCAAGGGCAGCCCAACCCAAGGTGGCGCCCGTCCGAACGAGAGCTTTGGCAGTTCACGTATGTGCGGGGGCGGCGTCCTGGCGGATGCCGCCCTTTTCACGTTTTCAGGCCGGGGCGGCCCGGAACACCAACCGGCCCTGGAATAGACCTCTCGCACAAGCGTTTACGCCAAGGCTGGCTACACGCTATCATGGCAATGGCAAGGAAAGGACGACGCTGGACGGCCATAGATGAAACTGCATGCCATACTGATCACACGCAATGACGACCTCATCATCGGGGATTGGCTGCGGCGGCATCACGGCTTTTTCGACACCATCGCCGTCGTCGATGGTTCCGATGGCACCTACACCCGCACCCTGTGCGCCGACTATGCCAACGTCCGCTATGACCGCGACCCGCCCGGCCCCATCACCGACCAGACGCTGCGGCACCGGGGGTACGAAATGCTGCGGGACGCGGTGACGGAAGGGGACTGGTTCTTTGCCGCCCACCCCGACGAGTTCCTGATCCACGACCCGCGGTCCTTAATGTCCATCACGGCCAATATAGTAATGTGGCTGCCGCTGCACATCCTGCCGCACACGACGGAAATCGAAGCGTGGCGGGTCGCCGAAGGACGCCATCCCACCACGCTGTTCAGCCACTTCTGGTGGCGGCGCGGCGCCGTGCCCCACTGTGAATACCGTATGTGGAAACTGGTGCGCGAGCCGGTGTGGGATTTGGTCAGCACAAAGCCCAGCACCTCGGTGATCCCCATGAACTACATGGGGGAAGCCATCCCCACGCTGGTGCCGATCTATCTGCACTACAAGTGCTACAACCCCTGCCCCGACCTGTATGAGGCCGACGGGCGGCTGAAAAAATCCAACCTGAATACGGGTATGCCCTCCGCCGGCCAGGGCGAATACTTTTTCGACGATGACCACCCCTACATGGAACAGGGCGTGGCTTGGAACGTCGCCCGCTTCACCACGCCCGCGGATCTCGTGGCCCGCTTCGGCAACCCGCCTCGCTTGGTTCAGGTCGGGAACGAGTTGACGATGGTCAACGACGAGGGCGCCGTCGTCCATTGACGGCGTCTTCCATCCCGCCCCCTCCATCACACCCGGCCCGATGCCGGACCTGGACGCCTTGGCGCTGGCTGACCGGATCGGCGCTCTATTATTAAGAGCGCCACGCCCCCAGAATTGATATAATGGAAATTGGTGCGGCGGCCCGATATGTACTCCTAAATATTCCAGAATATTGGCGCGGCCCAGCCTGATCGCGCACGAGCGCGTAAGAATTAATTAGAATCATGGGCAGTCGGAATGCAAACGGCGCTGAACGTCGCAGATTCAAAAAGAATCTCACAGATTGTGTGGCTGAAATACGAGCAATGGATCGTGGGCTTGGCCAACCTGCTGATTCTCGGCGCCGTCGTGGTCGCGGCGGGAAGGCCGTTCACCTATCCCCTGGACGACACCTACATACAAATGGCGATCGCGCGGACATGGGGTGACAGCGGCGTCTGGGGCATAGACCGCCTCGACCCGGCCGCCGCCTCCTCATCGCCCCTGTTCGTCCTGGTCCTGGCGGCGGTCCACCTGCTGTGGGGGGCGCGGACGGGCTTCGAGCTGGTGCCGCTGGCGATCAACGCGGCCGTCATGATCGGCTGCGCGCTGGCGTGGGATGCCATCCTGGATGCCGCATCCGCGGCGGAAGGGGCGAGATCACGGCCAACCCCGCGCTTCCGGTCCCTCGTGCGCGTCGGCATGCTGATGGCGCTGTCCGCCGCCACCCCCTTGTTCGTGACGGCCATCATCGGCATGGAGCACACGCCACAGGTGCTGGCCTACAGCCTTCTCGCCTATCACGGCAGCCGGGCGGTGGCGGAGCGCCAGGCGTGCCCTGGCCGCACCATCATCCGCCTGGCCATCGCCGCCTGCGCCGTCGCCGCCCTACGGTATGAGGCCGTGCTGATCATCGGGCCGCTGTGCCTAGTCGCCGTGATCAATGGCCAGCTGCGCCTGGCGGCGGCCCTGGCCTTGGGCGCCGCGGTGCCCATGGCGGCATTCGGCCTGGCCTGGGTCACGGATGGCGGATGGCCGGTTCCGAATTCGATCCTGATGAAGCTGATGCTGCATGATCAGGACGGTCAGCATGTCATCCAGTTCTTTCCGGCGGCCTGGACCCTGTTCGGGATCATGACCATCACCGCCGGCTTGGTCGCCCTTCGCGCCCATAGGCGTTGGTGCGACCTCGGCCTCGGCAGCCTGCGTCACGACTGGGGCCTGGTTCTCGGCGGGGTCGCCCTGTGCTGCGCGGCCGCCCAGGTCGTGCTGGGCATGGCGGGTTGGCTTTACCGATATGAAGCCGCCGCCATCGCCCTGAACATGCTGGCCGCCTTCGTCATCCTGCTCCAGGACCATCGCCTGCGGGTCCAAGCCCTGGTGCTGCTGGCCCTGGTCGCGATGGCGAGCTACCGGACGGCGGATGCCGTCACGCTGGCGACCGCCGCCCCCCACGATAGACGATGGGAACATGTCGAGCCCGCCGCGTTCGTGGCGCGCTTCTATGGGACGTCGCCAGTCATCGTGAATGATATCGGCGTCATGGCCTGGCTCGCCCCCCAGGCACGGGTGCTGGATCTGGCGGGCCTCGCCAACAACGACATCGCGCGACAGCGGCTATCGCCATCCGGCTTGTCGTGGCAAGCCGTTGACGATTGGACCCGGCGGACCGGGGCGCCGCTGGCCGTCATCCAGATTTGCTGGGACCCCATCGCGCATGTCCTGCCTGACGGCTGGCGGATCGTCGCTTTGTGGGTGGGACCGCGGAACGTGCTGTTCGGCGACCGGGTCGTCGGTATTTTCGCCACGTCCCAGGCCGAAGCCGCCCCATTGGCGGCGAACCTGCGCCGGTATGAGACAACGGGCGGCCGCCTGGTCTACTTCGACGATCTTCCCCAGCCCTATCACACGGCGTTCATGCGGAAACTGCGGCAAACGGGCTGCTCTGCGATCAAGGACCTGGCAATGGCGGCCCAGCGTTGGCGGGCCCAAGCGCCGGGACCCGGCGCCCCCTGACGGGTGGCCGGGGCCCGGCCAATAAAAAAGCCGGGGAGTCGCCCCCCGGCTTTTTTTATTACAACACCAAAACGATCGGAGCCCCGGTCAGGCGTCCGCCTCGTCGCCCTGACCCTTGATGCGATGGGCCAGCGCCGCCTGCAGGAACTCGTCGATATCGCCATCCAGAACAGCGCCGCTCTGGCTGGTTTCGACACCGGTACGAAGGTCCTTCACCATCTGGTAGGGCTGCAGGACGTAGGAACGGATCTGGTGGCCCCAGCCGATCTCCGTCTTTTGCGCTTCCAGGTTGGCGGCGGCCTCCTCGCGCTTGCGCAGCTCCATCTCATAGATGCGGGCGCGCAGCATGTCCCAGGCCTTGGACCGGTTCTTGTGCTGGCTGCGCTCCTGCTGGCAGGCGACGACGATGCCGGTGGGCATGTGGGTCAGGCGGACGGCCGAGTCCGTCTTGTTGACGTGCTGACCACCGGCGCCGGAGGCGCGGTAAGTGTCCACCCGCACATCCTTCTCGTTGATCTCCACCACGATCTTGTCGTCGATGACAGGCGTGACGGAAACGCTGGAGAAGCTGGTGTGCCGGCGCGCCTGGCTGTCGAACGGGCTGATGCGCACCAGGCGATGCACACCCGATTCCGTCTTCAGCCAGCCATAGGCGTTGTGGCCCTTGATCTGGATGGTGGAGGACTTGATGCCCGCCTCTTCCCCGTTGGTCTCGTCCAGCAGTTCCACCTTGAACTTATGCTGTTCGGCCCAGCGGCTGTACATGCGCAGCAGCATCAGGGCCCAATCCTGGGCCTCCGTGCCGCCGGCGCCGGCGTTGACTTCCAGATAGCAGTCGTTGGCGTCGGCCTCGCCCGACAGCAGGCTTTCCAGTTCCAGGGCCGCCGCGCGCTTCTGCAGGGCGACCAGGCCCTGCTCGGCGTCGGCGATGATTTCCTGGTCGCCTTCCAGCTCACCCATCTCGATCAGCTCGATGCCGTCGTTCAGGTCGCGCTCCAGCGCGCGATAGCCTTCGATGGCGGTCTCAAGCTGGGTCTTTTCCCGCATGATCTTCTGCGCGCGGTCGGAATCGTCCCACAGCTTGGGGTCTTCCGACAGGGCGTTCAGTTCGTCGTAGCGGCGGAGGGCATTCTCCCAGTCAAAGATGCCTCCTTAGCAGCGTCAAGGACTGTCGCACAGCCTCGACGACCGCCTCGATCTCGGCCCGCATCGCGGTCCTCCTCGTCTCGGGTCATGAAATGGTCTTGTAACGGACCGCTTAGATACCCGCTCAGGGCCTTGATTTGAACCCTGCATTTCGAAGGGGGGCGTTGCGGCGGCAATGCGCCCGCCTCCAGGAAGGCGGGCGGAAGCCAGACGCGTCAGCCCACCATGGCCAGCGACGCCTCGTTGACGCGGCGGGTCAGGGCGTTGGCACCCTCGGTCGCGTCGGCGATCTTGGTCAGGCTTTCGCTGATGCTGGAAACGCCATCCGCCGCTGTCTGCATGTTGCGGGAGATGTCGCGGGTCACCGCGTTCTGCTCCTCCACCGCCGCCGCCATGGCGCTGGAGATGGCGTTGATGCGGTTGATGATGCCGCCGATGCCCTGGATGGCGCGGGCCGAGTCGGTGGTGGCCAGCTGCACCGTGCTGATCTGCTCGGCGATCTCACCCGTGGCCTTGGCCGTCTGGGTGGCCAGTTGCTTGACCTCGTGCGCGACAACGGCGAAGCCCTTGCCGGCCTCGCCCGCCCGCGCCGCCTCGATGGTGGCGTTCAGCGCCAGCAGGTTGGTCTGGCTGGCGATGTCGCTGATCAGCTTCACCACTTCGCCGATGCGCTGGGCGGCGTTCAGCAGGCCGGTGACGGAGGTGTTGGTCAGGTCCGTCTGGCGCACCGCATCCTCGGAGATCTTGGAGGCTTCGGCCATCTGGCGGCTGATCTCCTCGATCGAGGCCACCAGCTCGGTGGCGCCGCCGGCGATGGCCTGCACATTGCCGGACGCGACCATCGCCGCGTTGGACGCGTGGCTGACCTGGTCGTTGGCCACCGACATGGCGCCGGCCAGCCCCTGCAGATCCTGGGCGATCCCCTTTTGCGTGGCCACGCGCTGCTCACGGGCTTCCACTTGGGGGGTGATGTCGGTGGCGAACTTCACCACCTTGTAGGGCTTGCCGCTGATGTCGAAGATGGGGTTGTAGGTCGCCTGGATCCAGACGGCCCGGCCGCCCTTGCCCAGCCGCTTGTATTCGGCGGTCTGGAATTCGCCACGGCCCAACGCCGCCCAGAAGCGCTTGTACGCCTCGCTGCCCTTGACACCGTCGTCCACGAACAGGCTGTGAGAGCGCCCCTGGATCTCCGCCAGGGTGTACCCCATGGCGGTCAGGAAGTTGGCGTTGGCGGTCAGGATGGTGCCGTCCATCGCGAACTCGATGACCGCCTGGCTGCGGTGGATGGCCTCCAACTGGCCCATGACGTCCAGCGAGCGCCGCTTGGCCTCGGAGATGTCGGTGGCGAATTTGATGACCTTCACCGGCCGGCCATTGGCGCCCATGACGGGGTTGTAAGTGGCCTGCAGCCAGATTTCCCGCCCGCCCTTGGCCAGGCGCTTGTATTCCGCCGCCTGGAACTCCCCACGGTTCAGGGCGGCCCAGAAGCTCTTGTACGCCTCACCGGCCTTGACACCGTCATCCACGAACAGGCTGTGGTGCCGGCCCCGGATTTCGCCCAACGTGTAGCCCATGGCGTCCAGGAAGTTCTGGTTGGCGGTCAGGATGGTGCCATCCATCGCGAACTCGATGATCGCTTGGGAACGGTTGACGGCGTCCAATACAGCACGCGTATCCGAACCCGCGCCGTGGGAGAAGAAACCGTTCCTCATGAGCGACCCCGTTACTTCTTTGGTAATAGGCCGGAAACGCCGACCCGCCCCCAAAAGCTAGAGTTGCATCCTTAAGTTTCCCTTAAGCGTCCAAACCCGCCAAATTCCATATACGTGTTCTTTATCAATGATTTATCTTTTCATTCATACCCGGTTGATTGCTAACCTGAAGTATTAGCCCGCCGACGCAAGCCGCGACTCCCAGGCCAACAGGGCTATCCGGAATGCGAAAAGGCCGCTCCACCGGTGGCGGAGCGGCCTTCGCAACAACTCTTGGCGGGAGCGTCAGGTCTTAGAAGCGATACCCGACACCGAAGCCAACCAGCCAGGGGTTGATGTCAACGTCAGCCTTGATGGGCGTGCCCAGGCCGGCATTCACCGTGGCGGTGGTGTTCAGCATCAGCTTCTTCAGGTCGACGTTCAGGGACCAGTGGTCGTCCAGCTTGTAATCGACACCGGCCTGGAAGGCGTAGCCGAAGGTATTGTCGTACTTCAGGCCCAGGGCATCACCCTTGTCGACGCCGTAGAACAGCGTGTAGTTCACGCCGACGCCGATATAGGGGCTGATCTTCTCATGCGGCATGAAGTGGTACTGCAAGGTCAGCGTCGGCGGCAGCAGCCAGACATTCCCCAGGTCCACCTTGCCCAGCGGCGTGCCCGACGCCTTGACGTTGTGCGGCGTGGTGCCGGCGATCAACTCGGCGGCGATGCTGTCGGTGAAGAAGTAGCTGAAGTCCAGTTCCGGGACGATGGCGGTGCTGATGTCGGTGTGACCCGGGATACCGGCACCGCCCAGGGACAAGGAACTGCCGACGTCCGGGGCCACCACCAGGGCACGGCCCCGGATCAGGAAATCGCCCGCGTCGGAGGCGCGCGCCGTCGAAGCGGCACCGTAAACACCAGCCAGAAGCGCAGCAGCGGCTGCCGTGACGGACAAGAACTTCATCACTTACCCCTCCTTGAATAGTGAGGCCGGCGAATGTTCCACCGCCTTGGCGCCACACTTATTTCCAATGAGAGGTGTTTTATTGCATCCTGATGGCCGTATCCCTGACCTGCATCAATCAGCGTCTACAAGCGACGCAATGCGGACCGGCGGAAAGGCCATGCCGGTTTGATCAGGGTCATGTCCGCCAACGGCCAGCGCGACAGCGTCCAGGCTGGCGCCATCCAGCCGCATCAGCCCCACGGGCAGGCTGAGACCCCATCCCATGGCCGCCAGTGCCCCGTCCAGGGCGGCGGCCAGCCGCACGGGCCGCGACGGCAGATAGGCCACCGGCAGGCATATCCAATCGCGTCCGGCGGCGTCACGCTCGTCATACATCGCCCCGGGCAGGACGTGCCCCACCGCCAGGAATGCGGCGCCACCCATGGCATCGGGGGCGAAACAGGCCACGCGGTCCCCCACCCCCAACCGGTGCAGCACCCCGCCATGACGCGCCGGCAGGCGCACGTCCCCCGCCTCGCGGCCGCGCCCGATGGCGCCGACGGAGGCCACCCACACCCAGCCGGCAGCGCCGGTGGCGCAGGACAAGGAGAAGGACGGCGGCACTTCAGACGTGAAGGCGGCTTCGGTGGACATGACAGCGGCTCCATCAGACGAAGCCGCATCTTGCCCCCGCCCCCTGACAAGTCCTGTCAGCAGCATCGATGCCCTCGCCAAACCTTTGCCCAAACGTTAGTCTGCCGGCCTTCGTGCCCGCCCCGGGGAGAATGTTATGCTTTTCAAGACTCTGCTGCTGGCGGGCTTGGCCGTCGGCGGCACCTTCCCCGCCCTGGCCCATGACTGCCAGCCCTACCAGCCGGAGCCCGTGACTCTGACCGGGGAAATCACCCTGCAGCACGGCACCCGCAACGGCCCCAAGGGCGTCACCCGCGAGGATTATTATGTGCTGACCCTGCCGCAGATGATCTGCGTCGCCGGCGGCAGCGCGGAAACGGATGAGGATGTGGAGTCCATCGCCGCCCTGCAGTTGAAGCTGCCCCCGGGCGTCAAGCCGCCGCTGGGCCGCCGCGTGGCCGTGACCGGCACCCTGTTCCACAGCGTGGGCGATGGCCACACCGACGTGCTGTTGACCTACGACAGCGCCAAGCCGGCGCCTTAAGGCACCTTGTCGCACTTGCCAACGCCTGATGGGCCGGCGTCCATCTCCGCCCGCCAGTCGGCCAGCAAGGCATGGCGACGGCGGGGATAGCGCTCATCCGCCACCGCCACCTCGACGATGCGGTCGGTGCGGAAATGGCGGAACGCCTGCCGCGTCTCGCACCAGGCGGCGACCATGCGGATGCGCTCGAAAAAGGCCAGGGCAAAGGGCCAGATGACGCGGTCGCTGGCCCGCCCCTGGCCGTCGGTGTAGGCGATGCGCAGCTTGCGTTCCGTGCGGATGGCGCGCCGGATCTCCGTCAGGTCGCGCGGTTCGGCCACGCTGGGCTGGAGGGAAACGGGCAGCAGGCCGCTATCCTCCGCCAGCGCCTTCAGGTCGGCGGGCAGCACGGCCATGATCTTGGCGGCCGCATTCTGCGCCGCCAGCCCCAGGGGGCCGTCGCCCCGCTGCGCCACCCAGCGCAGGCCCAGCACCAGGGCTTCGATCTCATCATCCCCGAACATGAGCGGCGGCAGCATGAAGCCGGGCCGCAGGACATAGCCCAGCCCCGCCTCCCCCTCCACCGGCACGCCCTGGCCCGCCAGTGTGCCGATGTCGCGGTAGACGGTGCGGATGGACACGCCAAGCTCGGCCGCCAGTTCGGCGGCAGTCACCGGCCGCCGGTGACGGCGCAGGGCCTGGATGAGGTCGAGCAGGCGGGCGGAGCGGGACAAGGGCGGCGGGTCCGGGCGGATGAAGCTGGCTGGAGGATAGCCCGCGGGCTCTCACGCCGTCTCCACCAACCCGTCGGTCACCACCGGGAAATTGACCGAGTTGGCGATGAAGCAAAAGTGGTGCGCCTTGTCGTGCAGGGCCTGGGCCAGCGCCGGGTCCCCGCCGGCGGCGATGGTGACGACGGGGCGCAGGGTCACACCGGTGAAGTGGCCGTTGCCGTCCGCCGTTTCCACCATGGTGCCTTCCGCCGCGTCGCGATAGCCGGTGACCGTCAGCCCGGCCGCCGCCGCCAGGTGGAGGTACCAGAGCTTGTGACAGGCGGAGAGGGAGGCGACCAGCATCTCCTCCGGGTTGTAGCGGGTGGCGTCACCCAGGAAGGCGGGATCGGAGGAGCCAGCGATGACCGGCTTGCCCGCCGCCTGGATCTCATGGTCGCGGGTGTAGGCGCGATAATGGGCGGTTCCTTGCCCCGTGTTGCCGGTCCAGGTGACGGTGACACGGTAGGTGTGCTGCTTGCCGGCCATGCGGTCGCTCCCTTCATTGATGAACGTTTCGATGATTGGAAGGGAGCCACTCCGGCAACGCCAGGGGGAACCATCGCACAACGGACATGCGCTAAGGCCACGCCCGGTGTACGTTTCCGGACAGTACCCTGGAGAGCTTGCACCCATGACACAGAAAAGCGGCCGCATCCTGATGGTGGACGACGACCAGGACATCCTGGTGGCCGCCCGCCTGCTGCTGAAGCGCGAAGGCATCCTGGTCCATACCGAAAGCCAGCCGGACCGCATCCCCCTGCTGCTGAAGGATGAGGCGTTCGACGCCGTCCTGCTGGACATGAACTTCGCCATCGGCGCCAACACCGGCCGCGAGGGCTTCCAGTGGCTGAAACGCGTGCTGGAGATCGACCCCACCCTGTCCGTCATCCTGATGACGGCCTATGGCGACGTGGGCACGGCGGTGGAGGCGATGAAGCAGGGCGCCTGCGACTTCGTGCTGAAACCCTGGTCGAACGAGCGACTGGTGGCCACGCTGATGAGCGCCATGACCCTGACCGCCTCGCGGCGGGAGGCGGCGCAGTTGGGCGCCCGCAACAGGGAACTGGCGGCGGCCCTCGATCAGCCGGGCCAGACCCTGATCGGCGACAGCCCGGCCATGGCGCGGGTGCTGACCCTGGTGGATCGCGCCGCCCCCACCGACGCCAACGTCCTGATCCTGGGCGAGAACGGCACCGGCAAGGAGGTCATCGCCCGCGAGATCCATCGCCGGTCGCGTCGCGCGGACCAGGTGTTCGTCGCCGTGGACCTGGGCGCCATCGCCGAGAACCTGTTCGAGAGCGAGCTGTTCGGCCATAAGAAGGGCGCCTTCACCGACGCCAAGGAGGACCGCGTGGGCCGGCTGGTGGCGGCCAACGGGGGCACCCTGTTCCTGGATGAGATCGGCAACCTGCCGCTGTACCAACAGAGCAAGCTGTTGTCGGTGCTGGAACAGCGCGTTGTCATCCCGGTGGGGGGCAACCGTCCCATCCCCATCGACGTGCGCCTGATCTCCGCCACCAACATGCCGGTGGACCAGCTGGAAAGCCCGGACACCTTCCGCCAGGATCTGCTGTACCGCATCAACACGGTGGAGCTGCGCCTGCCGCCCTTGCGTGACCGGGCGGAGGACATTCCGGCACTGGTGGCCCATTTCATGGCGCTGTACGCCCGCAAATACGCCATCCCGCCCCGCCGCCTGTCGGAGGACGCGGCGCGGCGGCTGAAGTCCTATCACTGGCCCGGCAACGTGCGCGCCCTGCGCCACGCGGTGGAACGGGCCATGATCCTGGGCGCCGGCGACGTCCTGGAGGCGGAGGACTTCTCCCTGCCGTCGGCCCCCGGCGGCGCGCCCCGCCCTGCGGCCCCGGCGCCCGTCTCGGGCGGCGGGGCCGCTGATGCGCTGACCCTGGGCACGTTGGATCTGGAGACGGTGGAGGCGCAGGTGATCCGCCGGGCGCTGGACAAGCACCAGGGCAACATCAGCCACGCCGCGGCGGAACTGGGCATCACCCGTACCTCCCTCTACCGCCGGATGGAGAAGCATGGCCTTTAAGGCGTCGTTCAGCACGGCGCTGACCCTGCGGGTCACCCTGCTGTGCCTCAGCTGCGTGGCCCTGGGGCTGCTGTTGCGGTCGACGGACTATCATGCCACCGAACTGCTGGTGCTGTTCCTGATCGCCTTCCAGATCGGCGGTGTCGTGCGGGTGGTCAACACCACCAACCGCGAGCTGGCCCGCTTCCTGAACGCGCTCAGCCACTCCGACTTCACCCAGAGCTTCAGCTATCGCGCCATGGGCCCCAGCTTTCAGGAGCTGGGCCGCGCCTTCGCCGGGGTGTTCGACAAGTTCCGCGCCGCCCGCGCCGACGCCGAGCGCAAGGCGGACTACCTGAATGTGCTGGTGGAGCATGTGCCGGTGGCCCTGGCGGAGGTGCATCCCGACGGCCGGGTCAACCTGCTGAACAACGTCGCCCGCCGCCTGATCGGCCATGACGACCTGAACCGCCGCCTGGTGGACGGCGGCACGCTGGACAGCGCCCTGCGCGTCCTGCAACCGGGGCAGAGCGCGCTGCTGAAGGTGGCCGGCGGCGTCACCCCCCTGCACCTGACCGTGCGCGCCACCCAGCTGACCCTGGCCGACGGGCCGCGCCTGCTGATCTCCCTGCAGAACATCGGCGGGGAGCTGGAAGCGACCGAGGTCAAGGCTTGGTCGGACCTGGTGCGGGTGCTGACGCACGAGATGATGAATTCGCTGACGCCCGTCTCCTCGCTGGCGGGCACGGCGCAATCGCTGCTGGCCGATTTGCGCGCCCAATTGGCCGCCATCCCCGACCTGCCGCCCGCCGTGCTGGTGGACGCGGAAGACGCGGGCGAGGCCATGGACACCGTCACCCGCCGCGCCGGGGGGCTGCTGCGCTTCGTCGAGCGCTATCGCCGCTTCACCCAGATGCCCCGCCCCCAGGTGGAGCGTCTGAAGGTGCGCGAGCTGTTCGCGCGGGTGGAGCGGCTGATGGGCCCCGCCCTGGCCGAGCATGGCGTGGCGCTGGAGGTGGTGGTGCTGCCGCCGTCGCTGGAGATCAGCGCCGACCCGGATCTGATCGACCAAGTGCTGATCAACCTGGTGAAGAACGCGGTGGAGGCCCTGGATGAGTGGAGGACCAGCGGCACGGCCAACCGAGCGCCCGCCATCACCCTGGCGGGCCACCTGGACGTGACCGGCCACCTGAACCTGCTGGTCCGCGACAACGGCCCCGGCATCCCGCCCGATGTGGCCGACAAGATCTTCGTGCCCTTCTACACCACCAAGCGCGAGGGCAGCGGCATCGGCCTGCCGCTCGCCCGCCAGATCATGCTGGCCCACGGCGGCACCATCGCCGCGTCCCCGGTGGAGGGGGGCGGCACGGTGTTCACGCTGCGGTTTTGAACCGGCCCCAGGGCCGCCAGCCCACATGCCTCACCAGATAGCGCAACCCCACCAGCGCCGCCACCAAGCCAGCGGCGGCGCCCACCCCCAGGGCCCAGCGCGGGCCGGCCACATCGGCCACCCAGCCGACGACAGGGGCGCCCAGGGGCGTGCCCCCCACGCCGATGGCCAGCAGCAGCGCCACCACCCGGCCGCGCATGGCGCTGTCGGTCGACAGCTGCACCAGGCTGTTGCTGGAGGTGGTGAAGGTCTGGGCCGCCACACCGATGATCACCAGCACGGCGCCGAAGGTCCAGGTGGTGGGCATGACCGCCGCCAGGGCACATCCCGCGCCGAACAGCAGGGCGGCACCGATCAGCAGGGGCACGGAGGGGGCCCCGCGCCTGGCCGCCAGCAGGGCGCCAACAACGGAGCCTATGGCCATGGTGGAACTGAGCACCCCATATTCGCCCGACCCGGCCTGGAAGGCGTGCACCGACATGGTGGAGATGAAGATGGGGAAGTTCAGGCCGAAGGCGCCGATAAGGAACAGCATCAGCAGCACGGCCAGCAAATCCGGCCGGCGCCAGACATAACGGAAGCCCTCGACGAAGCTGCCCCGGCTGCGCACCGCCCGCACACGGGAGTGGAAATCCGCCGGCCGCAACAGGCACAGCGACCCGATGACGGCGACGAAGGAGGCGGCGTTGATCAGGAACACCCAGCCCGTGCCCACCGCCGTGATCAGCACGCCCGCCACCGCCGGGCCGATCATGCGGGCCGCGTTGAAGGAGGTGGAGTTGAGCGCCACGGCGTTGGCCAGGTCCGCCTCCCCCACCAGTTCACCGATGAAGGTCTGGCGGGCGGGAGAGTCGAAGGCCGCCACGCAGCCCAGCAGGAAGGCGAAGATGTAGACATGCCATAGCTGCACCAGCCCCAGCACGGTCAGGAGTCCCAGGCCCAGCGCCAGCAGGCCGGAGGCCGCCTGGGTACAGAACAGCAGGCGGCGGCGGTCGAAATAATCGGCGGCGAAACCGCTGAAGGGCAGCAGCAGCGCCAGCGGCCCGAACTGCAGGGCCATGACGACGCCCACGGCGGAGGCGCCGTTGACGTGCGCCAGTTCCGTCAGCACCAGCCAGTCCTGGGCCGTGCGCTGCATCCAGGTGCCGACATTGGACACGATGCCGCCTGCGGACCACAGGCGGAAATTACGGTTGGCCAGGGCGCGAAAGGTGCTGGTCGAAATAGCGGGCGCGGTCATGCCGTGCCGGCCAGCAGGGCCAGGATATCGGCCGTCGTCCCCGTCTCCCCCAGGCGGGGGAAGATGCGCGTGACGCTGTGGTCATGGGCCGCGGCATCGCGGTCGGCCATGGCGTCAACCGCCAGCGTGACGTTGTAGCCCAGGGCATGCGCCTCGCGCGCCGTGGATTCCACCCCGATGCCGGTGGCCACACCCGCTACCACCACCTGGGTCACGTCCTGGGCCTTGAGGTGGGCATCCAGGTCGGTGTGGGGAAAGGCGCCCCAGGTGCGCTTGGTCACGCGGTGGTCGCCGGGCTGGGCGTTCAGTTCAGGGATCAGCTCGGCCCAATCGGGCGGCAGGTCGCGGAGAACACGCCCGTGCTCTGTCCGGCCCGGGGGGCCGCCGGCCACGGTGACCAGCACCACCGGCAAGCCCTTGCGGCGAAAGGCGGCGGCGAGATCGGCGGCGTTGCCCACCACCCCGCCCAGGGGCGGCAGGCCGGGCATGGCCAGCAAACCTTTCTGCAGATCGACGATGATCAGGGCGGTGCGGGCATCCAGGGTGGTGACGGCCATGGCCGATCTCCTAAAATTTGGGACTGTCAGTCGTTGACCAGACGCTTCAGAAGGTCGACGGCGCGGCCCAGTTCGGCCCGCTCCGCCGCCGACAGGCGGGCGTTCATGGCGCGGAACAACCAATCCTCCCGCGCGGCGCGGCTTACCCGCAGCCACTCCCGGCAGGCGGGGGTCAGGTCCCACAAGGTCTGGCGGCCATCGGCGGGATCGGGATTGCCGGCCACCAGGCCGGCCGCCTCCAAAGCGGCGACGGTGGCGCCCAGGGACTGGGAGCGCACCCCCTCCGCCTTGGCCAGGGCCGTTACCGTGGCCGGCCCACCGTCCAGCCGGCGGAGCACGGCGATTTGCGAGGGCGTCAGGTCGCCGACGTTGGCCTGCTCACGCAACTTGCGCCGCAGCTGACCCAGCACCACGCGCAGTTCCACCGCCGTCGACATGACGGCCGAGGCATCGGGGTCGCCCGCGTCGGGCATGTTCAGGGGATCGCTCATGCCCATCAGGCTAACAGATAGGAAGGTAAACTACAAAGTCTTCCTTCATATATCGGTCCGGCGTGGCAACGATGGCTGGCACCGCCGCCGCCCGCCATCAAAGTCCGCGCGGGGTGAGCAATGTCCGCGCCGTGGCCAACTCGGCACCCGTCAGCAGTGGATTGGCCGGCACCGGGCCCCGCCCCTCCAAATAATCCAGCGCCGTCAGGCCGGTGCTGTCCTTCAGGGCGGTATCGGCGCCGGCGGCCAGCAACGCCTCGATCACCGGCAGGCCGGCGTTGGCGGCGGCATACATCAGGGCGGTGCGCTGGCCGTGGGTGATGGCATAGGTGCCGCAGGCGGACTGCATATCGCCCTCGCCTGGCGGATCGTTGCCTTCGATACGGTCCGGCGCCAGGCTTTGCCGGTTCACGGCTGCCTTGGCCTTCAGCAGCGCCTGCACCGCCTCCAGCGCGTTGAACTGCGCCGCCGTCATCAGGGGCGTCTTGCCGATGGGGTTGGTCCCATCTACCGGGGCACCCGCCGCCAGCAGGGCCGCCAGGGATGCCGGCCGCGCCACGGCCAGCGACAGCAGCGGTTCCGCATCCACGATTTGCGGCAGTGGGCCGGACGCCAGCACCTCCGCCAGAGACGGCTTGGCGTCCGCATCCATGATGGCGGCGCGCAAGGCATTAGGCCGTCCGCGCAGGGTCCAGTCGAAGCGGTTATTCAGGCCGATATGGGCCGCCAAAAGGGCCTCGTCCGCCTTCAGGCCATAGCGGCCACGGTACATCACCGCCAAATCCGTGCGGGCTTTAAGGAACAGGTCACGTATGGCCATGAATTTCTGACGGTTCCAAGGGCTGTCGTAGGACCACGCCAGCAGGGGCATGATCCTGAGGTCATGATCCGAATTGTTCTTCTCGTCCGGATCCGCCGCCTCCGCCAGCAGCCGGCGCGGAGCGACCTGCATCGCCACGTCAGCAAGACGAACTCTCCGCCGGTACATGGACCCCATGGTTCCGGTGCACCGGTCGAAAGCGCCGCCATCAAAAGCTGACAAAGCCTGTTCAATAGCAAATACGCTGCCTGGCAAGGCATAGGCCCGGGCGCCACAATCCGCGTTGGGCAAATAGCCATCCTGCGAGCTTCCGAACTCCGCCGCCATAGCATCGATCAATTCCGGATGGCGCTCATACATCTCGCAGGGAAACTCCGCCGACCCGGCGGCAGCCCGCATGAAGATCACCAAGCTGCCGATGGTCCCGTCGTAGCCTTCCGGCTTAGGGGAGAAATAAGCGACGTTCTCATCGTCCTTCGCCTCGGAAACCTTGGTCAACAGCTGGCGGATTTCCGCATCGTGGGCTTTGGGGTCAGAAGCCGTCACCCGCAGCACCACGGCTAAGCCCAGCCTCGCTTCTGTGGTCTGGAACAAGCGGAAAAGCCCCTCTGCAGCCTTCGGCGCCGCCAGCATGCCCGAAAACGCGGGCCGCAGCAGTTGCCCGGGCAGGAATTTTAGATCCCTGTCTACATCACCGGGCTGTTCGATAACGTGGTTCTGTCGCCGCAGCAGGATGTTTTGCTGACTTTTGCGAAGTGAATCACCGATAAGCGCCACCCGCTCCACTTGAGCCTCGTAGGCCTGACCCAGACAAATCACGCCCGCCGAATCCGGCGCATCATGACTGGAGCCGAGAAAGCATTCGCTGCGCTGGCTCAACCAAATCCGCTGCGCAAGGAAGACTGCTTCCTTCCAGGGACCGGCCACCGAACTGGCCGCCTGCACGGCCTGCTGATAGGTCTCATTCATCTGGCGGTCCAAGGCAGAAAGGTTGGCATCTCCGCATATGGCCTTTTCAACCGTCGTGGCGGCGGCGGCACAGTTGAAACTGGGTCCCTCACCCGCGTTTACGGCGGCCTGCACGCCAAGGGGCGCGCACATCAGCAACAGGGCGGCGGCCAGCGGGGCGAGACGGGCGAGCATCGGCATCGGGCAGCTTTCTAGGAACCGATCGGATGGACCCAAGGTATCCCCCGCGTGTCGCCACATGCCACCACTTTACTGCGGCGCGCTGTTTGGTCGTTCCCTCAATAGGTGTGTCGCGATAGATTTACCGCTCTCAGGCGGGGCCTTGCGGTTGGGGAGGGGCATGGTGCGCAGGATATTCTTGGTGACGGCGTTGCTGGCGCTGCTGGGTGCCGGGTTCCATATGGCGGCGACGACGGCCGACGCTCAGACAGCGCCGCCGGGGACAGTCACAGAAACGCCCGTCACCACCACGCCGACCCCGGACGCGCCTGCCACCGGGGGCGTGACGCGGATGACCCACATCGAAGTCGTTCCCGACCCAGCCGCGGCCCGGGATGCCAGCCTCGCGCTGGCCTGGAAATCCCTGCCGCAAGGCGAAAAAACCCTGGCGGTGGGCAGCGTGCTGCTGCTGGTGGCGGTCACCGCCGCCCTGCTGTACCTGGCCATGTCCACCGACATGCTGCGCGACAACGCGCCCGCCACCTTCGCCGGCGTGACCGGCGCCCATGGCAAGCCGTTGCGCCGGGCCTTCAGCCTGGCGCAAAGCCAGATGGCCTGGTGGTTCGTCATCGTGCTGGCGGCCTATCTCTACCTCTTCCTGGTGACCGGGGAGCTGGACACCCTGACGGGCCAGGCGCTGTGCCTGATGGGCCTGGGCACCGGCACCGCCATGGGGGCGGCGATGGTGGAGCAGAACAAGACCAACCCCATCCTCGCTGCCTACCAGGCCGTGCTGACGCAGATCGCCGACCCGGCCACGCCGCCGGCCGACCTGCCCACCCTGACCGCCACCCGCGACACCCTGGCCCGCCAACTGGCGTCCTGCAACTTCATCCACGACATCCTGACCGACGCCAACGGCATCAGCCTGCACCGTTTCCAGACGGCGGTGTGGACGGTGGTCATCGGCGTGCTGTTCCTGATCGAGACGGTGGTCCACCGCAAGATGCCGGACCTCGACCCCTACAGCCTGGGCGTCCTGGGCATCAGCGCCGGCACCTATCTGGGCTTCAAGATTCCGGAACAGCCGAATTGAGAAGCCCGCGCCCCCTTTCCCCTGTCGAGCGCCTGGACTGGCTACGCCTGACGCGCACGGAGTCGGTGGGGCCCATCACCTTCCACCGGCTGATGGAGCGGTTCGGCACCCCGGCGGCGGCCTTGGAGGCCCTGCCCGACCTAGCCCGGCGCGGCGGGCGCGACCGTCCCCTGAATATCGTGCCCCGCGCGATGGCGGAGCGGGAGCTGGTGGCGCTGGAGCGCATGGGCGCCCGCCTGCTGTGCTGGTGCGAGCCGGACTATCCCGCCCAGCTGGCCGCCATCGAAGACGCGCCGCCCGCCCTCACCGTGCTGGGCGACCCGGCGCGACTCAGTCGCCCGTCCGTCGCCATCGTGGGCGCCCGCAATGCCTCGCTGACCGGGCGCAAGCTGGCCGCCATGATCGCCCGCGACCTGGCAGAGGCCGGCATCTCCGTCGTTTCCGGTCTGGCGCGCGGCATCGATACGGCGGCGCATGAGGCGGCCCTGCACCGCTGCACCGTCGCCGCGCTGGCCGGAGGCGTCGACGTCATCTACCCGCCGGAAAACGCGGAACTGCACCGCCGTATCGCCGACCAAGGCGCCCTGGTGGCCGAATCGCCGCCGGGAACGGAGCCGCAGGCCCGCCATTTCCCCCGCCGCAACCGCCTGATCTCCGGCCTGTCGCGCGGCGTGCTGGTGGTGGAGGCGGCGCTGAAGTCTGGATCGCTGATCACCGCCCGGCTGGCGCTGGAACAGGGCCGCGACCTTTTCGCCGTGCCGGGCTCGCCCTTGGACCCGCGCGCCCAGGGCTGCAACCGCCTGCTTAAGGAGGGCGCCGTGTTGGTGGAGACGGCGGAGGACATCCTGGCCTATCTGGGGCAGCAGGGTTTGGCGGCGTTCAACGCCCCGCCGCCGGGCGCCGGCCCCGCCCCGCCCCCGGCCGATCCTGGCGAAAAAGAGATAGAGGCGGCCCGCCCGCAGGTGACCCTGTGCTTAAGCCCCACCCCGGTACACATTGACGAAATTGTCCGGGACTGCCAATTGTCTGCGGCGGTGGTGCTGACCATCCTGCTGGAACTTGAGCTGGCGGGCCGTCTGCACCGCCATCCCGGCGGCCGGGTCAGCCTGGCGTGAAGCTGGCGGTCCCGCCGCGGGGGAGCGTTTCGGAAAGCATCGCCACCTATTGCAGTGCGGGGTCCCCTTGTCGGGCAGCAACGTCCTCATCGTCGAATCGCCGGCCAAGGCGAAGACCATCAACAAGTACCTGGGCGATGATTTCACCGTTCTCGCCAGCTACGGCCATGTGCGCGACCTGCCGGCCCGCGACGGCTCGGTGAAGCCGGACGAGGACTTCGCCATGGAGTGGGAGCTGGGCGACCGCTCCAAACGCCATATCGACGACATCACCAAGGCCGCCAAGGGCGCCACCCGCATCTACCTCGCCACCGACCCGGATCGCGAGGGGGAGGCCATCGCCTGGCACGTCAAGCAGCTGCTGGACGAAAAGCGCATCACCGGCAAGGTGGACGTGAAACGCGTCACCTTCAACGAGATCACCAAGAGCGCCGTCCTGGACGCCATCGCCCATCCGCGCGAGGTGCATCAGGAACTGGTCGACGCCTATCTGGCGCGCCGCGCCCTGGACTATCTGGTGGGCTTCACCCTGTCGCCGGTGCTGTGGCGCAAGCTGCCGGGCTCACGCTCGGCCGGCCGCGTGCAGTCTGTGGCCCTGCGTCTGATCTGCGAGCGTGAGTCGGAGATCGAGGCCTTCCGTCCGCAGGAATACTGGACCATCGAGGCGGAGTTCCGCACACCGTCCGGGGCGCCCTTCACCGCCCGCCTGGTGGGCCTGAACGGTAAGAAGCTGGACAAGTTCACCCTGGGCAACAAGGGCGACGCCGACGCGGCCCTGGCCACCATCCGGCCGCTGTCCTTCATGGTGCGGTCGGTGGAACGGCGCCAGGTGCGCCGCAACCCCTTCCCGCCCTTCACCACCTCCACCCTGCAGCAGGAGGCCAGCCGCAAGCTGGGCTTCGGCGCCACCAAGACCATGCGCATCGCCCAGAAGCTGTATGAGGGCGTGGACATCGGCGGCGAGACGGTGGGCCTGATCACCTATATGCGTACCGACGGCGTGCAGCTGTCGAACGAGGCCATCGACGGCGCCCGCCGCCTGATCTCCTCCGCCTTCGGCAACGAGTACCTGCCCAACGCCCCGCGCGTGTACAAATCCAGCGCCAAGAACGCGCAGGAAGCGCACGAGGCCATCCGCCCCACCGACATGTTCCGCCGGCCGGACCAGATGGGCCGCTTCCTGGACAAGGACGAGCAGCGCCTGTACGAGCTGGTGTGGAAGCGCACCGTGGCTTGCCAGATGGCCAGCGCCGAGTTGGACCAGGTGTCGGTCGACATCGCCTCGCCCAAAGCGGAGGCACAGTTCCGCGCCACCGGCTCCATCGTCACCTTCGACGGTTTCCTCAAGGTCTATCAGGAGGACCGCGACGACGCCGGCGATGAGGAGGAGAAGGACACCCGCCTGCCCGCCATGAAGGACGGCGACGACCTGGCCAAGGGCGAGGTCAAGTCCGACCAGCACTTCACCCAGCCGCCGCCGCGCTATACCGAGGCCAGCCTGGTGAAGAAGATGGAGGAGCTGGGCATCGGCCGCCCCTCCACCTACGCCAGCATCCTGCAGGTGCTGCAGGACCGCAACTATGTCCGCCTGGAAAAGCGCCGGTTCGAGCCGGAGGACCGCGGCCGCCTGGTCACGACCTTCCTGGAGAACTTCTTCAACCGCTATGTCGAGTACGGCTTCACCGCCGACCTGGAAACCAAGCTGGACGACATCTCCGGCGGCCGCATCGACTGGAAGACGGTGCTGCGGGATTTCTGGCGCGACTTCTCCGGCGCGGTGGATGGCACCAAGGACCTGACCATCACCCAGGTGCTGGACGCCCTGGACGAGGCGCTGGGCCCGCACTTCTTCCCGGCCCCGAGCGAGGGCGGGCGCGACCCGCGCGTCTGCCCCGTCTGTGGTGAGGGCCGGCTGTCGCTGAAGCTGGGCAAGAACGGCGCCTTCATCGGCTGTTCCAACTACCCCGGCTGCAAGTACACCCGCCCCCTGAGCGTCGAGGGCGGCGAGGAGGGCAACGCCGACCGCGAGCTGGGCAACGATCCGGAAACGGGCTACCCCGTGTCCATGAAGCGCGGGCCCTATGGCGTCTATGTCCAGACCGGCGCGCCGGATGAGCCCAAGCCCAAGCGCGTGTCGCTGCCGCGCGCCATGAACCCGCAGGACGTGGACCTGGACATCGCGCTGCGCCTGCTGGCGCTGCCGCGCAGCCTGGGGCCGCATCCCGAGACGGGGCAGGAGATCACGGCCGGCATCGGCCGCTTCGGCCCCTATCTCAAGCATGGCGACGCGTACAAGAACCTGACGCCGGACGACGATGTGCTGACCATCGGCCTGAACCGGGCCGTGGTGCTGCTGGCCGGCGTGGCGGCGCGCAAGACGGTGGCGGGCCGGGAGTTGGGCAACCATCCCAAGGACGGCAAGCCCATCACCCTGGGCAGCGGTCGCTTCGGCCCCTATGTGAAGCACCTGAAGCTATTCGCCAGCATCCCCAAGGCCATCAACGCCGACACCATCACCCTGGAACAGGCGGTGGAGCTGCTGGCGGCCAAGGCGGCCAAGGACAGCGGCAAGAAGGCGGCCACCACCGCGGCTGATGGCGAGGAGAAGCCGAAGAAAACGGCGGCCAAGAAGGCGACCACCAAGGCAACGGCGGACAAGAAGGCCGCCGCCCCGAAGAAGACCGCCACGGCCGCGAAAAAGCCGGCGGCCGCCAAAACAGTGAAGAAGGCGGCGGCGGGCGACTGAGCCCGCCGACCACCACGAGCTTAAGGAAGTACCATGCCGAAGCGTCCGGAGGGCCCCCGGCGGGCTTCGCCCAGGCCGGTGCCGGCCCGCCGTGCGGCCGACGCCCCCTTCCCCACCCGGGAAGAGATCATGGACTATATCCAGTCCAGCCCCGTGCCCGTGGGCAAGCGGGAGATCGCCCGCGCCTTCAACATCACCGGCGACGGCCGCATCGTCCTGAAGGAGCTGCTGAAGGAGCTGGAGGGCGAGGGCAGCATCGAGAAGGGCGAGGGCCGGCGCGTGGCCGTGCCCGCCGCCCTGCCCGAGGTCGCGGTGCTGATCGTGGCGGAGGTGACGCCGGATGGCGAGGTGCTGGCGAGGCCCACCAGCTGGGCGCATGAGGCGCCGCCGCCCCGCATCTACATGGCGGCCGAAAAGCGCGGCCATCCCGCCCTGGCGGTGGGCGACCGCGTGCTGGCCCGCCTGTCGCGCCAGCCCCAGTTACGTGACAGTGGGCCGCAGAGCGAAGAGGACGTCTACGAAGGCCGCACCATGCGCAAGCTGGACGGCGGCACGGCCACCCGCATCGTCGGCATCTATGAGCGCGCCCGTGACGGCGGCCGGCTGAAGCCGGTGGACCGCCGCGCCAAGGCGGAATTCGCCGTGGCCGACGCCAACGCGGAGGGCGCGCAAGCTGGCGAGCTGGTGGTGGCCGAACTGCTGCCGTCCTCCCGCCTGGGTCTGAAGCAGGTACGGGTGGTGGAGCGGCTGGGCAGCATCGAGGAGCCGCGCGCCGTCAGCCTGATCGCCATCGCCCAGCACGCCATCCCCACCCAGTTCGCCAAGGCGGCGATCGAGGAGGCGGAGGCCGCCCCCGAACCCACGGTGGAGGGGCGCACCGACCTGCGCGACATTCCCCTGGTCACCATCGATGGGGAAGACGCGCGCGACTTCGACGACGCCGTGTTCGCCGAACCCGACACCGACCCCAACAATCCCGGCGGCTGGCACCTGCTGGTGGCCATCGCCGACGTCAGCTTCTACGTCCGTCCCGGCATGGCGCTGGACCGCAACGCCTTCGACCGGGGTAACAGCGTCTATTTCCCCGACCGCGTCGTGCCCATGCTGCCCGAGGCGCTGTCGAACGAGTTGTGCTCGCTGAAGCCCGAGGTCAACCGCGCCTGCTTGGCGGTCCACATGTGGATCGACGCGCAAGGGCGCCTGAAGCGTCACCGTTTCGTGCGCGGCCTCATGCGCTCCGTCGCGCGCCTGACCTACACCCAGGTGCAGAAGGCCCGGGATGGGCAGCCGGATGACCTGACCGGCCCGCTGATGGAGCGGGTGATCAATCCGCTGTACGGCGCCTTCACCGTGCTGCAGAAGGCCCGCGACGCCCGCGGCACCCTGGAACTGGACCTGCCGGAACGGGTGGTGAAGCTGGATGAGGCCGGCACCATCCAGAGCATCGGCGTGCGCCCCCGCCTGGACAGCCACCGCCTGGTGGAGGAATTCATGATCGCCGCCAACGTGGCGGCGGCGGAGGCCCTGGAAGCCAAGCACAGCCCCTGCATGTACCGTGTGCACGCCGAACCCGCGCGCGACAAGCTGGAGGCACTGCGCCAGTTCCTGGGGTCCCTGGGCTACACCCTGGCCAAGGGCCAGGTGATGAAGCCCATCCTGTTCACCCGCATCCTGAACAAAGCGGCGGAGACGCCGGAGGCGGACTTGGTGAACACCGTCATCCTGCGCAGCCAAAGCCAGGCGCTGTACCAGCCGGAGAACATCGGCCATTTCGGCCTGGCCCTGCCGCGCTACGCCCACTTCACCTCCCCCATCCGGCGCTACGCCGACCTGGTGGTGCACCGCGCCCTGGTGAAAGCCTACGGCCTGGGGCCCGGTGGGCTGGATGAGGAGGAAGCGGGCCGCCTGGTGCAGGTCGGGGAGCATATCTCCGTCACCGAGCGCCGCGCCGCCACGGCGGAGCGCGACGCCCTGGATCGCTATGTCGCGGCCTATCTGTCGGACAGGGTGGGCGGCACCTTCACCGGCCGCATCGGCGGCGTCACCCGCTTCGGCCTGTTCGTCACCCTGGATGAAACGGGGGCCGACGGGCTGGTGCCCATCTCCACCCTGCCGGACGACTTCTACGACCATGACGAGGCCAACCACCAGCTGGTGGGCCGCCGCTGGGGCCGCACCTACCGCCTGGGCACAATCGTCAAGGTCCGCCTGGTCGAGGCCGACCGCATCTCCGGCAGCATGGTCTTCGCCCTGCTGGGTGAGGACACCGACGACGCCCCGTGGCTGGCCGGCGGCCAATCAGACAGCAAGGGCGGGCGCGCGCGGCTGACCAAAAAGACGGCCAAGGCCCGCATCAAGCGGCCACCGCCGAAGAAGGACTGAGTATGACCACCCCCCGGCAATTCATCGGCGGCGTCGCCCTGGTGGTGCGCGATTATGACGAGGCCAAGGCTTGGTACCGCGACGTGCTGGGCTTCGACGCCGTGGAGGATACCGACCTGGGCGGCGGCAAGCGCTGGGTCGTCATGGCGCCGCCCGGCTCGCCGCCAAACTCTGGCGAGACCCGCCTGCTGCTGGCCAAGGCGGCGGGGCCGGAGCAGGAGGCCGCCATCGGCAACCAGGCCGGGGGCCGCGTCTTCCTGTTCCTGCGCACCGACGATTTCTGGCGCGACTATCATCGCATGGCGGCCGCCGGCGTGACCTTTTGCGAGGAGCCCCGCGTCGAGTCCTATGGCACCGTGGTGGTGTTCCAGGACCTTTACGGAACCCGCTGGGACCTGTTGCAGCTCAACGTGTGATTTCGCCGGCTCACAATTCGTGCAAATCACAACAGGTGAGGATGGCAAGGCTGAGGTCTGGCAAACGCGCCTGGACCATGGCTCCATCCATACCCATCATCTAGGCCATGACGACCGACCCCGTTCCCCCCGATAATCCCGTCAGGGTGACGCCGAGGCCCAGTGTCGCCGGTGAGAGGGAGGATGCCTTGACGGACACTCAGGAAGAGATCGTCGCCCCGCCCAAGGGCATGGTCGGCACGGCCATGATGCGCGGCATGCGCCGCTGCTGCCCCAACTGCGGCGCCCACACCCTGTTCGTCGGCTATACCAAGGTGGCGCCGGTCTGCACCAACTGCGGGTTGGAAACGGGTAATTTCCGCGCCGACGACGCGCCACCCTACTTTACCATCTTCGTCGTCGGCCATATCGTGGTCGGCGCCGCCCTGGCGGTGGAACAGAACTTTCATCCCCCCCTGTGGGTGCATGCCGCCCTGTGGGGACCGTTGACCCTGGGCCTGTCGCTGGCCTTGCTGCCCCTGTTCAAGGGGGCGGTGATCGGCGTGCAGTGGGCCATGGGCATCCGCGGCTGAGGGAACAACAAACCGGGAGGCGCCGTGGCCCAGGCCACCTGCCGGGCGAACCGCGCCCGGACCGCCAATGTCAGGCCTGCGCATATCCGCCGGGGCGCCGCCCTGGCCCGGAGCCTGTCAGCGCTTGCCGGCCTGTCAGGGCTTGCCGGAATGCTCGCCCTCGCAGCCTGCGCTGGCAGCCCCGGCGGGAAGGGCGTCACCGCCGAGCAGTTTTACCAGAGCGCCTACGGCAAGATCGATGAGCTGTACCTGGACCCGGTGGACATGCGCCGCCTGGTGGTCGATGGCCTGATCCACGCGGGCCGGGTGGTGCCGGACCTGACGGTGACCGTGCCCCCCGACCAGGCCACCGTGATCCTGGCGGTGGGCAAGCGGACGCCGCGCACCTTTGCCCTGTCCCCCAACGACTTGCCCCAAAGCCAAGACGCGGCGCCCTGGGCGCACCTGGCCGCCAGCATCACCGATTGGGTGGTGGCGCAATCCACCGACCTGGCATCGGCCCAGCAGGACCGGGAAACCCTGTTCCGCGCCCTGCTGGAGGGCGCCACCGCCGACCTCGACCCCTACAGCCGCTATTCCGTGCCGGCGGCGGCGCGGACGGAGCGGACGCGGCGGGAGGGCTATGTCGGCATCGGTGTGACGCTGGAGGAAACGCCGCGCGGCTTCCGCATCCTCGCCGTGGCGCCCGGCAGCCCGGCCGCCACAGCTGGCCTGCAGGCGGGCGACGTCATCGTCGCCGTGGGCGGCCTGCCCGTGGATACCACCGGCGGGGGCGGCCCCACCCTGACGGTCGAGGCGGTGATGAACCGCCTCAGCGGCCCGGAAGGCACCGGCGTGCCGGTGCGCGTCGCCCGTACCGGGGGCATGGTGACGCTGCTCATCAGCCGCCAGCGCATCATCCTGCCCACGGTGATGGCGGAGCGGACGGGCGCGGTGGGCGTGCTGCATGTCAGCCGGTTCAACGCCGGCACGGCGGACGCGCTGGCCGCCGCCGTCCGCCACCTGCGCGACACCGCCGGCACGGCGGGCCCGCCCACGGGCTGGGTGCTGGACCTGCGCGGCAACACCGGCGGCCTGCTAGACCAGGCCGTGGCCGTGGCCGACCTGTTCATCACCAGCGGCCCCATCCTGAACACCGTGGGCCGCCACCCCGACAGCGTGCAGCACTACGACGCCACGCCGGACGACATCCTGGACGGCGCCCCCCTGGTGGTTCTGGCCGATGGACAGACCGCGTCCTCCGCCGAGATCGTGCTGGGCGCCCTGGTCGACAGTGGGCGGGCGCTGGACGTGGGCACCACCAGCTTCGGCAAAGGCGTGGTCCAGACCGTCGCCCCCCTGCCCAATGGCGGGGAGCTGTTCATCACCTGGTCGCGCATCCTGACCCCGGCGGGCCGCATGTTTGACCATAAGGGCTTGGCGCCCGCCATCTGCACCGCCGGGCTGACCGACCCCGCCGCCATCCTGGCCCCCTTGCGCGCCCAGCCGCGGCCCATCGGCACGCCCGCCGCCTGCCCGGCGGAGCGCAATCGCCCGGCGCCGGTGGACCTGACGGTGGCGGAGGATCTGCTGGCTAACCCACCCCTGTTGCGCCGTGCCCAACTGGCGGGCCAGCCCCTGCTGGCCGACCAGCCAGCGGCGGGCAATGATCCCTGACGCGGCCGGGACCGTTATTCCGTCGCGGAAGCCGGCGGCGCCCCGCCTTCCATTGATGTGCCGGTTGATTCCGCCATCGTCTGAAACAGCTCGCCTTCGGCCTGGGCGGGTGTCTCGCCCACGACCTTCACGTTGCTCTGCGTCACCGAATCAGTGATCTGGCTGTTCACGACTGTGGGAAAGGCCATGGGGTTTCTCCTGTCCGGCACCGTGCAACGATCGCACGGAAGGCGTTCAGAATAGTCCATTCAGCGGCGTCGGGGCAGCCTGCGGCCGGCCACCTGGGGTGGCGCGGCCCCATGCACGGCGCGCATCCCCCGCCGCAGCGCCCGTTCCCGCGGCGTATGGCTCTTTGGCCTTGACTCTCAGGGCCCGCTGACTAAAGTGCCGCGACGCCGTGCCCCAGAGGGCCACGGTACGGAATTGTTTTTGACCGCCCCCGACCCGCCAGAGTGGCGACCGAACGGGGTTGTCGTAGGTGGGATTAAAGGTCATGGCCAAGCAGAATACCGTGCTGATCCGTCTGATCAGCTCCGCTGAAACCGGCTTCTTCTACGTGAAGAAGAAGAACCCGCGCAAGACGACCGAGAAGCTGGAGTTCCGGAAGTACGATCCGGTTGCTCGCAAGCACGTGCTGTTCAAGGAAGCCAAGATCAAGTAAGTCCCGCGCGCCCGCTCGGGCGCGCCGTTCCGGCCCTATGCCCCGCCCCCACGGGCGACAGAATGCCGGAACCGTTAAGGACACTGGTCAGGCGAAGGGCCGCTCCTCGAGCGGCCCTTTCCTATTGGCATGTCTGGCGGCTGGGGTATTCTCCCGGCGCGCCAGAACCTTGGGAACACCGCTTCCGTGCCTTCCAGCCCGACACTCCCGTGCCCCGTCTTCGTCATCAATCTAGAGCATGACGGGGTGCGGCGCGCGCATATGACCGACCAGTGCGCGCGCCTGGGGCTAGCGGCGGAGTTCGTGCCGGCGGTGAACGGCCGTGCCCTCGGCGACGCCGACCGCGCCGCCTATGACCGCGCGAAGGCGCTGCGCGTCTATGGCGTGGAGATGCTGGACACGGAGATCGGCTGCTACCTCAGCCACTATCGCCTTTATGAGCGCATGGTGCGGGAGAACATCCCCGCCGCCCTCATCCTGGAGGACGATGTGGAGCTGAGCCCCGCCCTGCCCCGTATCGTGGCCGATCTGCTGGCCGACCCCGCGCCGGAATGGCAGGTGGTGCGGCTGGAATCCTTGCGCCCGCGCGTGCGCGAGCCCAAGTCCCCCAAGTTCCGGGGACGCACCGTTAAAACCCTGCGCGATGGCGAGCTGGTGCGCCTAGGCACCCACGTGCTGGGCTTCGGCGCCTATCTCATCCGCCTGGAGGGGGCCAGGCGCATGCTGGACTACGGTCGGCGCATCTTCATGCCGGTGGACCAGACCATGGACCGTTACTGGGACAACGGCATCGCCCCCTACCTGGTGCGCCCCATCCCCGTCCGCCAGCGCACCGACATGGATTCGCGCATCGGCGCCCGCCCCGCCGGCCGGCACGAGGGCCAGCCCCTGGCCATACAGTTGGCCCGCCGCTGGCAGCGCCTGTCGGACAGCGTGCGCAAGCGCCTGTACCGGGGTTGATACGCGGCTGATAGGCGCGACGCCTAAGAAAACATCAACCCGGCAGGGTGAGATCCGGCGTGTCGGCGGCACGGGCCAACGGCGGCGCCTCCAGGCTGCTGTCGGTCACGACGCGGTTGCGACCGGCGCGCTTGGCCTCATAGAGGGCCATGTCGGCCCGGCGCAGCAGGCTGTCGCCCGTTTCCATGCGGCCATCGCCCAGGGCGCCATCGGCCACGGCCACGCCGACGGAGATGGTCACCGTGATCTCCCCGCCATCGACGCTGACCTTGAACGGCGTCTCGGCGATGCGGCGGCGCAGGCGTTCCGCCACCAGGACACCGGCGGCGAGATCGGTGTCGGGCATGACGACGACGAACTCCTCGCCGCCCAGCCGGGCCACCAGGTCGAAGTTGCGCAGGTTGCGGCTGGCGCGCTGCGCCACCTCCTTCAAGACCTCGTCCCCCACGCCGTGGCCGTAGGTGTCGTTCACGACCTTGAAATGGTCGATATCGAACAACAGGGCGGCCACCGGCTTGTGGTTGTCGCCGCCCCGGTCCAGCAGGCGCGGCAGGTGCGCGCTCAAGTAACGGCGGTTGAACAGGCCGGTGAGGCTGTCGGTCAGGGCCAGGGACAGGCTCTGCTCATAATTCGCGCGCAACCGCTCCTGATAACGCTTGCGGCGAATCTGGGTGCGCGCCCGGGCCATCAACTCGTTCCGGTCGATGGGCTTGATCAGGTAATCGTTGGCGCCCAGCTCCAGGCCCTTGGCCACGCGGTCGATATCCGTTTCGTCCGCCACCAGCAGGACCGGCACCTGGCGGGTCTTCTCCTGCGAGCGCAGCTGGGAGCAGAGGCGCAGGCCATCCTCCCGCATCAGCGTCAGGCTGATGACGATGAAGTCGAAATCACCAGCCAGCGCCTGCTCCAGGCCCTTGGCGCAGGTGTCGGCCGCCGCCACCCGGCCGCGGTCGCGGCACAGCGTCTCGGTGATCTTGTCCAGGTCGATGGAGCTGTCCTCCACCACCAGGACGTTGGCGCCCTCCGCCGACTGGTTGTGCATGCTGTCGGTGGACACCAGCATGCCCAGCTGGCCCGAGGTGCTTTCGCGCAGGCGCCATTCGTCCATCATCATCTTGAGACGGACCAGGGAGCGGACGCGGGCGAACAGCGCCACATCGTTGACGGGCTTGGTCAGGAAATCGTCGGCGCCAGCCTCCAGCCCCCGCACGCGGTCGGCGATGTCGGACAGGGCGGTCACCATCACGACGGGGATGTGCATGATGGCGGGGTCGCTGCGGATGCGCTCGCACACCTCAAACCCGTCCATGCCGGGCATCATCACGTCCAGCAGCACGATGTCGGGCGCATGCGCCTTGATCTTCTCCAGTGCCTCCGGCCCGCTGCTGGCGGTGATGACGTCGAAATACTCGCGCGTCAGCTTCGCCGCGAGCAGCTTGACGTTGGGCAGGACATCATCAACGACCAGGACGCGAGCCGACATGACACCACTTATTCCGGCCGCGGCGGAAACGCCACAGCTTGATCAAAAGGCACTACCGCGCACCCTAATCCAGAAAGCGCCGAACTGTCCGGATGAAAGTGGCGACTGAGATGGGTTTGGCGATGTAATCATCACAACCGCCTTCCCGGATACGCTCCTCGTCGCCCTTCATGGCAAAGGCCGTGACGGCGATGATCGGGATCGACCCCAGCTCCTGATCCTCCTTCAACCAGCGCGTCACGTCCAGACCGGAAAGCTCCGGAAGCTGTATATCCATAAGAATAAGGTCCGGACGGTGCTGCCGCGCCAACTCCACCGCCATGACGCCATCGCGGGTCTGCACCGTGCGATAGCCGTGCGCCTCCAGCAGATCATTGAAAAGCTTCATATTAAGTTCGTTGTCCTCAACGATGAGGACACATTTTTTGGCGGCGGCAACCGTGGCCATGAGGCGGTCCGTAGCGATGTGGGGGCTACACTAAAGGACAAGTCGGGCGGGTACAACCGTTATGGGGCGCGCCCGCAGGTTATGCGCCGCCGGTTCGATGTCGCGCTGCCATCCGTGCCTGCCAACCCTTGTTATAGGCCCTCTGGGTAGCCCTAAGGCGCCCACCTCATCCGAACAGGTAGTCCGCGATTAACGTTGGACTAGAGGGAATCGACCGGAATATCGCCGCGCGCGATAATTTTCAGTCCGGGCGGGCCCCGGCCAATTGCCGGCACCAGGCGGCGAGGTCCAGCAGACCGCGGCGCCGCGCGCCTTCCGCATCATCCGCCGCCACCTCCAGCCGGCGGCCCGCCCGCCGGGCGAAGGCGGAGAGGCGGGGCGGGTCCTCGATCAGTCGCCCCAGCGCCAGCATGACCAGCTCGGCCCGGCGGCGGTCCTGGGGGCCAAGCCCGGGGAGCAGGCCGCGCATGGCGATCAGCGCCCGCCCAACGTCCATGCGGGCGCGCGCCTGGGCCAGGGCGCCGTCCCCATTCCCGGCCACCCCGCCGCCGGAGGCCACCTCCCAGACCGCCAGCCGGGCGAGGCGGTGATGATGGCGGTATTCCCACGCCTTGCCATCCGGCGACGCCGCCCCGGACGCCAAGGCCCGGACGCTGGCGGAGAAGCTGACCAGCAGGCGGCGCACCTCCCCCTTCCCGTCCACCGGCAGGATCAGCCGGTAGGTCAGCAGAATCCATATGGCGGCCATCACGATGGCGGCGGCGGCGTTGAGAAACGCCTGCAGGTCGTAATTCATGGGGTTGGTGGGGGCCACCAGGGTCAGGAACAGCAAGGGCATGAAGCTGCCGAAATCCCCCCGCCCCGGTCGTTGCGACATCAGGGCGGCGACCACGATGATGGGCGCCAGCACCAACGACAGGCCCCAGAACTCCGACAAGGCCGGCAGCAGCAGGAAGGTCACGGGCAGGCCCAGCAGCCCCGCCCACAGGGCGGCGCGAAAAACCTGGACGCTGACCTGCTCCGGGTTGGCGCGGCTGGCCAGCAGGGCTCCGAAGGCGCTGGTCCAACTCAGCATGATGGTTCCGGCCGGCCATTCGGTGGCGACCCAGAAGCTGGCCGCCAGGCCGACGGAGATCAGCGTGCGGAGCGCCGCGATGACCGCGCTGCCCAGCGGGCCGTCCGCCGGCTCGGGCAGGGTGAAGGCCAGGCGGCGGGCCGGGTCGCGCGCCACGGCCACCTGGACCAGAAGGTCCAGCACCTCCCCCAACTGGTGCGCGGCGGTCAGCGCGGCGGTATCGCCGGCCCGATGGGCCAGGTGCAGCGCCACCCTCAGGCGGCGCCGCGCGGCGGCGGCGGCGATGCGGAAGGCCGGGCCGTCGCCCTCCCCCAACGGTCTCAGGCAGGCCAGCAAGGGCTCGGCGGCGGCCGGCAGCGACGCCAGCGCCCGGCGGGCGGCGTCCATGCGGGCCAGAAGGCCGAACAGCGCGGCGGCGGCCACCCGCGCGCCATCGGACTGCCGCCGGAACGCGGCTGATTCCACCGCCGCGTACGTCGCCAGATCATCCAGGCCCTGCAACTCGGCCAACAGGTCCCGGTGCCGGCGGCCGGGCGTGCCCGCCCCGGTCAGGTCATCGGCCAACGCCCCGATCACCGCGGCGGTGACGCGGGCCACCCGGCTCTCCAACCGCTGGGCCGCCGTCACCGGCCACAGGATGCCGGATACCATCATCTTGGCCAGCACGCCCACGACGATGGCCGCCACCCGAGCCGCGGCGATGTCGAAGGTGCGCAAGGGATCATCCACCGCGCCCAGCGCCACCAGGGCCAAGGTGTAGCCAGCCAGCACGGCCGCGTACGACCGGAAGCGGCGCAGCCGGTTGGCCAGCGCCACGCAGCCCGCCAGCCACAGGCCGTACAGCAGCAGGAAGGCCTCCGGCGACTGGCCGAAGCCCGCCATCAGCGCCAACGCCGCCGCAGCCCCCACCAGGGTGCCGGCGATGCGCCAAACACTCTTGGCGATGACGGCCCCGCTCATGGGATGGCTGACGATCAGCACCGTCACCGCCGCCGTCTGCGGGCTTTCCAATTGCAGCGCGTAGGCGAGGTAGAGCGCCAGTAAAGTGGCCAGCGCCGTGCGCACGGCGTGCCCCACCGCCCCCCGACTGGGCATCCATTCCCCCATCCGCGGCAGTCCAAGCCCCTTGAGGACGGGAAGCGAGGGGGCGACGGCGGGGGCTAGGCTTGGGGAGGACACGGGGGGAAACGCCACGCGGAGTTGGGGCCCGGAACCGCCCATGAGCGGAACGCCAGCCAGTTCATCGATTTGCATGATGCTCCCCACCTGGCCTACAGTCCAATATATCGCCTACTGCTTTTCGATATCCAAAACACATAGGCACGCCGTCTTGGACATCCGTCACCTGCGCTATTTCACCGCCGTCGCCGAGGAACTGCACTTCACCCGGGCGGCGGAAAAGCTGGGCATCCGCCAGCCCCCGCTGAGCCAGCAAATCCAGCAGCTGGAGCGGGAGATCGGCAGCCCCCTGTTCCACCGGCTGTCCCGAGGGGTGGAGCTGACGGCGGTGGGCGTCAGCTTCCTGAAGGACGCCAAGGCCATCCTGGCCCAGATCGATCAGGCCCTGGCCAGCGCGCGGCAGGTGGCGCGGGGGGAAAAAGGGCGCCTGCGCATGGGGCTCAGCATGTCGGTCACCGCCCACCCCTGGATCGCCCGGCTGATCCGCGACTACCGCGCCCAGCATCCCGGCGTGCAGGTGACCCTGGAACTGAACGATTTCGGGCAGTTGACCGACGCGGTGCGCGACGGCGCGCTGGACGTGGCCTTGGTGCGCGGCCGGACGGCGGAGATACCCGGCCTGACCACCTACGCCGTGGTGGAGGAAAAGCTGCTGGCGGCCCTGCCCTTGGGCCATCGCCTGGCGGACGCCGGCACCCTGGATCTGGCGGAGTTGGCGGATGAGGATTTCCTGATCATCCCGCGCACGGCCGGCCCCAACATCTATGACATCATGATCGCCGCCTGCCGCAAGGCCGGGTTCAGCCCCCGCATCGTGCAGGAGGTGCCGGCCTTCCCGCCGCTGCTGAACCTGGTGGAGGCCGGGCTGGGCGTGGCGCTGGCGCCGGACAGCATGCGCAACATGGGCCAGGAGGGCGTGCGGCTGCTGGATTTGAAGGGCGGGGATGACACCGCCCCCATCATGCTGGTCTACCGCGCCAACGAGGGGGCCGCCGCCGCGCGCGCGCTGGTGGCCCAGGCCCGCCGCGCCGCCGCCATCCATAGCGCGACCACCAAGGCCTGAGGACATCATGCTGGAACTGAAACTGCTGCGGTCCTTCGTCCTGCTGGCGGAAGAGTTGCACTTCGGCCGGGCGGCGGAGCGGCTGCACATCGTGCAGCCCGCGCTGACCCAACAGATCCAATCGCTGGAACGGCAGATCGGCACCCAATTGCTGAACCGGACGCGCGGCCGGATCAGCCTGACCGACGCTGGTGTCCTGGTCCTGGCGGAGGCGCGCAAGACCTTGGAGCAGGCGGCGCGGACGGAGACCATCGGCCGCCTGGCCGGGCGGGGCGAGGTCGGGCGGCTAGAGGTGGGCTTCGTCGGTTCCGCGGGACTCAGCGCCCTCATGCCGGCCGTCCTGCGCGATTTCCGGCAGGCTCATCCGGGTGTGGACCTGAACCTGGTGGAAATGGCGGTGGGCCCGCAATTGGCCGCCATCGCCGCCGGCGACGTGGATGTCGGCTTCATCCGCCTGCCGCCGCTCAGCCTGCCGGGCGGCGTGGCCGTGTTGCCGCTGCGGCCGGAGGGGCTGGTGGTGGCGTTGCCGGCGGGCCATCCGCTGGCCCAGTTGCCGGCCGTCCCGGTGGCCGGTCTGGCGAGGGAGCCCATGGTGCTGCACCATCGCGCCGCCGCCGCCGAGCTGCGCAGCTTGATCGACGAGCTGTGCGCCCGCCATGGCTTCGCGCCGCAGGTGGTTCAGTCGGTGCCGCAGATCTCACTGACCATACGGCTGGTGGCGGCGGGCCTGGGTGTTTCCCTGATGCCGGAAACCATCGCCTCCATGGCGGTGGAGGGCGTGGTCTATCGCCCCCTGGCCGACGACGACATCCACTACACCCTGGCGCTGGCCCACCGGGCGCAGGACGCGGCACCGGCCGTGCGCGCCTTCGTCGCCCTGGCGGGCGCGCTGGCGGAACCCTAATCGCGGGACGCCGCCGCCCCGGCGGGGCCATCCACAGCGGGGGCGGCGTCCAAATCCACCCCTTGCCAGCCGCCGCCCAGAGCCTTGTACAGGGTGATGACGTGTTCCACCCGGGCCAGGCGGCTCTCCGCCTCCCGATCCTCCGCCTGATAGGCCTGGCGTTCGCTGTCCAGCACCTTCAGGAAGTCGGTGAGGCCGGCGCCATAGAGACGGGTGGCGTGGTCCAGAGCCTGGGCGGCATCGACGCGGGCCGCCGCCAGGCTTTGCTGCCGGCGGCTTTCCGTCTGGTAGTTGACCAGCGCGTCCTCCACATCACGCAGCGCCTCCTTCACCGTCCGCTCGTAATCGATGCGGGCGGCCTCGGCGTCCGCCTTGGCCATGGTGATGCGGGCGTCGTCGCGGCCACCGTTGTAGACGGGCCCGGCGACCTGCGCGCCCAGGGAATAGGTCAGGCTGGCCAGGCTGAACAACTTGCCCAGGTCCGCCGCCTGGGGCATCAGCGTCAACGGGATGGCGAAATGGGGCAGGCTGGCGGCCGTGGCCACGCCGATGCGGGCGTTGGCGGCGGCATAGCGCCGGTCGGCGCGGCGGATGTCCGGCCGGTTGGCCACCACCTCCGACGGCAGCGACACCGGCAGGCTGGCGGGAACGGTCAGCAAGGGTGCCGGCTGGGACAGCTCAGCCTCCAGCTCTCCCGGATAGCGGCCCAGCAGGATGGCGATGGCGTGGCTCATGCGCGCCACGGTGGCCTGCAGCGGCGGGGTGGCGGCCTGCACCGTTTCCAGCTGTGACTTGGCCTGCGCCACGTCCAGCAGGGTGCCCAAGCCGCGCTGATAAGCCCGCTGGGCCAGGTCCAGGGCCTTGGCGGCGACGGCGATGTTGTTTTCCGCGATGGTCAGGCGCAGCTGGGCCGCGCGCAGCCGGGCGTAATCCGTCGCCACCTCCGCCAGCAGGCTGACCAGGATGGCGCGGCGCCCCTCCTCCGTCGCGGCGATGTCGGCGTCAGCCGCCTCGACAGCGCGGCGGGTGCCACCGAAGACGTCGATCTCCCACGTGGCATCCAACTCCGCCTGCCAGGTGTGATAGCTGCCGATGCCCGCCGGCCAATCCACGCTTTCACTGGATCGTTGCAAGGCCGGATCGATACCGAGGCGGACATCGGGCAGGTCGGCGGACTTGGCGATGACGCGGGCGGCGCGGGCCTGCACCAGGCGCTGGCGCGCGATCTTAAGGTCTTCGTTATCGGCGATGGCCGCCTGGACCAGGCGGCTGAGGGTGGGGTCCTGGAAGCTGTCCCACCAGGCGCGCATGGCGTCAACGCCGGCCGCCGGGGGCAACTGCTCCGTCCAGCCCTTGGGCAGGTCATCCAGGGGAATCGGCTTGTAATCGGGGCCCACGACGGTGCAGGCCGATACCACGCCCCCCAGCAGCAGCGCCGCCAGGGCTTTACAGCGGGTCATGGCTCAGATCCTCGATTCCAGGCGGGCCAGGACACGGCCCACCAGACCCTGCGGGCGCTGCGCCTCATCGCCGACCGACACCGTGCAGGTCATGCCGGCGGCCAGCACCACGCCCGGCGGAACGGTGTCGATACCCACGCGCACAGGTATGCGCTGGGCCAGCCGCACCCAGGTGAAGACGGGATTCACGTCCTGCAGGCCATAGGCGTTGGGCGCGCTGTTGCGATCGTTGATGCCGCGGGCGATGGTCTCGACATGGCCGGTCAGGGGCGGGGTGTAGCCCATCAGCTTGATGCGGGCGGTGTCACCCTCATGGATGCGGGCCAGCTTCGTTTCCTCGAAATAGCCGCTGACCCAGAAGCTGTCGGTGTCGATGACCGCCACCCGGGGCTGGCCGACGGTGGCGTAGTCGCCCACCCGCAGGCGCAGGTTGGTGACATAGCCATTGACCGGGGCCCGGATGACGGAGCGCTCCAGGTTCAGGTTGGCCAGGTCCAGCGCCGCCTCCGCCGCGTCCAACTGGGCGTTGGCCACGCTGGCGGTGCTGCGGAACCGTTCCTGCTCCGCATCCGACACCACGCCGGCCAGTCCCTGTCGGCGCTGGGCGTCGCTGAGCTTCAGGGCGCGTTCGTCCCGGGCGGCGGCGACGGCGGCGCGGGCCTGGGCCTGATTGATGCGGAAGCGCACGGGGTCGATGACGAACAGCACGTCGCCCTTGCGCACCAGCTGGTTGTCGTGGACGGGTATGTCGACGATGGTGCCGGCCACCTCCGGCGCCACGTCAACCACCTCCGCCCGCACGCGGCCATCCCGCGTCCACGGCGCCAGCATGTAGCGCTGCCACAGGGCGCCGATCAGCAGGATGGCCACGCCCACCATGGCCAGGGTCGCCCCACCCCGGCCCAGGGCCCGCAGAAGCGGCGCCAGACGGGCCTTCATAGCAGCACCAGGCCGGACAGCAGGATGGAGAACAACGCCGCTTCGAACAGGGCGGGGTGCCAGATGATCCGCCAGAAACCCAGCTGGGCCAGCAAGCCGCGCAGGATCAGGAACAAGACCAGGGTGACGGCACCATAGCCGACAATGGGGGCCATGAAGATGCCAGCGACATCCAATTCGGCCATGACGGAAAAAACCTCAGGTTGGATCGATCCGGAAAAGAAAAGGACGCGGCCCGCAGACCACGTCCTTTCCTATGCGTGACGGCTCCCGGCAACCCGATGGGAGGAGGGCGGACGGGCGCCGTCACGTGAGGGGCGGAGGGGGTGGAACCGGATCAACCACCGTATCCCCCCGCCCCAAAGACATTACCGCAGGGGCCTCATCAATTGATCGACAGGGTCTGCGCCGTCAGCGCGGCGTCCAGATTGTCGACGCAAGAGGCGAAGGCGGCGGAGCCGGGGGCGGCACCCGCCATGGCACAGGCCTTCTGTTCACGGCCGACCTGGGGCGAAACCTGGGCGTGTTCGCCCTTCACATGGGTCAGCACGGTGGTGCAGGCGGCGAAGTCGGAATTCGCCGGGTTCAGGCCCATCGCTTCGCAGGCCTGGTGGACGGCCGGGGTGATCACCACCTCCGTCCCGGTGCCGGCGCAGGCCACCAGCGGCGCGGACAGCGCCAGGGCGGACAGGGCGGCGGCAAAGGCATACGTGCGGGACGAATTCTTCAACGGGGCGAACATTCCATCATCTCCATCAATCAACCGGGCCGCGTCCTGTGAGGTCCAGCGCCTGCAGTCGGCGCGGTCGTTGGTGAGATGAACTATGCGCCCGCTTCCCGCCGTTGGTCTAATATATCGGAATGGCGTCTTTGATATCTTATTGATATGGATCAGCCCCCGCCCCGCGATCAAAATCCATGATCGTTGCGCCTGTGAGAAACTATTGGAGGGGTGGGGGTGCCGGGTCCCAAATATTCGGTGCCCGCACCCCGAAGGGACCACAATGACCAGGGTCCGCCAGGACCTCCGGTCATCAGTCCCTGGGACCGCCCCCAGGGGACGGTGCCGAACAACGGACAAGAACATGGTTAGAGAGCGAATTCGTCTGAGCAGCCTGCATGATCGCATCATGACCGCCGAGCAGGCGGCCGCCCTGATCCAGGACGGCATGACGGTGGGCATGAGCGGCTTCACCCGGGCCGGCGATGCCAAGGCCGTCCCCCTGGCCCTGATCAATCGCGGCCGGGCCGAGCCCCTGCACATCAACCTGTTGACCGGCGCCTCCCTGGGCAACGACCTGGACGGCATGCTGGCGGACGCCGGCATGCTGAAGCGGCGTCTACCCTTCCAGGCCGACGCCCGCCTGCGCGCCGCCATCAACCGCGGCGAGGTGATGTTCATCGACCAGCACCTGTCAGAGATGGTGGAGCAGTTGCGCTCCGGCGCGCTGGGCCACCTGGACTGCGCGGTGATCGAGGCCACGGCCATCACCGAGACGGGCGCCATCGTCCCCACCACCTCGGTCGGCAATTCCGCCAGCTTCGCCATCCTGGCCGACAAGGTGATCGTGGAGATCAACTTGGCCCAGCCGGCGGACCTGGAAGGGCTGCACGACATCTACATCCCCAAGCGCCGCCCGGCGCGCGAGCCCATCGAACTGACCAAGGCGTCGGACCGCGTGGGCACCCCGGCGGTACAGATCGATCCGGCCAAGATCGCCGCCATCGTGGTGACCAACCAGCCGGACAGCGCCACCACGCTGCAGCCGGCGGACGCCGACACCACCGCCATCTCCCGCCACCTGATCACCTTCCTGGAGCAGGAAGTGCTGGCGGGCCGCCTGCCCCGGCACCTGCCGCCGTTGCAGGCCGGCATCGGCGCCATCGCCAACGCCGTTCTGGCCGGCCTGAAGGACAGCCCCTTCACCGACCTGGAACTGTACAGCGAGGTGCTTCAGGACAGCGCTTTCGACCTGTTCGACGCCGGCAAGCTGGCCTTCGCCTCGGCTTCCAGCATCGTGTTGACGGCGCCGGTGATGGCCCGCGTCATGCCCAACATCGCCAGCTACCGCGACCGTATCATCCTGCGCCCGCAGGAGGTCAGCAACCACCCCGAGGTGGTGCGGCGCCTGGGCCTGATCGCCATCAACACCGCCATCGAGTGCGACATCTACGGCAACGTGAACTCCACCCACGTCAACGGCACGCACATGATGAACGGCATCGGCGGGTCGGGCGACTTCGCCCGCAACGCCCAGCTGTCGGTGTTCGTCACCAAGTCGCTGGCCAAGGACGGCCGCATCTCCAGCATCGTGCCCATGGTCACCCATGTAGACCACACGGAGCATGACGTGGACGTGATCGTCACCGAGCGCGGCCTGGCCGACCTGCGCGGCTTGGCCCCCCGGGAACGCGCCCGCGCCATCATGGAGAACTGCCTGCACCCCAGCTATCGCGAACAGATGGCCGACTATGTGCGCCGGGCCGTGGCCCGGGGCGGCCAGACGCCGCACATCCTGGAAGAGGCGTTCAGCTGGCACATCCGCGCCCGCGACACCGGCAGCATGCTGGCCGAGCCAGCGCCGGCGGCGCTATCGGCGTAACGCCACCCGGTCCTCCGGGGCGCTGGTCTGGTTCAGTCGCCGGATCAGCGCCCGGTGGGCCGGCAGGTCGCGGATGGCATGGTCGCCATAGGCCTGGATGCGGGCGAAGGTCTTGCGCGCCGCATCCACGTCGGGATAGGCGCCGCGGGCCGCCGACAGGTCGGTTTCAAAGCCCATGCCATACAGGATGTATTGGTAATTGAAGTAGGCGAAGGCCTCCAGGTCCAGCGCGAAATCGAACCGGCTGGGCGGGCGGGTGCGCCACCGCGCCAGCAGGTCGCGCAGGCCGGGCGGAATGGTCGCGGGGTCGCGGTTGTCCCGCCAGAACGGCTCTTCCCGCCGGCTGAGGCAATAGTGCAGCTTCAGGAAGGCGACGATGTTCTCGAACCGCCGGGTCATCAGCTCATTGAAGCGAGCGGCCGGCGCCTGCCAGTCACCGTCATGCGGGAACAGCTCGGCCAGCATGCCCACCGCCACCTCCACCAGCACCACGCTGGTGGACTCCAGGGGCTCCAGGAAGCCGCCCGACAGGCCGATGGCGACGCAATTCTTGACCCAGGGCGTCTCGCGATAGCCGGGGTCGAACGCGATGCGGCGCAGGGGCGGCGGGGCCGCGTCCCGGCCCAGCATCGGGGCCAGATAAGCGCGCAGCGCGGCCTCGGCCGCGTCGTCCGACATATGGTCGCTGGAATAGACGCAGCCTATCCCCCGCCCGCCTTCCAGCCCGATGTCCCATGTCCAGCCCGCGGCGTGGGCGGTGGCCAGAGTGACGCTTTCCAGCGGCGCGTCCGGCATGCCATGCGGCACCTTGCAGGACAGCGCGCGGTCGGTGGCCAGGATGGGCTTCACCGGCTTTTGCGGCACACCCAAGGCGCGGCCGATGAGTTCAGCGCGGAATCCGCTGCAATCAAGGTAGAAGTCGGCGGAAAGTGGCCCTTGCTCCCGCGTGAGCACATGATCGATGGCCCCATCCGGCCCCAACATCACGTCCGTCACGGTGCCCTGAAGGTGCAGGACGCCCAGGTCGCGGGCACAGCGGGCCAGCGCGGCGGCGGCCTTGGCGGCATCGAAATGATAAGCGTAGTTCAGCGGCGCCTCGAAATCCCCCTCGGGCCCCCGCTTGGGCGCGCGCCGGGCCTCCGCCACCCGGGGTTGGAAGGTCATGGCCTGGGCGAAGGGCGGGCGGGCGTCCCGCTCCTGCAACAACCAGTACGGCACCAGGCCGGCCCCCTCCATGGGAAAGGGCGCCTCGAAGGGATGGAAGAAGCTGTCGTCCTCCGCCCCCGTCACCCAGCGGTCGAAGCGGATACCTTGCTTGAAGGTGGCGGCGGTCTCGCGCATGAAGCGCGTTTCGTCGATGCCCAGGAATTTCAGGGTGCCGCGGATGGTGGGAAAGGTTCCCTCCCCAACCCCGACGATGCCGATGTCCTGCGATTCCAGCAGGGTGATGCGGATCGGCCCATCCTCGCGCACGCCCAGGTACCGGGCGAGGTAGGCGGCAGCCAGCCATCCGGCCGTGCCGCCCCCGACGATCAGGATGGTCCGCGTGCGCGTCATGGGGGCCGCCTCAGGCTCGTTCCGGAACCGCCCCCAGCTCGCCGCTGGCCCGGGCCTTGCGGCCATAGACCAGTTCGAACAGCGGGGACGCCATCATCGTGGTGACGATGGCCATCAGCACCAGCATGGAAAACAGCGTCGGCCCGATGATGCCCTTTTGCAGGCCGATGTTGATGATGATCAGTTCCATCAGCCCGCGCGAGTTCATGAGGGCGCCGATGCCCAGCGCGGTGCGGTTGTCCTCGCCGCACAAGCGGGCGGCCGCATAGCAGGCGACGCCCTTGGCGACGATGGACGCGACCAGCACGCCCAGCGCCATCAGCAGCAGGGAGGCGGAATTCACCATGTCCATGCGGGTGTTGAGGCCGGAATAGGTGAAGAACATGGGCAGCAGCAGGACCACGGCCACCGGTTCCACCTTCTTCTTCAATTCCTCCACGAACAGGCCGCGCGGCATGGCGGTGCCGACGATGAAGCCGCCGAAGATGGCATGGATGCCCACCGCGTCCATGACGAAGGCCGACAGGCCGAACACGGCCAGGGTGATGGCCAGCACGGTGTGCGTCATCTCCCCCCGGCGCTCCACCGCGCGGCCCAGCGGCGCCAGCAGTCGGCGGCCGAAGACGATGACGAGCAGGGCGAAACCCACCCCGCCGCCGATGGCCAGCACGGCCACGCCCGGCCCGGCGCCGAACACCGCCAGCACCACGGCCAGCACACACCAGGAGGCGGCATCGTCGAAAGCGCCCGCCGTCAGCGACAAGGTGCCCAGCGCGCTGTCGCTGAGGCCGCGTTCATGGATGATGCGGGCCAGCATGGGAAAGGCGGTCAGGGCGATGCAGGCGCCCAGGAACAGGGTGGCCTGGGTCCGGGGCAGCCCGTCGGCGAACAGGCCGGGCACGTCCAGCAGCATGGGCGTGATCAGCAGGGCCACCAGGAACGGCGCCAGGATGCCGGACAGGGACACGGCGAAGGCGCTTTTGCCGTTGGTGCGGAAATGGTCGCCGCGGAATCCGGTGCCGACCAGGAACATGTACAGCCCGACACCGAACTGGGCGCCGACATACAGTACGTTCTTGGTTTCCTTGGGAAACAGCTCGGCCGCCAGGCCGGGGAACAGCAGGCCCAGCAGCGACGGGCCCAGCACCACGCCGGCGATCATCTCCCCCACCACCTGGGGCTGGGCCAGCAGCTTCTGCCCCAGCCAGCCGACGACGCGGCAGGTCAGGATGATGGCCGACAACTGCAGGAAGAAATGGACGCTGAAATCCGTCGGCGTCATGGCCCCGTTGGGCCCGTGCGGCGACAACAGGTGTGATGCCGTGTCGACGATGTTCTGCACCGTGTCGGCTGAAAAAAGGTCTGAAGCCATGACGCGATTCCACCCTGTTTATTGGGCCGTTTCCCGGCCTTGCATCTGGTAGCGATATCAGGCTTAGAGGCGGGTGCCGAACGTTGTCAAAGAATAAAAAACGTAGGAATGTAGCAACATTTTCGCCCCTCGGGATGTAGCAACATGCCTACAATGAGCAGTCGGGATTTCAACCAGGACGTGGGCGGAGCCAAACGGGCTGCGTTGAGCGAGCCGGTGTTCATCACCGACCGGGGCAAGCCCACCCACGTCCTGATGAATTTCGAGACCTTCCTGAGACTTACCGGCGACGGGCAGAGCATCGTCGACCTGCTGGCCATGCCTGACGACCTTTCCCCGGACAAGGCCGCCCTGCTGGACGCCACACGGATGGACATCGGCTGATGTACCTGCTGGATACCCCCGTCGTGGTGGAACTGCGCGGCGCCAAACCGGACGCCGGCGTGCGCGCCTGGGCCGCCGACGTGCCCCGCCAGCAATTGTTCCTGTCGGCCCTCAGCCTGATGGAGCTGGCGGAGTCGGTGGCCAAGGCGGAGCGCGCGGACAAGGCGGGGGGCGCCGCCCTGCGCGCCTGGCTGGACGACCGGGTCATGGTGGCGTTCGAGGGGCGCATCCTGGCGGTGGACGCCGCCGTGGCCCTGCGCCGCGCCAGTGTGGGACTGCCCAACAACCGCGACGCCCTGCTGGCCGCCACCGCCCTGGTGCATGGCCTGACCCTGGTGACGCCCAACGCCTCCGCCTATCGCACCGGGCGCCTGAAGGTTTTCAACCCCTGGGGCTACGCCGGCGGGGCGGAAGAGGACATCGCCGACTGGCGCCAAGTGGCCAAGACCAGCCCGGTATGGCTGAAAAGCCTGTTCCTGCGGTTTTAGCTTGGAGCCCGTCGCGGTCAGCAGGCCGGCTTGGGCAGCGGCTCCAGCGCCACCAGCTCGGCCCGCACCTTGAAGTCGCCGTAGTCGATCAGCATGGACTGAACGATGCCGTTGTCCATCAGCATCATGGCGGTATCGTAGTCCGGCAGGGCCTGCTGCTCGTCATTTGCGAAGAACGCCAGATGGACGGGCCAGGCCTTGTCCTTGTGCAAGGCGGCCACGACGACGGCGTCCTTGGCCAAGGGCTTGGCCTGGCCGATGACGGCGGACACGGGCCCGGCCTCCTCCGCCTCCGACCCATCGAACACGGGACGGACATAGACGGGCGTGTCGCCGCGGCGGGCCTGGTCGATCAGCAGCAGGGTGTGCGCGGTGGGAAAGACGGTGCCGGGCGCCAGCTCCACATCCAGCGGCTTGGGCCTCTCGAAATGGGCGACGCCGCCCGCTTCGCCGTTCAGGGTGGCGACGCCCTTCATCTCCTCATCCGGCTGGCCACTGGTCTGCTTGCGGACGTTGAAGCGGTAGACGCTGCCGTCCTTGGCCTCCCACGTGGTGTAGCTGGTGGTCATCTCCTGGTCGTCGGCTTCCGAATACAGGAAGCGGATCTGGAAGCGCTGTTCCGTCGTCCAGCCGCGGCAGACGTCGTTCCAGGCGAAATTCATGGCGCCGACCACGCCGGTCACCCGGCTGCCTTCCCGCGACGAGGCCAGGGTCAGGCGATAGGCGGCCCGATGCGGCGACATCTGCGCGCCCAGGGCCATCACCGTGGCGGCCATCGGGCCACCGCTGGACGGCGGCGGGGGGGCGGATGGCGCGGCGGTGGGCGAAGTGGTCGCCGGCGCCACCGGGGGGGCGGCGTCAACCGCCGCCGGCAAGGCCAGAACGGCCAAGGACGCCAAACCCATGCTCACCAGACGTGTGCGCATTCTTCCCGTCACTTTCGCTACCTCGATCCGGACCGCTGCCTTGATCCGGGCATCGTCCCGGCACGGGCAGACCCGAACCCGCAGCATGCCGTGTCCGGGGGGCGCTCGCCAAGCCTTCTTGTCGTCACAGGGAGCGGCCCCACCCCCGGACCATACACCTGCATGATACGGCCGGCGCCAGCCCCGCCGTCGCCCCGCCCAGCCCCGACGCCGGGCAGACATTGCCGGTGAGGTCTGCCGAAAGGGGATCGGCAAAAACTGCCCCACGCGGGCCAGTCCCCCTGTTGCAAATCGCCAATCCCTTGAATATCAGCAGCTTACCTAGCGGCACAGCCCTTGCGATCTCCGCCTTGCGTCAGCCCCCGACGCCCCCAACGGAGTAGCGCCAATGACCCCGCCGGACACCGCCCTGCCCCTGATGCCCGCCATCAACCTGACCCTGCCCCGGGGACATATGCCGGTGGGTCTGCGGGGTCCGGAAGCGGCGGCCAGCCTGAACCAGTTGCTGGTGCAGGAACTGGCCATGCGCCTGGCGGATGCGGAGCGCATCATCACCGAGCAGCGCGACCGCATCGACTACCTGGAAACGTTGAGCACGACGGATGAGCTGACCGGCCTCCTCAACCGGCGCGGCTTCCAGGTCGCCTTCCGGCGCGAGCTGGCGGGCGCGCGGCGCGGCAGCCGGGGCGGCGTGCTGGTGATGGTGGATTTGGACAGCTTCAAGCGCATCAACGACGTTCACGGCCACCAGGCCGGCGACGCCTATCTGCGCCTGGTGGCCCGCACCTTGGCCGACCATGTGCGCGCCCACGACGTGGTCGCCCGCCTGGGCGGTGACGAATTCGCCGTGCTGCTGACCCGGGTGGCCCCCGACCAGGGCATGCAGCGCGCCCAGGCCCTGTCGGAAACCCTGCACCGCGCGGCCCTGGACTGGCAAACCCAGCGCTTGCCGCTGAAGGCCAGCTTCGGCTGTCAGGCCTATGGCGCCGACGACCGCGAGGATGACGTGCTGCACCGGGCCGACGTGCTGATGTACCAGACCAAGGCGGCTTCTAAGGCGGCTTGACGCCGCCCATGCCCTGCGGGCGGCCGCATCCGCGGCCTTGCCATCCTCCCTTTCCGGTCCACTGCGTTCCCCAGAAAGGTCCGGCGCCCACAGTCACGGGCTCGTCGCTTCGCTCCCTTTTGCTGTTCACCCCTGCCGCCGGTACGTGCCCTTGAGGAAGGGCGTCCAGGTCAGGCCGCCGTCGGCGGAACGATCGATGGCGGTTTCCATGTGGTCGGGCACGGGCCACCAATAGCGGTGGCGCGCACGGCCACGGGGAGACGTGCGGATGAAGGTATAGCCTTCCGCGCCCGGCTCCTCCGCCCCCTCCACCGGTCCCCACAGACCGGGCGCCGGGTTGGCCGGCACATAGCCCATGTCATCGAACCAGAACAGCAGATGCACCGCCACGTCCGGGTCCCAGGTCAGAACGCCGTGGGCGGCGAAGGTGCCGTCCGCGCCCCGGTCGAAGACATAGTCCAGCAGAAGATGGTGGCCGTTGAGGGCGGGACGCACGGTCATGCGCCCCTTGCCCACACCGTTGGAACTTGCGGCGGGACCGGACTGTACCGCGTCCGTGCCCAACCAATCGCCGGCGAAGGCGGCGATCAGCCGCCGCATCTCCTCATGCATGGCCCCAGACCTCAGGGCTGCTTGGACGCGCTGGCGGCCTTGGCCTTGCCCTCATCCTTCTTGGGCGCAGCCTTCAGGCTGCCGCTGTCCAGGTTCACCTGGGCGGCGGGGATGACCTCCACCTTGGGGTACTTCTGCTTCAGCGCGGTCAGGAACTGGGCGCTGTCGCCCACCACCACCAGGCTGCTCTGGCTGGGGGACAGGGTGCGGGCGGCGGCCTGCTGCACCTCGGCCGGGGTCACCGCCTGGATGCGGCCGATGTAGCGGCCGATTTCACCGAGGTCGACGCCCTGCAGGGCCAGGCTGCCGACCAAGCTGGCCACGCCGTGGGTGGTTTCCACGGTGCGACCGAAATTGCCGATCAGCACGGCCTTGCGGCCGGCCAGTTCCGCCTCGCTGGGCGCCTGGGTGCCCAGCTTGCCCATCTCCGTCATGATCAGGCCGGCGACCTCGGGAGCCGAGGGGTTCTTGGTCTGGGTGCTGGCAACGAAGGGCCCCGGCACGCGGCGGAAGTCCAGGGCCGACCCGGCGCCATAGCTCAGGCCCCGCTTGATGCGGATTTCCTGGTTCAGGCGCGAGGAATAGCCCACGCCCAGCACGGCGTTGGCGACAGAGGCGGGGTAATAGTCCTTGTCGGACCGGGCCAGGCCCGGCCGCAGCACCAGCACCGCCGCCTGGCCGGACTTGGGCAGGTCGATCACCACGGCGCGTCCGGCCGGCTGGGCCGGGGAAGACGGTAGCGCCGGTAGGGCCGCCGCCGGCTTGGCCCAATCACCGAACAGCTTCTCGGCGATGCTGAAGCCCTGGTCCGCCGTCAGCGGGCCGGCCAGCACCAGGGTGGCGTTATCGGGGCGCCACCAGGTGTGGTGGTAGGCGGTCAGGTCCGCCGGCTTCAACGCGGCCAGCGACTTCGGCGTGCCGGCCAGCGGGTGGCCATAGGCGGCGTCGGCGTAGAGCACGCGCGGCCCCACCAGCTTGGCCAGGCCAGCCGGGTCCTTCAGGGTCACGGACAGGCCGTCCAGCGCCTGGTGGCGCTCCCGGTCCAGCTCCTCTTTCTGGAAGGCGGGGTTGCGGGCGACATCGGCGAAGATGTCCATGGCCGGGTCCAGCACATCGGCCTTGACCATCAGCGACAGTTCCGAGCCGTCCCAGCCGGCGGCGGCGGCCAGGCTGCCGCCCAGCGCCTCGACGTCCCGGGCGATCTCCGGCGCGGTGCGGGTCTTGGTGCCCTTGGTCAGGACGCTGGCCGTCATGGCGGCCGTGCCGGGCAGGCGCGACGGGTCCACCGCCCCGCCGCCGCCGATGCGCAGGCTGGCCTGGATCAGCGGCACGCCGTGGGTGGGCGCCACGATGACGCGCAGGCCGTTGGCCAGGCGCTTTTCCACCGGCTGCGGCAGGGCCGCCTCCACGGCCGGGCCGGCGGTGGGCGGGGCCTGGCGCTGATCGGCCGGGGCCGGTTCCACCACCTTCAGATCGGCCGGCACCACCAGGGGCGCTGCGTCGATGGCGGTGGAGGTGGCGACCGTGTCCGTCCCCTTCTCAGGGCTATCCGCCGGAACATAGCGCACGGAAATCTTGGTCTCGGGCTTCAGCCAGGTGGCGGCCACCCGCTTCACATCGTCGGCCGTCACCGCCTGGATGTCGGCCAACAGGCTGTCGGCGCGCTTGGGATCACCGAAGATGACGGCAGCGCGGGCCAGCAGGCTGGCGCGGCCGTTGGCCGTCTCCCGCTCCTGCAGCTCATCGGTCACCAGCTGGTTGCGGGCGGCGGCCAGCTCGGCCGCCGTCACGCCGTCCTTGGACACCTTGGCCAGTTCCTCCAGCAGGGCCTTCTCCCCCGCTTCGGCCGTGGCGCCACCGGCCAGGATGGCGCCGATGGCGTAGGCGCCCGGCTGCTGGTTCACCTCCTGGAAGGTGAAGACCTGGCTGGCCACCTGCTTCTCATAGACCAGGGACTGGTTCAGGCGGCTGCTGTCGCCATGGCCCAGGATGCTGTCCAGCACGATCAGCGCCGGCAGGTCCTTGTCCGTCGCCTTGGGGAAGGGATAGCTCAGCAGCACCGCCGGCAGGGGGGCGTTGGCCTCCGTCACCGTCAGGGTCTGCGGGGCAGTGCGCGCCGGCTCCACCGCCGTCACGCGCGGGATGGCGGCAGCCGGATGTGTCAGGGGGCCGAAATACTTGTCGACCCAGGCGTTCAGCTCCTCCGGCTTGAAGTTGCCGACCACCACCAGGGTGGCGTTGTCAGGCCGGTAATAGGTGGCGTGGAAGGCCTGCACATCCTTCAGCGTGGCGGCATCCAAATCCTCGATGCTGCCGATGCCGGGGCGGCCGTAGGGGTGCACCTTGTAGCTGACCTGCGGGAACATGAGGTAGAATAGCTTGCCGTAAGGCTGGGCCAGCACCCGCTGGCGCAGTTCCTCCTTCACCACCTCGCGCTCGGACTTGAAGTTCTCCTCATCCACGACGAGGGAGCCCATGCGCTCGGCCTCCGCCCACAGGATGCGCTCCAAATGGTTGGCGGGCACGGTCTCATAGTAATCGGTGTAATCGGCGTTGGTGGAGGCGTTGTTGTAGCCGCCCACATCCTCCGTCAGGCGGTCGAACTGTTCCGCCGCCATGTCGCGCGTGCTCTTGAACATCATGTGTTCGAAGAGGTGGGCGAAGCCACTGCGCCCCTTGGGATCGTCCTTGGACCCCACGCTGTACCACACCTGCACCGACACGGTGGGCGTGGAGGTGTCCGGCAGGGCGATGACCTTCAGGCCGTTGGCCAGCGTGCGCTCCGTGAACGCCAGCGGCGGCACCGACACCTTGCCGCCCTCTGCCCCCACCGCCACCGGCGCAGTGGGGACATCGGCGGCCCCCATACCGGCCGCCAGCGCGGGCAGGCTGGAGGAAAGGGCCGTCGTCAGGGCCAGGGCCGCGAGCGTGCGGGTGAAGCGCGTCATGGGTGCCGTCTTCCTTCTTGGGCTGACCGGCGCGACGGGGCCGCGCCGGAAATGGGCTGTTTCCTAAATAGCCCAAAACCATCCGGTTGCGACGGGACATTTGGTTAATTCCTTGTAACGAAACGCCCCACCCCGCCCTCGGCGGCCACACCCCCTTCCCACACTCAATGCCGCCGCGAAGCACCATAGGGCGCCATACGCCTTGGGGAGGGCTGCCATGCCGAAATGAAAGTCACTTGCATTCACATCCACGCCGCCTTAACCATCGCCGCAAAGTGATAATAATTATCAGTTGCTGGAGTCTCTCCATGTCCAACCTGCGGCAGTCTGTGTCCCCTCTGGTCTCCTCCCCCTGGGCCCTCACCCGCTTGGCCCCCACCTGGGCCTTGGCCTGCACCGTGTCGGCGATCGCCCTGGTCGCCGGCCCCGCCTGGGCCGATGACGCGGCGGACGCTGCCGCCCCGTTGGCCACCCCGTTGAGCGACGTGCTGGTGATCGGGGAGCGCTCCCCCACCGACGCGGCCAGCGCCCTGAAATCCGCCGCCCCTTTGGTCGAAACGCCGCAGTCGGTCAGCGTGATCACCCGGGATGAGCTGAACCTGCGCGTGGCCGAGAACCTGAACGACGCCCTGAACTACACGGCCGGCGTCGCCACCGACACGCGCGGCAACACCGCCGGCCGATATGACCTGATGACCGTGCGCGGCTTCAACGCCGACCAGTATCTGGACGGCCTGCACCTTATCGGTTCGGTCAACGGCTACGCCACGCCGCAAATCGACACTTCCTTCCTGGAGCGGATCGAGGTGGTGAAGGGCCCGGCCTCCGTGCTCTACGGCAACGCCAACCCGGGCGGCATCGCCGCCCTCACCAGCAAGCTGCCCACCGGCCAGACCTTCGGCGAGGTCAGCGTGACCGCCGGCAGCTATGGCACCGTCCGTGAGACGGCGGACATCGGCGGCACCCTGGACCCCAACGGCGTGCTGAGCTATCGCCTGGTAGGGGTCAACGACCGGTCCGACACCCAGATCAGCCACACCGAATCCCAGCGCTTCGGCGTCAGCCCCAGCCTGACCTACCGCCCGGACGACAAGACCAGCTGGACCGTGCTGTACGTCCACCAGCAGGACCCCAAGAGCGGCGCCTACGGCGCGGTGCCGGTCCAGGGCTCGCTGCTGCCCAACCCCAATGGCCAGATCCCGCGCGACTTCTATGACGGGGAAGAGAGTTTCGAGCGCTTCAACCGCACCGAAAACATGGTCACGTCGCTGTTCACCCATAAATTCGACGATGACTGGGCGGTGCATCAGAACACCCGCTACATGCACCTGACGACGCTGTACAACAGCGTCTACAATGCCGGTTACTTCACCGACACCAACGAGACCAAGCTGGCCCGCGCCCTGGCCGTGGCCAAGGAAGAGCTGAACAACGTCACGCTGGACAACAACGTGACCGGCGTGGTGCGCACCGGCGCCCTGACCCACAATCTGATCTTCGGCGTCGACTTCCAGAACACCGTGCAGACGGAGTCCTCGGGCTTCGGCGGCAGCGTCGCGGACCTCGATGTCTTCCACCCCGTCTATGGCTCCGCCTACACCCTGCCGGCCACCAGCTTCGACGTGCGCCTGCACATGAGCCAGACGGGCGTGTACGCCCAGGACCAGATCGCCCTCGGCGGCTTCCGCCTGGTGCTGAGCGGCCGCAATGACTGGCTGGACATCAGCCAGTTGGACCATCTGAGCAACGGCACGACGTCGAAGGATGAGAGCAAGTTCACCGGCCGCGCCGGCCTGCTGTACCTGTTCGACAACGGCGTGGCGCCCTATGTCTCCTACGCCACCTCCTTCCTGCCGCAGACGACGGTGGACCGGAACGGCAACGTGCTGGCCCCGACGGAGGGCAAGCAGGTCGAGGTGGGCGTGAAGTACCAGCCCAAGGTGTGGAACGCCCTGCTGACCGCCAGCCTGTATGAGCTGCGTGAGACCAACGTCGCCACCACCGACCCCAACTTCCCCACCGCCTCCATCGCGGCGGGTGAGGTGCGGTCGCGCGGCGTGGAGCTGGAGGGCTCCGCCCACCCCATCACCGGGCTGACCGTGCACGCCAGCTACACCTACATCGACAACCAGGTGACCAAGGACAATTCGGGGCTGGAAGGCACGCGGCCCTACGCCGTGCCCCAGACCACGGCCAACGGCTACGCCAACTATGTGATGCAGGAAGGGCCGCTGGCCGGCCTGGGCTTCGGCGGCGGCGTGCGCTACATCGGCCGGGGCTTCAACGGGGTGGCCGGCAGCGGCAGCCTGACCATTCCCGGCGCCACGCTGTTCGACCTGATGGGCAGCTACGACTTCAAGCACCTAGCCCCGCAGTTGGACGGCCTGACGCTGAACGTCGACGCCAGCAACCTGCTGGACCGCCGCTACATCTCCTCCTGCTACAGCACCATCTGGTGCTGGTACGGCCCGGGCCGGGATGTGAAGGCGAATATAAGCTATCGGTGGTAAGGAGTGCCCTCCCCAGCAACCAGCCGGGGAGGTTCTGGGGCGAAGCGGCGCGCGGGGGCGGGCATCATGAGTGGTCTGTACGGTTCACGGTTCCTGGGCGCCGCCGCGGCGGCGTGCCTGATGCTCGCCCCGGCGGCGCATGCAGCCGACAATAAGGTCGGGGCCGGCGACGAGGGCGGGGCCGGTGACGGCCTTGACGACATCACGATCACCGCGCAGAAGCAGCCCTATCGCGGTGACGTGCCGCTGCAGTCCATGCCGCAGAGCCTGCAGGTCATTTCCAGCGAGTTGCTGGCGGATATCGGCGCCACGCGGCTGGACACCGCCCTGGACATGGCCGCGGGGCTGGCGCGGCAAAACAATTTCGGCGGCATGTGGGACAGCTACGCCGTCCGCGGCTTCGCGGGCGACGAGAATTTCCCCAGCGGCTATCTGGTCAACGGCTTCAACGCCAGCCGGGGCTTCGGCGGCCCGCGCGACGCCTCCAACATCGACCATATCGAAATCCTGAAGGGTCCGAACTCCGCCCTGTTCGGCCGGGGGGAGCCGGGCGGGACCGTCAACGTCCTGACCAAGAAGCCGCAGTTCGATCCGCAGGGCAGCGTCACCCTGACGGCGGGAAATTACGCCGACCGGCGGGTGGAGGCGGACGTGACCGGCCCCGTGGCCGACACGTTGGCCCTGCGCCTGAACGGCGCCTATGAGGACGGCCACAGTTTCCGCGACACGGTTCGCACCAGCAAGTACACCCTGACACCCTCGGCCTTCCTGCGGCTGAACGACCAGATGACCCTCAGCTATGAGATGGAGGCCGTGCATCAGGAGGTGCCCTTCGACCGCGGCGTGGTGGCGGTGAACGGACAGCTGGGCACCATCCCCGCCTCCCGCTTCCTGGGGGAACCCGGGGACGGCGCCATGGACATCGACGGCCTCAGCCACCAACTGCAATTCGAGGACAATTTCGCCAGGAACTGGACCCTGCTGGTCGGCCTGTCCTATCGGGAAACCGCCCTGAAAGGCTATTCCAGCGAGGCGGAACTGACAGCCGCCCGCCAGAAGCTGTACATCGACGGCCAAACCCTGTCGCGCCAGCGGCGCTACCGCGATTATGAAACCGGCGACCTGGTCGGCCGGACCGAGCTCAGCGGCACGTTCGAAACCGGCGCCCTGACCCATCACCTGCTGGTCGGCGCGGATTGGGACCGGTTCAGCTATGACCAGGTGCAGCGGCGCTTCCGCCCGACCCTGGCCAATCCCAACGGAATCAACATCTTCAACCCCGTCTACGGCGCGCAGCCGGCCGTCGGCAATTTCATGGACGCGCTGGAGATCGACAATTCCGGCGGCGCCTATTTCCAGGACCAGATCGACCTGACCCGCCATTGGAAACTGCGCGTCGGGGCCCGCTACGACGATTACACCCAGGATATCCTCAACCGGCTGACAGGGGGCCGCACCACCCTGTCCGACACCGCCGCCAGTCCGCAGGCCGGCCTGGTGTATGAGGTGGACGACAGCCTGTCGTTCTACGCCAGCTATGGCCGGGGCTTCCGCCCCAACACCGGCACCGATGCGCATGGCAACGGCTTCAAGCCGGAGGAGACGGAATCGCGGGAGGTCGGCGCCAAGCTGTCGACGCCGGACGGCAAGCTCAGCGGCACCCTGGCGCTGTACAGCATGACCAAGAGCAACATCATGACCGCCGACCCGGTCAACGCCGGCTTTTCCCTGGCCATCGGCGAGGCGGAGAGCAAGGGCGTGGAGGTGGATGTCAACGGCACCCTGCCGGGGGACCTCAAGCTCTGGTTCTCATACGCCTATACCGATGCGGAGGTGACCAAGGATTTCCTGGACCCGAATTTCGGCTTGGCCATCCACAAGGGCGACCGGCTGATCAACATTCCCAAGCACAGCGGCAGCGTCCTGCTGACGCGGGATTTCAGCGTCGGCGGCGGCGGCGTGGTCACCCTGGGCGGCGGCGTCAATTATGTCGGCAGCCGCCTGGGTGAGACGGGGACGGGCTTCACCCTGCCGGGCTATACCCTGACCCGGCTGATCGCCGCCTATGCCCCGACGGCGAACTGGAAGATTTCCGGTGAGATCAACAACCTGTTCGACGAGACCTATTACCCCTCCTCCTACTCCCGCCTATGGGTGACACCGGGCACCCCGCGCACCTACCGGGTCCACGCCAGCTATCGGTTCTGATCACCGGGCGAAGAGGGGCATATCGGCCCGTCAGCCGTGCAGCGTGGCCAGGAAGGCGATGATGTCCGCCCGCTCGGCCGGGTCCTTCACGCCCTGGAACTTCATCACCGTGCCCGGCATGGCGGTCTTGGGCGCGGCCAGGTAGGTGTCCAGCGTCTCCGGCGACCAGACCCAGCCGGCGGCGCGGTTGGCATCGGAATAAGCGAAGCCCTCAACCGTGCCGGTGCGGCGGCCCATCAGCCCGAACAGGTTGGGAGCGCTGCGCGAGCCACCGCCGGCCCGCGTGGTGTGGCACTCGCCGCAGTAATTGTCGAACAGGTCGGCGCCGCGCGTGGCGTCGGCTGCCCGGCCCGCCGCCGGCAACCCAGCCGCCAGCAGCGCCATAGCGGCCAGGATGCTGCGCCGCCGCGCGCATATCGGGAAATGGGTCATCAGAAAGCCAGCCATGTCAGCAGCCATAGGGTGTTGTTGTCCGACGCATTGCGGCCGGTACCATCGTAATTGCGGCTGGCGCCGTTGAACTGGGTATAGCCGGTGTATTGCAGCGCCAGGCGCAGGTTGACCCAGGGGGCGGCCCAGGAGTCCGTCTTGCCGAACGGCGTCCAGTCAGCCTGCAGGACATAGCCGCTGGAGTTCGGCTTGCCGTTGGCGCTGCCCGTCAGGGGGTCCGATCCGTAGAGGGCGGCATCGCCCGAGCCGGTGCTGCGGAAGACGCCGGCGGTCAGGCCGTAGGTCTGCTGAAAGGTGTAATAGGTGTTCAGGCGATAGCTGTTGAGGTGCCCCGACGCGCTGTCGGCCAAGCCCAGGGCCACGCTGGCCGGCAGGCTGTGTGTCTCCAGGATGGCGGTGGCGTTGGCACCCAGGGTGTGATTGCGGTTGGGATGCCATTGATAACTGGCGTCCACGCCTACGTCCGTATAGCGGTCGGTGCCGGCGCTACGGTCGTTGTTGGGGAAGACATGGGCGGAGAGCCCGAACACGCCCAGGGCCGCCGACTGCTGCAAATCCTCGTGTTGCAGCGCCAGCCGGGCATAGGGGACGGTGCCGTCCACCACCTGGCCATCGGCGATCGCCACGCCCAGGGTGTTCAGCGGACCGCCACCCAGGGCGCGGTAGCCGCCCGCCTCGACATAGAGCAGGTCCGCGAACAGGCCGTAGGCGGTCATCCCCACCACCCGCTGCGCCAAACCACCCTCGATCAAAGTGGCGGCGGCCGGATGGGGCGCCAGCTTGGCCGCAGCGTAGGGGAAGCCCCAGGCCGGGGTGGTGTTGTAAGGGTCCGAGACGGTGGGGCTGTTGTTCACCGACAGGCCCAGGATGCTCTCCAGCCCCGCCAGGGTGGCCTCGCGCCCATAGCGCAGGTCGGTGTTGTCCCAGGCGATATGGTGGCCGACGCCGTCCCAGGTGGTTTGCGAGAAGACACCCAGATGATCATAGAGGCGACCGGCGACGAAGACGCTGACCTGATCCACCGCCCCGTTGTTGTTGGGCCCGAAGCCAGAGGCGGCGCCCCCTTCCTGGCCCTGCGCCGTGTGGGTGAGCGACAGCTCGGCCATGCCCGACACCAGGGGGAATTGGCGCGACGCCTGGCCATCGCTGTAGCCTGTCAGCTTGAACGCCCGGCCGTGCGCCGTCAGCTGCGGGCCGAAGGCGCCGACATGGCAGGCGCTGCACGCCTCGCCCGTCTGGTCGGAGAAGGACGGGACGGCACGGGCGGGCATGGCGGCCAGGACACCCAGCAGCAGGGTGGCGACCACCAGGGCGACGCCGCGCCCACCGTGCCCGCGCGTTTTGGGTAGGAAGACCATGGGGCAACCTCGGCTGGTCAGGATTCGGGAACGGTGGACGGGCGGGAAAAGCCCCGCCCGGGAGGACGCATGCGATCCAGGGTGCCGTCCTTCAGGACCACGGCATGGGCCAACGCCGCGCCGGCGTGCAGGGCGACCAGCGCCAGCAGGGCCCAGGAGAGGGAGGCATGCGCGAGGCCCAGCCATTCCGCCCGCTCGGCATTCTTGGCCATGAGGGCGGGCAGCGGCAGCCAGCCGAACAGATCCAGCGCCCGCCCCCGGGCGGACGCCAGCAGCCAGCCGCTGGCGGGCTGAAGGAACAGCAGGAGGTACAGGCCCCCATGGACCAGGCCCGCCAGGCGATGCTGCCACACCGGCATGCCCGGCAGCGGCGGCGGGGCCGGCCGGGCCAGGCGCAGGCCCAGCCGGACCAGGGACAAGGCCATGAGGACAAGACCGACCAGCCGATGCCAATCCAACAGCAGGCGGCGCAGGGCGGTATCCTCGACCCCCTCGCGCACCCAGGCGGTGGCGAACAGCGCCGCCACCAGCGCGGCACCGGCCCAATGGGCGTAAATTTGCGCCGCGCTGTACGCGCGCCGATGAACCACCATCACCACCCCCGCCATTAGTCCTGGTCGCGATGGTGCGGCGCGGAATTCCTGCCGCACCGCACCTAAAGACGCGCCACCCTAACCTGGATAATTCACCGCCCCGATTTGCCCGGCTCATGCTGGTGACGCAAGTTCGCGCATAGGATGTGAGGCGCCCACCGCCCCCCCCCGCTGGGG
>NZ_VITR01000015.1 GCF_007827955.1 Nitrospirillum pindoramense
ACGGCGCAGGTTCAGTCGCTGACCACCGACCAGGTGGCGGCGCTGGGCACGGCCCAGGTGGCCGGCCTGTCCACGGCCCAGGTGAAGGCGCTGACGACCGATCAGCTGAACGCGCTGTCCACGGCGACGGTGCAGAAGCTGACCAACACGCAGGTCCAGTCGCTGACGACGGCGCAGCTATCCGGCCTGAGCAGCGATAACCTGTCGGCCCTGAACAGTGCCCAGGTGGCGTCGCTGACCAGCACGCTGGTCCAGTCGCTCACCAGCTCCCAGCTGAACGCGCTCACCACTTCCGATATCCGGGAGTTCACCAGCGCCCAGATTGGCCAGCTGACGACGGCCCAGGTTTCCAACCTGAGCAGCGACAACCTGAACGCCCTGAACAGCGCCCAGGTGTCCAGGCTGACCAGCAATCAGGTCCAGTCCTTGACCACGGATCAGCTGAACAGCCTGACGACAGCGGATGTTCAGGAACTGACGAACGCCCAGATTGGCCAGTTGACGACGGCCCAGGTGGCCAGCCTCAGCACGACCAATGTCAGCGCGCTGACGACGGCGCAGACCGCGTCCTTGACCACGACCGAGGTTCAGGCGCTGTCCACCGACCAGCTGAACGCGCTGAGCACGGCGGGCGCGCGGGCCCTGACCTCGTCGCAAGTGTCGGCGCTGACGACCAGCCAGATCGCCGGGTTGGCCTCGACCAACCTGAACGCGCTGAGCAGCGCCCAGGTGGCGCGTCTGTCCAGCAGCCAGGTTCAGGCGCTGACCACGGATCAGTTGAACAGCCTGACCTCCTCCGACGTTCGTGAGCTGAACTCGGCCCAGGTTGGCCAGCTGACGACGGCGCAGCTGTCGGCCCTCAGCACGGCCAACCTGTCGGCGCTGTCGACGGCGCAGGAAGCCGGTCTGACGACGGCGCAGGTTCAGTCGCTGACCACCGACCAGGTGGCGGCGCTGGGCACGGCCCAGGTGGCCGGCCTGTCCACGGCCCAGGTCAAGGCGCTGACGACGGATCAGCTGAACGCCCTGTCCACATCGACGGTGCAGAAGCTGACGAATACCCAAGTCCAGTCTCTGACGACGGCGCAGCTGTCCGGCCTGAGCAGCGATAACCTGAACGCCCTGAGCAGCAGCCAGGTTGCCAGCCTGACCAGCAACCAGGTCCAGTCTCTGACGACGGCGCAGCTGAACAGCCTGACGACGGCGGATGTGCGTGAGCTGACGACCGCCCAGGTCGGCCAGCTGACGACGGCGCAGGTGTCGAACCTGAGCAGCGACAACCTGGACGCGCTGAGCAGCGCCCAGGTGGCGCGTCTGACCAGCAACCAGGTTCAGTCCCTGACCACGGATCAGCTGAACAGCCTGACGACGGCGGATGTCCAGGAGTTGACGACGACCCAGGTCGGCCAGCTGACGACGGCCCAGGTGGCCAGCCTCAGCACGACCAACGTGGGCGCGCTGTCAACGGCGCAGACGGCGTCCCTGACCACGACCGAGGTTCAGGCGCTGTCCACCGACCAGCTGAACGCGCTGGGCACGGCGGATGCCCGGGCACTGACGGGGAACCAGGTCAGCGCCCTGACGACCAGCCAGGTGTCGGGCCTGAGCAGCGATAACCTGAACGCGCTGAGTAGTGGCCAGGTGGCGCGCCTGTCCAGCAGCCAGGTCCAGGCGCTGACCACGGATCAGCTGAACAGCCTGACGACATCTGACGTCCGTGAGCTGAACTCGGCCCAGGTTGGCCAGCTGACGACAGCGCAGCTGTCGGCCCTCAGCACGGCCAACCTGTCGGCGCTGTCAACGGCGCAGGAAGCCGGTCTGACGACGGCGCAGGTTCAGTCGCTGACCACCGACCAGGTGGCGGCGCTGGGCACGGCCCAGGTGGCCGGCCTGTCCACGGCCCAGGTTCGGGCGCTGACCACCGATCAGTTGAACGCGCTGTCCACCGCGACGGTGCAGAAGCTGACGAATACCCAAGTCCAGTCGCTGACGACGGCTCAGCTGTCGGGCCTGAGCAGCGATAACTTGTCGGCCCTGAACAGTGCCCAGGTGGCGTCGCTGACCAGCACGTTGGTCCAGTCGCTCACCAGCTCCCAGCTGAACGCGCTCACCACTTCCGATATCCGGGAGTTCACCAGCGCCCAGATTGGCCAGCTGACGACGGCGCAGGTGTCGACCCTGAGCAGTGACAACTTGAACGCCCTGAACAGCGCCCAGGTGTCCAGGCTGACCAGCAACCAGGTCCAGTCCCTGACGACGGATCAGCTGAACAGCCTGACCTCCTCCGACGTTCGTGAACTGACCAACGCCCAGGTCGGCCAGCTGACGACGGCGCAGGTGTCGAACCTCGCCACCAGCACGGTGTCGGCGCTGAGCACCGCGCAGGTGGCCAGCCTGACGACGGGCCAGGTTCAGTCCCTGACGACGGATCAGCTGAACGCGCTGAGCACGTCTGACGCGGCGGCCCTGACCTCGTCGCAGGTGTCGGCGCTGACGACCAGCCAGGTGTCCGGATTGGCTTCCACCAACCTGAACGCGCTGAGCAGCGCCCAGGTGGCGCGTCTGTCCAGCAGTCAGCTGCAAGCGCTGACCACGGATCAGCTGAACAGTCTGACGACGTCTGACGTTCGTGAGCTGAGTGCGGCCCAGATTGGTCAGCTGACGACGGCGCAGCTGTCGACGCTGAGCACGGCCAACCTGTCGGCACTGACCACGGCCCAGGAATCGGGTCTGACGACGGCGCAGGTCCAGTCGCTGACCACCGACCAGGTGGCGGCGCTGGGCACGGCCCAGGTGACCGGCCTGTCCACGGCCCAGGTCAAGGCGCTGACCACCGATCAGCTGAACGCCCTGTCCACCGCGACGGTGCAGAAGCTGAGCAACACGCAGGTGCAGTCCCTGACGACGGCTCAGCTGTCGGGTCTGAGCAGCGATAACCTGAACGCCTTGAGCAGCAGTCAGGTCCAGTCGCTGAGCAGCGCGCAGGTGCAGTCCCTGACCAGCGCCCAGCTGAACAGCCTGACGACGGCGGATGTGCGTGAGCTGACGACCGCCCAGGTTGGTCAGCTGACGACGGCGCAGGTGTCGAACCTGAGCACCGACACGGTGACGGCGCTCAGCACCGCTCAGGTGGCCAGCTTGACCAGTGCCCTGGTCCAGTCCCTGACCTCCGACCAGCTGAACTCCCTCAGCACCTCGGATGTCCGGGCGCTGACGACGGCCCAGGTCTCCTCCCTGACGACGGCGCAGGTGTCGACGCTCAGCACGGATAACCTCACGGCGCTCAGCAGTGCCCAGGTGACCAGGCTGACGACGGCGCAGGTTCAGGCGCTGACCACGGATCAGGTCTCCGCCCTGGCGACTACCCAGGTCTCCGGCCTGAACAGTGCCCAGGTCAAGGCGCTCTCCACCGCGCAACTGGGGGCGTTGACCACCACGGATGTCCGGGCGCTGAACACCAGCCAGGTGCAGGCGCTCACGACCAGCCAGGTGGCGGGTCTGACGACCGACAACCTGTCGGCCCTGGCCAGCAACCAGGTCGCGGTTCTCAGCAGCGCCCAGGTCCAGTCCTTGACCACGGTCCAGATCAGCTCGCTGACGACGGCCGATATCCGGGAGTTCACGACCAGTCAGGTGACGAACCTGACCACGGACCAGATTTCCGGGTTGACCACTGACCAGCTGTCCAACATGACGACGGCCCAGGCCAGCGTGTTCACCTCGGCCCAGGTCCACGCGTTCAGCACCGATCAGGTCAATGCCTGGCTGACCGGCCTGTCCGGGTGATAAGGTAGCGTGACGGTGCGGGCCGGGGTGCGGGGCAGCACTTCGGCCCGATCAGGGGCGGCGTCGCTAGGATTGGGGGTGTCATCCTTCCCCCAATCCTCGACGCTTTTAAGGGCTCCGGTTCCTGGTTCAGGCACAACTTCCCCTGTTTGGGAAGGCGTGCGGGTTGGGGTTTATGGGTAACGATCCGGTATCATCGCGGCCGATAGGCGGAGGGGTCACCAAGACCACCTTCACCAAGACCGCGCCTGCCGGCCGGAGCGATGGCGATTTCCAGAAAGCCCTGGCCAGGTCCGCCGGGGCCGACCCGTCCAGGGCCAGCCAGACCAGCAGCACCCCGGCCGATGCCGTCCGGATATCACAGCAGAGTATGCTCTCGGGCGTGGCTGCGTATAATATGGCGGCTCAGGCCCTGCCGGCGACGCCGGGATACCAGCGGCCCGTGGTTCGGGTTGGTGACAACGTGACGACGAAGAACGAAAAGTCCGATAAAGGCGCCTTTCGGCTGTCCCCTTCGCGCGAGCTTCAGGGGCGCACGGCCTATGCCAAGGTTCTGCAAACCCAGACCGCCGTATCCCAGGCACCCAATGCCCAGGGCGGCGCCGCCCAATCCCCCGCGGTCCCGGTCACCGGCACGGCGTCGTCCGCCCCCGCCGCGGATTCATCGCAAGTTGCCGATGATCAGGGTAAAGTTGCAGATCGCTCCACCATAAACATCGTGTTATGATTCCTTGCGATATTGGCGATATCTTCAGGAATTGATAAGGCCTGAGGGTACTTTATTATGGAACATCGATCGTGCCCTCTGCCGCTTCCGCTATAAACCAGGCACCACTGCAAACCGCCGACATCGTCAAATACCTGAGCGCCAGAGATTGGAAAATCCCCCCGGGGGTTGAGGAACGGGCCTTCCGCTTCCTGTTGGGGCGTCTGGACTTCAATAACCTGTTGGGCCTGATCGATGTGGCGCGCGGCTCGGCGCCCTGGATGCGATCCGCGTCGCTGTACCAGCTGTGGCTGGATGAGACGCCGGCCGATGTCCCCCTTCGGCACGCGGCCTATTTTAATCTGGGTGTGGAACTCGCCAACATCGGCGATGTGGTTGAGGCGGGGGCCGCCTACAACGCCGCCCTGGCGCTCAAGTCCGACTTCCTCGTCGCCGCCATCAACCTGGGGCTCATGTCTGAAAGCCAGGGCAAGACGGACGAGGCGCTGGAGATTTGGCGCCGGGCCGTCCAGCCCGACGACATGCGCACGATCCTGCTGAATCAGCGTGGCCGCCTGCTGGAGCGCATGGGTCGATTCGAAGAGGCGGAGCGGGAATTGCACCGCAGCCTGCTGACCGTGCCCAACCAGTCCGACGCCATCAGCCACTGGGTGCACCTGCGCCTGAAGATGTGTGCCTGGCCGGTTTACGAACATATTCCTGGGCTGACCAAGGACGATCTGGTCGCCAGTTCCGGCGGCCTCACCCTCATGTCCCTGTTCGATGAGAACGCGGTCGTCAACCGATGGGTGGAGCGGTGGATTTCCCGTTTCGGCGATCTTCAGCGCCGGGCGCCCGCCGATGGCTACGACCATGAGAAGGTCCGCATCGGGTATCTCTCCTCCGACTATAACCTCCACCCTGTCAGCATGCTGATGGTGGAGTTGATCGAAAAGCACGACCGGTCGCGGTTCCAGGTCTATGGCTATGACATGGGCCTGGATGACAGCAGCTACCTTCGCCATCGCATCCTGGGCGCCTTCGACCAGTGGTTCCGCGTCGCCGAGATGAGCGACGACCAGGTGGCGGATCTCATGCGCCAGCATGAACTGGATATCCTTGTCGACCTCAATGGCCTGACCGATGGGTCCCGCCCCGGCATTATTCGCCGCAAGCCGGCGCCCGTGCAGATTTCCTACCTCGGCTTCGTCGGCTCCCAGCCCATCCCCGAGCTGGACTACGCCATCGTGGACGATTTCGTGGTACCGCAGGACCTGGCTGCCGACTTCCATCCCAAGCCGCTGTATATGCCCATCTGCTATCAGGTGAACGACAGCAAGGCGCCGGTGGACCCGTCGCCCACGCGGGAAAGCGTGGGCCTGCCAACGGACAAGTTCGTCTATACCTGCTTCTCCAACACCTACAAGATCACGGACGATATCTTCGACGCCTGGATGCGCATCCTGGGCGGGGTGGAGAATTCCGTCCTGTGGTTGTTGGCGCGCACGCCCTGGGCACGCCAGAACATGCTGAACCGGGCCCAGGCCCACGGCATCGCGCCCGAGCGGCTGATCTTCGCCGGTCCGGCCAGCCCGGCCCAATATCTGGCCCGTCTGCCGCTGGCCGATGTGTTCCTGGATACCTATCCGTACAATTCCGGCACCACGGCCAGCGACGCCCTGCGCATGGGCCTGCCCATGGTCACCTTGTCAGGCAAGACCTTCTCGTCGCGCATGGCGGGTAGCCTGCTGCGCACCGTGGGCCTGTCCGCCGGGATCACCACCAGTGTCGACGATTACGTGGCCCTGGCGGTCAAGCTGGGTACGCAGCCCGAGGCGTATAAGGAGTTCCGCGACGCCTTGGGCGGCGGCGACGCTTGGCGGCGCACCCTGGGTGATACCGACCGGTTCGTCCAGGACCTGGAGGAACGGCTGCTGGCCATCCGGGTCAAGCCGGGCCAGGCCGGCTGAACCCAAAGGCTGGTTTCAATGCCGCGTATCGCCCCGCCCCTCGCGGGGTGCCTGATCAGACGGATGCCCCGGTCACCGGGCGCCCGGTCGCAATAACGGTGGGTAGCCATGGGAAAACTGCATCATTTCGATCTCAGGGGCATGCTGGACACCTACCACTGCCGCGTCTTCATCGAAACCGGCACCGGGGCGGGCGACAGCCTGCTGCACGCGGCCTCCTTCGGGTTTGAGCGGCTGTTCTCTTCCGAAATATTCCCCGAGATCGCGGACCATGCGCGGGTGCGGCTGGCCAGCGTGCCCCAGGCCCAGATCCTGACGGCCACCAGTGAGGACGTGCTGAAGACCGTGCTGCCGATGATCCCGGCGGAGGTGCCGGTCATGTACTGGCTGGACGCGCACTTCCCCGGTGCCGATTATCATCTGGCCAAGTATGGTGACCATGCGGACTACAACATCCGCCTGCCCCTGGAACGGGAGATGAGCCTGATCCGCGAGCTGCGACCGCGCAGCCGCGACGTCATCCTGGTGGACGACCTGCGCATCTATGAGGATGGGCCCTTCGCCGGCGGCAACATGCCGGACCATGCGCAAACCCTGGCCTTTTACGATCGCAATATCGACTTCGCCTTCCGCCTGTTCCGGCACACCCACACCATCGCCCGCGATTATGGTGACGAGGGCTATCTGGTCATCACGCCGCGCTAACATGGCGCGGCGTCATCTTTCCCCTTGAAGGCACGCCGGGATCAGGGTGCCGCGCGGTAAGCGGAGTAATGTGATGGCGGATGAAACGACCAAGCAGATGCTGCGCCGCGCCGCGGATGGGCGCTTCGCCCGCCGTTGGATCGTGGGGGAGGGGATAGACATCGGCTGCGGCCCCGATCCGCTGGGCAAGCTCAAGGACTATTTCCCCCTGATGACGTCCACCCGTCCCTGGGATTTGCCGGACGGCGACGCCATGCTGATGGAGGGGGTGGCGGACAACAGTTACGACTTCGTCCATTCCAGCCACTGCCTGGAACATCTGGTCGACCCCGTGCGGGCGCTCAGCAACTGGATCCGTATCTGCAAGCCGGGCGGTCACCTGATCATCACCATCCCGGACGAGGATATGTATGAGCAGGGCGTCTGGCCCTCGATCTTCAACCAGGACCACAAATGGACCTTCACCATCCTGAAGCCGCAGAGCTGGTCGCCCAAGTCGATCAGCATCGTGCAGCTGCTGGACCTGTTCAAGGAAGAGGTGGAGGTGCTGAAGCTGGAGAAGCTGGACAGCGGCTTCCAGTATGACGCGCCCTTGCGCGACCAGACGCTGAAGGGCACCTCGGAGTCCGCTATCGAGTTCGTGCTGCGCAAGCGGACCAAGGGCTGGGGCTTGGCCACGGGGGCGGACAACGGCGCCGCGCGCTTCGCCCAGGTCGCCCGCCGGCATGAGATCGACGCCAAGTTCGCCGAGGCCATTTCCTTGCACCAGCAGGGCCGGGTGGCGGAGGCCCACGCCGCCTACACCGCCATCCTGGGCGCCGACCCGGACAATCTGGCGGTCATGAACAACCTGGCCCTGATCGCCCCGTTCGCGGAGGCGGAGCCGCTGCTGCGCCGGGCGCTGGAGATCAACCCCACCTATGTCGACGCCCTGCTGAACCTGGGCAACCAGCTGGTGGCCCACCAGCGGGTGGAGGAGGGGCGGGACGTGCTGCTGCGCGCCCTGGCCGCGGCCCCCACCGACGCCCGCGTCATCGACGCCCTGGCCCAGGTTTACGACACGCTGGAGGCGTATGAGGACGCGGTGGCGCTGTTGCTGGAAAAGGGCGCCCTGCTCAACAACCTGGACGACGTTTATTGCCGCATCGGCAAATATTGCGAACATCTGGGGCGTACCGACGAGGCCCTGGCCTATCTGGCCAAGGCGCTGCAGATCAACCCGTCCCATGTCGAGGCCAACATCTATACCGGCCGCCAGCACCTGCGGAAGGGCGACTATGCCAAGGGGGCCGAGGGCATCGCCTGGATCTGGCATGGCCGCATCACGGAAAGCCAGGTCGGCCTGTTCGTGGACGAGGCTGGCCAGCCCATCCCCCAGACGGGGCGCACCATCGTGCTGTCCGCCGACAGCGGACTGGGCGATACGCTGCAGTTCGTGCGGTATGCCCGGCCGCTGAAGGCCCTGGGCGCGCGCGTCATCGTGGAATGCCAGCCGGAGCTGCTGCGCCTGGTGGCAGCGATGCCGGAGGTGGATGAGGCGGTGGCCATCGGCGACCTGTCCCCCGGCTTCGACGTGCGCCTGCCCCTGCACAATCTGATTGGCGCCTTCCGCACCACCCTGGAGACCATCCCGGCGGAGGTGCCGTATCTGGCCGCGCCAGCGGAGGAGGCCGCTGCTTATGGCGCGCGCCTGGCGGAACACCCGGGCCTGCGCGTCGGCCTGTGCTGGGCGGGCAATCCCCATCATCCGCGCAATGGCAGCCGGTCGGTGGCGCCGGAGCTGCTGGCCCCCTTGCTGGGACAGGCCGGCGCCCGCTTCTTCTCCCTGCAGAAGGGGGCGGATGGCGCGGGCCTGGGCCTGATTGATTGGACGGCGGATTTCGCCGACATGGCCAACACCGCCGCCCTGGTGCAGGGGCTGGATCTGATCATCAGCGTGGACTCCGCCGTGGCCCATCTGGCCGGCGCGCTGGGCCGGCCGGTCTGGCTGCTGAACCGCTTCGACAGCTGCTGGCGCTGGCTGGAGGCGGGGGTGGAGACCAGCCCCTGGTATCCGACGCTGACGCAGTTCCGGCAGACCGCGCCGGGTGACTGGGCCCCGGTCATGGCGGCGGTCACGGCCAGGCTGGCGGACGCGGTGGCGGCCCAGGGCGCCCCGCAGGCGCCGGGCAGTCCCTGAACCGGGGCGCCGTGCCATGGCAGAGCCCGAGGTCACCGTCATCATTCCCACCCACAGGCGGGCGCCCCTGTTGCGCCGCGCCCTGGCGTCCGTCAAGCAGCAGCCAGCGGCGGTGGAGGTGATCGTCATTTCCGACGCCACGGATGCGGAAACGGACCGCGCCTGCGCCGAGCTGCTGTCCGCCGACGATATCTACATCCGCCGCAACGGCGCCCCTGGCCCTTCCGCCAGCCGCAACCTGGGCCTGATGCTGGCGCGCGGGCGCTATATCCTGTTCCTGGATGATGACGACGCCTGGCATCCGGATTTCATTCCCGCCCTGTTGGCCCAACCCGCGGTTCAGCAGGGCCTGGCCGTCTATGCCAACGGCAGCGTGGTGACCGAACGGCGGCGCCCCGAGGGGCCGGAGTTCCTGAGCGAGGACCGGGTGGACATGGCCGGCCGCCTGACACCGGGGGTCTACATCAAGAACCAGGTCCATATGTCCTGCTTCGCCTTTCCGCGCGCCCTGCTGACGGGGCTGGAGTTCGACGTTTTCATGCGCGCGTATGAGGATTGGGATTTCATGCTGGCCGTCATCAACCGTCAGATTCCGGTGCATGTGCCGGTGCTGGCGTCCCGCATCTTCGAGGTCAAGGACGCGACCACGGACCGCCGGGGCGACAGCCGTCAGGCCAACGACTACAACGTCGTCATCGATTACCTGTACGTCTATCGCCGTCACCCCGCCCCCACGCCTGAGATCGCCGAGCGCCGCGTCGCCCTCATGACCGGTCTGGGCATTCCGGTCGCCCCCTCCATGCTCTGAGCCCGCTCCCATGGCATTCCTATGATCGCACCCCAATGATCCCACCGTCGCACGACCTGGACGCCTTCGCCGGCCGCATCGTCTTTTGCCTATGGACCGGGCCGGAGATCATGTCCGACGCCCGCATGCGGGCGCTGTGGACCATCTTCCGCAACACCGGCTGCGGCGTCGCCTTCATCACCCAGGAAACGGTGGCGGAATGGGTGAAGCCGGACGCCCCCCTGCACCCGGCCTGGCCCTACCTCAGTTCCACGCACAAGGCGGATTACCTGCGCTGTTACCTGATGCACCATTACGGCGGCGGCTATACCGACATCAAAAGCACGTCCAAGAGGTGGGGGCCGTTCTTCGACCTGCTGGCCCAGCCAACGGCCGAGGGGCCGGAGAAGCTGGCCCTGGGCTATCAGGAACTGGCCCACGGCATTCCGCACGTCACGGGGGAGTTCGGTGATCTGCTGCGCCGGTCGCACAAGGAACTGATCGGCCTTTGCGCCTTCATCTTCAAGAAGGGCACGCCCCTCACCGCCGCCTGGCTGGCGCGGACGGAGGCCCTGCTGGACCAAAAGCTGGATGCGTTGCGCCGCCATCCCGCCATCCATCCCCTGGACCAGACCGGGGTGCTGCGCCCAGACGGGCAGCCCTCGCCCTACCCCCTGCGCTGGGCGGAGCTGTTGGGCGAGATTTTCCACCCCCTGACCTATGAGATGCGCCAGCATCTGCTGCTGGCCCCCATTGAACCCAGCTTCGCCTCGTATCGGTAGAGCGAGGGGCGGGGCTCACGGTTCGGACGTCAGAACCGTCCTTGGACGCGGAACCCGCAGCGGGTGGGTGGGTTGTAACATCTCCGCGTGGCCCTCCAGCCTGCGCGGGGCTTCATCTTCCTTCCTACCCACCTTTTACGCCCGGTTCGTTCGCTGACCGAACCGGGCTTTTCTTTTGGGAACGCCCTGTCCCCGCGCTATCTTGCACGCCGTCGATTGCCGGCAGGGAGTGCCCTGGTGACCCATCCCGTCCTTCCCCCCGATCTTGAAACCCCCGTGCTGCTGCTGGATGAGGGGCGGATGGACGCCAACATCGCCCGCATGCAGGGGCGCCTGGACGCGCTGGGGGTGCGCTTCCGACCCCATGTGAAGACGGCCAAGTGCCTGGAGGTGGCGCGGCGCCAGGTGGCCGCCGGTGCCCGGGGCCTGACCGTGTCCACCTTGAAGGAGGCGGAGTGCTTCTTCGCCGCCGGCTATGGTGACATCCTCTACGCCGTGGCCATCGCGCCGCCCAAGTTTGACCACGCCCTGCGCCTGGCCAAGGCCGGTGTGCGCTTGACCCTGGTGGTGGAATCGGTGACGACGGCCGAGCGCCTGTCCCGCCATGGGCGGGAGAATGGCCATGTCCACACCGTGCTGATCGAGGTTGATACCGACGGCCACCGTTCCGGAATCCATCCGGAGGCGCCGGTGTTGCTGGACGTTGCGGCGGCCCTGACGGTGGAGAGGGGCGGCGGTGCCCGCCTCAACGGCGTAATGACTCATGCCGGCAGTTCCTACGGCCTCAACACACCCGAGGCGCTGGCGGCCATGGCGGAGCAGGAGCGGGCGGGTTGCGTGCGCGCGGCTGAGCGCCTGCGCGCCGCCGGCCATGCCTGCCCGGTGGTCAGCGTCGGCTCCACCCCCACGGCCCTCAGCGCCCGGCACCTGGACGGGGTGACGGAGGTGCGTGCCGGTGTCTATGTCTTCTTCGACCTGGTCATGGTCGGGGTGGGTGTCTGCGCCGTGGACGACATCGCCCTGTCGGTGCTGTCCACCGTCATCGGTCACCGCGCCGACACGGGCTGGGTCATCACCGATGGCGGCTGGATGGCCATGAGCCGCGACCGGGGAACCCAGCGCCAGGCCAAGGACCATGGATACGGCCTGGTCGCCGCCGTCGACGGCACCCCCATTGCCGACCTGGCCTTCCGCGATGCCAACCAGGAACATGGCGTCCTGCACTGGACGGGGGCGGCCGGCACCGACCTGGAGGCACTGTTTCCCATCGGCACCCAGTTGCGCATCCTGCCCAACCACGCCTGCGCTACCGCCGCCCAGTTCGACGCCTATACCGTCCTGCCCAAGGAGGGCGGTGACCTGCGACGCTGGGACCGGTTCAACGGCTGGTGAAATTATCGCCGGAAACTCCGCTCCTTGAACTGTGGCGGCTTCTTCTCCAGGCCAGCGCGCAAGGCGATGCGCCAGTTGGCGCCGCGCATGATCTGGAACTGGATGCGCCGTTCCGTCGCGAAGGCGCCGCGCACGCTGGTGCTCCAGGCGCGCTGGAACAGGGCCTTGGTGCCCGCCACCGCGTCGGGGGAGCGGGCGCATAGCTGGGCCGCCAACGCTTCCGCCGCCGTCATGGGGTCGTCCGCCACCTCGGTCACCAGGTTCAGGGCCTTGGCCTCCGTTCCGCTGATCACCTGGGCCGTCATGGTCAGGCGCTTGGCCAGGTCAATGGGCACCAGCTCGCGCAGGGACACGCTGCCGCTCATGTCGGGGATCAGGCCCCACTTGCCCTCCATCACTGACAATTCGCAGTCCGGCGTGGCGATGCGGAAGTCCGCCGCCAACGCCACCTGCAGGGCGCCGCCGTAGCAACGGCCGTGTAGGACGGCGATGACCGGCACCGGCAGCTCGCGCCAGCACCAGCAGGCGCGCTGGAACAGGTTGGTGCTGCGGCCCAGGGTGACGAAGGCCTTCACCACCTCCCACGGCTTCTGGGTCACGGCGGCGAAATCCAGGCCGGTGCTGAAGGCCGCACCCTCGCCGCTCAGGATGACGGCGCGCACCTGGCGGTGGCGGCGGATCTCCCTGGCGGCGCGGACCAAGGCGCGCAGCATAGGGAAGTCCATGCCGTTCAGCTTCTCCGGCCGCGCCAGGCGGACATGGGCGATGGCGCCCTGGATGTCCAGGTTGACCCTGTGGGGGACTGCATTTGTCATGACTGGCTATTCCCTTGTTTTGCAGCCCACGCCGGTCTGCGCAAATCCGCAGCGCCCCCCCCTTCTCGTAAACAGGGGAGCGTCCCGCAGCGGCATGGGCCCTTACGCATGCCGCTGGCATTTGCAGGTCAGGCCCGCTGCTTATGCGCGGGCAGGGCATGGGCCAGGCGGCGGCTCATTTCCTCGCCCAGGGCCTGCAGGCCGCTCATGGGGCGGACCATCACCTCGAACTCCACGATTCGACCCTGCGCGTCGAAGCGGATCATGTCGATGCCCTTCAATTCGCGTTCGCCCACCTTGGCGCTGAACTCCAGCACCACGTTCAGGCCGTCGGCGTCGACGAACTGGCGGTGATAGGCGAAGTCCTGAAACACCTGGATGACGGTGCCCAGGATGAGGACCAAGGCCGGCGCCGGGCCATAGGGCGTGAATGCCATGGGGGAACGGAACACCGCCTCCGGATGCACGATGTCGGGCAGGAAGGACAGGTCGCGGCGGACGATGCCGTCGTGCCACTTCTCCAGGCTGGCGGCGACGGCGGGATGCAGCGGCAGGTCGGTCATGATGGTCTCCGTCAGAGGGTGGCGGCCAGGCGGCTGCCCTGGTTGATCGCCCGCTTGGCGTCCAGTTCCGCCGCCACGTCGGCACCGCCGATCAGGTGGACCGCGATGCCCGCCGCTGTCAGCGGTTCGTGCAGATCGCGCAGTGGCTCCTGTCCGGTGCACAGCACGATGGTGTCGGCCTCGATGACGGTCGGGCTTTCCCGCTTCTCGCCAAAGGTGATGACCAGGCCGGCATCGTCGATGCGCTCATAATTCACGCCGGCCAGCATCTGCACGTTCTTCATCTTCAGCAGGCGGCGGTGGATCCAGCCGGTGGTCTTGCCCAGGCCCTTGCCCAGGCCGCCGGGCTTGCGCTGCAACAGGGTCACGTCGCGCGCCGGCGCCGTGATCTCCGGCCGCGTGACCCCGCCGCGCACGGCGGCCGGATCGGTCACGCCCCATTCCGCCTGCCAGGCCGCAAGGTCCAGGGTGGGGGAGGGGCCGTCCTGCACCAGGAATTCGCTGATGTCGAAACCGATGCCACCGGCGCCGATGACCGCCACCCGCCGGCCCACCGGCTTGTTGTGGCGCAGCACGTCCAGGTAGGTGACCACCCGGCCGCTGGCCATGCCCGCGTCCTGCCCCGGGATGCGCGGGTTCCGCGGGATGACGCCCGTGGCCAGGATCACGGCGTCAAAGCCGCCGCCGATCAGGTCTTCGGCGGTGACCTTGCGGTTCAGGTGCAGGCTGACGCCCGTCAGGTCCATCTGCCGGCGGAAATACCGCAGCGTCTCATGGAACTCTTCCTTGCCGGGAATGCGCTTGGCCATGTTGAACTGGCCGCCGATCTCGCCCGCCGCCTCGAACAGGTCGACGTGATGGCCGCGCTGGGCGGCCACGGTGGCGGCGGCCAGGCCGGCGGGGCCGGCGCCCACCACGGCGATACGCTTGCGCACGGCGGCGGGGGCGTAGGTCAGCTCCGTCTCATGGCAGGCGCGCGGGTTCACCAGGCAGGTGGAGATCTGGGCCTTGAAGGTATGGTCCAGGCAGGCCTGGTTGCAGCCGATGCAGGTGTTGATCTCATCCGCCTTGCCGGCGGCGGCCTTGTTCACGAACGCCGCATCCGCCAGCAGGGGCCGGGCCATGGACACCATGTCGGCGCAACCCTCGGCCAGGATGTGCTCCGCCACCTCTGGCGTGTTGATGCGGTTGGTGGCGACCAGCGGGATGCCGACCTCGCCCTTCATCTTCTTGGTCACCCAGGCGAAGGCCCCGCGGGGGACCGAGGTGGCGATGGTGGGGATGCGCGCCTCATGCCAGCCGATGCCGGTGTTGATCAGCGTGGCGCCCGCCGCCTCCACCGCCTTGGCCAACCGCACCACCTCCTCCCACGTGCTGCCGTCGGGGATCAGGTCCAGCATGGACAGGCGGTAGATGATGATGAAATCCGGGCCCACCGCCTCGCGCGTGCGGCGCACGATCTCTACCGGCAGGCGCATGCGGTTCTCGTAGGATCCGCCCCAGGCGTCGGTGCGTTTGTTGGTGTGGGTCACCAGGAATTGGTTAATGAAATAGCCTTCGGACCCCATGATCTCCACGCCGTCATACCCGGCCTCCCGCGCCAGCAGGGCGCAGCGGACGAAGGCACGGATCTGCCGCTCTATCCCCCGGGCGCTCAGCGCATGCGGGGTGAAGGGGCTGATGGGTGATTTGATGCGGGACGGCGCGACGGCGAAGGGGTGATAGCCGTAACGGCCGGTGTGCAGGATCTGCAGCGCGATCTTGCCCCCCTCCGCATGCACGGCTTCGGGGATGGGGCGATGGCGGCGCGCGGTGGACGTCAGGGCCAGGGTGCCGCCCATGGGCTTGGTCCAGCCGGCTATGTTGGGGGCGAAGCCGCCGGTGACGATCAGGCCCACCCCGCCTGCCGCCCGCTCCCCCAGGTACGCGGCCAGCCGGGGCAGGGTGTGGCGGCTATCCTCCAGCCCGGTGTGCATGGACCCCATCAGCACGCGGTTGCGTAAGGTGGTGAAGCCCAGGTCCAGCGGCTGCAGCAGATGGGGGTAGGGGGTGGTCATGGCGGCGCCCGTCATTCTTATTATGCAACTTGTTGCATAATGGGGCAGGCGGACCATTTGTGCAACTGGTTGCATAAAGCCAGGCCGGCCGGGTACCGTTAGGGGCCGCGTTCCTGGATCGAGCCTTCATGTCCCTGCCCCACGCCCTGCTGACCGCTCTGCTGGAACGTCCCTGCTCCGGTTCCGAACTGGCCGGCCGCTTCGACCGCTCCATCGGCTTTTTCTGGCAGGCGACGCACCAGCAGATTTACCGCGAGCTAAAGCGGCTGGAGGAACTAGGCTGGATCACGGCCCTGGAGCCGGAGGCCGGCCGGGGCCGTAAGCGCGCCTATCAGGTTCTGCCGGCGGGGCGGGAGGAACTGCGCCGCTGGACGGGGGAGGCGCGGGAGCCCAAACCCCTGCGCGATGAGTTGATGGTGCGCCTGCGGGCCGAGGCGGTGATCGGCCCCACCGACCTGGTGCGCGACATCGAAAGCCGCCTGGCGCAGCACCTGGAAAAGCTGGCGCTGTATCAGGAAATCGAACGGCGCGACTTCGGCGACGGCGCCGACAGCCGCCAGCGGGAACTGCGGCATCTGGTGCTGCAGGCCGGCGTGATGGCGGAAACGCTGTGGGTGGATTTCTGCCGCAAGGCCATCACGGTGCTGGCGGAGGATGAGGATGTAGGGGCGGTTTCGCCCCCTGATTGACAAGAACAAAATAGGAACATATGTTGCTCTTCCATCAAGAGGGAGAGCAAACATGGATGGTTGGCAACGGCGGTACCGTCTGAGCAACGGACCGGGTAGTCTGGGTGTCCGTTGCACGGCGGACGAGCTGACTCTGGCTGGCGTGCCCTTGTTGATAAAGGGCGCTGGCGGCTTCCAAGCACGCGCCCCATGGCCGAAGTGGGAACACTGCTCAAGCGCGCTTATAAAAGCAGGGAACCGGGCGCCCATGTTCACGCCGGTCTCGTCAAGATCGCCGAAGCGCTCAATCGGGGCGACCTGACTCAGGCGATGATCCGCGCTGTACACTTGCGTCTACCCGAACCGGACTGGGATGCCGCTGTCCGCTTGGCTCAGGCCAACGACAACCTGGCGAAGTACAGCCCCGACCAGCCGCGTGACGGGCACGGACGCTGGACGAATGAAGATGGCACGGGAGCGATGGGTGGGGCGGTTGAAGCGAAGCCGAATGCGCCTGATAGCCAACGTACAACCGTCAAGCCGGTTGCCCAGTTTGGGGAAAAGACGGCGGATACCCCGAAAGCGCCACCGGCTTATCGCGTTTCGACTGCTGCCGATTTTGCTCTTCCAGAAACGATATTCGATGCGCCGCATATGTTCGTCTTCTCGCCGACGATCAACCAAGAAAGCCAATCCCTTTGGCGGGAAAGTCTGGCGCCTCTGCTGAATGCAAACCCGAGGTGGCCACTACCCGAAGGCCGGAAGGAATGGGTTGTGGAGCAGGGGGCTACCATCGTCGCACGGCGGGATGGGACACTGGAGTTTCAGAACATTGGTGGACTGCCGCGGACGGAATCAGAAAAGAGTGCGGAATTTCATCCAGACCTACAATTGAAAGACCCGGATAGTGGTACGGTCATAGGTACTCAGCACACCCATCCTTATGATGATGGGACGACTGGAGTATCATTCAGCGGTTCGGATATCAAATACCTGATGGATGAAAGAATTAATTTTTCGCTGGTTCAAAGTGGGGAAGATCAATACCTTTTTCTTAAGACCAAACAGACGGGGCATTCAAAAGATTATGAGCGCGGTGGATCCGGTTTTGTTGAGGGATATCAGGATAATAGAGTATCACAAATGAGCTATAGCAAAGATCCGTCAAGGATGAATATTCCCATGCCGGATGCTGCTGAGATAGCGAACATGGAAGCAGCGCTCATGTATAACCTCGTTCTTTATAAGGGACGCAATGGAATACTCTATCGCATTTGGCCGTAAGGCCGTCATCGGAGCGTCGCTTATCGCGACGCTCCTGGCGGGACCGGCTATGGCTGAGGAACGAGGGGCCTGCTCGGCCGATCCCGACCAGCGCCAGGTTCGACACGCTCTTGGTCCCACGATTGATGCGGATCGTTTCAATCGGGTGCTGAACTCTTGGGCGTTGGCTCAAGGCTGGATGAAAGCCAACAATTATCGCGAGGCTGGCCGAGAGCTTTTGAGAGGCTTAGGGGCGATGGGCAGATGTCCCATGCACAGGGCTCCCGAACCTCCTGCTGAATTTCTTGAGCAGCTTGCTGATCAGGCTGAAGATCAGTGGAGTTATCAGCAGGCGGCGATCTTGAGATTCAGGGCTCTGAAGTCAAATTTTAACAATTGCATGGATAATTTTCTTGATCGGGATGATCAATAAATCCGCTTTTCAGGCGGGTATCGCTGGCGCGGCCGTCCATCGAGCGATTTAACCCAACCTCATTCGTGAGGTGGTGGCCGCCATCTCCTGCAAGTCCAGCTCATATTCCAGGACGTGCAGCACGTCGTCGTGGATGCGGCCGGCGCGGTGCAGGCGCAGGATTTCCGCCCGGCCGGCGGCGATGGTGGCCAGGATCACGTCGTAATGCTCGCTGCGGTCGGCGCTCAGGACGTCCCGCTCTTTGGAATAGCGCTCGGCCACCCGGGCGCGGTGGGTATACTGTTCCAACAGGCGGGGGTGGCGCACGCTACCGTCGGCATTGTGGGCGCGGGTGCGCACCGCTTCCAACTGCGCGGCGGTGACCGCGGCCATGGCCTGGGGCGCCGTCAGCACCGTGCCCTGATGCCCGGCGGACTTGTCCAGGCCCAGCCAGCGGATCAGCGGGCCCAGGCTGCTGCCCTGGATCAGGACGGTGCCCAGGATGACGGCGAAGGCGGCGGCCAGGATCAGGTCGCGCCCCGGCACCCCGGTGGGGATGGACAGGGCCACGGCCAGGGTGACCACGCCGCGCATGCCGGCCCAGCTCAGCAACAGGGCGCTGGCGGGGGACCATAGCGGCCGTCGCTTCACCAGCAGGCCCAGGATCTGGCCCGCCCCTTCCGCCGCGAAGACCCAGAGGAAGCGGGCGACCACGACGGTGCCCAGCACGGCCAAAACCGGCACGGCCAGGGTGCCCAGCGCGTGTTCCACACCGCCCAGGCGGCTCATCACGCCCCGCAGCGACAGGCCGATCAGGATGAAGACCAGGGCTTCCAGCACGAAGACCATGACCTGCCAGGCGGCGGTGCTCATCAGGCGCACGCTGGCGGTGAAAACCTCATGCTGGTGCCAGCCCAGCACCAGGCCGGCGGCCACCGTGGCGATGACGCCGGAGACGCCCGCCGCCTCACCGCTGATATAGGCGGCCCAAGGCAACAGGAAGATGGCGGTGATGGTCAGATGCTCATGCTTCAGCAGATGCAGGGCACGGACCCACAGATAGCCCAGCGCCCCGCCGATGATGACCCCGCCGATGGCCAGGCCGGTGAAGGCCAGGGTGGCCTGGCCCAGGCTGAAGGCGCCGGTCAGGGCGGCGGCGATGGCGAAGCGGAACAGCACCAGGCCGGCGGCGTCGTTCAGCAGGCTTTCCCCCTCTAACAGCACGGTCAGGCGGCGGGGCAGGGTCACATGCTCCAGCACCGCCTTGGCCGCCACCGCGTCGGGGGGCGACACCACCGCGCCCAGGGCGAAGCACACCGCCCAGGGCAGGTCTGGCACCAGCAGATGGGTGACGACACCCACGGCCAGGGTGGTGAACAGTACCGCGCCGATGGCCAGTTGCAGGATGGCGGCCAGGTTGCGCCGGAACTCCCGCCAGACGGTGTAATAGGCGCCGTCCATCAGCAGTGGGGGCAGGAACAGCACCAGCACCAGGTCGGGATCCAGGTCGAAGGCCGGCACGCCCGGCACGAAGGCCAGGCCCATGCCACCGATGATCAGCGCCGCTGCCGGCGGCAAGCCCAGGCGCCCGGCCAGCAGCCGCAGGCCCAGGATGGCCACCAGCAGCAGCAGGATGAATTCGAACTGCCCAACGCTGCCCATGATTCCCCAATGGTTTGTCGACAAAACGTTTATCGACGCGAACAGCGGGCCACGGTAGGCGGCGGCGACCGGCCGTTCTTGTCAGAATGCGCGCGAATTTGAAGGATAGTCCCGCCAATCACCGCAGAGGGGGATCTTGACTCCACATCAGAATAAAATCATAAATTATGTATATTATGGAGGGGTGGAATGCGACAGTTCAGTTCCCTCGACCTTCAGCGCAATGGGGCCAAAGTCCAGGAGGCCGCGTTGCGGGAGCCGGTAAGCGTAACCTATCATGGTCGGGATCGCCTGGTGATTCTGTCCGTTGATGAGTTCGAGCGCTTGAAGCAGCGTGACAAGATGGTGATTGCCATCGAAGAGATGCCGGAGGAATTTCTCCGCTCCTTGCAGGAACCCTATTACGACGCCGAACAGGCCGCGCTCGACCATTTGATGGCTGACTGACATGCCGTTGCCGGATGCCAAGCCTGGCTTGGTGTTTCGTTATGAGTATGTCTGGAAACGCCAGGCGCTGGCGGGCAAGGACATCGCTGAAAAGGAACGCCCCGCTTGCGTTGTGTTGTCGGTTGATGGGGTTGCCGGAAACCGGCGCGTCTTGATCGTCCCGATAACAACGCAGGCGCCTGGTGCGGACACTCCGGCCTTGGAAGTCCAGCTGCCGGTCAAGCGTCACTTGGGCTTGGATGCCGACCGGTCTTCCTGGATCATCTTGAGCGAGGCGAACATCGATGCCTGGCCTTCGCCCGATATGCGTCCCATTCCGGGAATCCCTGGGCGTGTCGAATACGGTCTGCTGCCGTTAAGGATGGTCACCGCTTTGCGGGAGGCCGTTCTGACGGCTCTCACCGAAAAGCGGCTTGCTTACGTCGATCGTGAGAAGGGCCCGTGACGGTTTGTCGTGGCTCCGAGGTCGGTGACCCTTACCGCCCGATAGTGAACACATAGCGGGTGGTGGATTGGAAGGTCTGCCCGGGGCGCAAGATCGTGCTGGGGAAGGCCGGATGATTAGGGGAATCCGGGAAGTGCTGGGTTTCCAGGGAGAACCCGGGGGCGGGCGTGCCGTTCAGCGCGGGCGGCTTGGCCGGCAGGTAGAATTGCAGGCCGGGCTCGGTGGTGTAGACCCGCATCACGCGGCCCGACGCGCTGTCGGTCACCGTCGCCACGGGCGCCGCCAGGCTGGGGGCGACCGAGCCGGGTGTGGGCAGGACGAAGTTCTGGTCCATGCCGCCGGTCTTCAGGATCGCGTCGAGCCCGGTGGCGTGGCGCAGGTCGAAGCGGGTGCCGTCCACGGGCACGATGCTGCCATCGGGAATGGCGTCGGGGCTGGTGGGGGTATAGCGGTCGGCGGCGAGCGTGATCGCCTGCCCGTCCAGGGGCTGGCCAGCACCCGCCAGATTGAAGAAGGCGTGGTTGGTCAGGTTGACCACCGTTGGCTTGTCCGTCGTGGCGGCATAGTCGATGGCGACGACGGTCTGCCCATCCTGTTGCAGCAGGCGATAGGTCACGCGCACGTCCATCGTGCCGGGGAAGCCCATTTCCCCATCCGCCGACACATAATGGAACTCCACCCCGTCGGCCACGGCCTTGGCCTGCCACATCCGGTTGTCGAAACCCTTAACCCCGCCGTGCAGGGTGTTGGGGCCCAGGTTGCGGTCCACCTGATAGATGCGGCCGTCCAAGGGGAAGGCGCCATTGGCGATGCGGTTGGCGAACCGCCCGACGGAGGCGCCGGCCATGACCCAGAACCCCGCCAGCGTCGCCGGGTCCTTGGGGAAGACCAGCACGTCCGAGCTATGGCCCTCGCGGTCGGGCAGTTGCAGCGACACCATGCGCGCGCCGTACGTGGACAGCGTCAGCCGGGCGTTCTCGGTGGACAGGGTCAGCGTTTCCGCCCGTTCCCCCTCCGGCGTCATGCCCCAGGGGGCGCGTTCCACGGTGGCCGCCAGGGCTGGATTTCCCGCCATCGGCGCGCCGGCCAGCGGGATCAGGCACGCGATCACCGTCGCACATCGACCCAGCGTCCGCTTGGTCCCACTCATGTTCCCCCCTTTATCGCCGCTCGGCATGTTACCGCTAACTATAGCGGTCCTCGGGGCCGGGCGCGAGGGGGCGCGTCTCAGGTCTTGGCGGGTTCATTCCCCACGACCAGCACGCCGATGAAGGCGATGACCGGCGGCACGACGAAGGCCCATTCGCGCACCACCAGGAACAGGCCGGCGGCGGCGGCGCAGCCGAGCGCGAAGCCGATGACGCTGGCCGACATCTTGCCCAGCCGGCCCTTGGCGGCGGCCCGCGCCTCCGGCCCAACACCGCGCATCAGGTCGGCCAGGTCGATCATGATCTGGGTGGTGGTGCCGGTCATCAGGGTGGTGGGCGGTGTCGTGCTCATATGGGCGCGGTGCATGCCGTTCTGCAGGGCCATGGCGGTCACCAGCACCATGCCGGTGACGATGGCCGGCAGGGCGTCGCCATCGTGAAAGGGGCCGAAATGGATGGCCAGGGCGGCACCGGCGGCCAGCAGCAGCATCTTCAGCACCAGCAGGGTGCGCAGGATGGGCACCTGGCGCCGCTCCAGCCCCGCGCAGAGGAAGCGGGACAGGATCACCACCACGCAGAACACCGGCAGGGCCAGCAGCTTGGCCCCCGCCCCCGACGTCCCCAGCACCAGCGAGGCGCCGAAGGTGACGAAGTTGCCGGTGACATGGGCGGTGAACAGCCCCTGCAAGGCCAGGAAGCCGGCGGTGTCGACATAGCCGCCGTTGACGCTCAACAACACGGGCAAACCCTGTTTCATGGCCTTACCATCCCAGTTTGACTTCGATGCCCAGATAATCGCTGTCGTGCCCGCCGGCACGCCGCAGGGTGTCGCCGATGGCGTAATGCACCGCCTCCACCGCCGTCGTCAGGTTGGCCGTCACGGCATAGTCGGCCCGCAGCTGGCCATAGACACCCGTCCAGGGCGTGCCCTTGCCGGCGGTGCCGGGAACGGCGATGGTGGGCTGGGCATAGACGGCGTCCTCTGTCGTCTGCCGCCACAACAGGCCCGCCGCCGTCATCAGGCTCAGCTTCGGCAAAGGCTTCACCGTCAGCGATGGCTTCAGGTGGATCAGGTTGGCATAACCGGTGTAGCCCGCCAGCGCGAAATAATAGCCATTGGGGAACAACGGGTTGAAGGTGCCCAGCCGCCCGTCGCCCGGCCGGTCGTCGCCCGAGGCGGCATCCGCCTGCAGGCCCAGGCGCGGTGTCCAGACGACATCGCTCAAGGTGTAGCCGGTCAGGGCGCCCACCGCCCAGGACCCCACCGCCTTGGGGCCCACCGACCCCCACTGGGCCATGCCCTCCACGTCCCAGTCAAAGCCCGCCGCCGCACCGGCATAGCGCACGTCGAAGATGTCGCGCCGCTCCAGCCCGCTGGCGTCCAGGTATTTGGCGGTGTCGTTCTGGTAGCGGGAATAGTAAGCGGATAATTCCCCAGGCCCCACGCCTGAATGTTCCACGCGGATGCCGCCATATTGCAGATGGGTGTTGGAATAGTCGTCGAACGGTTCACCCGTGCGGTACTGCACCGGGTGGCTCCAGAAACTGATGACGCGCCAGGGCGCGCTTTCCACGTTCACCCATACGGCGTCGAAGGCCTGGCGCACGTTGGGGCCATCGCGGGTGGACACGAAGCGCTGGCGGTCGAAGCCCATCTCCTGCCGGCCGGCGCGGACCTTCAGCGTGATGCCATCGTCAAGGTCGCCGCTGTAGGCGACGAAGGCCTGACGCAGATCAGCCTGGTTCTGGTCGGCCGGCGTCAGGGTGGTCTTGTCGAAGGCGCGCGCATCCTCGAACTGGCCGAACAACTGCCAATGGCCATCGATGCGCAGGTCCAGGTGGGTTTGCAGGCGCTGAATGACATAGCTGTCGCCCTTGCGTCCCCCGACGCCGAACAGGGGCGCCTCGTTGTCCTCGAACCGCTCGCGCAGGGTCAGGCCCAGCGACAGGTAGGTTTGAGCATTAGTGGCATCCAGCGGGATGTACTTCAGCCCGTCCAGCGGCTCGGTGCGCAACGCCGGATCGGCTAGGGCCGACCAATCCTCCTGCCACCGGTTGGACTTGATGGCCGGGCGGGTCGCGGCCGGGGCCGCGGGCGTCTCTATCGTGTCGTCCTCCTGCGCCCTGGCGCTGGCGGTAACCGCGCAGGCCAGGGCCAGGGTACCTAGGGTGAGCATGCCCTGGGTTAAGGTGGATGCCATCACGTGCCGACGGCACAGGCGTGATGAGGGGTGCCGTCGGCGGATCATGACGGGTCTTAGGACGCGCTGTGGATTTCGGCGACGTAACCGCCGGGGAACTGCACCACCACGGCCTTGCGGTGGTCGGCGGTGTAGGGCTCCACCACCACGGTCACGCCGGCGGCCTTGGCCTTGGCCAGGGTCTCATCCAGGTTTTTGACCTCATAGCCCGTCATCTCCCGGCCATAGGGCCAGGGCAGGTGGCCATCGGTGACCAGGACGGTCATCTTGCCGAAGGCGCTCTCGATGCGGACGCGGCGGTAGGTGTCGTTGGGACGGCCGATTTCCACGCCCGGGGCCTTGGCGTCGTCGGACACCACCTTGCCATGGCTGAAGGCCACCCAGTCCTTCACGAACTCCTTCACCTTATGGGCGGAGACGTAGACGCGGTTCTCCGGCACGGTTTCGAAGGCGGTGTAGTTGGGCGTCGTGGTGTGCCAGTACAGCTGCATGTTCACGCCACCCGGCCACTGGATGACGGTGTCGCGGCCGATGGGGTCGGGGAAGGGCTCCACCAGCACGTCGGCGCCGGCGGCGACGGCGGCCTTGGTCGCCACGTCCATGTCGGTGACCAGATAGCCCGTGCGCTCCGCCCCGAAGGGATAGGGGACGGGGGTCTTGAACCCGAAGAGGGAGACGGTGCCCACCGGGGTCTGCAGCAGCTGCGACGTGGTGCTGCTGGGTGTCGGCGTGACGGTGGCCACCACCTGCTTGGTGCTCTGCCCGCCGAAGGTGGCGAGGAAGCTGGCGACGAACTTGTCGACATCCTCCACCGCCACATAGACGTGGGTGGTGTCGTACTGCGGCGCCACGGCGATGGCCGGGCTGGCGGGGGCGGCGGCATGTGCCGCCAGGGGCAGGGCCAGGCAGGCGCCCATCAGCAGGGCGGCGGCATAAGAACGGATACGCATCGGAAAGGCTCCCATCAGGATGCGGACGGTGAAGGATCGCGGGACTTCAGGTCGTGCCAGGCCACCAGCAGAAAGCCGCCGACCAGTCCCAGATGTTCGTAAAAGGCGTTCGCGGTCATGGCGCGCTCAGGGCCCGCCATGGTCCAGTAGCGGTTGGCGACAAAGGTGGCGAACAGGGTGAAGCCCGCCAGGGCCAGGGCGCCCAGCCAGCGCAGGCGGCCGACCAGGATCAGCAGCGAGGCCCCCAGTTCCAGCGCGATGACCGCCGCCGCCAAGGCGGGAAGGGGCGGCATGCCGAAGTGCGCCAGTTCGGCCACGGCCCCGCCGAAATCCAGGGCCTTGTTGATCCCGCCCTGGAGATAGGCGGCGCAGAGGCCCAGCAGCGCCACCCATCGGACGATGGGGGGCGTCAGCAGGTGGGCGGCGGACTGGACCAGGGGGGCCGTCCGCATGATCAGACGGCCCAGCAGGCGCAGCCCAGGGCGCCCCAAAAAGACTTCAGGTCGCGGATGGGCAGCTTGGCCGACCAGGCGGTGGCGTGGCTGTGGCCATGCACGCCGCAGGCGCTGTCACAGCCGCAGGACTGGGCGGCCTGGCGCTGCAGCTTCGTGTTCGTCGGCTCCAGCAGGTTCCAGGCGCCATAGCCGCCGAAGGTGCGCACCGGCGACCAGTCGGGCATGGCCGGCGGCACGGGGGCGGCGTCGTGGCCGGCGAAGTCGCCGGCGCCATAGACCACCTTGCCGCCCACCACGGTCAGCAGGGCGGTGGTGTCGGCGATCTCATCCTCGGCACAGGCGAAGAAGTCGCGGTCCGGCACGATCAGGTCGGCCAGCTGGCCTTCCTGGATGCGGCCCTTCTTGCCCTCCTCGTTGGAGAACCAGGTGGTGTTCTCCGTCCACATGCGCAGGGCCGTTTCGCGGTCCAGGCAGTTGGCGCGGGGGTAGAGGTGCAGGCCGCCCACCGTCTTGCCGGTGATCAGCCAGGCCAGCGAGACCCAGGGGTTGTAGCTGGCGACGCGGGTGGCGTCGGTGCCGGCGGAAACCTTCACGCCCTTCTCCAGGATGCGCGCCACCGGCGGCGTGGCGGCGGCGGCCCCCAGGCCATACCGCTCCACGAAATATTCGCCCTGGTAGGCCATGCGGTGCTGTACAGCGATGCCGCCGCCCAAGGCCGCGATGCGGTCGATGGATTCGTCGGAGATGGTCTCGGCGTGGTCGAAGAACCAGTTCAGGCCCTCCAGCGGCACGTCCTGGTTCACCTTCTCGAACACGTCCAGGGCGCGGCTGATGGTCTCGTCATAGGTGGCGTGCATGCGCCAGGGCCAGCGGTTCTGTGCCAGGATGCGCACCACCTCCTCCAGGTCGCCCTCCATCTCCGGCGCCATGTCGGGCCGGGGCTGGCGGAAATCCTCGAAGTCCGCGGCGGAGAACACCAGCATCTCGCCGGCGCCGTTGTGCCGGAAATAATCGGTGCCCTGCTTGTAGGTCGAGGTCCGCGTCCAGTTCAGGAAGTCGTCCTTCTCGCCCTTGGGCTTCTGCGTGAACAGGTTGTAGGCCAGGCGGATGGTCAGCAGGTCCTCATCCGCCAGCTTCTGGATGACCTCATAGTCATCAGGATAGTTCTGGAAGCCGCCGCCGGCGTCGATGGCGCCGGTGACGCCCAGCCGGTTCAGTTCCCGCATGAAATGGCGGGTGGAGTTCACCTGGTATTCGAAGGGCAGCTTGGGGCCCTTGGCCAGGGTGGCGTAGAGGATGGCGGCATTGGGCTTGGCCAGCAGCAGGCCGGTGGGGTTGCCGCTGGCGTCGCGCAGGATCTGGCCGCCCGGCGGCTCCGGCGTGTCCTTGGTGTAGCCCACGGCGCGCAGGGCGGCGCCGTTCAGCAGCGCGCGGTCATAGAGGTGCAGGATGAACACCGGCGTATCCGGCGCCACGGCGTTCAGCTCCTCGATGGTGGGCAGGCGCTTTTCCACGAACTGGTGCTCGGTGAAGCCGCCGACCACGCGCACCCACTGCGGGGCGGGGGTGACGGCCACTTGGCGCTTCAGCATGGCCATGGCGTCGGCCAGGCTGCGCACGCCGTCCCAGCGCAGCTCCATATTGAAATTCAGGCCGCCGCGGATGATGTGCAGGTGGTTGTCGATCAGGCCGGGCAGGACGCGGCGGCCCTTCAGGTCGATCACCTTGGTGCCGGGGCCCGCGTGGGCCATCACCTCACGCTCGCCACCCACCTTCAGGAAGCGGCCGTCCTTGACGGCCACGGCGGTGGCGGTGGGGTTGGCGCGATCCAGCGTGGTGAACAGCCCGTGATGCAGGATCAGGTCGGCCGTCTGGACATCAGCAGCGGTGGTCATTTCTCAGGTCCCTTTAGCGGTATCGGGTGCGGCGGCGTCCGCGGCGGCGGCTTTGGGCGCGCCTTGCGGCAAATGGCCGAACATGTGCGGGCGCACCTGTTCCTGCATCCAGGACAGGGCGGCCGGTTCCTTGGCCCACAGGGTTTTCAGCAGGGGCGGGATCTGCTCACCCACCAGGATGCCCAGCAGGCCCACCAGGGCAACCACGGGCGGGGCGGGGGACCGGACGTTGATCAGGGCGTAGATCACGCCCACCAGCAACCCGGCGCCCAGCGACAAGAGGTAGACTTTCATGGGGGCGTTCTCCCTGCCGCCAGAAGAAGGGCGCGGCCGGACGCAGGCCCGGCCGCGCCGACGGCTCAGCCCTCGTGGGCGTTGAACATGGTCTTGGCGTAGGTGATGCCCAGGCCATAGGCGCCGCCGAACTTCTTGGCGATGCCGGTGGTCATGTCATAGGTCTCGGTCCGGGCCCAGTCGCGCTGCAGTTCCAGCATGTACTGCAGGGCGGTGATCGGGCGGGCGCCGGCCTGGACCATACGCTCCACCGCGCGCTCATGCGCCTCGGTCGACACGTCGCCGCAGGCGTCGGTGATGACATAGACTTCAAAGCCCTGGTCGATGGCCGACAGGGCCGGGCCGACGATGCAGACGCTGGTCCACAGGCCGGCCAGCACGATGCGCGACTTGCCGATGGCGTTGATCTGGCGGATCACCGCGGCGTCTTCCCAGGTGTTCATGGACGTGCGGTCCAGCAGATCCTGGCCGGGGAAGGCGTCGGTGATCTCGGCGTACATCGGGCCGGAGAAGCTCTTCACCGCCACGGTGGTCAGGATGGTCGACACCTTGAAGCCGGCGGCGGCGTTGGCCACCAGGGCCGCGTTGTTGCGCAGCATGATGGCGTCGATCGAATTGGTCGCGAAGGACATCTGCGACTGGAAGTCGATCATGATCAGGGTGTGATCGGTGGGGGTCAGCAGCTTGGCGCCGGGGGTGGGCGTGGCCGTGATGGACATGATGTTTTCCTTGCGAAGGCTGGCGGGGTTTCGAAAATCGCTGCCGGTCGTGATTGCCGGCGCGGCCCATAAATGGCGCCAATGGCCTTCGAGGATCTTGTCGAAAGGGTTGGGGATTTGAAGTTCGAGACGGTTCAGTCACCGACGGGGTTGGCCACGCCGGGGCCTGTGCCGGTGTGTCGCACCCGGGCATCCGGGCGGGGAGGATAGGGGGTCCTGGCACGCCGCCCTTGGGCTCCGCCCTACGGCGTTACAGCGTTACCCAGTGCCGGATCAGCCCGTCCAGCCAGCCGACGGTCATGAAGGCGATGGGGGTGGCCACGGCCAGGGTCGCGGCCAGCCACAGGCGCGAGCCCGCCCGGATGCGGCGCACCGCCCAGGGGCAGCCGGTGGCCAGCAGCCCCAGCGACCCGACGGCGAAGCCACCCAGGACATCCACCCAGGTGTGTTCCGTCAGCAAGATGCGCGACACCCCTTCCAGCAGGGCGATCGCGGCCAGGGTGGCCAGGATCACGGGCACGGCCGTGCGATCCCGATTCAGGCCACCGCGCAGATAGATGGCCAGCAGCCCGCCATAGAAGGCCACGGCCAGGGTGACATGCCCGCTTGGGAAATGGGGCAGGTCCGGATCACCGCGCAGCACCCCGCGGATCGCCAACGCGACCAGCAGCGCCATCATCACGCCGCCGCCCCACGCCGCCGCGACCCCATAATCCCGCCGGGCCAGCAGCACGCCCACCAGGGCGAGGAACAGGGGCAGGACGAAGCCGATCGTGGCCAGGGTACTGATCAGCTGCATGACCATCCATCACGGGGGAACCTGCCGATGAGCGCGCAGACTAGCAGCGGGGGCTTGCCAAGGGCCAGGGCCACCGGGTCGCGGTCATTGATTGTGCACAACGCCCGCGTCCAGGCGGTACACCCCCTCGTCCACCCATTGGCCCAGGCGCGCGGAATGGGCTTGGCCGGACCCGACGAGACGGAAGCCGTTGCGGATCAGCACCCCGGCCGATGCCGTGTTGCTGACGGCGACGCGGGCGTAGAGCGGACGGATGGCGATGCGGGCGACGAAGGCCGCGACGGCGGCGGTGGCGATGCCCCGGCCCCAATAGGCGCGGCCCAGCCAGTAGCTGATGGAGGGCTGGCCCTCCTGAATGAAATGGGCGACATAGCCCGCCACGCCACCGTCCGCCTCCACGGTTCGTGTCAGCAGGTCCGGGTTGGCCCGGATGACGGCCCACTTGGCCAGGAACGCCCCCTCATCATCCGACCGTGCCGTGCCGAATACCGCTTGGTCGGCGGCAATGGGGTCGGCCTGCTGAGCGAAGAAAACCGGCAGGTCGGTGTCCATCACGGGACGCAGGGCAAGCGGGCGCAATGTGGCGGTCATGGGCACAGTGTCCCTTGCCGACGCCGCCTCCCGCAATGGCCATTGCCTCTGTCAGGCCGCCACCCCCTTCAGTGCCAGCCGCTGCTGGCCAGGGTGCCGTAGTAGCTGGTGTCCGCCGTGCTGGTCTGCGCGGTCGACAGCGGGTCGAAGCCGCTGTGGCCGGCGCTGAAGGCGGCCATGGCTTGGACGAGGGCGCTGACGTCGCCAGTGGACAGTATCTGGCCGTCGCTGGCCTTGATGGTGGCGAATTCACTGCTGGCGCTGGCGAACCAGTTCTTTACGGTCAGGCTCTGGCCCGTGCCTAAATCGTCCACCACCAGGTCATTGGCCGACTGTTGCAGCCAGACATGGTCGTGGGCAGTGGACAGGTCCAGCTCGCCGCTGGCGGCGCCGGTGCCGGTATTCAGGGTCAGGACGCCACCGCTGGAGGTTTCCGTCACCCCATGGCCGCTGCCGTTCAGCGTAATGGACGAGGATTGGGCGATGGTCATGGTGTCGTTGTCGCCGTTGATGGTGGCGCTGGTTCCCGCCCCGATGGTCAGGGCGCCGGCGGCGATCGACGCGGTGGTGCCCGAACCGCCCAGCCACAGCTGGTTGCCGTTCACCGTCGACGTCACGATGTTGTTGTTGCCGTAGACGCCCGTCAGGTCGCCCACGCCCAATGTCACCTGGTTGTTGTTGCCGTTGACGTCCACGCGCGAGTCGTTGAGCACCGTCACCGTCGAGCTTGAAACGTTGTTGTAGTCGATGGTGCTGCTGCTGGCGCGGTTGCCACCGACATGGACGTTGACGCTGCCGCTGGCGGACAGGGTTTCGGCGGTGCCGATGACGGTGACGCTGGCGCTGGCGGCCAGGCTGATGGAGCCCCCGCTCTGGGTGATGGTGTGACCGGTGCCGCTGACCAGCAGCAGGTCAGTCGAGGCGCTGGCCGTGACGGAGATGACGTCGCTGCCGCCGCTGATGGTCTCGGTCTGGCCACCCACCCCGTCGATGGTGATCGAGGCGCTGGTGGCCGTCACGATCTCGTTATTGCCGGTCAGCAGCAGGCTGCTGATGCCGCCCACTAGGGTGTCGCCCGTGGTGGCACCCGCCGCTTTGGCCGTGCCGGTGGTCAGGTTGATGGTCACGTTGCTGACGGCGTAGCTGGCGGTGACCTGTCCGCCGGCCGCCATCAGCCGGTTGCCGGTGCCGGTGCCCACCAGGATGGCGCTGCCGGCCGTGCTCTCCAGAGTGGAGGTGCCGTTGATGGCGATCAGCGTGTTGCTGGTGCCGGTGGAGATGACCACGTCCTTGCTGCTGCCACTGACGGTGACGACGTCGTTGTTGCCGGTGATGGTCACGGTGTCGCTAGCACCCTGGATGTTCACCGTGCTGTTGCTGACGCTGATGGTCTCGGTCGCGCTGGCGGCCGTCACGATCAGGCTGGTGCTGACGTTGGTGCTGCTGTTCACCTTCTCGCCGGTGGCGGTCAGGGTGACGGTGTCGCCGCTGCCGCGAATGTCGATGGTGCTGCTGGCGATGCTGACAGTTTCGCTGCTGTTTGACGCGGCGACGATGATGGTGGCGCCGGTATTGTTGGTGCTGCTTTTCACCGTGTCGGTACCGCCGCCCACCACCACGGTCTCGCTGGCGGCCCTGATGTCGATGGTGCTGTTGGAAACATTCACGGTTTCCGTGGCGCTGGCTGTGGTGATGTTCACGGACACCGCGCTGCCGGTGCTGCTGTTCACCGTGTCGTTGCCGCCGGCCAGAACAAGGGTGTCGCCGCTGTTTTGCACGTCGACGGTGCTGTTGGCCAAGCTGATGGTCTCGGTGGCGTTGGTGGCGGTGATGTTGACCGAGGCGCTGTTGTTGGTGCTGCTTTTCACCGTGTCGCCGGTATTGCCCAGGATCAGGGTATCGCCCGCGGCCTTGATGTCGATGGTGCTGTTGCTGATGTTGACGGTCTCGACCGTGCTGGCCGCCGTGATGTTGACCGAGGCCGTGTTGTTGGTGGTGCTGGCCACCGTGTTATAGCCGCCGGCCAGGACGATGATGTCGCCCGTGCTGCGCACATCGATGCTGCTGCTGCTGACGGTGATGGTCTCGGTGGCGCTGGCGGCGGTGACGGTGATGCTTACGGCGTTGCCGTTGCTGCTTTTCACCGTGTTGCCGATGCCGGCCACGACGATGGTGTCGCCGCTGTTCTGCACGTCGATGGTGCTGTTGGTCAGGCTGATGGTTTCGGTGGTGTTGCTGGCGGTGATGTTGATCGTCGCTGTGCTGGTGGAGCTGCTTTTCACCGTGTTGCCGCCGCCGCCTATCCAGACGGTATTGCCGGCCGCCTTGATGTCGACGGTGCTGTTGCTGATGTTGACGAAGTGGCCGCTGCTGGCGGTGGTGATGTTGACCGTGGCGCTGGCCCCGGTGCTGCTGTTCACCGTATCGCCGCCGCCGCTCAGCACGACGGTGTCACCGGTATTCTGAATATCGATGGCGCTGTTGATCACACTGATGGTTTCGGTGGCACTGGCAGCGGTGATGATGATCGCCCCGCTGCTTTGGGTCGTGCTTTTCACCGTGTCGCCGGTTTTGCCCAGCACCAGGGTGACGCCGCTGCCGCGCATGTCGATGGTGCTGGTGGCGACGTTGACGGTTTCCGTGGTGTTGGCCGCCGTGATGTTGATGGTGGCGGTGTTGTTGGTGCTGCTGGTCACCGTGTCGTTGCCGCCGCCCAGCACGATCGTCTGCGTGGTGTTGCGTACGTCGACGGTGCTGTTGCTGACATTGATGGTCTCGGTGGCGCTGGCGGCGGTGACGTTGATGCTGACGGCGTTGCCGTTGCTGCTGTTCACCGTGTTGCCGGTGCCCGTCAGGACAAGGGTATCGCCGCTGTTCTGCACGTCGACGGTGCTGTTGGTCAGGCTGATGGTTTCGCTGCTGCTGGACGTGGTGATGTCGACGGTGGCCGCGACGCTGCTGCTGCTACGCACCGTGTTGCCCCCAGTGGAAACCACGACGGTGTCGCCCGTGCCGCGCACATCGATATTGCTGTTGGCCACGTTGATGAACGCCGTGCTGCCGCTGGCTGTCATGCTGACGGCGACGCTGTTGCCCGTGCTGCTGTTCACCGAGTTGTTGGTGCCACCGCTCAGCACGATGGTGTCGCCGGTGTTGCGGACGTCGATGCTGCTGTTGTTGACGTTGATGGTTTCGCTGGAGCTGGTGCCGGTGATGTTGACTGAGACACCGTTTCCCGTGGTGTTGACGACGGAGTTGCCCGTGCCGGTCAGGGTGATGACGTCACCAGCGCCGTTCAACGTCAGCCAGGATGTCGTCGCCGCCACCAGCGTATCATTGCTGCCGTTGGCGATCAGGGTATGGATGCCGATCAGGGTGTCCAGGCCACCGCCGCTGGCGGCGGTGCCAGTGGCAAGGTTCACGGTCATGCCGTTGGCGTCATAGCGGGCGGTGACGGCACCGGCGGTCGCCTTCAGTGTGGAGCCGTTGCCGCTGCCAATCATGGTGGACGAACCGGAGGCATTGATCAGGGTGGCGTTGCCGTTGGCGGTCAGGACGTTGCCGGTGCCGGTGCTGGAAACCGTGGCGCCGCCGTTCACGCTGATGGTGTTTGTGCTGCCAGCGATGTTGGCGCTGCCTGTTGCCACCGTCACGGACGCGCTGGTGGCTGTCAATGTCTGTCCCAAGCCCGTCAGGGTAATCGAGGCACCGGTGCCCAGAACCGTGATTGCGCCAGCGCCGGCGATGGTCGTGGACGCGCTGGAACCGCTTAGCGTGGTGGTGCCACTGGCCGTGATGAGGTTACCGCTGTCGTTGATCACCACGGAACCGTTGGAATGCACCAGGGTGCGTCCACCCGCATGGATGGTGTCCGTGAGGGTGCCGGAGGCGATGGTGACATTGCTGGCCCCGCCCGTGGGGGAGGCCGTGACGTTGATGGTGTCGCCCACGGCCTCAATCAGCTGGCTGGCGCCGCTGGCGAACAGGGTGCTTCCCGCACGATTCAAGTACGCCACGTTACCGCTGCCGGTGAGGGTCTCGATTATGGGGGTGGCAGAGCCAAAGACCAGGGTGGCGTTGGTCCCGTTCACGAAGTTGTTCGTGCTGTTGACGGTCAGGGAGGCGTGGTCCTGCAGCGTGATGTTATTGAAGCTGCCGACAACCCAGCTCCACACATTGGACGCCAAGGTGATGGACCGACCCCCATTGGCAATCAGGGTGTCTCCCATTCCCAGGACGTAGGCGTCATCGGTCAGGGTGATGGTCTGGCCACTGCTGGTGATCGTCTGGGTCATGGCGGGTCCTCGGGCGGATGGGAAAGGCTGCCCCGCGCCGATAGGCGCAAGGGGGGAGCGAGTGCAGGCGCGATGGGGTCGAACAGAACGACCACCGGGGGTCGAAATACCGTCCAGCACCTAACGCCCGGCCAGAGGGTGTGCAAATCAAATATTGTGCACTAGTGCAACCGAACGCTCTTGACGCGCGTGTAGGCGTGCAGCTTGCGCGAGGCATGCGACATTTTGCCGCGACCCACGTGCATACGGTTGTATTCCTTGATTTTTTCCAGGCCGCGAGGGTTGCCGGTTGGCCAAACCCGCGCCAATGAAAAACGGCCCGGGCGTCACCGCCCGGGCCGGATCACGGAAAAGCCGGGTGGTCCGGCTAGGCCCTGCTTACTTCAGCGTCTCGAGATAGGCGATGACGTTGTCGCGGTCCTTCTGATCCTTCAGGCCGACGAACACCATCTTGGTGCCCGGCACCACGGCACGCGGATCGGTCAGATAGGTGTCCAACTCCTTGGCCGTCCATTCCTTGTTGGCGCCCTTCATCGCTGCGGAATAGTCGTAGCCGGGGGCGGTGGCGGACTTGCGGCCGACGACGCCGTGCAGGCTGGGGCCGACCTTGTTCACGCCGGCGTCGATGGAATGGCAGACGGCGCACTTCTTGAACACCACCTGGCCGGCGGCCGCGTCGCCCGCAGCCAGGGCCGTGCCGGCCGATCCACTCGCGATGATCGTGGCGGTCACCGCCGCCCAAAATCCGATACGTCGCACTTCAACTCTCCTTTGCCTGTTCTCTGGTCGTCGTGAACTCAGGGAACCCCCGGGGCCTCCGGGGGGGTCAGCGCCGTGGCCGTGGCCAGGGGCAATCCGGCGGCGCGCCAGCCGTCAACGCCGTCTGGATACCAGGCGACATTGGTGTAACCATAACTGGCGGCGCGTTTGGTTGCATTCCAGCTCATCCAGCAATCGGGCAGACAATAGAACACCAGCGGGCGGCTCTTGTCGCCCCCACTTAAAGTCGCAAGTTGTTGCTGGAACCACTTTTCCAGACCGGGGCTCAAGACCCCCCGGCCCACGTCGGGTAACCAGATGCTGCCCGGCAGGTCGGCGTGGGGCAGGGGCATCCAGGGGGATTCCGGCGCCATCCCCGCCGGACGGCGGGGGGCCGGCACCACGTCCACCAGGATCACGCGGTCGCCCTGCCGGGCCAGCAGGTCGCGCAGCGCTTCGGTGGTCAGCACCTTGCCACCCGATACCGTCGCGGGGACCGGCGCCCGATAGTCGTCCAAACGATAGCCCGGTGGTTCAGGCACCGGGGCGGCCGACTGCGCCAGCGCCTCGGCCGCCAGCAGGCCCACAGTCAGCACACCCGATGCCAGCACACCCGATGCCAGGCCGGCGGCGCGCGCCGCCGCGCCCAACCTCATGGTTTGGCGCCGGCGCCGGGCAGGGTGCCGGGAATGGGCTTGTTCTCCTCATCCAGCAAGGGGATGCCATAATCCGCCAAGAGCGTGTCCACCTCGGCCCGATGCCGCCGCAGGGCCTGGTCCACGGTGCGCCGCCATTCGGGTTCGTTGGCGCGCACGCCCATGGTTATACGGAAATCCAGGCGGTTGCCGTCACCTTCCGGGTCCAGGAAGGCAGCCCGGAGGGGCAGCTTTTCCTTCTTGATGTAATAGCCGGCGATGGGCCCCCACAGCAGGGCCACGTCGATCTTGCGATCCACCAGGTCCTGCAGCATCGCCCGCGAGGGCGACTCGTAGCGGGTGTCCACCGTCAGCGCGTAGGAGGTCGTCTTGGACATCAGGTTGTGGCGCAGCAGCAGATCGGTGGGGGGCGTCGCCGCCACCAGGCCGAAGCGCTTGTCGGCCAGGCTGGGGTCGCCCACCGAGGTGGTGGTGATGCCGGCGTCCGCCCGCGTCACGATCATATAGCCGCTGTGGTAATAGGCGCTGGTGTTGTCCATCAGCGGGTCGCCCGCCACCGTGCCCATGACCAGGTCGCATTGGCGGGCGCGCAGGGTATTGCGGACGAACCCCATCACCTGCGGGAACCAGACATAGCTGACGGGCAGCTTCAGGTCCTGGCCGATGATGGCCGCGACCTTGTTCTCAAACCCCTCCTCCTTCTGATTGGAATAGGGCAGGTCGTTGGGGTCGGCGCAGATGCGCAATTCAGTGCGGGACACCAGCTCGGCCGTTTGGGCCTGGGCTTGTGTTGCGGTCAGGGATAGCGGCAGCAAGGCCGCCATCGCCAGGCGGAAGGCCGTTTTCATGAGGGCGCCGCTCTCAATCCCCGATGCGTTGCGGGCGGCCGCGGCCCAGGGCGCCGTCGGACCGCGCCTTGAGGTAGCCGTAGATGTCATCCAGGTAATTGGCCACGTCCTCCGTCGTGCCGAAGGACGGCATGACGTTGTTGTTGGCGGTGTTCACGTTCTTGCGGCCATTGATCACCGTCTCGGCGAAGGCGTCATAGTCCATGTGCTTCAGGCTGTCCGTCAGGTCCGGGGCATAGGAACTGCCGGCCCCGTCGGGCCCGTGGCACCGCATGCAGGACTCGCCGTAGCGGCGATAGCCGTTGTAGGTGCCGGGATCGACCTTGCCGCCTTCCACCTTGTACGGCTTCGCCTCTGCCGCCTTGGCGGCGGTGGGCGCGCTGCCGTCCGCGGCACCAGCGGCGCCGGCGGCAACACAGAGCGGCAGGGCCATGAGGGTGATGGCAGCGGTCAGCGCCAAGCGTTTCGGCATCAATCGAACCTCTTTCACAGAATGTGGTTTTGCGTGCTGTTTTTCGCGTGCGCAGTTCAGGCGGAGTGGCCCGGTTGGTGGGTAAAGAAACCCCGCCTGGGGGATCGCCCCAGGCGGGGGATGAGTGGAATAGAGAGGGTTACGGTAGGGCAAAGACGGTGAGCACACCGCCCAGCTGGGTGTAGTTGGCCAGCTGCTTGTAGGCGCCGACGGCACCCAGGCCCTCGGAGTCGCCACCCAAGCCGGCGGCCATGCCGATGCCGGCCCAGCCGCCGACACCGGACAGCACGGCGATGTACTGCTTGCCGCCATGCTCATAGCTTGTGACGTTGCCGATGATCCCCGACGGCGTCTTGAACTTGTACAGTTCCTTGCCGGTCTTCATGTCGACCGCCTTCAGGTAGCCTTCCAGCGTGCCGTAGAAGGCGACGCCGCCCGCCGTGGTCAGGGCGCCCGACCAGACGGAGAAGGTTTCCTTGTTGGACCAGACGATCTTGCCGCTGCTGGCGTCCCAGGCGATGAAGTTGCCGAGGTGGGTCTCACCCTTGGGCGGGAACATCGACAGGGTGGCGCCGACATAGGGCTGGCCGGCGGTGTAGGACACCTTGAACGGCTCATAGTCCATGCAGACGTGGTTGGTCGGCACGTAGAACAGGCCGGTTTCCGGCGAGTAGGCTGCCGGCTGCTGGTCCTTGCTGCCCAGCGCGGCCGGGCACACGCCCTTGGTGTTGTGGTCTTCGCCGTTGTGGTCGGTGCTGTACTGCGCCACCACTTCGGGCCGGCCGGTCTTCATGTCGACATGCGTGGCCCAGTTGACCGCCGGATCATACTTCTCCGCCACCAGCAGTTCGCCGGTCTCGCGGTTCATGGTGTAGGCGAAGCCGTTGCGGTCGAAGTGGACCAGCGCCTTGACGGGCGTGCCCTTCACCTTGATGTCGGCCAGGATCATCTCGTTGACGCCGTCATAGTCCCATTCGTCATGGGGCGTCATCTGATAGACCCACTTGGCGATGCCCGTGTCGGCGTCGCGGGCGAAGATGGTCATGGACCATTTGTTGTCGCCGGGGCGCTGCTTGGGGTTCCAGGTCGAGGGGTTGCCCGAGCCGTAATAAATCAGGTTCAGCTGCGGGTCATAAGCGGTCCAGCCCCAGGTGGCGCCGCCACCCGTCTTCCACTGGTCGCCTTGCCAGGTCGACAGGGACGAGTTGGCGCCGACCGGCTTGCCCAGGCTCGTGGTCTTCTGCGGGTCGAACAGGATCTGGTCGTCAGGCCCGACGGAGTAGGCCTTCCACGCGACGGAGCCGTCCTTCAGGTTGTAGGCGGTCATACGGCCCTGCACGCCGAACTCGCCGCCGCTGATGCCGACCAGCACCTTGTCCTTCACCACCACCGGCGCCCCGGTCATGGTTTCGCCCTTCTTGGGATCGCCGTTGGCGACCTTCCACAGCTCCTTGCCGGTCTTGGCGTCCAGCGCCACCACGTTGGCGTCCGCCTGGTTCAGGATGATCTTGCCGTCACCATAGGCCACGCCGCGGTTGACGGTGTCGCAGCACATGACGGGAATGACGCTGGGGTCTTGCTTGGGTTCATACTTCCACAGGATGCGGCCCTGGTTGTTCAGGTCCAGCGCGTACACCACGTTGGGGAAGGGGGTGTGGACGTACATGACATCGCCCACGATCAACGGGCCGCCCTCATGGCCGCGCAGCACGCCGGTGGAGAAGGTCCACACGGGGCGCAGTTCCTTGACGTTGGCGGTGGTGATCTGCTTCAGGGGGCTATAACGCTGGTTGGCGTAATCGCCGGATTGCATGACCCACTGCTTGGGGTCCTTGGACATCTTGGACAGTTCGTCGTTGGCCAGCGACGGTTGGCTGGACAGCAGACTGGCCGCCACTAAGGCGGTCCAGGACAACAACACCTTCTTCCGCTGATTCATCATTTCCCTCCCTGGGGATTGGCCGGTAGGTCCGGTCCGATTGGTGTCCGCCTGGCCGGCGGATGGGCGACGCATTTTTAAAAACAGGTGGGTGGTTGCGGGGGCTTGGGCAAGCCAGCGAAACGCCCCAAAAACAAACAGGCCGGGCGGACCCCGCCGGGCCCGCCCGGTGATGGCGGCGTCAGACGTCCGCGCAGGCGTAGCAGTTGATTTCCATGCCGAGCGCGATCTCGGTGACGACAGGCTTCTTCCAACGCATGGGGATCTCCTCAAGGGTGAAGGACAGGTCCGTTCAGACTGGTTCCTCCCGCGCTGGGCCTTGGACGCCTCCGCAACCCCTGGACCTGGTGCCGCCGGTTATGCCGCTCACGCTTGGCTTTCAAGCGGGCGTCCGCCGATGGCAGTCGGGGTGACGATCATCGGTCACACCGCAGGCGCACGATCACGCGGGAACTTGAACTTTGCCGGTTTTGCGTCTTCGCTGACCCACCGGACCTTCGCCGGGGGCCTAATCCTCTCCTGGGCGCTGTTCTTTCGGCCTTCGCCTTGAAATCCCAAGGGGGAAATCCCAAGGGCGACGACCGCTGATCAGCTTGATGCCCATCTTCAAGAAGCCCGTCGCGGGTGCCAATTGTACTTTGGTACAAGGGTGGTTTAACCCCTGTGTCGTACCAACCCCCGGTAAGCGATCTTGACGCCCCTCTGGCTGTTAAGTCTTTATTAATCAATATCTTGCCCGGTATTGGCGGCGGGCCGGGCTGATCCAGTGATTTGTTACGCGACCTAACCTTCTTCGGCACTAGCCGTGCTTGGGCGGATCGACTATCGTCACTGTCGAGGAAACGCCGAATGACAATCGCCCGCGAACGAGGCGACGTATGCCGCAAATAATCATTGCCGACGATCATCCCATGGTGCGGGGCGCGCTGACCCTTGCCGTGGAGGCTGCGTTTGACCAGCCGGAAATTCTTGAATGCGCCCATCTGGGGGCGGTGATGCAGTTGCTGGAGTCCATCGGCGCCGCCGATCTCCTGCTGCTGGATCTGCGCATGCCCGGCGTGGATGGGTTCGAGGGGTTGGTCCGTGTCCGCAGCCAATTCCCCGCCACCCCGGTCGTGGTCATCTCCGCTTTGGAGGACCCGCGCTTGGTGCGGGAGGCCTTGGCCCTGGGCGCCATGGGCTTCATCCCCAAATCGACCCCCCGGGCCGAGATCGTGGCGGCCTTGTCGCTGGTGGCGGGGGGCGGCACGTACCGGCCCGACGATCTGGCAATGTCCGCACCGCCGCCGGACCCCAAGGGGCAGGCCACGGATGATGATTTCCTGCAGCGGGTCCTGACCCTGACGCCGCAGCAGCGCCGCGTGCTGCAACTGCTGGGCACGGGCAAGCTGAACAAGGAAATCGCCTATGATCTCGATATCGCCGAAACCACGGTGAAGGCACACGTCTCCAGCATCCTCCACAAGCTGCGCGTCTACAGCCGTACGCAGGCCGTGGTGATGGCGGGCCGCCTGCACCTGGACAGTTTCGCCGACGTGGCGGAGGGATAGCGGAACCTAGAACGCCGTGGCCGACTTGAGAGGCGGGAATGCCCGCCCTTGAGGAGATGCGCCATGGCCGACCATCATACGGAATCCGCCGCCTACGGTGGCATGGCGGGTGAGTCGGGCCGCTGGCCGGAGAATTTCATCCTGCACAGCCTTGGCTGGGTGCCCAATAACGCCCGGCTGCCTGTCCTGTTGTATCGCGGCATGGTCGTCCTGGATGGCCAAGGGAACAGCGACCTGGCCGCGGTTTTCGAGGCACTGTTCGACCGCAACGGCTGGCCGGCACGCTGGCGCGACGGGATTTACGACTATCACCATTATCATTCGACGGCCCATGAGGTGCTGGGCTTCGCCCGCGGCTGGGTGGAGGTCATGCTGGGCGGCCCCGAAGGGCGCCTTGCCCGCCTGCGGGCCGGCGACGTGGCCGTGCTGCCCGCCGGCACCGGCCATTGCCGACTCGATGGCAGTGATGATCTGCTGGTGGTGGGCGGCTACCCGCCCGGTCAGGACTGGGATGTTTGCCGGGACGCGCCCACGCCGGCGGTGTTGGACCGTATCGCCCACGTCCCTTTCCCCCCCGTCGACCCGGTAATGGGTGGGGAAGGGCCGCTGGTCAAGCTGTGGACGCCGACACCCGGCTACCGGATGTAGGGGACGCTCAGGCCGCGTCGCCCTTCCGCGCGGTAATGCCGCATCAGGTGGCTCGCGTCAGCTGGATCGCGTGCCCTGAACCACAGCGCGCCTGTCAGTTCGCCGCCCGGACCGGCGGGTGCAGCCAATCCTCGCCCAGTTCCGCCGTGATGAAGACATAGCGCCGAGTGTGCGGGTTGGGATGACGGGCGGTGACGCCATGCAGAGCGTTCACGGACTGGGGAAAGATCACCAGGCGATTGGCGCTGTACGGCACGGTGGCCACGACCTCCACCGCGTCGGCGGGCAAATCGTAGGCATTGATCCGTCCCGTGGGGCCATCGCGCCAGCGATACAGCTCCAGGTCGCCGCCCTGTGCATCGTCGTCCGGTGCGCGCATGTAGAACAGGCAGGAAAACAGCCGGTTCAGGGTATCCAGGTGAGGGCCCCTGCATGACGACGGCCGATCCCGTACGGGGGTGTTGATCTCCATCCGGGCGTCCTGATGGATACGGTGGGCCCCTGGTTGGACCAGGTTCCGCCGGCCAGTGCGGTGTCCGGTCAGGCGCCCGTCCAGGGTTGCCAGCAGGGCGGGATCCCAATACCCCTCGAACAACGCCTCCACCTCGGCCAGGAAGGCCGGCCCGCTGTGAAGGGCCACAAACTCCTTCCAGCAGTCCGGCATGTCGTCTGAATCCAGGATCATCTGGGCCGACAGTTCGTACCGGCGGTTGTTGGGTATGCGCTCCGGTGGGCAAGGCCAGCCTAGGCGCTGGAAGTTCGGGAAGCTGGCGCTGAGCGCCTTATACAGCCCCGCCTCCATGGGCGTGTCCGCCACGATATGGGGGAAGGGGTCGGTGCGGATGTCGGCGGGGCTCAGCCCGGCCAGGAGGGAGCGCATGTGCCGACGGGTCTCCGCCAGGGTGGGAATTCTCAGAATTCCGCATATCGGGAGTTGTAATCCCTGTCAATGTCGACGGCGGTGGGTCACCCTGTCAGGATGCTCGACAGCAGCGATCGCAATTGAGCCGGATTCACCGGCTTTTTCAGCATCCAATAGCCATTCTGCTTCACCTGGGCCTCGACCTCCGGCGTGTGGTCGGCGGTGATGATGATGGCGGGGGGCGCCTTGCCGGTGGCCCGGTTGATGGCTTGGCGCAGACGGCCCACCTCATCGGGGCCGATATGGCCCTCGCCCAGGTGGAAATCGGCGATCAGGACATCGGGGGGGCGGGGCAGATGGTCCAACACCTCCAGCGCCTCCTCCCCTGTCGACGCCACGGCCGCTTCGCAGCCCCAGGTGGACAGCAAGGCCTGCATGCCCATCAGGGCGCTGGGCTCGTCATCCAGGACCAGCACCATGGTTCCGGTCATGGCCTGGGCGGCGCCCTGACCAGCGAGACGGCGGGTGAAGGCGGCGGCCGTGGTGGCGCCCAGCGGCACCACCACCGAAAAGACGGACCCCCGCCCCACCACCGACCGGGTTTCCACCGTCACGTCCAACACCTTGGCCACCCGGCGCACGATGGCCAGGCCCAGGCCCATGCCCCGGGTGCCGGACCGCCCGCGCCCCTCACGCGCGGAGCGGCCGCCCGGGACGGGGGCACCCAGCACGGGCCCGCGATGCAATTGGTGGAACTCCTTGAAGATTTCCTCCAGCTGGTCCGACGGGATGCCGGGGCCGCTGTCCCACACCTCGATCCGCAGGAAGTCGCCGCGCCGGCGGCAGCCCAGCAGCACGCCCCCGCGCTGGGTGTAGCGGACGGCGTTGGACAGGAAATTCTGCACGATGCTGCGCAGCAGGCGGATGTCGCTGCGCACCACGGCGCGCGATGGCGCATAGCGCAGGTCCAGGCCCCGGTCCTGGGCCAGCACCTGATGTTCGGTATGGAGCGGCCCCAGCAGGCTGCCGATGGGGAAATCGACAATCTCCGCCGAGACGGCCCCGGCATCCAGCTTCGAGATGTCCAGCAGGGCGTCCAGCAAGCCCTCCACCGCCTCCAGCGACACGTCGATGTTGTCGATCAGCGACCGGTTCTTGTGGGTGTGCTCCAGTTCCGCCAGGGCGGACACGAACAACCGGGCGGAGTTCAGGGGCTGCAGCAGGTCGTGGCTGGCGGCGGCCAGGAACTTGGTCTTGGACAGGTTCGCCTGCTCCGCCTCCACCTTGGCGGACTGTAGGGCGCGTTCCATTTCCCGGCGCTCCGCGATTTCCTGCTTCAGCTGGCGGTTCAGGTCGGTCAAGGCGGCGGTGCGTTCCGTCACCCGCCGTTCCAGTGTCTCGTTCGCTTCCTTGATGGCGGCATCGGCCCGCCGCCGTTCCGTCACGTCCTGCATCAGGGTGAACAGACCCAGGATCACCCGGCTCTGGTCCGCGTTGGGTAGGCCGATATGGGGCACGAAGGTGACGTGGGCGTATCGCGGTTCGGTTCCGGCGTCGGGACCATCGGTGGGGGGCAATTCCACCTCGAACGACACCGTTTCCCCGGCCAGGGCCTGGCGGATGTGCGCCCGGCTGCGGCCATAGAACTCCGGGGGTAGGACGGTGCGCATGCGTCGCCCCAGGATGGCGGTCTCCGGCCGCTTCAGCCATTGCCGATAGGGGGCGTTCACGAACTGGTAGCGCTCATCCGCGTCGGCGTAGGCGATCAGCGCCGGCATCGCGTCCGTCACCAGGCGGATGCGCCGTTCGCTGTCGCGCAGCGCTTCCTCGTTGCGCTTGCGTTCGGTGATGTCGGTGAAGGTCAGGACGAAGCCGCCGTCCGGCATGGGGTTGCGCTCGATGTCCAGCACCCGGCCGTTGAACCATGTCTGTTCCAGCCGCAAGGGCAGCGGATTGTTCTGCGGGTCGAGAAAGCGGGGCTCGCTGATCCCGTGGGATTGAAGGCCGTCATTGAAACGCTGGAAGTCGCCGAACACGGCGCCCCGCCGCACGCAGCGGGGTGACAGGTCCAGCAGGCGCACGAACTCGTTGTTCCACGCCACCAAGGCCAGTTCAGCGTCGTACACCGCCACGCCCTGGAAGATGTTGTCCAGGGTGGCCTGCAGCAGGGTGGTCTTCTTGGCCACCGCCGCCTTCCATTGCTGCGTCTCCCGGCGCTTCAGCGCCGTGATGTCGGTATAGATGGCGACCACGCCGCCGTCGTTGGTGCGCTTCTCGTTGATCTGCATCCAGCGGCCGTCGCTCAGCGCATGGACGGTGGGGCCTTGGCAATCGGCATGCTGGCGCAGGCGCCGGCGCACCCAGCCGTCGGGGTCGCGGTAGGCGTCCAGCACGCTTTTGCGCTGAACCGCCAGCAGCACCATCTCCCGGAACGACATGCCGGGGTGGACATCGCCGGCCATGCCCGGCCAGAAGCTGAGATAGTCCTGGTTGAACAGCACCAGCCGGTCCTCGGCGTCGAACAGGGCGAAGCCGCCGCTGACCGCCTCGATGGCGGTGAACAGGCGCAGGCGGGCCGTTTCGGCCTGTTCCCGCGCCGTGGCCGCCTCCTGATAGGACCGTTCCAGGTTGGCCAGCGCCTCTTCCAGCGACCGGGTGCGCGACCGCACCTGGTCTTCCAGCCCGATGGCCGTCTGAAACAGCGAAAAGGCGGACCCCTGGCCGTCCACATTGCGCTCAACCCGGTCCATCAGCGCCTGGTTGATGCGCGTCAGCTTCGCCACCTGCTGTTCCAGGTCGGCGATGCGACGGGCGGCGTCCGCGTCGGCCGGGCTTGGTTCCGCGTCCTGATTGGCGGGCAAGGGGTTGGCCGGCTGGGGTGTGGGCGCGATCATGTCCTCCCGATGGCGACGCCGGTGAAGGTCTGGTTCACGTGCATGGACATGTACTGTTCGCCATAGGTGCAGAACCCGGTGACGCGGTTGGCCACGAACAGGTCGGATACGGCGGCCTTCAGGTTGCGCTGTTCGGTTTCCAGGTTGCGCAGCACGCAGTCGAACCCGACGATGGCGTCCAAGGGGCCGATCTCCCGTTCCAGCCGGCGGAACAATTCATGCAGATTTTCCACGATATCGATGCCGCGCGCCACTGTCAGCACCAGCCCTTCGTCGATGGCGCAATGAAAGGTCAGGCTGTTGTCCGGGTTGACCTTCTGGATGGCGCGCACATGGTACTGGCCGCCCACTCGCACGACCACCGGGTGGGCGGCGAAGATCTTGGGCGTCAGGGCCTCATGCGACAGGCCCACCAGGCGGGCGTATTCCAGGGCCGCGGGCTCGGCGTTGATCTCGAACACCCGGCGGGTTTCAAGGTCGGCGCCGGTGACCACCATCTTGTGCTCCGTGGGGACGAAGTGCTCCGTCTTGAACACGGAAAAGGTGCGGCGGGTGGTGATCAGCAACAGGATGGCGGCGTCATTGACGAAGCGCCCTCCGTGCAGCACCACGGTGGACTTGAAATCCAGGCCATCACCGGCCGACCCGCCGATCAGCGGCAAGCCCGCCATGGCGTTGCCGATGGCGCTGACCAGCTGTTCTTCCCGCGTCGACAAGCCATCGACCAGCAGCAGCCCGAACCCCGGGCGGCCCTGGGCCTCGGCGTGCCGTCGGGACACCAGCTGGTGCGTGCGATCGATGGTGTCCGCGATCTGGAATTCGCTGAGGTTCTCGAACAGGGCGGAATGGACCGTGAAATCCTTGGCCGGAAAGCTGATGCCGCTCAGCCCGCCGCTGATGTAACCGAAGGGGGTGATCTCCCCCGCCGTGGTGCAGCCGAAGACCGGCGTTGACCCGAACGCCTCCTTCAATGCCGCCAACATCTCTGCGCGGTCATAGGCGGGGGAGAAGAAGACCAGCACGCAGGCCGCCCCGGCCCCGTCAATCTGCTGGCGCAGTTCCGCCACCGCCGCGCGGGCATCGGTCTTGTTCGACCCTCCCCGGCGCAGCGGCGGGGCAGGGACGGCATCGGCCCGGGGCGTGGGCCGCGGGCGGGCCGCGATCAGGGGCAAGGGCGGCAGCGGGGGGAACGGCGCCCCCGGCGCGGCCGGCGGCCGCCCAGACGCGCGCGGGGGCGCCTTGGGCTTCACATCGGAAATGACACAGCTGTCGCCGGGAGGGCCAACGGGGGGGAGGCTGTCGGGGGGGCTTTTCTGGGCGGGGAACCGCTGTCCCTGTTGGGAGCGGCCACTGTCGCCGGGCTTGGTTTTCATGGATCCATCCGGATGCCGTCCGGCGGTCGGGAAGGGGCCGCGTACGAACCACGCCCATGATTTCATAGGCTTGCTTTAGCGTGCGCAACTGCCTGCCGACCCGCAACGGTTCTTTAGTTCTATTGCGTCCATAAGGCAAAGGACTTCAAGTGTCAAATTAAGGTAGGGCCCAGAATGACCCTGCCAAACAGCAGGGAAAATGATCGGCGCGCGGATATCTTCGCCGTAAGGCTATTTATTGCCCCGGCGACCGGCACGACACCCTGCGAATATAAGCCGGGAGGAAACAAGAATGAAATCCAAGCGGATGGCATTGTTTCTGGGCGTGACCGCGATCAGCGGCCTGGCGTGTCTGCCAGGATCCATGGCGAAAGCCGACACCACAGATGATCTTTTGGCCAAGCTGTTGGCCAAGGGTATCCTGTCCCAGCAGGAATACGATCAGCTGAAGCAGCGCAAGGCGGTTGAGACCCCGCCGCCGCCCCCACCGGCGGCGGTGGCCAGCGCCAGCGCCGCGGCGGTCGCCGCCGCCCCGCCTCCCGATCCCTTCGCCGTGCGCATGACGGAAAAGGGCATCGGCGTGCACGTCGGCCCTGTCGACGTCACCCTGTCGGGGGAAATCAACGGCTTCTATGTCCATGACAGCCCGGACAGCGTGGCCCCCAACCATGTGGTTGCGGGCGGCTTGGCGGCGGTGGGCAGCAGCGAAAACTCCTCCATCCGCAATGGCCTGTTGCCCGGCAACTTCGCCGTGGAGCTGAAGACCCAGCAAGAGGGCTTCGACATCGTCGCACACTTCGGCCTTTACCCCGGCCTGAACAGCGTGACGGGCACGGGCGGCGCCAACTCGGCCGGCGACAGTCGGGCGCTGGCCACATCCGGCATCGACTTTCGTCAACAATACCTGACGGTGGGCACACCCACCATGGGCACGGTCAAGGTGGGCCGCGACATCGGCCTGTTCGGCCAGCAGGCGATCCTGAACGATTTCACGCTGTTCGGCGTGGGATCCACCGGGGGCAACGTCGCGCCCTCCAACACGTCCCTGGGACGCATCGGCATCGGCTACGTCTACACCGACTTCATGCCCCAGATCACCTACACCACGCCCAAGTTCAGCGGCTTCACCGCCTCGGTCGGCATCTTCCAGCCCCTGGACGCCTTCAACTTCTCCGGCCAGTCCGGCACGCTCTCCGCCCATGACCAGCCGCAGATCCAGGCGGGGGTGAACTATGAACTGCCGGCCGACGCCAGCAGCCTGGTGAAGGCCCAGTTGTGGGCCAACGTCGTTACCCAGGACTTGAAAAGCGTTTCGGCGTCCCAGGCGCTGGCCCAGGGGCGCAGCGTGCGCGGCACGGGCTGGGACTTCGGCGCAAAGGTGGACGTGGCGGCGGCGGAACTGGTGGCCTATGGCTACACCGGCGACGGCCTGGGCACCACCGGTCTGTTCTTTGACGCCGTCAGCGCGTCGGGGCAACGGCGCAGTTCGGACGGTTACTACGTCCAGGGCAGCTACACCTTCTTCAAGAAGTTCACCCTGTCCGGCAGCTATGGGTTGAGCCGCCTGGGCCTGGCCACCGGAGAGAGCAACCCCTTGCTGGTGAAAACCAACGAGTCCTGGGCGGCCGGGTGCAAGTACAAGCTGACCAGTTGGGTTAATCTGATCTGTGAATACGCCCATACGACCGCCACGGCGCACGGTGGGAACAAAGCGCAAGAGGATACAATCGCCGCCGGCGCCATCGCCTTCTTCTGACGGTTCTGGCTTAATCGCTTGCCCGTGATGATGCCATCATCGTCATGCCGCCATTCTTGACGGCGGTGCATTTTAGAACTATTCTAAAAAAGGGATGGGCCTTCCGCCCCTCCCGAAACCGGAGGAAATGGTATGAGCTGGAAGACTCCGAAGATCGTCGAAATCGCTTTGGGCATGGAAATCAACTGCTATGCCTGCGCGGACGTGAAATAACCATTCGACGCCTTGGGGCCGGCGTGGGGCTTGCGGATGCATGTCCGCTGTCCCGTGCTGGCCCCCTGTGCTTTGGCTCCCCTGTGTTTAAGCTCAGGGCCTAAGGACCTGTCTCAGGACCCATGCATATCCTCGTCCTCGGTGCGGCGGCCGGCGGAGGGTTCCCGCAATGGAACTCCCATGCCGAGGGCTGCCGGCGGGCGCGCGCCGGTGATCCCGCCGTTCGGGCCCGTACCCAAGCTTCGCTGGCCGTCAGCCACGACGGGCGCCACTGGTTTTTGCTGAACGCCTCGCCGGACCTGCGTCAGCAGATCGCCCAGACGCCGGCCCTGCATCCGCAGGAAGGGTTGCGGTCAACCCCCATCGCCGGCGTCGTGCTCAGTGGCGGGGACGTCGATGTCATCGCCGGGCTGCTGAACCTGCGGGAACGCCAGCCCTTCACTCTGCACGGCACCGCCCGCACGCTGGGCATCCTCGACGCCAACCCCATCTTCGAGGTGCTGGCCCGGGACCTGGTGGCCCGCAATCCCTTGCCCTTGGGCGAACGGGTGCCGCTGACTGGCGGCGGGCTTGCCGCTACCGGCGGCGATGGGGGGCACAGCGGCCTATGGGTCGAACTGTTTCCGGTCCCGGGCAAGGTGCCCCTGTACCTGGAGGGACAGGATGGCCCGCCCCCGATAGTGGAGGGGGAGGATACCGTGGGCGTGGCGGTGGATGATGGTGAGCGCCGCTTCTTCTTCATCCCCGGCTGTGCCGCCATGACGCCCGGCCTGGCGGCGCGCCTGCGCGGGGCGGATTTGGTGTTTTTCGACGGCACACTTTATACCGATAACGAAATGATCCTCGCGGGCCTTGGCCAGAAGACCGGCCTGCGCATGGGACACATGAGTGTGGATGCCACCCTTGCCGCCTTTGCCGACCTGGGTGTGCGCCGCCGTGTCTTCATCCACATCAACAATTCCAACCCCATCCTGATGGATGACAGCCCGCAGCGGCGGGTGGTGGACCAGGCGGGATGGGAGGTGGCCTTCGACGGAATGGAAATCACCCTATGACTTCTGAACCGCAGGATCGCGTCCTATCACCGGAAGAGCTGGAGGCGGCGTTGCGCGCCGTGGGGGCGGAGCGGTACCACAATCTGCACCCCTTCCATAAGCTGCTGCACGGCGGGAAGCTGAACCGCGGGCAGATCCAGGCATGGGCGCTAAATCGCTATTATTATCAAAGCCGTATTCCAGCTAAGGACGGGGTGTTGCTGTCGCGTCTACCCACGCCGGATTTGCGCCGGCTGTGGCGTAGCCGGCTGGAGGACCATGACGGCTTCCCCGGTGCGGAAGCGGGCGCCCCCGGCACGGCCAATGGCGGTATCGAGCGCTGGTTGCGCCTGGCCACCGGCGTTGGGTTAGACCGGGACTACGTCGAATCCACCGTCGGCATCCTGCCGGCCACCCGCTTCGCCGTTGACGCCTACGTCGCCCTGGTGCGGGACCGCAGCGTGCTGGAGGCCGTCGCCTCCTCCCTCACCGAGATGTTTTCCCCCACCATCATCGCCGAGCGCGTGTCCGGCATGCTGGCCAATTATGATTTCATCACCCAGGAAACGCTGGCCTATTTCGCCCCGCGCCTGACCCAGGCGCCGCGGGATGTCGATTTCGCCCTGGCCTACGTGAAGCAGCACGCGCGCACGGCGGAACAGCAGCGCGCCGCCATCGCCGCCCTGACAGAGAAGTGCAACATCCTGTGGGCGCAGTTGGACGCCCTGCACTTCGCCTATGTCGATCCCGGCTATATTCCGCCCGGCGCCTTCGTGCCGGAAGGCCATATCGCCAAGGGCGGCAAGTCATGACCGCCGCCCCGGAAGCGCTGGATGAGGCTGTCGTGCCCCGCTTTGCCCGGGGCGTGAAATTCCGTTTTGATGAAACCCGGAAAAGCTGGATGGTTCTGGCGCCGGAACGATTGTTCCTGCCGGACGAGGCCGCGACCGAGATCCTGAAGCTGGTGGATGGCGATCGTAGCCTGGGCGCCATCGTGGACGACCTCGCCACCCGCTTCGACGTGCCCCGGGCCGACATGGCGGCGGACGTGGTCGGCATGTTGCGTGACCTGGCCGAGAAAGGGGTGGTGCTGCTGTGATATCGCCGGCCGCACCCGCCGTGGAGGCGCCCATGGGCTTACTCATGGAGCTGACCCACCGTTGCCCCCTGCGCTGTCCCTACTGCTCCAACCCCGTGGCCCTGCAGCGGGCGGGGGAGGAGATGGACACCGACACCTGGAAACGCCTGTTGGGCGAGGCGGCGGCGCTGGGTATCCTGCAGGTGCATTTTTCCGGCGGCGAGCCCACCGCCCGCAAGGATCTGCCGGATTTGGTGCGCCATGCGGCCACCCTGGGCCTGTACACCAACCTCATCACCTCCGGGGTGTTGCTGGACGCGGCGTCACTGGCCGTGTTGGCCGATGCGGGTCTCGATCATGTCCAGTTGAGCTTCCAGGATGTGGAGGTGGAAAGTGCCGAGCGTATCGGCGGCATGCCGGGCGCCCAGGCCCGCAAGCTGGCGGTGGCCGGGATGGTCACCGCCGCCGGTCTGCCCCTGACCCTCAATTTCGTCGTCCACCGGCAGAACCTGGATCGCCTGCCACAGATGATCGCGTTGGGGCTGGAACTGGGGGCGGGCCGCATCGAGGTCGCCCATGTGCAGTATTATGGCTGGAGCCTGATGAACCGGGACGCCCTGCTGCCCAGCCGGTCGCAACTGGACCAGGCCACGGCGGTGGTGGAGGCGGCGCGCGTGCGGCTGAAGGGCCGTATGGTCATCGACTACGTGCCGCCGGATTACTACGCCGCCCGCCCCAAAGCCTGCATGGGCGGTTGGGCCCGGCGGTTCATGAACATCTCCCCCGCCGGCTTGGCCTTGCCCTGCCACGCGGCGGAGACGCTGCCCGGCTTCGACTGGCCCTCCGTCGCCACCGGCTCGCTGGCGGCGGCCTGGTATGAGAGCGAGGCGTTCAACCGCTATCGCGGCACCGCCTGGATGCCGGAGCCCTGCCAGGGCTGCGACCGCAAGGAGATCGATTGGGGCGGATGCCGCTGCCAGGCTTTCGCGCTGACGGGTGACGCGGGGCGTACCGATCCGGCGTGTGCCCGATCGCCGGACCACGGCGTCATGCTGGCGGCCATCGAGGCGCGAGGCGAAGCGGTGCCGGACTTCATCTACCGCCAATACGGGCCGGCGCCGGTTCTACCCGTCAAGGCGCCCGTGGGGGAGGCATGGCCCGCCGAACCCTGATCCGGGCCGTCCTGTTTTTATGCGGGGTGGCCGCCGCGCCGCCGCTGGTGTCGTCGTGGGCGGCGGACGTGTCCCTGGTCCAGGTGGCCCCTGGCATTTACGTCCGGCCCGGCGCGGTGGAGGACGCCACCGCCGCCAACGATGATGCCATCGCCAATATCGGGTTCATTGTGGGCCGCGACGCCGTGGCGGTGATCGATCCGGGTGGCGCCGCTGCTGACGGCGCGCGGCTGCGGGCGCGCATCACGGCCATCACCGCCTTGCCCATCCGTTATCTGATCTACACCCATGTCCACCCGGACCATGTGCTGGGTGCCGTGGCGTTCGCGGCGGACCATCCGGTGGTGGTCGCCCATGCCCGCTTCGCCGCCGCCTGGGGGGAGCGGGGTGCCTATTACCGCCTGGGCCTGGCCCGCATCCTGGGCGGTGATCCGGCCCAGGCTGGCGACGCGCTGCCGCCCACCCAAGCCGTGGACACCACCGTCGACATCGACCTGGGCGGCCGTATGCTGCATGTGGCGGCCTATGGCGCCGCCCATACCGACAGCGACCTGACCGTCTATGACGACCAGACGCGCACCCTGTGGGCTGGTGACCTGCTGTTCCAGGACCGTATCCCGGCGCTGGACGGCAGCTTGACCGGCTGGCTGACGGTGCTGGGTCAGCTGAAGGCCCTGCCGGCGGTGCGCGTCGTGCCCGGTCATGGTCCCGCCCAGCTGCCCTGGCCGGCCGGGGCGGCGGATGAGGAACGCTATCTCACCACGCTGGTTCGCGATGTCCGCGCCCTGCTGAAAAGGGGCGGGGACATCGATGCCGCCGCCACCACGGTGGCGCAGTCGGAAAAGGGCCGCTGGAAACTGTTCGACGCCTATAACGGGCGGAACGCCATCACCGCCTTCAAGCAACTGGAGTGGGAGGACCCACCATGACATCCCGCCTGTTCGCCCTGGCCTTGCTCCTGGTTCTCGCCCTACCGCTCCAAGGCCGGGCGGAAGATCAGACGGCCGATGCCGCCCGCTGGCAGGATTTGCGCCAGATTCTGTTCGCCAACCACACCCTGGCCCCCGCCAAGGGCCAGATCGCGCTGGAGGCGCCGGACAGGGCCATGGACGCGGCCTTGGTGCCGGTCACGGTTACCTTGGACCCCGGGTTGCCGCTCAAGGCCCTGTACCTGGTGGTGGACAACAACCCGGCGCCCTTGGTCGGCACCTTCCATTTCGGCCCCGCCGCCGTGCCGGTACAGGTGAAGACCCGGGTCCGTGTCGACGCCTACACCCATATGCACGCGGTGGCGGAAACGACGGACGGCCGCTGGTTCGTGACCGACCGCTACGTCAAGGCCGCCGGCGGCTGTTCCGCCCCCGCCACCAAGGACGCGGCCCTGGCCATGGAACGCCTGGGCCAGATGCGTCTGAAGACCGTGGCCGAGGGGCCGACCGGCCTGCCCAAGGGGGCGGTCACCGCCCAGCTGCTGATCAGCCACCCCAATTACAACGGTATGCAGATGGACCAGGTGACCCGCAACTACACCCCCGCCCGCTTTGTCCGCGACGTCACGGTCAAAAGCGGCGACACCTTGGTCTTCCAGTTGGAGGCGGACATTTCCTTGAGCGAGGATCCGGCCATCACCTTCAGCTACCAGCCGAAGGGCCCCCTGTCCGTCACCGTCCGCGACAGCACCGACGCGACCTTCAGCCATGTCTTCCAGGGGGATGACAAGGGATAAGGCCGTTATGCCTGTACCCAGCGCGTCATGTGGGGAAAGGGCGGTAGGCCGTTCTCACCCATGAACGCGAACAGGCCGGAGAAGCCGGTCATGCCCACGCGGGCCAGCGCGTTCGGGCCGTAATGGGTGCCGGACTCCAGCCATTGCTGCATGGGGTGGGCGCCCGCGTAGTCCGTATGCTTGTAGGATCCGGGAAAAAAGATGCACGCGGGGGACAGGCCCAGATGCAGGGCCGCGGCGTATGACCAGGCCTGCGCCATGAATTCCCCTTGCAGGATGGGCATTGCCAGGACGGGGTCCTCGGGCTGCGGGGACCCCGTCTCCGCCGCGATGGCGGCATCGGTATCGACCTGCAGGTCCGAACCCAGCTGGGCGCGGAAACGCTGGGGCACGATGGCGATGTGCCCGGCCTCATGCAGCAGGTCACCCGAACCGGCCAGCGTTTCCGGATGCACGTGGATCACGCCGGCATGGATGTTCACCCCGGACAGGAAACCACCCCGGCCGCCATCGCCCACCTCCACCCCGATACCGATATCGCGCAGGAAGGTGATGATGGGCGCCAGCGCCTCGGGATGGTACATGGGAAGGGGTCCTTGAGTGTCACCGATCACCGATTGTGGCGCTTCGGCCAAAGACACGCAAGCCGATAGGGGGGCTCAGGTGCAGCGCAGGTTGACCTCGGCCTGGGCCCGCCGCAGCTTTTCCACCTCATCCTTGGCGATGGGCGTGTCGCGGAACATGGCGCCCCGATCACCCAGGCCGCCCTGCTGCATGCGCAGGATGGTGTCCGCCTTCTCATAGTCGTCGTACGGCATCATGTCGGCGATGGTGTCGATGCCGCAGGCGCACTTGCCCAGCAGTTCGTGCTTGAACCCGTTGGAGGCCAGGCAGCCGATGACGTAATCGGCCCGCACCGCGGTGGGGTAATCATAGCGGGGATGATGGTCCCCTTTCGCCTTGGATTCCGCGGCACCGGTGGCCATCGGCATGATCGCCAACCCTGCCGCCGCCGTCATCACCAACAGGCGCCGCAACACGCGAATCCGCGACAGGCGCACCATGGACTCCTCCCAATCTCTTATTGTCGGAAAAGCCTAGCGCAGGCGACCGCCCCGCTCCATGCCCGAATGGTAGTACGCTCTCAGAAACCCGCCTCGCGCAGCAGGACGGCCGCCGTGCGACGCCATAGGCTGCCCAGCAGGCTTTCCCGCGCCCCTTCCAGCGTCACGCGGCCCCGTTCCAGCGTGGCTGGCGTGGCGTCCCGGACGGGCGCGATCAGCACCCTATACAGCGACTCCTCGGGCACCATCTGGTGCTGCTTGTCCTCGCGCGCGGGAATGTCCCCGCCATAGGGGCTGGCGAGATAGCGGCGGGTCAGTACCCGTGTGCTTGTGTCATCAATGTCCTGGATGCGGCCATCCACCGCGCCCGTCACGCTTTGATCGGGCCGGAAGCGTCCTTCACCACCCACGGCCACCCGGTGCAGGTCGGCCTCGCGGACATAGGCTTCGATCATGGGGTGGCCAGGGTCCAGCAGCAGGCCCAGCCGCTCCCGCGCCGGCAGCCATTCGCCTTGCGACAGCGGCTCCGCCACCTCGGCCATCACTCCGGCGAACGGGGCGGTGACGGTCAGCTTGGCCTGCTCCGCCTCCAGGCCCCGCAGCTCAGCCTGCGCGGTTTCAAGCTCCTGCGCCGCGATGCGCTGGCGCTTGGGGTCCACGCCGCCGCGATAGGCCGCTTCCCATTGCAGCGTCTCGATTTTCTGGCGCTGTCGGACCAGCTTGTAATCCAGGTCCGGTGAACTCAGGCGGAACAGCACCTGTCCGGCCGTGACCGTCTGCCCCGCTTTGACCAGCACCGCGTCCACCCGGCCCGGCTGCTCCAGGAAAATTTCCATTTCCTGCGCGGCCCGCAGCACCGCCGGCGCCGTCACCGTGCTGCGCCAGGGAATCACGGCCAGCGCCAGCAGGGCCAGACCGATGGCGGCGGTGGTGGCGGATCGGCGGTTCCAGGTCATGGATTCCCGCCGCCGCACCCACTCCAACACCTCGTTCAGGGGCGGGCGCAGGATGAACCACCACACCTCCACCAGGAACAGGAGGATGCCCAGCACCTTGAAGAACAGGTGATAGACCAGGGCAGCGATGCCGACGAACAGGGTGAAGCGGTAGATCCAGGTGGCGATGGCCAGCGTGATCAGCAGGGTACGGCGTTTGGCTGGCAGGTCTTCCGGCACCGGTTCGCCCAGGTGGAACAGCCGCTCGCGCAGCCACCAGCGACCCAGGGCGAAGGCGCGCTCATGCAGGTTGGGCACGTCAAGCAGGTCGGACAGCAGGAAATAGCCATCGAAGCGCATGAACGGGCTGGTGTTGACCAGCACCGTCATGATCCAGCTGGTGGTGGCCAACAGGAAGGCGGCGGCCTTCACCGGCCCTTCCGGCAGGAAGGACCAGGCCAGCGTGGCATAGGCCGCCAATATCAGCTCGGCCCCCATGCCGGCCACGCCGATGGCCAGCCGCTGGCGCCGGTCGGGCAGGCGCCAGGCGTCGCTGACGTCGGTGTACAACAGGGGGTACATGACCATGAAGGCGATGCCCATGGTTTGCACCCGGCAGCCGTAACGCTTGGCCGTCAGCGCGTGCCCCAGTTCATGCACCACCTTGGCCACCGCCAGGCCGAGGGCGGCGGTGATCAGGCCCGAGGGCGACAGGAAACTGACGAAGGTCGTGCGGAACTGATCCCACTGCCGCGTCACCAGGTAGATGCCGACCAGTGCCGCGGCGAGGGTCGCCAGGAAGAAGCCGCGGGTGAATATCCAGGACACATAGGGCATGGCCTGGGCCAGGAAGCGATCCGGCTTCACCAGCGGTATGCGGAAGAACAGATAATTCTTCAGCAGCCATTGCCATAGGCCCGGCTTGCGCATCTCCGCCTGGCGCATCAGCGTCGCCACCGCCTGCGGTCCATGGCGCTGCAGCAGGTTGTTCATGGCCAGGAACTGGGACACCGCCATGACGTCGTCCACCGTGGCGCGCAGGGTGGTGTTGGACGCCACGTCGGCGGCGATCACCTCCGGCACCTCCAGCTGCCACCGCCGCAGAATCTCGAACTCCAGCCAGCCCAGGCGGTAAAAGCGGCCCGCCACCTGGTCATGCAGGGTCCAGGTGGGGGAGCCGTCGGCCAGGGCCGGCCCGGCCAGCAGCGTCAACTCCTCGCGCAACGGGGCCAGCCGCAGGATTTGGGCCTGCGGATCCGCCGGGGTCATGGCCGTTTCGCCGTCCATGGTTCAGACGCCCAGCCGCTGGCGCAGCGCCGCCAACGGCCGCCGGAACAGGTAGTAGAACAGGGTGGTGCGCTCGCCATAAATCTTGGCGGTGCCTTGCAGGCCGATACGCACGGGGGCCTGGCCATCATTGAACCGGGCCTTCAGGCGATAGGCGGCGACGCCATCCGTGCCCACCTCGGGCTGGTAGGTGGTCAAGCGCACCGTGGCGTCCAGCGGATGCTGCGGATCGATGTTCAGGAACAGTGAGACGGGATCGCCCGCGTCCATGGCGATGGCGTCCGCCACCGGCAGCTTGATCTCCAGCTCCACATCCTTGGGTTCCGCCACCATCAGGATGCGTTCGCCCTGGGTGACCGGCCGGCCAATCCAGTCGTTGACGTCGGCGAACACGGCCAGTCCGGCGCGGGGGGCATGGACGACGATGCGCTTCAACAAATCCTGGACATAGGTGACCTCGGCCATCGCCTGGTCGCGCTTGCCCTGAAGCACCACCAGCTGGCCCTTGGCCTTTTCATCGAACACGGCCTGCTGCGCCGTCTGTCGGTATTCCGCCTCCGCCGCCTCCATCGTGGCCTGGGCCACGTCCAGCCGGTTCTGCAGACGCACGGGGTCCAGTTGGAACAGCGGCTGGTCCAGGGTCACCGGCTGATTGGGCGTCACCAAGAACTTGTCGACCACGCCGTCGAACGGGGCCCGCACCACGGTCGGGTCACGCGGTATCACTTCCGCCGGGGCCAGGGCCGACAGCCGCACGGGGAACAGCGACAGGGCGATCAGGCCCGCCGCCACATAGCCCAGCGTCCGCAGGGATTTAAGCCGGGCGGCGTCACGGTGCCATCGCCGCTGCTGCTTGACCAACCCGCCCCAGGCGTGGGCATAGGCGTCGCCCAGGTTTTCCAGCAGAACGCGCTCCCCGTCCGCCCACGGCTCCTCCCGGGCCAGCAACAGGCCGCCCAGCGGGCGGTCGTCCGGGGCCGTCAAGGGCAGCCATAGGCCGTGCGCCGGCAGATAGTCCGGCCATTCCGCCGCCAGGTCTTCCGGCAGGTCGGCGGTGGTCAGCGTCTTGATGCCGGCCGGATCGCCATGGGCGCTCAGCAGCCGGCAGGCATAGCGGGCATAGGGGCTGTCGGCGTCGGCGGACGACAGGCCGGACACCGCCAGCACAGCACCGCCGCCCCGCTCCGCCCGCTGCCAGGCCAGCGCCTGGCGGTAACGCACCAGGCCGAAGGTGTCGTTCACCATCAGGAAGCCCAACTCCTGCTCGCTGCGGGCATGGCGCGCCCGCTTCTGCAATTGCAGCAGAGCGGTCAGGCCGAACAGCTGCCGGTTGGCCAGCTCGGCCGCATCGGGACGCTGGGGGATGTCTTCAGATGCCGGGGGCACGACGCGCATCACCGGGTCCTCAATTGGGGGCGGCGACCAGGGCGCGGCCGCTCATTCCCGGCAGCAGGTCCGGGAATTTGCCGTCGATCACGGCGAACACGCGGATGCTCTGGGATACGGGGTCGATGCGCGGCGACAGGCGCGAGACCTTGGCCGGATATTTGCGGCCGGTCTCCTCGATCCCGATTTCCAGCGCGAAGCCAGGCTTCAGCCACTTCAGCCAGGACGACGGCACCAGCATTTCAGCCTCCAACTCCGTCGGGTCCAGTATCTCCAGCAGTTTCTGCCCTTCGGCCACGGATTGGAAGCGCTTGACCTCCACCGGGCCGACCCGGCCGGCGAAGGGGGCCGTGACGACGCAGTGGGCCGCGATCTCCCGCGCCATCTGCTGCTCGGCTTCCGCCATCGCATGCTCCGCCGCCGCCGTTTCCACTTCCAGGACGCCGATGGAGTTGAGGGTGTTCAGCTTGCTCTTGACCTCATAGGTCTTGCGGGTGGCCGTTTCCTGGGCGTTGGCCTTGGCCAAGCGCGCCCGCTGGATGCCGCAATCGAAGGCCACCAGCTTTTGCCCCTCGCTGAAACTGTCACCCTCCCGTAAGGGCAGTTCCGAAATCTGCGCGGCGATCTGCGATGACAGCACCGTGCTGCGCTTGGGCACCAGCTGGGCCCGGATTTCGGGCGTCGTATCTGCGCCCTGGGCCGGGATGGCCAGGCCAAAGGCGAACAGCGCGGACAGGATCAGGCGGGACCGGGAACGGGACAAGGCAGCGCTCACTATCATTGCAATCAGAGGTGGCTGGCGCCATCCGCCAAAACAAGACGCGCCGGGGGGAAGGATTCCCGCCCGGCGCCGCTTCGGCTATGGCCCCTTCGGGGGTACCCGCGTCATTGCTTCGCGGGGATTTCATCCAGCATCGGCGTCTGGGCCGAAACCGACGCCTCCGCCCCGAACATGCCGCTTTCGATGCGCCGGTTCACGGTGGACACCGCTGCGGTCAAGGTCTTCAACGAGTAGTCGGGCACCGACTGCGGCAGCGGGTCGATGCCGACGGAGACATACAGCGACGCCAGGGCGTTTTGCATGTCGGCATAAGCCCGGGCCCGGGTCAGCTCCGCCACGATGCGCGAGGCGGACGCGCGCACGCGGTCGACCTTGCCGGCGGCGCTGTTCTCCTGCTGGGCCAGGATCTGATCGTAGATGCGGCCCTCGATGCCGTCCAGCTCGGACGCTTCCAGGTACTGGGTACGGGCACGGCCCAGTTGCTGCCAGGCGACGTTCACCTGGGTCAGCACCGCCATGGACAGGGCCAGGTTGCGCACTTCCGCCTGGTCGCGCTGGGTCTCTGCCAAGCCCATGAAATCGTTGCCGGATAGCAGGTTCAACAGCCCCCACGACAGGCGCAAGCCGCCTTCCGCCCAGCGCTGGTTCACCAGGAAGGAGTTGCTGTCGTAATCCAGGCCGCCCTGGATGGACAGGTTGGGGAACAGCTTCAGGAAGGCCTTGTGCACCTCATCCGTGGCGATGCGGCGGTTGTACGCCTGCTCCCGCAGCTCCGGACGGTTGATCAGGGCGGTGTGTTCCAGCTCGGCGATGGCCGTCTTCATCTCCGGCAAGGCCGTCGGATTCTCCGGCAACACCAGCTGGTACGGGGTTCCCGGCGGCAGGCCCATCAGCGCCGCCAGCTGGGTCTTGGCCAGCGCCAGGTCGGCCTGCAGGTTCTCCAGCTGGCGGATGATGTCGATGGTCGTCTTCTCATCCCGCAGGACGTCCAGCAGGGGCTTCAGCCGCTGCTTTTCCACCTGCCGGGTATCCTCCAGCGCCTGGCGGGCGTCGGCCAGGATGGGGTTGATGCGGTCGCCGATCTTTTCCGCCGCCACCGCCTGCCAATAGGCGGCGCGGACCTGCTGCACGATGCTGTTGACCGCCGACCGGCGCTTTTCCGCCGTGGCCAGGGCCCGGTCGCCGTTCTGCCGCGCCTGGTAATAGCTGATGCCGAAGTCCAGGACGCTCCAGCTCAGCTGCAGGTCGGCGGTGCCCGACCGACGGTCGGTGGAGATCGAGGGTTCCAGCGACTGCCGGCCAGTCAGGATGGAGTAGGAGGACGATGCCAGCTCGTTGCTGCGCGCCGTCAGGCCGCCGTCCACCACCAGCTTGGGCAACAGGTCCCACCGCGACACGTCGATCTGGCGGTTGGCGATGGCCTGGTCCATCAGCGCCAGCCGGTGGTCCAGGTTGTATTTGATGGCGCGCGCGATGGCTTCGTCCAGTGACACCGTGGTGGTCACCGGATCGATGCGGTCGCGGACCAGCTTCATCGTATCGGCGGCGCGCGTCTGGTTTTCGTCCGTGGTCAACGGACGGGGCGTGACGGAACAGCCCGCGAGCAAAGCCACCAAGGCGCCGGCAACAAGAGGCGTCGCCGCGGTGCGCAGAGAGGGGCGCCGCACAGGCGCGGAGTAAGGCAGGGACGTCATGGAGCCTCAGGCGGTCGTAGTGGTGGTCGAAGCGTGAACGGAAGGATGGGCCGGCGCGTGCCGCGGGGCATCGCCCCCGAACACGTCCAGCAAACTGGCGAGAAGGGACACGGCGTCATCGACGATGCCGTGGTGGGTGGCACCACCGAAGGTGCCGGTACCGAAACCGCCGGCGTGAAGGCTGGACACCTTCTGGGCCTGGGCGGCGGCTTGCAGTTGGGCCGTCAGCGACAGCTTGCCGGCGGGCGTCCGGCCTGGGCCGTTGGCCGTCTTGGCGGCCAAATCATCGGCCGTGCCGCCCTGGCCGGTGTACGCGGCCAACTGGATGGGCTCCAGGTCGGACGGCACGGCCGTCGCCGGGTCGTTGGCGGCGTGCTGTTGTGGGGTGCGGTTACCCGGCGCCTGGCCGCCGCCGCTGGCGCCCGTGCCGGTCTGCTGGTCCTGGCCCACCGCCATGTTGAACTTGGCTTCGGCGACGTTGCCGTTGCTGTCGCGCGCCGTGACGGTGATGGCGATGGTGCCGCTCTCCCCGGCGGGTGGCTGGCCCGTGAAGGTGCCGGTGGCCGGGTTGAAGGTCAGCCAGGCGGGCAGCGGCTGGCCATTTGATTGCCGCGCCTCCAGCGAAACCTGGGGGTCGCTGCTCTGGAATGTGCCCTGGGGCAGCTGGAACGTCGTCTGCTGCCCGGTGGCCAGCACCTGATTGCTGACCGGGGTGGCCAGGGTCAGCGTGGTGGTGCCACTGGAGGCGCTGGTGATGGACACCACGCCCGTGCTGGCGCTGATGACGGTGGTGCTCGAACTGGTCGCCGTCGACGTGGTGACCGTCGCCGCGGTCCCCGTCGTGGTTCCCGTCGAGGTCGTCCCCGTAGAGGTGGTCGTCCCCGTCGTTGTGCTGGCGGTCCCGGTGGTTGTCGTCCGGTTGCTGGTGGTCGTGTCGGTGGTCAGCGAGGTGACGGTACTGGTCGTCGTCGTGCTCGTTGTGGCCGCTGCCGCGCTGGTGCTGATGACACTGTTGCCGCTGAGGCCGGCGCTGGATGTGCCGCTGACACCGGCGTTGCCCGTGCCCACCGTCTGGGTCAGGGACACCGTCGTCGTCGCCGTGCTGGTCGCGGCCACCGTCGGTGTCACGATCAGGCTGCTGGTGGTGGTCGTGACCGGCGTGGAGGTGGTGGTGGTCGTCGTGGTCGTCGTCTGGGTGGCGGGCTGCGGCACCACCACCGGGTTGATGGTCACGCCCACGGTGCCGGTGGTCGTCTTGGCGCCGCCAACCCGTGTCGTGCCCCCGTCATTGACGGTCACGGTGATGATGTCGTTGCCGGTGGTGGCCGGCGTCAAGCTCAAGCTGGCCAGGGTGGCGTTCACATCGGCCACGCTGCCGGTCACGATGACCGCGCCCGTGCCGTTACCCGACAGCGTCGCGGAACCGGACGCCGCCATGACCAACTGACCGCCGAAGCCGTCCCTCACCGTCACGCTGACGGCGCCGCCGTTCAGGGTGTCGCTGATGCTGATGCCCGTTATCGCCTGGCTTCCGGTGGCGGAGATGTTCTTGCCGGCGGGCAGGGTCAGCACGGGCGTGTCGTTGCCTGTCAGGCTGATGGCGACGGTGCGCACGGCCGACTTGACGCCGCCGATGCGGCTGGTGCCGCCGTCGCTGACCGCCACCGTGATGGTGTCGCTGTCGGTACCGGTGGCGATGGTGGCGTAGGTCAGGGTGGCCAGGGTGGCGTTGACGTCGGCCACGCTGCCGCTGACGGACACCACGCCGCTGCCGTTGCCGGACACCGTCGCCCCGCCGGTGGCGGTGACCGTGACATTGCCCTTGCCGGCCAGCAGCGCCACCGTGATGGCGTTGCCCGACAGGGTGTCGCTGACGCTGATGCCCGTGATGGCGTGGGCGTTGGTGTCGTTGTAGCTCTGGGCGGACGGCACGGTCACCACGGGGGTGTCGTTGCCGGTCAGGCTGACGGCGATGGTCTGCGTCGTGGACTTGGCCCCGCCGATGCGGCTGGTGCCGCCGTCGTTGGCGCTGACGGTGATGGTGTCGCTGCCCGTGGTGGTCGCGGTGGTGGCGTAGGTCAGGCTGGCCAGGGTGGCGTTCACATCGGCCAGGGTGCCGGTGATGGTCAGGCTGCCCGTGCCGTTGCCGGCCAGGGTGGCGCCGCCCGACGCCGTCACCGCGACATTGCCCTGGGTGGCGGACACCGTGGCGGTGACCACGGTGCCCGTCAGGCTGTCGCTGATGCTGACGCCGGTGATGGCGTGGGCGTTCGTGTCGGTATAGCTCTGCGCCCCCGCCACGCTCAGAACCGGCGTGTCGTTGCCGGTCAGGTTGATGGCGATGGTCTGGCTGGTGGACTTCGCCCCGCCGATGCGGGCGCTGCCGCCATCGCTGACCGCGATCGTCAGGGTGTCGGTGCCCGTGGTGGTGGCGGTGGTGGCGTAGCCGAGGGTGGCCAGGGTGGCGTTGACATCGGCCAGGCTGCCGGTGATGGACACCACGCCGCTGCCGCTGCCCGACACGGTCGCCGATCCGGCCGCGCTGACGGTGATGGTGCCTTGGGTGGCGATCAGCGCCGCGGTGACCGTGTTGCCCGTCAGGGTGTCGCTGACGCTGACGCCGGTGATGGCATGCACGGTGGTGTCGTTATAGCTCTGTGTCCCCGCCACGCTCAGGACCGGCGTGTCGTTGCCGGTCAGGTTGATGGCGATGGTCTGGGCGGCTGCCTTCGCCCCGCCGATCAGGCTGCCGCCGCCATCGTTGACGGTGACGGTGATGGTGTCGGTGCCCGTGGTGGTCGCCGTGGTGGCGTAGGTCAGGGTGGCCAGGGTGGCGTTCACATCGGCCAGGCTGCCGGTGATGGTGACGCTGCCCGTGCCGGCGCCCGTAACGCTGGCGGCCCCGGCGGCGGTGAAGCCCAGGTTGCCGCGCAGGTCGGAGACGGTGGCCGTCACGGTGCCGTTGTAGGTGTCGCTGATGCTGACGCCGGAGATGGCGTGGGCGTTGGTGTCGGTGTAGCTCTGCGCCCCCGCCACGCTCAGGACCGGCGTGTCGTTGGTGGCGATGGCCACCGCGATGGTGCCACTGGTGGACTTGGCCCCGCCGATGCGCGCGGTGCCGCCATCGTTGACGGCGACGGTGATGGTGTCGCTGCCCGCGGTCGACAGGGTGGTGGCGTAGGTCAGGGTGGCCAGGGTGGCGTTCACATCGGCCAGGCTGCCGGTGATGGTGACGCTGCCCGTGCCGCCGCCCGTGACGGTGGCCGCCCCCGCGGCGGTGAAGCTGAGATTGCCGTGCAGGTCGGACACGGTTGCCGTGACGGTGCTGCCCGGTAGGGTGTCGGTGATGGCGACGCCGGTGATGGCATGGCCGGCCTGGTCGACATAGCTCTGCGCGCCCGCCAGCGCCAGGGACGGCACATCGTTGCCCGTCAGGGTGACGGCGATGGTCTGCGTCGCGGATTTCGCCCCGCCGATCAGACTGCTGCCGCCATCGTTGACGGTGACGGTGATGGTGTCCGTTCCCGTGGCCGTCGCCGTGGTGGCATAGGTCAGGGTGCCCAGGGTGGCGTTCACATCGGCCAGGGTGCCGGTGATGGTGACGCTGCCCGTGCCGGTGCCGCTGACGCTGGCCGACCCCGCGGCGGTGAAGCCCAGGTTGCCATGCAAGTCCGAGACGGTGGCCGTCACGGTGCCGCCGGCCAGGCTGTCGCTTACGCCGACGCCGGTGATGGCGTGGCTGTTGGTATCGGTGAAGCTTTGCGTGGCGGCAACGCTGATGGTGGGGGCGGCATTGCCGGTCAGGGTGACGGCGATGGTCTTGCTGTCCGACAGCGGACCACCGGTGCCGGTGTTGCCGCCGTCATTGACCGTGACGGTCACCGTGTCGCTGTCGCTGCCCGTCGCCGTGGTGGTGTAGGTCAGGCTGGCCAGGGTGGCGTTCACGTCGGCCAGGGTGCCGGCGATGGTCAGGCTGCCCGTGCCGGTACCGCTGACGCTGGCGCCGCCCGAGGCGGTGACGGCCAGATTGCCCTTGCCCGCGCTCACCGTCACCGTCTCCGTGCCTGTCCAGGCGTCGGGGTCGGCCACGCTGACGTTCAGGCCATGCGCCAGGGTATCGGTGATGGTCTGGGCGCCAGGCACGGTCAGGGTCGGTGCGTCGTTGACAGCGGTGATGGTGACCGTGCTGGTGACCGGGGCGGAGGGGGCGATGCCGTCGTTGACGGACCAGCTGATGGTGCGGCTGGTGCGGGTGTCGCCCAGGGTGGGGTCCTGGCTGGTGGAGTTGAAGGTGACGGAGCGCAGGGCCGCCTGGTAGTCGGCGACGCTGGCGGTGCCGGTCAGGGTCAGGACGCCGGTGGTGGCGTCGTAGCTGCCGGTGATGCCGTTCTGGTTGACGAAGGCCAGGACGTCGCCGGCCACGACACTGCCGATGGTGACGGTGGCGCTGGTCAGGGTGGTGCTGGCGCTGTCGGCCAGGGTGATGCCGCTGTCGATGACGCCGGCGCCGCCGCCGTCGGTGTAGCCGCTGGTGCCGCCGGCCGTGGCCGTGGCGCCCTGGGCGGTGACGCTGAGCGTGCCGTTGTTGCCGGAGAAGGCGGTGGCGGCGCCGCTGGTGGTGGTGTCGGCGGTCTGGCGGGTGGCGCCGCTGGTGGCGGTGCCGGTGGTCTCATCCCAGGCCTTGAAGGTGACGGTGGCGGTTTCCACGGTGGCGCCGTTGGGCACGTAGCGCAGCTTGGCGGTGCTGTCGAGCAGCAGGGCGCCGGTGGTGGAAACGGTGCCGACGTCGATCCAGTTGGTGCCGCCGTCGGTGGAATACTGCCAGGTGCCGGACCCGGTCAGGCCGGTGACGGCGATGCCGGAATGGCCGTGGGAGTCGGGATCGACATAGCCGGCGTCGGTGAGGACGCTGGACACGCTGACGGCGTCGCTGGCGGCGTTGAGCGGCGTGGCCGGGATGGTGGAGGTGGCGCCGGTGGCCGGCAGGGTCGGGCTGTTGTTGACCGGGGTGATGGTGACGGTGGTGCTGGCGGTCAGGGTGGTGGTGTCGGTGCCGCCGTTGGCGGTGCCGCCATTGTCCTGGATGCTGGTCAGGGTCACCGTGCGGCCGGTGCCGGCGGTGGGGTCCTGGCTGTCGTTCTGGTAGGTGAGGCCGTTGACCAGGGTCTGGGCGTCGGTGGCCGAGAAATCGCCGTTCTTGGTGATCGTGACGGTGGCGGTGGTGCCGCTGACCGAGACGCTGACGGCATAGCCGTTAGCGCTGGTGGTCACGGCCGTGCCGCTGGTCAGGGTGACGGCGCTGCCGTCGACGGTCAGCACCTCAGACGTGCCATTGGTCACGCCGCCGACGGTCAGCGTCAGGGCGTGCACGCTCTGGCTGGCCTCGCTGGTGCTGACGGTGGTGCCGCTGAACAGGGACACGGCGCTGCCGCCCTCGGTGAAGCCGGGGCTGGTGGCCGGGGTGGTGGTCAGGGTCGGCGCCTGGTTGACCGGATGCAGGGTGACGGTGGTGCTGGCGGTCAGGGTGGTGGTGTCGTGGCCGCCGCCCGCCGTGCCGCCGTTATCCTGGATGCTGGTCAGGGTCACAATGCGGCCGGTGCCGGTGGTGGGGTCACCGCTGGTGTTCTTGTAGGTCAGGCCGTCGACCAGGGTCTGGGCGGCGGCGGCGGTGACGCCGCTGGACTTGGTGATGCTGACGGTGGCGGTGCCGCTGGTGACGCTGACGCCGACGGAATAGCCGTTGGCCGTGGTGGTGACCGTGGTGCCGTTGGTCAGGGTGACGTCCTGCCCGTCCACGGTCAGGATTTCAGAGGCGCCGTTGGCCAGGCCACCGATGGTCAGGGTCAGGCTGTCGATCTTCTGGCCCGCTTCCACCGTGCTGATGGTGGTGCCGCTGAACAGGGCCACCGCACTGCCGCCCTCGGTAAAGACCGGGCTGGTGGCCGGGGTGGTGGTCAGGGTGGGGGCGTCGTTGATGCCCGTGACGGTGATGGTGCTGGTGACCGGGGCGGAGGGGGCGATGCCGTCGTTGACGGACCAGCTGATGGTGCGGCTGGTGCGGGTGTCGCCCAGGGTGGGGTCCTGGCTGGTGGAGTTGAAGGTGACGGAGCGCAGGGCCGCCTGGTAGTCGGCGATGCTGGCGGTCCCCGTCAGGGTCAGGACGCCGGTGGTGGCGTCGTAGCTGCCGGTGATGCCGTTCTGGTTGACGAAGGCCAGGACGTCGCCGGCCACGACGCTGCCGATGGTGACGGTGGCGCTGGTCAGGGTGGTGCTGGCGCTGTCGGCCAGGGTGATGCCGCTGTCGATGACGCCGGCGCCGCCGCCGTCGGTGTAGCCGCTGGTGCCGCCGGCCGTGGCCGTGGCGCCCTGGGCGGTGACGCTGAGCGTGCCGTTGTTGCCGGAGAAGGCGGTGGCGGCGCCGCTGGTGGTGGTGTCGGCGGTCTGGCGGGTGGCGCCGCTGGTGGCGGTGCCGGTGGTCTCATCCCAGGCCTTGAAGGTGACGGTGGCGGTTTCCACGGTGGCGCCGTTGGGGACGTAGCGCAGCTTGGCGGTGCTGTCGAGCAGCAGGGCGCCGGTGGTGGAAACGGTGCCAACGTCGATCCAGTTGGTGCCGCCGTCGGTGGAATACTGCCAGGTGCCGGACCCGGTCAGGCCGGTGACGGCGATGCCGGAATGGCCGTGGGCGTCGGGATCGACATAGCCGGCGTCGGTGAGGACGCTGGACACGCTGACGGCGTCGCTGGCGGCGTTGAGCGGCGTGGCCGGGATGGTCGAGGTGGCGCCGGTGGCCGGCAGGGTGGGGCTGTTGTTGACCGGGGTGACGGTGACGGTGGTGCTGGCGGTCAGGGTGGTGGCGTCGGTGCCGCCGTTGGCGGTGCCGCCATTGTCCTGGATGCTGGTCAGGGTCACCGTGCGGCCGGTGCCGGCGGTGGGGACCTGGCTGTCGTTCTGGTAGGTGAGGCCGTTGACCAGGGTCTGGGCGTCGGTGGCCGAGAAGTCGCCGTTCTTGGTGATCGTGACGGTGGCGGTGGTGCCGCTGACCGAGACGCTGACGGCATAGTGGTTGGCGCTGGTGGTCACGGCCGTGCCGTTGGTCAGGGTCACGGCGCTGCCGTCGACGGTCAGCACCTCTGACGTGCCATCGACCACGCCGCCGACGGTCAGCGTCAGGGCGTGGATGCTCTGCCCGGCCTCCACGGTGCTGATGGTGGTGCCGCTGAACAGCGACACCGCACTGCCGCCCTCAGTGAAGTTGGGGCTGGTGGCCGGGGTGGTGGTCAGGGTCGGGGCGGCGTTCAGGACGCTGGCCACGATGTCGTCGCCGGTGCCGCCGCTGTTGGTGATCAGCGCCTTGCCACCGCCGCTCACGTCCGCCCGGCCATCGCTGTCCAGGTTGCCGAAGGCGGTGGTGTCGGTGGTGCCGCTGCCAGTGTTGTTGACGACGGTGAAGCTGTCGCCCAGGGCGAGGGCGTAACCGCCCACGGTGCTCAGCGTCAGGGTGCCGGTGTTGCCGGCGCCATCGTTCAGCACGACATTGCCACCCACGCTCAACACGTCATTGTTGCTGGTGGCACCGGCGATCTGGATTTGCAGGGCACCGCCCAGGTTGACATTGCCGGTGACGGTCAGGGTGCCGATGCCGTTGTTCACGCCGCTGACGCCGGGGGCCAGGGTGCCGCCGCCATAGACCACCAGATTGCCGCCGACCGTGCCGGTGCCGCCCAGGGTGGCGCCGTCCTGGACGTTGACATCGCCGCCCAGGGCGCCGGTCAGGACCAGGGTGCCGGACACCGCGTGAGCGGTTTGGGTGTAGGCGCCGCTGCTGCCCGACAGGGTCACGGACCCGGCGCCGCCGGTCAGCAGGTCGCCGAAACCACCGACGACACCCGACAGGGTCAGGCTGTTGTCGGTGTTGATGGTGCCGTTGTTGACGGACAGGTTGATATTCTGGGCCAGGCTGACGCTGGACCCGGTGACGGTCAGCGTGCCGCCGTTCAAGGTCAGGGCGCTGCCGCCCAGGTTGGTGGCGGCGGCGATGCTCAACGCGCTGTCACGCACCACCGTATCGCCGGTGTAGGTGTTGGTGCCGGACAGGGTGAAGGTGCCGCCGCCATTCAACACCAAATCGCCCGATCCGGTGATGTTACCTGACAGGGTCAGGGCGTTGACCGTGCTTACGGTGCCGCCATTGCTGCCCAGGGCCACGGCCTGGCTCAGGCTGACGCTGGACCCGGTGACCGTCAGGGTGCCGCCGTTCAGGGTCAGGGCGCCGCTGCCCAGGTTGGTTGCGGCGGCGATGCTCAGGGTGCCGTCGATGACGGTGGTGGTGCCGGTGTAGGTGTTGGTGCCCGACAGGGTCAGGGTGCCGACGCCATTCAGGGTCAGGTTGCGGGCCCCGGAGATGACGCCGGACAGGATGGCGCTATTGTCGACGGTGATCGCGCTGTCGGCGTTGAGGAGGATGTTGTTGGCGAGGGTGACGCTGCTGCCGGTCACCTCCAGCGCGCCACCGTTCAGGATGACGGCGCCCTTGATGGTGGTGCTGCCCAGGTTGGTGGCGTTGGTGACGCTGAGGGTGCCGGCGGACACCATGGTGGCGCCCAGCGCGCTGGTGGAGCTGGTGTAGGTGTTGGTGCCGGACAGGGTCAGCTTGCCGGCGCCGACCTTGGTCAGGCTGATGACGCGGCTGAGGTTGCTGCTGACGCCGCCGGTGATGTTGCCGGTCAGGGTCAGGGCGTTGGCGTTGCTGATGATGCCGCCGCTGGCGCCCAGGGTGATGTTCTTGCTGATGGTGACGTTGGTGCCGGTGACCAGCAGGCCGCCGACGCCGGTGTTGCCCATGTTCAGGGTCAGCGTGCCGGTGGTCAGGTTGGTCTGGTCGGTGATCGACAGCGTGCCGACCTGGATATTCAGGTTGGTGGACCCGGTGCTGTTGTTGGCCGTCAGCACCACCGCGCCGTTGCCGAAGTTGCGGGTGAGGGTGAAGGCGCCGGCCAGCGCCCCGCCCAGGGTCAGGGTGGCGGTGTCGGCGACATAGATGCTACTGGCGGCGCTCAGGGTGACATTGCCCGACAGCGTGGCGCTGCCGGAGGACAGGTTGATGGCGCCGGAGCTGGATATGCCGCTGCCGGCGATGGTCAGGGCGTCGGCGATGGTCACGCCGTCATCCACCTTGAGGGAGGCGCCGCTGACCACGGTGGTGGCGCCGGTGCTGCTGCCCAGGGCGCCGCTGCTGGCGGCCTCCAGCGTGCCGGCGCTGATGGTGGTGACGCCGGTGTAGGTGTTGGCGCCCGACAGGGTGAAGGTGCCGCTGCCGGCCTTGCTCAACGCACCGGCGCTGGCGCCGTTCTGGATGACGCCGGAGAAGGTGGTGCTGGTATTGTCACCGCCCGCTGTCAGGGTCGCCCCGTTGAGGGTCACCGTGCCGGCGCCGCTCAAGGAACCCACCGTCTCACTGGCGCTCACCAGAAGGGTGGCGCCGGAGGCGACGGACACGGCGCTGCTGTCACTGATGGCGCTGCCGCCGGACACCGTGATCTGGCCGGCGCTGATGGTGGTGGCGCCGGTGTAGGTGTTGGCGCCCGACAGGGTCAGGGTGCCGGTGCCGGTCTTGGTCAGCCCGCCGGTGCCGGTGATGGCACCGGAGAAGGTGGTGCTGGTGTTGTCGCCCCCCGCCGTCAGGGTGTTGAAGCTGCCGAGACTGACGGTGCCGGCGCCCGCCAGGGAGCCGATGGTCTCGCTGGCGGCCAGGGCCAGCGTGGCGCCGCTGGCGACGGTGACGGCGCTGGTGTCGGCGATGGCGCTGCCGCCGCTGGCGGTCACCTTGCCGGCGCTGATGCTGAGGGCACCGCTGTAGCTGTTGGCGCCGGACAGGGTCAGGCCGTCGTTGGCGCCGGTGCCGGTGGTCAGCGTCAGGGTGCTGTTGCTGCCGGTGATGTTGCCCGACAGGGTGGCGGCGTTGCCGCTGGCCACCTGGAGGGTGGAACTGGCGGTGACGGCGATGTTCTTGGCGATGGTGGCGGCGCCGTTGACCAGCAGGGTGCCGCCGGCCAGGGTGACGCTGCCGCTGCCCAGGCTGCCCGCGCCGGCGATGCTGAGGGTGCCGGAGGTGACGGTGGCGTTGGTGTAGGTGTTGCCGGTGTTGCTCAGGATCACCGAGGCGTAGGTGCCGCCGTTGACCTGGGAGGCGACGTTCAGGCTGCCGTTACTGACCACGCCGCTGAAGGTCAGGTCGTTGCCGGAGCCCAGCTGGTCGTTGATGGTGCGGGTGGCGCCGCCCAAATCGACCGTGCCGGAGAAGGCGAGGGCATAGGTGCCGGCCATCAACAGATCGGTGTTCAGCACCAGATTGTTGGCCAGGTTGTAGGTAAGGTTCGTGGTGCTGCGGATCTTGCCGCCGTTGATGGTCAGGGTGCCGGTACCGAGGGCGGTGTTGCTGGAGATGTCGAGGATGCCGCTGGTCAGCGTGACGCCACCGCTGAAGGTGTTGTTGCCCAACAGCTTCAGGACACCATTGCCAGCCGTGCTCTTGGCCGTCAGCGCACCCGTGCCGGTGACGGCGCCGCTCAAAGACAGCAGCCCGGTCGAATCCACCGTGCCGCCGGCGGCGTTGACGGTGATGGCGGTGGAGCTGGTGAACGCGCCGGTGGACAGCAAGGTGCCGCCGTTGAAGATCAGGGACGAGGTGCTGCCCAGGCCAGCCACGGCCAGCGTGCCGGCCGAAATCGTTGTCGAGCCGGTGTAGGTGTTGGTGCCGGTGGTCAGCGTCAGCTTGCCGGCACCTGTCTTGATCAGGCCGCCCGTGCTGCTGAGGGCACCCGACAGGGTCACGTCGTTGGCGTTCCTGATGGTGCCGCCGCCGCTGCCCAGGGTGATGGCCTTGCTGACGGTCACGGCGGACCCGGTCACCGCCAAGGCGCCGCCGTTCAAGGTCAACGTGCCGGCGGTCAGGTTGGTGTTGTCGGTGATGGACAGGGTGCCGGTGGCGATGTTCAGGTTGGTGGCGCCGGCGCCGTTGCTGTTACTCAGGACCAGGGTGCCGGTGCCGACATTCTTGTACAGCGTGTAGGCGCCGCCCACGGTGCCGCCGAGGGTGAGGGTGCCGGTGCCGTTGACGTTGACCCGCGCGTCGGCCGTCAGGGTCACGTTACCCGACACCGTGGCGCTGCCGGTCGAGGTGTTGAGGGTCAGCGAGCCGTTACCGGCGGTGCTCACCGCGTCCGCTATGGTCACACCGTCGTCGATCAACAGGGTGCCGGCGGAGGCGATGGTCGTCCCGCCGGTGCTGCTGCCCAGGGCGCCGCTGCTGGCGGCCTCCAGCTTGCCGGCGCTGATGGTGGTGGTGCCGGTGTAGGTGTTGGCGCCTGACAGGGTGAAGGTGCCGGTGCCGGCCTTGGTCAGCCCGCCATCAATACCGCCGTCCTGGAGGACGCCGGAGAAGGTGGTGCTGGTGTTGTTGCCGCCCGTCGTCAGTGTGCCGCCGTTGAGCGTCACCGTGCCGGCGCCGGCGAGGGAGCCAACGGTCTCGTTACTGGCTTCCAGCTGCAGCGTCGCGCCCGAGGCGACGGTCACGGCGCTGCTGTCGGCGATGGCGCTGCCACCCGACACCATGATTTCGCCCGCACTGATGGTGGTGGCGCCGGTGTAGGTGCTGGTGCCCGACAGGGTCAGGGTGCCGGTGCCGGTCTTGGTCAGGCCGCCGGTGCCGGTGATGGCGCCGGAGAAGCTGGTGTCGGTGTTGTCATCCCCCGCCGTCAGGGTGTTGAAGCTGCCGAGACTGACGGTGCCGGCGCCAGACAGGGAGCCGATGGTCTCGCTGGCGGCCAGGGCCAGCGTGGCGCCGCTGGCGACGGTAACGGCGCTGGTGTCGGCGATGGCGCTGCCGCCGCTGGCGGTGACCGTGCCGGCGCTGATGCTGATGGCACCGGTGTAGGTGTTGGCGCCGGACAGGGTCAGGCCGTCGTTGGTGCCGGTGCCGGTGGTCAGCGTCAGGGTCCCGGTGCTGCCGGAGATGACGCCGGACAGGGTGGCGGCGTTGCCGCTGGCCACCTGGAGGGTGGAACTGGCGGTGACGGCGATGTTACTGGCGATGGTGGCGGCGCCGTTGATCAACAGGGTGCCGCCGGCCAGGGTCACGCTGCCGCTGCCCAGGCTGCCGGCGCCGGCGATGTTGAGGGTGCCGGAGGTGACTGTGACGTCGGTGTAGGTGTTGCTGGTGCCGGTCAGGATCACCGAGGCGTAGGTGTTGTTGTTGACCTGTGACGCGACGTCCAGGCTGCCGTTTTGGACTACGCCACTGAAGGTCAGGTCCAAGCCGGCGCCCAGCTGGTCATTGATGGTGCGGGTGCCGCCACCCAGATCGACCGTGCCGGAGAAGGTCATGCTATAGCTGCCGGCCATCAGCAGGTCGCTGTTGATCACCAGGTTGTTGGCCACGGTGTAGGCGGCGGTGGTGCTACGGATCTTGCCGCTGTTGAAGGTCAGGGTGCCGGTGCCCAGGGCATTGGTGTTCGAGATGTCGAGGATGCCGCCATCCAGCGTGATGCCGCCGCTGAAGGTGTTGCTGCCCGTCAGCTTGAAGGCCTTGCCCGTGGCGCCGCTCTTGGCGTCCAGCGCGCCCGTGCCGCTGATGACGCCGCCAAGGGTCATGGAGCCGCCAGTGAAATCGAAAGTGCCGCCGCCGGCGTTGATGGTGATGGCGGTGGAGCTGGAGAAGGCGGCCGTGGATGCCAGCGTCCCGCCATCCAGGGTCAGCCCGGATGTCTGGCCCAGGCTGCCCAGCGCCAAGATGCCGCCCGACACCGCGGTGGCGCCCGTGTAGGTGTTGGTGCCCGACAGGGTCAGGGTGCCGGCCCCGGTCTTGGTCAGGCTGCTGCCGGTGCCAGCAAGGTCGGCGGAGATCAGCACCGAACTATCGGCGCCCACCTGCACGGTGGCGCCACCGCCCAGTGTCAGGCCGCCGCTGGTGACGGCGATGCTCAGGCTGCTGCCGGTGCCGGGCGCGTACTTCAAGGTGTCGCCGGCGCCCAGCGTGACGCCGCTGGCCATGGTGATGGTGCCGTTGACGCCATCGGCGAAGATGATCGTGTCCGCGGTGCTTTGCGCCGCGGATTGGTTCAGCGCCTCACGCAGGCTGAAGCCGTCGGAGGCGGATCCACTGCTCTGGTCGCTGGTGGTGGTGACGTAGATGGTGGAGCTTGCCACCGTCACGTCGGCGTTGGTGGTGTTGCCACTGCCGTCACTGAGGGCGAAGCGGATGGTGGCGTTGCCGTAGGGGGTGGCGTTGCTGTACTGGATGGCGTGCATCACCGCCGCGACATCGGTGGCGTTGGCGCCGGCGCTGCCGAAGTCGATGGTCAGCTGGCCGCTGGAGGTGACGTAAACCCAGTTGAAGGTCTTGCCGTTGACCGTGACCGTGCCGTTGCCATTGGACCCCTGGGTCATGGTTCCGGTCGACGTCACGCTGCTGTCGAAGCTGAAGACGTCGGTGGCGCTGCCATCAAGGGAGCCGGATTTTACCCGCTCCACCACCAGGCTGGCGTTGTTCCAGGTGGCGGCGTCGTTTTCGGTATCGCTCACTGAGACGGCCGTGCCCGAATCCAGCCGGATGGCGGTGCTGGCATCCACCCAGGTGACGCTGTCGCCGTTCAGGTCGTTGATGACGGGCGCGGCGTTGGGCCCGGTGATAGTGATGCTGGCCGTGTCGGTGGCGGAGGAGTAGGGGGTGGTGCCGCTGTTGGTGGTGGTGGAAACCTTGGTGCCGGCGGTGCCGGAGGTCTGGTCCCAGGCGCGGAAGGTGATGGCCGCCGTGCCGGTGTAGCTGGTGTCGGTGACCTGGAAATACAGGCGGGTGTTGGCGTCGGCCTTCAGCAGCAGCGACGCGGTCCCGCTGACGGTGGTGCCGGCGTTGACATTGGTCCAGGTGCCGCCGCCGTCCGTGCTGTACCACCAGACGCCATGGGCCGTGTCCGTGGCGGTGATGGCCATGCCCACCTGGGCGCTGGCGTCCGCGTCGGTGACGTTGGCGACGCCCGTGCCGCTGGCGACCAGGGATGAGACCAGGGTGCCCACGGCGCCGCTGGGGGCCGCCGTGGTGGTGTTGGCCTCGGCGGTCAGGGTGGGCGACTTGCTGGCGTCCAGAACCGGCGCGTCGTTGATGGAGGTGACGGTGATGACGCTGGTACTGTCGGCGGTGCCGGCGACACCCAGGTCGTCGTTGGGCGTTAGCGTGAACGTGGTCTGCTGGGTCGACCCGGCGGCAACCTGGTTGGCGGTGGGGGTGAAGACCAGGGCCTGCAGCGCCGTCTGCAGGGCGGACGCGGTGCTGGCGGTCAGGGTGTAGTGGGTGCTGTCCGTGCTGGTCAGGCCTGTGCCGCTGCTCTGGCTCAGCGTGCCGTTGTTGGCGCTCAGCGTGATGGCGACGCTGTAGCTGGTGGCGCCGCTGTTGTTGTCGGTGAAGGTCACGCTGCTGAATGGCGTCGCGGTGCCGGTGTCGTTGGCGGTGCTGGTGTGGGTGCCGCTGATCACCGGGCCCGTCACCGTCACGCTGAAGGTGCGCGTGACGGTGGAGGTGCCGTCGCTCACCTGGATGGTGAAGCTGTCGCTGCCGATATAGCCGCTGGTGGGCACGTAGGTCAGCGTGCCGCCGGGAGTGATGTCGCTGCTGCCGGAGCTGGCAGTGGCGCTGGTCAGCGTCACGGTGCCGTGGCCGGCGGCGCTGGAAACCGTCCAGGTTTCCGTCTGGCTGATGTCGGTGTCGCTGACATGCAGGTAGGACGTGAGGTCGATCGACGTGCTGTTGTGCGCGACCGTCAGGTTGGCGGTGCCCGCCTGCACGAAGGCGGGGGCGTCGTTGATCGAGGTGACGGTGATGACGCTGGTGCTGTCGGCCGTGACGGAGCCGCTGTAGACATCGTCGCCGGGCGTCAGGGTGAAGGTGGTGGCCTTGGTCTGACCCACCGCCACTTGGTCCTTGGTGGGGGTGAAGACCAGCGTCCGCAGGGCTGTCTGCAGGGCGGACGCGGTGCTGGCCGTCAGGGTGTAGTGGGTGCCGTCCGTGTGGGTCAGCCCGGTGCCCGACAGCACGCCGTTGGCGGCATCCAGGGTGATGTCGACGTGATAGCTGGTGGCGCCGTTCGTGCCATCGACGAAGGTCACGCTGCTGAACGGCGTGGCCGTGGCGTTGTCGTTGGCGGTGCTGGTGTGGGTGGCGCCCACCGTGGGCGGTGCCCCCGCGATCGTCAGGCTGGCCGTGTCGGTGGCCGTGGAGAAGGCGACGTTGTTGGTGATGTAATCGGTGGGGTCGGAATTGACGCCGTTGGTCCCCACGAACCCGTCCCAGGCGCGGAAGGTGATGGCGTCGCTGATGGTGCCGGAGAAACTGCTGTTGGTGACCTGGAAGTAAAGCCGGGTGTTGCTGTCGGCGGACAGCAGCAGCGCCGACGTGCTGCTGACGGTGCCCACGGCATGCCAATTCGACCCGCCGTCGGTGGTGTACCACCAGGAACCGTTGGTGGTGTTCAGGCCGGTCAGGGCCAGGCCGGGCGTCCCGCTGCCGCTGTCGGTGAAATTGCCGATGCCCGTGGTGTTGACCAGGCTGGAAACCAGGGTGCCGACCGCGCCGGTGGGCGCAGCGGTGTCAGCCTGGCTTTCAGACGTGAGCGTGGGGCTCTTCGTCGCGTCCAGCGTCGGTTGCGTCGGCGTGCCGCATAGATTGTTGGTGATGAGATGATTTACGAAGGAGTCAACGCTGGTATAGTAGACTCTGCTACTATAATCCCAAAGTCCAGCGGCCGGGATTAAAAACTGGGCAGCGGGGTGGGATGTATTTTGTGATGGGCTGTAATATAAGAAAGCTGCAACGGCTTGCCGGTTCCCGGAGGTTGTGCTTGTATTATATATTGTGAAATAATTCTGTAAATTATTATGATAAGCATAAGGGTTGCGGCTCACTCCTGTCGAGTCATGGTAATTTGTCGCGCGGTGATATTGATCTGGGTGGAATTTGTAAATATCGACTTCATCAACAATGGTATTGTTGGTCGCCCTTTTAACTACAGCGCCGCTATACTGAACGGCGACACAGCCCAGGCAGTGGTCGATGCCCTGCATACCCGCAACGGTGAAGGGCAACACCACATCCACCGGTTTGCCGCTGGTGTATTCCATGACCCAATCGCCGCCCAGCGCCGCCGGGCCGGTGCGGTTGGTCGATGCTGCCACGTCCACGTCATTGCCCAGGTAGCGGGCGAAATCGTCCACGAACTTCTGGCCGGTGGCGTCCTCGGCGATGGAGCAGCCCAGCAGCACGAAATCGCCGCCCGTTTTCAGCGAGGCGCCGATGGCCGCCAGATCGGTGGCGCGGCTGGCCAAGTCGGCATCGGTGACCACCTTGTTGCCGCCCAGGATGATGCCGCCGTCGCCGCCCTCGGATACCAGGACGACCTGATCCAGGTTGCTGTATTGGGACAGCGCCTCGGCGATGCCATGGATGGTGCGCTGTCCCGGGCCTAGCAGGATGACGGGCACGGAGGGGTCCATGCCCGCGATCAGGGTCTGGTAGTCGGCGACGCTGGTGTCGACGATCACCACCTCATGCACCGAACTGTTGGTGGTGGCCGCGGCCGGGGTGGTGGCGGTGGACGTGGTGGCGGCGGCCTGCACGGTCTCCGCCGACGTCTTGCCGGCATCCTTGGTGTCGGTCGCCCCCGTGGTATTCGTGGTGCTGGTCTTCGCCGTGTCGGTCGCGGTCGCGGCGGCGGCCTTGGCGGCGGCGTCCAGCAGCGCCTGGGTGGCGACCGCGTCGTGATGGGTGTCGGCCGTATCGGCCGCGGCGGCCTTGGACACCGTCGCCACCGTGGCGGCGGCGGCGGCGTCGAACATCATGCGCGGTTCAAGGGCCAGTCGCAGGGCGCGGGGGGCGTTCTTGCGGACCGTGGGGCGCGTACCGTCGGGCATGGCGTTCAACTCACCAAAATGGAATAGGCGTCATCGGGGGACGGAAACCCCAACGGCAACCTCTGTGTGAGTAATGCCATCAAGAACTGCAAATTCGCCCCCATGTCGCTTAAACCACAACTCTCCCGATGCTGCCAGTCAAAAACGGAGGGCGAGGCCGGATCCGCCAAGAAAGCAGCGATTGTGATAGATTGTGATAGATTATGATAAGTGGTTCACGGAGTTGATGGGTCAGTCGATTCCCTCGAACGCCCCTATTCTGAGGGATAGGTCCTAAGAAATGATTACCCAGTAACGACCCCCTTCTTTCCGGTTCACGGTTTACCCTGGGCTTTCTTCACTGTGGACCGGTTTCGGAATTAACAGGGAATTAACAAATAACGCCTAGCCCTCGACCAGCTCCCTGGCGCCGCCGGGTGGGATTTGTTAGAGAGCGTACGACTGAGCGCATAGGCTCATCGATTTAAGGTGGTGTCGGCGTGGTGCCATTGGCGCCGGGTTTGGACGCCGGTTTAGAGGGGGGTACCGAATGTCCGATCAGGAACAAGCGCTTCATGGGGCGCCGGCAAGGTTTGCCGGGGCGGACACCGTCGATCCGACCCTCATGCCCACCCAGGATGGTGAGGCCGTACCCCGCTTCCTGCCATCTCCCGACTTCGCCAACTGGCTGGCCCAGACCGCCGGCAGCCTTGTCATGTCCACCTATCAATCGGGCCGGCTGATCTTCCTGTATGTCGAGGATGGGCAGTTGCAGGTGCTGGATCGCGTGGTGGGCACGGCGATGGGCTTGGCCCTCAGCAGCCGGCATTTGTGGGTGGGCACGCGCGAGCAGGTGTGGAAGTTCGCCAATACGGGTGTCGCCACCGTCGACGGCAAATTGAAGGACGCCGTCTACATGCCGCGCAAAGGCTATTTTGTCGGGCCGTGCGACACCCATGACGTCCTGGCGGATGTCCGCTTCGGTGGTGAGACGCATGAGCTGGCGTTCGTCGCCACCTCGTTCAGCTGTATCGCTGCCCTGGATGAACGCTATAATTTCCGGCCGCTATGGAAGCCGGACTTCGTGCCCATGCTGGTGAAGGCCGATTTCTGCCATCTGAACGGCTTCGCCGCCTGCGACGGCGCCATCGCCTATGCCACCTTGTGCGGCCGGACCGTGGAGGCGGGGGGCTGGCGTGAAAATCGCAACGCCGGCGGAATGGTCTGGGATCTGACCGCGAACGAACCCGTGGCCACGGGCATGGGTATGCCCCATTCGCCCCGGTGGTATCGCGACCGGCTGTGGGTCCTGAACTCCGCAGCGGGCCAGTTCGGCTATGTCGATGGCGACCGGGGGGGCTTCGTGGCCGTGGTGGATTGCCCTGGCTTCGCCCGCGGCCTGACCTTCATCGGCGATTACGCGGTGATTGGCCTGTCGCAATTGCGGGCCAACAGCTTCGGTGCCAGCATGGCCTTGACGGAAAAGCTGCAGCAAAGCCAGGTGAAGCAGCGGTGTGGCCTGCAGATCGTGGATTTGCGCACCGGTCGCAACGCCCATTGGCTGACCATAACAGGGCCGGTGACGGAGCTTTACGACGTGGCCTTCAATCCTGGCGTCCGCCATCCGTATTCGCCGGGGTTCCGCGAACCGGCATTGCATCAGCAGCGCGTGCACCTGCCCTTGGATTCCCGCTTTCCCCATCCCTATAGCCAGGGCGTGCAGCCCCTGGCAACCAAGCCGCAGGCGCGGCGGGGGGACGCCATTTCCCCGACGGGCGCGGCAGACAGCGCCGTCGCGCCCGCCGGTGAGGGGACGCCCGCTTCGTAACGGGCGCCCCGTCGCCTGGTTTACGGACGGGTGGGATAAAGCCCGTTGACGCAGATGATGTAGTTGATGGGTTGGACGGGCAGACCCAGGTTAAGGGCCACCCCGCCACCTGTATTGCCGATGGTGACCGTGCCGCCGGTGATGCCGCCGCCGCCTCCCGTGACAGGGACGCTGATGGTGCCCGCAGCCGTGCCGGTGACGGTGGCGGTGCCGGTGACGGTGGTGGTGCCGGTAATGGTTACGGAACCGTTCGGCCCCAGAGGAATGGTGGGGGTGTTGCCCGATGGCGCGAAGATCGCCGTGCTCGGCCCCGCCGTGGTAATCAACGCGTTTGCGCTGGGTGTCTGACCGCGACCGGCGGTGTTGGTCGTTCCGATATTGGCGGTGCCGGTGCCGGTGACGCTGCCGGTGCCGGTGATGCTGCCCGAGGCGGTGACCGGAACGCTGATCGTGCCGCTGGCCGTCATGGCGCCGCCCGACCCGCCGCCGCCCGTGGGGGTGAAGACGGCGGCGTGGGTGTGCGTCGGCATATTGTTGACGCTGATAAACACCGGGTTGCCAAACAGTCCGGGGGCGGGGTTGACCGTGCCCTGCGGCGTGAACGGGCCGTTGGTGCTTACCGCGCCGATGGCCGCCCGGTTGCGCAGGTCGGGCAGGCCGAAGGTGCCTTGGGCCTGGCTGCCACCGTAAATGTTGCCGATCAGGGAAAACAGGGCCTGGTACTGGGAAATCTGGAGCGTCCGGCCATCGCAGGGCAGCCAGTCCTGCGGCACCCAAGGCACGGCCCATAACATGACCGTACCGATATAAGAATCTGCCATGATTCGGCCTCGTCTCAGTTGAAAATTTATGAAGGGAAATGACGGCGCCAGGGGTGGCGCGAGTGCTGCGGGTAATTTACGCCGAGCGCACAATTTTTACGCAAAAAGACGAGAGACAACAACTCAAAAATGACTAAAAATGATATTTCTATCTTGAGAAATAAAATATAAGAACCCGTCACATCTTGTAAGTTTTTGTGGATTACTGCGAAAGCATTACCGCCTTTGCGCCTTTCGCTATCGCGACTCTGCAGGGACACCCTTCGATAAAACGGCCCCCTCAGGAGAGGGGGCCGGAGAAGGCTTAGTCGCGGGAGGGGAAGATGCCGTTGAGGCAGATGATGTAGTTCATCAGCAGGGTGGGCAGTTTCAGATCCACGGGGGCGTTGCTGCCGGTAATACCGATGGCAACGGTGCCGCCGGTGATGCCGCCCGTCGAACCAGTGACAGGCAGGCTGATTGTTCCGGAAACGGTTCCGGAAACCCCGCTGCAGGTTCCGGTCACGCTGACGGCGTCGGCGGCGCCAACGCGGACGGGCGTGCCGCTGGTGGTGTAGATCTGCGATCCGGCACCGCCATGGGTCAGCAAGGCGCCTTCGGTCAGGGTCTGCGATTTCGCGCCGGGCGCGGTAGTGCCGATCTTGGCGCTGCCCGTGCCGGTGATGGTGCCGCTGCCGTCGCTGAAGGTCAGGCTGACCGGGCCGGACGCGACGGCGCTGCCGCCGCTGGCACCGCCGCTGCCCGTGAACGTGGCCGTGTGGGTGTGGGCCGGCAGGTTGCCGGCGGTGAGGGTCACCGGGTTGCCCAACTGGCCGGGGGTGGTGCTGGGGGCTCCGCTTTGCAGGCCGACATTGTTGATTTGCGGCGCGCCGACGGGAACGCGCTGCCGCAGGTCGGGCAAGGCGAAGGTGCGGATGCCGTCGCCGCCATAGTAGGTGCCGATGATCGCGAACAAGGCCTGATATTGGCTGATCTGCAAAAGCCGACCGTCGCAAACCGCCCAGTTGCTGGGGATCCACGGTGCGGACCACAGCATGACGGTGCCGATAAAGGAATCCATGGTTTTTCCTCGCTTTTATGGCGTTGGCCCGGCACGTGCCGGGGCAATACGAAATGCCCGCCGAACGGGTATTTATGTTTATTATGCGCAAGCTTTACGGGATGCGGGGCTGGACCACAACCATAAAATGAGGGATGTGGCGTAATGCGTGGGTTATCGTAGGAGCCCCATGTCCCTGCTATCAGGGGGCGAGTGGTGCGCGCCGAAGATCTTGCAATGGCCCCGTGGAGCCTGAGGGCTGGAAGCCGAGGCGGTGGTAAAGGCGGATGGCGGGATTATCCAGGCGCACCGCCAGCGTCAGGGCCACGTTGACCGCGTCGGCGGCGGCCGCCAGCGCCGCCAGCAGGCGTCCACCATGCCCCTGACCCCGCAAGCCGGCATCGATCACGATGTCGACCAAGCGGCCCTGGGCCCACGCCATCCGCCAATAGCCGATGGCCTCGCCCCGGTGCTCGATGATTTGCAGGCGGCTTTCGGGGAATTGCGCGGCATGGCCCGCCAGACGGCCCCGCACCTGCATGGCCACCAGGGGGCCGGCCATCTCGGCCGGCAAGGGGCCCAGGATCGCCTGTATGTCCTGCGCCATCAACGTCTCGACCCAGGCCTGGTCTTGCGCGCCGGCGTCACGGTGCGCCAAATCCGGGGCGCGGTGGGCCAGGGCGTAAATGAAGGCGGATTCCACAGGCTCGGGCATAAGCATGGCATTTCGCGGAGGAGGGCACCATCGCGCCGCGATCATGCGCCGCAATGGTTGTAAAAGCAAACAATAACCCGCGCCAGGGTGGCTTCGCTGTTCAGGGCGCCAAGCGATCCCCCAGGACACGGGCATAGCTGCCCAGGCGGGCCTCCAGGTCCACAGGCACCTCGCAGGTGTAACGCAGCGTGCGCTCCACCTCCTCGAAGCTGCGGATCAGGTAATCGCGGCGCTGCACGATCTCCGCCCGCTGCTGGCGCTTGTCGGGATCGGTGACGTCGGCCGGGATGGCTTGCAATTCATTGGTGGCCTGGGACACCAGGTCGCCCACCTCCCGCTGGCGATGGGCCAGGCTTTTCAGCCGGGCGATGACGTCGCCGCGCTGGCGGTTTACCTCCTCCACGATGGCGGCGAAGGCCTTGGGGTATACGGCGGCCCGCCGGGCCTTGGGAACCTTGTCGGCGAAGGCGGCCAGGGTTTTCTCCCCCTCCTCGGTCGGCACGTCGCGGGGGGACACGGCCAGGACCACGGCCGCCACCGCCTTGTCATGGCGCCAGTCCGCATGATCGGGCAGGGCGGGGCCGTTCCAGTAGGTGGCGCCGGTCAATTCCGGCACCAGGCGCTGGTGGCACGGCCAGTCCGGGTCCGCCTGCGGCGGGGCGGCGCGTGCCGTCAGGGACGCCCCGCCGATGAGGGCGGTGAGCAGAAGGGCCACCGGAACCGTGACGCGCATCCTTGTCCTCCCTGGCGGGTTAGTCGCCGCCGCCCCGGCGGGCCAACAGGCCGCGGCCGGGATCATAGCCCCAGACCGCCATGATCATGAACAGCAGGGTGCAGCCGGCCACCACCCCCGCCGCCAGCGGGTCCGCCTGGCCGTACAGAGCGAAGCGGATCAGCTCCACCGCGTGGCTGAAGGGATTGGCCTGGCATATCCAATAGAGCGTCAGGCTGCTCTCCTTCACCCGCCACAGGGGGTAAAGGGCGGACGAGGCGAAGAACATGGGGAAGATGACGAAGTTCATCACCCCGGCGAAGTTCTCCAACTGGCGGATGAAGGAGGACAGCACCAGGCCCAGCGCCCCCAGCATCAGGCCCGACAGGATCAGAGCCGGCAGCACCGTCAGATAGCCCAGCGGCGGCGGCTCGATCTCCCAGAACCAGGCGATGCCGAGGAAGATATAGGCCTGAACCACCGACACCACGACGCTGGCCAGCAGCTTGGCCGTCAGCAGGAACCAGCGGGGGAAGGGGCTGACCAGCAGGGTCTTCATGCTGCCCATTTCCCGGTCGTACACCATGGAGAGCGAGCTTTGCATGCCGTTGAACAGCTGGATCATGGCCAGCAATCCCGGGGCGATGTAAACCTCGTACGGGATATAGGTGTCATAGGGCGGGATGATGGACACGCCCAGAACGAAGTGGAAGCCCGCCGCGAAGATGGCCAGCCACACCAGCGGCCGCACCAGGGCGGACAGGAAGCGGCCGCGCTGTTGCGTCCAGCGCAGCGCCTCGCGTTTCACGATGCCACCCAGGCAGCGCAGGTATTGGACCGGGGTCATCGCCCGCCCCCTTCCTGCCGCTGTCCCGTCAGGGTGTCGAAGGTGGCGCGCAGCGTGGTCACGCCGGCCCGCACGTTCACCTCGGGAACGGGGCCCTGGTCCAGCACCTGGCCCTGGTGCAGGACGATGACCTTGGCCGTGTCATCGGCCTCATCGATCAGATGGGTGGCCCACAGCACGGCCAAGCCGCGCTGCCGGCACAGATGGCGGACATGCTCGATCAGGAAGCGGCGGCTTTCGATGTCCAGGCCGACGGTCGGCTCATCCAGCAGCAGCAGGGCGGGGTCATGCACCAGGGCGCGGGCCAGTTCCACCCGCCGGCGCTGGCCGCCGGACAACTGGCGCACCCGGGCGTCGCGCCGGTCGGCCAGGCCCACCCGCTCCAGCTCTTCCTCGATGCGGGTGCGGGCGCGCGATCCGGCTATGCCGTGCAGGCTGGCGTGATAGGCCAGGTTCTGCCGCACCGTCAGATCCAGGTCCAGCGTGGATTGCTGGAACACCACGCCCATGGCCGCCAGGGCGGCGGAGGGCTGGCGCCGGATGTCATGGCCGAAGACGGTGACGCGCCCCTGCCGGCTGTGATAGAGGCGGGTGACCAGGGCGAACAGGGTGGTCTTGCCGGCGCCGTTCAGGCCCAGCAGCGCCGTGAAATCGCCGGGCGCGATGCGGAAGCCGACATCGCGCAGCGCCTGACGTGCGCCGAAGGAATGGCTGAGGCCGGAAACCTCCAGAGCGGCGGCCGGGGGAGCTGGGCTCAAGGCGCCACCACCACGCCCCAGGGCAGGCGGCCCACCGGCACCGACTTCACCACCTTCAGTGCGTCCACGTCGATGACCGACAGGTCGTTGCTGACGCCGTTGGTGGTGTACAGCCGCTTGCCGTCGCCGGAGAAAGCCAGGTTCCACACCCGCTGGCCCACCAGCAGGTACTTCTTGACCTGATAGCTGTGGGTGTCGATGACCGCCACGCGGTTGGCGGGGCCCAGCGCCACGAAGGCGGTGTTGCCGTCGGCGGTCAGCTGGATGCCCACGGGCTGAATGGATTCCTTCGGCACCCCGGGGATCTCGAAGCGGATGGTCTGGATGACCTTGCGCTGGGCGGCGTCGATGATGCTGACGGTGCCGCCCACCTCCGCCGACACCCACACCAGCGACCCGTCCTTGGTCCATTGCGCCACGCGCGGCCGGCTGCCCACCAGCACGTTGGCCAGCACCGCGTGGGTTTGGGTGTCGATGAAATGGGCCATGCTGGTGGTTTCGGAGGTGTTCACCAGGATCTTGCCGTCCGGGCTGATGCCCATGCCCTCCGGCTCCACCCCCACCGGGATCTCGGTGGCGATGCGGCCGGACGTGATGTCCAGCACCGACACCATGTTGTCGTTCTCGTTGGACACGTACAGCGTCTTGCCGTCCGGGCTCAAGGTGAACAGCTCGGGGTCCGGCCCGCTGGGCAGGGTGCGGGTCACGGTCAGGCTGGCCAGATCCAGCACCTCGATGTGGTCGGCGTCGCTGGTGCAGATGTAAAGCGCCTTGCCGTCCTTGGACAGGGTGATGCCCCGGGGACGCGCGCCCACCTTCACCGTCTTGATGACGGCCAGGGAGCCGGCATCCACCACGGTGATGGTGTTGTCCTTCTCATTGGACACCAGCAACCGCTCCGCCAGGGCGGGGGTGGCGGACAGCAGGGCGACCACCGTCAGGGTGGCTTTCATCATCAGCTTGGGTGGCATGTCGTCTCCGGCTGGTCGGTGCCCAGCGTGTCCAGTTCCGATGTCTCGTGCAGGAAGCCCGGCTGCGGCGAGACGGACACCAGCGACCGCGCGTCGGCCAGCAGCACCGGCTGGCGCAACTGCCCGTCCCAGCCGCGGAAGCTGAGCCGCGCGCCCTTGAAGGCCGCCAGCTCGAACTCCGGCTTGCGCAGGTAGGCGGTCATGGCCGCCCCCTCCACGCTGCCGCCCCGGGTCGCGGCCTCACCCAGGGCGCGCACCGCCATCCAGGCGCCGTAGTCCCGCTCCGTCATCCAGCGGCCCGTCTGCTTCAGGAAGCGGGCCTGCAGTTGCGTGGCGCCCCATTGCTCGAAGGGGCGGGCCCAGGCGGCGGGCACCAGGCCCTGCGTGCCAGCCACCGGCCGCGGGTCGGTGGCGCGATAGCCCAGTTCGTCACCGAAATTGTCGCCTTCATCCGCCACCACCAGCACGTCGTACTTGAGGCCCTGGGTGAAGCGCGCCACCTCCGCCCCGATGGCGTAATGGCCGGTGTCGGTGCGGCGCGCGCCGGGGTCATAGGTCCAGGGCTTGTCCGCCACGATCTTCAGGCGGAACTTGCGCGCCGACTTGCGCAGCGCGTCGGCGTACAGCTTGTCCTCCGGGTTGGGACCCGCCACCAGCAGGATGTCGCGCCAGTTCTTCACCGCCAGGTACTGCATCAGCGCGTCGGCCAGCATGGCGCGGCTGGGCAGCAGGTGCAGGACGTTGCGCCGGCATTTGTCGCCGCGCAGGGCGTCGTCGGTGGTGGTGGCGTCCAGCAGGGTGGCGTCCTTCGCTTCGGCCAAGTCGGCCAGGCGCAGCAGCAGGTCCGCCGGCACGTCGGTGACGAAGGCGCGGTAGCCCTGGGCCACCAACCGCTTGAAGGCGGCGACCACCGCGTCGGCATCGGGCTCCAGCGCCTCTTCCAGGTGATAAGCCTGGTGGATGAAGCGGCCGGTGGTGGTGTTGTCGGCCAGCGCCAACCGCGCGCCCTGCACCCCGTCGTCGTCCGGCGGCTGGTCCAGGAAGCTCAGGGGCAGCACCCGCTTCTGGGTCAACGCCAGATAGGCGATGTTGGCCACCGGGTCGGCTTTGGCGGGGTCGGGCTTGGTGTCCGGCGCCTTCGCCGGCGGCGCGGCATGGGCCACAGGTCCGGCCATTAGCAGGCCGGCGAGAAAGACGCCTATCAAACCATGGCGGCGGTTGGACATCTCCGCCGTCTCCTTGATTGTCAGACCAGAGACTGGTGTCAGACCAGGGACCATGGCCCGATAATGGCCCCTGGCATCCTGGGCCGCCATAGGAAATCAGGGCTGGAAATCAGGGGGCTGTCTCATTCTATAGTCGTAGAGGGGGCGGGTTGACAGGGGTGAAGCCGGCGGCCCGATAATGGTTTGCGAAACCAGGAACAACCTGGGCCCGGTCCTTTGGACCGGGCGTGGAGGATGCCCCCGATTCCGGATCAGATCATGAGCATGACGCGTCGTCGCCTGTTGGGCCGCCTGCTGGCCATGGGCGCGATGGCGGGCGTGGTGGCGGGGGTGGCGTCCCGCCGGGCGCGGGCGGCGGCGGTGCCGTTGCGCGTGGGCGTGCTGCGCTATGGCACCGTGTCGTGGGAACTGGACGTGATCCGCCGCCATGGGCTGGACACGGCCCACGGCCTCGCCCTCGTTTCCCAGGAGTTCGCGACGGGACAGGCGACTCAGGTCGCCTTGCAGGCGGGCCAGGTCGACACCATCGCGGTGGATTGGCTGTGGGTGGCGCGGCAGCGCGCGGCCCAAGGACCAGGGGGCGGCGCCGACTGGACCTTCATCCCCTTCTCCAACGTCGCCGGCGCTGTGATGGTGCCCGCCGGTTCCCCGGTGGCCACGCTGGCCGACCTGGCCGGCCGCCGCCTGGGCATTGCCGGCGGGCCCTTGGACAAGAGCTGGCTGATCCTGCGCGCCTATGCCCAGCGGCAGGCGGGCATCGACCTGGATCGGGCGACGGAAAAGACTTTCGGGGCGCCGCCCCTGCTGGCCAACGCGCTGGCGGCGGGGCGGCTGGACGCCCTGCTGACCTATTGGCCGTTCGCCGCCAGGGGCCAGGCGGCGGGCCAGCGCACCCTGCTGACGGTGGAGGACGCGGTGTCCGGCCTGGGCATCCAGGGCACGCCGCCCATCGTGGGCTATGTCTTCTCCGAACGCTGGGCCAAGGCCAACGGCGCGGTGCTGGACGGCTTCATCGCCGCCAGCCGCCAGGCCCGCGCCCTTCTGACGGAAAATGAGGCGGAGTGGCCGTCGCTGCGTCCCCTGGCCGACGCCGGCAGCGATGCGGAGTTCCTCGCCCTGCGTGACTGGTATCGCCGCGGCATCCCCCCCCACTGGGGCCCCGCCGAATGGCAGGCGGCAGCCCGCTTGTATCAGGTGCTGGCGGCCGTGGGCGGCCCGGCGCTGGTGGGCGATGGCGGCGACACGCTGCCGGCCGGCACCTTTTGGCGGGCGTCATCTTGGTAGGTCGGGGGCGGGCTTGGCTGGTCCGCGCGCTGTCCATCCTGGTCCTGCTGCTCTTATGGGAAGGGGCGGGCCGCCTGGCCGCCAGCCCCCTGGCGCCGCCGGCCTCGACCGTGCTGGCCACCCTGGCGCGCGAGGTGGTGTCGGGCGCCTTGCCCCATCATGTCGGCATCACCCTGGCGCGGGTGGCCGCGTCCTTCCTGTTGGCCATGGTGGCGGGCACGGCCCTGGGCCTGGCCATGGGCTGGTGGCGCACGGTGGATTTGTGGCTGGACAGCGCGCTGTTGCTGCTGCTGAACCTGCCGGCCCTGGTGCTGATCGTCCTGCTCTATGTCTGGTTCGGCCTGACGGAGGCCGCGGCCATCGCCGCGGTGGCCCTGAACAAGCTGCCCACCACCGCCGTCACCGTGCGCGAGGGCGTGCGCGCGCTGGACCGGGACCTGCTGGAGATGGGGCGCGCCTTCCGTTTCGGCCGTGCCGCCACCCTGCGCCATGTCGTGCTGCCGCAGTTGCAGCCCTATCTGTTCGCCGCCACCCGGTCGGGCCTGGCGCTTATCTGGAAGATCGTGCTGGTGGTGGAACTGCTGGGCCGCAGTGATGGTGTCGGCTTTCAGATCCAGGTCTATTTCCAGCTGTTCGACGTGGCCCACATCCTGGCCTATTCCCTGGCCTTCATCCTGATCATCCAAATCATCGAATGGGCGGTCTTCCAACCCCTGGAACGCTGGGCCACCCGATGGAAGGCGTCATGACCCGGCTGACCGTCGACATCCGCGAGAAGCGTTTGGCCGGCCGCGCGGTGCTGGGCCCCGTTTCTTTCGGCCTGGACGCTGGCGAGGTGGTGGCCCTGGTTGGCCCGTCCGGCTGTGGCAAGAGCACCCTGTTGCGCCTGGTCGCGGGCCTGGACCGGGAGGTGACGGGCACTGTCCGGTGGAGCGGGGAGGGGCCGCGCCTCGGCGTCGTCTTCCAGCAGCCGCGCCTGCTGCCCTGGCGCACGGTGCGGCAGAATTTGGACCTGGCCGGGGCCGATGGTGCGGAGGCGACCCGCCTGCTGGAGCGGCTGGGCCTGGCGGCCAAGGCGGATGTTTGGGCGTCGCAGTTGTCGCTGGGCATGGCCCGCCGCCTGGCCCTGGCCCGCGCCCTGGCGGTGGACGCCCAGGCCTTGCTGCTGGATGAGCCGTTCGCCTCGCTGGATGAAGGCAACCAGCGCCTGGCCCGCGCCGTCCTGGCCGAATACCTGGTGCGACGGCCGGTACCCACCCTGCTGGTGACCCATGACCTGGCGGAGGCGGTGGCCCTGGCCCACCGGGTGCTGGTCCTGTCCCCCGGCCCCGCCCGCCTGCTGTTTGACCAGGCGGTGCCGCCCGGGGTCCGTACCGACCCCGCCCTGGCGGCGGCCACCGTGGCCGTCTTGCGCGATCTGGCCCGTTAGGACGGGTCGCCCAGGCTGGACAGCACGTCGCCGAGTTGCCCCAGCTGCTCCGGCAATGCCGCCGCCGACCCCTGCAGCGCCTCCTCAAGCGCTTCCTTGGATGGATAGGCTTCGTTGAAGGTCAGCAGCGTCTTTCCGCCCAGGTCCGTGAAGGTCACGGTTGTGACCGCGCCCTCCTCGCCCTCGTCGTTGGTCCAGACGATGCGCTCGTTCGGCACCACCTCCAGATACTTGCCGTAAAAGGCCATGGTGTCCGGACCGCCAAAGGTGAATTCCAGCCGATACTTCCCGCCGGTGCGGACGTCCATATCGCACGACACCAGCGACATGCCGGGGACCGACTTTGGTACCCACCAGCGCTGGAACAGCGCCGCCTGGCTCCATGCCCGATAAACCGTGCTCGGCGGCGCATCGAATGTCCGTGTGATGACGAGTTCGCGGTCGCCCCGACGCTCGACGGACGTGGGGTTCCGCGCACCACCAGCACCTTCACCATGCTCAGTCATCGCTTTCCTCCCGTCTCAATTCGCTGATGATCTCGTCCAATGCGTCAAAGCGGGCCTCGAAGAGCTTGCGATGCGCCTCGATCCACTCGGCCTCCGCCGTGAGGCCGCGTTTCCCCAGCGTGCAGGTTCTTACCCGCCCGACCTTCCGGGTGACGACCAGCCCCGCCCGTTCCAGGACCTGGATGTGCTTCTTCATGCCGGTCAGCGTCATCCGGAACTGATCGGCGAGACTGGTGATCGACGCGTCCCCGCAGCCCAGCTGATCGATGATCCCGCGGCGGGTCGCATCGGACAGCGCTGCGAACGAGAGATCGAGGGGAAGATCTGAACACTGAACCATGTGGTTCAGTGTATGGCCAAATCATCGCAGGCGCAAGCCCCGGCCTGTCCCGGCGGTCGCGGCTTCTAGCCCACCTTCTTCGCGCGGCGGCGGGCCGGGCTCTGCGCTTTCGGCGGGGCGGTGGAGGCCCGCACCACCAGCTCGTGCGGTACCAGGCGGTGGGGTACGCCGGCATCGCCGCGCGGCCGCTCCATCAGGCGGGAAATCAGCAGGTCCGCCGCCTCCTCCCCCAGGCTGCGCATGGGCTGGCGCACCGTGGTCAGCGGCGGCCAGGTCATGCTGGCGATGGGGCAGTCGTCATACCCGGCCACGGACAGATCCCCCGGCAGGCTGAGGCCCCGCGCCTGGGCGACGACGATGACGGCGGCCGCCATCTCGTCATTGCAGGCGAAGATGGCGGTGGGGGGCTCGGCCAGGGACAGCAGCCGTTCGGCGCAGGGCAGGGCGGAAGGGAAGGTGAAGGCGCCCTGCTCGATCAGGTCTGGGTCTTCGGGAATGCCCAGCTCCGCCAGGGCGTCGCGATAGCCCAGATAGCGGCGGTCGGTGGCGCCGTGGTGGGCCGCGCCCTTGATCAGGCCGATGCGCCGGTGCCCCAGGCACAGCAGGTGGCGGGTGAGGGCGGCGGCGGCCTGGCGTTCATCGATCCAGACGGAGGAATAGGTGTCGCCGCCGCTTTGCGCCGTCACGCGCACCAGGGGAATGCCGCTTTCCGCCAGGACCGACAGGACGCGCGGCTCATCGGTGATGGGGGCGGTGAGCACGACGCCGTCGGGGCGCAGCCAGTCCAGCACGGCGCGTACCCGGCGTTCCACGTCCTGGCCACGATAGTCGATCTCCTCGATCAGCAGGTGATAGCCGCGGGCGCGGCAGCGGTTCAGCAGGCCGACCTGGATTTCCATGGTGTAGGGGCCGGCCGGGTCGCCATAGAGATGGCCCAGCAGGTAGGAGCGTTTGCCGGCCAGGGTGCGCGCCGACATGTTGGGGTGGTAGCCCAGGTCATGGATGGCCTTGAGCACCCGGTCCAGGGTAGCCCGGTTGACGTAGGGCTCACCATTCAGCACGCGGGACACGGTCTTGATGGAAACCCCGGATTCACGGGCGACGTCGATGATCGTCGGCTTCCGGGCCTCATTTTCCATGCGCGCTCAACTCCCATCGTCAAGACCCCCGAAGGTCAGGGTCACTACCCTTGTAATGGCATAAAAAAGAAAGGGCGGCACGATCGCAATCATGCCGCCCGGAGTGGGCGCATAGTCCCCGGGGAGAGGGTATGCGCAGAAGGGAGATCAAGAAGAAGAAACGGGAAGCGGCCGCTGGGGCCGCCGCCCCGTCATCGGGAACCTTTGGCGAAACGGGTGCCAAGGGTTCCCAGGGTCCACGGGGCCGGTCCGGATGCCCAGTCTGGGTTATCCAGTCCGGCCCCGCAGGTCACAGGCATCAGCCGCCGAACTTGAACCGGCCGCCCAACATGAACCGGCGACCCGAGTTCATGTAGGTGAAGGGCTGGTTCTTGTACTGCAGGTAGGTCTCCTGAGACTCGCCGGTCAGGTTGACGGCCTCGAAGGTGATGCCGAACTCGGGCGTGAACTGATAGGCGAGCTGGGCGTCCAGCTGGCCGTAGGGCCGGCTGAACACGCCGTAGGTCACAGCCTTGTTGGTGGTGGCGTCCAGGATGGCGAAGGTGGAGCCGATGGCGTCGCCGTTCACCGCGCTGGACCGCCAGCTGTAGGACAGCCGGGCTTCCAGGCCGTTCTTCTGGTAATAGGCCTGCGCCGTCAGGGCGTGCAGCGACACGCCGGGGATGGGCAGGTCCTGGGCGAAGGACGTGGACGTCGACGAGGTGGACAGCGAGTAGGTGTAGTTGGCGTTGAAGCCCACGCCGAAATCGAAGGCGTACTGCGCCCCGACCTCGAAGCCCTTGATGCTGCCGCCGGCGCCGTTGCTGGGGGCGGTGAAGCCCGCGGTGCTGCCGCCGAAGTCGTCCATCACGGTGATGGAGGTGGTCTGCGTCTGGATGAAGGTGTCGATGGACTTGTAGAAGCCGCCGAAGGTCAGGGCGCCCTGGGTGCCGAAATACCATTCGTAGCCGATGTCGATCTGGGTGGCGCGGAACGGGTCCAGGTTCGGGTTGCCGCCGCTGCCGCCCACGAAGGCGAAGCCCTGCTTGCCGGCGCTGTTGGTCTCACGGGTGAAGTTGTACTGCGCGCCGGTGCCCAGCTGGTATGGGCTGGGCGGGGACATGACGCGGGCGGCGGAGAAGCGCACCTTCTGGTCCGGCGCCACGTCCAGCACCAGGTTCATGCTGGGCAGGATGTCGGTGTAGTGCCGTTCCGCCGTGATCACATCCGGGTTGGTGATGGCGTTGGAGCCGTCCCAGGATTCGTCGGAAATGTAGATGGGGTTGGCAGGCAGGGCGCCGGCCGTCACCTTCTGCACCGTGTCGACGATGCGGGCGCCGATGTTCAGGTGGAAGCGGTCCTCCTTGCTGCCCATGTCGGCCATGGCGTAGCCGGAGGCGCGCTGGCTTTCGATGACGAAGGAGTTGATGGGGTCGCGCACCATCTTGCCCGGGAACTGCGGGAAGTTGCCCTGCAGCCATTGCACCGGGTTCTGCATCTGGGACAGGTTCTGCACCAGGATGCTGCTGCCGGCGTTGCCGGTGGGGAAGAAGTTGCTGATTAGCTGCGCCCGGTTGGGCGCCGTCAGCGCCGTCTGGGCCGGGATGACCGGCGGTGTTTGCGACGGCGCCCCGGTGGCGCCCACGAAGTTGCCGCCGGCGGTGGCGCCGGTGGCGGGGTTGGTCAGGCCTTCGTTCAGGATGGCCGGATCCATGTAATAGCCGTAGGTGCCGTAGCAGGTGCCGTTGCTGCAGTACCCGGTCTGGCCGGCCGAGGACTTGTCCAGCTCGTAGTGCGACAGGGCGTAGTTGATCTTGTCATCGGTGTAGCGCACGCCGACGGTGAAGGTGGTCTTGACCGCCTTGATGAAGTCGGCGTCGTACTCGCCATCGGCGTGGCCGGACCACAAATCATCCTTGGAGTGGATGTTCCACGCCCAGGCCGATTTGAAGACGGCGTTGTTGGGGTTGCTGATCAGGTCGGCATAGGGCGCGTTGTACGACACCGACGGCAGGGTGCCGTTGTTGACGTAGTTGAAGGAGTAGGCCGGGCCGTGGCTGATCGGGCTGCTGCCGCCCGGGGCCAGGGGGTTCAGCGGGGCGTTGCAATAGCCGTTGGGGCTGGTGGCGCAGGGCTGGGCGGCGTTGTACTGGGAATATTCCACGTCCTGCTGCGCGCTGTCGGAATTGTATTCCGAGGTGGCGTAGGTGACCTTGAACTTGGCGCGGAACGGCCCGCCATTGTCCCACTTGCCGCCCAGGTGGAAGTTGTCCGCCGTCACATGGACGTTCTGCACGTCGCTGTCGCCCTCGGCGCCCAGGGCGCGGATGGTGGCGGACTTGATGACGCCGTTGCTGTCGATGTCATAGGGCTGGCTGGGGTCGATGCCCAGGCCCAGGCCGTTGGAATTGAACCACACCTTGTTCGACGCCTCCTGGGTCAGGATGTCGTAGGTGGAGTGCAGCCAGTCGGCGTTCAGGGTCAGGCTGTCGGTGACGGCGTAGTCGACGCCTAGCTGGCCACTGATGCGGGTGCGGTCGGTGTCGCGGTCGGTGAAGTACAGCAGCTCGGGCGAGATATAGGTCCGCGGGATGGTCGCCATCGGGTTGGTCGACGTGCCGGCGGCGGGCTCGATGGCCCAGCCGGCGCGGTTCTGGCCCTGCATCACGTCGGTGTGGGTGTCCGTCTCGGCATAGGAGAAGGCCGCCGTGATGCCGATCTTGTTGTTGAAGTTGTAGCTGCCGACGATGGCCCCGATGGGGGTCCAATTCTCCATGCGGGCGTGTTCGCCCGTGGTCATGCGGAAATTGCCGCCCAGGGTCCAGCCCTGCGGGGCGTCCAGCGCGGACCGGGTCTTCAGGTTGATGATGCCGCCCATGCCGCCCTCGACCAGGCTGGCCTGGGGCGACTTGTAGACGTCCACGCCGGCGATCAGGTCGGACGGGATGGCCTCCAGCGAATTGGTGGCGGTGCCGCCACCGCCGCCGGACCCTTCACCCGAGGCGTAGGCTTCCAGGCCGGACAGGAAGGGTTCGTCGTTCAGCACCGTCACGTTCTGGCTCAGGCCGCGGATGCGGACGCGGGTGCCCTGGCCATTGTCGCGGTCGATCTGCACGCCGGACAGGCGCTGCAGCGATTCCGCGATGTCCTGGTCGGGCATCTTGCCCATGTCTTCGGCGGTGATGGATTCGATGATCAGGTTCGACTGGCGCTTGTTCTCCAGCGCGTCGGCCAGCGACTTGCGAAAGCCGGTGACGACGATCTCCTCGACGCCGCCCTGGTCGGCCGGGGTCCCGGCCTGGGGGGCGGCACCTTGGGGGTCGGGGGCCGCGGCTTGCGGGGCGCTCTGCGCGAAGGCGGCCGGTGCCGCCAGGATGGCGACGGAGGCGGCTCCCATCAACAGCCGCCGCAACGTCTTCAACTCTCCGTACATGAGGGGTCCCTCCCTGCGGGATATTCGTGGGTGCGCGAACCCGGCCGCTGGCCACGGTTCCCCCTGCAACCCCTGGTTCGTGGGCGCAGATCAGGGAACGGCACAGCGCTGCTGTCCGGTCGCGATGGATCTACCGTCTACTGGAATAAGGGCATGCCGATCTCACGGTCGGCTGGGCCCTTTCCCTTCCGTTACCGGAATGGGTCAACCAGCGTTAACTATCGTGAGTGTGTCCGTGACAGGATCGGCAGAATGCATGCGCGTTCATGTCTTTCTCCTCCCGAAGATGTAGTTATTTTTACTTGATAACCAGGCTCACCTTTGCCGGCGTCGGGCTCATGAATTGCCCATAGGGTGCGGAAATTTCTTGCCGTCAACCTAGACCGTTGACGACCGTAGTGCCCGCATCAAACGCCAGCCATGTTATTAATAGTTGCGCTGACAGCGTTGTCAACTCGATTCTATTTTTTGCTTTTTTTATTGCAACTGTTCCCCAACACATAAAGTGGCCATCCAACGCACCAAATGGCCAAACCTCCATCACATAAAGTGGCAAAGCCTTGAAATCGCTGAGAAAATTTGGAGTGACCCGGGTGGGTTCCGGGATAATTTATGCACACCCCTTGGCGTGTTGTGCGGATTGGGGCGTCTGCGAAGAGACCTTGGCCGGACCAGCGATCATGACTGGGTCACGTCGCTGATTGCCCAACCATTTCCTGATAGACATCCCGGAAGCGGCGACTGGTGGTGTCGGCGTCTTCCTCCACCGCCGCTCTTTGAGCCCGGACGGCGAGGTCCAACCGTTGCTCCTCATCGCCGAGGACTTCTTCTAGCTCAGCCGCCAAGGCCACAGCGTCGGTTGGTTGAACCACTCGTGCTGCCCGAGGGGCCCATTCGGCCAGATGCCCCACCGCGGTCCCCACCGTTGGAACGCCGGCGACCGCAGCCTCCAATACAACCAATGGGCCCGCTTCGAAACGCGACGTCACCACCAATAGGTCCGCCCGCTCGAAAAAGCCCCTGATAGCTTCACGGGGTAGAAAACCGTGATGGCGAACCTGCCCGTCCAGGCCCAACTCCGACACGCGGCGCATTAAAGAGCCATCGCCCGGGATATCAATGCCGATGAGGTCCAGTTCGAAAGCGACACCAGCCGCCTTCAACCGGGCAGCCGCCTCCAGCAGCATGGAATGATCCTTGGCCGGAGTAACGTGTGCCACATGCAACAGCATAGCCGGTGCCGTCGGATCACGGCGGCGAGGCGGCCGCAGCGGCCACTCATTCAGGGCCACGCCCAAGGGCAGGCGTAACGCCGGGTATCTTCTCTGCGCCAATAAGCGGACCACGGGTTCACTCTGACCAGCGACACGCCCAGCGTGGGCCAAGGCCCACCGCAGAAGCATCCGGGAGACGGTGGACAGTTGGTCCCCGTACTTCACATCCGGAAAACCCACCAGCTCATAATTGGCGAAATAAAGCAGAACCGGCACCCGCAGCAGCCGGCCGGTCAGCGCGGCAATGGCCTCTGCCCACGGCGACCACAGGCTGTGGATAATATCGAAACGGCCGCGACGATGTTCCGCAATGATCTGCCGGAGCATGCCACGACGGGGGGAGCGGCTCCCGGCATTGTGGACAGCGGCACCCCGGAGCGGCCAAGTGCACGCATCCGGTTCTTGTTGAAAAATGAAGACATGCACCTCGTCGCCCGCCTGGACCAAACGCTCGATCAGCCACATGAGGCAGGGAACGGCGCCGTGCACGCCATCTCGGCCGACACCGCCCGAAGTCACGATCGCAATTTTCATGCGGATACCGCGCGTCGCCCATACAATCGTCAAGGTTCGCCGGCAGGGCTTCGCCAAGCGGCGCGAAGGAAGTTTTAATACCTAAGATGGGGTGGAAAGGCAAAGTACCACCCATGACCCACCGTCCGCACCGGGTCGGCGGGCGGCCTCAGGTCGCGCCGGCCTTGCCCGTCGCCATCCCCTCCGCCACCGCCAACTCCCGCCGCAGGGTGTCGGCCAACGCCTGGACATGGGCGGCGGTCAGGCAGGTGAAGTGGTCGCCGGGCACCGCATGCAGGGCGACGGGCAGGGTGGAGAACCGTTCCCAGCCCCAGGCCGGGGTGAGGCGGATTTCCGGCAGGCTGACACCCGGTGGCAGGGGGTCGCGAGCCTGGTATAGGGTCATCGGCACGGTGATGGGGGCATGGTTGGGGTCGTAATGGCCACCGAAGCGGCCGGCGGCCTGATAGACCGCGAACAGGCCGCGGATGGGGCCGGGGTCGGATCCGGGTTTCACCAGGCCGAACTCCTCCATCCGGCGTTGCAGGAAGGCCAGCTTGCCCTTGAGGTCCAGCGCCGCCACGTGCCGCCGCTCCGCCGCGTCCGGGGCGACGCGCCGGCCAACGTAATGGCCGAAGATGCTGAGCACGGTGTAGAGCACCTGGCTGTCATCGGGTTGAGGCAGGCGGGCATAGGGCGGGGCGGCGCTGTCGAACAGGGCCAGATGGGCCACCCGCTCGCCCGCCTGGGTCAGGCGCCAGGCCATCTCGAACGCCACCTTGCCCCCCAGCGAGTGGCCGCCCAGCAGATACGGGCCCTCCGGCTGCACAGCCCTGACGCAGCGGATATAGTGGTCGGCCATTGCCTCCACCGACTGGTGCGGTTCCCGCTGGCCGTCCAGGCCCAGGCATTGCAGGCCGTAGAACGGGCGGTCGTCCCCCAGGGCCGATGCCAGGGGCAACAGCTGCGAGACGTTGCCGCCCATGCCCGGCAGGCAGAAGAAGGGCCGCCCGGTTCCCCGCGCCTGCACCGGCACCAGGCAGTATTGAACGTCAGGATCCAGCGCGCTGCCGGCCCCGATGGCCACTCCGCCAGCGCCGCTGGCGTCATCGACCGGCAGGGACCGGGCGATGCGGGCGATCGTTGGCTCCTCCAGGAACTCCGCTAGGGTCAGGCACCGCCCCCACCGCTCCCGCAGGCGGGCGATCAACTGCGTGCCCAGCAGGGAATGACCGCCGAGATCGAAGAAATTGTCCTCCACCCCTGGGCGCTTGACTCCCAGCAGATCTTCCCACAGGTCGGCCAGCGCCTGTTCCGTCGCCGTGCGCGGCGGCCCGCCAGCCCCGGTGCGGCCCGCGGTTGGGGTGCCGGCCCTCGACCCCGCCGGGTCGGCCAGCGCCGCCAGAGACCGATCCTTGGCCACGACTAACACCGGCTGGCCGCACATGATGGCGCGGTCGAAGACCTGGCACCCTTCCGTCGTGCTCAGGCCGTCCAGGGCGGCGTTTCCGCGCCCCTGACGGCGGGCATGGTTCACCGCCATGCCGACCTCGGCCCAGGTATCCCAGGCGACGGCGGTGACAGGGTACCCCGCCGCGCGGGCCCGCCGGGCCGCGGCCTCCAGGTAGGTGTTGGCCGCGGCGTAGTCGCCTTGGCCCAGGCCGCCAACCCAGGCGGCCAGCGAGCCGCACAGCAGGATGAAATCGGGGCCATCGCCCGACACGGCGTCGATCAAGGCGTCCGTGCCCGCCACCTTGGGCGCCAACACCGTGCGCCATGCGGCCTCGGTGGTGGTCTCGACCAGGCCGCTGGCCTCGCGGCCGGCGGCGTGGATCACGCCCGCCACGGCGCCGAACCGATGCCGAACCGCCGCCACCGCGGCGCGCACCGCCGCCGCGTCCCCCATGTCGGCGGCGAACACCGCCACCTCCGCGCCCAAGATGCCGAGGCTGGCCAATGCCGGTTCATCGCGTTGGCTCCGGGCGATCAACGCCAGCTTGGCGCCTGGGGCGGACCGGGCGATATGATGGGCAAGGGCGAGGCCCATGCCGCCCAGGCCGCCGGTGATAAGGTAGACGCCGCCGGCACGCCAAGTCGGCCCGTCACCGTCCACGCGGGGGGCCAGCGGTTCCAGGTCCAGGATCAGGCGTCGTCCTTGGCGCAGGGCCACCGTGGTGCCGCCGGGCGGGGCCGGGTCCGGAGGGGTCGCCGCCAGCTCGCGGGCCAGCGCCGCCGGGTCCGTCCCGGCGTCCAGATCGATCTGGCGACAACGGAGCGCCGGGAATTCCCATCCCAGCGCGCGGGACAGGCCCACGGCTCCCGCAGCGGCGGGGGCGGCGGCCTCGCCGGGAAGGCCCGCCGCCTGGCGGGTCAGCAGGGTCAGGATGGTGGGCGTGTGGACGGCGGGGCCGAACGCCCGGGCCAACGCCAGCAGGGAGGCGAACCCGTCCGCCACCGTCCCGTCCGCTACAGTCCCGGCCGCCACCGTTCCACCTGTGAGCGTCCAGGCGTGGATCATCTGGCCCGGCACTCCGCCCTCCGCCCGCAGGGCGTCCAACAGCGCGGCATGGTCGGCGGCGTGATTGGGGCGCAGGCGGTAGCGGTCGTCCGCCACGCGCTCGAAGTGGGGGCCGGCCTCGACCATGACGCTGCCGGGGGGCGCCGCGACGGGGAGGTCGCCAAACACCAGCCAGCGCACGGCCGTCAGCGCGGGACCGATCGCGGGGGCCGGGCGCGTGACTGGGACTTGGCACCAGTCCGCCGGCGTTCGGGCGGCGGCCGGTGCCGACATCGCGGCGCGCAGGGTGAAACGCTCGATGGTCGCCACGCGGCTCAATCCATCCGTACCCTCCGTCCGGGGCGCGTACAGGTCCACGTCATAGGCGTCCGGGCCCACGCGGCGGGCGTGGCTGAGCAGCCGGCGGGGCAGGGGCTGGTATAGCTGGACCCGGCCGTAGTGGAAGGGAACCAGTGCACGGGTATCGCCCTGGTCCAGGCGGGTGGCCAGGGACAGGAAGGCCGTCGCCATGTCGGCGAGCGCTGGGTGCAGCGCCAGGTCGGCGTCCATGTCCTGGTCCGGTTGGCACAGCCAGGCCCAGCCCGCGTCCGTCCCGTCCCGCCAGACCTGTTCGAAGCATCGCCACGCCGGACCATAGGCGACCAGCGCCTGGGCCAGGGGCGCCAGAGGCACCGCCTCGCCCCGTGGCTCGGGAACGGCTGACGGCGGCGGCGGGCCGGCGGCCGGCTCGGCCAGGCCTTGGGCGTGGGGTCGCCAATCCTCATTCCCGGCTGCCCGGCTTTCCAGGACGAAGTCCCGGACCGGCCCCGTTCCGGTCAACACCAGGCGGACCTGTGGCGCCTCCTCCGGATCCAGCACCAGCGGCGCCGGGAAGTAAACCTCGCTCAGCGTCGGCAAGGCTTCGCCGCTCACCGCCGCGACGGCGGCCCGTGCCAATTCCAGGCAACCGGTGCCGGGCAGGGTGGGGCGGCCATCGAACAGTCGGTGGCCATCCACCATCCAATGATCCGCCGACAGGCCCAGGGTGACGATGATGCGATCGGCCCCGTCCCGGCGCCAATACCGAACCAGCGGCGGCTGTGGCGCCCCTGGCCGGTCGATCCAGTGGCGGTCGCGCTGGAAGGGATAGGTTGGCAACGGAACGCGGCGGCGGGCGATACGCCCTGCGGCGTCAAGGTGCCGGGCGCGCCAGTCCAGGTCGGCACCCCGGCGCCACAGCAGGGCCAGGGCCTGGGCATAGGTATCGGCGTCGCCCGCCGTTTCCCGGGCATGGGGCAGGCAGGGGATCACGTCGCGATCCGCCAGCAAGGTGGTCAGCGCCCGGCCCGGTCCCACCTCCACTAGGATGGGGTCGCCTTCGGCCGTCAGGGTGGCCAGGCCATCGGCGAACCGCACCGGCTGGCGCAGATGCCGGGCCCAATAGGTGGGATCGGCCGCGTCGGTGGCGTTGAACCAGGTTCCCGTCAGGTTGGAAACGAAAGGAATGGTCAGGCGGCCGGCCGGCGGATGGCTCGCGAGCAGCAACCCGTCAGCCGCGCCCGCCATCAAGGCGCTATGGAAGGCGTGGGAGGTCTGCAGCCGCCGATGGGGCCGCCCATCCGCCACGCACGCCGCTTCCACGGCCGAGATGGCGTCGTGCGATCCGGCCAGCACCCGATGGTTGGGGCTGTTTTCCGCCGCGATCTCCACCCCCAGGGCCAGGTAGGAGATGATGGCCTGGGCCGGGCCCTCCACCGCCAGCATGGCGCCGGGGGGCTGCGCCTGCATCAGCGCGCCGCGCCGCGCCACCAGCGCCAACGCCTCGTCCAGCGTGAACAGGCCGGACAGGCAGGCGGCGACGTATTCCCCGAGGCTATGACCCATCAGGGCGCTGGGGCGGACGCCGGCGGCCATCAGCGACTGGGCCAAGGCGTATTCGATGGCGAACAGCGCCGGCTGGGCGTACCGAGTTTGCGTCAGGCGCTCAACCGCCGCCGCCCGGTCACCCTCCGCGGGCGGGTGGACCAGGTCGCGCAGGTCCATGGCCAGTGGGCTGGCCAGAATGTCGGCGCAGCGGTCGAAGGTGGCGCGGAAGACGGGGTCGGCGGCGTGGAGTTCCCGCGCCATGTCCACATGCTGGCTGCCCTGGCCCGGGAAAAGGAAGACGACCGGACGGCCCACCCGCTTTTCCACCGTTGCCGAGGCCACGGCGCCTGCCAACCCGGCGGCGGCCTCGGCGGCGCTGTGGGCCACGACCGTGGCGCGGTGGCTCAGGCGGGCGCGGCCCACCTGCAAGGTGTAGGCGGCGTCGGCCACCTGTTCCGGGTGCCGGCGCAGATGGTCCGCCAGCCGCCGGGCCAGGATGGCCAGGGCCTGGGGGGTGCGGGCCGACAGCGGCAGGATGATGGCCCGCCCGCCCGCCTGCGCGTCAGGGACGGGGGCGGGCGTATCGGGCGCGGCGTCCAGCACCACATGGGCGTTGGTGCCGCCCACGCCGAAGGAGCTGACGCCGGCCCGTCGTTGGGCGCCCGCCGGCCAGGATAGGGCCGAGGCGGCGACGGTGAAGGGACCGGCGGCGAAATCGATCTCGGGATTGGGCCGGTCATAGCCCAGGGTGGGGGGGATGATCCCCTGTTCCAGCGCCAGCACCGTCTTCACCAGCCCCGCGACGCCGGCCGCCGTGTCCAGATGGCCGATGTTGCCCTTGACCGCGCCGAGAACGCAGGGATGGGCGCGTGTTCCCGCCGCGTCGCCAAGGGCCTGGGCCAAGGCCCGCACCTCCACCGGATCGCCCAGCCGCGTGCCCGTTCCGTGCGCCTCCACATAGCCGATGGTGCCGGCGTCAACGCCCGCCGCCGCCAGCGCCTGGCGGATCACCCGTGCTTGCCCGGCCACGCTGGGGGCGGTGTAGCTCACCTTGTCCGTGCCGTCGTTGTTCACGGCGGATCCCCGGATGACGGCATGGATCGTGTCCCCGTCCGCCTGCGCGGCCGCCAAGGGCTTCAACAGCACGACGGCCAAGCCGCTGCCGCTGGTGGTGCCGTCGGCGGCGGCGTCGAACGGGCGGCATCGCCCGCCGGCTGACAGGATTCCGCCGTCGGCGCTGACATAGCCTACCCGTTCGGCGTCGATGGAAACGCCGCCGGCCAAGGCCATGGCGCATTCCCCCCGCCGCAGGCTTTCGCAAGCCATGTGCACGGCGACGAGGGAGGAGGAGCAGGCGGTCTCCACCGTCAGGGCCGGGCCGCGCAGATCCAGCTTGTAGGCGACGCGGGTGGCCAGGAAATCCTTGTCGTTGCCCAAGACCCACTGTTCGGGACGCAAGCGCAACTCGCGCCGGCGCGGGTGGACGTTGTCCAGCAGGTAGTGGCTGATGCCGCACGCGGCGAAGACGCCGATCTGGCGGTCCGGTCCGGCGGTGTCGCCATAGCCCCCATCCTCCAGCGCGGTCCAGGCGCATTCCAGGAACAGGCGTTGCTGCGGGTCCATCACCTGCGCTTCCTTGGGGGAAAAGCCAAAGAAACCGCTGTCGAAACGATCCATGTCTTCCAGAGGCAGCGCGGTGCGGACCAGGCCCGGGTGGGCCAGGGTTTCCGCCTCGGCGCCCCGGGCCCGCAATTCCGCCTCGGTGAAGTGGGTGGTGACGTCGATGCCCTCACGCAGGTTGCGCCAGAACGCGGCGACGTCCCCGGCCCCGGGAAATCGGCCGGCCAGGCCGATCACGGCGATCGCGGTGTCGTCCGTCATGGCGGGCGCCGCGGGGGCGGGCATGATGGTGCCCTCCGGGGCACCCTGCAGCGCGCGCGCTTGGGCGCGGATGGTGGGATGCTGCAACAGGTCGGCCAGGGCCAGGCGCGGACCGAAGCGCGCCGTCAGCCGCTGATGCAGCACCGCCAGGCGCAGGGAATGGCCCCCGGCGTCGAAGAAGGCCTCATCCGGTCCCACGTCCGCCCGGTCAAGCACCTCGCGCCAGATGGCGGTGACGATGGCCAGGGTGCCGTCGCCTACCAGGGCGCCGACTGGGGCGCCAGCCGGGCTGGGAAGGGCGGGCTGGTCCGATGGCGCGGGCAGGGCGCCATGGTCGATCTTGCCCGCACTCGTCTTGGGCAGGGCGTCCAGGAGGATGATCCGGTCCGGCACCAGGGACGGCGGCAGGGCCCGCCGGGCGGCCGCCCGCAACCATTGGGACGTTCCGTCGGCGACGACGTAGGCCACCAACTGGCGCTGGCCCTCGCGGTCGGCGGGGGCCAGGGCCGCGGCCTCACGCACCCCCGGCAGGCGGGCCAAGGCGACCGCGACCTCATCCAACTCGATGCGGAAGCCCCGCACCTTCACCTGGCGGTCGGCGCGGCCTAGGAATTCGATGCTGCCATCGGGCCGGCGGCGGACGCGGTCGCCCGTGCGGTACAGGCGACCGCCCGCCCGGTTGCGGTCGGACACGAAGGCGGCCGCGGTGCGGTCGGGCAGGTTCAGGTAGCCATCGGCCAGGCCGGCACCGCCCACGCACAGTTCGCCCGCCAGGCCCACCGGCATCAGGTTGCCGGCGGCGTCCAACACGTCCAGCGTGGCGTTTTCCAACGGGCGCAGCACCAGGCGCCCCCGCTCCGCCCAGTAGTCGGTGACGGAGGCGCAGACCGCCGTTTCCGTGGGACCGTAGCCGTTGAGGAAGCGGCGGCCGGTGGCCCAGCGCTGGGCCAGGGCCGGCGGGCAAGCCTCCCCTGCCACCATGATGACCTGCAGGTCCGGCAGATCGTCCTCCGGTACCAGCCGCAGGGCGGACGGCGTGATCAGCAGATGGCTGATGCGGTTTCGCGCCAGGGTCCGCGCCAGGGGCGGGCCCGGCAGCAGGTCGGCGCGGTCGGCGAAGACCACGGTGCCGCCCCCGGCCAGGGTGGGGAACACTTCACAGCCGACACCGTCGAAGACGGGGGAGAAGAACTGAAGCAACCGGGCGCCCGGGGCCAAGGCCATATGCCGGATAAAGGCCAGGACCGTGTTGCGGATGGCGCCATGGCTGACGGCCACGCCCTTCGGCCGGCCGGTGGAGCCGGAGGTGTAGAGGATGTAGGCGCGGTCGCCGGGCTGGCGCTCCCCGGACAGGCCGGTGTCCGGGTCCACCGGTGCGTCATCCACCAGGTCGTCCACCACCACCAGCGGCAGGCCCAGCGCCGCCGCCGCCGAGGCCATGTCGGCGCGGGTGACCACCGCCGACAAGCCGGCGTCGGCCACGACGTGGCGGCTCCAACCGTCCGCCGGCGCCTCCGGGTCCAGCGGCACATAGGCGGCGCCGGCTTTCAGGATGCCCAGCATGCCCGTGACCAGATGGGGGTGGCGTCCGGTGTACAGGCCGACGGTGTCGCCACGCCCCACCCCCCGCGCGCGCAATGTCATGGCCAGATGTCCGGCCAACCGGTCCAGGGCCCGATAGCTCCAGCGGCGCCCGCCATGCTCCAGGGCGACGGCATCCGGCGTGCGCTGGGCCTGGGTGGAGATAACCCCGTCCAGGGTCGGCGCCGGATGGGGCCAGGGGGTGGCGGTGTCGTTCCAGTCGACCAGGGCCTGCCGGCGTTCCGCCGCGGTCAGCAATGGCAGATCGGCCACCCGACGGGCGTCATCCCCCTCGGCCAGGCCGGCCAGCAGGACCAGCAGGTGATCGCGCAGGCGGGCGATGGTGGCGTCGTCGAACAGGTCTGTGCGGTAGGCCAGGCTGGCGGTGCGCGCCTCCGGTCCCCCTAGCGCCAACACCAGATCCAGCTTGGCGTGATTTAGGGCCACGGGTACGGGCGTCATGGCCAGGTCGCCCAGGGTGGTGGGCGCCTCCACCCCATCCTGCCAGACCAGGCCCACCTGGAAATACGGGTGTTGCCCCGGCCCCCGCTCCGGGTTCAGCCGCTCCACCAGCAGGTCGAAGGGCACGTCCTGGTGATCGAAGGCCTCCAGGCAGGTTTGCCGCGCCCGTGCGGCCAGGCTGGCGACGGTGTCGTCCCCCCCGATGGTCAGGCGCAGGGGCAACATGTTGACGAAGAAGCCGATCAGGGGCTCGGCGTCACGGTGGCGGCGGCCGGCCACCGGGCAACCCACCATGATGTCGTCCTGGCCGGTATAGCGCCACAGCACCAGCGTGAAGGCGGCGTACAGCACCATGAACGGCGTGCAGCGCCAGGCCTGGGCCCGTTGGCGCAGATCCTGGGCCAGTGCTGGCGGCAGGGTGAAGTCCAGCGTGGCGCCGACGTCCGACGCCGGGGTGGGCGCGCCCGGCCGGACGGGCAAGGCCAGGGGGGTTGGCGGATTGGCCAACTGTCGGCGCCAATAGGCCAGGTGGGCGTGTTCCGTTTCCACCAGGCGGCCGCGCTGCCAGGTGGCGTAGTCGGCGTATTGTGCCGGCAGGGGCGGCAAGGACGGGGTCCGGTGATTGCGGCGCGCGTCATAGCACGCGGCCAGCTCACGCCAGAACAAGCCGGACGACCAGCCATCCGATGCGATGTGGTGCGTGGTCACGCACAGCACATGGTCATCGGCCGCCAAGGTCAGCAGCAGGGCGCGCAGGGGCGCCTCCCGTGCCAGGTCGAACACCAGGGACGCCTGTTCGGCCAGCAAGCCCGGCAGCGTGTCCTCTGTGGCTGGGCGCTGGACCAGGTCCACGGGGCCGGGCGGCATGATCGCCACCGTGGGTTCCTCCACCCGGTGGCCGTCGGCGGTGGTGATGCTATCCACCGTCGCGCTGAAGCGGCTGCGCAGGGCTTCGTGCCGCGCCGCCACGTCCGCCAGGGCCAGGGCCAGGGCGCCCGTGTCCAGGGGCCCGCGCAGGCGCTGGGCGTCCGGGATGTTGTAGGCGGCGGTCATGCCGCCCAGCCGTTGGGTCAGCCACAGCCGGCGCTGGGCATGCGACAGGCGCCGCCGCTCATCCGCCGGCGCCGGGGGCAGGGGGGCGTCGTCCCCCGGTGCCGCCGGACCCGATTCCCGCTTGGCGGCGGCTACCCGCTCGGCCAGATCGGCGACCGTCGGCCCGGCGAACAGGTCCGACAGCGGCAGCGCCACCCCGAAATGGTCGCGCAGGCGGGACATGAGGCGGGCGCCCAGCAGGGAATGGCCGCCCAGGGCGAAGAAATCGTCGTGTGCGCCCACCGCGGGCACCCGCAGCAGCTCCACCCATAGGGCCGCCACCTGACGCTCGGTCTCGTCACGGGGCGCCACCTGGACGCCGTTCCCGATGACCGGCGCCGGGGATGGCAGGGCCTTGCGATTGATCTTGCCGCTGCTGGTCAGGGGAAACACGTCCATGGCCATCAGGTGGCTGGGCACCATGTGGGCCGGCAGGCGCTGGCGCAGGTAGGCGCGCACCGCATCCAACGGCGCCTCCCCCCGGACATACGCCGCCAGCTCCGCCTCGCCCCCCGGGGCGGGGTGGGCCAGGACCGCGCATTCGCGCACGCCCGGATGCTCCGACAGCACCGTCTCGACCTCGCCCGGCTCGATCCGGAACCCCCGGATCTTCACCTGGTTGTCCAACCGCCCCAGGAATTCGATCACGCCGTCGGGCGACTGCCGGCAAAGGTCGCCCGTCCGGTAATAGCGCCCGGGGCCCAGCCCCGCGACCAGCCGGCCATGGGTGTCGAAGCCGCCGGTCAGGAAGCGGCTGGCGGTCAGGTCCGGCCGGTTCAGATAGCCGTCCGCCACGGCCGGTCCGCCAATGACCAGTTCCCCGGGGACGCCCACGGGCACCAGGCACAGGTCGGGGTCCAGCACATGCAACTGCGCGCTGGGAATGGGCCGGCCGATCGGCATGGCCCGCTCGCCCCCATCCAGGCCTTGCGGGGCCTCCAGCGCGATCAGGGCGCTGTCGATGGTCGCCTCGGTCACACCGTAGGAGCCGTAGACGCGGGCGCCGGCCGCGCACAGGGCCTGGACCCGGCGATATTCGTGCACGAACCAGATGTCCGATCCGCAAACCAGGGTCTTCAGGCCGTCCAGGCGCTGTCCCACCGCTTCCAGATGGGTCAGCAACTCGCGCAGCACCACGGGCACGAACTCGGCGAAGCGCACCGTCTCGGCCAGCATCAGGCGATACAGGCTGGGCGGGTCCAGCAGGGTGTCACGGGGCACCATCACCAGCCGCCCGCCGGAACCCAGGGTACGGGCGACATCGCCGATGAAAACGTCGAACGTGAAGTTGGCCATCTGCAAGGTGGCCAAGTCGGGGTCGGCCAGATCATAGACCTGGGCCCAGGCCTGGCAGGCGGCGGCCAGGGCGCCATGCGTCACCCGTACGCCTTTGGGCCGCCCTGTCGACCCTGAGGTGTAGAGAACATATGCCAGATCCTCCGCTGCCCAACTCACCGGCGCCCAATTCACCGGTGGCGGTATCGCCCCTCCCTCGGCTCCGGCCTCGATCAGCAGCAGGGGTGCTGGCGGGTTGGAGGGCTGGCGGGCGGCTGTGGTTAGGATGAGGGTGGGGGCGGCATCGGCCAGAACCTCGGGGGCCCGGGCATCCTCCGGCGACACCGGAAGGAAGGCGGCGCCCGCCCGGTGGATCGCCAGCAGCGCCACCACCACGTCAGGGCCATAATCCAGCATTACCGCCACCGGCCGGCCGGGAACGGCCCCGGCCGCCGTCAGCCGGGCCGCCAGGGCGTCGACCCGCGCCGCCAGCTCGCCATAGCGGATTTGGCGGTCGCCGTGGACGATGGCAACGGCCGTCGCCCGGCGGGCGGCGGCGGCCTGGAACAGGCGGGGAAAGGCGGGCCAGGGCGGGGGCGCCAGGGGGCTCGCCGGCTGGGCCAGGGCCAGCAGCGTCGCCACCTCGTCCGCCGGCATCAGGGGCAACTGGGCGATGGGCGTTTCCGGCGCCGCGACGGCGGCGGCTAGCAGAATGGTGTAGTGGCGGGCCAGCCGCTCGGCGGTGGCGGCGGTGAACAGGTCTGTGCTGTACTCCACCGCCCCCAGGATGTGGCTGCCCGTATCCTTCAGGCTGAGCGTCAGGTCGTATTTGGAGGTGCCGGAGTTCAGCGGGCTCGCTTCAACCTCCAGCCCGCTCATGGTCAGGGTGCCGAAACTGTCGGCCAGCGCGTCAAACATCACCTGGAACAGGGGAGTGTGGCCGGGGTCGCGACGGGGGCGCAACCGCTCCACCAAGCCGTCGAACGGCACGTCGGCGTTGTCGAGGGCGTCGAGCAGCTCCGCGCGCACCCGCCGCACCATCTCCGCGAAGGTGGGGGCGCCGCCCAGATCCAGGCGCAGGGGCACGACATTGACGAAGAAGCCGACCAGGCCCTCGGCCTCCGGCGTGGTCCGCCGGGCCATGGGCGCGCCCACGACCAGATCGGCTTGCCGGGTATAGCGCGCCAGCACCAGGGCGAAGGCGGCCAGGCCGGTCATGAACAAGGTGGCGCCCAACTGGCGCCCCAGGCCCCGCAGGGCGGCGGCGGCCGGCGCCGGCACGGTGAAGGACACGCGGTCGCCGACGAAGCTTTGAACGCGGGGGCGGGGGTTATCGGTGGGCAGGGGGATCAGGGCGGGGGCATCGGCCAGTCGGCGGGCCCAATGGTCGTATTGCTCCTCCAGAAAGGGAATGCCTTCCGTGGCCTCCCGCGCCAGATGGTCGGCGAAACGGAACTGGGTGGGCGGCAGGGGCGGGGTAAGGCCGGCCACCAGGGCATCGTAGGCCCGGCCCAGGTCGCGCAACAACACAGCCACCGACCAGTCGTCGATGATGATGTGGTGGCAGTTGAGCAGCAGGGCGTGCGCCTCTGGTCCGCGGGCGACCAGCGTGGCGCGGAACAGGGGGCCGTGCTCCAGGTTGAAAGGCCGGGCGGCCTCCGCGGCCGCAAAGCTGTCGAACGCCGCGTCATCGGAGGCCGTCGCTCGGGCCAGGGCGAAGGGCTCCTCCACCTCGTCGATGACGGGTTCGCCGTCCACGGCGGGGAAGCGGAAACGCAAGGCGTCGTGGCGCTGGGTCATGAGGGCCAGCGCCCGCTCCAGCGCGGCGACGTCCAGCCGCCCCCGGAGATGCAGGGCGACCGGCACGTTGTAGGTGCGGCCCTGGTCCTCGAACTGGCTGACGAACCACAACCGCCGCTGGGCGGCCGAGGGCGGCGGCAGCCGGGGGGCCAGGTCGCGGGCCAAAGCGTCATCCATGGCAGGCCATCCCCGTGGCGCGGCGCGGGGCCGGTGTCATGCGGACCGGCGGGCGTCGATGGCAGCGGCCAGGGCCCGCACGGTCGGTCCCTCGAACAGCAGGCTCAGGGGCAAGCGGCGTCCCACCTCACGCGACAGGCGCGACATGATGCGCATGGCGGCCAGCGAATGCCCGCCCAGGGCGAAGAAGTCATCCTCCGGTGCCACCGCCGCCAGGCCCAGGATTTCCCGCCAAACCCCGGCCACCATCGGCTCCAGGCTGGATGGCGCGGTATCGGGCGTGCCGCCGTCGGATGCCGCCTCGTCCGCCAGCCGGTTGAGGCGGCGCTTGTCCAGCTTGCCCGTGGTTTGCAGCGGCAGCGCCTCCACCAGCAGGAACCGTGCCGGCACCATGTAGTCCGGCAGGGTGGCACGCAGGGCGGCGCGCAGGGACGCCTCCGTCAGGTCGGCGCCGGCCTGAGGCACGACGAAGCCCACCAGGCGCTTGTCGCGCGGGGTGCGATGGGCGATGACCGTGGCGTCCCGCACACCGTCCAGCCGCCGCAGCACCGCCTCCACCTCGCCTGGCTCCACCCGAAAGCCGCGGATTTTCACCTGGTCGTCGGTGCGGCCCTGGAAATCCAGGGTGCCGTCCTCGGCCCAGATGCCGACGTCGCCGCTGCGGAACAGGGTGTCGCCGGGAATGAACGGATTCGGGATGAAACGTTCCGCCGTCAGGGCCGGCCTGTCGATATACGCGCCGGAAACCCTGCGGCCGCCGATGGCGATCTCCCCCGGCACCCCCGGCGGGACCAGCCGACCCCGCCGGTCCAGCAGGTAGAGGTTGGTGTGGGCGATGGGGCGGCCGATGGACACGCGGTCGCCAAGGGGCGCGTCCCGCGTGATTTCGTGACAGGTGGTGAAGGTCGTGGCCTCGGTGGGGCCATACGCCACCATCAGGCGGCAGGCGCCCGGTGCTGCGAACAGCGCCCGTACGCTGTCCGGCGGCACGATGTCCCCGCCTGTCATGGCCCAGCGCGTGGCCGCGACGGTGGCGGGATGGGCCTCCACCAGTTCCTTGAACAACGCGGTGGTCATCCACAGGATGCTGACCTTCTCCGCCGCCACCAGCTCCGCCAGTTCATCCAGGCCGGTCCGTACCGGTGGCAGCAGCAGGGACGCGCCGTTCAACAGCGCGGCCCACATCTCGAAGGTCGAGGCGTCGAAGGACAGCGGCGCGAACGCCATCAGGCGGTCGGTGGGCGCGACGGCGAGATAGTCGGTGTCGCATACCAGGCTGACGACGGCCTCGTGGGTGCTGTGCACCCCCTTGGGCGTCCCCGTGGACCCCGACGTGAACATGATGTACGCGCGATCGGCGGGCCCTGCCTCCGGGGACCGAATGGCGCTTGCCGCGCCATCCGTCCGGGCGGGCGGCGCTTCGGACAACAGCGGGTCGATGACCACCACCGGCAGGTCCAGCCCGGCGGTGATGGCGTCGGGCGCGTCCGTCAGCACCAGGCGGGCCCTGCTTTCCACCAGGATCAGACGTTGGCGTTCCGCCGGGAAGTCGGTCTCGAACGGCACGTAGGCGGCGCCGGCCTTCAGAATCCCCAGCAAGGCGGCGATCAGCGCGGGGCTCCGGCTGGCGGCGATGCCCACGGTGTCACCCGGCTCCACCCCCCGCAGCCGCAGTCCGGCCGCGATCCGCGCCGCCGCCTGGTCCAGGGCGCCGTAGCTGACGGTGGCGGGTTTCCGGACGCCACCGTGGCGCAGGGCCACGGCGTCGGGCTGCCGCGCGGCCCAGTATTCGAACTGGCCGTGCACCGTCCGGTCGGGGAAGGCCGGTGTGGCGCCGGTGGACCAGGTCAGGACCCGGTCCCGTTCCGCCGCGTCCATGCTGGGGATGTCGGTGAGGGGCGCCTCCGGCTGGGCGGCGGCCAGCACCTGCACCAGGCTGGCGCCCAGGCGCGCCACCTGCGCCTCCGTCAATAGGCCGTCGTCATAGTCCAGGGTCAGGCGGTCCCCCGCCACGCACAGTTCCAGCGCGGTCGATGGGGCGCCGCCGGCACCCATGACCAGCGCGGTCTGGAACAGGCCGCCGTCGCGTCCGTCCGCCACCGCTTCTGCCAGGATGGCCAAGGGCAGGTCGCCGTGCGCCAACCCCGAGGCCGCGGTTGAGGCGGCGTGCCCCTTCAACGCGGTCCAGGACTGATCCTCGTCGACCCGCAATCGAAGGGGCAGGGCTTCCGCCCGACCCTCGGGCCGATAACCGAACAGCACGTCGTCGCCGCCAGTGTGGCGGGCCAGAACCAGGGCGTAGGCCGCCAGCAGATCCGGGGCGTGGGGCGTCTTGGGCAAGGACTGGCTCAGCCGGGCCCGATGCCCGCTGGCGCGGGCGGTGTGATAGGCCGGTCCGGCCAACCTCGCGTCCTCCAGGTCGGCCAGTGCCCGGCGCCAATAGGCCAGATCGACATCCCGTCCGCTGACCGCGGAGGAGCCGCCGGCGCGCAGGCGGGCCAGATCGAGATGCGGGGTGGCGGCCCAGCGCGCCGCGATCGCCAGGAAGTCCTCGAAGAACGCCTGGATGTCGCCGGCCGGCGCCAGGTCATGGGCGTATTCGGCCAGGACGCGGCCGCCGCGGCGGGGATTGGCCTCGTCATCGAAGACGACGATGACGTTAAGGTCGAATTTGGCCGATCCGTTGGACACACCCTCGGTCACCTCCACGGTCAGCCCGTGGAAGGCCAGGTCGCGTGTCATGGAGTTGTGGAAGCTGAAACTGGTCTGGATGTAGGGCAGGGCGTTGGCCACCCGTGCCGGCTGCAGGTCCTCCACCATGGTGGAGACGGGAATGCGGCCGTTGAGAAAGGCGGCGCGCACTTCCTCCCGGGTGGCGGCCAGCAGGTCGCTCAAGCTGCCATCGCCTTGCAGGCGCAGGGGCAGCATGTTGACCAGCATGCCGATCACCGTCTGCGTTTCCGGCTGGTCACGGTTGGCGATGGCCGTGCCGATGATGACCCGGTCCAGGCCCCGCCGCTCCCGCACCAGGGCGCCGAAGATGGTCAACATCAGCTCGAACAGGGTGGTCCGGGTGGCGGTGGCCAGGTCGACCAGCGCGCCCAAGGTGGCGCCGGGAATCGGGAAGGATTGCGACGCGCCGGAGAAGGTCAGGGCCTGGCGCCGCTCGGCCACGCCGGCCACCAGGCTGTGGCCGTAGGCCGGCCAGCCCGCCAGGCGGTCGCGCCAGAAGGCCCGCTGGCCCCGGCCCTCCGCCGAGTCCAGCCACGCCCCCTCCCACCGGCAGTAATCGGCGAATTGGGTGACCTCGCCCAACGTGGCGTCCAGATCATTGGTCAGCTCCGCGTCCACGCCGCCGCCGCGTACCCGGGCGCTGTACAGCGCCGCCAGTTCCCGCATGAACAGCCGGTAGGACCAACCGTCATGGACCAGATGATGCTCGATATGCAGCAGCAGATGACGATCAGGCGCCTGGCGTACCAGAAGCCAGCGCACCAGGGGCAGCCGGCCGACATCGATCCGCTTGCGGATTTCCGTCTCGATCAGCAATTCGGCATAGCTGTCGCGCATGCCCTCGGGCACGCCCGCCAGGTCCACCATAGGCAGTTCCGGCAGCCAGGGCGCCTGCACCACTTGGTAGGGCGTGTCCTCACCCTCCAGGAAGACGGTGCGCAGGATTTCATGGCGGATGATCAGATCGGCGAGGGCCCCGGTCAGCGCTGCCACGTCCAGCGGCCCGGTGATGGTGAATCGCGCCTGGAAGTTGTAGGCCACCGTATCGGGCACCAGCCGCTCCAGGAACCATGCCTGTTGCTGCGCGCTCGACAGGCGTACGCCCTGCGGATGGGGGACGGCGGCCGACGGTGCCGACGGCGCTGCGATATCGTCCGCATACATGCTGGCAACTCCCTTGTTCGCGGCGGATTCCCGGCGGCGCAGCATCCCCTGCACGGTGCTGTTCCTCAGGCGACACGGCCCGGTGGCAACGGGATCCCTAGCGACTTCAATCCATGATAGTGCAGTGATATACCTTGCAACGCGAGCGGGCTGGTTGGGGCCTTGGGAGCAGCCGTTCGTATCGCGGAATTGGGCGTCTTGGCGTGGACGCGCGTGACCGTTATCCACGATTTGATCTTGCACCAAACGTCCGCAACTGCAACCCTGAATAACACTCGTAACAAAATTTGCACTTCCATCGTGTCTATCGGATGTGCTTTACGCTGCGTTGCCAACAAGGCTGGGCGTGGTGAGAGACGGCTGACGGGCACGACGCGGGTCTATTTGGGGGGTTGTGGTGGCGTCCAAGGGAAAGGGTTCGGCGGCGGGTTCCCACCCCCCTCCCGATTGGGAGGATGGGGGGACGCTGTCGCCTGACCTGGGCGCGACCGCCCTGCCCGCACTGGTGGCCGCCGTGGCCGCCCGGCACCCCGACCGGCCCGCCGTCGTGGTCGGTCCCACCGCCCTCAGCTACGGGGCCTTGGAACATCAGGTGGCGGCCTGGGCCGTGCATCTGGCCGGCCTGGGGGTGGCGGGTCGGCCTGTGGGGCTGTGCGCCGCCGCCAGCCCGGCGGTCGTGGTTGGCTTCTTGGCGGTGATGCGCGCGGGCGGCGTGCTGGTGCCGCTGGATCCGGCGCTGCCGGCGGATCGGTTGGCGCTTCTGGCCGGCGGTGTGGCGTGCCGCCTGGTGCTGACGGATGCAAGCGCGCCGGCCGATCTGTCAGCCGCCGCCGACTTGGCGCGGCTTGACCAGGGGCCGCCGATCCCCGCCGGGGGGGATGCACCGGCCGCGTCCACCCCCGCCCTTGATCCGGCGGCGATCGCCTGCCTGTATCACACCTCAGGGTCCACCGGCCGACCCAAGCCGGTGGCCCTGGCCCACGGCACGCTCAGCCGGCGTGTCCGTTCCATGGCCGCCTGGTTCGGGCTGGGCGGGGACGAGGTGGTGTGCGGCGCTTCCAGTATCGGCTTTGATCCGTTCCTGCAGCAGCTGTTTTTCGCGTTGACCACCGGCGGCACGCTGTGGCTGCCGGATCGCTCCACCCTGCTGGATCCGGGGGCTTTCTGGACGCAGCTGACCGAGCGGGGCGTCACCCATTTGAACCTGGTGCCTTCCCAGTTGGATGCGCTGTTGGCGCGGCCGCCCCTGTCGCCGCCGCCCACGGTCCGCCGCGTGGTGTTGGGCGGCGAGCGCTTGCTGCCCCGGCACGTGGAGCGCATCCGCGCGCTGCTGGGGCCGGTGCCGGTCTACAACATGTACGGCCCGACGGAGGCCACGGTGGACGCCACCGGCCACCGTGTCGCGGGTGACGAGGTGGAAATCCCCATCGGCCGCCCCTTGCCTGGTTGCCGCGTCCGCATCCTGGATGAAGAGTCGGCCCGCGTGCCGGTGGGCGTCGAGGGGGAGTTGTGCATCGGCGGCGCCGGCCTGGCCGAAGGCTATTGGGGCCTGGATGCCGCGACCGCCCAGTCTTTCATAGCCGATCCCCACGGCGTACCCGGTGACCGGCTGTACCGGACGGGGGACCGGGCCCGTTGGACGGCGGATGGCACCCTGCTGTTCGGCGGGCGCCAGGACGATCAGGTGAAGATCCGGGGGCAGCGTATCGAGCTGGGTGAGGTCGAGGCGGCGGTGCGGGCGCTGGACGGGGTCACCGCCGCGGCCGTGGTGCCTTGGGCCGACGCCCCGGGGGGCATGGCGTTGGTGGCTTATGTGGCCGGCGTGGTCGATCCCGTGGCTGCGCGCACCGTTCTGGCCCACCAGCTGCCGGCGGCGGCCGTGCCCTTGCGCGTCATTCCCATGGCGGCCCTGCCGCTGACCACCTCCGGCAAGGTGGACCGGCGCGCCCTGCCGCCACCGGACGCGGACCCGGCGCGGTCCCCTATCCCGTCTGGCCCCGTCCTGCCCCGTCCGGCGCCCAGCGCGGCCAGTCTGCAGGACGCCATCGCTGGGGTTTGGGCCGGCCTGCTGGGCCGGCCGGTGGATCCGGCGGCCAACCTGTTCGAGATGGGGGCCCATTCCCTGTTGGTGCCGCCGGCCCTGGCCGGCATCGAGGCCGCGACGGGACGGCGCGTGACGCCGGTGGACCTGTTCCGCTTCCCCAGCGTCATGGCCCTGGCGCGCCACCTGTCGGGCGAAGCGCCCTCGCCGGATGCCGACCGCGTCCGGTCGGGCCGGAGCCCGAGGGGCGGCGACCCCTCCGGCGCCGGTCAGTCCATCGCCGTCGTCGGGTGGGCGTTCCGCTTTCCCGGGGCGGACGATGCCATGACCTTCTGGGACAACCTTCTGGCCGGCCGCGACGCCGTGCGCCATTTTGACCGCGCCGACCTGCGGGCAGCGGGTGCGCCGGCGGTGCTGGCCGATCATCCCGACCTGGTGGCGGCCAACGCCGCTGTCGACGGTCTGGATCTGTTCGATCCGGTGCCCTTTGGTTATGGCCCGGGCGAGGCGGCAGAGATCGACCCGCAACAGCGGCTGTTGCTGGGCCTGGCCTGGCATGCGCTGGAGGAGGCGGGGTGCGATCCCGTCCGGGACGGCCCCGTTGGCGTCTATGCTGGCGTGGGCTTCAACGCCTATCTGCTGGACAATCTGCGGGGGCGCACCGGGTTCGCCGGGGGTGCGGACCGATATTCCGTGGTGGTGGGCGCGGACAAGGACTTCGCCGCCACCCGCCTGGCCTACAAGCTGGACCTGACCGGCCCCGCCGCCACGGTGAACAGCGCCTGTTCCACCGCCCTGTCGGTGACGGCGGCGGCGGTGGACGCCCTGCGCCTGGGTCGCTGCCGGGTGGCGCTGGCCGGGGCCGCGTCGCTGGGTATGTTCTCACCCTGGGGCTACATCCATGCCGAAGGCGGCATCGCCTCGGCAACCGGATGCTGCCGGCCGTTCGACGCCGCCGCCGATGGCACCGTGGGCGGGGCGGGTGGGGCTGTGCTCGTCCTGAAGCGCTTGGATGACGCCCTGGCCGATGGCGACCTGATCCACGGTGTCATCCGGGGGGTGGGCGTCGCCAACGATGGCGCGGCGAAGGCCGCGTTCGCCGCCCCCTCGGTCCAGGGGCAGGCGGCCGCCATCCGCGCCGCCCTGGCCGACGCGGGGGTCGAGCCCACCCAGGTGGGGTTTGTCGAGGGGCATGGTACGGCCACGGCCCTAGGCGACCCGATCGAGGTGGCCGCTTTGAACCTGGCCTATGCCGGGGCCCCCGCCGGTGCCATTGCGCTGGGGTCGGTCAAGGGCAACGTCGGGCACCTGGACGCCGCCTCCGGCATGGCCGGCCTGGTTAAGGCGCTGCTGGCGGTGCGCCATGGCGTCGTGCCGCCCACCGCCCATTTCAGCACCGCCAATCCCCGCATCCCCTTCGCCCAGGGGCCGTTCCGCGTGAACGCCGGGGCGGAGCCATGGCCCGTGGCGGGGGAGCGCCTGGCCGGTGTCAGCAGCTTCGGCATGGGGGGCACCAACATCCATCTGGTGGTCGCGGCCCCGCCCGAGGCGGCGCCGCTTGATCTCCCCGGGACCCCCGATATCCCCCGGGCCGATGCGCCCCACCTGTTGACGCTGTCGGCGGCCACCCCCGGGGCCTTGGCCCGCCTGGCAGCGGCGATGGCCAACCGGCTGGACCAGCCGGACGCACCGTCCCTGTCGGCGGTGGCGGCCACCCTGGCGCGGCGCCGGCCGCTGCGGCTGCGTCGTGCCGTCGTGGCCGCGTCCGCCGCCGAGGCGGCGGCGGCCCTGCGGATCGTCGATCCGGCGCCCGACGCCGGCGCGGCGCCAACGGGCGCCGGGACTGCGGGTGCTGGGCCAGTGGGCGCTGGGAATGCGGGTGGGGCGGAGGTCGCCTTCCTGTTTCCGGGCCAGGGCGCGCAGCATCCGGGCATGGGGCGCGACCTCTATCGCGCTTCGCCCGCGGCCGGTGCCGTCTTGGCGGAAGCCGCCTCGGTCCTGCAGGGCACGCCGGTGGCGGCCCTGACGGACCTGTTGATGGCCCACCCCGGCGACGCGGGCGCCGCCCGCGCCCTGGCAGAAACGGCGATGACCCAGCCGGCCCTGTTCGTCACCGAATACGCCATCGCCCAGGCCTTGATGGCGGAGGGGGTGCGACCAGAGGCGTTGATGGGCCACAGCGTGGGTGAATACGTCGCGGCCTGCCTGGCCGGCGTCATGCCCTTCGTGGACGCCTTGCGCCTCGTGGTCGCGCGTGGCCGCCTGATGGGGGCCGCGGCGCGGGGCGCCATGCTGGCCGTTTCCCTGCCCGAGGCGGTGGCGGCGCCGCTGGTGGCCGAGGTGGGGGCCGACCTGGCGGCGGTGAACAGTCCCAACCAGTGCGTGGCGGCGGGAACCGAGGCCCAGATGGCCGCCCTGGCCGATCGTATCGCGGCGCTGGGCAAGACGGCGCGGCGCCTGACCGTTTCACACGCCTTCCATTCCGCCTTGATGGAACCGGTGTTGTCCGATTTCGCCGATGAGGTGGCGCGCGTGGCCCTGGCGCCGCCCCGCATTCCCATCGTCTCCAACCTCAGTGGCGATTGGCTGGCGCCCGCTGACGCCATTGATCCGGCCTATTGGGTGCGCCACCTGCGCGGCACGGTGCGTTTCGCGGCCGGTATCGCCCGCTTGGCGGAGGCGCCCCGGCGCCTGCTGGTGGAGGTGGGGCCCGGCGTTGGCTTGGGCCGCATGGCCCGCGCCGGCGGCGTCCCCGCCCCGCGTATTATCGCCACGCAGCCCGAGGCCAGCCAGGCCGGGGCCGAGGATGGCCGGGCCGCCCTGCTGGCGGCCATCGGGCGGCTGTGGACGGCGGGCGCCCCCCTGGCGCGGACGCCGGCCGGGCCGCGCGCGCGCCTGCCTCTTTATCCCTTCGACGTTCAGCGGCTGTGGATCGACCCGGCGGCCGATGGCGCCGCATCGGCCACGGTCCCCGGTGCGGCCGTGGGCGCCATGTCGCGGGGCCCGTTGACGGCATCGGCCGCCTATCCGGCCGCCAGCCCGCATCCGGCCCCGGCGGCGGGCGGCGCCATCGAAGGCGTCGTCACGGCCGTGTGGCGTGACGTCCTGGGTATCCCCGCCATCGGACCGGACGATGATTTCCTGGCGCTGGGCGGGGATTCGCTGATCGCCGTGCGCGTGGCCGCCCGCCTGCGGGAGCGCCTGGGGTGTGAGGTGTCGACGGAGGCGGTGTTCCGCGGCGCCACGGTGGCCGGCTTGGCCCGGTTGTTGGAGGCGGTGCACCCGGCCGGCCTTCGGGAGGAGGGGTTTCTGTGACGGACGCGACCGCCCTATTGGCTGAACTGGCCGCGGTGGATATCCATTTGCGGGTTGAGGGCGGGCGCCTGCGCTACGACGCGCCGGCCGGCGCGTTCAGCGATGCCTTGAAGGAGCGGGTGCGGTCGGCCCGATCGGCGTTGATGAGCCATTTGGCGGGCCCGGCACCCTTGTCGTCCGGACAGGAGCGCATGTGGTTCCTGAATCGGCTGGAGGCGGGGGGCGGCGCCTATACCGAGCATCTGGCCTTGGATCTGCGCGGGCCGTTGGACCTGGCCGCCCTGACCGCCGCCGTCGAGGCCATCGTGGCCCGGCATGCCCCCCTGCGCACCCTGTTCCGGGACGGCCCGTCCGGCGCGACGCAGGTGCCGGCCGCCCGGGCGCCGGCTCTGGAGGTGGTGCCGATCGCGGCCGGTGACCTGGCGGATCGGCTGGCGGCGTTGGCCCATCGCCCCTTCGACCTGGCGACAGAGGCGCCGGCGCGTTTCACCCTGCTGCGGGTGGCGGACGATCACCATGTCCTGTCCGTCGCGGCCCACCATGCCGCCTGGGATGGCTGGTCCAATGGCGTCTTCCTGGCGGAACTGGCCGAACTTTATACCGCCCGGCGACAGGGGCGGCCGCCCTCACTGCCGGAAATCGCCGTCGATATCCCAACCTTGGCGCGGGCGGAGCGTGAGCGCCTGGGCACCGCCGCCGCCCAGGCGACGGTCGCCCGTCTGGCTCAGGCTTGCCAGGGCTTCCCAACGGTGCTGTCCCTGCCCACCGACCGGCCTCGCGGTGCGGTCGCCGATGGCCGGGGGGCCGCCCTGCCGGTGCGTGTGTCCGCGCCGGTGCTGGCGGCGCTGGACCAGGCCGGGCGCCAGGTGTCGGCCACGTCCTACATGGTCCTGCTGGCCGCCTGGGCCCTGACCCTGGCGCGCCTGACGGGGCAGCGCCGGTTGCTGGTGGGGGCCCCTGTGGCCGGGCGTGACAGCGCGGCGGCGGAGGCGCTCATCGGCTATCTGTCCAACACCGTCGTTTTTCCCATCGACCTGGAGGGGGCCGCCGACTTCGCCACGCTGGTGGGGCGGGTGCGCCAGGCGGTCCTTGCCGGGCTGGACACCCAGTCGGTGCCGTTCGAGGCCCTGGTCGAGGCGTTGGCCCCGCCCCGGTCGGCCGCCACCACGCCCCTGGTGCAGACCGTTTTCGCCCTGCAGCCGGCGCCGGTGACGGCCCCGGCGCTGGCGGGGCTGGAGGTTTCCGTCCTGCCCGACGGCAACGTCGCGGCGCGTTACGAGCTGATGCTGAACCTCCTGCCCACCGCCGATGGTGGCCTTGAGGGGTCGCTGATTCACGCCACCGCGCTGTTGGACCAGGCGACCGTCACCGGATGGCGGGACCAGTTCCTGGCGACGCTGGCGGACGTGCCCGCCGCCTGGAACCGGCCGCTGGATTTCGTTCCCCAGGCGGTGGCAGGCCCGGATGGGCCGTCAACGCCCGATCCCGTGGTCCCGGCGGCGGCGGGCGATTTCGCCACCGGGACGGAGCGCCGTCTGGCGGCGGTCTGGGCCGAGTTCTTGCAGGCCGCCCGCATTGGCCGGGACGACGACTTCTTCCTGCTGGGCGGCCACAGCCTGCTGTTGATGCGCATGGTCCACCGCGTGGCGGAGATGGGCCTGGGCCGGCTGAGCTTGGCCGACGCCCTGGCCAATACCCGCCTGTCCGCCATGGCGGCGGTGCTGGACCGCCGGACACGGGCCGCGCCTTCCCCGCCTGTGGTGCCGGACCCGATCGCCGAGGAGGCGCCGGCGTCGCCCGCGCAGGAGGGGCTGTGGCTGGCCCGGCGGGATGATCCCGACGCCGCCAACTGGATGGTCCCCAGCCTGATACTCCTCGATGCCGGGGTGGGGGAGGCGGAGCTTCGGTCCGCCCTGGCCCGTCTCGCGGCCCTGCATCCGGCGTTGCGCACCACGCTGGTGGAGCGCGAGGGGCAGGTGTGGCAGCGGGTCGCCGTACCGGGCCCGGTGGCGTTGAATGTCCAGGACGGCATGGATGGGGAGCGTGTCGCCGCCTTCCTGCGGGCTGAGCTGGCCCGTCCTTTCGATTTGTCGCGGGGGCCGCTTTACCGCTTCCATCTGCTGCGCGGGACGACGGGCGCCAGCCTGTACATCGTGGCCGACCACATCGTTACCGATGGCTGGTCCCAGGAACTGCTCGCCCGCGACCTGCATACCCTGCTGGCGGGGGGTGATCCGCCGGCACCGGAACTCACCCCGATCGCCCAGGCGCAGGCCCACCGGACGCTGCTGGCCGGGCCGGAGGGGGCTCGCCTGGCGGAGTATTGGCGCACCGCCCTGGATGGGATGGTGCTGGGCGATCCGCCAGGCGCGCTGGGCCGCCGGCCGCCCGCCGCCGCCCGGCGGGGACGCAAGGTCCAGGTCCGCATGGACGGGCGCCAAGGCCGCGTTCTGGATACCATCGCGCAGGGCGCGCGCACCACCCCCACCGCGGCTTTCGCTGCCGTCGTGGCCACCCTGCTGGCCCGTTTGAAGGGGGATGGGCGCGAGGTGGCGGTGGGCCTGCCCTTCGCTTGCCGCACGGCGCCGGAGATGGCGGGGGTGATGGGTTGCTATGCCGAGGTCCTGCCCATCCGCCTGCCGGCGCGGATGGACCAGCCGTTCCAGGACCATCTGGTCGCTGCCCGCCAGGGTATCGCGGTCGCCATCGCCCATCAGGACTATCCGCTGAGCAGCATCATCGCCGACCGCGCCCGGACCGGCGGCGGGGACGCCGGCAGCCTGTTCGACGCCGTCGTCGTGTATGACGACGCGGGGCCGGGACAGGAGGACTGGTTCGCCCCCGACCTCAACACCGGCAAGTACGACCTGGCCTTCATCCTCAGCCGCCTGCCCGATGGTGGTGGATTGTTGGCGGTGGAATACGACAGCTGGCTGTATGACGAGGCCGACGCGCGGGCCTTCATCGACCGTCTGGCGGTGCTGATGGCCGATATCGGCGCCCGGCCGCAGGCCCCCTTGGGCGACCTGGAGATCCTGCCGACGGCGGAGCGCGACCGCGTGGTGGGGACGTTCAACCAGACCGCCCTGGATTATCCGCGCGATGCCGACCTGGGATCGCTGTGGCGGTCCGCCGCCGCTCGCCACGCCACCCGTCCGGCCTTGACCGGCACGGATGGCGTGACCCTCAGCTATGCCGAGCTGGAACAGCGCGTCGGCGCCCTGTCCGCTGCCTTGGCCGGCGTGGTGGGCGATGACGCGGCGGTGGGATTGGCCTTGGATCGGGACGCCCCGGCGGTGATCGCCACCCTGGCGTTGACCCGGCTGGGGGTCGCCTACCTGCCGCTGGATGCCAAGCTGCCCGTGGACGCGGTACGGCGACTGATGGCCGATGCCGGCGCGCGGCTGGTGCTGGCCGACGATGGCGCGGCCCAACGCCTGGCGGATTTGGGCAATCCGGGAAGAGGCCCAGGAGGGGATGGCGTCGCCGTCGTGCGCCTGGATCTCGTGCCGCCCGCCCCGACCCGGGGCGGGGACGTCATGCCGGCCCGCACGGTGGACGGGGGGGCACCCGCCTATATCATGTTCACCTCGGGTTCCACCGGCCTGCCCAAAGGCGTGGTCGTGCCCCATCGCGGCGTGGCGCGCCTGGCGCTGGACCCGGTGGCGGTGCCGATCACGGCGGACGACGTGGTGCCCCAGGCGGCTCCGCTGGGCTTCGACGCGGCCACGCTGGAAATCTGGGGCACATTTCTGAACGGGGCGCATCTGCGGATCGTGAGCGATGACGACCTGATGGATCCGGCGGCGCTGGCCACCACCCTGCGCCAGACGGGCGTCAGCGTCCTTTGGCTGACCGCGGGCCTGTTCAACCGGGTGGCGGATGAGGCGCCGGGCGCCTTCGCCACCACCCGCGTGGTCCTGACCGGGGGCGAGGCCGCCAACCCCGCGCAAATGGCCCGGGTCCTTGCGGCCTGCCCCGGCACGCGGCTGATCAATGCCTACGGCCCCACTGAGAACACCACCTTCACCAGCGTCCACGCCGTCACGCCAGCTGACCTGGCCGACTTGGCCGGGGCGGTGCCCATTGGCCGGCCGATCGCCAACACGCGCGTCTATCTGGTTGATGACCGTCTGCGACCGGTCCCGGTGGGCGTTTGGGGCGAGTTGCTGTGCGCCGGCGATGGCTTGGCCCTGGGCTATGCCAACCGGGCCGACTTGACGGAGGCGTCCTTCGTCCATTTGGACTGGGCGGGTGGAGAGCGGGCTTATCGCAGCGGCGACTACGCCCGCTGGCGGCATGACGGCGTGTTGGAATTCGGCGGCCGGCGCGATGGCCAGGTCAAGATCCGGGGCCACCGCATCGAGACTGGCGCCATCGAGGCGGTGCTGGAAGAAGGGGCGGACATCCGGGCCGCCGCCGTGGTCGTGACGGGTCAGGGGGCCGACCGCCTGCTGGTCGCCTGCGTGGTGGCGGATGATGCGGCGGCTGAACCGAGCTGGCGCCAGCGCCTGGGGGAACGGCTGCCTTCCTACATGATGCCGGCACGTTTCGTCCTGGTGCCCGCCCTGCCGGTGAACCGGAACGGCAAGGTGGATCGTCGGGCGCTGGCCCGGCACGTGGCGACGCTGACCACGGAGCCGGTCGTGGCGTCCATCCTGGCGGATCCGCGCCAACGCCTGGTGGCCCGCGTATTCACCGAGTTTTTCCCCGGCGTGGCCATTGATGGCGCCAGTGACTTCATGCGCCTGGGCGGTCATTCGCTGTTGGTCATGCGGCTGGCCGTGCGCCTGGCGGATGAGACGGGTTGCCGTCTGCCCATGCGCGCGCTGTTCGCCGCCCGCACCGTGACGGCCATCGCCGCCCTGCTGCCGGCCGGGACGGCGCCGGTGAGCACAGGCCACCGGGACGCGGCGGCCGAGTTGGACGGTGACGCCACGATTCCGTGCCAGCCGGAAGGGATGGACCATCCCTTGTCCCCAGGCCAGGAACGATTGATCGTCCTGCAACGTCTGTTCCCGGGCAGCGGTGTCTATAACGTGCCGGTGGTGTTCGATGTCGAGGGGCCGCTGGACCAGGCGGCGCTGGAGCGGGCCTTTGTCGCCCTGGAAACCCGGCATCACGCCCTGCGCCTGCGGATCGTGGACGATGGGCAGGCGGGCCTGCGGCAGCGTCTGGCCGCCCCCGGTGGACTGCGGCCCCAATGGATCGAGGTGGCGGACGCGGCCGCGGCCCGGGCTTATGTCGAGGCCGAAATGATACGGCCCTTCGACCTTGGGCGTGAAGGGCCGGCCCGTGCCCAGGTGGTGCGCTTCGGGCCGGAGCGATGGCGCGTCCTGCTGGTCGTGCACCACGCCTTCTGTGACGGCTGGTCCATGACCCTGCTGGTGCGTGACCTGACCGCCTTTTACGCCGTTGGCACGGGTGCCGTCGGGGACGCGGCGGTGGCCGGCGCGCCCCAGCGCCAGATGTCGGATTATGCCGTATGGCAGCGTGCCCTGGTGGCCGGGCCGCAGGGCAGGGCCACGCTCGCGCGACAGGTGGCCCGCCTGACGCCCCCACCCCCGCCCCTGGACCTGCCCACCGATCACCGCCGCCCGGCGGTGCGCGGTTTCAAGGGCGGAACCTTGGTCCATGCCTTCGACGGGGCCTTGAGCGACCGCCTGACGGCGCTGGCCCATGCCCATCGGGCGACCCCGTTCGCCCTGGCCACCGCCCTGGTGCAGGCCCTGCTTTATCGCCTGACCGGCCAAACCGACCTTGCCTTGGGAACCTTGGTTGCCCCGCGTGAGCGGCCCGAACTGGCCGACACCGTGGGCTTCTTCGTCAACACCCTGGTGTTGCGGCAGGCCGTCGCCGGGAACCGGCCCTTCCGTGACCATTTGGCGGAGACGCGGGACGTCTGTCTGCAGGCCATGGATGACCAGCATTGCCCGTTCGAGGCGCTGGTCGCGGCTGTCGACGCGCCCCGCGACCTTGGCCGGAATCCCCTGTTCGACGTCCTGGTGGTATGGCAGGAGGCGGCATCGGCGGTGCCGAACCTGCCTGGCTTGCGCACGGCGGCCATGAACCTGGACTTCCCGATGGCGAAGTTCGACCTGGCCTTCCACTTCTGCCGGCGCGACGGCGGGATCGCCTGCGAGATCGAATACAGCGCGGAGCTGTTCGCGCCGGCCACGATCACGCGGTTGGCGAACCGGCTGGAAACCTTGGCCCGCGCGGTGGTGGCGGACACTGCCCAGGCGGTGGACGCACTAGACCTGCTGCCGGCGGCGGAACGGGCGCTGGTGGTCCACGGCTTCAACGACACCGTCCAGGACCTGCCGGTGGAACGGGTTATCACCGCCCCCTTCCTGGACCGGATCGCCGCCGCTCCCGCCGCGCCGGCGTTGGTGGGGGATGATTTCCCCGCGCTGGATTACCGGGGTTTTGCCCGGACGGCCGCCCGCCTGGCCGCGCGGCTGCGCGAGGAGGGCGTTGGGCCGGGCGATGTCGTCGGCCTCTGCCTGCCGCGCGGACCCGGCCTCCTGACAGCCATCTTTGGCGTGCTGATGGCCGGGGCGGCCTACGCGCCCCTGGGCGCGGATCAGCCGCCGGCCCGCTTGGCCGACATGATGGACGACCTGGGCAGGCCCCTGGTGCTGGCGACCACGGCCACCCGGGACCGGGTGGCGGGGGCGGCCCGACTGCTGGAGATCGACCACATACTCGCGGTTGACGCGACGACCGTTCCGGCGGCGGATGACTGGGTGTCCAATCCGGCCGGCCCCGACGATTTGGCCTACGTGCTGTTCACCTCGGGTTCCACCGGCCGGCCCAAGGGGGTGGAGATCATCCATCGGGCGGTGCTGAACCGCCTGTGGTGGATGCAGGGGCAGTTTCCCATCGGCGCAGGCGACGTGGTGTTGCAGAAGACCCCGGTCACCTTCGATGTGTCGGTCTGGGAGTTGTTCTGGTGGTCGTGGACGGGGGCCGCGCTGGCGCTGCCGCCGCCGGGGCTGGAGCGCGACCCGGTGGGGCTGGCCGCCTTCATCGCCCGCCACCGCGTGACGGTGGTGCATTTCGTCCCGTCCATGCTGGCCGCGTTCCTGGCCTGTGTGGAGGATGGCCGGGTGCGGATCTCGGACCTGAAGACCCTGCGCTACGTCTTCGCCAGCGGCGAGGCGTTGGACCCCGGCCTGGCCGAACGTTTCGACCGCCTGCTGCACCGTGTCCACGGCACGGGCCTGCACAATCTCTATGGCCCGACGGAAGCGACGGTGGACGTCAGTTGGCATCCCTGCACGCCCTGGACGGGCGGCGGCGTGCCCATAGGGCGGCCGGTGGCCAACACCCGGCTTTACGTGCTGGACGGGCGGGGCCAGCCCACGCCCATCGGCGTCGCCGGGGAAATCCACATCGGCGGCGTGCAGGTGGCGCGCGGCTATCGCAACCGTCCCGACCTGACGGCGGAGCGCTTCATCGCCGACCCCTTCGCCGGTGGCGACCCGGACGCCCGGCTGTACCGGACCGGAGACCTGGGCCGGTGGCGGGCCGACGGCAGCATCGACTATCTGGGCCGCATCGACCACCAGGTGAAGGTGCGGGGGCAGCGCATTGAGCCGGGCGAGATCGAACATGCCCTGGAGGCTCACCCGGCGGTGGAACGCGCCGCCGTGGTGCCCGCTACCAGCGACGGGCTGACGGAACTGCATGCCTACCTGCTGTTACGCCGCCTGGTCGGCCCGGGTGACCTGGTTGCCCATCTGGCCGGCCGCTTGCCCGAGGCCATGGTGCCCGCCCGCTTCTTCCAGATGGCGCACCTGCCCCTGACCTCCAGCGGCAAGCTGGATCGCAAGGCCCTGGCGGGCACGCCCCTGCGGTCAGCCCCGGCCATGCCGATGCCGGCCACGCCGATGCCGGCTATCGCCCCATCCATCGCCGTCCCGGCGGACGCGGACCCGGCCGCCCTTATGGCCATCGAGGGGGAAATCGCGGGATTCTGGCGGGCGCTGTTGCCGGAGGCGGAGTTCGGGCCCCGGGACGGCTTCTTCACCGTGGGCGGCAACTCCCTGTTGGTCATCCGTCTGCACCAGCGTTTGGAAGCGCGCTGGCCCGGCGTCTTCGCCATCGCCGACCTGTTCGCCGCCGCCACCGTGGCCGACCAGGCCCGGCGGGTGGCGGCGGCCACGGGCGTGCCCGCCACCCCCATCTTGTCTATGCCGAACGCCGTTCCGCCCGAGGCTGGCCGTTCCCCGGTCGCGGCGTCCGCGCCCGTTGGCGCCCCTCCCGCCGTTCCGTCCGGCGCCATCGCCGTGGTGGGCCTGGCCGTCCGCGTGGCGGGGGCGGAGACGCTGGCCGACCTGTGGACCGACGTGGCCGCGGGTGTCGACCGGTTCCGGCCGCTGCCGGCCGGTCGTGTCGCTGATGTCCGCGCGCTCTACGCCGCCCTTGGGTTGCCCGTTCCCGCGACCTTCCGTGAGGCCGCTTATCTGGAGGAGGTGCTGGGCTTCGACTGCCGGCGCTATCGCCTGTCGCCGGCCGACGCCGCCCTGATCGATCCGGAACAGCGCTTGTTCCTGGATGTGGCCCTGCGCGCGCTGGAGGACGCCGGGCGCGGCGGCACTGCCCTGGACGACGCCAAGGTCGGCGTCTTCGTCGGCGCCAGCGGCCCCGGCCCCTGGCGGGCGGCCTTGCTGCGCGCTGTCGAGCCGCAGCGGGTGGAGCAGGCTTTCGCCCTGACGGTTCCGTCCAATGTCGCCACGCGTCTGTCCTTCCAGCACAACTGGCGGGGCCCCGCCGCCCTGGTCGACACGGCGTGCTCTGCCTCGCTGAGCGCGCTGCACCAGGGGGTGCGCGCGCTGCGGGCCGGGGATTGCGATTGGGCCCTGGTGGGTGGGGCCAAGGCCATCCTGCTGCCCCCGGGTGAGGACCAACGCCTGACCATCGACAGTTCCAGCGGCCGCACCCTGGCCTTCGCCGAGGGGGCCGATGGCACCGGCATGGGCGAGGGCGCGGTGGCGTTGCTGCTGCGCCCCCTGGCGGCGGCCTTGGCCGCGCGCGACCCCATCCACGCCGTCATCCTGGGCACGGCGGTCAACCAGGACGGCGCCTCCAGCGGGATGGCCGCGCCCAACCCCACGGCGCAGGCCGAGGTCATCCGGGCCGCTGCCGCCGATGCCGGTGTCTCGCTGGCCAGCCTGTCCTATGTGGAGGCCCACGGCACTGGCACCGCGTTGGGCGATCCCATCGAGATCCAGGGATTGACCACGGCCTTCGCGGCGGACACGGCGGAGGTGGGCTTCGCCTGGGTGGGAAGCGCCAAGGGGAACTACGGCCATCTGGATGGCGCCGCCGGGGTGTTGGGCCTGGCGCGGGCCATCCTGTCCCTGACGCACGATCTCGCCCCCCCGCAGCCCCATTTCACGGCGCCCAATCCGAAGATCGCCTTCGACCGGGCGCCGGTCGCCGTGCCCCGGCGGGCCATGGCGCTGGCCGACCGGGGCGGTCCCCGCCGGGCGGGGATCAGCGCCTTCGGCCTCAGTGGCGTGAACGTCCACGCGGTGGTGGAGGCGGCCCCCGCGCGCGTGGCGGCCCCCGCCACCGGCCGGTGGATAGCCGTGGGCCTGTCGGCGGCGGAGCCGGAGGCGTTGCGCGGCTACGCCGATGCCATGGTCGCGGCCTTGCGCGCCCGTCCGGACTGGAGCCTGGAGGAGATCGCCCGCACGCTGACGGAGGGGCGCGACACGCTGCCCGCCCGCTTGGCCGTGGCGGTGCGCGACCGCGGCGACTTGATGGCCCGCTTGGCCGTCTTCGTCGCGGCGCCGGCTGCCGCGGGTGATCTGGTGCTGGTCGGGGTGGCGCCCGCCGGCCGGCCTGGCGCCCGATGGGCAGCCGTGGGGCCGGACCAGGCCGCGGCCGAGGCAGCCGCCCAGGCCTTTGTCGCCGGCGCGGTTCTGACCTGGGGTGCAACGGACGGGACGACGGGTCGCGCCCATTTGCCGGCGGCCCCCCTGGCCCGGCGCCGCCTGGCGCCCGACCTGCCGGCGGCGACGCCCGTGGTGTCGACCGCGCCCGGCCTGCTGGGTCCGGCGGCGGTGACGCGGGAGGGCGCCTATCATTCCCTGGACGTGCACGCCCCCCATTTCTGGCCCATGGCGGAACACCGGCTGGATGGCGAGCCGACCTTGGTTGGCATGGCCTTCCCCGCCCTGGTGGCGACCGCCCGGGGACCATCGCGTCTCCGGGACCTGCGGTGGCTGCGCCCCCTCCGGGCGTCGCAAGTGGAGCCGAGAACCGTCACCTTACGCTTCTACGCCGATGGCCGCGCCAGTCTGGAGGGCCGGGCCCGTGGCGGTGCCTGGCAGACCTTCGTGGAGGCCCGGCTGGACGATGCGGCCCAGCCGCCGACGCCCGTGCCGGTGGCCGAGATCGTCGCCCGCTGCGCCGCGCCGACGGCGGCGCTACCCCTGCCGACCGAGGGGCCCGTCGTGGTCAGCGATCGTTGGCGGCGGCTGGATCGTCTGGTCGAAGGCGAGGGGGAGTGCTTGGCCTGGGCGTCCCCGGCGACCGCGCCCGGCGACGGGGGCGGTTTGGCCCTCGACCCCGCCTTGTTGGACGTGTCCACCAGCTTGGCTCTGGACCAGGCGGGCCTGATCCCCGCCCTGTGCGATGAAATCGTCATCCATGGCCGCCTGCCGTCTGCCCCCGTGGTCCATGTGCGCTGGCGCGCCGTGACGGACGGACGGGAGGCCGAGGTGGTGCTGGCTGATCCGGCCGATGGCCGCGTGGCGGTCGCCTTCCACGGCCTGCGCTTCCTGCGGCGGGCCACCGGTGCCGCCACCCCCCCGGCCCCGGCCGATATCGTCCCGTCCCGTCCGATCTGGACGGTGGCGCCGCTCACGGCGCCGGTGGCTGACACGCCGGTTCTGGTCGTGGGTGAGGGGGCGTTGGTCGATGGCCTGGTGCGCCACCTGACCACCACCGGCCTGTTGGCGGGCCAGTTCGACAGCGTTGCCCCGGACCAGGCGGCCGTGGCAGAGATTCTGGCGGCTGGGCCCGTGGACGTGGTGCTGGCACCGGGGAGCGGCCCGGACCTGGCCCAACGCGTGACTGGAGCCTTGCGCGTGGTGCTGGGCGCCCTGGTCCGCCCCACCCGCCTGTTGGGCGTCGGGTTCGGCGCCTTCGCCGTCGATGGTCAGTCCCTGGGCGACCCCGCCCAGGCCATCACCTTCGGCACCGTCCTCTGCGCGGGGATGGAGGAGGCCCTGCTGTCCTCCCGGTATGTGGATGCCGGACCGGCCACGCCGGCGGCGGACCTGTTGGCCGAGTTCACCGCGCCGGAGGCGCCATTTCGCGCTGTCGCCTGGCGGGACGGTGAGCGCCTGGTACGGGGCTTCGCGCCCCTGGCCGGGGACCTGACGGATGTGGCGCCCGATGCCATCGCGTGGCCGTCGGAGGGCGTTTGCGTCGTCACCGGCGGCTTGGGCGGCTTGTCGCTGCTGTTGGCCCCCACCCTGGCGGCTGGGGGCGATGTCGCCCTGGCGCTGTTGTCGCGTCAGGGCCGGGTGGCCGGCGCGGACCCGGACGCCCAGGCGCGGTCGGCCGCCGTCGAGCGGCTGCGGGCGGCCGGGCTGAGGCTCAGCCAGCATGCGTGCGATGTCACCGACCGGGCGTCGCTGGCGGCCACGCTGGACCATATCCGCCAGTCCGTCGGCCCGATCACGGCCGTGGTGCATAACGCGGGCGTGTCGGACGGGGGCTTCCTGGTCACTGCCGGCCATGACATCGCGCGGGAACTGGCGGCCAAGGTGGTGGGCGCCCGGCTGTTGGATGAGTTGACGCGGGATGACCCCCTGCGGGCCTTCGTCATGGCGGGTTCCCTGACTGGATTGCTGGGGGCCGCCGGCTTAGCTGGGTACACCGCCGGTAACGCCTTTCTTGACGGCTTCGCGGCCCACCGCCGTGCCCAGGGCCGTCCGGCCCTGACGGTCGATTGGTGCATGATCGGCGAGGTCGGCATGGCTGCCCGCACCCAGCACGCCCGGCTGAAGACGGAGGCGCACCTGGGCGCCGCCGACCTTCCCGTCGCCTGGCGGCGGGCCTTGGCCTCGGGTGAGGCGCAGGTGGCCATGCTGGACCCCTATGCCGGTCCGCCCTTGAGGGGTGAGACGCGCGCCATCCCTCCCCTGTCGGGGTTGCCCGCCGCCCCGGGCAGCGCGCCCAAGGTGGATGCGCCTGCGGATGGCGGCGGCGCGTTGGAAGCGGCGCTGGCCGCCGTCTGGGCCCAGGTGCTGGGGTATGACGCCGTGGCGCCGCAGGATGACTTCTACAGCCTGGGCGGTGATTCCATCGCCGGTATGCAGATCGTGGAACGGGTGGTGCGGGACCTGGGCCATGCGGTCACCCTGGCCGATTTGCTGGATGCCGGCACGGTGGCGGCGCTCGCGGCCCGGCTGCGGGCCAAATCCCGGCGGGGCACGGCCGTTCCCGCTTCCTCCGCCGCCATGGCGCTGGAGACGCCGGCGCTGCCCTTGGCACCGGAGGCCAGCGACTATCCGGTGGCCTGGGAACAGCTGGCGGTGCTGAATGCCGAGGCCGTGGCCGACATGGGCACCGCCTACAACCTGCCCATGGGCCTGAACCTTGCGCCCGGGACGACCGCGGCGCAGGTCGCGACGGCGGTCGAGGCCCTGGTCACCCGCCATGGGATTTTGCGCACCCGCTTCCTGCCGGCCGTGGCCGATGGGGCGGAACCGACCATGGCCCTCCTGCCGCGGGGACCGATCACCCTGGAACGGCTGGACCTGGCGGACGGGGAGGGGATGGACGCCGCCATGCGCGGCTGGGTGCGGCCGATCGACCTTTACGGCCCGCCGCCGGCCCGCTTCGCCCTGCTGGCGGTGGCCGGCCAGCCCCGCCGCCTCTTGCTCGACGTGCACCACGCCCTGGCCGACGCCTTCAGCGTGGAGGTGGTGTTGGCGGAGTTGGATGCGCTGCTCCGGGGCCGGGCATTGTCCCCCGTCCCGGCGCGAGAGTTGAAGGACTACGCCTGGTGGTCGCGGCGGGGTGCCGGGGCGTCGGACGATGCTGAGGCGGCCGCCTATTGGCGCCAGCGCTTCGCCACCTTGCCGCCCGTTTTGGACCTGCCGGCCGATCGTGCCCGCCCGGCCCAGCCCAGCCGGCGGGCCGGAACCTTGGAATTCACCTTGCCGCCGACGGTGATGGCGGCCATGCGCGCCGCCGCTGCCGCCCGGCGGGCCACGCCCTTCGCCTTGGTCACGGCGGCGTGGTCGGTTCTGCTGGCGCGTTATGCCCAGGTGGACGATTTGGTGATCGCCGTGCCGGTCGACTCCCGTGCCCAGGATGGTCTGGCCGGGATGGTGGGCATGATGGTCTCGCTGCTGCCCCTGCGCCTGTCGGTGATGGCGGGGGACAGGGTGGCCGATCTGGTGGACCGCGCCCAAGCCACCTGCACGGAGGCCCTGCGCCACCGCGCCTATGGCCTCGGCCGCCTGCTGGCCGATTTGGCCGTTCCCGCCCAACCCGGACGGGCGCCCCTGGCCGATGTCACCTTATCCTACATGAATTTCAAGGTCGCCGGCGATGGGGCGGCGGTGGACAGTTTCGGCTTGAACCGCACCGAGGCCAAGGCCGACCTGGCCATCTTCGTGCGCGACTTGCCGGATGCCGTCCAGGTCGCCTGCGAGTATGCGGCCGATTTGTTCGACCCTGACCGCATCGCCCGCTTGGCGGACCATTTCCAAACCCTGCTGGCCGGCCTGGCGGCGGCGGGACCGGACACGATGGTGGCCAGCCTGCCCCTGATGCCGCCGGTGGAAGTGGCCCGCATCGCTGGCTGGGAGCGTGGGGCCACGCCCGCCCTGGACCTGGACCTCGGCCTGTTCGGCGCCTTCGCCCGGCAGGCGATGTCCAATCCCGCGAAAGTGGCGTTGCGCGGGCCGGATGGTGACCTCACTTACGGCGCCCTGTTGCGCCGGGCCAGCGGCGTGGCCGCCCGCCTTGCCGCCGCCGGCGTGCGCCCCGGGGACCGGGTCGCCCTGCATGTGGAACGTGACGCCGCCGCCGTGGCCCTGGTTCTGGGCATCGCCGGCGCCGGCGCGGCCTACATGCCCCTGGACCCGACCTATCCCCCCGACCGCGTCGCCTGGTTGCTGGAGGATGGCGGTTGCGCGGTCGCGGTGGCGGACGCCGCCGGCCGGGCCGTGCTGTCCGACCGCCTGCCCGTCCTGGCGGCGGAGGAGATGCGCGAGGCCGAGGCGGACACGGTGCCGACCCCGCCGACGGATGGGCTGGCCTATCTGCTCTACACCTCGGGCTCCACCGGCCGGCCCAAGGGGGTTCTGGTGTCCCAGCGGGCCGTGTTGCGGCTGGCCCAAGGCGATGACTATGCCGACATCCGGCCGGATGACCGCGTGACCCAGACGGGCTCATTGGCTTTCGACGCCTCGACCTATGAGATCTGGACCACCTTGATACGGGGCGCCACCCTGTGCCTGGTGACGCGGGAGCAGTTGCTGGATCCTGTCCAATTGTCGGGCGCCTTACGCCGCTATCAGGCGACGGTGGCGTGGATGACCACCGGCCTGTTCAATCGGCAGGCGGACGCCGACCCCTCCTGCTTCCAGGGAATGCGGGCCGTTCTTACCGGGGGGGAGGCTGCCAGCCCCGCCCATCTGCGCCGGGTGCTGGAGGCGGCGCCGGATCTCGTCCTGTTGAACGCCTACGGTCCCACGGAGAACACCACCTTCTCCGCCATGCACCGTGTCACGGCGAACGACCTTAAACCAGGGGGCGGGCCCGTGCCCATCGGGCGCCCCATCGCCCATACCCGCGTCGCGGTTCTGGACCCCCAGGGCCATCCCGTCCCAACGGGCGTCTGGGGGGAGATCGTGGTGGGCGGGTTGGGCCTGGCCGATGGGTACAACGGTCGCCCGGACCTGACGGCGGAACGGTTTCGCGCCGACCCGGAGGACCCGGCCCAGACACTCTACTGGACGGGCGACCTGGGTCGTTGGCGGGCGGACGGCGTCCTGGAGTTCGGCGGGCGGCGCGATTCACAGGTGAAGATTCGCGGCTATCGCATTGAATTGGACGAGATCGAGCAGGTTCTGGCGACCTGTCCCGGCGTTGCCCGGGCCGTGGTCCTGCACCGGCCGCAGCCCGGCGATCTGGTGGCGTTCCACCAGGAGGCGGCGGGGGCCGCATGGGCGGGGACCGGACGGCGGGCGGAAGACCTGCGCGCCTGGCTGGCCGATCGGTTGCCGGCGTACATGGTGCCAAACCGCTTCGTCGCCGTGGCCGATGTGCCGGTGACCACCAATGGCAAGGTTGATCGGGCTCGCCTGCTGGCGGCCCTGGGCGCCGACCTGGACGTCGCCGCCGAACCGCCGCGCCCCGGTATGGAGCGGTTGGTGGCCGACATCCTGGCGGACCTGTTCAATCGGCCGGTGGAGGACCGCCGCCTAGGCTTCCTCGCCTTGGGGGGGCATTCGCTGCTGGCCATCCGCGTGGTCAACCGCATCGCCGAGGCGACTGGCGTGCGCCTGGCCATGCGCGACTTCTTCGCGGCTGACACGGTGGCGGAACTGGCGGCGCTGGCGGGCCGGGCCACGGAGACGGAGGCGCCCATTCCGCGCGCGGCGGAAGCGCCGGACTATCCGGCCAGCCACGCCCAGGCCCGCCTTTATCTGGCCCACCGTCTGGACAGTGACAGCGGCGCCTACAACATCACCTTCACCTTGCCGGCGACCGACCTGGATCCGGACGCCTTGGCCGGGGCGCTGGATCGCCTGGTGCGCGATCATGAGCCGCTGCGCACCCTATTGTTCGAGGCGAATGGCGCTATCCGCCAGCGCATCGAGCCCGAGGCTGTGCCGACGGTGGCCGTGGTCGACGTGCGGGAGGCGGACGACCCCTTGGCCGAGGCCCTGCGCTGGGCCCGGCGGGAGGCGGCGACGCCCTTCGACCTGACGCGGGTTCCCTTGGCCCGTGCCCGCGCCCTGCGCCTGGATGAGCGGAGCTGGCTGGTGCTGTTGGTCATGCACCATGTCGTGGGCGATGGCTGGTCGACCCGTATCCTGTTGCGCGAACTAACGGCCCATTACCGGGACGTGGTGGCTGGAGTGGCCTTCGCCGCACCCGAACGCGCCATTACCTATCGCGACTTCGCCGTCTGGCAGGCGGGCCGGGATTGGCGGGCCGCTGCCGACTATTGGCGGCGCACCCTGGACGGGGCACCCGGCGCCATCGTGTTGCCCTTGGACCGGCCGGCCCCGGCCATCCAGTCCCACCGGGGCGACACCGTCGCCCGGGTGCTGCCCCCGGCGGTGGCCCAGGGCCTGGCGGATTACGCCCGGGAACGCGGGGTGACCCTGGCCACGGTGGGCTTGGCCCTGTTCTCCAGCCTGTTGTACCGCCTTGCCCGCCAGACAGACCTGGTGGTCGGCATGGGGGTGGCGGGCCGGGACCGGGCGGCGCTTGAAGGGCTGATCGGCTTTTTCGTCAACGTGCTGCCCATCCGCCTGAGCTTCGACGACGAGACGGAATTCGACGGCTTGGTGGACCAGACCCACGCCGCCCTGATGGGCGCCCTGGAATATCGCGACTATCCCTTCGACCTGCTGGTGCGTGCGGTGGCACCCAAGCGCAGCGGCAATCGCCAGCCCCTGGTGAACGTCGTCTTCGAATACCAGCATTTCCAGGACCTGGGCGCTGACATGGCGGTGGACGACGGTCCCGCGCTTGGCGCCGCGGGCGACGGCACCGGGGATGGCGCCGGGGTCCTTGATCCCGCCTTCATGCAGGAGGTGGAGACGGCCATCCGGCCCGCCACCGCCAAGCATGACTTGCTCCTGTTCCTCACGGATCGGCCGGATCGCATGGAATTCCTGCTCGAATACGACACCGACGTCATCGACCGGCCGACGGCCGAGCGCTGGCTGGCCTATCTGGGCCAATTCGCCACCATGATCGTGAACCGACCTGGCAAGGAGGCCGCGGAGTGAGAATCGCCGATTTCATGTTCGAGTTGGACGAGGATCGCGCGCGCCAACAGGACAGGAGGGCGGAGGATGCCTCCGCCAAGGCTGGCATCCGCCGGGCTGCCGACGACTTGGCGGGCCAGACCATCCTCACCCGGTTCAGCCGTTGGGCCGCCATCCGGTCGGATTCGCCGGCGCTGGTGGATGAGGCCGGGAGCATCACCTTTGCCGCGCTGGACGCCTGGTCCAACCGCATCGCCCACTGGCTGGGCCGGGCGGCCCTGGCGCCGGAAACCCGGGTGGCCGTCATGATGGGCCGCAGTCGTGGCTATCTGGCGGCGGCGCTGGGGGTGCAGAAGGCGGGCTGCGTCTATGTGCCGTTGGACCCAACCCAGCCCTTGCCACGCCGGCGCGACCTGGTCCGCATCGCCGGGGCCGAAGCCATGATCGTGGACGCGGTGAACCTGGGCGACCTGCGGGCGCTGCAGTGGCAATGCCCGTCCCTGGCGCACGGCCTCTGCCTGGACGCCGCCGATCCCGCCGCCATGGTCGAGGCCCCCAGCGTGATGATGTCCACCGAACTGTGGGATCATATCGCGGCGGAGGAGGTGGACGACGTCAACGCCGGCGGCTGGAAAAGCCCCTTCACCGGCCAGCCCATGGCGCCCGAGGCCATGGCGGCGTTCGGTGACAATGCCCGGCGCAAGCTGGCACCATTGCTGGGCCCCACCGCGCGGGTGCTGGAGATCGGTTGCGCCTCGGGCTTCACCATGCGGCGGGTGGCACCGCTGTGCGGCCATTACGTAGCGAGCGATATTTCCCGCCTGAACGCGGAGCGGGCGGAGGCGGTGGCCCGCCGCCTGGGCCTGGACCATGTCGTCGGCCGGCATCTGGTCTCGCATGATATCGACCTGCTGCCGGCCGGGTCCTTCGACCTGGTCATCCTCAACAGTGTGATCGAAAGCTTTCCCGGCTTCGGTTACCTGGCGTCCGTCCTGGACAAGGCCATGGCCTTGCTGCGGCCCGGCGGCGCCCTCTTCCTGGGCAACATCTGGGATCTGGACCGGAAGGAGGCTTACCTGGCCGACCTGGCCACGTTCGCCCGCGACCATGCCGGGCAGGGCTATAACCCCCGCCTGGATCTGGACGACAACTTCTTCGTTCCCCGGGCCTTCTTCCGCGACTGGGCGGCGGGGCGGCCGGAGGCGCCCTCGCTGGACTTTTCCGCCATTGAGGCGCCGGGCTTCGACCCGGCACCTTATGATTTCGATCTGGTGGTCCGCCTGGACGGCCGGGCCGAGGGCGCGCGCCGCCACCGTTGGATCGCCGGCGCCGACACGCTGGAGGCGCTGCCCGGGACCGCGCCTGCGGTCCAGGTGACGCCGGACAGGGCCGCCTATCTCATGTTCACCAGCGGCACCACGGGCGTGCCCAAGGGTGTGGTCATCGAGCACCGGTCCGTCGTCAACATGGCCGCCGCCATCGACCGCAGCCTCCATCAGCCCATGGCGCAGGGACGGCAGTTGGCCGCCACCTGCAATTTCACCTTCGCGTTCGATGGCTCGATGCACGCCATCTATACCACGCTGTTGAATGGTCACGCCCTGCACATCAGCGGCGAAGACACCCGGCGCGACCCGGCGGCCCTGCACGACTTCCTGGAGCGCCATGGCATCGACGTGTGCGACGCCACCCCCAGCCTGTTCAGCATGCTGGCGGATTATTGGCATGACAGTGGCCAATCCACCCGGGTCCGCCGCTTCATCCTGGGAGGGGAGGTCATTCCGGAAGCGGCGTTGCGCCGGTTCTTCGACGTGCCCGCCCATCGCGACGCCTCAGTGGTGAACCAGTATGGCCCCAGCGAGGCCTGCGTCTGCGCCACCCAGTACCTGATGACGGCCGCAACGTGGCGGGAACAATTGCCGCCACCCATCGGGCTGCCCCTGGATGGCATCGCGCTGCGCCTGACCGACGGCCAGGGGCGTGAGGTGCCGGACGGCGTGCCCGGTGAAATCCGCATCGGCGGCATCTCCGTCGGGCGGGGTTATCTGGGCAACCCAGTGCAGACCGCCGCTTATTTCGAGACGGACGCGGACGGCCAGCGCTGGTATCGCACCGGCGATCTGGCACGGCGCCTGGGCAACGGCCAGTTGCAGTTCCTGGGGCGCGAGGATCGACAAGTGAAGATCCGGGGCCACCGGGTGGAGCTGGGCGAGTTGGAAGCCCGCCTGACCAAGCATCCGCTGATCCGCCACGCCGTCGTGCTGGCCCGGGACCCGCGCGGCACCGGCGACAGGCTCCTGGTCGCCTATGTCGTGCCCCGCCCCGGTTTTGACGCGGCCGAGGTGCGGTCGGCGCTGGAGGCGGCGCTGCCCGCCTGGATGGTGCCCGCCCATATTCTGACGGTGGATGCCTTGCCCATGACCAGCAACGGCAAGCTGGACGAGGCGCGCCTGCCCAACCCGGCCGACCAGGCGGCCCCGGTGGTACGGCCGCTGGCAACAGAGACGGAGCGGCGCCTGGCCGCCATTTGGGAACAGGTGCTGGACCAGCCGGTGGCGGATGCCGAAGCGGACTTCTTCCTGAGCGGGGGGCACAGCGTGCTGGCCGTGCGGCTGCTGTCGGCGGTGGAGGCGGGGTTCGCCGTGCGCCTGCCGCTGGCGGAATTGTTCGCGAGTTCCACCGTGGCGGCCATGGCCCAGCTGATCGATGGCCGGAAGCAGGCAGCCGACTGGCAGCCGGTGGTGGCGGTGAACCCGTCCGGCGACCGGGTGCCGCTGGTCTGTTTCCACCCCGTGGGCGGCAACGTGCTGTGCTACCGCGAGTTGGCGCAGGCCCTGGGGCCTGCCCAGCCGGTCTACATGGTGCAAAGCTATGGCTTGGAGGAGGGGCAACCCCTGCTGCCGACGGTGGAGGCTCAGGCCGACGCCTATGTGAAGGCGCTGCGGCCGGTACTGGGTGACGGTCCGGTGGCCGTGGCGGGCTGGAGCTTCGGCGGTTTGCTGGCCTGGGAGGCGGCATGCCAGCTGCAACGCGCCGGCGTCGACCTGCGTGCCGTCATCGTCCTGGACGGCGTCGCCGCCCCCGACCCGGTGCGTGAGCTGCTGCAGAAGGACGAAGCGGAATACCTGGCCGCCCTGTTCGACGAGATGGGGCTGTTCGACGCGGACACGCTGCGGCCGATGACGCCCGAACAGCGGCTGGATTTCATCCTGGAGCAGAACAAGGGCGGCCATTTCCTGCCGGACGGCATGGACCGGGCGGGGATGCGCCGCCTGTTGGCCCTGTTCCAGAACAACGGCTTGGCGGCGGTGCGCTACCGTCCGCGGCCGCTGGACACGCGCCTGCTGCTGGTGCGGCCGCGCGTCGTCACCGGCCAGGCCCCGGGCATTCCCGGCGATGACCTGAACGGATGGGGCCCGTTGGCCACCCAGGGCGTGGACCTGCGGTGGATGGAGGGGACCCACGGACAGATGTTGGTCCAGCCCTGGCTTGCCGAACTTGCCACCCACGTGAGATTGTGGCTGGACCCGGTCAACCGCCGATCAGCAGGCCCCGTCCGTATGTCGACCAATCCGATACCTGTTCCCGGTTCCGTCGCCTCGCCCGGGTCGCGATGAATCTCATCCGTTTGCTTGCCCGGTTGGGACCGGGGCCCCTGCGACGGCTGGTGGCGGGCGCCGCGCTGTCGGCGCTGTCCAGCACCCTGGTGTTGGCGGTGGTGAACGCCGCCGCCGCCGAGATCGCCGAGAAGAAGACCAGCCAGGTGAACCTGTGGTTCGCCGCCGCCTTCGCCGTGGGCGTGGTGGTCTACGCCCTGATGGAGACCTGGATGGTGGCCCGCATGGGCGCCGACCTGGAGGAGGCGATCGACGGCGTGCGCATGGAGCTGATGCGGCGGCTAAGCCGGGTCGACCTGTGGAAGTTGGAACGCTTCGGACGCACGCGCCTGTACGACAGCATCACCCAAAGCACGCAGATGATCTCGGCCAATTCCCATTTCCTGGCCTTGTCGCTGCGATCCTTCCTGCTGACCATCGCCGTCATGGTCTACATCGCCTGGATCTCCGGTTTGGCCTTCCTGGTCGTGACAGGTTTGCTGGCCTTCTGCGCCGTCGGTTATCTGCGCCTCGGGCGTGACCTGACCGACCGCCAGGGTATCCTGGCCGCTGAAACCGCCGGCCTGCACGAGGGCGTCACCGACCTGTTCGACGGCTTCAAGGAACAGCGGCTCAGCAGCGCCCGCAGCCATGACCTGGGCGCCACGTTCAGCGGTGTCTCCGCCCGGGTCATGACCGCGCAGAGCGAGGTTCACCTGCATGGCTGGCAGCAGTTCATCTTCGGCGCCACCGTGTTCAACCTGATCATGGGGGCCGTGGTTTTCATCGTGCCCACCTATTCCACGGCCTTCAGCCAGCAGGTGGTGAAGGTGGCGGCGGCCGTGCTGTTCATGTCCTCGCCATTCTCCGCGCTGATGCAGACCGTTACCCTCATGGGCGCGTCGGAGGCGGCGGCCGGGCGCATGCTGTCCCTGGGGGAGGAATTGCTGGCGCTGGAGGAGGGTGGGCCCGAGGTGACGCCCGTGCCCGTATCGGCGGATTTCCAGGAAATCACGCTGTCCGGGGTCGAGTTCAGTTTCCCGGCGCCCGCGGGCGAACGCCCGTTCGTGGTCGGCCCCATCGACCTGACCCTGCGCCGAGGTGAGACGGTATTTGTCACCGGCGGCAATGGCTCGGGCAAATCCACTTTCGTCCGCCTGCTGACGGGATTGTACCATCCGTTGCGCGGCACCCTGGCCGTGGATGGGGTGCGGATCGGTCCCGAGCGCTATGACGGCTATCGTCAGCTGATGGCCACCGTCTTCGCCGATTTCCATCTGTTCAAGCGGCTGCACGACAGCGCCCCCAATGCCAAGGATGAGGCGCCGGCCCTGATGCGCTGGATGGAGATGGCGGAGATCACGGCGTTGGAGGGGGACCATTTCGGCCGACAGGACCTGTCCACCGGGCAGAAGAAGCGCCTGGGCCTGGTGACGGCGCTGATGGAGCGCAAGCCCATCCTGATCCTGGATGAATGGGCCGCCGACCAGGACCCGCACTTCCGGCAGAAATTCTATCGCGAGATCCTGCCGGCGCTGAAGGCGCGGGGGCTGACCATCATCGCGGTCACCCATGACGACCGTTATTTCGACGCGGCCGATCGCTGCCTGCGGATGGAGATGGGGCGCATCGTCCGCGAGGACCGCCCCGACCATGCCATCGCGGCTGCCGCCGGCCAGCCGGGGGAGGGCGCCTGATGCGCATGTGGCGCCTTGTCGTCGAGGAAATTCCACAGAACCTGCGGTCGCTGGCGTGGACCGCGGCCCTGTCGGCGCTGGCGTCCACCACCCTGATGTGGCTGGTGGACGAGGCCTCGCAGCAGGCGGCCAAGGGGTCGGTCAGCGAACGGCTGGTCCTGCTGTTCGCCCTGTCGATCACCCTGTTCGCCGTCAGCGACAACTACGTGCTGGTCACCGCGTCCCAGGACGCGGAAAATATCATCCACCGCCTGCGCACCCGGCTGTTCGACGCCGTTCGCGCCTCCGACCTGGTGAGCGTGGAGCGGCTGGGGCGTACCCGGCTGTACAGCGCCCTGACCCAGGATACCCAGACCCTGGCGCGCAGCCTGCCCTTCCTGGTCATCGGCGTGCAGCAGGCCATCGTCCTCGTTTTCCTGGGCGTCTATCTCGCCTGGCTGTCGGTGGCCGCCTTCGTCATGGCCTTCGGGTTCGCCATCGTGGCGGTGGCGGTGCGCTATGCCCGCATGAAGGCCTTGGGCCAGGCCATGCGCGACGCGGTGGCGGCGGAGATGGCGGTGTTCGACGGCCTGTCCGACATGCTGGACGGCTTCAAGGAAGTGCGCATGAGCACGACGCGCGCCGAGGGGCTGGTGGCCGACGTGGGGGCGGCCTCGGCGGAGGCGCGGCGCATCAAAAGCCGGACCAAGGCGCAATGGGGCTGGGAGTTCGCCCTGCTGCAGGCCATGTTCTATACCCTGATCGGCCTCATGGTCTTCCTGGTGCCGCTGGTGGCCAAGGACTACGCCGATGTGGTCGTGCCCGCCACCATGACCGCACTGTTCGTCGTTGGCCCCGTCGGCACCCTGGCCCACGTCACCCCGATGGTGACGGAGACGGAGATGGCCCTGGCCAACATGGACGACATCACCAGCCAATTGCGCCGGGCGGTTGAATTGCGGGCGGGCGAATCCGCCCTGCCCCTGTCGGCGCCGCGGCATATCGCGCTTCAGGACGCCGTTTTCTCCTACGCTGACAGCAAGGGCCGCCCCCTCTTTTCCGTGGGGCCCCTGACCCTGTCCTTCCAGGCGGGTGAGATCACCTTCGTCACCGGGGGCAACGGGTCGGGCAAATCCACCATGTTGCGCCTGCTGACCGGCCTGGCGCCGTTGAGCGGTGGCCAGATGCTGGCCGATGGCGTGCCGGTGGCGCCTGGGCAGATGCAGGCCTATCGCGACCACTTCTCCGCCATTTTCGCCGACCACCACCTGTCCCGCCGCCTCTATGGCGTCGGCGCCATCGACCCCTTGCGGGTGGAGGCCCTGCTGGAGCGGCTGGAGATGACGGGCAAGGTCCATGTGGCCGACGGCGCCTTCAGCACCATCGATCTGTCCACCGGCCAGCGCAAACGGCTGGCCTTGCTGGTGGCGGAGTTGGAGGACAAGCCCATCCTGGTCTTCGACGAATGGGCGGCGGACCAGGACCCCCATTTTCGCCATGTGTTCTATGAGGAACTTCTGCCGGCGTTCAAGGCGCGGGGAAAGATCGTCATCTGCGTGACCCATGATGATCGCTGGTTCGGCATGGCCGACCGCATCTATCACATGAACGAAGGCCAAGTGATGGAACAGCGATCCTCGGTAACCGCTGCCATGGAACTGCAATCTTGAGAGTGAGGACTTGGGATGCCGGTCGTGTTGGCGCCGCTGGCATTGCCTGGGCGGTATACCAAAATTGGGTCTAACCAAAGAATCCAGCAACTCTAACGTTAAAGTCCTGGATATCAGGAATTGTTAAACGTAGTATACGGACGTGTTTTGGGTGGGGTCGTGACTGACGGTTTCACCCCCTGGCCATTTGCGGCCTGCGCCTGCGGGCGCTGACGGGAGCACAGGGTACGATGGCAGGCAAGCGCTCTGGTTCCGGCGGTCGCGGGCGGCGCCCGGCGAACGTTGTCTCGGCCCCCGCCAGCGCCGGTGGTGATGCCGGTTCCCCCGCAAACGCGTCCAGCCTTCCCGCAGAGCCGCCGTCCGAGGCGGCGGCCTCGCTGGATATTCCCCCGATTTCCCCGGCCGCCAGCGAGGCCGGCCCGATCCCCGACCACCCCCCTGGAGAGTATCGACCGATGAGCGAAACCCCCGAGACGGCCCCGGCCGACACCACTCAAGCCGACACCACTCAGGCCGAGGCTGTCCACGCCGAAGCCGCCGCTGCCGAGACGGCGACCACCACGCCCGAATCCACCGCCCTGGCGCTGGAGGCCCACGCCAACACCGTGGTCCGCCACAATATCTACCTGGCCGCCGTCGCCGGTGTCATCCCGTTCTCCTTCGTGGACACCGCCGCGCTCATCGCCGTGCAGCTGAAGCTGGTCCATGACCTCGCCGGCGTGTACGGCAAGGATTTCCGCGCTGACGTGGGGAAGGCGGCCGTCTCTTCGCTGCTGGCCAGCGTCACGCCCACCCTGCTGACCGGTGGTGTCGTCCGTTCCGGTCTGGTGACCGCCCTGTCCAACGCCGTGCCCGCCGCCGGTTTGGCCTTGCGCATCGCCACCCAGCCGGCTTTTGGTGCCGCCTTCACTTATGCCGTCGGCAAGGTGTTCCAGCACCATTTCGCCACCGGTGGCGACCTGCTGAGCTTCGAAGTCGCAAAGGCGCGCGACTTCTTCACCAACACCTTCAACCAGGCGCGCGGCAAGTCGGCCAAGGAGTTGGCGGCACCGGCGCCCGAGGCGGTCGCGGCTTAAGGCAGATCGGCGCCGCCGTCCGGCGCCGGGTTGGTTGTCCGGTGCCCCCCGTCCTGCGACGGGGGGCACTTTTTCATGGAAACTAAGGGAGAGTGGCATGGTGGAAAGCACGACTGTCGCCCCGACGCCGGCGGTGGTCCACGCCGCCGGCGAGTCCGTGCGCGGCGATCTGGCCCTGACCTTGCTCGCCAACAACAAGATCAAGGATTACGTCGTCGCCACCATGGCCTTGTCCACGGTGCCGTTGCCCATAGTGGACCTGGCGGGCATCACGCTCATTCAATTGCGCATGGTCCAGAAGCTGTCCCAACTGTACGGCAAGCCGTTCAGCAAGGAATTGGGAACGTCGGTGTTGGCCTCGTTGGCCGGCACCTTCAGCGGATTGGCCGGTGGCATGGCCGCCGTCAGCCTGCTGAAGCTGGTGCCGGGCGTGGGGGAGGCGGTCGCCTTGGCCGGCCTGCCGGTGGCCACCGGCGCCATGACCTACGCCGTGGGCAAGGTTTTCGTCCGCCACTATGAGGATGGCGGGTCGTTGCTGGACCTGGATACGCTGACCTTCAAGGACTTCATCGCCGAGCAGTTCGAGACGGGCAAGAAACTGGCCCACGAAGCCCGGCAGCAGGCCAAGGAAAAGGCGAAGCAGGCCAAAAAGGCCGCCAAGAGCAAGCCGGCCGCCTGATACGCGCGGCCTCTTGGCCTCTCCGCTGGGGCCCTTCCGCGGCTCCGTTCCGGCGGCCCGCCCAAGGGCGGGCCGCCGCACCTGCCCCGCACCTCACGGATTGCTGGTCTGCTGGTCGGCCCTTACCTCCACTACCCGCCCGCCGGCCAGCGCCACCCAGACGCCGGCCCCGTCCGCCAGGGAGGCCAATGCCACCGGCCGCTGGTTCTGCACGTTGGATCGGCCGGCCGCTGGCAGGATCTCACCGGCGGGGAAACTTGGGGCCGCGCCGAAGCCGGTGACGCGGCCGTCCGCGGCCAAAACCCAATAGCCATCGCCGGCCGGCCGGATGGCCAGCGCGACGGCGGCGGCGGCGGCGTCCCCTAGATGGGCCATGGTGCCGAAGGTGCGGACCGAGCCATCGGCATGCAGCAGGGCGTAGCCCTCGCCGATGGGGCTGGTGGCGATCGCGACCACGGGGGCGCCGACGGGGGTGGTGGGCGATCCGGGGCCGGGGCCCAAATCGCAGGACGCGTCGCCATGGCATTGGACAGTGCCATCCGACAGGGCGATGCGGTAGCCCAGGCCAGAGGGGCTGGACGTCAGGCCCACCGCCTTCTGGCCGGGCAACAGGTCGCGGGCCTCGCCATACTCCTTCACGTTGCCGATGGCATGGACGTGGCCGTCGCGGCTCAGCAGCCAGTAGCCGTCACCCATTACCGGTGCCGCCATGGCGACGATCGGGCTGCCCGACGTGGCGCTGATCTGGCCTTGGCTGACGGCGGGCTTGGCCGCCAGGACATGGCCGTCGGCCTGGGCCAGCCAATAGCCCTCGTTGATGGGCAGGGTCACGGTCTGCCACGTGACCCCGCCATCCTCGGAATGGGCGCTGGTGCCGCTATATGCCATGGCGACCACTTGGCCCGGACCCTGGGCGATCGCGCAGAGGGTGCTGCGCGTGCCTGATTGGCGGGCGATCCAGCGCCCCGGGCCGGGTGAGGCGACAATGGTTCCGCCGCTGCCGGTGGCCACCACGCCGGCGGTGGTGAGGGTAACACCGCACAGTTTCTCGTCCGTGCCCGTTTCTTCCCGGGTCCACGTCTGGCCGTCCAGAGTGCGCAAGGCGACGCCGTCGGACCCGACGGCCACGGCGCTGTCGCCATCGGTCACCACCGCCAGCAGATCCTGGTGGGTAAGCGGGGGCAGCGTGCGCCACGCGACACCATCGCGCGACACGGCGATCAGTCCGTTCTCGCCCACGGCGACGGCGTAGCTGCGGGCGGCGGCGACCGCGAGCAGAGCCAAAGAGGTGGAATGCCCGGCTTGGAGTGGGTCCGACACCGCGCGCGCTTCCCATAGATCACCATCCGGTGAGGTCAGCAGCGTGCCGTTGCGGCCGACCGCCAACAATTGGCGCTGATAGGCGGCCACGCCCATCAAGTCGGCCTTGGTGCCGCTGAAGCGGGACGACCACAGCACGCCATCCCGCGACATCAACACCAGGCCCCGGTCGCCCACGGCGGCCAGGCCGCCTTGGAACCGGGTGACGGCCCACAAGCCGTGATGGGTGGGGGGGGTACGGCGGATCCAGTTCTGGCCGTCGATGGAGGACAGGATGGCGCCACCGCCCCCCACGGCGGTGAAACCGGCGCCGTCATTGTAGACAACGTCCAGGACGGGTTGGCCGATGGAGGGGCGTTCCACCCGCCACCGCCGCCCGTCGGTCGATGACAGGATGACGCCGCCCGTGCCGACAGCGACCAACCGATCATCGGTGCGGACCAGGGCGCGCACGTCATAGTGGGCGTCCGAGGCCCATTCCTGCCAGGCCTTTCCCGGCCAGGCCAAACCCAATACCCCGCCCGTGCCCGCCGCCGCGATCCCCTCCGTCGTCGCCAGCACCGCATGGATGGTGATGTCGGGAACAGGGGTCAACTGGCGCCAATGACAGCCGTCGCTGGAGCGCAGCAATTCGCCATTGCTGCCGCCCGCCACGAAGCCCAGCGTTGGTGAATAGGTCACGGCGTCCAGAACCGCCCGGTTGCCCAGGAGGCAGGGGGTCCAAACCACGCCGTCGCTGGACGTGGCGGACAGGCCCTCGCCCACCGCCACGAACCGGCCGGCCTCATAGGTCACGGCGTTCAGGTTGGCGTCATTCAGGTTGACATCGGCGGACAGTTCGACCGCCGTCCAGGCCCGGCCATCGGTGGAGGTCGCGAGGCCAGCCGCGCCTAAGGCGACATAACGGTCGGGCGACGCGGCGACGGCGGTCAAGGTGCCGGCGACCCCGGTCTGTTCGACGTGCCAGGTGATGGCGTCCGTGGACAGCAGGGCCGTACCGCCGGAGCCGACCGCCACCAAGCCGCCGGGCCCGCTGGCGATGCCATACAACTCGCTGCGGATGGGGGTGTACTGGCGCGACCATGCCCGGCCGCCGAAATTGGTCAGGACCACGCCGCCTTCCCCGACAGCCACCAGCGTGACGCGACCGCCGATGCGGGCCCGGGCGACACCATGCAGGGCTTCGGAGCCGGCATAGGCCTCATGAAAGCCGGCAATGGCCACCACCGGGGCGGGGGCGACCGTTCGGCGGTACAGCGCCACCACTCCCTGGGGGAACAGCCAAGCGATCAAGGCCAGGCCCGCGAACAGCGTCGCCAGGAATGCCAGGCGCCGGCGGATGGTCATGGGACGGAGGGCCACCGGGATCACGGCGCGCGGGGGGACGGCGACAGGGGCGTCGGCTGTGGGGCCACCGCGTCGGCGGCGGGGTGGGTGGTGGCGGGCGCTGGTACCGTCCCTTGGCCCCCCCCGGGTGCGACCCCGCCCGGGAGTGCCGGCTGATGCGGCGAGCCCTGGTTGGAGGAGGGGGGCGTACGCGACGGGGCGTCCAGGGGGGCGACACCATCGGGCAGGGGGGGCGGCCACGGACGTCCCTCCTGGGGATCGCCAAGCGCTTTCCCCGACGCCGCGCCGCCGTTGCCCTGTGCCGCCGGCACGGTGCCGACGCGCGGCCCTTTGGATGGTGGTGCTTCCGTTCCCGATCCGGCCAGGTCGGCCGGCAGGGCGCTCCCCCGCTCCGTGGTGTCGAGGATCAGCGGCAAGCCGTTCTGTGAGCCAATGACCACCACCTTGGCGTTGGGCGATTTGGCCAGTGCCAGGGTGGCCTCGATGCCTTTCCAGCGCAGGTAGCGGTCCGAGATGCCGTTGGACACGATCTCCTGGAACTGGCGCACGCCCTGGGCCTCGATGGCCTTGCGCTCGCTTTCCAGCCGTTCCTTCTCCAGCACGAATTGGAAGCGGAGCGCGTTCTGCTCTTCCGCGATCTTCTGCTCGATGCTGGCCTGCACGGTGGGCGGCAGGGCGATGTTCCGGATGAAGATGTCCTGGATGTTCAGCATCTGGCGGTTACCGCCCATGTCCAGATGGCTGCGGGTCAGTTCATTGCGGACCAGGGCCGCCACCCGCTGTTCCAGGATGGAGCGATTGATGCTGTACAGATCGTCCGGCCGCAGCTCCGCCATGGCGTTGCGGATCTCGGAACTCATGGTCGGCAGGATCAGGGTCGTCTCGAACTGCGGCCCCAGCGTCTCATGCAGGTTGGCGACCAGGTCGCGGTCGATGAAATAGGAGATGGTCAGTTGCACGTCGACAGACAGGCCGTCCCGGGTCAGGGCCTGCACCGTCTCATCCAGCCGCCGCAGGCGGACGTCGTAGATGTAGATGCGGTCCCAGGGAGCGATGATCTTCAGGCCGGGATTGAAGTGGAAGCCCAACTGGGTGCCGCCGGCCAAGCGCAGCCACAACACGCCCACCGAACCGGCGGGAATGTTGATGAAGATCCGGTCGGCCAGGGCCACGACCAGGAAAGCCAAAACCAGGACGGCCAGGAATATGTTCAAGCGGTGGCGGCGGCGCCAAGCCTTGAAGCGGGCCCGCAGGCCCGGCTTCGCGGCGGGGGGCGTCGTGTTCGCGTCCGTGGCTGCGGTCATGCCTCCACACCGTTCTTCATCAGGTCCTCAACGGGTTGGGAATAGTCCCCGGATGGGGTAGGCTAGGGGTGGCGATCAGCGCGGTGGTCATTCCGAGAGCCCCCTTGGCCTTTAACGACGCCGGAAATTAACTGAATTTGGTGAGCGCGAGAAGCCGGTAATCGTAATCCGAACAAAACCTACCAAACTTCCCGCCTAGAGATTGTGGTGCGCTGGGTGTCCTGGTACAGAATCCTGGCTGGCCTGATGGGGCCGCCTCCATGCCCGTAAGCGCGAGGACCCCCGGTCCATCCTTGGCTTGGCGTTGGGCACCACCCCGGATGTGTCGGACAGCGTCATGCTGCCGGCTGGAGTACACCGGGAAGCTTGCCGCGACTATCACAAGCCACGGCGGAATGTTGCGCGCCAACGGGGCCCTCCGGCCCGACGCTGAGGGTGCCGGCCAGGCGCCGCGCGTTCACGTCGCCGTTGTCCCAGACCGTTCAGCGCCTATCCGCTGCTGCTATGGACCGGGTAGAGCAGGTCCAAGCCATTGGTGATAAAATCGGCGAGCGGGTGCCAATCATTGTGATACTGGGCCTGCCGCAACCGGATCAGGAACCCGCCATGGGAGATCTTGGAAAGCGTGTATAGCGGGACATACAGGGGTGGCAGCCGGTGAGTGCCAACCACCAAGTTGAACAGGACCCGGGATGTCCGGCCATTCCCGTTCAGGAAAGGATGTAGGTTGCAGATGGCGTTCATGGCCACGGTGGCGGTGAAGGATCGGCTGTAATCCAGGTTCGACGCGATGAAATCGTCCATGGCCCGCATGCGCTCAGAAATATGAACTGCGCTCGGGAACAGCACTTGATAGCCGCCAAGGTCCTTCCTGGAATAGCATGGTCCGTCGCGGTAATTTGTCCGTAGCCTCAGTGCTTCCCGGACCGCGGTTACGCATAAGGCAAATGACGGTTCCGCCGCGCCGCCCCCTGACATAAGGTTGATCAGAGCATTGATTTCCTGGCCAACCCGGGCATCTTCATACTGATCGGCGTTGAGGGCCGTGAAATGTGCCGAAAGCTCGTGGCGCAAGCGGCTCACGCCGGTGTCATGCAAGCGGTCGCGAAAAGCCGGATCTCGCGCCTGCATTAGCAGCCGCCTGCGTCCGTCGGCTGAGATGTCGCCCAGACGTCGGTCAAGGTCGATGTAAGCCTGCCGGCATTCCGCCGGCAAAGCATTGAAATGAGGCATCGGCATCAGCGGAACATGGAACAGGCGTGACGGCTGGGTTTGACCCAATGATCCCCTCCTCCCCCCGGTGTCTCGATCCAAATGGAAAGAATGGCGGCGCCCTTAAAGCGCGCCGCCATCCAGTTCGCTTACTTGCCGGACTGTGCGCAGCCGGTGTTGTCGAAGAAAGCCGTCTGAACCGTTTCCCGTGGTGTTGCCTTGTAGGCCATCACCTCGGAAAGATCGGGCAGAAGGATGTGGTCAGGCGCCGCATCGCCGGCCTTCGGCAAGCTTTCATTGAAAGTTAAGTCGGCATTGGCGGCGAAGTAATGCAATTCCCCCAGGGGCCTTGTGCCCCCATCAGGATCCGGTGGATGCCAACCCGGCGCCGTTACGTCGGTGGTGGATATAAGGTTGATGTAACGGGCCGTTCCAGCATCGAAGAGGAACCAATAGGTTTTGCCCGTCGAGTTGGAGCGCACGAAAAAGGCCAGGGTGCTTTGCCAATTTTCGTGGTGGCCGACATCCCGGAAACCCGCAGTGAACTGTGGATTTCCGTGCAGTTGATAGCTTGCGCGATCTATGGTGCAGGGGCTCTTGGCGGCGGCTATGGCGGGCATCAACCCTATCGCCGCCGCGCAAAGCAAGGCCTTGGCTCGGTAGACCATGGCATCAGCCCTTGGTGAAGCCCAGCGTCGAAACCTTGCCCGGATAATCGGCCACGGTCGGGCTGTTCCAGTCCGTCGAGTTGTTCCCGAGGTGATGCTTTACTTCGAAGTAATTCTCGAAGCTCTCGCTGCTGGGAATGGCGCCGGACGACTCGCCACTGCTGTAGCGGTCGCTATAGCGGCTAATATCTGAATAAATGGCCTTGATCTGGTCATCCTCGTTATGGATGTCCATGTTGCTATGGCCCAAATCGTTCCAGGTCTGTTGGTTGTACTGGAACAGGCCGGTGAAGTTGCCATTCTGGGCTTGCTGGTTGAAACTGGACTCGTAATACGCCTGATCCACCGCGGTCTTGATTTGATCTGGCGTGAAGCCATGCTGTTGACCGAAGTCGACGATCTTGTCGACAACCTTCGTCTGAGCGTCGGTCAGAGGGATGTTGGTGGTGTAATGATTGCCGCTCGGCGTGGTGTGGACCTGCCCATTGCCTTGGTCCGGTGGATCGTTGGGCGTTGGGCTGGGAATGGGCGACGGGAAGGGAGACGGAGAGGGCAGGGGAGAGGGCGATGGCGATGGTGACGGATGCCCCGTCACGGTAATTGTCGTTATCGTTTGTCCCCCGCCGGTGTCGTAGCCGCCGGCGACGAGATCCAGTTCGGCTTTCTTCAAAGCGCGCATATCAGTCTCCGATTGAAGTTTTGATGGACGGGATAGTGCGGGTCAGGCTGCGATGTCACCGGATTGTCCGACCGTGTTCTTATACTCGGTGAACTTCCTGGCCCATTCCTGGCTGATCTGGTCGGACTGTTTCTCGATGTCTTGAAGGCCGAGGGGATGAAACTCCGCAGGGTGTATCTCCAGGAATTTGGCGATTTCCATAATTGACTTTTCGGTATCGGCCAAAAAATCCTCGTAGTAAATGCGGAGCGGAGATGTTCCTGTCATTTGGAATATTTCTTCCCAAGCGCTTTCTTGTTGGTTAATCCAGTTCTCGGCATTGAGCATCGCTTTCAGGTCATATTCTGGTTCTTTTTTGTATTCGACACCTGAAAACCACGCGGCCGTCTGAACCGCCTTTGCATAAGAAACCGCTTGCGCGACCCGGTCCTTGCGGACCAGGTAAATCACCTTGTCGGATTCAATCATGGGCAAAAGAGCCTCGTGATTGGCCGCGATGTTTCGATAATCAGAAACGAAGGCCTTGAACCCGAAGACGCCGTTGGGTGACGTCCTTACAGTCTTGAGGCGTTTCCAATAAGTCAGGCTATCACCCCGCCCCAGGCGCTGAATCATGCGATCCCGGTTGCTCAAGTTCGTATATTCCATAGGGGCGCCCATGGCGCCGGTGTTCCATAACTTGATGCTCAGGTGTGTGCTGCCCGTCCGTGGAATGGCGGCGATCATGTAGGTTTTCTTGGGACCCCCGCGATAAAGGGGAAAGTCGTTCTCACGCTCGTACAACCTGGCAACCGGATGCAATTCATCCTCCATTGGTCATGAATGAAGCGGTGTCGGTGAATGATCAGCAGCGTTCCAACCTGATTAGGCGATCCGCGACCTGAATCGTTTCCTTGCGATGCGCGATCACGATTCTTGTTATATTTAGGGATGTTAGGGTCTTGTTAATGCTTCTTTCCGTCTCGACATCCAGATGGGAGGTCGCTTCATCGAGAAGAAGTATTTTTGGGTCTTTGTATAGTGCGCGCGCCAGAAGAATGCGTTGCTTCTGGCCGCCGGACAGGGTTGAGCCCATGTCTCCGACGAAGGTCTCCGCCTTCATCGGCATCCTGTCGACTTCCTTGTCGATACAGACCATGGACAAGCAACGCCAGACCTTGTCCATGTCCAGGTCTTCATCGAAGAAGGAGACGTTCTCGGCAATCGAGCCCGGCAGCAGTTCGTCGTCCTGCATGACAATGCCGAGGTTCCGGCGTATCAACTTCACGCCCCAGGTCGCCAAGGGCAGCCCGTCCAGGCGTATCTCTCCCGCCGTTGGGGGATAGAGACCGCTGAGGACCTTCATCAAGGTCGACTTGCCAGCGCCAGATGGGCCGACGATGGCGACGAATTCCCCCGGCTCCACCCGCAGATTCACGTTACGCAGGACCAGGCGATCCATGGGGCCGTACTGAAAATAGATGTTCTCCGCCTCCACCAGTCCTTGAATGTTTCCCAGGTCCGGCCTGCTGCGTTCCGCGTCGTCCTCGGCCGGCGTCAGCACGATGTCGGCGAGCCTGAAGGTATACAGGCTCAACATGCGGGCGCTGATGACCTGGTCGACCAGATTGGTGATGCGGGCGTTGAATTGGGTCCTGTAGCTGATAAAGGCGTACAGGATGCCGATCGACATCGTGTTCTTGATGATGGCCAGCACGCCCAGATAAATCACGACGATGGTTATGAGAACGTCAATCGTGCGCTGGCAAATCTGAAAGCCGTTGGCGATCAGGGCGTTTTCCTGGCCGGCGCGAATTGTGTCGGCGAATTTGTTGGCCCAGTTGCCCTCGCGTTCCGACTCGCCGCCCATGGCCTTGATGGTTTGGATGGCGCGTAAGGTTTCCAGCCGCTTACCCTGTTCAGCGATGGAGGCCTGCAAGGCGTTCGCGGCATACTTCCGGCTGAGGGGCAACCACGCCAACCGGACCAGGACGTAAACGGCCAGTCCTGCCAACGTCACGATGGAGAGCGCGGGGGAAAACACGAACATCATGACGACCGTGACGACGGACAGGGCGCCATCGATCACCGCACCAACGACACCGTTGGAGATCAAGTTGCGAATGGGGTCGATGGACTGGAAGCGGCTGTTGGTATCTGCCAAGCGTCGCCGTTGGAACCAGGGCAAGGGCAGCCTTACCATGTGGTGGAACAGGCGGACCGTCATGTCCCAATTCAGCAGCGCGGCCACTTTCTGGAATATGACGGCCCGGAACGCTTCCGCTCCGGCGTTGATGACGGCGAACCCTGCGAAACCTAACGCCAGCGTTCGCAACAGATCCTCGTCCCCTTTCATGGCGGCGTTGTCGATCGCCATCTGCAAATAGAAAGGCGAAGCAGATACATAAATTTGGGCGACGATCGACAGGATGAGGGCGTGTAACAACCCGCGTTTCACCTCGGGGGATAGTCGGATGATGCCGCCGAGGCCAAGGGGTGAGCGCTCCACCCGCTTCTGAAACCCTGGTGATGGCGACAATTCAAGCGCGACGCCCGTGAATTTACGGGACATGTCCTGAATGCTCAGGAAAACATAGCCTTTCGCCGGGTCAAATACCTTGTACTTCTTCCCCTTGCGCCCGCTGAAGACGACGAAATGTTTCAGCCCCCAGTGGAGTATGGAGGGAACCTTCAAATCGTCGATTTCGTCCAACTCGCACCGAACGGCGCGACTGGACATGCCGACAGAATTGGAGATGGTGATGATGTCCTTCAGATTGGAACCGCGGGCGGAAACGGGATAGCGCTGACGCAGCCAATTCAGATCAATATTAGAGCCAGCCAATGCCGCCGCCATCGCGACGCAGGCCAAGCCGCACTCTGCAGCTTCCGTTTGACGATTGCGAATATCCGGTATCATTCTGATCTGCGCCTTACCGCCAGAATTGGGTCAAGAATCCATTCGATAAATGACTGCGATCCGGTGGTTATATCCGCAGTTATTTTCGTACCTGGGCTGATAGCCCATTGCTGTTGATAAGCTTCAATGTATTGCTTTTCTATTCTGACCTCTATTTTATACATTGATTCCTTTGAATCTAAGGGAAATGGAATTTCATTCGGCGGAACTGGTGCCGTAGATACCGCAGATACTTTTCCATGCCCTACACCAAAGCGCTGGTATGGAAACGGGTCGTACATAATTCTGACTTCGTCATTCACCTTGATGAAGCCAATTGCTTTTGATGGCGCCCATAATTCCGCCTCTAGCTCAGAATTATTTGGCATAACAATTGCCACAATGGCTCCTTGGCGGATAGAGTCTCCAGATTTTGCATGCAAATAAACAATTTTTCCCTTAGTGGGGGATGTGATTGTTCCACTACCCTGTGCTTGGTTATTCGCCTGTTTCTGCGTTATTTCCGCCTTTGATATTGATAATTGTGATGTCATGTCCTCATAATCATCTTCAAGCTTCTGTATTTGAAGCTTTATCTGCTTTATATTAGAGTTGTTTTCCTCAATTTGATTATCAATTCTTGATAGCCCCTGCTGTGCTTCTATGAGTTGACCTTCCCGCTCTCTCAGCTGTACTTCCGAGAAATATCCCTTTTCACTCAATAGCATAGCTGACTTGAAGGATTTTTCTCGCAGCTCAATCAGTTTTTCCTGAAGTTGCCTATCGCTTTTATACCTTAATTGTTGTGACTGTATTGTCTTAAGCTTTACTATTTCTGTGTCTTTCTGATCTTTAAGGGATGCGCTACGGGTCTCTAATTGTTTCTCCAGGGCTTCTTTCTGTGCATCAGCTGACGCGTTAAGAACCTCACTCAACTGATCTCCGCCATTAATTGTTTGATCTGAGTTAATATCAAGGATGGGGGCGTTCTCTTCTACGGAGTCCCCCTCTTTTGCATAAATCTCAGAGACGACAGCATCGCGTGGCATTGTGATTTTGAGGGCGCCACCGCGCGGCTGCATAATGCCCTGAACTGTCTCTTTTCGCGTGAATTGACCTAGAATTAGGAAGCTCAAAATGATTATTACAGATAAAGCGATAAACCACGTGAATATAATTGAATTTATGCCAACGGATTTAAGCGGAGACCCAAGCTTTAGTGTCGCAGCATCTACTGACTCCTTTCTATATAATTCAATTTTTCCATTTCTTGAATTAGAGCTTATGTAGTTCAAATTAATCACCATATGGATAGGCGTTGATCGAAATTACACCACTATTTTTTATGGCAATTACTGCAATCATTTAACGATGCATTCTTGTAACGGCTTTTGGGTAACATGTGACATTTACTGTGTCAATGTTTCGGAACGGTGGTCGTATCAACCGCTTTTAGGTTATCTTTTCGGCGAATGGCCTAGTATTTTGCGTCGCTCTGAAGGTCTTCGTGAGGGTAGAGCAGCCGCTCATGGTCGTGTTGCAAGGGTATTTTACAAAAACTGATAATCTTCTGCGGACGTTTTTCGTCCTTTGGTCGGTTTATATAGCAACCATCAACTATTAGATGATTATGTCATGGGGTGCCTTCCTGTTACGCATGGTGTCCATGACAGGGAACCCATTTGGCGAATTCTATATTTATAGATGATTTGATTTCGGGTGAATAGAAAGAAATATTTTTATGAAAATTCCGAACTTCATCAATAAATCGGCCGGCGACAACTTGTCGCATTCCGCCGTATCTTCGAGGTATACTCATTTTTGAGTATGCCTATACTGCGGCGGTATCCCGTAGGGCTGTCTGTGCGCCCCGATGGCCGGCTGGTATCCCGGTGCCACCGACTTCGCGGTCACTCATTTGACCGAATCTTGGCGCCCCTGGATGATGGGCATGCCAAGACCCGGCATCGATATCGGCGATGCCGGGCTGTTACCGGGGAAGGGAGTGAAGTAGGAATCCGAGTTCAGCCATGACGCCCACCCGATGGCGGTCACGGCGGTCTTGGAATCAGGGCGCTGTGCCCAGGCACAGATATTTCAGGTCCAGGTACTCCTCGACGCCATGGCGGGAGCCTTCCCGGCCCAGGCCGGACTCCTTCATGCCGCCGAACGGGGCCACTTCGGTGGAGATGGCGGCGGTGTTGATGCCGACCATGCCGAAGTCCAGCGCCTCGGACACCCGGACGAAACGGTTGAGGTCGCGGGTGTAGGCATAGGCCGCCAGGCCCGCCGCCGTGTCGTTGGCGAGGGCCACCGCCTCCGCCTCGGTGGTGAAGCGGTGCAGGGCCGCCACCGGTCCGAACGTCTCCTCCCGCGTTATCCGCATCGTCCGCGTCAGGCCCGTCAGCACCGTCGGGCTGTAGAAGGTGCCGGTGTCCCCCAGGCGATGGCCGCCGGTCAGCACGGTGGCCCCGTGCGACACCGCGTCATCGACATGGCCCGCCACCTTGGCCAGCGCCTCGGCGTTGATCAGGGGGCCCTGATCGGTGGGGCCGGCCAAGCCGTCGCCCACCACCAGCCCGGCCACGCGCGCCGCCAGGCGCTGGGCGAAGGCGTCATGAATGCCGTCCTGCACCAACAGGCGGTTGGCGCAGACGCAGGTCTGGCCGGTGTTGCGGAACTTGGCAAGGATCGCGCCGTCGACCGCGGCGTCCAGGTCGGCGTCGTCGAAGACGATGAAGGGCGCGTTGCCGCCCAGTTCCATGGACACGCGCTTCATGGTGCCGGCCGCCGCCGCCGTCAGCCGCTTGCCCACGGCGGTGGACCCGGTGAAGGTCAACTTGCGCACCCGGGCATCGGCCATCCAGGCATCGCCGATGGCGGGCGCGTCGCCGCACAGGATGTTCAGAACGCCGGCCGGAACGCCGGCCTCCTCCGCCAGCACGGCCAGGGCCAGCGCGCTCAGCGGCGTCAGCTCCGATGGCTTCAGCACCACGGTGCAGCCGGCCGCCAGCGCCGCGCCCACCTTGCGGGTGATCATGGCGGCGGGGAAGTTCCACGGGGTGATGGCGGCCACCACACCTACCGGCTGGCGGGTCACCAGGATGCGGGCGTCGGCACGGTGGCCGGGGATGGTCTCGCCATAGACGCGCTTGGCTTCCTCCCCGAACCATTCCAGGAAGCTGGCGGCATAGGCGATCTCCCCCTTCGCCTCGGCCAGGGGCTTGCCTTGCTCCGCCGTCAGCAGGCGGGCCAGGTCCTCAGTGTGGGCGACCATGAGGTCGAACCACCGGCGCAGGATGGCCGCGCGGTCCTTGGCCGCGCGCTTGCGCCAGCCGGGCAGGGCGGCATGGGCGGCATCGGTGGCCGCCCGCGCCTCGGTCCCGCCCGCGCGGCGGACATGGGCCAGGATTTGGCCGGTGGCCGGGTTGGTGACCGCCACCGTCTCGGCATCGGCTGCCAACCACCGTCCATCGACATAGCTGGCCTGGCGCAGTAGGTCCGGGCGCGCCAGGGCCAGGTGGCTCAGGGCCGTGCCGGCGCTCATCGCGGCACCGTCAGGGCCTGGGCCAGGATGTCCAGGCCGGCGTCCAGCTGCGCGTCGGGAATGGTCAGGGGCGCCAGGATGCGGATGACGTTGCCATGCACGCCGCAGGACAGCAGGATCAGGCCCAGTTCCAGCGCCCGCGACGTGACCTGGCGCGTGGCGTCGGCATCCGGGTCCACGCCGCCGCGCTCCTTGAAGATCTCGAAGGCCACCATGGCGCCGGGACCGCGGATGGCGCCGATGGGCAGGGTGTCGTTGCGCTCCCGTACCGTTTCCAGCCTGGCCTTGATGCGGTCGCCGATGGCATCGGCGCGGGCCAGCAGCCCTTCCTCCTCGATGACGTCCAGCACGGCAAGGGCGGCGGCGCAGGCTACGGGGTTGCCGCCATAGGTGCCGCCCATGCCGCCGGGTGCCACCGTGTCCATGATCGCGGCCCGGCCGATGACACCGGACAGGGGGAAGCCGCCGGCCAACGATTTGGCGATGGTGACCAAGTCCGGCTCCACGCCGGTATGCTCGATGCCGAACATGCGCCCGGTGCGGCCGAAGCCCGCCTGCACCTCATCGGCGATCAGCAGGATGCCATGGGCGTCGCACAGGCGGCGCAGTTCCCGCAGCAGTTCCGGCGGGGCGGGGTTGAAGCCGCCCTCGCCCTGAACTGGCTCCAGGATGAAGGCGGCCACACGCTCCGGCTCCACATCGGCCCGGAACAGGAAGTCCAGCGCCTTCAGGCTGTCGGCGACGGTGGTGCCGTGGTGCGGTATCGGGAAGGGCAGGTGCCACACCTCCGGCGGCATGGGACCCGCGTCCTTCTTGTAGGGATTGACCTTGCCGGTCAGGGCGGAGGTCATGAGCGTGCGGCCGTGGAAGGCGCCGGTGAAGGCGATGACGCCGCTGCGGCCGGTGGCGACGCGGGCGATCTTGACGGCGTTCTCCACCGCCTCGGCGCCCGTGGTGAAGAACACGGTCTTGGCCGGGCCGCTGAACGGGGCCAGGGCGTTCAGGCGCTCCGCCAAGGCGACGTAAGGCTCGTAGGCCGCCACCTGGAAGGCGCTGTGGGTGAACCGCTCCATCTGCGCGGCGGCGGCGGCCATTACCCGGGGATGCCGGTGGCCGGTGTTCAGCACGGCGATGCCGCCGGCGAAGTCGATATAGCGCCGGCCGTCGACATCCCACAGCAGGGAATTGTCGGCGCGGTCGGCATAGATGGCGGTGGCATGGGCCACACCGCGCGGCACGGCTTTGGTGCGGCGGGCGAGAAGGTCGGCGTTACTGGACATGATGGGGCGTCCTCCGCGGCGAGGGTAGGGGGCGGCGATCCCGCCGGCGCATGGGCGGGTCGGACCGGCAGGTCGATAGGAAAGGTCAGGCCGAATACGGTGGCGCGGCGTCAGCCGCGTTGTCGTCGCCGGTCCAGGGCCAGGGTGGCCAGGCACAGCTGTTCGAACAGGATTTGGGCGCCGACCTGGGCGGTGTTGCTGGTGGGGTCGTATTGCGGGGCGATTTCCACCACGTCGGCGCCGACCACATCCAGACCGGCCAGTCCGCGCAGGATGGCCAGCGCCTCCCGCGAGGTCAGGCCGCCCACCTCGGGCGTGCCGGTGCCGGGGGCGTAGACCGGGTCCAGGCAGTCGACGTCGAAGGAGATGTAGACCGGCCCGTCGCCGACCACCTCCCGCGCCTTGGCGATCACCGCCTTGGCGCCCATCTCCGCCACGTTCTCGGCGTGCAGCACGGTCATGCCGGCGTCGTAGGAGAATTCCCAGAAGAATTCCGCGCTGCCCCGGATGCCGATCTGGATGGTGCGGTCCGGGTCCAGCACCCCGTCCAGCACGGCTAGGCGGAAGGGGCCGCTGTGGTGGAAGCGGGCGCTGTCGTCGCTGCCGCTGGTGTCGCAATGGGCGTCGAAATGGATCATGCCCACAGGGCGTTCCCGGCCCAGTGCCTTCAGGATGGAATAGCTGATGGAATGGTCGCCGCCCACGCTCAGCGGCACCACCCCCGCCGCCGCCAGCCGGCCGTAAAAGGCCTGGATGTCGTGGTGGCAGGCCGCCAGGCTCAGATAGTTGCTGAAGGGCACGTCGCCGATGTCGGCGATACTGGCCTGGGCGGAGGGAACCAGGCGCAGCACATGCTCATACGGCCCGATGCGGTCCATGCCCCGGACGGCGCGGGGGCCGAGGCGCGACCCCGCCCGGTTGGTGACGCCCAAATCCATGGGCACGCCGACCAAGGCGATATCCAGGCCGCCGAAATCGTCCAGCGCCGCCAACTCGGGACGCAAGGGCGCGTCCAGCAGGGTGCCGGCGTCGGCGAAGGGCTGGCGCGGCGCCTCCGCGCCCCGGAACACCGCCTCAGCCACGTCACGGAAATGCGGGTCGAAGAAGTCGGCCGGCGAGGCGGCGCCGTAGCGCTGCCGCAGGCGGTCCAGCTTGGTCTGATCCACTGTCGTCCCCCTATCTCAGCGTGCCCTGTCTCAGCGTGCCGCTAGGATTTCGGCGGCGGCCCGCTCGCCGGACCGGATGGCGCCGTCCATGTAGCCGGGCCAGCGGCTGGCCGTTTCCGTACCGGCCCAATGGATGCGTCCGGTGGGCTGGCGCAAGGTCGCGCCCAGACTGGTCCAGGCCCCCGGGACCATGACGCCGGCATAGCCGCCCCGGGCGTATTCCTCCTCCAGCCAGGACAGCTCGATATACTCCCGCATATCGGCGGCCCGGGGCCCGAACAGCCGCACCAGGGACCGGGTGATGGCGGCCTGGCGCTCGGCCGGCGTGCGGGCGGTCCATTCCTTGGCCTCGTCCCCCTCGATGAAGGCGACCAGGATGCCGGGCGTGCCGGCGGCGGGGGAATTGTCGTAGATCAGGCTCACCGGGCCGTCCTCGCTGATCGCCATCCCCGACAGCCCTTCCTCTCGCCAGAAGGGGGTGGGATAGAGGCACTGCACCTTGATGCAGGCGCCCATGGGCATGCGCTGGGCCAGATGGTCCCGCGTCCCGGGCAGCGGCGGGCTGTAGCGCAGGCGGGCGGCCAGCGCCGGCGGCAGGGTCACGATGGCGTGGCGGGCGCGGACCGTGTTGCCCGCGGCGGTGGTGATGGTCACGCCGTCACCGTCCTGGGCCAGGGCGGCCACCGGGGTATCGAGACGCAGGTGCGGCCGGACCGTGTCCGCCAGCCGTTCCGCCAGATGCTGCGCCCCCAGGCTGAAGCGCCGTTCCTGCGCGCCGCCGCCCATGCTGATCAGGGCGGCCAGCCCGCCGGCGGCCTTGATGTAGAAAAGGACGTGCAGCAGCGACAGCTCCCGCGCCTCCGACGCCAGGACGGAGCGGGCCAGGAAGCGCATCCAGAACCGGGCCTCGTCGCTGGTGGCTGTGCGGATGATCCAGGCGTCGAAGCTCTCGCTGTCCAGGGCGGCGGCGTTGGGGCTGGTCCAGGGGGTTTCGGCATCCACCGTTTGTGCCAGGGTGTCCAGCGCCTGGAACGTCGCCTCCACCTCCGCCAGGGCCGCCGGCTCATGGGGCGGCAGCAGACCGGTGAAGCGCATCAGGCGGCCGTTGTGCAGACAGAGGTTCTCCCCCTCCTCGAAGGAGGTGAAGGTTTCCACCCCCAGCTCCTCGGCCAGGGCCAGCACCTTGTCCTGGCCGGGCCCCACCCATTGTCCGCCAACGTCGATGGGGGTGCCGTCTTGGGCATGGCGGGTATGGATGCGGCCGCCGACGCGGTCGCGCGCCTCCAGCACCGTGACGCGCAGGCCGGCGTTCACCAGGGCGCGGGCGGCGGTCAGGCCGGCGAAACCGGCCCCGATGATGGCGACATCGACCGGTTCCGCGCACGCGGACTCCGGGCGGCAGGCGGACTCGATGGGCTGGCCCATGACGCTCTCCGGTTCTTAGAGGTAGGTGCGCTGCGCGGCGATGATCAGGGACTGCACCGCTTGGCGCGAGCGGAAGCTGTTGGCGGTCGCCAGCCATTGCAGAAGGATGCCGACGAAGCCGGTGAAGATGAAATTGGCCAGGCCGTCGATGTCCGGCTTGATGCTGCCGTCGCGGACATCGCTGGCGTCGGCCAGGACGGACCGGTACAGGTCCAGATATTCTTCATACTTGCGCTTGGCCAGCCATTCGGACCCCGGCGTGCTCAGCGCGTACAGGGTCAGGTTGAACAGGGCCAGTTGCTCATCGGGGCTGCGCTCCACCTCTCCCCGGATGAAGGTCAGCAGGTGGTCGATGCGGTCGTGCAGCCGCTCGGGCGCGGAGAAATAGGCGGCCAGGCTCTCACGTGACTTCGCCACCAGGTGGGTCAGCACGTTCATCAGCACGGCGTCCTTGCCGTCGAAATAATAGTGCAGGGTGCCCAGGTTCACGCTGGCCTCGCCCGCGATCTTGCGCGTGGTGGTCCCGTGCACGCCTTCGCGGGCGATGACAGTGACGGCGGCGGCCATGATGGCTTCCCGCTTTTCCTCGCGCTTTTCCTCGCCTTTGGTTTTGGGGGGCTTGGACACGGGCGTTTCCTCTGGTCTCGCGGGCGGCTTGCCCTTTGGGCGGGCGGATGGGCGGGACGGCATGCTGATCGGGGTGTTAGCGGGGGTCAACGGCGGCGGTTGATGACGGCTGGGGATCAATCGGGATGATAGGCCCAAGCCGTTCCTCCAGCGCCGCCGCGGCGGCCAGCACCAGGCCGTCGCGGAAGCGGCCGGCCACCAGTTGGACGCCCAGCGGGCCGTCCGTTCCCCGGTGCACCGGTACCGACAGGGCGGGCACGCCCAGGAAGGCCGTTGCCGTGCAGGGGCTGTGCGCGGTCAGCAGCCGGCGGGCCTCCTCCACGCCGCGCACATCGTAGCCGACAGGGAAGGGCGCCGACCAGGCGGTGGGCATCAGCAGCAGCGGGAAGTCCTCGAAGAACATCTGCCAGGCGCGCTGGAAGGTGGTGCGGCTGGCCAGGCCGGCCAGCATCTCCTCCGCCGACAGGGTGGGGACGCAGGCCGCCGTCAGCTCCAGGGAGCGCAGGAACGTCTCATCGCCCAGGGCGAAGGCGGCCCGCGCGCCGGGGCTGCGGCAGTCGTTGGACAGCAGGGTCATCCACAGCGCCGCCGCTTCCTCGAAGCGGGGTAGGGCCGCCTCCACCACCTCATAGCCGGCGTCGGCCAGCGCATCGGCGGCGCGGCGCAGGGCGGCCAGGACGGGGGCGTCCGCGGCATGGTCTGCTGTGCCGGTGAACAGGGCGACCCGGACCCGAGCCGTGTCGTCGGGGAAGTCCAGAGGAGCCGGGACCCAGGCCGGGTCACGCGGATCACGTCCCGCCATGGTCTCCAGTCCCAGGCGGATATCGCGGACCGAGCGGGCAAGCACGCCCTGGGTCGATCCCAATTGCAGGCACAGCGACCGCTCGGCCTTGCCCGTGGGGTTGTAGGCGGGAACGCGGCCGGTGGTGGGGCGCAGGCCGTAGACGCCGCAGGCGCTGGCCGGCAGGCGGGCGGACCCGGCCAGATCGTTGCCGTGGGCCAGCGGCACCATGCCGGTGGCCACCGCCGCGGCCGCCCCACCGCTGGACCCGCCCACGTTCAGGGCGGCATTCCAGGGATTGAGGGTCAGGCCGTGCGGCGCGTTGTCGGTGAACCAGCGGCAGGAGAAGGCGGGGGCGTTGCTGCGGCCCAGCAGGATGGCACCGGCCTTGCGCCAATTGGCCACCGGCGGGCTGTCCTCCGCCGCCACCAGGCTGGTGAAGGCGGCGACGCCGTTGGTGGTGGCGCTGCCGGCCTGGTCGACATTGATCTTGGTCGTGACGGGAACGCCATGCAGAAGCGGCAGAGGGGCGCCGGCCGCCCTCCGGGCGTCGGCCTCGGCGGCGGCGGCCAGGGCGGTGTCGCGGTTTATTTCGGTGAGGGCGTTCACCGCCGGATTGACGGTGGCGATACGGTCCAGGCAGGCGGCCGTCGCCTCCCGTGCCGAAACCCGTCGTTCCCGGATCGCGGATGCCAGATCCGTGGCATCCCATTGCCAAAGCGCGGTGCCGCCCATGTCCTGTCCCTGTTCCTGAAAGACATTTTTTAAGAAGGCGTCAGCGTCGTGCGGCGGGTCGTTGCCAGGCCGCGGACCGGCTTAAGGGCACCTTACGGGGCGCCCGGGGGCCGGATCGACGTTCGTCATGTTTCCTGGTTACAGGCCGCCGATGAGCCTGTCAATCATATTTAGTCATTTGATCAATTTATCTTCGGCCCTGTCTGGGCTGAGGGCAGGACGCCAATTGGCGGATTTTTTGTCGCGCCTCTCAGTGCGCGCAGAGTATGGCGACTAGGGAGAGGCAATCTATCATATTGTTTGTAAACAAATATTTTTGGAACGACCTCTGTGTGGCTTTCGCGGATAATTCGTCGAACCTTGAATCTTTATCCTTGACAACTTTTCCGAAATGCGTCGCACTTGGGGCATAAATTGGTCAAATGATCAAACATTGACGTGAACGGGGTATCCGGCCGGGTCTGGCCGGGAATGGCTTTGATGCTCCGGTACGGGACGACCGTCCGGTGATTTCCGATGCAGGCTGGCCCCTTGGGGCGCGGGTCCTTTTGGCGGGGTGCGAAAGCGTCCCCGAACGGGGACGGCTTGCCGGATAATGGCCGCCGTCAAGGCGTGCCGCGAACAGATGAACGGGAAGATTCGGGAGACGGAAATGAAGCGGAAACGGTATGCCTATGCGGCCCTTGGCCTGTCTTGCTCCCTGATTTTGGGGGTATCGTCACGCGCTGCGGAACCGGCCGCCGCACCCACAAGCGGCGCCTCCGACGACGTGTTGCAGGACATCGTGGTGACGGCGCAACGGCGCGCCCAAAGTCTGCAGGATGTGCCCGTGTCGGTCAGCGCCTTCGCCGGCGACGACCTGAAAAGCCGGGGGGTGACCTCCATCGACCAGATCGGCGGCATGATCCCCAACGTCCAGATCCACAACGACAAGGGCGGCGGCGCCCCCACCTGGGTGATCCGCGGCGTGGCGCTGTTCGACTTCAACGCCAACAACAACCCCGCCACCGCCATCTACATCGACGACGTCTACCAAAGCTCCGCCGTCATGGGCGGCGGCGCGCTCTATGACCTGGAACGGGTGGAGGTGCTGAAGGGCCCGCAGGGCGGGCTGTATGGCCGCAACACCACCGGTGGCGCCGTCCAGGTGTTGTCCAAGCCGGCCAAGCTGGGCGCCTCGGATGGCTATGCCTCCGTCGATTACGGCAAATGGAACGAATACCGGGTGGAGGGGGCGCAATCCATCCCCGTCACCGACACCCTGGCGTTGCGCATCGCCGCGGTGCAGGAAGGGGGCGATGGCTGGCAGAAGACCTTGGCCGGCAATACCCGCTGGGGGGCGCCTGACCGGACCTCGGCCCGCCTTCAGGCCCTGTTGCAGCCGTCGGAGCGCTTCACCGCCCAGTTGAAGCTGTTCGGCAGCCGGGACCAATCGCAGACGACGCTGGCCACCAGCAACGCCGCCTATGATGCCACGGGCGCCTTCTGCGGCGCCGTGGCCGGTGGGGGCAACGGCAACGCCTCCTGCCTGAACTTCGCCCAGTTCAACAACCTCATCACCGGCACCACCGGCGCCCTGTCCTCGGCCAGCCAGTCCAACGATGGCCGTGTCGTCATTTCCAGCCCCATCAACCGGCTGGACAATCATGAGTGGGGCGCCACGCTGACCCTGGACTATGACTTCGATGCCGCCCGGCTCACGTCGATCAGCGCGGCGGACTATTTCCACTACGGTCAGGTCTACGACTACGACGCCACCAACCTGCGGCTGGGTGACCAGGCGGAACGGGCCACCATCCGCAACCTGTCCCAGGAACTGCGGCTGACCTCCACCGGCGACAGCCGGTTCAAGTGGCTGGCCGGTGCGGTCTATGCCCAGACCGGTTTCCAGGAGTACCGGACCTTCGACATGCGCGACAACGTGGCCGTCGTTTCCGCCTCCTTCACCCCGCTGGGTGTGCCGCAGCAGGACGGCGTGCTGGCGGTGCAGTACCGGCAGCAGACGCGCCACGCCTCGGTCTACGGCCAGGGCGACTACGCCTTGACCGACCGTCTGAACCTCTCGGCCTCGCTGCGCTACGCGACGGAGGAGACGGACTTCCGCAACGGCAAGGACTTCTTCCCCCTGGCCGGCATCACCCTGCTGAACAACCTGAACTCCACCTATCGCCTGCACGACCATGTGTCGGGCAAGGTGTCGGCCGATTACCACCTGACCGATACCGTCCTGCTCTACGCCTCGGCGGCCCGGGGGTACAAGTCAGGCGGCGTCTTCGGCGGCTTCCCCCAGGAACCGGGCGACGTGACCCCGTATAAGGAGGAAATCGTCTGGGCCTATGAGACGGGGGTGAAGAGCACCTGGCTGGACCACAGGCTGCAGGTCAACCTGGCCGGCTTCCATTACGACCATAACAATTTGCAGGCGCTGACCACCCTGCCCAGTGTGCTGACGCCCGGCCAGTTCATCTTCCGCCTGACCAATGTGGGCAAGGCCACCCACGACGGCATCGAACTGGAAACGACGTTGAAGCCCCTACCGGGCCTGACGTTGCAGGCGTCCGGCGCCTATGTCGATGCCGAGGTGACGCAGAGCAACGACGTGCTCTACTCCTTCGACAACCGGGCCCTGCCCTGGCAGGGACGGCGCATCGATTACTCGCCGCGGTGGACCGGTTCCTTCAGCGCCCGGTACGACCATGCGGTCACGGCGGATCTGGTGGGCACGGCGCAGCTCGATTTCGACGTGCGCAGCGCCCAGGTGATCGGCAGCACCCTGGTCGACAGCGCCATGCGCAACATCGGCGGTTACGGTCTGCTGAACGGGCGGCTGACCCTGGCATCGGACCACGATGGCTGGAGCGTGTCGCTGTGGGGCAAGAACCTGCTGAACCGGCATTACTTCACCGATCGCAGCAATGACGGCCTGGGCAGCTATTATTCGGTGTATGGCCGGCCCGTCAGCTATGGCCTGAACCTGACGAAGACCTGGTAAGGCGCCATGGCCCGCCACGCGCCGCCGCTTACCCCTGGGGAGGGCTTCATGGCATCCGTTACCACGTCCACGGACCAACCGGTCCCGCCGATGCTTTCGCTGGCGGCCATCACCGCCTTCGGCCTGATCGGGCCCTTCGTCTTCCTGGTGTCGCCCGTCATCGCCGGCCAGCTGGCGCTTGAATGGCACTGGTCCCCCGGCGACATCGGCTTGCTCATGTCGGTGGAGCTGGGGGGGGCCGCCCTGGTCTCCTTCCCGGCGGTTTTCCTGTTGCGCCGCTTTTCCTGGCGGCCGCTGACTGTTGTGGCCACCCTGGTGTTCGTTGGCGCCGGGGTGGGGTCGGCCCTGGTGGCCCGGGCCGGCGGCGATGCCGCCTGGCTCATGCCGTTGCGCTTCCTCGGCGGGGCGGGGGGTGGCGTGCTGTCGGTCATCTGCCTGTTGGCGGCGGGCAGGTCCGCCGACCCCCATCGCGCCTTCGCCTGCTGGACGGGCGGACAGACGGTGTCGGCCGCCTTGGGGCTGCTTTACCTGCCGCGGCTGTTCGGGCATGTCGGCCTTGCCGGGTTTTACGTTCTCCTCGCCGCGGCGGCGTTGTTGGCCCTGGCCGTGGTGGCGGGCCTGCCCGCCGCTTGGCCGGAGCAGTCGGGCTTTGAGCGGGGCGGCGGTTCGGGGGCGGCCCGCCTGAATTTACTGGCGATCTTCTGCTATTACCTGGCCATCAGCGGCGCCTGGGCCTTCGTCGGCGTGCCGGGCCTGGCCCTGGGCCTGACGGAGGACGGGGTGGGCACCTTGACGGCGGCGGCCATGTTCACCGCCATCCTCGGGTCTGTCCTGGCCACCGTCTCCGGACATTCCCGGCACCGGGGCGCCTATACGGTAGGCGTCTTCGGTCTCCTGCTGGCTTGCCTGCTGGCATTGGCCTTCCCGCCGGGCCGGGGCGCCTTCATCGGTGCGGTGGTACTGCTGCAGGTCTGCTGGTCCTTCCTGGTGCCCATGCTGTTGGCGGCGCTGGCCGATACGGATGAGGGCGGCGGGTTGGTGATCCTGTCCAACATGATCATCGGCGGCGGGGCCGCCCTGGGCCCGCTGGTGGCGGGCTACACCCTGGACTATGCCGGAACCTATGTCGCGGTGGCGGCGCAGGGGGCGCTGCTGCTGGCGCTGTCGGTCGCCGCCTTCATCGCCGCGCGCCGCCGGTCCTAGACCTCCCGCAGCCCGGCTTCCCACCTCCTTTCGGTTTCACTGCTTGGATCGAACCCCATGTCTTCGCTTCCGCTTCTCCCCTGTTACATCGACGGCCAATGGCGTCTGCCTGAAGGGGGGCGCCTGCTGGATGTCATCAATCCGGCGACCGAGGCCGCTTGCGCCCAGGTGGCCCTGGCCGGCCCGGCCGAGGTGGATTTGGCTGTGGCGGCGGCCCGGCGCGCTTTTGAAACGTTCTGCCGGACCAGCCGGCAGCAACGCCTGGACCTGTTGTCCGCCATCCTGGCGGCCTATGGCGCCCGTATGGCGGACATCGGCGACGCCATCCGGCAGGAGATGGGGGCGCCGCTGGGCTTCGCCCGCCAGGTCCAGGCCGGCATCGGCGCCGCCCATCTGGCGCAGATGGTGGACACGCTGCGCGACTTCGTGTTCGACGAGGACCGTGGCCCCTTGCGCCTATGGCGGGAGCCGGTTGGCGTCGCCGGGTTGATCACCCCGTGGAACTGGCCCATGAACCAGATCGTCTGCAAGGTGGCGCCGGCGCTGGCGGCCGGCTGCACCATGGTGCTGAAGCCCAGCGAGCTGGCGCCCCTCAGCGCCAACCTGTTCGCGGAGGTGATGCACGCCGCCGGGGTGCCCGCCGGCGTTTTCAATCTGGTACATGGCGATGGTCCCGGCGTGGGTCAGGCCATCGTCGCCCATCCCGATATCGACGTTGTATCCTTCACCGGGTCGACCCGCGCGGGTGTGCAGGTGGCGAAGCTGGCGGCCGACACGGTCAAGCGGGTCAGCCAGGAATTGGGCGGCAAGTCGGCCAACATCATCCTGCCGGACGCGGATATCCCCCGGGCCGTGCGGCAGGGGGTGCTGCGCTGCTTCAACAATACCGGCCAGTCGTGCAACGCCCCGACCCGCATGCTGGTGCCCGAGGATCGCTATGCGGAGGTCGCGGCGATCGCGCGCGAGGTGACCGAAACCGTCGTGGTCGGCGATCCCCTGGATGACGCCACGACGATGGGACCGGTGTCCAACGCCACTCAGTTCGCCAAGGTGCAGCGGTTGATCGAGGTCGGTGTCGCCGAGGGGGCGGAGCTGATCGCGGGCGGTCCTGGCCGGCCGGCCGGGCTGACGCGCGGTTATTATGTCCGGCCCACGGTTTTCGGCCGCGTCACCCCGTCGATGACGGTGGCGCGGGAGGAGATCTTCGGGCCCGTCCTGTCCATCCTGACCTACCGCACGGTGGAGGAGGCGGTGACCCTGGCCAACGACACCGTTTACGGCCTGGCGGCCTATGTCCAGTCGGGCGATGCCGGCCGCGCCCAGGCGGTGGCCCGGCAACTGCGCGCCGGCACCATCTATATCAACGACCCGGCCTGGAGCCCGGCCGTGCCGTTCGGCGGCTACAAGCAGTCCGGCAATGGCCGGGAGTATGCCGAGTTCGGCCTCGCGGAATTCCTGGAACTGAAGGGGGTGGCGGTGGCCTGATCGTCCTCCCCAAGCGTTCCATCCTCGGAAAGAAGGGCCGGCACCGTCTGCGGCGGTGCCGGCCCGTTTTGCAGGCGGTGCCGGGTCAGAAATCCCAGCTGGCGCGCAGCATGCCGCCGTGGCTCTGATAGTCGCGGCGAAGCTCGCCGGTATATTCCAGCCGCAGCTTGAAGCCGTCCGACTTCTCCAGGGTGGTGCCCAGCGCCAGGCCCAGGCCGTCCGCCTGCGGCCGGCCGGTGGTGCTGGCGAAGGTGACGCCCGCCAGCGCACCGGTGGTGGCGATGGGGCCGTTCAGGTAGTCGTGCACCCAGAACACCCGCAGGTCCGGGAACAGCCGGCCGATGCCCGTGTCCCACGTCGTGTCCACCTTCATCCCCAGTTCCTGGGTGATGGCATTGGTCACCAGGGAGTCCACCGCCATGTTGGCCGCCCCGGCGTCGCGCTCCTGATAACCGTGGTTGCTCAGCCGCACGGCCCGCACGCTCACCTGTGGCGTCAGGGTGAAGTCCGCCGCCGATGGCAGTTCATAGCCGACGGTGACCTTGCCCAGGTACTGCTCGCCGCCGTAGTTGGCGTTGGCGCGGGCGCCCAGGAACTGGATGACGCGGCGCTGGTCGAAGTGGTT
>NZ_VITR01000016.1 GCF_007827955.1 Nitrospirillum pindoramense
CGAATGTCTCCGCCACGCATCCCATCCTCCTCATCGTCATGAGGAAGCGAATCACGACAGGAACTCAGACGAAAGGGTTTTTCCGCATCCTGCTAAACCCCCAGCCAGCGCAGCCCGCCCGGCAGGTCGCCGATGGCGTAGTCGACCTGCAGCACCCGCCGGCGCCGGGGGCGGGTGGCGGCGGCGGAGGCGTGCAGGATGAGGGTGGCGTAGAGCCAGACATCGCCGGCCTCCGCCAGGCACGCCACCTGGCCGCAGCGGCGCACCGTGTCTGCGATCTCGCCCTCGGCCACCCGGCCCAGGCGGTGGGATCCGGGCGCCACCAGCAACGGGGCGTTATCGACATCCACCGGGTCAAGATGGACGCGCAGGGTGACCATGCCGGCAAGCAGATCCGCCGGCGGCGTCCCATGAGCCAAGCCGTCCTTGACACTCCAGGGGCCATAGCCCGGCACCTCCGCCCGTGCCGCCACGGCGATGGTCCGGTCCTGGTGCCAACCCAGGGCCCAATTGCTGCCGGCCGTCTTGTCGAACAGGATGGCGCGTACCGGCCGGGCATCCAACCCCAGGGCGGGGACGGCCCCCAAGGCGGAGATGGCAAGGCGACCCACGGGGCCATCGGCGTTCAGGAAGGCGCCCAGTCCGGCGATGCCGTGCAGGCGCGCGCCCGCACGGACCGGGGGAACGTCGGACAGCACCTGGGTCAGCCGCGCCAGGTCGACCGGCGACAGCACGCCGGGGTGGCGCTCGGCGCCATCGCGGGCGAAGGTGGTCATGGCGCCCTGGCCCCCTTGGCCAGCCGCAACAGCGTGCCGTTATGGTCCTCCGTCACCAGCACGCTGCCATCGGGCAGGCGGGCCAGGGATACGGGCGTGCCCTGGGGGTGGTCGCCGGTCACGGCCTCCCAGCCCGAAATGATGTCCCGGATCGCGCCGGTGGGATGGCCGCGCGCGTCGATCGGCAGGGCCACGACGCGGTGGCCCGTGTCGCGATAGCCATGCAGGGTGATCAGCAGGGTGCCGGCCAGGCCGGGCAGCGGCCCCTCGGCATAGGGCAGCAGGCCCAGCGGGGCGGCGTGCGGCGGCAGCAACAGGGTGGGCGCCTGCTTGGCCTTGCAGTCGGCCACCGTGTAATGGCTGCGGTATTCCGGGCTGGGCACGCCATCGTCATAGCAATAGGGCCATCCGTAATCCGCCCCCTCCTTCACCACCAGATAGAGGTCGTGCGGCACCGCCTCGTCATCCAAAGCCGGGTCGGCGTCGGAGATGTTGTCGCGGGCGTTGGTGGCGGTGATCACCTGGTCGCCGGGCAAGACCGCCAGCGCCACAGCGTTGCGCAAGCCACGGGCATAGGGCCGCACGCCCGTGATGTCCACGGGGGCGGCACCGGGCGTCACATGCAGGATGACGCCTCGGGGCACGGCGCCCACCGTTTCCGGGCAGGCCACACCGGCGTCGGGCGGGGTGTCCTGGCCTTTCTTGCCACCCGGGCTTTCGCAATGGTCGGTGGCGGAGCCGACATTGACGAACAGCGACCCGTCCGGTGCCACCGCCAGGGCCGGCAGCGGGTGCAGCCCGGTCTTGGGCAGGCCGACAACCACGTCGCGCAGGCTGGCGGCCACGTCGGCGGCGTTGGGGTCGAGCGAGACGATGCGCCCCAGCACGCTCATGTACAGGCGCCCGTCCGGCGCCGGCGCCAAGGCGTGGGGCTCATCCAGGCCGGTCAGCAACACCTCCGGCGGCGCCTTGCCCAAATTCCTCAGGCGCAGCAGCCGGCCGTGGTTGTGACGCCAGCCGCCCCCCAGATCCACGACATAGAGGTCGGACCCCAGGACCGCCAAGCCCCGGACAAACCCCAGTTGACTGGCGACCAGACCGACGCACAGCCCTGGCGCCGTCGCCAGGTTCACCGCCGGATAGCCGTCGCACGTCCCCTGGGTGGTGTAGCCGACATGGACCCGGGCGTCCGCGGGCGTGGCCGCCGCCAGCAGGGCCAGCAGGCCGGCGCCCAGGACCTTGCGACCGTCGCGGATATGTCTGGCGGGCATCGCCCCCTCCCATGCCGATGGCTTCCGCACCAACATAGCGCGGGGACGGCGCCCGGCCAGCCGCTTCCTTCGCTTCCTCAATGGGCGGCGGGCGCCTCCGTCAGGACGTCCAGCTCGGCCATCACCTCATCCGTCAGCTGCAGCTCGGCCGCCGCCAGGTTCTCCCGCAGGTGCGCGACGGAGGAGGTGCCGGGGATCAGCAGGATGTTGGGCGACCGGCGCAGCAGCCAGGCCAATGCCACCTGCATCGGCGTGGCCCCCAACCGCGCCGCGACATCGGACAGGGCGGTGGACTGCAAGGGGGTGAAACCGCCCAGCGGGAAGAACGGCACATAGGCGGTGCCGTCGCGGGCCAGATCGTCAATCAGGGCGTCATCGGCGCGATGAACCAGGTTGTAGTGGTTCTGCACACAGGCCACGCGGCAGATGCGCCGGGCCTCCGCGATCTGGGCCGCGGTCACGTTGCTGACGCCGATATGGCGGATCAGGCCCCGGCGTTGCAGGTCGGCCAGCACGGTCAGGGGCGCCTCGATCGAGCCCTCGGCCGGCCCATGCACGTCGAACATGGCGCGCAGATTGACCACCTCCAGCACATCCAGGCCCAGGTTGCGCAGGTTGTCCTGCACCGCCTGGGTCAGCTGGTCCCGCGAGAAGGCCGGGTTCCACGAGCCGTCGCTTCCCCGCACGGCGCCGACCTTGGTGACGATGACCAGATCGTCGGCATAGGGGTGCAGCGCCTCGCGGATCAGTTGGTTGGTGACATGGGGCCCGTAGAAGTCACTGGTGTCGATGTGGTTGACGCCGGACTCGACGGCGGCGCGCAGCACGGCCAGCGCCGCGTCGCGGTCCCTGGGCGGACCGAACACGCCGGGCCCGGCCAACTGCATGGCGCCATAGCCCAGCCGATTCACGGCGCGGTGTCCAAGGGTATAAGTGCTGTTCATGGTGGGGCATCCCCTGTTCTGGAAGATGCCGTAGAAGTAGGCGCCGATGACGTGCGCGATAATCCAGCCCAATCGAAATGGGTTGTTCGGCAAATCGAACAGTGGGCGCCGGATAGGCGCGAACGCGAATAGGCGACGTCGCGCACGCCTCCGTGGGGGTCGCGTGGTTAGCGCTGTATTTTATGGGAAAGTGGCGGAGGGGATGGGATTCGAACCCACGATACGGTTTTGGCCGTATACCCGCTTTCCAGGCGAGCGCCTTCAACCACTCGGCCACCCCTCCGTCCGGAATGGGGCGGGACCATATAGAGACATGGCACCCACGGCAAGCGCCTTTTTTGGGTGCCCCGTTCCCGGCTGAATTTTCCGCGGAAACCTTAGCCTTCGCCCGCCTCCGCGCCCTCATGGATAGGTTCGGGGGCGGCTTCGGTGGCGGGTTTAAGCCGCTCGCCAAACAGGGCGGTGCCGACGCGAACCTGGGTGGCGCCCATGCGCACCGCCAGGTCGTAATCGCCGCTCATGCCCATGGACACCTCGGCCAAACCCGCCTTGCGCGCCAGGTCGGCCAACAAGGCGAAGTGCATGGCGGGTTCCTCCTCCGCCGGGGGGATGGCCATCAGGCCGGCGATCTCCAACCCGTGACTGTCGCGGCAAGCGGCCAGAAAGGCGGGCACGTCGGCGGGGGCGATGCCGGCCTTCTGCGCTTCCTCGCCCGTGTTCACCTCCACCAGCAGGCGGGGCAGGCGGCCCTGGCGCTTGCCTTCGGCGGCCAGCGCCTCGGCCAGGCGCTCGCGGTCCACCGTCTGGATGACATCGAACAGGGCCACGGCGTCCTTGACCTTGTTGGTCTGCAGGGGGCCGATCAGGTGCAGCTCGACATCGGGATACCGCGCCTTCAGCTCCGGCCACTTGGCCTTGGCCTCCTGCACCCGGTTCTCACCGAACACCCGCTGCCCGGCCTCGAGCGCCGCGCGGATCTTCTCCACCGGCTGGACCTTGGACACGGCCACCAGGCTGACGCCGGCCGGATCGCGGCCGACGGCATGGGCGGCGGCATCGATGACGCCGCGCACGGTGGCCAGGCGGGTGGCGACATCGGCATCCGCAGGCGGGGCGGGCGGGGCGGGGGGCTTGCTGGCGCGGGTCATGGCGGTGCCAAGGTTGTGTATGGGCGGTTGTGTGCCGACAGGATCGACGGTAAAGCGTGCTCCAGGCCAATGGGCGCCGGGCACGGGGGCAACTTTCCTGCGCCACGCCGCCCAAGGCAAGGCTCGCGTATCGGCATCCGCCGCCTATATCACTTGTTCCGCCGCATTTCCCGGACACGGAAGAGCCCATGACCCGCTTCAGGACCCGCCCCATCCCCGCCGTCCTGCGCCTTCCCCTGTGCGCCGCCCCCCTGTGCGCCGCCCCCCTGTGCGCCGCCTCCCTTTGCGCCGCCATCGCCGTGCTGGCCCCCCTGCACGCGGCCCGCGCCCAGGTCGACTATCACCTGTCGGGCGTGGCCCAGGGCGGGGTGGTCGGTACCGATCGGCCAGCGGCGGGGGACGCCCATTGGGACGCGGTCGGCGCCTATGCCGTCACCGGCAGCCTAGAGACGGTAACGGACAGCGGCGTGACCTACGGCGCGCTGCTGCGCGTCGGCTCAGGCAACACCGGGCGCAGCACCGACCGGCCGGGCAACGCCGACCGGCAGGGGATCGGCATCGACCAGGCCTATGTCTACGCCGCCGGCGGCTGGGGCAAGGTCCGCCTGGGCCAGAGCTGGGGGGCGTCGGAGCGGGCGACCGACCTGCTGCCTCTGCTGGTGGGCGGGGAGATGGACGGCTTCTGGACGCAGAGCGGACGCGTGCGGCCCCCAGGTACGGCGCTGGGCCGCGCCTATGCCGCCCGCGACAGCGACGACGCCACCAAGGTGGATTATGAGACGCCCCGCCTGTTCGGCCTGAAGGCCGGCCTTTCCTACGCCCCGGAGCGCCGGGCCTTCGGCCAGGACATCGTGGCCGCCAGCACCATCCCAGCCGAGACCAACTTCTGGGAGGGGGCCGTGAACTATCGGGGCGACTGGGGCCCCCTGCAGTATGAGCTGGGCGCCGCCTACAACCATGCCGACGCCGCCCACGGCTGGCTGCGCGACACCTCCACCGTCACGCTGGCCGGCGGCCTGACCTATGGCGGCTTCACGGTGGGCACGGTGCTGTTCGACGATGGCGACAGCGGCCTGCTGCGCAACCGTACCGCCCCCTCCCCCGGCGACACCCGGGGCGCCACTGTGCAGGGCACCTACGAGAACGGCCCCTATGGCCTGACCCTGTTCTGGCACGGCAGCGAGACGGAGAATTGGACGACCTACCAGGCCTATGGCCTGGGTTTGTCGTGGAAGGTGAGGGGAGACACCACCCTGGGTCTGGACCTGATCCACTGGGCTGCGGATCTGGAGAGCGGCAACCCGGCCGCGATGGCGGGACAGTCCAGTCCGCACCCGACAGGTAACGTGGCCACCGCCGTGGTAGAATTCCGTTTCTAGGTTTCCGTCCACCGCCGCCCGTCCCCATCCGCGCGCACCATCCCCCGCGCCCCACCCTGCGCCAACGTTACGCTTCGTCACGGCCGCTTGGCCGGCCTTGCGTCCCAGCGGCTTTTTTGATCTAAGGAACCGTTCTCGTGACCCTGGGTGACAATCACATGCCGTCGCGCTCCGCTTTTTTCATTGGCCGCTCCCTCCTGGTTGCCGGACTTCTGCTTTCCACGTCCGCTTGCTCCTGGCTGGGCTGGGGCGATGACGACGACGCGAAGGCCGCCCCCAAGCCCGTCTCGATCCTGATGCGCCAGAACACCTCTGGCCCGGTCGGCACGTCCAACACCGCCGTGCAGGCGGTGGGCCCGACGGTCAACGCCTTCCTGTGGCGCGCGTCGCTGGACACCATCGGCTTCCTGCCGCTGATTTCGGCCGACCCCTACACCGGCGTGATCATCACCGACTGGTACAGCCCGCCCAGCACCCCGGGCGAGCGGTTCAAGATCAACCTGTACGTCCTGGACAGCACGCTGCGCGCCGATGGCGTGCGCGTGACCGTGTTCCGCCAGGTCGACCAGGGTGGCCAGTGGCGCGACGCCACCGTGGCCGCCGAAACCAACAGCCAGCTTGAGGACACCGTCCTCACCCGGGCGCGTCAGCTGCGCATCCAGCAGGCCCCCCCGAAGTAAGCTGATCCATCGCCGGCGGGCGACTGTCTCCTCTCGCAACGCCCCGGCGCCCGCCGGGAGGGGGTGACGCCCCGGCCCTTCCGGGCTGATGGCCGGCGCGACACCCGAGAGAAGGCGGTTTTTCCATGTCCCGGTACAATGTCAGGGAAAACGAGGCGAAGTGGCAGTCGGCCTGGGCCGACCGGAACAGCTTCGCCGTTTCCGCGGACCCTGCCCGGCCGAAGTATTTCGTCCTGGAGATGTTCCCCTATCCCTCGGGGCGCATCCACATGGGCCACGTCCGCAATTACACCATCGGCGACGTGATCGCCCGCTACAAGCGGGCCAAGGGCTTCAACGTCCTGCATCCCATGGGCTGGGATGCCTTCGGCCTGCCGGCGGAAAACGCCGCGCTGGAGCGCAAGGTCCACCCCGGCAAGTGGACGTACGAGAACATCGCCACGATGCGGGGCCAGTTGCAGTCCATGGGCCTGGCCATCGACTGGAACCGCGAGATCGCCACTTGCCGTCCGGAATATTACCGGCACGAGCAGAAGATGTTCCTGGATTTCCTGAAGGCCGGCCTGGCCTATCGCAAGGAAAGCTGGGTCAACTGGGACCCCGTCGACAACACCGTGCTGGCCAACGAGCAGGTGGTGGACGGCCGCGGCTGGCGCACCGGCGCGCTGGTGGAAAAGCGCAAGCTGTCGCAATGGTTCCTGAAGATCACCCACTTCGCCGACGATCTGCTGTCGGCCCTGGCCACGCTGGACCGCTGGCCGGAAAAAGTGCGGATCATGCAGGAGAACTGGATCGGCAAGTCCACCGGCCTGCGCTTCCGTTTCCAGCTGACGGCACCCGAGGGTATTTCGACGGAGCCTGAAGTCGAGGTGTTCACCACCCGGCCAGACACCCTGTTCGGCGCCAGCTTCGTCGGCATCTCCCCTAACCACCCCATCGCCTTGGCGCTGGCGGAGAAGAACCCGGCCGTGGCCGAGTTCATCGCCGACTGCAACCGCGTCGGCACCTCGGAAGAGGCCATCGAGACGGCGGAGAAGAAGGGCTTCGACACCGGCATCACCGCCGAGCATCCCTTCGTGCCCGGCTGGACGCTGCCGGTGTACATCGCCAACTTCGTGCTGATGGAATACGGCACCGGCGCCATCTTCGGCTGCCCGGCGCACGACCAGCGCGACCTGGACTTCGCCCGCAAGTACGGCCTGAAGGTCACCCCCGTGGTGGTGCCGGAGGGTGAGGACCCGGCGACGTTCGACGTGGGCACGGAGGCCTATACCGGCCCGGGCCTGCTGCGCAATTCCCAGTTCCTGGACGGCATGGACGTGGAGGCCGCCAAGCAGGCGGCCGGTGAGCGCATCGAGGCCATGGGCCGTGGCCAGCGCACCACCATCTTCCGCCTGCGCGACTGGGGCGTGTCGCGCCAGCGCTATTGGGGCTGCCCCATCCCGGTCATCCATTGCCCCAGCTGCGGGCTGGTGCACGTGCCGGAGGACCAGCTGCCGGTGACGCTGCCGGATGATGTGACCTTCGACCAGCCGGGCAACCCGCTGGACCGCCACCCGACATGGAAGCATGTGGCCTGCCCCACCTGCGGCACGGCGGCGGTGCGCGAGACCGACACCTTCGACACCTTCATCGAGTCGAGCTGGTATTTCCTGCGTTTCGCCAGCCCGCGCGTCGAAGGCCAGGCTTTCAACCGGGAGGAGGCGGCCTACTGGCTGCCGGTCGACCAGTACATCGGTGGCATCGAGCACGCGGTGCTGCACCTGCTGTACGCGCGCTTCTGGACACGCGCCCTGTCCCATGTCGGCTACACCGACCTGAAGGAACCGTTCGAGGGACTGTTCACCCAGGGCATGGTGACCCACGCGACCTACCAGGACGCCGAGGGCAAGTGGCTGCTGCCGTCGGACGTGGACGTGGTGGACGGCAAGTCGGTGCAGCGCGAGGGCGGCGGCCCGGTGACCGTCGGTCCCATCATCAAGATGTCGAAGTCCAAGAAGAACGTGGTGGACCCGGCGCACATCATCGACACCTACGGTGCCGACGCCGCCCGCCTGTTCATGCTGTCCGACAGCCCGCCGGACCGCGACCTGGAATGGACCGAGGCCGGCATCGACGGCGCCTGGCGCTTCATCAACCGCCTGTGGCGCCTGGTGACGGAGCCGTCCGTCACCCTGCCGCCCGCCGGCACGTCCATCCCGGCCGAACTGTCGCCGCTGGCCACCGATGCGCGCCGCATGGTGCACAAGACCGTGGCCGCCATCGGCGAGGACCTGGAGCGTTTCCGCTTCAACAAGGCGGTGGCCCGCATCCGCGAGTTGTCCAACGCCTTGGAGAAGCTGGACGGCAAGGCCGGTGCTGATGCCGGTGACGCCGCCGTGCTGCGCGAGGGGTTGGAGGTGCTGGTGCGCCTGATCGGCCCGATGATGCCGCACCTGGCTGAGGAGTTGTGGTCCGTGCTGGGTCATGACACCCTGCTGGTCGACTCGGTCTGGCCGGTGGCGGATGAAGCTCTGGCGACCGAGGACACCGCCACCGTGGCGGTGCAGGTCAATGGCAAGCTGCGCGCCACCCTGCACCTGCCCAAGGACATCGCCAAGGAAGAGGCCGAGGCGCTGGCCCTGGCGGAGCCCAACGTGCAGCGCGCCCTGGAGGGAAAGCCCGTGCGCAAGGTCATCGTCGTACCCAACCGGGTGATCAATGTTGTCGTCTGACCCCGGCTTCAAGGCCGTGATCCGCAAGGCGGTGGTGGGAGTGATACTGGCGGCGGCGCCCCTGGCGCTGTCCGCCTGCGGCTTCCACACCGTCTACGGGGACCACAGCCTGTCGGGCAAGCCGTCGACGCGGTCGCAAATGGCGTCGGTATCCATCGACATCATCCCCGACCGTATCGGCCAGATGCTGCGCAACAACCTGATCGACCGCTTCTACCAGGATGACGGTCGGCCGGTGAAGCCGGATTACCGTCTGAACGTGCGCATGAATTCCTACAAGGAAGACCTGGGTATCCAGCGCGACGCCACCGCCACCCGCGCCCGCTTGCACGTCATGGCCGATTACCAACTGATCGACAACAAGACGGGCAAAACGCTGTACCGCACCTCCAGCCGGTCCATCGTCAGCTACGACATCTCAGAGGCGCAATACTCCACCATGGTCACCGAGCAGGACGCCTATGATCGCGCCCTGACCGAATTGGCGGAGGAGATCACCACGCGCCTGTCGCTGTATTTCGACCGTGGATCGGTGGTCCAATCAGCCAAGGACAAGTAAGGTTCTTGGCGTTGTTTCGTGTTGATGGGCCGCCACCGACCGGGGCGGCCCTTTTCACTCCCGGGAGGCGCCCGTGAAGGTCCAGCCGCGCAACGCCGATGGCTTCTGCAAAAGCCCCGCCGCCGGCATCGTCGCCGTCCTGGTCTATGGCCCCGACACCGGCCTGGTGCGGGAGCGCGCCAAGACGCTGGCCCGCGCGGTGGTCGCCGACCTGAACGACCCCTTCCGTGTCAGCGACCTGAAGGCCGACCAGATCAGCGGCGACGGCGCCCGCCTGAATGACGAGATGGCGGCCATGGCCCTGACCGGCGGCCGCCGGCTGGTGCGGGTGCGTGACGCCGACGAGTCGGTCACTGTCGCCTTCCAGGCCCTGCTGAAGCAGCCGCCCAGCGGCGACACCCTGGCGGTGGTGGAAGCGGGCGACCTGGGGAAATCGTCCAAGCTGCGCGCCCTGTTCGAGTCGGACGACAAGGCCGCCGCCATCGCCTGCTATGTGGAGGAGGAGGGGGAGCTGGCGGTGACCATCGCCCGCATCCTGGGGGAGCACAAGCTGACCATCGACACCGACGCCCGCGACTGGCTGGCCGCCAATTTGGTGGGCGACCGCGCCGTGGCGCGCGGCGAGGTGGACAAGCTGGCCATCTACATGATGGGGGCCAGCCGCGTGACGCTGGAGGATGTGCGCACCGTCATCGGCGACAGCGCCGCCCTGGACATGGATGAGCCGGCCCTGGCCGCCGCCGATGGCGACATCGCCAGCATCGACCGGGCGTTGGGCCGTTTGTTCGGGGAGGGGACCAGCCCTGTCCCCATCCTGCGGTCCGCCCAACGCCATTTCCAGCGTCTGCAAATGGCCGTCTACCACACCACCCGGGGGCAAACAGCGCAGCAGGCGGTGAAGGCTCTGCGGCCGCCGGTGTTCTTCAAGATGGAAAACCAAATCACCAACCAGGTGCGGCGCTGGACCCTACCGAACCTGGCCCTGGCCCTGGACCGCCTGATGGACGCGGAAGCCGACTGCAAACGCACCAACATGCCGGATGAGACCCTGTGCGCCCGCGCGTTTTTCCAAGTGGCGCAGCTGGCCAGACGGTCGGGCGCGTAAAGCCCGTCCCCCGATAAAAAAAGCGCCGTCAGTGATGGCACTGATGGCGCTTTTTTTATGAGCTATACATGCCCGAAGTTCAGAAGCGCTGCTTCAGCCGCGCCAGCAACCCGTCCAACTGGTCCAGGTTGGCGTAATGCACGGTCAGGCTGCCGGCCTGGCCCTTGGCCTTCAGCGCCACTTTCAGGCCCAGCTCGGCCGCCAGCTCCTTCTCCAGCGCCAGGGTGTCGGCGGTCTTGGGGGCGGGGGCGGGACGGGCGGCCGGATTGGCGGCGTCCTTCACCAACTGTTCCGTCTGGCGGACGTTCAGGCCGCGCTTCACCACCTCACGCGCCAAGGCGAGGGGATCAGCGGCGGTCAGCAGGGCGCGGGCGTGGCCCATGGTCAGGCTGCCATCTTGCACCAGCGCCTTCACGGCGTCGGGCAGGGCCAGCAGGCGCAGCATGTTGGCGACATGGCTGCGGCTCTTGCCCACGGCGCGGGCCAGATCCTCTTGCGTGTGGTTGAACTCATCCATCAGGCGCTGGAAGCCCTCGGCCTCTTCCAGGGGCGTCAGGTCCTGGCGCTGGATGTTCTCGACCAGCGCGATTTCCAAGGCCTCGCGGTCGGTCAGCGACCGCACCACCACCGGCACCTCGTGCAAACCGGCCAGCTGGGCGGCGCGCCAGCGGCGCTCACCCGCGATGATCTCGTAGCGGGCGCTGCCACCGACGCCGCCATCCTCCAGCTTGCGCACCAGGATGGGCTGCAGCACGCCGCGTTCGCGGATGCTGTCCACCAGGCTGCGGATGGCCTCCTCGTCAAAGTGGCGGCGGGGCTGATAGCGGCCGGGATGCAGCAGCTCAATGGGCAGCGTCCGGGGCGGACGGCCCTTTTCCACCGGCTCCTGCTCGTCCGCCACCTCGGCAAACAGCGCGGACAGGCCGCGCCCCAGGTTGCTGCGCTTCTTCATCTCATCCATGGACTGACTGCCGGTTACGCTCACGCTTCAAAACCTCTCCCGCCAAATGAATATAGGCCTGGGCGCCCGCCGACTTCAGATCGTAGAGCAGCACCGGCTTGCCGTGGCTGGGCGCCTCGGAGACACGGACATTGCGGGGGATGACCGTCTCATAGACTTTTTCGCCGAAGAAGCCGCGCACGTCGGCGGCCACCATGTCAGACAGGTTGTTGCGCCGGTCGAACATGGTCAGCACCACGCCCTGGATTTCCAGGCTAGGGTTGAAGGTGCGCTTCACCCGTTCGATGGTGCGGATCAGCTGCGACAGGCCCTCCAGGGCGTAAAACTCGCATTGCAGCGGCACGAGCACCGAATCGGCCGCCGCCAGAGCATTCAGGGTCAGCAACCCCAGGGCTGGGGGGCAGTCGATCAAGATATAGTCGTAATCGGCGCCGGCGCTGGACAGGGCGTCGCGCAGGCGAAACTCGCGCCGCTCCAGCTCCACCAATTCCAGCTCGGCGCCCGACAGGTCGGCGGAGGCGGTGACCACGAACAGCTTGGGAATGCTGGTGCCGCGCACCGCGGCCGCCACCGTCGTCTCGCCGAACAGCAACTCATAGGTGCCGACGCCGCGTTCCGTCCGGCCGATGCCCAGGCCGGTAGAGGCGTTGCCCTGCGGATCGTTGTCCACGATCAGCACGCGCTTGCCGGTGGCCGCCAGGGCGGTACCCAGGTTGATGGTGGTCGTGGTCTTGCCCACGCCGCCCTTCTGGTTGGCAAGGGCGAGGATGCGCGCTCGCTTCGGCGCGGGGGTGGGGGCGTCAGCGGGCACGGGCGATCTCACCAAGAATAAGGATGGTCCCCGATGGGTCCGTGATGCTGGGGACTTGGGAGACGGTCATTGTCCAGGATTGGGCGGCGAGGGTCAATTCCTCGGCGGCGGTCCTGCCCTTCAGGAACAGGCACTGCCCCCCCGGTTTCAGGAAACGATAGCCCCAGTCCAGCAGTTCGGGCAGGGCGGCCAGGGCGCGGGCGGTCACCACGTCGGCCACGATCTCCGGCGCTTGTTCGATACGCTGGGCGTGTACCGTGACCTGGGTCCCGGTGGCCCGCGCCACCTCCCGCAGGAAGGTGGCCTTGCGCGTATCGCTTTCGATCAGGTGAACGTCGGGCACGCCCAGGATGGCCATGACCAGGCCGGGAAACCCAGCGCCGCTGCCCATGTCCACCTGTGTATGTGTGCCAGGCGGCAGCAGGGCGTACAGCTGGGCGCTGTCCGCCATATGGCGTTCCCAGACATCGGCCACGGTGGACTTGGCCACCAGGTTGATGGCGGGATTCCACTTGGCCAGCAGCTGGGCATAGACGGTAAGCCGGTCCAGTGTTTCACGTGAAACAGCGAACCGGGCGGCGAAATCGGCAGGGGTCATGCGGCACTCGTGGTGTCGTCGGTATGGGCGGGCCCAGGGGCCGGGCGGGCAGGGCGCTTTTTGACATGCCGCAGCAAGGCGGTCAGCGCCGCCGGCGTCATGCCCGGAATACGCGCGGCGGCCCCCAGGGTGGCGGGGCGTACCTGGCGCAGCTTGGTGCGGATTTCGGCGGATAGGGAGGCGATGGCATCCACGTCCAGGTCCACGGGCAGGGCCAAGGCCTCATCCCGGCGGAAGGCGCGGATATCCGCCTCCTGCCGATCGAGATAGCCGGCATAGCGCCCGTCGATTTCCACCTGCTCCGCGATCTCCGGCGTGAAGCCGTTCAGCTCCGGCCAAATGGCGCCCAGGCGGGCCAGGTCGATGTCGGGGTAACGCAGCAGGTCGGCGACGCTGCGGCGCACGCCGTCCTGGTTGATGGTCAGGCCATGCTTGGCCAGCTCATTGGGCGTGGCCGACAGGGTGCCGGCCAACTGGCGCGCGTGGTCCAGGGCGACCAGCTTGGCGCCGAAGGCGGCTGCGCGCACCTCACCCACACAGCCCAGGGAAAGCCCACGGGGGGTCAGGCGCTGGTCGGCATTGTCGGCCCGCAGCAACAGACGGTATTCCGCCCGGCTGGTGAACATGCGGTAGGGTTCCGACGTGCCCCGGGTGATCAGGTCGTCGATCATCACGCCGATGTAGGATTCGGCGCGGTCCAACACGAAAGGCGCGGAACCGGACACGACCAGGGCCGCGTTCAGACCAGCCACCAAACCCTGGGCCGCCGCCTCCTCATACCCTGTGGTGCCGTTGATCTGGCCGGCCAGGAACAGGCGGGGCAGGCGGCGAGTCTCCAGCGTGGGCCCGAGTTCGCGCGGGTCGACGTAATCGTATTCGATGGCATAGCCCGGCCGCAGCATGGTGACATGCTCCAGCCCGGGGATGGCCTTCAGGATCTCCAGCTGCACGTCACGGGGCAGGGAGGTGGAGATGCCGTTGGGATAGACGGTGTCGTCGTCCAGGCCCTCCGGCTCCAGGAAGATCTGGTGCCTCTCCTTGTCGGCGAAGCGGACGATCTTGTCCTCCACCGACGGGCAGTAGCGCGGGCCAATGCCCTCGATCTGCCCGGAATACATGGGCGCGCGGTGCAGGTTGGCGCGAATGACCTCATGCACCCGCGCACTGGTCCACGTGATGTGGCAGGGCACCTGCGGCGTGGTGATCCGATCCGTAAGGTAGGAGAAGGGCGGCGGCGGATCGTCGCCCGGCTGCATCTCCAAGCTGGCCCAATCGATGGTGCGACCATCCAGGCGCGGCGGGGTGCCGGTCTTCAGACGACCCAAAGGGAAGCCCACGCGCATCAGCGTCTCGGACAGGCCCAGGGCCGGCGCCTCCCCCACACGGCCGGCGGGGATCTTCTCCTCACCGATGTGGATCAGGCCCCGCAGGAAGGTACCGGTGGTCAGCACCACGGCCCCGGCCATGACCGTCTCACCGGCGGCGGTGACGATACCGGCCACCCGGCCCTGGGCGTCGATCACCAGATCCTCGACGGCGGCGGCCACCAGGGTCAGGTTCTCCTGCTCCGCCAGGGTAGCCTGCATAGCTTGGCGGTACAGCTTGCGGTCCGCCTGGGCCCGCGGACCGCGGACGGCAGGGCCCTTGGATTTGTTCAGCACGCGGAACTGGATGCCGGCACGGTCGGTCACCCGGCCCATGACCCCGTCCATGGCGTCGATCTCACGGACAAGGTGGCCCTTGCCCAGGCCGCCGATGGCCGGGTTGCAGCTCATCTCCCCCACCGTGTCGAGACGGTGGGTGTACAGGGCGGTGCGGGCGCCCAGCCGCGCGGCGGCGGCGGCGGCTTCGCAGCCAGCATGGCCGGCGCCAACCACAATGACGTCATAGGTTTGCATGGCGCGGACTTTAGGGGTGGGGGCCGGATGAGTCAAAGGGCGCCAAGGGATAACGGCCATGAATCCGTGAGGCACACCCGATGTTTCACGTGAAACATCCATTTCCCGACCCCCAAGCGCCGGGCGCCTGCTCCGCAGGCTTGGCTTCCTCGTTTTGCGGTCCGCCGACGCTTCCCGCAAAACTCCGGCGGATGCGGTCGCATCCTACAACGGCAGGACCATCATGCCGCTGAATAGCCTCACTTCCCGATGCAGAAGTCCCGGAAGATGACGTCCAGCAAGTCCTCCACATCGACCCGTCCGGTGATCCGGCCCAGGGCCCGCGCGGCAAGCCGAACATCCTCGGCCGCCAGCTCCGGCAAGTCGGCGCGCAAGGCCCGCGCCAAGGCGGCGCGGCAATCTTCCAGCGCTTGACGATGCCGGGCGCGGGTGAGGGAGGGGGCGGCGCCCGGCATCAGGCGGTCGCCGACGATACGCTGCAGCGCCGCCAGCAGATCGGCTAGGCCTTCGCCCGTGGCGGCGGAAACGGCGATGGCGGTACGCCCCGCCACCATGGACGGCACATAGGTGCACAGGTCGCGTTTGTTCAGCACCACCAGCGCGTCACCGTCAGCCAGGGCTAAGGTGGCTTCCGCCCCATCCCCGATGTTCCACGTGGAACAATCCAGCACCAGCAGCTTCAGGTCGGCCTTCTCCGCCCGGGCCAGCGCCCGGCGGATGCCCTCCCGCTCAATCTCATCGGCGGCGTCGCGCAAGCCGGCAGTGTCGGCCAGGATGACCGGGAAACCACCTAGATCCAGGTTCACCTCGATCACATCGCGCGTCGTGCCGGCGGTGGCGGAGACAATGGCCGCGTCCCGTCGGGCCAGGGCGTTCAGCAGGCTGGACTTGCCGGCATTGGGCGCGCCCAGGATGGCGATGGAAAAGCCCTCGCGCAGGCGCTCGCCCCGGTGCCCATCCGCCAGATGGCCCCCGATTTCCTGGTACAGGCTGGTCAGCACTGGCACCACGGCCGGCGCCAAGCCATGGGGCAGGTCCTCATCCGGGAAGTCGATGTCCGCCTCCAGATGGGCCAAGGCCCGTACCAGGCGGTGACGCCAGCCCTCGTACAACTGCCCTAAGGCGCCGTCCATCTGGCGCAAGGCCTGGCGCCGCTGGGCGGCCGTCTCAGCGTCCACCAGATCGGCGATGGCCTCCGCCTCCGTCAGGTCCAGCTTGCCGGCCTCGAAGGCGCGCCGGCTGAACTCACCCGGCTCCGCCACGCGCAGGCCCTGCGCCGTCAGCGCCTCGCTGGCTGCCGCCAGGACCGCGCGGCCCCCGTGCAGGTGCAGCTCCGCCACGTCCTCACCGGTGAAACTGTCCGGCGCCGGGAACCAAAGCACCAGCGCCTGGTCGAAGACCTCACCCCCCTGGTCCTTCAGCCGGGCCAGCGTGGCCCGGCGCGGCGGGGGAAGGGAGCGCCCCATCAGGGCTGAGAGGGCGGCCCCGGCCTTGGGACCGGACAGGCGGATGACCTGGACACCGCCCCGGCCGGGGGCGGAGGCCAGGGCGAAAATAGTGTCGGTGCTGTAGAGGGACATGGGGGTTGGGTCAGTCTGCGGCGGCGGCTTTGCGGGCGCGGTGCGCCGGCACTTTCTCATCCGGATATAGCATCAAGCGCTCCACCCGGCCGCCCTCCACCAGGTGAGTCTTCACAATTTCATCGACGTCGCCGGTGGTGGCGCAGGTGTACCAGACGCCCTCCGGATAGATCACCAGCGTCGGCCCCAATTCACACCGGTCCAGGCAGCCGGCGGCGTTGACCCGCACCTTCTTGCCCAGGCCGGCCTCCTTGGCGGCGGCCTTCATATGGTCGCGCAAGGCTTCTGAGCCTTTTTCCTTGCAGCAGCCGCGGGGATGGCCGGGCGCCCGCTCATTGGTGCAAAAGAAGACGTGTCGGTCGAAATAGGGTGCGGGATCGGTCACTTCGTATCCTTGCCCCCGCCCATGGCGGAGGTCATCTGGTTCCACATCATTTTCTGCAACTGCTCGAACCCTTGGATGCCCACGGGCAGCCAGGTTTTCAACAAGGCGTCCGGGTCCATGGCCGCCAAGTTGGCGCTGATGCGGTCCTGCATCTGCCGCATCAGGGCGTCCTGCATGGGCTTCACATCCGGCAGCCCCAGGAAAGCACGTGCCTCTTCCGGGGTGCAATCGACGTCGACGGTTATTTTCATGGGGGAAACCTTCCTGTTCGGTTGACCTCTAAAGCCATGGGCCGGGGCACTAACAAGGGTTAGGTCCCTGCAACCCCGTCTCTTTTTTCTGACCTTCACTGTAGCGGAGGCTACAGTGGGGTCAAAGCGGCACGGAACCTTCAACGGCCTCATCATTCAGTCCAAAGAGCGTGAACCCCATGGCGGTATCGGATACGACACAAGCGGCGGCGAACCTTTTGGTTCATGAAACCAGCCCCTACCTGCTGCAGCACAAGGACAACCCGGTTCATTGGCGCGCCTGGGGACCGGAAGCGTTCGCCGAGGCCCAGGCGCTGGGCAAGCCCATACTGTTGTCCGTGGGCTATGCCGCCTGCCATTGGTGCCATGTCATGGCCCATGAAAGCTTTGAGAATCAGGCCATCGCCAGTCTGATGAACGACCTGTTCGTCAACATCAAGGTGGACCGGGAGGAACGGCCGGACGTGGACCAGGTCTACCAGCAGGCGCTGTCCTTGCTGGGTCAGCAGGGTGGCTGGCCCCTGACCATGTTCCTGACGCCCAAGGGGGAGCCGTTCTGGGGCGGTACCTATTTCCCGCCCAGCGGCCGCTATGGCCGGCCCGGTTTCCCTGATGTGCTGCAGGGCGTGGCGGAAACTTACGCCCAGGACCCCGGCAAGGTCAGCCGCAACGTGAAGGCCCTGGGCGACGCGCTGGCCCGCCTATCCCAGGGCAACCCGGGGGAGGCGGTGACCATCGGCGCCCTGAACGCGGTGGCCGATCGCCTGGTACGGGAGGTCGACCCCTTCCTGGGCGGCATCAACGGCGCGCCCAAGTTTCCGCAGCCCAGCATCTTCGACTTGCTGTGGCGCGCCCACCTGCGCACCGGCCGCACGGACCTGCGCGACGCCGTCATCACCACCCTGACCCATATGGCCAATGGCGGCATCTACGACCACTTGGCCGGTGGCTTCGCCCGCTATTCCACGGACGAACAGTGGCTGGTCCCGCATTTCGAGAAGATGCTGTACGACAACGCCCAACTGGTGGCGTTGATGACCCAGGTGTGGCAGGGCACCCGGGACCCGCTGCTGGAGGTCCGGGTCCGGGAGACCGTGGGCTGGGTGCTGAATGAAATGAAGGTGCCGGGCGGTGCCTTCGGCGCCACCCTGGATGCCGACAGCGAAGGAGAGGAGGGGCGCTTCTACGTCTGGACCAAGGCGGAAGTCGACCGCCTGCTGGGCGAGGATGCCGAGCTGTTCCGCGTCCACTATGACGTGACCGAACTGGGCAATTGGGAAGGCCACACCATCCTGAACCGACGCACGCCCCTGGCGCCGGGCAGTGCCGAGGAAAACCGCCTGGCCCATGCCCGCGCCCGCCTGCTGAAGGCGCGGGCCCTGCGCATCCGCCCCGGCTGGGACGACAAGGTGCTGGCCGACTGGAACGGCCTGATGATCGCGGCCCTGGCCCGCGCCGGCTTCGTCTTCGAACAACCCGGGTGGATCGAGGCCGCCATCGACGCCTATACCCATGTTGTAACAAGCCTGGGCCATAGTGGCGCGGACGGGTTGGATCGCCTGTACCACAGCGGCCGGGGCGGCCGGGCCCGTCATGCCGGTTTGCTGGAAGACTACGCCAACATGGGGAAGGCCGCCCTGACGCTGCATGAGATCACGGGCGAGGTCGCCTTCCTGGACCAGGCCGCGCGCTGGACGGCAACGCTGGACCACCATTTCTGGGATGAGGCCGACGGCGGCTATTACACCACGGCCGATGACGTGGGCGACCTGCTGATCCGCCCGCGCCACGCCCACGACAACGCCGTGCCCGCCGGCAACGGCACCCAGTTGGGCAATCTCACGCGCCTGTGGATGCTGACGGGGCAGGACGGCTACCGCGCCCGCGCGGACACGCTGATGTCAGCCTTCAGCGGTGAGCTGGGACGCAACTTCTTTCCGCTGTCGACCTTCCTCAACACGGCCGAAACGCTGCTGAACGGGGTGCAGGTCGTGCTGGTGGGCGAGGCGGATGAGGTGGAGCCCTTCAACGCCGTCTTGCGCAACCAGTCGCGGCCGACCCTGGTGGTCAGCCGCCTGCCGCCGGGACAGAACCTGCCGGAGCCGCATCCGGCAGCCGGCAAGGCCATGCTGGGCGGCAAGGCGACCGCCTATGTCTGCCAGGACATGCGCTGCTCGCTGCCCGTGACCACGCCGGAAGCCTTAGACGCCCTGCTGGCCTCTAGCGCTTCCGGCCAATGACGGGAACGGGAACGGCCATCACGGTGACAGGCCCCGCGCCAACCGCTACTATAGGCCCATTAAGAAACGACCCGTTTTTTAACCACGGCACTTGGCAACCAAATCAAAGGGGTAGCGCATGACCACTGTGACGATCGAAGCCACCGACGGTGGCAGTTTCGACGGCTATCTGGCCATCCCGAGCAGCGGCAAGGGCCCGGGCCTGGTGCTGATCCAGGAGATATTCGGCGTCAACGCCAACATGCGCGCCCTGTGCGACCATTACGCGGCGTTGGGCTATACGGCGCTGTGCCCCGACCTGTTCTGGCGGCAGGAGCCGGGCGTGCAGCTGACCGACAAGACCGAGGCCGAATGGCAGCGGGCCTTCCAGCTGTACAACGGCTTCAGCGAGGCCAGCGGGGTGGAGGATCTGATCGCCAGCGTCAATTTCCTGCGCGAACATGAGGCGACCGGCCGCAAGGTCGGCACCCTGGGCTATTGCCTGGGCGGCAAGCTGGCCTTCCTGATGGCCACGCGCTCCGATGCCGACGCCAACGTCAGCTATTACGGCGTGGGGCTGGACGGCGCGCTGGGGGAGATCAGCGCCATCACCAAGCCGCTGCTGCTGCACACCGCCGGCAAGGACAAGTTCTCCTCCGATGAGACGCGCGCGAAGGTGAGCGCCGCCATCGAAGGCAACCACCTCATCACCCAATACCTATACACCGACCAGGATCACGCCTTCGCCCGCGTGGGTGGGGAGCATTACGATGCCGCGGCCGCCGACCTGGCCAACCAGCGCACCGCCACCTTCCTGAAAGAGACACTGTCTTAAGCCGCCCCTCAGGCGCCGGCATTCGCCGGCTTCGTCATCCTCACCGCCTCCTCCAGCTCCATGAGGGCTTCACCTCATGGAGCTGGTTTCAACTTCGTCCACTCGCCCGTATCAGGAGCCAAGCATGGTCCACGCCATCCGCATCCACCAGACCGGCGGTCCGGAGGTGATGAAGTGGGAGGAGGTGGCGGTGGGGGAACCGGGGCCCGGTCAGGTCCGCCTGCGCCAAACAGCCGTCGGGCTGAACTACATCGACGTCTATGTCCGCACCGGCCTCTACAAGAATCCACTGCCCTTGATCCCGGGCATGGAGGCGGCGGGCGTGGTGGAGGCGGTGGGCCCCGACGTCTATTACTTCAAGGTTGGCGACCGGGTGGGCTATTGCACTGGCGGCACCGGCGGTTATGCCGAGGCGCGGCTGTATCCGGCCGAACGCCTGATCCACCTGCCCGACGGCATCGACGACCAGACCGGGGCCGCCATGCTGCTGCAGGGCCTCACCGCGCATTACCTGCTGCACCGGACCTTCCCGGTGAAGCCGGGGCAGACCATCCTGTTGCACGCCGCCGCCGGCGGGGTGGGGCTGATCGCCTGCCAGTGGGCAAAGGCGCTGGGCGCCACCGTCATCGGCACCGTGGGGTCGGACGAGAAGGCGGAACTGGCCCGCGCCAATGGCTGCGACCACGCCATCGTCTATACCCGCGAAAACTTCGTGGAGCGGGTCAAGGAAATCACCAACGGACAGGGCGTGCCCGTCGTCTACGACAGCATCGGCAAGGACACGTTCTACCAGAGCCTGGACTGCCTCAGCCGTCTGGGCACCATGGTCAGCTTTGGCAACGCCTCGGGCCCCGTGGGCGCCGTGGATATCAGCATCCTGAACACCAAGGGGTCGCTGTTCCTGACCCGGCCATCGCTGGGCGGCTACGTCGCCACCACCCAGGAACTGCGTGACAGCGCCAACGCCCTGTTCGCCGCCGTGCTATCCGGCAAGGTGAAGATCGACGTGCGCCAGACCTTCGCGCTGAAGGACGCCGCCCAGGCCCACATCGCCCTGGAGGCCCGCCGCACCACCGGTTCCACGGTGCTGCTGCCGTAGGATCAGCCGGCGGTTGCCGTCGCCGGTTCGTCCCCCGCCAGCCACAGCGGCGACTTGATGGCCTTGAGGAAGGCGGCGTGGGCCTCCAGTTCCTCGGGCGAGGCGGCGTGCGGCCGCGGCGCGCGGAACACGCGGGTTTCCTCAACCACCACCAGGCCGACCTCAGTCGTCTTCGCCGTGGCGGCGCCCAGCACCAGGTCGGGCTGGCGCCCGCCCATCAGTTCCAGATAGACCTCGGCCAGCAACTGGGCGTCGAGCAGCGCGCCGTGATAGGTGCGGCCGGAATTGTCGATGCCGAAGCGGCGGCACAGGGCGTCCAGGCTGGCCGGCGCGCCGGGGAAACGCTTGCGCGCCATGGCCACGGTGTCGACCGAGCGCGCCATGGGCATGGTCTTCATGCCCAGGCGGGTGAACTCCGCGTTCAGGAAGCCCATGTCGAAGCTGGCGTTGTGGATGATCAGCGGGCTGTCCTGGATGAAATCCAGGAAGTCGCCGGCCACGGCGGCGAACACCGGCTTGTCCGACAGGAAGGCGGCCGACAGGCCGTGCACGGCCTCCGCCTCCGCCGGCATGTCGCGTTCCGGGTTGATGTAGGCGTGCCAGCTGTTGCCCGTGGCCACGTGGTTCAACAGCTCCACGCAGCCGATTTCCACCACGCGGTCGCCGCTCAAGGCATTCACGCCGGTGGTTTCGGTATCGAGAACGATTTCACGCATGGGAACGGGCTACCTGGCTCTACGGATCGACGACGGACGGGGGCGGGGCGGCCAGACGCGGCCGCTCTTCCCCGACAGCAGTGTGACAATGCCGGCCAGCCGCCGCAAGGTCAGCGCGCGGCCCAGGCCCGTGGGCACGATGAAATCCGCCCGCCGCCGCTTCTCGGCATCCGGCATCTGCCGGCGCAGGATGGCGTCCAGCTTCCCGGGGTTCATGCCCGGCCGGGCCAGCACCCGGGCGCGTTGCAGGCTGCGCGGGGCGGAAACGACGGCTACACGGTCGCAGTTGACCTGCCCCCCCGTCTCGAACAGCAGAGGGACGTCCAGCACCGCCACCTTGGCCCCAGCCGCGGCCGACCGGCGCAAGAACCGGTCCCGCGCCTGGGCCACCAGGGGGTGGACGATGGCCTCCAGCCGCCGCAGCGCCGGGGTGTTGCCCATGACCTCCGCCGACAGCAGCTGCCGGTCCACCGCCCCATCGCGCACGACACCGGGGAAGGCCTGGGCGATAGGCGCCACCGCCGCACCCCCCTTGGCATAGAGGCGATGCACCGTGGCGTCGCTGTCATGCACCGGGCAGCCCAGGCGGCGCAGCATGGCAGCGGCCGTGGACTTGCCCATGCCGATGGAGCCGGTAAGGCCGAGTACGATCACCGGACCGTCCCCCTCCAGACCATGATCACAACCCTGACCATAACCCTGACCATGGCCGGTCAGTCCCCGAAGACGGCGGTGTACAGCGCGTCCGTCACCTGGGGCGCCTGGCCGAACCAAGCCTCGAACCCGGGGCGGCCCTGGTGCAGCAACATGCCGCGCCCATCGACCACGACATGACCCCGGGCCTGGGCCGCCGCCAGCAGGGGCGTTTCCACCGGGGTGTAGACGATGTCGGTCACCACGGCGTCCCGGGGCAGGGCGTCCAAGGCCAGGTCCAGGGGCGGATGGCCCACCATGCCCTGGGTCGTGGCATTGGCCAGGACATGCGCATCGGCCAGGGCGTCCGCGCGGTCATCCCAGGGGACGGCGGTCACCGGACAGGTCACACCGGGCCCCAGCTCCGCCACCAGTTCCTGGGCCCGCGCCAAGGTGCGGTTCACCAGGCGGATTTCCGGCACGCCGGCATCGGCCAGCGCCACCACCAGCGACCGGGCGGCACCGCCGGCGCCGATGATGACCGCCGGCCCCGTCGCGGCTGTCCAGCCGGGGGCGCCGGCCTTCAGGTTCTCGATGAAGCCGAAGCCATCGGTGTTGCGACCCTCCAGCGTGCCGTCGGGATGGACGATGACGGTGTTGACCGCCCCCATGCGCCGGGCGGTCGCGTCCACCCGGTCCACGGTACGGAACGCGGCTTCTTTATGCGGAACCGTGACATTACAGCCGGCGAAGCCCAGGGCGGGCAGGGCGCGCAGGGCCTGCTCGATGCGGTCCGGTGCCACGGCCAGGGGCACATAGGCGCCGTCGATGCCGTAGTGCGCCAGCCAGTACCCGTGCAGCCGGGGGCTGCGGCTATGTCCCACCGGCCAGCCCATGACGCCGGCCACCTTCGCCTTGCCGCTGATCATATCCCCGTGTTCCCTCAATCCGGCAGCACGCCGCGCACGCGCAGGAAGCTCAGCAGCGGCAGCAACGGCAGGCCCAGGATGGTGAAGTGGTCGCCGGCCACGCGGCTGAACAGCTGGGCGCCCAGACCTTCCAGCTGGTAGCCCCCGACGGACGTCAGGACCGCGTCGCCGGCGGCGTCCAGATAGCGCTGGATGAAGGCATCGCTCAGCGGCCGCATGGTCAGCTTGGCCTGGTCGGTCTGATGCCAGACGCGGCTGTTGTTGTGGAACAGCACGGCGGTGGTCACCAGCCGGTGGGTGCGGCCGGACAGGGCGCGCAATTGCTCCGCCGCCGCCTGCCGGTCCTCCGGCTTGTCGAACCAGCGGCCTTCGCATTCCAGCATCTGGTCGGCGCCGATGACATAGGCGCCCGGCACCTTGGCCGCGACGCGGCTGGCTTTCAGCTCGGCCAAGGCCTCCGCCGTTTCCTCCACCGTCAGGCCCGCGGCCTTGCAGGACAGCTTGACCTCATCCTCATCCACGCCGGGGCGGTGGGCCACCACCTCCAGCCCCGCGTGGCGCAGCATGGACAGGCGCGTGACGCTGCCGGACGCCAGCACCACGGGCTGTGTCGCCAGCACCGGAGTCAAGGAGGCCGGCGGAATATCCTCAGATGACATGCGAACTCACATTCCAGAATGGGGCGGGCGGGGGGACAGGCGCGGACCCTCCGCCGGCTCTCCCACCGGGTTGAGGGGCGGGGCACCCGCCGGCCGCCGGCGGGCCAGCAGCATGAGGATTTCGGCCGCCGTCTCCTCGATGGAGCGGCGGGTGACGTCGATGACGGGCCAACCCTTGCGGCTGTACAGGCGACGCGCCTCCGACAGTTCGGAGCGCACCTGCTCGGGATCGACGTAGCTGGTTTCCTCGCCCTGGTTCAACAGGCGCAGGCGGTTGCGGCGGATTTGGATCAGCCGTTCCGGGTCCTTGGTCAGGCCCACCACCAGGGGACGCGACACCTGGTCCAGCTCCGGCGGCAGGGGACAGCCGGGGACGAAGGGGATGTTGGCCGCCTTGATGCCCCGGTTGGCCAGATAGATGCAGGTCGGCGTCTTGGAGGTGCGCGAGACGCCGACCAGGATGACGTCGGCCTGGTGCAGTTCCCAAGCCGTCTGGCCATCGTCATGGCCCAGGGCGAAATCCATGGCGTCGATGCGGCTGAAATATTCCGCGTCCAGCGCGTGCTGCCTACCCGGCTGGCTCTGGCTTTCCAGGCCCAGATAGGCCGCCAGTGAATTGATCAAATGGTCCAGCACCGGCACGCAAGGGATGCCGATCTCCCGGCAGGTGTCCTGCAGGCGGCGGCGCAGCCGTTCATTCACCAGGGTGAACATGACCAGACCCGGATTATCGCGGATGCCGTCGATGACCATCTCCAGCTGCCGGTCGGTGCGGACCAGGTTCCAGAAATGCTCGACGGGTTCGACATGGTCAAACTGCGAAACGCAGGCGCGGGCCACGGAATTGATGGTCTCGCCGGTGGCGTCCGACACCAGATGCAGATGGAATTCCTTGGTTTGGGGCGTCTGGGTCAAGGGCGTCGCTCCGGCAACGGGTAGAGAAGACAGGCCTGGGGACCTGTGGACCTAATCTGGGGAAAACCGGCGGACAAAACGGGAAAAAACACCCTCCGCCGGATCCCGGTCCTGTTCCATACAGGCTCCGCGGGATCCCGTGCAGAGGGAATCCGCCCCTGGGGTAAAAGTCCGTCACCCCGTGGAACAACCGGGGCAATGCGACGCGCGTCGCACTTATCCCCAGGATCCCCAGACATCACGAACTCTATAGCATTCCAGGGTTCTCGCCATAAACCCCGCAGCACCATCCACAGTCCCTTCCTTCGTCCCGGGATCCCGCGATCGCTGTGGATGAAATCAGGACGAATTTGAATTCCCGTTATCCACAGGACCAACCACCACCCCATTCCTTTTTCAATTTAAGTCAGAGTAGAAAAGGGGCCTGTGGGAAAACTTCTGGCCCGGCCGCCGGTGTGGCCCGCCCTCATGGAGACCGCCTTGTCCCAGATCCAGCCGGACCGTCTGCTGCTCCGTACCCTCAAGGGTGAGATTTCGCCCCGGCCGCCGTTCTGGCTGATGCGCCAGGCCGGGCGCTATCTGCCCGAATACCGCGAGGTACGGGCCCAGGCCGGCGGCTTCCTCGACCTGTGCCTGAATCCGGATCTGGCGACCGAGGTGACCCTGCAGCCCATCCGCCGCTATGGCATGGACGCCGCCATCCTGTTTTCCGACATCCTGATCCTGCCGCACGCCCTGGGGCAGAAGGTGTGGTTCGCGGAAGGGGAGGGCCCCCGGCTGGATCCCATCCGCGATCAGGCCGGACTGGACCGTCTGGACGTGGCCAACCTGACGGCGCGGGCCGAGCCGGTTTATGAGGCTGTCCGGCGTATCCGGGCGGCGCTGCCGGACACCGTGGCGCTCATCGGCTTCGCGGGCAGCCCCTGGACCGTGGCGACCTATATGGTCGAAGGAGCGGGGTCCAAGGAGTTCCTGCACGCCAAGGGATGGGCCTATGCGAATCCGGCCGGCTTCCAGCGCCTGATCGACCTGCTGGTCGACACCACCGTCACCCATCTCTCCGGCCAGATCGAGGCGGGGGCTGAGGTGGTGCAACTGTTTGACAGCTGGGCCGGCGCGCTGGCGCCCGCGGAATTCGCCCGCTGGTCCATCGCCCCCACCCGGGCCATCGTGCGGGCCCTGAAGGACAAGCATCCGGGGGTCCCCGTCATCGGCTTTCCGCGCGGGGCGGGGATCAATATCCAGGCCTATGTGGAGCAGACCGGGGTGGATGCCGTCAGCCTGGACACGTCCGTCCCGCTGGACTGGGCCGCCACGGCCCTGCAAAGCCGGGTCCCGGTGCAGGGCAACCTCGACCCCCTGGCCCTGGTGGCGGGGGGGGAGGCGATGCGCCGCGCCGCCACGGACATCCTGACCACGCTGGGCAAGGGCCCCTTCATCTTCAATCTGGGGCATGGCATCGTGCAGCAGACGCCGCCGGAGCATGTCGCCGAGTTGGCGCGTCTTATCCACGACTGGCCTTCCGCCTGATCCAGGCGACAGCCCCAGCCGTATCGCTTCCCGTCCCGACCGACCGCCGACCGAGCCCCCATGAGCCCGCTGCCCCTTCCCGAGACCGCGTCCGACGCGGCGCCCAAGACCGCCCATGGCCGGCGCATCGCCGTCGTCCTGTTCAATCTGGGCGGCCCTGATCGCCTGGAGGCGGTACGTCCCTTCCTCTACAACCTGTTCCGCGACCCGGCCATCATCCGGCTGCCGGCACCCTTGCGGCAGATGGTGGCGCACCTGATCTCCAGCAGGCGCGACAAGGTCGCCCAGGAGATCTACCGGACGCTGGGCGGCGGTTCCCCCCTTTTGCCCAACACCGAAGCCCAGGCCCGCGCGCTGGAACAGCAGCTGTGGGACATCGGAACGGTCCGGGCCTTCGTCTGCATGCGCTATTGGCATCCCTTCAGCGACGCCGTGGCCCATGATGTGAAAGACTGGGAACCGGATGAGGTGATCCTACTGCCCCTGTATCCGCAATTCTCCACCACCACCACCGCCTCCAGCCTCAAGGACTGGCATCGCGCGGCCAAGGCGGCGGGGCTGAAGGCGCCCAGCCGCGCCCTCTGCTGCTATCCGGATGAGCCAGGCTTCGTCGCCGCCACGGCCAAGCTGGTGCGGGCCGCCGTGGACGAGGCCTCGCAGCATGGCAAGCCCCGTGTGCTGTTCTCGTCCCACGGCCTGCCGGAAAAGGTGGTGAAGGACGGCGACCCCTATCAGTTCCAGTGCGAGCGCACCGCCCAGGCGGTGGTCAAGGCCCTGCGCATCGACGGACTGGACTGGGTTTCCTGCTACCAGAGCCGTGTCGGGCCCATGAAGTGGATCGGCCCGTCGACGGATGAGGAGATCCGGCGGGCCGGCCAGGACAAGGTGCCGGTGGTGGTGGCCCCCATCGCCTTCGTCTCCGAACATTCCGAAACCCTGGTGGAGATCGAGCACGAGTACCGCCACCTGGCGCAGGAGCTGGGCGTGCCCTATTTCGTCAGGGTGCCGACGGTGGGGGTGGAAGCCGCCTTCATCCAGGGCCTGGCCGGTCTGGTCCGCCAGGCGCTGACCCGCGCATCGGGCGGGCCGGTGCTCTGCGGCACGGGCCTGCGCCTATGCCCCGCCGGCAAAGCCGGTTGCCCTCAGGCGGTATGACCGTCATAAGAGGCCAACGCGGTCAACCGGGCGAGGCGACACCCCATGTATCTCTGGATCAAAGCCATCCACGTCATCGCCGTCATCTCGTGGATGGCGGGCCTGCTCTATCTGCCCCGGCTGTTCGTCTACCACTGCGCCGCGCCCGTGGGCTCCCCCCAGTCGGAAACCTTCAAGGTTATGGAGCGGCGCCTGCTGCGGGCCATCATGAACCCGGCCATGATCGTGGCCTGGGCTTGCGGTCTGGCCATGATCACCCTGGATCCGGGACTGCTGAAGGGGGCCGGCTGGCTGCATGCCAAGCTGTCGCTGGTGGTGCTGATGACCGTGGCGCACATGGCCATGGCGCGCTGGCGCCGCGATTTCGCGGAGGATCGCAATATCCGCCCGCAGCGCTTCTACCGCATCGCCAATGAGGTGCCGACCCTGCTGATGATCGGCATCGTCATCCTGGTCATCGTGCGGCCGTTCTGACCCCCGTTATTGCACCGTTCAAGTTCCAGGCCCAGCCCAGGCTATTCAGGCCTAAGTCCATTGCGCCCGCCGGATCCAGGTCTTTTTGTTTTGACTTGTCCTCGGTTCCTGTACTAATCCTGAAACAGGTCAAGGCCCGTAACATCGGGGTGATCCCGAGTCGCCCCGTAACCGGGCGCCAGGCTCGTGAGGCATCCCCGCCCCCCTCCCCGGGATGGGCGCAGCGAGGCCAAATTTCCCCGAACTTTCCGTCCCCGGTGTTGCCGTTCTTTTTCCCAGGCGATGCCATCCTTCCACCCCACACACCCTATTTCATGAGGCCGGGGCCGACGGCCAAGCCCGTCGTCTTTCCATCCCGGGTCTCCCCGACAGGACGAAGATGAATCTCCAAGAGTTGAAGGCTAAGTCGCCCGCCGAGCTGCTGGCGTTCGCGGAAGAGCTGCAGATCGAGAACGCGGGCACCCTGCGCAAGCAGGACATGATGTTCGCCATCCTGAAGCAGCTGGCCGAAAACGACGTGCCGATCTTCGGCGAAGGCGTGCTGGAGGTTCTGCAGGACGGCTTCGGCTTCCTGCGCTCGCCTGAGAGCAACTATCTGCCGGGTCCGGACGACATCTACGTCAGCCCCAGCCAGGTGCGCCGCTTCGGCCTGCGTACTGGCGACACGGTGGAAGGCCAGATCCGCTCGCCCAAGGATGGCGAGCGCTATTTCGCCCTGCTCAAGGTCGGGTCCATCAACTTCGACCACCCGGACAAGGTGCGTCACCGCATCAACTTCGACAACCTGACCCCGCTCTACCCCGAAGAGCGGTTGAAGCTGGAAATCGAGGATCCGGTCCGCAACAAGAAGGACATGACCACCCGGGTCATCGACCTGGTGGCCCCGCTGGGCAAGGGTCAGCGCGCCCTGATCGTGGCGCCGCCCCGCACGGGTAAGACGGTGATGTTGCAGAACATCGCCCATTCCATCGCCACCAACCATCCGGAAGTTTACCTCATCGTTCTGCTGATCGATGAGCGTCCGGAAGAAGTCACCGACATGGCCCGCTCCGTCCGGGGCGAGGTCATCAGCTCCACCTTCGACGAGCCGGCCACCCGCCACGTGCAGGTGACCGAGATGGTGCTGGAAAAGGCCAAGCGCCTGGTCGAGCACAAGCGTGACGTCGTCATCCTGCTGGACAGCATCACCCGCCTGGCGCGCGCCTACAACACCGTGGTTCCGTCCTCGGGCAAGGTGCTGACCGGTGGTGTGGACGCGAACGCCCTGCAGCGGCCGAAGCGCTTCTTCGGCGCCGCCCGCAATATCGAGGAAGGCGGCAGCCTGACCATCATCGCCACCGCGCTGATCGACACCGGCTCGCGCATGGACGAAGTGATCTTCGAAGAGTTCAAGGGCACCGGTAACTCGGAAATCGTTCTGGACCGCAAGCTGTCGGACAAGCGCGTCTTCCCCGCGATCGATATCCAGAAGTCCGGCACCCGAAAGGAAGAGTTGTTGGTGGAAAAGGGAACCATGGCCAAGATGTGGATCCTACGCCGCATCTTGAACCCGATGGGCGCCACCGACGCCGTGGAATTCCTGATCGACAAGCTGAAGCAGAGCAAGCAGAATTCGGAATTCTTCGAGAGCATGAACCAGTAAGAAGAATTACAGTAACGATATCAAAGGTGCCATCGTTTGCCGGTGGCACCTTTTTTATTATGAAATAAAACAACAGAAGCGCTGTAAACCATTCGTTAACCATAGCGCCACGGCCTTTGCGCCCATCGGGCCGATCTGCCGCCTAGTCATACTCAATTGCGGCATATAAGCATTTTCTGCTTGCATGACCCTTGCAGACGCTGAAAAAAGGTTCAAATAGCAGGGCTTAGTGGTCTATCCTTTTGGATAGAACAACCGCCGGGGGTCGTCTCAGATGCGCTTAATGATTGCCGATGACCATGGTCTGGTACGCGACGCGTTGTCTTCGCATATCGAAAGACAGGCGCCGGGTGCGGTCGTCGTGGGTGTCGCCAGTGTGGATGAGGCCGTGACGGTGCTGCGGCGGGACAGCGCCATCGACCTCTTGATCCTGGACCTGCGCATGCCGGGGATGAACGGCCTTGATGGGCTGCAGCAGGTGCGGACCGAATTCCCCGCCCTGAAGGTGGCGCTGATGTCGGGCCTGGCCCGACCGGATGAGATCCGGGGCGCCTTCACCCGCGGGGCCGTGGGCTTCCTGCCCAAGACGCTCAGCGCGGCTGAACTGCTGTCCGCCATCCAGACCATGCTGCAGGGTGAGCGCTTCATCCCGGCCGATCTCAACACCGCCGACACCGCCGATGGCGCCAGCTTCACCCGGCGTGAACGCGAGGTGCTGGACTACCTGCTGCAGGGCCGCTCCAACAAGGAGATCGCGCGCTCGCTGGAACTGGAAGAGGTAACGGTGAAGCTGCACGTCCGGGGCATCTGCCGCAAGCTGGGCGCCAAGAACCGTACCCAGGCGGTGATGCGCGCGGTGGAGATGGGCATCGCCAGCTGATGGCCCCCCCCATCGGTCAGTCCTCTGGCAACACCGATGACGCGAAGGTGGAGGGCCGCATGGTCCCCGCCAATTTCCTGCATGACCTGAACAACCTGCTGACGGCCATCCACGGCTATTCCTCATTGCTGGCGGTGGATCTGCCGGCAGGGGGGATGGAACAGGATTTCGCCGCCCGCATCCTGGCAGCGGCCGAGGAGGCCCGGCTGCTGGTGGCCCGGGTGCCGCGCCCACGGCCCGTGGTCGCCCTGCGTGTCTTGCTCGTCGGGCGAGCCATGGACAGGCTGGCCGGCGCGCTGGAAACGCTGGGCCTGGAGATCACCCTGGCGGCGTCCGCGCGCGAGGCGCAGGCCGTGCTGGCGGATGGCGGTGGCGATTGGCAGGTTGTGGCCGGCACCAAGGCCGCGTTGGCCGGCTTGGACGGTTATGGCCTGCCCTTGGCGGCGGTTCCTGCTGGCGCCGATGCCGTCACTGTCGACGCCCTGATCCGCGCCGCGCGCGGTTGAGCTTTCTTTCCGGCAAAAGAAAACCGCCCGGGCCGTGAGGCGCCGGGCGGCTTTGATGGGCAACAGTGGCCGGGCTTACGCCCCGATCAAGGCTTACGCCTGGGCCATATCTTCCGGCTTTTCAGCCGCCAGCACCTGGCGACGGTACAGATCCACGAAATCCAGCGGCTGCAGCATCAGCGGCGGGAAGCCGCCGTCGCGCACCGCGTCGGATACGATGGCGCGGGCGAACGGGAACAGCAGGCGCGGCGCCTCGATCAGCAGGACAGCGCGGGTCTGGTCGACCGGCATGGGCGGCATGGAGAAGATGCCGGCGTAGGACAGTTCCACGATGAAGGCGGTGCGCCCGTCGTGATTGGCCTCGGCGCGGATGTTCAGCGCGACCTCATGGACGTTTTCCGCCACGTTGCGGGCCTGCACGTCGACCTGCAGGTCGACCTTGGGCTGCTGGCCGTTCATCAGGCTGGCGGGGGCGTTCGGGTTCTCGAACGACAGATCCCGGACGTATTGGGCATTGACCACCAGCGGCAGCATGCCGGCGCCTTCGGTGGCGGTGCTTCCGTTGGCGGCGCCGTTCAGGCTGGTCTCATCGGACATAGGTCTGGGACTCCCGGTAAAAGCAAATCAGCTATTCCGCAGAAGCGGACTGACGCGCGCGGGACTAGCACGGAAGCGGCTGGCCGGCAACCGCGCTTTATGATTCGGCGTCACCGACGCCGTCCGGCATTGTCATGATGACAACGTCACCGTTGACGCTCGCCCCGGCGTGGGCCTAAAAGCGGTTTCCGTGGTGATTTGCTGACCGGCTTGCAGACCACGTTAAACAAGCTGCTAAAAGGTCGGGCCGTACATAAGGTACACCGACCACACCGCCGCCCTCGCCGGTCGCGGTTGCCTTATGATCGGAGTGACGGCCATGGGCCAGACGCCTGAAAACCCCGCTTCCACCGCCCTCACGGTCCGCCCCCGCACCCAGCTGGTGCATGGCGGCACGCGCCGCAGCGGCTTCGAGGAAACCTCCGAAGCGCTGTTCCTGACCTCGGGCTTCATCTACGCCAGTGCCGAGGAGGCCGAGGCCGCCTTCGTCAACGATGGCTCGCGCTTCGTCTATTCCCGCTTCCGCAATCCCACCGTGGCCATGCTGGAGGAACGGCTGGCCGGCTATGAGGGCTTCAGCCGCTGTATCGCCACGGCCAGCGGCATGGCGGCCGTGCATCTGGCGGTCATGGGGCTGCTGAAGGCCGGCGACCGGGTGGTGGCACCGCACGCGCTGTTCGGGTCCTGCCTCTACATCATCAAGGATCTGGCGCCGCGCTACGGCATCCAGTGCACCCTGGTGGACGGCACGGATCTGAAGCAGTGGGAAGAGGCGCTGTCCACCCCGGCCACCGTCGTTTTCCTGGAAAGCCCCAGCAACCCCACCATGCAGGTGGTGGATGTGGCCGCCGTGGCGGATCTGGCCCACAAGGCCGGCGCCCGCGTCGTGGTCGATAACGTCTTCGCCACCCCGGTGCTGCAACGGCCCAAGGAATTGGGCGCCGATGTGGTCGTCTATTCCGCTACCAAGCATATCGACGGCCAGGGCCGCTGCCTGGGCGGTGCCGTGCTGTGCGATGACGAGGTGGCGGCCCTAATCTCCCCCGTCCTGCGCCACACCGGCCCGTCCATGAGCCCCTTCAACGCCTGGGTGCTGCTGAAGGGCCTGGAGACGCTGGAACTGCGCGTCAACGCGCAGGCCACGTCCGCCCTGGCGCTGGCCCAGTTCCTGGAAAGCCAACCGGCGGTGGCGACGGTGCTGTATCCCGGCCTGCCCAGCCATCCCCAGCATGACCTGGCCATGCGCCAGATGAAGACCGGCGGCACGCTCATCACCTTTGACGTGAAGGGTGGCAAGGAGGCGGCGTTCCGCCTGCTGAACACGCTGAAGATCATCAAGATCTCCAACAACCTGGGCGATGCCAAAAGCCTCATCACCCACAACGCCACCACCACCCACCAGCGCCTGACCGATGAGGAGAAGGCCAAGGTGGGCATCGGCGCCGGCACCCTGCGGCTGTCCGTGGGCCTGGAGGATGCGGACGACCTGCGTGACGATCTGGCCGCCGGCCTGGCCGCCGCCGCCGGCTGACCGGCTGCGTAAACATCGGCCCTGGGCACAATTCAACTTTCGTCTCAGGTGAGGACACAACTTCCCCTGTGGACGGTCGTCGGCGTTTCCCCTAATGTTGCGGTGCAACAACGCAGCGCAACATGGGGAGCGCTTACGTGCCCGACCGGCATTTCCCTTACCCCCAAGCCCCGCGACCGCCCAAGCGGCCGCGCCGGGGGCGCATCGGCATGGTTCTTCCCGGCACGCCGGAGGCCATGCACCTGAAGCGGGCCCAGGTGGAACTGGACCGGGTGGCGACGCGGGTCCATGAAACCGCCTTCGCCTCGGCCCACACCATCACCGCCCGGCTCGGCCTCCTGGCCCAGACCGGCGGCGACCCGGTCGCCCTGGGCACCAACCCCGAATTTGAGCGCATGGGCCGTGAAAAGGTCGAGGCGTTCGCGGACTCCGCCCTCGCCCTGGTGGGGGGGATGCGCGCCTTCCAGGACGCGTGGTGGCGCTGGCGCGACCACCAGGTGGACGCGTTGGGCGAATTCGCCCGCGCCACCTGGTCTTCATGGCATCCCGGCGATTGGGTGACGGCGGAACGCCGCCTGGTCACCTCCACCCTGCGCGCCGCCACCGGCGCTTTCACCCGTTTCAGCCATGCCACCAGCCGCCTGGGCGGGCTGGGCCTGGCCCCCATCCACCGTGCCGCCTCGGCCAACGCCCGGCGCCTGTCGCTGGTGCCCCGGTTTCTGCCGCGGCGCGGCGACGCGCCGGAGGGGGGTCGATAGCGTCAGGAAGGGCCCCTGGACAGGGAGGGGGCCCAAAAAAAGGTAGTCAGCCTGAAGCCTGGGAATCGAAACAACAAAATCCGGGAGGCGGCCATGGGACAGAAGGGCAGGGGGGAAACCCCCGGAAGATCGGGATCGGGTGGTACGGACCTGCTGGACCGTCCGGCCAGCGCGGCGCCGACCCCGTCCGACACTAAATGGTTAGGCAAGGCATCGGCCCGCGCATGGAGTGATGCGTGGGAAAAAGTTTGTGCCATACTCCCCGTCCGTCCCGGGACCCGCGGTGCTGGTGCCCCGATCCTGGATGATGCCCGCCTGGCCGGTTTGACACGCCGGGCTTTGCCAGAGACCCGTCGCCCCATGTCTTCCACCGCCAAGACCACCCCCACCGCCTCTTCCGCACCGGCGGGCACGCTGCCGGAGGATGACCGGGTGGTGGAGGCCCTGCCAACAGCCGAACTGCTGACCACCCGCCTGGCCAACTTGGCGGATGGCGATCTGCGACCGGACGCGCTGCGCGCCGGTATCCTGGCCCTGATGCGCCAGACGCTGGACCTGGGCCGCGCCCAGATCCGCCGCCGCTTGGAAGGCGGCGGCCGGGGGGAGGTCTGCCTGCGTGAGGCCACGGCCCTGACCGACGCCATCGTGGTGTCGCTGGCGGACTTCGCCCTGCATCGTGTTTTCCCGACTGCGGGCCCTACCCGGGGCGAACAGTTCGCCGTGGTGGCCACCGGCGGCTATGGCCGCAAGGAGATGGCGCCCTTCTCCGACGTCGACCTGCTGTTCCTGCTGCCCTACAAGCGCACGCCGCGCATCGAGCAGGTGGTGGAATACGTCCTGTACCTGCTGTGGGATCTGGGGCTGAAGGTCGGCCACGCCGTGCGGTCGGTGGATGAGTGCGTGCGCCAGGCCCTGGGCGACATCACCATCCGCACCAGCCTGCTGGAGGCCCGCTTCCTCTATGGTGACGACAAGCTGTTCGCGGAATTCCGCAAGCGCTTCGCCAAGGAGGTGGTGGCCCACACCGGCCCCGCCTTCATCGAGGCCAAGCTGGCCGAGCGCGACAGCCGCCACCTGAAGTTCTGCGACAGCCGCTATGTGCTGGAACCGAACGTGAAGGAGGGCAAGGGCGGCCTGCGCGACCTGCAGACCCTGTTCTGGATCGCCAAGTACGTCTACCAGGTCGACAAGGTGAAGGATCTGGTGGCCAACGGCGTGCTGCTGGCCGAGGAGGCGCAGCGCTTCGCCAAGGCGCAGAACTTCCTGTGGACCTGCCGCTGCCACCTGCACTACCTGACCGGCCGGGGTGAGGATCGCCTGACCTTCGACGTGCAGGGCGAGATGGCGCGCCGCCTGGGCTATACCGACCACGCCGGCACCAGCGACGTCGAACGCTTCATGAAGCACTACTTCCTGATGGCCAAGGATGTGGGGGATCTGACCCGCATCCTGTGCGCCACCCTGGAACAGGAAAGCCAGCGGCCGCCCCGCTTTGCCTTCCTGCGGCGGCTGAAGCCCAGTGAGCTGGAAGGCTTCGTCATCGACAACGGCCGTCTCAGCATCCGGGATGAGCGGCATTTCCGCGATAAGCCGGTGGACATGGTGCGCCTGTTCCGCGTGGCGCAGTGGCACAACCTGGACATCCATCCCAAGGCGCTGCGCGCGCTGGCGCGCTCCATCTCCGCCCTGGGTCCGAAGGTGCGCAACGATCCGGAAGCCAACCGGCTGTTCCTGGAAATCCTGGGGTCGCGCAAGGATCCCGAGGTCACGCTGCGCCGCATGAACGAGGCCGGGGTGCTGGGCCGTTTCCTGCCGGATTTCGGCCGGGTCGTGGCCCAGATGCAGTACGACATGTACCACATGTTCACGGTGGACGAGCACACGCTGTTCGCCATGGGCATCCTGCACGACATCGACAAGGGCAACCTGAAGGACGAGGTGCCGCTGGCCTGCGAGGTCATCCATACCCTCAGCTCCAAGCGCGCCCTGTCGGTCGCCCTGCTGCTGCATGACGTGGCCAAGGGCCGGGGTGGCGACCACTCCATCCTGGGCGCCAAGGTGGCGGAAAAGCTGTGCCCCCGCCTGGGCATGACGGAGGAGGAGACGGAAACGGTGGCCTGGCTGGTGCGCCAGCACCTGACCATGTCCATCGTCGCCTTCAAGCGCGATCTGGATGACGAGAAGACCATCCGCGACTTCATCGACATCGTGAAGTCGCCGGAGCGGCTGAAACTGCTGCTGGTCCTGACCGTGGCCGACATCCGCGCCGTGGGTCCCGGCCGCTGGAACAACTGGAAGGCCACGCTGCTACGCCAACTGTATTGGCGGGCCGAGGAAATGATGTCCGGCGGCGTCGTGGGGTCCGATGGGCGGGAGGCGCGCATCATCAACGCGCAGGGCGCGTTGCGCGCCCAGTTGACGGATTGGTCGCCGGCCGATGTCGACCACCACCTGGCGCTGGGCTACCCCAATTACTGGCTGGCCTTCGACCCGCCCACCCTGGCCCAGCATGCCCGCCTGATCCATGAGGCGGAGGCAAAGCAGGCGCCGCTGACCATCGAGACCCGCTACGATCCCGGCCGCTCGGTGACGGAGGTGACGATCTACACCGCCGACCATGCCGGCCTGTTCTCCCGCCTGGCCGGGGCCATGGCGCTGGCCGGCGGCGACATCGTGGACGCGCGCATCACCACCATGACCAATGGCATGGCGCTGGACGTCTTCTCCCTGCAGGGTGCCGGCACCAGTGGCGCCCGCTTCGACAGCGGGGATAAACGGGCACGGCTGAAGTCCAGCGTGGAGAAGGCGCTGGCCGGCGATATCAAGCTGGCGCCGGAGCTGGCGAAGCGCGCCTCACCCTTGCCGTCGCGCACCCGGGTGTTCCGCGTGCCGCCGCGCGTGCTGGTCGACAACAAGGCCAGCGCCGGCTACACGGTCATCGAGGTCAACGGCCGCGACCGCCCCGGCCTGCTGTATGACCTGACCCGGGCGCTGACGGCGCTGAACCTGCAGATCGCCTCGGCCAAGATCTCCACCTACGGCAACGCCGCCGTCGACGTCTTCTATGTGAAGGACATCTTCGGCCTGAAGGTGGCGCATGAGGCCAAGCTGGCCCAGATCCGCAAGGAACTGCTGGCCGTGCTGGACGAGCCGGATCCGGCGGCGGAACAGCCCAAGGCCAAGCCGCCGGCCCGGCGTCGCTCCACCGCCGCGGCGGCCGAGTGAGGTCGACGACGTGCTGCGTGGTCTGGGCCTGTTTCAGTTTCCCCTGGGCCCCGACTGGGGCCGCCGGGGCTTTTCGGGGAGCGGCAGCGGACTGAAAAGCGGGGAAGCCAAGCCGGCGGATGCCGGCGCCCAGCGCCTCAGGGAACATGAAAACTGGCACCTTCGCCAGTTTTCATATACTCCGCGCCCATGAGCTTCGCGCGCGCTACCGCCACCGTCGGCGGCCTCACCCTCATTTCCCGCGTCGGCGGGTTCGTCCGTGACCTGCTGACCGCCTGGGTACTGGGGGCGGGGGTGTCGGCCGACATCTTCATCGTGGCGCAGCGCCTGCCCAACTACTTCCGCTCCATGTTCGCGGAAGGGGCCTTCACCGTCAGCTTCGTGCCCATGTACTCGGCCGACCTGAAGGCGCGGGGGCGGGGGCCGGCGGACCAGTTCGCCGACCAGGCGCTGTCCTTCATGGTGCTGGTGCTGCTGCCCATCACCGCCCTGGTGATGATGGCCATGCCCTGGGTGATGCTGGGCCTGGCCAGCGGCTACGCCGACCAGCCGGACCATTTCTCCCGCCTGGTGGAGTTGGGGCGCATCACCTTCCCCTATCTCATGTTCATTTCCATCACCGCCCTGCAGACCGGCGTGCTGAACGCCCTGGGGCGGTTCGCGCCGGGGGCGGCGGCGCCCATCGCCTTCAACATCTGCATGATCGCGGCCCTGGGCTGCACCGTCTGGCTGCACCTGGAGGCCAATTTGGGCCAGGCCTGGGGCCTGACCATCTCGGGCATGGTGCAGATGATCTGGCTGGCGGTGTCCTGCCACCGGGCGGGGGTCAGCCTGCGCCTGACCTGGCCGCGCCTGACGCCGGACCTGCGACGGCTGTTCCGCCAGATGGTGCCGGGCGCCATCAGCGCCAGTGTCATCCAGATCAACCTGATCATCGGCACCCATGTGGCGTCGCTGCTGCCCTCGGGCTCCATTTCCTATCTCTATTATGCCGATCGCCTGAACCAGCTGCCGCTGGGCGTCATCGGCATCGCCATCGGCACCGCCCTGCTGCCCACCCTGTCCCGCCATGTCCAGGCTGGGGAGCGGGACGCCATCGACCACCATGTCAGCCGGGGGATCGAGTTCGGTCTGCTGCTGGCCCTGCCGGCGGCCTTCGCCCTGGGCCTGGTGCCGGAGCCCATCTACAAGGCGCTGTTCCACGGCGGCCGCTTCGGCCTGGCGGAGGCGCACCAGACCGCCTTGGCGCTGGCCGTCTATGCCCCCGGCATCCCGGCCTATGTCGCGTCCAAGGTGCTGACCGCCATCTACTTCGCCCACCAGGACACGCGCACCCCCATGCGCATCGCCATCGCCACCCTGGTGGGCAACATGGTGCTGGCCACCGTGCTGGCGCTGTACACGCCCCTGGCCCATGTCGGCATCGCGCTCGCCAGCACGATCACCGCCTGGGGCAACATCAGCCTGCTGGCCCTGTCGCTGGCCCGGCGCGGCTGGCTGCGGCTGGACCGCCAGCTGCTGACCCGGGCACCGCGCATCCTGGCGGCCAGCCTGGTCATGGCCGGCTGCCTGCTGCCGCTGGCCCACGTGCTGGATCCCTATTTCGTGGACAGTGTCTGGGTGCGCGTGCCGGCGTTGGCCGCCCTGGTGACGGCGGGCCTGGCTGTCTATGGCATCGCCGTGGTCGCGCTGCGCGGCGTGGTCATTTCCGACTTCCTGGCGCGCTTGCGGCGGCGTCGGAAGTAAGAGTTCACGGGAGGACGGGGCCCCTCTGGCTTGACCGAAAGCGGGGCGGGGCCCTACCTTCCCCATCCGGTTTTATCATCTGGCCCAAGGTTCCATCCCATGACCCGCATTTTCTCCGGCATGCAGCCGACCCGCCTGCTCCACCTCGGCAATTATCTGGGCGCGCTGCGGAACTGGGTGGATTTGCAGGACCAGTATGAATGCATCTTCTGCGTCGTGGATTTGCACGCCCTGACCCTGCCGCAGGACGCCCCGACGCTGACCAAGAACATCCGCGCCGTGGCCGCGGCCTACATCGCCGCCGGCATCGATCCCGACCGTAACCTGATCTACAACCAGTCGGCCGTGTCGGGCCATTCGGAACTGGCCTGGATCTTCTCCTGCCACACCCCCATGGGCTGGCTGAACCGCATGACCCAGTTCAAGGAGAAGGCGGGCAAGCAGAAGGACATGGCGGCCCTGGGCCTCTACGCCTATCCCGTGCTGATGGCCGCCGACATCCTGCTGTACAAGGCGACCCACGTCCCGGTGGGCGAGGACCAGAAGCAGCACCTGGAACTGGCCCGCGACATCGCCGGCGCCTTCAACCGTTTCTATGAAAAGGACGTCTTCCCCCTGCCGGAACCGCAGATCCTGGGGGAGGCCACCCGGGTGATGAGCCTGCGCGACGGCACCAAGAAGATGAGCAAGTCGGACGAGTCCGATTACAGCCGCATCAACCTGACGGACGACGCCGACGCCATCGCCCTGAAGATCCGCAAGGCCAAGACCGATCCGGAGCCGCTGCCGGCCACGCTGGAGGAATTGGCCAAGCGGGCCGAGGCCGACAACCTGGTCACCATCTACGCGGCGCTGGAGAACATCTCCAAGCAGGACGCATTGTCCCGCCACGCCGGCGCCACCTTCTCCGCCTTCAAGGCCGATCTGTGCGACCTGGCGGTGGCCAAGCTGTCGCCCATCACCGCCAAGATGAACCAGCTGCTGGCCGACCCGGCCGAGCTGGACCGGATCCTGCGCAAGGGCGCCGACAAGGCCAACGAGATCGCGGCCCAGACCATGGCCGAGGTGAAGGACATCGTGGGCCTGCTGCGGCCGTAAACCGCACAGGGGTTTCGGGGCTTTGAGATCAGCGGCACGGGGCCCGTCCCCGTGCCGCTTTTCTTTTGGGCGGACGGCAAGTCCCATGGCCCACGCCTGGCCGCTCAGGTAGAGTGGTTTTCATGGCCGGCACGCCTTAAGGGTCCCATGCAAATCTACCTGCCGATCGCCGAAATGTCGGTCAATGTCTTCTGGGTGCTGGGCCTGGGCGCCATGGTCGGCTTCCTGTCGGGCCTGTTCGGCGTGGGCGGCGGCTTCCTCATGACGCCGCTGCTGATCTTCATCGGCGTGCCGCCGGCGGTGGCGGTGGGCACCCAGGCCAACCAGCTGGTCGGGGCCGGCGTCTCCGGCGTCATGTACCATTGGCGCAAGCGCAACGTGGATGTGAAGCTGGGCCTGGTCATGCAGGCCGGCGGCATCGTCGGCACCGTGCTGGGCGTGCTGCTGTTCGGCATGTTGCAGCGGCTGGGCCATATCGATCTGGTCATCTCACTGTCCTACGTCATCTTCCTGGGCGGCATCAGCGGCCTGATGCTGATGGAAAGCGTGCGCGCCCTGTTCCGGGGGCGGCGCAAGGGGGCGACCCGGGGCAAGCTGCACCACCACACCTGGCTGCATGGCCTGCCGTTCAAGATGCGCTTCCCCCGCTCGCGGCTGTACATCAGCGTGCTTCTGCCGGTGGGCATCGGCTTCATCGGGGGCGTGCTGGTGGCCATCATGGGCATCGGCGGCGGCTTCCTGCTGGTGCCGGCCATGATCTACATCCTGGGCATGCCCACCACCCTGGTGGCCGGGACCTCGCTGTTGCAGATCATCCTGACCACGGGCGTGGCCGCGGTGCTGCAGGCGGCGACCAACCACACGGTCGATATCCTGCTGGCCCTCATGCTGCTGGTCGGCGGCGTGCTGGGCGCCCAGCTGGGGTCCCGCGCCAGCGGCTACCTCAAGGGCGAACAGGCCCGCGCCCTGCTGGCGCTGACCGTCCTGGGGGTGGCGGTGAAACTGGCGGTGGACCTGGTGCTGACGCCCGACGACCTTTATTCCATCACCACCACGGCGGGCCCAAAATGACGGTCCCGCGCCGCAAGAAGGTGATGGTGATGCTAGCGTTGCTGGCATTCTGCATGCCTACGCCGTGGATGCCCGCGCGGGCCCAGACCCTAGTCGCGGATCTGTCCAGCCACCTGATCGCCATCACCACCGGCTTCACCGGCACCGACGTGGTGCTGTTCGGCGCCATAGACCAGCCCGGCGACGTCGCCGTGGTGATCGAGGGGCCGGAAACATCCCAGACCGTGCGGCGCAAGGACCGCATCGCCGGCATCTGGATCAACAACGAAACCCTGAAATTCTCGCATGTCCCCGGCTTCTACGGCGTCGCCAGCAACAAGCCGCTGGATGCGCTGCTGCCACCGGCGGTCGCCCAGCGCCATGAAATCGGCCTCGATCATGTGCGCATGCTGCCCCGCGTCGATGCCGATGCGGCCACGGTGGCGGAATTTCGCGCCGCCCTGATCCGCAACAAGCAGCGCGAGGGCCTCTACGGCACCGAGGTTGGGGAGGTGGTGTTCCTGGGCCAGCGCCTGTTCCGCACCTCCATCAGCTTCCCCGCCAACGTGCCCATCGGCCTATACACCGTCAGTGTCTATCTCATCCGCGACCGTGACGTGGTGGGGGCGCAGACGACGCCCCTGGCCGTCAGCAAGATCGGCTTTTCCGCCGACATCTTCGACTTCGCCCAGCATGACGGCCTGGCTTATGGCGTGATGGGCGTGCTGTTGGCGGTGGGCGCCGGCTGGCTGGCCGGCAGCGTCTTCCGCAAGGGCTGATGGCCCGATCGTTTCAACCGGTTCAACAGAGGGGGGCCGCGTCCCATGTCCATCGATGATCCCACCCCTGGCGTCTCCCCCGCTGCCGATTGCCCCACCCGCATCTTCCTGGTGGTGGTGGATGAGACGGAGGAGATGACCGTCGCCCTGCACTATGCCGCCCGCCGCGCCCGCAGCACCGGCGGCCGCGTTGCCCTTTTGCATTGCATCGAGCCGGGCGATTTCCAGCATTGGGCGGCGGTGGAGGACCTGATGCGCCAGGAACGCCGGGAGGAGGCGGAGCAACTGCTGCAGCGCCTGGCCCGCGACGTGGTGGACATCTGCGGTTCGCCCCCGGCCCTATACCTGCGCGAGGGCGACACCCGGGACGAACTGCTGGCCCTGATCGCGGAGGAGCCGTCCATCTCCATCCTGGTGCTGGCCGCCGGCACCGGCACCGCCGGGCCCGGCCCCCTCATCACCTATATCGTGGGCAAGATGTCGGGCACGCTACGCATCCCCATCACCATCGTTCCGGGTTCGCTGAATGACCTGCAGCTGGACGCGATAACATAAGCGCGCCACAAGTGTCGGCCCGCCCGCGGGCTGCCGTGGAGGGGGGGCCCAGGCGGCGTATTTTGACTCGTTGCGGGGCTGTTTTAAAACTGTGACCCGTGTTTTTAAAAGCCGTGACGGCCGTCATTCCGCTTTTGAAAATCCGTACTTTTAAAATACGCCATTGGTTGCAGTCGCGGGGACGGATCCTCTGCCCAGATGCCACTAATTCCGGGAGAATTCCGCGATTTCGCGGGCTTGTTTCGAGGCCGTGCCAGTTGCGGCGGAGGGTCGCGCAGACCGGGTTTGCTGCCTGGCGCCTTGATATTGGCGGACAGTCGCCCCATTTTGGCTAAAATGCTGATGCACATACGGCGCGCTGTCGTATTTTAAGTCCGCATTTCCGTGTTGTCTTTCAAGGTTTTCCAGATGTTCATCCAGACCGAGGACACCCCCAATCCGGCCACCCTGAAGTTCATTCCGGGCCGGGAGGTGTTGGCGCGGGGGACGGCCGACTTTGCCGACCGGACGGCTGCCGACCGCTCGCCCTTGGCGCAGGCGCTGTTCGACGTCGATGGCGTGGAACGCGTTTTCCTGGGCGGTGATTTCGTCACCGTGACCAAGGGCGGGAACCAGGATTGGTTCACGCTGAAGCCCCAGATTCTGGGCCGGATCATGGAGCATTTCGCCGCCGGCCGCCCCGTCCTGCTGGACGAAGCGGAAGACGGCCACAGCGAGGGTGAAGAAGAAGATTCCGAGATCATCACCCAAATCAAGGAATTGCTGGATACCCGCGTCCGTCCCGCCGTGGCACAGGATGGTGGCGACATCACTTTCCACGGTTTCGACAAGGGTATCGTCTACTTGAGCATGAAGGGTTCCTGCGCCGGATGCCCCAGTTCGACGGCGACATTGAAGGCCGGCATCGAAAACATGCTGCGTTACTACATTCCTGAGGTTGTCGAAGTCCGCGCCGCCCGCTAGTATGCGCGCCGCCCACCCCCCAACAAAGGACGGGGGAAGGATGTTTGTGGGCGGTACCCGATGGGGGGAGCGACGGAAAAGCGTCCCCACCCGGGTGTAAGTTCCCGTCCAGCCATGCCGGCCTGGAGAATGGCCCACATAGTGGCGGGCCCATTGGGCATGGCTGAACGGATTATCCCGGATTTGATTTCCGGCAGCAAAAACGTCCCATGGACGCGTACCCCGGTCGCCCTATGTCCCTAAGCTGTGGACGCGATCGATGGGGCGGGCGTCTGGACGTTCCTCGGTAACTGTTCGGAGCATTCATTAATGGCGAAGGTCGACACTGCGGGGATTCCCGCGCAGCGCTGGCTGGCTATTGGTTCCGTGCTCGTGATGGTTTTCGCGGTGTTCCCGTTAACCCTCGCTGAGCTGGCGTCCGGAAGCGGTCCGCTTCTGGCCCCCACCGGTTTCATTGTCCCCGTGACGCGCCCGACCCCTCCGGTCTTGGCCCAGGCACCGCAGCAACCCGCCGCCGTCCAGCCCAAGCTGGACGCGCAGAACCTGCTGGCCCTGTTCAAGGAAAAGAATTTCACGTTGGATGAGGTGCGTACGGGCGAGCGTCCCGTGCCGCGCATCGTGCTGGCCGGCCTGCCCCGTGACCTGGGCAAGATGGACAGCGTCGATGATCGCAAGCAGATCTTCGTGAACACCATGCTGCCCCTGGTGCTGCTGGTGAACGAGGAGATCGAGCGTGACCGCGCCCGCCTGACCGCCCTGCGCGACAGCATGAAGGGCATACCGGCCGATGCCGCCAAGGCCGGTGGCCCGGCCGCCGTGTCCGTCAACGCCAACGTCGCCGCCGCTGCTCCGGTGGATGCACCGGTGGGGGGAAAGGTCGTGGCGGCCGCCATCCATACCCCGGCACCGGGCGTGGCCCCTCATGGTGCCGCTGAGGCCGTCCCGGCCACGGCTGCTGCTGCCCCTGCTGGCGCAGCCCTGTCGCCGCTGGATCAGGTGTGGGTGGCCCGCCTGGCCGCCCGCTACGGCATGGACCCCACCCGCAAGATCGACCTGGACGCCCTGCTGCGCCGGGTGGACGTGGTGCCGGTGTCCATGGCGCTGGCCCAGGCGGCGGAGGAAAGCGGCTGGGGCACCTCCCGCTTCGCCCAGCACGGCAACGCCCTGTTCGGCCAGCTGACCTGGTCGGAGGAGGAGAAGGAGGGCATCACCCCGCGCAACCGCCATCCCGGTGACACCTCCCGCTTCCGCAAGTTCGAGGATCTGCTGGAGTGCGTGCGCGTCTACATGCAGAACCTGAACACGCATGACGCCTACGCGCAGTTCCGGGCCACCCGCGCCACCCTGCGTAAGCAGGGCAAGCCGCTGGACACCCTGCTGCTGCTCAACACGCTGGACAAGTATTCGGAGCTGGGGCCGGTGTACGTGAAGGCGGTGCGTTCCCTTATCCGTAGCAACAATCTGCGCGATTTCGATCAAGCGGTGCTGCATAACGAACCGCAGCAGATCGTGGTGCAGGTCAAACGCGCCAGCTAACGGTCACGGCCCAGCTTATCGTGGCCACCCGGCGCTCTTGATGGTTTCTTGATTTTCCCGGTGGCGCCGGACCGGCAGTGTTGGCGCCACCGATCCCCGGCATCGTCCGGGGCCAACCCGGACGATCACCAGGCAGGAAAACCATACCCATGAGCGAACCCCTGAGCGAGGCAGGCAAGGACCTGCTGTTCCGCACCGCCCGCACCCAGAACGGCTGGCTGGACAAGCCGGTGCCCGAGGCCCTGCTGCGTGAGCTGTACGACCTGTTCAAGTTCGGGCCAACCAGCGCCAACGCCAGTCCCGCCCGCGTCGTCTTCGTGACCAGCCCGGAAGGCAAGCAGCGGCTGAAGCCCGCCCTGTCCGGCAACAACACGGAAAAGACGATGACGGCGCCGGTCACCGCCATCATCGGCCATGACCTGGAATTCTATGAGCAGCTTCCCCGCCTGTTCCCCCACGCCGACGCCCGGTCGTGGTTCACCAGCAGCGAGGAATTGGCCCGCACCACGGCCTTCCGCAACGGCACCCTTCAGGGCGCCTATCTCATACTGGCCGCCCGCTCCCTGGGGCTGGATTGCGGGCCCATGTCCGGCTTCGACAACGCCAAGGTGGATGCCGAGTTCTTCCCCGGGGGCACGGTGAAGTCCAACTTCCTGTGCAATCTGGGCTACGGCGATCCGTCCAAGGTTTTCCCGCGCCTGCCTCGCCTGGCGTTCGAAGAGGCGTGCAGCATCGTTTGAGCGTTCCTGTCAGCCCTGGGCCGAGGCTGCCAGCCTTGGGCCCAGGGCGCCGTCGTCCACCAGCGGGTAGAGGTGGGCGTCCGGCAACTGGTAATGCCACCACTCCGCCGGATAATGCGTCCAGCCCGCCACGGCCATGATGCCCAGCAGCAGGGCCCGGTTGCGCTGGGCCGCCGGGCTGACCGTGTCATCCCCGTGATGCGCCTGCGGGCTCATGTCGTCGAAGCCCGTCCCCATTTCCAGTGGCGTTCCGTCGGCCTGGGCCAGGGTCAGGTCCACGGCCACCCCCCGCGTGTGGTTGGACCCTGACCGCGGGTCCGCGATGAACACCGGATCCGGCAGGGCGCGCCACAGCGCCCATTGCGTCTGGGGCGGGCGGTAGGCATCGAACACCCGCAGCCGCAAGCCCAGCGCGCCGGCGCGAATCACGGCGCGGCCTAGACGCTCGGCCGCCTCCGGGTGCAGCAGGCAGGCCGGACGCGCGTACAGGGGGCTTCCCGTCAGGTTGTCCGCCGTGGCATAGCGAAGGTCCAGGTCGACGTCGAACCCCATCTCCGGGGCGATGGTCACGAAACGCGGCTGGCCGGTGGGCGCCATGGTCGTCTGCTGCCTTGCTTGGGACTGTTTTAGGGAAACCGCCATATGGGCCAATCGAGCGGCCAATCCAGCACCGGCGCGCCGGCCGACGGCCCCACGATAGCATTGGGCATCGACACCGCCACCAGCGTCTGCGCCGTGGCGCTGTGGCGTTTCGATCCGGCCACGGGACACTCCGAGGCCCTGGCGGCACGGGCCGAGCCCCTGTCCCGGGGCCAGGCGGAGCGGCTTCTGCCCCTGGTGGGGGAGGTGTTGGCCCAGGCTGGCCTGGACTACGCCGCCATCGACCGCCATGGCGTCACCATCGGCCCCGGCGCCTTCACCGGCCTGCGCGTCGGCTTGGCGGCGGCGCGGGGCCTGGCGCTGGCGTCCGGTCGCCCGCTGATGGGGATCACCGGGCTGGAGGCCTTCGCCCACGCCGCCGTTCATGGCCTGGGCGGCCCCCTTGTGCCGGCTGGCTGGTCCGCCCCCGCCCCCCTGTTGGTCGCCATCGACAGCCGGCGCGAGGATTTTTACCTGCAGGCGTTCGATCCCGCAGGGCGCGCGCTGTCCCCGCCGGAGGCCGTGTTGCCGGCCGACGTGCCGGCCTTCGCCGCCCGCTTCGCCGGTCCGCCCGTGCTGCTGGGCGATGCCGCGCCGGCGGTGGCCGCCGTCCTGGCCGCTGCGGGCTGTGACCACACCGTCGCCGCCCTGGCCCCGGAGGGGCCGGCGCTGGCGGTGGCGCGCCTGGCGGCGATGGCCACCCCGGCGATGCTGGCGGCCCACCCGGCCAACCCCCTGTACATCCGAGCGCCCGACGTCACGGTGGCCCCGCCCGGGGCCGGACGATGACGTCCTCCTGGCATGTCCGCCCGGCACTGGCGGCGGAGGTTGAGGTGCTGGCGGCGGTGCATGCCCTGTGCTTCGCTGACGCGACTGTCGCCGGGCCGGCCTGGTCGGCCCAGGCCATCGCCGACCTTCTCAGTCTGCCGGGCGTGGCCGCCCTCATGATCCTGGATGGCGATCAACCACCGGGCTTGCCCTTGGGCATGGCCCTGATCCGCACGGTGGTGGATGAGGCGGAGATACTGACCATCGGGGTTATCCCGGATGCCAGAGGCCGGGGGTTGGGCGCCGCCCTGGTTCAGGCCTGCGTCGACAGGGCCGCCTCGGCCGGGGCCGCCGCCCTTTATTTGGAAGTGGCGGAAACCAACACGCCAGCCCGCCGCCTTTACGCCGCCACCGGTTTCGAGCCCGTCGGCCGGCGGGCAAATTACTACCACCTCGCCGGCCAGCCCGTGGCCGCGATGCTCCTTCGCCGGGAAGTCTCCGCAGGTGGAACGGCGTAAAATAAGCTGACTGCCGGGCGGCAACAAAAAAAGCGGGTAGAGTTCACCGCGTCACACGTATGCGATGTACGCCTTCCGGCATGTCAATCCGCTCCGGTCCACGCATCTCCACTGTATATCCATGTTCAACCAAGGATCGGGGCACGTTGTGCAGCGGCTCACCGCTGTTGAGGCGAATTTCCAGCGTTTCACCCGGCTTCAGCTTTTCGACCGCAAGTTTGGCTCTGACAAAGGTAATAGGGCAAACTTGCATCGTTATATCCAAAAGACTGATTATAGCTGTCTCGCTTGTCACTCTATCCTCGCACGATGGACTTGAACGTTATTGCCATGCCTATGGTTTAGACTTATACAAGTCAGGTACTGAATCCTTGGAGTAAGGAAAATGACCGGTCCGTCCGCGGCGAATGAGTTGTTGTCCCTGACCACGGAAATTGTTTCCGCCCATGTCTCCAATAATACCGTCCCACCCGCCGATCTGACCGGGCTGATCGAGCAGGTCTACAAAACCCTGACCAACATCGGCCAGGACCAGCCGGCGGCCGTGGAAAAGCCTCAGCCCGCCGTTCCGATCAAGCGCTCGGTCACGCCTGAATACATTGTGTGCCTTGAGGATGGGAAAAAGCTGAAAATGCTGAAGCGCCATCTGAAGACGGCCTACAACATGACGCCCGAGGAATACCGGGAGAAGTGGTCGCTGCCGACGGACTATCCCATGGTGGCGCCGAATTACGCCAAGCAACGCTCGCGCTTGGCCAAGGAAATCGGCCTGGGCACCCGGGCGCGCGGTGACGCCTGACGCCCGTGCGTGGCTGATCCGGCCGGCCCCGGCCGGGGTAATCCTCCCGATAGCCGTCGCGCATGGTAGGCCTGCGCCGTGACACGGGCGGCCCGGTTCGATGCCGGCGTCAAGGCTGGTGTTCCAGGCTTTGAGGGACGGGAGAAGGGTAAGGGGGTGACGGCTGGCCGGTCGGGCTGCCGTCCTGTCCTCTATCCAGCGACATCGGGCACTTAAGGTGCCTTCGCTATCTCCAGGGACGTCCCAGGGGCCCGTCCGGCGCCACCGCGGTTCCGGTCGCTGCGCCACATCCCTGGCGAGATCGCCCGGAATATTTCTACAGCCTAACAGACCCGTGAATGTTTCGTGACCCGGTGGGGTTGGGGCACATGACTCGGTTGACCGCCCCGCCGCGCTTTGTGGTATGCCAATGGCGGAAGCGTTTTTCCGGGGGCCATAAGCCCGGCTTCGACAGGCCGGGACTTCGGACGGGAAACGCGTCACTCAAATCGCGACCGCCTCTGGCGCCGCTCAAGGACCGCGAACGAGAGCATGGCTGACATCACGATCGACGCTCTGACCTCTGGCGATCTTCGCATGGGGAGCTTGGAGGTCCGCCTGGCCGAGACGAAGGCCGAGGTTGAGGCCGCCCAGGCCATTCGCTACCGGGTCTTCTACGAAGAGATGGAAGCGCAAGCGACGCCGGAAATGGCGCGCCTGCGCCGCGATTTCGATGATTTCGACCCGCTTTGCGATCATCTGCTGGTGATCGACCATGCCCAGGGCGCCGGCGCCGCCGGTGTCGTGGGCACCTACCGGCTGATCCGCCGCGCCGCCGCCGCTCGCGCCGGCTCCTTCTACTCCAGCGATGAATACGATATCTCGCGGCTGGAGGAGTACCGGGGCGAGATTCTGGAGCTGGGCCGGTCGTGCGTCGATGCGGCTTACCGCAGCCGTCACGCCATGCAGTTGCTGTGGCGCGGCATCGCGGCCTACGTCGCGGTTTATGACATCCACCTGCTGTTCGGGTGCGCCAGCCTGCCGGGGACCGATCCCAAGGCGCTGGCCCTGCCGCTGTCCTACCTGCACTACCACCACCTGGCGCCGCCGGCCCTGCGCCCCGTCGCCCTGCCGCACCGCTACGTCGACATGCGCCTGATGGCGGAGCATGACGTGGACGCGCGCCGGGGCCTGGCCCTGGTGCCGCCGCTGATCAAGGGCTATCTGCGCCTGGGCGGTTTCGTGGGCGACGGCGCCGTGGTCGATCACCAGTTCAACACCACCGACGTTTCCATCGTGGTGAAGACCGACATGATCACCGACAAGTACCTCCGCCACTACGAACGGCGCGGATCGGCGTTGATCTGATCCTGCCGGCATCCCATTCGTTTTCATTCGCACCCGGAGGAGGGCATTCCATGGCGATCGGCTCCACCCGTGCCGGTTTCCTGCGCCTGGCCCTCTACATGGCGTGGACCTTCCTGTGCATCCCCGTGCAGGCGGCCCTGGTGTCGCTCAACCTGCCGGGACAGGCGCGCTTTCCCCGCTTTTACCACCGGGTGTGCTGCCGCCTGATGCTGGCGCTGGACGTGGACGTGGTGGGCCAGCCCTCGGTGGACCGGCCGACGCTGTTCGTCTCCAACCATTCCTCCTACCTGGACATCCCGGTCCTGGGCTCCGTCATCCCGTGCTCCTTCGTGGCCAAGTCCGAGGTGGGCCTATGGCCGCTGTTCGGCCTGCTGGCCAAGCTGCAGCGCACCGTCTTCGTCAACCGCGCCAACAAGCGCGAGGCGGGCAAGCAGCGCGATGACATGGCCGGCCGCCTGATCGCCGGTGACAGCCTGGTGCTGTTCCCCGAGGGCACCAGCAGCGACGGCAATCGGGTCCTGCCCTTCAAGACGGCGCTGTTCGCCGTGGCCAACACCCAGGTGGAGGGCCGTGCCGTGGCGGTTCAGCCGGTCAGCGTCGTCTGCACCCACCTGGACAACCTGCCCCTGGGCCATGATCTGCGTCCCCTGTACGCCTGGTATGGCGACATGGAGCTGCCGCCCCACCTCTGGCAGATGATCGGTGCCGGCCGCCTGCGCATCCGGGTGGAGTTCCATCCCGTGGTGTCGCTGGAGGATTTCAGCTCACGCAAGGCCCTGGCGGACCATTGCTGGCAGGTGGTGGCCGCTGGCGTGGACCGCGCCGTGGCTGGCCGCTGGTCGCGTCCGGTGCCGGTGGCCCGGCCCGCCGCCCCGGCCGGTATCGGGCCGGAAGCCGCGACGGGGGCGGCCAGGGGGATGGCTTGACCCTGCCGCTTTGTCGGAGGGGAACGGCCCCGGCTGGACCCTGTGTTGACCCATGCCCACCTTGACTACGACCGCCGGCCGCCCGATGTTACGGTCCGCGCGCCAGCCCTGGGCCGGCGCGCCTTTTGTGTTCGTGCGGTGTTCCCGGGCCAAGGGCCGGCAGGGGCAGGGAGTTGGGTGTGGCGACCTCGCGTAAGAAGCTGTTCATCAAGACCTATGGCTGCCAGATGAACGTCTATGACAGCGGCCGCATGGCCGACGTCCTGGCGCCGCTGGGCTATGAACCGGCGGAGGAGGCCGAGGGGGCCGACATGGTCATCCTCAACACCTGCCACATTCGCGAGAAGGCGTCGGAGAAGGTCTATTCCGAGCTGGGCCGCCTGCGCCTGCAGCAGCAGGAGAAGGCCGCGCAGGGTGAGCGCATGATCATCGCCGTGGCCGGCTGCGTCGCCCAGGCCGAGGGCGCGGAGATCATGGCCCGCGCGCCCCATGTCGACATGGTGTTCGGCCCGCAGACCTATCACCAGCTGCCGGAGATGGTCACCCGGGCCGTGCGCGGCGCCGGTGGTGTCATCAACACCGACTTCCCGGTGGAAAGCAAATTCGACCTGCTGCCGGGCGAGGGCGCCACGCCGCAGGGACCATCTGCCTTCGTCTCCGTCCAGGAGGGATGCGACAAGTTCTGCACCTTCTGCGTCGTGCCCTATACGCGCGGTGCCGAATACTCCCGCTCCGCCACGCAGATCCTGGAAGAGACGCGGCGCATGGTGGCCAACGGCACGGTGGAAATCACCCTGCTGGGCCAGAACGTCAACGCCTACCACGGCGAAGGTCCCGGCGGTGGCACCTGGGGTCTGGGCCGGCTGATCCGTGAACTGGCGGAGATCGACGGGCTTGCCCGCATCCGCTACACCACCTCCCACCCCCGGGACATGGATGACGACCTGATCCGTGCCCATGGCGAGGTGCCGCAGCTCATGCCCTTCGTCCATTTGCCGGTGCAAAGCGGGTCGGATCGCATCCTGGCGGCCATGAACCGCAAGCACACCGCCGACGATTATCGCCGCATCGTCGACAAGCTGCGCGCCGCCCGGCCGGGCCTGGCGCTTAGCAGCGACTTCATCGTCGGCTTCCCCGGCGAGACAGTGGAGGATTTCGCCGCCACCCTGCGGCTGATCACCGACGTCGGCTTCGCCAGCGCCTATTCCTTCAAGTACAGCGCCCGCCCCGGCACCCCCGCCGCCGCCATGGCGGAGGGGCGTTTGACCGAGGATGACAAGTCGGAACGGCTGGAGGCGGTGCAGACCCTGCTGGCCGAACAGCAGCGCGCCTTCAACGCCAGCCTGCTGGGCACGGTGCAGGAGGTGCTGTTCGACCGGCGCGGCAAGCATGCGGGCCAGTTGCTGGGCCGCAGCCCCCACATGCAGGCGGTCCACGCCGCCGCCCCCGACCGCCTGCTGGGCCAGGTGGTCCCGGTGCGCATCACCGCCGCCTCGGCCAGCAGCCTGGGCGGCGAGGTCGTCACCACCGAAACGGTTCTGGGGAACAAAACCGCCCCGTCCGGTGTCGCCCCCGACATCAAGGCCAATCATCAGGAGATGACGGCGTGACCCACGTGTCCGGAACGGACCAGCGCATCGACCTGCAGTTCGATGACAATCGCCTGCTTCCCCTGCTGTTCGGGGAACATGAACAGTATCTGAGCCGCATCGAGCGCCAGTTGGGGGTCAGCCTCATCAGCCGCGGCAACTGCCTGACCATCTCCGGTCCGGAAGATGCCACCGGGGCTGCGCGCGCCGCCCTGGACGCCCTGTGGGAACGGCTGAAGCGGGGCATGCCCGTCGGCCCGGCCGAGGTGGATGCCGCCATGCGCATCGCCACCGGGGTTGATGCCGAAAGCCGGGGCCGGGCCCTGGCCTCCATCACCCGGCCCGAGGCGGTGCTGAAGACCCGCCGCCGCGACATCACCCCCCGCTCCCCCACCCAGGCCGCCTACCTCAAGGCGCTGGCGGAGAACGAGCTGGTGTTCGGCCTGGGCCCCGCCGGCACGGGCAAGACCTACCTGGCCATGGCGCAGGCGGTGTCGCTGCTGATCACCGGCCGGGTGGACCGTATCGTCCTGTCCCGCCCGGCGGTGGAGGCGGGGGAGAAGCTGGGCTTTCTGCCCGGCGACATGCGCGAGAAGGTGGACCCCTACCTGCGCCCGCTGTACGACGCGCTCTACGACATGCTGCCGGCGGAGCAGGTGGCCAAGCGCCTGGGCTCGGGCGAGATCGAGGTGGCGCCCCTGGCGTTCATGCGCGGCCGCACGTTGGCCAACGCCTTCGTCGTGCTGGACGAGGCGCAGAACACCACGCCCATGCAGATGAAGATGTTCCTGACCCGCCTGGGCGAGGGCAGCCGCATGGCCATCACCGGCGACCTCAGCCAGGTGGATTTGCCCGGCGGCGTGAAGTCCGGCCTGCGCGAGGCGGTTGAGGTGCTGGAGGGCGTGCAGGGTGCCGCCTTCGTCCATTTCTCCGCCGCCGACGTGGTGCGCCATCCGCTGGTGGGCCGCATCGTCGATGCCTATGACCGCGCCGACGCCCGCCGCAAGCGGCCGGCGGAAATGGCCAAGGCACCGGAGACCGAGGAATGACCGTGGACACCGCCCGGGCCGATGCCCTCGAAATCATCGTCGAGGTCGAGGCCGGTGACTGGGAAGCCACCATCCCCGGGGTCGAGGAGGTGGTGACCAAGGCCGCGCGCAAGGCCCTGGTTCGGGCGCTGGCGGTGGATGCCGACGCCCTGCCGGAAGGGGAGGGCGAGGTGTCCATCCTGCTGTCCGACAACGCCACCGTGCGCGTGCTGAACCACCAGTACCGGGGCAAGGACAAGCCCACCAACGTCTTGTCCTTCCCCATGCTGGGGGACGAGGACGAGGATGAGGACGAGGAATTTGAGCTGCCGGAAGGGATGGACCGGCCGCCCTATCTGCTGGGCGACATCATCCTGGCGTATGAAACCTTGATGACGGAGGCGGCGGAACAGAACAAACCCGTCGCCAACCACTTGACCCACCTTGTGATCCATGGCGTGCTGCACTTATTGGGCTATGATCACATTGAGGACGCCGAGGCCGAGACCATGGAACGGCTGGAGACGGCGATCCTGGCGGACATGGGCATAGCCGATCCCTACCGGGACGGTGCCGGCCCCACCCGCGAAGACCCTCAGAGCGAAGAGACCACGCGCTAAACGATGGCCGATCTTTCCGACAGTCGAACGCCCCGTGAAGACGGGGCCGAAGATCACGGGTCACTGACCCAGCAATTCCGGGGCTGGCTGCGGGCTGCCCTGGGCGGGCGCGTGGATCCCACGCTGCGCGACACCATCGAAGAGCTGATCGAGGACAGCAGCGCGGACGAAACGTCCGTGGGCGGCAATGAGCGCACGCTGCTGGCCAACATACTGAAGCTCCGGGGCCGCACCGTGGTCGACATCATGGTGCCGCGTGCCGACATCCTGGGCATCGAGGCCTCGATCAGCCTGCCGGATCTGATCCGGCGGTTTTCCGAGGACGCGCACTCGCGCATGCCGGTCTATCGCGAGACGCTGGACGATGTCATCGGCATGGTCCACATCAAGGACATCCTGGCGGTGGTGGCCGACCAGCGGCCCTTCGACCTGGAATCCATCGTGCGTGAGGTGCAGATCGTGGCGCCCAGCATGCCGGTCCTGGACCTGCTGCTGCACATGCGCCAGGCGCACCAGCACATGGCCCTGGTGGTGGACGAGTTCGGCGGCATCGACGGCCTGGTGACCATCGAGGATTTGGTGGAGGAGATCGTCGGCGAGATCGAGGACGAACATGACGACGCGGTGCAGCCGCGCATCGTGGAACGCCCCGACGGCACCCTGATCGCCGACGCCCGCCTGCCTCTGGAGGATTTCGAGGCCCGCGTCGGCCCCGTCCTGGACGAGGAGGAGCGGGAGGAGGTCGACACCCTGGGCGGCCTGGTCTTCTCTCTGGCCGGCCGCATCCCCCGCCGGGGCGAGACGCTGGTCCATCCCTCGGGCATCGAGTTCGAGGTGGTGGACGCCGACCCCCGCCGCATCAAGCGGCTGCGCGTGCGCAACCTCCCCGCGTCGGCCAGCCAGGACCAGCCCTTGGCGACGGGTTCCTGACGCCCCCGTAACCGGAGACCATTCCCATCGTGAGTCTGCCCGACCGTCTGGCCCGCCTCGCCACCCGTCTGCGCGAGGGCGGCCGTTGGCGCCGCCTGGGCTTGGCCGCCCTGCTGGGTGGCCTCGCCACGCTGGCCATGCCCCCCGTGAACGCCATCCCGGTGCTGTGGTTGGCCTTCCCTGGCCTGATTTGGCTGCTGGATGGGGTGGAGCGTCCGGCCGCCGCCTTCTGGACCGGCCTGGCCTTCGCCTTCGGCCATTTCGTGTTGGGCCTGTACTGGGTGGGGGCGGCGCTGCTGGTCTTCCCCCGTTTCTGGCCCATGCTGCCCTTGGCCGTGGCCGGCCTGCCGTTCCTGCTGGGCCTGTTCGTGGGGACGGGCACCTTGGCCTGGTGGGCCCTGGTGCGGCGCTTTCGGATCGGAGGTGGCTCCCGCTGCCTGCTGTTCGCCGTGGTGTGGACGGTGGTGGAATATGCGCGCGGCCATGCCTTCACCGGCTTTCCCTGGAACCTGATGGGCTATGTCTGGGTCGGCCTGCCCGGCCCAGCGCAGGTCGCCTCCCTGGTCGGGGTTTATGGTCTGACCTTGCTGACGGTGTTGCCTGCCTGCTTGCCGGCGGTGCTGGCCGATGGTGGCCGCCGTCCCTGGATGGCCCCGGCGGCGGGCCTGGGCCTGGTGGCCCTGATGACCGTCTACGGCATCGCGCGCGTGCCGGCGGGCGAGGCGCCGCTGGTGCAGGGGGTCATGCTGCGCCTGGTGCAGCCCAACATCCCCCAGTCCGACAAGTGGAACGCGCAGCTGGAACTGGATCATGTCCGCCTGCTGCTGGCCCTGTCGCGCCAATCGCAGCCCCCGGGGCAGCCCCCCGTCACCACCCTGATCTGGCCGGAGACGGCCGTGCCCTACCTGCTGGAGGATGAGCCGGAGCTGCTGAAGGCGGTGGGCCAGGTGACGCCGCCGGGCGGCCTGACCCTTACGGGCACCCTACGGCTGACGCCGGCGGGCCAGCCTGGGGCCGAGGACGGCACCGACACTTATTGGAACAGCCTGGTGGTGGTGAACGACCAGGGCCAGGTGCTGGACCATTACGACAAGGCCCACCTAGTGCCGTTCGGCGAATACACCCCTTTGCGCCGCTGGCTGCCCCTGCGGGCGGTGGCGCTGGTGTCGCCGGGCAATTCCATCCTGGGATCGGGGCCGGGGCCCCGCACCTTGGACCTGCCCGGCCTGCCGCCGGTCAGCCCGCTGATCTGTTACGAGATCATCTTCCCCGGCATGGTGACGGCGCAGGAGGCCGGCACCAAGGTTGCGTCCAAAGGGGATGCGCCCAATGGGGACGCCGCCAAGGGGGGTGCGACAAAAGATGCCTCCCCCCCGGCGCGGCCCCGCTGGCTGCTGAACGTCACCAACGACGCCTGGTACGGCATCACCGCCGGGCCGCACCAGCACCTGGCCATCGCCACCATGCGCGCCATCGAGGAAGGGTTGCCCCTGGTGCGGGCCGCCAATACCGGCATTTCGGCGGTGGTGGATCCCTACGGCCGCGAATTGGGCCGCCTGGCGCTGGGGACGCGCGGGGTGCTTGACCTTCCCCTGCCTGAACCGACGATTCAGCCTACGCCTTATGCCCGATGGGGTGATGGCCCCTTGGCCGCTTTACTCTTGGCCGTAATGGGCGTTATCTATTTTTTCACGCTTCGGCTGTATCAGGGTAGGCAGTGCCCTTGATGCCCATGCCGGAAGTCCGTGATTGGCCGCACCAGGACCCGTGGCGCCGCCGTTGGGGTTTTTAACCCCGCGATTGTCACCGGGATCCGGCGCCGGCCTGTGATCGAATGGATCATGCGCCCCCGCGCAAGGCCCGGTTTCCGGGCAACGGACCGAACAAGGGCCAGGGAGTGGGACGGTGGGATGCAGGCGGTGCGCCTTGACCGTCCGGGAGCGCTTGGCTTAGGGTCGTAATCGATCCGTAACGTGAGGATTTGGATCATGGAGAGTGCAGTTGTGGCCCGCCGTTCCACCGGTGGGCGGCCTCGGATCGGGAAACCCAACCCGATCGACGTCCATGTCGGCAGCCGCGTGCGCCTGCGCCGCACCCTGCTGGGCATGAGCCAGGAAAAGCTGGGGGAGGCCATCGGCCTGACCTTCCAGCAGGTGCAGAAGTACGAGCGCGGGGCCAACCGCATCGGTGCCTCGCGCCTGTTCGACCTGTCGCGCGTGCTGGACGTGCCGGTGTCCTTCTTCTTCGACGACATGGCCGGCGACACGCCGAACGACGTCGTGGATGAGGCCCTGTCCCCGGACATGGGCTTCGATGCCGACCCGATGGCCAAGCGCGAGACGCTGGAACTGGTCCGCGCCTACTACCGCATTTCCGATCCCGCCGTGCGCAAGCGCCTGTTCGAACTGACCAAGGCCGTCGCCAATTCCGGTGTGGAATCTGTGGCCGACGTTGCGTGATGGGGCCCTGCCTCTTGACCGCGCTGTAGAAGCCTGCGAAAAACGCCGCCTGGCTGCATAAGCCCGCGCGGCGTTTTTTTGTCGATATAAAATCGCTCCGCCGTAAATAGCCGTCGTTACATTAGTCGAGGCGTCCCGTGGCCCAATCCAATTACGTCTTCACCAGCGAGTCCGTTTCCGAAGGTCATCCGGACAAGGTCTGCGACCAAATCTCTGACGGGGTGGTCGATCTCTTCCTGGCCCAAGATCCGTACGCCCGCGTGGCCTGCGAAACCTTGGCCACGACCAACCGCATCGTCATCGCCGGTGAGGTGCGCGGCCCCGAAGGCCTGCTGAAGGAAATCGAAGGCGTCGCCCGCGAGACGGTGAAGGCCATCGGCTACGAGCAGGAAGGCTTCCACTGGAAGACGGCCGAGGTGCAGTGCTACCTGCATGCCCAGTCCGCGGACATCGCGGTCGGCGTCGACGCCGCCGGCAACAAGGACGAGGGCGCCGGCGACCAGGGCATCATGTTCGGGTACGCCTGCCGCGAAACCGACGACCTGATGCCGGCCCCCATCCACTATTCCCACCGCATCCTGAAGTCGCTGGCCGACGCGCGCCATGGCGGCGTGAAGGAACTGGGCCCCGACGCCAAGAGCCAGGTCAGCCTGCAGTACGTGGACGGCAAGCCGGTGCGCGCCACCTCGGTCGTCGTCTCCACGCAGCATGCCGAGGGCCTGGACCAGGATGCCGTGCGCGAGATCGTGCGCCCGCATGTGCTGAAGATCCTGCCGGAAGGCTGGATGTGCGATGAGGCCCATTTCTACGTGAACCCCACTGGCCGCTTCGTCATCGGCGGCCCGGACGGTGACGCCGGCCTGACCGGCCGCAAGATCATCGTCGACACCTACGGCGGTGCCGCCCCGCACGGCGGCGGCGCCTTCTCCGGCAAGGACCCGACCAAGGTGGACCGTTCGGCCGCCTATGCCGCGCGCTACCTGGCCAAGAACGTGGTGGGCGCCGGCCTGGCCGACCGCTGCACCATCCAGCTCAGCTACGCCATCGGCGTGTCGCACCCGCTGTCGGTCTACATCGACACCGCCGGCACCGGCCGGGTGGATGAGGAGAAGCTGTCCGACGTCCTGCGTCAGCTGATGAACCTCAGCCCCCGCGGCATCCGCGAGCACCTGAAGCTGAACCGCCCCATCTACGCCCGCACGGCGGCCTATGGCCATTTCGGCCGCACGCCGGACGCCGACGGCGGCTTCTCCTGGGAGAAGCTGGACCTGGTGGACGAGCTGAAGCGCGCGTTCTAAGGTTTGCCCTGTCCTGACGCCGGGGGCCTTGGCCGATCGATGGATCGCCAAGGCCCTTGGCTTTTCTGACCGCCTTTCCGCCCCTTGCCCGTCCTTGCCCTTGCCGTCCCTGATCGCATCATGACCGACGACACCCCCGTCCAGCACCGCCCCCTGCTTTACGGGCGTCGTCGCGGCCGGCCCCTGCGCCAGCATCGCACCAGCCTGATCGATGAGCTGCTGCCGCGCCTGCAATTGGATCCGCCGGCGGCGGGGGGGATCATCGACCCCGCGACCCTGTTCCCCACCCCCAAGCGCGACCTGTGGTTCGAGGTGGGCTTCGGCGGCGGTGAGCATCTGGCCGAACAGGCTGCCGCCAACCCCGACATCGGCTTCATCGGGTGTGAGCCCTTCATCAACGGCGTCGCCAACCTGCTGCAGCATGTCGAGGCCAAGGACCTGTCCGGCAACATCCGCATCTGTCCGGATGACGCCCGCCCCATCCTGGACGCCCTGCCCGAGGCCAGCGTGGGCCGCGTCTTCGTGCTGTTCGCCGACCCTTGGCCCAAGCTGCGCCACGCCGAACGCCGTTTCATCGGTCCCGCCAACCTGCCGCGCCTGGCGCGCGTGCTGAAGGACGGCGCCGAGCTGCGCCTGGCCACCGATGACCAGCAGCTGTGCCGCTGGATGCTGGAACATGCCTGGCGCTACCCTGACTTTGAATGGCTGGCTGACAAGGCGGCCGACTGGCGCGTGCCGCCGGCCGACTGGGTCCAGACCCGCTATGAACAGAAGGCCCTGGAGGCCGGTCGGGTGCCGGTGTACCTGCGCTTCCGGAGGCGGGATCGTTAGTTCCTCAAGCGCCGGCGGCGCTGTTGGGCCTACGGCATGATGGGGGTCACGCGCGAGGGGCCGCGCCCAGCAGCGCGTCGGCGAACTGGTCCATGGTCTTCTGGGACAAGGCGGTGTTGTTCATCAGCACCACCGTGCGTCGGCCGTCCAGCCGATGGCCCAGTACCAGGCGATAGCCCGCGGTGCGTCCCGTTTCCCAGCCCGCCAGAACGGTGCGCCCCTGGATGGTCAGGCGGCGCACCCGTCCGCCCAGGGCGTAGTCCTCGGCGGGCACCTCCACATGGGTCAGCTGGCGGCGGGACTCCACCGTCAGGAAATCGGTGTCGAACACCCGGTGGGCGGCGCGCATCAGGTCGGGGGCCGTGCTGGCATAGCCGCCCGAGGCCGCCAGATAGGGCCGGCGGTCATTGCGCCAGCGGTCAGGCGGATTGACGGTGCGATACGAGGGGGCCGCCGCCGTCAGCATGGCGTCTGTCGCCCCCGTCGCTTTCAGGCCCAGCGGCTCCAGGGTGATGGACCGTACCGCCGCCTGGAAGGGCAGGCCGGTCACCCGCTCCACCGCCGCGATGACCACGATCCAGTTCACCGGGTGATAGTCGAACCGGGCACCCGGCTCGAACGCCAGATCGCCCTGGCCAAAGCGGGCAAGGGCCTGGGTTGTGGTCAGGTCGGCCTGCAACAGGGTGGGGTCGGCCTTGGCCTGGGCGATGAACAGGTTGGGCAGGCCGCTGGCATTGCACAGCAGGCGGCGCAGCGTCAGCCTGGCGCCGGTGTCGGCGCGATAGTCGGGCAGGGCCTGGGTCAGGGGCGCATCCAGGTCCAGCAGGCCGCGCTCCACCAGCTTCAGCACCGTCACCGTGGTCAGCCATTTGCTGATGGAGGCGATGGCGTAGGGGGTGTCGGCCCTGGCCGGCGCCTTGGCCTCGATATCGGCATAGCCCACGGTGCGGACGTAATCGGGCTTGCCCGCCCGGCCCAGCATGACCACGCCCTGAAATCCGGCATCCCGGACGAAGGCGTCCACCACGCCGTCAGGATGCTCGGCTGATAAGGCTGGAACGGACAGCAGCGGCAGCGCGGCCCCGGCCTGCAACAACGTGCGGCGATTCAGCATGGGTCCCCTCCATCCAGCAGCTCACCCACCTGGCGGGTGATCAGGTCCAGATCCTGGGGCCGGGACAGGCGGTGGTCGCCGTCCTTGACCAGGGTGACGCGCACGTCGTCATGGGTGATGGCGGCGGCCAGGTCCAGGCTGGTTTGCCAGGGCACGTCGGGGTCGCGCTGGCCGTGGATCAGGCGCACCGGCACCGGCGGCAGGGCCAGGGGCCGGTCCAGTAGCAGGTGGCGCCGGCCGTCCTCGATCAGGGCCTTGGTGATGGGATAACCCGCGTCATCGTAGAGGGAGGGCTGGCGCCATTCGCCGTCGCGCTCCAGCGTGGTGCGGGCCTCCGCCTCCATGCGCGCCCACATCAGCCGTTCGGTGAAGTCCGGCGCCGGGGCGATGCCCACCAGGGCGCGCACCCGCTCCGGCCGGGCCAGGGCGGCCAGCAGCGTGATCCAGCCGCCCATGCTGGATCCCACCAGGATCTGCGGCCCCTCCGTCACCTGGTCCAGTACCGCGATGGCGTCGTCCGCCCAAGTGCCGATGGTGCCGTCGCGGAAATCGCCGCTTGAGGCGCCGTGACCCTGGTAGTCGAAACGGACGAAGGCGTGGCCACGGTCCCGCGTGTAGGCTTCCAAAGCTGTCGCCTTGCTGCCGGTCATGTCGGACTTCAGGCCGCCCAGAAAGACAATTCCGGGGCCGCGTCCGGCGCTACGTCGATAGGCTATGGTGGCGGCCCCCCGCTGTAAGCTATGTATCGACGTCCCCGCCATTTTTGCCTTCCCCGAATGACCTTGACCCACGCTCCCGGCACCCTAACGGCCTCGACCGACACCGGCAATCCCGCGCCGGCCCCCCATGGGGCCAGTTCCGATGGGACCGCCGATGCCACCGATATCGCCGGTTGGTTTGGCGGTGGCCGGCCCGTGGTGCTGCAGGTCATCCCCAGCCTGGTGACGGGGGGGGCGGAGCGCGGGTGCATCGACATGGCCGCCGCCCTCATGCGCGCCGGGGGCACCGCCCTGGTGGCCTCCAGCGGCGGCCCCATGGCGCGTGAGCTGGAACGGTACAAGGCCGAGCACATCACCCTGCCGCTGGCCTCCAAGAACCCCTTCACCATCTGGCGCAACGCCGCCAGGCTGGAATCCCTGATCCGCCAGCGCGGCGTGGACATCATCCACGCGCGGTCGCGCGCGCCGGCTTGGAGCGCCTGGCTGGCGGCGCGGCGCACCGGCATCCCCTTCGTCACCACCTTCCATGCCCCGTACAACTTCAAGGGCGAGATGAAGCGCCGCTATAACGCGGTCATGGGCAAGGGTGACCGCGTCATCGCCGTTTCCCGCTTTGTGGCGGAGCATGTGGCGGACAAGTATGGCGTTGGGCCGGACCGGCTGCGCACCATTCCGCGCGGGGTCGACACCTTCACCCTGGATCCGGAGCGGGTCAGCCAGGAACGGCTGATCAAGCTGGCGCGCGACTGGCGCCTGCCGGAGGACCAGCGCATCATCCTGCTTCCCGGTCGGCTGACCCGCTGGAAGGGGCAACTGGACCTGATCGAGGCCATCGCCCGGCTGGGGCGCGATGACGTGCGCGCCGTGCTGGTGGGCTCCGACCAGGGGCGGACGGAGTATCGGGCGGAACTGGTGGCGCGCATCCGTGAACTGGGCCTGGAAGGCCAGGTCACCATCGCCGACCATTGCAACGACATGGCGGCGGCCTACCTGCTGTCCGACGTGGTGGTCAGCGCCTCGGCCCAGCCCGAGGCGTTCGGCCGCGTGATCGTCGAGGCCCAGGCCATGGGCAAGCCGGTCATCGTCACCAACCACGGCGCCGTGGCGGAAACAGTAATTGATGGCGAGACGGGGCTGGTGGTGCCGCCGGGTGACCCCGCCACCATGGCCGCCGCCATTGGCGAGGCCTTGGCGCTGGACAGCCTGCAACGCCGGGCCCTGGCCGCCGACGCGCGCCGCTTCGTGCTGCAGAACTACACCCGCGAACGCATGTGCGACGCCACGCTGGGTGTGTATGCCGAGTTGCTGCACCTGCGTGCCACGGTCGGTATGGCGGCCTACCGCAAGGCCGGCCCGTGACGGTGCCCACCGGGCCCGCGTCCGGTACGGAACCTGCGTCCAGCACGGAACGCATCCTGGTCATCCGCCTGGGTGCGCTGGGCGACCTGGTGCAATGCTTCGACGCCTTCCAGGCTATCCGCCGCCGCCATCCATCGGCCCACATCACCCTGCTGACCGGGTCGGCCTTCGTCGGCTTCGGCCGGACCATGCCCTGGTTCGACGCCGTGTGGGCCGACCCGCGGGGCCGCAACCCGCTGGCCTATCTGCGCCTGCGCTCCCGCTTGCGCGCCGGCGGCTTCGACACCATCTATGACCTGCAGAACAAGCCGCGCACGGCCCGGTACTTCTGGCTGATGGGCCCCGGGCGCCGGCCGCTGTGGTCTGGTGCCGCCAAGGGGGCCGCCTTTCCGCTGCCCCAGGTGGCGGGGCTGCACAACCACGACCGCTACCGCGTGCAGCTTGAGGCCGCTGGCGTTCCCGATACCGGCCCCGCCGATCTGGGCTGGCTGGCGGGGGAGGTAGGCGCGTTGGCGCCGGAGGGGCCCTTCGTCCTGCTGGTGCCGGGCTGCTCCCCCCATTTGCCGCACAAGCGCTGGCCGGCGGACCGCTATGCCGCGCTAGGGCGGCGCCTGGCGGACCGGGGCCTGACGCCTGTCGTGGTGGGCACCGAGGCCGACCGCGACGCCGCCCAAGCCATCGTCCGGGACTGTCCCTGGGCGGTGGATCTGGTGGGGCGCACCAGCCTGGCCCAGTTGGCCAGCCTGGCGCGCCGGGCCGAGGGGGCGGTGGGCAACGACACCGGCCCCATTTTCCTGACGGCGGCGCTGGGCTGCCCAACGCTGATGATCATGTCGCACCACACCGATCCCGCGCGCTCCGCCCCCTGGGGGCCCGACGCCACCTGGATCAAGGTGCTGGACCTGGCGGACCTGGGCGTGGACGCGGTGGAGACGGCCCTGCGGTTGAGGCCCAAGCCGGATATTGGGCCGGATATCGGGCCGGATGGGGAACCAGACAGGGAAAACGGTGCGGTTTAGGCCGATTTTTCCACTTGTTGCGCGTGTCTGTGCCCCGGGCGACACAGCCATGCGGCGCTTATGACCCGCCAGCCGGCTTACCCCCGGGCCCAACGCTTGACAGTTCCGCCCCCGCTACCCAAAGTCGCCTTTCTTCAATTAGGACAAACCCTGAACGCCATGACGACCGCCGAGAACCTTGACCAGCCCCAGATCGCGATCACGCTGCCCGACGGCAACGTGCGAACTTACGCGGCGGGCGTGACGGGCCTGGAGGTCGCGCAGTCGATCTCCAAGAGCCTGGCCAAGGCCGCGCTGGCCGTCACGGTGGATGGGGAGGAGCGCGACCTGTCGCGCCCCATTGAGCAGGACGCCAAGCTCGCCATCCTGACGCGCGACGCGCCCTACGCGCTGGAACTGATCCGCCACGACTGCGCCCACATCCTGGCGGAGGCGGTGCAGCAGCTGTACCCTGGCACGCAGGTCACCATCGGCCCCGCGATATCCACGGGCTTCTACTACGACTTCGCCCGGGATGAGCCGTTCACGCCCGACGACCTGGTGAAGATCGAGAAGCGCATGCACGAGATCGTGGATGCGGACAGCCCCTTCACGCGTGAGGTTTGGGACCGGGACGAGGCCATCGCCCACTTCAAGTCCATCGGGGAGCATTACAAGGCCGAGATCATCGGCGACATCCCGGCGGGTGAGAAGATCACCATCTATCGCCAGGGCGGCTGGTACGACCTCTGCCGCGGCCCGCATCTGCCGTCCACCTCCAAGATCGGCCACGCCTTCAAGCTGATGAAGGTGGCGGGCGCCTATTGGCGCGGCGACAGCCGCAACCCCATGCTTCAGCGCATCTACGGCACCGCCTGGCGGACGGAGAAGGAGCTGGCGGAGCACCTGCACCAGATCGAGGAAGCGGAGAAGCGCGACCATCGCAAGCTGGGCCGCGAGATGGACCTGTTCCACCTGCAGGAAGAGGCGGCGGGCAGCGTTTTCTGGCACCCCAAGGGCTGGACCCTGTGGCAGGCGCTGGAACGCTACATCCGTGCCAAGCTGAAGGAGGCAGGCTACCTGGAAGTGCGCACGCCGCAGCTCTACGACAGCAGCCTGTTCAAGGCGTCGGGCCACTGGGACATGTATGGCGACAACATGTTCAAGATCCGGGAGTCGGTGGACGACCAGGGCCGAGAGAAGTTCCTGGGCGTCAAGCCGATGAACTGCCCGGCCCACGTCCAGATCTTCCGCCAGGGCCTGAAGAGCTACCGCGACCTGCCCATGCGCCTGGCGGAGTTCGGCGCCTGCCACCGCAACGAGCCCTCGGGCGCGCTGCACGGCATCCTGCGTGTCCGCGCCTTCACCCAGGACGACGCCCACATCTTCTGCACCGAGGACCAGGTGCCGTCCGAGGCGGCGGATTACTTCAAGCTGCAGCTGGGCGTGTACAAGGACCTGGGCTTCGACAAGATCGCCGTGAAGCTGGCGCTGCGCCCCGACGTGCGCGCCGGCAGCGACGAGGTGTGGGACAAGGCCGAGCAGGGCCTGCGCGACGCCCTGACCGCCAACGGCCTGGAGTTCGAGGAGTTGCCCGGCGAGGGCGCCTTCTACGGCCCCAAGGTGGAATTCCACCTGACCGACGCCATCGGCCGCACCTGGCAGTGCGGCACCCTGCAGCTGGACTTCGTGCTGCCGGAACGCCTGGACGCCAGCTACATCGGCGCCGACGGCGCCCGGCACCGGCCGGTAATGCTGCACCGGGCCATCCTGGGCTCGTTCGAGCGCTTCATCGGCATGATGATCGAGCACTATGCCGGCAAGTTCCCGCTCTGGCTGTCGCCCGTCCAGGCCACGGTCTGCACCATCACGTCGGAGGCCGACGCCTACGCCGAGGAGGTGGCCAAGATCATGGGCAAGGCCGGCCTGCGCGTCGATGTCGACACCCGCAACGAGAAGATCAACCTGAAGGTCCGCGAGCATTCGCTGGCCAAGGTGCCGGTCCTGGTGGTGGTCGGTGGGCGCGAGGCGGAAAACCGCACCGTGGCCCTGCGTCGCCTGGGCGGCAAGGACCAGGAGCTGCTGTCGCTTGACGAAGCGGTGGCGGCGCTTAAGCTTGAGGCGCGGGCGCCTGTTCCTTCGGAGGGAGTGACGGAAGCCGCGTTCTGAGGATAATTATGGTCTGACCAGCGCCCAACGGGGCTGTGGAGAGAAATCCGCAGTTGCGCGGCGCTGGCTTTTCTTACAAGTACACATAATCACTTTTTATCCGGTGATGCCGCCCGCCCCATCCTGGGGCCCCCACCCACCCGGCGGCCACCGTAAACCAGGGAGAAGGTTCCATAGCCAGGCCCAGCCAAGAGTCGGCCCCCACCCGTGAGGGGCCGCGCGTTAACCGGGAGATCAACGCTCGTTCCGTCCGCCTCATCGACGCCGCTGGCGAGATGGTTGGCGTCGTTAGTCTGCGCGATGCACTGATCGCCGCCGAAGAGGCCGGCCTCGACTTGGTCGAGGTCTCGCCCAACGCCGAGCCCCCCGTCTGCAAGATCCTCGACTACGGCAAGTTCAAGTACGAGGCGCAGAAGAAGGCCGCGGAAGCGCGCAAGAAGCAGAAGATCATCGAAGTCAAAGAGATCAAGCTGCGCCCCAACATCGACGACAACGACTACGACGTGAAGATGCGCGCCGCGCGCCGCTTCCTGGAGGAAGGCGACAAGGTGAAGGTCACCATGCGCTTCCGCGGCCGTGAAATGGCCCACCAGGATCTGGGCATGAACGTGCTGGTGCGCGTGAAGGAACTCCTGGAAGACCTGGCCAAGGTCGAACAGATGCCCAAGCTGGAAGGCAAGCAGATGATCATGATCATGGCTCCGAAGTGAGCCCTGGACAGATCCTCCGCCGGCGCTGACCGCAACGGATGCCAAAGGCCCTCGGAACCCCGGTTCCGGGGGCCTTGTGTTTTCGGTTGTTCCCTCAGGCGCCGGGCGCCCGCATCCGCGGGCTTGGCTCGTCCTCGATTTCCAGTCCGCTTCGCTCCCCAGAAATCTCCGGCGCCCGCAGTCGCGGGCTACGGCGGCATGAGTCAGAATCTCATGCCGCTGGTATAAGGGGCGAAACGGATGAAAGAGGGAGAAGCCTCATGAAGGTGGCGGGCAAGGCGATGCGGACCATCTGGCTGGAAGAGGATGGCCAAGGCGTCGGCATCATCGACCAGACGCGGCTGCCCTTCCGGTTCGAGACGCTGATCCTTTCCGACGTGGCGGCCATGGCCACGGCCATCGCCACCATGCAGGTGCGGGGCGCCCCCCTGATCGGCGCGGCGGCGGCCTATGGCATGGCGCTGGCCATGGCGGCGGGGGTGGAGGATGGCGATGTGGAACGGGCGCATGCCCGCCTCATGGCCACCCGGCCCACGGCGGTTAACCTGCGCTGGGCCCTGGACCGCATGCGCGAGGTGCTGCTGCTGACCCCGCCGGGAGACAGGCGGGAGCGGGCCTATGCCGAGGCGGCGGCCATCGCGGACGAGGACGTGGACATCTGCCGCGCCATCGGCCGCCACGGCCTGCACCTGATCCGCGCCGCGCACCAGCGCAATCCCGACCGCCCGGTACGCATCCTGACCCACTGCAACGCCGGCTGGCTGGCCACGGTGGACTGGGGCACGGCCACGGCGCCAATCTATTTGGCGCATGAGGCCGGCATCCCCCTGCATGTCTGGGTGGATGAGACGCGGCCGCGCAACCAGGGCGCCTTCCTCACCGCCTGGGAACTGGGCCAGCACGGGGTGCCCCATGCCGTCATCCCCGACAATACCGGCGGCCACCTGATGCAGCATGGCCAGGTGGACCTGGTCATCGTCGGCACCGACCGCACCACCGCCCGGGGCGACGTCGCCAACAAGATCGGCACCTATCTCAAGGCCCTGGCCGCCAAGGACAACGACGTCCCCTTCTATGTCGCGCTCCCCTCCAGCACCATAGACTGGACGCTGGAGGATGGCGTCGCCGGCATTCCCATTGAGGAACGCTCAGGGGACGAGGTGGCGCGCATCACCGGCCTGGCCGATCACGGCGGGCTGGAGACCGTGCGTCTGGTGCCGCAGGACAGCCCGGCGGTGAACTACGCCTTCGACGTCACACCCGCGCGGCTCATCACCGGGCTCATCACCGAACGCGGCGTATGCAGCCCGCCGGACCTGGCCCAGCTGTTTCCCGACCACCAGCCGCCGGAACGGATGGGCCAAGTGCCGGTCAACGACGAGTAGGCCGGCGGCTTACCGGGGCGTCCATGCCGAGGCGGCGGCCAGGAAGGCGGCCGTCTCCTCGTGCGGCTCCATGGTTTCGGGCGGAAAATAGCTGAGCTTGACGACCACGGTGCGCGTGGCGGGGTCGACGAAGATGTATTGGCCTTGCAGGCCGATGGCCTGGAACGCCTGCCCGCCCGGCACCCACCATTGATAGCCATAGCCCGGTCCCGGTCCGCCCGTCGGCCTGGTCGACTCCCGCACCCATTCCGGCGACACGATCTGATGGCCGTTCGCCTGGCCATCCTGCAGCATCATCTGGCCGATGCGGGCGAAGTCGCGCAGCGTGGCGTTGAAGCCGGCGCCGTTGAACTCCCGCCCCGTACCCGGCGGGCCGTCCATGATGAAAAAGCCGTCCCGTTCCGCCCCCAGCGGCTCCCACAGGCGCTGCGCCGTATAGGCGGCCAGGGTGCTGCCTCCGCTCACCCGTTCCAGCAGCCAGCCCAGCACGGCCGTGTCCAGGGTCTTGTATTGCCAAACCTCGCCGGGCGGGTGGAGGCGCTTCACGGTGCGCGCCGCGTCGGCGAAGCGGACGACGTTCTCGACCAGCGCCAGCTCATGGTTGCGGGCGGCGATGCCGGGATGGGCGAAATCGTACCGCTCCTCATAATCGACGCCGGAGCGCATCTGCAGGATCTGCCGGATGGTCACGCCGTCGTACCCGCCGCCCTTCAGTTCGGGCAGGTACTGCGTGATCCGGTCATCCAGCGACTTGATGCGCCCCTCCTGCACGGCGCAGCCGATCAGGATGGAGGTGATGGACTTGGTCATCGACCATGCCATGAAGCGCGTCTGGTCAGTGGTGTTGTTGCGGTAAATCTCCGACACGATGCGGCCGTCCTTCATGACCAGCAGCGCGTTGGTATAGGTGCGCTCCAGGAACTGCTCGGCCGTGTAGGACTGCCCCTGGAAGCTGTAGCGGAAGTCCAGCGGATGCTGCGATTGCGGCAACGCCCAGACCGGGCCGGAGCGGGCCACCGTCCGGGTGGTGAACAGCTGGTCCATGTCGCGGAAGGTCAGCGCGTTGACATCCGCGTCGTTCATCTTGCGCCGCAGATCCTGCACCGCGGGCGGCACGGTGGACTTGGGCAGCGACGGGTCCGGCGGCGGCGCCGGATAGGCCAGCGCCGCCGAGGCGGCGATCACGCCGGCGGTTAAGGTGGCGGCCAGGAACAGCGTACCGCTGCGTGCCCGTTTTGATGACATGATGCCCTCCCTTCGTTCTTCGAGAGGGGCATTGTCAGATGGATCGCGAACGGCCGCGTCTCCCAAATGGGATATGGCGGGCTGGCGCCCGGCGACGCTGACGGCCAGCGAGGCGCAGACGCGGCGGACCAGTTCCGACTGGCGGGGGCATCCGGTCTTGGCCAGGGCCCGCTTCAGCTGGATACGCGCGGTGCCCTCGGAAATGCCGCGCTGCCGGGCGTAGTCGCCCAGCGACAATCCGTTGCACAGGCCGGCGGTCAGGCGCGCCTCCGCCAGGGACAGGCCGAACAGGTCGGCGACCAGCGCGGGGGACACGTCCAGGGGGCGCCCCGGCTCGCTCAGCAGCAGGACCACCACGTCCCGCGGTTCCGCCGGCGGGATACCCTGTGGCGGCGATGACGCCAGGGCCATCACCTGGACCGCGGCATCGCCCTCGCCCCTGCCCAGGGTCAAATAGTGCGGCTCTGAAAGGGAGCCTTCGGCCGCCCAGGCCAGAAGGGCGCGCAGGGGCCGGGCGTCGCCGGGGTGGACGGCGCGGACATGGCCGGCCATCAGGCGAAGGGCGGTGGAACCGTTGAGAAGGGCGCGCGCCGACGGGTTCGCCCAGATGAGGCGGCCGGCGCCATCGCACAGTGCCATGCCGGCCCCCAGCCTCCCACTCGCGTCCCTGAGCAGGTCGGCCTGCCGCACGGCGGCCTGGAACTGTCCGCCCAGCTCGACGGCCTGCCGCAGGTGGGGCAGCAGCTGGGCGGTCAGCGCTTCCTCCTCCGCCCCCAGGGGCCGGTCGCACACCGCCGAGCGGTGCAGCACCAGCGCCAGGCAGCGGCCGGGCGCCAGCTCGATGACGCCGGTGAGGTTGGCCCCCAGGCGCAGCAGGCGCCGGCGCCGTTGTATCTCAATCAATTCGGCGGAGCCCGGCGGGAAAATCTCCTCGTCGCGGCTCAGCGCCGCCTGGGGTGGCGGTCCGCCCATGCCGATCTTCAGCCGGGGATTGCTGTCGTTGTTGAACACCCGGTCATGCTCATGCCGGTGCGCCGTGGAGTGGGAATCCCGGACCGTCCACATCGGGTGGAAGCGGCCTTCCCGGTACTCGAGTATCTGGACCACGGCGCTGATCACCGACAGGCGGTCGCACAGCTGGTCCAACACGGCGGGCCACCGCTCCGGCGCGGAGGGACACGCATACAGGCCGAGCAGCAACTCCTGCATTGGAACCCCCCAGCTTGGTCCGGACGGGTACGTCCCGATTATTAGTTATTCTAAATATTTATTATACACATTAATATTTATGGGGGAAGAGGTCCCGCGTGCCCGTGCGCGCGGGACCCCGCGCCTTACAACGCGTCCCACCCCAACCCACGCCTATCAACCGGCCCCACCGCCGTGACGGTCCGCCGGACATGGCGGGCGGCCTCCGTCACCGACTTGATGGTGGGATAGCGGCCGGTCTCCACCATCAATGACCGGGCCAGCGCCAGGCAGCGGGTCTCGCACAGGGCCCGCAGATCGGGATCGGCGATGGTCTCCAGGTCCATGTTGTGGGCCAGGCCCAGGATGCGGCGGGTGATCTTGGCGCCGGCGAAGCCCAGGGCGTCGGTGAACAGCCGGTCCAGGTAGGTCCGGCGTTCCGTCTCCAGGCAGGCGGTGCCCTCCGGTCCGGCGAACAAGGCGGCGGGATAGGCGTCGCCCTCGCCGCTGGTACGCCACAGGTGCAGGAACTTGGCCCGGAACAGGGTCCACAGCTCCTCCACCGTCGCCAGCACCCAGTCTTGATAGGCGTCGCGGGGATGCTCCTCCGTGGCGTGCCCGTCCTGGGACAGGTAGTTCAGCAGCAGGTTGCCGATGATGGCGCCGACGTCGAAGCCCATGGGGCCGAAGAAGGCGAACTCCGGGTCGATGACCCGCGTGTCCGTCTCCGTCACCATGATGGACCCGGTGTGCAGGTCGCCGTGGATCAGCGCCTCGGGGCTGGCCATGAACTTCAGCTTCAGCCGGCTGGCGGCCAGCTTCCACGCCGTGTCCGTCCGCACCGCCTCGGCCGTGGCGTCCAGCTGCGGGCTGGTCCATCGGTTGTGGGGATGCTTCATGTAGGGCTGGGTGAAGATCACGTCCTCCGTCAGGCGGCAGAGGGCGTCGTTGGCGGTGAAGGCCGCCACCAGGGGCCGCTTCTTGGAGGCGGGCAGGGCCAGGTCGCTGGTGGCGTAGAGGGTGCCGGCCAGATAGTCGCTGACATGCTCCGCCAGCTTGGGATAGCGGATGCCCTGGACCAGGCCCCGGCGCAGGATGACGTGGGGGCTCAGCCGCTCCATCACGATGGCGTACAGCGCCGGATCGTAATGCAGCAGGGCGGGCGCGCGCCCCGCGGCGCCAGCGGCGTGCAGGGCCATGGCCCGCTGCTCGAACCAGGCGCGGTTGAGGTCAAGCGGCCAGCCTTCGCCCACCAGGCGCAGATAAGGCAGGGATTGCTTCACACACAGGCCAGCGGTCCGGCCGTCATGGCCGGGTCCCTCCACCAGGAAGACCAGATTCAGGTTGCCGTCGCCCACCTCGTTCACCCGCCAGTCGGCGGGGGTGCCGCCCAGGCGGTTGGCCAGGGCCGGCACGGCGGCCAGGAAGGCGGGCAGGGTCGCTTCGCTCAGCGGGGCATAGCCCGGCGGCGTCTCCAGGGTCATCAGGGGCGCACTCCCAGTTGTTTCGCCGCCGCCTCGACGGGCGGCGCTGGAAGGCAGTGTGGGCCCGAACGGACGCCTCCGTCCAGGCGCGCATATGGCGAGGCCCTCCGGCGGCGGGAGTGGCCCGCCGTTGGTCTCAATCCATGCGGGTGGGAAACTCCAGGGCCTGCGGCGTGCCGGGGGGCAGGTCCTTGGGCTGGCGGCCGTAGGTGGCGAAGCGACGCAGCACCTCCGCCATCTCCTCCTCCCCCAGGATGACCGGCGTGCCCATCATGCGGGCGTGCCAGTATTGGCGGGCCAGGGTCTCGACCTCCACCGCCAGGTCCAGGGCCCGGCGCAAATTGGCGCCGAAGGCGATCATGCCGTGGTTGGCCAGCAGGCAGGCGCGGCGCGGACCCAGGGCGGCCATCATGGCGTCCGACAGGGCGGCGGTCCCGAAGGTGGCGTAGTCCGCCACCTCGATGCGGGTGCCGCCGGCCACGGCCACCATGTAGTGGAAGGCCGGGATGGCCTCGCGCAGGCAGGCCAGGGCGGTGCAGAAGGTGGAATGGGTGTGCACCACGGCGCCCGCCGGGGGGCGCTCCTGGTAGATGGCCAGATGCATGCGCCATTCACTGGATGGCAGCAGGGCGCCGCGATAGCGCCCCGCCAGGTCCATGAAGACGATGTCGCCGGGGGTCAGATCCTCATAGGGCACGCCGGAGGGGGTGACCAGGAAGCCGCCGTCGCAGCGGGCGCTGACATTGCCGGCCTTGCCCTGGTTGATGCCCAGGCCGTTCATGGCCCGGGCGGTGTCGATCACGGCCTGACGCAGGCCGTCGTCGTCCGGTGTGGCCAGGGACATCACTCACCCACCTCTTCCTTGGGGTAGACGCCCCAGACCTCGTCCCGCTGCAGCCAGCCGCGGAACCCGCCCACGTCCACCTGGCACCAGCCGCCCTTGCACTTGCGCAGCTTGGCGATCACGCCGGGGTCCAGTTGGGCCACGGCCTCGGCGGTGGCGGTGGCGTCGCGGCGCAGGGTGCGGAGCTGCTGCCCGGTCACGACGATGCCGCGCCGGCCGGACAGGGTGCTCTGGTGCACCCAGCCTTGCGTGCCCTCCACGTCGCGGATGCGGCGCCAGGTGTCGAATTCCGCCGTGATTTCCACCGGCATGCCGGCCCTCACGAAGACCCATTCCACGGGATAGCGCACGCCGGGGCCGGTGCGGACATTCACCTCGTTGGACTTGAGGGTGGCGAAGCGCGGCACCGGCATGCCGGTGCGGACGATCGCGTCGGGGTGGGCGGCGTCGCCCTGCTGCTCCGTCTCCTGCTGGTCGCTGGCCGCGCCCGTGCCGTCGGTGCCGGCATGGGCGGGTGGGGCGGCCAAGGACGACAGGGCGGCGAAGGCCAGGACCATTACGCCCACGGGCAGCGCGTGCCGAAGGAACCTGACCATAGGCGACCGTTTCAAAGGCTGTCCCCATTCTTGGGAAAAGAGGGCGTTGGGACGGACCGGGCGGGGTGCCGCCCGGTGTTTCGGTCCCCAATAGAAATCGGTCCCTCGCCCGGGTCAAGCGCCGCCCCGTCGCGACCCCCGCCCGCGCTGGATACCCCTGCCGGGAGGGGGTGGGACTTGTGGGCCGCTGGACAGGACCCCGTCCCCGCTGCTATGGCAGGGACGCTATCTCGGGAGGAATCATGTCCGAGCGAAAAAAGCCCCTGGTCATCGTGACGCGCAAGCTTCCCGACGTCATTGAGACGCGGATGATGGAGCTGTTCGACACCCGGCTTTCCACTGACGACCATCCCATGAGCCCCGCCGAACTGGCGGAGGCGATGAAGGTCGCCACCGTTCTCGTCCCCACTGTCACCGACCGCCTGGACGCCAACGTCCTGGCCCATGCCGGGCCTCAGCTGAAGCTGATCGCCAACTTCGGGAACGGCGTCGACCATATCGACCTGAAGGCCGCGCGGGAGCGTGGCATCATGGTCACCAACACGCCCGGCGTCCTGACCGAGGACACGGCCGACATGACCATGGCCCTGATCCTGGCGACCGCGCGGCGCGTGAGCGAGGGCGAGCGCCTGATCCGCACCGGCCAGTGGACGGGCTGGGCGCCGACGCAGATGCTGGGCACCCGCATCTGGGGCAAGCGCCTGGGCATCGTCGGCATGGGCCGCATCGGCCAGGCGTTGGCCCGGCGCGCACGCGGCTTCGGCCTGTCGGTGCACTACCACAACCGGCACCGCGTCCATCCCGAGATCGAGCAGGAACTGGAGGCCACCTATTGGGAAAGCCTGGACCAGATGCTGGCGCGGATGGACATCATCTCCATCAACTGCCCGCACACCCCGGCGACCTACCACCTGCTGTCCGCCCGCCGCCTGAACCTGCTGCGTCCCAACAGCATCATCGTCAACACCGCCCGCGGCGAGGTGATCGATGAGAACGAGCTGACGCGCAAGCTGGCCAAGGGCGAGATCGGCGCCGCCGGCCTGGACGTGTTCGAACAGGAACCGGCCGTCAACCCCAAGCTGCTGACGCTGTCCAACGTGGTGCTGCTTCCCCATATGGGCTCCGCCACCATCGAGGGCCGCCAGGACATGGGCGAAAAGGTCATCGTCAACATCAAGACCTTCGTCGATGGGCACAAACCGCCCGACCGGGTCATTGAATCCATGTTCTGAGCCGGCGGAAAAAAGCGGGCGGGGCGGTTCGACTGGGCCGTCCGCCCCTCTTGACCCGGCCTCTTTTTCACACCATGTTGCGGTTGATGGTGGGTTGATGCCACCATCACTGGTGGGGACGCCGACAACCAGCGGCGACGCTGGCCTGCGTCCCTTCCGACACATGGCGGATCGCGCATGAAAACCCTTTGCGCGAAACGCCGTGACGACTATGATCCGCCGCAGCAATCCTCATAACGATCCGGCCATCAACAATCGGGTGGCTGGCTGGAACGCTTTGCGGGTGGGCCATTGGCCCACTTTTTTTATTATCTGGGGTCGGCGATGTCAGGCGGGCAAGTTTCGCCCCATATCCGTCCCCACAAAGGCGGGGACGGCCCGGTCGGCCGTTCCCTGGAAGAGATCGATGGACGTACAGGAACGCATCGCCGGCATCATCGCCCCCTCGGTTGAGGCCATGGGCTACGACCTGGTGCGCGTGCTGTTGACGGGCAACGCCCGCCCGACGCTGCAGATCATGGCCGAGCGGCTGGACGGCGCCGCCATGACGGTGGACGACTGCGCGGAGATCAGCCGCGCGGTGTCGGCCCTGCTGGACGTGGAAGACCCCATCGAGGTGGCGTACACGCTGGAGGTCAGCAGCCCCGGTATCGACCGGCCGCTGACCCGGCTGAAGGATTTTGAGCGCTTCGCGGGTTTCGAGGTGCGGGTGGAGACGTCGCAGCCGGTGGATGACCGGCGCCGCTTCATCGGCATGCTGAAGGGCGTCGAGGATGGCAAGGTGCTGGTGGACATGCCCACCGGCCCGGCCGCCGTGCCCTTCGACCTGATCCTGCGGGCCAAGCTGGTGATGAACGACGCGCTGCTGAAGGCCGCCGCCGAGGGCAAGCACCAGCACTGACCCCGTTTTTCGTGTTTCGGTACCGTTTCAACAGTCGTTCTTACTGACGTAACAGAAGGCAAGGTTCGCTTCGATGGAACTGCTTCAAGTCGCTGACGCCGTCGCCCGCGAGAAGAACATCGACAAAGAGCATGTGCTCGAGGCGATGGAAGAGGCCATTAAGAAGGCGGGCCGTTCCAAGTACGGCCACGAGCACGACATCCGCGCCCGCATCGACCGCAAGACCGGCGACATCCATCTGATGCGCTACCTTGAGGTGGTGGAGACGGTCGAGGATGAGGCGACGCAGGTTTCCGTGGCCCAGGCCAAGCGCAAGCGCCCGGACGCCAAGGTCGGTGATTTCCTGATCGACCCGCTGCCCCCGATCGATTTCGGCCGCATCGCCGCCCAGACGGCCAAGCAGGTCATCGTGCAGAAGGTGCGCGAGGCCGAGCGTGACCGCCAGTACGACGAGTACAAGGACCGCATGGGCGATATCGTCAACGGTCTGGTCAAGCGCGTGGAATACGGCAACGTGACCGTGGACCTGGGCCGCGCCGAAGCCGTGCTGCGCCGTGACGAATGCCTGCCGCGTGAGCATTTCAAGAACGGCGACCGCGTGCGCGCCTTCATCTACGACGTGCGGCGTGAGCCGCGCGGCCCGCAGATTTTCCTGTCGCGCACCCATCCCGCCTTCATGGCCGGCCTGTTCAAGCAGGAAGTGCCGGAAATCTATGACGGCATCATCGAGATCAAGGCCGTGGCCCGCGACCCGGGCAGCCGCGCCAAGATCGCCGTCATCAGCAATGACAGCGCCATCGACCCCGTGGGCGCCTGCGTCGGCATGCGCGGCAGCCGCGTCCAGGCCGTGGTGGGCGAGCTGCAGGGCGAGAAGATCGACATCATCCCCTGGAACCGGGACGCCGCCACCTTCGTGGTGAACGCCCTGGCCCCGGCCGAGGTGGCCAAGGTGGTGCTGGACGAGGAAACGAAGCGCATCGAGGTGGTGGTGCCCGACGACCAGCTGTCGCTGGCCATCGGCCGCCGTGGCCAGAACGTTCGCCTGGCGTCCATGCTGACCGGCTGGGACATCGACATCATGACGGAGCAGGAGGAATCCGACCGTCGCACCGAGGAATTCAAGACCCGGTCGCAGATGTTCATCGAGGCCCTGGACGTTGACGACGTCATCGCCCATCTGCTGGTTGCCGAAGGCTTCTCCTCCGTCGAGGAAATCGCCTATGTCGATACCGAGGAACTGACCTCCATCGACGCTTTCGACGAGGACGTGGCCGAGGAACTGCGGGAACGCGCCCGCAACTTCCTGGAAGAGCAGAACAACCGCCTGGAAAACCGCCGCAAGGAACTGGGTGTCACCGACGAGGTGGCGGCCATCGAGGCGCTGACCGCGCCCATGCTGGTCAAGCTGGGTGAGAAGGGCGTAAAGACACTGGACGATTTCGCTGACCTGGCGGGTGACGAACTGATCGAAATCCTGGGTAAGGACGCCATGAGCGAGGACGAGGCCAATGAGTTGATCATGGCCGCGCGCGCCCACTGGTTCGCGGACGAAGAGTCCGGCGCCGACGCCTGAGGAAGGGTTAGGATAGGAAGGTAGAATATGGTCGCCCCTCAGGCTTCCGGGCCGGCGGTGACACCGGATCCCGACACGCCGCTGCTGCCGGAAGGCGAGGCGGAGGCGGTCGGGGGGGCCAAGAGCCCTCTGCGCCGCTGCATCGCCAGCGGCGTGGTGGGGTCGAAGGACGGGATGATCCGTTTTGTCGTCGGACCTGACGGCACGGTCGTCCCCGACGTGGAGGAAACCCTGCCCGGACGCGGGCTGTGGTTGACGGCGGACCCCGCCTTGGTTGAAAAGGCGGTCGCCAAAGGTTTGTTCGCCAAGGCGGCGCGCCGGTCGGTGCGCACCCCGGCGGATTTGAGGGCCCTGGTGACGGGGTTGTTGCGTCGCCGCTGTCTGGACCTGGTCGGGCTTGCCCGGCGGGGCGGCCAGGCGGTGGCGGGATTTGAGAAGGTGGCCGCGGCGCTGCGCGCCAAGGCCATCGGTACGCGGCCGGGCATAGGGCTGAGGCTGGAGGCGTCCGATGGGGCTGCCGACGGCCGGTCCAAGCTGGACGCGCTGTCCCCCGGCATCCCGGTGGTCGATATCTTCGACCGGGGGGAGCTGGGCATGGCGCTGGGCCGCGATGACGCGGTGCATGCCGTGGTGGGCACTGGACCTTTGGTCCAACGCCTGCAGCGGGAGGCGGAAAGGCTGGGTGCCCTGACACGGGGCGCCAGGCCCAGCGCTGGGTAAGGGATGGCCCGGGGGCAAATGCCCCGGGGCGACAACGATGAAACAGTCGGATATCGGATGACTGATACGAGCGACCAGGACCGCAAGAAGTTGAGCCTTACCGGTCGAGGCAAGCTGGAGCTGAAGAAGACGGTGGACGCGGGATCCGTGCGCCAAAGCTTCTCGCACGGCCGAACCAAGACCGTTGCGGTTGAGGTCAAGCGCAAGCGAACCTTCGAACAGGGCGCCCGTCCGGGCGTGGCCGATGGCGGCGCCGCCGCCCGTGCCGCGGCCGAAGGCCGTCCCGCCCAGGGTGGCGGCCGTGGCCAGCCGGCCCGTGGTGGCGCCCCCCGCCAGCTGACGGACAGCGAGCGCGAAGCCCGTCTGCGCGCCCTGCGCGCCATGGGCGAGAACGCCGCCCACGAGGATGTGGTCGACGATCTGCAGGACGAGATCATCGCCGATGATCTGGTCGTGGACGACGCCGCCCCGGTGGAAACGGCGCCCGCGCCCGAGCCCGTGGTCGAGGAGCCGGCCAACGACGGCCCCCTGGACGACGAGACCCTGCGTCGCCGCGAGCTGGAAGAGCTGCGGATGATCCAGGAGGAGGAAAAGCGCGTCGCCGCCGAGGCGGAGAAGCGCCGCCAGGACGAAGAGAACAAGCGCAAGGAGGCCGAGGCCGCCCGCAAGGCCGAGGAGGCCCCGCGCGCCGCCCGTCCCGCCGCCGGTGGCGCCGCCACGACGACGACGACGGCCGCCACGGACGCCGCCGCCCCGCGTGGTCCGCTGACCGCACGCGCCGTCGATGACGATGAGGAAGATGGTCGCCGCCGCGCCGGCCCCGGTGGCGCCGCGAAGACCGCCAAGGCTCCCGCCCCCGCCCCGGCCAAGGCCGCCAAGGGTGGCGAACGCCGCCGCAACACCGGCAAGCTGACCATCTCCCAGGCGCTGAGCGACGAAGGCGGTGGCCAGCGTGGCCGCAGCATGGCCGCGCTCCGCCGTGCCCGTGAACGCGAGAAGCAGCGCCTGACCGGGCGTCAGGATACGCAAAAAGTGACCCGCGACGTCATCATCCCCGAAGTCATCACCGTGCAGGAACTGGCCAACCGTATGGCCGAGCGCGGTGCCGACGTGATCAAGGCGCTGATGCGTATGGGCGTGATGGCCACCATCACCCAGAACATCGACACCGACACGGCCGAGCTGATCGTGACGGAATTCGGCCACCGCGCGCACCGCGTGTCGGAAGCCGACGTCGAGGTGGGCGTGAAGGGTGAGGTCGACCGCGACGAGGATCTGTCGGCGCGTCCGCCGGTCGTCACCGTCATGGGTCACGTCGACCACGGCAAGACCTCGCTGCTGGACGCCCTGCGCCACACCGACGTCGCCAGCCGCGAGGCCGGCGGCATCACCCAGCACATTGGCGCCTATCAGGTGCAGCTGGCTTCCGGTTCGCGCATCACCTTCATCGACACCCCCGGCCACGCCGCCTTCACCGAGATGCGCGCCCGCGGCGCCAACGTCACGGACGTGGTGGTGCTGGTGGTGGCCGCCGACGACGGCGTCATGCCGCAGACGGTCGAAGCCATCCAGCACGCCAAGGCGGCCGAGGTTCCGATCATCATCGCCATCAACAAGTGCGACCTGCCCGGGGCCAAGCCGGACCGGGTGCGGCAGGAACTGCTGCAGCACGGGCTGGTGGTCGAGGCCATGGGCGGCGACGTCCTGGACGTGGAAGTGTCGGCCAAGACGGGCAAGGGCCTGGACAAGCTGGAGGAGAACATCCTCCTGCAGGCCGAAATCCTGGAACTCAAGGCCAACCCCAACCGTACCGCCGAAGGCGTGGTCGTCGAGGCCAAGCTGGAACGTGGCCGTGGTTCCGTCGCCACCATGCTGGTGCAGCGCGGCACGCTGAAGGTGGGCGACATCGTCGTCGCTGGCAGCGAGTGGGGCCGTGTGCGCGCCCTGGTCAACGACCGCGGCCAGAACGTGGACAGCGCCAGCCCCGCCACCCCGGTGGAGGTGCTGGGCCTGAACGCCACGCCGCTGGCCGGTGACGAATTCTCGGTGGTGGAGAGCGAGGCCCGTGCCCGCGAAATCACCGAGTTCCGTCAGCGCAAGAAGCGGGAGGCCCAGGTCGCCCAGTCGGCGCGTGGTTCGCTGGAACAGATGTTCAAGCAGATCCAGGCCGGCGAGGTGAAGGAACTGCCGCTGGTCATCAAGGGCGACGTGCAGGGCTCCATCGAGGCCATTTCCGGCACCCTGGAAAAGCTGGCCGGCGACAATTCCGAGGTCAAGGTGCGCGTCCTGCACTCCGGTGTGGGCGCCATCAACGAGAGCGACGTCACGCTGGCCAACGCCTCGCGCGGCATCATCATCGGCTTCAACGTCCGCGCCAACCCGCAGGCCCGCGAGATGGCCAAGCGGGACAGCGCGGAAATCCGCTACTACTCGGTCATCTACGACATCATCGACGATGTCCGTGCCCTTCTGACGGGCATGCTGAAGCCCACCCTGCGCGAACGCTTCCTGGGCAACGCGCAGATCCTGGAGGTGTTCAACATCACCAAGGTCGGCAAGGTCGGTGGCTGCCGTGTCACGGAAGGCATCGTCAAGCGCGGTGCGGGCGTCCGCCTGCTGCGCGACAACGTCGTCATCCACGAAGGCACGCTCAAGACGCTCAAGCGCTTCAAGGACGAAGTCAAGGAAGTGCGCGAAGGTTACGAGTGCGGCATGGCGTTCGAGAACTACGACAACATCCAGCCGGGCGACGTCATCGAAGCCTATGAGATGGAAGAGGTGGCCCGCGCCCTGTAAGGGGCGCCGGCATCCTCCTCCGGCTGGATCACAGTATCTGCCTGACACCCCGGCCGTCCGGTCCAACCCCGGACGGCCGTTTTGGCTCCTCACCCGAGCCGTTTGGGCCCAGCGCCGTCCCTCTGGTGGACGGGCGGGCCGGCCCCCCCTTTCGAGCGACATCGGGGCGGGGCCCTTTATTAGGATAATGACCCATGAGCCGACATGGTGACGCCGGCCTGCGCGCCGGCAAGGCCCCCTCTCAACGTCAGCTGCGTGTGGGCGAGGAATTGCGCCATGCCCTGGCCGAGATCCTGAGGCGGGCCGATTTCCGCGATCCCGACCTGCATGACCTGAACGTGACGGTCAGCGAGGTGCGCATCAGCCCTGACCTGAAGAACGCCACCGCCTTCATCATGCCGCTGGGCGGCGGCCATCCCGAGCAGGTCAAGGCGCTGAACCGCGTGTCCGCCTATCTGCGCAGCCAGGTGGCCAAGGCCATGCGCCTGCAGCACGTGCCGCGCCTCAGCTTCCAGATCGACGTGTCCTTCGACTACGCCCAGCGCATCGACCAGCTGCTGCACCGCCCCGACGTGCAGCGCGACCTGGATCATGAGGCCGGCGCCGAGGGTGCCGCCGAGCACGAGGATGGCGAGGGCGCGGAGCCTCACGATGGCCCGTAAGCGCAAGGGCCGGCCCTTGCACGGCTGGCTGGTGCTGGACAAGCCGCCGGGCATGACCAGCACCCAGGCCATGGCCAAGGTGCGCTGGCTGATGCAGGCGGAAAAGGCCGGCCATGCCGGCACGCTGGACCCCATCGCCACCGGCATCCTGCCCATCGCCTTCGGCGAGGCCACCAAGACGGTGTCCTATGCCATGGATTGCAGCAAGACCTACCGCTTCACCCTGCGCTTCGGCGAGGCGCGCACCACCGACGACCTGGCGGGGGAGGTGACGGCCACGCACGACCACCGCCCCAGCGACGAGGCCATCGAGGCGGCGCTGGAGAATTTCCAGGGCGAGATCAGCCAGGTACCGCCCCAGTTCTCCGCCATCAAGGTGGCGGGGGAACGCGCCTATGACCTGGCGCGCGAGGGCGAGCGGGTGGATTTGGCGCCGCGCATCGTGCGGGTGGACAGCTTCCTGCTGACCGGCCGTCCCGATGCCGACCATGCCGAGTTCGAGGTGGAGTGCGGCAAGGGCACCTATATGCGCTCGCTGGCGCGCGATCTGGCCCTGGCGCTGGGCACGGTGGGCCATGTGTCCGTCCTGCGCCGTCTGCGGGTCGGGCGCTTCACCATGGATCAGGCGATTTCGCTTGACGAATTGGAACGGGTGGCGCAGACACCCACGGTCGAAGGACTTCTGCAACCGATCGAGACCGCGCTGGACGACATCCCGGCGCTGGCCCTGGCGGAAGCGGAAGCGCACCGACTGAGACACGGACAAACGGTGGCGCTGCTGCGCCGTCATGATCTGGAACGGCTCGACGCCATTCACGATCAGCTGGCGGGCGGGGAGCCCATCGCGCTTGCCATTTGTGGTGGCAAGCCGGTGGCGTTGGTTCATGTCGAGGGGGCGGAGGTCCGTCCGGTGCGCGTTTTGAACCTCTAAGTGACGGAGACGACGATGTCGATCACTGCCGAGCGCAAGCAGGCGCTCATTGCCGAGTACAAGACCGCCGAAGGCGACACCGGTTCGCCCGAGGTGCAGGTTGCGATCCTGACGGAACGCATCACCAACCTGACCGATCACATGAAGTCCCACAACAAGGACTTCCACTCCCGCCGTGGCCTGCTGGTCATGGTCAGCCAGCGCCGCAGCCTGCTGGACTACCTGAAGCGCAAGGACGTCGCCCGTTACACGTCGCTGATTCAGCGTCTGGGCCTGCGTCGCTAAGGGTATGGTCTGGACGGCGCCGCCGGCGCAAGCGACCGCAGTGACCGGTGGTACCGGCCACCCGCCTTCCGGCGGGTCCGGCGCCCCGACGCTGCCGTTCGGCGCGCGGATCGCGGTCCGGATGATCCAAAAGCGGATGAGTGCGGTTATTGAGTAGTGCAGATGGCCAGCCGGGGCGGACCCGGCTGGCCATCTGTCATTTAAAGGTTTCTAATGCGGGTGCTGCCGATAGGGCCCCGGCTCGGCCGTCCAATCCGGGACGTGATCCGAGTATCGGATGGAAGGAAGAAAGATATGTTCAAGGTTTTCCGTAAAGAGATGGAATGGGGCGGCCGCAAGCTGGTCCTCGAAACGGGCAAGGTCGCCCGTCAGGCTGATGGCGCTGTCATCGCCACCTACGGCGACACGGTCGTGCTCTGCACCGCCGTCGGCGCCAAGTCGGTCAAGCCCGGCCAGGACTTTTTTCCCCTGACCGTCAATTACCAGGAAAAGGCTTTCGCCGCCGGCAAGATCCCCGGCGGCTTTTTCAAGCGTGAGGGTCGCCCGACCGAGAAGGAGGTGCTGACCTCCCGCCTCATCGACCGCCCCATCCGCCCGCTGTTCATCGATGGCTTCCGCAACGAGGTGCAGGTCGTCTGCACCGTGCTCAGCCATGATCTGGAAAACGATCCCGACATCGTCGCCATGATCGGCGCCTCCGCCGCCCTGACGCTGTCCGGCCTGCCCTTCCTGGGCCCGGTCGGCGGCGCCCGCGTCGGCTACAAGGATGGCGAGTTCATCCTGAACCCGACGCTGGAGCAGGTGGAAACCACCGACCTGGACCTGGTGGTCGCCGGTACGCAGGAAGGCGTGCTGATGGTCGAATCGGAAGCCAAGGAGCTGTCCGAGGAGATCATGCTGAAGGCCGTCATGTTCGGCCACACCGCCTTCCAGCCGGTGATCAACATGATCATCGACCTGGCCGAGCAGGCCGCCAAGGACCCGTGGGACCTGCCGGCGCCGGCCTATGACAAGGCCGCGCTGAAGGCCAAGCTGAGCGAACTGGTGGGCGCCGACATCCGCGCGGCCTACACCCTGACCGTGAAGCAGGAACGCTATGAGGCCGTCAGCACCGCCAAGAAGAAGGCGGTCGAGGCCCTGACCGCCGAGGGCGCCTACACCGCCGAAGCGGTCGGCAGCACCTTCAAGGACCTGGAAGCCGACGTGCTGCGCGGCACGGTCCTGGAGACCGGCAAGCGCATCGACGGCCGCACCACCGTCGACATCCGCCCCATCGTGGCGGAAGTGGGCGTGCTGCCCCGGGCCCACGGTTCGGCGCTGTTCACCCGCGGCGAGACCCAAGCCCTGGTGGTCGCCACCCTGGGCACCGCCCAGGATGAGCAGATCGTGGACGCGCTGGAAGGCGAATACCGCGAAAACTTCATGCTGCACTACAACTTCCCCCCGTACTCCGTGGGTGAAGCCGGCCGCATGGGCAGCCCGGGCCGCCGTGAAATCGGCCATGGCAAGCTGGCGTGGCGCGCCGTGCACCCGCTGCTGCCGGCCAAGGAAGCCTTCCCCTACACCCTGCGTCTGGTCTCCGAGATCACCGAGTCCAACGGCTCGTCCTCCATGGCCACCGTCTGCGGCACCTCGCTGGCGCTGATGGATGCCGGTGTGCCGCTGCCGCGCCCCGTGGCCGGCATCGCCATGGGCCTGATCAAGGAAGACACCGGCGTCGCCGTGCTGTCCGACATCCTGGGTGACGAGGATCACCTGGGCGACATGGACTTCAAGGTGGCCGGCACCGAGGCGGGCGTGACCGCCCTGCAGATGGACATCAAGATCACCTCGATCACCGAGGAGATCATGAAGGTCGCCCTGGCCCAGGCCAAGGACGGCCGCCTGCACATCCTGGGCGAGATGGCCAAGGCCATCGGCGGCGCCCGCGAGGCGGTGAACCAGAACGCCCCGCGCATCACCGTGATCAACATCCCGAAGGAGAAGATCCGCGACGTGATCGGCTCCGGCGGCAAGGTGATCCGCGAGATCGTGGAGCAGACCGGCGCCAAGATCGACATCGAGGACGACGGCACCGTCAAGGTGGCGGCCGTGGACAGCAAGGCGTCCGACGCCGCCATCAAGTGGATCAAGGGCATCGTCGCCGAGCCCGAGCTGGGCGAGATCTACGTCGGCAAGGTCGTGAAGGTCATGGACTTCGGCGCCTTCGTGAACTTCCTGGGCGCCCGTGACGGCCTGGTCCACATCTCCGAACTGTCACCGCAGCGCGTGGCCAAGGTCACCGATGTGGTCAACCAGGGCGACGAGGTGAAGGTGAAGGTCCTGGGCTTCGACGATCGCGGCAAGGTGAAGCTGTCGATGAAGGTGGTCGACCAGGCCACCGGCGAAGACCTGAGCAAGAAGGACAAGGCCGAGGAGGCCTGATCCGCTTTAAGGCTTAGGCAGGCGGTTTCGGCCCCTGCCTTTGGTCGAGGAATGAGCCGCCCGGGGTAGCCCGGGCGGCTTTTTCTATGTCTTCAGAGCCTCGACAACGATTCATTTGTGGCGAAGTCTGGGCAGTAATCCGGTTTGGCCATGAATTAAGGGCTGAGTATTGATTTACAGCCGTGCGCTCAGGGCATGGAAAGTGTGACGCTCCTCACAGGTTAGAGGTCTCGCAAGGGCGTAATGAATCGATCACCCATCAGTAGTTACCCGCAGTAGTAACGGATGGACTGAAGGCAGTGACGAAACATTGCCAAGACACGCCAAGGTTTCATTGTTTGCAATGATGGAATTACGGCGAAATTAGGGACCTTAAAGGAGAGTTACCATGTCGCATTTGCGGACTATTGTTTTCGCCGCGTCGGCTCTGGTCGCGGTCGCCGCGACCCCGGCTCTGGCGCAGAGCACGTTCGACGGCGGCTATGTTGGTGCCAACGCCGGCTATGACTGGTTCAACGCGCGTCAGCGGGCCACCGTCGGCGGCCAGCAGAGCACCCCCGCCCGTGAGACCCAGGGTTTCAACGGCGGCCTCTTCGCCGGCTACGGCCAGACCGTTTACGACAACATCTATGTCGGCGCCGAAGGCGAAGCCAATTTCTACACCGGTGACCGGACCTACGGCGACGCCCTGGGCAGCTACCGCGTGCAGCCCAACTACAGCGCCGGCGTCAGCGCCCGCCTGGGTTACGTGGTCCAGCCCGACCTGCTGCTGTTCGGCCGCGTGGGCTACCAGCACACCTCCATCGACACGACCAACGCCCTGACCGGCGGCGCTTCCCGCCAGTACGCCCAGGACTATGACGGTGTGAAGTACGGCGTCGGCGCCGATTACGCCATCGACGAGCACCTGTTCACCCGTATCGAGTACGACTACACCGACTACTCGCACTCCACGCGGGATCTGGCCGGTGGCCAGCTGCGCTCGACCCCGCAAGAAAGCCAGGTCCGCGTCGGCGTCGGCATCCGCTTCTGATAAAAGCGTGCCCTCATGAGGAAAAGGCCCGGGCTCACCCCCGGGCCTTTTTCATTTCCGCGGCAGCTATCTTTCCCAACATCCCATAGGACGCGACCGCATCCGGCGAACCAGTCACCGCGTGGAATAAGTCGCCCAGGTGCGTACCGGCCCCGTGTCCACATGGGTGTGGCCGCTGCCGTCGTAGAAGGCGGCGCCCCCACGCTGCATGGTCTTGGCGATCTCGGTGATGGCGTCACCCTTCAGCGCCGGGATGCGGATGTCGGCGGCGCGGCCCTGCATGTGGAAGCTCTCGCGGGCGGCGTTGCGGTTGACCTTGACCAGGGCGGCATTGGTTTCCGGCGAGCGATAGCCCGACAGGATGTCCACCTGGGTGGTGGGCGGCAGGCTGGCGCGCAGGATGACGCCACTGATGAAATCCATCAGCGCGGGATCGATATCGTGGGTTTCGCCGGTGTGGCGGTCGCGCATGATGTGCGCCACCTCTGCCATGGCGCGGCTGTCATAGGCGCCGTCGTGCCAGTAGATGACGTCGATCTTTTCCTTGCTGGGCGGGTGCACCAGCACGATGCGGCGGATGGCCGCCGTGTTGGCCGGTGGCAGGTCGGCTTCCGCCGGCGGGACGGGAAAGGGTTTGGGCGAACCGCCGCAGGCCGCGACCGCCAGCATCAGGGAAACGGATGCCGCGCGGGCCAGGCGGAAGGGGAAGTTGATCATGGGGTCAGTCGATATCCGCCGGGTTCCGTCACCAGCAGGACGGCGTTGGCCGGGTCCCGCTCCATCTTCTGCCGCAGGCGGTAGATATGGGTTTCCAAGGTGTGGGTGGTGACGCCTTCATTGTAATTCCACACCTGGTCCAACAGTTGTTCGCGGCTGACGACACCGCCGCCCGCGCGATGCAGGAAAGCCAGGATCTGCGCCTCCTTGTCGGTCAGGCGGGTCTCGTTGCCCGTGCCTTCCTCGCGCAGGGTGCGGGCCAGGGCGCGGAACTCATAGGGACCAATGCGCAGGGCCGGGTCGTCACCCGTGGGGCGGGCATGCTGGCGCAGCTTGGCCAGCAGCGCGCCGATGCGGAAGGGCTTCACCAGCCGGTCGCTGCATCCGGGCACGTCCGGTTCCCCTTCCATGGCCATCAGCAGGATGGGGCTGTCGATCCCGGCCTGGCGCAGGGCGGCGCAAAGGGCGGCGCCCTCCATATCCGGCAGGCGGCTGGCCAACAGGATGGCCTCGAACGTTTCCGCCTGCGCGGCGGCCAGGGCGGTTGCGCCATCGGTCGCCTGGCGCACGTCGAATTCCTCCAGGCTGCTCAACTGCTCCGCCAGCAAATGGCGTAGGGTCTCGTCATCCTCAACCAGCAACAGCTTCTTGGCGCCTGGGGTCGTCATCGGCCTGGACTAGGGGAAGTTGGGTGGCGGTTCCGTCGACTTATTAGCACGGGTGCGGATGGTTCGCACGAGGGGCGTCGCCGGGGGGAGAGGGGCGGAGGGTGTAAACCAAGAGGGCGCGTCCTAACGCCGCGCCAGGATGTCGGCGTGGCCCACGGTCATCTCGGCCCGCAGGACGGCGGCGCGGCGACGCTCCCCCCACGCCCCGATGCGGTCGGCCGCCGCCGGGTCGCGGGCCGCGGCCTGGGCCGCCAGCATGGATACCAGGTGCAGTTGGGCCTGACGACCGCGCAGCCCCGATAGCCGCCAATCCGACCGGGCCCCGTCCAGGCGATAGCCCGCGGCCTCCAGCTTGGTCACCAGCGCGGATGACGCCTGGTCACCCAGCGGCGGACCGAAGCCGTGGTCGCGGTTGGCGCTTTCCTGCGCCAACGCCACCACCAAGCCGTCGTCCGGATCCTCCGGCGTCCATGTCAGGCGGCCGTCCTGCACCCCCGTGGCCAGTACGGGGGGCAGGCCGCTGGCAATCAGTTCGGTTATGAAATGATCCAGCCATTCCGCCGATACCCGGTCGAAGAAGGCGTTACCGGCAACGCCGTCATGACGTTGAATGCCCAGGTCGTGCAGGTCGGTCGACATGTCTTGGCGGATCAGGGTCAGCCGGCTGCGCAGGTCATCGCCGAACAGGACCAACTCAGCCACCGCGCCATCGACGGCGTTGCGCGCCATGCGCCAACCTGATTCATGCGCCCAGCGCTGCATGCGGTCCGACACGCCGGCCAGCAGGTCGGCGTCGGTGTCCATCAGGGTCCAGTCCTGGATCATGCGGCCCAGGCGGGGCAGCAGATGGCGCACGTTGGCGCCCAGCCCGGCGCCCAAGTCCAGGATGTGCGGGCGGGATGGCACCATGCGGGCGAATTCCCAGGCCAGCTCGATGGCCCGCGCCTTGTCATCCAGCGGCTCCCGCAGGGCGTGCCAGTCGCCGTCGATGACCTGGGGTTGGATCATGCGGCGCCTCTGCCGCCGGCGCGGGGCGCCGACCGGGGAAGGGGGAAGACCGGAACGGGGGCACGGAACATCCGTGGGGGTCCTGAAGTAACGGGCGGCGCGCACGGGCCGGGGCTGAATGGAAAACCGTCGCACCGGGGTGGACGCCGAATAGTAGCCGCCGCGCCTTGACTTGGTCCATCCCGCGAATGCGCTGTTACTTTGGTGTCTCCGCACGGGAAAAGCCATGGCGCGATCGGTCATATCAAGCCGCCATAGGGCAAGGGGCAAGCGTCGGGGGCGGTCGCATGGCGGATTATTCCCGCCATCCCTCTCCGGCGGGCCCTCCCGGCGGGCTGGGTACCCATGCAACGCTAGCGCTTCGCGCCCGCGCACGGGGCCGATACCGTGCTGGTCGGTGGAACTGGTTGTGCCGGGCGGGGCGAATGACCATGTTCTGCCCATTACCCGTGCTGTTGACGCGTCCCGATACGCGGCCGTCCCTCCTTCCTGTGTCGCCTGGATCATCCGCATGTCGCTCGCCGCCGAACCGATTTCACCCCTGATGCGGACCGCCAGCCGTTCCGTGCAGCGCGCGGTGTCCGAACTCCGTCGCGGCGACTTGGTGATGCTTCAGGGCGGCGACGGCCGGGCCCTGCTGGTTCGCGCGGCGGAGATGACGGACGCGCCGGCCCTGGCCCTGGTGCGTCAGATCGCGGGGGGCGAGCCCGCCCTGGTCCTGACCGACAAGCGCGCCATCGCCGCGGGCATCCTGGCCCAGGCGGTTGAACCGGCCCATGCCGATCCGATGGGCGCCGGCACCGTGGTGGTCGCCCCCGCGCAGGGGCTGACGCCGGATCTGGTCCGGGTGCTGGCCGATCCCACCCGCCCGGGTTCCGCCCAGGCCGTGCAACCCGCTGTCCGCCCGTTCCCGTCGGCGGAGGGCGAGGCCCTGCTGCTGGTGAAGCTGGCCCGCCTGCTGCCCGCCGTCATCGTGGCCGAGGTGGCCGCGGACCGCGCCGACGAGGTGGCGGGGCGCAACGACCTGCTGACCGTGCGGGGCGCCGATGTCCAGGCTTACCAGGCGGCGGGGGAATCCACCCTGCGCCAGGTGGTGGAGGCGTCCGTGCCCCTGGCGGATGCGGAAAACACCCGCCTGATCGCCTTCCGCGCCCCGGATGGCGGCGTGGAGCATCTGGCCATCCTGATCGGTACCCCCGACCCGGCGCAGCCGGTGCTGACCCGCCTGCATTCCGAATGCTTCACCGGCGACCTGCTGGGCTCGCTGCGCTGCGACTGCGGCGCCCAGTTGCGCGGCGCCATCCGCGAGATCGCGGCCCAGGGCAGCGGCGTGGTGCTGTACCTGGCGCAAGAGGGCCGCAATATTGGCCTCATGAACAAGCTGCGCGCCTATCGTCTGCAGGACGCCGGCGTCGACACGGTGGACGCCAACCTGATGGTGGGCTTTGAGGCGGACGAGCGCACCTATCTGCCGGCCGCAACCATGCTGAAGGCCCTGGGCTTCAACGCCGTGCGCCTGATGACCAACAACCCGGACAAGCTGGCGCAGCTGGCCCGCTGGGGCGTGCAGGTGGTGGACCGCGTTCCCCATATCTTCCCCGCGAACGGCCACAACATCGCCTATCTGCGGACCAAGGCGGAAAAGGCCGGTCACCTGTTGTGATCCGCCCGCTGGCGGGGGTCGCCCGGTAAAACCCGCTGGTCCCGCCCGGTTGAATCTGCCGATGGGCGCTTTGGGTCGGGTGGGAATTTTAGTCAGTATATTGAAAATCCTTATATTTTTGGCTGGCATATCGCTTGCTTGAGGGTATGGGTGCAGGAGAAAGCCCCATGACCCCCAGCGTCCAGTCCGCCCTGTCGCCGACCTACCCCGATCCCGTCCTGGCGGGTGGTGTCGGCACGGCCGCGTCCGCGACCGGGCAGGGCGGCACCGGCCTGGCGGGGGTGCCGGAGGACTTCCAGAATCAGCTGGACCAGCAGGTGGCCCAGGACAGCGCGGTGAAGGCCGCCGGCCTGCCCGGCCAAGGGGCGGCGGCGGTCCAGGCCCAGGTGGCGGCGGCGCACAAGGACAACCACCTGTCCTTCTGGGACGTCGTCGACGTCATCAACCCGCTGCAGCATATCCCCGTCATCAGCACGATCTACCGTGAGATCACGGGCGACACCATCAAGGCCCCGGCCAAGATCCTGGGCGGCCTGCTGTATGGCGGCCCCATCGGCATGGCGCTGGCCACCGGCGACGCCTTCATCGAGGAAGAGACGGGCGAGGACGTGGGCGGCCACGTCATGGACGCCCTGGGCTTGGGCCACCATCACAAGGTCGGCACGGTCACGCTGGACCCGGATGACGAACGGGGCGGCGGCAAGGGGCGCCAGGGGGGACAGGAGCAGCCCGACGAGGCCCCGACCGCTGGCCGCGCGCCCGTGGCCAAGGTCGAGTCCCTGGTGTTGGCGCCCCAGGCACCCGATCTCCAGGCAAACCAGACCGCCGCCGCGCCGGCCACGCCCGCTCCGGGGCAGATGGTCCGCACCAGTTCCATTCCCGCCGATGCTGGCCCCACGGGTGCCGTTCCTACCGGTGCCGTTCCCACTGGTGCCGTGCCGGGCCTGGCCACGCCGGCCTCCACCCTCAAATCGCCGGGCCTGAACGCCGCGGGCAACGCCCAGGGCCAGGCCTTCCCCAACCTGGCGGCGGTGCCCGCCATGGCCGTCGCCGCGCCCGGCGCGAACCCCACCCAGGCCCTGGCGCAGCAGGCGACCCAGGTCACCAACGCCACCCAGGCCTTGGCGCAGTCCGCCAACGCCGCCGCCAATATCGGCGTCGGCACCCAGTCCATGCCCATGGGGGCGGCGCCGCAGCTGATGCCGGCCCAGGCCGCCGCCATGGCCAAGCCCGCCGCCGCATCCGATGCCGGGACCCACCTGGGGCAGAAGCAGGCCCACGGCCTGACCCTGGCCAACTATCGCGCCATGGCGGGTGCTGGCGCCGGTGCCCCCACCGGCCGCACCCTGGTCGCCCCCAGCTATATCCAGAACATCAAGTCGGCCGCCGTCGGCCCCACCGTGCTGCAGACCGGTGCTGTCCAGGCCAACGCCGCCCAATCACAGGCGGCCCAATCACAGGCGGCCCAATCACAGGCGGCCCAGTCCCAGGCGGTTCAATCCCCCGCCACCCTGGCCGCCGCGTCCCATCCCGCCATGATCCAGGTGATGGACGGCGGCGCCGCGCAGCCGGCACAGGCACAGCGCACCACGCCGGTACCGCAGGCCATCCAGGCCTACAACAACGCCATGGGTCAGGATACGGCGACCTTGCTGGCCCAGGCCACCGCCGCGTCGGCCAGCATCAACGGCACCAGCACCCCCACCGGCGCCCAGCCCACCGGCGTCCAACCCACCGGCACCCAGCCGGCCATATCCCAGCCTGCCCCGTCCGGCGGTACGCTGTCGGCCAGCGCCGCCCCGCCGGCCGGGGTTGCCAGCGGTCAAGCGGCGCCCCAGACCGGCGCCGCGATCATCAGCAGCGCCAGCGGCAGCCCGCCCCCGCTGCCCAAGCAGTTCATCGCCGATATCATGATGGCCAACCTGGCCAAGTACCAGGCGATGAAGGACGCCCAGGGCGCCGCCCACTAAGGGGGCCGGTCGGCGTTGCCAAGTGATCGGGGGTCCCGTCGCCCCGGTGTCCAGGCTATAGAAGGGGGATGGACATTCATCTGATCCCCGATCCCCTCGACCCCGCCTCCGCCGGTTCCGGTGGGGGCCATCGCTTGCGCTGGCTCGACCCGCAGGGTGGCACCCAGGAGGGCGCATGCGTCATCGGCCGGGGCGGCGTCATCGCCGACAAGCGTGAAGGGGACGGGGGCACGCCCGTGGGCTGCTTCCCACTGCGCCGCGTGCTTTACCGCCCCGACCGTACCCCGGCTCCCGTGACGGCCCTGCCGCTGGCGGCCATCGCGCCGACGGACGGCTGGTGCGACGATCCCGGGCACGCGGCCTACAACCGCCCGGTGACGCTGCCGTTCCCCGCCAGCCATGAGGTAATGTGGCGGGACGACCACGTCTACGACATCGTCGTCGTGCTGGGGCATAACGACGACCCGCCCGTGCCCGGCCTGGGCAGCGCCATCTTCATGCACCTGACGCGGCCCGACCGCGCGGCCACCGCCGGCTGCACCGCCCTGGAGGCGGACGATCTGCGCCGGCTTCTGTCCCACTGCCGGCCCGGCGACCGGCTGTGCGTTCCGTCCCCGGGGACCTTGCCCGCCATCCTGCCGTCCAAGGACACACCATGAGCGATATCCTGCCCTTGGGGCCCTTGCCCCGCCTGATCGGCCACCGGGGTGCCGCCCGCCACGCGCCGGAAAACACGCTGGCCGGTATCCGCATGGCGGCGGCCCAGGGGGCGAAGTGGGTGGAGGTGGATGTCAAGCTGACGGCCGACCTGGTGCCGGTGCTGATGCATGACGACACGCTGGACCGCACCACGGATGGCACGGGGCCGGCCAAGGACATGACGCTGGACGCCCTGCGCGCCCTCGACGCCGGGTCCTGGTTCTCACCCGCCTTCCGGGGGGAGAAGGTGCCGACGCTGGTGGAGGTCATTCAGCTGGTTCTGGCCCTGAACCTGGGTATCAACCTGGAGATCAAGCCCTGCCCAGGGCGGGAGGAGGAGACGGCCGGCGTCGCCCTGACGCTGGCCTATTCCCTGTGGCCGGACGACAGGCCGCCGCCCCTGGTCTCCTCCTTCGCCGACGCGTCGCTGGACATGGCGCGCCAGGTGGTGCCGCGCTGGCCCCTGGGCTATCTCATCGACCGGCGGCCGCCCAACTGGCGCCAGCGGGTGGAAGCGCTGGACGTCAGCACCATCAATGTGAACGCCCGCAGGGAGGACGCCGCCAGCATTCGGGAGTATAAGTCCACCGGGCGGCCGGTGCTGGCCTACACGGTCAACACGGTGCCCATGGCGCGGGAGGTGCTGGGCTGGGGGGTGTCGTCGGTATTCACCGACACGCCCAGCGGCCTGGCCGGCATCGCGGGCTGAACAGGACAAGGGGATGCGGACGGGCGTGGGTCAAAACATCGGTCGCGGTCCGCGTAAACAGGACGAGAGGCCTTTCGTCCGACCCGGTTTTCCTATATCCAGCCTGCGTCATGTTAGCGGCCGCCCGCCGCGACCCTATATGTATTGGGGGCCGAACCACCGTCCGCGTGCCAGTGGGCTTGGTTGAACGGCCTGGTTTGCAGGAGACGTGAGTTGAAGGCGCTGCGGCCCTTGGTGATGTCCGGTAAGGAAGTGCTGCCCGTCGTCGAAGGCGGCAAAGGCATTTCCGTGTCCAACGGCGAAAGCTCCGGCGCGTGGGCGTCGGCGGGCGGCGTGGGGACCTTCTCGGGTGTCAACGCTGACGCCTATGACGAGAACGGCGCCCTGATTCCGCAGCTCTACCACGGCAAGACCCGGCGGGAACGGCATGAGGAGCTGATCCGTCATTCCATCCGCGGCGGCATTTACCAGGCCCGCGTGGCGCATGAGACGGCCGGCGGCGAAGGCCGCGTCCACATGAATGTCCTGTGGGAAATGGCGGCGGCCGAGCAGATCCTGCACGGCGTGCTGGAGGGGGCCCAGGGCCTGATCCACGGCATCACCTGCGGGGCGGGCATGCCCTACCGCGTGGCCGAGATCGCGGTGAAGCACGGCGTCCATTACTACCCCATCGTCTCGTCCGCCCGCGCCTTCCGGGCCCTGTGGCTGCGCGCGTACAACAAGTTCCGCGACTTCCTGGGCGGCGTGGTCTATGAGGACCCGTGGCTGGCCGGCGGCCACAACGGCCTGTCCAACAGCGAAGATCCGCTGAAGCCCGAGGACCCCTATCCGCGCGTGAAGGCCCTGCGCGAGATGATGAACAGCTTCGGCCTGAATGAGACGCCCATCATCATGGCGGGCGGCGTCTGGTGGCTGTCGGAATGGGAAGACTGGCTGGACAATCCCGAGATCGGGCCCATCGCCTTCCAGTTCGGCACCCGGCCGCTGCTGACCCAGGAAAGCCCCATTTCGGACGCGTGGAAGCAGCGTCTGCTGACCCTGAAGAAGGGCGATGTCTACCTGAACCACTTCTCCCCCACGGGCTTCTATTCCTCCGCCGTCAGCAACCCCTTCCTGGAAGAGCTGAAGGGCCGGGCCGAGCGCCAGGTGGCCTATTCGGTGGAGCCGGTGGGCGACCTGACCGCCGAATTCATGGTGGGCCCGCGCGGCCGGCCGGTTTACCTCACGGAGCATGACCGCGAGCGGGCGCAGGGCTGGGTGGCTGGCGGCAACAGCGTCGCCCTGAAAACCCCTGACACCACCCTGATCTTCGTCGACCCCGCCCAGGCGGCGGTCATCCGCCAGGACCAGATCGATTGCATGGGCTGCCTGTCGGCCTGCAACTTCTCCAACTGGGCGCAGAACGAGGAAGGCACGACCGGGCGTCGCGCCGATCCCCGGTCCTTCTGCATCCAGAAGACCCTGCAGAACATCAGCCACTCCGAGGATGTGGAGCACCAGCTGATGTTCGCCGGCCACAACGCTTACCGCTTCGCCAGCGACCCCTGGTACCAGAACGGCTTCGTGCCGACGGTGAAGCAGTTGGTGGAGCGGATCGCGACGGGGTACTGAGTCGCGGATCGCGACGGGTTGCTGAGCGCGGATCATGGCTACGGCGGCACGGGGGGATATGTCGTGCCGCCGGCTGAATGGTGGGTGCCCGCAACCTTTTCCCCAGGCGCAGTCCAGGTCAGCGCCTTTAAATCTGGATTCATTCCAAATTTCATGGCTGAATAGCGGAAATCCTAGGGGATCGGGGCTTTTCCGGTCCGTACCCTTGCCCATATGCAGACCATGACCGACCTGATCCACGCCCCCACCCCTGCTGAGGACCCCGGCATCCAGGCGACCGACCGTCTGGCGCGCGCCGGTCTGCGACCCACCCGCCAGCGCGTGGCGCTGGCCAAGCTGCTGTTTGATGGCCGGGACCGCCATGTGACGGCGGAACAGTTGCACGGCCAAGCGTCGACCGCCGACATGCGGGTGTCGCTGGCCACCGTCTACAACACCCTGCACCAGTTCACCGAAGCGGGCCTGCTGCGTGAGGTGGTGGTGGAGGCGGGACGGTCCTACTTCGACACCAACGTCTCGGACCACCACCATTTCTTCGTCGAGGGCAGCGGTCATCTGCTGGACATTCCGGGCCACGCCCTGGAGGTCAGCGGCCTGCCGGAGGCGCCGGCCGGCACCCGCGTGGCCCGCGTGGACGTCATCATCCGCCTCAGCGCTGGTGGCTGAGCCGCCAGCCCCTGTGGCCGGCATCGCTGTCGCTGACCTCACCGAATGACAGAAGGCCGGTCCCAGCGGGGCCGGCCTTCGTCTTGTCCAGGTCGACGGGCGCCTACCTGACGGTCTCAAGCGGCCTGGCCGCCGGCGTGCCCCTGGGCGCGGCCACGGGAGGGTAGGGGCTTTCAGTATCGAACATGCCGATGCTGTCGGGGTCGTAGGGGAACCAGTTGGGTTTGGTGTCATCCGAACCGGGCTTGCCCGGCGGCACGGGCGCCAGGGCGTGGCCCGACGGTTTGCCCGGCCCGCCCTTGGCCCTCACCTGGTGCAGGCCATAGATGGCCGCCAGGCCCAGGGTGGGCCCCAACACCATCAGGCTGGCGCCCCAGGCCAGGATGGCGATGTCCATCTTCAGATCAAGGTCGGGCAGCAAGAGCTGGGCGGCGCCATACACGGCCAGTTCGGACATGCCGAAAACCAGACCAAGGGTGATGGCGTTGAAAGCAGGCACGTCCTGAAGGATCTGAGTGTCCTTTTTCATAACAGCCTCCCTATTTTATTACATGAATGATGCGCTCAGTTTTCGAATTCCGCCACTACCCATTTGGGCATCTCGAACAGATGGCGTGAGGCCTTTCGCAATTGCGAAATAAAACCGATCTCGCGGTGCAATACCGAGGCCGCCGCCTGTTTCCTTAACGCCCGCGTCTCGTGGTAAGGTCCCGCGATTTCGCGTTTTTCGGAGATGTCAGGGTATGGACACGGCGGCGGGTTTGCGGGTTTTGCTGGCGGGGGGCACGGGCCTGGTGGGCGGCCACACCCTGAACCTGCTGTTGAAGTCGCCCAAGGTGGCGCAGGTGGTCAGCCTGGTGCGCAAGCCCACGGGCATGACCCATCCCAAGCTGCGTGAGCTGGTGGTGGATTTCGCCACCCTGGGCGACCTGCCGGCGGACGTGCGGGTGGACGCCGTGTTGTGCGCCCTGGGCACCACGCGCAAGGAGGCCGGCAGCGACGCCGCCTTCCAGGACGTCGATCTGAAATATGTGGTGGCGGTGGCCAAGGCCGCGCGCCGCGCCGGCGCCACCTTCTTCGGCGGCGTCTCCTCCGTCGATGCCGACTCGACCTCCCGCCATCTCTACCTGAAGACCAAGGGCATGATGGAGGATTACGTGGCCACCCTAGGCTTCACCTCCCGCCATTTCCTGCGGCCCTCGCTGCTGCTGGGCAAGCGCCGGCAGGACCGGCCGATGGAGCGCCTCCTCCAGGCGCTGGCGCCCCTGGTCGGCCCCTTCCTGGGTGGCCGGCTGGAAAAGTACCGCCCCATCCCCGCAACGGTGGTGGCCGCCGCCCTGGTGACCACCGCCAGCCAGCCCGCCATCGGCGGCGTGCGCACCCATGAGTACAGCGCCATCCGGTCCCTGGCGGGGCTGTAGGATCACACCTTGAGATCGGCCGCCGTCAGCCAGTGGATGCGGCCGAAGCCCGCGACCAGGTGGGCTTGGGCGATGTCCATGCGCCAGAAACGGAAATCGGGGAAATCGGCGTACAGGGCGGCCGAGGGGTGACGGTCCAGGTAGGCGGCGCGCGCCGCCTCAGCCTCGGCGCCGGCCAGGGGGGCGATACGCCCCATGACCGACAGGCGCGGGCCGGTCAGCGGGTTCTCCAACCCGGATGTGTCCTCGAACAGCAGGGCGGCGCGGCCATCCTGGCGCAGGTTGCGGGTGTGCAGCGCCAGTTCCGACAGCAGCAGCAAGGGCCGCCCGTCGGTGTCCAGCGCCACCATCACCAGCGAGGGGTAGGGCCAGCCGCCCATCGACGCCGCGTCGCCGTTCCCCGTGTCCTGGTCCGATGGTGCTGCCCCCGATGGCGCCATCAACGTGGCCAGCGTGGCCTGGGGCCGTCCGGCCAGCAGCGTCCGCGCCGTCTCGCGCGCTGCCGCCAGGGCGTCTGGGGGCCGGTCGGCAGGCGGCGTGGCCTCGGCCGGGGCACCGGGGCCGGGGGATGTATCGGGGGGCATTGTCACCAGCGTTCCTCCACCCATTTCTTTGGATCAGGGGCCGGTCCCTTGCGGACTATTTCGCAAGTGGCAGGGGCGGCTGCATACTGCGCCGTAATCATGCCATAGTGCGGGCCAATCTGGTGAACTGGGGCTGTCCTCCGGCATGTTGCCGGATGGCGGCCGGGGCAAGTGTGAGAAGAGGGGTAAACTCCGTGGTTCAGACCATCGCGCTGGTTGACGATGACCGCAACATCCTGACTTCCGTCTCCATCGCGCTGGAGGCGGAGGGGTACGAGGTGCGCACCTACACCGACGGGGATGAGGCCCACCGCGCGCTCAGCTCCCGGCCGGTGGACTTGGCCGTCCTGGACATCAAGATGCCGCGCATGGATGGGATGGAGCTGCTGCAGCGCATCCGCCAGAACTCGGCCATGCCCGTCATCTTCCTCACCTCCAAGGATGATGAGATCGATGAGTTGCAGGGCCTGCGCATGGGCGCCGACGACTACATCAAGAAGCCCTTCTCCCAGCGCCTGCTGATCGAACGCATCAAGGCCCTGCTGCGGCGCGAGGTCTTGAACGCCACCGGCGGCAAGGGGACCGTGGAACCGGGCTCCGTCATGGTGCGGGGAGAGCTGGTGCTGGACAACGCCCGCCACTCTTGCACCTGGAAGGGACAGGAGATCGACCTGACGGTGACCGAATTCCTGCTGGTCAAGGCGCTGGCCCAGCGCCCCGGGCACGTGAAAAGCCGCGACCAGCTGATGGACGCCGCCTATGGCGAACACATCTATGTCGACGATCGCACCATCGACAGCCACGTGAAGCGCCTGCGCAAGAAGTTCAAGGTGGCCGATGCGGACTTCGCCCAGATCGAAACCCTGTACGGCGTGGGCTACAAGTACCGCGACGCCTGAGGCAAGGTAGATGCTCAAGGACATGCTGGCACGGCGCGCGGTTCCCGCAGGCGGGGCCCCGGCGGCGCAGGACATGGGGGACGCCCCCGTGCGACGCGGCGCCAAGCCCGAGGGGGAGGGCGAGGGCAAGGCGGTGGTGCGCCCCCGCCGCCGCCGGTCGTACGGCGTCATCTCGCCCCTGACGCGTCACATCCTGACCGTCAACCTGCTGGCCCTGGCCCTGCTGCTGTCGGGCCTGCTGTACCTGGAGCGCTATCAGGACTGGCTGGTGCAGCGCCAGCTGGATGTCCTGACCACCGAAGCCAGCATCTTCGCCGGCGCCCTGGGCGAAAGCGCCATGGAGCCCAGCACCGACGAGTTCAACGAACCCTCCGGCACCTTGTCGTGGACCATGGCCAGCCAGGTGGTGCGCCGCCTGGGCGATACCACCGACCGGCGTTTCCGCCTGTACGACACCAAGGGCAAGCTGCAGGCCGACAGCCGCGTGCTGAGCCTGGCCAAGGGCACGCGCGTGCAGATCGAGGAACTGCCGCCCTTGCCCGATGGCAACCAGCTGACGCAGCTGGGCATAGACCTCTACAACGCCATCGTCCGCGCCCTGCCCACCCGCGACCACCTGCCGGTCTACCCCGAGGGGCGCGCCACCGACGGCACGCACTTCCCCGATGTGCAGAAGGCCCTGAACGGCGAATCCTCCACCCATGTCTGGCGTGTAGCCGGCGACGCCGGCAAGCAGGACATGGTGCTGACCGTGGCCGTGCCCATCCAGCGCTACAAGCAGGTGCTGGGCGCGGTGCTGATCAGCCGCAGCGGGTCGGAGATCGATACCGAGGTGCGCGAGTTCCGCGTGAACATCCTGAAGGTGTTCGGCGGCGTCATCGTGCTGACGGTCCTGATGTCGATCTATCTGGCCAGCACCATCGTGCGCCCCATCCGCCGCCTGGCGGCGGCGGCGGACGACGTGCGCTACGGCCATGGCCGCCAGGCGGTGCTGCCCGACTTTTCCGGCCGGCATGACGAGATCGGCGACCTGTCGCAATCGCTGCGCGCCATGACCTCGGCCCTGTGGGACCGCATGGACGCCATCGAGCGCTTCGCCGCCGACGTGGCGCATGAGATCAAGAACCCGCTGACCTCCATGCGCAGCGCTGTGGAGACGGTGCAGCTGGTGAAGGATGAGACGCGGCTGCGCAAGCTGTTGGGCATCATCGCCGACGACGTGGGCCGCCTCGACCGCCTGATCAGCGACATCTCCAACGCCAGCCGCCTGGATGCGGAGCTGAGCCGGGCGGAGGCCAACTCCGTCGACCTGCGGCGCATGCTGACCATGTTCAAGGACATCCACGACAACACGCTGGGCGCCCGCGACGAGGATGAGGACGACGACACCCCGCCGCCGCCGACGGTGGCGGTGGACCTGCCGCCGGCCAACCGCAACCTGGTGGTCCCGGGCATCGAGGGCCGCCTGACCCAGGTGTTCCAGAACCTGATCTCCAACGCCCTGTCCTTCTCCCCGCCCGGGGGCAAGGTGGTGCTGGCGGCCAAGGTGGTGGGCGACCGGGTGGAGATCACCTGCACCGACGACGGCCCCGGCATCCCCGCCGGCAAGACCGAGGCCATCTTCGACCGCTTCTATACCGAGCGGCCGGCGGGCGAGAAGTTCGGCACCCACTCGGGGCTGGGCCTCTCCATCTCCAAGCAGATCGTGGAGGCACACAACGGCCGCATCTTCGCCGCCAACCGCACCGACTCGACCGGCAAGGTGCTGGGCGCGGTGTTCACGGTGCAGCTGCCGCGGGGCTGAGATAATCCATACGCGTAATTAAGTTGCTGGATCACGGGCCGGCACGCATGGCCGGCATTTTGGCCCGGCGGCGCCGGCGGTCTTGAAATCGCCGTCAGGGCCGGTATCGTCGGCGGCCTACTTGCCCTTGGGTCCAACCAGGGTGAGCCCAGCTGACATGAGAGCCCCGCCCCATGAGCTTGAACACCTACCGCGCCGGTCCAGACGAGCACGGCCATTTCGGCATCTACGGGGGGCGCTTCGTCGCCGAAACCCTGATGCCCCTGATCCTTGACCTGGAAAAGGCGTACACCGCCGCCAAGGACGACCCGGCCTTCAAGGCCGAAATGGGCTATTACCTGAGCCAGTATGTCGGCCGCCCCAGCAAGCTGTACTTCGCCGAGCGCCTGACCAATGAGCTGGGCGGCGCCAAGATCTACCTGAAGCGCGAAGAGCTGAACCACACCGGCGCGCACAAGATCAACAACTGCATCGGCCAGATCCTGCTGGCCAAGCGCATGGGCAAGACCCGCATCATCGCCGAGACGGGCGCCGGCCAGCACGGTGTGGCCACGGCCACCGTTTGCGCCCTGTTCGGCCTGCCCTGCACCATCTACATGGGCGAGGTCGACATCGCCCGCCAGCAGCCCAACGTCTTCCGCATGAAGCTGTTGGGGGCGGAGGTGAAGCCCGTCGTCTCCGGCTCGCGCACCCTCAAGGACGCGATGAACGAGGCGCTGCGCGACTGGGTCACCAACGTCGGCGACACCTTCTACATCATCGGCACCACCGCCGGCCCGCACCCCTATCCGGCCCTGGTGCGCGACTTCCAGTCCATCATCGGCCATGAGGTGCGCGAGCAGATGGTGGCCATGGAAGGCCGCCTGCCCGACACGCTGGTGGCCTGCATCGGCGGCGGCTCCAACGCCCTGGGCTTGTTCCACCCCTTCCTGGACGACGCCGAGGTCGCCATGGTGGCGGTGGAGGCGGCGGGCCACGGCATCGCCACGGGCGCGCATGCCGCGTCGCTGACCGGCGGCCGCCCCGGCGTGCTGCACGGCAACCGCACCTACCTGCTGCAGGATGAGGACGGGCAGATCGTGGAGGGGCACTCCATCTCCGCCGGCCTGGATTACCCCGGCATCGGGCCGGAGCATTCCTGGCTGCATGACGTGGGCCGGGTGACCTATGTCAGCGCCACGGACACGGAGGCGCTGGACGCCTTCCAGCGCCTGTCGAAGGTAGAGGGCATCATCCCGGCGCTGGAATCGGCCCATGCCCTGGCCGAGGTCATCCGCCGCGCCCCCACCCTGCCCAAGGATCACCTGATGGTCGTGAACCTCAGCGGCCGGGGCGACAAGGACATCTTCACCGTCGCCCGCGAACTGGGGGTCAGCCTGTGAGCACCGTATCTTCTCGCATTGATCGCCGCTTCGCCGCGCTGAAGGCGGAGGGCCGCGCCGGCCTGGTCGCGTTCATCACCGCCGGCGACCCGGACCACGACACCTGCCTGAACCTGCTGAAGGGCCTGCCGGGCGCCGGCGCCGACCTGATCGAGCTGGGCATGCCCTTCACCGATCCCATGGCGGACGGCCCGGCCATCCAGGCGTCCACCCTGCGGGCGCTGGCCGCCGGTGCCCGCATGTCGCGCACGCTGGACCTGGTGCGCGCCTTCCGGTCGGGCGACGTGGACACGCCCATCATCCTCATGGGCTATTACAATCCCATCTACGCCTATGGTGTTGAGCGCTTCCTGGCCGACGCCAAGTCCGCCGGGGTGGATGGCCTGATCGTCGTCGACCTGCCGCCGGAAGAGGATGGGGAGCTGTGCCTGCCCGCCCACGCCGCAGGGGTTAACTTCATCCGCCTGGCCACGCCGACCACGGACAAGGCCCGCCTGCCGGCCGTGTTGGCCAACACCAGCGGCTTCATCTACTACGTTTCCATCGCCGGCATCACCGGGGCGGGCTCCGCCACCAGCGACGCCATCGCCGCCGCCGTCGCCCACCTGCGGACGGGGACCGACCTGCCGGTGGCCGTGGGCTTCGGTATCACCACGCCGGAGGGGGCGGCCGATGTGGCCCGGGTGGCGGACGCCGCCGTGGTGGGCAGCGCCATCGTCCGCCGGCTGGAGGCCAACCTGGACGCCGACGCCAAGGCCAAGCCCGGCCTGGTGGCCGATGTGCTGGGTTTCGTGGGTGAATTGGCGGCTGGGGTGCGCGGCGCGCGGAAATAGGCTACAAGATCGACTTTCGCCTATCGGGGGCGCGCCTTCGGGTGCCGCCCCTTTGGTGTTTGTCAGCGCCGGCCCCGGCACGGCGGCTGTCTTTCCAAGGTTATGCACATGAACTGGCTCACGAACTTCGTCCGTCCCAAGATCCGGGCCCTGGTGTCCAAGAAAGAGGTGCCGGACAATCTGTGGCACAAGTGCCCGTCCTGCGGCGCCATGATCTTCCACCGCGATTTGGAAGAGAACCTGCATGTCTGCCAGCACTGTGGCTTCCACATGCGCCTGGATCCGCTGCAGCGCCTGCGCATGACCCTGGACGCCGGCTTCCAGACCATCGAGCTGCCCAAGCCGGTGGTGGACCCGCTGAAGTTCCGTGACCAGAAGCGCTACACCGACCGCCTGAAGGACGCGCAGTCCAAGACGGGCCGTCCCGACGCCATCGTCGTGGCCCATGGCCGCATCGATGGCCGCGCGGCCGTGGTCGCCGCCTTCGACTTCACCTTCATGGGCGGCTCCATGGGCATGGCGGTGGGCGAGGGCCTGCTGGCCGCGGCCAAGCTGGCCGTGTTGCAGCAGGCGCCGCTGATCGTCGTTCCGGCCTCGGGTGGCGCCCGCATGCAGGAAGGCATCCTGTCGCTGATGCAGATGCCCCGCACCATCATCGCGGCCGAGATGGTGAAGGAGGCGGGCCTGCCCTTCCTCGTCATCCTGACCGACCCGACCACCGGCGGCGTCACGGCCAGCTTCGCCATGCTGGGCGACATCCACATCGCCGAGCCGGGCGCGCAGATCGGCTTCGCCGGCGCGCGCGTCATCGAGAGCACCATCCGCGAGACCCTGCCGGAAGGCTTCCAGCGGTCGGAGTACCTGCTGGAACACGGCATGGTGGACATGGTGGTGCACCGGCGTGAGATGAAGGGCATGCTGGCCCGCGTCATCGACCTGCTGCGCAGTCCCGGCCCCGGCGCCGACGTGGTGCGCATCCCCACCGAACCGTCGCGCCCGCGCCCGGTGCCGGTGAACGGCCGCTAAGACAGGCAACCAGGGACGTTGGAGAGGGGGGACGCGCCCGTGGCGGATCTGGACCAGGTGCTGGCCCGGCTGGGCCAGTTGCATCCCAAGGTCATCGACCTGTCGCTGGACCGGGTGAAGCGGTTGCTGGACCGGCTGGGCCGGCCCCAGGACCGCCTGCCCCCCGTCGTCCACGTCGCCGGCACCAATGGCAAGGGCAGCACCATCGCCTTCCTGCGCGCCATGCTGGAGGCGGCGGGCCACCGGGTGCATGTCTATACCAGCCCCCATCTGGTCCGCTTCAATGAGCGGGTGCGCCTGGCCGGCCGCCTGGTGGATGACGCCGCCCTGGTGACCCTGCTGGAACGGTGCGAGGCCGCCAACCAGGGCGACCCCATCACCATCTTCGAAATCATCACCTGCGCCGCCTTCCTGGCCTATTCCGAGGTGCCGGCCGACGTGCTGCTGCTGGAAACCGGCCTGGGCGGGCGGCTGGACGCCACCAACGTGGTGGACCGGCCGGCCGTCGCCGTCGTCACCCGCATCTCCTTCGACCACACCCAGTTTCTGGGCGACACGCTGGCGGCCATCGCGGGCGAAAAGGCCGGCATCTTCAAGGCCGGTTGCCCCGCCGTGGTCGGACCGCAGGCGCCGGACGTGCCCCTGTCCGTCTTCCGTGACCGCGCCGCCGCCTTGGGCGCGCCGCTGTCCGTTGCCGGAGCGGACTGGTCGGCGCTGCCCAGCGATATCGGGTTCCGGTTCGAAGGCTATGGCCGCACGCTGGACCTGCCCATGCCCGGCCTGCTGGGCACCCACCAGATCGGCAACGCCGGCACCGCCATCGCCGCCTTGCAACACCTGCCCCTGACGGTGCGGGACGCCGACATCGTCGCCGGCCTGGCCACGGTGGAATGGCCCGGCCGCCTGCAGCGCCTGACGCGCGGCCCCCTGGCCGACCTGCTGCCCGGGACGCAGCTCTGGCTGGATGGTGGTCACAACGACTCGGCGGGCGAGGTGCTGGGCGTGCAGGCTGGGCGCTGGACCGGCACTGGTGAAGCGCTGGACCTGGTGGTGGGCATGATCACCAGCAAGGTGCCGGCGGACTTCCTGCGGCCCATCGCCCCCAATGTCCGCCGCCTGGTGGCGATCTCCATCCCGGGCGAGGACGCGACCCGCCCCGCCGCCGACATCGCCGAGGCCGCCCGCGCGGTCGGCATCCCCGAGGTGACCGAGGCCGCCAGCCCGGCGGACGCCATCGCCTGGCTGGCCAAGCAGGGTGCTGCGCCCCGCACCCTGATCTGCGGCTCGCTTTACCTGGCGGGCTGCATCCTGGCCGATAACGGCTGAAGCGGGTTGAGCTGAGGGGGAACGGGCTGACGGGGCGCCGCCCTCACCAATGCACCTCCACCGAGCCGCCGATGGTGCGCGGGGCGCCGATGATGGCGCGGTTCTGGGAGGTCAACAGGTAATCCGCGTAATGCTCGTCCGTGAGGTTGTTCACGAACAGGTACGCCCCCCACAGCCCGGCATCATAACCCACGCGGGTGTTGACGATGGTGCGGGCGCCCACGCGGGATTGGCTCTGGTTGGTACCGATCACGGTGAACACGGCGTCGCGCCAGTTGGCGTTCAGGTTGGCGACGAAGCCTTCGCCGAAATGCAGGTTCACCCCGCCCGCCACCGTCCAGTGCGGGGCGTAGGGGAATTGTGATCCCGTCAGGTCCACGGTGGCGCTGCCCCCGTTGGGAATGTGCAGTTCATCGAACTTGGTGCGCAGATAGCCGAGGGAGGCGTACCAGTCCACCACGGGGCTGATCTTGTGCGTGGTCTCCAGCTCAAAACCGTAGAGGTGCGACTTGCCGGCGTTGACGGTGTTGTAGTCGTAGACGTTATCGCTGAAACGGGCGGTGACCTGCTGGTCGCTCCAGTCCGTGTAGAAGGCGTTGGCGTTCACCGCCAGCGACCCGTCCAGCCAGGTGGACCGGACGGAGCCCTCATAGTTCCAGCTGTATTCCGGGTCGTAGGGCACCAGGGTGGCGTGGGCCGCGTTCTGGCTGGACCCGCCGGAACGATAACCGCGCTGCACCGTGAAGGCCGTCACCAGATCGGGCGTCCAATCCATGGAAACGCCCGCCTTGGGCAGGAAGGCGTCGAAGGTGCGCTGGTTGGACGCGGCGGCTGAGGATGCCTGGCTCACGATGCCGGCCACCCCCCGGTTGATGGCCTGGATGGCCAGGTTCAGCGGCGTGCCCGCGGCGCCGAAGGTGGCGGGGTCGGGGTAGGTGCCGGTGAATTGGGTGGCGGTGCCGGCGCCATACCGGTTCTGTTCATGGTCGTAGCGGAAGCCGGCCAACAGCGACAGCTGGTCGGTCAGACGATAGCGGCCGTCGCCGAACAGGGCCGCCGTTTCCACCTGCTGCGGCTGGTGCGACGTATAGGCCACCGGGATCTCGGGTAGGACCTTGCCGTAGGCGGCGCTGATGGCGCTGGCCGTGGCGGCGGGGAAGCCGCCGCTGCGTAGCAGGTTGGTGATGGTCGTCAGCGGCGTGGTGACGGTGACGTGGCTGTCGGCGTCGACTGTCAGGTCGCGGTTGTAGTACCAGCCCCCCAGCAGGCCGCTGAACCGCTCATCCTGATAGTTCAGGCGCAATTCCTCGGTATAGGTCGTGGCCTTGGTCTTGTTGTCCACCACCTGCAGATCCTGGGGCGTGCCGTCGCTGTCCTGGCTGGCGTCCTGCTTCAGCCGGTTCCAGGAGGCGACGTTGGTCAGGGTCAGCGTGTCGCTCAGGCGGTAGGACAGGTTCAGGGTGGCGATGTCCGTGTCCACCTTGCCGATGTTGGGCCGGTTGGAGAACGAGGTGCGGTGGTCGTAATAATCGGGCACGTCGGTGCGGACGTACTGGTAGAGATAACCGCCGTCGCGCCGCGCCCGGTCATAGCTCAGCACCGCCGTCAGGTCGGGCAGGGCCTTGGGCGTCCATTTCAGCTTGCCGCGCAGGTTCAGGCTGCGCAGCGCGTCCTCATGGTCGTCCAGCACGACGTTCTTGATGATGCCGTCGTTGACGCGCCGCTCCGCCGAGACGCGCAGGCCCAGTTCATCGGTCACCAGCGGGCCGCCGGCGGCGGCGGAAAAGGTGCGCTCCTGCTGGTCCGTCCACTGCACGCGGGCGTCGCCCGTCCAGTGGTCCAGCGACGGGTCGCGGGTGGTGATGACCACGGCGCCCGCCATGGCGTTCAGCCCCTGCAGGGTGGATTGCGGCCCGCGCAGGATCTCCACCTGCGACACGTCCCACATCCCGGTCGGTCCACCGAACAGGGCGGCGCTGGGGATGGGCGCGCCGTCGACATAGACGGTGGCGGCGTCGGCGTTGCCGGCGTTGGACACGCCGGTATTGCCGATACCGCGTATGGTGAAGCCCGAGGCGCCGTAGGTTTGCGAAAGGTTGGCCGTGCGGTCGTAGATGTCCTGGATGGTCTGGATGTTTTCCTGCGCGATGCGCGCCGCCGTGGTGACGGCCACGCTGGCCGTCGTCTCCTTCAGGGTGCGGTTGGTCTTTTCACCCGTGACGATGATGTCGTCCAACCCCTCGCTACCGGCTTCCACCCCCGACGCGGCCGCCGGAGCCGCCCCGGAGGCGGCGTCGTCGGCCCCTGCGGCCAGGGCAGGGCCCAAGGGTGACCAGGACAGCGCGGTCATGGCCAGAAGAATGTAGGAATAGCTTGTTTTGGCTCGCATTTTTGTCCCCCTCTTTTTGGGGGACCCTAATCGCACTACAATTAAGAATCAATATCATTCGCATGGAGTGCCCGCGATGCATCTCGGGCTTCGCTTGGGTCACCGAGATCTGGGCCCCCGAGATTGGGGCAAAGAGAAAGGCGGGCGCCCTGGGGATGCCCGCCTTCTTCTCACACACGATGCCTTGTGGTCCCTTGGAGGGGACTGGACAGGGTCACAGGTTGGACTTGACCCAGTCGGTCAGGGCCTGCTTCGGCAGGGCGCCGACCTTGGTGGCGACCACTTCGCCGTCCTTGAACAGCATCAGGGTCGGCACGCCGCGCACGCCGTACTTGCCGGGGGTCAGGGGGTTGTCGTCGATGTCCAGCTTGGCCACGGTCAACTGGCCATTCAGCTCATCGGCGATGGCCTCCAGGGACGGGGCGATCATCTTGCAGGGGCCGCACCAGGTTGCCCAGAAATCGACCAGCACGGGGCCCGAGGCCTGCTTCACGTCGGCGTCGAAGCTGCTGTCCGTCACCTTCACCATATTCTCGCTCATAACGCTATCCTTGGCTGCTAGGGCTCCCGTCGCTCGGGGGTACCTAGGGTGGCCCTACCTAGTAAGGGTAGGTGCGCGGGGGTCCGCGCCCTTTTCACCGCTAAATGTAGGGGGCCGGGGCGGGTATGGTCAAGGCGGGGCCAAACGGGGATCAGGGCGGTGGCCAGCGCCCCTTGAAAAGCGGCAAATTCTTCCCCCGCCCGGTGGCCACGGCAGACGAATGTGCCGGCCCTGATCCCGCCGAGCCCGGGGAGATTCCGCGCCGGTCGAAAGCTGATCCGCCGGGCAGGGCAAGGCGCGTTGAAATGTTTTGCCGGCCCTGCGGCCTTTTTGAGGTGGCGCTACGTTTGTACGCCGTACAAAAGGAGGTGCCTGGCCGGTCCAGTAAATGGCCCGGTATTTGCTTACAAATTTGTGCAGGGGTATCGTCGGCGCCCCGGAGCGGCCTGTCACAATTGATCATTTATCTGGAATATTTCCTTTGGATAGGAGAGGCTAAGCCCACTTCCCCCTAATTGGGAAGCGGCGGCCTTAGGGACAGCGGGGGCGGCGGTTTCTGGGATGAGCCAACCGAAAACTTTGGATACATCGCCGGGTACGTTTGGCGAGCGGGGGATATCCGTCCCCTTCACCACGCCTATGCTGAGCCAGGCCCGCATGCGCCCCAACCGCCAGGGTGAGTTGGAGTTCCTGTTGCCCAGCTTCAACGGTGGCAGAGGCATGTACATCATGCCCTGGCGGTCCCTGCCGGCGGTCATGACCGTCACCCTGCACGACCGCCTGCTGCACGACGCCCTGCTGGACCTCCGCCAGTATTCGCCCGAAACGGTACGCCAGGCGGTGCTGGCCGTGCAGGCCACGGGCGTCGCCGGGGGCGACGCCTCGCTGGCGGCGGAAAAGACCCTGGCCCTGGACACCGGCTACCAGGCGCTGACCCAGTTCACCCTGGTCACGGAACTTCTGAAACTGGCCCGCTTGGATGCGGGCGACCTGCTGGCCACCGGCATGACCGGCACGGAAAGCCGCCGCCTGATGCGCGCCGCCCTGGGGCAGTTGGCGCAGCGCGCCACCATGCCGGCGGAGGAGATGGTGCAGCGGGTGGAAACCTTCACCGCCCTGATCGCTCCCGTCGGCCTGCCGCAATGCCAGCAGCTGGGCCGCCTGCGCATGGCGGTGGGGGAGCTGGAGCGCACGCGCGCGAGCCTGCTGCGCTGGTCCACCACCGATTTCTCCGAGGTGTCGCAGTTGGCCGTGTTCGTGGCGGATACGGCCAAGGCGGCGCTGGACATGTCGCGCGACCGGCTGGCGCGGCTGGACGCCCGCTGCCGCGACCTGGGGGCCATCGCCGGCGATTTCCGGGCCCTGCGCGCCACGGTGGCGGAGGAGGTGGCCCGAATCGGCTGGCTCATGGATGGGTGGCCCTTCCTCATCCGCCTGTGGGACAGCGTGTCCGACCGTCCGCTGGAAACGCAGCAGTCGACCATGGGCGAACTGTTCCGCCTGGCTCCCCTGGTGCCCGTGGGTGAGGGCGGCAAGGAGCCGTCGGCCTATGAGCTGGAGGCCTTGAGCAAGATACAGACGCGCTGGCTGCGCATGGGCGAGGACTGGCGCACCGGCGCCTTGGACATGCCCGCGGTGATGCGGATCGAAGCCCTGAAGGCGACGCTGTCATGACCGATGCCGCCATCGCCCAGTGGCAGACCCTGGCGCGCGACGCCACCCGGCTCAGCGACGCGAAGTTCCTGCAAATCTACGCCCTGCTGGAACAGCTGGGGGACAAGCCCGGCATCGCCGGCGCCTTCGACGCCATGCGACCCCGCCTGACGCAACTGCGCCCGCCCCGGCGGCCGACCGTGTCGCGTCTGTTCTTTCGCCCGGCGGAGGATCTGTTCGACGATCCCGCCGTCTATACCCGCCGTTTGCAACGCGTTTCGCGCGGCACCTTGCCCACCTGCTGGAAGCTGGTGCGCGCCCGCCTGGAATCCGCCCTGGTCGATGGCGTGGCCCAGGACATCCTGAAGGCCGATCCCCGCGACCCGCGCGTCATGGCGCGGGTGGGCGCCCCCTTGTGGGAGGCCGGTGCCCAGGCGCTGGCCGCCATCGCCCACGAGGCGGACAGCAACCTGCGCTTCATGGTCGACAATTTCGGCCGTGACGACGACGTTCTGCGCCAAATCCAGACGCTGCGTGACGTGTTGCTGTTGGGCTCCGTCATCGAGGATCTGAAGCAGCGGCTGCCGGAACGCCCCATCGGCGACCTGGCGGAAAGCCATGTCGAGGCCATCAAGACTGTCATGGCCCAGTTGGGTGGGGCGGAAAAGCCGCAGGCCTCGGCGCCGGTGCTGCTGGTGCTGACGGCCCGCATGCTGCGGCCCGGCGTGGTGCTGAAAATGCTGACCGACATGAGGGTCACCGGCAACAGCCAGGTGGAGCGCGACGCCCTGACGCGCGACCTGTCGGGCGTGGTGGTGGGCAACCTGCTGCGCCAGACCGGCAGCATGGCCAAGGCGCACGAAGCGGTGCCGGGTTCGGGGACCGCCGGTGCCGCGGCGACGGACCCGGCGCACCGGCTGGGGGCGCTGGCCGCCGTGGCGGAACGGCTGACCGATGGCCTCACCTCGGTCAACGACAGCGTCGCCGTCCTGCGCGACAAGAAGACCGCTGACCGCGTGGCCGCCGCCCGCAGCGAGATCGGCGAGTTCGTGCTGAGCACCGTGCTGGGGGATGTGGAAAAGACCCTGGCGGGGTTGATGTACGCCGCCCGCACCGGCATCGCCACCCCGCCGGACGACATGAGGCGGGCCGAGATCGCGGCCCTGGCGCTGAAGCGGTCCGCCAAGCTGGCCGGTCCCTTGGGCATCCAGCGCGAGGTCGCCGCCAAGATTACGGAGATCCGGCGCGAGATCGACCGGCAGACCGACCGCATGATGTCCGCCCCCGGCGCCCGGGGCGATCCGGAGGTGCGCCGCCAGATGTTCAACCACCTGCGCCTGGTGGAAATCCTGTCCGGGTCGGACGAGGCGGAGCGGATGTACCGGGACTGGAGCCGCCGCCTGGGCTGATCGTTTTCCCGTGGGGTCAGGTCAGCGCCACGGCATCCATGCGGCCGGGATCGACCTCGGTGATGAAGGGGCCGTCGGTCCACAGCAGCAGGCAGCGGATGGCCAGGCCCGGATAGATGCGCCGCAGGGCGTGCCGGTAGGCGGCCATCTGTGAGACATAGAGGCCGGGTATCTCCTCCGCCGTCCGGGGTGGCGGGCGGTTGGTCTTGAAGTCGACGATCTTGACCTCGGTTTCCGTCACCACCAGCCGGTCGATCTGGGCCGCCAGGGGGCGGGTGCCCACCGTTCCCACCAGGGGCACCTCCGCGCGGCTGCCGGGGCCGAACAGGTCGGCGAAGTCCGGATGGTCCAGCACCCGCAGGGTTTCCGCCCAGATCTCCTCCCGCGCCGCCTCATCCAACCCATGCGCCGGCCGGGCCAGCCAGCGGCGGGCGGCGGCGGGCCGCTCCGCCACCGGCATCTCGGGCAGCAACTGCAACAGCCTGTGGATCAGGGTGCCACGCTTGAAGCGCCGCGCCTCCCGCGCCTTTCCGTCACCCAGGGGGCCGTCACCCAGGGGGCCATCACCCAGGGGACCTTGTTCCCCGGAGGGGGGGCCCAGGGGGGAACGCACGGCCGGCTCCTCCCCGTCCGGGCGGGACGGCGCCAGGGGGCGGGACGGGGCGGGTTCGGCCGCCGGCGGGGCCAGCACCCAGGCGGGGGCGGGCGGAATGGCCTCCCCATCCTGGCGCGCGGCGCGCTGGGCCGGTGGGGGCCGCGTCTGCGGTTCGGCCAGCACGCGCCCGTCCCCCGTCCATCCCTGGCGCGACACCGTGGTCAGGTCGAAGGGGTGGTGGGTGGCGATGGTGGACAGCGCCCGTTCCGTTAGCCGGAACCAGGTGTCGTCGCTGGTGGCCGTCTTGCCTTCGTAACCGCAGACATGCAGCCGGTCCTCCGCCCGGGTCAGGGCGACATACAGCAGGCGGCGGTATTCCTGGTCGCGGCGGCGGTCGGCGGCGGCGCGGGCGGCTCGGGTCTTGGTATCCTCCTGCTCCCGCCGGGGGGCGTAAAGGGGCACGCCGGGGGCCTGGTCCGCGCTGTCGCCGTCGTCCTCGTCGTTGGCCTGGGGCCACAGGATGCGGGGGCTGGTCACCGGCTTGCGCGTGGTGTCGGGCAGAATGACCACCGGCGCCTGCAAGCCTTTCGAACCGTGGACGGTCATGATGCGCACCTGGCCACCCTCTGGTCCCCGGTCCTTGGCGCCGGTGTCCAGCTCGCGCTTCACCTCGGTCTGGCCGGCGGCCAGCCAGTGCAGGAAACTTTGCAGCGACGGCGGATGCGCGCGGTCGAAGCCCAGGCACAGGGTCAGGAACTCATCCACCGGGTCGATGGCCTCGGCCCCCAGGCGGCCCAGCAGGGCGCGCCGGCCGCTGACGGCGTCGGCCGGGCAGGGGCGGGTCAGCAACCCGGCGAACAGCTCATAGGGCGCGGTGTAGTCCACCTCGCCCAGCAGGCGGCGCAGCCAGGCATAGGCGGGGCGGAAGCGCGCGTCCGTCTCCGCCCGCTTCACCAACGCCGGCCACAGATGCCCCCCGCGCCCTTGGGCCAGGGCGAACAGCGCCTCCTCATCCAGGCCGACGAAGGGGCTTTTCAGCACCGTGGCCAGGGTCAGGTCGTCCTCGGGCATCAGCAGGAACTGGCCCACCGCCATCAAATCCATGACGGCCAGCTGTTCCGTCAGCACCATGCGGTCCACGCCCGCCACCGGCACGCGCCGCTCCTTCAGCGCCCGCACCAACTGCTGGACGAAGGCGTTGCGGCGGCGGACCAGCACCAGGATATCGCCGGCGGTCAGGGACCGGCCACGCGCCTCCAGCACCTCCCCCTGGGCGATCCAATGGGCGATCTGGTCGGCGATGACGGTGGCCAGGCGCGCCTGGGGCCTGTCCTCCGGCTCATGGTTCAGGGGAGGCGACCAGGCCGGCGTCTCCACCCCGTCGCCGGGCCGCACCAGGGGCCACAGCTCCACCTTGCCCGCCATGCCCTGGCGGAAGGGACGGTGGCGGATGGCCTGGGCCGACACGCCGTCCCGCGCCTCTTGCTGGGCGAACACCGTGTCCACCGCCTGCAGCACCGCGCCGACGGAACGGAAGGACGTTTCCAGGTCCACAATGGCCCAGGGCCGTTCCGCCGCCTGCACCCGCGCCTGGAAGGTGCGGCGCATGCGGGCGAACTCCGCCGGGTCGGCGCCCTGGAAACTGAAGATGGACTGCTTCTCGTCACCCACCACGAACAGGGTGCGGCGCACGTTTGACTGGCCCTCGCCGGCGAAGAACTCCTCCGCCAGGGCGCTCACCACCCGCCATTGCTCCGGGTTGGTGTCCTGCGCCTCGTCGATCAGGATGTGGTCCAGGCCGCCGTCCAGCTTGTACAGCACCCAGGCGCAGGCCTGGGCCTCCCCCGTCAGCAGGGCGCTGGCCGCCAGGATCAGGTCGTCGAAGTCCAGCTGCGCCCGGCTGTCCTTCCAGCGCTGATAGCCTTCCAGCATGCTGCCGGCCAGGGTCAGCAGGCTGGCGGTGGAATGGGCCACGGTGACGGCGCGCAGACGCTCCTGCAACGCGACCAGCCGCGCGCCTTCCTGGGCCAGGATGTCGGGCGTGCGGGGGTTGGCGGCGGTGGCGTCCTTGCCCGCCAGCTTGGCGCGCACCGTGCCTTCCGCCGTCAGGAATTGGCGGCGCCAGGTGTCGAAGTCGGTCAGGCGGCGCTCCGGCTGGTCCAGCCACAGCTGGATGGCCAGGCCCCGCTCCACATCCGTCTTGGTGCCCACGGCCAGGGCGGCGCAGGCCGCGCGCAGGCCGGTGACGTCCAGGGCCTCGTCCCGGCAACCGGCCGCCAGCACCGCGCCCTCCGTCTCGCCCGGACCGACCTCCAGGTGGCGGAACAGGGCGGCAATGGTGCCGTCCAGGCCCGCCTCCGGGCCGCCGCCCGGCTTGGCATGCGCCTCCAGGATGCGGCGGATGCGGCCGCGCTGGGCCACCAGGTCGGCCAGCAGCTCGGCGAAGCTCTCCTCGTTCAGGGCGCCGGCCAGGCGCTTCAGGGCCCGGCCCAGGGGGGTGTCGGGCCGGTCCTGGGCCGACGCCAGCATGTGGGCCTGCGCCTCGGCCAGGGCTTCCGCCGCCGTGCGGTCATCCATGACCTGGAAATTGGGCGGCAGCCGCGCCTCCAGCGGGAAGCGGCGCAGCAGTGACTGGCAGAAGGCGTGGATGGTCTGGATCTTCATGCCGCCGGCGGTGTCCAGCACGCGGGCGAACAGGCGGCGGGCGGTCAGCACCTCATCCCGCGTGGGCGGGCGGCCGTTCAGCTCGGCCAGGGCCTGGGTCAGGTCGCCATCCGGCATCACCGCCCATCCCGCCAGGCGTTCCGCGATGCGATTCGCCATTTCGGCGGCGGCCGCCTTGGTGAAGGTCAGGCACAGGATGCGGCCCGGCTCGGTGCCGGCCAGCATCAGCCGCACCACCCGGTCGGTCAGCACCTTGGTCTTGCCGGTACCGGCCGACGCCCCCACCCAGACGGAGGTTTCGGGGTCTGACGCCTGGCGCTGCTTGACTGTGGGGTCGATGGGCCGACTCGGGGGCAGGGAGGGTCCCTGGGACGGGCTGATCTCGCTCATGCCTCGCCCCCATCGCCCACGGACCATTCCGCCACGCGCGCCAGATGCAGGTAATCGGAATAGCGCGGCGCCATGCCCGGCCGGGGCTGCGAGCGATAGGGCGTGCTCTCCTGGTCGAACAGGTCGATCAACTGGCGCAGGCCCTCCACCGCCTCCGCCGCCAGGCGGGCGGGGTCCAGCTTCAGCGCCACCACCTGGCCGGCGGGTTCCCCCCCCGTCAGGCGCCAGAACGCCAGCTGCTCCACCACCGGCACGCGCAGGCCGAACCCGCCGGCCAGGGCGATGGCGGCCTCCAGCGGCAATTGCGGGGCGAAGCCCAGCTCCACGTCGCGCGCGCGCGGTGGGGTGCCGGTCTTGTAGTCGATGATGGCGACGGACCCGTCGGGGTGGCGGTCGATACGGTCGGCCTTGGCGATGATTTCGAACGGCTTGTACGCCGTCTCCACGGTCAGGATGCCCTTGGCCTCGGTCGCCAGGGGTTGCAATCCGCCCGCCCGGCGGTCGCGCTCCAGCGCTAGGAACCAATCGGCGATGCGCTCGAACCGCGGCCACCAGAAGGTTTCCAGGCTGGGCAGGCCGCTGTAGGGGGCGAAGGCCAGGCGGCCGAAGCGCAGCACCTGGTCGCGCGCGTCCTCGGGCAGCAGGGTGCCCGGGTTGGCCTTGATGAAATCGTCCAGCGCCTTGTGGATCATGGTGCCCCGGTCGGCGGCGCCGGGGTCGGCGTCCAGCGGGTCCAGCGCCTCCAGCCGCAGGACGTGGCGGGCGTACAGGGCATAGGGGTCGCGCATCCAGGTTTCCACCTGGGTGACGGACAGGCGGCGGGGCCGGGCGGCCACCGGGGGGCGCGGCTCCGGCGGGGGGCAGGGGCGCACGGCGGCGGGCGTATCCATCGCCTCCGTCCAGGCGGTCCAGCGGGCCATGCCGCCGGTCAGGCTGCGGGCGCGGCCCAGGGCCTTCAGCACCGTATCCAGCCGCAGCAGCCAGCGCGAGGGCACGGTGGGCGTGCCCTCCACCCGTTCCGACCGGGTCAGCACCACCACGGGCGCGCCGCAGGCCTGGGCGAAGTCGTGCGCCGTTTGGCCCAGATGCTGTTCCGGCGTGGGCAGGCCGAAGCGCTGGCGCATGGGGCGCGACAGCCAGGGGTCGGCCTTGGGCTGCGGCGGCCAGGTGCCCTCGTTCAGGCCGCCCAGGATCATGACGTCGAACTGCTGCAGCCGTGCCTCCAGCAGGCCGAGGATGTACAGGCGCGGATGCAGGCCGTAGCGGGGACGTACCGCCCGGCCCACCATCAGGGCGCTGATGACGGCGGCGTAGTCCGGCCCGCCCAGCTCGGGGAAGTCGTGGCCGGCGTCCTGCACCTCATCCACGAAGCTGGCCGCCGCCTCGCCATCGTCCAGGCGCCACAGGCGGTCGGCGCCGGATTGCTCGTCACTTGCGGCCAGGGCCTCCGCCGTGCGGGCGTGCAGGTCCAGCCAGCCGGCCAGGGTCCGGCCCGTGCCGTTCATGGCCGCCAACAGCGGCCGCAGGATGTCTTCCAGCCCGTCGATGAAGGCGCCCAGGCGGGCGCGGTGGGCGTCCACGTCGCCATGGGCATCGAAGCGGCGGGGATCCGCCTGGGTCAGCGCCAGGCGCAGGCCGTCGAAACCATCGGCCGGCCGGGGGCCGCGCAGCACGGCGCGTTCCAGGTCGCGCACCTGGGTGCGGAAGAAGGACGGGTTGTGCCCGCCCGCCGCCAGCGGATGCTTCAGCAGGGACAGCAGCGCCAGGGGCGACGGCTCCGCCGCCCAGTCGGCCAGCAGGCGCAGATAGCTGCCCACGGCGCTCTGGGTCAGCGGCAGGCCGGCGCTGTCGTTGACGGCGATGTCCCAGCGCTTCAGCGCCAGGGCCACGCGCCGCGCCAGGTCGCGGTCGGCGGTCACCAGCGCCGCGGTGCGGCCCGGCGTCTCCAGCGCCTCGCGCATCATCAGGGCGATGGCCCCCGCCTCCTCCTGCGGGGTGGCGGCGTCCAGGCGGGACAGGCCGGCCAGGGCCGCGTCCGCTTCCGCCGCCAGGGGGCTGGCCGACAGGTCCTGCCACGCTTCCGTCGTGCCGGCGGGGCGCAGCGCCTCCGCGATCAGGCGGGCGCGGGCGGGGTGGCTGCCGCGACGGGCGGCCAGGGGGCCTGGCAGCGGATCGGGCAGGGGCCAGGGGCGCACCTCGGCCCGGGGAATGTCCAGGCGGTGCAGCAGGCGCTTCAGGCCGTATTGCGGATGGGCCTCGTCCAGATCCTGCCAGGTGGCCTCGTCACAGCCGAGGTCCAGGCCGGGCAGCACGACGGCGCCTTGGGGCAACGCCGCCACCACGGCCAGCAGGTCGGCGGTGGCCGGGATGCTGCCGGTGGAGCCGGCGGCGATGACCGGGCCCGGCGGCGGCTTGGTCCGCCAGGTGTCGGCCAGGGCTTTCAATCGCAGTTCCCGCTCCTTGGCCGGGTCCACGCCGCCCTCGTCCGCCAGCAGGGCGGGCCAATGCTGGGTGATGATCTCCAGGAAGCGCAGGGTCACCTGCCAGTGCTGGGCATAGTCGTCGGGCACCAGGCGGGCCAGATCCTCGAACCGGCAGCCCTCGGTCTGCACCTCGTCCAGCAGGCGGGCCAGCTCGCCCGCCAGGCTCACGGCTTGGGCCGGGGTGGCGGCCAGGTCGGGCGCGCGCATCACCAGGCGGGCCAGCAGCAACTGGCGGCGCAGGGCCGGCACGGCCTGCGGCAGGTCGGTGCCGCCCTGGGTGAACACCACCTCGTCCGTGTCCACGTCGCCCAGGGGCGACAGGCGGGGCAGCAGGATGGGCGTGCCGTCCGACAGGCGCAGGAACGCCTCGCGCAGGGCGCGGACGGCGCGGACCGTGGGCAGCAGGACCGTCAGGCGCGACAGGGCCAGCGGGTCGTCGCCCACGCGCGCCAGGATGCCGGCCGCCAGCGCGTCCACGAACGGCAGTCCCGGCGCGATGGTGAACAGGCGCCCCCCCCAATCCCCGCCGCTGGCATCGCCCCAACTCATGGCGTCAGGGCTCGGCCTTGCGCGGCTGGCTCAGCTTGGCGTCGTGCGGGATGGGGTGGCCCAGCAGGGTGTTGACCTCCTCCACCGCCTCGGGCGTGCCGACATGGAACCAGACGCCGTCATGGCGCATGCCGTACAGACGCCCGGCCTCCTCCGCCTGGTGCCAGAGGGTGAGGTTGGAGAAACGGTCCGCGGCGATGGCCTGGTACAGTTCCGGCTTCACGATATGCACACCGGCGAAGACGAAGGGCGCCAACTCGCCCTCGGCGCGGTAGTGCAGGCGGCCGTCCGGCTCCATGTGGTAATCGCCGGGCCCGTCATAGCCCACGGCCGCCACGGTGGGCATCAGCAGCAACAGCACATCCATGACCGCCGGATCCCAGGTGGCGGCCAACCGCTTCAGCGCCGGGATGGGCCCGTCCAGCCACAGGATGTCGGCGTTGACGACATAGATCGGATCGGTGCCCAGGTGGGGCAGGGCATGGCGCACGCCTCCGCCGGTCTCCAGCAGATCCGCCTCGGGCGACAGGGTGATGGCGGGGCTGGACCGGCCGGCCAGGTGGCTTTCGATCATGGCGCCCAGATGGTGGGTGTTGACCACCGCGCGCTCCACGCCGCTTTCCGCCAGCCGGTCCAAGGCGTGGTCCAGCAGGGGGGCGCCGCCCACCTCCACCAGCGGCTTGGGCCGCGTCAGGGTCAGCGGGCGCATGCGCAGGCCCAGGCCGGCGGCCAGAACCATGGCCGTGTGCGGAACGGAATGAACGGAGGTAACGGTTACGGCGACAGAGGCGGACATCGCGTCAAAAACTCCGGACGATGGCATCGGCGTCAAGGTTGGCGGGTAGGTGGCGTTCCACCCAGCGGGCGACGGGGGACACGGCCGGATGCCGGATGGCCCCCGTGAACTGGCCCCATACCCGGGGCAGGAAGGACAATTGCGGCGCGCCGGTGGTCGCCTGGATCAGCTGCGCCACGCGGCCCAGGATGCGCGCATGGCGCACGGCGGCCAAGATGGCGCAGGAGGCGGCGAAGGCGCCCCGGTCCATGCCGGGAAAGGCAGCCACGTAACGCCGGATCATGGCCTGGCGCAAGTCGTCCGGCACGTCGCGCCGCGCATCCTCCAGCAGCGACACCAGGTCGTAGGCGCGCGGACCGATGCCGCCATCCTGGAAATCCAGCAGGCCGCAGGCCGCCACGCCGGCGCGGCCCGCCAGGCGCATCAGGTTGCCGGGGTGATAATCGCGCAGCAGCAGGGTGGGGGCCAGGGACAGGGCGGCGGGCAGCACCGCCTCCCACGCCTGCGCCAGCTCATCCCACGCCCCCGCCGGCAGGGCCTGCCCGCGCACGGCGGGGGCGAAGGCGTCGGCGAACAGCATGACCTGGTCGCGGAACAGGCCCACGTCATAGCGCGAGAGGTCCGGGGCGGCCGCGGGAACGAAGCGCTGGTGCAGGGCGATCAGCACGTCGGTCGCCACCTCGTACAGCGGCTGCCACGGCTCCTCCCCGCCATCCAGCAGGCGGGCGTAGTCATCGCTGCCGAAATCCTCGATCAGCAGCAGGCCCTGCGGCTCGTCCCCCGCCAGGATCAGCGGGGCCGACAGGGCGCAGTCCCGCAGCAGCCCGGCGATCTGGACGAAGGGCGGCACCTGGCTGGCGGCCACCTCGTCGCGGCAGTCCATCAGGATGGCGGTGCCCTGGTTCAGCGTCAGGCGCTCATACCGGCGGGCCGACCAGTCGGCGCCCATGGGCTGGCGCCGGGCCGCACCCCAGCCAGCCTGCTCTAGGAAGCGGCGGATGACGGTCTCGCGGGGCGGGGTATCGCGTCTCATGGCTCAAAACCTCTCCCAAGTCGGGAAGCCCAGGCGCCATGGCCTGTCAGGGTGGCGCGCCGGCTGTCGGGCCCGGTGATGGCCAGGTCCAGCTCCAGCCGGTCGGCGGGCAGCCGCGGACCCAGCCGCGTGGGCCATTCCACCAGGGCCACCCCGTCATGGATGACCTCCTCCCACCCCAGTTCCAAGACCTCATCCGGTTCCGTCAGCCGGTAGAGGTCGAAATGCCACAGGGTGTAGCCCGGCAGGTCGTAGGTCTGCACCAGGGTGAAGGTGGGGCTGGGCACCTCCTCCTCCGCATCACCCAGGCCACGGATCAGGTGGCGGGCGAAGGCGGACTTGCCCGCCCCCAGGTCGCCCGACAGGGCAACCACGTCGCCGGGGCGCAGCAGGCGGCCCACCCGTGCCGCCAGATTGGCCGTCGCCGCCTCATCGGGCAGGTCCAGGGTCAGCGCTTGGGGCATGGTTTTCCTAAGTGGTGGCAGGGCGACGGCGATGCGCGGGCGGATTTTGCGGCGCCCCAGGTTACCGAGGCAAGCGCGCGTGGGGTGCATCCCGCGAATAAGCCCCGCGAACTGGGCAGTTGATTAGCGCATCAATTCGCGTGATGAAAGCAACCCGAACCGTTGACCGGCCGTGCGGCCCGCCTTTGGGCGCGGCCCCCTTCAGGCGCCACCCCATGCGCCGGTCCCCGCGTGCCGTGCCAGGAGTACACCAGACCCATGTCCAGCCAGCTTCCGACCATCGCCCCCGGCGGCGTCCATCGCACCGATGTCTGCATCATCGGCGCGGGTCCCGTCGGCCTGTTCGCCATCTTCGAATGCGGCATGCTGAAGCTGGACTGCCACGTGGTCGACGCGTTGGACATGGTGGGCGGCCAGTGCACCGCGCTCTACCCCGAAAAGCCCATCTATGACATTCCCGGCTATCCGCAGGTGGAGGCCGCGACCCTGATCGACCGGCTGGCCGAGCAGGCCGCCCCCTTCAACCCCAACTATCACCTGGGCCAGCAGGTCACCACCCTGACCCCCGGCGCGGATGGCCGCTGGCTGGTGGGCACGGACAAGGGCACCACCATCGACTGCCGCGCCGTGCTGGTCGCCGCCGGCTGCGGCGCCTTCGGCCCCAACAAGCCGCCGCTGGATGGTCTGGACGCCTATGAAGGCAAGTCGGTGCACTACCTGGTGCGCCGTCGCCAGGATTTCGCGGGCAAGCGCGTGGTCATCGCCGGCGGTGGCGACAGCGCCGTGGATTGGGCCATTTCCCTGTCCGAGGTGGCGGAGCGGGTGATGGTGGTCCACCGCCGGCCCAAGTTCCGCGCCGCGCCCGAAAGTGCCGCCCGGCTGGACCAGCTGGCCAAGGACGGCGTCATCGACATGGTGGTGCCCTACCAGCTGGCCGGCCTGGAAGGGGCGGACGGTCAGCTCACCGGCGTGACGGTCGCCACGCTGGACGGGCAGGAGAAGACCTTGCCCGCCGACGCCCTGCTGGCCTTCTTCGGCTTGGCCATGGACCTGGGTCCCATCGCCAGCTGGGGCCTGAACGTGGAACACCACCATGTGGCGGTGAACCCGGCCACCATGGCCACCAACGTGCCGGGCGTCTTCGCCATCGGCGACATCGCCACCTACCCCGGCAAGGTGAAGCTGATCCTGTGCGGCTTCGCCGAGGCCGCCATGGCCGTGCACGCCATCCACCCCCTGGTCCACCCGGGCGAGGCGCTGCACTTCGAATATTCCACCAGCCGGGGTGTGCCCGGGGCTTAAGGCCCCCTCACCCGCCGGGCGCCTAGGCCTATCGGTTTTCCACCAGGACGATCAGGCGGTCGATGGCGTCGGACAGCGGCGGCAGGTGCTCCAGCACGCTGTTCCACAGCACCCGCGTGGCCACGCGGCGGTCGGGCGGTTGCAGCAACTGGCCCATCGCCGCGATCTGGCGCCAGGGGATGCCCGGTTCGGCTGCCGTCAGGTCGGCTGGCAACTGACGGACGGCGGCGGACACCATTTCCAACGACCGCTCCACCGCCCGCTGCAGACTCCAGCTGGCCGCGAACTCCGAATAGGCGACGCCGGCGGTCATGCCGCTGATGCCGTCCAGGGTTTCACGCAGGTCGCCCAGGCGCAGGATGGTGCTGCGGGCCATGGTCAGAACACGCGCACGGCATCGGCCTCAATTACGGGGCGCAGCCGGGGGTGCAGGCCGTCGCGGGTGGTCACCGCCGATGGCCGGCCCAGGATGGTGCGCACCTTGTCCTGGATGTCGGCCAGCTCGATCAGGCTGAAGCGCGGGTCGTGGGTGTCCAGGAACAGGTCGATGCCGCCCTCGCGCTCCCGTGCCGCAGGCCCGCCCACCATGAACAGGTGCGCCACGCCGGCCCGGTGCAATTCGGCCTCATGCGCCCGCAGTTTGCTGACCGCCTGTTCCTGGTTCATGACCGTCCCCTCAGCCGTTCTTGAGCGAGGCTAACATCTCCCGCCGCAGGATGGCATTGATACGGGATTGGTAGCCCTTGCCCTGGGACCGCAGCCAGGCCAGCACGTCGGAATCGATGCGCACCGTGGTGGATGTCTTGGTCGGCTTGTAGAAGCGGCCACGCACGGCGTTCTTCCAGAACTCCTCGGTCAATTCTGGGATGTCGCTGGTGTCGATCTCGCTGTCCGGCCGTTCGGCCAGGGCCTGCAACTCGGCCTTTTGCTCCTCCGTCAACGGGGGAAGATCGGCCAAGCGCTTCCTAACGATCTTCGTTCTCATACTGACGTCTTTCCATCCGCGTCGCTCTTCGCGCTGAAATGATCCGGACCACTTCGATGATCTGGCCTTGCTCAACCTCTTCCCAGAGAGTGTGAGCAACCAACAGCAGTAGATGTCCGGTAACCACGCCCAAGGTCTGCCATCGCACCTCACCGCCTTCGATACGGTCTTGTCGCATCAAGACGAATGGATCATCGAAAACGCGCATGGCCATTTCAAATGTGATGCCGTGCTTGCGGTAATTGCTTACCGCCTTCATCTCATCCCATTCGAAGAGCCTGTCCATACGAATATGTTACTACAATTCCGTAGGTACGGAAAGGCGCCTTCACTCCTCCCGCAACAATGGCGCCGCCGGCTGGCTCAGTGCCCGCCAGGTGGCGGCCAGGCCCAGGGCCAGGGTGATGGCGGTGCTCAGCACGGCGGTCAGCACCAGGGTCTGGGGCAGGAACACCCATTTCATGCTCATGACCTTGGTCAGCACCGCCCAGGCCGTCAGCGTGCCCAGCGCGCCGGAGATGACGGCGGTGATCAGGCCCAGGGCGCCGTACTCGATAAGGAAGGTGCGCAGGACGGTGGCGCGTACCGCACCCAGCACCTTCAGCACCACGGCGTCATAGACGCGGCGGCGGTGGCCGGCGGCGATGGCGCCGGCCAGGACCAGGGTGCCGGCCACCAGGGTCACGGCCGCCACCACCCGCACCGCCATGCCGATGTTGACGATGATGGTGGACACGGTGGCCAGCGCCTCCTTCACCCGGATGGCGGTGATGTTGGGGAAGGTCCGGATGACGGCGCGCTGCAGGGCGGCCTCCGCCTCCGCCGGGGCGCGCACGGTGGCCAGGTGGGTCTGGGGCGCGTGTTCCAGCACACCGGGGCTCATCACCAGGGTGAAGTTGATGCCCAGGGTGGTGAAGTCCAGGTCGCGCACCACCGCCACCTCCGCCTCGATCTCGCGGCCCAGGACGGACAGGGTCATGTGCGCGCCGGGGCCGATGCCGAAGGCCTGGGCGATGTCCTTGGAGATGGCCAGCTTGGGCGGCCCGCTGTAGTCGGCGGGCCACCAGGCGCCGGCGATGACTTTGTCGCCGGCCGGCGCGCGCGCCTGGTAGGTCACGCCCCGGTCGCCGTTCACCACCCACTTCTTGTCGGGGTCGTGCACCTGCTCCTGCGCCGGCTTGCCCTCCACCCGCACGATGGTGCCGCGCAGGCTGGGCGTCGTTTCCAGGTCGTGCGCGCCGGGCACGGCCAGCACCGTCTGGCGGAACTGGTCCAGCTGATCCGGCTGTATGTCGACGAAGAAGAAGCTGGGGGCGTTGGCCGGCAGGCTCTCCCCCACCTCGCGGCGGAAATTGCCCTCGATCAGGGCCACGGCCACCAGCACGGTCAACCCCAGGCCCAGCGACAGCACCACCATGCCCGACAGGTTGCCGGGGCGGTGCAGGTTGCCGAGCGCCAGGCGCAGGGCCGGCTGGCGCGGGCGGGGCAGCAGGCGGGCCAGGCGGGTGATGCCGGTGCCCGCCCCCAGGAACAGCAGCAGGGTGGCGCCGGCGCCGACAACGAAGAACGCCGCCAGCTTCTGGTCGACGGAGGTCAGCACGGCCAGCGATCCCAAGGCCGCCGCCAGCCAGGCCAAGGTTGCCAGTACCAGGGCCGGCGGCCGGCCCCGCCGCCCGGCCGATCCCTCGCGGAACAGCCGCGCCGCCGGCACGCCCTGCGCCTGGCCCAAGGGCCAGAGGGAGAAGACCAGCGCGGTAATCAGGCCAAACAGGGCGGCCAGCGCCAGGCGCCCGGGATAGACGCCGATCTCCGCCGTGATGGGCAACAGGCCCGCCAGCGCCCGGCCCGCCACCAGGGGCAGCACGGCGCCCAGCACCAGGCCGCCGGCGATTCCCAGCCCGGCCAGCGCCAGGATCTGCATCAGATAGACCTGGAAGATCAGGCGCGCCGGCGCGCCCAGGCATTTCAGCGTGGCGATGGAATGGACGCTGGCGTCCATGTGGCTGCGCACGGCGTTGCCCACGCCCACGCCGCCCACCAGCAGGGCGGTCAGCCCCACCAGGGTCAGGAACTGGGCCAGCCGGTCGATGAAGCGGGTCAGCTGCGGGGCGGCGTTCTGGAAGTCGCGCACGCGCCAGCCGGCGTCGGGGAAGGTCTTGTCCACGCCCTTGGCCCAGGCGGCGGCGTCCGTCCCCTCCGGCAGGCGCAGTTGATAGGACCAGTTGACCAGGCTGCCCGGCCGCACCAGGCCGGTGGCGGGCAGGGCGTCCGCGGATATCATCAGGCGCGGGCCCAGCGCGATGCTGCCCGATCCCGCCTTGTCCGGCTCATGGTCGATGATGCCGCGCACCTCCAATGTGGCGTCGCCCACCGTCAGCCTGTCGCCGGGCTTCAGGGACAGCCGGGTGGCCAGCGTGTCATCGACCAGGGCGCCGAACACGCCGCCGCGCGCCGCCAGGCGGGCCTGCACGTCGCTGCCGCCATCCGTCAAGGTCAGCCGGCCATACAGGGGATAGCGGCCGTCCACCGCCTTCAGCTCCACCAGGCCGGCGGCGCCCAGGTCGGCTTCGGCGCCTGGCTGGTCGGCGGCCTTGCGCGCCATGGCCCGCATGTCGGCGGTCACCGCCACGGTGCCCTGACCCTCCAGCCACTGGCGCTGCTCCGCCGTCGCCTCGCGGTACAGGACGCGGACGGAGGCGTCGCCGCCCAGGATGGCGCGGCCGTCCTGGGTCAGGGACCGTTGGATGCCGCCCGCCACCGACTGCACGGCGGCGATGGCGCCCACGCCCAAGGCCAGGCACAACAGGAAGATGCGGAATCCCCGGATGCCGCCGCGCAGTTCACGCCGCGCCAGCCGGGCCGCCAGCTTGAGTTCGGTCAGGGTGATCATGGCGGCCTCAGTCCGCGACAGCGGCGCGCGCCACGGCGGTATCCTCCACCACCCGGCCGTCGGCCAGGCGGATGGTGCGGTCACAGCGGGCGGCCAGGCCGGGGTCGTGGGTCACCAGGATCAGGGTGGTGCCATGGCGGCGCGCCTGGTCGAACATCAGGCGGATGATCTGCTCCCCCGTTTCCTGGTCCAGGTTGCCGGTGGGCTCATCCGCCAGGATCAGGCGGGGCCGGGGGGCGAAGGCACGGGCCAGCGCCACGCGCTGCTGCTCCCCGCCCGATAGCTGGCCGGGATAATGGTCCAGCCGGTGGGACAGGCCCACGGCGGCCAGGCCGTCGCGGGCGCGGTCGAAAGCGTCGGCCTCGCCCGCCAGTTCCAGCGGCAGGGCGACGTTTTCCAGCGCCGTCATCGCCGCCATGAGGTGGAAGGATTGGAAGACGATCCCCACATGATCCCGGCGGAACCGGGCGAGGTCATCCTCCGACAGGGTGTTCAGCGTCCGGCCCGCCACCGCGACCGTGCCGCCGGTGGGCCGTTCCAGCCCGCCAATGACCATCATCAGCGAGGATTTGCCCGACCCGCTGGGGCCGACGATGCTGATCCGTTCCCCCGCCTGGATGGCAAGGTCGATGCCCTTCAGGATGTTGACGCGCCCAGCGGCGCTTTCCAATGTCAGGGTCAGGCCGGTCAATTCCAGGGCGGACTGCACAGGGGACATGGGGCGCGTCACTTTCGGGGCTTAAGGTCTTCAGCCGATATGGCCCGAAGCCGTTTTATTTCAACAGGGATATCCCCGCATGCGATTTGCCGTCCTCATCATTTGGTTGTTGTCCCTGGGGCTGGCCCTGGTTCCGGGTGCCGCCCAGGCGCGCCCCCTCAAGGTGGCCGTGTTGGGGGACAGCCTGTCGGCCGGGTACAACCTGCCGCCGGGCCAGGGATTGACCCGGCAACTGGAGGCGGCGTTGCGCCGGGACGGCTTCGACGTCACCGTGGGCGACACCGCCGTCTCGGGCCAGACCTCGGCCGGCGGCCTGGCCGGCCTGGACTGGATGTTGGGCGATAAGCCGGACCTGGTGATCGTGGAGCTGGGCGCCAACGACATGCTGCGCGGCATCGACCCCAAATCCACCCGCGCCAACCTGGACAAAATCCTGTCGACGCTGAAGGACCGGCACATCCCCGCCGTCCTGGCCGGCATGAAGGCCCAACCCAACCTGGGCGCCGATTACGTGGCGGCCTTCGATGGCCTGTACCCCGACCTCGCCCAGCGCTACGCCGTGCCCTTCTATCCCTTCATCCTGCAAGGCGTGGCGCTGGACCCGAAGCTGACCATCGCCGACCGCATGCACCCCAACGGCGACGGCGTGGCCATCATGGTCCAGGGGCTGAAGCCGCTGGTGGCCAAGGCGCTGACGGCGCTGAACGCCGGCGGGCCTGGAACCGGGGGCGCGGCGGCGGGCAAATAGGGGTTTCACAGCGCCGCCGGGTCTATTCCTCGCAGCTGACCTCGCGTAGACAGGCGTTAACCTTTTTCCCGCCTTTCAAGGACACTCCCCATGGAACAACGCCGTCTCGGCCGTACCGACATCACCGTCAGCGCCCTCTGCCTGGGCACCATGACCTGGGGCCGCCAGAACACCGAGGCCGAAGGCCACGCGCAGATGGACTACGCCTTCGACCGGGGCATCACCTTCTTCGACACGGCGGAGATGTACGCCGTGCCGCCCACTGCCGACACCTATGGCAAGACCGAAGAGATCATCGGCACTTGGTTCCAGGCCACCGGCCGCCGCGCCCAGGTGTTCCTGGCCAGCAAGGTCAGCGGCCCGGGCCCGGCGCCCTGGCTGCGGGGCGGTCAGCACAGGCTGGACCGCGCCAACATCCACGCCGCGGTGGATGCCAGCCTGCGCCGCCTGCGCACGGACTATATCGACCTGTACCAGGTGCACTGGCCGCAGCGGCCCCTGGCCCTGTTCGGCCGCCCCGCGCCGGAAGGGCTATACAGCGACGGTGGCGTGCCCATCGAAGAAACGCTGGCGGCCCTGGGTGAGCTGGTGACGGCCGGCAAGGTCCGGCACGTCGGCGTGTCGAATGAGACCGCCTGGGGGGTCATGGCCTATCTGCGGGCGGCGGAGCGGCAGGGACTGCCGCGCATCGCCAGCATCCAGAACGTCTACAACCTGCTGTCCCGCCGGTTCGAGGACGACCTGGCCGAGGTGGCGCAGCGGGAACAGGTCGGGCTGCTGGGCTATTCCCCCCTGGCTGGCGGCACGCTCAGCGGCAAGTACCTGAACGGCGCCATGCCCGCCGGCAGCCGCCGCTCCATCGACAGCCGGGGCTCGCGCTACGGCGCCGCCGGGGTGGACGCCATCGTCCAGCGCTATCTCGACATCGCCCGGCGCCATGGGCTGGAGCCGACACAGATGGCCATCGCCTTCGCCCTGCGCCAGCCCTTCATGACCGCCGTCATCATCGGCGCCACCAGCATGACCACCCTTGAAAGCAACATCGCCGCCGCCGACCTTCACCTCAGCGACGCGGTGATCGCGGAGATCGAGGCCGTGCACAAGTCCAACCCGTCCCCCTGTCCCTGATGGGGCGGCCCTGATGGGGCGGGCGGAGCCTGAGGAAGTGTCATGATTCGCCTGTTCGTGGGCCTGGAAATGCCGGAGGCGGTGCGCGACGCCCTGTCCCGGCTGTCGGGCGGCCTGCCGGGGGCCCGCTGGGCGCCGCCGGAGAATTATCACCTGACCCTGCGCTTCATCGGCGAGGTGGATGAAGGGGTGGCCCAGGACATCGACCAGGCGCTGGACCTGGTGGCGGCGCCGGCCTTCACCCTGACGCTGGACGGGCTGGGCCAGTTCGGCCGGGGGGAACGGTCCCGCGTGCTGTGGGCCGGGGTGCGCCCGGAACCGGCGCTGGACCACCTTCAGGCCAAGGTGGAAAGCGCCGTGGTCCGTGCCGGCCTGCCGGCGGAAACCCGCAAGTTCAGCCCCCATGTCACCCTGGCGACGCTGGGCCGGGAAACCTCCGCCGCCCGCGTCGGCCGGCTGATGGAGGACCATGGCCTGTTCCAGGCGGGGCCGTTCGCCGTCGACCGCTTCGTCCTGTATGAAAGCGTGCTGGGCCGGCAGGGCAGCACCTATCATGTCGTGCGCGACTATCCGCTGGGCGGCTGGCGGGCGGAGGACGCGGCGCCGTGACGCGCAGGCCCCCCGGCGCATAATTGCGCATGCGCGGCGGGGACGGATCCCGTATCTGGTGACAGTCCACCCGTTCGCCCCATTTGCCGGAGTCGCGTCCCGCCATGATCCCGCCCGCCCGCCGCACCTTCGTCGCCCTGGATACGCCCGAGCCGCCGGCGGCCCGCGCCCTGGCCCAGCGGCTGGCCGGCCATGTCGGCGGCATCAAGCTGGGGCTGGAATTCTTCTGCGCCGCCGGCCCGGCGGGCATCCGCGCGGTGACGGAGGGGCTGGACATGCCCCTGTTCCTGGACCTGAAGCTGCACGACATCCCCAACACGGTGGCGGGCGCCATCCGGTCCGTCATGCCCCTGGCGCCGGCCTTCATCACCCTGCACACCCTGGGCGGGGCGGCCATGATGCGGGCGGCGGCGGATGCGGCGGCGGAGGCGGCGGCCCAAATGGGCGTGCCCCGGCCCAAGCTGCTGGGCGTCACCGTGCTGACCAGCATGAGCCTGCTGGACCTGGCCTCGGTCGGCGTGGACCGGCCGGTGGCCGACCAGGTGGCCCTGCTGGCCGATCTCGCCCATGTCGCCGGCATGGATGGCGTCGTCTGCTCCCCCAACGAATGCGCCGTGCTGCGCCGCCGTCTGGGGCCGGATTTCACCTTGATGGTGCCGGGCATCCGGCCCATCTGGGCCTCGGCCAACGACCAGAAGCGCATCATGACCCCGGCCGCCGCCGTGACGGCGGGCGCCACCTACCTGGTGATCGGCCGCCCCATCACCGATGCCGTGGACCCCGTCGAGGCCGCGCAGCGCATCGTCACCGAATTGGCCGCGTAATTTTCAGCGCAGCGGACTGGAAATCGAGCCAAGCGGCGGATGGCCGCGCCGGCGCTTGAGGAGCAGGCAAATGCCCATCAAAGCCAAGATCTGCGGCATCAATCATCCCGAGGCCCTGACGGCGGCGGCGGATGGCGGCGCCCGCTATATCGGGTTGGTGTTCTTCGCCAAGTCGCCGCGCAACGTCTCGCTGCCCCTGGCGGCGGAGCTGGCGCGCATGGTGCCTACGGGTGTGCGCACGGTGGGCCTGTTCGTCGACCCTACCGACGACTTCCTGGACCAGGCCCTGGCGCAGGTGCCGCTGGACCTGATCCAGCTGCACGGGGGGGAGACGCCGGAGCGGGTGGCCGCCATCCGCGCCGCCCACCGCCTGCCCGTCATGAAGGCGCTGAAGGTGGAAACGGCCGCCGACCTGGACGCGGCCTCGGCTTATGAGGCGGTGGCCGACATCCTGCTGTTCGACGCCAAACCGCCGAAGGACTCCATCCTGCCGGGCGGCAACGGCGTCGCCTTCGACTGGACCCTGCTGACCGGCCGGCGCTGGTCCAAGCCCTGGATGCTGTCCGGCGGCCTGACGCCCGACACGGTGGCCGAGGCCATCCGCATCAGCGGGGCCGACGCGGTGGACGTGTCGTCCGGCGTCGAGGACAGGCCGGGCCACAAGGACCCGGCCCTGGTCCGCGCCTTCCTGGAGGCGATACGCGCAGTGGCCTGAGGCAAAGCCTCAGGCCACTGTAGGCCCCGACCGGGGCCGCCGGAGCTTTCCGGGAAGCGTCAGCGGACCGGAAAGCGAGGACAGCCAAGCCCGCGGATGCGGGCGCCCGGCGACTGAGGGAACCTAAAAAGACTCAGAACCGGTCCAGTTCCATGGTCTTGCTCCAGGCCGCCACGAAGTCCTTCACGAACTTCTCCTTGGCGTCGTCGCTGGCGTAGACCTCCGCCACCGCCCGCAGCTCGGAGTTGGAGCCGAAGATCAGGTCGACGGGGCTGGCGGTCCACTTCAGGGCGCCGCTGGCCCGGTCGTGGCCCTCATACAGGCCCTGGGTCTTGGGCGAGGGCGTCCACTTGGTGCCCATGTCCAGCAGGTTCACGAAGAACTCGTTGTTCAGCGTGCCCGGATGGCTGGTCAGCACACCGGTGGCCGATTGCCCCTCATTGGCGTTCAGCGCCCGCAGGCCGCCCACCAGCACCGTCATCTCCGGCACCGTCAGGGTCAGGGTGTTGGCCTTGTCGACCAGCGCCTCGGCCGGGGACAGGCGGTTGTGGGGACCGTAGTAGTTGCGGAAGCCGTCGGCCGCCGGTTCCAGGTAGGCGAAGGATGCGACGTCGGTTTGCGCCTGGGTGGCGTCGGTGCGGCCGGGCTTGAACGGCACCTCGACGGTGTAGCCCGCCTGCTTGGCCGCCTGCTCCACGCCCACGCCGCCGGCCAGCACGATCAGGTCGGCCAGCGACACCTTCTTGCCGCCCTTTGCGGCGCGGTTGAAGTCGGCCTGGATGCCTTCCAGCTTGGCCAGCACCTTCTTCAGTTCCGCCGGGTCGTTGACCGCCCAGTCCTTTTCCGGGGCCAGGCGGATGCGGGCGCCGTTGGCGCCGCCACGCATATCGGTACCGCGGAAGCTGGAGGCCGAGGCCCAGGCGGTGCGCACCAGTTCCGGCACCGTCAGGCCCGACGCCTGGATCTTGCCCTTCAGCTGCGCCACGTCCTGGCTGTCGATCATGGCGTAATCGGCGGCCGGGATGGGGTCCTGCCAGCTGAACACCTCCTTCGGCACCTCATTGCCCAGGTAGCGGGCGCGCGGACCCATGTCGCGGTGGGTCAGCTTGAACCAGGCGCGGGCGAAGGCGGCGGCGAACTCATCCGGGTTCTTCTGGAAGCGCAGGGCGATGGCGCGGAAGCCCGGGTCCATCTTCAGCGACAGATCGGTCGTGAACATCATGGGCGGGTGGCGCTTGTTCGGATCGTGCGCGTCCGGCACCAGTTCGTCGGCGCTCTTGTCCTTGGGCATCCACTGGATGGCGCCCGCCGGGCTCTTGGTCTGCACCCAGTCGAAGCCGAACAGGTTGTCCAGGTACTGGGTGGTGAAGGCGATGGGGTTGGCGGACCAGGCGCCCTCCAGGCCGCTGCTGACGGTGTCGGCGCCGTTGCCGGTGCCGCACTTGTTCTCCCAGCCCAGGCCCTGCTTCTCGACGCCGGAACTGGCGGGGTCGCCGCCCAGGCACTTGGCGTCATGCGCGCCGTGGGCCTTGCCGAAGGTGTGGCCGCCGGCGATCAGGGCCACCGTCTCCTCGTCATCCATGGCCATGCGGCCAAAGGCCTGGCGGATGTCCTTGGCGGCGGCGATGGGGTCGGGGTTGCCGTTGGGCCCCTCCGGGTTCACGTAGATCAGGCCCATCTGCGTCGCGGCCAGGGGACCCTTCAGCTGGTGCTGGCCGTCGAAGCGCTGGTCGTCCAGCCACTTCTTCTCCGGTCCCCAGAACACCAGGTCGGGTTCCCATTCGTCGACGCGGCCACCGGCGAAGCCCAGGGTCTTGAAGCCCATGTTCTCCAGCGCGACGTTGCCGGCCAGCACCATCAGGTCGCCCCAGGACAGCTTGCGGCCGTACTTCTGCTTGATGGGCCACAGCAGGCGCCGGGCCTTGTCCAGGTTCACGTTGTCCGGCCAGCTGTTCAGCGGCTCGAACCGCTGCTCCCCGCCGCCGGAACCGCCGCGCCCGTCGCCCACGCGATAGGTGCCGGCGCTGTGCCAGGCCATGCGGATGAAGAAGGGGCCGTAGTTGCCATAGTCCGCCGGCCACCAGGCCTGGGGCGTGGTCAGGACCTTGTCGATGTCCTTCTTCACCGCCTGCAGGTCCAGAGTCTTGAATTCGGCGGCGTAGTCGAACTTCTCGCCATAGGGGTTGGACGCCGCCTCATTCTGGCGCAGAGGGCTGAGGTCCAGGCGGTTGGGCCACCAGTCCTGGTTGGACATGGGCTTTTCCGCTTGCGTCTTGTCCTCGGCGCGGGCGGCGCTGGCCACGGCCAGGGGCGAGATCGTCGCCGAGAGCAGCATGATGAAAGATACGGCGCGCTTGTGCATCGAAGTCTCCCTCCCAGGGAAATTCACAACTTGGATGCGTCAGCAGCTATCATGCTGAAAAACACGAAACAAACTAATTAAAACTATAAGCATCATAGGAAAAATCTATAACAGTAGTAATTATCCATGTTTTTCCTGAATTTAAGGCAGGAGAAGCCGGCTATCAACATTATATGTGTTGGCTGATCGGTTTGTCGTCGGCACTTTTATGGTGGAGTGTGGCGGATTTATTGCTGCCGCAGCTCCTGGATGACTTGGGCCAGACGCTGGTAGGTGGTGGCCATGGCGGCGCCGCCGCGCCAGGCCAAAACGATGTGGCGCTTGGCTTCCGGGTCGGGCAGCGGCCGGGTGGCGACATGCAGCCCGTTCAGGATGCCGGCCCGCACCGCCATTTCCGGCAGCAGGGTGACGCCCCGGCGGTTGTCTACCAGATGCACCAGGGTCTGCAGTGTCGACGCGGACATGGCCTGACGGTTCAGGTCCGCCCGGCCGCACAGCGACAGGGTGTGGTCGCGCAGGCAATGCCCGTCCGGCAGCAGCAGCAGCCGCTCCACCCAATCCTCCTCCGCCAGGGCCATTTGGGCGCCGACCGGGTCCTCCCGGTGGAAGGCCAGCACCAGCGGGTCGTCGAACAGCGCCGCGTAGTCCAGGGTCGCGCAGGGATAGGGCAGGGCCAGGATGGCGCAGTCCAGGTCGCCCCGCCCCAGCGCGGTGCATAGGCTGGCGCTGAATTCCTCCCGCACATGCAGGTCCAGCAGGGGACAGCGGTCCGCCACCCCGGGCAGCAGGCGGGGCAGAAGATAGGGGCCGATGGTGGGGATGATGCCCAGCCGCAGCACTCCCGTCAGCGGTCCCGCGGCCTGGCCGATGTTGCCCAGGTCCTGCGCCGCGCGCAGCAGCTCCCGCGCCTTCTCCACCACCTGCTCGCCAATGGCGGTGAAGGCCACCATGCGCCGTGTCCGCTCCACCAGGTGCAGGCGCAGCAGGGACTCCAGTTCCTGGATGCTGGAGGACAGCGCGGCCTGGGTGACGTTGCACGCCTCGGCCGCCCGGCTGAAGTTCCGGTGCTCATACAGATGCACCAGATAGCGGAGTTGCTTGAGGCTGGGCAGGGTCATTGGGGGCAGTTCGGTCGGATGGCGATGCCGCATCCTAGCCCTAAACGCCGTCTATTGGAATTATTCTAATTATAGATTAGAGCAGCACGTCCAGAAACATGCCCCGGCGATAGCGCGCGGGCAGGGTCAGAATGCCGTTGACCATCAGGCTGGCCAATTCCCGCGCGGAAGGCCAGCGGTTGCCGGGCTTGGCCCTCTGCACGGCGCGCGTGGGCGCCGGCGGCGGCACCAGGATGGAATGCCGGTCCGAACCGTCGGGGATCATCCCGCCAAGGCGGGAGGTGGTGGGGCGGGTCTCTACCATGGGGGGATCATATAGCCGCGCGGGTGCCCCGGCCAAGGGCCCTTGGTGCCAGTTGGCCTAAAGATACCCGTTGGCCTAAAGGTAATCGTGCACGATGTCGATGGAGGTCTCGACACCCACCTTGTCGAAATTCGCCGCCAGCCAGCAATCGGCCGTCTCGCGCCCCTTGGTGAACAGGTATTGCAGGAACTCCGGCTCGGCGTTCAGCTTGCTGGACGCGTGCATGTCGGCCAGGGCCTCGTCATTCTCGATGACGTGCATGCGCAGGGCCTTGTACTGGTCGGAGGTGAGCTCGCCGGATTCGATCATGCGCGCGACGAAGCGGATGGACCGCATCTCGCGCATCAGCGAGGCGTTGAAGGTGATCTCGTTCACCCGGTCGGCGATCTCGAACGGGGTCTTGGGCACGCCCTTGCGCACCAGCGGGTTGATCTGCACGACGATGATGTCGTGGCTTTCGTTCTCATAGGCGATGGGCCACAGCGACGGATTGCCCATGAAGCCGCCGTCCCAGTAAAACTCACCCTCGATCTCCACCGCCTGGAACATTTGCGGCAGGCAGGCGGAGGCCAGGACGGCATCGATGGTGATGTCGCGGTTACGGAAGATCTTCACCTTGCCCGTCTCCACGTTCGTGGCGGACAGGTACAGATCGATGCCGCAGCCGGTGCGCACCCGGTCGAAATCCACCAGGTCCTTCAGGATGCCGCGCAAGGGGTTGATGCCCAGCGGGTTGCTCTGATAGGGCGACACCAGCATGTTCATGAGGTTGATCCAGGCATAGCCTGGGCTGTCATCAACCCGCCAGCTGCCGCGCAGGCGGGACAACCAGCTGCGCTTGATGGGGGATGTCCGTCCCGCCTCGCCCACCTTGGTCCAGAAGGTCCGCAGGGCCTGGCGGGCGCCGTCGCGCCCATCCTTGCCGTAGCCGTCGGCCATGACCACCGCGTTCATGGCGCCGGCGCTAGTGCCGGAGATGGCCTCCACCTCCAGCCGGCCATCCTCCAGCAGGCGGTCCAGCACGCCCCAGGTGAAGGCGCCGTGCGATCCGCCGCCCTGCAGGCCCAGGTTCACCCGCTTGCGTGGCTGGCTGGTCTTTTTCTTGGCGCGACCGGCGGCAGGGGCGGGCGCCGAGACCGGGCTTTGGGAAGCCGGGCCCTGGGCGGACGAACTTTGGGGCGAGGTGCTGTCGGGCATCGGGAAACCTGTCGTCTGTTGACCCATGACGCGGCGCAACCGAGTGGCGGCCGGGAAGGCGCGGTGCTCCATCCGGGAGGGGCCCGGTATGCTTCCACCCGGTGGGCTCTACCCGGCCGGTGGGCTCTACCTGGTCTGCTTCAACCCGGTCTCCTTGGGGGCGCACACAAATATGGGGCCCGCCGGCACCCGGCCAAGGGCGGCTTTTCGCCCCGTGCCGGACGCGGACCCGTGCGGGTGCCCCGATCCCGGCCACTCTATCGCGGTGGCCCGCGCACGTCGTTGCGAAATGTCCCCAGCGAATGATGCGCCGCCAAATGCATGGGCCCCGGCTTTGCGCCCCGGCGGGGCTTCTGCTAAAACCGGCTTCTCCGGCATCGGGGGATGCCGAAAGGGGCTGTGGCGGGGCCTGGGAACGGAAAGCGGGGAACGATGGTCAGGGAAGGCGGGTCCGGAAGGACCGCGCATAGGCGTCATGCCCTTGACAGGGGGGCCATTGACAGGGGGGGCCATCGGTCGCACCTTCCCTCGACCATGATCCGCGTCCATGCCACTTGCGTCAGTGTTGGCGGTGCCGGCGTCCTCTTGCGGGGACCGTCGGGGTCGGGCAAGTCCGATTTGGCCCTGCGCCTGGTGGATGCGGGCGCCTTGCTGGTGGCCGACGACCAGGTGGTCCTGACCGCCGATCCCACGCAGGCCCTGGTGACCGCCACCGCGCCCGCGCGCCTGGCCGGGCTGATCGAGGTGCGCGGCCTGGGCATTCTGCCCGCCCCCACCGCCCCGTCGGCCGTCATCCGCCTGGTGGTCGACCTGGTGGAGCGCGATGCCGTTCCGCGCCTGCCCACCGCCGATGCTAACCGGCTTGCCGGTGTGATGGTGCCGCACGTGGCGCTGTGGCCCTTCGCCGCCTCCGCCCCGGCCGCCCTGCGCCTGGCGCTGGCGGCGCTGACATCGGGCGCCCCCCTGGTACCCGCCGCGTTCGATGAGGTGGCGGCATGAACGGGCTCGCCGACAGCCCCCAATCTCAGCCTCTGGCCCCGCCCCCGGCCGCGCCGCCGGTGGTCGTCATCACCGGCCAGTCGGGCGCCGGCCTGTCCACGGCGCTGAAGGCGCTGGAGGATCTGGGGTATGAGGCGGTGGACAATTTGCGCCTGTCACTGCTGACCCATCTGGTGGAACAGGCCAGTGACCGGCCGCTGGCCATCGGCATCGACAGCCGCACCCGCGATTTCTCCGCCGACGCGGTCCTGGGGGAACTGGACCGGCTGCGCCACGCCACCGGGCGGGCCGTCAGCCTGCTGTTCATGGAGGCCTCGGACGAGGCGCTGCAACGGCGCTACACCGAAACCCGCCGGCCTCATCCGCTGGCGACGGACCGGCCCGTGCCGGACGGCATCGCGCGGGAACGCACCCTGCTGTGGCCCTTGCGTGACAATGCCGACGTGGTCGTCGACACGACCCAGCTTTCCATCCACGATGTCCGCCGTTTGCTGGGCGGACATTTCCGGTTGGACACGGCGCCGTCGCTGCATGTCTTCGTGACCAGCTTCTCGTTCCGCCACGGCGTCCCGCGTGAGGCCGATCTGGTGTTCGACGTCCGTTTCCTCGACAACCCCCATTGGGTTCCCGATCTGCGGCCCTTGACGGGCAACGACGCGCCCGTGGGCGCCTTCATCGAAAAGGATGGGGATTTCCCCGCCTTCTTCGAAAACCTCACCCGCTTGCTGGCCCCCCTGCTGCCGCGCTACATGAGCGAGGGCAAGCGCTACCTCACCATCGCGGTGGGGTGCACCGGGGGCCGCCACCGCTCCGTCTTTGTCGCCAACCGGCTGGCGGCATGGTTGCAAACCCAGGGCTCCCGGGTGGGCGTCGCCCACCGGGAATTGGACCGGTCCGGCGTGTCCCCGGAGCCCGCGCATGTCGTCAATAGGGAGACCCGATGATCGGTATGGTCCTCGTGACCCACGGCCGCCTGGCCGAGGAGTTCATACTGGCCCTCCAGCACGTGGTGGGGGAACAGGCACAAGTGCGCGCGGTCTGCATCGGGCCGGAAGATGACATGGAACAGCGGCGGGAAGACATCCTGGCCAAGGTCGCGGAATGCGACACCGGCGACGGGGTGGTGGTCCTGACCGACATGTTCGGTGGCACGCCGTCCAACCTGGCCATCAGCACCATGGACCGCGCCAAGGTCGAGGTCATCGCCGGCGTCAACCTGCCGCTGCTGATCAAGCTGGCCTCGGTGCGCAAGACCGAGTCGCTGGAAAGCGCGGTCCAGGCCGCGCGCGAGGCGGGGCGCAAGTACATCAACGTCGCCTCCTCCCTGCTGGCGGACAACTGAGCCATGACCGGCGGGGGGGATGGGAACGCGGGCGACTTCGGCCCGGCGCGCACGGCGCTGATCCAGAACCGGCGCGGCCTGCACGCCCGGGCGGCTGCCAAGTTCGTGAAACTGGCGGCGGAGTTCGACGCCGAGGTGGAGGTGGAGCGCGGCGACACCCAGGTGGACGGCCAGTCCATCATGGGCCTGATGATGCTGGCGGCCGCCATCGGCACCTCCATCACCTTGCGGGCCCGGGGGCCGCAGGGGGAGCAGGCGCTGGACGCCTTGGTCGCCCTGGTGGACCGCAAGTTCGATGAGGACTGACCGGCAAATGGCCGACCGCGCATCCGGCCGGGGCCGCGCGACCAAGGCGGGCGTCGACCGCCTGCTGCGCGGCGTGGGCGTCTCCTCCGGCATCGCCATCGGGCCGGCGCACGTCGTCGACGCCGGCGCCCTGCTGGCACCCGAATACGCCATCCCCGAGGATGGGCTGGAGGCGGAGGTCCAGCGTTTCGCCACCGCTGCCGACAAGGCGCGGCGCCAGGTGCGCAAGCTGAAGACCAAGTCGTCCGCCCTGCCGGACAGCGCCGCGGAGGAAATCGGCATCCTGCTGGACGCCCATTTCGCCATGCTGTCGGGGTCCCGCCTCATGCGCGGGGTGGAAAAGCGCATCCGCCAGGACAAGCTGAACGCCGAGGCGGCGGTGCAGGCGGAGATCACCAGCATCGCGCAGAGCTTCGCCGACATGGAGGACGCCTACCTGGCGGCCCGCGTCGCCGACGTGCGCGAGGTGGGGCAGCGCCTGCTGCGCAACCTGATGCAGCACAAGTATCAGGCCTTTTCCTTCCTGCCCGAGGGCTGCATCGTCCTGGCGGAGGATTTGAGCCCCGCCGACACGGCCCTGATGGACCCGCGCCGCATCGGCGGCTTCGCCACCATGCTGGGCGGGCCGGAAGGGCACACCGCCATCATGGCGCGATCCCTGGGCCTGCCGGCGGTGCTGGGCACGCTGGGCTTGCTGCAGGGGGTGCAGAACGGCGACACGGTGGTGGTGGACGGCATCGCCGGCCAGGTTTGCGTCAACCCCAGCCCAGACGTGCTGGACGGCTATCGTCGCCGCCGGGCGGAGTTGCTGGCGGAACGGGCGCAGCTGAAAACCCTGCGCAAGCTGCCGGCCATCACCCGCGACGGCACCGCCGTCACCCTGAACGCCAACCTGGAACTGCCGCGGGAACTGGACGGCGCGCTTGATGTCGGCGCCTCGGGCGTGGGCCTGCTGCGCACCGAATTCCTGTTCATGAACCGCGAGGATCTGCCGGACGAGGATGAACAGACGGAGATCCTGACCCGCATCGTCGCCAGCATGGACGGCAAGCCGGTGACGGCCCGCACCCTGGACATCGGCGGAGAGAAGATCGCCACGGCGCTGCGCGGGTATTTCAGCGAGCCCACCAACCCTGCCCTGGGCCTGCGCGCCATCCGCCTGTCCTTGAAGGAGCCCAAGCTGCTGGAAACCCAGCTGGCCGCCATGCTGCGCGCCGGGGCCCACGGCAATTTGCGCATCCTGCTGCCCATGATCAGCTCGGTGGCCGAGGTGCGGCGCGTGCGCGAGATCATGGCCACGGTGGTGCGCCGCCTGCGCCGCCGGGGGGTGAAGATCGCCCACCCCCTGCCCAAGCTGGGCATTATGATCGAAATCCCGGGCGCCGCCCTGTCGGCCGACGGCCTGGCGCCGTTCTGCGACTTCTTCGCCATCGGCACCAACGACCTGATCCAGTACACGCTGGCCATCGACCGGGGCGACGAACAGGTGGCCGACCTCTACGATCCTCTGCACCCCGCCGTGTTGCGCCTGGTGCAGTTCACGACCGAGGCGGCGCTGCGCGCCCGCATCCCCGTGTCCATCTGTGGCGAGATGGCGGGCGATCCGCGCTACACCGCCCTGCTGCTGGGCCTGGGCATCCGCGAGCTGTCCATGGCGCCCAACAACCTGCCGGTGGTGAAGCGCCGCCTGCGCGGCCTGGACCTGGTCGAGGCCACGCGCCGCGCCCGCACCATCATGGACCAGACCGACCAGGGCCGCATCGCGGCGCTGCTGGACGATTTCAACGACGCGGCTGTTTAAAGGTCCCCTCAGTCGCCGGGCGGCGGCATCCGCCGCCTTGGCTTCCTCGCTTTTCAATCCGCTGACGCTCCCCGAAAAGTTCCGGCGGACCCGGTCGGGTCCTATAGCCGCATGTGCAACCGCTCAATTCCTTGGGATAGGCGGAAACCAGCCGCTTGACGGGATTCTGGTGTTTCAGCACCCTCAGGCGCGCCAGCACTGCTGGCATTGCCTGGGAGGACCCCGATGCCCACCGCCCTGACCGTCCGTGGCCTGGATGAGGATCTGGTGCGCCGCCTGAAGCTGCGCGCCGCTCGTCACGGCCGCTCCATGGAAGCCGAGTGCCGCGACATCCTGCGCCAGGCCCTGGCCAATGAGCCGCAGGATTTCCGCGCCCTGGCGTCCTCGCTGCGTCAGTCCCTGGCCGACCGCGCCCACCGCCCCGCCGGCGAGGTCATGGCCGGCGTTCGGGCGGAAACCTGGGCGGCCCTGCCTGGAACCGCGCCGGAGGGTGAGGGCGCATGAGCCTGCAATTCGTCATCGACGCCTCCGTCGCCCTGCAATGGGTGGTGCCGGAGGCGACCAGCCCGGTGGCCGACCGCTTGCTGGGCTATCGCCTGCTGGCGCCCGACGTGCTGATGGGCGACCTGGCCCAGGTGCTGGGCGCCAAGGTGGCCCTGGGCGACCTGACGGCGGTGGAGGCGGCGACCGCCGCCATGGCGCTGCAAGGTGCGGAGGTGGAGCTGATGCCCTCCCGCCCCTTGCTGGCCGACGCCGTGCGCCTGGCGGCCCAGTTGTCCCACCCGGCGCAGGATTGCCTGTACCTGGCGCTGGCCCAGGGGATGCAACTGGTCTACGTCACCGCCAACCCGGCCCTGGTGCGCGCGGTGCGCGGCCCCCATGGCGGGCGCTTGGCGGGACGCGTCGTGCTGGTGCACGAGGTGGAGCGGTTTTTGAGGTAGTTCCCTCAGGCGGCGGGTGCGGGCATCCGCCCGCTTGCCTTCCTCGTTTTCCAGTCCGCTGCGCTCTCCGGAAAACTCCGGCGGCCGCGGTCGCGGCCTAGCAAGGCCTACCGCCTCACCAACAAATGCACACATAAAGATGTCTTTATGCTTGCTGGCTGGCAGCCCCGCTGGTACACCCAGGCCATCATCCAGCCTGGGAAGGCTGGGGCGCCGGCGCGTCTTGCCGCCCCCGTTGCCCCCAGGCGCCAAAGGAGCATCGCCCCATGACCGCCTTCACCGACTATAAAGTCCAGGACATCGGCCTCGCCGGCTGGGGTCGCAAGGAAATCACCATCGCCGAGACCGAGATGCCGGGCCTGATGGCCCTGCGCACGGAATATGCCGGCAAGAAGCCGCTGGACGGCGCCCGCATCGTCGGCTGCCTGCACATGACCATCCAGACCGCCGTGCTGATCGAGACGCTGGTGGATCTCGGCGCCACGGTGCGCTGGTCCTCGTGCAACATCTTCTCCACCCAGGATCACGCCGCCGCCGCCATCGCCGCCGCCAACATCCCGGTCTTCGCCTGGAAGGGCGAGACGGAGGAGGAGTTCTGGTGGTGCATCGAGCAGACGCTGCGCGGGCCCGATGGCTGGACCCCGAACATGATCCTGGACGATGGCGGCGACGTCACCCAGATCCTGCACGACAAGTACCCCGAGATGCTGGCCGACATCCGCGGCCTATCGGAAGAGACCACCACGGGCGTGCATCGCCTGTATGAGATGATGAAGAAGGGTACGCTGAAGGTTCCGGCCATCAACGTGAACGACAGCGTCACCAAGTCCAAGTTCGACAACCTGTACGGCTGCCGCGAGAGCCTGGTGGATGGCATCAAGCGCGCCACCGACGTCATGGTGGCCGGCAAGGTCGCCGTGGTGTGCGGCTATGGCGACGTGGGCAAGGGCTCCGCCGCCTCGCTGCGCAGCCAGGGCGCCCGCGTCATGGTGACCGAGATCGACCCCATCAACGCCCTGCAGGCCGCGATGGAAGGCTATCAGGTCGTGACGATGGAACAGGCCGCCCCCCAGGGCGACATCTTCGTCACCGCCACCGGCAATGTCGACGTCATCACGCTGGACCACATGCGTGAGATGAAGGACCGCGCCATCGTCTGCAACATCGGCCACTTCGACAGCGAGATCCAGATCGACAGCCTGCGCAACTACGTGTGGGAAGAGGTGAAGCCGCAGGTGGACGAGGTGGTGTTCCCCGACGGCAAGCGCCTGATCGTGCTGGCCAAGGGCCGCCTGGTGAACCTGGGCTGCGCCACCGGCCACCCCAGCTTCGTCATGTCCGCCAGCTTCACCAACCAGGTGCTGGCCCAGATCGAGCTGTGGAACAACGCCGACAAGTATGAGAACAAGGTCTACGTGCTGCCCAAGCACCTGGATGAGAAGGTGGCCCGCCTGCATCTGGCCAAGATCGGCGCCAACCTGACCACCCTGACGGAGAAGCAGGCTGAATACATCGCCGTCAGCCCGCAGGGCCCGTTCAAGCCCGACCACTACCGTTACTGATCGACCGCTCGCCCCCCTGGCGGCTCAGGCCGCCGGGGACCGGAGGCGGCATCGCGAAGGCCGGGCCCTGTGCCCGGCCTTTCCTTTGCCGGACAACCCGAACCGGGGCCGAGCTTAAAGTAGCCTTCCGTTCGCTTGGCACCCACACCGTCATTAACTAAGATCCGGGCGTCATGCCGAGAAACGCCACCGCCCTGCCTCTAGCGCTGACCGCCGCCGCCTTGGCCGCGCCCGGTTTTCCCTGCCTGCGCCTGGTGTTCCCCGACGCCTCGTTGCCCCTGGTGGTGGCGGGGTCGGTGGCCAGCCTGGTGGTGGCGGGGGCCTGCCTGGCGCGGTTGGCCGGCCAGCGCCGCGTTGCCGATATGCAGGCGGCGCGGGCGGCGGCGTTGCTGTCCGGCTGCCCCGATGAATGGGTGGCCTGGCGGCATGGCCGTGTCATCGGCGCCAGCGCCAGCGCCGGCGCTTGGCTGGGCATCCCCGACCCCCAGCCCGGCGGCCGCGTGGATGAGATCGCCCAGGCCTTCGAAGCGCCCGAGGATGCGGCCCTGCGCCGGGCCCTGCGCGACCTGGATGACGAGGGCGTGCCGTTTTCCCGGCAGATGTCCTGTCATCAGGGGCGGCGCACTCTGGTGCTGACCGGCCGCCCAGGGACCTCGCCGGTGCCGTTGGGGGACGATGGCGACCCATCCGGCCGGATCAGCGTGCTGTGGCTGCGCGACGTGACGGCCACCGTCGCCGACGCCGCGCAGGCGGACCAGCGCCGCCAGGTCGCGGAGGATGCCGCGGCCCGCCTGCGGGCGGCGTTGGAGCTGCTGCCCTTCCCCCTGTGGATGCGCCGGTCCGATGGCTCCCTGTTCTGGTGCAACCAAGCCTACGGCACCGCGGTCGGCCTTTCACCCACCGCCGTGGTGGAGCAGGGCATAGAGCTGGTCACCGACCCCGGCGCCGGCCGGGCGCTGGCCGCCCGCGCGCTGGCGAAGGGGGAGGGGGCGAAGGGCGAGAGGGCGGAGGGCCAGGGCGCGTCCGAAACCCGTCATGTCGTCGTCGCCGGCCAGCGCCAACTGCTGCGTCTGGTGGAGACGCCCCTGGCCACGCCGCTGGACGGCGCCGCCGCCCTCATGGGCCACGCCCTGGACATCACCCGTGAGCAGGAGCTGTCGTCGGAGCTGGAACGCCACATCGCCGCCCATGGCGATGTGCTGGAACATCTGGGTTCCGCCATTGCCATCTATGGCGCCGACACCAAGCTGAAGTTCCACAACCGCTCCTACGCGCGGCTGTGGGGCCTGGACGAGACCTGGCTGGCCACCGAACCCACCTACGGCGAGGTGCTGGAGGATCTGCGCAGCCGGCGGCGCTTGCAGGAGGAGGTGGACTTCCCCCGGTGGAAGCGGGCCCAGGTCGCCCTGTTCACCAACCTGACGGAACCGCGCGAGGATCTGACCCACCTTCCCGACGGCACCACCTTGCGCAACATCACCGTGCCCCATCCCTTTGGCGGCCTGATGTTCGTGCTTGAGGACGTGACCAACGCCTTGGCGCTGGAATCGTCCTACAACACGCTGATGGCGGTGCAGCAGGAAACGCTGGATAACCTGGCGGAAGGTGTCGCCGTGTTCGGCGGCGATGGCCGGCTGAAGCTGTGGAACCCGTCCTTCGCCCGCATCTGGCGGCTGAAGGGATCGGACCTGAACGGCGAGCCGCACATCACCCAGGTGATCGACAAGCTGCAGCCGCTGCTGGACCACGACGGCGACTGGCCGGCGCGCCGCCGCGCCATGATCGCCGACTTGTTGGAACGGTCCAGCTATGCCGGCCGGCTGGAGCGCACGGACCGGTCCATCGTCGACGTGTCCAACGTGCCGCTGCCTGACGGCGCCGTGCTGATCAGCGTGCTGGACATCACCGACAGCGTGCGGGTGGAAGAAGCCCTGCGCGCCAGCAACGAAGCGCTGGCGACCGCCGACCGGCTGAAGTCGGAATTCATCGCCAACGTCTCCTACCAGCTGCGCACGCCCCTGAACGCCATCATGGGCTTTGCCGAGATCCTGAATAACCAGTATTTCGGCGCGCTCAATGAACGCCAGGCCGACTACACCAAGGGCGTGTTGGAAGCCAGCCGTCGCCTGCTGGCGCTGATCAACGATATCCTGGATCTCGCCACCATCGAGGCCGGCTTCATGACCCTGGACCGCTCGCCGGTCGATGTCGGGCAGTTGCTGGAGGCGGTGTCGGGCCTGACGCTGGACTGGGCGCGCAAGCAGGACGTGACCCTGCTGGTGCAGGTGCCGTATGACATCGGCACCCTCGACGCTGACGAGCGCCGCCTGAAGCAGGCCCTGTACAACCTGGTCAGCAACGCCGTGAAGTTCACGCCGCCGGGCGGCCAGGTCACCTTGTCCGCGAAGCGCCAGATGGGGGACGGGGGGCCGGAGATGGTGCTGTCGGTCAGCGACACCGGCATCGGCATCCCGGCGGCCGACCGCCAGCGCGTATTCAACAAGTTCGAGCGCGGCGACGTGCAGAACCATCCTGCCGGCGCGGGCCTGGGCCTGTCGCTGGTGAAAAGCTTCGTCGAGCTGCACGGCGGCCGGGTGGAAATCAGCGACAGCGACCAGGGCACGCTGATCCAGTGCCATTTGCCATTACGGCAGCCTGTATTGGTTTAGTGTTCCTCAGGCGCCGGCAGGCCCGTCCGGGCCTTTGGCTGTCCTCGGTTTTCAGTCCGCTGCCGGTCACCAAAAACCTGCGGCGGACGCGGTCGCGTCCTAAAGCCTGGCCCAGAAGGGCCAGGCTTGTGGTGCTTCAAGACGCGATTTCCGGAATTACGCGCTGGTATCCACCTTGCCGGGATTGGCGCCGGCCTTGGCGACGCAGACCATGGCTTCGCGCAGCAGGCGGCCATGGATGGTGTAGCCGGGCTGCAGGATGGTGACCACGGTGCCGGCGGGCTTGTCCGTGCCGTCGACCTCGGCCACCACCTGGTGGAAGTTGGGGTCGAAGGGCTGGCCCATGGGCTCCAGCTTCACGATGCCGGCGCGGTCGAAGGCGGCGACCAACTGGCGTTCGGTCGCCTCCACGCCGGTCAGCAGGGTGTTGACCTGCTCGTTGCCGGCGCGGGTTTCCGCCGGGACGGCGTCGATGGCGCGGCGCAGGTTGTCGGCCACGGCCAGCAGTTCCTTGGCGAAGCCGGACACCGCGTACTTGGCGGTGTCCTCACGCTCCTTCTGGGCGCGGCGCCGGGTGTTCTCCGCTTCGGCCATGCTGCGCAGCAGCTGGTCCTTCAGGGACGCGACCTCGGCTTCCAGCGCGGCGACGGCGTCCGAGGAGGCCGGCGCTTGCTGCTTCGGGGCGGCGTCGGTTTCGGGGGCGGTGGTCGTCTCGTTGCTATCGGTCATCTTAGCGGCAGTCTCTACAAGGGTGCGGAACAACGGCGGCTCACCACCGCCGGGACGGGCAGAAGATAGGCATCCTGCGCGCGTCGCGCCAGAGGCGATGCGCGGGCGGAGACAGGAATAAAGCGGGGGCGGGCGGAATTGTTCGGCCGGCGGACGGACAATTCACGCGATCATCCGGTCACCCGATCATGCGGCTGATGACCTTGGCGGTGTAGTCCACCATGGGGATGATGCGGGCGTAGTTGATGCGGGTGGGCCCGATGACGCCGATGGCGCCCACGATCTGGTCCTTGCCGTTGGTGTAGGGCGAGACGATCAGGGAACAGCCGGCATGGCTGAACAGGTTGTTCTCCGCCCCGATGAAGATCTGCACCCCTTCCGCCTGGCCGGTCGCCTCCAGCAGCCGCATCATGGCGTCGCGGGTTTCCAGCGCCTCGAACAGGCTGCGGATGCGTTCCAGGTCCGACAGGGCGCTGACGTCGTCCAGCAGTTTGGCCTGGCCGCGCACGATCAGCACGCCGCTGCTGCGGCTGCCGGCCCAGGTGGCCATGCCCGTGTCCACCACGCGGCGGGTCAGCTCGTCCAGCTGGGTGCGCTGCTCCTCCGCCTCGGCCAGCAGGCGGGTGCGGGCCTCCGCCAGGGTTCGGCCCACCACCCGGGCGTTCAGATAGTTGCTGGCCATCTGCAGGACGGAGGAGGGGATGCCCATGGGCACCTCCACCACCCGGTTCTCCACCAGGCCGTCCTCCGTCACCAGCACCACCAGGGCACGGCCGGGCTGCAGGTTCACGAACTCGATATGTTTCAGCGGCCGGTCTGTCTTGGGCGCCATCACCAGCCCGGCGCAGGACGACAAGCCCGACAGCATGGTCGTCGCCTCCTCCAGCGCCTCGGGCAGGGACCGTCCGGAAGCGGCGCACTGGGCGTCGATGCTCTCCCGCTCATCATCCGACAGGTCGCCCACCTCCAGCAGGCCGTTGACGAACAGGCGCAGGCCCACGTCGGTGGGCACTCGCCCGGCGGAGGTGTGCGGCGCCTTCAGCAGGCCCAATTCCTCCAGGTCCGCCATGACGTTGCGGATGGTGGCCGGCGACAGCGCGATGCCCAGGCGGCGCGACAGCGTGCGGCTGCCCACCGGTTCCCCGGTTTCGACATAGGCTTCCACGATCTGGCGGAAGATGTCGCGGGAACGCTGGTTCAGCTCGGTGATCATGCCTGGGGGCGGGGCCGGATGAAGGGGGGGATGCCCTTAAATCTAATGAGGGACGGCGGTGTTATCAATCGTCGCCGGGCCGCCGCCCGGGGGAATCGCCGGGCCGCCCCGCCACATCCGGGGTGGACAGGGCGATGGTTCCGTCGCTAGGTAGGGCCTCGCAAACACCCCATGACAGCTACGGGACCGCCCCGCCATGACCCGCCCCTCCGGCCGCGCCGCCGACCAGCTCCGCGCCGTCTCGCTTGAGACCGGCTTCGCCAAGTACGCCGAAGGCTCCTGCCTGGTGCGCTTCGGCGACACCCACGTGCTGTGCACGGCCAGTGTCGAGGAAAAGGTGCCGCCCTTCCTGCGCGGCCAGGGCCTGGGCTGGGTGACGGCGGAATATGGCATGCTGCCCCGCGCCACCCACAGCCGCACCGACCGTGAGGCCGCCAAGGGCAAGCAGTCCGGCCGCACCCAGGAAATCCAGCGCCTGATCGGCCGCGCGCTGCGCGCCATCACCGACCGCAAGGCCATGGGCGAAATCCAGGTGAAGATCGACTGCGACGTGCTGCAGGCCGACGGCGGCACCCGCACCGCCGCCATCACCGGCAGCTACGTCGCCCTGCACCAGGCCTTCACCCACCTGATGCGCATCGGCGTGCTGAAGCAGATCCCGCTGATCGACAGCGTGGCCGCCATCTCCTGCGGCATCTACAACGGCCAGCCCGTGCTGGACCTGGACTATGCCGAGGACAGCAACGCCCAGGCTGACGCCAACTTCGTCCTGACGGGCGCCGGCGGCATCGTGGAAATCCAGGGCACGGCCGAGGAACGCCCCTTCGATGAGGCGCAGTTCAACGAGCTGCTGCGCCTGGCCCGCCACGGCATCGGCCAGCTGACCGCCCTGCAAAAGACAGCCCTGGGCCTCTGACCGCAGCAAACCCACATGAGTTCCCTAGGGGCTTGGCTTCATAGCCAAGCCCTAGGCCCCGACCGGGGCCGCCGGAAGTTTCCGGGGAACGCAGTGGACTGGAAACTGAGGATAAGCCAAGGGGCGGATGCCCCGCCGGCGCCTGAGGCGAACGAATGACAAAACCCAGACAATTCACCGGCGACACCCTGATCATCGCCACCCACAACAAGGGCAAGGTGAAGGAAATCGCGGCCCTGCTGGGCGACCACGTCGCCCACTTCCCCACGGCGGGGGAGCTGGGCCTGCCGGAGCCGGAGGAGACCGGCCTGACCTTCCGCGAGAACGCGGAGCTGAAGGCCCTGGCGGCGGCCAAGGCGGCGGGCAAGCCGGCGCTGGCGGACGACAGCGGCATGGCGGTGAAGGCGCTGGACGGCGCCCCCGGCATCTACTCCGCCCGCTGGGCCGGGCCGGAGAAGGACTTCGCCGCCGCCATGGCCCGGGTGGAGCGTGAGTTGCCGTCCGGCGCGCCGCGTGACGCCAGCTTCGTCTGCGCCCTCACTATCGCCTGGCCGGACGGCCATGTGGAGACGGTGCAGGGCGAGGTGCACGGCCAGCTGGTCAACCCGCCGCGCGGCGACCGGGGCTTCGGCTACGACCCCATCTTCGTGCAGGACGGCTACACCGTGACCTATGGCGAGATGGAACCGCACGAGAAGCACGCCATCAGCCACCGGGCCCAGGCCTTCCGCCAGTTGGTGGAGCGATGCTTCCGCTGACGCCCCCTGACGCCGACGCCACACCGGGCGGCTTCGGCCTCTATGTGCACTGGCCGTTCTGCGCCAGTAAATGCCCCTATTGCGACTTCAACAGCCATGTCCGCGAGGGCGTGGACCAGGCCCGTTGGCGCGCGGCGATGCTGCGGGAGATGGACCACTTCGCCGCCCGCGTGCCAGCGGGGCGCCGCCTCAGCAGCGTCTTCTTTGGCGGCGGCACTCCCTCGCTCATGCCGCCGGAAACGGTGGCCGCCGTCCTGGAACGGGCCGACCACCATTGGGGCATCGGCGACGGCGTCGAGGTGACGCTGGAGGCCAACCCGACCTCGTCGGAGGCGGCGCGCTTCGCCGGCTTCCGTGCCGCTGGCGTCAACCGCCTGTCCATGGGCATCCAGGCCCTGAACGATGCCGACCTCAAGGTGCTGGGCCGCAAGCATTCCGCCCCTGAGGCGATGGCCGCCATCGCCATGGCCAAGGGCATCTTCGATCGTTTCAGTTTCGATCTAATCTACGCCCGCCCCGGCCAGACGGTGGCGGCTTGGCAGGATGAGCTGTCCCGGGCGCTGGACATGGCGGTGGGCCACCTGTCGCTCTATCAGCTGACCATCGAGGAAGGCACCCAGTTCCACACCCTGCAACAGCGCGGCGACCTGGTGGTGCCGGATGAGGATCTGGCGGGTGATCTCTATGAGGCGACGCAAGTCCTGCTGAACCAGGCCGGCATGCCGGCGTATGAGGTGTCCAACCACGCCCGTCCCGGCCAGGAAAGCCGGCACAACCTGGTTTACTGGCGCTATGGCGACTATGTCGGCATAGGCCCCGGCGCCCACGGCCGCCTGACGCTGAAGGGTGAGAAGGTCGCCACCCGCACCCACCGCGCCCCGGAAATCTGGCTGCAGCGGGTGGAGGAGGGCGGCACCGGCGCCCACGCGGACGAGGTTGTGACACCCGACCAGCGCGGCCGCGAAGCCCTGATGATGGGCCTGCGCCTGGCCGAGGGCGTCAGCCTGGCCCGCCTCACGGCCGAGGCCGGCGGTGTGAACCCGGTGGATATGGCAGCGGTGGACCGCCTGTCCCGCCACGGCCTGCTGACCCTGGACGGCGACCGCTTGACCGCCACGGCGGATGGTCGCCAGCGGCTGAACGGCGTGTTGGCGGCGCTGCTGGAGTGAAATGCGATTTAATAGTGGATAGGGAGTTCCCCAAAGGCTAGATTGCCTCATTATTTTATTTATGGGGGATATAATGAGATTTTTTCTCTTTTTCTCAGCATGTTGGATGGCGGTTTTTTCCACTTTCCCCACTTGGGCAGGCTCGATCAGTGGCACGAAAATTGTTCGGATCAGCAGTGCGGACGTCGGCAATCTCAGGGGGCGGGAAGGCATTTTCGTTGTCGAATTTGATAAAGTGCTGCCTGACCGACCCTCTTGTGCCACGGTCACCTCAAGTCTTGCCATCGATCCTACCACGGACATAGGAAAGGCCCAAATCGCCCAACTCTTTACGGCGCAGGCGCAGGGTACGCTCCTGACCGTGGTGGGGCGGGGGACCTGTACGATTTGGGACAAAACCGAGGATTTGTCAGAGGTCTACGCTCCCGGCTATTGAGTCCTCAGTCCGAATGGCCTATCGCGGGCTGACGCCATGTGACATGGCGCAATGTGTTCGCGGCATGTAACGTGAGTTCCGCCCGCACCGCCTCCGTCGTCACCACGGTGGCGTACTCACCCTCCATATTGGGCCAGCGACAGGGTATGCACGTCTTCCGCTCGCCCTCTCTGCGTCATTCCGCGCTATCCGCCGAGCTTGAGGGAGTGGTTGGCCGGTGCCATGTTTGGCTGTGTCGGACCCTTTGAAATCAGGCCATCCCCCCATGCCCGCGTCATTCATCCTGTCTGCCGCCGCTCTGCGCCGGTTCCTTTGCTGCGCCCTGGTCATGGGGGCGGCATTCACCCTGAAACCCGCCGTGGCCGCCGGCATCCCCTTTGTCGGTTGCCCCGCCGATGGCCAGATGGGGCCGCAGGCCGCGCCCCGGAAGGGGACCGTTCCGTCCTTGCCCCCCGCGCTGGCCGCCAAGGCGGCGGGGCGCTTGGCCTATTATGCGGGACCGGATGACGCCGGTGGCATCGGCAGCTTCGCCCCCAAGGGTTGGCACTGCTTGGCCCTCTACGGTTCCAACGGCTCCCAACTGCTGGTGACGGCCAACCCCCTCACCAGCCGCGAGCTGATCAAGGCGGTCGAGCATATCCAGGGCCCGGCCCTGCAACTGGTCTGGCTGGACGGCGACACGTCCGGCCGGTTCGAGGTGGCGAAGATCGCCGCCCGCCTGTTTCCCGTCGCCAAGGATTACGTCCAGGGTGTGATCGACGAAGGGTTGGCGGACAAGTCGGAATACACCTGGGGGCCCTATCCGACGGACACCGTTGTGCGCCACAGCCCCACCTCGGTGGATTTCGTGACGCCGGCCGGACAAAAGGGCCTGGGCACGGACAGCCATCTCACCCCAGGGCCCCTACCCATCATCGGCAGCGCCTTACTGTTTCCAGATGACGACATGGCCCTGCGCGAGCTGGTCGTGCGTCTGCCGCCGGAGATGGCGGACCTGGGGCCTGTCATCCAGGCGGCGTTCCGGCCGGAGTAGCGAAGCGCCTTCTGGAATTATGACCATCATGGTCATTGTCCTTAAGGCGTCCTGCCCTCGGCGTCATTGCTGACGATCCTCAGCTATGGCCTGGCTTGGCCAGGAAGGAGAGCAGCCAGCACCGCCTCCGTCGTCGCCACGGCGGCGTACTCGCCCGCCATGTTGGCCAGCGACAGGGCGTGCACGTCTTCGGCGCTCCACACCCGGCCCCGGCCGTCGCGCTTGGCGAAAGTGTAGGTGGCGTCGCTGACGACCGTGGTGGCATAGCCCAGGTTGCCGGCCATGCGCACCGTGGCCTCCACCGAATTGTTGGTGATGACCCCGGCCACCACCACGGCGGTGATGCCCCGGCCGCGCAGCAGGTCGTCCAGCCCGGTGCCGATGAAGGCGCTGTTGGTGCGCTTGGCCACCACGATCTCGCCGGCCGCCGGCATCGCCTCCTCCTTGAAGGCATGGCCCGGTCCGTCGGGACGGTAGGTGGAATGGGGCTCCACCGAATCATGCCGCACGTGGATGAGGGGCAGGCCGGCGGAGCGCCAGGCGGCCAGCAGCCGGGCCACGTTGGCCTCAGCCTCCGGATTGTTGCGCGGCCCCTCCGCCGCCCAGCGCGGATCGTCGATGGCGCGTTGCAGGTCGATGAGGAGAAGGGTGGGAGCGTTCACCGCACCACCACCCGGCGGTAGCTCAGCGCCTCGGCGATGTGCACGCGGCGCACGGTGTCGCTGCCCTCCATGTCGGCCAGGGTGCGGGCGACGCGCAGGACGCGGTGATAGCCGCGGGCGGACAGGCGCAGGCGGTCGGCGGCCTCGGTCAGCAGGGCGCGGCCGGGGGCCTCGGGAGCGGCCACCTTTTCCAGCAGTTCGCCATCCGCCTCGGCATTGGTGCGGATGGTGGGGTGGCCTGGCTTCGTCAGGGCGGCGTAGCGCGCCGCCTGGATGCCCCGCGCGCGGGCCACGCGGGCGGCCACGATGGCGCTGGTCTCGCGCGGCGGGGGCAGCGACAGGTCCGACGCCTTCACCGCCGGAACGTCGACATGCAGGTCGATGCGGTCGAACAGGGGCCCGGAAATCTTGGACTGGTAATCGGCGGCGCATTTGGGGGCGCGGCCGCAGGCCTGGGCCGGGTCGTCCAGGTGGCCGCAGCGGCAGGGGTTCATGGCCGCCACCAACTGCACCCGCGCCGGGTAGGTGACATGGCCGTTGGCCCGCGCCACCGTCGCCCGCCCCGTCTCCAGCGGCTGGCGCAGGGCCTCCAGCGTGGGGCGCGCGAATTCCGGCAGTTCATCCAGGAACAGGACGCCCTGGTGGGCCAGGCTGATCTCCCCCGGCTTGGCGCGCACACCACTGTCAAAAACACCATCTTTTCCGACTGGCATTGGCAGTTTCCCGTCATCGGAACACCAAAAAATCCGACTGTGCGAACCAAATTTTCCAACTAGTTTGGAATTTACACCAAAAAATCCGACTGGTTTGGAACGGCTTTTTGCCCCTACCATCATCAGGGTAACCTAGAAGGGGGCCGGGGTGGTCAGGCGTCGCAAAGTTGGGCCGAATAACCGCAGCTATACCGGGCGTCACGTCACCGGCGACGGCGAAAACACTGTGCGTTACGAGTCCAAGCTGGAGCGCGACCTCCTGATCTTGCTGGAGTCCCGCCCAGGCGTGCTGGAGATCACGGAACAACCCTTCACCCTGGAGTTCGTGGACAGTACCGGCCGCAAAAAAACGTACACGCCGGACTTCCTGGTCCGGTACGCCGACAAGACCTCGATCTACGAGGTGAAGTTCAAGGATGAACTGAAGAAAAACTGGGATCGCTATCGGGAGCCCTACTTCTACGCGCGCTCATGGGCGAAGCAGAACGGCATGCGCTTCCGGATCATGACGGAGAAAGCCATCCGAACTTTGAGGACGGAGAACTTCAGGGTGCTCCGGCCCTTCCTCCGTGTCGAGCCTGACGCCGACACCGTCCAGCAAATCCTGAACGGCTTAGCGGAAGGTCCCTGGACCATCGGGCGCTTGGCCAAGGACCTATATCCGAACGTCGAGGAGCGCGGCTTGTTCTGGCAAGCGATGTGGGTGCTGCTCGTCCAGGGACGGCTGACAGGTGACTTCGATCGGTTTCCCCTGGGGATGGATTTCGTGGTGTGGAGGACATAGTGACCGAGCAAAACGTTCCGTCTCCATCCGCCCTGTGGCTTGAGCCAAGGAAAGGACTGATGGTCGATGTCGGGGGAAAGCCCGGCAAGATCGTGAGTGCGCTGTCGTTGGAGGTCGTCGTGGTGGAGGACCTGGCCACCAAGGAGACGACTCGGGTCGAGCTTGGCCAGCTAAAGGTCTGGACGGAGGGCGCGCCGGAGGAGGCCCCAGTTGCGCCCGACCTGGCGTCGATCGCCCCCGAGCGGCTGGCGATGGGGCTGGAGCGCTTGAAGGTCATCCAGGAGATCTTGGCAATGAGCCGGCCGCCCCGATCGGTGGTGGAAGAATACGCGGCGCAGTTGGGGATGAGCACGTCACACCTCTACGACCTCGTCAGCATGTGGCGCCGGCAGGGTGGGGTGACCAGGCTGATCCCTCACATCAGCCCGAGGAAAAAGTACCCGTCACGGCTTTTGCCCGCTGTGGCCCAGATCGTCGAATCGGCGATAGACGAGTATTATCTGAAGCGGCGTGAGCCCCTGAAAAAGGTGGTCGCGGCGGTCAAGAACGCCTGCTTGCTGGCGGGAGAGACACCACCGTCCGCCACCACGGTGAGCAAGCGCATCAAGGCGCGGCCGCCGAGTGAGGTGGCTGCGGCACGCCTTCTCCCGGGGGTCACCAACAAGGTCTACAAGGAGGTGTATGGGCCCGGCGAGGAGCCGCAATGGCCCCTCCACCGGGTGCAGATCGACCACACGGTCGCCGACTTGTTCATTATCGACCCCGAGCACCACCAGGCTCTGATGCGTCCGTTCCTGACGCTGGTGTTCGATGAATATTCCCGGTGCATCCTGGGCTTCCGTCTCAGCTTGTCTCCGCCTTCCACATTGTCTGTGGCCATGGCCCTGCACCATGCCGTGTTCCCCAAGGCGGAATATTGCCGGCGTATGGAGATTGAGACGCCGTGGGAGATGTATGGGAAACCCGATTCGCTGTTCACCGACAACGCGGCGGAATTCGATAGCGCCGGCTTGATCCTCGGTTGCCAGCATTATGACATCAACCATACGTTCCGGCCGCTGGACAAACCCGAGTACGGTGGGCGCATCGAGCGGTTCATCGGTACTCTCATGGGGAGGTTGACGCTAATCCCCGGAGCCACTGGCAACAGCATTCGGGAACGGAGCAAGGGATACGATCCCGAGAAATACGCGATCCTCACCCTGGAGCAGGCTGAACGCCGGGTGGCCCATATGATCGCACTCTATCACCGGGAAGTGCACAGCAGCTTGAAGGTAGAGCCCCGACAGCGTTGGAAGGAGGGGATTTTCGGCAGTGATGCCATCCCAGGCCGGGGCCTACCGGCTTATCCCGCTGATCCTGAGAGATTCCTGATCGACTTTCTTCCGGCAGACCGTCGCACCCTGCAGGAGTACGGGGTGATGATAAACCGCTTCAAGTATAACTGGCCCGTCCTGCGCGTCCTGCGAGATAGGTATCGCAAGGAAAAGGTTATCGTCCGGCACAATCCTGACGACGTTTCCCGGATATGGGTATGGGACCGGGAGAACTTCCGGTACTACGAGGTGCCCATGGCCAGCGGCCGCAGCACGCCGGCGCCGCTCTGGGAGGTCAACCGGGCCGTGGCCAGCTTGAAGAAGGAAGGCTATGACGCGGAGAACGAGGCCTTCATATTCAACAAGCTGGAACAGCTTCGCCGGGAAGATGAGGAACTGGGCGCCAAGGTCAAACAAGCGCGGAAAGCCATCGCCCGCCGCCAGGAGGCGGAGCGGACCGGCAAATTGCTACCCGCCCCGGCCAAGGGTGCGGTGCGGGCACTGCCACCTCCTAATCCGGTTGGCCAGGAAGTGCTTCCTTCCGTCGTTTCTGAACCGGCTCCCGAGGGTAAGCCCAAGCAGCGGCCGGTGATCGACGTGGAGGGGTGGTCATGACCGACTATTCCCACCTCCATTCCTCAACGGTCCCACTGCTGGACCTTTCCAATGCCGAGCGGGTCTTCCGCTGCCAGACGAAGCGGTATGTGAACTACCCGCGCGCCAAGCAGATCATGGCCAAACTGGAGCACCTGCTGGTGCTCCCGCACCAGCAGCGGCCGGAATGCCTGATCGTGGAGGCCCCCACCAGCAACGGTAAGTCATACTTGTTGAAGGAGTTCCTGCGTCGGCATCCCGCCGTGGACGACCCCAAGGGCGATTCGGGGATCATTCCGGTCCTGTTCATCGAGGTCACCGGCGACCCCAGCTTGGAGACTTTCTACGAGTGGATCCTTGATGCGTTGTCGGTCCCCTTCAATCGCAAGAGCCACCGGCGGATAAAGCGCCACCAATGCATCCTGGCGCTGAAAATGGCGGGGACGCGGATCGTCATCATGGACGAGACCCACAACCTGGCCCTGGCTTCGTTCGCGGAGCGGATGAAGATCCTCGCGGAGATGCGGTCGATCATGAACGACGATACGCTCATGATCAGCTTCGTGTGCGCGGGCACGGGCCAGGCAAAATCGCAGCTTCAGAGCGACGCTCAGCTGCTGAACCGTCATGAGGTTGCCCAACTGCCGCTGTGGAAAGATGACGGGGACTACCGGGCGCTGCTGGCCGGCTTTGAGTCACTGCTGCCGCTGCGGCAGCCGTCGGGACTGTGGGAGGATGACGCTCTCGCCGGCTACATTCTGGAGCGCAGTGAGCGGCTGATTGCCGGCATGTTCTACATCGTCAGCCGTGCGGCTACCGAGGCCATACGCAGTGGCGAGGAACGCATCACCCGCAAAATACTGGAGCGTGTCGACTATCAGCCGCCATCAAAGCGGCGTGTTACGGTGGTCGATCTCGACGTGATGTAACAGCAATGCTGTCCGGGCGGTATTGGCTCTACCACCCCAAGCCGCAGCAGGACGAGAGCCTATACTCCTGGGTTCTTCGGACCGCTCAGGGGAACGGCCTGCGGAGCTACAGCTTCTGCCAACTCGCCTTTCAGCGGGGCCGCCTGCTTGGGCAGGACATTGACCGTTCCGTACCGGAGGGCATGCTGGCTGTCATGGCGTCGAAGACGGCCACCCCTTACCGACGGGCTTTCGAGACCACCTTGGCCAGTTACGAGGGCTGGCTGGTGGAGAAGTGGCAGCCGCTGGGGCGCACCAAATGGGTGCTCCATAGCGGGAGCCGTCATCGCATCCGGCGGGTCCACGGCTTCCAATTCTGCCCGCTGTGCCTGAGGGAAGACGCCACACCCTATCTCCGGCGGACTTGGCGCCTTGCCCTTTGGAGCTGCTGCCCCCGGCATGGTTGCATCATGCATGATGCCTGCCCACACTGCGGCGCGGCACTGATGGCTCACCGGGCTGAGGCGATCGAGCGGTGCGGGGCCTGCGACGGTACGCTAACATCTGCTTTAACCCTTCAAGCGGACTTTGGCGCGCTGGTCCTTCAGCAGAGGACCAGCGCTATCTTGGCTCGCGGCTGGGCCATGCTGGGAGATGCTACGTTCGTGCGGTCCCACCTCTACTTTGACCTGCTCCACCAGGTGATGCGTCTATTGGCTTCCCGCCGAGCGGCCGGGGGCCGCCTACGGAGCGTGATCGCCACCACTTGGGGTGGACCGAGCGAGGTTAGTGAAGAGAGTGAGCTGGAGCGGATGGGGCCAATTCCGCGGCATGCCGTGGCGGCGCTGACGTCTCGACTCCTGGAGGGCTGGCCCTGGCGGTTTGTGGGCGCCTGTTTGGAGGCGGGCGTTACCCGGTCGCGTGTCTTGATGGACCTCAAGGAGGTGCCATATGAGCTTGACCGGACCCTTCGACAGTTCATGGACCGTAAGTCCTATGAACCTTCCGACGGAGAGGTTGCCGCAGTCGTGGCTTATCTTCGCAGGAACGGCATCCGGCCAAGCACCCGTAGCCTACATAGGTATGTATGGGGTGGTGGCGTGCCATAAATTGGGTCGAAGCGCTGGAAAACTTACGGAATCGGTGCTTACAATCGGAAGAAACAGCACCATGGCGACGACGAAGCCCAGCCTGCACAATGAAATCATGGTCGGCCTGCAGGAGGCCGTGGCCCATGCCCGGGGAGAAGCGGCGGGCGCCCGCGAAACCGTGGTCATGGTGGGGAAGCGGATCGATGTGCGAGCCATTCGGGAAGGGACAGGCTTGACCCAGGAGGCATTTGCCGCCCGATACGGCTTCCCTTTGGCGGCGCTGGAGAAGTGGGAGAGCGGCGCGCGCCATCCCAGAGGCTCGGACCTCGTTCTGCTCACGGTGATAGACCGGGAGCTGGACGCCGTTAATCGGGCACTGACCGCCGTATAGACAGGCCGCCCAGGGGCAAGCGCCAGCAGCAGGAGCACCTGCCGACAGCGCTGAAGTGCCCGGCGCTTGACCCTTCGGATTGTGGTGCGCCTGGAACCCGCCCTTGATGCCCAGGAGATCCTTCGCAAAAGTGGGGTGATCAACACCAGTGGTTGTATTTTGTGGCAGTCGCATCTGATTAGCGATAAGTTTTCCAACAATTTAGGTGGAATAGGTTGAGTGGGCTCGGCAAGGTCGGTCCCCTGAGTCGGCTGCGCCCGGCTTTCTTTTATTTATATTCCGTTATCTTTTATTAGGCGAAAATAGTGCCCCCGCTTTTGGGCTCCATCTCCTGGTCAACACCCATCTGACCCTTATGGGACAAGGCTTCTGAGCGTATTGTGATTCAAAACGGAATCCCAGACCCTCCCAAAACGCAACCTTATTAGGGTTTGGCCGTTTGCGCCAGGGGGTGGTTTTTGCGATAATCCATGTATTGAAGGTTTAAAAAGTTAGTAATATGGTTTCATCATGCGCAAAAATGGTTTAAGAGGGACAAAATGAGCAACATTGCAAGACTGCCTTTTGGCGACGATGTGGCTGAGTCCTCCCCCAATATTTCCGAGGAGTTAATGGCGCTGATTGAGGCCGGACTGAACTCGGACTTTTCCACGATCAGGCGTGTGGGCGGCCGGCTTGTGAGCCATTTCGCTGGTGACGATCAGGGTAAGCTTCAGGGGCAGCTGGCGCGTATCATCAGGGGGCGCCGCGACCTGAACACGCCCAAATCGCTTCCAACGGACGGCAAGTCCAGAAACCCTTTGGTCGAGGAACTGCCCTGGCCCAAGGACCCGTTGTTTGTCGACGGACGGGTCGACGGGATCCTGAAGCGCCTCGTGGCAGAGGCCAAAGCGGCCGACCTCCTGGCTGCCGAAGGGCTGGCCCCCCAAACCAACTTGATCTTGTCCGGCCCGCCTGGAACCGGGAAGACCCTGGCTGCGGGCCACATAGCGGCTAGGCTGGGTGTTCCCTTGCTTAGCGCAAGACTGGACAGCCTAGTTTCCTCTCTTCTGGGCGACACGGCCAAGAATATCAGGTCTCTATTCGAATTCGTTCAAGATCAACCATGTGTGCTCCTTCTTGATGAAGTCGACGCTGTCGCGAAACAGCGCGACGATGACCGGGATATCGGTGAATTGAAGCGTGTGGTAAATACTCTTCTTCAGGCACTGGACAGTCTTGGCCATCGAAATGTAATTATCGCAGCTACAAATCATCCGCATCTTCTTGATTCGGCTGTTTGGAGGCGGTTCCCCTACAAGATCGATCTTTCTCTTCCAAATGAGGCGGTGCGTATCGATCTGTGGAAATACTATCTGAAAATCGAAGGTCCTGAACATATCCAAGCCCTGGCCCGCCTGTCCGAAGGTTTATCCGCTGCCGACGTTCGGACAATTGCCCTAGGCGAGCGGCGTGCTGCCCTGCTTGAGGCACGAGAGATCAACCTTCCCGCTATTGTGGACGGGGTTGTTAGTTGCCGAAGTGGCGGCCCTGGGATACTTATGAGCGACAAAGCTGATACGGACTATTGGCTTCAGTTGCGGCGTGACTGCCGTGAGCGCTTCGCTATGACCTCCAAGGAGGAAAGCCTGGTGTTCGGCGTCACGGTCCAAGCGGCGCTGAAGGCCCGTAAAGCTCAAAGTAGCCATCGAGCAGGAAAACCAAACGGTGCCGGAAAAGCCTCTACTTCGCCTCACCATCCGGGGAAGGCGCTCACGGCCTGACACATCCTGGGGACCCAGGCAGATAAAGCCCGAGTACGAAGAGCGTCGGGCGCATCTGATACGAGCGATCAACGAGCTGTTTGACCCAGCCTCATCCAGGCTGAAGTGGTTTTCTGGCCGCGCCCTCCTTTGGGTTCAGATGGCCCCTGACGCGGGTGCGCCATCCTGGGCGCCGCTTGAACTTTTCCACGGAGATCGTGATGCGCGCATGAGCATGATCGCGCCGTGGGACGACGGCTACATTGTCGAGGTGAGCCGGTCGGCGAAGGACGGCCTGCTACACCGGCTCACCAATCCTTCGGACGAGATTAAGGCAACCGTCTCGCGGATCGTTGACCTTCTTCCTCATCCGGAGGTCGTGTCGGTTCTGGATAAGCTCAAGGCGGTCTGGGATGCTGCCCCGGAAATCCAGGCCCGGCGCAGCTTTGTCCTGTCGCCGGCTCCCTTCCGTCATAATTTGGCCCGCCGTCGAATTATCGCTGCCCTCCATGGCGCCGGCCTCGGTCTCTCACCCGCATTCCCTCTGCTGGAAGACCACAGTGTCCTGCGTAACCGCGGGCCCTTCGTAGAACTGTACGAGGTTCAAGCCGCCACCCTGCCGGCGTCCATGCCGGAAAGGGCGTTAGCGCTTCAGACGCCTGGTCACTATCTGCGCTTCGCAGTAACCCTCGGCTCGTTCGAGGAAATGCTCCAGGCGAGCGCGAACGGGATTTCCGTGCGCTGGGATCCAATTCCTCAGCTGGAACCCGCGCGCACCGGGTGGGGGCCTGAGCCCGAGATCGAAGTGGCCATCACCGGCACGGAGCCCACGGTTGGCGTTATCGACGGGGGACTGAGCGCCAGGCGCTATGAGCCCATCGTCGCGTGGCGAGAGGAACCTTTCTTCCCCGAGGGTCAGCTTGACGTGCGGCATGGCAACCGTGTTGCCGCCCTGATTTGGAACCCCGAGGAGTGGAGCAACGGGCTCCAACTGGACCCGTTACCCTGTCGGGTGGGCATCGTTCCCGCGGTCCCTCGCTCCGATATCGCCGCACAATGGGATATCGCGGCTTTCTTTGAATATCTTGACCGGGTTATTTCCCGGCATCCCGACACCAAGGTTTGGAACGTGTCGGCGAACCTTCGCCGCGCGTGCGATGAAAACCGTGTCAGCGAGTTCGGACACCAGCTTTCTGTCCTGTCTCGTAAATATGGCGTCCTGTTCGTCGTATCGGCTGGCAATAAAGAGGGTGGGCAGAGCGGTCGCATTGCTCCTCCCGCCGACGCCGAAGCTGGAATAACGGTCGCCGGCCGGGCTGCCGATGTTGTTGGAGCGCCTGGCGGCCCCTGTGCCGTTTCTCGGCAGGGCCTGGGCCCGGAAGAGATGTTGAAGCCGGACCTGAGCTGGTTTTCGACCCATCGGCTGCTTGGGGGCGATCATGCGACGGCGACCAGCTACGCGGCACCCCTCATCAGCCGCCTGGCTGCTCATACCTGGTCAAAGCTGCGCGATCCCTCGCCTTCAATGGTGAAAGCTCTGTTGCTGAGCACAGCCGACCGGGACCGTCTGCACGAGATGCTGGGTTTTGGAAGCCCCGTTGTGCCACGGCGCCCTTGGGCAACACCCGAGCATCGGGTCGCCCTGTGCTGGCGGGGCTCAATGACCGAGAAGGGTGAATACACCTGGTCGGACATCCGGTTGCCACCATCGATTGCCCAGGATGGCTGGCTGCGTGGACATATTCGGCTGGTGGCTGTTCTTGAGCCCGTGACGCATATGCGAGGCTCGAACTATTTCTCCACGCGGCTTGAAGCACAGGTCGAGTATTTTGCTGACGACGGGGATTGGAAGAAGCTTTTCGGAGGCCTTCCGCCTGAGACCGCTGAAGCGCGCGCTCGCCTGGAAGACCACAAGTGGGACCCCGTGCGGTTTTACAGCGAACGCAACGTAGAGGCGCAGCTTGGGCGGCCAGAGCTTCGGGTTAGCGCGCGTCTGTATTGGCGTGATAGGTATCTATATCCGTTCTCAACCCAAAACCGCGAGGTGCCCGTCAGTTTTGTCCTCACCTTGGAGGCGCCAGACCGAACGGCCGACATCCATGATGACTTCGTCGCTACGATGAGTGCGGGCGTAGAGATAGAAGTGGCTGAACTAGATGTGGAGGCGGATGGTCATTAACTAACATCGGTGCGCTCGAGGTATGATAACGCTGATACGAGCGGCGTTTCTCTAAGAAATAATGCAATTAAATAAAAGTAAAATAAACCCAAAATAAATATCATTGCACAGGTGTATAATGATTCGCTTCCGTCGTATAGCATTGAATCCATTAAATGATTGGCTTTCCGCTAAACCGTCAAGCGGATCGCACGGAAAATATGAATTGCGAGTGTGGCGTGAGGTGAACGCTAATTTTGCGGCGGTGCGCGATGAGTTGATTGCTTATGCGCAGGAAGCGTTGGATGACGCTCGCGCTAGGATCCGTAAAGGTTTCGAGGAAACTCTCTCACCCTTCTCCGACGCGGCGGACGACCCTGCTGCACACTATCCTGCCATGCTCAACCGCATTACGCTGCAAGGCTATCTTGGTGAAACCTTAGCAGGGCTGGCTGTCGAGCATTTTGGAGCGTTCGGCGAGAACGACTGGTGCGTCCCCGCTTTTCTGTTTCGCTTTCATGATCAAGAGTTCCAGCACCTCGATCTCATCAACGAGCGCTTTTTGAGAGGTGCGGTACACGATCCCGATGCCGTCGTTGAGAGGCGGCCGGGCCGCACAGGTGATGATGCTTTGGCTTTCCGACTCGATCAGGGAGGCAAGATCACCCATGTCCTAGCACTCGAAGCTAAGTGCCTTATCCGGAACAATAGCACTACCATCGCAGAGGCTCACAATAAGCTAGCCGAAGGCACTTGCCGGCCTAGCGGCATTCGGGAACTGATCACTTTACTGTCGGATTACAAGACGGATGAAGCCCAGGCGTGGGTCGCACGTCTGCTTGAACTGTTCAAAGAGGGCTTTAAAACGGCCGAAAGGCGTGATGGTCTTGCCTATACGGTAGGTAATTGGCCAAAACAGCCTGCCACCCGCGTGAGTTGGTTGTCCCCCAATGCCCCGCATGCGTCCTACACTGCCGGCCGTCGGCTCGACGCGATGGAGTTTCAGCTTGAGGCTTTAGAACAACTTGTCGATACCCTTTATCGGGGGTTCTGATGACCAGCGAAGCCGTTCTCTCTATAGCCGGTGCCATTAGGGCAAGTTTAGCCGGTTTTGCACTTTCCCCCTTGCAGGCGAAACTCTACAGCCAGCGCACCCGTCGCGACATGGGCGCGGACGGCCTGGCAACATTCAGCCAGGAAGAACTGACCGCGCGCTTAGATGAGGCATGCTTACTGCTTGAAGCAGGCTGGCTCGAGCGTTCCCTGGCTGGTGGGAGGGGCTGGACGCAAGCTGTGAAGCGGGCCGCGGAGGTTCTCGAATGGATTTCGCAAGCCTCGCTCAAACCGCCCGACGAGCCTATCCATCTTTTGTCCGCAGCTGCCTACCAAGTTGCTGGCTATCCCGCTATGGCGCTAGGTCATCTACGGACCATGCCGGCTGGCGAAGCTTCATCAACAATTCTTCGGAACTTTTTACGCGGCGATTTTGATGCCGCGTTGTCCGGTGTTCAGGCGTTCTGGAAGGTCCAGCATGATCTTGGAGCGGACCAGGTCTTGCGGGTCGGAAGCGATGCAGATAGCGAAGGTGAGGAGAGGTTTATTAATCTTGAAAGCTCTACTATTCGCCATGTCATCATGTGCATCGGCACAATCTGCTCCTACTTGCGTACCGGGGAGGTCGCGCTTGTTGATCGTGCACTGGGAAAGCTTGATGCCCTGGCGCAAAGTTACCTGCACAGCCGCGATCCTTATTCCTATCTTCTTGCGAGACTGTGCGCGGGCTCTGCACATAGCTTCATCGACGCGAGTCTTTGGCCCCATATCAAGAGGCTCGCCGACGATGTAAATTGGCGCACCCGTGCGGCCCTCATCCAGTTTGCACGCGCCGCCTTTGTCAATCGCCGCGCGTTGGTATGGCCAGGGCAGCGCGACGGCATTGAGCGACTTGCAGCCAATGACAGCTTTGTCCTATGCACGCCCACGGGATCGGGAAAGACTACAATCGCGACCCTAGGCGCGGTCCAGGGTCTGTTTGCGCCCCGAGCGAATCCATTTCATGCGGATAATTTGGTCCTCTATCTGGTGCCCTCACGCGCGTTGGCAGCAGAGGTCGAGACAAGATTCGCCGAAGACATGAGGGGCATTGCTGCGGAGCCAGTCGTGGTAACTGGTCTCTATGGCGGCACCGATTGGGGGCCGACAGACGCCTGGGTCAAGATAGATCAGCCGACTGTTGTCATTTGCACGTTTGAAAAGGCCGATGCCCTCTTGCGCTATCTCGGGACGATATTCTTGGATCGAGTGCGTCTGGTCGTAATCGACGAAGCGCATATGGTGGAGCAGGATCCAAAACGTACCGATGCAGTCATTGACGGCACGTCGCGTGCGCTGAGGCTCGAGCAACTCAGTGCCCGGTTGCTACATGCCAGAGATGAAAAGGGCTTTCGTATCATTGCCCTCTCGGCTGTCGCAGCGAAGGCAGCCCCGGCTATCGCATCATGGCTATCAAGTGACGAAGGTGACGGCCCAATCAGCTCCACCTATCGGAGCACTCGTCAAATGCTTGGCCGGCTAGAAGTTACGCGCGCTGGCCAGTTCGATATTCGATATGATTTGATGGACGGACGCACCCTCGAGTTCGAAGACGAGCGAAAGGACGACCGCCCGTATATTCCCCGCCCCTTCCCACCCGTTCCAGGTGGTGTCGATAGCTCGCTAGGAGTGGAGAAGTCGTTACGTGGTCCAACCCTTTGGGCCGCGCTCCACCTTGCGGCCGAACGTCCCGATGGCACTCACCCAACGGTGATGATCTCGCTGACTCAGTTCATTAGTGCGTTTGCTGAGACCTGTGCTGACCTAATTGAGGCTTGGATCAAGCAGGGGGTGGCACTTCCGAATTATTGGTCTGTCGCGGACGAAGACCTGCACTGGCAGCGCTGCCTCGCCGCAGCTGAGGATTATTTCACCAAGCAATCGTTTGAATACCGCCTGCTGGTCCATGGAATCGCCGTGCACCACGGGCAGATGCCGGCGCTTCTTGCGCGTAGGCTGAAGGTAGCGATCGACCGCGGCAATGTCCGAGTTGTGATCGCCACGTCCACACTATCTGAGGGGGTTAACATTCCGGTTAATACGCTGTTGATTCCCAGCGTCCACCGCTCCAACAGCGTGTTTACTGTCAATGAATTCTCCAACCTCATTGGCCGCGCCGGACGGCCTGGCGTGGCCACTGAAGGCAACGCCCTCGTCGTGCTTCCCGAGCGGGAATATCAAGGACGGGGCCTAGGTCGGAAGGTGGTGTGGAATCGCACCTGGGAGGGCTATGAAGAACTCGTCGATCAGATGAAGAAGGCGACTGAGCTGGCCGCTACCGGCGACATGTCTGTTGAGGGGGGCACGGCTAACAGCGCACTGGCGATTCTCCTCGAGCGGCTTCGCAATGCTTGGAAAGAGCTTAGTGAAAGCGACGATAACGACCAATTTGCTGAGTGGTTGGAGAAAACGGCTATCGTCGTCCGCGACGACGATGGCGATGAGACCGAGACGTTGCTGGACACGCTCGACGGACTACTAATTGCAGCGATCCAGGAGATCGATCAGTTGCGCGCCACTGGTCTCGGCGCAGCTGAACTGGAGGCGGAACTGTCGACGCTTTGGCGGCGGACTTATGCCCATGTGGCGGCAAAGGAGGAAGGCCGCCTTCAGCAAACTTGGCTCGGCCGCGGTCGTGCGATCACTTCCCTTTATCCAGATCCAAAGCGGCGGCGTCAGCTATACAAGACTAGCCTTCCGCCGCGATCTGGATCGATCCTTCTAGACCACGTTGAGGAACTCCGCGCAACGCTGAAGGCTGCCAGTGACTATGCTGACCGGGCACCTGAGCAACGGTTCCAGTTCGTTCGCCAAGTGATCGCGATGCTGAGTGAGGTGCCTGCGTTCCGGATCTCGACCAAGTTTGGTCGGCAGAAAAAACCCTTCTCCGATTGGGAGAAGCTGCTGCGCTGGTGGCTGCTCAAAATAAGTCTCAAGAAACAGCCCGAGCCAAAAGATCTCGGGCCTTGGTTCGCTTTCGTCGCAGATAATTTTATCTATCGGGGTAACTGGGGGCTCGGCAGCTTGCTCGGTGTACTTATGGATCAGGGGGACGGCGGTCCAGTTGATGCGCTTACTATTGATGACTGGCCACGCAGTGGTTTGCCGTGGATTGCCTTCTGGCTCAAAGAATTGGTGAACTGGGGAACGCTCGATCCGGTGGTTGCCTTCCTGCTCGCGCGTGGCAATGCGCGTGATCGTATGCAAGCCGAGGCGGACGCGCAGGAGTATTATGCGCATCTGGATGATGAAGTGGAGCCGAACGACAAGTTGGATCCCCGACGGATCCGCGACTGGGCGGAGGCGCGGCGGGCACCGGCCCCCTCGCGTCCAGTATCTCGTGACATCGCCCTTGATGTCAGGCTCGTGCGCCCGGATAGCGACTATCTCGTGCATCAGTTGAACGTATTCCCCTTGATGAAAGAAAACGGTTTGAAGTGGATCGATCCCGCCGGTTATGAGGTCGCTTATTGCGATCGTCCAGCGGACTGGGATGACCAGCCGTCACGCTATCGATTTGAGCTTTCCGTGGATCAGCGGCGTGTCATTGGCGAAGCCTATCTGCCGCACCGACACGACACGCAATAAGGATCGGTTATGTCGACACAGCATTCAACGCTTATCGGGTCAGGCGCAGATTCGAGGTGGATGCGACTATCGCCAAGCCAAATCTGCTGTGACGCATGAAGAGAGAATAGCGGGCGAGCGAAGCCGCTGACGCGACTTTGCCCTATACTCTGGTATGGTGGCACAAACGCACCCAACTTTTTCTAACTCCCTGAGGTCGGTTTGTCCGTAAGCATGCGGCGTAGGCCGCAGGCTGGCTATTCGGGCGCGATCCATCGCTTGAGCAATCCGGGATTGTCCTTGTGGATCGTAAGCGTCGTCTGTGGGCTGCCTTGTTGGATCGGGGGCTGTTGTGCTGAAAGCTATGTGTCGGCGGCGCGTGGGTGTGTGGCCGGCTTGGCATCATGGCAAGCAGTGTGGTTTGCACCGTGGCAGTCCAACGTATCGAGGTCATCACCGGGGCCGGTGGGCGGCGCGCCTATTCGGCGGAGGAGAAGATTCGCCTGGTGGGCGAGGCGCGTGGCGGTCGCGGCACCGTGGCGGCGGTGGCACGGCGCCATGGGGTGTGCAGCAGCCTGATCTACCGATGGCGCCGGCAGATCCGGAGCGGCGAACTCTCCCCTGAAGCGGCGTCCTTTGTGCCGGTGCGTCTGGTTGACGCGGCGCCCCCTGCCGGCGTGGGGTCCCCCGCCGTGCTGCCCTCCCAGCCACCGGGGCCGCCCGTTGAGCGGCAGGCCGCCCTGGTCGAGGTGGTGCTCACCAACGGCCGGGTACTGCGTGTCGGCGAGGACATCGCCCCCGCTACGCTCCGTCGGCTGGCCGATGTGCTGGACGGCCGGTGATCACGGTTCCCGCCGGCGTGCGGATTTACCTGGCGATGGGCGGATCAGATTGTCCGGTTCGATAGAACGGAGCCGGAACTAGACGGTCAGGATGGATACGGGCCGCCGTTGGGGCCTGAGCAGTGCCAGAAAAGAGTAAGCGTCAGCGCAGCCGCGCCTTCCCAGGGCGTTGTTGATGGGCATGCTTGCCGCTCAGCTTGGGTGGTGGACGCATGGACGACGTGACGGCGATCGACAAGGAGACGCTTCGAAGTGCTCGTACGAGCACTTCGAAGCTGCACGGCGAGGTTCTGAGCGGGCCGGAGCGGCGGCGGCGCTGGAGTACCGAGGAGAAGCTGCGGGTTCTGGCGCAGAGCGTGGCGCCGGGGTCGTCGCCGAGCCTGACGTGCCGGATGCATGGTATCAGCACCGGTCAGCTGTCGACGTGGCGCAAGCAGTTCCGGTCGGGCGAGCTGACGGGGTTCATTCCGGTTTCGGTCGTTGCCGATGCGGCGTTGCCCGAACCGGCCATCGTGCCCGAGGTGCCGGAGAGAGCGCTCATGGCCGCAGGCATGATCGAGGTCGAGCTGCCGACCGGCGTGCGGCTGCGGATCACCGGCGATGTCGGCGAAGCGGCGTTGCGCCGGGTTTTGGCGGCACTGTCGTGATCGGCATTCCGGGCAATGTCCGCATCTATCTGGCGTGCGGCGCGACCGACATGCGCCGTGGGTTCGACAGCCTGGCCGCCCAGGTGCAGACGATGCTGAGGCTTGATCCCCACGACGGCGCGCTTTACGTGTTATCCGGCGTGGAAAAGTGCCCCAGTTATCGGGGTTGGATGCACCCAAAATTGACCCACCCCGCTTGTAGTTCAGGCTGCCCGGACGAGAGATTGGCCGGTTCGTCTGGCCGCAGGCCCGGGAGGACTCGGTCGCGCTCACCGCCGCCCAGGTTTCCATGCTGCTGGAAGGGATCGATTGGCGGACGCCGGTGCGCACTTGGCAACCGGACGCGGCCTGCTGAGCGCGCTCGGGCCCGTGCGGCCCCCGGCGCGTCATAGTGACTCGGATGCTGTCCACCACCCTGCCGACGGCGGCGTTTTCGGGTAGAATCCGCCCCATGACCGACGCCGCCGCAGAGATCGCCGAGCTCCGTGCCCGGCTCGCCGAACGCGAGGCCGAACTGGTCACAGCGCGGGCGGAACTGACCGGTGCGCGCCTCCTGATCGAGCAGTACAAGGCCCAGCTCGCCAAGCTGCGCCGGATGCAGTTCGGCCGCTCGTCGGAGAAGCTGGACCAGCAGATCGCCCAACTGGAACTGATGCTGGAAGACCTGGAGGAAGGCGAGGCCGCCCGGACGGCGCCGTCGCTGGATGTCGGGAACGCGGCCCCGGAACGGCGCCAGCGGGACCAGCACCATCCGGTGCGCCGTCCCTTGCCGGAGCATCTGCCACGCGAGGAAGTCGTCCATTCCCCCGGTGACGTCTGCCCCGGCTGCGGCGGCACGCATTTCTCCAAGCTGGGCGAGGACGTGACCGAGGTGCTGGAGAGGATCCCGGCCCGCCTCAAGGTGATCCGCCACATCCGGCCGAAGCTCTCCTGCCGGACGTGCGAGGCCATCCTCCAAGCGCCCGCCCCAGACCTGC
>NZ_VITR01000017.1 GCF_007827955.1 Nitrospirillum pindoramense
GCGGGTGGAGATGCCCTGGATATAGGCTTCCTGGATGACGGCGGTCAGCGCCTTTTCCGCCATGCGCCGGGGCTCCAGGAAGCCCGGGAAGTAGCGGCCCTTGCGCAGCTTGGGGATGCGCAGTTCCACCGTGCCGGCCCTGGTCTCCCAGTCGCCGTCGCGGTAGCCGTTGCGCTGGACCAAGCGGTCGGGTGACCGCTCCCCGGGCACCGCCCCGGTCAGGGCATGGACCTCCAACTCCATCAGCCGCTCAGCGGCAAAACCAATCATCTATCTAAGCACATCGGCGTCTGCGCCCTTTTCCAGCATGCTGCGCAGTGCCATCATCTCGTCGGTCATCGTGGTCACCCTCGGTTGGGGTTTTGTTGTGGTGACCAGACTTTACCGAGGACCCACGATGACCGCCCGCCGGGACAGCCCTTCCGGCCGGCTACGCCGTCCTACAGGGCTGCCCCGGCGCCAGTGCCTGCTACACTACGCGGGGGGACGTGACCTGCCCGTCAAGGTGCGATTTAGCACTTTCCGCTCCTTGAAGTGAATCCATATTGACCGACTATAAATTCACTCCCGACCTCTCGCTCCGCAGCCAGCGACATCTCGCTTTATCCCCAGCGGCGATCGCTCGATGCGGTTTGTTTGCGGCCGTTCCCTCACCTTGCCCCTACTCTGGTCCCAGCATGATTAGAGGAGGTGAAGATGTCGGGGCCCCAATTCATCCATCTTGAAACCCACGCACGGGCTCGATCGAAATTGGCGGGGAAGGACGCCACTCGACCGATTGATGAGATAATACGCGAGGCCGCGCGGGAGCCAAGCCACAGCAGCCATGTGGTCAACCCACTTTCACCGGAAGTTTTATTCCATACACTCGATGAACTCAGAGGCGAGTTAACCAAGAGAGTCGATGATGCTGAAATCATTAGAGGGCGCAAGATTCGGCGGGATAGTCGAGTTATGGTTTCAGTTATTTGCAGCCACCCAACGCCAATGTCTGTAATTGATGAAAATATATTATGCGAATGGATTAAGAGTTCTATCGACTGGGCCAAGCATTGGGGGGAGAACAACAGTTTGGACTTGTATACGGTTGTGATTCATGGAGATGAAAAACAGCCTCATCTTCACATGTATTTACTTCCTCGCGCCGAGGACGGCATGGAGGCAGATAAGTGCCACCCCGGGAAGGCAGCGAAGGCTTTGATCTTGGCCCAGGCGCGGGCGGAGGGGAACGACTGGAAAGCGGCCACCCGGCGTGCGAATCGGGCCTATACCATAGCGATGCGGGCGTTCCAGGACTCTTACTACAAAGACGTAAGCTTGCCGATGGGCATGACCAGGCTCGGTCCACGGCGCAACCGGCTGAGCCGCTCAGACTGGGCTGCCACGAAAGCTCGTGCAGAGCGGCTAGCCGAGGTGTTGAGGAGCGCCCAGAACTTGCTCGACCGGGAAGCAGATAACAGGGACAAGGCGGCGGAGCTTGATTCCAGGGAGGCGGCGCTAAAGCTTGAGGCCGCGACCGTAGCTGGCCAAGTTTTGCGTCTAGGAGAGGCGCGACAGCAATATGAAACTGCGTGCCAAGCAATCAAGTTGGCCCTTGCTGCCATGGCCGACCATCTGGACGCGGATTATGTCGAGCGACTGCGACAATTCATAGATCCCAAAAGGAATTTGGCGGAACTTGCCGTCGACCTTGAGGTCACGTCCCCCCACGTGGTGTAGCAGGCGCTGGCGCCGGTCAGGCCCCTGCTTTTTTATCACCTTTTCAGCTATTTCAATACGTTGCTAGCTTTTCCCAAGAGGCCCGCTTCGGTAGCCGTTCACATCGATACCTCCTCTGGTCAACAACTCCCCCAACAGGGGGTTGGGGAAGCGGCGGTCCAGGGTCACCGCCAGGAAGCTTTCCACCATGGTGGGCACGCGTCCGGCCTCCACCAGCTGGCCGGTGCCCAACTCATCCTGGACGACGATGGGGGGAATGACGGCTAGGCCGGCATCCTCGCGCACCATGAGACGGATCATGGCCATGTCGTCCACCTCCGCCGCGATGCGCACGGTTACGCCCAGCTGCGCCACCAGGGCATCGAACGTCGCGCGCAGCGCCGTCTCCGGCGTGGGCAGGATCAGGGGGTGGCGGGTCAGCAGGGCCGCCAGCGGGACGCCCTCCCCAGACTCAGCCGCCAGCAGGGAACCCAGCCGGGCCGGCGTGCCGATCAGGCTGACCGCCTGCTCATCCAGGCGATGGATCAGATAGGGGCTGGCGGCGTCGCGCGGCGGGGCCAGGTTGGTCAGCACCACGTCCAGGGCCAGGCTGTCCAAGCCGCGCAGCAGTTCACCCTGGGAACCGGAGCGCAACACGATCTCCACATCCGGCCTCCCCAGCAGCGGATGCAGGAAGCCGATCTGGAAGTTCCGCGACAGGGTGGCGAGCGCACCGACGCGCAAGGCGCGCTGACCGCCCCGGGCATTGCGCAAGGTCGCGGCCAGATCCTCCGCTGAACGGAAGATGGCCTCCGCATGGTCCAGGGCGATTCGCCCCGCCTCCGTCAGGATAAGGCCCCGTCCCCGCCGCTCGAACAGGTCATGGCCCAGGCTGTCCTCCAGCGTGCGCAACTGTGTCGAGAGGGCGGAGGGGGACAGGTTCAACTGCCGGGCGGCGCCGGTCACCGTGCCCTCGCACGCGACGGCCCGGAAAAGGCGCAGGTGATGCAGGTTGAGCGAAGCCATGCCGCCATCATTCCAAAAAATCGAATGGATTCCGTTAAAAGATGTAATTTTCTGAAAATTAAGCAAGCGCTATCTCCTGCCTGCGTTTCCAATCCTGGGCCCGCGTTTCCCTGGAGAGTTCGATGCCGTTGTCGAGCCTTGCCCCGGCCGTTCTGTTCGCCGCCGCCGCCGCCGCCCTGCTGCGCCCCGGCCGCCGTCCCAAGCCCATCCCCGTGATCGCCGAGGGCGCGGCGCTGGCCGCCTTCGCGCTGTGCCTGGCGGGGGCGGTGCAGTTCGCCTTCAAGGGTGTGGGGGGTGACGGGCCGCTGGTGCGCCTGGATGTCGTCAACGCCCTGGTGGCGCCGGCCGTCGCCTTCATCGGCTGGGTGGTCACCCGCTACAGCCGCACCTACCTGGATGGCGCCGCGCGGGAAGGGCGTTTCCATGCCCTGATGCTGACGGTCCTCGGCCTGGTGCTGCTGCAGGTGCAGGCGGGCAGCCTGGCGCTGCTGGTGCCAGCGTTCGCCGCCATCGGCCTGGTGCTGCGCCAGTTGCTGCTGTTCTTCCCCGACCGGGCGCCGGCGCGGCGCGCGGCCGCGAAATTCACCCTGGTCTGGGGGGCCGGTGACGCCGCCCTGATCCTGGCCACCGGCCTGCTGTGGCTGGCCTATGGCACCCTGGACATCGCGACCATCGAGACCGCCGCCCGGCTGGCGCCGCTTCCCCCGGCGGCCGAGGGGGCCGTTGGCCTGCTGGTCCTGGCCGCCTTGCTGAAGACGGCGGCCTTCCCCCTGCATGGCTGGCTGACCGAGGTGATGGAGGCGCCGACACCGGTGTCAGCCCTGCTGCACGCCGGCATCATCAACAGCGGCGGGCTGCTGCTGATCCGCCTGGCTTGGCTGGTGCAAGCCAGCCCAGCGGCCATGGCGGCGCTGGTGCTGCTGGGTGGGTTCACCGCCCTGTTCGGCGCCCTGGTCATGTTGACCCAAAGCGCCGTCAAGACGGCGCTGGCCTGGTCCACGGTGGCGCAGATGGGCTTCATGCTGCTGCAATGTGGCCTCGGCCTGTGGCCGCTGGCGATGCTGCACATCCTGGCGCACTCGCTCTACAAGGCCCATGCCTTCCTGTCCTCCGGCGGGGCCATCCGGGCGGTACAGGCCACGCGGCGCCCCGGCCCCGTCGCGGCCCCCGGCGTGGGGGCGGTGGTCCGGGCCTTCGGGCTGGCGCTGGCCCTCTACGGCCTCGCCGCCGTCGGCTTCACCCTGCTGGCCGGGCCGAAGTCGCCGCAGGCGCTGGCCCTGGGCCTGATCCTGGTGTCCGGCGTCGCCTACCTGGTGGCGCAGGGGCTGGCGGACGCCGCGCCCCGGGCGTTGACCCAGCGGACGCTGGTCGCCTCCACCGCCGTCACCCTCTCCTACTTCGGGCTGCAGGCCCTGGCGGTGCATGCGGCGGGCGGCACCCTGCCCGCGCCGCCGGTCGCGGACGCGCTGGAATGGGCGCTGATCGGCCTGACCGTCACGTCCTTTTGCGTCGTGGCGGTGGCGCAGGCGCTGTTCCCGCACTGGGCCCACCATCCGGCGGCGGCGGGCCTCAGGGTCCACATCGCCAACGGCTTCTACCTCAACGCCGCCTTTGACCGGCTGATCGGCGGTTTCCGCGCCGTCCGGTCCTGACCACAGTCATCCCTGGAGACGACCCATGTTCCACGATCAGCCCGACATCGCGCCGGCACCGGCCAAGGCCCTGTTCGCGGCGGCCGAGGCGGCGATGCGCGCCGTCCCGCCGGCCTTTCCCCTGGACGCCACCGTGGCCGTCAATCCCTTCCTGGGCCAGACCGGGGAAGATTTGGCGCATGCCGCCGCCCGGCTGGCCCGCGTCGCCGGGGTCCGCCTGACCCGCAGCCGCGAGGATTACGCCGCCATGATCGCCGCCGGGGAGATCACCGCGGGCGACCTGGCGGCGGCGCTGGCCGCCTGCCCCCATCCGGGCAAGCCGGCCGATGGGACCGCCCTGACGGCGCTGGCCCATCGGGCTCAACCCGCCCCGCAGGCGCTGCCCACCATCGCCGAACTGGCGGCGCGCGCCACCGGCACCGACTGGCCCGCGATCATGCGCCGCTGCCTGGGGCTGTGGGCGGCGGGCCACTTCGACCGGGGACAAGCCCTGTGGACGCCCGCCCCCGGGTCTTCGGCCTTCGCCGCCTGGCGGGAATGGGCGACCCATGATCTGACGCCCGAACTGGCCGGCCTGACGGGCTTCTGCCGCCACGTCGCCAATTGCCCCGACACCCCCGGCCGCGCCCTGCTGCGCGCCGCCGCCGCGCTGGACCTGACGGCTGACGCGGCGGAGACCACCTTCCACCGGCTGCTGACCGACCTGGGGGGCTGGGCCCAGCATGCGCGCTGGCAGCAATGGCAGGCCGAACTGGCGGGCGAGAGCGACGGCACGCTGGCCGATCTGCTGGCGATCCGCCTGGTGTGGGAGGAGGCCCTGCTGGCCCATGTGCCGGCGGTGGCCCCGGCCTGGGCGGAGGTGCTGGCCGCCCACGCGCGGCCCGTGACGCCGGACGCCGACCTTATGATCGATACCATCCTGCAGCAGGCGGCGGAAATGGCCTATCAGCGGGGGCTGGACACCCTCCTGCGGGGAACCGGCACGACGGCGCCGGAAGATCGCCCCTTGATGCAGGCCGCGTTCTGCATCGACGTGCGCTCCGAACCCTTCCGCCGGGCCCTGGAAAGCCTGGACACCGGCATCGCCACGCTGGGCTTCGCCGGCTTCTTCGGCCTGCCCGTGGACCACCACCCGGCGGCGTCCGACCTGAAGGAGGCGCGGCTGCCCGTCCTGTTGCCGCCCCGCCTGCAGTCCTGTACCCCTCTGCCACCCGCCCAGGACCGGCAGCGGCGCATCGCCGCCCGCTCCGCCCGCGCCCTGGGGCGGTTCCGCCAGGCGGCGGTATCCTCCTTCGCCTTCGTGGAATCGGCGGGGCCCCTGTACGCCGTGAAGCTGCTGCGCGACGCCCTGGGCCTGGGCCGTACGCGGGGAGCCGACCCGGCGCCGGCCTTCACGCCCGCCCTGCCGGCGGACGCGAAAGCGGCGACCGCGGCGCAGGTGCTGAGGGCCATGTCGCTGACCCAGGGGCACGCGCGCCTGGTGCTGCTGATCGGCCATGGGGCGACGCTGCACAACAACCCGCACCACAGCGCCTATCACTGCGGCGCCTGCGGCGGCCATCAGGGTGATGTCTCCGCCCGCCTGCTGGCGGGCTTGCTGAACGATCCGGAGACGCGGGCGGGCTTGCCGGCCCAGGGTATCGACCTGCCGGCCGACACCCTGTTCCTGGCCGGCCTGCATGACACGGTGACCGACCGCGTCACCCTGTATACTGAGGGTGCCGGCCGGGATCATGAGACGGACATCCGCCGCGCCCGCGACTGGCTGGACCGGGCGGGGCGCCAGGTGCGCCTGGAACGGGCGGCACGTCTTCCCGGCGCCAGCGCGGCGTCGCTGTCGGCCCGTGCCCACAACTGGGCGGAGATCCGGCCGGAATGGGGGCTGGCCGGGTGTGCCGCCTTCCTCGCCGCGCCCCGGGCCGTCACCGCCTCGGGCGACCTGAAGGGCCGGGCCTTCCTGCACTCCTACGACTGGCGGGAGGACCGCGACTTCGCCACGCTGGAATTGATCCTGACGGCGCCGGTGGTGGTGGCCAGCTGGATCAGCCTGCAATATTACGGATCGGCCGTGGCGCCCGCGCTGTTCGGCGGCGGGGACAAGCTGATCCACAATGTCACCGCCGGCATCGGCGTGGTGGAGGGCAACGGCGGCATGCTGCGCACCGGCCTGCCATGGCAGGCGGTCCATGACGGGGAGCGGCTGGCCCACGCGCCGCTGCGCCTGTCGGTGCTGGTGGAGGCGCCACAGCATGCCATCGCCGAGGTGTTGACCCGCCACGCGCAGGTGCGGGCGCTGTTCGACAATGGCTGGCTGACCCTGTTCGCCCTGGAACAGGGGCGCATCACCGCGCGCTGGCACCGCGACACCGGCTGGAATGAGGCCGGGCAGGCCCGCGCCGCCTGAGGTGGCTTGGAGCCGCCTGCCTCACGCCAGCCGCAGCACCATGGCGCCGGCGGCGATGAGGCAGGCGGCGGCCAGGCGGTGGGGGCCCACCCGTTCCTTCAGCACCAGACCGGCGATGGCGGTGCCGAACAGGATGGAGCTTTCGCGCAGGGCGGCGATGACGGCCACGGGCGCCACGGTCATGGCCCAGAGCGCCAGGCCGTAGGACACCAGCGTGCCCGCCCCGCCCACCAGGCCGCGCGGCCACTGCTGGGCCACCTGCCGCAGGAACAGAGGCCGCCGGGCCAGCAGAGCCCAAGCCACCAACGGCAAACCGTTGAGCAGCACCCCCCACAGCACATAAGACGCCGGCGCCCCTGACAGACGCACCCCGTGCCCGTCGACCAGGGTATAACCCGCGATGACCACGGCGGTCAGCAGGGCCAGCCGGGTGCCGCTGGCGCCCCCGCCCGTGAGGTCCGGCCCGCCGCGCCGGCCCATCCACGCCATGCTGAGGATGCCGGCACAGATGATCCCCACGCCCAGCAGGGCGTGAACGGACAGCGCCTCCCCCAGCCAGAAGCCGCTGGCCACCGCCACCAGCAGCGGCGCCGTCCCCCGCATCAAGGGGTAGGTCTGGCTCATGTCCGCGACGTGATAGGCGCGGGCGACCAGGGTCAGGTACAGCACCTGCAGAAGGCTGGACACCGCCAGGTAGGGCCAGCTGGCCGCCGCCGGCAGGGGCAGGAAAGGCAGGGTCACGATGGCGAGGAGTGCCGCCCCGCCGGCCACCAGGATGGCCGCCATCAGCTTGTCCCCCGCCCCCTTCACCAAGGCGTTCCAGGTGGCATGCAACAGCGCCGCGAACAGCACGATGGCGAAGACGGTGACGGACATGGGCGATCCCGCTGATGGATCGCCCATTCTTAGGAGCGGGAACCCGCCGCTGTCACCGGTCGGAGGGGTATGGCAGCCTGGCGTCGACCTGACGCAGGTTCACAACAGCGCCGGCCGGTCGCCCCGGCGCAGGGCCTGAAGGTCCCGGGACTGCGCCGCCTGGCACAGCCAGCCATAGCCCAGGCCCAGCGCCGCCCACAGGGTGGCGTGGATGCCCCAGGACGCCAGGCGGAAACGCCACAGCACTTGGGCGGGGAAAGCGTCCGGCACCTCGTTCACCTCGGGCAGGGCGACACCGGCCGCAACCATGACCGCCAGGAACAGCGCAGCGCCGGCAAGGGCCGCGTTCCAGGCACCCCAGCGGGCAGTCAGGCGCCGGGCGGTGACCATGGCCCCCACCATGGCGGCGACCGACAGGATCAGCAGTATGAAGTACAGAGCCGTCCGCTGCTGGATGGTGTCAGGGTCGCCCACGGCCGGCGGATTGGCCGGATACTTGAGGCCCGGCACCAACACCAGGGCCAGGAAGCCCAGCAGGGCCAGCACGCCGGCCAGGTCGCGCGGGCCGAGCGCGCCCATGCGGCCCTGGGCGTAGGCATAGGTCAGGGCGAACAAGCCGCCCACGGCGGCGCCATAGACCAACAGGCCGGTCAGCAGGCCCCAGCCCGCCTGGGTGTCGCGGCTGAACACCTCGCCATCGTCATCCGCGTCGGCGTGATGGTGGTGATGGTCGTGGCCGCCCCCCTCCGGCGCGCTGGGTGCGGCCTGGTCGTGGTGGTCATGAGCATGGGACGCGCCCTGCGCGGCCTCGAAGGCGATGGCGCGTTCCACCGGCGGCTCACCAATCAGCGTGGCCACGCCGAAGGCGAGAAAACCCGCCAGGATGCCGATGAGCATCCCGCGGGCGAGCAAGATTCCAATCATGATGAGACGGGTCGCCCCGCCTTAGTGGCAGGGGAAGCCCAGCAGGTGGCGGGCGTCGTGCACGAATTCATGCACCGCGCGGCCCTGGATCAGGGAGGTGGCGCCCTGCTCCGCCCCCACGAAATAAACCATGAGTACCAACAGCAGCCCGCCGAACACGGCCCAGGGCAGCAGCTCGGCGGCCGAGATCACGGGCAAGGCGACGGCGGGGGTGCCGGAATGGGGGGTGGCGTGGGCCATGAAAACGCTCCCTGGGATTGCGCGTCCCGTGTGCGGTGTATCGAATGCGACGGGGGGTCTGGCTTCCGCCCCACCCGCCAGGCGGGAAGTTCGGTTACAGTGGCGCGACCGTGCCGGATTTGCACCGGCTTCCCCCATGCGCGAGTGAGACGGCAATGGTAGGGAGGGGGGCCCGCGCATTCAAGGACTATCTCCCATGACCGTCCCAGACTTGACCGCCCCCGACCCCACCCGGCGCCTGATCCTGTTGGCCCACGCCCCCACCCGCGCCCAGCGCGATGCGATCTTCGCGCCCGCGACGGAGCCGGCGGAAGAGGCGGGCTTGGCGCAGGCCGGCCACTGGGCGGAGGCGCGAGCGCTGCGCAAGGTCGGACAGCTATTGACGGCGCCCGAAGACCGCGCCCGGCAGACGGCGGCGACGCTGGCCAGCACCCTGGGCATGGAGATGCGGGAGGACGCTGCCCTGGCCGATCTGGACGCAGGTGGCTGGCAGGGCCATAGCCTGGCGGAGCTGTCGGTCCACGAGGCGGATGCCGTGGCCGCCTGGCTGGGCGATCCGGAGGCCCGGCCCCACGGGGGCGAATCGCTGGCCCAATTGCGGACGCGAGTGGCGAGATGGTTGGAGCATGGGACGGCCGAGGGACACACCCTGGCGGTCACCCACCCGGCCGTGATCCGTATGGCGGTAGCCGTGGCGCTGGATGCCCCCCTTCAGGCCTTCTGGCGCCTGGATATCGCACCCTTGTCATTGACCGACCTGCGGTGGAACCGGCGCTGGACCGTGCGCGCCACCGGCGTGGACGCGCGGGAGTTCGGTCAGGCGCCCACCAGCCGGGCGAAGTAGGGCAGCACCCGGGTGTTGTCCAGGCCCAGCAGGGTGTCGCCCACGTAAAGCTCCGTCACGCTCCAGCCCGGGACATCGGTCGGGCGGATCTCCCCAGCCACCCAGCGGCCGTCGCTGCTGGCGATGGCGTCCCGCGTCTCGGCCACCTGGTCGGCGGGCCGGTCGAAGAAGAGGTGCAGCATATTGGTCTGCGGTATGGCCGGGTTCAGGCGGATGCCCGGAAGGGCGGACAGACCCGCCGCCAGGTCCAGTGTCCGGCGGTAGCACGCATCCATCTGGCCCAGCCGCGCCTCAAACCGCATGGCGGCGGTGGCCACCATAGGGCTCTGCCGCACCAGGGTGCCGCCCAGGCGCCGCTGCCACAGGCGGGCGTTGTCGATGAAGTCGGCGTCGCCCGCCAGCACGGCGCCGGCGATCCCGCCGATACCCTTGTAGACCGAGACATAGACGGAGGCGAAGCCGGCGGCGATCTCAGCATAGCTGCGGCCGTAATAGGCGCGGCTTTCCCACAGGCGGGCGCCGTCCATGTGCAGCGGCAACTGGCGCGCCCGCGCCATCTCCTTCAACGCCTGCAACTCATCCCATTCCGGCAACTGACCCCCGATTTCCCGCAAGGGCAGTTCCACCAGCAGGCAGGCCAGCGGCTGGGCCACCGCCGCCAGGTCACGGGCCAGGAGGGGACGGCGGCGCTCCCCCACCGGCACACCATGGAAGTTGAACAGCGCCTGGTAGGCCTCTTCCTCATGCAGAGCCAAGTGCGAGGTGTGGGGCATGCCGAAGCGGGGAACGCCGCTGACCTCCGTCCACAGACGCAGGGCGATCAGCTGGGCCATCACGCCGCTGGGCATGAAGGCGGCCGCCTGTTTGCCCAACAAGCCCGCCACCGTGTCTTCGAACGCCGCCAGCAGGTCGCCCTGGCCATACTGGTCATGGGTGACGCCGTTGGCCTCGCACCAGTCGGCGACGGCCCGGAACTCTTCCGCCGGGCTCAGGGTTCGAAAGCCGGGGAACACGATGTCACAACTCTGGCGCAGGCGCAGGCGATGGGCGGCGAGGGTCCCGGCGGGGGCGGCAGGCATGGGCGATGGTCCGGTCTTCAGCAAGTGCCGGCCACCCTGCGACGGCGCCACCGCCGGCGCAACGGTCAAATCATCGGCCCACATTTATGCCACAGCGGCGCCCCGGACCAGGCCCAGCAACGACGTGACAGGCGCACCGGGAACAGGCAGCCTGTGCCCCGCGCCATCGTCGGCCTGACAGGAAAGCGTCCCATGACCGATCACATCCTGGTCCACCGCATCGCCATCTACGCCCATCACGGCCTGACGGTGGAGGAGGCCAAGCTGGGCCAACGCTTCTTCATCTCGCTGGACTGCACGCTGGACCTGTCGGTCGCGGGCAAGGCCGACGACTGGGACCTCAGCGTCTGCTACGCCAAGCTGACCGCCGCCACGACGCGGGTGGCCACCGCCCGGCGTTTCATGACCATAGAGGCGGTGGCGGAGGCCGTGGCCGGCACCCTGTTGGAGGAGTTTCCCCGCATCGACACCATCACGGTGCAGGTGGACAAGCCTTCGGCACCCGTCCCCGCCATCATCGATGGCGTGTCGGTGCGCATCCACCGGGTCCGCCCCGGCTTCTGATCGCATCCCGCCCAGACAGCCCCGGAAGGGTCAGGCCACGGCCTCGACCACCAGGCTGGGGCCAACCCGACGCTCGGGCCGGACGCCGGCTTGGCCACCGCCCTGCCCCCAGCGGTGCACCTGCTGTTCCAGCAGCGACAGGGCCAGGGTGGCGGCGTGCGGCAGCTGCCGGCCCAGGCGCGTCACCAGGTCGACGGTGGTGCTGTCCGCCTCGACATCGCACAGGGGCGTGGCCACCAGGCAACCGTCCTCCAGATCGGCCAGCACGGCCGCGCGCGGCAGGATGGCGGCGGCGCGGCCGCTGAGCGCCAGTTCCCGCATGGTGTGGACGGAGTTGGTGGTGATGGTGGCGCGCAGCCAGACCTGATGGCGCATCTCCGCCGCCGACAGCAGTTGGCGGATGCGGGTGTCGCGGGGGGACAGGCACAGATCGTGGGCTGACAAATCCTGCAGGGTCACCGCCCCGCGCTTGGCCACGGGATGGTCCGGCCGGCTGACCACCACCAGGGGCTGGCGGGCTGAGGTGCGGACACGCACCTTGGGATCACAGGGGATGAGGGCGCCGAGGGCGATGTGCACCTCATCATCCACCACCATGCGCAACAGCTCCGCGGTGGAGACGCTGTGCAAGGCCAGTTCGACACCGGGATAGCGGCTCTGGAAGGTGTCCAGCACCCCTTGCACCGCCTGCACGGTGCATCCCTCGCCCACCGCCATCTCCACAGTGCCCATGCGCATGCCGCGCAGGGCCTCGAGCCGGGCGGCGAAGGCCTCGCGGTCGGCCATCTGCGCCTGGTAATAGTCGAACACCATCTGCCCGGCGGTGGTCAGCTTGACCGAGCGGCGGCCGGTTTCCAGCAGGGGCATGCCCATCGCCGCTTCCAGCTGGGCGATCTGGCGGCTGACGGAGGACACCGCCACGTTCATCTTCTGGCTGGCCGCCCGCATCGAGCCATGGATGGCGGTGGCGTAGAAGTATTTCATCGCAACGTCTGACATCTCGCGTCCCTCATCTCTGTTCGGGCGGGCGATCCGGGAATCGCGGGCCCTGGCCTCATGATCACGGGGGATGCCATGGGACCTGGGCGACGTGCCCCCAAGGGCTGCCCCAAGGACCCAACCAGGCGGCGGTTCAACCCCCTACCGCCGTCCACTGTAGGTGCGCCCGGCGCATCACTCTTGTCCGGACCTGCACCGATTTGACGTTAAGCCCTGTTAAATGTTGCGAGTGCGCACTTTTCCGCCCGGCGGTGCGACGATGCGCCGGGTGCAACAACGGCGGGGCCGGGTTGTGAATGAAACCAACGGGCGCTTGGCGGCCAAATCCGCGGCGTGAGCCCCGGGGAGCCCCCGAGGGCATCCCCTATGACGCCACGGAGCCCGCATCCCATGTCCGACACGCCGTCCAAGCCCTCCCTGACGCATGCCACCGGCGCGCCGGTGGTGGACAACCTGAACATCCAGACGGCCGGCCCGCGCGGCCCCGCCCTGCTGCAGGACATCTGGCTGATCGAAAAGCTGGCCCATTTCGACCGGGAGGTCATTCCCGAGCGGCGCATGCACGCCAAGGGCAGCGGCGCCCACGGCACCTTCACCGTCACCCAGGACATCAGCCGCTACACCAAGGCCAAGATCTTCTCTGAAGTGGGCAAGCAGACGCCCCTGTTCGTGCGCTTCTCCACCGTCGCCGGGGAACGCGGTGCCGCAGACGCGGAACGCGACATCCGCGGCTTCGCCGTGAAGTTCTATACCGAGGAAGGCAACTGGGACATCGTGGGCAACAACACGCCCGTGTTCTTCTTCCGCGATCCCCTGCGCTTCCCCGACCTGAACCACGCCGTGAAGCGCGACCCGCGCACCGGCATGCGCAGCGCCAACAACAACTGGGACTTCTGGACCCTGCTGCCCGAGGCGCTGCACCAGGTGACCATCGTCATGAGCGAGCGCGGCATCCCCCGCAGCTATCGCCACATGCACGGCTTCGGTAGCCATACCTTCAGCCTGATCAGCGCCGCCAATGAGCGGCATTGGGTGAAGTTCCACTTCACCTGCCAGCAGGGTATCGAGAACCTGACGGACGCCGAGTCCGAGGCCGTCATCGGCAAGGACCGGGAAAGCCATCAGCGCGACCTGTTCGGCGCCATCGAGGCCGGCGACTTCCCACGCTGGACCCTGTCCATCCAGGTCATGACCGAGGCCCAGGCCAAGGCGCACAAGCACAACCCCTTCGACCTGACCAAGACCTGGCCCAAGGCGGACTTCCCCCTGATCGAGGTCGGGGTGATGGAACTGAACCGCAACCCCGACAACGTCTTCGCCGAGGTGGAGCAGGCGGCCTTCTCCCCCGCCAACATCGTGCCGGGCATCGGCTTCTCGCCCGACAAGATGCTGCAGGCCCGCCTGTTCTCCTACGGTGACGCGCAGCGCTATCGCCTGGGGGTGAACTTCAACCACATCCCGGTGAACGCGCCCAAGTGCCCGTTCCACAGCTACCACCGCGACGGCGCCATGCGCACCGACGGCAACCTGGGCGGCACACTGCACTACTACCCCAACAGCTATGGCGAATGGCCGGACCATCCCGACTTCGCCGAGCCGCCCCTGCCGCTGGATGGGACGGCCGCCCACTGGGACCACCGCGTGGACGATGACCACTGGGAGCAGCCGGGCATCCTGTTCCGCAAGATGAGCCCGGCGCAGCAAAAGCTGCTGTTCGAGAACACCGCCCGGTCGCTGAGCGGCGCGGACGTCGCCATCCAAGAGCGGCACATCGCCAATTGCGCCAAGGCCGACCCGGCCTATGGCGAGGGCGTGGCCCTGGCGCTGCGCGCCCTGGCGGTGGCGACGGCGCGCTGACGGGGCCAACCGGGCCGGGGGCGGCCATAAGCCCCGTTTCCTAAATCGGGCCTTGGTGGGAATATGGCCCACCCTCTTCCCACCTCGGTCCGAAAAATCCATGCGGTTCCCGTTCGCCCCCCTGCTCACCTCCCTGTTCATGGGCAGCGTCCTTCTGTCCGGCGCCGCCCTGGGCGCGGACCTCGCGCCCGATGTCACCGCCAAGATCGACGCGGCGGTGACGCAGGCGCTGGCCGACACGGGGACGCCGGCAGCCTCCATCGCCGTGGTGCGCGATGGCGCCATCGCCTATGTCCATGCCTATGGCCAAGCGCGACGGGAGCCGGCGGTGGCGGCGACGCCGGCCCAGCGCTTCGCCATCGGCTCGGTCTCCAAGCAGTTCACGGCCGCCGCCCTGATGCTGCTGGTGGAGGATGGCACCCTGTCGCTGGACGACACGGTGGGCAAGTTCATCCCCAACCTGACCGATGGCGACCGCATCACCATCCGCCAGGTGCTGAGCCATACGGCGGGTTACCGGGATTTCTGGCCGCAGGACTATGTCCCGGCCATGATGGAAAAGCCCATCACCACCGACGGCATCTTCGACCGCTGGGCCCGGGTGCCGCTGGACTTCCAGCCAGGCGAGTCTTGGCAATACTCCAACACCGGCTTCACCATCGCCGCCCGCATCGTGGAAAAGGCGTCAGGCAAACCCTTCTTCACCTTCTTGAACGAGCGGGTGCTGAAGCCCCTGGGGCTGGATGCCGCCGACATCGACCAAGGCCCCCTGGGACCCAAGGACGCCGCCGGCTACACCCGCTTCGCCCTGGGCCAACCGCGCCCAGCGCCCAAGGAGGCGGCGGGCTGGCTGGTCGGGGCCGCCCAATTGGCCCTGACGCCCCAGGATCTGGCGCGCTGGGACATCGCCCTGATGCAGCGGAAGTTGCTGAAGCCGGAAAGCTGGGCGGCCATGGAAACCAGCGTCCGCCTGAACAACGGGCAGGACACGCGCTATGGGCTGGGGCTGACGGTCACCAGCGACGGCGCCGCCCGCCTGCTGCGCCATGGTGGCGAGGTTTCGGGCTTCCTGGCGGAGAACCGGGTGTGGCCGGACTTGGGCATGGCCATCGTGGTGCTGGTCAACAGCGACTATGGCGACCCCGCCGCCATCGCCCAGAAGATCAGCGCCGCGCTGCCGCTGTCTACCCAGCCCAGCGCCACCGAGACGGCCACCGCCCGTGCCTTCCTGGAGGGCCTGGCCCAGGGCCGCGCCGACACCGCGCACCTGACCGCCAATGGCGCCGCCTATTTCAGCCCGGCCGCCCTGGCCGACTACGCCGCCACCCTGGGCCCGCTGGGCGCGCTGAAGGATGTTAAGCCGATAGCCCGCCGCCTGCGCGGCGGCTTCACCGAAGAGATTTACCAGGCCGCCTTCGCCAGCCGCAGCGTGCGTATCGTCGCCCGGGCGGATGCCGGGCGGTATGAGCAGTTCATGATCTACGTGGATTGAGGCCCGCAAGCACTGCCCGGTTAACAAAGGGGTCGCGGCGCGGAAGGTGATGGAGAGGAGAATGGCGGCCGAGGAAAAAACGGACTAAACTAATAGAACTTAGTTTATAGATGGAGGCCCTCTTGCGGACGGTGAACATTCATGAAGCCAAGACGCATCTGTCGCGTCTGGTTGACAAGGCCGCTCAGGGTGAGTCCTTCATCATCGCCAAGGCCGGCAAACCAATGGTGAAAGTCATCGCGCTAGCGGAGAAGGATTCGGACGCGCCCCAGCGCCTAGGTTTTCTGGCGGGACAGCTTCATGTTCCAGACGACTTCGACCGAATGGCTGGCGATACCATCGCCGAGCTATTTTCTGGCGGCACGCCGTGAAGTTTTTGCTCGACACCCATATTCTTCTTTGGGCCGCCAGCGCACCGGACCGCCTGTCGGGCGATGTCCAAGTCCTGTTGGGCGACTTGAGCAATGACTGCCTATTCAGTGTCGCAAGTCTTTGGGAGGTCGTGATCAAGCGCGGGCTGGGACGCGCTGACTTCCAGGTGGATCCCAAGCTGCTACGGCGGGGGCTTCTGGACAACGGTTATGAGGAACTGCCGATCACGGGGGCACATGCGCTGGCGGTGCAGGATCTGCCGCCCCTGCACCGCGATCCGTTTGATCGGATATTGATCGCCCAATCCCATGCCGAAGGTATTCCCCTGCTGACGGCGGACCCCATCGTGGCAGGCTACGGCGGCCTGGTCAGGCGCGTCTGACCAGGCCGGCCCCGGCGCAGATCTTCAGCCTGCCAGGCTGTTCAGCCTGACGTATTGCAGCAGCATGATGGTCTTGGCGTCCACGATGCGGCCATCGGCCACCATGGCCAGGGCCTCCTCCAAGGTGGGTTCCAGCACTTCGATATCCTCGCCTTCCGCCGCCAGTCCGCCACCGGCGCCCACCCGGTCGGCGGCGCTGTAGGGGGCGACGAAGAAAGTCAGTTTTTCGGTGACGGAACCGGGGCTCATGAAAGCCTCGAACACCTTGCGCGCCTCGCCGATGCGGCAGCCCGCCTCCTCTTCCGCCTCACGGCGGATGGTGTCCTCCGGCGAGGTGTCGTCCAGCAGGCCGGCGATGGCCTCGATCAACGGGGCGGCATGGCCGGTGGCGTAGGCGGGATAGCGGAACTGGCTGACCAGCAGCACGGTGCCGCGCACCGGGTCATAGGGCAGGATGACGGCACCGTGCCCGCGATCATAAACCTCGCGCGTCATGGTCTGCCAATCGCCGTCGCGGCGGCGATAATCGAAGGTCACGCTGCGAAGCACGGACCAGCCCTTGGACAGGACACGGTCTTCGCGCACGCGGATGCGGTCTCTCATGAAAGGCGCCTTTATCGGATCTGAGGACATGGAGGCGGGCTAACCGCCGCATACGCCGGCCATGGCGCGATCAAGCGCGATGGCGTCCAGCGTGCCGGCCGGCAATTGCCGCCGGTAGAGATAGTCATTGACCGCCGCCGCCACCTCCGCCCGGCAGGTCTTGCGGGCGCGCATGGGGGCGACGCCCGGCAAGGCGGCCATCATCGTTTTCTGAGCGATGTCCAACTGCGGCCGCACGTCCCGCACCAGATCCACCGGCGCATGGTCCGGCGCGGCGCCGGCGCGCGCCCAATCCGCCATCAGGCTGTATTGCACCAGCTTGTTGGCCTCGATCTGCGCGCGGAAGACGCCGGCCACCCAGATGCGCTCCAGCCCCAGGCCCTCGCCCTGCGACACGGCGCTCATGATCACCACCGCCTCGCGCCCCCCGTCCTCGACGGCGGCACCGCTGTCCCACTTGGACAAGGCGACCTGGTGGGCCATCGCCAGTCGGTCGGCCGACACCTCCACCAGCGTCTTCAGGCTGTCGGCGGCGTCCGTCGGCGGCGCGGCCCAGGCGTGAGGGACACAGGCGGCGGCCAGGACCGCCACACTAGCCAACAGGCGCCAGCGACTCATGAGCGACCATCCATTACGGTGAAGAAATGATCCTTGCAGGCCCTAACACAATGGCGGCGGCCCGTAAGGCTTCCCGGTGCCGGGAATGAAAGGCGGCGGACATTCGACACGAGGGTCATGGTTTCCTGAGGCCTGCTCCAGACTGCCCCGCCAGACTGGCGCGGGGATGGCCCGCTAGACAAGCGGAATCCCCATTCCTTGAGTCCGACGAAAAAATTTTCCACGCTGCGATCGCCGTTGTCGGATCCGGTGGCGTCCACTCGTCTCTTAGGCGGCGGACGCGGAACGCGCCGTTCACCCCCTCACGGAAAGGGCTTCCCCCCATGTACTACGCGCTGCTGATTTATGAGGATGAGGCGGTTTATGGCGAAGAGCGGGACAGCCCGCTGCTGCAGGCCATGATCGCACGACATGAGGCGTTCGCCCGGGATTTGGGTGCCGCGCGTGTTGGGGGCGCCGGCCTGACCGGGGTGGCCAGCGCCACCACGGTCCGCACCACCGGGGGCATTAAGACGGTGCATGACGGCCCCTTCGCCGAAACGAAGGAGCAGTTGGGGGGCTTTTACCTGATCGAGGCGCCGGATCTGGAAGCGGCCCTGGCCATCGCCCGCCAAGTGCCCCTGGCGGCCAACGGCGCGGTGGAGGTGCGCCCCCTCATTGAAATGCCAGGTTGATACCTGGCACCCCGAGGAAAATTCAGGGCCCCAAGACGGTTCCGGGACACGGCGTCGGCGTTGTCAGGCGCCGCCGTCCTTGGCAGGATGCCCCCCTTAACGGGAAAGGGTCGGCATGAAGCGTATCGGCGCCATCGAGCTGGGCGGGACCAAGGCCATCGTCGGGGCGGCCGTCATGGACGGCACCGCGCGCCCGACAACCATCGACACCGTCCGCATCCCCACCACCAGCCCGGAGGAAACGCTGGCGCGCTGCGCCGACACCCTGCACGACCTGGCCGGCCGCATGGGTGGACTGGACGCCGTGGGCATCGCCAGCTTCGGGCCCCTGCAGCTCGATCCCCGGCGCCCCGGCTATGGCGCCGTCACCCGCACGCCCAAGCCCGGCTGGGCCGGCGCCCCCGTGCGCGATACCCTTGCGGCCGCCGTGCATGACTTGAGGCCCGGCGGCGTGCCCGTCGCCATCGACACCGACGTCAACGGCGCCGCCCTGGGCGAAGGCCGCTGGGGTGCGGCCCAGGGCCTGGACAGCCATGTCTACGTCACCGTCGGCACCGGCATCGGCGTGGGGGTGGTGGTCGGCGGACGGCCGCAGCATGGCCTGGTCCATCCCGAGGGCGGCCACCTGCTGGTGCGCCGCGACCCCGCCCGCGACCCTTACGCCGGCCATTGCCCCTATCACGGCGACTGCCTGGAGGGCCTGGCCTGCGGCCCCGCCATCGAGGCGCGCGTCGGCCGCCCCGCCACCGAGCTGGCCGACGACCACCCCGTCTGGGACCTGGTCGGCGATTATCTGGGACAGATGGCCGCCAACCTGCTGTTCACCCTGTCGCCCCAGCGCATCGTCATCGGCGGCGGGGTCGGCGCCCGGCACGGCCTGCTGGACCACGTCCGCCACCATGCCCGCCGTCACATCGGCGGCTATATCGACCACCCCGCCGTCACCGGCGACCTCACCACCTTCATCGTCCCACCGGGCCTGGACGGCGAGTCGGGTCTGGCCGGCGCCCTGGCCCTAGGTTGGGACGCGGCGTGACCATCGGCATACCTTCCGCACCGGTGTATGGTCGCTTCATCGAACTGTCAGGATCGGGACATGGCTGACAAGCCGGCCATCGCGGCCACGACGCATTCCGATGCCACCCCGGACGGGGCGCAGCCCAGGGCCAAGACGGGCGCCGTGAAGATGGATGACATCGCCCGCATGGCGGGGGTGTCCAAATCCACGGTGTCGCGCGCCCTGTCGGGCAGCCCGCTGGTGAATGAGGAAACGCGGGCCCGCATCCAGGTCCTGGTCGATTCCCATTCCTACCGCGTCGACACCCGGGCGCAGGGCTTGCGCAAGGGGCGCACGCACACCATCGCCGTGGTCATCCCCCTGCTGCACGAACACGACCAGCCGATTTCCGACCCCTTCTTCCTGGAGCTGCTGGGCCATATCGCCGATGCCGTGGCCGACCACGGCTATGACCTGCTTCTGTCCAAGATCGGCCCCGGCCGGGCGTCGGGCATGGCGGACCTGGTGGATACGGGGCGCGTCGACGGGCTCATCGCCATCGGCCAAAGCACCGCCCATCTGGGCCTGGAGCGGCTGGCGGATCGCAACCTACCCCTGGTGGTGTGGGGTGCCCAACTGCCGGAACAGCATTACGTCACCGTCGGCTCCGACAACAAGGCGGGGGCCGAGCGGGCGGTGGCCCACCTGATCGCCCAGGGGCGGCGCCGCATCGTCTTCCTGGGGCAGCGGACGGTGCCGGAAATGCGTCTGCGCCACGACGGCTACGTCGCGGCACTGGCGGCGGCAGGCATCGAGCCCGACCCGGCCCTGGATGTGCCGACGCGCTTCGCCAGCGCCGCCGCGCTGACCGCCATGCGCAGCCTGATCTGCGGCGGCGCCACCTTCGACGCGGTGTTCGCCTGTTCCGACGTCATCGCCATCAGCGCCATCCGCGCGCTGCAGGACCAGGGCCTGAGGGTGCCGGAGGATGTGGCCGTGGTGGGCTATGACGACGTCCAGATGGCGGCGTTCTACAATCCCGCGCTGACCACCGTGCGCCAGGACACCGCCACCGGCGGCCGCCTGCTGGTGGACCTGCTGTTCGCCCAGATCGCCGGTCGCCCCACCCGCTCGGTCATGCTGCCGACCGAACTGGTGGTGCGGGCCAGCAGCGGCGTGGTCAGCGGAACCACCACACCAGGACCGCGGTAAGGGCCAGCAGGCCCAACGAGAGGGCGCGGTAGTTCATCCACAGCGGCTGCCCCGCCAACGTCGCCGTCTCCGCCCGGAAGACGGCGGGGGTCCATACCAGCGCCGCCCCCTCTTTCGTGGCCCCGTCCTTTGACCTGCCGTCGCCGGTGAGCAGGCTGACCACGACCAGGATGACGGCGGAGGCCAGGACCAGCAGGGGCGCCATCAGCAGGAAATGCGGCCCGCCATTGCCCAGCACCACGCAGTAGACGAACAGCCCCAGGCCCAGGACCAACCCGCCGGCGAAGGCGGCGAAGGCACCGGTTGCGTTGGCCCGGGCCCAGAACAGGCCCACCAGGAACAGGGCCACCACCGGCGGCACGGCATAGGCCAGGATGGCCTGGAGATACTGCCATAGCGAGCCGAAGCGGGCGATCTGCGGGGCCCACAGCACGGCCAGGCCCATGAAGGCCAGGGTGGCCAGCCGCCCCGTGGCGACCAGGCGCTTTTCCCCCAGGTGGGGCCAGCGCAGGCGCACGAAGTCCATGGTCACCAGGGTCGAGGCGGAATTGAAGGTGGAGGCCGTGGCCGACATGATGGCCGCGAGGAAGCCGGCCACCACCAGGCCGACCACGCCGGTCGGCAGCAGCTTGAACACCAGCGAGGGATAGACCAAGTCGCCCCGCGGCAGGCCGGGGAACAGCAGCAGGGCGGCGGTGCCGGGCAGCACCATCAGGAACAGCACCGGCAGCTTCAGCAGGCCGGCGAACAGGCAGCCCCAGCGGCCATGGTCGATGCTCTTCGCCGACAGCACGCGCTGCACCATGAACTGGTTGGTGCACCAGAAATAGAAGCCGATGAGCGGCACCCCGGTGATCAGCCCCGTCCAGGGCAGCACCGGGTCGCTGGCGGGGCGGATCAGGCTCAGCATCTCCGGCTTGGTCGCGGCCATGACCACGTCCCAGCCACCCGCCTGGTTGAAAGCCATGACGGCGATGACGGCGGCGGCGGTCAGCAGCAGCACCGCCTGGATGGTTTCCGTCACCATGACCGCGGCCAGGCCCCCCGCCGTGGTGTAGATGCCGGCGCCCAGCGCCAGCAGCAGCACGATGACGCCCATGGGCACGGCCGGAAAGGCCAGCTGGAACATCAACGCCCCACCATACAACGTCCCGGCCGTATCCACCGCGATGTTCAGGAACAGCGTCAGGCCGGAAAACAGCAGGCGTGACCGCCGGTCATAGCGCCGCTCCAGGAACTCCGGCGTGGTGTAGACCCCGGTTTTCAGCAGGAAGGGCAGCAGGAAGATGCAGAAGAAGACCAGGACGACGCCCGCCATCCATTCATAGTCGAAAACCGCGATGCCATGGTCGTAGGCCGCCCCCGCCAAACCGATCAGCGTGGTGCTGGAGATGTTGGAGGCCAGGAGGGCCAGCCCGATGACGGGCCAGGTCTTGGATTTGTGGGCCAGGAAATAATCCGACGCCGTGCTCTGCCGCCGGCTGACCGCCAGGCCGATGGCGATGATGACCACGACATACACCAGGATGATCGCCACATCCCAGGCCCCCAGCGGACTGCCGCCGTTCATCCCGTCCTCCCTTCAACTTTTGCTTATCCTTGCTGCCGGGGCGGGCCCCAGCGGATGCACCTTGACCGCGCCGACAGGAAATTGCAATCGGTTGTATAAAAATAAATGCTCCGATGCGCGGGGCGACGGGTTGGCTCATGACAGAACAGACTGACAATCCCTTGGTTAACAAAGATTAACGGGCCTTCACCGCATATCGGCATCGGTCAAATGGTGCCAATCCGCAAACTTCCAAATGACTGTTGCAATCGGTTGCAACATGTGTTTGGGTATAGACGTCCAGAGGCGGCCGGGGAGGCCGCTCGCAATCGACAATCAAAAAAAGACAAACTAGGGAGATCGCCATGAAGCGCCGTTTGGCCCGCGCCCTGCTGTTGGGCGCCGCCGTCACCGTCACGCCTGCCCTGTTCACCCCCGCCCTGGCCGACGAGGATCCCGCCCAGGACGCCGCCAAGAACCAAGCCCAGCAGGGCCTGGACCTGGATGAGATCGTCATCACCGCCACGGCCCTGCCGCAGAGCAAGTTCAACACCAGCGTCTCGGTCAGCACCCTGAACCCCGACCAGATCGCCCAGTCGTCCCCCAGCAGCGCCGCCGACATCCTGCGCAACATTCCGGGCTTCCGTGCCGAGGCGTCGGGCGGCGAAGGCAACGCCAACATCGCCGTGCGCGGCCTGCCGGTCGCCTCCGGTGGTGCCAAGTTCCTGCAGTTGCAGGAGGATGGCCTGCCCATCATGCAGTTCGGCGACATTGCCTTCGGCACCGCCGACACCTATCTGCGCGCCGACTACAATGTCTCGCGGGTGGAGGCCATCCGCGGCGGCTCCGCCTCCACCTTCGCCAGCAACGCGCCGGGCGGCGTCATCAACTTCGTCAGCGACACGGGCGAGAAGGAAGGCGGCGCCATCGGCCTGACCCGCGGCCTGGATTACAACGAGACGCGAGCCGACTTCGCCTATGGCGGCCCCATCGCCCCCGGCTGGCGCTTCCATGTCGGCGGTTATTACCACACTGGCGAGGGCCCGCGGTCCGTCGGTTATGACGACGCCATGAACGGCGGCCAGGTGAAGGCCAACGTCACGCACGACATGGAGAAGGGCTTCATCCGCCTGGACTTCAAATACCTGAACGACCGGTCGCCCGTTTACCTGCCGGTGCCGCTGGCCATTTCCGGCAGCGGCAGCAACCCGCACATCTCCTCCCTGGCCGGTTTCGACGCGCTGAGCGGCGCCTTCCAATCGCCCTATTTCCGCAAGGACCTGGCGATAGACGCCAACGGCAACCGCCTGACCACCAACATCGGCGACGGCTATCACCCCGTCAGCACCGCGTTCGGCGGCGAGGCCTCATTCGAGGTGGCGCCCGGCTGGACGCTGGACGACAAGTTCCGCGTGGCCGACAATACCGGCGACTTCGTCGGCCCCTACCCGCAGGAGGTTGACCGCGCCTCCGTCCTGGCGACGGAAATCGGTGGCACCGGCGCCACCCTGCAATACGCCAGCGGCCCCAACGCCGGCCAGACGGTCAGCGCCGCCAGCGTGGGCGGCAACGGGCTCGCCTCCCGCATCGCCCTGTTCAACGTCAAGCTCAACGACCTGGGCACCTACACCAACGACCTGAAGGTCACCAAGACGCTGGATACCCTGCCGCTGGGCAAGGGCGCCGTCTCCTTCGGCTACTACAAGGCCCGCCAGAACATCGACATGGACTGGCACTGGAACACCTATCTCGAGACGGTCAACGGCAAGGACGGCGCGCTGCTAAACGTGCTGAACGCCAGCGGCAAGACCGTCACCTCCAACGGCCTGGTCGCTTATGGCGAGCCCTATTGGGGCAATTGCTGCGTGCGCAGCTATGACATGCACTATGATATCGACGCGCCCTACGCCGCGGTGAACTGGGCGTGGGACAAGCTGACGGTGGACGCCAGCCTGCGTTATGACTACGGCCATGCCTCGGGCAGCTACGCGGGCCCGACCGGCACCACCGCTTTGGACGTGAACCAGGACGGCGTGCTGCAGGTGCCGGAGCTGACGGTGCCGGTGGTCAACCAGTCGGTGGCCAACCCGGTCAACTACGACTGGCACTACATCTCCTATTCCATCGGCGCCAACTACGCCATCGACCGCGACCTGGCGCTGTTCGTGCGCTATAGCGAGGGGGGACGCGCCAACGCCGACCGCCTGGCCTTCGGCTCCATCAACGCCGACGGCTCCACCGCCTACCAGAACGCGGTGAACAAGGTGAAGCAGGCCGAGGGTGGCGTGAAATGGCGGTCGGACATCGGCCTCAGCGTCTTCCTGACCGGCTTCTACGCCAATACCGAGGAAGCCAACCAGGACGTGACCTCGCTGACCCAGCGCTTCATCTCCCGCGTCTATGACGCGGAGGGTGCGGAGCTGGAGGCCAGCTACCGCTATGGCGCCTTCCAACTGGACGCGGGCGTCACCTACACCCATTCCCGCATCACCAAGGATGAGATCACCCCCAGCGACGTGGGCAACGTGCCCCAGCGCCAGGCCGATTTCGTCTACCAGATCACCCCGTCCTATGTGGGCAACGACTACAGCGTGGGCGTGAACATCATCGGCACCACCGACAGCTACACCGACACCACCAACAAGCTGGTGATGCCCGGTTATGCCCAGGTCAACCTGTTCGCGACCTACAACCTGACCAACGACATCGTCTGGTCCTTCTCCGCCAACAACCTGTTCAACACCCTGGGCCTGACGGAGGTGGATGGCACCACCGATGCCGTGCCCAGCAACGGCATCCTGCTGGCGCGGTCCATCAACGGCCGCACCTTCAAGACCGGCGTGAAGTACAGCTTCTGATCCTGGCACCGGCTGGCGGGGCCCACCTTCCCCTCCCCAGGTGGGCGCCCGCCCTTGGGCTCTCTCTCGTGGAAACACGCCCGCCAGCCGGTCTTTTTATCGATCACCCTGGGATTTAACGGCATGACCTCTTCCCCCTCCAGCCGGACCCCAAGCCGGGCCGAGTCCCTGCGCCAGCGCCTGGACCGCCATTGGCCGACGGCCGAGGCGCTGCTGCGCCGCCTTTATGCCGGGGTTCCGGATGTGGAGGATTGGCTGGTCCGGATGCGCAACGTCGTTTCCACGGCGGCGCTGAACCGACCGGCCCCCTTGGCGGAGCGGGACGACCGCCGGCTGGCGGAACCCGATTGGTTCCAGCGTTCCAACCAGCTGGGCTATTGCTTCTACGTGGATCGCTTCGCCGGCACGCTGGCCGGCGTCCAGGCGCGGCTGGGCTATCTGGCGGATCTGGGCGTCACCTACTTGCATGCCCTGCCCTTGCTGGCCATGCAAGCGGGCGACAACGACGGCGGCTTCGCCGTGGCCGATTACCGCGCCATCGAGCCCAGGCTGGGCCGGACGGAAGATCTGACAGCGCTGGCCCAGGCCGCGCATGGCGCCGGGATGGCGCTGTGCCTGGACGTGGTGTGCAACCATACCGCCCGCGACCATGCCTGGGCGCAGGCGGCACGGGCGGGCGACCCGCGCTATCGCGCCTACTACCACGTGCTGGAGAGTGCGGAGTCCGTGGCCGCGTATGAGGCCACGCTGGGCCAGGTCTTCCCCAAGACAGCCCCGGGCAATTTCACGCCGGAGCCGGCGCTGGCCCGCGATGGCGGCCAGGCCTGGGTATGGACCACCTTCTATCCTTATCAATGGGACCTGAACTACGCCAACCCGGCGGTTTTCCAGGAAATGCTGGAGGTTTTGCTGCACCTGGCCAACCAGGGGGTGGACGTCTTCCGCCTGGACAGCACGCCCTTTCTGTGGAAGGCACCGGGCACCGCCTGCCGCGGACTGCCGCAAACCCATTGGGTGGTGCGGGCCTGGCGGGCGCTGCTGGCCATCGCGGCCCCCGCCGTGCTGCTGAAGGGCGAGGCCATCGTCGATCCCGATGACGTCGTGTCCTTCTTCGGGCGGGACGACGCCACCGGGCTGCCGGCCGCCAATGAATGCCACCTGGCCTACAACAACGGCATGATGACCGCCTTGTGGCTGGCCCAGGCGACCGGCGACGCGGCCCCCGCCCACGCCCTGCTGGACCGCCTGGCGGTCCGGCCCCGGCAAGCGGCCTGGATCACGTATGTGCGCTGTCACGACGACATCATCTGGGATGCCCTGGCGGCCCTGATCCCGCAGGAGACGCTGCACCGGGTGTCCGCCTTCTACGCCGGCGCCACGCCTGGCAGCTACGCCCTGGGTGCCGCCTTCCAGGCGGACGGCGATGGCGCGCCCAGCACCAACGGTATGGCGGCGTCGCTGGTGGGGCTGCGGCCCGAGGGACGCCCCGGCGAGGCCGACACGGACGCGGCATTGGCGCGCCTGCTGCAACTGTACCAGGTGACCCTGGCCCTGGATGGCCTGCCGGTGCTGTACATGGGGGATGAGATCGCCTTGACCAACGCCCCGCTTGCCGGCCTGCCGGCGGGCGAAGGCCGCTGGCTGCACCGGCCGGACATGGATTGGAACCGGGCCGCCGAACGCCATGACAGCGCCACCGCCGCGGGGACCTTTCACACAGCTTTGCGCCGCCTGATCCGGGTGCGGGCGACGCTGGACGCCCTGAGCGGCATTGAGCCGGCCCGCCCCCTCGCCGGCCTTCCCCCCGGCATCCTGGGATTTGAGCGGGTGGGGGCGCGGGCGGTCCTATGCCTGGCCAACCTGACCGGCCAAGCCGTGACCGTGTCGCTGCCTACCACCACCGACGCCTGGCGGGACGCGGTGGCGGAGACGGCCATAGACCTGACGGCGCTGCCGTTGGGGCCGTGGCAGACGCGATGGATCGTGGCGGCGGGGCCAACGTCCGAGGTCGCGCCATGAAGCGTATCGGCGCCATCGAGCTGGGCGGGACCAAGGCCATCGTCGGGGCGGCCGTCATGGACGGCACCGCGCGCCCGACAACCATCGACACCGTCCGCATCCCCACCACCAGCCCGGAGGAAACGCTGGCGCGCTGCGCCGACACCCTGCGCGACCTGGCCGGCCGCATGGGTGGACTGGACGCCGTGGGCATCGCCAGCTTCGGGCCCCTGCAGCTCGATCCCCGGCGCCCCGGCTATGGCGCCGTCACCCGCACGCCCAAGCCCGGCTGGGCCGGCGCCCCCGTGCGCGATACCCTTGCGGCCGCCGTGCATGACTTGAGGCCCGGCGGCGTGCCCGTCGCCATCGACACCGACGTCAACGGCGCCGCCCTGGGCGAAGGCCGCTGGGGCGCGGCCCAGGGCCTGGACAGCCATGTCTACGTCACCGTCGGCACCGGCATCGGCGTGGGGGTGGTGGTCGGCGGACGGCCGCAGCATGGCCTGGTCCATCCCGAGGGCGGCCACCTGCTGGTGCGCCGCGACCCCGCCCGCGACCCTTACGCCGGCCATTGCCCCTATCACGGCGACTGCCTGGAGGGCCTGGCCTGCGGCCCCGCCATCGAGGCGCGCGTCGGCCGCCCCGCCACCGAGCTGGCCGACGACCACCCCGTCTGGGACCTGGTCGGCGATTATCTGGGCCAGATGGCCGCCAACCTGCTGTTCACCCTGTCGCCCCAGCGCATCGTCATCGGCGGCGGGGTCGGCGCCCGGCACGGCCTGCTGGACCACGTCCGCCACCATGCCCGCCGTCACATCGGCGGCTATATCGACCACCCCGCCGTCACCGGCGACCTCACCACCTTCATCGTCCCACCGGGCCTGGACGGCGAGTCGGGTCTGGCCGGCGCCCTGGCCCTGGGGTGGGACGCGGCTGCAGGCCGAAGCGCCTGAGTCGCCCCTTTTCTATCGCTAGTTACGGGTCAAAGCGGGCGGCGACTAAAGGCTGTGACTATTGACGGGCATGGCCGGCCAGGGCGCGACGCATGCACTACCCAAATCGACGTGGGTGTGAAAAATTGTCGCACCGGAAAGTTATATAAATGCCCCGGTTGTGTTGCATTCTTGCGACGCAAACCAAAAACGTTAACCAATGAGCAACAAAACCGCATTGACCCTGGGCCGCCGCTTAAATTTTGATGGACCTACAAACGGGTCTAAAGAACAACGGGGGCAAATGATGGGTCGGTCTACCCAATCTTCGCTTTTTTTCCAGAAGCTTAACCGCCTGCGCCTTTCTTTGATGGTGGGTGCGGCCATCGGCACGGTGGGCGCCGCATCGGGCGCCTGGGCGCAGCAGCAGGGTGGGGAGGCTGCCCCGACGCCGGCGCCGGCGCCGCAGATGCAAGTGGCCCAGGCCGCCTCGTCGACCGATACGGGCGACACCAGCGGATCGCAGCAGTCCAGCTCCCTCAACGAAATCGTCGTGACCGGCTCGCGCATCAAGCGCACCAACTTCGACACCATGCAGCCCGCCGAGGTCATGGGCGCCGACGAGATCAGCAAGCGCGGCTTCACCAACCTGGGCCAGGCGCTGCAAGAGCTGCCGGCCTTCAGCGTGCCGGGCAACAGCCCGGTGGGCAGCCAGGGTTCCTTTGGCGCTGGCCAGACCTACGTCAACCTGTACAATCTCGGGTCCCAGCGCACCCTGACGCTGGTCAACGGTCGCCGTTTCGTCTCCTCCGCCAGCTCGTCCATCTTCGGCGCCGTCGCCGGCAGCCCGGTGGACCTGTCGGCCATCCCCACGTCGCTGGTTGAGCGCGTGGATGTGATGGCGGTGGGTGGTGCGCCCACTTACGGCTCTGACGCCATCGCCGGTACCGTCAACATCATCCTGAAAAAGGATTACCAGGGTGCCGACGTCAGCGTCTCCAGCGGCCTGTCGGAATACGGCGATGCCGCCGATTACAACGCGTCAGCCGTGCTGGGCCGGAATTTCAACAACGGCCGCGGCAACATCACCGTCGCCGTTCAGTATGACAAACAGAATGGTCTGACGGACGAAGACCGCAAGGGGACGGCCGGCAGCGCCGGCAACTTCTTCGGCAGCGCCACCAAGGGCCAAACCTTTACCCAACAGCTGTACTCTGGCGGCGAGCATTACAACGTCTTCACCAACACCGGCATGCCCATGGTGGACGACGGCGTGCCCATTTCCCGGGGCAAGGCTTCATCCGCCATCACCAATGATGCCGGACAGGCCCTATTCTTTGGCCCCAATGGCCAGCTGACGCCCTTCATTAATGGCCAGTTGACGGGCAGCTCCCTTTATCAGGCGGGCGGCAGCGGCTTCCCCATTGGCGACTTCGGCAACTTGCTGACGGAAAGCAACCGGACCCAGGTCACGCTGCTCAGCCATTATGACCTGACCGACCATATCCGTTTCAACACCGAGCTGTGGTACGGCCATCTGCGCGCCGCCAACCTGCGCGACCAGCCCTATTACAACACCGCCCTGTTCGGCAACGCGGGCGACGTCAACGGCAACCTGATCCTGAACACGAACAACCCTTATCTGAGCGCCGCCGACCGCCAGACCATCATCAACAACCTGACCGCCAACGGTGCCGACCCCAGCACCTTCTACATGGCCCGTGCCAATACGGACCTGGCCACCGGCGCCTTCCGCACCACGACCGACATCTATCGCGTGGTGACAGGCCTGGAGGGCGACTTCTCCGCCCTCAACCGTACCTTCAACTGGGAAGTGACGGGCACCTACGGCAAGTCGGACACGTCGAATGACGACCGTCAGCTGGTGACCCAGAACTTCTTCAACGCCATCAACGCGGTGCGGGACAGCAGCGGCAACATCGTCTGCGCCCCGGGCTACACCAACGCCGCCATCGCCACGCTGAGCAGCACCTGCGCGCCGCTGAACGTCTTCGGCATCAACCAGGCGAGCAAGGCGGCGACGGATTACATCACCGCCATCGCCCATCCCAAGCAGAGCAACGCCCAGTACGACGTGCTGGCCGACATCGGCGGCACCATCATCAATCTGCCGGCTGGCGACGCCAAGTTCTCCGCCGGTTATGAATACCGCCGTGAAACGACGGCCTTCGATCCTGGCGCCTTCTATTATGGGCAGCCCAACGGCGATGGCACCCGCACCCAGTTCGGCAACAGCATTCCCATCGACCCGGTGGCCGGTGAGTACCACACCAACGAGGGTTTCACTGAGGTGAACATCCCCGTGGTGGCGCCGGACATGAAGGTGCCGCTGATCTACAATCTGGAGTTGGAGGGCTCGGCCCGCTTCGTCGACAACAACCTGACGGGTACCTTCTGGTCCTACACCGGCGGCGGCAGCTATCAGCCCATCCCGGACATCAAGTTCCGTGGCAACTACACCCGGTCGTTCCGCGCCCCGGCCGTGACGGAAGCCTTCAGCCCCAAGGGCCAGATCTTCGACACCGCCAACGATCCCTGCGACGCCCGCTACATCAACGGCGGCCCCAACCCCGCCCAGCGCGCGGCCAACTGCGCCGCCGCCGGCATCACCCAGCCCTTCACCTCCAACATCGTCGATTTCACCATCCCGGGCACCAGTTCCGGCAACCCCCACCTGCAGAACGAGATCGCCGACAGCTGGACGGTGGGCACGGTGCTGCGTCCGCGTTATATCCCGAGCCTGACGCTGTCCGCCGATTACATCAGCATCGACATCAGCAACGAGATCTCGCAGCTGGGCGCGACGGACCTGCTGGACGCCTGCTATGACGGCGCCCCCGGCAATTCCTTCTGCAGCACCTTCACCCGTGACAGCACCGGCCAGGTGACGTCGGTGTCGGAGGGCTACTACAACGCGGCCATCGAAAGCTTCAAAGCTTTGCAGGCGGAGTTGAATTACGCCGTCAACCTCAGCGAGTTCGGCCTGCCGGACAATTACGGCGCGGTTGACTTCAGCGTCAACTACCTGCATACCTTCAGCCACTATTACAAGGTGGGCACGGGCGATAAGCAGTACACCGTGGGCGGGGTGCAGGAACCGCGCAACAACTTCACCGCCAACATCGATTACAAGAACGGTGGGTTGGATTTCCTGTGGCAGACCCAGTATTACAGCGAAACCCGCATCAGCGTGAACACGCCGCTGTCCAACTACCAGTACCCGGTCATGGACCCGTACGTGATGTACAACGCCTCGGTGGGGTATGAGTTCGACGGTGGCTATCGCCTTCGCTTCAATGTCGACAACGTGCTGAACTCCCACGTTCCCTTCCCGCAGGCTGGATACAGCACCACCCGGTACTTCAGCTCCATCCTGGGCCGCTACTATCGCCTGACGGCCGGTTACAAGTTCTGATCTGCTGTTAGGTAGGGCGGATAAAAAAAGGCCAGCCCCCGGTTCATCCCGGGGGCTGGCCAATATCCGTCACAGGTAGGGAGGAAGAGGCCTACCAGTGCACGGCCAGCCGCGCGCCGTAAGTCAATGGCGGGGCGAAGGTGAAGGAATAGACGTTGCTGCCGCCCTGAGAGGTGAAGGACGAATAGGTAAGCACCCGATTGTCCTCCAGGTTGCGGACATAGGCCATGAGGTCCCAGTGCCCGCTGGGCGCGTAATAGGCCAGGCTGAGGTCGGTCTGGTGATAGCCCGGCTGCCGGTCCGCCAGCAAATTGTAGGGCGTGAGGTAGTAGGCGGACAGATAGCGCCCCTGCGCCGTGGCGACCAGATCGCCCCAACTGAAATTAAAGGTGTGCTCCCAGCTCATCCCCAGGGTCCACTTGGGCGACTGCGGCGGGGTGTTGCCCTTCAGGTCCACCGACACGCTGCCAGGGTCCGAGACGCTGCTGACGATGACCGCCTGGGCGCCCGTGAACTTGGTGAACTCGGCGAAGAGATAGTTTGCGGAGAAATGCACCTTGTCGGCCTTGGTGGGCATCACCGTCACCTCGGCCTCGACCCCATCCATGGTGGAGGCGCCGGCGTTCTGTGTGGATAGGACGCTGAGGCCCGTGCCGTCGTTCGTGGGGACGAAGGTGGCCACCTGCTGGCCGGTGTAATCGTAGTGGAACAGGTCGCCGTTCACCTCCAGCCGGTTGTTCCAGAATCGGTTCTTGGTGCCGATCTCGTAGGCCCGCAAATCTTCCGGCCCGTAGGTGTTCACCGTGGTGAAGCCGCCGGACTTGTAGCCGCTGCTGGCCTTCACATAGACCATGCTGTCCGGCGCCACCTGCCAATCCAGCCCCACATGCCAGTTGGTGCGATACCAGGAGCCCTGGCCGCCCACGTCCAGCGGCGTGTAGGCGATGGTGTGGCCGCCGCTGCCGAAGTATTGGCCGAAATTCAGCGTGTTCTGGGTACCGACGCGGGACTTTTCGTCATGCGTCCACCGCACGCCCTGGGTGAAGGTCAAGCTGTCGGTCAGCGGCTCCGACACCTGGGCGAACAGGGCGGTGGAGGTGGCTTTCACGTTGGGATAGTTGAACTTGACCGTGTAGACGTCGCGCGCGCCGTTGAACGCGGTCGCCGGCGTGAACAGGCCGCTGTCGGTCAGTTGGTCCTCATTGGAATAATAGACGCCGGTCTGCCAGTTGAAGGGGCTGCCCGCCACGCTGGACAGGCGGAATTCATGGCCCTGGGTCGTGTAGTCGCTACGGCTGTCATAGTCGACCACCTGGGTGGCGGTGCCACTGATGTCGTTCAACTGATGGCTGGTGACGCGGCGATAGCCGCCGACATAGGTCAGCCGGGCCCAGTCGAAGTCATAGTTCAGCTCCCACCGCAGATCGGACTGGGCCAGGTGAAAGAAGCCCTTCATGTCCAGCGGCCAGTTGGAGGTGTTGCCCAGATCCGGCACATAGGTGGAGGGTACCTTGCCCAGCGTCGCCGGAGTGCTGGGCAGCAGGAAGCCGCTGGGCTGGGTGCCAACGCCGCCGGCCCGCATGTATTCCCCGGTGATCAGGGCGGAGAAGCGGTCCGTGGGGGTGTACAGCGCCCGGAGGCGAACGGCGCGCATCTGGGCGTCGTCCGACTTGCCGTTGTCCCCATGGTCGCGATAGCCGTCGCGGTCATTGGTCATGAAGGACGCGCGCAGCGCCAGCGTCTCACTGACCGGGACGTTCACCATGCCCTGGGTGATGATGGAACCGTAGTTGCCGACGTCCAGGGAACCCGTAGCCTCATATTTATCGGACGGACGGTTGGTGATGATGTTGATGGCGCCGGCGGTGGCGTTGCGGCCGTACAGCGTCCCCTGCGGCCCGCGCAGCACCTCGACCCGGGCGATATCGAACATGGCGCCGTTCAGCCCCAGGGGCCGCGTCAGGTATTCACCGTCGAAGTTCAGGGACACAGCCGGATCGCCCAGTTCCGTCACGTCCTGGCTGGAGATGCCCCGGATGGTGATGACCGTGCTGTTGAGCCCGCCCCCGGCGAAGTTGACATCAGGCGCCGCGTTGCTGAGCGCGTCCACGCTGTTCACACCCAGATTGGCCAAGGCGTCCCCGGTGACCACGTCCATGGCGATGGGGGTCTTCTGCACGTCGGTCGCGCGCTTGGTCGCGGTCACGACGATATCCTGCAAGGTGGTTTCCTCTGCCGCGCCCGCCTCTTGCGCGTTCGACGATGACGCCGTCAACGCCACCATCGCCGTGCCCAGCATCAGGGCGCACGGCCCCCACATCTTCCGCATGCGCGTTCCCTCCCGGAACTAGAATTATTGTTCGAGTTCTTGGATAACCACTCCCTTGCCGAACTGTCAATGCGGCTTCACCGATACCCACCTATCAGTGAACTGAACATCACCCCAGCCGGAGATTAACTGTCCTCCCCTCACCGAAGACCATCGCCGGCCGCCATTTTTCTGGATTTTCGCTTTTAACGGCGCAAGCCGAAATCCCGTACGAGGGGTCCTGTCGAGCAAATGGCCTGGGATAGGTTTCGCAGAATTATTATTCTAATATATGCGGCCGGTTGAGGCGCGCGGCGCCCCTTCACCCCTCGGCAGACACGATCGGGGCGAGATGGCCGGCTTGATCCATCTCAGGGTGGACAAATGGCGGCCGGAATAGGATGCTGGCCAGCACATCGTTTCGGTTGCCAACCAACAGCCGAATAACCCACATAAGTAGCACCATGACGTCTTCCTCCCTGCTTCCCCTGTCGGCTGCGCTGACCGCCGCGCTGAGGTCCCTGGACCTCGGGCGCGTCCGGCGGGCGCCGAGGGCATGGGCCTGGGTGGTTCTGGCGGCGGTGCTGCTGCGCGGATTGATTCCCGTCGGCTACATGGTCAACACCGCCGGCGGGCCCGCCCCGTTCATGTTGTGCCCCGGTGTGCACGACCTGATGGACCGGGTGATGGATACTGCCCCCGTGGATGACGGCTTGGCCGCCGCCCCGTCCGCGCACGCCCACCACCATCACCCCGATGCGGAAGCCGGCGGTTGGCCGATACCAGGCCAGGCCGTTCCCCACGACCATCGGGCGGGCGGCGATCAGGACCATATGGGCCCCTGCGCCTTCGCCGCCCTGGCGGCGCTGGCTATCCCCCTGCTGCTGCTGGTCCTGGCCCTGCCCACCCGGCGCATCGGCCGGGCCTGGCGCCCCGTCACCCGGACCCGCCGCCCCCGGTCACGCCTGCCGGGCACACCGGGCGCCCGCGCCCCGCCCCTGGCGGCCTGAACGCCCGGGGTCCTTCACCCATCCACAGTGCGATACCGCGACCCGTCGCGGCCTCCGGGCATCCCAGCCATAGCCCGCCGTTCCGTCCCCGCCGCAGGGACGGGCGACGGCCCCCTGTCCTGAACGGTCATGCCGCCCGGATCATCCGGGCCGCCGCCGGCCGTTCCCCGAAGGATCGCCTTTCATGGTTCGCCCATCCTGGGTTCGCCCATCCCGGCGCCTGTCGCGCCGCCTGTTCACCGCCGCCGTCGCCCTGGGCGCCGGCCTGGCCGCGGGTCCGTCCCTCGCCACGCCTGAGGCCGATATCGACCTGGACTTGGCCGCCAACCCCATCATCATCACCGCCGACCGCCCCTCCATGGAGCGGTACGCGGCGCCGCAGACGGTGGTGGGTGTCACCGGCGTCGCGGTGATGGAAACGCAGAACGTCCTGGACAGCGAGGACGCGCTGAAATACCTGCCCAGTCTGTTCCTGCGCAAACGCAACAACGGCGACACCCAGGCCGTGCTGGCCACCCGCACGTGGGGGGTGAACTCCAGCGCGCGCACCCTGGTCTATGCCGATGACGTGCTGATCTCCGCCCTGATCGCCAACAACAACACCGTCGGCGCGCCGCGCTGGGGCCTGGTGGCGCCGGAGGAGATCGAGCGGGTCGACGTGCTATACGGCCCCTATTCCGCCGCCTATGCCGGCAACTCCATGGGCGGCGTGGTGCAGATCACCACCCGCACGCCGGAAAGGCTGGAGGCCGACGCCCGCCAGTCGGAAGCGGTGCAGAGCTTTGGCCTGTACGGCACGCACAAGGACCTGGTGACCTCGCAGACCAGCGCCCATGTCGGCGACCGGATGGGACGCTTCACCTGGTCGCTGAGCGCCAACTACCAGGACAGCGACAGCCAGCCGCTGAGCTTCGTCACCAACGGCAAGGTGCCGACGGGCACCACCGGCACCTTCCTGGCGCAGAACAAGACGGGGGCCGTGGCCGATGTCGTGGGCGCCAGCGGCCTGCTGCACACCCAGATGACCAACGCCAAGCTGAAGCTGGGATATGACCTGACGCCGGTCTGGCGCCTGAACTACACGGTGGGGTACTGGCAGAACGACGCGACGTCGGATGTGCAGACCTATCTGCGCGACAGCACCGGTGCCGCCACCTTCGCCGGCCTGTCCGGCTTCGCCAGCGGCAAGTATAGCCTGTGGCAAAGCCATCTGGCGCAGAGCGTCACCCTGCGCAGCGACAGCAAGGGCCCCTGGGACGCGGAGGTGACGGCCAGCCACTACGAGATGCTGGACGACATCCAGCGCACCCCCACCGGCGTGACCGCCAGCGGCACCGGATTCAGCACCGCCGGCCGCATCGCCCGCATGGACGGCACCAACTGGACCAACGTGGACGCCAAGGCCCTGTGGCGCACCACGCCGTCCAACACGGTCAGCGCCGGCCTGCACGCGGATCAGTACGAGCTGGTCAACCCCACCTACAGCACCAGCACCTGGCAGGGCGGCAGCGATCAGGGCCAGGGCCTGTACAGCAGCGGCCGGGGCAAGACCCAGACCCTGGCCCTGTGGGCGCAGGACGAATGGACCTTCCTGCCCGATTGGACCGCGACGCTGGGCGGCCGCCTGGAGCGGTGGCAAGCCTTCGACGGTTATAACTACAGCGGCGGCAAGGGGGTGGAGCAGCCGGACACGGAGACGGGCGCCTTCTCGCCCAAGGCCACCCTGACCTGGACGCCCGCCGCCGAATGGCACGTCACCGCCTCTTTCGGCGAAGCCTACCGCTTCCCCACGGTCAGTGAGCTGTACCAGCTGGTCCAGACGGGCACGACCTACACGGCACCCAACGCCAACCTGAAGCCGGAGCGGGTGTTGAGCGGCGAGCTGGCGGTGGAACGCACGTTCACGGATGGGCGCGTGCGGCTGTCGCTGTTCCAGGAGAACACGCACGACGCCCTGATCGCGCAAACGGCCTTCCTAACGGGCGCCACGCCGGTCAGCTACACCGTGAACGTGGATGAGGTGCGCAACCGCGGTGTGGAGCTGGCCGCCAGCCAGCGCGACGTTCTGGTCAAGGGGCTGGAGCTGTCGGGCAGCGTCACCTATGTCGACAGCACCATCCTGTCCGATCCCAACTTCGCCAGCAGCGCCGGCACCACGGCCACGGGCAAGCATGTGCCCTATGTTCCCGACTGGCGCGTCACGCTGGCGGCGACATACCGGCCGGATGAGCAATGGGCCTTCACCATCGCCGGTCGCTATAGTGGAAAGCAGTATTCGACGCTGGACAACACCGACAGCGTCGCCAAGGTATTCGGCGCCTTCGACAGCTTCCTGGTCGCCGATGTCCACATCAACTACAAGGTGCTGGACAATTTGACGCTGGACCTGGGCGTCGACAATCTCAATGATGAGAAGTACTTCCTCTACCATCCCTTCCCGGGGCGGACTTTCTTCGGCGGCCTGAAAGTGTCGCTCTGACGCCCGGTCACGTCACCCGTTTCCCCTTTCATCTCAAGGATACGCCCATGACCTACCGTACCGTCGCGGCCTCCGCCGCCGCCTTCGTCATCGCCCTGGGCCTGGCCGGCACCGCCGCCGCCCATGCCCACCTGAAGCGTTCCGTCCCCACCGCCAGCGGCACCACCGCCGCGCCGACGCAGGTGGAGGCCTGGTTCACCGAGGATCTGGAACCCAAGTTCAGCACCATCACCGTCACGGGCCCCGGCCCCAACGGGGCCAAGGTGGACAAGGGCGACACCCACACCGACCCGGCCGACGCCAAGCACCTGATCGTCAGCATCGACGGCGCCGCCCCCGGCACCTACACCGTGAACTGGGCCGTCACTTCGGTCGACACCCACAAGTCCCAGGGCAGCTTCACGTTTGAGGTTCAGAAGTAAGGCGCCTAAACAGTTCCCATGAGCACGTTGGAAACCGGCCTGGCCATCGCCCGGGCGCTACACATCGCCCTGGCCCTGGCCGCCTGGGGCCTGCCCGCCTTCGCCCTGCTGGTGGTGGGCAAAGCCCCGCCCGGCGAAGCCCGTGACGGGCTGGCCGCGACCTTGCGCCGCTGGACCGGGCGGGCGACGGCGGCGGCCTTGGCATCCGGCTTGGTTTGGTTCGCGGCGCAGGCCGCCGTGTTCGTGGGAAGCGCCACCCCCGCCGCCGTGATGGGCGCCCTCGCCCCCACGGCGGCCACCCGCTATGGCCATGTCATGCTGCTGCGGCTGGCGCTGCTGGTCGCGGCGCTGGCCGTGGGCCGCCAGACGTCTATCAGAACGCTGGCGACTGTGCTGGGCCTGTCGCTGGCCCTGCATGCCGGTGTCGGCCATGTCGCCGTCACCCTGGATGCCGCCAGCCTGCCCGGCCTGCTGGCGGAGGTGCTGCACCTTTTGGCCGCCGGCGCCTGGCTGGGCGGCATGGTGGGCCTGTTGATGGCCCTGTCTAGCCGGAGCTTGGCGGCCGACCTGGCCGTGCGCTTCTCGCCGTTGGGCGTCACCTGCGTCACCCTGCTGGCGGCCACCGCCCTGCTGAACGGCGTGACACTGATCGGCACTCTGGCCGGCCTGATCGGCACCACCTACGGCCACATCGCCATCGCCAAGGCCGGCCTGTTCGCCTTGATGCTGGGTTGCGCGGCGCTGAACCGCTGGCGTATCGCCCCGGGCTTGGCGCGGGGCACCGTCTCCCTGGGGGCGCTGCGGGCCTGCGTGCTGGTGGAATTGGGCCTGGGCACCGCCGTCGTGGCCTTGGCCGCCTGGCTGGCCAGCATCGTGCCGGGCGTGCATGACCAGCCGCTATGGCCCTTCGCCCGCAAGCTGAGCGGCGAAATCCTGTCCGATCCCGATTACGGCTCCATGGCCTGGAAAGCCTTGGGACTCACGACCCTAGGAATTATAGCCCTGATCGGTGTCGCCTTCCCGCCGGGGAAAGGAGCTTGGCGGCGCCCATCATTAAAGCGCAGGGCCGTTGAGGCGGTGCTCGCCGCCGGCTTTCTATGGTTCGGCATCCCCGATCTGGACCTGCTGACGGTGGAGGCCTTCCCCACCAGCTATTGGTCCTCCCCCACCGGGTTCACCGCCGCCTCGGTGGCGCAGGGTGCCGCCCTGTTCCCCGGCCACTGCGCCCGCTGCCATGGCGTCGGGGGTGCCGGCGATGGGCCGGACGCGGCCAAGCTGAGCATCCCGCCGGCCGACCTGACCGCCCACCACCTGCTGGACCATAGCGAGGGCGACATCTTCTGGTGGCTGACCCACGGCATGCCCGACCCCGATGGCAAGCTGGTCATGCCGGCCTTCGCCGACCAATTGTCGGAGGATGAGCGCTGGGCCCTGATCGACTACATCCACACCCTGAACAGCGGCACGACGGTGGCGGAGGCCAAGGGCGTGTGGACCTGGGGCATGCCCGCGCCGGAACTGGACCTGAACTGCCCGGCTGAAAGCGCGCTGGCCAGGGCCGGCAGCTTGGCCGATCTGGCCGGCCACCCCCTGCTGCTGGCCATCGGTTATGCCGAGGTGCCGCCGCAAGCGGTGGCGGCGGTGCAGGCGACATCGGTGGTGCCCATCATCGTCAGCACCGATCCCGACCGGGCCCCGCCCGCGACCGCCTGCGGCAGCACCAGCCCGGAGGCGACCGTGGCCTATCGCACCATCGGCGGCGCGCCGGAGGGGCCGCTGCTGGTGTTGGTGGACAGCCGGGGCGCCCTGCGCACGGTATGGCAAGGCCCCTTCCCGGCCACACCGGCCGCCGTCGCCCTGCTGACCGCCAAGGCGGAAGAAGCCGAACGCCATCCCTTCGCGACCGGCGGCGGCGGGCACCACCATCACTGAGTGGTAGGAATTTCAGGCGGCGCCGGTGTCGGCCTTGAGACCCAGCGGGCCGCCCACGGCCTGCAGCGCCGCCACCGCGCAGATCTCGTCATTGTCGGAGGTGTCGCCGGACACGCCGACCGACCCCACGATGCGGCCCTCGGCATCGCGGATCAGCACACCGCCGGGCACCGGCACCATCTTGCCATCGGCCAGTTCGATGGCGGCGGTGAAGAAGGCCGGCATCTTGGCGGCGCGCTGCGCCAACTCGCGCCCGCCGAACCCCATGCCCAGCACGCCCCAGGCCTTGCCGGTGGCGATCTGCGGCCGCAGCAGGCTGGAGCCGTCGTCGCGGGCCAGCGCCACCACATGGCCGCCGGCATCCAGCACGGCGGCGGTCAGCGGCGCGAAGCCGCGTGCCTTGCCCTCGGCCAGGATGGCCTCCACCAATTTCAGCGCCACGGCGCAGGTCAGGACGGTCATCGTGTTCTCCCACAAGGTGACTTATACCAAGGAGCGATGATTTCCATTCATCGCTCCTTGGTATCGGCGGCGACTGCCGCCGCGCGCCATAAGGCGCGGAAGCCAAGCCGCCGGATGGCGGCGCCGGCGATTGAGGGCGATGGGCCTGGCCATAGGTCAGGATCATCGCTACTTGGTATTATTGGGCCTCACTGTGCCATAGGCCCAGCTCAGCGGCACGGTCGCGGGTGTAGACGTCCGTCCATTTCAGGCTGCTGAGGTGGGTGACCTTGTACGGGTCATAGCGCCGCGCCTCCACGGCAACCGGCACGCCACCGATATGGACGGCCGTGACGACGCCCGGTCGCTGCAGCACGGCGACATCGGCCAGCGGATCACCGTCCACGAAGATGAAGTCTGCCCGCCGGCCGGGGTCGATGGCACCCAGGGTATGACCGCGCGGCATGGCCCGGGATGAGACGCTGGTGGCGGCGCGCAGGGCCTGGGCGGGCGAGAAGCCCAGCCAGTCCACCAGGATCTCGATCTCGCGCGCGTGCCATTCGCCATAGGGGGTGACGGCGAAGCCGCTGTCGCTGCCGGTCATGAAAGGCACGCCGGCCTGGCGCATGCGGGTCAGGGTGCGCTTCGCCACCTCGATGACGCGACGCTGCGCACCCTGGTAGCCCGAGCCGGCGGTGGGCTCATGCGGTTGCCCGAATTCCACGTTGTTGCGCAGGAAGGTCAGGGTGGGGCTGACATGGCTGCCGGATTTCAGCATGGCCTCGATGCATTCATCATCGGCGAAGAAGGCATGGTTGATCACGTCCACCCCGGCCCGCGCGGCGTACAGCACCGCCTCTTTACCATAGGCATGGGTCACCACCTTTTTGCCCAGGCGGTGGGCCTCCGCCACCATGGCGCCGATCTCCTCCTGCGTGAAGGCGGCGATGTGGGTGCCATCCTCGCGGAAATGGGTGCCGTCCATGGCGATCTTGATGACGTCAACCCCCGCCTTGGCCTGGCGGCGCACCTCCTCGATCTGGGCGTCGCGGGTGGTGCACAGGCGGCCCGTCACATAGTCGGGCGTGCCGACATGCTCGGGAAACCAGTCGTTCAGGCTGTGCCGGTTGGCGATGACGCAGCTGCTGGCGGCGATGCGGGGGCCGGTGAACAGGCCGGCGTTGATGGCGTCGCGGACGGAGATGCTGCAATTGCCGGCGTCGCCCGGCACGACGATGGAGGTATAGCCGGCCGCCAGCACGCGCTGCGCGAAGAACAGGCCCCGCAGGGCCCGGAACTCCGGCGTGCCCCAGAAGTCGATATCCTCCTCGCCACGGGCGTTGCCGAAGACGATGTGGGTGTGGGCGTCCACCAGGCCGGGCATGACGAAATGGTCGCCGGCGTCGATCACCGTGTCGGTGGCGGCCGGCGCGGGGGCGTCCCCGGTGGGGCCGACCTGGGTGAACAGGCCATCCTCGATCACCAGGGTCTGGTCGGCGCGGGCGCCATCCTCAAGCCCGGTGAACAGGCGACGGCAGCGGACGATGGTGCGCGGCATGGCTTGGTCTCCCCTCCCTGGGTTCTTGTTGAGGGAACGCTAGGCGGCCAGGCGGGCCCTTGGGAAATGGATATTTCCGCTGCGAATCTATCGTCCCCGCGCATAGCCGCCGTCCTCCGACCCATCGGTTTCGTCCATACATCGGCATGGAAAGGAACGGTTTTTATCAAAGGCGACCGCCCCCTTAAGGTTCAGCGTGGATCGCCCCGCAGGAGAGGGCGGCCCCAACTCGGGAGATGAACGCCTCATGAATATCATCGGACCGGACGCCCTGGTGTTCGGTGTCGACGATGTCGACGCCTGCAGCCAATACCTGACGGACTATGGCCTGACGCCCGCCGGCGACGGCCGGTTCGAGGCGCTGGACGGCACCTGCGTCATCGTTCGTGCCGCCGACGATCCCCGCCTGCCACCCGCCATCGGCCCCGCCCCGTCCATTCGCGAGATCGTCTACGGCGTGGGCGACGCGGAGACGCTGGAGGCCATCGCCGCCGAGCTGTCCAAGGACCGTGAAGTGCGCCGGGGCGAGGACGGCAGCGTGCATGCCGACGACGATTCCGGGTTCCACCTCAGTTTCGCCCTGACCATCCGCCGGCCGTTCACCGCCCCGGCCGACCTGACCAACGCCCCCGGCCACCCGCCGCAGCGCGGGCCCAACCTGGTGGGCATCGACATCGACATGAAGGCGGAGCCGCGCACCCTGTCGCATGTGGTGCTGTTCGTGCCCAACATGGAGCAGGCGGAGGCCTTCTACGTCAACCGCCTGGGCTTCCGCGTGACGGACAAGTTCACCGGCGTGGGCCCTTTCCTGCGCCCGGCGGGGACGGACGATCATCACACCCTGTTCCTGATCCAGACGCCGCCCTTCATGAAGGGGGTGGAGCACTTCACCTTCCATATGGGCAGCGGGACGGAGGTGCTGCTGGCCGGCACCCGGTTCGAGGCCAAGGGCTACACCACCTTCTGGGGTCCAGGCCGCCACTTCTTCGGGTCGAACTGGTTCTGGTACTTCAACAGCCCCTTGGGCTGTCACGTGGAGTACGACGCCGACATGGACCTGCACGACGACAGCTGGGAAGCGCGTCACCGTCCCGCGGGTGCCGACACCTCGCAGCTATTCCTGTTCACGGCACGGGAAAAGTGGTTCCCCAGCGGCCCGCCGCCCAAGGGCGGCGCGCACTGAGGTGACCGCCGACACCGAAAACCCCGGGGGCGCCTCCGCCCCCCGGGGCAAGATTGTGCTGTGCCCGGTGGCCGCGCTGCCGCCCGCCGGGCAGGCGCGGGGTTTCGACCCCGCCGGGGCCGGCCGCGACACCGTCTTCGCCTTGCGCCGGGGCGACCAGGTGCTGGTTTACCGCAACCACTGCCCCCACCAGGGCGTGCCCCTGGAATACCGCAAGGACCGCTTCCTGTCCGGTGACGGCCAGCGCATCCTCTGCTATGCCCACGGTGCCCATTTCGATGCCGACACCGGCCTGTGCATCGAGGGTCCCTGCCGGGGCGAGTCCCTGCTGGCGCTGCCGGCGTTCGTGGACGACGGCTGGCTGACATTGGCGGTACCGCCGGACAGTCCCCTGCTACGCTGACCTCGGCAGGAACGCTGTCACCTCCCTGTCATAGAACATTCAGCCGAAGGCGAAATGTCGCATCCCCAACCCTAAGTCGCGTCCCGTAGGCTTTCTGGAAAGAAAAGACGGGCATGGGGAAAATCACCACGAAGCGACCCAGAAACGTATCGCAACGATAAACTGGGAGACTTCATATGGGATTTTGCGGCAATGCGCGGGCCACCGCGCATGAACGGCGTCGTCTGCGCGCCTTTACCGCCCTGACGCTTCTGGCCTCGACCTCCTTGGTATCCACCGCCTGGGCGGCGACGGCGCCCGCCGACAATACAGACATCACCGACATCGTCGTCACGGGCACCCGCCGCATCGACCGGTCGGTGGCCGACAGCCCCTCGCCCGTCGACGTCTTCACGCCGGAAGACCTTGAGCGGCAGGCGGGCAGCGACACCCAGGACCTGATCCGCACCCTGGTCCCCTCCTTCAACGTTGGCCATTTCTCCAGTGACGATGGCTCGGGCATCGTGCGGCCGCCGACGCTGCGCGGTCTTCCGCCCGACGAGACCCTGGTGCTGATCAACGGCAAGCGCTTCCACCGCTCGGCCCTGGTGCAGATCGCCGGCGACGCCCAGACCTCGGGCTCGCAGGGCGCCGACCTGAACCAGATCCCCGCCATCGCCATCAAGCAGTTGGAGGTGCTGCGCGACGGTGCCTCCGCCCAATACGGGTCCGACGCCATCGCCGGCGTCATGAACTTCACCCTGAAGGATGCCGACCACGGCGGCAGCGTCATCGTGCAATGGGGCCAGGATTATGCCGGCGACGGCGCCACCGGCCATATCCAGGTGAATTCCGGCCTGCCCCTGGGCGACAAGGGCTTCGTCAACATCAGCGCCGAATACCAGAAGAACGACCCCACCGACCGCGGGGTGGAGCGCTCGGACGTGACCGCCCTGAAGGCGTCCGGCTATAACCCGGGTCCCAATGGCTACCCCACGCCCAACCAGCGCTGGGGCGACAACGCAGTGGAGGCGGAACGGCTGTTCATCAACAGCGGCATCGACCTGACCGACAATTCCAAGATCTATCTGTTCGGCAACTTCGGCCACAGCAACGAGAAGGAAAGCTTCTACTACCGCGACCCGGTCAGCAGTTGGCTGGGCACGACCTTTCCCTTGACCAGCGGTGGCAATTTCTCCTGGGCCAGCGTCTATCCCGGCGGCTACCATCCCTGGTTCTACGGTGACATCCTGGATAGCAGCATCACCGGCGGCTACAAGACCACCCTCAAATCCGGCCTGATCATCGACGCCAGCGCCAGCTATGGCCGGGATGAGGTGCGGTACAACATGACCAACACCGTCAACCCCTCGCTGGGCCCCAGCAGTCCCACGCAGTTCTATGTCGGTACCCAGACGCAGGAGGAGACGGACCTCAACCTGGACCTGACCTACCCGGTCCATATCGATTGGCTGGCCAGCCCGCTGACCCTGGCCGGCGGCGCCGAATACCGGCGCGAGACCTACACCATCACCCCGGGCGACGCCGCCTCCTACACCTCCGGCGCCTATGCCGCCTATGTGCCGGTGGGGTCCAACGGCATGCCGGGCTTCACGCCCACCGACGCCGGCCAGTTCCCGCGCAGCAACTACGCCTTCTACGCCGACGCCGAAGCGGACGTGATCAAGGACCTGAGCCTGGGCTTCGCCCTGCGCTATGAAGATTTCAGCGACTTCGGCAGCACCACCAACTGGAAGGTCACCGGCCGCTATCAGCTGACCGACTGGGTCGCCGTACGGTCCTCCGTCAACACCGGCTTCCGCGCGCCCACACCAGGCCAGGAGAACGTCTCGAAGGTCACCACCATCTTCCAGAACGGCAACCCGGTGGAGCAGGGCACCTATCCGGTGAACAGCGCCATCGCCCGTTATTACGGCTCGCAGGCGCTGAAGCCCGAGACGTCGTTCAACATCGCCGGCGGTCTGGTCTTCGACCTGCCCTACAAGGTCAACCTGACCGTCGACTACTACAACATCAAGGTCGAGGACCGCATCGGCATCACCAGCACCTATTCGGTGACGGCGGCCGACATCCTGGCCCAGCCCGCCTTGGCGGCGGTGGGCGTCGGCGGCCAGGTGAACTATTTCGCCAACGGCTTCGACACCCGTACCCAGGGCGTCGACATCGTCGCCAACAAGACCTTCGACCTGGAGGCGGCGGGAGAGTTGCACGCCACGGCGGCCATGAACATCAACCACACGGTCGTCACCAAGTACAACCCCACGGTCATCGGCCTGGGCCAGGTGCAGGATCTGCAGAACGAAAGCCCCCACTACCGCGCCACCCTGACGGGCGTGTGGGACATCGGCAAGTTCAGCATCCTGGGCCGTGCCAGCTATTTCGGCGCCTGGGAGGACAACGTCAGCATCTGCGGCACCACCTGCCTGGGGCAGAACTTCGATCCCGCCTGGATCTTCGACGCCGAGGTCTCCTACAAGGTGCTGGAGGATCTGACCGCCAGCATCGGCGGCCAGAACGTGGGCGACAAGTACCCCGCCAAGATCCGGCCGGAGTTCGGCACCTATGGCGTGGGCCAGCAATATTCCTTCAGCAGCCCCTACGGCTACGACGGCGGCTATTATTATGTGCGCCTGAAGTACGACTTCTAAGCCTGCGGCGCCGTTGGCGCCACAGGCCCCCTTCCTCGGGTTGGCCCCCTGGAAGGTTCCTGAGGGCCGCCGGACTTCCCGCCGGCGGCCCCTTTTTTATGGTTGGCCTGACAGGGCGGCGGCATCATCGGGAAGAGCGGAGCCCGCTCGCTTCCCGGAGGGATCATGCGCCTTGCCCCGTGGCTGACCGCCGTCTGCCTTCTGACACCCGGGGCCGCCATCGCGCAAACCATGCCGCCGGCCCGTCCGGGCCCCACCATCGCGGCGGCCAGCGCCTGGGTGGAGGAAGCGTCGACGGACTGCGGCCAAGGACCCGTCTGCCTGGGGGCCCGCTCCTCCCTGCTCAATTCCGCCATGGCCGTGTTCATGGGCCTGCCCTGTGCCGATGGGGGAAGCTGCGGCCCTGCGGAAGCCGCCCTGCGCGACAAGGCCACGGCCGTTTATACGGCCGTGAAGGCCCAGTCGCGCGACGCGAGGATGCCGCTCACCGCCGATGCCCTGGCGGACAGCGGCACGGACGCAGCCGGCTTCAGCGCCACCCTGGATACCTGGATCTCCACAGCACAGGGCGACTGCGGCCTGGGGCAGCGGCTGTGCGTCCTGGGACAGCTATGGCTTCTGACCCAAGCGGATCAAGCGGCCCGCAGCGGCCCACCCTGCGATGGGATGGCCGACTGCAAAGCGGCCCGCCTCACCCTCATGCGCCAAACCGACCAGCGGCTGGACGCACCGAAACGGCGCATCCTGGCCCTGATGCCTTGGCCCCTGAGCACCACCTGGGGCCCCGCCGCCAGCAATGGCGCCTGGTTGCTGGTGCAACACGCCGACGCCGACCCCGCCTACCAACAGCGGGAATTGGGGATATTGCTGAGCCAGGCGACCCTGCCGCCCGACGAACGCCGCCACGCCGCCTACCTCATCGACCGGCTGGCCACCGCGTCCCAGCGGGAACAGGTCTATGGCACCCAAGGCTGGTGCGACGGGAAACGATGGGTCTCACTGCCGACCCGGGACCCCCGCCATCTGGACGACCGCCGGCACGCCGTGGGGATGGGGCCGATGGCTGCCTACCGTGAAGAAGTCGCCCGGATTTGCCAGTGATGCGGACAGGCAGCAGCGCAGACCATCGAGGTCGATCGGTGAAATTAATAAAGCGGAAACCAAATAAGACTAAGGCAGCATCATGGAAATGGAAGTTGATTATAAAATACGAGCAGGGCGCGAACATATCCATTGGTATGTGATTAAAGCAATTAACCATTCCCAATTGATCTGGATCACCTGAGCAGAAGACTACATATGTATCTTGTCCTGGATAAGTGCCGACTTGACGGGCCACCACCATCCAGGAAACCGCCATGCGTTTTAAATCCTTACAGACCAAAATCAGTTTGCTTTCCGCGCTGTGCGTCCTGGGGGCGACGGGCGCCCTGGTCGGCTATGGGCTGATCGCGTCCAGCAACACCAAGACCTTCGTTGGCGATCAGGTCGGGCAACTGACCGACAACAAGACGCGGGAAAGCCTGCAGACCCTGGCCTCCACCCAGGCCGGTATCGTCCGGTCCACCCTGGATGGGGCGTTCGACAGCGCCCGCGACATGGCGCGCACGTTCGAGGTGCTGGCCGACGCCCAGGACAAGGTCAGCACCGCGCCGGCACTGCGCCGCGCGCAGTTCAACGCCGTGCTGCTGAACGTGCTGAAGGCCAACCCCCGGTTCAACGGAACCTACAGCGCCTGGGAGCCCGACGCCCTGGACGGCCAGGACGCCGCCTTCAAGGACAAGCATGAAGTGGGCTCCGATGCCACGGGCCGCTTCCTGCCCTATTGGACGCGCGACGCCTCGGGCCACATCGCCATCCAGCCATTGGTGGAATATGACAGCCATGCGCTGCACCCCAACGGCGTCATGAAGGGCGGATGGTATATCGGGCCGCAGGGCGGCGGCGGCGAAAGCATCCTGGACCCCCTGCCCTACATCGTGCAGGGCAAGAGCGTCTATCTGGCCACCATGTCCGTGCCGATCACGATCGACGGCAAGTTCCGCGGCGTCGCCGGTGCCGACTTCGACCTGGCGTTCGTGCAGCAATTGGCCGAGCAGGTGAAGGCGTCGGTCTTCGGCGGCAAGGCATCGATCACCATCATCAGCCACAAGGGCCTGATCGTCGCGTCCAGCGAACATCCCGACTCCATCGGCAGCTCTTTCGAGCGCTTCGACCACAACTGGCAGGCCGACCTGGCGGTGATCCAGGCCGGCAAGCAGCAGGTGACGGTGGACACGGCCTCCGATTCCATCAAGGCGTTCGCCCCCATCACCCTGGGGCGGACCAAGACACCCTGGTCCGTGCTGGTGGACGTGCCCCGGTCCGTGGCGATGGCGGAGGCGACAGCCCTGGACGGCGCGCTGCAGCAGCGCAGCAACCGCGACACAGCGCTGCAACTGGTCGTGGCCCTGGCCATCGCGGCGGGCGCAGTCGGCGGCATGTGGTTCGTGGCCCGCGGCATCGCCCGCCCCATCCGTGCCAGCGCCCACTTCGCCGAGGATGTGGCCGCCGGCCGGGCGGACAAGGACCTGGTGGTCGATCAATTGGACGAGACCGGAACCCTGGCGCAGGCCCTGAACAAGATGGCGGCCGACCTGAAGCGTGCCGAGGCGGAACGCGGGGCCATGCAGGCCGCCGCCGAGGAAGAGCGGCGGGAAACCCTGGGCCGCATGGCGAATGAGCTGGAGGCCAGCGTCAAGGCGGTGGTGGCCACCCTGAGTGGCGCCGCCGATCAGATGGGCGGTGCCGCCACCAGCATGACAGCAACGGCGGACCAGACCAACAGCCAGGCCAACCTGGTGGCCGAAGGCTCGCAGGAGGCCAGCACCAACGTGCAGACGGTCGCCGCCGCCACGGAGGAACTGTCGGTCTCGATCAAGGAGATCGCCAGCCAGGTGGCCAAGTCCACGACCATCGCCACGGACGCGGTGCGCACGGCGGACGCCGCCAACGTCCAGATCATGGGCCTGACCACGGCGGCGGAGAAGATCGGCAACGTGGTGGAGCTGATCTCCTCCATCGCCGGCCAGACCAACCTGCTGGCGTTGAACGCCACCATCGAGGCGGCCCGGGCGGGCGACGCCGGCAAGGGCTTCGCCGTCGTGGCGTCGGAAGTCAAAAGCCTGGCCAACCAGACGGCCAAGGCGACCGACGAGATCGCCCAGCAGATCGCCAACATGCAGCAGGTGGCCCGGGAATCCGCGACCACCATCCAGGGCGTGGGCCGCGTGATCGAGGAGATGCGCAGCATCACCACCGGCATCGCCTCGGCGGTGGAGGAACAGAACGCCGCCACCGCTGAGATCGCCCGCAACGTCCAGCAGGCGGCCAGCGGCACGCAGGAGGTCACGGTCACCATCCAGGGCGTCACCCAGGCCGCGGCCGACACACGGGAGGCGGCAAGCCAGGTCATGAAAGTCTCTGGCGAGATCTCCCACGAAACCGGACGTTTGGGTCAGGCCGTCGATGGCTTCCTGGCCAAGATCCGCGCGTCGTGACTAGGGCCCCGCGTCCGGTCCCGGCCCGCCCTTGACGGGCCCCGGGACCGGACGCGGCATCCCTTGCGGACCACACCGCATCATCACCCAAACCGTTAGCGTTCCATCGCATCGTTCGATTTCCCAAATAGCTTCCCCCGCGTCAGGGTGCTTGCCGTGCGTATCGCTGGCGCCTGTGGCGGCGGCGGACGGCGGGAGGAAAATCAAGAATAGGGGCCGAATTGTCCCCTAACCGGGTGCCGCGGCGCCCATACCGCCCCCCGTGGTCCAGCCGGACACCCCAGGCCCAGCGTCCCTTTCGCGACCAGAGGCCGGAACCCATGTTCGAATACTTCCCCAAGAATTACGTCTGGAACCTGTCGGTGGACATCGCCATCGAGTCCGGCGCCCAGATCGGTGAGATCGACGAGATGTGCCGGCCGCTGCGCGACGCCGCCGCGCGGGGCGAGGATGCGGGCACGGGCGAGTTCCTGAAGCACTGGGTGGCCATGGCCGACAAGCTGGTGGACTTGGCCGCCGAGGATGAGGCCCGGGGCCGCAACTTCTCCGCCGGGACCAAGCTGCAGCGCGCCTCGCTCTACTACACCACGGCGGAGCGCATGCAGGGCCACGGACATCCCGGCCGCGGCGCCACGTACGCCAAGGCGCAGGACAGTTTCCGCCGCGCCATGGCACTGGGCAAGGAGAACGCGGAGCGTATCGAGATCCCCTACCAGGGCGGTGTCATCGCCGGCCTGTACACCCGCGCCCCGGGCCCCGGGCCCAAGCCGGTGGTCGTCTACGTCAACGGCCTGGATAGCTGCAAAGAGCTGCTGTACTGGTCCCGCCTGCCGCAGGCGCTGCTGCGCCGGGGCATTTCCACCCTGTGCATCGACCAGCCGGGCAGCGGCGAGGCCCTGCGCCTGCACAACCTGCCCGCCACCCATAAGTCGGAGGAATGGGCGTCCAAGGTGGTGGACTGGTTGGAGACGCAGGACGACGTCGATGCCAAGCGTATCGGCATCACCGGCATCTCCCTGGGCGGCTATTATACCCCACGCGCCGTGGCGTTCGAGCCGCGCTTCGCCCTGGGCGTCGTCTGGGGCGCCAACCACAACTGGGCCGAGGTGCAGCACAAGCGCTTGGCGCGCGAGGGGGAAAACCCCGTGCCCCATTACTGGGCCCATGTCAGCTGGGTGTTCGGCGCCAAGGACATGGACGACTTCTTCGCCAAGGCGGAAGGCATGACCCTGAACGGCGTGGTGGAGCGCATCAAGGTGCCCTTCCTGGTCACCCACGGCCAGAACGACCGCCAGATCAGCCTGGACTACGCCCACCAGACTTATGACCAGCTGGTCAACAGCCCCAAGCGGGAGCTGAAAATCTTCACCGCGCGCGAGGGCGGCATCGAGCATGTGGGCGTAGACAACATGTCCTACGGCCGCGACTACATCGCCGATTGGATCGCCGAGACGTTCGGCGAACAGGTGGGCTGAGGGAATAATCCATGAAACTCGCCACCCTACCCAACGGCACGCGCGACGGCCATGCCCCGACCAACAGCGGCCGTGACGGCCGCCTGGTCGTCGTCTCCCGCGACCTGCGCCGCGCCGCCTATGCCGATGGCATCGCCGCCACCCTGCAGGACGCCATCGAGCGCTGGGACGAGGTCGCCCCGGCGCTCCAGGCCTTGTACGATGCCGTCAATATCGGCCGCGACACCTTCCCCTTCGACGCGAGCGAGGCCCTGGCGCCCCTGCCCCGCGCCTGGCAATGGCTGGACGGCTCCGCCTATCTCAGCCATGGCGAGCTGATGGCCAAGGTGTTCAAGATCGACAACGTCCAGGGGGCGGAGCCCCTGATGTACCAGGGCGTTTCCGACCGCTTCCTGGCCGCGACCGAGGATGTGGCCCTGCCGTCGGAGGCGGACGGCATCGATTTCGAGGGGGAATTCGGCGTCATCACCGGCCCCGTGCCGCTGGGCGTGACGGCGGACCAGGCGTTGGCCCATGTGCGCCTGGTGGTGCAGATCAACGACTGGTCGCTGCGCGTGCTGGCCCCCCGTGAGATGAAGACCGGCTTCGGCTGGGTGCAGGCCAAGCCGCCCTGCAGCGTGGCCCCGGTGGCGGTGACACCCGATGAGCTGGGGGACGCCTGGCGGGAGGGGCGCGTGCATCGGCCGCTGGACGTCTGGTTCAACGGTGCCCGCTTCGGCGCGGCGGAGGGCGGGGCCATGGCCTTCGGCTTCCATGAACTGATCGCCCACGCCGCCCGCACGCGGGACCTGTGCGCCGGCACCATCATCGGCTCCGGCACCGTGTCCAACGACAGCTATCGCACCATCGGGTCCAGTTGCATCGCCGAGCGGCGGGGCATCGAGATCCTGGACGAGGGAGAGCCCAAGACCCCCTTCATGCGCTATGGCGACCGGGTGCGCATGGAGGTGAAGCTGGCCGATGGCGGCAGCGTCTTCGGCGCCATCGATCAAAAGGTCGTGCCCGTGGTCCGCTGATCAGGGCTGGCCCTCGCCCTGGCGAGGGTTGCGCGGATGCGTCCAGGGCCAGCGGTAGGCGTCCTGCGGCTGGGCCGGGGCGGGCGTATCCTCGCGCACCAGGGGGCGGTAGCCATCGCCGCCCTGGTGCCCCAGGGCCGCCAGCGCGGCGGCGGTGCCGGGGCTGGGCGCGAAGGCCTGGTCAGCCAGCGCATCCACCACGGGATAGACGGCCAGGCGCTGCAGCAGGGGCGAGTTTCCCTGCACCGGCGTGCGGTGATCAGCCGTCAGCGGGCAAGCGCCACCCTGGGGCCGGCTGACCGTGCCCGAATTGGCCTGGAAGAAATAGCGGCCGGCCGTGGCCGGGGTGTGGGTGTAAAGGTCGACCGCCATACGCTGATCATTCACGGTATCGCGGTCGTAGACCTGCCAGGCGCGGATGATGGCGGCAGGCAAGCCTGCCAGGTCCGTATCGCTGGTGGCGTAGCTGTACCAGGGCGCCAACATCAGGATGAAGCCACCCCGGCCACCCCAGCCCCGGTCCACAAAGGCACGCGTGGCCAGAAACGGCACGGCGCCTGCGCCGAAGGAATGACCGATGAGACCCACGCGGGTGAGATCCATGGCCGCCCCATCGGCCGCCACCGCCGCCAGGAACCCATTCCACACCGCGCCATAGCGCTGGTCCTGCGTGGCACCCAAGGTGGGATAGGGTGCGAACACCACAACCGCACCCCGGCTGACCAAATGGCGGATCAGCCCCTCATACAAGGTCCAGCGATCAGCGCCGAAGCCATGGGCGAAGAGGATGACCGGGCTGGGGCCGAGGGCGTGGGCCGGCAGGAAGACCTGCACCTCCCGCCCGGTGCCCGTCTCCGCCACCGTGTGTTGGTTGAGGGCATAGGGCCCATCAGCCCCGGCCGGCAGGTCCGGCGGCAGTACCGTGCCGTCGCAAGGCCCGGCCGCCGCCTTATCCCCGCGCCATGCCTTCACCCCCTGGCGCGCGGCGAAGAAGCACCCGGCACAGAGGGGCAGCAGGGCCGCCAGCATCACCCCTTGCGCCACCCGCCGCGCGATCACCCGCCCTAACGCCATGTCACCCTTCCAACCCCGGTTGCCCCCGGTGATACGGGCGCGGCACCGGAAAGTTTCCGGAGACGAATGACCAGCCCTCTTTTAAACTAGCTTTCCAACCAGTTTGAGAGCCGTCATGTCCATCGTAGGCGCTTTTGAGGCGAAGAAGGATTTGGCGGCGCTGCTTGATAGGATTGAAGCGGGTGAAGAAGTGATCATCACCCGCCACGGCCGTCCCGTCGCCAGACTCAGCCCAATTGATGGGGGCAGGGACATCGCTTCAGCCAAAGCGGCGTTGACGGCGTTGCGTCATTCCATCGCGGCCAGAGGCCAAGCCCCCTTCACGGCTGCGGAGTTGGATGAATACCGCGCTGAAGGTCGTCGATGATCCAGCACGACGCCGTCTCAAGCAACGTTCCCCTGATGCTCCCTCTAAGACCAGGGCCACCTCATTTCCCCGAGGGGGCCGTTTCACTCCGCTGCAACAGCACCGGCCCCATAGCCTCGGCCGCCAAACGGTCCTGGGGATTGCGCAAGGGGCAGTCGCCCATCGACAGGCAGCCGCACCCGATGCAGGTTTCCAGTTGGTCGCGGAGTTGGGTCAGGCTGTCGATGCGCTGTTGCAGCATGTCCCTCCACCCGTTCGATAATCGGCGCCAGTCTTCCAGGGTCGGGGTACGGCCGTTGGGTAGGGTCGCCAGGGCGGCATGGATATCGGCCAGGGCGATGCCAGCCCGCTGCGCCACCCGGATGATGGCGATACGCCGCAGGACGTCGCGCGGATAGCGGCGCTGGTTGCCGCCGCTGCGGCTGGCGACGATCAGGCCCTTGGTCTCATAGAAATGCAGGGTGGAGACGGCGACGCCAGCGCGTTTCGCCACCTCCCCCACGGAAAGTTCACGTTTCAGCTTGGCGGAAGCGGGCATGGCGGAAACCCCGAAAACCTTACCTATAGATGAGGTTTCTAGGCCGGCCCCGCCGCGGGAACAAGACCCCACAGGCTGTACAAGCGCGAGCCTGGACAGTAGGCGCCTCCTGGCGTTCAGCTCTTATGCGGGCGCAAGGGATGCGGCAATATAGTGCCCTTTTGACATAAGCACAGCAGATATAAACCATTAATTGTAAGTATAATTTACATATTTCAGCAATATTTTCGCACCATTCCGGAAATCAAATCTTAATTTGCCGCACTGCGGTAGCGTGGCTATTACCCCAGCAATTTCATAACCCTGGGGGAAAGAATGCATATCCGTCACCTACTGGCTTCGGCCGCCGCCCTGGCGCTGATGGCCGGGATCGCCTTGCCCGCCGCCGCCCAGCAGGCGCCGGACACGGCCGCCGCCGATGCCGATCAGGTGCAGGAAATCATCGTCACCTCGTCCCGCCGCTCGGCGTCGGAAATCGAGCTGCCCACCCGCGAAATCCAGGCCATCATGCCCGGCGTGAACGCCGTGAAGGCCATCAACATGCTGCCGGGCGTCATCTTCCAGAACGCCGATCCTTGGGGCAACAACGAGCAGAACTCCTCGCTCTACATCCACGGCTTCAACGCCCAGCAGCTGGGCTACACCCTGGACGGCGTGCCGCTGGGCGACCAGTCCTATGGCAACTACAACGGCCTGTCGCCGCAGCGCGCCATCATCAGCGAGAACATCGGCCGCATCAGCCTGGCGTCGGGCGCCGGTGACCTGGGCACCGCCTCCACCAGCAACCTGGGCGGCACGCTGGCCGTGTTCTCCGACGATCCCAAGGCGGACGCCGGCGCGCAGGTGGAACAGGTGTTCGGCAGCTACGACACCTTCCGCACCTTCGCCCGCATCGACACCGGCGACCTGGGCGGCGGCAACAGCGGCTACGTCTCCTTCGTGCGCCAGGACTCCCGCGCCTGGGATTTCAACGGCCAGCAGGGTGGTTACCAGGTCAACGGCAAGTTCGTGCACGCCGGTGACAAGGGCACGCTGAAGGCCTTCTTCGACTGGTCGGACAAGGTCGAGCCCAACGAGGACGCGACCTCCATCGCCGCCAACCAGGCCTATCAGCCCTACACCCGCCCCTTCCTGTATCCGGACCTGGCCAAGGCGCTGACCTACGTCGACGCCAAGGGCAACACCCCGGCGGCCCTGGGCGCCAACTATTCCAACTACTTCAGCGCGGCGCAACGTACCGACTACCTCGGCTACCTCAGCTACGACTATCAGTTCAGCGACAACCTGGTCTGGCACAACCAGGTCTACTATCACCATGACGACGGCCGCGGCATCGTGGCTCTGCCCATCAGCGGCGCCGCCTCGGTGTTCAAGATCTACTATCCGACCCAGGACCTGAAGACCGTGCTGGGCAACACCGGCTATGGCGTCCGCACCACGGAATACACCATCGACCGCGAGGGCGTGCGTTCCAACGCCACCTACACCCTGGGCGATCACCAGATCGAAGGCGGGGTGTGGTGGGAGCATAACGAGACCACCACCGCCCGGCGCTGGTACCAGCTGTCGCTGACCAACCCGCTGACGCCCTATGACGTTCCGGACAACGCGCTGTTCACCCAGGTGGAAAGCAAGATCACCAACGACGTGATCCAGCCCTACCTGCAGGACCAGTGGCAGGTGCTGCCGACCGTGAAGCTGCAAGCCGGCTTCAAGGCCAGCCTGCAGTTCGCCGATGGCAAGATGCCGGTGCAGCCCCTGTCCGGTTCCTACAGCGGCACCACCGTGAACCTGCCGCAGGGCCAGATCGATACCAAGGAAGGCTTCCTGCCGCAGGTGGGCGCCCTGTGGGACATCACCAGCAACGACCAGCTGTTCTTCAACATCCAGAAGAACCTGCGCCAGTACATCACCTATGGCCTGGGCGGCGCCTCGCCGTGGAGCCTGGGCAGCCAGGCGGCCTTCGACCTGTTCAAGCGGACCGGCAACCCGGAAACCTCCTGGACCTATGAGGCCGGCTGGCGTGGCGACCACCCGGTGGACCTGGGCTTCATCACCGGCATCGGCGGGCAGATCAACTATTACCATGTCGATTTCAGCAACCGTCAGCTGCTGATCAGCCCGAACGCCACCCTCACCAGCTTCGTGGGCGGCGTCGGCATCCTGCAGAACGTGGGCAGCGTCACCACCGACGGCGTCGACGTGGCCGCCACCGTGCACCTGGGCGACCACTTCTCGGTCTACGACGCCCTGTCCTACAACCACTCCCAGTACGACCAGAACTACGTCAGCGGCGCCAGCACGGTGCAGACCGCCGGCAAGCTGATCCCCGGCGATCCGGAGTGGATGAACCGCTTCATCGTCAGCAGCACCTACGGCGCGTTCGGCGCCAAGGTCAGCGGCGAGTATTACGGCAAGCGCTACGCCACCTACACCAACGACCTGTGGGTCCCGTCCTACTGGCAGTTCAACCTGGAGGCCAGCTACGACCTGGGCGCCATCGCCCCGGGCGTGAAGTCGTCCTCCATCGCGCTGAACGTCACCAACCTGATGGACAAGAAGGCGGCCAGCACCATCACCGTGGGCTCGGCCTCCGGCACCTACGCCATCTACCCGCTGGCCCCGCGCCAGTTCTTCGTGACGCTGAAGGCCGGGTTCTAAGCCCTCCTTCTCCGACCAGGGCCGTTGACGAGAGGGGCTGGCACAACCCGTGCCGGCCCCTTTTCATTTGATGGTTTTGAACCCTTGAGCGGCGCTTTATAAAAATCGGCCGTGGAAACGCCGCCGCCATCCCGTGAGCCCGCCCAGCGCCTTGACGCCGCCGACAGCGCGAACCTATGGTGGCCCTTGAGCGTTTCGGCCCTACGTCATGCCCGGTGCGGGCTGACTTTCTGCCCGTGTGTCACGGGGACGTCCCTGGCCGTTACCGCTCCTTACCCTTTAAGCATTGTCATGAATGGCGTGCGCCCCCCGGCGCGCGCTCAGCGGGTCGCGGCCGCGTTCGGTCCGCGGCCGGAAAGCGGCTGGCATGGTGGACGGACAGCGGACGGAGAGTGACACCTGGGATGCCGGCGGCATGGGCTGCGGCGAACTGGTGATGCTGTTGCGCGTCCGTCTGAAGACCATGCCGGGCGCGGTGCTGCGCGTCATCGCCCATGACAGCGGCGCGCCGGAGGATTTGCCGGCCTGGTGTCGCATGACCGGCAACGACCTGCTGGCCCATGACCCCGCCACCCACAGCTACTGGATCCGCTCACGGCCCGACTGGTCCTGAGCCCCCCTCAACGGAGAAAACCCATGCCCGGAAAATTCGTCGTCTCGCTGAGCTGCGCCAAGAACGACACCGACAAGGCCACCGTCGCCTTCGTCATCGCCAATGCGGCCGTCGCGTCGGACAAGGAAACGGTGGTGTTCCTGTCCATCGAGGGCACCCGCCTGTCGCAGAAGGGCTACGCCGACGACATCCATGAAGAGGGCTTCGCCCCGCTGAAGGATCTGATCGCCAACTTCGCCGCCGCCGGCGGCACCATCTATGTCTGCTCCCCCTGCTTCAAGAAGCGCGGCCTGGACGAGGACAAGCTGGTCGACGGCGCCAAGATCGTCGGTGGCGCCAAGCTGGTGGAGTTCATGAGCGACGGCGCGCCCAGCGTCAGCTACTGACACAGGAGGGATGGGGGAATGCGTCGCAGGACGTTCATCGCCACGGGCGTGGCCGCCGGCACCGGCATGGCCGCGGCCATGGTTACGCCGGCGCTGGCGCAGGGTCGCAAAACGCTGCGCTTCGGCATCGGGCCGCTGCTGCCGTCGCCGGAGGACACCAAGAAGGCCTACATGCCGCTGTTCGCCCATCTGGCCAAGGAGCTGGGGGTGGATTTCGAGCTGGTGGCCACCACCGATTGGGCCGGCATGGCCGTGGCCATGGGGTCCGGCCAGCTGGACCTGGCCTGGATGGGGCCCTGGGGCTACATCATCGCCAACAACGCCACCGGCTGCCAGGCCGTGGCGACGGTGAAGTATGATGAGAAGCCCACCTATCTGGGGGTGATCATCGCCCGGCCGGAGCTGAAGGTCGCCAAGTTCCCGGACGACACCAAGGGCATGACCATCTCCTTCGCCGACGTGGGGTCCACCTCCGGCTGGCTGATCCCCAGCTATTACGCCAAGGAGGTTTGGAAGATCGATCCCAAGACCTTCTGGTCCTATACGGAGGGGGCCACCCACGCCGCCAACGAGATCTCCGTCAGCTCCGGCCAAGTGGACCTCGCGACCGACTTTGACCGTAACCGCAACGCCATGATCGCCAGCGGCAAGGTGAAGGAGGATGCGAACAAGATCGTCTGGACCTCGGATCCCCTGCCCAACGACGCCATCGTCCTCCCGGCGACGGCACCGGCTGGCATGGCGGACCAGGTGCGCAAAACCCTGACGGCCATCACGCTGGACCAGGCCAAGACACTGCTGCCCAACCGGTACACCGGCTTCGTCACCGCCACCCATGCCTCCTACGACATGATCGAGAAGGCGGGGCTGGCGTTGGGCAAGATCAAGGCCAAGGCCTGAGAGCGGCGCGGGAACGGATGACCAGTGGCGCGGAACAGGCGTTGCGGCGCATGGAGGCGGCGGACCGGGGCTTCACGGGCCGCCGCCTGCGCCTGTGGCTGATCTGCGCCACGCTTCTGGCCTTCTACGCCGTCTCCTGGCGACTGGCGGGCATCGACCTGCATAAGCTGGCGGTGGGCTTGCCCAAGCTGGGCCGCTGGCTGGCGACCGCCTGGCCGCCGGACCTGCATGAACTGCCCCTGTTCGCGCGGCGCACCGCGGAAACCGTGGCCATGGCGGCCATCGGCACCACGCTGGCGGTGCTGCTGGCCCTGCCCATGGCCATCCTGGCCTGCCGTACCATCACGCCGTGGCCGGCGCTGTACCATCCGGCGCGCTGGTTCCTGAACGCCCTGCGCGGCATCGACAGCTTTGTCTTCGCCCTGCTGTTCGTGGCGGCCGTCGGTCTCGGCCCCTTCGCCGGCGTGCTGGGCATCGCCCTGCACACCTGGGGCAGCGCCGCCAAGCAGTTCGCGGATTATCTGGAAAGCGCCCATCTGGGACCGTTCGAGGCCGTGCGGGCCACCGGCGCCGGGCGTCTGACCGCCATCCTCTATGCCCTGATGCCGGACGTGGCCCCCGTCATGCTGTCCACCACCTTGTTCTGGTGGGAGTTCAATGTCCGCGCCTCCACCGTCCTGGGCGTGGTCGGCGCCGGCGGCATAGGCCAGGAATTGAAGAACAGCATGGATCTGCTGGATTTCCCGCGTCTGGTCACCATCATCGCCGTGATCCTGGTGGTGGTGACGGCCCTGGACCAGTTTTCCGGCTGGCTGCGGCGGAGGCTGGCCTGATGGACGCCCCCCTTCCCGCCAACGGTATGGATCAGGGGGAGCCTCTGATGCGCGCGGAGGGCATCGGCATGGCCTTTCACGGGCACGCGGCCCTGGCCGATGTCCGTTTCCAGATCCACGCTGGCGAACTGGTGGCCGTGCTGGGCCCCAGCGGCGCCGGTAAGACGACCCTGTTCCGCTGCCTGGCCGGCCTGGCGCGACCGGATAGGGGGTGCGTCCGGGTGGACGGCCAGGACATGACGCGGGCTACCGGCGGGAACCGGCGGCGCATGGCGCGGGGCATCGCCCTGGTGTTTCAACAGTTCAACCTGGTCGGCCGGCTGACGGCCCTGGACAATGTGCTGGCGGGCCGCCTGGGCCATGTGCCGGCCTGGCGCGGCTGGTTGCGCCGGTTCAGCCGGGCCGACCGCCTGCTGGCCCTGGAATGCCTGGACCGTGTCGGCCTGCTGGCCAAGGCGGGACAGCGCGCCGACAGCCTGTCCGGGGGCCAGCAGCAACGGGTGGCCATCGCCCGCGCCCTGGCCCAGCGTCCCCGCCTGATCCTGGCCGACGAACCGGTCGCCAGCCTGGACCCGGCCACGGCGGCGGGGGTGCTGGACCTGCTGCGCGGCATTGCCCGCACCGATGGTGTGGGCGTGGTGTGCAGCCTGCACCAGGTGGATCTGGCTCGCGCCGCCGCGGATCGCATCGTCGGCCTGGCCGACGGGCGGGTGGTGGTGGATCTGCCGGCCGCGTCATTCGATACCGCCGCGGCCGCCCGGCTGTACAGCACGCCCTGATTGGAGGGATTCCCCATGGACCCCATCGCCCACCACACTCACACGCCCGATGTTTCCTTCGACGGGGGCGACCTGGACTGCGGCAACGGCCTGCTCTTGCTGATCCGCCGGCACATCGACCCGCTGCCGCGCGGCGGCCTGCTGGAAATCCTGTCCTCGGAAGTGTCGGTTGACGAGGATCTGCCGGCCTGGTGCCGCCTGACCCGCAATGAACTGGTATCCTGGACCAAGGTCGGGCGCCAACGCAGTTTCCTGGTATGCAAGGGCACCCTGGCGGAGCGGGCCGCCGCGCCCCAGACGGCGCCCGCACCCACCCAGGCCGCGCCCACCCTTCCCGCCAGGCGGCAACCAGTCCCCGCCCCGGCCATACCGCCGCTGGCAGTGATGGGCATCGGCTCGTGGCCACGCCCACGCTGGATGGTGGAGGCCATGCACGCCCATGTGGAGGGTCGCCTGGCGGAACAGGCTTTCCATGAAACGGCAGACGACGCCGTCCGCCTGGCCGTCGCGGCACAGGAGCGGGCCGGCGTGGATGTCGTGACGGATGGGGAACAGCGACGCGACAGCTATGCCAGCTTCGTCGCCAGCCGGCTGGATAACTGCCAGCTCATTCCCCTGACGGACCTGCTGCCCCTGGTGGACGATCCCGAGGAGTTCGCGGCGGAATTGCGGGCGCTGGACATTCCGGCCGGCGAGGTACGCCACCCCGCCGTCTTCGGCCCCCTGGTCCGGTCGCGGCCCCTGGTGGCGCATGAGGTGGATTTCGCCCGGACGGTCACGGAAAAGCCGGTGAAGGTGGCCCTGCCAGGGCCCTATCTGCTCACCCGCACTATGTGGATGGAATGCATTTCCGACCAGGCCTATGACAGCCGGGAGGCCCTGGCCCAGGACATCGTGCGGGTGCTGCGGGAAGAGCTGGCCGACCTGCTGGACGCCGGGGCGGCGCTGATCCAATTCGATGAGCCCGTGCTGTCGGAGGTGGTCTTCGCCGGGGCCAAGAACAAGCGCAGTTTCATGTGTGGCGCCCTGTCGGAGTCCTTGGGCCCCGACCATGAACTGGGCTTCGCCCGTGACCTGCTGAACGCCGCGCTGGCGGGCTTTCCCCGTGAACGCACCGCCCTGCATGTCTGCCGGGGCAACTGGACGCCAGATGAGAGCGTGGCCCTGTCCGGCAGCTACGCCCCCCTGGTCACCACGCTGTCCCAGGTGAGGGTCGGCGCCTATCTGTTGGAAATGTGCACACCGCGTGCCGGCGAGATGGAGGTGCTGCGCGCACTGCCGGACGATGCGCGGCTGGGCGTGGGCGTGGTCAACCAAAAGCATGCCGCGGTGGAGGAGACGGACGCGGTGGCGGCCCGCATCGCGCAGGCCATCGACCTGTTCGGGCGGGAGCGGGTGCTGCTACACCCCGATTGCGGTTTCGCAACCTTCGCCGACAACCCCATCTGCGCCGGCGGCACGGCCCAGGACAAGCTGGCGGCCATCGCGCGGGCGGCGGACCGGTTCCGCTGATGGTGTAGCCCACAACCGCGACCTGGAACCTGGACCGCCAATTCCCTACATTGATCCGGATCGTGTGAAATCCGGTGAGTTCCATGGACAAGTTGCAGGCGATGCAGGTGTTCACCCGCATCGTGGAGGTGAACAGTTTTTCCAAGGCAGCGGATACGCTGGGCCTGCCCCGCGCGTCCGTCACCACCATCATCCAGAACCTGGAAGGCTTCCTGGGCGTGCGCCTGCTGCAACGGACGACCCGACGCCTGAGCCTGACGCCGGATGGCGCCGCCTATTATGAACGCGCCGTCCGCATCCTGTCCGACATCGACGAGGCGGAGTCCTCGTTCGCCAACATGAAAAAGAACCCGCGCGGCAAGCTGCGCGTGGACATGCCGGGCGCCATCGGCCGGCTGCTGGTCATCCCCCGCATCCATGAGTTCCGCCGCCAATATCCTGACATCGACCTGATGATCGGCATGGGTGACCGGCCGGTCGACCTGGTGCAGGACGGCGTGGACTGCGTGGTGCGCGTCGGGCATTTGCAGGACAGCAGCCTGATCGCCCGCCGCGTGGGGGTGTTCCAGGGCGTCACCTGCGCCAGCCCGGCCTATATCGCCGCCCACGGCATGCCGGAAACGCTGGAGGATTTGGAACGCCACCAGGCCGTGAACTATTTCCACAGCCGCACCGGCAAGGTCCTGGACCTGTCCTTCATCGTGAATGGCGAGGTGCAGGAGGTGAAGACCGCCGGCCCCGTGGCCGTCAACGATTCCGACGCCTACCTGACCTGCGGGCTGGAAGGCCTGGGCATCATCCAGCCGCCCTACTTCATGGCCAAGCCCCACCTGCTGTCCGGACAGCTGGTGGAACTGCTGCCGCGCTGGAAGCCGGAGCCCATGCCCATCTCCGCCGTCTATCCCCACAACCGCCACCTGTCGCCCAAGGTGCGGGTGTTCGTGGATTGGGTGGCCGACCTGTTCGACGCCTGCCCCCTGTTCAACGGCCAGGCCACCAGCCATTGCCCCGACAAGCCCCCCGCACCCGTGCCCGCCAACGTGGAGGAAGAGGAGAAGTGCCTTATTTGCGCGTAACTTCCTCTTGAGATACACCTTTTGAGTGATGGTTGTCGATTAGCTGCCCCGACCTACTCTAATATCCAAGAGGACGTCAGCATGGGGATTGTGCACGGTTACCACCTTGGCCATTGGGCCCGGCGACACCAAGATCGTAGGCGCGGCTAAAAGCGTCTGGAACCAAGCCAAGGGGAAGCCATACACCTGGGGCGGCCACACAACGAACGGATTTGATTGCTCTTGGTTTACAATCTATGTGCTGCAGCAGGCGTATCCGTCAAGAGGCTTCACCTTCATGACGGCTGCAAGCATTTTCAGCAGCCCTAGTTTCACGGCCGTAAAGGGAAATCCGGAAATTGGCGATCTCATTTGCTTCCCCCAGGGGCCGGATGTACCGCACGATCATGTCGGTATAGTCTATGACACCACGCACTGGATTGGTTCCCAATCATCGACTGGCGTGGCACTCGTGTCGCTCAATGACTTTTTCTGGTCAAAGAAGCCACATTTCTTCATCAGGTTGTTGAAGGCTATCAGTTAAGGTTGCCTTCCATGAAACCGATCCACGCACTGGCTGTTGCTCTACCCATGGTGCTGGGCTCTTCACCCGACGCCCAATCCGGGCCGCCGTTTTGGCAAAAGACATGGACAGTCACCGCAATCGAGGGGGCAACCTCGATAGATCGCGCGTCGCTATCGTCCACGATCGGTTTGCAGATTGTCATGAAGGCCGACGCGCTGACGGATCCCCTGGCTGAGGACTGCACACGCGCCTTGAGCTATGACGACATCAAATCCAGGCCAATCGCGGATCTCAATCAGCATTTTGGCGCCAACTGGACATGGCCGTCGTTCTCAGGGACGCAGGTCACTTATGGCTGGGTCCGTTGTGACGGCAGCAACGTCGGTGCCTTCGCCTTTGTTGATCCGCAGAAGGCGTATCTGTTTTATGAAGCTGGCGCGATCCTTGTGCTGAAGTAGGTCCGCCAGCTCGCTATCCATCGACGATAGACGGCCCAATGCCGCGATTATGCGGTTTTTCCTAAACAGAGTATTCGCATTATCGCGTATTCCGCCTAGGGCGCCGTTCGCTATGATGAAACGGTCGCTGCGGTGCCGAAGATGCGCTGGCCAGCGGCCCCAGTCCGGAACCCCGTTCGGGGTCCACCCTTTCGTGAAACGCCCCACTCGGGGCCTCAACCCTGTCTCGCGGCCTGATCGTCCTTTCCACTGGGAAGGGCGTCGACGCGTTGTCCCTGGCGTGTCCCGGTGTCCATCACCACCGGCCCCGCCGCCCCGTGCCTGACGCCGGCAGCCTGTTGCCGGGAACGCGGCGATACCGCCGCCCGCCTCCACGCCGATTTGACGGCGGGAAACGGGACGCGACCGCCGCCCATCCCGGCTTATGCCTGGCGTCGCCCGCCCGTAAGGAGTTCGTTCGATGGCTACCCCGATTGCTGACGCCCGGAACCCCCTGACGCTCGTCCACCCCTTGGGCCATCCCATGGGCACCCCTGTTGCCCGGCCCCTGGCGGGCGACAAGCCCACCCCCACCCGCCTGTTGACGTCAGATACCCGCGTCACCCTGACGGTCCTTGCGACCCTGGGCATGGGTCTGTCGCTGTTCGCCGGCCTGGCGCTGTGCGACCTGCTGCCCTTCATCAAGGTCATGGTGCGGGGCTTCTGACCGCAGCCTGCTCAGGCCCCCCATCCCGGAACGTCGCCATGGCAGGCAGGCCATGGCGCGTCTCCGCATCCCCGGCCCCCGGGATTGTTCGCCCGATACGAATTGTGTTGCCATGAAGCGCTGATTTATTCGGCGCAAGCACCGGCATACAGTCCACCCTGTCAAAACCAGGAGGGGCGCTTCGGCGTCCGTGTGAAATGTCCAGGCCATTGCGCCATAATCTGTGTGAAAAAACGGCCCGTGGGCTTGCCGCTGGGCCGGATGAGGTGACGGTGTGCGAGACGCGCATCCCGGGCTACGCCCAGGATGTGACCTTGCGCCTGTACCGTCCGGCCGTGGCGCGCAAGACGCTGCGGCCGTCACTGCCCGTCGTGCTGGTTTTCCACGGCGGCGGCTTCACCAAGGGCGGGTTGGACGATGCAGACCCGGCGGCCCGCTTCATCGCCACCCATACCCCCGCCTTCGTCATCTCCGTCGGGTATTCGCTGGCCCCCGCCCACCCCTTTCCCGCGGCCCCCGGCGACGCCTATCGCGCCGCGCTGTGGGCCACCGAGCATGCCAAGGATTTCGGCGGGGCCGCCAATCGCCTAGGCGTCGCGGGCTATGACGCCGGCGGCCACATCGTCGCCTCGCTCACCTTCATCGCCCGCGACCAGGGCGACGTGCCGCTGAAGGCCCAGGTTCTGGTCGGACCCATGCTGGACCCCAGCCTGACCCGGGTGGGGGATGAGACGGCGCTGGGCTCGGACATCACCGTCGCCGACTGCGCCAAATGTTACCGCGCCTACCTGCCGGAGGCGGCGCAGCGCCTGCACCCCTATGCGGCGCCCCTGGAATCCCGGCGGCTGGCGGGCCTGCCCCCAGCCCTGATCGTCACCGCCCAGAACGACGTGCTGCATGTCGAGGCCGAGAAGTACGCGGGCCAGCTGATCGCGGCCGGCGTTTCCACCGAAGTGACCCGTTTTCCCCGTGTTTCCCATGCCGACCTGGCCGCCGATCCCACGGCCCTGGCGGCCATCGCCAATTTCCTCGGGCGTCGCCTGTGACGCCACACCAGGGCTTTTGGGCCAAGGCTTTTGCCGGCCAGGATTTTTTCAAGGAGTACATCCCATGACCACCCCCCGCACGAAACCCGCACGAACCAAGCTGGTGCTGGCGCTGGCCTCCGGCGTCGCCCTGGCCGCCATCGGCGGCTTTTTCGCCCACGGGCATGGTGATGCCCAGGCGTCCGCCCCGGCCGCCGCCGCCGCCCCGCTGGCGGAGGTGGAGGTCGCCCCCGTGCTGAACCGCACCGTCGTCGACTGGCAGAGCTATTCCGGCCGGCTGGAAGCCGTGGAGCATGTGGACATCCGTCCGCAGATCTCCGGCCCCATCGTGGCCGTCAACTTCAAGAACGGCGCCCTGGTGAAAAAGGGCGACCTGCTGTTCACCATCGACCCCCGCCCCTTCCAGGCGGCGGTGGACCAGGCGGAGGCGGCGCTGTCGTCCGCCCAGTCACGCCTGCGCTTTGCCACCACCGACCTGGAACGCGCCCGCAAGCTGATCAGCAGCAACGCCATTCCCCAGCGCGACCTTGATGACCGGGAGAACACCGCCCGCACCGCCGCCGCCGACGTCAAGGCGGCCGAGGCGGCGCTGGAGGTGGCGCGCCTGAACCTGAGCTACACCCGCGTGGTGGCGCCGGTGGACGGCCGCGTCAGCCGGGCGGAAATCACCGTGGGCAACATCGTGGCGGCCGGCGCCGCGTCGGTGCCGCTGACCACGCTGGTCTCCGTCTCCCCCATCTATGCCTCCTTCGACGTGGATGAGCAGACCTACCTGCGCCACATCGCCAGCGTGAAGGACGGCAACGCCCCGGTGCAGCTGGGCCTCGCCACCGAGGACGGCTATTCCCGCACCGGCGTGGTGGAGCATGTGGACAACCACCTGGACACGGTGTCCGGCACCATCCGCGTGCGCGCCAAGTTCGACAACCCGGACGGCATGTTGGTGCCCGGCCTGTACGCCCGCATCAAGGTGGGCGGCAGCAGCCCGCACGACGCCCTGCTGGTGGACGACCGCGCCATCGGCACCGACCAGGACAAGAAGTACGTGCTGGTGGTGGGCGACGACAACAAGGTCGCCTACCGCGAGGTCGCCCTGGGCGGCATGCAGGACGGCCTGCGCGTCATCACCAAGGGCTTGAAGGCCGGCGAGCGCATCGTCGTCAACGGCGTGCAGTTCGCCCGCCCCGGCGACACCGTGAAGCCCAAGAACGTCGCCATGGCGGGTGAGACCGCCCTCCCCGAGACCCGGCACGCTGGCGCCGCCCTATGAGGCCCCCTCTGAGGCTAAGGCCCATGTCGCCACCGGCGCCCACCCGTTTCCCTAGAGACCTGCCATGAACATCTCACGCTTCTTCATCGACCGGCCGATCTTCGCCGGCGTGCTGTCGGTGGCCATCTTCGTGGCCGGCCTGATATCCGTGTTCCAACTGCCCATCTCGGAATATCCCGAGGTGGTGCCGGCCACCGTGGTGGTGCATGCCCAATATCCGGGCGCCAACCCCAAGGTCATCGCCGAGACCGTCGCGGCGCCGCTGGAAGAGCAGATCAACGGCGTCGAGAACATGCTGTACATGCAGTCGCAGGCCAACAGCGACGGCAACCTGGCGGTGACGGTGACCTTCAAGCTGGGCACCAACCCCGACCTGGCCCAGCAGATGGTGCAGAACCGCGTCTCGCAGGCGCTGCCCCGCCTGCCGGAAGACGTGCAGCGCCTGGGCGTGACGACGATCAAGAGCTCCCCCACCCTGACCATGGTGGTGCACCTGATCTCGCCCAATGACCGCTATGACATGACCTATCTGCGCAACTATGCCGTCCTGAACGTGAAGGACCGGCTGGAACGCATCCAGGGCGTGGGCCAGGTGCAGGTTTGGGGCTCGGGCGACTATTCCATGCGCGTCTGGCTGGACCCGCAGAAGGTGGCCCAGCACAACCTGACGGCCGAGGACGTGGTGGCGGCCATCCGTGACCAGAACGTCCAGGTGGCGGCCGGTGTCATCGGCTCTTCCCCGTCGGTGAAGGGCGTGCCGCTGCAGCTGTCGGTCAATGCCCGCGGCCGTCTGCGGACGGAAGCCGAGTTCGGCGACATCATCCTGCAGACCACGGCCGACGGCGGTGTCACCTATCTGCGCGACGTGGCCCGCATCGAGTTGGCGGCGTCGGAGTACGGCCTGCGCGCCCTGCTGGACAACAAGCCGGCCGTGGCCATGGCCATCAACCAGTCGCCGGGCGCCAACTCGCTGGCCATTTCCGACCAGGTGCGCCAGACCATGACGGAACTGGCGGCCGACATGCCGCCGGGCGTGGAATACCGCATCGTCTATGACCCGACGCAGTTCGTCCGCGCCAGCATCAACGCCGTGATCCACACCCTGCTGGAAGCCATCACCCTGGTGGTGATCGTGGTCATCGTCTTCCTGCAGACCTGGCGGGCGTCCATCATCCCCCTGCTGGCGGTGCCCGTGTCCATTGTCGGCACCTTCGCCCTGCTGCTGGCCTTCGGCTATTCCATCAACGCGCTGTCGCTGTTCGGCATGGTGCTGGCCATCGGCATCGTGGTCGACGACGCCATCGTCGTGGTGGAGAACGTCGAGCGCAACATCGAGGCCGGGCTGTCGCCGAAGGAGGCCACCTACCAAGCCATGCGTGAGGTCAGCGGCCCCATCATCGCCATCGCCCTGACCCTGGTGGCCGTGTTCGTGCCGCTGGCGGCCATGACCGGCCTCACGGGGCAGTTCTACAAGCAGTTCGCGATGACCATCGCGATCTCCACCGTCATCTCCGCCTTCAATTCGCTGACCCTGTCCCCCGCCCTGGCGGCCCTGCTGCTGAAGGGTCACCATGATGGCCAGGATTGGCTGACGCGCGGCATGAACACCGTGCTGGGCCCCTTCTTCCGCGGCTTCAACGCGGTGTTCCACCGGGGTTCCCAGGCCTATGGCAACAGTGTGGGCGGCGTCATCCGCCACAAGGGAATCATGGTCGGCCTTTACCTCGGCCTGCTGGCGTTCACCATCTTCCTGGGAAACACCGTGCCCGGCGGCTTCGTGCCCGCCCAGGACAAGGAATATTTGGTGACCTTCGCCCAGCTGCCCAACGGCGCCTCGCTGGACCGGACGGAGGAGGTTATCCGCAAGATGTCGGAGATCGCCCTGAAGCAGCCGGGCGTGACCAACGCCGTCGCCTTCCCCGGCCTGTCGGTCAACGGCTTCACCAACAGCTCCAGCGCCGGCATCGTCTTCGTCCCGCTGGACCATTACGACAACCGGCCGGGCCATATCTCGGCCGCCCAGATCGCCGCCAACCTGCGCCAGCAGTATGCCGGCATCAAGGACGCCTACATCGCCGTCTTCCCGCCCCCGCCCGTCATGGGCCTGGGCACCCTGGGCGGCTTCAAGCTGCAGCTGGAGGATACCGGCGCCCTGGGGTACGAGGCCATGGCCAAGGCGTCCAACGACTTCATCGCCAAGGCCATGAAGACGCCGGAGCTGGGGCCGACCTTCTCCAGCTACCAGATCAACGTGCCGCAGCTGAACGTGGATCTGGACCGGGTGAAGGCCAAGCAGCTGGGCGTGTCGGTCAATGACGTCTTCGACACCATGCAGATTTACTTAGGCTCGCTGTATGTCAACGACTTCAACAGCTTCGGCCGCGTCTACCAGGTTCGGGTGCAGGCGGACGCCCCGTTCCGCGCCCATGCCGAGGACATCGGCCTGCTGAAGACCCGCAACGCCCAGGGCATGATGGTGCCGCTGTCGTCGCTGGTCAGTGTCAGCCCGACCTATGGCCCGGAAATGGTGGTGCGCTACAACGGCTACACCGCCGCCGACATCAACAGCGGCCCGGCGCCCGGCTATTCCACCAACCAGGCCCAGGCGGCGGCGGAGCGGATCGCGCATGAGGTTCTGCCCCGGGGCATCAAGCTGGAATGGACGGACCTGACCTACCAGCAGATCCTGGCCGGCAACTCCGCCCTGTGGGTCTTCCCCATCAGCGTGCTGCTGGTCTTCCTGGTGCTGGCCGCGCAGTACGAAAGCCTGACCCTGCCGCTGGCCATCCTGCTGATCGTGCCCATGAGCCTGATGTCGGCCCTGGCCGGCCTGTGGCTGACGGGCGGGGACAACAACATCTTCACCCAGATCGGCTTCATGGTGCTGGTGGGCCTATCAGCCAAGAACGCCATCCTGATCGTGGAGTTCGCCCGTGAGCTGGAAATTCACGGCAAGACCCCCGTCCAGGCCGCGATTGAGGCCAGCCGCCTGCGGCTGCGCCCCATCCTGATGACCTCCATCGCCTTCATCATGGGTGTGGTTCCCCTGGTGATGTCGACGGGGCCTGGCGCCGAAATGCGCCACGCCATGGGTGTCGCCGTGTTCTTCGGCATGCTGGGCGTGACCGTCTTCGGCCTGGGCCTGACGCCGGTGTTCTACGTCCTGCTGCGCAAGCTGGCGGGCGGCAAGCTGATCACGCATGAGAAGCTGAACCAGCCCGCTCTCGGCACCCACGCGGCGCAGCACGCCGCCGAGTAATCGCACCCGCCGCCTTCCTCTCCCCCCTACAGGCGGTGGTTACGATGCGGCCCGGGTTCCGTAAAGGAGCCCGGGCCGTTTTTCTGAAGGCACCGACCTGGTATGGATGTCGAGTACTCCACCTTCAAATCCGTTGCTACCAGTCACCGAATTATTACCGCCTTACCCCTGGCCTGCCAGGAACCCGCCTTCTATCGTCTCGGCACCCTTTCCCGAGATGCCCGACCGGACGGTGACCCATGATGCAGGCGGCTGTGCCATCCTCCACCACCCCCAACTCCACCCCCACCGGCGCGGTGGCGGACGCCGCCGCCGTTCGCGGCCAACTGAAGGCCTGGCTGGTGGAGCATGCCTATCCCCTGTGGTGGGAGGTGGGGGCGGACCGGATGCACGGCGGCTTCCATGAGAAACTGGGGCTGGACGGCAAGCCCACCAACGACGCCCGCCGGGCGCGGGTGCAGGCCCGCCAGGTCTATTCCTATTCCGTCGCCGCCCGGTCCGGCTGGAACGGCCCGGTGCGCGAGGCGGCGGAGCATGGCCTGACCTTTTTCCTGAACCATTACCGCCGGCCCGACGGCCTGTTCCGCACCAAGGTGGCACCGGACGGCACCGCCCTGGACGACACCGTGGTGCTGTACGACCAGGCCTTCGCCCTGTTCGCGCTCGCCGCCGCGCAGAGCGCCACGCCGGAGAACCGCCGTGCGGAGGAAATGGCCGTGGCCTTGCGCCAGCGCCTCCTGGACACCCTGCACCACGCCCAGGGCGGCTTCGAGGAGAGCCATCCCCGCACCCTGCCCCTGCTGTCCAACCCGCACATGCACATGCTGGAGGCCTGCCTGGCCTGGATGGAGCAGGGCGGCGACGTCGGCTGGCGCGACCTGGCCGAGGAGATCGTGGGCCTGGCGCTCACCCGCTTCATCGACGACGACATGGGCGGGCTGAAGGAGTTCTTCGACGGTGACTGGCGGCCCCAGGCCGGCACGCCCGGCCGCATCGTCGAGCCGGGGCACCAGTTCGAATGGTCCTGGCTGATGCTGCGCTGGTCCGCCCTGAGCGGCAGCAAGGCGGCGGCGGACGCCGCCTGGCGCATGATCGCCATCGGTGAGGGGCCCGGCGTGGACCCGGCGCGCGGGGTGGCCATGAACGCCCTGCTGGACGACCTGACCCCGCACGACCCCGTCGCCCGCCTGTGGCCGCAGACGGAGCGCATCAAGGCCGCCGTGCTGGCGGCCCTGGCCACCCGCGACGACGCCGACCGCAGCGACAGCTACTGGACCATGGCCGCCAACGGCGGGCGCGGCCTGATGAAATACTTCGACACCCCGGTGAAGGGCCTGTGGCGCGACCGCCTGAACCCGGACGGCACCTTCGTCGAGGAGGCGGCGCCGGCCAGCAGCTTCTACCACATCGTCTGCGCCATCCAGGAACTGGACCGGGCTCTCGCCACCATCGGTCATCCCGGCTGAAGCCCTTGTTCTGACGTCAGAACAGCCGTTCCGCGCGTTCCGGCCCTGCGGGGAAACCCTGGCGGGGCCGGGGCCGATTGGGGTATGGGCTTATGCTGGGTCCGATGGCTGTCGAGGAACGGAGCATGAGCGTGGTGCAGGATATGGTCGGCGCGTCCGCGTCCCCCAACTGGGGCCGCATTCCCGCCGTCACCGTGACAGCCAAGGCCCGCCTGGCCGGCACCACCGTCCTGCTGGAGACCGATGCCGGCCCGCTGTGGCTGACGCTGCACGCCTTCGGCGTTCGCCTGCGGACGGGGGAGCGCGCCATCGGCGGCTATGGCCTGCTGGCGGAGGAGCCGGAGGCCCTGGCGCCGACCCTGGCGGCCGAGGAGGGCCGCACCGTGGTCACGGCCGGCGGCCTGACCCTGACGCTGGATCATGCGCCCCTGTCCTTCACCCTCACCCGCGCCGATGGCCGGGTGGTGCAATCCTCCCCCACCGATGGGCATTTCGTCCGCCGCTTCCGCCTGCCGCCCTTCGCCAAATTGGACGGCGCCTGGTTCGTCAGCCTGGACCTGAAGTCGGGCGAGCCGGTCTACGGCCTGGGGGAGAAGTGGGGCCAGCTGGACCATCGGGGGCAACTGCTGCGGTCGCGCAATGAGGACGCGCTGGGTGTCAATGGGCAGTGGTCCTATAAGAACACACCCTTCGCCTGGTCGCCGGAGGGCTGGGGCCTACTGGCCCACACGCCGGCCCCTGTGACCCATGGCGTGGGCTACGCCCCCTGGTCACAACGCGCCTACGGCCTGGTGGTGGAAGATGACCACCTGGACCTGTTCCTGTTCACAGGCGCCGACGGTGCCGCCTTGCTGGAACAATACACCGGCCTGACCGGCCGGGCACCGGTGCCACCGTTGTGGAGCCTGGGTGTCATCCTGTCCAAGGCCTATTACCGCACACCTGAGGAAGTCATCGCCGTGGCGACGGAGGTGCGGGCCAAGGGCATGCCTTGCGACACCATCACCTTCGACGGCCGCGCCTGGCAGGACACCGACACCCGTTTCGCCTTTGAATGGGATCCCAAGCGCTTCCGCGACCCCGCCGCCACGCTGGCGACGCTGAAGGCCATGGACTTCAAGATCTGCGCCTGGGAATACCCGCTGGTGTCAGTCAACAACCCCCTATTCGATGAGCTGGCGGCCAAGGGCTGGCTGCTCAAGGACCGGCGCACGGGCGAGGCCTATCGCTATCAATGGGACCTGGAACCCTTCGGGCCCGTCCTGACCCCCCTGCCCGATAGCGGCCTGATCGACTTCACCCACCCCGACGCCTACGCCTATTGGCGCGACTGCCACAAACCGCTGTTCGAGGCCGGCGTCGACATGATCAAGGCGGACTTTGGCGAGCAGGTGGAACCCGACATGCTGGCCAGCAACGGCGAGACCGGGCACGCCCTGCACAATGTCTACGCCCATCTTTACAACCGCTGTGTCTATGAGGCGGCCCAGACCTACTGCGCCAGCGGGCCCTTCCTGTTCTCCCGCGCCAGCTGGATCGGGGCGCAGCGCTACCCCGCCCAGTGGGGCGGCGATCCGCAGGCGGATTGGGAGGGCATGGCCGGCAACCTGCGCGGTGGCCTGTCCTGGGGCCTGAGTGGCGCGCCTTATTACGCCACCGATGTCGGCGGCTTCTACCGCGACCAGCGCGATCCCATCCTGTATGTCCGGTGGGCGCAGGCGGCCGTCTTCTCCGCCCACATGCGTCTGCACGGCATCGGCCCGCGCGAGCCCTGGTCCTATGGGCCGGAGGCGGAGGCCGCGACCCTGGCCGCCCTGAAGCTGCGCTATCGCCTGATCCCCTACCTGCATACCGCGATGGAAACCGCCGCCGCCACCGGCCTGCCGGTGCAGCGCGCCATGGCCCTGGCCTGCCCCGACGATCGCGCCGCCTGGGCCTTCGAAGACCAGTTCTTCTGCGGCCCCGACCTGCTGGTGGCCCCCTGCCTGAACCCAGCGGGCACCGTCACCGTCTATCTGCCGGCCGGACAGTGGCACCAGTTCCCGGACGGCGCGGTACTGGAAGGTGGGCGTGTCCACACCCTGACCCTGGATCTCGACGAGATGGCGGTGTTCGCCCGCGCCGGCACCCGCATTCCCCTGGGCCCCGAGGTCGAGCATACCGGCGCCCTGGGCGGCCGGCCGGTGGTGACGGGATACTGGACGGCGGGCTGAGTTTAGGGCAGCCAGCCGGGGATGACTTTCATCTCCGGCCGCCGGGCCAGGGTGGGCCAGGATGCCGCCCAGCAGCAGCCGTGGTCCTGGCCGGGCACGGTGATGATGCTGGCCTGGGCGCCAGGCTGGTGCGCCACGAAGGACTGGGCGATGGCGATGTCCACCACCTTGTCATCGGCGCCGACGAAATGAACCTGGGGCCTGCCCGCCAGCTTGGCGGCGTCGGTGACCGGATCGACCGACTGCGACAGCGGCGTCAGGTCCAGCGTCCGGGTCCACAGGCCGAAGTCCAGGTTGCCGGACACGGTGACCAGGCCGGCCACGTCGGCGCGCCGCTCCGCCAACACCGCCGCCAGGCCGCCGCCGCCGGAATAGCCCACCAACACCAGGCGTCGCGCGCGGGCATCGGCCTTCAGCCGGTCCAGCGCTAGGCCGGCGCTGTCCACCACCTCGGGCGCCAGGCGCGCCTTGGTCCAGTAGCCCACCTGGCAGTTCCGCGGGCGGGTTTCCATCCCATATTGGCAGGGGCGGGCCAGGTAGGCCACGGGGCCGGGGCCGGGATGGGCCATGGCCAAGCGCAGGGCCAAGGGATCGGTGGGGGTCGGGTCCTGCGCCGGCTGGGTCGGCGTCAGATAGGCCAGGCCGTCGCCCTCGATATAGACGGTCAGCACGTCGCCGCCGGAGCCGGGGACGTAGGGTTTGACCGCCGTCGCCAGGTCAAAGCTGCCCGCCGACAGGTAATCCCAGCGCCAGCCGCCGGCCTGGGCCAGCGCGGGCCCGCGTTCCTGCCGGCCGTGGATGCCGGAACAGGCGGCCAGGCCGCCCGCCAGCACCAGCGCCGCCAGGACCCGCAGCCGCATGGCGCCTTAGACCTTCTTCGCCTTGAGTTCCGCCAGCGCCTGGGCCACGCGGCCGATCACTGGTCCCCACTGGCCCCATTCCGTCTGCCGGAACAGCCGGACGGAGGGATACCAGGGCGTGTCGTCGCGGTTCTGCAGCCAGCGCCAATCCGGCAGCAGGGGCAGCATGACCCAGGCCGGGCGGCCCAGCGCGCCAGCCAAATGCACCGGCGAGCTGTCAATGGAGACCAGCAGGTCGACCTCCGTCAGGATGGCGGCCGTGTCCTCGAAATCACGGATCTCGGGACTGAGGCTGACGACGTGCTTGGCCATGGCGGCGGGCGGGTTCAACGCCTGCTCTTCCTTCGGACCCTTTTGCACCGAGAACAGGGTGATACCGTCCTGGGCCAGCGGCGCCAGCATCTCCAGTTCCATGGAGCGGTTGGCGTCGTTGAAATGGGTGGGGCGGCCGGCCCAGAGGAAGGCGACCTTCAGGCCCTTGTACGGCGCCAGGCGCTTGCGCCAATGCTCCCGCCGGTCGGGCAGCGCCGACAGGTAGGGCATGGGCTCGCCCGGCAACTGGCTGAGCTGCAGGCCCATGATCATGGGCAGGCTCATCATTTCCGCATGGACATCGAAGTATGGCGGCAGCTCACCACGCAGGGTCAGGGCATCGAAGCCCTTCATCCGCCGGGCCAGACTGGCCGTCTCATGATTGATTTCCAGGATGACGTTGGCCTGGCTCTTCTCCTTGGCCCAGGCGACCATGCGCATGAACTGGAAGGTATCGCCGTAGCCCTGCTCATCATGGATGAGCAGCGTCTTGCCCGGGATGGGCCGGCCGTCCCAGCGCGGACGCTGAACCTTGCGTTCAATGCGGGTGGTGTGGGCCAGGCTGTAGCGGTAGGCGTATTCGCGCCATCCGCGGTCGAACTCCCCCAGCAGCAGCAAGGTTTCCGCCAGGTCGAAGCGGGTGGACAGGTGCCCTGGCAGGGCCTCCACCAGCATTTCCTGGATGGGCTTGGCCTCAAGCACCCGCCCCTGCACGCGCAGGGCCTGGGCCAACAAGGCCCAAAGCGTCACCGGGCCGGTGCCGCTGGCCAGCAGGGGCCGGATCATGGCCTCGACCTCGACACCCCGCCCCGCGATCAGCATGGGACGGACCTGCTGCTCCAGTTCCTTCATGTCCATGGCGGCGGGCCCCGTCAGGTGGCGGCCGGCTTGCGACGGCGGCCGGCCGGCTTGGCCGCCTCCACCGACTCAGCCGCAGGCTCAGGCGCGGCCGCCTTGACGGCGGCCTTGGGCGTGGCCTTCCGGGCGGCCGGCTTCTTGGCCGGCTCCGCCACCGTCGGGGCGGGCGCGTCCGGCGCGTTGGGGTCGATGCCCAAAGCGGCCAACAGCGGCGTGAGCTGGGCGGCGAAGGGACGCCAGCGGCCGACGCTGCTGCGGAAGATGGGCTGGCGCACCTGGTTCAGGCTGGCGGTGCGGATGGTACGCTGGGTCTTGTGGAAGTCCAGGCAGGCGGGGTCCCAGGCCAGGCCGCAGAACTCGATCAGGCGGCGAGCCTGGCCTTCCAGGTCGTCCACCACATCCTCATACTGCACCTCGATGAAGCGGTCGGCCGGCAGCACGGCACGCCAATGGTCCATCAGCCGTTCGTAGGCCCGATAGAACTGACCCAGTTCCGCCAGATCGTAGGTGAACAGCTGTTCGCGGGTGAACAGCTTGGTGTAGCAGGACAGGCAGGTGTCCACCGGATCGCGGCGCACATGGATGATGCGGGCGTCCGGCAGCGCCAGGTTGATCAGGCCGGCGAACAGGAAGTTGGATGGCATCTTGTCCACGACCTTGCGGCGGCTGCCGGCCAGCGGACGCACGAAGTCCAGGTAGCGCTGACCCAAGCCGCCACAGATTTCCGGCGTCAGGTGGGGAGCGGTCTGCGGATAGGGCCCCAGCTGATTCACCAGGGCGTTGAAGGTCGAGAGTTCACCGGCGGCGGCCACCTGCGGGTGGCTGGCCAGGATCTGTTCGATCAGGGTGGTGCCCGACCGGGGCATGCCCAGCACGAACACCGCCTGGTCGCTGCCCGCCAAGGTGGCCTTGGCCTTCCCGAAGATGCCGGCCGGGAAGGCGGCGGCGATGTCGGCCATCCAGCGTTCGGTCGCAGCGGAATCATAGCTGAAGGTGGCGCGCTTCTGGCGATTGCCCTCGTTCAGGTAGCCGAAGGCCCGATCGGCGTCGCCGATGTCCATCCAGGCCTTGCCCAGGGCGAAGTTCAGGGCGGTGCGGTCCGTCTGCGACTGCAGGGGGTCGGGCCCGTACAGCAGGGATTCCATCCGGGTGACGGCGGGATCGCCCGCCTGGAAGCGGTGCAGGTCGGACAGGTTGAACCAGGCGGAGGCAGAGCGCGGATACTGCGCCAGCACCTGTTCGAAGGCGACCTTGGCCTCACCCTTGTCGCCGCGCTCCATCAACACGACGCCCCGGTTGATCAGGGCCTTCTCCGGGGCGAAGCCCAGCGTCTTCGACGCCTTGTCGAAGGCGGCCAGCGCCTCTTCATGAAGGCCGACAGCCTGCAGCACCTCACCCAAGACGTTCTGCGCCTCGCCATTCTCGGCCTGGATGGAAACGGCGCGGCGGGCATCGCCCAGTGCTTCCTCCAGTCGCTCCAGGTGGCGCAGGGCCGTGGCGCGCACGGTCAGGGCGCCGGCATGCAGGGGGGCGTAGCTCAGCAGCGCGTCGATCCAGCGCAGCGCCTCCTCATTCCGGTTGCGGCCCAATTCCACCGCCGCCGCGTTGATGTAGGCGTCCGACAGGCGCGGGTTCAGGTCGATGGCCTTGCGCGCGGCGGCCAGCGCCTCGTCCGGGCGGCCCAGATCGTTCAGCAGATTGGCCAGGTTGCTTTGCGCCTCGGCATAGGCGGGCGCCAGGTTCAGGGCGTATTCATAGCGCTGGCGGGCCTGGTCCAGCCGGCCCATGCGCTTCAGCGTGTTGCCCAGGTTGTTGTGGGCCTCGGCATAGTTGGGCTGCAGCGCGACCACCCGCTCCAGGCACGACAGGCTGTCATCCAGCTTGCCCGCCTCCTGCAGGATGATGCCCAGGTTGTTCCAACCCGCCACCAGGGTGTTGTCCATCGTGACGGCACGGCGGGCGGCGACCTCGGCCTCCGCCAGCAGACCGCGCTGCCGCAGCATCTCACCTAGGTTGCTGAGATAGACCGCGGGGACGCGGGGCGCCTGGCAGGCGCGCCGCAGGTGGTCGATGGCCAGGTCCAGATTACCGTAGGCGTGCGCCATCAGACCCATCAGGTGCAAGGCGTCCGACTGCCCGGGCCAAAGCGCCAGCACGTGTTGGCACAACCGTTCGGCCTGGTCGGCCTGGCCGGCGTTCCAATGGGCATGGGCCTGGCCCAGCGCCTGCTCAACGGTCATGGTGTTCTGCGGTTGGGTGCTCATGGCTTCGCGCGCTTCGTCAGGAAGGGGTCGGGGCGGGTATTGGTTCAGGGCGTGCGTTTGGGCGGCACCGGCAGGGCCTTCAACGCCGCCGCCAGGCCATTCAACTGCACCGGGATGTCCATGGCGGCCTTGTCGCCATTGATGTAGCGGACGGCAAGAACCTTACCGCCGGTGAAGTGGTCCAGAACCTTGCCGTCTTCAAGGTCCGCCGCGGCGACGCAACCGCCCTGCTGGCAGGCGTCGAAGGGCAGGGCCAGCGGCTTGTCCTGGTCGACGGTCAGGGTGATGCCTGGTTGCAGCAACACGCCCAGCGGCGTGGTCAGGATCAGGCGCGGCTTGCCTTCCGGCCCCAGGTAGCCGATCTGAACATGCAGCATCATGACATTCTGCGGGGTGACGATGGCGAACTGCTCGACGTAGCAGATCTCGGCCCCGGCATCGGTCTTGGCGCAGCTCTTGGACCATAGCGGCCCCGGCGCCTGCTTGACCTCCGGCCCCTTGGCGGCGGGGGTGCCCGCGGAAGGCGCCTTGACCGGTTCAGCCGCCGCTGCGGCGACCACCATGTGCGCCATCACGGTGCCGGCCGCCACGACAGCCGCCACTGCCCTCGCCATCATGCTCATCTCGGTACTCCGGCCCCTGCAAGTATGCGGTACATCCGCTTATAGAATGAAATGGCGGCATCCCGCCACGCCCGAACACGGTCCTGGTCCTGCGGGACCCTTGCCCCGCATGATTGGGCATTAAGGGACTAACCAGCAGGGCGATAACAACGTCAAGTGCTCAAACGCTTTTCCGCCAGCATTTGTCTGATCGGGCACTTGGCGGCCGATGTACCCAGCGAAATCACGAGCCGCATCTGATCAATTCTGATAATTATGGCAAGTATCAACCAAGATATGGCGGCTCTTCATACGGCCGTGGGGCGGCGAACCGCTGTTTGATTCGCGCCCAGCGGCGGTCAAAAGGCCCAGGTGGCGCGTAACACGCCGGCGTGGCTCTGGTAATCGTGGCGCAGGTCGCCCGTATATTCCAGCCGCAGGCTGACACCATCCCCCTGGCGGAGGGTGGCGCCAACACCGATGGCCACGCCATCGGCGTCAACCTGGGCGGTGGTGCTGGCGAAGGCGACACCGGCCAGCACGCCCGTCGTGGCGACGGGGCCGTTCAGGTAGTCATGCACCCAGGCCAGCCGCACCTCCGGCGCCAGCGTGCCCAGCCCGGTATCGATACGGGTGGCCAGGACCGCGCCCACCTCCTGCGTGAGATTGCTGGTGACCAGGGCATCGACGGACAGGCCGGCGATTCCGGCATCGTGTTCCTGGTAGCCGTGGTTGGTCAGCCGGACGGCCCGCAGGCTGTATTGCGGCGTCAGGGTCAGCGCCCCCGCCAGGGGCAGGTCGTAGCCCACCGCCACCTTGCCCAGATATTGTTCCCCCCCATAATCGGCATTGGCCCGCGCACCCAGGAAGCCGATCCAGCGGCGTTGGTCGAATTGGTTGTACCCAACGCTGACCTGACCCTGGACGGACAAGCGCCCCCCGATGGCGTCCGGCCGCCAGACACCGTAGGCCGTCAGTTGGTAGCTGCCCACGCGCGTCAGGCTTTGGGCGGCCGTCCCCTGGCCAACGGCGGCGCTGTTCAGCCAACTGAAGGCCAGGCCGGCCATCACCTGGTCATCTGCGTAGCCGTCGACGCCGATGACCAGACCGGCGCTGGAGGCGCGATAGCCCGCCACGTCCGCGGTGGTGGCGCGCAAGGCGCCGCCGCCCAGAACCTCTCCCCATAGAACGCCCCGCTGGCCCCCGGATCCCGCCGCAGCACCGCTGCCCATCACCGCCGCCACGGTCTGCTGGCGCTGACTGATGGCCGTGGTCGTGGGGATGGTCATGGTCAGGGCCATCTGCGGCGTCGTCTGGTTGGGCGCCAGTTGCGCCACCGCCCTTTGCTGGTCGGCGCCCGACAGGCCGGACAGGGGCGTCAGCACCGCCGCCTGGAAAGCCGTGGCTGCGGGGCCGCCGCCGGCCGCGATCCTATCCAGCGCGGTCCCGGTGCCCATGGCCGCCCCCCCTTGGGCCCGCCCCACCGCGGCATAACGGACAGTGGCCGGCGGGGTGGGGATTGACGGACCGGTGGGCGTCGTCGTGCCGCCCCCGGTGGTACCACCGTTGCCCGTGCCGCTATCCGTCCCATCGGGGCCATTACCGCCTGAGCCAGAACCCGAACCAGGATCCGTGCCGCCCCCTGGGGTCCCACCAATCGTTTCCCCCGTGCCTCCCCCCTGGGTGCCCCCTGTCGTGCCCCCTGTGGTGCCGGAACTGGCGGTGTTCAGCGTCAAGACCAGTTGGGTATGGCCGCCGCTGGTGACGGTGGAACTGGTCACCGTGTAGCCGGCCGCCGTCAGAGCCAGGTTCGATGCCGTAAGGCCGGCGCCGGCGGAGACGATGGTGTAGCTGCCGGGCGTCAGTGCGCCGCCCCCTGTGGGCCTGAGCGTGACCGCCCCGCCCGTCAGGCTGGCGCTGCCGCTGATCACCAAGCTGCCGTATCCGCTGGCGGAGGCGACGCCGATCACCAGGCCACCCCTCGTCTGGCTGTAGCTGCCGGTGATGTTGATGGCGGTGTTGACCAACAGGGTGGCGCCGCTGTTGACCACGCCATGGGCGCCGACGTCCAGATGGTCGTTCAGCAGCAGCGTGCCGGCGATGAAGCGCACATCGGCCAGGCGGCTGGTGATGCTGCCCAGCCGGCCGGCTGCGCCCGTCAGTGTACCCGGCGCATCGTCGGTACCGCCGCTGATGGCCAGGGCGATGGTGGATCGGTTCACGATGTCACCGGCGATGACCCCACTGTTGGCCAGGGTGCCCAGGGCGCCGCCGGCCGCGATGTACAGCGCCGTGGCACCACCGGCGGTGTTGGCCAGGGTGCCGGTGACATCAAGCCTGTCGAGGCCGCCGCCGACATAATCGTTGCCGGCCACGGCCAGCAGGTCGCCACCCTGGGTGACGCCGGTGGCGGACAGTCCTTCGATCCCACTGGTCACGGTGGCGCCCCCGTAGCGCGAGCCCGCCCCGGCGTGGATCAACGTGACGCTATCGCCCACGCGGTAGGTGCCACCGGCGTCGACACCCGCCGATACCATGCCACCGGAAACAGTGGCCGCGCCGCTGACGCTCAGCACATGGCCACCGGCGACCAGCGTCCCCGCCGTCTGGTTGAAGGCGCCAATAAGGACCACGTCCCGGGACAGAATGAGGGTGGCGCCCGTGTTGGCCACCGTGTGGCCGGTCGCGTCGATGGCGTCGCCCAGGCTGATGTCACCGGCCACGAACGCCAAATTGCTGAGGGTGTTGCGGATGGTGCCGCCGGCCAGCGTGGCCATCGTGCCGCCACTGCCGCCCGTCACCGCCAGGTCGTTGCCGCTGGCGTTGACCACATCGCCGATGATGGTGCCGGTGTTCGCCAGCGTGCCCAGAGAGCCGGCGGCGGTGATCATCACCACCGTCGCGGCGGAGAGCAGGCCGCTGTTGGTCAACGTGCCCAAGGTGCCGCCGACATAATCGCTGACCAGGGTCAGGATCAGGTCGGTCGCGGTGCCATTGGTGGCGGTGCCCAGGGTGGCGGTGAAGCCGGTGGCCGCGGCCGTCAGGCCGCTGGCGGACAAGGCGCCCGCCGCGATGAGGGTGTAATGATCGCCCACCAGCAGGTTGGCCCCCGCCAGCGCCGCGACCGCCATCGTGCCGCCGGTCAGGCTGGCTGTACCGCTGACCGTCAACTGGCCGGCCGACGCCCCGCCGATGCCCGCCACCAGCGTGCCGCCCGTCTGGGCGTAGTTGCCAGTCACGCTGACGATGCTGGACAGCAGCACCGACGCCCCGCTGTTGACCAGCGTATGGGCGCCCACATCCACCGCGTCGTTCAACAGCAAAGCGCCAGAGGACAGCACCACATCCGCCCCGCCGCTGACGAGCGTGCCCTGCGCCCCGGCCAGCCCCGTCAGCGTGCCCGTGGCGGCGCCAGAACCCCCGACGATGCTGAACGTGTTGGCCGAGGCGTTGATGATCCGCCCCGCGATCACACCGCTGTTGGCCAAGCCGCCGATGCTGCCGCCGGTGTACAGCGCGGTGGCACCGGTGATCAGCCCGCTGTTGGCGAGCGTGCCGATGGTGCCGGCGTTGGAAAGGCCGCGCGTGATCCCCCCCAGGGTGCCGCTGTTGTTCAGCGTGCCGACCTGCCCGCCGCTGGCGACGTGGACGGCGGCGGCGGCGGTGATGACGCCACTGTTGTCCAGCGTGGACAATGTGCCGCCGATATAGTCGTTCAACGCCGTCGCCAGAAGGTCGTTGCCACTGGCCCGTCCCGCCACGGCCAGCCCAGTCACGCCGCTGGCCACGGTGACACCGGCATAGCTGGACCCGGCGCCGCCTTGGACCAAGGTGCCCACCAGGGCACCCACAAGATAATTGGCCGCCCCGTCAGGCGACGCCATCACCGTGCCGCCGGTGACCAGGGCGGTACCATCGACCACCAACCGCGCGCTGGAGGAGGTCAGGTTCAAACTACCCCCCGCCTGGGCGTAGGCGCCCGTGACACTCACCACAGTGTCCAGCACCACGGCGGCGCCGGTATTGACCAGCGTGTGGCCGCTGACATCGACCCTGTCGTTCAGCAGCAGTTGGCCGCCGCCCAGCACCACATTGGCGAGGGTGCTGGAAACGGTCGCCTGCCCACCATGGGCGCCGGTGTAGGTGCCCAGGCCGACACCGCCGGACAGCGTCAGGACAGTCGCCGACAGGTTCAGGATGTTGCCGATGATGGTGCCCTGATTGACCAGCCCAGCCAGGGTGGCGCCACTGTTGAGGCGCAGGGCCGTGGGGCCGACGATGGTACCGCTGTTGCTGACGGTGCCGGTGGTGCCCGACAGGTCCAACGCGAAGCCGGTGCCGCTGATCAGGCCGGCATTGGCCAACCGGCCCAGGGTGGCGGCGTTGGCGATGGCCTTGTAACCGCTGATCGTGCCGGTGTTGTCCACCACACCCAGGGTGCCCTGACCGTTGTAAAGGCCCTCCCCCCGGCTGATCAGGGTGCCGCTGTTGCTCAGCGTCCCCACGGTGCCGGCATTGACCAGACCATCGCTGCGGCCGCTGATGGTGCCGCTGTTGGCCAGGGTGTCGATGGTCCCGGAATTGTCCACGCCGGTGAGTTGCGCGTTGATGGTGGCCAGGTTACGCGCCTGGCCGATCCATCCCCGATTCAGCAGGCCGGCCTGTGTGCCACCGCTCAGGGTGCCGGTGTTGACCAGGGTGGCGATGCTGCCGTCATTCCAGAGGCCGGCGCGGCCGGCGATCAGCCCGCTGTTGCTGAGGATGCCGACGCCGCCCAGCGTGTGGACGTAAAGGGCGGTGCTGGCGGCGTTGACGATGCCGCCATTGTCCAGGCGGCCGATCGTGCCCTGGTTCAGCAGGGCGATGACCGGCCCCTCGATGGTACCGGTGTTGGCCAGGCTGCCGATGGAACCGATATTGACCACCCCGCCGGAAAAACCCGTGATGAGCCCGCCGTTGAGGAAGGTGCCGATGCTGCCGGCATTGAACAGGGCGTGCCGGCCGAAGCCGATGCCATCGCCAATGCGCCCCTGGTTCGCCAGCGTGCCGATGCTGCCGCCGTTATAGAAGGCCGTGGACCCGGCGCTGAGGCCACCAGCGGCGGCGATGGCGAGGCTGGCGATGGTGCCGTCGTTCCGCAGCGCGATGGCCGCCCCCTGTATCGTGCCGCTGTCGACCAGGGCGCCAATGCTGCCCTGGTTCAGCACGCCGGCCGTGCCAGTGAGGGTGCCGGCGATGGTCACCAGGGCGATGGCGCCGGTGTTGGCGAGGCCGGCGACGGTGCCACCCGCCACGGTGGCCGCAGCGGTGATGGACACGGCGCCCAGCGTGCCGGCGTTGGCATAGCCCGGGGTGGTGCCGGTCAGGGTCACGTCCTGCGGCCGGGCCGGACCCGCCACCAGCGCGACACCCAATGCCAGCAGGGACGGCGCCCCCCTGAGCAGCCCCCCCGACGCAGCCATCTCCCGCCCCATGTCGTCCCCTCCCCGCTTGGATCGTGGCGCGCCCCCATTACGGGCGGCCGCCCCTTTCAAGCGCGCCGGATGGGCCTTGGCCTGTGACCAAACCGTGGCTGGCCAGCGGACATAGGTGGCATTTTCAACAAACTTGCGCCTTTTCCATCACTTGCATCCCGGTAAGTATTTTGGGCAGGCGGGACACCGCAGCATCTGGGTCAGAACCCCACCGCCGCGGCCGGCATCACCTGGGCGAAGGGGCCGCCCAGCGTCAGGTTGTGGTGCTGGATGATGGCACCCGCCGCCAGCGCCGGCGTGTCGATCGTGGTATGGGCATCGCCGGCCAGCACCGCCTCGAACCCCAGGTCGCGCGCGGCCCGGCAGGAGGCGTCGACGCAATATTCCGTCTTCATGCCCGACAGCACCACCCGGCCGATGCCATGGTCGCGCAGCAGGGCGGCCAGGTCCGTGCCGGCGAAGACGCTGGGCCGCGACTTGCGCACCACCAGGTCGCCGGCCTGGGGCGCCAGCTGTTCCACCAGTTGCCAGTCGGCCGAGCCCGGCGCCGCCCGCGATCCATCGGGCCCGTCATGCTGGACCAGCACGACCATGCCGCCGGCCCGACGGGCGCGGTCGGCCATGTCCTGGATACGAACCACGACGCCAGCACCGCCATGCGGCGGCACGGGGCCGTGAAGCAAGCCCACCTGCATGTCGAGCACGATAAGGGCGGAAGAGGAACGACGGGAAGGTTGGGGGCTCATGGCGATCTCCGTTCAGGGTTGGAACGGAGGCGCCGCTGGCCATCTCCCCCGTCCCGTTAGGGCGGGGGTTGCGGAACGACCTGGCCTTACGCCGACAAGCCCGTCCCGCACCGCCCGCCGATGGCGGTGGTGGTGACGGTGGTTTTGACGGTCAGGGCGAAAATGGCGTTCATAGGCGACACCATGCGGGCAGGAGGGGAACGGCGTCAAGTACCCTTATCCAAGCCAGCGCCCCAGCGACGGACCACCAGGCGGTCAAGGGCCAACGGTGCCGGGGCGCAGATCGGGCAATGCGGAATCATATCGCGCGCTTGGGCTGTTACCCCCCTCGCCCTGGTTATCGAGGGGGCCTATGGTGGGCGTCGTTGGGACCCGCGCCAGTCCGGCACGCACGTCGAGGAGAGTTCCATGGCCCCCGTCGGTCGCCCCCGCAGCGACGCCAGTCACGCCGCCATCCTGAAGGCGACCTATGAGCTATTGCAGGAGGAAGGTCTGGCGCGGCTGACGCTGGACAAGGTGGCCAGCCGGTCCGGCGCATCGCGCAGCACGCTGTACCGCTGGTGGCCCAGCCGCGGCGCCATCGCCATGGAGGCGACGCTGGACACCATCAACCGCGAAATGTCGCTGGAACCCATGAGCGACAACGCCCTGGCGGAATATCGCCGGCTGCTGAAATCGGTGGCCAAGGCCATGCGCGGCAGCACGGGCCGCATCCTGGCCGGTATCCTGGCGGAATGCCAGCGCGACCCCGAAACCCTGCGCCTGTTCAGGGAGAAGCTGGTGGCGCCCCGCCGGGCGGAGGTGATCCCCCTGCTGGAACGGGGCATCGCCGATGGGTCCATCCGCGCGGACGTGACGCCGCACACCATCCTGGACATGACCTTCGGCGCCATCTTTCACCAGTTGCTGCTGCACATCCCCACCGACGACGCTTGGATGGACGGCGTCATCGGCATCCTGGTGAACGGTATCGCGGCACCGGTCAGCCCGCCTTCGCCTCCAGCAGCTTGACCAGGGCCAACAGGGCGCCGTTGGCGGGCGTGGCGATGCCCAGGGCGGCGCCCTGGCGCACGACATGGCCGTTCAGATAGTCGATCTCGCTACGCTTGCCGCGCGCCAGATCCTGGGCGGTGGAGGAGAATTGGCCGGGCATGGCCGAGGCCAGCGCCATGACCCGGTCCAGGATGTCGTCGGCGACGGCGATGCCCTGGCCACGCGCGACGGCCACGGCCTCCGCCACCACGTCGGCCATGAGCGCCCGCACCTCCGGCACCGCGACCATGGCGCCATAGGGCACCTGGGCCACCGCCGACACGGCGTTATAGGCGCAATTGATGATCAGCTTGTCCCATAGGGCGGCGGTGACGCCCAGCGACACGCTGGCGGGAATGCCGGCCGCCCGCAGCACCTCGGCCACCCTCTCGCTATCCGGCCCCGTGCCCAGGATCAGGTCGCCCCGGCCATGGTGGCGCACATGGGCGGGCCCCGCCATGTCGGTCGCGACATACACCACCACCGGCACCACCGGCCGGCCCAGCACGGCGGCCAGCCGCTCGGCGTTGTCGACGCCATTCTGCATCGCCAGCACCACCGCGCCCGGCTTCAAATGCGGCAGCATGGCGCGCCCTGTCGCCTCGGTATCCGCGGACTTCACACAGAACAGCACCAGGTCGGCATCGGCCAGCGCCTCCGGCCCGGTGGCGGCGCCAATGGCGACCGGGCCGTCGAACCCATCCTTCATCTGCAGCCGCAGGCCCTGCGCGCGCGCCGCCTCCACCAGGGCCGGCCGGCCCACCAGGGTGACGGCATGGCCGGCACGGGCCAGCAGCCCTCCGAAGAAGCAGCCGACCGCGCCGGCCCCCATGACACCGATGTTCATCCTGCGTATCTCCCGTGGTGGCGCGTCTTTCGCTACGCGGCGTTGCGGTTAAGGTGCGGGGGCCGGCCGGGAGAGGCAACGCCCGTTCGCTCATCCCTCCCCCGCCGGGGGCGCATCCGGCGGGACGGCGCCGCCCCTTCACCGGCATGCCCCGGCGATCTATCTTCCTGGGCATGCCGCCTGTCCCGCCCCCCAATACCCCGTCGCCCAACCCCTGGCCGCCCCAGGCATTGGCGGGCATGGAGCTGTTCCGCGACCTGGACACCGGCGATCTGGCGGAGGTGATGGCGGCGGCCCTCATCCGCACCGTGCCCCGCCATACCCCCCTGTTCCGTCAGGGCGACCCGGCCCAGCACTGCCACGCCCTGCTGAGCGGCGGGGTCCGCATCAGCCAGACCAACGCCGCCGGCGCCCAGGTGGCCCTGCGCTTCATCGGCGCCGGCGAGATGTTCGGCAGCGTGCCGCTGTTCACCGACCGCCTTTACCCCGCCGATGCCGAAACGGTGGCCGACAGCGTGGAGATCCGCTGGACGGAGGCCGCGCTGCGCCAGCTGATCAGCCGTCACCCGGCCATCGCCCTGAACCTGGTGACGGTCATCGGCCGCCGCCTGATGGAGGTGCAGGACCGCCTGCGTGAGGTCACCACCGGCAGGGTGGAGCAACGCCTGGCCCGCGCCCTGCTGCGCCTGGCGGCCCGCAGCAAGGCGTCGGACGCCGGCACGGCCCTGGCCTTCCCCCTGACCCGCAAGGACCTGGCGGAACTGTCCGGCACCACTCTACACACCGCCAGCCGCACGCTGGCCGCGTGGGAAAAGCGCGGCTGGCTGTCCAGCGGCGGTGCCCAAGGGCGGTCCCGCATCACCGTGCATGATCTGGCGGCGCTGACGGCCATGGCGGAGGAAGGGCGGGAATAGGGCCCAAAATCCCCTATCCTCCGTCCTTTCCCACCCCCTATAACGGGCCACCCACCCCCGTGCCGGAGGTCTCTCATGCCGCGTACCAGGAAAGCCGTCGCGCTGCGCCATGTGGCGTTCGAGGATTTGGGCCTGCTGGCGCCCGTGCTGGCGGCGAAGGGCTGGACGGTGGAATACCGCGAGGCGCCGGTGGACGACCTGGCCGACCCGGTCCTCGCCGACGCCGACCTGCTGGTGGTGCTGGGCGGGCCCGTCGGGGTGTACGAGGAGGATGCCCACCCCTTCCTGTCCCGGGAAATCACCCTGCTGGAACGGCGGCTGGCGGCCGGACGACCAGTGCTGGGCATCTGTCTGGGTGCGCAGTTGATGGCCAGGGCCTTGGGCGCCAGGGTCTATGCCGGGCCCGTGAAGGAGATCGGCTGGGGCGCGCTGACCCTGACGGACGCCGGGCGCGCCTCCTGCCTGGCGCCGCTGGCGGAGAAAGGCGCGCAGGTGCTGCATTGGCATGGCGACACGTTCGATCTGCCGGCCGGCACCGTGCGCCTGGCCAGCAACGACCATTATGCCAACCAAGCGTACGGCCATGGCACAAACGCCCTGGCCCTGCAGTTCCATATCGAGGCCGATCCCGCGCGCCTGGACCTGTGGTATGTCGGCCACGCGGCGGAACTGTCCGCCGCCGGCCTATCCATCCCCAACCTGCGGGCCGCTGGCCGTGTGATGGCCGCCCGCGCCGCCGACCAGGCGGAGCGTATCATCACCCCCTGGCTGGCGCGCCTGGACTGACGCCGCCATCAATTCCGTCTGCGCCATTTCCGTCAGTGCTTTTTCAAGGACGCCTGCCCATGTTCCAAGCCCGCACCAGCGACACCCCGCGCGACAAGGCCACGCTGTACAGCGACCTGACACTGGACCTGACCGGCCTGCTGACCGATGAGCGCGATGCCATCGCCAACGCCGCCAACCTGTCGGCCCTGCTGTTCACCACCCTGCCGGACCTGAACTGGGCCGGTTTCTATTTCATGCGCAACGCCGCGAAAGGCAATCTTGGCGGCACGCGGGAACTGGTGCTGGGCCCGTTCCAGGGCAGGCCGGCCTGCGTGCGTATCGCCGTGGGCCGCGGCGTCTGCGGCACCGCCGTGGAACGGCGCCAGTCCGTGCTGGTGGAGGATGTGCACGCCTTCCCTGGTCACATCGCCTGTGACGCGGCCTCACGCTCGGAACTGGTGGTGCCGCTGATGCTGGACGGCCAGGTCCTGGGCGTCATCGACCTGGACAGCCCCAACCCGGCCCGTTTCGACGCGGAAGACCAGGCCGGTGTCGAGGCCCTGGCGGCGCTGTTCGTGGCCGGCAGCGACTGGCCTTTGTAAGTTTGCCCTGCGGGCGGCCCCATCCGGGGCCTTGCCATCCTCGCTCTCCCCCTCCGGTGCTCGCTGCGGCATCCGGGGCCCAGTTGTTTGCGCCAGCACAACGATGGCGGTTGGGGAAAGCGCCACCCTGGACAGGATCGCGCCGGTTCCGGCGTGCCTGTCTGGAGGGTTCGCCCATGGTCCCCGTGTCACGCCCCTATGCCGGCCCCCCGCTGCTGACGGAGGGCTTCCGTCCCTTCTTCCTGGCGTCGGCGGCCTGGGCCGCCATCGCCTTGCCGATCTGGGTAGCGCTGCTGAGCGGCGGCATCGCCGGGCCCCCCGGGCTGGATCCGCTGGCCTGGCATATCCATGAGATGCTGTTCGGCTTCGTCATGGCGGGGGTGGCGGGCTTCATCCTGACCGCCATTCCTAACTGGACCGGCCGGTCGCCCTTGCGCGGCGTGCCCTTGGGGGCCCTGGTCGCCCTGTGGCTGGCGGGGCGGCTGCTGGCGCTCGCCGCCCTGGTCTCCACACCCCCGGCCATCGTGGTGGGGGCGGTTGATGCCGGGTTGCCCCTGGCGCTGGCCGCCTATGCCGCGCGCCAGGTGGTGGCGGCGCGCAACTGGCGCAACCTGATGATGGCCGTGCCGCTGCTGGTGCTGACGGCGGCCGACCTGTTGATGGTGGCGGAAGGGGCCGGTGCCGCCGTGCCAACCGGCTTGGGCTGGCGCCTGGGGCTGGCCGCCATCGTCATCCTGATTTCCGCCATCGGCGGGCGCATCATCCCGGCGTTCACCCGCAACTGGCTGGTAAAGCGCGGGGCCATGGCCCTGCCACCGGCCAAGCCCGGCGTGGTCGACCGGCTGGCGCTGGCCAGCCTACATGTCGGCCTGCTGGCCTGGGCCTTCCTGGCCAACGGCCACGGCGTGGGGCCCGTGGCGGCTGGCGGCCTGCTTCTGACGGCCAGCGCCCTGAACCTGGCGCGGCTGGGCCGCTGGCGGGGATGGACCACCCTGGCCGAGCCGCTGCTGAGCGTCCTGCACCTGGGATATCTGTGGCTGGTGGCGGGTGCCGCCCTGCTGGGCGCCAGCCTGCTGACCGGCGCCGTCCCCACCGCCACCGCCATCCACGCCCTGACCGCCGGGTCCATCGGCACCATGATGCTGGCGGTCATGAGCCGGGCGTCGCTGGGCCATACCGGCCGTACCCTCACGGCCGATCGGGTGACGGTCTGGGTCTACGTCCTGGTCAACGGCGCGGCGCTGTCCCGCATCGTGGCCAGCGTGATGGGCGACATGCCGCTGTCGCTGCTGGCCCTGTCGGCACTGGCGTGGGTTGCCGCCTTCCTGCTGTTCGCCGGCCGCTACGCCCCGTACTGGTGCCGCCCCCGGCTGGCCGCTTGAGAGGGGACGGGGCCGGCGCGAACCGGCCCCCGCAGCACCCATGCCGGTCAATGATACCCGGCGTCGGCCTTCACCTTGCCGCGGAAGACCCAGTAGGACCATCCGCTGTAGAGCAGGATGATGGGCAGCAGGAACAGCGTGCCCACCAGCAGGAAGGCCTGGGTGCTTTGCGAGCTGGCGGCCTCCCACAGGGAATATTTGTGGGGCACGATGTTGGGCCACAGGCTGATGGCCAGGCCCAGATAGGCGGTGAGGAACAGGCCGATGCCATAGACGAAGGGCCAGGCGTCATGGTTCCGGCCCAGGCTGCGCCATGTCGCCCAGGCCAGCAGCGCGCTGGCGAGGGGTACGGGCGCCAGGAAGGCGGTGTTGGGCCAAGTGAACCAGCGCTGGGCGATGTCGGGCTCGGCATAGGGCGTCCACAGGCTGACGATGCCGATGCCGGCCAGCACCAGCAGCAGGGCGCGGCGTCCCTGCATGCGCGCCCAATCCTGCAAGCCACCCTCGGTCTTCAGCACCAGCCAGCCGGCGCCCAGCAGGGTGTAGCCCGCCATCAAGGCCACACCCGTCAGGACGGAAAAGGGTGTCAGCCAATCGAAGGAGCCGCCGGTGAACTGGCGCCCCTCGACCTGGAAGCCCTGGATGAAGGCACCCAGTACCGTCCCCTGGGCGAAGGTGGCGACGGCGGAGCCATAGGCGAAGGCGTTGTCCCAAAAGCCCCGGTGCTCCTTGTCCTTGAAGCGGAACTCGAAGGCCACGCCCCGGAAGATAAGGGCCAGCAGCATGAGCAGGACGGGGAAGTACAGGGCCGGAATGATGATGGCGAAGGCCAGCGGGAAGGCCGCCAGCAAGGCGACGCCCCCCAGGATCAGCCAGGTCTCGTTGCCATCCCAGATGGGCGCGATGGAATTCATGATGATGGCGCGCGAGGTGCTGTCCGGGTTCAGGCCGTAGAGCATGCCCACGCCCAGATCGAACCCGTCCAGCAGCACGTAGAAGAAGACACCGGCGCCCAGGATCACCGTCCAGACACCGACAAGGTCGAGAATGGGGCCGTTCATGGCGCGTGTCCTTCAAGGGAGGGGGAGGCGGAACCGTCGGGAAGCTGGGCCAGCGGCAGGGCCACCACGGGCTGGGCGGGGCGGCCGCTTTCCACCGGCGTGTCATTCTGGGCGTCATGGTCCAGCGGGCCGTTGCGCACGATGCGCCGCAGGAACAGCAGGCCGGTGGGATAGATCAGCAGATAGACGGCCAGGTACATCAGCAGGGACAGCAACACGTCACCGCCGGTCAGCGATGGCGTCACCGAATCCGCTGTGCGCATCAGGCCATAAACGGTCCAGGGCTGGCGCCCCACCTCCGTCGTCGTCCAACCGGCCAGGACGGCGACGAAGCCCAGGGGGCCGGCCCATTGCACGCCGCGCAGGTACCAGCCCGCGCTGTACAGCCGCCCACCCCAGCGCAGCAGCCACCCCACGCCGACGATGGCCAGCATCAACAGCCCGGCGCCGACCATGACGCGGAAGGCCCAATAAACCACCAGCACCGGCGGCCGCTCATCCGCCGGGAAATCCTTCAGCCCCTTCACCGCACCGTCCCAGTGATGGGTCAGGTAGAGGCTGCCCAGCTTGGGCACGGTGATTTCCCAATGGTTGGTTTCCGCCTTCTGATCGGGAAAGCCGAAGAGGGAGGCGGGAACACCCTGCCCGCCCTCCCACAACCCTTCCATGGCGGCCAGCTTGGCCGGCTGGTGTTCCAGGGTGTTCAGGCCATGCATGTCGCCCAGCACGATCTGCAGCGGCACGAACAGGGTGAGGAAGCCCAGCGCCATGCGCATCATCACCCGCCCTTCCTCCGGGAAACGACCCTGGCGCAGGGTGTAGGCGCCCACCGCCAGGACGACGAAGGCGGTGGTGACGTAGAAGCCGCTGACCACATGGGCCAGGCGATAGGGGAAGCTGGGGCTGAAAATGATGTCCACCCAGCTGGCTGGGAAGAAGCGCCCGTCGATGACGGTGTAGCCCTGGGGGGTCTGCATCCAGCTGTTCACCGCCAGGATCCAGAAGGTGGAGAGCAGCGTGCCCAGGGCCACCATGCTGGCGGCCACGAAATGGGCCCAGGGCGGCACCAGCTTGCGCCCGAACAGGAGCACGCCCAGGAAGGCGGCCTCCAGGAAGAAGGCCGTCAGCCCCTCATAGGCGAACAGCGGCCCCACCACGTTGGACACGGCATCGGTGAAACGGCTCCAGTTCGTGCCGAACTGGAAGGGCATGACGATGCCGCTGACCACGCCCATGCCGAAGGTGACGGCGAAAACGCGGATCCAGAATTTGGAAATCCGCAGGTAAACGGGCTTGGCGGTCCAGGCGTGCAGGCCTTCCAACATGGCGATGTAGGAGGCGATGCCCACGGTGAAGGCCGGCAGCAGGATATGCCAGGCCACCACCCAGACGAATTGCAACCGGGACAGAATCAACGGATCCAGCAAACTGTCGGTAGACATGGGACTGGTCTCCTTCTCGGATGCCACCGGGCTCCGGCGCCGCTGGAGACGGCCACCCGGTTGAAACACCCTCGGCGTTCACAGGCGGACAGGATCCGCTTAAGCGGGCGAACCGTCCATCGGTCGAATTGTCTAAGGCCTGCGAGGCTTTGAAGGATTGAAGGATTGAATTGAAAAATAACGGCGGCCGTCAGAATAGGGACCATTCCCACAGGGCCGCCTCGCCCGTGAACACCAGCCGCAGGTAGCGGGCACGCACCGGATGCGAAACGATGATGGGGGAGCCGTGCCCCGTCTGGTCGGGGGTGACCCGTTTCCAGGTGCGCCCGTCATCCGACGCCTCGACGCGGAAATGATAAACGTGGGTCGGATACTCCGGCAGAAGGCGGCTTTCCTTGATGGGCCGCACCGCCCCCAAATCCGCCGTCAAAACCGCGGCTTCACCCGGGGCGGGCTTCCACAAGGTGGCGTAATTGTCGTCACCGGCCCGCGCCGGACCATGAAGACCATCGCCACCGCCCACCGCCCGCCACGTCAGGCCGATGGTGCGACGGGGGGCGAACCCGGCCACCGGCGCGTCGTGGCTGGGGATGACGCGCCGCAATAGGCCATCGGCGCCCACGTCCAGACGGTCCACCACGACCTGGCGCAACACCGCGGCATCGGCCGGGGGAAAGGGCAGCCCCTGGCGGTGATACAGGATGTAGGTCTGCCCACCGGACCGGAAAACGGCGTGATGCCCTGGGCTGATGATCTGTTTGTCGGCGTCGGTCGCCAGCAAGGGATTGCCGGGCGCCTCGGTGAACGGCCCCAGCGGGGATTCCCCCACGGCGTACCGGACCTGATAAGTGCCAGCGATGGTGTTGCCGTCGCTGTACATCAGGAAATAGCGGCCGCCGGTCTTCAGCATGAACGGCGCCTCGAAGTAATGCCCGGGCGTGACGTCCCGCGGTTGCCCGTCGAAGGAAATCATGTCGGGGTTCAGCCGGACCACGAAGCAGTGTCCGTTGACCCAGTTCAGTCCCGAGCCCCAGTAGAGATACGCCTGGCCGTCATCGTCGATGAAGGCCTCGGCGTCGATCATATGGTATCCGGGAATGAAATTGGCCGGGATCAGGGGCTTGCCGCCCTTGGCATCCCGCCAGGGACCGGCAGGGGTGGGGGCGGTGCCGACCCATACCTCACTGCCCACCGAGACATACATCCACCACCGCCCATCCCGGCCCTGGACCACCGAGGGCGCCCAGACCTTGGCGTCACCGGAGGTTGGGCTGGTTGCCGCGGCCTTGGTGGGCCAATCCGGCGTGGAAAAGGTCCAGTCCCGACCATTGTCGGACTGCCACAAACCCAACCGATCGTCACCCCAGGGATCCAGGGTGGTGAAGACGTACCATCGGCCCTGCCAGTGCACGATGGACGGATCGGCGGCATAACCAGGCAGCAAGGGGTTGCCTTGCCCAGGCGCGTCCCATGGTGATTCCGCACCGTGCGCGGCGGGAACAACGGGCATGGCCGACAGGACCAGCGCCATCAGCGCATGGCGGGCCCACCCTCCTACCCGTGGAAGGCCAAAGCCGCCCTTCGATGCCCACCCCCTCATAAGGACTCTCCCCAAGGCTGGAAACCAGCGTCCACCCGGGTGCGGATGAACTCACCATGGCTGGGCAGCCGCTGAACCGAGGCGGCGGTCACCGCGGCAATCCTTTCCAGCCTGGCCTGGGCCTCCGTCTCCGGCATGCCGTCGGCCAGGGGATCGTAGCCCTCCGCCGTCAGCCCCTGGCCCTGCATGACCGCCAGCCAACTGGTCTTGGTGAACAGGTCATCCGCCTCGCGGAAGACACGGCCGGTGGCGCGGTAGATGCGCAGACGTTCGGCCAGGGTTTCCGGCACCTCCATGGTCCGGACATGGGCCCAGTACGGGGTATCGGCCCGCTCCGTGGCATGGAAATGCAGGATCACGAAGTCGCGCACGCTGTCGAACTCGGCGGCCATCAGGCGGTTGTAGCGGCGAATGTCCGCCGGCTCGAACGCGCGGGTGGGGAACATTTCCAAAAGCCGGGCGATGCCCGCCTGGATCAGGTGGATGCTGGTGGATTCCAAGGGTTCCAGGAAGCCGGCGGCCAATCCCAAGGCCACACAGTTCTTGACCCAGAAGGCGTCCCGACGGCCCGTGCGGAAGCGCAGCAGGCGCGGCTCCGCCAAGGCCGCGCCATCGAGATTGGCCATCAGCGTCGCCATGGCACCCTCATCGGATAGATGGGCGCTGGCGTAGACATAGCCATTCCCGATGCGGTTGCGCAGGGGAATGCGCCATTGCCAGCCGGCGGCGCGGGCCGTCGACCGGGTGTAGGGCGTGAACGACCCGCCCGGCGCGCACGGAACGGCCACCGCCCGGTCATTGGGCAGCCAGTGCCCCCAATCCTGGAATCCCGCCCCCAGGGCATCGGCGATCAACAATCCCCGGAAGCCGGAACAGTCGATGAAGAAGTCGGCGGTCACGCGCGAGCCGCAAGACAGCGTCACCGCCTCGATGAACCCATCGGGCCGCAGGTCCACCGCCGTCACGCGCCCCTCGCGCCGCGTGACGCCGGCGGCCTCGGCATGGGTGCGCAACAGCTGGGCGTAAAGCGCCGCATCGAAATGGAAGGCGTAGCTGATGCGGGACAACGGGGTGTTGTCGCCCTGCGTGGGCCGCGCGAAGCGGCCAGCCGCGGCGGCGGCGGCGCAAATGGAATAGGCCTCCAGCGGCCCCGCCAACCCACGCGACCGCAGCTTGTGCCACAGGCCATCAAAGGGAACGGGGCCGAAATCGACCCCATGGTCGCCGAAGGGATGAAAATACAGGTGCCCTGGCCTCAGCCAATCAATGAATTCGATGCCCAGCTTGAAGGTGCCCTGGGTGGCGCGCAGGAAGTCATCCTCGTTGATGCCCAGCATCGCGTTGAAGGCCTGGATGGGCGGAATGGTCGCCTCCCCCACCCCGACGGTGCCGATCTCCTCCGACTCCACCAGGGTTATGGCCGGGCCGTGGCGGCCCAGGACACGGGCCAGCGCGGCGGCCGCCATCCAACCGGCGGTGCCGCCACCGATGATCGCGATGTGTCCAAGCGGTCCGTTCTGGCTCACGATGCAACACTCTTCCAGGAAAAGGGGCCGGTGTGGTCCCGATGACCACACCGGCAAGGAAGGGACTCAGTAAGTCGCGCGGACGGAAATGCCGAACCGGCGGTCATTCAGCGTGTATTGCAGCGGCTGGCCTGGGGTATCGATGTAGGTGACGCTCATGCTGTTGGTGAGATTGACGGCATCCACCGTCACAGCGACATGGCGCGACAGATCCACGCTGACCGAGGCGTCGAGGGTGGAGTAGGCTTTCTGATACTGCATCGTGCCGTTGGCGCCGCTGCCGGTCGTGGTGTCGAAGTAAGGGCCGCGCCAGTTCCAAGCGAGCCGGGCCGAAACCGGCCCCTTCTCATAAAGCCCGACAAGATTGTAGCTGTGCCTGGACAGCTTCTCCAACGGCCGCAGCGTCGTGATCGGATTGCCCGACGCATCGTGGGTGGTGAAGTCCACGGCGCTGTACGCATAGGTGTAGTTCGCCTGGAAGCCCAGACCACTGAACAAACCGGGAAGGAAATCGAAGAACTGCTGGTAGGCCACCTCGAAGCCCTTGATCGAACCGCCGCCCGCGTTGGCGGACGTGGCCGTGTCATAGGCCCGGCCGTCATAGGTCCTGACGACGTTGTCCCCGAAGATGAAGCCGTTCGTCTCCTTGTAGAACAAGCCGGCCGTCAGCGACCCTGTGGAGGAGAAATACCACTCCGCCGTCAGATCATAATTATCAGACTTGATCGGATCGAGGTTGGGGTTGCCCTGACTGGCGCTGGGGCGTCCCGTCAGCGGGTTGATCTGGTTGGCGGCGTTCAGGGTCAGGTTGGTTGAAAGCTGATCGAAATTCGGCCGCGTGATCGCTTTCGAATAGGCGCCCCGGATCTGGAATTCGTCCGTGGGGCGGAAGCGGATGTTGAAACTGGGCAGCGGCGACAAATAGGACTTGTCGGTCGCGATCTGCTGGGTCGTGCCGTTGGCGTTGAACTGGGTGCCGGTCGAGGTGAGCTTGGTCTGGGCGAGACGGACGCCGACATTGCCATCGACGGGCATCCCGATCAGTTCCGTCTCATAATCGGCGGTCACGTAACCGGCCACGGTCTTTTCGTTCAGGGTGGTGATGTCCGCCGGCGAGAAGCTCAACTTGCGCTGGGCGCCCAGCAGGGCGTAGGTGGACCCCAGGCTGTTCCAGAGGCCGGAGCCTGGCAGGAATTCCGGATACAGCACCCCGCCCGGCAGCGTGCGCCCGTCGAAGAAATTCGCCGAGGGACCGGATTTGAACAGTTGCGGATACTGGCTGAGGGGCGGCAGCGGCGTGCCGTCCGGGGCGCTGCAACTCGGGTCGGCGGCATTGCGGTACAGGCAGACGCCATTCCAGGTGCCGCGCAGGGTGATGTTGCTGTCGGTATACCGCGCGCCCGCCCGCAAGCGATTGAAGAAGCTGCCCGAATTGTCATAGTCGACGTCATAGGCCAGCGCGGTCTGGTCGGCGTCGTTGCGGGTCAGGGAGTCGGCGATGAACGGCACCGTGTAGTTGCTGACATTGGTCAGCAGCGCCGGATTGCGGACATTCCACACGGGAGTGTCGCCCCGCAGATCAAAGTCGATAATGGATTGGTTGGGTCCGGTGAACCCGGTTTCCCCCGTCTTTTGATGCAGCGAGAGGACCAAGCCATTCCGATCAGCGTCGTAGCGCGACTTCATGTACTGCGCATCGAACTTCATGGTCAGGTGGGACGTGGTCGCCCATGAAACGTTGAAGGTCGCGTTGGTGGAGTCGGTGTCCAGGGCCTGGTCAAACCGGCCGGCCTCGAAAATCTGGTTCGAGATCGACCCGCTGGTCGCGTAACCGTCGCTACCGAAGGTGAAGGCGGCGCCCGGCGTGGGGGCGGGGGTCGACGAGTTGTCGATTGGATAGTAGTAGGCGCCCGTGCGGTCGAACTTATACTTGGTGTACTGCACCTGCGACGTCACCATCAGGTCGGAATTGATCCGCCACTGATAGGCGCCGGCCACGCCGATGCGCTCGCGGTCGCCATTGTCATCATAAATCTGCAAGCCCAGCGGCACCTTGGCATTGCTGGGCGCATTGGCGATGACGCCCGCGGGCACGGCCGCCTGCTGCCCCACCAGGATCGCGTCCTGGCGGTAATCGCTCTTGCCGTAGACGGCATTGAGCAGAAAGCCCATTTCGCCGACGCCGGTTTGCTCGCGGTCACTGTAGAGGGCTGACGCTGAGCCTCCGAACTTGTCGGCGCGGTCGTAATAATTCCCTTTCACGGTGGCGCTGACGATCTGGTCGGGCGCGTCGAACGGCAACCGGGTGCGCAGGTTGATGGCGCCGCCCACGCCCCCCTCGATCATGGAGGCGGGCGGGTTCTTGTAGACGTCGATCCCGGCCAACAACTCCGGCGGAATGCCCTCAAGGTCGAAGGACCGGCTTCCCGCCGCGGAGAACACGGCCCGCCCGTCCATCAGGTTCAGGGTCTGGGTCAGGCCGCGCACCGTGACGGCCGGCTGCGTGCGGTGGTCGAAGTCCGTCGCCCCCTCGCCATATCGGCGCTGGATCTGCACGCCGGTGATGCGCTGCAAAGCCTCGATGGTGTTCGCGTCAGGCAGCTTGCCGATATCTTCCGCCTGGACGGAATCGACGATTTGATCGGCGTTGCGCTTGATGGCCTGGGCCGACCCCAAAGCGGCGCGGGCGCCCGTGACAATGATTTCTTCCAATTCCCCGGTGTCGGTCGACGGCTTTCCCTGGGGCGGGTTTTCCGCCGTCTGAGCCGTGGACTGCTGCGCCCAAGCCGGATTTGAAAAAGCCATGAGGGCGACGACGGCAACGGATGGGGCTGCCATCCGGTGCACCTTGGCACGCTTCATTTTTGATCCTCCCGTTTTATGCCCTGTTCTCCGGAGCACCTGTTCGCCCGGATATCTTATTTTGTATGATTAATATACCAAGGCCATTTGTCATACAAGTTCAAATTTGCAAACGATCGCCGAAACTGCGTGGGCCGGCTTGCGGGGCATTCAGCCGAAGACCAGCAATCGAGAGCCTGCCGGGCGGCGCCTCAACCGACACGGAAGAAATAATCACATATCTACAAAAGACTGATCGGCCCGACGGAAGGCAAAGCGGAATGGGCGAGACCATCCGCGCGCGCCAAAAGCGGGCCACACCCGCCTCAACGCTCAGTTTCAAACTAAACGCCCGCGATAAGTCTTTGATTGTGGGCTTGCGGGCAAGGCCACAGCGATCCGCCAAACTCTGGCTGTAAATTTCACCATCCCTATTGAAGGATTGGGCCGGACCGACAGCGATGGAGGTTTGGCAAACGGATAGCGATTGAATGCATCGCGTTACCTCACACACCAAATGGGATATAGATGTGGCATCGATTTATTTTCGAGGGTGCCCATGAGGCTGTCGAGCTATACGGATTATGCGCTGCGCACGCTGGTGTTCCTGGCGCTGAAGTCCGACGGCCTGGCCACCATCAACGATGTCGCCCAGACCTACGACATCTCCAAGAACCACCTGATGAAGGTGGTTCACCAGTTGAGCTTGCTTGGCTACGTTGAAACCGTGCGCGGCCGGGGCGGTGGCCTGCGCCTGGGCCGCAAGGCGGAGGACATTCGCCTGGGCGAGGTGATCCGCGCCACGGAACAGGAACTGGATATCCTGGAGTGCTTTTCCGACAGTTCCCCCGCACTGTGCCGCCTGAACCCCACCTGCGTGCTGAAGTCGGCCTTGAAGGAGGCGCTGCAGGCCTTCCTGGCGGTGCTGGACGATTACACACTGGCGGACTTGGTGAAGCCCCGCCGCACGTTGACCCGGTTGCTGGATCTGCCGCTGCCCGGGACGTCTGGCCCCGCCTGACCTATCGGAACGCGTGTGGTGCGCCTGATCTGCAACCGCGCCCTGAAATCAAGGAATGGTGACAAGGGCCGCCCCTGCCCGTACCGTTGGCATTGGTGAACCCGCATCCCCCTTGGATGTCATTACGCGATGCTGAAACGACTGCGTGAGGTCCTGATGCCGACCCGGCCCCATCCCGCTCGGATGGCGCCCCGGGTACCGGATGGCCATGCCGTCTACGCCGTCGGGGACGTTCATGGCGAACTCGGGCTGCTGCGCCAATTGCTGGACATCATCACGCAGGACCACACCCGGCTGGTGGCGCGGCACGGGCCCCTGATCGCCGTCCTGGTCATGCTGGGCGATTACGTCGACCGGGGCCCGGACAGCCGGGGGGTGATCGATCTGCTGCGCGGCGGCACCGACGTCACGGGCCGCACCTTGGCCGACAGGGTGCCGGGCTTCACGGTGCACTGCCTGCGCGGCAACCACGAACAATCGATGATGGACTTCCTGGCCGATCCCCTGGCAGCCTTGCGCTGGCTGGACTTCGGCGGCCCGGCCACCCTGCGCAGCTACGGCCTGCCCGCGGTGATGGAAGGGCCCTCGGTGTTGCAGGCCGTGGCCCTGAGCGAGGCGCTGGCGGCCCAACTGCCCCCGTCGCATCTCCGTTTCCTGGACTCCCTGAGCTACCAGGTCGTGTATGGCGACTACGCCTTCGTCCACGCCGGCATCCGCCCCGGCCGCCCCCTGGCCGAACAGACGCCGGAGGATATGCTGTGGATCCGGGCGCCGTTCATGCTGGCGGAAGGGCCGCATGAGAAGGTCATCGTCCACGGCCACACCATCGTGCCCGAGGTGGACATCCTGCCCTATCGCATCGCCGTCGACACCGGCGCCTATCGCAGCGGCCGGCTGTCGGCGGTGGCTCTGCACGGTGCCGACATCCGCATCCTGGACGCGCACCGGTCGACGGCGCTGTAGCGCCGGCGCCCTTATGAGGTCCGGTGGCCCGTGTCCAAGGTCACCGTACCGCCGGTGGCGCGGGAAACGCAGACGCACATCTGGTGCCCCTCCGCCTTCTGGTGGTCGCTGAGAAAGACATCCCGATGGTCCAGGCGGCCACCGGAAACGTCCAGGACATCCAGCGCGCACAGGCCGCATTCCCCCCGCCGGCAGTCGTACATCAGGTCGGCGCCAGCCTCCTGCAAGGCGGACAGCAGGGTCTGGTCCGGGCGCACCGTCACCTCCAAATCCAGGCGGGGCACCCGGGCGACAAAGGGCTGTGCCACGGTACCGCCGCCAGCGCCGAAGGTTTCCAGCCGGAAGTCCGACGCCGGGCGACCCAGCGCCTGCCACGCTTGGCGCGCCGCTGCCATCATGGGGGCGGGACCGCAGCTGTAAACCTCACCACCCGGCGCCACGCTCGCCAATTCGGCGGCGAAGTCCATGGTCTGCCCCTCGGCATCCACGAACACCCGCAGCCGATCCCCCAATAGAGCCCGCAGCTCCTCCGCGAAAGCCAGGTCGGCAGCCCGGCGGACGCCGTAGAGCAGACGCACCGGGGCGGCCCGTCGGGCCAGCGCCCGCGCCATGGCGTACAAGGGGGTGATGCCGATGCCGCCGGCGATCAGCAGGTAATCCGGCCGGCCGGCCGACAGGTCAAAATGGTTCAAGGGGGCGCTGATGGTCAGCCGGGCGCCCGGCGCCAAGCCCCACATATAGACCGACCCGCCCCGGCTGTCGGGCAGACGCTTCACGGCGATGCGCAGCAGCCGGTCGTCCGGTTCCCCCACCAAGGAATAGTGGCGCACGTCCGGCTGGCCGTTGATCAGCACCTGAACCTGGATGTGCGACCCGGGGCCGTAGGCCGGCACGGAAAAATCAGGCTGGATATCGAACTGGCGGATGCCGTCCGCCACGTCGCGGATGGCCACCAGCCGCGCCAGTCCCCACTCGACCTTGAACCCCATGGCTCATTTCCTCCCGTATTGTCTTATACCAAGGAGCGATGATTTCCATTCATCGCTCCTTGGTATCGGCGGCGACTGCCGCCGCGCGCCATAAGGCGCGGAAGCCAAGCCGCCAGATGGCGGCGCCGGCGATTGAGGGCGATGAGCCTGGCCATAGGTCAGGATCATCGCTACTTGGTATTAAGCGCGCTTACCCGCGGCCAGGCGCAGCAACGAACCGCCCGGCAAACCGTCCAGCCGATCACGATCGGCCAGGGCCGCCCCCAGGCGGCGCTGGGCCACGCGGGCATGCTCGGCGGCCAGTGCTTCCGCCCGGGCACCCTGCCCCCGGGTGATGGCGTCCAGCAGCAGGCGATGCTGTTCCTGGGCCACCACCAGGGTGTCGCGTCCCGCCGGCTCCGTGGCGTGCAGGCGCACGAAGGCGGAGGGGCCGGCGAAGGGTTGGGCCGATGCCTGTTCGATGGCGCGGGCTACCACACCGCTGCCCGCCAGACGCACCAGTTCCTCATGGAAAAAGGCGTTCAGCCGGACATAGGCGTCGAAATCGGCCTCGCTGAGCGTCGGCGGGGCCACCACCCGGTCCAGATCGGCCACGCAGGCGCGCAAGGGGGCAAGGTCCGCCGCCGTGGGCCGCCGTTCCGCCGCCAGCCGGGCGGCCAAGCCCTCCAAGGTGCCGCGCACTTCGATGCCGTCCGCCAGGTCGGCGGCGGTGAAGGCGCGCACGACGAAGCCACCACTGGCGCCGGGCGTCACCAGCCCTTCCCGCGCCAGCCGTTCCAGGGCCAGGCGCACCGGCGTGCGCGACACGCCCAGCCTGTCCACCATGGCCGGTTCCGACACCCGCTTGCCAGGCGGCAGGTCCCCCGCCAGGATCAGCTCCCGCAGGCCCTGCTGGGCCCGCCCGACCTGCATGCCCCGGCCATCCTCCTCGGCCGCCACCGTCCGGGCGGTCATTCCGCCGCCACGGCCCGGGGCGCCTCGTCCGCGATCATGCGGTCGATCAGGCGACGGGCCCACATGCCGCCGGCGTCGATGTTCAGATTGTAGAAACGGCGGTCGGGATGGCTCTCGATCGCCCGCTGCTGCGCCTCCAGCACCTCTTCATCCTCGCCGAAGATGCGGTGCACGCCCTCGCGTAGTTCATGGGTCAGGCGCTGTTCGCCCAGGCGGTAGTTACGGCAGAAGGCCCAGAAGTAATGGCAGCTGCCGTCCGCCTCGGGCGTGATGGTGTTCAGGACATAGCCGTTGACGCCCTGGCTGCGGTCGCCTTCCGGCGCGCCGGTGCCGGCGGGGGCCACGCCCACATCGATGGCGATGGTGCAGGGCGCCTCGAACTTGATGATCTGCCAACGATCGACCTTGCCTGGCTTGCCCAGTTGGCCAGCCCAGAAGGGCGGCGGGTCGATATTGTGCATCCAGCGGGTGACCGTCGCCGTCTTGTCGGTATGGGTCACCTGGAACGGCGCCTCCGCCACCGCGTCGTTGCCGATGCTGGAGCCATGCACGAAGGTCTCGTGCGTCAGGTCCATGAGGTTGTCCAGGACCAGGCGGTAATCACACTTCACCGTGATCAGCCGGCCGTCGCCCGCCCACTCGGGGTCATGGTTCCAGTGCAGGTCGGGCACCAGCGCGGGATCGGCCAGGGCCGGATCGCCCATCCACACCCAGATGAAGCGATGACGTTCCACCACCGGATAGGACCGCACGCACGCCGCCGGGTTTAGCGTTTCCTGGCTGGGCATGTGCGTGCAGCGGCCGTTGGCGGCGTATTCCAGGCCGTGATAGCCGCAACGGACGGTATCCCCCACCAGCCGGCCCTTGGATAGGGGCACCAAGCGATGCCAGCAGGCATCGGCCAGAGCCACGGGGGTGCGGTCCAGTTGGCGGTAGAACACCAGTTGCGTGCCGCAGATGGTGCGCGGGAACAGCGCCCGCCCCACCTCATGGTCCCAAGCGGCGGCATACCAGGCATTGCCCGGCCACGCCTTCGCAGGCCTGTCCGTGCCGGATGCCCCGGAAACCAAAGAACGCCCCGTCACCCAGGACGGACCCTCAGCCAGCGCGCGATCATCCCGACCCATGGCACCGCTCCTCCGCATTTGTTATGGAGCATATGTACCTGAAAGCGGAGTTGCATGCAACTCCGCTTTCAATGGCTCGAATATCACCCGTTATACCCATTCCTGCATACACTATCCCCGGCACGCATAGGGCCCGCAGGCCAGGGTGATCCCGCCCTCCTCCCGCGTCGAATCCAGGACGAAGATGCGGTAGCTGTCGCCACCGGGGGCGACGCGCACCACCACATGCCCCTGGCGGCTGCGCAGGGCGGGCAGGAAACGCTCATTGATCTGGGCCGCCGCCGGCAGCAGTTCGGTGGCGAAGACATCCCGGGGCTTGGCCCCCGGCCAGGCGTTGGTCAGGCGTTCCATCTGCGCCATGCCCGGGTGGGTGACGTGCCAGGAAGGGATGACGAAGGCCTGGGGATCCAGCCGGCGCACGAACTCCGGCCCGCAGGCGTCGAAATAGCCGTGATGATCGGCCACCGCCACCTCCACCCGGCCGCAGGCGGTGACCGTGGGGGTTTCAACGTCCATCCAGGGGAGGAGGCCATCGTGGGTGGAGGCCGTCAGGTCCCCGCCGGTGAAATAGCCGAAGCGGCCATAGTCCAAGCGCAGGGCCAGGGACATCATGTTTTCCACCGGCCGTTCGCCGGGCCCCAGGGTGGCGCTGTCGGGGAAAAGCGACCTGCTGTCCTGCCCCTGGCCCGTCCACACGCGGCCGTTGCCGGCCAGCACGCGGATAGCGAAGCCCGCCCCCGGAGTGCGCGGCCGGATCTGCTCCACCGAACCCACCCGGGCCGCCGCCACCCCCCGGCCGCCGCGCACCCGTGCATCCAACCAGGCGCGGTAATTGGCGGCGAAGGGGGCGTTCAGCGGCGGCAAGGCGCCGTAATCGGGATAGGCCCGATCGATGACCAGGGTGGCGGGCATGTAACGATCAACCTGGCTTAGGCCCGTCACCTGATAATCGCCGTCCGGCGCCCGGGGCAGATCCGGCGCCGTATCCCCGACATGGTCGGGGTGGATGTGGGTCGCCACCATGTAATCCAGACTGTCCCGCCCCGCGGCGCGCGCCTGGCGGAGGGCATAACGCGCCACCCATTCCCCCGGTTGGCGGGTGGCGTCGGGCCGGCAGGGCGCGATCAGGCCCGGCGCTTCGCGGGTGGTGCCGCAGTCGATCAGCAGCGTGGTGCCATCCGGACCCAGGATGAAGGTGGCGTTGCCCCGGCCAGTGTCGATGTGATGGATGTCCAGCGTGCCCGGCGTCCAGGGCGGCAGCCCCCCGTCCGCCGCCCGCGCCGTCCCCGTCGCCGCCAGCAGCAGGCCTCCGGCCAAACCACCACAAAACTGGCGGCGCGCGATAAGCCCCCGCATCTTAAAACACCACCGTCAGGGTGGCGCCGAAAGTGCGGGGCGGGCCTAGATATTCCGACAGCACACCCGCGGTGGACGGGGTTTGCAGGAAGGCGGTGTCGAACAGGTTCTTGCCCCACAGCGTCAGGCGATAGCGCCGGTTCGGCGTTTCGAACGACAGGCTGGCGTTGACCAGGTCATAGGCCGGCACGAACAGCTGCGGGCTTTTGGTGGCGCCGGTGTAGTAGTCATCCAGCCAGGAATAGCTGACATTGCCGCTGAGAAAGCCCAGGGCGCCCACCGGCGTCTCATAGTTGGCGGTCAGCGCCACCTTGTGCTTGGGCGAGGAGCCCAGGGGGTGGCCGGTGTTGTTCACCACCCGGGCGATGAAGAAATCATCGTACGCCGTGTCGAGGTAGGCATAGGCGGCGGTCAGGTCCAGCCCCTGGACGGGATGCAGGCCCAACTCCAACTCCGCCCCTTCCGATGTCGCCTTGGCGGCGTTCAGGATGGTGCCGATGCCGGTGACGGTGTTCTGCACGAATTCCTGCTTGTCCCGGTAATCCAGGTGGAACAGCGCCAGATTGGCGGTCAGGCGCTGGTCCCACCAGCCGGTCTTGGCCCCCACCTCATAGTTCGTGACCTTTTCCGGATTGAAGGGGGTGACGATGGCGGCGAGGCTGCTGGCCTCGGTGTTGTAGCCGCCGGAGGTGAAGCCCTTGGCCATGCTGGCGTATAGCATGGTGTCGGATAGGGGCCGCCACGACAGCACGGCGCGCGGCGTGAACTGCGCCCAGGCGCTGTTGAGATCCCCGGTGCGGAAGCCCGCCGCCGGGGCCAGATAGTTGGTGCGGACCAGATTGCCCTGCTTCTGGTCCAGGGTGTAGCGGCCGCCCAGCGTCAGCTTCAGATCCGCCGGCAGGTTGACGGTGCCGTCGAGAAAGCCGGAGATGCTGTCCGTGTCCACCGACTGACTGGCCAACTGGTTGGTGGTCAGCACGCCGGTGCGCGCCGCGTAGGTGCGGGTACCCAGTTGCCGGCTGGCATCCTCGTTCAGGTAATAGAGGCCGGCGACGAAGGAGCCGAGATCCCATTCCGGGCTTGTGTAGCGCATCTCCTCCGAGAAGTCCTTCACGTCATCCGCGTCATCGTTCATCTGCTGGCCGCCGGTGGTGAGGAAGGCGTAGTTGGTGCCGGTGGAGGAATACCGCTCCACCGAGCGCGACAGGCGGTAGGCGGTGATGGCCGTGACCGTGCCCTGGCCCACGTCGATCTCGGTGTTGTTGGCGAAACCCGCCATGTGACGGGTGAAGTTCTGCGGAAACCCCAGTTCGGAGGTGCGCGGGTTGCCGTCATTGCCGCCGCCCAGCGACGACAGGGTGCGGCCACCGTTATGGTCGTCGCTGTAATCCAGGGTGAACAGCGTCTGCACCCCGCCGGCGCGGGCCCGCACCTGGCCACGGACATTGGTGTTGTCCAGGTCGTCTTCCGCCCGGCCGGTCAGGCGGTCGCGGCCGTAGCCATCATGGCTGCGGCGGGAGACCACCAGCTTCGCCGCGACGTCGTCGCTGACCGGCCCGCTGACCAGGGCGTTGAGGTCGACGGCGTTGTAGTTGCCGTAACCAATGGAGACGGCCCCCTCGGGCGTGGTGAAGGACGGCTTGCGTGTGTTCAGCAGGATGGCGCCGCCGGTGACGTTGCGACCGAACAGGGTGCCCTGCGGCCCGCGCAGCACCTGCACCGACTCCAGGTCGAACAGATCGAACATGGCGGCGGAACTGCGGGTGATGAACACATCGTCCAGCACCACGGCCACCGGCCGGTTCACGCCGATCTGGGTGAAGGTGTTGCTGGCGCCGCGAATGGCGATGGTGGGGCTGCTGTAATTGAAGGAGGACACCAACAGCCCCGGCGTCACCCGCGACACGTCCTGCAGGTTGGTGATGCGCTGATCGCGCAGGGCCTTGGCCGTCAGCGCCGTCACCGCCACCGGCACATCCTGCAGCTTTTCCTCGCGCCGCTGGGCCGTGACCAGGATTTCCGTCAGGTCGGCGGCGGCGTACGGGGCCCCCTCGCCCGCCGCCGCGTGCGGTACGGCTTTGCGCACCACCAGGCCGCCACCGGCGTCCGGCACCACCTCAAGCCCGCTGCCGGCCAGCAGGCGGACCACGGCGTCCCACACGCTCATATGACCGTCGACCGCCGGCGCCGTGCGGCCGGCCACCATGTCGGGCGCGAACAGGATGTTGGTGTCGGTCTGGCGCGACAGCGCCTCCAGCGAGGCCGCCAGCGGCTGTGCCGGCAACTGCACCTGCGCCTGAACCTGGGCCGGGCCCTGGGCTGAGCTGGCCGGCACTTGGGCCTGGGCCTGCGCTTGGGCGGCCCAGGCCGCCCAAGCGCAGGCCAGCGCCGTGCCCACGACCAAGGACCGACGCCACCGCCCCAGCGCCGTTTTCCCGTGATGAAACGCCATGATCTTCCCCCGAGTGTCAGGGCTGAGTCTCCAGCCTCTTCCCCTCGACGCCGGGGGCCGCGTTTACCTCACCCCCCTTTGGGAAATTTCACGAAACTGTCATCCCGCTATCGGCTGAGCGTCAGCCGCTGCCCCTGCCCCACCACGCGCAGGGTCAGCAGGGTGCCGACGGAGCGGGCGAAGGCGGCGTTGTCGCCGACGCGATAGGTGCCGCTGACCCGCAGGCCCGCCACCTCAGGCGCCACCGCCAGCTTCACGGCGCTGTAGCGGTTCATCTCCGCCACCGCCGCCGCCAGGGTGTCGTCCCGGAACACCGCCCGTCCGCCCTGCCAAGCGGTGGCGTCGGCCACGTCGGGTTGCTTCACCTGCGTACCGGTGGGCGCGGCCACCAGCTGCTGCCCCCCGGCCAGGGTGACGGACGCGACCCCGCCCGGCAGATCATCCACGCGGGCGCCGCCGTTCACCAGGGTGACGGTGACGTCGTCGGCATCGCGTCGGATGTCCAGTTGGGTGGCGCCCGGCTGAACCTGGACGTGGCGGCCGCCGGCCTCGACCTCGAAGGGGCGCGGGTCGGTGGCCGCGGTGGTGAAGCTAGCCCGGCCGCGCGTCAGCGCCACGCGGCGCGTCTTGTCGTCCAGGCGCACCCGGATTTCGCTGTCGGTGTCCAGGATGACCCGGGTGCCGTCGGCCAGTGTCAGGCGCCGCTGTTCCCCCACGGCGGTGCTGTAGACCGCCGCCCCCGCCTGCCGCCAGAAACCGATGCCGCCCGCCGCCAGAACCAGGCCACCGCCCAGGCCGGCCAGCACCAGACGGCGGCTGACCACAGGCCGGACCGGGGGCGGGGGCAGAGGCGGGGACGCCAGGGCGGCCCGTTCCGCATGCAGGCCGCCCGCCACGTCCCACACCAGGGTCATATGCTCGAACGCGGCGGCATGCGCCGGATCGGCGGCACACCAGGCGCGGAAGGCCGCCACGGTGTCCTCGGTGCGGTCGGGGGCGTGCAGGCGCGCCATCCAGGCGGCGGCCTCGACATCGGCGGCGTCATGCGGGGTCGCGCTATGGGATTGTGCCCGGGCCACCTGTCTCACCAACCCTTTGCCCATTCGGCCAAGGCCAGGGCCGCCTTGGCGATGTGCTTTTCCACGGCGCTCTGGCTGATGCCGAGACGGGCCGCGATCTCATGGTATTTCAGCCCGTCCAGCCGGTGCATCAGGAAAATCTCACGCGTGCGCGGCGGTAGCCGGCTGATGCCTTCCCTCACCCGATCCAGGCGCTGGCGCGCGGCGTAGACCTCATCCTGCAAGGGGGCCTCGTCGGGCAGGGTGTCGGCCATGCCCTGATCCAAGGGGCCGACGGCGGCCTGGCGCCGGACGCGGCGATGTTCGTCCAGGGCGCTGTTGGCGGCGGCGCGCACCAGGAAGGCCTCGGGATTGTGCACCGGTTCCCGGGCGCGGTAGGCCTCCAGCTTCATGAAGGCGGCGTGCAGATGGTCTTCGACATCCTGCGCGCCCGTCAGGCGGGTCAGTTGCCGGCGCAGGCGCGCCCACAGGGTGTGGCTGGCCAGGGCGTCCTTATGGTGCTGGTCCATGGGCGCGGGATTCCGTCAGGCGGCGGCGTCGGGGGGTGACGCGCGCACCATACCGCAGCCGGCGCATCCAGGAAAAGGGTGCGGCGTAAGAAGGCCCTTCCCGCCCCCGCAGGAAAGGGCCCCCCGGCCGGCCTCAGGCCCGGCCCGCCTTGACCGGCACGTCCTGCGGTGCGTTCACCAGGGCATCGGCATGATCCAGCAGATGCTGGCGGATCTGGCGGGCGCTCAGGCCGGTGTCCGCCAGGCTGTGGCTGTTGAAGATGGTACGGTCATCATGGGCGCGTCGCAGGCCATGGGCCCACAGGTAGAAGTCGCCGGCGGCGGCCTCCAGCACGATGTCGTCCAGGCCGGCCCCCAGGCGCTGCATTTCCGCCGGGCTCAGTTCGGCCACGAAGATGATGAAGCGGCGCACGGACTCGTCATTCTCGCGGTTGATGCGCAGGATGTGGCGGATGCCCTGCTCCATCAGCGCGTTGATGCTGGTGCCGTCCAGCGCCGCGCGGATCTTGATCTGCCGCAGCAGGTCGGGCTCCAGGCGGAAGGTGGTCATGACCCGCTGATCCTTGGGCTTGGCGGTGGTCTTGTCCGGCATGACGTCGTGCTCCTCTTCGGGGACTGGGTCCGTCCATCAAGCTTTCATGATGGCAAGAACCCTGGGAAAAAGGCCCGGCCCCCGAAGGAGCCGGGCCCGGCGATGGACTTAGAACGGGTAGTAACGGAACGCGGTGTAGACGACCGTGTCGTCGGTGCTGGGGCTGCCGCCCACGCCCTGGAAAAGGTCGCGGCGGATGTATTCGCCCTGCATGCCGAACTGCATGGTGCCCATGTTGCCGTGGTAGAACTTCCACCAGAAGCCGGCCGTCGCCTCACGCACCGAACGGGTGTTGCCCGCGCAGGCGAGGGGCGAGTTCTCGGTGTAGCAACCGGTGTTGACGGCCAGGCCGTTGCCATAGCCGTAGGCCTTGCCGGCGACCGTGAACGCCTTGCTGTCGTCCTGTTCCAGGCCGTAGTAGGCGTACAGATCCCAATCCGACGTGGGATGGCCGATAACGCCGGCCATGGCCGTGACCTCGGTGATGGGCGACAGGCGGCCGTAGGGGTTGACCGTCACGTCCGGCAGGCTGGAGGAGCCGTAACGGCCGATGCCCTGGCCAGCCATCGTGCTCAGCTGGATGTCCACATACTTGGGCACGACCGGCAGGATGGCGGCGGCACCGAAACCGAAGCCGGTCTCGGTGTAGTTCTGGCCGGCGGCACGGCTCTGGAACTCACGCGCCAGGCCGAACACCTCGTAATGGCCCCAGCCGGGCTCGGCCACCGCCTTCACGATCAGGTCGGGGGCGATGTCGGTGGAGTAGTTGGCCGTGCTGTTCAGCAGCGAACCGCCGGGGTTGGTGTTGCTGTTGGGCACCAAGGCGGTCGAACCGCTGATGGACGCCTGCGGGCTTTCCAACGCCACGCCCAGCCAATAGTGGCGGTTCCAGTCCTTGACCACGCGCAGGCCCCAGTTGCGGGTCCAGTCGAAGCCGGCGGCGTACTGGGCGTCCGGGCCCATCGGCAGCGCTTCGGTGCGGGGATCGATGCCGGACTTGTTGGTGGTGACCAGGCTGAAGGACTGGCCCGCCAGCAGGTGCCAGCCGGTATCCTTCCAGTCGGCGGTCAGGTAGCCCTGGCGCAGGCGCGGGACATAGCTGTTGCTCTGCCCGCTGTTGGAGGAGGTGCCGACGCCGAGGAAGTCGGACTCGAAGTAGGCGCCCAGGTGGGTATCGGGGCCGACGTCGCTTTCGGCCAGCATGGTCACGCGGCTCTGACGCGCCGTGCCGCGGAACTCACCCCGGTCATAGTTGGAGGAGTTCTTCAGGGGGATGGCGGCGTAGGGGGTGGCCACATCCGCGGTCATGTTGCGCGAGCGATAGACGCTGGCCGCTTCGATGAAGCCGCCGAAGGTCAGCTTCACGCCCTTGCCCAGGCGCAGGCTGTTGTCGTTGGGATCGGTCACCTTCTGCTGCTGGGCGACCTGGGTCGCGGCGGCGGCGGCCTTTTCGGCGGCGGCGCGCGAGTCCACCACGGCCTTGGCGTTGGTGTCCTGCTGGGTGGCGAGCGCCTGCAGTTGGGACTGCAGCGCCTGGATCTGCTTGTTCAGGGCATCGATCTGCGCCTGGGTCGCCACAACCTGCGTCGGGGTGGCGGCGGTGGCGACGCCGGAAGCCTTCCGGTGCTTCGTCGTGCCGGCGGTATCATCGGCGCGGGCCGCCGTCGCCACGCCCATGAGCGCGACACAGGCGGAGGTCATCAGGGCGGCGCGCAGGACGGTGCGGCCAAATCGGTGCTCAAATCGGTTCTGCGGCGGAGACGTTTCTCCGTGCCGCGCTTCAATAGACATTGCTGTCCACTCCCATCAAGTGAATTAGCTTCTTATTCCGCACCCGTACGGGCACGTCGGCCCTTTAAAGCAGTTGTCTATTGAACAAATGTGGCGACCAATTAAAGGATCTTTTAGGAAACTAAATTCATTTTTAATAATTAGCAGGCATATGCGCCACCTATCTGCATTCTATGCGCCGATATAGCAGGATATATTGCTATATTACTTGGTAAAGACCACGCCCCGCCGCCGGATTTTTCTGGGGGATACGACCGGCGACGGGGCGGGCCAGGAGGCCCGGTGGTATGATCGGGGCCACCAACCGGGCCGTTCGACAGCCCCAAGACAGGCGGGACAGGGGCTGTCGAAGGCGGGCTGCCTTAGTTGATGGGCAGCATGGTCTGGGTCATGGCGGCATCGAGATTGTCGACGCAGCGGGCGTGCTCCCCCGTGCCGGGGGTGAAGCCGACTTCAGCGCAGGCCCGGTTCTCCTGCGCCAGGCGCTGGGTGGCGAAAGACGGACCGGCGCAGGCGGCCAGGCTGCCGCCGATGCCGGCAACCAAGGTCGCGGCGGCGAGGATGGCGGCCAGACGGGGGCTGATGGCGATACGGGTCGTGGTGCGGGTCATGGGTTTAGTTCCCACCGGTGATGTCGATCGGGTTCTGGTTGGCAGCGACATGCGTGGGGCGGGCGCCCAGCACCTTGTCGCGGTAGTTCAGCACGCACATGGCGAATTCCGGCGTATCCGGCGTCAGCCCCTTTTGGCTGCAGGCCGATTGGCCGGCCACACTGGCGGCGGCCTCGGACCGGTTCGCGGCGGCCTCGGCCAAGGAACCGGTAAGGCTGTCCACGCAGGCCACGTAGTCGGTATTGGGCGCCGTCAGGCCCATGGTATCGCGGCAGACGCGCTTGACCGTGTCCGCCTGGGCCGCCGGAATGGTGCCGGCCTGGGCGCAGGCCGCAACACCAGCCCATACCAGCAAGGCCAGACCGGCCTGCTGAACCCTCTTATTCTTAAGTATACGCTGCATCTTCCACTCCAACCGTCAAGTGAATGACTGATGGACCCAATGTTACCGGTGCCGAGTCTCGCCACAACTAAAGCTTAGTTTATTTATTAAAACGAATTTTAGGTTCGATTTTGAGACGTGCGCGATTTTCCCTTAAACTACACAAACCACATTAACCTTATATTCAGCAAACTAATGATGATGAGTCACGTTCTTAATATCCAATTCCGACTTGTCTTAATGATATGCCGTCTATATAGCATGATATTTTACGACCTCTGGTCGTAGAGGAAAACCATACATGGGATGTGCGTATCACGGGGTATGGGAAGGCCAAATTATAATTTTTTTTAAAAACGGCGCGCCCATTTTAATTGGCCACCCCGGTTCAATAGGCGACGGTGGGGCCGGCAGCGTCCCCATCGTGGACCTTCGCCATCCATCTCCGCCCCAGCGGTAGTGCCGCGGCCCGCCCTTGTTTGGCGGTTGCCATAGGCAGTGCCTTGGCGGATGGTCACGGTGTCGCCCGGATCACGGTTCGGGCCACCCCGTGCCATGGATGACGACGGACCCAACGGATGGACAGTGAAACGTTCGACGATCAGGGATGGACCCCGGTGACCTCCAAAGCTCACATCCTGTTGATTGAGGATGATCGAGAAACCGCTGACGAGATCATCCGCGACATGGCCGACCGCGGCTATATGATCAGCCACGCCGATAATGGCCGCGTTGGCCTGGAGCGCGCCCGCGAGGGCCGTTACGATCTGCTGATCCTGGACCGCATGCTGCCGGAGGTGGACGGACTGTCCATCATCGGCCTGCTGCGGGCGGAGGAGGTGCGGGTGCCTGTGCTGTTCCTCAGCGCGCTGAACGACGTGGATGAGCGTGTGCGCGGCCTGAAGGCGGGCGGCGACGATTACCTGACCAAGCCCTTCGTGCTGTCGGAACTGTCCGCCCGGGTGGAAGCCTTGCTGCGCCGGCCGGCGGAGCCGCGCACGACCCGCCTGCGCGTGGGACCGCTGGAGCTGGATCTGATCAGCCGGGAGGCCAACCGCGATGGCCGGCCCGTGGAACTGCTGCCCCGCGAGTTCAAGTTGCTGGAATACCTGATGCGCCATCCCGCCCAGGTCATCACCCGGGCCATGTTGCTGGAAGACGTGTGGAACTATCGCTTCTCACCCCAGACCAACCTGGTGGACGTCCATATCGGCAAGCTGCGGCGCAAGGTGGACGCGCCCGGCGATTTCCCTATGATCTACAATATCCGCAACGTGGGGTTCGTCCTTCGTGAACCTCAGTGAGATCGCGCGCACCACCAGCTTCCGGCTGGCCATGGTGTTCGCCTGCTTTTTCGCCGGATCGTCGCTGCTGTTGTTCGCCTTTATCTATTGGCGGGCCACGGTCTTCGAAACCAACCGCATCGACGCCCTGATCACCGAGGACGCGCGCACCCTGGCCAGCGAGGATCAGGACGCGATCCTGGCCCTGATCAACACGCACGTAACCGGCGATTTCCACCGCGTTGGCTATGCCGCCCTGTTCACGCCGGACGGCCGCCGCATTGACGGCAACCTGGAAGCGGTGCCTGCGGACATGCCCATCGATGGCAAGGTGCATGTGGTGCAGGCCGTGCGCACCGACCTTCCAGCCATGGGCGCCGTCGAGGTTCGACTGGCCGCCCTGCGCATCCCCAATGGCAACATCCTGATCATCGGCCGCAACGGCCAATACATGGTCGTCCTGCGCGAGGTGGTGGTGCACGCCCTGACCATGGGCGCCATTCCGGCCATGGGCCTGGCCCTCGCGGCTGGCATCTTCCTGGCTTGGCGCACGCAGCAGCGCCTGAAGGATGTGCACCGCGCCGCCGAGCGCATCATGAGCGGCCAGGTGCAGGAACGCCTGCCCGTCGCTGGCGCCGGCCCGGGGGATGAGTTGGACCGGCTGTCGCAGCTGTTCAACGGCATCCTGGATGAGACCGAGCGCCTGCTGGGCGAGATCAAGGCCACGGGCGACGAGATCGCGCACGACCTGCGCACCCCCCTGACCCGGGTGCGCGCCCGCCTGGAGCGCACCATGAAGGGCGACATGGGGCTGGAGGAAACCAGGGAAACGGTGGGCAAGGCCATCGGCGGCCTGGACCAGGCCCTGGCCGTCATCACCGCCCTGCTGCGCATCCGCGAGCTTGAGAACAGCAAGCGCCAGCGTGGCTTCAGCATGCTGGACCCGACCGAGATCATCCTGCTGATCGAGGAACTGTACGAGCCCATCGCCGAAACCAAGGACATCGCCTTCACCGTCGACATCACGCCGGTGACGCCTATGTTCGCCGACCGCGACCTGCTGATGGAGGCGGTGGGGAACCTGGTGGACAACGCCCTGAAGTTCACACCGCCCGGTGGACGGGTCACGCTGTCGCTGGGCCCGCGCGAGGGCGATGGCGCCACCGTCATTCGCGTCGCCGACAGCGGGCCCGGCATCGCGGCGCACGAACGCGACCTGGTCTTTTCCCGCTTCTACCGCTCCGACCGCACCCGCCACCTGGAGGGTACCGGCCTGGGCCTGAGCCTGGTGGCCGCCATCGCCCGCCTGCACGGCCTGGCGCCCCGCGTGGGGGACAACAACCCCGGCTGCGTGATGGAACTGGTGGCGGAGGGCACGACGGCGGTCAGGGCGCCGGTGGCCGGCGCCACAGCCGTCTGAACAAGGCGGCGATGGCCACGGCCAATAGAGTGGACGGTACGCCGAAAACCAGGGCCAAGGGCAGCATCCCCTCCGTCACGAACTCGATGGATCGGCCGCCACCGAAAAGCAGCACGATCCCCCCAGGCACCAACAGGGCGATGGCCGCTATTCCCCAAAGCGCGTGGCGACCATAGCGGCCGTAAAGCACGAGACCCAATAGGAACGGGATGAGGATCATGAGCCAGGCGACGGTCGCGGCGTTGCTGTCCTCATCGGGCATCAGCCAACAGGCGGCGACCGAGACATCCACGACGAAGGGCATCAGTACTTATGGCCCTCGTGCCGAGCGGTCAGTATCTCCTCCACCGTCAGCTTGGGCATGGATTGGCGAAACTCACGGATCAGGGCCTGTGCCCACCGTGTTTCCGCCTCACGGCCTTGAGGTTCCGGAATGATACAGGCAACGGGACGGCCATGGCGGGTGATGACAATGGTCTCCCCCCGCTCCACCTCATCCAGCAACTGGGGCAGATGGGTCTTGGCGTCAGATGATGGAATCTCCTTCATAGACACCCTCATTTGCTCAAGTTGGTCGATTTATTTGGTCGATGTCATGGCGCCTGGGGATGACGGTCAATCCACAGCCCTTGATCCACCCCAGACGCCCCTACTCCCCAACGCTGGCGGCATCCAGCTTCAGGGGGATCAGGCGGTCCTCTCCCACCTGGGCGGTGACGGCGGGCCGCACGGCGATACGCTTGTCATCCAAGGTGGGCAGACGTTGTCTCAGGGCGGTCACCACCGCCGCGGCGCGGGCCTGCGCCAGGGCGGCCAAGGCCTGGTCATCCACCGGTTCGGTCTTGGCGACGCGGCGGCGCAAGGCCGCGATATAGCCCGGTTCGTCCAGAACCGGGGCCAAGCCCGGGGCGGAGGCTGGTGGCGTCTTGGCGGTCGACGCGGGCGGCACCTCCGGCGCGCGGGTGAAGGACTGCCGCAGGGCCGGCAGTTGGTCCGCCCCCAGACGCTCGCTGAACAGCGCCTCCAGAAACTGGCGTTGCCCCTCCAGAGTGTAATGGTCCCCCAGGGCTTGGGCCATGCGGGCATCCAGCGCGTCGCGTTGCAGTCGTCCCCTGTCCGCGTCAGGGGCGACCACCCCCGGGACCCCCAGGGCCAGGTGCGGCCGGGCGCCCAGCGCCTGGGCCAGATGCACGATCTTCTCCTGTTCCGGCGGGGCGAGGTCGGCGCGACCGGGGGTGAAGTCGATATGGTCCAGCTTGTCCGCGTCCGCCCCGTCGAACAGGGCGGCCAGCGCGCGGAAGGGGGCGGTGACCAGGTTGGTCAGCAGGTCGGCGGCCGCGGCGCGGATGACGCTGCCGATGTCGAAGCGCGGGTCGTTGATGTTACCGCTGACCGGCAGATCGACGTTGATCTTGCCCTCGTCATCCTTCAGCAGGGCGATGGCGAGATCCAGGGGCAAGTCCAGGGCGCCGGGGACATCCACCCGGTCGCCCAGCTTGATATCGCGAATGACCACGCGGTTGGTGCCGTTCAGGCGGCCACCATCCACCTCGTAATGCAGGTCGACATCCAGCCGCCCCTGCGCGATGCGGCGGCCGGCGAACTTGACCGTGTAGGGCGACAGCTCGGGAAATTCGACGTTGCGGAACAGCAGGTTGACGTGGGTGTTGCGGCCGGGGTCGAACGGCACGAGGCGGCCTTGCACGGTCACCTGGCCGAAGTCGCCCACCTGGCCCCGCAGCGCCAAGCGCGAGGACGAGGTGGCGGCGGTGGTCAGGGCCGCCACCTCCCCCTGCAGGTTGGTGATGTGGGCCGAGAACGGCAATGGCAGGGAGGCATCGCCGTAATCGGCCTTGCCGCCCGTGACCACCACGCGGCCCACGCTGACCACCGGGGGGGACGCTGAAGCGGAGGCCGGGGTGGATGCCGACGGGGCGGGCGCGGCCCGCGCCACCATCAGATGGTTGAAATTGGTGGTCTGGTTGGCGGCCACCTGAAAACGCACGTACGGCGCCGCGACGGTGATCTGGGAAATGCGCAGGTCATTGGCCGACTGGCGGTATTCATAGTGATCCACGCCCAGGCTGTCCCAGGAGACGAGCGGCGTGTCGCCCCCCTGCTCCGCCACCGCCAGCGCCCGCACCTCGCCCTTGCCCACCAAGGCGAGACCGTCCGCCGCGCTGTAGGTGAGATCGCCGTCCGCCGCCAGCCGGCCATCGCGGATATCAACCCGTGCCCAATCGTGCACATAGGGCTGGGCGGCCGCGACCGGCAGGTCGGACGCCGCCAGCTTGGCCTCCAGCCCCAGGGTCGGCAGGGCCGTCACCTTGCCCGCCGCGTTGATCTGCCCGCCGGCGGACAGCGCCGCCGCCAGGGTGAAGGGGAAGGACGCGCCCGCCTGGCTGGACACGCCCTCAACGGTCAGGTCGATGGGTGTCAATTCCAGCCGCGCCGGCTCATGAGTGGCGCGGTCCTCCACCTGGATCTTGGCCTTGCGCAGCAGCAGCTTGCCCAGGACGGCGGACCAGGGCGCCGTCCCCGCCGCCGGGCCGGCCTGTTGGGTGTCAGGGTCAGGCCCGGCGTTACCCGGGGACCAGGGCATGGGACCAAGGCGGCCATCTTCGCCCCGCCGCACGGCCAGGCTCAACCCGTCCACGGTCAGCATGTCGGCACCGACGGTCTTTGCCGGCCAAGCCAAATGGCCGCCCGCGAGGTGCAACTCCGGCAAGGTCAGGAAGGGTGTCCGTACCCCCGTCTCATGAACCGTCAGGCCGCGCACCGCCAGGCTGAGATGATCGATGGCGAGGGCGTAACCGGCGCCTTTTCCCCGGCGGAGCTGATAGTCCAGGTCGGCAGCGATGGTTCCCGTGGGGACAGTGACGGGCAGCGCATCGCCGAAATACCGGGCCAGCAAGGGGATATAGGGTCCCCGCGCCGCCACATGGCCGGCGGAGACGATGGGGTTCAGGCTGGACGTGCCCGTCCATTCCAGCGTGGCGCCGCCTTCCAGGCCGACCTGCACATGCTGGCGCCCCTGGCGTTCCGGCAGGGTGCTGAGGTCATTGAATTCCATGCTGACGGGGCCGACCTTGGTCTTGAACGGCGTGCCGGGTACCTGGTCGGTAACGTCCGCCGCCGCGTCCACGATGGTCACATGACGGATCAGCAGCCGGGGCAGCCCCCCGGACTGACCATCCGCCTTGGCCGGACCCTGGGCCGGATCCTTGGCTGGATCATCATCCCCGGCGGCGGCCTGGATCAGGCGCCCGATATTGGTGTCGGTTTCGCCATAGCGCACCACGGCGGCCCGGAGCCCCTGCACCTGGATATCGGCGATGCCCCAGGCCCAGCGCAGTAGGCCCCCCGGCGCCAGGCGGACATACAACCGGTCGAAGCCCAGCAGCGGTCCACCGTCAGCCTCCGTCAGGCGGAAACCGCGCAGCTCCACGCTGAGGGCGTAGGGGTTGACGCTCACCCCCTCCAGGGTGGCCGGCCGCTGAAAGGTGGCCTGCGCCAGATCCAGCACCTGGCGGCGGATCAGCAGCGGCGTCGCCAGGAAGCCAGCCCCCGTGTAGGTCAGCAGTATGGCCAGGGCCCAGAAGCGCTTGCGCCGGAAATCCCACCACAGGCGGGGTTCCGCCAGGCGACGCCGCCGCAGGGCGGCACCCAGGCGATGCCACCATCCTTCCTGGGGCACGGGCGACGGCGTGGTGGGCGGTGGGGTCGGCATGGATGGCATCCTGTATTATGGACACCATCTTATAGTGGCAAAGCTGCAAAGGGTATCGGGTTAGTGCCCGCCCCCTACTAGCCGGAAGGCACTAACCCTTTGGCTTATATGGTGATTCCCTTAGGCGGGATCACCATAGACGATGCCGCGCCCATGCGTGCCCACATAGACGCGGCCAAAGCGCTTGGGATCACCGGACACCTGCAGGATCAGGCCCCATTGGTGCTGGTCGTCATTGACCCGCACCCAGTGCCGGCCGGCATCGTCAGAGCGAAAAATGCCCCGCTGCCGGTCGATGGTGCCCACCAGGTACAGGGCCGCTGTGGCGGCCCCCGGCGCCGCCCGGCCAAAACCAAAGGCGTGCAGTTGTTCCACGTCCGGCATCCGGGCGTAGGCCCCACCGGCGGCCGTGCCATGGTAAAGGCCGTCGAAGGCAGCGATCCACAAATCCCCCCGCGCGCCCGGCGTGGCGTACAGCGCATCCTGGCCCCCCCGGGGGTCGCCCCGGCCGTTCCGCACCACCGCCGGCGTGGGCAGGCCATTCGGTAGGGTGAAGGAACGGGCCTGGAAATGCGCCGCCCGGTCGGTGCTGACGTACAGTTTCCCGTCGAACAGCGACAGGGCGTAGAAGGTGTCGGGATCGATGGCGTCGCCGATCACCCGCACGCCCTCCGGCAAGCCCTGGGCGCTGGTCCAGGTGGCGCCGCGGTCGGTGGTGACGAAGGCGCCGGACACCAGCCCTTCCTTGGCCCCCTGCGGCGTCCACACCCAGGTGGCGCCATCGGCGGAGACGGCGACCTTGCCCCGCTTGGCCTCCGGCGTGGGCATCCCGGCGGGCTGCCAGCGGTGGCCCCCATCCAGCGAGTAGCCGATATTGACGCCGGGATAGCGTTCGTCGCGGATGCCGACGCGCACCACCACCTCCGGCTTCAACGGCGCCGACACCACACTGTCGGTATTGCCGAACAGCGGCGGGGCCGCCGCCCCCTCCACCGCCGGCTTGTCCAGATCCCAATGCACGAACCCGCCATAGTCGCCGATGGCGGAGATGAGGGGGGCACCCTGGGTGGGGCTGGTGAAGGCCATGCCCACCGTTTCCTCGATGCCCGTGCTCATCACCTGCCAGTGGCTGGGCTGGCCCTTGTCCACGGCGCGGAGGTCCATCGTCTCCCACCCGCCATAGCCGGTGGTGAACAGGGCATGGTCGGGGTTGGCGGGGTCGATCTCGATATCGAACAGCCAATGGATGGGCGTGGGCTTCACATAGGGCGCCAGGCTGTAATCGTAGACGCCGCCGTTCCTGCCATCGCCCTGGGGGCCGCCAAACACGCCGTGCCAGGTCTTGCCGCCGTCCACGCTGCGGAAGATATCCTCACCCAACCCGGGTGAGGTTCCCGGCTGGCGGTGCCGGTCGAAGGAACTGGCGATGACCACCCGGGGGTTGTGCGCGTCCACCGCTACGGCGGCATAGCCGAAGGCCGCCCCGTGGGCGGCGTCCGGCTTCTCCGGCGTGATGTCGGTCCACTTGCCCCGCCGGGTGTCCAGTTTCCACACGGCGCCGTCGGTCATCCGCGTGGGGCCGGGGCTGCTGCCGTAAGAAACGTAGAGCGTGCCGTCGGCAGCGAGCGCCGCGCGCGTCGGCCGGTTGGCCGTGGGCTGGCCCGGCACGGGCGCCCATGTCTTGCCACCGTCCGCACTGCGGAACAGGTTGTCGCGTCCCTTGAGCGAAGCGCCGACATAGATCGTGCGGCTGCCCCTGCCATCCTTCCGCGCGCTCCTGGGGTCAAAGATCACGAACACCAGCCCGGCGCCACCCCGCGCCCAGGGTGGCACGCCGGCCACGGCTTGCGTCGACGCATCCTCCGTCACATCGGGGAAGGAGGAAACGCGCGTCCAGGTGGCGGCGCCATCGCGGCTGACCCACAGGCCGTCATGACGGGTGCCGAGGTAGAGGGTGTCCGGGTCGTTGGGGTCGACGGCCAGGCGCTCGCCATTGCCCCGGCCGTTCTCGTTGCCACCGAACTTGATGGGCACAACCACGCGGCGGAAGGTCAGCCCACGGTCATCGGACCGCAGGATGGCGCCATTGGGCGCATCCGGACTGGTGTAGGTGCCCAGCACCAGATAGACCCGATCAGGGTTGCGCGGATCGAGCGCGATGCTTTCCACGCCCATCAGATTGGTGTCGGCGTAGGACACCCAATCCAGCAAGGGCACCCAGCGGCCGGCCGTCCCATCCCACCGGTAGGCGCCCCCCATGTCGGTGCGGGCGTAGCGCAAGCCGGGCTCGGTGGGGTGGAAGATGATGCCGTCGACGAAACCACCGCCGACGATCTGGACATTCTTCCAGTGATAGGGCACCTGCCCGGCCAACGCCGGCCCCTGGGAGAGCGACGGCCCCGCGGCGGTGGGGGACACCCCGCGGCCAGGATCGGCCTGGCAAGCGGCCAGCACCGAAAGGGCGACCGTGGCGGCGAAGATGTCGGGTAGCCGACGGCACCCCCGCGCGGAATGCGAGCTTCCTGTCATGGCAGCGTTCCCAACCCCGTTTTGTAATCGTTTTCGGCAGTCACTGTCGCCTAAGTTACCGGTAACATCAAGCAACGAGACGCCGCCGCCATGTGAACGTGGCTGATTTCTCGCCATGCTGAGCGCGACTGAAAACAACATAAGGTGGAACGCTTAAGAAAAAGCTGGAGACATCGACGCCTAATCGACCGCCGCCAATCACGATCATCAATACATTTATTCGATATAAGTGATTTTGGTTCTCTGTTTCCGGATGAGAGAGTCCCCTTACAAACCAGGGGGAACGCCATGAAGGACATAAAATTATTGATCGCGGGTCGGCGCTGTCTGACCAAAAGCCGCGACCAGGCCTTGACGCATCTGCGGACGGTCCACGGGCCGATGGTGTTTGCACCGCCGGCCGACGCCGGCGCCATGCCCAGTCGCTATGAGCAAAATCACGTCTTTTATCCGCAAGCGGACTCTTCCGGACCTTGGCTGGCGGACAGGGACTTCGTCACCGAGGTCTGGTTCAACGATTTCGGTCACCTGGCCGCGTCCGTCTCCACCCCCTATTATCTGAGCCGCTTGCGCCCCGACGAAGACAATTTCGTCGATCAGGACACCGTCCTGAAGTCCGTGGTCCGCGAAGAGGGAAAATGGGGCGTTACGACGCCCGACGCCGCCAAGCTGTTCATTTTCCTGAAGCGGTCACCCTCGACCGACATCGCTGCGTTCGATGCCGCCCGAGACAGCGCCGTGGACGGCCTGCGGACCCTGTCCCAACCTATCGCTGGCTTGGTCAACGTCGCCCTGCCCGGTCCGGGCGGCGCGGAGCCCTATGCCGATCATGTGCTGGAGTTCTGGTTCCCGGACCAAGCGACAGCCCTGTCCGCCGTTGAAAACGCTGTCTTGCCGACCCTGGACCGCCTTTCACCCGTGCTTGATACCCAGCGCAGCTTCTTCCTTCTGGCGGAGGGCTATCCGGTCGAACGCCTGCGCCACGCCAACGGGCTTTGATCAGCAGGCGCAGAGGTGGAGGTGGGGCGGTTAAGAAAGCGGCCATGGTGCGGTGCCCACGAAGGGTTGACAGCACCCCGGATCAGCCGTTATGCAGCGCCCATCATTGGGGAGTAGCCGCCCGCCGATACTGAGCGGGCGCCGCGTCAACAGACTTGGGCCCTTGGCATGACCGGTGTAAGCCGGCCTTGCCGGTACGGCCCGTGGCGCGTGCGACCGGTCCACCGCTTGCCGGGGACCGCTGGCGAGACCAGTGGCATGTCGCGTTCGACCGGGCCAGGCCGGACGCGTGGTGCTGCTGTCGCTTGCCTGGCCTGTCGCGTTTGCCGCCCCAAAGGTTCGACCATGCCCATCACCACCTCTTTCGCCCTGGCGTTCAGCCTGTCCATGGACGCGTTCGCCGCCTCTCTGGGCAAGGGCGCCAGCCTGAACCGCCCCGGCGTGCGCGAGGCCGCCCGCGTGGGCGCCTATTTCGGGCTGTTCGAATTGGCCGCCCCCATCCTGGGCTGGGGCCTGGGCCTGTCCTTCGCCCATTACATCGAAGCGTATGACCATTGGATCGCCTTCGGCCTGCTGTTGATCGTGGGTGGCCGCATGGCTTGGCTGGCGTGGAAGAACGACGATGAAGACAAGCCCAAGGCCGAACGGCACTCGCCCCTGGCCCTGGCCATGACCGCCATCGCCACCAGCATCGACGCCACCGCCGTGGGCATCACATTGGGCTATATGAATGTGGACATACCGACCACCATCGCCCTGATCGGCTTGGTGACGTTCACCATGGCCTTTGGCGGCGTCATGCTGGGCCGGGCCGCCGGCCCCGTGCTGGGCCGCTGGGCGGAAGTGGCGGGCGGCATCGGCCTTATCGGCATCGGGGCCAAGGTGCTGTATGACCACACCCTGGGCGGCTTCGGCGGCTGACCCACCAAGCCAGCCCGGCGAGGCCGTCACGCCAGGGCGTCCAACCGCGCCAGGTGGGGCGCCTGGGCGGCGGCATCCAGGAAGGAGCCGGTGATGCTGTTGCGGGCCAGTTGCGCCAATTGCTCCCGGTCCAGGCCCAGGGCCGTCGCCACCCGCACGTAGTTGTCCAGCAGGTAGCCGCCGAAATAGGCCGGATCGTCGGCATTGACCGTGGCCCTCAGGCCCAGGTCCAGCATGCGCCGCAAGGGATGCGCCTCCAGGCTGGGCACGACGCAGAGCTTGAGGTTGGACAGGGGGCACACCGTGAGCGTCGTGCCCTGGTCCACCAGGCGACGGGTGAGCGCCTCATCCTCCAGCGCGCGGTTGCCATGGTCCAGGCGATCCACGCCCAGGATGTCCAGCGCCTGCCAGACATAGTCGGGCGGCCCCTCCTCCCCCGCGTGGGCCACCAGCTTCAGCCCCCGTTCCCGCGAAGCCTGGAACACCCGCGCGAACTTGGACGGGGGGTTGCCCACCTCCGACGAATCCAGCCCCACGCCCGCGATGCGGTCCAGATAGGGCTCCGCCGCCCTTAGCGTGGCGAAGGCCGCCTCTTCATCCAGGTGGCGCAGATAGCAGAGGATGAGGTGGGCGGTGATGCCCAGCTCCCTCTCCGCCGCCGCCATGCCGGCCAGCAGGCCGTCGGCCACCACCTGGAAGGGGATGCCCCGGTCGGTGTGGGTCTGGGGATCGAAGAAGATCTCGGCATGCACGCCGCCGTCGGCGGCCAGCCGGCGGAAATAGGCCAGCGCCAGGTCGCGGAAATCCTCCTCCGTGCGCAGGACCTGGGCCCCCTGGTAATAGATGTCCAGGAAGTCCTGAAGGTTGGTGAAGGCGTAGGCCGCCCGCACCTCCTCCACCGTGCGGAAGGGCAGCGCCACGCGGTTGCGGCGGGCGAACGCGAACATCTGCTCCGGTTCCAGGCTGCCTTCGATATGCAGGTGCAGCTCCGCCTTTGGCAGGCAACGGATGAAATCGGAGAGAGGGTCGGTCATCGGGCTGCCTTTTCTGGTCGCGGAAAAAGCCAGTGTAGCGCCAGGCCACCCATCGACGACAGCCTTTCCCACGGAACCATTAACAAGCCGATCACATCTGAAGGGAGCATAAATCAAAATTACACTCGCTAAACGGGTGTATCGCCGCGCGACATCTGTTAAATTGCCCCCAACAACTCAACCATAGGGCGGCCCTGGGCCGCGAAAAAAGGGGGTAAGCATGCACCGACATTCGACGCGTGGCGCGTCAATCAATTGGCGCTGGGCGGGGGCCGCGGCCCTTAGCCTGGCTTTGGGGGCGGCGACCGCGCAGCCCGCGACGGCGCAAAGCACGTTCGCCAATCCGCCCGTCCTGCCGCAGACGGCGCCGGCGCAAGGATCGGCCAACGTGCTGGGGCTGCCCAAGGCGTCTTCGGCCCTCAGCCTGGCCACCACCGCGCAGCCCCATGCCGGTAAAGAGCGCGCCTACGATCTGCACATCAAATACACCGACGCTGCCATTTACGACCCGGGTGAGCAGCGCTACCAGCGCCTGCATCTGCGCAGCTATGTCGGCACCGGTGTATCGCCCGGCACCCCCTATGTGGCCCCGGAAATCGACGTGACGCCCGGTGACACGGTGCGCATCACCCTGCACAACGACCTTCCGGCGGACCCGGACTGCACCAGCGGCAGCAAGCCGGTGGACGAGCCGCACTGCTTCAACGGCACGAACCTGCATTCCCACGGCCTGTGGGTCAGCCCGACGGGTAACAGCGACAACGTGCTGATCTCCATCAACCCGGGTGTCAGCTTCCAGTATGAGTACAACATACCGGCGGACCATCCGGCCGGGACCTTCTGGTACCACCCGCACCGTCACGGCTCGACCGCGCTGCAGGTGGCCAGCGGCATGGCCGGTGCCCTGATCATCCGTGGCGACCGCAAGCCGACGCCCCAGGTGAATGGCGACCTCGACACGTTGCTGGTGGGGCCGGATGGCCAATCCTTCAAGGAACGCACGCTGGTGTTCCAGCAGATCCAGTACTACTGCTTGGACAACAGCGGAAAGCCGACCTGGACCTGCCAGGCCAATCAAACCGGCATCATCGATACCTACGGCGCCATTCAGAACCCGCCCGGAAGCTCCTCCGCCACCAGTGATGAATTCGGTCCCGGCAGCTGGGCGAATTCGGGGCGGTGGACCAGCATCAACGGCGTGGTCATGCCAACCTTCACCGATGCCAAGGCGGGCACTGTGGAACGCTGGCGCCTGATCCATGCCGGCGTGCGTGAGACCATCAATGTGGAATTCCACAAGATGGTGGACACCACCGCCGCCACCGCGCGCCCGACCAAGGACGCCACCGGCAAGTTCATCGACACGGTATGCACCGGCCCCGCCGTGCCGTACCAGGTGGTGGCAGCCGACGGCCTGACCATGGGCAACACCCTGACCAACACCGATACCGTGCTACAACCGGGATACCGCTATGACCTGCTGGTGGTGTTCCCGGAACCCGGCAACTACTGCATGACCCAGGGCGCCATGAGTTCCAGCGCCACGGTCAGCCGTTCGGAAACGCTGCGCAGCCTGCTGGGTGTGGTGACCGTCCGCGGCGGCACCCCCACCGCCAACCCGACCCAGACCCTGGTGAACACCCTGGTGGCGTCCGCCCAACGCACCATGCCGGCCGATGTGAAGGACAGCATCATCCAGGATCTGACGGCCAAGGACGCCAAGGGCCAACCCAACATCCTGCTGACCCGCTTCGTCCCGCACCCCACCATCCTGGAAGGAGAGGTGGCGAACACCCCGACGCAAGAGATGTTGTTCTATCTGGGCCCCAAGGATCTCAACAACCCCAACGGCCCCGCCATCTTCACCGTGGGCAACACATTCAAGCTGGGGGCCAACGGACGGCCACAGACCATGCCCTATGATCCGACCATTATCGATCGTAAGCTGATCCTGGGCCAGGCACAGCAATGGGAACTGCGTTCTTACGGGATCAACCATCCCTTCCACATCCATGTGAACCCGTTCCAAATCGTCGCCATCCTGGATCCCGACGGCAACGACGTCAGCGCGCCGGGCTATGTTGAAAAGGACGGCGACAACCAGTACGCCGGCTTACGCGGCGTCTGGAAGGATACGCTATGGGTCAAGACGAAGGTCCCCTTCGGTGCCACCCTGACGGAGCCGGTCACGGGCTATTATCGCCTGATCGTCCGTACCCGGTATGAGCGGTACATCGGCGAATTTGTCCTGCACTGCCACATCCTGGACCATGAGGACCAAGGTATGATGCAGAATGTGCAGATCGGGATCAGCGACGGCAACGGCGGCATGGCCCACGCCCATCACTGATCACCTTCAAGTTTTCAAATTCCCTTCACTGCGGCCCAGCCTACCCGGCTGGGCCGTTTTTCTTTGCGCGTCTCGAAATGGGATTGGCGCCGACATGCTTGAGCGAGGCTCAACAAGCCTCCTGCGCTTTCGCGAAGACGCATAGGGGAACCATTCCGCAGCGGGGACCCGACGGACATTCCGGAAGCGGGCCCATGGCTGTTTTACCCCGGGAAAATGCATAGTAAATCGGGAAAATTTTAGTCAACTAAACTGAACAACTATTTATAAATTGCTATGTAAACGCGTTCACAGAAATGTAATATGGACTTTAGTGGTGCCGTTTGTGAATCTTTTCTTATTAATATTGTCTTAAGAGTCTCTACCCTATACCTTGGTGTAGGAAAGCAACCCCACCCATCCCCAAGGCACCCCCGCAATAGGCCCAAGGAATTCTTGGGATAGGAAGACTCATGGTCGCATTCTACAAGAAAATCATCGACCTGGCGGCGCTTGCCGAACTGGTGGAACAGGATGACGCGGCGCTGGATGGCATCTGCCTGTCATCCGATGGACGGTATCAAACACGCGAATTTCCTTTTGCCGGATTGAACGATCAGGTGGCCACCCACCTGCGGGCGGGCTTCCGCGATAGGGCTGAGCAGGATTTCCCCCAGTTGACCTGCGCCTGGGGCCGGGCGCGCGTGGGGTCCACCGCCCTGGCCAATCTGTTCGGTGTGGCCGGCCTGCCGTCCTATTACCAGCCGACCAAGGCGATCATGCGCCATGTGCTGGCCGCCGGCACGCCTGGCCCCTGGGTCGTTCCCCTGGCCGACCAGGCGCCCCACATCTTCTGCAAGGACGTGGCCGGCCCCTACCTGACGGCGGAATGCCTGTACGTTCCCCTGCGTATGCTGATCGAGGCGGGCTATCCCGCCAGCCGGCTGCACCTGGTGTTGCTAGATCGCCAGCCGCTGCACGGCTTGGCCTCCTGGCTGCGCAAATGGTCCCATCGCATGGGGCGCGAGCAGTTGATGGAAAACTTCGTCATCGCCTCGCTGAATGCCGTGCGGGTGGCGGCCTATGCCCACCGTCAGGGCGTTCCCGTCACCCACTATGTGTACGAGGCGGCCCGCCAGCCGGTGCCGGCGGCCAAGGCCCTGTTCAGCCGCGTGGGCCTGGGTGACCGCTTCACGCCGGAGATGGTGACCCATTGGCAGCGCATGGACAGCCTGGACGGCACCGGGTCCAGCGTCATTTTCCCCGATGAACCAGATGCCTATGCCGCGCCCGGCCTGCACCACCAGGCAGGCGGCGTGGCCAGCTACGGCTACCAGGACCGGGACAGGGGTTCTGTCACCGACGCCGACCTGGACCTGCTGCACCGCTTCGGGGTGGAGGAGGTGTACCAGCGCCACGCCGAGGCCTGCGCCCGCGATCTGGACCTGCCCCACGCCCTTTTCCGCGCGGACGGCAACCCGTGCGCCGTCGCCATCGCCTGACCCCATTCGTCCGCGAAAGAACCCCTCATGTTGAACAAACTGAAGATTTCCCACCGGCTGGCGCTGTTCATGCCCATGCTGGTGCTGGCCCTGGCCCTGGCGGTCAGCTTCGCCTTGTCCACCCTGCGCACCACGCTCATGGACGACCGCAAGGAAGAGCTGAAGCAGATCCTGACGGTCACCCGCGGGATCGCGCAAAATTGGTACGACCGTGAACAAGCCGGTGAGATGACCCGCGCCCAGGCGCAGAAGGGCGCCCAGGACGACATTCGCAAGCTGCGCTTCGGCAATGGCGAATACGTCTACGTCAACCAGTACGATGGCGTGACCATTGTCCACATCAAGCGGGAGTTCGAGGGCAAGAACCGCCTGGACTTCAGGACCGCGGACGGTGTGGAAACCGTGCGCCTGGGTATCGAGGCGGCCAAGCAGGGCGGCGGTTCCTTCACCTATACCTACCCGCGCCCCGGCAACAAGGGCGGCCCGGCCGAAAGCTTCCCCAAGATGACCTACAGCCTGGGCTTCGAGCCGTGGCAATGGGCATTGGGCGCCGGCATCTACATCGATGACGTGGACGTGATATATCATGATATATTGACTGATATGCTGCTGCTGACGGCCCTCGTGGTCCTCGCGGGGGGGCTGGTCGCCTATCTGCTGGCGCGCAGCATCGCCAAGCCGTTGAAGCTGATCACCGAACGCATGGGGCAACTGGCCGATGGCGACCTCGGCGTCGACATCCCCCTGTTGAACGACAAGCATGAGATCGGGCGGTTGGCCCGCGCGCTGGAGGTGTTCAAGCGCAATGGCCTGCGCAATGCCGAACTGACCCAGGCCCAACAAGCCGAGCAGCAGGAGAAGTTGCGCCGGCAACAGGCGGTGGAGGCTTCGCTGGCCGACTTCCAGCAGCGCACGGCGCAGGTTCTGGACAACGTGGTCAGCGCCTCGCAAGACGTGCGCAACCATTCATCGGGCCTGGCGGACATGGCGACGCAGAGCCGCGGCATGGTGGAAATGGCCAATAACGCCTCGGCCGAAACCACGGGCAATGTGCAGATGATCGCCAGCGCCGCCGAGGAACTGGCCGCCGCCGTGGGCGAGGTCAACAGCCAGGTCACCCGCTCCACCGACATCGCCGAGCGCGCCGTGGCCCAGGCCGAGCGGACCGGCGTCACCATGCAGGGCCTGGCGGACGCCGCCCAGAGCATCGGCAACATCATCCAGGTGATCCAGGAAATCGCCAGCCAGACCAACCTGCTGGCCCTGAACGCCACCATCGAGGCCGCCCGGGCGGGTGAGGCCGGCAAGGGCTTCGCCGTCGTCGCCAGCGAGGTCAAGACCCTGGCAAGCCAGACCACCAAGGCCACGGACGAGATCCAGGGCTACATCACCGGCATCCAGCAGGAAACCACCCGCGCGGTAGACGCCATCGGCACCATCGCCCATGTCGTGGGCGACATGCGGGCCATCGCCACCGCCATCGCCTCCGCCATGGAACAGCAGGGGGCGACCACCTCTGAGATCGCCCGCAACATCAACCAGGCGGCCATCGGCACCCAGCAGGTGACCTCCAACATCGTCGGCGTCGCCGGGGCCGCCGAACAGACCAGCCAGTCGGCCAACGCCCTGCGCTCCGCCTCCGAAGCGCTGCGCCTGGACGCCGACACCCTGAACGCGGAGATCACCGGCTTCTTCGCCCGCCTGCGCGCCATCTGACGACGGTCACGGGGGAAGGAAGGGCGGCGTTCCTGGCAGGGGGGCCGCCCTTCCTTCAGGGCGCCTTGGTCGCCTGGTCCGGCAAGCGCGTCGCCTCATTGTCCGACGGCAGCGCCTCCACGCTCCATCCGCCGCCCAGGGCGCGGATCAGGGCCACATCGGCCTGCACTTGGCGGGTGTGGAGGTCCAGGCTGCTCTGCTGGGCTTCCAGCAGGGCCGTTTGCGCCGTCACCACTTCCAGATAGCTGTCGGCGCCATCCCGATACAGGTTGGTGGCCATGTCCAGGGTGCGCTGGGCCGCCAGGGTGCCGGCGTCCTCGTCCTTGGCGGCGGCCCCCAGCCAGCGGATGGCGGCCAGATTGTCCTCCACCTCGCGGAAGGCGTTCAGCACCGTCTCGCGGTACTTCGCGGAGGCCTCATCATGCTGGGCCACCGCCTTGGCCAGGCCGGCATCCAGCCGCCCCCCCTCGAACAGCGGCAGGGTGATGCCCGGTCCCACCGACCAGAAGGCCATGGGCAGCTTGAGCAGGTTGAAGCCGGTGTCCTGGAAGCCGCCCACCGCCTGCAGGGACAGGTCCGGGTAATAGGCGGCGCGGGCCACGCCGATGCCGGCATTGGCGGCCAGCACGTCACGCTCCGCCGCCGCCACGTCGGGGCGGCGCTGCAACAGCGTGGACGGCAGGCCGGTCGGCACCGCCGGCAGGGTGGGCGTCCAGCGCACGGGCGCCAGTGAGAACTGGGCCGGGGCCGCGCCCACCAGGGCGGCGATGGCATGTTCCATCTGCGCCCGTTGCGAGGCAACCTGCGAAACCTGGGACCGGGCGCTGTCCAGCTGCGTTTCCGCGCGCGACACATCCATGCCGGCGACGATGTTGCCCTGGAACATCGTCTGGGTCAGGCTGAGCTGCTTCTCATAGGCCGTCACCGTGTCGGCCAGGATGTGCGCCCGTTCATCCAACCCGCGCAGGGCGAAGTAGTCGCTGGCCAGCTCCGCCTGCAGGCCAAGCCGCACCGAGGCCAGGTCGGCGGCACTGGCCTGAGCCGTCGCCCGGCCGGCCGCCACCTGGTTGCGCACCTTGCCCCACAGGTCGATCTCATAGGAGGCCGAGGCGCCGACGGTGTTGGAGCCATAGACATCCCGCTGGCCAGCACCGCGCAGCGGCCGATCCTTGGACTGCCGGTTGTTCGTCAGGCTGGCGGTGCCATCCACACGCGGCAACAGGCCGGCGGAGACGGCGGCGGCATCCGCTCGGGACTCGTCATAGCGGGCCAGCGCCACCGCCAGGGTGGGATTGGCCGCCTCTATCCTATCCTCAAGGCCGTTCAGCACCGGGTCGTTGAAGGCGGTCCACCACGGGCCACGCGTCACCTGGTCCGCCGGCTGGGCCGGCTGCCACGGGGCGCCGCCGGCCTCCTTGAAGGCGGGCGGCAGGTCGAGGTGGGGCGGCTGGTAATCCGGCGCCAGATTACAAGCCGACAGTGCCAGCAGCGCGCCGCCGGCCAGAAGGGTTTTGCCGAGAGACATGGCTGTTACCGGTCCGCCTTGGGCGCGGCGGGGGACGCCGCATCCGCCATCTTGTCCGTCACCCCACCCGCCCCGGCCAGGCGCACCGGGTCGCCCGACGCCAGCGTCTCGGGCGGGTTGTCGATCACCTTGTCCGCCGGCGTCAGGCCGGCCACGATCTCCACGCTGTCACCCATGTCGCGGCCGATGGTGACCGTCTTCAGCAGCGCCTTGCCATCGGGCCCGACAACGGCCACCTCCGCCCCCTTGTCGCTGGGGATCAGGGTGGTCGCCGGCACCTTCACCATGCCGGGGGTGCTGGGCACCTGGAAATGCACCTCGGCGAAGGTGCCAGGCGTCAGCACGCCGTCCGGATTGTCAGCCTGCAGCTCCACCAGCATGGTGCGCGACGCCTGGCTGACGGCATTGGCCGTCGTCACCAGCGTGGCGTCGAAATGCCGGCCCGGATATTGCGGCAGGTCGAAGGTGGCCTTGACCCCCGGGGTCAGCAGGCTGGCGAAGGCCTGCGGGATCTGGACGTACAGGCGCATGCGGTGCAGGTCCGACACCTGGAACAGTTCCTGCCCCACGCCGCCGCCGGCGTTGATCAGGGCCCCGACGTCGGTGGTGCGCGCCGTGACCACGCCATCGAAGGGCGCCACGATGCGCTTGAACGCCGTCAGCGCCTCCAGCCGGCGGACGTTGGCGGCGGCACTTTCCACCGCGGCGCGCTTGGCGGCACTATCGCCCACCTTCTCGTCCGCGGCCTGCTGCGACACCGACTGCGAGGCCACCAGCGCCGCCCAACGCTTGGCCGTCAGGTCGGCCAGACGGGCGGTCGCCTCGGCCTTGGTCAAGTCGGCCTTGGCCTGTTCCAGCTGCTGGTCCAGGTCCGGGGTGTCGATGGTGCCCAGCAGGTCACCCGCCTTCACCTTGGCGCCGATATCCTTGTCCCAGCTTTTCAGATAGCCGCTGACCCGGGCGTAGATGGGCGCCTGGGTGTAGGCCTGCAGCGTGCCCGGCAAGGTCAGCGCCTGCTGCGCCGCCCCACGGGTGAGGGGGGCCAGGGCCACGGTGGGGATGGCCTGGTCGGCGTTCCACTGTACCAGCTCGCGCGTCGCCCGGGCACGGTCGGTAAGGCCAACGGTGACGATGGCGCCGGCGGCAAGCAGGGCCACCCCGCCCAACAGGGCCAGGCGGCGGGGATTGGGGGTGGTGATCTGGGCGGTGGACATTGTCGGGTCGCTCCTATCCGGGACGGCGGCTGCGGCTTAGGGAAGATCGGGTCGAAAGGGGGCTGGCTCAGACGGGGGCCGGCGTGGCGTGACCATCCGGGGTGTGCCCGTCATGTGCGTGTCCCCCTGGGGCATGGGCGCGTTCATGGTCACGGGCATGCACCAGGCTGAACAGCGCCGGCACCAGGAACAGCGTGGCCAGGGTGGCGAAGACCAGGCCGCCGATGACGGCGCGTCCCAAGGGGGAGTTCTGCCCCGGCTCGATGGCCATGGGCGCCATGCCGATGACCATGGCCAGAGCCGTCATCAGAACCGGACGGAAACGGGTGTGGCCCGCCTCCATCGCCGCGGTCAGGGCGTCGACGCCGGCGGCCAGCCGTTCCCGGGCGAAGCTGATGACCAGGATGCTGTTGGCCGTGGCCACGCCCATGCACATGATGGCGCCGGTCAGGGCCGGCACCGACAGGGTGGTGCCGGTGCCGAACAGCATCCAGACGATGCCGGCCAAGGCACTGGGCAGGGCCATGACGATGACGAAGGGATCCAGCCAGGATTGGAAGTTCACGACGATCAGCAGGTAGATCAGCACGATGGCGAAGGCCAGGCCGACGAACAGCTGATGATAGGCGCTGGTCATGGTGGTGACCTGGCCCTGGATGTCGACGTGGCTGCCGCGCGGCAACTCCGCCGCCATGCTGTCGATGGCCTTCTGCACGTCGCTGGCGATGGCCCCCAGGTCACGGTCCTTGGGTGTGGCGTAGATGTCGATGGTGGGCCGGACGTTGTAGTGGGTCACCACCGCGTCCTGCCGGCCCCGGCTGATCTGCGCCAAGCCCCCCAGAAGCTGGCTGGCGCGGCCGGTGCTGGCGGGTGTGAGCGGCAGGGTCTGCAGGCCGGCCATGGTGTCGATATCGCGCTGCGGCGTCTGGATGGACACGGGGTAGGAAATGCCGTTCTTGTGGTTCAGCCAGAAGGTCGGTGCCGTCTGGGTGCTGCCGGCCAGCGTGTCCAGCATGGTGGTGGCGGCGTCCTTCTCGGTCAGCCCCACCAGCCCGGCCAGTGAGCGATTGACCGATACCTTCAGCGACGGCAGCTGGAATGCCTGTTCGATGCGGGCGTCGGCCACGCCGGGAATGCGGGCGATCTTGGCCAGCAGCTTGTTGGTGTAGGCGCGGTTAGCCTGCAGATCGCTGCCGACGACCTTCACGTCCAGCGGGGCAGGCAGGCCGAAGTTCAGCACCTGGGTGGTGATGTCCGCCGGCAGGAAGGCGAAGGTCGTGCCGGGGAACAGGCGCGGCAGGTCATGGCGCAGGATGTCGACATAGCCGTCAGTCGGCGCGTGGTCCTTCTTCAGCGCGATCAGGATGTCCGCATCCTCCACGCCGATGGTGCCGCTGTTGCCATAGGCCATGTTGATGCCGCTGACCGGCAGGCCGATGTTGTCCACGGTCCCGGCCAGATCTTTGGGCGGGATGACATGGCGGATGGCGTCACCCACGCGGTCGCACAGGCGGCTCATTTCCTCAATACGCAGGCCAGTACGGCCCCGCACGTGGATCTTGATCTGCCCGCCATCGACCGCGGGGAAGAAGTTCTGCCCCAGGAAGGGCGCCAGCCCGAAGGATCCCAGCGACACCACCAGGAAGCCGCCGATCAACCAGCGCCGGTTTTGCAGGCCCAGAAGCAGCAACCCCTGGTACGTCGCACGCACCGCCTCGAACCCGCGTTCGAACACCCGCTGGAACTTGACGAAGGGGTTGCGCGTGGGCGCGCCGTGGACATCGGTGTGCAGGCCGTGGCCGGCATGGGTCTGGTTGCGCAGCAGGTAATTGGCCAGGGTCGGCACCAAGGTGCGCGACAGCACGTAGGAGGCCATCAGCGCGAACACCACCGCCTCCGCCATGGGGCGGAACAGGAAGCCGGCCACGCCGCCAAGGCCGAACATGGGCACGAAAGCGATGCAGATGCACAGGAGCGAAACGGTGGCCGGCACCACGATCTGCTTGGCGCCGTCCAGGATGGCGGTTTCGATGGGCTTGCCGTGTTCCAGGTGCCAGTTGATGTTCTCGATGGTCACGGTGGCATCGTCCACCAGGATACCCACGGCCAGCGCCAGGCCACCCAGGGTCATGACGTTGATGGTCTCCCCCAGCACGGACAGGGTGGTGATGGAGGCCAGGATGGCCAGCGGAATGGACACCGTGATGATGAGGGTGGACCGCCAGCTGCCCAGGAACAGCAGGATCAGCAGCCCGGTCAGGCCGGCGGCGATGACACCCTCGCGGATCACGCCGCTGACGGCGTCCTTCACGAAGATGGACTGGTCGCCGATGGGGGTCAGGGTGACGCCGTCGGGCAGCGTCTTTTCCACATCGGGCAGGCGCTGGTAGACGCCGGCGATGATGTCGAGGGTGGAGGCGGAGCCGGCTTTCAGCACCGACATCAGCACCGCCTTCTTGCCATCCACATGCACGACGTTGGTTTGGGGCGGGCTGCCATCGTGCACATTGGCGACATCCCGCATATAGACGACGGCCCCGTTCACCGTCTTGATCGGCAAGTCATTGAAAGTATTGATATTAACCGGGGAGTCGTTCAGGTCCACCGGATATTCCAGCTTGCCGATCTTCTGCGTGCCGGCCGGGGTGATCAGGTTCTGCACCGACAGGGCGGCGGCGACGTCGGTGGCGGACAGGCCGTAGGCGTGCAGGGCCTGCTGGTTCAGGTCGATCTGAACCTGGCGGACCTTGCCGCCATAGACCGAGGGCAGCACGGCGCCCGGCACCGTCACCAACTGCGGCCGGATGGAGTTCTGGGCGATATCGTTCAGCCGTGTTTCCGACAGATGGTCGCTGGACAGCGCCAATTGCAGGATGGGCACGCTGGCGGCGTTGAAGGTCAGGACCTGCGGCGGGTTAATGCCCGGCGGCATCTGCTTCAGCACCGTCTGCGAAATGGCCACGACCTGCGCCTGGGCAGCGTTGATGTTGACGTTGGGCTGGAAGAAGACCTTCACCACCCCGAAGCCCTGCATCGACTGGGATTCGATGTGCTCGACATCGTTCACGGTGGAGGTGAGCGACCGCTCGTAATAGCCGATGATGCGCCCCGCCATGTCGTCGGGCTGCAGGCCGTTGTAGGTCCACACCACGGCGATGACGGGAATGCCGATGTCGGGGAAAATGTCGGTCGGCGTCTTCACCGCCGATGACACGCCGAAGATGAGGATCAGGATGGCCATCACGATGAAGGTGTAAGGCCGCCGCAGGGCGATCTTGACGATTTCGATCATGACGGCGCCCCCGCGCTTAAACGGGAACGGTCGGCGCGGGGCCGGTGGCGGTCATTCAGGATGTGGTGCGACACGTCTCGTGATCCCTCGAGAACGGGTTCGGAAAACCCAACACCCTGGGAAATAGGGGACGTTCCGGTTAATTGGGATTAAATAATTTTTTTGGTTGCAGTGCGAAATGACACAGAAGCCAACCGCCCCGCGCGGGCTAAAATGGCCGAGCGGTCAGGCCGCCATGCGATGGCGAACGCGGGCAGAGGTGGAACCCCCTCAGGGGGGCCGGCAACTGGAAGTGGAATCCCGTCGCTGATCCTGGAACTTCATTGCCGGGATCGATCGCCCAAGGATAGAGCCTGGCCGCCACCAGGAGACGCGGCTAGAGCATAACAACGGTGCGAAAGACACCCTTTTTCAACATGATAGTATCCTGCATATTTTGACGCTGATCTATGTTCCAGTTCACGGTGGCGACTTTGATATCCAATCTGAAGATTCCAGTACGCCTTTTTGGCGCGTTTGGAATACTAATAGTTCTGATAATTTCCTTGATTACAGTCTCCGTTATCCGTTTTGAGAGTATCAAGCGGGAATATGAGACGGCCCACCGCCGGTCGGAGGCGGTCATCGGACTGAAGAATGCCTATCTCAATGTCCGCCAAGGGCGCGTCATGACTTGGAGCTACGTGGCAACGGGTGACGAGTCCTATATCGCTAAACGCGACAAAGCCTTTGGGGATGCGATATCGGATATCGATACCGTGAGCCGGAAGATCCGCACCGATGAGGGCAAAAAGCTGACGCAGGCCTTCGCGGACACCGTGACCACGTTTGCTGCGGATGCGAAATCCTTTGATGCCTTGCGGGCGCGCGGCGTCGCCGCCAATTCAGATGAGTTCCGCGCGGCAGTAAAGACGATCGATGACTCGGCCAAGCGTTACGCAGATGCCAACGACGCCGTTTCTCATTACTTCGAGAACCTGAATAACCAGAACGCCCAGGAAGTGAAGGATGTGATCGACCAGGCCATAAGCCTGTCGATCACCGCCGGTACAGCGGGAATAGTGGCCGGGCTGGTGATGGCGTGGCTGATCGGGCGGGGGATCGTCAACCCCATCCGCGCCCTGCAGATGGCAATGGACCGGCTTGCCAGGAACGACACCGCCGTCGACATTCCGGGAACGGAGCGCAAGGACGAGATCGGCGGGATGGCGCACGCCGTCGGCGTGTTCAAGAGCAACGCCCTCGACAACGCCCGCCTGCGGGCGGAGCAGGAGGCGCAACGCGCGCAGGCGGCGGAAGATCAGAAGCGGGCGATGAACCGCATGGCTGACGATTTCGAGGCCAAGGTCATGGGCATGGTCCAGACCGTTTCCACATCCTCCGCGGCGCTGAAGAACGCGTCGTTGACCATGGCGTCGGCGGCGGAGCAATCCTCCAACCAGGCCGTCACCGTGGCGACCGCGTCCACGCAGACGTCGGCCAATGTGCAGACCGTCGCCACCGCCACGGAGGAGCTGTCCTCCTCCATCAAGGAAATCGCCCGGCAGGTGACGCAGTCCGCCGCCATCGCCGGCGAGGCGTTCGACAAGGCCACCGCCACCAACGCCCTGGTGCAGAACCTGACGGGCGCCGCGGAGCGCATCGGCGGCGTGGTCAGATTGATCGACGATATCGCCAGCCAGACCAACCTGCTGGCGCTCAACGCCACCATCGAGGCCGCCCGCGCCGGCGAGGCGGGCAAGGGCTTCGCCGTCGTCGCCAGCGAAGTGAAGATGCTGGCCGACCAGACGGCGAAGGCCACTGGTGAAATCGGCCAGCAAATCACGTCGATGCAGGAAGAAACCCACAGCACCGTGACGGCCATCAAGGACATTTCCCTGATCATCGAGCAGATCAGGGGCATTTCCACCGCCATCTCCTCCGCCGTGGAAGAGCAGGGCGCCGCCACGATGGAGATCGCCCGCAACGTCCAGCAGGCGGCCCAGGGCACCCATCAGGTCAGCGAGGCCATCGCGGGCGTCACCGAAAGCTCCAACACCACGGGCACGATCGCGCAACAGGTGCTGACCTCGGCCGGGGAGTTGTCGGACAACTCGGAAAATCTGCGCCAGGAAGTGCAGGTCTTCCTCACCTCGGTGCGAGCGTAAGCCGCGACGGCGGTCCCCGAGCGCCGGTTTCCTTAATCGCCCTGCGCCTGCGGCGTGCCACAGGCCAGGGCGATGACGGCACCGGTCTCGCCACCGCCGATCACCAGGCGAAAACCGTGCAGGGTGGCGATGGCCTGCACCAGGGACAGGCCCAAGCCGTTACCCTGGACATGGCGGCTTTTGTCCAAGCGGTACAGGCGGCGGATGACGGCCGCCCGCTCCGCCACCGGAATGCCGGGTCCGGTGTCCGACACCTCCAGCACCGGGCCCTGGCCGCCGCCCTCCTCCGTCGCCGCCATATGGGTGCGGATGACGATGCGGCCGCCCTCGGGCGTGAACTTCACGGCGTTGTCCAGCAGGTTGGCCGCCGCCTCGATCAGCAGGTCCCGGTCCCCCACCACGAACAGGGATCCGGACTCCTCCCGCTCCAGGGTCACGCCCTTGGCCTCGGCCAACGGCTCGTAAAGGTCGAAGGCCTCCATCGCCACCTCCGTCAGGTCCACGGTGGTGAACCCGGCCTGGCGGCGGCTGTCCTCCAGTTCCGCGATGCGCAGCAGGGCGGTGATCATGGCGAAGGCCTTGTCCAGGTCGGCCAGCGCCGCCTCGGCCCCCCGCCGCAACTCACCGGGGCCGGGGGACGCCAGCCCCCGTTCCAGCTTGGCGCGCATGACCGACAGCGGGGTGCGCAGGTCATGGGCGATATTGTCGCCCACCGCCCGTATCTCATCCAGCAGATGGACGATGCGGTCCAGCATCTGGTTCACGCGGGCCGACAGCTGGTCCAGGGCGTCACGATTGCCGGACAAGGGCAATCGTTCGCGCAAGTCGCCGCCCATGATGCGCGCGATGGTCTGCTGCACGGTTTCCACACGCCGCCGGGCCCGCGCGCCGACCAGGATGCCGGAGGCCAGCACCAGGGCCACCGCCGGCAGCAGGCCCATGATCAGCGTCCGGGCCACGACCCGTTGCAAGGCCAGCAGTTCATCCATGGCCCGGCCCAGCACCACCACACCCCCGTCCGGCCGCCGGGCCGCCGCCACAATGGCGGGCTCGGGTCGATCCGTGTTGTTGGTCTGGATATCCAGGCGGTGACCGCTGTCGTCTATGGGCAAATCCGGCGGCAAGACGTCCAGGTTGCCGTAGCGCAGCTTGCCATCGGCATCGAACCAGGCGGCCACGGTGACCCGGTGATAGTCCGCCATGATGCGGACCTGCAGCTGGTACAGCAGCACGTCGTCGCGCGTCTGCGCCGCCAGCGCCGCCTCCTGCACCAAGTCCCGGCGCATGCGGCGGGTTTCGACCTCGCTGGTCTGCCAGTAGATGAAGCCGAAGATGAGCAGCATACCCACCGACAGCGCCGTGGCGAAGCCGAGCGCCAGCCGGAACGGACCGGCCCGGAAGAGATCAATCCGCGGCACGGAGCATGAACCCGGCGCCACGGACACGATGGATCATGGGCAGTTCCCCGACATCATCGATCTTGTGACGCAGCTTGCCCATATGCACGTCGACCACGTTGGTCTGCGGCACGAAGCGATAATGCCAGACGTCGGTCAACAGCATGGCCGGCGTGATCACCTGATCCGGCCGGCGCATCAGATATTCCAGCAGCTTGAATTCCCGGGGCAGCAGCGGCACCTCCCGCTCCCCCCGGCGCACGGTGCGGTTCAACAGGTCCATCTCCAGCGACCCCACGCGCAGGGTGGTGGCGCGGGTATCCGGTGGGCGGCGGCGCAGTGCCTCGACACGGGCCACCAGTTCCGCCACGGCGAAGGGCTTGGTCAAGTAATCGTCGCCACCGGCATTCAAGCCCCGCACCCGGTCATCGACCGAGCCCAGGGCGCTCAACACCAGGATGGGGGTGGCGATACCCTCATCCCGCAGGTCCTGCACCAGGTCCAACCCGTCCATCCCGCCGGGCAGCATGCGGTCGACGATGATCACCGCCACGCCCCGGTCGGCGCGCAGCATCTCCAGCGCGGCGGCGGCGGTGACGGAATGGCTGACGGAATAGCCGCGGGCCTCCAGGCTGGTCACAATCTCCCGCGCCATGTCGGGCTCATCTTCAACCAGATGGAGGTGGGCAATGGTTTCGGAGGACGGCATCGGGCACAGGTTCCAGGAAGATCCTCCCCTTAATCTAGTGGCTTCCCGTCCGGTTGGGAATTTGGACTGAGGTGATTTTTGAGGGTGGCGACGTTACGCCCCGCGCAAGGCCGCCGTCACACCCCCTGCCCCCCTCCCAATCCGTCACGCCATGGAAATCCACACCTGGGAATGCCGGGCCCGGCCGAAATCCTCATCCCCCGGCGCGCCGGTATCGGCGATCACCTGTCCTTGCGCGCCCAGCGCGTAGTTGACACCGGAATTGGTGCCGCCGACGGCATCAGCTCGCACCGGCAGACGGTTCATGCGGGCATAGTTGGGGATGGCCAGCAGGGGCGTGCCGTCCTGCCAGCGGCCCTTGATGGCGACCACACCGCCCAGCAGGTCCGGCCGCCATTCGGCGGTGAGCGGTGCCGTCGACAGGGGCGCATCAATGGTGGGCTGGTCCGCCTTCTCCACGTTGTAGACCAGCGGACCGTAGCGCAGGGCGACCTTGCCCCGGGTCGCCTCCACCTTGTCATCGCCCGTCACGCGCTGCACCGCCAGGGGCAGGACGAAATCCACGCGGTCGCCCGCCGCCCACTCCCGCTCCACCACCGCGTAGCCTTTCTCCAGGCGATATTGGACCGGCTTGCCGTTCACCGTCAGGCTGACCAAGCCGCGCACCGGCGGCACGGCGGTGTAAAGTGCGCTGGTGGCGCGATCAGGCACCCGGATACGCACGGCGAAGGGGGTGGTTTGGGCCGGGTTGACGGTCAGGGACACCGCCCCGTCCCACGGGTAGTTGGTCTTCTGCACCATCTCCACCCGGCTGCCGGCGACATCGCCCACATTCACCCGGCTGCCGATGAAGAGGTTGACGTTCACCCCGGCCTTGTCCTTGGCATAGGCCCAGGTCGGAACCATCAGCAGGGTGCGTGGGATGTTGCCCACACAGCAGGGACAAACGTGCCAGGCCGTGCGCTCGGTATCCACCAGGGGATTGGTGTAGCAGAAGGTCTTGCCGTCCAGCGCCGTGGAGCCCAGCAGGGCATTGTACATCGTCTCCTCATAGAGATCGGCGTACTTGGCGTCGTGATAGGCCAGGTTCAGCTTGTACTGGAAAAAGATCAGCCCGCAGCTGGAGCAGGATTCGCAATAGGCGTCGTTGCGCAAGGCGTAGTTCTCGCCAAAGCCCTCCGCCGTGTCACCGCTGCCCACGCCGCCGGTGACGTAATATTTCTTGTTCACCATGTTGTCCCACAGGGACAGTACGGCGCTCTGGTAATCAATGTCGCGGGTTTCGGCCGCGATGTCCGCCATGCCGGAATAGAAATAGACGGCGCGGACGGCATGGCCCACCGCCTCATACTGCCGGCCCGGCGGCAGGTGGCTCTGGTCGTATTCCGAACCGCCCCGCCGGCTGTCCAGCAGGAAGCGCGCCAACCGGATGTAGGCGTCGCCGTGGCCCCGTCCCTCCATATCGTTGACGAAGCGCCCGAAACGCACCAGCGCCTGCTCCATTTCCTGGTGGCCGTCGAACCACTCCTTCTTGCCCGGGCCGATGTTGGCAACCCAGCAATCCGCCAGCTTCTTGGCGGCGTTGTACAGGCGCAGATCCTTGCCGCCGGTCAGGGTATAGTGGTTGATGGCGGACTCGATAAAATACCCGGCGACATAGCCCTCATGGTTGCCGCGCTGCTCCGGTGACCAGCGCGCCGGCCATTTGGCCCGGTCGGCCAGGGTATAGGCGGTCTGGAGATAGCCATCCGGCTCCTGCGCCGCCAGGATGATGGGAATCCATTCCTCCAGCTTGCGGCGCATCCGGTCATGGGCGGCGATGATTTCCTGATCGCCCTGCGGGTCGACCATCAGGGCGATGCACATGGATTCCACCGTCTGGTGCACCCAGGCGTTGGAAAAGACATAGCCCTTGTGGACGCCGTGCGGCTCCCCACGCAGGGCCTTGCCCGCCTCGATGAAATTGTCCAGGCCCCCCTGCCCGATCTTCAGGTCCGTGCGCTCGCAGTAGTCAATGCAATGGGGAATCCAGGTGGTGATCAGCGCCTTGGCCCGCGCCGACCACAGGGGGCTGTCGATGGCGTAGGGCGTGGTATAGACGACATCCAGCCGCTCGTCCGGCGGCGGTGTTTCCGCCCGCACCTTCAGGGTGGACTGGGCCGATTTGCCGTCCGCCTTGGCGCTCAGCTGCAGCACATACTCGCCGGGGGCGGAGAAACGCGCGGTGGTGTCGACGCGGGTGGCATCGGCGAAGCTGACAGCACCGGGGCCGCTAACCTTGTGCCATAGGGCCGCGGCGGCCGGAACGGTATCGAGCGTGCGCACCGTGCCGCCCAGATAGGTTTGGCCGCCCAGCACAACGGCGCGGTCCTGGCCGGCGGTGACCAGCGGCGGGAACACTGGCACAGCGCCATGGCTCCACACCCGCCATTGCAGCACACCGACCGAGGCCTTGGCCGCCGGGTCGATATCCAGGCGCAGCCGCGTGGTAGTGACGGGGTCGAAGGTGGCGCGGTTGTGGGCGTCAGGCACCAGGCCCAACCCCCGCGCGTTGCGCACGGGCACGAAGCGCTTGCCATCCCAGGCGGATACCCGCCAACCCGTGGGCAAGGCCCCCTTCCATCCGCCCAGCCACCAATAGACATCCACGGCGTCGGTGCGAACCGGCACGTCCCAGGCATATTCAACCCAGGCCGGACCGGACTCCGGCTCCGTGGCGAAGGCGCCTTCCGTATCATCCTTGGAATTGGTGGGGATGGCGTTGGTGTTGATGGCCGCCAGGCGGGTGCCGCTGGACCGGTTGGACCATCTGGTGCGGGCCATGACCGCCAGGTTGGCGGGTGCCGGCGGATTGGCCGCCAAAGCCGTGTGGGTGACCAGTCCCGCCACCAGGGACGCCCCCCCTGTGGCGGCCAGGAAGCGCCGCCGATCGACCGTACTGTCAAAAGGCCCCGTGGCAGGTGCCGGCGTTTCCTCCGCAGGATTGGATTGGTCGCTGTGGATCGAAGCCAGGACCCGGCCGCGCGTGCTGCTCATGTTGTTCTTTCCCTCCGGGCCTGTGGGCTTGGCCATCAATGCTGGCGGCCACCCAGGCGCCTCCCCACCATAATATTATCATATGACTATATACGGGAGGGGGTCAACTTTGAGGGACTGGCCCGGTGGAACGGGGAGAGGCTGGGGAATACCATGCAGCCATTCTCCCCGCGTTTCCAACGTCTTACCAGAAGCTTACTTGGCCCCAGCCAGCAACTTCTCGAACGCGGCCTTGGCCTTGCCGGTTTGCGGCACCGCCTTGGCGGCATCTAGGTTTGTGGGCGTGCCGACCACGACCACGCCAACCATACCCATGCCATAGTGCGGCTTGCAGCGATACCCGTAGACACCCGGCTTGTCGAAGGTGACGGTAAGCGTCTCATTGGGCTTGCCGGTAAAGGCCGGGGCGCCATCGGGCAGCATGCCGGGGATGCTTTCCACATTGTGTCCGGCATCGATGGACTGGAAGGTCACCTTGTCGCCCGGCGCGATCTTCACCAGCGCCGGCTCGAACACAAACATGCCGTCGGCACCCTTGTTCAACATCTTGACGACATGCTCGGCGCCGAAGGCCGGGCCGGCCAAGGTCATCAGGGCCACCAGCGCCAGGGGAAGGGAACGCATCTATACTCTCCATCATGAGATGAGGCGGTGCCGGATCCATCATCCAGCCCCGCCCCTTCCCTACGACGGCTGATTTGCTGCGTCTTTGCGCTGGCGCAATGATTTGGTGCCGGTGAATTACCCCAGTAGCGCGTCGATGGCGGCCCGCAGGGCCCGCAGACGCTCCCGGTCCTTATCCTTCAGGGCCGCCGGCCGCAAGGAGCGCAGATTGCTAACCAGCCGTTCCACGGAGGCCAGATTCACGCCCGGCGCGGTGATGCCGGTGGATGGCTTGCCCTCCAGCACCTCCGGCACGGCGTCCTGCGCCTTGGCGGCACGGATGGTGCGGATGCTGAGCGTGCCGCTGCGGGCCGACTGGATCAGCCGTTCCCGCACCGCTGGTTCATCCACCCGCGACAGTTCCACCAGCACATTGCGCGACAGGCCCAGTTCTGACGTCAGAACCCCTTCCAGGATATCATCGGGCAGGCTGAGAATGCGCAGGGTGGCGCTGATCTCGCCCTTGGTCTTGCCCAAAGCTTCCGCCGCCTGGTTCTGGCTCCAGCCCTTGCCATCGATCAGGCGCTTCAGGCCGCGCGCCTCCTCCACCGGCGTCAGGTCAACGCGCTGCAGGTTCTCGATCAGCGCCAGCACCTCGGGGTCACCAGTGTGCTCGATGGCCAGGATGACACCCCAACCCAGACGCTGGGCCGCCCGCCAGCGGCGTTCACCCGCCACCACGATCCAGTGCCCGCGATCATCGGGGTTGCGGCGGACCAGGATGGGCTGCAACTGCCCCTGCTCCGCCATGCTGGCGGCCAAGCCGTCCAGCTCCTCCTCCGAGAACAGCTTGCGCGGCTGTTCCGGATCGGGGGCGATGTGGTCGACCGGCAATTCGATGCTGTGGTGAAAGCGGCTGTCGCGCGACATCACCAACTCGCCCGAGGCCTCGCCGATCATGGCGGATGCCGCGCCGAGGATGGGGGAGGGTCGTTTCTTCACCGTCATGGCGCTCAGGCCTCGCTCTCAACAGGAATCAAGTCGATATCCGCGCGGGCCAACGGCCGGCCGGCGATGATGCAGTCAGCCAGCTTACGATAAACCGCCGTTGCGGACGAGGTGGGCGACGCCTCCAGCGCGATGCGGCCGTTGCGGGCGGCGTGGCCGAACACGGCGCTGTCTGGCACCGCCTCCAGCACCGGCACCTTTTCCCCCAGCGCCGTCACCAAATGGGCCAGCACCTCCCGATCCACCGACTTCCGGCGGCCGAACTGCGTGGGCAGGATGCCAGACAGGCGCAGGCCCGGGTTCAGGCGGCGCTGCACTTTATGGATGGTGTTGAGGATCAGGCCCACACCCATGGTGTCATAGGGCTCGGTCCGGACGGGGATCAGCACCTCCTGCGCCGCGGCCAAGGCCATCCAGGTCAGCATGCCGAGGTTGGGCGGCGCATCGATGACGATGAAGTCATAGCCGGCGCGCACCGTATCCACCGCCTCACGCAGGGCGGCATCGAATCCGGGTTCGCGGCGGCCATCGGTTTCCGACAGTTCGATGTGGCTGGCGGCCAGGTCAAAGGGCAGGGGTACCGCCGTCTCCACCATGCCGGGCTTCAGGATGGCATCGGCCATGGCCCGATTCTGCAGGATGACATGGGCCATGGTGCGGCCCTGGCGGTAAACCTCCACCGCCGCGTCGGCCAGCAGCGCCACGGTGGCGGTCGCCTGCGGGTCCATGTCGATCAACAGCACCCGGCTGCCGGACTGGCCCAGGGCATAGGCCAAGTTCAGGGCACTGGTGGTCTTACCCACGCCGCCCTTCTGATTGGCAAGGACAAAGACCTTGGCGTTGCGCGGCTTGTGGGAGGCGATCTGTTCCAGCTCCGCCGCCACGTCGTCGGGGATGGGCTCCTTGCCGTTTTCCCAGCGGCTGATCTTGGGCTTGTCGTAGGAGCGGGACAGCCGCTGGTTCAGCATATCCTTCAGGTCGCCTTGGCTTTGCCGCAGCATTTGGCGCAACTCGCGCATCCGGTCGCCGTTCATCGCCCCATCCTTCGCGTTCCAGCCGGTTCTGACGTCAGAACCTGCCAGCGCCACCATCAAGTGTCAACGCCAACGTTGATGGTTGATAGTTGATGCTCCGCTATGAGGCCATTCAAAAAAGGGGACATCGTCAGACTCTTTCCAGATTCCTCTTGTTCTTGTTCGCGCCCAAAAAATCGTTCCAGATCATATGGTTAACGGATATTTCCATGCGCTTTCTCCCGAGTCTCGATGTGCTTTGTCGCCGCTCTCCATGCGTTTTATCCGGTGTCCTTGTGCGGGTTCTCGTCATCGGCTTGTTTTCATGCGTTTTTTCGCCATGGGCCGCGATGGGCGTGTAGGGGGGAATGTCCACGGGGCGACAAACCCTTTCTATGCGTTTTCTCACCATGCCTACCGAGTCGTTCCCATGCGTTTTCTCGTCACACCGCAGGGGCTCACGGAAGTGCAAAAATATTCGTTTAATATCAATTGGTTAAACGGGCATTTTTCGGACTAGCCGATGGCTCTCTATGTGTTTTCTCGCCAAGACCTAAAGGTCGTTTCAGTGTGCTTTCTCGCCAGCGGCCGGCGGGGGCGGAGTCGTCAGGGCTGGGGTGCCGATTCCAGGGGAACGGGGGCTGTCTCTATGCGTTTTTTCGCCACCCAAATCGGCGACGCGCCTTTCCATATGTGTTTTCTCGCCAGTTTGACGGGCCCGTCGCCGCGTTTCTATGTGTTCTGTCGCCACCTCCCGGGGCGTGGTTGACTCTATGTGGTGCTGCTGGTCGACTGCACAGCATGAGCAGGATCGCAGCAAAACCGCCCGCGAGGCGCCCGGAGGCGACAGGTGACCCCTTTCGCCTGGACACGGATCCCACCGTGCCCAAGCCTCGTGGCACCATCGAGATCATCGAGACCGGTGGCGGCCTGACCTTGTCCGACAAGAAGCTGTTCAATGTCATCCTGGCGCACAGTTGGGACAAGCTGGCGGATGCCACCGCGGCGCTGCCCCCTTTCCGCGCCTCCACCGCCGACCTGAAGCGGGCCATCGGGGAAGAGACGGAGCATAGCAACGCCCGCCTGAAAAGCTGTTTCGACCGGCTCATGTCCGTGCGGGTGGAGTTCCCCTACCTCAGTGCGGATGGGGAACTGAAGGAGGGTGGCGCCCCCTTGCTGAGCTTCCGCGCCCTGCCCAAGGGCAAGGGGTACGCGGAATGGTCTTTCCCGGCGGAACTTCGCCCCGCCTTGGCGGAACCGTCCGCCTGGGCGCGTATCCACCTCGCGGTGTGCACCAGCTTCAGTTCCAAGTACGCCTTGGCGCTGTATGAGCTGCTGAGTGTGCGGGTCAACCTGCGCGAGCCGGACTGGGAGGTGGATATCGACACCTTCCGCCAGTTGTTGAGCGTCAAGAACACATCGGCCAACAAGAACTTCGGCATCTTGCAGCGCGAGGTGTTGGAACGCGCGGTGCGCGAAGTCAACGAACTGTCAGCCATCGAGTGCAGCTACACCCCCATCCGCTCGCCCTCGCGTGGTCGTCCGGTGGTGGCGTTGCGCTTCACCATCCGGAAGAAGGAACGGGCGGCGCTGACCTCCGCCGCACGGGCCACCGAATTCGCCATCGATCCCGTGGGGCCGGTGGGCAAGGGCGGCTTCGCCGCAGGCGCCCGCGACGCCGACACCGTGGATTTGGAGGATGGCAAGACGGATCGCGACCGGCCCGTTTCCGTCCTGGGACTGAAGCGCCGCGTCAGCGACACGGCGGTGGAGCAGCTGCGCGCCGAATATCCAGGCATCGATATCGAAATGGCGCTGGACCGCTGGGCCGGCTGGGCATCGGGCCAGACGGGCAAGATTCGCAATGCTGATCTGGCCTTTGCCGGCTTTGTGCGCAAGCTGGCGGGGGAGGCGTCCCCCATCGTGGTGGCCGCTCCGCCTCCGGCGTTGGCGTCGCGCGTTCCGAACCAGGGGCTGATCGATCGCCTGGCCGCCGAGCCGCTGGACGTTCGCACCCGCCTTTACAAAAGGGCCCGTGAATTGGGGGCTCCGGAGGTACGCGCCGCCGCCGCCGCCAGCAATATCCACAAATGGGTGGAATGGGTGGCGGAAGAGGCTGCCCTTACCCTGCGGTAAAGCCATCGTCCGGTTCTGACGTCAGAACCGCCTTAATGATCCGGCACTTTCCCTAACGTGAATGTGCTCGAATCAGCGACTTAAGATCCGCCAGGACGCAAGTGAAAAAGGCGATGGCTTGCGTGTGTTCGCGACTCGGACGAGGTGTCCCTGGATTTATGAACAGACATCATGATGGCAAGCAGGCCATCACGGCTAATTCCCTACCCCGTCCTTGATTAAGTGTAGCGCCTGATCAAGGCGCGCCTCCCAGCCCCGTGTCAGCGGGAGGCCGGTGGCGTCCTGGTCGTTTCATATCGGTACACTGTCGAGGTCGATCAGGAATGCTGGCCCAAGCCCCCGTTGACGCCCATGGTTTGAACGCCCGCCCAGCGTCATGGGGGGCGGTTTTCGCGATGTCACTCGCCGCTTTCGCGCTTGTCGCGTCCGAATTCATGCCTGTCAGCTTGTTGACGCCGATCGCGGCGGATCTGGGTATCACCGAAGGGCAGGCGGGGCAGGCCATCTCCGTTTCCGGCGCCTTCGCCGTCCTGACCAGCCTGTCCATTTCGCGGTTGGCCGGGGGACATGACCGCCGGGCGCTGTTGCTGGCGCTGACAGGCCTCATGATCGTGTCCAGCGCCATCGTGGCATTGGCCCCCAATTATTTGATTTTCATGGTCGGCCGGGCGTTGATCGGCGTGACCATCGGCGGATTCTGGTCCATGTCGGCCGCGACGGCCATGCGCCTGGTGCCGGACGGGCTCGTGCCCCGGGCCCTGGCCATCTTTAATGGGGGCAATGCCCTGGCCACGGTTGTCGCGGCCCCGCTGGGCAGTTTCCTGGGCGGCCTGATCGGTTGGCGGGGCGCCTTCTTCTGCGTCGTGCCGGTCGCGGCCGTCGTCCTGGTCTGGAAGCTCGTGAGCCTGCCGTCCATGCGGGCGACGGAATCGTTGAGTCACCGCAATCCCTTCGTGCTGCTGCGCCGGCCTGTGGTGGCGCTGGGCATGGCGGCTGTCAGCCTGTTCTTCATGGGGCAGTTTTCCCTATTCACCTACCTGCGGCCCTTCCTCGAAACGACTGGGCATGGGGATGTATCCGGCCTGTCGCTCATGCTGCTGGCCATGGGGATCAGCGGCTTCGTCGGAACCATCCTCATTGGGACCTTTCTCAAGAGGGGGCTCTACCGGACGCTGGTCGTCATTCCGGCGGCGATGGCGGCCATCGCCCTGGCCCTCGTCATTGCCCACGGGAGCGTCCCCGTTACCGTCCTGCTTCTCAGCGTCTGGGGGCTGGTGGCCACCGCGGCGCCGGTGGGCTGGTGGACCTGGATATCCCGTACCATGCCGGAAAACGCCGAGGTCGGCGGCGGTCTGATGGTCGCGGTGGTGCAACTGGCGATCACCTTGGGCGCCACGCTTGGCGGCGCGTTGTTCGATGCGGGGGGCTACCGGCCGACGTTCAGTGCCAGCGCGGCCTTGCTGATCTCCGCCGTCTGCGTGGCTCTCCTGACAGCGCGCGCCGACCGTGGCCGACCGACATAGCCGATGGCTCACCCGCGGTGCCGCAGGGCGTCCACCAGGGCCACGAAGGCGGGCGAGGACTGCCGGCGGCTGGGATAATAGAGGTGATACCCTTCCCAGTAGGGTGACCATTTTTGCAAGACGCGAACCAGCCGCCCATCCGCGACGTGGGGCAGGATGATTTCCTCCGGGATGTAGGCCAAGCCGAAGCCGTCCAGGGCCGCTTCCAGGCAGTTGAATATGTTATTGAAAATCAGGGTCCCGTCGACACGAACCCGCATTCCCTGCCCGTCTTCCTCGAATTCCCAGGCATACAGGGTCCCCGACCCTTGGAGCCTGAAATTGATGCAGGCGTGGCCCACCAGATCTTTGGGGTGCCGCGGTTCCGGATTGGCGGCGAAGTACGACGGCGCCCCCACCACGGCCAGGCAGAAGTCCGGGCCGATCCGGGCGGCGATCATATCCTTCGCCACATCCCCGCCCATGCGCACGCCGGCGTCGAACCGTTCGGTGACGATGTCGCTGAGACCGTTGTCGAGGACCAGTTCGATCTTGATGTCGGGATAGCGGGGCAGGAACTGGCGTAATTTGGGCCAGAGGACATGCTTGATGGCGTGGTCCGACGCGACGATGCGAATGTTGCCGGCCGGCTTGTCCCGCAGCGCGTTCAGCGCGTCGACCTGCGCCTCGATCTCATCGAAATGGGGGCCGATACCCTCCAACAGTCGTTCGCCCGCTTCCGTCGGGACGACCGCCCGGGTGGTGCGCGACAGCAGCCGCACCCCCAGCCTGGCCTCCAGGAGGCGGATGGCATGGCTGAGGGCTGACTGGCTGACGCCCAGCTGCGCCGCGGCGCGCGTGAAACTGCGCTCCCGCGCGACGGCCACGAAGACCATCAGGTCATTGACGTTCTCGCGCGGCATCGCCCGGCATCCTTCTGTCATGGGTTGACCATAGCCGCGTGGCTTACGTCGGACACGACGCACGCGCCCCCACCGGCATGCCGATGGGGGCGATTACGGTGACTCTGGTAAGGGAGGACGCGACGCCGCCTTGATAGGGCGTCAGGTCGCCAAGTGTTGGCTGAAGAACGATTGAAGTTTGTCGAAGGGGATGAGGGTCGCGCGGTCGTAAAGGTCGACATGCCCCGCCCTCGGGATGATCAGCAGTTCCTTGGGCTCCGCCGCGCGTTGATAGGCGTCTTCGCTGAACTCGCGAGAATGCGCGATCTCCCCGGTGATGAACAACAACGGGCGGGGGGAAATCGTCTCGATGTCGTTGAAGGGGTAGAAATTCATGAACTTGACGTTGCTGGTCAGCGTGGGATGCGTCGTCAGCAACGGTGACTGCCCGTCGGGCGTGAACTCTCCTCGACGCGTGCGATAAAAATCGTAGAACTCGCGCTCAACCGGTGTCGAGGTCGCGGTCAGCGCATGGACCGTGCCGCTGGTGTATTGGATTTCGCCACCGGTGAATTCGACATGGCGCTGCTCGGCCGCCGCCGCGATGATCTGCTTGCGCTGCTCCAGGTTCAGCCCACGGCGCAGGCCGTTCCGGTTGGCGGCTCCCATATCGTACATGCTAACCGTCGCGATGGCTTTGAGGCGCGGATCGATTTTGGCGGCGCTGATGACAAAGCTGCCGCTGCCGCAAATGCCGATGGCGCCGATGCGCGCGCGGTCGACGTGGGGCTGGGTCCCCAGGAAATCCACCGCGGCGCTGAAATCCTCGGCATAGATGTCGGGGGACACGGCGTTGCGTGGCGAGCCCTCGCTCGCGCCCCAGAACGACAGGTCCAGGGATAGGGTCACGAAGCCGCGTTCCGCCATCTTGGTGGCGTAAAGATTGGCGCTCTGTTCCTTGACCGCGCCCATGGGGTGTCCCACCACGATGGCCGGTGTCCGCACCGTCGCGTTCAGGGTCTTGGGCGTGAACAGATTTCCCGCCACCCTCATGGCATATTGGTTTTTGAAGGTGACGGGCCGAACCGTCACCAGGTCGCTGGTGTAGAAGTTGTCGGCGCCGTTCGACATGTCTTGTGCCTTGGCGGGCTGCCGGTCGACGCCGGCCATGAATCCCATCGCGGCTGGGCCGGCGCCTGCCAGCTTCAGCACATCCCGCCGCGCCAGGCCCGTCGTGCTCTCCTGGTCGTCACCGCGCTCCGCGGTATCGATATGCGTGGTCATCTTCGATACTCCCCTGTGGTCCGGGGAAATGTGGCTTCCGCCGCCGCCATGCATTAGACGCCCTCACTTGCTTGAGATGATGAGGGTGGCTCATCAGTCGGAACGGTCTGATAAAGGCCAGCGGGTTTGGCGGCCCCTTGCTTGATGCAGTTTCCGGGATGGCGGGAGGGCGCTGCGCGCCGGTTCACGCCCGTGGGCCCGGAGCCGGGGAAGGGGGTCGGCGGCCGCCGACCCCTCATGGCGCAGTCCCGAAAAAAAGCCGGGCTTAGACCCGCAGCAGGGTTTTGATGGCGCGTCGCGCGTCCATGGACCGATAGCCCTCGGCGACGTCCGCGATGGGCAATTCCTGGTCGAAGACTTTGCCGGGATTGATCTTGCGCTGAAGCACCAGCTCGATCAGCCGGGGCAGGAAACGCCGGACGGGGGCCGGCCCACCCAGCATGCCGGTCTGTGAGAAGAACAGGGACTGGCCGTCCAGTTCCACGCCATGCGGCACGCCGACATAGCCGATCATGGCGCCGGGGCGGGCGCATTGGATGGCTTGGCGCATGGATTCCTGCGTGCCGACGCATTCCAGCACGCCGTCCACGCCAATACCCCGGGTCAGTTCCTTGATGCGGGCCACGCCGGCCTCGGCACGTTCCGACACGATATCGGTGGCGCCGTAATCCAGGGCCAGGTCCTGGCGGGCCTTGTGACGGCTCATGATGATGATCCGCTCGGCGCCCATCTGCTTGGCCGCCAGGACCCCCATCAGGCCCACCGCACCATCACCCACCACCGCCACCGTGGCGCCCGGCCTGACATTGGCGGCATAGGCGGCGTACCACCCCGTGCCCAGCACGTCCGACGCCGCCAGCAGGCTGGGGATCAGGTCGTCGGGCGGCATTTCCGCCAGCGGCACGAGGGTGCCGTCCGCCAGGGGCACCCGGGCAAACGGGGCCTGGGCACCGCTCATGAACTCCCGCTGCTCGCAAGAGGAGGGGAAGCCGAAGCGGCAGTGGGGGCAAGTGTTGTCCGAGATGCAGAAGGACCCGACAACGAACTGCCCAGGGCGAACGGTGCGGACGTCGGCACCGACCTCCACCAGCACGCCGCAATATTCATGGCCCATGGCGGCGGGGCCGCTGGTCGGTTGCAGTCCGCGGTATGGCCAAAGGTCCGACCCACAGATGCAAGTGGCCGCCAGTTTGATGATGGCGTCGGTCGGCTTGAGGATTTGCGGGTCGGCGACGGGCTCATAGCGCACGTCACCAGCGCCATGCAGAATGGTGGCCAGCATCTCGGAACTCCTCGGTTTGGGCTTGTCAGGGCTTTGGGGGCGTCACATCGCCGACTGACTCAAGACAGTCGGTCGATATGCAGGGGGAATGTGCCGCGCGTCAGCAGGGGGGCGATGCCATCCTCAAGCCGACCCAGCCGAATCAATCCCGTCGAATAGCGATATCCAGCATGGAAGAAGGCCAGGTTGCCCCAGGGCGCGTAATAGCAAAGATCGCCCGGCGCCTCGTTCCCGAAGGGCCGGCCGCCCTCTTCCGAGAGCTTGCGCGGCAGATAGGCGATCTTCTCGTTGGTCGAATAATCCGATATCGACAGCGCCAGCGGCAGCAGGCTGGCGAAATCCCATGCCGAGGGATTGTCCTCAAGGCTGGCGGCAAAGCTGTGGCTGCTGAAGGCGATCCTGATTTTCATGCCGCTCTCCTTTCGGCCCGTCACCCCCTCTGATCCGGCCGCCGGCTGCGGAAAGGTGATGCCGGCCGCCAGGCCGGTGATGAATCTCCGCCGGGAGGCGATGACTGGGAAGGGGTGGTGCTGAATCATCAGCTTGCTTCCTTGCCAATTCGAAGGGCTGCCACGTGGGTGACGCAGCGACCCAGGAAGAAGGCGTGGGATGTTGGCGGACAGTGGCGCTCCACCGCTTTAGGGCCACCGCTTGAGGGGGAGTGTAAGGCATCGGCCGTATTGGGATTAGACTAAGTAATCCGCTTGGATTTATCGACGCAGGCCATAAATAATCTGCCCGCGCTTACGGGCGATGGGTGACGCGGCGGCGGATGAGGGGGCGGGGATGGCGAGAGAGGATTTCAACAAGCTGCTCTGGTTCCTCGCGGTGGCGGAGGAGCGCAGTTTCACCAGGGCGGCTGCCAGGCTTGGCGTTTCGCAATCCACCCTCAGCCATACCATCAAGCAGTTGGAGACGCGCATGGGCATCCGTCTGCTGACGCGCACCACCCGCAGTGTGGCGACGACTGTGGCGGGCGAGCGGTTGCGCCAGACGTTGGCCCCACGCATTTCCGAGATCGAGGGGGAGATCGCCGCCCTCATGGAGTTCCGTGAAAAGCCGGCGGGCACGGTCCGCATAACGTTGTCCGACCATGCGCTGGAAAGTGTTGTCTGGCCCAGGCTTCGCTCTGTGATGGGCCGATATCCGGACATCCAGATCGAATTCAGCATCGATAACGGCCTGCGCAACATCGTTGAGGATGGATTCGATGCCGGCGTGCGGTTGGGTGAGAATGTCGAAAAGGATATGGTCGCTGTGCGAATCGGCCCTGACTGGCGCTTGGTCGCTGTCGCCTCGCCCGGCTATTTCGCCAACAGGCCGGTACCCCGCCACCCCGACGATCTGATCGTCCACATGTGCATCAATAGGCGCCAGGCCACCCAAGGCGGCCTTTATGCCTGGGAATTTTCCAAGGATGGCAAGGAGTTGCGGGTCCGCGTGCAGGGGCAGCTGACGTTCAACACCTCATACGCCATGGTGGATGCGGCAATGAGTGGTTACGGTATCGCCTATCTTCCCGAGGATATCGTTCGCCGGCACGTTGAGGCAGGGGAACTGCTCCTGGTGCTCGACGACTGGTCGCCGCCGTTCCCCGGCTACTTCATTTATTATCCCAGCCGGCGACAGAATCTCCCCGCTTTTCAGATCGTGGTGGAGGCGTTGCGGTATGGGGGCGTCCCTTGACCCGCTGGTCGCCATGGGTCCGAGTCCACCATCGCGGTGTCTATATCTGGTGGGTGTGACGCCTTTCCCCGGGCCTCGCGCAACCGGGGCCTGTATTGGCTGGGTCTGCTATACCTCCTCTGATAACTTAAGCATTCGCCGCGGCGGTCGCCCTATGGCATGAATTGATGCCGCTCGAAATTTATACGGGCGTTCCCGTCCGGGCGACGCGTCTGGGGAAACGGCCGTCCCTTCCCCAGTAGCCGCACCTGATTTCATCAGAAAATTTGTCATGCACTTCTTGAGAGCAGCAGATTACAGGTCTTTGTCTACAGCGGTAAAGCATCGCACACAGGCCATAGGACGAAAATTGCCCATGTCATCACATGAGATAGGGACACGATTAACCATCGTTGGGACAGCGTTATCATGTTTCCGACACACTGAAACAGAGTCAACGCCGCGGCGGATTGGGAAATTTCAAGGAATAAGAAACAACCTTATCCCTCCATATATTGAGGTCCCGTCCTTTCTGCTTATCCCATACTGACCGGGACACTCGGCCGCTAACGTCTCGTTAACACTTTGGGGTAGGCGGATTCAGGGCCTTCATTAGCAATGCGCTTAAAATACGCCTTGAAGTTACCCTCGCATCTTATTATCGTGCCCCTCAGGCTATCCGTGTGCCAGAGGTGCATTTGCGCTTTGGATATAGGGGTCAGTCGGACGGCTTAGGTCCACAAGGGACGTCGTCAGGGTTGCCTGAGGGTTTCGCCAGCGTTGCCATAAGGGAAGCGCGAAGCGGGTTTGTTTTTGCCATATCAACCACATGGCTGTGGTTGCGCCCAAAAAATGGGTGTTGTTCATCGCCGTCCATGAGGCGCCTCAAACGAGGTGCGATCGGAGGTTGTAAATGGTCTCGCCTATTACTTTTCTGGGGCCGGCCCAGATTGCCGCCCTATCCACGGCGAATATCCAGGCCCTCAGCACAGCTGACGTCGCTGCGCTTTCAACGGCCCAGATTCAGGCGCTAACCACGACCCAGGTGGCGGCCTTCCAGGCCAGCCAAATGGTTTTCAGTGTTTCGCAGCTTCAGGCGTTCAGCGACGCCGACATCTCCGTCCTGTCGACGGATGATTTTGAAGCGCTGAAATCCAACCAGGTCCAGGCTCTATCTTCCGATCAGATCCAGGCGCTGACCACCGATCAGCTGAGCGCGCTGACCACCGGTTCCGTGCAGGAATTCAGCAAGACGCAGGTCGGCTTCCTGACCACCGACCAGCTGAACGCCTTTAATACGGCGGACGCCCGGGCGCTTACGACGGCCCAGGTGGGCGGCCTGACCTCCAAGCAGATCGCGGGCATCAGCAGCGACAACCTGTCGGCGCTCAACAGCGCCCAGGTGCAGGCGCTCAGCACCGTGCAAATCCAGGGCTTGACCACCAGCCAGCTGAACGCGCTCAGCACCTCCGACATCGGTGAGTTCAGCGCCACCCAGGTCGGCGGCTTGAACACTGCCCAGATTTCCGGACTGAGCAGCGACAACCTGAACGCGCTGAGCAGCGCGCAGGTGGCGCGCCTGTCCACCGCCCAGGTCCAGTCCCTGACCACCGACCAGCTGAACAGCCTGACCTCGTCCGATCTGCGGGAGTTGAGCGCGGCTCAGGTCAGCCAGCTGACCACCTCCCAGGTCGCGTCCCTTGGCACGTCCGCCGTGGCGAATCTGACCACCGCGCAGGTGGCCGCGCTCACGACCGCGCAAGTGTCCGTTCTTAATACGGACCAGCTGAACGCCCTGTCCACGGCCGATGCCCGGGTTCTGACCTCTTCCCAGGTTTCGGCGCTGACGACCAGCCAGATCGCAGGCCTGAGCAGCGATAACCTGAACGCGCTGAGCAGCGCGCAGGTGGCGCGCCTGTCCAGCAGCCTGGTCCAGGCGCTGACCACGGATCAGCTGAACAGCCTGACGACGTCTGACGTCCGTGAGCTGAGTGCGGCCCAGGTCGGCCAGCTGACGACGGCGCAGCTGTCGACGCTCAGCACCGCCAACCTGTCGGCGCTGACCACGGCCCAGGAATCGGGCCTGACGACGGCGCAGGTTCAGTCGCTGACCACCGACCAGGTGGCGGCGCTGGGCACGGCCCAGGTGGCCGGCCTGTCCACGGCGCAGGTGAAGGTGCTGACCACCGATCAGCTGAACGCCCTGTCCACGGCGACGGTGCAGAAGCTGACCAACACGCAGGTCCAGTCCCTGACGACGGCGCAGATCGCGGGCCTGAGCAGCGATAACCTGAACGCCTTGAGCAGCAGCCAGGTCGCCAGCCTGAGCAGCGCGCAGGTCCAGTCTCTGACGACGGCGCAGCTGAACAGCCTGACGACGGCGGATGTGCGTGAGCTGACGACCGCCCAGGTCGGCCAGTTGACGACGGCGCAGGTGTCCAA
>NZ_VITR01000018.1 GCF_007827955.1 Nitrospirillum pindoramense
GAATGTCTCCGCCACGCATCCCATCCTCCTCATCGTCATGAGGAAGCGAATCACGACAGGAACTCAGACGAAAGGGTTTTTCCGCATCCTGCTAATGCAGCGTGGGCGGCCGGCCGTGCAGATCCTCATGGCCGCTGGCGTCCTCGAACGCGGCGATGGAGGAGATGGGCGTGGCCTGGTGGTGGATCATGCGCCAGCCGCCCACCGACCGGGCGAACAGGTTGGTGACCACCAGGGCAGTGCTGGCCACGAACTCCTCGCACACCACCCAGCCGATGTCGCCGCGGACCATGGCCTGCGCGCCCTGGTGGCGCACGTCCGGGGACCGGGAGTTGCCCAGCAGGTCGCGCCAGCTGCGCATGACCTGTTCCCAGCCCGACAGCGCCGGCCAGCCGGGATGGACGCAACGCACGTCCCCGTCCTGGGCCCACAGCGCCTCCATCCCGGCCACGTCGCGCTCCGCGACGGCCTGGTAGAAGCGTCGGTTGGCGGCGAGCACCGCCTGGACATCCGCATCGCCCTGGGGATCGACGTCACCGTCCGCCGCGTCGGTTTGCGGCGCCTGGGATGACAGCGTTTGCGTTTTCACCATTCCCTCCCGTTCCCCGGCCTTCTGGCCGATCCTGTTTTGGCGACCCCCGTGGGCCGGCCCACCGATTGTTGAACCTGGGTTCAGGATAGCGCGCCTGGGCTGTCATGGGCGCGAATCGGCGGTTCGGTCACGGAATTGTGCCCGGCCGCCTCACTGGCTTTGAAAGGGAACGGGGCGGTGGGTTGCCCCACCGCCCCGTGCGCGACCGTCACGTGGTGACCTTAAGCTCACTCCGCCGGGGCGGTGGAGGCCTCGGCGCCGCCGCCCTTGGGCAGGGCGTTCAGGGTGCTGAGGAACAGGGCGGCGATGTAGGGGAAGGACTGGACCACCAGCATGGTTGCCCAGACATAGGCGTCGCGGTTGTCGCTGCCCTTCAGCAGGGCGATGGCGGCGGCGGCCAGCCACAGGCCCAGCATCAGCGCCACCTCTTCCCGCGCATGCAGGAAGCCCTGGATCAGGGCCGGCTGGTCCTCGCACTTCGGCGTGCGCACGAAGGGGCGGCCGCTGGTGAACAGGCCCACCCAGACGGCGCGGCCCACGGTGTGGGTCAGCGCCATGCCGGCGATGGCCGCCCCCAGCTTGTCGATGAAGCGGCACTTCACCCGCTCCCCATACAGCCACAGGCCGCACAGCACCTTGAAGAAGAAGACGCTGAGGGTGGGCAGGATGAAGACGGTGGGCGGAAACTCGATCCACTGCGGCAGCAGCAGCAGGCCCAGCGACCAGATGATGCCGCCGATGACGAAGCCCATGTGGGCGGCGTCGGCGAACCAGGGCAGCCAGCCGGTGATGAAGTGGTACTTCTGCCCGGCGGTCAGCTTGGTGCCGCCCGGCATCATCTCGCGCCAGTGGCGCTTCAGGATCTGCACGGCGCCGTAGGCCCAGCGGAAGCGCTGGGTCTTGTAGCCGGCGAAGCTGTCGGGGACCAGGCCCTGGCCGAAGCTGTCGGGCATGTAGACAGCCTCCAGCTTCTCCTCGAACAGGCGCAGGCCCAGCTCCGAATCCTCGCAGATGCACCATTCGGCCCAGCGGCCCACGCCGTCCAGGGCGCTCTTGCGCACCAGGGTCATGGTGCCGTGCTGGATGATGGCGTTGCGCTCATTCCGCTGGATCATGCCGATGTGGAAAAAGCCCTGGTATTCCCAATTGATCATCGACTTGAAGGCGTCGTCGGACCAGTCGCGGTAATCCTGCGGCGACTGGACGAAGCCCACTTCCGGCCGCTTGAAATAGGGGATGGTGGCCGACAGCCAGTCGGGCGTGACCTGGTAGTCGCTGTCGATGACGCCCACCACCTCCACATCCGGGGCGGTGACCGACAGGCCGAAGTTCAGGGCGCCGCCCTTGAAGCCCGGCCAGCGCGGCAGATGGAAGAAGCGGAAGCGCGGCCCCAGCTTGGCGCAGTATTCCTCCAGCGGACGCCACACCGCCTCGTCCTTGGTGTTGTTGTCGATCACCAGGACTTCGAAGTTGGGGTAGTCCATGGCCGCCAGCGCGTCCAGCGTCTCGATCACCATGTGCGCCGGCTCGTTGTAGCAGGGCACATGGATGGAAACCTTGGGCGTGTAGTCGCCCAGCGGCTCACGCACCGGCGTGTAGCGCCGCTTCCAGCGCTGGGTCCACACCACCTCTGTCAGTTCCAGGCCGTCGATCAACATGACGGCGAACAGGATCAACTGGGCGAAGATCAGTACCATGAAGGCGGTGAAGGACAGGGTGCCCATGCCCACGGTCAGGGCCTGGGTGCCTGTCCACACCAGGACGGAGGCCACCGTCTGGATCAGAAAGCCGTAGAACAGCTGGCCGCGCCATTTCAGGTCGTCGCGGGCCAGCACGAAGAAGAACATGGGGAAGAAGGCCAGGGCGGTGGCGATGGCGCACAGCACCCGCCACGACGGCACCTCCAGGATGCCGCCCACCATGGGGAACTTCTGGTGGCGATGGGCGTCCCAGATGCCCCAGGCCGTTTCCGCCGTGCCGCCCAGCGTGCGCTTCCACGGCTGGTCGAAGGCCTCCATGATGTAGAAGTCCAGGCGCTGCTGGCCGGCGATGTTCAGGAAGCTGCGGATGTACTTGGCCTCGTTCACCAGCCCGGCCTCGGCCGCCCCGCGATAGGCGCCGTCGGACGGCCAGCCGGTCTCGCCGATCAGGATGTGCTTGTTGGGGAAGCGCTCCTGCACCTGGCGGTAGGCCGCCATGGCGTCCTCCACCGCGCGGTCCACCGACACCTTGTTCCAGTAGGGCAACAGGTGGATGGTGATGAAGTCGCAGGCGTCGGCCAGTTCCGGATGGTCCAGCCAGACGTAGGACGGCTCCGCCGTGGACACCGGCACGTTCACCTGGCGCTTCACGCGCTGGATGTAGTCGATTAGCTGGGCGACGCTGAAATCGTCGCGGAACAGCACCTCGTTGCCGACCATGACCCGCTTCACGTTGGCGTTGGCGCGGGCGACGCGCACCAGACCGGCCAGTTCAGCCTCGTTGGCGGCCATGTCCTTGGACAGCCAGGCGCCCTGGGTGATGGTCAGATTGGGGTAGCGTTCCAGCGCGATGGGCGCCACCTGGTCGATGCCGTTGCCGACCTGATAGGTGCGGATGGACTGCACATGCGGCGCCACCACGTCCAGGTCGCGCTTGATGTCGTCGGCGGTGGGGCTGTCCCCGTTCTGCGGGCTTTGGTTGGCCTGGAAAGGCACGAAGGCCACGCCGGCGATGGTGCCGGCCCAGGGACGCTCGCTGGCCGGGCGGTTGACGATCGCCCACGCGCCGATGTTGCCCAGCACGAGAAGAAGCAGGACCGCCCAGGCGGATTTCTGCATCCTCAAAATCTTACGCATTGTGAACGACCCCTGCCCCTGGAACGGAATGATGATGAACGGGACGACGATGAAAAAGGAATAGGTACGCGCACGGCTGAGCGGGCGGCCCCGCAAACTAATGAATTATCGGGCGGGTTCCCAGCCCCAAGGCCCCACCATGGCGCCCCACCGTGACGCCCCCATCATGACGGAAGCGAAACCATCCAATGACACGACTATGGGGCAATTTTATGGAGGCCGGGCGCCCCCAGGCCATTTTCACCCCCATGGTCGTCCCTTCCGTGCCCTCATCCCCGTGACCCGCCCGCCCTTCCTGGGGTGAACCCCTTGGACGGACGGCATTGGACAGTAGTACATAGCCATCCCACCGAGGGCGTCCAGCGGTATTGCGGGCGCCGTCCGTCGCCGAATCCCGGCGCCAGCCTTGAAGGGATCGCCTGTGCCAATGACCAGCGCCGCCGACTTCGTCCTGCACCCCCGTCTGGCCGCCGACACCGTGGCCGTGGGCGACCTGCCGCTCAGCCGCGTGCTGCTGTCCCGCAACGCCTGCTGGCCCTGGTTGATCCTGGTTCCCCGCCGGGCCGGTGCCGTCGAGATCCATCGGCTGGAGACGGCCGACCAGGTCCAGCTTATGGCGGAGATCACCCTGGCATCGCGCGTCATGGAGGCGGCCTTCAGCCCGGATAAGCTGAACGTCGCCGCCATCGGCAACCTGGTGCCGCAACTGCATGTCCATGTGGTCGCCCGCACACGGGGGGACGCCGCCTGGCCGGGACCCGTCTGGGGCTCGGGGTTCGAGCAGGCCTATGGCCCCGATGGCGCCGAGGCGTTGGCCCTCAGGCTGGCGGCTGATCTGGGCCTCTGATCCGGCCGTATTCATCCCGTATGAAAAGCTGAAATTGTCGGAGAGTGCGCCATGATCATCGTCCATCACCTGAACCATTCCCGCTCGCAGCGCGTGCTGTGGGCGCTGGAGGAACTGGAACTGCCTTACCAGGTGGTGCGGTATGAGCGCGATCCGGCCACGCAATTGGCCCCCCCGGCCTTGAAGGTCATCCATCGCCTGGGCAAGTCGCCGGTGATCGAGGACGATGGCCTGGTGTTGGCCGAATCGGGCGCCATCATCGAGTATCTTGTGCGCACCCATGGCAATGGACGCCTGGCGCCGCCGGCGGAGGACCGGGCCGCCCAGGCGCGCTACAGCCACTGGATGCACTACGCCGAGGGCTCCGCCATGCTGCCCATCCTGTTGAAGCTCTACACCAGCCGCCTGGGCGACGGTGCCGCCCCCCTGCAGCCCCGCATCGCGTCAGAGATGGCCAACCACCTGGGTTACATGAACGCGGAACTGGCCCAGGCCCCCTGGTTCCTGGGGGAGACCTTCACCGCCGCCGACATCCAGATGAGCTTCCCCATCGAGACGGCCCTCACGGCGCCGGACGCGGCGGAGCGCTTCCCCCACCTGGCCGACTTCCTGGCCCGTGTCCAGTCCCGCCCGGCCTACCGCGCGGCGGTGGAGAAGGGCGGTCCCTACCGCTATGACCGCGGCGCCTGAAGACGCGCCCGCAGCCACTCGGCCAGCGGCGCCCACACCTGCGCCGGCGCGCCGGCGCTGACCACCATGCCGATGTGGCCCAATGGGGGCTCCAGCCGGTCGCCGCCGGGTATGGCGTCGATCAGGGCGCGGGCGGCGCCCGGCGGCACGATGCGGTCGCGCGCGGGGATGATGGCCAGCGTGGGCAGGCGGATGGCGCCCGGCGCCATGACTTGGCCCGCCATCCGCCAGTTGCCCTGGGCGGGGTCGTTACGGCCGTACCAGCCCCCCAGGCATTCCCGCGCGACGGCGGCGGCCAGGGGCACCCCGTCGTTCAGCCAGTCCTCCAGCGCCACGAAGTCCTGGGCGTCCTGGCTTTCCGGGGCCAGGGTGGCGTAGCGGCTGAACTTGCGCAGCGCCAGCAGCGGGTCCAGCCCGACGAACAGGAACTGGATCATGTCCACCGGCAGTTCGCCCAGCCAGGTCAGCGCCGGTTCGACCAGGGGCAGGACGGCGGCGGTGCGCAGCGCCGCGGCCGGATCGTCGGCATGGAAATCCCAGGGCGCCGCCAGCAGCACCAAGGCGGACAGCGCCTCGGGCCGCAGCACGGCGGCGGCGGCGGCCAGCGTGCCGCCCATGCAATATCCCACCAGGGCAGGCGCCTGGCCCATCAGGTCGCGCGTCGCGTCCACGGCGCGGGCCAGCCGGCCGGCGACATAGTCGCTGAGGCCGAACCCTCGCTCCGTGGCCCCCACCGAGCCCCAGTCCAGCAGCAGGGGGCGGAACCCTCCCTGCGCATCGCTCACTTGCGCCAGCCATCGCACCAGACTCTTGCGCGCCGACAGGTCCAGGATATAGCCGCGGTTGACCAGTGAAGGCACGAACAGCAGCACGGGCCCCTTCGCCCCGGGTCGGCTGTAATCCAGCAGGCGGCTGTTGCCTTCCGTCCATATCGGTGGCGGGTCGAGGACGTCGCGCTGGTAGGGGGCGCGGCGATAACGTTCCAGGCCGCTCAGGAACGTGTCGAGTCGGCGTCGGGTTTCGCGCTCAACCGCTGTTTTCAGCGCCTCCGGGTCGACGCCGGCGAGGTCGGCGCGCAGTTGGCGGCACCTCGGCTCCAGCTCCTTGCGCCAGATCGGCGAGCTGCCGTTCAAGAGCGGCAATCCGGCCTGCGAGTTCAGCAAGACGGCCATCGCCGCCGTCAGGTGCGCCGCCAGCGGCCGGGGACCCTGGCGGCGTTTCGGGGGCACCGTCGGTGCCGGGTCGTCCGACCGCTGGCCCGGGTCCGGTGTTGCTGTGCGTGCTGGCATATGGCCCCCAGGGGAAGGTGGCGGGGGTGAAGAAAGGCGCGCCCGACCAGGCGCCAGGCCCCGGATTCGCGCCACCGCCCGGCCAGGCGGCTTGGCCGAACGCGCGGACCAGGCGGGCGAACGCGTCTGTCATGTCTGGATCGGCGGACATAGCGGCCCATTGGTCCTGCCACAAGTCCAGGTAGCGGCGGGCCAGCGCGTCCAGGCTGGGCGGCTCCCCCTGGGGGGGGCCGGAGGCGGGGGCGCAGGGCGGGGGCGATGGGGCGTCAGGCTTGCGCGGCATGGGGGCAATCTACACCCGCGCCACCGGCTGGCAAAGCGGTGGCGGAAGGTCATACGCGCATTGTTCCTTAGTAGGATGCTTGCGTGTGCCGCACCGCATGGATTAGCTATGTGCAGTGCACCCGCGCAACGGGTGATAAACATCGCCGGGAAACGCCGCCTATGGTCGACAAAGAAGATCCCAAGCCCGCGCCGATCACGATCAAGAAGTACGCCAACCGGCGTCTTTACAACACCGCCACCAGTTCGTACGTGACCCTGGACCATCTATGCCAGATGGTGAAGGACGGGACCGACTTCGTTGTCTACGACGCCAAGTCGGGCGACGACATCACCCGGTCGGTGTTGACCCAGATCATCGTGGAAGAAGAGTCCAAGGGCGGACAGAACCTGCTGCCCATCGGCTTCCTGCGGCAGTTGATCAGCCTTTACGGCGACAACATGCAGTGGATGGTGCCGAAGTATCTCGAATACAGCATGCAGTCGTTCACCCGTAATCACGAAAAGATGCGGGATTACTTCCAGAACACCCTGGGTGGCATGTTCCCCTTCGGCTCGTTCGAGGAGGTGGGCAAGCAGAACATGGCCATGTTCGAGCGGGCGATGCGCATGTTCTCCCCCCTGGCCGGGGCCGACGCGGCCCGCCCTGAAATGGGCGAGGCGCCCAAGGCCAAGCCCGCCACCACCGGCGGGCAGTTCGATGAGCTGCAGAAGCGGCTGGACGAGCTGCAGCAGCAGCTGGTTTCCCTCACCGGCCTGACCCGCAAGCCGGACTGATCGGTCCCGCCTTCTGCCGATGTCGACAAAACCCCGGTCCCGCATCCTCGCGGCCGGGGTTTTTTGTGCTGAGCGCGCCCGGCGGACGCCGAGGTGAGGGGCTCAAAACACAGCCGGAAATTGCACCCGTCCGGTGTCCGGCGGTGGGGTGCGGGGTTGCGCCAACGGCATTTCACCGGGTGCCGGGCCGTGGGCTAAGGTTTGCGCCCTGGACGAAGGACCAAGGTGTCGGCGGCTGCTTGACGTGCACAGTCGTCTGAAAGCCCGGCCCCTGGTTCGTGGTGTGATCGTGCGGTTCCGGCTGGCCCGACCCGCATGGGCCACACCCTCACGCGAATGAATGGGGCTCACCCGCGGGGTGCCGCCCTTCTGAAGGAAGATGAGGAAAGACATGCCGCTGAACCGCAGGATTGTTCTGGCCTCGCGCCCCGAGGGGCTCCCGACGGAACAGAACTTCGGGATGGAACAAGCGTCCATCCCCGTGGCGGGCCCCGGCCAGATTCTGCTGAAGACGCGGTGGCTCTCTCTCGACCCCTACATGCGCGCCCGTATGAGCGCCGCCAAGTCCTATACCCCGCCCATCGAGGTCGGCGGCCTGATGGTGGGCGGCACCATCGGTGAGGTTGTGGAAAGCAACGTCCCCGGCTTCCAGGCCGGCGACCTCGTGCTGTCCAATTCCGGCTGGCAGGAATACGCCGTGGCCGGGCCGAAGTCGGTGCATAAGCTGGACACCGATGGCCTGCCGGTCACGACCGCCTTGGGTGTGCTGGGCATGCCGGGTCTGACCGCTTATGTCGGCCTGAACGACATCGGCCAGCCCAAGCCGGGTGAAACGGTGGTGGTGTCCGCCGCTGCCGGCGCCGTGGGCTCCGTCGTTGGCCAATTGGCCAAGTTGAAGGGCGCCCGCGCTGTCGGCATCGCCGGCGGGGCGGAGAAGTGCGCCTTCGTGGTGGATGAGCTGGGCTTCGACGCCTGCGTCGACTACAAGGCCGAGAACTTCAAGGAAGCGCTGGCCGCGGCGTGCGACAATGGCGTCGACGTCTATTTCGACAATGTTGGCGGCCGGGTGGCCGACGCGGTGTTCGACCTGCTGAACACCTTCGCCCGCGTGCCGCTGTGCGGCCGCATCGGCAACCTGAACGACACCGCGTTGCCGGCCGGCCCGGACCGGGTGCCGGCCCTGCTGTCGACCATCCTGACCCGCCGCCTGCACGTGCAGGGCTTCATTGTCTCCGATCACTGGCACCGCAACGACGCCTTCCTTGAAGAGGTCGGCGCCCTGGTGAAAAGCGGCCAGCTGCGCTATCGCGAGGACGTGACCGAGGGCTTGGAGAACGCCGTTCCCGCTTTCCTCGGCCTGCTGCAGGGCAAGAACCTGGGCAAGGCGCTGGTGAAGCTGTAAGCCGGCTCCGCCGCCGTCCTGAGAATCAAGCCCCCGCCCGGTGACCCCGACGCGGGGGCTTCGCCTTTCTTAAATCCTGATCTCCGCGCCCAGCACCTTCAGCAGCTGGGCCAGCCAGGCGGCATGGGCCGGCCAGGCGGGGGCGGTCACCAGCTTGCCGTCGGTGACGGCGCCGTCCACCGGGATGTCGGCGTACTCACCCCCGGCCAGGGTCACCTCCGGCCGGCAGGCGGGGTAGGCGGAGACCTTGCGGCCGGACAGCACGCCGGCGGCGGCCAGGATCTGCGGGCCGTGGCAGACGGCGGCGATGGCCTTGTCCTGCGCCGCGAACGCTTTCACCAGGGCGATCACCCGGCTGTCGAGGCGCAGGAATTCCGGCGCGCGGCCGCCGGGGATGACCAGGGCCACGTAGTCGTCGGCCTTCACGCTTTCAAAATCGGCGTTCAGCGTGAAGTCGTGGCCGCGCTTCTCGGTATAGGTCTGGTGACCCTCGAAATCATGGATGGCGGTGGCGATCTTGTCGCCCGGCCGCTTGCCCGGGGCCACGGCGTCGACCTGATAGCCCACCATGGACAGGGCCTGGAAGGGCACCATGGTCTCATAGTCCTCGGCGAAATCGCCGACGATCATCAGGATGCGTTTGGGGGCCATGGTGTTCCTCCATTCAGACCGTTCCAGGGATGCCCAGGATGCCGGTGGAGGGCGGAAACGCCTATGGGCCTTAAGGAGGTAGCGGCCGGCGTCGAAAGGTCAGGGGGTGGCGGTGCCCTCTCTCCCGGGGCGGGTATCCGGCAGATAGGGCGTGATTGCCCGGCTGGGGCAATAGTCCGGAACGTCGCTCCAATCCACGGGCGCGCCCAGAAGGTCTGCCAGCGTCGGCTCACCTGGTGTGGGGTTCCGGCTTGGGCTCTCAAGGTGGAGTATGCGTCCGTCAGCCATCTTGAGGGCGATGGCGATGTGGAAGGGGGCGCGACTGTTATTGTCGCAATGAGGAATGATAAGCCTCACCTGGTCCCTGGTGTAACGATGCGGGGCCGATAGATAGCTGGATTGGGCATAGATGCCGCCGTCGACCAGGCAGGTCCGTGTTCCGCTGAGGAAGAAGGCGACGGCGCCCAGGGGAAGCAGGCTCCACAGCACTTTACGGACCGTCTTGGAGCGAAGGACCTTTTCGTCCCGGTATTTGCGCGGGCGAGCCACGATCCACCCGGCCAGCCCAGCCATAAAGAACGCGACGGCCATATTCAGGAGAAAAAGTAGGCGCCCGATGAAGCTTGGGGCGGCGCAAAACCACGGGGAGTCCGGCGCCAGCGACATCTGCATCCATTCCCAGGCATAGCCCAAGCCAAGAAGACAGATGAGGAAGACAAGGATGCTGACAGCACCCCCCAGCAATTGCTGCCCAGTATCCTCGTTCAAGCGAACCTTTGAAGCCATTTATTCCACCGCCGCCGTCAGATCCGCCCATTCCTGGGCATGAAGGACATAAGGGGCGGCGCGGGGGAGTAAAGCGCTATCGGTCCGCCTGCCGGTTGACCACGGCGGTCACGGGCGCCAGGACGATGCCCCGGTCGCGCAGGCCAACGGCCCAGCGGGCGATGGCCTCCAGTGTCACGGGATAGGGCTGGGCGTAGCCGACGGCGACGCCGTTGAGCTTGGCCAGGCGCTCCAGTTCCGCCAACTGGGCGGCGACGCCGGCGTCGGATGGCGCCCGATCCACCTGCACGTCCGACACGGCGCGGGGCAGGCCCAACTCGGTGGCGATGCGGGTGGCCTGGCTGGCCGGGGTGGGCCAGCTATCGACATAGATCAGGCCCCGGCGTTGCACCTGGCGCAGCACGGTTTGCAGGCTGTCATGGCTGGCCAGGAACTTGGTTCCGGTCAGGTTGGTCAGGCCGACATAGCCGGTGACGCTGGCCATGGCCGTTTCCAGCCGGTCGACGTTCTTCTCATCCGGCAAGCTGGTCAGCAGGGTGCCGGGACCGGGATCGTTGCGGGGGAAGTCCTGCGGCTCCATGGGAACCTGCAGCAGCACCTCATGGCCATCGCCGCGCGCCTGATCCACCGCCTTCTGCAGGTTCGGCGCCCCGGCGGCGAAGGCCAGGGTGACAGCGGCGGGCATGCGGGCCAGCACCTTTTCCAGGGCGCTGGGCGACCAGCCCAGGTCGGCCATCACCAGCGCGATGCGCGGCCGCTTGTCATCCTGCGGGAAGGGGCGGCTGTAGGCCTGCCAGGGGGCGGGGCCCTTGGCAGGCATGCGTGGCAGATAGCCCGCCCGCGTCTTTTCCAGCAGGTCGTCGTTGTGGCTGGGCGCCAGCTTCACCGCCATGTCCATGGGGTCGGGTTCATGCGCGGCGGCGGCGGCTTTCGCGTCAGCCCCGTCCGCTGCCCCGCCCGTCGCCCCGGTGGCTGCCGGGGGTGCCGCCTCCACCGGGCGGGCGCCGCCCTCCGGCAGGGTGACGGCGATGTCGGGCAGGGTGGCTGCCTTGCGCCGGGCCGCGGCCGTCTCCTCACCGGTGGCGGCCAGCCAGGCCACCGTGCCGGCCACGACCAGTACGGTCAGGGCCACGGCCACGGCGAACACGTTCAGACGCCGCCGGGGTTTGTCGCCCTTGCCCCGCGCCATGACGCCCGCCTTGGCGGTTCCGGCACCGCGACCGGTGCGCTTGGGCACGCCCAGGCGCGCCGCCAGCACGTCGGCGGACGCATCCTCGTCCGCATCGGCCAGCAGCGCCTCGAAGGCGTCGTTGTCGTCGCCCTTCCCGCGTTTCGTCTTCTTTGCCGCCTTGGAAGGCTTGGCCTTGCGCGACACAAGGCTCTTCAGGCGGCTGGTTAGGGCGGCCAAGGGGTCCCCGTCGGTTGGCTAGGGCGTGTTGTGGTCAGTTCGTGGCCTTGGACTGTTGCAACAGCGACAGGCCGCGCAGCAGGTCCAGGGCGCGCGTCAGCTGATAATCCTGGGGCGTGGCGTCACCATTGGCGGCCGGCGGCACCGGGTTGCCCCCCGGCGCGTCCTGGCCCTTGGTGCCCGCCTTCGGGTCCTGCGTCTTGGAATCGACCTTGGCCTTGTCGGCGCCGGCACCCTTGTTGTCCAGGGCCTTCGCGTCGGGCGTCTTGCCATCCGGGGTCTTGCCGTCCGAGGTCTTGTCCTTGGCGTCATCGCCCGGCTTGGCCGGCTGCTTGGCGCCCGGGTCGGTGTTGCGCAGGGCGTGAGGCAGGTCGGCCTCGCGCCGGCGGATAAGACCGGCGGGTGCGCCCACCTCCTCCACCTTGGCCTGCTGCACCTCGATGTCCGGCGTGATGCCCAACTGCTGGATGGACCGGCCGGACGGCGTGTAATAGCGCGCCGTCGTCAGCTTCATGGCGTTGCCGCCGGGCATGGGCATGATGGTCTGGACCGAGCCCTTGCCGAAGCTCTGCGTGCCCATGAGGATGGCGCGCTTATGGTCCTGCAGCGCGCCGGCGACGATTTCCGAGGCGGAGGCGGAACCGCCGTTGATCAGCACCACCAGCGGCAGGCCGTGGATGGCGTCGCCGGGCTTGGCGTTGTAGCGCTCGCCCTGGTCGGGGCGGCGACCGCGGGTGGAGACGATCTCCCCCCGCTCCAGGAAGGTGTCGCTGACCGAGATGGCCTGGTCCAGCAGGCCGCCGGGGTTGTTGCGCAGGTCCAGCACATAGCCGATGACCTTGTCGCCCAGCTCCTTCTGGATGCCGGCCAGGGCTTTGTCCAGGCCGGACTGGGTCTGCTCGGTGAAGCCGGACAAGCGGATGTAGCCGACCTTGCCCTCCACCCGCCAGCGCACCGACTGCACCTTGATGACGGCGCGGGTCAGGGTGAAGTTCAGGGGCTGGGGCACGTTGTTGCGGTGGATGGTGACCTTGATGTCGGTGCCCGGGGCGCCGCGCATCTTCTCCACCGCCTCGTTCAGGCCCAGGCCCACGATGGCTTCGTCGTTCAGGTGGGTGATGTAGTCACCCGGCTGCACGCCGGCGCGGCTGGCCGGGGTGTCGTCGATGGGCGAGATCACCTTGACCACGCCGTTCTCTTCCGTGACCTCCAGGCCCAGACCACCGAACTCACCCTTGGTCTGGACCTGCATGTCCTCCCAATTCTTCTTGTTCATGAAGTTGGAGTGGGGGTCCAGCGAGGCCAGCATGCCGTTGATCGCGGCCTCGACCAGCTGATCGTCCGGCACTTCCTCGACATAGTCGGACTTCACCCGCTCGAACGCTTCGGTGAACAGTTCCAGCTGCTTGTAGGTTTCCGCCTTGATCGGCGGCTTCGCGTCCAGCGGCCGGGACAGGGGGCTTGCCAGATAGACCAGGGCCACGACAGCCACGGAGGTCAGCAGTTTCTTCATCTCACCCTTGTCCTTTACCCTCGGTGCCCGTAAAGCCGCGCAGGGGGTTGATCGGCTGACCACCCCGCCGCAACTCGAAGTACAATGTGGGGCTTCCGTCGCTGGCCATGGCGCCCATGGGCTCGCCGGTCAACACACGTTGTCCCACCCGCGTATCGATCCGACCCAATCCCGCGATCAGGCTATGATACCCATTGGGGTGCTCGACGATCAAGATAAGGCCATAGCCCTTGAACGGGCCGGCGAAAACCACCGAGCCTTCATACGGCGCCACGACGGGGGACCCGGCGCGGGCGCTGATGCGCACGCCGCGGCTGGTGGTCCCCACCGCATCCTGCTCGCCATAGCGTTGGGCCACCGGGCCGGCCACGGGCAGGGTCATGCCGCCCAGCGCCGTGCCGCCGGGCACGTCCTTGGGGGTGCGGCCCATGGCGGCCAGCCGCTCCTGCGCCTTTTTCTGCCGCGCCTCTTCCGCCTGCTGGCGCTTCTGCGCCTCCGCCTGGCGGGCCCGCTCGGCGGCGGCCTTGCGCTCCGCCTCCAGCTTTTCCATGAGGTCGCGCAGGTCGCCGGCTTGGGACGTCAACACGGCCATGTGGCCGGCCACATCCTGTAGTTCGGCGTCGTTGGCCTGCGACAGGGCTTCGCGGCGCGACACCAGGTCGCGCAGCTCGCCTTCGCGCTTTTCCAGCTCTTTTTTCGCCGTCAGCGCCTGGGCGCGCTTGTCCGCCAGTTTCTGGCGCAGGGCCGCCAGTTCCCGCAACTGCGCCGACAGCGCGTCCGCCCGCTTTTTCAGCTGGGGGATGGCTTCGCGCAGCAGCAGGGCGCTCTTAACCATCTCGCCCGGCGCCTCCGGCCGGGCCACCATGGCCTCCGGCGGCAGGCGGGACAGCCGTTGCAGGGCGCCCAGCAGGTCGGCCAGCGCCGCGCGGTCGGCGTCGATGCGGGCCATCTGTTCCTGCTCGTTGGCGGCTAGGCCCGCCAGCGATTGCTCCACGGCGCGCAGGGCGTCGTCCTGCCGGCGTTGGTCCTCCGCCACCGCCACCGACTTGGCGCGCAGGTCGGCCAGCCCCCGCTCCAGCGCGTCGTTCTTGGCGTCCAGCTCGGCCTTGCGCGCCTGGTCGGCCTTCAGATCCTTTTCCACCTTGTCCAGCTGGCGCTGGGCGTCCTGCGGCTTGGGTGGGCTTTGGGTCCCACTCGTCTGGGCGATCGGCGTCAGCACCACGGGTGGGGTGTGCTGGCCAGCCCCCGCCGCGCCCGGCGCCAGCAACGCCAGCGCCAGGGTCAGCAGGGGAAAGGGGGCCCTGGATGTGGTCACGGAGGGTGCGGTCACGGGCGGTGGTACCCGGTGGCCACGCTCACTCGGCCGCCGCGCGGGCGGCGTCACGTACCAGCAGGGACCGGCCGGTCATTTCCTCCGGCTGCGGCAGGTCCATCAGTTCCAGCAGGGTGGGGGCCACGTCGGCCAGCTTGCCCTGGTCCAGGCGCACCACATCGGCCGGCGCGTTCACCAGGATGGCGGGCACCAGGTCCAGGGTGTGGGCGGTGTGCGGGCCGCCCGTCTCCGGGTCCTTCATCAGCTCGCAATTGCCGTGGTCGGCGGTGATCAGCAGGGCGCCGCCCTGGCGCTTCACCGCTTCCTCCAGCCGGCCGATGCTGCGGTCCACCGCCTCCACCGCCTTCACCGCGGCGGCCAGGATGCCGGAATGGCCCACCATGTCGGGGTTGGCATAGTTCACCACCACCAGGTCGAAGGCGCCGCTGTCCACCGCCGCCACCAGCTTGTCCGTCAGCTCATCGGCCGACATCTCCGGCTGCAGGTCGTAGGTGGCGACCTTGGGCGAGGGGACCAGGATGCGCTCCTCCCCCTCGTAAACCTTCTCCTCGCCGCCGTTGAAGAAGAACGTGACGTGCGGATACTTTTCCGTCTCGGCGATGCGCAGCTGTTTCAGGCCCTTTTGCGAGACGATTTCGCCCAGGGTGTGGCGGATTTCCTTGGGCGGGAAGATGGCTGGCAGGACCTTGGCCAGCGCGGAGGAATATTCCACCATGCCCAGCTGCGCGGCGAACTTCACAGGCGTGCCGCGGTCGAAGCCGCTGAACTCCGGCTCCACCAGGGCGGACAGGATCTCGCGGGCGCGGTCGGCGCGGAAGTTGGCCATCAGCACGCCGTCGCCGTCCTTCATGCCAGCGTAATCGCCGATGATGGTGGGCAGGATGAACTCATCGTGCTTGCCGGTGTCATAGCTCTGCGTCACCGCCGCCTCGGCGCTGGCCGCCGTCTCGCCTTCAGCCGACACCAGGGCGCGGTAGGCCTTCTCCACCCGGTCCCAGCGCTTGTCGCGGTCCATGGCGTAATAGCGCCCGTCCACCGTGGCGATTTTGGCGCCGGGGGCACCTTTCAGGCCGGCCTCGATGGCGGCGAGTTGTTCCAGGGCGCTCTGCGGCGGCACGTCGCGGCCATCGGTGAAGGCGTGCAGGGCCACGGGAATGCCGGCCTGGGCCAGGGTCCGCGCCAGGGCGACCATGTGGTCCTGGTGGCTGTGCACGCCGCCGGGGGAGGCCAGGCCCAGGATATGGGCGGTGCCGCCGGACTTCTTCAGCGCGGCCTTGAACGCCGTCAGCGCCGCGTTGGTCTCGAACTCGCCCTGGGTGATGGCGCGGTCGATCATGGGCAAATCCTGGAACACGACGCGACCGGCGCCCAGGTTCATGTGCCCCACCTCGGAATTTCCCATCTGGCCGGCGGGCAGGCCCACATCCTCCTCGCTGGCGGACAGCAGGCCGTGCGGGCAGTCCTTCCACAGGCGGTCATAGTTGGGGGTGTTGCCCTGGGCGACGGCGTTGTCCGCCACCTCTTCCCGATAGCCCCAGCCGTCCATGATGCACAGCACCACGGGGCGGGGGGCTTTGCTGGTCTTGTCGGCGGCGGCCATGGCTGTCTGTTCCCTGATCCTGGTGGTGTGGGAGGTGCGAACCTATTGGGAAAATCGGAATTTCCGCGCCGGATGGCAAGCGGCGCGTCCGAAATTCCGACCCGATAAAGCGTTATAGGCCCCCCAGGGTTCTGCCGTCGCGCGTCTTACTTATGTCCGGCCTGCAAGGGGTGGGGACAGAAACGGTATGCCGGGCGCACCATCGCCCACCGCTTCTGTCGCCAGTCTCCAGAACTTCGGCCGTTTCGGCTGGCGCGTCCATGTCACCATCCAGGGTAACGAGACCGGGACAAGGTGGAGGACATCATGGATCAGCGGCTGAACGGCGACATGGGCGGGATCGCTTCCCCCGGAGCCATCGCCCTGGAAGACCGCTGGTGCGCCCACACCTACAAGCCGCTGCCCGTGGTCATCACCCGCGCCCAGGGCGCCTGGATTCACGATGATTCCGGTCGCCGCTACCTGGACATGATGAGCGCCTATTCCGCCGTTAATGTCGGCCATGGCCACCCCCGCATCCTCAAGGCGCTGACCGAGCAGGCGGCCAAGGTGGCCGTCGTGTCGCGCGCCTTCCACACCGACAGGCTGGGCCCCTTCCTGGAACGGCTGTGCGCGTTGACGGGGCTGGACGGCGCCTGCCCCATGAACAGCGGGGCGGAGGCGGTGGAGACGGCGGTGAAGGCCGCCCGACGCTGGGGCTATCGCCATCGCGCCATTCCCGCCAACCAGGCGGAGATCATCGTGGCCAGCGGCAATTTCCATGGCCGCACCACCACCATCATCAGCTTCTCCTCCGAGGAGGCTTATCGGGAGGGGTTCGGCCCCTACACGCCCGGCTTCCGCGTCGTGCCCTTCGGCGACCTGGACGCGCTGACGGCGGCCATCGGCCCCAATACGGCGGCCGTGCTGCTGGAACCCATCCAGGGGGAGGCCGGCATCGTCCTGCCGCCGGCCGGCTACCTCAAGGGCGTGCGCGCGGCCTGTGACCGCGCCGGCATCCTGATGATCCTGGATGAGATCCAGTCCGGCCTGGGTCGCACCGGCCGCTGGTTCGCCCACCACCATGAGGGCGTCGTTCCCGATGGCCTGTGCCTGGGCAAGGCGCTGGGCGGTGGCGTGCTGCCCGTTTCCGCCTTCGTCGCCCGCCGCGACGTCATCGACGTGTTCGACCCCGGCAGCCATGGCTCCACCTTCGGCGGCAACCCGCTGGCCGCCGCCGTGGGGCTGGAGGCCCTGGCGGTGATCGAGGAGGAAGGGCTGGTCCAGCGCAGCGCCGCGCTGGGCGCCCATCTCATGGACCGCCTGCGCGGCCTGAACAGCCCGCTCATCCGCGACATCCGCGGCCTTGGCCTGTGGGTGGGGCTGGAGATCGATCCCGCCCGCGCCACCGCCCGCCAGGTGGTGGAGGAGTGGATGCGCCGCGGCGTCCTGTCCAAGGAAACCCATGACACAGTGGTGCGCCTGGCACCGCCGCTGATGATCGCGCCGGAGGATCTGGACTGGGCGGTGGACCGCCTGGCCGAGACCCTTTCGACCTTCGCCTGACACCCAAACCACGAACAACATCTGGGGAACCCCACCCATGCCCGATACCAGCCTGACCGCCGCCGCTCGTGCCGGCGCCGCTACCGACGCCCTGCCCGGCGGCCGCATCCTGATGTGCGCCCCTGAGCATTTCGAGGTGAGCTACGCCATCAATCCCTGGATGCGGCCGGATCGCTGGCAGGAGGAGGGGGCGCTGCTGGGTGCCCGCTCATCCAGCGGCTGGGAACGGCTGGTGGACACCCTGCGCGGCCTGGGCGTGGAACTGGAATTCGCGGCACCTCAGCCCGGCCTGCCCGACATGGTGTTCACCGCCAACGCCGCCGTGGTGCTGGACGGCAAGGCCCTGGTCGCCACCTTCCGTCATCCCCAGCGCCAGGGCGAGACGCCGGTGTTCCGCCGCACCTTCGACGCGCTGAAGGACCGGGGCCTGCTGACCGAGGTGCATGACATGCCGGCGGGCGTGGTGCTGGAGGGGGCGGGTGACTGCGTGTGGGACCCCGTGCGCCGTACCTTCTGGCTGGGCTACGGCCAGCGCTCCGACAAGGCCGCCGCCCCGGTGGTGCGCGACCTGTTCGGTGTGGAGGTCGAGGCGCTGGAACTGGTGGACCCGCGTTTCTATCACATGGACACCTGCCTCTGCCCCCTGACGGGGGGTGAGGTGCTGTACTTCCCCGGCGCCTTCTCCGCCGAGGGCAACGCCCGCATCCTGGAGCGCTTCGGCGCCGAAAACCTGATCGTGGCGCCGGAGCCCGATGCCTGCACCCTGGCCGTCAACGCCGTGAACCTGGGCCGTGACATCGTGCTGGCCACTGCCAGCCCGGCCCTGCGCGGCATGCTGACGGAGCGTGGCTATCGCGTGCATGAGACGCCGGTCAGCGACTTCGGCCTGTCCGGCGGCTCGGCCTTCTGCCTGATCCTCAAACTCGACCGGGTGTCGAAGTAAGCCTTGGGGGGCGGGAGGTCTGGCGCTTAAGCTGATGCCCTATCTCCCGCCCTACCGGACCCCGCCTTGAAGCCGCGTAAGCTCGACGCCATCGACATCAAAATCCTGACGGAACTGCAGGCCGATGGCCGCATCACCAACCAGGCCCTGTCGGAACGGGTGGGCCTGTCCGCCCGCCCCTGCCTGGAACGGGTGCGCCGGCTGGAGCGTGAGGGCATCATCGTCCGCTATCAGGCCCAGGTGGACGTGCGCCGTATCCAGTCCTGCGTCTTCGTCCTGGCCCAGATCTCCCTGGAAAAACAAGGCCGCCAGCGCACCAGCGCCTTCGAGCGCCGCCTGCGCGAGGTGCCCGAGGTCATCGAGTGCTTCGAGGTCAGCGGCCCCTACGACTACATCGCCAAGCTGGTCTGCCGCGATTTGGAGACCTACCAGGAACTGACCGACAGCTGGATCGACGATGCCGAGATGGGGGTGGCACGCGTCGTCAGCAACGTCGTCCTGCGCCCCATCCGCGACTTCGGGACGTATCCGGTGTTCGAGGAAGAGGCTTGAGCGGTCTTGACCGGTAGGGCGTTGAGGCCCACATGATTACAACGTAATCACCTGTAATCGTCACGACTTTAGGGTGCCGACATGGCCAGCCAGAACTTCTCCATTCGGACCGAGCCCGCCATTCTGGCGGAGTTGGACAAGCTGGCCGCGGCGCAGAACCGGTCCCGCAATTTCGTGGTCAATGAGGCTATCGAGCGCTACCTCGCCGAAGAGCGTCAGTGGGCCACCCAAGTGCAGGCGGGACTGGCGGCGGCGGCGGTTGGCGACTTCGTCACGGATGCCGAGATGGATGCCTTGTTTGAAAAATTCGAGGCGGCGGCTGATCGATGAAGGTACGGTGGACTAGGCCGGCGACACGCAACCTGGTGGATATCCACGATTACCTGAGCCAGTTCAATTCGGCGGCCGCGCTCAAGCTGGTCAAGTTGCTCCGCGCGCAGGCGCAAGGGTTGGGTTCTCATCCTCAAAAAGGGCGCCCGGGCCGCATCAATGGTACGCGCGAGTTGGTCATTCCTGGCACGGATTTCATCATCGCTTACCAAATAGCGGAAACCTGCGTGGATATTCTGGCGGTTCGCCATACCGCCCGTGAATGGCCGGCCCGGTTGGATTGATAGCGGTCCCGGGCAGGGGCCGTTTCGCCATATGAGCCCATGAGGGAAACACCATGGAATATCGGCAACTTGGACGGTCGGGCCTGAAGGTTCCGGTCCTCAGTTTCGGCACCGGCACCTTCGGTGGGGCGGGTGAGTTCTTCAACCGCTGGGGCAGCACCGACGTGGCCGAGGCCACACGGCTGGTGGATTTGTGCCTGGAGGCGGGCGTCAATTTCTTCGACACCGCCGACGTCTATTCCCGGGGCGCGTCGGAGGAGATCCTGGGCCAAGCCGTCAAGGGCCGGCGGGATAAGGTGCTGATCTCCACCAAGGCCACCTTCACCATGGGGGATGGCCCCAACGACGTCGGCTCGTCGCGCTATCACCTGATCCGCGCCTGCGAGGCCAGCCTGAGGCGGCTGGGCACCGATCACATCGACCTTTATTTCATGCATGGCTTCGACGCCACCACCCCGGTGGATGAAACCCTGCGCGCCCTGGATGACCTGATTACCGCCGGCAAGATCGGCTACATCGGCGCCTCCAACTTCTCCGGCTGGCACCTGATGAAGGCGCTGGCGACGTCGGAGAAGTACGGCCTGGCCCGTTACGTCGCCTACCAGGGCTATTATTCCCTGGTGGGCCGCGACTATGAGTGGGAACTGATGCCCTTGGGCCTGGACCAGGGCGTGGGCTTGATGGTGTGGAGTCCCCTGGGCTGGGGCCGCCTGACCGGCAAGATCCGGCGCGGGCAGCCGGCGCAGGCCGGCCGCATCGCCAGCGGTGGCGCCGCCGGCGGGCCCAAGGTGGATGACGACTACCTCTACACCGTGGTCGAAGCCCTCGACGCGGTGGCGGCGGAGACAGGCAAGACAGTGCCGCAGGTGGCGCTGAACTGGCTGTTGGCCCGGCCCGGCGTGGCCAATCTGGTTATCGGTGCCCGCAACGAGGAACAGTTGAAGCAGAACCTGGGCGCCGTCGGCTGGTCGCTGACGCCGGACCAGGTGACGCGCCTGGAACAGGCCAGCCAGAAGGACCCGATCTACCCCTACTGGCACCAGAAGGACTTCAACCACCGCAATCCCAAGCCCACCACCTGGTAGGGCATACGATTTGGAGGGAAGGGGCCGCCTTCGGAGGCTGCCCCTTATTTCCAGCTTCTATTTCTGATCGACGCAGCTGGGATAGGGCGCCTGTTCTCCCGGGATGATCGGGCAGATCTTCACCGGGTTCAGGCGCGCGATCCGTTCTTTCCACTTGGCATCGTCGAAGGCCATCGGCTGGCTGGATGCCGCCTCCCGTTCCGCCCATTGAAGGGTGTAGTAGTCGTTGGCGCCTTTGATGCTGAAGATCACGGCTGACTCGCTGTGGTCGCCGCCGGGGGCGGTGCCGCAGCTGATCCAGGCGATAAAGGCCGGCTGGCCGCTGATGGTCAGGTTGGCCACTTCCTTGGCGGCGAATGTGGTGGGGCAGGCGTTCTTGAAGCGTCCGGCCAACATGGCGGCGAAGCCTTGGGGCGTGACGTTGGGATTGGCCCCCAGACCCTGGAAGCCGGTGATGGTGATCATCTGCGTCCACCGATCCAGGGTCTCGCCCTCCAGCACCATTTCCCTAATGTACTGATTGCCCTGGGTGTGTTCGCTGCCCAGCTGGAAACCGGCCGGGATGGAAAACATTACCAATTGGCTGAAGATGGGCGTGATGGACTTTACCGCGTGGCCCTGAGCGTTTGCCGTCTTTATCGCGTCTTGCAGGCTGTCCGCGGCATGGGCGGGGTCGAACAGGCAGGCGGCTAGGAAGCCGGCGGCGAGTATGGATTTTCTCATTATGCTCCCCCAGGGTGTTCTGCGTTCACGCGCTGGTAGCAGGCTATAGGCCTCTTGACGGGGCCGCAACCAGAGGCGGGTTCAGTCGGACGCCTTTGCCTCTCTGGTAGAGTTCTTACCACCCCACGGCCAGCGCCCCGGCGCCCAGGGCCAGGGCGCTGACCCCGCCGACCACCAGGCCCAGGCGGGCGCCCCCGACCCATGCCGCCATGGCGGCCTTGGTCACGGTGTTCACGGCGGTGACGATCAGCACGCCCTCCATGGCGACCTTCAGGGTCAGGCCGTGGCCGCCCAGATGGGCCATGGACAGGGTGACGGCGTCCACGTCGGCCACGCCCGACAGGGCGGCCATGACCAGCACGCCGGGGGCGCCCAAGGACTGCGCCAGCAACTGGCTGGCGAGGGCCACCGCCGCGATGAAAGCCGCCATCTTCAACGCCATGCCCACTTCCAGCGGGTTGGCGATGTTCAGCTTGGGCACATGGTAATGGCGGTTGCGGATGATCAGCACGGCGGCACCGCCCACCTGGCCCAGCGCGGCGCAGGCCAGCGGCGGCGCCAGCAGGCCCAGCAGGTCGGGGTTCAGCACCATGGCCAGCACCCCCACCCGGACCATCATGACGGCCCCGGCCAGCAGCACCCCCGCCCCCAGCAGGCGGGATGAGGTGGGATGCACCCGGCCCAGCCGCGCCAGCGTCAGCGTTGTGGCGGTTGAGGAGGCCAGGCCGCCGGCCAGCGCCGCCATCAATACCCCCAGCCGGTCACCCAGGGCGCGGACGGCGACATAGCCGCCGAAGGAGATGGCGGCGACCATGACTGCCAGCAGCCAGATGGAATGGGGGTTCAAGGCCCCCCACGGGTCCACCGGATGGTTGGGCAGGACGGGCAACAGCAGGAAGGACATGGCCAGCAAGGTCAGGATGGCCCGGACCTCATCACCACTCAGCGTCGCCACCCAGCGGTGCAGGGGATCGCGCAGCGCCAGCAGGCCGGTCATGGCCACGCCGGCGGCGATGGCGACACGCACGTCCGCCAGGATGGCCAGGGCGCCCAGCAGGAAGGTCACCAGCCCCGCCACCACCGAGGTGATGCTGAGATCGCGTTCCGGGTTGGGGTCGGTGTCGGCCCTGGCCTCCAGCCAGTGGAAGGCGGTGAAGGCGGCGGCATAGCCCAGGAACACCAGGCCCAGGATGTAGGGCTGCTGCGCTCCCGCCAGGGCGCCGGCGACGCCGCCCAGCAGGCCCGACAGGGCGAAGGTGCGCAGTCCCACCGCCCGCTGGTATTCCTGGCCGCTGCGGCTGTGCCACCCCCGTTCCAACCCCACCAGCAGGCCGATCGCCAAGGAAACCGCCAGGCGGCTGAGCAGGGTGGTGGGGTCCATCAAGGCGGTCCTGAGAGGGGTGGCGACCCGCCCAGTCGGCCCTAATCGTTCAGCCGGCGCATTGATCCACCGCAAGGGGTTGGGGTGCCGGCACCGGGGCCACCGGTACTGGGGCCATCGGTACTGGGGCGGGACTCACGGTCTGGGCGAAATGGGCCACCGTCTCGATGTAGGTGCCGCTCTTCATTTCGGCGGCGGTGATGGTCAGGCGCGCCTTGGGCGGCTTTCCCACCCAGGCCCCCAGCGCGTCCAGCGACTGCGGTCCGGCCGAACCGCCATGGGTCAGCAGCAGGGCGGTGTCCGGCAACTCCGCCCGTTCGCGCTGGACATAGGCGCGCAAGGGCGGGCAGGGCTGCCAGGCCCAGATCGGGCCGGCCAGGATCACCAGGTCATAGTCGCGTACGGCATGGACGGCGGGGGCGATCTCGACCAGCCGGCGCCGGCGGCTGTCCATCGCGGCGCGCCACCAGCCTAGGAAGCTGACGGTGTACCGGTCGCAGCGGATTTCCTCGATATCGGCACGCAGGTGCCGGGCCAATTCCTGCACCACGGCGCGCGTCGTGCCGGTCAGCGAATAACAGGCGATCAGCACGGCCATGCGTCCCCTCCCCCTCCGCGTGCCCTCATGGGCCCTGGGTGGGCGAAGACTGGCAGGATGCCCCGCCGCGGGCATTGACGCACCGCAAGCGTGTGGCCCTTACACCCGGTGGTAGGGATGTCCCGCCAGGATTTGCTGGGCGCGGTAAAGCTGTTCGGCCAGCATGCCGCGCACCATCATGTGCGGCCAGGTCATGGGGCCGAAGGCGATGAGCAGGGCGGCGCGGCGGCGCACTTCTTCAGCCAGGCCGTCGGCACCGCCGATGACGAAGGCGAGGTCGGCCACGCCGCCGTCGCGCCAGGTGCCGACCTGGCGGGCGAAGGCCTCGCTGGGCAGGGCCTTGCCGCGTTCGTCCAGGGCCACCAGGGTGGCGCCGGAAGGGATGGCTTCCAGCAGCAGCTGGGCCTCCAGCCGCTTCAGCTCATCCCCCTCCACCCGCTTGCGGCACTCAACCTCACGCAAGGCAAAGGGCCAGGTGATGCGGCCCTTGTACTCTTCGAACAGGTCGCGGGCGGGGCCCGGCCGGCTGCGGCCGACGGCGATCAGCCAAACGCGCATGGGCCCGATCCCGCTACCGTTCGATCACGATCAAACAGACAAAAAGTCGCCGGCCGGCGCACCGAACCCGGCGAAGTCGGGCGGCAGTTCCACGCCCCACATCTTTTCCAGATTGTAGAAGGCGCGGACCTCCGGACGGAACAGGTGGACCAGCACGTCGCCGGCGTCGATCAGCACCCAGTCGCACTGGGGCGTGCCTTCGGCGTCCAGGCCGACCAGCCCGACTTCCTTGAGCTTGGACAGCAGGTGGCCAGCCATCGCGTCCACCTGGCGGGCGGAGCGGCCGGAGGTGATGACGATGTAGTCGGCCAGGGTGGACTTGCCCTTGAGGTCGAGCACCACGGTGCCTTCGGCCTTGTCATCCTCCACACTGGCGACGATCAGGTCGCGCAGCTGCTCGGGGAAGTCGGGGGCCGCCATGTCCGGAAGCGGCTGGGGCGCCGTCCGCCCAGCGGTCGGCGTCGGGAAATGGGCGATGGTGGAAATGATCGTTACCTCTAAGCAAAAAAGGGCGCTCAGGACCGGAGGACCGGCCCGCACCCTGATGATAATCCGTTGATGTCCGTGGGCAAGCCGAACGGTGGCGTCTTGCCCACGGGGTTAGCCCCGGCGGTTGGTTTCCCGGTCATCGGCCGGCCCACCACCCCTTCCGCCGGATCTCGGTGGAGGAGGCGGGGTGCAGCGGCCCGTCCAGAAAGGTCCAGGCCGGCGCCGGCCGTGCCGGCAGCCCACCCGCGTCCCGTGGCGGAACCCTGCTCCGGGAATACCGCCGCGCGGCCTGGCCGACAAGCGCCTTTAGGGAATAGGGGCGGCGCGGAAACACGGCAACGGGCATGCGGCCCAGGATGCGCGTCCATCCCCGCCAGCGCGGAATCTGCAACAGGTTGTCGGCGCCCATGATCCAAACGAAGCGGGTGCGGGGATAGCGGCGGCGCAGGGCCTCCAGCGTGTCCACGGTGTAGCGGGTGCCCAGCTGCGTCTCCAGGTCCGTCACCAGGATGCGCGGATCGCGGGCGGCAGCGCGGGCGGCATCCAGCCGGGCATCCAGCGTGGCCATGCCGCGCGTCTGCTTCAACGGGTTCTGCGGGCTGACCAGCCACCACACCTGGTCCAGCTTCAGCCGGCGCAGCATCCATTGGCTGACATGGCGGTGGCCGGCATGGGCGGGGTTGAAGGACCCGCCCAGAATGCCGATGCGCCGGCCGGCCCAACTGGCACCGGTCAGCGGCCGCGGTCGAATCCAATAGCGGCCGTGGGGGGAGGTTGACATGAGGGGTAAGCCAGCCGGTCGCTTACGGGCGCGTCTGGCCGTCGCCGCGCACGACGTACTTGTAACTGGTCAGCTGCTCCGCGCCCACGGGGCCGCGGGCGTGCAGCTTGCCGGTGGAAATGCCGATTTCCGCGCCGAAGCCGAACTCCCCACCATCGGCGAACTGGGTGGAGGCGTTCCACAGCACGATGCCGCTGTCCACCCGCGCCAGGAAATACTCCGCCGTGGCCGCATCCTCCGTCACGATGCTGTCGGTATGGTGGCTGCCGTGGCGCTCGATATGCGCGATGGCGTCGTCCACGCCGTCCACCACCTTCACCGACAGGATGGCGTCCAGGTATTCGGTATCCCAGTCGGCGTCGTCGGCGGGCAGGACGCGGCCGTCCAGGGACTGGACCGTGGCGTCGCCCCGCACCTCGCAGCCGGCGGCGACCAGATCTTCGATCAGGGCGGGCAGCTGGGCCGCCGCCACGTCGCGGTGGACCAGCAGCGTCTCCATGGCGCCGCAGATGCCGGTGCGGCGCATCTTGGCGTTGAGCGCGATGGCGCGGCCCTTGGCCGGATCGGCCGCCCGGTCCAGGTAAACGTGGCAGATGCCGTCCAGGTGCTTGATGACCGGCACGCGCGATTCCGCCGCCACCCGTGCCGTCAGCGACTTGCCGCCCCGGGGAATGATGACGTCGACGAAATCGGTCATGGTCAGCAGGATGCCCACGGCGGCGCGGTTGGTGGTGGGCACCAGCTGCACGGCGTCGGCGGGCAGGCCGCCCTCCACCAGGCCCCGGCGCATGGCGTCCACGATGGTGCTGGAGGAATGCAGGCTTTCCGACCCGCCGCGCAGGATGGCGGCGTTGCCGGACTTCACGCACAGGCCACCGGCATCCGCCGTCACGTTGGGCCGGCTTTCATAGATGATGCCGATGACGCCCAGGGGCACCCGCACCCGCTGGATGCGCAGGCCGTTAGGCCGGGTCCAGTCCGCCATGACCGCACCCAGGGGATCGGGCAGGTCGGCAACGTCCTCCAGCCCCTTGGCGATGGCCTCCAGCCGGCCCTCGTCCAGGCGCAGGCGGTCCAGCAGGGCGGGGGTCAGGCCCTTGGCCTGGCCGGCCGCCATGTCGCGGGCGTTGGCGTCCAAGATGAGGACGGCGTCGGCGCGCAGGGCGACCGCGGCGGCGCGCAGCCCGGCGACGCGCTGCTCCGGCGTGGTCACGGCCAACTGGGCGCTGGCGGCGCGCGCCCGCTGCCCGATGTCCCGCATCACCGCCGTGAGGTCGACCGTCTGCCCGTCCATGATTCGCACGCCCTGATATCCGTTACGCCGTCACACCTTCACCCACTAGTTTTTAGCGGGAAACACCCGGGCGTGACGGAAGTCCACAGTACACCAGCTGCCGACGTCCAGCGCCAGATCGCTCAGCCGGTCGCGGGACAGCTGCGCTTCCAGCGCGCGGCCGGCCAGGTCCAGCTCCAGCCGGGCCACGGGGCCGGCGGCGTGCAGGCTGCTGACCCGCGCGCTCCACTTGCCCTCCGGCACGCCGTCGCCGGGCGCCACGTCCAGTTCCACCTGATGGGGCCGGACATAGATGACGGCCGGGCCGTTAGGGCCCACCTCGCCGTCGACCCTTACGGCCTTGCCGTCCAGCCGGGCGACGCCCCCCTCGATGACGCCGTTCAGTCGGTTCACCCCGCCCAGGAAGTCGAAGACGAAGCTGTCGGCCGGGGTGTCGTACACCTCCGCCGGGGTGCCCACCTGGATGATCTGGCCATGGTTCATGACGACCACGCGGTCCGCCAGTTCCAGCGCCTCCTCCTGGTCATGGGTCACGAAGATGGAGGTGATGTGCATGTCGTCGTGCAGGTGGCGCAGCCACTTGCGTAAATCCTTGCGCACCTTGGCGTCCAGCGCGCCGAAGGGCTCATCCAGCAGCAGCACCTTGGGCTCAATGGCCAGCGCGCGGGCCAGGGCCACGCGCTGACGCTGGCCGCCGGACAACTGGCTGGGATAACGGCTGGCCAGGTGCGACAACTGCACCATTTCCAGCAGCTGGCCCACCCGGCGGCGGATGTCCATTTCCGCCGGCCGTTCCGCCTTTTTCTTGACGCGCAGGCCGAAGGCCACGTTGTCGAAGACGGTCATGTGCCGGAACAGGGCGTAGTGCTGGAAGACGAAACCCACCTTGCGATCGCGCGCGGCGCGGTCGCGGGTGTCCTGCCCGTCGAAGCTCACCTCGCCGGCGTCGGCATGGTCCAGCCCGGCGATGATGCGCAGCAGGGTGGTCTTGCCCGAGCCGCTGGGCCCCAGCAGGGCCAGCAGCTCGCCCGAGCGCACGTCCAGGCTGACGCCGCCCAGGGCGGTGAAGGCGCCGAAAGTCTTTTCCACATTGCGGATTTCAATGGCCATGCGCGCCGCCCGTTTGCTTGATCGTCATTGTCGCCGCTTTCTTCACCCGTTTGGCCTCACCGCTTGGCGGCGGCGATCTGGTCGGCGAAGCGCCATTCCAGGATCGCCTTGGCCGCCAGGGTGACCAGCGCCAGCAGCGCCAGCAGCGAGGCCACCGCGAAGGCGGCCACGAAGTTGTATTCGTTGTACAGAATCTCGACATGCAGGGGCATGGTGTTGGTCTTGCCCCGGATGTGGCCGGAAACGACGGACACCGCCCCAAACTCCCCCATCGCGCGGGCGTTGCACAACAGCACGCCGTACAGCAGTCCCCAGCGGATGTTGGGCAGGGTCACCAGGCGGAAGGTCTGCCAGCCGCTGGCGCCCAGCACGATGGCCGCTTCCTCATCCTCCACCCCCTGTTCCTGCATCAGGGGGATCAGTTCGCGCGCCACGAAGGGGAAGGTGACGAAGACGGTGGCCATGACCACGCCGGGCACGGCGAAGATGATCTGCACCCCGTGGTCGCGCAGCCAGGGGCCGAAGCTGCCGTGCAGGCCGAACAGCAGCACGTAGACCAGGCCGGAAATGACGGGCGAGACGGAGAAGGGCAGGTCGATCAGGGCCAGCAGCAGGCTCTTGCCCCGGAAATTGAACTTGGCGATGGCCCAGCTGGCGGCCACGCCGAACACCAGGTTCAGCGGCACGGCGATGGCGGCCACCGTCAGGGTCAGCTGGATGGCGGACAGGGCGTCGGGGTCGGTCAGGCCCTTGAGGAAGGCGCCGAAGCCCTTGGCCAGGGCCTGGCTGAACACCGCCGCGAGCGGCAGGGCCAGGAAGGCCGCCAGGAACAGGATGGCCAGGCCGATGAGCGCCAAGCGCGTCACGGGCCCCTCGCCCACGGCGGGGCGGCGGGAATGCGGATCAGCGGGCATGGCGCGACCGGGTCCAGCGCTGCAGGAAATTGATGCCCAGCAGCATGAGGAAGGAAACCCCCATCATGGCCGTGGCGATGACGGTGGCGCCGGCATAATCGTACTGCTCCAGCCGGGCGACGATCAGCAGGGGCACGATCTCGGACACCGCCGGGATGTTGCCGGCGATGAAGATGACGGAGCCGTATTCGCCCACACCACGGGCGAAGGCCAGGGCCACGCCGGTGATCAGCGCCGGCAGGATGGCGGGCAGCAGCACCTTGATGAAGGTCTGCCAGCGCGTGGCGCCCAGGGAGGCGGCGGCCTCCTCCACCTCGGCATCCAGGTCCTGCAGCACCGGCTCCACCGTGCGGACGATGAAGGGCAGGCCGACGAACACCAGGGCGATGACGATGCCGATGGGGGTGAAGGCGATCTTGAAGCCGGCGGCCTTGGCCAGGGCGCCGATCCAGCCGTTGGGGGCATAGATGGCGGTCAGCGCGATGCCGGCGACGGAGGTCGGCAGGGCGAAGGGCAGGTCGACCATGGCGTCGATCAAGCGCCGGCCGGGGAAGCGGTAGCGCACCAGGACCCAGGCGACGACCAGGCCGAACACGGCGTTGATCAGCGCCGCCGCCAGGGCGCAGCCGAAGCTGACATAAAAGGCGTGCAGCACCCGCGGGGCCAGGGTGATGGCCCAGAACCGATCCCAGCCCACGTCCGCCGCCCGCAGCGCCATATGGCCCAGGGGGATCAGGACGATCAGGCATAGATAGGCCAGGGTGAAGCCGAAGGCCGTGCCGAAGCCGGGCAGGATGGTGGGCGCCAGGAAGGACCAGCCCCGCTTGGCCGGCCGGACGGTCGCGCCCGATGCCACGGCCGTCACGAGGCGTCCCCATCCAGAAGGGACCCGTCCGAAAGGGATAAGTCGACGTGAGACGAACCCGGTCGGGTCATGAGCGGCCTTTCCCCAAATTCGAGACGTGAGATTAATGCATAAGCCCCGGAGCGTGTACAACCTTCACGCTGGGGAGTGCAGGCGCCTCTTTCACAACGGTGCCATGCATCTCCGAATAAATCACCATCACAAAAGTGTGAAATATAAATCAATCGGATAATGCCGGGTCGTTGGCAAAATTCCCGCGCGGTAGCGGTCACATGACGTGTGACAGCGTTGTCCGCATTGGGTAAAAGTCCTTCAGGGAGGAAGGGCATGACAAAAACCAAGGCTGGCACCGTTTTCAGGCCGGGTCATCCGGCGGAATTGCGCATGCCGGCGCGCGCCCTGGCCTTGCCGTACAGCCGATACCGGATCTTGCCGCGGGATGAGCGTTCGCGGCGGGGGCTCCGTGGGGATGAGGCGCTACCAAGAAGCGGAGTGTAATGAGCATGATGAATCGTCGCGCCCTGTTGCAGGGCACGGCCGCCCTGGCCGGTATAGGCGCCCTGGGGGGAACGACCGCGGCCTGGCGGTCCGCGCTGGCGGCCATGCCGGCGGGCCAAGTCGTGTTTCCGAAGGATTTCCTGTGGGGGGCCGCCACCGCCGCCTATCAGGTCGAGGGCGGGTGGAACGCCGACGGCAAGGGGCCGTCTATCTGGGACACCTTCACCCACCAGCCGGGCCACATCAAGGAGAACGCGACCGGTGACGTGGCCTGCGACAGCTATCACAAGTACAAGGAGGACGCGGCCCTCATCCGGCAGATGAACCTGAAGAGCTACCGCTATTCCATCGCCTGGTCGCGGGTGCAGCCGCTGGGCAAGGGGGCGGTGAATCAGGCGGGCCTGGATTATTACAAGCGCCTGACCGACGCGGTGCTGGAGGCGGGCGCCCGCCCCCTGGTCACGCTGTACCATTGGGATCTGCCGCAGGCCCTGGACGACGCCGGCGGCTGGACCAACCGCGACACCGCCGACCGGCTGGCGGAGTATGCCGACATCGTCGGCCGCGCCCTGGGCGACCGCATCACCCACTGGGCCATCCTGAACGAGCCCAAGACCTTCACCCACCTGGGCTATTGGGAAGGCATCTTCGCCCCCGGCCACAAGGATCCGCTGCAGATGCTGAAGGCCACCCATGTGGTGAACCTCAGCCAGGGCAAGGCCTTCCGCGCCCTGAAGGCCATCAATCCCAAGTTCCAGGTCGGCAGCGTCTGCGACGTGGCCAACATGGTGCCGCGCACGGACAGCGAGGCCGACAAGGCCGCGGCCGAGCGCTATCACCGCTTCCTGAACCTGTGGTTCCTGCAGCCGGTGCTGGACGGCACCTACCCCGACGTGCTGCCGCCCGACCAGCGCGACGCGCTGCTGGGCTTCCAGCCGGGGGATGAGACGGTCATGCGCGCCGACTATGACATGGTCGGCCTGAACTACTACACCCGCTGGGTGGTGGCGGATAAGCCCGAGGGCAACGGCGTCCCCGGCCTGAACACCGCGCATGAGTGGGGCGTGGGGCCGCACGCCAAGACCGACATCGGCTGGGACATCGACCCGGACGGCTTCCACGACACGCTGGTGCGCATGGCCAAGGCCATCGGCAACCGCCCCATCGAGATCACGGAAAGCGGCGCCTCCTACAACACGCCGCTGGTCAACGGCCGGGTGAAGGACGTCCAGCGCATCGAGTACATGAAGGCCTATTTCGCCGCCCTGTCCCGCGCCATCCAGGACGGGGCGCCCGTTCGCGCCTACCACGCCTGGAGCCTCATGGACAACTTCGAGTGGGCCCAGGGTTATACCCAGCGCTTCGGCCTGGTCTATGTCGATTACAAGAACGATCAGAAGCGGACGATCAAGGACAGCGGCCTGTGGTACGCCAAGGTCGCCAAGAACAACGGTTTCTGATTTCTGGTTTGCTGAGGCGGGACCGCCCGTCCCGCCTCAGAATTGGGGCCGCAAATAAATGCCAGCCTCAATAAATAAAAAGCAATATTAACGCTGAATGAACGCCTGATCTGGATCAATCTTCTGATGAATTGATGGGTATTCCATTCCTTTAATAGATTATTAAGTGAGAGAGGACAGAGAATTCACCTGATCATCTGTGCGCCGGCCGCAGGTGTTACCTCAGGAGGGTTAGATGTCCTTAAAAAATATTCCGATCGTCTACAAGATATTGATAATCGTTGGGTTGTTGTCCTCCATCCTGATTTATGTGGGCTACACCGGATACCATAGCGCCGTCACCCTGGGCGCGGCCGGGCAGGATATTGACGACGCGGATGGCCAGGCGCTGCGCGCCGCCCGCATGAACCAGACCCTGATCGCGCTCAACCGCTCCCAATACCGCATGGGCATGGATGCGTCGCAGGAGTCGATGGCGACGGTGGAAAAGTCGGTGGCCGAGAACCGCGCGCTGTTCGAGCGCAGCCTGAATGACCTGCGGTCCGGTGCCGATCCCCAGGAACAGGAAATGCTGAGGACGGTGGCCGAGGGTTATGGCGCCTTGGTGGGCAACCTTGAGGCGACGATGGCGAAGGCGCGCACCCAGGGCGGCGTGGCCCCCACCGTGGACCAGATGGCCGTGATCGCGTCGGTCAAGGAAGGCCGGGTCCTGGTTGACCAATTGCAGCAGCGGGTCCGCGCGCTGGCGGACCATTACGACCAGGCGGGCACCGACATGGCGCGGCGGGGTCAGGTCATGGCCGATGATGCCAAGCGCATCATGCTGATCGGGACGATCGCTGGGACCCTGGTAGGGGTGGCCCTGGGCATGGGCATCGGCCATGTCGGTGTCGCTCGCCCCATCGGCGCCATGGTGGATTGCCTGCAGCGCCTGGCCGCCGGCGACGTGGGTTTCACCGTCTTCGGCTTGGGCCGCAAGGATGAGCTGGGGGCGGTGGCGGAGACCATGCAGGTCTTCAAGAGCAATATCCTGCGCAACCGCGAGATGGAGGCTGCCGCGAAGGAACAGGAACAGCACGCCGCGGCCGAAAAGAAGAAGGCCATGGATGAGTTGGCGGACCTGTTCGACGCCAAGGTGGCCGGCGTGGTCAAGGCGGTCTCCTCCGCGGCTGAGCAACTGTCGTCCACCGCCACGGCCATGTCCTCCATCGCCGAGGAAACCAACCGGCAGGCCACCACCGTGGCGGCGGCGGCCGACCAGACCACGGCCAATGTCCAGACCGTGTCCTCGGCGGCGGAGCAGCTCTCCTCCTCCATCGGGGAGATCAGCCAGCGCGTCGGCCATTCCAGCGAGGTGTCCAGCAGTGCCGTGGAGCGGGCGCGGTTGGCCAACGAGATGGTGCGCGGCCTGGCCTCCAACGCCGAGCGTATCGGCCGGGTCATCGAGCTGATCAGCAACATCGCCAGCCAGACCAACCTGCTGGCCCTCAACGCCACCATCGAGGCGGCGCGGGCGGGTGAGGCCGGCCGGGGCTTCGCCGTCGTGGCGGGGGAGGTCAAGACCCTGGCGACCCAGACCGCCAAGGCCACCGACGAGATCGTGGCCCAGATCGCGGAGGTCCAGGCCTCCACCCGGCAGGCCGTGGGCGCCATCGAGGGCATCGGCGCGGTGATCGATGAACTGAGCCAGATCTCCAGCGCCATCGCCTCGGCGGTCGAGGAACAGAGCGCCGCGACGCAGGAGATCGCCCGCAATGTCGACCAGGCGGCCCACGGCACGCAGGACGTGTCGCGCAGCATCGCCGGCGTCACCGTGGCATCGGCGGAGGCCGGACAGGCCGCCTCCCAGGTGCTGGCCGCGGCCAGCGGCCTGGGCCGCAGCTCCGACATCCTGCGGACGGAGGTGGGCAGCTTCATCAGCCGCGTGCGCGCCGCCTGACGGGGCGGGGCCGGCGGTGATGCCGCGGGCCCCGCCTTTTCCAATCAGAATACAGGCCGCTCAGAACACATGGAATTGGGGCAGGGCGTAGAGGCGCGTGGGGCTGCCATCCTCCGCCGTGGCGCCGAGTTGCAGGGTGGGGTTGCGCCGGTCCAGCTTTCGGCCGAATTCCAAAATGGGCCGTCCTTTGTCGTCGGTTTCCAACGCTTCCCCGGTGTCGAGGGTGGCATGGACGCGGCAGTGGGCGTCCGGCTCGCAACTGAAGTCCAGTTCGTCGATGCTGGGGACGAAGAAGCCCATGACCGGCCCCACGAATTCCTCGATGGCCTGGTCCAGCACCTTGGCGCCTTGGCGCAATTCGCTATAGGCGACGGGCTGCTTTCCGTCGGACAGCACCTCCAGCATCACCGTGGCGCGCAGCGACCCCTTGGCCTGATTGCTGACCAGTTTGGCGTCGGCGGCCTCCCAGTCGGCGCGGTAGGGAATGTAGAAATAGCCATCGGGCGTGGCTTCAATGGCCTCTTCCTTGCCGTTGTAGACGGCCCATAGCTGGATGGGCAGGGGGCCGGACTTGCCCTTGTCCAACTGCACCTTGAAGATCATGCGCAGGTGGTGGCCGCTGGAATTCTCCATACGGTCCAGCACCTTCAAGGCTTCCGCCAGCTTGGCGTAAGAGGTCTTGCCGAACTGCTCCCGCGAGGTCACCACCATTTCCGGCACGACCTCGTCCTGAGGGGCAGTTTGGGAAGGGGTGGCCTGGGGCGGGACCTGAGCCGTGGCGGCCGGGTCCGCCGTTGCTTGTTCCGTCGTTTGCGCGCCAGCCGCACCGGCGTAAACCGTGAGCAGGGCGGCCAGCGTCGCCCCCATCCACATCTGGGCTTGCACGATATTCCCATCCCGTCAGACGACGCCCCCATCGGCGCCCTCCTTACTAAGGGTTGTGACTGGGGCAAGTATAGGGCCACCTGACGGCCGATTTTTGGGCGTGCCCGGCCCAACGTTGCTGCCTTCCATCACAAAAAGCCCGAAGCATGGGCCCTTAGAACATGGGTAGAGCGTAAATGTGCCCAGGGGTGCCATCCTCCGCCGTGGCGGCGATGCGCACGACCGGGTTGCGCCGGTCCAGCTTGCGGCTGAATTTCAGGACTGGCCTGCCCCACTCGTTCCGGTTCAGCGCGTCGCCGCCGTCAATGCTGGCGCTGACTTGGCAATGCTCCAGCGGCCCGCACAGGAAATCCAATTCATCGATGTCCGGCGTCGAGAAGCCCTTGGCAGGCTGCACGAATTCCCTGATGGCTCGGCCCACCAGCTTGGCGCCCTCTCGCAACTCGGTATAGGGAATGGTCTGGCCAGGGTCGGTCGTCACCTCCAGCAAGAGGAGGGCCTCCAGGGTGCCCGAGTGCGGGCTGGTGACCAGCTTCGCGTCGGCCGCTTCCCAGTCGGCGCGGTAAGGAATGAGGAAAATGCCATCGGCGATGGATTCGATCTCGTCCTCCTTGCCATCATAGTCCGCCCACATCTGGACGGGTTCCGATTCGATGCTCCCCCCTTTGTACTGGATTTTGAAAGCCAGGTGCAGGTGGTGGCCTGAACTCCCCAGCTGATCCATTACCTTTAGAAAGTTGGATAGGCCCCGGTAGGTCGCCCGACCGAACTGCTCGCGCGAGGTCACCACCATCTCCGGCACCGGTTCAGCCTGCGCCTGCGCCGGTGGCGTCGTTTGTGGCGGCGTCTCCACCTCTTGCGCGCCCGCCGCGCCGGTGTGGATCAAGGCCAAGGCTACCGCGAGCGTCCGCCAGCGTGGCCCAGATAGACATATCTTGCCTTTCAACCTGCCCCCCTGCCGTACGACGCCGGAACATCCAGGCGTCCAGGGTTCAACTTACCAGGCGTTGAGGTTCTGGCGCATGAGGCACGGACTGCGACGTATCTTCGCGGTCTTACTGGGCCATCGGCTTAAAAACAGCTGGTAACCGGGCGCCAGCGTCGCCTTCTTTGGCTTCCCCTCATGGCTGATTTTTGCGAGCCGCCGGCTTGCCGCCGCCACATCCCGTGCGATTTCCTTGTCAGGCCAGGAAACACAGGCGCTATATCAAAAGAAATATAGCGCTGTGGCAGGGAAGGGATCGGTCATGCGGCAGGGACAGGGAATGGTGATAGGGATGATGGTGATGGCCCTGGCGGGTCCCGCCTGGGCCCAGGGTGCTGTCCAAAGGGCCGCCCAGGGGGGCAAGGCCGTGTCCAGCCCCGTCGACCCGTCATGCAAGGGCGTCGCGGTGGAATGGCCGACCGACCTCAAGGCCTGGGGCCTCACCGCCGTGCCGGTGACGGCCGCGACCGCGTCCGGCGGCGCCCCGGCCCTGACCCCCGGTGCGCCGGCGCGGGTAGCCCTGGCGCCCAAGGCGGGCGTCACCCTGGCCACCACGCCCCCCAAACCCGCAGGTGAGTCGACCTATGCCGGCATCGTGTCCTTCACCGTGCCCGCTTCCGGCCCCTATCGCATCGCGCTGGACGCGGGGGCCTGGGTCGACGTGGTGGCGAATGGAACGGCGGTGGAGTCCACCAGCCACAAGCACGGGCCCAACTGCTCCGGCATCCACAAGGTGGTGGATTTCGGCCTGGCCGCCGGCACCTACCGGCTGCAATTGTCCAACAGCCCGGTGCCCGCCGTCACCGTGCTGGTGGTGCCGCCGCAGGGCTGAGAACCGCCCCCTGTGCCAAGGCCGGCGGCGATGCTATATGTAAGCCATGACCAGCATCACCGCCCCCAATCCCTACGCCACCGTGGCCGCCGGCCTGCAAAGCAGCAGCGCCCGCGTGGATCGGGACGCCACGGCCATCGCGGCGTCCAAGGGCGGCGACATCAACCCCACCGATGTGGTCAGCCTCAGCAGCGACGCCCTGACCTTCAAGGCCCTGACCAAGGTCGCCCAGACGGTGGACGACAACAGCAAGCGCTTGCTGGACATCATGGCCTGACCGCCCCTTTCGGCGGTCCTCCCCCATTTGCCCCTATTAGCGGAAGCGGAACGGCACCGTGAAGCTGAACCGCCCGTCCGTCAGCAGTGGCTCTGGCGGTGCCGGCAGGGGGGCCGCTTGGCTGACGGCGCGCAATGCGATAGCGTCCAGCACGCCGCTGCCGCTGGATGTGAGGATCGCGGCGTCTCGCACCTGGCCGTCGGCGGCCACCGAAATGGACAGCACCACCGTGCCGGCCGCCGCGACATGGGCGGGCCGGTGGCGGGAGAGCGCCAGCCACACCGCGCGGGTGTAGGCCTCAAGCACATCCGGCGGGGGTGGGTCGGGCGGGCGTCGGATCACGGCGGCGGGCGGCGCATCGGCGGTCGCGGCCTCCGGGGGTGGTGCTGAGGGGGCGGGCAGGGGTGTCGCCACGACTGGCGGGGCAGGGGCCGGTTGGCTCATGACGGGTGCGGGGCTCCGCTGCCGGGGATGGGGCGGGGGCGGTTGGCGACGGGGCTGGGCCGGGGGGGACTGGACCAGGGCTGTTTCCACCACCCGCGGCGGTGGGGGCAGCAACCGGGCCACCACCACGGTTTCACCTTGTGCGCGGGCTGCGGCCGGCGGAGCCGACAGCCTGGCCATCCAGGTCACCAGGGCGGCCTGGATGGCAAGGGCGATAAGGGCGGCAAAGACCGCCCCGGCGCGCGGATGCACCGCCCGGCCATAGGCGGCCGGACGAAAGCCGGCCATGATGCCGGGCGACATTCGGGACGGGGCGGTCTTCTGCCTCATGTCAGGACCGTCGCCGTCAGAACTTGACGGTCAGGCCGGCATTGAACGACCGCCCGGGGCCAGGCACCGAACCCAGGGGCGTGGTGTAGTTGGCGGCCCGCCAGTCGCCATAGTCGATGCCGCCCAGCGGCAGGGCATAGGCCTTGTCCATCAGGTTCTCGATGGCGAAGTCCACCCGCACGTCCCCCCAGGTGTAACTACCGCGCAGGTTCACCAGAGTGTAGCCGGGCGTGGTGGGCTCCCGCAGCAGGCGGTCGACCTGCGTCTTGGCGTCGACCATCTGCACCTCCACCGTCCCGTGCCAGCCGCCCAGGGTGTGGTCCAGGGCGATGCGGCCGTTCAGGGGCATCATGTGGTAGAGGCCATCCTCGTCCGACACCGTCTGGCCCCGGACCCAGCCCAGCACGCCGCTGAGGCCGATGGCGCCATACCGGACGTCACGCCAGACGGTGGCCTGGCCCGACAGGTCCACGCCATAGGTGCGGGCGTCACGGTTGGCGAACATGACCTTGGCGAAGGGAACGCCGTTGGAGACCACCGGGGCCAGCAGGCGCTGGCTGATATAGTCCTCGATATAGCTGTAGTGGGGCGTCAGCCGGATTTCCCAGGCCGGGGGCGCCGCTGCGCCATCGGCGGCGGGGGCCGCATGCCAGCTGAAGGAGGCGCTGACGGTGTTGGCGACCTCGGGCTTCAGGTCCGGATTGCCGACGTAGTAGTTCCCGTCGCCATTCCAGGTGATCATGCTGCTGGCCATGTTGCCCGTGGACCAGGCATAGCGCTCATACAGGTTGGGGGAGCGGCTTTTGCGGGCATAGCCCAAATCGACCGTCGCCTGATCGTCGATGGCGTAGCGCAACTCCGCCGTGGCATCGACATTCGCGTCCGTGCGGGCGCGGTCGCGGGCGTTGAAGGCGGCGGCGTTGGCGGCGTAGCTGGCGTTGTATCCCGACACGGTGCCGGTGTTCGTCCACACCGTGTCATTACGCAGGCCGGCCAGGGTGCTCCAGCCGCCACCCCAGGTCCGCTCCCATTCCACGAAGGTGCCCAGGCGGTCGCGTGTGCCGCCGTTGATGGTGTGGAAGGTGTTGGGCCCCATCATCATGGCCATCATGCCCCCCACCGGCGGCCACCAGTCATCCAGGGCATAGTGGTGGAACTCGCTGCCCACCCTTAGCGTGTCGGTGGCGCCGAGCGGAATGTCGGCCTTCACGGTGTAGCCTTCGGCGTTGGACCGGGTGTTCATGGGCATGCCGCCGCCATCCGAACCGCCCTTGTCCTCCAGGAAGTTCATGGCGTGGCGCACACGCTGCCAATAGGCGGTGGCATCCAGGCTGCCCCAGGCGAAGCCGGCCTTGTAGTGCGCGTCGACCGAGGTGCCGCGGTTGTCGGTCATGTCCATGCGCTGGTTGGCGAAGCCCTCGTAAGGCGTGTACTGCACGCCGCCGCGGACCTCCAGCACGCCATCGTCGCCCACCCGGGCCGCCAGGCTGAGCGTGTGGCTTTGGGTTTCGAACAGGGTGGAGTTGACGTCCTTTCCGTCGCCGCCGCGGGCGTAGTCGCCGCCCCGGCTCCATGACCCGGCATAGCCCACGACATAGCGATCGGTCGCGGCGGACAGGTGGCCGCCCACGGTCGTGCCATTGTTCACGCTGCGAAAGGCCGTGGACACGTCGCCGTGCACGGCCATGCCTTGGCCCTCACCAGCGAACTGCGGCTCCGGCGTGGTGACGGCGATGGTACCGCCGATGTTGTCACCGCCCCGGCTGACGGGCGTCACCCCCGCCAGTACGTCGATGGCGCCCACATCGCCGGGGGCGATGTAGGACAGGGCCGGGTTCATATGGTTGGGGCAGGACGCGGCGACCGGCACGTTGTTGACCAGGGTCAGCACCCGGTCGTCCGCCAGGCCCCGGAGGACCGGGAGGCTGGAGATGCCGCCGGCCCCATAAAGGGAGACGCCGGGCAGGCCGGAGAGCAGGGCGGCGGTATCGGGGGTGGCGGTTCGGCGGTCGGCGATGGCCTGGCTGCTGAGGTGGCCATCGGCGGACGGGACGGACATGCCACCGGCCGCGAACTCCGTATCCACGTCGATGGCGGGCAGGGCGACGGCGGGGGTCTTTCCTTCGGCCGCCGCCTGCTGGGCCACCGCGGTGGCCGGCAGCCACGGCAGGGCACCGGCCATCAGGGCCAGGGCCGATACCCGGATCAAAGGGGCGGAGGCGCGGGGGCGACGCGACGGAGCAGGGCGCCCGGTGGGGGCGCTGGAAACGATGAATGACATTCGTGTAGCCAATCCGAAAAGGGCGGCGGACTCCGGGTGCCGGCGGCCGGCAAGGTTCCAGCGGCGCGCCCCGTCATGGGGCGCGTCCGGACATGCACCGCCGCGCGCGGGACCCGGCACGGGCCGCGACTGGGAAGGACCGCACCGGCCCATCCCTCGGTCGAGGGATGGTGGAAGCGGTATCGATGGGGGTGGGTCAGGCCCGGGCCGGTGGGCCCCGGGGATAGGCGGACTGGCGGTAGGGGGCGGCCCCCGCCAGGCTGACGGCCGCGGCCATATCCAACCGGCCCGCGAGCCGGGGCAGGGGCAGGAACACGGGGGGCGGCAGGGCCATGCCGCCGTGCAGGAAGGGCAGGCAGTAGGCGCAGAATGGCTGGGCATGGCCGCCGGCCCCATGACGGGACGCGTCACCGCCCTTATGCCCGCTAGCCTTTTGTTCATGGGCCGGTGATGCCGGGCCGCAGAGGATGTAGGCGGTGTCCGGATCGGCGGGCGACGCCCGCACGCGCAACGGCAGCACGCCCGCGGCCATCACGTCGATGGCCAGCAGCGCCAGCGTCAGCCAGGCGATCAGGCGCCGGCCGCTGTCGCGGCGCGCCCGGTCCAGCCGGTTATGTGCGGTGCGTCGTGTCATGCCCCCGATCCATCGGAGGACTTTCCAGGGCCATGGCCGTCAAGTCAACGCGGGGGTGATCACGGCAGCCACGCCGGCGCGTGGCGGCGTTGGTTGATCCATGTCGTTGACGGGGACGTTGACGGGGGAGCTTAGCGGGGCTCGCCTGGGGATGTCTTGGGCGCGGCTTGCTTCGCCGGCTTGGGCGGCTGCGTCACCAGGGCGATGCGGCTCTGGAATTTCTCCGCCTCGCCATCGGTCATCAGGCCAAAGTCGGCGACGATGGCGTCCAGAAAGGGAACCAGCCAGGTCTGATCGGCCTTGGCGAAATTGGACAGCACCCAGCCATGCACCAGGTTCTTGTCCCCCGGATGGCCGATGCCCAGGCGTATCCGCCAATAGTCCTTGCCGATATGGTCGTCGATGGAGCGCAGGCCGTTGTGGCCGCCGTGGCCGCCGCCCTTCTTGGCGCGCAGCTTGCCCGGCGGCAGGTCCAGTTCGTCATGCAGGACGATGACCTGATCAGGCGTCATCTTGTAGAACCGCATCGCCTCCCCGACCGATTGGCCGGACAGGTTCATGAAGGTCTGCGGTTTCAAAAGGTAAACTTTTTCGGGGCCGATCTGCCCCTCGGTGATCAGCCCCTGGAAGCGCTTCTTCCAGGGGCCGAACCGATGGCGGTGGGCGAGTTCGTCCACCGCCATGAAGCCGACGTTGTGCCGGTGGTGCGCATATTCCGGGCCAGGGTTGCCCAGACCGACCACCAGCCGCATCGTCTATCAGGCCTCGGCAGCCGCCGCCGCGTTCTCTTCGGACTTCAAGCCCGAGGGAGCGGCGATGGTGGCGACGGTGAAGTCGCGGTCGGTGACGACCAGGCTGGTGCCTTCCGGCAGCTTCACGGAGCTGATGTGGATGGAGTCACCCACGTCAAAGCCATCCAGGGCGACCGTCAGGTGCTCCGGAATGTCATTGGCGCGGACGTGCATCTCCACCTCGTGGCGGACGATGTTCAGCACGCCGCCACGCTTCAGGCCGGGGCTGGCGTCGTGGCCCGTGAACTCCACCGGGACCTTCACGATGATCTCGGTGGTGTCGCTGACGCGCAGGAAGTCGACGTGCAGGGGACGGTCGGTCACCGGGTCGAACTGGACGTCGCGCGGCAGGGTGCGGGTGGTCACGCCGTCGACGGTGATGTCGTACAGGTGCGTGAAGAAGCCCGGCTTGTGCAGCACGCGGGTGAAATGGACGGCCTCGAGCGAGATCGCCACAGGCTTTTCCTTGTTGCCGTAGATCACGGCAGGGATGCGGCCATCGCGGCGGGTCTGACGGGCGGTCCCCTTGCCTGCCCCGTTCCGCGCCTCGGCGGCGAACGCAATAATCTGGGTCATGGGTTAACTCCTTACATCAATGCGCCAGCCTCCAGGGGTGCTGAGCGCGGTCGGAATGCGCGGGTGTATGCGCGCGCCGGTCCGGAGTCAAGCCACTGAGTCAAGAAGGCGGCCATGAGGCCGCCTTCTTGCGTGCTTGGCACGGTCGCCGGCTACGGCGACGGTTCAGTCGAACAGCGAGGAAACCGACCGCTCGTTGCTGATGCGCTCGATGGCCTCGGCGATCAGGGGGGCGACGGTCAGGTGGCGGACATTGCGCGACACGCGCACGGCCTCGGTCGCCTGGATGCTGTCGGTGGTGATCAGCGCTTCCAGCGGGGACTGGGCCACGCGGGCCACGGCGCCGCCGGACAGCACGCCATGGGTGACGTAGGCGCGCACGGACTTGGCGCCCCGTTCCTTCAGGGCCACGGCGGCGTTGCACAGGGTGCCGGCGCTGTCGACGATGTCGTCGACCAGGATGCAGTCACGGCCGTTGACGTCACCGATGACGTTCATCACTTCCGACACGCCGGCGCGCTCACGCCGCTTGTCGATGATGGCCAGGTCGGCGTCCAGGCGGTTGGCGATGGCGCGGGCGCGCACCACACCACCGACGTCGGGCGAGACGATCATCAGGTTCTGGCGGCCCATGGTGGCTTCGATGTCCTGCACGAACACCGGGGCGGCCACCAGGTTGTCGGTGGGGATGTCGAAGAAGCCCTGGATCTGGCCGGCGTGCAAATCCATGGTCAGCACGCGGTTGGCACCGGCGGTGGTGATCAGGTTGGCGACCAGCTTGGCCGAGATCGGGGTGCGGGGACCGGTCTTGCGGTCCTGGCGGGCGTAGCCGTAGTAGGGCAGCACCGCCGTGATGCGCCGGGCCGAACCACGACGCAGCGCGTCGATGGTGACCAGCAGCTCCATCAGGTTGTCGTTGGCGGGGTAGGAGGTGGACTGGATGACAAAGACGTCCTCGCCGCGGACGTTCTCCAGGATTTCCACGAAGACTTCCATGTCGCTGAAGCGCCGGATGCTGGCCTTCGTCAGCGGAACATTCAGGCAGGCCGAGATGGCCTCGGCAAGCGGATGATTGCTATTGCCGGCGATGAGCTTCATGGGGGCGCTCGTTTAAGTGGGACGTGGGTGACGGCGGGGCGTCTTCATACCTTCATAAAGGCGCGCGGACCATATCAAGCAAGGCTTGGGCTGTAAACCGCCGCCCCCCGCAGTCAGGGCACGGGGGGCATGCGCCCATACGGGGGTGTTTTCGTCTTGCCGCAGGTGGGGTCAGGGGGTGGGGGACAGGGCTATCATGCTGATATGGCGGCCATAATCACCTTCCCGTCGCAACGTGCACCGACGGTAGCTGAAAAACAGGCCCTCTTCCGCGACCGTGTCGTGACCGGTGTGGGAGACGCGGGCCAGGCCACAGCCCGCCAGCCGATGGCCGACATAGCCGCCGATGTCGAACAGGGGATGATCGGCTCTCGGCCCGGGACGGAAGAAGCGCTGGTTGGCGCCGTCGGCCTCCAGGAAGCGCGCCTCGAACTCCGGCCCCACCTCATAAGAGTCGGCGCCGATATGCGGGCCGACGCCGGCAACGATACGGGCCGGATCGGCGCCCAAGGCGGCCATGGCCTGGACGGTCGCCTCCAGCACGCCGGTGAACGCCCCCTTCCAGCCGGCATGGGCGGCACCCACCACCCCGGCTGTCGAGTCGGCGAACAGCACGGGCACGCAATCAGCGGTCAGGATGCCCAGCGCGATGCCGCGCTGGCGCGTGACCAATGCGTCGGCCTGGGGCGCGTCCTCCCGCGCCCACGGCTGCTCCACCGTCACCACGGTAGGGCTATGCACCTGATAGACGGTGACCAAGCTTTCCGGCCCCAGGCCCAGGTCGCCGGCGCAGCGCGCCCGATTTTCCGCCACGGCAGCGGCATCGTCGTTCGATCCGAAACCGACGTTGCGTCCGGCGTAAAGCCCGGTGGACACCCCGTCGCGCCGGGTGAAATAGCCGTGGCGGACGCCGGGCAGGTCCAGCGCGTCCAGGGTCAGGTAGGGGCGGTCGGCGGGGATGGGGGCGGTCATGATCAGCCTTCGCTGGGTTCGAAGCCGGCGGGTGGGGGCGCGCCCGGACTGGTCAGGGCCAGGGCCTTGAACAGCCGGCCCATCTGGTCGGGATGCGTCAGCCGGTCCAGCGCCAGGTCGATGGCGTGGGCCTGCGGGGACGTGGCGCCCCGCTTCAAGGCGCCGGCGCGCTGCTGGATGCCCAAACGGTGCAGCAGGGCGCCCTGCTCGACAATGCCATGGGACTGGGCGCCGACCGCCACCGCCGTGGCGGCCAGGGTGCGGAAATCGACATGGGCCGTCAGGTCGGCCTGGCCGGGGTCCTCCAGGACGGCGGCGTAGGCGTGCCCCCGCACCGCCTGCAGCGTGTCGCCCTGCGGCGGGGCGTCATAACCATAGTCCACCACCAGGGCGGCGCCGGGATGGGCCGCCAGGCGGCGCCCGATCTCACCCACCACCGTCAGGGCGGCCGGGCAGATCTCTACCACGCTGCCGGGGGCCGCGGCGCGCAGGTCGGGCGGCACCAGCAGCTCCGCGCCGCCGGTGGCGTCCAGCGCCCAGGCGAAGCGGACGGCGTCCGCGTCCCAGGTGACGCACCGCTCCGCCCAGCCGCGCTCCGTCTTCTGCAACTGGCGGATGGGCAGGGCGTCGAAGAACTCGTTGGCCAGCAGCAGCAGTGGTCCCTCGGGCACCGACTCCAGGCTGTCGGCCCAGGCGATGGGATGGGGCGGCCGGGCGGTGACGGGCAAGGCCGACAGGGCGACCCGCTGCCGTTCCCGCAGCGCCGGGCTGGTTTCCACCATGTGCACCCGCAGTGCCGCGGTCAGCCCGGGGACGCGGGCCATGGCGCGCAGCGCGTCGGCCATCAGGGTGCCGCGCCCGGGCCCCAGTTCCACCAGGTGAACCGCCCCGGGCGAACCCAGGGTCAGCCAAGCCTGGGCGCACCACAGGCCCAGCAGTTCCCCGAACATCTGGCTGATTTCCGGTGCGGTGGTGAAATCGCCGCCGGCGCCCAGCGGGTCGCGGGTGGTGTAATAGCCCAGGGTGGGATGGCCCAGCGCCTCGGCCATGAAGGTGGAGAGGCGCAAGGGCCCCTCGCGTCCGATGCGGTGGATGAGATGATCGGTCAGCGTGGCCGGGGTCTCGCCGGCTAGGGGGCTGGCGCCGGGCATCAGGCCGCCGCCGGCACGCGGCGGCGGGCCAGGGCCACCAGGGCGATGCCGATCAGCGCCATGGGCACGGACAGGATCTGGCCCATGGTGACGCCGCCGCCCAGCAGGAACCCGACCTGCACGTCGGGTTCGCGGAAGAACTCGGCGGTGATGCGGCACAGGGCGTAGCCGATGAGGAAGGCGCCGCTCAGCGTGCCCGTCCGGTCCCGCACCGAGGGCACGCGCGACAGCAGGAACAGCACGGTGAACAGCACGATGCCCTCCAGCCCGGCCTCATACAGCTGGCTGGGGTGGCGGGGCAGGTCGTCGGCATGGGGGAAGACCATGCCCCAGGGCACATCGGTGGGACGGCCCCACAGCTCTCCGTTCACGAAATTGGCCAGGCGGCCCAGGAACAGGCCGATGGGGGCGGCCACGGCGGCCAGGTCGCCCAGGGCCAGCGGGTTGAAGCCGCGCCGCCGGGCGAAGAGCAGGATGGCCAGGGCCACGCCGGTCATGCCGCCATGGAACGACATGCCGCCGTTCCAGACCTTCAGCATGTCCAGCGGGTGCTGCAGGTAGAAATCCAGGTTGTAGAACAGGATGAAGCCGAGCCGGCCGCCCGCCAGCACCCCCACCACCGCCCAGACCAGGAAATCGTCCAGCTCCAGCGGGGTGGGGCGGCTGTTCATGCGCCGCGCCATGCCCAGCGCCAGGCGATAGCCCAGCGTCACGCCCACGATGTAGGCCAGCGCGTACCAGCGCAGGGCGAAGGGGCCGATCTCCACGATCGTGGGGCTGATGTTGGGAAAGGCGAGGGCCATGATGCTGCGGATATCCCCGTGGACGGTCTCTTCCGGCTCTGGGCCATGGTGGGTGGGCGGCGGCTCTTGTGCCGGACGATCCCCGTTCCCACATGGCCAGGACCGTTGGGAAGTTGTGGGCCTGACTGTCGGCTTTATAGGGGGACCGCGCCGGGGTCGCAACCGGCCCCCGTAGGATGGCCCCTCCAAGGTGCTGTTGCGCCTGCGAACGTGGACGGCGATAATGGCGTCTTGATGGCCGCGCGCCAGCCTGTCCCGCCCCTCCATCGGGTCCCCGCCGCATCGGGTTCCCATGGGGTGGGAATGAGGGGGCGGGAATGGACGCGCCGGCGATATTGCTTAAGGATTGAGGCGATGCAGGTGGACAACAAGGTGCTGGACGATTTGGCCCGCGTGGCCGGTGGTGCCGTCGGTGCCGTGGCCGGGCTGAAGAATGAGGTCGAGGGCCATGTGCGCCAGCGCCTGGAGCGCATGCTCAGCGGCCTGGACATGGTCCGTCGCGATGAGTTCGAGGCCGTGAAGGAAATGGCCGCCCGCGCCCGCGCGCAGGAGGATGAGATCAACCGCCTGCTGGCCCTGCAGCAGGCGCTGCTGGATCGCGTGACCCACCTTGAGTCGGTGGTGGCCAAGGCCGCGGCCAAGGCGGACGACGCCGGTGCCGCCAACGCGGACAGCCCCGCCTAACCGGCCGATAGTGATCGGAAGGGGTGCCCCACGGCCCCCCGCCCCGGTTCCCAGCCGTCCATCGGCCTCGGGGCCAAGCCGGCGGAAAGGAGGCCGTGGTGGGCGGTAGAAGACGGTTGCGGGGGCGGTTGTCCTCTGGCACCGTACCCCTGGTAGCTCCCACGCCCGGCAGCACCAGATTTTGTTTTACAGGGGGTCCGGAAAAGCCGGGTTCCCGCGCCGGGTGGGATGGGTCGTCCCTTGCCATCGCGCGCGACAGGAGGGCGTATCATGTCGGCACTCGCCGTCGAGACTAGCAGCACCACCCATAATCCCCTCGATATCGTCGAGGAGATCGTCACGGCCAACGAATGGCCATTCGAGCGCGCCAGCGAAGACGAGATGATCGTCGAGATCAACGGCCGGTGGTGCGACTACCGGCTGTTTTTCGTTTGGCAGAACGAAGTCAGCGCCATGCAGTTCTCCTGCCAGTTCGACATGAAGGTGCCGCCGGCCCGCAAGCTGGCCGTCACCGAGCTGCTGGCCGAGGTGAACGGCAAGATGTGGCTGGGTCATTTCGACGTGTGCAGCGAAGAGCATACGCCCATGTTCCGCCAGACATTGCTGCTGCGCGGGACCCGCGCGGCCAGCGTGGAACAGGTCGAGGATCTGGTCGAGATCGCGGTGGCGGAGTGCGAGCGCTACTACCCCGCGTTCCAGTTCGTCATCTGGGGCGGTAAAAGTGCCGCGGACGCCGTGTCCGCCGCCATTCTGGACACGCTCGGCGAAGCTTGATACAGCCCACACCCCGTGACCTTGGTTTGCCAGTGACTTTTGACCTCGGTTTGACTGCATTGAGGACGATGGGGCGGGGATGACGGCGGTTGATCTATTGTTGGTGGGCTGCGGCAAGATGGGCGGCGCCATGCTTGCCGGATGGCGGGCCGCCGGGACCGTCCGCCGCGTTGTCATCGTCGATCCGGCCGCGGAGGCCGCGCCGGAAGGGGCCATGCTCGTCGCCGACCCGGCCCAGATTCCCGCCGACTTCGCCCCGGATGCCGTCGTGCTGGCGGTGAAACCCCAAATGATGGACCAGGCCCTGCCGGCCTATGTGCCGTATGCCGGCCGTGCCGTGTTCCTGTCCATCGCCGCCGGCAAGACCATCGCCTATTTCCAGAAGGTGCTGGGGCAGGGAACGGCCCTGGTGCGGGCCATGCCCAACACGCCGGCGGCCGTGGGACGCGGCATTTCCGGCGCTTACGCCACGCCCGCCGTTTCGCCGGCCCAGCGCGACCTGTGCCAAAGCCTGCTGAGCGCGGTGGGCGAGGTGGTCTGGGTCGCGGAGGAAGGTCTGATCGATGCCGTGACCGCGGTGTCCGGCAGCGGCCCCGCCTATGTTTTCCATCTGGTGGAGGCCCTGGCCGCCGCCGGGGCGGCGGCGGGACTGCCGCCCGACCTGGCCCTGCGTCTGGCGCGCGCCACCGTCACCGGTGCCGGCGAGCTGCTGCACCGGAACCCCGGCACCACCGCCACCCAGCTGCGCATCAACGTCACCAGCCCCAAGGGCACGACCCAGGCGGCGCTGGATGTTCTGATGGACGAGGCGCAGGGGCTGACGCCGCTGATGGTCCGCACCGTCGCCGCGGCGGACCGGCGGTCGCGGGAACTGGCGGGCTGACACCATGGCCGGCCCTCTCAGCCCCAGTGCGCAAAAGATCCAGAACCTGCTGAACGACCTCGGCCAGCCCATCCATGTGGTGGAATTCGCCGCCACCACCCGGACGGCGGCCGAGGCGGCAGCGGTAATCGGTTGCGATGCAGCACAAATCGCCAAGTCAATTGTTTTTCGCACCCGCGAAAAGAACGCGTCCGTCCTGGTGGTCGCATCGGGTGCCACGCGCATCAACGAAGCCTTGGTGGCCAAGGCCTTGGCCGACATCCTCAACGGCGATCGGCTCATGCGGGCGGACCCGGAATATGTGCGATTGACCACCGGTTTCCCTATCGGCGGCGTTCCGCCGCTGGGGCACGCGGTGGCGCCTGTCACATTATTCGATCGGCGTTTGCTGTCATTTCCCACGGTTTGGGCGGCGGCCGGCACCCCCAACGCGGTGTTCGCCATCGCCCCCGACGTCCTGGCCCGGCTCGCCGGCGCCCGGATCGTGGACGTCGCCTAGGCGGAAGGGCCGGCCCTTTTCCCTGGTCTAGCCGGTTCGACCTATGGCGGTGCTTGGCCGTCCCCTACTAACCAAAAGAGTTTATTGTGCGCTGCACAAAAACGATTGACCGGCTGCTCGGCCCAAAGCATTATCCCCCCGGAATTGCCGCACCGCAGCGGCGCAAGCCGTATAGGGATCTGACACTATGGCGACCAATCCGTTCCTCGACTTCGACATGACCAAGTTCTTCGACCCGTCCAAGTTCGCCGAGTTCACGAAGGTGGACTTCAGCAAGACGCTGGCCGACTACAAGGTGCCGGGCATCGACGTCGACGCCTTCGTCTCCGCCCAGCGCAAGAACATCGAGGCCGTGACGGCCGCGAACCAGCTGGCCGTGGAAGGCATCCAGGCCGTCCTGCGCCGCCAGGCCGAAATCCTGCGCCAGAGCCTGGAAGAGACCTCTTCCGTCGTTTCCGACTTCCTGTCGACCGGCACCCCGGAAGACAAGGTCGCCAAGCAGGCCGAGCTGGTGAAGACCGCCTTCGAAAAGGCCCTGGCCAACGTCAAGGAACTGGCCGAGCTGATCGCCAAGTCCAACAGCGAGGCCGCCGACGTGCTGTCCAACCGCGTGCGGGAAAGCATTGAGGAAGTGAAGGCCGCCATCGCCAAGGCCCAGGCCAAGCACTAAGCTTGGTTCCAGCCTCGCGCTGACCGATAGACGGGCGGTCCCTCCGGGGGCCGCCCGTTTTCATTTCGGCGGACCAGCCAGGCGAGGGCAGTGCCAAACCGGGGGAAACGTCAAACCGGCAACCGGATCGCCGCACGCAGGCCGCCCTTGGGGCTATCCTCCAGCAACACGTCGCCCCCGTGGCGGTTGGCGATGTCGCGGGCGATGCCCAGGCCCAGGCCGACGCCGCCGGTGGCCTGGTTGCGTGACCCGTCCAGGCGGTGGAAGGGTCGGAAGACTTCTTCCCGCATCTCTTCGGGGATGCCCGGGCCGTCATCATCGATCAGGACGTAGAGATGGCCGCCCTGGCGTTGCAGGGTCACCCAGGCGCGCCCGGCGTACCGCACGGCATTGCCCACCAAGTTGGCGACGCAGCGGCGGAAGTCGTTGGCGCGCAACGGCACGGTGATGGCGATGTCCGGTAGGCTCAATTCCACCAGCCGGCCCTCGCGCCGGGCGTTGGCAACCACGTCGGCCAGCAGGGCGCCCACATCGGTGGGGGTGGCCGGTTCGGCACCCTCGCCCCGGGCGAAGGCCAGGTAGGCCTCGATCATGCCCTCCATCTCGGCCACGTCCGCCTTCAACTCCTCCACCTCCTGGGCGTCGGGCAGCATGGCCAGTTGCAGCCGCATGCGGGTGAGCGGGGTGCGCAGGTCATGGCTGACCCCGGCCAGCATTTCCGTACGCTGGCTGATCTGCCGCTGGATGCGCTCACGCATCTGCAGGAAGGCGGTCGCGGCCTGCCGCACCTCCGACGCGCCTTCCGGCTTGAAGGCCGGGGTGTCACGCCCCTTGCCGAAAGCCTCCGCCGCGATGGCCAGGCGGCGGATGGGCCGTATCTGGTTGCGCATGAACATGATGGCGACGGTGAACAGCAGCAGCGAGCTGCCGGCCATCCACAGGATGAACACCCAGCTGGTGAAACTGAACAGCCGCCGCTCCGGCGACAGGACGTGCAGCACACCGTCGGGCAGCTGCACGTTGATGCCATACCATTCGTGGGCCACATGGGTGTCGATGGTCCAGGGCCGGCCCACCTTCTCGTCCAGCGCGCGGCCCAGGGTATGTTCCAGGATGCCGAACAGATGCTGACGGTGCCAGTTGGGCAGTCGCTCGCCGGGTTGGAAGGTCACCATCAGGTCGGTGGTCCGGGTCACCATGTCCAGGGTCACGTCCCTGTCCTCCGGCGTCTGGTCCCGGCCCAGCTGTTCGATGACCATGGCGACCTCGCCCGCCACGCCAAAGGCCTGGTTGTTGGTCACCCGCTCCCAATGCTGGTCATAGAAATAGAAGGTGGCGATGGCCTGGGCCAGGATCACCGGCGTGGTGATGATCAGCAGCGAGCGCCCGAACAGGGTGCGGGGCAGCATGCGCTTCACCACCCCCGCCGGGTTGATCACCGGGGGGGCTCCCAGCCCTTGCCTTTGCGGGGTTCGCCGCCGGGGCGCCTGCTCGCGCATCATGCTCATGGGGCGTCCTTCACCAAGTCGGGGTCGGCCTCAATCGGGGCGCAGCACATAGCCTTCTCCCCGCACGGTCTGCAGATACCGCGGCTGGCGGGGGTCGATCTCGATCTTGCGGCGCAGGCGGGTGACCTGCACATCGATGGCGCGGGCGTTGCTGTCGATGCCGGCGCGCCCCAAATCCTCCCGCGTGAAGACGACGCCCGGCTGGGCGGCCAGGGTGCGCAGCAGGCTGGCTTCGCCGCTGGTCAGGCGCACGGTTTCCTCGCCGGAGCGCAGTTCCTCCCGCTCGGCATCGAAGACCCAGCGTCCCAGCCGCACCTCCGCCGCCGCCACGGCCGGCTTGGGCAGGCGGCGCAGGATGGAGGAGATGCGCAGCACCAGCTCGCGCGGCTCGAAGGGCTTGGGCAGGTAGTCGTCGGCTCCCGCCTCCAGGCCGGCGATGCGGTCGTCGGGCTGGCCGTTGGCGGTCAGCAGCAGGATGGGAAGGCCGCCGTCACCATTGCCGCCGTCGCCCCTCAGGGATCGGGTCAGCTCCAATCCCGATTCGCCGGGCATGCGGACATCCAGCACCATGAGGTCGAAGTTCAAGGAGGCCAGCATGCGCCGCGCCGCCGCCGCATCCGCCGCCGCCGACACGATGAATCCGTTTTGCGACAGATAGCGGCGCAACGCCTCGCGCAGGCGGTCGTCGTCATCGACCACCAGGATGTGGGGCTGTTCTTCGGGCAGGGCTTGCTGCTGCGTCGTGGTCATGGCCGGAGGCGATCCCTAACGGTCGGGGGGGCAGCATAGCACAGGGGCGTTCCGCGGCGCTGATCGCTTAGCGCTTGGCCAGCGCCGCCAGCGGCGCCCGGGGCTGGGCGAACTTGTCCCGGTCGGCGTCGTCCATGATGCCGACCATCACCTTGCGGAAGCCCTCCACCGCCTCCGCCCCCGCCCGGCGATAGGCGCGGGCGATCAGCTGCCGCTGCGGTTCGGACAGCTGGCGCTCCAGCTCCTGGCCCTTGGGCGTCAGGTCCAGCAACCGCTGGCGCCGGTCGCGGGTGCCCTGCCGTTGCACGATGTACTCCTCGCGCACCAGATCCTGCAGGACGCGCGACAGGCTTTGCTTGGTGATGCGCAGGATGCCCAGCAAGTCGGTCACCGTGATGTTGGGGTGGCGGCCCACGAAATAGATGACACGATGGTGCGCCCGGCCCAGCCCGATCTTCTCCAGCATGGTGTCGGGTTCGGCGGTGAAGTCGCGGTAGGCGTAGAACAGCATCTCCATCGCCTGCCGCAACTCCTCCTCCCTGAGGAAGAGAGGGTTCACACCGGTCTTCATGTCGGTCATGCGGTACAGGCTTTCGGTACTGTCACAGGCAAGGGCCGCATTATGCCAGTTACGCCTGTGAAGGGGAGGGGATTCACGCCGTGCTTCCAGGGCGTGCGCCTCTGGCTTTCGGTGGACTGGCTTCGGCGGGGATTGCGCGGCGGGTGCCACCTTTGGCAAAAGGGGCGCTCAATCGGGGCATCGCCGATGTCGAGGCGTGACTCGGGCGGGGGCGTGACTCAAGGGAATGCAGGAGCCAAGGGATGAAGATGAAGCTGTCGGTCGCGGGGCTGATGCTGCTGGCGTTGGCGGGTTGCGCCGCCAAGCCCGATGACAAGCCCGCGGCGCCGCCCGCGCCGCCCCCCGTCGAGGCGCCCAAGCCGCCGCCCACGGACATCACGCTGGAGCCCAGCGACCTGACGGCGCTGCAGACGGCGCTGAAGGAGGCGACGGGCAAGCCCATCCAGGAAACCATCACCTGGACGAATCCGGAGACGGGACGTCAGGGCACGGTGAAAATGCTGCGCGACGGTTTCGATGCCAAGAACCGCCCGTGCCGGGAGTTCCACTCCGTGGTGTTCCAGGGCCAGCTGTTCCGCCACCAGACCGGCTTCATCTGCCGGCAGCCGGATGGCAGCTGGGAGGTGGTCGACGGTGTCGACTATCCGGTCCGCGAACGCAAGTAAGGCGGCCTCCGCCGACTCTCGCTGCCTTGGCCGTGCCATAGTCGCGGCCAAGGCTCATGCCTGAGTTCGTGTCGGGGCGCACCCCGGGGCGGACCCATCCGCCTCCGGGAGCGTTGCTTACCAATGTCCCAGTCACCGAAATCGGGGCCCCGTCCATCCGGCTCCGCCAAATCCAAACCCACCTCTTCCGGGCCGGCGGGCTTGGGCCGGGCGGCGCTGCTGCTCGTTCCGGTCGCGGCCCTGGCCATCGGGGGCGGCCTGTTGCTGGCCCATTGGGGCAAGCATGGCGACTCGTCGGCTCCACCCCCGTCCCCGCCGCCCCCGGTGGCGGCCGAACCGCCGGCGCCTCGGGGCCCGGTGACGGTCGAGGTGGCTGGGGGGGATGGTCCCATCCTCACGGTGGCTTCACCCGACGACCGCCAGATTTCGGATGAGGGACTGAAGGCCCTCCATGCGTTCGAATCCACCACCGGCACCACCGCGCTGCTGGTCTGGTATCGCGGCGCCCTGCAAGTGGAGGATTACGGCCCCGGTATCCGGCCAGCCGACCTGATGGAGGGCGCCGGCTTGCAAGCCGGCGTGTTGACCTTCCTCACCGGCAAGGCCATCCAGGATGGCTTCCTCACCTCCGCCGACCAGCCGCTGGGCCAGATCTTTCCCGACTGGAAGGACGACCCCCGGGGCCGCATCACCGTGCGCGACCTGCTGGTGGGCAGCAGCGGCCTGGGTTTCCCGGCCGGTACCGCCGATGCGCCGGCGGGGAAGGCCGATGCCGGCGCCTGGCTGAAGGGCCTGGTGCTGGAGGCTGAACCCGGCACGCGCTACAAGCCCGCCGAGGAGGAGTTGCAGGTCCTGGCCCTCGTGCTGGAGCGGGCGACCAAGCAGCCGCTGGCGGCTTATATGTCGCAGGCGCTGTGGGGCCCCCTGGGCGCCCGCCCGGCGGAGATGCTGCTCGACGACAGCGGCCGCGCCACGCTGGTTGGGTGTTGCGTCAAGGCGACCGCGCGGGATTGGCTGCGCCTCGGCCTGTTGCTGAAGGATGGCGGCCAGGTGGAAAACCGTCCCGTCATCCCGATGCCCTGGGTCGAGGAGATGCAGCGTCCGACGCTGTTCGCCCGCAACGAGGGCATGCGCATCCGCATAGCCTGGCCACGGGAAAAGGGCGGCCCGATCAAGGCGGCGGAGGCCTTCGCCGAACCCGACACGGTGTTCATGGCGGGGGCCGGCGGCCAGCGGCTGTATGTGTCGAAGGCGGCCGATCTGGTCATCTTGCGTCTGGGCCGCGTGGTGCAGCCTTGGGACGATGCCGCCCTGGTGAATCTGGTTGCGCGCCATTTGGAACGCCCGCCGGAACCAAAACGGACGCCCTATTCCGCCATCGCCGTTCAGCCCCAGGGGCTGGCCATGCCGCCCATCGTCACGCCGCGCAAGCCGCCCGTGGTGGTGACGGTCCCGCTGGATGCGCCGCATCCGCCCGCAGCCCAGGGGCAAGGTGCTGCCCCCGGTGCCAAGCCGGAGATGCCGAAGGCTGCGCCGGTGCCCGGTGCCGGGCCGTCGGACAAAACGCCGCATCGTCCATGAGGCCGCCGTCGAAGCCCGACCCTGCGGTGCGCGTCGGCGACTGTTGGAATTGGTTAACGTGACGGTGGCCCCGCCAAGGGTGCCGGGGCCACCGCCCAGCCATTACTTGGACTTGAACGCCTTCAACTGTTTGTTGAAGTCGCCGGCGAGTTTTTGCATCTGATCGACGGCGTCGTTGTACTTCTTCTGCCAGGTGCCGTTGCCGTTTTTCCCTTCAAACTCCAGGCAACTCATATAGTCCTGGGTTTCGGCCATGAACTTTTTGACCGCGGCCTGGGCGGCTTGCATCTCGGCTTCCGCGGCCTTGCTGCCGTCCGGCACGGACGGGGGCGACCCTAGCGTGCACTCAGCCCGCGCCACACCCGCAACCCCCATTCCAGCCATCAGAACGATGACTGCCACCCGCTTCATCATCTGCACCGACCTCCCAGAGTCTCGTAGTCAACGGTCAAAAGAGAATACCAATCAAAGGTTTAAAGATTGGTTTAAGCATCGTTACCGTCGTGCTGGGCCTAGGCCACGGCCAGCACTTTCCCAGCCAGGCGTGCCATGTCCGGGCACGCCAAAGCCGTTTGGTTATATTTCGGTGACGGCTCCGATGCCCCTGTTCGAATTTTTATTACTTAAAATGTTAAAAGAAACTGCGAGGCATGGCCCTTTTCCCCGTGTTTCGTCTGCCCACACCCGCTACGGCATTGGATTCCGCCGTTTTAACCAAAACCCATCGGTAATGGATCCAGCCTGAAATCCTTTACGGCTTGCGGAAGATGAATTTCAGTCGTTGTCAGCCTTTGCGATGTTAACTGTAGTTGACGTTATAAGTCAGTTTACAGGTCTGCGAAAGCGTGTCTAGGTATTAGCCGAGGCCCCGGTGCTGAGCCATCACCGCGCTGTGAGGTGGGTTCGACGGTGCACATGGGGTTCGGATGGGTGGTCGCGGTCTCGGCGGCGGCAGTGCTGCGGGGCAATGAACAAAGCAGGGGTAGTTGATAATGTCGTATGAGGCGGATGGGATTTTGGGGCGTGTCAGTGGCCTGGTGAAAAAGCCGGAAAATGCCAAGAGCTGGTTCACCATTGGACGCAAGATCGCCCCCGCCGTGGCCATTCCCACGATTATCGGTTTGGGTGCCGTTATTTGGTTAAGCTCCGCCAAGATGCATGAGGCCATGCTGGCCCAGTCCGTGGCGTCCGAGCGGCAGGAAACGGAAATGCTGGCGCAGCAGATGAGCGCCGCCGTCCGCTTCAAGCAGCAGGAATCCATTGCCGACGCCTACACCGAACTGAGCACCCGCGCTGGTGGCAGCCTGGCCGGGGTACGCGTCAACGATACCGACGGCGAATCCCTGGACAGCTTCGACAGCAAGACCCTGCCTGTCTACGCCATCGACAAGGACAAGGAACTGCCCAAGAAGGTCACCGAGACCAAGTCCTTCGACAAGGGTGACCACCTGATCGTCATGGCGCCGGTGAAGGCGGGCGCCAACCATGACCAGGTGGGCACGCTGATCGTGGCGTGGAGCCGCCAGGGCCTGAATGAGGCCATCGCCTCCACCGTCAAGGGCTCGCTGCTGACCGCCGTCGTCGTCCTGGCCGTGCTGGTCGGTTTCCTGGGCGTGCTGCTGCATTTCCTGGTCAGCCGTCCGCTGACCACCCTGCAGACCGCCATGGGCCGCCTGGCCAGCGGCGACCTGTCGGTGGAGATCACCGGCACCGACCGTGGTGACGAGATCGGCGCCATGGCCGGGTCCGTCCAGGTGTTCAAGGACAACGCCATCGAGGTGGAGCGCCTGAAGAAGGTGCAGGAGCAGGCGGAGCGGGAGTCGGCGGAAGAGAAGCGCCGCACCATGAACCGCCTGGCCGATGAGTTCGAAAGCACCGTGAAGGGCGTCGTTGCCCAGGTGTCCGAGGCCGCCGCCCGCATGCAGTCCAGCGCCCAGACCCTGTCCGGTTCGGCCGACGAAAGCCGCAGCCAGGCCGGCGCCGTTGCCGCCGCCACGCAGCAGGCGTCCGCCAACGTCCAGTCGGTGGCCAGCGCCACCGAGGAACTGGCCGGCTCCCTGGCTGAAATTTCCAACCAGGTCAACACCTCCGCCCGCATCGCCAAGGCGGCGGCCTCCACCGCCGAGAAGACGAACGAGACCGTGCAGTCCCTGGCCTCGCGCGCCCAGAGCATTGGCGACGTGGTGAAGCTGATCAGCGACATCGCCAGCCAGACCAACCTGCTGGCGCTGAACGCCACCATCGAGGCGGCCCGCGCCGGTGAGGCCGGCAAGGGCTTCGCGGTCGTGGCCAGCGAGGTGAAGAGCCTGGCCAACCAGACGGCCAAGGCGACAGAGGAAATCTCCGCCCAGATCTCCACCATGCAGGACGCCACCCGCGACGCGGTCGACGCCATCATCACGATTTCCAAGACCATCGCCGAGATCAACGACATCTCCGACATGGTCGCGGGTGCGGTGGAGGAGCAGGACGCGGCGACCAAGGAAATCGCCCGCAACGTCCAGCAGGCCTCCATGGGCACCATGGAAGTGTCGCGCAACATCGGCTCGCTGCAGCACGCGGCCGAGGACACCGGCAAGTCGGCCAACCAGGTGCTGGGTGCCGCCACCGGCCTGTCCCAGCAGTCCGACACCCTGTCTGGCCAGGTGGACCGCTTCCTGCAGCAGGTCCGCGCCGCGTAAGCACTCAGTCAGGTTTTAAACAAAACCCCCGCGGGAGCGATCCCGCGGGGGTTTTTGTATGGGCGGGCGGATCGCGACGTCAGGCCGAAATCCCCCAAAGTTTCCGGGCCTCCTCCGCGATCACGTCCGGATATTCCTCGGGAAAGAACAGCTTGGCCTGGGGCAGATGGCGGACGCCCTGGCAATTGGGCAGGACGCCGGCCAGGTAGTCGCCGCCGGCGGGGTCGAAGATGGTGTCGGCCGCACCCCAGACGATGCGCGCCGGCGCCGCCACCCGGCGCAGGTTCTTCTCAATGCCGGCCAGCGGGTTGGGGGTCAGGCCCAGGGTGTAGGCATGCACCAGGTCCTTGCGCCGGGGGCTGCCGACCAGCGGGCCCAGGTAATAGTCGATGGCCTCATCCGTGGGGCGCGAGGGGTCGCTGAAGGTTTGGCCACCCAGGCCCATGGGGCTGCGGGCCAAGTCCTTGTCCGCCACCCAACGCGCCAGCCAGCGGTCGGCGAAGGTGCCGGCCCGCGCCATCTCCAGCACCGGTCGCAGGGCGGGGGGCGGGCTGTCGGGCTCGGTATCGCAGTTGGTCAGCAGCAGGCTGCGCACCCGCTTGGGGTACTGGGTGACGAACAGTTGGGCCACGGCCCCGCCGCTGTCGTTGGCCACGATGTCCACCGCGTTGGCGCCCACACCGTCCAGGAAGGCGGCCAGCATGCGCACCTGGACCAGGGGCGTCACCGCCTGGCCGTCCGGCACGCGGCTGTAGCCCAGCCCCAGGAAGTCGGGCGCCAGGCAGCGGCGGTGGGCCGACAGCCTGTCGATGGCGCCGCGCCATTGAAAGCTGTTCAGGGGGAAGCCGTGCAGGAACAGCGCGTCGGGCCCACGGCCCTGGTCCATGTAGGCGACATGGCCGAAGGGCGTGCCGGCGTAGCGGCGCAAGGCGCGATAAGCGGCGGCGTCCAGCGGCCCGGTGCCGGACAGGGCGGCGGCGCTGGCTCCGGGGGCCCCGAGCGCCATGGTGGCGCCGATCCCGGCCAGGCCGCGCAGGAAATGACGGCGGGCGAACGGTGCGGAGAGCATCTCTCATCCCTCAAGGGAAGGTTGTTCGAATGCCCCAGGGATATCCCTGTATGCGACACGCGGTCGATAACCCGCCAGGTCATGGATTCTTGACCTCCGAGGTCATGGCTTTTGCCCGTGGCGGCCGTATCATTCCGTCCATCATGACCCATGCCGCCGCCGCGACCGTGACCACCCTTCCTTCACAGCCTACGCCGCCCCAGCCCACACCCTTGGGCCTGTTGCTGCGTGAATGGCGGGCGGCGCGGCGCATGAGCCAGATGGATCTGGCGCTGGAGGCCGGCGTCTCCACCCGGCACCTCAGCTGTGTGGAAACCGGCAAGGCCCAGCCCAGCCGCGAGCTGTTGGCGCGCCTGGCCGACACGCTGGACATGCCCCTGCGGGAGCGCAACGCCCTGCTGGTGGCCGCCGGCTACGCCCCGCGCTACGGCGAGGCGACGCTGGCCACGCCGGCCATGGCGCCGGTGCGCCAGGCCATCGACTTCATCATCGGCCAGCAGGAACCCTATCCCGCCGTGGTGATGAACCGTCGCTGGGACGTGCTGCGCACCAACCGCGCCACCTCCCGCATCGTCGGTCTGGCGCGCGGCGGCATGCCCCGGCACAACAACGTTCTGCGCCAGATCTTCGATCCCGACGACATGCGGCCGGTCATGGGCAATTGGGAAAGTCTGGCTGGGGACCTGATCTGCCACCTGCACAACGAACTTGCCGCCACGCCCCTGGACCAGGGCCTGCGCACCCTGCTGGACGATGTGCTGGCCTATCCCGGCGTGCCCGCCCGCTGGCGGTCGCGTGATCCGGACGCCTATCCCTTGCCGCTGTGCACCACGGTCTTCGCCGGCGGCGCGCTGGATGCGGAGGGGCATCCGCTGCGCTTCTTCTCCACCATCACCACCTTCGGTTCCGCCCGCGACGTGACGGTGGAGGAACTGCGCATCGAGTGCATGTTCCCCGCCGATGAGCGCACGGCGGAGCGGTGCAAGGCGCTGGCGGCGGGTTCGTCTGTATAAGCAAACAGCGGCATGGGTCGCCCCATGCCGCTGCGGCAAATGTCGCGCTGGGTGGGAGGCTTACGCTTCCACCTTGCCGCCGTTGGCGGCCGACCATTCGGCCGGGGCGTGCAGGAACTTCTCCACTTCCGCCATCGTTGCGGTATCGAAATAATTGTGGTCGCGGGCCACCTTCAGCACGTCCCACCAGGTGGTCAGGGCATGCAGGGTGACGCCGATCTCCTTCATCGTCTCCACGCTCTTGGGGAAGATGCCGTAGTGGAAGACGACGAAGGCGTGCTCACACACCGCACCGGCCTGGCGCAGGGCGTTGACGAAGCCCACCTTGCTGCCGCCGTCGGTGGTCAGGTCTTCCACCAACAGGATGCGGTCGCCTTCGTCGAACTGGCCTTCGATCTGGGCGTTGCGGCCGAAGCCCTTGGGCTTCTTGCGCACGTACTGCATGGGCAGGCCCATGCGGTCGGCCATCCAGGCGGCGTAGGAGATGCCGGCCGTCTCACCGCCGGCCACACCGTCGAACGCCTCGAACCCGGCATCGCGCATCACCGTCTGCACGGCGTAATCGATGATGGCCGAGCGGGCGCGCGGGAAGCTGATGACCTTGCGGCAGTCGATATAGACCGGGCTGGCCTTGCCCGAGGTCAGGATGAAGGGCTGGGCGGCGTTGAAATGGATCGCCTTGATGTCCAGCAGCATGCGGGCGGTCAAACTGGCGGCGGTCTGGGCGTCGATCATGGGGGACCTCGGGCGCTGAATTGGGAATTGGGTGGGTAATTACACCAACGGGCATGAGCAAGTAACTCATGCCGTTGTAGGACGCGACTGCGTCTGCCGGAGCGAGCACCGGAGGGCGCAGCGAGGATAGCCAAGCGGCCGGATGGCCGCGCCCGGCGCTTGAGGGGGCATTTGAGCGGTTACGATCAAATGCCACACGCCTTAGTCCTGCAGCAGGCGCCAGTCCAGCCGTTCGCCGGCGCGGAAGGGCAGGACAGCGTTGCTGCCGCCGGCGTCCACCAGGTCGGGAACGATATGGCCGTCGCGTACCAGGGTGATGGTGTCCTCGTTCGGCGCCAAGCCGTGGAAGCGCGGGCCGTTCAGGCTGGCGAAAGCCTCCAGCGCGTCCAGCTTGCCTTCCTCATCGAAGACCTGGGCGTAAAGCTCGATGGCACTGGCCGCCGTATAGATGCCGGCGCAGCCGCAGCCTGATTCCTTGGCGCTGGTGGGGTGCGGCGCGCTGTCGGTGCCCAGGAAGAACCAGGGCTGGCCACTGGTGGCGGCGCGGCGCAGGGCCAGTCGGTGCTTCTCCCGCTTGGCGATGGGCAGGCAGTAGAGGTGCGGGCGGATGCCGCCCGCGAAGATGGACGACCGGTTGATCATCAGGTGATGGGCGGTGATGGTGCAGGCGAGGCGCCCACTGGCCCCGTGCGCCTCCACCACGGCCACCGCCTCCTCGGTTGTCGCGTGTTCCAGCACGATCTTCAGGGCCGGGTAGCGCTCCATCAGGGGCAGCAGCACGCGCTCGATGAACACGGCCTCACGGTCGAAGATGTCGATGGCGGGGTCGGTCACCTCGCCATGGACCAGCAGGGGCATGCCGATGTCCTGCATGCGCGCCAGCACGCCGGCCACGTTGGCGAGGTCGGTGACGCCGTGGGCGGAATTGGTGGTGGCATGGGCCGGGTACAGCTTCACCGCCCGGAACAGCCCTTCCTCATAACCGGCGGCGATCTCATCGGCGCTGCTGCCATCGGTCAGGTAGGCGGTCATCAGCGGCTGGAAGCGGGCACCCCCGTTCTCGGGCAAGGTGGCCAGGACTTCCTCGATCTCCGCCTTGTAGCGCCGGGCGGCGGCGCGGTCGGTCACCGGCGGAACGAGGTTGGGCATGATGATGGCCCGGCCCATCTGGCGGGCGGAGTGCGGCAGCACGGCGCGCAGCATGGCCCCGGTGCGGACGTGCAGGTGCCAATCGTCGGGGCGGCGCAGGGTCAGGCGGGCGGCGGTGGTCGCGCTCATGGGGATGGGTCCGGCTTATGATGTCCGGGCGCCAGTGGTACGCGCTCAGGTGCCTGGGCTCAACCCCTGTGCGCCCCAGGTGTCGCGGATGGCCCATGCTTGGGACGCGCGACCCATGCTTGTGGCGCGCCACCGGGCAAATCGGGTATGAAGCCCGTCTTGTCCGTCTCTTAAAATCCGAGTCCGATCCCATGGCCCTGATCGCCCCCCGCACGCCGCCCGGCACGATGGAACTGCTGCCGTCCAAGCAGATCGCCTTCCAGCGCATGCTGGACACCATCCGGCGGGGCTATGAGCGCTTCGGCTTCCTGCAGATCGAAACGCCGGTGTTCGAGACCGTGGACGTGCTGCTGACCAAGTCGGGCGGCGAGACGGAAAAGCAGATCTATTTCGTGCAGTCGACCGGCGCCCTGGAACAGGCCAAGCGCCCGGACATCGCCCTGCGCTTCGACCTGACCGTGCCCACCGCCCGCTATGTCGCGGAGCATGAGCACGATCTCAGCTTCCCCTTCCGCCGTTATCAGATTCAGCGCGTCTATCGCGGGGAGCGGGCGCAGAAGGGCCGTTACCGCGAGTTCTATCAGTGCGACATCGACGTCATCGGCAAGGACAGCCTGTCCGTCGCCTATGACGCGGAGATGCCGGCCGTCATCTACACCGTGTTCCGCGATCTGGCGGCGGTGGGCATCGATGTCGGCCCCTTCCAGATCAACCTGTCCAACCGCAAGATCCTGCGCGGCTTCCTGGAAGGGCTGGGGTTGAGCGAGGGCGAGGCCCAGGCCGCCGTGCTGCGTGAGATCGACAAGCTGCCCAAGGTGGGCGTGGACGCCGTGCGCACCACCCTGACGGGGGAACAGGCGCTGTCGGCCGAGACGGCCGACGCCATCCTGGCCTTCGTCGGCATCGATGGCAGCACAGATGAGATGTTGGCCAAGGCCAAGGATCTGGGCAGCGCCAGCGCCCTGGCCCAGGAAGGCCTGGATGAGCTGACCCAGGTGGTGGCGGGCCTGCGCGCCCTGGGCGTGCCGGACAGCCATTTCCGCGTCAATTTCTCCATCACCCGCGGCCTCGATTACTACACCGGCACGGTGTACGAGACCTTCCTGACCGACTTCCCCCAGATGGGCAGCGTCTGCTCTGGCGGGCGCTATGACAACCTGGCCAGCCAGTACACCAAGAGCAAGCTGCCGGGCGTGGGCATCTCCATCGGCGCCACCCGCCTGTTCTATGTGTTGGACCAGGCCGGTCTGGTGAAGGACCAGACCAGCACCATCGACGTACTGGTCACCCAGTTCGCGCCCGAACTGCTGCCCGACTACCTGGCCCTGGCGGGTGAGTTGCGCACTGCCGGCCTGAACGTCGAGGTGCATCTGGAGCCGGCAAAAATCGCCAAGCAGATGAAATATGCCGACCGTGCCGGCATTCCCGTGGTGCTGATGATGGGCCCGGATGAGAAGGCGGCGGGCACCGTCACGGTGAAGCGGCTGGCGAGCGGCGAGCAAGCGGCCGTGGCCCGTGCGGACCTGCCGGGTCACCTGCTGGAATCGTTCGGTCGCGCCCGCTGACGGCTGCGCGGCGCGGGGCTTGCATCGAAGATCCGGTGTTCGGGGCTTCGCCCGTGTTCGGATAACACCGGCGCGGGGCTACCCCCAACAGCAGGCGGCCCTTGATATCGCTTGATCACGGGCGGGTTAAGGCCGCTTAGTTCCAAGTGACGATGGGTTCCAGTTGAGGGTGGGGCTTTCGCCGGATGGCCTGGACGGGTCTGCGCTAGGGGGGTACCGCGTACGCGGGCGATGACGACCAGCACCGAGAACAGCTTGGGCGGGAGCCCTCTGGCGGGCATCGGCGGGCGCGGCGACACCTTGGCCGCGTTGCGTCCACCCGTGTCCCGCCTGTCGCCGGGAGCCAAGGCCGCCGATACCGACGCCGCCGGTCCCAAGGTCCGTCGCCGGGGCACCCCGCTATGGGTGCGTATCCTGGGCTGGACCACCAGCCTGGCCATCATGGGGGGCATCGGGGGCGCGGCCTGGCTGGAGACGCAAACGTCCGGCTTTGAATCCGCATTGCTGGCCCGGGTGGGCCGCGACCTGCGCTTCTCCGTCTATCCCGGGCCCACCACGGCGGTGCGCTACCCCACCGGCGGGCCTTATGACGAGAGGCTGGGCTATACCCAGATGCCCAGCTTCCTGGAGCGGCTCACGGCCGGTCCCTACCGCGTCACCGCCCAGGCGCGCATGTCGCCCACCCTGCTGGACTATCTGGACCTCAGCTTCTATCCGCCCTATGCGGAGAAAACCTCGGCCGGGCTGCAGGTGCTGGACCGCGGCGGCACGCTGCTTTACGGCGCCAGCTATCCGGAGCGGGTGTTCACCAGCTTCGCCTCCGTCCCGCCGCTGGTGGCCGACACCCTGCTGTTCATCGAGAACCGCAAGCTGCTGGACCCGGCGCACCCCTATCGCAATCCGGCGGTGGATTGGGACCGCTTCGGCCTGGCCCTGCTGCAAATCCCCTTGCAGGTCATCAACCCGGGCGCCCAGCGCATCGGCGGCAGCACCCTGGCGACGCAGACGGAGAAGTATCGCCATTCCGCCGGCGGCCAAACGGCCGACGGGGTGGAGAAGCTGCGCCAGATGGCGTCGGCCAGCATGCGCGCCTACATGGATGGCGCGGACACGACCCAGACCCGCTTCCGCATCCTGGTGGATTACCTGAACTCCACGCCCCTGTCGGCCCGGCCCGGCATCGGGGAGATCAATGGCCTGGGCGACGGCCTGTGGGCCTGGTATGGCACCGACTTCGCCACGGCGAACCAGATCCTGCGCGACCAGCCCCGGACGGAGGAGGATTTGGCGACCCAGGCGGTGGTCTATAAGCAGGTCCTCAGCCTGCTGCTGGCCCAGCGGCGCCCGTCTTTTTACCTGACCGCCAACCGCACGGCGCTGGACGCCCTGTGCAACGAGCATCTGCGGGTGCTGGAAAAGGCGGGCGTCATCCCCCCGGCGCTGGCCGACGCCGCGCAGAACTTCCAACTGCGCTTCCGGGAGGAGGCGCCGGACCCGCCCGATGTCTCCTATGTGGAGCAGAAGGCGGTCAACGCCATCCGCAACCGCCTCATCTCCATGCTGGGCGCCCACACGCTGTATCAGCTGGACCGCCTGGACCTCACCACCGACACGACGCTGGACCAGGCGGCGCAGGAACGGGTGACGGCGGTGCTGAAGCGCCTGGCCGACCCGGCGGCGACGGCGGAGCTTGGCCTGACCGGCGACCGGCTGCTGACCGGGGCCGATCCCGCCAAGGTGGTCTATTCCGTCACCCTGTATGAACGCGCGCCCCACGCCAACCTGGTGCGGGTGCAGGTCGACACCCTGGACCAGCCGCTGGACCTGAACGAGGGCGCGCGCCTGGATTTGGGCTCCACCGCCAAGCTGCGCACCCTGATCTCCTATCTTGAGATCATCGAGAAGCTGTACCGTGACTATCACCAGCGCGACGCCGCCGCGTTGCGCGACATTTCGGCTGCGGCGGACGACAACCTGACGCGCTGGGTGACCCAGACGCTGGCGCAGACGGGCGATCAGGGGCTGCCGGCCCTGCTGAACGCGGCCATGGAGCGGACCTATTCCGCCGGCACGGGTGAGCGCTTCTTCACCGGCGGCGGCCTGCACAGCTTCAACAATTTCGAAAAGTCGGACGACCACCGTATCCTGACGGTGTCGGAGGCGCTGCGCCGCTCGGTCAACCTGGTGTTCATCCGCCTGATGCGCGACGTGGTGAACCACTACATCGCCGAAGGGCCGGCGCGGAAGGACGACGTCCTGGACGATCCGCGCAACCCGGCCCGCCAAACCTACCTGGCCCAGTTCGCGGACCGGGAGGGCAGCACCTTCCTGAACCATTTCTGGGATGAGTATGGCGGCCTGAACCCCGACCAGGCGCTGGAAAAGCTGGCGGCCAAGGCCGGCACGCGGGAGGAGCGGCTGGCCGTCATCTACCGCTCCGTCCGACCCAATTCGACGCCGGAGGATTTGGCCCGCTTCCTGGCGGCCCACGGCGCCACGGAGAACGAGACCCGTGCCCCCGGGGCGCATGTCAACGCCAAGCCGCAACCGCTGAAGCCCGCCACGGTGGCCGCCCTGTTCGAGAAGGCGGACCCGGAGAAGTGGACCCTGAACGACCGGGGCTACATGGCCGGCGTCCATCCGCTGGAATTATGGCTGGTGGCCTATCTGCAGGAAAGCCCCAAGGCGCCCAAGCGCCAGATGCTGAAGGAAAGCAGCAGCTCGCGCCAGGAAAGCTATCAGTGGCTGTTCTCCACCCGCTACAAGCACGCGCAGGACACCCGCATCGGCATCGTGCTGGAGGAACAGGCCTTCGCCCGCATCCATGCCGACTGGAAGCGCCTGGGCTATCCCTTCGAGGCGCTGGTGCCCTCCTACGCCACCGCCATCGGCAGCTCGGGCGACCGGCCCGGGGCGCTGGCCGACCTGATGGGTATCATCGTCAACGACGGCATCCGCCTGCCCACCGCGCGCATCACCCGCCTGCACTTCGCCGCCGGCACACCCTATGAGGCGACGGTGGGTCTGGATGACCGGCTGAAGGGGGAGCGCGTGCTGTCCCATGAGTTGGTGGACGTGGTGAAGGCCCACCTGCTGGATGTGGTGCAGAACGGCACGGCCCAGCGCGCCAAGGGCGCCTTCCACGACGCCGAGGGCAACCCGCTGCCCCTGGGTGGTAAGACCGGCACGGGTGACCAGCGCTTCGACCGCTTCGGGCCCGGCGGGGTGCTGCTGGAATCGCGGGTGGTGAACCGCACGGCCACCTTTGTCTTCTATGCCGGCGATCGCTTCTTCGGCGTCATCACCGCCCATGTCCATGGGGCTCAGGCCGCCAACTACCATTTCACCAGCGCATTGCCGGCCCAGTTGCTGCGCGTGCTGGCCCCGGCGCTGCAGCCCCTGATGCTGATGCCGCCGGACCAGGGGTAATTACAACCCGTTTTCCTCCAGGAAGTGGTCGATATCCTCCCACACCGCGCGGCGGATGGCGTCAGTCTCCATCATCAGTTCGTGCTGGGCGCCGGGATACTGGTGGAACCAGGCATTGGGCAGGCGGCGGGCCAGGGCGCGCAGGGCGGGGGAGCGCACGATGCGGTCGGCGCCGGCCGCCAGGATCTGGATGGGCAGGTTCAGTCCCGACATGTCGCTGTGGCCCAGGTAATCCATGGACCGGAAGGCGGCCGACAGCCAGCCGTAGGTGACCCCGCCCAGGCATAGGTCCGGCTGGTGGCGGCAGGCGTCCAGGGCGACTTGGAAGCGGCGGGCGTCGCTGGTCAGGGTGTTGCCCTCGAACCGTTGGGCGTCCGGATCGAAATCGCGTTGGCCGGCGGCGTAAGCCTCCGCCTTGCCCTGGCGGCAGGCCAGGTCGGCGATCAGCGCCGCCGCAGGGGCGGGCAGGGGGGTGGTGTTGATGCGCAGCATGGCGGCGCACAGGATCACCGCCTTCAACCGCGGCACCTCCATCGCCGTGTCACAGTCCAGCACATGGCGCAGCATGAGATGGCCGCCCATGCTGTGGGCGAAAGCCACGACCGGCCCCGTGGGCGGGCACAACGCCGCCATCACCGCGTCCAAATCGTCCAGGTAGGTGCCGAAGTCGTCGATGTGCCCCATGTGCCGGTTGGCCAGAGCGCGCGTGGACAGGCCCTGGCCCCGCCAGTCGAACGACACCACCCGCCAGCCCCGGGCGGCCCACTCGGCGGCCTGTTCGGCGTATTTTTCCAGAAACTCGCTGCGGCCGTTGACCAGCAGGCAGGTGCCGCGCCGCCCGGCAGCCTCACCCCCCTGCCACGACCCCAGGCGCAAACGCGCGCCGTCGGGACGCTCCAGGTACGTGCAGGACCATCCGGTGGTGCCCGCCTGGTCCGCCCGGACGGCGGGTGTTTCGACTGCGGTGTCCATGACGGCGGCGATCCTGGCGCGGCTGGCTGTCGGTGATGCTTTGCTGATTGTCGGGGCGATTCGCCGCGCCCGTCCACCCCACAAGGCATATTTTTTCGATCTTTTGCCGGTTCCCGGCGGCGCGCTATGAGCCCGCTCACATCGTGCCGGCGTAGGGGCATGACAGGGGCGCCCATCTCCACCGACAGGTTAACGATGGACCCGCGGTGGTCATGGCGCCAGTTTCCGGGATGAACGATGCTGCCCCATCAGGATTGACGATCATGGAATCCCTGCACTGGCGACGGAACCTGTACGTCTGCCTGTTCGGATCCTTCACCACCATCGCGGGCCTCAGCCTGATATTGCCCTTCCTGCCCCTGTATGTGGAGCATCTGGGGGTGAGTGGTCACGCCGCCATCGTGCAGTGGTCGGGTGTCGCCTATGGCGCCACCTTCTTCGGTGCCGGGGCCACCGCCCCCCTGTGGGGCCGGTTTGCCGACCGCTACGGCCGCAAGATCATCCTGATCCGCGCCAGCTTCGCCATGGCGGCGGCCATCGCGCTGACCGGACTGGTCCGGGATGTCTATCAACTGGTGGCCTTGCGGTTGCTGGCGGGCCTATTGGGGGGCTACGCCTCCGGCTCCATCGTGCTGGTGGCGACGCAGACGCCCAAGTCCCGGTCCGGCTGGGCCCTGGGGGTCCTGTCCACCGGCATCCTGGCCGGCAGCTTGGCGGGGCCGCTGATCGGTGGCGCCCTGCCGGGGCTGATCGGTCTGCGGCAGACCTTCTTCGCCGCGGGCGGCGCCATCTTCCTGACCTTTATCGCCACCGCCACCCTGATCCGCGAGGAACCGCGGGCCAAGGTCGCCGGGCCCCCTCTTGTGGGCAGCCCGTGGCGCCAGATCCCCGACCGGCGGCCCGTGTACGCCATGCTGCTGACCGCCTGTATGCTGATGGTCGCCAATATGTCGATCGAGCCCATCATCACCGTCTATGTCGGCCAGATCGCCCCACCCGACAGCGACGTCGCCTTCCTGTCCGGGCTGGTGATGGCCGCCGGGGCGCTGGCCAGCATGCTGGCGGCGCCGCGCGTGGGGCGACTGACCGACCGGCTGGGGCCGCGTGCGGTGGTGGTGGCCTGCCTGGCTGCCACTGGCGTGCTGATGATCCCCCAGGCCTTCGTCACCCATGTCTGGCAACTGATCGCCCTGCGCTTCCTGATGGGGCTGACCCTGGCCGGCCTGTTGCCTGCCATCACCACCCTGATCCGGCACAGCGTGCCCGACCGGGTGGCGGGCGCCATCCTGGGCTATTCCACCTCCGCCCAATTCGCGGGGCAGGTGGCCGGGCCGCTGCTGGGCGGTTTCATCGGCGGGCATGTCGGCATGCGGTCCGTGTTCTTCGTGACCGCCCTGCTGCTGTTCGCCAGCGCCGCCCTGAACGCCATGCCGAGGGCCGGCGCGGGGCCGGCGCATGCGGCGTGAGGGCGTGCCGCATGCGTGGGAAGGGGCTTTGCAGAGCGGGCCGTTAAAGCCTATATCCGGACGCATTGGATTTCCGCCCGTTCCACGGCCCACCCAAGCGATGAAAAGCCGCCGGTCATGAAGCTATTGCGCCACTATGAGGATGCGCCCGCCGACGTGCGCGGGGCGGTGGTGGCTTTGGGCAATTTCGACGGCGTGCACCTGGGGCATCGCGCCGTCATCGGCCAGGCCAGGGCCTTGGCCGATGACCTGGGCCGCCCCGCCGCCGTCATGACGTTCGAGCCGCACCCGCGCAGCTTCTTCCGCCCCGACGACCCGCCCTTCCGCCTGACGCCACTGCGCATCAAGGCGCGCCTGGTCGCCGCGTTGGGCGTCGACGCCCTGGTGGTGCTGCACTTCGACGCCGCCCTGTCGGGCATGACGGCGGAGGAGTTCGTGGAGAAGGTGCTGGTCCAAGGCCTGGGTGCGCATCATGTCGTGGCGGGCTACGACTTCCTGTTCGGCCACAACCGGGGCGGGGACATGGGCCTGCTGCGGACCCTGGGCGCTCAACACGGCTTTGGCGTGACCGAGGCGCGGCCGGTGGCCAACGGGGCGGGGGAGCCTTATTCCTCCACCTCCGTCCGCCGCCATCTGCAGGAAGGCCGCCCGCAAGAGGCCGCCGCCATCCTGGGCCACCCGTTCGAGATCGAGGGCCGGGTCGAGCACGGCGACAAGCGCGGCCGCACCATCGGCTTCCCCACCGCCAACATCGAAATCCACGATTACCTGCGCCCCCAGTTCGGCGTCTATGCCGTGCGCGCCGGGGTGGACGAGGGCGCGGCCACCGTCTGGCATGACGGCGTGGCCAACCTGGGCCGCCGCCCCACCGTGGGCGGCACGGTCGAGCGGCTGGAGGCCCACCTGTTCGATTTCGACGGCGACCTCTACGGCCGGCATGTCCGTGTCCAGTTGCTGGACTTCATCCGGCCGGAGATGAAGTTCGAGAGCTTCCAGGCGCTGAAGGACCAGATTCTCAGCGATGCGGGTGAGGCGCGCCGCCGCCTGGCCACCCTGCCTAAAACGTGAACCGGGTCATCGCCGTGACGCCGACCGGTTCCGTCCCATGCCGCTTGACCCGCTGGGGCCGGCTGCTAACATCCGCCCCCATGTTGATACCGCGCCAGATCAGGGTCATGGACCTGCGAATTATCGACCCGGTCTCCTGAGGGGGGCCGGGATTTGGGCGCGTTCATCCGCGTACCGCCACCGCCGACAATCCCGCCGGCCTTCTCCCGGGACGCCCGCTTCCGCGCCCGGGCCAGGGAGGGCCGCCATCCGAACACCGGATTTTCTGACCCGCCATGACCCGCGATCTTAAAGACACCGTTTTCCTGCCGCGTACCGATTTCCCCATGCGCGGCGGCCTGCCGAAGAAGGAGCCGGAGTTGCTGGCCCACTGGGCGGCCATCGACCTGTACGGCAAGCTGCGCCAGGATGGGGCGGAACGCGCGCCCTTCGTGCTGCATGACGGCCCGCCCTACGCCAACGGCAACATCCATATCGGCCACGCGGTCAACAAGATCCTGAAGGATGTGGTTATCCGCAGCCAGCAGATGCAGGGCCGCAACGCCGTCTACGTCCCCGGCTGGGACTGCCACGGCCTGCCCATCGAATGGAAGATCGAGGAGAAGTACCGCAAGGCCGGCAAGGATAAGGACGAGGTGCCCGTCCTGCAGTTCCGGGCCGAATGCCGCAACTTCGCCGCCGAATGGGTGGGTATCCAGGCCGCCGAGTTCCGCCGCCTGGGTGTGGAAGGCGACTGGCAGAACCCCTACCTGACCATGGCGTTCGACGCCGAATCCGCCATCGTGCGCGAGATCCACAAGTTCCTGCTGAATGGCGGCCTGTACAAGGGCGCCAAGCCCGTCATGTGGTCGGTGGTGGAAAAGACCGCCCTGGCCGAGGCGGAGGTCGAGTATCAGGACGTGACCTCGCCCATGATCTGGGTGCGCTTCCCCGTGGTGGCGGCGCCCACGCCGGTGCTGAACGGCGCCGCGGTCGTCATCTGGACCACCACCCCCTGGACCATGCCGGGCAACCGCGCCGTGGCCTATGGCGAGGATATCCCCTACGCCGTCTATACCGTGACCGAGGCCCAGGAAGGCTCGCTCGCCAAGGTGGGTGAAAAGCTGATCCTGGCCCAGGCCCTGGCCGACGGGGTGGCGACATCGGCCAAGGCGACATTCGCGAAGGGCGCCGACGTCACCGCCGCCGACCTCAACGGCGCCATCCTGGCCCATCCCTTCCGCGGCCATCCGGAGGCCAACGGCGGCTACGACTATGCCGTGCCGCTGCTGCCGGGCGACCATGTCACGTCCGACGCCGGCACCGGCTTCGTCCACACCGCCCCCGGCCATGGCGCGGAGGACTTCGACCTCGGCCGCAAGTTCGGGCTGGAGGTGCCGCAGACCGTGGACGCGGACGGCAGCTACTACGCCCATGTGCCGCTGTTCGCCGGCGCCCGCGTCTACACGCCCGAGGGCAAGCCGGGCGACGCCAACGGCAAGTCCATCAGCACCCTGATCGCGCAAGGGGCGCTGCTGGCCAAGGGCAACCTGAAGCACAGCTATCCGCACAGCTGGCGGTCCAAGGCGCCGCTGATCTTCCGCACCACGCCGCAGTGGTTCATCTCCATGGACACCAACGACCTGCGGACGCGGGCGCTGGCGGCCATCGATGAGACGCAGTGGGTGCCGCCGCAAGGCCGCAACCGCATCTATTCCATGGTGGAAAGCCGCCCCGACTGGTGCATCAGCCGGCAGCGCGCCTGGGGCGTGCCCATCGCCCTGTTCCTGTCCAAGACGGATGGCCAGCCCCTGAAGGACGAGGGCGTGCTGAACCGCATCGCCAGCTTCTTCGAGACCGAGGGGGCGGATGCCTGGTACAGCCGGCCCGCCGCCGACTTCCTGGGCCCGGACTATGACCCCGCCGATTACGACCAGGTGTTCGACATCGTCGACGTCTGGTTCGAATCGGGTTCCACCCACGCCTTCGTGCTGGAGCGGCGCAACGACCTGTCGTCGCCCGCCGACCTCTACCTGGAGGGGTCGGACCAGCATCGCGGCTGGTTCCATTCCTCGCTACTGGAAAGCTGCGGCACCCGGGGCCGCGCGCCCTTCAAGGCGGTGCTGACCCACGGCTTCGCCCTGGACGAACAGGGCCGCAAGATGTCCAAGTCCCTGGGCAACGTGGTGGCGCCGCAGCAGGTGATGGAGGAATACGGCGCCGACATCCTGCGCCTGTGGGTCGTGGGCTCCGACTATTCGGAGGACCTGAAGGTCGGCAAGGAAATCCTGAAGAGCAACGCCGACCTTTACCGCCGCCTGCGCAACACCCTGCGCTATCTGTTGGGCGCCCTGGCCGACTTCACGGAGGCCGAGCGGGTGGAATCGGCGGCCATGCCTGACCTGGAGCGCTGGGTGCTGCACCGCCTGGCCGAGATGGACGGCATCGTGCGCCAGTCTACCAAGGAATACGACCTGCACCGCCTGATCACCGAGCTGCATAACTTCTGCGCGGTGGACCTGTCGGCCTTCTACTTCGACGTCCGCAAGGACAGCCTGTACTGCGACGCGCCGACCAGCGACCGCCGCCGCGCCGTGCGCACGGTGCTGGAGCAGCTGTTCCTGACGCTGACGGCCTGGCTGGCCCCCATCCTGTGCTTCACGACGGAGGAGGCTTGGCTGGCCTTCCGCGCCGAGGGCGACGACGCCCGCCGGGCGGCGCTGCCGGAGAGCGTGCATCTGCGCCAGTTCCCGGACATTCCGGCCGGCTGGCGCGACGACGCCCTGGCCGCCCGCTGGGCGGTGGTGCGCGACCTGCGCCGCGTGGTCACCGGCGCCCTGGAACTGAAGCGCGCCGACAAGACCATCGGCTCCTCCCTGCAGGCGCATCCGACGGTGCATGTGCAGCCGGAGCATCAGGCGGCTCTCGCCGGCCTGGATCTGGCGGAAATCAGCATCACCTCCGGCATCACCGTGACCCTGGAGCCGGCGCCGGAAGGCGCCTTCGCCCTGGCCGACGTGGCCGGCGTGGGCGTGGTGTTCGGCGCGGCCGAGGGTGAGAAGTGCGAGCGCTGCTGGCGCATCCTGCCGGAGGTGCCGGCCGCCGCCGAAGGTGTGGAACAACTGTGCCATCGCTGCGATGACGCCGTTGGTCCCGTTGGGGGCGACCAGGTATGAGCATGCTGGCCCGCGTCTTGGGGCGCTTCGGTGTTCCTGGCCTGGTCGCGGCGGCCCTGGTCCTGGCCGCCGACCAGGCCAGCAAGGCCGCCATCCTGGGCCGCTTCGCCGAGGCGGGTGACGGCATCACCCTGCTGCCCTTCTTCAACCTGGTGCTGGTCTGGAATCACGGTGTCAGCTTCGGCCTGTTTAATCAGGGCGGCGCGACGGGCACCGTCATGTTGATCGTGTTAGCCCTGGTCATCACCGCCGCCATGGCGGTGTGGATGCGGCGCGCGGCCCGCCTGGTCGAGGCGGTCTGCGCCGGCATGGTGATCGGCGGGGCGTTGGGGAATGTGATCGACCGGCTGCGCCTGGGCGCCGTCGTTGATTTTCTGGACTTCCACATCGCGGCATGGCATTGGCCGGCATTCAACGTCGCCGACAGCGGCATCGTGGTCGGGATGCTGGTGCTGGTCGTGGATGGGCTGTTCGTCAGGCCCGCGACGCGGTAGGGTGTCGCCGGCACGGGGAATGCCGGCAGGGGAACGCCAGTTGGGGAACGGTGGGGTTCCCCGGGTGGGGTTTACCCAACGGGTTCCCAGAGTGGGTTAGGGTCAGGTTCACGGGGTCCCGGGGTCCGGGGCCTACATTCGACGGACGAGGATATGGGCGAGAATTCTAAGGTGTTTAGCGCGCGGCTGATGCTCGCGGCGGCCGGTTTGGCAGCCCTGACGGGGTGTGACAGCCTGGACTACCTGTTCGGCGGGTCGCGGCCGACGCCGGACGAGTTTCGGGTGCTGGCGCGCGCGCCGCTGGAGGTGCCGCCCGATTTCAACCTGCGTCCGCCGCAGCCGGGCAGCCCGCGCCCGCAGGAGATCGTGAAGGAGACGCGGGCCACCAGCACCGTGTTCGGCGCCGCCACCACCGAGGCGACGGCCGTGGCCTCCGCCACCGCCAACCAGAGCAAGGGCGAAGCGGCCCTCGTGGCCAAGGCCGGCGGCGATCAGGCCGACCCGCAGATCCGCAAGATCGTCGACAAGGAATGGCCGGGCACCGTGGTCGGCGACCGTGGTTTCCTGGACAGCCTGATGTTCTGGAAGGGTGACGACAAGCCGTCGGCGAACGCCCCGACGGTGCAGCGCGACAGCAGCTCTGCCGGCGCCCACTGACGCCTGCCCCAATGCGAAGGCCCGGACGGGATGACCTCCCTCCGGGCCTTTTGTCATGGACTGATGATTTTCGGGCAAACCCTTGCCCCATGCATTGCGTTTTGCAAGCTCCGGGTCGTTTCCGGTGTCAAGCCCGGAGGATGGCCTCCCTTTTCCGCCGCCCGTGACGCCCCGCCCGCTGGCATGCGGGTTGCTGTTGGACTCCTGACAGCGATCCAGGCTCCGGGGGGTTCCGATGACGTTCACGTTCGACGATTTCAAGGCACGCTTCTTCCAGGCCGGTCCCCTGGCGGGCCGGACCGCTCCGGAAACCCCGGCGGCCGTGGCCATGCAGGACAATCCGCTGCCCAACGGCTTGGGCGCACGCCGCCGGGCCGCGCGTCCCGGCGCCGGTTCCGACAGCCTTGACGGCCTTCCCATCTCGGCAATTCTTGCCGCCATCAAGGCAGATCCTGCCGCCCTGCACCGGCGCCGTGCCGTGCTGGAGGGGGAAATCCGTTCCGTGTGGTCCACCCTGCAGGAACTGGTGCGGGAGTATCGCGCCCTGGGCGATGACGCCATGCTGCCCCAGGATGTCAGCCCCACCTTGCCCGCCAAGGCCCCCAAGGCTTCTAACGGCCTGCCAAAGGAAATGGCGTCCCTGGGCGACGCCATCGGCCTGCCCCTGAGTGTCCTGCCCGACAGTGCCCTGCCCGCCGCCGCGCCCGCACCGGCCCCCGCACCGGTGGTGGTGGACCAGGGCGGCCTGTTCGCCGTGGAGGAGGATGTCGCGGTGGTTCAGTCGGAACCGGTGCGCCTGCCCCGGTCCCGGGCCATGGTGCGCCCCGCCCGCCGCCAGGCCCGTTGATCAATCCCGTCAGGTCAGCGTCCGCCCGCGTGAACGTCGCCGCTGCCGCTGCGTGACTGCTCCAGCCGGCCGGTCACCTGATCGATCGTCACGTCACCACTGCCGCTCAGCGAGAGGGTGGCATCGGTGACCTTGACGTGCAGCACTTGGTCGCCGCTGCCGCTGATGGCGGTGGACAGGGTGCCGATCTCCCCGCCGTCGATGGTGATGTCGCCGTTGCCCGACTGCTTCAGTTGGGCGGTGGGCGCCGACACCGCGTGGATGGTCAGCGAACCCGAACCGCCGAGATGGGCCGACAAGGGCCCTTGCACCTTGGCCGCCGCCAGATCGCCCGAGCCGTCGATGGTCAGGCGCAGGTCCTGCACCGCCGGCAGGGTGACGTTGCCCGATCCGCTGATCTTGGCCTGGGTGGTGCCGCCGCTGCCCCCGCCGATGGTGATGGTGCCGCTGCCGCTGCTCTCCAGGTCGGTGGAGGGGCCGGTCATCTGGATGATGCCGACATTGCCCGAGCCGGCCACGCGTACCTTCAGCGCGCCCTCCAGGCGATCCAGCTGGGTATCGCCCGACCCATGGATGCGGATCTGGGCGCCGCCCGCCACCCGGTCGACCTTGAAATCGCCAGAGCCGTCCAGGGTCAGCCCCAGGGCGCCGAAGCCGCCGTTGGCCTGGTAGTCGGTGGACCCGCCCTCCTGCACCTCCAGCGGGATACCGGCGGGTACGGTGATGGCGATGCGCAAGGTGGGCTGCCAGCGCGTCCAATCCTCCCCCTCGCGGTAGCAGCGGCGGCCGCTGATGCCCAGCTGGGCCACCTGGCCGCCGCTGGCCGTCAGCTGGTCCAGCTCCTTCGGGTCATCCGCCGTGGCCCGGATGCTTACGTCGTGCGCGCTGGATGAGGCGGTGATGTCCACCGTGCGGGCGCAGGGGGTTGTGATCCGCAGGGACTGCCCCTGCAGCGTCCAGCTGCGTTCCCCCGCCCAGGCGCTGGCGGCGGCGGTGAGTGTCACGACCGAGAGGGGCAGGGCGAGGGCGATTCGATGAAGACGGGACATGGGGGCGGACTCGTCCAGGGTTGCGGCATTGTCACCATTGTCGCCGGGCGGCGGGGGCGATCAAGCGCGTAGCGGGCGATGGAACCGATCCGGCCCGCCGGCTTGTGCCAAGTGGCCCCATTCGCCCGGGCCTGCGCCGCCGCGCCCCCGCCCGGTAACGTCAAAAACGGGGACAAAATCGCGTCAAACGGACGAAATTCCCCTCCGGACCGCTGCTTAACCCCCGGCAACCGTGCTAAACCCCTGGGGCTTTCCAGGGGCGGGATAATGGGATCCGGATGCCCCTGGCCACAGGTCAGGAGAGAACGATGTCAGCCACGCAGACCCCCACCCCGGACACGCCCCTGGTTCAGTCCCCGGCTTGGGCGGCGCTGGCCCGGCACCGCCAGGCGCTGGACGGCGTGCATATGCGCGACCTGTTCGCCGCCGACCCGGAGCGGTTCGACAAATACTCCCTGAAGCTGGGCACCCTGCTGCTGGACTATTCCAAGAACCGGCTGACCGACGAGACCCTGCCCCTGCTGCTGGACTTCGCCCGCGCCCGTGACCTGGAAGGCTGGCGCGACCGGATGTTCGCCGGTGCCGCCATCAACCTGACGGAAGGCCGCGCCGTGCTGCACACCGCCCTGCGCCAGCCCAAGGGCGCCACGGTGCTGGTCGACGGCCGCAACGTGGTGCCGGATGTGCACGCCGTGCTGGATCGCATGGGCGCCTTCGCCACCGCCGTCCGCGATGGGGTGTGGCGCGGCTGGACCGGCCAGCCCATCACCGACATCGTCAACATCGGCATCGGCGGTTCCGACCTGGGCCCCGTCATGGTGACCCAGGCGCTGACCCCCTATCACCACCCGCACCTGCAGGCCCATTTCGTCTCCAACGTCGACGGCACCCACATCGCCGAGGTGCTGAAGAAGGTGGATGCGGAGACGACGCTGTTCATCATCGCCTCCAAGACCTTCACCACGCAGGAAACGCTGGCCAACGCCCACACGGCGCGCGACTGGCTGCTGGCCCAGGGCGCGCCGGCGGACGCGGTGGCCAAGCACTTCGTGGCCGTGTCGACCAACGCCAAGGAGGTCGCGGCCTTCGGCATCGACACCGACAACATGTTCGGCTTCTGGGACTGGGTGGGCGGCCGCTATAGCCTGTGGTCGGCCATCGGCCTGCCCATCCTGCTGATGATCGGCCCCGACCGCTTCGCCGAGCTGCTGGCCGGCGCCCACGCGATGGACGAGCATTTCCGCACCGCCCCGCTGGACGCCAACATGCCGGTGCTGATGGGCCTGATCGGCCTGTGGTACGTGAATTTCTGGGACGCCCAGTCCTATGCCGTGCTGCCCTATGACCAGTACCTGGCCCGCCTGCCGGCCTACCTGCAGCAGGCGGATATGGAGAGCAACGGCAAGGGTGTCGACCGCGACGGCCGCCCGGTGGACTACGCCACCGGCCCGGTGCTGTTCGGCGAGCCCGGTACCAACGGCCAGCACGCCTTCTACCAGCTGATCCACCAGGGCACGCCGCTGATCCCGGCGGATTTCCTGGCGCCCATCGAGACGCACAACCCGGTGGGCCGCCACCACACCCTGCTGCTGGCCAACTTCCTGGCCCAAACCGAGGCCCTGTTGCTGGGCAAGACCGAGGATGAGGCGCGGGCCGAACTGGCCGCCCAGGGCCTGGATGGCGAGGAGCTGGAGGCCCTGGTGCCGCACAAGGTCTTCACCGGCAACCGCCCGACCAACACCCTGCTGTTCCAGAAGCTGGACCCGCACACCCTGGGCACGCTGATCGCGCTCTATGAGCACAAGATCTTCGTGCAGGGCATCCTGTGGAACCTGAACTCCTTCGACCAGTGGGGCGTGGAGCTGGGCAAGCAGCTGGCCAAGGCCATCCTGCCGGAGCTGGAGGGCGGGTCGCGCCGGGGGCATGACTGCTCCACCGCCGGCCTCATCCGCCTGGTGCGCGACGGCCTGCGCTGAGTGCCTGAGGGAAGTGCCGGGCATGCCCTTACAGGGTGCCCGGCTTTCCCGTGGCGCTTTGCGTCGGCGTTTCCGCTGAGTCTGTCCGCGAGCAGATTCACGCTGCACGGCGATTCCGCCGTTATGCGATCTGCTCTAGACTGGCGTCATCATGCCCATCCGTCTTCTGCCTGAAACCCTGGTCAACCGCATCGCTGCCGGCGAGGTGGTGGAGCGTCCCGCCGCCGCCGTGAAGGAGCTGGTGGAGAACGCGCTGGATGCCGGCGCCAAGCGCATCGACGTCACCCTGCGCGATGGTGGCAAGGCCCTGATCCAGGTGGTGGACGATGGCGGCGGCATGGCGGCGGAGGAGCTGTCGCTGGCGGTGGAGCGCCACGCCACCTCCAAACTGCCGGGCGACGACCTGCTGAACATCCACACCCTGGGCTTCCGGGGGGAGGCGCTACCCTCCATCGGCGCCGTCAGCCGCCTGACCATCACCAGCCGCCAGCCGGGCAGCGACAGCGCCTGGGCCCTGACGGTGGAGGGTGGGGCCAAGGGCCGGCCGGTGCCAGCCGCCCATCCAGTGGGCACCCGCATCGAGGTGCGCGACCTGTTCTACGCCACCCCGGCGCGGCTGAAGTTCCTGAAGACCACGCGGACGGAGACGGACCACGCCGTCGACGTGGTGCAGCGCCTGGCCATGGCCCACCCGGACGTCGCCTTCACGGTGGCGGACGAGGGGCGCACGCCCCTGCGCCTGCCGGCCCAGGCGGCAACTCTTAACGGCGAGGATCCGCTGCTGGCCCGCCTGGGCGCCATCATGGGGCGGGAGTTCCAGGAGAACGCCCTGCCCATCGACGCCCGGCGCGAGGGCGTGCGGCTCTACGGCCATATCGGCCTGCCCACCCTGAACAAGAACACCGCCGCCGGCCAATACCTGTTCGTGAACGGCCGGCCGGTGCGCGACAAGCTGCTGCTGGGCGCCGTGCGCGGCGCCTATGCCGATTTCCTGGCCCGCGACCGTCATCCCCTGCTGGCCCTGTTCCTGGACATCCCGTGCGAGGATGTGGACGTCAACGTCCACCCGGCCAAGACGGAGGTGCGTTTCCGCGACCAGGGCCTGGTGCGCGGCCTGATCGTCGGCGCGCTGAAGCATGCCCTGGCCGGCGCCGGCCACCGCGCCTCCACCACCGTGGGCCAGGCGGCCCTGGCCAGCCTGCGCCCCGAGGGGGCCAAACCCATCCCCCAGACGGCCTTCCAGTGGCAGCCGCAACCCCATGCCGGCGCCCATGCCGGTAGTAGCGCCTGGCCCGGCATCACCCGGCCCACGGCCGGGCAGGCGGAGGCCGCGCGCGCCTTCCAGGCGCCTGCCACCGCGTGGGAGGGCCCGACCCCGGCCGCCCCCGCTTATGCGTCGTCGGTCCTGGCGGAGGCGCCGGCCTGCGCCGACGCGACCCCCGGTCCCATCAGCCCCGGCTTGGCGACCGCCGTCGCGGCGCTGGCACAGACCAACACCGACGATGTGTCCGACTTCCCCTTGGGTATCGCCCGCGCCCAGATCCACCAGACCTACATTGTCGCCCAGACCCGCGACGGCATGGTCATCGTCGACCAGCACGCCGCGCATGAGCGCCTGGTCTATGAGCGCATCAAGCAGTCCATGGTGGCCCAGGGCGTGAAGCGGCAGATGCTGTTGATCCCCGAGGTGGTGGAGCTGGAGGAGGCCGCGGCGACTCGCCTGGCCGAACGCTCCGACGAACTGGCGGAGTTGGGCCTGTGCCTGGAATCCTTTGGCACCGGCGCCGTGGTGGTGCGGGAGATCCCGGCGCTGCTGGGCGCCAAGGCCGACATCAAGGCCCTGGTCACCGACATCGCCGATGAGCTGGCGGAGCTGGGCGACCAGCACGCGCTGAAGGAGCGGCTGGAGGAAGTTTGTTCCTCCATGGCCTGTCACGGGTCCGTCCGGGCGGGCCGGGTGTTGACGCTGGGCGAGATGGACGCGCTGCTGCGCGAGATGGAGGCCACGCCCCACAGCGGCCAGTGCAACCACGGACGCCCCACCTATGTTGAGCTGAAGCTGGCGGACATCGAGCGGCTGTTCGGCCGGCGGTGACGGCCGCGCATCGCGTCGCCCAGACCCTGCCGTATCCTGATGTTTACGTTGTAATCATCCGTGTCAATGATTACGGTGTAAACACTGACGTCCCAAGGGCTGGGCCGCCGCGCAGGATCGATGCCCCATGATCACCGTCCACCATCTCAACAACTCGCGTTCCCACCGGGTGCTTTGGCTGCTGGAGGAACTGGCGCTGCCTTACCAGCTTGTCGTTCACCAGCGGGATCCGCGGACGCTGCGGGCGCCCATGGCGTTGAAGGCGGTTCATCCCTTGGGCAAATCGCCCGTGATCGTGGATGAGGGGCGGGTGATTGCCGAATCGGGGGCGATCATCGAGTACATCCTGACCCGGTATGGGGAGGGGCGGCTGGCGCCGCCGGCCGGCTCGGAGGACGGGCTGAGGTTCACCCACTGGCTTCATCATGCGGAGGGATCGGCCATGCCGCCCTTGCTGCTGAAGCTCATCTTCCGCGATCTTCCCGGCCGTGTGCCCTTTCTCATCCGGCCCATCGCGCGAGGGATCGCCGCCGCGACGCAGCGGGTGCTGGTCGATCCCCAACTCTCGCTGCACGCCGGCTATTGGGAGGCGGAACTGGCGCGGCACCCCTGGTTCGCCGGGGACGCGTTCACCGCAGCCGACATCCAGATGAGCTACCCGCTTGAGGCGTTCGCAGTCCGTGCCGGCATCGTGGACGCCTATCCCAACATCCGGTCCTTCCTGGCGAAGATCCGCGCGCGGCCCGCCTATCAACGCGCCATTGAGCGTGGGGGGCCGCTGGCGCCCCCCTGATCGCCGTCCCATCGTGTCCCCCGGTCGGGCACAGCAAAAACGCCCGGAAGGCGGACCTTCCGGGCGTTTCGCTTCGGCTCCCAACGAGCCACGCAGGCTTGGTGTTTCCTCTATCCCTGTTCGCCCGTCCGGTGTTTTCCCGGATTTGCAGGCGGCACTCTCACCGGAGCGGCCCCTGGGGCCGTCCGACCTCTGGACGTGTCAGCGCAATTCCCAGGCGAACTCGACCTTGACCGGGGCGCCGGCGACGCTGGCGATGGGGTTCTGGCGCAGCCAGTTGAAGAAATCATCGAAGGGCAGGGCGGGGCGCGCCACCACCCGGCGGCCGGACAGGCCGGTCGCCCGTTCGGACAGGGTACGGGTCACCTGCTCATACGCGATCTCGGGAACGCCGTGGGCTACCGCGATGGCACCCGTGGCCGGATCCTCCACCTGGAAGGAATGGGCGCCGTTCCGGAACGCATATGCAACCTGAACCGTATCGACCTGACGCATGATGTCCACTCTAGCTCCGCTACACGGAACTTTATGTATCATGAGCCCCTGCCATTGGAAAGGAAAAAACAGCGGACGCCGGAATGGCGCAACAGAACGTCGATTTCGGGTTCGATGCGGAATGTTGCGACCGCGTACCGCCGTTTTTCCAAGGACTTGGCTATCGGGTGATAGGTTTATTCGATCACGAAGCGCGGGGCGGCGCGGCCGCCGCCGGCCTTGATCTTCTCCGCCACCCGTGCGGCGATGGCGCGATAGGTCTGGGCGTGCACGCCATCCGGCTGCTGGATGGTGATGGGGGTGCCGGCGTCGCTGGTCTCACGGATGGTGATGTCCAGCGGCACCTCGCCCAGGAAGTCGATGCCCAGCTTGTCCGCCTCGGCGCGGGCCCCGCCATGGCTGAAGATGTCGCTGCGGTGGCCGCAGTTGGGGCAGCAGAAATAGCTCATGTTCTCAATGATGCCCAGGACGGGCACGTCCACGCGGCGGAACATGTTCAGGCCCTTGCGCGCGTCCAGCAGGGCAATGTCCTGCGGGGTGGAGACGATGACGGCGCCGGCCAGCGGCACGCTCTGCGCCATGGTCAGCTGGGCATCGCCCGTGCCCGGCGGCATGTCGACCACCAGCACGTCCAGCTCGCCCCAGTTCACGTCGCGCAGCATTTGGGTCAGGGCGCTCATCACCATGGGGCCGCGCCAGATCATGGGCGTGTCCTCGGCCACCAGGAAGCCCATGGACATGACCTTGACGCCATAGTTGACCAGCGGGTCCAGGCGCTTGCCGTCGGCGCTGTCGGGCTTGCCGCTCAGGCCCATCATGCGCGGCATGGACGGGCCGTAGATGTCGGCGTCCAGCAGGCCCACCTTCAGGCCGTTGGCGGCCATGGCCAGCGCCAGGTTGGTGGAGGTGGTGGACTTGCCCACCCCACCCTTGCCCGAGGCGACGGCGATGATGGCGCCCACGCCGGGAACGCCGGCCTTGGCGGGCTTGCCCGCACCGGGCGCGCCGGTGCCGGGGGCGCCGCCGCCGCTTACGGCCTTGGGGACGGGGCGGTGGGCGGTCAGCACCGCCGTGACCGACAGCACGCCCGCCAGCCGGTCCACCGCCTTCTCCGCCGCCTGGCGCAGGGGTTCCAGGGCGGCGCCGCGCGCCGGATCGACCTCCAGCGTGAAGTGGACATGGCCGTCCTTCACCGCGACGCCGGAAACCATCTTGAGGCTGACGATGTCAGATCCGCGGTCGGGATCCGCCACCTGCCGAAGGGCCTCCAACACCTGGGACTCGGTAACCGCCATGATCAAACGCCTTCATCTTGTAAAGTGGGGGGCGGGGGGTCATATCGCCCGTGTCGGGCTTCCCTGCGACTGCCCGACTATATACGGTGCCGCCCGAATGGGGGGAAGCCCAGGGGGAGAGATGGCCGCCCATGGTGGCCGCTCGGCCACTGACGCCCTCTGTCTTGGGTGCCTCTCATATGGGTACGGGTACCGGAATAATCAGATCACGGGGACAGGAAAGGCGAACATGCCCTGGTCCAATCAAGGGTCGAACGGCGGCAACAACGGATCCGGCAACGGATCGGGGGATGATCCCGGCAAGGGATCGGGACCCGGCAGGCAACCGGACAAGGACACGTCCCCGGCCAGCGCTTCCCCCCACAACCCCTGGGGCCAGAGCCCCGGTGTCGCAGGCGGCGGCTCCTCCGGTGCGTCCAAACCCGGCGGCAAGCCGGGTTCGCGGCCGCAGCCGGGGCTGGAGGACGCGGTGCGCCAGGGCGGTGAGCGCCTGCGCGTGCTGCTGGGCGGCAACGGCGGTGGTGCTGGGCGCGGCTCGGGCGGGGGCAACGGCGGCCGGCCGCGCGGTGGCGCGCCCGCCGGCGGGTCCTTCAACCTGAACAACTGGAGCAGCGGCCGCATCGTGGGTGTCGGCGTGGCGGCGGCGCTCATCCTGTGGGGGCTGACCGGCATCTACCGGGTCGCGGCGGATGAGCAGGGCGTGGTCCTGCGCTTCGGCAAGCCGGTGCGGGTGGAACAGCCGGGCTTGCGCTATCATCTGCCGGCCCCCATCGAGCAGGTGCTGCTGCCCCAGGTCACCCGCGTGAACCGTATCGAGATCGGCTACCGCAGCCAGGGCGACGGCCGGCGCAGCGTCAGCGACCGCGACGTGGCCGACGAAAGCACCATGCTGACGGGCGATGAGAACATCGTCGACATCGACTTCGCCGTGTTCTGGGTCATCAAGGACCCGGGCAAGTTCCTGTTCAACATCCGCGAGCCGGAAGAGACGGTGAAGAAGGTGGCGGAAAGCGCCATGCGCGAGATCATCGGCCGCACCGAGATCCAGCCCGCCCTGACCGACGCCCGCCAGCGCATCGAGAACGACAGCCGCCAGTTGCTGCAGACCATCCTGGACCAGTACCAGGCGGGCATCGAGATCACCCAGGTGCAGTTGCAGCGGGTGGAGCCTCCGCCGGCGGTGGTGGAGGCGTTCAACGACGTGCAGCGCGCCCGCCAGGACCGCGAGCGCCTGCGCAACGAGGCGGAGACCTACCGCAACGACATCATCCCCCGCGCCCGCGGCGACGCTGAGCGCCTGAACCAGGAGGCGCAGGCCTACCGCGACCAGGTGGTCGACCTGGCGCAAGGTGACGCCAAGCGCTTCCAGCAGGTGCTGGAGGCCTACGCCCAGGCCCCCGACGCCGCCAGCCGGCGCCTGTACATCGACACCATGGAGCAGATCCTGAAGGGCACCCGCAAGATCCTGCTGGACGACAAGGCCGGGGGCGGCGCCGTGCCCTACCTGCCCCTGAACGACATGCTGAAGCCGCCGGCGCATCCGGCCACTCCGCCGGCCACCCCGCCGGCATCGTCGTCCGGCGCGTCCACCGCGGCCGGCAATTAAGGGGAGGGACGCATCATGGAAAAACGCTGGATCGTCCCTCTGGGCGTGCTCGTGCTGCTGGCCATCCTGTTGCAGGGCACCTTCTTCACCCTCAACCAGACGCAACAGGCGCTGGTGCTCCAGTTCGGTGAGCCCATGCGCGTTATCCGCGAGCCGGGGCTGTGGGCCAAAATCCCCTTTGTGCAGAACGTGGTGATCCTGGACCGCCGGGTGCTGGACATCGACCCGCCGGTGGAAAGCGCCATCCTGGCCGACCAGAAGCGGCTGGAGGTGGACGCCTACGCCCGCTACCGCATCGCCGACCCGCTGATGTTCTTCCAGACCCTGGGGAATGAGCAGCAGGCCCGCCTGCGCCTGTCGGTCATCGTGAACTCGGCCATGCGCCGCGTCCTGGGCAATGTCGCCCTGCCGGCCGTGCTGTCGCAGGAGCGCGAGAAGGTCATGGCCGACATCAAGGCCCAGGTGAACCAGGAGGCGCAGCGCCTGGGCATCGAGATCGTGGACGTGCGCCTGCGCCGGGCCGACCTGCCGGAACAGACCAGCCAGGCGGTGTTCGCCCGCATGCGTTCCGAACGCGAGCGCGAGGCGGCGGAGGCCCGCGCCCAAGGCCAGGAGCTGTCGCAGCAGATCAAGAGCCGGGCCGACCGCGACCGCACCGTGCTGCTGGCCGAGGCCCAGCGCCAGGCCCAGATCACCCGGGGCGAAGGTGACAACCAGGCGATTCGCATCATGAATGAGGCGATCAGCCGCAATCCCGAATTCTACAGCTTCTATCGCAGCCTTCAGGCCTACCGCGACACGCTGAAACCGGATGACACCACCCTGGTGCTTTCGCCCGGCGCCGACTTCTTCAAGTACCTGGGGGCGGGCGGAACGGCGGAACGCAAGCGGGCCGAGAAGTAGGCCGGGAAGTGGGAAGACGGGGGCTAACGGCTTGAACGACTTGATGACGGGGGCGGCGCTGGCCCTGGTGCTGGAGGGCGTGTGCTATGCCCTGCTGCCGGGGGCCATGCGCCGCTTGGCGGGCCGTATGGCGGAGACGCCGCCGGAGCGCCTGCGCTGGGCCGGGCTGGCGGGGGCGTGCATCGGCGTCGCCCTGGTGTGGCTGGAGCGCCGCTGAGTTGGGGATTCGGCGGGCTGCCGTCTTATCCCCTTGCGATATCACGAGCCATCCCCCTTAACAGGCGCGACATCAGCCCCCTATAGTGGGGCGATGGCCCCACAGGGGGAAAATGGCCCCATCGTGGGAAAATGGAATGATGACGGGCGGATGCCATTCTTGAGGCGTCCCCCTGCCAGGAGTGGCCCGACAGTGACGTCTCCCGCCTTTGCCGCACCCTCGCCGATGGCCGTCCCCCCGAAGAAGGGCGCCGCCCGCCCGTTCTCGGCCCTGCGCCGGTCGCTGATGGTGTTGGGCGTGCTGCTGTTGCCCACGGCCTGCGGCGACCCGGCCCCGGCGCGGGCGGAGCCGCCGCCGCACAGCTTCGCGCCCCTGGTGGAGAAGATGCTGCCGGCGGTGGTCAACATTTCCACCAGCCAGACGGTGAAGAACAAGAAGCAGGGCCAGTTGCCCATGCCGGAGTTCCCCCCGGGTTCCCCCTTCGGCGACTTCTTCCGCGACTATCAGGAGCGGCAGAAGGAGAACGACCAGGGCGGCGGCGATGACAAGGGCGGGCAGGCCACCTCGCTGGGCTCGGGCTTCATCATCGATTCCTCCGGCTATGTCGTGACCAACAACCACGTCATCGAGGGGGCGGATGAGATCACCGTCCGCCTGCAGGACGACACCCAGATGAAGGCGACGCTGGTGGGCACCGACAAGGCCACCGACATCGCCCTGCTGAAGGTGGAGCCGGCATCCAAGCTGCCCGCCATGGTGTGGGGCAACAGCGACGCGCTGAAGGTCGGTGACTGGGTGGTGGCCATCGGCAACCCCTTCGGCCTGGGCGGCACGGTCACGGCCGGCATCATCTCCGCCCGCGGCCGCGACATCGGCGCCGGCAAGTACGACGACTTCCTGCAGACCGACGCCTCCATCAACCTGGGCAATTCCGGCGGCCCGCTGATCAACCTCAATGGCGAGGTCATCGGCATGAACACCGCCATCTTCTCCCCCCAGGCGAATGACGGGGAGGCGGGCTCCGTCGGCATCGGCTTCGCCATTCCGGCGGTGGTGATCAAGAACGTGGTGCAGCAGTTGCGCGACACCGGCAAGGTGCGGCGCGGCTGGCTGGGCGTGCAGATTCAGGACGTGACGCCCGACATCGCCGAAACCCTGAAGCTGAAGCAGCAGCGTGGCGCCCTGGTGGCGGTGGTCAGCCCCGGCGGTCCCGGTGAGCAGGCCGGCCTGAAACAGGGTGACGTCATCGTCAGCATCGATGGCAAGGACGTCACCAACGGCCGCATGCTGCCCCGCATCGTGGCGGAGGAGCCGGTGGGCCACAAGGCGGCGTTGGTGGTGCTGCGCAAGGGCGGCAAGATCAACGTCACGGTGTCGCTGGGTGAATTGAGGGAAGACACCGACGCCGGGGCGGCGTCCGCCGCCGCCAGCAATGCCGGCCCCGCCGAGGCCGAGGGCACCATTGACAGCGTGGGCCTGACCCTGGACGCCCTCAGTCCCAAGGTCCGGCAGAAATTCAGCGTGCGGGACGACGCCCAGGGCGTGGCCGTGGTGCGCGTCGCCCCCAACAGCCCCGCCGCCAAGCGCGAGCTGAAGGCCGGTGACCTGATCGTGGAAGTGGGCCAGGAAGAGGTCAACACCCCCAACGACGTGGCCGTGCGCGTGACCAAGGCCAAGGACAACGGCCAGAAGGCGGTGCTGCTGCTGGTGGAACGGGCGGGCGATCTGCTGTTCGTGGCCTTGCCGCTGGAATAACCGGGCGGCCGTCAGGCCAGGCCCAGATAACCGAACACGGCGCGCTCGACCCGATGCTGAAGGTCGGTCGCGTCCACTTCGCCCCGGCTGCCGGCATGGTCCACCATGCCGCGCACGATGGCGAACAGGTCGGCCCCGGCCGTGTCCGCGGACAGCCCGGCCGGCAGGTCGACGCGGGCCAGCACCTGGTCCAGCAGATCCTGCAATTCCTTGGTTTTCTCGTCCTGCTGCTCACCCAGGGGCAGGCGGCTTTCCTCGATATCCAGAAGGCGCGCCAGAATGGGGCGGCGCAACTGATGGCCCACGGCGGCGGCGATCATGCCCGACAGGGCGGCCCGTGCCATCGGCAGGCGGGCGGCGGCGGCCATCTCCTCCCGCAGCACCTCGCCGTCCCGCTGGATCAGGGCGGCGGTCAACGCGTCCTTGCCGGGGAAATATTGGTAGAGCGACCCGACGCTGACGCCCGCCCGCTCCGCCACCGCGTTGGTGTTGAAGCCCGCCAGGCCGCGCGCCTCCAGAATGCGAGCCGCGGCTTCCAGGATGATGCGGACCGTTTCCGCCGCGCGTGCCTGGGTGGGGGATTTCCGGGGCTTCAGGTCGGGTGTCTTGCTCATGGGGATGCGAGTAGGGCAATGGGGTCAATCGCCTCATACTGCCGCCATCGCAACACAGTGCAAGGAAAAACCAAATGAATTCCGAAATCGCCAAGGAAAACTTTGAGCCGGCCATCACCGTTTTCATGCTGGTGAAGACCATGCCCGAATGGCTGGGCATGCCCATTGACCAGCGTTTCCAGGAATTGGCGCGGCATCTACAGCCGATCGTCACCCGGTACAAGGACGATGCGCGCATGCGGTTCTATGATGTGGAATTTTACTCCACCAATGTAACCGATATCTGGGTATGGGATGCCCGCAGCCATGAGGCCTACCAGCTTCTGGTCGAGGCCCTGCGGGAGACGCCGTTCTGGGACCGCTACTTCCAGATCGTCGACATCCTGGCCGGGGTCGAGAACGCCTACGCCAATAACTACGGCCGCGCACCGCTGGCGGCGTGACGGTACGGGTCCGGTGCGGGATGTGGCGCACGGCGTCTTTGAGCCGTGTCCAACACGTCCGACGCGTCCGCGACCGCTATGGACACGACGGTCATCCCCATAAAGCACCATGAATCATTGAAAATGTAGTTGGCACGGAAACTGCTGATTGGGATTTGGCCGGGGTGCCCAACAAGAAGCCCCAGCCTCAAGGCCAGGGTAACGGCCCGGCTTATCCCGGCGTTCAGAGGCCGAAAACGCAGCTACACCAATGGGGATTATCATGACGCTCAGCAGTAAAGCACAGTTCACCGTGTCCGGCATCGTCGCCCTGGCCATTTGCGCCTTGGTTCCCTCCGTCGCTTCCGCCGGGGAGGTTAAGCTGGCCACGCCGGAGCAAGCTCTGGCCATCTGTAAGGCCAACAAGATGGGCGAATGGGACATCGCCTATGTCATCGGCAAGAACGGCCTCGTCCAGAAGGGCCCCGGCTACCAGTGCGCGCAGGAGTCGGCGCCGGCTCAGGCCAGTGGCGTCGGTAACGCGATCACCGCTGACGGCGCCGTCGTGAAACTAGCCACCCCGGAAGAGGCGCTCAAGGCTTGTCGGGATGGCAAGATGGGTGAGTCGGATATCGCCTATGTCATCGGTAAGAACGGTCTCGCCCAGAAGGGCCCCGGCTACCAGTGCAAGCAAGAGGCGATGCTTAATCAGGGTACCGGTGTCGGCAACGCGCTGACCCCTTAATCGGGATAGGAGGCGGCGGGCATCAGCGCGCCGCCTCCTTCAATCTGATCAGCACCTGTATCGAATGCGGGGCTGAACTTCTTTCTGGTGCAGCGCAACGCCGGCGACGGTACTGGCGGGATGGAGCCGATAATGACCTTCTCTTTACTTCACGTCATTCCGAACGCGGTCTATAACGCCATGACGAGCGCCGAGAAATTGTTGTTCTCGGCGCTGCAAGGGTTGGCTAGCCGAGGCCCCAAAGCGATTTACTGCGTGTCCAACAATTTTAATGACCTGTCTTTCGAACCTTTGGCGGCCGACTTCTGGTTACAGAAGATTGATATAAAACAAGAAGCTGTCGAAGATTACTGGAAACTTCTTACGAGCTACAAAAACATAAATCATTATATATTATGCGATATTGAAAATAACGGAGACTCTGTGAATATCGCGACATCCTTGTCTGGAATCTTGGGAGCGATTCCGGTGGATGTTTCTCTGAAAGATAGAGTTGAATCTCTTAAATTCAACATGGTAGAGGATGTAACGAAGTGGAAATTTGATAAATTTCTTAAAAAATATAGTGATAGTATCAGCAAATCCATGGCGGTCGAGCTGAATCCTAATATTTTTTGGGGGCCAAGAGATTACGCTGTCGCCAATCAGGCAGTCGTTATCTATGGCGCTACCCAGCGCGCCAGCATCCTGACCCTGTTAGAGGCGCCGGCGCCTATTTATGGCTGGGGTCCCACTGACCAATTCGGCGAGAAAGCCTTTATCACGGATGTTGGCAAGGCCGGCGACTACTACGTGGCCGCAGATGCCGCTTTCAATCTGACAGTGTTCAATGGTCTGGACGTTTCCCCCACATCGGTCCCTGCGGCGGTGAGCAGCTTCCCAGCTGGCCGCGCCCAGCCAAAGAAGAAAGTCTATGTCGCCTTCATGATGTCTGATGGTGACAATCTTCAGTGGTTGTTGAATCGGGGAAATTGCAGTAACTGGTGGGGTAATTCCAGCCGTGGCACGTTACCCGTAGGGTGGACATTCTCGCCGTCGCTTTATAATTTGGCGCCGGCCATTTGGAATTACTATGTCGGCACGAAGACGGAGAATGATGAAATTATATGCGGTCCTTCCGGCATTGGTTATGTATTCGACAACATAGCCCAGAGCGATAATTTCGTATCGTTTCTGAGTTTGACGGAAAAATTCATGAGCGATGCCAATATAAACTTGGTGTCCGTTTTTGGAAACCAATATCCAAACTCAGAATACTTGCAGGGGTATGCGGATCAGGATGCCGTAAGCGGCGTTATGTATGTGTCGTATACGCCTTGGGTGGTTCCCAATAGTACGGCGCTCAATAAATATAACAATAAGACTGTCATCCCCATGAATATAAACCTAGATGGCGATGTCAATGTCGTCGCCAAGAAGATTTTGGGCAACCCGCCCAGTCCGCCATTCTATATGGTCTATGTCAATGCCTGGGGGAGTAATGGTGACAACGATCCATGGGCTCTTATGAACGGACTGTATGACGCCTTGAAAGACAAGAATGTGGAATTTGTTCTCCCGTCAGTCTTGTTTTCCATGGCGGAAAGCCATTCTTAAACTCCAAGCGCCAATTCGGGCGCCCGGGTGTGAAACACCTTTGGGTTCGATAGGTTCGAACCCAGGGCCGGCCTCGGAGTAGGAGGCGATAAATCATGATCGCCTCCTACTCTGATAGCTCTCTCCTGATCGCGCTTCACTTTAGCCGGCCACGATCTCCGCCTCGCGGTAGCCCTGGGCGTACAGCAGGGCCGTCAGGTCGCCGTGGTCCACCCGGGCGCGGGCCGATGCCGCCACTGCCGGCTTGGCATGGAAGGCGATGCCCAGGCCGGCGGCCAGCAGCATGGGCAGGTCGTTGGCGCCGTCGCCCACGGTGACGGCGGCGGTCAGGGCTACGCGCTGCTGGGCGCAGATGCGGGTCAGCGCGGCGGCTTTGGCGTCCTTGTCCAGGATGGGCTCCACCGGCTGCCCGGTCAGCTTCCCATCCTGGATGACCAGGTCGTTGGCCTGGTCCTCATCGAAGCCCAGCAGGGCCCGGACATGGGCGGTGAAGGGCTTGAAGCCGCCGGACACCAGGGCGCAATAGGCGCCATGCTTGCGCATGGTCGCCACCAGGGACTTGGCGCCCGGCATCAGGGTGACGATGCCTTTCAGCTCCTCGATCACCGTGGCGTCCATGCCGGCCAGCAGGGCGACGCGCTCGCGCAGCGCGCCTTTGAAGTCGATCTCGCCGTTCATGGCCCGGCGGGTGATTTCGGCGATGGTGTCGCGCTGGCCGATCAGGGCGCCCAGCTCGTCCAGCATCTCCTGGTGGATGATGGTCGATTCCATGTCGGCCACCAGCACCGCCTTGCGGCGCCCCGCCGATTCTTGCGTGATGGCGTCCACCGGCTGGCCCAGCAGCGCCTGGGCGCAGGCGGCCTGGGCCTGGTCGGGATGCAGCCCGGCGAAGGCGATGTCGCAGGCCCGCCCCGGCGCCAGCCAGTCGGGCGCGCTGGTTTCCGCCCCCAGCGCTTGCAGGGCGGCGCGCGCCGCGCGGACCATGCTATCGTCCAGCGTCGTCGCCGCGTCTCCCGAGGTCAGGGGGGCGCCGGCGATCAAGGTCACCACATGGGTCATGGCATGTCCGAAGGGTTTGAGGGGGCTTCCGCCGGTCTTGATACGGGGGGCGGGGCCGGCAGGCAAGACGCAGTCGGGCATCCGGCCCCTGCGATCAGCACGGGTGCCACCCTGGACCCTGGGACGAACGGACCGGCCGCGCCGCGCAAGCTGGTGGTGGTCATCGGTGGCCCCACGGCGTCGGGCAAGTCGCGCCTGGCCCTGGACCTGGCGGTGCGCCTGGGCGGCACCGTCATCAACGCCGACAGCATGCAGATCTATCAGGGCCTGGCGCTGCTGACCGCCCAGCCAGGGGCGGAGGATTTGGCACAGGCCCCCCACCGCCTCTACGGCACGGTGCCGCCGGCGCTGCGCATGTCCGCCGCCCATTGGCGCGACCTGGCCCTGGCGGAGGTGCGGGCGGCGGAGCGCCCCATCCTGGTCGGCGGCACCGGCCTGTACCTGCGCACCCTTATGGCCGGCATCGCCGACATTCCCGCCATCGAGGACTCGGTGCGGGAGCAGGCCAAGGCGCTGCATGCGAAGCTGGGCGGCCCCGCCTTTCATCAGGACCTGGCGGTACGGGATCCGGAGGCGGCGGCCCGGCTGTCCCCCGGCGATACCCAGCGCCTGGTACGGGCGTGGGAGGTGGTGGTGGGCACCGGCCGCACCCTGGGAGACTGGCAGCGCGCCGCGGCGGCCACCGCGCCGGCCGACCTGGCCTTCCACGCCCTGGTCGTCGATCCGCCCCGCGAGCGGCTCTACGCCAACGGCGACGCCCGCTTCCTGGCGATGATGGAGCGGGGTGCGCTGGAGGAGGTGCGGGCCCTGCTGGCCTTGGGTCTGGACCCGGACCTGCCGGCCATGAAGGCGCTGGGCGTGCCGGAGTTGGCCGCCCATCTGGCCGGCACCCTGGACCAGGCGGCGGCGGTGGCCCTGGCGCAGCGGCACACCCGCAACTATGCCAAGCGCCAGACCACCTGGTTCCGCCACCAGATGCCGGACGCCCGCCGGGTTGATCCCGGTTTCAGTCAGACGCATACCGGTTATGAGAAATTAATCGAAAGTCTACTGGGTGAAATCTTTGCGATAATTCGCAAAAGCGGTTGACCCTGGGTACGGTTCCGTCTAGGGTCCCGATCCGCCCGGCCTTCGCGTTTGCGAAGGGGGCTATTTGGTGTTCCCAAGCGGCCCCGGTGAGCGGGGGCGACGGGGCGACTAGAAACCAGGATTTTTGGGAAATGAGTGCTGCCACGAGCGAGACCAGTCTGACCGGTGCCGACATCGTCCTGAAGGCGTTGCGGGATCAGGGCGTAGAGGTCATTTTCGGGTATCCGGGCGGCGCGGTACTTCCCATCTACGACGCGCTTTTCCAGCAGAACGACATCCGCCACATCCTGGTGCGCCATGAACAGGCGGCGCTGCATGCGGCGGAGGGCTATGCCCGGTCCACGGGCAAGGTCGGCGTCGTGCTGGTCACCAGCGGCCCCGGCGCCACCAACGCCGTCACCGGCCTGGCCGACGCCCTGATGGACAGCATTCCCATCGTCTGCCTGTCGGGTCAGGTCGCCACGCATCTGATCGGCAACGACGCCTTCCAGGAATGCGACACCACGGGCATCACCCGTCCCTGCACCAAGCACAACTACCTGGTGAAGGACGTCAACAACCTGGCGCGCACCCTGCACGAGGCGTTCTACGTGGCCAAGAACGGCCGCCCGGGCCCCGTGGTCATCGACATCCCCAAGGACGTGCAGTTCGCGGAGGGCACCTACCGCTCCCCGGCCGACAGCATGCCCAAGAGCTATCGCCCGCAGGTGAAGCCGGACCTGAACCGGGTGGAAGAGGCCATCGACCTGCTGGCCAAGGCCAAGCGGCCCATCTTCTACGTCGGTGGCGGCGTCATCAACGCCGGCCCGGTGGCCAGCCAGCTGCTGACCCAGTTCGTGCGCATGACTGGCTATCCCTGCACCACCACCCTGATGGGCCTGGGCGCCTTTCCGGCGTCGGACCGGCAGTGGCTGGGCATGCTGGGCATGCACGGCACCTACGAGGCGAACCTGGCCATGCACGGCTGCGACGTCATGGTCTGCATCGGTGCCCGTTTCGATGACCGCGTGACCGGCAAGGTTTCGGAGTTCTCGCCGAACTCCGTGAAAATCCATGTCGACATCGACCCGTCCAGCATCAACAAGAACGTGCGGGTGGACGTTCCCATCGTTGGCGACGCGGCCCACGTGCTGGAAGACATGATCCGCATCTGGAAGGCGCGCGGCAAGCAGCCGGACAAGGCGGCCCTGGCCCAGTGGTGGGAGCAGATCGAGTTCTGGCGGGCCCGTGATTGCCTGCGGTACGAGAAGACCAGCAAGGTGATCAAGCCGCAGTTCGCGCTGGAGCGCCTGCGCGCCGCCATCTCCGGCCGCGACGATGTCTTCATCACGACCGAGGTCGGCCAACACCAGATGTGGGCCGCCCAATTCCTGCCCTTCGACCGGCCCAACCACTGGATGACCTCCGGCGGGCTTGGCACCATGGGTTATGGCCTGCCGGCCGCCATCGGCGCCCAGGTCGCCCATCCGGACGCCCTGTGCATTGACGTGGCGGGTGAGGCCAGCATCCTGATGAACATCCAGGAAATGGCGACCGCCCTGCAGTACCGCCTGCCGGTCAAGGTCTTCATCCTGAACAACCAATACATGGGCATGGTCCGCCAGTGGCAGGAGTTGCTGCACGGCGGCCGTTACTCGGAAAGCTATTCCGAGGCGCTGCCCGATTTCGTGAAGCTGGCCGACGCTTTCGGTGGCGTGGGCCTGCGCGCCACGGAAGTCGGTCAGGTGGACGACGTCATCAATGAGATGATCAGCATCCGCCGGCCCGTCATCGTGGACATGTGCGTGGATCCGAAGGAAAACTGCTTCCCCATGATCCCCGGCGGCCGTGCCCACAACGAAATGCTGCTGGGCCCGGACGAGAAGGTGGAGAACGCGACGCCGGAGGACGGCATGGTGCTGGTATGAGCGCCGCCCGTCCCGCCGCCGCCCCCTTCACCGCCCTGCCTGACCGGAGCCCATCTTGACCGCCCGTCCTGTCCTGTCCGCCCCCCCCGCCATCGAACGCCACACCATTTCCATCCTGGTGGATAATGAGCCGGGCGTGCTGGCCCGCGTTATCGGCCTGTTCTCGGGCCGCGGCTATAACATCGAAAGCCTGACGGTGGCGGAGGTCGACCGCGACGCCACCCTGTCGCGCATCACCATCGTCACCACTGGCACGCCCATGATCATCGAGCAGATCAAGGCGCAGCTGGGCCGCCTGGTGCCGGTGCACCGGGTGCATGACCTGACGATGGAAGGCCCCTTCGTCGAGCGTGAGACGGCGCTGGTCAAGGTGGCCGGCACCGGCGAGAAGCGGGTGGAGGCCCTGCGCCTGGCCGACGTGTTCAAGGCCCGGGTGGTGGACGCCACCATCACCAGCTTCGTGTTCGAGATCACGGGGCAGGGTGAGGAGCTGGACCGCTTCATCGGCCTGATGGCCGAGCTGGGCCTGGTGGGCGTGTCGCGCACCGGCGTGGTGGCCATGTCCCGCGGCCCCGGCGGCATCTGATCTTTTTTTCCAAACCGCTTTCCCCCCGGGAAGGCGACAATCCATGAGAGCGCGCCCCCAAGGGTTGGCGGGCGCAACCAACAAAAGGCTGAGACCCATGCGCGTTTATTATGATCGTGATGCCGACGTTAACCTGATCAAGGGCAAGAAGGTTGCCATCATCGGTTACGGCAGCCAGGGCCACGCCCACGCCCAGAACCTGCGCGACAGCGGGGTGAAGGACATCGTGGTGGCGCTGCGCGCCGGCTCGGCCACGACCAAGAAGGCCGAAGGCGCCGGCTTCAAGGTGGTCACCCCGGCCGAGGCCGCCGCCTGGGCCGACGTCGTCATGATCCTGACCCCGGACGAGCTGCAGGCCGACCTGTACCGCGACGAGCTGGCCGCCAACCTGCGCCAGGGTGCCGCCATCGCCTTCGGCCATGGCCTGAACGTGCACTTCCGCCTGATCGAGCCGCGCCCGGACCTGGACGTGTTCATGATCGCGCCGAAGGGCCCCGGTCACACCGTGCGCGGTGAGTACCAGAAGGGCGGCGGCGTCCCCTGCCTGGTGGCCGTGCATCAGAACGCCTCGGGCAATGCCCTGGAAGTGGCGCTGTCCTACGCCTCCGCCGTGGGCGGCGGCCGCTCGGGCATCATCGAGACCACCTTCAAGGAAGAGTGCGAGACCGACTTGTTCGGTGAGCAGGCCGTGCTGTGCGGCGGCCTGACCAAGCTGATCCAGGCGGGCTTCGAGACCTTGGTCGAGGCGGGCTACGCCCCCGAGATGGCCTATTTCGAGTGCCTGCACGAGGTGAAGCTGATCGTGGACCTGATCTACGAGGGCGGCATCGCCAACATGCGCTACTCCATCTCCAACACCGCCGAGTACGGCGACTACGTCACCGGCCCGCGCATCGTCACCTCCGAGACCAAGGCCGAGATGAAGCGCGTGCTGGACGACATCCAGTCCGGCCGCTTCACCCGCGACTGGATGCTGGAGAACAAGGCCGGCCTGCCCAGCTTCAAGGCCACCCGCCGCCGTGAGGCCGAGCACCCCATCGAGGAAGTGGGCGGCAAGCTGCGCGCCATGATGCCCTGGATCGCCAGCAACAAGCTGGTGGACAAGAGCCGCAACTAAGCGGTTCGGGACCTCAGTCAGGATCAAGGCCGGTGCCGACGCGCCGGCCTTTTTCTTCTCCTGGGCCCGGCACAACCGATGCATTCCTTTCCAAGGGATCTGTCCTGCGGCAACAAAACGCCCGTTGGCCGTTGCCAGCGGCCAGATTGCGGCGTAGATCAAGTCGATCCGGCTTGGCTCGTCGTCAGTCTCAATACCCGTCCCGCCCGCATGTCCGGGACGGCAGCGCAGGATTTTTCGTCATGACCCATCCGTCTTCCGACCGCGTCGTCATCTTCGACACCACCTTGCGCGACGGCGAGCAATCGCCCGGCGCCTCCATGAACCTGGAAGAGAAGATCCGCATCGCCCAGACGCTGGAAGAGATGGGCGTGGACGTGATCGAGGCCGGCTTCCCCGCCGCCTCCAACGGCGACTTCGAGGCGGTGCGGGAAGTGGGCCGCGTGGTGCGCAACGCCACCATCGCCGGCCTTGCCCGCGCCCACCGCAACGACATCGAGCGCGCGGCCGAGGCGTTGAAGGGGGCGGCGCGCCAGCGCATCCACACCTTCATCTCCACCAGCCCGCTGCACATGAAGTACAAGCTGCAGATGGAGCCGGATGCCGTGGTCCAGGCCATCTGGGACAGCGTCACCCTGGCCCGCAACCATGTCGAGGACGTGGAGTGGTCGGCCGAGGACGGCTCTCGCACCGAGCTGGATTTCCTCTGCCGCTGTGTGGAAACCGCCATCAAGGCCGGCGCCACCACCATCAACATCCCCGACACCGTGGGATACGCGGTGCCGGAGGAATATGGCGCGCTGATCCGCGCGGTGCGCGAGAAGACGCCCAACAGCGACCAGGCCATCTTCTCCGTCCACTGCCACAACGACCTGGGCCTGGCCGTGGCCAACTCGCTGGCCGGTGTCGCCGGCGGCGCCCGCCAGGTGGAATGCACCATCAACGGCCTGGGGGAGCGCGCGGGCAACGCCGCCCTGGAAGAGATCGTGATGGCCCTGCGCACCCGCGCCGACTATCTGCCCTACAAGACCGGCATCAAGACCGAGGCCATCACCCGCGCCTCGCGCCTGGTGTCCACCATCACCGGTTTCGTGGTGCAGCCCAACAAGGCCATCGTCGGCGCCAACGCCTTCGCCCATGAGTCCGGCATCCACCAGGACGGCATGCTGAAGCACGCCGGCACCTATGAGATCATGACGCCGGAGTCGGTGGGCCTGAACCGGTCGACCCTGGTGATGGGCAAGCATTCCGGCCGCGCCGCCTTTCGCGCCAAGCTGAAGGAACTGGGCTACGACGACATGGGCGACAACGCCGTGAACGAGGCGTTCCGCCGCTTCAAGGATCTGGCCGACCGCAAGAAGGACGTGTTCGACGAGGACATCATCGCCCTCATCGATGACGAGGTGGGCCGCCAGCACGATCACATCCAGTTCGTTTCGCTGCAGGTGGTCGCGGGTTCGCGCGGGCCGCAGCACGCGGTGCTGGAGGTGACGGTGGGGGGCGAGGCCGTGCCGCCGGTGGTCAGCTTCGGCAACGGCCCGGTGGATGCCGTTTTCAACGCCATCAAGCTGGTCTTCCCCCACGACGCCCGGTTGCAGCTGTACCAGGTGCACGCCGTCACCGCCGGCACCGACGCCCAGGCCGAGGTGACCGTGCGCCTGGAGGAGGGGGGCAAGACCGTGAACGGGCAGGGCGCCGATGCCGACACCCTGGTCGCGACCTGCCGCGCCTACCTGCACGCGTTGAACAAGCTGCTGGTGAAGCGGCAGAAGACCGCGCCGGCGGCGATCAGTGCCTGAGGCCCGACACCCGTTAACGCTGTAAACCCCGAGTCTGCCGGCAAGAGGTGGTGTCGGGCGGTGCCCGCCACCGCCTGCGCGCCCGCAGGTTGAGTCCCGGGCCCGGTTGAGCGGGCAGGCTGCCCGGCCGCGTCGGAAGCGCGTCCCGGGGTCCGCTGGGTTCGCAGACGTTCCGCGCCGCGGCGATAAAATCGCCGCCGAGGCCTTTCTGGGCTTGAGCGGCCTAGCGATTCTGTTCTATGCAACCCCTGTGGCGGTGCGATGGTCGTTTCCCAGGGGAAACCACGGTTCGCAGGGCCATCTTCCCGCAACCCACTAACCGATGTCCTACGAACTTGCTTGGCATTTTCTCCGCCGATATGGCGATCGACCTCGGCACGGCCAATACGCTGGTCTACGTCAAGGGTCGCGGTATTGTCCTGAACGAACCGTCCGTGGTCGCGATTGCGAACGTCCGCGGCAAGAAGCAGGTCTTGGCCGTCGGTGACGAGGCCAAGCTGATGCTGGGCCGCACGCCGGGCAACATTCAGGCCATCCGTCCGTTGCGCGATGGTGTCATCGCCGATTTCGAGGTCGCGGAAGAAATGATCAAGCATTTCATCCGCAAGGTTCACAACCGCCGCAGCTTCGCCAGCCCGCAGGTCATCATCTGCGTGCCGTCGGGTTCGACCGCTGTTGAGCGCCGGGCCATCCAGGAATCGGCCGAGGCCGCCGGCGCGCGCCGCGTTTTCCTGATTGAGGAACCAATGGCCGCCGCCATCGGCGCCGGCCTGCCGGTGACCGAGCCGACGGGCAGCATGGTGGTGGACATCGGCGGCGGCACCACCGAGGTGGCCGTCCTGTCGCTGGGCGGCATCGTCTATTCCCGCTCCGTGCGCGTGGGCGGCGACAAGATGGACGAGGCCATCATCGGCTACATCCGCCGCAACCATAACCTTCTGGTGGGCGAAGGCTCGGCCGAGCGCATCAAGAAGGAAATTGGTTCCGCCTGCCCGCCGGAAGACGGCGAGGGCCGGGTGATGGAGATAAAGGGCCGCGACCTGATGAACGGCGTGCCCAAGGAACTCATCATCAGCGAACGCCAGATCGCGGAAAGCCTGGCGGAGCCGGTGAGCCAGATCATAGAGGCGGTGAAGGTCGCGCTGGAACACACGGCACCCGAACTGGCCGCCGACATTGTGGACAAGGGCATCGTGCTGACCGGTGGCGGCGCGCTGTTGTCCAACCTGGACTTCGTGCTGCGTCACGCCACGGGGCTGCCGGTGTCGATCGCCGACGATCCCCTGTCCTGCGTGGCGCTGGGCACAGGCCGGGCGCTGGAAGAAATGAAGACCCTGCGCAACGTGCTGATCAGCATGTATTGACCAGGGGCCTTCGGCTGCCCAAATGGGCGGCAGGCTTTGTTTTTGTAGGGTGGGCCCGGATCGGTTCTGAACCGGACAGGATCCGGGGCCCCCTGTAGCGGACGGGGACTGCCTGTGAAGACGCGCAGCGGTGGCACCGCGCTCAGGATCGCAGCACCCATGCGGGCGCTGCTTCAGCGATTCTCATTCATGCTGATGGTGCTGGCCGCCATCGGGCTGATGATGATGACGCGCGCCGACCCCGTGTTCATCGACGCCGCACGCGCCCGCGTCACCGACGCCTTCGCCCCCATCCTGGGTTTCATCGCCCGCCCCGCTGGCGCCGTCGCCAGCGTGTTGGAGTCGGGGCGCCAGCTGGTTTCCGTCTATGCGGAGAACCAGCGCCTGCGCGAGGATAACGAGCGGTTGCGCCAGTGGCAGCAGACGGCCCTGCGGCTGGAGGCGGAGAACAACTCCCTGCGCGGCCTGCTCGCGTACAAGCCCGACCCCGCCGCCTCCTACATCACCGCCCGCGTCATCGCCGACCCCGGTGGCGCCTTCGTCCGGACCCTGGTGGTGATGGCCGGCCAGCGGGACGGCGTGCGCCGCGGCCAGGCCGCCATGGCCGGGCAGGGTGTCATCGGCCGCGTGGTGCAGGTGGGCGAGTGGTCGTCCCGCATCCTGCTGGTCACCGACCTGAACGCCCGCATTCCGGTGGTGCTGGAAACCACCCGGCAGCGCGCCATGCTGTCGGGTGACAATTCCGACCAGCCGCGCCTGATGTACATCCCCCGCGGTGTGGAGCCGACGGTGGGCGAACGGGTGTTCACCTCCGGCCACGGTGGCCTGTTCCCCGCCGGCCTGCCGGTGGGCGTCGTGGCCGCCACCCATGATGGCGAAACGCGGGTGACCCCCATCGTCGACCTGTCGCGCATCGAATACGTGCAGCTTGTCGATTTCGGTATCCCCGGCGGACTGGCGGCCGAGGCGGCCCAGCCCGGCGCGATGCAGTGACGCTGGCCATGGCGGTCGGCATCTGGCAGCGGCTGGACCAGGCCGGTCGGAACTCGGTGCCGTTCAGCACCACGGTGGCGGCCATGCTGGTGGGTATGATGCCCCTGCAGTTGCCCGACTACTCCTTCGTGGCGCCGCCCCTCACCTTGATGGCCATCTACTACTGGGCGATCTATCGCCCCGACCTGCTGAAGCCCTATATGGCCTTCGGCATCGGGGTATTGCAGGATCTGCTGGGCGGATCGCCGCTGGGGATGAGCGCGCTGGTCTATGTGCTGTCCTACTGGCTGGTGTTGACCCAGCGCCGCTATTTCCTGGGCAATTCGTTCTGGTTCCTGTGGCTGGGGTTCGCCCTGGTGGCGGTGGGTGCCGGTGCCGTGCAGTGGGTGGCCTACAGCCTCATGACGGTGCACCTGGTGGCCCCCGGTAACGTGGTGGCCCAGGCGCTGCTGGCCATCGTGCTGTTTCCGGTTCCGGCCTGGTGCTTCAGCAAGCTGCACCGCAGTCTGCTGAGCTGACAGGGTGTTTTTCAGGCCAGCGACGGCTGGCCGGGCAGTTGAGTACCGAAGGGCGGGACGGTGAAGCCAAGCGGCGCCCGGCGCCCGAGGGGGCCCCTGGATCGGTCACGATCGGCGGCCGCAGTAAGAGGTTTACATGTTCAACGCGATCGATAGGGACGCCGAACGCCAGCGCGTCATGAACCGCCGCACGCTGGTGCTGGGCGGGCTCAAGGCCGGCGCCTTGTCCGCTCTGGTGGCGCGTCTCTATTACCTGCAGGTCCTGGAAGGCGACCACTACACCACGCTGGCGGAGGACAACCGCATCTCCCTGCGCCTGCTGGCGCCCTCGCGCGGCATCATCGTCGACCGCGCCGGCGTGCCCCTGGCGGTGAACGAGCAGAATTTCCGCGCCGTCCTGGTGTCCGAACGCACCGATGACGTGGACGAGACGCTGGACAAGGTGGTCAAGCTGCTGCCGCTGACGGACGCCGACCGCCGCCGCATCCTGCGCGATGTCGACCGCCTGCGCTCCTTCGCGCCGGTGACCCTGCGGGAGAACCTGACCTGGGACCAGGTGTCGGCCATCGAGGTCAACCTGCCCGACCTGCCCGGCGTGTCCATCGAGGTGGGGCAGGTGCGCTCCTACCCCTTCGGGGAACAGGCGGCCCATATCCTGGGCTACGTCGGCGTGGTGTCGGAGCAGGAGTTGCAGAACGCGCGCGATCCGCTGCTGTCCCTGCCGGGGTTCCGCATCGGAAAGAGCGGCATCGAGCGCAAGCATGACCTGGCCCTGCGCGGCACCGCCGGGACCAGCCAGCTGGAGGTCAACGCCGTGGGCCGCGTCGTGCGTGAGCTGGCGCGCAATGATGGTCAGCCGGGCCACCAGGTGACCCTGACCATCGACGCCAAACTGCAGTACTACGCCCAGCAGCGCCTGGCGGAGCATGAGAGTGCGGCGGCCGTGGTGCTGGACGTGCAGACGGGCGGCGTCCTGGCGCTGGCCTCCCATCCCAGCTTCGATCCCAACCAGTTCGCCATGGGGATCCCGCAGGACCTGTACGACAGCCTGATCAAGAATGAGGCCTCCCCCCTGACCAACAAGGTGGTGGCGGGCCATTACGCGCCCGGATCAACTTTCAAGCCCATGACCGCGCTGGCGGGGCTGGAGGCCGGCGTGGACCCCACCCACCGCGTCTTCTGCCCGGGGCACTATGATTTCGGCGGCCATACCTTCCACTGCTACAAGAAGGGCGGCCACGGGTCCGTTGACATGCACGACGCCATCCGCATGTCGTGCGACGTCTATTTCTATGACCTGGCGCGGCGTATCGGGGTGGACCGCATCGCCGACATGGCCCGCCGCTTCGGCCTGGGTGAACGGACCGACCTGGACCTCCCGGGCGAGAAGAACGGCATCATCCCCGACACCAAGTGGAAGCGGCGGACCTACAAGGAAAATTGGTACGATGGCGAAACGTTGAGCGTCGCCATTGGCCAGGGCTATGTCACGGCCACCCCCATCCAGCTGGCGGTGATGTGCGCCCGCCTGGCCAGCGGCGGCAAGGCGGTTAAGCCCCACCTGACCAAGGCGGTGGAGCAGGAATACACCGAGCAGACGGTTTGGCCCGACATCGGCGTGAAGCCGGAGTTCATCCAGCGCATCCTGGCCGGCATGGCCGGTGTGACCTCCGCCGGCGGCACGGCCTATGCCGCCCGCATCACCCAGCCGGGCATGGAGATGGGCGGCAAGTCCGGCACCGCCCAGGTCAAGCGCATCACCATGGCGGAGCGCAACGCGGGCCTCTTGAAGGCCGAGCGGCCGTGGAAGGACCGCGACAATGCCCTGTTCATCGCCTTCGCGCCGGTGCAGGCGCCCCGGTATGCCTGCGCCGTCATTGTCGAGCATGGCGTGGGCGGCAGCTCGGTCGCGGCCCCCATCGCCCGTGACCTGCTGCTGGAAATCCAGTTGATGGAGGCCGCGCGGGCCCAGCAAGCCGATGCCAGCCCCGCGGCGGGCCCGGCGCCAGGCGATGCGCCCACCGCTTCCGGCCAGGCCATCCCTTCCGCTCAACCCGCCGCCCCGCCCCTGACCCGGGTCACCAGCGTGCCGGCCGCGCCGGGGGAAGGGACCCCGCAATGATGAACCTCGACATGGGGCTCGACCCCCAATCCAACATGAGCCTCAGCGAGAAGCTGGGCCAGATCAGTTGGAGCCTGGTGCTGCTGATCACTGCCGTGGCCTGCATCGGCTTCGCCATGCTCTATTCGGCCGCTAACGGCAATTTCGATCCCTGGGCCACACGCCAGATCATGCGCTTTGCCGTGGGCGCGGTGATCATGCTGGTCGTGGCGCTGATCGACATCCGCATCTGGCTGAAGTTCTCCTACTTCCTCTATGGCATCGCCTTCTTCCTGCTGATCGTGGTGGAGGTGATGGGCCATGTCGGCATGGGGGCCCAGCGCTGGATCGACCTGGGCTTCATGCAGCTGCAACCGTCGGAGCTGATGAAGGTGACGCTGGTGATGGCGCTGGCGCGCTATTTCCATGGCGCCTCGCTGGAGGATACCGGCCGCATCACCTTCCTCATCCCGGCCTTGATCATGATCGTGGCGCCCGTCTGCCTGGTGCTGCTGCAGCCCAACCTGGGCACCTCGCTCATGCTGCTGATGGTGTCGGGCGCCATCTTCTGGCTGGTGGGCGTGCGGCTGTGGAAGTTCGCGTTGGTCATCGGCGGTGTATTGGCCGCCATCCCGGTCATCTGGCACTTCATGCACGACTACCAGAGGAACCGGGTGAACACCTTCCTGAACCCCGAGAACGACCCCCTGGGCCACGGCTACCACATCATGCAGTCCAAGATCGCCCTGGGCTCCGGCGGCATGTTCGGCAAGGGCTTCCTCATGGGCTCGCAAAGCCACCTGAACTTCCTGCCGGAGAAGCAGACGGACTTCATCTTCACCATGCTGGCGGAGGAGATGGGCATGGTGGGGGCCCTGGTCTTCCTGGCCCTCTATACCCTGCTGCTGGTCTACGGCTATGTCATCGCCATGCGCTGTCGGCACCAGTATGGCCGGCTGGTGGCCATGGGGCTGACGGTGAACCTGTTCCTGTACATGTTCATCAACATCGCCATGGTCATGGGCCTGATCCCCGTCGTGGGCGTGCCCCTGCCGCTGATCTCCTACGGCGGGTCATCGGCGTTGACGGTCATGACCGGCTTCGGCCTGCTGCTGTGCGTCCACGTTCATCGCGACGTGCGCATGTCCCGCCGCGGCATGAGCGATTTCTGACGCCCCCGGTTCGCGCAAGGGCGCCATGCGAAGGCGCCCCTGCATTTTTCTGTCGACAAGCACCGCCTATCGCCGTATGAAACCGCCCTCACCGCGACACAGCGCGGATGACCGGCGCCACGGCGGCGGTCCATGAGGGGCGGGTGTATAGCTCAGTTGGTAGAGCAGCTGACTCTTAATCAGCGGGCCCAAGGTTCGAGTCCTTGTACACCCACCACTCCTCTCCCTTGAAAATTCGACGTTCATTCAGGCGCCATGCTGATGTGCCCGCCGTTGGGCGCGCTTGCTAAGTCCCTGCCTTGCCAATCAATTTTCGGTATGCGGCGTGTATCGTTCGCCGCATGGGTGCCATTCCTGGCGGCTGGCTGATGACGCGCTTTTGCTGTCATTTTTCTGTCGACAAGGGCGCGCCGGAACGCTACAAAGCGGCCCTCACCGGGACGCAACGCCCGGCGGCCGGCGCCTCGGCGGCGGCTCATGAGGGGCGGGTGTATAGCTCAGTTGGTAGAGCAGCTGACTCTTAATCAGCGGGCCCAAGGTTCGAGTCCTTGTACACCCACCACTCCTCTTTTTTTCCACAAAATCCAACGGTGTCGCCAAGCAGTGAAAATCGCTGCCGGGCTGGAGCATACTTTTATGCCCGCCGTTGACCTTTCATTTGGAGGAGGGTCGCGGAGGCCGCGTTTGGCCACCCCCGCGACGGCTTTGCCGGTTTATGGCTGTGCATCCAGCCAGGCCGGAATATTGTCGAAAGTCTTGTCTTCCATACCCATGCCGACCCGCAAATTCAGCCCGCCATCGGCTCCGTTCACGAAGCGGACGCTGCCCACACCCAGGGTCCGTTGCGCCACCACGCGGTCCTTGCCTGTTGCCAGGTTGAGGACATGTGCCTCGTCAGCCCCCGAACCGATATAGGCGGCATAGGGCACGCCGCCAGCCAGAGTCCAGCCCACATGTAGGGTCAGGTCAGGCACTGCTGTCTTGGACGTGGGGCCAGCCAGGTGGATTGATACCATGTTTCCCGATTTAGTATTGATGAAGCCATAGGATGGAGCGCCCGCCAGGGAGCGCAAAAGGCCACCGCTGTGTTCCTCAGGCCCCTGCAGCAGCGCATAACCGGTACCGCAAGGATCGCCCAGCTGGTCGGGAAATACGGCCCAGCCTGGTTGCAGGGAAATCTGGTCGACTTGACCATCCACATGCAGGCGCGCCAGCAGACCGGCCCGGGAGACAATCACGCCGTCGCCGCAAGCCCAGATGCGCTGGGCTTGCACTTGCCGTTGTGATCCGGCCAGGGTGACCAGCCAGCCGCTGTCGCCATGCTGCGCCTGGGCTACGGGAGTCGGAGCGTTAGTAGCGAGGTCCAAGACCTTGATGGTGAACTGTTCGCCCTGGACGGAGCGAGGACCCCGAACGAAATAGGCGATCTTGTTGGAACTGGTGTCCAGGGAAGCGCTGGTAATGTCGCCGTCCAGGTCGGTATAGGGGCGGCCGTCGATCGTGATGCCGCCCTGTGTCCTGCGAATTTCCGTCGCCTGAGTCGATGAAAAGGAAAGGGCGAGCAGCACCGCCGGAATAACGGTAATTAATCTCATTTTGTTTCCATTTTTATTAATCTAAGGAAGTGTCTGGTGGATATAGCTACCAGAATTCCATTTCTGATCAACGTGAAGGTGAGCGAAAAAGGTATCCATTTAACAACCGGTATGCATCGCCGCGTTGGTTGCCAGAAAACGAAAAAGGGCGCCCGAAGGCGCCCTTGATCATCTCAGCCCTTGATGGCTTGGGATCGGCTTACCAGCCGCCGAACAGCCAGCTGGTGGGGATGTGATAGTACAGGGTCACGATCTCGGAACCGGGGTTCACCTCGCCGATGCCGGCGTTGGAGATGTGGCCGAAGGACAGGCCCAGGCGGCTCTGGTTCTCGAACTTGTACGAGATTTCGGCGGTGGAGCGGAACTCCACCCAGCTGCCGAGGTTCTTGCCGCTGCCGGTGCCATAGACGCCGACGCCGAAGTTGGGCGTGAAGTCGAAGGAGCTGCCCAGCGGAATGTCGAACAGGATGCCGCCGACACCATAGGCGCCGCCCTGGCCGGTGAACTCACCACCCACCCATGGGCTGATCCGGATCCAGCTGCTGGAGAACAGCGCGGTGTTGGGGCGATACTCGATGCGATAGTCGGTCGTGTTGTGCTTCGGCCCGGTCCGCAGCACGTCGTACTCGCCGATGCCGAGGCTGAGGAAGCTGGGGGTGTCCTCGGCGAAAGCCGGCGCCGCGACTGAAACCAGCCCCAACGCCAATACCGTGGACTTGAGAAGACGCCGTAGCACGACCGTGATCCTTAATAAGAAGTTTCCAGGATGATTCCCGAATGAGGCAGGCAACTCAACGGGCAAAGCAGTGACCGCTACCTTTTGCCTCGCATAGCCGCCAACTGTTGCGCATATGCGACAAAGAGGCGTCCAGCCAGACAGGCTACACACGCGCAAGGCCTTACCTTCGATCCCGTCGCCGCACTTGATAGGTCCGGCCGGTTACAATTTCATGAAGAGACGCTGTATGGGCGCGATATCCGTCCTTATATGGTTTCGTTGCCACATCACTGTCAGGGTCATAGGACGCAAGGCAGGGGTGATTGGGGTATTCGTCCCGCTGCCAGCAAAAGGGACGTACGCCGCACGTCGGCCTGTCATAAAACATCGCTAAAATCGGCTTATGGATCTGTGTCCGGCGCCCACGATCTCGTCCTCCATGGACCAGGCCGCCACGATCGCCCTGCTGGGCGATGCGGCGACCCATCAGGGTTTGGCGGTGGAGCGAATCGACACCGACGGCGCCGTCATCTTCCTGGCTGGCGACCGGGCCTATAAAATCCGCCGCGCGGTCCACTTCCCCCACCTGGATCTGTCCACGCCCGACAGGCGGCGGCGGGTGGCCCTGGCCGAGGTGGCGGTCAACCGGCGCACGGCCCCGGGCCTGTATGAGGGGGTGCTGGCCGTGGTGCCGGGCGCCCATGGCCGGCTGGTGTTGGCGCCGGCGGGCCCAGGCGCCGATGCCGCGGCCGTGGACTGGGTGGTGGTCATGCGCCGCTTCGCCGAATCCGGCCTGTTCGACCGCCAGGCGGAGGCGGGGCTGCTGACCCGCGACGGCATGCGCGCCGTGGCCGATGCCGTGGCCTCCCTGCACGAAAGCGCCCATGACGAAACCCCCGACCGTCCGGATCGCCCCCCGCCCGGCGGCGTCGAGGCGGTGCGGGCGGCGGTGGCCGGTGCGCTGGGCGCCCTGCGCCTGCATCCCGACCTGTTCGATCCCCCCGCCCTGGACCGGCTGGAAGGGGGGCTGATGGGAGCCGTCACCCGACAGGAATGGCTGATCGAACGGCGCCGGCGCTCTGGTTATGTCCGGCCCTGCCACGGCGACCTGCAACTGGGCAACATCTGCGTCTGGGCTGACCAGCCCACCCTTTTCGGCGCCGCCATCCTGCTGGACGAAGCCGGCGGGCAGGAAGGCGAGGCGGCCGGTGGTGGCCCGGCGGTCATCGATGTCTTCCATGACCTGGCCTACCTGCTGATGGATCTGGAGCATCGGCGGCTAAGGCCGTTCGCCAACCTGGTGCTGAACCGGTATCTGGAGCAGACCGGGGACTTCGCCGGCTTGGCCCTGCTGCCGCTGTTCATCAGCCTGTGCGCGGCCATCCGCGCCCACATGACGGCCAGCACCGCCGCCGCCCGGCGGCCGGTGGGGGCGGGCGCCTCCTTCCGGCGGGAGGCGGCGGCCTATCTGGATTTGGCCTTGTCCGCCCTGAATCCACGGGCGCCCCGGCTGATCGCCATCGGCGGCCTGCCCGGCACGGGCAAGTCCACCTTGGCCCGCATGCTGGCGCCGGAGATCGGACCCATCCCTGGGGCCGTCATCCTGCAGTCCGAGTCCCTGCGCCGCCGCCTGTTGGATGCGCCGGAGGAGGGAACGCTGGCCGCGTCCGGCTACAGCGAAGCGGTGACGGCCCGCGTCTATGGTGAGATGGCGGGACGCGCCGGCCTGGTGCTGGAGGCCGGCCATGCCGTGGTGGCCGACGCCGTCTACGCCCGTCCGGACCAGCGCGCGGACATCGAGGCCGTGGCCCATGCGGCGCCCGTGCCCTTCCTGGGCCTCTGGCTGGTGCTGAACCAGCAGCAGGCCACGGATGAGGGGCGGCCCAAGGGCGAACGGGGCGGGCGCGGCCTGGGTGAGATGCGTTGGGATATCCTGTCCGTCCTGGGATCCGCCGCCGATGTGGCCCGCCGGCTGCTGAGCCAACTAACCAGGCCGGAACCCTGGCGGACCGAGGCGTGAGGCGCCGGCTTTCCCCGTGGCCCTTGCTCCCGGGGGGGTACGGGTCCATGCTTGAGGCACGTCAATGCGTGCATCCGTCCAAACGGTGAAGCTTCTCCATGATGTGCCGGCCGCCTGAGCGCCGGCGTCCAGAGGAGAACGGCCCCATGTCCTATCGCAAGATCCTGTCCGTGCTGACCGGCGGCGCCGGTGACCGTGCGGCCCTGGCGGCTGCCTTCGCCCTGGCCCGGCGCGGTGGCGGTCACGTCCTGGGCTTGGTGCCCAATCCCGACCCACGCGAGGCCGTGCCGGCCCTGGGCGAGGGGGTGTCGGGCGCGCTGGTCGAGGAGATCATGACCATGGTGGAACAGGAGTCGCGCAACCACCGCACCCGCGCCCACCAGACCTTCGATGCGGTCCTGGCCGAGGCTGGCGCCAGCCTGGCCGAGAGCCCCGTTGCGGCCGCCTCCGTAACCGGCGACTTCCGCGAGGTGGTGGGCAACCAGGAGGATGTGGCCGTGGTCCAGGCCCGCCTGGCCGACCTTAGCGTCATGGCCCAGGTGGCGGAAACGACGGGGGGCGAGGCCCTGTTGATGCTGGAGGCCATCCTGCTGGACAGCGCCCGGCCGCTGCTGGTGGTGCCGCCGGCCTTCAATGCCGATGCCGGCCTGGGACGCCACATCGTCATCGCCTGGAACGGCAGCCGTGAGTCGGCCCAGGCGGTGGCGCAGGCGCTTCCCCTGCTGACGACGGCGGAGACGGTCACCGTCATCGCCGTGGAAACCGACAAGACCGACGGCGCCGCCGGCCGCGACCTGGCTGAGTATCTGGGCTGGCACGGCGTCACCGCCCAGGTGCGCCAGCCCATGGCCGAGGGCCGCTCGGTGGGCGCCCTGTTGCTGGCCGAGGCGAAGGCCGCCGATGCCGACCTGCTGGTGCTGGGCGGCTATGGCCACAGCCGCCTGCGTGAGATGATCCTGGGCGGTGTCACCCGCCACGTCCTCTACAACGCCACCCTGCCGGTCCTGCTGGCGCATTGAGGGCGGTGCGTCGTTCTGCCGCAGTGCTGAGCGCTGCGGCAGCGGCCCACCGGCAAGAGGCGGGGGCCTGGATTTTCATACGAGGTAACAACGCATTAGCGGGCAATCCCACCAACGTATCCTTGTGTTGGGCCCTCAACTATTAATGCATTATTGTACAACCGCATTGCTGACATCAGCCGCTTTGGCATACCCCTTAAAGCCTAGGTAGGGCGCCGGTTGGCGGCCCTACGCCAAGATATGGGGGTAGTTGATGATCCGCGTGTTTGCAGGCCTGGTAGCCATTTCCATGCTCGCCGGGTGTGCGCTGTCCGAAGATGTCGCCACCGTGAAGTACGTCCCCACCAAGGCCGAGGTTGTGGTCGATGCCAAGCCGGTGGGCTTGACCGTGGTGGACGCCCGCACTTCCGACCGCAATCGCATCTCCGCCAAGATTAATGGTTTCGGTACCGAAATGGCGGCCATCCGTTCTGATAAGGATGTCCCGGCCATCGTGACCGATGCGTTCAAGACGGAGTTGGAGGCGCGGGGCTTCCACGTGCAGGCCGGTGGCCGGCCGATCACCGTCTCTGTCAACCAGTTCTATAACCAGTATGGTGCGGGCGTGTTTTCCGGCACGGCCACCGCTGATGTGAATTTGACGGTCGCGGTGGGTAATGGCTCTGGCGCCCCTGCTTTCAGCCAGACCTATGCTGGTACGGCCAAGAAGACCATCCTGATGGCCAACGGCTCCAACGCGGCGGAGACCGTCGCCAGCGCCCTGAACGACGCCTTGGCGAAAATGTTCGCCGATCCTGCCTTCGTTGCCACGCTGACCGGCAAGGCGTCGCCAGTGGTGGCGACCCCGGCGGCCGCCGGCAGCCCCACCAGCTGATGACGGCCAGGGGCGGCGGACGCATGTCCGTCGCCCCATGGCTTGGTCAGTGGCTTTGTTGATGTTTGGTTTCGGCCTTGAAGGCTTGCTCACAGACTTGGTTGGCGAACGCTTGGGCCATTTGACCTTCAGCACCGCTCAGGCCGATAGCCGCCAGAACGCCGCCGCCGCCCACCGAGCGGTTGACGTCATAATCACCGGCGAGAGCACCGTCCGCGGTATCGAACAGCTGCACGGAACCGCGCACGACGTTGGAGTCGCCCAGTAAGATGGCGCGTCCCGCGTTTTCGCCGCTGAAGCGGGCGACACGGGCTTCCAGACGCAGGGGGTGGCTGCCCTTGGCGCATTTCGCCAGTTCCGTGCGCAGGGCGAGTTCCAGCTTGCCCTTGAACTCGGGCGAGGCGTCGGGGGGCAGCGCCTTGATCTCGATATCGGAGACGTAACCGTCATGCGCCAGCGTGGCGGACAACGGCTTTACCGCCTCGCTGCTGCTGAATGGCATGCAGCCGGTCGCGATGGATAGGAGAAGAAAGCAGAGCCGGGCTTGCCCTTTTTGTTTTGATAACGCCATGGTTTCCATCGTGAGGAATTAAATATTCCTCCAGTATACAGGCGATCAACCGGCAAGAGAATTTGGAAATGAACAGGAATGCCAGGTTCCTTGACTGGAGTTGGCATTCCTGTTCCGTTGTCTTTATTCAGGCGGCCAGGCTCTTCGACACGATCTCATAGACGTCGCGCGACAGGCCGGCGGTGCCGACGATCCGCTCCAGCGCCGCCCTGGCGTGTTCCTGGCGGCCGGTGTCATAGGGGCGCCAGCGGGCCAGGGGCTTCACCATGCGGCTGGCCACCTGCGGGTTCAGCTTGTCCAGCGTCAGCACCGTGTCGGCCAAGAAGGCATAGCCGCTGCCGTCGGCGGCATGGAACTTGGACGGGTTGGCGGTGAAGCTGCCCACCAGGGCATAGACCTTGTTGGGGTTGCGGATGGAGAAGGAGGGGTGCTCCATCAGGCCGCGCACCCGGTCCAGCGTGTCGGGGCGGTCGCTCAGCGCCTGCACCGCGAACCACTTGTCCATCACCAGCGCCTCATGCTTCCAACGGTCGGCGAAGTCGGCCAGGCAGCTGGCGCGTTCGTCCATGGCGCTGTCGGCGATCAGGGCCAGGGCGGCGATGGCGTCGGTCATGGTGGCGGCGCCCTGGTACTGCGCCAGGCACAGGGCGCGCGCCGGGGCGTCGTCCAGCGCCATCAGATAGGCCAGCGCCGCGTTTTTCAGGGCGCGGCGGCCCATGGCATCGGGGGTGATGGTGAAGGCGCCATCCGTGCGGTTGCCGTCATAGGCCTTGCGGAAGGCGCCATTCAGTTCGCGCGCCAGGGTGCGGCGCAGGCCCAGCCGGGCGGCATGAATGCCGTCCACGTCCACCAGGACCCGCTGCTGCCCCAGATAGCCTTCGGTCGGCAAGGCCAAGGCCAGGGCGGCGAACGTCCGGTCCTCCCCCGCCCGCGCCAGGGTCTGGGCGATGGCGTCGATATAGGCTTGGGGGGCTGCGGTCTCCCCTCCCTGGGCGCGGGCGTCGACATCGGCCAGGATCAGCCGGGTCGCCAGAGTCTGCCCCGCCTCCCACCGGTTGAAGGCGTCGCTGTCATGGGCCATGAGGAAGGTGAGCGCCGCGTCGTCCTGTTTGAAATCCAGCCGCACCGGGGCGGAGAAGCCGCGCAGCAGCGAGGGCACGGGTGCCTGTGGCACATCGACGAAGGTGAAGCTCTGTTCCGCCTCCGTCAGCGCCAGGATGCGGGTGGTGGCGCCGGCCTCCCTCTCTCCTTCCAGCGTCAGGGGCAAATCCTGGCCGTCCGGGCCCAGCAGGCCCAGAGCCACCGGAATGACCTGGGGGGCCTTGTCCGGCTGGCCGGGCGTGGCCGGCAGCGTCTGGCGCAGGGTCAGGGTGTAGGTGCCGGCGGTGGCGTCATGCCGGCCTTCGCCCGAGACGACGGGCGTGCCGGCCTGGGTGTACCAGCGTTGGAACTGCGCCCACAGCGGATCGGTCGGCTTCTGGCCGTTGGCCTCGACCATGGCGGCCAGGAAGTCGTCGGTCGTCACCGCCTGGCCGTCATGGCGGGCGAAGTACAGGTCGATGCCCTTGCGATATCCCGCATGGCCCAGCAGGGTGCGGTACATGCGCAGCACCTCCGCCCCCTTCTCATAGACGGTGGGCGTGTAGAAGTTGCTGATCTCGATGTAGCTTTCCGGCCGCACGGAATGGGCGGTGGGGCCGGCGTCCTCGTTGAACTGCACCTGGCGCAGGCGCTGCACGTCCTGGATGCGCTTCACCGGCGCGGAGTTCATGTCGGCGGAGAATTCCTGGTCGCGGAAGACGGTCAGGCCCTCCTTCAGGCTCAGCTGGAACCAGTCGCGGCAGGTGACGCGGTTGCCCGTCCAGTTATGGAAGTATTCGTGCGCCACCACCGTCTCGATGCCGAGGAAGTCGGTGTCGGTGGCTGTCTCCGGCTGGGCCAGGATGTACTTGGTGTTGAAGACGTTCAGGCTCTTGTTCTCCATCGCGCCCATGTTGAAGTCGGACACGGCGACGATGTTGAAGATGTCCAGGTCGTATTCCAGGCCATAGACGTCCTCATCCCATTTCATGGATTTCTTCAGCGACTCCATGGCGTGGCCGCATTTGGCCTCGTTCCCCGGCTCGACATAGATGCGCAGCGCCACCTCGCGGCCGGAGCGGGTGGTGAAGCGGTCCTCGATATGCACCAGCGCGCCGGCCACCAGCGCGAACAGGTAGCAGGGCTTGGGCCAGGGATCCTCCCACCGCGCCCAATGGCGTCCGGCCTCGGTCGCGCTGTCGCCGTTGGCCGTCAGGTTGCCGTTGGACAGCAGCACGGGATAGCGCGCCCGCTCCGCCTCGATGGTGGTGGTGTAGCGGGCCATCACGTCGGGACGGTCCAGGAAATAGGTTATCTTGCGGAACCCCTCGGCCTCGCACTGGGTGCAGTAGTTGCCGGAGGACTTGTACAGCCCCTCCAGCGCGGTGTTGTCCTGCGGCCGGGTGCGGGTGGTGATCTCCACCGTGGCCTGGTCGGGCAGGCCGGCCAGGGTCAGCCGGTCGGGGGTGAGGGTGTAGTCGTCGGGCCCCAGCACGCGGTTGTCGACCCGCACGGCCAGCAGCTCCAGCTCCTGCCCGTCCAGGTCTAGGGCGGCGGTGGCGCTGGCCGCCGCCGGATTGCGCCGCACCGCGAGGGTGGAGCGGATGGTCGCCGCCTCTTCCCGCAGGTCGACGTGCAGGTCCACCGTATCGATCAGCCACGCCGGCGGGGCGTAGTCGCGAAGGTGGATGGCGTGCGGGGGGGCCGTGTCGAGGCGGCTGTCCATGGGGCGGGCTTCCGTTCAGGGGACTGATGGTTGGTGGTCAGGATAGGGGAGGGGGATGCGGCCCGCCAACCCGTTTCCAAATTCGCGTTTCGGGGCGCCATCTTCTACGGTTGGGCAGGCCGCCTGTCCTAATGACTTAGACGGGTATTTTGCGCGGGCCGCTTACAGGCTTAGGCGATATCATTGACACCAGGCGGGAGAGGTCGGTCAGAGGGGCCCCGGTGCAGGTCGCACAATCGGATTTGGTGGTGTTGTCGGTGGCGGGCGCCGTGCTGGCCGCCGTGGCGCTGCTTGAGGTTTTGCGCCTGGTGATCGTCGACATCTATGAGTGGGCGGCGAAGTACCGATGGATCAAGTACGAGATCCAGCAGACCCGCCGCACCACGGAGAATTTGTGGGCCCAGAATCGGGCCAACGCCATGGTGCGCGACCGCAACAACGCCGAGCGCTTCCGCCTCAACACCATCCTGCACCGCATGCAGCAGGAGTGTGAGGAGCTGGAGCGGCGGCGGGTGGATGTGTGGCACGAGGTGGGCGACGCCACCCTGGACGACCAGCTCTATCTTGCGGACCTGAACAACCGCAGCCTGATGGAGCGGGCGGCCGCCGGGGCGGAGGAGATTTGCCCCCTCTGGCGCTATACCCACCGCGCGCGGGTCTGGGCGGGCAACGAGCGCCAGGCGCGCTCGCGCCTGTTGCTGGCCTTCGGTCCCAAGGATGGCTTCACCATCAACAACCTGCGCGCCGCCCAGGGCTTCAAGGCGGTGGCGGAGGCGGCGGCCGGGGTGCGCTCCGCGGCGCAGGCACGCCTGGTGCGACCGCACCGCCGCATGGTGCGCTGATGGCCGGCGGCTACTCCAACCTGAACTTCGTGGTCTTCCTCATCCTGGCGGTGGGCGGCGCCTTCCTGGCCTTTTCCGTTCGCCGCATCCTGTTCAAGATCCGCGAGACGGAACGGCGCATCGCCGCCGTGGTGGACGAGAAGAACGAGGCGGCGGCCGACCTGCGCGTCGCCCGCCAGCAGGAGGAACAGCTGGCCATGGCCCTGAAGGAGGGGGAGGAGGCGCTGCGCGAGATCGCGGCGCAGACGGAGGATGTGCGCAGCCGCATGGCGGTGCTGCGCCAGACGGTGCCCCGTCCGCTCAACCTCGTCTCCTTGGAATGGGCGCCGGGCGACCAGCTGTTCGAGGCGCACCTGCGCGCCGCGGCGGCGCCCCGCCAAGTGGGCCGGAGTGGCATGGGCCGCGGCGGCGGCGGCATGGCGGAGGCGGGGGTGGTCCACGGTTATGCCCCCACCGAGGCCGATTTCCGCGTGCTGGTCACCAATCGCCTGGCGCGGGAGGGCGGCTACACCATCAGCGTCGTCCTGCCCATCTCGTTGCGCGACGATACTGCGGCCGCCGATGGGGGGGCCGAGGGCGCCGCCCCCCTTGAGCCCCCGGCGGAGGATGAGGCCCTGGCCGACCTGTTGGGGGAGGGTGATGGGACGGAGCCGGTGGAGGACCCCCCGTCAGCCCTGGCGCCGCGCCCGCTGCCCGTACGCCCGCTGCCCGTACGCCCGCCCGCTTCGGCGCGGCCGGCCCCTCAGGGGTTGGGCCTGACCCCCGCCCCTGCCGTAGGCGGCTGATTTCCCCGCCGTCCGCAAATGCCGCACCGGGTCTGCGCGGCAAGGGACTTGCGCCGGCGGCCGTCTGCCGTTATCCCTCTCGCCATGCATCAAGAGTTGGGCTGACGCTCAACGCCAACCTGCTTACCCGGCAAGGTGGCGCTTCCCGCAGGGAAGGATGTGGCCGATCCGGCAATGAACGGGAAGCTGCCACGTGTCCGTTTCGCTCTTGATCGAAACCAGAGATGACGAAGGCGGCCTTTCCCATGACCAGCACGCACACCGCGACCGTTCCCCCGCAGTTCGAGGCGCAGCAGTTCGCCAGTGACAACTATTCCGGCGTTTGTCCGGAGGCCTGGGCCGCCATGGCGGAGGCCAACAGCGGCCACGCCGCGGCCTATGGCGAGGATGTGTGGACGGCGCGGGCGGCCGACGCCTTCCGCCACCTGTTCGGCACGCCCTGCGACGTCTTCTTCGCCTTCAACGGGACGGCGGCCAATTCGCTGGCCCTGGCCTCGCTCTGCCAGTCCTACCACAGCGTCATCTGCTCCGCTTCCGCGCATGTGGAGACGGACGAGTGCGGTGCGCCGGAGTTCTTCTCCAACGGGTCCAAGCTGCTGGTGGCGCAGACGACGGACGGCAAGCTGACGCCGGATGCCATCCGCGCCCTGGCCACCGGGCGGTCGGACATCCATTTCCCCAAGCCCCGTGCCGTCACCATCACCCAGCCGACGGAGACGGGGCAGGTCTATAGCCTGGAGGAGATCCGCGCCATCTCCGCCACCTGCCAGGCGCTGGGCCTGCGCCTGCACATGGACGGCGCCCGCTTCGCCAACGCCTGCGCCAGCCTGGGCTGCAGCCCGGCGGACATGACCTGGCGGGCCGGCGTGGACGTGCTGTGCTTCGGCGGCACCAAGAACGGCATGGCGGTGGGCGAGGCCATCCTGTTCTTCGACCGGGCCCTGGCGGAAGACTTCGATTATCGCTGCAAGCAGGCCGGCCAACTGGCATCCAAGATGCGCTTCCTGTCCGCACCCTGGGTGCGCATGCTGGAAAACGGCGCCTGGCTGCGCAACGCCGCCCATGCCAACGCCGGGGCACAGCGCCTGGCCGCCGGGCTGACGGATGTGCCGGGCGTGGCGCCGATGTTCCCGGTGCAGGCCAACGCCGTGTTCCTGACGGCGCCGGCGGCGGTGCTGGATAACCTGAGGGCGCGCGGTTGGCGCTTCTATACCTTCATCGGCGGCGGCGCCCGCTTCATGTTCGCCTGGGATACCCAGCCCGAGCGGGTGGACCAGTTGGTGGCGGACATCCGCGAGGCGGCCACGCAGGCCGCCGGACAGGCGGCGGCCTGACCGTCCGATGGGCACCGCGCCATAGGCAACGGCCGGGCCCAGGCCGTTGCCTATACGTAAGATTTTGCTGATTCCCAGCCTGTTAATGCGCAATTCACCGTACAACTTCACGCGGGTATCCATGCGATAGCGTCATCCACTCCATCAGCAGCCGAGGGCCTGGTGCACATCGACAAACCGGATCTGGTGATCCTAGCCATCGTGGGCGCCATCCTGGCCGGCGTGCTGTTGATGGAATTGCTGCGGCTGGTGATCAGCGACGTCTATGAGCTGTTGGCCCGCCACGCCAAGGTGAAGCAGGAGATCCAGCAAATCCAGCGCACGGCGGAGAAGCTGGCGGTCGCGAACCGCGACACTACCCGGGTGCGCGACCAGCGCATCGCGCAACGTTTCCGCGATACCAGCGCGCTGCAGCGCCTGGAAAAGGAATGCGAGGAGTTCGAGCGGCGGCGGGTCGAGGTCTGGCACGACCTGGGCCCGCCCTCCGCCACCGGCATGGCGCTCTATTCCGCCGACATCGCCAACAGCGCCCTGACCAACGGCGTGGTCGCCGGTATGGAGACCATCTGCCCCCTGTGGCGGCATCTCCACCGCGCGCGCGTCTGGGCCCGCACGGAAATGGACGCCCGCACGGCGCTGCAAAACGAATTCGCCCTGGCCGATGGTTTCACCGTCACCAACCTGCGCCAGGTCCAGGGATCGGCACCGTCCGGCGGCCTGGCCGCGCGCGGCGCCCCCGCGTCCGTCTGAGCCGCCGATCGAGGAGGATTCCCCCATGGGTTTGATGGACGCCCTGGCCGAGGCCTATGCCAATCCCGACCCCACCCATGTCGGCGCCGTGGCCATCGGCGGCGCCATCATGGCCTGGTCGCTGAAGCGCCTGATCGCGGAGATCCGCAAGACCGAAAAGCGCGTCACCGCGGCGTTGGAGGAGCGCAACCGCGCCGCGGCCAAGCTGCGCCAGGCCCGCATCCAGGAAGGGGAGCTGCGCGACACCTTGCGGGAGCTGGACGGCGAGATGGAGGAGATCGCCGCCCGCGCCAAGGAGGTGGAGGAGCGGCGCGGCACCTTGGAACAGGTGATCCCCCGCCATCTGAACCTGTTCTCCCAGGCGTGGTCGCCGGGCGACACCCTGTTCGAGGCGCGTATCAGCCAGGTGGCGGGCGGCGGCAAGGGCGGCGCCCGCGTCGTCCATGGCTATGCCGCCGGGCCGCGCGATTTCCGCAACCGGCTCATGGCTCGCTTCCCCGCCTCCTCCTACGTGGTCATCGACGTGGCCACCGTCGATCTGGAGGAGCTGGACATGGCCGTCACCAATTTGGGTGTCGCCAACCAACCCTGACCCGAACCGTCGCCGCCTGGCGTCAGGCGGCGCGAAGGACGGAGAGGAAGCTGTCGACCTGGGTGCGAAGGGCGCCGGCGTCGGTGGACAGGCGGCCGGCGGTGCCCAGCATCTGGCTGGCGGCGCCGCCGGTGTGGGTCGCGGCCTCGGTGACGCCGGAGATGTTGGAGGCGATTTCCGCTGTGCCGATGGCGGCCTGCTGGACGTTGCTGGCGATTTCGCGGGTGGCCGCCCCTTGCTCTTCCACGGCGGAGGCGATGGCGCTGGCGATCTCGTTGATGCGGGTGATGGTGCCGGTGATGCTGGTGATGGAGGCGGCGGCGTCGCCGGTGGCGGACTGGATGGCGGCGATCTGGGCGGAGATTTCCTCCGTCGCCTTGGCGGTCTGGTTGGCCAGGCCCTTGACCTCGGCGGCGACGACCGCGAAGCCCTTGCCGGCCTCACCGGCCCGCGCCGCCTCGATGGTGGCGTTCAGGGCCAGCAGGTTGGTTTGCCCGGCGATGGTGGAAATCAGGGTCATGACCTCGCCGATGCGGTTGGCGGCCTGGACCAGGAACTCGACCTTTTCCTGGGTGCGGCCCGCCTCCTCCACCGCCTCACCGGCGATGGCGGTGGAGCGGGTGACCTGCTGGCCGATCTCGTTGATGGAGGCGGTCAGCTGCTCGGCGGCGGCGGCCACGGTATGGACGCTTTGCGACGCCTGCTCCACGGCGCTGGCGGCGGAGGTGACCTGAAGGGTGGTCTGCTCGGCGGTGGCGGACAGGCTCTGCGCGGCCTGCTCCATCTCGGCGGAGGAAGTGGTGACGCCGGTGACCACGCCCATGACGGTGTGTTCGAAGTCGTTGGCCAGGCGTTCCATGGACTGGCGCTTCTCCAAGTCGGCGCGGGCCTTGGCCGCAACCTGCTCGGCCTCCAGCCGGCGGACGGCCAGGGCGTTGTCCTTGAAGATCAGCAGGGCCTGGGCCAGGGCGCCCACCTCATCCTTGCGGTCGGCGCCGTGGACCTCGGTCTCCAGCCGGCCGCCGGCGATGGCGCTCATGGCGCCGGTCACCTGCCCGATGGGCCGGACGGTCAGGAACAGGATGATGGCCGCCATCAGGCCGAAGCTGATGGCCAGGCCGCCGGCGGCCAGCAGGATCAGGCTGGCGCTGACGGTACCGGTCAGGGCATTGGTGTCGGCCTTGGCCTTCTCCATGGCGGCCTGGTTGGCGTCCACGCGCTTCTGCAGGGCGTCCATTAGGCCCATGCGGGCGTCCCGGGCGGCGCCCATGGAGATCTTGCTCGACACCGCATCGTCGTTGCGCCGCGCGGCCTCGATGGACGGTTCGTTAGCGGCGATGTAGGCGTCCAGCAGCTGCTTCAGGTTCTGGTTGATGGCCCGCCGCTCCGGCGTGTCCGCCAGGCTGACCAGCTTGTCGATATTGGCCTGGGCCTTGGCGATCTTCTCGCGGTAGGTCTTTTCGAATTTGCCGAATTCGCCTTCCACCAGGATCATGTTCTTGGCGTCGAGGGTGGCGGAGTTCAGCAGGCTTTGCGTCTCCAGCGCCAGCACCTGCCGGGCGGCGTCAAACTCGATGACGTGGTTGATGGCGCCGTTCATTTGGGTCAGACCCCTGCTGGCCATGACCACGATGGACGCGGCCACGGCGGCGATCAGGGCCAGGGGAATGGCCAGTTTCACGATCAGTTTAAGATTGGCGAACCAACGGATCATCAGGGTGCTCTCCCACGGCAGGCAACGGCGTCTCAGTGCTGCGACATCCTGCCGCAACCGCCTTGGGTGATCCCTTAACGTTGTTTCCCATCACGATGTACCTGAAAAAATTGCAACCCTAATCTTTAGTATGTGCCAGGAGTTGCGTGGCTGGGTTGCGGGATTTCTGTGCCAGCCTCAAACGAACGAAGGGCCCGGCCGTTGCCGGCCGGGCCCTGTCGCAGGCGTGGGTGACGCTACCGTCAGGCGGTGCGGAGGACGGACAGGAAGCTGTTGACCTGGGTGCGCAGGGCGCCGGCGTCGGTGGACAGGCGGCCGGCGGTGCCCAGCATCTGGGTGGCGGCCCCGCCGGTGTGGGTCGCGGCCTCGGTCACGCCGGAGATGTTGGAGGCGATCTCCGTGGTGCCGACGGCGGCCTGCTGCACGTTGCTGGCGATCTCGCGGGTGGCGGCCCCTTGCTCCTCCACCGCGGAGGCGATGGTGCTGGCGATCTCGTTGATGCGGACGATGGTGCTGGCGATGCTGGTGATGGAGGTGGCGGCGTCGCCGGTGGCGGACTGGATGGCGGAGATCTGGGCGGAGATTTCCTCCGTCGCCTTGGCGGTCTGGTTGGCCAGGCTTTTGACCTCCGACGCCACGACGGCGAAGCCCTTGCCGGCGTCACCGGCCCGCGCCGCCTCGATGGTGGCGTTCAGGGCCAGCAGGTTGGTTTGCCCCGCGATGGTGGAGATCAGGGTCATGACCTCGCCGATGCGGTTGGCGGCCTGGACCAGGAACTCGACCTTGGCCTGGGTGCGGCTGGCCTCATCGACGGCCTCACCGGCGATGGCGGTGGAGCGGGTGACCTGCTGGCCGATCTCGTTGATGGAGGCGGTCAGCTGCTCGGCGGCGGCGGCCACGGTGTGGACGCTTTGCGAGGCCTCTTCCACCGCGCCGGCGGCGGAGGTGACCTGGCGGGTGGTCTGCTCGGCGGTGGCGGACAGGCTCTGGGCGGCCTGTTCCATCTCGGCGGCGGAGGAGGAGACGCCGTTGACCACGCCCATCACGGTGCGCTCGAAATCGTTGGCCAGGCGTTCCATGGCCTGGCGCTTCTCCGCCTCGGCACGGGCCTTGGCCGCGGTCTGCTCGGCCTCCAGCCGGCGGACGGCCAGGGCGTTGTCCTTGAAAATCAGCAGGGCCTGGGCCAGGGCGCCCACCTCATCCTTGCGGTCGGCGCCATGCACCTCGGTTTCCAGTTGGCCGTCGGCGATGGCACTCATGGCGCCGGTGACGCGGCTGATGGGCCGGACGGTCAGGAAGATGACGATGGCGCCCATCAGGCCGAAGCTGGCGACCAGGCCCACACCGGCCAGAACGGACAGGGTGTTGCTGACGTTGTCGGTCAGAACGTCGGTGTCCACCTTGGCCTTATCCATGGCGGCCTGGTTGGCCTCCACCCGCTTCTGCAGGGCGTCCAGCATGGCGACGCGGGCGTCACGGGCGGCGCCCATGGAAATCTGGCTCGACAGGGCGTCGTCATTGCGCCGGGCGGCTTCGATCGACGGCTCATTAGCGGCGACATAGGCCTCCATCAGCCGTTTCAGGTTTTCGTTGATGGCGCGCCGCTCCGGCGTGTCCGCCAGCTTGATCAGCTTGTCGATGTTGGCCTGGGCCTGCGCCATCTTCTCGCGGTACAGCTTCTCGAACTTGGCCCGGTCGGCCTCGCTCTCCACGATGATCATGTTCTTGGCGTCCACGGTGCCGGCGTTCAGCAGGCCCTGGGTTTCCAGCGCCAGCGCTTGGCGGGTGGCGTCGACCTCGATGACGTGGTTGGTGGCGTCGTTCAGATCGTTCAAGCCCCGGCTGGCCATGACCACGATGCTCACGGCCACCGCCGCGATAATGCACAGGGGAATGGCCAGCTTCACGATCAGTTTCAGGTTGGCGAACCAGCGGATCATCGATCTCTCCAAATCAAGCGGCGGATGTGACATCCAGACTGCGTCACCTTGCCGCAACCCGCTTAATGGGGAGTTAATTTAGGGGCCGTTCCCCAAGTAACGTTTGGGCGTCTGGCGCTATCTTTCGTATAGAGGGGGCAATCATCCTGACGGCGAAAACATTCACCTGTAATGTGCCAATATAAGTGCGCGCCTAAAGGATAGGTGGATGATCCATCACTTGGGAATGAGAGCGATAATCAACGTTGGGGCGGCCGGTTTCGGAAATTTGCTTTAATTAATGGGCCCGCCCCGGGGCGCCGCTCTGCCCCGGAAAAGCGAAAGGGCGCGGCAGGGGTGTCCCGCCGTGCCCTGGGCGCCAAGTCTATAAGTGTCGGCCGGTCAGACCGTGAAGCTCTCGCCACAGCCGCAGCGGCCCTTTTCATTCGGGTTGGTGAAGACGAAGCCCGACTGGAACTTGTCCTCCTTGTAGTCCATCTCCGTGCCCAGCAGGAACATGGTGGAGGCGGGGTCCAGCAGCAGGGTCACGCCCTTTTCCTCCACCACTTCCTCGAACGGCTTCTTGGCGTCGGCGTATTCGACGAAATAGCTGAGGCCGGAGCAGCCGCGCGCCTTCACGCCGACGCGCAGGCCCACGGCCGGCGTCTCCCGCTGGGCCATGATCTCCTTCACCCGCGCGGCGGCGGCGTCGGTCAGGCTCATCGCTTTAGGGCGTTCCATGCGGCTCATGATTCTCTCCACACGTCAGAACATGTTGAGGGCGACGCGCGCCTCATCGGACATCAGGCTGGGGTTCCACGCCGGTTCCCACACCAGGTTCACGGTCACGTCCTTGACCCCGTCGACGGAGGCGACGACGCCCTGCACCTGGCCCGGCATCTCCCCGGCCACGGGGCAGCCCGGGGCGGTCAGGGTCATGTCGATCTCCACCTGGCCCTCCGCGTCGATGTCGCAGCGGTAGATCAGACCCAGCTCATAGATGTTCACCGGGATTTCGGGGTCGTAGACGGTCTTCAACGCCTCCGTCACGCGGTCCGCCAGGGGCGCGTCGGGGGGCAGCTTGTCCTCATCCGGGATGGTGGCCGGCGCCTGCAGGGTCACATCCGGCGCGATGGGCCGTTCCGTGGCAGACATCTCGCTTACTCCGTCGTCGTCTTGTCGTCGCCATGGATGGCGGCGTGCATGGTGTGCCAGGCCAGGGTCGCGCACTTGACGCGCATGGGGAATTCCCGCACGCCCGACAGCACGTCCAGCTTCTCCACCGCCTCCGGGTCCAGGGGGCCGTGGTCGGTGTGCTCGTGGTCGTCCTTGGTGCACATATCGTGGAAGTGGCCGAACAGCGCCTCGGCCTCCGCCTCCGTCTTGCCCTTCAGCGTCTCCGTCATCAGCGAGGCGCTGGCCTGGCTGATGGCGCAGCCACGGCCGTCGAAATGGGCGTCCTGCACCCGGCCGTCGGCGCCGATGGACAGGTAGACGTTGATCTTGTCGCCGCACAGCGGGTTCTCGCCCCGGGCCATGCGGTTGAAGTTTTCCGGCTTGCCGAAGTTCCGGGGATTCTTGCCGTGGTCCAGGATCACTTCCTGGTACAGGTCGCGCAGATCGTCGAACATCAGTTGAAGAACTCCCTCACCGCGCGCACGGCGTCCACCAGGGCGTCGGCCTCGGCCTCGGTGTTGTACAGGGCGAAACTGGCGCGGGCGGTGGCGCCCACGCCGAAGCGGTCCATCAGCGGCTCGGCGCAATGCCGGCCCACCCGCACCGCCACGCCGGCCCGGTCCACCAGGGTGCCGATGTCGTGCGGGTGCACGCCCTCGATGGTGAAGGACAGGATGGCCGCCTTGGTGGGCGAGGTGCCGATGAGGCGCAGGCCGGGGATGGCCCGCAGCTTTTCCGTGGCATAGGCCAGCAGGCGCTGCTCATGGGCATGGATGGCGTCCATGCCCAGGGCGGTGACATAGTCGATGGCGGCGCCGAAGCCGATGCCCTCCACGATGGGCGGCGTCCCGGCCTCGAACCGGTGCGGCACCTCGCGGAAGGTGGTCTCCTCGAAGGTCACCGTCTGGATCATGTCGCCGCCGCCCTGGTAGGGGGGCATGGACTCCAGCACTTCGGCCTTGCCGTACAGCACGCCGAAGCCGGTGGGGCCGTACAGCTTGTGCCCGGTCATGATGTAGAAGTCGGCGTCGATGGCCTGCACGTCCACCGGCATGTGCACCGCCGCCTGGCTGCCGTCGAACAGCACCTTGGCGCCGGCCGCGTGCGCCATGCGCGCGATCTCCGCCGCCGGCGTCACCGTGCCCAGCACGTTGCTGCCGTGGGTGATGGACACCAGCTTGACCTTGGGGCTTTTCAGCAGGTCGGCCAGCGCGTCCAGGTCCAGCGTGCCGTCGTCCAGCACCGGCGCCACCTTGATGACGATGCCGGTGCGGCTGCGCAGCAGCTGCCAGGGCACGATGTTGGCGTGATGCTCCATCACGCTCAGGATGATCTCGTCACCCGCCTTCAGGTGGGCGCCGCCCCAGCTGCTGGCCACCAGGTTGAAGGCCTCGGTGGCGCTGCGGGTGAAGACGATGGTGTCGGGGGAGGGCGCGTTCAGGAACGTGGCCGTCTTGACCCGCGTCGCCTCATACAGGTTGGTCGCCACCTGGGACAGGTAGTGCACGCCGCGATGGACGTTGCTGTAGTCGTGCGCCATGAAATGGGCCATGGCGTCGATGACCGCCCGCGGCTTCTGCGCGCTGGCGGCATTGTCCAGATAGACCAGCGGCTTGCCCGGACGGCCCGGCTTCTCATGCACCAGGCGCGTCAGGATGGGGAAATCCTGGCGGACCTTGTCCACGTCGTACGGCGCGTTGGTCAAGATGCGGGTGTCCATGAGGTCACTCCCCTAACACCGGGACGTCGGTGTCGACTGTGATGCCCGTCAGACGGCCGATGCGGTCCTGGATGCGGGCCGTCGCATAGGCGCGCAGGTGTGCGTCGCCGATCTCCTCCGCCACCTCATCCAGGAAGGCGGCGATCAGCAGGGCGCGGGCGGTGTCGGCCGGAATCCCCCGGGCGCGCAGGTAGAACAGCGCCTCTTCATCCAGCTCGCCGGCGGTGGCGCCGTGGCTGCACTTCACGTCGTCGGCGTAGATCTCCAGCTCGGGCTTGGCGTCGATCTCGGCCGTGTCGGACAGCAGCAGGGCACGGTTCAGCTGGTGGCCGTCCGTCTTCTGCGCGTCCGGCCGCACGATGATCTTGCCCTGGAACACGGCGCGACCCTTGCCGTCGATAACGCCCTTCACCACCTCGCGGCTGGTGCAGTTGGCGGCGACATGGTCGATCAGGCTGGTGAAGTCGGCATGCCGGCTGCCATCCACGCCATAGGCGCCGGAGACGCGGGTGCTGGCGCCCGACCCTTCCAGGCGCACCTGGACATCGGTGCGGGCCAGGCGGCCGCCGGTGGTCAGCACGAAGGTCTCATACGTGGCCGACGCCGCCACCGTGGCGGTGACGCTGGCCAGGTGCAGGGCGGCGTCATCCTCTTCCTGGAACTTGGCGTGGCGCAGGATGGCACCTTCGCCGACGCGCACGCCGCCGACGATGTTGGCGAACGTGGCGCCGCCACCCCGGGCCACGTGGTGCTCGGCCACCGTCACCTCGGCGCCGGCGGCCACGTCGATCAGCAAACGGGGGTGCCAGGCGCCGTCGGCGGCGGTGGCGACGAAGACGATTTCCACCGGCTGCGCCAGCGTCACGCCCTCACCCACGGTCAGCACCGCGCCCTCGGCCAGGAAGGCGCCGTTCAGGCCGACCAGGCCGCCCGACTGGCCACGGCCGGGATTGGGGCCGACGCGCAGGCCGGTGTCGGCCTTGGGCGCCGGAAAGCGCTCCAGCACTTCGGCCGCCGTGGCGGGGGAGGACTCGATCAGGCCGCGCAGGCTGTCCAGGGTGACGCCCGGGGGCAGGGTGCCCACGGCGGACAGGGCGGCGTTGAACACACCGTCCACGAACACCAAGCGGTGGGTCTTGCCCGGCGCCACGCTGGGGATATCGAAATCCGTGTTCGCGGCCGATTGCGCCGGGGCCAGGCTGACGCCGGCCAGGTCGCGCAGGTTGGTGTACTTCCAGCCCTCGACCTTGGTCGTGGGGATGCCGTCGGCCAGGAAGCGGGCATAGCCGTCGGCGCGCAGCCGGTCCAGGCCGGCGGCACCGGCGCCGGGCAGGCCGGGGCTCAGGGTTTCGTACAGGTCTTTCAGGGTGGCGATGGCGGCCATGGAACGCACCCCTCAGGCGGCTTCGGGCGAGCCGAATTCGGCATAGCCCTTGGCTTCCAGCTCCAGCGCCAGCTCCTTGCCGCCGCTGCGCACGATCTTGCCGTAGGCCAGGACGTGCACGTGGTCGGGCACGATGTAGCTCAGCAGGCGCTGGTAATGGGTGATGACCAGCATGGAGCGCTCGGGGCTCCGCAGGCTGTTCACGCCGTCGGCCACCAGCTTCAGGGCGTCGATGTCCAGGCCGCTGTCGGTTTCGTCCAGGATGGCGAAGCTGGGCTCCAGCATGGCCATCTGCAGGATGTCGTTGCGCTTCTTCTCACCGCCCGAGAAGCCGACGTTGACGGCCCGCTTGATCATGTCGTCGTTCATGTTCAAGGCCTTGGCCTTGGCGCGGATCAGCTTCAGGAACTGCATGGCGTCCAGCTCGGGCAGGCCCTTGTGCTTGCGCACGGCGTTCAGCGCCGTCTTCAGGAAGGTGGTGTTGGACACGCCGGGGATTTCCACCGGGTACTGGAAGGCCAGGAACACGCCCTCCGCCGCCCGCTCCTCGGTCTCCATGGCCAGCAGGTCCTTGCCCTGGAAGGTCACGGAACCCTCGGTCACCTCATAGCCGTCGCGGCCGGACAACACATAGGACAGCGTGCTCTTGCCCGAGCCGTTGGGCCCCATGATGGCATGCACCTCGCCCGGGTTGATGGTCAGGTTGATCCCTTTCAGGATTTCCTTGCCGTCGACGGTGGCGTGCAGGTTGCGGATTTCGAGCATTTGAAACGTTCCTTGAAACCGAATGTCGTGTGCAGCTTGGGTGGGTGGGGGCGGTTGCGGCGCCCTTACCCCACGCTGCCTTCCAGGCTGATGGCGACCAGCTTCTGCGCCTCGACCGCGAACTCCATGGGCAGCTCCTTCAGGACCTCCCGGCAGAAGCCGTTGACGATCAGGCCCACGGCGTCCTCTTCCGACAGGCCGCGGGCGCGGCAATAGAACAGCTGGTCCTCGCTGATCTTGGCGGTGGTGGCCTCATGCTCCACCCGGGCGGTGCGGTTGCGGCTCTCGATGTAGGGCACGGTGTGGGCCCCGCATTTGTCGCCGATCAGCAGGCTGTCGCACTGGGTGTAGTTCCGCGCGCCCTCGGCTTTGGGCAGGATGCGCACCAGGCCGCGATAGGTGCTCTGCGCCTTGCCGGCGGAGATGCCCTTGGCCACGATGGTCGACCGGGTGTTCTTCCCGATGTGGATCATCTTCGTGCCGGTGTCGGCCTGCTGGTAGTTGTTGGTGATGGCGACCGAATAGAACTCGCCCACCGAATTGTCGCCCTGCAGGATGCAGCTCGGGTACTTCCAGGTGATGGCGGAGCCGGTTTCCACCTGGGTCCAGCTGATCTTGGAATTCTTGCCGCGGCAGGCGCCGCGCTTGGTCACGAAGTTGTAGATGCCGCCCTTGCCGTTCTCATCGCCGGGATACCAGTTCTGGACGGTGGAATACTTGATGGTGGCGTCATCCATTGCCACCAGCTCCACCACGGCGGCGTGCAGCTGGTTCTCATCGCGCATGGGGGCGGTGCAGCCCTCCAGGTAGCTGACGTAGCTGCCCTCGTCGGCGATGATCAGCGTGCGCTCGAACTGCCCGGTGTTGGACGCGTTGATGCGGAAGTAGGTCGACAGCTCCATGGGGCAGCGCACGCCCTTGGGGATGTAGACGAACGACCCGTCGGTGAACACGGCGCAGTTCAGCGTGGCGTAGTAGTTGTCGGAGTAGGGGACGACGGAGCCCATGTACTTGCGCACCAGCTCCGGATGCTCGCGCACCGCTTCGGAGATGGAGCAGAAGATGATGCCCTTCTCCTCCAGCTTCTTCTTGAAGGTGGTGGCGACCGACACGCTGTCGAACACGGCGTCCACCGCCACGGCCGGCATGTCGCCGGCCCCCTCGACACCGGCGAGGATGGCCTGTTCCTTCAGCGGGATGCCCAGCTTCTCATAGGTGGCCAGCAGCTCGGGATCGACTTCGTCCAGGGACTTGGGCTTGTCCTTGGCGGCCTTCGGCGCGGCATAATAATGGCTGTCCTGATAGTCGATCTTGGGGAAGTCGACCATGGCCCAGGTCGGCTCCTCCATCGTCAGCCAATGGCGGTAGGCTTGCAGGCGCCATTCCAGCAGCCACTCCGGCTCCCCCTTCTTGGCGGAGATGAAGCGGACGATGTCCTCGTTCAGGCCCTTGGGCGCCAGGTCGGACTCGATCTCGGTCGTGAAGCCGTACTTGTACTTCTGCTCCGTGACGGCGCGGACCTGTTCGACGGTCTGTTCGGTGGCGGCCATGTTTTCGCTCTTCCTCGAAATCAAATAGCGTCGGCGGTGGCCGGCAGGGCCGGCGCCGCCTTGGGCAGGACGGGATCGGGGAACATCGGCCGGGCCATGTCGGCCAGGCTGACGCCCTCCAGCGCGCCACGGACGGCGCGGTTCACCCGGTCCCAGTTGCCCCGGCGGGGGCACAGGCTCTCCACCCCGCAGGCCCCGGGCGCCCCCTCGACACAGTCGGTCAGGGCGATGGGGCCGTCGATGGCGGCGATGATCTGGGCGACGTTGATGGCGTCCGGCGCACGCGCCAGGCGATAGCCGCCGGCGGCACCCCGGTGCGAGGCCATCAGGCCGTCACGGGCCAGCAGCTTCAGGATCTTGGACACGGTGGGGGCCGGCAGGCCGGTACGCTCCGCCAGCGAGACGGCGGTATGCGGGCCGCCATCCCCCTGCATCATCGCGGTCATCACCACGACGGCGTAGTCCGTCAATTTGCTCAGCCGGATCACGTGCTTTGGGGTCCTGTGCCTGTTGAAAAACTCGGCCCGGCAATCCGGACCAAATCAGTACCCTTTAAGTAGCCACTCCCCTTTCCATGTCAAGCGGGGATGTTTTGCGGCATATGAACCGCCCGGATGGGCGGGTTGCAGCAATAGCGGGTTCGCGGGCGGAGGTACCCCGGCGGACAAAGGTCAAGGGCGCAAGGGGCGGTCTGTTAACCCGGTATGACCTGGGCGGGCGGCCGCCGCGCCGCGGCATGCCGGAACGGCGTTTGACCCCGGCGGCGCCCAGGCGCACGCTTTGTTTCAGGAGGCGGGCGGCATAGCCCGCGCTTTCAACCGAACGAAACCCCCGGCATGGTGGGACGTCCGGAAACACGGTCGGATCTATCGCGGCAAAGCGGCCGCCCTGGATGCGGTTTCGAGGCTTTTGCCCATCCGACTGAGAAAAAACGGCGGACCAGGATGGATGCCCCCAGGGGCCCAAGCCTGATCCGCCGTTTTTAATATTGAGGGTTTGCCTTAGGCGCCGGCGGGGCATCCGCCCCTTGGCTATCCTCCCTTTTCAGTCCGCTACGCTCCCCGAAAAGGTCCGGCGGCCCCGGTCGGGGCCTTGTCGCTACGCTCCGTCGCGTCTTTTTCTGCCGCGCTGGGCTTCTCTAACCCAGCTTCAGGCCCACGTCCCAATAGGGGTTGGGGCCGAAGCGGTCGGCCAGGAAGTCGACGAAGACGCGCACCTTGGATGACAGGTGACGGTTGGCGGGGAAGACGGCGTTGATGGCGCTGCGCGTCACCGCCCATTCCTGCAGGATGGGAACCACCTTGCCCTCCGCCAGGGCCTTGCCGCAGATGAAGGTGGGCAGGGCGATGATGCCGACGCCGGCGCACGCCGCCTGCAGCAGCACGTCGCCGTTGTTGGCGCGCAGGCGGGAGTTCACCTTGACCAGGCGGGTGGCGGCATCCAGGTCGTGGTTGCCGCCACGCGGCGCCCCGGGGGTCAGCGGCGTGGTACGGAACAGCCATTGGGCCCCTTGCGGCAGGTTGGTGTAGACTAGGCAATCATGCTGGGCCAAGTCCTCCGGCGCGCGGGGCACGCCGCGCCGGGTCAGGTAGGCCGGGCTGGCCGCATGCACCAGCCGGGCGGGGCAGAGGCGGCGGGCCACCAGGGTGCTGTCCTTCAACTGTCCGATGCGGATCGCGACGTCATACCCCTCGTCCACCAGGTCGACGAAGCGGTCGTTCAAATCCATCTCCACCTCGATCGCCGGGAAGGCGGACAGGAAGTCGGCGATGGCGGGCGCCAGGTGCTGCATGCCGAACGTCATGGGCGCCGCCACCTTCAGCACGCCGCGCGGGGCGGCGTGCAGGCTGGCGACGGAACGGTCGGCGTCGTCCACGTCGGCCAGGATCTGCTGCACCCGGGCCAGGTAGGTCTCCCCCGCCTCGGTAAGGCTGATGCGCCGCGTGGTGCGGTTCAGCAGTCGGGCGCCCAGCCGTGCCTCCAGGTCCGTCATGCGCCGGCTGGCGGCGGAGCGGGACAGGCCCAGCTTGGCCGCCGCCACGGTGAAGCTGCGGGTTTCGGCCACGCGGGCGAACAGGGCCATGTCGTCCAGGCGGTCCATGTCAGGTCTCTCGCGGGCTGTGCCAGAATTGTTGCAAAAGGCGGAACAATTTTATGCCCAGTCGCCTGATTATCCGCAACGGGGAACGCGGGTATGGTTCCTTCATCGCAACGCCGCGCGCCACGCCCCGCACCAACGCCGGCTGAACCGTTTGATGGAGATGGCAATGGCCAAGGTTCTCGTCCTCTACTACAGCAGCTACGGTCATATCGAGACGATGGCCAAGGCCGTGGCCGAAGGGGCCGCGTCCGTGGCCGGCACCGAGGTGGTGGTGAAGCGCGTGCCGGAGCTGGTTCCGGCCGAGGTCGCGCAGAAGGCCGGCATCAAGCTGGACCAGGAGGCGCCCATCGCCACGGTGGATGAGCTGCCGCAGTACGACGCCATCATCTTCGGCACCCCCACCCGCTTCGGCATGATGGCCTCGCAGATGCGCAACTTCCTGGACCAGACGGGCGGCCTGTGGTTCAAGGGCGCGCTGATCGGCAAGGTGGGCAGCGTCTTCGCCTCCTCCGCCACCCAGCACGGCGGCCAGGAAAGCACCATCCTGTCCTTCCACACCACGCTGCTGCACCAAGGCATGGTGGTGGTGGGCCTGCCCTACAGCTTCCAGGGCCAGACCGACAATTCGCAGGTGACGGGCGGCAGCCCCTACGGCGCCACCACCATCGCCAACGGCGACGGCTCGCGCCAGCCCAGCGAGAACGAGCTGGCCGGCGCCCGCTTCCAGGGCGCCCATGTCGCGAAGATCGCCGCCAAGCTGGCCGGCTGATCTTAATAAAAGACGCAAGCGGCGGGCCGTCCCTTCCCAGGGGCGGCCCGTTCGCATTTCCGAGAACGCTTGCGGTTCCGGCGCCGCCGTCTCATATCCTGCCCCAGACGTTGGCCCAGGGTGTTGACCCAGGGTGTGAATGCGAAGGGGTGGGGGAATGCCCGCAAGGGACGCTTTGCCAGGGAACGTGTTGACAAGGGATGCCCGGCTGCGGGTGGTGGTCGCCGGCATCATCGGCGCGCTGGCGGTGGCGGCCGGCGCCTATGCCGTCCACGGCCTGGGTGCCGTGCGCGACGCCCACGCCGTCGGGCTGTGGCAGACGGCCAGCCAGTATCAATTGATGCACGCCGGGGTGACCGTGGCGGCGGCGCTGGGCGGGCAGGTGCTGCACCGGCGGCTGGCGGCGCTGGCGGGTTGGCTGTTCCTGCTGGGCTGTGTGCTGTTCGGCGGCGCCCTTTATGGCCTGGGCTGGTGGGGCCCCAGCCCGCTGGGCGCGGTGGCGCCGGTGGGGGGCATGAGCTTCATCCTGGGCTGGCTGCTCCTGGCCGCCGCGGCGCTGAAGGCCCCACGATGAACGCCCCGGATGCCCGCCTGGACGCCCGTGGCCTGGTTTGTCCCCTGCCGGTCCTGCGGGCGCGCAAGGCGCTGATGGCCATGGCGCCCGGGGCTGTTCTGACCCTGCTGGCCACCGATCAGGCCGCCCGGCGCGACGTTCCGGCCTTCTGCCAGTCGGCCGGCCATGTCCTGGTGGCGGTGGATGAGGCGGACGGGGTGCTGACCTTCACGATACGCCGGGCTTGAACCCCCTGATTTGGATCATTCTAGAGTCAGGACGCCGGTTAGGCACTGGCGGCCGATCCGCCGCATCGGTGATGATGCGGGCAATAATAAGCGGGCATGCGAGGAAACGGTCACCATGGCGACGGCGTTGTTCACCCACTGGTCCTGCCTGGAACATGAGACGGGACCGGGCCACCCGGAATGTCCGGCCCGCCTGTCGGCCGTGCTGCGCGCGCTGGATGCCGAACGCTTCCAATACCTGGACCGGCGGCAGGCGCCGCGCGCCACGCTGGACCAGATCGAGCGGGTGCACACGCCGGATCTGGTGGCCCGCCTGCAGGCCTCCATTCCCATCACCGGCATCGTGTCGCTGGATGGCGATACCGTCCTGTCCCCCGGCTCCTTCGAGGCGGCGTTGCACGCCGCCGGTGCCGTCTGCGCCGCCGTGGACGCGGTGATGGCGGGGGAGGTGCGCAACGCCTTCTGCGCCGTGCGCCCGCCGGGGCACCATGCCGAACCGGGCCAATCCATGGGCTTCTGCCTGTTCAACAATGTCGGCGTGGGGGCGGAGCATGCCCGCTTCGCCCATGGCCTGCGCCGGGTCGCCATCGTCGATTTCGACGTCCACCACGGCAACGGCAGCCAGACCCTGGCGGAGCACGACCCCGACCTGTTCTATGGGTCCACCCACGAATGGCCGCTCTATCCTGGCACCGGCGCCTTGGGCGACACGGGCGATTATGGGACGGTGGTGAACGTGCTGCTGCGCGCCGGCTCCACCGGGGCGGAGTTCCGCGAGGGCATGAAAACCCGCCTGCTGCCGGCCCTGGACGCCTTCGCCCCGGAACTTATCTTCATTTCCGCGGGTTTCGACGCCCACCGCGCCGATCCCTTGGCCGACCTGGGGCTGGTGGAGGATGATTTCGCCTGGATAACGGCGGAGATCGCGGCCCTGGCCGCCCGCCATTGCCAGGGCCGCTTGGTCTCCACCCTGGAAGGGGGCTATGATCCGATGGCGCTGGCGTCCTGTGTCGCCGCCCATGTGGGTACCCTGATGGAGGTTTGAGGCAGGCGGGGGACACACGCCCGCCACCCGTGGTAGGACAGCCTCCCGGCCACGATGCTTGCGGGCGGGGGCCGCCCGGTCCTACAGTCACCCGCGTGTGATTTGGACGCGCCCGTGCGCCCAGCCTGTTTTCCCGGCGTTGCCTGTTTCCCTCGCGTTGATAGTGGACCCTTCATGACCGAACTGACCTTGCCGGCCGATATCAAGGCCATGAGCTTCGAGGACGCCTTGGGTGAGCTGGAGCGTATCGTGCGCCAGCTGGAGGACGGCAAGGCCAAGCTGGACGACGCCATCGGTTTTTATGAGCGCGGCACGCTGCTGAAACGCCATTGCGAGGGCAAGCTGCGGGAGGCGCAGGAAAAGGTCGACCGCATCACCCTGGGCGGCGACGGAACGGTGGGCATGGAGCCGGCCCGCATCGACTAAGCCCGTACCCTTACGCCCTGAGTGTGCCCTGATGCCCAGCCTGCCCAAAACCCTTACCGTCGCCATGGCGGACACCGTCGAACAGGTGGAAACCGCCATCGACATCCTGCTGCCCCGTAGCAGCATGGCGGAAGCCAAGCTGTATGAGGCCATGCGCTATGGTTGCCTGGGCGGGGGCAAGCGGCTGCGGCCCTTCCTGGTCATGGAAAGCGCCCGCCTGTTCGGCGTCAGCCCGGCCTGCGCCCTGCGGGTGGCGGCGGCGGTGGAGTTCGTCCACTGCTATTCCCTGGTCCATGACGACCTGCCGGCCATGGACGACGCCAGCCTGCGCCGGGGGCGGCCCACCGTGCACCGGGAGTTCGACGAGGCCACCGCCATCCTGGCGGGCGACGCCCTGCTGACCGCGGCGTTCGAGGTGCTGACCGATGCCGAGACGCATGAGGATCCGCGCGTGCGCTGCGCCCTGGTGTCGGCGCTGGCCAAGGCGTCCGGCCCGCGCGGCATGGTCGGCGGCCAGATGCTGGACCTGATCGCGGAAACCCAGTCCCTGGACATCGGCGCCATCACCCGGCTGCAGCGGATGAAGACCGGCGAGCTGATCGCCTTCTCCGCCACGGCCGGCGCCATCCTGGGCCGCGCCTCCCCGCCGCAATTCCACGCCCTTCAGGCCTACGCCCATGATCTGGGCCTGGCCTTCCAGATCGCCGACGACCTTCTGGACGTGGAAGGGACGGAGGCAGAGACCGGCAAGTCCGTGGGCCGTGACAAGCCGGCGGGCAAGGCGACCTTCGTGTCCATCCTGGGGCTGGACCGGGCGCGCGATCAGGCCGGCCGCCTGGCCGACCAGGCCACCCGCCACCTGGAGATTTTCGAGGGCCGGGCGTCGATGTTGCAGGCGGTGGCGCGCTTCGTTGTGGATCGGCGATCTTAAGAAAAGTTTGATTGGGAGCCGATGAATGGCGACGAAGACCCCGTTGTTGGACCAGTGTCCGACGCCTGACCGTTTGCGCGCGCTGCGTCCAGAGCAGCTGCGCCAGGTTGCGGACGAGCTGCGTTCCGAGACCATCGACGCGGTGTCGGTGACGGGTGGTCACCTGGGCGCCGGCCTGGGTGTGGTGGAACTGACGGTGGCGCTGCACTATGTGTTCGACACGCCGGCGGACCGCATCATCTGGGACGTGGGTCACCAGGCCTATCCGCACAAGATCCTGACGGGCCGGCGCGACCGCATCCGCACGCTGCGGCAGGGCGGGGGGCTGTCTGGCTTCACCCGCCGGTCGGAGAGCGAGTACGACCCGTTCGGGGCGGCGCACAGCTCCACCTCCATCTCCGCCGGCCTGGGCATGGCGGTGGCCCGCGACCTGGCGGGCGGGAACAATCACGTCATCGCCGTGATCGGCGACGGGTCGATCTCCGCCGGCATGGCCTATGAGGCGATGAACAACGCCGGCGCCCTGGGCTCGCGCCTGGTGGTGATCCTGAACGACAACGACATGTCGATCGCGCCGCCGGTAGGTGCCGTGTCGGGCTATCTGGCCAAGCTGGTCAGCAGCAGCCAGTACCGCCACCTGCGCAACATCGGCCGCCAGGTGGCGGAACACCTGCCCCGTCCGCTGCAGAACGCGGCGCGCCGGGTGGAGGAATACGCCCGGGGCATGGTCATGGGCGGGACGCTGTTCGAGGAGCTGGGCTTCTATTACGTCGGGCCCATCGACGGTCATGACCTGGACCAGCTGGTGCCCATCCTGGAGAACATCCGGGATGAGCCGAACGGCCGCCCGGTGCTGATCCACGCGGTGACGCAGAAGGGCAAGGGCTACGCGCCGGCCGAAGCGTCGGCGGACAAGCTGCACGCGGTGGGACGGTTCGACGTGGTGACGGGCGCCCAGGCCAAGGCCAAGGCGAACGCGCCGACCTATACCCGTGTCTTCGCCGACGCCCTGATGAAGGAGGCCAAGGCCGACGACAAGGTGGTGGCGATCACGGCGGCGATGCCGTCGGGCACGGGCCTGGACCTGTTCGGCCAGGCCTTCCCCACGCGCACCTTCGACGTGGGCATCGCTGAGCAGCACGCTGTGACCTTCGCCGCCGGCATGGCCACGGAGGGCTACAAGCCCTTCGTGGCCATCTACTCGACCTTCCTGCAGCGCGGCTATGACCAGCTGGTGCATGATGTGTCGATCCAGAACCTGCCGGTGCGCTTCGCCATGGACCGGGCGGGCCTGGTGGGAGCGGACGGCGCCACGCACGCCGGCGCGTTCGACCTGGCCTATCTGTGCTGCCTGCCCAACATGGTGGTGATGGCGGCGGCGGACGAGGCGGAGCTGGTGCACATGGTGGCGACCAGCGTGGCCTACGACGCCGGCCCCATCGCGCTGCGCTATCCGCGCGGCGAGGGCGTGGGCGTGGAGATGCCGGAGAAGGGCGAGATTCTGCCCATCGGCAAGGGCCGCATCGTGCGTGAGGGCAACACGGTGGCCATCCTGAGCCTGGGCACCCGCCTGGGCGAGGCCTTGAAGGCGGCCGAGGACCTGGCGGTGCGGGGCCTGTCGACGACGGTGGCGGACGCGCGCTTCGCCAAGCCGATCGACAAGGAACTGGTGCGTCGCCTGGCGGTTGAGCACGATGTGCTGGTGACCATCGAAGAAGGCTCGGTGGGCGGCTTCGGCGCCCAGGTCATGCAGTTCCTGGCGGAGGAGGGGCTGTTCGACACCGGCCTGAAGTTCCGCCCCATGGTGCTGCCCGACCACTATCAGGAACACGACAACCCGGCCAAGCAGTATGACGAGGCCGGCCTCAACGCCAACGGCATCGTCGATACCGTCATCAAGGCGCTGGGCAGTCAGGCGGCGGCGCGGACGCCCAACGCCTGATGTCGGAGGAAAGCCCGCAGAAGGCTCAAGAGCCTGGTAAGAAGCCGGGCCAAAAGCCTGGCAAGATCCGGGTGGACCAGGCCCTGGTGGAACGCGGCCTGGTGGAAAGCCGCGCCCGGGCCCAGGCGCTGGTGCTGGCCGGCCTGGTCTATGCCGACACCTTGCGCATCGACAAGCCGGGCCAGACCATTCCCGCCGACAAGCCCCTGACCCTGAAGGGCCAGGATCACCCCTGGGTGTCGCGCGGCGGGCTGAAGCTGGTGCATGGCCTGGATCATTTCGGGTTCGATCCAAAAGGCGTGACCGCCATCGATGTGGGCGCCAGCACCGGCGGCTTCACCGACGTGCTGCTGACCCGGGGGGCCGCCAAGGTCTATGCCGTGGATGTCGGCCATGGTCAGTTGGCGTGGAAGCTGCGCACGGATCCGCGCGTGGTGGTCATGGAAAAGACCAATGCCCGGCACCTGACGGCCGCCGACATCCCCGATCCCATTGGCATGGTGGTGTGCGACGCCAGCTTCATCGGCCTCGCCACCGTGCTGCCGGCGGCCCTGGATTTGGTTCAGCCCGGTGGCGCGCTGGTGGCCCTGATCAAGCCGCAGTTCGAGGTGGGCAAGGGCCGCGTGGGAAAGGGCGGCGTGGTGCGCGAGCCGGAACTGCACCAGGAGGTTTGCGACGCCGTCGTCGCCTGGCTGTCGGCCCGTCCCGGCTGGACCGTCCTGGGCGTGGACCCCAGCCCTATCCTGGGGCCCGAGGGCAACAAGGAATTCCTGATCGGCGCCCGGCGGGATTGATACGAGCGGCATGAGATTCATGCCGCTCTAGGCCCCGACTGGGGCCGCCCAGAGCTTGAGGGCGCCTAAGCTAGCAGCTTCAGCGCATCGGCCGGGGTGGCGACGCCCAGCACTTGGCCTTGCGCGTCCATGACCACCACCAGTTCCGCCCCCATGTCGCGCATCAGGGCCAGCACCGACCGTGCCGACTGATCCGGTCGGGCCACCACGGGGGCCAGGGCCTCGTCGCCCGTGACCATTTCCCCCGCCATCACCCGCTTCACCAGGTCATGGCTGGCGGCGAAGCCCAGCACGGTGTCCAGGCCATCGCGGCCCAGGATGACGTGGCTGTGGTTCAGCGCCAGGACCGCCTCGCGCACCTCATCCTGGCCTGCCGACAGATCCACCCATTCCACGGCGTCGCGCGGGGTCATCACTGTGGCGATGGTGGCCTCGCCCGGGGCGGCGGCGCCCGGCTTGGCCTGCTTGCGCCGGCCGATCTGGTTGGCGGCCTCGATCAGGATGGAAAAGCCGATGGCGGCGTAGAGGTAGCCCTTAGGGATATGCAGGCCCAGGCCTTCCGCCACCAGGCTGAAGCCGATCATCAGCAGGAAGCCCAGCCCCAGGATGATGACGGTGGGATGGCGGGAGATGAAGGCCATCAGCGGCTTGGACGCCACCAGCATGACCACCATGGCGATGCAGACGGCGGCCACCATGACCGGCAGTTCGTCGACCATGCCGACGGCGGTGATGACGCTGTCCAGCGAGAACACGGCGTCCAGCAGCACGATCTGCACCACCGCGCGCCAGAAGGCGTTGGCGGCGGTGCCGGCCTTGGGGCCGTGGTGCGCCGCCCCGCCCTCCAGCCGCTCATGCAGCTCCATCGTGCCCTTGGCCAAGAGAAAGGCGCCACCTAAGACCAGGATGAGGTCGCGGCCCGAGAGCGGGAAGCCGGCGACGCTGAACAGCGGCTCGGTCAGCGTCACGATCCAGGAGATGGAGAACAGCAGCAGCAGGCGCATGATCAGCGCCAGCGACAGGCCCACCAGGCGCACGCGGTTGCGCTGCTCCGCTGGCAGCTTGTCGGCGACGATGGCGATGAAGACCAGATTGTCGATGCCGAGGACGACTTCGAGGGAGACCAGGGTCAGCAGCCCGAGCCAGATGCCGGGATCGGCAAGGAAGTCCATCAGGGGGGGGCCTGTTCGTTGTGAGCCTGTGAGATAGGGACGATTTGTCGCACCTGCCAGGGCAAGTCGCGCAAATTCAACAGAAAGCCCCCGGCCGGTGCAACCGGGCCGGGGGCTTTCCCATCATCATCGGTCAGCGGACCGGGCTGTTGACGCTGAGGTCCGGCATCATCAGCACCTGCTCCTGGCGCTTGGCTGCGCGGACGAGGGGCTGGGCCATGTCCAGCAGGGGGCCGTAGTCGGCCAGCACCTTTTCCGCCCCGCGCGTCTCGGCCACGCGGGCCATTTCCGCCGCCGCGTTGCCGTTGAACAGATCCATCACCAGCTCGTACCCGGTCTTGGGCTTGGGGAACTGGACGATGTGCAGGTTGGCGTTGCTGGGGATGCCCGCCACCTGGCGCACCTGCTGCAGGGCGATGTCGTAGCCGCCCAGGGCGTCCACTAGGCCCAGATCCTTGGCCTGGCGGCCGGTGTAGACGCGGCCCTTGGCCACCTGGCGCACCTTCTCGATATCCAGCTTGCGGCCCTTGGCCACGCCGTCGGTGAACTGGGTGTAGATGGCGTCCAGCATGGCGTCCTGGCGGGCGGCCTCGCTGTCAGTGTAGGGGCTGGCCGGGCTCCAGATCGTGGCGTTGGCGCCGCGCGACACCTGGTCCACGCCCACGCCCAGCTTGTCGGCCAGGCCCTTGGCCACGAATTTGCCGCCCAGAACGCCGATGGACCCGGTCAGGGTGCCCGGCAGGGCGACGATGCGGTCCGCGTCCATGGCCACCCAATAGCCGCCGGACCCGGCCACGTCGCCCATGGAGATGACCACCGGCTTGCCGGCCTTGCGCGCCCGGTCCACGGCATGGCGCACGGTTTCGGAGCCCACGGGGCTGCCGCCCGGGCTGTTGACCCGGAACAGGATGGCCTTGACGTTGGGCTGGTCGATGGCGGTGTCGAAAGCGTCGGCGATGCGGTTGGCGGCGAAGGAGGGTTCGTCGCTGAAGCCGCCACCGCCCTTGCCGCCGCGCACGATCTCACCCTCGCCCACGATCAGGGCGACGGTGGGGCCGTCCTGGAAGGCGGAGCCGGCGATCTTGCCGTAGGTCAGCAGGTCCACCGTGTCGGCGCCTGCCGCCTTGCCGCCGGCCCGTTCCTTGGCGGCGGTTTCCACCTCATCGAAATAGCCCAGCTTGTCCACCAGCTTGGACGCCAGCGCCTCGCTGTCCAGCAGGGGGGCGTGGTCGATGGCGGCCTTGACCGCATCGGGGTTCAGATGGCGGCCGTCGGCGATGCCCAGCACCATCTGGTCATACAGGTCGCCGGCCAGGCTTTCCGTCATCTCGCGGTTGGCCGGGGTGGCCTGCTTCTCGGCGAAGGTTTCGGCCGCGGTCTTGTAGTCGGCGCGCTTGGAGATCTGCGGCTGGATGCCGATGCTGTCCAGGGCGCCGCGGAAGAAGGTCTGGGTGACGGCGACGCCGGTGATGCCCACCGTGCCCACGGGCTGCAGCCAGACCTGGTCGAAGGCGCTGGCCAGGTAGTAGGGGCTCATGCCGCTGCCGCCATCGCCATAGCTTTCCGCGTAGATGTAGGCGAATCGACCTGTGGCGCGGAAGCGCGCGATGGCGTCACGCAGTTCCTGGGTGGTGCCGATGCCCTGGCTGGCGTTGCCGACCTTGGCGACCAGGCCCTTCACCTTGGGGTCGCGGCTGGCCTGCTCCAGCGCGTCGATGACCTCGCGCACGCTGCCATGGCGGCTGGCGATGAGGCTGGACCACCCGTCCTCGCCCGGCGCCTCGGGTAGGGGCCGCTCGAAGTTGAACTCCAGCACCACGGACTGGGGCAGGGTGGGCTGCTTGTCCTTCGCCTTGATGGCCAGCAGGATCAGCCCCGCCGTCAGCAGGACGCCGAACAGGCCGATAAGGGCGAACAGACGAACGATGAAACGCATGGACGCGGTTCCTGGAAGCCGTAAAATCCAGAGGCCATACCACCACAGCGCGTGAGCCTTGCCAAGGCGGCCGGGCGGTAGGGCCGGCTAAGCGGACCCTTTCCTTTCGGTCCATTCCTTTCGCCCATTCCTTTCGGCTGAACCGGCGTTGGCGAAGCGGGGGCGACGGGGGTAAGGTCCGGCCACCATGACACCCCATGACCCCGCGCTCCCTGGCGGCATCGTCGCCCTGGAAATTCCCCTGGCCGATCCGGTGGCGGTCTATGCCCGGCTGAGCGGCCTGGATCGGCCCTTCCTGCTGGACGGGGGCGCCGCCGACCTGGCCCGCGCCCGCTACAGCTATGTCGGCGCCGCGCCCCATGCCTGGGTGGAGTGTGTGGGGGGTGCCGTCACGGTGGATGGGCGCCCGGTGCCGGGCGATGCCCTGGGTGTGCTGGCCGCGCTGCTGAAGGCGGGACGGGAGGTGTTGGACGTCGCCACGGGGCCTGCCGGCCTGCCCCCTTTCCGGGGCGGCGCGGTCGGCTTCCTGGGCTATGAGCTGGGCGGCCAGTTGGAGACGCTGCCGCCTCCCCATGACGATGGGGTGGCGTTGCCGGACATGGCGGTCGGCTTCTATGATCGCATCGTCGCCATCGACCATGCCGAGGGCCGCGCCTGGGTGCTGTCCTCCGGCCTGCCGGAGCGCGATGCCGTGGCCCGTCGGCAGCGGGCGGAGGAGGGCGCGCGGCACTGGGCGGCCCTTCTGGGGGCGGCCCTTCTGGAAGCGCCGCCCCTGGGGGCAACGCCGCTGGCGGTGCCGACCTCCAGCGCCGGGCCCTGCCTGCTCGCCCCCGGTTGGCGCGCGGGGTGGAGCCGGGCGGCGCATGAGGCCGCCGTGGCCCGTACGGTCGACTACATCGCCGCCGGTGACATCTACCAGGCCAACATCACCCAGCGCTTCCTGGCCCGGTTGGCGCCGGGGGTGACGCCGCTGGACCTCTACACCCGCGTTCGCCCCCGGGCGGCGGCCCCGTACTCCGCCCTGCTGGACCTGGGACCGGATGAGCGGGGGGCCAGCCGGGCCATCGTGTCCGTATCGCCGGAGCGTTTTCTGGCCGTGGACGCGGCGGGCGCGGTGGAGACACGGCCCATCAAGGGCACGCGTCCCCGCGACACCGATCCCGTCCGTGATGCCGCCCTGGCGGCCGAGTTGCTGGGGTCGGCCAAGGACAGGGCGGAAAACCTGATGATCGTCGACCTCATGCGCAATGACCTGTCGCGGGTGTCGGTCGTGGGCTCCGTCGCCGTGCCCACGCTGTGCGGCTTGGAAAGCTACCGCACCGTCCACCACCTGGTCAGCGTGGTCACGGCCCGGTTGGCCGCCGGCCAGGGCGCCCTCGACCTGTTGCGCGCCACCTTCCCGGGGGGCTCCATCACCGGGGCCCCCAAGATCCGCGCCATGGAGATCATCCATGAGTTGGAGCCGGCGCGGCGCGGTCCTTACTGCGGCTCCGTCCTCTGGCTGGGATGGGACGGCGCCATGGACAGCAGCATCATCATCCGTACCCTGGCCGTTGCCGGTGACGAGGTGGTGGTGCAGGCCGGCGGGGGAATCGTCGCCGACAGCGACCCGGCGGCGGAGTACGAGGAAAGCCTGGTCAAGGCCCGCGCGCTGCTGACGGCGCTGGATCCGGATATGGCCTGGCCGCCGGTGCCCGCAGCCTGCCCCGTGCAGGGGAGTGCGGCGGCATGAGCGGCCTGGTCTGGCTGAATGGCGGCCTGCAAGCGGCCGCGTCTGCCGGCATCGCCGTCAGTGACCGCGGCTTCCTGCTGGGCGACGGGGTGTTCGAGACGCTGCGCTGGCGGGGTGGGGCCGTGGTGCGCCTGGAGGCGCATCTGGCCCGCTTGGCCCGGGGTGCCGCCGTGCTGGGGCTGCCTCTGCCGCCGCCCACCACCCTGGCGGCGGCGCTGGCCGACACGGCCACCGCCAACGGCTTGGTGGACGGCGCGCTGCGCCTGACGGTCAGCGCGGGGCCGGGGGTCCGGGGGCTGCCCCGCCCGGCGACGCCCACACCCACCGTCCTGGTGACGGCCGCGCCGTCCGGGCCGGCGTTGGCCCCCGCCCGTGTCTTGATCGCCACCGTCACCCGGCGCAATGAGCACTCCCCCCTCAGCGGGATCAAGAGCCTCGCCTACCTGGACCAGATCCTCGCCCGCAATGAAGCGGCGGCGCGGGACGCCGATGACGCGCTGCTGTTGAACACCGTGGGCCATGTGGCGTGCGCCACCGCCGCCACCCTGTTCGCGGTCCTGGACGGGGCCCTGGTGACGCCGCCCTTGGCCTCCGGCGCCTTGCCGGGCACGCGCCGCGCCGCTCTCCTGGCCGCCTTGGGCGGGGAAGAGCGGATTTTGGCGCCGTCGGATCTCAGGCGGGCGACAGAGCTGTTCCTCACCTCCAGCCTCATGGTGCGTCCCGTGGTGGCGGTCGACGGCCAGACCGTGGGGGAGGGCAGACCTGGCCCTGTGACTGCGGCGGCTCTCAGTCAGGCGTGATGCGTTTTGCATGTATCAACGCAATGATAACCGCTGACCCTATCCATAAGGCTCGATGCGCGATGCATCAACGGGGGTAGCCCGCAAGGGGGTATCGCCCCGCATCACTTTCAGCCACGCGGCGGATTATTGGCTAATGAATTGTTATTAAATTAATTTTCCTATTTGGCTGGAGGTGTGGCCCCTCACTTGGCATGCCGAGTGCTTATAACCAGGCATGAACAAGCCCGGGCGCCGAAGCCGCCCCCCGAACCGATAGGAACCTCTGCCATGATCCGCCGCATCGCCACCGCCGCCGCCACCGCCGCCCTGGTCTCCAGCGCCCTGTTCGCCGCCCCCGCCTTCGCCGCCGCCGGCACGTCGGGCACCATCCAGCTGAACAGC
>NZ_VITR01000019.1 GCF_007827955.1 Nitrospirillum pindoramense
GGCCGGCATCGGCCAGGCGGGCCAGGATGCCGTCGTCCACCACCTCCGGCGCCAGGGTCAGCAGGACGCGGCCGCCGGGGAAGCGCGCCGGCAGGCCCAGCAGGAACGCGATGTCCTCATCGGTGGGCGCGCGGACATAGGCCGCCTCATGCACGCCCCGGCGCTCCTTGTTCAGGAAGGGGCCTTCCAGGTGGATGCCGATGACGCCGCCGCCGGGCACCCGCGCCGCCTCGGCCGCCGCGTCCACCGCCAGGCGCCATTTGCCGGCGGCGTCGGTGATGAAGGTGGGCAGCAGCGCGGTGGTGCCGAAGCGGCGATGCGCGGCGGCGATGGCCAGGGCCCCCGCCGCCGTCGGCGTCTCATTGAACAGCACCCCGCCGCCACCGTTCACCTGCGTGTCGACGAAGCCGGGCGCCAGCAGGCTGTCCGGCGCCAGGACCACCTCGGCCGCGCCCGCCGGCGGCTGGGGCGCCAGGTCCAGCACGCGCCCGTCCTCCACCAGGACGCCGGCGTCGGTCACTGTCCGCTTGCCGGTGAAAACGGGGCAGCCGTGGAAGAAGGTCCGCATCACACCGTCTCCGTCACCTTGCGCAGGTTGGGCGGCACGTCGGGGTCCAGGCCCCGGGCCCGCGCCACCCGGTGGATGGCCCTGTAGAAGCTGGCGACCGCCGCCAGGGGGCCCACCTCCGCCGGCAGGCCCGCCACCACGGGCAGGGCCTCGACGCCGTCGATGCCGATCTCCGTCGCCAGGATGGGGGCGCCCAGGGCCGCCGCCCGGGCCAGGGTGTCGCGCGTCACCGCCGCCGTCGCGTCGTCCTGGGTCAGCGCCAGGATGGGGAAGCCGGGGCCCACCAGGGCGAAGGGACCATGCACCACCTCGGCCGCGCTGAAGGCCTCGGCATGCAGGCGGCAGGTCTCCTTGCACTTCAGGGCGATTTCCGCCGCCGCCCCGCTGCCGATGCCCCGGCCCAGGACATAAAGGCCGGTGGCCAGCTCCAGCCGGCGCAAAGCGGGATACCAATCCAGGGCCACGGCCTGGTCCAGCCAGCCGGGAACCTGGGCCACCGTGTCCACCAGGCCCGCATCCTCCCGCCAATGGGCCCCCAACTGCAGAAAGGCGACGCAGGCGGTGAGGTAGGACTTGGTGGCGGCAACGCTCCTCTCCGGCCCGGCGCACAGCGGAATGAAGACATCGGCCAGCGCGGCCAGGGGGGAGGTCTCGTCATTCACGAAGCCCACCACCAGGGCGCCGCCGGCCTTGGCGGCCTCCGCCAGGCGCAGCAGGTCGGGGCTGCGGCCGGACTGCGACACCGCCACGAACAGGGCGCCGTCCACGGCCAGGGGGGCATTGTAGAGGGAGACGACGGAGGGCCCGACGGAGGCGACCGGCACGCCCAGCCGGGTCTCGATGAGGTATTTGCCGTAGGCGGCGGCGTGGTCGCTGCTGCCGCGGGCGCAGGTGACCACCACCTTGGGCTTCAGCGCCCGCAGCCGGACGCCCAGATCGCGGAACAGCGGTGCCGTGCGGGCGATCTGCCGGGCCGCGGCGGCGCCGGACTCGGCCGCCTCCAGGGCCATCAGCGGAACCGTCGGGGACGCGGTCTTGGCAACAACCATAGCCTATCCTGCATCAAATGATGGCGGCGCCCGGTGACGGGCACGCCATAATACCATATAGAAACCAGTCGCCAACCCCCGCACATCCACCTGGCTCGACCGTCTCATAATTCATTGTTATATAACTATCTTTAGCCGCTCTTTCCTGGTGGCGGCGCAAGGAGGAGCTTCACCACGCCAGACCAGAATAACACCATAGGGGGATGACAGGGATGGTCGGGGTGACGCGCCCCCCTGCCGCCTGTCAGCCGTGCCGGCCGAAATCGAAGACCAGGGGCTGGGTGATGGGCACCTGGCGGTTGCGGCACACCGCCAGAAGGCCCGTGCCGCCCAGTTCCCCCATCCAGCGGGTATAGACGCCCTCCAGCATGTAGGACATCCAGGGAGGGGACATCAGAGCCGGCGCGGTGTCACCGGGGTGGGGTGGTCCGGCATGGGGCACGGGGTAGGCGCCGTGGCTGATACGCAGGAATTGCCCCTCATCCACCAACCGGACCCAGCCCCAGTCCAGCGCCGCCCAGCAATCCCCGATGGCACGCTCCAGATCCTCCAGGGATTCGCAGGGCGGCAAAGCCATCCCTTCGGCGAAGCGCAAACCGACCGACCGGTAAAAGGCCTGCGCTGCCGCCGGTTCCACACCGCTTTCCAGTTCAGCGAACAAGGTGTCGATGAAGGCGCGCCACTGAAGGGAGCAGGATTGCCACCGGTGATGGCGCAAGGTGACGGCATCCGGGGATTCCGGCGCGGCGGGCGACGCCTGCAGGGCGGCGAACCGTTCCTGAAACGCGGCAAGCATGGGGGTCAATCTCCAAGAGGGGTTTTCAAGGTGATGCGGCCGGTGCTCTCGGTCCAGTCGGCGGACCGTTTCACGGACAGCGAACCGCCCAGCGTGAGGAAGGAATTGATCCGGTATTCGAAGGCGCCGTTCAGGCCATACCCGATGTTGGTCGTTTCCTGCCCGCCGAAGCGCGTGCGGAACAAGCTGTCAGTGACGCGGTCGGCCGACAGCGCCACCAGCGCCGCCTGGCTGGTCGGATCATCCGGGAACAGGTTCGTCGCCTCCTCCCGGAAATGCTGGACGCCCAGGCTGCCGCCCAGCGAATACCGGAAGTTCGCCCCCTGCACGGTGTAATTGACAGGGAACGTCAGGGCGTAGAACTCCTGCGGGCTGAAGTAGCCGCCCTGACCGTACGTGAAATAGCGCAGATTGCGGTCATAGCCCATGCCCGTGGCGTTCACGCCCAAGGTCAGATCGGACGCGGACGTCTTCGCCAGGTGCATGTAGGCGCCCAACGTGGCCTGGACCTCACGATTGGCCGTGACATGGACACCGCGTAGCTCGCCATAGCCCACGTCGCCGTACAGCCCCAGGCTTCCGTCGTCATAGGCCAGCCCGGCCAGGGCGGCCGTCTTGGTCACCCCGCCCCAGGTCTGGCCGGTGACGGGGTCGCGGGCACCGGCATAGCTCAGCACGCTGTCGGTGACCGCGCGGCGCGACACGTCGAGTTGCAGCTGCGTCACATCGGAAAGCTGGGGCGTCCATCTCAGGCCACCGACCGGGCGCACGACACGGAAGCCAAGCGGCGTGGCGCCCACGTCCAAGGCCACGTCGTCCAGCCGGTACGACAGCTCCGGCGCCGCACCATTGGCGGCCTGCGCCTCCGGCTTGGTCACCTGCGTCGCCGTCAGGAACATGTTGCTGCCGAAGCGGCGGTAGGTGTCGGTGTTGGAACCCATGTCGCCGGCATCCAGGTGCACCCCCGTCAGGGAGGCCTGCACCTGCCCCATGCCGAACAGGGGCATGCTGAACCCCGCTTTGGCCGAGGATGCCACCAGGCGGCTGAGACCGGACTCACCGGAGCGCAGCCTTGCCTCCACCTCAGCCACGAAGCGGGGCATGGACTGTTCCTCCACCGCCGCCGTATCCGCCGCCAGCGTGGCCAGCAGGGGGTCGCCCGAGGGCACCGCGTCGGATGCCTTGGCCGGGGCGCGGAACGGGTTGGCGTCGGGGACGTCAGCGGCGGCCACTTGCATCGGTCCCCGCCCGAGTTGGGCCAGCCGCAACTCTTGCGCCGTCTTCAGCTCCTTGAGAGCCGTACCGCTGTCATCCTCCTTCCGCGCCAATAGCGCCAAGGCCTGGTGCACCTGCGGATCGTCCGGGTGGGCACGGACCGCCGCAGCCAGGATCCGACGTGCCTGCCGCGTCTCGCCGGCGGCGATGGCCGCCTCGGCGGCACCCCGCTGGGCATCCAGGTCGTCTGGATGATCGGCCAGGACGCCGCCCAGCAAGGCGAGCGCTTCGGCCGGCCGGCCGGCGCTGAGGTAGATGCGCCCCATCGCCTGGGCCAGGGCCGGGTCACCGCTGTTCGCCTTGAACAGCGGGGCGATGGCATCGTAGGCGTCGGCATAATCGCCGCGTTGGCGGGCGCTGTCAGCGATACGAACCGCCATGGCCGATTTCAGCCCCGCCAAGCCCTGGCGCTCAGTATCGCTGAGGTCGGCGCGCTGCTCCAACTGGCGCAGCAGGCCCGCCGCCTCGGCCCCACGGTCGGCCTTCATCAGCAGGGCGGTATATTGCAGGAGCGGCGTGGCCTTCACCTGGGCGCCATAGACGTCCGGCTGCAACAGGCTGAGCGCGGCCTGCGCGTCCCCGGCGTCCGCCAGGGCCCCCGCCAGCAAGCCCCGCGTTTCCGCCGTCCGCGCCAGGGGGCGCAGCCCCAGCAGGCGCACCCGGGCCTCGGCAGGCGGCTGCATCTGGGCCAACGTCACCTCGCGCCGCAGGGTCGCCTGCTCCAGCAGGGCCGTCATGGCCGGCGTCAGGGCGGCGGCGGGCACACGCTCCAGCAGGCCGCGCACTGCGGTCCAGTCCTGCCGGTCGGCCTGGAACAGCGCGGCGGCATGCAACAGGTCGACCCGCGTCTCCTCCGGCGTCACCGCCATGATCGATCGCGCAGCCGCATCGTCATGCTGGGCCACCAGGAAGCGGGCATAGTCCAGACGCAACCAGGCGTCATCCGGCGTCAGTTGCCGGGCCTGGACGAACGCCGCCCGGGCGCCCAGCACGTCGCCGGCGGCCACCGCGGCGTTGGCGCGGGCGTGCGCCAAACCACCCTGCAGGACGGTGTAGGCCGGTGATTGGCGCAAGGCCTCGGCCTCCGGGCTGGCCGCCAAGGATTCCGCCTCACGGTCGCGCCGCTGCCGCAGCAGAACGTTGAACAGGCCGGACAGCGCGGTGGGCTGGCCGGGGGTCGCCTTCAACACGGCGCGGTAGGCATCCTCCGCCCCGGCAAGCTCGTCGCGCCGCACCCGCACATCCGCCAGAAGCAGCGCGGCGACCTGCCGGTCGAGGGGGGAGCGCGCGGCGGCTTCCAAGGCTTGGGCCCGATCCTCCGCCGACGCCAGGCGCCCCGCGTCACGGTCTTCCGTCGCCGCCTGCATGTCCCGCCAGAACACGGCGCTGGCCAGCGCGTCGCGCCATTGCGCGGCCCGGGCCGGTGCGGCCTTGCTGGCGCCATCCAGCAGGCTTGCGGCCTCGGCGAAGCGGTTCTGGCGCAAACGCACCAAGCCCAGACCGGCACGGGCCTCCGCATCCGCCGCATTCTCCTTCAGGGCCGATTGGAACTCCGCCTCGGCCACATCCAGCCGTTCGGCCCGCAGGGCGGCGTAGGCCCGCGCCCGTGCGACACCCCGGTTGTCGGCGCGGGCCGCGGGCTTGTCCAAGGCCGCATAGCGCGCCCTGACGGCACCGTCATCCGGATTGTCGGCCAAATACTGGGCATACGCCGCCTTGTCGTCCGCGCCGGCGTTCAGCCACAGCAGCGTGTCATGGCGTATCTTCTTGGCCTCGCCATCGAGCGGCGCCGACTTCGCCATGGCCGCGAGTTGGGACAGCACCTCGCGCCGCGTCGCCTCACGATAACTCAACACCCGCAGATAGCTGATCCGCGCTTCCGCCGGTGCTCCGGGCTGTTCCGCCAGTTCGCGCAGGCCGTCGCGCGCCTCCTCCCAGCCGCTCTCGGTGCCGGCCAGTGTCTGATAATACTCCAGCGCCAGGGGGATGGTCGGCGGGGGCCCCTGGAAGATCTCCTTGTACCGGGCGATGGCGCCGGCCAGGTCGCCCGATTGGGCCGCGCGGCGCGCATCGGCCAGGGTGGCCCGGCGACCGCCGGCCTCCACGGCCCGCACCTCCGCCGCGACACCCGGGCTGGCGGGGCGCAGAGCGGACAGACGGCGCATCAGCGCCTCCGCCTCCGCGCGATGCCCCTGGTCAGCCTCAATCTCCGCGAGGCGGGCCAGCGCCACCGGCTGATTGGGCGACACGGTGAGCACGGCGTTCAGGGTTTCCCGGGCCAGGTCCGGCCGGTCGCGCCGAACCCAGAAGTCGGCCTTCTCCAGCATCAGGTTCAGGGCGTCGGGCATGGTCTCCGCCCAGGCGGCGGAGAGGGAGGACACCAGCAGGAGTCCGGCGAGCGCGACGGTCTTACGCATGCGACGCCCCTTAGGAACCGGTGCGGGCCAGGCGATCCTGGGCCCGGCGGCGCAGGAAGCGGATGGACGGAACGGAAATAAGCAGGATGGCCAGACCGAGGGCGCCGAGCACCAGGATGGGATGGCGTGACGCCCCCCACACCACAAACATCAAGGGCGGCAGATCGCCCACCCAATAGCGGCGCCCAACCTGGAAGCTGGACACCTCGGTGCGATTGAGGATGACCAGATCGCCCTGAATCCTGGGCGCCGTGCGTGGCTGCCGCAGCGCCTCGACCAGGCCTGGCAGCAGGTCGGCGTTCCCCGCCGTCAAGGCCACGACGCTGCGCTTGGGGGTCAGCGGCGACTCAAAGCCCATCATCAAGGCCAGCTGCGTGCCGCTGACCAGGACGCGCTCCGCATCACCATCGGTCAGCACCCCCGCCGATACCGGGTCGGCATCCAGCAACTGGGTCAGCCGCTGAAGGGGCGACAGGGTATTCAGGGCCATGACATCGTTGGTGATGCGCACGGGTGCGGCGGCCGCCCAGTCCCGCAGCAAGGGTTGATGCGCCGTGTCGCCGATCAGCAGCAGGTCACGGTCTTCAAGACCGGCCTTCCCCTCGGACGCCCGCCGCACGGTCACCTGGGTGGCCGGCATTCCCGTGCTGGCGCCCATCAGTCCCATCATGCCCAGATACGCGGTGACATCCCCCGCCTGCGGCCTTTCCGGCAGCACCACCACCGTCTGCGACAGATCGGCCATGCGGCTGTAGGGGAAACCCGCGCTGGCCAACGACGCCATGTTGGGCAGGGCTGCGAAATGGTGGGCGGAGGACAGGTCCAGCGTGCTGTCGGGATCGACGCCCGTGCGCAGATTGTCCGGCGTGGTGCCGTGACAGGCGCCCCGATCCACCGGCTGTAGCGAGTACATGAACTGCAGCTGGTTGCGGCCATAGAAAAGGTAGGGCGGCACCTCCACCGTCCGTTGGCGCGCGGTGTAGTCCCCCAGGGCGTAGGTCCGGAACCAGTCCGTCAGGCCGTCCTCGCGCAGCTTGAGGCTGGTGACATAGGTCCCGTTGAGGGAGACATCGAGGCGGGACTGTTCCATATCCAGCCACTTGCCACCCGGATACCGATAATTGACATGCAGCGGCACACCCCGGTTCTGCCAGACGAACAGATCCGGCGGCAGGCGGAACGGCACCTGCATCGGGCCCGGCGCCATGCCGTTGCTTTGCAGCACGTCGGACCCCACCAGCTCACCCAACCGGACGGACCGGTTCAGGGACAGCCAGCGCGGCGCGTCGTAGGGCTGACGCGGCACCAGCAAAGGCGGGGTCGCCCGCGCCTCCGCGCCGTTGAGCGCGGAGGCACCCAGCACCAGGGTCAGCGCGGCGGTGCGCAGCTCCTCATCATTGCGGCCCATGACCAGCAGCAGGCGCCGGTTGGGGGCCACGGGATTGGACCGCACCGCCACCATCGGGCCGTCCACCACCCCCAGGTCCAATTCAGCCGGGTGGTTGGCCGGCGTCGCGAAGATCACCGCGTTGTCCGGCGGCAGGCGGCGACCCAACGATGGGAAGCGGGCGGGACGATAATCGGCCATGGCGCCAAACCAGGACGCCACGATGCCCGCCGCCCGCAGCACACCGTCCGAAGGCTCATCCCCCAGCAGGAAGGGCAGCGCCAGGGGCCGGCTGTCATGATCGTTGAAAAACGGACGGGGCAGGATGGACAGGTCGGCGGCCACCGGCAGGCGCTGCAATGTCAGCCGCAGGCTGGAATTGGCGCTGAGCAGGGCCCAGAGGCTGGAATGCAGCGGATCCTCGCAGCCGGTAGCGTAGTGGCCGATGAACTGGAAGGTCAAATGGTTGTCCTGCTGGATGAGCAGGGGATTGACCGGCAGTTCCACCACCTGGCCACCGGCCGTGGCGGCGTTGAGGGGAATGGTGGTCAGCAATTCGTCATTCAGCAGGACCTTGAGCTGGCTCAGTTCCTTCAGCAGGGCCGGCGAATTGGTGATGGACAGGGTGAGCTTCGCCGCCGTGACGACATCATCCCGGCGGATGGGGAAATCGACGGTGCGGAAATCCTGCACCCCATGGAAGGTGAGCGCCCCGGCGCCGAGGTCCGTCAGGGTCAGCACCTCGCCGCGCTCCGGCTCCAGCGGCGTCGCATCGGTGGGCTCTCCCTCCGCCACCGCCTCGGACGGCGGCGTCCCCGGGGACGCCGCGGCGGGCGGGGCGGACGTGGCTTTGCCTGGATGGGCTGGCGCGGACATCGCCCGCGCCGCCGGCAGCAGCAAAAGACCCGCCAGACCCAAGGCGACCATCAAGCCGCCGGTCCGCCGGGCACGCCGCCGCGCGGCGATCAGGCCGAAGCCGTTGCACATGATCGCCCACGCGGACCGACGGACCCCCGTCACCGATTGGCCGGTCCAGTCCAGCCAGGCGTCGGCGCGCCCGAAAATGGCGCGCACCAGTTGCCGGTGCTGCCAATCGTCCAGATCATCGAACGCCAGACGCACCGTGCCGTTCCGCTGTTCAATGACCCGCGCCGGCAACAGGACGGGCAGGCCGCGGGCGGTCAACTCCACCGTGACCCTGTCGGCGATGCCGTCGATCGACTGCCTATGATCCATCGCCAGCAGGGCGCCGCCCATGGAGATGTTCCGGGTTTCGCCCACAAAGGCGCGGCCATCCGGCAGCGTCACCGCCATCTGGAGACGGGCGCCGATGCGGACCTGCCGGCGCACCTGCCGTTTTTCCACCCCCGCCGCCGCCGCCGCCGCGAGGATGGCGATGCTGAAGAAGGCCCAGAACAGGTTGGCGACCAAGACCACCACGTCCTGGCCCTGCATGCCCTCATACAAATATCGCCCAATGCCCCAGATATAACCGCCCAGCAGCAGCAGCAACGTGGCCAGTTGCGGCAGTACCGAACGGCCATCGAACTGGTCACGATCAAGGATGTCGCCCTTGCGCGTGACGTTGAAGGCGCCCTTGTAGGGGTTCAGCACCGTGCGCAGCGTTGGCACCAGCAGATGGAACGCCAACATTGTCTCATAGACCTCCGCCATGAAAAGCGGACGCACGGCCCCTTGCAGCCTCTGGTTCACGCCAACGGACAAGATGAGGTGGGGGATGGCGTAGGCCAGGACGACGATCGGACTGGCACCGATGATGTTCATGCCGAACAGCAGGTAACAGAGCGGCGCGGTCAGCACGACAATGCGCGGCAACGCGAAGAAATAATAAAGCATGGCATTGAGGTAGCAGAGACGCTGGGGCAGCGTGAGCCCGCGCCCCAACAACGGACTGTCCAGGCGCGCGATCTGGACCATGCCGCGCGCCCAGCGCGCCCGCTGCCCCAAATGCTGCACCAGCCGCTCGGTCGCCAGGCCCGCCGCCAGCGGCAGACGCAGATATTCGGTGTTCCAGCCATGGCGCTGAAGGCGCAGGGCGGTGTGGGCGTCCTCGGTCACCGTCTCCACGGCGAAACCGCCGATCTCTGCCAACGCCTCGCGCCGCAGCACCGCGCAGGAGCCGCAGAAGAAAGAAGCGTTCCAAAGGTCATTACCGTCCTGGATCAGGCCGTAGAACAGCAGGCCCTCCCCCGCCAGTTCGTGGCCCCGGGTCAGGTTGCGCTGGATGGGGTCCTGGGAATAGAAGTGATGCGGGGTCTGGACGATGGCCAGTTTCGGATCGCGCAGGAAACCGCCCACGGTCATCTGCAGGAAGGCGCGGTTGGGAACGTGGTCGCAATCGAAAACCGCGACCAACTCCCCGTCCGTACGGGCCAGGGCGGCGTTCAGGTTGCCGGCCTTGGCGTGGCGATTGTCGGACCGTGTCAGATAGCCGACACCGTTGCGCGCCGCGAACTCCTTGAACTCCCGCCGATTGCCGTCGTCCAGCACATAGATGCGCATCTTGTCCGCCGGCCAGTCGATGTCCTGCGCCGCCCAGATGGCCTGGCGAACGATCTCCAGCGGCTCGTTATAGGTGGGAATCAGGATATCGACGGTCGGCCACGCGGCGATGTCATCGGGCAACGGGGCCGGCGTCCGCCCCAGGGGCCATACGCTCTGGACATAACCCAGCGCCATGCCCAGCCCGGCATAGATCTCCGCGAGGAAGAGGAGAATGCTGAAAAGTCCTTCGGCGGGATGGGACAGGACGAGCGTGTCCGTCATCCGCCACCACAGATAGCGCGCGGTGTAGATCGACGAGGTGACGCACAGCAGCACCGACACCTCCCGCGACCGGCGGCCATACAGCACCAGCAGCATCAGGACGGCGGCAACCCCCAAGGCGACCTGCGCCTTCAAGTACAGGGGGGTGACGACAACACCAACGGCAAGCAGGCACCCAACGGCCAGCATGACCAGGTGGACGGGCGTGCTCGGCTCCAGCCACGACAAAGCCAGACGCCTGATAGACGGCACCGGCGGCGACGGGGGAGACTGGTTCATCGGGTCCACCATCTCAGGGCGCGGCGGCCGAAGCCGGGCGCTGCTTTGGGAGAGGATGCGGCAGGCGGCGGGACCAGGGCCCGCACCTTGGAGGCGAGGTCGGCGATATCGGCGGCGGCGCGCGACGCGGTCTTGCGGCTCAGGATCGGGCTTTGCGCCGCGGCAGCCTCGGCCACGCATTCATCGCGATGGATCGCGCCGACCACGCCATCCTTGAGCAGGGAACCCAGCAAGGAAGCGACATCGTGGTTGAGCCGCCGGGCCGGATCGACCTGATTCAGGACATAGCGCTTCGCGACGCTGGACGGCAGCCGCCCGGTGGTGAAATGGCCTGATTCGATCTTGGGCACCAGCGACAGCGACACCGCGTCGGCCAACAGCACCACCAATTCCAGATCGGCCGCGCGCCGCATTTCCTCCAGATAGACCGACACGCCCGGGGCTTGGTCGACGACGACATAGGCCCCACCGGAGGCCAGCCGGGCGCATTCCGCCGCCAAGGCCCCCTCGCCCGCCAGGACCCGCGCCTCCAGCCGGGGCAGCTCGACATTCGGCACGTGCCCGAAAGGCAGGACCCGCACACCCATCACCATGTGGGTGGAAAGCTGCGGCCGACCAGCCACGGTCCAGGGCGCCTGGGCGAAGCCGGGCGTGTTGATGGACAGGCCGAAATGCAGGCGCAGCGAGTTCTGGGGGTCGAAATCGAGCGCGACCACCTGCTCACCGGCCTGGGCCAGGGCGAACGCGAGGTTGCCGGCAAGGGTCGTCTTACCGACCCCTCCCTTGGGGGAGGAGACAACAATCAGGGGCATGATCGCCTCGAAAAGATAGGAAAGCCCTAGACGCGCCTTGGACTCACGGCGCTGGCGCCTCCCTCGGCGGAACGAGACCTCAACGGGAACGGGGGCCTGACTCGCTGCCGTTCTGTGGCACCTGCGCCAACCGTTGGAACAGTTCCGCAATCGACGTGCGTCCCGAGGAGGCAGGCCGCCGCGGCGCCGAGGCGTCGGCCGGCCAAGCCGCGATGGCGAAGCTTTCCGGCGCCAGACCCAAGGGCACATAGTCGCCGTGAGAAATGGCCGCATCGCGAGCAACCCGGCGATCAACACTGCGAGCATTTCCATTATTGCTCGCAGTGAAACCACGGGCACTGATTTGGTCATTTTCCTGGAACTCCCGATATGGAAAATCGGGCATGCCGGAATTAACCAAAAGACTCCGAATGTCGTCCTTCATTTTCAACCGCCACTCATCTTCTGAAAGGCGAATAGGGAGAGCGATCAAATCTGTCAAATAATGACAAATTCTTACAGGCCCTTTTTCTGCGCTTTCGTGGTTGATGCCTATCTAAAACTTAAAGCCAGCCACGTCAAAAGGATTCCTAAGCCTTCCAGGCGTATCCTTTCGGATAGATAGCCTAGAAATGAGGTACGAAAAAGTCGACGCGCCCACCTCCAGCGCATTCAAATTTCGCCACACTTATATAAAATTGTAGTTAATGCAACAAAGCCCATCCGCCGACAGAAGCCGCGTAAATAAAAATACTACTTCACAGGGAAATTACTGCAATAATCGGCAGGATATTAACTATTAATCCTATATTAATTCCATATTTAAAAATATTTGCCCACTTTTGTTATTATAAATAACCTCACCTCCAAAATCTTCCCCATAACAGCTCTATCATTCAAAGCCTGCGACATAAAAACACCTCAGCGCCCCTTAAGCCCCTCCGCGGCCCGGAAAGCACCGGCCCGCCATCGCAATGCATAGCCCATGCCAAGTGAATTCCGCGTTAATCCACACGGGTTAGGCCTGTAGATTCAGGTCGCTCCTGGCGCCCCCGGACATGTCGGACACGTCGGACACCATGGACACGTCGGACAGGTCATGGCTTTTGCAGCCAGCGGGACGCCATGGGGCAAGCGGGGGGGCAAGCGGGGGGATGACGTCGATATGCCGCTTTTCGTTCTAAGCGGAACAGTGCCAGGGTTGGAAACCATGGCGGCGCCCGCGTACGGTCGCGCACCGCATTACGCTAGCGGGAGTTGCGCGAACAGCGTCAGACTGGCCGAAAAGTAGTCATCTTCCGCTGTCAGATCTCTGGCGGGCGCAGCGCCGTCAACAATAAGTTTTGCGACCGACAAGTATCCGCCATGTTCAGTATAGGGCGCCACGGCGCCAGTCACCAAATCCACCCAGCCGGGGGGCGGCGCGGTCAGCCACAGGGCACGGAAGGGCGCCGCCAAGTCCGGGGCGAGAAGGCCGGCCAGCGCCAGATAAAGGGGAATGCGTACAGCGTCATACCCGAACCGGGGCGGAAAGCGGGGGTCCGGCACCAGTTCCCCGTCCTGATGCCGCAGGAGCCAATCCGGCGGCAGGGAATGCGCCCCGAACCGCGCCTCACGGATCAGGTCCAGGCCGCCCCTGGCAACGGCCTGCCAGGCCTGGTCCGCGCCCGGTACCGCCGCCATCCGCTCCAACGCCGCAAGTTCCTGGAAGGCCGGAAACACATAATAAGAAAGATTGAGCGTCAGCCCGTCCTCATGCTGGAAGCCTTGGGTGCCGGGCAGCAAAAGCGGCATGCCCCCGCGCCCCCCGGGCACCAACAGCTTTCCCCGGATCGCCGCCGCCATACGCAGCGCGGCGACACGATAGTCCGGCACCGTCCATCGGCGCGCGGCGCGGGCCAGGGCCCAAGCCGTCAAAAGGTCGCCGTCCGCGGCGTTATTGCGATCAGGCACCGACACGGGGCCATCGGGCAACCATCGCCATGCCAGCAGGCCATCGTCACGCCGCAGGTTGGCCTGGGTCCATTCCCAAATGGCGGCGAAGCTGTCACGGTCATCGGCGGCAACCGCGAACAGAAGACCGGTGCCCTGCCCTTCGGAATGACTGATGCCATGATTGCCCGTATCGACAACGCGGCCCGTGGCACGAACGAAACGGCGGCGATAGGCCGCCCAGGCGCTGTTAAAGGGCGCATCCACGGCCCACGCGGGATGAACGACGGACATGCCCGCCAAGCCCGCCAGCACCGCCCTTCGGGTCAGCACAACCGCCCCCGATTTATTATCGCATTAATGAACATGTTAACAATTATTCCGAAGCCAAAGCAATATGTGCCCTAAAATACGGACACAGCCAGTTCACTTTCAACAGACATTTAGAAAAAAAGGGAAATATATGATGAATACATTGACATTAATGTGGAAACATATCCACGCCAGATAAGGTTATCGGATGGTATTGTCTTGCATCCCGATCTCGGTCGTCGGGCCCCGTGCCGCACCATGCGCCCCTGCCGGGGCAAAGCCGGCGTCCCATCCCTCTCTTTAGCCATCGGGATGGCGACGCCGCGCGAATTGCCGATCAGAGCCGGGCCCTGACCCCGCCGAAAATGCCCCGGCCCGGCCGCAGGAAGCCGGTGGGGTTTTGGTAGTCCTTGTCCAACAGGTTGGTGACGCGGCCATAGACCGTGACCGTTTCGCTGAGATCGTAATTGGCCGCCAGATCCACGGTGGCATAGCCGGGCGCCTTCAGCCGAGGGATGGAGAAATCGCGGTTGCCGTCGATGAAGCTGCCCACCGCCACCACTTGGCCGTCCAGTGACAGCCGGTCGGTCGCCTGCCAGCGCACGTCCACGCTGCCCTTGTGTCGGGGCCGGCGCAGCAGTTCCTGGTTCAGCACGTCGTCATAAGCCTGGGTATAGGTGTAATCCAGCCGCACGGTCACGGTCTCCAGCGGCCTTACCGCGACGAAGGCCTCCACCCCCTGGGAGTGGGCCTTGCCGATGTTGGCATAGCTGGTGAAGTTGGCGTTCTGGGTGATCAGGTCGGTGAAATCGATATGATACCAGGTGGCGCCAACCTGCACCCGGCCTGCCGCCATGTCCTGTTCAACCCCCAGGTCATAGCCGGTGCTGCTCTCCGGCTTCAGGTTCGGGTTGCCGAAGAACCCGAAGGCCGGATAGTCCTGGAACATCTCGCTCAGGCTCGGCGCCTTGAAACCACTGCCGACGCTGGCCTTAAGGCGGGTGCCGGTGGCGGCGACCAGATAGGTGGGCGCCACGCGGTAGGTCACCTTGCCACCGAAGCGGTCGTTGCCGTCATAGCGGACGCTGACCGTGTCGTGGAAGTTCTCGAACAGGGTGGATTGCAGCTCGGCATAGCCGCCGTCGAGGGTGGTGTCGGCAGCGACGGGCTGATGAATGGCGTCACGCTGGTGCTCGGCCCCCACCACCAGGGTATGCTGGGCGGACACGGCGTAGTCAGCCTGCCAGTCGACCTTCACCCGATCACCAACATAATAAGTGTCACCGCTGTCGGGCGTGTGGGCGCTGGTCTTGACGCTGCCATAGGCGACGCCCAGCGTCTGGTTCAGGCGGCCATCCAGCAGGCTCACATGCGCCGTGCCCCGGGTGTAATACTGCAGCGTGTCGTTCTGGCTTTGCAGCGCCGCCGGATGGCTGGGGAAGGTGCTGAAATCATCGCCAGTGAAGCGCAGGTCGGTCTTGGTGTAGCGCCCCACCAACCCCAGATCGACAGTGTCGCTGACGTCGTAACCCAGCTTGGCGGATGCGGTGACGTTGTCGTAGCCGTCGTCGTTCCGCTTCTCCCCCGGGGCCAAGAGATCCAACGGCGTCACCGGCGTGGCGCCGGACCGGAAGTGGGCGATGGTCGCGGCGTAATGCAGCGGTCCGGTGGCGCCGCTGACCCCGCCATTCTGGTTGAAGGTGTCGAAGCTGCCGCCCTCGATCCCCGCCGTCAGGCGGGCGGGGCCGTCACCCGCCTTGGTGATGATGTTGATGACGCCGCCGATGGCGTCGGAACCGTAAAGGCCGCTCTGGGGCCCGCGCAGCACCTCCACCCTCTCGATATCCGGGGTCAGGAACTGGCCGAAATCGAAGGCGGCGTTGGGATTGCCGGGGTCGCCCATGTCGATGCCGTCGACCAGCACCTTCACATGGTTGGAATTGGCGCCGCGCATGAAGACATAGGCCTGCCCGCCGGGGCCGCCCGTCTGCACCATGTTCAGGCCGGGCACATCCTTCAGCGCGTCGGGCAAGGTCTGGGCCTGCTTGGCGGCGATGTCGGCGGCGGTGATGAGCGTGACGCTGCTGGCCACCTGCGACACCGGCGTCGGCACGCGGGTGGCGGCCACGACGATGTCGGTGATGGCGTCCCCGTCATCCCCGGCATCGGCGCGGGCGTGCGGCGACAGGGCCAAAAGGGCGGCGGTGGACAGCACAATGGGTAGGCGCATGGATTTCCCCCTCGCGATCAATCACAAGAGGTCGCCCCACAGGCACCGACATCGGCAGCACGGGCAGCTTGGCCACGTCCCGGCGACGACCCCCAAACGGTGTCGTCGCGACGGTTTCCCCCGCAGTCCCCGGCGCACCCCGGCCGGCAACAGGACGACGGCGCGAGGCAGGTCTCCTGGCTTCCGGGTCACCGCTTGCATCCACCTTCCCAGGGCTTGAGGGCCCCAGTGGCGTATCGGATGGTCGCTCACCGGTCACAGTTGCGGGGGCAGCCGCGGACTTGAGATACCGCGTTCCCTTTCGATCCCTTGCGGGAACCTTGCGCCTGGGGCCGGAGCATACGCCAGGCGCCGCGCCGGTCAACCGGGGCGCGCGGCCCCGACCCGCAGGGCAGGTCAGCGCCAGGCGTAATTGAAGCTGAGGGAGATGCGCTCCTCATCGGCGCGGTTCAGCGCCACCTCATGCCGCAGCCAGCTTTCCCACATCAGCAGGGTCCCTTCCCGCGGCTCCACGGCGATGGTGGGTTGCAGGCTGCGGTCGGCCTTGGCCTTGCGCGGCGGCGCGGCCATCATGAAGGGAAGGCGCGGGTCCTCGAACTTCAGGACCGAGGCGCCGGCCGGCACGCGCACGTAATAGGTGCCGCTGATGACGCTGTTGGGATGGATGTGGGACCCGTGGAAGCCGCCCGGATCCAGCACGTTGATCCACAGGGAATCCAGTTCCAGCTTGCGGCCGCCCAGGTCCCAGTCCTGCACCTTGGCGAACGCCTTGGCATGACGGTCCAGTTGGGCCTTCAGCTTCTTCAGGATGGGGAAGCGCCAGATCAGATCGTCCAGCGAGGCGTAGCTGGTGTACCCGGTATAGCCATGCTTATCCGACCAGCGCTGGCCGGCGCCATCGTCCTCCGCCGCCGTCAGGCAGCAGGTCGCCACCTCCTCGTTCAGGGGCAGCATCTCCTCCAGCTCGGCCCGGTAGATGCGGGTGGCGAACAGGGTGTCGATGTGGGCGGCGGAGGCGGTGGTGGGGGTATCGTCGGTCATGCCTGGGCTTTAACGCGCGGGTCCCGGGCCGTCAATGCGGCAGTGAGGGAGCATCGCCCGCGAGCAGCAGCGGGCTGCCCACCGTATGGCCGATACCGCAAAAGCAGTAGGGCGTGGGCCGGTTTCTGCCGGTATAAAGGGAACCCCTGGGGGCGCCCGCCCTTATCACCAGGGTTCGCCTTGAACGACGACCGGCCAGGCACCCACGCGGGCGCCCAGGGCTGGCACCGCCCACGGAACGCGCATCCATGCACTTGGCCCCCGACGCCCTTCCGCCGGACGTCCGCAAGGACGACCCCCACGCCGGCATCGGCTTCACCGAGTTCGTCCTGATGGTTTCGGCCATGATGGCCATGAACGCGCTGGGCACGGATGCCATGCTGCCGGCCTTGGGCCAGATCGGCCGGTCGCTGGGCGTGCTGGAGGAACCGCGCTGGCAGTGGATCGTGACCGCCTTCCTCCTGGGCTTCGGCGGGGCGCAAATCTTCTACGGCCCCATCTCCGACCGCTATGGCCGCCGGCCAGTCCTGCTCTGGGGCATCATCTTTTACGCCCTGGGCAATCTGGCGGCGGCACTGGCGCCCACGTTCGAGGTGCTGCTGGCCGTGCGTGTGGCCCAGGGCATCGCCGTCGCCTCCACCCGCATCGTCGTCGTGTCGGTGGTGCGCGACTGCTACGCCGGGCGGCAGATGGCCCGGGTCATGTCGCTGGCCTTCATGGTCCTGCTGGCCGTGCCCATCCTGGCGCCCAGCCTGGGGCAGCTGATCATGCTGGTGGCCCCGTGGCGCATTATCTTCGCCTGCCTCACGGCCTATGCCCTGGCGGTCGCCCTGTGGCTTTGGCGGCGGCTGCCGGAAACGCTGCACCCGGAATACCGGCGGCCCATCGACGTACCCACGATCATGGCCGCCGCCCGCCAGACGGTGACGGACCGCCAGGCCATCGGCTACACCCTGGCGCAGACGCTGATGATCAGCGCCGTCTTCGCCTACCTCAACAGCATGCCGCCCATCTTTGACGAGGTGTTCAAGGCACCGGCGCTGTTCCCCCTGATCTTCGCCCTGACCGGCATGTCGCTGGCGGTCTCCGCCCTGCTGAACGCCCGCATCGTCCTGCGGCTGGGCACGCGGCGCCTGTCCCACGGCGCGCTTCTGGGCTTCATCCTGTTCACCGGCATCCACACCCTGATCGCCCGGAATGGCGAGGGGCTGGTGGTCTTCACCACACTGCAGATCCTGACCATGTTCTGTTTCGGCCTGGCCGCCAGCAACTTCGGCGCCATGGCCATGGAGCCGGTGGGCGCCATCGCCGGCACCGCCGCCTCCGTCCAGGGGTTCATCAGCACGGTGGCCGGCGCCCTGATCGGTTTTGTGATCAGCCAGCACTTCGACGGCACCACCCTGCCCCTGGTCGGCGGCTTCCTCGCGTGCGGGACCGGCGCCCTGGCCATCGTGCTGGTGACGGAGCGCTTCCGCCTGTTCCACCCGCACATGGGCAAGTGAGGGGGCGAGCCCTCACCGATGCTCGGGCTTGTCCTCCGGCAGGGGCTGGCCGTCGTGCAGATAGGGCGGCGCCTCGATCAGGACGAACACGATGCGGGCCGGCGTGGTGGCACTGGGGTTGCGCCACAGATGCATGGTGCCGCGCTGCACGATGATGCCGCCGGCGCCCACGGTCTTCTTCACCCCGTCGTCCAGCTCCAGCTCCACCTCGCCCGACAGGACGATGCCGTAGTCGATGCTGTTGGTGCGGTGCATGGGGGACACGCCGCCCGGCAGCATGTCCACCACCCGGATGACGGACCCCTGGTTCAGGGTCAGCCCCGCCTCGCGCAGGCGGCCATCCGTCTCATCATTGTTGTCGGCCGGAACGGTCGCCGTGGTCCACAGCAGGGTGAAGGCGGCATCACCGGAGGGGATGCGCCGGGTGGGGAACTCGTCATCCGCCATGAAGACGGCGCGGGCCTGGGCATCGTGCCCCGTCACCACGCGCCGCACAGGCGGCAGCCCGGAATCGCTGATCATGTCGCAAGTCTTTCCCATGGAACCTGAAGCTCAGCGGATCAGATGTCGGCCAGCAAGGCTGCCTGGGCCTTGGCCATCATGGCACCCATGGTCTCGGGCGACACATGGTCCTGCTGGGCCTTGCCGATGGCGACGCTGCTTTCCACCACCAGGCGGCAGCGTTCGAAGCGACGGTCGGTGAACGCCTGGAAGGCGGCCGGAACGTCGGCGTGACGCTGCAATTCCTCCACCAGGACCAGGGCGTCTTCCACCGCGATACCGGCGCCGGAGGCCAGGTGCGGGGTGGTGGCGTGGGACGCGTCGCCGATGAGGATGCTGCGGCCCTTGAACCACTTGTCGCGGGGCAGCAACACGGCCTCAAGCGGACGGACATTGACCCAGGAGTCCGCATTCAGGGCGTCCCGCACCGCGCCGACCGGGCCGCTGAAGGGGGCCAGCAGCGCCGCCAGGCGCTGGTAGGCCGTGGCCTCGTCCACCCGCCGCATCTCCGGCACGTTTTCCAGCAACCACAGGTACATCAGGTCCTGGCTGACCGGCACCAGGCCGCAGGTGACTGGCGCGCCGACGAAGAAGTGGGAGCGGTCGATCTCCGGCGGGCGCTTGGCGACGACGCGCCAGCAATACTGGCCGGTGTAGGCCGGCCGGGGCGCGTCGGGAAACAGGAAGGACCGCGCCTTGGAAAAGGCGCCGTCGGCCGCGACCACGAAGTCATAGGTGCCGGTGCTGCCGTCGCTGAACCGCGCTTCCACCCGGTCGCCCTGGTCGGTCCATTCGGTGGCGGTCAGGCCCAGGCTCACCCGCACTCCCGCCTCGCGCGTCAGGCGCGACAGCAGGGTGTGCAGATCGGGGCGCATGATGCCGCCGGATACCGGCAGGTCGGGCTGAATGGGGCGGTCCTGCAGATCGGCCACGGGCGTGCCGTTGGGGATGCAGATGCGCCCGCCCTCCGTCACGTGATAGCCCTGGGCCTTCAGATCGTCCAGGATGCCCAGGCTGCGGAAGGCGCGGTAGGTCGGGCCGGTCACGGTGATGCCGGCACCATAGACGCGCCAGTTAGGATCGGCCTCCACCACATGCACGGGCCAGCCGGCCCGGCTGGCCAGGATGGCGAAGGACATGCCTCCGATGCCGCCACCGAGAACAAGGATGGGGGCGCGGTCCACGCGCGATGAAGACTGAGACATCGCCAACTTCTCCCGTTTCTTCCCTATGCGCGCCCTCTAAAAAAGGGGTGCGTCAGGGGCGATCCTAAGAGCCGCTCAGCTATTGTTAAAATTGATTTGGAAGATATCTTGGCAGCGGTTCGGCAAATGCCTGGCCGGCAGAAACAACGGCAGCAGGGCGAAAAACGGATGGATTCCAAAGGCATGGCCCAATTACCCGGAACCCTGCGCGTATGACGGCGCCGTCCGCGAACCGTCCGGCCACGCGGCTGGCCACCCGCCTGGCGTTCCTGGCCGCCGGGTTCAGCATGTCCTGCTGGGCCCCGCTGGTGCCCTATGCCCGCGCCCGGCTGGGGGTGGACGATGCCACCCTGGGCCTGTTGCTGCTGTGCCTGGGCATAGGGTCGGTGGCGGCCATGCCGGCGACCGCCCCCTTGAGCGGCCGGCACGGCACCCGGCCGCTGATCCTGGCCGGCGGGCTGGGCATGGCGCTGGCGCTGCCGGCCCTGGCGACGGTCGGCAGCCTGGCCGGCATGGCCGTGGCGCTGCTGGTGTTCGGCGCCTCGCTGGGCACGTTGGACGTGGCCATGAACGTGCATGCGGTGGAGGTGGAAAGCGATTCCGACCGGCCATTGATGTCGGGCTTCCACGGGCTGTTCAGCGTCGGCGGCTTCTGTGGATCCGGCGGCATGACCCTGCTGCTGGCCGCCAGTATGGCGCCCTGGGTCGCGGCCAACCTCAGCGCCGCCCTGGTGCTGGTGATGCTGGCCCTGGCCGCCCCCCGCCTGCTGCGCAAGCGCCCAGCGGGGCCCCAGGCGGCAGGCCAGGCGGCGGGCGGGCGGGCGCCCCTGTTCGTGGTGCCCCAGGGGATCGTCCTCCTGCTCGGAGTTCTCGCCCTGATCACCTTTCTCACCGAGGGGGCGCTGCTGGACTGGGGCGCGCTGCTGCTGACCGATCACCGCGGCGTGCCGCCGACCCAAGCCGGCCTGGGTTACACCCTGTTCTCGCTGTCCATGACGGCAGGGCGCCTTACCGGGGACCGGGTGGTGGCGGCCCTGGGCAGCCGGCGCGTCATGCTGTGGGGCGGGACGGCGGCTATCGCCGGCCTGGCGCTGCTGCTGCTGGCCCCCCAGACGCCCCTGGGGACGGTCCTGGCCTTCGCTGGCTTCCTGCTGGTCGGCGCCGGCGCCGCCAACCTGGTGCCGGTGCTGTTCAGCGCGACCGGGCGCCAACAGGTCATGCCCTCAGCCCTGGCCGTGGCCGGCATGACCGCCATCGGATACGCCGGCATGCTGGGCGGCCCGGCGCTGATCGGCTTCATCGCCCGGGGCTGGGGCCTGCCGGCCGCCTTCGCCCTGCTGACGACGCTGATGTTGCTGGTGCCACTGTCGGCCAGCCGCGTGGGCCGCATCGACGCCCCCGCCAACGATAGCCCCTGAACGCGCGGCGGGACATTATGTCGCGCACCCGCCACCCGCGCCACAACCGGGAATGGTTGATTGCCGCCGATCACCCGGTACACTTCAAGTGACGTGCATGGGGGCGGGGGCGGAATGTCGCGTGCGGAAACGATGTCTCTGAAAATGCTGGTGTCACTGGCGGTGATCCTGACGGCCATATCCGGCATAATGGAGGTTCACAGCCGGCACACCTTCCCCTCTTTCATAGCAAATTCCGGATACTTCCTGTTCTCTTCATTGTTCTATTTTGCGCTTCGGGACAAGCTGACGGACAAGACAGCCCGCTTTTTGATCCGTATCTACCTGCTGATTTGCATCGGTGCGGTCGTGTCCATCGCGGGCACCTTATTCGGCTTCTGACGCCCAGACCTCCCGCACCACCGTCTGTAGCTGTCCGCCCAAGACAGGTTTGTACAGGATGGCGGCGGGGTGATCCGTGTGGATACGTTCCAGGGTCGCCGGCTCGCGCGACGCGGTGATGAAGATGACCTTGGACCCGACGGTGTGGTGTATGGCCAGGGCGGCGTCCACGCCATCGCCCTTGCCCTTCAGCCGCATGTCCATCAGCACCAGGCGGGGGCGCTCCGCCTGCGCCATCGCGATGGCATCGGCCGCGGTGGCGGCGGTGCCGCACACCTGCAGCCCCATGTCCTGAATCTGGATGCTGAGCGTTTCCGCGATCAGGAACTCATCGTCGACGACCAGCACGCAATCCTTCAGGGGGCCGCTCATGGCGCCGCGTCCATTCCCGGCTGCGACGCTGGCCCCACCGGGGGCGCCGGCAAAATGATTTCCACCCGCGTGCCTTGGTCGACCCGCACCGTCATCGTCCCGTCCAACTGTCCCACCAGGCCCTTCATGATCATGCTTCCCACCCCCCGCCCATAAGCGCCAGCCGGTTGCCCCGCCTCCGGCGCGGCGGCCCCGGTGCCGTCATCGGCGATGACCAGCAGCACATCCCCCTCCGCCCGGCGGCACATTTCCATTGTGATGGTCCCCTGTCCATCGGGGAAAGCATGCTTCAGTGAATTGGTGATCAATTCGGTCACCAACAAGCCCAGGGGGATGGCGAAATCAAGATTAACGGTCAGCGGACAGAGGGAAATACGCAGCGATACCCGGTCATCGGCGCCGGATTGCAGGATGTTGCTGGCCAATTCCTGGAGGAAGGGGGCGATGTCGAAGGTTTCCAGGTCTGGCGATGCCATCAACTGCTGATGCACCAGCCCCAGGGCGTAGACCCGGCTGCGCAGCCCCGCCAGCGCCTGGCGCGCCTCCGGGTCGGTCAATTGCAGGCTCTGCATCATCACCAGGCCATCGATGACCTGCAGATTGTTCTTCACCCGGTGATAGACCTCGCGCAGTAGCAGGTCACGCTGCTTCAGGGCGGCCGTGCGCTCGGCCACCATCTCCTCCAGATCCGATTTGGCCGCGCGCAGTGCCGCCGTCACCGCCGCCCGCTCCGCCAGCGCCTGGGTCAGCTGGGCATTGGCGGCGCTCAGTTCCGCCGTCCGTTCCGCCACCCGCCGCTCCAGCTCGGAGTTGGCGGCCAGCACCTTGGCCTCGCTGTCGCGCAGCAGCGCGGCGGTGCGCGACTGCTCCTCGACCGTGCGGGTCAGTTCGGCGTTCAACAGGCTGAGCTGGGCGGGCGTGGGCAGGGCCAGCACCCGGGGCACCACCGGCCACAGCATGACCGCCGTCGCCACCGACAACAGCGCGGTCAGCAGCTTCTCCAATCCCTCCACCCCGTAGGCCGGCACCCACAGCGTCATCACCGCCAGCATGTGCGTCAGGCCGCAGGCCAGGATGAAGGCCATGAACAGATGCCCCACCCAGCGGTAGGCCAGATCGCCGCGCTTGCGCACGAACCAGGCCAAGGTCAGGGGGATGGAGAAGTAGGACAGGCCGATGATGGCGTCGGACCCGGCGTGCAACCAGATGAGCCCCGGCACCCAACTGAGACAGAAGCCATGGGGCGTCAGGCCGGATGGATCCAGCAACCAGTCAGTCACGGTCATATAAGCCGGCCCTCCACCGCCGGGACACCCTGGGTCGTAGGACGACATGTCCCTAAACCTTCGCGGGTGCCGACGGTGGGCCGCGCCGTCGCGGCCGTCAAGTCGCGCGTTGGGGTGAATCCGGTTGTCTGGGCCCCGAGTCAGCCGGCCTGGGCCGCCGCCGTGACCTCACGCCGCACCAGCTTGTCCAGCAGGGGGAACTGGGGATCGCCCAGCCAGGCGCGCACAGCCGCCACGTCGGCCAGCGCGTGCAGCGCCGCCGTCGCCTGTTCCGGACGGCCAACCTTGATCGAGATGCCGTCCAGGCCATGCACGCTTTCGAACGCGTGCTCATCGGGAACGTCATCGCCGATGAAGATGGGCCGGCGTCCCTGGAACGGCGGCGTCGCCATGAAACGGTGGACGGCATCGCCCTTCAGCGCCTGGGCCGGCAGCAGTTCCACGCCCACATTCCCTTCCACCACCCGATATCCCGCAGGCAGGCCGGGCAATGCCGACTTGGCCAGCCGGGTGATGTGCTCCAGGCCATCGGGGTGGGGGCCGGTATGGATGGCCAGTACGGGGCCCTTGCGTTCGATCACGATGTTGGGGGCGTGGCCCAGTTCGGCCTGCGCCCGTTCCGCCAGCGTCGCCAGGGCCGGCGGCTCCTCCGCCGCCACCGCCGGCTCGTCCGGTGACAGGCGCAACTCGATACCGAACAGCCCGCCGGCGCGCAAGCGCAGGGGCTGAAACAGCGTGTCGATGGACGCCAGCGACCGGCCGCTGATCAGCGCCAGCGCCCCATCCAGCTGCCGGTCGAGATTGGCCAGCAGGTCGCGCAACTCATCATCGACCACCACGCCGGTGGGGTCCTTGTGATGTTCCAGCAGCGTCCCGTCGATATCCAGGAACAGGGCCCAGCGGTCCCCGGCGGTGGGCGCCAAGGCGCTGTCGGCCATCGCGTCAGAAGTGGTTCGGCTCAACGCTTTTTCCTTTCCCCATGCTGGTCCCCATGCTGACAAGGCGGACCACGTTGCGACCCAAGGGCGTGCGACCCAAGGCGCCCCGCGCGGAGTGCTGGCGGGCCAGGCGGGCCGTGACGTGGGCGGTGTGGTGGCGTTTGCGCAGGCGGGCGCCGTCCAGCAGCATGTTGCCCGCCCAGCGGCAGATATTGTTCTCGCGCACCGTCTCGCGCATGCGGCGCATCCGCTCGCGCTGTTCCTCCGGCGACATGGTCAGGCCGCGCAACAGGGCATCAGCCGTGCCGCAGGTGTCATAAGGGTTGATGATGATGCTCTCCGGCAGTTCCTTGGCCGCCCCGGCGAAGCTGCTGAGCAGCAGCACGCCCTGCTCATCCTCGCGCGCCGCCACGAACTCCTTGGCCACCAGGTTCATGCCGTCGTGCAGGCTGGTGACCATGCACAGGTCGGCGGCGCGCAACAGGCCATAGACCTCATCCTTGCCATAGGATTCGTTCAGCAGGTGGACGGGCTGATAGCCGTCATGGCCATAGCGGGCGTTCAGCTCATCCACGAAGTCCAGGCATTCGCGCTGGCATTGCTGATAGGCCGGCAGGGCGGTGCGGCTGGGCGCCGCCACCTGCAGCACCACCAAGCGGCCGATCCATTCCGGATGGCGCTTGAACAGCTCCTCCACCGCGCGGAAGCGGTCGATGATGCCCTTGGTGTAGTCGAAGCGCTCCACCCCCACGCACAGCTTGGCCTGCGGCGGCAGGTTGAACCGCTCGAAGATGTCGCGCCGGCAGGACGCCACCGCCGGCTGGCGCGCCAGCGAGGCCGGCGGCCATTCGATGGAAATGGGATGGGCGTGCACATGGGTGGTCAGCCCGCCGCAGGTGATGGCGGCCGAATCCCGTTCGATGCGGCTTTCCAGGAAGCGGTCCACCGTCTCGATGAAATTGTTGCAGTAATACTGGGTATGGAAACCCACCACCGAACTGCCCAGCAGGCCATCCAGGATGCGCTCCCGCCAGGGGCAGATGCCGAAGATCTCGGCGTTCGGCCAGGGGATGTGCCAGAAGGTGATGATGACGGCGTCGGGCAGCCGCTCGCGGATCATGCGGGGCAGCAGGGCGAAGTGGTAATCCTGGATCAGCACCACCGGCCGCTCGTCCCGCGCCTCCTCCACCACCACGTCGGCGAAGCGGCGGTTCACGGCCTCGTACACCTCCCAATCCTCGGCGTTGAAGCTGGGCCGGGTGAAGGCGACATGGCACAGCGGCCACAGGCCATCGTTGGAGAAACCGTAATAGTAATGCTTCTCCTCATGCTCGTTCAGCCAGACACGGCGCAGGGTGTAGGACGGATTGTCCGGCGGCACGGCGATGCGGTCGTCCGCGTCCACCATCAGGTGGTCGGCCGAGCCGCTGCCATGCGCGATCCAGGTGCCGGAGCAAGCGCGCATCACCGGATCCAGCGCCGCCACCAAACCCCCGGCCGGCGCCCGCAGCTTGACCGCGCCGTCCTCTTCCAGGTCATGGATGAAGGGTTCGCGGTTGGACACCACGATGACCTGCGCGCCCGTCAGCTCGGTCTTTAGAAGATGCCGCAGCGTGTCGGGCGTCCAGGTACCCAGCCGGTCGGTGGCCACGCCCTCGCTCCGGGTGGAGCGCAAGGCGCGCTGGGCGGCGGCGTGGGCGTCGCGGGCGTGGGCCACCGGGCCAGAGGCAATGGGGCCAGAGGCGATGGGGGTGGAGGTGATGGGGGAATGACCCGTCCGGCCCCGGCCATCGCCACGCGAAAGATCCTCGCGCAGGGAAATGGTGGCGTCATCCACCGCCGCCGACCGGCCGCGTCCCCAGCGCAGCAACACCGCGCACGAGACGGCAAGGGCCGCGGCGGATAAAAATAGGCTGGCCCCCACCAGGTAGACGGTGGCGGAGTCCTGCGAGAACAGTGCCCCCGGATCGATGTCCATCATGGTGATACACCCATACCCTATCGGTTGGAAGACTATGACCTGGTATTATCATTGTTAGGACCAGGACCTATAACGCGTCGCTTGGATGAATATCTTCGCTCACGCCTTTCCATTGGCAGAGATGAAGTATTCACCTATCAATCCCGAACCTTGGATTGTAGTTCCCTAGACGACAGGCCGAACGCCGATGGCGCTCACGAACGGACGATGAGGGGCACCAGGCCTTCCTCATGGTCGGAGATGGAGGCGATGACCTGCCCCCCCATACGCTGGAAAAATAGGTCGACGGTGTGCTCACCCACCGTCAGGCGCCGCACGGTCAGCTGATCGATGCCGATGGGCAGCTTGGGCCGGTTCACATGGATTTCGCCGCGCCAGCCGTCGACCTGGATGCCGAGGCAAGCCTGCAGCAGCATGAAGACGGAACCGGCGGCCCAGGCCTGGGGCACGCAGGCCACCGGGTAGGCGATGGGCGTTTCCCCCTGCTCGCGCGGGAAGCCGCAGAACAGCTCGGGCAGGCGCATGCCGAAGCGCACCGCCGCCTCGAACGTGTCGCTCATCAGCTTGACCACCCCGCCGCGCACGCCGTAGCGCGCCAGGCCGGCGGCGCAGATGGCGGTGTCGTGCGGCCAGACGGACCCGTTGTGATAGGACATGGGGTTGAAGCAGACCTCGGTATCCGCCAGCGTGCGGATGCCCCAGCCGGTATGGAAGGCGCCGGCCAGCAGCTGGTCGGCGACGCGCTGCGCCCGTTCGGGCGAGGGCAGGCCCACGAACAGCAAATGGCCGACGTTGGAGGCGCGCACGCGGCAGGGCCGGCCCTTGCCATCCAGCGCCAGGGCGTAAAAGCCCATGTCCTCCATCCAGAAATGGGTTTCCACCGCCTGGCGCAAGGCCTCCGCCCGGTGCTGCCAATAGGCGGCCTGCGCGTCCTCCCCCCGGCGGGTAGCCAGGCGGGCCAGGCCGCGATAGGCGGCATAGACATAGCCCTGGACCTCGACCAGGGCGATCGGCCCCTCGGGCAGGCTGCCGTCGGCGTGCTGGATGCTGTCGAAGCTGTCCTTCCAGCCCTGGTTGGCCAGGCCGGATTCCTCCGCGCGCTGGTAATCGACGAAGCCGTCACCATTCTGGTCGCCCGCCCCCTCCATCCAGGCGGCGGCGGCGCAGAGGGAGGGCCATAACTGGTCAATGAATGCCATGTCCCCCGTGCGGTCGGCGTAGACGGATGCCAGGTAGATGTACAGCGGGGTGGTATCGACGCTGCCGTAATAGCGGCCGAAGGGCAGCTCACGCAGCACCGCCATTTCGCCCTTGCGCGTCTCATGCAGGATCTTGCCCGGCTGGGCGTCGCTGAAGGGCGCCGTCTCGGTGGCCTGGTGGGTGGCCAGGAAGGCCAGCACCCCCCGCGCCAGGCGGGGGTTCAGCCACATCATCTGCAGGGCGGAAATGATGCCGTCGCGCCCGAAAGCGGTGGAGAACCAGGGGATACCGGCATAGGGATAGGGGCCGGTCGCCAGCTCGGTCGTCAGCAGGGCGGTGTCGGCCTGGGCCCGGGCCAGCCAATCGTTGAACACCCGGCCGGAGCTGTAGACGCTGGCGCCCCGCCGCCGCTTGGTGCGCATTTCCAGCCGCGCCCGTACGGCGGCGGCGCGAAAGCGCACGCGGCTGGGCGTGGCCGTGCGCTCCGTCCCCACCTCGATATACAGGACGTGGCCGCCGCGCGTGGGCAGGTTGACGTTGAACACGGCGCGGTCACCCTGAAGGCGGTCCGGCGCCTGGCTGAAGGACAGGGTGGCCTGGCGAGTGACCTGGTCCAGCCCCTCATAGCTGAGCGTCACGCCATCGCCGGACAGCTGGGCCTCATGCGTGCGGCCGCGCAACTGGCGGGTGGAGCCGCGCACCTCGAACATATCGCGGAAATCGGCGGCGAAATTGAGGGTCAGCGGCACGACGATGTCGCTGCCGCCGAAGTTGGACAGGGTCACCCGCTCATACATCCGGTTTTGCCACAGGATGCGCGTGCGCTCGATATGGATGACACCCCACAGGGTCATCCCGCCGCCGGGGGCGGGCATGGGCACATTGGTGCTGTTGGCCGTGAACAGGATGTTGTCCTCGCTGAGCGAGGCGCCCAGCAGCGACGGCTCCTTGTCACCGATGCGCAGTTGATAGCGGGACAGGATGCGGGTGTCGTCCACGAACAGGCCATCCCCCTGCCCCTGGATGTCGCCATGGGCGTCGGCCACGACGAAGCAATCGCCGTGCTTCAGCGCGAACAGGCGGAAGGTCTCACGCGGGCCGCTGCCATCGGGGCCGGCAAGGCCGATGGCCGGGTCCAACTGTCGTTCGTCGAGGGCTGCCATGGAGGTCTGGTCTCGCTCGCGGGGGTCAGGAGGACGGGGCGGCGGCGCGCCCCCGCAGCAGGTTTTCGTAGGCGGCGACGTAGTTGCGGGCCATGGCGGCCACGGAGAAGCGTTCCTCGAACACCTGGCGGATGCGGGCGCGATCCAGGCGGCGCGCCTTTTCCACCGCGTCCACGGCGTCGGCGATGCTGTCGACGACGAAGCCGGTGACACCGGGGTCGACGATCTCGGACATGGCGCCGTTGTTCCAGGCGATGACCGGCGTGCCGCAGGCGAAGGCCTCGATCACCACCAGGCCGAACGGCTCCGGCCAATCGATGGGCATCAGCAGGGCGGCCGCGTCGCCCAGGAAGCCGGGCTTACCGGCGTCATCGATCTCACCGACATGCTGGATGGCGCGGCCATCGATGCGCGGTTCGACATGCTCCCGGAAATAGGGACCATCATCGTCGCCCACCTTGGCCGCCATTTTCAGCGGCAGACCAGACTTTTCTGCGATCTCGATGGCCCGATCCGGCCGCTTGTCCCGCGAAAAGCGGCCCAGGAAGGCCAGGTAGTTCCCTGTGCCACCGGGCCCGTCGGCGGGCGGGCGGTACAGGTCCAGCGGCAGGCCATGATACACGGTGGCCAGCCAGTTCGCCTCCGCCAGCGGCTGTCGCTGCCGGTCGGAGATGGAGATCATGGGGTAGCGCGGCCACAACCCGTAGGACGGTGCCAGGTCGACATAATCCAGACGGCCATGCGGGGTGGTCACCGTCTTCCCCGGGCAGTCCTTGAAGAAGGGGAAATGCATGAAATGGCTGAGGTGGAAGTGCAGCACGTCGAAGTCGTCGGCACGGGCCCGCACCCGTTCCAGCATGGCCAGGTGCGCCGCCACCGGCGATTTCAGCGGCGCATCGTCCAGCCACAGGGCCTTGGGCCGCATAGGGACCACGGTGGCCTTGGTGCCCGACTCCCCGCTGGCGAAAAGGGTGACGTCATGGCCAAGATCAACCAGCGCATCCGTCAAATAAGATATAACCCTTTCAGTACCACCATAGTATGTCGGCGGCACCGTCTCATAAAGCGGAGCGATTTGCGCAATCTTCATTGACGACAGTTCCCAAAATCGCTGATGGAAATTGGCGTCCGCGACACAGAAGTATTGATTGTGCGGCGCCGAAGGGACCACGACAACCGTATCACCACGGGGGGAGGGTAACCATAATTCTTAATGAATAGGGCATGGGGGCGAAGCCGGCGGCCATTCTTGCACCGCCGTCGCACCCTGGGCCTTTTGGACTATGACCGGCGCTTGGCCCTTCAGGGAATTATGGCAGCGGCACGAGATGGAGACTCGTGCCGCTGTAGGCCCCGACTGGGGCCGCCGGAGCGAGCACCGCCCAGTTAGTGTAAAGGGGGGCGCAGCGAGGACAAGCCTAGGCGGACGGATGTCCGCCGCCCGGCGACTGAGGGAGCATTTGAACGGCCACGTTCAAATGCCGCGCGTATTAGGCGGCGGGCTTGGCCTTGGTCGCATAGCGCTGGCGCACGCCCTCATCGGCGGCGGGGCCGGGAACCAAGCGGAAGTCGCGGCTGATGGCCGGCTTGCCGCTGACGCGGTCCACCAACATCAGGTCGGCGGGCAGGCCGGTCTGGGTGTCCACCAACTGCACCGACGGCCCCTCGGGCGCGAATTGCCGGTTGCCCCAGGCCAGAAGGGCCAGCATCACCTCGCGGAAATCGCGGCCACGGTCGGTCAACACATATTCGTAGCGGGGAGGCCGTTCGCTGTATTGCCGCTTTTCCATCAAACCGGCCTCCACCAGCGCGGTCAGGCGGCGGGTCAGCATGTTGGGGGCGATATCCAGGCTTTTTTGGAATTGGTCGAAGCGCGTCATGCCGTGGAAGGCGTCCCGCAGGATCAGGATGCTCCACCACTCCCCCACCCGTTCCAGGCTGCGGGCGATGGGGCAGGTCAGGTCTTCGAAACTCTTGCGCTGCATGGCGGGGCACACCAGGGATGGCGGATCACGCATCCGCGACTTTCATGGTGCAAGTGTAGGGCCGCCGCAGTGGACTGCGCAAGGGGTTGCAACCAGGAACTCACTGTCAAGGCCGGTGGAGCGACATCATTTCCAGTAGGCCTTATATGCATCATATGATGAGAAGAAGGTTTCGTAGTCTGGATACGGAATACCCAGCAAAATTACCTCTATGCCTTCCATCATGCCGCGGAAGTCTTCGATGCCGACTCCGGCACACTCGATGGCACCGAACTTATCTGAATGTGCGGTCAGTGGCGGAGTGACAGTACGATCAGCATGAGCCTCATCCACGAAGTATGCATGACGCTGAGAGTCATAGGCAGATGTAGGTTCAAATTTTCCCGATGCGACCCCCATTGGCGGGTCGGTCGCATCAAGGATGGCATATCCGATTACAACATCACCTTGCTGGATTGAGACTTTCATATCCTAATCCACTTTCAGAAATGCAGCCCCTGGAACCAGCGGAACAGGGCCTGGAGGCCGGTGTAGAGATGCCCGGCGCCGATGGCATCCATCCAGTCCTGCCAGGCCTGCACCCAGCCGGACAGCCGGTCGGTCACCGGGTTGATGGGCAGGCCGTTGACCCAATCCGCCAGCGGGTGGGCGCCCAGCGCCAGGGCCACCAGGGTGGCCACCGCCAGCGAAAGGGCCACGGACCGCAGACGGGAGGGGGACGCCCCCTCGATCACCTCGACCGGGTTGTAGCGGGGGCGCACCGGCGGGGGCACGGGGGTCACCTCTGCGGCGGCTGACAGGCGGCGGGTCGGGATGGCGTTCATGTCTCGGCCCCCGTCAGAACTGGAAATAGATGAAGGGGGCGACGCCCTCTGGCGCGCAGGCCTGGATGAGCACCACGGCCAGGCCCACGGCGGCCCCCATGGCGGGCAGCGGCACACGCCGCACCCAGTCCTCCACCCGGGCCAGCCGGTCGCCCGGCAGGAACTGGCTGGCCAAGGTGCCAATGATCAGCAGCAGGGTCAGTGGCGTCACAGCGGTGGGCAGCACGTCCCAGCGGCCGAACCCGGCCAGGAAGCGCCCGGCCAGATCCAGCGTGGGCGCCCGGAAGAAAATCCAGGTGAAGCAGACGAAGTGGAAGGTGGCGACGATGGCCGCCACCCGCTGCCAGCCGCGCAGGCGCGGCGCCTCCCATTCGCCCAGAGTGATGGCGCGCAGGCGGTTCACCAGCAGCTCCGCCACCAGCATGCCGCCATGCAACGCCCCCCAGATGACGAAGGTCCAGTTGGCGCCGTGCCACAGGCCGCCCAGCAGCATGGTGATCATCAGGTTGCGGCAATGCGCCCACAGGCCGCCCCGGTTGCCGCCCAGGGGGATGTAGAGATAGTCGCGCAGCCAGGAGGAAAGGGAGATGTGCCAACGGCGCCAGAATTCCTGCAGCGAGCCGGACCGATAGGGCTGGTTGAAGTTCTGGGGGAAGCGGAAGCCCAGCAAGGCCGCCAGGCCGATGGCGATGTCGGTGTAGGCGCTGAAATCGCAATAGATCTGCATGGCGTAGCCGTAGGTGGCCAGCAGCAGATCCAAGGCGCCATAGCGGTCCGGGTCCATGAACACGGCGTCCACCAGATCGGTCGCCAGGTAATTGGCCACCACCACCTTCTTGAACAGCCCGCCGATGATCAGCAGATAGGCGCGCGTGGCGCGGATGTCGTCCGGGTTGGGGCGTTCCCCGATCTGCGGCAGGAAATGGGACGCGCGGACGATGGGCCCCGCCACCAACTGGGGAAAGAAGGAGATGTAGAGCACCAGATGCATCAGGCTGGCCGGCCGTCGCAGGGTGCCGCAGTATAGATCCACCAGATAGGAGATGCCATGGAAGGTGAAGAAGGAGATGCCGACCGGCACCACCATGTCCAGGAAGCCCAGGCGCACGGGCAGGCCCAGTACCGTGGCCGTGTCGTTGACCGCGTGGCTGGTGAAATCCGCATATTTGAAAAAGGCGAGGACGGCCAAATTCACCGCCACGGCCAGGGACACCGCCAGCTTGGCGCCGCGCGGCGTTTCCTGGCGCACGATGACGTGGCCCGCCAGGTAATTGAACAGCGTGCTGCCGCCCAGCAGGAACAGATAGCGCCAGTCCCACCAGCCATAGAAGACGTAGCTGGCGGCGGAAAGGAAAGCGATACGGCCCTGCGGCCACCGCACCAGCGCCCAGGCGAGGGCGAAGACGATGAGGAAGAACAGCCCGAAATTCAGGGTGGGGAACAGCATCGGGCGTTCCTCACCGGCCGGCCGCGACGCCAGTATCGCCAGCCACCACCGAGCGCGGCGGGGCGGCCCCGGGCTGGATATAGCCCTGGTACTGGTCCATCAGCCAGGCGAAGAAGGCGTTGGCCGTCAGGGTGTAGCCCTCCGGCGTCAGATGGACATGGTCGGCCCGGGCCAGCGGCACGGCCTGGCGCACCCACCGGTCCATGCCGCAGGCTCCCGGCATCAGCTGCGACCAATCCCAGAACACATAGTCGCCGGACTTGGCGCCCTGGGCCTGCAGCGACCGCACCCGGCCCAGCATGGGCGGCGTATACCAGGCGCACTTGCCCAGAGGCGGCGGCGTGTCCTGGCAGGGGAACACGGCATCCTTGTTCGCCACCTTTTTACAGGCGGCGGACTCCGCCTGCCCATCCAGGGGGCCCAGCACGATGACCGCCACCGGGCCGGCGTTCAGCCGGCGCAAGGCCGCCTTGAACCGGTCCTGATAAGCGGTCATGTCCAGATCGCGGTCGAAGCCCTCATTGGTGCCGTAGGCCAGGATCACCAGGTCCGGCTTGCGCTTGGCCAATTCCAGCGCGACCGTTTCGGGATTCCAGCGGTCCATGGTGGTCAGGCGGGCACCGACCACGCCGGCACTGTCGAACACCACGCCGGGCTTGGCCCGGTCCAGCGACCAGCCGGCGATGTCCACCGGCCGGCCGTCGGCCGCCACCAGCTTCAGCTGCTGCGCCTGGCCGGCGGTGGGCAGGGTGATCCAATCGGCCTGGCCGGCGGGGCCCTGCGTCGCAATCTGCTTCACCACCCGGTCGTCGATCAGCACCAGCAGGTCACCGCCGCCCGGCTGGCGCACGATGGTGACGCCGGCGATGTCGAAGCCCAGCCCATCCTTTGGGGTGACGCTGATGGCCGCGCCGCGCGCGCGGCTGCGGGCGACGAAGCCGGTCATGCCCCAGCCCGGTGGCGGCGTGTCGCTGAGGCTGTTGAAATACTGCCACTTGCCTTCCTGGGTCACCGCGACATCCGGCCGGCGCGACCCGATATAGGGCTTGCCCGCCGGCATGTAGCCGGGGCCGGCCGAACCAAAGCGTTCCTGCAAGGCGTCGCGCAGGCGGGTGGTGAAAACGCCGCCGGCGGTGTGGCTGTCCCCCAGTTGCAGGATGTCGACCGTGCCGCCGTGGCCGGCCTCGATGGCGGCCAGACGCTGGAAAAGCCGTTCGAAGCCCGGATTGCCATCATAGGGGGAGAATACACGCGCCGGCAGCGCCGACGGCGGGGCGACACGCCCCACCGCCGCCGGGGTCGCCTTGGGGGTGCTGGAAGCGGTGCGGCCCGCAGGGGCGGCGCTGCAGGCCGCCACTGCGGCCAGCATCAGACTGAGAGACAGGAAACGTCGGCGCATGGGGATCAAAGCTGCCGTGCCGGCGTGCCGATGAGCGCGCGGCCATGAGAACCGATGGAAGAGCCGGCGGCGGCCCCGGTGGCGGCACCCGGGGGCTGACCCGACGATGGCGTGACGGGCAGGTCAGCGGGGGTAACGTGGGGGGACGCAGCCGGCAGCGCAGCGGCGGGGACCGTGGCGGCAGGGGCCACGGCGGCGGGAACTCCGGCTGATGTCGTGGCGGCCGACGCCGGCGTGGCAGGCGTTTCGGCGGCGGGCGCGGGGGAGGCGACGGCCGGGGTCACGGCGGGAGCGGCGGCGGGGGCCGGGCGGGCGGGGACGTCCGCCGGCTTCGGCGCCAGCTTGGCCACGGGCGCCGAAGCCATCTGCAAGCGGGTCAGCACCTTGCTTGCCACCAGTTGATAGCCATAGCCGGTGAAGTGGATGCCATCGTCGGAGCGCAGCTGCTGGCTTTTTTGCCGGCTGTCATCGATGCGCGCCATGAAGTTGCCGTCGGCATCCAGGTAGTCCTGGTAGAGGGGCAGGAACACGGCGCCGTACTTCTTGGCCTCCGCCTCATACAGGCCGGTCATGAACTTGGCGTCCTCGTTCGTTTCCGGCTTGCGCATGACGGGAAGCCCGATCCACACCGTGGTGACGTGGTGATCCTTCAGCGTCTGCAGCAGCCAATCGATGCGCTGGGTATAGACGTTGGTCCAGCCGGGCGACTTGAACAAGTAGCCCTTGCGGTTCTCATCCCGCACGCCCTGCATGTCGTTGGCGCCGAACATGACGATGGCGTAGCCGCCCTCCCCCGCATCGTCGATCTGCCGGGCGGTTTCGGCCTGCCAGTTGGCATAATCGGGACGGGTCAGCCCGGCGCCCAATTGCGAATGCCGCACCAACCGGGTTTGCGGCTGGGACTTCAGCCGGTCGTACAGGCCGCTCCACACCCCGTCGGCCAGGGAATCGCCATAGACGGATATGGTGGTCTGAACCGGAGCGGCAGGGGGCGGGAGCGTCGCGGGTGGGGCGACCGGCTCAGCGCTGGCGACAGCGGACAGACAAAAGAAAGCGCCAAAAACAATAACTAACCGGCGGTTCATCGAGCGCCCCTGACTGCCGAACCTAGTTAACCAATACACGACACGGACGGCGCCATTACGACCGCCCGCACCGTCATACCGGGAGTCCCGGCGCCTGTCACGCGCCGGCTAGGGATAGCTCCACCGCCTAGGTGTCACGCCGTGAGGAACAGGGCCTGTTCCTTCTGCCGGCGGGCCGCCAATCCCGGCAGCGTGACCAGCTGGCCATTCACATGCGCCTTGTCCCAAACCAGGAATTGGGCGGCGGCGCCTTGATAATCGCCCTGGTTCAGCAGGCGCAGCAGCGTGGACTGGGTCAGGGCGCCGACCCCAAGGTTGAAGGCGAAATCCGTGAGGGCCGCGTACTGGTTATCGGTCAACGGCACGGTCACCGCCGCCATAACGCCATTGCCGGCGGTGGCCAGGTCTTGGGCCAGCAGATCCTGGGCCTGGGCCTCGGTGATGGTCATGCCCTCCGTGACATCGGGGCCCGTGTGGCCGTAGCCGATGGTCAGGTGCCCGGCCGGGCAAAGATAGGCGGTCAGGTTCAGGCCCTCGGACTCCTCGGTCAAGGCAATCCCCGCTGCGTTCACGGCCCTGGTCATTCGCTGCTTGATCTCCTCTTCGTGGCGCCACGCAAAGGTGGCGCAATTCAGGATTGCCTTTATAGGTCCGCTCTACCCGCGACCGAACCGGAAAGCCGATCCGGCCGACGTCAATTTGACCAAAGGGCCGGGCGTCTCCATCTTTCGTCCGCCCTCCTTCGTCCGCGTTGGGCGTACGGTATCTCCATTGTATTGTCGGATTCTTAAGGTCCGCCGCCCTGGCTGCGCCCCCAACGGGGTAATCCAGGAATTGGCCTTAGCAAGAAAGGTCCGCCCGCGATGATCCGTCTGCCGCTCCCCCGCCCGCGTCTGCCCCGTTTCCGCCGGGCGCATCTGATCGCCGCGGTGGTGTCCACCCTGGTGGCCCTGCCCATGGCGGCCAAGGCGGAATATGCCTACACCGCCAGCGGCACGATCCTGCGCGCCGGTCCCGGCGGCGGCTATCCCGCCATCGCCAGCCTGCCGCCCGGGGTGTCGTTGAACGTCTATGGCTGCCTTGCCGGCTGGTCGTGGTGCGACGTGGATTTCCAGGGCTACCGCGGCTGGCTCTATGGCGGCAGCCTGCTGTATCCCTACCAGGGTCAGCGGGTTTACCTGCCGCAGTTCGGCGGGGTGATCGGCCTGCCCGTCATCACCTTCTCGTTCAATGAATATTGGGGCCGCTACTACCGCGACCGCCCGTGGTTCGCGGATCGCCACCGCTGGGAACGCCTGCCGCCGCCCCGCCCCATCTATCGCCCTGGGCAGGACTTCCGCCCCGGTCCGGGCCCCGGCCGGCCTGGGTGGGAGCATCATGATTGGGACCGCCACGACGGCCATCCCGGCCCCGGGCCCGGCCGCCCTGGTCCGGGCGACCGTCACGACGGCCCAGGCCGGCCCGGCCCCGGAGGTCCCCCCGGCGGGCCGGGTGGCGACCATCGCGGGCCCGGAGGCGACGACCATCGCGGCGACGGGGACCACGGCCCCCGTCGTTGAAACCAGGGTCCGGCGTCAGCCAACCGCGACGACGATATCGGCCGGCATCCCCGGCCGGGTCGACAGGCCCGGCGGGGAGGCCACAAGACGCAGGCGCACCTTGCTATCGCCGCCAACCGGAACCGCCACCGCGTGGTAGGCCGTTCCCGTGACCCGACCCTGCCAGACCCAGCGGCCCTGCCCATCATCGGCATACACATCATGATGGGCCGCGGCGGGATCGGGTGCCCAGCGCAGGCGCACCTCCGCCCGGCCGCTGCCGGTGCCGGTTGACCGCGCCTGGGCCATAAGGCCGCGCGGCGCCGGCATCGCGGCGTCGCCCGGCGCGGCACCGATGTACATTTCCCCGATACGGACATCCATCACTTCACCAGACCCCTTGGCGCTCGTGCCCTTGGCGGCGGCACCCAGCAGCAGGGCCGCGATGGTGCGCCCGTGATAGGGGTCCAAACGCAGCGTCAGGCGGGACCAGCCGTCGGCCAGGTCCTGCCGGGGTGCGCCGGCCAGGGGCAACCAGACGGGCGCCGCCGGCCTATCGGCGAACAGGAGGCCCAGGCGCAAGGCATCGGCCCCCTGCCCCTTCACCACCAGCTGAACCACGGGGGTGATGGCCGCGTCCACGGTCAGCGCGGTCTTGTACAGCCATACCCGCGTCGCATTGGCGGGCCCCAGCGTTCCCGTGACGCCCAGGGAGGAACCGCCGTTGAACGCCGTGTCATAGGCGTAATCGACCGCAAGCAAATCCGCTGCCGACGCGCCGGCAGCCCCTGCCAGCGGCTCAATCCGCCATTGCCAGGTGGGCAGGATGTCCTGGATGCCCAGGTTGTACCACGGCTGCTCCGCCACGACCGCGCCATCGACATGGAAGCGGTCGCCCTCGCCCGTGTTGAACCGGGTGACGAAAGGGAAGGCGCCGATCACCGAACGCTCGGCGATAAAATTGGCGACGCCATAGGTCATGGGCAGGTTCAACTGGTCCGTGGCCTTGGGGGCCGCCGGGTCATAGTCGGTATAGCGGTGGCGCCCCCGGGCGGCGTTGGGAAGATAGGCCTGCGCCTGGGCCGCGTCCGGCGCGTTGTCGGCGGCGGGGTTCTGCGACTGCCCGCTGAAGAACTGGCGTTCCAGAATGCCCAGGATGCGGCGGTCGGAGTGCGCGCCCGGCGGCTCGCCGGGAAGCGCCCGCTGGGTCCGCACCACGCGCAGCACGTTGCGCAGCCCATCCTCCACGCTGTAGACCTGAAGGCCGCCATAGGCGTAGGCGCCGTCGTTGGGGTGGATGACCTGCGGGGCGGCGGCCCCCAGATAGCCGGGACCTGGATAAAGCTGGAGGCCGAAATAGGCCACGGCGCGCGGGTCGAACCCATTGCGCAGGTAATAGGCGCGCACCTCCAGCGGCGCCACCGGCGCGCCGGAGCAGCAGCTGCCCGGCCCGCCATACCGGCTCCACCCTTGATCCAGCATGGTGCTGTCGGCGTACGCTTGGCCCGGCCGGTCGCCACGGCGGCGCATCAGCCAGTCCATATCGGTGCCGCCGTCATAGAACTGGATATGGAAATCGGTGAGGCCGCGCCGCTTCGCCTCGTCGCGCATGGCGGCGACCCAGTCCAGGACCTGGGCCTCCGCCTCCTCCGTCCCATTCTCGAAATTCACGAAATAGCCGTCGAAGCCGAAATACGCCGCCAGGTCCACCAGCTTGCGGGCGACCTGGGGCATGGGCACGGCGCTGCCGTCGTAATGGCGGCGGTCGGGCTGGAAAATGGTGCCCAGGGCCAGGGCGCCGTTGCGGTGTGCCACGTCGACCAGCGCCGGGTTGGGGATCATGCCGGTGCCGCGCCAGCCCACGACGATGTCGTGGTAGGTAAAGATGCGCGGCACCTGCACGCCGCCCGGAAGCGGGGTGCCGTAACGCCGCCGCATCAGCGTTTCCTCGGAAACGCCCGCCGCCAGGGGGCCATAGCAGTCGGACAGGCTGGCGACACCGGGCACCGTGTCCAACGCCGGATGGGCCTGGGTGGCGGCAAACGGCGCGATGCGGTGGGCGCGTCGCACCTGGGACTGGAAATAGGGCGCGTCCGCGTCCGCCTGGGGATCGTACTCCATCAGCGCCTGGAAAGCGTCCCACCCGGCTCCATCCGGTGTCGAGGGGACGGGCGTCAGGGGATAGCGTGGGGCCCAGGCGCCCCCATCCGGTAGGGCATCCGCCGCGCGGGCGGACAAGGCGGACGGCGGCGCCATGCTTCCCGCCGCCAGCGCCGCCAAGGCCAGGGAAGCGAAATCCCGGCGCGACAGCCGGGATGGACCGTAAGGCCGGGATGGACCGTAAGAATGTGCCGACACGGGTGTCCCCCACGCTGCGGATAGAAAAAGCCCCGCGCGGCGTATACCGCGCGGGGCCATGACCGGCATCAGAACGAGACGGTGAAGCCCATCTGCACCATGCGGCCCAAGGCGTCATAAACCTGAGGGATGGTGTTCGAACGGGCCAGCGAGATGTTGTACGAGTTGGCCACGATCGGCGGCATCTTGTCCGTCAGGTTGTTGACGGTCAGCCGCAGGCTGATCTGCTCGTTGACCATGTAGCCCACCGCCACGTCGAAGTAGTCGTACGACGGGATGGAGGTGAAGGTGGTGACCCGCGTGGAGGCGCTGGCGCCCAGCGCCGGGTCGTTGCTGTTGGCGGCGTTGGTGACGCCGGAGATGTGGCGCCAGTTGAGGGAGATGCTGTAGGCGCCGCCATCGCGCATGTAGGTGCCGCGCAGGTTGTGCGTCCAGGCCGGGAACGGCTGGTTGCAACGCGGGCCGAAGTAACCGACGCAGCTGGCGGCCAGCGAGTTGGGCGTGTCCTGCCCACCGGTGCGGGTGCTGAGCGAGCCGTTGAAGTCGAAATCGAGATGACCGCCCAGCTCGGCCACCGGCAGCAGGTACTGGGCCTGGAAATCGTAGCCCTCGGCGAAGGTCTTGTAGTTGTTGGTATTGCCGTAGGTGACGAAGCCGGCGCTGGGCGTGCCGCCGCGCACGGTGTCGTAGCTGGTAAGCGAGCCGTCGGGGTTGCGGTTGAAGTGGCTGCAATAGTAGGCGGTGGCGAACAGCGCGCAGCTGCTGCTGTAGAAGTCGTCGTAGTTAAAGCCGATCGAGCTGTCGATCATGATCAGGTAACGGTCGGCCGACAGGGTCAGGCCCGGCAGGAAGCTGGGCTTCAGCACCGCGCCATAGGTCAGGGTGTGGGCCGTTTCCGGGTCCAGCACGAAACCGCCCTGGCGCGCCAGGCAGGCGTTGTCGTCGCACTGCTTGATATGACCGTACTGGGCGGCGGTGACACCGGTCAGCTGGCAGGCGGCGAGGCTGGCCGTGGGGTTGCTGCCGGCGCAGATGTCGGGGCCGCCCGAGGTGAAGTCGATGGCTTGGTTGTTCTCATAGATGTTGGGGGCGCGGGCCGCCTTGTTGTAGCTGGTGCGCAGGGTCACGTCCGGCACCGGGGCGTAGGTGCCCTCGATCTTCCAGGTGGTGAAGGTGTCCGGGTTGGTGTCGTACTTGGACCAGCGATAGCCGCCCTGGGCGGACAGCAGATGCACGAAGGGCTTGTCCTGGACCAGCGGCGCCTGGACCTCGATATAGCCTTCCTTCACGCTCTGGCTGGCCTTGAAGTTACTGCCGTAGCCCGCGTTGCTGACGAAGGCGGCGTCGACGGTGTTGTTCTCCATGTCCTTGCGGTATTCACCGCCGAAGGCCACCGCCACGCCCTCACTGGCCAGCGGGCTGGTGACACCGTACCGTCCCAGGTCGCCGTTGACGTTGACGGTGGCGTCCCACAGGGTGCCGATCTGTTCCTGCGTGCCGCCGTAGCCGCCTTCATAGAAATTGACCAGGGCCGAGCTGCCGCCATTGGCCACGAAGATGTTGGCCGGAACGCAGTTGGGGCTGGTGCCCGCCACCTTGGCGGCGCAGGTGGGCGTGCCGTTGACGTTGACGACGTTCAGGGAGTCGGCCTGGGTCTGGTAGACCGGGTTCTCGAAAGCCGGCTTGTAGGTCTTGTCGAACCGGGCGTACACGCCGCCGACGTCATAGTGCCAGGCGTCAAGGACCTTGCCGCGGAAGCCGGCCGTGACGCGCTGGTTTTCATTCAAATAATAGTCCTTCAGCTGCGCCGTGCTGTCGAACTGGTAACGCACCTCGGTCGGCATCAGGGTGTTGGTGCCCGCCAGGGAACCGCACAACGCCTGCTGTTGCTGCGCCGACATCAGGGGGTTGTTGCAATTGATGTTGTAGGACGACTCGCCAAAAGTTGAAGGCGAGTAAAGCCGCGATGTGCGGAACTGGTTATAGGAGGTGTCGCTGGAGATCAGGTAAGAACTGTAGAACTCGACCGAATCGGTAAGATCATAATTCAGGAACAATCCGCCATTGATGCGCTCATCCTGACGCTGCAGATAATAATCCTGGTAGGAATTGTATCCATAAGTCTGGTCGCGGGTGACAAAGGTCGGCGACCCGTCCTTGGCGTTGGAGAAAACCTTGCCGGCGTTGTCGCCGGACTGCGGGCTGAAATAGCCGTACTTGGAGTAGGTGGAGGTCTGGCAGGATAGCGGGCCGTCGGTGCTGGCCTGGATCAGGCCGCAGGCGGAAAAGTCCCGGTCCTTGTACAACACAGGTTCCGTCCGGCGATAATCGGCGAAGGCGCGGACATTAAGCCGCCCATCGGCGAACGAATGGCCCCAGGCGGCGCTGAAATCGCCACGCCCGCCGTCCCAGGCCTGGCCGTTGGGCGAGCCGATACCGTAACGGTCGGCCACCGGCTGCACGATGGTGCGCTGGTTGTAATGGTCGTAAAGGCTGTAGTTGCCGCTGACCTGGAAGCCGTTGAACTCCTTCTTCAGCATGAAGTTCACCACGCCGGCCACCGCGTCGGAGCCATAGGCGGCGGACGCGCCGCCGCTCAGCACGTCGATGCGCTCCAGGAAGGCGACGGGGATGATGTTGACGTCCAGGCCGATGTTGGTCGCCACCCGCTGGCCGTCGATCAGGGTCAGGGTGCGGCCGAAGCCGATGCGGCGCAGGTTGATCTTCTGCGCGCCATCGCTGTCCTGATAGGTCTGCTGGTTGTCAGGCGACACCTGCGGCAGGCGGTTCAGGATGTCCTCGACGTTCAGGGCGCCCGACTGCTGGATTTCCAGCGCCGTCACCGACGTGATGGGCGCCGCCGAGGTCATGTTGGGCCGCGCCGCGATGTGCGAGCCCACGACCACCACTTCCGCCAATTCATCGGCGCCGCTATCCGCGCCCTGCGCTGTTTGATCCGCCGCCCATGCGGACTGGGCCCCCGTCAGGCCCATGGCGCCAAGGGCAATGCCCAGCGCCACGGTGGATGGGACATATCGTGAAACCATAGTGCGCCCCCTGTTTTGTTTTGTTGCCAGTTTGCCGGCATAAAACGCCCGTGACGCTAACCATAACACTTCTGAAACCAGTTTCAATGCATATATGAAACTGGTTTCACTAATGGCGCAACGATGCAGCCCCGCCATCCGGACCATGACCAGCGTGGGGGCGGGCGCCACGGCATCCGCCGCATACGAATTCTTGTTGTGGTCGGCCCCCCTTCCTGTGCCATGAAGGACGCACCGGCTGGATTTGCGGCCGAGGCACGAAGCCGGCGCGACAAAGCAGCGCGGGGAAAATCAAGGGATCGGGAGGGGATTGCATGGTGCCGGTTGCAGGCATGGCCTGGGTCGACTACGCCATCGTGGCGCTGTATCTCATCGGCATCGTGTCATTGGGTCTGTACCTGGCCCGCCGCCATTCCTCGACCGAGGATTTCTTCCTGGCGTCGCGCGGCACCACCTGGCCCGTCATCGGCCTGGCGCTGCTGGCCTCCAACATCTCGTCCACCACGCTGATCGGGCTGGCGGGCGCCGCCTACGGCACCGGCATCTCTGTCTACAACTACGAATGGATGGCGGCGGCCGTCCTGGTGTTCTTCTGCGTCTTCTTCCTGCCCTTCCTGCTGCGGTCCAAGGTCTACACCCTGCCGGAGTTCCTGGAGCGGCGGTACAGCGGCCTGGCGCGCAGCTATTTCTCAGGCCTGACCCTGTTCCTGAACCTGGTGGTGGACACGGCAAGCGCCCTCTACGGCGGCGCCCTGCTGTTCAAGCTGCTGCTGCCCGGCGTACCCCTGTGGCAGATCGTGATCGTGCTGGCCGTCTCGGCCGGCATCTACACCATCGCCGGCGGCCTGCGCGCCGTGATCTATACCGAGACCATCCAGGCCGTGCTGCTGCTCACGGCGTCCGCGATCATCGCCGTGCGCACCTTCCTGAAGGCCGGCGGCTGGGACGCGGTCATGGGCGCCGTCGATCCCGCCAAGCTGTCGCTGATCCGGCCCTTGAGCGACGCGGCCGTGCCCTGGCCCGGCCTGCTGACCGGCGTGCCCCTGCTGGGCTTTTACTTCTGGTGCACCAACCAGTTCATGGTGCAGCGCGTGCTGTCGGCCAAGGATGAGAACCATGGCCGCTGGGGCAGCCTGTTCGCCGGGGCGCTGAAGCTGCCCGTCCTATTCCTGATGGTGCTGCCCGGCACCGCCGCCATCCTGCTGTACCCCAACCTGAAGTCGCCGGACCTGGTGTTCCCCACCCTGCTGTTCGGCCTGCTGCCCGCCGGCCTGGTGGGCCTGGCGGTGGCGGGCTTCATGTCGGCGCTGATGTCGTCCATCGCCTCCACCTTCAATTCCGCGTCCACCTTGTTCACCATGGACTTCGTGCGCCGCTGGAAGCCGGAGATGCAGGGCGCGGCCCTGGTCCGCGTCGGCCGGATGGCCACCCTGGTCATGGCCGTGGCCGCCATGGCCTGGGCGCCGCAGATCGAGCATTTCGGGTCGCTGTGGCAATACCTGCAGGTCATCATCGCCTACGCCGTGCCGCCGGTGATGGCGCTGTACCTGGTGGGCATCTTCTGGCGCCGGGCCAACGCCGCCGGGGCCGCCGCCTGTATCGCCGCCGGCGTGCTGGGCGGGGCGGCCCTGTTCGTGGCCAACACCGTGCTGGACGTGGTCAGCATCCACTTCCTGTATGTCGCCCCGCTGCTGTTCGTGCTGTGCGCCGCCGTGCTGGTGGTCGTCAGCCTGGCCACGGCCCCCGACGCGGCGGAGAAGTCCGCCGGCCTGGTGTGGACCCCGGCCTTCTTCCGCGAGGAGAGCGCCCGTCTGGCGCATGAACCGTTCTGGCGCAACTACCGCGTGCTGGCCGGCCTGCTGCTGGCCGCCACCGCCGCCATCGTCTACACCTTCCGCTGAGAGGCGGGCCCATGGGCGATCCGCTGCGCGTGTTGCCGGCCGGCACCAGCCGCCCGGATCTTAAGGAGCCGGAGCCGCGACGCGCATTGCGGGGACGCGCGGCCGATTGCTATCATCCGCGCCCAGGGGAGCACCAAGAGGCCGGAATCAAGGGGATGCGGGTCAAGCGTCCGACATCGTTCGACATCGCCGAACTGGCCGGCGTGTCGCAGTCCACCGTGTCCCGCGCCCTGCGCAACGACGCGATGGTCAGCGAGGACACCCGCCAGCGCGTGGCCCAGGCGGCCCGCCTGCTGAACTATAAGGTCGACGTCAACGCCCGCAACCTGCGGTCGCAGAAGACCAACACCCTGGCCCTGCTGCTGTACGAAGACCCGGTCACCAGCCAATCGCTGATCAACCCCTTCTTCCTGTCAATGCTGAGCAGCATCACCAAGGCATCCGCCCGGCGCGGCTATGACCTGCTGATCAGTTTCCAGCAGTCCAGCGACGATTGGAGCGCCGACTACGCCGCATCCAAGCGGGCCGACGGCCTGATCTTCCTGGGCTATGGCGACTATCTGCGCTACGTCGACAAGATCAGCCGCCTGGATGAGGTCAGCACCGCCTTCGTCACCTGGGGCCCGGTGGTGCCGGGACAGCCGGGGCACTTCATCGGGTCGGACAATGTTCACGGCGCGAGGGAAGGCGTGCGCCACTTGATCGCGCGCGGCCGCCGGCGCATCGCCTTCCTGGGGGACATCTCGGAACACTGCCCGGAGTTCCGCGACCGCTATCGCGGGTATGTCGAGGCGCTGGGTGAGGCCGGCCTGCCGGTCATCGAGGCGCTGTACGCCGATGCGGCCGCGTCGGAAGAGGTCGGGCACCAGGCCATCCTGGACCTGATCGACCGCGAGGGGCCCATCGACGCCGTATTCGGCGCCTGCGACCTGCTGGCCATCGGCGCCATGAACGGGCTGCGCGAGCGGTCCCTGCGGGTGCCGGAGGATGTGGCCGTGGTGGGCTTCGACGACATCGTCGCCGCCCCCTTCACCTCCCCGCCCCTGACCACCCTCCGCCAGGACACGGCGGCGGCGGGTGAGTTGCTGGTGGAGAATCTGCTGCGCCTGATCGAGGGCCGCCCCATCGAGACGACGCAGATCGCCACCAGCCTGGTGGTGCGGGGCAGTTGCGGCGGGCTTTGACACCCCGCCCGCCATCCCCGGGGCCTCGAGGGCCCCGGGGTTGATCCTCGCTTACGGCCTGGTCGCGTAGCGCACCGCCACAGGGGCGTAGAGGTCCCAGACCCCGCCATCGTGCAGCGACCGCAGCAGCTTCACATACTCCGCATGCGCCCACGCCAGGGGCGTCGCGCTGTCGGTGCCAGCGCCGGCCTTGTAGCCGCGGCCGCCGTCGCTGCCCACGCCGTCCCACACCTGTTCCGGGATCATCAGGCCCTGGTTGGCGAAGCGCTCCAGGGCACGGACATAGGTGGTGCGGATGGCCTCAATCTCCGCCGGCTTGGCACCGCCAGCCTTGGCCGCCGCCAGCGCCAGCTCGTAATGCCCACGCTCCCCCGTGAGCAGGGGCCAGACGCGGCCGCGCTGGGTGGGGGTCATGGTGCCGCTGACGGCGTAGTTGGCGCCGGTCGCCCGGTCCTCGCCATAGCCATCGTTGCCATAGCGGCGCCAGCCGGGATAGGCGGTGGGGTCGCCGGCGAAGTGGAACGTGTATTTGACGCGCAAATTCTCCGGCAGCGCCTCGTCATCCAGAACGGCCAGGCTGGCCTTGATGATGGGATCGCTGGGGGCCCGCACGCCATAGCGCACCAGCTCCAGGAAGCCGCCGTCGACATAAGCGTCCTCGGTCAGCGCCTGCTGCCCGTTGCGCACCGCCAGCGGCGTGTGGGCGTTGGGCTGGCCCGTGGGCGCGATGCGCAGGTAGTAGCCGGCCCCCTTGCCCGCCACTGGGGAACCCTTCGGTGCCAGTTGGCCGTTGGTGGTGACGGTCGCGGCCTCCAGCCCGGCGGAGTATTTGTCCGCGGCGGCGTAATAGCGTTTCACCGCCGCCTCGTCCCCCGCCACGTCCGCCAGCTCCGCCGCCACCGTCAGGCCGGCGATGACCGCCGCGGTGGTGGAGGGCGAATTGCCGGCCTGTTCCTCCCAGCGCTCCTGCTGGGTCACCGGCGGGCGGATGGTTTCCTTGTTCCAGCCGATGCCCACGGTGCCGCCCTTGACCAGGAAGTCGGCGGCGGGCTTCACCATGCCGTGGTAGAGCGCCGTCACGTCGGCGTCGCTGATGACGCCGTTGCGCCAGAGACGCCAGGCCAGCATCAAGGGCATGGCCGTCTGGTCCAGTTGCACGCCCACCCATTCCGGCGTGCCGTCCACGTGGGTCTTCTGCAGGAACCAGCCGCCATCGCCATGGTTGCCCGGCGTCTTCGGGCCCACCTGGATGGTCTTCAGGTAGTTCAGCGCCGCCTTGGGCGTGTCGGTGTCACCCAACGCCAGCAGGGCCATGGCGCACTGGTAGAAATCGCGCGGCCACACCGCCTTGTAGCCCGTCTCGGGCTTGTCGGCCTTCTGCGTGTCGCCCCAGGGCGCGGAGAGGGAGGCGATGAGCGCGCCGGGATGGGTCTTGTCCTCCTGAGCCTTCAGCACCAGGGCGCTGGCATACAGCAGCTTGCCGCCATCCATGGCCACCTTGGCCAAGTCCGGCAGGGGCGCCAGCTTGGCCTGATACCCTTCCCAGCCGGCGTCATACGCCGCCAGCACGGCGTCGTGCCCGCGCTTCAGCGTCGCCGTGGCGGCGGCATCCGCCGCCTTGGCGCTGTCGCCGAAGCCGACGACGATGTCGAAGGTGGCCTCCCCCGTCACGGGCGCCAGGGCGCCGGCCAGCGCCACATTGCCGGCCTTGTCGCCGGTGGTGGTGTAGTCAACGTCCAGCTTGCCGGCCTTTTGCAGCTGGGTCAGCCCGTCGGAGGCGCCGACGAAGCCCACGCTGACGGCCTTGAAGCCCTGGGCGGCCTTCACCACCAGGTGGCGGTTGCCCTCATAGGCGTGCAATGCGCCCTCTGCCACATCGGCCTTATCGCCGCCGCCGGTGCCGGCCATCTGCGGGTCCACCAGCAGGTAGGGGGTGACGGTGCCACCTTTCAGCGCCCGCACCGTCACACGCACCATCAGGGTGTCGGCGGCGGGGTCGGTGAAGACCTGCTTCTCGATCTCGTACTTGCCGTTCCTGGCCTTGTTCACGAGCTTGTAGGCCAGCGAGCGGGGGCGGCCGGCGGCATCCACGTCCAGATAGCTGGTGGTGCTGTCGGTGTCCTTGTCCTCCACATCCAGGAAGCCCTCGCCCTGGATGGCGAATTTCAGCTCACGCAGCTGCACCTCATGGATCAGGCCGTACATGGTCTCGGTGACCACGCCCTTGGCCAGGGAGAACCAGACGCGCGACGGCACGGCCTTGCCGGGCTGGGCGTCATACGCATGATACGCCGTGCCGATGCCGGTCTTGCCCGCATAGGCACCCGTGGCCGCCTGCCCCGGCGCGCCCGGCGCCACACCGGCCAGCGCCGCGCCCCCCATCATGCTGCCGGCCAGCAGCACCGCCATCAGCGCCGCCGCCCGTTTCCGTCCCATCGTCTTGTTGTTCGTCATTCCATCACCAGGCTCGTAAAGAAACAGGCCATCACTGTCCCCCGCAGTGCGCTGCACAAGGCTTTGAATACGTATGGAAAGCCGGGGGTGGAAGGGGGAAATACGTATGGGCATGCGCCCCAAAGCCACACCGATCACGGCCGCGACAGCACTAGGCCGCCGAAGGGCGGCAGGGTCCAGCCCTGGGTGCCCGATTGCGGCGCGCCCACACTGTCCACCACCGGCCAGTTCGCCCCCTCTGGTGTTGTCCATCCCTCTGGGCCAAAGTTGAACAGGCACAGCAGCGTCTCGTCGCCATGGCTGCGTTCGAAGGCCAACACGTGCTCGCCCGCCTCGATGAAGCGCATGTCGCCCACGGCCAGCGCCGGGTGCGCCTTGCGCAGGCCCAGCGCCCGGCGGGTCAGCGCCAGGTGGGACTGGGGGTCGGCCTGTTGCCGGTCTACCGCCATGGCGTCATGGTCGGCGCCCACGGGCAGCCAGGGCTGGGCCGAGCTGAAGCCGGCGTTGGGGGCGCCGGACGTCCACGGCATGGGCGTGCGCGCGCCATCGCGGCCCAGGGTCAGGGGCCAGTTGGCGATGGCCTCGGGGTCCTGCAACTGCTCGAACGGGATGGCCACCTGGGTCAGCGCCAGTTCCTCCCCCTGGTAGAGGAAGATGTTGCCACGCAGGGTGACCAGCAGCAGCGCCGCCATGCGGGCGAAGGCCGCGCGGTCCTGGGGCTGGGCCCAGCGGGAAACGCAGCGCGGCGCGTCGTGGTTGGAGAAGGCCCAGCTGGGCCAGCCCAGGCCGGGTTCATCCGGCCACAGCTCCAGCGCCTTACGCACCAGGGCCGGGGTCAGGGTGTCGGCATAGAGGAAGCTGAAGTCATAGGCGCTGTTCAGCCGTGTGTTGCCCGCGGTGAAGGCCTTCATCTCGCGGTCGGCACCGGGGCCGCCCACCTCCGCCACCGTGAAACGGTCGCCACCGTAGCTGTCCAGCACGCCGCGGATACGCTCCAGGAACTTCGGGATGTCCGGGTGGGACATGTTCTTGGTGTGCAGTTGGAAATCGAAGGGTCGGGTGCGCAGCGCATGCGGGTCGGGGTTCACCGGATTGTCAGTGAAGGCCGGGTCGTGCATGGAGAAGTTGATGGCGTCCAGGCGGAAACCGTCCACCCCCCGGTCCAGCCAGAAGCGCGCCACGTCCAGCAAGGCGTCCTGCACCACCGGATTGTGCACGTTCAGGTCCGGCTGCTCGGTCAGGAAGTTGTGCAGGTAGTATTGGCCCCGCCGCGCGTCCCAGGTCCAGGCCGGGCCGCCGAAGACGGATTGCCAGTTGCAGGGCGGGCTGCCGTCGGGCTTGGCATCGGCCCAGACGTACCAGTCCGCCTTGGGGTTGGCGCGGTCCTGCCGGCTTTCCTGGAACCAGGCATGCTGGTCCGATGTGTGGGAATAAACCTGGTCGATGATGACCTTGAGGTTCAAGTCATGCGCCCGCGCCACCAGGGCGTCGAAGTCCTGCAGCGTACCAAACAGCGGATCGACATCGCGGAAATCCGACACGTCATAGCCGAAGTCCCGCATGGGGGAGGTGAAGAAGGGCGACAGCCAGATGGCGTCCACCCCCAGGCTGGCGACATGGTCCAGGTGCCGGGTGATGCCGGGCAGGTCGCCCACCCCGTCATTGTTGGCGTCGGCGAAACTGCGCGGATAGATCTGGTAGATCGCCGCCCCGCGCCACCAGGGTCGGGGGCCGCCCGGTCCGGTATGGGTGGGGTGTTCCATGGTCATGAAGCCTCTCCAGATGCGCAGACGACGTAATCAAGCGGGGCCAGGTGGACAGCATAGCTGCCAGGGGCCGTAGGGGCAGGGCCGCATCGGCCATGCAGGGCGGTGAAACTGGTCCATTGGCTGCCAACCTCGACCTGGGCGGTCACCGGCTGGGTGCCGGTGTTGACAGCCACCAGCACTTCCCGCCCCGTGGCGGGGTCGATACGGGACACGGCGAACAATCCCGGCTTTTCGCTGGCAAAGCGCACGACGCTACGACCGTGGCGCAGGGCGGGCTCCGCCTCGCGCAGGCGCGCCATCTCGGCCAACGCCTTGTACAGCGGGTGGTCGGGGTTGAAGCTGGGGGTGGCCGTGGTGGTGGTGGTGCCCACCAGGCGCTCGGCGTTGTAGGATGCGACGCGGCTGCCGAACATGTCCTCGCGCCCCGCGCGATCCTCCCCGCCGCTGAAGCCCTGCTCATCCCCGGCATAGACGACGGGCACGCCGCGCTGGGTGAACATCAGGGCGTTGGCCAGGATGACGCGCTTCAGGATCTCATCCTCGCCCGCCTGGGGGAAGGCCTTGCGGGCGAAGTAGGCGAAGCGGCCGTGGTCATGATTGCTGACGAAGGTGGGCAGTTGGCGCGCCGCATCCTCGCCCCCCTCATACAAAGCGTCGCCGTCCAGCATCAGGGCCAGCCTGTCAGTGCCCCTGGTCCCCGCCACAGTGTCGATCACGGCACGGCGGAAGGCGAAATCCAGCACGGCCGGCAGCTTGTCCACCCGCGTGTGGCGGGCCAGGACGGCGACGCGGCCATCGGTGTCCGCCACCTCGCCGAAGATATGAAAATGGGGGATGCCCCGGGATTTGGCGCGCTCCAGCATAGCGGGCACGAAGGCCTGCCAGAATTCCGGATTAACATGGCGGGTGGTGTCGATGCGGTAGCCATCGATGCCGTAGCGGTCGATCCAGGCGCCATAGATGTCGATGAAGCCGCGCACCACGGCCGGGTGCTCCGTCATCACATCGTCCAGGCCGCCGAAGTCGCCGTAGAGGGAGCTTTCGCCCTTGAAGGTCGATTCACCGCGATTGTGGTAGTAGCGGGGATCGTTCAGCCACTCCGGCGCCTTAACATGCCGTTCGGCCTCGGGCACGATGGGGGTGTAGGCATAGGCCGGGTCCGTCAGCCGGGCGAAGTTCTCCGCCGTCTGAACCTCATCGCCCATGAAACCGGCGTTGATGGACGGGCCGGTGGGGCCGCCCTTGCGGGTGTAGGGATAGTCGGCCTTGGAGCGGTAGGGGCAGGGCTTGGCCCGGCCGTTCCCCGGGGCGCATTCCTTGTACTGGATGACATCGGCCGTGTGATTGATGACGATGTCCAAGTAGACCTTCATGCCGCGCGCGTGGGCCGCGTCCACCAGGGCCTTGAAGTCGTCATCCGTGCCGAAGTGCGGATCGACGTGGGTGAAGTCGGTGATCCAATAGCCGTGATAGCCGGCGGACTGGTGGCCGGGCGCCCCCTGCACCGCCTTGTTCTTGAAGATCGGCCCCACCCACAGGGCGGTGGCCCCCAGGCCCTGGATATAATCCAGTCGCCGGATCAGCCCCTTGAGATCGCCGCCGTGATAATAGCCGCTGTCCGTCGGGTCATAGCCGGTCACCGACCGGTCGCCAGTCAGCCCGCCGCCCAGACCACCCGTGTCGTTGGCGGGGTCAGCGTTGTCGAAGCGGTCGGGCAGCAGGAAATAGACCACCTCATCCTCCGCCAGACGGTCGCGGTAGTCCGCGGCGCGCACCGGGGTGGGCCCGGCCGACAGCAAGGCGCCGGCGGCGATGATCAGGGTGGTGGAAAGCAGCGCCAGGCGGCGGCTGAGGGGTGTCATGCGGTCCTCGTCAGGCTGTCGGGCTGGCAGTGGCGGGCGATGAAGTCGGCATGGGTGGGCATGGCGTCCACTTCGCGCGCCACCGCTGCTTTGATGTCGTCGAGGAAACGGCGCAGGTCCTCCTCCGACAACTGGTCGGCCAGGGGATGGTGATCGCGCGGCCAGACCCCCTGCCCCAGGAAGACGTGCAGCCAGCTGACCTCGCTGAACAGTTCATCGTGATCGCGGGCGACACGGCCCAGCGCCCGGAAGACGCGCATGCGGCGAGCCAATTCCTCAGGCACCGGCCGGTCCCGGCACTCCCGCCAGAAGGGGCTTTCGCCGCGGTCCGTGGCTGCATAGTGCAGGATGATGAAGTCGCGGATGCGCTCATACTCGATGGCCGAGGCGCGGTTGAACTCCTCCACAACAGCGGGATCCAAAGTGTGGTTGGGTAGCAGGGTGATGAGCCGGGACAGGGCCGACTGCACCAGGTGGATGCTGGTGGATTCCAGCGGTTCCATGAAGCCGGCCGCCAAGCCCACGGCCACGACGTTGCGGTTCCAGAAGCGCCGGCGCCGGCCGGCGGTGAAACGCAGCGGACGCGGGTCGGCCAGCGCCTCCCCCTCCAGGTTGGCCAGCAGGGTGGCGGCCGCCTCGTCATCGCTGACATGGCGACTGGAATAGACGTAGCCGTTGCCGGTGCGGTGCTGCAGCGGAATGCGCCATTGCCAGCCCGCGACCCGCGCGGTGGAGCGGGTGTAGGGTGTCAAGGCGCTGGCGGTGCCGTCATGCGCGCTGGGCACGGCCCAGGCGCGGTCACACGGCAGCCAGTGGGACCAATCCTCAAACCCGGTGTTCAGCGCCTGCTCGATCAGCAGGCCGCGAAAACCGGAGCAGTCGATGAACAGGTCGCCCTTGACGCGCGTGCCGTCCGCCATCTCCACCGCGTCGACGAAACCGTCGTGGGCGCGCAGGATGGTGCGGACGATCCTGCCCTCCGTTCGCCGCACGCCGCGCTGTTCCGCGAACCGGCGCAGGTATTGGGCGTACAGCCCCGCGTCGATGTGGAAGGCATAGGCCAGCGGCTCCAGCGGGCTTTGCCGCCGCGGATCCGGCGGGGTGAAGCGTCCGCGCCGGGCCGCCACGCTGTTCAGGATGTAGGGTTCCCAGTCATCCGTCATGCCCAGGCGGTGGGCGCGCAGCCAGAAGTCCTGGAAATGCCCCAGCCCCAGCGCGTGGCCGAAGGCGCCGAAACTGTGCAGGTAGCGGTGGCCGGGCCGCAGCCAGTCCACGAACTCGATCCCCAGCTTGATGGTGCCCTGGGTCTGGCGCAGGAAGTCGTTCTCATCCAGGCCCAGGGCGCGATTGAACACGCCGATGGGGGGGATGGTCGCCTCGCCCACACCCACGGTGCCGATCTCTTGCGATTCCACCAGGTGGACGCGATGGCCCCCGGAGCGGCCGCCGGGGCCGAGGATGTGGCTGAAAAGGGCGGCCGCCATCCAGCCGGCGGTGCCGCCGCCAACGATGACGATGTCACGGAGGGGGGCGAACGTCATGGCCTGTCTTCCAGGTCGCTGTTGCCGGTACCTCCCCGCCGGGGCGGGGAAAAGGGTGAGGCGGGCCCTGGTTCACCTGGATCTGGGTGCAACCATGGCCTGGGCCCGCCTCACGAGGGCTCGGGGAGAAAGGCGAGAAGCGCCCGCCGGCTGGGAGGCCGGCGGGACACCTCACCCTATCGGCTCAGTACTTGTAGGAAGCACCGAGCAGATAACGAACGCCGTACTTTTCGTACCGCCAATTCTGCGTGGTATCGCCGTTGTAGTAGGTGATGACCGGCTCATCCGTCAGGTTCTGGGCCTGCAGGACGATGGACAGGCCCTTCAGGGCGCCTTCGCCGAAGTCATAGCTGACCTGGGCGTCGACCAGGGTTTCCGGCACCGCCATGTCGAACTCGCGGCCCTGGCCGAAGCCCGTCTGTTCCGACAGATAGCCGGAGCGGTGGGTGACCGAGACGCGGGCGCCGAAGCCGTGGTTCTCGTAGTAGAGGGTGCCCTGCTCCGTCCACTTGGAGTAACCGGCCACCGGCAGGCTGCTGTTGCCGGAACCCACACCCTGCGACCCGGCCTGCAGGTCTGTCTCAGTCCAGCCGGCGGCGCCGTTGATGCCGAAGCCCTCCAGCTTGGACCACACCATGTCCAGCGGCACGGCGAACGCGGCTTCCACACCCTCGATCATGCCGCCGGTGCCGTTCACCGGCACGGTGACATAGCCGAAGTTGGTGGCCGGCGTGGCGGCGGAGTAGGTGTTGATGCCGGTGAAGTCGGTCAGCGTGCTCTTGTTGTAGATGTTGTTTTCCAGGTGCTTGTAGAACGCCGCCAGCGACAGGTAGCCGGCCTTGTTGAAGTAGTATTCGTAGGACAGGTCAACGGCGTCGGCGTACCAGGGCTTCAGGTAGGGGTTGCCGCCGTTGCCGCTCCACGGGCCATTGTTGGGATTGGAAATCCCGGCCTTCGAAGCGTCAAAGCCGTAGGACAGGTTGGCCTGCATCTGGTCCATGCGGGCCCGCATCATCTCACGGGCGGCGCCCAGGCGGATCTGGTGGTCCGGGTTGGGCAGGACGAAGGCCAGGTTCAGGCTGGGCAGCAGGTCGGTGTAACCGACGCCCAGGGTGCGGTCCTGGTACTTGTTGGCGGCGACGATGGCGACACCGGTGGACGACTGGTCGGTATGGACCAGTTGCAGGCCGACGTTGCCCATGACCTTCACCGCCCCGACATTCCCATCCAAGTCCGCCTTGACGAAGCCGGTGGTGACCTTCTCGGTCACGGTGTAGTGGCTGTCGCTGGTGCAGTTGGCGCGGTACTGGGCGCAGGGCACCAGGCTGTAGACGCCGCGGGACAGCAGTTCCACCGGGTTGTAGGCGACGGTGTTGCCCAGGCCGATCCAGCTGAGGTCGGCGGTGCCCACCATGGCCCAGGACGGGATGGCGGCGCTGGCACCCTTCACGCCGGTCAGCGGATCGACCGCCGCGGTCAGGTTGGACGTCAGGGTGACGTACCATTCCGGCTGGTAGTATTCCTTGTTGCGCTCGGTGTAGTTCACGCCGATGTCGATGTCCTTGAGGAAGGCGACTTCGTGGAAGTCCTTCTTCAAATCGCCCCTCAGCGAGAGCAGATCGTCGTGCACCCGCGGCTTGTTCAGATAGCCGTTCTGGGCATAGGGGGTGGTGCCGCCGTTCCAGTTGTTGGGATCGGTCAGCTTGATCAGGTTGGGGTCGGCGTAGTTCAGGTTGTGGGTGTACTGGTACCCGGCCTCATTGGTGCCGACATTGGTGAACCCGATGGTGTCGGTGGCGCCGGACGACCCGCTGGAGCCGGTGCCGAAATAGGATTCGAAGCGGGTGGTGGTGCGATCCGCCAGGCTGTAGCCGGCGTCCAGGGTACCGGTCCAGTCGCCCTTGGTGTACTGGCCGTTCCAGCCCATGGAGTACAGATCGGACTGGGTGGAGCCCACGTCGCTACGGCCCACGCCCTTCACGCCGCTGAACGCGCCGCTGGTGATCATGTTGCCGACGGTGGTGTAGCCGGGCAGCAGCGCCACGGCCGGCTGCGCGCCGTTGGCGGAGCCGTTGCCCCACTGCAGCGGCATCTCGATGCCGCGCTGCCACTGATAGTCCTGGTAGTGGGTGTAGAAGAAGTCCAGCGACGTGGTGAAGTTGTCGGTGGGCTTGTACTGCACCGTGCTCATGATGCCGGTGCGGTTGAACTCTTCGGAATTGGCGCGCACCTCGTCACCGCCGATGACATAGCTGCCGTTGGACAGCTGCGGGTAGCCCCAGACGCGGGAGGTTTCCTGCTGGGTGGGGGAGTTCAGGTGCGCGATGGACAGCGACACGCCCAGGGTGTCATGGGCGAACTGGTCGATATAGGTGGCGCTGGCGCGGTAGCCCTTGTCCTCGCTGTCGGAGTTCAGCTTGCCGATGGAGGTCTGCTCATACCGGGCGGAGGCGGACAGCACCCGCTTGCCGTAATCCAGCGGGCGCACGGTCTGCAGATCCACGGTGCCGGCCAGGCCCTGGGCGGTGAAGCCGGCCTGCGGGGTCTTGTAGACCACGGCGCTGCTGATGATTTCCGAGGGGTACAGATCGTATTCGACGCTGCGGTTGTTGCCGGTCGACACCTGCTCACGCCCGTTGAGGGTGGTCAGGGTGAAGTCCGGGCCCAGGCCGCGCAGGCTGATGACCTGGGCGCGGCCGTCGACGCGCTGGGCGGCCAGGCCGGGCAGGCGGGCCAGCGATTCCGCGATGGAATTGTCCGGCAGCTTGCCGATGTCTTCGGCCGAGATCGCTTCCACGATCTGGCTGGCGTCGCGCTTCGCCTCGATCGCCGATTCCAGCGAGTGGCGGAAGCCGCTGACGACGATTTCCTGCATGTCATCGGTGGTGGCGGCATCCGCCGGCGCGCTTTGCGCCATCGCGGTGCCGTGCATCAACAGCACCGCGGTGCTGACGCCCAGGGCCAGCCTGGCGGCCAGCGCGATCTTCGTGTCCTTCATGGCACCCTCCCCTTAAGTCTCGCCTTCGAGCGGGCCGTTACCCGGCCCAGTTGCTGCTGTTTCTTGAAAGCGCCCACCCCCGCGGATGGACACCCCCCGGGTCGCCCCGGCATGAACGCGGGCCTTGACGCCCCCGGTCGACGGGGCGCCACGCACGACGTCATGAATGTCACGGTGTGGATCGGCGATGCCTCAGTGGGGACGCTGCCAAGGCCTTCGCGGCGCCCGGTCCGTCCTGTCACCCTGATCGCGCATCATCCTGGATGGGACGCCTTGGCGCCCGGCCCCGTATCCTCCCGAATTTGTGACGATCATAGTGGGGGCCGGATTTTTGTAACATAGCCCGCATACGTATGTGCAACGATGCAGTAACGGGTGCATACGTATTCAGAATGCAAGGTTTGCTTAACCAATTTTGCTTTTGTCGGGAAAGTAATCGCCTTCGCAGGCGCGCAACGAGAAAGGCCGGAACCTTCTGGCTCCGGCCGAACGCTTACAGACTGGCAATCAAATGAGACGTATTCTCATTCCACCCGCAGGGTCTTGGCGACGGTGGCCCGCACCGCCGCCTGGGCCGGAACCAAGGTCGCCAGCACCGCGATGAGAATGGCAACGCCCAGGCCGGCGGCAGCGCCCCAGGCGCAGGCCTGATAGTCGAAGGGGTATTGGATGATCCTCTGGCCGAAGCGGGCCACCACCGGGCGGCTGATGAGCGGTGCCCATGCCGAGGCGATGGCCCAGCCCAGGACGGCGATCACCACCGCCTCATAGATGAAAAGGCGCACCAGGGCGGACCCGCTGGCGCCCATCGCCTTCATCACGCCGATTTCGCGTATGCGCTCCGCCACGCTGACGCCGATGCAGGCCGCAAGACCCAGTACGCCCGTCAACAGCGCCAAGACGGAAATCGCCAAGAGGATGAAGGTGATGAAGTCCAGATGGCCGTCGATGATGGCCCTCAGCATCCCCGCCGTCTCCACTTCTCCCACCTGGATGCCGGCGGCGGTGAGATCGTCCTGCAATGCCTGGGCGGCTTGGCGCTGGTCGGTGCCCGGGGCCAAGGTCAGGTAGACCAGGTCGGCGTCCGCCGGGGACGGGCGCAAGGCATCCATCACCGCCGCCGGGGCGTAGACCCGCCCCGGTCCGAATTCCCGCACCACACCGATGATGGTGACCGGTGCGACGCGGTCACCGGCGCGCAGTTGATAGGCACCACCCAACTGGATGGCCGGCATGTCGGCCAGCAGCTTCTGCGTCACGACCACACCGCCGGACATACCGTCCAACGCGCCCTCGGCCAGCCATCGCCCGGCCAGCAGATCGGGGCGCAGCAGGCGGGTGTCCGCCGGCGCCGCCACCACGGGAATGGCGTTTCCCAGGCGCCCCCCGCCGGTACCCAGCGGTATGGCGGTCACCGCCCGCCAGTATTCCGCCACGCGCACCTCCGGCCGGCCGGCCAGCAGGAAGCGCAGGCGGTCCGCTGAATGAGGCTGGCGTAGCAACAATTGCACGTCATAAGGCTTGGTCCGGGCCACGGCCGCCGCCGTGCCTTGCATGGAGGCGCGGACGTTCAGCGCCGTCAGGAAAAAGGCCAGACCGATGGCCAAAACCAGGGCGCTGAGCACGGCGGGGCGGGGCCGGCGCAGCACCGCACCCACCGCCAGGCGGGGCAGCAGGGGCAGGATCGTGGCGCGACCCAACATCTCCACCCGCACGCCGCCACCCTGTCCACCGGATCGCATCAAGGCCAAGCGCACAGGCAGGCGCACCATCCGCCCCACCCGCCAGGCGGTCACCGTCAGGGGCGTGCCGGCGCCAAAGATCAGGATGATAGCCGCCACCCACAGGGGCGGCCGGGGCGTCACCAGGTCGAAATTGTTGCCGGCGGCCACAAAGCGGGCCGTGACCATCCCCATGGCGACGGCGGGCCAGAGGCTGGTCAAGGCCGCCGCCAGGCCCAAGGCGCCGGTGCCCAGCAGATAATCGCGCAGCACCTGCCCCGGCGCAGCACCCAGGGCCCGCATCACCCCCACCACCCGTCGTTCCCGGGTCATCATCCCGTCGATGAGGTTGACCACCAGCACCGTGCCCATGACCAGGGTGGTCAGGGCCAGGCCGGCCATCAGCACCAGCAGCGCGTCCAACTGGTTCTGGTGGCCATAGACCGGCACATCCTGGATATCCAGGCGGCGCACTGCCACACCCGCCGCCACCAACGTGGACTCCACTACCGGAGCCAGCGCGCTGGCGCTCTCCGGGCCACCGGAGGCGCGCGTGGTCAACAGCAGGCGGGTGCCGTCCAGCGCCTGGCCCCAGGCGGCCAGGGTGGCGCGGGTGACATAGCCGTACAGCACCATCTCCATGCGCGAGGGGTGCTGACCGGGATCAAAGACATAACCGCTGAAGGTGCCGCTGGCCGTTCCGCCATCGGCGAAGCGCAGGTGCAAGGCCGCACCGGGCCCGCCCTCCATGAAATAGCGCCCGTCGCGTTCCAACAGCAGGCCGCCGGTCGGCGGCGGCCAAGCCCCCTCAGGCAGGCCGGCATCGGGAGCGAACGTGGCCACCCGCAGGTCGCGGAAGTCGTCCACCACCGCGAGTTCCAGGGGCCACCAGTGGCCCGGCTCGGTCTGCACCCCCGCCCTCACCAGGGGGCGTTCCTCCAGCGCCGCCACACCGGGCAGGGCCGCCAACCGGCGCAGCACTTCCGGCGGCACGGCATCGGTACGCAGCACCAGGTTGGGGGGGGTGGTGCGGCGATAGCCAGCGTCCAGGTCCGTGCGCAGCAGGGAATAGGCGGCCACCACTGCGCCGGCGACGAACAGGCCGATGGTCAGGCCTGTGAAAGCCATCAGGGTGCGGCCCCAGCGCACGCCGAAGTCGCGCGCCACCTTCTTCAGCCGAACGGAGATCATCCCCTGCCCTCCGTTATCTGACCATCCTCGACCCGCAAAACGCGGTGATAGCGGTCCAACCCGCCGCGTTCGTGGGTGGCGACGATGACCGTGCGCCCATCGGCCACGCAGCGGTCGAACAGCGCGGCCACGCGTTCGCCATTGGCGCGGTCCAGATTGCCGGTGGGTTCATCCGCGACCAGGATGGGCGGGTCGTTGGCCAGGGCGCGGGCAATGGCCACGCGCTGCTGCTCCCCACCCGATAGGCGGCCAGGTGGGCGCAAGGCTTGGCCGTCCAGGCCCACGTCGCCCAGCAGGGCCAGGGCCCGCGCCCGGCGTGCCCTGGTCGGCACCACGCCCACCAAATCCATGGCCAGCACGACATTGTCCAGGGCGGTCAGGGTGGGGATCAGCTCGAAGAACTGGAAGACGATGCCGATATGGGTCCCCCGGAAGCGGGCCAAAGCCCCCTCCCCCAAAGTCTCCAGCGCCGTGCCTTTGACGCGGACGGAGCCCTGACTGGCCCGGTCCACCCCGGTGATGAGGTTCAGCAGCGTGGACTTGCCGGAGCCGGACGCCCCCGTCACCGCCACATACTGCCCCCGGTCGATGGTGACGGTGGCAGGCCGCAAGGCGGCGTACTCGTCCGGCCCCTGGCGGAACGTCCGCCCGGCGGCCAGCAATTGAATGACAGGCGACACCCGAACCCCCTTTCGGTTGAGAGACGGGCAGCATGGCGGATCGATGTCGGGCGTCGTTGGCGCGATTGTCAGGAAAGTGTGGGGAAAACCATGGTGGCCGTGGTGCCAACCCCCACCGTGCTGTCCAGGGTCAGCCGACCACCCTGGGCGGCCACCAGGGCGCGGGCGATACTGAGCCCAAGGCCGGCGCCGCCAATACCTCCGCCCCGGTGCTGGTCGACACGGTAGAAGCGATCGAAGACATGGGGCAGGTCGGCCGCCGGAATGCCTCGGCCATTGTCAGCCACCGCCACGCGCCAGCCGGTTTCGTCAGCCCGCAGGCTGAGGGCGATGCGGGCGTCCGGCCGGCCCTGGCTAGCGACCACGGCGTTATCCACCAGGTTGCCCAGGGCCTGGAACAGGCGTTCGGCGTCGATATCGACCGTGCGGTCCGCGTCCACGCTCACGTCCACCGCGACGCCGGCGCCCTGGACACGCGGTGAAATCCGGGCAAAGGCATCGCGCGCCCAATCGGCCAGGGGCACCGCCTGCCGCACCAGGGGCACGGCGCCCCCCTCAACCCGCGTCGTCTCAAGGATATCGCCGATCAAGCGGTCCATCAGGGCGATCTCGGCATCCATCTGCGCCAGATGGGGGGCCGCCCGCTCTGGCCTGCGGGCGATGGTCTCCCCCAGCGCCCGCAGGCGGCCAAGAGGGGAACGCAGGTCATGCGACACGTCGGCCAGCAGCCGTTGTTGCCGCAGCTCGGCATCGCGCAACGCCCGGGACATATCGTTGAAGGAACGAACCAAGCCCGCCAGTTCACGCTGGCGCGGCGGATCGAGCGTCTCCCCGAAATGCCCCCCGGCCACGCGGGCCGCCAAGGTGGACAGACGGCGAAAGGCCGCTGTCAGGTCACGTACTGGCGGCCAGACCAGCAGAGCGGCCAGTCCAACGAAGACCAGCACCACGGGCACGAATTCCACATGCAAAGGGATTGCCGGCTGGCCCGCGCGGCTCAGGACCAGGGTGCCGCCGCCGGGCAGCGGGGCGGCACCCACCAGCACCTCCATATCCTGGTGTGCCGCACCGATCAGTTCAGGACCCAAAGGGGGCCGGTCAGGACGGCTGTCGGCCACCACCTGACCATCAGCCGCCAGCCAAGTCAGGCGCACCCGGCCGTGCGCCGCCCCCCAGGCCTGGGCGACGGTGGCCGGGTTCTGGTCCATCGGCCAGTGACCGGCGTGCCAGCGCGCCTCGTCCTGCAGGTCGCGCTGCCAGTCACCGTAGAGAAAGCGCGCCTGGAAGTGGGTGGACAGCGTCACCAGGATTCCCAGGCAGACGGCCACCAGCAACAGCGCCCGCCAGAACATCAGACGGAACAGGCCCGGCCCTCTCATGACGGATGGAACCGGTAACCGATACCCCACACCGTGCGTATGAAGGTCGGGGTTTTGGGATCGTCGCCGATCTTGCGACGCAGGTTGCTGATATGGGTGTCGACGGCCCGGTCGAAAGCATCCGTCTCCCCACCCCGCACGCATTCCAGCAACATATCGCGGCTGAACACCCGGCCGGAATCGCCCGCCAACCGGGCCAGCAGGTCGAATTCCGTACGGGTCAGGTCCAGGGCCTGCCCGTGCAGGGTGGCGGTACGGCGGCTCGCATCAATCTGAAAGGGTCCGGCTTGCCGGATGGTAGGAGCGGGCTGCGCCGAGCCTGCGCGAACACAGCGCCTCAACACCGCCTTGGCCCGCGCCTCCAATTCCCACAAGCTATAGGGCTTGGGAAGGTAGTCGTCGGCCCCCAGGTCCAGGCCCCGGATGCGGTCGGCTTCCTGACCCCGGGCGGTGACCATGATGATGCCGATATCGTGGTCACGGCGGATACGGCGGCAGAGGGACAAGCCATCCTCCCCCGGCAGCATGATATCCAGCACCGCCAGATCCACAGCGTGCGCCCGCAAGTGCGCGTCCGCCGCCGCCGCGTCCGCCGCCCAGTCGACCTGAAAGCCGCTGTCGGCCAAGTGGCGCACCACCAGAGGCGCCAGACGGTCGTCATCTTCCACCAGCAGGATTCGGGCGGCGTCGGGCGGAGGCAGGGCCATGCCAAAACCTTGGATTTAAAGATCATGCACGCCTGACGATAGCGTGAAACACCCGCACCGCGACATAGTCGTGTCCGTACGGTCTACGCAGGGTGTCGCGCTGGTGGGGCCGGGTCGTCTGCCTTATCATTCGGCGCCTTAACAAGCTTGCCCATAAGCCCGTGGCCCGTCCTGGACCTCGCGGGCCCATCCGGAGGGAAACCATGACCAAGTCCATTTTGCGTGCCGCGCTGGTGTCGGCCGCGATGGTGACCGCCGTCGGCGCGCCGTTCGCGGCCCTGGCGGCGGCCGCCCCGGTCACCACCACCATTCACCTGATCACCGCCACCGGCGTGGGCCCGGCCATTGGCACCATCACGGCCACCGAGGGCAGCGGCGGTCTGGTGCTGACGCCCAAGCTGACGGGCCTGGCGCCGGGTGTGCACGGTTTCCACCTGCATGCCAACGCGTCCTGCCAGCCGGGGGAAAAGGATGGCAAACCCGGCGCCGGCCTGGCCGCCGGCGGCCATTTCGATCCCGCCAGCACCGGCAAGCACCTGGGCCCGACCGGGGACGGCCACAAGGGCGACCTGCCGCCGCTGACGGTGACGGCCGATGGCAGCACGGCACCCGATCCGCTGACCGCGCCGCACCTGACACTGGCCGACATCGCCGGCCACGCCTTCATCATCCACACGGGTGGCGACAACTTCTCCGACACGCCGGAGCCCCTGGGCGGCGGGGGTGGCCGCGTCGCCTGCGGTGTGGTGGGCGAGAAGTAGCCGGAGCCGGTTCCGGACTTGTAACAAATCCTGATACGGCTCTTGTTCCCCAGCACACGCCCTGCCTATAGTCATAGGCATAAAGGCGGGTCGGCAGCGATACCGCCCATGACAAAACCGGGAGGGTGCTGGCGGGGGGACAAGGGCCGACACGGCCGTCGCATCCCAGAATCCGTTCCGGCACCCCCAGGGAAAACGCGGGGGCATGATGGCGGAGCGGGCGGAGAGCGGGACAACCCGGACGGACGTGGAAGATCAGGCGCGCGGCCTGAACGCGGCGGCCGTCCGCGCCATGGCGGCGGGCCAGCCCGCGCGGGCGCTAGCCCTGCTGGAAGAGGCGCTGTCCTTCTCGCCGACCCAGGTGCCGCTATGGCTGAACCTGGCGGCGGCCCATCGCGCCCTGGGCGAACCCCTGGCCGCGCTGGCGGCGTTGGACCGGGCGCTGGCGCTGGAGCCCCGCGCCTTCATGGCCTTGCTGATGCGCGCGTCGCTGCTGGACGGCATGGGCCACGCCCGCCAGGCGGGGGCGGCGTATGGTACCGCCCTTCAACTGGCGCCGCCGGAAACGGCGCTGGACGCGCCCACCGCCCGCGCGGTGGCCCGCGCCCGCGAGCGGCACGCCCAGTACCTTTCCGAACTGGACGGTTTCCTGAAAGGGGAGATCGACGGTGACTTGCGCCGTTGCCAGAGCGGCGAGGCGCGGCGCATGGCCCGTTTCGTCGATATGGCGCTGGGCCGGGCCAAACCCTATCACCAACAGCCCGCGCAGTTCTTTTACCCCGGCCTGCCGGCCGCGATCGAGTTCTTCGACCGCGCGGAGTTCCCCTGGCTGGCGGAGTTGGAGGCCGGGACCGACGCCGTGCGGGCGGAGCTGTCCGCCGTCCTGCGGGACGAGGACGACCCGAGCCAGTTCGTGCCCTATATCGCCTATCCCGACGGGTTGCCGCTGGACCAGTGGGCGGAGCTGAACCATTCGCCGCGGTGGAGCGCCTTCCATTTCATGCATTACGGCCGGCCGCACGCCGAGAACCGCGCCCGCTGCCCCCGGACGGCAGCCTTGCTGGACGCCATGCCGCAGCCGCAGGTGCCGGGCAAATCCCCCGCCGCCATGTTTTCCGTGTTGAAGCCCCGCACGCGCATCCCGGCCCACACCGGCGTGTCCAACACGCGACTGGTGGTGCACCTGCCCCTGGTGGTGCCGTCCGGCTGCGGCTTCCGCGTGGGCAACGAGACGCGGGCATGGAAGGTGGGCGAGGCGTGGGTATTCGATGACACCATCGAGCATGAGGCCTGGAACGACAGTGACCAGACCCGCGTCATCCTGCTGTTCGATATCTGGCATCCCTGCCTGAGCGCAGCGGAACGCGAGATGATCACCCAGGTCATGACCGGAATCGACCGCTTCAACGGCGACCTGCCGCCGGAGGATGGGGCCGGCGGCGGCCTGTAACGAAGGCGCCGCCTTTTTAACCCACGGTGTCGGCGGCGGAGGCGCCGGTGGGGACCCGGGGCGCCTTGCGGTTGCGGTTCACCACCATCTCATCATGCAGCACGGTGATGATCCCGCTGCCGGTACGCACGAACAGGCCGGGCACGATGGCATGCACCAGGCACGCCATACCCCCCAGAAGCATCCGCACGCCAAAGGAGGTCGCCACCAGAGCGTGCTCACCATAGCTTTCCTGGACCGAACTCGGATGGTCGATGAACAGCTTGCGCAACATGGTCCCTGCTTCCCTCATCCAGTGCCGGCCGCTCACGGGCCGCCTGCCGCCAAGAATAACGCAGACTGGCTTGAGAAAAATCCCAAACTGTCCCACAGTACCCGGGCACTTTGTTGATTTTATCCCAATATGCCGGCGAATTATGGAACACCTTGATAAAACGGACATCCGCCTGCTGCAATTGCTGCAGGAGGACGCGTCGCTGTCCATCGCCCAGTTGGCGGAGACGGTGGCGCTTTCGACCAATGCCTGCTGGCGCCGGGTGAAACAGCTGGAGGAGGCGGGCATCATCCGCCGCCGCGTCGCCCTGCTGGACGCCGATCTGCTGGGCTGTGGCATCACCGTGTTCGTGGCCATCCGCACCAACCAGCATAATGAGGAATGGCTGGAGACCTTCGCCCGGGGCGTGGCCGAGATTCCCGAGATCGTGGAATTCTATCGCATGAGCGGCGACGTGGATTACATGCTGAAGGTGCTGGTGGCCGACATCCCCCATTATGACCGGGTCTACAAACGCCTGATCAAGGTGACACGCCTGACCGACGTCAGTTCCAGCTTCGCCATGGAACGCATCAAGTCCACCACCGCCATCCCCCTGCCCCCACCCAGGCCTTGAGCCCCGGCGGGCGTGCCCCCGCCTGTCGCTACCAGAGTGGGCATACGCCTAAGGCAAGATCGCCAAGGCGGCGTAACTGCGGCATGTTCCGCTTTTCACCAAGCCCGTCCGCGTGTGTAGCGCGGAGGGCTTTTTCATGAGCGGTCGGCGCGCCATTTTGGGTACAGGCGCGCATCGGGGTGAGGGGCGCGGGCCGTGGAAATGCTGCTGCGACAGCGGGTGCGACTGGCGGGGCTGGCGGCCCTGGGCGGGATCGTCGCCCTGCTGTTGATCATGCAATCCATCTTCGCGGAGGTGGTGAGCAGCGAAAAGTGGGTCAACCACAGCCACCAGGTCCGCACCACCGCGGTCCTGGCGTTGAACCACATCCTGTCGGCGGAATCGTCCCAGCGGCTGTACCTGCTGGTCCGGGGACCGGAGGCGCGGGACCACTTCCAGGGGTACCGCGACGATGCCACCAACCAGTTGCTGGCGTTGAGCACCCTGGTCAGCGACAACCCGGACCAGACCCGCCGGGTGTCGACGCTGACGGCGCTGGCCAATGCGCGGTTGGACGCCCTGCAGGTGCTGATGCAGACGCCGGCCGGAACCCCGCCCGACAGCATCACGGTGGAACGGGGCGAGTCCCTGATGGCCGAGGTGCGCGAACAGGTGGCCGTCATAGATGGGACGGAGCAGGCGCTGCTGGTGCAGCGGCAGGGCCGGGTCGCCACCCTGCGCCTGCTGTTCGTGGCCGGCAGCGTGGTCATCTGCCTGGTCGCCGGCGGGCTGGTATGGCGCCTGTCCAGCGGCGCCATGACCGAGGCCGACCGGGAAAGCCGCATGCGCCAGCAGCTGCAGGAGATGCTGGACGAGAAAGGCCGCCTGCTGCGAGAGATCAACCACCGGGTGGGCAACGGCCTGTCCATGATCGGCACCCTGCTGCAATTGCAGACGCACGACACCAAGGACCCCCAGGCGGAGCGCGCCCTGGCGGAGGCCCGCACCCGCGTGCTGGCCATCAACGAGGTCCACAAGCGCATGCTGCAGGCCGAAACGGTGGATGAGGTGGAGTTCGGCGCCCTGCTTCCCGCCTTCTGCCGGGAAGTGGCTGCGGAGTACGGCGCCTTGGACCGGGTTCAGGTCACCAGCACGCCCGTATTGCTGCCGGTGGAAACGGGGGTGGCGCTGGCCCTGATCCTGAATGAGATGCTGACGCCCACCCTGCGGCGGTCCGACCAGTTGTCCAGCCCGGTGACCCTGGGCCTGACGGTCGTGGACAACCGCCTGTCCTGCGTCATCGACGACCCCAGCGGCCAGTTGCCGGCCGACATGGGGGCCGCCCGCCTGGCCGGTATCGGCATGACCGTGGTGCAGGCGCTGTGCCGGCAGATCGGGGCGGAAATGGCCTTCGACAAGGCGGGCACACAATTCTACATTTCAGTCACCGTGCCCAAGGCCCGCAAGGTGCGGGCGGCCTGACGCGGCGCCGCGGCGACGGAGTTACCCCGCTAATCATTTGAGAAATCGGATCCGCAACGATCCGCTATACCTCTGCGCCTGTATTTTCCGGCGGCTTTCGCTATGATGGCGGCGCCCTGAGGACTGGCCGGGAAAGGTACGACGGCTTGCCACCCCACTACCTGAAGCTGCACGCCAGAGGCTTGCGGGCGCGGCTGCAAATCCTGTTGCTGGTGGTGGTGGCGCCCCTGACGGCCCTGTCCATCGCCGACTATGGCGCCCGACGGTCGGAGGCCGTGGCCGCCGCCCAGGCCCAGGCCCTGAGCCTGGCGCACGCCATCGCCGGGCAACAGGCCTTGCTGGTCACCCAGGCCCGGAACATCGCCGACACCCTGCTGAGCGAAAGCGCCCATCTGCCGTTGGACCAATGTATCCAGGATGCGCGGCTGATGAAGCAGGCGCATCCCTGGATCAACAACGTCAACCTGATGAGCCCGGACGGCCAGGTCTTCTGCTCGTCCGCCGAACGGCCCTTCCAGAATTTCGGCGACCGTGACTATTTCCAGGAACTGCTGGAAACCGGCCAGCCCACGATCAGCGACTTCCTGATCGGTCGAACCAACGGCAAGCCCATCATGGTGGTGACGCGGATACGGGCCACGCCCGGCGGTGGCGTCGCCCTGGTGGCCGGCACCGCCATCAATCTGCAATGGCTGGAGGATATGGGCCGCCAGATGGTGGCGCGGCGCCACGCCGTTTTCCTGGCCGTCGACCGCCATGGGCACATCCTGGCTCGCTATCCCGAGCAGGACACGGCCCTGGGCGCAGGCGGCGCGCGGCTGCCCCTGATCGGCACCATCCTGGCCACACCGGACGGCACGGCCGACATGGCCGACCTGCGGGGTGAGAAGCAGCTCTTCGGCTTCGCCAGCGTGGGCGACACGGGGGCCCGGGTGGCCGTGGGCCTGTCCAAGGCCGAGGTGCTGGCCAACGCCAACATCGACTTCCGCCGCAATCTGGTGGCGGTTCTGGCCATCACCCTGCTGGCCTTCGCGCTGGGGGTCGCGGGGCTGGAATTGTCGGTGCTGCGCTGGCTGCAGACCTTGGGCGACGCGGCCCAGCGCATCGCCGCCGGCGACCGTGCCATTCATCTCGACAGCCCCGGCAGCGGACCGGAACTGGAAGCGGTTGCCCAGGCCTTCAACGCCATGGCCGACGCCGTGGCCCGGCAAGAGCAGGAACTGATCGCGCGCGAGGAACGGTTCCGCGACCTGACGGAAGTGTCGACGGACTGGTACTGGGAAACGGACGAAACCCACCGCTTCACCTACATTTCGGACGGGATCCGGTTCGTCGGCATGGATATGGGCCAATTGCTGGGCCGTACCCGGCGTGAGCTGTCCGCCGATGCCGACGCCACCCATTGGGCGGTTTATGAGAGCTTCCTGAACAACCGCGTTCCCTTCCGCGACTTCAGCTATTCCGTGCGCGGTCCCGATGGCGGGGTGCTGCACCTGGAAATCTCGGGCCGGCCCTACTACGGGTCGGATGGGCAGTTCCGCGGCTTCCGCGGAATCGGCCGCAACATCACGCCGCTGGTGGAGGCGCGCCAGCGCCTGCAGGATCGCGACCGGCTGCTGACCGCCATCCTGGAATCCATAGACCAGGGCATCGTCGCCTTCGATGCGCAGTTGCGCCTGTCCATCCGCAACCACCAATTCCTGGACCTCATGGACATGAAGCCGCAGGACTGCCTACCGGGCATGCCCCTGACGGAGGTGGAGGCGCTGTTGACGGATCACGCCGCCGCTCCCCTGGTCGGCATGCATCCGCAGGGCCCCGTGGCCGCCAAAGAACCAACCCCTGATCCCGCGACGCCGGACGGCATGACGCCGGCAACCTACGAACTGACCCGACCCGACGGCAGCACCCTGGAGGCGCAGGCCATCCCCATGGCGGGCAGCGGCTTCGTTGTCAGCTACCGAGACATGACGGTGCAGCGGCGGCAGGTGAGCGACCTGATCGACGCCCGTGACCGGCTGGCGGCCCAGGCGCGGGAGCTGCGCACCCTGGCGGAGGAGCTGGACGCGGCCCGGCGGGCGGCGGAGGCGGCGAACGCGGCCAAGTCCGACTTCCTGGCCAATATGAGCCATGAGATCCGCACCCCCATGAACGGCGTGATGGGCATGGTGCAGTTGCTGCAGGAAAGCCCGCTGACCCCCGACCAGGCGGCCTACACCGCCGTCATCCGCGACAGCGCCGACGCCTTGCTGTCCATCATCAACGACATCCTGGACATCTCGAAGCTGGAAGCCGGCCGCGTGGAACTGGAGGAGGTGCCGTTCGCCCTGGCCGACGTCACCGCCGGGGTGATGGCCATCCTGGGCCCCCGCGCGAGGGACAAGGGCATCCGGCTGGAAACGGTGGCGACCGGGGCTTCCCCGGGCCACTATCGGGGGGATCCCCTGCGCCTGCGCCAGGTGCTGCTGAACCTTGTGGGCAACGCCGTGAAGTTCACGGAAAAGGGATCGGTCGTGCTGGAGGTCGAAGTGGGCATCGCCCAGGATGACAGGGCGCCGCTGCATTTCGCCGTGCGCGACACCGGCATCGGCATCAGCGCCACGGCCCAAGCGCAATTATTCCGCAAGTTCGGCCAGGCCGACACGTCCATCTCGCGCCGTTTCGGCGGGTCCGGCCTGGGCCTGGCCATTTCCCAGCGCCTGGTGGCACTGATGGGCGGCGCCATCCATCTGGAAAGCGCCCTGAACCAGGGCAGCACCTTTTCCTTCACCATCACGCTACCGCTCGTTCCGGCCAAGGACATGCCCAAAACCAGCCCGACCCCAGCCGCGCCCCAGGCCCCGCCACCCCGCGCCGGACGCAGCCCGAAAACCACGCGCCACGGCCTGCCCGGCGGGGATGGCGCCCACCTGCTGGTGGTGGACGACAACGGCATCAACCAGACCGTGGCCAAAACCATGCTGGAACGGCTGGGCTATCACGTCACCCTGGCCAGTGACGCGCGAACGGCGCTGGACCTGTATGAACGGAACACCTTCCAGGCCGTGCTGATGGACATCCAGATGCCGGAGATGGACGGCGTGCAGGCCACCCAGCGCATGCGCGCCATCCAGCAGGCGACGGGCGCCCCCCGCACCCCCGTCATCGCCATGACGGCCAACGCCATGGCCGGCATGCGGGAGGAGTATCTGGCCGCCGGCATGGACGACTACATCGCCAAGCCCTTCGCCCTTCCCACCCTGGCGAACACCGTGGCGCGTTGGGTGGGGGCGGCCACCCCTGTCGCCGCTCCGCCGGCGCCAGCAGCGCCAGCGCCCGTCCACGAACCGCCGGTGCTGGACCCGGCGCCGTTGCGACAGTTGGCGGAGCTGTTGGACACCGATACCCTGGCGGACCTGGTCATGTCCTCCGTGGCGGAGTGTGAGGCGCGGGTGGCCACGCTGGAGACGCTGGCCGCCACCAACGACACCGACGCCATGGCCAAGGCCGCCCATACCCTGATCGCCACCGCCGGCGATATCGGCCTGCGGCAGATGCAGGCCCAGGCCACGCGCATTCAAACGGCGGCGCGCGCCGGCAAGGCGGATGCGTGCCGCCCCGATATCGCCGCCCTGGCCAGCACCCTGCCCGCCGGAATGGCCGCCGTGGCCGCTGTGCTGAAACCGCTGCTGAAAAAGGGACGGGACGGAACGGCTTGACCGAAAGGGATCAGCCCCGCTGCTCCCCCGCCCACCATTCATCCGCCGTGGGCAGGGTGCCGTAGCTTTGGCGCAGCGCGTTGGACCAATGGTCCCGGACATGCTGGAAATAGCTGTCGGTTTCGGTGATGCGGCGATGGATGCGCAGCTGCAGGTCGTCGCGGTGGTAGACCGCGAGGTCGATGGGCATGCCCACCGACAGATTGCTGCGCAGGGTGCTGTCCATGGACACCAGCACCAGCTTCACCCCGTCCTGCACCGGCGTGTCGTAGGAGACGACACGGTCCAGGATGGGCTTGCCGTACTTGTGCTCCCCGATCTGCAGGTACGGCGTCTCGGGCGTGGCCTCGATGAAGTTGCCGGGGGAGTAGATCTGGAACAGGCGCATGCCGCGGCCCTTGATCTGCCCGCCCAAGAGGAAGGAGGCATCGAACCCCACGCCCTGGGCCTTCATGGCCAGGCCGTCGGTATCGTACACGGCGCGAATGGCGGCGCCCACCAGCTGGGCCGCGCGGAACATGGACGGGACGGTGGCCAGCGTTTCCGGCTCCGCGTCGCCGATGGAGACGCCTTCCTGCAAGCGGTTCACCACCGACTGGCTGATGGACAGGTTGCCCGCGGAGAGCAGGACCATGCAGCGGTCGCCCGGCGTTTCGAAGCGGTGCATCTTGCAGAAGGTGGAGATGTTATCGACACCGGCGTTGGTGCGCGTGTCCGACAGCATCACCAGCCCGGCCTTCAGGAACAGGGCGACACAATACGTCATCTCTTGGGCCTCGACATCGCGGTTGCCGGCCCTTGGGCTGGGCGGCGTTTTTCTTCAGATGAGGGACGGGCGGCCCCCCGGACAGGGGCCTATCCCGATGCCCCTCATACCCCGAAACCCCGGGCCGCGACCAGGGGGCGCGCACATTAAGTATTGGCGACGCCCCCGCCGGCGCAAGAAACGGCCGCGCCCCGACCCCTGAAAGGGGCGCGGGGCGGCGGGACGCGGCGATCAGCGGACGTTCAGGTAGAAGCCGCTGATCTCCTGGCCCAGGCGCAGCATGTCGTCGATGAACTGCGTCAGATACTCATGCAGGCCGAACTGGAAGATATCCTCCACCCGGCCATAGCGCAGGCGGGCGTGGATTTCGCCCGCCAGGCGATGGCATTCGCCCCGCTGGCCGCCGTAGCGCACGGCCATCGCCTCCAGCAGGTCCACCACATGCGCCAGGCAGGCGACCAGGGAACGGGGCATCTCCGGCTTCAGGATCAGCAGTTCCGCGATCAGCCAGGGCTTCAGCCGGTCATGGTAGACCCAATGATAGCTGCGCAGCGCCGACACGGCCCGCAGGATGCTTTGCCACTGGTAGTAATCCAGGACCCCGCCCACGCCCTCGTGGTCCGGCAGCAGGACGTGGTACTTGACGTCCAGGATGCGGGCGGTGTTATCCGCCCTCTCCAGCAGCGTGCCCAGATGGGTGAACAGGTAGCTGTCGTTGCGCAGCATGGTGTTGGCGTAGCTGCCGCAGAACAGCAGGGAGCGTTGCACCACCCAGTCCATGAGCCCGGGCAGGCTGTCCGCCGCCAGGCGATCGGCCTTCAGCGCGCGGGTCTGCTGCCACGTCTCGTTCAGCGCCTCCCATGTGTCTACGGTCAGCGCGGTGCGCACGGCGCGGCCGTTGCGGCGGGCGGTTTCGATGCAGGACACGATGCTGGACGGGTTTTCCGGGTCCAGCACCAGATAGTCCAGCACGAGCGAGGGCACGACCTCGCCATGCTTGGCGAGATAGCCGGGTTCCGTGCCCACGGCGATCAGGGTGGACCGCCATTCATTGCCGGGATTGTCCAGGGACAGCGACATGTTGGACATGCGGTTGCCCACCTGAACCAGGCGCGCGACACTGGCCGCCCGCTCCATATAGCGGGCCAGCCAGAACAGTCCGTCTGCGGTACGGCTCAGCATTTCTCGTCAGCGCTCCAGTACCCAGGTGTCTTTGGTGCCGCCGCCCTGGCTGGAATTCACCACCAGGGAGCCCTCGCGCAGGGCGACACGGGTGAGGCCGCCGGGCACCACCCGGATCTCCCGCCCGTTCAGCACGAAGGGTCGCAGGTCGACATGGCGGGGGGCGATGCCCTGCTCCACGAAGGTGGGGCAGGTGGACAGGGCCAGCGTCGGCTGGGCGATGTAGTCGGCCGGCCGCGCCTTGATGCGGTCGGCGAACACCGCCCGGTCGGCGGCGGTGGATTGCGGGCCGATCAGCATGCCGTAGCCGCCCGAGCCGCGCGTTTCCTTCACCACCAGTTCGTGCAGGTGCTCCAGCACATACTTGCGATCGTCATCGCGTTCGCAAAGGTAGGTGGGAACGTTCAGCAGGATGGGCTCTTCCCCAAGGTAGAAGCGGATCATTTCGGGGACGAAAGGATAAATCGCCTTGTCGTCGGCGATGCCGGTGCCCACCGCGTTGGCCAGGGTGACCCGGCCGGCGCGATAGGCCGCGAACAGACCGGGCACGCCCAGCGCGCTGTCGGGACGGAAGGTCAGCGGGTCCAGGTAATCATCGTCGATGCGGCGGTACAGCACGTCCACCCGCTTCGGTCCCTGGGTGGTGCGCATGTAGACGAAGCCCTCGTCCACGAACAGGTCACCGCCCTCCACCAGTTCCACGCCCATCTCATCGGCCAGGAAGGAGTGCTCGTAATAGGCGCTGTTGTAGGAACCCGGCGTCAGCACGGCCACGGTGGGCGCGTCCCGGCAGGCCGGCGGCGCCACCGACTTCAGCGTGTCCAGCAGGTCTTCCGGATAATGCGACACCGGCGCCAGCTTGTGCATGCCGCAGAGATCGGGCAGCAGGCGCAGCATGGCCTCGCGGTTCTCCAGCATGTAGGAGACGCCGGAGGGCGTGCGGCAGTTATCCTCCAGCACATAGAAATTGTCCGGGTCGAGGCGGACGATGTCGATGCCGGCGACATGGGTGTAGGCGCCCGCCGGCGGCAGGAAACCCTGCATCTCCGGCCGGAAGCTTTCATTCCCCAGCACCATGCGCTCCGGCACCTTGCCCGCCCGCAGGATGTGGCGTTCGCCATAGACGTCGGCCAGGAAGGCGTTCAGCGCCTTGACCCGCTGCTGCAACCCCAGCGACAGCCGGTCCCATTCGGCGCGTGCCAGCACCCGCGGAATGATGTCGAAGGGAATCAGCCGTTCGGGATCGCCGCCCTCGGTATACACCGCGAAGGTGATGCCCACGCGCCGGAACAATGTCTCCGCCTCGCGGCGCTTCAGTTCCAGTTTGTCGGACGGCATCTCGCGCAGCCATCGTTCGATGTCCGCATACGGGCCGCGCACCTCATCCGACATGCCCATTTCATTGAATGGACCGTCTGCTTTCGCCATAAAACCCTTCCCCATCGGTAGGCCCGACTGTGTGATTGAGCAAGAGCCACGCCAACTTGGCCTAGCCAAGGAATTGCCCAGGAAACGGGCGCGGGACCAGGGATCGCAACGCCCCGACGCCCAATCCGCAGGCAATGCCTGGCTCGTCATCGCCCATAAATTGTGCAGCAACCATATCGGACAGCCCATGGGCCGTCACTCGCGCCCCGGATGGCGGCATCTCCACGCGCACTCCCTCCTCAACGCGCGCCCGGCCGGTGGCACAAAGGCGCGCTTATCCTTGGCAGCCTTCAATCGGATAGGCCCTGCGCCAGGTCAAGCCCCTGGCGGGACAGTCAAAAGAAGTTCATTTCGCCCGCCCTGGTTTTCAAGCGGCGGATGCTATCGCTTAAGCGAGGTCGGGGCGGCCCATTTCGTCTAGAAACGCGCTAGCCGCGCGGCTTAGCCCCCGTCCCGCATGGCGGACGAGGGTGAAGGCGCGGGGCGCCAAGGCCAAGCGCACGGGGTGCAACAGCCCCACCTCGATGCTGCCGCTGGCGACGGACGCCGACAGGGCCGCCGCCCCGCCGCCCGCCTCAACCGCCGCGCGAACCGCCTCGTTGGAGGGCAGTTCCAAGGCGATGCGCAAGGCGCCGGTGTCGACGCCCAGGTCCGCCAGCGAGGCCAGGAAGGCGGAGCGCGTGCCCGACCCGGGCTCCCGCATGATCCAGGGCGTTTCATGCAGCGCCGCCGCCGGCACCGCCTCCCGGAAAGCCCAGGGATGATGGGGGGCGACCACCACGACCAACTGGTCCTGCGCCACCTGGTGGGCCGACAGGTCCGGGCTGTCCACAGCCCCCTCGACAAAGCCGAGGTCGGCGGTGCCGTCCAGCACCGCGGCGGCCACCTGGGCGGTGTTGCCGATGGCAAGATCCAGGTCCACGCCCGGATGCCGCTCGCGGAAGGCGACCAGGTGACGGGGCAGCCAATAGCTGGCGATGGTCTGGCTGGCCTGCACCCGCAATCGCCCCCGCTGCAGGCCCGACAGCTCGGCCAGCGCCCGTTCCGCCCTGTCGGCCTGCGCCAGCACGGCCTTGGCCTCCGCCAGGAACAGGCGCCCGGCCTCCGTCAGTGTGATACCGCGCCCGATGCGATGGAACAACGCCGTCTGGTAGCGATCCTCCAGCGCCGCGACCGCGGCACTGGCCGCCGACTGCGCCAGGTTCAGCGCTCGGGCCGCCTGGGTCACGTGCTGCCGTTCCGCCACGGCCACGAAGATGCGCAACTGTTCCAGCGTCAAGGATGAGGCCCCGTTGGTGAGGAAGCCGCCGGAAGCGGCGGCTTCAGCGCCACTGTAGCGCAGGCGCACCGGAGGCGGCACGATTGTCCGGAAGCGGGCAAGCTGCGGTGCCGGACACTCTTCTTCGCGAAGGTATGCAGATCGGTACGGGCGCTACGCTATGAGTCACGTCAGGTCGGGGTGACAGGGCGTGTCACGCCCACACCGTCACGATCAGCACCAGGCTGAGACCGGCGATGAACAGGCTGGCCAGGGCGCCCAGGGCCAGGGGGGCGAAGCCCTTGGCGGCCATGCGGCCGACGTGGGTGTGCAGGCCCATGGCGGCCAGGGCCAGGGTCAGCAGGCTGGTGGTGACGCCGGGGGCCCAGTCCTTCACCACGGCGGGCACGGCGTGCAGGCTGTTCAGGGCGACCAGGGCGACGAAGCCCAGGATGAACCACGGCATGGGCATGGGCTTGCCGCCCGTGCCTTCGCGGCGGCGGCGCAGGGCGCTCAGGGACAGCACCAGGGGGGCCAGCATGGCGACACGGGTCAGCTTGGCCACCGTGCCGAACTCGCCCGCCTGCTGGCCGGACTGGAAGGCGGCGGCGACCACCTGGGCGATCTCATGGATGGAGGCGCCGGCCCACAGGCCGATGGCCCGGGGCGCCAGGTGCAGGGCCGCTCCCAGGGCCGGATAGCTCAGCATGGCGATACTGCCGAAGACGGTGACGCAGGCGACGGCATAGGCCGCATCCTCATCATCCGCCTGGGTGACCGTGTTGGCCGCGACCACGGCCGAGGCGCCACAGATGGAGGTGCCGGCGGCGATCAGTTCCGCCAGGGGGGCTGGCACGCCCAGCCAGCGTCCCACCGTCTTGGTGAAGACAAAGGTCGCCACCAGGCTGAAGGCGATGATGGCCACGCCCGTGGGACCCACCGCCGCGACCTGGGCGGCCGTCAGCTGCAGGCCCAGCAGGGCCACGGCGATACGCAACAGGCGCTTCAGCACGAACGTCACGCCGGCCTGCGTCGCCCTCGGCAGGCCGACCGCGCTGCGCAGCGCCATGCCCACCACCACGGCCAGGATCATGGGGCTGAACAGCCCCAGGGCCGGCACGCGATGAAGGGCCAAGCCCGCCATCGCCGGGATGAGGCAATAGCCCAGGCCCGGTACCAGGCGGGTGGCGGAGGCCAGGGCGGGCCAGCGGGGGGCGGCGATGTCGGCGGTATGGGCCATGATGCGATGCCTTGATGAAGAAAGGGCGCGGGCCCTGTGACTGGACCCGCGCCCCCTGAACATCGCTATTTCACACAAACCATTCCAACAGATAGTTCCGCTGATATTAATCTGATTCTTAGATCATTCGGCAGCAACCTTGCGGTGGTGGTGACCCTTGGCCGCGACCTTGGACTTGCCGGCATGGCCCGCCACCTTGGCCGCCTTGCCGTGGGTATGGCCCTTGGCGGCCACATGCTTGCCGGCATGCTTGCCAGCATGGGCGGAGGCCACGCGACGGTGGGCGGCGGCATGGCCACGCCGCTGCACCGGCGCCACCGACGCATGGGCCACGCGGGCGCGGCCGGCATGGGCGACACGGCCGGTGCCGCGGGCGCGCGCCATCCGGGCCAGGGGACGGCCGGCGGCCAGCGCCACCAGCTTGGGATCGGTGTCACGGTTGGCGAAAGCGTTGTCCAGCAGGGTTTCCATCAGCTTGTCCCGAGCCTTGGCGCTGCTGCCGCCGAACACCACACCGAACAGGCGGCGCCCATCATGCACGGCCGACGACACGAGGTTGGAGCCGGAGGCGTTGGTGAAGCCCGTCTTCATGCCGTCCATGCCCGGGTAACGGTACATGAGGCGGTTATGGCCGGTGAGATGCCGGCCCTCGAAGTCGAACTCCCGCGTGGCGAAGTAGTGGTAGTCCTGGGGGAAATCGTGATGCAGGGCCATGGCCAGGCGCGACATGTCGCGCGCCGTCGTCACCTGCTCCCGATCCGGCAGGCCGGAGGCGTTGCGGAAGACGGTGTTGGTCATGCCCAGCTGACGGGCCTTGTCGGTCATCATGCGGGCGAACACCGACTCGCTGCCGCCGGCCAGCGCCTCGCCCACCACGGTGGCGCCATCGTTGGCGGAAATGACGATCATGCCCAGGACGCAATCCTTGACGCTGATGGTCTGACCCACCTCCAGCCCCAGCTTGGTCGGTTCCTTGTTGGCGGCGTTGCGCGACACCGGCAGCTCATCCTCCCAATGCAGGCGCCCCTGGTGGATGGCCTCGAAGGTCAGGTAGAGCGTCATCATCTTGGTCAGAGACGCGGGATGGTTCGGCTCATCCGGGTTGACGGCGTTCAGCACCGCCCCCGTGCCGCCATCCACCACCAGGGACGCGTAACCCGCCTGCGCCGGGTGCGGCACCGCCAACCCGGCGACAACCGCCCCGATCGTGGCGATGACAGCCCCCAGCCGGCCAAGAACACGCCGTGCCGCCCCTATCGCCCCCTCAAATGCCACCGTGCCGCTCCTCTCGCCCCTTAGGCGGACCTATGCCCCCTTAGCCCAGGGGAAAGCACGCGATCCGCTCGTCCACATCTCATCCAGATAGGGGCCGGGGCCACCCGCGGCCCCGGCTTTTCGAATACTGGCCTAGGGGTAGAAGATTCGGCGGAATCTGTCCAGGTATTGGGGAGGATAAAGATGACGCAACAAGATAAAGCGTGAATCACCGGGCATGGCGAGGCCACCGGTCCCCCACGCCCGCCATTGCGCATCCGGCCCCTTACGGCCATGGTCATGAGCAGGAGGCCCCGACCCATGGATCCGATTCCCATCCCGTCATCGTGCGACCCGTCCGGCCTCTGGCGCTATTGGCGGCCGGGAAGCGACGCCACGGTCCACCCGGCGATGGTCGAGCTGGGCACGGTGCGCGGGCGGGAGGTCGCCCTGGCCACCCATTTCCATGCGGAGGACCAGATAACCCGGGTCCATGCGGGCGTCCGCCGCTTCGTCATCGGGGGCGCGCTGGTGGAGGTCGCCGCCGGCCAGTCCCTACGCATTCCGGCCGGGACGCCGCACCGGTCGCTGCCCAGCCCCGCCGGGGTGGTCTGCACCAATTTCTACCTGATGCCGGGCAGTCCGCCGTTGGCGGAGATGCCGCCGGCCCCCTGGGAAACGATAACCCAGGCGGCCCATCGGACGGGAATGAGCCGCGAGGGGTATTCCCGCCGCTTCAAGAGGCTCCACGGCCTGCCGCCCCAGGAATTCCGCCTGCTGGAACGGCTGAACGCCGCCCGCGGCCTGCTGCGCCAGGGCGAGGCCATCGCCGCCGTGGCGGCGGAGGCGGGGTTCGCCGACCAGAGCCATCTGGGTCGCTGTTTCCGCCGGATGTTCGGCGTGACGCCAGGACGCTATCGCGCGGGCTGAGGTCACACCCGTTCTATAGGGCCACCCCCATCCCCTGCTATCGCTGCGGCATCGTCCCCGAAAGAAGGCCGCCGGCCATGCCCGCCCCCGCCATCCTGCTGTCCTGCCTGTTGGTTATCGCCGCCGGCGCCAGCCTTGCCGTGCAACAGGTGTTGAACGCCAACCTGCGGGCCGCCCTGGGATCGCCGTGGTGGGCGGGCTTCACCAGCTATCTCGTCGGCATGCTGGCCATGCTGACCGTGGCGCTGGCGGCCCCGGGTCCCCGGCCAAGCTTGGCCGCCCTGCGGGGTGCCGGCTGGCCGGCCTGGACCGGCGGGCTGTTCGGCGCCGCCTTCATCGCCACCGCCATCCTAATGATTCCCCGGCTGGGGGCGGCCACGGTGCTGGCCCTGATCGTCGTGGGGCAGATGCTGTGCGGGGTGGCTATCGATCACGTCGGCGCCCTGGGCATAACGCCGCACCCGGCCGGCCCCCTGCGCCTGCTGGGGGCCGGCCTGTTGGTGCTGGGCGTCCTGCTGGTGCGCCGATAAGGCCAGCCGTCGGCGCCGCCGATGCCGAGATATCGCAAAGCCCGATTTTACCGCCCGACCCGTCCCCCACTAGTTTAGGGGCGCCATGGTTCGGAGGCCGGCGGGAAAAGCCCACCCCGGACATGACAGGAGGATAACGGATGGGCGCCCGCGCCCGATCCCCAGGGAGGATGTTTTACCATGGCTTCCGAAAACCGGACGGCCGGCCTCGCGCAAGGGCTGGCGCTGCTGCTGCCCAGCACCATGTCGGTGATGGGTGTCGTCGTGCTGGCGCCGGTGCTGCCCCAGATGCTGGACCATTTCAAGGACATGCCCCAGGCCGACTACTGGGTGCCCATGATCCTGACCACGCCGGCGCTGTGCGTGGCCCTGTTCTCCGCCCCCGCCGGCTGGCTGGCCGACCGCTTCGGCCGGCGCGGGCCGCTGATGTTGTCCATGCTGCTGTACGCGATCTGCGGCGTCGCCCCCCTGGTGCTGGACAATTTCTGGGCCATCCTGGCCAGCCGCGTGGTGGTGGGCGTGACGGAGGCCGCCGTCATGACCCTGACCACCACCCTGATCGGCGACTATTTCAAGGGGCACCAGCGGGAGAAGTGGCTGGCGGCGCAAACCGCCGTGGCCTCCGTCGCCGCCGTGGCGCTGTTCGTCATCGGTGGCGCCCTTGGCAGCATCAGCTGGCGGGCGCCCTTCATCGTCTACGCCAGCAGCCTGCTGCTGCTGGCCGGGATCCGTTTCTTCACCTGGGAGCCGGAGGAGACGGAGGACGTCATCCTGCATCCGGAGGCGCACCGCAACGTGCCCTTCCCCTGGGCCCGCCTGGGCGGCATCTGCGCCATCACCATCTTCGCCGCCGTCCTGTTCTATACCGTGCAGGTGGACCTGTCCCTGGCGCTGACCGGCCGGGGCATCACCGACCCGGCCGCCATCGGCGGCATGACGGCGGCGGCCAGCCTGGCGGTGCCGGTCGGCACCATGGTCTTCCAGCGCCTGTCCGGCCTGCCGGTAGCCGTGCTGCTGTTGATGGCGTTCGCCCTGTGCGGCGCGGGCTTCACCGGCATGGGGCTGGTGACAGGCCATGGCTGGCTGCTGGGTTCCGTGGCCCTGGCGCAGTTCGGCTGCGGCCTGATCCTGCCGACCCTGCTGACCTGGGCCCTGCGCGGACTGGCGTTCGAAATCCGCGGCCGGGCCACGGGGCTGTGGCAGGCGTCGTTCTTCGTCGGCCAGTTCCTGAGCTCCTTCGTCGTCACCACGCTGACGCATCGCTTCGGCGACGTCTTCAGCGCCTTCCTGGGCCTGGCCATCGCCAGCGGCGTGGCGGCGGTCCTGGCGCTGGCCGGCGCGACCCTGGCCGCCGGCCGCACCCGCAAGGTGCTGACCGTCTGATCGTCGTGAAGGAAGGGGGGGCGGCCCTGCCGGTCGCCCCCTTCGGCCGCCGCTTTCTCAAACACCCAATATGTCGGCCACAGCCTCACCGATGGCCAGCGACGACGTCAGGCCGGGGCTTTCGATCCCGAACAGGGCCACCAGTCCGGGCAGGCCATGGACACCCGCCCCATCCAGGCGGAAATCGGGCTGCGCCTCGCCAGGACCATGGATCTTCGGCCGCACGCCGGCATAGTCCGGCACCAGGGCGCCATCGGGCAACCCGGGCCAGAAGCGGCGGATATAGCGGTAGAACCCATCCGCCCGGCCTGGATCGACGCTGTAGTCGGGCGCATCCACATATTCCAGGTCCGGCCCGAAGCGGCCCTGCCCGCCCAGGTCGCGGCGATAATGCACGCCCAGCGCCCCGGGAATGGGCGGTGGATAGACCAGACGCCGGAACGGCGCCCCGCCCTGAAGCGCGAAATAGCTGCCCTTGCCGTAATGTGCCTTGGGGATCAGGGTGGCGGGAAAGCCCTCGATGCTGGCGGCCACGTCCTGGGCCGAGAGACCGGGCGCCGTGACCAGCAGGCGGGTGGTGACGGCGTAGGGGTCACGCCCGCCGGTGCGCACGCTGAAGCCCCCGCCGTCCAGCGGCGTCACCCCCAGAACCGGCGTCCCGGTGACCACGGCGCCGCCCCCACCTTCGATCTCTCCCCGCAGGGCCACCATGTAGCCATGGCTGTCGAAGATGCCGCTTTCGGGGGAAAGAAGGGCGGCGACGGCGCGCAGCTCCGGTTCCAGCGCATGGACCTCCGCGGCGGACAGCCAGCGCATGCCCTCCACGTCGTTGGTCTGGGCCTGGCGCAGGATGCCCTCCAGCCGGGGCAGCTCCGCCGCCTCCGTCGCCACCACCAGCTTGCCGCACTTGTCGTAGGTGACGCCGTGGGCATCCAGGAAGGGATAGAGCAGGCGCCGCCCGGCGACGCAGAGCCGGGCCCGCAGCGAGCCCGTGGGATAATACAGGCCGCCGTGGACGACCTCCGAATTGCGGGAGGAGATGCCCTGGCCAATGGCCTCCTCCGCCTCCAGCACCGCCACGGTCAGGCCACGCGCGGCCAAGGCGCGGCCACAGGCCAGGCCAACGGCCCCCGCCCCCACCACGATCCCGTCGAAATCGGTGTCCGTCACCGCCATGCCAGGCTCCCCTTTTTCCGCGTCACGCATCAGAACCGCGTCCCGGCAAATCTGCCCGGCCGACGGGGCCGCGCGCAATGCCGCAGGAGCGGTCGGGTCTCCGGCGTCGCCAGGCCCGAACCTTTAAGATAATTGTCGGCCAACAACCCAGGGCGTATTACCTTGGGCCAGATTGGTTTACCTGCCGGAAATATCGCCGGTGGACGGGACGCGAGCGGCGCTCGCCGTGTGAGGTTGGGGGGTATGAGGTTGGAAGCATGGGGTTGAGCACGGCGCGCCACCGCGGCCATCGAGGCGGGGCATGAGCCCGGCGGAGGAAGAGCGCGCCCGCACCCTGAGCGACCTGGTGGACCGGCTGTCGCCCGAGGCCGCGCGCAAGCTGTTCGAGGAAGTCGACGCCAGTCCCGACCAGAGCCGGGCGGTGGTGCGGCGCGCCCTGATCCAGAAGCTGAACGCCCAGCGGCAGGCCCACGCGCGCCGACAGTTCACCCAGCTGTTCGAGCCCTTCCTGACCAGCGACCCGTGGCTGCTGCGGGAGGAGTTCCATTGCCCGGGCAGCATCCATCCCCTGGATGTGGGGGGACTGTGGTCGGCGTTGGCGGCCAAGCCCTTGGCGCCGCTGAGTCGCTCGGTTGATGAAACCCTGTCGGCCCTGGCCCAGGAACAGCCGCTGTTCGTGGTGCTGCGCACGCCCAAGGCCCTGGCCCTACGGGAAGAGCTGCGGGTGGCCGCCGCGGCACGCCTGAACCAGACCTTGCAGGATCGGGCGGCCACCAAGGATTTGCTGGAGGCGATGAACGCCTGGCGCCGGGCGGAGGCCACGCGCAAGGGCTTGGGCTTCGTCCCCCGGCCCCTGACGGCGGCCGATCTGTCGCTGCTGAATGTGCTGCTGGAGAATGGCAGTCATTACAGCCGCCTGGTCCTGGGCCTGAACAGCGACGACGATGGTGGCGGGGCCGAGGGCGCCGCCACCGTGCTGGCGTTCCAGCCACCATCGGTGCCACAGGCCCAGGCCGCCCAGTTGGCCTTGCTGATGCCCCTGGTGCTGCTGAACCGCCACCGCGCCTACCGGCAGATGAGCGGTTATCTGGTGCAGGGCCCCACCGACTGGCAACCCGTGCTGTTGTCGGCCCTGGTACGCCATCTGGCCCGCACCTGCCAAGTGCTGGCCGATGAGCTGGGCCAGTTGGCCGGCGCTGGCGAGGTCGCCCGCCGCCCCCTGGTGGTGGCGTCCGACCGGCGGGAGCTGCTGGAGCGCGAGCTGATCCACCTGGATGACCTGCTGACCCTGTTCGATGAATTCGACATGCTGCGGGATGGCCGGGAAGCCAGCCTGGCCCATGGCAACCTGGACACGATGATCAAGAAGGTGGAGGGCACCCTCTACCCCTATCTGTCCACCCGGGTGTCCGTCACGGCGCACGCCAAGGGCCGGGCGGCGCTGGACCATGCCGCACTGGCCTGGGCGCTGGGCTACACCATGCGGTGGCGCAACACCCTGACGCGCAGCCTGCATTGGGGCACCCGCTACAGTGATTTCCGCGACCGGCTGGTGGAGGATCTGACGGATGCCTACCGCGCGGCCTTTTCCCGCACCGAGGTGGGCGACAGCCGGGAACGGCTGGGCCAGGCGGTGCGCGCGGCGGAACTGTCGCAGGCCGTGGGTGCCGACTTGCGCGAAAGCATGACCCTGTTGGACCAGGGGCTGGTGCAAACCGCGACGGATCGCCTGCGCGACGCCACCCCCCTGACCGGCGCCGAGATCACCCTGATCAGCACCCTGCTGACGAAGGCGCAGAACGAACTGCGGCGAACCAAGCATTGGCGGGATGCCAACCTGGTGGCCTTCGTCACCCTGGCTGAGGAACGCCGGCTGGGGAACGCGGGCTGAAGGGCTGACGACGCCCTCCGTTCCCCCGGACGGGTGTCAAAGGCCCGGCGGGTGGCCCCCATGCTGGGACGCGATTTGCGCCAGCGTGCCGTCGGCGACCAGGCGGGCCAGGGCCGCCTCCAGCCGTTCCCGGACCTCCGGATCAAGGTGGGGGGAAAAGACCAGGTACTGGTCATCCACCGCCAGCGGCTGGGGCAGGATACGGACGCGGTCCTCCCACCCATTGTTCCGAAGGGTTTCCGTCAGGCCGGGGTTGCGGAAGATGTAGAAGCGGCCACGGCCGCTCATCAGCTTGCGCAGGTTGGTATCGCTGTGGGCACCCCAGGCGTCGATGTGGCGGTCGTCGATGCCGGCCTTGTGCAGACGGTCCAGAAAGGCGGAGCCGGCGTTGACCAGAACGGTGTCGTGCCCATCCACCAGGGCGGCGCGCAGTTCCGCGAAGGAGGTGATGGCGGCCGGGTCCCCGGCGCGCACCGCCAACACCGTTTCCAGCCTCAGGACGGGCTGGCGCGAATAGAGCACGCGCGTCTCGCGCGCCGCCGTCCGGTAATAGCCGCAGTCGAAATCGAGGCGCCCGGCGGCCAATTCCTGGACCGCCCGGTCGTGGGTCAGCCAGTCCGTGGACCATACCAGCCGCACGCCGGATGCCTGCCGAATCAAAGCCTGCAGGATTTCATCGCACATGCTGGGGGCCTTGGCGTCGAACGGGCCATGGCGCGGGACGTGCAATTCCTGGACGGGAACGGGTGGACCGGCGGGCGCTGGGTTCGCGCGCGCGCCGGACGCGGCGCAAAGCACCACGGCCAGCAGGAGGACAACGCAATGGCGACGCCGCAGCCGCGGTGATCCGCCTTGCCGATGTCGCCAACGCCGTTCCACACGGTCCCCCCGTCTTTTCCCAGAACCGCCACCCCCTGGGGCACTGGGCGGGGAAAAGGGTACACCTGGCGGAGCCGGCCGGTAAGCGCGCCTTAGGGTAGGATCGCCCCTCAGCCCGCGTCCCTGACGCAGCGGAACCCCACCAGCGCCGAACGGTCGCGCGACGGGGCCATCAGCAACAATTTGCCGTGCTGGTCGTTGCGATAGGCCTGGGGGAAATACCAGATGGAGCCCTGGGGCTGATACAGGCTGCCACCGCGCAGGATGGCGGCGCGGGTGTGGTCGTCCTGGTATTCGTCCGTCCATTGCCAGACGTTGCCCACCAGATCCTGCACGCCGAAGGGGCTGGCCCCCGCCGGATGGCTACCCACGGCGTCGGGCGGCCGCACCGCGCGGCCCCGTTCCGGCACCGGCGCGGCGTCATCCCGCCAGGCGTCGCCCCAAGGGTAGCGGCGGCCGTCCTGCCCTTGCGCGGCGTACTGCCATTCCCATTCATGGGGCAGACGCTTGCCCGCCCAGGCGGCGTAGGCGCGCGCATCCTCCTGCGACACCCAGGTGACGGGCCGGTCGTCCCAGCCGGCGGGATAGCTGCCGCCCGTCCAGTCCTTCAGGAAGTTGCGGTCGTCCTTGGGATGGTAGCCGCTGGCATCCAGGAAGCGCTTGAATTGCGCGTTGGTCACGGGGAAGCGGTCCATGAAAAAGCGCGGCAGCGACAGCCGATGTTCATGATAGCGCCGCGCCTCCCCCTCCCAGGGGTAGGCGACATCGACGCCGGCACTGGTCCCGCCCTCGATCTCCAAGCCCTGGACGCGGAAGGTGAAGTCGCCAGCGGGAATTTCCACCATGCCCTCGGGCGCCATGGCGGCGGGAGCGGTGGCCGGGATATCGACCAGGTGCTGAGGCAGCGGCGCCCAGGTGCGCGGCAGGCTGGCCAGATCAGTGGCCGTCATCGCCGTCATGGTCCGCATCAGGCCAAGGGTGGCGGCGTCCGGCGCGCCTGGCAGGGCCAGCACGGCGCCAAAGCCCTGGGCCTCCAACGGGAAGGATAGCAGCAGCCGATCGCCCTCCCGCCGCGGCGTCAGTTCCACGCCATGGTAAAGGTCGAAATACCGCAGCGCCGGTCCCCCCGCCGGCACGTCCAGCACTGTCTGGTCCAGGGCATGGTCATTGCGGTTGACGATGGTCCAGGCCACACGGCCGTCGGCGCCGGGCCAGCGGCTGGCGTACACGCCGGCGGCGCGGGTGGGGTAGAAGGGCTGCCAGTCCGGGCTGGACAGCAGAGGCGCCAAGCCCCGTTCCAGGGTGGCCACCCGGCGCATCGCCTCGCCATCGCGGGGGCTGATGCCGTTCCAGATGCCCCACACGTTCTCCCACGCTTCCCAGCCGACGCCGTTGAAGAAGGCGTAGTGCAGGTCGTCGGTCTTGTCCCGGGCCCAGCGGTCCGAGATGTTGACCATGTGCCGGGGCTCCAGCCATTTGTAGCGGTCGACCTTGGGCACGGGCGCGAAGGTGTACTGGCCCCAGGACATGAGGTCCCAGGCCACGGCCTCATCCGCCATCACCCCTTCTGGCTGGAAGGCCAGGGGACGGCCCGCCTTGTCCGCTGCCAGCGAAAAGGCCAGCGGCACGCCATCCTGGGTGTCGCCGTTGATACCGTCGATACCGATTTCCCGGGCCAACGCGGCGATGGCCTGCGGCCAGGGCTGGGCCGGCGCCCGCGTCCCCTGGTCCCACATCATCATGGGCAGCAGCACGCGCACGCCCCGGCGGTGAAAATCCGCCACCATGGCCTTCACCGCGGGCATCCCGCCCGGCAGGTTGGCCACCTGGTCCAGCTGGTTACGATCGTCGATCCCCATGTTGGGGTAATCGGGCCACAGCAGCACGGCGTCGATGCCGCCGAAGCGGGCCGTCAGATCATCCAGGTAGCGGTCGACGGTGTAGCGCCCGGCAACCGGATCATAGAAATAACGATCCTCCACCATCATCTGGGTCTGGACGAAGCTGGTGCGGGTCCAGGCCAGCCGGGGATCGTCATAGCGGGCGGGGTCGTAACCGATGCGGATGCGGCGTTCCTGGTGCCAGTGGCGAACATCGTCCAGCCAGGACTCGTAATCGGCCGCCGTGCAGTCCCGTGTCCCGCCCTCCCACGCTTCCCGCCAGGCAAGGCAGGCGGGACCGGTGATCATCGGCTGCTTCCAACTGCCGTACGGCACCGCCTGGGTGTCCTGCGCCCCGGCGGTGCCGGTCAACAGCGTGCCTAGAAAAGCGGCGGCCAGCAGGCGGCGCATGGGCTGTCCCCCCTAGTGCTGGGCCAGCAGGCCGTTCATCAGCAGGTCCAGGATGCCTTCCTTGTCTTCCTTCAGGCAGACCTGGGCGTTGGCGGGGCCCGCCGCCGGTGTCGTCTCGCCCTTGTCGCCCACCACCAGACGCAGCGGCGTGGTGGGGCACAGCTTGGGGTCCAGCACATAGGCCACGGGCACCAGGTCGAACAGGGTGGGGGTGATCTGGCCCCAGCCGTTCAGGTGGCGCCACTGGTGGTACATCAGGGCCAGGGCGTCGGTCATGGGCGTGCCGGCGGCGAACAGCAGGTCGCGCTTCACCTCGTCCAGTTTCAGCCGGGTGCTGTCAAGCGGCATCACCACCAGGGGCACGCCACTGGTGAACAGCTTTTTGGCCGAGGGAATGTCGGAAAAGATGTTGTACTCCGGCGTCGGGCCCTTCAGCGGGCCATAGCCGGTGTCGTCATAGCCGGCATAGACGGAGCCGCCCATCATCACCACCCGCTTCAGCTTGGCGAAGCCGGCGGGGTCACGGTCGATCAGGGCGCCCAGGGTGCTGGGCGGCGCCAGGGAAATGAGCGTCACTTGGCCGGGATGGCGGCGCGCCTGATCCAGGATGAAATCCACCGCGGATGGTGCGGGCGCGGCCGGAACCGGCTGTCCCTCCGCCCAACGCTTCTGCGTATAGGGCGTGGTGTTGGGCGTGGCAGGACCCTGCGCCACGGGAATGTCGGCCCGCTCGGCGATGCTGAGCAAGCGCTGCAGCTGGCGCACCCGCAAGCCGGTGTCGCCCCACGCCGCTGTAATCCCCAGGATGTCCAGGCGCGGATCGTTCAGCGCGGCGGCCAGGGCGAAGGCGTCATCAATGTCATCGCCGATGTCGGTGTCGATGATGACCTTCTCCGCCGCGGCGGGCGCCGCGATGCCGGGAGCGGCCGGCAGGACGGCGCAGGCGGCACCGGCGCAGAGCATCCGGAAAAGCAAGGCGATGCGAAGCATGGAGCGCGTCATGGGTCTTCCCCGACAGACGGGACGGGTCCCCGCCGCGACGGGGCACATAGGAACAAGGACCCGCCGCTGCCACGGCCGGGCCCTTGCCTGAACTGCATGTATCACGATCACCCGGCGGCGGACCCGCCGCCGCCGGGATTGCGCGACACCGTCTTAGAACGAGTACTTGGCCTGAACACCGATGATGCGGGGTTCGTTGACCATGCCCGTCAGGTTGTTGAAGTCGATGGCGCCGATGACGCGCACCTGGTCCAGCACGTTGCGGACGAAGGCGGCGACTTCATAGCCCGCATCGTTCTTGTAGCCGACGCGGATGCCACCATCCAGGAAAGCCTTTCCGGTGAACTCCTTGGCCGTGTACAGGAAGAAGTTGTCTTCACCGCGGTAGGCCCAGTCGGTGTAGAAGAACACCTCGCCATCCAGGCCCACGGGCACGCCATAGCGGAACGTGGCGTTCAGGATCCACTTGGGCGCCTCAGGCAGGGGGTTGCCGTTCAGCAGGGCGTTGCCCTGGGCGTTCAGCGCGTTCGTCACGGTGCAGCCGCCGCCGCAGGTGGCGACCGACACGTTCGGATCCTGGATTTCCGTGTGGTTGTAGCTGCCGCCGGCGGTGACCAGCATGTGCTCCACCGGCTTGGCCTCGATCTCCAGTTCCACGCCGTAGCCGATGGCATGGTCGGCGTTCAGCAGGCGGGCGGTGTTGCTGGCGCCGCCCACGGCGGTCAGCTGCATGTCGCTGGTATCGTAGTAATAGCCGGTCAGGTTCAAGCTGGCGCGCTTGTCGAACAGCGACGACTTGACGCCCGCCTCATACGAGATGGTGGTCTCGGCCTTGGCCGTCGAGGTGGCGTTGGCGAAGGTGATACGGTCCTGGATGGACGGGGCCAGGTAGCCGGTCGCCACGCGGACGAAGGCGTTGACATCGCTGTTGATGGCGTAGTCGGCCGACACGTCCCAGGAGGCGTTGCCGCCGTTGACGCTGGTGCGCAGGTAGATGGGACCCGTGTAGCCGAAGTCACGGATGGATTCGACCGACTTGTTGTCGTGCGAATAGCGCACGCCGCCGCCCAGGGTCAGGGCATCGGTGACCTTGTACTTCACCGAACCGAAGACGCCGTCGGTCTCGCTGCGGTCCTTGTGGCGGACCTGGTCGTCGATGGCGCCGGTGGCGGTGATGTAGTCGTAGTCCTTACCGGCCAGGTAGGAGTTGAAGTAGTACAGGCCGCCCTGCAGCAGCCACGGCCCCAGGTCGTTGGAGGCGAAGCGCACTTCCTGGCTCAGCTCACGCGGGGAGTTGTAGCCGCCGGTTTCCACCGAGAACGGCACGTCGGAGGGCACGCCGCCATCGATGTCGCCCCGGCTGAACACGTTGGCGCGCTCATAGCCGCTGACCGAGGTGACGGTGACGGGGCCGGCGTCGTAAACGATGTGCAGGTTGGAGCCGAAGGAGTTCAGCTTCTGCGGGTTGGCGCCATCCTGGTTGGCCTTCTCGATGTCGAAGCCCGGGACCAGGTCGTTGGTGCCCTTCTGGATGATGTTGGCGCGGAACAGGCGGGCGGAGCCGTCCAGCTGGCGGCCGTGGACGTTCAGCAGGACATCCAGGTTCTCATTCGGCGTGTATTCCAGCTGGAAACGGCCGGCCAGATCGCGGTAACCCTCGAAGTCCGTGTCGTTCTTCGTGGAGATATCCTCGTTCTGCACCCAGTCGTTACGGCGCTGCAGGTTGACCGAGGCGCGGTACTTCAGCACGTTCTTGACGATGGGGCCGCCCACGGCACCGGTGAAGTTCACCGTGTCATAGGTGCCGTAGGTCAGGTCGGCGAAACCACCGAAGGTGTCGCTGGGCTTGGCGCTGTCGATCTTGACGACACCGGCCGGGGTGTTCTTGCCGAACAGCGTGCCCTGGGGGCCGCGCAGCACTTCCACCGCACCCACGTCGAAGACCGGGAAGGCCTTCAGCATGGGGTTTTCCATGGCGACGTCGTCGTACACCACCGACACCGGCTGCGACGCGTTCGGGTCGAAGTCGGCGTTGCCCAGGCCGCGGATGTAGAAGCGCGGATAGGTACGGCCGAAGGACGACTCCGCCTGCAGGCTGGGGGTACGCGCCGCCAGGAAGCGGATGTCCATGCCGCTGGAGTTCAGCACGTCCAGCTTCTCACCGCTGATGGACGTGACGGCGATGGGCACCTCACGCTCCAGCGCCGGCCGGCGCTCGGCCGACACGATGATCTCGTCCAGCTTGTCGGAATTGTCGTCAGCTGCGGCGGCCTGCGCCACGGTGGCCAGCCCCAAGAGGCTCAATGCCGACATACCCAGCAGCGCGGACTTCAGCCCGCGGCTCTTCTCAACCCTCATCATGCTCAATCCCTTCACTTTTTCCAGGCCCTTGGCGAACCTGCTTTTGCGTTGCCCGTCGCGCCGGCCCCCGCGCCCTAAAGGCTAGGCTGTGGCCAGCCGGGGGAGGGTACATGGCAGATTTTGTTTGTGGCAGCCCCACTACTCCTGAAGGTCTTTCAAATCCAACAAGAAAGCGAAGACCAATCAGAATTTTGCGGGGATGCGCGTATTTGATGCGCGAGTGTTGCCGCAATGCGGCACCCACGCCCTTGCTTTGCCCTGCAACTAGCAAGAAAGGCGCCAGTTTCAAATTGCCGCAGATGCGCAAGGAAAATCGACTGGCAGGCAGGCACGGCAGGAAAAACGCTGCCCATGCCTTAGGCGCGGCACCCAACGTATGCGCAATTTATAGGCAGCCGACACAACCCCTGCCCACCCCGCAGCCACGCACCGGCGCTTCATCCCCCGGGCGCCCTACAATAGCCACACTATATGAGTGCAGTCGGCCACCATCCCGGCACGACGGGGCATTGGCCACTGTCGACGCCCGGCGTCCGCGTGTTTGGCCACGCGACCCGTGGCGAGGAGGCTTGAGGTTTTAAGATGGAACAGGGGGACGGGGTTATGGTACCCCCTCAGCGATAACAGTGCTCATGGTCACGCCTTCGGCTTCGGATGTTTCGGCAAGGCGTGCGGGATGCTCAAGGCGTGCCCGCCCTTTGGTCATCTTGCCCCAAGGCCGGCAGACGGACATCCCGCCGTGGCCGGGTGGCAGGAAGTCCGGTCAGCCCGTATCTGGGACCGAGAGCATGGTGAGATTAGTTTTGGAGCCGCGTTCCCCATGACAGTCGCCGGTAAGCCGCTTTCCGCCCAGGCGGGTCCCGTCCAGACCAACAGGCCCGCGACGCCCAACCGGGGACGCTTGGCCCTGCGCGACTTGGCCAATGGCATGAACCAGCATTGGCTTTGGCGCGCCATGGCCATGCAGGACATCGTCCTGCGTTATCGTGGCTCCGTGTTGGGCCCGCTGTGGCTGACGTTCAGCACCGCCATCATGATCGCGGCCATGGGCTTCGTGTATTCCCAGATCTTCCATCTGGATCCGGAACGCTATGTTCCCTTCCTGACCCTGGGCCTGCTGGTTTGGCAGTTCATTTCATCGGTAATCACGGATGGCTGCTCCGCCTTCATGTCGGTGCAGCACGCCATTCAGCAGGTTCGCCTGCCTTATACCGTGCATGTGCTGCGCAGCGTCTTCCGCAACCTGTTGATCCTGGGCCATAACGCCGTCCTGATCCCCATCGTCTTCCTGATGATGGGACACGGCATCGGCTGGGAAGCGCTGATGGTCATCCCGGGCCTGGTCCTTCTGTGCATCAACGGTTTCTGGATCAGCATCCTGCTGGGCATGCTCAGTGCCCGGTTCCGTGACGTCCCGCCAATCGTGGCGGCGCTGCTTCAGGTCATTTTCTTCGTGACGCCTGTGTTCTGGACCGTGGAAACACTGGGCAAGTATCGACATGTGGGCGACTTCAACCCCCTGTTCGCCGCCATCGACGTCGTCCGCGCACCATTGTTGGGCGAACCGTTCGCCCCTTACTCATGGCAGATCGTCGGCACCATGACCGTGGGTGGGTTGTTGGTGACCGCCGTTTTCTTCAGCCGCTTCCGGTCCCGGATCGCTTACTGGGTGTGATTTATGGCCTCCCTGCATTTGCAAGACCTCACGGTTGAATTCCCCATCTATCAGGCGAACGGTCGCTCCCTGAAGAAGGCGCTGTTTTCGGCGCCGATGGGCACCAACCTCGCTCGTGACGCCGCCAATCGTATCCTGGTCCGCGCCCTGAGCCATCTGACCCTGACGATCGACAAGGGCGACCGGGTGGGACTGATCGGCCCGAATGGGTCCGGCAAGACGACGCTGCTCAAGACTCTGGCCGGGATTTATGAGCCGACCAGCGGCGCCCTTCACACCCAGGGCCGCGTCTCCGCGCTGCTGGACGTGCAGATGGGCATGAACCCGGATGCCACCGGCCGTGAGAACATCATGCTGCGCGGCATGTACATGGGCATCCATCCCAAGGATATGCAGGTCCATGTCGAGGAGGTGGTCGAGTTCACCGAACTGGGGCCGTATATCGACATGCCGGTCCGCACCTATTCCGCCGGCATGATGTTGCGCCTGGCCTTCGCGGCGTCCACCTGCGTCGAGCCCGAAATCCTGCTGATGGATGAATGGCTGGCCGCAGGCGACAGCCATTTCCTGGCCAAAGCCCAGAAGCGCATGGAGGATTTCGTGCAGCGCTCCAGCCTGATGGTCCTGGCTTCGCATTCCCTGGAATTGCTGGAGAAGTGGTGCAACAAAGGGCTGTACTTGCGGAACGGCAACGTCATCGCTTACGGTCCCCTGGCCGAAGTGGCGGCGGTCTATCAACAGTCGTTGGCTGAGACCTGACGCCCGAGGGCGTCGGTCGCCCTGTCCACATCCCATTCGACATTCTGGAAAACGCCGCCGACCATGGTCAGAAAATACGTCTGGGCGGGCATCGCCGTCACCGTGGCCCTTATTGGGTTCAAGCTGGCCCAAGGCGGTGACGCATCGTCCTTCTTCCTGACGATCCGTGAACTGGCCAAGCCGGTGGCGGTGGTTTACCTAGCGCTGTTCGGCCAGCCCGAATTCGCCCTGGTGCTGGCGGCGGGCATGATGGTTGCCTGTTTCGCCCTTCTCGCTGGCTTCTGGGCCGGTCAGGTGCGGCGTACCTTGGAGACCCTGAAGTCGGTCACCGCGTCGGCCATGTTGATCATGGCGGAGCCCAATGACCGCCGGTCGGCGTCGATGAAGCGGCTGATGGAGTCCAGCCCGCTGCTGATGGATGAATGGCGGATGTTCGAGTCCACGCTGCTGGATGCCGGCCATGGCCCCCAGCGGCGCGCCTACTCCACCATCCGGCCCCAAGAATATTTTTCCATGGAAGCCATGGAAAGCCGCGGTCTGGATTTCCGGTTCTACGTGGCGCTGCCCAATTATTTCGTGGGCGTGGGCCTGATGTTCACCTTCCTGGGCCTAGTGGCCGGGTTGTACTTCGCCAGCAAGGGCCTGCAGATGGGCGACTTGGCGCAGGCGCGCCAGGCCCTGGGCCAACTGCTGGCCGCGTCCACCATGAAGTTCGTCAGCTCGGTAGTCGGCATCGGCGCCTCTCTGGTGACATCCGTCGTCGTCCGGCACTGGCAGCGCAAAGTGCAGGCGGCACTGGATGATCTGTGCCGTGCCGTCGAGCTGTGTTTCCCCTTGATCTCCGCCCACCGGCTGTTGGGCAACTGGGCGCAGGACGGGAGCGACGCGTCGGCGACCGCCCCCCAAGCCAACCCTCTGCCGGATACGGCGGCGGGGCAGGCGTCCTAGGTAAGGCGGGAACGCGGCCATGCGACGGGGAACCAGGGCACACGGGGACGACCAGGAGAGCTATTTCGCCTCCATGTCCGACCTGATGGCCGGCATCGTCTTCATCTTCCTGATCATGCTGATGGCCTTATCGATGTACAACATCGATGAAACGCCCCAGTCAAAGGATGAACAGTCTGAAAAGGCCTATCAGGAAACCATCGCCAAGCTGATGGAAGAGCGCGCGCGCATGATCGAGGCGCTGCTCAAGGATTTGCAGGCCCAGCGGATCGAGGCGTCGGCGGATGCCGCCAATGGCACCCTGACGCTGCCGGCCGCCCAGTTTTTCGCGTCCGACGCCACGGCGCTGAAGCCCGAGGGCCGTGAGAGAATGGCCATAGCGGCGACGATTCTGGCCCGCTATCTGACGTGCAAGGCCGATACGCCCGACGTGCCCGCCGGTGCATGCCCGACCATCGCCCCGGTTGAGCGTGTGGACGCCGCGGTCATCAAGGCCACGCCTCCGGCCAACGGCCTGGCCCCGCAAACCGTCGCCCGCATCCAGGCGCTGGAGGCGAGCGCCGCGCTGACCTCTGCCCAGCCGACACTATATGAGTTGGTGGGACGCGCCGGCCTGCCGGTGCTGACCGTGCATGGCCAAGCCACGGAGCAGCCAGCACCGTCCTCCAACGTGCCTGCGAACCAACATCACCACCGGCCCGCCCCCCCACCCGCTGCGGTTCCGCGGGACGCGGACAGAATGACCCTGAGTTTCACCATGGCGGTGCCACCGCGTAGCTAGGGCGTCGCGGCGGAAACCGATCGGGATGAACTTTCAACGAGATCGAGACAGGTCCCCCAATGCTGCCGACTGTCGCCTTGACCCGCTATGCCTTGGAGCGTTTGCTGCCCTTGTGTCGCGATAGGTTCGCCGACGCGGGCCAGGGCGGTTTCCATGAGCGCCTGGACGCGGCGGAACAGCCCTTGCCCATGGGCTACAAGCGGTCCATGGTGCAGGCACGGCAGTTGTACGTCCTGGCCCATGCGGCCCTGGCCGGCGAGCGGAGCGGCCAAACGGCTGCCGAGCGCGGATACGACTTCCTGGTTCGCCATTTCTGGGACGCGCGTCATGGCGGCTGGTTCTTCAAGGCGCAGCCAGATGGCCAGCCCCTGGACGGGTCTAAGGACTTTTACGGCCACGCTTTTGTCCTGTTCGGGCTCGCTTATGCGCACGCGGCCTTCGCGGCACCGAAGGCCATATCGCTGGCGCAGGAAACCTGGGGCCTGATGCGGGACCGGCTGGCGATGCCAGCCTTGGCAGATGGTGGATGGGGCGGCCTTGCGGAAGGGGCAGCCGCCGATTGGGCATTGAACGGCGCCCTGCGGCGGCAAAACCCACACATGCACCTGCTGGAAGCGCTGCTGGCCTTGCACGAGTTCACCGGCGACGAGACCTGGCTGACCGAAGCCGGCATCGTGGTCGGTCTGTTCCGTAGCCGTTTTTATGACGCGACGACCCGCACCCTGGGTGAATTCTTCACCCAGGACTGGCGCCCTGATCCCGCCACCGGCCACATCGTGGAGCCCGGGCATCATTTCGAATGGGCCTGGCTGCTGGACCGCTATGTGCGGCAGGGCGGCGACGCCACGGTGCTGCGGCTGGCTGACGCCTTGTTCGACAAGGCCGTCGCCCATGGCTTCCTGGCCGACGGTGGAATCATGGACCAGATGGATCCGCAGGGGGCGCCTCTGCTGCGGACCCGTCGGATCTGGCCGGTCGCCGAGGCGATCAAGGCCGCGCTGGCGCAAGCTCGGCGACACAGCGGAACGCCTGCCGGCGACGACGCCGCCGCCCTGGCGGAGCGTCTGGCCGGCCATCTGAATGCCGTTTTCCTGGATCCCGCGAACGGGCGCTGGATCGAAACCCAGGATGAAACCGGCGCACCGACCATGCGCGACCTACCCGGCAGTACACCCTATCACTTGTTCCTGGCGGCAATGGAAGCTGCAGGCGGCGTAGCCGGCCGTCTGCCCAGCAGCGGAGACCTCAGCATAATACGTCCTTGAGCAACGCGTCCTTGTTGCGAGTGGCCGCCCAATTGTCGAAATTCTTAAGGTCGGCAATGGTATCGGCCAAAGTCTTCTGCGGCCGATTCAGTTGGTCCACCAGCCGCCACGCGGTTTCCAGGGGCAGGGTCTTGTCGGTTGCGGCATCCGAACCCGCCGTGCGCGCCACCACCTGGTCACGGGCGTAGGCGAGCATGCCTTCGGCGACGGCCGCCGCAGCCGCGGACAGTTCCCCCTTGGTGTCGAAGCGCCCGTCCTCCAGCCAACGGACACCAGCAGGATCCGGCTCCAGCCCGATGATGGAATTATGCGGGGCGGTGAAGAACAGTTCGATCAGCACCCGGTTATCGTAAAGGCGCCGCACCACGCTGTCGGCAACGCTGTCTGTGGAAAACAGCCCCCTCATGGCATGCCGCTGTCGGCGTCGCGCGCTGTCCGCGCTATTAGCGAGGCAAAAATAATACCCCTGGACGTTCAGATCGACCATGGGCTGGATCGCCGTCTCGAACGCCTCCTGCGTGGTGCCGTGCCACCCCACATCAACGAGCGCGACGCGGGTACCCCGCCGGAACCCCAGTTCCTTCATATAGTTGAACAGGCCGCGCCGGTTGCGCCGACAAATCGCCAGAATCTCAAAGCGGTATTCGTGCAGGAAGGCATGCATGCGGGCATGCAGGGCCGGCGACAAGAGGACATCGTCACCCAGCCCGTACTGCCGCATCACCTCTGGCGCCGGCGCCGGCACACCGATGCGCTCGAGCACCTCGTAGGGCGACAAGCCATCGGATCCGGATAGGAAGAAGGGAAGATAAGTCGTGAAATTCTGGTCGGTGATGGCGGCCAAGGTATAGGTGGTGCGGGAACCACCAAAATAGCTGCACTGCGGCAGGTCCCAGGCCCCCGGGTTTTCGCGAACGATACGGTCCATGACATAGCCGTCACGGGCCAGGAACAACACATGGTCGATGCCGTCCTGGCGTACCTGTCTTTCCATCCAGTCCAGGAACGCCACGGCGCACGGCCCGCCCAGGCTATACCCCAGTCCCCGCAATCCCGTCGGCACCTCACTGCTGTCGGCCCGGACAGCCGCAGCCGCCACCGTTTCCCGCTGGTAGAGGAAGGTGGCCAGGCCCTTGGCACCGGCCTGTTCAATGTCGCCGCGAGGATTATCGCCAATGTGCAGAAGCCGGGCGCGAGGCACCTGAAGATAGTCGGCCACCAAGTCGAAAAGATCGCCGAAGTCGCGCTTGGTCGCATCACAGGTGCTGGAGATGAAGAGCGGCACGGACGGGACGCCGTAACGCTCCAGCGCCTCGCGGAAAAAGGGCTCCGTCAAATACATGTCGGAGGTGATGACCACGGGCTTACCCTGGTCCAGCGCATGGTGGAGTGCCGCCAATACCGTGGGGTCGGGGCGAATGACGTCCAGCTCAAGCGCGTACTCCGCCGCCTGCAGCGACCGCACAAGGGCCTGGTCCAGGGGCAGGCATTCGTAGATGCCGGCCAGTGAAATCTCCTTGCGCCCCGCTTTCAGCATGCGGGCGAACGCCTCGGTCTGGGCGGCCTTCCGCTGGGCCCGGAAATCAGACAGGCCGAAGCGACGACCAATGATGTCGAACACATCTTCCGGAGTGTCGACGACGCGGTAGAACAGCGTATCAAAGAAATCGAAGGAGACGGCGTCGGCGGCCGCCACGGCCTGACGCAACGCCAGGGCCACGCCTTCATCCCGGTCCCGCACGCCATCGGCCGGGACCATAGTGGCGGCAGCCGCAGCGGTAGCCTGCATCACAACAGTCATCGTGCGGCCTCGAAATGTATCCCGTTAGGATGCAGGTTGGGGTTATGGAACGGGTCGTGCTGATAGAAATTGGGGTGCATATCGTAAAGGCGCCGGCGATCTCGCACCAGCCGCTCCCGCTTTTCTTCGCTCATGTGGTCCACGCCACGACTGACGGATTCATGGTGGATCAGCCGCACGGCCTGACACATCACGTTATAATACCCCGCCTCGTGCAAACGCATGCAGATGTCGATGTCGTTATAGGCGATGGGCAGGCTCACATCGAAGCCACCGACAGCTTGGAACTTCCGCCGCTCGACCATCAGGCAGGCGCCGGTGACAGCTAGCCAATTGTATTCCAGAAGATTACGCAGGAAATAGCCGTGGGCGTCTGGATCCGCGCGCCAAAAGGCGTGGCCCGGCCCATCTTGCAGATTGAGCACGCCGGCATGTTGCGTCTCGCGCCCGCCGGGATACAGCAGCTTGGCCCCCACGGCGCCCACATGATCCAACTGGGCGTAGCCGGTCATACGCTCGATCCAGTCGGTCGTCACCACTTCGGTGTCGTCATTCAGGAACAACAACACATCACCCGTGGCGGATTCGGCACCCAGGTTGTTTAATTCCGAGTAGTTGAAGGGGAAGTCATGGCGGATGACCTTGACCCCCGGCCAGTTACGGATGCGGTTCAGATAGGCCAGCGACGGCGGTTCCTTCGTTCCATTGTCCAGGACAACGATCTCATATTTGTCGTAGCTGGATTTGGCGCGGATACTGTCGATGCACGCGGCCAGGACCCGCCAATTGTCGCGCGTGGGAATGATGATGGAAACGGTCGGCGTGCCCCTCACATTGTACCGCACGCGATAATACCCCGGCACCTGAGGCAGAGGTTCCAGGGTGCCATCCAGACCGCGACGGTGAAGGGCCTCAGCGCGCAGCCGCTCGGATGTGGCGATGACATAGGGCTTGGCGTTCAGGTCCGCGGCGACGGATTGCGGAATGATGCGCCAATGGTAAAGCACCTTGGGCACATGACGGATAAGGGGTGTCCTTTCCGCGATCCGCAACACCATGTCCCAGTCTTGGCAGCCATCATATTCCGACCTGAGCCCCCCCAGATCCTGCAGCAAAGACCGGCGCACGCAACTGACATGGCACGTGTACATGGTGCTCATTATTGTGTCGGGCGACCAATCGGGCTTGAAGAAAGGTTGGGTGAAACACCCATCTTCCGTAATCTTGTCCTCGTCGCTGTAGATGAAATCCGGATTGTCACGATCAATGCACAGCGCCAATTCGTAAAGGCAGTCGACCGTCAACTCATCGTCGTGGTCCAGGAAGACGATGAAATCGCCTGTTGCCGCTGCCAGGCCCGCATTGGTGGCTCCAGCGATGCCCCTGTTCTCCTTCAGACGCAGCACGGTGACACGCGGGTCACGCACACCATCCAGCACGGCCCCCGTGGCGGGATCGGTTCCCGCATCGTCGACCAAAACCAGCTGCCAATGGGGATACCACTGCGCTGAGACGGAGCGCAGTGCCGCGTCCAGGATAGCGGGCGGTGTGTTGTAGACGGGCACGACAATGGAAAAGGTGGGCGGCCTGGACAGGGCCGCGATCGATGCCGCCAAGTCGATGGGAGGACGGGGAGCGCGATAGACGTAACCGTCGGGCCCCCGCCCGGCGACCGGCATAACATCGACACCAGGCGGCGATATCGGTACCGAGAGCATGCCGGGGACAACGCCATTCATCAGCCAGAACTTGACGCCCCCCACGCCATGATCGCGGTGGATGCGCAGAGGATCCACAGCCATCGCCAGGACCCCATAATTGCGGGCGGTGCGCGCCAAGGTGCGCAACGCGACCTTGGCCTGACGGGCGCGACGGGACGCCCAACGCAAAGGAGATGTCAATCGCCAGCTGTGCGATTTATGGATCAGCGCCAACTCCTGGCGCAGGACACTCCTGTCTGCGTCGGATGCCTGCAATTGATATGTGCGCTCATCCACCAACTGATTGAGACGCTCAATGTTGAGATCACGATCCGCCAGCTCGCGGACAAGTTCCGCAATGCGCTCGTCCCGCTTATCCAATGTGAGCGCTTGGCCGCCCCCCTTCGGGGAGGCTGGCATTTCTGTCAAGGCCATCGTGACTACCAACAAATTATTCCAAATATATCTCAGCCGATCCGCCAAATCAGACAATTACTTCAATGAACCGGATAGACAAAGAAGCCCCAGTCAAAATATAGAGAACAGGCATTTCTGTCAATAAACCCCACCAGTTATTCAGCTTTCCCCATGACAGCGGAAAGAGGTTCGCCGCCAAAGCGCTCCGCTACCGCGGCCCAGCCTTGGCGCCCCGCCGTGACAGTATCATCCGCCAATGACAATATTCGGTCGGCCTGCCGGTCCGGATCGAGGCAGGCGGCGTGCAGCGCCTCGCCCAGGGCCTGCAGCCGCTTAAGACCCGCGCTGCCCGCCGTTGAAATCAGATCGTGGGCTTCAGCGCGTAACCCGTCCAGGTCGCCCCGTGCCCGTAAAGCCGCCACCCGGCCCAGCCGTTCATCGCCATGCGCCACCAGACTGGCAATCAGGCTGCGGAATTGATCACGGCCGGCGATCGCCTCCAGACGCCGCAGGACGCTCTCGTCCAGCACCGGGGTGGATGCCAGGGGATCAACCGCCGCCGGGGCGGGTTCGTGAGGCGAGGTGCTGGTCCAGCGCGCCACCGCCGCCAGGAATTTCCCCTGATCGAAGGGCTTGGCAACAACGTCGTCCATGCCCGCCTCAAGGTATTCTTCCCGCATGCCCGCCATGGCATTGGCTGTCAGGGCGATGATGGGCACCCGCTCCGCGTGTCTGGCCCGGATCAGGCGGGTGGCCTCCAGCCCATCCATACGCGGCATTTGCACATCCATCAGGATCAGGTCGAAGTCAGCGCCCGGCGCCGTGGCCACGCGCACGCCTTCTTCCCCATCCTCCGCCAGGGTGACGTCGTACCCTTCCTTGCGCAGCATCAGCAGGGCGACCTGCTGGTTGATTTGGTTGTCCTCGACCAACAGCACACGGCGGCCCGTGTTCCCCCCCACAGCGGCCGGCGCCATCTGGCCACCCTCCGCCCCCTCGCCGGGGCCGCCGCTCGCCACCTGGCTCAGGAACAGGCGGCTCAGGACGTCCAGCAAGGTCTGGCGCCGCACCGGCTTGGCCAGAACGGCGGCGAAGACGTCGACATCCGCGTCGCCCCGGTCGATCACCCCGAAGGAGGAGATAAGGACCAGCTTGGTCTCGGCAAAACGGCTGTCACTCCGGATGCGCTGACCCAGAATGTCACCCCGCCCGTCCGCCATGGCGAAATCCAGCAACACCAGGTCCGGCGGTTGGCCTTCGGCCCAGCTCCGCTCCAGCGCCTCAAGGGCGGATGTGGCCCCATCGGCCAAGCTGACCACCAGGCCCAGGTCACCCAGGGCACGTTTCAGGATTTTCTGGTGCAGGGGAATGTCGTCGACCACCAGCACCCGCAAGCCCTTGATGCCGCCCGCCAGGGTATGCCGGTCCACCAGCGTGGCGGCCACCGGGCGTAGGGGAACGATGAACCAGAAGGTGCTGCCCTTACCGGGATCACTGTCCACCCCGATGTCGCCCCCCATCAGTTCCACCAACTGGCGACAGATGGACAAGCCCAGGCCGGTGCCCCCGAAACGGCGGGTGATGGAGCTGTCCGCCTGGTTGAACTTCTGGAACAGGCGGTCGCGCTGCTCCGGCGGAATGCCGATGCCGGTATCGCTGACGGCGATGCGCAGACGGCATCGGCCATCGGCATCGGCGACCGCGCTGGGGACGGCCGCGCCGGGTTCCAGGCCGATCTCGATGGCGACGGAACCGCGACTGGTGAACTTGATGGCGTTGGCGACCAAATTTGTGAGGATCTGGCGCACGCGGGTGGGATCGCCACGATAGGCGCCGTGGGCCGCGTCCTCGACGTAGCAGACCAGGTCCAGCCCTTTTTCCGCCGCCTTGGGCGACAGCAGCATGGCGACGCCATCGGCCAGTTCATCCATGGAAAAGTCGATCTCTTCCAGCTCGACCTTGCCGGCCTCAAGCTTGGAGACGTCCAGGATGTCATTGAGGATGGACAGCAGCATCTCGCCACTGTCGTGAATGGCGGAAGCCAGCATCCGTTGCTCGCCATCCAGCTTGGTGTCCAGGATCAACTGCGCCATGCCCAGCACCCCGTTCATGGGCGTGCGGATCTCGTGGCTCATGTTGGCCAGGAATTCGGATTTGGCGCGGCTGGCCGCCTCGGCCGCCAGGCGGGCGTGGTCGCGCTGTTCCGCCAAGGTCGCCATTTCCAGCGCCTGGACCTGGAGCGCTGCCTCGGCGCGGCGGCGTTCCGCCACCTCGACCTCAAGCCTGGCGACGGTGGCCGTCCGTTCCTCCAGCAGGAGCTGCTTTTCATGGAAGCTGAGTTGCTTGCCCAGCGCCCCGCCCAGGGCCTTGGCCATCATCTGAAGCAGGGCCACGTCCTCGGACGAGAAGGCGTTGGGCTCCGTGCCCATGACCTTCAGCACCCCGACGGCGCGTCCCGCCTCGAACAACGGCGCGCACACCATGGAGCGGACACCCACGGTACGGCAGGCGGCCCGGTCCACGCGGTCATCGGTTTCACTGTCCGCGCACATCAGGACCCTGGCGGTCTCGACGCAATAGCCGGAGAGGCTGCCCTTGCGTTTCAGGCGCACACCGACGAACTGGGACACGGCACCGCTGGCGGCGCGATAGACCATGTCCTCGCCTTCTGCCAGCTCGACCACGGCGCCCTTGGCCCCCGTGAGGCGCTGCAGCCGGTCCACCACCGTCTGCATGAAGGCACCCAGGTCCAATTCGGAATCGGCCAGCAGGGACTGGGTCAGCACGACCTCGCCCAGGCGCTCCACCTGATGCTCCAGCGCGCGGATACGATCCGTCTCAGACACCGACCGGGTCACACCTGCCTCTTTCACGCTCAAGCCGTCGCACCTAGCCATATCCCAATGGCCACTATACGTAAGCCGCGATCGGTGGGCATCGTCGGAATTGGGACTTCAGGATTATCTTTGGCAGTAAACGTTGTACGATGTCGCCAATAAACCGGTGACAATGCAAGGCGCGCCAAGCCTCGTTCATGCATCCTTAACCTTGCCGCTATATCGCTACTTTCAGTGGAAACACCCTCTGTCCCGCAAAGGCTAGCCAGAAGGTACCCAATGAATATCAGCAAGACCGTCCTGTCCGGTATCGGCGGCGTCGCCGCCCTGGCCGTCGCCTTGTCCGGCATCATCGCCTTCGTGGCCGCCCGCGATCTCGCGGCCCAGGCCACCGCGGAACGCAGCCTGGCCGCGTATGGCCAAACCTTGAAGCTGGGCGCCCTGCTGGCATCGGAGCGCAGCGCCTGGAACGCCGCCTTCAGCGCCGAGGGGGCCGCCGACACCAACGCCACCAGCGCGCAAGGCAAGGCCATGGCGGCCACGGACGCCGCCCTGGCGGAGGCGCGCACCAGCACAGCGGCGGCGCACCTGGACCTTGCCAGCCTGGCGCAGGCGGAAAAACTGCTGGCCGACACGCGCTCGGGCGCCAAGGCCGCCACGGCCCAGGCCAAAGCCGACCGGCCCGCCGACGCGGCCGGCCGCATGCAGGATGGCATCGCCGCCACCGCCAGCGCCGTCGACCACGCCGCCGACCTGGCCTTCCGCCGCACCGCCGCGGCATCGGCCGACCTGACCGTCCCCTTGCAGATCGCCGCCATGGCGCAGGACCTGCGCGCCGCCGCCGGTACCCGTTCCGCCATTCTCAGCCTGTTCCAATCGGGGCAGGCGCTGGATGCGAAGCGCCTTCACACCGCCACGCAGCTGACCGGCCAGGTCGCCACCTTGTGGCGCCTGCAAAAGCAGGCCGTGGCCAACCTCGGCAGCCCCGCCAAGCTGGCCGAGGCGCTGACGACCGAGGAAAATACCCTGATGAAGGAGGGGGAGCCGCGCTACCAGGCCATCCTGGAGGCGGCACGCACCGGCGGTCCCAGCCCCATGGACAACGCCGCCTGGCGGGCCTGGACCAGCCCCATGCTGGACAACGCGCTGATCCTGCGCGACCGGGCGCTGGAAACCGCCCGGGACATGAATGAGGAGGCCTTGGGCGACGCGCGCCTGCAACTGTTGCTGGGCTGTCTGACGCTGGCCTTCGTGGCCGCCATCACCGCCCTGGTGGCCTGGGTGCTGCGCCGGCGCGTGACCCTGCCCATCAAGGACCTGACCCAGGCCATCACCCGCCTGGCGGAGGATGATCTGGATGTGCACATCGCCGCGCCCCGTGTGCAGGATGAGGTGGGCGCCATGGCCACCGCGTTGACCGTGCTGCGGGACAACGCCGCCAGGGCCCGCGCCACCGAGCGCGACGCCGCCGCTGCCCGGCAGGCGGCGCTGGATCGCGCCCTGGCGGTGGATGGCCTGTGCCGCACCTTCGACAGCCGCGCCAGCGCCGGCCTGAACGCCGTGGAGGAAGCGGCCGGCCACCTGGCCGCCACTTCCGCCGCCATGACGGAAACGGCGCAGCAATCCAGCCGGCAGGCGTCCACCGTCGCCAGCGCCGCCCAGACCGCCTCCAACGGCATCAACACCGTGGCCGCGGCGGCGGAGGAACTGTCCGCCTCCATCGCCGAGATCAGCCGCCAGATGGCGCAGTCCACCACCATCGCCAACGATGCCATGGCCAAGGCGGAGGAGACGGACCACGCCATCGCCGTGCTGGCCGCCGCCAGCGCCAAGATCGGGGAGATCGTGGGCCTGATCACCGCCATCGCCAGCCAGACCAACCTGCTGGCGCTGAACGCCACCATCGAGGCCGCGCGGGCCGGCGACGCGGGCAAGGGCTTCGCCGTGGTGGCGTCCGAGGTGAAGCATCTGGCCAACCAGACGGCGCAGGCGACCGAGGATATCACGCGTCAAATCAACGAGATCCAGACGGTGACGCGCAGCGCCGTGGACGGCGTCCGCGCCATTTCCGATGTCATCCACACCATGGGCGGCATCACCTCCGGCATCGCGGCGGCGGTGGAGGAGCAAGGGGCCGCCACGCGGGAAATCGCCCGCAACGTGCAGGAAGTGGCCGCATCCACCCACCAGATCACCGCCAGCATCGATGAGGTGCGCGAGGCGGTGGAGCAGTCGACCACCGTGGCCGGTGACCTGCGCCAGGCGGCCACGTCCATGACCGACAGGGCGGAGCGGCTGAAGAGCGACGTGGCTGGCTTCCTGGGCGGGGTGCGCGCCGCCTGATCTGGTCAAGCGGTGCGTCCGGCCTTACAAGGGTTTCCCGAAACGACGGGGAAGCCCATGGCGCTGACGCACCGCCCACTGACACCGGACGACCTGGACCTGGTGTGCCGGCACCGGTCCGCCATGTTCCGCGACTCCGGCCGGCCCGAAGCCGCCATCGCGGCCATGGAGGCACCCTTCCGCACGTGGCTGGCACCCCGCTTGGCCGATGGGCGTTACTTCGGGTTCGCCTTGACCGATGCCGATGGCGCGGTCGTTGCCGGAATCGGCCTGATGGAGGTCGACTGGCCGCCCCATCCGTCGCATGCCGAGGAGGCGCGGCGGGGCTATGTCCTGAACGTCTATGTCGAGCCCGGCCACCGGCGCCAAGGCTTGGCCCGCAGGCTGATGGCCTTGGCGGAGTCGGCGTTCCGTGAGCGCGGCATCGCCTACGCCGTCCTGCATGCGACAGCCGCCGGCCGGCCCTTGTATGAGCAGGCGGGATGGGCCCCGACCACGGAAATGGCCAAGGCCCTGACCGGACTTCCCTAACCGCGCGCCAGGCCCAGGCCTTCATCGATCCAGCCCGTCAGGCCGCCGATCATCTCCTTCACCGGGCGCCCCAGGCGCGCCAGCTTCAGCGCCGCCTTGGTGGAGCCGTTGCAGTGCGGGCCGGCGCAGTAGACGACGAACAGCGTGTCCGCCGGGTAGTCCGCCAACCGCGCCTCGGTCAACTGCCGGGTCGGGATGTTGACGGCACCCGGCACATGGCCCGCGGCGAACAGGGCCGGGGTGCGGACGTCCAGCAGTACGAAGTCCCTGGTCTCCTGGGTCGTGGCGTACCAGACGTCGGCGCAGTCGGTTTCAAACGCCAGTTTCGCGGCGAAATGCGCCACGGCGTCGTCCGGCGCGGCGGCGGGCGTCTTGGCGACAACGGAGGGGCCGGCGGAAGTGAGAGCGGGGTCGGCCATGGCGGGATCTCCTGTCAAACGGTGGCGATGGCCCTTTGTCCCCCATGCGGCGCCCGACCGCCAGGGGCCCCCCCGCCAAAAGGCGGGCGGTTCCGGCCAACGTCCTGCTGATATGTCCTGCTGACAGGGGCTGTCATCGACCCGCGCTAAGGTTCCCCCTCAACGACAACCGCCGACAGGAAGGCACATCCCATGGCCCGGCCCAATTACATCGAACTGCCCACCCGCGACCTGGCCGCGTCGCAGACCTTTTATGAAAAGGCCTTCGGCTGGTCCCTGACCGGCTTCGGTCCCAGCTACGCCTGCACCATGACCGGCGACGTGGACATCGGCCTGCAGGCCGATGCGGCGGAGGCGACCAAGGCGCCGCTGACGGTCATCCAGGTGGACGCGCTGGAGGAGGCACTGGCCGCCGTCACCGTCGCGGGCGGCACCATCGTCCGCCCCATCTTCAGCTTTCCCGGCGGCCGCCGCTTCCACTTCACCGACCCCTCGGGCAACGAGTTGGCGGTGATGCAGCCGGAAGCCCATCAGGACTGACCAACGCATCGTACGCAGGGCTGGGACGGCACAGTCCTGCGTCACACAGTGGCAGTCCTGCCTTAAAATGCCCTCATCGCGGGTGGGTCCTGGTCATCTTGGGGACCGCCCGGATGGGAGGTTTCCGTGGTTCATGCCCATTCCCTGCCCGGCTTGGCCCTGCTGTTGCTGATCCTGGGGGCCCTGTTCACCTTGGGCTTCGGCGTCGTGCTGTTTCATGTGCCGGGGGAGCCCGCCGTGCGGCGCGCCATCCTGCCCTATTACTGCGCGGTGCCTGTCGTCCTGTTCGGCGCCGCGCTGCTGCTGAACGTGGGCCTGGCCCAGGGCTGGCCCGGATTATTGTTGATGAGCGGCGTCGCGGCCGTAGCCCTGGCCACGTCCCGAGTCTGCAACCACTGCGGCATCGCCGCCCAGCCCCGCAGCCTGATCCCACCCAAACACTGCGCCCATTGCGGCCATGCGTACAGCGACGCGGGGGACGCCCGGTGAGTCCGGCCTGGACCGTCATCGGCGGCATCCTTCTGGGCCTGGCCGTGGCACCGCTGGCCGCCGCCATAGCCTGGTGCCATCTGGTTCCCGGCAACCCCGTGCGGCGCAACCGGACCTATCACTGGCTTTATGCCGGCATCGCGCTAGCCGTCTTTCTTTACGCCTGGGCGTGCTGGGGCTGGACGCAGGCTTGGCCTTTGGCCCTGGCCGCGCCCTTCATGATCGGCGGGGCCTTGACGGGATTCCGGTTGTGCCCCGCCTGCGGCATCGTCAGTGGCCGCGTCGTCCGGCATTGTCCGCAGTGCGACGCCGCTATAAGGGCACCGGGCGGTGAGGGCACGCCACCATAGCCATTCCGCCAATAGGCGGGCATTTCCGGCCAAGCCGCCACCAGCCCCTGGCGCCCCTGGGGCGCTGGTGTTTTCATGGCATCCATGACTCTGCACCGCCCCACCCCAGCCGCCCCGACACCCCCGCGCAATCGCGCCGTGGCCGTGCTGGCCTATGACGGGCTGTGCACCTTCGAGTTCGGGGTGGCGGTGGAGGTGTTCGGCCTGCCCCGGCCGGAGATGGCGGACTGGTATCAATTCCGCGTCTGCGCGGCCGAGCCCGGCCCCCTGCGCGCCGTGGGCGGCATCCAGGTGCTGGCGGACGGCGATGTGCGCGACCTGGCCGCCGCCGGCACCATCATCATTCCCGGCTGGCGCGGCAAGGACGCGCCGGTGCCGCCGGCCCTGCTGGATGCCCTGCGCCAGGCGCACGCGGGCGGGGCGCGGCTGGTGTCCATCTGCTCCGGCGTTTTCGTCCTGGCGGCGGCCGGCGTGCTGGCGGGCAAGCGCGCCACCACCCACTGGCGCTATGCCCAAACCCTGGCGGAGCGGTTCCCCGACATCCGCGTGGAACCCGACGTGCTGTACGTGGACGAGGGGTCGGTGCTGACCTCCGCCGGCAGCGCCGCCGGCCTGGACCTGTGTTTACACATCGTGCGCCGGGACCACGGCGCCCGCATCGCCAACCAGGTGGCCCGCCGCCTGGTCATCCCGCCCCACCGCGACGGCGGCCAGGCGCAGTTCGTGGAGGCACCCCTGGCCGATGAGGCCGCCCCCCTGTCCGCGCTGTTCGACTGGATCCGCCGCAACCTGGACCAGGATTTGACCCTGGCCCGCCTGGCGTCCCAGGCGCGCATGAGCGAGCGCAGCCTGGTGCGCCGCTTCCGCGAGGCCGCCGGCACCAGCCCCAAGGACTGGATCCTGACCGAGCGGCTGGGCCGCGCCCGCACCCTGCTGGAGGCCACCTCCCTGTCGCTGGAGCAAGTGGCGGCGGAGTGCGGGTTCGGCGGGGCCGATATCCTGCGCCACCATTTCCGCGCCCGCCTGCGCACCAGCCCCACGGCCTATCGCACCCGCTTCGCCGACGCCGCCGAATAGCCGCCTACCACGGGTCTGTCCACCCGCTGCGGAACGCCCTAAAGACTCCCGCCGTGGGCGTTGACGGCGCTCAGGACGGCAGCGACATCCTCCGCCACCGTCTGATGGCCACCGCCCACGACCAGCGTCGCCTTGGCCGTGCCGCCCGGCGGGATTTCCGTGGGCAGGGGCGGGCGCACCAGTGACACCGAGGACCCGCGCACCCAGAGGGGCGACCCGTCAGGCCGGGTCAGCCGCGCGAAATCCGCCCCCAGGCCCAGGCGGAGCAGCAGGGCGTCTGGCGCCTCCGCCGTCGTCACCGCCTCCCCCAGGCCGGCCAGCATGGTGCCGCCGGGTCCGCCCGTCAGCGTGCCGATATTCCCGGCGTCGATGTGGATGGTAATGCCTGCGGATGTCCTGATCTCGGCCATGGCCTGTCCTCCCCTCATGGTTTCCCCAGCCAAACCCGGCGCCGACGGGCGGCATAGACGCGCATTGGGAGGTCCCCCATTCGGCCCCATCCAGGCCCCATTCCACCTGCCCCACAAACCGGTTGCGCCCGCCAGAGGCGAACCCTTAGAGTGCCCGCCATATGACAAGGTTGTCATATGCCCCGCCGGGCCCGTCCGGCGGCAATAAAATCGAGGGAGTATCCGTCCATGCCCCGCGCCCCCCTTCGCCGCCTTGCCGCCGGCGCCGCCCTTTGCGCCCTTGCCGCCGGTGGCGCGCTGGTTTCCCCCGCGCATGCCCAGATCCCGCTGGAAGCCGAAATGTCGGCGCGGGCCACCGCCGCCGCCGTGCCCCCCACCCCGTCGGTGCCGGGCCCCTGGATGGATGCCAAGCTGTCGCCGGATGAGCGCGCGCGCCTGCTGGAAAGCCAACTGACGCTGGATGAGCGCATCGGCATGCTGCACGGCATCATGGCCCTGCCCTACAAGATCGACCACCTGCCGGACGGGGTGGTCTGGTCCGCCGGCTACATCCCCGGCGTGCCGCGCCTGGGCATCCCGGCCCTGCGCGAGACGGACGCCAGCCTGGGCGTCACCACCCCCCACCGCCTGCGCCCCGATGGCGCCACCGGGCTGCCCGCCGGCCTGGCCATCGCCGCGACATGGAGCCCGGAGCTGGCCTACCAGGGTGGCGCCATGGTGGGCGACGAGGCGGCGCGCAAGGGCTTCAACGTCCTGCTGGGCGGCGGCGTGAACCTGACGCGCGAGCCCCGCAACGGCCGCAACTTCGAATATCTGGGGGAGGACCCGCTGCTGGCCGGCACGCTGGCGGGCCAGGCCATCCGCGGCACCCAGGACCAGCACATCGTGGCGACGGTGAAGCACTTCGCCATCAACAGCCAGGAATCCAGCCGCCGCGCCGTGAACGCGGTGATCGACGAGGCGTCGCTGCGCGAAAGCGACCTGCTGGCCTTCCAGTTCGCCATCGAGGCGGGCAAGCCCGGCTCCGTCATGTGTTCCTACAACCGCGTCAACGGCCCCTGGGCCTGCGATAACGATTTCCTGCTGAACAAGGTGCTGAAGGGCGACTGGGCCTATCCGGGCTGGGTCATGTCCGATTGGGGCGCCACCCCGGCGCTGAGCGCCGCCATGAACGGCCTGGACCAGCAGTCGGGTGAGCAGATCGACAAGGAGGTGTTCTTCGACAAGCCGCTGAAGGCGGCGGTCGAGGCCGGGCAGATTCCGGCGGCCCGCGTATCGGACATGGTGCGGCGCATCCTGCGCTCCCTGTTCGCCACCGGGGTGTTCGACGTGAAGGCCCCCACCGGGCCCATCGACTTCCAGGGCCACGCCGACCTGACCCGCACGGTGGCGGAGCGCGGCATCGTGCTGCTGAAGAACAAGGGCGGCGTCCTGCCCCTCGCCAAAGGCAAGCGCATCGCCGTCATCGGCGGGCTGGCCGACGCCGGCGTGCTGTCGGGCGGCGGGTCGTCCCAGGTGCTGGCGGCCGACGGGCCCAACCATGATTACAAGAACGGCGCCTTCATCCACATCGGCGGCACCGGGGAACTGGTCCACATCTCCGACGCCGTCTACCAGCCCGACGCGCCCCTGAAGGCCATCGAGGACAAGGCCGGCAAGGACGCCGTGTTCTTCGCCGACGGCCGCTACGTCAGCGAAAGCGTGGCCGCCGCCAAGCAGGCGGACGTGGTCCTCGTCTTCGCCACGCAATGGAACATCGAGGGGCAGGACGTGCCGGACCTGACCCTGCCCCAGGGCCAGGACGCGGTGATCGCCGCCGTGGCCGCCGCCAACCCCAACACCATCGTCGTGCTGGAAACCGGTGGCCCCGTGGTCATGCCCTGGCTGGACAAGGTGGCCGGCGTGGTGGAGGCCTGGTACCCCGGCATCCGGGGCGGCCAGGCCATCGCCAACATCCTGTTCGGCGACGTCAACCCCTCGGGCCACCTGCCCATCACCTTCCCCCGGGATGAAAGCCAGTTGCCCAGCCCGGAGCTGGCCGGCTTTTACGAGCGCGACCGCACCAAGCTGATCGACGCCCATTATCCGGAGAAGGCGGACGTCGGCTACCGCTGGTACGCGGCCAAGGGCCTGACGCCCCTGTTCCCCTTCGGCTATGGCCTCAGCTACACCACCTTCGCGCAAGGTGGGCTGAAGGCCGCCGCCGGCGCCCATGCCGGGGAGGCGATGAAGATCAGCTTCACCGTCACCAACACCGGCGCCCGCCCCGGACAGGACGTGGGGCAGGTCTATCTGGTGTCGGGCCCGCAGGGGAAGCGCACCCGCCTGCTGGGCTTCGGCCGCGTGGACCTGAAACCGGGCGAGCGCAAGACGGTCAGCGTCACCGTCGACCCGCGCCTGCTGGCCGATTTCGACGCCCAGGCCCATGAGTGGAAGGTGGCGGCCGGCAGCTACACCGTGGCCCTGGGCAGCGACGCCCTGACCCTGGGCGAGACGCAGACCGTGACACTGAAGGCCCAAACCCTGAAGCCGTGATCCTGAAGCTGCTGTGACTCTTGGCCTGGCAAGCGCCCTCTCGGCGCTTGCCAGGGGGCTTGCGGACGGCCGACACTGGCGGGAAACAACCGCCTGGGAGGGCCGCCCGCATGATCACCGCCACCGCCGAAACCGACATCTTCGACTACATCGTCGTGGGCGCGGGCTCGGCCGGGTGCGTACTGGCCAACCGGCTGTCGGCCGATCCCACCGTGCGCGTGGCCCTGGTGGAGGCCGGGGGCAAGGACGACTGGCTCTGGTTCCACATCCCCGTCGGCTATCTCTTCGCCATCGGCAATCCCCGCGCCGACTGGATGTTCAAGACCGAGGCGGTGCCGGGCCTGAACGGCCGCAGCCTAGCCTATCCGCGCGGCAAGGTGCTGGGCGGCTGCTCGGCCATCAACGCCATGATCTACATGCGCGGCCAGGCCGCCGACTATGACGGCTGGCGCCAGATGGGGCTGCCGGGCTGGGGCTGGGACGATGTGCTGCCCACCTTCCTGGCGCAGGAGGACCATGTGGCGGGCGCCAGCCCTTTTCACGGCGCCGGGGGCGAATGGCATGTGGACCATCCCCGCATCCGCTGGGCCCTGCTGGACGCCTTTATCGACGCCGCCGGTCAGTGCGGCATCCCCCGCACCGAGGATTTCAACCAAGGCGACAACGAGGGCTGCGGCTATTTCCAGGTGAACCAGAAGGGTGGCCGGCGGTGGAGTGCCGCCCGCGCCTTCCTCGACCCCGTGCGCCACCGCCCCAACCTGACCGTCATCACCAGCACCCTGGCGGAGCGCCTGACCATCGATGGCACGCGCGTCCGCGGCGTGCGCCTGCGCATCCCGCACGGCCCCCGCACCCTGGCGGCGCGGCGGGAAGTGGTGGTGGCCACCGGCGCCGTGGCGACGCCGGCCCTGTTGGAACGCTCCGGCATCGGCGCCGGCGCGCGGGTGCGCGACCTGGGTGTCGCGGTCATCGCCGACCGGCCGGGGGTGGGGGAGAATTTGCAGGATCACCTGCAACTGCGCCCCATCTTCAAGGTGACGGGCGTGCCCACCCTGAACCTGCTGTACAAGTCCCTGCCCCGCCGGGCGTGGATGGCGCTGGACTATGCCCTGCGCCGGCGCGGGCCGCTGACCATGGCGCCGTCGCAACTGGGCGCCTTCACCCGCAGCGGGCCGGAATACGCCACCCCCAACCTGCAATTCCACATCCAGCCCCTGTCGCTGGACAAGTTCGGCGATACCCTGCACCCCTTCGGCGCCTTCACCGCCAGCGTCTGCAACCTGCGCCCCACCAGCCGGGGCAGCATTCACGCCCGTGGCCCCGACCCGGCCGACGCCCCGGTCATCCAGCCCAACTACCTGGCGACGGAGGAGGACAGGCGGGTGGCGGCGGACAGCCTGCGCCTGGCCCGCCGCATCGCCCAGGCCCCGGCGCTGGCCGCCTTCCAGCCGGAGGAATACAAGCCCGGCGCCCATCTGCGCAGCGACGCCGACATCGCGCAGGCCGCCGGCGACGTGGGCACCACCATCTTCCACCCCGTGGGCACCGCCCGCATGGGCACCGAAGACGACCCGCACGCCGTCACCGACGCCCGCCTGCGCGTCATCGGCGTGCAGGGCCTGCGCGTGGCCGACGCCTCCGTCATGCCGCGCATCACCTCGGGCAACACCGCCGCCCCCACCATGATGATCGCGGAGCGAGCGGCGGCGATGATGGTGGAGGACGCGCGGTAGCTTGGGCCGGTGTCCCTATGCCCCTGCCTTCGCGTAGGCGTTCAGGATCGCCGCGATGAGGCCCGGGAAGCGCTGATCCACCTCGGAACAGCGCGAATGGTTGCGCATCTCCACGCCATGCCGCTCACACCGGATCAGGCCGGCCTCGCGCAGCACCTTGATGTGGTGGGACAGCGATGATTTGGGGATGACCCGGTCACCCACCGCCGCGAACGCGGAGCATGCCTGCACACAGCCCATACCCGCGATCTGGGTGAAGATCGCCGCCCGCACCGGATCGGACAGGGCGTGGAGGATCGCTTCCGGTCGTACGTCGTCAAGCGCGGGGTGAAAAAGGGGCCTCATGACTTTTTTAATATGTGGGGGGTTGTTGGCCGGTTCAATAGTTCCGATATTCCGAACTATGGGACAAAGCCGGCATCCTGCGGCTGACCCCAGTTCGGCCCCCAATTCAAAGGAATGGAAAACATGGGAAAGCTTACCGATAAGGTCGCCGTGGTGACGGGCGCGTCCAAGGGCATCGGCGCCGGCATCGCCAAGGCGCTGGCGGCGGAAGGCGCCGCCGTGGTGGTCAATTATGCATCGAGCAAGGCCGGCGCGGACGCGGTGGTCCAGGCGATCACGGCGGCGGGCGGCAAGGCCATCGCCGTGCAGGGCGACGTCACCAAGGCGGACCAGGCGCAGGGCCTGATCGACGCGGCGGTCAAGGAATTCGGCCGCCTGGACATCCTGGTCAACAACTCCGGCGTTTATGAATTCGCCGCCATCGGGGAGGTGACCGAGGCCCACTACCGCCGCATCTTCGACGTGAACGTACTGGGCCTGCTGCTGACCACCCAGGCGGCCGCGAAGCACCTGGGCGAAGGGGGCAGCATCATCAACATCTCCTCCGCCGTCACCAGCCTGTTCGTGCCGAACTCGGCCGTCTATACCGGGACCAAGGGCGCGGTGGACGCCATCACCGGCGTGCTGGCCAATGAGTTGGGCCCGCGCAAGATCCGGGTCAACGCCATCAATCCGGGCATCGTCGAGACCGAGGGCACGCAAACCGCCGGGTTCGTCGGCTCCGACTTCGAGCAAGGCATCGTGGCGCAGACCCCGCTGGGCCGCACGGGCCAGCCGGACGACATCGCGGCCGTGGCCGTCTTCCTCGCCTCCGACGACGCCCGCTGGCTGACCGGCGAACGCCTGACCGCCAGCGGCGGCCTGCGCTGAACGGCATGCCCCGTCTCGTGCGCTCCCCTTCACGGGGGAGCGCATCAACAACACTGTGGGCTGACCCATAACCATAAAGCGAGAAAGGCGGGCGAGGCCGGCCGCCAAAGTTCGGGCAAGATTGCTGCATGTCCTGAACCAAGCCTCACCCAATTGATGCGAAAGCCGACTGTCCTGACGCCGTAGATCGAGAAAGCCGCGTCTGTCCGCTTTGCGCCCCATCTCCGTCATTAAGCGCGAGCGACGCCTATCGCCCGCCTGCCATACTTATTACGGTTGGGCCAGCGCCCGACGCGCGCGAATTTACTTTCTACATACCACCTAGTACGCGATATTGTGGGAGAGGTAGGCGGCTAGACAGTTCAAGGTTGCGTTGGCAGGATGTCATCTTTCACATTCGAACTGATTGCAGGAGGCACGGGGTCTTTCGATGTGATCTTCATCCATGGGCTCTCGGGGGATCCGAAGGGGACATGGACCTGCGCAACCGCAACCAATCACGCCGATGCGTATTGGCCCCAATGGATCGCGCAGGATGTGGGGATGGCGAACGTATACGCACTCGGATATCCGGCAGAGCTTTTCGCCAAATGGATCGAAGAGAGCATGTCGCTCTACGAACGCGCGAAAGCTGTACTTGAACATCTCGCCGGGCTGGATTTCGGGTCGCGCCCCATCGCTGTGATCGCGCATAGCCTCGGCGGTCTTCTGGCTAAGCAAATCATCCGCACTGGCTCGGAATCCGAAGACTCCGACTGGCAGAAAATTGCCAAAAGCATCAAATTCGTCGCGTTTTTGGCCACACCCCATTCCGGTTCGAGCCTCGCGTCGGCGCTTGGCTTCGTCGCGACCAAATTCATTTCGAAACACATCGAGACGTTGAAAGCGGGCAACCCGCAGCTAGACGAACTCAACCAATCCTACCGCATGTTAGCTGGCAAGCAGGGAATTGCGACTACCGCTTACTATGAAACGCTCAAGACTAAGGGCGCGCACGTCGTCACAAAAGAGAGCGCGGATCCCGGCGTTAGCGGTGTCAACCCAATACCCATCGACGCGGACCACGTGACGATATGTAAGCCTGTCGATCGCAACGCGCCGATTTATCGCAGCGTTCTTCGCCATATCAAGAAATTCGCAGGTGGCTGCCAGCAACCGGCCGGCTTGGCCGCAGGGAAGGAGCCCGGCGCTTTCTTTGCCGCCGAGGACTATAGTACCAAGTCCACGGATCGACGTGACCTGCTTGAGAAGCTTGCCGCTGCGAATCGCGAACACGAATATCGCATAGCCAATGAGGCGCAGAACAAGTTCGCACAATCCTATATGAAGCTTGGCCTACACGCGGCAGCCAGGGAAGCGAACGACAATCTTCTTAGTGAAGTGCAGCAGCGTTTCGAGACGCATGTCTACCTAGCACAGATATGCAAGGGCGCTTCGGACAAAGCGATATCAAACGCAATTCAGATGGAAGTAGTTGACGCTCTGGTTGCCAAATATGGGAGCAGTCATAAGCTGCGCGCCCGAACCGTCATTGAGGCCATGTATTTCCTCACCGAACAGTGCCATCTGCGATGGGACCCAGAATGAACCTGCGCCTATGGTACCCGCAACTTGACGTTTATGACACAGTCAGGCGTATGCTCGGCCTGCTGATAGCTTGGCCTGACCAGGATCTAACCTTGGAGCGGCTTTATATCTCGGACTTTTATTTAGCCAATCCGCCGCTACTGCATAAAACGCATATGCCATTGGAGATCCGCAAGGAATTCCATGCATTGTCAATCGTGAAACCTGAGAAGGGATTCCTGAGCTTTCCCTCACCCCAGATGCTTTTCGCCAAGATGGAGCCGGTGCAAAAGGAAGCGCTACGCACCCTGGTCGGCAAGGGTTTCGTAGCCGTTAACGCGCTTAGAGCCGGTAAGGTGGTCGCTGACGAAAAGCTCGCCCAAGTTGGTGATATGGTCGTCATGAGCTCGGACGAACACCGCGTTGTCAGCTTTCTGACGAGAGCCTTTGCGGGCATCGGCGCAGGTGTGCCTGGGGATCTACGCCTTGCCACGGGTTTGCGGAGACCCGGCACATGAGCTTCAGCCTTCTCACTCTCAAACGCCTGTGCATCTTTTCGCATGCTCGCCCAGTCTACGATGAGCAATTCCATCAGGGCGTGAACATCATTCGTGGCGATAATGGCTCGGGCAAGTCAACAATTGCCGATTTCATCTTTTACGTACTTGGCGGCGAATTCGACGAGTGGAAGGACAAGGCCAGTCTCTGCACCGAAGTCCGTGCGGAAGTCGCGACTACCTCGGGGCCCTTGACACTGCGCCGACTAATTGGAACCAAGCAGGAACCAATCACCGTATTTTTTGGCCCGATGGCAGGCGCGATCAACAGCCCAATCGAAGGCTGGGAGCGTTATCCAATCCGGCGCAATACCGACAAGCAACTCGGCTTCTCACAAGTACTGTTCCGGGCCTGCGGCATTCCTGAGGCACCGACAATCGAAGGCGGCAACGTCACAGCACATCAGATCCTGCGCTTGTTATATTCTGACCAGCGCACGCCCGCGCTGGGCTGCTGCCGGCTTGGATGACACCGGGATAAGCTCGATTAAGCTACCCCAGCGTTTCGTTCGAAGTCGACCGGGCTGAGGTAGCCCAGGGTC
>NZ_VITR01000020.1 GCF_007827955.1 Nitrospirillum pindoramense
ACACCCTCACCATCACCATCCAGGGCAAGTGAGCCGCCAGCCACACCAGCGCACAAGCAAAACGGCCCCGCCTGGTTGACCAGGCGGGGCCGTTGTTCATTCCGAGCCATCAAGAGGGATCAAGAGGGGCCGGCGGTGGCGCGGTCTTACCTGTAGGCCCGCAGGCGCAGCCAGTGATCGGCCAGCACGCAGGCCATCATCGCCTCGCCCACCGGCACGGCGCGGATGCCGACGCAGGGGTCGTGGCGGCCCTTGGTCAGAATTTCCGTCTCATTGCCCTGCACATCCACCGTCCGGCGGGGCGTCAGGATAGAGCTGGTGGGCTTCACCGCGAAGCGGACGACGATATCCTGGCCGGTCGACAGGCCGCCCAGGATGCCGCCGGCCTGGTTGGACAGGAACACGGGCTTGCCGTCAGGCCCCATCCGCATCTCGTCCGCGTTGTCCTCGCCTGTCAGTTCGGCGGCGGCGAAACCGGCGCCGATCTCAACGCCCTTCACGGCGTTGATGGTCATCATGGCGCGGGCCAGGTCGCTGTCCAGCTTGTCGTAAATGGGCTCGCCCAGGCCAACCGGCACTCCGGACGCCACCACCTCGATCACCGCGCCGACGGACGACCCGTTCTTGCGAATACCGTCCAGGTAGTCGGCCCAATGCTCCGCCGTCCCGGCGTCGGGGCAGAACAGGGGGTTCTGGTCCACCTGGTCCCAGTCCCAGCGTGTACGGTCCACCTTGTGCGGGCCCACTTGCACCAGGGCGCCGCGGATGGTCACGCCGCCCGGCACCGCCTCCAGCACCCGACGGGCCACGGCGCCCGCCGCCACGCGGGCCGCCGTCTCGCGCGCCGAGGAACGCCCGCCGCCACGATAGTCGCGGATGCCGTAGCGTTCCCAATAGGTATAGTCGGCGTGGCCCGGCCGGAACTTGTCCTTGATGTCGCCGTAGTCCTTGGACCGCTGGTCCTCGTTCTCGATCATCAGGCAGATGGGCGTGCCCGTGGTCTTGCCCTCGAACACGCCCGACAGGATGCGCACCGTGTCCGGTTCGCGCCGCTGGGTGGTGAAGCGCGACTGCCCCGGCTTGCGCCGGTCCAGAAAGGCCTGAATCCAGGCCTCATCCAGGTCCAGCAGGGGCGGGACGCCGTCCACCACGCAGCCCAGCGCCACCCCATGGCTTTCGCCGAAGGTGGTGAAGCGGAACTGGGTTCCGATGCCGTTACCGGCCATGGCCGTTTACCCTTCCGACTTCACCAGGCTCTGCAACAGGGCCGAGGTTTCCGCGGCGCTGTCCACCGCCAGCATGCCCACCGTGTGGTAGCCGCTGTCGACGTGGTGAACCTCACCGGTCACGCCGCTGCCCAGGTCGCTCAGCAGGTAGAGGGCGGAGTTGCCGACCTCACCGATGGTGACGTTGCGCTTCAGCGGGGCGTTCAGCTCGTTCCACTTCAGGATGGCGCGGAAGTCGCCGATGCCGCTGGCCGCCAGGGTCTTGATGGGGCCGGCGGAGATGGCGTTGACGCGGATGTTCTGGGGGCCCAGGTCGGCCGCCAGATAGCGCACGCTGGCCTCCAGCGCGGCCTTGGCCACGCCCATCACATTGTAGTGCGGCATCACCCGTTCGGCGCCATAATAGCTTAGGGTCAGCAGGCTGCCGCCGTTGGTCATCATCGGCACCGCCCGCTGGGCGATGGCGGTGAACGAGTAGCAGGAAACATCCATGGTCAACGCGAAGTTGGACCGGGAGGTGTTCAGGTACAGCCCATCCAGCTCGTTCTTGTCGGAAAAGCCGATCGCATGCACCACGAAGTCCAGCGTTCCCCACTGTTCCTTCAGGGACGCGAACACCGCGTCCATGCTGGCCTCGTCGGTGACGTCGCAGGGCAGGACGTGCGGCACGCCCAGCTGCTCCGCCAGGGGCTTCACGCGCTTGGCCAGCGCGTCGCCCATATAGGTGAAGGCCAGTTCGGCACCCTGGGCGGCGACCGCCTTGGCGATGCCCCAGGCGATGGACCGGTCATTGGCCACGCCCATGATCAGGCCGCGCTTGCCGGCCATCAGGGTCCCGGTGGCGGGCCCCTGGGCGGGGGTTGCCGTCGAAGTGGTCATCCGTCTCTCTCCGGAAAATTAGGCGCGCATCCTACACGAACCGATTTTACGGTCAAAGGCCACCCACCCTATATTTGCGCACACCTAGAATACACGCCGGAAAGGTCCTCCCTTGGCAGGTTCCCATGACTGAGACGCGGGCACGATCCTCTCGCTGGGTGCGGTTGGCTGATCGACTGCCATCCGCCGTGCGCCATGTCGTGCTGGCGGTCATCGGTGTCACCACTTATGCCGTGCGCCGCTTCTACCGGGACAATTGCCTGCAAGCGGTGGGTTCGCTGACCTACACCAGCCTGTTGGCGGTGGTGCCCTTGCTGACCGTCGGTTTCGCGATTTTCCAGGCGTTCCCGGCCTTCCAGACCCTGCGGGCGGAGGCGGAAATGCTGCTGCTGCAAAACCTGGTGCCCCAGGTGGGGGAGAACCTGACCGACCGCCTGCAGCAGTTCGTCAGCAACGCCGGCGCCATGACGGGTGTGGGCGTGCTGGGCCTCGCCGTCACCTCCATCCTGTTGTTCTTCTCCATCGAGGGGGCCTACAACGCCATCTGGCGCAGCCGGGAACGGCACTCCGTCCTGGTGCGGGTGCTGTCCTTCTGGGCGGTGCTGACCATGGCCCCCCTGCTGCTGGGCGTCAGTTTGTCGCTGTCCTCCGTCGCGGTCTCCTACCTGGGGGCCGAGGGCTCGGTGGTGGTGGAGCTGGTGCGGCGGGTGTTGCCGGGCATCCTGGAAAGCGCGTTTTTCGGCCTGACCTATCTCGCCATTCCCACCCGGCCGGTGCGCTGGCAGGACGCCCTGGTGGGCGGGGTGGTGGCCGGCGCCGCCATGGAGGCGGCCAAGGTGGGGTTCGCCGTCTATATCGGCCAGGTCCACACCTACACCACCATCTACGGCGCCCTGTCGGTGCTGCCCACGGTGCTGCTGTGGCTGTACCTGGTGTGGTGCCTGATCCTGTTCGGGGCGGAGGTGACGGCGGCCCTGCCGGAATGGCGGTCGGGCCGCATCACCGAACTGGGCCCCGCCGGCCTGTCGCCGGCCCAGCGCCTGGTGGTGGCCCTCGCCATCCTGCGCGAACTGATGCTGGCCGCCCGGGAGGGCCATGCCCTGAAGCGGGCGGACATCATCGCCCGGGTGCCGGTGGGCGCCGTCGCGGTGGATGGCATGCTGGAACAGCTGTGCGCCGCCAACTGGACCATCCGCACCGCCGACGGCGCCTGGGTCGCCACCCGCGACCCGCACGAATCCAGCCTCAGCGACCTGTACTTGGCGCTGGATTTCGGCATGTGGGGCGACCTGCTGTCGGTCGGCCATTTGCAGGCGCCCTGGCAAACCAAGGTGCATGCCATTTTCGAGCGGGCACGGCGTGATGCCGGTGCGCTCATGAATACCCCGCTGGCGAAGCTGCTGGCCCCCGAGGGAGAAGCTCAAGGGGGGCAAGCTATTCCCGGTGAGCCGATTGCGGCGGAGCCGCCGTCCGGGACCGCACGCAAGCGGGCGGGCATCCAGTCCACGGGGGCCTGACCCCTTTCTTTTCCTTTCAGATCAAGAGGAGGCCGACATGGCCGAAAGCATAACGCTGCGCTCCGCCCTCGACGGGTTCGCGCTCACCGCCCTGCACGCGGCGCCCCAGGGGCCGCGCCAGGGCGGCGTCATCGTCATCCAGGAAATCTTCGGCCTGGACTCCTATGTGACCGAGGACGTGGCCCGCTGGTCCGCCCTGGGGTTCGAGGTCATCGCCCCGTCCATGTTCGACCGGCAGCAGAAGGGCTTCGTCGCCGACCATGACGAGCAGGGCTACGCCACAGGGCTCGCCTACGCCCGGGCCAATGGGGCGGAGAACCCCATAGGCGACGTGAAGGCTTGCGTCGACGCGCTCAAGGACAAGGGGCCGGTCTTCCTGGTGGGTTATTGTTATGGCGGCACGGTGGCCTGGCGGGCTGCCGCCCAGGTGCCGGGGCTGGCGGCGGTATCCAGCTATTACGGCAGTGGCGTGGCCGGCCTGGCCGATCTGGTCCCCGCCTGCCCAATCATCTGCCATTTCGGCCGCAAGGACCCCCACATCGCCGCCGACCAGGTGGTGGAAGCCCTGCGGAAAGCCCATCCCGGCGTGCCGGTTTACATCTATGAGAACTCCGGCCACGGCTTCAACAACGACGGCCGCCCGGATTCCGACCTCGAAGACGCGCAACTGGCCCGCAAGCGCACAGCCGAGCTGTTCCGCGCCAACGCGCGATAGCCAATGTGTTCCCTACGTATCATGAACGGGAGTTGGACATGCTGACACGGCGCAAACTGGGCCGCCAGGGCCTGGAGGTTTCGGCCTTGGGCCTGGGCTGCATGGGCATGACCCATGCCTATGGCAGCCCCGATGACGCGGAGTCGATCGCCACCCTGCATCGCGCCATCGAGCTGGGCTGCACCTTCCTGGACACGGCGGAGGTCTACGGCCCCTACACCAATGAGGAGCTGCTGGGCCGTGCCCTGGAGGGGCGGCGCGACCAGGTGCAGATCGCCACCAAGTTCGGCTTCGTCATTGGCGAGGGGGCAACGCCCCTGGGCGGCACGGACAGCCGGCCCGAGCACATCCGTGCCGTGGTCGAGGCCTCGCTGACGCGGCTGCGCACCGACCGCATCGACCTGCTGTATCAGCACCGCGTCGATCCGCAGGTGCCCATCGAGGATGTGGCGGGCACGGTCAAGGACCTGATCCACGAGGGCAAGGTGCTGTATTTCGGCCTGTCGGAAGCCGGCTGCGACACCATCCGTCGGGCCCACGCGGTGCAGCCGGTCACGGCGCTGCAAAGCGAATATTCCCTGTGGGAGCGGAACCTGGAGCAGGACGTGCTGCCGCTGCTGACGCAGCTGGGCATCGGCATGGTGCCGTTCAGTCCCCTGGGTCGCGGCTTTCTCACCGGCATCGCCAAGCGGGCCGAGGAGTACCCGGACAGCGACTACCGTTCCAAGAACGACCCGCGGCTGCAGGGCGCCAACTTCGACGCCAACATGCGACTGGCGGCGTTCGTGCACGAGGTCGCCCAGGGCTATGGCGCCACGGCAGGGCAGGTGGCGCTGGCCTGGCTGCTGCAGAAGCGGCCGGATATCGTGCCCATTCCCGGTACCAAGCGCCGCACCTACCTGGAAGAAAACCTGGCGGCCGATGCGCTGACGCTATCGGCGGCGGATGTGGCCCGCCTGGACGGGGCGCTGGAAACCTACCAGGTCGCCGGGCCCCGCTATGGCGAACGTGCCATGGCCATGGTGGACCGCTGATCCGCTCGGAATAGCGGCGCTTATATCGGCGGCATGAGATCGGGCTCATGCCGCCGCAGGTTTCCGGGGAACGCAGTGGACTGGAAACCGGGGAAGCCAAGCGGCCGGATGGTCGCGCCCGGCGATTGAGGGGGCTTAACCCAACCCGGCCTTGCGGCGGACGTCGTAGTCGTGGGTCTTGGCCCACTTCTCGATGAAGGCTTGCAGATCCGCATCCGGCCGGTCGGGCAGGACGACGGTCAGCTTCACATACTGGTCGCCCTGCGTCCCGCGTTCGGCATTGGCGACCCCCTTGCCCTTGAGGCGCAGGGTGGTGCCGGAGTTGGCGGCCTTGGGCACCTTCACCTGGACCGCGCCGTCCAGGGTGGGCACTTTGATGGTCGCGCCCAGCAGCGCCTCCTGCAGGGTGACCGGAACGTCCAGGTGGATGTCGTCCTCCCGCCGCACGAAATAGGCGTGGGGGCTGACGTGCACCTCGACGATGGCGTCACCGGCCCCCGCGCCGCCCAGGCCGGGCAGGCCCTGGCCCTTCAGGCGCAGCTTCTGCTGGTCCTGCGTGCCGGGGGGGATGGTGATGTCGATGCTCTTGCCCGTGGACAGGTTCAGACGCCGCTTGGCGCCCAGGCAGGCCTCGGTGAAGGTCACCGTCACGGAATAGGCGACATCGCTGCCCCGCGCCTTCACGCCGCTGGTGCGCTTGCGGGCGGCGCCGAAGATGTCAGCGAAGGGATCGTCCTCGTAATCGAAATCGCCCGAGCGGCCGGCACCGGCATAGGCACGGCGGAAGGAGCGGTCAGGCCGTTCGGCGCCGCTGGCGTCGATCTCGCCCCGGTCATAGCGGGCGCGCTTGTCCGGGTCCGACAACAGGCTGTAGGCGCCGTTGGCTTCCTTGAACTTCAGCTCGATATCGGCCCGCCCGGGGTTCAGGTCGGGGTGGTACTGCTTGGCAAGGCGGCGATACGCCTGCTTAATGTCCTCAGCGCTGGCGCTGCGGCCGACGCCAAGGATTTGGTAGGGATCGCGCATGGTCGCACTATCTATTGCCGGTCTGCCCCCACAATATGCGCAACGCGCCCGCCGCTTCAAGCATGCGGACCCTGGCTATTTCGGGGACCGGCCCAGCCGAAAAAGCCCCCTGACGGCGCCATGGGCGGCCAGGGGGCTTTAATTCGGTAACCGGGATCAGTCGTTCACGATCTTCCAGCTGCCGTCGGGCTGGCGGCAGGCGGTGCCGTAGCCCTGCTGGCGTTCGCCGCCGACCACGATGGTCTGTTGGAATTCGCGGCAGTAGGCGCCGTCGCCGCGGGTGCCGTCGCGCACCGGCGTCACAATGACCTGATGGTCGTTGTTGGGGTTGTTCCACACGATGGGCTGGCCGACCGGGGCGGTGTAGGCCATCTGCGTGTTCCGCTCCATGGCCGCGCGGTCGGAATCGTCCATGCGCTTGCCGATGGCGCTGCCGGCCAGACCGCCCAGCAGCACGCCCAGGCCGGTCATGGCCAGCTTGCCGCCGCCATGGCCGAACTGGGAGCCCAGCAGGCCGCCGGCGGCGGCACCACCCAGCATGCCCACGGTTTGATTCTTGCCCCCGGTGGTGTCACACGCGCTCAACAGGACGCTGGACGCCATCAACGCGATGATGACTTTCTTCATGATTCTTAGTCCTTCTTTCCTCTCCTGCGCCGCGCTTTCCCGCGGCATGGCCTTGCGCAATCCGGTCTCGCATCCCCGACACTGTCCCGCATTCACCCCTCTCGGGGCCACCGCCAATGATCTGGGGCAACAAACCACCCCAAAAATCATCCGGCGCCATGCGGGTCGTCCATGCGGCGTCCTGCGTGGACAAGGATGTAGTGTGGCGTATGGTAGGCGGCAATTCCGGCATATCTATGACACGGATTACCACCATGGATTTTGTTGTCGCACCCGACCCTTACGCCCTTTTCCAGTCTTGGCTGGAGGAGGCGTCGCGCACCGAGCCCAATGATCCCAACGCCATGTCGCTGGCCACCATCGGCGCCGATGGTATCCCGGCGGTCCGCATCGTGCTGCTGAAGGGCGTGGATGGCGGCGGCTTCGTCTTCTACACCAACACCCTCAGCCGCAAGGGCCGCGAACTGGCGGCCAATCCGGTGGCGGGCCTCTGCTTCCACTGGAAGACCCTGCGCCGCCAGGTGCGGGTGGACGGCCATGTCGCCCCCGTCACGGCGCAGGAGGCGGACGACTACTACCGCGTCCGCCCCCGCGGCAGCCAGATCGGCGCCTGGGCGTCGCAGCAGTCGCAGCCGCTGGACAGCCGCGCCACCCTCGAACGCCGGGTGGCGGAAGAGACGGCCCGCTTCGGCGATGGCGACATTCCGCGCCCTCCGCACTGGTCGGGCTACCGCGTCACCCCCCTGCGCATGGAGTTCTGGCAGGATCGGGAGTTTCGCCTGCATGACCGCTTGGTCTATACTCGGCAGGGTGACGCCCAAACCTGGACCACGGAACGCCTCTACCCATGACGATGTCGGCCAAGGTGGACCCGGATCCCTCCCGCGCGCCCCTTCCGGTGGAGGGCGAGTCCGCCGGGGATCCGGATGGCCGGTGGCGCCGGGGCGCCACCTACGCCAGCGTCACCGTGGCCGCCATTCTCATCGCCGGCAAATTCGGCGCCTACCTGGCCACCAATTCCGTCAGCATCCTGTCCTCCCTGATCGACAGCAGCGTGGACGCGCTGGCGTCGGTGGTCACGCTCATCAGCGTGGCCCGTGCCCTGAAGCCGCCTGACTTCGCCTTCCGCTTCGGCCATGGCAAGGCGGAGCCGCTGGCGGCCCTGATCCAATCCGCCTTCATCGTCGGCTCGGCCCTGTTCCTGTGCTACGAATCGCTGGGCCGCCTGTTCGAGCCACGGCCGGTGGGCGATATCGGCATTGGCCTGTGGGTCATGGCCGCCGCCATCGCCCTCACCTTCGTGCTGGTGCTGTTCCAGCGCTGGGTCATTCGGCGCACGGCATCGCTGGCCATTGGCGCCGACAGCCTGCATTACAGCGGCGACATGCTGCTGAACGCCGCCGTCATCGTCTCGCTGCTGCTCGGCCGCTGGACCGGCCAGGCCTTCTGGGACCCGCTGTTCGGCCTGGGCATCGCCGCCTTCCTGGCCTGGGGCGCCGTGGGCATCTCCCGCACCGCGCTGGATGTCCTGATGGACCGTGAACTGCCCGACGACGAACGGACCCGGGTGGTGGATTTGGTCAATGCCCACCCCGCGTCGCGCGGCCTGCATGATTTGCGCACCCGCTCGACAGGCATGGGCCAGCATATCGAGTTCCACCTGGAACTGGACAGCCACCTGACCCTGACGCAGGCGCATGACATCACCGATGAGATCGAATCATCGTTGCGCGCTGCCTTTCCCAATGCCGAAATCACCATCCACCAGGAACCCGCCGGGCTGGATGATGAGCGGCTGGACCATCGACTGCGCCCGCGCCACCGCTGAGCGCCGGGGTGAGTGACACCGATTTCAAGGGGGTGTTCCCGGGGAACGGGGCGGCCCTTAAGGGGTAATTGCGCGTTCGCTTAGCGAACATCACTTGACAAGCGCTGTTCAGTTGTGCGCAAGCGCCCCTGGTCCTGTGCGACACGTCACAGACCTTTGCATAAGGCGGGGTTAGCTTGGCCGCGATGGAATTCGGGGCTTGGTTTATGGGTTTCACCGTTACCTTCTGGGGTGTCCGCGGGACTGTCCCCTGTCCGATGGCCAGTCATCTTGAGTATGGTGGCAACACCAGCTGCATCGAGGTGACGGCGGGCGACCGCACGCTTGTGCTGGATGCCGGCACTGGCCTGCGGTCCTTGGGCAAAAGCCTCCGGGCGCGGGGCGTCTGCGACGTGACCCTGCTGCTGACCCATACCCACATCGACCACATCAACGGTTTTCCTTTTTTCGAGCCGTGTTACTGCCCCGACTTTTCCATGCGGGTGATGGCGGGCCATTGCCAGGGTGCCCACTGCATCCAGTCCGTCATGGAAAAGCCCATGGATTCCTGCCTGTTCCCAGTGCCGCTGCAGAAGCTGCGCGCTTCCCTGGTGTTTGAGGATTTCCGTCCCGGCGCCACGCTGGATCTGGGCGATGGCATCACGGTGCGCACGGCGCCCCTGAACCACCCGGGGGGCGGCACCGGTTATCGCATCGACTATGAGGGACGCAGCTTCTGCTACGTCACGGATACCGAGCATGATCCGGACCGCATGGACACCAACGTACTGGGCCTGATCCAGGGTGCCGACCTAGTGGCGTACGACAGTTCCTATACCGATGAGGAATTCGCCGGCCGCCGGGGCTGGGGACATTCCACCTGGCGGGAAGGGCTGCGCCTGGCCCGCGCCGCGGGGGTGGGCCGCCTGTGCCTGTTCCACCATGACCCCGACCATGACGATGCGCGCATGAAGGCCATCGAGGCCGAGGCGCAGCAGGAGTGGAGCCATTGCTTCGCCGCGCGCGAGGGCCTGCAGGTGGACATGATGGCGCAGCGTGACCTGGGCTCTGCCGCAGGCCAGAAGGACGATCCCAAGGCCGACCCGTCCAAGGGCGCCCCGTCCAAGGGGACTGGGGTGGCGGCCTAACCGTTTCCGCCTGATATCCTAGGCCTATTTCACGCTTGCCGGCCGGGCGCGCGCCCTGTAGCGCTGACGCCCATGACCTTGCTGATCCTCATCACCTTCGCCGTCGTCTATCTGGGCATGGCCATCGGCCATCTCCCCCGGCTGAGGGTGGACCGCACCGGCATCGCCATGCTGGGCGCCATCGTCCTGCTGGTGGCGGGCGCGGTGACCGAAGGGGCGGCCATCAAGGCCATCGACTTCCCCACCCTGTTCATCCTGCTGGGCCTGATGATCCTGTCGGCGCAGTTCGCGCTGTCCGGATTCTATGACTGGTGCGCCTGGCGTCTGGCCAATGTGCCCTGGCGGCCGGAGGCGCTGTTGGCCGCCGTTGTCGCGGTGGCGGGCGGCCTGTCCGCCCTGTTGGCCAACGACGTGGTGGTCTTCGCCATGACCCCGCTGCTGTGCGCCGGCCTGCGGGCGCGGGGCCTGGACGTGCGGCCCTACCTCATCGCCTTGGCGGGGGCGGCCAACGCCGGCTCCGCCGCCACGGTTATCGGCAACCCGCAGAACATCCTCATCGGCCAGATGGGCCATCTAGGCTTCTGGCGTTTCCTGTTCGCCTGCGGCGTGCCTGCCTTCCTCTCGCTGATCATCGTTTATTGGGTGGTGGCGCGGGTATGGCGCGGTCGGCTGGTGGACGGCAACGCGCCTCCGTCGCCGACCCGTTTGAACGGGGAGGGACAGCCCCCCGGCCCGCCGGGGACCTGGCAGCTTTCCAAGGGCCTGATCGGAGTCGTCGTCCTGCTGGTGGCCTTCACCACGCCCTTTCCCCGCGACGTGGCCGTGCTGGGCATCGCCGGCTGCATGCTGGTCAGCCGCCGCTTCGCCAGCCGCGACATGCTGGGCCTGGTCGACTGGCACCTGCTGGCCCTGTTCGCCGGCCTGTTCATCCTGACCGGGGCGCTGGCGGATACCGGACTGCCCGGCCGCCTGGTGGACCAGCTGGCGGCGTCCGGCCTGCCGCTGGACCGCTTGCCCTTCCTCGGCGCTTTCTCCGTCCTGGCCAGCAACAGCATCGGCAACGTGCCGGCGGTGGTGCTGCTGATGAAGGTGTGGGCCCATCCGCCAGAGGGGGCGCTCTATGCCCTGGCGCTGTTCTCTACCCTGGCTGGCAACCTGCTGCTGCCGGGCAGCCTGGCCAACATCATCACGGTGGAGCGCGCCGCCGCCGCCGGCGTCACCCTGGGCTTCCGCGAGCACGCCCGCTGCGGCGTGCCCATGACCGTGCTATCCCTGCTGTTGGCTGCGGTGTGGCTGGTGGCGATGGGCTATATCGCGGCGGTGTGAGGGGATGGCGATGCGGCGACTGGTGACGATGGGGATGGGCTTGGCGTTGGCGGCCTGCGCCTACACGGGCGATCGGCGCTGGAACGTCGACATGGCCCTGCTGACGCGCGGGAATCCATCGCTGGCGGCACAGCAGGACCTGGTGCGGGAGAAGGAGCGGCACTTCCCCGAAACCTTGCGCGCCTGCGTGGCCGCCAACGATCCCGACCATCTGCCCGACCTGGACGCGGGCCGGGGCTACCCCATTTCCGACTGGCATGTGGGCCGCGCCCACGACGCCGTGATGGCCTGCATGCGCGACCAGGGCTGGGTGGCCACCTCCACCAGCCGCCTGTCGCCGTAAGAGACCGGCTTACGCCCCCGGCCCCAGCGCCAGATTGTCGATCAGGCGGGTGCGGCCCAGGAAGGCGGCGATCAGGGCGCGGGCGGGGCGGTCCACCCGTTCCAGCGGCGCCAGCGTGTCGGCGTCGACCACGGCGACATAGTCGATGCGGGTGAAGCCGGCGGTGGTGAGTGTTTCCGTCGCCTGAGTGATGGCCGGGGCCACGGGCCGGCTGCCGTCGCCCAGGGTGTCGCGCAACTGGTTCAGGACCCGGCTGATGGTCACGGCTTGCGACCGCTCCTCCGCCGACAGATAGCGGTTGCGGGACGACAGGGCCAAGCCGTCGGGCTCCCGCACCGTGGGCACGCCCTCGATGCGCACGGGGATGTCCAGGTCGGCTGTCAGGCGCCGGATGACGGCCAACTGCTGGTAATCCTTCTGCCCGAAGCAGGCGATATCGGGCAAGGCTTGCAGCAGCAGCTTGGTCACCACCGTGGCCACACCCTGGAAATGGCCGGGACGGAAATGCCCTTCCAACGGCACGGCCACGGGGCCCACGTCGACCGTGGTGGTGAAGCCTGGCGGATAGATCGCCTCCACCCCCGGCGCGTACAGCAAATCGCAGCCGGCGCCGGCCAGCAGGCGGGCGTCGCCCGCCTCATCCCGGGGATAGCGGCTGAAATCCTCATTGGGTCCGAACTGGGTGGGGTTCACGAAGACGCTGGCCACCACCCGGTCGGCCAGTTCGCGCGCGCGCTTGACCAGGGTGAGGTGCCCCTCGTGCAGGGCGCCCATGGTGGGCACCAGGCCGACGCGCAGTCCTTCCTTGCGCCAGGCGGCCACGCGGGCGCGCAGCTCGTCCGGGGTCCGGGCGACGGCGAGGGGGGATTGGGCGGGAGGCGGGGCCATGGCGGCGGTGTCCGTGCTCATAGCCCGGCATTTAGCGACGGGGCCGGTGAGCGGGCAAGCGCTTTCCCACCATATCTCCGCTCAATCCCGTCGTTCCGGCGCCGGCAGGCCGGTTTCCGTTCCGCTGGGGGAGGCGACCATGGTGCCGGTCGTCGCGGGCGTGCCTTGCAGGGCATAGGCGACATCATGCCCCCGGGCATGAAAGGCCAGCTTCAGCCAATGGCCGGACTCATCGTACCAGAAGTCCACTTTGTTGGTGGCCGGCGGCGGATTGGTGACGAAGCCCAGCGTGTAGTGGGTGGCGGCCACGGTGGCATCGCCAGCGCGGATCATCTCCTGCCCCTCGCGGTCCACCTTCACGTCCATGACCACGCCGCGAATGGTGTCCAGCAGGCGCGGCGCCGTCAGGATGGCGGGGTTCCAATAGCTGGTGGGGATGATGTCGGCGGGTGCGGTGACCGACCCGTGCGAGCTTTCGACCGCGAAGCCGTCCGCCACCGCATGCCCCTTCACCCAGTCCTTTTCGCCGTCGTCGTCGGTGGTGCTGTCCAGCGACACCAGGCGCCCGTCGCGCCAGACCTCGTGGCTGACATGATGATAGTGGTAGGCCGTAATCATCAGCAGTTTGGCCTCGAACTGGATATCGACATCCACGACCGTGTCGCCGTTGGCCGCCTTGGCCACCGTGACGCGGTGATGGCCCAGGGGCGTGTCGCGGCCATAATGCGCGGCGAAGTCCAGCGACCGCTCCACGGTGGTGCCGGGGGTGCCGGGCATCGTTGCGGCCGGGACACCGTCCCGCTCCACGGCGCGCGTCGCGGCACTGGCGACTGCGGCTGATCCGCCCCATATCAAGGCGGTGCCCACAAGCAGCGCGGCGCCCGCGCGGCCGGCGCGTCTGGGCCAAGAGTGGTTCGGCCAAGAGTGGTTCGGAAGGATCGGAGCAAAGATGTCGTGTGGCATCGCGCGTCCCTTCGATGCGGTGGAGCCCCCCGGTTTCGGCCCTGCCGGGTGCCTTATTCCCGGAAGCCGATACGAACGGTAACATGATTTGGTTTACGTGGGCGAACCGCACACCCTTCCTTCCGTGCTATGGTCCGCCTGAATGGCAGTTCGAGAAAGGCTTGCGTCAATGCCGGTCGCCCCCCTTAGCCCTAGCCCGCATGTCCATGCCGGCCCATCCCATGCTGGCCCGTCCCATGCCCATGGCGGGCACGACCATAAGGCCTGCGTGGGCGACGCCCTGGCCCGGGCGCACAGCCTGTGCGAGGCGCGGGGTGCCCGCCTGACCACGCTGCGCGAACGGGTGCTGGAATTGGTCTGGTCCAGCCACCGGCCGCGGGGCGCCTACGCCATCCTGGAAGAGATGGCGGTGGACGGCAAGCGCGTGGCACCGCTGACCGTGTATCGCGCCCTGGATTTCCTGGTGGAACAGGGCCTGGTCCATCGCATCGAGTCGCTGAACGCCTATGTCGGCTGCCCGGAGCCGGGACAGGCCCATGCCGGGCAGTTCCTGGTCTGCGAACGCTGCGGCGACGCCACCGAGTTGAACGAACCCGCCGTGACCAACGCCATCACCAACGGCGCCGCCGCCCGTGGGTTCCGCGTTCTGCGCCAGACGGTGGAGGTGCTCGGCCTGTGCCCCGCCTGCCAGTCCGCGGCCTGAGTCACCACCGCCCAGAAGTCACCACTGTCCAGACCGCCCCATCCCATATTTTTCCGCGATTGATCAAGGAACGCCTGCCGTGACCGCTGTTTCCTCCGCCCGCCTGCCCATCTCCGTCCTGACCGGCTTCCTGGGCAGCGGCAAGACCACGCTGCTGTCCCGCATCATCCGCGACCCGCGCATGGCCCGCACCGCCGTCATCATCAATGAGTTCGGCGAGGTCGGGCTGGACCACCTGCTGGTGGCCAAGGCGGATGAGAACACCGTGCTGATGGATTCGGGCTGCATCTGCTGCACCATCCGCAGCGACCTGGCCGACACCCTGCGCGACCTCTACATGCGCCGCCTGCGCGACGAGGTGCCGGAGTTCGACCGCGTGGTCATCGAAACCACCGGCCTGGCCGATCCGGCCCCCATCCTGCACACCCTGATGACCGATCCGCTGGTGGCCGCCCGCTTCCGCCTGGACGGCGTGGTGACCACCGTGGATGCCGTGCACGGCATGGGCCAGCTGGATGCGCAAGAGGAAAGCCTGAAGCAGGCGGCCGTGGCCGACCGTCTGGTGCTGACCAAGACCGATATCGCGACGCCCGAGGCGGTGGAGTATCTGAAGGAACGGCTGAAGCAGTTGAACCCCGCCGCCCTGGTGGTGGATGCCCAGACCGACGAGGCGCTGCCCGTACTGCTGTTCGACGCCGGCCTGTACAATCCAGAGACCAAGAGCCTGGACGTGCAGCGCTGGCTGCGGGCGGAGGCCTATGACGACCATGGCCACCACCATCATCACGATCATCACCACGACCACGACGAAGGGCATGATCACGATGATGGGCATGACCATGCCGAGTGCGACCACGAGCATGGCCATTGCGAGCATGAGGACCATGATCATGACGCCAACCGCCATGACGAGGCCATCGGCGCCTTCTGCCTGACCTTCACCGAGCCGCTGGTGTGGGATGAGCTGGTGGGCTTCCTGGAAACGCTGGCCCGTCTGCGTGGGCCCGACGTGCTCCGGGTGAAGGGGGTGCTGAACGTCCAGGAAAGCGACCAGCCGATCGTCATTCACGGCGTGCAGCACCTGTTCCACCCGCCGGTGCAACTGGACGCCTGGCCCAGCGACGACCGCCGCAGCCGCATCGTCTTCATCACCCGCAACGTCAGCCGCCAGGTGGTGGAGACGCTGTACGCCAGCTGCACCGGGAAGAGCGTGGGCTGAGGGCTTTTTTAGTACGCCTCAAACGTCGGCAGGTCCCGGCTCAGGCGGCGGCCAGCGCCACCTCCGGCGCGCGGCGGTAGCTTTGGATGAAGCCCCAGGACCAGCCGGCGAAGTAGCCGACGCTGAAACCCGACACGCCGATGTCCAGGGCGATGGCGGTGTCGTGCAGCTCGGGGCGTGTGGCGGCCATGACGTTCAGGACGTAGTGGGAACCGAACAGGAAGAGGTTGCGGACCAGGGGCACCCAGCTGCCCGGCTGGCGCACCAGGCCGCGCTCGCGGTCCACTTCGATGCGCACGGTCGTCAGGCTGGCCAGGCCCAGCCCGATGATGGCGCCCACGGCCCAGTCCAGCAACACGGGGCCCAGGGGGCCGGGGCGGGTGACCAGGCCGTACAGGCCCCAGATGATGAAGACGCCGGGGATCAGCCAGACGCGGCCCATCTGCTGCACCGTGGTCCGCAGGCGCCGCGCCCCCATGAACACCAGGAAGGCGAACAGCGCGAAGATCCAGACAGGGGTGTGGCTGATGATGCGGGAAAGGATTTCCATGACGGGACAGGCTCCAGGATGGTGCGCCGGGCGGCGTGGCCAAGGGGTTGATGGGCTTAGCCTTCGCTCAAGCCGCTGCCCCCCGGCAACGCGCCCTTCGCGGCCCGCTTGACGGATTTCGTGAGTGGCTGGTAAAGGCCGTTCACGAAGCGCGAACGGATGAGGCCGGATTTGGCGGCGGAACGCGGGGTGCAACAGGGGGCCGACGCGGGGCGCGCTGGAAAGCGGCCACCGGGAAGCCTTGCCGGCATCGTCGCCGTCGACCTGCCCGACTGGGTGCGCAGTTGGGGTGGCGTCGTGGCGCTGTCCCTGGTGCTGGCCATGTTCGGGCCCTATGGCACCTTCCTGTCCATGGACAGCCTGTCGCGCGTGGCCTTCTGGTGCGCGTCGGCCCTGGGCATTGCAGCCATGACGCGCGCGGTCCATGCGGCCTTGCGCCGCTGGTCCATCGCGGCCGCCTGGCCCGCTTGGCAGCGGCGCGGGGTATCGGCCCTGATCGCATCGTTGCCCGCCACGCTGTGGATCATCCTGCTGTTCAGCCTGTGCGCCAAGGTACCCCTGGACGCCCTGCATTTCTGGCGCGTCTGGCCGCAGGTGATCGTGACCAGCATGGTCTTCGCCGTCATCCTGGGACGCCGGGATCCGCCGGCGCCGCCGAACGTGGCGACGGCGCCCGCGCCGGTCATTGTCGTGCCGGAACCGGCCCCGGATTTGCCAGCCCTGGATTTGGCGGCTCCAGACTTAGCTGGGGCCTTTCTCGCCAGCGCGTGTCCGCGCCTGTCCGGCGCGCGGCTTCTGGCGGTGGAGGCGGAGGACCATTATCTGCGAGTTCATACCGATCGCGGATCCGACCTGGTGCTGATGCGCCTGCGCGACGCCATCGCCGATCTGGGGGAGGGACTGGGGATGCAGGTCCACCGTTCCTTCTGGGTGGCGCGCGACGCGGTAGTGGCGGTGACGGTGCGGGGCCAGGTGGGGCAGCTGCGCCTGAGCGATGGAACGATGGTGCCGGTCAGCCGCACCGCCCTGCCGCGCTTGCGGGCGGCCGGCTGGCTGACGGTCGCCAAGGAATGAACGGGCCACAGGCCCGGGATGGAGAAAGGGTTTGATGCGATGACCATGCGTATCCTGGTCCTGGGCGCCGGCGCCACCGGCGGCTTCTACGGCGGTCACCTGATGATGGCGGGGGAGAACGTCACCTTCCTGGTGCGGGCCAAGCGCCATGCCCAGCTGATGGAGAACGGCCTGGTGGTGGTCAGCCCCGTGGGCAACATCATCCTGCCGGCGCAGGCCGTGACCCGCGTAGCCAAGCCCTTCGACCTGGTGCTGCTGTCGTGCAAGGCCTATGACCTGGACGCCGCCATCGAGGCCATCCGCCCGGCCGTCGGGCCGGAGACCCGTATCCTGCCGGTGCTGAACGGCCTCAGCCACCTCGACCGGCTGGACGCCGCCTTTGGCGCGGAGCGGGTGATGGGCGGCTTGTGTCACCTGACCATCACCATGGACCCGGACGGCACCATCCGCCACCTGCACGCCTTCAACCGCCTGACCTTCGGCGCGCGCCATCCCGCCCAGGCGGCCCTGGCGGCGGCGCTGGCGGAGGCTTACGCCAAGTGCCCCATCACCGTGGTCAACAGCCCCGACATCGTCCATGAGATGTGGGAGAAGTTCTACTTCCTGGCCACCTTGGCGGGGGCCACCACCCTCATGCGCGCGCCCATCGGCGCCATCCTGAAGGCGCCGGACGGCCTGGCCTTCATCACCGGCCTGCTGGAGGAATGCACCCGGGTGGCCACCGCCGCCGGCCACCCGCCCAGCGCCGAGCGCGACGCCGAATCCCGCTATCACCTGACCAAGGATGACAGCAGCCTGTCCGCCTCCATGATGCGCGATATCGAAAGGGGCGGCCCGACGGAGGGGGAGCACATCGTCGGCGACATGCTGCGCCGGGGGCGCGACCTGGGCCTGGAACTCCCCTTGCTGACCCTGGCCGCCACCCACTTGCGGGCCTATGAGGCGCGGCGCACGGCCTCGTAGGCCCCTCATCGGAGCGGGGCGAGTAGGCCTCGACCGAGGCCGCCGTAGCGGTTTGGGGGCGTCAGCGAGCTGGAACGCGAGGAAGCCAAGCCGGCGGATGCCGGCGCCCGGCGCCTGAGGGAACAACAAAAAAGCCCCGGAGGATATCCGGGGCTTTTTCATTACTGCAGCATGGGCGTGCCGGTTTCGATTTCCACCAGGGCCGCCAGCATGGGCACGGCCAAGTCCTTGCGCTGGGTATCGCCGCTGTTGCTGCGTTCCGCCGCCGACAGGCCGGCGAGATAGGTGGTGCGCCAGCGTTGATCCTTGAACAGCAATTTGTCGGCGCGGGCGCGCTGGGCCAGGATCAGGGGCTTGGGATCGGTGCCCGTCGACAGCAGCTTGTCGATGCGGCCGGACAGGGCCTCCGCCTGCTTGCGGTCGCCGGTCTTCAGCGCGTCGGCCATCAGCTGGACGAAGGTTTCCGCCTTGATGTCCGTGTCCTGCACCTGCTCGGCATAGGTGGTGGCTAACTGCATCTCGCCCCGGGCGCCCAGGCGGCCCAGCACGGCGGGGATGGTCCAGGGGCTTTCCTGCTGCACCGTGCGCAGCAGGCCCAGCGCCAGGTTGGGGTCGCCCAGGTCGCCGGCCGCCACGGCCAGCTCGGGCGCGCAGCAATTGCCCTTGCGGTCCTTGAAGCGGCTGAACTGCTCTTCCACCGTGTTCAGGAACATGGTGTGGGCGCGGGCCACGTTGCCGGCCTTGTAGAAGCCTTCGGCGACCAGGCCCAGTTCCCAGGCGCAGTTGTTGGCCTGGGCGTAGTCCGCCGCCTCTTCCACCAGCTTGTTGGCCTGGGTCTTGTCGCCCTTCCAGATCAGCGCCTGGCTGATGTCGGTCAGGTTGTAGATGCGGGTGGAGCAGTCGTTGATGCGCCGGGTGATGTCCAGCGCCATGTCCACCTCGCCCGTCAGCGACAGGGCGCGGCCCAGGAACAGGTCGCGGCCGGTGTCCGTCACCGGCGGGGCGCGGCGGAAGGCGGCGATGAAGGGGGCGATGATCTGCTTGGTGCGGTCCTTGTCGCCCAGGTGGTAGTGGGCGACGGCCAGCGACAGCCAGTCCCAGCGCGGGGCGGTGATGGGATAGTCCACGGGCTGGATCAGCCCCTCGATCCGATACAGGAAGCAACCGGTGGACTGGGCATCGTTGCAAGCCAGGCTGCGGATGCGCGACTTGAAGTCGTTATAGTCGAAATCGCCCACGAACTGGTTGGTCGACAGCTGCACCGCCAGCGGGCTTTCCGGGCTCTGCACCAGGATGTTGGACAACAGCTTGTCCGCCTGCAGCAGCAGCCTGGTCTGTTCCTGCAGGTCATAGCTCTGGTCGGCCTTGCGGATGGCCTCCATCGCCTGGACGAACTGGCGATTGGCCATGGCCTGGGCGTCGGGCAGGGTCTGGTTGCCGGCCAGGCCGGGAATCGGCTGGGCCGCCGCCGGAGCCGCGGGCGCCAGGGCCAGCGTCAGGGCCAGGAGAGGGGCCGCTAGGACCGAAAGACCCGGGAGACGGCCCCGGAAAGCAGAGGAACCCACGGCAACACGCTCAACGACGGACATAATTCACAACCTGGCGGACGCGGGGCAACTCACGGGCGTGCTGTAGCACGGCCTCAAGTTCCACCCCACTACGGGCGACGCCCATGATGTAGACCACCTGGTTGACGGTTTCGATGCTGTAGTTGCTGGATTTGACCTGCCCATCCAGCAGCAGGGCCGCCCACAGCTTGGTGTTGATCCAGGCGTCGGTGGCGCTGTCCGACAGGCTGCTTTCGTCTGCGATCTTGATTTCATTCAGAACTTTGCGCACGCCGTCGGCTTGCCAGGCCAAACGCACCGCGTCCACCCGCATATCAGGGTCGCGGGCATTGCCGGTCAGCAGCACCTCGCCCCTATCGACGGTGACGTTCAGCCGGCTGTTCATCTCCGGGCTTTTTTCCTTCCACAGCCGATGAATTTGCTCATCGATCTGGCTGTCGGGCACGGCCGGCGCTTCAGCCGCCGCCTCCGCCCGCTGGCGGGCCAATTCCGGCGACTCGCGGCCCGGCGACTGGCATCCCGCCAATAGCGCGCCCATGCCCGCCAGCAACAGAAGGACGGTGCCCGTCACGGGGCGGCGCTGGCGGAGGGGGCGGACGGAGATCATCAGCGGTGCCTTGGTCCCTGTTTTTTGGAAATGCGCGTCGACAGGCTAAAAAGGAAATCAGGCGAAAGTAGGGGAGGCGAGCAAGGTCGCCAACTCCCGCGCCAGGATGCCGGCGATACGCTTGCGTTGGGCCGGGTCGCGCAGCAGCGCCTCATCCTGGCGGTTGGACAGGAAGCCCGTTTCGACCAGGACGGAGGGGATGTCCGGCGCCTTCAACACCACGAAGTTGGCGGAGCGCATGGGGTTTTCCAGCAGGCGCAGGTCGCGGCCGGCACCGCGCACGATACCCTGGCGGGCGACCAGCGAGGCCGCCTTGGTGCGCCGGGTCGCCAGGTCCATCAGGATATCGGCCACGACCGGCTTGGTGTGCTTCAGGTCCAGGCCCAGGCGGTCGGCATAGTTCTCCTTGTCCGCCAGCGCCTGGGAGAAGGCGTCCGACGCCTTTTCCGACAGGGTGTAGGCGGACAGGCCCCGCGCGTTGGCGTTGGGCGCGCTGTCGGCATGAATGGACAGGAACAGGTCGGCCTTCGCCTCCCGCGCGACGTCCACCCGCTCCCCCAACTCCAGGAAGTGGTCGTCCTCTCGCGTCAGGCCGGCGTTAAGGCCCTGGGTCTTGCGCAGTTGCAGGGCCAGCTCCTTGGCCAGGTCCAGCGTCACGTCCTTCTCATAGGTGCCCGCGTGGCCGATGGCGCCCGGGTCCTTGCCGCCATGGCCGGGATCGATCATCACCAGCCGGGGCGTGCGCAGGGCCGCAGGGGGGCGGGCGGCGGCCGCGACCGGCTTCACCAGATGCTCGGCCTGTCCTGGGCGGACGATGCCGCCGACGCCCAGGAACGGTATTCCGACGGCAAGCCGGAGTATGGCCCTGCGATCCATGAGACTAAATCCGCCCGAAAAATTGTGTGAACTCTGTGTGTGGACTCTGCTTGCGCGTGCATCGCCATTCCGCAGCGCAACCGCGTTCCGCGCACGGCGGCGCCTGGAAAGGCCGGACCTTTCCGCATGCGGTATGTTTGACCCGCCCCCTGGCGTATCGCAACAAAATCTTGGGGCCCGGCCACAGAAACACGGGCAGGTGTTGCGCCCCGACGACGCGTCCCACCTTTGCGCGGGCGCGTCGCCCGCCCGGGGGTGCGCCGGGCCGTGGGGGCGTGCTAAAACCGGGGAAGGTGCGCCATCGCTGCGGCGCCGTTGATCACCGTTTATGTGGGAGCCTGATTGCCATGCCGTCCTTCGATATCGTTTCCAAGACCGACAAAGCCGAGGTGGACAACGCCGTGGCCGGTGTGGTGCGTGAACTGGGCCAGCGCTTCGATTTCAAGGGCGCCAAGTGCACCATCGAGCACAAGGACAACGTCATCACCATCGTGGCCGATGACGCGCCCAAGCTGTCGCAGATGCAGGAAATGCTGAAGGTGCATCTGACCCGGCGCAAGCTGGACGTGGGGTGCCTGGATTGGGGCACCGACGAGCGCGCCGCCGGCGATGCCCGCCGTCAGGAAGTCAAGGTCAGGCAGGGCATCGACAAGGAACTGGCCAAGACCATCGTCAAGGCCATCAAGGACAGCAAGATGAAGGTCCAGGCCGCCATCCAGGGCGAGGAGCTGCGCGTCACCGGCAAGAAGATCGACGACCTTCAGGACGCCATCCGCCTGGTGAAGGGCCTCAAGATCGAACAGCCCCTGCAATACGAGAACTTCCGGGACTGACGCCCGGGCCCGGCGCGGCGGCCCCTTTGCCGCCGTCCGCCCCACGATCTCCGGTCCCATGCGCCAGCGCGTCCGCCACCATGCGCTGCAGGCGGGGTGGGGCGATGGGTTTGTGGGCCACGACCACGCCCACGGCGGCGGCCTGCTCCATCAACTGGGGATCGGTATCCCCCGTGACCAGCATGCCGCTGACGTCGGCGCCGTAGCGGGACCGGATGTCGGCGATGATGTCCATGCCGCGTCGGTTCCCTGGCAGGCGGTTGTCGGAAATGACCAGGCGCGGCGCCGCCCCGGCCTTGGCCAGCCCCTCGAACAGCGCCTCGGGCGTCGGGGCGGCCAGGGGCACGCAGCCCCAATCCTCCACCATGGCCTCCAACGCCGCCAATTGCAGCGGGTCGTCCTCCAGCAAGGCGACCAACGGGCCCTCCCCGGCTGGCTGCCCGGTCTGGTCGGCCGACGTTTCCTTTTCCTTGGCGGGTTCCTTGGCCGGGGGCTCCGTCACCGGCGGTTCGGCGGCGGGCTCCCGCACCGGGGGTGGGGCGGACGGGGGCTCCCTGACCGGCGTGTCGGCGACCGGCGTGGCGGCCGTGGGCCGCGCCCCGGTGACCAGGACGGGACCCAAGGCGGCCCCCAAGGCGGGAGGGGCGGCGGGCCGGGCCGGTTCAGCCAGGGGCAGGGTGATGGTGAAGCCGGAGCCCCGGTTGGGCGTCGAGACGACCGTGACGGTCAACCCCAGCAGGGTCGCCGTCTTCTTGACGATGGCCAGACCCAGGCCCAGTCCGTGCTGGGCGTCCCGCTTGTTCTGGGCGGCTTTCGCCGGGCCGCCGGCGGGGCAGGCCGCCGTGTCGCCCCGATAGAATTCATCGAAGATGAAGGGCAGCTGGTCCGCCGGGATGCCGCAGCCGGTGTCCCACACCTGCAACTGCACGCTGCCCCCTTGCCGACGGCAGCCGATGAGGATGCCGCCCTCGCGGGTGTGGCGCACGGCGTTGACGATCAGGTTGCGCACCATGCGGTCGATCAGCACCGGGTCGCTGTCGACCTGGGCGCTGGTGCCGATGCAGCGCAGGCGGACGCCGTTGGCCGCGGCCAGCGGCCTGAACTCCCCGGCCAGCCGTTCCATCACCGTGGATAGGGCAAAGCGAGTCGGCGTGGGCGTGACGGTCGCCGCCTCCAGCGCGGAGATCTGGACCAGGGCGTTCAGCAGATCCTCGGTGGCGTCCAGCGACTCCGTCAGCTTGGCCGCCAGGTCGCGCTGGGCATCCTCGGTAAGGCGGGCCTCCAGCAGATGCAGGAACAGGCGCATGGCCTGGAACGGTTGGCGCAGGTCATGGCTGGCGGCGGCCAGGAAGCGGGACTTGGCCCGGTTGGCGCGTTCCGCCTCCGCCTTCACCGCCTGCGCCTCGGCCAGGGCCACGGCGCCGCGGCGTGCCGCCTCCACCGTGATGTCCAGGCCCAGGCCGACGATGCCCACGACGCGGCCATCGGCCTCGCGATGGGGCTCCAGCACCAGGTCGTACAAGCGGCTTTCCGTCTCGCCGGGGATTTCCAGGCGGAACATGTGCCGCTCACCCCGGCCGGTTTCCAGGATGCGGCCCTTGATGGCGTGCAGGGTGGTGAAGCCTTCGGCGCTTTTTCCGCGGCCGTTGCGGATGTCCAGGTCGGTCAGGCCCAGAACGCCGGGACCGAAGGCGGCCACCGGACCCTTGGCCCAAACGTAACGCAAGTCGCCGTCCTGCACGAACGCCAGCAAGGGTGCTGGGGCCGACAGGCGGTTCAGTAAGGCGTTTTCAGCCTTGAGCGCGGCGTTTTCGGCGCGCAGGCGGGCCAATTCTTCCCGCTGCTCTCCCGGCTCCCGGCCTAGAATGCGATTTAACATAGCCCTACCAGACGTTTTACTTGCCAGGCTGGGAGTTAATCCTCTTTTAGGCCAAAAGCGAAGTGCGCCCTTGGGCGTAGGCCCGCAGGGGGAGGCCATTTGGCGGGGGTGCGGGAAAGGGTCGCGGGGAACGCCAGCCGGCCGAAGCCCGCCGCCGCCTTTATCCCCAAAGATCCGGCGGCGGCGGCGCGGCCGTGGTGCCGTCATAGGTGACGCCCGGCGACCGGTCCCGGGCCAGCAGCAGTGGGCCGTCCAGATCCACGAACGCGGCGCCCTGGGCCAGCAGGTGCGCCGGCGCCATGGAGAGGGAGGTGGCCACCATGCATCCCACCATGACCTGAAGGCCCGCCGCCTCGCATGCCGCCTTCAGGGCCAGCGCCTCGGTCAGGCCGCCAGTCTTGTCCAGCTTGATGTTGGCCACGTGATAGCGGCCCACCAGGGCCGCCAGGCTGTCCAGTCCGTGCACGGACTCGTCGGCGCCCAACGGGATGGGGCAGGCGTGGCCCGCCAGGTCGGCGTCACGGCCGGCGGGCAGGGGCTGCTCCAGCAGTTCCACACCCAAGGCCGCCAGGCGCGGGGCGTAACGGTCCAGCTGCTCCAGGCTCCAGCCCTCGTTGGCGTCCACCATCAGTCGGGACAGGGGCGCGTTTTCCCGCACCGCCGCCACCCGCTCCAGATCCCCGTCCCCCGTCAGCTTCAGTTTGAGCAAGGGGTAGTGGCTGGCCGCCGCCGCCGCCCGGCCCATGTTTTCAGGCGTGTCCACCGACAGGGTGAAGGCGGTGGACAGGGGGCCCGGCGCCGCCGCCAACCCGGCCAGGCGCCAGGCCGGCGTGCCCGTCAGCTTGGCCTCCAAATCCCACAGGGCGCAGTCCAGCGCGTTGCGCGCCGCACCCGGCGGCATGCGCCTCTGCAATTCCGCGCGGGTCAGCCCGGCGGCCACCGCGCCGCTTTGGGCGTCCAGCGCCGCCATCACCCCCGCCACCGTTTCACCATAGCGGGCATAGGGTACGCATTCGCCCCGGCCGGTGACGGGGCCGCGCGGTCCCTCGGCGGTCACCTCCGCCACCACCACCCGGGCCTCCGTCTTGGCGCCGCGGGAGATGCGGAAGGTGCCGCGGATGGGGAAGGTTTCGGCACGGATGACGAGAACAGGCTGGGGCATCAGGATATACCTTGGCGAAAGGTGCCGCCGCCGGCGGGGCGCGGCAACATAACGCTTCGCCACGGCCGGCGCGATCCGGCATTCTCCGGGGCGGCGGGACGGTAGTCGAGGGTTGGGTGGTGATGGAGGATGGACGGCGCAAGCCGGTGGTCTGGCATGAGGCGGCGGCCGCGTTCCGGGAGGTCTTGTCCGACCCTGGACGGACCGCGCGTTTCGCCGGCATGCCGGCCCTGGTGATGATGGCGTTGTACGTCATCCTGGCGTTGACCTATCCGCGGCCTGCCAACCCGGCGCTGGAGGACGCGTGGGAAAACGAGGTCCTGCCCCTCTACCTCATCCCCACCTTCTTCAATGCCTGGTTTTTCATCCGCATGCAGGTGTGGTGGGCGCGGTGGGTGCTGCTGGCCGATGATCGCGTGGCCTTTCTCAGCCCCAGCCTGGGGCGTCGCGAACTGGCCTATTTCACCTGGTCGTTGGCGGCGGCCGTGACCACCTTGCCGGTCCTGGTCTTCCTGCTGCCGTTGCTGAGCCTGATCCAGAGCGCCCTGGTGGCGCTGGGGATGGAGATGCCGACGTCGGTCATGAACGGCCTGGTCGTGATGGCTGCGCTGCCGCCGGTCCTGATCATGGCGGGCATCTACGGCCGCCTGATGGTGGGGGTGGTGCCCCTGGCGGTCGGTGGCGTCGCCTCGTTCCGCCAAGGCTGGGTCGCCACCCGTGGGGTCTCTCTGCGGCTGACAGCGCTCAGCCTGCTGACCGTGCTGCCGTCCCTGATCACCCTGGTCTTCAGCCGCCTGACCGATCCCGTCGAGATCGCGGCGAGCTATGCCGTCAGCGTCGGCCTCTATGGCGTCGCCTGGGGCGCCTATGCCGTCATGGTGGCCCGGTTCTACGGGCTGACCCTGGGGCGCGCCCGCCGGTCGGTGCCGGCGGTGGCGCCGTCCCCGTAAAGGCAACTATTGCCCAGGCGATACCGCCTGTAGGTAAAAAGTGCCGGTAAAAATTTCCCGTTGCGGGGATTTCCCAAGCGGTCGGGGCCCTCGCAGTTATGCAAGCATTGGCATGATGGTTGCGTTGGTGCACCCACCTTCTTCTGGAGAGTGCATCGCCATGACCGTCAGCTCCATTAGCCATTCGCCGCTTTCTCCCACCCAATCCAACGCGAGCGGCCCCGTCGGGGGATCCGCCGCCCCCTCCGCCGGATTCAGCAGTTTGCTCGGTGGCGGAAATACCGAGACAGATTCAATAAATGTAAATCTGCCCAACGGTTTCTCCGTGGGCCTCTCTCATGTCGGCGGGGGCTTCAGCGGCTTTAGCGCCCAGATGCTGAGTTCGTTGGAAAACATGGTGAAAACGTTCAGCAATGTGGACACCCAGAATGGCGCGCAGCCATCGGGCAAAGCACCAGGCCACCCGGGGTCGGGTGATGGCTCTGGCACTCAGCAGTTCCGCACGCTGGACACCTTCCATGTGGATCTGCCGGACGGTACCTCCGTCACGATCCACCATGGCGGCCCGGATGGCGAAAACAATCCTGCCGCCATGGATGCCATGGTGCAGGCGATGCAGTCGCTGATGAGCGATTTCGCCGACGTCGCCACCCAGACCAAAGGCATCAACCGCTCACTGCTCAACCATGGCTGACGCCGGCGGCGTCAAATTGGAACCGCAGCCGGCTATGACGGGGTCTGCCTGCGAGCAGATCCACGCTCCCAGGCGATACCGGCTTTCCGCGATCCGCCCCTAGCAGGTCGGTTGCTGACCCAGGCTGGGATGGTGCGCCACCATGAGCCGGCACAGGTCGGGCTGTTCCAGCTTTAGCGTGGCGCCATCGGGCCAGGTGACCTCCAGCAGGTCCACCTGGGTGAGATCCCCCAGCCCGAAGTGGGCCACCGGCTCGCGCTGATAGGGGCCGCCCGATCCGCTGGTGATGCTGCGCAGCTGGCGCCGGCCGCCCGCCGTCAGGCAGACGGTGGCGCCGCGGGCCGGCGCCCCGCCCGCGGTCAGGGGCAGGACGCGCAGCCAGTTATTGCCGGTGGGGGAGGCCAGGAACAGCGAGAGGGGCTGCGCCTCGCCATCGCCATGGCCCAGCAGCAGTTCCAGCTGGCCGTCGCCATCGATGTCGGCCACGACGGCGGCCGTGCCCAGGCCATCCGGTTCCGCGGCGTCGCCCACATCGATCGCGACCCAGCGGTCTTCCCGCCAGGCGAACAGGCGGTTGGGCTGGCCATGCAGGTTGAAGAACAGCTCCTCATAGCCGTCGTTGTCGAAGTCGGCGGCGATGATGGCGCGCACGGGGCCCGGCTGGGCCATTTCCGGCGGCGTGACGTCCACGAATCCACCGCCCGCGCGATGCTGGAACAGGCGCTGCGCCCCATCGACGGTGCCCAGGACCAGGTCCACCAGGCCGTCGCCGTCGGCGTCCAGGATGGTGGCGGCGCTTGCCGTTGCGATGGGGTCGTCCAGCCCCAACTCTTCCGCGACCTCCTCATACTGGCCGCCACCCAGGTTGCGGAACAGCAGGTTGGGGCCGTCGGCGCAGCCGACGAACAGGTCTGGCAATGAGCCGGTGAGGCAGGAGCCCAGCAACAGGCGGGCATCGGCCTCGATATCCAGCCCGGCCTCCTCGGCCATTTCGCGCAGGCGCCCCCGGCGATCCAGCTCGAACAATTGCAGCGGCGTGCCCTGGCCACCGACGACGATGCCATAGCGGCCACTGCCCAGGCGGTCCAGGCAGGCCAGCGTGGTGCCGGGCGCGCGGTTGGCGGCGGCGAAATTCTCCGGCAGGGCCGCCAGGTCGACCCAGCGGTTGCCGAAGCAGGCGAACAGCCGGTCGGGGGTGGGAAGGGCGCCGGCCGCGCCTGGCCCCGCCGGATCGTTCAATATGTAGAGTTCCTCGCGCCCGTCGCCGTCCATGTCGGCGAACAGTGCCGCGCGGGCGCAGGCCTTGGCGTCGGCCAGGGGGCCGGCCGGATGCTCCACCAGGGCGCCGCCGTCCCAGCTTAGCACCCGGTTGGGCGCGTCGGCGCAAATCACCACGAAATCGAAGCGGCCATCACCATCTATGTCCCCTACGGCGATTCCCGCACAAGATATAGGGGGGTTGGGGACGATGAGATTCGAGCACGCGATGAACATCAGGCTATCTCCAGGGTACAGGGTGACCCGCCCGCCCCGCGGGAAGGCCGCGCCGTCGTTAACCATGGCCCGCTCTAGGATAGTGCATGCGGGCCGCAGTTTGCCTGGGAAATTCCGACACAACGGAGCGTTTCGCGGCTGAACGGCAACACCGGCGCCGTGCAACAAATTTTTTTGAGTCCTATTCCTTAAATTCAGTTGGCGGGCTGTCACGATTTGGTAGGATCAGCGCTCGTTGCCGCTAGATGTGGTGTCCGGTCCTCGGTTATCCACAGCGCAATTCATACACAGCCTGGGGATAAGTCATGCGGGACGGAGACGTTTTCGGCAGGATTCAAGTTGCTAACCGTCCGGCGGTCGTTGTGGATCATTCCCGTGACGATCTGTTGACGGCGTTCGGCAAGGCCACCTTGACCGACCGCTACCTGTTGCCGGGTGAAAGCTTCCAGGATCTGTTCGCCCGCGTGGCCAGCTATTACGCCGACGACGCGGCCCATGCCCAGCGCCTGTATGATTACATTTCCAAGCTGTGGTTCATGCCGGCCACGCCCGTGCTGTCCAACGGCGGCACTTCCCGTGGCCTGCCCATCAGCTGCTTCCTCAACGAGTGCAACGACAGCCTGAAGGGCATCGTCGACCTCTGGAACGAGAACGTCTGGCTGGCGTCGCGCGGGGGCGGCATCGGCAGCTACTGGGGCAACCTGCGCTCCATCGGTGAGAAGGTCGGCGGCAACGGCAAGACCTCCGGCGTCGTGCCCTTCATCCGCGTGATGGACAGCCTGACCCTGGCCATCAGCCAGGGCAGCCTGCGCCGCGGTTCGGCCGCCACCTACCTGCCGGTCTCGCATCCCGAGATCGAGGAATTCATCGAGATGCGCCGCCCCACCGGCGGCGACCCGAACCGCAAGGCGCTGAACCTGCACCACGGCGTGGTCATCCCCGACGCCTTCATGCGGGCGGTCGAGGCGGACGGGGAGTGGGCGCTGACCAGCCCCAAGGACGGCTCGGTCATCCGCCGCATTTCCGCGCGGTCCTTGTGGATCCGCATCCTGACCGCCCGCATCGAGACGGGTGAGCCCTACCTGCTGTTCATCGACCATGTGAACCGCGCCATGCCCGAGCACCACAAGCTGGCCGGCCTGTCGGTGAAGATGTCCAATCTGTGCAGTGAGATCACGCTGCCCACGGGCCTGGACCAGTTGGGCAAGGAGCGGACGGCCGTCTGCTGCCTGTCGTCGCTGAATCTGGAATACTTCCTGGAGTGGCAGGACCACCCCACCTTCATCGAGGACACGCTGCGCTTCCTCGACAACGTCATGAGCGACTTCATCGAGAAGGCGCCGGACGATATGGAGCGCGCGCGCTATTCCGCCATGCGGGAGCGCTCGGTGGGCCTGGGTGTCATGGGCTACCACAGCTTCCTGCAAAGCCAGGGCCTGCCGCTGGAGGGCGTCATGGCCAAGGTGTGGAACAAGCGCATGTTCGCCCACATCAAGCGCCAGGCCGACGAGGCGTCGCTGAAGCTCGGTCGCGAACGCGGCCCGTGCCCCGACGCCGCCGACTATGGCTCGGAGGAGCGCTTCTCCAACAAGATCGCCATCGCGCCCACCGCCAGCATCTCCATCATCTGCGGCGGCGCCTCGCCGGGCATCGAGCCGCTGGCGGCCAACGCCTTCAACCACAAGACCTTGTCGGGGTCGTTCTCGGTGCGTAACAAGTACCTGGAGCAGACGCTGGCCACCTATGGCCGCAATGACGAGGACACCTGGTCGTCCATCACGCTGAACGGCGGTTCCGTCCAGCACCTGGACTTCCTGTCGGACATGGAGCGCGACATCTTCAAGACCGCGTTCGAGTTGGACCAGCGCTGGCTGATCGAGCATGCGGCCGACCGCACACCCTTCATTTGCCAGTCGCAGAGCCTGAACATCTTCCTGCCGGCCGACGTGCATAAGCGCGATCTGCACCAGATCCATTTCCAGGCCTGGAAGAAGGGCGTGAAGAGCCTCTATTATCTCCGCTCCATGTCCATCCAGCGGGCGGAAGCCGACATCGGCGCCGTTGTGGCCAAGAAGACGGAAGCGAAAGCCAGCGCCCCGGCGGCCGTGGAAACGAACAATTACGAGGAATGCCTGGCCTGCCAGTGATCGACCGGTTTACCGGTCGACGCAACGGGCCGGTCGTCCGGTCGGTTCATCGATGCTGGCGGGGATGTCGCATGCGGGTTTTGAGGGTACTGGCCGGGGCCGCCTTGGCGGGCGCCATGGGCGTCGGTCTGGTGGGATGCGGCGGGCACGACCTGCCCGTCAACCCCTACCTCCAATTGGTGCCTGTCAGCCCGTCCGGGCAAATCCTGGGGCCGCCCTCGGGCAGCCAGCTGCAGTACAAGACGGTGTTGTTGCTGTGGTTCCACAAGACGGACGCCAACCATGACGGCGTCCTGACCCGGGACGAGGTTTTGGCGGACGCGGACCGCAGCTTCGACCTGTTCGACCTGGACCATGACGGCAGCATCACCTCGGCCGAATTGGAAAAGTACCGCCTGTCCCAGCCCTTCCGGCCGCAGCCCCACCCGGTGACATCCCTCCTCGGGGCCCAGGCCCGCACCGTCCAGCCGGACTCCGTGGAAGCGGCGCCGGAAGGGCAGCGGTATCAGGGGTCGCGGGTGCGGCTGCAGGTGGGGTTGGACCCCGTGATGTCGGCCGACACCGACAGCGATTTCCGGGTGACGCGGGAGGAACTGCGCGCCCAATCGCTGCGCAAGTTCGACCAGTGGGACACCGACCATGACGGCAAAGTGACCGCCGATGAGTTCCTGACGGCGATGATGGCGCCCTTCGAGGCGCTGACCAAGTCGTCAGGCTGGTTCTGATTCTTTTACCAACGACGTTTAGACGAACGGATTTCGCCCGTGCCCAGCCAGCTTCTGACCCCGAACCCCGTCTACAAGCCCTTCCGTTATCCGTGGGCCTATGAGGCCTGGCTGACGCAGCAGCGCCTGCATTGGATGCCGGAGGAGGTGCCGCTGGCCGACGACGTGAAGGACTGGCGTCAGAAGCTGTCGGATGGCGAGCGCAACCTGCTGACCCAGATCTTCCGGTTTTTCACCCAGGCCGACGTCGAGGTGAACAACTGCTACATGAAGAAGTACGCGGCGGTGTTCCAGCCGACCGAGGTGCAAATGATGCTCTCGGCCTTCTCCAACATCGAGACCATCCACATCGCGGCCTACAGCCACCTGCTGGACACCATCGGCATGCCCGAGGTCGAGTACTCCGCCTTCCTCCACTACAAGGAGATGAAGGACAAGTACGACTACATGCAGGAATTCACGGTGGACAACCCTGCCAACATCGCCAAGACCCTGGCGGTGTTCGGCGCCTTCACCGAAGGCCTGCAGCTGTTCGCCTCCTTCGCCATCCTCATGAACTTCCCGCGCTTCAACAAGATGAAGGGCATGGGGCAGATCGTGACCTGGTCGGTGCGTGACGAGACGCTGCACACCCAATCCGCCATCCGGCTGTTCCGCACCTTCGTCGCGGAGAACCAGGAGATTTGGACGGAGGCGTTCCAGAAGGAACTCTACGTCGCCTGCTCCACCATTGTGGCGCATGAGGACGCCTTCATCGACCTGGCGTTCGAGATGGGCGGGGTGCAGGGCCTGACCGCCGAGGACGTGAAGCAGTACATCCGCTGGATCGCCGACCGTCGCCTGGTGCAGCTGGAGTTGCAGCCCATCTATCGCGTGGAAAAGAACCCGCTGCCCTGGATGGACGTCATGCTGAACGGCGTGGAACACGCCAATTTCTTTGAGAACCGCGCCACGGAATACAGCAAGGCCGCCACCGGCGGCAGCTGGGACGAGGCGTTTGATTGACCTTTTTCGCAGTGTCGCGGAAATGCTAATGGACGGGGCGTCGATGTTATCATCGGCGCCCTGTTGCATTACAGTGTTGGCGACCGGCAGACGGTGGAAAAGGGGCGGTCGTGGGTGACGAGGGTTATGATTTGCTGGTGAATGGCCGGTGGGAAGAGGCGGCGGCCCATTTCCATCGTGTCGTAACCGCCGCGCCCGATAACGCCTCCGCCTGGAATAATCTGGGCGTCGCGCTGATGGGCATGGGCTATGGCGAGGCCGCGGTTGACGCCTTCAGGCGCGCTTTGGCGGCGCAAGCGGACGATCCGGCCGCCCGCGCCAACCTGGATTTGGCCCTGGCCCGGACGGGTGCCCCGCCGGCCGCCACGCCCCGTCCCGAAAAGCCGGTGGCGGCGCAGCTTTCGGGGCGCGACGCGGCGGTCGCCTTGAACGTCACCGGCAATGACCATTTCGCGGCGGCGCGCTGGCAGCCGGCGGCGGACGCCTATGCCCAGGCGCTGGGCCTGTGGCCCGATTATGCCGATGCCCAGGGGAACCTGGGGAACGCGCTGCGAGCCCTGGGGCGGATGGAGGAGGCCGTGGCCGCCTACCGACGGGCGGTGACCCTGGCCCCAGACGAAGCCGGCCACTGGTGCAACCTCAGCATGGCGCTGCAGGCCACCGGCATCCTGGCGGAGGCCGCCGCCGCCGCGCGCCGCGCCCTGGAGCTTCGGCCCGATATGGCGTTGGCCCACGCCTGCCTGGGGATCGCCCTGCGCGATCTGAAGGATTTGGATGGCGCCATCGAGGCCTTCCAGCGGGCCCTGGACCTGGACGGGGGCTTGGCGGATGCCATTCACGCCCTCTCGGGCTGCCTGATGGAGCGTCGGCGCTGGGACGAGGTGGAGGCGCTGGGGCGCCGCGCCTTGCTGCGGGATCCCCAGTCCCTTGACGCCCTGGTTTGCCTGGCCGTCGCCCTCCAGGGCCAGAATCGGCTGGAGGAGGCGCTGGACTATGCCCGGCGGGGATTGGCGCTGCAGCCGGGTAATGAACTGGCGCTGAATGTGGCGGCCGCGGCCCTGCACGGGCTGGACCACCAGGACGAGGCCATCGCCGTCGCGGTGCGCGGGGTCGCGCTGGCCCCCCGGAACGCCGACCTGCACAACACCCTGGGGATCGTGCTGATGGATGCCGGCCGAATGGCGGAGGCCCAGGCGTCGCTGCGCCAGGCCATCGCCTGCAAGCCCGATTTCGCCACCGCTCACATGAACCTGGGGATGGCCTGCCTGCAGATGGGCCAGTTGACGGAAGGCTGGGCGGAATACGAATGGCGGCTGCGGGACGGGCATGAGATCAGGTTGTGGGATGTGATGCCCGAACGGGCCTGGCGCCCGGGGGAGGACATCACCGGCCGCGCCTTGATCCTGCATTGTGAGCAGGGCATCGGCGATCTCATCCAATTCAGCCGCTACGCCGACCGCCGGTGGTGGGGCGGTGCCGGCCGTTCCGGCCCACCGTCCAAGATCGTGCTGCGCGTTCCACGGGCGCTGGCCGGCGTGATGTCCACCGTGGCGGGGGTGGACGCCCTGCTGGTGGATGATGAGCTGCCGGACAGCTGCGATGTTCACGCCCCCTTGCTCAGCCTGCCCCACCTGTTGGGCACGACCCTGGAAACCATACCGGCCGCGATCCCCTACATGAGGCCGCCGGACGCGGCCATGGACCGCTGGCGCGGCTGGTTCGGGGCGGAGGCGGATGGAAGCCGGACGGCCGGGCGCGCGCGTCCGCTTCGGGCCGGCCTGGTCTGGGCCGGCAATCCCGGGCATCGGGGCGACCGCCACCGGTCCGTTCACGGGCTGGGCGCCCTGGCGCCGCTTTGGGCGGTTCCGGGTGTGCGCTGGTACAGCCTACAGGTCGGTCCCCGCGCCGCCGACGTGGAAAAGCTGCCGCCTGGCCAGGTGGTGGATTTGAGCGGTCGCCTGCAAGACTATGGCGACACGGCTGCGGTCATCGCGCACCTGGACATCGTGGTCACCGTCGACACCTCCGTCGCCCATCTGGCCGGCGCCATGGGCAAGCCCGTCTGGCTGCTGATCTCCAACCGTCCCGATTGGCGCTGGATGCGCGATCGGACGGACAGCCCGTGGTATCCCACGGCCCGCCTGTTCCGGCAGACGCGGATGAACGACTGGTCCGGCCCCATAGCCGGCATCGCCGCCGCCTTGAGCGAGCAGGTGGCGCGCCCAAGCGTCCCGGGCGCCCATCAGGAGGCATTGCGCCGCCTGTTCGGGCTGTAGCCCTCAGCCCGTGACCGTCTGGACGATCAGCACCCCGTTCAGCAGGACGATGATGCCGGCCACCGCCCAGGCGGCCGCCAGCGTGGCGCGGGAGGCCGCCAGATTGCCCATGATGCGCCGATCGCCGCAGAACCGGACCAGGGGGATGACGGCGAAGGGCAACTGCAGGCTCAGCACCACCTGGGTGAAGATCAGCAGCGTCGTGGCGGCCGACTCGCCGGCCAGGGCCAGCACCAGTACCGTGGGCACCAGGGCCAGCAGGCGGGTCACCAACCGCCGCCACACCGGCTTCAGCCGCAGGGCAACGAAGCCTTCCATCACCACCTGGCCCGCCAGCGTGGCCGTGACCGTTGAGTTCTGGCCGGCCGCCAGCAGGGCCACCGCGAACAGCAGGCTGGCCAGGGGGGCTCCCAGCATGGGGGACAGCAGGCGGTAGGCTTCCTCGATATCATCCACCAGCGCCTGACCATGGAAGGCCGCCGCCGCCAGGATCAGGATGCCGGCGTTGATGAAAAAGGCGATCGACAGCGCCACCGTGCTGTCCAGCGTGGCGAAGCGGATGGCCTCGCGCCGGCCCGTATCGTCCTGGTTGAAGGCGCGGGTGCGCACCACGGCGGAATGGAGGTAGAGGTTGTGGGGCATGACGGTGGCGCCCAGGATGCCCACCGCCACGTAGAGCTTGGCCGGATCGCTCAGCAGGTCGGCCGTGGGCACGAAGCCGGCCAGCACGGCGCCCAAGGCCGGCCGGCTCAACGCCACCTCCGCCAGGAAGCACAGGCCGATCAGGGTGATCAGGCCCAGGATGAAGGCCTCCAGCCGGCGCACCCCCCGATTCTGCAGGGCCAGGATCAGCAGGCTGTCGAAGGCGGTGATGACGGCGCCCACGATCAGGGGCAGGCCGAACAGCAGTTTCAGCGCGATGGCGGAACCGATGACCTCCGCGATGTCGCAGGCGACGATGGCGATCTCGCACAATACCCACAGCACGAAGGCGGTGCGGGGGCCATAGCGCTCCCGGCACAGCTGCGCCAGGTCACGGCCGCTGGCGATGCCCAGGCGCACCGACAAGGCCTGGAGCAGCATGGCCATCAGGCTGGACAGCAGGATGACGGACAGCAGGGTGTAGCCGAACCGCGACCCGCCGGCGATGTCGGTCGCCCAGTTGCCGGGGTCCATATAGCCCACGGCAACCAGGTACCCGGGGCCGGAGAAGGCCAGCAGCTTGCGCCAGAACCCGCCGGCTATGGGCACGCTGGCCGTGGACCCGGCCGAGGGGCCTGGCCACTTGTCTTTACTCGCGTCGACCGCGGACTGCATGCGCCGCCTTTTCGTACTGGATCAGGGGAAAAGCGATGAGGAAGAAAGACGACCATAGCGAAGTTCCCGGCGCGTCACGAGTGGGGGTGTGCTGCGCCCGGTGCGACCTTGTCTCCATTCATTGGCGCCCGCCGACGCTTTGGTGTAGGGATGCGGCCCGAAACGTCCTCGAAGGATCGGTACCGGGATGAGCGCCACCACCGCCGTGAAACGCCTCAGCGTGCCAGACATCGCCGCCCGCAAGGGGGGCGCGCCTGTGGTTTGCCTGACGGCCTACACCGCCCCCATGGCGGGTCTGCTGGATCCGCATTGCGACCTGCTGCTGGTGGGCGACAGCGTGGGCATGGTGCTGTACGGCCTGCCCAGCACCCTGGGCGTCACCGTCGACATGATGGTGGCCCATGGTGCCGCCGTGGTGCGCGGCTCCGCCCATGCCGCCGTGGTGGTGGACCTGCCCTTCGGCAGTTATCAGGAAAGTCCGGAGCAGGCCTTCCGCACCGCCGCCCGCATCCTGGCGGAGACGGGCGCCGCCGCCGTGAAGCTGGAAGGGGGGGAGGAGATGGCCCCCACCATCGACTTCCTGGTGCGCCGGGGCATCCCCGTCGTGGGCCATGTCGGCCTGACGCCGCAGGCGGTGAACGCGCTGGGCGGCTATCGCGCCCGCGGACGGAGCGAGGCGGAGCAGGCCAAGATCCTGGGCGACGCGCGCGCCGTGGCCGAGGCTGGCGCCTTTTCCTTGGTGATCGAAGGGGTGGTGGAGCCGCTGGCCCGCCAGGTGACGGAACTGGTGCCCGTGGTCACCATCGGCATCGGCGCCAGCGCAGCCTGCGATGGCCAAGTGCTGGTGTCGGATGACATGCTGGGCCTGTTCGCCGATTTCACGCCCAAATTCGTGAAGCGCTATGCCGACTTGGCCAGCCAAGTCGGCGCCGCCGCCCAGGCCTATGCCGAGGATGTCCGAGCCCGGCGCTTCCCCGGGTCCGAGCACACCTTCGCCGAGAGGCCGGCGAAGGTGTGATGCCGTTGGGGACGCTGTTGCCATTTGTGCCTGCTTATGTTCTCATCATGTTCCGTTCTGGGGCAGGAGGGAACCATGGTGAACAGGACACGCAAGGCCAAGGCGGGCGACGCCTCCCCTCAGACTCAGATGGATCTTTTCGGGGCGCCCGCGCCAGCGGCCCTTAACCCGCCCACGCCCCTGCGGCCCCGCCCCCCTGCCGAGCCGGCACCGGCCGAGCTGGGCGATGCGGCCCTGCTGGCCCGTCTGCCCGACGCTTCGCTGAGCAGGGCCTTGCCCCTGATCGCGGAGGCTGGCCGCCGCCGGCTGGCCGCCGCCGTGCCTCTGCTGGGGCAGCGTCTCAAGCGTCTGGCCGGTTATGGTCTCAGCGGACGGGAACCGGTGGCGGTGCTGGACGCGTTGGCCGTCATCGGGGGGCCGCAGGCGACCGCCATCGTCGCTGGGCTGCTGGGCGGCGCCGGCTTGGCCGGGCCGGTGGAGGTGGCGGCGCTGGGGGCCGCCGTGCGGCTGGAAGTGGCCTTGGATCGCAAGGTGCTGCTGCGCCTGCTGGGCAATGCCGATGCGGCGGCGCGGGCCGCCGCTTGCCGGTGCGTGCGCCAGGCGGAATTTCCCGTCATCGACGCCCTGGAACGCTTGCGGGCCGATCCCGACCGGGCGGTGGCCACGGGCGCGGTTTGCGCCTTGGGCCGGCTGGGCCGCCCTACCGTGCGCGCCGACCTGGCGCAATTGGTGACGGCGGCGCCGACGCGGGAGACGGTGGCGGCCTTGGTTTCGGTCATGGACCATGTCGGCGTGGACGCCGACAGCCTGGTGGCCCTGCGCCGTGCGGCCCGTCATCCCGAGCTGCGGGACGCGGTGCTGGAGGCGCTGGACGGTTTCGACGACGCCCAGGCCACGGCGCTGGCAGTCAAGCTGCGCCAGCAGGCGGTCCATCAGCAGGCGGTCCATCAGCACGAGGGCCATCAGCAGGAAAGCCGGGCGGACGCCGCCTGAAAACGACAAAGGCCGGCCCCAACGGACCGGCCTTTGCCGAGTTCATATCCGCCCGCCTCTCCTCAGGCCAGCGACCGCTGGCCCCGGGGGGGGGAGCACCGCAGGGCGGAACCAGGATAGCCAAGGCCGCGGATGCGGTCGCCCGGCGCCTGAGGGATAACGATCAAGCGTTCCCGGCCGCCGCGACCTTGCCGGCGGCGGCGCGGGCCGCCCCCTTGGCTGGGGCGGGCAGTTCCACGTTGACCTCCAGCGTGGAATAGCCGCTGGCCCGGTCCAGCTTCACCGCCACCTTGTCGTCGTCGATGGAGACGTACTTCTTGATGACGTCCAGCAGCTCTTTCTGCAGCTGGGGCAGGAAGTCGGGGCTGTCACGGCCAGCCCGCTCATGGGCCAGGACGATCTGCAGGCGTTCCTTGGCCTGGTCGGCCGCGGACGCCTTTTTGGGCGTGCGGAAGAAATCGAAAATGCTCATGCGGTCCTCCGCAGCAGCCGGTCGAAGAAGCCCTTCTTCTCCACTTTGACGAAGCGGTGCTCGATCTTTTCGCCCAGGAAGCGGCCGACAGCGTCGGAATAGGCCTGACCGGCGTTGGACTTGTCGTCCAGCACCACGGGCATGCCGACATTGCTGGCGCGCAGCACGGCGGGGCTTTCCGGGATGATGCCCAGCAGCGGGATGGCCAGAATCTCCAGCACGTCCTCGACCTTCAGCATCTCCCCCTTCTCCACCCGCTCGGGGTCATAGCGGGTGACCAGCAGGTGCTCCTGCACCGGGGACTCGCCCTTTTCGGCGCGGCGCGACTTGGCCTGGATGACGCCCAGGATACGGTCGCTGTCGCGCACCGAGGAAACCTCGGGGTTCGTCACGATGATGGCGTGGTCGGCAAAGTACAGTGCCATCAGGGCGCCGCGCTCGATGCCGGCCGGGCTGTCGCAGATGATGTAGTCGAACTCTTTCTTGAGCTCTTCCAGGATCTTCTCGACGCCTTGCTCGGTCAGGGCGTCCTTGTCGCGGGTCTGCGAGGTGGGCAGGATGTACAGGTTCTCCACCCGCTTGTCCTTGATCAACGCCTGGCTGAGGCGCGCCTCGCCATTGATGACGTTGATGAAGTCGAACACCACGCGGCGCTCGCACCCCATGATCAGGTCCAGGTTGCGCAGGCCCACATCGAAATCGATGATGCAGGTCTTGAACCCCCGCAAGGCCAGGCCGGTGCCGAAGGCGGCGGATGAGGTGGTCTTGCCGACGCCGCCCTTGCCCGATGTCATGACGATGATCTTGGCCAAGAACGTCTCCCTTGGAAAAGAAGGTTACTGGGAAAACCGGCCGTGCGTCAGACGGTGACCGGATCGATGTGGAGGAAACCCTGGTCCAGGTAGATCTGGACCTGGCGGCGCAGGACGGATTTCTCCAGATCCTCGCTCACCCGGTACAGCCCGGCGATGGAGACCATCTCCGCCTCCAGGCTTTGGCAGAAGATGCGGGCGTTGCGGTCGCCCGCCATGCCCGCCAGCGCGCGACCGCGCAGCGAGCCATAGACATGGATGTTGCCGTCGGCCACCAGCTCGGCCCCCGGCGATACCGACCCGATGACCACCAGGTCGCCACCCTGGGCGTACAACTGCCGGCCGGAACGCACGTTCTCCCTGACCAGCAGGGTGGCCTTCTGGTAGGGCAGGTCGTGCGCCGGGGCGGCGGCGGGCGCCGCGGCGGCCGGGGCGTCGGCCACGGCGACGGGACGGGGGGCGGCCGGCTGCGCATCCGCCGCTGCGCGCCCTTGCGGGAACACGGCCAGACCGACGGCCAGCGCCGCCTCCTGCTGTTCACGGGTGCCGCCCTGCAGGCCCACGGCGATCAGGCCCAAGGTGCGCAGCAGGTCGCAGAAATTCTCAAAATCAAAACCCTGTCCCGGCGGAAGATCGTCCAGGTCCAGCACTACCGGCGCATTGCGGAAAAAATTGGGCGCTTGGCGCACCTTGTCCGACAGGGCGAAAAAGAAATTCTGGGCATGCGGGTCGGAAACCTTCAGCACCATCATGGTGAAGTTGCTGCCGCGCAGTTGGAACGGCGCGTCCCGAAATGCCACTTGGTTGCTCATCTCGCCCCTGACCCCTTCAATCCCTTGGCTTCCTGACCATCACCCGCCCGCGCCGACCGAAATGCGGCAAGAAACCCGGCAAAGCCGGACTTAAGCCAACGATCGCCCGCAGGGGGCAGAGGGTCCTCGAAATGCGGGGGCACGTCCATGGGCCCCGGACTTATCCGGGGCGGGCAGGACGTCGCCCCAGGCCGTACCCATCGAAGGCGCGTTTCAAAACCAGATGGGCGCGGGCGTCAAGGGAATCCTCAGATCCACATTTTGAGCGGAAAGCGCCAGCGCACACAATATTTATTGAGTCTTAGTGCACCTTCGGGGTGGCCGGTCCTGATGGGGGCGGCGAGGCCGCCGGGCCAGCGTCTTGAATCGCGGGGCCGTTTTCGCCGCAACGCGGCAATCCGGTTGGAAAGGGGCCGCCCCAGCATCGCCAACCTGGACACGGGGGAATGCCGACTCGGTCCCACCGGCCTAGCCCCCGTCTGCCGACTCGGCCTACTCCCCAACCCGGGCGGGGCACTACATATGGGGTGTGAATCTTTCATGTATGCCCCATGGATTGCTGACAGACGCTCGCACCTGCGGTAGAGTGCATACCAGGGTCGTCACTCGAGAATGACGGAACGGTGTGTTGCCAAACTGTGCGCCGCTGCCTTTGTCACGACATGCACGCCGGGGGAGGGGCCTTCCCCTGATGCCCCCGCCGCCGTCGCCCCTCGAACGATCAATCCAGGATCGGCCCCCATCGCCCCCCGGACTGGCGTCCCCCGGACCCGCACGCCGGCCTTCCGCACTTGGATGCGGACGGCCCGCCCGGCGCCCGGCGATGGCCCTCATCAAACCGCATGCCCCGTTGAGTTGGGGATGCGGTTTTTTCGTGCCCGGTCTCCGGCGCCCGGGGTCCCAACCCCCGGGGTCGCCCGGCACGCGGTTTACTGCCTGCCTAGTAACCAGGCCGCGGGTGTTCCCGCGGCGCAATCCGGTGTGACTGAGGAGACAGACATGGCCAAGCGTCCAGTGAAGGTGCCCCCCGGCGGCTCCAGCTCCGACAAGGTGCGCCCGCTTTTTCCCGATGCCATGCCCGGCCGGTCGGCCAATGGGGCAGCCGGCGGGCCGGCCAGTTCCGGCTGGGACCCGGTGGAGGAGCGGCGGGATCAGAGCTATGTGCGCAAGGTCAAGCCGCAAAGCCCCAATCAGAAGGTGCTGATGGAGGCCATCGCCACCCATAATCTGGCGCTGGCCTTGGGCCCGGCGGGCACGGGCAAGACCTACCTCGCCATTTCCAGCGCGGTGGAAGCGCTGGAGGCCGGCCGCGTCGACCGCATCATCCTGTCCCGCCCGGCCATCGAGGCGGGGGAGAGCATCGGCTATCTGCCGGGCGACATGGGCGAGAAGATGGCCCCCTTCCTGCGCCCGCTGTATGATGCGCTGAACGACCGCCTGGGCGGCAAGCGCCTGCGCACCCTGATGGCGGAGGGCACCATCGAGATCGCGCCGGTGGGCTTCATGCGCGGCCGCACCCTCAACAACTCTTTCGTGGTGATCGACGAGGCGCAGAACTGCACCTACGGCCAGATCAAGATGCTGCTGACCCGCCTGGGCTGGCATTCCACCATGGTCCTGACGGGCGATCCGGACCAGTCCGACCTGCTGAATGGCTTGTCCGGGCTGGCCGACATCGCCCGCCGGCTGGAGGCGGTAGAGGGCATCGCGGTCGTTCGCCTGAACGACCGCGACATCGTCCGCCACCCGCTGGTGGCCAGCATGCTGACCGTGCTGTAAAGCGCCTGACGGCTTGATGGGAAGGGCGGGCGGCGCCGGAGGGTGCCGCCCGCCTTTGTTTTCCCCGCCTTTGTTTTCAGGGCCGGGGCGCGCTAGGGTGGGGGGGACCCATCTTCCCGTCGCACGGGCGCTGCACATCCCATGGCCAAGAAACGTCTGATCCGCCTGCTGGTGACCCTGGTGCCGGCGCTTGCCTTCGCGGCCCTGGTCGCCTGGTGGCTGGGGGCGCCGCCTTCGTCGCGCCCGGCGTCCAGCGCCAGCAGCACGGGCGCCGCCCCAGCCTCGGGCGGCGGCGGCCAGATCGTGCCGGGCGTGGCCGTGGGCGGTCCTTTCACCCTGGTCGATCAGTCGGGCAAGACGGTGACGGAGAAAAGTTATGCCGGTTTCTGGCGGCTGATGTTCTTCGGCTACACCTTCTGCCCCGACATCTGCCCCACGGAACTGCAGGTGATGACCCAGGCCATGGACCAGCTGGGGGTGGAGGGTGACAAGGTGCAGCCCATCTTCGTCAGCGTCGATCCCGGCCGCGACACGCCGCAGCAACTGTCCGACTATGTGGCGCAGTTCCATCCCCGGCTGGTTGGCTTGACCGGCACGGCCGCCCAGGTGGCGGCGGCGACGCGCGCCTGGCGGGTCTATGCCGCCAAGGTCGCCGGCGACGATCCGGATAATTACCTCATGGATCATTCCACCTACGTTTATCTCATGGACCCGGACAACCATCTGGCCACCATCTTCGCCCGGGGCACCACGGCGGAGGATATGGTGAAGGGCATCCGCGAGGCCATGGCCAAGGCGTCGGCGGGGAAGTAAGCCGGAATCGCTGGGCGCTTCCGTCCTCTTGTGGGACTCCTGCCTTCCAGGCACATCGTGCCGTCACTTTCTCGAACCGGGGTTGAGCCCATGGCCCGCGTCCGTTCCGTTCTCGCGTCCCTGATGATCGCCGCCGCATCGGCGGCTCTGCCCGTCGTCGCGTCCGCCCAGGGGGCGGCCGTCCCGGCGCCCGCCATCCAGGCCACCGCCGCCTGGGCGCGGCCCACCATCCGCGGTGCCCGCGCCGGCGTGGCCTTCGTCACGCTGCACAATGCGGGCCCGGCCGACCGGCTGGTGGGCGTCGACGCCGACGTGGGCAAGATGGCCCAGCTGCATGTGATCACGGTGGTGGACGGCATCGCCCGCATGCGGCCGCTGATCGACGGCGTCGTCCTGCCGGCGGGGGGCACGGTGAGCCTGAAACCCGACGGGCCGCATATCATGCTGATGGGCCTGACCCAGCCGCTGGTGGTGGGGCAGCGCGTCCATTTGACCCTGCGCTTCAAGGCCGCGCCGCCCCTCACTGTCGAGGCGACGGTGCTGGCGCCGGGGGCGGAGCCGGGCATGGCCGGCGGTGCCACGCAGGGTGGCGGGCGGAGCGGGGGCTGAGCTTGGGACATCACCCCTGCGCGTGCAGCGCGGGGCGCTAAAATAGTCCTTTAGAATCATGCACTTGATCCTGTGCTTTTGCGACTTGACAGGGGGTGGGCCGCCCCGTATGGTGCCGCCGCTTTCGCATGGCGACGACTCCATTGCGGCGGAAGGGGCATACCTCCAGGGGTTTAGACCTTGACGGACCAGACACCCCCGCCTTCCTTGGATGAGCTTGAGGCCCGCTTGCGGGAAGCGCGACGGGGCGCCGAGTCTTCCTCTTCCTCTCCCACACAGCGGAAAGATGAGGCGGGCAACGGTTTCCTGGGTGTCGCGTTCCGCATCGGCGCTGAGCTGGTCGCGGCGATGGTGGTCGGCGTCGGTGGCGGTTTGGTCATCGATCGCTGGCTGGGCACGTCGCCCTGGGGGCTGATCGTTATGTTCGTCCTGGGGTCGGCGGCCGCGATGTTGAACGTATACCGGGCCGTGAACGGCATGGGATACGCGGTGGGATACCGGCGGCCGGGCTCGGACGCCAATTCAGGGGGCGGAACCAACTCCACCCCCGCCAAGGATGAAGGTGAGGGGAATCGTGGCCACTGATCCGCTGCATCAGTTTCGCATTGAGCAGATCGTTCCTCTGCATCTCGCTGGGCACGACGTCTCCTTCACCAATTCTTCCTTCTACATGGTGGTCGCCGCCGTCCTGATCACCGGGCTGCTGGTGGCCGGAACCGCCTCGCGCGCGCTGGTCCCGGGCCGGCTGCAGTCGGTGGCGGAGCTGCTGTACGAATTCGTATCGGGCATGGTGCGGGACAACGCGGGCGCCGAGGCGCGCCCCTACTTCCCGCTGGTGTTCGCCATCTTCGCCTTCGTGCTGTTCGGCAACATGATCGGCATGGTCCCCGGCACCTTCACGTTTACCAGCCACATCGTCGTGACCTTCACGCTGGCGGCCTTGGTGTTCGTGTTCGTGACCCTGGTGGCGCTGATCCGCCACGGCTTCCACTTCTTCAGCTTCTTCTTCCCCTCGGGCGCGCCCATAGCGCTGGCGCCCATCCTGATCCCCATCGAGGTCATCTCCTACCTGATGCGGCCGGTCAGCCTCTCCATCCGACTGTTCGCCAACATGATGGCGGGCCACACCATGCTGAAGGTCTTTGCCGGCTTCACGATCACCATGATCGGTGCCCTGGGTGCCGTCGGCTGGCTGGCCGGCGCCGTGCCGGTGGCGATCAACGTGGCCCTGATCGGCTTTGAGATCATGGTCGCCTTCCTGCAGGCGTACGTCTTCACCATCCTGACCTGCCTCTACATCCGCGACGCCATCGAGCTGCACTAAGCCCGGGTTGACCGTCGGTAGAGCCTGTCTTCACCTTTCAACCGTTCCATCACAGAGGAAGTCTATAATGGATCCGCAAGCCGCTAAGTTCATCGGCGCCGGTCTGGCCATGTTCGCCCTGGCTGGTGTCGGCATCGGCATCGGCAACATTTTCGCCAACCTGATCGCCGCCGTCGGCCGCAATCCGGCCGCCCGCGCTTCCGTGTTCCCGATCGGCATTCTGGGCTTCGCGCTGACCGAAGCCGTGGCGCTGTTCGCGCTGCTGATCGCCTTCCTGATCCTGTTCACCTAAGCCTGATATCCGGGCGTTGATGGAACGGCCCCGTGGGGCGGCCTTTCTGGGGCTGGCGTCACGGCATTGACAGGGACGGGGCGGGGTTGGCGGTTGCCGACCGCCGCCCCCGATCCCATGTCCGGGACGCGTTCCGACAGCGCTTCATCGCAGGTTCCGATCCGATTTCCGGCGATGGCCCGGTTCTGGGCGTCCTCCATGGCAAATGTCCATGGCGGCGGGCTTGGTACCAGCCCCAAATCCGGGCGATCTCGCAATCAAGGTGATCTTCATGGTGAATCCAAGGCTCATGGTGTGGCTGAAGGGCCTTGCCGCCGCCGCCGTGCTGACGGTGGCCCTGGGCGGCACGCCGTCGTTCGCGCAGACGGGTGAAGAAGCCGTCCACGCGTCGGACAGCGTGGAGCAGGAAGCGGGCGTGCATGACGAAAAGGGTCTGCCCCAGCTGAACACCAAGACGTTCGCGTCTCAGATTTTCTGGCTGGCCGTCACCTTCGGCACGCTCTACGTGCTGGTGGCCAAGGTCGGCCTGCCGCGCGTCGGCGCCGTTCTGGAGGCCCGTGAGGCCAAGATTTCCGGTGACCTGGACAAGGCCACGGCGCTGAAGGCCGAGACCGACGCCATCGTCGCCGCTTATGAGAAGGCCGTGGCCGAGGCCCGCGCCAGCGCCCACAAGCTGCTGAATGAGACGGCGACCGCGGCCGATGCCGCCGCCGCCCAGCGCACGGCTGACGTGGTTGCCGGACTGGTCGCCAAGCAGAAGGAAGCCGAGGCCCGCATCGAGGGCCAGAAGCAGACCGCGCTGGCCAATGTCCGCACCGTGGCCGCAGAGGCCGCCGGTGCCGCCGTCGCCAAGCTGGCGGGCGTCACGCCCGACCAGGCCGGTGTCGATGGCGCCGTGGATGCCGCCCTGAAGGAGCGTGCGTGATGTTCGATCTGCAGAATCCCACTTTCTGGGTTGGCGTCGCCTTCGTCGTCTTCTTCGCCCTGGTGATCTGGAAGGGCGGCCTTGGCGCCCTGGGCAAGGGCCTGGACGCCCGGGCCGAGAAGATTCGCCTGGAGATCGAGACCGCGCAGAAGCTGCGCCAGGACGCCGAGGCGGCCCTGACCGCCTATCAGAAGAAGCAGCGCGACGCGATGAAGGAGGCTGACGCCATCATCGCCGCCGCCCGCGAAGAGGCCGAACGCATCCGCCAGCACGCGGAAGCGGATCTGGAGGCCACCCTGAAGCGCCGCGAGGCCCAGGCCCTGGAGAAGATCGCCCAGGCCGAAGCCGCGGCTCTGCAGCAGGTGCGCAGCCTGGCCGTGGACGTGGCCCTGGCCGCCACCGAGTCGCTGCTGACCCAGACCATCGACCAGTCGCGCAGCGACGCCATGGTGGCCACGGCCATCGAGGAGCTGCCCGGCAAGCTGCATTGAGGTTCAAGCTGCACTGATCCCCGGGTCAGCGGCTCAGCCAAAATGAATAAAGGGCGGTCCCGTTGGGGCCGCCCTTTTGCCATGCGCGGTGGGAAGGGGGCGCTACTTCGGCTGGTACTCCACCACCGGCGCCACCTTGCGGGCGGCCTTGCCGACGCCCCGGCGCAGGGTGACCTTGGTGTGGCCGGCCTTCCAGTCGGCGCTGGCCGACTCGGCGTCCTTCTGCCGGCCGGCGGGGGCGCCCAACTGCTTCACCAGCAGCGCGTCGATGCCGTCGCCGCACTCCTTGGACGCTTCCTGGCCGTAGAGGGTGACGCGGCGCAGCGCGTTCTTTTTCATCTCGAAGTCCACGGCATAGGCGCAGCCGCCCAGGCGTACGCTTTCCAGGCCGAACAGGTAGCGGACATGAGTGCCGCTCCCCATTTCGAATTCCCGCGCCTTGGGATAGGCGGCCAGGATCTGCTTATGGGTCATGCCCCAGGTGACCTGGCCCCAGCCGTTCAGATCCTTGGCCTTCGCCGGCGGTTTCTTGGCCGCCTCGTGCTTGCCCGTTTCGTGCTTGGGGGCGGCCGCCAGCGCCGTGCCCGCGGCGGCGCTGAAAGCCAGGGCCGCCAGCAGGCCAAGGCCCCGGCGGGAAATACGATGGTTCATGGGTGTTGTTCTTCGTACCAGGAGGAATGCTCCAGATCGGGAAGACCCGAATCGAAAATCGGACAAGCCGGCGGGCGCTCAGCCCAGCGCCTCCAGCTCATCAATGAAGCCCTTCAGCATGCCCAGACCCTTGTGCCAGAAGGCAGGGTCGGTGGCGTCCAGGCCGAAGGGCGCCAGCAGTTCCTTATGCCGCTTGGTGCCGCCGGCCGCCAGCATCTCCAGATAGCGGCGCGCGAAGGCGTTCGATTCGTTATGCGCCGACGCCTCCTCGAACGCGGCATAGAGGCTGTTCACCAGGCAATCCCCGAAGGCGTAGGCGTATACGTAGAAGGGCGAATGGATGAAGTGCGGGATGTAGGACCAGTAGGTCGCATAGCCCGCGTCGAATCGCAGCGCCGGTCCCAGGCTTTCCGTCTGCACCGCCAGCCAGATTTCGCCCAGCCGCTCCTCCGACAGCTCACCCTGTCGCCGTTCGCTGTGGACGCGGCGTTCGAAGTCATAGAACGCCGTCTGGCGCACGACGGTGTTCAACATGTCCTCCACCTTGCCGGCCAGCAGGGCGCGGCGGCGGGCGGGGTCAGTCTCGGCGGCCAGCAGGCCACGGAAGGTCAGCATCTCCCCGAACACGCTGGCCGTCTCCGCCAGGGTCAGGGGCGTGTCGGATTGCAGGTGGCCTTGGCCGCCGGCCAGCACCTGGTGCACGCCGTGGCCCAGCTCATGGGCCAGCGTCATGACGTCCCGCGTCTTGCCCATGTAGTTGACCAGCAGATAGGGATGGGCGCTGGGCACGGTGGGGTGGGCGAAGGCACCGGGATTCTTGCCCGGCCGGACGGCCGCGTCAATCCAAGCGTTATCGAAGAATCGCCGCCCCACCCCGGCCAGGTCGGGGCTGAAGCGGGCGTAGGAGGACAGCACGATTTCCCGCGCCTCCTCCCAGGGGATGGTGCGCTCCGTCTCGTCGGGCAGGGGGGCGTTGCGGTCCCAATAGTCCAGGGTGTCGCCGCCGAACCATTTGGCCTTCAGTTTGTAGTAGCGGTGCGATAGCCCGGGGTAGCTGTCCTTGACGGCGCCCACCAGCGCCTCCACCACATCGTCCTCGACGCGGTTGGACAGATTGCGCGCGGACCAGGGCCGATCATAGCGCCGCCACTTGTCCTCGACCTCCTTGTCCTTGGCCAGGGTGTTGGTGATCAGGGTGAACAGCTTGATGTTGCGGCCCAGGACGGCACCGATCTCAAGGGCCGCCGCGCGGCGCACCGCGGTCTCCGGCGCGGACAGCAGGTTCAAGGCTTCCGCCGAGGTCAGATCCTGGCCATCGATTCGGAACCGTAACGATGCCATGGTCTCGTCGAACAGGCGGGTCCAGGCGTTGCGGCCCACCACCGCCTTCTCGTGCAGGAAGCGCTCCAGCTCATCGGACAACTGGTGGGGACGGAAAATGCGGACATCGCGCAGCCAGGCGGCGTAACGCTGCACCTCCGGCGCCTTCAGCTTGGCGTCGATGTCCTTGTCGGCCAGCTGGTTCAGTTCCAGCGTGAAGAACAGCAGGTGGACGGAGACGGCGGTCACCCTCTCCTGCATGGATTGGTAAAAGCGGGCGATGGCGCCGTCGCTCTGGTCCCCGGCGTATAGCAGGCCGGCATAGCTCATGATCCGCGTCAGCGTCTCATCCAGCGCCTCGTACGCAGCGACCGCCTGGCCCAGCTCCTTGCCCGACAGGCTGGGCAGCTTGCCCGCATGGCGCTGATGGAAGGCCTGGGCCTCCCGCTCCACCCGGTCCAGATCGGCCTTCAGCCGCGGGCACTCGGGCCCAGTGTACAGGTCGGACAGGTCCCAGGTGGGCAAGGCGCCCAGGGCGTCAGTGGATTCGGCGGCGGTCGCGGTCATGCCCGTCCCTCTTCAGCAAGCGGTCAGGGCATGACTATAGCGTGCCGGGGCGTTAACTGCGCCAGCGCAGGACGGTGTCGCGCACGGGATTTTCGAAGGGGCGCTTTTCCTCGCGGGCGCGCCGGAACTCGTTCTTCAGCTGATAATACCAACGCGCCTGGGTATCGGCGTCCTTGATCAGCATCAGGGTCGGGTTGTGGCGCAAGCCCTGCTGCTGCATCACCACCGCGTCGCGGTCCTGCCCCAGGAAGCGCTGGGCGATGGGGCGGAACACCGGCTTCAGCAGGCTGGCCCAGGGCATGGTCCAGTAGAACATGTTGGTGATGCGGGTGTTGTTCTCATCCAGCGGCGTCACCGCCGTCAGGTTCCACACCCGGTTCTTGCCGGCCTCGATGGTTTCCGTGCGCACGCCGGGCAGGCGGAAGGAGATTTCCGTCTCCGGCACGCCGCCCAGGATGGCATAGGCGCGGGAGTTGCTGGAGGGCCGGTGCTTCTTCATGACGAAGCCGAAGGGCGCCGGACCGAAGGCCTTCTGCTTGGCATGGATGGATTTGGGCGTGCGCCAGAACCAGGACTGGTGGACGAAGGGGCCATGCGCCGGGTCCATCAGGCCCACCACCGCATGATCCAGGTGGCAGGGGAAATCCATGGTCATCAGCATGTCGGGCTGCTTGTCGGCGGGCAGGCCTGGCGGCTGCGGCGGGTCCTGGTCGGGCTCATCCGTGCCCATCCAGATCCAGATGTTGCCGCTGATCTCCCGCACCGGGTAATCGCGCACGCGGATGCGGTTCAGGTCGAAGTCCTGCCCCTCGACCAGCGACGGGATGTCGGTGCACTTGCCCTGCCGGTCGAAACGCCAGCCGTGATAGCAGCACTCCACCTCCTTGCCGTCGAACCGGCCGCAGGACAGCGGGATGCCGCGATGGGGGCAGATGTCCCGCAGGGCGAAGACGCCGCCATCCGTGGCGCGGCCCAGCAGGACAGGCTGGCCCAGCAGGGTGATGGCCTGCATGGCGCCCTTCGCCAGGGCGCTGCCGGGCATGGCGAAATACCAGATGTCGGTCAGAAAGAAGTTCGGCTCGGCCAAGGCGTCGTCACCAGTCAGGGGAGGGGGCGAATCAGGGCCCGCACTCTACATCGGCGGGGCCATGGGGCCAATGAGACAGGTCAACCGGGGGCCGGGGCACTGGCGGGGACCGGCGGCAGCGCCCGCGCCACCTCCGCCACCCGGCGGCGCAGCCAGGCATGGGCCGGATGGCTGTCCAGGCGGCGGTGCCAGACCATGGACAGGCGCATGCCGCTGGCCGGCAGTTCCGCCGGCAGGGGCCGCACCGCCAGGCCGAAGGCCGCCGCCAGGGGATGGGCCACCCGCGCCGCCATGGTGCAGAGCAGGTCGCTATCGCGCAGCATGGGGGCGGCCACCAGCAGATGGGAGGCCACCACCGCCAGGACGCGTTGCCGTCCCAGGCTTTCCAGCATGCGGTCCACCGCCCCCACCTTGGACGCCGTGGCCGACACCAACAAGTGGGAATAGGCGAGGTAGGTGTCCAGCGTCCACGGCGTGTCCAGCGCCGGGTGGTCCGGCCGCATCAGCACCGCCAGGCCGTCGCGCACCAGCATCTGCCGCGTCATGTGCGCCGGCGGGTCGGGCAGCATGCCCAGGGACAGGTCCAGCAGGCCCGATTCCAGGCCGGGCAGGGCGTTGTCCTTGTCGGCATGGCGCAGGACCAGCGACAGGCCGGGCGCCTCCTTTCTCAGGGCCGCGACCAGGGGCGGGCCCAGCACGAATTCCGCATGGTCGGACAGGCCCACGGTGATCGCGTCCCGCGCCTCGCATGGCTTGAACGGGCGGCTGGCGACCAGGGCGGCGCGCACCTGGTCCAGCGCGCCCTGCAGGGGCCCGGCCATGGCGTCGGCCACGGCGGTGGGCACCATGCCGGCGGGGGTGCGGACGAACAGTTCATCGCCGGCCTGCTGGCGCAGTCGGGCCAGCGCATTGCTGACCGCCGACTGTGACAGGCCCAGCGCCCGCCCCGCCCGCGTCACCTGCCGCTCACGGTAGAGGGCGTCGAAGACGTGCAACAGGTTCAGGTCGATGCGGCTGATATCCATGCAGGGCGCCCTCCGAAGCATCATCACTATGGTGAATGATGATCTTGGTTGCCAGTGATTTGGCAAATGACGAGGTCAGGGCCATGTTGGAGGCTAACGAAGCCTGTTTCCCAACCTTTCGGCATTAAGGTCCCCGCCATGTCCTCCGTGTCATACGCCGCCGCCACCCCCGCTTCCGCCCCGGTACGGCGCCAGCCGGTCTATTTCATTTCCCACGGCTCCCCCATGTTGGCGCTGCAGGATAGTGAGGCGCGGCGTTTCTTGCAGGATCTGGGGCGCGACATCCGCGCGGCGGGCGCGCCGCGCGCCATCCTGGTGCTGTCGGCGCATTGGGAAACGGCGGCGCCCACCGCCTCGCTGGCCCAGCAGCCGGAAACCATCCACGACTTCGGCGGCTTTCCCCGCGCGCTGTTCGAGATGCAATATCCCGCCCCCGGCGCGCCAGAGGTGGCGCGCGCTGCCCTGGCGGCTCTGGCCACCACCGGCATCACGGTGATGGCCGGCGAGACGCGCGGCCTGGACCACGGCGCCTGGGTGCCCCTGATCCTGATGTTTCCGGAGGCGGATATCCCGGTGGCGCAGCTGTCCATCCAGCCGCACCTGGGCCCCGCCCATCACCGCCGGCTGGGGGAGGCGTTGCGGCCCTTGCGGGACCAGGGCGTGCTGATCATGGCCTCAGGCTCCCTGACCCATAATCTGCGGAACCTGGTCTGGGAAGGGACGGATGAGGTGGCCCCCTGGGCGGCCGCGTTCCAGTCCTGGATTCATGACAAGGTCAGCGGGGCGGACATCGCGGCGCTGGATGACTACCGCGCCCGTGCCCCGTTCGCGCGCCAGAACCATCCGCGTGACGAGCACCTGCTGCCCCTGTTCGCCGCCGTGGGTGCTGCGACACCGGGACAGCCCGGCCGCCGCCTGCATGACAGCGTGCAACTGGGCGCCCTGGCCATGGACGCGTACCGGTTCGATTGACGAATTTGTATATCCGGCGGATAGCCTGTACCTTGCGCAAAGCCAGGAGGCCATCATGCAGGTTCAGATTTCACGCTGGGGCAACAGCCTGGGGCTGCGCGTGCCCAAGGATATCGCGAGAGAGGTGGGGCTGGCTGAAGGCGACCGGGTCGAGGTGGTGGCCGAGCAAGGCCGGATTGTCATCGCGCTTGCCCGTCCACGCTATCGGTTGGCTGACCTGCTGGTCGGCATGACCCCGCATGACATGGGGGGCACCTTCGATTGGGGTGAGGACGTGGGCCGTGAGGTGGTCGAGTGACCGACTACCGGCCCGAGGCCGGTGACCTGATCTGGACCGATTTCGATCCCAGGCTGGGACGGGAACAAGGGGGGCGCCGGCCGGCCGTTGTCGTGTCGCCATCGGCTTTCTGGGATGCCAGCCGCTTCGCCATCGTCTGTCCGATCACCAGCAAGATTCGTCCCTTCGGAACCAGCGTGGTGCTGCCGGACGGCTTGCCGATCGCGGGTGAAATACTGACCAGTCATGTCCGCAGCATAGACACCTTGGCGCGGGTTATCCGGCCCATCGGGGCTTCAATTCCGTTTGATGTCTTGGCGGACGTGAGGGCGAAGTTGGGGGCCCTCATCGGCTTTCCGGGCTAAAGAAAAAGGCCGGACACCCCTGGGGCATCCGGCCTTGATCCCAACGGCGGCAGGGCCCTGTCGGGCCCCGCAGCTCACTCCATGCCCAGCGCGGCCTTGTAGAGCTCCAGCAGGGCGTCCTGCTCCTGCCGGTCGTTCTTTTCCATCTTCCGCAGGCGGATGATCTGGCGGAGGATCTTGGTGTCGAACCCCGTGCCCTTGGCTTCGGCGTAGATATCCTTGATATCGTCCGCGATGCCCTTCTTGTCCTCTTCCAGGCGCTCGATACGCTCAATGATGGAGCGCAGGCGTTCGCCGGCGATGCCGCCAACATCCGTTACCGGGGCGTCCGACATGGGGAATGCCTCTTATCTTAAGTGGGTGGTCTGAATGGTGAGGGCGCGACCTTACCTGCGCCGTCCCGGATGGGCAAGCGTCGGAAAGGGAAGGTCGCCTCGCGTCAGTCTCTCGGCTTGTTCTGCTCGAACGCGGCCTTCTGCTCCGCCGTCGCCTCGCGCTGGTGCAGGCGTTTGAAATCCTCATACGGCATTCCATAAACAATCTCCCGCGCTGCCTCATAGTCCAGATCCACGCCCCGCTCTTCGGCGGCGGCGCGATACCATTTGGACAGGCAGTTGCGGCAGAAACCGGCCAGGTTCATCAGGTCGATGTTCTGGACGTCGGTGCGCTCACGCAGATGCGCCACCAGCCGGCGGAAGGCCGCGGCCTCAAGCTGCACCCGGGTGGCGTCGTCGATCTCGGGAACCATGGGAATATCCTCTGGGTGAAGGGGGCCTGGATGAAAGGGCCGGCTCAGGCGCCGGCCAGGACGTGATGTATATCGGCGCGGCCGATCAGCTGTCCAAGGGCTTGGGCCAGCAGGGTGGACCAGCGCTCCACGCCGTCCGCGTCGCCGATCAAGTCCTGCCGCACCTCGATCAGCACCCCCGGCAGGCCCGGTTGGGTGGAATGGGTCTTCAGGGTGTAGCCGTGGCCATCGCGCCCGGAATAGGGGACGTTGTCGCCGACCACCACGCCCGGCAGGGTCCGCAGCAGGTCCAGCAGCGGCAGGGGCAGGCGGCCGTCCTGGTCCCACAGCACGCCCAGGTGCCAGGGCCGCTGGAAGCCGTCCATGACCGGCGTGAAGCTGTGGATGGAAAGGATGGCCGGCACCTGGCCCGCCGCGCGCTTGGCGTCCACGCAGGCCCTGACCGCGGCGTGGAAGGGGTGGAACAGGGCATCCAGGCGCGCCTGGCGCTCTGTTTCCGTCAATGTCTGGTTGGCCAGGATGGGCGTGCCGTCACTGACGACCGGCATCAGCGTCGGGCTGTCCAGCGGACGGTTCAGGTCCACCACCAGGCGGGAGTAGCCGGCAACGACCGCCGGCGCGTCCAGCCGCCGGGCCAGGGCCCGGGTGACGGCCTCCGCCCCGATGTCCCAAGCGATGTGGCGTTCCATATCCGCCGCCGAGACGCCCAGGTTGGCAAGGCGCGTCGGCACCCGGCGCGAGGCATGCTCGCACAACAGGACCACGGGGGCCGCGCCGTTTGGGTTCACGACCGTCACGGCCGGCGGCTCATCCGGGGCGAGAAAGGGCGCGGCGAAGGGGGAGGCGGCCAAGGGGGAGGTAGGGGTCGGGGATGGCGTGTCCAAAGGGGATGCCCGTGGTGAAGGTCATGCCCCGGCAGGATAGCGGCCCTGGCCCCGGATGGAAGCCCTGCCGATCATTTCAGCACGATGACGGGCCGCTTGCACACCAAGGGGATTATCGTGAAAATAGCAAGAGGTGCATCCGCGTCGTCGCCCCGGCCGTCTCCTCCGTGCATAATTTTTATCGACACAGCTTTACCGTGCTCGCGGCGGCTGGGCGCATTTTCCGTACGAACGGCTGCGGCCTGTCAGCTCCGGAGTGGGCAATATCCGGGTGGGCTTCCAAGGGTGGGACGACAATTGGGCGGCATGTACCGGTCTAGCATACGCACACCTCCGCCGGATGCTCCGGCCCCGGTGATCCGGCCAGGCCAGGCCGATGATGCCGAGGGCATACGCCAGGTCCACATCCGCTCCGTCCACGCCTTTTGCGCCGGCCATTACTCGCCCGAGCAGCTCATCGCCCTGTTGGGTGGTCGTGAGGCGGCGGATTACCGCGCCGCCATGACCGAATGGGGGGAGCATGTGCTGGTGGCGGAGCAGGCGGAGCGTGTCGTGGGTTTTGCCGCCTTGTACAGCGCGGAGGTCCGCGCCGTTTATGTCGATCCCGTTGCCGCCAAAGGCACGGGCCGGCGCCTGCTGGAGGGAATCGAGGGACTGGCGGGGGCCCGGGGGGCCGGTGCCCTGCATCTTACCTCCTCCCTGAACGCTGTCGGTTTCTATGAGGCGATGGGGTACCAGCGCCAGGGCCCCAGGCTGATGACCATGGGCTGCGGCACTCAACTGGCCGCCTGGGGCATGCGCAAGGCGCTCAGCCGCCCCGTGATGGCCGACTTTCAGGAATCCATTCCAAACGCCGGAGCCGGGCGATAGCTTTGGGGCCAGTGTCCCCAATGCCGGATTCATGCACGTGGCCCCGACCGACATCGCCGTCCAGTATTTCTTTGGCCATGATGGCCAGCGCTTGGCCTATCGGGAGGTGGGGCAGGGCCGTCCGCTGGTGCTGATCCACGGCTATTTCTCCACGGCGACCGTCAACTGGCTGAAATATGGCCATGCCGCCCGCATCGCCGAGCGCGGCTATCGCGTCATCATGCCGGACCTGCGGGCGCACGGCGACAGCGCCAAGCCGCATGAGGTGTCGGCCTATCCCCCCGATGTCCTGGCCGACGACGGCCTGGCCTTGGTGGAGCATCTGGGGCTCAGCGACTATGACCTGGGGGGCTATTCCCTGGGCGGGCGCACCACCATGCGCATGCTGGCGCGGGGCGCCACCCCGGCCCGCGCCGTCTGCGCCGGCATGGGGCTGGCCGGCCTGACCCACACCGCCGGCCGGGGGGAGCATTTCCGCCGCATCCTGACCAACCTGGGCAGCTTTCAGCGCGGCACGCCGGAATGGATGGCGGAGGCCTTCCTGAAGACCGTGGGCGGCGACCCGGTGGCGCTGCTGAATATCCTGGAAACCTTCGTCGACACGCCTTTGGCTGTGCTGGCGGGCCTGGACCTGCCCGTCCTGGTCACCGCCGGGGCCCAGGACCAGGACAACGGCTCCGCCGCTGACCTGGTCGCGGCCCTGCCCAATGCCCGCTACACGGAAATTCCCGGCGACCATATGAGCGCCGTGACCAAGCCCGACCTGGGGCGTGCCATCGCGGATTTCCTGGCCGGCTGATACTCCAGCGGCAGGTTCAGCCCGTCGGATAGCGGAGGACGCTGAACCCTTCCGCCGGGTCCGGCGGGACGAAATAGCGGGTGATGGCGTCAAACTCCGCGTCGGTCGCGGCGTAGTCGTGGCCGCCCGCGGCGTTGCGGGCGCGTAGGCGCTGGCGGCAGACCTCGTCGGGCACGTCCAGGTAATGCAGGGTGTGGGCGGCGCCGGCCTCCTCAAACAGGCCGCGCATCCACCGGCGCAAGGCGGGCGTGTTGGCCGGGAAGTCCAGCACCACCGACAGGCCGGCCCGCAGCAATGCCACCACATGCGGGCCCTGGACCTGACGCAGGCGGGCGCTGAGCCGGATGTAGTCGGCGACGCTGGTCAACTCATCGGGATACAGGCGGGCCAGCCAGTGGTCCTCGCTCAGGAGGATCGTTTTGGGCGCCGCCGCCAAGGTGCCGGTCAGCGTGGACTTTCCAGCGGCGATCTTGCCGCACACCAGGTGCAGCATGGGCGTTGGCGGTGTCATGGGGCGATGTCCTTGGTGAGTGCTGACTGGGATGAATGCCAAAGGCCCGGCCTGACGATCAGGCCGGGTTGGTAATTCGCACCCCGTGTCGCAAGACCAAGGACATCACGTCCTCATCCCCCCGCTTCACCCGGCTGCCGCCAGGTGCGCGCTTCCCCGCGGACGGGCGTTGCGTCCGGCGGGGGAGGCGTCCGCCACCTGCCAGGGCCGTTGGGCGCCCAGTGACTCCGCCACCGCCAGGCCGGCCGACAGGCCATCCTCATGGAAGCCGTAGCCGCAATAGGCGCCGCAGAACCAGGTCCGGCGCACGCCCTGGATCAGCCCCAGGTCCTGCTGCGCCGTCGCGGCGGCCAAGTCGAACATGGGGTGGTCGTAGATGAACTCGCGCACCTTCAGCGACGGGCGCGGCTCCACGATGGGGTTGAGGGTGACGAACAGCGGCACCCGCTTGTCCACCCCTTGCAGAAGGTTCATCCAGTAGGTGACGGACACCTTGGCGTCACGGTCGCGGGTGCCGTTGGCGCTGTAGTTCCAGCTGGACCAGGCCTTGGGGCGCCGGGGCATCAGCAGCGGGTCGCGGTGCAGCACCGCCCGGTTCATCTGATAGCGGAAGGCGCCCAGGATGCGGCGCTCCTCTTCCGACGGGTCGACCAGCAGGGCCAGCGCCTGATCGGCGTGGGTGGCCACCACCACCTGCTCGAAACTGCCGCTCCACCCCTGGGTGTCCTGGATATGTACGGCGCCAGCGGTCCGCCGGATGGAGGAGATGGCGCGCCCGACATGCACCCGTCCTTCCAGCGAGCGTGTCAGCCGGGTCACGTAGGTGCGGCTGCCCCCCGTCACCGTCCGCCACTGCGGCCGGTCCTTCAGCTTCAGCAAACCGTGGTTGCAGAAGAAGCGCACGAAGCTCTGCACCGGGAAGGACAGCATCTCCCCGATGGTGGACGACCAGATAGCCGCCCCCATGGGCAGCAGGTGGTCGTAGATGAAGCGGTGGCCGTAGCGCTGCGCCACCAGGTATTCGCCCAGGGTCATGGCCGCGGCCGAGGGCTGGTCCAGCAGGGCCGGCGCCGTCTTGTAGAAGCGCAGGATGTCGCGCAGCATCAGATGGTAGGTGGGCGACAGCAGGTTGCGCTTCTGGGCGAACATACCGGCCAGGTTGGTGCCGGAATATTCCAGCTTGCCCCCGTCCAGCGTCACGGCGAAGGACATGTCGGACGCCTGGGTCGGCACGTCCAGATGTTCGAACAGGGCGATCAGATTGGGGTAGGTGGCGGCGTTGTAGACGATGAAGCCCGTGTCCACCGGCAGGGGATGGGCACCGCGGCCGGGCACGTCCACAGTATTGGAATGCCCCCCCAGATAGCCATTTTGTTCGAACAGGGTGACGTCGTGGCCCTGGCGCGCCAGCAACCAGGCGCAGCTCATGCCGGTGATGCCGGCGCCGATGATGGCGATTTTCATACCCGCGCTCCCGCCGGCCGAAGGCCCGCTGTCCTGGTCATCCACTTGATCCCGCATCGGCATTTAATCCCAGCTGTCACGTGTTGTCGTCCTTGATCGCGGCGAATGTGTCCAGCGCCCGCTGGCGTGCCGTCTTATGGTCCACCACCGGGTGGGGATAATCATGGCCCAGCCGCACGCCCGCCGCCCGCAGGGTCATGGCGTCCGCCGTCCACGGCTGGTGCAGCACACTGTCGGGCAGGCCCGCCAGTTCCGGGACCCAGCGGCGGACATACGCCCCCGCCGCGTCGAACTTCTCCCCCTGCAGCACCGGGTTGAACACTCGGAAATAAGGGGCGGCGTCGGCGCCGCAGCCGGCGATCCATTGCCAGCCGCCGGCGTTGTTGGCCAGGTCGGCGTCCACCAGCGTGTCCCAGAACCAGGCCTGGCCGGCGGTCCAGGGCAGCAGAAGATGCTTTACCAGAAAGGAGCCGACGATCATTCGCACCCGGTTGTGCATCCAGCCCGTGGCCCACAGCTCCCGCATGCCGGCGTCGACGATGGGATAACCGGTGCGGCCCCGTTGCCAGGCTTCCAGGCGCTTGGCGTCCTCATGCCAGGCGAAGGCCTCGAACTTGGGGTTCAGCGGCCGCTCCGGCAGGAAGGGGAAGTGGTACAGCAGATGGTGGCAGAACTCCCGCCAGCCCAGCTCGCGCAAGAAGCCGGCAACGCCCTTGTCCATACCCTCGCCTTCCGGGGCACCGTCGCCCTTGGCCATGGCCGCCGCCCAGATCTGGCGGGGGGATATCTCGCCGTGGTGCAGGTGGGGTGACAGGCGCGAGGTCCAGGGCTGGGCGGGATAATCGCGCCCCTCCGCATACTGCCCCACGGCGGAATCCAGGAAACCCGCCAGGCGCCGGGCGGCGCCCCCTTCGCCGGGCGTCCAGGCGGCGCGCAGGCCGCTGGCCCAGTCGGGCTTCGTCGGCAGCAGGGCCCACTCCGCCAGCCGGTCGCCGTCGGGCGGGGTGGGCAGGGCGGTCAGCGCCGTGGGGGAGGGCAGGGGCTCGCCCGGATTCAGCCCATCCGTCAACCCTTCCTTCACCGCCCTCCAGAACGGGGTGAACACCTTGTAGGATCCGCCGCCGCCGGTCTTCACCGTCCAGGGCTCGGCCAGCAGGGCGGCATTGAAACTGTCGACGGCGACACCCCCCGCCTTCAGGTCGGCCTTCAGCGCGCTGTCGCGGGCAATGGCTTGCGGCTCATAGCAGCGGTTCCAGGCCACGGCGCCGGCACCCAGCTCCCGCACCAGGTCGCGCAGGACCACGTCCGAGCGGCCACGCCTCAGCACCAGGGGACAGCCCAGGCCCTCAAGGGCCGCCCCCAGGGATGACAGGCTGTGGTGCAGCCACCAGCGCGACGCGGCACCGGGCGCCCAGGGTGCCGCCCCCTGGTCGTCCAGGATGTAGAGGGGCACCACCGGCCGGCCGCTGCCGACGGCATGGGCCAGCGCCGGATTGTCAGCCAGCCGGAGATCCTGTCGGAACCAGACGATGATGGGGGCATGGGGATTGGGGGAGGCGGACATCAGGCGAACCCTAGCAAATCTGCAACTGACAGGCGGCAGTGGGCGCTGCAATAGCGGGCAAGAAAAACCTCTCCCTTCGAACCCGGCTATAGGCCTTTGAGTGGGTTTTTCCGGATGGTGGATGGATCGTCGCAGGACGATCCGCGTATGACAAAAGATACGTACCCGCCCGTCCGGTGGATCACCTCCATCGAGATCTACTCCCAACCCTATCCTGATGTATTGGCATGCTTGTTTTTTCCCGGGGGGCTCCTATCTGAAACAATGTCCGCTCGATGATCCAGTTACCGGTTCCCCCATCCCGGCCTGGTTGCGCACCCCCCAAAGCGCGTTCGGCGGACGACCTAAGGGCGGCCCGGGTCCCCCCATCCCCGGGCCGCCCGTTTCCTTTTCTGGGGTCCCTATCGATCAATCAGACCGTGCCGGTTTGTGCCCAGTCGCCGCCCAGGACATGGGTCGAGTGGAAGGCGTAGCCGCGATCCCGGTGCAGCAGCACGATGCTGAAGGCGCCGGGGAACAGCCGGCGCAACGCCGCGTCGCGCACGTCCAGCCCGCCGGTGTAGGCGCCAAAGGCCGGCAGCACCAGGCGGTGGCCGTCGGTGATGAAGCAGCGCCCCCCCACCCGCCTGGCCCGCGTGGGCACGCTGGCCTTGGGGTGGTAGTGGCCGGAGATTTCACCGGCGGCGGTGACGCCCTGCGCTTCATGCCGGAAGACCAGGGGCCCCTCGATCCAATCGTCCACCACCTGCCCGCCCCAGTCCGGCGGCGGGGCCGGGTCGTGGTTGCCCACTACCCACAACCATTCATGACCACCCGCCAGGGCCGCCAGCCGGCGCCCATCCTCCGCCGACAGGCGATCTCCCGCGCGCCTGTCGTGAAAGCTGTCCCCCAGGCATAGCACGCGGCGGGGGGCCAGGCGGCGGCAGGTCGCCTCCAATCGCGCCAGCGTGGCCGCGGTGTCGTAGGGTGGCAGCAGGGTGCCGCGCGCCGCGAACGCCGATCCCTTTTCCAGGTGCAGGTCGGCCACCACCAGCAGGCCGCGTTCCGGCCAGAACAGGGCGCCGCTGGCGTCCGCCAGCACCATCGCCCCATTGACGGTCAGGGGGGTCTGGTCGCCGGTGCTGCCGGTGCCGAAACGGGCGTTCATGCGAAAAAGGTCCCCACTCAGTCAGGCGCGCGCCGCGTCCCGGTAGTCCCCAGGGGCGGCATGGTAATGGCGTTTGAAGGCGCGGCTGAACGCGCTTTCCGATTCATAGCCCACACGGGCCGCCGTCTCCGCCAGCGACAGCCCCTCGGCCACCAGGTGGCGCACCGCCAGCGTCATGCGCACCTGGGCCAGGAAGGCCAGCGGGGCGGGGGCGCCGGCGGCGCGGAAGGCGCGCACCAGGGTGGCGCGGGAAAGATGGGCCTGGTCCGCCAGTTCGTCCAGGGTCCAGGCCCGGGCCGGATCGCGCACCAGGGCGGCCACCACCCGCGCCGTGGCCGGGCGCGCCAGCAGGCCGGCCGCTTCCGTGCCCGCGCCATGGCCCTCCAGATGGCCGCGCAGGATCATGGTGAACAGGGCGCGGGCGAGGTCGGTGGCGATGGCGCGGCCACCCGGCCGGGGCAGCGCGACCTCATCCCGGATGGTTTCCACCAGGCGGGCCAGGCGCCGGCTTTCCCGCTGGTCGGCGGCCTTCAGGTGCACCGCCTCCGGCAACAGGGCCAGCAGCGGGTTGTCCGCCACGCGCTCAAACGCGAATCGCCCGCAGATCAATTCCAGGGCCAGCGGTGTGGCGGAACCATCCGACGGGACCGCCGACACCGCCTCGGGCAGGTCGCTGGTCCATTTGACCTCCACTACCCCGTTGTCGCGGTGGTTCAGCCTCGTTGTGGGTGCGGCAACGGTTCCGGCGGTGCGCACGGTGTGCCGCGTGCCATGCGGCAACAAAAGGACATCGCCGGCGGCCAGGTGCAGGATGCGTTCCAGATCGGGCAGCAGCACCTGGGCGCTGCCGGCCGTCACGATATGGAACGGCGCCATGCCCAGGGGTTCGCGGGCGTGGGGTGCGGACCAGCCGGGCCCGAACAGGCAGTGCTGTTCCACCAGGGGACGCACCTGGATCAAGGGGGCCAGTGTGCTCAGCACGTCGTTGCGACCGTCGTCCATGGACTTTGCCTCACCCCGCCACCGTTGATCCTGCCGGTCATGACCTCGATCCGCCCGGGCATTCAGCGCCGGCACCCCCGGCGCTACCTTTTACCCATCGAAACACACCGCGACCGGCGCCCCACCTGACGGCGTCCGCGGATTGAAAGGAAGCAGATCATGATGCTCGATTGGAACCAGTATCGTCAGCAGATCGGCGCCGGCGTGGGCGCCTATGCCAAGCTGAGCCCGGACACGGTCAAGGGCTATGTCACCATCAGCGGCGCCGGCCAGCACACCAACCACCTGGATGCCAAGACGCGGGAGCTGATCGCCCTGGCCGTGGCGGTGAGCGTGAAGTGCGACGGCTGTATCACCGTCCACACCGACGCCGCCATCAAGAATGGCGCCACCAAGGAAGAGATCGCGGAGGCCCTGGGCGTGGCCGTGGCCATCGGCGCCGGTGCCGCCCTGGTCTACACCACCCGCGTCATGGACGCTTATGGCCAGCACCCGTCCACCCAGGGCTGAGGCCGGGCGCAGTCGAAGCGGTGCGGGGGCGACCCCGCGCCGCTTGCGCCCTGGCCCAGCCGAGCGGGATGATTGCGGCGCCGGTTGGCGGGTGTCATAGTGGAGCGGCCGCAGGGAGGATCGCCCATGACCTTTGCCGCACTGGGAATGACGCCTTTGATCAGCGTCTTCGACATGCCTGACGCGCTGAGGTTCTACCGGGAGATCCTCGGCTTCGACCTGGTCTCGGCTTCGCCGGAGGTGCGGACGCGCGAGGGTACCTTTTCCCATTGGGTCTGGCTTCGGCGCGGGCAGGCGCAGATCATGTTGAATACGCAGTTCGATTCGAACGAACGGCCGGCGGAAAACGATCCGGCGCGTGTGGCCGCGCATGGGGACACGGTCCTGTACATTGGCTGCGCCGATGTCGACGAAGCCTTCGACGAGCTTACGGGGCGCGGCCTTCATGCCGACGCGCCGACCCTGGCGCCGTATGGGCTGAGGCAGTTCAGCACCAAGGACCCAGACGGCTATATCATCGTTTTTCAGGAGGTCCGCTAGCGCCGGGGCCGTCCTGGCGGCGGGGGTAGGGCCTTAAAACGGCAGCAGCCCCTGGCCCTGACGCATCGTCTTGGGCAGGGCCTCGGCCGCCAGTTCCTCGGCCGCTTCCTGCAGCAGCACCTCATCCGCCCGGCCGCCCACCATGACACGGCCGATTTCCAGCAGCACGGGCACGGCCAGGGGGGAGATGCGGTCCAGCGCCATGTGGCGGATGCGCCCTTTCACGCGGGCCAGCATGTCGGCCAAGCGGCGCACGTCGGTCAGGCCGGCGGCGGCCTCGGCACGGGTGGCCTGCAGCAGCAGGTGGCCGGGATCGTGGCGGCGCAGCACGTCATAGATCAGGTCGGCGCTGACCGTCATCTGGCGCTTGGTCTTCTCCTCGCCCGGATGGCGGCGTTCCAGCGTGCCGGCGATGGTGGCCACGGTCTGGAAGGTCCGGCGCAGCATGCTGGACTCGTCCATCCATTCCTCCAGGTCGTCGCCCAGCATGTCCTCGGCGAACAGGGCGTCCATGTCGGTGGCGGTGCTCAGCGACCAGATGGCCAGCACATAGTCGGTGGCGACGAAGCCCAGCGGGTGCAGGCCCAGCCGTTCCATGCGGCGGGTCAGCAGCATGCCCAGGGTCTGGTGGGCGTTGCGGCCCTCGAAGGTGTAGGCCACCAGGAACTCCTTGCCGCCGCGCGGGAAGGTTTCCACCAGCAGGCCGGTGCGGTCGGGCAATGCGGAGACATAGCGCTGGATGCGCAGCCACTCCGCCACTTCCGCCGGCAGGTCGCGCCACTGGGCGGGGTCGGCCAGCATGGCGCGCACCCGGTCGGCCAGGTGGGTGGTCAGCGGCAGGCGGCCGCCGGCATAGACCGGCACCTTGGGCTGGCCCTGGCCGCCCTTGACCACGATGGCGGCGTTATCGCGCATGCCGACGAAGCGCAGCAGTTGGCCGCCGAAGATGAAGGTGTCGCCCGGCACCAGGCCCTGGATGAAATATTCCTCCACATCGCCGATGGAGCCGCCGTTGGACATGCGGACCTTGACCGTCGGCTCCTCCACGATGGTGCCGACGTTCAGGCGGTATTGCCGCGCCACCTGGTAGTTGGCTAGCTGCCACAGCCTATCCTCCCGCCGGCGCAGGCGCTGGAAGCGTTCATAGGCGCGCAGCGCATAGCCGCCGGTGGCGACGAAATCCATGACCTGCTCGAACCGCTCCCGGGTGAGATGGGCGTACGGCGCGCAGCTGGTGACCTCGGCGAACAGGTGGTCGGCGTCGAAGGGCCCGGCGCAGGCGGTGCCCACCACGTGCTGGGCCAATACCTCCAGCCCGCCGGGGCGCGGCGGGTCGCCATCCAGGGTGCCGGCGTGGACGGCGTCGATGGCGGCCTTGCACTCCAGCACCTCGAATCGGTTGGCGGGAACGAGCAAGGCGCGGGAGGTCAGGTCGATGCGGTGGTTGGCGCGGCCGATGCGTTGCAGCAGGCGGCTGACGCCCTTGGGCGCGCCGATCTGCACCACCAGGTCCACCGCGGCCCAATCGATGCCCAGGTCCAGCGAACTGGTGGCGACCACGGCGCGCAGGGCGCCCCGGGCCATGGCCGCCTCCACCTTGCGGCGCTGCTCGGTCGACAGGCTGCCGTGGTGCAGGGCGATGGGCAGGGCGTCGGCGTTCACCCGCCACAGCTCCTGGAACACCAGCTCGGCCTGGGCGCGGGTGTTGACGAAGATCAGGGTGGTGCCGCAGGCCTTCACCTGTTCATAGACGTCCGGCATGGTCTGCAGCGCCATGTGCCCGCCCCAGGGGATCTCCTGGGTTAGCAGGATGCCCACCTCCGCCGGGGCGCCCGGCGCGCCGCGCACGATTTTCACGGGCGTTGGGGGGGCCACCGGGTGGTTGGGCAGGGCCAGGTAGTCGGCCAGGGCCTGGGGATGGGCCACGGTGGCGGACAGGCCGACGCGGCGGGCGCCCGGCGCCAGGCTGGCCAGCCGCGCCAGGTGCAGGGCCAGGAGGTCGCCGCGCTTGCTGCCGGCCAGGGCGTGCAGCTCATCCACGATGACGGTGCGCAACGTGCCGAACAGCGTCGCCGCCTCGGGATACGACAGCAGCAGCGCCAAGCTTTCCACCGTGGTCATCAGGATCTGCGGCGGGTGGGCGCGCTGGCGGCGGCGCTTGGCCTCCGGCGTGTCGCCGGTGCGCGTCTCCACCCGGATGGGCAGGCGCAACTCCGCAACCGGCTGTTCCAGGTTGCGGGCGATGTCCACCGCCAGCGCCTTCAGGGGGGAGATGTAGAGGGTGTGCAGCCCCTCACGCGGACGTTCCGACAGGTCGATCAGGCTGGGCAGGAATCCCGCCAGCGTCTTGCCGCCGCCGGTGGGGGCGATCAGCAGGGTATGTTCCCCCCGCTGGGCGGCGCGCAGCATCTCCAGCTGGTGGGCGTGCGGGGTCCAGCCGCGATGGGCGAACCAGCCCGCGATATTGGCGGGCAACAGCTCTGGATCTGGCCCTGGAACAGAGATTGGCGCGACAGGCGGCATGCCCTCAGGATATATGAGGTTCAGGCCCGGCGTCCGCCTTTGTGTGCACGGTGGGGATGCTGCCGGCCTCCTGTGCGAATAAGGGATCAAGTCCGACATGACCGAGCAGAAGGGTGGCCCGCTGGGGCTGATTTGCGCCATCCCGGAGGAAATCGCCCATTTCGGCGCGCATTTCCAGGCGGAGGAGACGCGCGTCATCGCCGGCTTCACCTTCCAGCGGGGCAGCATGGACGGCCGCCAGGTGGTGCTGGTGGAGGCGGGAATCGGCAAGGTCAACGCCGCCGTCGTCTCCACCCTGCTGCTGCAGGTGTTCGGCGCCCGCGCCCTGCTGTTCTCCGGCGTGGCGGGCGGCGTGGATCCGGCCCTGGCCATTGGCGACGTGGTGGTGGCGACCCGCCTGGTGCAGCACGACTACGGCGCCCTGGCGCAGGGCGAGCTGAAGGTCTACCAGCCGGGCGTCCCGCCACTGCCGGGCTTCGATGAAACTCATGGCTATGACCTGGATCAGGGACTGGAAGCCAAGGCGCGTGCAGCCTTGGACGGCTTGGTCCTGCCGGCCCTGTCGGCGGAAGCGACGGGCGGGGAGGCGCGGGTGCCCGGCATCCACTTCGGAACCGTGCTGACAGGCGACCAGTTCCTGAACTGCGAGACTTCGCGCGACCGCCTGTTCCGCACCTTCGCGGCGCAGGCGGTGGAGATGGAAGGCGCGTCGGTGGCCCAGGTGGCGTCCCGCTGGGGCGTGCCCTACCTGGTGGTCCGCAGCCTGAGCGACCTGGCCGGGGCCGACAGCCATATGGATTTTCCCGCCTTCTGCCAGGCAGCGGCGGCCGGGGCGGCCGAGCTGATCCGGCGACTGGCGGCGGTGCTGTAACGCCCGGCGCTTAGAGCAAGATGCGATCAGTCGTGATCGCATCTTGCTCTTGACCTGTTCATGATAGAGCGGAACGCGATCAGGTGACGCCACCTGATCGCGTTCCGCTCTAAGGGCATCGACAAAGGGGGCGGGCATGCTGGACTATTGCGTGATCAAGGGGGAGATCGCGGCCGCCATCAAGGCGGGCCGGGCGGTCGTCGCCCTGGAATCCACCGTGATCAGCCACGGGCTGCCCTACCCCGACAACATCGAGGCCGCCCGCGCCATGGAGGCGACGGTGCGGGCGCACGGCGCCGTGCCGGCCACCATCGCCATCCTGGACGGCCGCATCCGCATTGGCCTGGAGGCGGAGGATTTCGAGCGCCTGGCCGCCGGCGGCATCCGCAAGGTGAGCCGGCGCGACCTGCCCCTGGTGCTGGCCGCCGGCGGCGACGGTGCCACCACCGTGGCCGCCACCATGATCGCCGCGCGCCTGGCCGGCATCGCCGTGTTCGCCACCGGCGGCATCGGCGGCGTGCATCGCGGGGCGGAGACGACCCTGGACATCTCCGCTGATCTGGAGGAACTGGCCCGCACCGACGTGGCCGTGGTCTGCGCCGGCGCCAAGGCCATCCTGGACCTGCCCAAGACGCTGGAATATCTGGAAACCCGAGGCGTTCCCGTGGTCGGCTACGGCACCGACAACTTCCCGGCCTTCTACACCGCCCAATGCACCCTGCCCGTCGATAGTCGTTGCGATTCGGCGGACGACGTGGCCCGCATCCTGCGCGCCAAATGGCAGCTGGGGTTGAGCGGCGGCGTCCTCATCGCGGTACCCGTTCCGGAAGAGGCCGCCCTGGACGCCGAGGCCACGGAGCAGGCCATCCGCCTGGCGGTGGCGGAGGCCGAGGGGCAGGGCGTGCGCGGCAAGGAACTGACGCCCTTCCTGCTGGCCCGCCTGGAGGAACTGACCGAGGGCGCCAGCCTGGTGGCCAACCGCGCCCTGCTGCTGAACAACGCCGCCGTGGCCGCCCAGATCGCTGTCGCCTATGCCACCCTGCGCCGGGAAACGACCTTGCCACGCCGCCCACCGGGTAAGCGGGCGCTGTACTGAGGATGGCGGTTAGTAAGCCGCCACCGGGCCCCGCCGGCGCAGGTGGCTGACCAGGCCGCCCAGGCCCATCAGCATCAGGCCGAACTTCACCAGCCCGCCGGCGAAGGGAATGAGCTGCAGCACGGCCAGGATCAGCACCACCAGGGCGTAGCGGCGGATGCGGTCGCCGGGGCTGACCGGCGGGCCGCGGCGCTGGGTCATCATGTCGGCCAGGGCGAAGCCGGCCAGCGGCATGGCCACCATCAGCGCCAGGATGTAGGCGAAGCCCAGCACCAGGGCCACGGGTATGCCGATGATGGTGATCAGGCAGACCAGGCAGAACAGCGGCACGCCCACCAGCAGCACAAAACCCTTCACTGCCGCCGGACCAGGGTCGCCGGCGATCCCGGCGGCGACGTTGGTGACGGCGCCCGGAAACAGGATGTAGAGCACGGCGCCCACCAGCAGCATGCCCACGCCGAAGCTGATCATGCCGATGCCGCCGAACCAGGGCATCCAGATATGCCAGCTGCTGTGGTGGCCGCCCCGGGTGCCGCCGCTATCCTCATCGGCGTCCGCATCCCGGTGGTGATGGCTTTTCATGCCATCGCCCTTGTACTGCACCTTGCCCTCGATATGGGCGCCGGCCGGCAATTCCAGCGCCTGGCCGCCGCTGAAGGTGACGTCGCCCATGATATGGGCGCCGGGCCTCAGGATCAGCTTGCCGGAGGTGGCGTCCACATCGCCCATGATGGTGCCGGACACGGTCAGGTCGCCGCCCTTGACCGCCACGTCGCCCGCGATCGTGCCGTCCATCGTGACCTCGCCGCCCAGCAGTGTGGCGTCGCCGGACACGACGGAGCCTTTCACCATGTCGATGTTGCCGGCCACCAGCACCACGTCGCCGCCCACCTGGCCGGACAGGGTGGTGCTGCCTGAGACGACAACCAGGCTGTCGGCCACCGTGCCGTTGACGGTGGCGCTGGAACTGATCAGCACGGCGCTGCCGGCCACCGCGCTGTTGAGCTGGACGCTGTCGCCCAGGGCGATGACCGAACTATCGGCGGCCTGGTCCACAACGATGTTCCGGCCCGTGTACCAGGCGGCATCGGCAGGGGTGGGCACCATTGCCGCCAGCCCCGCCACCATGAGAGCGGCCAGCGCCGCCCGAATTACCCGCACCATGATATCCCCGCGTTGACTCAGATGCCGCCGCGCCTGCGGCGGGTCTTCTCCCGGCGCCAGTTTCCCTTGGAAGCGCGCCCAGGGGCAAGGGCCGCCCACGCGGACGGGCGGGGGACCATTATGAGGGGTACTATACCGCCGGCACGAGATGGTGCCTCGTGCCGCTTTAGGCCCCGACTGGGGCCGCCGGAGCGAGCACCGCAGGGCGCAGCGAGGATGAGCCTAGGCGGACGGATGTCCGCCGCCCGGCGATTGAGGGCATGTACATCAGCGCGCCGTCAGCAGTCCGCTGCCTTCCTCGGCCAGGGGACGGTCGCCCGCGATGCTGGTGATGATGGCGCCGGCGGCGGTGTAGCGCTGCTCCGCCCGGGCCCAGACGATGCCGGGGGTGCGGGCGCGGGCCGGGTGGCGGATGCCGGTGACAGGGTCCACCACCTCAGCCACCGTCTGGCCCACGGCGACGGTGTCGCCCAGCGCCACGGTATACAGGACCACGCCGGCCACGGGTGCCCGCACCCGGTCCACGCCGGCCAGGGGGGTGGCCTGGCAGGCAGGGGCGGGCGGTGCCGCCACCTCTCCCGCCAGCAGACCGCGCCGGGTCAGGAACCGAATCAGGGCGTCGGCATCGGCGGCGGCCTGGGCGTCGTCCACGTCGCGGCGGCCGCGCAGCTCAATGGTGGCGGCCAGGCAGGCGGCGGGCAGGGGCGGCGCCCCGCCGGGACGGCCGGTGGTCAGCCGGTTGCGCAGGCGCCACCACAGTCCGGAGCAGGATTCGTCGAAGGGATTACCGCCCGATTCCAAGGCCAGGAACACCGCCCGGCACCCCAGCTCCGCCACCAGGTCGCTGGCGTCCGGCCAGGATTCGGTGCCGGTGTAGGCGTGCAGCAGGGCCTCGCTGTCGCAATGCAGGTCCAGCACGACATCGGCGTCGATGGCCAGGCCCAGCAGGATTTTACGCAGGCTGTCGGCTTCCGTCGCCGTTTCCCAGGCGGCGATGGCCTCCCGCGCGGCTTGGCGGACCAGTGCGACGTTGGTACCGGCGTCCTGGCCCAGGCGGTCCATCACCCGGTCGGCCACGGGGGCGGCCAGGTCGGGGAAATCGCGGTTGAAGTTGACGCCGTTGCTGAGCGCGAAGCGGCCGATGGCGGTGCCCAGCACGGCTTGCGACAGACCGATGGGATTGGCGTACGGAACCAGGATGATGTCGCCGCGCACCCGGCCTTCGGCATCCGCCGCGCGCAGGCGGGCCAGGATGTGCTGGGCCACGAGCAGGCCGGGGATCTCATCGGCGTGCAGGGCCGCCTGGATATAGGCCTTCGGACGATCGGCACTGGCAGCCGCCGGGCCGAAGCGGTGGACCGTCACACTCCGCCGCGTTCCGGGGAAACCGTGGTCGAGGGCGATCTCTTCGGTGGTCAGCGGCATTTGGGCTTCGGCGCGTGCGAGGGGGCCATAAGGCAACCGCCGGATGGGGGCCATCCGGCGGTCGGCAATATACCCTAAGACACGTGAAACTTTGAGGCTTTAGGCGCCTTCGTTTTCACGAGCCTCGCCGCCCAGGGCCTTCAGCAGGTCGAAGGCGCGGCGGCGGACGGCGCCGTCCGGCACGCGGTAATAGGCGCGCACCAGCTCCAGCGTCTCACGCCGGGCCATGGTCTCGCCTTCCTCGCTGCCCAGCGCGATGCGCGTGGCCTGCTCGGTCGCCGGCAGGTCTTCGAAGAAGTACCCGACGGGGACGCCCAGCACCTGCGAAAGGTTGAACAGCCGGCTGGCGCTGATGCGGTTCATGCCCCGCTCGTACTTCTGTAGCTGCTGGAACGTGATTCCAACGGCCTCGCCCAGGATCTCCTGGCTCAGGCCCAGCAAAGTACGGCGCAAGCGCAAGCGATTGCCGACATGGATATCGATAGGATTGGGACCCTCGCCGCGCTTGGAAAGTGAATACGCGGACGCAAGGGTACCGGTCACAGAGCTCTTTTGAGCACCCATTTGTATTGACCTCGATTTAACAACTGCCGCCTCTCGTTTATCGCAGAATCGCCTTTGGCAAAAGGATTTATCTGGGGATGCGGCAGTTGGGGCCAATGGGTGACGGAAATGTAATCGTTATTTGTTGGTTAATGCGTCATTTGCCCAATGAAATGGCAGGGATTTACCGTCAACCCCTGCGTGTGCGTCCATCCAGGGTCAACAGGGGCGCATAGAGCTCTGGCCGCCGGTCGCGGAACACCCCCCAGGAAGACCGCATGGCCGCGATCTGGTCCAGATCGAAGGTGGCGGTCAGCACCGTCTCCTCCTCACGAGTCGCTTCCGCCACCTTCTCGCCCTTGGGGCCGGCGATGAAGGATGAGCCGTAGAAGGTGATGGCGCGGTCGTCGTCCGGCTCCGTGCCCACGCGGTTGCTGGCCACCAGCGGCACCAGGTTGGCGCCGGCATGGCCCTGCATCACCCGCTGCCAGTGGTCGCGGCTGTCCAGGGTGGGGTCCTGCGGTTCGGAGCCGATGGCGGTGGGGTAGAACAGGATCTCCGCCCCCTGGAGCGCCATGACGCGCGCCGCCTCGGGGAACCACTGATCCCAGCAGATGGCCGTGCCGATGGCGGCGTAGCGGGTCTTGTAGACCTGGAAGCCGGTGTCCCCAGGGCTGAAGTAGAACTTCTCCTGATAGCCGGGGCCATCGGGGATGTGGCTCTTGCGGTAAATGCCCAGGATGCTGCCGTCGGCGTCGATCATGGCCAGGGAATTGAAGTAGGCGTTGCCCGCCCGTTCGAAAAAGCTGGTGGGCAGGACGACCTGCAGCTCCCGCGCCAGCGCCGCGAAGCGGTTCAGCACGGGATGGCCGTCCGCCGGGGCGGCGTGGGCGAAGTGCGCGGCCTTCTGGTTGATGCAGAAGTAGGGCGTCTCGAACAGTTCCTGCGGCAGGATGATCTGGGCGCCTTCGGCCGCGGCGCGGCGCACCAGCGCCTCCACCCGGTCGATGTTGCCGCCCTTGTTCCAGTCGCACCACGTCTGGGTGGCCGCCACCGTCACCTGTCGCATCGCGCGCTCCTTATTTCCAAACGTGAAACCGGCCCCATCATAGCCGTCTTCGTGACAGGCACTAGCGTGTGACGAAAACCGGCCGTCCGCCGACGCTGCCCGGGATGATGTCCACGCCATAAATGGTGCGCAGCAGCCCCGGTTCCAGCACCGCCTGGGCGGCGCCGTCGGCGGCGACGCGGCCGTCGTACAACACCACGACGCGGTCGCACCATTGGGCCGCCGCGTTCAGGTCGTGCAGCACGGCCAGCACGGCGCTTCCTTTGCCATGGGCCAGCCGCCGCAGCAGCGACATGACCTGCACCTGGTGCAGCGGGTCCAGGCTGGCCGCCGGCTCGTCCGCCAGCAGCACGTCGGGTGCCGTCGCCAGCGCGCGGGCCAGCAGCACCCGCGCCCGCTCCCCGCCCGACAGGGTGGTGGCGACGCGGTCGCGCAGGTGGGCGCAGTCGGCGTCCACCATGGCCCGCTCCACGGCGTCGCGGTCGGCGTCGCCATCGGCGCGGAAGGGGCCCTGGTGGGGCAGCCGGCCCAGGGCCACCACGTGGGCCACCGTCAGGGGCCAATGGATGTCCCGCTCCTGGGCCAGGTAAGCCAGCCGGCGGGCGCTGGCGCGGTCGGGCGGGCAGGGCAGGGGCTGGCCTCCCAACGTCACGCCGCCCCTGTCCGGTGGACGAAGGCCCGCCAGGATGCGCATCAGGCTGGATTTGCCGGCGCCGTTGGGACCGATCAGGCCGCAGACCTCCCCCGCCCGCAACGCCAGCGATACGCCGTCCAGGATGGTCCGGCCGTCCAGGGCCAGGTGGATGTCATGGGCCTGCAGCAGGGTCATGTCCAACCTCTCACGCCAGCCGGCGCCGGGTGGCCAGCACCAGCCCCAGGAAAAACGGCGCGCCCAGCAGGGCCGTGACCACGCCCAGCTTCAGCTCCGGTCCTGGTCCTCCCAGGCGCACCGCCGTGTCGGCCGCCAGCACCAGGCAGGCGCCGCCGGCGAAGCTGGGCAGCAGCAGCCGGCGCGGCTGGTGCCCGACCAGGGGGCGCAGCAGGTGCGGCACCACCAGGCCGACAAAGCCGATGGCGCCGGTCACGGCGACCGAGGCGCCCACGGCCAGGGCCGTGCCCACCACCACCCGGGCCCCCACCCGGCGCACGGGGAAGCCCAGGGACTGTGCCGTGTCTTCCCCCAGTGACAGCGCGTCCAGCGCCGGTCCCGCGCTCAACAGCAGGGCGGCGCCAACGCCGATGAACGGGGCGGCCAGGTAGACCTGGTCCAAGGTCCGGTCGGCCAGCGAGCCCATCATCCAGAAGACGATTTCCGCCAGGGCATAAGGGTTGGGTGACAGGGACAGGGCCAGCGAGGTGGCGGCGCCCGCGAAGCTGCTGAGCGCGATGCCGGCCAGAATCAGGGTCAGCACGCCGACGCTGCGGCCCGCCAGCGCGAACAGCAGCGCCACGGCGATGAGCGCGCCGGCGATGCCCCCCAGGGGCACGGCCAGCGCCAGGCTGCTGGCCCAGCCGCTGTAGAAGACGATGACCGCGCCAAGCGCGGCGCAGGGCGACACGCCGATGACCGCCGGCTCCGCCAGCGGATTGCGCAGCATGCCCTGCAAGGCGGCCCCGGCCATGCCCAGGGCACCCCCCACCAACAGGCCCAGCAGGGCGCGGGGCAGCCGTATCTCGGTGAAGATCACCCAGGCCATGCCGCCGGCGCCGCTGTGCCAGTCGGCCCACACCCCGGCCAGCGACACGCCGCTGGCCCCGATGGAGAGGGAGGCGATGAACAGCGCGGCCGTGAGGGGCAGCAGTAGCGCCAGGGGATGGCCCAGGGGGGAACGACGTATCCATGCGGGCGGGATCATGGCGTGCCTGTCTCCCGGCGGTTCAGCCATTCCGTCCGGGCGTGGGCCAGCGCCTCCACCGCCTCCACCGTATAGGGCCCGCCGCAGCCCAACAGGTTTTCCTCCAGCCGGGGGCGGCGGCCGGGCGGTATCGCCCGCAGCAGGGCGGGGTGGGCGATGAGCGCGCCGGACAGCGAGGGATGGCGGTCCGTCCCGGTTTCGGACGCGGCGGTTATCAGCAGGTCAGGCGGATCGGCCACGATTCCCTCCACCGTCAGATAGCCATAGCCGGTCATGCCCTTGGCGGCGGGATAGTTGGCCAGGCCGGCGGCATCCATGACGGCGGCGGTCAGGGTGCCGGCGCCGGAGGTGAAGGCCCCTGGCGCCAGCGACAGGGCGGTCGGCCGCCGTCCGTCCGCCGGTGCCGCCGCCGCCAGGCGTCGGTCCATGTCCGCCAGCAGCGATTCGCCCGTCGCCGACTCGCCCAAGGCGGCGGCCACGATGCGCACCTGTTCGCGAATCCCGTCGAAATCGGCGATCAGGCCGACCTGTACTACAGGGATATGGTGGGCCTTGGCCATGCGCACCGCGGCCCGCGCCGTGTAGCGGCCGGCCAGCACCAAATCCGGCTTCAGGGCCAGCAGTTCCTCCGCCCCGCCTTGGGTCAGCGGGATACCGCCGATGCGATCCGCGACGTAGGACAGCGTCGGGTCTGCCGCCAAATGCGACAAGGCGGCGATGCGGTCGGGCGGCAGCAGCAACACCGCCAGTTGGTCTGTGCACAGGTTGAGAGAGACGACCCGCTGGGGCGGGGCGCTGGTTGCGGCGCCCCACGCCGGCGCCCGCCCCGACACCACCGGCATCAAGGCGAACGCGGACACGGCCGCCAGTCGCGCTATCCAGCTTCCTCTCACGACGTCCCCGCCTCCAGATCAGCGGCTATGCTTAACGGCGGACACGGCGCCTGGGAAGCGGGACGCTCAATCGTCGTCGTCGTCGATCAGGGCGGGCATGGCGGCGCCATCTAGGACGGCGCCCTCCATCAGGGCGCCGCGCAGGTTGGCGTCGATCAGGTTCGCGCCACTGAGGTCGGCGCCGCGCAGGTCCGCGCCGGACAGGTTGGCGCTGCGCAGGTTGGCGCGCTGCAGGCTGGCCTTCATCAGTTGGGCGTCCGCCAGGTTGGCGGGCCACAGCCGGCCGATGGGGCGTCCGTCCGGCCCCTTGATGTCGACGGAACCGATCTCCGCCCCATCCAGCTTGGCGCCGGTCAGGTCGGTGCCGCGCAGGCTGACGCCATCCAGGGTCGCGCCGCTGAGGTCGGCGCCGCGCAGGTCCGCGCCGGCCAGGTCGGACATGATGAACAGGGCGTCGCGCAGCTTGGCGCCCACCAGCTTGGCGCCCTTCAGGTCGGCGCCGCTGAGGTTCACGCCCTTCAGGTCGATGTGGCTCAAATCCTCGCCAGCCAGTTCCGCCCGGATGCCCTTGGCGCCGTTGCTCAGGATCCAGGTGCGGTGGTGCCCCAACGCCTTCTGGATCTTTTCCGAGAAGTTCTCCGACCCCCGGGCCAGGTTGGCACCGGTGGTGTCCACGCCGGTGAGATCCACCCCATCCAGATTGGCGCCCGTCAGGTCGGCGTTCATCAGGTTGGAGCCGGCCAGGGTGGCGCCCGCCAGACGGCAGTCCCGCAGCACCGCCCCCGTCAGGTTGCTGCCGGACAGGTTGGCGCCGCGCATGTCGCAGCCGGTGAAGTTGGCGGACTTCAGCACCGACTTGGCCAGGTTGCAGCCGGATAGCTGCGCGCCAGAGCAGTCGGCCCCGACCATGCTGGTTTCGCTGAGATCGGCGCCCGCCAGGTTGGCGCTGGACAACAGGGCGTCGTCCATGTCGGCGCCGCGCAGGTCGGACTGCTGCATGCTGACCTGGCCGGGGCCCCGGCGATCCAGCAGCGCGCCGCCGCGCAGGTCGGCCTCTCGCAGAATCGCGCCCTTCAGGCGCGCGCCGCGCATGTGGGCGCCGCGCAGATCCGCGCGGTACAGGTTGGCGTTGATCAGCACGGCGCGGGTCAGCCTGGCGGCGAACAGGTCGGCCATGCTGAGGTTGGCGGAGGTGAAGTCGCAGCCGGTGAGGTTGGCGCCGGACAACTTGGCGGACTGCAGGTTCATGCCGGAGAAGGTGGCACCCTGGAGGTCGACGAGCGGCAGCATGGCGCGGGCGCCGCCCGTCTTCCGCTTCAGCCAGCGGTCGTGCTTTTCCAGGACGGCGATCAATTCGTGCGGTGTCATGCCCCGGTCGGGCCTCTCAGCGGCAATCGTGAAATTTGCGGGCAGTCTGTATTTCTTTTGGACTGGTTACAATCAAACATCCTATCCCTTTGCTAAGAAAACATTGACGCTCGCACCGCATGGGCCAAGCTAGGGCGTGAATCGGCGGTCAGCGTCGTCGGTAATAGGGGCTGAAACCCCTACAGGGGCGGGGCCTTGGCCCCATGGGATTATCCGCGGCCCCCCGACCGGGGCGCCGTCAATTATTCGGTTTAAGGAAGAACAGCGAATGTCGACCGGCCATATCGTGACGTCCTATGACGAAGAACTGGCCCAACTCCACCGCGCCATCACGGAGATGGGGCGGTTGGCCTCTTCCCAGCTCAGCCGCGCCCTGAAGGCGACGCTGGACCGGGATGGCGATCTGGCGGCCGCGGTCATGGCGGACGACGACAAGATCGACGCCCTGGAAAAGCGCATTGAGGAGCAGACGCTGAAGGTGCTGGCGTTGAGGGCGCCGGTGGGCAGCGACCTGCGCGAGGTGGTGGCGGCGCTGAAGATTTCCAACAACCTGGAACGCATCGGCGACTTCGCGGCCAATGTGGCCAAGCGCTCCCTGGCGCTGAACCAGATGCCGGAGGTGGAGTTGACCCGCTCGTTGCGCCGCATCGGCGACGCCGCCAACGACATGCTGACCCGGGTGGTGACGGCCTATGCCGACAGTGACGCGGCGGCGGCCCTGGCGGTGCGCGACGCCGACAGCGAGGTGGACTTGGCCTATACCGCCCTGTTCCGTGAGCTTCTGACCTACATGATGGAAGCGCCGCAGCGCATCACCGCCTGTACCCACCTGATGTTCGCGGCCAAGAATCTGGAACGCATCGGCGACCACGCCACCAACATCGCCGAGACGCTGTGCTTCCAGGTGTTGGGGCAGGCGCCGTCGGGGGAGCGGGCCAAGGGCGATGACAGCGCGCTGACCATCCTGACACCCGCCGGTGGCGCGCCGCCGGCGTGACGGACGGCGCGGCACGGCGTTTGCTAGACTGGTGGCGTGGGCTCGCCCGGCGGCGGGCCCCCAGGTCAGAATCGAGCCGCCAGAGATGAACCGCCCCATGGTCCGCGCCGTCCCCCCGTTCCGCTCACGTCCTCGCCAGCGCGCCGTGCCCGTGGCGGCGCTTTGCGGTCTGGCGCTGGCGGGCGCGCTGTTGTCCGGCTGCTCGGAACGGCCCGTCGCGGCCAGTTTCGTCACCGCGCCGCAGTACAAGATGGAGACGGCGGCCCATTGGATCCTGGTGTCCAAGGACGTCGCCTCGGCAGTTTCCGCCTATCTTCAGGAACAGACGGGGCAAAAACCGCCGGTGCAGGTCTATCTGACCCGGCATGGCGATTCCCCGTTCGCGGACGCCTTCCAGCAGGCGGTCACCACCGCCTTCGTCCAGAACGGCCACGCCGTGGCCATGGAGCCCAAGCCCGACGTGGTGCTGGTGTCCATCGACGTCAACGTCATCGCCCATCCCAGGTTCACCAACACCAACCGCAGCGTCCCCGGCCCGTTGACCGCGTTGGGGGCGGGGGTGGCCGTGGGCAAGCTGATGCTGGACGCCATTCCCTGGGGAATCACGGCGACCGCGGGCGGGTTGGCGCTGGATGCGGCCCTGGCCTCGGTGGATAGCACCTCCACCGAACTCATGCTGACCGTGTCGATCAGCCGGGATGGCTATTACATCTACCGGTCGCAGGCGGTCTATTACGTGAATGACGATGCGCTGGCCGACTATGTCGCGGGGCCGGCTGGTGGCCGCTATCGCAGCTTCAACGAGGTGCCGGCCGGCAACATCGGGCTGGACCTGGGCCACAAGCCCTATGTGATTCGCTGACGCCATCGCGGCGGTAGGACTGGTGCCGGCTGCGAGACTTGAACTCGCGACCTACCGCTTACAAGGCGGTTGCTCTACCAACTGAGCTAAGCCGGCATCCAGGGCCGCCGGGTATCCCGGCGACGGGCGCGGGCAGACCTTAGCGTCGCCGCGCGACCTCGTAAAGCGCCACGGCGGCCGCGTTCGACACATTCAGGCTGCCAATGGGCGGCTGGGTGGGCAGATGGGCCAGGGCGTCGCAGCGTTCCATGGTCAGGCGCCGCAGGCCGTCGCCCTCGGACCCCATGACGACGGCGACCCGGCCGGGGAAGTCCAGGGCGTGCAGGGGCTTGGGGCCCGATTCGGCCAGGCCGACACAGAAGAACCCGTCCTCCTGCAACTCGGTCAGCGCGCGGGACAGGTTGGTCACCCGTACCAGGGGCACCACCTCCAGCGCCCCCGACGCGGTCTTGGCCAGCACGCCGGTCACCTCTGGCGCGTGCCGGTCCTGGACGATGACGGCCTTGGCGCCGAAGGCGGCGGCGGACCGCAGGATGGCGCCCACGTTATGGGGGTCGGTCACCTGGTCCAAGACCACCACCATGTCCGCCTCGCCGCAGGCGCGGGCGACGTCGGCGATGTCCAACTCGGGCAGGGGGCTGGCATCCAGGACCAGACCCTGGTGCACGGCGCCAGCCGGCAACAGCCGGTCCAGCGCCTCGCGCTCCACCACCGTCGGCTCCGGCCGGGCGAGGCCGGCGGCCTTGGCCTGGGCGAAGGCTTCGGTCATCAGGTCCAGGCCCGCCGGCGTGGCCAGCAGGGCCTTGCAGCGCCGCTCGGGGTTGGTCCAGGCGGCCACAACCGGATGCTGGCCATAGAGCATGCCCGGCTTGGGGGCCACCTTGCCGGGCGCGGGCTTCTTCGGCGCGCTGCGCGGCTCGCTACGGGCCTCGGTGCGCGCGTCGTGCGCACGGGGGCGCTCGCCCGTTGGGGCGCCGCCTTTGGGCGCGGCCGGGCGGCCGCCGTCGCGGGGCGGGCGGGGGGAATTGGGGGATGAGGGGCCGTTGCCGCTGGTACGGGTGGGGCCCTGGTTTGAAAATCCAGATCGCTTCATGGTGCCATCCTTAGCGCCAAGCGGTGCAGCCTTGCCACTGCTTTCCGCAGGGCATGGCACCCTTGTGCGCCAGTCTTTTCATCCGACCAACATTTCCCCGTTGACAGGAGGGGGTCGAAACGCCTACCCACCTGTCCACCGTTTTCGACCCCGGTCGGACACGCGGCGACGGAAGGGTGGCCGAGTGGTTAAAGGCAGCAGACTGTAAATCTGCCCGCGTTAGCGTACGTAGGTTCGAATCCTACCCCTTCCACCACTTTGCCGGTAAAACCGCCCCCCAGTGATGAGGGGTGGGTTTACTGGCTCCCCGCGTGCGCGAAGCAGTTCCGGGGTATGGAGCGGTAGAGACTTAGGCGGGTGTAGCTCAATGGTAGAGCAGAAGCCTTCCAAGCTTACGACGGGGGTTCGATTCCCCTCACCCGCTCCAGTACAAAGCTCCACGCGAAATCCTAAAGCTTAACTTCAGACTGTCAGGCAAAGGCGGATAAGACCATGGCCAAGGCGAAATTCGAGCGCACCAAGCCGCACTGCAACATCGGCACGATCGGTCACGTTGACCATGGCAAGACGTCGCTGACGGCTGCGATCACGAAGGTGCTGGCTGAGACCGGTGGCGCGACGTTCACCGCGTACGACCA
>NZ_VITR01000021.1 GCF_007827955.1 Nitrospirillum pindoramense
GCGGGGGGGGGCGGTGGGCGCCTCACATCCTATGCGCGAACTTGCGTCACCAGCATGAGCCGGGCAAATCGGGGCGGTGAATTATCCAGGCTAGAAGCGGGAAGGCCAAGAGGGAGGGGGGAGCTTATGGCGCTCCCCCTTTACACAGACAAGCAGGGGCCGCCTAGCGACGACGAGAGGGTGCAAACGGATCAAATCCATACATGTCGTAGATGGCGTTGTTGCCGCCAAGTGCCAAGGACCTGGCGCGGGTCATATCGGCCTCGATCATTGCCTTGAGGGCGCTAATCTGGGTTGTTTCCTCCAGAGAGCGCTGCATTTGCCTCGTTACCTCATCGAGAGAGTTGGACGTGTATAGTTGAGCGGCATGTCCGGCAATGCCTGCTTCAAGGTTGCTTCGGGCCATATTCTCCGCCCAGTTGTGCTGATCGGTTGTGAATTGCTTAACCGATAATGCTCCACGGGCCGCTTCCAACGTCTTCGCATGCTCTGCCTGTAGACTATCGGTCATAGCGGCGGCGGCAAGGCTAGCTGCCATCTGTTCGCGGGCATGCTGCACACTTGGATCAACGTGGGCCGCCAGCCCTAACCCGGCAATAGAAGCGGCCAGCGTCTGTTCTCGGGCGTGCTGCACATTTGGGTCGAGGCGCACCTTAAGCCTGCCTCCGGTGCTTCCGGTGCTCCGAGGGGGGGGGCTATTAGAAGCTGCCCGATTTCGTGCTTGAGCCATCAGCGTATCCTGCTGCTTTCTAAACTTACGGCGCAGCCGGTGAATCATGGACTCATTGGCGCTAGGCGCTGTTTGACGGATGGCATCCGCCACTGCGGCATCCGCGTGCGCTAGCAGGTAATCGGCCATTCGGGCGAGAATGGCCTTGTCTCCGGGCAACTCGCTTCCCAAGGGGCGGCCCCGGCGATGGGAGGTAGTAGCATTCTGCATCGACTAAACTCCGGTGAAGGTGGACATGCCGCATTGTTTGAGGAAGCCGCCCGAATTGACAGGGATTTGAATTCGCTTGCCGGTGAACTCAACGGACAAAAAACACCTTACCATGTGGCGGGGACGGACAAAAATTCTAGCTGTGGTGGGAATGCATCATGCTGTCGCCCCTTAACAGGGCGGTGGGGAATGCTTGAAGGCGCTGCCTAGACGTGCCGGCGCGTTTGCCAGCGGCGTGATATCAATGCCAGTCATGAGCCCATCTCAGCAACGCTTGGCCTTCTGCGAAAGGAACGAGCAGCCCAAGGGCGGGGCTGTCATAGGCCGCCCAGCGCCGGTTGCGGGGCGCTACTGCACAAGCCGCAGGCGCGGAAGTGAGCCGCCTTGATGGTCCCGCATGGGCTGCTTCCATCCGTTAGCCATCCGCATAGCGGGAGTGGGGCAAAGGGGAGCCGGATAACCCGACTGTCCTAATCTTTCCAAGGGCGGTGTGGAAAGCCGAAAGCATCGGCCGCAAACAGTGACGGACAGCGGAACCTATAGTTCCTTGGCGAGACCTATAGTCTCTGGCGGGGTCCTCTGACCCCTAGTCGCGGGCCCAAGTCCCTCGCCACCGCTCGTAGCAATGCCCCAGCTTTCCACCAATTGGATATCCTGCTGAAAGATCAGCAAGTCAAGCTGACCGCACATGAGATCGCTCGCGGGGGGCTCAATCGGCGTCGGCTTTTTTGTGGACATGGCCAGCGGCTCGATTATCTATGGGGTGCCCTGGAGGTGGCCGTTTCAGGGTGCGCAGCATGCATTTTGATGGGCATAGCGGACGCAGGAATCACCCGGCTGTCTGAGTAGGAAAGGTGCGTCGAACTCAATTTTTTTCGAGATCGACCTACACAGGTTCTACACAGGCAAATTTGAACCGGAATTATCTAAGGAAATCAATAGCATGGCCAGCTACCAATACGTTTATGTGATGAAGGGTGTGACCAAGGTCTACCCCGGCGGCCGCAAGGTTTTCGAGAACATCTGGCTGAGCTTCTACCCCGGCGCCAAGATCGGCGTGCTGGGCGTGAACGGCTCGGGTAAGTCCACCCTGCTGAAGATCATGGCCGGCCTGGACAAGGACTACAACGGCGAGGCCTGGGCCGCCGACGGCGTGTCCGTCGGTTACCTGCCGCAGGAACCGCAGTTGGACCCCAACAAGAACGTCCAGGAAAACGTCATGGACGCCCTGGGCGCCACCAAGGGCCTGCTGGACCGGTTCAACGAGGTCAGCAACGCCATGGCGGACCCGGACGCCGACTTCGACGCGCTGATCGCCGAGCAGGCGGAGCTGCAGGAGAAGATCGACGCCGCCGACGCCTGGGACATCGAGCGCACCGTGGACATCGCCATGGACGCCCTGCGCTGCCCCCCGGGCGACGCCGACGTGACCAAGCTGTCGGGCGGTGAGAAGCGCCGCGTGGCGCTGTGCAAGCTGCTGCTGTCCAAGCCCGACATGCTGCTGCTGGACGAACCGACCAACCATCTGGACGCGGAAAGCGTCGCCTGGTTGCAGCGCTTCCTGGCCGACTACAAGGGCACGGTGGTGATGGTCACCCACGACCGTTACTTCCTGGACAACGTCACCGGCTGGATCCTGGAACTGGACCGCGGCTCGGGCATCCCCTACGAGGGCAACTACTCCAGCTGGCTGGAGCAGAAGGAAAAGCGCCTGGCCCAGGAAGGCCGCACCGAGGACGCCCGCCAGAAGCAGCTGGCCCAGGAACTGGAATGGGTGCGGCAGAGCCCGCGCGCCCGTCAGGCCAAGTCCAAGGCCCGTATCCAGGCCTACGAGGAATTGTTGGCCCAGAGCACGAAAGAGGCGATCACCGATACGCAGATCGTCATCCCCGTGCCGCCCCGCCTGGGCAACGTGGTCATCGAGGCCGATCACCTGAAGAAGGGCTTCGGCGACCGCCTGCTGATCGACGACCTGTCCTTCCGCCTGCCGCCGGGCGGCATCGTGGGCATCATCGGCCCCAACGGCGCCGGCAAGACCACCTTGTTCCGCATGATCACCAACCAGGACACGCCGGACGCCGGCACCTTCAAGGTGGGTGAGACGGTGAAGCTGGGCTATGTCGACCAGAGCCGCGACGCCCTCAACCCCAACAAGACGGTGTGGGAAGAGATCTCCGGCGGTCTGGACATCATCGAGCTGGGCAAGAAGTCCATGCCCAGCCGCGCCTACGTCTCCGCCTTCAACTTCCGTGGTTCCGACCAGCAGAAGAAGGTGGGGCAGCTGTCGGGCGGTGAGCGCAACCGCGTGCACCTGGCCATGATGCTGAAGTCTGGCGCCAACGTCCTGCTGCTCGACGAACCGACCAACGATTTGGACGTGGAAACCCTGCGGGCCCTGGAAGAGGCGCTGGTCAGCTTCGCCGGCTGCGCCGTGGTCATCAGCCACGATCGCTGGTTCCTGGACCGCATCGCCACCCACATCCTGGCCTTCGAAGGCGAAAGCCAGGTGGTCTGGTTCGAGGGCAACTACCAGGACTACGAAGCCGACCGCAAGCGCCGCCTGGGCTCGGCCGCCGACCAGCCGCACCGCATCAAGTACCGCCCGCTGGTGCGCAACTAAGCGGTTGGGGTCAGAAGGACGGGAAACGGGGAGCGGTGATGCCGCTCCCCGTTTTCATTGGTGGCTCACTCGCCCTGCGTGGCGTCCTCCGCGACGTGGCGGAAGCGCTCCACCGGGCAGTCCATCGCCGGGCCCGCCTGGCTGCACCCGGGGATGAAGACGGGGGCCGACAGGGGCGGTTGGGCCTCCGTCAGGGGCGTCAGGGTGCGCAGCTGGTCCAGGCTTTGCGCCGTGAAGCGGGCGCGGATGACGGTTTGGCCGTCCACCCGGCGCCAGCGTTCCAGCACCAGGGCCGATCCCGGGGGCACCTGGTCGGGCTGATAGCCCGGCAGCACCCAGTCCAGGCGCAGCAGGCTGGCCAGCAGTAGGATGGTGCCGTCGTGGCCCACCAGCACGGTGACGGCGGGTGCCTCCCCGGCCAGCAGGTCCGCCAGGTGCCGCGCCAGCGGCCCGGCCCCCACGCGGGCGATGTAGGGCGTGCGCAGCCGCGCGTCCAGGTCGGTGGCGTGCGCGGCCCCGGCGCGGTTCAGCGCGTCCGCGGTCACCCGTCCGCCCAGCAGGCTGGCCAGCGGCGCCCCGTCGGCATAGGCCATGATCAGGCTCTCCGTCAGGCCCGAGGCCGTGGCCAGCGGGCTTTGCAGGTTCAGCCAGTCATCGCCTTGGCCCCGGTCCAGCGCCGACGGTACGTCGGTCAGCAGCCGACGGCCCGCCAGCCTGCCGCCCGGCTGGACTTGAGCGCGGCAGTCCGCCGGGGCGCAGTTCAGCAGCAGGCGCTGCAGGGCCTCCACCGTGTCGGCATGCGCCGCCGTCCAGGCCGTGGCGTCGCCGATGCGCCCGCGCACGGCGGCCAGGGCCAGGTCGGGGTCCAGGTGCGTGGCCCCCGCCGGCACCGGGTCGAACAGCGGGTCCGCCTTGGTCGTCACCGTGTCGACGTGGGCGGGGCAGCCGGGCAGCAGTTGCTCCGCCAGCGCCCGGCCTGTTTCCACCGTGCGCTGGGGCAGGTTGGCATGCACCCGGGCGGCGGCGCAGTCGCCTGCTGGCAACAGCCCCAGCGCCCGGTAATGCTCCCGGTAATAGCCGCCGAACAGGGCGGCGGCCTGGAAGCCGTGGGCTGTCAGGTGGCCGGGCGGCACGGCGAAGGACGGCCAGGGTTCCGCCGTCCAGCGCCCCAGCTCCTCCGGCGTCGACATGGCGGCGCGGATACCGTGCCGGGTCAGGATGACCACCCGCTCCAGATGGTCCGCCGGCGCCCCGGCTGCTTCCGGCCGGGCGGGCAGGGCCAGCAGCAGCATCGCCGCCGCCAGCCCCCGCAGCAGGGCCTTGCCACCCATCAGTACTTCACCCGCACGCCGAACCGGAAGGTGCGGCCGAAGTCGGTGTAGGTGGCGAACAGGCCGTTGTTCACATACTGGCTCTGGGCTGAACCGGTCACGTTGATGGCCTCCGCCGTCAGGGTCATGTGGTCGTCCACCGCGTAGGTGGCGTTCAGGTCCAGGGTGCCGAAGGCCCGGTCGTTGACCGACGACAGCCCGTTGGTGCCCACCTGGTTCAGGATGTTGCCCGTCCAGCTGTAGGCCGCGCGCACGCCGATGGGCCCCTTCTCGTAAAAGGCGGTCAGGTTGTAGCTGTGACGGGCCACACCGGCCAGATCGGCCTCGAAAAAGCGGCCTGTGGTGATGTCGTGGTAGGTCGCCCCGGAATTGGTGATGGTGAGGTTGGCCAGGAAGCCCAGGCCATCAAACGGGGCGGGCAGAAAGGTGAAGAGCTGCTGATAGGCCAGCTCGCCGCCGATGACATGGGCGCCGCCGCCGTTGACGGGGGCGGTCAGCAGATAGCTCTGCCCGTCCACCACCAGCGGGGTCACCTGATTGAAGGTGAAGGTGCTGATGTCCTTGTAGAAGAAGTCGGCGATCAGCGCGCTGCTGCGGGTGAAGTACCACTCGGCCGAGGCGTCGTACTGCCAGGCCTCATAAGGGCGCAGCTGCGGGTTGCCGCCGGTCGCGGTGAAGATGGTGTTGGAGGAGTTCAGCGTGATCTGCGGGCCCAGGCTGGACAGCGAGGGCCGGGTGATGACCTTGGAGGCCGCCAGGTGCAGTTGCACGTCGGGCTGCAGTTCCAGCACCAGGTTGGCCGAGGGCAGGGCGTTGGTGTAGATGCGCTCGTACCGCACCGGGATGGCCCGGGTGCCGCTGGTGGCGCTGCCGCTGGACGTCTGGTCGGTGTTGGTGACGCGCACGCCGGCGTCGCCGCGCAGGGGCAGGCCGAACAGGGTGGTGGACAGGCTGGTCATGACGTAACCGGCGCTGATGGTCTCCGTCACCTTGTAGGAATTGCGCAGGTCGGCGGCGGTCAGCGGCTGGTCCACCACGGTGGGGTCCATGCGGCTGTAGAACGCGCCGGTGTCCGGCACCAGCCAGGTGCGGGGCAGCGTGCCGGAGGCGTCGGCCAGGAAGCCGCTGACCGGGAAACTGTCGTAATAGCTGGCGGGGAAATACTGGCCGGTGATGTTCTTGGTGATGGTCAAGTCGCGCCGGTCGTAGTCGCGGCCCCGATCGCGATACTTGGCGCCCATCTGGATCTTGGAGAAGGGGCCCCAGTCCAGGTCATGCTCCGCGTCGAACTGGATGGCGCCTTCCGTGTCCTTGGCGTTCTCGGTGCGCCATTCCAGCCGGCGGCCCGGCAGCAGGGTGATGGAGTTCAGGTCGGCCGTCAGATAGGTCAGGCTGGGCACGCCATCGTCCGATGAGGGCATGTTGAAGGCGACTTGGCCGGCGGACCCCAGGATGCGGGACCGGCGGATGGGCGTGGGGGTGCCGCTGTCGGCGCGGTTGTAGGCGCCGTCGGCCGACAGGGTCCAGCCGTCGATGCGGTACTTGCCGTTCAGACCCACCTGATAGTTGGTGTGCAGCAGGTCGGACTCCTCGCGCCCGATCTGCACGCTGACCGGGGCGGTCGCCGCCACGACGGCGCCGTCCCGGATGGACACACTGCCCGGCGCCGCCTTGGCGATATTCCAGTCGGCGGAGTAGGTCTTCTCGTCGTAGTGCATGTTCAGCCGGGTGAACAGCACATCCAGCCCGACCTCCAGATTGTCGTTGGGCGCCCATTGCGCCGCCGCGTTCATGCCCACCCGGCGGCTGTGCTGCATTTCCAGGGTCGGGCGCACGCCGCTGGCGTCGATCACCGGCCCGCTGTCGGCCTTGCCGTCGCCGTTGGTGTCGATGCCGTTGGGGTAAAGGGTCCAGGTGCTGCCCAGCACGCGATCTTGGCGCACCGTGCGCTCGTCATACACGGCGGCGAGCAGCACGCCGAAGGTTTTGGCGTCGTTGTTCCAGCTGGTGAGGCCGGAGACGTGGGGGTCGGTGGCGTCGGCCAACTGGGCATAGCTGCCGCTGGCCGACCCGGTGAAGGTCAGGTCGCCCAGCTCCAGCGGGCGAAAGGTGCGGATGTTCACCAGGCCGCCGATGGCGCCCTCATCCTGGCTGGCCAGGGGGCTTTTCACTACCTCGATGCCCGACACCAGTTCGGACGGCAGGGTGTCGAAGCGGAAGTTGCGGCCCGACTGGCCGCTGTCGCGCACGTTCTCGTTCACCGCCATGCTGCGGCCGTTCAAGGTGGTGACCTCGAAATCCGGGCCCAGGCCGCGGATGCGGACGAACAGGCCCTCGCCCCGATCGCGGGAGATGGTGACGCCCGGGATGTGCTGCATGGCCTCGGCCACGTTCTGGCTGGGAAATTTACCGATGTCCTCCGCCGAAATGGCGTCCACCACGTTGTCCGCCAGACGCTTGGTGTCCAGGGCGCGGGTGACGCTGCCGGCGAAGCCGGTGACGATGATTTCCTCCAGCGGGCTGGCATCGGCGGCCGCCAGGCTGGTGGCGGGGGCCGCGCTCGCGGCCGGGGTTTCGGTCGCGGCCTTGGGGACCCCCATCTTCAACACGACGCTGTCGCCATCCAGGGTGTAGTCGAGCCCGGTGCCGGCCAGCAGGCGGCCCAGCGCGTCCGGTGTGCTGAAGGCGCCACTGAGGCCGCCGGTACGCTTGCCGTCCAGCAGCGCCGGGTCGGCCAGCACCTGTAAGCCGGTGGCGCGGGAGAAGGCGTTGAGCGCGGCGCGCAGGTCGCCGGCGGCGATGGTGAATTGCGTCACGCTCTGCGCCGCCAGGGCGGCCGGCGCCGTGGTCGTGATCGCCGCCGTGGCCAGGGCCAGGGCGGAGGCTGAGGCGCGCAGGTGGCGCAGGGCGCGGCCCAGGGCCGTATCCAGGTTCTTCATTCTTGTCCCCAAATCCCGTGGCCGCGTCCCCCCGTGGGCGCGACCTCGGGCCGGAAGACGGTCGGGCCTTCGCAAACCGGACAGCGAATTTTGTGAAGCTTATGAGACGGGGCCTACGCCGTGGGTTGCAGCACCAGGCGATCGGCGTCCCGCTCCACGGTGAAGCCGTGGACCCGGCCCAGGGTGCCGAGCAGGCGGGCGGGATCATCCAGCCGGAAGCGGCCGGAGATCTGGCGCGCGGCCAAGCGGCTGTCGGTCAGCACGATTGGCACGGCGCTGCGGCGGCTCAGCCGTTCGGCCAGACGGCCCAGGGTGATTCCCTCCGTTTCCAGCCAGCCCTGGCGCCAATCCTCGGCGGTGGGGTTGAAGTCGGCCATGGCCTGAAGCTGGCCGTTATGGACATCGGCGCGCTGTCCCGCCGTCAGCTCGCGCCGGCCGCCGGTGGCGCTGAGGCGCACCCGGCCGCGATAGACGGACAGTTCCACCACGTCGCGGGTCAGGTCGATATCGAAGGCGGTGCCCAGGACGGTGATCGCAGCGCGGTCGCCGGCCTGAATCTCGAACGGCCGGTCGCTGTCGTGCGCCACGTCGAAGAAGGCTTCGCCCCGGCTCAAGGTCAGCCATCGGTGGCCGTGGCCCAAGCGTGCCTCGACCACCGTGTCGCCGTTGAGGTCTAGCCGCGTTCCGTCCGGCAGGGTGACGCTGCGCCCTTGCCCGTTGGCCGTCTCATAGCGCAGGGGCGTGGCCAGCGCCCAATCCAGGGTGGGCCAGGCCATGACCATGGCCGCGACGGCGCAGGCCGCCAGCGCGAGGCGGGGCAGCACGCGGGCCACCACAGCGGTCCGGGTGGCACTGCGGCCGGGGGCTGGGGCGTCCAGTGCGGCCAGCGCCTCCGCCAGGGCGGGATCCTCCAGGGTGGTGGCCAGCGCCTGGTACCGGTCGCGGTGGTGCGGGTCGGCGGCCAGCCAGGCCTGGAACGCGGCCTCCTCCGCCGGCGGCAGGAGGGCATCGGCACGGCGCAAAGCCCAGCGGGCGGCCTCCTCCCCCACACCGGGGGGGCCATTGGTGCTGTGGTCGGCCATCACGGCGTGCCCTCCTTCCGGCTCGCCAGCGGGCGGGCGCGTTCGCCGCGCGCCATTTCCTGGTGCAACCATTCCAGGGCGCGCACCACATGCTTTTCCGCCGCCGCCTCGCTCATGTCCAGGGCCTGCGCGATATCACGGAGGCTTTCCCCCTTGAGGCGCCGGCGGACGAAGACCTCCCGGCGCAAGGGAGGCATGGCCTCCAAGGCCCGCTGAAAGGCGGCCACGCGCTGACGGTGCATGATCACCTCCTCCGCCCGGGGGGCGTCGCACGCCAGGTCGTCGCCCAGCTCTTCGGTCGCGGCGCGATGGCTGGCGCGGAAATGATCGCGCACCAGGTTCTGCGCGATGCGGAAGCACAGGGCGGCACTGTCCCCCACCGTGCTTTTCAGGCGATAGGTGAACAGCCGGATGAAGGTTTCCTGCACCAGGTCCTCGCTGACCCAGGGGTCGCCCACCCGGCGCATGATGAACCGATAGAGGCTGGTGCGTTCAGGCAGTGAATCCTCGGTCATGGCGTGCGCCCCTGGCCTGCGATGGCGCGGCGTCTATCATCAACGACCGTCGGTTGCGACCCTGGACGCATGACATTCTCATGACCGCTCCCGCCTCAGGAGTGATGGGGCGGCAGCAGCAGATGCGCGGCCACCGTGGTGTCAAAGCCGGTATCGCGGGAGATTTCACCGGGTGGCGCCACGTCCCATGACCATGTGGCCAGGCGCTTTCCCGGAAGTGCCTGGCCGAACAACGGGTCCTCCACCGACTGGACGCCTCCTTGGCCGTCCCGCCACCGGCGCTCCACATCCGCCAGGATCAGGCAGGGGGCGGCCAGGCGCGCCAGGTGGTCGAGGTGCGCCCGCACGATGTCCGCCGCCAGCCGATCGGCCACCGCTTCACCGTCCTGCGCCGCCACCAGGCCGCGCGCCGTCAGGGGCAGTTGGGAGGCCAGGTTCAGCGAGATGACCAAATCCAAGGCGGTGCCGACATGGGCATCGCACCCGGGTTTCAGGGGGCGCCCGTCGACGACGCTGTCCACCAGGCCGGTCAGGTCCACACGGTCCAGGGTGATGCGCGGATCGCGCCAGGCGCGCCAGCGCGCCGACGGTCCATGGGCGATATCGGCCAGGATGAGCCGTTCGAAACGGGGCAGCAGCGCCGCCAGCGGCAGGTCCAGCAGCGGGCCGGAGCCCAGGACCAGCAGGGTTCCGCCCCGGCCGAACCGCTCCGCCGCCTCGGCCACCTGCCGCCGGCTGTATTCCAGGTGGGGCGCCCAGTCGCGGGCGCGGCGGCGCCCCCGGGCGGCGATGGCCGCCGCTTCGCGATGATATCCCAGCCGCCGGGCGGCGGGTGGGCAGGCCGTCAGGCCGCTGGTGATCCATTCCACAAGCATGGAGGGAGGCTACGGTGCCCAGCGCCAAAAAGAAATGGCGCCCCAGGGTCGTTGCCCCGGGGCGCCATTCCAACTGCCAATTCTCTCGATTCTGCCGGCTTTATTGGGCCACGCCGGCGTTGGCCTTCTGGATACGGTCGCGCAGGGCTTCCAGCAGGGCGTTGAAGTCGCCGCCATGGCTTTCGATCACGGAGGCGAACTCGGAACGCTGCGTCAGGCTCATGCTGACGTTTTCCACCACCACGTCGATGATGCGGAAGCTGCCGTCCTTGGAACGCAGGCGCCAGTCGACATTCACCGCCGGACCGTTGGAACGGATGACCTGGCTGTTGACGATGGCGTCCTTTTCACCGTCCGGCTGGGCGTTGCCGACCTTGAACGTCTCACCGGCGTACTGGCTGAACCGTTCCGCGTAGACCGAGACGATCATGGTCTGGAACAGCTTCATGTATTCCTGACGCTGGGCGTCGTTGGCGATGTTCCAGTACCGGCCCAGGACGAAGCGGCCAATGGTCTGCAGGTCGAAATTCTGTTCCAGCAGCTGGGTGAAGGTGGACTGGATTTCCGCCTTCGAGGCGCCGGGCTTGGACAAGACGCCGATGGCCCGGTCGCCCAATCCCTGCACGAACTTCACGGCCGCGCCGGCATCGGCGGCGGCCAGCGCGGGGGTGGCGAAGGGCAGGCCCAGGGAAAGGGCGAGGCCCATCGTGGCGGTGCCGAGCAAAAGGGTACGGCGCGTCAGCATGTTGGTCATGGCCTTGTTGATCTCTTCGTGTGTCAAGACTGTCCGCTGGGGACGGGGGCTGATGCAGTGATGGGGGTCACGGCGGGTCAGTACAGTTTCGGGCGTCCCGCTTCCATCATGGCGGCGGCATGGCCGACGCCCAGGCGCCGGGCGCCTTTCTATTACGGGTCGGGGTTCTGGGAGTAGTCGGGAATGGTGGGATATTGGCGCGGATCTGCCTTGCCGTTCAGGATATAGCCGTCGCGTTGCTGCCGATAGGCGGCCCGGATGGCGGCGTAGTAATCGACGCTGTTCTTGCGCAGATCGTCCAGCGCCTCGAAATAGGTTGACCGCGCGTCGAGCACCGTCAAGCCAACGCGGGTATAGTTGGCCCAGTCGTTGTCGGTGTTGCCGGCGACGCGGGTGACGGGATCGCCCCATGCCTCAAGCCCGAAGCCGGCGGCATCGCGGACGGAGGAGGCGCCCAGGAAGGGCAGCACCAGATAGGGGCCCTCGTCGATGCCCCAGACGGCGAAGGTCTGGCTCAGGCTCTGATAATGATAGGGGATGCCATTGGCGGCCGCCACGTCGACCAGGCCGCCGATGCCCACCGTGGAGTTGATGACGAACCGCTCCACCGTCACGCCAGCGCCCTCGAAGTCGCCTTGCAGCAGGTTGTTGGCCAGGGTAAGGGGGGAGCGCACGTTGTTCAGCACGTTGGACACGGCGTCGCGCAGGGCCGGCGGGATGGCCCAGCGGTAGGCCTGGGCCACCGGGCGCAGCACGGCCTGGTCCACCTGGTCGTTGAACCAGAAAACGCCGCGGTTCATCCCTTCCAGCGGGTCATTGGCCTCCGGGCCCGCCAAGGCGGGCTGCATCGGGGTGCCATCGGGCTTGTGGGCGCAGGCCGATGTGCCGAGCAAGGCCATCAAGGCAAGTAATGGGGGGGCCAGACGCCGTCCCCAGCGGGCCGGAGGGGGCCGCTTTGGGCTGGAAGCCAAGGACCCATCCGGCACGGTCAGCGACATGAGGCGCATGCGTCAACCCACGGTTAAGTTGGTTACTGGGGGGAATGATTGGCATACTTTGTGGCCAAATCCAGGCACCACTATGAGGTGGGCCAGGGTGGGGCCATTTTCTATCCAACCTTCGATATAGGATTCAGCCATCCGGCGAGTGGGTGCCGGGATGGCGCCTGGAGCGCTCGGCGTCCCGTCGTAGGCCTCCCGCAACACCCCGCCCCGATGTCGATCCGATGGGGGTGCCCGGCGGTGGCATAAATTCTCTCGCATAAAGACATCTTTATATGTACAAACGATCCAGCGATAACGACGGCGCGGGATTTGGTGGACCATGGATTTTCTGCTGGGGGCATTGAAGGCGGCGGCCGAACCGACGCGCCTGCGCTTGCTGGCCCTGTGTGCCCATGGTGAGCTGACGGTCAGCGAATTGACCCAGATTCTGGGGCAGAGCCAGCCGCGTGTGTCCCGCCACCTGAAACTGTTGTGCGACGCGGGCCTGCTGGACCGCTTCCGCGAGGGCATCTGGGCCTATTACCGACTGGCGGAACGCGGGGCGGTCGCGGAACTGGCGCGTACCCTGGTGGATGCCATCCCGGCGGACGATCCGGGCCTGGCACTGGATCTGGAACGGCTGGACCAGATCAAGCGCGCGCGCCAGGAGACGGCGGCCCAGTATTTCCGTGATAACGCCGCCCGTTGGCATGAGGTGCGCAGCCTGCATGTGCCGGAGCGCGAGGTGGAGCAGGCGTTGCTGGCCCTGGTGCCCGCCGCCGGCATCGGCGATCTGCTGGATATCGGCACGGGCACCGGCCGCATGCTGGAGCTGTTCGCCCCCCACGTCACCCGGGCCCTGGGCATCGACGCCTCGCGCGAGATGCTGGCGGTGGCCCGGGCGAACCTGGAAAAGGCCAGCCTGCGCCATGTCCAGGTCCGTCTGGCGGACATGTACCAGGTGCCGGTTCCCACCGGCAGCCAGGACATGGTGATCATCCACCAGGTGCTGCATTATGCCGAGGAGCCGCAGGAGGTGCTGGCCGAGGCCGCGCGCGTGCTGCGCCCCGGCGGCCGGCTGGTGGTGGTCGACTTCGCCAGCCATGCCCTGGAGAACCTGCGGACCGACCACGCCCATCGCCGCCTGGGCTTCACCGATGCGGATATGGCGCAATGGTTCGCCAACGCCGGTCTGACGGCGGCGGCACCCGTGCATCTGCCTGGCACCCCCCTGACCGTGACCCTGTGGTCCGGCCAGCGGCCCGCCTCCTGACATTCCGAGAACCCCGAGAAGCCGCCATGACCATCGTGAACGAAAGCGCCGACACCGACCGTGCCCTGGGTGGCGGGGAGCCGCTGGTGACCGTGCCGCGGGACCTGCGCGTCAGCTTTGAATTCTTCCCGCCCAAGACGGAAAAGATGGAACAGACGCTGTGGCAGGCGATTCACCGCCTGGCACCGCTGTCCCCGGCCTTCGTCTCGGTTACCTACGGCGCCGGCGGCTCCACACGGGAACGCACCCACGCCACCGTCACCGCCATCCAGCAGCAGACGGGCATCCCGGCCGCCGCGCATTTGACCTGCGTCGCGGCCACCAAGGAAGAGATCGACACCATCGCGCGCGCCTATTGGGACGCCGGTATCCGCCACATCGTGGCGCTTCGGGGTGACCCGCCCCAGGCGGCGGATGGCAGTGGCGGCCTGGGCGGCAGCGGCTATCAGCCCCACCCCGGCGGCTACGCCTACGCCACCGACCTGGTCGCGGGGCTGAAGCGGGTGGCGGATTTCGAAATCTCCGTGGCCTGCTTCCCTGAAACCCATCCAGAGGCCGCCAGCGCCGCCGCCGACATCGACAATTTGCGGCGCAAGGTGGACGCCGGCGCCACCCGCGCCATCAGCCAGTTCTTTTTCGATACCGACAAGTTCCTGCGCTTCCGCGACAGGGTGGCGGCGGCCGGCATCGATATTCCCATCGTGCCGGGCATCCTGCCCATCACCAATTTCGGCCGCGCCGTGGAATTGGGCGCCAAGTGCAACTGCGCCGTGCCGGCGTGGATGGCGGACCTGTTCGGTGGCCTGGACGCGGAACCGGAAACCCGCCAACTGGTGGCCGCCACCGTGGCCGTGCAGCAGTGCCTGCGGCTGGAGCGGGAAGGGGTGCGGGATTTCCATTTCTACACCCTGAACCGCGCCGACCTGACGGTCGCCATCTGCCATATGCTGGGGGTGCGGGCGCCCAAGGTCGCCTGAGCGGTTCCCGACGCGAACCTGAAATCCGGATGATGCCACCGCGCCGCCACGGGCTCGCCATTCTCCTGGCTTTAGGTTAAATCCGCCGGCAGGCATTCTTGCAAACGATGATTGCAAGGAATTGGGCCGGTACTGAATGGGCCGGGCGGCACATGCCGCCGGGCCGGGCGACAGGGTGGACCGTCATGACACGATTGATGCACCGAGTGATGGGGGCGGCCGTGCTGGCCGGTACCCTGATGACCGCTGGCGGTGCGCTGGCGGGGGAAATCACCCTGTATTCCGAGGCCTTCTTCCGGGGCGACGCGCTGACCATCCGCGATGGCGTGGAAAACCTGGCCGACATGGGGCGCTGGAACGACCGCGCCAAATCCATGATCGTCCGCTCAGGCGAGTGGGAGGTGTGCAAGGACTCCGGCTTCCGCAACTGCAAGCGTGTGGGCCGCGGCACCCGCATCGGCGATTTGGGTGAGATCGGGCTGTATAACGCCATCTCCTCCGCCCGGCAGATCGACGGCCGCTACTACCAGCCGGAACCGCCTCCGCCGCCGGTCTACGACCCGCCGCCGCCTCCGCCCCCGGTCTATGGCCCGCCGCCCGGCTATGGCGGTGGCATCACCTGGAACAATGCCCCCTCGGGCCCGCCGGCTTATGACCAGCCACCGCCCCCGCCGCCCAGTTATGGTGGCGGTGTCACCTGGAATGACGACCGGCGGGACGGGCCCCCGCCCATGGGCGATTGCCGCCGCCGCATCTATGACGCCTTCGTCCAGCGCTTCGGCCCGCCTGGCGACGTCAATTTCCGGGGTGAGGAGTGGGAAGGCCGCATCTTCTGGAATGGGGACCGCTGGCACTACCGCTGCACGCCGGAGCAGATCAACATCTGGCAGTGATGATGGGGGACGGGAATGTCAGGTGTCACCGCCCGGCTGCTGATTGCCACGGGCCTGATGGTCGGTGCCGCCCTGTCCGGAACGGGGACCGCATGGGCGTACGACGCCGGGATCATCCTGTATTCGGGACAGGACCGGGGCGGAAGCACCCTCGATATTGAGGACGATACCGAGAACCTGGCCGGCAGCGGTTGGAACGACCGGGCGCGGTCCCTGACGGTCACGGCGGGAACGTGGGAGGTGTGCCGCCACGCCGGCTACCGTGACTGCGAGACGGTCAGCGCTTGGGATGTCATCAACGACTTGTCCCGCATCGGCCTGGACCGGGCCATTTCCTCCGTCCGCCGTGTCGATCGGCCGGCGCCAGCACCGGTGGCGACCACCGGCACCGGTTCACCCATCGTGTGGAACACCAGACGGCCGGCGACCCTATGGTCCCTCACCAGCGCGGGCGACTGCCGGCCCGATATACGCGCGGCCTTCGCCCAACGCTTCGGCTCCGCCGGCGAGGGTGGTTTCGACGGCGGCCCAAGTGACGGGCGGCTCACCTGGGATGGCAAGGTGTGGGGCTATAACTGCGCCTACCGCCAAACGGATATTTGGCCGGAGGATTAGCCGGGCAGGGTTTTCGGGGCGGAGAGCGGTGGCCGAACCAACTTTAATCCATGATGATGCTGGGCGGCGGATGGGGCGGCTGTGGTTGGGAGCGGGGACACCCAGGGCCGGTCGCCCCCCAGTCCGCCGGAGTCGGCGGCAGATGCTGCACCCACGCCTGGACGGCGGCGGTATCGGTGATATCCCCTCGAAAGCGGAACCCAGGCAGGGGCCGATAAGGGATGTTGTTGCCCCGGCAGCGGTCGATGGCGGCGTTGACCGAGAAATACAGGGACCACCGCAGCGAGGGTAGGGGTGTTCGGATGATGGAGCCGAAGATGGTGTCGGCGCCCGTGTCCCGGCCCGCCAAGATCGTATTGGGCATTGGCAGCATCATGTCCACGCCGTCCAGACAGGCGGAGACGCAAGCATAGTCCGTCAGCAGGATGACCTGGCCGGCGATAGGATCGGCAGGGGCGATGGCATCTCCGGTCCGGCCCAGTCCGTTCATGAAGGTGTGGCTAGGCTTGCCGTGATCCAACGCCCGCTGCAGGATCATCCCCATCTGGCTGCCCGTTTCCGGCGTGGCAGCGGCATAGACCCCCGCGCTCTGACGCTCCATCTCCCGGTATTTCCCAACCACGAGGGGCGTCACGCGATAGAGGGCGCGTCCCGACGCTGGCTGGTGGCTGGAGAAAAAGTCGTCACCCCAAAGCAAGGAAGCGAGGCGTTGGGGCACCAGATCGCTGCCTCCCCAGTTGGCACGAAGGTCGATCACCACTTGGTGTGCGGCTCGGATGTCGGCCAAGTGCGCCTTGATCTCAGCCAGGAAGGCGTTCCAGTTTTCACCGGACGGCGCCATCGATGACAGGGTGATCCACCATAGGCCGGGTGCCGGCTGCGACAGCCCCAGGGGCGGGGCGGGACCGTATCCGGCGGCCGCGTTTATCTCGGCCTGCAAATCGTTTTCCGGTGGAGGGGCGCGGTATTCCAGGGGGTACATGCGGCCTCCGGACTGGCCCTTGAACCAGCAAGCCCGCGGCAGTGGCGCATACGTGTTGCCCAGGTCCAGCAGCAGCAGCGGTGCCGTGCGGTACCGCCCGCCCTCCAGGTCCAGATTGTCGAAATAGGCATCCAGGCGGGCCCGGGCCAGCGCGTCCACGGGATAGCCGTCACAGGTGACCAGGACCGCCCCCACGGGCGGTCCACGCTCCCCCAGCCAGGGGGCGACGTTTCGAACCACATAGTGGCTGTCGACATAGGCCAGGATGATGCCGGGCCAGCGTTGCAAGTCGGAATAACGATATTTGGCGTTGCGGTTGATCCGGATGTGGGCGTCACGGAATCCGCCGACATAATGGGTGATCAGGAAATAATAGTCCCACTCCCCCCGAATATCGGGGATTTGGCGCTTGGCCTGCTCATATCCCTTGTCGATCCAAGCCTTGAAGCTTTCACCCCCCTTATCGACAACCATGGCGGGGTGGTTCTTTTTGAGGAGGGTATGGATGGCGGCCAAATCTTCCGCCGCCGCCTTGCGCCAGCCCTGCACTGTGGTGGGCTTCGGGGGATAATCGCCGCGCCTCTCCGCCATTGCGGGAAGGCAGATCATGAGCAGGAAGAGGATAAGCAGCAGGCGGAGACGTGGCATTAGGCGACCTGTGGCGGGTTTCTCAACCAGGAGGAAACCATAGCGCCACGAGGTCGCGGGATTATGAACGCGACGTGACTGCGACCGCCCGCCGCAGCCCTCATGCCGCCGCCGCGTCCCCGGCGGTAGTGGGCTCATAGTTCAGGTTGGGGGCCAGCCAGCGTTCCATGGTGGCGAGGTCCATGCCCTTGCGCGCGGCATAGTCCGCCACCTGGTCGCGTTCCACCTTGCCCAGGCCGAAATACTTGGCGTCCGGATGGGCGAGATACAGGCCGCTGACGGCGGCGGTGGGGGTCATGGCGTAGCTTTCGGTCAGCGTGACGCCGGCGTTCTTCTCCGCATCCAGCAACTGCCACAGGATGCCCTTCTCCGTATGGTCGGGGCAGGCGGGATAGCCCGGGGCCGGGCGGATGCCGCGGTACTTCTCCGCGATCAGATCCTCGTTGCTCAACGTCTCGCCGGCGGCATAGCCCCACAGTTCGGTGCGCACGCGCTCATGCATGCGCTCCGACAGGGCCTCGGCCAGGCGGTCACCCAGGGCCTTCAGCAGGATGGCGCTGTAGTCGTCGTGCGCCGCCTCGAAGGCCTTGGCCCGTTCCTCCAGCCCGATGCCGGCGGTGACGGCGAAGCCGCCGATCCAGTCGGCGACGCCCGTCTCCTTGGGCGCCACGAAGTCGGCCAGGGCCAGGTGCGGCCGGTCGCGGCCGGCCTCGCGCGCCATCTGCTGGCGCAGGGTATGCAGCGTGGCCGTCACCGTCGCGCGGCCGGCGTCGGCATAGACCTCGATGTCGTCGCCCACGGCGTTGGCGGGCCACAGGCCGATGACGGCGCGGGCCGTCAGCCACTTCTCCCCGATGATCCGCTGCAACATGGCCTGGGCGTCGGCGTAGAGGTTGCGCGCGGCCTCGCCCACCACGGCGTCCTCCAGGATGGCGGGGAAGGTGCCGGCCAGTTCCCAGGCCTGGAAGAAGGGGCGCCAGTCGATGCGCGACACCAGCTCCGCCAGGTCGTAATCCTCGAACACCGTCAGGCCGGGCTTCAGCGGCTGCGGCGCCTCGTATGCCGCCCAGTCCAGCTTGGCGCGGTTGGCGCGGGCGTCGGCGATGGGCAAGCGGGCGCGGTTGGCCTGGGCGCGGGCGTGGGCCTCGCGCATGCGGGCGTAGTCGCCCTTCACATTCTGCATGTAGTCGGCCTTGGCCGCCAGGCTGACCAGGTTGCCGGCCACGCCCACGGCGCGGCTGGCGTCGATGACATGGACGACGGGCCCCTGGTAGACCGGGTCGATCTTGACGGCGGTGTGCACCTTGCTGGTGGTGGCGCCGCCGATCAGCAGCGGCAGGTCGAAGCCCTCGCGCTGCATCTCCTTGGCCACGAACACCATCTCATCCAACGACGGGGTGATCAGGCCGGACAGGCCGATGATGTCGGCCTTTTCCTTGCGCGCCGTCTCCAGAATCTGGGCGCACGGCACCATGACGCCCAGGTCCACGACCTCGTAATTGTTACATTGCAGGACGACGCCGACGATGTTCTTGCCGATGTCGTGCACGTCGCCCTTCACGGTGGCCAGCAGCACCTTGCCGTTGCTGCGGTTGGCGGCGCCGTCCTTCTCCGCCTCGATGAAGGGCAGCAGGTAGGCCACGGCCTTCTTCATGACGCGGGCGGACTTCACCACCTGGGGCAGGAACATCTTGCCGGCGCCAAACAGGTCGCCCACCACGTTCATGCCGTCCATCAGCGGGCCCTCGATGACCGACAGGGGACGGTCGGCGGCTTGGCGCGCCTCCTCCACATCCTCGTCGATCCAGTCGGTCAGGCCATGCACCAGGGCGTGGGTCAGGCGCTGGTTCACCGGCGCCTGGCGCCAGCTGAGGTCCGCTTCCTTCCTGGCGCCGCCGCCCTTGTACTTCTCCGCCACTTCCAGCAGGCGGTCGGTGGCGTCCTCACGGCGGTTGAGGATGACGTCCTCCACCCGCTCGCGCAGCTCGGCCGGGATATCCTCATACACCGGCAGCTCGCCGGCGTTGACGATGCCCATGTCCATGCCGGCGGCGATGGCGTGGTACAGGAACACGGCGTGCATCGCCTGGCGCACCGTCTCGTTGCCGCGGAAGCTGAACGAGACGTTGGACAGGCCGCCGGAGACGTGGGCGCCCGGCAGCTCCGTCCGGATGCGGCGTGTGGCGTTGATGAAGTCGACGGCGTAGTTGTTGTGTTCCTCGATGCCCGTGGCGACGGCGAAGATGTTGGGGTCGAAGATGATGTCTTCGGGGGGGAAGCCAACCTTGTTCACCAGCACGTCATAGCTGCGGCGGCAGATGGCCACCTTGCGCTCCTCCGTGTCGGCCTGGCCTTTCTCGTCGAAGGCCATGACCACCACGGCGGCGCCATAGCGGCGCACCTTGCGGGCCTGGGCAATGAACGCTTCTTCGCCTTCCTTCAGGCTGATGGAATTGACGATGGCTTTGCCCTGGACGTTTTTCAGCCCCGCCTCGATCACGCTCCACTTCGAACTGTCGATCATGACCGGCACGCGGGCGATGTCGGGTTCCGAGGCGATCAGGCGCAGGAAGCGGACCATGGCGGCCTCGCTGTCCAGCATGGCCTCGTCCATGTTCACGTCGATGATCTGGGCGCCGCCCTCCACCTGCTGGCGGGCGACGGCCAGGGCCGCCTCGTAATCGCCGTTCAGGATCAGCTTCTTGAACCTGGCCGATCCGGTGACGTTGGTGCGCTCACCCACATTGATGAAGACGGCGGTGCGGGGCTGGGTCATGGCGGCTGATTCCGGAAGCGAAACGAGGGGCGAGGGCGCTGGGGTCTGGGTGGGGTGGGTCAGAACGCCGGCATCTCGAACGGCTCCAAACCGGCCAGGCGCATGCGCGCCGGGCGGTCGGCCGGCGGCCGCGGGGTGATGCCCTTCACCGCCTCGGCGATGGCGCGGATATGCACGGGGGAGGTGCCGCAGCAGCCGCCGACGATGTTCACCAGCCCGTCGCCGGCCCAGTGGCGCAGCGCGTCGGCCATCTGCTCCGGCGTCTCGTCATAGCCGCCGAACTCGTTGGGCAGGCCGGCGTTGGGATGGGCGCTGACATAGGTGTCGGCGATGCGGCTCAGTTCCTGGACATAGGGACGCATCAGGTCGGCGCCCAGCGCGCAGTTCAGGCCGATGCTCAGCGGTTTCACATGGCGCAGGCTGTTCCAGAAGGCCTCCGTCGTCTGGCCGGACAAAGTGCGGCCGGAGCGGTCGGTGATGGTGCCGGAGATCATGACCGGCAGTTCCAGCCCCTTTTCCTCCAGCACCTCCTCGGCGGCGAACAGGGCGGCCTTGGCGTTCAGGGTGTCGAAGATGGTTTCAACCAGCAGCATGTCGACGCCGCCGTCAATCAGGCCCTCCACCTGGGTGCGATAGGCGGCGCGCAGCTCATCGAAGTCGACATTGCGGAAGCCGGGGTCGGTCACCACCGGACTGATGGAGGCGGTGCGGTTGGTCGGACCGATGGCGCCGGCGACATAGCGTGGGCGCGACGGGTCGGCATCCTCCAGCGCGTCGCCGGCGGCGCGAGCCAGGGCGGCGCCGGCCTTGTTGAACTCGTACGCCAGATCCTCCATGCCGTAATCGGCCAGGCTGATGCTGGTGGAATTGAAGGTGTTGGTCTCGACGATGTCGGCGCCGGCGTCGAAATACTGCTGGTGGATTTCGCGCACGATCTGCGGCTGGGTCAGGTTCAGCAGGTCGTTGTTGCCGCGCACGTCGCGGTGCCAGTCCTTGAACCGCTCCCCGCGATAGCCGGCCTCATCCAGCTTGTAGCCCTGGATCATGGTGCCCATGGCGCCATCCAGCACCAAGATGCGCTGCTTCAGCAGATCCGGCAGGCGGGCCAGGCGTTCGGAACGGGTCAGGGCCATGATCGCGTACTCCACCGACGGGCCTTCGGGCATCGAAGCAGCCGGTTCTCAGGTAACAATGTTCGCCACCCTAGTGATGTGGGGATACAGATGCAAACATAAAGATGTCTTTATGTGATGCGTCGGGCGCAGGCGCCCCGCGCTTTTGCGCGGACGCCGCCCCGGCGCGCATTGACGGCGGCGGGTCGCCATGCCTAGAAGCGGCTAAGAGTGTTGAGAAAGGGTTGAGCGGTGCCGCAAACGGCGGAAAAAGCGGGACGGGGACGCCCATCGGTCGCCATCATCGGTGCCGGCCCCGCCGGCCTCATGGCGGCCGAGGCGTTGGCCGGCAAGGGCATCGCCGTCACCGTCTATGACGCCATGCCGTCACCTGCGCGCAAGTTCCTGATGGCCGGGCGCGGCGGCCTGAACATCACCCATTCCGAACCGCTGGACCGCTTTCTCACCCGCTATGGCGCGGCAGCGCCGGTGGTGGCGCCGTGGATCAGGCGCTTCACGCCGGACGACCTGCGCGCCTGGGTGCATGGCTTGGGTATCGAGACTTTCGTCGGCAGCAGCGGCCGCGTCTTTCCCGTGGGCCTCAAGGCCTCCCCCCTGCTGCGCGCCTGGCTGCGCCGGCTGGATGGGCTGGGCGTGACGTTGAAGCCCCGCCACCGCTGGACCGGATGGACCGACGGCGGCGCGCTGGCCTTCGACACGCCGGAGGGGCCGCTGGCGGTGGCGGCGGACGCCACCCTGTTGGCCCTGGGCGGCGCCAGCTGGCCGCGCCTGGGCTCCGACGGCGGTTGGGCGCCCTTGTTGGCGGCGAAGGGCATCGACCTCGCCCCCTTCCGCGCCGCCAACGCCGGCTTCGACGTCGCCTGGTCCCCCGCCTTCGTCGCGCGGGCGGAGGGCCGGCCCCTGAAGCGCATCGCCCTGTCCTTCGCCGGCCAGACCAGCCGGGGGGAGGCGGTGGTGACCCGCACCGGCCTGGAGGGCGGCGCCCTCTACGCCCTGGGCGCGCCGCTGCGGGAGGCCATCGCCCGCGACGGCCAAGCGGTGCTGCACATCGACCTCAAGCCCGATTTGGACCTGGCCACTATGGCGGAGCGTTTGGCGAAGGCGCCGCCGTCCGAAAGCCTGAAGAACCGCCTGCGCAAGGCCCTGGGGCTGGAGGGAGTCATCCCCGCCCTGCTGCGGGAAGGCGCCATGCCCGCCGAGCTCGCCACCCCTGCGGCGCTGGCCGCCCGCCTCAAGGCCCTGCCCATCACGCTCACGGGCATTCGGGACCTCGACCGCGCCATCTCCACCGCCGGCGGCATCAAGCTGACCGAACTGGACGAGCACCTGATGCTGCGCCGCCTGCCCGGCGTCTTCGCCGTGGGCGAGATGCTGGACTGGGAAGCGCCCACCGGTGGCTACCTGCTGCAGGCCTGCTTCAGCGGGGCCTTGGTGGCGGCGGAGGGGGCAGCCGGTTGAACGGGTGGTGGTTAAGAGCCCGTTCCGCTTAATTGGAACACCGTCAGGCCCATCCTTTCCATAGTTGCGGCTATACGCCGACGCCGAGGCGCGGCATCGCCCCAAGCAGGACAGATGATGGCGCGTGTCCAACGCGTCCGACGTGTCCGGAAAACGGCCGGATGACTCGTTGGTCTATGTAAGGCATTGGAAGTAAATGATTAGTAGCTTGGCACGGTTCATGCCAATGGGGCAGGCATCGAAACCAGCCGTGCCAGGGACGTTACCAATGACCATTCCAGCCCTACAGCCCACCCCGTCTGCGACGCTTCAGAAGAAGCTGGCGGATGGTACTCCGATTAACATTCTGACGATCGATGGCGGCGCGTTGCGCGGCATCGTACCCGCGACACTTCTTTCCTTCTTGGATGGAAGCTACGGCAACATTGCCGATTTTTCGGGGTCAAATATATCATCTGACGGAATTAAGCCGCCTTCCGGCCCCACTGTCGGTGTTTCTACTGGATCGAAATCGCTGGCGGAATGCTTTGACCTTATCGTGGGCACCTCTGCTGGCGGGTTGTTGACCGTCGGCATGACCGTACCCAAGCTCAATGGCGACACCTGCCAGGCGGCGGATCTGGTCAACCTGTTTTATAATCAGGGCAGCACGATATTTCCTATGCCTTCGGCCCCGGTCGACCCGTTGCTGTTGAGCGGTCCGATGTTCAACAACACCGGCCTTATCAAGACCATCGCTGGTGCGCCGGCAAACCAGTCAGCGAATGTGGACGGCTGGGGATCTCCCAGCAGTCTCGCAGTCAACAATCTTTCCACCAGCAGTTATTATGATGGCGCGTTCAATACCCTGAACCAAGCTGCAACGAGCGTCATGATCTCGACGTTCAACAATGGGTCCAGCCCCAGTGCTGGCGCGACGACGAATCAGATCGACGCGTCGACCCCGTGGGGACCGTTGTTTATAAACAACGACACGACGCTTGCCGGCTCGACCACCGAGAATCCCCTGTATGTAAGCGCGCTGCAGGCGTGCTTAATGACCAGTGCTTTCCCCATGCTGCTTCCGCCAGTGCCTTACGATCTGAACTTTACCGGCGCCTCCGAGCAAGATAATTACTTTCTCGATGGTGGGGTCTGGGCGGGCAATCCGGCTTTGGCCACCTACATGTGGGCCGTCAGTAATGGCTTTAAGATCGGCACCATGATCTCGCTTGGTTGCGGTCAGCCGCCCAGCGCCATCACTGCTCCGGGATATACGACCGCTCAGGCATACGGTGCTGGTGTGGCCTGGGCTTTAGTCCAGAGCCTGCCGAAGGGTGCAGCTGAAGTGGTCAATGGGGCGTTCAAGCTTGCGAATATCAGCACCGAGCCCGGATGGCTCATGACAGCCAGACAGTCATCTGCGGCCAAAACCGGGTCAAGCAACAATACAGTCAACTATATAAGCGATGAAGGAGAGTTGTCCTCTCTGTTGAGTGAGGGTGCTGCAGATTGGACGATGCAGTTTCTCACTTCAGCGATCGCCCAACAGAAAACGCCCGGCAACTTCTATCGCATCGATCCAGAGCTGTCGACCGGCCTCCCAGCCTACTGCAGTTCACAGGAGAGCGCGCTGCAGAGCTGGATCACGTCGGCGGCCTCCGCCCTGTTGGAAAATTCTGGCGGCACTTATTCCCTCTCGTCCACGTGGAAGAGCATCATCGCCGCTCTGAACCCCGCAAGCTAAGTCGGGAGACTTATATGCGCTAATTCGTTACAGCGGAGGTTGGCTTTGCTGCCACATCCGCCACGGCTGTTATAATCAGGCCTCAATTCAGTTCTTCCGAAGTCGCGGCTGCCGTCAACTGATGATCCGGTGACGTGTAGCCGCGATTTACGATACTTCCATTATGGCACACTACCGCACCGGCACGGGTATGGCCGCCGTCGATTTCACCTCCTCCATCACCATATAGGTGTGGGTCTGGGCGACGCCCGGGATGCTGGACAGCTTGTCGCCCAGGAAGGCGCGGTACGCTGCCATGTCGGCCACCCGCACCTTGATGAGATAGTCGAAGCCGCCGGCCACCATGTGGCATTCCTGGATCTCGTCCATGGGGGCGATGGCGTCGGCGAAGATTTTGAAGACGTCGGGGCTGGTGCGGTCCAGCCGCACCTCGATGAAGGCCATCAGGCTGCGGCCCAGCCGTTCCGGGTCCAGCCGCGCCGCATAGCCCCGGATATAGCCGTCGCGTTCCAGGCGCCGCACCCGCTCCAGGCACGGGGTGGGGGACAGGTTCACACGGCGGGACAGCTCCACGTTCGACAGGCGCCCATCCTCCTGCAGGATGCGCAGGATGTTCAGGTCGATGCGGTCCAACTGGTCAGCGGTTTGGCGGGTCATATTTTCATCGTCCGAAGGGCCCCATGGCCGGATGATATACTGAAAAATGCCCTAAATTGGCGGGAAATATGCCGGTGATCTCGCCATAATCCGCGACATCAACCGCCCACCCCAGCCCCAGGCAGTGTCATGTACCAGGCGACCGCCCCGTCCAGCTCTTCCTCCCCGGCCACGCCCGATCTTGACGGCCCCCGCGCGGCCCTGCGCCGGGCCAAGCATGTGAATGAGGAGACGGCGGTGCGCGCCCTGCTGGCGGCGCACGGCCTGACGACGCAGGAGCGGCGGGCCATCGACGCCCAGGCGGTGGATGTGGTGAACGCCGCCCGCGCCCGCCGGTCGGAGCTGGGGCCGCTCGACGCCTTCATGCAGGAGTTCGGCCTGTCCAACCAGGAGGGCATCGCCCTCATGTGCATCGCCGAGTGCCTGCTGCGCATCGCGGACCCGGCCACGGCCGACCGGCTGATCGCCGAGAAGATCACGAAAGGCCAGTGGGACCAGCACCTGGGCCAATCCGACAGCGCCTTCGTCAACGCCGCCGCCTGGGGCCTGATGCTGACCGGCCGGGTGGTGGAGGTCGACACCAAGAAGCAGGGGGACGCCCCCGGCCTGCTGCGCCGCCTGGTCCAGCGCTCGGGTGAGCCCGTCATCCGCGCCGCCATGATGAAGGCCATGCGCGTCATGGGCGAACACTTCGTCATGGGCCGCACCATCGCCGAGGCGGTGGCCGAGGCGAAAAAGGCCAAGCCCGAGGGAACCGTCCATTCCTATGACATGCTGGGCGAGGGGGCGCGCACCTGGGAACAGGCGGACCGCTACCAGGCGTCATACCTCAACGCCATCGACACGGTGGGCAAGGCGGCGGCCGGCCGCGGCCCTTACGCCGCCCCCGGCGTCTCCATCAAGCTGTCGGCCCTGCACCCGCGCTATGTCTTCGCCAAGCGCGCCGACGTCATGGCCCAGCTGCTGCCCCGGGTGAAGGACCTGTGCCTGGCGGCCAAGCGCTGGGACATCAACCTGACCATCGACGCCGAAGAGGCGGACCGCCTGGACATCTCGCTGGACCTGCTGGAGGCACTGGCGCGCGATGGCGACCTCGCCGGCTGGAACGGCCTGGGCTTGGCCATCCAGGCCTATCAGAAGCGCACCGCCCACCTGGTCGACTGGCTGGCGGCGCTGGCCCGTTCCGCCGGGCGCCGGCTGATGGTGCGCCTGGTGAAGGGCGCCTATTGGGACACGGAGATCAAATTCTCCCAGACCCAGGGCCACGCCGACTATCCCGTCTACACCAAAAAGGCGGCGACGGACCTCAGCTACCTGGTGTGCGCGCGGCGGATGCTGGCGGCCAAGGACGCCATTTATCCGCAGTTCGCCACCCACAACGCCTACACCATCGCCGCCATCCTGCACCTGGCGGGCGACAACCGCGACCTGGAGTTCCAGCGCCTGCACGGCATGGGCGACCTGCTGTACGCCGCCGCGCGGGACCGTCTGAAGAACGTGCCGCGCGTGCGCATCTACGCGCCCGTCGGCACGCATGAGGACCTGCTGCCCTATCTCGTCCGCCGTCTCCTGGAGAACGGCGCCAACAGCAACTTCGTCAACGCCTACATGGACCCGGCCATTCCGGTGGGCCAGGTGGTTGCCGACCCGATCGCCCTTTTGGAGGCTTTGCCCGTGCTGCGCCATGCCGGTATCCCCACCCCCGACAAGCTCTATGGTGACGACCGCGCCAACTCCCGCGGTGTCGACCTGACGGATGAGGCCACGGTGCGGACCCTGCGCGCCGGCATCGACGCCGCCCTGGCCCAGGCCTGGACGGCCGCCCCCATCGTCGGTGGCCAGGACGTGGCCGGCCAGAAGGCCCGGCCGGTGCTGGACCCGTCCGACCGCACCCGCACGGTGGGCACCACCGCCGACGCCACGGCGGAGCATATCGATCGCGCCCTGGCGCTGGCCGCCAAGGCCCAGCCCGGCTGGGACGCCCTGGGCGGCGAGGGCCGCGCCCGCATCCTGGACGCCATGGGCGACGCGCTGGAGGCCGACACCCCGGCCCTGCTGGGCATCCTGATCCGCGAGGCGGGCAAGACCTGGGGCGACGCCGTCGCCGAGGTGCGCGAGGCGGTGGATTTCTGCCGCTACTACGCCGACCTCGCCCGCAAGCAGTTCGGCGCGCCCACACGCCTGCCGGGCCCGACGGGCGAGAGCAACGAACTGTCGCTGCATGGCCGCGGCACCTTCGTCTGCATCAGCCCGTGGAACTTCCCGCTGGCCATCTTCACCGGCCAGGTGGCGGCCGCCCTGGCCGCCGGCAACGCCGTGGCGGCCAAGCCGGCGGAGCAGACCACCCTGGTCGGCGCCCGCGCCGTGCGCCTGTTCCACAAGGCCGGCGTGCCGGGTGACATCCTGCACCTGCTGCCGGGCGATGGCGAAACGGTGGGCGCCGCCCTGGTGGCCGACGCCCGCATCGGCGGCGTGGCCTTCACCGGCTCCACCGAGACCGCCCGCCTGATCAACCGGGCCTTGGCCGCCCGCGACGGCGCCATCGTTCCCCTGATCGCCGAGACCGGCGGCCAGAACGCCATGATCGTCGACAGCACCGCCCTGCTGGAGCAGGTGGTGGACGACTGCATCACCTCCGCCTTCCAGTCGGCCGGGCAGCGCTGCTCCGCCATGCGCGTCCTGTTCGTGCAGGACGACGTGGCCGACCAGATGGCGCATCTGCTGAAGGGCGCCATGCAACTGGTCACCCTGGGCGATCCGCTGGATCTGGCCACCGACGTTGGGCCCATCATCGATGAGGACGCCCGTAAGATCCTGGTGGCCCATGCCGCGCGCATGGACCGCGAGGCCAAGCTGGTCCACGCCTGCGACCCCGGCGCGGATCTCGCCAACGGCACCTTCTTCGGGCCACGCCTCTATGAGATCGACAGCCTGAAGCGCCTGCCGCGCGAGGTGTTCGGCCCCATCCTGCACCTGGTGCGGTGGAAGGCCGACAGCCTGGACCAGGTGCTGGCCGACATCGATGCCACTGGCTATGGCCTGACCCTGGGCGTCCACAGCCGGCTGGAGGGTCGGGCGCAGGAGATCTTCAAGCGCCTGAACTGCGGCAATACCTACATCAACCGCAACATGGTGGGCGCCGTCGTCGGCGTGCAGCCCTTCGGCGGCCACGGCCTGTCCGGCACGGGCCCCAAGGCCGGCGGCCCGCACTATCTGCTGCGCTTCGCCACGGAAAAAACCTTGACCGTCAACATCACCGCCTTCGGCGGCAATGCCGACCTGCTGGGGCTGGGCGGCTGACCACTTACCTCTTCCTCCTCAAGACTCGGGCAAAGACTCGGGCTTGACGATCCTCCGGCGGTAGGGTCCGGCATGGGGCGGGTGCTCGCGGTGATTGTCCGCGATGCCCGCCCTATGCTTTTTTGGATAGGTTTCGTGGCTTCGCCTCGGCCTTTTTCCCTATGAAAAGGCCATACGGCCTTGGTTCGCCAGGGACTTGCGTTAACAGGCCGCGAGAGACATTCTGTCGCCAACGTCCGGCGGTGCATTTGGGGCAATGGCCGGCAGGGGGGTTGGAAGAGTCATGACGGAGAGTGTGGAAGCGCCGCTGGTCCTGATCGTTGAGGACGAGCCGGCGACCAGGGCCTTGCTGGCAGGGTACTTTCATCAGGCCGGGTTCATGATCGCCGAGGCCGCCAATGGCAAGCAGACGCGGGAAGCCATCATCCGGCAGCCCCCCGACCTCGTGCTGTTGGATATCGAGCTGCCGGACGAGGACGGGTTTTCCATCGCCCGCGACATCCGCGAGATCTCCAACGTCGGCATCATCATCGTCACCCGCAGGGCCAATGAGGACGACCGCGTCTTCGGTTTGGAAACCGGTGGCGATGACTATGTGACCAAGCCGCCCAACCCTCGTGAGCTGCTGGCCCGCGCGCGCAACCTGCTGCGCCGCACCCATCCCAGCAAGATGCGGCGGGCCGAAGGCACGGTGCGCCGCTTCGGCGGCTGGACCATCGATTTGGCGCGTCGCCGCCTGATCGATCCGCAGGGCATGGAAGTGCGCGTGACGCGCGGTGAATTCGAACTGCTGGCGCTGCTGGTCCGTTCGGGCGGCCGGGTGGTCACCCGCGACCAGCTGATCGACGCCGTCAGCGGCACCGACCGCAACCCCAGCGACCGCACCATCGATGTGCTGGTCAGCCGCCTGCGGCGCAAGATGAACGACGGCGGCGCCCAGCCGCGTCTGATCCTGACGGAGAAGGGCTTGGGCTACCGCCTGGGCGCCGACGTCACCGGCCCGGTGTAAGCCGCCTCTCTCCGCATGCCCTGGGTTTGAGCACGATCGGGCCCGATCCTTTTCGGATTGGGCCTGACCCGTGTCCGTCATCAGCCCTTGAGGCCGGCGCGGAATTCCTCCAGCGCCTTCAGGTCGCTGTTCACACGCGCCAGCAGGCGGGTCGCCTCGCGCAGACCCTCCTCACTCTGCCCTTGGCGCAAGGCGTGTTCCGCCTTTTTGGCCTGCGCCGACAGGGCGGCCAGGCCCACGGTCTGGGCGCCGCCACCCAGGCGATGGATCAGCCGCTGCAGCAGCGGCAGATCCTGCGCCTCCAGTGCCGCCTGCACGGCGGCCACGCTGCTCGGCGCATCCTCCAGATATTTCTCCGCGATCTGGCGGACCAAATCGACGCCCAGGTCGTTCATGTGGGCGGTCAGAACGCCACGGTCCAGAACGGGCGTGTCTTCAAGTTGCCAGTTTTCGGTTTCGGGATGCGCGGTCATAGGCCTTTTCCGTTAGTTCGCTTGGTTTATTATGTTATTTGGCATGCGCCACGGGGGTCTTGGGGCCGCCCGTGCCATTATTTACCCACAATCCGGGGTGATTTTGGCAACGCTTATAGTCGCATGGTCATCATGTCGCCGTCAGGCATACCCAATTGGTCTTGATGCTCCTCCGGTTCCGGCGGCACCGTCTTTCCGGTGCAATGCAGCATGCACGGGGGTCGGCGGCTAAAATGCGCATGGCAAAGCGGCATGAATTGTAACACGCTTGGGACAGCCGCGGCCCGTTGATTTGCCCGGTGCTTGCTCCCATCAGGCCGCCTTGCATGACCTGGAAAAAGGATCGTTTCACGATGTCCAACGCCCGCCGGCCCCTGTTCGCCTCTGCCATCCTGGCGGTGATGCTGACCACGGCCGGCGCCGGCCAGGCGTGGGCCGCCCCTGCCGACGCCAACGGGGGGGAGCCCAACAGCGCCACCATCCAGTGGGCCCAGAACATCCTGAAGGAAAAAGAGCTGTATGAGGGGCGCGCCACCTCGCGCATGGACCCGCCGACCATCGCGGCCTTGCGCCAGTACCAGAAGGCCGAGGGCTTGAAGGTGACGGGCAAGCTGGACCAGGACACCATCGCCCGCATGATGGAAGGCCGTCCGGTGGACAAGACGGTGGGCAACCTGGCCGACCCCACCAGCCGCGCCAGGGCCTCGCAACCGCGCCTGAAGGAGGAGGATGTGCAGCCCCGGGCCGCCCGCTCCGCCGTTGGCGTCGAGCGCGGCCCCCAGGGCCAGGAAAGCACCGTGCTGAGCGTGTCGCGCACCCCGACCGCCACGCCTTCCGCCACGCCTTCCGCCCCTGCCGATTTGCCGCCGCCCTCCGTGACCCAACGTCCCGGCGACGCCCCGGCGGCCTCGACCACCGGGCAGGACGCGTCCAGCCCCACCGGTGCCGGCCGCATCGCAGTGGAGACGCAGTCGACCGGCGACACGCCGGAACAGGCGGCGACCGAGATCACCGCCCCGGATTGGGCGCGCAACGCGCTTCTGGGCTTCGTTGGCGCCTTGTTCGCGCTGATGGCTGGCATCTGGTGGTGGAGCGGCCGCCGCCCCAGCCGCAAGGCGCCCAAGCGCGGCCGCTCCGCCGACGCGCGGCGTGAGCCGTCGCTGAGCGGGGAGGATAGCCGCCTTCCCGACGGCCGAGTCATGCCCCGCCTGGGGGATGGCGCCGCCCGTCCTAGCCGCCCGCCGGGACTGCGCGTCGGCCGCTGACGGGCCTTTCCCCGCCAAGGCGGCCGCTCTCGGGCGGGCGCGACAGGACATTACGCGGTGGACACCTGCGGGTTCGCCAAAGCTGCGCCGCGCAATAAAACAACGAAATCGACCCGGCCCGTCCAGCCCCCTAAGCTTCGTCGCGCAGACAGTTCCGCCCCCGTCCTATGGGAAGAGGGGCCGGATCACCGGCCCGGCGCCCTTGGTCCCGGGCACCAGGCAGGAGAGTGCCCCCATGCTGTTCGACGCTCCGGATTTCGATAATCACGAGCTGGTCCTGTTCGGCCGTGACCCGGAGAGTGGCCTGAAGGCCATCATCGCCGTCCATGACACCACCATGGGGCCCGCCTGCGGCGGCTGCCGTATGTGGCCGTACGCGACCGAGGCCGACGCCGTGAAGGACGTCCTGCGCCTGTCGCGCGGCATGAGCTACAAGAACGTCATGGCGGGCCTGCCCTTGGGGGGCGGCAAGTCGGTGCTGATCGGCGACCCCAAGACCGCCAAGTCCGACGCCCTGTTCCGCGCCTTCGGCCGCATGGTGGAAAGCCTGGGCGGCCGCTACATCGCGGCGGAGGACGTGGGCATCACCGTTGCCGACGTGCAGGTCATGGGTCGTGAAACCAAGCATGTGGCCGGCCTGAACCACGGCGCCGCCGCCAGCGGCGATCCGTCGCCCTTCACCGCCTATGGTGTCTATCTGGGCATCAAGGCGGCGGTGCAGCACCGCCTGGGCACGGACAGCCTGAAGGGCGTGCGCGTGGCCGTGCAGGGCCTGGGCAATGTGGGCAGCCACCTGTGCCAGCGCCTGGCGGATGACGGCGCCATCCTGGTCGTCAGCGATATCTTCGCCGACCAGGTGAAGCGCGTAGTCGACCGCCATGGCGCCACGGCCGTGGACCCGTCGGTCATCCATGCCCAGGATGTCGACGTCTTCGCCCCCTGCGCCCTGGGCGGCGTGTTGAACGAGCTGTCGCTGCCCCAGCTGAAGGCCAAGGTGGTGGCCGGCGGCGCCAACAACCAGCTGTCGGTGGACGCCGTGGGTCGCCAGCTGCGCGGCCTGGGCATCCTGTACGCCCCCGACTATGTCATCAATGGCGGCGGTATCATCAACGTGGCCGGCGAGGTGGGCGGCGCCTACAGCAAGGACGCCATCCTGTCCAAGGTGGAGGCTATCCATGGCACGCTGGCGGATATTTTCCGCCGCGCCGACGCCGAGGACCGTCCCACCAACGAGGTCGCCGACCAGATGGCGCGGGAGCGCCTGGCCGCCGGTCGCGCCCAGGGCATGGCCAAGGTCGCCTGATCCCCATCCATACCCATGACGCTGAGGGCCGGTGCCTGCCAGGGTGACTTGGTGGGTGCCGGCCTTTTTCGTTATGGGCCAGGATGATTATGATCCTTGCGATGGGGTGACTTGGCGGACGCGTCGCCTATATGATGCCGCGCCCCAACTCAGGGGCGGCCCCACTCTGGGGTTAATGTATCCAAGGGGACGGTGCATGCAGGAATTGCGGGCGATCAGCTTCACGGACCGGGAGCTGACGACGGCGATCGTGGAATTCACGGGCCGTCTCAACCGCAAGCTGCCCGTGGGCATGGTCAAGGACCCCGTCATCGTCGAGGGGCCCCCGGTAACCGTCCAACTGCCCATCGAGGACGACTACGGCACGGTGTTCGAAACCAGCTACGCCGAGATGGAAGTGGCGGCGGCCCTGGTGAACTACTGCATGACCCGGAAGATTCGCATCCCCGCCAAGGCGGAGAAGGTGCTGCAGGTCATGTCCGGCTCAGCCACGCTGGTCATTTGGCTGGGTGAGCAGGAGGGGGGGGCCAAGCGCGTCAAGGCCATGCTGCGCAGCCGGTGAACCCCCGTTGTGCTCCGCGGCGGGCCGCGCCGCCTCCTGGCGGCGTCACATCTTGTCACGCGCTGAAGTCATGGCTGGGTCGCGGCGCTGTTGACTTGCGCATACAATTCCGGCACTTCAAAGCCCATCCTGTCGGGGGAGAGGGCGCGCGTGTCAGGGTCCAATTCCCAGTCAGTGGAATTTAACCGGTAAATCAGGACTTTTGCCATGACCGACGCCGCCGCCGCCAACGATGCCGGCCAGATGCCCCCGTTCTATCGGGAGCCCGTTCCCGTCGACATCAGCCGTCACCGTGACTGGAAGCTGAAGCAGCAGCGTACGTTCTCCTATGCCGCCGGCGCCAACGCCATTCCGATCGTGGGTGAGGAGTTCATCTCCCTCAACGGCCACTATCCCATCGTCTTCACCTTGGGCAACAACCCGGCCGCCGTGGTGCTGACCGGTGTGCGCCCGGACGAGAACCTGTTCGTGGACGCCGAGGGCAACTGGCGTAAGAACACGCCGATCCCGGCCTATGTCCGCCGCTATCCCTTCCTGATGATGGAGACGCCGGACCGTGAGCGCCTGGTGCTGTGCCTGGAAGAGGACGCCAACCTGGTGGGTCCGGACGGCGACGTCCCCCTGTTCGAGGGTGACAAGGCCGGCCCGGCGGGCAACGACGCCCTGAACTTCTGCGCCACCTTCAACCAGTCCGCCGTCGCCACCAGCGCCTTCTGCAAGGAACTGTTCGACCGTGGCCTGCTGGTGGAACAGCGCCTGGACCTGACGCTGTCGCACGACAACAGCCGCATGACGCTGACCGGCTTCACCATCATCGATGAGAAGAAGTTCAACGAGCTGCCGGACGACGTGTTCCTGGAGTGGCGCAAGCGTGGCTACCTGGGCCTAGTCTACTCCCACTTCATCTCGCTGTCCCGCTGGAGCATCCTGGCGGAACTGGCGTCCGAGCGGGTGCTGGCTTCCAAGTAAGGCCCCCCCGGCCATTGAGCCGGCGTGGTGAAAAGCGAAGGGCGCGGCACCTGTCCAAGGTCCGCGCCCTTCGTTTTTTGGCGCCCTTCGTTTTTAGCGATGCCGCCCGCTTCAGCGGCGGGGCAGCAGGGTCACGCGCAGGCCGTCAAGCTCGGCCCTGAAATCGATCTGGCAGGACAGGCGCGACCGGCCCGGCTGGTAGCTCGCCTCCTCCTCCAGCAGCGCCTGCTCATCTAGGCTGGGGGTCGCGAGCCGGGCGGCCCAGTCTGGGTCCACCAGGACGTGGCAGGTGGCGCAGGCGCAAGAGCCGCCGCAATCGGCGTCCAGCGGCAAGTCGTGATCGCACAGGTTCTCCATGAGGGAGGCCTTCACGTCCCCCTCGAGGACGTGCTCCGCGCCATCGGCGTCGATAACGTGGATCGTGGGCATGGTCGTTTTCCCTTTAGCGGCGGCGGCGGCACCGGTGTTGCGTCGGCCGATGAACGATCTGGCTGCTATTAGTGAAATCCGCCCGCGGGCGCGAGGCGAAAAACCGCAAACCCAACCCGAAAAACCAACGCGTCGGGACCTCAGCCCCCTGTAAAGCGGCCCGGCCTCGGTTATATTGCCACTTATCCACGGAAGCGGCCCGCCGGCCTCGGCGCCGGGCGGACCATCCGGGCTACTCTGACCGGGACTGGGCATGACCTTGGAAATCCGCACCTTCTCCATCCGTGACGCCGTGCATGACGAGGACGAGACTCGCCTGGCCTCGTTCCTGCGCACGGTGGAAGTCTCGCGCATCGATACCGCCTATGCCGACGGCGCCTGGCGGGTGCTGGTCCAATACCGCGACCTGCGCCGCAAGGAGGAAACCGCCCAGATCGAGTCGGCCATCATATCGGCCATCAACAGCTGGCGCACCGACGTCGCCAAGGCGCTGGGCGTGGACAAGGAGGAGATCCTGTCCAACAGCGTGGTGGCGGAGATCGCCCGCTACGCCCCCACGACGGAAATCGAGCTGTCGGTCATCAGCAACGCCGCCGGGTTCGATGTGGCCGGCCGTGGCGGCCAGATCGTCCAGATCGTCCGCCAGACCATGGAAGAGTTGACCAATTGAGGCGCCTGCTGGCGGCGGGGGCTGTCGCGGCCCTGGTGGTGGGCCTTTCCGTCGTGCCCGGCGCGGCGCGGGCCGATGAAGTGGGGTCGTTCAGCAACGATTGGACAGGTAACGAGCTGACGGTGGAGGCCGTGCCCGACCCCGACATCCAAGGGGTCACCTGCCACATCGTCAGTTTCTCCCGCAGCGTCATCGACCGGCTGCGCAAGGGCAACTGGTTCGAGGATCCGTCCAACACCTCGATCTCGTGCCGGCAGACCGGCCCTATCGTCATCGGCAAGATCGACACCTCCAAGCATGGGGAGGAGGTGTTTTCCGAGCGCAAAAGCCTGATCTTCAAGTCCATCGCCGTCCGGCGCATCTATGACCGGGCCAACGACACCCTGATCTATGTCGTTTACAGCCGGCAGGTGAAGGACGCGTCGGCCAAGATGGCCATTTCCACTGTACCCTTGTTCAGCGCCAACCCCACCTGGACCAAGGGCAAGCCGGACCGTTAACCCCCTGTTCAACCGGGATAAAAAAGCAGCCCACTTCCCCGGTAGGCATACATCATTCGGTTGACTACCCGCTTGTGCGACGTCACCTTTAAGCCTGCATCCATATATCGGTGGTGCGTTCGGCTTAGCGGCGGGGCTGCCCATAGGCCGAAGGTTGGCCTGGTGAGGGCGGGGAAGGGGCTTCCCCGCCCCACGGGTGTTATTGCCGGTCGGGGCGGGCGATGGTCTTGGGGCTGCTACAGGATAAGGCGAAACGGCCGCCGCCGCTGAGCGAGCCGCGGGGCATTTCCTTCGAGGTGCAATACCTGAAGGATGACCATTGGCTTACCGAGCAGATTTGCCGCAAGGAAGAGGATGCCCGCGCGCTGGCCGCCCGCATCCTGCCCACCCGCACTGGCGTGCGTATCATCCGCGAATTCGTCCGCCCCGGCCGGGGTGGGGAGACGGTGGACACCATCATCCACACCGAATACCGGCAGGAGCCCAAGCGCCCCATCGCGCCGGTCCCGGTGGATGAGGCGCATTACTGCCGCGTGCCCCAGGAGTATATGGCCTTCGACAGCCGGGTCCTGATCTCCCGGGTGCTGCGCCAATACCTGGATGAGAAAGGCGTCACGGCTTCGGAACTGCTGCACAACGCCAACGAGGCGAAGCGCGTCCTGAATTTCGAGGCGCTGGTCCCCAACGCCGTCAGCCGAATCGCGACCTTGCAGGTCAAGGAAACGGGGGAGGACAGCCGCGCCCGCCGCGACGTCATCCTGGGGGTACTGGAACAATTGCGCCAGCGGGCGGAGAAGGCGGTGGCCAACCGCACGCTGCCCTATCCCAAGGAAATCGGCTTCGCCGCCACCATGCGCCAGGTGGATGAGATCTTGGGCGCCACCCCCGCCGCGACGCCCGAAACGGCGGCGGAAGAGGCGGCATATCTGGGGAAGGTGATCGTCTGTCGCGACCTGGTGAACATCCGCGGCCTTCTGGGCAAGGCGGAATTGCTGATCGAACTCGCCGCCGACGACAGCCTGCCCGCCGACCACGCGGCCCTTTTGGATCAGTTACTGGCCGATGTCCTGACCGCGCCTGACATGGTGCGCGACATGCTGGGCCGCCAGCCGGATCTCGTGACCGCCTTGAATCGCCTGATCGACCTGATCAGCGGCACGTTCGAGCCGCAACCGGCGGAAATGTCGCCGGAATGCACTGCGGCCATCAGCCGCTGGGTGGCGGGCCCGCATGGCAAGGAAACCCGCGCGGTCCTGTTGGACTTCCTGCGGCGCCAGGTGCGGGGGACGCAGCGCCTGTCCCATGGTGAGCCGTTCCAGCAAATCGCCAAGTACCGCGCCTTCGTCGGCCGCCTGATCCGCCTGGATGGGCTGCTGGGCGGTCCGGCCATGGCCGAGGCGGTGCTGATGGGCTATCAGCGTTTCATAGAGCAGGGCGGTGCGGAGGGGCGGCGCCTGGCGCTCGAATCCGTGTTGCAGTTGCTGCCCACCGGCGCGGAGCGTCTGGTTTACCTGACCTGCCTGGCCCGCTCCGACCTGGCCGCCACGGATGGCGCGGCCATCGCCGCCCAGGCGTTGGAGGTCGCCAACCGTTCGGCCGGCCTGAATGACTTGGTGGACCGGGCCCTGCCGCTGAAGCCGAAGATGGAGGCCAGCGCCGCCCTTTACCGCTTGGTGATGGAAGATGGGGACCTGCCGGGTGAGATGGCGGAAAAGCTGGGGTCCCGGCTGGATGACATGGTGGCGGCCTACATCGTCGATGGTCGGGTGATCGAGCGGCTGGATGATCCGGCGGCCAGCCTGCGCGTCCGCGCGACACGCCTGGTGCAGTTCGCCGCTGCCGAGGTGCTGGCCAGCCCCAAGGCGCGGCGTATCGTGCGCGACCAGATCATCAGCCACCTGCGGCAGCCCAATTTCGACGCCAAGTTTGTCGAGGGTCTGGCCACCGAGGCCGAGAAGGCCGCCGTGCTGCGCAATTTCTACGATCTGCTGAATCGCGCCCAGTTCATGTGACCCGCGCCCGGCAAGGGGGTCTCCGTCCCGTAGGGAGATCAGAGGACGCGCCCCAGCCGGACAGTGGTCTGACCCCGCCGGGCACTGCGCGTGGGCATGACCAGCACGCAGTCGTCGTAGGGGGTATGGATGGCCTGCTTCCCGTCCAGGGCCAGCAGGGTGCCGGCGGTGGCGATACGTTCCAACCCCTGGAAGGGACGCACGAAGGCGAACTCGTCCGTCTGCGCCTGGATGGCGTGGGTCACGTCCACCACCGTTGGCCGGGGCGGCAGGGCCGGTGCGTTGATCTCCCCCAGCAAGGTGCGGACCGTGGCCGCGTCCAGGGTTTCCGACAGCGCCAGGAAGCGGATCAACCCGCGCCATGCCTGGGCGCCGGCGGCGGGCGAGGCGTGTTGCCCACATTCCATCAGGATGGCGGTGGCCTCGGCGCCGGGGCCGCAAAAGCGGGGATGGTCGATCAGGCGCCGGCCATCGGCATGCCCGTCATCCGCCACGACCCAGCCTGGATCGGCCAGCCGCACCGCCAGGGCCCGACCCTGCGGAGACCGGCCGCACAGGGTCAGCGCGGGCGAGGGCACCTGCATTGAATGCAGGTCCAGCAGCAGGTCCGCCGTCAGGATCAGGGGCGCCAACGCCGCCACACGCGCCTGTTCCCGGCCATGGGTGTGGCCGGGCGGCGGTCCCGACGCCCGGGCCCCCGCCCATAGGCGGTTCATGTCCTGGTCCAGATAGCGGGCGGGCGTGCCCGCCGGGCCGAACAGGCGGCCGCCTGCCGCCGCATCGGTGTTGGCGAAGGCCAGGGTCCATGTGCCGCGCGTCGGCCGCAGACCCCGTCGCAGCAACCGGTCCAGTGCGACGGCGCCGCAGGGCTCATTGCCATGCATCAGCGCCACGACGGCGACGTGCGGCCCCTCGGCCTTGCCTTCGAACCGCCAGACATAGGGCACGCCGGTGTTGCCCGCGCGGTGCGCGCGCAGGTCGGGCATGGCCAGGGGGGGCTGGGGCGTGGCCGGTCCCAGGGGTGGACCCAGACGGTCCCACATCATACGCCCCCATCCCTGAGTATCGGGTCCGAACCCCTTGGAACCATGGCCGCCTTTTCCGCATTGGCTGGTTCGGCAATAGTGCCGGGTCCTTTCAACCATGGAAAGCGCCATGGGGGACGGTGTCATGAAAAGGGACGGCACGCCCCGGTCTGCGCTATGCTGGCGGGGCCATGATAAGGCAGTCCGGCGGTTGTTTGTTCCGCCGCAGTTGGCGGTTGCGAGGTGGGTATGAAATACGTCATCGACGATGTGCTGGTGCGCCATGATCCGGAAGGCACGCCCGTTCCTGTCGTCTATGACTCGCCCCACAGCGGGTCCGCCTATCCCCTGGGTTTCACCCCCCGCTGTCCGTTGATGCTGCTGCGCCAGTCGGAGGACGCGCATGTGGACGAACTGTTCGCCCGCGCCCCCGCCCTGGGCGCCACGCTGCTGCAGGCGCTGTTCCCGCGCAGTTACATCGATGTGAACCGGGCGGAGGATGACATCGACCCCGCCTGCCTGGCCGACCCTTGGCCGGGCCCCTTGAACCCGTCGGAGAAAAGCCGCCATGGCATGGGCCTGGTGCGTACCGTCAGCCGTCCCGGCGAGGCGCTCTACGCCGCCAAGCTGACGGTGAGGGAGGTCCAGACCCGTATTGAGCGCTACTGGCGCCCTTATCATGCCCAGCTCAAGACCGCGCTGGATGGGCTGCACGCCCGTTTCGGCCAGGTTTGGCATCTCAACTGCCATTCCATGCCCACCCTGGGCACGGGTGACGCCGGCGCCGACTTCGTGCTGGGTGATCGGGACGGCGCCTGCTGCGACCCGTCCTTCAGCCGTTTCGTGGCCGCCACGCTGCGCGGCATGGGCTACCGCGTCCGCCACAACGACCCCTACAAGGGCGTGGAACTGGTACGCCGCTACGGCGTGCCGACACGCGGCCGCCACAGCCTTCAGTTGGAGATCGACCGGCGCCTGTACATGGATGAGGAAACGCTGGAGCGCCACGACGGCTACTGGCGCTTGTCCCGCGACCTGGAAGACCTGATGCGCGCCATCCACGCCTTCGCCCTGGCCCGCGTGGGCGACCGGCGCTTGGCGGCCGAGTAGGGCCGGAACTAAGGCGTGAACTGCTCCTTGAGGATGCGCTCCTCCAGGTTCATCTCCGGATCGAACAGCAGGATGCTGGCCACGCTGCGGTCCTCGCACACCTCCACCCGGGCGACGTCGCGGATTTCGGTGAAGTCGGCCACGGCGCTGACGGGGCGCTTGGCGCCCTCCAGGATGTCGAACTGCAGCTTGGCGGTATGGGGCAGCAGGGCGCCGCGCCAGCGGCGGGGGCGGAAGGCGCTGATGGGGGTCAGGGCCAAGATGCCGGCGCCCAAGGGCACGATGGGGCCGTGGGCCGACAGGTTGTAGGCGGTGCTGCCGGCCGGGGTGGACACCAGGGCGCCGTCGCAGGCCAATTCGGCCAGGCGTTCCACCCCATCCACGCTAATGCGCAGCTTGGCGGCTTGGCGCGTCTCACGCAGCAGCGACACCTCGTTGAACGCCAGCGCCTCATGCCGGCCCTGGGCGTTGACGGCCACCATGCGCAACGGGTTCAGCGCCACCCGCTGCGCCCGGCGCACGCGGTCGGTCAGCCCCCGGGGACTGAAGCTGTTCAGCAGGAAGCCGACGGAACCGCGATTCATGCCATAGACCGGCTTGCACAGGGGCAGGTGGCGATGCAGCGTTTCCAGCAGGAAGCCGTCACCGCCCAGCGCCACGATGACGTCCGCATCCTCCGCCCGTACCGTGCGATAGCGTTCCGACAGGGTCGTGCGCGCCGCCTCGGCCTCGGGCGTTTCGGCGGCGACGATGCAGAAGGCCGGCTTTGCCGGCAGGGGAACCGGTGTGCCGTGCGCGGCCGATCCCTCCGCCGCGGTGCCGGGGGCTTGGCCCGACGCAGGGGCGGCGGGGCGGGTGGGTTCGTCAAGCATGGCGGGGCCGCCTGGGTCCAGGACAAGGGGGGAAGGGAGGACACGGGCACGCTACCGGAACGGCCCGTTAACCGGAATGGAGGCACACCTTAACGGATCAAGCCCGTCAAAGGAATGCCGGGGACCGGAAACCGGTGTCGGTGGGCTACGGCGATCGGAGGCCGCCGATCGGTCAGCCGCCCGTGACGCTCATATGCCGGGCCACCGCCGGGGTTTTTTGACGACGGTCGATGATGAAGTCATGGCCCTTGGGCTTACGGGCGATGGCGTCCTTGATCGCGGCCAGCAGGGTCGCGTCGTTGCCGGGGGCGGCGCGCATGACGGCCCGCAGGTCGGCGGCGTCCTCCTGGCCCAGGCACATGTACAGCATGCCGGTGCAGGTCAGGCGCACGCGGTTGCAGCTCTCACAGAAATTGTGGGTCATGGGCGTGATGAACCCGATGCGCCCGCCCGTCTCGGCCACTTGGGCATAGCGGGCGGGGCCGCCGGTGCTGACGGGCAGGTCGGTCAGGGTCCAGCGCTTGGCCAACTCCGCCCTCAGCAGGGACAGGGGCCAATACTGGTCCGCCCGGACGCTGCCGCCCTGGCCGCCATCCCCGCCCGTGTCGCCGCCGTCCATGTCGCCCAGGGGCATGACCTCGATGAAGGTGAGATCATGACCTTCGCGGCCGCACCAAGCCACCAGGTCATGCACCTCGCCATCGTTCACGCCGCGCAACGCCACGCAGTTGACCTTGACGTGCAGCCCCGCCTCCTTGGCGGCCCGGATGCCTTCCAGAACGGGGGCCAGCTTGCCCCAGCGGGTGATGGCCTGGAAACGGTCGGGGTCCAGGGTGTCCAGGCTGACGTTCACGCGGCGCACGCCGGCGGCGCGCAGTTCGTCCGCGTACTTGGTCAACTGGCTGCCGTTGGTGGTCAGGGTCAGTTCATCCAGGGCGCCGGTATCCAGGTGGCGGCCAAGGCGGCGGACCAGATCCATGATGCCCCGGCGCACCAGCGGCTCCCCACCTGTCAGGCGCAGCTTGCGCACGCCGGTCTGGATGAAGGCGGCGCACAAGCGCTCCAACTCCTCCAGCGAGAGCACCTGAGCCTTGGGCAGGAAGGTCATTTCCTCCGCCATGCAGTAGACGCAGCGGAAGTCGCACCGATCGGTTACGGAAACGCGCAGGTAGCGGATGGAGCGTCCAAAAGGGTCCACCAGCGGAAGACGGTCGCGCGCCGGCGCGGTTTGCCCAAGTGGGGTATTTAGGGCGCCATCCGCCATCGTCTCAGCCATCCTCAAATCAAGCACAAACCAAACGTCCTGGCGCCATGACCTTCAGGGCCTGGCCGCCCGTCATCGCCAATATGGTACAGCGACCATAGCAATTCAGCCCCCGTCGCGCTGTGATGGCGGCAACGGCACCCTCCTTCGGAAGCCTGTCCGCGGGTTACGGCGCCCAATCCTCCGGCTCCACCGGGCGCAGGGCGATGACGGCGGCGTCCATGGTCACCTTTCCGGCGTGGGTGAAGTTGACCGTGACCCGGGTTCCGACCGCGGACTGCACTTGCCCCAGGCCCCAATCGGGTTGATTGGGGTGCATGACATACGCCCCGGGAGTCAGCAGTGCCGTGACCGCGCCTGATTCGGGGGTGAAAGGGGGCATGGGGTATATATCCTTGGGCTAGAGGGTCGAGGCTGGCGGGGGCCGGCAGGCGGAAGCGGCAAAAAACATCTCACCTATCCTTTTGCCCTTATCCGTTTTTCTAGGGCCAGGGGGCGCTAAATCCTGCCTTGGGGCCGCCAATCATTAATATACTGGCACTCCAACCACTATGTACCGCCACGCCCCCCGCGCAAGGCTTCCTGCGCCGGCATCGAAGACAAGGCCCCCTACGAATGACGGTTTCCCTGGAACTTCATGTCGTGGAGCTGCTGTGCTCCCGCCTGTGCCATGACCTGATAAGCCCGGTGGGCGCCATCGCCAACGGCGTGGAACTCATTGAAGAAATGGGACAATCCATGGCGGATGAGGCCATGTCCCTGATCGCCGACAGTGCCGACCAGGCGGCCCGGCGGCTGCGGCTGTTTCGTTTGGCCTACGGGGCGGCGGGCAACAGCGGTTCATTCACCGCGACAGAGGCGCGGACCGTGCTGGGCGCCTGGTTCCGGGGTGGGCGGGTGCGGTTGGATTGGCCGGCCGATGTCATGCCCAAGCCCGACGACGGCCTGCTGAAGTTGGCGCTAAACCTGGGGCTTCTGGCGGAGGAGGCCATGCCCCACGGCGGGGTTGTCACGCTTGCCGCCGGGGGCGGGAATCCCGCGCTTTCCGTGACGGCGGAGGGGCCCGTCCTCAACCTGCGCGAGGAGGTGCGCCAGGCCCTGGACGGGGCCCTGGCCCAGGCGGACCTGACCCCCCGCAGCGTGCAGGCTTATGTCACCGGCCGCTTTGCCGAACAGTGCGGCTGGCACATCGTCGTCGACGCCAAGGCCCCGGAAGCATTGCGTTTCCAGCTGTTGCGCCGGGCATCCTGATCCGCCCGTAAGGTTCTTTCGCGCCGATAGAGAAGCTTAACGCGTTTATCGCTTGTCTTGTCGCCCAGGGCACGCCATCAATCTCGCAGGAGTAACGTGTTCTTAATCGTCTTTCTGGAAAAGATGGGTGTAGGGAGTGGCGCCACCCCGTCGCGATTAAGGACGGGGGCCGGGGCTGACACCTCAATTCCAAACGGGACCGCCCGCCCGGGACGGCCCTGATACGCGCATGGCAACGGGACGTGGACCATGGATGATCTGCTGAGCGAATTTCTGACCGAGACCAACGAAAACATAGCGGTCTTGGACGTTGAGTTGGTGCGGCTTGAGCAGAACCCGAATGACCCCAGCCTGCTGAGCAATATCTTCCGGCTGGTTCACACCATCAAGGGCACCTGCGGCTTCCTTGGTCTGCCTCGGCTGGAAGCGGTGGCGCACGCGTCTGAGAACGTGCTGGGCCGCTTCCGTGATGGGGAGCTGAACGTCAGCCCCTACGCGGTGACGTTGATCCTGGAATCCCTGGACGCCATCAAGTCGATCCTGTTGGTCCTGGAAAAGACGGAAGCTGAGCCGGCCGGTAACGACGAAGATCTGATCAACCGTCTGAACGCCCTGGCCGAAGGCCGGGAGGCAGCCGCCGCCGCTCCCGCGGCCCCGGTCGCCGCCGCACCACCTCCCCCCCCGGAGCCTGTGCCCGAGCCCGTGGCCCCGCCGCCGGCCCCCGTGGCCGCCACTCCCTCGGTGCCGGCCGCCGCCGCCACCCGCGAGGTCGCGCCCGTCGCCGAGGCGGCCCCGCCGGCCCCCGCCGCCGCCGCCACTCCCCACGCGGCCCCGCCGCCCCCGCCCGCCGGCGGTGGTGATGGTGAATCGTCGCTGGCCAACCAGACCATCCGCGTCAACGTCGACCTGCTCGAAAACCTGATGACCATGGTTTCCGAGCTGGTGCTGACCCGCAACCAGCTGCTCCAGATCCTGCGCAGCCAGAAGGAAAGCGAATTCGCGGTCCCGTTGCAGCGCCTGAACCATGTGACGTCGGAGCTGCAGGAAGGCGTTATGAAGACGCGCATGCAGCCCATCGGCAACGCCTGGGCCAAGCTGCCGCGCCTGGTGCGTGACTTGGCGCACGAACTGCACAAGAAGATCGACCTGCAGATGCTGGGCGCCGAGACGGAACTGGACCGTCAGGTGCTGGAACTGATCAAGGACCCGCTGACCCACATGGTCCGCAACTCCGCCGACCATGGCCTGGAGCTGCCGGGCGAGCGCGTGGCCAAGGGCAAGTCCGAGACCGGCCGCATCACGCTGAACGCCTTCCATGAGGGCGGTCACATCATCATCGAGATCGCCGACGACGGTAAGGGCCTGGCGATCGAGGCGATCAAGCGCAAGATCCTGCAGAACGGCCTGGCCACCGAGACCGAGCTGGCCGGCATGTCCGACCAGCAGATCCAGCAGTTCATCTTCAAGGCCGGCTTCTCCACCGCCGCCAAGGTCACCAGCGTCTCCGGTCGCGGTGTCGGCATGGACGTGGTGAAGACCAACATCGAGAAGATCGGCGGCACGATCGAGCTGAAGTCCATCGAGGGCCGCGGCACCACCTTCACCATCAAGATCCCGCTGACCCTGGCCATCGTCTCGGCCCTGGTCGTCGAATGCGGTGGCGAGCGCTTCGCCATTCCGCAGATCAGCGTGATCGAGCTGGTGCGCGCCGCCAACGACAGCGAGCACAAGATCGAGCGGATCAACGGCACCCCGGTCCTGCGCCTGCGCAACCGCCTGCTGCCGCTGGTCAGCCTTGAACGGCTACTGAAGCTGGGCGACGGCGACCAGGACAACCGCGAAACCTTCATCGTGGTGGCCCAGGTTGGCAACTACACCTTCGGCATCATCGTCGACCGCGTCTTCGACACGGAAGAAATCGTGGTGAAGCCGGTGGCCCCCATCCTGCGCCATATCGAGCTGTTCTCGGGTAACACCATCCTGGGCGACGGCTCCGTCATCATGATCCTGGACCCGAACGGTATCGCCAGCTTCTCCGGCGAGATCTCGGGCGGCATGCACGACACGGCCGCCGCCGCCGCGGAGGCCAAGCACGCCACCCGCCAGGACGACCGCATGGCCCTGCTGCTGTTCCGCGCCGGCGAGGGCGCGCCCAAGGCCGTCCCGCTGTCGCTGGTGGCCCGTCTGGAAGACATCGACCTCAACCAGGTCGAGGCGTCCAACGGCCAGCCGGTCGTGCAGTACCGTGGCAAGCTCATGCCGCTGGTGCCCATCGACCCGTCCTGGCAGGTGCAGCGCGACAAGCGCCAGCCGGTGCTGGTGTTCGCCGACGGCGACCGCTCCATGGGCCTGGTGGTGGACGAGATCATCGACATCGTCGAGGATCGCCTGCAGGTGGAACTGGGCACGGAGCGTGCCGGCTTCATGGGCAGCGCCATCATCGCCGACAAGGCGACGGACGTCATCGATGCCGGCTTCTACCTGACCCAGGCTTTCCGCGACTGGTTCGGCAACGCCACCGACCGCTTTGAGGACGAGCGCCTGCACAAGGTGCTGCTGGTCGACGACAGCCCCTTCTTCCGCAACCTGCTGACCCCGCTGCTGACCGTGTCCGGTTACGCCGTCACGGCGGTACAGAGCGCGGATGAGGCCCTGGGACTCTGCGAATCCGGCGAGGACTTCGACGTCATCGTCAGCGATATCGAGATGCCCGGCATGAGCGGGCTGGAGTTCGCCCAGGCCGTCCGCGGCAACAGCCGCTGGCAGAACGTGCCCCTGGTGGCGCTGTCCAGCCACGCCACCCCGCGCGACCTCGATCGCGGCCGTCAGGCCGGCTTCACCGACTACGTGGCGAAGTTCGACCGTGACGCGCTGCTCTTCACGCTGCAGCAGACCATCTCCGAGACCAAGGGTGCCGCATGAGTACCAACCTGCCCGCCAAGCGCACCGCCAGCACTGAAGTCGCGGTCGTCAAGAACGAAGACTTCGTCACCATGACCATCGCCGACCAGGTGTTCGGCATCCCCGTCCTGCAGGTCCAGGACGTGTTGGGTCCCCAGCGCATCACCCGCATTCCCCTGGCCCCGCCCGAGGTTGCCGGTTCGCTGAACCTGCGTGGCCGCATCGTCACCGCCATCGACGTCCGCCTGCGCCTGGGCCTGCCGCCGCGTGCGGCCGACAAGCCCGGCATGAGCATCGTCGTGGACCATAAGGGGGAGCTTTACTCCCTCATGGTGGACAGCGTGGGCGAAGTGCTGAGCCTGACCTCGGACGATTTCGAGCGCCAGCCGGCCACCATGGACGCGCGTTGGCGCGAGGTGTCCACGGGTATTTATCGTCTTCGTGAAAATCTTCTCGTTGTACTTGACGTGTCGCGGTTGTTGAATTTCGCTAATACCGAAGCTGCCTGAGCCTGGGCTTCAACCACCGGTGCTTTCGAGCGCTTAGCAACCCGAGGTCCTTTGCATGAAGTCCTGCCTGGTCGTCGATGACAGCCGCGTCGTCCGCAAGGTCGCGCGCAAGATCCTGGAAGAACTGAACTTCACCTGTTCAGAGGCCGAGGATGGCAAGCAGGCCATGGATGCGTGTGCGGTTTCCATGCCGGACGCCATCCTGCTGGACTGGAACATGCCGGTCATGACCGGTATCGAGTTCCTGCGACGTCTGCGTAAGATGTCGGGGGGCCAGACGCCCAAGGTGGTATTCTGCACCACCGAGAACGATCTGGCCCACATCCAGGAAGCGCTGTCAGCCGGGGCGAATGAGTACATCATGAAGCCCTTCGACAGCGAGATCATCCAAACCAAGTTCGAGCAGGTCGGGCTTCTCTGACGCCCGGGAATCATAAGATCATGAACGATATCCCCGGACGACCCCAGGCCGCTTCACCGGCGGCCGCAACCACCGAGCCGTACCGGGTCATGGTTGTGGACGATTCGGCGGTCATCCGTGGCTTGCTGACGCGTACGCTGGAAGGCGACGGCACCATCCGTGTCGTCGCCTCCGTCGCCAACGGCCAGATGGCCATCAACACCCTGCAGCGTCAGTCCCTGGACGTCATCGTCCTGGACATCGAGATGCCGGTGATGGACGGCCTGACCGCCTTGCCGCAGCTCATCTCCGCCGACCCCGCGGTCAAGGTCATCATGGCTTCGACCCTGACGGCCAAGAACGCCGACATCTCCCTGCGGGCCTTGCGGGCCGGCGCCTCCGATTATGTCACCAAGCCGTCGTCGACGCGGGAGCTGACGGGGGCCGAAAGCTTCAAGGCGGAACTGGTCAGCAAGGTCCAGGCCCTGGGTGAGGCCGCGCGCCGCGCGGACCCGTCCAAGGGGGCGCCGTCGCGCCCGCTGGCTCCGCGCCCAATCATCGCGCCGGTTCCCGGTGGCGTGGCGCCGGCGACCGGTACCGCATCCCCGGCGGCGCCGTCGCCTATCCGCAGCCGCCTGTTCGAGCAGGCGCCGGTCGTCCTGCGGCCCGCGCCCGACATTCGGCCGGATATCATCGCCATCGGTAGTTCCACCGGTGGACCGCAGGCGCTGTTCGAGGTGATGGCCCATTTCCGGGGCGGGCTGCAGCAGCCCATCGTCATCACACAGCACATGCCGGCGACCTTCACCACCATCCTGGCCGAGCACATCACCCGCCAATGCGGGATCGAGTGCGCGGAGGCCAAGGACGGGGAGCCCATCGTCGGTGGCCGCGCCTACGTGGCGCCGGGCGACAATCATTTCCTGCTGGTGTCGCGCAACGGCGTCACCACCGCGCAGCTGACCAAGGACCCGCCGGAAAATTTCTGTCGGCCGGCGGTCGATCCCATGTTGCGCAGTATTGTTAAGATTTATGGGCGTAAGGTGTTGGCGGTCATCCTCACCGGCATGGGGCATGACGGTCGCGGCGGCTGCGACCAGGTGGTCCAGGCCGGGGGGATGGTTGTTGGTCAGGACGAGGCCAGCAGCGTGGTATGGGGTATGCCGGGCGCCGTGGCAACGGCGGGCTTGTGCAGTTCCATCCTACCCTTGAAGGAGATCGGTCCGTTTATCCGCAAGATCGCATTGAGGACGGCGGCATGAAGGTCGAAGACTTCGACATGTTCTGCACGATGCTGAAGCAGCGTTCGGGCTTGGTCCTAACCAAGGACAAGGCCTACCTGCTGGAATCGCGCCTCATGCCCGTGGCCCGGAAATGGAACCTGAAGACGCTGGATGAACTGGCGGCCACGGTTCGCGCCCGCAAGGACGAAACCCTGCTGAAGGATATCACGGAGGCGATGACGACCAACGAGTCGTCCTTCTTCCGCGATCAGAAGCCCTTCGACCAGTTCAAGCAGGTCGTTCTTCCGGCGTTGCTGGAATCGCGGGCCACCAAGAAGTCCATCCGCATCTGGTCGGCCGCCTGCTCCAGCGGGCAGGAGGCCTACTCCCTGGCCATGATGCTGTCGGAGGACAATGCCCGCCTGGCCGGCTGGCGTATCGAGATCGTCGGTACCGACCTGTCCTCCGAGATGGTGGAAAAGTCGCGCGCCGGCATCTACACCCAGTTCGAGGTGCAGCGCGGCCTGGCCATCACCATGCTGGTCAAGTATTTCAAGCAGGTCGGCGACAAATGGCAATTGTCGCCGCAGATACGGCAGATGGCCACGTTCCGGGAATACAACCTGCTGACCGACCTGTCGCCCCTGGGCCAGTTCGATGTGGTGTTCTGCCGGAACGTCCTGATTTATTTCGACCAGCCGACCAAGACCAAGGTGCTGGAGGCCATCGCCAAGCAGATGCCGCCGGATGGCGTGTTGTACCTGGGCGGGGCCGAGACGGTGCTGGGCATCACTGACAAGTTTAAGCCCATGGACGGCCAGCGCGGGCTGTACATTCTCGCTTAAGAACGAACCGGAGACGGTTTACGCACAGGGCCGGCCCGGTGACGGGACCGGCCCTGTCGATTCCCGGCGTCCGCGTGACGCTTTCCGCCGTGGCTTCCATCGGCCCTACATCGTGTGGGTAGTGACCCGGCCGGGCGGCGAGCGTCATAGTATGGCGATCAACCCATGAACCGCCCCAGCCAACCGGGGCCTCAACACAATAAAGGGGACGAGCCATGTGGGAAGAGTTCAAGTCGTTCATCAGCCGGGGCAACGTGATCGATCTGGCCGTCGGTATCATCGTCGGCGCCGCCTTCACCGGCATTGTCAATTCGCTGGTCAATGACCTGATTATGCCGCCCATCGGCTACCTCATGGGCGGCATCGATTTTTCCAGCTATTTCGTCGCCCTGAACGGGGAGCACTACGCCAACCTGAAGGCGGCGCAGGATGCGGGTGCCGCCACCATCAACTATGGCGTTTTCATCAACGTCGTCATCCGCTTCTTCATCGTCGCCGGCGCCGTGTTCCTGCTGGTGAAGCAGGTCAACCGCTTCCGCACCAAGGCCGCTTCCGCCCCGCCCCGGCAGGAAGTGCTGCTGGAGGAGATCCGCGACCTGCTGAAGGCGAAAGCCGAGGGTTGAGCGCCGGCTGGCGGCGGCCGGCCGTTACTGGCCGCCGCTGGGGCCGCCGCTGGGGCCGCCGTGGGGGGCGCAGCGGGCCGCCGCCGCGCCATCCGCCGTCTCGAACACCCCGGTCCAGGCATCGCGCAGCGCCGCATCCACCTCGTGCAGGCTGGCAAGGTGCCCCAGCGCGTGCATGGAGGTGACGCCGTACTGGGTGATGCCGCAGGGCACGATGCCGCCGAAGTGGCTCAAGTCCGGGTCGACGTTCAGTGAGATGCCGTGGAAGGTGACGCCCCGGCGCACGCGCACGCCGATGGCGCCGATCTTGTCCTCCTGGCCCGGCAGGCCGCCATAGGGCTGCTTGTCCACCCAGATGCCCACGCGCCCACACCGCCGTTCCCCCTTGATGTTGAACAGGGCCAGGGTGCGGATGATCCATTCTTCCAGGTTGGTGACGTAGGCATGCACATCGGGGCCCCGCTTCATCAGGTCCAGCATGACATAGGCCACGCGCTGGCCAGGACCGTGATAGGTGTACTGCCCGCCGCGCCCGGTCTGGAACACGGGGAAGCGGCCATGGTCCAGCAAATCCTCCGCCTTGGCGCTGGTGCCGGCGGTGTACAGCGACGGATGTTCCAGCAGCCATACCAATTCCGGGGCCGTGCCGGCGCGGATGGCCGCCACCCGTTCCTCCATGGCGGCGACCGCCTCGGGGTAGGCCACCGGCTGGTCGCTGATGCGCCATTCCGGTCCCTCCATGGACGGGGCATGGGTTTCGGGCTGGGCGGGTGAGGGGAGGGGGGACATGGCGCGGCGCTTACCCATCGTGTGAAGGCGTTTTCATCGACGCCGCATGCGGGCGACGCCGGGGTCCGGGAACCCCCTCCTTTATATAGGGGGTCCCATCCCATAAGGGCCACACGGGGGCTTGCTATGGGATCGGCGATTTGCTATTCCCCCGTTCACCCGTTGGCAAGCCCTTGCCGGCGAGGTTCTGACATGATGCGGTCATGGCGGAATTGGTAGACGCGCAGCGTTGAGGTCGCTGTGGGGCAACCCGTGGAAGTTCGAGTCTTCTTGACCGCACCATAGACCTGAAAGGCCGGACCGCTTGGTTCGGCCTTTCGCGTTTCCGGGCGCCTTTTCCAGGCCGATCAAACGCATGGCAGCCGGTCGCGTCCCGGCTGAATGGCACCTTGCCGTCCATCGCCTCTGGACAATGGCGGGCCCTGGGGCCTAAGCAGGAAGGGCGCCGAACGCTTGACGGCGCCGGTGGGGCCGCCGCGACGGTGGCGCCACGGGCGCCTGTGAGGCTGTTCGGGACCCAGTCCCCCGCAGAAGAGACCGGCCCCATGTCCGACGAGTTTCGCGAAGCCGCCCTAGACTATCACCGGCTGCCGACGCCGGGTAAGATCGCCGTCCAACCGACCAAGCCCCTGGCGACTCAGCGCGACCTGGCCTTGGCTTATTCGCCCGGCGTGGCCTTCGCCTGCGAGGCGATCGTCGCCGACCCGGCCGAGGCCAGCCAGATGACCTCGCGCGGCAACCTGGTGGCCGTGATCACCAACGGCACCGCCGTCCTGGGCCTGGGCGACATCGGTCCCCTGGCCGCGAAGCCGGTGATGGAGGGCAAGGGCGTCCTGTTCAAGAAGTTCGCCGGCATCGACGTCTTCGACATCGAGGTCGATGAGAAGGACCCCGACAAGCTGGTCGACATCATCGCGGCGCTGGAGCCCACGTTCGGCGGCATCAACCTTGAGGACATCAAGGCGCCGGAATGCTTCTACGTGGAAAGCAAGCTGCGCGAGCGCATGAAGATCCCGGTCTTCCATGACGACCAGCACGGCACCGCCATCATCGTCGCCGCCGCCATCACCAACGCGCTGAAGCTGCGCGGCCGCAAGATCGACGAGGTCAAGCTGGTGGCCAGCGGCGCCGGCGCTGCGGCGCTGGCCTGCCTGGACCTGCTGGTGGACATGGGCATGCCCGTGGACAACATCTGGGTCAGCGACATCAAGGGCGTGGTCTATGACGGCCGCACCGAGCTGATGGACCCGCGCAAGGCGCGTTACGCCAAGAAGACCAACGCCCGCACCCTGGACGACATCATCGATGGCGCGGACATTTTCCTCGGCCTGTCGGCGCCGCGCGTGCTGACCAAGGCCATGGTGTCCAAGATGGCGGGCCAGCCGGTCATCCTGGCGCTGGCCAACCCCACCCCGGAAATCATGCCGGAGGAGGCGCGCGCGGCGCAGCCCGACGCCATCATCGCCACCGGCCGCTCCGACTATCCCAACCAGGTCAACAACGTCCTGTGCTTCCCCTTCATCTTCCGCGGCGCCCTGGACGTGGGCGCGACGCAGATCAACGAGGCGATGAAGATCGCCGCGGTGGAGGCCATCGCCCGCCTGGCCATGGCGGAGCAGCATGACGTGGTGGCGGCCGCCTATGGTGACCAGTCCGCCGGTTTCGGCCCGGACAACATCATTCCCAAGCCTTTCGATCCGCGCCTGATCCTGGAGATCGCGCCGGCGGTGGCCAAGGCCGCCATGGACAGCGGCGTGGCCACCCGGCCTATCACCGATTTCGACGCCTACCGCGAACGGTTGTCGCAGTTCGTCTTCCGCTCCGGCCTGCTGATGAAGCCGGTGTTCTCCCGCGCCAAGCAGGCGCCCAAGCGCCTGGTCTATTGCGAGGGCGAAGAGGAGCGGGTGCTGCGCGCCGTACAGTTCGTGGTGGACGATGGCCTGGCCAAGCCCATCCTCATCGGCCGTCGCGATGTGGTGGCCCGCCGTATCGAGAAGCTGGGCCTGCGCATCGCGCTGGACCGCGATGTCGAGTTGGTCGACCCGCAGAACGATCCGCGCTACGCCGATTATTGGCAGAGCTACCACGCCACGATGGAGCGGCGGGGCGTCAGCCCGGACCGCGCCCGCCAGGTGGTGCGCAACAACACCACCGTCATCGGCTCGCTGATGGTGCGCAAGGGCGACGCCGACGCCATGATCGCCGGCACCGTCGGCCTGTACGACTGGCACCTTAAGCATGTGCTGGACGTCATTGGCCTGAAGCCGGGTACGACCATCCCGGCCGCCCTGTCGGTGCTGATCCTGCCCAAGGGCACCTTCTTCCTGGCCGACGCCTATGTGACGCCGGAGCCGACGGCCGACCAGATCGCGGCCATGACCGCGCTCGCGGCGGAAGAGGTCCGGCGCTTCGGCGTGGTGCCCAAGGTGGCCCTGCTGTCGCATTCCAACTTCGGCAGCCACGGCGACGCCTCGGCCTTGACCATGCGCGCCGCCCTGGCCAAGATCGAGCAGCAGTGCCCGACGCTGGAGGTTGAGGGGGAGATGCATGCCGACAGCGCCATCTCCGAGGACATCCGCAACCGCGTGTTCCCCAACAGTCGCCTGAAAGGCATGGCCAACCTGCTGATCATGCCCAGCCGCGACGCCGCCAACATCGCCTTCAACCTGCTGAAGACCCTGGGCGAGGGGCAGCCGGTGGGGCCGGTGCTGCTGGGGGCCGCCCAGCCGGCCCACATCCTGACCCCGTCCGTCACCGTGCGCGGCATCGTCAACATGTCCGCCCTGGCCGTGGTCGACGCCCAGATGCACGAGGCGGGCGAGGGGAACTGATCCGGCGCCCACAGCGCTGGAGGCGTGATCTGAAAAAGGCCGTCCCGGAGTGATCCGGGGCGGCCTTTTCCGTTCCGGCGCCGCCCGTCATCTTGACAATAGAACGATCGTTCGTTTATTTTCCGTCCATGAGCAAGGGTGTCCGCACGCGCGCCGCCATCCTGGAGGAGGCGTTGAGCCTCACCAGCACGGACGGGTTGTCAGGCCTGACCATCGGCCTGCTGGCGGAGCGTACCGGCCTATCGAAAAGCGGCCTGTTCGCCCATTTCGGGTCCAAGGAGCAGTTGCAGGTGGCCGTGCTGCGGCAGGCCCAGGAGTGCTTCACCACCCATGTCATCCGGCCGGTGCTGCCCCTGCCGCGCGGCCTGCCCCGGCTGGAGGCCTTTGCCGAGGGCTGGTGGGCCTGGAACCAGTCCCCACCTTTCCCGGGCGGCTGTCCCATCCAGGCGGCCAGCCTGGAACTGGATGACCGGCCCGGCCCCTTGCGCGATGAGATCGCGGGGGCGCAGCGCCGCCTGCGCACCTTCATCCAGCAGGGTGCCGCCATGGCGGTAACGGCGGGCCATTTTCGCCCCGACCTCGATTGCACCCTGTTCGCGTTCCAGATGGTGGGTATCGCCTTCGCCCAGACCATGACCTGCCGCCTGCTGGGTGAGCCGGAGGGCCTGGATTTCGTTCGCCGCGCCTGGCATGCCCAGGTCACGGACGCGGCTGCCGCCACACACAATCAAACGGGAGAGATAAGCCATGTCGACTGATCCGATTGTCATTGTCAGCACCGCCCGCACCGCCATGGGCGGCATGATGGGCGACCTGTCCAGCCTGCCGGCGGCCCAATTGGGGGCGGCCGCGGTCAAGGGGGCGGTGGACCGCGCGGGCCTGGCGCCCGACGCCATTGACGAGGTGGTGATGGGCTGTGTGCTGCAGGCCGGCCAGGGCCAGGCGCCCGGCCGCCAGGCGGCGCTGGCCGCCGGCTTGCCGCAGTCCGTGCCCTGCAGCACCCTCAACAAGATGTGCGGCAGCGGCATGAAGGCGGCCATGGTCGCCCATGACCTGCTGGTGGCGGGCAGCGTCGACATCGCGCTGGCCGGTGGCATGGAAAGCATGTCCAACGCCCCCTATCTGCTGGACCGGGCGCGGGGCGGCTACCGCTATGGCCATGCCACCATCTATGACCACATGGCGCTGGACGGGCTGGAGGACGCCTACGACCGTGGCCGCGCCATGGGCACCTTCGCCGAGGATACGGCCGCCCATTACCAGTTCACCCGCGAGATGCAGGACGCCTACGCCATCGAAAGCCTGCGCCGGGCCAAGGCCGCGGTGGAAGGCGGCTGGTTCGATGGCGAGACGGTGGGCGTCACGGTCAAGGGCAAGGGCGGCGATGTCGTCATCACCCGCGATGAGCAGCCGCTGAAAGGCAAGCCCGAGAAGATCCCGACCCTGAAGACCCCGTTCCGCAAGGACGGCACGGTCACGGCGGCCAGCAGCGCCAGCATAAGCGACGGCGCCGCCGCCCTGGTGCTGACCCGCGCCAGCGTGGCGGAGAAGCGCGGCCTGACGCCCCTGGCCCGCATCGTCGGCCACGCCAGCCATGCCCGCGCGCCCAACTGGTTCACCACCGCCCCCATCGGGGCCATCGAAACCCTGTTCGCCAAGACCGGCTGGTCGGCCCGGGATGTCGACCTGTTCGAGATCAACGAGGCCTTCGCCGTGGTGCCCATGGCGGCGATGCGGGAGTTCGACATTCCGCACGACAAGGTCAACGTCCATGGCGGCGCCTGCGCCCTCGGCCACCCCATCGGGGCGTCCGGCGCCCGCATCCTCGTGACCTTGCTGGCGGCGCTGCACCGTTATGACCTGGCCCGGGGCGTGGCCAGCCTGTGCATCGGGGGGGGCGAGGCGACGGCCGTGGCCATCGAGCGTCTGCACTGACACGCTGGATCTCATCCGGCAGGTGGGCATACTGGGGACGGCCGCGCCGGGAGGGGCGGCCGTCCTCCTATCAGGATGGGGCCACCCGGTGATGGCTGCGCAGCCCTTGGATTTCTATTTCGACTTCGCCTCGCCCTACGGCTATTTCGCCGCCATGGCCATCGATGAGCTGGCCGCGCGTCATGGCCGGACCGTCGCCTGGCATCCCATCCTGCTGGGGGCGGTATTCAAGAGCACGGGCGTGGCGGCCACTGTCCAACGCCCTTTGCAGGGCGATTATCTGCGCCATGACGTGGTGCGCTGCGCCCGTTATTACGACCTGCCCCTTACCTGGCCTGAGGTGATGCCGATCAACGCGGTCACGCCCTCGCGCGCCTATTACTGGGCAGCCGCCCGCGACGTCGATTTGGCGCGGAGCTTGGCGAAGGCGCTGTATCGCGCCCACTGGCAGGAGGGGCGGGACATTTCTGGGATAGACGCGGTGGCCGATGTCGCCGCCGGCATCGGCATGGATGGGGACGCGGTGCGGAGCGGTGTGCAGGACCCGGCGGTGAAGGACGCGTTGCGCGCTGCCACCGATGCGGCCATGGCCAGGGGCGTCTTCGGCTCGCCCTTCATCTTCGTGGAGGGGGAGGGGTTCTGGGGCGCCGACCGCCTGGTGCAGGTGGAACGCTGGCTGGCGCAGGGCGGTTGGTGATGAACGCCAGCGCCACGCCCCGCCGCCGTCGCAAGCGCTCACTGGTGACGCCCATCGCCCTGACGGTGGGCCTGCTGGCCTTGATCTCCCTCACCATCCAGGGGGCCGATCCGGGCCTGACGCTGGCGTTGCTGGGCGCCGTGGTCGTGGTCGTGGGCTCCTGCCACCTGTTGTTTCCGGGCAGCCGCTTCTTCACTATCGGCCTTGCCAACTTCGTCGGCATCTACGCCATCATTTTCGAGTTCTTCGTCGAGGCCCACTTCGCCAAGCTGCCGGCCTATCTGCTGGGGCTGGGCTTCGTCTTGCCCTTGGCGGCGTTCCTGGCGGGCGTGGTCATCCGGCGCGCCGGCATCCGCGCCATCGTCCATGGCCGCCCTCAGGGGCCGACCCGGCGCGATTTGCGGCGCTTCGGCCGGGCCTTCGGCTGGGTGCTGCCGCTGGGCGTGGTGGGGGCCGCCACCTTCCTGCTGACCCCGGAGACGCCCCAGCCGGTGGTCCGCGACGCCTTCGTCGCCGCCATGGGGTTCATCTCCTTCATCGTGCTGCTGGTCAGCTACGACGTGGTGGTCCTGCTGCTGGAGACGGGGCTGCTGTTCGAGGAGTTCTTCGAGCAGGTGGCGGGACTGGCGGAGCCGGCCTTCGCCTTCTTCACCTTCTATTCCCTGCTGGTGATCATCTTCGCCGCCCTTTACACGGTGGTTGATCGGTTCGCGCCCCTCAACCAGTTCATGATCGGCGGCACGCCACAGCGGATCGGCTTCGCCGAAAGCCTTTATTTCTCCGTCGTCACCCTGTCTACCGTGGGGTATGGCGACATCGTGCCGGTGGGCAGCTTCATCCGGCTGGTGGTGGCGGCCGAGGTCATCGTGGGCATGCTGCTGCTGCTGTTCGGCTTCAACGCCATTTTCAGCTATTCCAGCAGCCGTCGCCCCCCCGAACGATAAATCTTCGCCAAACATCTCTGGTGCCCATGTCAAAAAAGTCTTAACGCTTCTCTGATAGGGGTTGAGGCCGAAAGCCATGTCGGGGTAGGGGCGACCGCCCCGACGCGGGGCCTGAAACTTGAGGGGCGGGATGCCGTGAGCCGGTCGATCGAAGGCGTCAGCAACTGGATGCACTTGTTTCGTTGGATCGTGAAACTGATCCGCGATGACTATGGCGTCGACGAAAAAATCCTGACCCGCACCGCGGTGCTGGAGACCGACTGCGGCCTCACCATCGAGCAGGTGGAAGAGGTGTTGGACATCGTCGCCGACAGTTTCTCGATCCGGTTCCCCCAGGGCACCTTGGATGAGGTGCTGAAGCTGGAGGAACTGTGCCTGCTGGCGGCTTGGCTGAAGGGCATGTTCAAGCGGCCGGAATTCATTTCCGAAGGGTTCGAGGCCAAGTGCCGTTCTCTGAACGCCTCGGCCACCGCCTGATTCCCGGCGCCTGGTCCCCGGCGCCTGATCCTCGAACCTCTTCCTGGGCGCGCCCCTGTAACGGGGTGCCTTGACCCCGGGGCTTAAGCTCGTAGTCTCACGGACCCTGAGTGATATCGGCTTCGTGAGACCATGCCCCTTCATATGCTGCGCCTCGCCGTGGGCGCCCCCGATCTTGCCGACATGCGCGATTGGCGCAATCGCAACCAGATGGACTGGAACGGCCACCGCGTGGTGCCGACCTATACCCGGCGCATGCCCACCCGCACGGCGGAGCTGCTGGATGGCGGTTCCCTCTATTGGGTGGTGAAGGGGATCCTGTGCTGCCGGGCGCGCTTCGTCGGCTTCGACCTGCTGCGCTCGCCTGAGGGGGATGAGGTCTGCCGCATGCTGTTGGATACCGAACTGGTGGAAACGGTGCCGCAGCCCAAGCGGCCTTTCCAGGGCTGGCGCTACCTGAAGCCGGAGGACGCGCCGGCCGACCTGGACCAGGCGGGTGGCGGCCAGGACCTGCCGCCCCACATCCTGGCGGAACTGCGCCAGTTGGGCCTGGCCTAGAGCGGATCGCGGAAAAGCGGAATCGCTTTGGAGCGTGAATCCGCTTCTGAATAAGGACTTAGAGCCGAGCGCGTTTCTGGTTAAACGCGTTCGGCTCTAGATCCCGGTTTTCCAGGCGGCCTGCGGGTCTTGGGGTGGATCCTGGATAGGGGCTACGCCGCGTTTCGAAAAAAGTGAGGGTCGGACGAAAAAAGCTGTAGACAGCCCCCCGGTGGGGTCTCTATAACCCCGTTCACCGACGCGGCGGGCGACAACGAACGGCGCGACGGCGAAGCGATCCCTGAGTTCTGGCGGTTGACGCTGGT
>NZ_VITR01000022.1 GCF_007827955.1 Nitrospirillum pindoramense
CCTTGAATTCGCGGCTGTACTGTTTGCGCTCCAAGTCAGGTCCTCCGGTTGGATCAACACCTTATCCCGGTGTCATCCAAGCCGGCAGCAGCCCATACCTTGGAATAGGTGTCGATCACCGTCTGCTGGTAAACCCGGCCCACGCCCTTGAGGGTGCCGACGTAGAAGGTGTCCTGGGCGATGCAGTATCCGGGGCATTCGCTCTCGAACTCGCCATGGGCTTCCTTCTCGGCCTTGGCCTTTTCCAGGGCGGCCACCTGGGCCTCGGTCAGCACCTGGCCGGTCTGGGCCATGCGGGCCTCCAGGGCTTTCAGGCGCTTTTTCATGTTCTCCAGGCCGTGGCGCAGCCAGACGCTGCGCACACCGAACGGCGAGATCGACAAGCCGCGCTTTTTCAATTCGTTGGACGCGCGCGCCTGGCCTCAGGCCGGCTGCTCGATGGCCAGTTCCACCGCCGCTTCCTCAATGGCCGGGTCCACCCGGTTCTTCAGCAGGGGGCGGCCCTGGCGCCGCATCTCCTGCAGCGCCATCTCCCCACCCTTCTCATAGAGTTCCTTGAACCGGTAGAAGCTGTCCCGGCTATAGCCCATCATCTTGCATGCCTGGCTCACATTCCCAAGCTGCTTGGCCAATTCCAATACGCCGACCTTGGCGCGGATTACCTTTTGATCCCTCGTCATCGCGGGCTCCAAACAAACCGCCGCCGCTGCCGGGGCATGCCCCGGCAGCGGCAACATCACCCCGCCATTCCAGCAAAACGTCAGATTTAGTCCAGACTTTTACACAAGAGGACAGGTGTGTGTTTACGCCCTTCTACCCACGCGTCCACGATCTCCGCCCATTCCTGCATCATGTGGCGACGCTGAACCTGGTACTCCGCCTTGTTGTAGACACGGCGCGACGAACGATCATCTTCATGCGCCAGGCATTTCTCGATCCAGTCGCTATTGAGGTCGAGCTCGTTCAACAGCGTTGAGCCGGTGCGCCGCAAGTCATGAACCGTGAAAGGCTCGAGGCGGCAGCCCTTTCTTCTTCGCTTGCTCCACCACCGCGTAGGTGACGCGATTGAACGTCGCCCGAGACACAGGAGCATCGGCGTCGTACCTCGAAGGCGGCAGATACCGCGAGTTACCTGCACAGGTCTTCAGCGCGATCATGATGTCGAGCGTCTGATGCGACAGATAAACGTTATGGGCCTTCGACCGCTTCATGTGCTCCTTCGGAATCGTCCAGACCGCGTTCTCGAGATCCACCTTGTCCCAGACTGCATCCCGCAACTCGCTCTTGCGCACCGTCGTCAGCAAATAGAGCCTCATCCCCAACCGGATTGTCGGCAGAGCCGCGACCTTCTCAAGTTATCTGAGCATGATCCGGATCTCGGCAGGAGAGAGCGAGCGATCCTTCGGAGCAAAGGTCACGATCGACGCTGTCCCAACGTCGTCTGCCGGATTTACGATCTTCTCGCCGTGCAGGATGGCGAACCCGTAAATCTGCTTGAGGATGTCCCGCACGTTGATCGCCACCGCCGGGGCGCCGCGATCAACGATCTTCCCGCAATGCGCGGGAAGATCGTCCGGCGTGATCTCCGTGAGGAGCCGGTTGTGTCATACCGGAAGCAGCTCCCTTTCGAAAATCGAGCGCCTCATGGCTCGAGTCACTCCCACTCGATGGTGCCCGGCGGCTTGCTGGTGATGTCGTAGGTCACGCGGTTGATGCCGCGCACCTCGTTGATGATGCGGGTGGCGACGCGGCCCAGGAACTCGTGGCTGAAGGGGTAGTAGTCGGCGGTCATGCCATCGACCGAGGTCACGGCGCGCAGCGCGCAGGCGTAGTCGTAGGAGCGGCCGTCGCCCATGACGCCGACGGTGCGCACCGGCAACAGCACGGCGAAGGCCTGCCAGATGACGTCGTACAGGCCGGCGTTGCGGATTTCCTCCAGGTAGACCGTGTCGGCCTTGCGCAGGATCTCCAGCTTCTCCGGCGTGATCTCGCCAGGGATGCGGATGGCCAGGCCGGGCCCCGGAAAGGGGTGGCGGCCGATGAAGGCCTTGGGCAGGCCCAACTCCACGCCCAGGCGGCGGACCTCATCCTTGAACAGCTCGCGCAGCGGCTCCACCAGCTTCAGGTTCATGCGCTCCGGCAGGCCGCCCACATTGTGGTGCGACTTGATGGTGACGCTGGGGCCGCCGGTGAAGCTGACGCTTTCGATGACGTCGGGGTAGAGCGTGCCCTGGGCCAGGAAGCCGGCGCCGCCGATCTTCTTGGCCTCGGCATCGAAGATCTCGATGAAGGTGGCGCCGATGGTCTTGCGCTTCACTTCCGGGTCGCTGACGCCGGCCAGCTTGCCCAGGAACAGGTCGGCCGCATCGACGTGGACCAGCGGAATATTGTAGTGGTCCCGGAACAGCGTCACCACCTCATCCGCCTCACCGGCGCGCATCAGGCCGGTGTCGACGAAGATACAGGTCAGCTGGTCACCGATGGCCTCGTGGATCAACACGGCGGCGACCGAGCTGTCGACACCGCCGGACAGGCCGCAGATGACCTTGCCGGTGCCGACCTGGGCGCGGATCTTCTCGATGGCCTGGGCCTTGAAGGCGGCCATGGTCCAGCTGCCCGACAGGCCGGAGACTGCGAACAGGAAGTTGCGGATCAGCGCGTCGCCATGGGGGGTGTGCACCACCTCCGGATGGAACTGCACGGCGTAGAAACGGCGGCTGTCATCGGCGATGATGGCATAGGGCGCGCCCTCGCTGGTCGCCACGATGCGGAAGCCTTCCGGCAGCTTGGCGACGCGGTCGCCATGGCTCATCCACACCTGCTCGCGGGCACCCACCTGCCACACGCCCTCGAACAGGGCGCAGGGCTCCTTGACGTCGACGAAGGCGCGGCCGAACTCCCGGGTCTCGCCGGGCTCGACCTTGCCGCCCAGTTGCTCGCACATCGTCTGCTGGCCGTAGCAGATGCCCAGGACGGGCACGCCCTTGGTGAAGACGATGCCCGGCGCGCGGGGGCTGCCCTCTTCCGTCACCGAGGCCGGGCTGCCCGACAGGATGATGGCCTTGGGCGCGTAGGCCTCAATGGCCGCCTCGCTCATGGAATAGGGGTGGATCTCGCAGAACACTCCCGCCTCGCGCACCCGCCGGGCGATGAGCTGGGTCACCTGCGACCCGAAATCGAGAATGAGGACCCGATCGGACGTCGTCTCTGTGGCCATGGGCTTATCCCTATCATTGGGGGTTGCGAGGGTGGCCGCACGCTAGTCCAAGGGGCACGGCACGGCAAGCGCCGGACAGGCAAGGGGCCCCCGCGCCGAACGCGGGAGAACGGACCGGCCGGATTTGGACCGGCTGGACTCTGCTTTGTTATTTTGCTAAATAACGAATTATAGCCTTTCCCGTGGAGCATCCATGCGTCCCCTCCTCCGTCGTTTGCTGGCCGCCGCCCTGATCCTCACGACGCCGACAGCATTGGCCCAAGCCCCCGACACGTCCGATACCGAGGTCAGCCTGGAGGGTGGCGGCGGTTCATTCCTATATGGCTCCCTGATGCGGCCGGCGGACTGGAAAGGCGGCGTGGCGGTGCTGATGCAGGCGGGGTCCGGCCCCTCGGACCGCGACGGCAATTCCACCCTGCTGACGGTGCGCAGCAACGTGCTGAAGCTGATCGCCCAGGGCCTGGCCGCCGACGGCATCGCCAGCCTGCGGGTGGACAAGCGCTGCATCGCCAAGAGTGCCGCCGCCTGCCCCGGCGAGGACAATCTGCGTTTCTCGACCTATGTCGATGACATGGCGGCCTGGGCCCGCTATCTCGCGCGCCAACCCCAGGTGCGCTGCGTCATGCTGCTGGGCCATTCGGAAGGGGCGACCATCGCCACCCTGGCGGCGGCGCAACTGGCCAAGGAGAAGGTACCGGTTTGCGGCGTGCTGTCGCTGTCCGGCGCCGGGCGGCCCTTCGGCGATATCCGTCTGCAGCAAATCCGCGACCGGGGCGCCCCGCCCGCCATCCTGGACAAGGTGGCGGCGATCGAGGCGGCGCTGAAGGAAGGCCGCACGGTGGACGACGTGCCGCCGGCCCTGCGGGTGCTCTATCGCCCCGCCATCCAGCCTTATGTCATCTCCCAAGGGGCCGTCAGCCCGACGCAAGCGGCGGCAGCCCTGACGGTGCCGCTGCTGGTGCTGCAGGGCGACACCGACCTGCAGGTCACGGTAGAGGACGCCCGCCTGCTGGCGCAGGCCCAGCCTTCGGCCACCCTGGCCCTCATCCCGGGCGCCAACCATGTGCTGAAAGCGGCGCCGGCGGAGCCCAAGGCCAACTTCGCCACCTACGCCGACCCCAGCCTGTCCCTGGCCCCCGGCGTCATGGAGGCCATAACCGGCTTCATCCACAAGGCGGCGCCGGGGAATTAGCGCGCGTCCCCTTACCCCTCGCTGTACGACGACAGCCGGGCCAGGGGCGCCAGGTCCAGCCAGCCGTAGGCGACCTCGGTCAGGCGGGCGCCGGCGAAGGTGATGGGCTGTTCCGCCAAACGACTTCCCCCCAAGCGCTCGTAAAACCAGCGGGCGGGGTTGTCACGCAACACCCAGACGCAGGCGGAGCGCATGCCGGAACTCATCAGTTCGGTCGCCATGGCCGCCATCAGGCGGCGGCCGTGGCCCTGGTTCTGGGCATGGTCGTAGAGGTAGATGGCGTAGAACTCGCCTTCATAGCCTCGGATTTCCGTGCGCTGGGCGCCACAGGTGGCGAAGCCCACCACGCCGGTGGCGGGCAGGCCGTCGGCGGCGATGTTCTCGCCCACGGCGACGAAGGTGCGCCGCTGGCGCCCGGCCAGCAAGCCCCGCCAGCGCTGGGCGTGCGCCTCGGGCGAGAGGCCCACCAGGTAATCGTCGGGCAATTGCCCGGGATAGGTCGTGCGCCAACTGGCGACATGGACGCGAGCGATGGCCGCGGCGTCCGCCACCGTGGCCGGCCGCACCAAACCGATTTCCGCCGGACCGTGAGCCATGAACCGCCCCTCGTTCCCGTTACCGTCCCCACCATCCTGCCGCAGATGCGGGCATCCCGCCAGAGGGCGCGCGCGATGGGATGGTGGGGAATCGTTCGGGAACTTGGACGGAGTCAGGTCTCGGTGGCGTCCTCGCCAGCCTCTTCCGCCTCCAGCTCATCCGCGTCAGGGGCACCGGCGGCGGCCTCTTTGCGCACCATGACGGCGGCGAAGAAGCCATCGGTGTCATGGCGGGCCGGGGACAGCGACAGCATGCCGTTGGTGCTGGGCGGGGCGCCCATACCCTCGGGCCAGGCCTCGGTGACGGGCAGCAGGGTGAAGTCCGGATGGCTGGCCAGGAAGCTGGTCACCTGGTCCTGGTTCTCCTCCGGCAGCAGCGAGCAGGTGGCGTAGACCAGCCGGCCGCCGGGCCGAACAAGGCGAGCGGCGCTGTCCAGGATTTCCGCCTGCAAGGGCAGCAGCTCCGACAGGCCCGGACCCAGCTGGCGCCAGCGGGCATCCGGGTTGCGGCGCCAGGTGCCGGTGCCGCTGCAGGGCGCATCCACCACCACGCGGTCGAAACGGCCCTTATGCCGCTTCACCCACGGGTCGCGGGCCGACTTCAGCGGCCGTGTCTCGATGTTGTGCAGACCGGCGCGGCGGAAGCGTTCCTGCGCCCGCTTCAGCCGGCCATCCAGCACGTCGCAGGCGATGACGCGGCCCTTGTTGGCCATCATGGCGGCGATGGCCAGTGTCTTGCCACCAGCGCCGGCGCAGAAGTCCACCACCTGCTGGCCCGGCTGCGGGTTGGCGGCGAAGGCCACCAGTTGCGAACCCTCATCCTGAATTTCCAGCAGGCCGTCCTGGAAGGCCTTCAGCGTGGCGATGGGGAAGCGGTTGCGCACCCGGATGCCCAGGGCGGAGATCTTGGTCGGCTCCGCCTGCACGCCGGCCTTGGCCAGGGCCGCCAGCGCCTGCTCCCGCGTGCCCTTCACCGGGTTCACCCGCAGATCCATGGGGGCCGCCCCCAGCATGGCCTGCATTTCCGGCACGAAGCGCTCACCCAAGGCGTTGCGCAGCGTGTCCGCCGCCCAGTCCGGTACTTCCGCCACGACGGCGTCCGGCTGCTGCGGATGCTCCAGCGTATGGGTTTCCAGCGCCTGGATCAGGGCGCGCTCATGCGCCTCCAGCGGCAGGGGCGCAAACTTGCCGCCGTTGAAATGCTCCGCTACCGAAGACGCGCTGCGGCCCCGGGTCAGCAGCTCATCGGCGATCAGCAGCGCGCGGGCATCCACCGCCGGCTGGGCCGTACCATCCGCATTGGCACCACCATAGCCGGCGCGGTTCAGCCACCAGTGCAGGCGGGCCCAGCGCCGCAGGATGCCGTAGACCTTCTCCGCCACGTCGGTGCGGTCCTTGGCGCCGATATAGCGGCGGGCGCGGAAAAAGGCGCTGGCCACGGCATCGGCGGGGCGCGGCGTGGCCAGGACTTCCGTCAGAAGGTCGATGGCCGCCTGCAGGCGAGCGGTCGGGGTCATGGGTGGGATTTCTTCTTTTGGATCAAAAACAGCAGAGCCGGCTGGGGTTCACCGCGAACCCAGCCGGCTCTTCATCATCAAGGCACAACGACGCCGGAAATCAACCCGGACGGTAGTTCGGCGACTCGTTGGTGATCTGGATGTCGTGGACGTGGCTCTCGCGCAGGCCCGCGTTGGTGATGCGCACGAAGCGGCAGTTCTGCTGCATGTCCGGCAGGGTGGCGTTGCCGGTGTAGCCCATGGCGGCGCGCAGCCCGCCCACCAGCTGGTGGATGACGCTGCCCACGGGGCCCTTGTACGGCACGCGACCCTCCACGCCCTCGGGTACCAGCTTCAGGGTGTTGGTGACCTCGGCCTGGAAGTAGCGGTCGGCGGAGCCGCGGGCCATGGCGCCCACCGAGCCCATGCCGCGATAGCTCTTGTAGCTGCGGCCCTGGTACAGGATGACCTCGCCCGGGCTTTCGTCCGTGCCGGCGAACATGCTGCCCAGCATGGCGACGTCGGCGCCGGCGGCAATGGCCTTGGCCAGGTCGCCGGAATACTTGATGCCGCCGTCGGCGATGACGGGAATGCCGCGCTCACGGCAGGCGTCCACCACGTCCATCACGGCGGTCAGCTGGGGCACGCCCACCCCGGCGACGATGCGGGTGGTGCAGATGGACCCCGGGCCGATGCCCACCTTGATGGCGTCGGCACCGGCGTCAATCAGGGCGCGGGCGGCGTCACCGGTGGCGACGTTGCCGGCGATGACCTGGGTGTAGTTCGACAGGGCGCGGGCGGCGCGCACCTGGTCGGCCACCTTGGAGGAATGGCCGTGGGCGGTGTCGACCACCAGCACGTCCACCTGGGCGTCGAACAGCGCCTCGGCACGGGCCAGGCCATCCGGGCCGGTGCCGGTGGCGGCGGCCACGCGCAGACGGCCCTTCTCATCCTTGCAGGCGTTGGGGTGCGACTGCGCCTTCTCGATATCCTTCACCGTGATCAGGCCGATGCAGCGGTAGCTGTCGTCCACCACCAGCAGCTTTTCGATGCGGTGGGTGTGCAGCAGGCGCTTGGCCTCATCCTTGCCCACGCCCTCGCGCACGGTGATCAGGTTCTGATGCGTCATCAGTTCCGACACCGGCTGGTGGGGGTTGGTGGCGAAGCGCACGTCGCGGTTGGTCAGAATGCCGACCAGCTTGCCCGCCGCGCCATTCTCCACCACCGGAATGCCGGAGATGCGGTAGCGGGCCATCAGGCCCAGGGCGTCGGCCAGGGTGGCGTCGGCGGCGATGGTGATGGGGTTGACCACCATGCCGGATTCGAAGCGCTTCACCCGGCGCACTTCCTCGGCCTGGCGCTCGATGTCCATGTTGCGGTGGATGACGCCCATGCCGCCGGCCTGGGCCATGGCGATGGCCAGGGCCGATTCCGTCACGGTGTCCATGGCGGCGGACATCAGGGGGATGCCCAGTTCGATGGTCTTGGTCAGCCGCGTGCGGGTGTCCACTTCGGCCGGCATCACACTGGACGCCGCAGGCTCCAGCAAGACGTCGTCGAAGGTCAGGGCTTCGCGGATTTGGAGCGCACGGGTCATGAACCATCTCCCTAGGCGGGCCGGCCGTAGGATGTGGCGGGCCCAGGCGTCAGATACGGGTATGGGACGACCCGTCCGCCCCCACACATGGGGCCGGCCGTGTCATCCAGGGCTTAAGGTTCGATGCACTATACACGCGCTTGCCCGCTTGTGAACCCACCAGATATGGGTCAAATCCGCCATGCAGACTTGCGCGGGCCTCACCCCTCACGGGGTGGAAAGGTTAAGAATTTAGTCCTCATCCCCCTCGGCGGCGTCATCGTCCCGCCGGGTGGTGGCGCCGCGGAAGCCGGTGGCGACCACATAGGTTTCCGAGCTGTCGGCGCGGCTGGCCGGCGGCTTGGCGTGGCGCACCACAGCGAAGTCGCGCTTCAGCAGGTCCAGCAGGCTGCGCTCCGCCCCGCCCTGGAACAGCTTGGCGACAAAGGCGCCGCCGGGGGCCAGCACCTCCGCCGCGAAAGCGTACGCCGCGTCGGCCAGCGCCATGATGCGCAGGTGGTCAGTCTTGGGATGGCCGGTGGTGGGGGCCGCCATGTCTGACAGCACCACGTCGGCCGGGCCGCCCAGGGCCGCCTTCAGCTGGTCGGGCGCCTCGGGCAGCAGGAAGTCCATCTGCATGGTGATGGCGCCGGGCACATCCTCCATGCCCAGGATGTCCAGGCCCACGACCTTGGCGCCGCGCACCTTCTCCACCGCCACCTGGGTCCAGCCGCCCGGGGCCGCCCCCAGGTCGACCACGCGGGTGCCGGGCTTCAGCAGGTGATACTTCTCATCCAGCTGCAGCAGTTTGAAGGCCGCGCGCGAGCGATAGCCGCGCTTCTTGGCCTCGGCGACATAGGGGTCGTTCAGCTGGCGTTCCAGCCAGCGGGCGGAGGAAACGGACCGCTTGGCCGCCGTCTTCACGCGCACGGTCAGGCCGCGACCGCTGAGTTGGCTACCCGTGCCCTTGGCCCCGGAACCCTTGGACTTGGTCATGATAAACACCCGGTTTGGCGGACCGGGCCCACGGCCCCGTCATCTCTCGGCATCGATTCGAAGCGGCGCATATTGGTCCTGATGCCGCCAAAGGCAAGTGAAACCTCAAGACGAAGCACGCGGGGCCGCCATGACCCGGCCTAGCCGGGGCAACGGGTGGCGGCCAGCAGCTCGGTGAGGATGCCCTCGCGCACGCCCCGATCGGCGATGCGCAGGTTTTCCACCGGCCAGCGTTCCCAGATGGCCTCCAGCACGGCGCAGCCGGCGATGACCAGATCCGCCCGGTCGTGACCGATGCAGGGATGGGCGGAGCGGCCGGCGTAATCCAGGTCCAGCAGCGACTTGCTGATGGCCCGGGCCTCCTCCAGCCCCAGCCAGGATCCGTCGACCTGGGACCGGTCATACCGGGTCAGGCCCAGGCGGATGCCGGCCAGCGTGGTGACGGTGCCCGAGGTGCCCAGCATCTGCACCCGGCCGGCCGCCACCTCGCGCCGGATATCGTTGCGGGCATCGAAATCCGCCAGGGCGGCGCCCACGGTGTCCACCATGCCGCGATAGGCCTCGGGCAGGACGCGGTCGCCGCCGAAGGTTTCCGTCAGGCTGACCACCCCCTGGGGCACCGACACCTGGTCGATCAGCATGGGCCGCCCCCGGCTGAAGGACAGCCACATGATCTCCGTCGAGCCGCCGCCGATGTCGAACACCAGGGCGCGGGGGATACGGCGGTTCAGCAGGGCGGCGCAACCGGCCAGCGCCAGCCGCGCCTCCTCCTCCGCCGAGATGATCTCGATGCGGATGCCGGTTTCCTCCGCCACGCGGTCGATGAAGCTGCCGCAGTTGGCGGCGCGACGGCAGGCCTCCGTCGCCACGGCGCGCAGGTCGGTGACGCCGCGCCGGCGCATCTTGTTGCCGCAGATCTTCAGGGCCGCCACGGTGCGGGCCATGGCCTCATCCGACAGGGCGTTGGTCCGGCTCACCCCCTCGCCCAGCCGCACGATGCGGGAAAAGGCGTCGATGATGCGGAAGCCCTCCCGCCCCGGACGGGCGATCAGCAGGCGGCAATTGTTGGTGCCCAGGTCCAGCGCGGCCAGAACCGGCCGCCGCAAAGGCTCACCCGGGCCCGCGCCCCGGGGGGCGCGGGTTTCAGGCAGGGGCTGAACGCCCGTTTCACTCATCGCCGAACCAGCCTTTTCCGTCACGCCCGTTCCGGGCTTTCCGCCGCCCATCCGGCACCCGGTCAGCCACCCCGGACCAATGTCCTGGGGGGCGCCCCGGCGCCGCTGCGGCACACAAGGGGTACTCTAGACCATGAAAGCGGCCCCGCACCACCACCCTCGCGCACGCGGCAGCGCCCCGCAATTGCACCATCGGCGACCCTTGCGTCCCTCCCGACCCGCCCGGTCCCGCTTTCCGCCACCGTCAAAAAAAATCCAAGAAAGGGCTACACATCCCCCAAGAGGGGTGTTATAAGCCGCGCCGTCCGACGGACATGGTGGTCAGCGCCACCGCGTTCGTTCTGCTGGGGGATCGTCTAGCGGTAGGACTACGGACTCTGACTCCGTCAACCTTGGTTCGAATCCAAGTCCCCCAGCCAATTTCTTCCGCGACAGCTCTGGTCATCTGAGCACCGGCGCCGATCCAGGCGTCATCGCGGCCCGTCCTGCTGGGGGATCGTCTAGCGGTAGGACTACGGACTCTGACTCCGTCAACCTTGGTTCGAATCCAAGTCCCCCAGCCAACTCTCTTCAGATTATGCCGCCTGTGACTTCCTGTAAGCCTCAGCCGTCACCTCCGGTTCTTGCTCGATAACGGCAAGATAGGCGCGCACGGCGGGCGGCGGCATGGTGCGTCCGATTTCGTATTGCCGCAGGTTCGCCACCGGAATGCCGTAGCGTTCGGCAAATTCCGATTGGCTCAGGCTCAAACGCTGCCGCAGCCGCCGGATGCGCCGCCCTTGCAGGGCCTTTTCAAGTCCATCGGCGCTAACCGGACGGTCTTCCGGGTCGGAAGCATCTGCCTCAATTGCAATGATAGGCTCTTTCTTCACTGTCGTTACTCCGTCTCACCGAGATGAACCGAAACGTTTCCCCGCGCCAGACATGAACGGCGGTATAGAGCTTGCCATCCACCATTCCGACCGCCTTGTGACGCTCCTCTTCATCTTCTTTTCGGATCGTCGGCAGAATTAGGAAATCGGGATCGGCGAAAACCCGCACGCCGAAGGCAAGCGATAGGCCATGCTTCGCTTGGTTGGTCGCATCCTTGGCCGTGTCGAATTCAATTTCCATTCTGTGTGTAATTTACATATAGCCATGGATTGCGGCAAAGGGTTTTGAACCCACGGGGCGCCCGTGGCGCCCCAAACAGCGACTATCGCCGCCGCGCAGCGTCGCGGTGTGGAGGTCCCTCTCCGCCTAACACACCGTTGACAGCACCCCGCCAATCATCGTTTCCTCAATCGCAGTGCGCAGTGGGGCGCCACCTGTCCGCGGCAAGGGGGCCTGGCCTCCACCCATTCGGCTTCGTCCGTACCCGACATATCCCTTCTTCCGGCCCCCTGTAGCGGACATCGGGCGTTTCACGGAAGGAAGGTCCATGTCTTCGCGTACCCTCTCCCCCCGCACCACCGCCGACGCCCTGCGCCGTGAGGCCAAGCGCTGGCTGAAGGCGCTGCAGGCCGGCGATGCCGACGCCGCCGCGCGCTTCCTCAGCCAGTTCCCCGGGCACGCCACCGCGCCCAAGCTGCGCGAGGTGCAGCATGCCCTGGCGCGGGAACATGGCTATCCCACCTGGGCCGCCCTGACCCGCGAGCTGGCCGACCGCGCCCGCACGCAGGAGGACCGCATCCGCCTGTTGCTGGAAAAATCAGTCAACCGCTATGGCACCGATCCCGCCACGCGCACCTGGGGGGATTATGAGCAGGACGGTGCCGGCCGGGGTGCCGTGGCCGCCCGCCTGCTGGCCCGGTATCCGGAGATCACCAAGTCCAGCATCCACACGGCGGTGGCGGCGCATGACCTGGACGCGGTGCGCGACTTCCTGAAAAAGGACGCGCGCCTGGCGCAGGACCGCAGCGATTTCGATGGCTGGACGCCCCTGATCCGACTGGCGTACGCGCGGCTGCCGGCAGGAGGCGCGGATAGGGGTGCGACCGCCCTAGCCATCGCCACCCTGCTGCTGGACGCGGGCGCCGACCCCGATGCCGGCTGGTCGGACCAGAGCCCGGAATTCACCCCCCTGGTGGGCGTGATCGGTGAGGGCGAAGGCGGCCAGGCGCCCCACCCGCAGGCGGAGGCGTTCGCCCGCCTGCTGATCGATCGGGGCGCCAACCCGTTCGCCGCCCAGGCGCTGTACAACACCTCCCTGGGGGAGGACTCGACCGCCTGGCTGGACTTCCTGTGGGCGGAATCGGCAAGCCGGGGAGAAACCGGCAAATGGACGGGCCCCGCGCCCAACGCCCTGGGCGGGGACAAGGCGCGCAGCGCGGTGGCCTATCTGCTGGGCAACGCCGTGGCCAACGACCATCCCCGCCGGACGGAGTGGCTGCTGGCCCATGGGGCCGACGCCAACGACATCAACCACTACTCCCGGCATCCGGTGCTCAAGCACGCCATCCTGGGTGGGCATATGGCCATGGCGGACCTGCTGCGGCGCCATGGCGCGCGGGAGCCGGAGCTGAGTGGAGGGGAGAGATTCGTGGCCGCCGCCGCCGCTGGGGACACGGCCACGCTTCGGCACCTGGCGGCGGCGCATCCGGCGTTCCTGCACCGGATGGCGCCCATGAGGGCCGCCATCCGCGCGAGGCGGGTGGACGCGGTGCGGACGCTGCTGGACCTCGGCATGTCGCCCGACATCGCCGATGACCATGATCACAGCGCCCTGCATGCCGCCACCCACGCCGGGGCGTTGGACATCGCCCGCCTGCTGATTGAGCGGGGGGCCGAGGTCGATCCCTTCGACCGGCGCTATGGCGGCACGCCCCTCACCCACGCGGTTTATATTGGCCAACAGGCGATGGCGGAGTTCCTGGCCGGACACAGCCGCAATTTCCGTGGCCTGTGCTTCGCCGGCAAGGTGGAGCGGCTGCGCACCCTGCTGACCGAGGAGCCCGACCGCGCCAACCGCCAGGACCGGCCGGGCGAGCCCGCCCTGTTCTGCCTGCCCGAGAATGAGGAAGCGGCGGTGGAGGTGGCGGAACTGCTGCTGTCCTTCGGGGCCGACCCCGCCTTCCGCAACCCCCTGGGCCAGACGCCGGCCGAGGCGGCGCGGCGCCGGGGCCTGGACGACGCCGCCGATGTGATCGAGATGGCGGCGGGGGAGTGAGGCGTTGCGACACTGAAGCCTTTGAAGGCCAAGCGCGCCCCGGCACACTGCCATCCGTGACAAGGGGGGCCGTGACAAGGGGGGCCGTGACAAGGGGTGGGGGCAACGAGGGGGAGGATGACCGTGGTTCGGGGGCGTTTGGGCAGGGGGCGTTTGGGCAGGGGGCGTTTGGGCAGGGGCGTGGCGGCAGCCCTGATGATGGTGGCCGCTGGGGCGACACCCGCGCCGGCGGCGGATGCCATCGACTGGCGGCGGATGGCGGAAACCGACCTGAACGCCATGCATGACATCCTGGTGGCCAACCATCCGGCCATGGTGGTGGCGAAGGACAGCGCCCCCTTCCGCGCCTGGCTGGAAACTGGACGGGTGGGAGCCAAGAAGCTGCTGCCCGCCGTGCGGGATGAGGCAACCTATTTCGACCTGCTGCGCTTCTACGCCAGTGGCTTCCGCGACAGCCACATCGGCGCCTATGCGACCAAGAACGCCCCGTCTCTAAGGCGCAGTTATATCTGGCCGGGCTTCAACCTGGCGTGGGCCGGTGGCGGCTATACCGTCACCGCCCATGCGCCCGATACGGCCCTGCCCCCGGCCGGCGCCCAACTGGTCGCCTGCGACGGCGTATCCGCCGCCGCCCTGGCACATGACCGGCAGGAGCGCAACGGACAGGACCTGACCCTGGACTCCCAACGCCGTAGCTACGCCTTCTGGCTGCTCTGGGCCAGTGAGGGCAGCCTGTTTCAGCCGCCGCTGAAGACCTGCACCTTCACCCCGCCCGGTGGTGGCCCTGCCCGCTCCTATACCCTGAGCTACCGTCCCACCACGGAGGATAGCAGCCCCGCGCGGACGGCCCGGGCGCAGTTTGGCCTCAGCCGCTGGGGCCAGGAGGGCTGGTGGATCGGCGCGCCGGGTATGGTCAGCGACCACGCATGGAAACGCACCCTGAGGGCGGTGAAAACCCATCTTGAGGCCATCCGGCGCGCGCGGACGGTCGTGGTCGACGTGCGCGGCAACACGGGCGGAGGCGCCGACTTCGCTTATGCCCTGGCCGATCTGCTGTGGGGGGCGGATCTGGTAAAAGCGGGCAGACCCGACCTGGGGCCAGTGGTCTATCGCGCGTCGCGCCTGAATCGTGACCAGCTCGCCGCCTATCTGTCCCAGGGGAAGGATGTCAGCCTTCAGGCCGACACCGCCGCCAAAATACGGCGCCGGCTGGCACGCTATGACGATGCCATCGCCGCCGGCCAGAGCACCTTCACCGAAGAGGCCCCCGCCCGGGCCAATCCCCTGCGCCCGCCGCCCAACCCGGTGCGCGGGCAGGTCATCGTGCTGACCGACGGCGCCTGCGTGTCCGCCTGCCTGGACCTGCTGGATTTGTTCCTGGCCCTGCCCAACGTGCGCCAGGCGGGCACCGAGACCGATGCCGACACCATCTTCATGGATGTGACCCAGGCCCCCCTGCCCTCCGGCTACGCCGGGATCTCGTTCGGCCACAAGGCCTGGGTGGAACGGCCGCGCGGCTCCAACGTCAGCTACCACCCCACCCCAGCCCTGACCTGGACAGGCGACCCGGCCGACGACGCTGGCGAGCGGGCCTGGCTGGCCAAGGCGGTGGGGATCGCGCCCTAAAGGCGGGAGAAATCGAAGCGCGGGCGGAAGCCCAGCACGGTGGCGGCGCGGCCAGCGTCGTACACCCGGTCCAGCCGGACCGGCAGAGGCCAGCCCCGGCGGTCGAACAGGGCGGCCAGGCGCGGCAGACGGACACGGATCAGGCCCGCCGCATCCGTGGCCAGCGCCCCCGCCTCCTCCCGCCGGAAGGGGGTGAGAGCGGAAATGAGGAAGGTGCCGGGGACGGCCCCCGCCGCCGCGTGGACATGGGCCGCCGCCGCGTCGACCATGCTCAAGCCCCGGTGCAGGCGGTGGGCGGCACGCGTGGGGGCCGGCTCCCGGAAGCAGCGGGCGATGCGCAGGACCGCCAAGCCCCTGGGAAAGGCGGGCCCGGCTTGGGCACACAGATCCTCAGCCGCCCGTTTGGTCTCGTCATAGATGTCGCGCGGCCGGACCGGCGTCTCCTCATCCACCCAGACCAGGCCACCCGCTGGCGGCACCAGGCTGTGACCGTAGAGGGAGGTGGTGGACGTGTAGACGACGCGCCCCACCCCGGCCTCGGCCGCCAGGCGCAACAGCGTCGCCGTCGCCTGGACATTCACCCGGTGAAAGTCGGCATCCGGCACCCGGCCCACTTGGGGCGCATGCAAGGCCGCGGCATGGATGACCGCGTCCTGCCCCTCGAGGGCCCGCGCCAGCGCGCCAGCATCGGCCACATCGGCCTGGATATCGGTGGTGGCCCCCGCCCGGATGTCCAGCCCTGTCACAGTCCAGCCCAGCGCCAACCCCTGGCGCACGATGGTCGCGCCCAACGGGCCGGACGAACCGGTGACCAGGATGCGCATCGGCCCCTCACAGCAGAACGGGGGACAGGTTTCCCCGCCCCCCGCTTATACCAGGAACGTTTCCCTCAATCGCCGGGCGCCGCCCTTGGGGCCTACAGCGGCATGAGGATTTTCATGCCGCTGTGCGCCCAAAAGGCGATCCGTGGGATCAGCGCCGCCAGGCGATGACCGTCTGCTGCTGCGTGCCCAGCAGGTCGGAGCCCAGGCGCATGACGTCGCCGGCCTTCAGGAACACCGGTTCCGGCTTCATGCCCATGCCCACGCCCGGCGGGGTGCCGGTGGTGATCAGGTCGCCCGGCTGCAGGGTGATGAAGCGGCTGATGTAGCTGACCAGCGTCGCCACGCCGAAGATCATGGTGCTGGTGTTGCCCGTCTGGCGGCGGGTGCCGTTCACGTCCAGCCACAGGTCGATGTTCTGCGGGTCGGCGATCTCATCGGCCGTAACCAGCCAGGGACCGACGGGACCGAAGGTGTCGCAGCCCTTGCCCTTATCCCAGGTGCCGCCGCGCTCGATCTGGTACTCACGCTCCGACACGTCGTTGATCAGGACATAGCCGGCGACATGGCGGAGCGCGTCGGCCTCATCGACATAGCGGGCGGTCGTGCCGATGACGATGCCCAGTTCCACCTCCCAATCGCTCTTCACGCTGTCCTTGGGCAGCATGACGTCGTCATTAGGGCCGTTCAGGCAGCTGATGGCCTTGGTGAACAGCACCGGCTCCTTGGGCAGGGGCAGGTTGGATTCGGCGGCATGGTCGGCATAGTTCAGGCCCACGGCCAGGAACTTGGAAATGCCGGTGTAGGGCACGCCCAGGCGCGGGCTGCCGGACACGACGGGCAGGCTGGCGGGGTCCAGCGCCGCCAGGGTGGCGAGGCCCTGGGCCGACAGCTGGTCGGGGCCGATGTCAGCCACATGGCCCGACAGGTCGCGGATCTGGCCGGCGGCGTCCAGCAGGCCGGGTTTCTCCTGGCCCACCGGGCCGTAACGCAGCAGCTTCATGGGAAGTCCTACCCCTGAATTGAAAAGGCGCTCTGTTAGCGGTCGCAGTTTTCTTCCAACGTGATACCGCTGGCAATGCCGAACCTTTCATGCCCCGGCGTCGGCGCCGGGACTTGACGTCGCAGCTTTTCCGCATGCGCCCCGCCATGCCCCCGCCGGCGTGCCTTATTGCCCGGTGCGGATATAGTCCGCCAAGCCCAGGGCCAGATGGTCGTACAGCAGGCGCACCCGGCGGCTGGATTTCAGATCCGGATGCATGACCAGCCAGGTGTCGAGGTCGAAGCCCAGGGCACCGGGCAGCAGATGCACCAGGTCAGGATCCCGCCGGCCCAACCCCACGTGGCAAATGCCGATGCCGAAACCGGCGCGGATGGCGGCCAACTGCGCCACGTCGCTGTCGGCGCGGAAGGCAAAATGCTCACGCCCGAAATACCGTCCCCGGGCGCGCAGGGCGCGGATGACGGCTGTTTCGGTATCAAAACCGATAAGGCTGTGGTTGGCCAGATCATCCCAGCTGGTCGGCGTGCCCTGGGCGTCCAGATAGCAGCGGTGGGCATGCAGGCCCAGCGCGATGACGCCCAGGTGCCGGGCTACCAAGACCCCTTGCGTGGGCCGCACCATGCGGACAGCGATGTCGGCGTCACGCCGCAGCAGGTCTTCCGTCTCGTTGGACAGCGACAGCTCAATCGCCACCTTGGGATGGTCGCGGCGGAAGGCCGCCAGCAGGGTGGGCAGCACCTCCACCCCCACCACCTCGCTGGCGGTCACGCGCACGCTGCCCGTCACCGCATCCGCCGAGCCCGACGCCGCGCGCTGCAGGGCCGCAGCGGCGGCGGCCATCGCCTCGGCATGGCCGCGCAGTTCCAGCGCGGTTTCCGTGGGCGTCAGGCCCTGGGGCGAACGGGTGAAGAGCGCCGTGCCCAACGCGCGCTCCAGCTCCTCCACATGGCGGCCGACGGTCGGCTGGGTCAGCCCCAGCGCGCGCCCAGCCGCCGACAGGCTGCCCTCCCGCAGCACCGCGAGGAAGGAGCGATAGAGTTCCCAACCGGGTTCCTGCTGTTTCATAAATTTATGTATAGCCGCGCCATGATATTGCGCAATTACGTTTAGCTAGCACTCCCCCTACCCTCCGGCCATCGCACCATGACGGATGAGGGATGAGATGACGACGAACGGCAAGACGGCCCTGGTGATTGGGGCCAAGGGCGGCTTCGGGGGCGCCGTGGCGGCCACCCTGCTGGCCCAGGGCTGGACGGTGAAGGCGCTGGCCAGGGGGCCGAGCCCGCGAGCGGACCTGGCAGCGGCCCATTGGATCGGGGGGGACGCCCTGAACGCCGACGACGTGGCCCAGGCCGCCCTGGGCGCGGATGTCATCGTCCATGCCGTGAACCCGCCGGGCTACAAGGATTGGGACAAGCTGGTGCTCCCCATGCTGGACAACACCATCGCCGCCGCCACGGCGGTGGGCGCCCGCATCGTCCTGCCCGGATCGGTCTACAATTACGGCCCCGATGCCCTGCCCAACCTGACGGAAGGGTCGCCGCAGAACCCCACCACGGTGAAGGGCGGCATCCGGGTGGCGATGGAGCAGCGGTTACGCCAGGCCAGCCAGAGGGGCGCCCGCGTCCTGATCCTGCGCTGTGGCGACTTCTTCGGGCCGCAGGCCGGCAACAACTGGTTCGGCCAGGGCCTGGTGAAGCCGGGCCGGCCGGTGACCTCCATCCCCTACCCCGGCCCGCACGCCGTCGGCCACGCCTGGGCCTATCTGCCCGACGCGGCGGCGGCGGTGAGCCAACTGCTGGCGCGGGAAAGCGACCTGGCGGCGTTCGAGACCTTCCATTTCGGCGGCCATTGGCTGGAGCCGGGGGTGGAGATGGCCCACGCCATCCAGCGGGTGGTGGTGGCGCGGGGTGGCAAACGGCCCGCGATCACCACCTTCCCCTGGTGGCTGGTGACCCTGGCGTCCCCCGTTGTCACCGTGTTCCGCGAACTGCGCGAGATGCGCTATCTGTGGCAACGCCCCGTGCGGCTGGAGAACGGCAAGCTGACGGCCTTCCTGGGGGCCGAGCCACATACGCCGCTGGACAGGGCGGTGGCCGCCACGCTGGCCGACCTGGGATGCCTGCCAGCCTGACAACCGATCTGCCGCAGGATCGGGGCTGGACAAATGGGCCTGCTTCCAACATCAAATTTTTATTGGATAACAAATCCCGTGATGGAACAGGGCCCGTGATGGAGCAGAAAATGAAACGGATGGCAGGGAAGAACAGGACGGTGACGCTGGCGGCCACCGCGCTGACGGCGGCGCTGATGGCCAGCGTGGCGACCAACGGCTGGGCCGAGGACAAGAAGGACAAGGGCGGGGAGGACAATCCCAAGGCGGGCAAGATCGCGGAGCAGATCGAGGCCGCCACCGCCCGCGCGCCCATCGCCGAGACGGCCAAGAGCAGCCCCCACACCGTCACCATCCACGGCAAGAGCATCCGTTATCAGGCGACCGCCGGCACCCTGACCATCCGCGACAATGACGGCAAGCCCACGGCCAGCGTCTTTTACGTCGCCTATACCGCCGACGGCGCACCGGCGACCAAGCGGCCGGTGACCTTCCTTTACAACGGCGGTCCCGGCTCGGCCAGCCTGTGGCTGCACATGGGCCTGGGGCCCGTGCGGGTGCGCACCAACGCGCCGGACAACACCCCGCCGGCGCCCTATGTCTATGCCGCCAACGAGGAAAGCATCCTCGACAAGACCGACCTGGTGTTCATCGACGCGGTGGAAACCGGCTATTCCCGTGTGCTGGGCGACGCCAAGGGCAAGGATTTCTGGGGCGTGGACCAGGACGTGGACGCCTTCGCCCGCGCCATCAACCGCTATGTCACCCTCAACAACCGCTGGAACTCGCCCAAATTCCTGTTCGGCGAATCCTATGGCACCACCCGGTCCGCCGCCCTGGCCAACCGCCTGCAGCAGGACGGCATGGATTTGAACGGCGTCGTCCTGCTGTCGTCCATCCTGAATTACGGCATCCGCCAGCCGGGCTTCGACAACATCTACGTCTCCTACCTGCCCAGCTACGCCGCCACCGCCTGGTATCACAACCGCATCCCCAACAAGCCCGCCGACCTGCCGGCCTTCCTGCAAAAGGTGCGGGAGTATGCGCGCGGGCCCTACACCGTGGCGTTGGCCAAGGGCCAGGACATCACGCCGGAGGAAGAGGACGCCGTGGCCAAGCAGTTGGCGGCCTATACCGGCCTGTCGGTCGACTATCTGAAACATGCCAAGCTGCGCGTCAGCCTGCAGCGCTTCCGCAAAGAGCTGCTGCGCGACAAGGAGCAGACGGTGGGCCGCTTCGACAGCCGCTTCCTGGGCGTGGACAGTGACGCCGCCGGCGAAGGGCCGGAGTACGACGCCTCCTCCAGCGCGGTCACCAGCGCCTTCATCTCCAGCCAGCGCGCCTACATCAACGGCGACCTGGGCTACAAGACCGACCTGGACTACCGCCGCAGCGCGGAGGGCGCCATCGGCCAGTGGGACTGGCACCACAAGATCGGCGGCCGCCGCATGGAAACGCCGGACGTGGCGCTGGATCTGGCAGAGGCCATGCGCCAGAACCCGCACCTGCAACTGCTGTCGCTGAACGGCTGGTACGACATGGCCACGCCCTTCTTCGGCACGGAGTACGACATCGGCCACATGCAGCTGGAGCCAGCCCAGCGCCGGAACGTGACCTTCAAATATTACCCCTCCGGCCACATGGTCTATCTGAACCCCGAGGCGCTGAAGCAGATGATCGCCGACCTCGACGCCTTCTACGACAAGGCGGCGCCTACCGCACCTTAAGCAGACAAACCGAGTTGGGGCCGGCTGCATCGGGTTTGATGCGGCCGGCCCCCGCCGCTGCGACAAAAAGGCGTGTCCCTGAAAAACCGGGGCAGACATTGGTGGTGTTATAATATTACATTCCCTGTTATCGAGCCTGGTTATGCCAGGTTTTCAACAGGGAGTAGGGAATGCGTAAAACGGTCGTGGCCGCGCTGACGGCGGTGCTGTTGACCTCCGTCGCCGTGGCCGGGTGGGCCAGTGGCGCCGAAGACAAGAAGGACAAGGGCGGGGACGACACGCCCAAGAACGAAAAGGTGGCGGAGCAGATCGAAGCGGCCACCGCCCGCGCGCCGGTGACGGAAACGGCCAAGACCACGTCCCACACCGTCACCATCAAGGGCAAGAGCATCCGCTATCAGGCGACCGCCGGCACCCTGACCATCCGCGACAACGACGGCAAGCCCACGGCCAGCGTCTTCTATGTCGCCTATACGGCCGAGGGCGCGTCGCCGGCCAAGCGGCCGGTGACCTTCCTCTATAATGGCGGCCCGGGATCGGCCAGCCTGTGGCTGCACATGGGATCGTTCGGGCCCATCCGGGTGCGCACGGCCAGCCCGGACAACAACGCCCCGGCGCCCTACAACTTCAGCGCCAACGACGACAGCCTGCTGGACAAGACCGACCTGGTGTTCATCGACGCCATCGGCACCGGCTATTCCCGCCCCCTGGGCGAGACCAAGGGCAAGGACTTCTGGGGCGTGGACCAGGACGTGGACGGCTTCGCCCGCGCCATCAGCCGGTACGTCACGCTCAACAACCGCTGGAACTCGCCCAAATTCCTGTTCGGCGAGTCCTACGGCACCACCCGGTCCGCCGCCCTGTCCAACCGGCTGCAGCAGGACGGGATGGATCTGAACGGCGTCATCCTGCTGTCCTCCATCCTGAACTACGGCATCGGGCAGCCGGGCTATGACGAGGGCTACATCGCCTTCCTGCCCAGCTATGCCGCCACCGCCTGGTATCACAACCGCATCCCCAACAAGCCGGCCGACCTGGCGGCCTTCGTGCAGCAGGTGCGCGTCTTCGCCCGCGGGCCCTACGCCGCCGCCCTGGCCAAGGGCCAGACCATCACGCCCGAGGAGGAGGACGCGGTGGCCAAGCAGATGTCCGCCCTGACCGGCCTGTCGGTCGATTACCTGAAGCGGGCCAAGCTGCGCGTCGACCTGTTCCGCTTCCAGAAGGAACTGCTGCGCGACAAGCGGCAGACGGTGGGCCGCTTCGACAGCCGCTTCCTGGGCGTGGACACGGACGCCGCCGGCGAAGGGCCGGAATACGACCCCTCCGACAGCGCCATCAACAGCGCCTTCATCTCCAGCCTGCGCGCCTATCTGGGCGGGGAACTGGGCTATAAGACGGACCTGGAGTACCGCGCCGGCTCAGACGACGCCAATGAGCAGTGGGACTGGCACCACAAGGTGCCCAGCGTGGGCAGGATGGAGGTGCCGGACGTGGCCCTGGACCTCAGCCTGGCCATGCGCCAGAACCCGCACCTGCAGGTGCTGTCGCTGAACGGCTATTACGACATGGCGACGCCGTTCTTCGCCACGGAATACGACATCAACCACATGGCCCTGGAACCGGCGCAGCGGAAGAACCTGACGTTCAAGTACTACCCGTCAGGGCACATGATCTACCTGAACCCCGACGCGCTGAAGCAACTGGTCGTCGACCTGGACGCCTTCTACGACAAGGCGGCCCCCGGCGGCGCTTAAGGCACGACCCGGCCGGCCCCGCCCCCCCATTGGGCCCACCCCAAATGTGTAAGCCCATCCAATGGCTTGCCGTGGGGCGGGGTCGCCCTCATCCTGACGCCCTGATCCGACCACCGGACTCCCATCACCGGACATCGCTTCCCGACAGGGCGGCCGACTACGACTTGCGAGGATAATGATGCGCTCTTCCGTACTGGCGTTGGCCCTGCTGCTGGGCACCACCTCCCTCACCCTGGCCGCCCCGCCGGCCCCGGCCACCAGCCCAGCCGCCCCCCTGATCGAACGCGCCAAGTTCTTCGGCAACCCCAGCCGCACCCAGGCCAAGCTGAGCCCCGACGGCAAATGGCTGTCATGGATCGCGCCGCGCGACGGCGTGCTGAACATCTGGGTGGCGCCGGCCAGCGACCCCACCAAGGCGAAGGCCCTGACGGCGGAGAAGGTCCGCCCCATCCGCCAGTATTTCTGGTCGCCCGACGGCAAGATGATCCTGTTCGTCAACGACAAGGGCGGGGATGAGAATTTCGTCCTCTACGGCGTCACCGTCGCCACGGGCGAACAGCGCACCCTGACGCCGCAGGAAAAGACGCGCGTCGACATCGTCGGCACCAGCCACCGCATCAAGGACCGCATCCTGGTTGGCCTGAACAACCGCGATCCACGGTGGTTCGACGTCTACAGCCTGGACCTGGCCAAGGGCGCCCTGACCCTGGTGTTCAAGAACGATGGCTATGCCGGCGTCACGGCGGATGAGGACCTCAAGATCCGGCTGGCGGGGAAATCCCGCCCCGACGGCGGCACCGACTTCTTCCGTGTGGTCGACAATAAGGTCGAAGCCCAGCCGCTGGGCGCGGTCGGGCTGGAGGACAGCCTGACCACCAACCCCCTGGGCTATACCGAGGACGGCAAGACCCTGTACTGGATCGACAGCCGCGGCCGCGACACCGCCGCCCTGATCGCCCAGGACGCCGCCACCGGCGCCACCCAGGTGGTGGGCCAGAGCGCCAAGGCCGATGTGGGCGAGATCCTGGCCGACCCCAAGACGGGGGTGGTCCAGGCCTATGCCGTCGATTACCTGCGCACGGAATGGACGGCGCTGGATCCCAAGATCGGCGCCGAGCTGGACTTCCTCAAGACCCAGTTGAAGGGCGACATCCACATCACCAGCCGCACCGACGACGACAGCGCCTGGATCGTGGTGGTGGACCCGGTCACGGCGCCGGCGGCGACATACCGCTTCGACCGCAAGGCCCACACCCTGACCAAGCTGTTCGTCAACCGGCCGGAGCTGGAGGGCGCCGACCTCTCGGCCATGCACCCCGTGGAGATCAAGGCGCGCGACGGCTTGACCCTGGTCTCCTACCTCACCCTGCCGGCCGGGGCCGACAGCAAGGGCGACGGCCACCCCGACCAGCCCCTGCCCATGGTGCTGTTCGTGCACGGCGGCCCCTGGGCGCGCGACGGCTACGGTTACAACGGCTATCACCAGTGGCTGGCCAACCGGGGCTATGCCGTGCTGTCGGTCAACTACCGGGGGTCCACCGGCTTCGGCAAGAACTTCATCACCGCCGGCAACCTGCAATGGGGCCGCAAGATGCATGACGACCTGATCGACGCCGTCGACTGGGCGGTCAAGCAGGGCATCACCACCAAGGACAAGGTGGCCATCATGGGCGGGTCCTATGGCGGTTATGCCACCCTGGCCGGCCTGACCTTCACCCCCGACGCCTTCGCCTGCGGCGTGGACATCGTCGGCCCCAGCAACCTCGCCACCCTGCTGAAGACCATCCCGCCCTATTGGGAGGCCGGCAAGCAGCAGTTCTACAAGCGCATGGGCGACCCGACGACGGAGGACGGCCGCCAGCTGCTGCACGACGCCTCCCCCCTGTTCAAGGCGGCGGATATCAAAAAGCCGCTGCTGATCGGCCAGGGCGCCAACGATCCCCGCGTCAACCAGGCGGAATCGGACCAGATCGTGAAGGCGATGAAGGAGAAGAACATCCCCGTCACCTACATCCTGTTCCCCGACGAGGGCCACGGTTTCGCCCGGCCGGAGAACAGCATCGCCTTCAACGCCGCCGCCGAACAGTTCCTGGGTGCCTGCCTGGGCGGCCGCGCCGAACCCTTCGGCACGGCGCTGAAGGGCTCCAGCATCACCGTGCCCGACGGCGCGCAGTTCACGCCGGGGCTGCAGGCGGCGCTGGCGGCGAAGTAACCGGACCAAGCGGGACGGGATGGGCACCGATGTGGTGTCCATCCCGTCCCCATCACAAGAATGCAATTGCGATCCGTTATCACTCTCACTATGAAGGAGCCCGTCACCGCCCTTACCTAACGGACCCACCGATGAAAACGCGCGCCGCCGTGTCGCTCCTGGCCCTGCTGACGGCCTTGCACTATTCCCAGCAAGCCCAGGCCGCCGATGCCGTCAGCGCCCCTGCGGATGCGGTGACGGATGCGACGGGAGCCGACTTTGGGGGCACCGACGCCGGCCAGGAAAAGGCGCTGGACGACATCATCGTGAGCGGCACCCAGGCCCCCTCCTTCAAGGCGGAGGTGGTGCAGGTCGGCGCCTTCCGGAACCAGTCGCTGCTGGACACGCCGCTGACGGTGTCCATCCTGCCGCGCGCCCTGCTGGACGCGCAGGGGGCGCAAGGGCTGGACGACGCGCTGCGCAACACGCCGGGCATCACCCAGCAGTCCACCAGCCCCCTGACCAGCAACAACTTCGTATCGCGCGGCGTGCTGATGAACGCGCGCACCAACTATCGCCTGAACGGCTCCCTGCCCATCATCAACCTGGGCCCCATCCCCATCGAGAACAAGCAGCGGGTCGAGCTGCTGAAAGGCGTGTCCGCGCTGTACTACGGCATCAGCACGCCGTCGGGCATCGTCAACGTGGTGACCAAGCGGGCAGGCCCCGACCCCGTCACCAGCTTCACCATGAACGGCGACGGCAACGGCAGCTTCGGCAGCGGCTTCGACATCGGGCGGGAGTTCGGCGACCACAATGAGTATGGCGCCCGCATCAACGGTTACGCCTCGCGCATCGGCACGCCGGTGAACGATGTGGACGGCCGCCGCTGGCTGATGAGCGGCGCCTTCGACTGGCGTGCCACCGAGCGCCTGACCTTCAAGCTGGACACCGAATACTATCGCCGCGAGATGGATGAGCCCGGCGGCGTCACCCTGCCCAGCGCCGTGGGCGCCAAGAACGGCAATGGCGGCACCATCATCCTGCCCGCCGTGCCCGATCCCACGCAGCGCCTGGCGCCGCTGAACGCCCCCTACAACACCTGGGCCACCAACGTGGTGGGCCGCGCCGACTACACCATCACCGACGACTGGTCCGCCCGTGCGGAGTTCGGCGTCGCCTCCACCCGGCGGCAGCGCACCATCGCCAACTTAGGCTCCGTCAACCTGGCCACCGGCGCCGGCACCATCACCGGCACCTACACGCCCGACCAGGAATATCGCAACCAGAACCTGCGGCTGGAGGTGTCAGGCAAATTTGACACCGGCCCCATCAACCACGAACTGCTGCTGGGGTTCAGCCGCAACCGCCAAACCCAGGAGGACCAGCACCAGCAGTCCTACGTCGGGGTGAAGCAGAATCTGTACGACCCGCTGACCATCCCCTATGACAGCCTGAAGTTCACCACCACCAAGCTGAACGCCGGCAGCGTGAACATCGACACCGGCGGCTATGTCATGGACATGGCGCACCTGGGCGAGAGCTGGCTGCTGATCGCCGGCGCCCGCTATGTCGACTATGACACCGCCTCCACCGCCCGGAACTACGCCGTGCAGACGGTCACGCCGACCGCCGGTCTGGTCTACAAGCTGACACCGAAGTCCAGCCTGTACGCCACCTATATCGAGGGGCTGGAGAGCGCCGGCACCGCACCCGACGGCACCACCAATGCCGGCAGCATCCTGGACCCGGTGGTCAGCAAGCAGGTGGAGGCGGGCGGCCGCATGGAGGTGGGCGGGGCGATGATGTCGCTGGCCTGGTTCCATATCGAGCGGGGCCTGGCCTACACCGACATCCACAACACCTATGTCGTCAACGGCACGGCCGTGCATCAGGGCGTGGAAGCCTCCGTCCAGGGGGAGGTTTTGCCCGACGTGTCGCTGCTGGTCAGCGGCCAGTATCTGAACGCCCTGCAGGAGAACACGGGCAACGTCTACCAGGACGGCCGGCGGGTGGAGAACACGCCACGCTGGTCCGGCTCCGTCTTCGCGGAATACCATCCCGACTTCCTGGGCGGCGTGGCCCTGAACGCCGGCGTCTACTACACCGGCGACCGGGCGGCGGAGGCGCAGAACCGCGCCTATCTGCCCGCCTACACCACGCTCAGCCTGGGCGCCAGCTACAAGACCGTGGTGCGGGGAAGCGGGCTGACCCTGCGCGTCAACGCCGACAACGTGACCAACGAACGCTATTGGGCCACCGGCGGCACCACGCTCTATGCCGGCATGCCGGCGACGGTGCGCTTCTCCGCCACGCTTGATTTGTAAATTCATCAGGCGCCGGCAGGCCCGTCCGGGCCTTTGGCTGTCCTCGATTTCCAGTCCACTCCGTTCCCCGGAAATCTCCGGCGGACGCGGTCGCGTCCTACACGAGCATGAGCGCAGATCATGCTCGTGCTCCACCTCGGAGAGGCTTAGACCAAACATTGTCGCTATCGCCCCGGCATCGACCCTTTGATGCCAGGGCATGGCTGTCCTTGAAATTTCGTAAGCGTGTTCGCTTGACACGCCGCCCGGATGCCGGTTTTATCCTGGGCATCATGACCGTGACCACGACCACCCTGCTGCTCCTTATGAACCCGGCCTCCTGAGAGGACCGGGCATTTCGTCATAAGGTTGCGTAAGGTTCGTGAGTTTTACCCATGTCATGTGATATCGCCCCCTGGGCCTTTTCTGCCAAAGCCAGCATCGCCGCCGCCAGCGCCCAGCCGCTGACCCTCGCCGCGCGCCTGCGCCTTACCGGCGGTCGCCGGGCCTGACGGCCATCCGGCGGCTGTAGGTTTGGCCGTATTCACCTCCCCCGACTGAATACCCTTAAAGCAGAGACGCCCTGACCATGTTGCGCGATCCCTCCACCAAATACCGCCCCTTCGCCCACGCCGACCTGCCCGACCGCACCTGGCCGTCGCGCGCCATCACCCGCGCGCCGCGCTGGCTGTCCACCGATCTGCGCGACGGCAACCAGGCCCTGATCGACCCCATGGACGCGGAGAAGAAGCAACGCTTCTTCGACATGCTGGTGCGGATCGGCTTCAAGGAGATCGAGGTCGGCTTCCCCTCCGCCTCGCAGACGGAATTCGACTTCGTCCGCAGCCTGGTGGACGGCGGCAAGGTCCCCGGCGACGTCACCATCCAGGTGCTGACCCAGGCGCGGCGCGACCTGATCGAGCGTACGTTCGAGAGCCTGCGCGGCGCCCCCCGCGCCATCGTCCATATGTACAACGCCATCTCCCCCGCCTGGCGCCGCATCGTCTTCGGCATGGACCGGGCCGGCATCAAGGACATCGCCGTCAAGGGCGTGACCATCATGCGCGAGCAGGCGGAGAAGTATCCCGAGACCGACTGGATCTTCGAATACTCGCCCGAGACCTTCAGCACGGCCGAGCCCGACTTCGCCCTGGAGGTGTGCGAGGCCGTGCTGGACGTGCTGCAACCCACGCCGGACAAGCCCGTCATCCTGAACTTGCCGGCCACGGTGGAGGCCGCCGGCCCGCACATCTACGCCGACCAGATCGAGCGATTCTGCCGCCAGATCAGCCGCCGCGACAGCGTCATCATCAGCGTCCATCCCCACAACGACCGGGGCACCGGCGTGGCGGCGGCGGAACTGGCCGTGCAGGCCGGCGCCGACCGTGTCGAGGGCTGCCTGTTCGGCAATGGCGAGCGCACAGGCAATGTCGACCTGGTGACCTTGGGCCTGAACCTGTACACCCAGGGCGTGGACCCGGGCCTGGACTTCTCCGACATCCAGTCGGTCGTCCAGACGGTCCAGTACTGCAACCAGATCCCGGTGCATCCCCGCCACCCCTATGCGGGTGAGCTGGTGTTCACCGCCTTCTCCGGATCGCATCAGGACGCCATCAAGAAGGGCTTCGCCGCGCAGGCCGGGCGCAACGACCAATTCTGGGACGTGCCCTACCTGCCCATCGACCCCACCGACCTGGGCTGCGGCTATGAGGCCGTCATCCGCGTCAACAGCCAGTCGGGCAAGGGCGGCATCGCCTGGGTCATGGAACAGGACAAGGGCCTGAAGCTGCCCCGGCCCCTGCAGATCGACTTCAGCCGCGTGGTCCAAGGCTACGCCGACGAGACCAGCCGCGAGCTGACCGCCGCCGACATCTGGTCCATCTTCCAGGACACCTACTGCCTGACCGGCCTGCAGCGTTTCGAACTGATCGACTATCAGGAAACCGGCGCCGCCGGCAGCAAGGAGCGCATGTTCGTCGGCCGCATCAGCGTGGGCCGGGAGGAACGCAGCGTCAGCGGCCGGGGCAATGGCCTGCTGTCCAGCGTGCTGGCCGCGCTGAAGGCCGATTGCGGGGTGGAGCTGGACATCGTCGATTACCAGGAACACGCCATCGGCCACGGCGGCGACGCCCGCGCTGCCGCCTATGTCGAGTGCCGCACCGGCGACGGCCGCAAGGTCTTCGGCGTGGGCATCGACACCGACGTCGCCACCGCCTCCGTCCGCGCCGTGCTCAGCGCCGCCAACGGCGCCGGCTGAGCCCAAAAGAAAGGACGGGTGGCGCCCCAACGCCACCCGTCCGCTCCCCGCGCCTCAAGGGATCGCGGTCAGGCGGCCCCCCGCGCCGCCTTGGCGGCGGTGAAGCGGTTGACCGGCACCTCCAGCCCCAGATTGTCGCGGAAGGTCTCGCCCTCGTACTCCCGCCGCAGCAGGCCGCGGTCTTGGAGGATGGGCACCACCGTCTCCACGAACACGTCCAACTGCTTAGGCAATGCCTCGAAGAAGACGAAGCCGTCGGCGGCCTTGGCTTCCAGCCAGTGCTGGAACTTGTCGGCGATCTGTTCCGGGGTGCCGACGAAGTTGCCGCGCGGGGTGGCGAAACGCTGGGCCACCTGGCGCAGGGTCAGGTTGTCCGCCTTGGCGGCCGCCACGATCTTCAGCACGGCGCTCTGGGTGCTGTTGTACGCATCGGCCCCGACCTCGGGGAAAGGCGCGTCCAGGTCGTATTGGCTGAAGTCATGGTCGTTGAACGGCCGGCCCAGCATGGACAGGGCGTTCTCGATGGACACCAGGTTGGCCAGTTCCTGGTACTTGGCCTCGGCCTCCGCCTCGGTGGCGCCCACCACCGGCGCCACGCCCGGCAGGATGAACACCTTATCCGGATCGCGGCCGAAGCCGGCGGCCCGCGCCTTCACGTCGGCGTAGTACGCCTGTGCCTCCGCCAGGTCGTCCTGGCCGACGAAGATGGCGTCGGCATGCTTGGCGGCGAAGTTCTTGCCATCCTCCGACGCGCCGGCCTGGAAGATCACCGGCTGCCCCTGGGGCGAACGGGCGATGTTCAGCGGTCCCCGCACCTGGAAGAACTCCCCCTTATGGTCCAGGGTGTTGAGCTTCTTCGGATCGAAGAAGACGCCGCTTTCCTTGTCATGAACCAGGGCGTCATCCTCCCAGCTGTCCCACAGGCCCTGGACCACGTCCAGATACTCCGCCGCCAGGCGATAGCGCTGGTCATGGGCAAGGTGCTGGGCCTTGCTGTAGTTGGCGGCGCTGCCCTCCAGCCAGCTGGTGACCACGTTCCACCCCGCCCGGCCGCCGCTGATATGGTCCAGCGAGGCGAACTGGCGCGCCACGGTGTAGGGCTCGCTGTAGCTGACCGTCAGGGTCCCCACCAGGCCTATATGGCTGGTCGCGCCCGCCAGCGCCGACAGGATGGTCAGCGGCTCGAACCGATTCAAATAGTGGGGACTGGATTTCTCGGTGATGTAGACGCTGTCGGCCACGAACAGGAAGTCGAACTTGCCCCGTTCCGCCACCTGTGCCTGGCGTTTGTAGAAGGCGACATCCGTGCTGGCGCCGGGCTGCGCGTCGGGATGGCGCCAATCCCCCCAGGTCCGGCCAACGCCGTGAAGGATGAAGCCCAGTTTCAACTGCTTGCCCGCACTCATGATCGCCTCCGCTGATGTCGAGGCGGTCAGCATCCGGGCGGGACCGGCGCCACACAAACGAGTCTTCTCAAAGAGGGTGTTGAGTGGCGCCGGAAATAGTTGCTTTTCAGAACTTTTTGACCTGCGGGCGCAGTTCCCCTCCCCGGTCTTGGATCACGCGTACTGCGCTTCGCCGTTGCCGAAGGACCAGTTCTCCTTGGGCACCTCGACCAGGTTGATGAACACATCCTCGCGCCGCAGTCCAAGGCGCGCGTGCAGGCCATCGGCCACCGCCTTGTAGAAGGCCTTCTTCACCTCCAGCGTCCGGCCCAGGTTCAGGGTGACTTGGATGATCACCGTGTCGCGGGTGCGATGAATACCCAGATAGGTCGGATCGGCCACGAAGTCGCTGTCACCATGTTCGGTGATGATCTGGAAGCGATCGTCCTTGGGCACGTTCAGGGTGCTGAGCATAGCCTCGTAGATCACTTCGCCGATGGTATGGCGGTATTCGGCGGACTTGCCTCTGACGAGGTCAATGCGGGCGAGTGGCATGGGTGTTCCTCCGGTTGCGGGCGACCCCGAACGGGATGCCCGAGCATGAGCATGTCGTATTTACGGGTAATTGCCCATATGGCCGTTGACAGCGCACCCGCAGGCGCGCCTGATACGCTGGCGCCCGTTTCCACCAGGACCGTTCATGCCTGATACCGCCCCCCTCGCCGACGCCCCGTCCGAGCCCACGCAGTGCAACTGCGCCGCTTTGCGCCAGGCCTCACGCCGACTGACCAAGTTCTATGACGCGGCCCTGGCGCCCACCGGCCTGGGCATCAACCAGTATTCCATCCTGTCCCGCCTGAACCGCCATGGGCCCAGAGGCATCCAGGATCTGGCGGCCCTGCTGGCCATGGACAGGTCCACCCTGGGGCACCTGCTGCGCCCGCTGGAGAAGCGCAACCTGGTGCGCCTGACCATCACCCCGGCCGACAAACGCCGCCGGGTCCTGGTGCTGACGGCGGAGGGGCGGGATCTGATCGCCCAGGCCCAGCCGCTGTGGGCGGCGGCGCAAGCACGGTTCGAGCACGCCTTCGGCAGCGACGACGCCCTGACCCTGCGCACCGTGCTGCGCCAGGTGGAAACAGCGGACCTGGCGGAGCCGGTGTAGTAAAGGCGCCGCCCCTGATCGGCACCAATTAGATAAAATCCCATCTAATGATAGCAAGATAGCGGCAGAACGCCGCAGCCCGCCTACGGGCGACAGGATAGGCGGCTAACCACGGTAGCAATTGGACAGGTGCATCCCAGAACCTCTCCCCATAACGAGGCATCTCTTTTGGGGAAGGTATAGGGACAACAGCGCAATCCACTGCAGGAGCCGCCATGCCGCGTCTTGTCGATCTTTCCTTACGTACCCGGATATTCTGGGCCTTCGCGCTGGTCCTGCTCGTGACCCTGGGCCTGGGGCTGTTCGCCCTGGAGCGTCTATCCCGTATCGAACGAGCCGCCGCGGACCTGGGAACCGATGCCCTGCCCTCCATCGTCGCCAGCAATGAACTGCTGCAGGGCGTATTGGAGGCCCGGCGCTTCCAGCAGGGCATGTTGCTGGCCACCGATGACGCGGCGCGGGCCGAGCAGGAAAAGATCGTTGCCCAGGAACTGGATCGCGTGGCCAAGGGCCGCCGGGCCTACGACCCGCTGATCACCATCGAGCGGTCGCAGATGGACCAGTTCGACCAACTGTGGCCGCAGTTCCTCGCCTCTTCCACCCAGGTCGCCGACGCCCTGCGCAAGGGCGACCGGGAGACGGCGTTGAAGCTCTACGCCGGAGCAAACCGGGAACAGACGCGTGCCCTTATCAAGGTGCTGACCGACGCGGCTGACCTTAACTATCGCGCCGGCCAGGATGCTTACGCCCTGCTGAGCCGAACCACTGGCAGTTCGCGCCTGGGTACGCTGGTGGCGCTGGGCTTGGCCCTGGCCGTAGCCTTCGGCGCCGGCGCCGTCACCGTGCTGACCACCGGCCGCCCCACCCGCCTGCTGACGGCGGCGATGACGCGACTGAGCCAGCGGCAGTTGGATACCGCCATTCCCGGCGCCGACCGCCAGGATGAGATCGGCGCCATGGCCCGGGCGGTCCAGGTCTTCCGCGACGGCCTGGTGGAAGCCGACCGCTTGGCGGCCGCCCAACGCGAGGCGGAGGCGGCCAAGGCCCGCCGCGTCGCCGCGATCGACAGCCTGGTCAGCGACTTCGACCGGCAGTCCTCCGACATCCTGCGGCAGTTCAGCGGCGCCGCCGCCGAGTTGGACGCCGCCGCGCAGAGCATGTCCGGCGTGGCGGGGGAAACCAACCGCCAGTCGGCCAGCGCCGCCGCCGCCGCCGGGCAGACCACCGCCAACGTCCAGACGGTGGCCGCGGCGGCGGAGGAGATGGCGGCCAGCATCGCGGAGATCAACCGCCAGGTGGTGCACGCCCAAGCCATCGCCAGCCGCGCCAGCATGGACACGCGGGAAACCATGGCCACCGTCGCCGGCCTGACGGACGCCACCCAGCGTATCGGTGAGGTCGTTACCCTGATCCAGACCATCGCGGAACAGACCAACCTGCTGGCGCTGAACGCCACCATTGAGGCGGCGCGCGCCGGTGAGGCCGGCAAGGGCTTCTCCGTCGTGGCGGCGGAGGTGAAGGGCCTGGCCAACCAGACGGCCAAGGCGACCGAGGACATCGCCGCGCAGATCATGGCCGTGCAGCAGGTGTCATCGCGCACCGCCAGCGCCATCCAGGCCATCGGCACGGTGATCGAGGAGGTGAACGGCATTTCCACCTCCATCGCCGCCGCCATGGAGCAGCAAGGCGCCTCGACCACGGAAATCAGCCGCAATGTCGGCCAGGCCGCCACCGGCACCCAAGGCGTGGCCGACGCCCTGGGCGCCGTGACCCAGGCCGCCGGGCAGGCCGGTGCCGCCGCCACCCAGGTGTTGGGTGCCGCCCACGACCTGTCGGAACAGTCGGACGTGCTGCAAGCCCACGTCAGCCGTTTCCTGGCCGCGATCAAGGCGGCTTGAAGGCAAGCGTCCTGCGGCTGAGACAAGAGGGCCGGCAACGGTTGATCCCGTTGCCGGCCCTCTTTGCGTTTCGGGAGGGCGGCCTCGCGGCGTTAATCACTCCCGCCTTGGAGCCCACCGGCGATCCCCTTATGGTGCCCCGGTCACCGCCCCTAGCTGGAGCCTGAGACATGCAATCCCTCTACCGTGCCGCCGACGACCGTTACGAGGCCATGCCCTATCGCCGCTGCGGGCGCAGCGGCTTGGACCTGCCCGCCATCTCACTGGGCCTGTGGCACAATTTCGGCGGCGCCGACGTCTTCGAAACCGGCCGCGCCATCCTGCGCCGGGCCTTCGACCGCGGCGTCACCCACTTCGACCTGGCCAACAACTACGGCCCGCCCTATGGCTCGGCGGAAGAGAATTTCGGCCGGGTGATGGCCACCGATTTCCGCCCCTACCGGGATGAGATGATCATCTCCACCAAGGCCGGATACGACATGTGGCCCGGGCCCTACGGCATCGGCGGGTCGCGCAAGTACCTGATCGCCAGCCTGGACCAGAGCCTGCGCCGCATGGGCCTGGAGTATGTCGACATCTTCTATTCCCATCGTGTCGACCCGACCACGCCGCTGGAAGAGACCATGGGCGCCCTGGCCCAGGTGGTGCGCCAGGGCAAGGCGCTGTACGTCGGCATCTCCTCCTACTCAGCCGACATGACGGCCAAGGCGGCGGCGCTGCTGAAGGAGATGGGCACGCCCTGCCTGATCCATCAGCCCAGCTATTCCATGCTGAACCGCTGGATCGAGGGCGGCCTGCTGGAAACCTTGAAGGATGCCGGCATCGGCTGCATCGCCTTCTCCCCGCTGGCACAGGGCCTCCTGTCCAGGAAGTACCTGAATGGCGTGCCAGCCGACGCCCGCGCCGCCAAGGGCGGTTCCTTCAAGGAAGAGCTGCTGACGCCGACGGCGCTGGCGCATGTGCGCGCCCTGAACGCCATCGCCGAGCGGCGCGGCCAGACCCTGGCGCAGATGGCCATCGCCTGGGTGCTGCGCGACGCCCGCGTCACCTCCGCCCTCATCGGCGCCCGCACCGTGGCCCAATTGGACGACAGCCTGGACGCGCTGAAGAACCTGACGTTCACGGACGCGGAGCTGGCGGAGATCGACGCCCACGCCGTCGATACCGGCCTGAACATCTGGCAGCGCTCATCCGACGCCAGCACGCCGGAGTGATACCCAGGTGGCACGAGAGGGCGCCTCGTGCCGCTGCAGCCCGCGACCGCAGGCGCCGGATAAAGCGATGCCCGCGCCCTGGATGATGGGCGCGGGCATCAAGTCTGGCGGTGCGGCAGGGGCCGCGGGGTCCGCCCATGGGGAGGAAGGCGACGGGGTGATAAAAGTGCGGGGGGCACCCCGCCGCCGCCTGGAAAAGGTACGCCGGATGGCATCCTGGCGCTTGCACACCTCATCGCCCTTTTGTCTGAAAGGGGCGTCGTTTCAGCCCAGGAGGCGCGCCATCTCCGCCTTCACGGCCGGAACGTGGCGAAGCAGGGTCACATCCTCCTCATCATTCAGGTCCTGACGGCGGAAATACGCGTCGTCCAATCCTTCATGCTTGTGCGGGTGGTGATCCGGGTACGGGGCCCGCCCCCGCGCCCGCTTGCGCTCGAACTCCCACCGCGACTTGACGGAATAGTGATGGATGTACAGCCGGGCGTGGGAAATGTCGGGCGTAAAGGCGTGGTCGCGCAATTCAACGGCGGCCCCCAGGTCATCGACATAGCGCCACCCCTCCCGCAGACGTCCGGAATGGATGAGCATGCGGTCCACGGCGGCCGTCCGCGCCAAGGTCTTCATATGGACATGCCCATTGTGCCGTGCCGGAGCGCAACGGGTGAAGCGCTCGGTCACCAGCCGGCCATCGGGTTCCAACTGCCCGCTGGAACCGAAGTAGCGCCAATTGACCGCGACCGCCCCCACGCCGGGGGCGGCACCATAGTTCGCCGCCAGCGCCGGCAGGGAAAGCCCTTCCCGGCTGACGACGAATTCATCGGCGTCGATGAACAGCGCCCAGTCGGTTTCCGCCCCGAAGTAGGTCAGGAAATGGTTGTAGGCGCGCAGTTGCGGCCCCAGCGTCGTGTTTCCCCACCAATCGAAATCCTGCGGATTGGGAAGCGACATCACGACATCGCGAGCTTCGGGGAAAAGCAGCGTGGCGTGCCCGGCGGCCGACGGCCAGTCCACGACGGTGATGCCGGCGCATGCGGCGATGCGGTCCAACAGCAGACGCGTGCCATCGGTGCTGCCATTGTCATAGATGACGAAGCGGTCAACCCCCATCAGCCGGTAGTAGGCGACCCATTCCAGCAGAAAATCGCCTTCGTTCTTGACGATGGCGCAAATGCTCACGCGGGGCAACCGCACGGCCGGGTTGTTGATTTCGACATGCCCTACGCACTGTTCCCAGCCCGCTAAAAATTCGATCTCTTCCATTACCCTTTGCCACCCGCGCCCCGGGAATAAACTATAAAAGCGAGGTGACGCGCGGAACCAGTATGCCCTCCGCCATAACACGGAGGGGCTAACCCGCTCAGCGTTCGATGCGGTAGACAAAGGCGTAGTCGCCGGGCGCCTGTTTAGGCACTATCAGGTGCAGGCCTTCCCCATCCTGGTGGAAGGAAATGGTTTGGCCGGCCCCACCATCCAGCAGGATGACGGCCTTGACCGGTTCGCCCGCCGGCAGGGCGTGGATGACGGCCCGCCCGTCCTCCGGCCAGCCCATCTCGATGGCGTAGAGGGTGTCACCCTTGACGGTGAAGCGGAAATCCTCCGGCCCTAGGGGCCTGTCCGTCTCTCCCTCCTTGAACGAGCCGCTGGCCATCTGCGCGGGCCCCTCGCCGAATTGGCGCCACGGCCGGGTGCCGTAGATGGCCTCGCCATTGGTCTTCAGCCAGGCGCCGATGGCCCGCAGCCTGTCCTGCGCCTCCTCCGGGATGGTGCCGTCGGCGCGCGGGCCGATGTTCAAGAGCAAATTGCCGTTCTTGGACACGATGTCGGCCAGCAGGTGGATGACCTTATCCGGCGACTTGTAGCGCTCCCCCTCGATATAGCCCCAGCTGTAGTCGCCCAAGGATGTGCAGGTCTGCCAGACGCGGGGCTGGATATCGGGCATCAGCCCCCGCTCCACATCCGCCACACCGCTGGCGGCCGCCAGCGCCCCCTCCTTGTAATTCACCACCGCCGACGCCCCGCGCCGGCCTTGGGTGTTGTAATAATAGGCGAGGAACTTGGGCAGGGTGGTGCGGAAGGCCGGATGGCTGATCCACCAGTCAAAGTAAATGAGGTCGGGGTGGTAATCCTCCACCAGTTCCGCCGTGCGCGCCAACCAATCGTCCAGCCAAGCGGTGGACACGTAGGTGAAGTCGCCCGTCATCTGGGCGTCGCCCGTATCCTCCGCCGTCAGGCGCGCCTGCGCCGGGCCGTAGAGGTCGGCGTAGCGCGGGTCATTCACGTCCGACGCGATCTTGCGGCCCTCGCCAAAGAACCAGTCATGTTCCGCACGGTGGGAGGACAGGCCCAGGTGCAGGCCCTGCGCCCGCACCGCCCGCGCCAAGTCACCGATCAGGTCGCGCTTGGGGCCCATGCGCAGGGCCGACCAGTCGGACAGGCGGGTGGCGTACATCGCGAAGCCGTCATGATGTTCCGCCACCGGCACGACATAGCGGGCACCCGCCGCGCGGAACAGGGCGGCCCAGGCGCGGGGATCGTACTTCTCCGCCTTGAACAGGGGGATGAAGTCCTTGTAGCCGAACTTGTCCGGCGGGCCATAAACGGCCAGGTGGTGCTGGTATTCCTTGCTGCCCTGCATGTACATGCGGCGCGAATACCATTCGCTGCCGAAGGCCGGCACGGAATAGACGCCCCAGTGGATGAAGATGCCGAACTTGGCATCCGTGTACCATTGCGGCACCTGCCAGGTGCGTAAGGAGTCCCAATCCGGCCGGAAGGGCCCGCCGGCATCGCCCGCCGCCACCTTTTTCAGCAGGGCGTCCCGTTCCCGTGCCCCCTTGGTGGCTTGGCGCCATGTGGCGTCCCTCTGCTCCGGCGTCAGGGACGTCGCGGTGGGGGCTGTGGCGGGCGGCGCCCCGCCTTGCGCCCCCACCATGATGGGCCAGGCTAACGTGGGAATGCAGACGGCGGCCCCCAGCAACAGGGCGCGCACGGCCCCGGAACAGCGATCCACCCGGTGTAGGAATGAAAGCGTCATGGCCGGTGCCATCGGTGGTGGTAGTCGACGAAGCGGAAACAGCCTCTCACATCAGCCATCGCGCGGCTGCATCGAATGCACCCATCATCGTACCCGCACGCTGGCCTTGGCCCGCTGGCCGGCCGCGTCGATGACGGCGATGTCGGCGAAGCCGATGCCATCCGGTACCCAGTCCGCCGCATCCCCGGCGGCCGGCGGCAGAGGCAGGCCGTTGACCAGCCAACGCAAGGGGGGCTGGCCGCCCAGGGCCTCCAGCGGGACGGGAATGGGGGTGCCATTACGCCCTTCCGTTCGTTCCACCTCCGCGCCATCGGGGGGAAAGGCGATGCGCAAGGGGGCCTGGGCTTGCGTCACACCAGGCCCACCCCGGTCGAATAGGGCCAGCGCCGGGGGCAAGGCATGGCCGGGGCCGGCCTCCAGCACACCGGGCGGCGGATCGGGAGGGCCCCCGTGATCCGGCACCAGGTCCATCAAGCGGAACAGGAGCGGCGCGGCGGTATCGCGGCCGGCGGCGCCGGGCCGGGGGGTCCCATCAGGCCGGCCCACCCACACCCCGACCACATAGGCGGGGGTGAAACCGACGGCCCAGGCGTCACGGAAGCCATAGGAGGTGCCCGTCTTGTAGGCCAGCCACCGGCCCCCGACGGCGGCGCGTCCATCGGGCCGGGGCGTGCCCGCCAGGATGTCCGCCACATACCACGCCGCCACCGGGCTCATCAGCCGGTGGCCGGGACGCTTGGCCCCGGATTGGGGGGTCAGCAGCAGGGGCTGGGCCTGTCCGCCATCGGCCAGGTCGGCATAAAGACTGGTCAGGTCCGCCAGGCTCAGACCCAGGCCGCCCAAGGCCAGGGGCAGGCCGGGGGTGGCGTCCGGCCGGGGCAAGGCGACCTGCGCCCCCGCATCCCGCAGGCGGCCCAGGAAACGGGCGGGCCCCAGCCGGTCCAGCACCTTCACCGCCGGAACGTTGAGCGACTGTTGCAGCGCCTCGCGCACCGTCACCAGCCCATGGAACCCGCCGTCGAAGTTGCGCGGCGCGTAGTCGCCGAAGATGGTCGGCGCGTCGTTGATGCGGGTTTCGGGATGCAGGGGTAGCGCCTCGAAGCCCAGGCCATAGAGGAAAGGCTTCAGGGCCGAGCCGGGGGATCGGGGGGCGGCCACCATGTCGACCTGGCCGAAGGGGCCGCTGAAGCTGCCCCCGACATAGGCGCGGGCCTTGCGGCTGCCGACCTCCATGACCAGCACGGCGATCTCGGCCTCGGGCTCCAGCGTGCCCTGGGCATCGCGCACCAGCGCTTCCACCCGGCGCTGCAGGCCGGCGTCCAAGGTACTGGCGATGACGGCACCCGGCGGCGCCGCGCGGCGCAAGCGGTCGGCCAGATGGGGCGCCAGGAAGGGCAGTGGCCGGCGCCCAAGGGGCAACGGCTCCGACATCGCTTCCCGCGCCGCCTGGCGGGTCAGCACGCCGGCGGCGGCCATGCGGCGCAGCAGGCCGTCCCGCCCCGCCCGCGCCGCCGCCGGCTCCAAATCCGGCCGGCGCTTGGTGGGCGACTGCGGCAGCGTCACCAGCAGGGCCGCCTGCCCCGGCGTCAGCGCCGCGGGCGCCCGGTCGAAATAGGCCAGGGACGCCGCGCGTGCGCCCTCCAGGTTGCCGCCGAAGGGCGCCAGGGTCAGGTACATGCCCAGGATGTCGCGCTTGGAGAACCGCGCCTCCAACTGCACGGCCCGCGCCATCTCCACCAGCTTGGCCCACACCGTCCGGGGGCGCGGCTCCAGCAGGCGGGCCACCTGCATGGTCAGGGTGGACCCGCCGGAAACGATGCGCCCGTGGCGGATGGCCTGCGCCAGGGCCCGGGCGAGGGCCAGCGGGTCGACACCGGGATGGTGGTAAAAACGGTGGTCCTCATAGGCGACCAGCAGCTTCAGATACAGCGGGCTGGCCTCCGCTGCCGTCAGGGGCAGCCGCCAGGCGTCGTCGTCGGTGATGAAGGCGCGCAGCACCTCCCCCTTCTCGTCCGTCACCAGGGTGGACCGTTTTTGCCAGCGCGCCAGATCGGGCGGGAACAGCCGGTCGGCCACCAGCGCCAGGACGGCAAGGACCAGCGCCCCGGCCCCCAGACGCCGGGCCCACCGCGCCGCCCGTGCCCGCCCGGGCCGCGCCGGCGGGGAAACGGTGGACGGGTCGGGTGTCACGGCACCGCGTCCACCACGGTGCGGCCGGCGGCGGTGCGGGCAATGGCGCCCGGGTCGTACATGTCCTGGGTGGAGGCGGGGGGCAACGCGAACTGGCCCGGGGTGACCGCCCGCACGATGTAGGCGAAGCGGAAGCCCTGGGTGGGGCCGCTGTCCTCCTCCCCGCCTTCACTTTCGTCCTCATCATCCTCGTCCCGGTAGAACCAGGAGGATTGGCCCGCGTCCAGCACGCCGACGAAGCGATCGTCCCGGGCCTCCGCCACCGCGGCGCGGCTGAGGTTCTTCAACCAGTCCAGGCCCTTCTTGCCCTTGCGGGCCGGACGCAGGACGGACTCGATCTCCCATCCCGCCGGCAGCGGATCGACGGTCACCAAGGTCCGCTTCACAGGCTGCTGCAAGGTGCCGGTCAGCACCACCACCAGCCGCGTGTTGCGTGCGACGTGGTCGGTGCCGGCGGGCTGGCCGTCCAGGGTGTAGACCTCCTTGGTCAAGGTGATGCCCTCGGACACCGGGCCGGGGCTTTCCTTGGGCACGCCGCGCAGTTGCACCGTGCGCCAAACCGGGGCCGCGCCGCTGTTGACCACCCCGAAGCCCGCGGCCATCTGCGCCGGGGTCGGGCTGTAGGTCAGGGCGCGCCCGGTGGCTGCCTTGGCGTAGCCGGTGGTGGTCAGCGTGATGGGCTGGCCCTTGGCCAGGATGGCCTGCGCCGCCAGCAGCAGCCAGCTTTTCTGGTTGGTGTTGTAGTACCACGGCTCCTTGAGGCCCGAGAGCGCCAGGCGCAGCACCGTCTCCTGCAAGGGCGTGTTGTTGGCCTCGGCCGCCACCGCCAGGGTGGCGGCGGCGTCGCGCAGCGGGCTGCTGTAATAATCGCGGGAGGACTGGCCCAGATGCCGCCGCGCCCGCTCGAACGCCACGTCCGCCCGCGCCTTGTCGCCGGACGCCAGCAGGGCCGCCCCCAGTTGGGCATAGGCCAGCGGGCCGGTGGAAAGCTGTTCCCCCGTCACGTCGTGGATATAGCGCAGGTTGGCGGGGTTGGCGTGGCCGCCCCTGGCCAGCAGATACTGGCCATAGACCAGCGCCTCCCCCTCCTGCCCCGTGGCACCCACACCCCGGTCGGTCTGCTGCGTCACCCAGTCGGCCAGCGACTGCATCGCCGTGTCGGGCACGAAATAGCCGGCCCCCCGCGCGCGGGTGAGGAAGTCGAACACGTACATCTGCAGCCAGGTCGATCCCAAGCCGTCGCCCGCCGCCCACAGGCCGAACTGGCCCGTGGTGTCCTGTCGCTGCAACAGCCGGTCTATGGCGGTGTTCACCCGGTTGTCCGGGTCCTTCACATTGCCCTCCAGCCCCAACTGGCGGGCCAAGTCGCGAAAGGCGACCAACGGCAGGGCGCGGCTGGTGGTCTGCTCGGTGCAGCCATAGGGATAAAGGTCCAAATCCTTCATCAGGCCGGCGACGTCGATGCCGGGCAGGTTGGCATAGGACAGCGTGATGCTGCCGGTGCCGGGCAGGAAGACGTCCAGCAGGTTGGACGGCAGGGTGAAGGCCTCGCCCGGCGCCTGCTGGCGCTGCTCGGCCATGACGATGGGCGCCTCCGCCGGGCGCACGGTGATGGGCCACGACCGCTCCAGTTTCAGGCCGCCCGGCCCCTCCACCTGCAGCGTCAGCCCTCCGATGCCGGCCTCGCCGCCGCGCAGTGCCACGGGCTGCACCACGCGCTGGCCGGCGGCCAGGGTCACGGTGCGCCGGGCATCGCCCGCCAGCTTCAACGCGCCATCGGCCACCAGCGTCACGCGATAGTCGCCGACGGCCCCTTCCAGGTTGTGCAGCAGCAAGGTCCCGGCCGCGGTATCGTTGGGCGCCAGGAAGCGGGGCAATATCACCTCCGCCACCACCGGGTCGCGCACCACCATGGCCCCCTCGGCCATGCCCATGCGGTCCTTGTCCAGGGCCACCGCCATCAGGCGCAGGCTGCCGTTGAAGTCCGGAATGTCCAGCGTCACCTTCCCATGGCCCTTGCCGTCCAGCGGCACCAGGCCGGAGAACAGGGCGACGGTGCGGGTGGGGACCACCGGCAGGCCGGCCCCGCCCGGCGACCCATCGCCCCCCTGGCGCAGCACGCCGGTCTGCCCCGCCTGGCTTTCCAGCAGGCGGCCGTAATCGTCGCGCATCTCCGCCGCCAGCTTGCGCTTGGCGAAGTAATGGGCCAGGGGATCGGGACTGCGGAACCGGGTCAGTTGCAGGATGCCCTCATCGACCGCCGCCACGGTGACGTAGGCCCCCGCCCCCGCGCCCGCCGCGTCCACCTGCACGTCCACCTTCTGCCGGGGACGCAGGGTCTTGGGCGCGTTGATGCTGACCGTCAGCGCCTTGGGGGCGGAATCCACCGGAATCCAGGCCAGTCCAACCGCGCGCACGGGCTGATGCCCCACCACCTTGTCCGCCGGCCTGACGAAGGACACCAGGGCATAGGCGCCGGCGCCCCATTCCGCCTTCACCGGTATATCCACCGTCACCGGCTCCGCCCCCACCGCGCGGGTGGTCAGGACGTGGACCTCCTGGCCGGCGACCGCCACCTGCATCTGCCCGGCGAAGGGCGGTTCGATACGCAGGTGCGCGGTGTCGCCAGCGCGGTAGGCGGCCTTGTCCAAGGCCGAGGGCACGACGTCGGGCGCGTCCGTGCTGGCGCCCGCCATGTACCAGCCGCTGTAGAAGGGTACGGTGGTGACGGCGCCGTTGGCGGGATTTTCCACCAGCAGGCGGTATTCACCCCACTCCAGCCGTTGGCTGAGGCGCGCGGGCTTGCCAGCGTCCAGGTCCAGGGTGCCGCTGGCCACCGTCTGGTATTGCGCGCTGGACTTGTAGGACCACTGGTACCCGCTGCGATACCAGGTGTAATGGCGATCCACCAGGCTGACGGTGTAGCGCAGCCCCTTGACCGCCTGGGGCGCGCCCTGGCCGTCCACCGCCAAGATGTCGAAATCGGCGTTGCCCCCCTCCCGCACCCGATGGTTGGCGAAAAGGGGGCGCACGCCGACGAAGCCCGCCCGGTAATTGACCGGCAGCGCCGTCTGGTCGCGTGTCACCCGGCCGCCCGGCTCGACCACCGCCACGGTCACCACGGCGCGCAAGGGGGCGGTCGCGGTACCGGCCTCAGGCACGGGGAACTGCACCTGGGCCTTGCCCTCGCCATCGGTATGGGTATCGACGGCCGACGCCGTCTGCGGCTCGAACTTGTCGTCATCGCGGCCGAACGCGAAATCGGTCCACTTGGCGAAGGGCTTGTCGTCGCGCTCCAGCCGCACCTCGCCACCGACCGGCAGGTCCCCGGCCGCGGCGCCATAGAGAAAGCGCGCCTCCACCGGCAGGGTCGCGGCCTGACCCGCCGCCAGAGTGGCGGCCGGTGCCTTGCCGATGGTCACCTTCAGGCGTTCGGGGACGAAATCCTCCACCTGGAAGCTGCCGCTGCCCACCACCGCGTCGCCGCCGGCGACATAGAGGTCGATCTTCCATTCCCCCCGGGGTGCGGCGGCGCTGATGGGCACGTCAACGGTACCGGCCCCGCTGGCCAGCTTGGCCGTCAGGTGGGCCGCCTCCACCCCATCGCTGCGCCGGACGACGATTGCCAGGGTGTCCACGGCGCTGGTGCGGATCTGCGCGTCCCGCAGCATGAAGGCGGCATGCACCACCTCCCCCGGGCGATAGATGCCCCTCTCGGTGTAGACATAGGCGTCCAGGGGGCCGGGGTCGGGCCGGCCGTCGGCACCGCGCGCGCTGAAGTCAAACGCGGCGCGATCCAGCGACAGGGCGGCGAAATCGGCCGGCGAGCTGGCGAAGGGAATGAGTGAGGGACCGCCGGCGAACGCCTCCACCAGGGCCGGCCGCGCGCCGCCCTTGCCGCGCAGCAGCCCGATGGGGAAATGGGCGATGCCATCGCCATCGGTCTTGGCCTCCCCCAGGGTGCCGGAATCGTGCGCCACCAGCACCACGCGGGCACCGGAGATGGGCGTGGCCTTGGCCAGCGACCGGGCGACCACCGTCAGGCCATCCCCACCCGTCAGCGCGGTCAGCGCCATGTCGGTCTCAACCAACCAGCGTGCGGCCGTGCGGGCCTCGCGCTCCTGGTAGGGCATGTCATCCCGGTTCTTGGCCAGCTTCTCGTCCTCGACCACCAGCAGGTAGGCGCCGGGTTGCCGGTCCTTCAGAACCTGGTCCAGGGGGAAATTGGTGACACTGCGCTTGTTCTGCTGGCCCTTGGTGTCCATGGTCCCGGTCCATACCGGGCGCACCTTGTCGTTCACCAGGCTCTCGACACTCCAGCCCGTCGGATCCTGGTTCAGAGACAGGTTGGTCAGGGCGGTTTCCGGAGCGCGGTAGAGGCTGAGCGTCACCCGGGGAATGTTCACCGTCTCCACCCCCACCCCGGCATTGCCCACCCGGGGCAGGACATAACCGGTGCCGGCGACGCGGACACTGCCCGGCAGGTCGTGCATCACCAGGCGGAAGGTCAGGTTCTTGGGCAGGACGGCACCGTCGGCGGCCGGCAGGCCAGCGCGCACGGTGACGCTGTAGGCCTTGCCCGGCTCCAGGCCGCTGAGACACAGCTGTCGGTCACTGGCCGTCACCGCGATATCCGCCGCCGGCTCCAGAGCGACGAAGGCGGACAGGTCGCCCCGGTTTTCCGCCAAGGGGGCGTTGAACCAGACGCAAGCGCCGCTGGCATCGGTATCGCTCTGCGCCAATGCGCCGGATGGCGCCAGCATTCCCGCCGCCATCGCCGGGCCGCACCAGGGCGGGGCCAGCAGCAGGATTGCGGTGACCAGATGGGCGACCAACGCGGCGCAGCGTCCCATGCGAGACCCCGGGATATGAGGGAAGCGAGGCGGCGAAGAGCCACGACGCCCGATCCTGGCGACGGCGTCCCGATGGCGTCAAGGCCGATCGGCAATCAGCGCTTTCATCCCCCAGGGGACTATGTCGTAAAGATTAGTGAACGAAGCACGACCTCTGCCATTGAGGGACGCCGAGACAGGAAATTAGGGCTGCGCTGCTGTCCTTTCTTTCCGAAGCGTCCCCGTGGAGTCGCCCTGGCCGCCGGGTGGACGTAGCACCGGTAGAACCTGATGGGGCCGTCATTAAATGTGGGATTGTGTCAGGGCTGGCATTGCCCCACGATCCCCACCATAATCTTCGTTAAATTTAAAAAGGATATATTCGGATGCCCGCCCCCGCGCCCCATCGTTCCGCCGACCTGCACCCGTCGCTGGGCGCCAGCCTGTCGGGCACGAATCTGGAACGCGCGGGCGATCACAACCAGCGCGTCATGCTGCAGGCCATCCGAGTCAGCGGACCCATCACCCGCAGCGAGCTGGCGACCATCACCGGGCTGACGGCCCCGGCCATCGCCAACATCACCAAGCGCCTGCTGAACGACCAATTGATTATGGAAGTCGGGCGCCTGCACGGGGCCCGGGGCCAGCCGGCCATGCGCCTGGCCATCAATCCCGATGGCTGCTACTCCATCGGCGTCAATGTCGACCGCGACCACGTCACGGTGCTGGTGCTGGACCTGCTGGGACAAATCCGCCATCGCGCCACGCTGGACATCGACTTTCCCCTGCCGGATGCCGTGGTCGCCTTCTTCAAGGAGCAGGTGGACGCGCTGCTGTCGGACGGCGCCTTCCCGCGGGAACGCATCGTCGGCATCGGCGTCGCCGTGCCCGACGACCTGGGCCGGGTGAACCTGCCCAACCGGCCCGCCAGTTACGATATCTGGAACACCGTCGACGTGGCGCGGCTGTTTTCCGCCATCCTGCCCCTGCCGGTGTTCCTGGAGAACGACGCGGCGGCAGCGGCGTTGGGCGAACTTCAGTTCGGCCATGGGCTGCACGACCCCAGCTTCTTCTACATCCTGATCAGCCGGGGCCTGGGTGGCGGCATGGTCATCGATGGGCATTATTTCAGGGGCGCGCAGGGCCGCAGCGGCGAGATCGGCTTCCTGCCTGTCTCTTCCCCCCGCACGCCTGCCGCCTCCCTGCAGGAGGCGGTGTCGCTGTCCGCGTTGTTCAGCTTCCTGCAATCCAAGGGCTATCCCTTGAGCCAGCCGGACCAGTTGGCCGGACTGGATGCGGAGGGCCAGGGCCTGGTGGACCAGTGGCTGGACCTGGCGGCTGAGCTGCTGACACCGCCCATCATCGCCGTCAGTTGCCTGGTCAATCCGGAAGCCATCTTCCTGGGCGGCCGCCTGCCCTTGCCGCAGTTGGACCGCCTGGCCCAACTGATCACGGAGCGGCTGCGGGCACACACGGGCACCATTCCGGTGATCGCCCCGGTCTATCGGGCGGCCACGGCTATGGACGCGCCGGCGGTGGGGGCCGCCATCCTGCCCTTCAACGACCGGCTGTTGCCGTCGCGCGCCGCCTTGATGAAGACCGCCGCCGCCTGACCACCGGCAATTAATATTTCAACTTTCATTTTCCCAACCCCACGATATGGTCCGGGTCGAGGACGGGGGTACGGCGGTTCCGCATGCGGGAGCGCGGGGCCTTCGTCCGCGATGCCGTATTGGATTCCCCGGACGAAAGGAACGCCGCATGTCCACCACCCCCTCCGCCGCTTTCCTCGACGCCGCCGCCGTTCGCGGCCAACTGAAGGCCTGGCTGGTGGAGCATGCCTATCCCTTGTGGTGGGAGGTGGGGGCGGACCGGATGCACGGCGGCTTCCATGAGAAACTGGGGCTGGACGGCAAGCCCACCAACGACGCCCGCCGGGCGCGGGTGCAGGCCCGCCAGGTCTATTCCTATTCCGTCGCCGCCCGGTCCGGCTGGAACGGCCCGGTGCGTGAGGCGGCGGAGCATGGCCTGACCTTTTTCCTGAACCATTACCGCCGGCCCGACGGCCTGTTCCGCACCAAGGTGGCACCGGACGGCACCGCCCTGGACGACACCGTGGTGCTGTACGACCAGGCCTTCGCCCTGTTCGCGCTCGCCGCCGCGCAGAGCGCCACGCCGGAGAACCGCACGCCCGAAGAAATGGCCGTGGCCGTGCGCCAGCGCCTGCTGGAGACGCTGCACCATGGCCAAGGCGGGTTCGAGGAAAGCCATCCCCGCACCCTGCCCCTGCTGTCCAACCCGCACATGCACATGCTGGAGGCCTGCCTGGCCTGGATGGAGCAGGGCGGCGATGCCGGCTGGCGCGACCTGGCCGAGGAGATCGTGGGCCTGGCGCTCACCCGCTTCATCGACGACGACATGGGCGGGCTGAAGGAGTTCTTCGACGGTGACTGGCGGCCCCAGGCCGGCACGCCCGGCCGCATCGTCGAGCCGGGGCACCAGTTCGAATGGTCCTGGCTGATGCTGCGCTGGTCCGCCCTGAGCGGCAGCAAGGCGGCGGCGGACGCCGCCTGGCGCATGATCGCCATCGGTGAGGGGCCCGGCGTGGACCCGGCGCGCGGCGTGGCCATGAACGCCCTGCTGGACGACCTGACCCCGCACGACCCCGTCGCCCGCCTGTGGCCGCAGACGGAGCGCATCAAGGCCGCCGTGCTGGCGGCCCTGGCCACCCGCGACGACGCCGACCGCAGCGACAGCTACTGGACCATGGCCGCCAACGGCGGGCGCGGCCTGATGAAATACTTCGACACCCCGGTGAAGGGCCTGTGGCGCGACCGCCTGAACCCGGACGGCACCTTCGTCGAGGAGGCGGCGCCGGCCAGCAGCTTCTACCACATCGTCTGCGCCATCCAGGAACTGGACCGGGCCGTGGATGAGGCCGCCCATCGCGATTGATCAACACCCGGACGCCGCATTAGCCTTGCCGCACACGTCACGAACAGGGCGGTTGGCAATGCGGCGTCTGATTATCCTGATGGGCCTGTTGGCGGTCCAACCCGTCTGGACGGCACCGGCCCAGGCGGCGGTGGAGCGCGTGGAAATCACCGAGCGCACGGCGCTGGCCGATGGAACGGCCTTCGGAGCCGTGGGCCCATACGAGAAGATCCGGGGGACGGCCTGGATCGCGTTGGACCCGGCGCTGCCCGCCAACGCCCGCATCACCGACCTGGCGCTGGCCCCCAAGGACGATCACGGCCGCGTGGTCTTCGCCACGGATTTCATGATGCTGCGACCCGTTAATGCGGGCGGGCGCAACGGCGCGCTGTTTTACGACGTCAACAACCGCGGCGGCATCGCGGCCCTGGGCCAGGTCAACGGCGCCAACCCGCCGCACAACGATCCCACCACCCTGGCCGATACCGGCAACGGCTTCTTCTTCAAGCGCGGCTTCACCCTGCTGTGGTCCGCCTGGACCTGGGATGTCCAGCCGGGCGGGCCGTCGGACAAACCCTTCATCCTGAAGCCCCCGGTGGCCCGGGACACAGGTGGCAAGCCCCTCACCGGCAAGGTCGCCTATGAGTTCATCGTCGACAGGGCGGCCCAGACCGCGCCCTACGTCGGCATGAAGGGCACGCCCTACCCCTTTGCCACCGAGGGCGCCCCCGATGCCACCCTGACGGAACGGAACGCCCCCGACGCGGTGCGCCAACCCATTCCCCGCAGCGCCTGGGCCTTCGTGGAGAACCCGGAGGGTGGACCGCCGGTGGAGGTGCGCCTGGAAGCCGGGTTCCAGACCGGCAAAATCTATGAGCTGGTCGTCCCCTCCCGCGATCCCTACGTGGTGGGTGTGGGTCTGGCCGGCATCCGCGACCTGCTGTCCTTCTTCAAGACCCAGCCCTTCGCCGGGCAACCGCCGCTGGACCGCGCGCTGATCTTCGGCATCTCGCAGTCCGGGCGGGTCATCGACACCATGCTGTACAACGGCTGGAACCGGGATGAGGAGGGCCGACCGGCCTTCGACGGCGCCTACGCCCAGGTGCCCGGGGCCGGCAAGGGCGGGTTCAACCAGCGTTTCGGCCTGGCCACGCGGCATTTCAGCCCGCTGGTGGAACAGATCTATTTTTCCGACGCCTTTCCCTTCACCACCGTCCCCTCGACCGATCCGGTGTTGGGCGCGACAGGGTCGCTGCTGGACGGTGCGCGGGCGGCCGGGCCCCTGCCCAAGATGATCTTCGCCAACACCTCGGCGGAGTATTGGAACCGCTCCGCCTCGCTGCTGCACATCACCCCGGACGGCCAGGCGGACGCCGCCATCGACCCGAACGCCCGCATCTACATGCTGGCGGGGTCACAGCATTACGTCGGCCGCAGCCACGACCGCCACCCCTTCACCGCCTGCGTCAACACCACCAACCATTATCCAGTGGAGCGGGCCCTCGTGGTGGCGCTGGACAACTGGGTGCAGGGTAAGGCCCTGCCGCCGGACAGCGCCGTACCCAAACTCGCGGACGGCACCCTGGTCCCGGCCGAGGCCTACAAGGCCGCCTTTCCCAAGGTACCGGGCCTCACCCCACCCGCCAGCCCGCTGATGCCGCCGCGCCTGGACTTCGGCCCGCGCTACGCCCAGGGCATCGCCGACACCGTGCCGCCGGCGCGGGGCCTTCCCTATCCCACCCGCGTTCCCGCCCCCGATGCCGACGGCAACGACCGGGGCGGCATCCGGCCGGTGGAACTGGAGGTGCCGCTGGGCACCCACACCGGCTGGAACCTGCGGGCGCCGGAAACCGGCTTCGCCACCTACCAGGGCCGCTTTGACGGCTCCTTCGTGCCCTTCGCCCGGACGGAGGCGGAACGGGTTGCCGCGCACGACCCCCGGCCATCGCTGGCGGCGCGCTATCCCACCCGCGCCGACTTCGTGGCCAAGGCTAAGACCGCCATCGCCCGCGCGGTCGCCGCCGGCTGGGTGCTGGCGGAGGAGGCGGATGGCCTGCTGGCGGACCAGGCCGCGCTCTATGACCGCATCCTGGCCCACAGCCCCGACGATAGCGGCTGCGGCTATCTTTTTGGGCATTAAGGGCTGCGGCGTTGGCTTCTGCTGTGCGTTGACCGCATCAGAATAATCCCGAAATCGTAGCGCGCCCGCCGGTGTATGGTATCGATATCAACAGTCCCGGAAGGACAGGGTGCGATGAACGCCAAAGCCGCCTGGCCCCGTATTGAGGCCGCGCTGGACCAGTTGCTGGATGTGCCTACCAGCAACCGGACAGCCGCTTTGTTGCGTCTGGCGGGCGACGACACCACCATGCTGTCCGAATTGCGCCGTCTGCTGGACCAGGCCGCGCGGGACGAAACCTGGCTGGACCGGCCGGCCGCCTATGCGGAGGGCGCGCCGGCCGCCCCGCTCGCCAACCTGGCGCCGGGGCAGCGTGTCGGCGCCTACCGCATCATCGAGGCCATCGGCCGGGGTGGCATGGGCGAGGTCTACCGGGCGGAGCGGGCGGACGGCCATTTCGAGCAGCAGGTGGCGCTGAAGTTGATCCGGCGGGAAGCCGTCGAGCACATGGACCGTTTCCAGGCGGAACGGCAGATCCTGGCCGGGCTGGACCATCCCGCCATCACCCGCATCCTGGACGGCGGCCTGTTCGACGGCCAACCCTACATGGTCATGGAACTGGTGGAGGGGCAGCCTATCACCCTTTGGTGCCGTGACCGGCGGATCGACCTCGATGGCCGCCTGACGCTGTTCCTGGCCGTGTGCGACGCGGTCGCCTATGCCCACCGCAACCTGATCGTCCACCGGGATCTCAAGCCCGGCAACGTGCTGGTGACGCCCCAGGGGCAGGTGAAGCTGCTGGACTTCGGCATCGCCAAGCGCATCGCCACCGGCGATGAGGCCATCGCGGAAACGATGGTGGCCCCGCTCACCCCCGGCTATGCCGCGCCGGAGCAATTGCTGGGCGGCCCCATCAGCACCGCCACCGACGCCTATGCCCTGGGCATGCTGCTCTATGAACTTCTGGCGGGCGCGCGGCCCTGGACGCTGGAGGGCATGCCGCTGGCCCTGGCCGTCCGCGCCGCCTTGCAGGAGGTGCCGCCGCCGCTTTCCCAGTTCGCCGCGCGATCCGATGGCGGCCCGCCGGTGCCGGTGAAGGATCTGACGGGGGATCTGGACGCCATCGTCGCCAAGGCCCTGCGCAAGGAACCGGGGCAGCGGTACCAGACCGTGGACGATTTGGCGCGAGACGTGGAGCGCATGCGCCTGGGCAAGCCGGTGTCCGCCCGCGCCGGCTCCCGCCTTTATGTCGCGGAACGCTTCGTCCGGCGCCACCGCCTGCCCATCGCGGCGGGCGGGCTGCTGCTCCTGGCCATCCTGGGGGGGCTGGGTGGTGTCACCTGGCAGTACCTGCGGGCGCAAAAGGCTATGGCCCGGGCGGAGACCATCAAGGCCTTCGTCGTCAGCCTGTTCGGCGCCACTGACGCCGGTTTTCCCACCGATCGTCGCCGACGCGACGTGCCGGCGGAAAAGCTGGTGGATCTGGGGGCAAGCCGGGTGGAGCGGGAGTTTGCGCAAGACCCCAGCCTGGCCCTGGAGTTGTATGGCATCACCCGTCAGCTTTATCAGTCGCTGGACGACGCCGAAAGCGCCACCCGGATCGCCGCCCACCGAACTGAGCTGGGACGCAAGCTTTACGGCGATGATCATCCCATCGTCATCGACTCTATGTTTGACGAGGCCTGGGGCGCCATCACCGCTTACGACATGGGCAAGGCGCGGCAGGTCATGGCGACCCTGGACGCCGTGCTGCGCACCTCCGGCCGCGACGAGACGGCGTATCGCGCCCAGTGGTGGATGGCGCAGGCGGCCTTGCTGAAAAGCGGCCCCGACAGCCAGTCGGCCCGGCGACAGGCGCTGGACCAGGCGATCGCGCTCTATGAACGGTACGCGCCCGAGGACCCGGACTATATCAGGGCCCTACAGAACGCCGCGATCCTCCGCATGCAGACGGGCGACTACGCCGAGGCGGCCGCGCTGTATCAGAAAGCCCTTGATCACCGGCTGGCAACCGACGACGCGGGCGGCGTCGGAATTGCCCCCGTCCTGGTCAACCAGGCCGTGATTTTCGAGCGCCTGGGGCGCACCGGCGAGGCGGAGAAGAACTACGAGCGGGCAGCCCCGCTGGCGCTGGCGGAAGACGGCATCGGTCCCTCTTACTGGTTCGCCTTGGCCCAGCGCGCGAAGTTGCTGCACAAGCTGGGCCGGCGCGCCGAGGCATTGGCGCTGTACGATACCCTGCTGGCGCAAATCCGCGATAACCCGGCGCCAGATGCGCCGGACATCCGCACCACCGCCGCCCAGGTCCAGCTGCTATACGCCAACAGCCTGACGGCTGAGGGGCGGGCGGGCGAAGCCCTGCCCATCCTGGAACGGCTACGGCCCATCTTTGAAAGCCAGCCCGACGACCCGCGTGACATGCGGCGACTGAGATTGGGGCTGGCGCTGGCCAGCGCCCGGCTGGGACAGCCTGACGCGCACGTCATGCTGTCCCATCTGCTGGCGGAAAACATGGCCAAGGAGCCCAACGGCCAGGACACCCAGGATCTGCGCGGCCAGTGGGGATGGTACCTGCTGTCCCAGGGGAACATGGAGGACGCGGCGCTGGTGTTCGACGACGCCATCCATGATGAGGCGCGACTGCGTCTAACGTCCATCACGCCGACCCTGGCCTGGACCGGACGGGCGCGACTGATGCTCGGCCAAGGAAATGTGGCGGAGGCGAAGGTCGATATCGAACGCGCCCAGGCCGCCTATGACGACCTGCGGGCGGCGCACGATGTCCGCGTCCATACCACCTTGCTGCTGACCCGCAGCGCGGTGCGCCTGGCCGCCGGCGACAGGGCGGGGGCCAGGGACGACGCATCCCAGGCCCTGGCGGATGCCCAACGGACCGACGCGCCGGAAAGCGCCGTCCTGCGGCAGGCGCGCGATGCCCTGGCCGCGGCTGAAAAAATTAGCTCGCCGAATTAATTTCACTGTCCCGTGTCCGGTTTGGACGGGCGCCCGGGTTTTCTCAAGCGGACCACCACCCTGCCGTATGGGGTGCCCATTGAGGAGACCTCGGCGCCACCCGAAAGGAGACCCGGACATGTCGTATCCAGCCCAGCATCCCGACTATCCAGCGGCCGCCTTAAGCCTGCCTCCCGCCATCGCCTTCAAGGATTCCGGGGGCCCTTCCTTCGGTGACAGCGCCCGGCTGCGGGGCCGTGGATCCAGCAGCCAAACGGCGCATCTGGCGCGGCGCTTCCATGTGCCCCCAGCTCCCCGCTTGTCGGTCGATTGCCGCCATGCGGATGCCAGCCTCACGGTGACGCGATTGACCTCGGTCGTGCCAGGCAACCATCCCACTTTGCCGTTTGAGCCGGAGGACACCTTCCTCATCCTGCTGCAACTGGCGCCCCTGGGCAGCCACCGCTCCTGGCAGGGGGATCGGGAGGACATCGTGAGGCCGTACGCCACCGGCGGCGTGTCCATCGTCCATTTGGAACAACGCCCGCGCTGGCTGATCACGTCCGCCTTCGACATGCTGGCCCTCTGTATCCCCCGGGCGGCGCTCAACGAGCTGTCGCGCCGCTATGACGCACGGCTTATCCCGGCCTTGCGCTGCCCCGATGGCAAGGTGGACGAGGACGCGCTGCGCCTGGGCGCCTGTTTGCTGCCGGCCCTCAAGACCGGTGAAAGCGGCGCCTTCTTCGTCGAGCACGTCATCCTGGCGCTCTGTACGCATATCGCGCAACGTTATGGCGGGCTGGAGAGCCAGCCGCGCTCGCGCGGCGGCCTCAGCCCCCGCCAGGAGCGCCTGGCGAAGCAAATGCTGCTGGCCTCGGTGCAGAACGGTCGTTCGCTGCGCGAGATCGCCACGGAGCTGGGGCTGTCATCGGGCTATTTCCTTCAGGCCTTTCGCCAATCGGTGGGGGAGACGCCGCACCGCTGGCTGACGGCCTGCCGGCTGGAGCATGCCAAGCGGCTACTGGCGGACTCCGCCCTGGCATTGGCGGAGATCGCCATCATCTGCGGCTTCAGCGACCAGTCCCACCTGACCCGCGTGTTCACCCAGCACGTCGGCAAGCCGCCGGGGGCATGGCGCCGCGACCTGCGATGAGGCGGATCCCCATCCACGCGGGCGTCCGAATGGGAGAGGGGTGGGTGGCCACCCTGCCTCCGATAGGCGCTTGCGGTGGTCCGGCGGAACTATGCTATCGTATTGATCGATTTGTAGTTCCGCCCCCCTGCCCCTTCATGTCTGACACCATCCAGGATTTGGTCGTCCCCAGCGACGATCCCGAGGTCGTCCGCACGGCCGACGCTTTGCTGCCCCTTTTCTATGAAGACCTGCACCGGCTGGCGCGGCGGGAACGCCGGCGTTTGCCCAGCGACACCCTGCAAACCACCGCCCTTATTCATGAGGCCTATCTGAAGCTGCGGAGCACCGCCGGTTTCAACGACCACAGCCATTTCCTGCGGGCCTCGGCGCTGGCCATGCGCCATGTCCTGGTGAATCGCGCCCGCGACCGACTGGCCGGCAAGCGCGGCGGCGGGGCCGCGGTCCTGCCCCTGGAGGATGAGATGCTGCCCCACAGCTCTTTCCAGAGCGACAGCCGCATCCTCGAGGTGAATGACGCCTTGGGCCAACTGGCCACCCTCAATCTGCGCCTGGCCCGGGTAGTGGAATGCCGCTTCTTCGCCGGCTACAGCGAGGCGGAAACCGCCCAAGCCCTAGGCGTGACCGACCGCACGGTGCGCCGCGACTGGACCAAGGCCCGGGCCTGGCTGCTGCACGCCCTGTCCCTGAACGCCGATGCGAGTGACGCGGAGCCGTTGGCGGTCCATCCCCACCGACTCCCCTCCTGAGAGACCCGCTCTACAGGCGCCGTATGCTCAGCATGTCCAGGACCATGCGGTCGCGCCAAGCCTCATCCCGGGCGGCGCCCCCCTCCCGGGCCCGACGGCAGGCGGCGACGGCCCGGTCGCGCCCAAGCTCCGGCGTGACAGACTGGAGAGTGTCGGGACAGAGGCCGCGCAGTTCGTCCACCAGGTCGGGCGGCGGCGGGGCGGCGGATGCCAGGAAGGCCTCCGGCCCCCGGAAGCCCTCGCGGCGGAACAGGTCAATCATGTAATCGCAGCCCATCTGCAGCCGGGCCGACTGGCCGGGAATGCGGCTGATCATGGGGAAAAGCGGGGCCAGCTCCGGCACCACCAGATTGGGGAAAATCTCCGCCCCCCAGTATTTCCCCGCGATCTCGATGAAATGGTCGACGTCCCGAATGGGCACCAAGCCGCATTCCGCGATCGGCAGGATCTCGACCTTGGGCTTGGTGATGACCACCGTATCGTTGGCGACATCGGCATACAGGCTGCCGATCTGCAAGGCGTTCTGGAAGTAGGTGCCGCGCAAGGCCCCCCAGATGCTGCGGATCCGCCCCCCCTGGCGCTGGAAGGAGGCCAGGGCCTGCTCCACTGGATGGGCCGGCCGACGCAGGCGCCCCGACAGCACGGTCAGGGCGGCGCGGGTGATCTCCTCGCAACGGCCCAGGGGATAGGGCTTGGCCGGGTTGACCGGAAAGGTGGGCTGCAGTTCTTCGTCCACCCGCGCCCGAAGGGCCGCCAGATAGGCCATCAATTGCGGCAGGATGGGCAGCACCATGCGGCCGGTCAGCTTCTCGACGTCCGGCGTCGGTGGCTCGATCTCCTGCGGCAGAAGCCCGCTCATTCCCGTGCCTCCGGTCAACGGCCGGCCCGGTTGATCAGCAAGGCCCAATCGCTGAGAGAGGCCAAGTGGGCGTAGGCGGCCGCCAACCAGCCCTTGTCGCGCCACGCCACCAGACGCTCGGCCGGTAGTTGGTTCAGCTTCCCCGCGTCGATGACACGAAAGCCGGACAGGTGGCGCGGCTCCCCGGACTTCAAGACGATGTCCGCTCGGTTTTCCACCAGCATGTTCTCGTCCCGCAGGGCGGAGATAAAGGCGGCGGTCTCGACATGCGCCGCCTGGTACTGGCGCGCGAAGTTCAGGGCCTGGACGGTGAGGGCCGTCGGCTGGCCGTTGACGAAGAATGGGTTCTCGGTGCCCGCCACGACATTGTCCGCGCCCTCATCGAGGCAGAGCGTGAACTCCGTCCCGGCCTTGTCCTCCATCAGGATGAAGGGATAGCGCCGCACATAACCGGGAAGATAGGCGTCTTCGTCCCAGCGGCCCTGGGCATCGACGAACAGGTTCTCCCCCTCGCGCAGGCCCAGCAACGCGACCGGCGCCCCCGCCTCCCCCGCGAACAGGATAGGGAAGGACTTGGCGGCGGCGAAGAACTCCCCCAGCACCAGGGGGACCGAATGCACACCGGCGGCGAAGCGGTAATCCATGGGCTGGCGCAAGGACAGGACCCCGTCCACGGCGGCCTGCATCGGGCGGGGATGGGTGTAGAACGGGGGAAGCGGGAGGGTCATGGCCAAATACCAACCTGGAGAGCGGATCGCCCGAAGGTGGAATCGCCTTTGAGCGTGAATCCGCTCGCGGGACAGACTCAAGCGATATCCGACTGTGCTTCCAATTGAAGCGCAGCCTTATATCGTCAGCGCGGGCCCCTTAGGAAGGACAAGCGGCGGCGGGTGTCAACCGGCAATTGCACGCGGCACCGGAACGCCCAAGCCAGAACGCCAGAACCCCGCCAGCGAGGTGCTGACGGGGTTCTTGGTATTTGGTTGCGGGGGCAGGATTTGAACCTGCGGCCTTCAGGTTATGAGCCTGACGAGCTACCGGGCTGCTCCACCCCGCGGATGTTGGTGCATGGGGGCGGGGATCATTGCGATGAGGGTCTGGGGAAGCGACGGCTGCTGCGGTTGGCGTGCTGTGCGTCTGATGGACCTGGCGGCGACCTACTCTCCCACGT
>NZ_VITR01000023.1 GCF_007827955.1 Nitrospirillum pindoramense
ATGCCAACGGAATTGGCGGTGATCGTACCGCTGTTGGCCAGCGTGCCGATGACGCCGTTGGTGTCGTTATAGAGGGCGTTCACGCCACCGGCGATAGTGCCGGTGGCGCCGTTGGTGACAAGGCCGATGGTCCCATAGTTGGCGACACCGCTGTTGGTCCCGTTCAGCAGGCCGGTGTTGCTGACGCTGCCCAGGCTGCCGCTGCTGGCGACATAGAGGGCGGTGTCGATCCCGGCGATGGTTTGGGAGTTGACCACGCCGCCCAGGGTGCCGCCGATATAGTCGTTGGCGCTGAACGCGACCAGGGCGTTGCCGATGACGCCCGACGTCAGGCCAAGGCCGCCGGTGCCCGCCCGAAGGCTGACACCGCTGTAGCTGGAACCCGCCCCACCCTGGAGCAGGGTGGAACTAGCCTGGCCCGGCACGTAATTGCCGGTGGACGATAGGCTGGCGATCACCGTGCCGCCGGTGATGCTGGCCGCATCCGTGACCACCAGGCCGCCATTGAGCAAGGCCAGGGTACCCGCGCCTTGGCTATAGCTGCCGGCAATGGTGGACCCGCCGGTGATGGTCAGGCTGGTGCCCTGGCTGACCAGGGTGCCGGTGCCGACATTGATGTTGTCGTTGAACAGCAGGTTGCCGCCCGTGAGCACGATGTTGCCCAGGGTGCTGATGATCGAGCCCTTGCCGGAGGTTCCGGTAAAGGTGCCGATGGTGGTGCCCGAACCGCCCGTGATGCTCAAGGGGGTGGAGGAATTGTTGACGACATTGCCGATGATCACACCGGCGTTGAACAAGGCGCCCAGAGAGCCGTTGTGCGTCACCGAGGGATTGCCGGTCGTCTTCGCGATGACGATGCCGCCCTGGATGGTACCGGTTTTGGCGTTCACCAGACTGACGATCGAGCCGCCGGCCCCGATGGAAACACCGACGGTGCCGCTGATCAGCCCGGAATTGGTCAGCGTGCTGAGGGTACCGTCCTGCCCGACATGGCTGTGGTAGATGGCGGTGGGACCGAAACCGCCGTAGTTCCTGACCTCTACGCCTGGGCCGGAATCATTGAGGATGGTGCCGGAATTGCTGACCGAACCGACCACGCCGAAGACGTTCAAGGCGCCCGTGCCGCGGGCATTGCCCTGCAGGAGGCCTGAGTTGATCAGCGTGCCGATGGTGCTGATGGTGGTGATGACGTTGACGTCGACGGCGCCGCCCGTCGTGCTGGAGATGTTACCGCTGTTGGTCAGCGTGCCGATGCTGCCGCCGAGCAGGTTGAAGGCGGTGTTGCCGTAGGACAGCATGGTGCCGGCGTTGGTGATCCCGCCGATCTTCACCCCGTTTATGATCTTGATGGCGCTAAGGGAATCCGACCCGATCCGGCCGGAGCCGTTGTTCACGATGGTGCCGATGGTGGTGTAGGCGCTGATGCCGTAGGTGACCGTGCCGCTGGTGGTGGTGGAGGTGGCGTTACCCGTCAGCACGATGCCACTGCCGACACCGGTGATAAGGCGATTGTTGATAAGAGCGGTCAGCGTCTTGCCGCCAGCTACGCTGAAGCCAGGGTAATCGATAAAAGTATTGTCAGGACCGTCGTCGATGTTGGCCAACAGCGTGCCGTTGTTGACGACGGTGCCCCCCATGGAGCCCGTCCAGGTGAAGGCCGTGCAACTGGCGCCACTTCCGATAGTGTGACTGGTGGAGAAGCTGCCGCAGTAGGCTTGGGCTGACCTTGGCGCCGCCAGCCCCATGCCGATGGCCAGGGCGGACGCGCCCAGCAGCAGAACACGCCGCGTCTTCGCGGCCCCTTGGTCGCGCCCCATCCGTCCCAACGCCATGCCACCAAACTCCCCACCCCAAATATGAACCGGCGCCGGATCGAATATGGGGCGGGTGGGCCTGCCGCCCGCCCCCTAATCCAAACCGGCCTGTCCCCCCGTGTCCGGGGCACCACCCCGGGGCGCCCTGGACACCAAGAACAATCAGGCCGATCTGTGTCATTCCCGAATTAGCTGTCAATATAGTGCCAATATATAGACGAAATATACCTGTCCACATTATGCCAATAATGACAATTATGGCAATTAATGACGGACTAATTTGGCGCATGCTGTGATATTGGTGATTTTCCAATGCAGATATTGGTCGCCATTTAGGCAGAAATCGCTTAAACCAGATCGCGCCTTTTCCTATTGGCGCGTGAACTGGATCACGAGCCGCCGGTGTGATAGGAGTGATTCGGATCGGAGGCGATGATGTCATGGACCAAGGGATGGCAGTTCCCCGCCCTCACGATGAGGACCGGGGTGGTCGCCGTCCGTCGTCGCTGTCGGTGGGATCGTCCAGTCCCGGTTCGTCATTGCCTGGAAGAAAAAAGCGAGACATGACGCGTCTGTTGATTATTGAGGATGAAGCGTCGCTGCGGGACGACTTGATCGCTTTCCTTGAGGCGAAAGGTTACGCCGTCACCGGCGCCGGCACGCTGGCCGAGGCCAGGCAGCACTTGGCGAGGACCGCCTTTGAATTGGTGGTCCTCGATTTGGGCCTACCCGATGGGCATGGCGTGCGGCTTCTGACCGAAATTCGTGCACAACGGGGCCTGCATTGCGGCGTGGTGGTGTTGACCTCCCACCAAGACATGGAGGACAAGCTGCAAGCGCTGGAGGCGGGCAGCGACGCCTATTTGGTGAAGCACGCAAGCCTGCGGGAAATCGAATACACGATCCGGAACGTGCTCAAGAGGCTCCCCGTCTCGCCCCCGCCGCCAACGCCGGAGTGGACGTTGGATCAGCGCGGCCGGGTGCTGATCACGCCCAGCGGCCACAAGGTGGCGTTGACACCGAAGGAACTTGCCTTGATGGCCCTGTTGGCGGGGGTTGACGTTTGCGACCATGACCGGCTGGCCAAGGGGTTGGGGGACGGCGGCGACTTCAATACCGGTAGCCTGACCACTCTGGTCCGCCGCCTGCGACAGAAGGTCGACGAGCGGACGGGGGAGGAGCCCCCCATTCGCGCCGTCTATGGCAAGGGCTATGGTTTCGCGGCGCCGCTCAGCCTGCGATGACAACCGTGATCGCAGCCGGCTGACGGAAGGAACGCCATGCTGGACATCGCGACGTCGATGGTCTTTGTCGGGGTGCTGACGGCAAGCAATTGCATCGCCGCCTTCCTGATGTGGCGGGCATACAGGGAACTCCATGGGCTGGCGTCGGTGTCGGCGGGATGCCTGGCGCTGACCGCCGCCTTCGCCCTAATGGTGTTTCGGGACCCCCACCTCATCACCGCCGGCAACACCGCGATGACCTTGGCCATCGGGCTGGTGACGGATGGCATGGTGGAACTGCTTGGGGGGCGATCCAGGCGCGGCTGGGTCCTGGGCATGACGGTTTTCACGGCGCTGTTCTGGGAACTGGTGCAGTGGGGCGACGGGGACAGCACACTCATTCGAGTGTTAGTGGCGACGGTCATATACGTTGGCTTTTACAGTCGCCCCCTGGTCGAGGCCATCGGCAGCCGTGACCAAATCAGTGGCGCGCGGACATGCCTGATCTTAACCCTGATCGGCCATATGGCCGTCCTGGTCGCACGCGCGATGGCGGCGGTGGTCAATCCAGACCCCTCCTTCGTCCTTTCACCCCGCTTTCTCCCCTGGTTCCAGTTGGAGGGGGCCGTGGTGATGATGCTGACCTTTTTTTCCATCATGTTCATGGTGGGTGCGCAACTCAGCGCCACGCTCAGACAACGAACGCTGAGCCTGGCGGCGGAACGCCGCATGCATGCCCAACTGCGCCAGTTCCTGGGCATGCTGGGGCATGAATTGCGGACACCGTTGGCCATCATCGATCGGTCGGCGGAGATGAGCCTGGAATTGCTCGACCCGACGCAACCGCTGGTCACGCGCCGCCTGGACACCATCCGGGCCACGGTGGACCGGCTGCGGGGCATGATGGACAACCTGCTGATGGCGGAGCGCGCCGAGTTGGAGGTGTCCGACGCGGATCTCGTCGACCTTGCCCGCATCGTCCGCGATCTGATGCGCCTCCTGGCGCAAAAATACGAAGATGGACGGATCATCGCGGCGCTCCCCGAAACACCAGCGCAAGTCCGGGGAAACCGCGAGATGCTGGCAACCGCGATCGGCAATCTTCTCGACAACGCGTTAAAATATTCCCCCGCTGGTCAACCGGTCCACATCACCGTTCAGCAGGGCAGTTCCATCACCATAACCGTCGAGGACAGGGGGATCGGTTTCCCGTCCCATCAACTCCCCCAGGTCGGACAGCGCTTCTTCCGCGCCGATAACGCCAGGACTGTGCAAGGGACCGGTCTGGGCCTCAGCATCGTGAAGACCATCGTCGACAAGCACAGCGGTCTTGTGACCTTCGGCAACGCGACCAACGGCGGCGCGGTGGCAACAATCATGCTGCCCAGTGCCCAACGCTAGAGTTGGCTGCGTAAAACCAGACGCAGCCAACTCTCGCTGAGTCTGTCCCACGGGCAGCTTCACGCCCAAAGGCGATTCCACCTTTGGGCGACCTGCTCAAAAATTAGGCACTGTCGCCAATGAGCCGCGGTTCAGCCCCGCCCAAATAGTTCTGAATGAGGCCGATGAGCGACGCTTTGAGGCTTTCGAACCTCAAGCAGACGCGGTGGAAATACTGATATTTGGAAAATAAAAGTCTGCATACACCATTTCTAAAATTTCTTGCCGTCGCCCGGGTCGTACACTCTCGATCCAGAAGCGTGATTTTCAATTTTGGACACACCGTGTGGCGACCGCCTCGCCACCGCAGGCCGGAGGCATGACATGAGCGCGGTTTCGTTGAGGCAAGCTGACAACAATGACCTTGGCCCTCTGACCATCAGGCGTCTGCAACCCACCATCGGGGCGGAGATCAGTGGCGTGGATTTGCGCCAGCCGCTGGATGAGGGCACCCGGGACGCCATCAAGGCCGCTGTGCTGCGCCACAAGGTCGTGTTCTTCCGCGACCAGGGCATCACCCGCGACCAGCATGTGGCCTTCGCCCGGCAGTTCGGCCCGATCTATGCCCACCCCACCACCGCCGGCGTGGACAATCACCCCCAGATCCACGGCATCACGGCGGCGGATTTCGCCAAGTACGAGAAGGCACGGAAAGAGGCGGCGGCCCAGGCGGGCAAGCCGGACACCGCGCACGAGGACAAGTACCATACCGACACCAGCTGGCGCCTGGTGCCGGCTTGGGGCGCGGTCCTGCGCGGCGTCACCATTCCCGATGTGGGCGGCGACACCATCTGGGTCGATGCGGAGGCGGCCTATGATGGCCTGCCGGACGACGTGAAGCACCGCCTGGAAGGCCTGCATGTCACCCACGATTTCCGCGAGGCGCTGAACCGCGTGGGCAAGGACTATCCCATCGTCGCCCACCCCGTGGCCCGCCGCCATCCCGAAACCGGCGCCACCATCCTGTGGGTCAACTTTTCCCAGAAGCCGCAGATCCTGGGCCTCGAACTGTCGGAGAGCCGGGAATTGCTGGCCCTGATCCTGAACCAGTACAAGCGCCCGGAATATCAGGTGCGTTTCTCCTGGCGGCCCCATTCCCTCGCCTTCTGGGACAATCGCGCCGCCGTGCACTATGCCGTGCGCAACTATGGCGACTTCCCCCGAGTGGTCGAGCGGGTGCTGATCGCGGACCAGGCCGATTATGCGGCGCTTTAAGGCGGTCGCGCTCGGCCTGGTGTTGGCGGTTTTGGCCGGGCACGCCGTCGCCACCGAGCTGTCCCCCCTGCGCGTGGGCGATCAGCGCGGCGCCGTCCAGGTCCTGCTGAAGGCGGCGGGCGAGCTGGAGCATGTGCCCTATCGTATCGAATGGGCGCTGTTCCCGGTGGGCGCGCCGCTTGTGGAGGCGCTGAACGCCGACGCCATCGACTTCGGCTATGTCGGCGACGCCACCACCACCTTCGCCCTGGCCGCCGGCGCCCGGCTGAAGACCATCAACGTGTGGGATTTCGGCCAGGGGGGTGCGGCCATCATCGTGCCCGAGAAGGCGCCCATCCATGCCGTGGCCGACCTGCGCGGACATCGCGTGGGCCTGGTGCGGGGTTCCCCGGGCCACCTGCTGGTGGTCGCGGCCCTGAAGCAAGCGGGCGTGCCGCTGGCCGATGTCACCCTGGTCTACCTGTCGGCGGCCGACGCCAAGGCCGCCATGGGCAGGGGGTCCATAGACGCGTGGGCCATCTGGGATCCCTATGTCGCCGCCGCCCAGATCCAGGACCATATGCGTATCCTGGTGGGCAGCCAGGGAACCGTGCGCGAGGTGGAATGCGGCGTCGCCAGCGACAGCGCCATCGCCACCAAACGCGCCCAATTGATCGATTTCATCGCCCGCGTCCGCCGCGCCTATGCCTGGGCGGAGGCCCATCGGCAAGAGCAGGCGGAGGCCTACGCCCGCGACACCGGCACCCCCCTCGATGTCGCTGTGCTGACCTTTTCCCGCCAACAGGTGACGGTGCTGCCAGCGGTTACCGACGACGCCATCGCCGTGCACCAAGCCGTGGCGAACCTCTATTTCGACGCCGGCGTCATCCCCACCCGGGTGGACGTGGCCCCGACCTATGACCGCAGCTTCACCCTGAATCCCTGACCCCTTCCATGTTCCAGGAGATCCGCCCATGACGCTCGCCGCCATCATCCCGGCCTTCGCCCACCGAGGCGTGACCAGTCGCCCGCATCCGGCGGCCGACCTGCTGGCCCGCCGCTATGGCGCGGACAGCCCGCTGGACGCTGAAGCGCTGGGCCCCGACCAGTGGAACGAGGTGTTGACCGGCCTGCTGTCGCACAAGTCGGTGCGGGCGTACCGCGACGCGCCCCTGCCGGAGGGCACGCTGGAGACGCTGGTGGCGGCGGCGCAGTCGGCGCCCACCTCCTCCAACCTTCAGGCCTGGAGCGTGGTGGCCGTCACCGATCCCGCCCGCAAGGCGCGCTTCGCCACCTGGGCCCAGAACCAGGCCCATATCGAGCAGGCCCCCCTGTTCCTGGTTTGGTTGGCCGACCTGTCGCGCCTGGACGGATTGGCCAAGGCCACCGTGGGCGACGCCGCCGGGCTGGACTATCTGGAAACCCTGATCGTGGCCATCACCGACGCGACGATGGCGGCGCAGAACGCCGTGGTCGCGGCGGAATCGCTGGGCCTGGGCACCGTCTACATCGGCGCCATCCGCAATGAGACGGAGGCGGTGGCGGCGGAGTTGCGTCTGCCGCCCAAGGTGCTGCCGCTGTTCGGGCTGTGCGTCGGCTATGCCGATCCGGCACGCCCGGCGGCGGTGAAGCCCCGGCTGCCGCAAAGCGTGGTGCTGCACCATGAACGCTATGTGGCGACCGGTGTGGAGGCCGCCACCGCCGCTTATGACGCCCAGGTTCGCGACTTCTACGCGCAGCAGGGCATCGACGCCCCGGCGTGGAGCCAAACGGTGTCGGCGCGGGTGCGCGGCCCCGCCGCCCTGTCCGGCCGCCACCGCCTGCGCCAGATCCTGGTCGACTTCGGCTTCCCCCTGTTATGAGCGGCGGCACGATGTCCCTGACGCTGGAAACCGACGTCCTGATCATCGGCGGCGGCCTGGCCGGATGCTGGGCCGCCATCGCGGCGGCGGAGGCCGGGGCGGAGGTCGTCCTGGCCGACAAGGGCTATTGCGGCACCAGCGGCGTCACCGCCACCGCCGGCCCCAACCATTGGTGGGTGCCGCCCGATCCGGATCGGCGGGCGCAGGCGGTGCGGGAGCGCAATGCCCGCGCCCTGGGCCTGGCCGATCCGCGCTGGATGGCGCGCATCATCGACACCACTTGGCGCACCCTGCCCACCCTGGCGGATTACTACGACCATTCCATCACCGCCGGCGGCGTGCCCCATTACCAATCGCTGCGGGGGCCGGAGTATCTCCGCGCCCTGCGCCGCTATGCCGAGGTGCGCGGCGTGCGCATCCTGGACCACAGCCCCGCCCTGGAACTGCTGCTGCATGCCGATGGCGCGGTCGCGGGCGCGCGGGGCCTTCAACGGCAGGAAGCCCCGCCGGCGGGCCGGGACTGGACCGTGCGCGCGGCCGGGGTGGTGGTGGCCACCGGCGGCTGCGCCTTCCTGGCCAAGCTGCTGGGTAGCCGCAACAACACGGGCGACGGCCACCTGATGGCGGCGGAGGCCGGCGCGCGGCTGTCGGGCATGGAGTTCTCGACCTACCACACGGTGGCGGAGCGGCATTCCACCCAGACCCGGTCCGCCTCTTACGCCTTCGCCGATTATTTCGACGCCGCGGGACGCCCCATCGATACCGGCACCGATCCGGACGTGACGCTGCCGCTGGCCCGCGCCCTGCTGGCCGGACCGGTCTATGCGACGCTGGCCCGCATGCCAGCGGACCTGCGCGCCATCCTGCACCAGATCCAGCCCGCCATCCTCCTGCCCTTCCAGCGCCAGGGCATCGACCCGTTCACCCAGCGCTTCCCCATCACCCTGCATGGAGAGGGCACGGTGCGCGGCACCGGCGGCCTGCGGCTGGCGGATGAGGACTGCCAGACCGACGTCCCGGGGCTCTATGCCGCCGGGGACGCGGCCACGCGGGAGCTGATCGCCGGCGCCGTTTCCGGGGGCGGGGCGCAAAACTCCGCCTGGGCCGTCTCCTCCGGCACCTGGGCCGGCCAGGCGGCCGCCCGGCTGGCGCACGGCCGGGGGCGCCGGACAGGGGAAGCGGTGGACGCCGCCGGGGGTGCGGGCCTGCGGCCCACCCAGGGCAAGGGCACCGGCATGCCCCAAGCAGCCCAGCTGACGCGGCAGCTGTATGACGGCGTCCGATCAGAGATGCTGCCCTACGACAAGATCCTGTTCCGCCGCGCACCCGTGCTGCGGCGATCCTCGGACACGCTGGCGGATCTGTGGCGTGCCGCGCGCGACCATCTGGCACCCGGCCGGGACGCCACGGCCCGTGTGCGGGCGCGGGAGGCGGCGGCCCTGGTGGCCTGCGCCCGCTGGGTCACCGCCAGCGCTCTGGCCCGCACGGAAAGCCGGGGCCTGCACCGGCGGGAGGACGCGGCGGCGCTGGACCCCGCCCAGACCCACAGGCTGGTGAGCGGCGGCCTGGACGCCGTATGGGTGGCGCCGGAGGGCGCCGCCGTTTCCACTCAAGTCGCCTGACCCGGTGAGGCTGTCATGATCGAACTCATCTTCGCCGATCGCTGCACCGGCTGTAACGCCTGCGTCCGGATCTGCCCCACCAATGTGCTGGAACCGGGGAAGAATGCCCCTCCCGCCATCGCGCGGCAGGAGGACTGCCAGACTTGCTTCTTGTGCGAACTGTATTGCGAGGCCGACGCCCTTTATGTCGCGCCCAATTGCGATGAAATGGTGGCGGTGGACGCCGGGGCCATCGCCGCCAGCGGCCTGCTGGGCCAGTTCCGCCGTGATTCCGGATGGCATGAATGGGCGGGCCAGTCCCCCAACCTGCATTGGCGCATGGGCGAATTGTTCGCCCGGGCCAAGGCGGGTTGACAGCGGGGGCCGCCCCTCCGATCCATCCCTTTCATTGACCAAAAAAAGGGCGGCGGGCCCCGAAGGAAGCCGCCGCCCAAGGGACCCGGGATGAACCGGGCGGGAGGATGGCCCGCCGATGCGACAGGCGGGCCAGCCGAACCCTGCGATCAGAAATCCGCCGACAGCTTCACGTAGTAATAGCCGCCGTTGAAGCCATAGGGCGTGTTCTGCGGATAGGTGTCGACGTTGATGCCGAACCAGCGCGTCGCCGGATTGGTCTTGGCGGGATAGCGGTCGAACAGGTTTTGCGCGCCCAGATCGACACGGAAACCCTGCGTGACGCGATACCCGATGTTGAGGTCCGTCAGGAAGGCCGGGCTAACGGCGCGGGCCACGTAGTCGCCCACGCTGCTGTAATCATGCGCCACGTAATAGCTGTGGCCCCAGCGCGTTTCCCGCAGGGTCACGTCCCACGGCCCCAGCGTCCAGTTGGCGGCCAGAGAGATCTTGCTGCGCGGATCGTAGGAGGTCAGCGAGGTGATGGCGGTGGCGTCCAGGATGGTCACGCCGGCCAGGGCCTTGGGCGCCGGCTGCTGCTTCAGGATGCTGGTGACGTTGTAGTTGCCGGCCAGCGTCCACTTGATGGCGCCCAGGCTCGCCAGATCGGTGGTGTAATCCAGGTTCAGGTCGGCGCCCTGGGTGCGGGTGTCGACGCCGTTGAGATAGAAGGTGACGGAGGTGTTGCCCGCCGATATGCCGGCCGGCAGGCTGGCGCCGTTGGCCAGGATGGCCGCCTGGGCCAGGGAGCCCGACAGGGCGCCGGAGTTGATGATGCGGTTCTGGATCTCGATCTGATAGAAATCCAGGGTGGCGTGCAGGCCCGGCACCGGCTCCAGCACCAGGCCGGCGCTGTATTCGGTGGACGTTTCCGGCTTCAGCGCCTGGACCCCCAGCAGCTTGGCGCCCGGGGAGTTCACCGGCAACTGCAGCGAGGCCGAGGTGGGGCTGACGTTCAGGGCGGAGAAGTATTGCTGCGCCAGGGTCGGGGCGCGGAAGCCGTTGCCGACGGCGCCACGCACCGCCAGCCAGGGCGTGATGTCATAGCGGCTGATCACCCGCCCGCTTTCGCTGTCGCCGAAGTCGTCATAGTGCTCGACACGGCCGGCCAGTTCGAACTGCCAATTGCGCAGCAACTGGGTCGACAGGTCGATGTAGCCCGCGGCACTGTTGCGATCCGCCGTGTGGGCGTCCGTGGGGGTGAAGCCGGCGTAGGAGGCGGAACCGCCCGCGGCGTAGGAGGCGTATTCGCCGGCGTCGACTTCATACACCTCATGCCGGTGTTCCAGGCCCCAGGCGACGTTCACCGGCTTGGCGAACAGGCCGACGTCGAACTCCCGCACCAGGTCCAGGTTGGTGGTCTGCTGAGTGGACACCAGCTTGCCGGCGTTGAAGCTGGTCTGCTTGGCATAGGAGGCGTTGTAGAATCCGCTGCCGGCATTGGCCAGGTTGGGGTTGCCGGAATTGATGACGCCGATGGCCAGCCAATCATGGCCATAGGTGCTGCTGAGGTCCCACCGCCAGCCGGCCAGGTTGTCGCCCCGGGCACCCAAGGTGAAACCGACGTCGTATTCGTCGGCCGTCTCCTCGGGGAAGAAGCCGTTGGGCCAAAGGGCGGGAATGCGGGAACCGGGCCGCCAGTTCTCATAGGATTCGGCCGACCGGTGGCTGGCCGTGCCGAAGCTGTAAAAGGTGACGCTGGGGGTCAGCGGCGCCTCGGCGTTATAGCCGATGTTGACCACGTCGCTGAGCGGGTCGCCATAGATGCGCCCCTTGACCACGGTGCCTGACGGGGCGCGGGGATCGTCGCCCGTGCGGTTGGTGAAGTCGTGGTGGCGGTAATCGGCCGTCACGTTGATGAAGCCGCCGTCACCCAGGTCGAAGCCGTGGAAGACGGAGCCCTGGGCCGTGGCGCCGTCGCCCCGCCCGGTGATGCCGCCCAGGGTGGAGACGTGCGTGCCGCTGTCCGACTTCTTCAGGATGATGTTGATGACGCCGGCGATGGCGTCGGACCCGTACTGGGCGGCGGCGCCATCGCGCAGCACCTCGATATGGTCGATGGAATCCAGGGGGATGAAGTCAAGGTCGGCAGGGTTGGAACCACCGTTGGGCCCGCCGTCGGCATAGATGTTGGCGGAGTTGTGCCGCCGCTTGCCATTCACCAGCACCAGGGTCTGCCCGGGGCTCAAGCCCCGCAGGCGCGCGGACCGCACCAGGTTGCCGACATCGCCGCCGAACTGGTCGGCGGTGAAGGACGGCAAGGTGCCGCGCAAGGCGTCCAGCAGGTTGGTCTGGCCGGTGGCCTGCAGCGTTTCGCCGCCCAGGACCTCGATGGAGGTCAGGCTGTCCTGCACCCGTTTCCCAGCCTCGCGGGTGCCGGTGACAATGATTTCGTTAAGGTCATCAGCGGCGGCGGCGGGCGCCGGGTTGGCGTCGCTGGCGGCGGACCAGCCGGTGACGGGGAAGCCCGCCGCCAGCGCGAGAAGGCCGCTGCCGGCCAGGAGACGGGCCGGAAGACGGACCAGAGGGCGTGATGGACGCGAGACGGATGACGGCATGAGGGGACCCCTTCGGATTTTCTTCATTGGATTTTTGGAATGGCTTGCCGCTGCCATGACGGGTCGCGGCGACCATGCCCCAGGGTTGCCGCCCCCGCGCCCACCGTACAAATTGCATCGCTCAATGTGTTCGTTGAGGGCCTGTCAAATTATGAGCGGCGATGCCGATACTGACCTATCACCTGCATCTGATTTCACTTTATGGAGGGCGCCGACTTCGGAAATGGCTGTGGCATTTTTAAAATATTGAACAATCGAATAAACTGATAAGGCTGTTAATTTTAATTCAATATCGCCTCTTTCCTGTCGCCGGCACTGTCTCCCCCAGCAAAAGGATGCGTGGAGGACTCACAGATGGCCATAACCCGTCGGCGACTGCTGGCGCGCGCGGCGCAATGGGGCGGCTATGCCGCCGCCTATGGCACTATGACGGCACTGGGGCTGACACCCGTGCCCACGGCTTACGCCGGCCCGCCGGCTTTGCCCGCCGCCACCGGGACGGGGCGCCGCGTCGTCGTGCTGGGTGCCGGCATCGCCGGGCTGGTGGCGGCCTATGAGCTGGAGCGCGCCGGCTTCGATGTTGTGATGCTGGAGGCCCGTGACCGCGTGGGGGGCCGAACCTGGTCCATCCGCGACGGCGACCGCATCACGCTGATGGGGGAAGCCGACCAGACGGCGCGGCTGTCGCCCGGCCTCTACTTCAACGCCGGCCCCGCCCGCATCCCCAGCCATCACCAGGGCCTGCTCGGCTATGTTCGCGATCTCAAGGTGCCGCTGGAGGTGGAGGTCAACAGCAGTCGCAGCGCCCTGATCCAGACCAGGACCGCCAACGGCGGCCGCCCCATCCAACAGCGCCAGGCGGTGAACGACGTGCGCGGCGGGTTGTCGGAGCTGTTGGCCAAGGCCACCCGGCGAGGTGCCTTGGACCAGGAACTGACGGCGGAGGACAAGGAACGGCTGCTGGCCTTCCTCAAATCCTATGGCGACCTGTCGCCGGAGGGACGCTATGACGGCTCCGACCGCTCGGGCTATGTCCAGCCGCCAGGGGCGGCCGACCAGGTGGGAACAAAGCGGGCGCCCCTGCCCCTGCGCGACCTGCTGGGGGAGGACACGGTGCCCCCCGCCATCCTGTTCGAGGAAAACATCCTGATGCAGGCGACCATGTTCCAGCCCGTGGGCGGCATGGACCGCATCCCGGTGGCGCTGGCCAAGGCGCTGAAGGCCCCGCCCCGCCTGAACGCGGTGGTGGACCGCATCCGCCCCGCCCCCACCGGCGTCACCATCCGGTACCGCGACGGGCGGACGGGACAGGGACATGAACTGGCCGCCGACTATGCCGTGGTCACCATTCCCCTGCCCGTCCTGGCCGGCATCGACAGCGATTTCCCCGCCGCGGTGAAAGCCGCCATCGCCGGCGCCGTTTATGACGCCGCCAACAAGGTGGCGTTCGAGGCGCCACGCTTTTGGGAGCGGGAGCAGATTTACGGCGGCATCTCCTACACCGGCGGGGAAACCTCCCTGGTGTGGTATCCCAGCGGCGGCTATCACCAGGACCGGGGCCTGCTGGTGGCCACCTACAATGCCGGCGCGACGGCCACCGCCTTCCAGAAGCGGCCGCTGGCGGAGCAGGTCGCCCTCGCCCGCGCCTCGGTGGACCGCCTGCATCCGGGCCACGGCGCCGATCTCGTCAAGCCGGTGGTGGTGAACTGGACCAAGGTGCCCTTCAACCTGGGCCCCTGGCTGCATTGGGACCAGGACGGCAACGATCCGGCCGCCTACGCCCTGTTGAATCAACCCGCCGGCCGCGTCTATTTCAGCGGCGCCCATCTCAGCCAGTTGCCCAGTTGGCAGGAGGGTGGTGTCCTGGCGGCCCAGCGCACGGTGGTGGAACTGGCCCGCCGGGTCGCCGCCGACGCCCTGGCCGGCCGGGCCCCCAAAACCGCGCGACACGGCTGACACCTCATGAGGAGACCAAACAAGATGCGCCCATCCATCCTGCTGTCCGCCCTGGCCCTGTTGGCCGCCGTTCCGGCCGCCACCGCTAATGCCCGGGCCGAAACCGGCATCGTGCGCACCCAGGGACCCAACGCCGATAGCCCCATCGCCGCCGCCGTCACCGTGCCCGCCGGGGCGGAGACGGTCTATCTCAGCGGCGCGCTGCCCGCCGTGATCGACCCGACCGCGCCCAAGGGCAGCGTCCAGGCCTATGGCGACACGCAGGCGCAGACGCTGAGCGTCCTGTCGAAGCTGAAGGCCACGCTGGAGGGCCTGGGCTATGGCCTGGGCGATGTGGTCCAGGCCCACGTCTTCCTGGCCGGCGACCCGAACAAGGGCGGGGATATTGACTTCGCCGGCCTGCAAGCGGCCTGGACGCAGTATTTCGGCACGGCGGCCCAGCCCAACAAGCCGGCGCGCAGCACCGTGAAGGTGGCGGCCCTTGTGCTGCCAGGCGCCCTGGTGGAGATCGAGCTGACCGCCGCCAAGGTTGGCGGGGGGAAACACTGACGCCAGCGGGTTGCTGTCCAATAAGGCGGGGAGCGCACCAGCCAGCTCCGCCGCTGCCACTGGCATGCCCATCAATACTGCCACAAGAGGCCGTGGCGGCCGGAATCTTCCGTTCTCATGCCGCCGAACCTGTGCGGGCGGACCAGCAAAAAGCCCGCGAACTATTGAGGCTCGCGGGCTTTCGCTCTGGTTGCGGGGGCCCGCAACCATCTTAACTTGCTGTTCCGGGCAGCGGCGTAATGGTGCCGTCGGCAATTCACTGCCGTGGCAAACCTCCAAGGAGTTGCCAGAGTGACTCATATTTGCACCGCCTTGGGAATCTCCGGCAGGAGTCTCAGTTACCGCAAGCTCGTATAAGTTGCGCCCAAGCTTTCTGTGATTATACTCAAAAGCAATAGAATTATTATCCTGAATCTGACCTAAAAACAGCTCGCCGATAGCATAACATGATGGAAAAACCACCAAATTTTTACAGTTTGAACAAGTTCTTACAATTGATAATTCTATTGGCCGCAAATAGAACTTGCTTTTTTAGAGTATATTTCTATAGTTTCCATTCCGAGTTCTTGGCGTCTTACATTCAGGCTATCATTATTTTCTGTTGGGAATTGCTCCCATCGTCCATTTATACACTTCCCTTGAGTTCCATATAATTGTTTCTTATTCTGGGCTAACTCAACCCTATCTATAATATAGGCGACGTCCTGGCGCTCTTGAGAAGGCAGGCAAGGCTGACTTAATAGGAAAGCAAGGACAGATTTTTGATATAGATAATCATTATCCATATGCTGAACCAGAATCCAAGCATCATAACTAGCGGTCTGCCCCCAAATTTTGCTGACAGGCCATTTTACTTGGGAAATTATAGTTTTCTTCATCTCATTTAACTTGGAGTCTATATCATTTATGGCGCGAAATCTATCGGAAACGCATGCAGAAGAACTCTTACCACCACACGGAGCGACATTTCTCACCGCTTGATCTGCCTGAGTCATCAGCCATAGGCGACCCAATATACAAGTTCGCTCACCAGCGTCGCATTTTTTTAAAATTGCTGACATCCACTTATTTATTATATAATTTAAACGGTTATTATTATAATTACGCTCCAATAAGATGTCAGAGTTAATGATAGTATTTTCATTCAAAATACTTCTCTTAAGCTTTATGAATTCAGACTCCGCACGACTCTTAACATCATCTTCCTCTTTTGAACAATTACCAGTCTGTGCACATGGGAGCGCCATTAAGGTACCCATAGCTGAATTGAGTAATGACATTCTAGCCGATAAACATATAATATTATCCCCGCAATCGGAGGACGCCTCTTGAACCCATTTAGCAGCGTCCGCTGTATCAGGATCTTCTGATACTGGTGGGATAATATATGATGTCTGCAACGTCTTGCATTCCGCCATAAATGGCATTAATATTAATAAAATAAGAAAAATTCCGGGAAAATGACGAAACATCATTGATATCCTCTCTTAATAAAAGGCGGCGACCACCCGGTCGCCGTCCCAGTCTCTCATTCAATGCTTATTTCCACGACCAAGTACCGCCAACGTCCGTAACTCCGGGCGACCCATCTTGAGCAAGTGTTTGATATCTGGTACCTCCAGAGGACGGCGCTCCAGAAACAGCCAGTATTTCGTCTGGTGTTAGATTGCGGGCCAACACTCTGTGTACAGACTTCACCTGCGTATCATTGCTCTTTTTAATCATATCCACTCTCCATTGATTTTAGAGGCTGGGTGAAGATACCCAAAGACGCGCTTTAGAGCGCAATTCTTTATAAATATCGCTACGCTCAATATCAATTAGAGTAAGATTTTCCCGATGATGCCAGTTTTCAAGATTTCCATGTCTTGCATTCCGCCATAAATGGCATTAATATTAATAAAATAAGAAAAATTCCGGGAAAATGACGAAACATCATTGATATCCTCTCTTAATAAAAGGCGGCGACCACCCGGTCGCCGCCCCAGTCTCTCATTCAATGCTTATTTCCACGACCAAGTACCGCCAACGTCACCGTCCGTACCTCCGAGCGACCCATCTTGAGCAACTGTTTGATGGCTGGTACCTCCAGAGGACGGCGCTCCAGAAACAGCCAGTATTTCGTCTGGTGTTAGATTGCGGGCCAACACTCTGTGTACAGACTTCACCTGCGTATCATTGCTCTTTTTAATCATATCCACTCTCCATTGATTTTAGAGGCTGGGTGAAGATACCCAAAGACGCGCTTTAGAGCGCAATTCTTTATAAATATCGCTACGCTCAATATCAATTAGAGTAAGATTTTCCCGATGATGCCAGTTTTCAAGATTTCCATATGCAAGAAAATGACTAAACGAATGAAGAATTGGGAAGCCAGGAAAAGCTTGCTCCATAAATAAAGACTGACCTGCTTCATTCATTTCCAGGAAAATAACCTCTCCTTCTTTATTAACTATAAAATCGGCTGTTGCATATACAATACCAAGGGACCGCATAACAGATTGACACATCTGCTGAATATCATTTGGCAAATCGAATGGTGTGCAATTGCTACTGTCCCAAACGACACCTCGAGAATCTATTTTAGATGCACTGTTTGACTGTGTATCTATTGCTACGGAGAAGCATACACCACCGAAGAATGTAGCACGTATTTCAAACAACTTATTTATATATGGCTGATATATAGCAGGCTGTATAAGAATAGAATCGTCCGGCAGATCATCAATGTCGTCAACTTTAGCAGCAAAAGATATTGCTCGCCCGTTCTCGAACGTCCCCCACCCCCCCATGACCAAGGGCTTGCATATCAATGCACCATGCTTCTCATGAAATCTACGTAAAGATACGGGAGAATTTGTGATGACTGTGGGAGGTATAGATAATCCTTCCTCTTTAGCAAGTTTCAATTGCAGGGCCTTTGAACTCGCCATGAATCTTCCGTTCATAGTATTAACCCAGAATGCTGTTCTTGTGTATTTATGAACAAGAAGAGACATTAGGCTCGATGAATATGAATACAACACTTCATTTATATATTTACGGTCATCTTCATCTGTATTAACACCATATAGATATGGACTGTCTGGTCGGCGCATCCAAATTGACCTAAATCCGGTTTCTGGCAAAATATTTGGCATATTCTCAGAATGAAAATTCACGGATTCATCAATATAGATAGAATTTTTATCTTGCATAGGAAGTGTTGCCGCATAGTACAAATGCGGAGAGAATCCTAAAGTTGTTAACATTGCCGCAACAGCTTGAGACATGGCGTCGTTGCTTTTGGTTGATATTAAAATATTATTATTCATGGCCGGTCTCTAAAAAAAAATTCACTGCAGAATTTTTCGCATACTCTTTCATTTTACATTTGCAATTAATAGATCTGCTATACAATACAATTATTTTCGCGGTATACAATACATGAAATGCCTCATCTTGCATAATTCTACTAAATATTGCTGTTTTTTTTCTATTTTCTGAGTTGGGCCCTAATAATTTACATAAAACAGATAACTTATAAAGACTATCAACCTCAGATATATGAGTATCAACAATAAAATTAAAAAAATTGAATGCTTCTCTATTTGTGATTCTTTCCACTTCCGCCATTGACTTCTCTATCTTATTGACACAGTCAGAATTCTGACACCCCCCCAAAGTGTTGGCTAGCGCGAGAAAAATGGCGGCATGCCTATCTTCATCTTTTGAATGCTGACTGACTAGCGATTTTACACTCCCGTTATTGATTCTTTTGGCAACAAACTCTAGAGCTCGCGCACCAACAAATTCCCGAGCATACTGTGATAGGCACCAACTTTTTAGGTTGTTATCATAGTGAAAATCCAAATTTTCCGTAGACATTCGGGCGCGGCTGGACTCACCAGAAATTAAATCAGAGCTCATTATTTCGCCATAATCATCTAAATCATTAGTGTTCATATCACTCAGCGCACACTTTAACGCCTCAAACATCATGTCGTCACCCTGAGACAGTTTGCGTACGTGTAAGTCGCTAATACAAACTACGATTTATTATGTACTGAGCGTATGGGATCGAGCGCCCAGTCGATGAAGTGTCGGCGGTCGGTGACGACATCGCCGGTCAGGGTCATGCCGGAGGTCAGCGGCCGGTCCTCGCCATAGGCGGTGACGCTGGTGCGCTCCAGGCTCACGGTCACCCGGTACACCGGGTCCTTGTAGGAGATAGGCGCCAGCAGCTCGCCCTCGCGGTAGGTGGCGTGGCTGACCTGCACCACCCGGCCCCGCACCGCGCCGAAGCGCTGGTAGGGGAAGGCGTCCACGCGCAACCACACCTCCTGCCCCGGCTGGATCAACCCTGCCGCCCGCGACGGCACCAGCAGGTTAGCCTCCAGGTCGCTGCCCGCCGGCACCAAGGCCGCCAGCGGCGATTGCGCCGTCGCCGTCTGGCCAGGCTGCGCCTGCAGCGCCGCCACCCGGCCAGCCACCGGCGCCACCATGACGTAGCCTCGATTCACCTCCAACTGGGCCAGCGACTGTTCCAGCTCGCTGCGCGCGCCGCGCAGTTGCGCCAGCTTGTCCGCCCGTTCCGCCGGCAGCGTGGCCAGTTGCGATTGCGTGTCCCGGAGGTCGCCCCGGCGGGATTCCCGCTGGCGTTCCAGTTCCCGGATCGCGCCTTCCTGCGCCAGCACCTGCTGCTTGCGCCGCGACAGCTCCAGCCGTGTGCCGTTGCCCCGGGCTTCCAGCTCGGCATAGCGGGTCACGTCGTCCCGTTGCAGCACCTGCAGGTCCCGTTCCGATACCAAGCGCTGGTCCAGGCTGGACAGCTCCTCCGCGATGCCCTTCAGCCGGGCGGCCAGGCGGCGCCCCTCCTCGGCGTAGCGCGCCTCCGCCGCCGCGATCTGCGCGTCAATCTCGCGGATGCGCGCCTGGGTTTCCAACCGCAGCTTCTCCCCCACCGGGCCATCTGCGCCCGCTGTTTCCAGCGACAGCACCACCAGCGGCTGGCCCTGGGCCACCAGATCACCCTCGTGCGCCAGCACCGCCGTCACGATGCCGCCCTTGCTGGCGTAGACCTGCGCCAGGCCGCCGGTCGGCGCCACGTAGCCCTGCACCGTCTCCGTCTTGGCATAGGTGCCGGTCACCAGGTAGGTGGCCGCCGCCACGGTGAACAGGCTCAGCACCGCCGTCATCACCCCGTGGCTCACCGGCTGCACGATGATGACCTCGCCCCATAGGCGCCGGCGGCGGTTCTCCACCGCCTCGGGACGGAACAGGCCGGCGGTCATGGCACGGCCTCCGGCGCCTGTGAGGTGGGCACCAGGTGCGGCGGCTGGCTGGGAACCTCTCGCACCAGTTCCCGCACCTGCCCGCCCTCCACCGCGAACAGACGGTCGGCCCCCTCGATGGCCGTGGGCCGGTGCGCCACCACCACCCGGGTGATGGCGAGGTTGGCGAACGCCTGCATGATGCGGCGCTCTGCCAGCATGTCCAGGTTGGCCGTCCCCTCGTCCAGGAACAGGACGCTGGGTCGCCGGTACAGGGCGCGGGCCAGCAGCACCCGCTGCTGTTGCCCACCCGACAGGGTGGAGCCCAGGTCACCCACCAGGGTCATATAGCCCATGGGCATGCGCACGATCTCGTCATGGATGGCCGCCAGCTTGGCCACCTCCTCCACCCGCTCCAGATCCAGGTCGGGATCGAAGAAGGCGATGTTGTCCGCGATGGTGCCGGCGAAAAGCTGGTCGTCCTGCATCACCACGCCGATGCGCTCCCGATAGGCCCGCAGGCCGAAGGCGGTCAGCGGCAGGCCATCCACCAGCACCTCGCCCTCGTTGGGCGGGTACAGGCCCATCAGCAGCTTCAGCAGGGTGGACTTTCCCCCGCCCGAGGGGCCGACGAAGGCCACGAACTCGCCCGGCGCTATGGACAGGGCCACATCCTTCAGCACCCAGGGCTCATGCTCGGCATAGCGGAAGCTGAGGTTCCGCAGGGCCAGGGCGCCGGTCAGCGGCCGCTCCTCCCGCACCTCCGCGTCCAGGCCCGCCTCCGGGTCCTGGTGCACCGCGTCCGCCAGGCGCTCCAGGTGCAGGCCCAGCATGCGGAACTTAAAAAATTGAGCAACCAGGGACTGGGCAGCGCCCGCAAACTGCTCCCGGTAGGATTGGAAGGCCAGTAGCATGCCCAAGGACATTTCGCCAGCGATGACAGCCTTGGCGCCCAGAAAGAGCACCAGCAGTGTCTGAGTTCCTGACAGGATGGAGAAACCGGCCGCGCCATTGAGGCCCACCTTCTGCAGGCGGATCGTGTTATTTACGCTGTCGGCATATGCATTCTGCCACACAGCGTGGCGCTCCCGCTCCCGCCCGAACAGCTTGAACGCCCGGGCGCCACGGATAGTCTCCAGGAACACGCTGTCCACCTTGGCTTGGTGCTGGATGCCCTCGTTGGCCAGACGCCGCAGCCAGGGAAACGCTGCCAGTCGCACCCCCACCACCACAGTGAGCCCCACCACAGCTACTGCGCTCAGCTTTGGGCTGTATATCACCATTACCGCCAGGGTGATGACGGCCATGCCCCCATCCAGGACCACAGAAACAAGGCCGCCGGCCAGCAGATCCTGCACCGGCTGTAGGGAATTGAAGCGGGACAAGATGTCGCCTAACTGCCGCTTTTCAAACCACGGCACGGGTAAGCGTAGGGCATGACGCAACAAGTTGCCCCGCATCTGGAAGGTCAGCAGAGTGCTGAAATGCATCTGCACATAACCTCGCAGCAGTGTGGTCCCCGTCTGGATGAGCATCAGCAAAGCGGCGCCCAAGGCGATAACGTTCAGCAGATCCAGCTCACCCTTGGCGATCGCGTCGTCCACGATCATCTGATTGACCAGGGGGGAGAGCAAGCCGAACACTTCCAACAACGTTGACAGCAGCAGAATCTGAATCAGGCTAGGGATGAATCCCGCCGCCTTAGACCACAGGTCGGAGAGACGCACCCGCTCCACCACCTCCCGTCTTTGGAAGCTGGCCGTGGGGGTAAGCTCCAACGCCACGCCAGTGAAATGCTTGGAGACCTCGGCATAAGATAATCGACGGAGCCCACATGCGGGATCATGCACTTCAACCCAACGTCTAGTTACTCGACTCAAGACGACATAATGCAACAGGTCCCAATGAAGAACACATGGAATTTTAAGTTTAGGAAAATAATCCAATTCCAGTCTTATTGGCCTACCCGAAAGACCCAGCGCATCCGCTATACAAATTAATGTTTTTAAAGTAGAGCCCTTAAGAGAAATTGGATGCCTTCGACGCAATTCTGAAAGTGATACATGTTGATTATAATATCCCGAGACCATAGCGAGGCAAGCCAAGCCACACTCTGCCGCCTCAGACTGAAGAACCGGCTCAATGCGACGTCGATTATGGAGGGAAATTCGGATCAATGCCTACACTGCCCACCGCTAAAATGCGATTCATATTGCGCACATTCTATTTTTTGGGAAGCATCTGGGATGGGGAGGCGTTTGTCAAACAGAATTGAGAGCTTCGCATAACGGCGAAGGCTAACCATCGACGCGCGTGACAGGCGATATCAGCGAGCGCCCTGCGTCGCAGGGTATGGATTTGGGCTACGTCACGGCCATTTTCCTCGATTTTCCCGTGTGAAGGACAGATTCCGCCCGTCTGCCGTCAGGACCAAGGCGCGGCGGAGGTTGATGGCGGCGCACATCCGATGCAGATGGGGGCCGTTGAAAAAGCCTGCCATCGGTGATTCCCTGTCCTGGCAAGTCGGTGGTGGGAGGCGGGGATGCTGGTGCAGCGCGGTCCGGAGCAGTACGAGTTCTTCGCTGGCTCCCTGCGCGACCTTGTCCCTGGCGACCTCGTCCTGGCCCGCGTGGGCCGCGTCCTGGACCTCTCGTGGCTGCGGGCGGAGGTCGCCGACCTCTACAGCCCGGACAACGGCCGACCGGGCATCGACCCGGAGGCGGCACTGCGGCTCATGCTGGCCGGGTTCCTGCTCGGCATCGTCCACGACGCCGCCTGATGCGCGAGGCCGCTGTCAACATCGCGATCCGTTGGTTCGCCGGCTACGGCCTGACCGAGCGCCTGCCAGACCATTCCAGCCTGACCCGCATCCGCCAGCGCTGGGGCGAGTTGCGGTTCCGGCGGGTGTTCGAGAGGACGGTCCAGGCCTGCTTAGCTGCCAAGGTGGCCAAGGGCGAGGTGGTCCACGTCGACGCATCCCTCATCCGGGCCGACGTCAGTTGGGAGGCCCTGGCCAAGCGCTGGGTCGACAAGGTGGGCGAGGAGAATCCCGTGGACGAGGCCGAACGGGATTCCAAGGAGACAGGCAAGTACCAGAAGGTCTGCACCACTGACCCCGACGCCAGCATGGCGACCAGCGGTCGACGGCAACGCTTGGAACCCTCCTAAAAGCAACACACGGCCGTGGACGATGAGGCCGGGGTGGTGCTGGACGTGCACGTCACCACGGGCGAGGACAACGAAGGCGCGGAACTGGTGCCTGCCCTCGACAGGGTCGAGGCGCTAACTGGCGCCAAGGTGGCCACCGCCACAGCGGATGCCGGCTACGCCTACGCCAAGGTCTACGGGCAGTTGGAGCGCCGTGGGACCCAAGCAGTGATTCCGCCCAAGGCCGAGCCGATCCGCTCGCCAGTAGCCATGCGCCGGTTTCGCTACGATGCCCGCCACGACATTCTGAAGTGCCCGCACGGCAAGGTCCTGAAAGCGGGTCGGGCGGTGAAGCACGGCCGGTTCTTCACCTCGCGCGCCCGGGATTGCCGGCGTTGCGACCTGCGTAAGCTGTGCCTTTCGGGCGGCCGGGCCAATAAGGCCGTGGTGGTCGGGGATGACTACCCGGCGCTGCTGCGGGCACGCCGACGCCGGGAGCGGTGGACAGACAGGGACCGTGAGCTCTACCGCCACCGTTGGAAGGTGGAGGGTGTTCACGGCGAGGCGAAGAGCTGGCATGGACTCGCCCGCGCCGTGCGCCGGGGCCTCTGGAACATGCGGGTGCAGGCCTATCTGGCCGCCGCCGCGATCAACCTCAAGCGGCTGGCCACGGCCGTGCTCGTGTTTTGGGCGGCGCTGACCCGTGCCGCCGACGCCGTCACCAACACACGAGCTGCGGTCGCCTCATTCGCCCAGTGGCCCGCCTGAGCCTGAGAGGGGATATTCAACGGCCCCCGTGTCCACTTTATGCGCAACGTCCCGGCCCACGCCGGCAAGAACGGCCGGCGCGTCGTCGCCGCCTTCATCGGCACCGCCTTTGCCCAGGACGATGCCGCCGCCGCCCGGACACAGTGGCGCCAGGTTGCCGATCAACTCCGTCCCAAGGTTGGCAAGCTGGCCGCCCTCATGGACGAGGCCGAGGACGACGTGCTGGCCTTCATGTCCTTCCCCGCCGCCCACAGCACCAACCCCATCGAACGCCTCAACGGCGAGATCAAGCGCCGAACCGAGGTCGTCGGCATCTTTCCCAATGAGGAGCCATCACCCGTCTGGTCGGGGCCGTCCTCATGGAGATCAACGATGAATGGGCCGTTCAGCGCGGCCGATACATGACCCTGGAATCCGTCGCCGCTGTCGGCGATGATCACACCATCATGCTGCCAACTGCTGCTGCATGATCCTCCCGGCCAAACCCGCCGGAGAGCCCGATGCCCAGGCGCCTCTTACACCATGCCAGGGGACACGATCAAACGTAGCCATCTGGGCTGCTGCCGGACCACGTTGCGGGCCTCACGGCTCGGGCAGGAAGATCGACTGACGGTTTAGGCGGCAAGGACCTCAACGTTCAGGTGGGGATAACCAGTCCCGGCGTGCGGTCGGCAAAGCTCTCTGAACCGGTCGCCCGTGAAGAATCGCCCTGACCGGTTCAACTGGAGCTGATCAGGGCAAGTCCACTTCCGCCTTCACCTCGACAAAGCGCATCGTAGGCCGCGTCGCCGCTTCCGCGATCGCTTCCGCATCCCGGTCGTCGTTCTTTTGCGCTTTGACGTAGGGGCGCACATATTCCGGCGACATCAGTCGGACCTCATTTCCTTGCGCCGCCAACTGCCGCCCCAAGTGATGCGCTCCGCAGCATGCCTACATCGCCACCACTCACCCAGGCCATTGCCGAGCCAATCCGGCGATGCCCTCGCGCTTCAGCCGGCGGCGAAGCACAACCTGGCCTGCGGCGTTCAGCCCGGCGACGCTGCAAGAATTCTTGCCCAGATCAACCCCAAGAACCACGATATCCATCGGTTCCCTCCTTTTCCTCTCGCAAAGGGTCTGCGATCTTAACCGATCACTTCGAGAGGGGCGGGCCATCCCATAATCACGAAATGGCCCTTGGCCCGTTCAGGCCACATCATGAAGCAGACACACGACCGATAGAACTCCTCGTACGCGATGCGATGTCAGAGGATTCTTCTTGCTTAACCTGGTGCATTCATGTACGCGCCTGGATTGTCCGAGGCTTTCACTCCTGAGAGTACGGCCCCAGTACCAAATCGCAATTAACCAGCACACGCAGGGACAGCCCCGGCCGATCCGTGAGCGTCGGCTGCACGCCCAAATCCTTGGCGGCCAGCCGCTGGCCCACTTGGTTGGCGGCGTTGTCGCCGCTCTGGCGCACGGCCACCACGACGTTGCCGCCACCGCTGGTCTGGGTGTCGCCGTTGCTGGCCAGTTCGCCGGACACCCCCAGCAGTGTGGAAAGCACCATGCCGCGCAGCAGGCGGCTGGTGTGGTAATCAACCTCGTCCTCCAGGCCGGCATGGCCCTCCGTGTCGGTGGCCGGCAGGCGGTCCAGGACCAGGGATTTGCCGTTGGGCAGCAGCAGGCGTGTCCACACCACCAGGATGCGTGACTGGCCGTAGGTCACGGCGTTGTCGTACGTGCCCAGCAGGCGCGCGCCCTGGGGGATCAGAAGGAAGCGGCCGGTGACACTGTCGTAGATGTCCTCCGTCACCTGGGCGATGACCTGCCCCGGCAGGTCGGAGTTCAGTCCGGTGACCAGTGCCGCCGCCAGGACAGTGCCCGCCTGGATGATGTAGGGGGAGGCCGGCTGCTGCAGCCGGTGAGCTGTCATGGTCGCGGTGTCCGCCGGCCCCTGCAGGAACGCGCGCTTACGGGCCTGCTGGTTGGGGTCGCTGTCATCGCCAACCTCTTCGCCGGATGAGACGGCGCCGCCCTGCCCTGGCGCCTCCCTCACTTCCTGCGATGGGGTGGCAATATGGGCTGTCACGGTGAAAAACACCGGGGAGGCGGCGGCCTGCTGGCGCCGGCGGTTCCGCTCCTGCGCCGCAGAGTTCGCCGGCCCGCCGGGGCTGGTGAACGCCGGCATTGGCGACGGCGGCGGCAATACCGACGGGGATGCGGCAGGCGCCGCCGGGCGCCGGGTCAGGTCAGCATAGCCGGGCGGCGGCACAGCCAGGCTGTCGTCCGGCTTGACCTCCGTGGCGTAAAGCTGCTGGTCAGCCGTCAGCTTCGGCGGTTTCCAGGTCAGCGCCCACCATACCGCCACGACCACCAGCAGGGCCAGGACCGCACTGGCGACGCCCAAAGTGCGGCGTGACAGCCGCGTCACCGGCCGTGGCCGCGCCCGGAGCGCGAACGCCGCCGGATCCGCCTTGGGCGGAGGATTCTGGGTCGGGTCCATGTCAGCCCCGGCCGTCGATACGGGTGATGCGCACCACCTGCTGCGGATCGGCACCCAGGCGCAGTTCCGCGGCGGCGAACAGCCGGTCGACGATCAGGGTGGCGCCGCGCACCCGATAATTCACCAGTTCGGCCGTGCCGCCGTCCGGCCCCACCACGAACAGGGGCGGCATCTCCCCCTGGCTGATGCCGGCGGGAAAGCGCACATAGACCTTGCGGCCGTCATCGAACACCTGCATAGGCCGCCACGGTGGCGTATCGCCACTCAGCTCATAACGGAAGCGCAGGGCCGAGAGATCGACGCCATCGGCGGCCTGGGAGACAGCGCGCCCCTCCTCTTCCCGGTTGTGCGCCTTCAAGGCCACCAGGGCGTCGGCCGGATAGCGCCAGGAGACCTCGGCCATGTAGGTGGTGGCGGTGGGATGGGCCTCCAGGTGATAGCTGCGGCGGTCGGTCAGGATCACCAGGTTGTTCATGGGCAGGGTGGCGGCCAGGGGCTTCACCAGCACATGCACCTGTCGGCCCCCGCCGCTGCCGCTCTCACTGTCGCCGATCTTCCATTGCACGGTGTCGCCGGCGGCCACCGACTTCAATTCCTCCCCCGGTTCCAGGGCAATGTCCGTCACATGCACCGGCGCCACGTAGACCTGGTAAAGCGCCCCCTCGCTGTAGGGAAACACCTGCATGGCGTTGATATAGCCATCACGGGTGGGCAGCACCTTGGCGCCCGCATTGGCGGCCTGCACCCGCTTGGCCGGGTCCGCCGCCTCCGGCGTTGAGGTGCCTTCCAGCACCAGCGGTTTCAACTGGCCTGGCAGCGGCAAGGGCTCCGGCAGAGTGACGATCTCCACCGGCTTGGGCGGTGCCGGCTCCAGCTGAGCCGGCTGTGGGACGTCGTAGGTGATGGCCGGCGGCTTGTCGGCGCAAGCGGCCAAGGGAAGGCTGAGGGCCAGGCAAAGCCAACGCGTCATGGCGATCCTCCCGGCCCCAACTCCTGGGCCCAGTTGATGGCATCGATGTACAGGCCCAACGGGTTTTGCCGCAGGCGGGCCTCGGTGTGCGGCGTCTGGATCACCACCGTCAGGATGGCCGACCAGCGTTGGGGCGGTTGCGGCGCCCCGTCGTCAAAGGGATGCTCGACCCAGGCGATGCGGAAGGAGTCGGGACTGGCCCGCACCACGCTGGTGATGTCCACGGTCACGGCGTGCCGGCCCAGCCGGCCAAAGGGATCCGCCTGGCGGGCGTAGGCGTCCAGCGCCGGCTTGGCGCGGCTGGTGATCTGGCCATAGGCGTCGAGCCAAGCCTGGCGCACCACCACCGGGTCCACCGACAGGCCGCGCACCTCCGTGACGAAGCGCCCCAGGAAGTAGGCGATCTGGGCATCGCTGGGGCGATAGTCCGCCATGGCCGGCGCCACCGCCTGGACCGCCCCCAGCTTGTCCACCTCCACCACGAAAGGTGTCACCACCGCCCGGGCCCGCATGCGCACGTCATCACCCAGCAGCACGGCCGCCAGGCCGAAGCAGCCGAAGGCCATGAGGCGCCAGTTGGCCGCCTGCACCCGGGCGCTGCCGATGCGCTCATCCCACAGCTGCTCCGCCCGCTGGAATGGCGTCACCGGAGCGGGCGTCTCGCCATACCGGGCCTGTCGGCGGCGCCATCTCATGACCCGTCCCCCTTCAACTGGGGTCGCATGGCGGAACCCCCGCCGCCATCGTCGCGTGACAGATGATCGGTGGCACGCACCACCGCCTGCTGGCGCAGACGCTCCGCCCAAGCCGGAGGAGCGGAGGCGGGCGAAGAGGGCGCCGGTGGGGCCGGCGGCGGGGGTGGCGGACTTGCAGGCGCCGAGGGCACCGCCCCGCCCATACCCCGGCCCACGCCACCACCCGCCGCCCCCGCATCGGCACTGGCCGCGCGGGCGGTCATACCGGCGCCCCCGGCCGCCAAGGCCACGGTACCGGCCACCATGGCCACCGGCGCCGCCGCGGCCCCCAAGCCCAACTGCGGCGCGCCGGAGGTGAGGCCGCCCGCCAAGCGGTTGGCGGCGAAGGCCAGGCCGGCCACGGTCATGGCCGCCAGCAGGATGGTCATCGTGTCCTGCAGGCTCAGCTCCTGCGCCGGGTCGGTGGGCAGGATTTCCGTATAGAGCCGGGTGCCGATGCCGGTGATGACGGCGAACACCAGGATGCGGACGCCGGACGTGACCACCTGGCCCAGCACCGGCTCGGCAATGAAGGCCGTGCCCTTCCACAAGGCGAAGGGCACCAGGATGAAGCCCTTCAAGGTCGTCAGCTTGAACTCGATGACCGCCAGGAACAGCAGGATGGCCAGGATGAAGAAGGCCAGCAGGGTGATGAGAATGGCCACTGTCAGCAGCAACACCTCGCTCAGGTTGCTGAACACCTTGGGGAAGCCAGACAGGCGCTGGAACTGGTTCAGCAGCACCTGGGCGCCTTCGACGCCGGCATGGGCCAGACGTCCTGGATGCAAAAAATCCTGATAACTCAAGGTGGCACTGGATGCCTTCAACCCCAGCGCGGCAAAGCCATCGAAGATTGTTTTCGCCAGGAATTTCCAATTGTTCAGCAGCAGCGCGAAGAAGCCCACTGACAAGACCTTCTTGGCCAGGACTTGGGGTACCTCCTCTTCCCCCAATGCCCAGGCCAATCCGGCCAGGGTGCCGTCGATGCCGATCAGCACGGTGACCAGGTAACCGACGTCCCCAGCGATCAAGCCGAAGCCGCTATCGATGGTTTGGCCGTAGACATCCAGGAAGTGATCGATAACGGAGACATCGTTAGCCATGGGGTGGCTCCGTCTTTGGCGGCGCGGTCTGCGAAGGCTGGGCCGGAATCAGCTTGTCGGGAGTATTGGGGAAGATGTTCACCGGCGGCGGGTTATACTGGCCCGCGCCATTGCCCATGAACCGCCGCCGCTCGGCCTCATCCGCGACCGTGCAGCGGGGATCGTCCACCGCCTTCATGCCCAGATCCCGGCAGCGATCCAGTTCCTGGCGCAGCAGGGCATGGTCGGCCAGCAACTGCTCCACGGTGGGGTCGGCGGCGCGGGCCAGCAAGGCGATGGGACCGGCGGTGACAACGGCAGCGGCGGCCACCGCCGTGACGAGAGCGCGCGTCTTCATGGGGAGCCTCCAAACACCTGAACGGGTATCTGAGTATACCCCACCCCCACGCCCACGAACCGGCGCCACTCCGCCTGCGCGGCCGCCTCTTCTTCAGTGATACGCAAGGCCTCCGCCGTTTGGGCACGGGCGTTGGCGGCCAGCAGATCCTGGGTGGTGGCGAGCTGACGCACCTGCAGCGCCAGCAGCTGGTTGCCGGCCTGCGTGGCCTGTAAAGCGCCCACCGCCCCCTGGCTCTGATCCACCAGGGCCGCCATCTGCGCCTGATCGGCGGCACCGCCCTGCACCACCTGGGCCTGCACCGCCAGGGCCTGGCGATGCGCCTCCACGGCGGCGGCCCGCTGGGCATCGCCATCGGCCACCACCCCCGCCTGGGTGATAGCGCCGTCATAGGCGGGATAGAGGACCTGCATCTGCTGCTGCAGCCGGCTGACATCGAAGCTCAGCCGCTGGGCCTGGCTTACCAAGGTGGTCAGTTGCGTCATCGAGGCCTGCAACTGCGCCAGGCTGGAATAGGGCAACGTCGTCAGGTTGCGCACCTGGTACTGCAGCGACTGGGTCAGCTGCTGAATCTGGGTGACCTGGTTGTTGATCTCCTGCAACGCCCGCGCCGCCGCCACCGTGTTCTGCACCAGATTGGCATGGTCGATGACCGCCCACTGGGCCCCTGCCGGCGGCGCCAGCAGCAGCAGGCCCAACAGGGCGAAGGTCCAGCGCCGCCTCATGACCAGCCCTCCACCAAGTCCGCCGCCCAGGGCAGGCCCCGGGCGCGCAGCCAGGCCGCACCGAAGCCCTCCGCTCCCGCCTCGGCCAGCACCCGGTCAACCTGCGCCAGGTCCTCCGGCTGGGAGGTGCCGCAGATAGCGAGCGCTGCGGGGCCCATGCCCAACTCGAACAAACGGCAGCCGGCGGCCGACTGGAACCAGTAATCCCGCTTGGGCACGGCCTGGGCGATGGTGGTGATCTGGCGGTCGTTCAGGCCCAGGCGGACATAGGCCTGCCGGCTCTCCGGCTCCACCGCCCGGGCGTTGGGCAGGAAGATGCGCGACAGGCAGCTTTCGATGATCGCCGGCGCCACGGGGGAGTCCAGGATGTCGGCCAGGTTCTGGGTGGCGAACACCACCAGGGCGTTCTTGCCCCGCACCGTCTTCAGCCATTCCCGCAGCTTGGCGGCGAACAGCGGATCGTCCAGCGCCACCCAGGCCTCATCCACCCCGATCAGGGTGGGCCGACCGTCCAGCCAGCCCTCGATGCGATGGAACAGGTAGAGCAGGACGGCCCGTGCCGCCCGCTTGGAGCCCAGCAGGTCTTCCGTCTCGATGGCCAGCAGGCTGACGTCACTCAGGCTTTCCGCATCGGCGTCCAGCAACCGGCCGAAGGGGCCGGACAGGGTGTAAGGCTCCAGCGCCGCCTTCAAGGCATTGGATTGCAGCAGCGCCACCAGCCCGGACAGCGTGCGCTCCGGGGAGGGAGCGCCAGCCAGGCTGCCCAGCGCCGACCACACCATGCCGCGCACCGCCGGCGTCAGGGGCACGCCCTCCTGCCCCAGCAGGGTCTCGATCCACTCCGCCGCCCAGGCGCGCTCCGCCGCCTCGTCAATGCGGGCCAGGGGCTGGAAGGCGATGGCCTGCGCCCCTGCCCGCCCCTCGCCCAAGGCCAGGTCATGGAACACGCCGCCTGCGGCCCAGACCGCCGCCTTGGAGGACCGCCGCTTGTCGAACAGCACAACCCGGGCCTTGGGATAGCGGCGGAACTGCAGCGCCATCAGCGCCAGCAGCAGCGACTTGCCCGCCCCGGTGGGGCCCAGGATCAGGGTGTGCCCCACATCGCCCTGGTGGGTGACCAGGCGAAAGGGCGTCGCCCCGGCGGTGCGCGCCACCAAGAGCGGCGGGCCGTTCAGATGGGCGTTGCGCTCCGGCCCCGCCCATACCGCCGACAGCGGCAGCATATGCACCAGGTTCAGCGACGAGACCAGCGGCTGGCGCACATTGGCGTAGCATTGGCCGGGCAGACTGGACAGCCAGGCCTCCACGGCGTTCAGCCCCTCCTCCACCGCCACGAAGCCCAGGCCACGCGCTACCCGCCCCACCGCCCGCGCCCGCTCCGCCGCCACCGCCTCGTCCTCATCCCACACGGTGACCGTGGCCGTGAAGTAGCCATAGCTGACGGCGTCCGAGCCCAGTTCGCGCAAGGCCACGTCCGCGTCGAGCGCCTGGGCTTCGGCATCGCTGTCGACCAGGCGGGATTCCTGCTGCCACAGCACCTCCCGCAGCAAGGCGGCGATGCCCTTGCGCTTGGCCCACCAGTGCCGGCGCTTGGTCGCCAGTTCCTTCTGCGCCTCCGCCTTTTCCAGCGGCAGCCAGCGCACCACCCAGCGATAGGGCAAGGCCAGATGGTTCAACGCGTCCAGCAGCCCCGGCCAGGTGGCGTCGGGCAGGCCGCGCAGGGTCAGGGTGCGCAGATGCGCCCGGCCCAGCAGCGGCGCCACCCCCGGCGTCAGGGCGCAGTCGGGCAGCAGGCCGTCCAGGTGGAAGGGCACCGGCGGCACCGTCACCGGGTGGCGGCCGTGGGTGGAGATACAGCCGTGGAGATAGGCCAGGGTCTCGGCATCGTCCAGCCAGCGGCACACCGGCATCAGCGGCACCAGCAGGTCCAGCACCCGGTCCCCCTCCGCCACGACGGCGTCGCGCACCGCCCGCCAGTCCACCTCCCGTCGTTTGCCTGCCGTGTCGTAGAGCAACTGGCCGGCCTGGGCCGTGCGCTCCGGCGGCGGCAGGTAGCAGAGCGTCAGGAACTGCTCGCTCTCGAACTGCGCCCCCTCCTGGTCAAACGCCGCCCGGCGCTCCTCATCCACCAGGCGGGAGACGGGGTCGGGAAAGCGGCTGTCCGGGTAGCCGGTGGCTGGCCGCCGGGCCGCCTCGACGAACAGGGCCCAGCCCTCGCCCAGGCGCTTCAGCGCGTTGTTGACGCGCGCCGCCACCGCCATCAGTTCCGCCGCCGGCACCGAATCCAGGTCCGGCCCCCGGAACAGGGCGGTGCGTTGCAGGCTGCCGTCCTTGTTCAGCACCAGGCCCGGCCCGACCAATCCGGCCCAGGGCAGGTAGTCGGCCAGTTCGCGGCGCTGGGCGCGGTATTCGCGGAGGTCGAGCACGGTCAGACATCCAGCAAGAGGCGGGCGACACGCAGGTGGCGAGCGAACAATGGCAGGAACTGCGGGTCCTGGCGGGTCAGGAACAGGGCCACGCCATGGCCCGGGGCGTAGACCGCCACCCCCGCCAGCCACAGCTGCAAGCCCAGCCCGATGGCGGCGGCCAGCGTGCCCAGCGCGATGGCCAGGCCGCGCGGGATGCCGCCCAGCAGGATGGGCTCGGTCAACGACCGATGCAGCGGCACCAGCCAGCCGGGAAGATCGCCGGTCATGACACCAGCGCCCCGCCGGAGAAGCTGAAGAAGGTCAGGAAGAAGCTGGCGGCGGCGAAGGCGATGGACAGGCCGAACACCACCTGGATGAGCCGACGCATGCCGCCGGAGGTCTCCCCGAACGCCAGCGCCAGGCCGGTGCCGATGATGATCAGCACGGCGATGATCTTGGCGACGGGGCCCTGGACGGAGTCCAGGATCTGCTGCAGCGGCTGCTCCCACGGCATGCTGGTGCCGGCGGCCAGGGCCGCCTGGGGCAGGAGCACCGCGATGGCAACGGACCAGCGCAGGGGAAAACGCTTCATGACGAACCTCCAGGTTCAATGGGGATGGGCAGCGCCAGGGGGCCGGCGCCCAGGGGTTCCAAGGCGTAGCCGTCGTCGCCCTTGAGGCCGGCGACACGCCACAGGCCGGCCAGGCGTCGTTGCGGGCCCCGCCCGGCCAGGACGGCGATGAGGTCGATGGTCTCGGCGATGAGGGGGCGCGGCACCGTCACCACCGCCTCCTGCACCAGTTGCTCCAGCCGGCGCAGGGCGCCGGGGGCGGAGCCGGCGTGCAGGGTGGCGATGCCGCCGGGATGGCCGGTGCCCCAGGCCTTCAACAGGTCCAGGGCCTCGCGGCCGCGCACCTCGCCCACGGGGATGCGGTCGGGACGCAGGGCCAGGCTGGCGCGCACCAGGTCTCCCATGCCCATGACGCCCGGGCGGGTGCGCAGAGGCACCACGTTGGGCACCTCGCAGCGCAGTTCCCGCCGGTCCTCGATCAGGATAATGCGGTCGCCCGTCTGCGCCAGTTCCCGCAGCAGGGCGTTGGCCAGCGTGGTCTTACCCGTGCCGGTGCCGCCGACGATGAGGATGTTCCAGCGCTCGGCCACCGCGGCGCGCAGGGTGGCGGCCTGGCGGGCGGTCATGATCCGGGCGGCAACGTAATCGTCCAGGCCCAGGCCCATGGCCACCGGCTTGCGGATGGCGAAGGTGGGGCCGGCGACCACCGGCGGCAGCAGGCCCTCGAACCGCTCCCCGCCCTGGCCGTCGGCATCCAGGGGCAGTTCGGCGGAGATGGAGGGGCGGCCGCCATGCACCTCCTCCCCGGCGCAGGACGCGACCAGGCGGATGATGCGCTCCCCGTCGGCGGCGGACAGGCGATGGCCCGTGTCCGCCAGGCCGGCGGACAGATGGTCGACCCACAGCCGGCCATCGGGGTTCAGCAGGATCTCCACGATGTCCGGCGCGCGCAGCAGGTCGGCCAGCAGCGGCCCCAGGGCGCTGCGCAGCATACGGGCCGTGCGGGCGGCCACGAGGGTGGAACCGTCAGACATGGGCCGCCTCCGCCGCTTCTTCGTCTGGCGCCGGTTCGGCGTCCGCCCTGTCCGGGCTGGCGGCCTGGTGGCGCTCCGGCCAGATCTCGACGCTGATCTCCTGCACCAGGCTCTCGCCGCGCTGCAGCCGACGGCCCAGGGTGGCGATGTAGTTCTGGTAGCGCTGCGTGCCTTGGGCCTTGGCGGCGGCCTGGTGCTCGGCGGGGATGGGCATGGTCACCGACAGCCAGAAGCGCACGAACAGCGCCTGGGCCTCGATGGCGATGGTCAGGTCGCGCTCCACCCGCTCCAGCTGCCGCGACAGCCGGTCCAGGCGGCGGGCGTAGGCGGCCTCGCGCCGGTCCAGCGCGTCCGGCGACAGGAAGGAGGCCACCGCCGCCTCCACCAACTGCGACCGATGCACGCCCTGGCGCAGGGCCAGGGCGGTCAGCTGGTCGGCCAGCTTGGGATCGAAATAGCAGTTAAGGCGGCTCTTCATGGTCACAGCCCCATGCCGTCATCGGGGTCGAGCGCCGCCGCCCGGGCGATGGGCAGCCTGGCCATCACCCGCTGGCGTGGCCCCTCGTCATCGGGCCCGTCGTCGGCCACGGAAAACTCATCGGTGGGGTCCAGGGGCGGAGCGGCCTGTTCATGACCGGCAAGGTCCGGCTCCTGCCGGATGCCACCCTCCTCGTCCTCGGCACCGCCCGCGCCGCCGCCGGGTCCGGTGGGCTCGCCCAAGGCCGGCCGGCCCGACCAGTCGTCGGGCCGGCCCGGGGGGCGGTCGGGATAGACAGTGTCGTTGAGCACCGGCGCCGGCAGGACGCGGTCGCGCAGTTGCGGCTCCTCGTAATAGCGCAGCTTGCGTGCCCGGATGGGTGGCGTACCCGCCACCATCACCAGCTCATCGGTGGCCGGCAGTTGCATGACCTCGCCCGGCGTCAGCAGGGGGCGCGCCGTCTCCTGCCGGCTCACCATCAGGTGGCTGAGCCAGGGCGCCAGGCGGTGACCGGCGTAGTTGTTCATGGCCCGCTGCTCGGTGGCCGTGCCCAGGGCGTCGGAGATGCGCCGGGCCGTGCGCTCGTCGTTGGTGGCGAAGCACACCCGGATGTGGCAGTTGTCCAGGATGGCGTCGTGCTCGCCATAGGCCTTCTGGATCTGGTTCAGCGACTGGGCGATGAGGAAGGCACGGATGCCGTAGCCGGCCTGGAAGGCCAGCGCGGTCTCGAAGAAATCCAGCCGGCCCAGCGCGGGAAACTCGTCCAGCATCATCAGCAGGCGCCGGCACCGGGCGGGGTTGTCCAGGCGCTCCGTCAGCCGGCGGCCGATCTGGTTCAGCACCAGGCGGATCAGCGGCTTCGTACGGCTGATGTCCGAGGGGGGCACCACCAGGTAGAGCGACACCGGCCGCCCGCCCTCCATGAGGTCGGTGATGCGCCAGTCGCACCGCCCGGTCACCTTGGCCACCACCGGGTCGCGGTAGAGGCCCAGGAAGGACATGGCGGTGGACAGCACGCCGCTGCGCTCGTTCTCCGACTTGTTCAGCAACTCCCGCGCCGCCTGGGCCACAACAGGGTGCACCTGGTCGCCCAGATGCCGGGTCCGCATCATGACGCGCAGGGTGCGGTCGATGGGCCGGGCCGGGTCGGAGAGGAAGGCGGCCACGCCGGCCAGCGTCTTATCGGCCTCGGCATAGAGGACGTGCAGGATGGTCCCCACCAGCAGGGCGTGGCTGGTCTTCTCCCAATGGTTCCGCCGCTCCAGCGCCCCATCCGGATCGACCAGGATGTCGGCCACGTTCTGGACGTCGCGGACCTCGCACGCCCCCAGCCGCACCTCCAGCAGCGGGTTGTACGCGGCGGACCGGGGATTGGTGGGATCGAACAGCAGGCAGTGGGAGAACAGGGCGCGCCAGCCGGCGGTGACCGCCCAGTTCTCTCCCTTGAGGTCATGGACCAGGACGCTCTCCGTCCAGGTCAGCAGGGTGGGCACCACCAGCCCGACGCCCTTGCCGCTGCGAGTGGGCGCGAACACCAAGACGTGCTCCGGCCCATCATGGCGCAGGTAGCGCCGGCCCATCCGCCCCAGCATCACACCGGCATCGGCCAGCAGGCCGGCGCCGCGCACCTCCTCGGCCACCGCCCAGCGGGCCGACCCGTAGGTGGCCACCTGGCCGGCGGCGCGGGCGCGCAGGGTGGAGCCGACCACCGCCACCAGCAGGGCACCAACGCCGCCGGCACTGGCGATGCAGGCGCCGACCAGGAAGACGCGCGGGGCATAGGCGTCGAAGCGCAGCCACCAGAGGAAGAACAGTTCGGGGCGATAGACGGGGCTGGCGCCCAGGAAGAACCAGGGCGGCCCCAAGGCGGGGGCATGGCCCAAGCGCCAGGCCACCCACTGGGTGGCAAGCCAGACGCCGGCCAGCACCAACACCAGTGCCGCCGCGATCTGACCCCAGAGGATGCGCCCGCCGGTCATCTGTCCCGTCCCGCTTGATAGAGGCGGGATAGATAAAGAAGACCCGATTCAGGCTAGCGCAACAGCCAACAGCCGCCGTCGTAGGGCAGCGTAGAAATAGAAACGGCCGGCGGAGTGGCCCGTCAGGACGACGTCCATCGACTTGACATCAGCCAATGTAACCCCAAGTATGGGGCAGAGTTGGAGACCTCACTATGCCGAACATGCTCGAGTTCACCGCCGCCGAAGCCGCCTTCGTCCTGCGCGAACCCATCAAGGCGGTGCGCAAGGCCATGGACGAGGGGCCGGTGCAGGCCCGGCTGGTCACCAAGGCGGGCGGACCGGTGCGGGCCATCGCTTGGCGGGATCTGGTCTATCTCCACGCGGTCCGCACCCTGCGCGAGGAATTGACGCCCAAGGGCCGGACCGAGTTCTACCTGGCTCTGAAGCGGAGTCCTGCGGAGGGTACTCGGGAGGTACGGTTCGGCCGGCTGAGCGTGACAATGGACGCGTTCGAGGCGGAGGTCGAGGCGCGGGCGCAGGAATTGTCGGCGCTGGCCGACAAGGTCGAGTTCCGCGCCGATGGCGAGCCGTTGCTCAAGGGAACCGCCATCGAGGTGCATCGGATCGCGGCCCTGCTGGCCGGCGGCCTGTCGGCTGAGGAAATCCGCGACGATTATCCCTCGGTCACGCCTGCGATGGTGGACACAGCCAAGGCTTATGCCGACGTCCATCCCAAACCCGGGCGCCCCTATCCCCGGACGACGGTGAAGCGCGCCTTGCAAGGGGCCGGACTGGAAGCCTTGGATGAGGTGCTCGACGGCCCGGCCAGCGAGGCATGAAATACCTGCTCGACACCAACGTCTTCCGTGAGATCGGCAAGACAGCGCCACACGAGCATGTGAAGGCCTGGCTGGCGCAGGTGGATGATTCCGATCTGGCCCTCAGCACCATCACCGTGCGTGAGGTCATGAAGGGCGTGGAGAAGCTCCGGCGCACCAAACCCGACGTCGCGGCGGTAATCGAGACCCGGGTGCAGGCGAGCTTCGATGCCCTGGCGGACCGGATCCTTCCTGTCGACCGCGAGATCGCGGCCCTATGGGGCAGGTTGCTGGGCGCCAGCGAGAAACATACCGACGACACCGGATTGGCGGCCACGGCCCGCATCCATCGGCTGATCCTGGTGACCCGCAATTCCGCCAACGTGGCCGGGCGGGGCATCACCACCCTCGATCCCTACTCCGCGTCTCCCCGGATACGGCCCGCCTGACACCCCCTTTGCCCTATCCCGCTATCCCGGCGTAGGGCCACGACCCACGGGGAATCCCCAATCGGCGATCCAGTCCGGCTCCTGGGGTGAAACCACCAGACCTGTCCGATGGCGGGTCACCCGGACTGTGCCACGGACGGGCAAGCTCGAACTATTGAGGTCGGCACCCAAGCGCAGGTAGTGGGACCGCCCCTCCTGGTCTTCGACAACGATGAACGGTCGGCCCGTCAACTCATCGTCCAAGCCCTTGACGGTGATTTGACCGACGATGGGGTAGGCCGGTCCCTCTTGCCCATGGACCACCACGTCACCGACCGCACGGCCCAGTCTCTGGTTCAGGGTGCGGATGATGTCACCTCGTTGCCCCAAGGCACGCAGGGTTGGCTCGACGGCCACCGATAGCCGCCACTGTCCCACCCCCTCCACCGTCGCCAGCCCCAGAACCTGCAGGCGCTGGAGCCGGCCGATGAGCATCCCCTCAACGCCGCCTCCCTTCGGCCAACCCTGTCCGTCCGGCCGCAGGTCGATGACGCCGGCCTGGTCCGCCGCCGCGATCTGGGCCAAGGTCCGGTCCAGCTGCGTCCAACGCTCGGCCTCCACCTCCCGCGCCAGCTTGGTCCGGATCTCCCACTCCGAGCGTGGCCCCAGTTCCAGGGTGGCCAGCTCCTGGGCCCGAGCCCGCAGGCCCTGGGTGATGTAATTGCGGTGGACGACCAGGTCGCGCCCCGCCTCGTCCGTGCCGCGCACGATCAGATGGACGTGGGGGTTGTCGGTGTTCCAGTGGTCGACCGCCACCCACTCCAGCTTGGTGCCCAGGTCGCGCTCCATGGTCCGCACCAGGTCGCGGGTGTAGGCCCGCAGATCGGTGAGGTCGGCCGCATCCTCCGGGCTGACAATGAAGCGGAAGTGGTGGCGGTCGTCCGCCGTCCGGTTGACGAACGCCCGCACGTCGGCATCGTTGGTGTCCGCGCTGAACATCCGCGCCGGCTGACCGTCCTTGGTCACGCCCTCCCGGCGCAGATAGGCCAGGTGGGTTCCCAGCGGCGCCCCCCGCCGGCCGTGGCGGACGATGCGGGCCTTGACCACCACGCGTCGCCCCCGCCGGGCCAGCAGACCTCGGCTGAGCCTCCAGGCCATGCCAGCCCCCCGGCCGGCCATCCCACGCTTCGTGCGGGTGGAGACGACGCCCGCCTGGTCGCGCGCCACCAGCACCTTGGCCTTGAACAGGGGTGGCTGCCGCTCCGCCCGGAAGCGGCCCAGGCGGGGGCGCAGGAATGCGTCGGCATCGCGGTCACCACGGCGCGGCATGACGGCCCCGTGCCAGCAAACCCCAGCTAACCCGCCCCTCAGCGGGCGTAAGCGGCACGGCGCCCAAAACCCGGCACTGTCCCGACGCAAGGCAATCCGCCCCTGACAACCCGTAAAACCCACCCCACGGCACCGCCTTTAATCTTGCCGTCCGTCGTCCATCGGGCTTTCTGGCGTTGATCCCCCGCCCCTCGCCGCCCTTAAGCGCCCGGCCCACGCTGTCGCGCCGCCCCCTCACGGCGTGCTCCCGGCGTGGCTCAGCACGACGAACAGCCCCCGGTCCGGCGTCGACAGGTCCCTCGGGGCCTGGGTCCATCGCCCCAGCACCTGGGCGACATAGCGCCGGGTCGCCACCGGAAGGGGCTGGCCGGTGCGGTGGTAAGTCAGCACACGGGCGGGCCCGGCATGGTAGGCGGCCAGGGCATCCACGGTCCCGAAGCGCTCCCGCAACTCCGCCAGGAACGCTGCACCCGCCAGCAGGTTGTCGCGCACCTGATAGGCGCTGGTGCCCAAGTGCAGGCGGGCCCGCATAGCGGCCCAAGTCCCCGGCATCAGTTGCGTCAGCCCCATGGCTCCCGCTGGTGAGGTGACGGTGGGGTCACCGGCGCTTTCCACCGCGACCACAGCGGTCAGCAAAGAGGGCGGCAGGTGGACACGCGCAGCCGCCTCCGCGATCTCGGGGGCGATCTCCGGCGCGACCCAGACCGGCCGACGTGCGGTCGTCGTCACGCACGGCGGTGGTGGCTGCAACGGCGCGAACAGCGGGCTGGCGGTGGCGAGGCCGCAGGCGGCAGCCAGGGTCAGGACGGGCATGGCGGCCTCCAGGTCGATAGCGACGACGGGACGAGCGGAGCGCGGCCTTCAGCCACCGGGCTCGCCCGCGTCAAGGCCAAGCGCCGCTTGACCTTGACCCCGGCTGCGCGCGGCGGCGGACCGGAGGGCGGTCGGGACGACAGGATGTCGCCCCGGGGCCGAACAACAGGATGGGGAAGGACAGGCGGCGTCATGGGTCACGCCCCACCCAAAGCGGGGTCGCCTGGCCCAGGACGGCGGTCAGCGGCGTCGGGCCAAAATACCGGCCGTCCAGCGCGTCGGCGCGGTCGGGGTTCAGCAGCAGGACCTCGCCGAGGAACAGCCGCCGGCAGCCGTGCCAGGCGGTTAGCGGCCGCCCCTGGCCATCGGCCTCCCGCACTCGCGCCAGGGGGCGTCCGTCCACCAGCATCCAGCCGGCGCGGCCACAGACCTGCTGCCCCGCCACCGCCGCCACCGGCTTCAGCAGGGGCACGCCCCAGGGCAGGTAGCCGCGATTCGCGTAGAGGCGGGCCTGGGCGGCGTCGGGCCGCACCAACAGGAGGGTGCCGGGGGCCGGGCCGCCATCGCCCAGGGGGCGGACGCGGTAGAGGCCGATGGGCGCGCTGGCGGTGGCGTTCCACACCAGCGCGGGCGTGCGGCCGGGTGGGGCCAGGACCAGCAGCAGCACGGCGGCCAGGCCCGCCAGCAAGGGGAAGGTCCGGCGCGTCATGCCCCCACCCCCCGGCGCCGGCACCAGGCGGCATGCTGATCCCGGCCGTAGCGCCGGGGGGCCTGCCCGCAGGCCAGGCGGTTGTGGGCATGGCGCCAATAGTCCGGCGCCACCGCCGCCGGATCGAAGCCGTCCGCCTCCAGCATGTCGATCAGTTCCAGCGTGCGCTTCACCCGGGGCCAGCCCGATAGACGCAGCAGGCTGTCACCGCCAGGGGTGATGCCGGGCACGGTGACGCGCCCCTCCCCCGCCGCGCAGGCCCGCAGGATGTCGATGCGGGAGAGGACGGTGCCGTGGGCGTTGCCCTCCCACCGCACGTAGCCGAACACGGCCCCGGGGGCGAAGAACAGCAGGCGCCGCCGCCGGTCCAGCACCTGGTCCGCCACCGGATGACCGAAGCGCAGCCAGCGCTCGATCCAGTCGCGGTGGAACACCAGTTCCACGCTGGTCAGGGGGCTGGTCAGGGAAGCCGACGCGGTCATGACGGCCCCGCTCCGGCGCCGAAGCGCTCCTCCAGCATCGTCCGCAGCAGGTCGGCCACGGTGATACCCTGGTGAAAGGCCGCGACCTTGATGCGGCCGCGCAAGGCCGGCGTGACGTCGATGGTCAGGCGGGCGCTGTAGGCCTCGGCCTTGGGTGCAGCGCGGCCCTTGCCGTCGCCATCGACCCAGCGTTGGGCATCGTCGCGCGGGCGGGCACCGAGGACGGGGGCGGGCCGCCGGGTCATGGCCGCCCCCGCAGCACCTCGGCGGCCAGCGCTGCCACCTCGCGCACCGCCGGCGACGCCCGGTCGATCTCCCGCGCCAGCAGGCCGGACCCCGCCGCCTCGGCGTAGATCACCCGTTGGGCCAGGCTGGCCTCCAGCGCCGGCACGCCCAGGCTGGCGATGGCGCGCTGGACCTCCCGGGCGATGCGGGTGCGCACCACACGGCGGTTGACGACGAAGTGGGCCTTCAGCTCCGGCCGGTAGACACGGGCCTCGGCCACCAGGTCCAGCATGGCCTGGCTGGCCCAGACGTCGAAGCCGGACGGCTGCACCGGCACCAGCACGCGCTCCGCCGCCAGCAGGGCGGAGCGCACCAGGGCGGTGGTGCGTGGCGGCCCGTCGATGACGACGTGGGTGATGCCCCGCGCCAGGTCCGGCACCTCGCGGTGCAGGGTCTCCCGCGCCAAGCCCACCATGCCAAACAGCCGGCGGCGCCCCGCCCGTGCCCGCTGTTCCGCCCAGTCCTGGGCGGAGGCCTGGGGATCGGCGTCGACCAGCAGCACCGACGCCCCGGCCCGCGCCCACTCCCCGGCCAGATGCAGGGCCAAGGTGGTCTTGCCCGCCCCGCCCTTCTGCGTCAGCACGGCGACGATCATGGCCGCCTCGCGCGCGGGCGCGGCCGTAGGGCACTACCCTCAACAACAACCAAGAGTCTATTAAGAGTCATAGAGTCAGGGATTCGGCCAGGGCGAATTCGCAAGCTCTGCCAATGGCTTGCCGACCACCCCCACGCCTGATCCACCGTCGAATCACGCCTGATCCACCGTGGCGGCACGCCTGATCCACCGAGAGGATTCACAGCCCACCCTCCCCGTCTGTGGATAAAACCCCCGCCTTATCCCCAGGCACCACAGCGGCACTGTGGACGGGCTCGGTGGATCGGGCGGCGTGCAGGGCCTCCCGCCCGTGGTGTCGCACCAGGGTCAGGACATAGCCCGCCAATACGCCCCGGCGCGCGATCCCCCTCAGGTCCGCGATGAAATCGACCGGGCGCGCCAGGCTGCCGGACCGGGCCTGGAGGTCGGCCAGAGCGATGGTCCAGCCGGTGGATAACCCGGCATGCCGGCGCAGCAGGCGCCACAGCCAGCGTTCCACCCCGCCGGTCAGCCGCAGATAGGCGCGGTCGATCCGCAGCACCCGGCGGCGGACGACAACCGCCGTCCACAGCCATTCCGGTAGCAGAATGATCAAGCCTTCGCCGTCAACGGTCCAGCGCTCGATCCAGTGGAAGCGGTGACCCTCGGCGGTGGGGACGCCCAGGGTGGTCTCCACCTCGCTGGCCACCAGTCGGTCCAGCGCCTGGGCCAGGGCGGCATATTGCGCCCGGCCCGTGCCGCGCCCGAGGAAGCGTAAAACCTGAAACGCGGGTGCGCGTAAAAGCGGCGCTGGTTCCAGCCCCTGATCACGCCCCTCGGCCAGTTGCGAAACGGCCCAGATCAACAGGTCGGCATCCCAGAGGGTGGCAAGGCCCGGCCCGCCGGCCGGGGTCGACACCCGCAACTGGGCACCCGCCCGCCGGTGCGACAGCGGCCGATGCCGGGGCCGCTTGGATAAGGAAAAACAAGGCCAGACCATCAGGTCGATGGCATCGCGCACCGGGGCACCGGCGTGGATGGCGGGAAAGCCGCGCATGGGTCATCGCCTTCCCAACGACGCGGCCTGACGCGGCGGCCGGACGGTGGTGGGGGTGACGTCGGTGGTGGAGGTCCGCCGGCCCTGGTCGGCCCAGCGCTGCAGATCGTCGACGGCGTAGATCACGCGTCCACCGATCTTGCGATAGACCGGCCCGGTGCCGAAGGTGCGGTGCTTCTCCAGCGTGCGGCCGGACAGCCCCAGAAGCCGGGCGGCCTCGGGCGTGCGCAGATAGCGCGGCGGCAGGGAAGGATAAGGATCGAGCATGGGCGCACCCCGGCATGGCCAGGCGGCCCACCGGGAACGGGGCCGCATCACCGGCAAGCATCGGCGGGCCGCCACCCCCTTGGGGATGGACGAAGATCGGGGGGTGCGGAAAACGTCCACCCCGGCATCGGCGCGGGACGACCTGCCCGTAAGGGGAAGACGCCGGCCAAGCGCCTCATGCCTTCGGCAGAGGGCCGCATGGACAGCTTGCCGATACACGGGCGGCGCGTATTTGATTACGCGGGACAACGGTCCCGCCGTTCGGTTCAGCCGAGGAGCGCGAAGATGGCGGAAACCCTGACCGTGAGCCACCGCTGGCTCCGGGACGATGCCATGGCCTTGCTCTTGAGCGAGGCGTCCTGTGACTTTGGCATGCTCAACCAGACGCCCGATCCGCAGAAAGCCCGCGCGCTGGTGGCGGGCCTCTGCCTCATCCGCATGAGCGACAACTTCCGTTTCGCATTCGAGAAGGAACTGGACACCTTGCGGCATACCCCCGGCTGGGGGCCGTTCTATTCCTGGATGATCATGACCAAGTTCCAGGTGACGGAGAATCCGGACGAATACCCATTCTCCCTCACCGACCGGGAATTCGATTACTACGCCACCAAGGAGTTCAGCGGCAAGATCGGCGACGTCCAGGGCATCTACAAGCCGCCCAACTTCTATACCGCCTTGGGCCAGGACATCGGCACCTTCTTTATCAGTGTCGGTGTAGGAATGGCGGCCACCGCTCTAATCCCCGAGGCTGCAGGCGTCGCAGCCTTGAGCAGAACCGTCCTTGGGACAGCCGCCGCAAAAGCGGCAGCCAGCAGCGGACCTACTTTTGGCGTCACCACCACAAGATCGGCCGTGAGCGGTTTTGCGACTGGGCTGGCATCCCGCTTGTTGCCTGGCAACACCTGGGCTGCGGCGCGTTCTAACCGGCTATGGCCTCGTTATCTCGCGGAGTACAATCGAAGGCTGTTGCGATGAGCATCTTGGCTTTCCGCAGTTGGGTCGCCCGGTATGGACGCTGGTTGACGGTGGCCGGCTGGTTTCTGGCCTTTTTTAGTCAAGCCGACAAACGGTATGAGTACACCGTTCTCGGGTTGATCATCGCCTCGATAGGCGCATGGGGCCTGTTATTGCACGCCGACATGCCGGGCAAGTCCTTTGGTTATCGGCGCCCTTTCCTGAACCTTTTGCTGTGGATGGCCATCGCCTTGACCATATTGTACGTGTGCCTGTTCTATGCAGTTGAGAGGCCATAACGAAAGCCCCTCCCCACTGGTGGGTAATGGCCACTACATCGAGCTGACCTTGCTCAGCATCTGGCTGTTCTTTGCGGTGCAAGCTGACTGCGGCGCCGTCAGCGCCTTAACAGGGCGCGATAGTCGCCATTGACCAAGCGGCGCCCCGTCGCCAGCAATCTCCGCACCTGGGCCCTCATCGGACTGTCGGACCAATCCGCTGGCACCGCTCCCCACAATGCCGCCGCCACCTCCCGGCCGGATGCCCCGGCGGCGGCCAGGTCCAGCGCCCAGAGCATGAAGGTGGATTCCAGCGTGCGGCCGGTCGGCTTGAGAGCCGGCACAGGCGGCGCCCGGGTGATGCGCGGGTTCTGGGCATAGCGCCAGAATGCCAGCGTTGAGGCCAATCGCTGGGGATGCCAGGCGTCAAACAGAGGCTGGGGGGCCAAGGCGGCACGGGCGGCAGGCGGGTCCGGGCCTGGCAGCAGCAGGTGGTGCGCCAACCCCGGGCGGGGCGAGACGATCAACTGATAGCCATCGGGGGTCAGCAAGGCAGCCTGGCGACCGCCCCATCGATCCGGGTCAAAGTGGATCAAGCACCCGGCGGCCAGGGGGGCCGGGGTCAACCGCACCAGACGAACCAGAACGTCGGCGCGCCAGAACACGAACGCTTCCCGGGCTGTCAGGGCGGGGTCGGCCAGGACATCGCAGCCCCCAGCGGGCGCCACGGTCAAACGGGATCACGGTTGCGGGTTCCGCCTTTTCAGCCTGGTGGTCCGCCTGGTAGGCGGCCGAACGGCGCAGGAATTCCCAGGCGAGCCCGTCATCGTCCAGGCCCTCGATATAGCGGTAGTCGGCGTCGAGGCGTTCTCGCTTAAACGGGCGCATAGCCCTCTCCGTGCATCGTTAGCGCGGATCAGTGGAGGCACCTTCCCCAACAAACAATGCCCAGCGCGAAGCGTCGTGTCTAGATCAACGGGTGTAGGTCCCACGGGCCGAATTGGGACGCGATTGGGACGCGTTTGACCTGAAGAGGCTCCCCCTGCCCCCAAAGGCGTAGAGCCGTGGATCCGTAAAAACGGCTCCACGGATTTACTCCACCCGGCGGTCCCGCCCACTTTTATGCAGTTGCTCACGCCCATGCTCGGCCATCCAGCGTGCCCGAGCCAGATGGCTGTCGTAAGCGCGCAAGGCTTTGGCCCGGTCCCCTTGCGAATTGATTTGCAAGACTTCCCGGATGATGTCGTCGATGGCCCTGCCATCCCGTACCGCGTCCAGCAGCATCAGGTAGGTCGCAAAATGCTTACGGTCGTAGTCGGTGATCGTGGTGTCGCTCGGCGCCAGATCGGCCACCGGCCCTGGATTCACGGGGGATCGGGTCACGGATTGGGGCCCCTTGCTGATGGGACAGGTGGTCCTGCTTCTCCGCTGGGAGTATGCCATGGGCGCCCCCGCCCGGCGAAGGCGCGTTCGGGGGACGAACAGGTCAAGACGCCACGTCTGCGTATTATAGTACGTCGCATTAGAATACGCGATCCTGCTCCATCCTGGGGATGGACATCCGACGGCTCTTTGGGGCGAACCTGCGCCGCCTGCGAGATCGCGCCGGCCTCAGCCAGGAGGCCGTGGCGGCGCGCATGGGCGTGGACCGGGCCCATGTCAGCCTGATGGAACGTGGCCTGCAGAACGTGACCTTGACCACGCTCTGGGCGGTTTGTGAGGCCTTGCAGGTTCGGCCTGTCGAATTCTTTGACGAAAGCGTGGGTGACCCCGGGCCCTGATCCCGCGCCGGCCCCGCCGGCGCGCAAATTTTGCGCCAGCCCGACGGATCCAAGCCTATGGAAGGTAGGGGCCGGCATTACACCGGCCCCTACCCCAATCTACGCGGCCACCCGGTCCATCAAGCGCTTGGCCTTCTGCTCCAGGTCCAAGCGGGCATCCTGGTGGCCCTTGGCGCGGGCCACAGCGGTGATGCCCTGGATGAAGTCGAACACGCTTTCCGGGGGCTTACCTTCCTCCCGCAAGACGGTTTCGATGACTCGGGCGGCATCCTGGCGACCCAGGCCAGCGCGGCGGCTGAGGAAGTCCGTGCGCTCCTCATCCTTGGTGGCGACGATGGTGTCGCGGGCGGCCTTGATGCCGGCAATGAAGCCGGCGGGACTGCTGGCGGCGAAGCGCTCCAGGGCCGGGGCCGCCTGGTGGGCGAAGCGGCCAGCGGCGTACTTGCTGTGGCGGATGGTGATTTCCTCCAAGCCCTCCACGCCCCAGAGATTGCGGTTCTGGCAGACGCCCCGCAGGAAGAAGGAGGCGATGCCCAGCGTCTTGCTGCCCACCTCCGAATTCCAGCAATAGAAACCCCGAAAATACAGGTCCGGTGATCCATCGGCCAAACGCCCGGCCTCGATAGGATGGGTGTCGTCCACCAGGAACAGGAAGACGTCGCGGTCGCTGGCGTACAGCGTGGTGGTCTCGGCGCTGATGTCGACGTGGGGGTTGTGGCTCATGGTGGACCAGTCCAGCGTCCCCGGTACCTTCCACCGGGTGTCACCCGTGCCGTTGCCGGCAATGGCGCGCACGGCGGCCACCAGTTCATGGTCGTGGATGCGGCCATAATCCGGCCCCGTCACCGCCCGCAGTTCAAGCCGGCCGTCGTCCGTTTCCAGAGTCTTGACCTGTTCGGCCCGATGATGGGTCAGGCCATATTGCAGGTTGATGCCCGCCAAAGGGGCCGGCAGTTGTCGCAGATAGCGGGCGGGCGCGCCCACCAGGCCGGCCAGCTGGCCGAAACTCCAGTGCGTCGGCGCCAGGGCCGCCCCTTCCCCTGGCAGGCGCAGGGCCAGGCTGTCCGGGTCGTCGCGGTGGGCCTCCACCAGGATATGCCGGCTCTCCACCGTCCGGGTGCGGGAGCGGTCGGCCCGGTCGCGCACCGCGTCATAGAGGTCAGCCAAGCTGAGATAGCGCTCGTCCGCCGGGCGCGAGAACCATTCCGATGAAACGCGGCCAACCCGCCGGCCGCGCGTCACGTCCACCTTGAAGGGGGCGGCCACCGGAGTGGCGTCGAGGGTTTGGGTCACCAGGCTCATGATCTGTCTCCTTGCAGGTAAGATGACGAGGGGAAGCAGCGGCTGCTGCTTCCCGGAGGCGGGTGACCGCGCGGGGTGGGTGGGGGCGAATGCGGCATGGCCCGGCCGGGTTTGCGGGGAACGGGTGGGCCTCGGCCCACCCAGGGCACCGCGGCCCTGCCGGGCGCCAGGCGGCATTCGCGGGGAGGGAGGGCCCAGGGCCCGCCCTCCCACCAACGGCCCCGCGACCGCCCTGGCGGTGCGGGGCTGACACGGCATCGAGCCGGAATCCCGGCTCTCCGCAAATCCTGAAACCCGGGTTTCCGGCGAAGCGGCTTTACGGAAAAGAAAAGGCGCCCCGCCGGGGTGGACGGGGCGCCGCTGGTGGGATCAGGGGTCAGTTGCCGTTGCGGCGGGACCAGATGAGGCTGTAGCCCTTGCCGTCGTCCATCTCCACCAAGCTGGCGTAGATGGGCTGGGCGAAGCTGGGATCGTCCAGCTTGAGGGAGAGGTAGGGGCGGCCCGTGTCCTGGGCGGTCTTCTTCCAGGCGGCGCCGATCTCGGCGGAGCCGGCGTAGACGCGGAAGTCGGGGGCGCTGTCCTTGGCCTTGTCGGCCTCGGCGGTGATGCGGGCCTTGGCGTTGACGGAGAGGGTGCGGACGGAGCCCGTGTAGTTGCCGTTCTCGTCCTTGGTGAAGGTGCCGATGGTCGCCATGATGTCGTCTCCTGGGATGGTCCGGGGCCGCCCGTCGCGGCCTCGATGGTGATCCGACCGGCCGAGGGGGAAGCGCCCGCACCGCCCTGGCGGCCGCAGCGACAGCGAAGGACGGCTGGCGGGGCGTTTTATTGGTGCGCGAGGAGGCGCCGCCCAGCGGCGCTGGGGAATAAAACGCCCTGCCGGCCGTTGCGGGACGGAGCTTCCCTTTCGGCCAGGGTCACCTGACGAGAGGCCGTGACGGACGCCCTGGCACCGGTGTTCCCGGAGACGCTGGCGGCCTCCGACGCCTTTGCCAAGGTGCCGTGATGGCACTGCGGCCCCTTCCCTACCCTCGGCGGCCAAGTCCCTTGCCGCTGGCAGGGACAAGGCCTAAATTGATGTCCACGAGGACACGAATTATGCCGCTGCCCAGTTACAGCCCCCAAGAGACCGCCGCCATCACCGGCGCGCCGCTGGCCGCCATCCAGCGGGCGATCACCCGCCAGGCCATCCCCGCCCGCGCCCTGGGCAAGACCGGCCGGCGGCAGCTCAATGAGACGGCGCTGCTGGCCTTCGCCCTGCTGGAAGCCCTGCCGGCGGAGGTCCGCCTCTCCCCAGCGACGGTCTACAACCTGTTGCGGGAAGACCCGCAGCGGCGCGACGTGGTGCTGGGCGAGGTCGTCCGCATCGATACCGCCAAGGCCTTGGAGGGCACACGCCGACGCCTGGCGCTGTATGACCGGGCGACGGATGTCATCGTCAAGGACCCCGCCATCCTGGGCGGGGCCCCGGTGATCAAGGGGACCCGCATCACCGCCCAGTCCATCCTGGGCCGGCTGGAGGCCGGGGACGATGTCGACGGCATCCTGGAAGACTATCCGGCCCTGGACCGGGACACCCTGGAGGTGGCGGCCCTGTACGCCAAGGCCAACCCCTTGCGGGGCCGACCGAGCGGCAAGCTGTGGCCCCGCGCTTCCTGATCGATGAGAACCTGTCGCCTCAGGTCGCCCGCCATCTGCGGGACACCCTGGGATATGACGCCGTACATGTGAACGAGGTGGGCTTGAGCGGCCAGCCGGACGACACGGTGCTGACCTGGGCCCTGGAGCGCCAGCACATCGTGGTTACCAGCAACGCCGACGACTTCCGCCGCCTGGGCCGGGCCAGCCCTGGCCATCCGGGGCTGGCCATACTGCTGGACGCCGTGGGCCGCCAGCAGCAGGTGGCGCTGACTGTCATTCTCGCGGAAGCGGTGGAGGCCCGCCTTCAGGCCGGGGAACCCGCCGCCGGGCAGTTGTTCGAGGTGGACCGGGCCGGAGCGGTCAGGGTGTTTCCTCTGCCCTGACCGGCAACAGATCGGACGCCAGTTGCACGCCCTCGCCCAAGCCGTGGCCAGCAGGGATGAAGATGATGCCGGCTTGGGTCAACGTCCGCTCCAAGGCTTCAACCGTGGCGGCATGACTGGTCACCTCGTTGCGTTCCAGCCGGGCCACGGCTTTGACGGATAGCAGCGCCTTGTCAGCCAGCATCTGTTGCGACCAGCCGAGAAGTGCGCGGGCGGCCCGGATTTGACGGAGCGAGATCATGGCTCCGATCAAAGCAAAGCCAGTGACGGCCCGGGCAATAAGGGCTATTTTAGCCCTTATTGCTGAGCAAAGGGGCGCGGACCATGCCATTATCCGCCTATACCGATCCAATGGTTTTCGCCATGGCGACAGCCCAGGCGCCCCAGGTGCGGGGAATCCGCCACGCCGGGCATTTCAACCTGCTGGTCTCCTGGATGCGGGCGCGCATGGGCGACGGCTATCCCGCATGGCCGGCGGTGCGGGAACGGATTCAGGCGCCCTACCGCGATTTTCTGGTGGTGGCAGACCTGCACGCGACCCCACCCCGCTGGCATGACGTCGGCTGGAGCGCCGGCAACCTGCTGGCCAGCCGTTTCGACATCAGCGCCAACCTGCCCGGCGCCCCCGCCTATCACGCCGGCAAGATGGCGGTCGCCACCTATGATGAAATCCCCAGCCGGCAAGAGGTCTTGGGCCTGTTGGCTCTGCCAGTTCTTCATATCCGGCAGGAAAAGCCGATTTCCGTGATGGGTGTCTTCATGCTGGCGCCAAAAGCGGAGCGGTCGAATTCCACTCCTTGGCGCGGAGGGGAGCGGGCACCACATCATCGGCTGCACTGAGCAAATCCATTTTATTTCCGTCGCAGAAACGCTCATTTCCGGCGCTCCCTTGGTTCCGATGCCATCAATACCGAGTATGGATATCATTTAATTATATAGGGGCTATTCCTGCGCCTTGATTTGCAGGATCATGGACTTACTTCAGCATGGTGCCTCTGCTCGTGCCGAACCCGAATGGCGATGGAATACAAATGTCCGACTCGACCCTGAACCTGGCCACCAACATCGTGGCCGCCTATGTCTCCCACAACCGCGTGGATGTGGCGGACCTGCCGTCCCTGCTGAAGGCCACCTATGACAAGCTGGTGGCCCTGGAAAACCCGCCGGTGGTGGCGGCCACGCCGGAGCCGTTGACGCCCGCCGTTCCGGTGCGCCGCTCGGTGACGCCCGACTACATCGTCTGCCTGGAAGACGGCAAGAAGCTGAAGATGCTGAAGCGCCACCTGCGCACGGCCTACAACCTGACGCCGGACGAATATCGCGCCAAGTGGGGCCTGCCCTCGGATTATCCCATGGTGGCGCCCAATTACGCCGAGCGCCGGTCGGGTTTGGCCAAGGCCAATGGCTTGGGCACCCGTGCCCAGCGCAACACGGTGGCCGCCCCGGCTGCGGAACCGGCCAAGAGGAAGCGCGCCGCCAAGAAGGCGGCGTAAGGCCAGCGGGGCCGGTCATCCCGGCCCCGCCTTCCTGACACCTCGTTACTCCGCCGCCTGATCCAACGCCGGCGCCGGCTCGCGCCGCACCGTGCGCAACAAGGCGGGCAGCCAAGGCCTGCCGGCTAGCAAGCGTTCCGCCTGCTCCGCCATCTCCCCCTTCTTCAAGCCGCTGATCGCCTCGGCATCGCGCGCCGATACGCCCTCGCCCACCGCTTCCACGATATGGGCCTTGGTGACCCGGCCCAGATAGCTGTCGACGGTGGCGGACCAATGCCGGCTCATGTCCAGGTCCAGGACGGTGGCCAGGGCATCGGCATGGGCCAGGCGGCGCGGATCATGGCTCCAGGGCGCCTGCACGCCATGGACCAGGGTGGCCACGCAGAACGCCAGCAGACGGGCCAGAACAGCGGTTTCCTGCACCAGCACCCAGGCCCAAAGCTCATCCGGCGAGGACGGCACTTGCCGGGCCCAGTCGTCATGGCGACTGGCGACGGCACGAGCGGCGGAACCGTCCGCCACCGGATTGATGAAGACCACGGGCGCCGTTTCCAACCGCAGGCAGCTTTGCGGCAGGTAACCGCCGCCATGGAACAGGGGCAGCGCCAAGGCATGCACCACGGCGGCCAAGGCGACGTCGGGCCGATCCATCAGCGCCGCCTGGAGCCCGGCGGTGCGATGGGTGGTCAGTTCCTCCACCAGACGCTCGGACAACGACGTCAAGCCGTCCGTTTCCTCCTCCACCGCTGCGCTGATCGCCTCGGGCTCGCCCCGCGCAGCAGGAAGAGGCGCGGGCTGCGGGACAGGCTCGGGCGGCGCTTCGTCCTCCGGCCGGATAAAGCCGCGTTCCACCCGAAGCGCCCCATCGGCGCCGAGGCAGACGAAGGCGCCGCCGCGCGCGATGTCATCGGGATCATAGGCCTCGCGATCACGCAACGCGGCGATCCGGGCCTCCAGGTCCTGAAAGGCGGTATCCGCCTCAGGGGACGCATCGCCCTGCAGACGGTTGGACAGCGCCTCATAATCCTGCTCCAGCGCGTCCAAGGCAGCCTGTTCATTGGCGTCGAGCGGTGCGGGCACGGGATAGGCGCGGCGTAGGCCGGCGGCCAGGCCATAGGCGAATTCCGGATGGACGGCCACCCACTTCCACCCCTCCGCGCGCACGGTGACGGCGTCGGCCTCCAGCTTCTCGGCCATCAGCCGGTCCAGCAACGGCACATCTTCCAGGTAGACGCCCTGGTCATCAGCGCTGAACAGATCACGCAACACCGGGCCGCCCGCCGCCTCATAGGCGGCAATACTGATAAAACGGACGCGCCTGTCGGTGGCGGGGACATGGGCCTGGGTCAGCAGGCGGCGGATCGTCTCCGCCGACTTGTTCCAGGTGAGGTCGCCCCAAACCTGTTCCTGGCGGGCGTGGTCATCGGTCAGGGCGAAGGCCGTCAATTGCTCCAGCGTCATCAGCCCCTCGCGGTACTGCGCCATCAAGCGGGGGGACACGGCACCCAGCTTAAGGCGCTGCTTCACCGTCCGCTCAGCCACCCCGAAGCGGGCCGCGATCTCCAGGGCCGGCAAACCCTCGGCGGCATGCAAGTGATGGAAGGCCTCGAATTGGTCAGCCGGGTGGGGCGGAACGTAGCTGTTCTCGGCCAGGCTGACCTCCAGGGCGTTGGCCGTCCCCAGCAGGGCGCAGGGGATGGGGGCCGCCTTGGGCAGGCGCTTACGTTGGGCCAGGAGTTTGAGCGCCGCCAGCCGGCGCCCACCGGCCACCACCTCATAGCGGCCCGTCTCCTGCCCCTGGCCGTCGAGGACAGGCCGGACGGTGAGGTTTTGCAGCAGGCCGTGGGCGGCGATGCTGGCCGCCAGTTCCTCCAGCCCGCTATCGCGGGCGGTCTTGCGCATGTTGGCGTCCGAAGCGCTGAGCTTGGACAGGGGCAGGGTCAAGAACTCTCCCATGATCGTCTCCATCGGTAAAATCCCGCCGGGAAGCACCCGTGCGTGCTTCCCGGAGGCGGGCGACCGCGCGGGGGGAGAGGGGGGCGAGCGCCGGCGCGCCCGGCCGGGTTGCCAGGACGGGCGGGACCGTCGCGGCACCCGTGATCATGACCATGACGCCGGGCCTGCGCGGCCGCGGCCCTGCCGGGCGGAGCCCGGCACTCGCGGGGGAGAGGGGGCGAAGGGCCCCCTCTCCCCAGATGCCAGGGTCAGAGAACCAGGAGCAGCCTTGGACCGCCATAGGCCACCCGCCTCAATCCGCCGCTACGATTGCGTAGGCGTTTACCGTCATTGGCAGGTCAGTGCGCGATCTGGCCTGTGATAGGGTTTCCCATCCCACCGGACAGCCCCAGGTTCATGTCTATCCAGACGGTAATGCCTCTTGAGAGCGGGTTGCGGCACCATGGAAAAGTCCGGCACGATAGGGCGTCCAGATAGCGAGAAGAGTAAGGTCGGCGACTTGCTCACCTTCCGGCCTGCTGTCATGCCGGATCCCAGGTTGGTGGAACTGGTCCGGCTCCTCGCGCGACAGGCGGCTGATCAATACTTTGACGGCGCGCGACCGCCGAAGGCGGAGCCCAGGTAGCAAGAGGCCGGAATGACCAAGGTCGCGCTCTACGCCCGCTACAGTTCCGACAACCAGCGCGACGCGTCGATTGAAGACCAGCTACGGCTCTGTCGCCTCCATGCGGAGCGGCAGGGATGGACCATCACCGACAGCTATACCGACCGGGCCATGTCCGGCGCGTCACTGCTGCGCCCCGGCATCCAGGAATTGATCCAGGACGCGACGCGGGGGCTGTTCACCATCGTGCTAGCCGAGGCCATGGACCGGCTCAGCCGCGACCAGGAGGATATCGCCGGACTGTTCAAGCGCATGGCGTTCGCGGGCGTCAAGATCGTCACCCTGGCCGAGGGCGAGGTCAGCGCCCTGCATGTCGGCCTCAAGGGCACCATGAACGCCCTGTTCCTCAAGGACTTGGGCGACAAGACCCACCGGGGGCTGCGCGGCCGCGTTGAGCTCGGTAAATCCGGCGGCGGCAACGCCTACGGCTATGACGTGGTGCGGCAGCCAAGTGCGGACGGCCTAGCCAACCGTGGCGACCGCATCATCAATGAGACCGAGGCTGCTGTCGTGCGGCGGATTTTTCAGGCGTATGCCGACGGTCGGTCACCCAAACGTATCGCCAGCGCGTTGAACGAAACCGCCGTCCCGGCCCCAGGCGGCGGTGAATGGAGCTTCAGCACCATCAACGGCAACCGTCGGCGGGGCACCGGCATCCTCAACAACGAACTCTACATCGGGCACCTGGTCTGGAACCGCCTCCGCTACATCAAAGATCCCGACACCGGGAAGCGGGTTTCCCGCCTGAACAGTGAAGCGGATTGGGTGGTGCAAGGTGTTCCGGACTTGCGGATCGTCGACCAATGTCTGTGGGACCGGGTGAAGGAGCGGCAGGCGGCTCTCAACATCGACCACGATACCGGGAACGCCAACGCGTTTCATGAGCGGCAACGCAGCAAATATCTATTTTCCGGGCTGACCAAATGCGGATGCTGCGGCGGCGGTTATTCCATGATCTCCGGGGCTCATGTGGGCTGCTCCGCCGCCCGGAACAAAGGAACCTGCCAAAACCGTCTCAATATCCGTCGCGACACCTTGGAAACGCGGGTGCTGACCGCGCTGCAGAAACACCTCATGGACCCCGCCCTCTTCGCGATGTTCTGCGAGGAGTTCACGCACCGCATGAATGAGCGGCGGATGGAGGCCCGTGCCGCCTTGAATGCCGCCCGAGCGGACCTTCAAAAGATCGAACGTGAATTGGATCGACTGGTCCAACATATCGCTGAAGGCCATGGTGATGGCCGGGCGATTGGAAAACGGATCGCCATGCTTGAGGCCAGGCAGGACCAACTGACGGCCTCATTGGCATCAGCCGAAGATCCACCACCGGTTCTTCATCCCAGTATGGCGCTGGTCTACCGGGAGCGGGTTGCCGCCCTGCATGACGCCCTACAACAGGAAGAGACGCGCCCCCGCGCTGCCGAACTGATCCGGTCGCTGGTTAGCCGCATCGTCCTGACTCCGGCGGCCGATGGCCTGCGGGTCGAGCTGCACGGCGATCTCGCCGGCATCCTCGCCGTCGCCGCGAGCGGCACCGCAAAACCCGGAACAGCGAACAGCCCGCGCTCTTTCGAGGCGGGCTGTTCGGATGACTTGGTCGAGCAAGTTAAGATGGTTGCGGGGGCAGGATTTGAACCTGCGGCCTTCAGGTTATGAGCCTGACGAGCTACCGGGCTGCTCCACCCCGCGGATGTTGGTGCATGGGGG
>NZ_VITR01000024.1 GCF_007827955.1 Nitrospirillum pindoramense
GCGGAACAGCGGTGCCGTGCGGGCGATCTGCCGGGCCGCGGCGGCGCCGGACTCGGCCGCCTCCAGGGCCATCAGCGGAACCGTCGGGGACGCGGGGGGCGATGCGGGGATCATGGTGTTCCTGTGTCGTGGGGCGGGGATGACGCCGCCTTGCCCTTCACCGGCGCCAGCGCCAGCAGGTGCAACAGGCGTTCGGGCGTGCCGTCGAAGACGTCGGGCCGGGCCACCGGGTTGTCGGCGTTGAACCAGCCCGTGAAGCGGCGGGTGTTGTATTCGTACCAGGTGGGGTTGCTGAACAGCGGCACGTAGGGCGTGTTGGCCGCCACGATCATCTGCACCTTGTCCATGGCGCGGCGCTGTTCCGTGGGGTCGATGGTGGCGACGAAGGCGTCCAGGGCGCCGTCCAGATCCGGTTCGGTGAAGCGGGTGGGGGCGAAGCGTGTCTTGCCGCTGTAGCGGGAATGGAAGCCGGTGTCGAAACTGCGATAGGGCGTTTCGCCCGGGAACAGGCCGTTGATGGCCATGTCATAATCGCCGCTGATCAGCCGCTGCGCCCAGGACGCCGGGTCCACGGTGGAAACACGCACGTTGAGGCCCAGCGCGTTCAAGCTCTCCGCCACCAACTGGGTGGCATTGACCCAGTCGGTCCAGCCGGCGGGTGCCAGGATGTCGAAGGCGATGGGGCTGCCGTCGGCGTTGTCGACATAGCCGTCGCCGTTCACGTCGCGGAAGCCGCTTTCGGCCAGCAGGGCCTGGGCTCCGCCCTTGTCGAAATGGGCGTAGCGGCCATACTGGCGCTCCGCTTCCGCGTTCACCCAGTCCTGATAGGCGCGGCCGATGCCGCTGGCATACTCGTTGACCTCGGGATAGCCATAGCCCGCGATATCGACGATGGCCCGCCGGTCCACCGCCATGCTGACGGCGCGGCGGAAATTGACGTTGCGGAAGGCGGCGCGGTTGCCCCGGCTGGGGCTGGTCAGGTTGATGTCGATGGCGACGGTGCCGCCCGGCGGGAACCAATAGCGGTGATGCCGGGGATCGGCCGCGACATAGGTGCGCTCGATATCCGGCAGGAAGGCGCCGAACCAGTCCAGCCGCCCCTCCGCCGCCGCCGCCAGCAGCTGTTCGTTGGTGCTGACCTGGGGGAAGCGCAGGCAGTCGACCTTGAGGTCGGCGGCGTCCCAGTAGTCGGGGTTGCGGCACTGGACATAGACCTGGGGGGTGAAACGCGCCACCTCCGTCATCGGGCCGGTGCCCACCGGCGTGTCGTTGGTGAAGGCCACCGGGTCCGCGACCTTGGACCAGACATGGCGCGGCACGATGGGCACGCGCACGATCTCGAACACGATGCTGGTGTTCACCTTCTTCAGGGTGAACACCACGGTATGGGCGTCCACCGCCGTCACGCCGGCGACGCGGTTGGCCATGTCCAGGGTGTCCAGCGCCTTGAAGCGGCGCAGCAGGTCGAAGGTGTAGGCGACGTCGGCCGCGCTGAAGGGCTGGCCGTCCGACCACAGCACCCCGTCGCGCAGCTTGAAGGTCAGCTTCAAGAGGTCGGGCGAAAAGGCGTAGTCGGTGGCCAGGCGGTATTCCGGCCGGCCGCCGTACATGGAGTTGAAGACCACCAGCGGCTCGTAAATGAACTCGCGCACGCTGGGCAGCCGGCTGGTCTCGTTGAACGGGTTGAAGTTGCGGACCCAGCCGTTGGACATGGCGGCCACCACCGTCAGCGTCGCCGGCTCGGGCTGGCCGTCGACGGACGCGCGCGCGCCCGCTGCCGTGGTGGCGATGGCCAGGACGAGGATCACGATGGAAACGACGCGCCGGATCAAGAACATCCCCCGCTGTTGAAGGCCCCGTGACGGGCGGGTTGGGGACTCTAACCGCTATCGGCGGCATCCCACATCCCCCGGCCCAACCCCGCCGGCCCACTCCCACTGTCGCCAGCCTCGGGTGCCGAGGCCAGGGCGCAAACTCGTCACTTTCGTCATGGGCGCGGACCCGTCCGGGGTGGCGAGACCCCAGGAAATCCAAGCCGCGCCGCGCCCAGAGGACGACGGCGGCAGTCAAGGGCCGCTTTGCGGATTGACGAAATTGACGGTATGCTTGCGGTCCTGCGCCGGTAAAGCCGATTTAAAAACAGGGATCTCCGCACATTTGGATGTATTCCTGTCCGCATCAAGAAGACGGGGGGTGATCGGGGTGGTCGGGTTCAAGGGGTGGGCTATCAGGGCGCCGGCCGGCCTCGCCACGATCGCGGTGCTGCTTTGCCTGTCGCTGCTGACGGCGCTGTACGCCGTCATGGATAGGGCGGACACGGCCGTCGCCACCGCCCGCGACATGGCGGCCCACGACCTGGGCATCCTCTACGACTCCGCGCGTGACCAGAGCGCCGCCTTTTCCAGCACCAGCTTCATCGGCTACAGCGTCGGCCGCTATTACGGCTTCGCCTCCGCCTTCGCGCAGATCTCGCCCAATCCCGAGCGGGCCGCCGCCCTGCTGCGCACGGCGTTCGCGGGCGGCGACGCGCCGCAGCCGGGCGCCTCCTCGGCGCTGGCCCCCTATATGGCGGTGCATGACCGTTTCCACGCCAGCTTCGTGGACATGATCGGCGCCTCGGTCTTCGACGACCTTTACCTCATCGACCGCCTGGGGCGCGTGGTCTACAGCCTGCGCAAGGATGGCGCGTTCGGCCTGGATTTGAACGACGCCCGTGCCCGCGACACGCCCCTGGGCCAGGCGTTCCGTGAGATCATGGCCCGGTTGCAACAGGTGGACGACCCCAATCAGGTCCTGGTGGTGACGCGCCCGCAGGCCCTGGACGGCGCCACCACCCCCGATCACCCGGACGGGGTGGGGATGCTGGTGGCCCGGCCGGTGGTGCGCCACGGCGCGGTCGAGGGCGTGGTGGCCTTCCGCCTGCCCCTGGCCACGGTCGACCGGCGCCTGGGCGCGCTGGCGCGGCCCCTGGCGCGGCGCGGCATCGGTTTCGCCCTGATCGATGCCGGCGGGCGCCCGGCCGATGCGCCGGCCGCGGCCCGGGGGCTGGCGCCGTCGGGCATCTATCCGGTGCCGGGCACGCCGTGGGAATTCCAGGTGCTGGCCAGCCGCTGGGCCTTATCGGGGTGGCTGGGCTGGTGGACCTGGTGCTTGGCGCTGGCCAGCGTCACCGGCGGCGCCTGGGGCTGGCGCCAGGCGCGCCGGTCCTGCGCAGGCCTGGCGGCGGAGACCGATACGCCGCATGCCGCCCCTGCGCCCCTGGCCGCGATCATGCCGGCGTCGCCACCCGAAGCGGTGCCGTCCCAAGGAGCGCCGCCCCCGCCGGTGCCGGCCGAATCTTCGCCGCCGCCTGTCCCGGTTTCCGCCCTTGGGCCCGCCCCGGGGGGCGTGGCGGAGAGGGAGCCGGCCAACGACCTGGACGCCAACGAGGAATTCCGCCGCTGCATCGTCGATGTCATGACCCTGGCGCTGGACTTCTGGCACCACGCCAAGCGCAAGGGGAAGATCGAGCTGGCGGAGGAAAGCGGGCTGTGGCGCGTCTATATGGACCGCAGTTCCCTGCAGACGCGCACCCTGGACAAGTACCTGCTGGTCGAAACCCTGCCCCGCAATCCCCGCTGGCGCGACGTGGTGCGCACAGCGGAATTCGTGCTGCGGCACTGCCCCGACGCCGGCGCGGAGCGGGAAGGGGTGCGCGAGGCCCTGGGCCGCCTGAAACAGCACCTGCGCCATGCGGAGCGCATTTAGCACCTCAACGCTGGCGCCCCAGGGTGAAAGCCGCGGCCGGCGCAGTCAAAATCCCCGGTTTTGCCGTCATTTTCGACATTCTGCCGGAACCAGCCTTTCGCCATCCCGCCCCCCTCGGCTCTCCTCTGCCGGAACGCAAGGGCACGCCCCGCTCGCCCCCCGGCTGAGATGAGGGCGGTGTCCGGTTCAGGCGCGGGGCCGCCAGGTTGGGTCCGGCGGACCGCCAAACACAAAAGATGGGCACAGGAGGGTTTGATGGGTTTTGGGAGAACGATGCTGCGCGGTTCCGCCAGCGTGGCGGTGATGCTGGCCATGATGGCCACGGCGCACGCGGCCGACGCGCCGGCGGCGGACGACAGCCTGAACGAAATCGTGGTGACGGGCTTCCGCAAGTCCATCCAGGACAGCATCGACGTCAAGCGGGCGCAGAACGCGGTGGTCGATGTCGTCAGCGCCGAGGATATTGGCAAGCTGCCCGACAAGAACGTGGCCGATGCGCTGCAGCGCCTGCCCGGCGTCATGATCCAGTCCGCCGCGTCCGGCGAGGGCGGCTTCGATGAGGCTGACCGCGTCAGCATCCGGGGCTCCAGCCCGTCGCTGACCCAGACCACCATCAACGGCCACGGCGTCGCCACCGGCGACTGGTTCCTGCTGGACCAGTTCCAGACCGTGGGCCGTTCGGTCAGCTTCTCGCTGCTGCCGTCGGAAATCGTGTCCAAGACCCTGGTGTACAAAAGCCAGCAGGCGGACCTGGTGGAGGGCGGCGTCGCCGGCTCCATCGACATCCAGACCCGCAAGCCGCTGGAGTTCAAGGACAGCCTGACGCTGCAGGCCTCGGCGGAGGCGGCCTACGGCGACCTGTCCGGCAAGACGGCGCCGCAGTTCAACGGCCTGGCCGCCTGGAAGAACCCGGCCAACACCTTCGGCGTCGTGGCCCAGGCGTTTTATGAGGAACGCAACGTCCGCCGCGACGGCCAGGAGGTGCTGGGCTATTCGCAGTTCGCCCCCACCGACCAGGCGGTCGTCGCCCACCCCGACCTGAACGGCGTCTATTATCCCACCTTGATCGGTTCCGCCCTGTTCCAGCAAAAGCGCAAGCGCATGGGCGGGGACGTGGATGTGGAGTTCACGCCGACCGACAAGCTGACGATCGACGTCAACGGCTTCTACTCCCACATGGACGCGGACAATTCGAACCGCAACTTCATGCTGTGGGGGGCCAAGATTTTCGGCGGTACCGCCGGCGGCAACGACGGCATCGTGCCCACCAGCTACACCGTCCGCAACGGCACGCTGGTGTCGGCCACGGCGCCGCTGGCCACCAACGCCATCGTCTATGACCAGATCAGCCGCCCGGGTGCGGCGGCCGAAACCTCGTACATCGACACCGACATCAAATACCAGGCGACCGACCGGCTGAGCGTCAGCGCCAAGGCCGGCTACACCTACGGCCTGGGCGACACCCCCAGCCAGCCGGCGTACGAGGCGGTGGCCAACGCCGGCACCAGCTTCGCCCTGAACGGCCTGTCCGCCCCGGCCAGCGCCGCCTTCACCATCCCCACCGGCGCCCAGAACGGCAACTATTCCACCGGCTGGGCCTGGACCGACGTCGTCACCGCCCAGGACCAGGAATATTACGGCCAACTGGATACCCAGTACGACATCAAATCCGGCATCTGGGATTCGGTGAAGGCCGGCGTCCGCTATGCCGCGCACCAGCGCAACACCCAGTTCAAGGTCAACGGCGGCTGCTGCCTGAACGGCGGGTGGGGGGCGGCCACCCCGACGGCGTCGGGCACCTATCCCAGCGACTTCGGCGCCAACCTGGGCGGCCCCATCCTGAAGGACATCTGGACCCTGTCGGAGCCCCAGATCGCCGCCTTCTTCGCCGCCTACGGTAACGCCGATCCGGTCAGCCGCTATTACTGGCCCGGCTCCTTCAAGGTGACGGAGGACGACAGCGCCGCCTATGTCATGGCCAATGTCGGCGGGGCCGGCTGGTCGGGCAATTTCGGCGTGCGGTTCGTCGACACCAATGTCCACAGCCTGGTCTATGTCGGCGCCACCGCCACGACGCCGGGCGCCATCACCAGCTCGGCCTTCGGCCCCTATGTGCCGACGACGATCAGCCACGATTACGTGAACGTGCTGCCCAGCGCCAACCTGAAGGTCGAGGTCACCGACGACCTGATCGGCCACCTGGCGGTCGCCAAGACCATGGCGCGGCCGGATTACAGCGCGCTGGGCGGGTCGGTCAGCCTGAACGACGTGGCCTCCTCCGGCTCGGGCGGCAACCCCAACCTGAAGCCCATCGAGTCCACCAACTACGACGCGTCCATCGAGTGGTACTACGGCCCGCAGTCGCTGCTGTCGTTCGCCGTGTTCTACAACGACATGAATTCCTACGTGACCTTCGGCACGGCGCCGCAGACCTACTACTCCGACTATTACAAGGCCAACCACACCTACATCGTCACCACGCCCACCAACACCTCGGCCCGGAACCGGGGCTTCGAGCTGGCGGTGCAGCAGCCGATCTACGCTGGCTTCGGCGTGCAGGCCAACTACACCTACGCCTACGGCACCGAGGAAAACGGCAGCCCCATGATCGGCAATTCCCGTCACACCTACAACCTGACGGGCTATTACGAGAACGCGTGGATCAGCGCCCACCTGTCCTACACCTTCCGCTCCCACTTCCTGGTGGGGCTGGATCGCAGCTCGGCGGAGAACCAGGACGACTATGGAACCCTGGACGCCTCGGTCAACGTGCCGGTGGGTGATTACGTGACGTTGTCCTTCTCCGCGCTGAACATCACCGACAGCCAGCTGAAGTACTACGCCAACAACACCGACCAGCCGCGCGCCATCTACGACAACGGCCGCCAGTTCTATTTCGGCGCCCGGTTCAAGTACTGACGCGCCCTGCGGGTGTGTGGTGGCCCGGGGCTGTGTCGCACCGGGCCATCGCCAGTGCCCCGCCGGCCGCTTCCGTGACGGTCGGCGGGTTCTTTCCTGAAGGCGACGTCCTTGGACGGGCGCTTTCGGTCTCCCCAAACTGGACAGGGGCCCGGCACCGTCCGGGCCCCCTTTTCCCGGGTGGGTGCAAGATGATGGCGGCGATTTCAGGCATCGCGGCCGGGTCTATGGGATATGGCGGCGCGTCGGCGCCGGGAAAAATGAGGGTCAGGCGTGGGCGGTTCGATGGTGGGAAATGATCCCGGTAAGGGCACGGTCACCGGCGGCGTGACGCGGCTCAGCCTGCTGGCGCCGCTGGATGGGTGGGCCGCCCCGCTGGAAGAGGTGCCGGACCCCGTCTTCGCCCAGCGCATGATGGGGGACGGCTTGGCCATCGATCCCACCGGCGGCACGCTGCGCGCGCCCTGCGACGGCGTCGTCATCGCCATCCACCGCGCCCGCCATGCCGTCACCCTGCGCGCCGAGTGCGGCGTGGAAATCCTGATGCACATCGGGCTGGAAACCGTGGCCCTGGGCGGCCGTGGCTTCACGATCCACACCACCGAAGGGGCGGCCGTGCGCGCCGGCGACGCCCTGATCGAGTTCGACATGGACCTGCTGGCGCGGGAGGCCAAAAGCCTGCTGACGCCCCTGGTCATCGCCGGGGGTCCATCCGCGACCGTGGTGGAGGCCAAGACGGGTGTCGCGGTGCGCGCGGGCGCGGTGCTGCTGACCCTGTTGGTCCAGGGGAATGGGTCAGCCCCTGCCGAGGGCGCTGGGGTGGCCGGGGGGACGGCCGCCAGTGGGTCAGCGGCAGGGGCCGAGCGCTCGCTGGTGCTGCCCCTGGTGCATGGGCTGCACGCCCGCCCGGCCGCCATGCTGGCCACCGCCGCCAAGCCCTTCGCCGCCACCGTCCATCTGGTTGCCCAGGGGCGCCGCGCCAACGCCAAGAGCGCGGTGGCCGCCATGTCGATGGGCCTGCGCCACGGCGATGCTCTGACCGTGGTGGGCGAGGGGGCTGACGCTGCCGCCGCCGTGGCCGCCGTCGCCGACGCCATCGCCGCCGGCCTGGGGGAGACGCCGGTGCCGCCCCCGGCGGCGCTGCCTGTGCCGTCGCTGCCCACCGCCGCCGTGCCCCCCCCGGACGAGCCGCCCGCGCTGGAGGTCCAGCCACCCTTCGCGCCGGGGGAGACGGCGGTCATCCGCGCTGTCACCGCCGCCCCCGGGCTGGCCCTGGGCCGCGCCTTCCGCCTGGAGGATGAGGAGGTGGAGGTGCCGGCCAGCGGTCGGGGTGCGGAGGCGGAACGGACTTTGCTGGCCGCCGCGTTGAAGCGGGTGCGTGCCCGCCTGGGCGCCGCCGTCGCGCAGGCGGAGACCGCCGGCCAGGCCCAGCGCCGCGACATCTTCCGGGCGCACCTGGCCATCCTGGACGATCCCGAGCTGTTGGACGAAGCGCTGGCCGCGATCAGCGGCGGCGAGGCCGCGGGCGTCGCGTGGCGCGCCGCCACCGACCGCCGCGCCACCGCCTTGCGCGCCCTGGGCAATCCCCGCATGGCCGAGCGCGCGGCCGACCTGATCGACCTGCGCCGCCAAGTCATGCTGGCGCTGGCCGGCCGGGAGCCTCAGCCGGTGATCCTGCCCCAGGGCGCCATCCTGGTGGCGGAGGAGCTGATGCCCAGCCAGCTCAGCAACCTGGATGCCGGACGCCTGGCCGGCTTCTGCACGGCGCGCGGCGGCCCCACCAGCCATGTCGCCATCCTCGCCGCCTCCATGGGCGTGCCGGCGCTGGTGGCGGGGGGCGCCGCCGTGCTGCGCATCCCCGACGACGCGCCGCTGATCCTGGATGCCGACCGGGGCCTGCTGCATGTCCAGCCGCCGGCCGAGGATCTGGCCAGGCTGGAACGGGAGACGGGGCAGCGCCAGGCGCGGATGGAGGCCAACCTCCGGGCCGCGACCGCCGATTGCGTCATGGCCGACGGCACCCGCATCGAGGTCTACGCCAATGTCGGCAAGGTGGCCGACGCGGTGAAGGGGGTGGCCAAGGGGGCGGAGGGCTGCGGCCTCTTGCGCACCGAATTCCTGTTCCTGGACCGCCAGACGGCCCCGGACGAGGATGAGCAGGCGGCTCAATACCAGGCGGTGGCGACGGCCTTGGCCGGACGGCCGCTGATCATCCGCACCCTGGACGTGGGCGGGGACAAGCCCTTGCCCTACCTGCCCCTGCCACGGGAGGAAAACCCCATCCTGGGTCTGCGCGGGGTGCGCATCGGCCTGCGCCGCCCGGAGATCCTGCGCACCCAGTTGCGCGCCATCCTGCGCGTCCGCCCGGTGGGCCAGTGCCGCATCATGGTGCCCATGGTGGCGACCCTGGATGAGGTGCGGGCCGTGCGCGACATGCTGGACCAGGAGCGCGAGGCCCTGGGCCACGCCCCGCCGGTGCAGCTGGGCGTCATGGTGGAAACGCCGGCGGCGGCGGTGACGGCCGACCAGTTGGCGACCGAGGCCGATTTCCTGTCCATCGGCACCAATGACCTGACCCAGTATGTGCTGGCCATGGACCGGGGCAATCCCGATCTGGCCGCGCGCCTGGACGCCCTGCACCCCGCCGTGCTGCGCCTCATCCGCCAGACGGCGGAGGGGGCGGCCCGGCATGGGCGCTGGGTGGGGGTGTGCGGCGCGCTGGCGTCCGATCCCGCGGCGGCCCCCCTGCTGGTGGGCCTGGGCGTGACGGAGCTTTCGGCCACGCCGCCGGCCATCCCCGACATCAAGGCGGCGCTGCGCCCGCTGGACAAGGCGGCCTGCGCCGCCCTGGCGCGTGAGGCGCTGGCCCAGGAATCCGCCGCCGCCGTCCGCAGCCTGCTGGCCCGGGCCGGCATGGCGGCGTCTGTCATGGAAGGAGCCGCCTGATGCGCGACCGTTTCAGCCTGTTCGAGCGACTGGGCGTGCAGCAGCTGGGCCGCGCCCTGATGTTGCCCATCGCCGTCCTGCCGGTGGCCGGCCTGTTGCTGCGCCTGGGCCAGCCCGACCTGCTGGGCGTCCCGTTCATCGCGGCCGCCGGCGAGGCCATTTTCACCAACTTGGGGCTGATCTTCGCCATCGGCGTCGCCGTGGGCCTGGCGCGGGAAAACAACGGTGCCGCCGGCCTGGCCGGCGTCGTCGGTTTCCTGGTGGCCACGCAAGGGGCGCAGGCGCTGGTGCGGGTTCCGCCCGAGGTGATCGCCGGCCTGACCGGCAGCGCGCTGGAGGCGGCGTCCACCAGCTACAAGATCAAGGCGGTGGCCAAGATCGGCGTGCCGGCCGGCATCCTGTCCGGCCTGCTGTCCGGCGGACTCTATAACCGCTACAGCGACCTGAAGCTGCCGGAATTCCTGTCCTTCTTCGGCGGCCGGCGCTTCGTGCCCATCGCCGCCGGCATCGCGGGGCTGGGCCTGGCGCTGATCTTCGGCCTGGGCTGGCCCGTGCTGGAGGCTGGCCTGGACGGGCTCAGCCGCGCCGTGCTGTCCTCGGGCGAGGCGGGGCTGTTCCTGTACGGCCTGTTGAACCGGGTGCTGATCATCACTGGCCTGCACCACATCCTGAACAACGTGGCCTGGTTCATCCTGGGCGACTATCACGGCGCCACCGGCGACCTGAAGCGCTTCTTCGCCGGCGATCCCACGGCCGGCGGTTTCATGGCGGGCTATTTCCCGGTCATGATGTTCGGCCTGCCGGCCGCCTGCCTGGCCCTGTACCGCGCGGCCCGACCGGACCGGCGGGCCGCCGTGGGCGGCATGCTGCTGTCCATGGCGCTGACCGCCTTCCTCACCGGCGTGACCGAGCCCATCGAGTTCACCTTCATGTTCGCGGCGCCGGCGCTTTACGCCCTGCACGCCGTGCTGACCGGCCTGGCCATGGTGGTCATGGACCTGCTGGGGGTGAAGCTGGGCTTCACCTTCTCCGCCGGCCTGGTCGACTATATCGTCAATTTCGGCAAGGCGACGCGGCCGCTGCTGCTGCTACCGGTGGGGGCGGCCTATTTCGCCCTTTATTACACCGTCTTCGTCGTGGTCATCCGGCGCTTCGACCTGAGCATCCTGGGGCGGGAGGCGGTGCCGGTGGCGGTCGTCTCCGCCCAGGCGGTGGCGGCCGGCGGCCGGGGCGGCGGCTTCGTCGCGGCCCTGGGCGGCGCCGGCAACATCCGTACGGTGGACGCCTGCACCACCCGCCTTCGCATGGTGCTGGCCGACAATCGCGCGGTGGATGAGGCGGCGCTGACCGGCCTGGGGTCACGCGGCGTGGTACGCCCCAATGCCACGGCTCTGCAGGTGGTATTGGGTCCGGTGGCCGACCAGGTGGCGGGCGAGATCCGCCAGGCCCTGAGCCGCCCGGCAGCGGCCCAGCCCATGGCTGCCGCCGGGCCCGATGCCGGCGCCGTGCTGGCTGCCCTGGGCGGTGCCGGCAACCTTCAGGCGGTGGAGGCGCGGGCCAATCGCCTGCTGCTGGGGGTCACCGACCCGGCCCGCGTGGACGATGGCACCCTGCTGGCCCTGGGCCTGCGCGGTGTCGCCCGGCCGGCGGCCGGCCGCCTTCACCTGCTGCTGGGCGGGCCCGCCGCGCCGCTGGGCGACGCCCTGACCCTCGCCCGTGCCGGCGGCTAATTACCGTCGTCCCCCGTCCCCACGGTTCCGCTTTTTCCAAGGGTGCCTTCCCATGCGTCTGTCGACCTTGCTTGTCTGCGGTGTGGCCGTGCTGGCCGCCGGCCTCGCCCAGGCCCAATCGGTTCCCGCCCCCGCTCCCGGGATGCCGTCGCCGGCCCTGATGCCCCTGCCGGCGTCGATGACGGCGGGGCAGGGCCGGTTGGCGGTGGATGGCGGGTTCACCGTGGCGCTGGCGGGGCCGGCGGACCCGCACCTGGAGGCCGCGGCCCGCACGCTGATCCAGCGCCTGTCAGCCAAGACCGGGCAGTTCCTGGCCGGCGCGCCGGTGATGACGGGAAGCGCGCCAGGGAAGGGGGCCACCCTGACCCTGATGGTGACGGGCGTCAGCGCTGATATCCCGGCGCCTAAGGAGGATGAGTCCTACACCCTGACGGTGACGCCCGGCGGCGCCAGCATCACGGCCGCCACATCCATCGGTATCAACCGGGGTGTCGCCACCTTCGCCCAACTGGTGGCCAACGGCCCGCAGGGATGGGCGGTGCCGGCGGTGACCATCCATGACCAGCCGCGCTTCCCCTGGCGCGGCCTGCTGCTGGACGTGTCGCGCCACTTCATGCCCATCGCCACGGTGGAGCGCACCATCGACCTGATGCAGGCGGTGAAACTGAACGTCCTGCACTGGCATCTCAGCGACAACCAGGGCTTCCGCGTGGAAAGCAAGGTCTTCCCCAGGCTGCACCAGTTGGGGTCGGACGGCGATTTCTACACCCAGGATCAGGTGCGCCAGGTCATCCGCTACGCCGCCGACCGCGGCATCCGCGTGGTGCCCGAATTCGACATGCCGGGCCACACCACCGCCTGGCTGGTGGGCTATCCGGACCTGGCCAGCGCGCCTGGCCCCTATGCCATCGAGCGCCACTGGGGCGTGTTCGACCCGGCGCTGGACCCGACGCGCGACAGCACATACCAATTCCTGGATCGTCTCGTTGGCGAAATGACCGCGCTGTTCCCTGACCCGTATTTCCACATCGGCGGGGATGAGGTGAACGGCGAACAGTGGAAGGCCAGCCCCGCCGTCCAGGCCTATATGAAGGCCCATGGCCTGAAGGACACCGCCGCCTTGCAGGCCCTGTTCACCACCCGGGTCCAGGCCATCGTCGCGGCCCATGGCAAGCATGCCATCGGCTGGGATGAGATCATGGACGGCGACATGCCCAAGGATGTGGTGGTGCAATCCTGGCGGGATGCGGAGTCTTTGAAGAAGGCGGCCCTGGCTGGCCACGCCGGCATCCTGTCCGCCCCCTATTACCTGGACCTGAACTGGCCGGCGGGCCGCCACTACGCCGCCGATCCCCTGCCGGAGAACCTGCCGGCGGGCCTGGAAAGCCTGATCCTGGGGGGCGAGGCCTGCGCGTGGAGCGAGCGGCTGTCGCCGGAGAACCTGGACGTCCGCCTGTGGCCCCGCGCCGCCGTGGTGGCGGAAAAGCTGTGGTCGCCGCGGGACATGACCCGGGATGTGTCCGCGATGTACGCGCGCCTGGAAACGGTGGCCCAGGATCTGGTGTCGGCCGGCTCTCGGCATGAGGCGGCGCGGACCCTCCTGCTGACCCGCGTGGCCGGCCCCGCCGGGCTGGAGGCCCTGCTGCCCTTGGCCCAGACGGTGCAGCCGCTGCAGGATTACCGGCGCTCGGCCCGCCGGCCGGACGCGGTGCAGTCCACGCCGCTGAACCGCCTGGTGGATGCGGTGCCGGCGGAAAGTGCCGAGGCCCGCGCCTTCAGCCTGGCGGTGGACCGCTTCCTGGCGAACCCGAAGGATGTCGAGGCGCGGGCCGCGGTGTTGCGGCCCCTGATGGCCTGGCAGCAGGGCAATGCCCTGTTGGCCCCCCACGTCGCCGCCACGCCGCTGCTGGCCGAACTGGCGGGGCCGTCGGCCAAGCTGGCGGCGCTGGCCGATGCCGGTATCGCGGCGGCGGAGGCGCTGCACACCGGCAAGCCGATGTTCGACCGCGCCGGCGGAGAAAAGGCGGTGGCGGATGCGGCGGATGCCGGGGCGGAGCTGGACTTCGCCATCCTGCCGACGGTGACCCGGCTGGTGAAGGCGGCGCCTTAACGGTCCACCCCGGGAATGCCGGCCACGGCATCCACCAGGAAATGTGCCATGCAGCACCGGCCCGACCTGGGGCCCGCCCTGCCGCGCGTCCCGGCCGGCTTGGGCGCCGGCCCCTGGTCCTCCCGCGTTCCTTAAGCCCGCGTCCATCAGGCCCAGCACATCAAGATATTTCAAGGTGTTGCATTTCCGGATCGCCTGGGATGGGGCATAGTGATGCCCTGCGGCGTCCGGATCGGCAGGACGGGCGCCGGCCATAACGATATCGGGAGGAAGCGGATGAGCGGAACTCTGACGCGGCGCGGTTCCTTGCTGCGCGGTGCGATGGTGGGGGGCGCTTTGCTGGGGGCGGCGGCGTTCAGCCTGCTGGCACCGGGCCCGGCCCGGGCGGCACCGGAGGCGGACGCGGCAAAGCCGGTGCGCATCGGCATCCTGAACGACCAGTCCGGCATCTACGCCGACTTCGGTGGCCGGGGCTCGGTCGTGGCGGCGCAGATGGCAATCGATGATTTCGGCGGCAGTGTCCTGGGGCGCAGGATCGTGCTGCTCAGCGCCGACCACCAGAACAAGCCGGACACCGGTGTCGCCATCGCCCGTCAATGGTTCGACGCCGACGCGGTGGATATGATCGGCGAACTCACCACCTCCTCCGTGGCCCTGGCGGTGCAGGACTTGGCCAAGCAGCGGGGCAAGATCGACATCGTGGTGGGGGCGGCCACCTCCAAGCTGACCAATGAGGCCTGTTCGCCCACCGGCTTCCACTGGGCGTACGACACCTATGCGCTGGCGCGCGGCATCGGCGGGGCGCTGGTGGAATCGGGCGGCAAGTCCTGGTTCTTCATCACCGCCGATTACGCCTTCGGCCACCAGCTGGAAAAGGACACGACCGACTTCGTGACGGCAAAGGGCGGCACGGTGGTGGGGGCGGTCAACGCCCCCTTCAACAACCGCGACTTCTCTTCCTTCCTGTCGCAGGCGCAGGCGTCCAAGGCCCAGGTCATCGGCCTGGCCAACGCCGGCACCGACACCACCAACGCCATCAAGCAGGCGGCGGAGCTTGGCATCACCAAGGGCGGGCAGCGTCTGGCCGGCCTGCTATTCACCCTCAGCGACGTGCATGCCCTGGGCCTGAAGACGGCGCAGGGCCTGGTGCTGACCGAGGCCTTCTACTGGGACCGCGACGACGCCAGCCGGCAGTGGGCCGAGCGCTATTTCCAGAAGGTTAAGCGCATGCCCAACATGGTGCAGGCCGGCACCTATTCCGCCGTGCTGCATTACCTGAAGGCGGTGAAGGCGGCGGGGACGACCGAGGCCAAGGCGGTGGCCGCCAAGATGCGCGAGCTGCCGGTGGATGACATGTTCGCCAAGGGCACGGTGCGCCAGGACGGCACCATGGTGCATGACATGTACCTGTTCGAGGTGAAGAAGCCGGAGGAGAGCAAGAAGCCCTGGGACTATTACAAGTTGCTGCGCACCATCCCGGGGGAGGAGGCCTACCAGTCCCAGGACAAGGGCAGCTGCCCGCTGACCAAGGCCCCCCGCTAAGGCCTGTTGATCGCCGGTGACGCCCACCCGATCCGTTGGGGGGCTTTTGAAGCCCCTTTCGCCGCATTGCCGCCCCGCCCGTCCCAACGGTAGAAGGTCCGCCGGGGCTGCCCTATCTTGGGTAGGGATTTCAGGGCCATGCGTTCACAGCAGGATGGCGGGGCGGGGATGACTCAGGCGGAACCGGTGGTGAAGGACGAGGGCGGGCCCGATAGCCTGCAGGATCACAGCCCGCAGGAGCATGGCCACGGCCATGTGCATGGCAGCCGGGCTGCCCTGATGCTGGGCGCGTTGGGCGTCGTCTTCGGCGATATCGGCACCTCTCCCCTCTATGCCATGCAGACGGCCCTGGGCGCCGTCACCCATCATGGCCGGCTGCCCAGCGAGGGCGACGTGCTGGGGGTGGTCAGCCTGATCATCTGGGCGCTGATCCTGATCGTGGCGGTCAAGTATGTCGCCCTGGTGCTGCGTGCCGACAATGATGGCGAGGGCGGCATCCTCTCGCTCCTGTCCCTGGTGCATCCGCCCAACGCCCGGGAAATGGTGCCCATGGTGGTGTTCCTGGGCATCTGCGGCGCCGCCCTGCTGTTCGGCGACGGCGCCATCACGCCCGCCATTTCCGTCCTGTCGGCCATGGAGGGCCTGGTGGTGGCGGATAGCCACCTGGGCGCTTTCGTCCTGCCCCTGACCATTGCCGTCCTGGTGGCGCTGTTCGCCATCCAGCACCGGGGCACCGGCGCCATCGGCCGCCTGTTCGGCCCCATCATGGCGCTGTGGTTCGCCATGCTGGCCGCCGTCGGCCTGTTCCATGTCGTCCAGCGTCCGGACATCCTGATGGCCTTCAACCCGCTGTCGGCGGAGCATCTGCTGGTGCATGCCCCCGGCGTGGCTTTCGCCGTGTTCGGCGCCGTCTTCCTGGCGCTGACGGGGGCGGAGGCGCTGTACGCCGACATGGGCCATTTCGGCGCCGGCGCCATCCGCCGCGCCTGGTTCGTGGTCGTCTTCCCGGCGCTGATCCTGAACTATCTGGGCCAGGGCGCCCTGCTGCTGGACCGGCCCGAGGCGGTGGACAACCCCTTCTATCGCCTGGCGCCGGACTGGGCGCTGGTGCCCCTGGTCATCCTGGCCACGATGGCCACGGTCATCGCCAGCCAGGCGCTGATCTCCGGCGTGTTTTCCATGACGCGCCAGGCCATCACCCTGCGCCTGCTGCCGCGCATGTCCATCTCCCCCACCTCGCGCAAGTCCTACGGCCAGATCTATGTGGGCGTGGTCAACTGGCTGCTGATGCTGGCGACGCTGATGATCGTGCTGGGCTTCCGCCATTCCGAGGCGCTGGCGGCGGCCTACGGCATCGCCGTGTCGGCCACCATGCTGATCACCACCATCCTGCTGCGCCGGGTGATGCGGGAGCTTTGGGACTGGCCGGCCATTCCCACCAACCTGATGATGGGCTTCTTCGCCGCCGTCGATCTCGCCTTCCTGGTGGCCAACAGCACCAAGCTGCTGGAGGGCGGCTGGCTGCCGCTCGCCATCGGCGGCTTCATCGCCTTCCTGATGGTGGCCTGGCGCAAGGGCAGCGCCATCGTGCAGATCAAGTTGAGTGAGGGCGGCACCAGCTTCACGGAGTTCATGGAGCGGGTGGAGGAAACGGTGGTCCACCGCCTGCCGGGCACGGCGGTGTTCGTGACCCGCACGGCCGACCGCGTGTCGCCTATGCTGGTCCACCACGTCACCCATAACCGAGTGCTGCACGAGCACGTCATCCTGCTGACCCTGGTGCCGACCAAGCGGCCGCGCGTGCCGGCGGCTGAGCGCCTGGCGGTGGAGCAGCTGGGCAACGGCTTCTGGCGGGTCACGGTGCGCATCGGCTTCATGCAGAAGCCGGACGTGCCCACGGTCATGCGCGGGCTGGCCCGCCTGGGCCTGGCCTTCTGCCGGGAGGAGGTGACCTATTACATCTCCCACGAGCGCCTGATCCGGGCGGAGCGGAACCCGGCGCTGTCCGGCCCGGTCTGGACCGCCTATCACCTGATGCAGCGCCTGGGCCTGCGGGCGTCGGATTACTTCCACCTGCCGCCCGATCAGGTGATGGAGGTTGGGTTCAGGCTGGAGGTTTAGGGTTGTTGAAGGTTCCCTCAGTCGCCGGGCGCCAGCATCCGCTGGCTTGGCTCATCCTCGATTTCCAGTCCGCCTTCGGCTCCCCGTAAATCTCCGGGGGACGCGGTCGCGTCGTAGCGGCCTGAGGGCTCATGCCGCGCAGATCTGGCGCACGCAGGCGCGCAGCCAGCGGTGGGCGGGGTCGGCATCCAGGCGGGGGTGCCACAGCAGCGACACGGTGATCTCCGGCACCTCGACCGGCAGGGCGAAGGTGAACAGGCCCTCACGCAGGGTCAGGGTGTGCCGTTCCGGCACGGTGGCCACCAGGTCGGTGGCGCGTGCCAGGGTCAAGGCCGCGGAGAAGTCGCCGACGATGACGGCGACGTCGCGCGTCAGGCCCAGCGGTTCCAGCGCCGCGTCCACCGGGGCCTGGCGACGGTCCGCATCATGCTCCCGGCGGGCCACGGCGATATGCCGGGCGGCGGCGAAGCGTGCCGGGGTGATGGCGCCTTGACTTAAAGGGTGCCCTGCCCGCGCCACGCCGACGAAGCGGTCGCGGAACAGGGCCTGGGCGCGAATCTCCGGCCCCATGCTGTCACCCACCACCCCGGTTTCCAGGTCGACGGCGCCATCGCGCAGCGGCGTGCTGCCCTTGTCCGGCTTGGGGGCGAAGCGCAAACGCACGCCCGGCGCCTCCCGCGCCAGCCGGGTGACGAGGGCGACGCCGAAGCTTTCCACGAAACCCTCGCGCGTGCGCAGGGTGAAGGTGCGGGTGAGGCGCGCCAGGTCCAGCCCCTCCGCCGGGCGCAGCACGGCCTCCGCCTCCCGCACCAGGGGGGCCACCCGTTCGCGCAACTCCAGCGCGCGGGGGGTGGGCACCAGGCCCCGACCGGCCCGCACCAGCAGCGGATCGCCCGTCACCTCCCGCAGGCGGCCCAGCGCCCGGCTCATGGCGGAGGGGCTGAGCCGCAGGCGGCGCGCGGCCTTGGCCACGCTGCCCTCGCTCAGCAGCACGTCCAGGGTGATCAGCAGATTCAGGTCGGGCAGGGTGGCCATGGTCGATCCTAGCATGCGATGCGGCCCAATATGGCGCGTCGTATGCACGAATATGCTGCAGACCGTGCGCGTTCCGCCATATCACGGCGCCGGCTACCGTCCGCCTGAACCGATGAGCGGAGGGTGACATGACCTCGATACCTGTGGATCAACGACTGACGGTGGCGGCGATGGGGACGCGGTGGGCGCTGCCGGCGCTGTCCTTGTGCGTGCTGCTGTCCTCCCTGGGCACCAGCGTCGCCAATGTGGCCCTGCCCACCTTGGCCTCGGCCTTGGCGGCGCCCTTCCAGCAGGTGCAATGGGTGGTGCTGGCCTATCTGCTGGCCATGACCACCCTGATCGTCAGCGTCGGGCGACTGGGTGATCTGGTCGGGCGCCGTCGAACGCTGCTGGCGGGCCTGGCCTTGTTCACCGGCGCCTCGGCGCTGTGCGGCCTGGCGCCTGGGCTGGGCGTCCTGGTCGCCGCGCGGGCGGCGCAGGGGCTGGGCGCCTCGGCCATGATGGTCCTGGCCCTGGCCTTCGTGAGCGGATCGGTGCCCGGGGACCGCGTCGGCCGCGCCATGGGTTTGATGGGCACCATGTCGGCCGTGGGCACGGCGTTGGGGCCTTCCCTTGGCGGGGTGCTGATTGCCGTCCTGGGCTGGAGGGCGATCTTCCTTGTCAATCTGCCGCTGGGCGGTCTGGCCCTGTTCCTGGCGTGGCGCGCACTGCCGGTGGACAGCGGCGGTGGCGAGGGCGGGTGGTCCGGCTTTGATGGCGCCGGCACGGTGTTGCTGGGGGGGACGTTGGCGCTGTACGCCCTGGCCATGACCCTGGGGCGGGGGCAGTGGGGGCCCTTGAACCTGGCGCTGCTGGCGGGGACGGTCGTGGGGGCCGGGCTGTTCGCGGTGGTGGAGGCGCGGGTGCGGTCGCCGCTGGTGCGTTTGCGCCTGTTGCGCGATCCGGCGGTGGGGCCGGGCCTGGCGGGCAGTGCTGCCGTGGCGACGGTGATGGCGACCACCTTTGTCGTGGGCCCCTTCTACCTGGCCCGGGCCCTGGGCTTGAGCCCGGCCGGCGTGGGGCTGGTGATGTCCGCCGGACCGTTGATGTCGGCCCTGGCCGGGGTGCCGGCCGGCCGCCTGGTCGACCGCTTTGGGGCGGTGCGCATCAGCATCATCGGCCTGGGCGCCATGGTGGCCGGCACCGTGTTGATGGCATCGGCGGGGTTGGTTCTGGAGGGGGCTGTCCTGGGCGTTGCCGGCTATGTCGGGCCCATCGCCGTGTTGACCGTCGGCTACGCCCTGTTCCAGGCGGCCAACAACACCGCCGTGATGTCTGGCGTTCCGGCGGACCGGCGGGGTGTCGTCTCCGGCATCCTGAACCTGTCGCGCAACCTGGGTCTGATCACCGGCGCCTCCGCCATGGGAGCGGTCTTCACCCTGGCCGCCGGCGTGCCGGACATCACCGCCGCCCCGGCGGCCGCGGTCGCCAGTGGCATGTACATCACCTTCCTGGTGGCTGGTGGCCTGGTCACCCTGGCCCTGCTGCTGATGGGCGTCAGCGGCGGCCGAATGCGGAAGGAAGAAGGGGCGTCTGGGCGCGGTTCCTGATTCCCGGCCGGGCGGCGCGTTCGTCATCCGCGCCGTCCGGGCCCGGCCATGGACTTCGCGCGCGGCATGTTCCAACGGCGCAGGAAAACCCTACCCCCCGTGCAGAAGCCGATTAGGGAATTACAGGCTTAAGTCGTTTTAATTAAATGAATAGAAATGCCGCCGTTCGGCAGGGCGACTCGTCACGGAACGGGGCGATCAGAGACGGATTTTCTCGATAATTATCGGGCATAACGTTTCCGATTGTGTTGATCGGCTCGATATTCCGATGATTTGACGGGGATGTAATTCAGAGTATTGGTTTCCGGAGGTTGTTTTGTTCACTGGACTCTCCCAGAGGTCCCGAAAGATGGCCTCTACTTTGAAGGCCCTGGACCGCTCGCAGGCGGTGATTGAGTTTTCCCTGGATGGCAGGGTGCTGACCGCCAACAGGAACTTCCTCGCGGCCATGGGTTACACCCTGGCGGAAATCCAGGGCCATCCGCACAGCCTGTTCGTGGACGAGGCGGAACGGAACAGCGCCGCCTACAAGGCGTTCTGGGACGCGCTGCGGCGCGGGGAATACCAAGCGGCGCAGGTCAAGCGCGTCGGCAAGGGCGGGCGCACGGTGTGGTTCGAAGCCAGCTATAATCCCGTCCTCGACGGGGCCGGCCGGCCGGTGACGGTGGTGGCGTACGCCACCGACATCACGGCGCAGAAGTTGGAATACGTGGACATGCGGGGTCAGATGGCGGCCATCCGCAAGTCGCAAGCGGTGATCGAGTTCGCCCTGGATGGCACGGTGCTGACCGCCAACGACCTGTTCCTGAACACCCTGGGCTATACCCTGGACGAGGTGCGGGGTCAGCCGCACGCCACGTTCGTGGAACCGGCCGAGCGTGACAGCGCCGAATACCGAACCTTCTGGGACACGCTGCGGCGTGGGGAATACCGGGCGGCGCAGTTCAAGCGCATCGGCAAGGGCGGGCGCGTGGTGTGGATCGAGGCGTCCTACAACCCCATTTTCGATTTGAACGGCCAGCCGTTCAAGGTGGTGAAGTACGCGACCGACATCACCCGCCAGATTCAGATGCTGGCGGACCTCAAGCAGTTGATCGACAAGAACTTCGGCGAGGTCGACCAGGCCATGGCGCGCGCCACCGGCCAATCGGGCGAGGCCCTGCACGCGGCCGAGGATACCTCGGGTGCCGTGCAGATGATGGCGTCCAGCGTGGAAGAGCTGGCGGCCTCCATCCGCGAAATCTCGCAAAGCATGGCGCAGTCGCGGGCGGCGGCGGAAAGCGCCGCCCAACTGGCGGACATGGCCGACGCCTCGACCCAGCAATTGGCCGGGGTCGCCCGCTCCATGGAAAGCGTGGTGGAGGTCATCCGCGGCATCGCGGGGCAGATCAACCTGCTGGCGCTGAACGCCACCATCGAGGCGGCGCGGGCGGGCGAGGCGGGCAAGGGCTTCGCCGTCGTGGCGACGGAGGTGAAGAACCTGGCCATGCAGTCCGCCAACGCGACCCAGCAAATCTCCAACGAGATCGAGGGGATGCAGGCCGTCTCGGGTGAGGTGGTGGGGGCGCTGTCCACCATCCGACAATCCATCGGCACGGTGCGGGAATATGTGACCAGCACCGCCAGTGCGGTGGAGGAGCAGAGTGCCGTGACCCGCGACATGTCCTCCAACATGCAAGGCACAGCCGTGGCGGTGGAAACCGTGACTGCCAACCTTGGCGCCATCGCCGCCGCCATCGGCCAAGTCGGCCAGGCGGTCGCCACCACCAAGCAGGCCGCGCACATCCTGGCACGATAGCCGCCGGGCCCGTCCATACTGGGCGCGGCGTGAGGGATAGGGGCCCCACGCCGCCGCCATTCTTTTCTTGATATGTTATGTTATAACGTTACAGTCACGGGCTTTCCTCATTGAGCGGAGTCCTTGTCGATGACGACCTTCACCGCCGCGCTCGGCCTGTCGCCCGGGATGGTGCCGCCCCGCTTCGCCGAAGCCCTTTTCACATTCCAGGGCGCTTTGGAGCGCTGCGAAGCCGCCGGTATTCCCGGCCACAGCGTCCTGGCCGCTGCCCTGGTGGAACTGATGCCGCGTCTGGTCACCGCGTACGGTGCTGATGGGGTTGCGGACATGCTGGCCACGCTGGCGGTCCACATCCGCAGCGACATGGCGGACGGCGGCCTCATGGCCGGGGAGACGACGCGGCAATGAGCGTCGCCGGTATTGTCGAGGACGATACGCCCGCCGTGCTGGATCGGGTGATGGAACCCACGGTGGGTTTGGCCTTGTGGCGGCGGAAGGGGCATCCCGGCGCGGCCCTTGATCCTTGGCTGGACACGCTGCCGGCGGAGCGCCTGCCCCACGGCCGGTTTCTGGCGCGTCTGGGCGACGTGGGCGCGGCCTTGGCGCCGCTGCTGCACGGAACGGAGGCGCCGGCGGCCTTGACGGCCGACATCACCGACCTTTGCCACCGCTTCCTGGCGGTCGCCGGTGGGGAGTGGATCGACGTGCGGCTGGAGGCCGTGGGCGGCGACGCCTGCTGGAAGTTCCACCGCGATCATGTGCGGCTGCGCCTGATCACCACCTACCGGGGACCGGGCACCCAGATCGTGGCGCCCGCCGACGCCGCCCGGGCGCTGGCGGATCAGCGGCGCTACCGCGGGCCGCTGCACGAAATGCCGCGCCATGCCGTGGCCCTGTTCAAGGGCTGTGGCGCAACCGGCTGTGGCGGCGGCCCAGCGGGGGAGGAGGACGGCGTGGTCCACCGCTCACCCTCCGTCGCCGGCACCGGCCAAGTGCGCCTGGTGCTGTGCCTGAACCTACCCTCCGCCGCGTCGCCGGAGGCGTGGGAACCGGCCTGACCTTAAGGTTAGAATTGGTCGCGCAACGTTAACAGCGTGCGAACGGCAAGGATTTGGTAATCACTCAAGGGGCACCTTGGGGGCCTAGACGTCCCAGGGTCAGGGCCAATGGGTTTGGCCCTCTCAGGGATCGTCGGCTTCATCCGCTCATCCGGGCGCGATCTTTACCTTGGAGTGATGAATGTTCTTTGCCGGCTACCTGCGCAAAATCCGCGTGGTTTTGTCCACCCTGAAGGCCCTGGACCGGTCACAGGCGGTGATCGAATTTTCGCCGGACGGCAGGGTGCTGACCGCCAACAAGAACTTTCTGTCTGCCATGGGCTATACCCTGGCGGAGATTCAGGGCAAGCCGCACGCCATGTTCGTCGAAGAGGCGGAACGGAACAGCGCCGCCTACAAGGCGTTCTGGGACGCGCTGCGGCGCGGGGAATACCAGGCGGCGCAGTTCAAGCGCATCGGCAAGGGCGGGCGCGAGGTGTGGATCGAGGCCAGCTACAACCCCGTGCTCGACGATGCCGGCCGGCCGGTGAAGGTGGTGAAGTACGCCACCGACGTCACGGCCCAGAAGCTGGAATACGCCGACATGCGGGGCCAGATGGACGCCATCCGCCGGTCGCAGGCGGTGATCGAGTTCGCCCTGGACGGCACGGTGTTGACCGCCAACGACCTGTTCCTGAACACCCTGGGCTATACCCTGGCCGAGGTGAAGGGCAAGCCGCATGCCATGTTCGTGGAGCCGGCCCAGCGCGACAGCGCCGAGTACCGCGCGTTCTGGGACGCGCTGCGGCGCGGGGAATACCGGGCGGAGCAGTTCAAGCGCATCGGCAAGGGCGGGCGGGCGGTGTGGATCGAGGCATCCTACAACCCCATCTTCGATTTGAATGGCCGGCCGTTCAAGGTGGTGAAGTACGCCACCGACATCACCCGCCAGGTTCAGATGCTGGCGGACCTCAAGCAGTTGATCGACAATAACTTCGGAGAGATCGACCAGGCCATGGCGCGGGCCACCGGACAGTCGGGCGAGGCGCTGCATGCCGCCGGGGAGACATCGGGGGCCGTGCAGATGATGGCGTCCAGCGCCGAGGAACTGGCGGCCTCCATCCGCGAAATCTCGCAGAGCATGGCGCAGTCGCGGGCGGCGGCGGAGAGTGCCGCCGAGCTGGCGGAACGGGCCGATGCCTCCACCCAGCGGCTGGCTACCGTCGCCCGCTCCATGGAAGGGGTGGTGGAGGCCATCCGTGGCATCGCGGGGCAGATCAACCTGCTGGCGCTGAACGCCACCATCGAGGCGGCGCGGGCGGGCGAGGCGGGCAAGGGCTTCGCCGTCGTGGCGACGGAGGTGAAGAACCTGGCCACACAATCCGCCAACGCGACCCAGCAAATCTCCGATGAGATCGAAGGGATGCAGGCCGTCTCGGGCGAGGTGGTGGGGGCGCTATCCACCATCCGCCAGTCGATCGGCACGGTGCGGGAATATGTGACCAGCACCGCCAGTGCGGTGGAGGAGCAGAGTGCCGTGACCCGCGACATGTCCTCCAACATGCAGCGCACGGCTGTCGCGGTGGAGACGGTGACCACCAACCTCGGCGGCATCGCCGCCGCCGTCGGTCAGGTGGGCACCGCCGTGGCCACCACCAAGCAGGCTGCCCACGTCCTGGCGCGCTAGGAAATCCCGGGCGCCGGCGGCTTACGCCTTGAACAAGGCCGGGTCGCCGCTGCCGGGGTGGAAGCCGGGGAAGACACCATCGACCTGGCCCACGCCCATGCGATGTTTCAGCACGGTGGTCAGCACGTCGCGGTAGTCGGTGGTGACGGCCAGGTCCACCCGCTCGTCCAGGTCCTGGGGCTGCAGGCCGGGCCAGCGTCCCAGCAGGCGCCCGCCCGCCACGCCGCCCCCCATCACCATCATGAGCGAACCGTGCCCGTGATCGGTGCCCCCGCTGCGGTTGGCGCGCAGGCGGCGGCCGAATTCACTGATCGTCACCAGGGTGATGCGGTCGTGATAGGCGGACAGGTCGTTCCAGAAGGTGGAAAGCGAGCCGGAGAGCTGGTGGACCAGGCTCTTGAACCGGCCGGACTGGCCCTCATGCGTGTCCCAGCCGCCCATGTCGACACAGGCCACCTTCAGGCCCGCATCCATGCGGATCAGGCGGGCGACCGTTTCCAGCGACCGGCCGACATCGCCGTCAAAGGCGCCGCCATGCTCCGGCTGGTAGGGTAGGACCTTACCGTCCGGTCCCTTGGGCAGGGCGGCGTTCAGCCGCAAGGCGGCGTCCAGGGCGACGCGGCCACCTCTGGCCACGTTGGGATTGAACCCTGTGGCCTGGCCGGCGGGATACAGCCGTTCCAGCACCGCCTGGGTACTGGGGCCGCCCGGCAGGCCGAAGCCGCCGCGCAGATCGGGAATGGACAACGCCTCGGGATAGCCCTGCAGCAGCTTGGGCACGCCGCCCGCCGTGCTGATGGCCACCAGTTCCCCGTCCCCGCCCATCTGGCGCAGCAGCCGGGCGACCCAGCCGCCCTCCGTGCCCAGGGCGCCGTTGCCCTTGGGCTCATCCGCCAGCCCGCGCTCCATCAGTTCCTGCGCCTCGAAATGGCTGCGGGTGGCGTTGGCCAGGCCGGTCGCGTGGACGATGGCCAGGTCGCCATGGCGGTACAGCTCATGCAGCGCGGCCGCCTCGGGATGCAGCCGGAAGTCCACGCCATGGGCCAGGTCGCTGTCCAAGGGGATGCCGGCCTTGTCGCCGCTATCCAGCAGCCGCAGATCGGCCGGCCGGGCGTCGATGTAGACGGCGTCGTTGGACGGGCCGATGAAGTTCAGCACGTCCATGCCGCCCCGGAAGAACAGCACGACCAGGATCTTGCCATTCGCGTCCTGCGCGCCGCCGGGGGCGGCGAAGGCCAACTGGCCCAGGCCGGGCACGGTGGTCAGCGCGCCGGCGGCGGCCAGGGTCTTCAGGATGCCACGGCGGCTGATATCGACTGTATTGAACGCCATGATGCGTCTCCTTCTCCGGCTCAGCGCAGCTGGAAAGCCGGGCTCATGGCCACATAGGCGGCCAGGCGGCGGTTGGCGAATTCACCGGTCTTGTTGTCCACCGTGGGCGGCGCGTCGGCCGCCAGGGACAGGCCGCCCAGCAGGGCCCTGGCGTCTATGGCGCTGGGGCTGCCCAACAGCCGTTCGGACCAGAAGGCGACGGCCTGGCCGCTGTGCGCAGCCGCCGGGCCCATCTGGGCGCCGGCCGACAGGCCGGGCGGCATCCACCACCCCTCCGCCAGGCCCAGCGCCAGGTTCCAGCGCGCCCGCATGTTCTGCGCGCCCAGCCAATAATCGTCGGCGATGGGGTGGCCGTCCGGCGTGGGCCAGGCGTACAGCTTCTGCCCGGCGCTATCCATGGTGTTCACCAGCCCCTCGCTGGCGGTGACGGGCAGGCCGGTGGCCCGCGCGAAGCTAGCCACCAGCTCCAGCGGCCGCTTGGGCCGGGCGCCCCAGTTGGCCGTGGCCTGGGGCGACAGGGCGATCAGCCGCACCACGCGGGCGATCTGGTCGGGGCGCTGGCGGTTGTCCAGCCAGGCGGCGGCGGCGGCCTTCACCAGATCCGGCGACGGCTCCCCGCCCAGCAGGGAACGCACCATCTTGGTGCAGATGAACTGCGCGGTGGCGGGATGGTTGGCGACCAGGTCCAGCACGCGGTGGCCGTCGCTCTGCGGCGGCTGGTAGCTGTCGAACTCCGCCGCCAGCACGCGCTTCTGGTAATTGTCGTGCCAGGATTCGATGTAGGTGAAGCGGCCGTCATTGGCGGCCTTGTAGCCGCCCAGATCCTGGCCGCTTTGGATGCTCCACCCGGTGAAGGCGCGGCTGGCCTCGTAGACATCCTGGTCGATATAGCCCTCGGGCGCGCCCTTCAGGGCGCCGGGCACGTCGCGCCAGCGGTCGTACTGGGTGTTGAGGTAGGCGTCGCGGCCCAGGGTGTGCAGCTCGAACAGTTCCCGGGCGTAGTTCTCGTTGGCGGCCCCGCCCCGGGAAGAGCGGTTGTTCAGGTAGATCAGCATGGCGGGGCTGGTGGCCACCGCCTCCAGCAGGTCGCGGAAATTGCCCAGGGCGTGGGTGCGCAAGGCGGCGTCGTAAGCAGGCAGGGCGGGGGCCGTGTAGCTGTCCGCCGCGTTGACGGAGAAGTGGTCGTGCCAGAACAGGGTCATGACCTGGCGCAACTGGGCCGGATCATACACGGCCCGGATGATGGTGGCCGCCGCCAGGTCCAGGCGCGGGCGCACCCGTTCCTGATAGGGCAGCTTGCGGTCGGGCTGGTTCAGGGCCCAGAGCGCGTCCACCGGTTGGTCCAGCGTGCGTAAGGGGCGCATTTCATCCAGCGCCGCCCAGCCCTCGCCGGCATCGTACTTGATGCGCATGGTGGCGCTTTCCAGCTTTTGCTGGCATTCCGGTCCTGGGGCGGTGCTGGCCGCCGCCAGGCGCAACTGCTCATCCAGCCAATGGGCGATGCCCTGCTGCCGCAAGGCTTGTGCCTCGCCGGGGCGGGGGCCGTAGGCGAAGCGGTTCAGGAAAATCCATTCCTGTGATGGAGTAGGGGACGCGGGGGTGGGGACGACCATGTCGGGCCCTCATCTATCGATCCGATGCCCATGGTACGCCCTTTTCAGGACAAACCCGACATACGCCGGTAGCGGTAGGGACTAAGGATAGAAAAAGGGGGCCCCGTGGAGCCCCCTTTGTAACCCTTTCGGGCCTGGGGCTTTTCGCCCCACTTGCCGATCCGTTGGACGTTACTTCCGCTGGGCCAGAACCCAGCGCACGCTCCACAGGCAGGCCAGCAGGAAGACCACGCCGCCCAGCCATTCGGCCGCCCCGGCGAAGCCGTCGCCCATGACCGCCAGCGGTTCCTGGTTGCCGGTGAGGGAGATGATGGCCGCCTGGGCGACGCCGAACAGGCTTTCACCCACGATCATGCCCGATGCCAGCAGCATGGCGCGGCGCTGGGGCACGTCGGCGAAGGTGGCGAAGGGCACGCCGGCGGCCTTGGCCCGCTTGGCCAGCACCCGGTCGACGATGTAGGCCAGCAGGGCGCCCAGGCTGACCGGCACGGTGACGGTCATGGGCAGGTAGATGCCCAGGGCGACGGCCAGCGGCGGCAGGCGGAAGCGGCGGGTGGTGGCCTTCAGCACCTCGTCCACCACCACCAGGCAGATGCCGACGACGGCGCCGATGCCCAGCATGGACCAGTCCAGCTTGCCGCTCAGGATGCCGGTGGCCAGGGTGGCCATCAGCGTCGCCTGCGGGGCGCCCAGGGTCTTGGCCGGGTCCATGCCCGGGTCCAGCGGCGCGCCGGCGAAGCCGTAGGCGTGCTGCAGCAGGTTCAGCACCGGCGGGATCACGGCGGCGCCGACGACGCAGCCCATGATCAAGGCCACCTGCTGGCGCCAGGGCGTGGCGCCCACCAACTGGCCGGTCTTCAGGTCCTGCAGGTTGTCGTTGGCGATGGTGGCGATGGTCAGCACCACAGAGGTGGTGAACAGCGCCAGCGCCACGGCGGCGCCGCGGATGACCGGATCGGCCACCGCGTCCTTGCCCAGCAGCGCCACCAGCAGCAGGGACGAGGCGATGGCCGCCAGGATGCCGATGCTGGAGATGGGGCTGTTGGAACTGCCGATCAGGCCGGCCATGTAGCCCGAGGCCGCCGCGACGATGAAGCCCATGACGGCGGCGAAGACCACGCCCGCCAGAACCAGCACCACAAGGTGGGTCGACAGGGGCGTGCCCAGGATGAAGGAGATGAACAGGCCGGCCAGCGGCACCAGCAGCACGGCGGCGAAGGCCATGACGTAGTGGAAGGGGATGTCCTGCTCCACCCGGGGGACGGAGTGGCCGTTGCCCGCGCGCACGTTCTTCATGGCGTTCAGCGAGGCGCGGATGCCCTCCACCATGGGCTTGGCCAGGACGATCAGGGTCCAGATGGCGGCGGCGGCGATGGCGCCGGCGCCGATCAGGCGGACCTGCTGGCGCCACACGACGCTGTTGGCGTACTGGATCAGGTCCATGCCGTCGGCCGGCGGGTGCAGTGCCGTCAGGATGGGGACGGCGCCGAACCAGGCGATGGCCACGCCCACGAACATGGCGAAACCGACGGTGGCGCCCACCAGATAGCCCGCGCCGAGCAGGGCCATGGACAGGCCCGTGCCCAGGCCGGTCACGCCGCCGCCGATGCGGATGAAGCCCTGAAACTGCTCGGTGAAGAAGCGCATCGCCGTCATCAGGAAGAACCCGACGGAGACGACGGCGCCGGCGACCACATCGCGCAGGCCCGCCCCCTTGGCCGCCTCGTCCGCGCCGGCCTCACCGGCCGTGTCGGGCGATCCGACCTTCAGCACCTCGGCCGCGGCCACGCCCTCGGGATAGGGCAGGTTGCCCTGCACCACCATGGCCCGGCGCAGCGGCACCGTGTACATGACGCCCAGGATGCCGCCCACGGCGCAGATGCCCGCCGACTGCCAGAAGGGGAAGCCAGTCCAGTAGCCGACGATGACCAGGCCGGGCAGCACGAAGATGACCGATGACAGCGTGCCGGCACTGGAGGCCAGCGTCTGCACGAAGTTGTTTTCCTGGATGGTGCTGTCCTTGGCCAGGCGCAGCACCGCCATGGAGATGACCGCCGCCGGGATGGAGGAGGCGAATGTCAGGCCCACCTTCAGGCCGAGGTAGACGTTGGCGGCGGTGAACACCACGGTGATCAAGGCACCCAGGATGATGCCGCGCAGGGTCAGTTCCCTAATCGAGCCGCGCGCGAACCGGGTCATCGGATGAAATCCGTCATATGTGGAGTATCCCCATCTGCGTCGTAATCGACGTCGTCGTGTAGGCGCCGGCCGCTTTTGTGAGCCCCTTCAAGCGGGCGCCGGACTGGATGGGCGGGGAGTTTAGCGGGCGCCCCCCGCCCCGTCGAGGCCAGCCAGGGCGGACAAGGCCAGAATCCGGGACTTTGCCGCCAAAAAGAAACGGGGCCGGCACCGTGCCGACCCCGTTCCTCAGATTATTGCGTCGTTGACGCGGTTCCCTCAGGCGCCGGGCGCCGCCATCCGGCGGCTTGGCTATCCGCGCTCCGCCCTCCGGTGCTCGCTGCGGGGCCAGCGGTCGCTGGCCTTGTCGGCATCAGAGGCGTGGCCAGGGGCGCCGTAGAAACGGCATCACGCCGGCTGATTGAGATACAGCAGCCAGGCCTTGGCCAGCTCGCCCACGCCTTCCGGCGCGCTGGACAGTTCCTGGAACAGCTTTTCGGCCTGGTCCTTCTGTCCGGCGTTGAGATAGGCGACGGCCAGGTGCAGCTTGGCATCGGCGGGGTTCTTGAGGCCGCCCTTGTCGATGCCCTTCTGGATCAGCTCGATGGCCTTGGCGTAGTTGCCATAGCTGGCATAGGCCTCGCCCAGCTTTTCCAGCGGCAGGCCCGTGGGGGCCTTGGACACTTCGGCGACCTGCTTGTCGATGCCCTTCTGGTCCTCGGCGGCGGCCTTTGTCGCCTCGGCCAGCATCTGCTTGGCGGTCGGGTTGCCGGCCAGCTGGCTCTGGCCCTTTTCCAGGGCGGCCTTGGCCTCGCCCGGCAGGGTGGCGCGGGTGGCGAGGTCGGCGTACTCCAGATACTCGTTGCCGCCCCTCATGGCGCCGACGCGCGACATCAGGCGGTAGAGGTCCAGCGACAGCCGGTCGTTGAAGCCGGCCTTGCGCGGCAGGAACGCCAGGTAGTCGGTCCAATAGTCCGGCTTCTGGTAGTGCTGCAACAGCTTGGCCATGTAATCGACGTAAGAGCTGTAGTCCTTACGCTGGATCGCGCTGTCCACCAGCATCTGGTAGACCTGCTCCTGCGCCGCCTTGCCGGCCTTCTCCTCGGTGTCGATGGCCTGCTTGCAGTTCGTGTCCGTGGCGGCCCAGTCCTTCAGCGACCAGGAAGCCTGGCAGCGCAGCGTGTACACGTCCGGCGAGGCGGTGCCCTTCTGGATCAGCGCGTCCGACTTCGCCAGGAACTTCGGGTAATCCTTGTTCTGGTAGTACAGCTGCGTCAGCGTGCGCTCGCGCTTGGCGGCCTCGGCCTCCGGCAGCTGGCCCGTGGCCAGTTCGGATTCCAGCGCGTCGATCAGGTGCGGTGTGTCGTTCAGCCCGACATAGGCCTGCACGCGCATCTCGGCGATGAAGAAGTTCTCATACGGCGTCCGGTCGGCCTTGGCGGCCTCGGCCTGCGTGGTGGCGTCGAGGATGGCCTGGTAGTTCTTCTCCTCCAGCGCCTTCTGGGCGGCCTGCAGCGACGGCGTCAGCTCCTTGCTGATCTGCTTTTCCGGCGGCGTGGCGTCCTTGTCCTTGTCCTTGGCGTGGGCGGTCCCGATACCGGCGGCCACCAGGGCACCCAGCATGAAGGGATAGAATTTGGCGCGCATTCGGTCCTCGTCGATGACAATCACGTGGTGGCCCGGTCCGGCGTCGCGTCGAAGGGGCCAAGGTCGAATTCGGGGCCAACCGCTCCCGCCGCCGCCGCGCCGTCCCTCCCGGCGCAAAACACCTCGGGGACACCGCTGCCACGGAAGGATAGGGTTAATCCCTGGCGGGGGGACCCTGCGGGATGGAACGGGTCCTCGTCAACCCCTACACCCGTCATCTGTCGAAAGCGGGGCAACGCCCGTCGCCCCCTCGCCCCCCCTCGTCCCCGGGGCGCTTCAGCCGAAGGTGAGGTCCAGCAGATAGAGGCCGGCGCCGATCAAGGCGCCCAGCACCGTGCCGTTGATCCGGATGAATTGCAGGTCCTTGCCCACCCCCTCCTCCAGCCGGCGTGAAAAGTCGGCTGCGTCCTGGGCCTTAAGGGTGTCGGTGACGAAGCTGCGGATGGCTTGGCGCCAGCCCGGGATGGCCGCCAGGAAGGCCCCCTCCACCGCCGCGTCCAGGCGGGCGCGCGTGGCCGGCTGCTCCAATTCCCGCGCCAGTGACACCAGCATGGCGTCCAGGGCGTCGCGCAGCACACCGTCGGGATTCGCCGCGTCTTCCAGCGCCGCCGTCTTCAGGCGGCCTATGAGGTGATGGGCCAGCAGCCGCAGGGTCCTGATGTCCACGGCGTTGCGCAACACCGACGCCAGCCGGTCGCCCAGCGGGTCGCCCTCCTGGATGCGGTCGGGGATTTCCCTCAGCCACTGCCTCAGACCGCGTCCCGCCTCGCTGTGCGGGCTGCGCAGGTCGAACAGGTGGCCGGCCAGGGCGTCCGTCACCTGGTCGGCCAGGCTGCGGTCCAGTGTGCGGGGCATCCACCACTTCGACCGGTTGGCCACCGCGTCGCGGATGTGGGGCCGGCTGCCATGGATCAGCACCACGCCATGGTCCGACATCTCCTGGATCAAGGCTTCGAACAGGGGGCTGTCCATGGCGTCGCGCAGCAGCCGGGCCACCATGGGCCGCAGGTCCATGGCCCGCAAGCCCTCCATGGCCGCCCGCGCCAGGGCCTCGCGCAGCGCGGCCTCCCGCCCCCGGGACAGCAGGCGGGGCAGCGAGGCGAGCGCCAGGTCCGCCATCTGGGCGCGGTTCGCCGGGGCGGCCAGCAGGCCGGCCACCTGGTCGGCGGCGTTCAGCCGCTGCACCTGACCGCGCAGGCGGTCCGGCGCCAGGAACTCACTATCGATGTAGGTTGCGATGCCGTCGGCGATACGGTCGCGGTTTTGCGGCACCAGGGCCGTGTGGGGCACCGGCACGCCCAGTGGGTGGCGGAACAGGGCGGTGACCGCGAACCAGTCGGCCAGGCCGCCCACCAGCCCGGCCTCACCCACGGCGCGCAACAGGCTCCAGAACCCCGGCCAAGGCCAGCCGATGGCGTCGGGCAGCAAGCGTGGCACCAGGCGGGCCGCCAGCCACAGGCCGGCGACGACCGCCAGGTAGAACCCGGCCACCCGTCGCCAGCGGCGCAAGGCCGCGGCGCGGTCGCCGGCGGTGGCGGGATCGAAGGGCAGGGGCTGCTGAGGCATGGGCTTCCAGGAAGGGGGGCAAGGGAGGGACACGGGGAAAGGGGGAAGGCGTGCCCCATCATGACGGGGGCCGGGGCGCGCGTCCCGGGCCATGTTGCGGGGACGGGGACAGGTCCACCCCGGTACCGAACCGTCGCGGCCGATTTCCGGTTCCCGTCGTCACGCCACCGGCGCCGTCAATCGCCGGTGGCGTCTTCCTCGTGGAAGGGGAAGCCGCGCAGGGGGCGGTCGATGGCGCCGTCGCCAGAGCGGAAGCTGTACGTCCGGTCGGCGGGCGCCTGATAGCGGCCGGATTGGAGCCCGTCCAGGATGCGGGCGGATATCCAGCCGGACAGCAGGGTGGCGGGCCGGGCCAGCGCCCGGTCCGGGCTCTTGAGATAGGAGCGGTCATACAGCGCGGCGCCGATGGCCGCGCCATGGCGGTCCAGGAAATCCGCCAGCATGTCCACGAACTCCACGGGGTCCAGCATGGGCTCCACCGTGCCAGCGGCGCGCGCCAGGACGGGGTAGAGCAGGTGGGTGCGGTCGGCGAAGCGGCTGTCGCGTTCCACGCCGTCGGCCACCAGGTTCAGGTAGCGGCTGCGGTGGGCGGGCTGGTTGCGCAGGGCGGCGTCCAGGATTTGGCGATGGTTCATGCGTCTTGTCGGCTTGTGCGTCCAGGGTAACTATACAACTTTTCATGGCGCCGCCGAAGGTCCTTATCCAGCGGTGCCCGCTTCCTCATATAGCTCCGCCTCAGCCTTCAGCCAGGGCTGCCGACCTTGGGGCCGCTCCAAAGCCAAGCCGCGCGGGGGCGCCGAGAGGCTGGATTTTGCGCCCGCCAGTCAGTAGACCAGAGGCCGGGCGCCGCGTTCGGCTGCCCGGTGTTCCGGCAAAGGCTTCAGGAGAGACGTTCATGCGGAAGCTCATCGAGGGGTTCCTGAATTTCCGCGCCAACGCCTTTCCGGAATATGCCCGTCGTTTCCAATGGCTGGCCGAGGTCGGTCAGAACCCGCGCGCCGCCGTGGTCGCCTGCTGCGACAGCCGCGTCGACCCGCAGATGATCTTTTCCGCCGGCCCCGGCGACCTGTTCATCATCCGCAACGTCGCCAACCTGATCCCGCCCTATCATCCCAACAGCGACTTCCACGGCACCAGCGCCGCCCTGGAGTTCGCCGTGCGCCAGCTGCGCGTGGGCGACATCATCGTCATGGGGCATACCCATTGCGGTGGCGTAAAGGCCCTGATGGCGGAGGGGGAGGCCGACGGCGACTTCATCGGCAATTGGATGGCCATCGCCAAGAGCGTGCGCGGCAAGGCCAAGGACGTCTCTGACGCGGAGCGCGAGGTCATCCGCCTGACCATCGCCAACCTGCTGACCTTCCCCTGGATCAAGGCGGCGGTCGAGGGCGGCGGCCTGCGTCTGCACGGTTGTCTATTCGACGTCGCCGATGCCGACCTGCTGTTGCTGAACCACACCACGGGGGAGTTCAAGTCGGTCCAGGACGGCATCGAGGGCGTTCCGCTCTGACCGTGCGCGGCCTTTGAACGTGACCGTTCAAAGGCCTCTTAACGCGCCAGGTGCTTCGGGTCCCTTAAACCGGCTGCGCCGGGCAGCCGATGAACCGGCTGCCGGCGGGCAGGTGCTCCCCCTTCATGGCCAGGGACAGGGGGCCCAGCTCCGACCCGCGACCCAGCACCGAATCGTACAGCACCACCGACCCGGCGCCGACATGGGCGCCGGCCTCGATGGTCACGGGGCCCAGCTTCATGACCCGGTCCTCGAACAGGTGGGTCTGTAGCGTGACTCCCGGGCCCATGGCGGCGTCGTCGCCGATGTCGACCATGTCCAGCTCGCACAGATAGGCCGTTTCCAGGTAGACGCGACGCCCCACCTTGGCCCCCAGCAGGCGCATGTACTGCGGCAGGAAGGGGGTGCCCAGGAACGGGCCCAGCACCCATCCGGCCAGCGCGTCATAGAGCGAGGTCACGAACTCGATGCGCCACACCGCCGTGCTCCACAGCGGATGGATGCCGGGTCGGAAGCGGCCGACCACCGCCCACTTCACACCCGCCAGCAGCAGGGCGGCGCTGACGCAGATGACCAGCGGCCCGAGGCCTAGCCATAGCAGGCCCAGCCACAGGCTGGCCATCGCCAGGGCATGGGCGACCAGCCACAGGGCGCCCACGGTGGCGGTGCCGGTGATGGCGCCCTGGACCAGCACGCGGGCCGCCTCGATGGCGGCGCGGGTGGCGACCAGACGGGACGTGGGCGCCACGGTGAACGCCTCGGAAATCCCCTCCACCTTCTGGCGGCGGGGCAGGCGCACGGGGGGCAGGCCCAGCCAATCGGTCTGGCGGTCGGCGTCGGACGGCGCGGTGGACAGGACGCCCACCAGGCAATTGTCCGGCAGATCGGTCCCCGCCGGCAGGAAGGCGGAGTTGCCGATGAAGGTGTCGTGGCCGACGCGGGTGGGGGCGAAGCGCACCAGGCCGCCGTGGATGGCCGGGCTGCCCACCAGCGAGGCGTCCGCCAGGAAGGCGCGGTCGCCCACCTCCAATTGTTCGGGCACGATGTGCGCCACGGTCGACACTTCGCAGGCGTGGCCGATTTTGGCGCCCCACAGCCTCAGCCAGGTGGCGGAATAGAGGGAGCCATAGACGGTGTACAGCTGCTCCACCGCCATGCGATGCACGCGGTCGGCGAACCAGCGGTGGCATTCCACCATGCTGTCCAGGCGCACGCTGGCGCGCCCCACCACCGGGGGCACCAGGCGGCGCGCGGCCAGCAGCACCAGCGCCGTCCAGGGCATGCACACGGCGCCGCCCACCACGCCGGCCAGCAGCAGGCGCGATCCCAGCTGGGCCAGGGGCAGGTCGGTATTCAGCGCCAGGGCGAAGGCCACCGCCAGGGGGAGCAGCGTCAGGAAACGCACCAGGCTCAGGGCCGCCAGCCCCAGCAGATAGCGGGGGGCACGGGGCCGCAGGGCGCCGTCCGCCCGGCCCATCATCCAGTCGGGTCGTGTGGACGGCCCGGCGGGGGAACCCGCCCAAACGGCGTCGGCCGGCACCACGGCGCCGTCGATCAGGCAACTGCGGGCCTCCAGCCCGGCGCCCGCCTCCAGCCCGCTGTTCAGCCCGACGATGGACGCGGCGCCCACGGTTGCGCCCGGCCCGATGGACACGGTGCCGACCTCGATATGGCCGCCCCGGACATGGTGGGTCAGCAGCAGGGTATCCTCGCCCACCGTGGCCTGGTCGCCGACGCTGATCAGATCCCACAGCATGCCGCCATGGCAGCCCAGGAAGGCGCCGTGGCCGATGCGCCCACCCATGGCGCGGGCGTACAGCCGCATCAGGGGCGTGCTCGCGATCCAAGACATGGGCAGGGCGGCCTCGATATGGCTGACCGTCCACCAGCGCCAGTGCCACAGGCCCCACAGGCGGTGGCGTCCGGGCTTGACCCGGCCCAGCAACAGCCACTTGGCCGCGATGGCCAGGGCGAAGGACACGGGCAGCGCGGCGATGGACAGCGCCGCCATGATGACGAAGGACTGGACGCTCAACTGGCCGGACATGCCGTGCTGCGCCAACACGCCCAGCATGGCCAGCATGGGCAGTCCGCCCAACGCCGTCACCAGGGGCAGGGTCAGCACCTGGGCCAGGCCGAACGCCAGGTGGCGCCGGGTGCTGGCGCGGCGCATCTCGTTGGCCACCTTGGGCGCTGCCGGCGCCGCCAGCACCTGGGCCAGGCCGCGCACCGTGGGGTTGAGGTACAGCGCCCGCACGGTGGCCTCGGGATGGCGCAGGCGCAGGCGGGAAATGGCGGAGGCGGCGGCCAGGGAATGGCCGCCCAGATCCATGAAGAAATCGGCGTCGCGGGCCCGGATGGGCCGGCCCAGCGCGTGGGCGAAGGCTTCCGCCACCTCTTCCTCCGCCTCGCCCTGGGGCGGTTCGCCGATGTCCTCGGGCACGTCGCGGGGGGTCGGCTCCGGCAATTCGCGCCGGTCGATCTTGCCGCCCACGGTGCGGGTCATGGCCGGCACCTTCACCAGGAAGCTGGGGCGCATGTAGGCGGGGACGGCGGCGGCGACATGGGCCGCCAGGGCATTGCGGTCGGCCGTGCCCACGTACCAGATGACGATGCTGTCCACGCTGGCCACCGGGCGCACGGCGGCGGCGGCCAGTTGCACGCCGGGGCAGCCGCCGGCGATGGCCTCGATCTCGCCCAGCTCGATGCGGAAACCGCGCAGCTTCACCTGGTTGTCGACCCGGCCCAGGAAGTCGACGCGGCCATCGATCAACGGGCGGCCCACGTCCCCGGTGGCGTACAGGCGCTGCCCCGCCGCGTCCATCTTGAAGCGCTTGGCCGTCTCTTCCGGCCGGTTCAAATAGCCGTCGGCCAGCGCCGGCCCGCCGATGTGGATTTCCCCTGTCTCGCCCACCGGCACGGGCAGGCCATCCGGCCCCAGCACCAGGACGCGATAACCCGGCAGGGCCCGGCCGATGGTGACCGGCTGGCCGGCCCGCGCCTCATCCGCCGTCGCCACCACCGACGCCTCGGTGGGGCCGTAGGTGTTCAGCATGCGCCGGCCGGGCGCCCAGCGGTCCACCAGGGCGGCCGGGCAGGTTTCCCCGCCCACCACCAGCAGGCGGACGTCGGGCAGATCCTCGTCGATCAGCCCCAGCAGCGTGGGCACGGTCGAGAAAAAGGTGGCGCGGCGGCAGCGCAGCTCGCTGGCCAGCAACTGCGGGTCGCGCATCACCAGGCCCGACGCCGGCAGCAGGCAGGCACCCGAGGCCACCGCCAGCCACACCTCCTCGACCGAGGCGTCGAAGGCCAGGGAGAAGCCCTGCCACACCCGGTCGGTCTCGGCCAACTGGTAGACCTGCGAGGCGCCGCGCACATACGTCATGACGGCGCCGTGCGACAGCACCACGCCCTTGGGCAGGCCGGTCGTGCCCGAGGTGAAGATGAGGTAGCAGGTGTCGGAGGGGGTGGCCGGCAACAGGGCGTCCGGCAGCCCGTGGGGCGACACCAGGGGGTCGTTCAGCAGGGCGGTGCCGATCAGATCCTCCGGCGCCACCGAGGCGACGCCGGGCACGGCGAAGTCGCCGGCGGCGTCGACCATCAACACCGACTCCGATTGCTCGGCGATGCTGGCGACACGCGCGGCCGGCCAACTGGCGTCGATGGGAATATAAGCGGCGCGGCGCAACAGGATGCCGAACAGACAGGCGTATAACTCGGCGGTACCACGGCCCCGCAGCATGACGCGGGCGCCCGGTCCCACCCCCCGGGCGGCCAGGGTGGCGGCGACGTGGCGGGCGCGCTCGCCCATGTCGCCCCAGGTCAGCATAAACCCGTCGCCGGTCTCCACCGCCGGCAGCGACGGCGTGGCGGCCACGCGGGCCAGGAACAAGGCCGCCAGCGTTTGCGCGCCGGCCAGGCCGGCCTGCGGGCCGGAGGGTTGCTGCCCTCCCGGGTTTTGGCCCCCCGCGTCCATCCGTTCGGCGATCAACGAACCGCTGAGCATCAACGTCCCACCCTCGATCCCCGGTGGCCCTATCCCCGGTGGCGAGGAGCCGCCCGCGGGGGAACCCGGTATACCCCGGTAAAGGTCCACATTCCCATGCCCGTTTCATCCCCTACGGAGGGATGGGCACCCCGTATTCCAGGGGTGGCGACACCGGCGCGGACCTATCCGACACACACCTGTTGTAGATGGCCGATTGCCCCCCCATGTCAAGCGGTTGGCCTTGGGACCCAGGGTCGCATACAAAATAAGGGGCCGCGAGGGCGAAAGCTTACTTCGCTGGTGGTAGCGCCCTTCCGTGGCTGGCGCCCCGGCGCATCGCTCCGTTACAAAACGATACAAAGAGCGGCTTTTCCCGTAACACAACCCTCTGTAGCTTCAGCCTCGAAACCGGCGGACCGGCGTGGATCGCGTCATGGGTGTGATCTCACGTTGTAAATCAGGCGTTGTCCGCCACCACGGTCGCGGGGGCCGTGGGTTCGCCGGCGGACGCGGCACTTTTGGGTCTTTCCCAAAAGCCCCTGTCGCTCGCCCTCACGAACCCTTGCTTCCCATCGTCCGTGCCATAGCCAATCCCGGTATCCCGACGGCAGCTGTCGGATGCCGGCTGGACAGAAGGCTTAAAGACGATGAGCATCCATTCCGCTGAACTGCCCGCTGACCGGTCCGACCTCGATGCCTATGCGCCGGCGGGTTCGCCGGGCCGCATTCGCGGACGATCGGGGGTGAAGCGCTACCGCTGGTGGTTGCTGGCCGGGGGTGTCGTCGTCCTGGGCGCCATCGCGGCGTCGGTCCTCATGCGCTCGGGCGCCAAGCCGGCGGCCCCCGCCGCGGCCCCCGCCAAGGTGTCCGCCCTGCCGGTGACGGTGGCGCCCGTGATCGTGGCGCCCGTCACCCGCACCCTGCTGGTCACCGGCTCGCTGGCCGCCTTCGACGACCTGCCCATCGGGACGGAGACGTCGGGCCTGGCCCTGGCCGAGGTGCTGGTGGATATCGGCGACGCGGTGAAGAAGGGCCAACTGCTGGCCCGCTTCAACGACAGCGTGCTGCGTGCCGACCTGGCGGAGAAAGAGGCGCTGCTGACCGAGGCCAAGGGCAATGTGGTCGAGGCCGACGCCAATTACACCCGCGCCCAGGATCTGGTGCGCACTGGCGCCATGAGCGCCCGTGACCTGGACAACCGCCGCGCCCTGGCCGTCAGCATGCGCGCCCGTGTCGGCGTGGCCGAGGCCAACCGCGACCTGGCCATCGCCAAGCTGAAGCAGTCGGAGGTGCGGGCCCCCGCCGACGGCACCATAACCGCCCGCACCGCCCGCATCGGCGCCGTGCTGTCCGCCGGCGGGACGGAGCTGTTCCGCATGATCCGCGACAACCGGGTGGAACTGGTTGCCGAGGTGCCCGAGAACGACATGATGGTGGCCAAGGCCGGCCAGACGGTGAACATCACCGTTGACGGCGACAACATGGCCCATCATTACACCGGCACCATCCGCGTGGTGGAGCCCACCGTGGACAGCAAGACCCGCCTGGGGCACCTGCGCATCGACCTGGAACGGAACCCCGACCTGCGCCCCGGCATGTTCGTCACCGGCCGCGTGGCCGTGGGGCAGGCCAACGGCCTGGTGCTGCCTGAGGCCGCCATCGTCTACCGCGAGGTGCGGCCCGTCGTCTTCGTGGTTGACCAGGAGAATAAGGTCACCGCGCGCGCCGTCACCACCGGCGCCCGGCAGGACGGCAACATCGCCATCGTGTCCGGCGTGAAGGCGGGCGAGAAGGTGGTTCTGTCGGGGGCCGGCTACCTGAAGGACGGCGATCTGGTGACCGTGGTCGACAAGCCGGTCGAAGGCACGGTCAAGCCGCTGCCGGTGCAGCAGTAACTCGGGTAAGGGGGCCCCATCATGAGCAGCGGCAACATCTCCGCGGTCGCCATCCGCCATCCCATCCCGCCCATCGTCCTGTTCATCGTCCTGATCATCTCGGGCATCATCGCCTATTTCAAGCTGGACGTGGCCGGCAGCCCGGACCTCGACTTCCCGGTGGTCACCGTGACGGTCAGCCGTCCGGGCGCCGCGCCGTCGGAAATGGAAGTCCAGGTGACCAAGCTGGTCGAGGACGCGGTGTCCAGTATCGTCGGCCTGGATCACGTGTCGTCCGACATCACCGATGGCCTGTCCAACACGGTGCTTGAATTCAAGATCGGTTACGACACCGACCGCGCCGTGAACGACGTGCGCAACGCCATTTCCCGCATCCGGGCCAACCTGCCCTCGGACATCTATGAGCCGCAGGTGGAGCGCCAGGACGTCACGGGCGACGAAATCCTGACCTACGCCGTCTCCTCCGACACCCGGTCGGTGGAGGAACTGTCCTGGCTGATCGACAATGAGATCAGCCGCGCCATCACCCATGTGCCTGGCGTGGGCGCCACCGATCGCTTCGGCGGCCTGGACCGGGAAATCCGCATCAACCTCGATCCCAACCGCCTGATGGCGCGGGGCATCACCGCCGACGAGGTCAATTCCCAGCTGCGCGCCCTGAACGTGGATCTGCCCGGCGGGCGGGGTGCCGTGGGGACCAAGGAACAGTCCATCCGCACCCTGGGTTCCGCCCGCACGGTGGAGGACCTGGCGAACACCGAGATCACCATCCCCGTCTACTTCGGCACCTTCGCCGGTTCCGCCGCCAAGGTTCGGCTCAGCGACCTGGGCACCGTGACCGATGGCACGTCGGAGATGCGCTACATCTCCCGCTATGACGGCCAGCCCACGGTGGGTTTCAGCATCCGCCGCGCCCCCCATTCCTCGGAAGTGACCATCGCCAAGGGCGTGGATGAGGAAATCGAGAAGCTGAGCAAGCAGTATCCCGACGTCCACTTCAACCTGATCTTCGACGAAGTCAAACACACCAAGCAGAGCTTCGCCGGCTCGGTGGAGGCATTGCTGCTGGGCTCCATCCTGGCGGTGATCGTAGTGTGGTGGTTCCTGCGGGACGGCCGCGCCACCTTCATCTCGGCCCTGGCCATGCCGCTGTCCACCATTCCCACCTTCCTGGTCATCCAGTGGATGGGCTTCTCGTTGAACTTCATCACCCTGCTGGCCCTGTCGCTGGTGGTGGGCATCCTGGTCGACGACGCGATCGTGGAAATCGAGAACATCGTCCGCCACATCCGCATGGGTAAGCGCCCGTTCCAGGCGGCGCTGGAGGCGGCGGACGAGATCGGCCTGGCGGTGGTTGCCACCACCATGACCATCGTCGTCGTCTTCCTGCCGGTGTCCTTCATGTCCGGCATCGTCGGGCAGTACTTCAAGTCCTTCGGCGTGACGGTGGCCGTGGCCGTCCTGTTCTCGCTGCTGGTGGCGCGCCTGATCACGCCGCTGATGGCGGCCTACATGCTGAAGCCGGCGCAGCCGGACCACCATGACGCGGAAAGCCGCTGGTTGCGGCAGTACGGCCGGCTGCTGGGATGGAGCATGAACCACCGCTGGCTGACCGTGCTGGCCGGTGTCGGCATCTTCGCCGTGTCGCTGGTCATGGCCGCCATGTTGCCTTCTGGCTTCGTGCCGCCCAGCGACAACGGCCTGTCCACCGTGCAGGTCATCCTGCCGCCAGGCGCCACCTTGGCCGAAACCGACGCGACCACTCAGATGGTGGGCAACATCCTGGCCAAGCGGCCCGAGGTGTTGCACGTCTGGACCCGCGCTGGCCGCAACAACCAGCTGCGCAACGGTGCCGTCACCGCTATCCTGAAGCCCAAGTCCGAGCGCATGAGCAAGCAGGACTTCGAGGCAGCAGTGACGCCGGAACTGAACCGCGTGCCAGGCGCCCATATCGGCTTCAACTCGTCCATCGGCTGGGGCGCCAAGGACATCAGCGTCCTGCTGACCAGCAACGACGGCCCGGCGTTGGAACGCTTCTCCAACCAAGTGCTGGACGAGATGCGGCAGCAGCCCTTCCTGGCCAACGTCACCTCCACCGCGGCCTTGCTGCGTCCTGAAATCCAGATCCGTCCTTTCTTCGACCGGGCGGCGGAGCAGGGCGTGTCGGTGGCCGCCATCGGCCAGGTGGCCAAGATCGCCACCCTGGGCGACCTGGACACCAGCGTGGCCAAGTTCAACCTGGGGGATCGCCAGGTGCCCATCCGGGTGCAGATCGACCCCAAGTACCGGTCGGACATGGACGTGGTGGAGAACCTGCGCGTCCGCACCTCCGCCGGCGACCTGCTGCCGCTGCGCGCCGTCGCCAGCATCGGCATGGGCGCGGGTGCCGTGGAGATCGAGCGCTTCGACCGGGCCCGCAAGATCGCGGTCGAGGCCGACCTGCGCGGCATAGAGGTGGGCGAGGCGATGAAGCGGATCAATGAGCTTCCCTCCATGGCCCATATGCCGCCCGGCATCTCCAAGCCCGCCTATGGGCAGACGCAGGAGATGCAGAACATGATGATCGGTTTCGCCATCGCCCTGGCCACCGCCTTCCTGCTGATCCTGGCGGTGCTGATCCTGCTGTTCCGCAATTTCTTCCAGCCGGTGACCATCATGACCGCGTTGCCGCTCAGCTTCGGCGGCGCCTTCGCGGCCCTGTTGATCGGGCACATGTCCCTGTCGCTGCCCGCCCTCATCGGCATCCTGATGCTGATGGGCATCGTGACCAAGAACTCCATCCTGCTGGTGGAGTACGCCATCGTCTCGATGCGCGACCGGGGCATGAACCGGCGCGAGGCCCTGCTGGACGCCGGCGCCAAGCGCGCGCGCCCCATCATCATGACCACCATCGCCATGGTGGCGGGCATGGTTCCCATCGCCATCGGCGTGGGCAACGACAGCTCGTTCCAGCAGCCGATGGCGACGGCGGTCATTGGCGGCCTGATCACCTCCACCCTGCTGTCCCTGGTGTTCGTCCCCGCCGTCTTCACCATCGTGGACGACATCAACAAGTGGCTGTCGCCCAAGTTCGGGCGTTTCATCACCCCCAAGGAGGGGCCGAGCCACCCCGCCGCCCTGCACCCGGTGGTGAAAAGCGCGGAGTGAGCGCCGCGGCAGAGGGCCGGCAGAGGATTGAAATAGGGCGGGCGCCGCAAGGGCCCGCCCTATCTTCTTGGTGTCAGTTCCCCAGAAGGCCGGCCCCCATGTTGACACCCAGCGCCAGGATGGCGGTGTTGAACAGGAAGGACAGCAGGCTGTGGGCCAGCACCGGCCGGCGGATGGTGGGCCCTTGCGTCGTCACGTCCGACACCTGGGCCGTCATGCCGATGGTGAAGGCGAAGTATAGGAATTCCCAATAATCGGGCTGCGTGCAGCCGGGGAAGTCGATGCCCTTGCCCTCCAGCCAGTAGGAATGGGCGTAGTGCTGGGCGAAGATGACGTGGACGAAGCTCCACGAGCACAGCACGGTGGCGGCCCCCAGGGCGGCGCTGGCGCCGACATGGGCCGTGCCCTTGGCGTCCGCCACCTCCAGCACGATGGCGACCAGGGAGGCCAGGGCCGCCGTGCTGGCGACCATGAGGATGATCCACTTGCCCGATTCCAGGTCGCGCGCGCGGGACCGCATGCTGTCCAGGTTGGCGCGGCCGAATTGGATCAGCACCAGGGTGATGTAGAGGGCGACGCCGGCGCACCAGCCGATCAGCACGGCGCTGACCGTGTGGACGGCGCGCGACGCGGCTAGGCCCACGCCGCCGCCGAATGCCAGCCCGATGAACAGGCTGGGATGGTGCCGAAATGGTCGCAATGGATTGACGATGGCCATGAGGTCGGCCCCGGAGGCGGTGGGGAAGGAACGATCCCAGCGTTAGGCGGACAGCCGGGCCGGGGCAAGGAAACAAGTGGAAAGGCCGGGCCGGCGTTTCGACCGAGGAGGGGTCCCTGAGGCTAAGCCTGGGGATATGCCAGGTGTAAAAGGGGGCGATGGGGCAGGGCAAAGCGTCCGCCACAGCCCCGCTCACGCCCCGCTATCCCCTTTGGCCTAGGGATGTGAGGCCGAACGGCGTGCCGTATCGACAACGCGCCTGTTGCAATAGCGTCCAAAACATCGTCCTCTGGCGCCCTGACTGGCTGGATGCCCCTTCAATACGGGTGCCGGCTTTCCTGGTTTCTTGCCGTCATTATCGGGGTGGAGGCCCCGTCGCCCATGGTGCGTAGCTTCGCCGCGGCCCTCGCTTTGGCTGTCTTCCTGCCCGCCGCCGCCACAGCTTCCCCGCAAGAGCGCGCGCCAGCACCCCAGCCGGCGGCCGCCCAGCCTTCATCCCCCCCGGCCCCATCTCTCCAGGCCCCATCTCCCAAGAACGGGCCTGGCGATCCTCCGAAGGCCCCCCCCGTTGGGGCGACTCAGGCGCCGGCCGATACCGGCCCCTTCGCCCTGACCGGGCTGGAGGTGAACGCCGAGCGTGATGACCCGGAGGCCTGCTTCACCTTCAACCGGCCCCTGGCCAAGGCCCGGCCCGGCCTTCAGGACCCCTATGCCGGCAAGGTCGAGGTGCTGGCCAGGAACACCGCCCCCGCCAGTGCCGCCCCCGCCGGTGCCGCCCCAGCCGGTGCCGACGCCGCCGGGACCCCCGTGCAGAAGCCGGTGGTGGCGCGGGATCGCACCCTGTGCGTCCAGAAGCTGGAGCACGGCCACCGCTACACCGTCACCCTGAAGGCCGGCCTGCCCGCCGCCGGCGGCGCCGAGACCTTGGCCGCGCCGCAGTCGCGCGAGATCGAGGTGTTGAACCGCCGTCCGGTCCTGTCCTTTCGCGGCGGCGGCTACATCCTGCCGCGCATCGGCCGCGAGGGCCTGCCCCTGCGCACCATCAATGTGGAGCGCGCGCGCCTGCAGGTGCTGCACATCAAGGACCGCTCCCTGGTGGAGCAGATTTATTACGGCCGCCTGAACCAGACCTTGAATGATCTGGATGTGGGCTCGCTGGTGGAAAAGAACGGCGAGCTGGTGTGGCGCGGTGAAATGGCCGTGGGCGCCAAGCGCAACCAGCCGCAGGTGACACCCTTCCCCATCGATGCCGTCCTGGGCCAGCTGAAGCCCGGCGTGTATGTCGCGGTGGCGGAGGATGCCGTCGCCAAGACCGCCGGCTGGGAAGGCCGCGCCACCCAGTGGTTCATCGTTTCCGACCTGGGCCTGACCACGCTGTCGGGCACCAACGGCTTGCAGGTCTACGTCCATTCCCTGCGCACGGCCACGCCGCTGGCGGGGGTTGAGGTGCGGGTGGCCGCCCGCGACAACAAGGAACTGGGCAAGGCGCTGACCGGGTCCGATGGCGCCGCCCGCTTCGACCCGGCCTCCGGCGCGGCCAAGGGCCAGGCCCTGTTCGCCAGCACCAAGGATGGCGATTTCAGCTTCCTGGATCTGTCGGCCCCCGGCCTGGACCTGGCCGCGCGCGGCGCTGCCGGCCGTCCCGCCCCGGGCGCCCTGGACGCCTATGTCTTCGCCGAGCGCGGCATCTATCGCCCGGGTGGGGTGGTGCATGTCACCGCCCTGCTGCGCGATGCCGCCGGCCAGGCGGTGGCCGGCCGTCCCCTGACCCTGAAGGTCCAGCGCCCCGATGGGCTGGAGATCGAGCGCTATAGCCTCACCGACCGGGGCATGGGGGGCTTCGCCGCCACCGTGGATCTGCCCGGCAACGCCGCCACCGGCACCTGGACCGTCACGGCCCATGCCGACGCGGATGGCCCCGCCGTGGGCACCCTGCGCTTCCAGGTGGCGGATTTCGTGCCGCCGCGCGTGAACCTGGACCTGTCCGCCGACCAGGCGCGGGTGGGGCCGGACGGCACCCTGACGCTGTCGATCAACGGCCGCACGCCCAGCGGCGCCCCGGCCGCCAACCTGGCCGGCACCCTGTCAGTCACGCTGCGCGCCGCCGCCGATCCCTTCCCCGAGCTTCAGGGGCCGCAATTCCAAGGCTACCGCTTCGGCCTGGCGCAGGAGGACGGCGCCCCCCGGCAGGAAACTCTGCCCGGCTTCGCCACCGATGCCAATGGCGTCGCCACCGTGCCTGTGTCGCTGAAGGGCAAGCTGGACGGGTCCCGCCCGCTGGAGGCGGTGTTCCATGCCGCCCTGTTCGACGTGGGCGGTGGCACCACCGGCCATGATCTGGTGGTCCCGGTGGAGCGGCACCCCTACACCATCGGCATTCGTCCGCGGTTCAACGATGACGCCGTGCCCGAAGGGGCCACGGCGGCCTTCGACGTCATCGCCGTGTCGCCGGACGGCAAGCCGCTGGACAAGGGACAGTTGTCCTATGACCTGTACGAGGAACGCCTGGACTATGTCTGGTTCGAGGCCAACGGCAGCTGGGACTACAAGCCCCAGATTCACGACCAGAAGGTGACGGGCGGTACGCTGGCGACCACGGCCAAGGCGCCGGCGGGCGTCGAGGTGCCCGTGTCGTCCGGCCGCTACCGGCTGGAAGTGTACGATCCCGCCACCGGCGTGTCGGGCAGCGTGCGCTTCGCCGCCGGCTCCTGGGTCAGCGCCCGGCTGGGTGAGACGCCGGACGCCGTGGAGGTGACGGTGAAGGGCGCCGTGGGCGGCGGTCCGGTGGTGCCGGGGGCCAAGGCGGCCGTCTTCGTGCGTCCGCCCTACCGCAGCACCGTGCTGATCACCCTGGCCGACCGGGCGGTACGCCAGACCCTGACCCGGGAGATCGGGGCCGAGGGCGCCCTGGTGGAAATCCCGGTGGATGCCGACATCGGCGGCGGCGCCTATGTCATCGCCAACGCCTTCGCGCCTGTGGAGGCTGGCCGCCGCTCCCTGCCGCGGCGGGCCGTCGGGGTGGATTTCCTACCCGTGACCCTGGTCAGCCGCACGCTGACGCCCAAGGTGGAAGGTCCGGCGGAGGCCAAGCCGCACCAGACGGTGCACATCCCCGTCGTGGTGCCGGGCGTTGCCGCCGGCCAGGGCGTCCACCTGGTGCTGGCCGCCGTGGACCAGGGTGTGCTGGACCTCACCGGCTACAAGACTCCGGACCCGGAGGCCTGGTTCTTCGGCCAGCGCCAACTGGGCGTGGAGATCCACGACGTTTACGGCCGCCTGACCGCGCCGCACGGCGCCCCGCTCGCCGCCGCGCCCGCGCCCGTCCCCACCTCAGACACGGTGCCGCCCCGGGGCGCGCCCGTCGTGGCGCTCTATTCGGGCATCCTGCCCGTGGGGAATGATGGCAAGGTGCAGGTGCCCCTGACCCTGCCGGACTTCCAGGGCCGCCTGCGTCTGATGGCGACCGTGTGGTCGGCCGGCGCCCTGGGCCATGCCGACCGGGTCCTGTCGGTGCGCGACCCGGTGCGCGCCGATATGGCGCTGCCCCGCTTCCTTGCGCCGGACGATACCGTCCGTCTGGCCTTGACCCTGAACAACGTCAGCGGCACGCGGGGCACCTACACGGTGACCCTGCAGGCCGAGGGGCCGCTCGCCTTCCCGGTGGATACGGCCAACCGCGGCGTGGGCGCCAAGAAGCGCAAGGGCAAGGATGTGCAGCGGCCGGAGCCGCGGGAGATCGTGGCCGTCTTTCATGGCCTGGCCAAGGGCGGCAAGGTCACCCTGAATCGCGTGATGAAGGGCCTGGCCGTTGGATCGGGCCGCCTGCTCATGACGGTCAAGGGGCCCGAGGGTGTGGTGCTGTCCCGTGAGTTCACCGTGCCGGTGCGGGGCAATCTGCCCGTCGTCACCCGGCATGAGACGGCGGACATCCGGCCCGGTGCCAGCGTCCAGGTCCCGGCCGAATCGGCCCAGGGCCTGCGTCCGGAGACGGCGGTGTCGGGGCTGGCGCTCAGCCCCCTGCCGGAGCTGGACGTGCCCGGCCTGCTCATGACCCTGGACCGCAACCCCTATGGGTCGTCGGAACAGATCGCCAGCCGCGCCCTGCCGCTGCTCTATCTGGGTGACGCGGGCAAGGCGCTGGGCCTCTATACCGACGCCACCCTGCGGGAGCGCATCGACCGCGCCATCGACAAGCTGCTGACACTGGAGCGGGCGGACGGCGGTTTCGCCTTGTGGTCGGCGGATGGCCCGGCGGAGCCTTGGCTGTCGGCTTACGTCATGGACTTCCTGACCCGGGCGCGCGACACCGGCCACGCCGTGCCCGACGCGCCCTACCGCAAGGGCCTGGACTGGCTGGTGCGCAGCATCGGCAACAGCTGGGTGGAACCGGCGGACCTGCCCGCCCGCGCCTATGGCCTGGCCGTCGTGGCCAAGGCCAAGGCGGTGGACGCCACGCCGGTGCGCTACTTCTATGAAACCTTCTGGGACAAGCTGCCGACCCGTCTGGCGCGGGCGCACGTCGCGGCGGCGCTGGCCGCGGTGGGCTTGCCCCAGGCTCAGGACGCCTACAACAGGGTCGACGGCCTGCGCATCACCCTGCCGGGCATGCGCGACTTCGGCTCCGACCTGCGCGACCGGGCGGCCAGCCTGGCCTTGCTGGCCGAGGGCAACGCGCCCCTGGACCGGGTGACCGCCCAGGCACGCGAGGTGCAGGGCCTGCTGCGCGAACCGGCGCTGATCAGCAGCCAGGAACGCGCCTGGCTGCTGGTGGCCAGCCGGGGCCTGATGCAGCGCGCCGGCTCCATGACCTTGGGGCTGGCGGGGCAGGCGCCAGCGGAAACCCGGCCCCTGGTGCGCCGTCTGGAGATCGGCGGCCGCGCCTTGACCGTCACCAACGGCGGCCAAGCCGCCATCCAGCGCACGGTGGCCGTCGCCGGCATCCCCCTGGCCGCTCCCATGGGCACCCCCGGCGCCACGGCGCAGGGATATTCCATCGACCGCCGCCTGCTGGACCTGAAGGGCCGGCCGGTGGACCCGGCCCGCATCCACCAGAACGACCTGCTGGCCGTCGTGCTGTCGGGCAAGGTGGAGGGGACGGCCCCGACCCAGGTGCTGGTCAGCGACCCCGTGGCGGCGGGCCTGACCATCGAGACGGTGCGAATCGCCCGGGGCGGCCTGCCGCCGGAGCTGGCGGGCGCCGTGGGCGACCTCAGTGACGCCACCCATGTGGAAGCGCGCGAGGATCGCTACGTCGCCGCGGTGGATCTGCCGGCGGACCGCCGCGAGTTCCGGCTGGTCTACCTGGTGCGGGCGGTGCTGCCCGGCACCTATTCCCTGGCGCCATCGCAGGTGGAGGAATGGACCTCACCCAACCACCAGGCCACCGGCGCCGCCGGCAGCCTCACCATCCTTCCCTGAACCGACCCCACATGAAAACAGCCCCGGAAGCGTCGCTTCCGGGGCTGCTTTTTAAAGCTGGTCAAGCCGGCGGTGACCTCAGGCCAGGGCCACCCACACCGCTTCGCGGCCCTTGGGGGCGTCGGCGATGCGCATCTGCACCCGCTGTCCCTCATCCAGATGATCCATGCCGCACCGGCGCAGGACGCTCTTGTGCACGAAGACGTCCTTGCCGCCGTCATCGGCCAGGACGAAGCCGAATCCCTTGTCGGCCTTGAACCATTTGACGGTGCCGTCGATCTCGATCTCCGAACCCGTGGGCACCCGGTCCCGGGTGCGCGGGGCGGCTGCGCGTTCCGGCGGGGCCGCCGTTCCGGTGACCTCCACGATGCGCAGCACCTGGGGGCCCTTGGGCCCGGCGCCGATGGTGCACAGCAGTTCCGTTCCCTCGGAGATGTCCGCCAAACCCGCCCGGCTGATCACCGAAATGTGCAGGAAAGCGTCGGGCGTTCCGTCCTCAAGGGCGACGAAGCCGAATCCTTTGGAGGTGTTGAACCATTTAACCTGGGCCTTGGCCGGGAGACCCTCGTCCTGGCTGAAGGCGTCATACGATCCGAAGCGTGGCACGAGGCAGTACCTTCCCGATTGCGCCGGGTTCGCCCAGACGGGCGCCGGCCCGATGATCTCACCTCCCAATAACCACCGCGCCGGTGCGTCCGGTGTCCCGGAACTGTCCCTGATTTACTGTCAATGCGGCGGCTTAACCCGTCTTAATGGTAAACATAAACTCCCCGGGACCGCTACTGTAATGTGTGGCGAAATGTTGCGCTGCGGCAGGGACTTCCGTCTCGTCATCCACAGGCGGCAGCAGGGACATCTCACCTTCCGCGCCGGCGCTGTTCCACGGGGGCGATCGGTCACGGGTGGCAATTTCTGGTTGCTGTCACATGGGAAGGTTGCCGGTGGCGATGTGACCGCCCCAGCTGCCTAACGCCGGCCTAACAGTCCCCTGTTCAGGAAACGCTTGAGTAGCGTCCACGATCCAGGCACGTTACCGCCCTAGACCGGGGACCAACGCCCCGGCATGTCGGTTGCCGATACGACCGCCGGGTATGCGTCCCTCGTCGCCAGGTCGGCACCCTGAGCTTCAAAACACAATTGGAGCGGTGGCACCCCATACCTGAGTGGCGGGCCGCCCCTGGGGAGAAAACGTATGATGGCCGACCCGGCCGTGAGTGCGGCGCACATTTGGGAACATAGCTATCCGACGGGCGTGGACTGGAACGCGCCCATACCGGTGAAGCCCTTGACGGACTTGTTCGACAGCTCCGCCGCGCGCTTCGCCGACCGCCCCTTCATCGACTTCCTCGGCAAGCGCTACACCTATCGCCAGGGCGCCGACATGGTGGACCGGGTGGCGAAGGGTTTGCAGGCGCTGGGCGTGGGCCGGGGCAGCAATGTCGGCCTGTTCCTGCCCAACACGCCGTATTCCGTCTTCTGCTACTACGGCATCCTGAAAACCGGCGCCACGGTGGTGAACTTCAACCCGCTGTATGCGGAGCGCGAGCTCGTCAAGCAGATCAATGACTCCGAGGTGGAGATCATGATCACGGTCGACGTGCCCCAGTGCTATGGCAAGCTGGTGCCGATGCTGGCCCAGACCTGCCTGAAGAAGATCGTCACCGGCCGCATGGCCGACATCCTGCCGTTCCCCAAGAACCTGCTGTATCCGCTGGCCAAGCGGAAGGACATCGCCCGTCCGCCGGCCGACGCCCACAACATCGGCTTCCGCGCCCTGACGGCCAACGACGGCCGCTACACCCCGGTCACCATCGACCCGGTGCAGGACGTGGCGGTGCTGCAGTACACCGGCGGCACCACGGGCATCCCCAAGGGCGCCATGCTGACCCACGCCAACCTGACCGCCAACACCGTGCAGTCGGCGCTGTGGTTCTACCAGGGCCGGCCGGGGCAGGAGCGCATGCTGGGCGTGCTGCCGCTGTTCCATGTCTTCGCCATGACCGGCGTCATGAACCTGTCGATCTACCTGGGGGCGGAGATGATCCTGCTGCCCCGGTTCGAGATCGAGCAGGTGCTGGACACCATCGACAAGAAGAAGCCGACCCAGTTCCCGGCGGTGCCCACCATCTACACCGCCATCAACAACTACAAGGACCGGGCCAAGTACGACCTGTCCTCGCTGGCCTTCAGCATCTCCGGCGGCGCGCCGCTGCCGCTGGATGTCTGCCAGACCTTCGAGGGCCACACCGGCTGCAAGCTGGTGGAGGGCTACGGCCTGTCCGAGTCGTCGCCCGTGGCCACGGTCAATCCCATCGACGGCCCCGTGGGCGGCAAGGTGAAGGTCGGCTCCATCGGACTACCGGTGCCCGGCACCATCATCGAGATCATCGATGTCGAGGATGGCAAGACCCCCGTGGCCCAGGGCCAGCGGGGCGAGGTCTGCATCCGCGGGCCGCAGGTCATGAAGGGCTATTGGAAGCGCCCCGATGAAACCGCCATCACCCTGCGCGACGGCCGCCTGCACACCGGCGACGTCGGCTACATGGATGAGGACGGCTACATCTACATCGTCGACCGCATCAAGGACATGATCCTGGCCGGCGGCTACAACGTCTATCCGCGCAATGTGGAGGAGGCGATCTACCTGCACCCCGCCGTCAACGAGTGCATCGTGCTGGGCGTGCCGGACCCCTACCGCGGCCAGACGGTGAAGGCCTACATCAAGCTGACCGAGGGCCAGACCCTGACCCAGGCCGAGCTGTGCGACTTCCTGCGCGACAAGCTGTCGGCCATCGAGCTGCCCAAGCAGGTGGAGTTCCGCGCCGAATTGCCGAAGACCATGATCGGCAAGCTGTCGCGCAAGGCCCTGTTGGACGAGCTGGAGGCGGAGAAGGCCGCCAAGGTCTCCTGACGCAGCCACGTTTGGTTTTGTAGACTGGATCGGCGGCGGTGCTCCGGCATCGCCGCCGTCCTCATTTTTCCACTCCGTTGATCAGGTTCTCCCATGCCCAAAGTCGTCGTCGCCGGCAGCATCAACACCGATGTCCTCACCACCATGCGCCGCGCCCCCCGCCCGGGGGAGACCGTCAGCGGTGAAACCGTCGCCTTCGGCCGTGGCGGCAAGGGCCTGAACCAGGCGGTGGCCGCGGCGCGGCAGGGCCAGGGGCGGGGTGTGGACGTGGCCTTCATCGGCCGCGTGGGCCGTGACACGTTCGGCGACCAGGCGCTGGCCTTCCTCCAGACCAACGGTGTGGACACCCGGGGCGTCGCCCGCACCGACACGGCCACCGGCACCGCCATCGTCATGGTGGACGCCCAGGCGGAGAACAGCATCGTTGTCATCCCCGCCGCCAATGGCGAGGTGGCGCCGGCCGACCTGGACGCCGTTACCCTCCAGGCGGGCGACATCCTGGTCAGCCAGTTCGAAATCCCCCGGGCCACCATCGCCGATTTCTTCCGCCGGGGCCGCGCGGTCGGCGCCACCACCATCCTCAACGCCGCCCCGGCGCTGGACGACGCGCCCGACAGCCTGTGGGCCGACATCGATATCCTGGTGGTGAATGAGACGGAGCTGGGCCATTTCGCCGGCGTGGACCTGGCCGGCGACGCGCCGGTGGACGCCGTCGCCGCGGCGGCCCGCCGGTTGATGCGGCGCCCCGGGCAGACCGTGGTGGCCACCCTGGGCGTGCGCGGCGCGCTGGCGGTCACGGCCGATGATCAGGTCATCGTGTCCGGCCGCACGGTCAAGGCGGTGGACACCACCGGCGCCGGTGACTGCTTCGTCGGCTCCGTGGCCGCCCGCCTGGCCCTGGGTGACACGCTGCCCCAGGCCATGCGCCATGCCAACGTCGCCGCCAGCATCGCGGTGACCCGGGTGGGGGCGGGCGACGCCATGCCCACGGGGGATGAGGTGCTGGCCGTTCTCGCTTGATCCGCCTGGCCTAACCTGCCCGGCAAGCTTTGCCCGGCGACGCTTCCCGGCTGGGCGCGGGGCGTCCAGCACCGCCGATGGTTCATTGCAATCCTGTAGGGAATCCAAGCCCTTCGGCAAGGGGTGCGTCTGGCACACCCCTTGCTCTCCTTCCGGCGCAAAGACGCGACCTTGCCCCCGAGGAGGAGTGGATGTCCTTCGTCCAGGATTGTGTGGACCTGTCCCGCCAACACTTGATGGCCGGCTTCCTGGCGGAAGCGGAGATGAGCTGCCGCACCGCGCTGGCGACCGATCCGGCCCATGCGGAGGCGACCCACCTGCTGGGCGTGATCGCGCTGAAGGCCAACCGGCCCATCGAGGCCAACGACCTGTTCGAACAGGCCATCGCCCTGGACGGCGAGAACTTCCAGTACCACAACAGCCGGGGCGTCCTGCTGTATGGCTGCCGGCAGTTCGAGATGGCGGAGGCCTGCTTCCGCACCGCCGTCGCCCTCAATCCCGAGGACGCGGTCAGCCAGAACAACCTGGGCAACGCCCTGCGCGCCCTGGGTCGCCTGGCCGAGGCCGAGGCCCGCTTCCGCGAGGCGGTGGAGATCAATCCCCGCTATGCCGAGGCGCACAACAACCTGGGCAACACCCTGCGTGAGCTGGGCAGCCTGGAGGAGGCGGAGTTCTGCTTCCGCCACTCCCTGGGCCTGCTGCCCGACAATCTGGACGCCCTCTACAACCTGGGCACCCTGCTGCTCTACACCGGCCGGCTGGACGAGGCGGGCGGCCTGTTCGCCCAGGTGCTGGCCGCCGACAGCAGCCGGTATGAGGCGGCGATCTGCCTGGCCCAGGTGTTCCAGGGCCAGGATCGCACCGACGATGCCGTGGCGCTGCTGACGGGCGTGCAGGCGCGCCTGCCGGATAACCAGGCGGTGCAGTACGCGCTGCAACTGCTGCGCAGCACCCAGGTGCCGGCCTGGCACATCCCCCGCCTGAACGATCACGAACGCAACGACGCCTATGAGGCCGCGCTGCTGCGGGCCATCCGCCCGGGCGACCTGGTGCTGGAACTGGGCGCTGGTTCCGCCCTGGTCAGCATGATGGCCGCCCGCGCCGGCGCCGCCCGGGTGGTGGCGTCGGAGCCGCTGGCCGCCCTGGCCACCGTGGCGCGCGAGACGGTGGCGCTGAACGGCTACGCCGACCGCGTGACCATCCTGGCCAAGAAGCCGCAGGACCTGAAGCTGGGCGTGGATTTGCCGCGCCCGGCGGACGTGCTGGTGTCCGACATCGTCAATGTCGGCATGCTGGCGCCCGACATGCTGGCCATCCTGGACCACGCCCGGCGTAACCTGGCCCGCCCCGGCGCCCGCGTCATTCCCGCCGCCGCCACCGTCTGGGCCCAGTTGATCCAGGCGGACGACCTGCGGCGCGTCAGCCCCATCCGCAGCGTCAGCGGCTTCGACATGAGCCGATTCGACCAGTTCCGCGCGCCCGGCTATCAGCAGATCGACCTGGTCGCCGATGACCACCAGATGCTGTCGGACCCGTTTCCGGCCTGGTTCTTCGACTTCCGCGTCAGCATGCCGGACAGTGACCTGAAAAGCCTGACCGTCCAGGCCACCCGCCCCGGCCTGGTGCAGGGGGTCGCCTTCTGGTTCGACCTGCACATGGACGAGGAGGTGGTCTACAGCTCCCGCTCCGCCGCCCGCACCAACCATTGGAAGCAGGCGGTCTACTTCTTCGGCCACGATTTCCCGGTGCACCAGGGCCAGCCCATGCTGCTGGGCACCGGCTATGACCGCACGCAGATACATTTCTTCATCTGAGTTCCCTCAAACGCCGGGTGCCAGCATCCGCTGGCTTGGCTTATCCTCCCTTTCCAGTCCACTTCGTTTCCCGGAAAGGTCCGGCGGACGCGGTCGCGTCCTAGGGCATGAGTTGGGCTTGTATGAGTTCCACTCATCGGGCCGCCTCCTGGTAGGATGGTTGGCCTGATGGCCGGGAGAGGGTCGCCGCAGAACGCTCGAAGTTATGTCT
>NZ_VITR01000025.1 GCF_007827955.1 Nitrospirillum pindoramense
ATAACTTCGAGCGTTCTGCGGCGACCCTCTCCCGGCCATCAGGCCAACCATCCTACCAGGAGGCGGCCCGATGAGTGGAACTCATACAAGCATTCCCCTCATTCTCGCCGGCAAGGAGATCCGCGACGGTCTGCGCAACCGCTGGGTCGTGGCCGCCACCCTGCTGATGGCCACCCTGGCGCTGAGCCTCACCTTCCTGGGCAGCGTGCCCACCGGCACGGTCGGGGCGGGCGCCCTGGACGTGGTGGTGGTCAGCCTGTCCAGCCTGACCATCTTCCTGGTCCCGCTGATCGCCCTGCTGCTGTCCTTCGACGCCATCGTGGGCGAGGTCGACCGCGGCACCATGAGCCTGCTGCTGTCCTACCCCGTCTCGCGCGGGCAGGTCGTGCTGGGCAAGTTCCTGGGGCACCTTTCCCTGCTGGGCTTCGCCACCCTGGTGGGCTATGGCGCGGCGGGCGCGGCGCTGGCCCTGACCGGCGCCGACACCGGGCCGGAGGGGTGGCGCGCCTTCGCCGGACTGATCGGGTCCAGCATCCTGTTGGGCGCCGTGTTCATCGCCCTGGGCTATCTGGTCAGCGCCGTGGTGCGCGACCGGGGGGCCGCCGGCGGCATCGCCATCGGCCTGTGGCTGGTGTTCGTGCTGGTGTTCGACATGGCCCTGCTGGGCATCCTGGTGGCGGACCAGGGCAAGACCGTCACCGTGGGCCTGCTGAACTGGCTCATGCTGGCCAACCCGGCCGACGCCTTCCGCCTGTTCAACCTGACCGGCACCGACCAGGTCAGCCAATTCGCCGGCATGGCCGGCATCGCGGGCCAGATCCATCTGGGCCCCGTCACCCTTCTCGCCGTTCTGGCCGGCTGGACCGTCCTGCCCCTAGCGGCGGCGGCCCTCATCTTTTCCCGGAGGCAAATCTGATGCGCGCCCCTTACCTGTTCGCCGTGCTGGCCGTCCTGGCCATGGGCGGCTGCAAACCCAAGGCGGAGGTCGCGGCCATCCCGGCACCGCACAACCTGACCGACGGAGACCTCGCCCATTTCTGCAACATGGCGGTGACGGAGCACGGCGGCCCCAAGGGTCAGGTCTTGCTGAAGGGCGATCCCCTGCCGGTGTGGTTCGCCTCCGTCCGCGACACGGTGGCTTATACCCTGTTGCCGGAGGAGCCCAAGGACATCGCCGCCATCTATGTGACGGACATGGACAAGCTGAACGACCAGCACCACCCGCCGGCGGGCAGCTGGATCGACGCCCGCACCGCCTTCTACGTGGTGGGCAGTGGGAAGCATGGGGCCATGGGCGGCGTCGAACTGTTCCCCTTCGGCACCGAGGCGGGCGCGCGGGCCTTCGCCCAAGCGCACGACGGCACCGTGGTGCGGTATGCCGATATCCGCAAGGACCAGGTGTTTGAAGAGGACGATCGGGGCCCGGCCGGGCAGGATACGGCTGGGCGCACGGCCGGCGGCGCGTCATGAACACCCCCACGCGCCGCCGCGCCCTGACCCTGCTGGCCGCCGCCGCCGGCCTGCCCTTGCTGGACCTGCCCCTGATGGGCTTGCGTCCGGCCGCCGCCGTCGAGATGCCCACGTTGCGCCATTGGTCGGGCGTGGCGCTGGGGGCGGACGCCCACCTGGTCATCAACCACCCGAACCCGGCCGAGGCCGACGCCCTGATCCAGGCCAGCTTGGCGGAGGTGGCGCGGCTGGAGGCCATCTTCAGCCTGTACCGCCCGGACAGCGCCCTGAGCCGTCTGAACCGCGACGGCGTGCTGGTCGACCCGCCGGCGGAGCTGGTGATCCTGCTGGCCGAGGCCCTGTCCATCGCCCGCCGGACGGACGGCGCCTTCGATCCCACGGTGCAACCGCTGTGGACCCTGTACGCCGGCCATTTCGGCAGGCCTGGCGCCAGTCCCGCCGGCCCGCCGGAGTCTGCGGTGCGCGAAGCCCTCGCCCAGGTCGGGTATCACAAGCTGACGGTGGCGCCTGACCGGGTGTCGTTCCATCACCCCGGTATGGCCCTCACCCTGAACGGCATCGCCCAGGGCTATGTCACCGATCAGGTGGTGGCCCTGCTGAAGGCGCGGGGCGTGGCCCATACGCTGGTGGACATGGGGGAGATACGCGCGGTGGGCACACATCCGACCGGCCGCCCCTGGACCGCCGGCATCAAGGCGCCGGGGGAGGATGACCGCACGCTGCTGACCCTACCGCTGCGGGACCAGGCGCTGTCCACCTCCGGCGCCTACGGCACGCCGTTTGAGCCGACCGGCCGCTTCAACCACCTGTTCACCCCGGCGACCGGGCGGTGCAGCGACCCGAGGTTCAGCGTCAGCGTCAGCGCGCCCACGGCCACCCTGGCCGACGCGCTGTCCACCGCGCTCAGCGTCACGCCGGTGGGGGCCCGCGTCCTGGCCCGGTTCCCGGAGTGCCGGGCCTGGCGCGCGGGCGCCGACGGGTCGGTCACCGCGCTCAACCGGTCGCAAAGCACCTGACCGCCGCCCCTCATGGGAGCCCCCTCATGGGAGCTATGGGCGAGAAAGCCCTCGCCGGGCTCTCGGCGGCGCGATATCAAGGCGCGATGGACGATACGACCGATTTCGACATCTATGTGGTGACCACCCCCGGCCTGGAATCCGCGCTGTGCGCGGAGATGCAGGCGGCCGGTTTCGCGGGTTTGCAAGCCGGCAAGGGCGGCGTCAGCACCCGGGGCGGGTGGCGGGAGGCTTGGCGCGCCAACCTGGAACTGCGCGGCGCCACACGGGTGCTGGTGCGCATCGGCGCCTTCCGCGCCCTGCACCTGGCGCAGTTGGACAAGCGCGCGCGCCGCTTCCCCTGGGCTGACTTCCTGCGGACGGACGTGCCGGTGCGGGTGGAGGCGAGCTGCACCAAGTCGCGCATCTACCACGCCGGCGCCGCGGCGGAGCGCATCACCCGCGCCATCACCGAGGAATTGGGCGCCGCCATCGCGGATGATGCCGACATCGTCATCAAGGCCCGCATCGATGACGACCTCTGCACCCTGAGCATCGACACCTCTGGCGAAGCGCTGCACAAGCGTGGCCATAAGGAGGCGGTCAACAAGGCCCCGATGCGGGAGACCATGGCCGCCCTGTTCCTGCGCCAGTGCGGCTATGACGGCCAGGAGCCGGTGGTGGACCCCATGTGCGGGTCCGGCACCTTCGTGATCGAGGCGGCGGAGATCGCCGCCGGGCTGAAACCGGGGCGTAGCCGCGCCTTCGCGTTCGAGAAGCTGGCCGGTTTCGATGCCGCCGCCTGGTCCGCGCTCAAGGCATCCCCCCCGGCGGTTGCCGGCACGCCCCCCACCGTCCGCTTCCACGGCAGCGACCGTGATGCCGGTGCCGTGAAAATGAGCCAGGAAAACGCGGCGCGGGCCGGGGTGGAGGATCGCGTCCAGTTCCGCCACCACGCCATCAGCGACCTGACGGCCCCGGACGGGCCGCCGGGATTGGTGATCGTCAATCCCCCCTATGGCGGGCGTATCGGCGACACCAAGCAGCTCTACGCCCTGTACGGCGCCCTGGGCAAGGTGCTGCGGGAACGGTTCGCCGGCTGGCGCGCCGCCATCATCACCAATGAGCCGGCACTGGCCAAGGTGACCGACCTGCCCTTCCTGCCGACCACCGCCCCGGTGCTGCACGGCGGGATCAAGGTGACGCTGTACCAGACGGCACCCCTGCCCCCGGCGGCGTGACACCAAGCGCCAGCGGAAGGGCAATTCCGCAGGACTCGACAAAACTCCACAATTGGAACCGTGGCCCGGGGATATACTGGGATCGAAGCAAAAACGCGACCGAACCGATCCCCGTTTCCCGGAGTACCCATCATGAGCATTTCTTCCATCGGCGGTTACGCCAGTTCCGTCTCCTCGCTGTACCGTCCCGCCGCCCCGGCCGCGACGACCGACAGCGCGTCCACCCAGACCACCCAGGCCGCCCCCCAGCAGCCGGCCACCCTGGACCGGGATGGTGACGGCGATGTCGACACCGGTTCGGTCGACAACGATCGCGGCAAGCTGCTGAACATCAAGGCCTGATCCGGTTCAGGCGACGGCCGGCGCCGCCCGCGCCCCCAAGCGCGGCGGCCCGCCATCGACTTCGGCCCCCCGTTAGCCGATAAGTGGGTATGGACCGAATACTGATCGTTGATGACGATATCGCGCTGGCCGAGATGCTGCGCGAATATCTTGAGCAGGACGGCTTCGCCGTCGACCTTGCCAATGACGGCGCCGCGTGTTTCGACCATGCGCCCGAGGGCCAGGATCTTATCGTGCTGGACGTCATGCTGCCCCGGCTGTCCGGTTTCGATGTCCTGAAACGCCTGCGCCAGCGCTCCGACGTGCCGGTCATCATGCTGACCGCGCGGGATGACGATGTGGATCGCATCGTCGGCTTTGAAATCGGCGCGGACGATTATGTGCCCAAGCCGGTCAACCCGCGTGAGCTGGTGGGCCGCATCCGCGCCGTCCTGCGCCGCGTGAATGGCGGCACGGCCAAGGCGGTCGCGGACCTGCAGGTGGGCGGCGTGCGTCTGAACCCCACCGCACGCACCGCCTGGCGCGGGGAGAACCGCCTGGACCTGACCTCCGCTGAATTCAGCCTGCTGGAGCATATGCTGCGCAACGCGGGGCGCATCATTCCCCGCGATGAGCTTTCCACGGCCGCCTTCGGCCGGCACCAGGCGGCCGGCGCCGACCGCAACGTCGACACGCTGGTCAGCAAGGTCCGGCGCAAGCTGGACGCCGTCACTGACGATGCCGACCAGCCCATCAAGACGATCCGCAACGTCGGCTATCTCTACGCCCTGCCGCTGTCGTGACCGGGCGTGGACCGATACGCCATGCCTGAACACCCTTCACCGCCCCGCTCCCGCTCCGCCGCCGCCCTGGTCGCGGCGGTTCTGGCCCTCGCCGGGACAACCAGCGCGGCCCGGGCGCAAGACATTGAATCGGTGGACAGCTACGTGCTGGGCCAGGGGTTCAACGTCGGCCCGGTCAATTTCGCCGGGTATTCCAGCGTGGTCCTGGCCGCCCCCGACCAGGGCCGCAAGACCTTCAGCCTGGAAGACCTCAGCCTTTACGCCAGCGCCCATGTCGGCGCCCTGTTCAATCCCTTCATGGAGGCGGAACTGACAGGGCTTAACCTGGTGCCGTGGGGCAAGGACGGCGGCGAGGGCGATGGCGGCAAGGGCTATCTGGTGCTGGAGCGGCTGTATAACGACATCCAGTTGCCGGACGGCTTCACCGTGCGCTTCGGCAAGATGTTGGCGCCGGTGGGGGATTGGAACCAGATCCACGCCGCCCCCTTGGTGATGTCCACCATCCGTCCCGCCGCCACCTATCGGGGCTCCAGCCAATACGCCACCGGCCTGTCGGTGCTGTACAGCGACCCGCAGGCGCGGTGGCCGGATGTGCAGGTCTACTGGCAGCCGATGGATGAGTTCTCAGCCCGGCCCGACAGCATCGTCGACGACCATTATCGCCTGGTCGAGGGGCTGCATGTCAGTTTCCCCCTGGCCTTGCTGGACAAGGTGGGGTTTTCAATCCAGCGCACCATCGACCGGCAGGGGGTGGAACAACATCTGTTCGGCACCGACTTCCGGTATACAATGGATCAATGGAGCCTGCAGGGGGAGTGGGTGGTTTCCACCCTGTCCCAGCCCCCCAGCCTGCACTCGACCCGGGATTTGGAGTGGAGCGGCTACGTGGCACCCTCCTACGCCCTCAACGACCGATGGTCCGTCTACGGCTGGTATGAGGTCTATGACGGGCGGGGTTCCATGCCCCTCCTGGGCGCCACGCAGGAGCTGGCCGCCAGCACGGCGATGCCCTTTGGAAATGACCGTGTCGCCCAGGACGTGCTGGCGGGATTCGCCTTCCGTCCGCAGCCCGCCATGGTCTTCCGCCTGGAATATCTACAGAACGTGGGGGGCCGGCCGATCAACCCGACCGGCCTGTTCGCCTCTTGGTCCGTGCTGTTCTGATGCGGCGGCGGCGTTCCCTGCTGGCGTTCCTGATGGGACTGTTGCTGTCGGACTTGGCGCGGGCGGAGGATATCCTGGTGGTGGCCAACCCCTCGGTCACCCTGGGCCGATCATTGAGCACCGCCGATGTCGCCGCCATCTACCTGCTGCGCATGACCCTGTGGCCCGACGGCAGCGCCATCATTCCGGTGAACCGCGAGATCGCCAGCGACGTCCGCGCCCGCTTCACCGCCGGCGTGCTGCACCAGGACAATGCCAGCCTGATCGTTTATTGGAACGAGATGCACTTCAAGGGCAAGCTGCCCCCGGTGGTGCAGGAATCCGAGCAAGCGCTGCTGGCCTTCATCCGCCGGGTCCCCGGCTCCGTCGGCTATATCAGCGGCGGGGGCGTGCCGGAGGGCGTGGTGGTGCTGGCCCGCCTGCCCGTCGTGGCCACCGGCGGGGGCGGTCCATGAGAGTACGCCCATGAAGGCCATCATCGGCAGTTCCATCGGCCGCAAGATCGTCAGCGCCCTGCTGGCCATCTATCTGCTGACCTATGGCCTGACGGCAGCGGTGGTTTATACCGGCGTGCGGCGGTCGCTGCTGGACACGGCGGCGGACAACCTGGCCCAGGTGGCGGACCTGAAATACCAGCGCCTGTGCAACCGCATGGACGAACTGGCGACCGACCTGACCGCCTGGGCGCAGCTGGAGGTGATGAACGACCTAGTGTCCGGGGATGTCGACCGCCGCATCGGCACGACGCTGGAGGCGTTGCAGCGTCTCTATGGGCTGAGCGGCGGCATCTATGCCTTCGACGCGGCCGGGGCACTGATCGCTGATGCCGATGGCGTGGACGGCACTCCCCCGCCGGGCACGCGGTTGCCGGCGGGCTGGGGCGTGACGGCGCGCGGCGCCACCCTCCTGGACAAGCATCGGAACCCGCTGGGCGCCGGCGACATCGTCGCCCTGGCCATTCCGGTCTTCGGCACCTTCGCCCCGGACTACCGGGTGGGCACGCTGGTCATCGCCCTGCCCTGGACCGCCATCGAAACCTTGCTGAACGGGGTGGAATCGCGCACGACCCTGGTGCGCCTGGCGCCCCATCCCGCCGTGCTCTCCACCGCCGCCGAGCCCGCCGACGACAGCGGGAACCACATCGTCGGCCGCTCCCTGCCCCGCGACGGACTGCTGCGCTCCTGGCAGGTGGTGGTGTCGCAGCCGGCCTCGGCGGTGACACGCTCGCTGCGCCAGGTGGCGCTGGAACTGGCCCTGCTGGGCCTGCTGCTAGCCGCCCCCATCGTCGCCTTCGTGCGCTGGACCGGCCGCCGGCTGACGGCGCCCATCATGGACCTGACCCAGGCGGTACGCGCCATTTCCGAGACCGACCGGCTGGACATCCAGGTTCCCGTGACCAGCCGGGATGAGCTGGGGTTCCTTGCCCGCTCCTTCAACCAGATGACCGCCGGCCTGCGCAACGCGCGGGAGGAGCGCGACCGCAGCATGCGCGACCTGGAACACCTGAACCTGACGCTAGAGGGCAAGGTGGCCGACCGGACGGCGGAGCTGGAGGCGGCCATCACCGCCCAACGCCGGCTGCTCAGCGACATCTCCCATGAGATCAAATCGCCCCTGGCGCGGTTGAGCATGGCCCTGGGCCTGGCCCGCCGCCAGGTTGAACCGCAGGCTCCCCGCCATTTCGACCGGATGGAGCAGGAGATCACGGCCATCGCCGCCCTGGCCTCGGAGCTTCTGACCCTGGCGCGGCTGGAGGGCCCGGCCGGCGCCCTGCAACGGGCACCGGTGGATCTGCCGGCCCTGCTGCGCACTATCATCGCCGATGCCGCCTACGAACGGCCCGACCGGCAGGGGGACATGACGCTGACCGTGGCGCCCGGCCTGCCCCAGGACGGGGTCATCCCCAGCAACGCCGAGCTGTTGCGCCGCGCCATCGAGAACGTCATCCGCAACGCCCTGTTCTACACCACGGCCGGCGTGCCCGTGGCCGTGACCCTGGACGCCACCCCGGCCGGGCTGCACCTGGCGATCGCGGACAAGGGGCCCGGGGTGCCGGCGGACGCCATCGGGCAATTGTTCGATCCTTTCTATCGCGCGGACCCGGCGCGGGCGCGCGACACCGGCGGCACGGGCATCGGCCTCACCATCTGCAAGCGGGTGGTGGAGGTGCACGGCGGCACGGTCACGGCGGCCCACAACGTCCCCCATGGCCTGGTGGTGGACATCACGCTGCCAGCCCTGCCGGAAACGCCGCAGGACTGGCACGCGGCAACGCCTCAGGACTGAAGGAAACTGGGGGGCAAGTCCACACAACTCCACGCGGCCCCGCCCTAGGATGGTTCCCGCGTCACCGCCCTGGCGGCGGTTGAGGCGCGGTTCCCCCAGCGAAGGCGCGTGTCCCCCATGAACGCGGCAATCAACGCGGCAACGAACGCGGCAACCCAGCCCGCCCCCCCTTACGATCCCTGCCTAACCCCACCGGCCGCGACCGGCTTTCCGGAGGTGGTGAGCCTGCCGACCGGCCATCCCTTGCGGCCTGCGGTTGAGGCGTTGGTCCGGGATATTTACGCCCGGACATACGGCGCCCGGATCACCCGTTTCCCCCGCCTGATGATGGCCGCCCTGGACAGCACTGGCGCGCCGGCCTGCGCCGCCGGCGTCCGCACCACCGCCGACGGCTTTTTCTCCGAGGCCTACCTGGATCAGCCGGTGGACCGCGTGCTGGGCCGCCACACCGGGCGCCATGTCCACCGGGCCCGCGTGTTCGAGATCACCACCCTGGTCAGCCGGCGCCCCAGCCTGTCGGCGGGGTTCTTTCACAGCATGGCCCTGCGCGGCGCGGCGGAGGGCTATGACTGGTGCTTCTTCACCGCCACGGCGCGCCTGCGGCTGCTGTTGCAGCGGCTGCATCCGCCCCTGCTGATCCTGGCCCAGGCCGATCCCGCACGCCAAGCTGACGCCGCCACCTGGGGCCGTTACTATGACAGCGCGCCCACCGTCTGCGCCGCCGACGATTGGCCCGTCCTGGGCCCGGAGTGGCGCGATGCTTGATCTGTTGCGCACCTTGCGGCGGCACGCCGCCGTCACGCCCCATCGGCCCGCGATTGCGGATGGGACCACCACACTGGATTATGCCGGCCTGGCCGCCCGCGTGGCCGGCGCGGCGCAGGCCCTGAGGACGCTGGACGGCCAGGGCGGCCCCTGTGTGATCGGCATCCTCGGCGGCAACGGCGTGGACTGGGTGGTGGCCCAGCTTGCCATCTGGCAGGCGGGGCACACCGCCGTCCCCCTGCCCCCCTTCTTCTCACCCGCGCAATGGCGGCACATCGCCACCGACGCCGGCATCACCCATATCGTCCATACACCGGACGCCGATGCCGCGTCGGCTGCGGCACTGGGCCTGCCCCTGCACCCCGTCCCCATGGCAACGGCGTCCGCCGCCGCCCTGGACCACGCCACAGCGGCGCGGCAGGTCATCTACACCTCCGGCAGCACGGGCACGCCCAAGGGCGTCCTGCTGGAAGCGCGGCAACTGGGGTGGAGCACGACGGCCCTGGCGCAGGCCATCGCCGCCCGCGCGGACGACCATTATATCAGCCTCCTGCCGCTGGCCCTGCTGCTGGAAACGCTGTGCGCCGTGACCATCCCGCTGTCCGCCGGGGCGCGGGTCACCCTGGTGCCCGATCTGGCCGCCCGCATCGGCGGTCCGCTGGCGCCGGGGTTGGCGGCCACCATCGCCGACCTGGCGCCCACCTGCCTGATGCTGGTGCCGCAATTGCTATCGGCCTGGGTGGCGGACCTGGAGCGGCGGGGCGGTGCCGTCCCCGCGCGACTGCGTTACGTGGCGGTCGGTGGTGCCGCAGTGCCGCCGGCGCTGGCGCAACGGGCCTGGACGCTGGGCATACCGGTGCATGAGGGCTATGGCCTGTCGGAATGCTGCTCCGTCGTCGCGCTGAACCGGCCGGGGGAACGGCGCCCGGGGACAGTGGGCCACCCCCTCCCGGGCCTGCGGGTGACCATCGACCAGGGGGAGATCGTGGTGGCGGGTCCCCCCGTCATGTCGGGATATGTGGGCCAAGCCCCTCTGCCGTCCGGGCCGGACCAACCGGCGGTATGGCGGACCGGCGATCTGGGCGGCTTCGACGATGACGGCCACCTGGTCATCCACGGACGCCGCGACGCGCTGATCGTAACCCCCTGGGGGCGCAACATCAGCCCGGAATGGGTGGAGGCTCATTTCCTGGGCGACCCCCGCCTGTCCCACTGTCTGCTGAGCGACGCCGGGCCAACGGGCGGGCCAGAGGGTGGACCAGAGGGCTTGGCGCTGTTGCTCGTTCCCGCGACGGCGGCGGAGGCTTGGTTCAAGGCCGCCAGTGAGACGGCGGTCGCCAGCCTGGTGTCGGCCGCCGCCGCCAGCCTGCCCGGCTACGCCCGGCCACGTCGGCACCATGTGGCCTTCGCCCGCGACATGGCGGCGCTGGGCCTGTTCACCGCCAACGGCCGGCTGCGCCGCCGCGAGACGGCGGCGGCCTATCGCCCCCATCTCCATCCGCCCGGCGCCATTCCAGCGCCCGCCATCGATGTCCCTTCCCCTTTGTTGACGGAGGCCCCGTGACCGACGCCCCCCAGATCGCGCACCCCCAGCAGACCGCCTACCAGCAGTTGCTGGCTGAAACCGCCCAGGCGCGCGGCGCCTTTCTGTCCATTCCCGTCCTGAGTATGGCAATGGATGGGGCGGTCCCCCTGCCCCTCTACCGCGACTTCCTGGGCCAGGCTTACCATCATGTCCGCCATACCTGCCGCCTGCTGGCGCTGGCGGCGGCCCGCACCGACGACGACGTCTATCGGGATGCCCTGTTCGCCTACATCCAGGAGGAGCAAGGGCACGAGCGGTGGATCCTGGACGACATCGCCGCCTTAGGGGGCGATGCCGGGCGGGTGGCCGCCTCGCCACCCGGTGCCGCCTGCCGTGCCCTGCTGGCCTTCGCCTATGATGCGATCGAACGCGTCAGCCCCTACGCGCTGCTGGGCATGGTGCATGTGCTGGAGGGCATGTCCACCCTGCTGGCGTCGCGGGCGGCCGATGCCCTGCGGCGGGCCTACCGATCCGACGCCAATGGGTCGGGGTTCCGCTACCTGACCTCCCACGGCGCCCTGGATGAGGAGCACGTCGTCTTTTTCCAGCGACTGGTGGACAGCCTGGACGCGCCGGCGGCGCTGCCGGTCATCACCGATGCGGCCAACATGGTCTATCGCCTGTACGGCGACATCTTCCGGGACCTGAGCCGGGGCTTGGATCATGGCCAGGGGAGCGTCGGCCATGCCGCGTAATCCCGTGCACTACGGCCAGACCGCCCTGATCACCGGGGCCGGTGGCGGCATCGGGCAGGCCCTGGCCGTCGAGGCGTCGCACCGGGGCCTGGGGGTCATCCTGGTGGGCCGGCGCCGCCCAAACCTGGAGGCCACCCAGGCGCTGTTGCGGCCGGGCAGCCCCTGCCTGGTCAAGACGGCTGACGTGACCGTGGCCCAGGACCGGCAAGCCCTGACGCAAGCGGTGCGGGATTGGGCGGGGCAACTGGATTTCCTGGTGAACAACGCCGGCACGGTATGGGCGGGCCCGCTGTCCACCATGGACGACCAGGTCCTGTCGGCCCTGGTGGCCACCAACCTGACGGCACCCATGGCGTTGATCCGGGACCTGCTACCGCTTCTGTCCACCGCCGGCGGCCGGGTGGTGAACATCGGTTCCCTGCTGGGAGACATCCCCTATCCCCTGTTCGCCGCCTATTGCGCCACCAAGCATGGCCTGCGCGGCTTGTCCGACGCCCTGCGCCGGGAATTGCGGGGACAGGGCGTGGGCGTCACCTATGCCGCCCCACGGGGGGCCAAGACGCCGGGGACAGAAGCGCTGAAGCCGGTGCTGGCCCTTCTGGATATGCCAGCGGACCCGCCGGTGGATATCGCGCGACGGATTTGGGACGCCGCCCAGGCCGGCGCCGACACCGCCTATCCACCAGGTGCGGAACGGCTTTTCGTCCTGCTTCAGCGTCTTTTCCCGAAACTGGTCGACGCCGCCGTACGCCACCAACTGCGGCGCATTCGGCTGGACGCGCCAGCGGCTGATGGCGGCCAAGCCTTTGGCCGTGCGGCTGTCGACCAGCACCCCCAATTTTGAGGTACCGCCCCATGACACGGTCCGTTTCCGCCCTGCCACGCCAGGTCGCCCTTCTCCTTGCCCTATCGCTGCCGGCCACCCCGGCCGCCTGGGCGGCCGACACCCTGCCCGTCGCCCAAAGTGGTGCCGCCGAGGCCACCGCGCCGGCCATGATGACGGCCTTGGCCACCGTCGAGCGCGACTGGTCCCACATCACGTTCGAGATGACGGACCGCGACGCCCGCACCCAGGCCATGACCGCGCTGGTGGCGCGGACGGCGCAGTTGGCCGCCAATTATCCCGGGCATGCCGAGCCGCTGATCTGGCAGGCCCTGGCCATCAGCAGCCAGGCCGGCCTGCAAGGCGGACTGGGCGCGCTGCCCCTGGCCCGGCAGGCGCGCACCCTGCTGGAAACGGCGGGGCGCCTGGACTATCGCGCCGTTGGCGGGGCCGTGCCCACCAGCCTGGGTTCCCTCTACTACAAGGTGCCGGGCTTCCCCTTGGGCTTCGGTGACGATGACAAGGCGCGGCGGTATCTGGAGGAAGGGCTGGCCATCAACCCCGACGGCCTGGACGCCAACTATTTCTACGGCGACTTCCTGGCCGAACAGGGGGAATACCGCAAAGCAGCGGAGGTGCTGACCCACGCCCTGGCGGCCCCGCCCACGCCGGATCGCCCTGTCTGGGATGCCGGGCGCCGGGTGGAGATCCGCACCTTGCTGACCCGTGTGCAGCAGAAGCTGGCGGCTGGTTGATGGACGCGCCCGCCCCGTCCGACGTGATCCACCGGCCCCATCCCTGGTGGCACAGCCTGGGCCGACAGTTGCGTCATCCCACCGGCCTGTGGGGTGACCTGCTGGGCCGGCTGATGAACCGCCTGAACGCGGCACCCAACCGCGCGGCCGTCGGCGCCCTGGCACCCCGGCGGGGCGACACCCTCCTGGAATTAGGCTTCGGACCCGGTCACGGGCTGGCCCTGGCGGTGGACGCGGTCGGCACCGCCGGCATGGTTCATGGTGTCGATCAATCGGCCGTCATGCTGCGGCAGGCGGGCCGCCTCAACCGCCGGGCATTGGCGGCGGGACGCCTTCACCTGCATCTGGGCCGCTTCGACGCCCTGCCGCTGGCCGCCGCGTCGGTCGATGGCATCCTGGCGGTGAACGTGGCCTATTTCTGGCGCGAGCCCGCGCGGGTTCTGGGCGAGGCGAGGCGCATGCTGCGCCCCGGCGGGCGGCTGGTGGTCTATGTCACCGACGCCGCCACCATGCGGCGCTGGCCCTTCGCGTTGACCGGCACCCATCGGCTGTTCACCGCCGTCGACCTGATGGACATGCTGGTGGAGGGGGGATTTCCCGCCGATGGCATCAGCGTCCGCCCCCTGTCGCTGGGCCATGGCATGACCGGCCTGATCGCCGTTGCCGCCACCCCCCGCCCTTCCGCCTCTTCGTGACGGAGCCCCAAGGTGACCCTGACCAAGCACGCCATCGCCGCCTTCCTCGGCGCCCTTTTCGTCCATGCAGCAGCGGCGGCCGGCGACCTGACCGTCACCGTAGAGGGTATCGAGCCCGGCCCGGGCGCCGTACGCGTGGTGCTTTATGACAAGGCTGACGGCTTCCGGCATGAGGACAAGGCGGCGGCCGTGCAAAGCGTCCCCGCCACCCAAGCCAGCGTGACCGCCGCGTTCCTGAACCTGCCGCCCGGCCAATACGCGGTGATCGCCTATCACGACGCCAACGGCAACGGGAAATTGGACCTGACGCTGGGCATGTTTCCCAGCGAGGGGTGGGGCCTGTCGCTGGACCCCACCGTCCTGGGTCCGCCCCGCTTTGGCGCCAGCGCTTTCGATGTCGGCGCCGATCCGGTCTTTCAAACCGTCCGGCTGCACTACTAATCCCACAGCCATGAAGCCCCTTCCTATTCTGGAAGGAGGCTTCATCGCACTTCATGCAACCTCAGGCCCGCTTGCGGCCGGTAAGCATGGCCTTCACCAGGTTTTCCCGGTGCAGCACGCTGGACAGGATCACCCCACCGACGTGCAGGACCACCAGGATGAGGGTCACCGTGGCCATCGCGCCATGGATGTCCTCCATCGCGTCCTCGCCCAGGATGCCGCCGCCCGTATCCAGGACGACGCCGGTGGCCACGGTCAGGAGCAGGCTGGCCAGCAGTGCCACGATCATGGCGCCGCCCGCCGGGTTATGGCCCACATACCGGCCTGCCCGCCCCTTGACCAGGGCCGCCATGTAGGAGAGGAAGCCGCTTGGGCTGGGCACGAAGTCGGCGAACCGGGCATGCGGGGTGCCGATGAGGCCCCATAGGGACCGCAGCCCAACCGCCACCAGGATCACGAAGCCTGCCGCCTCATGCACCGGCATGATCTCTTCGGCCGACAGCCAAGCGATGGCGAAGGAGGCGGCGATGGTCCAATGAAGGAGGCGGATGGCCGGATCCCACACCCTCACCGTACCAGCGGGGGGTGTAGCGTCGGGGGAAACGGCGCCCTGTGGGGCGCCGTTGGAGGAGGTGGACATGATCATCAGTCCTCATCCTTTTCCGTCTTCAGGATATCGCCGGTGTGGGCGTCAACGGCCAGCTCGACGCGCTTACCCTGGGGATCGCGGGCTTCGACCTTGTAGTTCTTGTCGCGGTGCCGCTTGATTTCGGTGACGTCGGAATATCCCTGGGCGGCCAGGCGCTCGATCACCTGAGAAACGGTCAGGGCGCTTGCATCCCCGGCTTTTCCCGGCTGAGCCTGGCTGGCCGGCATGGTCTCGACGGCCAGCGCGTAGCCGCCGATGGCGAGAGAGCCCATCAGCAGTGCTGCGGCGGCGATTTTGCCATACATCATGGTGTTCTCCGTATTGGGATTGGATGGTGGCATCATCCTGGCGGGTTTCCATTGAACGGAGCCTGAACGGCATGTTCAGCCTGCGTTCAGGAAAGGGACGGTCAACTGTGCCGATGAGATGGATCGCCGCCCTTTTGTTGCCACTGCTGCCCCTGCTGGCCGTGCCCGCCGCCCTGGCGGACACGGACCAGGATCAGGACCGCGCGCGCGCCGCCGTGGAACAGGGGCGCGCGCTGCCCCTGCGCACCATCCTGGATCGCGCCGCGGAGCGCTTCCCCGGCCAGCTTCTGGAAGCGGAATTGGAGGAGGAGCACGGCCGATTGGTCTATGAGATCAAACTGCTGATGGACGGCGGGCGTGTCGTGAAGCTGCATTACGACGCCCGCACCGGCGATCTGCTGGCGGTCAAGGAACGCGGGGCCGAGAAGGACCGCAGGTCATGAGAATACTCCTAGCCGAGGATGATGCGGCGCTGCGCCGCCAACTGGCCGAGGCGCTGGCGGATGCCGGCTACGCCGTCGACCTGGCCCCTGACGGCGAAGAGGCCGCCTTCCTGGGGGAGAGCGAGCCCTATGACGCCGTGGTGCTGGATCTGGGACTGCCGGTGCGCGACGGCCTGTCCGTCCTGCGCGCTTGGCGGGCGGTGGGCATCAAAGTGCCGGTGCTGATCCTCACCGCGCGGGGCACCTGGCAGGAAAAGGTGGAGGGCATCGACGCCGGCGCCGACGACTATCTGGCCAAGCCGTTCCGGATGGAGGAGTTGCTGGCCCGGGTGCGCGCCTTGATCCGCCGGGCCGGCGGACTGGCGGCAGCGGAACTGCGCTGCGGCCCCGTGGCGCTGGACACCCGCACCGGCCGGGTGACGGTGGACGGCCGCCCCATCGCGCTGACGGCGCATGAATTCAAGGTGCTGTCCTACCTCATGCACCATCCGGGCAAGGTTGTTTCCCGCACCGAACTGACCGAGCACGTCTACGCCCAGGATTTCGACCGCGACAGCAACACCATCGAGGTGTTCGTCGGCCGGCTGCGCCGCAAGCTGGGCAGCGACTTCATCCGAACGGAACGGGGCCTGGGGTACCGCCTGGAGGCGGCGCCGTGACGCGCTCATCGCTGGTGCCCTCTGCCCTGGCCTCTTCCTCCCTGACCCGGCGCCTTTTCCTGCTGGCGGTCCTCTGGATCGCCCCGGCGCTCATCATCACCGGCATCATCCTGACCGACCTGTTCCGCACCCATGCCGAGGCGGAGTTGAGCCGGCGCATGGCCCAGCACCTGGATGAGCTGGCGGCGGTGCTGGAGGTGACACCGGACAGCGGTGTGGCCCTGGCCCGGGACCTGAGCGATCCCCGGTTTCGCCGCCCGCTGTCGGGGCTGTATTGGCGGGTGGATGGCCCTGGTAACAGGGTCTTACGCTCGCGGTCGCTCTGGGACCAGGCGCTGGACCTGCCGGCGGACACCCCCAAGGATGGCGAGGTTCATCGCCACACGCTGACAGGGCCGAACCGCACCCCGCTGGTGGCATGGGAGCGCAGCCTGCACCTGCCGGGCGCGGCGGCGCCGGTACGCGCCGCCGTAATCGCGGACGCCAGCGACGTCCAGGCCGCGACAGCCGGCTTTTCCCGCGCGTTGGGCCTGTCCCTCGCGGTGCTGGCCGCCGGTCTGCTGGCGGCGGTCGCCGTGCAGGTGCGTCTGGGGCTGGGCCCCCTGCGGCGGATGCGGGAGGCCCTGGCCGATCTGCGCATCGGGCGGTCCAATCGCCTGGAGGGAACCTTCCCCAGCGAAGTCCAGCCCGTCGTGGACGATCTCAACCTCCTGATGGAGGAGAACCGCGCCATGGTGGAACGGGCGCGGGCGCAGGCGGCCGACTTGGCGCATGCGCTGAAGACCCCGCTGGCGGTCATCGCCAACGCCGCCGCCGCGCCCGGCGGCATGGACCCGGCGGTGGTGGCGGCCGAAGCGGACCGCATGCGTCATCAGATCGAACGCCACCTGGCCCGCGCACGGGCCGCGCCGACGCTGCTTCATTCCCTAGGCGGAACGGTTGTCCTTCCGGTGTTACGGCAGATCGCCCGTACCGTGGCGCGCCTGCATACCGAGCGCGGCGTCGAAATCCAGGTCGATGGCGATGCGCAGGCCCGGGTTCGGGCCGACCCAGTGGACCTGCAGGAAATGGCCGGCAACCTGATCGACAACGCCGCCAAATGGTGCGCGGTGGCGGTGCGGGTGACGGCGGTCCTGGCCGAGGGCGCGGTGGTTATCACCGTCCAGGATGATGGTCCCGGCATCCCGGCCGACAGGCGGTCCGACGTCCTGGCCCGGGGGGCCCGTCTGGACGAGGCGGTGCCGGGTACCGGGCTGGGCCTGACGATAACCGAGGAGTTGGCGCGCCTTCACGGCGGAAGCCTCAGCCTGGACACGTCCCCAACCGGCGGGCTCAGCGTTTCGCTCCACCTGCCGCAGGCAACAGCCCGCTAATTCCCTTGGCGAATGATGTCGTTTTATCGGCGCGTGTTGGCTTGCGATTAATATGCTTTATCGTTAAAGTTAACGTTAACTAAGAGGCGACGACCGTTGCGTGCGGCCGCGTGAAACAACGAACGCGCAGGGGCTGAGGGAAGCATGGCCGCCCGGATGAAGGATATCGCGGTGGATTTGGGGCTGTCGGTGGTCACCGTCTCCAAGGCCCTGCGCGATCACCCCGACATTGGCGAGGCCACGCGCCGCCGGGTTCTGGAACGGGCAACGGAGTTGGGCTACCAGCCCAACCTGACGGCCCGGTCGCTGGTCACCGGGCAGAGTTGGACCATCGGCCTGATCGTCCCCGACCTGCTCCATCCCTTCTTCGCGGGCATCGCCAAGGCCATCTCCGGCGACATACGGCCCCATGGATATGGCCTGCTGATCTCCTCCTCCGATGAGGATGCGGAGGTGGAGCGGCAGCAGATCCGGCATCTGCTGGCGCGCCAGGTGGATGTGATCGTGCTGGCCTCCACCCAGGCGACGGCGGATGGTCTGCGCGATATGGCGGAGCAGCGGACACCCCACATCTTGCTGGACAGGCGTTTCGCGGACGCCGACGCGCATTTTGTCGGCAACGATGATGAGGCGGTGGGCGCGCTGGCCACCCGCCACCTGATCGCGCAAGGCTGCCGCCGCATCGCGCATCTGCGCGGGCCGGCGGTGAGCACGGCGGCGGGGCGGCTGGCCGGGTATCGCCAGGCGCTGGCCGAGCACGGACTGCCCCCGGCACCGGGCCATGTGGCGGACCTGGGCCCGTCGGGCGATCACCGGGGTGAAGAGGCGGGCTACGCCGCCGCGCGGCGGCTGTTGGCGATGTCCCCCCGGCCGGACGGCCTGTTCTGCTACAACGACCCCTCCGCCCTGGGCGCCATGCGCGCGGTGCTGGAGATGGGGCTGAGCATCCCCGGCGACATCGCCATCATCGGCTGTGGCAACCTTTCCTATGCCGACTTCCTACGCATCCCCCTGTCATCCATCGACCAGGGCGCCAAGGCCATTGGCCAGCGCGTGGCCGATCTGGCCGTCAGCCTGGCCGGCACTCGGAATCTCGTGGGCCGGAATCTAGTGGGCGGGAACCTGCCAGACCGGAACCTGCCGGCCCCCTGCCACGTCGATTTCATTCCGCCGCGCCTGGTGGCGCGCGCCTCAACCCTTCGCTTCAACGAGGAATAGCAGTCCATGGTCAGCCTGACGCGCCGCGATCTTGTCCGTTACGGCGGGGCGGTTTCCGCCCTTTCCCTCTCTGCCGGTTCCTTGCCCGCCGGAGCCGCCACCACGCCGGGAAGCGCCGCCGGCCCGTTCCAGCCGACCTGGGAATCCCTAGCCGCCGGTTACCAGGCGCCCACCTGGTTCCGTGACGCCAAATTCGGGATCTGGGCCCATTGGGGACCGCAGTGCGCCCCGGAATATGGCGACTGGTATGCCCGCCGAATGTACACCCAGGGGGAATCGGTCTATCAGCACCACGTTGAGACCTACGGCCACCCCACGCAATTCGGCTTCATGGAATTGATCAACCGCTGGAAGGCGGAGCGATGGGACCCGGAGGAACTGACCAAGCTCTACAAGGCGGCGGGCGCCAAATACCTGGTGTCCATGGCCTGCCATCATGACAACTTCGACAATTTCGACTCCCGTCACCATGCTTGGAACGCCACGCGGGTGGGACCGGGCAAGGATATCGTGGGGGGCTGGGCGGCCGCCGCGCGCAAGCATGGCCTGCGCTTCGGTGTCAGCAACCACGCGAGCCATGCCTGGCATTGGTATCAGACGGCCTATGGCTATGACGCCACCGGCCCCCACGCGGGTCAGCGCTACGACGCCTTCCGCCTGACCAAGGCCGATGGGGCTGGAAAGTGGTGGCAGGGGCTGGATCCCCAGGATCTGTACACCGGGCGCAACATGGTGATCCCCGACGGCATCACCGACCTGGCCGCCATGAACGCCTGGCATGAGGCGCACGACCGCATTTGGAACGAGTCCGTACCGCCCAACAACCGCGCCTTCGCCGAAACCTGGCTGAAGCGGTGCCAGGACCTGATGGACCGCTATCAGCCGGACCTGGTCTATTTCGACGACACCGGCCTGCCCCTGGGCGATTATGGCCTGCGGGCCACCGCCCATTATTACAATCAGAGCGTGGCCCGGAAGGGCGCCGTCGACGTGGTCGTGAATTGCAAGGAACTGACCGACCTGCAACGCCGCGCCGTGGTCGCGGACATCGAGCGGGGATTTGCCGACCACATCGTCGCCGAACCCTGGCAGACCGACACCTGCCTGGGCGACTGGCACTACAGCCGCCCCCTCTATGAACGCAAGGGCTACCTCACCGCCCTGCAGGTGGTGCAGCGCCTGGTGGACGTGGTCAGCAAGAACGGCTGTCTGCTGCTGAACGTCCCGGTGCGCAGCGACGGCACCATTGACGAGCTGGAGCGCGGCATCCTGCAAGAACTGGTCGGCTGGATGGCCGCGAACAGTGAGGGGATTTTCGACTCCCGCCCCTGGAACACCTATGGCGAGGGGCCGACGGAGGTGGCCGCCGGCCAGTTCAACGAGGCGAAGCTGCGTCCCTTCACGGCGGAAGACATCCGCTTCACGGTGAAGGGCGACACCCTTTACGCCTACGCCCAGGAATGGCCAGCCGGGAAAAGCCTGACCATCCGGACCTTGACGCCGGCCACCCGCCCCGTCCAGCGGGTCGACCTGCTGGGCGGCGGCCCCTTGGAGTTCAAGCAGGCCAATGACGGCGTCACCGTCACCCTGCCGGACCGGCGCCCCACCTTCACCCCCGCGTTCCGCATTCGATAAGCGCCAACCGGGCGCAAGGGCGTCACAACAGATCATGTGAGACGGATATGATATCGCGTTTTCCAGGGCGCCCGGCGCTGCGCGCCCTGCTGGCCACCGTGCTGTGCACCGTGTCGATGGGCATGGCCGACGCGCGCGCGGCCACGACCCCGGCCGGTTGGCCGGGCCCCGGCCAATTGTTCGTCGGCACCTGCTATCAACCGATCGACCGCACCCCGGCGCAGATCGACCAGGACATCGCCATCATGAAGCACGCAGGCTTCACCGTGGTGCGCATGGGCGACCTGTCGTGGGATTCGTTCGAGCCCGCGCAGGGGAAATTCACCTTCGACTGGTTCGACGCCATCCTGGGCAAGATGCAGGCGGCCGGCATCCGGGTGATCCTGGATATTCCGGGCACCCCCGCCCCCATCTGGCTGCACCGCGCCTACCCCGGCGTCGACATCGTCAACCAGGCGGGGGCGCGGTTGCCGCCGGCGGAACGCTACATGGACAACATCAGCGATCCGGACTACGTGCGCGAGGCCGGTCTTCTGGCGGAGGCGCTGAGCAAACGCTACGCCCACCATCCGGCCATCATCGCCATTGGATACGACAATGAGATCGGCAACGGCTTCATGTCCTATTCCGAGGCCGACCGGCAGCGCTTCATCACCTGGCTGCGGCGGAAGTACGGCACCATCGACGCCCTGAACAAGGCCTGGGCGACGCAGCGCTGGTCACGCCGCCTCAATGATTTCCAGGATGTCGACCTGCCCCTGGCCGACGGTCCCGGCCCGGCGGAACGATACCTGGACCTGCACCGCTATTGGTCCGACGTCGCCATCGACCGGCTGCGGGAATTGGACACCATCCGCCGGCGCGCCATGCCGGACCTGCCCAGCATCTCCAACCTCTGGGACAACGCCCCCCGGCGCGGCTTCGACTATCTCTCCACCTACAAATCCTATGTCTCCTATGGTGCGGAGGGGTTCTATCCGGCTGACCCCATAAGCGGGGCCTTCGGGGCCCTGATGACCAAGGGCGACCTGCCCACTCCCATCTGGTTCAATGAGTTCACCGCCGGCGGCGGCGGCGATTACGGCACGCCGGGCCGCAGCCGGATGTACGCCTATCTCGGGCTGCTGCTGGGGGCCCAAGGCATCCTGGCCTGGACGTTCAACAGCCACCTGGGCGGCGAGGAACAGGCGTTGTTCGGCCTGGTCGACCATGACGGCACGGCTTCGTGGAAGGTGGACGAATTCGGCCGCATCGCCACGGAATTCAAGGAACTCGCCCACTACGGCTTTCCCCGCTACACCCATCCCGAGGTGGCCGTCGCCTATTCCTTCGAGTCCGCCATCGCCTCCCACCCCAACGGGCCGTCCAGCACCACGTGGCAGTATTTCCAGGGGGCCTATGGCGACATGGTGCAGGGAGCGTTCGAGCCGCTGTTCCGGGCCAACATCGACACCGCCATCATCAACATCGGGCACGACACGCTGGCGCCCTACAAGCTGGTGCTCATCCCCGCCGATTATGTGATGGATGCCGCCAGCGCCAAGGCCGTGCGGGAGTATGTCCAGAACGGCGGCACCGTGCTGATGACCGGCTATTCGGCCAAGGTGGACGAACACGCGCAATGGTTCGACACACCCTTGCCGGGCAGGCTATCCGACGTGTTCGGGCTGAAGACCAACGCCTTCTACCGATCTGAGGCGCCCTTGGCCTACGGCCTGGGCTCGTCATCGACGACGACCACCACCCACTATTACGAAGTGCTGGTGCCGACGACGGCGGCGGTGCTGGCGACCTTCGACAATACGCCGGACCATACCCCCGCGATCACTGTCAACAAGTTCGGCAAGGGCACGGCCCTGTACCTGGCGACGGAGCCGGCCCCCTCCGCCATCGCGCCGATCCTGCGCCGCGCCTATGACCTGGCCGGGGTGCGGCCAGGGCCGCAAACACCGGAGGGCGTCTACGCCCGCGTCGTGGACGGGCGAACCTTGTATGTCAACACCACCCCGGAAACGCAGCGCATCCCCATCCAGGGCGCCAAGACCGGTCTGGTCAGCCACCGGCGCTATGAAAGCATGCTAGTCCTTGGGCCGCAGGAGGCGGAGCTTTTGCCCTGACCGGCTTGATGACCAGGGCCCTGTCACCGCCCGCCGGTATCGGCGGACGTCTGTCCGATATGCTCCCCAATATACTGTTCCAGCGCCGTGGCGGCGTTCAGCATATGGGCGCGCATACGGCGGGCGGCCGTCTCCCCATCCCCTTCGGCGATGGCGGTCATGACGCTGTCATGTTCCTCGCGGGAGTGCGCCATACGGCTGCCCTGGCGTAGCTGGGTGCGACGGAAGGCGTTCAGGCGCGTGCGCACCGCCATGGCCTGTTCGGCCATGAAGCTGTTGTGGGTCGCACGATAGAGCGTTTCATGGAAATCGCGGTTGAAGGCGTCGTAGGCGTCAACGTCGCCCCGCTCCACCATCTCGCGCGACTCCCGGTGCAGCCGCATGAGGCGGCTGCGTTCCAGCGGCGTCATGCGGTGCGTGGCCAGGCGCACGCACATGGCCTCGATCTCCGCCATGGCTTCGAACATGTCCATGATGCGCTCGGGCGTCAGGCGGGTGACGACCACCCCGCGCCGGGGCCGTATCTCGACAAGGCCGCTGACGGCAAGCTGGCGGAGCGCTTCGCGCACCGGCGTGCGGGAGGCGCCGAACCGGTCCGCCAGATCCTGTTCGTCCAGCTGCATGCCGGCGGGCAGATCCCCTCGGGCGATCTCATCGGTCAGCGCGTCGCGGATCCGGTCCGAGAGCAGCGTCCGCTCCTCGGGTATGTCCTCCGCCAGATCCACGACCGCGCTCATGATGTGTCAGCCCCCCACTATCGCCCGTACGACAAGATAAAGGATGGACGGGGCGACAAGGCAACCCAGACCGGTATGAAAGGTGGCCGTCAGGGCGCCATAGGGCACCAGCCGGCGGTCGGTAGCGGCCAGTCCGCCGGAAACGCCGCTGACCGTGCCCATCAGGCCGCCGAAGACCATCGCGCTGCGCGGATTGTCCAGGCCGATCAGTTTGGCGACCACCGGCGTGCCGATCATGACCAGCACCGCCTTGAAGACGCCGGTGGCGATGGACAGGGCCATGACGGCCGAACTGGCCCCCAGGGCGGCCCCGGTCACCGGGCCGACGATGTAGGTGACGGCGCCGGCACCGATGGTGGTGATGGACACGGCGTCCGTGTAGCCGAAGGCCACCGCCGCCAGCGAGCCGACGATGAAGGGCAGGATCGTTCCCAGGGCCAAGGCCAGCGCGCCGATGGCCCCGGCCTTGCGCGCCTGGACGACATCCACCTCGAACGCGGTGGCCACGATGGCGAAGTCGCGCAGCATGGCCCCGCCCAGGAGGCCGATGCCGGCGAAGACCGGGATGTCCACCACCCCCTTGGTCCCGCCGGTCCACAAACCGGCGGCGAAGGCGGCGGCCAGCCCGATGACAATGGCGATGGCCGAGCCATGAACCCGGCCGAACAGCAGGTGCTTCGAAATCGCGTTCGACAGCCACATCACCAGACCGACGATGGCGAACGCGGTCAACAAGGCGTTGGCGGACAGGGCGTGGGTCAGCATTTCCATGGCGGCCCCCGTCAAACGGCGTGCTTACCGGGGGACGGCGCGTCCCCCTGGGCCCGGGCCTGAGCCTGGGCCTCGATCTCGTCCATCGTCTCGCCCTTCTTGCCCAGGCGGCTGATCACGGCGACGGTGGCGAAGCACAGCAGGACTGCGGCGACGCCGGCGATTAACACCAGCGGTCCGCTGCGGGCGGCGACCAGGACGTTCTGCTGGGCGGCCATGGCCACCACGATGGGAATGTAGAGGGCGCCCCAGAACTCCACCCCGAACTTCAGGCCGGGGGTCATCAGGCCGCGACGGGCCATCCAGAGGCGGGCCGCGATCAGCAGCAACATGGCGATGCCGACACCGCCGACATTGGCCTTCACGCCCAGCAGCGACCCCAGCAGGTCGCCCAGGAAAGTTCCCAGCAAGGTGCAAATGGCCAGCAGGGCCACACCGGAAATGGTCATGAACGCCCTCCCCTTCCGGCCGGTCCACCAAAACGCGAAGTCGCCATCATATCCCTCCCGTGCATGCAGACTCTCCCGGCCTGCAGGATTCAAAATACACCATATTGAGTTTCCCGCAATTGTGGATACACTGACCGCGAAAAATCCCACTTGCGCATACGAAGGTCGATCATGCGGGACTGGAACACCAAGGGCCGGGACAGGCAGGCGCGGCTGGATGCGGGTCGGCATTTCGCTGCCGGCAAGATTGTCGCCGCCCATGACCTTGTCGCCTTCCTGGAGGCGGTGCTGCGCCCCGGCGACCGGGTCTGCCTCGAAGGCGACAACCAGAAGCAGGCCGACCTGCTGGCCAAGGCGCTGGCCAAGGCGGACCCCGCCAAAATCCATGACCTGCACATGGTGCAGTCGGGCGTCGTCCTGCCGGAACACCTGGACATCTTCGAAACCGGCATCGCCCGGCGGCTGGACTTCTCCTACTCCGGCCCGCAATCGGCGCGCATCGCCCGCATGATGTTCGGTGGCCAGATCGAACTGGGGGCGGTGCATACCTACCTGGAACTGTTCGCCCGCTATTTCATCGACCTGACGCCGCAGGTGGCGCTGATCGCCGCAGTCAGCGCCGACAAGGACGGCAACCTGTACACCGGCCCCAACACCGAGGACACGCCCACCGTCGTGGAGGCGACCAGCTTCGGCAAGGGCCTGGTCATCGCCCAGGTGGGCGAGATCGTGGACAGGGTGCCGCGGGTGGACATTCCCGCCGACCAGGTTCACTTCGTCGTCAACGCCCAGCGGCCGTTTTATGTGGAGCCGCTGTTCACCCGCGACCCGGCGGCCATCACCGAAACCCAAATCCTGACGGCGATGCTGGCCATCAAGGGCTTGTACGCCCCCTATGGCGTGCGCCGCCTGAACCACGGCATCGGCTTCAACACCGCCGCCATCGAACTGCTGTTGCCGACCTTCGGCGAACGGCTGGGCCTGAAGGGCAAGGTCTGCACCCATTGGGCGCTGAACCCCCACCCCACCCTGATCCCCGCGATTGAAAGCGGCTGGGTCGAGCAAATCCATTGCTTCGGCTCCGAGGTCGGGATGGAGGACTACATGCGGGCCCGTCCGGACATCTTCTTCACCGGCCCCGACGGATCGCTGCGCTCCAACCGCGCTTTCTGCCAGACCGCCGGCTTGTATGCCTGCGACATGTTCATCGGCTCCACGCTGCAGATCGACCTGGCCGGCAACAGCTCCACGGTCACCGGCGGCCGCGTCGCCGGCTTCGGCGGGGCGCCCAACATGGGATCGGACGCGCGGGGCCGCCGCCACCCCAGCGCCCCCTGGCTGCGCGCTGGTGAGGAAGCGGACCCCGACGGCACGCCCGCCCTGCGGCGCGGCCGCAAGCTGGTGGTGCAGATCGGGGAAACCTTCGGCGACGGCAACGCGCCCATGTTCGTGGAGCGGCTGGGCGCGCTGGAGCTGGCCGACAAGCTGCACCTGGACCTGGCGCCGGTCATGGTCTACGGCGACGACGTCACCCACATCGTCACGGAGGAAGGCATCGCCAACCTGCTGCTGTGCCGTGACAAGGACGAACGGGAACAGGCCATCCGGGGCGTCGCCGGCTATACCGAGGTGGGGCGCGCCCGCGACCGCAAGATGGTGGAACGGCTGCGCGAACGCAAAGTCATCCAACGGCCCGAAGACCTGGGCATCGACCCCTTGGATGCCGACCGTGGGCTGTTGGTCGCCCATTCCATCAAGGACCTGATGATCGCTTCGGGCGGGCTCTACCGGCCGCCCAGCCGTTTCCGCAATTGGTAAGGCCGCGCCCCCATGGAAAACCTGCGCTATGAACTGAGCACGACCAAACCCGCCGGTGGAACCCGCGCCGTGGCCCTGGTTGGTGTCGTCGCCTCCGGCAACCTCGAAGTGCTGCTGGAACGGGGGGAGGCGGCCGACCGCTGTGTCATCGACATCGCCACCCCGGCCCATGGCTTCGCCGACCTCTGGCAGGCGGTGACGGCCGACTTCGCCGCCCGGTCCGCCGCCGGCGGCTTGCGCATCACCATCAACGACGGTGGCGCCCGACCGGACACGGTGGCGCTGCGGCTGGCCCAAGGTGTGCGCCTGATGGAGAAACCGGAATGACTAGCCCTACCGCCGCCGCACCGCACGCCCCGCTGCCCGCCGATCCGCACCGCAGCTGGTACGAGGAATCCGCCCGGGGCCGGCTGTCCCATTTGCTGGACGCCGGCAGCTTCAGCGAATTCCTCGGGCCCCAGCGCCGGGAATTGAGCCCGCACCTGGCCCTGTTCAACCTGCCCCGCCAGTTCGACGACGGCATTGTCGTCGGCGCCGGCGCGCTGGCGGGCAAACCCGTCCTGGTGGCGGCCCAGGAGGGGCGCTTCATGGGCGGCGCCATCGGCGAAGTGCATGGCGCCAAGCTGACCGGCCTGCTGCACGCCGCCCGCCAGATGAAGCGGGACGTGGTCATCCTGTTCGACACCGGCGGGGTGCGCCTGCAAGAGGCCAACGCCGGCGAACTGGCCATTTCCGAGATCATCCGCGCCACCGTGCAGGCGCGAGCGGCGGGCGTGCGCGTGGTCGGGCTGCTGGGCGGGCGCGCCGGCTGCTACGGCGGCGGCAGCCTGATCGCCGGCTGCTGCTCCGCGCTGGTCATTTCCGAACAGGGGCGACTGTCCGTCTCGGGACCTGAGGTCATCGAGACCAACAAGGGCGTGGAGGAGTTCGACTCCAAGGACCGGGCGCTGGTCTGGCGCACCATGGGGGGCAAGCATCGCTACCTTATCGGCGGTGTCGACCTGTTCGTGGCCGACACCGTCGCCGCCTTCCGTGCCGGCGCCCTGGCCGCGCTGGACCGCCCCCCCACATTGGACCAGGCCGTTCTGGCGGCGGAACAGGCGCGGCTGGAACGCCGCCTGGCGCGCTTCGGGGATACCGCCGACGGGACCGAGGTGTGGGCGCGGCTGGGCGTCAACCAGCCCACCGACGTGCCGGACATGGACCTGGACGACTTCCTGACCATCGCCAACCGCCAACGGGAGGGCGCCGATGCTGCCCGCTGAAATCCTCACCTCGCTGTTCCCCGCCGGCCACCAGGTGACCGAGGAGGGGGGCCTTCTGGCGGGCACTGGCCGGCTTGATGGGCAGACGACGGTGGATGTCGTGGGCATCACCGGCAAGACCTATCCCGGCGTGGACGAGGCCCTGACCCTGGCCGGCCGCATCCTGGACATCGCCGCGCGGCCGGCCCCGGCGCCGCTGCTGTTCCTGGTTGATTCCGGCAGCCAGAGGATGAGCCGCCGTGATGAATTGATGGGGCTCAGCGAGACGCTGGCCCATCTGGCGAAAGCGTTGTGGCAGGCCGAGCGGGCCGGCCACCGGACCATCGGCCTGCTGTACGGCGGCAGCGCCGCCGGCGCCTTCATCGCCACCGCCCTGGCCTGCGGTGAGCTGGTGGCCCTGCCCGGCGCCTGGCCCGAGGTGATGGACCTGCCCTCCATGGCGCGGGTGACCAAGCTGTCGGTCGACGTGCTGAAGGAGAAGGCGGCCACCACGCCGGTCTTCGCGCCCGGCCTGGACAATTTGTTCGCCACCGGCGCCATCGCGGAAATCTGGGACCCGGCCCAACCGCTGAGCGACCAGCTGAAGGCCGTGCTCGCCCGCCCCGCCACTGGCGACGAGCGGGCGCGGTGGGGCCTGGACCGGGGCGGCCGGCAGAAGGCCGCCGCCATCGCGCGCGAAGTGGAACAACTGGCGCTGGCCCATGGCTGACCCTGCCGCCGCCCGCCGCCACGACCTGGCCTACCTGACCCCCGCCGCCTGGCGCGACCACGTGGCGGGGCTGGAGGACACCGTGCTGGATTGGGCGGACTTCGGCCGGCCGGCCATCTTTCGCCGGCGGCTGTGCGGCGACCCGGCCGGGGCCGTTCCCCTCGGGCTGCCACTGCCGCCGGGCATGGGCCGCAAGCGCCTGGCCCTGTCCTGCCCCCCGGACGCGATCCGGTGGGTGGCGCCGCCACCCCTTTTGCGGGACGCCCGCGCGGCGGCGCCGGAGGCTTGGCAGACGGTCATCGACGCCTTGCTTTCCCGGGAACCCGCCTGGCGCTGTTTCGGCAGCCTGGCGTGGCAGCATTTGACCGGGCTGCCCTATCTGACGGCCACGTCGGACCTGGACCTACTGATCCCCTGCCCGACCCAAGCGGACGCCGCCCGGCTAACGACCGCGCTGGCGGAGATCGCGGTGGAGGCGCCGATGCGCCTGGACGCCGAACTGCTGTCCCCCGCCGGTGCCGGCGTGCAGTGGCGCGAGTGGATGTCGGACGCGCCGGACCTGCTGGTCAAGACGGCGGAGGCCACCACCCTGGTCCCGCGGGAGGGCGTGTTTCCATGACCTCCCTTCCCCAGACACGGACGCCCTACATGCGGGCAACGGATCCCCGCTGGATCGGATGCCTGGCGACGCGGGCGTTGGTCCTGGAGGTGGAGACGTGGCCCAAGCCCGGCCTGGTCAGCCACATCGACACCGGCGCCCACCGCGACATGGACGCCGACCTGCTGCGCCTCAGCGCCCGGACGCTGGAGCCCTTTTTCGTCGCCTTGGCGCAGGCCGGCGCCGCTGATGCCGGCATGGACCGGCTGCGCCAGATCGGGCTGGCGGCGGAACGGGCCATGCGCCAGGCCACGGGTGGGGTGAACACCCACCGCGGCGCCATCTTCGGGCTGGGCCTGCTGTCGGCGGCGGCGGGCCTGGCCACCGCCCGCCCCTGGCAGGGGTCGCTGGGCGCGCTGATCGCCCAGCGCTGGGGTGTGGAGATCACCGCCACGCCGCAGGAAACGGACAGCCATGGCGGCGTGGTGGCGCGGCGGTATCGCGTCGGCGGCGCGCGGGAAGAGGCCGCCGCCGGCATGCCATGCGTCTATGACGTCGCCCGCCCCGCCCTGGCCGAGGGCCGCCGGCTGGCGCCGCAGGATGAGGAAGCGGCGCGCGTTCACGCCTGCATGGCCCTGATCGCCGCTGTGGACGACAGCAACCTGCTGTATCGCGGTGGGGCGGAGGGGCTGGCGTTCGCCCGCGACGCCGCGCACGGCTTCTTGCGCGGCGGCGGTGTGGGGCACCCGCGCTGGCGTTGGCAGGCCAAGGCGGTCCATCAGGATTTCGTCGCCCGTAACCTGAGCCCGGGCGGATGCGCCGACCTGCTGGCCATGGCGCTGTTCACGGAAATGGTGGAAGCGTGACCCTGGCGCTGCTCTGCTCCGGCCAGGGCCGGCAGGATCGCACCACCTTCGATCTGCTGGCGGAGGTGCCGGCGGCCGAGGCGGTCCTGGCGGCCGCCACCGTCGTGCTGGGCGTCCATCCCGTTGAGTTCTGCCGAACGGCGCCCGACGACGCCCTGCATGCCAATCGGGAGGGGCAGATCCTGTGCGTGACCCGCGCCCTGGCCACCGCCGCGGCCCTGTTCCCCGAGGGGGCCCCGGCGGATACCCTCGTGGCGGGCTACAGCGTCGGTGAAATGGCGGCCTGGGGCGTCGCCGGAGTATGGAGCGCCGCCGACACCTTGGCCCTGGTCGATCAGCGGGCGCGCGCCATGGACGCCGCGGGCGGACCGGACGACCAACTGGCCTATGTGCGCGGGCTGCCCCGCGCCGCCATCGAAGATCTGGCCCGGCGCTTCGATTGCGCCATCGCCATCGTGAACCCCGACCAGTTGTTCGTTGTCGGCGGGACACGGCCGGCGACAGAAGCGTTCTGCGCCGCTGCCCTGGCCCAAGGGGCGGCGCGGGCGGCACCCATGGCTGTGCGCGTCGCCTCCCACACCCCCCGCCTGGCCGGGGCGGTGGCACCGTTCGCCGCCGCCTTGGAGGCGACGCCGGCGGCACGTCCCACCCTGGGCCTGATGACGGCCAGCGGAGCCCGGCGGGTCATCAATCCCAGCCAAGCCCTGGCAGGGCTGGCCCGCCAGGTGGCGGAAGCCATCGTGTGGGCGGACGTGCTGGACGCCCTGGGCGAACGGGGCGTGACCACGGTGCTGGAATTGGGCCCCGGCCGCGCCCTGGCCGACATGGCGGCGGCCGTCCTGCCCAACGCCGATGTGCGGGCGGTGGATGACTTCCGCACCATCGGCGGCGTGCGGGCCTGGCTGGCCTCCCGTTAGCGGCGGGCGGCCAGCCCATTCCCACTCCGGACCGCCTTACTCAGACAGCCCCCCTTAGAATTGGTAGGCGGCGGTCAGCGTGATGAAGCGCCCGGTTTCCACATAGGAACCGTTACCGCCGCCATCCTGAGTGCCCAGGTACTGCGTGGTCTTGCCCAGGGTTTTGTAGAACTGGACATTGTCCGTCAGGTTCTTGGCGGCCAAGGTCACCGTCACGCCGGCGAAGGGATAGCTGACGCTGAAGTCCAGGCTTTTCACCGGCTGCAGGTAGGTGTCCAAGTTGTTGCTGGTCAGGCCCACCAGCTGCAGCCCGGTGTACTGGAAGGACAGGTCGGCCTTCAGGCCATCCTTCTCGTAGAACAGGTCGACGTTGTACATCAGCTCCGGCGCGCGCGGCAGCCAGGTGTCGCGGCCGAAATGGTCGGGCCGCCGGCTGTCGGCGGAGCTGTGCTGCACCGTCACCGAGCCGCCGAGGCCGAAGCCGCCCCAAACGCCCGGCAATTCCGTCAGCTTGCGGCGGGCATCCAAGGTCAGGCCCATCAGGTCGGCGTTGCCGCCGTTCTCATACTCGCTGACGACGATGCCGCCATTGTTGGCGGTGGCGACATTGGCGCTGGGCGCCGCACCGGAGGAGCTGGCGGCGTAAATGAAGTCGCGGATCGATTTATAATAGGCGTTGACCTCCACCACCATTTGGTCCGGCCCGTAATATTCGGCCGACAGGTCGTAGTTGGTCGCCTCCGACGGCTTCAGATTGGGATTGCCCTGGCTGATCCCGTTGATCTGGCCGGTGACGTCGTTGCGGGAAATGGTCACCGGGCTGGCGATCAGGCCGAACGCCGGGCGGGAGAAGGACTGGCGCACCGCGGCGCGGTAAACGAAGGCGTCGTCCGGGCGATAGGTCAGGATCAGGCTGGGCAGGACCTCGCCATAATGGTTGGAGCTGGTTTTCCAGGCGCCACCGTCACCGTCCACCTGCCACTGCCGGCTGGCGAAATCGGTATCCTCATAGCGCATCCCCACCGTCGCGCGCAGATCGCGGTATTGGAAGTTCGCCTCGACATAGGCCGCGTAGATGTCCTCGGTGCCGTACACCGTGTTGCGGATATAGTCGTTGTAGGTGTAGGCGCCCGGATTGCCGGTCGCCTGGCCGGTGCTGGGGTCCAGGCCGTATTGGCTGGTGTATTTGTACGGCAGGGCGCCGTTCTCATAGGTGGAGCGGTCCAGGACGCGGAACTGGCCGGCGTAGGTGCCGTCCAGGAAGGACGACAGGTTGCGCCCTGCCAGCGCCTGCACCGTCGGGCCCGCCGGGTTGTAGTAGGGACGCACGGCGCCACTGGAGTCCAAGATGACGAAATTGTCGCCGTTGTTGCCGAAGAACTGGTGCTGATACTGGTAGCGGTCGGACCGGCTGAGGCTTAACCCGCCCCGGATATTGTCCAGAATGCCCTGGTGGACGCTGTAGTTCAGGTTCACCTTGCCGCTGTACATGGTGTTTTCCTGAGCGCTGTCCGACCCTTGGAATTTCCACAGCCGGTCGGACGTCTGGCTCAGGGCATAGGCCTTGTCCGCCGATGTACCATAGGTGACCTTGGTCGCGGCCGGATCGCTGAGGTCGAAGGACGTGGTCCCGGTCGTATCGACGGCGCCGTAGGCGCTGCCCTCGACATAGTTGGGCCGCTCGATCCGGCTGTAGCCGTAGGAGAAATCATAGTCGGCCGTCAGCCGGTCCCAGACGTTCCGCCCACCGATCTTGGTGGTCAGCAGCTCCTCATTCTGGTCGCGCAGCTGGAAATAGGTGCCGGGCAGGATGCCCTGTTCGCTGAAGGTCGTGCCGTTACAGTAATAGCAGACTTGGCCGCCGTTGATGCTGTGCTGGGTGTCGGTGCCCTTGACCTGGTATTTCGAATACGAGCCCAGGATGTAATAGCGCTGGTCCTGGTCCTGCTTATCCAGGGTGAAATTGCCGCCGTAGCGGGTGATTTCATCCTCGTAATAGTCATAACGCACGCCCGCCGCCGACAGACCGTGGACCTTGGTGAAATCGGTCTGCGTCGCCTCCGACGCCAGCGTCGGCCCATAGCCCGTGGCCTCTACCGTTTCGCCCGCCGTGTTCTTGCGGGTGAAATAGCCGGTGGCGTACAGGCCGATATTGTTGGCGAAGCGTTGCGCCGTTTCGATCTGGCCGCCGCCGCCCATGAAGTCGGCGCCGGTCTTGCTGGCCAGGTCGGAATAGTCGCCCTGCATCGTCACCTTGGTCATGGGACCGATGAAGTCGAAGGCTGACGGGGTGCGGATGTCGATGGTGCCGCCGATGCTGTCGCCATCCATGTCGACGTTGGGGGTCTTGTTCACCGTCACCGCCTGGATGCCATAGGGCGCGACCATTTTCAGCGACAGGGCGCGGCTGTTGGCATCCGCCGCCGGCACCCGCACGCCGTTCAGCGTGTAGGCGTTGTAGGAAGAGTCGATGCCCCGGATGGAGACGTATTCCTGCTCACCCGTCGCCGCCTGCCCCAGGCCCATGTCGCTGAACGCCGACAGGCCGGGCAGGTGGGTGATGATGTCGACGATGTTGCCACCGGGATGCTGGGCGATCTCCTCGGCCGACATGACGCTGGTGACGGCGGTGCTCTCCCGCTTTTCGTCCAGCGCCCGCTGGGTTCCGCCCACGCGTTCGCCTGTGACCAGCACGTCGCTTATGGGCTGATCCGCCGGGGCGGCCCCATCCGCCGCCCGCGCCATCGGCGCCACCCCCATTGGCGCCAACAGCGCCAACAGCACCGTACCGCTCACCGTCCAATGAAGCGCTTGGCGGCGCCCCGCGCCCACCCCACCAAAGCCGATCATCCCCTCGCTCCTTCATCATCGGCGCTGGCTGCGTTCGACGTGCGCCAGCTGTTGTTCGAAGGGGCTTGTCCGTTGTCTCCGTTGCAGTTTCGATGCGGGGCTGTGAACATTGCATAATGTATAACTTTTGATATTCCGGTTGCCGCCCCCTATGCCATTCGCTCATTTCCCTGCGGTTGAAGCCCTTATGGCGGCTGGAAATCTAAGGCAGCACATCTCACGGAACCGCCTTGCGCGCCATCGGTGGCGGCGGTGCGCCTGGACGAATCGACCATTAACCGGTCGCATGGTTACCTCGGGAGCATCGGCGGCCAAATGAGCTGGCCGGCCGGGCGATGCCGAGGACGGCGACCAGGACGGCGGCGGGTTCTCAAGAGGGGTCGCAGGCCGGCAACCGCAGGCGGAACACCGCACCGCCACCGGCCCGGTTCCCGGCGGAAATGCCCCCGCCCATGGCCTGGGCGAACCCCCGGCAGATGGCCAACCCCAGGCCGGTTCCCGTCCGCTTGGCGTCGCCGGCCCGCAAGCGGCTGAATTTGTCGAAAATCGCCTCCAAGGCATCCGGGGGAATGCCCGGCCCCGCATCTTCGATACTGATTTGCACTTGCCCGTCCTGGAACATGGCCGAAACGGACAGGGCGGTGCCGGGCGGCGTGTGCTTCAGGGCATTGTCGAGCAGATTGAACAGGATCTGTTCCATCAACAGGTAATCGGCCATGACCATGGGCAGGTCCGGGGCCACGGCGATGGCCAGCGGCCGCCCCGTGCGCGCAGCGCCCACCCGGTCCAGGGCGGCGTCCATCACATCCGCCACCTCCACCGCCTCACGCTTGCAGCGCAAGCCGCCGGCCTCCAGCCGCGTCATGTCCAACAGGTTGCCGATGAAGCGGTCGAGGCGGTCCGCCTCTTCCTGGGCGCCGGCCAACAGTTCCTGCCGTTCCGCCGGGCTGTTGTCCGCGTTAGCATCCAGCAACACGGAATGCACCCCCATGATCGTGGCCAAAGGCGTTCGCAGGTCATGGGAAATGGAGGTCAGCAGGGCGTTGCGCAAACGCTCCGTTTCCGCCTGGGCCTGCACCTGCTGCACCTGCGCCGTCAGCCGCATCCGCTCCGCCGCGTGGGCGGCCTGATCGGCCAGGGCGTGCAACAGGTCGAACTCCGCCGGCAGAAAGGGCGACGTGGCCGGCCGGAAGACCGCCAATACCCCCAACAGCGCTCCCGACGCCCTCAGCGGAACCAGGCACGCCCCCGGCCTGCACGACGGCCGCAACCGCAGGCCGGCCGCCTGCTCCGCCCGCCACTGCACCATCAAGTCCCGCAATTCGGTGTCCGACGCCGCGCCGGACACCGGTTCGCCGCCGGTGATGAGGCCGTCCGCCCCCGACCATTGTAGCGCGGCCTGGCCGCCGAGCAGGCCCGCCACCTGCCGCGCGATGGTTCGGCTCAAAGCCTCCTCCGTGTCGACGCTGGTGATCTCGCGATAAAAGGCGAACAGGGCGGCCGTGGTGTCCGCCTGCAACTTGATGGTCGCTGTCTTGCTTCTGATCTGGGACACCAACTCACTGACCACCACGGCCACGATACAGAACAGCGCCATGGCCAACAGGTCTTCCGGGCTGCCGACCTCAAAATGATAAACCGGCGGGATGAACAGGAAATCCCAGGCGGTGATACTGAGGATACCGGTCGCCAGGGACGGCCCCCAGCCATAGCGCAGGGCGCTGAAAACCACGGCGCTCAAGTAGATGGTGGCAAGGCTGGCGGGCGCCACCAGTCGGTCCGCCAAGTACGCGACACCGGTGGCCACCAGCACCATGGCGAAACTGATGACATAGGGTCCGAGCAAAATCGGCAACCGCGTCAGCAATTTCCGAGGGGCCGCCGCAAATATCGGACCGTTACCAGCCGCCATAAGTGTTTCCACTTTTACTTGGGTATCGTTCATGTCATTCCCAAATGCGGGCCGTCCGCCTTGAACGGGCCCCAGACAATTTGCCGCGCCCTAAACAATCGCCTGTCGTTGCAATGATGTGCGCGCTTCGCCATCACCATGAACGCGATCGCGCCGCCCCGCTTGTCAACAAGATCCTGGGCCGTCCCCCGGCGCGGGGGCTCCGGCGAAGCCCCTGCCCCTCGGCCCCAACTCCCAGCCTGACGATGTCCCTGAACCCCAGCATCCTCGCCATTGATGACGAACCCCAGATCCAGCGCCTGCTGCGACTGGGCCTCAGTGGCCACAACTTCAAGGTCACGGAGGCCCGCCTGGGCAGGGCCGCGCTGGACAGGTTGGGCAAGGGCGGCTTCGACGCCGTCATCCTCGACCTCGGCCTACCGGACATGAGCGGCTTTGACGTGCTGGCGGAAATCCGCCGCAGCTCCCCGGTGCCGGTGCTGGTCCTGTCCGTCCGCGACCATGAGGCCGACAAGATCAAGGCCCTGGACCTGGGCGCCGACGACTATGTGACCAAGCCGTTCAGCGTGGGTGAATTGGCGGCGCGCCTGCGTGTCGCCCTGAAGCATGGCTATCAGATGAAGGGAACCGAGGCCCGCCTGCGGGTGGGACCGCTTGAGATCGACCTGGTGGCTCAGCGCGTCTATCGCGACGGGGCGGAGGTCCGCCTGTCACCGACGGAATTCAGGATCCTGAGGGTGCTGACGGAACACCGGGGCAAGATCCTGACCCACGACTTCATCCTGCGCAAAATCCGTGATGAGGCGGAGACGTCCGTGGACCCGCAGTATCTGCGCGTCTATGTGCGGCAACTGCGCCTCAAGCTGGGGGACGAGCCGGGCCGCGGCCGGCTCATCCGCACCGAGATGGGTATCGGCTACCGGCTGGCAGCCGACACCTGACGCGCCCGGGACTTATGGTACAGGGCACCGCCCCGGATAGGAAAAGCGGCCGGATGATACACCAGCCGGGCTCCAGAAGCGTTGCCCGGCTGGAAACGCTGGCTCAGTTGGGTCGCCCGCGCACCCGGATCACCACGGAGGGTGATATGCGACACCACGGCGGCGGCGGCCAAACAGGGAGCGGGATCATCCGGTGCCGTGTCACCGCTCCGGGGCCAGACCCAGCTGGGCCAGACGGTGCCGCATCGCCGCGATATGGCGCAGCGCATCGCCGGTGGCCCCTCCGTCGCACTCGCGGGACGCCAGCACCAGCTGGTTCTTGAGAAAGGCGTAATCGATTTCCGAAACTTGGCGGCCCGCTTTACCCACAACATAAATTTGGGCGGGCTTGGCGGGGGCCTGGAAGCCCGCCTCATCCCATTGCCGCGTCATGGCGGCCAGGGGGGCGGCGCAAGCCGCGTCGGGTTGGGCCGGCGACGCCAGGGTCCCAGCGGCGCACAGGATCACCAGGGCGACGCCGGCAAGGGGCAGCATCTTTTTCATGTCAGTCTCCATTTTTGTCGGCGGCGCATGGAGCGAGGATGGTCCGCGCCGGCCATTGCTCATATCCCCGGGCCTGGATCGACAAGGCGAAGGCCTTGTCCTGCCTCTTCTCCACCCGGGATATTGAAATTCTTCTTCCGGCGCGGCTTGCCCGCAGGCACTCCTCCAACCACACCGTGTTATCCCGCATGGGACCTTCCAGTGAGAATCGTCGGGTGTCATGGTCAACCACGGCCAGGAAATGATGGGGGCCGATCAGTCGCGGTTTCTTTCGCGCCGCCATCTTGACCAGCCCCCACCCGCCGCTTTTTCTAGAAGTGCAGGATCACGTCCATGGCACCCATGACCGTGTATTTACGGTCGGGGGCGATACCGGCATTGGCGTTGCCGTTGAAGGCGTTCACGCCCAGGGACCGATCCCAGTCGATCTCGGGCCGGATCTCCACCTGCGGCGACCACCAATGCTGCCAGCCCAGGCCCAGGTTGAAGTATTTCGCCTTAGTGCCCGTCCGCTGCCCCTGCTGGTCATCGAAGAACTCCGGCCGGAACGAAATATTATCCCGGGGAGTGATCTGATAGTTCAGGTAGGCCACGGTGCCGATGGCGGTGGCGCGGCAGGTCAACGCGTTGGGGTTGGAGCAATTGGCCAGCCCCGGCGCGTTATAGGGCATGTATTGCGGCGAGAAAGGCGTGCCGCCGGCGGCATAGGCGGCCATGGCCGTGGCGTTGTTCAGATTGGGCACGCCGTTCTGGTGCAGGTCATAGATTTCCCAGGACAAGTGCCACTTATCGTTGAATTTGTGATAGTAAGTAACACCATACCACTGGAGGTTATTGTACCCCCAGACGCCGTTATTGATCCCGTTTGCACAAGTATAGACGTTATCGTCGCCGCTATCGGTCGTATAGCGGATGCAGCCCGTCAGCGACGGCTTGGCCCCCGGATCCTTCAGGAAAGTGTTGCCGGGGTAGAGCGGATTGGGCGCCGGGTTCTTGACCCTTTCCCCCCAATGCCAGAACGGCGCCTCGGTGCCGATACTGACGCCCAACTGCAGGAACAGGTTCTTCGTCGCGGCCAGAGTGGCCTGCACGCCCTCGTTCGTGTAGTTATCAAACGTATACGTCATCGAATGAGTATACATGTAGTTGTTCGGGGCAAGCTGTGCCTCGATATCGGGCAGGGAAATGTAACGCCCGGCGCGCAGCATCAGTCCCTGTGCCACTTGCGGAATGTACAGCTCCCCATAAAGCATGGGGAAATCGTAGCCATTGACGTTGTTTTTCTTCAAAAGCTGATAGCTGGCGATGCCGTATGACGTCGTGTAGCGATAATTCTCGCCATAGATGGCCGACAGCCGCATGCCCCAATCGATATGATCGGTCTGCACCGTATCAGGGAAACGGTCCAGGTATAGGACGACCTGGTCCAGTTGCACGGTGTTGGGGGTGTACGCATAGGCGATGGGCGCGTTGCCACCAGGACGAACGGTGTTGCTGCTGACGTTGAAGCCGGCATTGACCCAGCCATAGAGCTGGAAATTATGATCCTGCAGCCATTCGCCGGGCGCGGTGTTGCCCAAGGCGACCATAAGGGGAGAGTCGACCGAGTTGGGCCGGGTGACGCCCAGCGCGGTCGCGCCACCATAGGGCCATTCCGTGAAGGGCATGGGCGGGGTCGACTGCGGCGTGGCGGGCCAGTCATCACGGCGGCTGGCCGGCGCATTGGGATCGGAGGGGGCGGCCGCCTGTCCCCATTCCAGCGCGTAGTAATTGGCGAACCGCTCAAAGAAACCGGTGCCCAAATATTCGTCCAGGCATGAATAGGTCGCGTAAGGATCGCACGATGCCCCCGCCGACGCGGGAGCGCTGGGCTTGGACGGGTCCGCGACTTCATCGGCCAGGACCGCCGACGACATCAGCAGCGACGCGGGCACGGCCGTGGCAAGAAGCAGGGTCCGCGCTGTCCCACCCCGGGCGCGGCGGACAGGACCACTTTTGAACATTTCACACCAATCCATAGCTGAGTTACCCCCTTCGTCAATTGCCGCCTTGCCCGATCAGGAGCGAGCCTGACCGCTAAGCACTTCCACCATGCCGAATACTGAATGACAGCACCCGGCACGAAGGTGAAAGGACAGCAACTGCCGCGCAAATGCGACGGCGATGGAAGATAACCGCAAAGAACGATAAAATTTCTATGGCATAGGCCCGTTATGTTTATAAGAACACTTTAGTGATTTTGACGGAATTTAATTATCTATTATTTTGCAAGACACCTTAAATTTCCCCAGAATTATTTATTTTTTGGAGCATTGAAACGTAATATCTTTATGGGGCATTTATAAGGTCACCCCACAGAAATCTGCATCTCATTGTTTACAAAAGATTTTTCCATCCATCCACCTTTCTGGCCGGCCCGCTTGGGTGGTTCCCCCATCATAAGCGTTTCGCAAATGAAACGGTGAGGGAACGCCGGATGGACGGTAAAGCCGAGATTGGGATGCCGACATGTTGCCGGCAACTCCCTCAAACCCCATCGAAGGCGGCATGGCCACACCGGCACTCGCGGCGGCCGGTGTGGCGGGTACCGTCAGGTGATCTATCAGCGCAGCCCGGTTCGGCCCTTCCTGAACGGCGCCGGCCATCGCTTAAAAGGCAGAGTCAAGTCCCGTGACCACGGCCTCACGGCCCCCTCTCAAGATGGAGTTGCCGGCGAAGGAGGTACGCTGATCAATGACGGCCGGCCCCGCCCAGTCGGTTTCGGAAATTTGACCACTCGGGGCGAAGGCCGTCAGGGCGTTGGCATAGCAGGCCAGACTCACCTGTTCGGCCGGAACCCCCTGCTCCAACGCCAGGCGCGCGGTTTTGGGCACCGCCAGGGGATCGGAAATGCCCCAGTCGCAGGCTGAGTTGACAATGATCCGATCGGCACCGTAGCGCTTCAGTATCTCCACCATGCGGGCGTCGCCCATCTTGGTGCTGGGATAGATGGAGAAAGCGGCCCAGAAGCCCTGGTCCAGGACGTCGCGCACCGTCTCTTCATTGTTGTGATCCACCACCACCTGGGCCGGCGACAGGCCGTGTTCCAGGCAAACGGCCATGGAGCGCAGCGTGCCCTGCTTCTTGTCGCGGTGTGGGGTGTGGATCATGACCGGCAGCGACAACTCCCGCGCCAGATCCAGTTGCAGGCGGAAATAACGGTCCTCCAGCGCCGTCTGTTCGTCATAACCGATCTCGCCAATGGCGACGACACCGTCCTTTTGCGCGAACAGGGGCAGGATTTCCATTACCGCCTCAGCCAACGCCTCATCGTTCGCCTCCTTGGAATTGAGGCCGATGGTGCAGTAATGGTGGACGCCGAACTGGCTGGCGCGGAACCGCTCGAAACCCAGAATGGCGGACAAATAGTCGGCATAGCTGGCGACATGGGTGCGGGGCTGGCCCAGCCAGAAGGCGGGCTCGATGACCGCGACCACGCCGGCGGCCGCCATCGCCTGGTAATCATCGGTGGTCCGCGAGATCATGTGGGCATGCGGATCGATATACTGCATCAGAAGTGTTCCCTTTCCATCCACGCGCCGGCCGCGGCGCGCTCCTCCGGATCGTCGCTGCGCGCCGCCAAGGCCAGGTCGTCAACCGCCCCGATCTCGGCGGCGAAGGGGCCGAGGCACCGCCACAACTCCACCGATATGCGTCGGCCCGCCGCCCGACGTTCCCGGGCGTAATCGCGCAGTATGCGGGCCAGATCAGGGTTCGCCCGCGCATCCAGCCCCTGGATGGGGGCCAGCGTGCTGTCGACGAACAGCGCCTTCAGCACCATGTGGTTCCAGCGATGCTCATCCATATGCTCGCGCGGATAGGGGCTGTGATGGGCGATGGCCTCGAAGACAGGGCGGATGTTGGTGCGCAGTCCCTCCCCCACCTCATCCACCAGCGCGTGGGCATGGGGATAGAGCGGAAGCCCCTGGAAAAGGGCGACCTGTTCCGCCGGGTCCGCCGCCCGCCGCAGCCGTTGAAAGCGCGCGTGGAAGGTATCAGGCGTGGCGGACGGGCAGCGCAGCAGCAGCAGGATGCGTGCCGCCCCTTCCAGGCTCCATGACTGGGGCCGCCAGCCGGGCCGCACCGCTTCCGCCGCGGCGATGTCGTCGGCCGTCAGGGCCAGGGGACCGCGCCCCAGTTGGCGCGGGACCTGGCCAAAGGCGATGGCCAAGGCCCTTTCGGCGGCCGGATCGCCCGGGGTCATGGCGCCGATCTGGCCCAGCCGCGCGTCCAGCCATTCCCGCCCCGTAGCCGGCGCCTGCCGGGCGGTCCAGTCCCGCAACAACTCCTGAGCAGCATCGTTCATGCGCACAACCACGTACTTAAGGTTTTAATCCGTTCCTTATCCATATCATAATGATACATGTTGCCGCATGATGGCACGCGAAAAACGATCCGACACGGCGGGATATCCTAAAAATATGCATCGTACCGTTGTTCTTCTTGTGGTGGGGCTCACCCCCGATCTGGTGGGGGCCGACACGCCCCATCTCGCGGCTCTGGCGTCGCGTGGCGGACTACGGCCCCTGGCGACGGTGACGCCGGCGGTGACCTGCACGGTCCAGTCTACGCTGGTGACGGGCCTGCCGCCTTCCGGGCATGGCGCCGTGGCCAACGGCTGGTATTTCCGCGACCAGGCGGAGGTGATGCTGTGGCGTCAGTCCAACCGTCTGGTCCAGGGGGAAAAGCTGTGGGAGGCCGGCAAGGCGCGCGATCCGGGCTTCACCTGCGCCAAGCTGTTCTGGTGGTACAACATGTATGCGTCGGCGGATTGGAGCGTGACACCCCGGCCCCTGTATCCGGCGGATGGCCGCAAGATACCGGACTGCTACAGCCATCCACCGGAATTGCGCGACACCCTCACCGAACGGCTGGGCACCTTCCCCCTGTTCCGTTTCTGGGGGCCGATGGCCGACATCACCGCTAGCCGCTGGATCGCGGAGGCCACCCGCCATGTCATGACGGCGCACCAGCCGACGCTGACCCTGACCTATTTGCCCCACTTGGATTATGATCTGCAGCGCTTCGGGCCCGACCCTTCCCACCCGGCGGTACGCCAGGCCCTGCGCGATGTAGACGCCCTGGCCGGTGATTTGATCGTCGACGCCGAGGCCGCCGGCGCCCGGGTGGTCGTCGTGTCGGAATATGGCATCACGCCCGTCACAGAGGCCATCTTCATCAACCGCGCGCTCCGCGAGGCGGGGCTGATCGCCGTCCGGTCCGAACTGGGACGTGACGTTTTCGACGCCGGCGCGTCCGCCGCTTTCGCCCTGGCCGACCACCAGGTGGCGCACATCTATGTACGCGATCCCCAGGATATCGACCGGGTCAGGGATCTGGTCGCCGGGCTCGATGGGGTCGAGGCGGTGTGGGGGCAGGCGGAAAAGCGCGTCCAGGGGCTGGATCATCCGCGCGCTGGCGAACTGGTGGCGGTCAGCCGGGCTGATCGCTGGTTCGCCTACCATTACTGGACGGATCCCGCCCGCGCGCCCGATTACGCCCGCACCGTCGATATTCACCGCAAGCCGGGCTACGATCCGGTGGAGTTGTTCTTCGATCCGGCCCTGCGGTGGCCCAAACTGGCTTCGGCCTGGCGCCTGGCCTTGCGCAAGCTTGGCCAGCGCCGCCTCATGGATGTCATCTCCGCCGGCGACACGGCGCTGGTGCGCGGGTCCCATGGCCGCCTCACCGACGATCCGGCACAGGGGCCGCTGGTCATCAGTTCGGCCCCCCATCTGCTGCCGGAGGGGGCCGTGGCCGCCACGGATTTCAAGGCGCTGGTGCTGGCGCATGTGTTCGACTGACCGCCCAACGGCCACGCCGTCAGGTGCCTGGGATCACACGCTGCAGGATCAAGGTAAGGGGGAAGCATAGGACCGCCACGGCCACCACCGCGACGTCGCCCCCGGCGGCGGCGATCAACGCGGCGTCATACAGGGCGATGGCCGCGATCAGCAGCGCCACCGCCCGGGGCACATCGCCGGGCGCACGGCGGAAAAAACGGCGCAGGCCGGCGGCGCAGGCCAGCCCCAACGCCAGGCTCAAGGCCAGGGCCAGCGGGACGGCTCCCTGCCCCGTCAGCGCGGCGCCGATGGCGATGATCAACGGCATGGCCAGCACGGCCAGCGGCCAGGCGGCGCCCAAGCGGTCGTAAGCCTCCTGCCGGGCGGCGTAGGTCAGGCCCACGACCAGGCAGAACAGCCCCGTACCGCCGATCCACAGGCCGGGGGCGTCCAGGCGTCCACCGGCCATGGCCGCCGCCGTGCCGTAGCACAGCAAGCGGCAGAGCCCCATCACCAGGGGGGCCGCTGCCGTCCGCTTGTGTATCCAATCATAGAGCAGGATGGCGCCCACCAGGGCCCCCGCCGCGACACCGGCGCGCGGGCCCGCCGCCGCCGCCAGGGCCAGGCCCAAGCCCAGCAGGGCGAAGCCGGCGGTGAACACCGCCGCGCGTGAGGCGTCGCCCTTGGGAATGGGGCGGCCGGGCCTTTCGCGCGCGTCGATCTCCACATCCATGGCGTCGTTCAGGTACATGCCGCCGATGTAGAACAGGACCAGCGCCAGCAGGGCGCGGGCGGCGTCGGCGGGGCCGATCTCCGGGGCACCCCCGGACAGGATGATGCCGGCCAGGGCGTTGGACAGCACCGTCGGCAGGTTGGAAACCCGGCCCAGGATCAACACGGCGCGCGGCCGGATCAGGATAGCTGGCGCAGTACCCATTCCAATTCCCTCTCAATGCCCCCGGTGACGTCCGCACCCCCGCCGAAATCCTCCATGAGGCCGGTGCCGGCGGGCAGCACGTCCCAGGTATAGGTCTCTATCTCCAGATGAGCGGAGATCGGTCGCGCCCGGTGCAGCGCCAGCACCCGCTCCAGTACCGGCCGGGTGGAGCCCAGCGGTGGGCGCGGCTCCGTGAAGACGGGCACATGGAAATGGATGCGCCATTCCTCGCCATCCCCAGCGGAGGCCAGCGCCTCCGGCAGGTCCAGGAAACGGCGGGTAGCCCCGTCCGGCGCCCGGGTCACCACCTGGTGCAGGTAGACGGTGTCCCTGAAGGCGGCCACCTGATGCCGCGCTTCCGCATCCATGCGGTCAATCCGCAATGCTGCGCTCAATTGCACCTTGTGGATGGGAATGCCGGCCTCGGCCAGGGACGCGAAGGTTTCCTCCGGTGTCTCGAACGCCACCGCCATGTGGCACACGTCCAGGCACAGCCCCAGGTGCCTGGGCAGGGCGGCCGCGGCTTCGTCAGGCGTGAGGCCCGTCAGCGCCGCCAATTGCAGCACCGCCGTCGGGGTGAACAACCAGTCCTTGAAGAAGCTCACGGCATCCTGCGTGGTTTCCAGCAGGCACCAGGGCTCCGGCTCCAGGGCCAGCGCCACCGTGCGGCCGGTCTGGCGCCACAGGGTCACGAGGTCGGCGACGCTGCGCAGCAGGCCATCGGCCACACGGTCCTGCCAGTCGCGGGTGCTGCCGACGAAGCCGCCGGGCACGGTGCTGATGGTGGCGGTGCCGCCGGCCGGTATCAGGGCCGCCATGATGCGTGCCAGATTGGCCGTGTAGTGCCGCCGCTCCGGCGTGGTCCAATCCGGTTGATATACGTCGGTCTTGACGCTGACGCCGTGGAAGGGACCGTAGGGGAAGCCGTTCATGGTGTAGGCGACGTACCCCTCGGCAGCGAACAGGTCGGCCAGTTCGGCCGCCGCCGCATCCGGATCGGCGGCCGCCTCCGCCGACAGGCGCAGCCCCACGGCGAAGGGCGCGTCAGGACACAGCCGCCGCTTGATCTCGCGCACCGGGCCCAGCAGCGCCGCTTTGACGTCGGCTATGGTTTGTGTGGGGTGGACGTTCAGGCAGTAGCCCAGCCAGCCTTGTCCTCCGGGCAGGCGCATCAGGGGGTCTCCCGTTCGGCCAGCCAGTCCAGCGCCTGCGTGATCAGCGCCGTGTCCATCTCATGCACTTCCACCCCGTGGCCGATCCCGGCCAGCAAGGTGATGGTCAGTTCCCCGCCCAGATGTTCGCGGAACTCCTCCAGCGCCGCCAGGGCAAGGGCCCGTACCTCCGCCGCCGGCCGCGCCAGGATGGGGTGCCACAGGCGAAAGCCCAGATGCTCCAGCAAAACGGCGACGCGGGTCTCCGCTCCGGGGGGCAGCATGCCCGCCAGGACGGAGTAGCGGGTGTCCAGCGCCAGGCCGATGGCCACCGCCTCGCCATGGCGCAGATGGTGGCGGGTCAGGCTTTCCAGCTTGTGGGCGATCCAGTGCCCGTAATCCAGGGGCCGGGCGCTGCCTTGCTCGAACGGGTCGCCGCCCCCGGCGATCTGGGCCATGTGCAGTTCGGCACAGCGCCGGATCATCCAGTCCGTGGCCGCCGGTTCGAACAGGGCCAGGGCGTCGGCGTTGCGCTCCAGCCACTGGAAGAAGGCGCCGTCGCGAATCAGCGCCACCTTCACCGCCTCCGCCATGCCGGCAACACGGTCGCGGGCCGGCAAGGTGTCCAAAAACGCGGAGTCGTTCACCACCGCCCAGGGTGGGGCGAACGTACCGATCTGGTTTTTGGCGCCATTGCGGTTGATGGCTGTCTTCACGCCCACGCCGCTGTCGTTTTGGGCCAGGACGGTGGTGGGGATCCGGATCAGGCGCACGCCGCGATGGGCGGTCGACGCCGCCAGGCCGACCGCGTCCAGAAAGGCGCCGCCCCCCACGGCCAACACATAAGAGTGGCGATCGATGCCGGCGTCGAAAATAGCGTCGTGCATGCGGCCGATATAGTGCGCCTCATTCTTCACCCCCTCCCCCCCCGGCAGTGGGATGGGCGCCCGCGTCAGGGCCGGCACATCGGCGCGGGTGTGGAAATAGGCGCTGACGGCGTCAGACAGGCCAGGGCGTCCCTCCATCACCCCCATGTCCAGGAAGACCAGACAGCGCGCCCCCGGGCACGCCCCGGCGGCCATCACGGCGGCCAGGGTCCCATTCTGCGGGTGGAAGCAGTCCCGGGTGAAGGCGACGGCGTAATCGTAGGTCACGGCAAAGCGCTGGCGAACGATGTCGCCGGGGCCGTTGGTGTGCGCGGGGACGGTCACACCTCTTGATTGAAGGTTCATGCGTGCAAATACCTTTTCTAGTGCTCGATAAAATGGTATAGCCGCACAGACAATCAATCAATGGCGTATGCCGTTTCCGCACAGATCTAGTCGTATGTGACGCATAGCGCGCGCCCATACGCTTTAATTGCAATTTTCCGAAGCGCCGGGATGGTGGTCGCCGATGGCTCCGCCGCCGGTCGTCTTCCGTGCCGCAATCTTCTTGCCGTAGCGGTTCATCCGCATTGGCGCACCTTCACGACAGGGGCCAACGCCATGAGTTATTTGAACGCGACCCGATTGGTGTTTTCCGGCCGATTCCAGGCGGATCCGTCGACGGTCAACAACGACGTCCGCCACTACGACAGCGCCAGCTTCTTGCCCGAGTATCAGGAATACGGGCACGGCGACAAGGCGGAGGGCTGGTGGAATCCCTCGGGATCGGGGGCATTCCGGCTGATCGACTGCGTGGTGCGCGGCGTGCATTACGCCGATGGGCGCAGCACGGACAACCCCAGCGTCGACCCCATCGTGGGCATGGCGGTATTGGATTCCAACACCCGTACTAGTGGCAAGATCGTCGACATCGACCCGCAATGGCAGCTCGCCTCCCAGTTGTGGGGCCTGGTGGTGCGCCTGGCCAAGGTCGACGCCACAGGTGCCACGACGCTGGTCGGCGGCAAATACGCCCCCAACCCCTTCCGCGACCTATGGTTCACGCGGGTTTCCGGCTTTGGGGGGGATGCCGCGGCCTCGGCCCTGTTCCAGTCGGTGCTGACGGGGGTGGAATGGGCGGACGATCTGCCCGACAGCGCCTTCCTTAAGGAGCTGCGCGACAAGACCGAGGGGGATCAGCTATCGATCCGACTGGTCACCTACGCCTACCGTGATGACCATACCCAGCCCGGCTTCACTTTCGGCACCGTTTCCGGCGTCATCGGCCCCTATTTCGTGGGGGAGCCGGAATCCTTCGTGGTGGGACGCCGCTTCGCGCCGCAGAGCGGTTCCACCTCGTGGAACAACATCAACTTCTTCACCGGCACGCTGGGCAACGACCACCGGCTGCTGCTCGACCTGGGCAACGCCCTGCCCATCGACACGAACTATCAGCCGCTGGATCTCGGCACCATGACCGTGGGGTCGCTGCTGGGACCCGACACGGCGGAAGGCGGGCCCGCCGGCGTCGGCAACTTCCAGCCCATCGGCACCGTCCCCTACCAGGACCCCGACTGGCTGCTGAAGGCGGGCGGCATCGCGGAGTTCACGCTGAACAAGACCCAGCTGAACAACCAGTCACCCGGCGTCTATACCCCCCTCGCCCTGGCCACCCAGCCCCAGAACGCGCCCGTACCCCTGGTCGCTATCCGCGAAACCGCCGGCGGCCAGTTCGTCGGCGCCGAACCCTTTGTGCTGCGCATCGACAGCAGCCAGAATGGGCCGGTCGGCGTCACCACCACCCTATACGCCGCCAGCTATGGCCAGCCCACGCCCTTCACCAGCCTGGTGCTGGCCCAGACCGGCGAGATGGACGGCCTGGGCGGTGGCTACGGCATCGATCAGCCCGCCGCCCCCATCCCAGCGGCGGGCATTCCCATGTCGGCCCTCAATTTCCCCACCACGGTGGCGACCGGCGCCGACGGCACGGTGACCATCACCGTCCAGGGGTCGCCGCCGAACAATCCGCGCGGCTACATCGATGGTCAGCTCTACAACATCACCTATCAGATCGCCGGAGAGAGCCGGCAGAATTTCGGCCCCTTCGAGGTTATCGCCGTCCATCTGCGCGACGCCTATCCGGTGCCGCAAACCCCGACCTGGGCCGCCAACATCGAGCCCATCTTCCAGCAGTACGCCAACCTTTACCCCATCATGAGCCGGCGGCTGGTCAACCTGAACAACCCGCTGTCGGTTTTCCACAACCGGGAGATCCTGTCGCTGGCGTTCTCGCTGCATATCACCGACCCCAACTACATGCCGGTCACCCGTGACCTGTCGGAAGGGAAGCGGCAAACCATCGTCAAATGGCTGGGCGCCCTGGACCGGGACGCGGACTTCCAGGCCGCGCTGGCCCACGCGACGACACCGGCGGCCCCGGCTCCGGCGACGGACCTGAAAACGGCATCCGCCCCGGCCGAGGTCGTGGCGCCCGCTGGTGGCAAGACCACCTTCGCCCGCGCCTATGCCAAATCCAAGGCGGGCTCGAAGGCCGGCGCCTGACCGGCGCCGACACCTGTTCCCCGCTGGCCATACCCCGCTGGTGCGCGCCAAGAACACGCTCCTTGGCGCGCCCGCCCCCCGATCGGAGATGCCCGCCCATGTCGACCAACGCCGCCCGCCACCTCAGCCTCCGCCCTGACATCCTCCAACGTCTGAAGGGGGCGGCCTGCGCCGCCGACCTCTGGCCCTTCCTGCAGTCGGCGGTGGAACTGGAGCACTCCACCATCCCGCCCTACCTTTCGGCCCTCTACTCCATCAAGAAGGGCCACAACGTCGCGGCTGCGCAGATCATCCACTCCATCGTGGTGGAGGAGATGCTGCACATGACCATCGCCGCCAACGTGCTGAACGCCATCGGCGGCAGGCCGGTGATCAACCATCCCAAGTTCATCCCCACATATCCCGGGCCCCTGCCCATGAACGTGGATGACGGCCTGATCGTGGGGCTGGCGCCGCTGAGCCTGGATCTGGTTCAGAACGTCTTCATGCGCATCGAGTTGCCGGAGACGCCGCAGCATTTCCCCCGCCTGCTGAAGGCGCCGGGCGAACGCGGATACGCCACCATCGGCGAATTCTACGACGCCATCATCGCCCGCATCGTGGCCCTGGGCCAAGGCATCTTCACCGGCGATCCGGCGCGCCAGGTGGTGGACAACGCCTGGTTCCCGCCTGATCAGCTTTTCCCCGTGACCGATGTGGCGTCCGCAGTGCGGGCGCTGGAAGTGATCAAGCGCCAAGGCGAGGGAACATCCCACAATCCCTTCGACGGCGACGGTCAGCCGGCCCACTACTACCGCTTCGAGGAGATCGTGGCCGGCCATCGCCTGGTGCGGGATCCGATGGCGCCCCAGGGTTATTCCTTCACCGGCGCGCCAGTGCCCTTCGAGCCTGAGGGCGTTATCCAGTTCGTGGAAAACAGCCACCTGTCCGATTACGCGCCGGACACGCTGGCCTATAGCGGGGTGGCCCAGGCCAATTACACCTACACCAGCCTGCTGAACGCCCTGCACACCACCTTCAATGGCGAGCCGAACAAGCTGCGCGCCTCCCTGGGCCTGATGTTCGAGTTGCGCCTGGTGGTGCTGGAAAAGGTGGTCAACCAACCGGCGGATGGTTCAGCGCCAACCGACGATACGCTCTACGCGGCCCCGGCCTTCCAGTTCGCGCCTGCCGCCGCAACCGCCGATTTCGCGGCCGCGCCCATGGTGACGGCGGAGACCGTGGCGGCCCAGTCCTGACCACCCCGCCGGCGATCGCGGCGCAACATCCTGCCTACAATACAGGGGGCTTTCATGAAACGGACAGCAATCGCGGCAGCTGCGGCCTTGGCATTGGGTCTGGGCGCCCTTACGGCCCAGGCGCAACAGGCGGGCGGCAACGCCTGCCAATTCCCCACCACGCCGCCGCCGCCCAGCGGCGACGCCGGGACATTCGCCACCTACGCCTGGCAGATGTTCATCGCCTTGAACTGGACGCCGCAGGTGGGCGACCGCGGCGTGCCGGACTGCACCAAACCCCTGGGAGGCAGCACGTCGGGCACCGTCTGGCAGACCTACAAGACGGTGGACGAAATCTTCCTGCCCAACGCCCAGAACCCCGGGCCGTGGAACTCCTCCCTGACGCCGACGCTGTTCAAGCAGACGGCGAAGGCATCCACCGCCGTCATGAAAAGCACGATGGGCACCGTGATGCAGCCGGTGGGCGGCTGGCTGATCGACCAGGCGGGCAACCCCACCTACTACGAGATCGCGGCCAACCGCGTATCTTACGACTACATCGTCGCCAACGGCTTCTATAACGCCAACACGGTGAACGCGGCTCGTAACATCGCCTTTCCCGAGGGGGCGACCGAGATAAAGGCCAGCTGGCGCATCCTGACCGCCCAGGACGACATGTCCCGCTACCTGACCCTGGCGGCGACGGTGGAGACCTTCGACGCCAACGGCAAGCCCAATGGCACCAAGGCGGCGACCTTGGGCTTGGTGGGCTTGCACATCATCGTCAAGGCCAAGGGGTATCCGCAGTGGATCTGGTCCACCTTTGAGCAGGTGGACAACGTGACGCCGGCCCCGAACGGCAAGGCGTCCTATTCCGACCCCAACGCGAAACCCAGTGACGTGAACCAGTCGCCCTGCCAAGTCGGCGTGCTGCCGTGCACGCCCAAGCCGGGCAAGACCTTTCAGACGCCGGACCCCCTGACCCGCGTGACCGCCATCCCGTCGGCCGTGGCGGCCGTCAACCAGCAGATCCAGGCGCAGTATGGCTCCACGTTCGTGAAATATTATGAGCTGGTCGGCACCCAGCATCCCGCTGATCCGGGCGATCCCGGTAACCCGCTGGGCACGCCGACCCCCAACCTGTTGGCCAACGTGACCATGGAAAGCTACCTGCAGCCAACCAGCAGCTGCATGGCGTGCCACTCCACGGCCGTATCCGGCCCCAGTCGCTACAAGTCCGACTTCTCCTTCCTGTTCATCCATGCCCAGGCCCCCAAGAGCGGACACTGAGGCGGCACCAACGCGGGTAAAGGGAGCACCAACATGGGTATTTTGAACGGCCCCCGGATCAACTTCTGGGGCGGCATCCGCGCCAACGTGTGCACCGCCAATAACAGCGACCAGGTGGGCGACGTCGAACTGTTGGACCTGGCCAATTCCATGGTCCGGCCGGGGTACAGCGACGAGCAGGCGATCGACCTGATGCGTACCCCCACCACCAATAACGGCGTGCCCTATTACACCAATGGCGGCTGGAATTATTACGGTGATCACCAGGTCAATTTCGTCAGCGCCACCGTCAGCAGCCAGGGCCCCGCGGGGGGCGTGGTCGACAGCGGCGATCTGGTCGGGCTGCCGGTGTACCTGCTGGGCTCCATCGACCCCGTGACCGGTCAAGGGCCGTTCTTTGGACCCGTCATGGTCGATCTCGACCCCACCAGTTCGCAGGCCACGCAGATTTACGTGGGCGGCTTGCAGATCGGTGACAGCACGGCACCCAAGCTGCTGATCCGCCATGACACGGTCTGTTCCAGCCAGAGCCTGAGCAGGCGCGTTCTGACCTTCGAGACGGACGCCCCCGGCTCCTCCGGCTTCAACGGGACCTTCCAGGTGACTTTCCCGAAGTCGGCGGTGACTCAGTACGATGCCAGCAGCCCCATCATCGCGGCCCTCATGAACGATGCGAAGGCCACGGGCATCGTATTGCGCTTTTCCATGTTCGAGATGGCGCCACCGCTGACCACGGATGAACTGGTGGCGGCGTATAACGCCAATACCAATCCATCCAATCCCAGTTCCGGGCGCGTCGTAGGCACGCTGGGCCCCCATTATGAGGGCGAGCCGGACACCTGCCCGCCGGGCCGCCTGCTGTCCAACCCCGCGCTGCCGGCACTGGTCCCCGGTACGTTCGCCGAGGGTTACGCCTTGGTGGATGCGGCGGCGGCGCGCCTGAGCATCGACACGCTGAACCTGTTCCCCAAGCCGTCCTTCCGGGCCGACCGCACGGACATCACCAGCCCCCTCACGCCCAATGTCGACTATGGCCCCATCACCGTGGGGACGGGAAGCCATGACACTCCCCTCGGCGTCACGTTCGATGCGCGGCCAGCCGACTATTACAAGTTCGGCGGCATCGTCGATGTGCCGCTGAGCCCGCAGCAGGTTCAACTAGCGCAGTCGATGCCTTTGGTCCTCTCGGGCAGCAACGGCGGCAACAGTGTCAAGATCACCGAACAGCCGTTGCGCATTTACGGCGACCCCCGCAACATTTATTTGGATGATAGTGCCGACCGCCAGGTGATGTGTTCCTTCACGGTGGCCTATCTGGGCGGGCCGCTGCCGGCGGATACGACGTTCGACATCGTCAGTTCGACCTCCGGAACCCTGCCCAATCCGAATTACCTGACATTCCCGCCCCATGTGGTGGTGCGGACGGGACAAAGCCTCCTCAACCTCCCCGTCAGTGATTATGGCGGCGCGAATTTCGGTTTTGAATGCCTGACCATCAAGAGCGGCACCAGTTCCTATTTCGTCAATTACCGCAAATATCCAAAGTCGGATTTTGGCATTCCCAAGGGGGCCACGATCACATGGCAACAGGCCTACGACATCGCCCTGCGCTTCCACTACATCGTCTTCCCGGCCATGTCGTTGCGCATTCCGCTCAATGACATGGGGACGGTGGTCGCCACGGCGGAGCAGTTCCTGGCCCGCCTGTCACCGGCCTATCGCAACACGACCCTGTGCATGCCCATCACGCGCAGCCTATCGCCCAGCCAGATCCAGTTGCTGGACTGCTTCTTGTCGAATAAGCCTTGGGAGCCGCTTCCCTGAGCGGTCGCTGATCATTCTATGGCGATGCCCCGCTGCCGGTCGCCGGCATCGGACTACAACACAGCCTCATCGGAAGACCAGCAGGGGGCCAGACTGGCCCCCTGCCCGGCCACCTGGAAGCGGATCGGGGCAGCCAGCTCTCGCTGAGTCTGTCCCACAAGCAGCTTCACGCCCAAAGGCGATTCCGCCTTTGGGCGATCTGCTCTAGCAGGGTGCGGAAGAATGGAGCGTTAAGGCCCCTTTCCCCATGAACCAAGCCGATTGAAGGCTTGATCGAGGGGCTACGGGCCGCTTTTGCG
>NZ_VITR01000026.1 GCF_007827955.1 Nitrospirillum pindoramense
GATCGCCCCGATCGCCATGGACGAAGGCCTGCGCTTCGCCATCCGTGAAGGCGGCCGCACCGTCGGCGCCGGCGTGGTCGCGAAGATCATCGCCTAAGGTCCGCTCTCGGGGTCCTGCGGGCCGCCGCGCGTGCGCGGCCGTCCGTGGTCCCTTGGGTGAACCCATGTGTTTTGGTGAGGGGTGCCCCCGGTTCGCCGGCGGCGCCCCTTTCCTTTAAGTAGGGGAGGGCCGTCGGAGGCCCTGTGGCCGCTGTCCGGGGCAACGCGGATGGGTTAGGCCAACCCCCTGTAAACACCGCTCTTTTTCGGCCCCACGGGCTGTATCTGGAGGGTGTTGCCGGGTCACCGGCCGCTTGTTCTGACGCAGGTCAGCCCCGCATACGAGGGGCATGCTGTTTTATCTGGACAAGCGGTTCCGAATGGTGAATAAACCGGCGCTCCGAGACGCGGGAAACTGCGGCCGGCGACGTAGGAGTGTAGCTCAATTGGTAGAGCACCGGTCTCCAAAACCGGGGGTTGGGGGTTCGATCCCCTCCACTCCTGCCACGTCGCTCCGCTGAAGCCCCGTCCGGGCGGCCCTTGGGGCCGGGCGACGGCAGCGATGCCGCAGCAGTATGACGAGTAGCTCTGAACGTGGTGGCGTAGCCCTTATGGCGAAGACCAGTCCTGCCCAGTTTGTGCGCGAAGTGCGCCGTGAGATCGCCAAGGTGACGTGGCCGACCCGCAAGGAAACGGTCATCTCCACCTGGATGGTGTTCCTCATGGTCATCGTCGCGTCTCTGTTCTTCCTGGCGGTCGATCAGATCATCGCGTTCGCTGTCCGCCTCGTTTTCGGTATCGGAGGCTAAGGTCATGGCCGCTCGTTGGTACGTCGTTCACGTTTATTCCGGATTCGAAAAGAAGGTCTCTCAGTCGATTCGTGAGAAGGCCGCCCAGAAGGGTCTGGAAGATCAGTTCGAGGAAATCCTCGTCCCGACCGAAGAGGTCGTCGAGGTGCGCCGCGGCGCCAAGGTGAACTCCGAACGGAAGTTCTTTCCCGGCTACGTGCTGGTGAAGATGGAGCTGACGGACGAGAGCTGGCACCTGGTGAAGAACGCACCGAAGGTGACGGGTTTCCTGGGTGGCGGCGGCAAGCCGCAGCCCATCAGCGAGGCGGAAGCCTTGCGCATCATGAACCAGGTGCAGGAAGGGATTGAGCGGCCCAAGCCCTCCATCCACTTCGAAGTGGGCGAGAACGTGCGTGTCACCGACGGCCCCTTCACCTCGTTCACCGGCCTCATCGAAGAGGTCGACGAGGACAAGGCGCGGGTCAAGGTGGCGGTGTCCATCTTCGGCCGTGCGACCCCCGTCGAGCTCGAGTACGCGCAGGTCGAAAAGATTTAAGCGGGACGGCGCCCAACCCTCTTGGAAGGTTGGGCGTCTTCCCATTCCCCGCGTGGGAGGCGAGCCCGAACGAAAGTCCATGGGGCAAGCCGAACCACGCATCCCGCAGATCCGGGTGGCGCCCCTTGGGTGGGGTTCCGTCCGGATTGTTGTTGAGGACGTATCATGGCGAAGAAGATCGTCGGTTATATCAAGTTGCAGGTGCCGGCCGGCAAGGCCAACCCGTCGCCGCCCATCGGTCCGGCGCTGGGTCAGCGCGGCCTGAACATCATGGAATTCGTGAAGGCCTTCAACGCGAAGACGGCCGACCTGGAGCAGGGCATGCCCATCCCGGTCGTGATCACCGCCTACGGTGACCGCACCTTCACGTTCGTCACCAAGACCCCGCCGAACACCTACTTCCTGAAGAAGGCCGCCGGCATCACCAAGGGCGCCGTCCAGGTTGGCAAGGGCGCTGCGGTGGGCAAGGTGAAGATGTCGCAGATCCGCGAAATCGCTAAGACGAAGATGCCGGACCTGAACGCGAACGACATCGAGGCGGCTGCCAGCATGCTGGTCGGCTCGGCCCGTTCCATGGGCCTGGAAGTGGTGGAGGATTGATCATGGCCGGCAAGCGTCTCAAGAAGGCTAACGCCACCGTCGACCGGAACAAGTTCTACGCCCTGGACGAGGCCGTCCAGTCGGTGAAGGGCAACGCCACCGCCAAGTTCGACGAGACCGTCGAAATCGCCATGAACCTGGGCATCGACCCGCGTCATGCCGACCAGATGGTCCGCGGCATGGTTCAGCTGCCCAACGGCACCGGCAAGACCGTTCGCGTCGCCGTGTTCGCCCGCGGCGCCAAGGCTGATGAAGCCCTGGCCGCCGGCGCCGAGCTGGTGGGTGCGGAAGACCTGGCCGACAAGATCCAGGCGGGCGAGATGAACTTCGACCGCTGCATCGCCACCCCGGACATGATGGCCCTGGTCGGCCGTCTGGGTAAGGTGCTGGGCCCGCGCGGCCTGATGCCGAACCCGAAGCTGGGCACCGTGACGATGAACGTGGGCGAAGCCGTGAAGTCCGCCAAGGGCGGCTCGGTGGAGTTCCGCGCCGAGAAGACCGGTATCGTCCACGCTGGCGTGGGCAAGGCCAGCTTCAGCCAGGAAGCCCTGGCCGAGAACATCAAGGCCTTCGTTGGCGCCATCAACCGCGCCAAGCCGACGGGCGCCAAGGGCACCTACATCGAGAAGGTCAGCCTGAGCTCGTCCATGGGCCCGGGTCTGAAGCTCGACGTCGCCGCCCTGGTCGCGTCGATCTCGGCCTAAGGCTGAAAAGAGTTTCCGTCCAAGCCGTGCGGTTCCCCCGGGGGCCGCACGGCGAGGTCGGCGGAGGGCCGGAGTGATCCGTCCTTCCAACCCTGTCCAAGACTGCGGGCGCCTAGCCGGTACCGATTGCCCTTCGCGGGGGATGACGTTCGGGGCGGCTTAATGAATGCCGGCATAGACGGGAGTAGCAAGCGTATTGACCAGGGGGACGGACTTACCGCCCGCTTGGAATGGATGGCTTGTCGCTTCTGGGGCAGGTTCACCGGTTTCGGGTGAACCCCATTCGTGGGGGAAGCCCGAGGCTACATTTGGACCGGGAAGAAAGGCGCGTGCGCCTATCTGTCCCAGTTGTTAGGAGGCGAACCGTGGATCGCACAGAAAAGCAAGCGACCATCGCGGCTCTGCATCAGGCGCTCTCCGCCACCTCCCTGGTCGTCGTGACCCGCCAGTCGGGCATGACGGTCGCCGAGGTGACGGACCTGCGCCGCAAGATGCGGGCCGCTGGCGCAAGCTTCAAGGTGACCAAGAACCGGCTCGCCCGTATCGCCCTGAAGGGCACCCAGTTCGAAAAGCTGGACGACCTGTTCGTCGGCGTGACCGCGATCGCTTACTCGAGCGATCCGGTTGCGGCGGCCAAGGTTGCGATCGCTTATGCCAAGGCCAATGACAAGTTCAAGATCATTGGCGGCGGCATGGGCGCTACCGTCCTGGACGACAAGGGCATCGAGGCTCTCTCGAAGCTCCCGTCCATCGAAGAACTGCGTGGTCGCCTGCTTGGCATGCTCCAGACCCCTGCCACCCGCATCGCCGGTGTGCTGCAGGCTCCGGGCGGCCAGGTGGCGCGCGTGCTGTCGGCTTACGCCAAGAAGGGCGAGGCGGCCTGAGCCTCGCGTACTTTTCGTAATTCTCAAGACAAGACCTGATTTAGGAGAACATCCATGTCCAAGCTGGAAAAGCTGGTTGAAGAGCTGTCCGCTCTGACCGTCATCGAGGCCGCCGAGCTGTCGAAGCTGCTGGAAGAGAAGTGGGGCGTTTCCGCCGCCGCTCCCGTCGCCGTTGCCGCCGTTGCCGGCCCGGCCGCTGAAGCTGCCGCTCCCGCCGAAGAGCAGACCGAATTCACCGTGATCCTCGCCGACGCCGGCGACAAGAAGATCAACGTGATTAAGGAAATCCGCGCCATCACCAACCTGGGCCTGAAGGAAGCCAAGGACCTGGTCGAGGGTGCGCCGAAGACCGTGAAGGAAGGCGCCACGAAGGACGAAGCTGCTAAGATTAAGAAGCAGCTGGAAGACGCCGGCGCGAAGGTTGAGGTGAAGTAAGAAACGCCCCCCTGTGGACGTTTCTGAAAAAAAGATGGCGCTGGACGGCGGCATTCCCCATATGGGGGACCGTCGCCCGGCGCTGTCGCCTTTTTTTGGAGGATGTCGTATGCTGACCCTCCAGTATCTTCCCGAAGAAGGTTCCGCGATGGAATTTGGGGCGGGAAGGGCAGTGTAAGTGGTTTGGCGCCGGACGGCGGCCGCCTCTGATGGGGCGGGGCCGGACGCGCCTATTTGTGCTTGTTCGCTTGCCGTCGCATCCATCGGCCGGCGCAGTTGACCCGGGCCTAGTTCACGAGAGGCGCATTTCATGGCCAAGTCGTTCACGGGACGTAAGCGTATTCGCAAGAGCTTCGGACGTATCCCCGAAGTGACCCGCATGCCGAACCTCATCGAGGTTCAACGGAGCTCCTACGACCACTTCCTTCAGATGGACACGGCGCCCGAGAAGCGCGCCAACCTGGGCCTTCAGGAAGTGTTCAAGTCGGTCTTCCCGATCAAGGACTTTTCCGACCGTGCCGTGCTCGACTTCGTTAAGTACGAGCTTGAACAGCCGAAGTACGACGTCGAGGAATGCCAGCAGCGCGGCATGACCTTCGCCGCCCCGCTGAAGGTGACCCTGCGCCTGACCGTCTTCGACATCGACGAGGACACCGGCCTGAAGTCGATCCGCGACATCAAGGAGCAGGACGTCTACATGGGCGACATGCCCCTGATGACGGCCAACGGCACCTTCGTGATCAACGGCACCGAGCGCGTCATCGTCAGCCAGATGCACCGGTCGCCGGGCGTGTTCTTCGACCACGACAAGGGCAAGACCCATTCGTCGGGTAAGTACCTGTTCGCCGCCCGCGTGATCCCCTACCGTGGTTCCTGGCTGGACTTCGAGTTCGACGCCAAGGACCTCGTCTACGTCCGTATCGACCGTCGCCGCAAGCTGCCCGCCACCACCCTGCTGTTCGCGCTGGATGGCGCTGAGACGCAGAAGCTGCGGGCGGAGCGTGCGAAGGCCGGCCACGGCCTGGCCCCGTACGAGGCCCAGGGCATGTCCAAGGAGGAGATGCTCGCCGCCTTCTACGACACCATCACCTATTCCCGCGCCGGCGACGGCTGGAAGACCCCCTTCGTTGCCGAGCGCATGAAGGGTGTGAAGCTGGCCTCCGACCTCATCGACGCCCGCACGGGCGAGGTGCTGCTGCAGCGCGAGACCAAGATGACCCCCCGCGTGCTGAAGAAGCTGCAGGAGGGTGGCCTGGAAGAGGTGAAGGTGCCGACCGAGGAGCTGGCTGGCCGCTACCTCGCCATCGACATCATCAACGAGCTGACCGGCGAAGTGATCTTCGAGGCGGGTGACGAGATCACCACCGCCGCCTTGGAGAAGCTGGAGAAGTTCGGCGTGGACGAAGTGCCGGTCCTGGCCATCGACCACCTGAACGTCGGCGCGTACATCCGCAACACCATGGCGGCGGATCGTAACGCCAGCCGTGAAGACGCGCTGATCGACATCTACCGCGTCATGCGTCCGGGCGAGCCGCCGACGCTGGAAAGCGCCGAGGCGCTGTTCAGCGGCCTGTTCTTCGACAGCGAACGCTACGACCTGTCGGCCGTGGGTCGCGTGAAGATGAACGCGCGCCTGGGTTTCCAAACCGACGACCAGATGCGTGTCCTGCGCAAGGACGACATCCTGGCCATCCTGAAGCTCCTGGTCGAGCTGAAGGACGGTCGCGGCGAGATCGACGACATCGATCACCTGGGCAACCGTCGCGTCCGCTCCGTCGGCGAGCTGATGGAGAACCAGTACCGCGTCGGCCTGCTGCGCATGGAGCGCGCGATCCGCGAGCGCATGAGCTCGGTCGAGATCGACACGGTCATGCCGCATGACCTGATCAATGCCAAGCCGGCCGCGGCGGCGGTGCGTGAATTCTTCGGCTCCTCGCAGCTGTCGCAGTTCATGGACCAGACCAACCCGCTGTCGGAAATCACCCACAAGCGCCGCCTGTCGGCGCTGGGGCCGGGCGGTCTGACCCGTGAGCGCGCGGGCTTCGAAGTCCGCGACGTGCATCCCACCCACTATGGCCGCATCTGCCCGATTGAGACCCCCGAAGGTCCGAACATCGGTCTGATCAACTCGCTGGCGACCTATGCCCGCGTGAACCAGTACGGCTTCATCGAGAGCCCCTACCGCAAGGTGGTGGACAAGCGCGTCACCAACGAGGTGGTCTATCTCTCCGCCATGGAGGAAGGCCGCTACATGGTGGCGCAGGCCAACGCCACCCTGGACGCCGACAACCGCTTCGCGGACGAGCTCATCAGCTGCCGTAAGGGTGGCGAATACATGATGGCCCGTTCCGACATGATCGACCTGATCGACGTGTCGCCGAAGCAGCTGGTGTCCGTCGCGGCGGCGCTGATCCCGTTCCTGGAGAACGACGACGCCAACCGCGCGCTGATGGGCTCGAACATGCAGCGTCAGGCCGTGCCGCTGATCAAGGCGGACTCGCCGCTGGTCGGCACCGGCATGGAAGCGACGGTCGCCCGTGACTCGGGTGTTGCCATCGCGGCCCGCCGGGCTGGCGTCATCGACCAGATCGACGCCACCCGCATCGTCGTGCGCGCCACCGGCGACACGGACGCGGCGGCCCCCGGCGTCGACATCTACAACCTGCTGAAGTTCCAGCGCTCCAACCAGAACACCTGCATCAACCAGCGTCCGCTGGTCAGGGTGGGCGACCGGGTGGAGAAGGGCGACATCATCGCCGACGGTCCGTCGACCGACCTGGGCGAGCTGGCCCTGGGCCGCAACGTGCTGGTCGCGTTCATGCCCTGGAACGGCTACAACTTCGAAGACTCGATCCTGATCTCCGAGCGCATCGTGCGCGATGACGTCTTCACCTCGATCCACATCGAGGAGTTCGAGGTCATGGCCCGCGACACCAAGCTGGGCCAGGAAGAAATCACCCGCGACATCCCCAACGTCGGCGAAGAGGCTCTGAAGAACCTCGACGAGGCGGGCATCGTCTACATCGGTGCCGAGGTGAAGCCGGGCGACATCCTGGTCGGCAAGGTGACGCCGAAGGGCGAAAGCCCGATGACCCCGGAAGAGAAGCTGCTGCGCGCCATCTTCGGTGAAAAGGCCAGCGACGTGCGCGACACGTCCATGCGTCTGCCGCCGGGCGTCACCGGCACGGTGGTCGAGGTGCGCGTCTTCTCCCGTCGCGGCGTCGACAAGGACGAGCGCGCCCTGGCGATCGAACGGGCCGAGATCGAGAAGCTGGCCAAGGACCGCGACGACGAGAAGGGGATCCTGGAGCGCAGCTTCTACACCCGCCTGAAGGAAACGCTGGTCGGCCAAACCGTCCTGTCGGCCCCGCGCGGCATCAAGTCGGGCGAGGTCATCACGGAAGAGCTGCTGTCCGGCCTGTCCCGTGGCCAGTGGCGCCAGATCGCGGTCGGCAACGACCAGATCATGGAGAACGTGGAGGCCTACGGCCGGGTGTTCGACGAGAGCATCCAGAAGCTGCAGGAGCGGTTCGAGAACAAGGTCGAGAAGCTGCAGCGCGGCGATGAGCTGCCGCCCGGCGTCATGAAGATGGTCAAGGTCTTCGTGGCGGTGAAGCGCAAGCTGCAGCCCGGCGACAAGATGGCCGGCCGTCACGGCAACAAGGGTGTGATCAGCCGCATCCTGCCCATCGAGGACATGCCCTACCTGGCCGACGGCCAGGCGGTCGACATCGTTCTGAACCCGCTGGGCGTGCCCTCGCGCATGAACGTCGGTCAGATCCTGGAGACCCATCTGGGCTGGGCCTCGGCCAACCTCGGCAAGCAGATCGGCCAGATGCTGGACCAGATGCGCCATGCCGAGCCGGAGGCCAAGGCCCCCGTCCTGGATGCCATCAAGGGCCGGATGAAGCACATTTACGGCGAGGCCGCCTACACCGAGGAGGTGAGCGACCTGACCGATGGTGAGGTGCTGGAACTGGCCGGCAACCTGCGTCGCGGCATTCCGTTCGCGACCCCCGTTTTCGACGGCGCGCGGGAGGACGACATCGTCCGCATGCTGACGGAAGCCGGCATCGACAGCTCGGGCCAGATGGTGCTGACCGACGGCCGTACCGGCGAGGCGTTCGATCGCAAGGTCACCGTCGGCTACATCTACATGTTGAAGCTGCATCACCTGGTGGACGACAAGATCCACGCGCGCTCCATCGGTCCGTACAGCCTGGTCACCCAGCAGCCGCTGGGCGGTAAGGCCCAGTTCGGTGGCCAGCGCTTCGGTGAAATGGAGGTCTGGGCGCTGGAAGCCTACGGCGCCGCCTACACGCTGCAGGAAATGCTGACGGTGAAGTCGGACGACGTGTCCGGCCGCACCAAGGTCTACGAAGCCATCGTCCGTGGCGACGACAACTTCGAAGCCGGCATTCCCGAAAGCTTCAACGTGCTGGTCAAGGAACTGCGGTCCCTGGGCCTGAACGTCGAGCTGAACGAGCGGACCTACTGATCGCCGGTCGAGTTGGGACGGCGCCCTCGGGGATATCCCCGGGGGCGCTTGTCCGTCCCGGTTCGCAGCCCCCAGGTCTGCGACATACAGAATTCCCAGCCCTTCCCAGGGGAGACGGCTTATGAATGAGTTGATGAACATTATCGGCCAGGTGCAGGGGCCGCAGAGCTTCGATCAGATCCGTATCTCGATCGCCAGCCCCGAGCGCATCCGGTCCTGGTCGTTCGGCGAGATCAAGAAGCCCGAGACCATCAACTACCGCACCTTCAAGCCGGAGCGCGACGGCCTGTTCTGCGCCCGCATCTTCGGCCCGATCAAGGACTACGAGTGCTTGTGCGGCAAGTACAAGCGCATGAAGTACCGCGGCATCATCTGCGAGAAGTGCGGCGTCGAAGTGACGCTGGCCAAGGTCCGGCGCGAGCGCATGGGCCACATCGAGCTGGCTTCGCCCGTCGCGCACATCTGGTTCCTGAAGAGCCTGCCGAGCCGCATCGGCCTGCTCATGGACATGACGCTGAAGGATCTGGAACGGGTCCTGTACTTCGAGAACTACGTCGTCACCGAGCCCGGCCTGACCCCGCTGAAGCTGCACCAGCTTCTGTCGGAGGAGGAGTACATCCAGGCCCAGGACGAGTACGGCGAGGACGCCTTCACCGCGTCCATCGGCGCCGAGGCCATCAAGGTCCTTCTCTCCGCCATCGACATGGAAGAGGAGATGAAGACCGTCCGCGAGGAGCTGAAGGAGACTTCCAGCGAGGCCAAGCGGAAGAAGCTGGTCAAGCGTCTGAAGCTCATCGAGGCCTTCCTGGAGTCCGGCTCGCGTCCGGAATGGATGATCCTGGACGTCGTCCCGGTCATTCCGCCGGAACTGCGCCCGCTGGTCCCGCTGGACGGCGGCCGTTTCGCCACGTCCGACCTGAACGACCTGTACCGCCGCGTCATCAACCGTAACAACCGCCTGAAGCGGCTGATCGAGCTGCGCGCGCCCGACATCATCGTGCGCAACGAGAAGCGCATGCTGCAGGAGGCTGTCGACGCGCTGTTCGACAACGGCCGTCGCGGCCGCGTCATCACCGGCGCCAACAAGCGGCCGCTGAAGTCCATCAGCGACATGCTGAAGGGCAAGCAGGGCCGCTTCCGTCAGAACCTGCTGGGCAAGCGCGTCGACTATTCCGGCCGTTCAGTCATCGTCGTGGGCCCGGAACTGAAGCTGCATCAGTGCGGCTTGCCGAAGAAGATGGCGCTTGAGCTGTTCAAGCCCTTCATCTACGCCAAGCTGGAACTGTACGGCATGGCCTCCACCATCAAGGCGGCCAAGCGCATGGTGGAAAAGGAGCGTCCCGAGGTCTGGGACATTCTGGAAGAGGTCATCCGCGAGCATCCGGTCATGCTGAACCGGGCGCCCACGCTGCACCGTCTGGGCATCCAGGCCTTCGAGCCGACCCTGATCGAAGGCAAGGCCATCCAGCTGCACCCGCTGGTCTGCACCGCCTTCAACGCCGACTTCGACGGCGACCAGATGGCCGTGCACGTCCCGCTGAGCCTTGAGGCCCAGCTGGAAGCGCGCGTCCTGATGATGTCGACCAACAACATCCTGTCGCCTGCCAACGGCAAGCCCATCATCGTTCCCAGCCAGGACATCGTCCTGGGTCTGTACTACATCACGATGGAGCTGCCGGGCGCCGTGGGCGAGGGCATGGCCTTCACCGACATCGGCGAGATCGAGCAGGCCCTCGCGGCCAAGGTCGTCACCCTGCATTCCAAGGTGAAGGCCCGCTACCACACCGTGGACCAGGATGGTAACCCCATCGTGACCCGCGTGGAGAGCACGCCCGGCCGCATGCTGTTGTCGGAAATCCTGCCCCGTCACCCGGCCATCGGCTTCTCGATGATCAACCGGCTGCTGACCAAGAAGGATGTGGGCAACATCATCGACGCCGTCTACCGCCATTGCGGTCAGAAGGAGACGGTGATTTTCGCCGACCGCCTGATGAAGCTGGGCTTCAGCCACGCCTGCCGCGCAGGCATCTCCTTCGGCAAGGACGACATGGTCATCCCGGCCGAGAAGGAGACGCTGATCCACGAGGCGCAGGAGCGCGTCAAGGAGTACGAGCAGCAGTACCTGGACGGCCTGATCACCCAGGGCGAAAAGTACAACAAGGTGGTCGACGTCTGGTCGGAAACGACCGAAAAGGTCGCCGGCGCCATGATGAAGGTCATCGAGCAGCCCCGCCCCGGCGTCGGCGTCAACTCGGTGTACATGATGGCGCACTCCGGTGCCCGTGGTTCCGCCGCCCAGATCAAGCAGCTGGCCGGTATGCGCGGCCTGATGGCCAAGCCCTCGGGCGAGATCATCGAGACGCCCATCATCTCGAACTTCAAGGAAGGCCTGACCGTGTTGGAGTACTTCAACTCCACCCACGGCGCCCGTAAGGGTCTGGCCGACACCGCCTTGAAGACGGCGAACTCCGGTTACCTGACGCGCCGTCTGGTCGACGTCGCGCAGGACGCCATCGTCGTCGAGCATGATTGCGGCACCACCAAGGGCCTGACCATGCGCGCCGTCATCGACGGTGGCGAGGTCATCTCGCCCCTGTCGGAGCGCATCCTGGGCCGTTGCGCCTCGGTTGACGTGGTCGATCCGCTGAGCGGCAAGGTTCTCGTTCCGGCCGCCGGCCTGATCGACGAACAGGCTGTGGAGTTGATTGAGCGCGCCGGCATCGACACCGTGCTGATCCGCTCGGTGCTGACCTGCGAGACCCGTGAGGGCGTCTGCGGTTGCTGTTACGGCCGCGACCTGGCCCGCGGCACCACCGTGAACATCGGTGAGGCCGTCGGCGTCATCGCCGCGCAGTCGATCGGTGAGCCCGGCACGCAGCTGACGATGCGTACCTTCCACATCGGTGGCGCGGCGCAGCGTGGCGCCGAGCAGTCGTCCGTGGACAGCAGCCTTGATGCCAAGGTCGTCGTGAAGAACCGCAACATGGTTCTGAATGGCGAGGGCGTTCCCGTCATCATGGGCCGCAACGTGGAACTGGCGCTGTTCGACCTGCAGGGTCGTGAGCGCGCCCGTCACCGCGTCCCCTACGGCGCCAAGCTGAACAAGCTGCTGGTCGAGGACGGCGTGCTGGTGAAGAAGGGCGATCGCTTGGCGGAGTGGGACCCCTACACCCTGCCGATCATCACCGAGCGGGAGGGTACCGCCAACTACGTCGACCTGGTCGAGGGCGTGTCCATGCGTGAGGTGGTCGATGAGGCCACGGGCATCTCGTCCAAGGTGGTGGTCGACTGGCGTCAGCAGCCGCGCGGTGCGGAACTCCGCCCCCGTGTGACCCTGCGCGACGCCAACGGCGATATCATCAAGCTGCCGAACGGCGTGGAAGCCCGCTACTACCTGAGCGTGGACGCCATCCTCTCGGTGGAGAATGGCGCGCATGTGAAGGCCGGTGACGTGCTGGCCCGCATCCCGCGTGAAAGCTCCAAGACGCGTGACATCACCGGTGGTCTGCCGCGCGTGGCAGAGCTGTTCGAAGCCCGTCGTCCCAAGGACTTCGCCATCATCTCGGACATCGATGGCCGGGTTGAGTTCGGCAAGGACTACAAGACGAAGCGCCGTATCGTGGTCGTCCCCAACGACGAGAACGAGACGCCGCGTGAGTACCTGATCCCGAAGGGCAAGCACATCTCCGTGCAGGAGGGTGACTATGTCCAGAAGGGCGACCTGCTGATGGACGGCAACCCCGTCCCGCATGACATCCTGGCCGTCATGGGCGTGGAGGCTTTGGCCTCCTACCTCACCAACGAGATCCAGGACGTCTATCGGCTGCAGGGCGTGAAGATCAACGACAAGCACATCGAGGTGATCGTTCGCCAGATGCTGCAGAAGGTCGAGATCGACGAGCCGGGTGACACCACGCTCCTGATCGCCGAGCAGGTTGATCGCGCCGAGTTCGAGGCCGAGAACCGCAAGGTCCAGGCCCGCATGGACGAGGGCGAGGGTGGTCTGCGGTTCGCCCGCGGCCGTCCGGTGCTGCAGGGCATCACCAAGGCCAGCCTGCAGACGCGCTCCTTCATCTCGGCCGCGTCGTTCCAGGAAACGACCCGCGTCCTGACGGAAGCCGCCGTCCAGGGCAAGTCGGACAACCTGGAAGGCCTGAAGGAAAACGTCATTGTCGGCCGTCTGATCCCGGCTGGTACCGGCAGTGTCGTGAACCGTCTGAAGCAGATCGCCGCCGAGCGCGACCGGGAACTCTCCGCCCTGCAGGCCGGCGACGCCCCGGCCCTGCCGCCGGAGGCCCCGACGGAGCAGCCGGCCGCCTGAGGCGGAAGGGTGCTTGAGTGAAGCGAAGGGCCGCATCCCGGTTGGGGTGCGGCCCTTTTCTTATTCCGGTGCCAGGCGCGCTGCGGCGGGCGTGGCGCGCAAGTATCAATGCGCCACCGGGTGCAACAGCCCATGGGCTTGCAGGGGCAACGGCAGCGGCGTGCCGGCATGCCAGTCCGCCGCCATGGCCTGAGCCGATTGCCGCTCGTCGGCGGACAGCCGCTGTTCCAACCGCGCGCGCAGGGCGGCGGCCTCGGGGCTGGTTTTGTGGCTGAGGTTCAGGAGGATATAGGCGGCGACGGCATCCTTGGGCACGCCGTCACCCACCTCATACCGGGTGCTCAGGTAAAACAGCGCGTGCTGATCCCCCTGTTGCGCGGCCTCCGCCCCCCATCTCGCTGCCTCTTCGGGATCCTTCAGGGTACCGATACCCAGGCTGTAGATGGCGGCCAGGTTCTTTTGCGCCTGGAGGTCGCCGTTGGTCGCCGCGCGTTTGAACAGGGCGAGGCCCTTGGCGGGGTCCTGAGGGACGCCCCGTCCCAGGAAATAGAGCGAGCCCAGGTTGTTCATGGCATGGGCTTGGCCCTGCGCGACGGCCTTCTCATACCAGGCGCGGGCCTTGACGTTGTCATGGACGAACCGGGGCGGCGCGCCCTGGCCCGAGGCCGGCTCGATCGTCACCGGCGGCTCCTCATAGATCCATCCGAGATAGGTTTGCGCCTCGGCATCACCCTTTTCCGCCAGCGGCGTCAGCAGGGCCACGGCCTCGGTCTCTTTCCCTGCCTCGAAAGCCGCGATACCCTGGTCCAGGGCGGATGTCGCGGCGGGTTGCGCGGCCGGCATGCTGGACGTCGGTGGCGTGTCGGCCTGCATCGTCGCGGCGCCGGCGGGTGCCACCGCTATGGTCAGCCCCGCGGCGGCCCACGCGGCCATGATCAAGGCGCGCGACGTGCGCGACCATTCCACCCTGCTGTTCCCCATCTGATACTCCCCTCCATTGGCCCGTTGCCGGGCGTGTCAGCGGAGAGTGATCAGCAACTAAGGCGGGATAATGGCGGGCAATTACGTCCGCGTCGCCGTCGGCAGGGGCTGGCCCGGCTGCCAGGACTTGGCCAGGGTCTGCGCCTCCGCCTTTTGCGCGGTCGTCAACTCGCCGTCCAGGCGGGTGCGCAGGGCCTGGGAATCGGGGTTTTCACCCGACAGCATGGCCAGGGTATAGGCCAGCACCGGGTTGCGGGGCAGGCCGGCGCCGGTATCGTAGAGGCGGGCCAGCAGCGTCTGGGCGTGGGGTTCCCCCTGGCGGGCGGCGGCGCGGGCCCAGTGGGCAGCCTCCACATCGTCCTTGGGCGTGTCCTGGCCCATGTAATAGATCATCGCCAGGTTCATCTGCGCCTGCGCGTCGCCCTTCTTGGCCGCCTTGCGGAACAGGCTGATGCCTTTGGGCGCGTCCTTGGACACGCCGTTGCCCAGGTAGTAGAGCGAGCCCAGATTGTTCAGGGCGTGGGCATGGCCCTTGCCGGCCGCCTTGGCGTACCAAGTGCGGGCGCGGGTGTAGTCCACCGGCACGCCCAGGCCTTTTTCATACATCCAACCAAGATAGGTCTGCGCCTCGGCATCGCCCTTGTCGGCGGCGGGTGTCAGATCGGCCAGGGCCGTGGGATAGTCCTTGCGCTTGAAAGCGTCCACGCCGTGCTGGGTATCGGCCCAGGCGAAGCCACCGCCCAGGACTACTCCTAGGCATAGAAGCGCCGCGGCCAGCGGGACGGATTTGCGCCCAGAATAACAATGCATGCCCAAACCCTCCATCGCTGCGGCTGGCGGTCGCTCCGCCTGCTGTCTCGTCAGCGTGGGGGGCCATTGGGGCGGGAAAGGGGCGGACGGGGGCTTGTCCTGTGACCAGACGGTGACATCGCGTCCGGCTGGCCTGCGGTCACCTACTTGCCGGTCTTGCGGACGGCGTTCACCGCCTGGTCCAGCGCCTGCAGGAACTGCGACTTGTCGCGCTTGGCCATGGGGGCGTTGCCGCCCTGGACCACGCCCATGGCGCGCAGGTCGCTCATCAGGGCGCGGGTGGCGATGGCCGTGCCGATGGACTGGGGGGTGAAGGGGCGGCCGGTGGGGCCGATGACCCGGCTGCCGGCCTTCAGGCAACGGTCGGCCAGGGGGATGTCGGCGGTGATGACGATATCGCCCACGCCGCAATGGGTGGCGATCCAATCGTCGGCGGCGTCGAATCCGTCGCTGACCACCACCAGCTGCACCAGTCCGCCGGGCGGCACCCGCAGCGGGCCGTTGGAGACCAGATAGCTCTTGAGCTGATAACGTTCCGCCACCTTGAACACCTCCTCCTTCACGGGGCAGGCGTCGGCGTCGACATAGATCTCCAGCATGGGATCTCCAGCATGGGGTTAAGGCTTTCGAATGCGTGCGGCCCGCGTTGCGCGCGGGTGGGATGGTGGGGTAAAAGGCGTCGCCGGCTGGGTTGCGACCCTGCCCTTGTTGCCACCCTTTGTGAAGAGACAGCCCATGGCGTCGTACCAATATGTATACGTGATGATGCCATTAAGCTAAGTGATTGACAATACACAAACTTCCATTTAATAATTCCCTACACAGGCTCTGCACAGCCGCCACAGATCAAGGACTTAGCGGCCGTACCTACACAGAACCTGCACAAAAAGGGAGTGCGGTATGGCCTTCATGGCGGACACGCAGGAGCTGAAACCGGGCTTGGTGATTTTCCGCCGAACCGATGTGCAGCACCGCAACTGGTACTGCCGGGTCAAGCTGCCGAACGAAGACCGCTATAAGACGATCTCCCTAAAGACCGAGGATATCGCCGTAGCCAAAGATAAGGCGTTCGACGAAGACGCCGACCTCCGATTCCGTGTCAAGCACGCTATACCCGTGTTCTCCAAGACCTTCGCCCAGGTGGCGCAGGATTTTGTCGATTTTCAAAAGCTGCGCTCAGAGGCGGGCGAGATTACCCATCACCGCTGGCGGGTCATGGACTCCCATGTGCGCAGCCAGCTCAATCGCTTTGTCGGAACGATCCAGATCACCCAGATCGGGGAAGACCGCTGGAAGGCTTACCCGTTCTGGCGGCAACAGAACGGCAAGGGCCGCTCCGGCGGGAAGGTGAGTGACGGCACGATCCGCGATGAGATGGCCACCTTCCGCTCCATCATGGCCTATGCGGCATCCAAGCACTTCATCCGCGAAAATCAGGTCTTCAAGGGCAGGCTGCCCCTCAGCAAAGTGTCCCGCGAGGAATTCACGCCCGACGAATACCGCAAGCTTCACAGCTTCGCGCGCGCTTGGATCAAGAAGGGGCGCGCGGACAAAAACACATGGTATCGAACCATGGTCTATAACTTCATCTTGGTGATGACGAACACCGGGATGAGGCCGCCGGAGGCCCGCAATCTGCTATGGCGAAATATCTCCACCCAAACCGACAAGCACGGCCGCAAGTTCGTGCGTCTCAGTGTGCGCGGCAAGAGCAAGCACCGTACCCTCGTCGCGGTGAGCAGCGTTGCCGACTATCTGGAACGCATTCGGGAAATCAGCAAGGCAACCGGGCCGGATGATCCCGTGTTCTCCACCATCGAAGGTAAAAGCAGCGTCACCCTGTACCACGACACCATCGAACGGCTGCTGACGGATTCCGGCTTGCTGCTCAGCGCGTCGGGACGCCGTCGCAGCACCTACTGCTTCCGACACACCTACGCGACTTTCCGCCTTACCGAAGGCGTCGATGTCTACCTGCTCGCCAAACAGATGGGCACATCGGTCAAGATGATCGAAGACCACTATGGGCACGTCACCGCTGTTAAAAATGCCGACTTGATTCTGGCTGGTCTGCCGGGTTGGGAACCTATTGCACCCGTCATTGAGTAGGCGCGCTGTAGCGCGCCTGACGGGTGCCTAGTGTTTGGTCGCGAGCCTGTAGGCGAAAAGCGACCATTGGTTACGAAGACTCGCTGCCGGAAATGGACATCGAGTTCGATGTCCCGGCAGCCTTCCCTATCCTCCTTTGTTAGGTGGTCTGGACGCAGTTGCGTCCCACCCCGTCCTGGCCCTTTTGGAATAGGTATGCCTCTTTGAGTCATTCCTCATCGTAGGATTTTCGGCGCTCAGCGAGCGGCGCTTGCCAGAAAAAGGAACGGCTCCTTGAGGATGACGGGGAGATAGCTCAGCAGCATCATGGTGGGCATTTGTAGGAGGCGGATGCTTACGGGATCATGCACGTTTAGCGTTTTGACAATGACCGCGATGTATCCGCTGTATAACGCCACAAAACCCCAACGCAACCAGAGACGCCGCGCACCAAGTTCAATCCCCCGACGCCACCCGCCTTGGGTGGCTGACCGGGTGAACACGTACACGGTGAAGCATAAGCCGATTGCCCCACTCATTGCGACGCCCATCCAGGCATCCTGAGGAGTATCCTCCCAGACTATCGAGAGGAGGACGGAAGCGGTGAACACCGCCATCATCGAAAACAGGGTTCTGACGGATGTTTCGGCGGCCAGCCTTAAGCCAGAGGTGGGAACTTGCTCCAGTCGAAGCCTTTCCTTCACCAACAAGAATCCAACAGCACCGATGAGGGTGGCGACAGAGAAGATCGCGCCCTGGGGATTGTGCAGCAATATGTTCCTAAATAGAGATTCTAAATTCATGGATGCCCCCATGCCTATTGTTCTCCGAACCTGGGGGCGGGCGTTGTCTTTTAAAGATACTCAAAAGATATCCTGTACTTTCGATAGAGGCGTGCATCCGTGCTTGCGGCATGCTTCCTATGGCAATGTACTTATATGCATAGAGGGAGGCTTGACATGAAGCGCCGGATCAAAGGTTGGCTAGGTGTCGCCGCGCTTATCGGAAGCAGCGCCGTGGGTGGGGCGGGTATATTAGAGGCCGGGACGGCCTTGTTTAGTTTTTTCCATACGAAAGAAATGGATAAGGGCAAGGAGCCAAAATTGTCCGTCGAGTTCGTTCAGGTGCAGATGGATAAACCGCTTCATGTGACTAAAGGCATCGGTATGTTCGGCCGGTCTGTTATGGATGCGGACTGGGAAGTGCTGGTAGCAAATGCAAGCGATGCTCCCGTCACAATTAAAGACTTTGATGCCAATAGCTATCTATACATGCAGATAAATGAAAAATTCGGCATAATCCCAATGCATTTTCGTAATCGTAATGACATGGTTCTATCTATTAGAGAAAAGGATTCCAATAAGGACGCCATACCTACTCGAATAGACGGTCACGATTTTCGGCGCTGGATTGTTCATAGTCGCGTCGAGATAAGTCCCTATGCGGAAGAACTGTTGGGCTATGAGATTCGTTACAGGCCAGAAACAACACTTAAAGAAGCGGAAAATATACTTCTTAAATCGGGAACAGACTTCTTTACAAATCTGGTCAAGATAGAGAACGGTCAACGACATGTGGATTATACATTGGCCTTTCCCGACAAGGGGACTTTGGAATTGACGCTCATGACCGATACAGAAGGCCCATTTCGCGGGCGTGGGTTCTGGTACGGCCTGAATCAATAGTTGGGCGAGAGATAGGCATATTTCAAACGACCTGCTGCATCCCCCGCCCTTACGGGCGGGCCGGGCTGTCGTGAACCGAACCCGCCGAAGGCGGTTTCGGTCATACGGCTTCCATCCCTGATGCGGTCATGCCGCCGCAGACGCGGCTTTACGGGGGAGGCCGAGGGGCGCTGCCCCTTCTCATCCCCGAAGCAAAATAGACAGGGCCGAGGCTCGCCAGTTTCGTTGTCGGCGTAAACGCCGACGTTTTTGTCGTGGCTGCGCCCGCACCACCCTGTCGATTTTCCTTCTCCCCTCCCAACCCCGCCGGTCGCCCCGGCGGGCAGAGGTGCAGCAGCAGCGCTGCGCACCTCAAGCTCAAGGGAGAAGGAACCATGACCGCCGACCGTCCGAATGTTTATACCCGCATCACCGACAGCATCATTGCCGCCATCGAGGCGGGGGCGGGTGATTTCCGTATGCCGTGGCACAGTCAGGGCGATCTTGCCCGGCCCCTGAACGTGATGAGCGGTAAGCCCTATCGCGGCATCAACACCGTGGCGTTGTGGGTGGCTGCTGAGGCGACCGGATACGCCGCCCCCATCTGGGGCACCTATAAGCAATGGCAGGAGAAGGGCGCGCAGGTGCGCAAGGGCGAGAAATCCTCGACCGTCGTTTTCTGGAAGGTAAGCGACACCGGCACCGACGAGGCCGAAGGCCAGGGCGACGATGAAGGCCAACCGCATGCCCGCATGTTCGCTCGCGCTTACAGCGTGTTCAACGCCGCGCAGGTGGACGGCTGGCAAGCCCCGGCAATCCCGGTGTTGCCTCAGGCCGAACGCATCGACCATGCCGAGCGGTTCTTTTCGGCACTGGGGGCGACGATCAAGGAAGGCGGGGCGCTGGCCTGCTACATCCCCGCCCGTGACGAAATCCACCTGCCGCCGTTCGCCGTGTTCCGCGATGCCGTGGCCTACTATGCCACCCTTGCCCATGAGGCGACGCACTGGACGGCGCACGCCAGCCGTTGCGCTCGTGACCTCAAAGGTCGCTTTGGTTCCGAGAGCTACGCCGCTGAGGAACTGGTGGCCGAACTCGGGGCGGCTTTCCTGTGCAGCGATTTGGCGCTGACACCGGAACCCCGGCACGACCATGCGGCCTACATCGCGTCATGGCTCAAGGTGCTGCGCAGCGACCCGCGCGCCATTTTCACCGCCGCCGCCAAGGCGCAGGCCGCCGCCGACTGGATGCACGCCCGCCAGCCAAAGGCTGATATAGGGGAGGCCGCATAGACCTCCCCTTTTGGCATATCGCATTCCCCTGCGTTGAAAGAACGACCACTCCCACCAACCTCGCTGACACAGCCCGGCCGGGCGGCATAGGAAGGTGGAAAGACCATGTTGCAGGCTCAGCAGCCGCCAGCGCCCCATTTCTGGCCATCCGATCCATTCGACTTTATCGACGACTCCGAGAAGGAAAGCGGGTTGTCGATCATCATTTCCCCGGTGCAGATGGCGGCTATCCTGCGGGGCCTGTCCATCGAGCCGACCGAGGCCGATACGGGCTGGTTCATGACCCGCGCTTTCGGGGCGCTGGAGATCGTCGGCGGTGCGCTCGAATATGTCGCAGCGGGCGCGCTCATCATCACACCCGAACCGACCATGCTTACGAAGGTGACGGGGTGGCTGCTAGCCTTCGACGGGGCGGATAACGTCAACACCGGCTTGCATGACCTGTGGACGGGCGATCCTCACAACACGATGAGCTATCGCGCCGTGCGTGCCGCCGCCGAAGGCATGGGCCTTTCCCCCGATACCGCCGACAAGGTGGGCGTCGCCGTGGAAATCGCCGTGCCACTGGGCATCGCCGCCAAATGGGCGGCACTGCGGATTATCTCTATCCGTAACGGCTGGATTAACGTCGCCGTCGAAGATGACGCGGGCGGCCACATCATTGAGCGCCATGTGCGCAGAGATGAAATTTACCTCAAGCGGCGACTAGCCGAGAAGCCGCGCATGCAGGCGGCCAGCACCTTCACCACCCGAACGGACGCGGAGAAATTTATCAGCCAGGCGATGCAGGCGAACGCCCAGCAGATTCAGCAATGGGCGGCCAGCAGCGGCCGCACCCTGACCCTGAAATATAGCGCCGGGCAGTCGATTGGCTGGGTGTTGCCGCGCGCCACCATGACGATGCAGCGTACCAGTGAGATGGTGGTGGTCTTGCGCCGGGCGACTTCCGGCAATAGGGTGTATTTCGTCCTGACCGCTTATCCGACCCTTTGAGGACGATCATGCAACGGGCCATCGAGCAGGAATTTTACGCTTTGCAGCAGATGATTGGGGGCTACCTCAATCAGGACTATGACATTTACGGCCCCGAACTGGAGGACGCCGTGCAGGCGTTCATTGCCGACGCATCCGCGCCGGAAATCGCGGCGGTGCGCGAGAATATCGCCCGCTTTCTTAAACAGTACGGCGAGCGGTTGGATGCTGCCTTGGAAGAACTGACGCGCGGAGACTGGGCGCGCGACCCCGGCACCCATGCCCGTGATTACCTGCTGTGGCTGGACGGGTTGCTCGCCGGGGGCCTCGAACATAATGGCCTGCCGGTATAGAGGCTGAATGCGAGGAGGACCCCTTGGGTATCGACGTGGCTTGATACCCAAGGGGCATGGAATTCTGCATGTGTCGCATTGATAGTGGCGTCAATGCAGCAGGGACATGACGATGTACGCGGACCCAATGATGAATGAATGGGCCGAATGCTCTGACATATGGAAGCTAGCGTGAAGCCTCTTGTAATCATCTTTCCTTAGAAGGATGGAGTACTTAAGGCCAGCGATCATGTAAATGATGCCTATAATTGCCAGGTGCATGGCTGCCTCCGTGAAGTGTGTGTGAGGCAAGCATCTCGCTAATACTATATTTTAGCAGTCGGCATAATTTGAAGGTCCTATAGGGCGATGTATGTCAGGGCTGAGTCCTGTCCCATGATCTAAGATGATTTCGCGTTTGGGATAAGGTCTCAGATATTTTCATGATTGACACAACCGCAGTAGTATGCGCCATAATACACTATTCATTGTGTTGTTAATGGGTGCATATGAAGATTGATGATGTCAAAATACCAGAAGCAATGCACGGAGAAATTGAACACTCTATACGTATAACTTATCCTGATGAGGTCCATCCAGAGACAATTGCTGAGGCGATTAATGATTTAGCGTCAGGTGGCGAATTCGTTGATTGTGCTGTACCGCCCTGTAGTGCAAATGTTGATTACGAGAACGACAGCATTGTTATATCAATCTCTTCCGCTGACTACTACCAAGTGTATGAAAATACTGAAAAGGTTTTACAGGAAGTTGGTAGAAGATTTTATTCACCAAAGGTGACTATATCAAGTGGCGAAATCGCGGAAAATATTGTTCCTAAAGATTCAATAAAACGTTAACTCTGCTCCATGGTGTTTTCAGGAGTCTTGCCGCAAGAGTATCCTCAATCGTCTTTACTTCATTTACACGGAAGTCTCTCGGCGCTTCGCTCATAAAGCTTGATTCGTCGAATTTCTCCCAATTCTCTTCAGTGACTGCCCGACCAGGGTCTTTTATCATCGTATGAAAATTATATCCAGTGATCGAGCCGACGTCTTCTCGGGTTTTGACGTCCGCTCTTTTAATCATGACAACTGATGATAGAAACGTAGTCCTTTTCTTATCCTGAGTTAGGCTCAGCATAACGCCACGGAAATACTGCAAGCCTGTTTCTTGATCAGTCTCTGGTTGGCTATCTAGGTTGATAGTTATGGTGTCGGTGTGATTAAATCTAATTTTTGTAGTCCTGTGCTCGAAAACAAAGAAAAGACACTTATTCTCTCCGAATGATAAATTAACTACCCCATCGTATTTATGGCAATTGCCGATTCCATAGAAACCGCCGGAACTTCCAAACCATCCATATGCTGGAACGGAAAGCTTTGCCCGAATGTGGAATTTATCAAGGGAGCCATCTGGTGATGCTGCATGCCCTTTTTTAAGAAGATTGAGCGAATCTTTGCTGTATGGCACTGGATACCTGATAACGACAGGGCAGCGCACCAGTATTTTTTCATCACCAAATTTTTCTTTTGTTATTTCATTGTAGTCAATTCTATATAATAAGTAAGCTCCGCCATATATGCCCATGAACATTTGCGCTCTGTCCATTGATGTGACATATAGCCCCAATGTTGGCTGGGTGTTGTGGTAGTGCATATCAATGATATATCGGGCTTCTTGCGTATCAAATCCTAGTAGTTCCGAGAACTGATACACCGGAAAAGTGTCCTCATCAGTCAGCATATCTGCGAGACGTGAGTCTAGGAAATTTGATTTCTTTATAAGTTCTCTTATCCGATCAATATCGGACGGCTTGAATCCATTCCACCACCTATTTATTTTGTTCTTAGGAATTCCTCCAGTACCAAAAAGATAACTATCTTTATCGGCCTTGCCCATATGATGGAGGAACTGCGTTAGTAGAATAAGGCGACGCTGAAACCGTGAGAAAGGCATATTGGTCACCTTCCAATTCGAGATCATAGAGCATCGTATTTCCTTTGAGAGAATGCAATTCGATCTTTGTCGACGCAGTGCCCACGAGCAGGTAAGTACCTTGCGATGGTTCCTACTGCGCTGAGCCGCGCTTTAACGACATCACGCCGTGTCTTCCCAACGTTGGGGCTCCAGCCGCTAGCCGATTTTTCGGGGTAACACGTTTGGCATCATGGGCGGCGGGGGTGGGCGATTCTATAGTTGTAGTGGCGATTAGATTTTCTCGAAAGAAGCGCCCATGAAAAACTGGTTCTACCAGGGCGTTGCCAAAGCCTACGAAGGCCCGTTGAACGACATCCGGCATAAGCTGGTGGAAGAAGGGTGGTTCGGGCGTCAGGTGACGGGCGACCTTAAGGGCGTGAGCCCCGAGCCATCGGCCACGCAGGAAGTCGCCGTCGAACTGGTGGAGCCGGTGGGCATGGTGGTGGAACAGCAGTTCCCCCAATTCTACGGCACCGACCTCACCCCCATCGCCGGGCCGGTGATCGAGGGGGCTTCTATCGAAGCCCCCGCCATCGAAGCGCCGCAGATCGAAGGGCCGGACATTGGCCCCGGCCTGGAGGAGGGGCCGGGGATTGATCCGTAAGCGCGCCGACGACGACCCCAAATCCCACCCCATTCCCTACCATGCGGATTTGGATACGCCCTTGCTGGAGTTCGGCAAGGGCGACATATGGACGATCCGCGCCGCCGCCGAGTCGGTGGCCGTGTTTGGTGCGCCTGGCTCCGGTAAATCCAGCGCCGTTGGGAAAGCCCTTGGCGGCGGTGCTTTCCTGCCTGCCGGGATGGGGGGACTCGTCCTATGTGCGAAGGTCGAGGAGGCGAATGTCTGGCGCAGCTACGCGGCGGCATGTGGGCGGCAAGACGATCTGGTGGTGATTGATGAAACGGCCCGGCACCGTTTCAACATCCTCGACTATGCCGCCGCCACCATCGGCAAGCCGGGGTTCGAGCGCAACCTTGTCAGCCTGATGGAACGGATGGCGGAGGCCGCGCGTGTCGCCGACGACAAGGGCGGCGGCGGCGACAAGGAAGGCCGCTACTACTACGACACCGCCAGCCGCTGGCTGGGCAGCGCTTTCCCGCTGCTGTTGCTGGCGTATGGCACGGCCAGCATGAAGCAGCTTTACGACATGGTGAGCAGTGCGCCCACGAGCATGGACGAGGTGAAGAAGGAACTTGAAAACATCACCTCGGGCAAGCAGCAGGGCATTTCGTCGTTCTGCCTGCAAACCGTGTATCTCGCGGGTCAGGGGCTGAAGGCCAAGGCCGCGAAACGCGGCGTGCCGGTCGGCAGCCTGCCCGAGGCGGGCGACTTCGACATCTATGCAGACGTGTGGACGGACGAAATCCCCAGCGCCGACAAGCGCGAGCGCAGCATTGTCAGCTCGATCCTGCGCAACCTCACCGGCGCGTTCAGCACCGGGAAATTGCGGGAGCTGTTCTGCACTGACACCACCGTCACACCGGAAGCGGCGCGCGATGGCAAGATCATCGTGATCGACCTTCCGGCGCTGCGCTTTGGCGCTACCGGCATCGTCGCGCAAACGGTGTTCAAGTACCTGTTCGGCATCGCGATGCAGAGCAAGCCCGTCACCGCGAACACGCGCCCGGTGTTCATCTGGGCGGATGAGGCGCAGTTCTTCATTTCCAGCGCCGACGACGACCTGTTGAGCACCGCCCGCTCGTCTAAAATCTGCCTCGTCTATCTAACTCAGGATTTGCCGACCTATTACGCGCGTATCGGCAAGGATAACCGTGACAAGGCAGAAGCGATTATCTCGAAATTTGGTACAAGAATTTTCTTATCCAATACGTCAATTATTACGAATACTTCTGCATCGGAAATCATTGGTAAGGAATACCAGGAGGAGATTATCTACACTACGAGCGACTCACAGGACCGCCGTGGGGGTGCCAGCCGCCACGACGAGCAGACGGGCTTCGACGGCGGGCGAAGCAGGACACAAGGCGAGAGCCATACGCGGCAGCAACGCTATGAATTCGCGGTGCCGCCAGACGTGTTTAGCTGGCGGCTACGCACGGGTGGACCGGGTAACAAATTCAAGGTGGATGCCATCGTTATCCGCAACGGGGCGACTTGGAAAAGCAATGGAGGAAAGCACTGGCTGTTGGCGGAGTTCTCGCAGCAATGAGCACTGTCCTCTATCTCATCGCTTGGTGCTGGTACAGTGTGCGGCTGGTGATTTCGCTCACCCACACGCTGCTCAGCTTTCTGAGCAAGCCGGGCGCGCGCTATGCCGTGGGTGGCCTGCTGGCGCTGGGTGGGGTGTGGTACGCCGACCAGCTCCACCGGCTGCTGCTCAGCAGGCCGGATTTTTACCCGTCGCGCGATCCACGCGAGGTGGTGCTGTATGCCGGGATCGGCGGCATCGCCATCATGGCGGGCGGCTATCTGGTCAAGCTCCGCCATCTTGCCCAAGGGGGCACCAAGTACGCGGCGCTCGCGTTGGGGCTCGCCCTTGTCGCGGGGTTCTATCGCCCGGTTCACGAGAGCCTGTTGCCCTTCATGCCGTCGCTGCGTGATCCGCTGACCTTCCATGTCGTACTGGCCATCACGCTTGCCGGGCTGGCTATCGCCTACCGCACGGCGTCGCAGGTGCTGGCGCAGATGCTGGGGCCGTTCCCGCCGCCATCCTTGCCCTTGCCGCCAAGGCGGAAGTTGAAGGCGCGCACTCGCGTTATCGTCCCCGCCGCCGTTCGCGCCGTCGTGCCGCCGTTGCCACGGCGCAAGGCCGCTGGCGGGAAAGCGCCCGCCTCAGGCGGCACCGTTTTCAGCGCAATGGGGAAATCAGGCACGGCATGACGGTTTCGCGGGCGCTCATGCGATGCGCCTGCTCCATTCCCGAAACACTCCTTCAGAGAGGTGCGGCCATGGCGTTCTGTTCTGACTGCGGCAAGCAACTGCCTTCCACCGCCGCCGCCTTCTGCGGCCATTGCGGAAGCCAGGTGGGACGCATGGCGCTCACCACGGTGGAGCCGCCGTCCGGTGCGGCCTATCGCATGGCGGCACCGGGCGGTGCGGTCGCGGCGACCACCATAAACCCGCCGCCGACCAAGGGCGGATTCGTGCAGACCTTTGGGCTGGACATCCGCGTCGCCATCCTCACCGTGATCGTGGACACGCTGGTGTTCAGCGGCACCATCATCAGCCTGGGCACCCTGTATTTCTTTGAGATCGGGGCCGGGCTCGTCCTTGGGTTCGTCACCTACAAAATCCAGAAGAACTGGTACGGCGACGACCATCATGCGGCGCTCATCAAGGCGCTGGTCATCGGCCTGGTCACGGCCATTCCCGCGCCGATTTCGGGGCTGTTCACCGTGCCGGGTGGCGCGCTGGGGCTGATCCACATGCTGCGTCGGAAGTAGGGCAATCGTCGTCGTGCCGCTTCACCGCCTTAGCTCCTTGGATGGCTGTTACCGCCCTCAGTCTGGCCGGGTTCCTTACCCGGCGCGGGTGGCTTGATCCATCCCCGGCCCGCTCCATTCGCTGCGCTCCCGTGTAGGGGAGGACAAGCCGCCCGTGGTCGCCGGGTTGGTGAGAACCGTCCTTCGGGACAGGAACCATCAACCAAGGAGAACATCATGAAAAAGACCACCAACGACAACGCCACCACCGCAACCGGGCCGCTCTATCACGCCTTCCACGTCGCCGACACGACCGGCGGCAAACGCTGGATACGCATCGGCACCGTTTTCGCCCACGAGGACGGCCAGGGAGCCAGCCTCATTCTCGATGCGTTGCCCTTCAACTTCGATGGCCGCGTGGTGCTGCGTACCCCCAAACCGGAATAGGGGGTGGCGATGGATTACTTCACCTATCGCCACTGCACCGGACTGCCGGGGAACCCTCCCCGGCAGTCGCCGAGCGCCACGGTGAATCACGGCGATTGCGTCGCGCGGATGCGGCAGATGGAAACGGCGTCGGTCGATTTCATTCTCACCGATCCGCCCTATCTGATGCGCTACCGCGACCGTTCGGGCCGCACCGTCGCGGGCGACGATGACGCGGCCTGGCTGCGTCCCGCCTTCGCGGAAATGTACCGGCTGCTGAAGCCGGATACCTGTTGCGTCAGCTTCTACGGCTGGGGTGCCGTCGATCAATTCATGGCGGCGTGGCGCGCTGCTGGATTCCGCCCCATCGGCCATCTGGTGTTTCAGAAGCGCTATGCCTCGCGCGTCGGCATGCTGGCGGCCCGGCACGAATCCGCCTATCTGCTGGCGAAGGGCAAGCCGTCCTATCCGGCGTCACCACTGCCCGATGTGCTGGGGTGGCGTTATACCGGCAACCGGCATCATCCCACCGAAAAGCCGGTGGCATCGCTGGCACCGTTGATTGCCGCCTTCTGCCCGGAAGGCGGCGCGGTGCTCGATCCGTTTTGCGGTTCCGGCTCCACCCTCGTCGCCGCGTGGCAATTGGGACGCGCGGCTATCGGCATCGAGTTGGATGCCGCGCATTGCCGTACTGCACAGGCGCGGCTCGACGCGCTGTGACGCGCGTCGCGTCTATGGCGACGGTTGATTGTTGGTCGGCATCACTTCCGGCAGTTGCGGGAACAGTTCCCGGTCATGCGGGCGGATGACATACTCGTCCAGCAGCCGCACCAGTTGCTTGGCGAAGTCACTCTCCGAGTTCTTCTCCAGATGTTCCAGTGCCAGCGCACCGGCGATCACCTTGCGCCGCGTGTCGGCTTTGCGCTGTTCATTCTTCTGCCGGGTGCTGACGGCCTGAATCCGGGCGTCCAGCTCCTCCCTCTTTTTTCTGAGTTCTTCGAGCTTGTCAGCAGCCGTTTTCCGTGCCATGTGGGTACTCCCCGTCTATTTCGGTCAAGTATCGCAAATCGGAGCGGGTGCCACAAGCTGAATCACAACCCATGGTTTTGCATCGTGGGCGCAGCCGTGCTATCATCCCGAGAAAGACGAAGGGCGCACTTTAGCATTCCGTTGGAATGCGTGCGGCCTCCCGGCGGGAAGCGATGGAGACAAGCAGTCACTACCATTGCAGCGCTTCAACCATCACGCGAGGCCAAGGGCGGGGCATCGTGGCCGCCGCCGCGTATCGCGCCGGGACGCGCATCACCGACCTGCGTACCGGTCTATCCCATGACTACAGACGTAAGCAGGGCGTCCTTCACTCGGAGATTATGGCCCCAGCCGGTGCGCCGCCATGGGCCTATGATCGGGCGGCTTTGTGGAATCAGGCGGAGCGCGCGGAGGATGCCAGCACGCGCCGTTCCACCGCCAAGACAGGCCGCGAGTTCCGCCTTGCCTTCGCGCATCAACTGACGGCGGAAGAGCGTATTGTCTGCGCCCGCGAGTTCGCGCAGTACATGGTGGATACCTATGGCGTGGTGGTCGATTTCTCCATCCACGCGCCGGACAAGAACGGCGACCAGCGGAACTATCACGCGCATGTCCTGACCTCGACCCGCGTCATGACCGATGCCGGTTTCGGCGGCAAGGTGCGCGTGCTTGACAGCCCCAAAACCAGCAGCAAGCACATCGAGGCCATCCGCGCTAAATGGGCGGAAATCGAGAATGCCGCCTATGCCCGCGCCGGAATCGCCTTGCGCGTCGATCATCGCAGCTACGAGCGCCGCGGCGAGGACACAGAGGGCACCGTGCATCTTGGCCCCAAAGCGTCCGGCCTTGAGCGGCACGGCCAACGCTCTACACGGGGCGACCGCAACCGTGATGCCCGCGCCGCCAATGCCGAGCGTGAGGCGTTGAAAGCGGAGCATGCGCGGCTGGGCGAACAGATGAAGGCGGAGGAGGAAAAGCGGCGGCGACGGGCGGAGATAAAGGCCGAACGTGCGGCCATGCGTACCCACGATCCCGGCCTCATTCTGGATGCGCTGATGGAGCAGCGTTCGACCTTCAGCGAAAACGAATTGCGCGCTCGGCTTGGCCGCACCATCACCGACCAGGCCGAGCGCGAGCGGATCGTGCGCGCCGTCATGCGCAGGCCGGAACTGGTGGGGCTGGCGGAGTCGCGCGGCGGTAAGATCGTGCGCTACACCACCATGAAAGTGCTACGCCATGAGGCGGCGGGACTCACGGCGGCTTCATCGCTTGCCCGCGACCGCCGCCATGGCGTTTCGGCGCGCACACGCACGGCGGTGATGGAGCGCGGGCAGTTCGGCAGCATCCGCCCCGAGCAGTACGCCGCCTTCACCAGCGCCACCGGCCCCGAGGGTCTGGCGGTCATCGCCGGTGAAGCAGGAACGGGGAAAAGCTACACCATGAACGCCATCCGCCAGGCTTACGAGGCGGAAGGAAATCGCGTTCTGGGGCTGTCGTTCACCAACAAGGTGATACGGGATTTGAAGCGCGATGGATTTGGCGAGGTACGCACGATCACGGGCGCGTTGCAGGATGTCGCCAAAGGCCGCGCTGGGTGGAATGGGCGCACGGTGTTGATGGTGGACGAGGCCGCCATGCTCTCGACCCGCGACATGGTGAACCTGCTGAGCCACGCCTACGAGGCGCGCGCCAAGGTGATTCTTGTCGGTGATGACAAGCAGCTAGCCAGCGCGTTCCAGCGCGGCGGCTTGTTCGGCGCGATCCGCGCGCAGGAGCAAACGCCGGTATCCGAGCTTTCCGAAGTGCGACGCATCAAGGACAGCGCCCCCGAGGCCGAGCAGCAGCGCGGCGCCTTCAATGCCATGCATGAAGGTCGGTTCCGCGAGGCGCTGGGAACGTTCGACGCGCTGGGCTCTATCCACTGGTGCGGCACGCGGGAGGATGCCCGCGAAGCGCTGGCCATGCAGTATGCGAAGGACGTGGCCGAGCGCCCCAGTCACAAGCGCTTCACGTATACCCACAGCAACGCGGATGCGCTGGCCGTCAATCAGGCCCTACGCGCCGTCCACCGGCAGCGGGGCGAGTTAGGCGTGGATCATTTGTTACGCACCGCCGAGGGGCCGTTTGCGTTCGCCACCGGCGACCGCATCCAGTTCACTGGCAGCGCCTACCACAAGACCGCCCGCGAGGCTGGGCTTGCCAACGGCGTGGTGGGCAGCATCCGCGACATCACGGGGGAGCGCGTCACCGTCGAACTCGACGGCAAGAAGGGCGAGCCGGGGCGGCTGATGTCCTTCACCGTGGGCGACGATGCGCAGGCGGGGCAATTCAACAGCTTCCGTCATGGTTACGCGGGCACCGTCTATAAGGGGCAAGGGGCGACGGTGGATGATGCCTACCGCCTGCATAGCGGCACCGAGCGCGCCGCCACCAGCTATGTCGGCGCGACCCGGCACGCGGAGAACCTGCACTTGTTCGTCAGCCGTGATGCCCTGCCGGAGAACAATTCATGGAACGCCCAGCAAGGCGGGCTTGGGGCGTTGGACGAGCGCCAGCGGCAACGGGCGGAACTGGCCTACAAGGCATGGTCGGAAACCTACCCGGCCTGGGGTGAGCGCTACGACATCGCCGCCTATGTCGGCTATGTGCAGCAGCATTGGACGCCGGAGAAGGCCCGCGCTGCCGATCTCGACCAGCTCGCTCGCCAGATGGGCCGACCCGAGGAAAACCGCGCCGCCTCGCAGTTTGTGCCGGTGGCCTTGCCGCCGCCGCCAGCCACCCCGGAGGATGCGCCGGCGACACGCTATAGCGCCCTGAAACAGCAAGTGGTGGATGCGTTCGACCTGGTGCATGAGCGCACCATGCGCCATGCTGCGGCCAGCCCGCCGCCCGCCGCGACCGATAGGGGCGACCCGAAGGGGCGGTTTGAGTGGATGCGGGCATGGATGAATCCCACGCCGAGCCCGGATGATAACTGGAAAAATCAACCAGAAGTTGATATAGTTAACAAAAGCCCGTCACCGAAGAACGGGCCGGAGGCAGGTATGAAGCCGGAGATCGGCGGAATCGACCCATGAGCAGTAGCGGATTCCTCAAGAACATTCTTGAGCAACAGGGGCCGACTGCCGAAGAGCCGCCGGAAGACCCGAGCGTTTATCGCGCCTTCAAGACGGTGAGCCGTACCCAGATGGGCTTCGCCGCCGTTCAGGCCGGTGGCAAGGTCAACGCCTTCCTGTACCACAGCCTCGCCAACATCCAGTTGGAATCGCGGGCGGGAGCCGAGTTCCTGAGCTTCACCGACAACGGCAGGGCCATAACCATTCAGGGAAGCGGCCTGCTGGTCATCTTGCACGCCCTCTTGGGCGGCTTCCTTAAGGAAATCTGCGTGCAGGACGGTCGCCCCGCCGTGCCGGGCCAACCCGTCATTCGCCAGATGGCCATCACCGATACGGCGGCGGGCAGCCGGTTGCCGAAATAGGTGACGGGTGCAAAATTTTTGCCCGTCAACTTGACGTGGTGCCAGTGAATCACTCACGCTAGTTCCCGAAAATCACCCGATCACATTCATGGACAACGTACTCTGGCACATTATCGAACCTATGTGGATTGAGCTGCATTACATACTCATTCTCAATATGGAATGATTCATTCACGAATTTCTGAAGAACATTATCGCCATCATCTACAGTTTGATGGACGTCCTTATGGACTCTGAATAGCTGCAACTTGTCGTAGCCAACAGTTGCCTGCTGAAATCTGCGTTCCATCTCCGCCTTGTTTTTGATGATCGCCAGAATTGCGTCGTAATCAAAACCAGAGATAAATTTATTTATACCCGTAACTGCTAGCGCTATTTCGCCTTCGGTCATAGGGACATCACCAGTAGCAGTCTTGCGGATCGGGGTTTCCCTTCCATGCAAAAGATTTGAGAGATAATCGTACTCCTCCCCCAAATCATTAACTATCTCGAAGTGGCGGCGAAGATAAATGCACTTGATTACCTCGTCAGACAAACTGCCGACGTTTTCTGCGCATATCTGTGCAAAAGTTTGAATGTCTGATTCCTTGATCTCCGTCTCCGTAACAACTCCCCCTTTTGATTTTAAGAAATGTGCTGCGGGTTTCGGGTGTTGAAAGAGACGCTTTACGCTTCGGATAATATCAATTGCCGGTTCAATGTCATGTGTAAGCATTAGAACAGTAGTGTTTCGTAAACTTGCTTTCCCACGGAAAAGCTCACTTAAAATCGCAAATTTCTTGGTCTTGTCGAAACTAGAAACAGGGTCATCCAATATCGCAAGGTCTGGATTTTCACTTATGACTTGATGCATGAATAGGATGAGGGCGAAAGCGTTCTTCTCACCATAGCTAAGGTGCTGCGCGGCGGATTCTATATGCTCATCAAAGTCACGGTGCATGAGCTTCATTTTGTAGGAATCAGCTTCTGGATTGATAACTACGTTGTATTTATATCCCGCAGATTCGAGGAATCCATTAATGCTTTTTTGATTCTCAACAATTGACTTCTCTATGCGGCTCTTATGTTTATTTATCTTTCCTTTTAAATCGCCGATTTGTCCAATGAGTTCCTGAAGTTTCTCATTTATAGGATCAACGACTGACTTCGTATCTGGTGAGTTTAATTTTGAGAGAAGGCTAATATCGATCTTCAGCTTTGCAATCGCATCTTCAATCTTATCAACGTCTCGAAGGGCAAAAAAAGATATGGATCGAAGGCTTTCTAGCTTCGTTATGAGCGTCTCGACATCTCCGCGAAGAGATCCAAGGAAATTGGTTTCCTCAGGAGAAAGTTCTATTTTCGATTTTGTTATCCTTTCAAGTGATTCCCTGCAATTCTGTTCAAAATATTTTCCAAGTCTACTGATGATGGCTTGAAGTGCACTTAAATGCTCAACGGACTTAGAGTCGTACTCTTTGGAAACCTGCTTAGCTATCTCTTTTCTCTCGGGCTCTTTTATATCTGATGCGCAATATGGGCAATTATCGGACAAATCTAAGAATGCATTACCTTTTGCTTGCCACAAAATCCAATTGGCAGGCTGGTCGCTCTTGATAAAAGCCTCAAAGGGTTTGAGTTGTAGCGGAATATTTTCAATCTTGTTGCCTAAGCCATACGCTTTAAAGCCTTTGCTAGATTTAGAAAGCGTGCCTGATTTTGTAACTCCGAAGGCATCACGAACCTCTTTCAAATCTGCGATTGCACTATCAAGAGCCTCATTTCCACTAAAAGAAGATTTAATACCGACGAATAGATTTTCGATTTCTTCCATTGTGGCGGTAAATGTCTCTGTCCTTATAAATATATTAAAGCTATTCTTGAGAACTTCATCTTTCTGAAAGGCAAATTGAGAGATATAGGAATCGTCAAATACCAAAGCAGACCGGATATTTTCGGTGCCGCGCACTTCGGGATTGTGTTGATCAGGTGTTTTTCTGTACTTAAACGGCTTCAAATTTTGGAGAGACCCGTCATCTGTAATTGATGAGATGATGGCACGTGCAATTGTGCTTTTTCCCAATCCATTCGGCCCATACTTTATATTTAGAGTTCCTTCGGAAATATTGATTTGTGCCCTCTCGATGCTGTTGCAATTTCCGATTATGATTGAGTAGTCGCCCATATTTGTGCCCTCCCTTATATCTAACAAAAACCGTTCTAACGGCATAATGGGCGGAAATATACGCTAAACGATCCCGTTTCTCTATCACCCGTCGTCGCGGGGCGTCGGTGCCACCCGGCCCTGCTGGCGTAGTTCGATGACCTTATCGAGCATCTGGCGGTACAGCCTGGACGGCAGGAGGCCGTAGTCATAGCGGTCTTTGGTGTTTGGCACCGGGGCGAGATCGTAGCCCGGCCAGGTGAACACATTCAGGTCGTCCAGCACCGCCCAGGAGCGTTCGCCGTCGAGTTTCAGATGGGCCTTCACCGTCGCAGGAATCTCAACGGCCACGCTGGGATCGGCGGGCGGGGTGTGGGTAATCGGGGCCACGGTGACGGTGGGTTTACCGCCCTCCGGATTCTGGACAAGCAGCAGGATGGCGCAGGGGCGGTTTTTGCGGCCTTCCACCAGCCCCTTCCGCGCCTCATCCCGCCACAGATAGCTATACGAAATGACCAGGCCGTTTTGCGGGGTGGGAAAAGACATGGCGCTATGGATTAATCATCAAGCAAGGTGTTCAGATGATCGTGCACGGGGTCCATGGTCGCCGTCTTCATCGCTTCCACGATGTCATCCGGCAGCTCGCTGACATGATAGGCGCGGCGGCTATAGGCTTTCAGGCGCTTGTATTCCTCATACTCATGGGAGGAAAGGAAGTAGCCGCTCGTCCGGCCATGGGTGGTGATGGCAACGGGTTCCCGCTGGGCCTCTTCCCGATAGCGGCCAAAGTTCTTGGCAAATTCTGTGGCAGTCACTGCGACCATGGTATTATCTCCGTCCTTACGCATAATGAGTATTTTACGGATTTCACGTAAATTGTCAAGCTGGGCGTCAACCCTACGTCTGCCGAGGCTTATCACGGCAACGGAAAATTAACTAATTAATGGTATAAGAACTATATTAATAAAGTAAAAGTTGTGTATGGCAAAGAAAAAGACAGTGAAGGCGGTTCAAAAGGCTCTCAGAAAGCAACGTGCCGATCAATTGGTCCGTCTGCATCGCCTTTGTGCCTTGATGGAAAGACATCGGCCGCATCTCCTGTGCAGCGCGAAGGATTCAAAATACCCCGTAGGCAAGATGGGAGATATTATCGATGCTCTCAGCAATGTACTGTGCGCCGCAATAGATACTCTTGCTCGTGCTGAGACTCATATTGTTGAGGAAGAAAATGGGAAATACGCTGAGCTAATTGAATATTATGAGATTATGACTCAGCCGCTTATTGGGATTCATGAACTGGATAGGATGACATATAAGCTCTACTACGAAGAGAACAAGGAAGAGCATTTCGGGTCATATATAAATGAGCATCTGAAATTTGTTATCCAGCTACAGAAATGGGTGAGGAACGTCGAATTTCACCAGCGATATTTGGAAATTTTGGGCTCTAGCAGCAAGACGGATCAAGAAGTCGTCGCTACTATGACCGACCTTCTCGGGCGGCTGGCCACCCTTACCGCAAATGCGACGGGAGCGCTCCATAGCCCCGCCTCTACGGTTTTATCCAAGGATGTATGGCAGAAATGGCATAAGGAAGCGGAAGCGCTGGCGAGCATGTTTGCGTTCGGCATCGTGGTAAAATTGCGCCATTTGCCGCCGAATCCCGACGCTCGCGCTGTTGCCCCGCCTCCCGCCGTTACGCCGGGCACCGAACCGGACGAGCTTACAGCAAAGCCCGCCAGTACGCTGAAAGAGGCGATAGTCCTGCACTAATGGGGCTGGCCGTCGCGTGATGCTTTCACCCAAGACAAAAAAGGGGGTGGTTCCCCACCCCCCAGTCATTTAGCAAACCATGCCGGATACAGGGCCAAAACATGAGGCGTAGCATCAGGCAAAACCAAGAATGAAAATACAGATAATTGGTTAATAAAATCTTAAATCGGCCAATAAATATTTCAGATTATTCTCCCGGAATTAATAAATTATTAGCAGTTTTGCCTTATATTATTGGTAAGGGCGCGAAACAGCGCCCGCTCTAGCAAACCACGTTCTCATTAAATTTGGACGTAGGTTCATGACAACAGAAACGAACATACCCCGCACGGGTGAGAATATGGCAGCTGGTTCGGACGCAGGAGCCGCCATGCAGGCGGCCCTTCGTGACATGGATGCCAAGGGTGTATCCCTGCCGGAGGGCGTGCGCTTGGCCGAGGCCGGGGCGAAGCCGCGTGCCGCCGACATCGCGGCCAATCTGGAGGTTCCCCCGGCGCTGGCCGCGAAGGCGCAGGAACTGCGGGAACAGGTGCGCGCCCAGCAGATCACCCCCGAGCAAGCCCGCAACGAACTTGTTGCGCTGATTCAGGAATATCAGGCGGAGGCGACCGCGCAAGCTGCTGAGCAAGCCTCGGAGCGGCAGGCAATGGCCCGTAGGCAGCGCCACCTCTACGAAACCGATGCCGTCTACCGCGCTGGTATCGACGAACTGAGGAAGGAAGCCGAACCCCGGATGGCGACGCTCGACAAGAACGAGGAGCGGTTGCAAGCGATGGCCAAGGAACTCGGCATTACCCTACCGGATGATGGCCGCATGGCCGAATTGCGCAAAGCCCAAGAGGAGGCCAAGCGCAATGGTGATGACACGACTGCCCGTGACCTCGAAGCCCAGATGCAGAAGCTTGCGGAGCAGCAGGCGAGGGCGCTTGCTGAGCAGGCGCACCGGACGGGCCGCGATGATCTGGCCAAAGAGGCGCAGGGCATTGCTGGAGAGCAGAAGGACGCGTTTGCTAAGGCGCTGGCGGGCTTCGATAAGGCGACGCAGTTGTTCATCGAAGCGGAGCAACGGCTGGTGACGCGGGGCGAGCTGACCACGAAAGAACTCGAAGAGGATAAAAAGCGCTTAGCCAAAGAGCGTGAAGGTATCGTGGAAAATCGAGATGTAAAAAATGCGCAGCGAAAAACGACTTTCTATGAAGGTCAGGTCGAAAATTTACTCAAACAACCGAGCAAGCAAACATCACCAGCAGGCGCGACCCCGAGTGACGAAGAGAAGCAAGCACCCGTAGCGGCGGCATCACCCACTACGGTGCAGACGCCTGCTCCGCTGGTGATCCATTTGCAGGAAGAACCCATGACGAAGTTCGACGTGGCGGAGGCCAGCCAAGCCGATCAGAAAGTACCGACCACCATCACGGTGACCATACAACCAAATTCATCCGGCCAGGTGCGCCAGATTTAATAGCCCATCGCCGTTTTAGCTTTCCTGAGATATTTCCCAGCCTGCGCTACACCCGCATCGTGGCAAGCGCCATTGGTTTGCGCGTTATGGAAGCAGGCGCGGGTGACATCATCCAGCGTCGCGTCGCTCATGTTCGAGGGAGCTGGCATTTTGCCTGTTTGGTAATTTTGCAGCACGGTGCTGGTGAAGGCGGCATCAAGCGACGCGGCCGGAAAGGTATTGAACGGGACGTTTTGCTTGTCCGACAGTTGGAACGTCACGGTGTTCTCACTATTACGCACCTCGGGAGCCAATGAGACCGCGTTGATGGTTTCCACCAGCCGCCGCGCCTGAGCAACGTTCGACGGCAAGCCTTTCTGACCTAGAATCCCTTCATAGAGCCCGAGTAGGCCGCGCCGTTTCAAATCCCGATCATCTTCGGGCGCGCGCTGCACATCGGCACTTTTTTCCAGCACGGCAAGACATAACTTGGTGCTGTCCAAACGGCCATTTTCTGGGTTTTCCCACTTCAGGATTGCACCGCTCAGGCACTCCCTGCGAGCCTCGTTAAAAACGATAGGGTCGGTTACGGTGTGATTAATAAATACATCTGTTTCCCGTTGATCGAAGTTAGAAGTGCTGGTTTTTGCCGGTTGTCCCATGGCTGTTCTCCCAATTTGTTCTGTGCGTTGCTGAGGTGTTTCCTCATTACTACTTATAGGCGAATAAACGCTTTTGAGTGTGACAGTTTGATGAAGATTTATATTTGACTGTATTTCCATCACATTCGCGGCGGCAGCGGGCTGCGCAGAAGCGGAATTGACGGCCAACAGGCTGCAACCTGCCACGGCCAGCCGCGCCAGCACCGCATATTGCATGGGCATGGTAATATGTCCCTTCATGGAAAAAGGGGCGGGCAAGCAACCGGCCACGCCCGCCCCGAGCGTGGCTCTCACCGCTTCGCGGGTCGCCGCAGGTGGTATTCGTGGATGATGATTCCGCCGATCACATTGGCCGCCACCGTTTTGATCGCCTCGCGCAGGTGACGCTTGAAGCCCTCATCCGTGTGGTCGTCGTGGTGCTTTTCGGTGGTGACGGTGTAGCTCTCGCCGGTACTCAAGGTAACGTCATAGACATTTTCCATCGCAGTTCTCCGCAGTAACGGGCGCGGAGATGATGACATCATGCAACACTATCGGCAATTTTGTTACATTTCGACCGTTGTTATTATTATGGTTTCTGGCTCAATATCGCTACATATGCTTAGAGTTATTTTTGGGTATGGCAGTTTACCTAGAGTGGGTAAGCCGTGCTGAAACCCTATTGCCGATTTTGTTACACAACGGAGGGTGAACGCGATGGCGATACCAGCAACGCTGGATTGGCAAATTTACGACGCGGATGGGCGACGAAAGTACCTTAACCGTGCGGAAACCATCCGCTTCCTTGAGGCGGCCGACCGCTTCGCGCCATTGTATCGGGCGCTGTGCTATCTGCTGGTGTTCAGCGGTTGCCGCATTTCCGAGGCGATCAGTGTGCGTCTCCACCAGCTCGACGCGGAGCAAGGCCGGGTAGTGTTCCGTACCCTGAAACAGCGCAAGACCGTGTTCCGAGCGGTGCTATTGCCGCCCGAGGTCATGGATATGTTATTGGCGCTTGTGCCGGGAACCGATGGTCGCTTGTTCCCCATCACCCGCATCACGGCGTGGCGTTTCGTGGCGGCAGCTATGGAGGTCGCTGGAATTGGTGGCGCGATGGCGTCGCCCAAGGGGCTGCGCCACGCCTTTGGTATTCGCTCGGTGCTCGAAGGGGTGCCGCCCGGTACGCTGCAAGGATGGATGGGGCATACGAGCCTAAACACGACCATGGTTTATGTCCAAGCGGTAGGGGCAGAGCAACGCCAGTTTGCGGAGCGCACTTGGCGGGGGCTTCTGCATCGCCCAATGACCCGCGCCGCACTGCGGGCGTCCTCGCCCACCCCATGGAGGGAATGCGGATGACAAGGCCCCGCAATCATATCCGACACGCAGTAGGCGAGGCAGCGATGGCGCTGCGGTTCGCGTGGGCGTTCGTGGAGATTTTGTTCTCCCCCGCCGTGCTGCTAATCGGCGATTTATGGCCGTGTGCGCGAGGGCTAGGCCGCAAGAGGAAAGGACCATGAGCCGCCGCCCCCATGCCATCGATAGGGATGTCGGTGCTCGCCTGTGCTTGCGGCGGCGTTCCTTGGGCATGAGCCAGGCGGAGTTGGGGGCGGCCATCGGCGTCACCTTCCAGCAGGTGCAGAAATACGAGAAGGGTATCAACCGTATGGCCGTTTCTACGCTGTACGAAGTGGCGAAGGCACTAGGCGTACCGATCACGTATTTTCTGGAGGGGATGGAGGCGGAGCCTTTCCATAAAGAACCTGATGATGCCCCGAGAGAAGTCAGCTCCCTAAAGCCGCTCGCTGTTGATATCCTATTCGCCCGGATAAGTCGCTTCGTCGAAAAGTAGAGTGTGAAATCGTCACTGAAATAAAATACCGCATTCACCCCGCCCGTCCCAAAGCAGTGGTCGTAATTAAAGGTCAGCGGAGATAAAATCTTCGATGATATTAAATATGACGGAAAAACCTAAGAAATCGTCGACGGTTCCATGTTCGCACAGCCAATTGCATATATTACCCTTTTCGTCTTTATTTATGGATTTTCTATGTGGAATTATTTTCGTCTCACCTCTGATTCTCATCGTGGACTCGACATGAATATCAATAAATCTTGGATTATTTGTTTCAAGTTTATCAATTGTCTTGGCGGGTAGTAAATTCTCGATCCCAATCTCTATGGGATTTTCCGTAATGGATGGTATGATCCGCTTTAAGATACGATTTTTCTGGATATTTGTCTTTTTTGTATCGCAATCATATAGCAGTAAAAGCCGATTTTGTATTGCGCCAGACATCGGATTGTCGAAAGACTTGTAAATCTTATCAAGATTACCGAATCCATCACCGTCTTTTATCTGTATCATATCCATAACATTTTTCTTTCCAAGAAGTTCTGCGGCCCTTTTTATATATTTAACATCGTAATCACCTTCCACGAATATAAGAGGCTTTAAGCTATGCTGTATAGCTTGTGCTATTTCCTCTCTGTGACGGGTGGTTTCTTTGAATGCTTCGTAGGCTGCCGTGAATTCCGAAAAGTCGCTGGCCGCGACCTGAACCCCAGTGGGCAAATTATATATTAGAATGCCATCTGACCCGAATTGTTCCTCCATTCCGATTAGGAATAGAGGGGAATGAGATGTAATAACAAACTGAATTTTTGGGAAATAACGGATTAGCTTTGGCAAAACTTCCTTCTGTAAAATGGTGTGAAGGTGTGCATCTATTTCATCGATTATAACGATGCCAGTTATGTCGGAGACTGCGCTAATCGGCTTATTTGTTAGGTCAAAATCCCTAATTATAGATAGAAATAAATTTAATAACTGCGTCTCTCCGGTGGATAATTGAAAAAGATTGGGAATCCAAACCTTATCGTCTCTTATGACTGATACCCTTCGACGCGATCGGTTACCTATGCCAAAGCGTAGACGGGCGCTACTCCGGAAAAGAGTGTGCAGAATATTTATAATGGTTTCGTATATAGTGGTAGATGTCCCACTATAACCAGAGAAAATGGGAAGCGGTGATCCGGCAAGTTGATTGCCAGATGCGAAAAAAGATGGATTTGTATGATTTATGACGATTTCGAGAGTTGCGCGATCAAATAATATATCAAGAAGCCAGTTCATATTATTCTTAAGAGGAGATTCACAAATAATATTCCTATTTGAATATCCGGATATGTGCTTAAGTTCAGAATATGATGATTTTATTAGTAAATGATCTTTGTTTAGCCATGCAGGCTCCTCGAATCTATTAACTGGAAAATAAAGACAGCATTGAGAAGAAAATAAGCCTTCAACATCGGATTTTCTACCGTGAAAATTTGTGTCAAAGAATGAAGACTCATCTTCTGGTATTTTCCCCCAATCTTTTTTCGATGGGCAAAAATTCAATTTTTCCTCAAAATTTTTCCGGGTGGCGTTCAGCTGCCACTCCACAATTTTGATATTATTATCAAATTCCACCGATGAATATGAATAAGATGAACCAGAATTAACATAGTCTGGGCTTCTGTATTTAAATACACGACCTTTTTCAACTTCTGTGTCTTCATATATCTCATGCTTGGCAACAATTAAACTGTTTACCACGTGTGATAATACGATACTTTTCCCGGAACCATTCTCTCCAACTAGAATGACTGGGACGGGATTGCCGTTGCGTGTGGGGAATTGGATATTCAGGAGATTGAGCGGGCCAACATTCTCAATTTCTATGGATTTTATATACATATCCTCTCCCATTGTTTTTGGCTGCCGCAAATGCAACCGTTTTAGCTTTAGTGCCATCGGTGAACGACGCTTTGGTAGTATAGGCTATGCCCAATCGGGCACAATGAGAACAAAGAAGTGATGAACGAGTGATAGGCACGCGGCATCAGCGTGGCTCACGGAGAACGCAGGGTGGCGATCAGCTGAGAAATTGCAGCGACGAGGTGGGCTGATGCGTTCAGGATCAGGGCGAGTTCGATAACGGTCACGATGTCCTCCTAGGCTTCCACGCACTTCATTGCGCGATGGTGCGAAGGAGGGAGCAGGCTTAGGACAAGGGCTGTCACAGGCCGCGCAGCGCCGTTTACGGGGTGCTACTGCACAAGCCGCAGGCGCGGAAGTGAGCCGCTTTGACGGTCCCGCACGGGCTGCTTTCATTCGCCGCCTATTCCACATTAGCCTGGATAATTCACCAGGGTTGGCGGGCATAGGCTAAGGCCCTGGAATCACGTAGGATTCGATTGCTGAGGCCGAACCTGCTGTTTCCGGA
>NZ_VITR01000027.1 GCF_007827955.1 Nitrospirillum pindoramense
CGTCGCCGTTTACGCCGTCGCTAAGGCCCGAAAGCCCTTCGTGCCAAAGCTCGCTGGCTGACAAAAAATCTTGATCAACCTGACGGTATCTCATGAGATGCCTACGGGGTTCGCCCATCAGGATGCCCGCCAGGCATCCGGCCTGTGCAGCGGCCAGCGCCGGGGCCGCACGATCATCAGATCGAAGCGGATGGCGTGGCGCGCCAGGTGGGGCCGGGCGGCGACGTAGAGGCCGGCGGCCCGCTCCAGCCGGCGCCATTGCGCCACGCTGACGGCCAGGTGGCCCAGCTCTTCGCTGGCGCGCGCCTTGACCTCGACGATGGCCAGCAGGTCACCGCGCTGGGCCACGATGTCGATCTCCCCCGCTGGGGTGCGGCAGCGGCTGGCCAGCACGCGATAGCCCTTCAACCGCAACGCCAGGCGGCACCAGGCCTCCGCCCAGCGGCCCAGGCGCTCGCCGGAGCGGCCCTTCAGCGTCTTTCTCGCCAGCTGCTCAGTCCGCGTCATCTTTCGAAATCGCAAGCGCCCGTTGGTAGACCTGCTTGCGCGGGGCGCCGCTGGCCTCCGCCACCGTGGCGGCGGCGTCGCGGACGCTGAGGGTGCGCAGGGCCGCGCGCAGCAGCGCGTCGATGTCCACGGCCTCCTCCCCCGACGCGACGGGCGGGCCGATGACCACCACGACCTCGCCCTTGGGCGGACCGGCCTCGGCATAATGGGTCGCGAGGTCGGCCAAGGTGCCGCGCCGCACCTCCTCGAACAGCTTGGTCAGTTCCCGCGCCACCGCCACCTCACGCCCGCCCAGCACCTGGGCGGCGTCGGCCAGCAGGTCGGCCAGACGCTGGGCCGACTCGAACAGCACCAGCGTGGCGCGCACCGGCGCCAATTCCTCCAGCGCCGCGCGGCGGGCGCCGGTCTTGTTGGGCAGAAAGCCGGCGAACAAGAAGCGATCGGACGGCAGGCCGGCCAGGACCAGGGCCGTCAGGGTGGCGCTGGCGCCCGGCAGATGGGTGACGTGCAAGCCCTGGTCGCGCGCCTCGCGCACCAGCTTGTAGCCGGGGTCGGAGATCAGCGGCGTGCCGGCGTCGGACACCAGGGCGATGGCCTCGCCCGCCGCCATGCGGGCCAGCAGCTGCGGCCGCATGCGGGCGGCGTTGTGCTCGTGATAGGGCAGCAGGGGCTTGCGCACCTGGTAGCGGGCCATCAGCTTGGCCGTCACGCGGGTGTCCTCGCAGGCGATGGCGTCCACGCCCTTCAGCGTTTCCAGCGCGCGCAGGGTGATGTCGCCGGCGTTGCCGATAGGGGTGGCGACGACGTGCAGCCCAGGCGGCGGTTTACGGAACGGGGCGCTGCCGCTAGGCTCTGCCCCGTCCAGCGCGGCGTCCCCCTCCGGGGTGTCGTCCTGCGCGTCTTCAGTATCGTCTTCAAGGGCGTCGCCGGCGTCGACATCGTCGACTGGCGGATGCTGCGGTTTCATGGGATCGACAGGTGGTCCAAAGGGTGGGTTCGCGATGATGTATGCCGGTATGTCTGGCAAAGCCAGGGTAGGCAAAACCGCTGCCGGGCTGTTGGCGCTGACCCTGTTGGCCGCCTGCGCCAGCCAGCCCACGGTAACGGCCCCGCCGCCGCAGGCGCAAGCGCCGCGGCAGGCCGCCCCCCAGTCGCCGACACCCAAGACCGTTGAGGCCGCGCCCGAGACGCCGCCGCCCGCCCCCACCCCCGCGCTTACGGTGCCGGCGGATGAAACGGTGCGCGTGGCGCTGCTGCTGCCCCTGACGGGCAAGGCGGCCAGCCTGGGCGAAGCCATGCAGCAGGCGGCGCAGATGGCGCTGTTCGACACCGCCGACCCGCATTTCCAGCTGCTGATCCGCGACACCCGCAGCACGCCGGAGGGGTCGGTGGCCGCGGCGCAAGAGGCGCTGGCCGCCGGGGCCACCCTGCTGATCGGACCCGTCTACGGGGTGGACGCCAAGGCGGTGACGCCGGTGGTTGGCACGGTGCCGGTGTTGAGCTTTTCCAACGACGCCACGGTGGCGGACACCCACGCCCCCGCCGGCGGCACCTGGGTGCTGGGCTTCCAGCCACAGGACCAGGTGGCCCGCGTGGTCACCTACGCCGCCAGCCATGGCCTGACGCGCCTGGCCCTGCTGGCCCCGGTGGGCGGCAATGGCGACATGGTGGAGCAAGCCATGCGCGACGCGGCGTCCAAGGCCGGCGCCGACGTGACCACCGCCGCGCGGTACCAGCCGACGCAAAAGGACGTCAGCGAAACCATCAAGCGCCTGTCCAATTTCGAACAGCGCCACGCCCAGATGGCGGCGGCGCGCGACGCGGCCGCCAGCAAGGATGGAAAGGCCGCGCCCGCCGTGGACGACCTGCCCTTCCAGGCCATCCTGATCGCCGAGGGCGGGCAGCGGCTGAAGGAGGTGGCGCCCCTGCTGCCGTTCTTCAACATCGATCCCGGCCCCGTCCGCTTCCTGGGCACGGGCCAATGGGACGAGCCGGGCATCGGGCGCGAGCCGTCGCTGGTCGGGGGCTGGTACGCCAGCGCGGCACCGGACGTGCGGCAGGGCTTTGAGAAGCGCTTCAACGACGTGTACGGGCAACGCCCGCCGCGGCTGGCCACCCTGGCCTATGACGCGACCGCGCTGGCCGCGGTGCTGGCCAAGGCCCACAAGGCCTATGTGCGGGAAAACCTGACGGACCCCAACGGTTTCGCCGGCATCGACGGCGTGTTCCGCCTGCTGCCGACCGGCCAGGTGGAGCGGGGCCTGTCGGTGCTGGAGGTCACGCGAACCGGCGTCACCGTCGTGGACCCCGCCCCGACCAGCTTCGCGGCGCCCGCGACCCCGGCGCCGAACCCCGGTTCCTGACGGACAGGGGCGGCGGCGCGGGCCGGGGCAAAAAGCGGATCAGCGAATGATCGTGGCGTCCCCGGCCGAATCCGGAACGTCCGCCAGGTCCTGGGCCAGGGATCGTCGGGTGGCGGCGGCGGCCAGTTCGAACCAGGCCAAACGCGCCACGCGGGCGGCGGCCGAGCGGTCCGTGTCACGGCGCAGCTCTGCCGGGATGACACCCGGACCCAATGAGCCAGCGGGCGCCGGCGCGTTGCCGGCCTTCATGCCGGCGAGGGAGAACCGATCCAAACCATGCTCCATCGTCATGTCTGCCCCACATCAAGTGGGCGCCGGTTCACGTGCTGTTAATCAGATTGTGACCGAGATGACGCGGCGGCGGTAGCGAAATTATCCTTAAAAATTGGTTAAAATGGCGTGCAGGTGCGAATGCGACTCCACCTGCGGTCGCCCGGCGGCCCGGGTCAGCGAAGCGTGCGCCGGGGAAAAAGCTGGGACAGCACGAATAACGCGGCCGCAGCAACCACCACCGCCGGCCCCGCCGGCAAATCCGCCCGAAAGGACGCGCCCAGGCCCCCGCAGACCGAGAGCGCGCCGATCATCGCAGCCAGGGCGGCCATGACTTCCGGCGTGCGGGCGAATCGGCGGGCGCAGGCGGCGGGGATGATCAGCAGCGCCGTGATCAGCAGCACGCCCACCACCTTCATGGCCAGCGCGATGGTGGCGGCCATCAGCATCATGAAGCCCAGCTGGGTGGCCAGGACGGGCACCCCCTCCACCCGCGCCAGATCCTCGCTCACCGTCATGGCCAGCAGGGGCCGCCACAGCCAGGCCAGCAGGGCCAACACCACGGCCCCGCCGCCCCAGATCCAGGCCAGGTCCCCGCCGCTGACGGCCAGGATATCGCCGAACAGATAGGACATGAGGTCCACCCGCACCGTCTGCAACAGGGCGACGGCGATCAGGCCCAGGCTGAGAGTGGTGTGGCTGAGCAGGCCCAGCAGCGTGTCGGTAGCCAGCTTGCGCTGGCGCTGCATCAGTACCAGGACACCCGCCAGCGCCAGCCCGACCAGGGCCACCGCCAACATCAGGTTGATGCCGGCCACGAACCCCAGCGCGATGCCCAGCAGGGCGGCATGGGACAGGGTGTCGCCGAAATAGGCCATGCGGCGCCAGACAACGAAGCAGCCCAGGGGGCCCGCCACCAGGGCGACGCCCACACCGCCGGCCAGCGCGCGCAACAGGAAATCATCCATGGGTGGGGCGGTCCTTGGTGGCGCCGGGGCCCGGGGGCGTCTGGTCGTGGCTGTGCTGGCACCCCGGCGGGGCGGCGCCATGGCTGTGCGGCCCCGCCGAGGACAGCCAGGCCGGAACGGCCAGCGGGTCCCAGGCGTCGGCCGTGATGCCGAACAGGGCCTGGAAATCGGGATGGCGGCGGACATCCTCGGGCCGGCCGGCGCAGCAGACATGGCCGTTCAGGCAAACCAGGCGATCGGTGCCGGACAGGGCGTGGTTGAGGTCATGGCTGACCATCAGCACGCCGCAGCCGTGACGGCGGCGGATGGCGTTGATCAGGGCGTACAGCGTGACCTGGCCCGCGACGTCCACCGCCTGCGCCGGCTCATCCAGAACCAGCAGATCCGGGCGGCGCAGCAGGGCGCGCGCCAGCATCACCCGTTGCAGTTCACCGCCCGACAGGGATTGGACGGCACTGCCGGCCAGGCCGGCGGCCCCCACCTCGCCCAGGGTTTCCACCACGGCCGCTTCTGTCACCGGCCCCCAAAGGGAAAGCAGCCGGCGCACGGTCAGGGGCAGGGTGGCATCCACGGCCAGGCGCTGCGGCATATAGCCGATGCGCAGGCCGGGCTTGCGCCATACCGTGCCGCCGCTGGGCCGCTGCAGACCCAGCACGGCGCGCAGCAGGGTGGACTTGCCCGCGCCATTGGGACCCACCAGGGTCACGACCTCGCCCGCCGCGACGCTGAGGTCCACCGACTGCAGCACCGTGCGGCGGCCGAACTGCACGGTCAGCCCGGCGGTCTTGATAAGCGGTTCGGCTGGCAACATGTGAGGGACCTATGGGGGGCGAGCCTGCGGCGCAGGTATGTGTGCCCCCCGGCTTTACGGCATCCGAACCGACTTGACAAATGTTATAGTATAACATCACTAGCCGGTCACAACCGCCCCGGCGCCCTTACACCGGTTGGGATTCCCATGGTTTCTGCCCGCATCCTGCCCCTGGTCGCCCTGCTATGGCTGGCGGTCGCCACCCCGTCGCAGGCCCAAACCCAGCAGGGGGCGGCTTCTCATGCCCCCCAGGTGGTCGCCAGCGTCAAGCCGGTGCATTCCCTGGCGGCGGCCCTGATGCAGGGGGTCGGCCCCGGGGGCGACACGCCCAAATTGCTGGTGGACGGTACCGCCAGCCCGCACAGCTTCAGCCTGAAGCCGTCGGACGCCGCCGCCTTGTCCCGGGCCGACATCGTGTTCTGGATGGGCCCGACGCTGGAGCCGTTCCTGGTGAAGCCGCTGGCCAACCTGGCGCGTGGCGCGCACATCGTCACCCTGATCGAGGCGCCGGGCCTGCGCCCCCTGGCCCTGCGGTCCGCCGGTGCCTGGGCGGACGGCGACGACCATGGCCACGTGGTGGCGGCCGCGGCGGGGGGTGCTGCCGACACCCAGATCGACGGCCACGCCTGGCTGGACCCGGCCAACGCCAAGGCCATGGCCCGCGCCATGGCCGACGCGCTGATCCAGCAGGACCCCGCCGACGCCGCCCGCTACCGCGACAACTTGGCCAAGCTGCTGCGAGACCTGGACGCGCTGGACCAGGAGGTCGGCGCCATCCTGGCCCCCGTCAGCGGCAAGCCCTTCGTCGTTTTCCATGACGCCTTCCATTACCTGGAGGCGCGCTATCGCCTGGACGGGGTGGGCGCCATCACCCTGAACCCGGAGGTGCGACCCGGCGCCGCGCGCCTGAGCCAGCTGCGCGCCCGCATCCAATCGTCCGGCGCCACCTGCGTCTTCGCCGAACCGCAGTTCGACACGGCGCTGATCGCCACCCTGGTGGACGGAACCAAGGCCAAGCGCGGCGTTCTGGACCCCGAAGGCGCGCTGCTGGCCCCCGGCCCCGACCTCTACGCCACGCTGATGCGCGCCAACGCCCATGCCCTGGCCGGCTGTCTCGGCGGGTAAGCTGTGATAAGACCGCCCCCACGAGAGCTTCACCGGTGGGGATAGGGTCATGCGGATCGGGATCGTGGGCTGCGGCGGCCGGATGGGCCGCATGCTGATGCGGGAGGTGCTGGACACCCCCGGCGCCACCCTGTCGGGCGGCACCATGCGTCCCGGCAACCCCGATTTGGGCCGGGACCTGGGCACGCTGGCCGGGCTGGAGCCCGCCGGCCTGGTTTCCACCAGCGACGTGGAGTCCCTGTTCGCCGCCAGCGACGCGGTCATCGACTTCACCACCCCCGCCGGCACCGCCGTCCATGCGGGCCTGGCCGCGCGACACGGCACCGCCCTGGTGGTGGGCACCACCGGCCTCAGCCCCGAGCAGCAGGCCGCCATCGACACGGCGTCGGGGCAGGCGGCCGTGGTGCAGGCGCCCAACATGAGCCTGGGCGTGAACCTGCTGCTGGCCCTGGTGCAGGACGTGGCCCGCACGCTGGGCCCCGACGTCTGGGACATCGAGATCGTGGAGATGCACCACCGCCACAAGGTGGATGCGCCGTCGGGCACCGCGCTGGGCCTGGGCCGCGCCGCCGCCGCCGGCCGGGGCGTGGACCTGGACGCCGTGTCCGACCGGGTGCGCGACGGCCACACCGGCGCGCGGGAGGCCGGGCACATCGGCTTCGCCACCCTGCGCGGCGGCGACGTGGTAGGCGACCACACCGTCATCTTCGCGGCTGAGGGGGAGCGCATCGAGCTGACCCACAAGGCCGGCAGCCGCGCCATCTTCGCCCGGGGTGCGGTGCGCGCCGCCCTCTGGGCCGGCGCCAAGGGGCCCGGCCTCTACAGCATGCGCGACGTGCTGGGTCTCTGACCCCGCCATGACCGATACCGCCGCCGAACTTCCCGCCCCACCCAGCCGCTGGGCCCACCCCGGTCTGCGGGGGGCGTTGTGGGGATTGCTGGCGGTGGCGGTGTGGGCGGGGTCCTTCGTCATCACCCGCATGGGCGTGAAGGCCGGCCTGAACGCCTTCGATCTGGTGGCCCTGCGCTTCGCCACCGCCGGCGCCCTGATGGTCCCCATCCTGCGCCGCCGCGGCCTGGCCTTCGACCGGCTGGGCCTGGGCGGCCTGGGCCTGCTGGTGGCCGGGTCGGGGGCGCCCTATGCCCTGATGCTGGCGGCCGGCGCCCGCTACGCCCCGGCCTCGCACGCGGCGGCCCTGACCCCCGGCCCCATGGCGGCCATGACCGCCGTGCTGGGCGCCCTGTTCCTGCGCGAACGCCTGCCGGTCATCGGTTGGGCCGGCGTGGGACTGATCCTGGGCGGCAGCGCCCTGATCGGCGGGCCCAGCCTGTTCAGCGGGTCGGGTGAGGGGGCGGCCCTGGGCCACGCCCTGTTCCTGGGCGGGGCGCTGATGTGGGCCGTCTACGTCATCGTCCTCAGGCGCAGCGGCGTGGGCCCGCTGCACGCCACCGCCATCGTCGCCACCGGGTCGGCGCTGCTGTACCTGCCGCTCTATCTGCTGGCATTGCCCAAGGGCATCGGCGAGGCGGCCTTGCCCGATATCGCGCTGCAGGCCATCTACCAGGGCTGCTTCACCACCCTGGTGGGCTTGGCGGCCTTCAACCGGGCCGTGGTCCTGCTGGGCGCCACCGGGGCCGCCGCCCTTCCGGCCCTGATCCCCGTGGTCACGCTGGGCCTGGGCGCCCTGATGCTGAGGGAGGCGCCCAGCCTGGCGGAGACAGCCGCCACCCTGCTGATCGGCGGCGGCGTGCTGGTCATGACACTGGCGCGCAATCGTCGTCCCCCACCCTCAAAAACTTAAAGTCTCAAAGACTTAATTGACCGCCCCGGATTGCGGCGCGACAGTCGGGGCGGGAGTAACCACGCCTCGGATGCCATGCCGTGAAGGAAAAAGAACTGCGCATGGCCCTCGTCTGCTACGGCGGGGTGTCGCTGGCCGTCTACATGCATGGCGTCACCAAGGAGCTGCTGAAGCTGGCCCGCGCGTCGCGGGTGTTCCACGGCACCCATGATCCTCGGCTGCGCGCCCAGGGCAGTTACCAGGCGCTGCAGGACGATCTGGCCCGCCGCATCGGCTACAGCAGCGGCAGCGCCCTGGGCGCCAACCAGACCCCGGACACGGAGGAGGTCTACGTCGCCCTGTTGCAGGAGGTGGGCGCCCACATCGACCTGCGCATCGTCATCGACGTCATCGCCGGATCGTCCGCCGGCGGCATCAACGGCGTGCTGCTGGCCCGCGCCCTGGCCCACGACCTGGACCTGGACGCCCTGACCGCGCTGTGGCTGGAGGAAGCGGACGTCACCAAGCTGATGGTGGAGGACGGCCGGGCGACGAAATGGAGCAAATGGTTCCTGAAACCCTTCCTGGCCTATGGCCTGGGACGGCTGATGCGCCTGGCGCCGGACGACGAGATGCGCTGGAAGCTGTCGATGTTCGTGCGCTCCCGCTGGTTCAAGCCGCCCTTCGACGGCATGCGCCTGATGGAGATGCTGCTGGACGCGGCCTCCGCCATGGGCCAGCCGGTCAGCCCCTACGCCTCGCTGCTGCCGGCGGGGCAGTCGCTGTCCCTGTTCGTCACCGTCACCGACTTCCACGGCTTCCTGCAGCGCATCCCCGCCCATGATCCGCCGGCGGTGGAGGAGCGGGAGCATCGCCACGTCCTGAAGTTCCATTACCGCCGCTGGCCCGGCGGCCGGGTGGACACGGATTTCGGCGAGGGCGCCATCCCCGGCCTGGTGTTCGCCGCGCGCGCCACCTCCTCCTTCCCTGGCGCCTTCCCGCCCGCCCATCTGCGGGCGCTGGACGGGCTGCTGGCGCGGCGGGGCCAGGACTGGCCGGACCGGGACCGTTTCCTCAAGCGCAACTTCCGCCGCTACACCGCCGCCGGCGTGGACCCGGGGCGCATCAGCTTCATCGACGGCAGCGTGCTGAACAACAAGCCCTTCGCCGAAGCCCTGCGCGCCATTTCCGGCCGCCCGGCCTACCGTGAGGTCGACCGCCGGCTGATCTACATCGACCCCGACCCGGCCCACCTGAAACGGGTGGCCCGGGCGGAAACGCCAGGCTTCTTCCGCACGCTGAAGGGGGCGCTGTCCGACATTCCGCGCAATGAGCCGGTGCGCGACGAGCTGGTGTCCATCGACCGCAACAACGCCCGCATGCGGCAGTTGCGCTCCGTCATCGAGGCGGCGCGGCCCGGCATCACCCAGCTGGTGCATGAGGTGGTGGGGGGCGAGACGCCGGCGGAACTGACCTACGCCCAGATCCACGATTGGCGGGAGATCGCCAACGGCCGCGCCGCCAAGGAGGCGGGCTTCGCCTATGAAGCCTATGTGCGGCTGAAGCTGACCTCCGTCCTGGACGCCCTGGGGCGGCTGGTGGCGGTGGGCTGCGGCTATCAGCCGGGCACGGCGGCGGCACGCCAGGCGACGGACGCCCTGCACGCCTGGGCGCAGACCACCGGCATCACGCCCGACCAGGTGACGACCTGGGGTCTGGAGCGGGCGAAGGAAGGGGGGACCGGCGACACGGCCGAGGCGGACGCCCCGCCCTGGGTTCGCTTCCTGCTGGCCTTCGATGTGGGCTTCCGCGGCCGGCGCCTGCGCTTCGTCATCCGCGCCCTGAACGAGCTGTACGCCCGGCTGGACGAGGACGGGTTCACCGACGTCACCGCCCGCGACCTGGATGACATCAAGGCCAACCTCTATGACTGCCTGGAGCGTCTGCGCGTCTATGAGTCCGGCGCCTTCCTCAGCGCCGACGAGCGCGAGGCCCTGGCCGTGCCCTTCGTCGAGCCGCTGGCCATGGGCCGTCCGCCCGACCTGGCGGCGGTGGACCGTGTCATGTGGGACCTGGCCCGGCGCATCGACCTGAACGCCATCAACCAGCAGGTGGACGAGATTTTCGCGCTGATGGGCCTGAATATGCTGGGCCTGGCGGCGCGGCGGGACCTGTTCGTGGCCTATGTCGGCTTCGCCTTCTGGGACGTGCTGACCTTTTCCATCAGCGGCTGGCGCGAACTGGACGATCTGGAGGAGGTGCGGGTGGACCGCATCAGCCCGGACGACGCCCGGTTCTGCCAGGCGATGGGTGGCGCCATCCCCCTGAAGGGGCGGGAGATCAACCATTTCGGCGCCTTCTTCAGCCGCGCCCACCGGGAAAGCGACTATCTGATGGGCCGGCTGCATGCCGCCGACCGGCTGGTGGATCTGGTGCTGGACGCGGCGGGCCACCCGCCAGGGGTGGACGGGGCCGGCCTGAAGCGCCGCCTGTTCGCCGCCATCGCCCGCACCGAACGCGAGCGCCTGGGCGAACGCTCCCCCGCCCTGCGCTGGCTGGAAGGGTTGCTGGCGGAGGGCGCTTAAAAGCCGCCCTTCCTATGCCGGGCGAGCGCGTCACTGAGCGTGCTGGCCACCCGCACCCGTTCCTCCATGGGCAGGAAGCTGCCCACCACCAGGCGCTTGCCGTGGCTGGTCAGCACCACCTGGCTGTCATGCCGGGCCGGGTCGTCCATGTGCACGCGCAGCCAGTAGGGAACGAAGGACCAGCTGCGGCTGGGGCGGCGGGGCTCCACCCGTTCCACCGTCAGGGCCTGGTCGGTCAGCTCCACCCGCTCATACAGCCGGGCGGAGCGGTAGCTGGCGCGGAAGGCCAGGTAGATGACCAGCACGTCCACGCCGCAGAAACCGATGACGGGCCAGGCGCCGCGCAGGAGGAAGACCAGGCCCACGCCGAAACTGACCGCCGCCACAGCGCCCATGAGGATGCGGAACCCCGTCGGCGACAGGCTGCGGTGGGGCCGCAGGATGACGCTGAGCCAGGTCTGCCTCAGGGTGGTTTCGTCATGGATCATGGACAAAACAGTAGGGCGGCCCACCTACCCGGTAAAGGCCGCCCCCTGTCAGGGCTCAAGCGCGGGCCATGCCCCCGGCGCTGGGGTCCTCAGGTTCGCGTGCTCTCAGATTCGCGTGCCCTTAGCTTCGCGTAATCGAAATGCCGCCGTCCACCAGCTGGGCCGTGCCGGTGACGAAGGACGAGTCGTCCGACGCCAGGTAAAGGACGGCGCGGGCCAGTTCCGCCGGCTGGCCGGCACGGCGCAGGGCGTGGGCGTTGTTCAGCCAGTCGCGCTTTTCGGCCGTGTCGTTGGCGGCGTGGTACATCTCGGTCTCCACGGCACCCGGCAGCACGGCGTTGACCCGCACGCCCTGGGGGCCGAACTCGGCGGCCAGCGCCTGGGTCAGGCCGATCAGGCCGGACTTGCTGGCGGAATAGGCGGCCAAACCGGGGAAGGAAAAGGTGTACCCGACGAAGGTGGAGGTGAAGATGACGGAACCGCCGCCGTTCTTCACCATCTGGCCGATCTGGTGCTTGGCGCCCAGGAAGGGACCGGTGAGATTGATGGCCAGGGTGTTGGCCCAGCCGGCCTCGCTCACCTCCGTGCTGGGGCCGGCCTCGCCCAGGGTGCCGGCGTTGTTGAAGGCGATGTCCAGACGGCCGAAGCGCTCCACCGCCAGCGCCACCAGGGCCTGGTTATAATCCTCATGCTGGACGTCGCCGGCCAGCGCCACGGCCTGGCCGCCGCCGCCGGTGATCTCCGCCACCAGGCTGTCCAGTTCCGCCTGGCGGCGGGCGCCGACGACCACCTTGGCGCCTTCCGCGGCGAACAGCTTGGCGGTGGCGCGACCGATGCCTGAGCTGGCGCCGGTGATGAGGGCGACCTTGTTCTGCAAACGAGCCATTTTTCACTCTCCGATGCTGGGGTCGGCGCGACCACCGCGCCGCTGACAAACCAAGAATTACCCTTCAGCGTCCCTTGCATCGATGGGGTGAAAATGACTTTATAATTCACTTTTCCTGAATAATGAGCCGATGGCCCCCATGGACAGGCTGCGCGCGTTCGAGGTGTTCGCCACGGTGGTGGCCAGGGGCGGCTTCGCCAAAGCGGCGGACGCGCTGAACACCTCCCCCGCCAATGTCACCCGCTATGTCAACGAATTGGAGGGCTACCTGGGCAGCCGGCTGCTGAACCGCACCTCGCGCCGGCTGTCGCTGACCGAGGCTGGGGAGGCGTTGTACGAGCGCGCCCAGACCATCCTGGAGGAGGTGGCGGAGGCGGAGGCGCTGGCATCCGCCACGACGCTGAAGCCCAGGGGACGGCTGCGGGTGAACGCGCCGCTGAGCTTCGGCGTGCGGCACCTGGCGTCGCTATGGCCCCGCTTCATGGCGTTATATCCCGACGTGCTGCTGGACATCGCCCTGACCGACCGGGTGGTGGACATGGTGGAGGAGGGGTTCGACCTGGGCATCCGCATCTCACGCGGCGGGTCGCCCACCTATGCCGCCCGCAAGCTGGCGACCTCACGCAACGTGCTGTGCGCGTCGCCCGACTATCTGGCGCGCCAGGGCGTTCCCGAAACGCCGGAGTGCCTGGCCAACCATGCCCGCATCGCCTACAGCTACACCGGCGTGCCGGAGGATTGGGTGCTGCTGGACCCGCAGGGCGAGCCGGTGACGGTGCGCATCCCCATCCGCCTGGTGACCAACAACGGCGACACCGCCCGCGCGGCCGCCCTGGCCGGGCAGGGCATCATCTGGCAGCCCACCTTCCTGATCGGCGAGGATTTGCGCGCCGGCCGCCTGGTGCCGGTGCTGCCCAACCACCGCATCCCCGATATCGACATCCTGGCCGTCTATCCCAGCCGCCGCCATGTCAGCGCCAAGGTCCGCGCCCTGGTCGACTTCCTGGCCGACGCCTTCCACGGCACGCCCGGATGGGAATGGCATCCTGGGGACACCGCTTGATCCGCCCCCCGCTCCACCCCTAGATTTGCCGGCCCGCCGCATCGGGCAAACCAGCGCATCTCCTTTTTTACCCCCGGGCCGGGACGGCGGCCGCCGGAAGTTTCCGGGGAGCGTCAGCGGACTGGAAACTGAGGATAAGCCAAGGGGCGGATGCCCCGCCGGCGTTTGAGGCCCCGAACATGAAACGCGCGACCATCGAAGAATTCTTCCGCCGGCTGGCCGAGCGGGATCCGGAGCCCAAAACGGAACTGGAGTACGTCAACCCCTACACCCTGCTGGTGGCGGTGGTGCTGTCGGCCCAGGCGACGGATGTCGGCGTGAACAAGGCGACCAAGGCGCTGTTCCAGATCGCCGACAACCCGGCGGCCATGGTGGCGCTGGGGGAGGCGACGGTGCGCGACCATGTGAAGACCATCGGCCTCTACAAGACCAAGGCCGCCAACGTCATCCGCCTGTCGGAAATCCTGCTGGAGAAACATGGCGGCCAGGTGCCGCGCAAACGCGAGGAGCTGGAGGAACTGCCGGGCGTGGGTCGCAAGACGGCCAACGTGGTGCTGAACGTGGCCTTCGGGGAGCCGACCATCGCCGTCGACACCCATATCTTCCGCGTGTCCAACCGCACCGGCTTGGCGCCGGGCAAAACGGTGGAGGCGGTGGAGGAAAAGCTGGTGAAGGTGGTGCCCAAGGCCTATCGCCTGCACGCCCACCATTGGCTGATCCTGCACGGGCGCTATGTCTGCAAGGCGCGCAAGCCGGACTGCGCGGTGTGCGGCGTCATCGACCTCTGCGCCTATGAGGCCAAGACCGTCCTGACGGCCTGAAACGGTGCCGGCCGAGACCGTTCCGGAAGTGAAATGGGCCAGCCCATACCTGGGCCGGCCCATCATCAATCACCACAAGGGCGAGGAGATCAGGCGTCGGCGCCCGGGGCGACGACGGCCTCCACCTCCTTCACCGGGCGGGCGCGGGACTCGCCTGTCAGCGTCTCGATGGTGCCGACGAGCAGGCCGCCCTGCTCCACCTCCAGCACGCCGTAGCGGATGTTGCCCTGGATACGGCCGGTGGAGCGGACGCGCAGGGTGCCGCGCACAGAAATATCGCCTTCGAAACGACCGCCGATATCGGCCTCATCGATCTCGACGGAGCCCTTGAACAGGCCGCTGTCCGTCACCTCGATGGCCCGGCCCTCGCGCAACTTGGCCTCAACCGTGCCTTCCACCACCAGGATGTCGCAGGCGGCGATTTCACCCGACAGGGAGATTTCACGGCCGACGATCAGTTTGCGCATGTCATTGGTAGGCAAGGGTGCGTTTCCTTCAGTACCGGTGGGCGCGACACGCCGGGGCGGCGTGCCCGGAATTTCCACGACGCGGCGCGGAATGTCACTACGAAAACCACCGGTGGCGGCACCCGCCGGCACCGGGGTCGCGGGCGTCGGCGGCACCGGCGTGGCGCCGCCGCCCAGGCCAAGCGAAGGCTGGCCCGGCGTCGGGGCGGGGCCGGGCGTCGGCGTCTTGAACTGCATGTTGATCCCCTTGTCTAAGGGCCCCCGGTTGGCCGCGGCCAAGGTCGAGGGCTCCGGTTCGGTAACGGGTTCCGCGGCCGGGGGGGCCGGGGGCGTGGGCTCAGCCACCGGAACGGGCGTGCGAAGGTCGGCCGGCTTGGCCGGGTCGCCGCCAACGGGGCCCAGGTTCGGTCGGTTACGTCGGAACATCGGCGTTGTCCCCAAATCTACGTGTCGCGCGGCCAACCTTGCCCCGATCAGAGGCAGGCCGGTCGTTCAAGGTCGTTTTTTATGAGTTCGCCCGGGATGCGCCCGGCTGCGGACCCCGCGTTCCGCCCGCCGGCGGAAAGCCGCCGAAGAGGTGGAGCATGAAGGCCGTCGCCAGAACCGGCGCGAACAGATTCACAACAGGCAGCAAGGAAATAAAGGCAATAATGAGGCCCGCGAAAAAAATCCGCCCCTTATAGCGCAGACGGAGTAGGCGGGCCTGATCCGGTGGCATGCGGCGCACCGCCACCTGGTCGAAATACTGCCGGCCCAGGAGGAAGCCGTTGGCCAGCGGATAGGCGACGGCACCCACCGGCGGCAAAAGCCACAGCGGCAGCACGGCCACGTTGACGATGATGAGCAGGGCGGTGAAGCGTAGCGCGATGGCCGTCTCCTCCCACAGGCTGGCGTCGCGGGGGGGCGGCAATTGGGGGTACCACCGGCGCTCTACGGCCCGGGCCACCGGCTCCACCAGCATGCCGGCGACGGCCGCCACCACAACCAGGAAGAAGTACCAGGCCAGCGCCACGACACCCAGGGCGCCCGCCACGGTGACCAGCGGGTCCAGCCAGGGATTGCCGGTGGGGTGCAGGCGGTCCAACCCGAAAGAAACCACCACGCCCAGCGCCACGAACGACAGCAGCGTCAGGACGAAGGAACGGATCATCACCCGCAGCAGGGCGGGATCGAGGGCTTGGGCCAGGGTGCGGAAGAGGGCGCGGATCATCAACATCCTAGGTAATATGCCCCCGCGCTTGCCGCAAGCCGCCCCATCTCTATACTGCGCGCCAAGTTTCTTGCCGATCCGGAGGATTTTAAGTGACGGCTGAATTGAATGTGGTGGGGATCGGCAACGCGATCGTCGACGTGATCACGCAGACGACGGATGCGTTCCTGGGCGAAAACAGCCTGGACAAGAACAGCATGCGCCTGATCGACACGGCCGAGGCCGAGGCGCTGTACGCCAAGATGGGGCCGGGCATGGAAATGTCGGGCGGCTCCGCCGGCAACACCATGGCCGGCATCGCCATGCTGGGCGGCAAGGGCGCCTTCATCGGCAAGGTGGCCAATGACCAGCTGGGCCGCGTCTACCGCCATGACATCGAGGCCGTGGGCTCGCGCTTCGTCACCACCGACCTGACGGACGGCACGGCCACCGGCCGTTGCCTGATCCTGGTGACGCCGGACGCCGCGCGCACCATGAACACGTACCTGGGCGCCGCCGTCCGCCTGACCCCGGAGGACATCGACCCGGCGCTGATCGCCTCGGCCCAGGTCACCTACATGGAAGGCTATCTCTGGGATCCGCCGGCGGCGAAGGAGGCGTTCCTGAAGGCGGCGGCGGCGGCCCACGGCGCCGGCCGCGAGGTGTCGCTGTCCCTGTCGGACGCCTTCTGCGTGAACCGCCACCTGGACAGCTTCCGCGACCTGGTGGCCGGCCATGTCGACGTGCTGTTCGCCAACGAGGCGGAGATCACCGCCCTGTATGGCACCGACTTCGACCAGGCGGTGCAGGCGGTGCGCGGCCAGGTGGCCGTGGCCGCCCTGACCCGCAGCGAGAAGGGCGCCGTCATCGTCACGCCGGAGGAGATCGTCACGGTGCCGGCCGCCCCAGTGGCCAAGGTGGTGGACACCACCGGTGCCGGCGACCTGTTCGCCTCGGGCTTCCTCTACGGCTACACCCGGGGGCGGGACATGGCGGCCTGTGGCCGCATGGGCGCCCTGTGCGCCGCCGAGATCATCAGCCATTACGGCGCACGCTCGCAGGCCGACCTGGCCCAACTGGTGGCGGGCGTCTGACCGTCCCGCCGGGAACGGGTATGGCGGTTGCGCCCGCTATACCTTGTCCCAGCTTTTTTTCGCAGGTGCACTCGCATAGACTGCGCCGCGCCGGCCCCCTCCCCGGGGGCCGATCCCATCATCACGGTTCAACCGTTTGTCGTGACGCAAAGGCAACTTCCATGGACATGAGCAAGATCCCGGTCGGCAAGAACGCCCCGTGGGACATCAACGTCGTCATCGAGATCCCGCAGGGCGGTCAGCCGGTGAAGTACGAGGTGGACAAGGACTCGGGCGCCATCTACGTCGACCGCTTCCTGCACACGGCCATGTACTACCCGGCCAACTACGGCTTCGTGCCGCACACCCTGTCGGGCGACGGCGATCCGGCCGACGTGCTGGTGGTCAGCAACACCCCCGTGGTCCCGGGCGTGGTGCTGCGCTCGCGCCCCATCGGCGTGCTGCTGATGGAGGACGAGGCCGGCATGGATGAGAAGATCCTGGCCGTGCCGGTGGACAAGCTGCACAGCTTCTACACCAACGTCAGCAGCTACAAGGACCTGCCGGAGATCCTGGTGGAGCAGATCGCCCACTTCTTCGAGCACTACAAGGACCTGGAGAAGGGCAAGTGGGTGCGCATCGTCCGTTGGGGCGACGCCGACGAGGCCGCCAAGATGATCAGCGATGCCATGGAGCGCTACAACGCCCAGAAGTAAGGCTGGCTCTGCGCCAAGAATAGAAGGGGCGGTGCCGCAGGGTGCCGCCCCTTTTTCATGGTCCTGAGCCCGGCGCCCTTGGTCGGGGCGGCCAATGGGGCTAGGCTTCCTGAAATCTTGAGACATGTCATGGCCCTGCCGCGCGAGGCTGCTATGGTCGGGCCCCACGCCCAATGACGGCAGAGGACAGAGGGAAGGCCGCATGACCATCCGCAACCTGCACCACCTGTTCAAGCCGTCGTCCATCGCCATCATCGGCGCCAGCCGACGCCCCCAGACGGTGGGCGCGGTCGTCGCCCGCAACCTGTTCGGTGGCGGCTTCGACGGGCCCATCATGCCCGTGAACGCGCAGGAGCGCTCCATCGAGGGGGTGCTGACCTACCCGGACGTGGCCTCGCTACCCGTGGTGCCGGACCTGGCGGTCATCTGCACACCGCCCGCCACCGTGCCCGACCTGATCCGCCAGCTGGGCGAGCGCGGCACCAAGGCGGCGGTGATCATCACCGCCGGCTTCGCCGAATTGGGCGACGTGGGCAAGGCGCTGCAACAGCAGGTTCTGGATGCCGCCAAGCCCCACCTGCTGCGCGTGCTGGGCCCCAACTGCCTGGGGGTCATGGCCCCGGGGAACGGCCTGAACGCCAGCCTGGTCCATGTTCCGCCGCTGAAGGGCGACATCGCCCTGCTGGCGCAGAGTGCGGCCGTCGTCACCTCCATCGTCGATTGGGCGACACCCCGCGGCATCGGCTTTTCCCACCTGGTGTCGCTGGGCGGGATGGCCGACGTGGATTTCGGCGACCTGCTGGACTTCATGGCCCAGGACGGGCACACCCGCGCCATCCTGCTGCATGTCGAGGCCATCGCCCACGCCCGCAAGTTCATGTCGGCCGCCCGCGCCGCCGCGCGGGCCAAGCCCGTCATCGTCATCAAGGCCGGCCGCTCGGATGAGGCGGCGCGCGCCGCCAGCTCGCACACCGGGTCGCTGGCGGCCGCGGACGCCATCTATGACGCCGCCTTCCGCCGCGCCGGCATGCTGCGGGTGGGGGAGCTGGGCGAGCTGTTCGACGCGGTGGAGACGCTGGCCACCGGGGTGCAGATCAAGGGCGACCGCCTGGCCATCCTGACCAACGGCGGCGGCATGGGTGTGATCGCCACCGACAGCCTGATCGAGCAGGGCGGCCGCCTGGCCCAGCTGTCGCCGGAGGCCATCGCCCGGCTGGACAGCCTGCTGCCCCCGACCTGGAGCCACGGCGACCCCATAGACATCCTGGGCGACGCCACCGGCAAGCGCTATGCCGACGCCCTGTCGATCCTGCTGGAGGAGAAGGGCTGCGACGCCGTCCTGGTGATGAACTGCCCCACCGCCGTGGCCGACAGCGGCGAGGCGGCGCGCGCCGTGATCGAGACGTTGCGCGGCAAGCGCTTCCCTGTGCTGGCCAACTGGCTGGGGGAGGGGGCGGCCGTCGAGGCGCGGCGCCTGTTCGCCGCCAACCGCATCCCCAGCTACCAGACCCCGGACGAGGCGGTGCGCGCCTTCATGCACCTGGTGCGCTATCGCCGGAACCAGGATGAGTTGATGGAGGTGCCGTCCACCGTGCCCGACCAGTTCGTCTATGACGGCGTGGCGGCGCGGATACCCATTGAGCAGGCCCTGGCGGAAGGGCGGACCTGGCTGTCGGAATACGAGGCCAAGCAAGTGCTGCGTGCCTACGGCATCCCGGTGGTGGAGACGGTGACCGCCACCACGCCGGAGGAGGCGGAAGCGGCGGCCAGGAAGCTGGCCGTGCCCGGCCGCAACAGCCGGCTGGCCGTCAAGATCGTGTCGCCGGACATCACCCACAAGTCGGACCTGGGCGGCGTGGCCCTGAACCTGGCGCCGGACGAGGTGCGCCTGGAGGCGGAGGCGATGCTGGCGCGCATCCACGCCGCCGCCCCCGACGCCCGCATCGACGGGTTCACCGTGCAGCAGATGGCCCATATGCCGGGTGCCGTGGAACTGATCGTGGGCATGACCGACGACCCGCTGTTCGGCCCGGTGCTGCTGTTCGGCCAGGGCGGGACGGAGGTGGAGGTGGTGCGGGACAAGGCGCTGGCCCTGCCGCCGCTGAACATGAACCTGGCGCGCGACCTGATGGCCCGCACCCGCGTCCATCGCCTGCTGCAGGGTTATCGCCACCGCCCGCCGGCGGACCTGACGGCCATCGCCCTGACCTTGAACAAGGTCTCGCAACTGGTGATCGACTTCCCGGAAATCCAGGAACTGGACATCAACCCGCTGTATGCCGGCGCCGATGGCGTCATGGCGCTGGACGCCCGCATCCGCGTGGCGACGCCGCCCGAACCGGGGGCGGTGCGCCTGGCCATCCGGGCCTATCCCAAGCGCCTGGAGCAGCACGTCAAAATCCATGACGGGCGTGAGTTCCTGATCCGGCCCATCCGCCCGGAGGATGAGCCGCTGATCCATGACATGATCGCCCGCACCGCCATCGAGGACATCCGCCTGCGCTTTTTCGCGCCCATGCGCCGCCTGTCGCGCACCATGGCCGCCCGCCTGACGCAGATCGACTACGACCGCGAGATGGCGCTGGTGGCCATCGCCGCCGACCCCGCCCCGCCGCCGGCGGAGGGATCGAACCTGCGCCCGGGGGACGAGGCCATCTTCGGCACCGTGCGCATCACCGCCGACCCGGACAATGACAAGGCGGAATACGCCGTGCTGGTGCGCAGCGACATGAAGGGCAAGGGCCTGGGCTATCTGCTGATGACCCGCATCCTGGACTATGCCCGCACCCGTGGCATCCGCGAGGTGTTCGGCGAGGTGCTGCGCGAGAACGTCACCATGCTGCAGATGTGCCGCGACCTGGGCTTCAAGCAGACCGAATACCCGGACGATCCCGGCATCGTCGAGGTGCACTACACGTTCGGCTGAGAGGATCGACTGAAAAGGGACGGACGGCCAAAGGTGGCGGAAGAAGAGCCCCAGTCGACAAATTCAATAAAATTGTAGGTGCTTTCCCGGGGCGGCAAATGGTCGCCCCTTCGCATCCACATGCATGACTGTCCGCTTACTTACGCCGTCGGCGTGTCTTGACTCGACGTCAAGGGAAGCGTTGAGTCATTCGCATGTTTGTCCCGCCCACCATCGCCCAGGCCGTACCGACACCGGTACTGACGCCGCAGCAGCAGACGCCGACGCAGAACCCGTCGTTCGTGGCGGCGGTTGCGGGCGCGCAAAGCACGGCCAAGCCGGTGGCGACGCAGACGACCGCGGCGGCCCAGCCCACGGGCCGGTCGGAAGGCAGCAAGGACAACCGCAGCGGCACCGATACCGGCCAGGCGACCGACACCGGCGCCAACGCCGTCCGCGCCCGCAGCAGCGGCCATCCCTGGCGCGGCCAACTGCTGGACGTGACGGTTTAGTTCTCCCTCAGGCGCCGGGCGCGGCCATCCGGCCGCTTGGCTTATCCTCGCTTTCCAGTCCACTACGTTCCCCGGAAAGCTCCGGCGGCCGCCGTCGCGGCCTATATGACGGCCTCGCGCCGCCGCCTCAGACGGCCAGGTCAATCATCACCGGCACATGGTCGGAAGGCTTGGGCCCCCAGCCGCGCGCCTCGCGCATGACGGTGTAGCCCAGCAGGTGCGGCACCAGCGGCGGCGTGACCCAGATGTGGTCCAGGCGCCGGCCCCGGTCGGACAAGCCCCAGTCGGCAGAGCGGTAGGACCACCAGGTGTAGAGCTTCTCCGTGGCCGGCAGGAAATGGCGCACGGCGTCCACCCACTCCCCCGCCCGCATCATCGCGTCCATCTTCTCAACCTCGATGGGGGTGTGGGAGATGACGTTCAACAGTTGGCGATGGGACCAGACGTCGTTTTCCAGCGGGGCGATGTTGAGGTCGCCCACCAGGATGCGGGGCTTCTGCCGGTCTTCCAGCGCCTCGCCCCAGGCGGCCAGTTCATCCAGGAAACGCAGCTTGTGCCGGAACTTGTCGTTCAGGTCGGGATCGGGGATGTCGCCGCCAGCCGGAATGTAGAAATTGTGCAGTTCGATGCCGCCCGGCAGCTCCGCCTGCACATGGCGGCAATCCTGCCGCTCACACCACAGCGTGCCACCCGTGGCCGACAGCGGCAGGCGCGAGAGGATGGCGACGCCGTTATAGCTTTTCATCCCCCGGACATGGGCATGGACATAGCCCCGCGCCGCCAGTTCCTTCAGCGGAAAGGCGTCATCCACCACCTTGGTTTCCTGCAGGCACAAGACATCGGGGCCATAGTCGTCAACCAGGCGCAAGACCATGTCCAGGCGCAGCCGCACCGAGTTGATGTTCCAGGTGACGATGCGCATGAGGCTTTCCGGCAGGTTCGATGATGGGGGTGTTCGCTGCATACGGCCACCAGGCGGCCAAGGTCAAATCCCATCCGGGACTGCGACCCCAAATCATATTGTGCGCAATATATTTTGATTTTACCCTGCCCGTCCCTTTTCCAGCACCGGAGCCTGGCGCCATGAGCCTCTATGACATCCCGCTGACCCGCCTGAACGGCACGCCCGCCAGCCTGGCGGAATATCAGGGTCAGGCGCTGCTGGTGGTCAATGTGGCGTCCAAGTGCGGACTGACGCCGCAATATACCGGCCTCAGCGCGCTGTATGACCGGTTCGAGGACAAGGGCTTCCAGGTCCTGGCCTTCCCCTGCAACGACTTCGCGGGGCAGGAGCCGGGCAGCGCCGAGGAAATCCAGACCTTCTGCGAGCGCAACTACGGCGTCCGTTTCCCAGTGTTTTCCAAGGTCCATGCGAATGGGGAGGAGCGGCACCCGCTGTACCAGGCCCTGATCGCCGCGCAGCCCAAGGCCCAGCCGAAAGAGGGCGGGCAGTTGCTGGCCAAGCTTGCGCAGCATGGCCTGGCGCCCAAGAACGACAGCGACGTGGCCTGGAACTTCGAGAAGTTCCTGGTCAGCCGCGACGGCCAAGTCATCGCCCGCTTCGCCCCGGACGTGGAACCGCAGGACCCGGCCCTGGTCACCGCCATCGAGGCGGCGCTGGCCTGATTTGCCGGGCGGACGGCGTCAAGGCGCGCGCGTGGCCGCGCGCGCCCGCACCGCGTCGCCGAAGGCCTTGAACAGCGCGACGGCGGCCGGGTCTTCCCAGAAGCGCCATTCGGGGTGCCACTGCACGCCCAGGGCGAAGGTGGCCTTCTCCACCCGCACGGCCTCGATCAGGCCGTCGGGCGCCACCGCCTCCACCGTCAGGCCGGGAGCCAGGCGGTCTATGCCCTGCTGGTGCAGGCTGTTGACGGTCAGGCGCTCCCGCCCCGTGATGCGGGCCATCAGGCCGCCGGCGGTCAGGTCGACGGCGTGGGCGGCGCCGTACTGGACCTCCAGCGGCTGGGTCTCGTCATCGCGGTGGTCCATGAGGCCCGGCACGTCCTGCACCTTCTGGTGCAGGGTGCCGCCCAGCGCCACGTTCAGTTCCTGCAGACCCCGGCAGATGGCGAACAGCGGCAGGTCGGCCGCCAACGCCGCGCGGTACAGGGGCAGGGTGGTGGCGTCGCGGTTCAGGTCATGCAGCGTGCCGGGTTCGGACAGGGGCCCGTCATAACGATCAGGATGCACGTTGCTGGGACTGCCGGTGAACAGCAGGCCGTCCAGGCGGGACACCACTTCCGCCGCGTCATACCGGTCGCCCAGGGCCGGCAGCAGCACCGCCAGGGCGTTGGCGCCGTCCGACACGGCGCGCACATACTTGTCGCCCACGACGTGGAAGGGATGGCGCCCCAGGGTGCGGTAGTCGGCGGAAACGCCGACGATGGGCATCGGGGTGCGGGGAAGGCTGGTCATCGCTGAACCCTCCTTGACGTTTTGGCCTGGGGACGTTTTGGCCTGGGCCGATGGGCCGGCCGCTGCGGCGTCAGTCGCGTTCCTTGCGGCGGCTGGGATCCCGGAAATAGAACTGGCTGTCGTCCAGGCTGACACCCGCCTGGGGATCCAGCAGCGCCACCTCTGTGGTCGCGCCTTGAGCGTCCAGCACCCGCCACCGCTTCAGGGTGAAGGGTTGTTCCTGGAACATCAAGGTCAGGCGGCCCAGGCCGGGGTCCTTGGTTTGGACCAGCGTCACCTCCAGCACCCCGGCGCTGTCGTCCATGGACGTGACCGTGACGTCGCCGGACAGGTGCAGGTCGGGCCGCAGGATGAAGTCGGCCATGGTGCTGCCGATGGGCGCGTTGGACTGTTCCTTCGCCTCCGCATCCCAGAAATAGACAAAGTGGCCGTCGGCCACGATGAAGTTCTTGTTGGGCGGGTCGTAGTCGATCCGCATCTTGCCCGGACGCTTCAGCTGAAAGGTGCCACGCACCAGGCTGCCGTCCGGGTTGATCTGCTGAAACTGTGATTTCAGCGTCTGGATGCCGTTCAGGTAGGTTTCCACCTGCGTCAGCTTGGCCTTGTCCTGGTCGGTGAACTGTGTGGACGGCTTGGCGGCGGCCGTACCGGACCACGCCACGGGGGCGAGCGCGACCAGAAAGGCGAGGGGCAGGGCGGCGAGGGCGGTGCGGCGGATCATGATGCCTTCAGGATAGACCGCGCTTTAAGGCGGAATTTGGGTGGCGATACAATCTGTTGGAAAATCGACCGCGAAAGGGGAGGGGGCGTACGTCTGACGTACGCCCGCTTATCGCGCTTCGCTCTAATTCACGCGCTCATGGTCGTCAATGTTCCGCGCCAGGACCTCGCGCTTGCCGACATGGTTGGCGCGGCTGACCACGCCCTCCTGCTCCATGCGCTCGATCAGGCGGGCGGCGCTGTTGTAGCCGATGCGCAGGTGGCGCTGGATGAAGCTGGTGCTGGCCTTGCCCTCGCGGCAGACCACCGCCACGGCTTGGTCGTAAAGGTCGTCGCCGGAGCTGGCGTTGCCGCCCCCGGCACCACCGCCCGATCCGCCATCCTCATCGAAGGGGCTGGCGTCGTCTTCCTCCGTCACCGCGTCGACGTAGTTGGGCTCACCCTGGGCCTTCAGGAACTTCACCACGTCCTCCACCTCCTGGTCGCGGACGAAGGGACCGTGGACGCGGGTGATGCGGCCGCCGCCGGCCATGTAGAGCATGTCGCCCTGGCCCAGCAGCTGTTCGGCGCCCTGTTCGCCCAGGATGGTGCGGCTGTCGATCTTGGAGGTGACCTGGAAGCTGATGCGGGTGGGGAAGTTGGCCTTGATGGTGCCGGTGATGACGTCCACCGAGGGGCGCTGCGTCGCCATGATGATGTGGATGCCGGCGGCGCGGGCCATCTGGGCCAGGCGCTGGATGGCGGCCTCGATGTCCTTGCCGGCCACCAGCATCAGGTCCGCCATCTCGTCGACGATGACGACGATGTAGGGCAGTTCCGTCAGGTCGATGGGCTGGTCCTCGAACACCGGCTTGCCGGTGTCGGGGTCGAAGCCCGTCTGGATGCGGCGGGTCAGCGTCTCGCCGTTCTGGCGCGCCTCGCGCAGGCGCATGTTGTAGCCGTCGATGTTGCGCACGCCCAGCTTGGACATGGCGCGGTAGCGGTCCTCCATCTCCCGCACCGTCCACTTCAGGGCCACCACCGCCTTCTTGGGGTCGGTCACCACCGGCGCCAGCAGGTGGGGAATGCCCTCATAGATGGACAGTTCCAGCATCTTGGGATCGACCATGATGAAGCGGCACTTTTCCGGCGGCAGCCGGTAGAGCAGCGACAGGATCATGGTGTTGATGGCCACCGACTTGCCCGAGCCGGTGGTGCCGGCCACCAGCAGGTGGGGCATGCGGGCCAGATCGGCGATGACCGGCTGGCCGCCGATGTCCTTGCCCAGCACCAGGGCCAGCTTGTGCTGGCTGCGGTCGTAGGTTTCCGCCTCCAGCAATTCGCGCAGGTAGACGGTTTCCCGCTTGGCGTTGGGCAGCTCCACGCCGATGACATTGCGGCCGGGAACGACGGCCACGCGGACGGATACGGCGCTCATGGACCGGGCGATGTCGTCGGCCAGGCCGATGACGCGGGACGACTTGGTGCCCGGCGCCGGTTCCAGTTCATAGAGGGTGACGACAGGGCCGGGGTGGACCTTGCCGATCTCCCCCTTCACGCCGAAATCGTCCAGCACGCCTTCCAGCAGCTGGGCGTTCTGGCGCAGGCCGTCCTCATTCACGCCGGGGCTGCGCACCGACAGGTCGGGCAGTTGCAGCAGGTCGACCGGCGGCAGCTCGTATTCGCTGGGCCCATCGGGTTCCAGGTCCAGGCTGGGCTGCACCGGCGCCGGCGCCTTGCGCGCGATTTCCACCGGCTTGGCCTTGGGCGGCACCACGGTGGCCAGGGGGCGGCGGGGTGCCGCCTCGCCATCCACATCCAGTTCGCCGTCGCGGGGCGGCTCACGATCGCCGGCGGGGCGGTCCATGCCGGGGCCGGGACGATCGAGCGTCGGGATGGACAGGCTGGGTTCGCGCCGCAGGCCGTCGCCGAAGCCCGGCTCACGCCGCGAAGGGGGGGCCGCCCGTTTCGGTGTCGCCAAGCCCTTCAACGTGCCGGCCAGACCGCCCTTGAGGCCATCGGCCAGGCCGCTCAAGCCCCCAATGCTACCGCCAAGGGCGGAGCCGGCGGCGGCGCGCAGACGGCCGGCGAGACCGCTGGCGGGCGTGGCCGTTTCCTCCGCATAGTCCTCATACGCCTCATCCTCCGGCTCGTACGCCGGTCCGGGGGCCGGCCGGGAAGCCGATCGGGCCGGCTCCGGCGCGCGGCGGACGGAGGCGGGCTTGGGGCCGACGGCGGGCCGCCATTGGCCCAACCGGCGCAGGAAGCCGTAGGCGGCGCCCACCGCGGCGAAGGCCTGGTAGAAGGGCACGCCCAAGGCCACGACGATCAGCGCGACGGTGGCCAGCGCCATGACCAGGCCCAGCAGCACCGGACTGCTCCACCCCACATGGCTGAGGATGAAATGGTCGATCAGGGTGACGATGACGCGGCCGGCGTTGCCGCCGGCGCCGCCGCCGAAAGGCGCGGAGATGCCGCCCAGGGAAACACCGGCCAAGGTGATGGCGAACAGCCCGGCGGCGATGCGGCCGGCCCAGAAGCTGGGCGGGTCGTGGCGCAGGATGCGCACGCCCCAGCCGGCGACGATGACCGCCAGCAGGTAGGCCGCCAGGCCGAAGCACTGCACCAGCACGTCGGCGGTGTAGGATCCGAAGGCGCCGGCCAGGTTGTGCACGGCGGTGTGCGGCCCGGCCGTGTTCCAGGACGGGTCGTTGGGGTCGTAGCTGAACAGGATGGCGGCCAGCGCCAACGCCAGCAGCACGACGCACAGGCCGCCCATCTCGGTCGCGCGGCGCATCAGGAACTGCGACGCGCCCTCGGGCAGCAGGCTGCCGCGGCGGCGCTTGCCCGGGCCCGTGGGCGCGGGACCGGGGGACAGGGGGTCGCGGTTGCCCCGGGAACCGGGGGGAGAGGCAAGGCGGGTCGTCATGGGCCGTCGCTCGTTCCTGAAAACTTACGGGCGTGGGTAAATATCGGAATCGGTGCCTTGGCCGGTTGGGGGGCCGGTGAGGGCGGTGGGCCGGTTCCAGGGAGTAAACACGGTATCAGGCAACTTTATGTCAGGCCGAAAACCGGGTGTGCCCGGTGCGGGTCATCCCAGCACGCGGGCAATGGTCTCACAGGCGCGGGCCACGGTTTCGGTGTCATGCACCAGGGCCACGCGGATATAGGAGTGGCCGGCGTTGCTGCCGTCCGGTTCCGACCGGGTGAAATAGGCGCCGGGCAGGACGCGCAATCCCGCCTCCCCCCACAGCCTGCGGGTGGCGGCTTCACCGTCGCCCACGTCCAGCCACAGGAAGAAGCCGCCGGCCGGGCGGTAAAAGCCATAGCGGCCAGCCAGCGCCGCTTCCGCCGCGTCGATCTTCTGCCGGTAGAGGCGCCGGTTCTCCTCCACATGGGCGTCGTCGTTCCACAGCGCGGCGGCGGCGGCCTGGGCGGGCAGGGCGTTGCCGGCCAGGGCATAGCTGCGCAGGCGTGTGAAAGCCTGGATCAGCGCCGGATCGCCCGCGATGAAGCCGGAGCGCAAGCCGGCGGCGCTGGACCGCTTGGACAGGGAGTTGAAGACCAGGAGGTTGGCAGTTCCCTGGCCCGCGTGCCCCTGCCCCGCCCCCTCGTGCTCCAAGGCCAGCGCGGCCTCGAACCCGCCCGGCGGCGGGGCCTTGTCCCAGATTTCGGCGTAGCATTCGTCCAGCGCCAGGACGAAGCCGTAGGCGCGGGCCAGGGTGATGGCCTTTTTCAGGTACGCCAGGTCCGCCACCGCCCCTTGCGGGTTGGAGGGCGTGCACAGGTACATGAGGGCGGTGCGGGCCAGCAGGTCGGGCGCCAGCGCGTCCAGGTCGGGCAGGAAACCGGTCTGCCGGGTGGCCGGCATGAACACCGGTTCCGCCCCCGCCAGGGCGGCGGCCCCCTCGTACACGGCGTAGAAGGGATTGGGGATCAGCACGGCCGGCTGGCGGCCATCCTTGAGCTGCGGCGTGGCAAGCAGCGCCACCTGGAACAGGGCCTCCCGCGTGCCGGTGGCGGGCAGGATGCCCTTGTCCACGTCCACGAAGCCGGCGGGCAGGCCATAGCGGCGGCAGAGCCAGCCATGGATGGCGGCGCGGAAGGGGGCGGTGCCGATGGTGGGCGGATACTTGCCCCAATCCGCCAGGGGCGCGCTGGCCAGCGCCTGGGCCAACAGGGCCGGCGGCTCATGCTGCGGTTCCCCGATGGACAGCATCAGGGGGGCGATATTGCTGCGCGGCGTCACGTCGGCCAGCAGCGCCGCCAGGCGGGTGAACGGATAATCCGAAAGTCCGCTCAAACGGCCGTTCAAGGACGGGCCCACGATGGGACTCGTCATGACGGGAACCCGGGTATCGGCCGTCAGCTGCATGGGAAAAATCATATCCGGCATATCGGGAAAGACGGCCCCGATATTAGCGGTCGGCGGTGGCCCCCACAAGGCCCACGGCGTCCGGGCCGCCCTGCCCTGACCCGCAAAACCGCCTTAGAATCCGTGGATTTGCCCCTAAATGCTTAGAAACCCGATGAAAAGCTCACCTCCGCCTATGCCATAAGGTCAGAGCGCCGGCTGTCCCCGTTCCCCCGTGCGGATGCGCACCGCCTCCGCGATGGTCATGACGAAGATCTTGCCGTCACCGATGCGGCCGGTGTTGGCCGTCGTCTGTATGGTTTCGACCACGCTTTCCATCTGGTCGTCGGGCACCGCCACCTCGATCTTCACCTTGGGCAGGAAGTTCATGGCGTATTCCGCCCCGCGATAAATCTCCGTACGGCCTTGCTGGCGGCCACAGCCCCGCACCTCGCTGACCGTCACGCCCAAATGTCCCATGACCGCCAAGGCCTCACGCACTTCATCCAGCTTGAACGGCTTCAACACCGCCACCACGAGCTTCATCGGCAGTCCTCAAAGGCCCGGAACCCCGAAGGGTCCCTTTTGGGGGAAGCCCCATGCGCCGGGGCGCCACCCACCGCCGGGGCGCGCCGGTTGGCGGGGCCTGTTGGGCCGTCCGGTCTTCAAGAAGCGTGCCGCGTTCACAGAATTGTCGTCGCTTATCCGAAAGAGCGGGCGGAGAAAGGGGCCCGGCATGGGCTGCGCAGGCGCGATGCGGGGGCGGAACCGCCCCGTTTGCGCGCAGCGGATGCCGATAAATTATGCCGCGCCCGGAGGCGGGCCGGCAAAGCGCAGGCAATTGCATAAATTTTAGGCGCATCAGGCCCGGGGAACGATCATATGCACGGTACTGGACAAGTGACCGCGCCACCGCGATCTATAGGGGCTGAGCCCCATCCCCCTTTGCCCCGTTGCCAAGGCGCCGCCGATGTCCACCGAACCCCCCCTCCCCACCGCCGAAACCGATATGGTCGCGGACGTCGCCATCGTGGGCGGCGGCCTGGCCGGCCTGTCGCTGGCGGCAGCCCTGGGCACGGCCGGGGTGCGCACCATCTGCATCGACCGCGACAGCCCCGCCCATCAGCTGGAGGCGACCTTCGACGGGCGCACCACCGCCATTTCCCATGGCAGCATGAAGATCCTGGAGGGGGCGGGGGTCTGGGGCCACCTGAACGGCGACGCCGGCCCCATCCTGGAAATCCGTGTCACCGACCAGAACCGGCCGACCTTCCTGCATTATGACCACCGCGAGGTGGGCGACCAGCCCTTCGGCTACATCGTCGAGAACGTGGTGCTGCGCCGCGCCCAGTTCGCCCGCCTGGCGGAGTTGCCGTCCGTCACCCATCTGGCCCCGGTGGAGGTCGCGTCGCTGGACCGGGGCCCGGCCATGGCAACCATCACCCTGGCCGACGGCCGCCGCGTCCGCGCCCGCCTAGTGGTGGGCGCCGATGGCCGGGGCAGCCTGTGCCGCAAGGACGCCGGCATCGGCCTGGTGGGCGGCAGCTATGACCAGACGGCCATCGTGGTGACGGTGGAACATGAGTTCCCCCACCGCGGCGTGGCGGTGGAGCTGTTCCTGCCCAGCGGGCCCTTCGCCATGCTGCCGCTGACCGGCAACCGCACCTCCATCGTCTGGTCGGACAAGAGTGCGGCCGTGCCCCATTACATGGGCCTGGACGACGCGGCCTTCACCGCCGAGCTTCAGGCCCGCATCGGCGATTGGCTGGGCGCCGTGCGCCCCATTGGCGGCCGCTACAGCTTCCCTCTATCGTGGCAGCACGCCGAGCGCTATGTCGACCGCCGGCTGGCGCTGATCAGCGAGACCATCCACGCCATGCACCCCATCGCCGGGCAGGGGCTGAACATGGGCCTGCGCGACCTGGCGGCCCTGGCGGAGGTCATCGTCGACGCCTGGCGCCTGGGCCTGGACGTGGGCGGCACCGCGACGCTGGAGCGCTACCAGCGCTGGCGCCGGTTCGACAACGTCAGCCTGCTGGGCGTGACCGACGGCCTGACCCGCCTGTTCTCCAACGACATCGCCCCGCTGAAGCTGGCGCGCGGCCTGGGCCTGGCGGCGGTGAACGCCCCGCCCCTGCTGCCGCTGAAAAAGCTGTTCATGCGCCATGCCATGGGCGTCGTGGGCGAACTGCCGCGCCTGGTGCGCGGCGAGCCCCTCTAAGAAGACCTAAGAAGACGCCGCCATGACGCAGGAAAAGAACACCGGTGCCGTCGACCTGTCGGGCGAGGGCATCCACCAGCGGCCCGACCTCAGCTATGGCGCCTATCTGGGCCTGGACCAACTGCTGTCCGCCCAGCATCCCCGCTCGGACCAGCATGACGAGCTGCTGTTCATCGTCATCCACCAGGCGTCGGAACTGTGGATGAAGCTGAGCCTGCATGAGCTGCGCGCGGCCCTGCGCCAAATCCAGGCGGACGATCTGGGCCCGGCGCTGAAGATGATCGCGCGCGTCAGCCGCATCCAGGCGCAACTGATCCAGTCCTGGGACGTTCTGGCCACCATGACGCCGGCGGACTACAGCCTGATCCGCCCGCATCTGGGGCAGAGCAGTGGCTTCCAGTCCTTCCAGTACCGGCAGCTGGAATTCCTGCTGGGCAACAAGAACGCCGGCATGATCACCGTGCACCAGGGCGACCCCGCCATCTATGCCGAGCTGATGGCCGCCTACGCCCAGCCCAGCCTGTATGACGAAACCCTGCGCCTGCTGCACCGCCGGGGCTTCGCCATCCCCGCCGGCCTGCTGGAGCGCGACTGGACCCAGCCGCACCAGGCGCATCCGGCGGTGGAGGCCGCCTGGCTGGCCGTCTACCGCGACCCCCACGAGCATTGGGAGCTGTACGACCTGGCGGAAAAGCTGGTGGATTTGGAATACCGCTTCCAGCAGTGGCGCTTCAGCCACATGAAGACGGTGGAACGCATCATCGGCTTCAAGCCCGGCACCGGCGGCACCGGCGGGGTCAGCTATCTGGTGAAGGCGCTGGACCTGAAGTTCTTCCCGGAGCTGTTCAGCGTGCGGACCTCGCTTTAGGGCTTGGTCACGTCACCGCCGCCCGCTCATGGAACCGCGCCTCCCGCCACAGGCCGGTCTCCATGATGTCCGCGAGATGATCCACGGCGTCCCAGATATCCACGTAGCGGATGTAAAGGGGCGCGAAGCCGAAGCGCAGGACCTCGGGCGCGCGGAAGTCGCCAATGACGCCGCGCTCGATCAGCGCCTGGACGATGGCGTAGCCCTGGTCGTGCCCCAGGCTGACCTGGCTGCCCCGCCGGGCACTGTCGCGGGGGCAGAGAACCTGGAAGCCATGCGCCCCCAGGCGCTGGTCCACCAGCTCCAGGAACAGATCGCCCAGGCGGCGGGACTTGGCGAACAGGGCGTCGCGGTCGGCGCCGGCCATGACCTTCACCCCTTCCTCCAGCGCCGACAGGCCGATGACCGGGGGCGTGCCGCAGAGGTGGCGCAGGATGCCGGGCGCCGGCTGGTAGTCATCACCGAAGGCGAAGGGTGCCGCATGGCCCATCCAGCCGGACAGGGGCGGGTGCAGGGCGTCCTGGTGCCGGCGGGCGACGAACAGGAAGGCCGGGGCGCCAGGGCCGCCGTTCAGGTATTTGTATCCGCAGCCCACGGCCAGGTCGGCCCCGCAGCCGTTGAGGTCCACTGCCAGCGCCCCGGCGCTGTGCGACAGGTCCCACAGGGCCAGCGCCCCCACGGCGTGGGCCTTGGCCGTCAGGGCGGCCATGTCGTGCACCCGCCCCGTCTTGTAATGCACATGGGTCAGCAGCAGCAGGGCCACGTCCGGGGTCAGCGCGTCGGCCAACCCCTCCGCCGGCACGGTGCGCAGCTCGACATCGCCCAGCAGGTCGGCCAGGCCCTGCATGACATAAAGGTCGGTGGGGAAATTACCCGGTTCCGACAGGATGACGCGGCGGCCCTGGCCCGCGTTCTGGCGGCGCTGCATCGTCACGGCCCCCGCCGCCAGCTTGAACAGGTTGGCGGAGGTGGAGTCGGCGGCGATGACCTCGCCCGCGTCCGCCCCGATCAGCGGGGCGATCAGGTCGCCCACCCGGGTGGGCAGGGTGATCCAGTCGGCGCTGTTCCAACTGCGGATGAGGTCCACGCCCCATTCCCGGTCCACCACCTGGGCCAGGCGGGCGCGGGTGGCGCGGGGCAGGGCACCCAGGGAATTGCCGTCCAGGTAGATGACGCCGGGGGGCAGGTCGAAGGCGTCGCGGGACGCCGCCACCGGGTCCCGGGCGTCCAGCGCCAGCATCGCGTCACGTGTCCAGGCCATGGCCGGCCTCTCCCAACCGTTATTGATGGCCAACCGTTATTGATGGCCAACCGTTATTGATGGCGTACGACCATACCCATGGCGCGGCGACGGAACCAAGCCCAATCACCAACAATCCCCGCTCGCGGGGCACAGCGTTGGCATACTTGGGATTTGTTGCCTTCAACAGACACAATGGATGAGAATGCGCCGCCGCCAAGGCGGCCGGGCCCACGGGACCTCCGCTCGAAGGAGCCTCGGCCCAAAACAAGCCTGACGCATGGGGACAGGAATGGAAGCGAAGACCGACCGCCGCAGCGGGCGCCGGGTTCTGGCATGGTTGGGCGGGATCGCCGGCGTGGCGGTGGTGGGTATCGCCGGCCTGGGCACCTGGTCGGCCTGGAGCCTGAACGCCAGCCTGCCCCAGCTGGAGGGCACGGCCGCCATCCCCGGCCTGTCCGCCCCGGTGACGGTGGAGCGGGACGAGAACGGCGTTCCCACCCTGACGGGCCCCGACCGCACCAGCCTGATGTACGCCCTGGGTTTCCTGCATGCCCAGGAGCGGTATTTCCAGATGGACCTGATGCGGCGCAGCGCCGCCGGTGAGCTGTCTGAACTGGTGGGGCCGGCGGTGGCCAAGGTGGACACCCCCCATCGCCTGCACCGCTTCCGCGCCCGGGCCCACGCCGCCGTCGAGCGGGCCGGCCCGGAGGAGCGGGCGATGCTGACCGCCTACACCGCCGGCGTGAACGCCGGGCTGAACGGGCTGAAGCGCGCGCCCTTCGAATACACGCTGCTGCGCCAGCAGCCCAAGCCGTGGAGCCTGGAGGACACGCTGCTGGTCGTGGACGCCATGTATTTCGACCTGCAGTCCTCTGACGGATGGGAGGAGCGCCGTCTGGCGCTGGCCATCGACCAGATGGGCCCTGCCATGGCCAATTTCCTTTATCCCCAGAGCACGGAGCTGGACGCCCCCCTGGACGGCAGCACGCTGCCCGAGCCGCCCATGCCCGAAAGCTACACCCCCGCCGTGAAGGTGGGGGCGGCGGCCCCCGAGCAGGGCGAGGGGGAGGCGATGATCCCCGGCAGCAACAACTGGGCGGTCAGCGGCGCGCTGACCGGCACCGGGGCCGCCATGGTGGCCAATGACATGCACCTGAGCCTGCGGGCACCCAACACCTGGTACCGCGCCCGCCTGGTGGTGAAGCCCGCCGGGGCCGACGCCCCCACCCTGGATCTGATCGGCGTCACCCTGCCGGGCAATCCGCTGCTGGTGGTGGGCAGCAACAAGCGCATCGCCTGGGGGTACACCGACGCCTATGTCGACACCGGCGACGTCGTCGTCCTGGAACCGGTGGACGGCGACGCCGACCGCTACAAGACGCCGGATGGGCCCAAGACCCTGGAAAAGCACCGGGAGGTGCTGTGCCCCGCCCCGACCTGCCCCAGCATCACAGTGGAGGACAGCGACTGGGGCCCGGTGGTCGGCACCGACGCCCAGGGGCGCAAGCTGGCCTATCGCTGGGTGGCGCACGACGTGGGGGCGGAGGTGATGTCCGCCGGCGCCGCCCTGGAACGGGCGGGCTCGGTGGATGAGGCGGTGGCCATCGCCCACCGGCTGCCCATCCCGAATGAGAACATGATGGTGGTCGATACCAAGGGCAACCTGGCCTGGACCATCGTCGGCCTGGTGCCGCGCCGCTTCGGCCATGACGGCACGCTGCCCGTCAGCTGGGCCGATGGCAAGGCGGGCTGGAACGGCTATCTGTCGCCGGCGGAGGTGCCGGTGATCTCCAACCCCGCCAACGGCCGGCTGTGGACGGCCAACACCCGCGTGGTGGGCGGCGACGCGTTGGCCAAGCTGGGCTTCGGCGGCTATGCCCTGGGCGGCAGGGCCGGACAGATTCGCGACGACTTGGCCGCCCGCGACCATTTCGCCGAAAAGGATATGCTGGACATTCAGCTGGACGACCGGGCGCCCATGCTGGATTTCTGGCAGCGGCTGATGCTGCAGGCCCTGGGTGAACGGGCCAGCGATCAGGCGCTGGCCAACCTGGTGGCGCCGGTGGAAAGCTGGGGCGGCCGGGCCGCCATCCCCTCCGTCGGGTATCGCCTGGTGCGCAGCTTCCGCACCGCCGTGGTTGACAGGCTGTACCAGGCGTACACCGCCCCGCTGGCGGGACCCGCCGGGGACCACGCCAGCGACCTGGTCAGCCATCAGGCCGAGGGGCCGGCCCGCCGCCTGCTGACGGCCAAGTCGCCCGGCCTGGTACCGCCCGGATACAAGAGCTGGGACGCACTGATCGACGCCGCCCTGAAGGATGTGCGTGAGCGTCTGGCCCAGAACGGCGGCGACATCGCGCGTTTCACCTGGGGCGACCGCAACCGCCTGGCCATCCATCACCCCCTGTCGGCCGTGGCCCCGGTGCTGGCGCCCTATCTCGACCCGCCGTCGGAGCCGGTGGCCGGCGATCTGTTCCAGCCGCGCGTGACGGCGCCCAACTTCGGCGCCTCTGAACGGCTGGTGGTGTCGCCGGGGCATGAGGACACCGGCCTGTTCCACATGCCCACGGGGCAAAGCGGCCACCCGCTGTCGCCCTATTACAACAAGGGGCATGAGGACTGGGTTCAGGGCCGCGCCACCCCGCTGCTGCCCGGCGCCACCCGCTGGCGCCTGACCCTGGAACCCGCGGCGGGAACCACCCCGCCCTGAACCGTAGTTTGGGTATTGCAAAATGCGTGATGGCATTGACAGCGATGCTGTCACGCTTTCGGCAATTCCTGCCGGCTTTTTGCAGGAACCCGGCAGGATTTTCCCGCGCCACCCTGTCCTTCAACGCCGCCGCTTATGCAGTAATGCATTGATTCCGCTTAGATCATTGCATGGCCCGTCCTGTGCTTGGGCATCCCCGGTTTCATCTGCGGGGTGCCTGCATCATGGATGGTGGCGTTGTTTCCGGCCTGAGTTCGACCGAGTCCGCCGGCCTGGAGACGGAGGCGCCCAGCGGCTCCTTCGCCCGGGCCTATCAAGAGGCGCACGCCGCCGCCGGTATCCAGCGCCTGGCCGTGACGCCGGTGCTGGAGATGATGGACCTGACGGGCGACGCGCACGCGCTGGACGCCTATCTCGCCCGCGCCCATGCCGATCTGGCGCTGACCAGCGACAACGTCGACCGGCTGAAGGGCAACCTGCACCTGGTGTTCCTATTCCGCGATTTCCGCCACCGCCTGGTCCGCGCCATGGAACGCATGAAGGACACGGGCGCCGGCCCCTTCGCGGCGTTGCCCGAGTGGATGAGCGCCCACCACCGTTTCGGCCTGCTGCGCACCGCTGGCTGCCTGGGCCTGAACAAGGAACTGGACCTGTGGATGGCGGACCTTGAGGCGCGCGGGGCCCCGCAGGCGCCCATCGCCTGTCCCTTCGGCCGCATGGCGCGGGCCGCGGGCCGCTTCTTCTCCGCCTCCGCCCTGTATCGCCGCGCCGACCATTCGGTGCTGAGCATCGCCAAGACCGGCAGCAACACCGCCCTGCATGTGTGCTGGAGCCTGGTGGAGGCCGCCTACTACCTGGGCGTGGACCTGCCGCCGGCGGAGTGGCGGGCCATGCTGTGGCGGTCGCGCAAGGAGATCGCCACCCTGGCCTCCGGCAGCCTGGGCATGATCGTGGCCTTTCTGGAGGCCGCCCACCTACATCCCCATGGCGACTCGGCCGTGAACCCGACCACCCAGGAGGGCTCGCCCTTTCGCCTGGTGGGGGAGGGGGCGGACCGCCGCCTGGACCTGCGGCTGGACGGCATCGCCCCGGTCAGCACCGGCCACGACCGGCTGTTCACCGGCTGCCCCGCCTTCCATGTCAGCGGTATGATCGACACCTATCTCACCTGGGTGCTGGACATCGCCCTGCACCATGGGCTTAACCGCCAGCCGGCGCCCGCTCCGGCCCTGGTGCCCGCCCTGGGCCTGACCCCGGTCTTGGGGCCCAGCCTGTTGGGGGCCACGGTGCCCTCGCTGGGGGCAGGCCGCGCCATGACGCAGCAGGTGGCGGCAGCACCATCGCGCGACCCCTGACCTTGATTAGCGGGACCTGACAGGGTAAGGCCTGGGTCGAGCGCGGCACCACCTGATCGCGTTCCGCTCCAGGGACCCCATTGTCATGAAGCCAGAGGAAATCCAGGCGCGGGTGCTGTACCGCGACGCGCTGATGTTGATCATCGACAAGCCGGCCGGCCTGCCCGTGCATGCCGGCCCCGGCGGCGGCGACAACCTGGAACGCCATTTCGACGCCCTGCGCTTCGGCTTGCCCCGAGCCCCCACCCTGGCCCACCGCCTGGACCGCGACACCAGCGGCTGCCTGGTGCTGGGCCGCCACCCCAAGGCGCTGCGCAAGCTGGGCAAGCTGTTCCAGGAGGGACGGGTGTCCAAGACCTATTGGGCGGTGGTGGCGGGATCACCGCCGGCGGAGGAGGGCCATATCGAGGCCAGCCTGTTCAAGCGCACCAACAAGAATGGCTGGAAGATGGAGGTGGTGCCCGACGGCACGCCCGACAGCCAGGCCAGCGTCACCGACTACAAGGTGCGCGGGCGGGCGGAGACGCCGGACGGCCCCCTCACCTGGGTCGAGCTGTATCCCCGCACCGGCCGCACCCACCAGATCCGCGTCCACATGGCCCATGTCGGCTGCCCCCTGCTGGGCGACCCGGCCTATGGCGGCCCCCCCGGCGCCCTGCACCTGCATTCCCGCGGCATCGTCCTGCCGCTCTATCCCAGCCGCGATCCCGTGGGCGCCGAAGCCCCCGTGCCCGCCCACTTGCGCGCGGCGCTGAAGCGCTGCGGCTGGGCGGGGGAGTGAAGTCGGGCGGCTTATAGCCAGAGCGGGTCGATGGGGAAACGGGTGCGCACGACCTTGCCTTCAGGCTGGGCCAGCATCCAGGTACGCCAGGCCTGGAAGTAGGCGCCGGCGTAGTGGGCGTCCAGGGCCGCCTGGTCCTCGAACACCTCCCACACATAGTAGACGCCGGGCTCATCCTTGGCCGCCGCGAAGTCGAAGCGGCGGCAGCCGGGCTCCAGCCGCGTCTGTTCGACGTTGACCTGCTGCAGGGCCAGCGCCTGCTCCCGCAGGTCGGGGGCGACTTCCAGGCGGATCAGTTGGGCGATCATGGGGACGGTCCTTCGGGGGCAGGATTAAAGGGTGGGCTTGGTGACCATCAGCCAGAGAATGCCCAGCACCGCGGCGAAGGCGGGGAAGCCGAAGGCGAACCAGACCCGGAACAGGCGGAAATAGGCGGGCGGCAGCGCCTGGCCCGTGCGCACCGCCACCCGCGCCAGGTCCCGCATGCGGATCTGCATCCACACCACCGGTAGCCAGAAGGCGCCGGTGACGGCGTACAGGATGAGGCTGAGCCCGATCCAACCGCTGAACAGGGGATATCCGGCCAGGTGGGCCAGCGTGCCGCCGGTCAGCGGCTGCGCCACCACGGCGGATGCCGTGAAGAGGGTATCGGCCACCACCACGATCTGGGCGGTGTGGGCGATCAGGGCCGCGTCGCGCGTGCGATGGGCCATCAGCATGAAGAAGGCGATGCCGGCCCCGGTGCCGAACAGCACGGTGGCGCCGATGATGTGGGCGACCTTCACCAAGTCATAGAGGTCCATCAGCGCTCATCCAGCAGGGCCAGGGCCGCCAGCGCCAGCATCGCCGCCGGCAGGGTCTTGAGGAAGGGGCCCATGGGGTCCAGCCACAAGTCCGGCCGCCACAGCGTACCGCCCGCCATGTACGCGCCCGACACCGCGACCATGCCCAAAAGGGCGGCCTTGGCCCGCCGCCGAAAGACGACGCCCACGCCCAAGGCGATGTCGACGGCCGATCCCAGCAGCACCGCCAGGGTGGCCGGCGTCTGGGGCATACCCGCCACAGAGAGGACAGCGGTGGCCTCCGGCACGCGGCAGAGGCCGATAAGGCCGGACGCAATCCAGAAGATTGCCAGCATTGCCAGCATCGCTGGCTTCAGGAAATAGCTTTTGGCAAACCAGCGCTCCTGCACGCCGGCCGGATAAGCTGTCAGCACGTCGGCCAACGACAGGGGCCTGATCGCCAATTCCCGCTCCATGGCGTGGCCGTCGCCGGCGATGCCGGCGCGGAGCTGGTCCAGGGTGGCGGTGCGCAGGGGGCTGCGCCAGCCGGCCCAGGCCAGGGCGTCGGCGCCTCTGGCCGCCAGCCGCGCCACACCAGGGGGCAGGCGTCCCAAGCGTGCCGCCGGCAGGCCGAGCCAGCGCCGCAGGGTGCCCACCAGATCGGCCATGGTGACGGCCTGGGGATGCACCAGGTCGATGGCGCGTCGCGCCGGGGTGTCGGGCTGCACCGCCAGCGCCACCGCCCGCGTCACATCCGTCGCGGCTACCACCTGCACCGTGGCGTCGGCATGGACGACGGGCGTCACGACGGGCAAGGCGGCCAAGCCGCGCAACAGGGCGCTGCCGCCATAGGCGGCGGGGGCCAGCACCAGGCCGGGGCGCAGGATGATCCAGTCGAGATTGCTGGCGCGCAGCAGATCCTCGGTCGCCAGCTTGGTATCGTTGAAGCGGTCACCCTGGACGCCCAGGGCGCGATGGGCGGCGACACCGGCGGCGGAGATATGGACCAGGCGCCGTACGCCCTGCCGTACGCATGCCGCCACCAGGCGGGCGACCCCGTCACGATGCACCGCCGCCAGATCGTCACGCGGCCCATCCTGTAGCGCGCCGGCGCAATTCACCACCGCCTGGACGTCCGCCAACAAGGGCAGCCAGCCCTCCACCGTCGCCGTGGCCACATCGACGCGGACCCAGCGCACCTGAGGCGTTTGTCGCGCTGGGCCGGTGATATCGCGCCCGGTGCCGGTGACGGCGTGCCCCTCGGCCAGCAGCCGCGCCACGACGTAGGTGCCGATCAGGCCATAGGCCCCGATGACCAGGACGCGCATGCCCCATCCCCCCGGCCCGGCCCCCTCACAGGATGAACCGGTCCCGCTGTTCCGGGGTGGGAAGGTAACAGACCTGCCGCGTGCCGAACCAGCGCAAGCGGTTGCGCGCGACAAGGCTGTAGAGCGCGTCGCGCAAGGACCGGGGCAGCAGGCGGCCGAGGGTCAGCAGCGACCAGGGAAAGCCCAGGCACTCGAACACGCGGATGGAACTGTCGGACTTCACGCGCGCCACGCCCTCCTCCAGCACCAGGTTGGTCTGGTAGTCCACGGGGTCGAGCCCGTAATGCCGATAGAGAGCCGCCCCCAGGGGCGTCTGCGCCGCCATCAAGCGGAAGCGGCCAGCCGGGTCGTGGCGCATCACGAACTGGGCGAAACCGGAGCAGAGGACGCAATGGCCATCGAAAACAATGATGGGCTTGTCATCCGGAAACGCCGGCACCGACGGATCATCACGATAGCTGTACGCGGCCATGGGATCATCCAGGCGAGATGGGATCGGAGAGACGGTAACCGAATCACAGCCATGCAACCCCGTCCTTTTTCCGCCCGGGGGCATGTATATACGCGGATTGACAGGCAGCAGCCCCCGAGTCAGGATCCCTCTTCAAGCCCAGCTTCCCGGCCCAGCTTTCCTCAGCGGAGAAATGTCCCATGGCCATCACCCGCATCTTCAAGTCCGGCAATAGCCAGGCGGTCCGCATCCCGGCGGAACTGGCCTATTCCGACACGGGCATCGACCTGCATATCACCCGGGTGGGCGATGTCATCACCATCTTTCCTGCCCGTCGGAACCTGAAGGACGCGGTGGCGGCAGTGCGCGCCATGCCCAAGCCGCCCACGGTGGAGGCACGGGAGGCCCCGGATATGCCGGAGCGGGAGTAGCCAAAGCGGGAGTGGGGCCGTGGCCTTCCTGATCGACACCAACATCGCCATCCACGCCAGGGACGGGACGGAGGCGGTGCTGGATAAGCTGGCCGAGCACAGTGGTGCCGTCCTGCTATCCGCGTTGAGCTTGGCGGAACTTCAGCGTGGTCTTTACAAGGATCCGGTTTACACCGGCCTGCGGCAGGCTCGTTTGAACATCCTTCTCCCCCACATCCCGATCCTGCCGTTCGATGCCGCGGCGGCGGAGGCGTACGGCCAGATCATCGCCATCTGCGGCTGGGTCAAGGGCCGGGACTATGACCGGATGATCGCCGCCCATGCCATCAGCACCGGCTCAATTCTGGTCACCAACAACCTTGCGGATTTCAGCGATATCCCCGGCCTTCGGTTGGAAGATTGGACCCGCTAGAGCGGGTCGCGGAAAAGCGGAGTCGTTTTGGAGCGTGAATCCGCTCGCTCAACAACGACTTAGAGCCGAGCGCGTTTAACCAGAAACGCGCTCGGCTCTAACAGGGTGCGGAAGAATGGAGCGTTAAGGCCCCTTTCCCCATGAACCAAGCCGATTGAAGGCTTGATCGAGGGGCTACGGGCCGCTTTTGCGGCCA
>NZ_VITR01000028.1 GCF_007827955.1 Nitrospirillum pindoramense
GCCAAAGGTGACATAGGCCGCGTACAGCACGCCGCCGATGCTGCCGGTGTTGCCCAGGCTGGCCAAGCTGCCGCCGACGTAATCGTTCTGCGCCATGACCACCAGGTTGGTGCCGCTGGTGGTGCCGCCCACGGCCAAGCCGAAGATGGTGCCGGCGGAAACGCTGATGCCGGTGTAGTTCGACCCGACGCCGCCAGCCACCAGCGTGGCCCCCGCCTGGCCCGCGATGTAGTTGGCCGCGCTGGACAGGGTGGTCACCACCGTGCCACCCGTGATGCTGGCCGCCCCGCTGACCGCCAGTTGCGCGCCGCTGGCCAAGACCAGGGTGCCGGCCGACTGGCTATAGGCGCCGGTCACGCTGATCAGGGTTTCCAGCCGCACCGAGGCGCCGGCATTGGACAGCACGCCGCCGGCGGTGCCCACGTTGACCATGTCGTTCAGCAGCAGGGTGCCGGACGCCAGGGTCACGTTGCCCAGCGTGCTGCTGATCGTGCCCACCGCGCCCGACAGCCCCGTGAAGGTGCCGACGATGCCCCCAGCACCACCAGCCAGGGTCAGGCCCTGGCTGCTGAGATTGGTGATGCCGCCGGCGATGATGCCGCTGTTGGCGACCAGCCCCAGGCTACCGCTATTGACCAGCGCCGTTTGCCCGCCGGTCAGCAACCCGCTGTTGACCAGGGTGCCAATGACGCCGGCGTTGGCCACGCCGGCGATGGCACCGGCCAGGGTCCCGGTATTGCCCAGGGTGCCGAGGCTGCCACTGGCCGTCACATAAACGGCCGAACCCCCGCCGATGCTGCCGGTGTTGGTCAGCGTGGCCAAGGTGCCGCCGATATAGTCGTTGCCGACGGTGGCCACCAGGGCGTTGCCGATGACGCTGCCGCCCAGGTCAAGACCGGTGATCCCGGCGCCCACCAGGGTCGCCGTGTAGCTGGAGCCCATCCCGCCACTGATCAGGGTGGAGAAGCTGCCCATCAGGTAGTTGCCGGTGACGCTGTAGCCGCCGACCTGGACGCCGCCGGCGGTGACGTTGGCGGCACCAGTGACGACCAGCCCGCCACCGGCGCCAATGCTGAGCGTACCGCCGTTGCCAAGGGTGCCCTGGTTATAGTTGCCGGCAATGGTGATGAGCGTACCCACCCGCAGGGTGCCGCCACCGATGTTCAGGACAGTGCCGCTGGCGACATTGATCCCGTCGTCCAGACGGGTGGTACCGCCCGCGAAGACGACGTCGGCCCCCGCGCTGGAGAGGGTGCCGATGCTGCCGCCCGCCCCGATCAGCGTTCCGGCCAGGGTGCCCGCGCCACCGACGATGGTGAGCGGGTTGACCGAGGCGTTGACGATGTTGCCCTGGATGACGCCGCTGTTGGCCAGCGTGCCCAGGCTGCCACCGCTGGCGATGTACACTGCCGTGCGGGCCGTCAGCAGGCCGCTGTTGGTGAGGGTCGCGAGGGTGCCGCCGATGTAATCGTTGGCGATGGCCAGCACCAGGTTGTCACCCAGGATGGTGGTGGCCAGGCCCAGGCCATCGATGGTGCCCGCCGCCGTGATGGTGGCGCCGACATAGTTTGAGCCGGCGCCGCCGGCCACCAGCGTTGTCAGGCTGTTGGCCAGGTAGTTGACGGCGCTGGACAGACTGACCTGGACCAGGCCGCCGCTGATGCTGGCGGCGCCGCTGACCGCCAGTTCCCCGAGCGTTCCCAGGGCCAGGGTCCCTGCCGCCTGGGAATAAGCCCCGGCGATGCCGACCACGGTATCAAGACGCAGCGTGGCGCCGCTGTTCACCACGGTGTGGCTGCCGACGTCGATGGCGTCAGCCAACAGCACCTGCCCGTCGGCGAACACCAGGTTGGACACGGTGTTGCTGATGCTGCCCCCCGCCAGCGTGCCGGCGGCGGCGTTGCCACCTGTCAGCACCAGGTCACGCGCCGACAGGTTCACGATGTTGCCGCTGATGGTACCGCTGTTGGCCAGCGTGCCAAGGGTGGCACCGACCGCGTTGTAAACAGCGGTGGCACCGGCGAGCAGCCCCGCGTTCACCAGGGTGCCGATGGTGCCGAGGTTGTTGACCGCCACGACGCTGCCCTGCACCGTGCCGGTGTTGGACAAGGTGCCGACACTGCCGGTGGCGGCCACGTACACGGCGTTGCCCGCGATGAGGCTGCCGCTGTTGAGCAAGGTTCCTTCGGCGCCACCAATGTAGTCGTTGAGCGTGACCAGATAGAGGCTGTCGCCACCGACGCTGCCCGTCACCTCCAGGCCGGTGAGGCCCGAGGCGTAAGAAAGACCAGTGAAGGTGGAGCCGGCACTGCCGGCCACCACGGTGGCGCCGGCGCCCGCCATGATGTTGGCGATGCTGGAAAGACCGGACAACACCACCGTGCCGCCGGTAAGGCTGGCGGCGCCGCTCACCGCCAACTGGCCGCCGCCGTAGGCAACGGCCAGCGTGCCCGCGGCCTGGCTGTAATTGCCTGTCACGCTGATCAGGGTGTCGATTTGGACCGAGGCGCCACTGTTGACCAGGGTGCCGGTGCCGACATCCACCTGGTCGTTCAGCAGCAGATTGCCACCCCCGAGCACCACGTCCGCGCCGGTGCTGGTCAGGGTGCCGACGCCGGCATAGCCTGTAAGGGTACCCACCGTGCCAGCGCCGCCGCCCCTGATGGTCAGGGTGGTGGCGCCATCATTCCGGATATCGCCGGCGATGGTGCCGCTGTTGACCACCAGGCCAATGGTGCCTCTGTTTTCCAGGGCGACGGGCCCGCTGATCAGGCCGCTGTTGGACAGCACGCCGATGGTGCTCTGGTTCAGCACGGCCGCCGCCGTACCGGACCCGGCGTTGATCTGCGTGTTGATCAGGCGGCCACTGTTGGCCAGGGTGCCGATGCTGCCAATGTTGACGATGCCGTTGGTGCCATCGGCCAGCAGCGTGCCGCTGTTGGATAGCAGGCCGATGCTGCCAAGGTTGGTGATGCCGGTGCCGACCACGCTGATCAGCGCGGTGTTGAGCAGCGTACCCATGCCGCCCAGGTTCTTGACGCCCCAGGTACCGTTGAGCGTGCCGTCGTTGGAAAGGGTGCCGACGCTGCCCGTACCGGCCACGAATATGCCGGTGGCCACGCTGATCGTGCCGCTGTTGCTGAGGCTGGCCAGCGTGCCGCCGACATAGTCGTTGGCGATGGTCATCAGCAGGTTCTGGCCCGCGGTGGCGCCGCCGCCAATCAGGCCCGTCACGCCGCTGGTGACTGTCGCGCCGGCATAGCTGGACCCGGCGCCGCCCTGCACCAGGGTGTAGGAAGCGGACCCCACCGTGTAGTTGCCGCCGGCGTCCAGGCTGCCCTGGACCGTGCCGCCGACGATGCTGGCCGCGCCGCTGACGGTCAGCGCGCTGGTGCCGGCGTTCAGCGCCAGGGTGCCGTCCGTCTGGCGATAGCTGCCGGCGATGGTCACGGTGTTGGGCAGCGCCAGACTGGCACCGGCGTTCAGCACCGTGTTGGATCCGGCGTTGATGCTGTCGTTCAGCAGCAGGTTGCCCGACGCGAACACCAGGTCCGCGCTGGTGATGATGGTACCCTGCGCCAAACCGGGACCGGAAGGCTGACCGGTCAGGGTGCCCACGGTGCCGAAGCCGCCGCCGGTAATGGTCAACGTGCCGCCGGCATTGGCGATATCGCCCTGGATCAGGCCGCTGTTGGCCACCAAGCCCACGGTGCCGGCGATGTAGAGGGCGGCGGCACTGCCGCTGAGCGTGCCGCTGTTGAGCAGGGTGCCGATGCTGCCCCCCGCCGCCACATGCAGGGCATGGGTGACGCCGCTGACGCTGATGGTGTTGGCCAAGGTGCCGATGCCGGCGCCGACATAATCGTTGGCGAAGTCCAAAACCAGGTTGGTGCCGCTGACGGTGCCGGCGGTGGCCAGGCCGGCGGCGCCGGTAGTAAGGACAGTGGCGCCGGTATAGCCGGAGCCGGCCGTGCCCGACACCAGCGTGGCGCCGCCGCCGGCGAGATAGATGCCGGTGTCGGACAGGCGGGCCAGGACGGTACCGCCGCTGATACTGGCGACACCGCTCACCGCCAACTGGGCGCCAGCGCCCAGCACCAGGGTGCCGGCACTTTGACTGAAGGCGCCGGTAACGCCGATGACCGTGCCCAGGGTCAGGGCCGCGCCGCTGTTCACCAGGGTGTGGCCGGTCACGGTGACAACGTCGTTCAGGGCCAGGGCGCCGGAGACGAACACCACGTTGCCCAGCGTGTTGCTGAGGGTGCCCAAGGTGCCCTGGGTGGTGCCCGTCAAGGTGCCGACGGTGCCGCCCGTCCCCCCGGTGAAGACCAGATCCTGTGTCGCAAGATTGACGATGTTGCCCGCGATCAGCCCGCTGTTGCTGATGGTGCCCAGGGTGCCGGTGCCGCGGTTGAACAGGGCGGTGCGGCCGCTGATCGTGCCGCTGTTGGCCAACGTGCCGATGGTGCGGGAGTTGTAGATGCCGTAGGGAACGCCGCTGATGATGCCCTGGTTGTCCAGGGTGGCGATGGTGCCGCCGTTGTTCACCCCGCCCGCCAGCGGCGCCGGGGCGTCCACCAGGGCACCCGTGTTCAGCAGCGTGCCGATGCTGCCCAAATTGTACAGGCCGATGCTGCCGGTGGCGGTGCCGGCGTTATCGAACTGGCCGATGGTGCCCTGGTTCAGAACGCCGTAGAGCCGGCCCGACAGCAGGGCGCTGTTGGTCAGCGTGCCGACGCTGCCGCTGCTGGCGACCAGCAGGGGTATGGTCACGCCGCTGACGGTGCCGGTGTTGTTCAGCGTGGCCAGGGTGCCGCCGACATAATCGCTGAGCGGGTTCAGCAGCAGGTCGACATTGCCGCCGATGGTCGCCGTGGTGCCCGCCAGGACCAGGTTGCCGATGGTGGAGGCGACGGTGGCGCCGGTGTAGTCGGACCCCACGCCGCCCTGTACCGCGGTGCCAACGATGGTGTTGACGAGATAGTTGCCACGGTCGTCCAGCAGAATCACCACATTGCCGCCGCTGACGCTGGCGACACCGCTGACCGACAGCAGGCCGGCGCCCTGCGTCACGACCAGCTCGCCCCCCGACTGGCTGTAGTTGCCGGTGATCGCGATCTGCGTTCCCAAGGTCAGGTCGGCGCCGCTGTTGACCACCGTCTGGCTGCCGACATTGATATTGTCATTCAACGACAGGAAGCCGCCGGCGAACACCAGGTTGGCTGCGGTGTTGGTGATGGTGCCCACGTTGGTGAGCGTGCCGCCCGTCAGCAAGCCCGACAGGCCGGTGTTGGTGCCGCCGATGATGGTCAGTGGCCGGCTGCCGGCATTGACGATATTGCCCTGCACCGTGCCGCTGTTGACCAAGGTGCCCAGCGTGCCGCCGCTGCCGATGGACAGGGCGGTGGAGCCGCCGGACAGGTGTCCCGTGTTGGTCAGCAGGGCCAGCGTGCCATTGACCTGCACGCCGTCGGTAATAGTGCCGCTGTTGTCCAGTGTGCCGATGCTGCCGCTATCGCTGATCCCGCCCTGGATCAGGACGCCATTGTTGAGGAAGCTGATGGTGCCGCTGCTGCTGATTCCGTGCTGGATCGTGCCCGAATTGTTGAGATTGCCGATGCTGCCATAATTCGTCAGGGCGGGCAGGCTCGTGGAACTGATGAGCCCGAAATTGTTCAGGTTGCCGATGCTGCCGTGATTGGACAGACCCAGGAAATTGCCGGCAATGGTGCCCGGCGCCGCATTGAGCAGCGTATCGATGACGCCTTCGTTGTCCAGCGGGTTGCCGCCGGTCAGCGTGCCGCTGTTGATGACGGTGCCGACGCGGCCGCTGGTCGCAACATAGATCGGAACACCGCTGCCCAGGCTGCCCGAGTTGGTGAGCGTGGCGAGGGTACCGCCGACATAGTCGCTGATGGCCGTGGCCCGCAGGCTGATAGTGCCGCCGCCAGCCACCGTGCCCGTCTGCAGGGCCAGGTTGAGACCCCCCGTCTGCGCCTGGACGCCGCTGAAGTCGGAATTGGCGTTGCCCGTCACCAGGGTGCCGACGATGGCGCCCACAAGATAGTTGCCGGTGCTGGACAGGCTGGCGACGATGGAGCCGCCGGTCAGGCTGGCCGCGCCGGTCACCACCAGCCGGCCGCTGCCCGGGGTGAGCAGCAGGCCGCCATCGCTCTGGCTGTAATTTCCGGTGACGGTGACGATGCTGTTGAGCTGGACCATGGCGGCACTGTTGACCAGCGTGTGCCCGGTAACGTCGACCCTGTCGTTCAGCAGCAGATTGCCCGATGCCAGGGTGACATTGGCGCCCGTGCTGGTGATGGTGCCGATGGTGCCGCCAAAGCCGGAGAAGGTACCGACCACGGTGCCCGCACCGCCCTGGATAACCAGGGCGTGGGCGCTTTCATTGCTGATGTCGCCGGCGATGGTGCCGCTGTTGACCAGCGTGCCCAGGCTGCCCGTGCCGGTGATGTGGACCGCCAGCTGGGTGCCGGCGCTGGAAAGCAAGCGGCCGCTGTTGGACAGGGTGCCCAGGGTCCCGTCGACCTGAACCACGCCCACGGCCGTTGCCCCCGCCGTCAGCAGGCCCCTGTTCACCAGCGCGTCCATGCGGTTCGCCACGGACACGGCCAGAATGCCGCCGGTGATCGTGCCGCTGTTGGACAGGATGCCATAGGCGCCGGTGCCGCCCACCGCCGTGCTGGCGCTGGTGATGGTGCCGTCGTTCTGGATCGTCCCGATAGTGCCCAGGTTGACGATGCCCATCGTGGCGCCGATGGTGCCGGTGTTGCTGAGCGTGCCCAGGTTGCCCAGCGTGTTGACATAGACGCCGGTGTTGAAGCCGATGCTGCCGGTATTGCCGATGGACGACAGGACGGTGCCGACATAATCGTTGTTGCTGACCAGCGCCAGGTCGACCTCTTCATCGAAGGTCGGCGTCGCCCAGGTGAGGATGGCGGTCGACAGGGCGGCGCCCTGGGTCAGGCCCACCGGCGTCCAGGAAAAGCCCCCGCCGCTGGAATAATCCGACCCCAACCCGCCCTGAACCAGCGTCAGCTTCTGGCCCAGCGTGAAATTGGACGTGGGGTCCAGCACCACGCGGATGTTGGCGTGGTTGGTGATGGTGGCCGCGCCGGAGATCGACAGCGTGCTGACGCGCGGATCGTTAAGGGTCAACGTTCCGCCCGACTGGCGATAGTTGCCGGTGATGCTGACCAGGGTGCCGATCGCCAGGGTGGCGCCGTTGCTGACCACCGTGTGGCTGCCGACGTTGATGGCATCGTCCAGCAACAGGCCGCCACCGGCGAACACCACGTTGGCCAGGGTGCTGGCAATGGTGCCCCTGCCGGATAGACCGGCCAGGGTGCCCACGGTGCCGCTGGTTCCTCCCAGGATGGTGAGGTCACGCGCGGCGTTGTTGGCGATATCGCCGGCGATGACTCCGCTGTTGACCAGCGTGCCAAACTGGGCGGACGCCCCGATGACCAGCGCGGCGGCGCCCCCCTGGATGGTCCCGCTATTGACCAGGGTGCCGATAGTGCCGGCATCGAAGACGCCGTACCCCGTGGCGTTCCCCCCACCCGCCAGCGCACCGCTGTTGGTGAAAGTTCCCAGGGTACCGGTGGAGCTTACATACAGGGCCGTCGGCGCCGTGATGGCACTGCCGTTGCCGGCGGTGGCCAGCAGCGCGCCGACATAGTCATTGGTGCTTTCGATCACCAGGTTGGTGCCGCTGGTGGAACCAGCCAGCGCAAGGCCGGCGATGGACCCGGCGGAGACGGCGACGCCGGTGTAGGTGGAGCCGCCGCCACCTGCGACCAGGGTGGCCTCGGGCTGGCCGGCCAGGTAATTGCCCGTGGCCGACAAGGACCCCAGAACCGTGCCACCGGACAGGAGTGCCGCGCCCGTGACCGACAGGTTCGCGCCGCCGGCCAATTGCAGCGTGCCGGCGCTCTGGCTGTAATTGCCCGTGACGGTGACGATGCTGGTCAGCGTCAGGCTGGCGCCCATGTTGGCCAGGGTATTGCCGGTGATGTCGACCGTGTCGTTCAGCAGCAGATTGCCGCCGGCGAACACCAGGTCGTTGCTGCTGGTCAGGTGGCCTTGGCTGGTCAGGTCGTGTCCCGTCAGCGTCCCCACCGTGGCGCCGGCGCCGCCCATGACGGTCACGACGGTGCCACCGCCCAAGAAGATGCTGCCGGCGATGGTGCCGCTGTTGGTCAAGCCCCCCAGCATGCCAAAGTCGTTCAGCGCCTTGTCCGCCTGGATCAGGCCGCTGTTGATCAGCGTACCGACGCTGCCGGCGATATACACGGCGGAACTACCGCTGCCGGATGTGCCCAGCATGACACCGCTGTTGACCAGCGTGCCGACGGCGGCCCCATTATCCAAAAGAAAGGCGACGTTTCGGCCCTGGACGGTGCCGCTGTTGTCCAGCAGGCCGATGCTGCCGTAATTGCGCACGGCGAAAAAGCTGCTGCCGATGAGGCCGCTGTTGCTCAACGTCCCGATGGTGCCGCCGGAAAGGTCCTGCACGGCGCTGCCGCCGGTGATCGTTCCCGTGCCGGTGTTGGCCAACAGACCGATGGTGCCGAGGTTGGCCACCGCGCCGCCGAAGCCGGCGGACAGCGATCCGCTGTTCGTCAGGGTCCCGATGGTGCCGGATGCCTCGATGTGCACGCCATTGGACGACCCCGTGATGGCGCCCACCGTATCGTTCACCAGCGTGTCGATGACCCCCGTGACATAGACGCCGCCGCCGGAGTTGCCTCCGCTCAGGAGGCCGCTGTTGACGAAGGTGCCCAGGCTGCCGACGCTGGACACATACAGCCCATATTGCACCCCGCTGATGGTGCCGCTGTTGCCCAGGCTGCCCAGCGTGCCGCCGACATAGTCGTTGCTGATGGTTAGCAGCAGGTTGTTGCCACTGCCCACGGCGCTGGCCGCCAGGCCGGTGACCGCATCGCCCAACGCAGCGGTGTAGCTAGACCCGGCACCGCCCGCCACCAGGGTACGGCCGCCCATGGTATAGTTCGCGCCCGCGGACAGGCCAGTCAGAACCGTGCCCGAGACGGTGGCGGCATCGCTGACCACCAGCTCGCCGGCCGTGCCCACGCTCAAGGTGCCCGAGGCGCCCTGGTTGTAGGCGCCGGTGACGCTGACGATGCTGGTCAGCGTCAGGCTGGCGCCCGTATTGGCCAGGGTATTGCCGGTGATGTCGACCGCGTCGTTCAGCAGCAGATTGCCGCCGGCGAACACCAGGTCGTTGCTGCTGGTCAGGTGGCCTTGGCTGGTCAGGTCGTGTCCCGTCAGCGTTCCCACCGTGGCGCCGGTGCCGCCCATGACGGTCACGACGGTGCCACCGCCCAAGAAGATGCTGCCGGCGATGGTGCCGCTGTTGGTCAAGCCCCCCAGCATGCCAAAGTCGTTCAGCGCCTTGTCCGCCTGGATCAGGCCGCTGTTGATCAGCGTACCGACGCTGCCGGCGAGATACACGGCGGAACTGCCGCTGCCGGATGTGCCCAGCATGACACCGCTGTTGACCAGCGTGCCGACGGCGGCCCCATTATCCAAAAGGAAGGCGACGTTTCGGCCCTGGACGGTGCCGCTGTTGTTCAGCAGGCCGATGCTGCCGTAATTGCGCACGGCGAAATAGCTGCTGCCGATGAGGCCGCTGTTGCTCAACGTCCCGATGGTGCCGCCGGAAAGGTTCTGCACGGCGCTGCCGCCGGTGATCGTTCCCGTGCCGGTGTTGGCCAGCAGGCCGATGGACCCCAGGTTGGCCACCGCGCCACCGAAGCCGGCGGATAGCGAGCCGCTGTTCGTCAGGGTCCCGATGGTGCCGGATGCCTCGATGTGCACGCCATTGGACGACCCCGTGATGGCGCCCACCGTATCGTTCACCAGCGTGTCGATAATGCCCGTGACATAGACGCCGCCGCCGGAGTTGCCTCCGCTCAGGAGGCCGCTGTTGACGAAGGTGCCCAGGCTGCCGACGCTGGACACATACAGCCCATATTGCACCCCGCTGATGGTGCCGCTGTTGCCCAGGCTGCCCAGCGTGCCGCCGACATAGTCGTTGCCGATGGTCAGCAGCAGGTTGTTGCCACTGCCCACGGCGCTGGCCGTCAGACCGGTGACGGTGGCGACGCCGTAGGTGGCCCCACCAGTGATTGTTGAGGCGCTCAGCAGGGTGTCGACGGCCCCTGCGAGGTAGTTGCCGGCTTCCCCCAGGGCGGCGGTGACGCTGCCGTTCAGCGTGGCGGCGCCTGTCACCGCCATCTGGCCGTTGCTGTCGATGACCAGGGTGCCCGCGCTCTGGCTGTAATCACCGGTCACCGCGATGGTGCTGGCGACCGACAATGACGCGCCGGTGTTCAACACCGTGTGCCCGGTGGCGTCAACACTGTCGTTCAGAACCAAGTTGCCGCCAGCGAACACGAGGTTGCTGAAGGTGCTGTGGATCGTTCCTATACTGTTGAAGTTCACCACCGGATTGCCCGGCCCGCCCCCGATCGCCCCCTTCAACGTGCCCACCGTGGTGCCGGTGCCCCCGACGATGGTAAGCGCGACATTGGATTCGTTGACGATGTCGCCGGCAACGGTGCCGCTGTTGACCAAGGTCGCGATACTGGCGTCGAACGCGATGCCCGCGTTGATCAGACCGGTGTTGGTCAGTGTCCCGATGCTGCCGCCAATAATGGCGGCAGTGGTGGCGGCGATGGATCCGCTGTTGGTCAGGACGTTGATGAAGCCGCCGTTGTTACGGATGGCGGTCACGTAGTCGCTGATGGTACCGGCATTGTTCAGCTGGTCGATCGTGCCGATATTGTTGATGGCGGCGCCATTGAAACCCAGGATCTGCCCGCCGGTACTGTTGACGATGGTGTTGATGACACCGGTATTGCTTATCGCGGGGCCACCACCGGCGATGCCGGTGATCGTTCCCGTCGTGGTGTTGGCCAGCAACGCGATGGTGCCATTGTTGGCAATGGCCGCGCTGGTGCCGGTGACGTTGCCGCTGTTGACCAACGTGCCCAGCGTGCCATGGTTGGCAATGGCGGCACTGGCGCCTTGGATGGCGCCGCTGTTGATCAGCGTGTCCAGCGTGCCATTGACAAGCACACCCGTAATGTTCCCGCTGATGCTGCCGCTGTTGGTCAGCAGCACCATGGTTCCCTGATTGGAAACGCCTGCGGAACCGGAGCTGATCACGCCCGCGTTGGCTAGGGTGCCCAGATATGTGTCGTTTTGCAGCCCGGCGGCGGTGCCCCCCCGGATGGTGGCGCCCACATCGTTGATCAGAAGCCCGATGGTGGATTGGTTGCCCAGCCCCTTGGCCGTGCTTGAGATCAGCCCACTGTTGGTCAGGGTCCCGATGCTGCCGTCGTTGTGCAGCCCGTCGTTGTGCGCGGAACCCCCCATAATCGTGCCGCTGATCAGCGTGCCGCTGTTGCTGAACACCCCCACGGTGCCGCTCAAGGCGACGGCGCCGATATTGGTCGTGCTGCTGGAAATCAGGGCGTTGCTGCCGATGGTGATCGCCAGGGCGCCGTTGGTGATGGAAAGACCTGGTCCGCCGCCGCCGACGATGTGGCCGAAGTTGTACAGCGTGCCCAAACCCGCAGCCGTGCCCACCACGGCAGCGGCGGTTCCGGCCGTGGTGACGGTACCGCTACTGGTGATGGTGTAGTCGCCGCCGCTCCAGGTCAGCGGGCCGCTGGTAGAGCTTGAGATCGTGACGTCATCCGCGCGGGCCGGCGGCGGAACCGCCAGCGCCGCACCCAGGGCCAACAGGGAAGAGCCGGCCAGCAACGCCGTCGTGGACTTCTCACGCTTCATGATCGTTCCCCAAAACCCAGTGCGCGGGCGGGGGATCGGGCACAGGTAGGGGCGTGAGACCATGGCACCCCAAAAGCGCCAACGTGCCGCCCCACCTTCGCCCCCGGACCTTTTCCCCGCACGCCCGTACCAACGCCAAAGCCAACCGCCCGTCTACCCAAAAGGGGGTAGCTCAGCACTCGTTCTGCGGGAGATAATTTTCGCTGTCAATTAAACGATGCCAAGGATCGGCGCCAATTCCAGAGGGGCATGAAAATTATCAGCCGCCATCCTTTAATTGCGTGAAGAGAATTCTTAATAGAATAAAATTATTCTAATGCCCTTATCATCCACCAAATGACAATTCCTATTGGATTTTTGCCTTCCATCCGGAAAGCGGCCGCACACATCTTAAATGTTGGCCCCAACCTCAATCCATTACAATCAGAGGAAGAATTTCGATGGGCCGTCGGCCAGAAATATACCCTTAAGTATAGGGCCGTCGCCCAGCCGACCGGATCACGATGAAAGAGAGTATACGCTTGTCCAGCACCGGCCAGCAGGCTGCATAAGGCCCGGTCTTCGGCCACCAGGCCAAGGTGCGCCGCATCGGTTTAAGCCCGTTTCCAAAGCCTTCGAGAAGCGCCGCGACGCCGATCGGGACAGCAATTATCCGATCCTATTGGATAGCAAGCCGGGCATTTGATCGCGCCGGTTCATCCCCCGAGGCCAGAGGATCCGCCGAGCCGCACAATGGCGCCGCTGATGGCGAAGCCTGGGGGATGATCATCATTCGCAGCGCAGCTCGCTCACGAACTCATACCGGTCGCCACGATAGGCGGAGCGGGTGAACTCCACCGGCGTACCATCGGCCAAACGGGTGATACGCTCGATACGCAGCACTTCCGCGTTCTCCTTGACGGAAAAAATCCCGGCCTCCGTCGGGGTGGCGAGCGAGGCGCGGATACGTTGCTGCCCCTTCACCGGGCGATACCCATAGCCGCCCAGTGTCTCGTAGAGGGAGTCGCCCAGTTCCTCAAGCGCCGGCAGGAAACGCGCCGGGACCACCGCATGCTCGATGGCCAGCGGCTCCCCATCCGACAGCCGGATACGGCTGAGCCGCGCGACCTTCGTCACCACGGGAATCTCCAGCATCGCCGCCTCATCCTCCGTGGGGCTGGCGTAGGCCTTCATCATCCAGATAACGCCAGGCTTGTCACCCCGGCGACGGGCATCGTCGCTGAAGCCGCTGAGGAAGGACGGGGCCTCTATCCGCGGCGCCACGAAGGTGCCCGAGCCGTGCTTGCGAAACAGCAGCCCTTCCTCGATCAGCTTGTCGATGGCCTTGCGGATGGTAACCCGCGACATGCCGGTCAGATCGCTGAGATTGCGTTCCGACGGAAGGGCGTTGCCGGGATCGATGCCGCCTGACGCGATCTGTTCCCGCAGTTTCCGCGCGAGCTGCAAATAGATGGGGGTGCTGTCGCCGGGCTTGGGAACCAGTTTGTCTCGCATCGTCGTCACACTTCAAAAATGGTGAATCAGCCGTCAGGCAGGACCGTGGGCCAGGGCGGACTTCAGGTCCTTGGGGTAAAGCGACAAAAGTGTGTCGGCCTCCGCCGGGGCCCGGCCCGAAGCGACAAGGACCGCCTTGCGGATGTTATAGTCGGAAACCCGCAACGCGTCGTCTGCCTGTACTTCGGATACGCCGGTTAATTCCTGTACGATACCGCAGGCACGGCGCGCCAGCTTCTCGTTGGAAACGCGCATATCCACCATCAGGCCACGATAGACCAAGCCTAATCTTAGCATTATTGTTGTGGACAGAAGGTTAAGGACCACCTTCTGCGCGGTACCCGCCTTCATGCGGGTGGAACCGGCGATCGGTTCGCTGCCCGTTTCCGCCAGGATGGCGTAATCGGAAATTTCCAACAGCGGGCTGCCGGGATTGTTGGCGATGCCAATGGTCAGCGCGCCGGCGGCACGCGCGGCCCCGATGCCCGCCACGGTAAAAGGTGTGCGGCCGCTGGCGGCCACGCCGACGGCGACATCGTTGGGGCCCAGGGCCGCCGCCGTGATCTGGCGGCGCGCATCGGCTTCATCATCCTCGGCCCCTTCCACGCTTTCCGTCACCGCCAGGGTTCCGCCGGCCAGGACGAACACCAGGCGCTCGGCCGGCCAGCTGTAGGTGGGCGTCAGTTCCACGCCATCCTGCACGGCGATGCGGCCGGAGGTGCCGGCCCCCATATAGACGATGCGTCCGCCGTCGCGCAGCCGCCCGGCCGCCTCCTCGCTGGCGGCGGCGATGCGGTCCAACTGGCCGTAGACGGAGGAAACGGCGGCAAGCTGCCCCTCCAGCATCGCCTCCAGCGCGACCTTGGTCGGCCATTCGGCGATCTCAACGAAGCGTCGACCGTAGGTTTCGGTGGACATTCAAATCTCCTGAAGGCGCGCGTGCCGGGCGGCGCCATCCGTCTGGCGGACGGCGCGCCCGCAGGCGCAGAGGGCGAAGGCGGCCAGCGTTCCCACGCACAGCTGCCAGGGAAAGGCGAGGGTCTGCAGCGGCGCCGGCAGGGACAGGGCCCGCGCCACGGCCGGCTGCAAGGCCAGCACGACGGCAAAGCCGCCGGCCAGCGCCACCATGACCGAGGCGCTGGAGCCCCGCTTGGTGAACAGGGCGGTGAAATAGACACCCAGCAGGCCGGCATAGGCGAAGTTCATGACCGACAGCACGAAGTCCAGCAGGGGCGCCTGGGTGTAGTGCTGCCAATAGTACGAGCCTATGGCCATGGCCAGGGTGGCGGCGCTGACCGCCGCCATGCCGATGCGGCCGGCCGTGACGTAATGGTCCTCACGGGCCTGGCGCCGGGCCGCGTGCCAGGGGCGGTAGAAATCCTGGATCAGTACCGACGACATGGCGTTCAGGGCCGACATGGTGGTGCCCACCGCCGTGGCGATGACGCCGATGGCCATCATGCCGCGGACGCCCGCCGGCGCCTCCGTCAGGATGAAGTGCATGAGGACGGTGATGTCCTCGCCCTGGAAGGCGCGGGCGGGACCGGCGCCAGCGGCGGCCGGGCCCCGGTAGAACAGGTAGAGCAGGCTGCCGATGGCGATGAACAGCCAGACGATGGGGATCGCGGCGGCGATGGACAGGTACAGGCCCCTGGCACTGGTGCGGGCGTCACGGCAGGCCAACAACCGCTGCGTCGTGTCTTGGTCCAGCGCATAATTGCCGATGAACAGCAACACGATGCCGGTCAGCGACGCCGCCAGGCTGAAGGGCGCGGACAGCTTGGTCGACAGGTCGAACAGCCGCAACTTGTCGTGCCCCCCCTGGGCCCCATCCGGGGTGGCCGACAGGGTCTGGATCATGGCGTCCAGCGGCATGTCCAGGCGTTGCAGCAGCAGGAGGGCGATGCCGATGGCGGCGCCGACATAGACGACGAACTGCAGCAAATCGATCCAGACGATGGCCTTCAGCCCCTTGTGGAAGGCGAAGATGAAGGAGGCCAGGATGAGGAAGGCGGAGGCGACGGAGACATTGGCCGCCGTGACGTTGCCGAAGATGATCATGGCCACGGCGATGGCAGCCAGGTAGAGGCGGGCGCCGCCGGCGATGATGCGGCCCACCAGGAACATGCCGCCCGCCGCCTTCATGGCCGTTGGGCCGAACCGCTGGCCCAGCAGCTCATACACCGTGGTCACGTTGTGGGCATAAAAGCGCGGGATGAAGACGTGGGCGACGATCACCACCGCCAGGAAGGCGCCCAGAAAGGTGCTGAGATAGGTGAAGTCGCCGCGATAGCCGAAATCGGGACCGCCCAGGAAGGTGGCGGCGGATTGGGTGGTGGCCAACACCGAGATGGCGGCCAACCAAGCCGGCACCTGGCCCGACGCCAGGAAATAGTCGCGGGCGTCGCCGCTGTCCTGCCGGTTGACCGCGAAACCCACGCCAGCGACCGCCAGGAAATACAGGCCCACGACCGCCCAGTCCAAGCCGGAGAAAGCGCCACTCATACCACCCCCAAAACCTTGTCCCCCCGACGCGGGAAGCACTTCGATTTGCGACCGCCGGCGGGCACCACCAGATGGCGATGCCCGCCAACTTCCCCTTACTGCCGGAACGTCAGCGCGATGGAAAACACACGGCCCTCAACATTGTAGGTGTCGGGGAAGGTGTTGAACACGCCGCCGGAGACGAAGGGTGGGTCCTTATCCAGGATGTTCTGGATGCCGCCCGACACCGAGATGTCCCGGGTCAGCTTGTAAGAGCCGGTCAGGTCGAAATAGTTCTGGGCCGCGATGGTACCGTTTTGCCCAGGCGCGCTGTTGTGGACGGAACCGATGCGCGTCCAGGCCAGCCGGATCATGGCCTCATCGAACAGCCAGCTGACGCTGGCATTGTGGCGGTAGTCCGGCTGCACCAGCGTGGTGCCGTCGCTGGAACAGGTGGCGCCATAGGTGCCGGCGCACTCCAGCGTGGCCACGGCGGCGTTAGGCTGGAACCCATAGCTGGAAACGATGTTGGCCTGGTAGGCGAACTGCAGGCCGGCACCGGGAAGCCAGTCCGGCTGGATGAAATAGGTCATGCCGATGTCGAAACCCTTCTGGTCCAGCAGGCCCAGGTTCTGGTTGTTGACGTAGGCGTTCGCCAGATGTCCGTTGGTCGGGTTGCGCGACACCAGCTTGCACAGCGGGTTGTTGGCCACCGGATTGGTGATGTAGCAGCTGGTCAGGGCGTTGACCGGCTGGATCACGCCGATCGCCCCCGTCAGATTCAACTGGTAGTAGTCGACGGTGATGTTCAGGTGGGGGATGACGGTCGGGGTGATGACCGCGCCCAGGGTCTTGGTCTGTCCGGTTTCCGGCTGAATGTTGGCATTGCCGCCGTAGTAATACTGCCCCTCAAGGTAGGACGGCGCGAAGGAGTTGGTGGAACCCGCCGCCGGCGCGCCGAAACGGGCGCACTGGGCGGCGTTGCCGGTGCCCAGCACACACGGATCGCCGGCATAGCGCGGCGCCAGGCGTGCCACCGTCACCAGGCTGCTGAACGGCAGGGACGAGGTGGCCGCCGCATATTCGCTGAAGTTCGGCGTGCGGATGACACGCTGCATGGTACCGCGGAAGCGGATGTTGTCATCCACCGTCCAGGTGAATTCACCCTTGGGCGTGCCATTCACCCCCCACAGCGAATAGTCGGAATAGCGGTAGGCACCGCCGACGTCGAAGCCCTTGATCAGCGGCAGGTCCTTGAGCACCGGCACCAGCAGTTCGCCGTAAACCTCCTTCACGTCGAAGCTGCCGCTGTAAGCGGCCTGCACGCCCTGGCGGAAGGTGTTGCCCGTCAGCAGGGCGGAGTCTTGGGTATAGTTGCCGGTCTCATTGCGGTACTCATAACCCAGCGAGAAGCCCACGGGCCCCGCCGGCAGGGAGAAGAGGTCGGCCGACGTGCCGCTCAGCACGCCCGAGCCGATCAGCTGTTCACGGGTGCGGTGGAAGGCGTCGAAGGTCGTGCCCAACTGCTTCACGCTGGACTGGTTGGGCCCGAAGAAGTCGATGGTGTTGGCCAGCGAGGCGACATTGTTCACGCCGGTGGCAGAGGTGACCAGGCCATCACCGGTGATGGGTGAATCCTCGGTGGAACGGCCGTACTGCACGTAGGCATCCCACTTGATGTTCTTGGTGATGTCGCCGCGCAGGCCGGTCTGGATCTGCTCCGTCTCGCGGTCGGTGTGATAGGTGATCAGGCCCAGCTCGGCCAGCGACCGGGTGATGCGCATCTGCGCCGTGCCGTTGACGAAGGTCAGCTGGTTGGCGATCTGCGGCGTCAGGAAGGGGTTGTTCTGGCTGATGGAGACGACCTGATCGATGGATGGCGGGTTAGGGCCGGGCGTGCCCGACTCTTCCGTCTTCGCCCGGGTGTACATGGCCCGGCCATAAAGTTCGACATTGTCGAACAGGTCGTAATGATAGAGCGCGGTGGCGTTGTAACGGTTCAACGGCTCGATCAGCGGGTATTCGGCGCTGATGTTCGAGGTCGCCGACGGGCTGGTGGTGAATTGGCCGCTGCTGTCGAAGCCGAACTTGCGCCCGCTGGCCACGTCGGTGAAGACGCCACCGACGTTGGGGATGGTGCTGCCGGGGGTCAGGGCCCATTTGCGCGACCCGGAATCCACCTCGTCCCGCTTGGTGTAGTTCAGGGCCACGACGACATGGCCGCGACCATTGTTGATGTTGCCGCCAAAGGTCAGGTCAGCGCCATATTCGGAACCGCCATGCTGGGCGCTGCGGTCGGTGACCGTGGCCTCGATGCCCTCGAAATCGCGGTCCAGGATGAAGTTCACCACGCCGGCCACGGCGTCGGCGCCGTAGACCGCCGCGGCACCGCCCGTCAGCACGTCCACCCGCTTGATCAGCGCCACCGGAATGCTGCCGACGTCGACGGAATTGCGGAAGCTGAAGGGCGTCGCCCGCGTGCCGTCGATCAGCACCAGCGACCGGCTCTGCCCGAAGTTGCGCAAGTCGAAGACCTGGGCGCCGAAAGCGTCGCTGCCCTGTGAGGAGGCGCGCACGCCGCCCGCCAACTGCGGCAGCTTGGTCGAGAAATCCTGCACCGTCAGCGCCTGCTGCAGGCGGATGTCCTCGGACGTGGTCGAGGCCACGGGGCTGGCCGCCGTCAGGCCCGGCCGTGGAATGCGCGTGCCGGTCACCACGATTTCTTCCAGACCGGAATCGGTTGGCTCGGCGCCCGCAACCGCGGTGCCGCCGCCTGTGGTGGCGGTCTGCGCGTAGGCGGCGCCGGCCATCGCCGGCAGGAAAAGCAACGGTGCCGCCAAGGCGGCACGCCAATGTTTGTTCCGCATGCTCCAAGCCCCCCTGTTTTTTTGACTCCGGATATACCACTTTGCGGCATATCTCGAAGCAATTAATACCAATATAAACCAGATCACGTCAAGCGACTCCCTGCAGTTTCCCGACGATTCCGGCAAAGATCGACAGGTTTTCAAGCAGTCCCGCGTCCCAGAAGGGCGAAGCCGCCACCATATGGACTCAAGTGGTCTACACTCACCTGGACGAAGCGGACCCTTTCAGTCCAGCATGTCCCGCGCGACCAGCAACGCGTCCGCCAGCCGGTCGACCTCGGCGCGGGTGTTGTACAGCGCGAAGGAGGCCCGGCAGGTGGCGGTGACACCGAAACGCGCGAGCAAGGGCTGGGCACAATGAGTGCCGGCGCGCACAGCGACACCGAAGCCGTCCAGGATGGTGGCCACATCCAGCGGGTGGGCATTCCCCAAGGTGAAGGCCACAATGGGCCCCTTTCCCGCCGCCGTGCCGACCAGCCGCAATGACGGGATGGCGGCCAGGCGCCGCTGCGCATGGGCCAGCAGGTCAGCCTCATGGGTCGCAGCGGCAGGCAAGCCTATGCCGCGCAGATAGTCCAGCGCCGCGGCCAAGCCGATGGCCTGGATGATGGGGGGCGTGCCGGCCTCGAACCGGTGGGGCGGATCGGCATAGGTGATGGCATCACGCGTCACCCGCCGCACCATCTCCCCCCCACCCAACACGGGCGGCAACCGTTGCAGCCATTCAGCCTTACCGTAAAGGGCGCCGATGCCCGTGGGCCCATAAAGCTTGTGGCCGGTGACAACGTAGAAATCAACGTCCAGCGCCCGGACATCCACACCCAGGTGCACCGCCCCCTGCGTGCCGTCCGCCAGCACCGGGATGCCCCGGGCGTGGGCCAGGCGCACGATATCGGCCAAGGGGGTGACCGTGCCCAGGACGTTGGACATGTGGGTGATGGCGACCAGCCGTGTCCGCGCGGTCAACGCCCGTTCCACCGCGTCCAGCGACAGGCTGCCGTCCTCCTCCACATCGACCCACTTCAGGACCGCGCCGTGCCGCTCCCGCAGGAAATGCCAGGGCACGATGTTGGCATGGTGCTCCATGACCGACAGCACGATCTCATCGCCCGGCCGGATGAGGGCCTCGCCAAAGGCGCGGGCCACCAGGTTGATGGCCTCGGTCGCCGACTTGGTGAAGACGATCTCCTCCACCGAGCCCGCGTTCAGGAAGGCGCGCACGGTTTCGCGCGCCCGCTCGAACCCGTCGGTCGCCAGGTTGGCCAGGGTGTGGGAACCGCGGTGGACATTGGCGTATTCGGCATAAATGGCCTGGGTCATGCGATCGACGACGGCGCGGGGCTTCTGCGCCGAGGCGGCATTGTCCAGATAGACCAGAGGCCCGCCGTCGACCTCCAGCGACAGGATGGGGAAGTCGGCGCGCAGGCGACCGACGTCATATGGGGTCGTCACGGTTCCGTCCATCACCGCCTCCCTTCCCTGGCCCCCGGCCGTTCAGATGGTGCCCTGGTCGCGCAGCCGCTCGACCTCCGCTTCGTCGGCGCCCAGCCAATCCTTCAGGATATCCCCGCTGTGCTCCCCTATGGCAGGCGCCCCCCGGCGCACGCTGGTGGGCGTGTCCCACAGGCGCACGGCCGGCGCCTGGAAGGGAACGGAGCCCAGGATGGGATGGGGCACGTCGATGATCTGCTGGCGGGCCACCACCTGGGGATTGGTGACGACGTCGGCAATGGTCGCCACCCGCTCGCACGGCACCTCGGCCTCGTGCAGGCGGGCCAGGATGGTTTCGCCGTCCTGGGTCAGCGCCCATTCGTTGATGACGCTTTCCAGCAAGCCGACATTGGCGTTGCGCGCCACGAAGGTCGCGAAACGCGGGTCCTGCGCCAGGCCCGGCATGCCCATGGCGGCGGCGAAGCGCGGAAAATGGGCGTCGTTCCCGGCGACGACGTAAATCCACACGCCGTCGCCGCTCTGGAAGCAATGGGAGGGCGAGAGGTAGCGGTCACGGTTGCCCAGGCGCGGCGGCTCCGCACCGTTCAGCAGGTATTCCGGGATGGCCGTGGTCATCAGCGCCATGCCGCTGTCCATCAACGTGGCCTCCACCACCTGGCCGCGCCCCGTCTTCTCTCGCGCCCGCAAGGCGGCCAGCGCGCCGATGGTGGCATACAGGGCGGTGGTGTAGTCGCAGACAAAGACGCCCGACATGGTAGGCGGCCCGTCGTGGGCGCCGGTCATGCTCATGATGCCGCTGATGGCCTGGGCGGCGCCGTCGAAGCAAGGGTGCTGGGCCAGCGGCCCCTTCTGGCCGAAACCCGTGACGCGCACCAGGATCAGGCCGGGATTGGCTGCGCTCAGCACGTCCCAGCCTAGCCCCATGCCCTCCAACGTGCCCGGCCGGAAATTCTCGATCAGAATATCGGCCTTGGCCGCCAGGCGGCGGATCAGCGCCTGGCCCTCGGGATCGCGGAAGTCGACGGCGAAGCCGCGCTTGTTACGGTTGGCCGACAGGAAAAACAGGGTGTCCCCGGCAACGGCCTCGCCCACCCGGCGGCCATCCTCGCCCCCATCGATGCGCTCCACCTTCACGACGTCGGCGCCCAGGTCGCCCATCAGTTGGCCGCAGAACGGGCCAGCGATGTATCGCGTCATGTCAAGAACGCGAACACCATCAAGTGATCCCAGCATATTTCCCTCGCCATTATTTATAGATTGATCGGACGCGATAAATGATTGAAATCATCGTGCCGATAAGCAATAGTATCCAAAACAGGAGGCAGCCATGCGTATCGCTTATTTTTCCTGGCTTCGCGCCAAGACCGGCACCGCATCGGAACAGATAGACTTGCCGCAGAACTGCGAAACGGTGAATGACCTAATCGATTATCTGTCGTCGCGGTATCCTGCCCTGGCTGAAATCGCGACCGCGCAGGGCAGCCTGCGCTACACGGTCAACCGTCGCTATGTCGAGAAATCGCACCCGCTGGCGGCGACGGATGAGGTGGTCCTGTTCCCACCCGTGACCGGCGGCTGACCGGCGTTTCCTTCCTGGGCCGCCCCGCAGCAGGGACAATTCTTCCGGCGGGGCAGCTCCACCTTGGTCACCTCGCAACTCCAGGCGTCGTACATCGCCAGCGTGCCGGACAGGCCGGGCTCCACGCCCAGGATCTCCTTGATCACTTCGATGGCCTGCAGCGCGCCCATGACGCCCACCGCCGGGCCCAGCACGCCGATCTCCGAACAGCTGGGCGCCACCGCCGGCACCTCGGGATAGAGACAACGGAAGCAGGGGTGCTGTTCCCCCAGGTGGGACTTGAAGGTGGTCAAGATACCATCGGCCAGCTGCACGGCGGCGCTGACCAGGACGATGCCGGCCCGGCGGCAGGCGGCATGCACCGCGTCGCGGGTGGCGAAGTTGTCGCTGCCATCGGCCACGATGTCGTACTGGGCCACCAGCGCGTCCGCGTTCTCCGCATTCACCGGCACCGCGTGCTCCACCAGCCGCACATGCGGGTTGATGCGGGCCAGCGTCAGGGTGGCGCTCCGCACCTTGGGCATATCCAGCCGGTCGACGCCGTGCAGGATCTGGCGGTGAAGGTTGGACGGCTCAACACAATCGAAATCGGCGACGCCCAGCGTGCCCACCCCCGCCCCCGCCAGGTACATCAGCAGGGGGGAGCCCAGGCCGCCGGCGCCGATGACCAGCACGCGCGCGGCCTTAAGCCGGGTCTGGCCGGCAACGCCGATTTCCGGCAGAACCACCTGGCGCCGGTAGAAACTCGCCTCATCAGGAACGGTCGACATCACCCAGGCCTCCTGTTCCATTTTTGCTTATTGCTCAGGCCGCGCCGGCGGCCTCGCGGATACGCTTCACGATCAGGTGCACGCCGTTGGCACGGCTGGGCGCCAGATTGCGGCCCACGGCCAGCCGGTCCAGCACCGCTGGACTGTGGGCCAGGATCGCGGCGGGAGGCCGCCCGTCATACAGCCGCAGCACCAGGGCCAGCAGGCCCCGCATGATCAAGGCGTCGGAATCCGCCCGGATACGCAGGGCCGCCGGCGTCCGCTCGATGACCAGCCACAGCTGCGACTGGCAGCCGGTCACTTGGTCCTGGTCACGCCGCTGGTCCGGCGGGATGCCGTCCAGGGCGCGACCCAGGTCCATCAGGTGCTTCAGGCGTGCGGACCAATCGTCCAACCCGGCGAACTCCGCCTCCAGCGCCGCGGCGGCGGCGTCGATATCCGCGACGGTGGAAACGGGGAGGTCGGTCAGGTCGGTCATGGTCCGCCCCTGTCTTCAGCGCTTGTGCCGGGCCACGATGCCGCCGGTCATGGGCGCCTTCACCCCCGTGGTCTTGGGGAAGCTGATGGGCAGGCCGGCCAGCACGCGGGCGGCGAGATAGGCGAAGCACTCCGCCTCCACCGCGTCGCCGCGCCAATCCACCGCCTCGGCCGGCACAGCCTCCACCTTGGCGCGCTCGCCCAGGGCGGCCATGATGGCCGGGTTCTTGCGGCCGCCGCCACAGACGATCAGCTTGGTCGGCCGGGTGGGCAGCAGATCCAGCGAGCGGCCCACCGTACCCGCCGTGAAGGCCGTCAGGGTGGCGGCGCCATCCTCCAGCGACAGGCCGTCGGCCATATCGGCGGTGAAGTCGTAGCGATCCAAAGACTTCGGGTATGCCGCCGACAGGTAGGGATGGTCCAGCAAGCGGGCCAGCCGCGCCTCATCCACCCGGCCGCGCCGGGCGATGGCGCCGTCCACATCCATCTCCCCGGCCCCGTGGCGCATGATCCAGTCGTTGATGGGGCCGTTGGCGGGGCCGGTGTCGAAGGCCTCGAAATGGTCCTTGCCGTCCCACCAGGTGACGTTGCCCACGCCCCCCAGGTTCAGGGCCGCGACCTCAGGCCCGGCGTGGACGCGTTTCAGCAAGGCGGCGTGGTAGCTGGCGGACAGGGGCGCGCCGTGGCCGCCCGCGCGCATGTCCGCGGTGCGGAAGTCATAGACGACGTCGATGCCCAGGATGTCGGCCATCAGCTGACCGTCGCCTAGCTGGCGGGTGTCGCCGAAGCGGCCGGGCACCGGCGCGCGGTGCAGCACCGTCTGGCCGTGGAAGCCGACGGCCGCCACCTCTCCCGGCCGCATGTCGTTCTCGACCAGGAACTGGGCCACCGCCTCGGCCTGGGCGCGGGACAGGGCCCGCTCCGCCTCAGCGAAAATCGGGGGCTCCGCCCCCTCGAAGCGCCAGGTGAGCGCTTGGGCCACCGCCTCCCCCAGAAGGCCGCGCAGGTCCGTCGGATAGGGCGCCAGCTTCCACGGGCCGAAATCGTACACATGGACGCCATCCGTGCGGATGCACGCGATATCGATCATCCCGTCCAGGACTGTGCCCGTCATAAGGCCGATGGCCCACATCGGTTGCATTGATTGATCTCCCTGATTTCCCCAATGGTTCTTAACTCTACGCTCAACGGACTGAGGCGTATTGGAACGCCTCCTGGTGCCGCGCCGGGGGCAGCGTCGCCGCCTTATGCTTGGCGTGGATCTCACCATTCGGCTTGCGGCAACCGGCACAGAGCAGGATGGACTGGCGCCCCTCCTCCGCCATGCGGCGACGGAAGTCGACGGCGCGCCCCACCACCGTCTCCGCCGTCTCTGTCATCAGGTTGCCGACGACACCCTGGGCGCCGTGACTGATGACGCAGACCGACGTTTCGCCATCAGGGGCCATGCACAAGGTATGGCCGGCCCAGAAGCAGGCGCCGGTGGGCACGGGCAAGGACGGATTGATGTCCTGCGACATGCGCCGGTGCAGCGCCTCGTCACTTTCCAGGTCATCCAGTTCCCGGATTTTGTGATGGGCGCCACCCGGCAACAGGGGCGTGACCTTCACATGGGTGTCCACCCGTGCCGCCAACGCCAGAAACTCTGGATCATAATCCTCGAGCGGTTCGTTGAGATCGATCTGGTACACGCCGACGCGGACGTGGCCATGGTCCCGGCCCCGCGCGTCCAGCAGGGTGCGCAAGCCCCGGATGGTCTTCTGGAACGTGCCCTCCCCCCGGTTCAAATCATGGCTCGCCTGGTTGCCGCCATCAAGCGACACGTAAATGGTGTGGGGAAAGGGTACCGATAGAATTTCGCTAACCCGTTTGGGTGTCAGCAGGGTTCCATTGGTATGCCATTGGAGTGGGGCGTCCGGCAAAAGCCGTCGCGTCATGGCCAGCAATTCATGAAACCGCGGGTTCATCAAGGGCTCTCCCCGCCAATTCAGGTGTATTCCCTTGACCTCAACCGACGATGAAGTCGCCAGTTTCACCAGTACCGCTTCAAGATCATCCGGCTCAAGGTCCAATTTCCCATGACTTTGCTTTGTATAGCAAAGGCGACAGGACAAGTTACACCTGCTGGTCGGATCAAGCCATAACCATATCGGATGTATATGATGAAACTGGTCATGCAGTGGTTTGAGCAACGTACACCTCCGACCGTTTTATTGTCATACAGGGGCGGCCCGTTAGCCCCAGGCGGGAAGGATGTCGTGCCGAGATGTATACCAGATTAATACCATCATGACATCATTAAATTCACATGGTACGGGTGGAAAAAATTTCCCAGGGCGAAGAGACTGTTGGCCGTCGCGGGAAGCGGGGCGGGGAGCGGGCCGGACGCGATAGGGGAGACCACGCTTGCTTCAGGTTTGCGCGTTGATTTCAGAGGCCGGCGGCACGTCGGCCAACGAGGATGCGGCGGGTCACCACGGCGACTGGGCCTGGGTCATCGACGGGGCGACGGGCATCAGCGGCGCCGCCATCACGGGTCTGAGCGATGCCGCCTGGTTCTCGCGCCAGGTGGACCAGGCCCTGCGCCGGCATGCGGCGGACAGCGATGGCCTTTCCACCGACACCGTGCTGCGCCGGGTGGTGGAGGATGTCGCCCAGGCATTCATCGGCGCCACCGAAGGACGCCCCCGCGCCCGGCATGAACGGCCATCCGCCGCCTTCGCCCTGCTGCGACGGATCGACGACCGGCTGGAAATGACCACCCTCGGCGATTGTGGGATCATCCACCGCGACCGCGACGGGCGGGCGGGGGTCTTCGGCTCTTCCAACATTCCCGTCTTCGAGGCGCGCACCCTGCAGGCGGCCCGCCGGGCACTGGAGGCGACCCCCGACCTGACCCCGTCCGAACTGTGGAACCAGGTCGTGGGCCAGGTGCGGGCCAACCGCCAATCCATGAACACCACGGATGGCTATTGGGTTTTGAGCACCGATACCGAGGCGTTGGCGCATGTGGACCGCCAGGTGGTTCCCTTGGACAACGGTCCGGTCGCCCTGGCCACCGACGGCTTTCTGCGCCTCATTGATCTGTTCGGACGGGCCACGGCATCGGATTTCCTGTACCTGGACGATCAGGCCAGGGCGGAAACGGCCTTGCGCGACCTGCGCCGCATCGAGGCGGCGGATGATCCCCACCACGGCCATCTGCGGCTGAAGCGATCGGACGACGCCAGCCTTATCGTCGTCCGCCCCGCGTGAGGGTCAGTCGGTTACCCGCCCAGCCAGCGCCAGGGCGCCCGTCACGGCGTCGCCCAGGGTGGGCGACAGGCGGCGGCGAACGTCGGGGGCCAGCCAAGCCTCCATGGCGCTGGCCAGGCCGCCGATCAGGCTGACGCGCGGCACCCCGTCGGACAACAGCGCCCGCACCAGGCCGTTCACATGCTCCGCCGCCTCCTGCACCACATGGCGGGCCACGGCGTCCCCCTGGTCGGCCTGCCGCAACACCAGCGGGGCGAAGGTGGCGTAGTCGGTGGCCGTCGCCCGGTCCATCCATAGCACCACCTCCGTCGGGTCCCCCTGGAAGCGGGCCATCAATTCCCGCGTCAGGACGCTGCCCGCTTCGCGCCCGTCATGGGCGCGCAGGCTGTGCTGCAGGGCCCGCAGGCCCAGATAGGCGCCGCTGCCCTCATCGGAAATGGGGAAGCCGTAGCCGCCGAACTTCATCTCCCGTTCCGCCACACGGCCAATGGCGCATGAACCGGTGCCGACGATGACGATGCCGCCGTCCCGGCCACCGTGCGCGCCCAGACAGGCGATCATGGCGTCGCTGGTGAAGGCGATACTGGCGAAGGGATGATGGATGGCCTCCAGCGCCGCGCGGGCGCCCTTGCGGCCGATGCCGGCCACGCCCACGCCGGCGCGGATGCGGCCCACCCGTGCCGCATCCAGCCCCGCCTCCGCGATGGCATGGCGGGCCGCCGTCTCTATGGCCTGCCACGACGCCTCGATACCGAAACGGGTGGCGGCGGGGCCGGCGATGCCCTGCCCCAGGACGGTGCCGGCCGCATCCTCCAGCCGCGCGCGGCAGCCGGTGCCGCCGCCATCCACACCCAGGTACAGCGTGTCGTCCATCAGCCGGGCACCCGCTCGATATCGGCGCCGCAGCGTACCAGCTTGCGCGCCAGATCCTCATAGCCCCGGTCCAGGTGGTAGACGCGGTTCACCACCGTCTCCCCCTCCGCCACCAGCCCCGCCAGGATAAGGCAGACGGAGGCGCGCAGGTCCGTCGCCATCACGGGGGCGCCGCGCAGCCGCTCCACCCCGCGCACCAGCACGGATGTGCCGCGCAGGGTGAGATCGGCACCCAGGCGCGCCAGTTCCGGTACATGCATGAAGCGGTTCTCGAAGATGGTTTCGCGGATCATGGCGGCCCCCTCCGCAACCGACATCAGGGCCATGAACTGGGCCTGCAGGTCGGTGGGGAAGCCGGGATAGGGTTCGGTCGAGACATCGGTGGCGCGCAGATGCCCCCCCCGTTCCACCATCAGGCCGCGGTCGGTGGGATAGACGCTGACCCCCGCCCGCTCCAGGATCTGGCATTGAACCGCCAGATGTTCCAGCCGGGCACCGATCAGTTCCAGCCGGCCGCCGGTGATGGCGGCGGCCACGGCATAGGTGCCGGCCTCGATGCGGTCGGGGATCAGCGTGTGCGTCGCCGGGCGGAAGCTGGCCGGCCCCTGCACCAGAAGGCGCTGCGTGCCAGCACCCTCGATATGGGCGCCCATGGCCACCAGGCAGGCGGCGAGGTCCGCCACCTCCGGCTCCCGCGCGGCGTTCAGGATTTCCGTCTCCCCCCGCGCCGTCGCGGCGGCCATCAGCGACGTCTCCGTGGCGCCCACGGAGGGCAGGGTCAGGACGATGCGGGCGCCGGTAAGGCCACCCTGTGGCGCCTGGGCGGTGACGTAGCCGCCGTCCACCGCCACCTCGGCGCCCAGGGCGGCCAGCGCCTTCAGGTGCAGGTCGATGGGCCGGGCGCCGATGGCGCAGCCGCCGGGCAGGGAGACGCGGGCGCGCCCGAAGCGGCCCAGCAAGGGGCCCAGCACCAGGGCCGTCGCCCGGGCGCGGCGCACGGTGTCGTAGTGCGCCTCGGCATTCACGGCGGCCGCCGCGTCCAGCGTCACCTGGTGCGCCTGTCCGCGCGTCACCCGCACGCCATAGCCACCCGCCAGCGCCAGCATGGTTTCCACGTCGGTGATGGCGGGCAGGTTGGCCAGCGTCACCGGCCGATCGCTCAGCAGGCTGGCGGCGATCAGGGGCAGCGCCGCGTTCTTGGCGCCGGCGATGTCCACCGTGCCGGCCAGCCGCCGCCCGCCCCGGATGATCAAGCGATCCATGAGGTTTTCCGCATCCTAGCCCCGTACCGACCGGCACCGCGCCTGTTCCAATCATCATGCCAGTTCGCCAAGTGGTGACAAACTGGTTTTATACTGTTAGCCTCGACACCGATCCCAATCGACCGAGCAGAAGTCCAACCGCGATGCCTGCTGCACCGATCCATCCAAGCTTGACCCCAGATCAGGCCCCCGATCAAGCCGGCCCGACCCAGACCGCCGGCGCAACCTGCGAAATCTTGGTCAACCGCCGCCGCTTCGCCATCGGCAACCAGGGGGTGACCGCCGCCGACATCGCCGCCCTGATGGGCGTGCCGGCGGACAACGCGGTGGTTGAACGCAGCGCCCCCACCGGCGACTGGGTGGCCCTGCCCCTGGCCGACACCCTGGACATCCACCCGGGCGACACCTTCCTGGTCACCCGCCAGTTCGTGATGGGCGGCCATGGCTGAGCGACTCTCCCCGAACGGGAAGCCCTACCGCGCCACGCCCACAGGCTTGCTGCGCCTGGCCTCACCGGAGAAGGAGGCGCTGTTCGCCACGACCTTCACGGGACAGCCGGATCGGGAGGGCGGCTGTTTCGCCCGTTTCGGCTGGCGGACGGCAGGCTCCCACCTGGCGGTCACGCTGGCCGCCATCGACCCGCCGCAGCCGGGCGATATCGAGGGCGGCGGGGCGGAGATCAAGATCACGGCCAACGCCCTGCGCCGCGCCGCCCTGGCGGCCGAGGGCCATCCGCTGGCCGTCGGCTTCATCCACGCCCATCCCGCCGGCGTGGCGCCTAAGCCCAGCGCCCTGGATGACGAGATGGACCGGTACATGGCCGGCTATTTCGCCGACCTCGTCCCCGGCCGCCCCTTCGTCAGCCTGATCGTTTCCAAGATCGGGGGCGATACCGCCGTCCACGGCCGCATCTTCCACGACGGCACCTGGCATGAGATCGGCCGCGTGGCGGCGGAGCGGGACCCCGCCGTGATCGCCTGGCCGTACGGCGAGCCGCCGCCGGAGCCGCCCATCCCACCGGAGCGGGTGGCACGCCTGACCAGCGCCTTCGGGCGCGAGGCGTACCAGCGCCTGCAACGGTCCACCGTCGCCCTCATCGGCGCGGGCGGCACCGGCTCCGCCGCCATTCCCATCCTGGCACGGGCCGGCGTGGGCCGGCTGATCATCATCGACAGCGACCACGCCTCGGAATCCAATCTGGAGCGCCTGCACGGCAGCACCCCGGCCGACGTGGCCAACCGCGTGCCCAAGGTCACCATCGCCAAGCGGTCGGTGGCGGAATACGCCCCCGGCACGGTGGTGGAGGCCATCAACGGCCGTCTGCCACAGCCCGAGGTGCTGGACGCCGTGTTGCAGGCCGATGTGCTGATGGGCTGCACTGACCAGCACTCCAGCCGCATGGCGGTGGCCGACATCGCCACCCGCTACCTGATCCCGGCGGTGGATTGCGGCGGCCTGATCGAAGGGCGCGACGGGGTCGTCACGGGCCAGCTGGTGCAGATCGTCCGCTTTCTGGCGGCCGACCCCTGCCCCCGCTGCCGCGGCATGATCTCCCCCACCCGGGTGATGCAGGAACTGCTGCCGGTGGTCGATCGCCTGGCCCCGGCCGACCAGGCGGCCCTGGCGGCGGCGAACGGTGAGCGGCCGGACCCCATCCTGACCGCCGTGCCACAGATCGATACCGTGGGCTACATCACCACGACGGCGGGCACGCTGGCGGCGGGCTTCGTCATCGGCTGGCTGACCGGCCGCTTCTCCCCCACCTTCGAACGGCTGCAACTGGACCTGGTATCGGACTGCCTGGGCGCGGTGGATCGGCCGCAACGGCCCCGGCCGGGATGCGCCTGCACCACGACGCGCGGCTATGCCGACCAGGCGGCCGACGCGGCGCCATTCCAGCCCCCCACCCACTGGCCCGCCCCGGTGCGGCTGTAAGGGACCACCCCTAGAATCCCGGGCCGGCCGCCGGGCGGTGGCAGGTACAGCCGACAAAGTGGCCCGACAGCGCCTCCAGCGAGCGGAACTGCGCGCCGTTGGTCACATGATCCTCCCCCGCCGCCGGCTCCACCTCCAGCACCACGTCGCCGTCGGTGCCGAAGCGGGCTGGCAGGTCGGCGAAGGGCAGGTTGCCGGCACCCAGCTCCAACCCCTCGGACGAGATGGCGCGCACCAGGGTGGCCGCGTCCAGACCCGGGTCGGCGCAGGCGCGTTCATCCAGGCGGATGGCATCGGAGACGTGCAGGTAGCTCATCCGCTCATCCACGAAATCGAAGGGTTCCAGCCAGTGCGCCCGGTCCAGGTCATCCGTCGTGATCCAGCCGAAGCGCGCGTCGCCGTCGGTCAGGCGCGGCTGGGCGCGGCGGCGGTTGAACAGGTTGGCCGACAGGGTGGCGTGCGCCACGTCGATGAACGGCTCCACCCCCGTAAGCCCGTGGCGGGCCACCGCCTCGCGGAAGCGCCGGATCTCCCAGGGGAAGAAATGATCCAGCGGGCCGGTCATGTAGCTGCGGCCATCACGGGGCAGCAGGGAATAATGGCCGACATTCTCCACCAGCAGCCGCGTGCCGCCCGCCAGGTGCGCCAGGTCGCGCACCGCCTCCTCAAAGCCCTGGGCGGCCTCGTCCCGGTCGCGGGCCCGGGGCGGGGCCTGGCCGAAGACCATGTCGAAATAGCGATGCAACACCACCGCCTCGGCCCCGATCTCCGACGCGAAAGCCAGGGTGTGGCGGCATTGGTCGGCATCGAAGCCGACGCGGGTGACCAACGGCACCGACTGCGGCGGGATATGGACGATCAGCCCGTCCACCGGAAACGCGTCCCGCAGCCGGGCGACATTCCGCCGGGCCAGGGCCAGGCCGGCGGCGGATGTCACGTCCCGTTCCCCGAATGTGTGCAGCTCCAGCCGCACCGGCCGTCCCTGGGCGACGAGATAGGCGGCGCGCGCGGCCAGTTGGCCGTAATCGGCCACGGCGGCCTTCAGGACAAGGTTGGGCATGATCGCATCCCCGCCGGATCGCTGGAGCCAGCGTCGCATGGCCAGCTCACCTGGACAAGCTGGTATTCATATGGTATCTAATCGGTGGTCCGGTGGCATGCCCCAGGCGGAGTTGCCGGCCCTTCCGATAAGGACAAGAACCAGGGGGCGGGCCCCATGCCGGAATCATGGTCGCGAACACGGACGGACGTGCCGGGGGCCTCGGCGCCGTTCACGCCCCTTGAGGTTCGCGCCGCCATCCTGGACCGCGCCCACCAGCTGCTGCCCCTGATCGACAGCCTGAAGGCGGAGGGGGGGCGTGAGCGCCGCGCCCCCGCCGCCCTGATCGACGCCCTGAAGCAGGCCGGCCTGTTCCACCTGCTGCAGCCCCGGCGCTATGGCGGGGCCGAATGTCATCCCGCCACCTTCTTCGCCGTGCAGGCCGCCCTGTCCGCCGGGGACATGTCCATCGGCTGGCTGCAGGGTGTCATGGGCATGGTGGCCTTCCACCTGGCGCTGCTGCCGGCGGAGGCGCAGGACGATGTCTGGCGGGATGATCCGATGGCGCTGCTGGCCTCCAGCTACATGCCGGCGGGCGAGGCCACGCGCGTGCCGGGCGGCTTCCGCCTCAGCGGCCGCTGGGGTTTCTCCAGCGGCGCCGACCACGCCGACTGGTTCATGCTGGGCGCCATGGCGGCGCTGGAGGGCGACACGCCGGAGCATGTCATCTTCCTGGTGCCGCGTGCCGACGTGCGCATCCACGACACCTGGGACACCCTCGGCCTGCGCGGTACCGGCAGCCATGATGTGTCGGTGGAGGATGGCTTCGTCCCCGCCCATCGCCGCCACGGGGTGCAGGAACGCTTCCTGTGCGGCGGGCCCGGCCTGGCCGTGAACCTGGCGCCGCTCTACCGCATCCCCCTGCCCCAGATGCTGTTCCGCGCCATCTCCACCCCGGCGCTGGGCGGCCTGCGTGGCATGCTGGACGCCTTCATCGAGCATAGCCGCCGGCGGGCCGGTCCCAACGGCGGCGGCCCCCTGGGGGATCCCGTGGCCCAGCTGGCCTGCGGCGAGACAGCGGCCGAGCTGGACGAGATGACCCGCACCCTGGAAGGCAATTTCGACCATATGCTGGACCATGCCCGCCAGGGCCGGGACGCGCCCATCGCCGACCGCATGCTGTATCGCGTCCAGGCCACCTCGGTGGTGGAACGATGCGACCGGCTGGCCCGGCGCCTGTTCAAGGCCGCCGGCGCCTCCGCCCTGTCGGTCGCCAATCCGCTGGGGCGCGTCTGCGCCGACATCCAGGCCGCCCGCCAGCACGCCGCCAACCAATATGAAATCTATGGCCGGACGCTGGGCGCCCACCTGTTCCAACTGGACGTGAAGGATACTTTGCTTTGAGCGGACAGCCGGACCAAAACCCCTCCCCGCCCCTGCCCTTCAGCCTGGGGTACGACGACCGGGATGAGGAAGAGATCATGCGCCGCTGGCGCGCCATCCTGCGGTCCAACAAATGGAGCCACGCCGCCCAGCTGGAGGAGTTCGAGGATGCCTGGCGGGCGTGGAACGAGCTGCCGGCCGTGGCCTTCGACAATTGGGCCGGCGGCGCCATGGCCGTGCTGGACCATTTCAAGGTGCGGGGCGCCACCGTGCTGTGCCCATCCAACACCTTCCTGGCCACGCCGCGCACCGCCCAGCTGTCAGGGGCGGAGGTGGTGTTCTATGACTGCAACCGCCACGATTTGTGCGGGTCCTTCGATGATTTCGTGGCCAAGGCGGAACGGCATCGTCCGGCCCTGGCCTTTATCGTCCATATCGGCGGCCATATCGCCTTCGACATCCACAAGATCGCGGCCTATTGCCGGGACAAGGGCATCATCCTGGTGGAGGATTGCGCCCATGCCGTGGGCGCCGACTGGAACGGACAGAAGCCGGGCAGCTTCGGCGACGCCGGCATCTTCTCGCTCTACGCCACCAAGACCATCACCACCGGCGAGGGCGGCGTGGTGGTCAGCCGGCATGAGGACGTGTTGCGCCACGCCCGGTCATACCGGGACTACGGCCGGGGCTCGGGCTACAAGGTGCAGAGCCTGAACCACCGCATGGATGAGTTCCGCGCCGCCTTCGGCACCGTGCAAATCCGGCGCATGCCGGAAATCGTGGCCTGGAAGCGGGCCTATGCCCGCGATGTGCTGGACCCGGTCCACCCCGACCGGGTGCACTTGCCCGACGGCATGAGCGGCGGCTTCTACAAATACATCGTCTTCCAGAGCATCCCCACCTCCACCGGCAAGGTTTACGAACTGCCGTGTCACCGTATCATGGGGGTGGAGGCCGACCTGCCCAATACGGAATGGGTGGCCAAGAACCATTGGTGCGTCCCGCTTTATTATCCCCGTCCGTCCTTGTCGTAAGCAAGCTCAGGGGAGTGGGGCTTCCCCCCCATCCACACCCGGCGCACGGCCAGGTCGGGCGACAGCTCCACCAGGTCCGCCCGGGCCCCCGGGGCGATGCGGCCCACGTCCGGCAGCCCCAGGAAGTCCGCCGGCACCTTTGAGGCCATGGCCAGCGCCGTTTCCCGCGATACGCCCATCAGGCCCATGGCGCCGCGCACGGCCGCCGCCATGTCGATATCGGCCCCGGCCAGCACGCCGTCCGCCGTCTCCAGGCGGCCATTGCG
>NZ_VITR01000029.1 GCF_007827955.1 Nitrospirillum pindoramense
GCGGACGGCCTGGGCCTGGCGCTGGGCACCACCCTGGAGAAGTCGGACGGCTTCAAGCTGCGGCTGGAATATACCGGCGAGCTTCGCCGCGACTACCAGAGCCACGGCGGCATGCTGCGCGCCAGCTGGGATTTCTGACCCGGCGCGCAGAGCGTCTGGATTTGGACTGGGCTGCTGCCGGCTTGGATGACACCGGGATAAGCTTTTTCAAGCTACCCCTGTGCTTTGCCCGAAATAGATTGGACTGAGGTAGCCCAGGGTCGAATGTCTGCGCATCGGATTACAGAAGCGTTCGATGTAGTCGAAGACGTCGGCCCTGGCCATCGAGGGTGAGAAATACGGCATCCGGGTCAACTGCCTAGCCCCGACGGCGGCGACGCTGATGATCCACGGCGTCATGTGCCCTGCGATCCGGCGCCCAGGACCCGCCTTTCACGCTGGTAGGCCATTTTTGATGATGTTGGCGCCGATATTGAGGTGATCGGCCAGCGGGCGGTCGTCGCGGTAGCGGCCGACACAGGCGCGCACATGGTCGTGAATGGCGGCGGTGCCGGGGGCGCGGTCCGCCGGATCGACCGCCAGGTCATGCGCCTCGGTCGCCGCCAGCAGTTCAATTCCCAGGATGTATTCGGTGTTGTCGATGACGGACAGGAGTTTGGTGGCCGCCGCCGTGGGATGGGCCAGGTAATCCTCCTGCAGCGCGGAGTTGATGCCGCCATCAAGGCTGGCGGGTGCGCAAAGGCGGCGGTTGTCCGCCACCAGGGCGGACGCGGTGTATTGAGCGATCATGAAGCCGGTTGTGGCGCCGGGATCGCTGGCCAGGAAAGGCGGAAGGCCGCTGACCAGCGGATTGACCAGCCGGTCGGTATGGCGTTCGGAGATGGCGCCGAGGTGCGCGATGGCGATAGCCAGTGAATCCAGGGCGATGGCCAGCGCGGGCGCCACGGCGTGCGCCTCGGACTCGACGACCGGCGCCGCCGGCGTGCCCGAGACGATGGGGTTGTCCGTGACCGATTGCAGTTCCCGGTCGATGACGGCGCAGGCGCCGTCGAAGGCGTCCCGGGCGGCGCCATGCACATGCGGCACGGCCCGCAGGCTGAGCGCGTCCTGCAACCGGGTCCCCACGGCGCGTTCCAGGCGCCGGCTGCCTGCCAGGTAATTCCGCAGGGCGGCGCCCGTGCGGTGCAGGCCGTTCGACATCCGTATCTGCAGCACCTGGGCCTCATACGCCGACATCTGGGCGCCCAGCGCCTCCAGCGTCAGCGCCGCCACGGCGTCCGCCGTGGCTAGCAGCCGTTCGATCCGCGACAGCGCATAGCCACCCAGGCCCGTGGCGCAGGGCGACCCATTCACCAGGCTCAACCCTTCCTTGGAATCAAGCACCAAGGGGGACATGCCGATGGTGTCCAGCGCCTCCCGCCCCGATAGGCGCCGCCCACCCATGTAGGCCGAGCCGGCACCAATGAGGACCAGGCCGATATGGGCCATGTGTGTCAGATAGCCCACCGACCCGCGTGACGGCACCTCCGGTATGCAGCCCCGGGCCAACAGTGTCAGCAGGCCCTGCACCAAGTCGGGCCGCACACCGGAGCGGCCGTGCGCGAAATTGTTGATCTGGGCGGCGATGATGCCCCGCACGGCGGCCGTCTCCAGCGGTTGCCCCATGCCGCAGGCATGGCTCATGACCAGGTTGCGCGACAGGTCGCGCTGCTTGGCGCGGTCCACCACCGTGCTCACCAGCGCGCCGACGCCGGTGTTCACGCCATAGGCCCGGATGCCCTGCGCCACGATGGCCTCGACCACGGCATGGGCATTGCCGATGCGGGCCCAGGCATCCGGGGAAAGCACTAGGTCGCTGCCCCGGGCGACGGCGCTGAGGTCGCGCCAGGTCAGGGGACCATTCAGCAGGACGGATGGCGTCATTGTTTGCTCCTTGGGTCCATAAGTCGCAAGATTCATGCGGCCGGCGGCGCGATATGGCAATTATGTATAGACTAAATCGAAGCGGGAATGTATAGACAATATGTATGAACGGCCGGCCGGCAACGGAACCCGGCCCAGCGGGGACAAACGGGCCATACCAAAACGAAGCAGGAGTTGGCATCCCATGTCGGACCTTGCATATCCCTCCCATCCCGGTCCGCAGGCGAGGGCCGCATGACCGGCGCCGCGCCGTCCCTGGTTTCCATTGATACGGCCCTGGACCATGCGGCCACGCTGGTCGACCGCGCCCCGGCCCTGGCCATCGCGCAGGTGTTGGAAGTGCTGGGTGCGGCACCCGATCACCCGCGCGCGCGGCTGATCCAGGGGCGCGCCCTCAGGCTGGCGGGGGACGTCCAGGCAGCGGCGGAGATCCTCCGCCGGCTGGCGGTGGCGGAGCCGAAATCGGCCGTCACGGCCTTGGAACTGGGCCTGACATTGCGCGACCTGGGCCAGCTTACCGACGCCCTGGCTGAAATGCGCCGCGCCGGCGCGCTCAGCCCCGACCTGGCCGCCGCCTGGCGGGCGCTGGCCGACACGCTGGCCCTCGCCGGCGAGCATGAGGAGGCGGAGCGGGCCCATCTGGCCGGCGTGAAGGCCTCCACCCGCGACCCGGTCCTGGCCCAGGCCGCCGCGGCCATGATTGAGGGCCGGTTGAACGTGGCGGAACGGGCGCTGCGCGACCGGTTGCGGGCCCAGCCCACGGACGTGGCGGCCATCCGCATGATGGCCGAGCTGGCGGTGCGCCTGGGCCGCTACGACGATGCCATCACCCTGCTGCGGCGCGCGCTGGAACTGGCACCCGCTTTCACCGCGGCCCGCGAACTGCTGGCCCGCACGCTGCAACGGCACAACCGGCCGGCTGAGGCCCTGGCCGAGGTGGAGCATCTGCTGGCGGACGAGCCGGACAATCCGTCGGTGTTGATGCTCAGGGCCTCGCTGCTGGTTCGCATTGGCGACCAGGATGGCGCCGCCGCCGTGTACGCCCATGTACTGGCCCGCCACCCGCAGCAGGCCAAGGGCTGGATGAGCTACGGCCATGTCCTGAAGGCGATCGGCCGAGTGGACGATGCCATCAACGCCTATCGCACCGCCCTCGGGCAGCAACCCACGCTGGGCGAGGCGTGGTGGAGCCTGGCCAACCTGAAGACCTTCCGCTTTTCCGCCGACGACAGGGCGGCCATGGAACGCGGCCTGCGGGCCACCGCGGACGACGAGAACCGGCTGCACCTGCATTTCGCGCTGGGCAAGGCGCTTGAGGATGCGGGAAGTGATGACGCGGCCACCTTCCGGGCCTATGCCGAGGGTAATCGCCTGCGCCGGGCCCAGTTGAGCTATGACGCGGATGAGACCCACGACCAGTGCGCCCGCATCGCCGCCATGGTCGACCGGGGATGCCTGGCCCAGGACCGTGGTGGCTGCCAGGCGCCCGATCCCATCTTCATCGTCGGCCTGCCCCGGTCTGGCTCCACCCTGGTGGAGCAGATCCTGGCCAGCCACAGCATGGTCGAGGGTACCAGCGAACTGCCCGACATGATGGCGATCGCCGCGCGGCTAGCGTCCCCCGGCAAAGGGGCGGGCGCCGGACGGTATCCGGAATGCCTGGACGATCTTCCCGCCGACGCCTTGGCGGCGTTGGGGGCGGAATACATCACGCGGACGCGGGTGCACCGGCACGAGGCGAAGCCGTTCTTCATCGACAAGATGCCCAACAACTGGATGCACGTCGCGCTCATCCGCGCCATCCTGCCCAAGGCGCGGATCGTCGATGTCCGCCGGCATCCCCTGGGGGTCGGCTGGTCCGCCTACAAGCAGCATTTCGCGCGCGGCCAGGCCTTCACCTACGACCTGACGGAGCTGGGCCGCTATTACGCGGACTATGCCATGCTCATGGCCCATGTGGACCGGGCGGCCCCCGGCTGCGTGCACCGGGTCATCTATGAACGTCTGGTGGCCGACACCGAAAACGAGGTCCATGCGCTGCTGGATCATTTGGGCCTGCCGTTCGAGGACGGCTGCCTCGCCTTCTGGGACAACAGGCGCACGGTGCGCACTCCCAGCTCTGAACAGGTACGCCAGCCCATCTTCACCGAGGGGCTGGACCATTGGCGGCGTTTCGAGCCCTGGCTGACGCCGCTGAAAGCGGCGCTGGGAACCGTGCTGCGCACCTATCCGGAAGTTGAGTTTTAGTTGTATAAATCAACATAAAGTAAAACAACAAAACACCAAAGGGCGGAAGACCCACAAGAACAGGGACAGAAGCGGAACTTCATGGGAAAGGGCGATCATAATGAGAGTTAAGACCACGCGGGCCAGCAGGCTGGTCCTGCTGTTGGCCTCGACGGCGCTGGCGCCACTGTCGGGTATGCAATCGGCCCTGGCCGCCGATGTCCCTCCCGCCGCGCCGGCGGGCCCGGACTCGACAGGGAACGACACCCTGGCGGAAATCCTGGTGACGGCGCAGAAGCGCAGCGAGAACCTGCAGAACGTGCCCATCAGCCTGCAGGCCCTGGGCGCGGCGACGTTGGAGCAACACCAGGTCCAGTCCTTCGACGACTACGCCAAGCAGTTGCCCAGCGTGTCTTTCCAGTCTTTCGGGCCGGGCCAAAGCCAGCTGTTCTTCCGCGGCATCTCCTCCGGCGGTGACGGCCTACCGTTTGGGGCGCTGCCCACCAGCGGCTTTTACTTGGACGAAATTCCGGTCACCACCATCGGCTCCCTGCTGGACGTCCATATCTACGACGTCGCCCGGGTCGAGGCGCTGTCCGGGCCGCAAGGCACGCTCTACGGCGCCAGCTCCCTGTCCGGCACCTTGCGCATCATCACCAACAAGCCGGACACGTCCAAGTTCTCCGCCGGCTATGATGTCCAGGGAACCCGCTTCGACAAGGGCAGCCTGGGCGGCACCATCGAGGGTTTCGTCAACATCCCCCTCAGCGACCGGGCGGCGGTGCGCATCGTCGGCTATGACGAGCATGACGGCGGCTACATCGACAACACCTACCACCAGCGCACCTACCAGAGCCCCCACACCCTGGACGACGGCACGGTGGTCAACAGCCCCATCACCGTGGACAATTCCAAGTTCGTCAAAAAGAACTTCAACGATGTCGACACCTATGGCGGCCGCGTGGCCCTGGGCATCGACCTGGACGACGACTGGACCGTCACGCCGCAGGTCATCGCCCAGCACCAGCGGTCCAACGGCTCTTTCCTCTACGATCCCAAGGCCGGTGACCTGCAGGTCCACGACTACGCGCCAGAGCGCAACATCGACAAGTGGTACCAGGCGGCCCTGACCATCGAGGGCAAGGTCTGGGATTGGGATGTCCTCTATTCCGGCGGCTATATGCAGCGGTCGATAGACACGCATGCCGACTACAGCTATTACACCGTCGCGTACGACGCCTATCCGAACTACGGATATTTTACGAATTCCATGGGTAAGCAGATCGATCCGACCCAATATTACTATGGGCACCAGGATCTGACCAAGCAAAGCCATGAGCTGCGCTTCAGCTCGCCCGCCGCCAACCGTTGGCGGGTTACGGCCGGCCTGTTCTATCAAGAGCAGACCAACCAGTTCCAGGCGAACTATTACGCGCCGGGTTACGGGTCGTCCCAACAGGGGTCGCCCGTATATGAAGACGACATCTTCCTGACCAACGTGCACATCGTCGATCGCGACTACGCGGTGTTCAGCCAGGCTTCCTATGACATCCTGCCCAGTGTCACCCTGACCGGCGGCGTGCGCGGGTTCATCGCCGACAACACGCTGACCGGCTTCTCGGGCTTTGCTAGCGACGCGGCGAAGGCCGGCTGCGTGACGCCCTTCCCGTCGCTCAACAGCTGTTCCTACCTGAAGAAAAGCTTCAACGATTCCGGCGAGACCCACAAACTGAACGTGACGTGGCAGATCGATCCGGATCGCATGGTCTATGCCACGTATTCCACCGGTTACCGCCCCGGCGGCAACAACCGGCGGGCGGCGGTCGAGCCCTATGGCTCGGATACCCTGGACAATTACGAGCTGGGGTGGAAGACGACCTGGTTCGATCAGAAGCTGCGCTTCAACGGCGCCGTCTATTACGAGGAATGGAACAACCTGCAATACGCCCTGGTGGCGCTCAACTCCGGCAGCGTGACCAACATCTACAACGCCGGCGACGCCCGGGTGTACGGCGTCGAGACGGACATCACCTGGGCCGTCACCCGCAGCCTGACCCTGTCGGCATCGGGAGCCTTCAACGACGCCCGACTGACGACCGACTTCTGCGCCATCGGCGCCAACAGCAACCCGGACTGCGCCTCCGGCATCATCGCGGCGCCGAAGGGCACGCGGTTGCCGGTGCAGCCCCGCATCAAATTCAACACGACGGCCCGCTATGAATTCCTGCTGGGTGAGGTGGACAGCTTCGTCCAGGGTTCCCTGAACCATCAGACCAGCACGCGCAGCTTCCTGGGGACCACGGCGGACGATCTCGTCGGCGACAGCCCCGGGTTCACCACCGTTGACGTCTCGATGGGCGGCAAGATCGGCAACACCACCGCCGAGTTCTATATCCAGAACCTGTTCGACGAACGTGGGGGGCTGACCCGGAACACCTTCTCCGCCCCGGAAATCTCCGGCCAGTACGCGCGCATCTATCCCACGAAGCCGCGACTGTTCGGTGTCAAGTTCGGTCAGAAGTTCTGATGTCCCGTCCGGCCTGCGGTCCTTTGGGGCCGCGGGCCGTCACGGACGGCTGCTGCCGAACCGCGCGACCAGGTGATAGGCCGTGCCCAGGAAATACTGGCGCACGGCCGTGATCCGTTCCGAACTGCGCCAGGTCTGCCGTTCCACCAACAGGCAGGCCGTGCCGACCGGTGTTTTCAAAAGACCCGCGATCTCCGCATCGGCGGGAACGGCGGAAATGCGGGTTTCCGCCTCCGTCCATGGCACGTGCCGCAGCAGCCAGGTTCCCGGCGGCTCCTTCTCAAGGTCGGCGTCCGCGATGGCCGGCACCGCGGCCAAGCTGACCAGGCGGCGTTCCACCGCCAGGGGCGCGCCATCGGCGGAATGCAGGCCGTCCAACTGCAACAGCCGGCGCCCGCCGGCCAGCAACTCCTCCTCGGCGTTTCCGCGGGCGGCCGCCCGCAGCTTCCGTACCAGCGGCTGATAGCCGTAGACATGGCCGCGTTTGGCCACCTCAACCGGCAGGTCCGGGACGTCCAGGATCATGGAATGGGCGTGTGGGCGCCCCACGAAGGAACCAGCCCCCTTGCGCCGTTCGATCAGACCCGCTGCGGCCAGGGCGGACAGCGCCTTGTTGACCGTCATGCGCGAGCACTTATAGGTCTGCATCAGCTCATGCTCGACGGGGAGCCGGTCTTCCGGCGCCAGCTTTCCGGACAGGATGGCCGATTCTATGTCCGTTCGGATGCGCTCATGCAGGGAAAGCGTCACTGGGTCAATCTTTCAAGGACTTGGCGGTAACGGGTGACAATGGCGTCCCGCCGCTGGTGCCGGCCAGTATTAACCACCTGCTTGCCCCGGCGCCAGACCCCGTCAATGGCCGCCCGGCCGGCGGCGAAGATCAGGGCGTCCAGTAGCGCCGGGCCCCGGCGGCCACGCAGTGAGGGGTGCTGGGTGTCAAGGCCGACCAGGTCCGCCGCATGGCCGACGGCGATGGCGGACGGCGCGCCCAGGGCGGCGGCGCCACCCGCCAGCGCGCCCTCCACCAGATCCTGGCCCGTCGATCGTCCTGGCGCTTTCGCGATCACATTGCGGCTGCGGCCCGCCAGGCGCTGACCGTATTCCAACAGGCGCAGTTCCTCGGTCGCGTCGATCAGGACGTTCGAGTCCGACCCGACGCCGAACCGGCCGCCGGCGGACAGATAGGCGGCGGCCGGGAAGATGCCGTCGCCCAGGTTGGCTTCCGTGATGGGGCAGAGGCCAACCACCGCGCCGCGCGCCGCTATGTCCGCGACCTCCGCCGGCGTCACATGGGTGGCGTGCACCAGGCACCATCGGGTATCCACCGGCGCGTTGGCCAGCAGCCATTCCACCGGCCGGGCCCCGCCCCAGGCCACGCAGTCCTCGACCTCCTTCACCTGCTCGGCGATGTGGATATGCACGGGGGCGGTGCCGGCCAAGCCGGCCACCTGGGTCAATTCCTCAGGCGTCACCGCGCGCAGGCTGTGCGGCGCCACGCCGACGACCGCGTCGGGCAGGGCGCGCGCCTTGATCCGCGCCGCGTCCAGCAGGCGGGCGAAGCCGTCCAGGTCGTTCAGGAAGCGGCGCTGTCCATGCCCCGGTGCCGCCCCGCCAAAACCAGAATGCGCGTAGAACACGGGCAGGTGGGTCAGTGCGATGCCGGTCTCATCCGCCGCCGCGACGATGGCGGCGCTCATCTCCGCCGGGTCGGCGAACCGCCCGCCATCCCGATCATGATGAAGGTAATGGAATTCCCCGACGCGGGTGAACCCGGTCTCCAGCATTTCCATATAGGCCAAGGCCGCGATGGCGTGCAGGTCGTCGGGCGAAAGGCGATCGACGAAGCGGTACATGACGTCGCGCCAGGTCCAGAAGCTGTCGCCCGCCGGCCCGCGCACCTCCGCCAAACCGGCCATGCCGCGCTGAAAGGCGTGGCTGTGCAGGTTGGGCAGGCCCGGTATGGCCACCGGCCGCCGCTCATCGCCGGCCTGGTGGGGCGCGTCCCGTTCCAGGGTGGCGATGACGCCATCCCGGACCGTCAGCCGCACATTGTCCGCCCAGCCCTCGGGAAGCAGGGCTTGCTCGAAATGGAAAGCCCCGTTCGAACCGCCGTCAGTGCCCATGGTGCATTCTCCTGTTGCGCCATATGTCTATACATTCTAAGGTGCGAACGCAACCATAGAGGCGGACTTGGAGCCGCCGGGAGAACGGGCATGCGTTGCGACAAGCTGTGGACAAACGCCCATTTGGCGACCCTGGTCGGGACGCAGTCTGGGCTGGGCATCGTTCGCGACGGTGCCGTGGCCGTGCGCGATGGCATGATCGCCTATGCCGGCGCCCTCGCCGACGCGCCCGATTTCGACGCCGGCGTGGTGGTGGATTGCGCCGGCCGGTGGATCACCCCCGGCTTGGTCGATTGTCACACACACCTGGTCCATGGCGGAAGCCGGGCGCATGAGTTCGAACTGCGGCTGGCCGGCGCCTCTTATGAGGAGATCGCCCGGGCCGGCGGCGGCATCCTTTCCACCATGCGCGCCACGCGCGAGGCTGACGTGGCGGTGCTGACGGCCAGTGCACTGCCCCGGCTGGACGCCCTGATGGCGGAAGGGGCGACGACGGTCGAGGTCAAGTCAGGATACGGGCTGAACCTGGAGGCGGAGCTGAGCATGCTGCGCGCCGCGCGGCGGCTGGGGCAGGCGCGGCCGATCCGGATCACAACCACCTTCCTGGGCGCCCACGCGCTGCCGCCTGAATTCAGCGGTGACGCCGACCGCTATGTCGACTTCCTGTGCGACACCGTGCTGCCGGCGGCGGCGGGGGAGGGGCTGGCCGACGCCGTCGACGCGTTCTGCGAAGGCATCGGCTTCACGCCGGATCAGACGGCGCGGATGTTCGCCGCCGCCGCCGCCCATGGCCTGCCGGTCAAACTGCATGCCGACCAGTTGTCCAACCTGTCCGGCGCCGCGTTGGCGGCCCGGCATGGCGCCCTGTCGGCCGACCATCTGGAACATACGGACGCCGATGGCGTCGCGGCCATGGCGGCGGCCGGTACCGTGGCGACGTTGCTGCCCGGCGCCTTCTATTTCGTGCGGGAAACCAAGTTGCCGCCCGTGGACGCCTTCCGGGCGGCCGGCGTGCCCATGGCCCTGGCCACCGACTGCAACCCCGGTACTTCGCCCCTGACCTCGCTGCTGCTGGTCATGAACATGGGCGCCACCCTGTTCCGCATGACGGTCGATGAATGCATCGCCGGCGTCACCCGCAACGCCGCCCGTGCCTTGGGGCTGCAGCATGAGATCGGCACGCTGGAGGCGGGCAAGTCCTGCGACCTGGCGATCTGGGATATCGAGCGGCCGGCGGACCTGGTCTATCGCATGGGCTTCAATCCCCTGCACGCGCGCGTCTGGCGGGGCAACTGAGATGACGGGCTGGTGAGATGATGGACTGGCTGGAAATCCACCGCGGCGACGCGCCCCTGGTCGTGACCTTCCCCCATACCGGCACCGACATACCGGATGGGCTGCTGGGCCGTTTCGCGTCACCTTGGCTGGCGCGCAAGGACGCCGATTGGTGGATCGACCGGCTTTACGCCTTCGCGTCGGACCTGGGGGCCACCGCCATCCGGACGCGGCTGTCGCGTAGCGTCATCGACGTCAACCGCGATCCCTCCGGCGCGTCGCTGTATCCTGGGCAGGCGACGACCGACCTCTGCCCCGTGACCACCTTCGACGGTGAGCCGCTTTACGCCGGGGCCCCGCCCGACGCCGCCGACATCGCCGCGCGGCGGGCGGCCTATTTCGATCCCTACCATGCCGCCATCCGGGCTGAGCTGGCGCGGCTGCGGCGAAACCATGACGCCGTCGTCCTCTATGACGCCCATTCCATCCGCAGCGTCATCCCGCGCCTGTTCGACGGCCCGCTGCCGCAGTTCAACATCGGCACCAACGGCGGCGTCACCTGCGATGGGGCGCTGGCGACCGCCATCCACGACCGCTGCGCCGCCAGCGGCCACAGCCACGTGCTGAACGGCCGGTTCAAGGGCGGTTGGACGACGCGTCACTATGGCCGCCCCGCCGAGGGCATCCACGCCATTCAGATGGAATTGGCCATCCGGGGCTATCTCGCCGAACCCGACAAGCCTGGCCCCGGCAACTGGCCGCCTGCCTTCGACCCCGCTTACGCGAGGCCCCTCGTCACGGTCCTGATCGCGATCCTGAACGACTGCCTCGCCTTCACCACCAGCCTGGGAAGGACCCTATGAGCCGCATCGACAACACCCGCGTCATCCGCCCCGCCACCGGCACGGAACGCACCGCCAAAAGCTGGCTGACCGAGGCGGCGCTACGCATGCTGATGAACAACCTGCACCCCGACGTGGCGGAGCGCCCGGAGGAGCTGGTGGTCTACGGCGGCATCGGCCGCGCCGCCCGCGACTGGCAGAGCTACGACCGGATCGTGGAGGCGTTGACGCGTCTGGAGGCCGACCAGACCCTGCTGGTCCAGTCCGGCAAGCCGGTGGGCGTCTTCCGCACCCACCCCGATGCCCCGCGCGTTCTGATCGCCAACAGCAACCTGGTCCCGAAATGGGCCAATTGGGAGCATTTTCATGAGCTGGACCGCAAGGGCCTGGCCATGTACGGCCAGATGACGGCCGGTTCCTGGATCTACATCGGGTCCCAGGGCATCGTGCAGGGCACCTATGAGACTTTCGTCGAGATGGGCCGCCAGCATTACGGCGGCGACCTGTCGGGCCGCTGGCTGCTGACCGCCGGCCTAGGTGGCATGGGCGGGGCGCAGCCGCTGGCCGCCGTCATGGCCGGTGCCTCGTGTTTGGCCATCGAATGCCAGCGCAGCCGCATCGAGATGCGCCTGAGGACCGGCTATCTGGACCATGCCGCCGAAACCATTGATGAGGCGATGGCCATCATCGAACGCAGCTGTGCCGAGAAGAAGGCGGTGTCGGTCGGCCTGCTGGGCAATGCCGCCGAACTGCTGCCCGAGATGGTCCGGCGCGGCATCCGGCCGGATTTGCTGACCGACCAGACCTCGGCCCACGACCCCGTCAACGGCTACCTGCCCGCGGGCTGGACGGTGGCCGAGTGGGTCGAGCGGCGGGAACGCGAGCCGCAGGCCGTCGCCGCCGCCGCGCGCGCCAGCATGGCGGTGCACGTCCAGGCCATGCTGGACTTCCAGGCGGCGGGGGTGCCCACCGTCGACTATGGCAACAACATCCGCCAGGTGGCGAAGGACGAGGGGGTCGCCAACGCCTTCGACTTCCCCGGCTTCGTGCCCGCCTACATCCGCCCGCTGTTCTGCCGTGGCATCGGCCCCTTCCGCTGGGCGGCCCTGTCCGGCGATCCCGAGGACATCTACAAGACCGACGCCAAGGTGAAGGAACTGCTGCCGGACAACCGGCACCTGCACAATTGGCTGGACATGGCGCGGGAGAGGATTCGCTTCCAGGGCCTGCCGGCCCGCATCTGCTGGGTTGGTTTGGGGGACCGCCACCGCTTGGGCCTGGCCTTCAATGAGATGGTGGCCAAGGGGGAGCTGAAGGCTCCCGTGGTGATCGGCCGCGACCATCTGGACAGCGGCAGCGTCGCCAGCCCCAACCGCGAGACGGAAGCCATGCGGGACGGCAGCGACGCCGTGTCCGACTGGCCGCTGCTGAACGCCTTGCTGAACACCGCGTCGGGTGCCACCTGGGTGTCGCTGCACCATGGCGGCGGCGTGGGCATGGGCTATTCCCAGCACAGCGGCATGGTCATCGTCGCCGACGGCACCCCCGAAGCCGCCAAGCGGCTGGAGCGCGTCCTGTGGAACGACCCGGCCACCGGCGTGATGCGCCATGCCGACGCCGGCTATGACATCGCCCAGGATTGCGCCCGCGCCATGGGCCTTGACCTGCCCGGTATCCTGGGATGAGGGGTGTCCGGCTGCTTCCCTCGGCCTCACGGCCCGCCCAGGCCTGGAAGAACGGGGGCGGCGTCACGCGCGAGGTCGCCCGCCAGGACGATGGCGCGGGTGACATCCTCTGGCGCGTCAGCATCGCGGACGTGCGGGAGGCGGGGCCCTTCTCCCACTTCCCGGGCATCGACCGCGTGCTGGCGGTGCTGGAAGGGCGCCTGCTGCTGGACTTCGGCGCCGGCAGGGCCCCCGTCCTGGTGACGCCGGAAACGGCAGCCCACGCCTTTCCCGGCGATGTGCCGGTATCGGGAACGCCGGATGGCGGGCCTGTCACCGACCTGAACCTGATGGTGCGCCGGGGGGCCGTGCGGGGCGCCCAACTCCGTGTATCCCCGGGCCTGTCATCGCTGTCGCCCAACCCCACGGCGGCCCGCTTGCTGGTGGCGGCCGGCGAGGCGCAGGTGACCTGCGGCGGCGAGACTTACACCCTCGGCCGGCTGGACGCCCTGTTGTTCGCCCCGGGCACGACGGCGCCCGTCCTGGTCCAGGCCGCCGCTGCCTGCTGGCTGGTCGATATCGTTCCCCCGGCCGATGCGGATGAACCATGAGAAGGCTTTGGCGCGCGGGTATTGGTTTCGGGCTGGCGGCGCTTTCCCTATCCGCCGCTTGGGAAGGGGCCGCAGGGTCGGAGCCGCCGCCGCCCCGGACCGTCGTCATCGGCACGGAGGGGGCCTTCCCGCCGTGGAACATCACCCGGCCGGACGGCACCCTGATCGGTTTCGAACCCGATCTGCTCCAGATCCTTTGCCAGCGGGCGAGTCTGCGGTGCCAACTGGTGGCCCAGGATTGGGACGGCATGATCGGTGCCTTGCAGGCCCATAAGATCGACGTCATCGCCGACGCGTTGCAGATCACGCCGGCACGCAAGGCCGTGCTGGCCTTCTCCCTGCCGTACGCCATCACCACCGGGGTTTTCGTCACCCAGAAGGACAGTCCCTTGGCCCGCATGGCCAACCGGGGCCTGGTGCTGGACCTGGACGCCAGTCCCACGCCCGAGCGCCAGACCCGGGCGCTGGCGGCCCTGCGCGAGGAGTTGCGCGGCAAGACACTGGGCGTCGCCATTTCCAGCACCTACGACGGCTTCCTGGACAAATACCTGGCCGGCGTCATCACCGTTAAATCCTATCGCACCATGGGCGAACGGGACCTGGACCTGTTGAGCGGCCGCATCGACCTGACGCTGGATGACACCACCTACCTGCGGCCGCTGCTGGCCGCACCCGACGCTCAGGATCTGGTCCTGGTCGGGCCGGAACTGATCGGCGGTGAGCTGGGTGCCGGCGAGGGCTTTGGCCTGCGCAAGGACGACACCGCCTTGGCGGAGCGCCTGAACGCCGCCATCCGTTCCGCCGTGGAGGATGGCACGGTGCGGCGCCTCAGCCTGAAATGGTTCAAGGCGGACGCCACCCCGACCCTGGATGCCCGTCCGGGCGCCGCCGCCGGGAGCCCCCAGCCATGATGGACGACCTCGCGCTCCTCGGTTTCGGGCCGGACGGCTGGGCGCCCCTGCTGCTGAAGGGCTGTGTGCTCACCCTGGCGGTGTCCGCCACCTCCATGGCCATCGGCACGGTGCTGGGCGTCCTGCTGGCCTGGGCGCGGCTGAAGGGGCCGCGCTGGCTGCGGCGGACGGCGCTGGTTTATGGCGTGGTCTTGCGCGGGGTGCCGGAGTTGCTGGTCATCCTGCTGCTGTACTTCGGCCTGCCGTCGCTGATCCTGTCGCTGTCGGAGACCTTCGGCTGGGACGCCCCGGGACTGCCGCCGCCCTTCCTGGTCGGCAGCCTGTCCGTCGGCCTGGTGTCCGCGGCTTACCAGGCCGAGATTTTCCGGGGCGGTGTCGGCGCCATTCCCCGGGGTCAGTTCGAGGCGGCGCGGGCCATGGGCTTCGGTGATCTCCTGTGCTTCCACCGCATCGTCCTGCCACAGGTGGCGCGCGTCGTTCTGCCCGCGCTGGGCAACGTCTGGCAGTTCAACCTGAAGGACAGCGCCCTCATCGCCGTCACGGGGCTGAGCGAACTGATGCGCACCAGCCTGGTGGCCGCCGGGTCGACCCGGCATCCCTTCCTGTTCTTCGGCTTGGCCATGGCGCTTTACCTGGTGCTCACCACCCTTTCCAGCACGGCCTTCCACTATGGTGGCCGCTATTCCAACCGGTGGGACAGGGGCTGAGCGCGATGGAGGAGCATCTGACGTTCATCGGGTCGGTCACCGCGCAGCTGGTGCGCGCCGTGCCCGTGACCCTGCTGATCCTGGCGGTTTCCGGCGTCTGCGCCACGGCGCTGGCCACGGGCCTCACGGCGATGTCGGTGGCGCGGTCGCCGCTGGCGCGCCTGATCCAGCGCACCTGGACCTTCTTGTTCCGGGGGACGCCGCTGATCCTGCAGATCTTCATGATCTACTATGGGTTCGCCATGATCCCCTGGATACGCCACGGCATGCTCTGGACGGCGTTCCGGGACCCTGTGTTCTGCACCTGCCTGGCCATGACCTGCTGTTGCTCGGCCTATATCGCCGAAATCTTCCGTGGGGCCTTGGCCGCCGTGCCGCGTGGGGAGATCGAGGCCGGCCGCGCCTGCGGCATGACCGGGTTCATGCTGCTGCGGCGGGTGATCGCGCCGTCGCTCATCCGCATCGCGCTGCCCAGCTATTCCAACGAAATCATCATGATGACCAAGTCGACCTCCCTGGCCAGCACCATCACGGTTCTGGACATCACCGGCGTGGCGCAGCAGGTCATCGCCCACAGTTATCGCACGCTGGAGGTGTTCTGCGCCGCCGCGGCGCTGTACCTGCTGATCAACGCCGGTCTGTCGGCCCTGCTGGCGGCCCTGGAACGCCGGCTGGATGTCGACCGCGCCGTGCCATCCATCTCCGTTCCGCCCGTCGTGGAGCCGCTGTCATGACCCCGCCATCCCCCACCGTGCTGACCGCCACCAACATCCGCAAATCCTTCGGCGACAGGGAAGTGCTGGCCGGCATTTCGCTGGAAGCGCGGGAAGGGGAGGTCATCTCCATCCTGGGCGGCAGCGGTTCGGGCAAAAGCACCTTCCTGCGCTGCCTCAACCTGCTGGAGGTTCCCGACGAGGGCCAGATCGCCATTGGCGACGTGCAGGCGCCCCTGGCGCGCAACCGCCACGGTCGCCTGGAGGTTTCCGACGGCCGTGCCGCCGCCCGCCTGCGGACACAGACGGCCATGGTCTTCCAAGGCTTCAATCTCTGGCCTCATCTGACGGTGTTGCAGAACGTCATGGAGGCGCCCTTGCGCGTCCATCGCCGTGACCGTGATGAAGTCCTCGCCACCGCGCGGACGCTGCTGGAACGCGTGGGCATGGCCGGCTTCCACGCCGCCTATCCCAAGCGGCTCTCCGGCGGGCAGCAGCAGCGGGTGGCCATTGCCCGGGCCCTGGCGACCAATCCCAAGCTGGTCCTGTTCGATGAGCCGACCTCCGCCCTTGACCCGGAGCGGGTACGCGAAGTGCTGGCCCTGATGCGGTCCCTGGCGGAGGAGGGACGCACCATGATCGTCGTGACCCACGAAATGGCGTTCGCGCGCGATGTGTCCAGCCGGGTGGTGCATTTGATGAACGGGCGGGTCGAATCCAGCGGCCCGCCCGCCCAGATGTTTGGGCCCGACGCGTCCCCGGCGTTCCGCGCCTTTTTATCCCCCGCAGCTCTTTGACAAGGCGCCGCGTTCCCCTTCAGGCCCCTATGCCGTGGCTTATTGTGTCTGAAGAACCGCCAGGCGGCCATTCGCCGTGTGTCACCATCCCACAACGACAGGATGGAGGTGATCAGGTCGTCCCGTTGCCCAGGTTGCCTTGGTCTCAACGGATAAGCATGTGGATCGGCGCGATCAAATGACCCCGTCGGCCCCAATAGAATCAATTGGTTGCTGTGCCGATCGGCGTCCAAGCTTCGTGCTGGTTTACACTATAGCTTCATTTTCGGCAGCGAACGGTCCCGACACAGATGATGCCGCCCTAGCTGGCAAGGCATGGCATGTCTGCTCGCGTTGAACCATACGTTGGAGCCAAATCAACCCCGGTTCGTTTGCCTGATCCGGAGGACGCTTGGTCAAGCAGCAAGCTACGGCTTTCGAGTAACTTCACGACATCCTGTTTGAACACGCATGTGCAGGCGCATGGCCGGATGGGCAGGCCATTGATGCCTGCCCTCGTAGCTATTTCTTGACAAATTTTCCACCCCGCGGACCCCGGCGTGATGCCGGGAAATGTCGGAATATAAGTGCGTGAGCGTTGCCCTCACTTATTCCCAGCTCTTCGGCGATGCGCTTGTAGCTGTAGCCGCCGCGGAGCATTTCCTGAATTTCTGACAATCTTTCCTTCATGGAATCTGGATTATACTTTCTCATATTCGGATAGAATTGGCCTATTACATTTCTTATATAGTATTCTGATATACCGGCCTCCTTGCTTATTTCTTTGTATTTTTTTCCAGAAGCGTACATTTCACCTATAAGTTTTATTTTCTCTTCATCTATATTGTTTGTTCCGCCATAGCCTCGTATATTGCGATAAACGTATTGTCGTACTGTTCCAATTTTTTTGCCGAGAATATTCGCTATTGATGGAATGGTCTCACCAGACCTTAGAAGCATTTCGATGTCAATTTTAATCTCTAGCCATTTAGAGTAATGTTTTTTTGATATCTCCGGGAAATACCAATTTATGACGATCGAAATATAGCTGGGACTCATATTGATGGCCCGCGCGATCCGATCCATAGAGTATCCCTCTATATACATTTCCTTAATTATCATGATAGTGTCAGAATTATGGCGAATTTTCCCCTCTGGAATATCGCACGACACCGTGTTGTGGGCCAATTCTGCATTTCCAGATTTTGATGGGTTCACCATAACCTAATTCCTCGGTTATTATTTTGGCAATGGCTGCCATCCTCCGAATTCTCATTGATGTTGAGGAAAATCATCATCCCAACTCGGAATATATTACCAAATGAGCCGGAAGCCGGCGGTGAAGACGTGGTCGGTCTCATGGCGGCGGAGCGTGCCGTCGTAGTTGGCGTAGAGGTTTAGGTTGTCGCCTTCCTGCAGGGTCAGACCGCCGCCGATGCCTAGCGCGTTGGCGCCGGTGTCGGGGCCGGTCACGGCGAAGGCGGTGCCGGCAAGCGCGGCCTGGCTGGTCAGGGCCCGGTCGCGGAAGTCGTGCAGCCAGGCCGCCCGCAGGGCCGGGGTGATGACCGTGCCGCCGTCCGTCTTCCAGCTGGCCGAGGCGCGGCCGCCCACGCTGCTCTGCAAGGCCGTGGCGTCCAGGTCCTGCAGCACCAGGTTCAGGGCGCCGGCGCCCGTCTCGGTGAAGCCGTCGCGGCCCACCTTCAGCCACTGGATGCCGGCCTGCGGCTCCAAGGTCAGGTTGGACACCCGCACTCGGTAGCCGGCCGTGACACCCGCCGACAGTTCGTCACCGGTGGTATGGCCGAAGGCCGTGCGGCTGAGACTGCCAAAGCCCATGGTCCGCGCCGTGTCGTACTGGTCGTAGGTGTAGCCGGCGTTGCCGGTGACGAACAGGCCGTCCCCCAGGTCGACGTTGCCATAGGCCGACAGGCCATAGCTGCTGGTCTCGTTCGACCCGCCCGAGGTGCTCTGCAGCAGAACGCCGGCCAGGCCCAGGGTCACGCCCGGCGCCACTGTGCGGTCGCCGCCGAACAGGCCGCCGCCGGTGTTGCTGTGCCCGCCCTCGGCGTTACCGTCGCTGTCCACCCGGGTGAACGCCCCCAGGCCCTGGGCCCAGAAGTGCCAGCCTTCCTCCGGCGCCGAGCCGGCGGCCGCACCGCGCTCGTCCTCAATCACGGGGGCGTCGCCGCCGCTGGCCATGCTGGTGTAGAGGGTGCGGCCCACCAACTGGGCCTGCATCGTGCCCTGCATGCCCCCCGCCACGCCGTCGCGCACGGCCGCCAGGCGCTGGCCCAGCACCTGGGTGGCGGCCAGGCCCCGGTCCAGGCTGTAGGCGACGATGTTGGCCTGGCTGCTGCCGCCGATCTGCGCCAGGGCATCCAGCGACGCCCCCACCGTGGGCAAGCCGTACAGCGCCTTCAGCACGGCGTTGAGGTCACTACCCACCGTTGGCGTCAGCCCGGCCACCACGCGCCCCATGGTCTGCTGGTTGGCGCTGACCCCCAGGCTGGCCAAGTTGCCGTAGGTGGGGGTGACGTACAGGTCGACGGCGTTGCTGCCGTACAGCGCCGTGAACTGCGTGCCGGCCAGCAGCCCACTGCTGGGTTGGGTAATGCCGGCGAAGGTGCCGGAGACGCCACCCGCCGCTTGGACGATATTGAAGTCCGTGCCCAGGCCCGGGGTGTAGGTGTTGGTGGCCTTCCCCGATATCCCCCGCAGGTTGGGCTGAAGCACGGCACCGGAACCGATGACGTAGCTGCCGCCCGTGACCAGGACGCGGGAGTAGTTGCCGTAGCCGGCCCCGGTGCCCGTGCCATCGATATCGATGGACAGCACCGACTTGGCCGCCTGGGTCAGACCGGTAGTGAAGGTCAGGGTCCCGGGCGAGTTGCCGGGCGCCAGGATGCCGGACACCGAGGCCTGGCCCGTCACCACACCGGACCCGCGCAGGGCGCCGCCGGATCCGATGGCGACATTGCCGCTGATAGTGCCGTTCATAGACACCTTACCCGCGTCCACCGTTACCGACTGGCTGATGGTGCCACCCGCGTCCACCGTCATCACCGGCGTGGCGCTGGCGATCTGCGAGGCCGAGACCGTGGTGCCCGCCACCTGCACCGGCGCGTTGACGTTGCCCGAGATCGACAGGCTACCGCCCGTGACTTGCACTGGCTGGCTACTGACGATGGTGCCGCCGCTGGCCAACGACACAGTACCGCCGCTGACCGCCACCGGCGCCGTGATGGTGCCCGCAACGTTCACGCTGCCGGCGCTGGCCGTGACCGACTGTGTCACCACGCCACCGCTGGCGATCGAGACGGTGGCGCCGGCGCCCGAAACCGAGACCGGTGCCGCGATCGTCCCCCCCACGTTCAGCGAGCCTGCGCTGGCGGTCACGCTCTGTGTCACCAGGCCGCCGCTGCTGATCGAAACCGTGGCGCCGGCGCCTGACACCGAGACGGGTGCCGTGATTGTCCCCCCCACGTTCAGCGAGCCTGCGCTGGCGGTCACGCTCTGTGTCACCAGCCCGCCACTACTGATCGAAACCGTGGCGCCGGCACCCGACACCGAGACCGGTGCCGTGATCGTCCCACCTACGTTCAGCGCGCCGGCGCTGGCGGTCACGCTCTGTGTCACCAGCCCGCCACTACTGATCGAAACCGTGGCGCCGGCACCCGACACCGAGACGGGTGCCGTGATCGTCCCGCCAACGCTCAGCGCGCCGGCGCTGGCGGTCACGCTCTGTGTCACCAGCCCGCCACTGCTGATCGAGACGGTGGCACCGGCACCCGACACCGAGACGGGTGCCGTGATCGTCCCGCCAACGCTCAGCGCACCGGCGCTGGCCGTGACCGACTGCGTCACCAGGCCGCCACTGCTGATCGAGACGGTGGCGCCGGCGCCCGACACCGAGACGGGCGCCGTGATCGTCCCGCCGACGTTCATCGCGCCGGCACTGGCGGTCACGCTCTGTGTCACCAGGCCGCCACTGCTGATCGAGACGGTGGCGCCGGCGTCAGTGACCTGCACTGGTGCCGCTACCACACCGGCAACATTCAAGCTGCCACCGGAGACCTGCAGTGGCTGATCGCTCGCGACAATGCCGCCACCGCTGATGGACAGCGAACCGGAAGATACCTGGATGGAAGTGGAGCTGTTGACGATACCACCGCTGCCCACCGCCACCGTGCCGCCGCTGACCGCGACCGGGGACGTTACCGACCCCGACACGGCCAACGAGCCGCCGCTGACGTTCACCGTCTGGGTGCTGCTGATGGTGGCGCCGCTGCCCAGGGTGATGGAACCGGCGGACACCTGCCCGACGCTGGCGTTGCCGCCGCTGATGTTGACCGTGCCGCCTGCGACGGTGCCCAGCGTAGCGGAACCGCCCCCGATGTTCACCGAACCGCCACTGATGGTGCTCAAAGTCGGCGTGCCGTCTGTTACTGTGACCGTTCCACCAGAGACCTGGCCCACGGTAGACGCCCCGCCGCCGATGGTGGTGGATGAGCCCGAGCCGAGGGTTCCAATCGTCCCGCCGTTCAGGCTGCCCAGCGTGACAATCAGGTCGGTCAGGCCCCCGACGACCGTTGTCATGCTGCTCAGCGCGTGGCCTGGAGCGACCACGGTGTATCCCGAATAGGCGGAAGACGCATCGCCAGCGGCGACGATGGTGTAGCTCTGGCCATCAACCAGGGAATAGCCCGCGCTGGGGTTCAGGATGATGGCGCCGCCGGTCACGGCGGCGGCACCGCTGACTTGCAGACCGCCATGGCTGTAGGCCGAGGCCACGTTGACCAGCAGGGCGCTGTTGCCGCTCTGTGCGTAATTGCCGGTGATGCTGACCAAGCTGTCCAGCCGCAAGGTCGCGCCAGCTGTGTTGGTGACTGTGTGGGTCCCCACATTGATGGCCATATTGATGCCCAGCGCCACATTGCCGCCGGCCAGCACCACGTCACCTCCGGTGTTGGTCAGTGTGGCCGTTCCGTTGGAGCCTGCCGCGAACGTACCGAAGATGGAACCGGCGCCGCCCACGACCGTCAAACCGCGGGCCCCTTGATTCAGGACATTGCCCGCGATCAGCCCACTGTTGGTGATGGTATCCAGGAGACCAGTCCCGGTATTGCGGATGGCGGCGACACCGCCGAAAATTGTGCCGCTGTTGATCAGCGCGCCGATCGTTCCGGCGTTGAGAATGCCCGTCTGACCGCCCCGGATCAGTCCCGTATTGGTCAGCGTGCCAATGATCGCCGCCGCCCCGCCGTTATCCAAACCGATGCCTGCCGTCAGGTCCCGCTCCGTGCCTCCCAAAATGGTGCCATTGTTGACCAGAACGCCGACGGTGCCGGCCGCCGTTCCTGCCGCAATAATGCTGGTCGTGCCCACGTAGGTGCCGTTAACGCTGTCGAACGTTGACGTCATGATCGTCTGCATGACGTTGGCCTCCGCATTGGCCACGCCTGTCAGCGCGCCGGAGATGAGGCCGCTGTTGGTCAGCGTTCCCAGGGTGCCGCCGGCTTTGCTGAGGACCGAGGAATGGAAATAGGTGGGCTGGCTTTGCGACGTGGAGATGGCGGATTGGCCGACGTTGGCGACGCCGGTTCCCGCGACACCGACGATCGTGCCGCTATTGTCCAGAAGCCCCATCACGCCCGCATTGGCGACCCCGGCCAAGGTGCCGTTGATTAGGCCGCTGTTATGCAGAACCGGTACGCCGCTTGTCCGAACGGATGTGGTGGTAGCTTGGACGTTGTTGGCCAGCGTCACGGAAACGACGGTAAGTTGACGCGCAAGAATGCCCGTGCCACCGCCGCTTATCAGGCCGGCATTGTCGATGGTGCTGATGGTGCCACCAATCCCGATTCCATCAATCGTCCCGGTGGCGGCGTTGAATAGTGCGTCCAGCGTCTGACGATTGCTGACATTGACGCCGATATTCCAGGCGGACGAGATCAGGCCGGCATTGGCTAGGGTCCCGACGCTGCCCCCTATCCAGATGCCGGAATTCAAAGCACTAATAGTGCCACCCGCCCGGTTGTCTATGGCTCCAACGACAGCACCCGATCCGTAAATCTCGATGCCACCGCTGATGGCGCCGCTGTTGGCGATGGTTCCGATGCTGCTGCTGGTGTTCACGATGCCTGCGGCACTGGTGCCGTAGGCCCCCACCGTGCCGCTGATATTGCCGATGGTGCCACCCGCCAAATTGATAATGGTGTCAATTCGTGCATGAGACGATTGCACCGCGATGCCAGCGTAGGTCAAACCGGAGATCACACCGCCATTGCTGAGCGTGCCGATGGTGCCGCCGCTTAACTGCAGCCCGGTATTGCCGCCGGCGATGGTGGCGCCGCTGGCGTTGACCAGACTGCCAATCACCGCGGGCACCCCGCTCAGCAGCGAGAAGGTCGTACCATTATAAATGTAGAATGGACCACTTTCGTGGAGATCAATGCCTGCGCCCGAACCGCCGACGATAAGTCCGCTGTTCGCCAGTGTGCCGATGGTGGCTCCACTGAACTGTAGGCCGTTATAACCGCCAGCGATGGTGCCCGTCGCGTGGTTGGTCAGACTGGCCACAGCGCCGGCAGCGGCTACGGTGCCGTAACTATAAGACGCGACGTCAATCCCCTGGCTGTATGTGCCTGTGCCCTCGATCAGGCCCGCGTTGTCCAGCGTGCCGACGGTCTCACCACCCAACAGCAGGCCGTTATAGCCGCCGGCGATGGTGGCGCCGCTGGCGTTGACCAGGCTACCAATTGTCCCAGACGCCACGCCCAGCAGTGTGGAGGTTGTGCCGCTGTAGGTGTAGAACGCATTTCCGTAGATACCAATGCCCGCGCCCGAACCGCCAATGATGAGTCCGCTGTTCGCCAGAGTGCCGATGGTGCCACCGCTTAACTGCAGCCCGGAATTGCCGCCGTCGATGGTACCCGTCGCGCGGTTGGTCAAGCTGGCCACACTACCGGCAGCGGTCACGGTCCCGTAACTATAAGTGGAGATATAGAGACCCTGGCTGTAGGTGCCTGTGCCCTGGATCAGGCCCGCGTTGTCCAGCGTCCCGATAGTACTGCCATCCAGTTGCAGGCCATACCTGCTGCCAGTGATGGTACCCGTCGCCCGGTTGATCAAGTTGGCCACAACACCGGTGGCCACTGTCCCGGCATCACTATAAGTGGAGACGTAAACGCCCTCGCTTAAGGTTCCCGTGCCTTTGATCAGGCCCGCATTGTCCAGCGTCCCAATGGTGGAGTTGCCCACGTCCACACCCGAGATATTTCCAGCGATGGTGCCGCCACTGGCGTTAACCAAACTGGTAATCGTTCCGGATACGAATCCCGCAGGCGTCGAAACGGTACCGTCGTACGTGCGGAACTCGCTGATATTGAGCGCAACGCCACTACCCGAGAAGCCCGAACCACCAGCGATCAGTCCGCTGTTCGCCAGCGTGCCTATGGCGCCGCCGCCGACATATACCCCAATGATCGTGCCAATGATTGTGCCAGTCGCGTGGTTGGTCAAATTCGCGATTCCGCCAGCGATCACAGTCCCAGAATAGTCGGCAGATGAGACGTCAAGGCCCGTGCCGTAGGTGCCCGTGCCCTGGATCAGACCCGCATTGTCCAGCGTTCCGATGGTAGCGCTAGTGATCCGGAGGCCCCCAGAGGCACCGAGGATCGTGCCCGAGGGATTGTTGATGACCCCCTCGACAGAAGCAATCGCAGCCCTTCCGACCGCACCCCGATCAACCTCCACCCCGACGGAGCTCCCCAGGACGGAGCTGGTGCTGACGATCAAGCCATTGTTCAGCAACGTTCCAGCGCCGGCCCCGAAGAAGACGGAATAGCTGGTGGCCCTACTGACCGTCCCAGCGCCGGTAACAGTCAGATTGCCGCTGGACACATTCACGGGGCCAACGATGGAGGTGGAAATGATGACGTCAGCCCGCGCGATACCGCTCATCAGGGCTGCCACGATCGCGACCGCCGACGAGCCCGCCAATAGCCCTCGTGTCCGCGTAGCCAGACCCGTTTTCCGCTTCGGTGCATCGATCAGCATGCCCATCCCCCAACGATTGGCGCTTAGTAATAGTAGGTGACGATTGTAGGTGTCAGCCAACTCTGATAGACAGCCTTGGCCCAATAAAGCGCGGTTTCAGCCGCAAGAAGGCCGAGACGTCGCTGATAATCTTGCTGTTCTTTTTGTGCTTGTTGTACTTGAGCAAGTAAAATCCCCGCATCCTTATCCCCCCCGCCAGCGGCAAGGGTCAGCCATCTTTCCGCCTGTGGAAGGTCTTGCCGCATGGTGTCCAGTCCGGTCATGCACAAGCGGCCCAAGGCCGTCTGCGCCTTGACCACGCCGCCTTGGGCTGCCTTGGTCATCAGCTGGAATGCCTCGTAAAGACCTTGCCGTGTGCCGATGCCCCGGAAGGTCAACAGTGCCAAGTTGTACTGCGCGTCGGGCACGCCCAAATCGGCCGCCCGTTTCAAATATTGAACGGCCAGTTCATTATCCGGCGGAAGATCCCGGCCGGCCAGGTACAACATTCCCACGTTGAAAGCGGCGGCGGGGTGGTTGCTATCCGCCGCCTTGAACAGCAGCTTCAGCCCCTTTTGCGGGTTACGTGGAACCCCGGTTCCATCCAGGTACAACTGTGCCAGACGGTATTGAGCCCAAGCGTGGCCCGCAGCTGCCGCCTGGTCGTAATAGCGGGCAGCGGCGACCGGGCTCTTGGTCACGCCAGCTAGACCGTAGGCGTAGATGAGGCCCAGTTTGTAGGCGGCGGCGGGTTGGGTTGATGCCTCCGCCTGGAGCGTGGCTAGCGCCTCGCCGCGGTAGGTGTCACTGTCGTCGGCCGAGGCTGGGCGCGGAGGTTCTGCCGGCAGGAACCTGGCGGTCGATCGGTCGCGATCACCGCACCCGGTATCATCGCAGATGCGTACCGTATTGGTGGTGGACGGTGGGGGGGCCGCGCAGCCCCCAACCACCGCCAAGGACGCCACCATCCATCCTGCCGCCGGCCGCATCACTGGCCTTGGGCCTTCAGCAGGCCACCCGTGCCGGCCCCGCCTGCGATTTCCCGTTGTTTGTAGTTGCGGACCGCGATGACCATCTGGTTATAGGCATCGACGAAGGCAGCGACCGTGGTCTTACCTTCCGGGGTCCGTTCGAACCCGCTCAACTGACCGGTGGAGGCGGCACCAACCATTTGGAAGATGCCGCCCAAGTCCGTCGTGGTGGCCGTTCCCACGGCTGCCGAGATCTGGGTGCGGGACCGGATGTTCATCAATGTCAGCGTTACTTCAGCCTGGCGCTTGCTGATGTTGCCGACCATGGAACCGACTAGTCCGCCTACCATTCCGCCAACGACCTTGTACGTGCTGTTGCTGTTATTGGTGAATTGGATGGCGGGTTGCAGAAAGTAGTCGGCCATAATCGCTTGGTTCTTGCCGACGTTGGAGCCGATGCGGTATTCGCCGTCACGGCCCTTGTCCATCATCCGCGTCATGGCGTCGTCGAGATCAGCGTTGCCCATGGACGTGATCTCGAAGCAGTTGGACTGTGAGACCATCACCCTGATCAGCGGTTCAATTGTAGTCAGCTGGGTGGATCGGGTGAATTCACCCCACCAGGCCGCCCGGCGGGAATCGTCAATGGCCAAGGTGCCCAACGTCTGGGGGCACCGTTCAATGGCTTGGGAAGCATTGACGCTCGTCGCGCCCGCTGACGCTCCGCTTACCGGGCCGGTATTGCCGCCCATGACGGTGCCTTGACTGGCGCAACCGCCTAGACCCAGTGCGGCTGCGAGGATGGCGACATGCCACATTGTGGCGCGTGATTTAATTGACATAAGCCCCCCTCCAAGATATTCCAAGCATTGTAAAAATATCTATGCGAATTAAATAATCCAAATTTTGTAATAATTGTTAAATATATTTAATATTTACCCTCAATATAATAATTTATGGATCAACCTTTACTGTATTTTCGGCATCATCGATATGTCGGCAATTAGACGAACAATATCTTGCTGCCTTGCGAGTCCTGTCTTTGATAGGATATTTTTGATGTGAGTTCTTATTGTATTCACGCTAGATTTTCTATGCTTTGCGATTTCATCGATGCTCATGCCTGCATATATACAATACGAAACTTCTGCTTCAGAATTTGATAGAGAATATATCTTTCTGACGTTTGAAATTATTTGTATTTTCCTGATATTTATGCCGTCGTGATACTTTGGGTCGTAGATAAATGTCGCGTATAATTCCTGATTATTGTGATCGTACTTCTGGATGCTTATTATGTAGAAACCAGAATCGTGCGGATGGCAATCCAATATGGTTACCTGTTCAGATGGCCTGGTTTCTATAAAATGGTTATAGACGCTCATAATCTTTTTACCATTTACAATTAAAGTCCCGCTCTTACGAGATATTATGTTACTGGCTGAAAATATTCTGTCGGACTCTTGATTTTTATATATGATACTTCCATCTTTTTCGGTTAAAATTATCCCTATTGCCAGATGATCAAGTATCCTATTGGCGCTCACAACCTGTTCCTTCAATGGCGTGACATCAAAATAAACTCACGTATTGTTCAGCAAATTAAATTTTGCTCCTTCTGTAAATGTTGCGGCGTAAAATGTTATATTTATATATTCGGCCAACTGATTGTTGATGACGTGGTTGTGTTGTCATGTATTATTATTCGATGTTTAGAACGAGGCGCTCAGAAAGGTGGTTTTGCTTGTGGCTGAATTTCAGGGTGCAGCGTGCTCTAACTCGAGTGTGAGATGCATTTGATGCTGACGCATCACCCATATGGGGTATTTTTCTAACTATTTTGCTGTGCCTTATTGCAATGGCATGTCTCCTATGCGTTAGCGGGCGCTGGTGCCGAAAGGGCTGTCCTGGCGCCGGTCATCGTAGGTCTTGGGGAGTGCTGGCCGGTCGTTGAAGCCGCCGTTATATTCGGGGAAGTGGGGACCGCTTTATGGGTACGCGTTCACAGAAATTAGAATTTCTGCAAGAATCGCGTACCGGAAGGATATGGTCGCGCGAGCAGAGCCATATGTCTGGCAAGCCCCAGCACTCCCGGCAACGGTGAAGCAGCCCGGGGGGGGGCAGCCGATTTTGCGGATCACACATCCCTTGCGGTTTCCCATTGGTATTGTCAGTACGCGACCGCGTTCATGAGGCTATAATTTGTCGGCGACGGCGCCTTTGCCCTGCTGCCTGCCAGATATAGAATGGCCCTCATGCCCCACCACCCACTTACCCTCGGCATCACCGGCCATCGCCCAAATCGCCTGGCGTTCAACCGGCTGAGTGACCTGGCCGGGGATGTGGGGGACTTGCTGGATCGATTGCGCGACTTCGCTCCCCCAGGTAACTCGCTCACTCTGGTTTCCAGCCTAGCCGAAGGAGCGGATCGGATTGCCGCCTCGGCCGCGCTGGCGCGACTTGTCGCCTTGGTTTGCCCCCTTCCGTTCCCTATTGACGAATACTGCCGTGATTTTGCCGATGCGGCCTCTGTAGCGGAGTTCCACAGCCTGTTGGCGCGCGCGAGAGAGGTCGTCATCCTGCCTGGGCGCAGGGACGGGACCGCGACGGCTTACGCCTTGGCTGGAGGGTGGATGCTGGACCATGTGGGCCTGCTCATCGCTATCTGGGATGGCGGCGCCAGTGCTGGGGCTGGTGGAACCCGCGACCTGATCGGCCAAGCCCTGGCGCGTGGAATTCCTGTGATCTGGCTACATGCCACGGAAGAATTTCCGCCAAGACTGTTACGACCTCAGGTCGGGGTGTCTTGCAACGAGGGCGAGAATCTTGATAATTCAACCCTTAGGCTTTTGCTGGCATCTTGGACCGCGTTGACTGACGATGGGGGGCAGGACGCCGCTTTCTGATGGAGTTTGCCCAGTGCCGCCGCCGACTGAACTCCATTGCGTGCGGCTAACGACACTCAACAAATCGGCGACACGTGAGGCACGTGGCCTTTACTTCCAGTCCTGCCCCTTGCTGGCGGGAAGCAGCCGCGAGACCCTGGCGGACCTTGTCTCTGCATCCGATCTTGTCGTCTGCCAACCCGGACAACTGGTTTTCGCACAGGGCCAAACCGCCGGTCCCCTGGTGTTCGTCGTTTCGGGCATCATTCAGCGCCGTGCGGTTCCCGCAGGCCATGAAGGGCAGGCGATGACAGCCTTGGGGGGCGGCATCCTGCCCCTGGATGAAGAAGCGCCTTGGCTACATCTTGGCCTCCATAGCGCTCGCCCCCTGGAAAGCGGCATCCCCAACGAGCTGGTTTGCGATACCGATCTGATCCCCCTGGCCACCGCTGCGGCGATCGTGCCCCGCCATGGGGCATCCGCGCTGGCCGTCGGCGATACGGTGGTGGCCGCGATTACCAGAGAGGCATTCGCCCAGTGTTTGGAACGCGAGCCCGCTGTACGCGACCGACTGGCGCGCGTGATCACCGAACAGTTCCGTCGCGCCCAAGGCTTGGCCGAGGATCTGGTGGTGCTGAAGGATGAAAGTCACGTCCGACTGGCCCGGTTGCTGTTGGACCTCTTTGATGCCGCCGCGGAGCCGCTGAACCCAATGGGCAAAGCTAGCCTTCCCAAGGGTGTCCTTCAGCAGCATCTGGCGACGGCCTTGGGCCTATCGCGCAAGCAGGTCAACGACGACCTGGGATTCCTGAAGGACTTCCGCGCGTTGGCGAATGGCAGGGCGTCGCGGTTGACCCTGCTTGACCGAGGGCGGCTCGCCATGATCGCCGCCTTCCGGCCGGCCGATGATCTGGATGATGGTCCTACGCATGATCCGGCGGATGACCGCGACAACGACGCCCACATCTGGTTTGAGGAATTGAGAGAAACCCTGATCGACAAGGCCAATCTTCTATGGGCCCGCCAGGTGGCGGAAAAGGCAACCCGCTATCATCCGCAATCTCGCAAAATCGCCCATCTTCAAATCCTGGCGCATCTACGGGATGGGGCATTGGATGCGGCGGAGCGGCTGTTGACACGGGGTCGGAAGTTTACTATGGACGACCCGGTCGAGGACTACGCTGCTCTGACCCCACGGCTCCTGAAGGATCGCAGCTTCCAGTCGGCCAACCCGGAGAAAAGCCGATTCTTGGCCTTACAGTCAGCGGCGGGGTATCGCTCCGTTCACCAACGGACGGGGGGCTATTATACCGGCATCAACGCTGCCGCCATGCTTGTTTGCGCGGGCCGCGCCGACGACGGGCGGACACTGGCGTCGGAAATCCTGCGCCAGTTGCCGGAGGCCAGCGGCTATTGGCCGCTGGCAACTCGGGCGGAGGCCCTAGGCTTGCTCGGCCAATTCGATCAGGCGGCCACCGCATTGGCCGAGGCGATCAACCAGCCTGATGCCCAGCCCGGTACCGTTGCATCAACGTTCACCCAATTCTGCCGGCTCCATTCGGCCACCCAAGATGAAGGATGGCGCACCCTGATGGGGGTGTTCAAATTACCCCCCATCATTGCCCTCTCCGCCGTGCCGCCTGGGGCAAGCTGGGCAGCTAGCCCGGAATTATTCAGCTTGGTCAAAAGCTTGAAGCCCAGTGCCGTGTATATGGGTGGGCTGGGCTGGGGCCGGGACATCGACTTGGCGGAGCAATTGCTTGCCGACGGGCATACCGCCGTGTCCGCCATTATTCCCGAGCCCCCCACGGCGTATGAAACTCGAACCATCCGGCCTGGGGGCGGGAATTGGTCGAAGCGTTTCAATGCCTGCAAGGGCGCCATCAATCTGATGCGTCTATGCCCAAAAGGCCTGGATCCCGAACAGCCGATCAATTGGCAACGTCAGACCAATCGATCGGCGCTGGGGCTGGCTCTGGCCGCCGCGCGCCATCAGGAACGTCCCTGTTTTCTGGTGACCGGGGATGAAACAGTTCAGGCGGACCGGTTAAGCAGCCCTGGCGAGAGCCTCCGTACCGAGTGCCTGCCCGCTTGGGCTGCTCCCGACGATCTTACCGCCGGCTTTGTTGCCTTGGTCCGCGTGATAGCGGAAGGCGACCTTGATGCGATCGTCACCGGTCTGCCAGGGGAGGGGGTGACCAGCCGCCGGCAACTCGGCGCTAGCATAATAACGTGCCACCCTTCCGTGACTGGGGCTCTGGACACAGCTTTCCAGGTGCTGGATCGAGCGCTCTGGTCCGGCAGGCGGATCTCGATTTGCTGCGACATCGGCACCGAGGCCGACTGGCATGCCCCCGAAGCCTTCCTGGCCAGTCGGATCATGACGCAGAAGGCGCCGCCGCCGGGAGACATCAAAGCAACGGCATTTTTCCTGGCCGAGCTCGTTTTGCTGAATCGCCCCGACTTGTCCTTCAATCCCTCCGGCCAATACCCGAGTGACAACAAGCCGAGTCACCCCCAACTGTGGACGATACGGCGGCAAACTGCGGCTTAGAGCGATGTTGCGCCAATGGCATTAACAATTGACCTGTTCCCGGAATGTCGGTGTAGGCGCCAAACACGGCGTGGGCCAGCCCATTCCAGTCAAGGACGCGCCGGCCAATCTTCGCCGCAATGACATCGCTCCCGCCCAGTAGGACCGGTCGATCACGACATCCGTTGGCGCGTTACCGTCTTGTAGACGGAGCCGTCGGTTCGGATGATGTCGGCAAGCCCGTAAGGGCGCACGGAAAGCCGAACTGCCAATGCCGGACGGCTTCGATTGTCTGCTGAAAGCCTGCATCCCTTTCGAATTGATGCTGGGTATCCGCTGCCGCCTGCAAGGCGGCGGCTTGATGAGCCTTCGCCTCCTTGACCAGGAAAAGACGACGGCCTTCGTCGATTTGGGAGAGGCAAATCGCCTTGCGCTGCAAATTGCCAATAAAGTATTCAGCAAAGAAAAGCCATAGTTTCCAACGTCTATCATCAGGATGACTGTTTGATAAGTCTTGGCGGCGCGTAAGGTTGTCTCCGAAATTGAGCAGGGCTTCCTGTAATTCCGCTTGGTCGACCACGCCATCACCCTGCAGCGCCAGATCGATACGAGACAATTCTTGATGAGCTCTTCCTAAGCGTTCGGAAATTTTCGCCATTTCCGTCAAAAGATCGACACGCTCAGGATCCAGTGCGAGCAGACTTTTGGCGAGATCAAGGGCGTGGTGGAAATGATCGAGCGCCGACGTGAAATCGGCCACCTCCCGCTCCCCATCGCCGACCAGACCTAGGCTCCAGATGTAGTTCAACTTGTCATTGGCATTGAGCCGGTTTTTGGCCGCTATGTCCTCTCGCAAAGCGAGACTCTTTTTATAATGGGCAAGTGCCGCGTAGAGCACTTCCTTATGTGTCTTAGGGAATGGTAGTGATGGCGGTGGAGATGTATTTGTGATGCCGAAATACTCATCGCCGAGTCTTAGAGTATCGCCGAGCCGATTTTCCTCCTGGGCCGCTGCCCGCCGCCAATCCTCGTTGTTGGGATCCCTTGTGAGAAGTTGAGTACGCAGATCGAACGCCAACATGTATTTGGTCCAGGCTTCCGGGAAATGTTGTGTCGTGCGCTCTACATCACCCAAGCGGTCGTAACTTTCCGTAAGACGCTGCCAATCAGCATCTTGTCCAGACACTTGGGCAATTGCCTTGCGAATGTCGACCGCCTCGGCATAAGGCGCGCGCGCATCCTCCAATTTCGTTGCGCGCAGGACGTCGCCCAGAAGCATGAGCCCTTGCGCTCTCAGATCGAGCCAGTGGAGGTCGCGCGGCGCTGGCGCGAGCCTTGCTGCCACCTGGCGCAGCCCCTCATCGATCGCCGCGCGCTGCGCTGGACGGTCGCCCAGCAGATCGTAAACCTCAGCATAGCGATACTGCAGAGTGATGATCGCCGTCGCGAGATCGCCACCCTCCCTTTGGATGTCCCCTGGATCGACCCGGCTTGGCAGTTCGGCTACGTTGCTCGCGATTTCACTCAGAAAAGCCTTCAGGGAATCCGAGCGTATCCCGATCTGGTTTTTCATATTGGTGACCTGTTTGGTCATACTGTTGATGGTCTTGATTGCCGTGATCAGGTTCGCCACCGCGATTTCGTGTTGCCTTTGGGCTTCAAGATAACTCCACCAGGCAACGCCTGCCAAAAAGGCCAAGACACCGACGGCCATGCTCAAGCCGATGATCCGCCGTCGCTGTGTTCGTTGCTCACGCTGTATAAGCTGGTCAAGGCCAAGCCCCATCAAGCCGGCCAGAATCTTCATTGTTCCAGATACCTCGCCGTCCTTCCCGGCGCGGAAATCCGCATTCAGCTTCTCGCCGGCTTGGCGTAATTCCGGCGGATAGCAAGCAGGAGGATCATCATCGATGATGACAGGAAATATTCTGTCACTTTTTCCAAGGCGGCGGAACTCTCTGATCTCGTCGTTGACGTAGCGGCTCGTGGCTGCGTTGGCGGAGCAGAGGACGATCAGTGCGTCGGATCTAGCCAGAGCATCATAGAGCAATGGCGCCAGGGGTTGGCCGGCGGCAAGTTCCTCGCGATCCCTGAAGACCCGGCCAATTTTGCGACCAAACCAATATTTCTTACCGTAGCCAGACGCAACGCCCCATGGAATGCTATAGCGCTCCAGCCGCTTGTGCAGCCGCGCCGCAATGGCCCCATCCTTGTGGCTGTAGGAGATATAAGCAGCGTATCGAGAAGCTGTAGTCGTCGTGGGCATCTTCTCACGTCACCTATCGTTTTAACTGATAGACTCAATTGGGCTGCTGCCCAAACCGAAGGCCAGATCACCAAGCTCAAACTCGTCAAACGCCAGATGTATGGCCGCGGAAAGCTTGACCTCCTCCAGGCCCGCGTCATCGGTGCCGAATGATCTGCCCATCATCAAGTTTGCGTCAGAGCCCTTATTCCATGCCGATTCACACACACCTCGACCTCGATGCCTAATTCGGCATCCAACTGCCGGATCACTTCGACCCGCTCGCGCTTGCGGTCGGCGCCCTTGGGGCGGGCGGTCAGCTTCGCTTCGGCGGGATTGGTTGGCTGGTGTATGCCCCACTCGCGCCGGCCATTGGCGATGGCCGTGGCGATCAGGTTGATCCGCCGCACCACGGTGACGGGCGCGTAGTCGCAGGCCAGCATGCGGTTGCGGTAGCTGGCGATATCCTGGGGAGAAAGGGCGCTGAGCCGGCGCAGGCAGATTTCGTCATCCTCGACGACGATGAGGTGGCCGGCCTCCTGCACGGCACCGCGCTTGGTCCGTGTGACCTCTTCGCGGTAGCGGCGGAGGAGGGCGCCCAGGGTGGTGCTGTCGGCCTGGCTGTGGTCGAGGAAGACCCGGCGGTCCATGTCGGTCTCGACGGATTTGGCCCAGCGCTCGGCGTCCTTCTTCTTCTCGAAGGTCTTGGAGACGGGTTTGTGGCCGACGCGACGGACCTTAGCCTGGTAGCCGATGACCTGGCCTTCGCGATTCTCTCTGGGGGTGATGGTGGCCATGGCGAGCGGGCTCCTCGCAGTGTTCCGCGAGGCGAAATGTCCCGTAACTATCCCGCAAAATCCAGTCCAAACGCTGGAATTGTGGCGTCCCCTAGGGGATTCGAACCCCTGTTACCGCCGTGAGAGGGCGGTGTCCTAGGCCTCTAGACGAAGGGGACGAGGCCGTGTGAGGCCGGT
>NZ_VITR01000030.1 GCF_007827955.1 Nitrospirillum pindoramense
CCACTAAGGCCGAAGCCTTCGTTCGACTTGCATGTGTTAGGCATGCCGCCAGCGTTCGTTCTGAGCCAGGATCAAACTCTCAGGTTCAATGCGGTACGTCCCCAAGCATGAAGCTCGATGACGACCTCAACGGAAACCAACCTTCGTCGGCACCTAAACCCAAGTCCGTTCCTGAACCCCCGATCGCTCGAGGGTCAATTTCAGAGCATGTATTTAAGATACGTGGACGAGGCTGATTGCCTTTTTTGCGATCCAGATCGCAATGTCGGCACCGCCGCCCGCGTATCCCTTCTCGAATTCCGTTCACTTGTTCAAGAGCCTGGCGCCGCCCGCGGCGCCGGACGACTTAACCGGCATCTGCCGGCGCTTCGTCGTCGTTTCATCGTGCGGCGTTCACCGCGTCGATGGCCAAACATCTAATCGCTCACCGCGTCGCCGTCAAGTATCTTTTTTCGTCGTCGTCGATTTTTTCAAATCAACGTCAGCGCCACAGATACAGGACGGAAGGCAATGCCCGGAACCCGTTCGAATTAATCAGCCAACCTGCGCGAACTATAAAATTCGCCTAGCGCCGACTATTCGCAACAAGCGCCAATTCATTGGCCGATGTAGCGTTAGATGCTTTCACTTTTTCGAGAACCGTGCCGCATTTACTTGCGACGCCCGGCCCATTGTTCGGCTGCAACGCAACCAACCGTGGGCCAGGGCGGCGGGTTATAGGGGAAGGTCTGGGGGCTGTAAAGCGCTTTCTTCGCCCTTTCAGCGAGCACGGCGTCGAAGGCTGCCTTGAGGGAATTCGGGGCGTCGGCGGCTTGAATTATAACGGCGCCCGCAGTCCCGGTGGGCGCGCACGCCGCGGGTCAGGCGCTCTGGCGCTTGGCGGCGAAGGTCGGGGTTTCCGACAGGTCGCCCTCGTGCGGCAGCGCATCCAGGACCTCATAGCCCTGGGAGGCCGGGAAGCGCAGCTGGGCCTTGCGCCGGGCCCGGGTGAGATCGCTGGCGAAGAAGAAGTAGTACCGCCCCTCCTCCCACAGCTTGACCACGCGCGTCGGCTCCATAGGCAGGCCCTCGGTACGGCGGATCAGGACGATCCAGCCGGTTTCCTGCAAGCCGCGGCGCTCATCCGTCACCATGATGCGGCGGTCCACCGACTCCAAGGCGTTCACCTGGTCCGTCAGGCCCTTCACATGGTTGGTCAGTTCCGTCGATTCCACGTGATCGGCGGCGCTGGTCAGCCGCTGGGACAGGCTTTCGCGCGCCAGCGTGCGTACCTGCTGGCTCAACACGTAACGGCGACGCTGCAAATCCTTGATGTTGCGCCGCGTGCGCTTGATCTGGCGCTGCGCCTTCTGAAAGGCGGGCTTCACCCCGATCAGGACGATCATCACGCCCAGGACGATGCCGAACCAATTCATGGCGCGGCCTCCAGCGGCATGGTGGCCGGGTCGGTCAAGGCCACCTCGGTGGGCAGGGCCTGGGCATGGGTGACCTTGAAGCCCAAGGTGCGGGGAAAGGCGCGCTCAAACTCCAGCCGCGCCTCCTCCATGTTGGCGGCCCAGATGTGCACCGGCACGGGCCGGGCCCAACTGCTGTCGAAGAAGGCGTGCCGCTCCCCCCGCTTCACCTGATGGGAGACGGAGCTGTTCATCGCCAGGAATTCAAAGGGCCGGTTGGGCAGCAGCTCATGCCCCACGAGACGCACGAAGCGGTGGGGCGACGCCTCCAGCTCCCGCACCTTCTTCTTGAGCTGAGCTTCCTGCCGCTGGGTGGAGAACAGGACGGTGGCGGCACCGGCGGCGGTGCTCTTGCGCGCCTCCACCCGTTCGGAGAGGCCGTTGGCCAGACGGGCGTAACGGGCAAGGCGCTGACGCAGGCCGCTGACGTCGGCCATATGCTCCAGCACCATGCCATAGACATGGGCCACCAGGGATACGAGCACGCTGATCCCGGCCGTGGCCAGGAAAACGAAAAGCCCGAACTCCACTATGGCGATCACGCCCTCGCCCACCCCGACGCCCCCAAGGTCATGTTCTCGGATAGCAATACTTTAAATTATCCGGAAGCGTCGGCAAGCGATTATTTAATCCGGCCACTATAGTTAATGGCCGGTTCACGCGACTACATGAACAGCGCTTCCTTTTCCAATCCCTTGTATAGTCCGGCCACCTGGGCACCATAGCCGTTGAATATCTGCGTAGGCACCGACTCGTTGCTGCCCAGCAGACGCTCCCGCGCCTGGGACCAGCGGGGGTGGGGGACGGCCGGATTGACGTTGGCCCAGAAGCCGTACTCGTCGGCGTTCAGCAGGGCCCAGAAGGTCTTGGGCCGCTTGTCGGTGAAGCTGATCCGCACCACCGACTTCACCGACTTGAAGCCGTACTTCCACGGCAGGGTCAGCCGCAGCGGCGCGCCGTTCTGCGCCTGCAGCGGTTTGCCGTAAAGGCCGGTGGACAGGAAGGCCAGCTCGTTGGTCGCCTCCGCCATGGTCAGGCCCTCGACATAAGGCCAGGGATAGAAGGGCTGACGCAGGCCCGGCGCCGGGTAGACATCCCGGCCGAAGGTCTGCAGTTCCACATAGGTGGCCGAGGACAGCGGCTTGGCGAAGGCCACCAGCTTGGCCAGGGGGAAGCCCATCCACGGCACCGCCATGGCCCAGGCCTCGACGCAACGGTGGCGGTACAGGCGCTCCTCCACGGGCATGGCCTTCAGCAGGTCGTCGATGCCCAGGGTCATGGGCTTTTCCACCAGGCCGTCGATGCGCAGCGTCCAGGGCCGCAGAGGCATCTTCTGCGCCGCCGACACCACGTCCTTGGACGTGCCGAACTCATAGAAGTTGTTGTAGCTGGTGGCGGCCGCCTCCGGCGTCATGGCCCGGTCCAGGGTGTAGACGGGATTGCGGCCGGGCGCGTCGGCGGCCATGGCACCCCGGCCACCCAGGGCCAAGCCGCCGGCGATGGCGCCGGCGCCCACCATCATGGCGCGGCGGTTGATATAGGCCGATTCGGGCGTCGCCGCCGACTCCGGCAATTCCCAGTCTCGCTTGGTCCTGATCAGCATGGCGCCCTTCCTCACACCTGTCGCGAACGCCAGGTCCGACGTCACCCCGGACCCGCGTCCCTAATAAAGAGGGAGCGGCAGGCCGCATATCAAGGACCCACCCGCTATGGATTCGATAGCCCGGCGCGGACAGGCGGCAATAGGCGCGCCCAGCAGACGATATGCCGCGCGGCGCACCGAAGAAAATGATATGGTTAGCGATCAATAACCCAACTCAGGGAGGGACCGGTGGCGGACGTGCCGTTTGACCAGACACCGCTTGATCAGGCACCGCTTAAGCAGACACCGGCGGCCAGCACGCTGTTTGAGCGCCAGATGGCCATGTACACCACCTACCACCGGGACAGCCGCAACAAGGCGACCCACGCCGTGGGCATCCCGGTGATCGTCTTTTCCGTCGTCCTAGCCTGCACCCTGGTGCCCCTGGTGACCGTGGCGGGACTGGGCACAGTTACCCTGGGCCTGGCCTTGTCGGCCGTGGTCTGGGCCCTATGGATCGTGCTGAACCGGACGGTGGGCCTGGCGCTGGGGCTGCTGGTCGTGCCGTCGGTGCTGCTGTCCGCCTGGGCGGTGGCGCGGCTGTCCACCGGCACGGTGCAGGGACTGGCGGGCGCCCTGTTCGTCGGCGGCTGGGTGCTGCAGCTGCTGGGCCATGTCTATGAAGGCCGGAAGCCGGCGCTGGTGGACAACCTGTTCCAGGCCCTCATCGGCCCCATGTTCATCGCCATGGAGGCCCTGCTCGCCCTGGGCCTGGCCCCCGCCGGCCTGCATGAGCGCATTGAGCGGCAGGCTGGCCCGCGGTCCTGACCGGAAAAGCGAAAGGCGGCCCCGTGGAGCCGCCTTTACCATATTGAGCGCTGATCGCGGATGGGCTCAGCCTTCCAGCATGGCCCGCAGCATCCACGCGGTCTTCTCATGCACCTGCAGGCGCTGGGTCAGCAGGTCGCAGGTCGGCTCATCGCTGGCGCTCTCCGCCACCGGGAAGATGGAGCGGGCGGTGCGGGCCACGGCCTCCTGCCCCTCGACCAGCTGCTGGATCATCTCCTCGGCCTTGGGCACGCCACGCTCTTCCCGGATGACCGTCAGCTCGGCGAACTGGGCGTAAGAGCCGGGGGCCGGGAAGCCCAGCGCGCGGATGCGTTCCGCGATGTCGTCCACGGCCACCGACAGCTCGGTGTACTGGGTCATGAACATGGTGTGCAGGGTGTTGAACATCGGCCCGGTAACGTTCCAATGGAAGTTATGGGTCTTCAGGTACAGCGTGTAGGTGTCGGCCAGCAGGCGGCTGAGCCCCTCGGCGATGGCCTTGCGGTCCTGTTCGGAAATGCCGATGTCGATAGCCATGCTTGTTTCCTTCTCTTCTCGATCGCTGATTTGCCGGCAGGATAGCGCCCCGGGGGACAGCCGGCAAGATAATTTAGAATCGTTCTAATTTTTCTCCGCCCTCGCCGTGGACCTCGCGTCAAGGGAACGCGCGCCCCAAGGGAGTTCCAAGGGGAAAATGTCCACGGATCGGTGCGCGGATTGTGGCACACTCGCGCGTCGAAAATACTACCTGCCTTCGAGGGGCGTTTTTATGGGTTTCGCTGGCAGCGCCGGTCCGGGTCGCGCGCCCCTGGGGATGACTCTCATGGGGATGAACGTGACGGCTGGCCCGGGAAGGGACGCGACGACGGGCCGTGGGGCCTTGGCCCGCCTGGCCGTGGCGTTCATCTCGGGCGGCTTGGCATTGGGCACGGCAGCACCAGCCGACGCGGCCGACCTGACGGTGACGGTGGTGGACGGCGCCGGCCACCCGGTCGCGGATGCGGTCGTGACCGCCACGCCGGACGGCCCGGCCCTGCCGCCCGCCGCCCCGACCGCCCCCCTGATCATGGATCAGTTGGACGAGACCTTCGTGCCCTATGTGCTGGTGGTGCCCAGGGGCGGCACGGTCACCTTCCGCAACAGCGACCTGACCCGCCACCACGTCTATTCCTATTCCGAGGCGGCGAAATTCGAGTTCGTGCTGTCGCCGGAGCAGATCGGGCAGCGCAAATTCGACCAGACCGGGGTGGTGGCCCTGGGATGCAACATCCATGACCACATGATCGCGCACCTGTACGTCACGGCGGCGCCGTTCGCCGCCGTCACCGGCAAGGACGGCAAGGCCAGGCTGGGCGGCCTGCCGGCCGCCGCCGTCACCGTGGCCGCCTGGCAGCCCCGGCTGAAGCCCGGTGCCACCCCGCCGCAACAGACCGTGCCTGCCGCGGCGCTGGGCGCCCCGCTCACCCTGACGCTGCCCCCCCTGCTGCCCGACACGCGGCAGGGTGCCGATCCCGAACGCGGCGGCTACTGAGCCATAGAACGACAGGACACGGCCCGTGGCTCTCGGTTTCAGAAATCGGCTGGTGTTGTTCCTGATGGCCACCCTGGCCGTCGTGCAACTGGGCACCATGGTGATCCTGTATGGCGTCGCGCGCTCCGCCCTGATCGACGCCGGCAAGCAGCAGCTGGTATCGAGCGCCCAGTCCTTCAGCCGCCATCTCGACACGCTGGCCAACCACCTGGCGGAAGACGCCAAGGTGATGTCGCTGGACTACGCCCTGCGCCAATCCATCGCCGCGCATGACAGCGGCACGGCCATCAGCGCCCTGCGCAACTTCGGCCGGCGGGTGGGCGCCAGCCGCATGCTGCTGATCGACCTGGACGGCACCATCGCCGCCGATACCGCCCGCCCGCGCGACCTGACGGGCCTGGGCCGCTTCGCCTTCCCCGACCTGCTGCCCATGGCCGGCGAATCCGGCCGGGCGGCGGCATCGGGCGTGGTGGGGGGTGTGCCCTATCGCCTGGTGGTGGTGCCGGTGCTGCTGCCCGATCCCATCGCCTGGATCTGCATCATGGTGCGGGTGGACGACCGCTTCGCGGAGGAGCTGCGCGCCCTGTCGCCCTTGCGCAAGGATATCGCGCTGGCCGGCCAGACGGCGCCGGACGCGGCCTGGTCGGTGGTGGCGGCGGCCGGCGATCCCATGGACCCGCTGGCGGGCATCGCCGGCCCGGGGCAAATGGCGGCGGCAGAGCCGCAGCTGCTGACCAAGCACGGGGCGGAATACCTGGTGCTGACCACGCCCATCCCCACGGCGCCCGGCAGCCTGCCCATGCTGGCCGTGCTGCAATATCCGCTGGACGAGGCGCTGGCCCCCTATCGCAAGATCATGCTGTACATGGGCGCGCTGATGGCGGGCGGCCTGATGGTGGCCCTGGCGGGCATTGGCCTGATCGCGCGCGGCGTCACGCGCCCGGTGACGGCGCTGGCCGCCGTGGCCCGGCGTATCGCCGATGGCGACTACACCCCCCTGCCGCCGGTGCGCACCAAGGATGAAATCGGGCAACTGACCACCGCCCTGGACGACATGGCCCAGGCCATCGCCGACCGCGAGGACCACATCCGCCACCAGTCGCTGCACGACGCGGTGACGGGCCTGCCCAACCGTCTGGACCTGGAAGAACGGGTGGACCAGGCGATAGACCAGGGTCACGGCGTCACCTTGCTGCTGGTGGGCCTGGACCGCCTGCGTGAAATCGCCAACACCCTGGGCCACGACCTGGCCGACCGCGTGGCCCGCGATGCCGGCGCGAGGCTGGCCCGTGTCCTGGCGACCAACGGCGCCGCCGACGCCACCGTCGCCCGGGTGTCGGAACAGGGCTTCGCCATCCTGCTGGTGGACCGCGATATCGCCGCCGCCCAGGCATTGGCACCGGCGCTGGTCGCGGCCTTCGACACGCCCTACACCGAGGCGCCCTTCGGCGAGGGCGAGGTGACCGTGGACCTGGCGGCGGGCGTCGGCATCGCCGCGTATCCCGACCCCACCCCCGGCGCGCCCCCCTCCGACACGGCCAGCATCCTGTTGCGCCACGCCGACGTGGCCGTGCTGGACGCCCGCGCGGCGGAGTCGCACATCCGCGTGTACAACCACGCCGCCGATCCGCACCGGCCCGAACGCCTGTCGCTGATGGGTGACCTGAAGATCGCCATCGAGCAGGACGCGCTGGCCCTGGCCTACCAGCCCAAGCTGGAGCCCCGGACGGGACGGGTGGTGGGGGCGGAGGCGCTGGTGCGCTGGACCCATCCGCGCCGCGGCTTCGTCCCGCCGGACAGCTTCATCCCCCTGGCCGAGGAAACCGGCGCCATCCGGCACCTGACCCGGTGGGGCCTGCGGCGGGCGCTGCTCCAGACGGCGGACTGGGCGGCGGCGGGCCACGACCTGCGCATGTCGGTCAACCTGTCGGTGCGCGACCTGGGTGACGCCGCCCTGCCGGACCGCATCGACGCGCTGCTGGAAGAGACCGGCCTGAAGCCTGACCGGCTGATGCTGGAGATCACGGAAAGCGCCATCATGGGGGACCCGGAGACGGCGGTCGCCCTGCTGAGTCGCCTGGCCGACCGGGGCATGGACCTGTCCATCGACGATTTCGGCGTGGGCCAATCCTCCTTCGCCTATCTGCGCCGCCTGCCGGTGCGGGAGATCAAGATCGACCGCTCCTTCATCCGGACCCTGGCGGAAACGGCACAGGACCAGGCCATCGTCAGCACCATCATCAAGCTGGGGCACAGCCTGGGCTACAAGGTCACAGCGGAGGGGGTGGAAGATGGCCCCGCCCTGGCCCTGCTGGCCGAGATGGGCTGCGACCTGGCCCAGGGCTATTACATCGCCCGGCCCCTGACGCCGGCCGCGTTCACCGACTTCCTGGCCAGGCACGCCGCGGGCGAAATGCCCTGGCAGGCCAGGGAAGCGCGGGGATGAGGCGCGCTGTCATCCCTGGGGCCATCCCGGGGGCCCTCTCCAGGGCCACCCTGCCCCTGGCCCTGATCCTGGCCTCGCCCCGCCTGGCCGGGGCGGCGGAAGGCTACCCCGATATCGAGTTTCACGGCCTGCTGGATGCCCGCGTGGTGCGGACGCCCGACGACCGCAGCGCCTTTGATGGCGGCTTGGGCAAGCTGCGCACGGGTGGTGACCCCGGCACCCGCACCACCACGCTGGCGGAGGCGTCGCTGATGGCGACGGCCCACCTGATGCCCGGCCTGGACGTGTACACCCATGTGCGGGCGGAAGGGGAGCAGCGCACGGCGGTGGACATCATCGAGGCTTATGCGCGCTGGCGCCCCGTTCCCACCGGCCCCCTGGCCTGGCAGGTCAAGGCCGGCGCCTTCTTCCCGCCCCTCTCGCTGGAGAATGACGGCCTGGCCTGGACCAGCCGCTATACCCTGACGCCCAGCGCCATCAACAGCTGGGTGGGCGAGGAATTGCGCACCGAGGGGTCGGAGGTGACCCTGACGTGGCGACCGGAAGGACTGGGCGGCAGCCGATTCGACCTCATCGGCGCCGTGTTCGCCGGCAACGACGGCACGGGCGAGATGTTGGACTATCGCGGCTGGGGGCTGGTGGAGCGGCCCGCCGGCCTGCTGGACGCGCTCCGCCTGCCGGACGAGGTGGCCTTCCACCAGGGGCGCAGCCCACCCGTGCGCTTCCAGCCCTTCGCCGAGATCGACCATCAGCCGGGCTTTTATGTCGGCGGGCGGTGGACGGACCCGTCAGCGGGCGAGCTGTCCTACCTGCACTGGGACAACCGCGCCGACCCCACCATCACCAACGGCAAGGCCTATGCCTGGGCCACTTATTTCGACAGCCTGGGCTATAAGATCATGCCGGCGCCTGGCCTGACGCTGCTGGCCCAGGCCATGCGGGGCGGCACCACCGTCCAGCCCACCATCGCCACGGAAAGCGAGGGTTATTTTGAGGCCCTGTACCTGCTGATCAGCCAGGAATGGGGCCGATTCAGGCTGAGCGGCCGCTTCGACGCCTTCGGCACGCACGAGGACACACCCGTCACCTTTCGCCCCCATTTCGACGAGCATGGCAAGGCCTACACCGCCGCCCTTTCCTACCGCCCCTTGGCCTGGATGCGATGGACCGTGGAATGGGTGCACGTCGACAGCCGGCGGCAACAGCGCCTGAACGTCAACCTGCCCATCGAGGCGCACGAGAACCAGGCGCAGCTGGGCGTCCGCCTGTTCTTCTGAAGCGCATCCTCGGGCGCCGGCACGTCAGTTGGCGAACGCCGGCTCCGCCAGACGCAGGGCGTGGGCGCGCACATCCGCCGGCCAATCCCGGCTGTGCGCCTCCAGCCCCAGGCGATCGCTGGCGAACAGGGCGCGCGCCGCCTCCTCGAAGCCGGGGCGGTCACCGGCCATGGCGGACATGAAACGGTAGGCGGCCTCCCGCGCCTGGCGCACGCGATCCGCCCCCTCATTGGCATGGCGGGCGGCATCCACCAGCTTGCGCAGGGCGACCGACGCGCCACCGGGCTGGCTGGCCAGCCATTCCCAATGCCGGGGCAGCAGCGTCACCTCGCGCGCCACCACGCCCAGCTTGGGCCGGCCGGGCTTGGCCGGCGCCGGGGTGAGGTCGGCGGGGAACACCGGCGCCAATCGGCCACGCACAGCCTCCATCGGCCCGCGCAGATCAATGTCCACGGGCCGGCCCGTCGCCTCATTGAAAATGAAGATCAGGCCATCGTCGCCGGCGTCCTGCGCCGCCTTGGCCGCCAGCGCCGCCTCCACCAGGGTGCCGGTGGCAAGAAAACGGGTGCCGGCAAAGGCTGTGCAGCGCATCTCCGGATCCAGGCCCATCGCGTCCTCCCTCATCATGAACGCCGCGATATCTAGGCTCCCGGACAAGCGGAGTCAATATTACCCGGGTAAAATATCAGGGGCCCTTACGCCGCCGGCCGCCGGGCTTGGCCCCCGCCGGGCGCCCGGCGGGGATGGGCGCCTTGATGTTGGACTTCTCACCCACCGTGCTGGCGCGACCCTTTTCACCCATCGCGCTGGCGCGTCCTTTCTCGCCCATTGCGCTGGCGCGCAGGGGGGTCGCCGCCGGATCGAGGCCCAGGTCGATGGCCTCCAGCCGGCGGATCTCGTCGCGGATGCGGGCGGCCTCCTCGAACTCCAGGTCGGCGGCGGCGGTACGCATCTTCTTTTCCAAGTCGGCGATGGCGGCCTTGAGGTTGTGGCCCACCAGGCTGCCCTCTTCGGCAAAGCCGGTGTTCACGTTCACCCGGTCGCCCCGTTCGTAGACCGAGTTCAGCACGTCGGCGATCTGCTTCTTCACCGATTCCGGGGTGATGCCGTGCGCCTCGTTATAGGCGCGCTGCTTTTCCCGGCGGCGGCTGGTTTCCTCCAGCGCCGCAGCCATGCTGGCCGTGGTCTTGTCGGCGTACAGGATGGCGCGGCCATCGACGTTGCGCGCCGCGCGGCCGATGGTCTGGATCAGAGAGGTGCGGGAGCGCAGATAGCCTTCCTTGTCGGCGTCCAGGATGGCAACCAGGCCGCATTCCGGGATGTCCAGGCCCTCACGCAGCAGGTTGATGCCGATCAGCACGTCGAAGGCGCCCAGGCGCAGGTCGCGGATGATCTCGATACGCTCCAACGTTTCGACGTCGGAATGAATGTAGCGGACCTTGATTCCGGCCTCGTGCATATAGTCGGTCAGGGCCTCCGCCATCTTCTTGGTCAGGGTGGTGACCAGGACGCGCTGGCCCTTGGCGATGCATTCGCGGCACTCCGCCATCACGTCGTCCACCTGGGTTTCGGTGGGGCGGATGATGACCTCGGGGTCGATCAGGCCGGTGGGCCGCACCACCTGTTCCACGAAGACGCCGCCCGTCCGCTCCATCTCCCACGGGCCGGGGGTGGCGGAGACGAAGACGGACTGGGGCCGCATGGCGTCCCATTCCTCGAACTTCAGGGGGCGGTTGTCGATGCAGGCCGGCAGGCGGAAGCCATAGTCCGACAGGGTCGACTTACGCATGTAGTCGCCCTTATACATGCCGCCCACCTGGGGCACCATGACGTGGCTTTCGTCCACGATCAGCAGGGCGTCCTGCGGCAGGTATTCGAACAGGGTGGGTGGCGGCTCGCCCGGGGCCCGGCCCGACAGGTAGCGGGAATAGTTCTCGATGCCGGCGCAGGAGCCGGTGGCCACCATCATCTCGATATCGAAGGTGGTGCGCTGCTCCAGCCGCTGGGCCTCCAGCAGCTTGCCTTGCGCCGAGAACTCCTCCAGCCGCAGCTTGAGGTCGCGCTTCATCTGCTCCACCGCCTGCAGCAGGGTGGGCTTGGGCGTGACATAGTGGCTGTTGGCGTAGATGCGCACCTCTTTCAGGCTGGCGATCTTCTCGCCCGTCAGGGGGTCGATCTCCTGAATGGCCTCCAACTCATCCCCGAACAGGGAGAAGCGCCAGGCGCGGTCCTCCATATGGGCGGGGAACAGCTCGATGGTGTCGCCGCGCACCCGGAAGGAACCACGGCCGAAGCCGACGTCATTGCGCCGGTATTGCAGCTCCACCAGCCGCTGCAGGAAATGGGTGCGGTTCAGCACGTGCCCCACCTTCACCGGCAGGGTCATTTCCGAATAGGTCTCGACCGAGCCGATACCGTAGATGCACGACACCGAGGCGACGATGATGCAGTCGCGCCGTTCCAGCAGCGACCGCGTGGCGGCGTGGCGCATGCGGTCGATCTGCTCGTTGATCGAGCTTTCCTTCTCGATATAGGTGTCGGTGCGCGGGACGTAGGCCTCGGGCTGGTAATAGTCGTAATAGCTGACGAAGTACTCCACCGCGTTGTCGGGGAAGAAGCTCTTCATCTCGCCATAGAGCTGGGCCGCCAACGTCTTGTTCGGCGCCAGGATCAGGGTGGGGCGCTGCAGCCGTTCGATGACGTGCGCCATGGTGAAGGTCTTGCCCGAGCCGGTGACGCCCAGCAGCACCTGGTCCCGCTCCCCCGCGTGGATGCCTTCCAGCAATTCCTTGATGGCCTGCGGCTGGTCGCCGGCGGGCTGGAACTCCGACTGGATGCGCAAGGGGACGCCGTCGGTGGCCGGCGGCAGGGCGCTGCCCCGCGGCATGGTCATCGGCAACGGCAGGTTGGGCTCTATCGTATGGGCATCGTGCGGCATGGCCTCAAGGTAGGCTGCGCCGCGCCACTTTTCCAGGCCGCTTGGCGGCTTTCTCCGGTGATCGCCCTTTCGCGCCCGCCGCCGCGTCCCGGTCGGGGCCGGCGGCAGTGCCGCCACCGCGCGCCAGCGCCTTGGACAAGGGCTCCCAGGCGGTCGCCACCGCCTCGCTCTCCGTTCCATCCTCCCGCGCCATGGACTTCAGGGTGGCCAGGAAGTCACTGGAAAGGCAGGCGGTGCGCGGCATGCCACTGGTGAATTCCGTCCCGTCCGGGAACACCACCAGCACGCGCAGGCGAACCATGGGAAACCGGGCCTTCATGGCATGGATCAGCGGCTGGACCTGCACCACCGGATTGACGAACAAGCCGATCTTGCCGGTGGCCGCCAGGTAGCGCCACTGGCCGGCCTTGGTCTGGGCGCTGATGCGGCCGCCCATGTCGGCCGGCGCGCTCATCACCATCGCTACGCTGGCCGGCAGGCGGATCAGGTGATCGACGCGCAGCGGCTTACCCTGCTTGTCGCGGATATAGATGCCATGCACCACGGAATATCCCGCGTCGTCCAGCGCCAGCTTGCGCCGGTAAGCCTCGGCGTTGTAGCGCCGGCGGGACAGGGTGCGGGTCTTGGGCCGCAGGGCCCACATCACCACCAGCATCAGCACGATGATGACGAGCGCCACCGTGCCGATGGTGACCATCTGGCTGATGCCCAGCAGCTGGGGTGCCTGATCGGTGATGTCTTGCGCCATTCTGGTTGATTTACCCCATCCCGGCACGACCTGTCATCCGGGGCGCGCGTCCCTCCGCGTATCTTAATGTCGCGGGGCCCCAAACGCGGCAGGCGCGGCATGCGCGGGCTGCGTTTGCGCCCCTATTTTGCCGGGCGTAAGGTCCGCCCTCGGATTTTCCTTTCCCAACAAGGGTAGCCGTCATGTCGATCGTTGCCGAGCGCCTCGCCCGGATTAAGCCGTCCCAGACCATCGCCGTCACCGCCAAGGCCCGCGCCTTGAAGGCCGCCGGCCGCGATATCATCGGCCTGGGCGCCGGCGAGCCGGACTTCGATACGCCCGACAATATCAAGCAGGCGGCCATCCGCGCCATCCAGCAGGGCCAGACCAAGTACACCGACGTCGACGGCACTCCGGAACTGAAGCGCGCCGTCTGCCTGAAGTTCAAGCGCGAGAACGGCCTGGAATACAAGCCGGAGCAGGTGAGCGTCGGCACCGGCGGCAAGCAGGTGATCTTCAACGCCATGATGGCGACCCTGTCGCCCGGCGATGAGGTCATCATCCCCGCCCCCTATTGGGTCAGCTACCCCGACATCGTGCTGATGGCCGAGGGCACCCCGGTGTTCGTGGAATGCGGCGCCGAGAGCGGCTTCAAGATGCAGGCCGAGCAGTTGGAGCGCGCCATCACCCCGCGCACCAAGTGGGTCATGCTGAACAGCCCCTCCAACCCGTCGGGCGCCGCCTACACCTACGAGGAAATGAAGGCCCTCACCGACGTGCTGGTGCGCCACCCGCACGTCTGGGTGTTCACCGACGACATGTACGAACACCTGGTCTATGACGGCTTCACCTTCGTGACCCCGGCCCAGGTGGAACCGGCCCTGTACGACCGCACCCTGACGGTCAACGGCGTGTCCAAGGCCTATGCCATGACCGGCTGGCGCATCGGCTACGGCGCCGGGCCCGTCCAGCTGATCAAGGCCATGGCCAACGTGCAGAGCCAGTCCACCAGCAACCCCTCCTCCATCAGCCAGGCGGCGGCGGTGGAGGCCCTGGTGGGCCCGCAGGACTTCATCAAGGAACGCGCCGAGGTGTTCCGCCAGCGCCGCGACCTGGTGGTGTCCATGCTGAACCAGGCGGCCGGCATCCACTGCCCCCGGCCCGAAGGCGCCTTCTACGTCTATCCGTCCTGCGCCGGCACCCTGGGCAAGACCACGCCCAATGGCACCGTGCTGAACACGGATGAGGACTTCGTCACCTACCTGCTGGAATCGGAAGGGGTGGCCGTGGTCCAGGGCAGCGCCTTCGGCCTGGCGCCGCACTTCCGCATCAGCTACGCGACCTCGACCGAGGCGCTGGAGGAAGCCTGCCGCCGCATCCAGCGCGCGACGGCCGCCCTGCGTTAAGGCCGAGACGCACACAGTTTTCACGGCGACGGCCGTCCTGGCGACAGGGCGGCCGTTTTCGTTGGAGCGCCCCTTCCGAGAGATCAAACAGCAAGGTAAAGTTGGCAGAGGTTCCTCAATACGCTCGAGCCCCCATGTCCGTGGCCCCGCGCCCGCCCTTCCCCATGGTGTTTCGCGTCCGTCGCGGCAGGCTTGCCCTCTACGCCTTGATGTGCGCGGCTATGACCCTTCTGGGCGCGTCCGTTGTTCTCATGTCGGCACCGTTTTTCGCCTTCGGTATGCTGACCGTCGTGGTTTTCGGGTCGTTCACCCTGGTGTTTTTGGTCATAGGATTCCACAACACGCCGCGCTTCACCCTCACGGACGAGGGCATCATCCTGTCCGGTGGCGGCATCGTGAAATGGGCGGATATTGCCGATGTCAGAACCGGCCATCGCTTGGCGAGCGGCTGCATCGTCATTCATCTGAAGGACCACCGCAGCTATGAGGCCGTGCGATCAACCATGATCGCTTTCAGGCGGCCCGACCAGACGAAAGCGCCCCCGCGCCTCCTGCTACCGGCCACCTTGGTTGGGGTTCCATCAACGATGCTGGCAGCCTGGATCAACGACCAAGTCGTCAACGCTCGCACTTTCTCGCAGCGGAGCGCCACGACCTTGGTTGCTGGGACTGACCCTAACAAATAGGAGGGCGGTCTGCCCCTCCTCTCAGGTAGGCCGCCGGAAGGTATCCACGGCCCGGCGGCCGACACCTGGATCGTCGGTGAAAAAGCCGTCCAGCCCTGCCGCCAGATAGTGGTGGATTTCGGCCACTGATCCGTCGATGTTCCGGGCGTTGTCGCCGCGGCCATCACGGAAGTCCGCCGCCATGAACCGGTTCTCCGGCGCGAATTCCCACGCGAAAACCTGAAGCCCGGCGGCCTTCGCCCGGCCGATCAGCGGATTGGGTCGCCCCAGGCGGCCATCGTCACCCAGGGGAATCAGGGCACGGATATCGGGGGACAGGATGTCGGCGTAGGTCGCCATGTCCCGCAGGCCGGCATCGGTCAGCATGTCGCCATAGGTCTGCGTGCCGCCGCCCAGGACCACATCGAACGGCTGTTCCCGTTCCCCGCCGACCAACTGCATGAAGCGCAGCCCGTCACGCCGCCCCATCCGATCCCGCAAGCGGCGCAGCGTCGGCGCTTCGAAGCATTGCACGATCATCGGCGCCTGGGCGACATAGCTGTGCCGCGACAGGGTTTCCAGGAAGGTTTTTTCCACCGCCAGGCCCAGCGAGGTGAACAGATACGGCGTCTTCAATTCAGGTACCAGGCCGATGGGCCGGCCCCGCGTGGCGGCCTCGGCGGCCACGAAATCGATGAGTTCGTCCAGGCTCACCATCTGGAACTCCCCGTCATAGCGGGTGTTGTCCCGGCGGATGTCGGGAATGCGTTCCTTCAGCCGCAGGGTCTTCAGTTCCGCGTAGGTGAAATCGACGATGAACCAGCCATCGAGCGTGTGGCCGCCCACGGTCACCGTCCGGCGGCGTGATGCGAACTCCGGATGGGCCGCCACGTCCGTCGTCCGGCTCAGTTCATTTTCATGCAGGGCCATGAGCACGCCGTCCTTGCTGGGCTGCAAGTCGGGCTCGATGAAATCGGCACCATCGGCGATGGCCTTGGCGTAGGAGGCCAGCGTGTGTTCAGGCCGCAAGGCGCAGGCGCCACGGTGGGCAAGCACGTCGATTTTGCCCAGCGCAGGCGTCCCCGGCATGGGCGTCCCCTGCGCGCGTGTTAGGGCTGACACCGGAACGGGCAGGGCAGCGCCCAGGCCCAGCCCCAGAGAGCCCAGGACGCAGGCGCGGCGGCTTAAAATGGTCATGTCGTCTCTCTTCGGTCAGCGATTACGCCACCGCTGGGACTTATGGACAGAGACCATTTCAAATTCGGTTCAAAAATATGAACGTTGCTCGACGGCGCTGATGGATTGGCGCGCGTCGAATGGGCGCGAGGGCCCCCCTTGCGCCAAGCCCCTCCATCCATCTCTTTCGCGACAACCAACGGCCCCCGGGTGGTGTCCCGTTTTCTATTACTTTTGGCTGCGGCTGAGCCCCTTCAGGTTTCGTTTCGCAGACCTATTCTCGCTGTGAACGCCCCCTTCCCGGGGTGCTGAACAGGGATTTGGAGCATGGGCAGCCAGGAAACCATCGGGGCGGACGCTATCGCTGGCGCGGATGCGGCGCGCCCGTCCTTTGCAAACCCCTTGCCCTCGATGGAGGAAGGTGCGGGCCCCGAAGTTTTCGGCGCCGGCAACCAGGCGCCAGCCATACCACCCCTGCCAGCCGCGTTCCGGGTATCCCGCACCCGGTTCGGCATCATGGCGGTATGCGGCACCTTGGGCACAGGACTTGGCGGCTGGCTGCTGAGCCTCGCCGATACCGGGGCGGACCTGGTTGCCCCGGGCTTCCTGACCGCCGTCGCCGCCTTTATCGCCCTGCCGTCGATTTATATGCTGTTCAAGCCCAGGACCCTGTTCACCCTTACGGAAGGGGGCATCCTGCTGCCCCGCGACATCCTGCTGCCCTGGCGGGAGATCACGGGGGTAGGCCTGGTGCAGTTGCCGGGCCAGACCCACATCGGCCTGCAGCTGCGCGATCCAGAGACATTCTACAGCAAGGTGTCCCCGGGAATGGCCTTCCTGTTCCGCGCCAGCACCCCCATGACCAATGGCGCGCCCGTCACCCTGTCTGCCAGCATGACCGGCACCAAGCCCGCGGTGCTGGCCACCTGGATCGCCCGCCTGGCCGACCAGGCGCGGGCGACCTGACGCCGATGGCCAGGCAAGACACCCCCGCCCTTCCCGCCGTGTTCCGCCCGACGCGAGCGGCCGTGCGGACCGGCACCCTGACCTGGGGAGGCCTAACCCTTCTCATGGTGGGCTTTCTTATCTGGGGGCTGAAGACGACGAACACGGTCATGGTGGCCTATGCGGCAACCACCAGCATCATTTTCGCGGGCCGTACCGTGCAGTGGTGGCAGCGCTTTTCCTACAACGCGCCCGCGTTCAGCCTCACGACATGGGGCATTCTGCTGCCGTCCGGCCAGACGCTGCCCTGGGGGGATATCTGCAGCGTCGGCCTGTCCACAAGGGGCAGGCGTACTTACGTCGGTGTGCACGTCCGGGAATCGGAACGATACTACCAGTCGCTGTCCCGCCTGGCCGCGCTGCTGGCGCGTCGGGACGCCAAGGCCATGGACGGCGCCTTACTCTCCCTGGATGCGCATGGGGTGGGTGCCACGCCGGAGGATCTGGCGACCTGGATCGCCCGGAACGCCGCCGCCGCCCAGGGTGTGCCCGACCCCCTGCCCGCCGGCGCGGGGGACACGGCGCATGACTGGGGACAGCGCATCCACCTTGCCGCCCCACCATCCCCCGCACGGTGAGGTCACCATGGCCATAGAGGATGCCGCCCTTGACGCCAAAGCGCCTGCCGAAGGGTGCGGCCGGGGACCGGAAATCTTCGGGTACCAGGGACGGCCGCCGCCAATCCCGCGACTGCCCGCCCATTTCCGCCGGTCGCGCCCACGCCTGGCCACCGTGGCGCTGGTCTGCGCGGTGTTCGCGATGGCCGCCATCGCCTTGGCCGCCGTGGGACATGGCGATGTCCTTTTGCGGATTTATTATGTTTTCTTCGCTTTCTCCCTCCTGGGCGCCACGAAAGCGGCGATCCGTGAATTTTTCAGATGGGGGATCGTCTTCACCCTCACCGACGGAGGCGTGGCGCTGCCGCGGGGCTCCCTTATCCGCTGGGTGGATATCACCGGCGTGGGGCTGACCAAGGAAGAAACCTCGATCGTCCTGCAGCTGGACGACCCGGAGGAATTCTATAGCTCCCTCAAGTCGACCATGGTCTTCCTTCCACGCCTCAGCCCGCCGTCGCCCAAAGCGGTCCCGGTCACGCTTGACGCCGCCAACCTCACCGCCAGCCCCGCGGTGCTGGCCAACTGGATTTACCAGAAGGCCAAAGAGGCGCGAACATCGCCATCGGCGGCATGATCAGCGCGGCGGCGGCGAATTCTCCGGCGCCGCGCGCAGGGGTTGGGCCAGGATGACGACCCAGATGAAGGCGTCGTTGGGCCCGGTGGGCGTGGGGTTGGCCACGCGGGCGACGCCCACATCGGTCATGCCGGGGGTGACGAAGGCGCCAACCGTGGCGTCCGTGCCCTGCCAGATGTCCAGCGGCTGGCCGGGGTCGCCCGACGCCCGCGCCTCCAGCGCGATATCCTGCATGGGAATGTAATGCGCCTGGAGCAGGCCCTGGCGCAGATCCGGCGCGGTCGTGCCGCTGGCCAGCGACATGGCGCGGGCGGCGGCGGCGTCATCCAGCAGCGGCTGGCGGCTGAGCGCGGGCAGCCCGGCCTGGATGCGCGTCTTCTGCACGAAATCGACCAGCGTCTCCGCCGCGTCACGATCCGCAGCGTTCATGGTGATGGCCGTGCCGGCGGGCACCGCCGCCACCGCCTGGTTGCAGAAGCCACCCGCCATGTCGCCCACCGCCAGCAAGGTGGCCGTCAGCATCATGGTCTTGAGGACGCGCATCAGTCTGCTCCGTTTCTTATTCCTGTTGGATGGCCCGCCGGCGACGTGAATACCTGCCATCACCAATCACCGTCAAAACCCAGTTTAGGTCGTGAGTATGGCGGAATATCGACCAGGGGTGGCATGCATACTTGCGTATGAGCTTGGCGGGGGTTGGTGATTCTTTCCCACTGGTCAAGCCAGCGCCAGGAAATCCCTGGAAATTGGGGCCGCAACTAAGTTTTACACAAGCCCCGCGCGTGTTCGCCGACCAACCCTGTCAATCCTTTTTTTACCTTAAATGAACTATTTGTTAGATATTGACAGAACCTGTTTCAAACAAAATCAATAACTTAGCGTTTTATGCCTATTTAATAGGCAAAATCCTGAAAGCCTTGCGGCGCCTGCGTCGGCACACGCTATCAAAGGCTTTTCCGCAAACTTATCCACAGGTTCCGTGGAAGACCGCCGGGTTTTCCCCACCCCTCCGAATGGGGGCTGATTCGGGGACCGTTACCCCGGAAGGGGTACGATCCACCGCACGTTTCCGGGCCCCGCCGCACCACAACCGAAGCAGCCCACGAGCGGGATGCCAGGGCGGACACTCTGACCATTGACCCGGCACCGGCAATGGGCAGAGTGTCCGCCCCATGGCCATGACTGAAACCAGCACCGACATCCCCGCCGAGGTGTCCGCCGCGGAAACGCCGCCGGCCGACATGCCAAGCGACGCGACACCAAAAGTGCGCCGCCGCACCGTGCCTGACCTGAACCGGGGGGTGGAAACCATCAAGGCCTACCTGCGCACCCTGCCGGTGACGCCGGGCGTCTACCGCATGATGAACGAGGGCGGTGACGTCCTGTATGTGGGCAAGGCGCGCAACCTGAAGCGCCGGGTGGCCAACTACACCATGCCGGCCAAACTGCCGGTGCGGCTGCAGCGCATGGTGGCCGAGACGGTGACCATGGAGTTCGTCACGACCCATACCGAGGTCGAGGCGCTGCTTCTGGAATCCAACCTGATCAAGCGTCTGATGCCGCGGTACAACGTGCTGCTGCGCGACGACAAGACCTTCCCCCACATCATGATCACCCGGGACCATGACTACCCGGCCCTGATCAAGCACCGGGGCACACGCGACCGGGCCGGCGACTATTTCGGGCCATTCGCCTCCGCCGGGGCGGTCAACCGCACCATCACCGCCCTGCAGCGCGCCTTCCTGCTGCGCAACTGCACCGACAGCGTCTTTTCCACCCGCACCCGCCCCTGCCTACAGTTCCAGATCAAGCGCTGCACCGCCCCCTGCGTCGGCCGGGTCAGCCGCGCCCAGTATGGCGAGCAGGTGGACGAGGCCGCCGCCTTCCTGGCGGGCAAGAGCCGCGACATCCAGACCCGCATGGCAAGCGCCATGATGGAAGCGTCGGAGGCGCTGGACTTCGAGACGGCCGCCAAGATGCGCGACCGCATCCGCGCCCTTACCGCCATCCAGGCCCACCAGGACATCAATGTCGAGGGCATGGAGGACGCGGACATCATCGCCGCCTATCAGGACGGCGGCACCACCTGCATCCAGGTGTTCTTCTTCCGGGGCGGGCGCAACAACGGCAACCGCGCCTATTTCCCCAGCCACGACAAGAACCAGGGCACGGCGGAGGTGCTGTCCGCCTTCATCGCCCAGTTCTACGACAACCGCGCCGCCCCCGGCCTGGTGCTGATCAGCGAGGACGCGGAGGAGCAGGAGCTGCTGGCCGAGGCCCTGACCCTGCGGGCGGGCCGCAAGGTGGAGCTGGCCGTGCCCAAGCGCGGCGACAAGAAGCGCCTGATGGACCATGCCCTGACCAACGCGCGCGAGGCCCATGGCCGCCGCCTGTCGGAAACGGGCAGCCAGGCCAAGCTGCTGGCCGGGGTGGCGGAGGTCTTCGGGCTGGAGGCGGCGCCCGCCCGCATCGAGATCTATGACAACAGCCATATCCAGGGCGCCCACCCCATCGGCGGCATGGTGGTGGCCGGCCCCGATGGCTTCATCAAGAACGCCTATCGCAAGTTCAACATCCGCGACCCCAAGGCGGCCGGTGACGACTTCGCCATGATGCGCGAGGTGCTGACCCGCCGGTTCGACAGGGCCCTGAAGGAGGATCCGGAGCGCACCGGCGATACCTGGCCCGACCTGCTGCTGATCGACGGCGGCGAGGGGCAGCTGGGCGTGGCGGTGGAGGTTCTGGCCGAGCTGGGCCTGTCCGACATCCCCCTGGTGGGCATCGCCAAGGGCCCCGACCGCGACGCGGGGCGCGAACGCTTCTTCATGCCGGGGCGCCCCCCCTTCGGCATGGATCCGCGCGACCCCGTGCTCTATTTCCTGCAGCGCCTGCGCGACGAGGCCCACCGCTGGGCCATCGGCAGCCATCGCCAGCGCCGGGAAAAGGCCATCAGCGCCAGCCCGCTGGACGAGGTGGCCGGCATAGGCCCCAAGCGCAAGAAGGCCCTGCTGCTGCATTTCGGCTCCGCCCAAGCCGTTTCACGGGCAGGACTGGCCGACTTGCGCGCGGTGGACGGGATATCGGACGCCGTGGCCAAAATCATCTATGACCACTTCCATCCGGACGGCTAAACTCCCGCCCACCGGATTGTCACCCGACGGACTGCCGCCCGTGGGTTCCCGTCAGGCGCCACCGCCCTGCCGGCAATTCCATCGTGCCGCCTGAGATCGCCCCCAGGACCGCTTCATGCTGACCAGCCTGCCCAACCTGTTGACCCTGTCGCGGATCGTCCTGATCCCCGTCATCCTGGCCCTGCTCTGGTTTCCGGCGACCTGGACGGCCTGGACGGCCGCCGGGCTGTTCGCGCTGGCCGCCATCACCGACTATTTCGATGGTTACCTGGCCCGGGCCTGGCACGAGGAATCCATCATCGGCCGGTTCCTGGACCCCATCGCCGACAAGCTGCTGGTGGCGGCGGTGCTGTTCCTGCTGGTGGCCGACCATAAGATCGTGGGCCACGCCGTTCTGCCCGCCGTGATCATCCTGCTGCGCGAGGTGGCGGTATCGGGCCTGCGCGAGTTCCTGGCCGGTCTGCGCGTGGGTGTGCCCGTGTCGCGCCTGGCCAAGTGGAAGACCGCCATCCAGCTGATGGCCATCGGCTGGCTGATCGTGGGCGATCACGGCCCCACCTGGCTGTTCGTGCGCCCCATTGGGGAGGTCGGCCTGTGGGCCGCCGCGGTGCTGACCCTGATCACCGGGTGGGATTACCTGCGCGCCGGCCTGCGGCATATGCTGGCCCCCACCGGAGAGGCCCCGTCGGCGGAGCCCACCCCAGCGGCCTCCCCCAAGGCGCCCCCGGTCATCAGCGCCGCCCGCACGGGAGCCTGAGCCATGCGCATCCTCTATTTCGCCTGGCTGCGCGCCAAGATCGGCACCGCCGAGGAAGAGGTGGCGCCGCCCGCGGAGGTGGCGACCACCGGCGACCTGATCACCTGGCTGCAATCGCGTGGCCCCGCCTACGCCGACGCGCTGGCCAACCGCGCCGTGGTCAAGGTGGCGGTGAACCAGGACTATGTCGGCATGGACCATCCCCTGGCGCCAGGGGATGAGGTGGCCTTGTTCCCCCCCGTGACCGGAGGCTGACATGGCCATACGCGTCCAGGCGGAGGATTTCGACGTGGGCGCCGAACTGGCGGCCCTGAGCGACGGCAACCCATCCATCGGCGGCGTGGCCAGCTTCGTGGGCCTGGTCCGCGACATGTCCAAGGGGGATGGGGCCGGCGGCGATGCCGTCAGCGCCCTGACCCTGGAGCATTATCCCGGCATGACGGAGCGGCAGCTGGCCGCCATCGAGGCGGAGGTGCGGGCGCGCTGGCCGCTGGACGCGGTGCTGATCATCCACCGCCACGGCCGCCTGCTGCCTGGCGACCGCATCGTCCTGGCCGCCTGCGCCAGCGCCCACCGCGCCGCCGCTTTCGAGGCCTGCTGGTTCCTGATGGATTGGCTGAAGACCAAGGCGCCCTTCTGGAAACAGGAGGAGACGCCGGACGGCGCGCGCTGGGTCGAGGCCAAGGAAGAGGATGAGCATGCGGCCGATCGGTGGCGGCAGCAGGCGCCTTGATCCATCCAGGACCCAAACGGTCGGCGGATACCTGAGAATACGCGGGGCTTTTCAGGCGTCGACTCAGACGCTTCCCTCCTTATGCCTGTCGCATGCCGAGTCTAATACCTTCCGTCTAGTCTCTGACTCATTAACTAAAACCTTGGTCAAGTCTTCACTTTTAGTGGGAACAACACCGACAGCGTGGGACAGGGTCTCCCAAATGTTGTAGGATAGCGGCATCAGCTCCAGAGCCCCCATGCCCGACACTTCCAACAACCCGGCCGACCTGCTGGCGCAGGATCAACGTAACGCCACCATCCTATTGGTGGATAACAACCAGGGATCACTGATCGCCCTGGTTGACATGCTGCGCCAGGGGGGGTTCCGGTTCGTTCATTGTCGGCAGTATGCGCGCGACTTGGCGGGATATTGCCGTGACCTGTCGCCCGATGTGCTGGTCCTGAACCTGGACGGCGACGGGCCGGCCGAGAACGCGGGGCTGATGGCGGCCTTGGACACGCTGTCAACCCTGCCCGCCGGAGCCCGCCCCGCCGTGTTGCTGCGCGTCGGCCTGCTGGACACCACCCAGCGGGAGCAGGCGCGCCGCCGCGGCGTCGGTGACTTCATCGCCCACAACTGCCACCCCACCGAGGTCGTGACCCGCGTGGCCAGCGCCGCTCGGCTGCGCTTCCTGGATATTCAGCTGGTGCAACAGCAGCGTCAGGTGGAGATCCAGCTCAGGGACCGCACCGGCCGCCTGCTGGAATCGCTGGAGGCCATGCAGGAGCGGGAGCGGACGTTGCTGGCGGCGTTGGAGCAGACGCGCATGGAAATCCGCCAGAAGGCGGACTTCCTCGCCCATGCCACGCACGAACTGCGCACGCCCCTGAACGCCATCCTGGGCTTCGCCGACCTGCTGCGGCGGGAGTTCCATGGCCCGCTGGGCGACGCCCGTTACCTGGAATACGCCGAGGATGTGCACGCCGCCGCCAGCCACATGGCCGCCGTGGTGGACGGCACGCTGGACCTCAGCCGCGCCGAGTCGGGGCAGGCGATCCTGGAGATGCGGGACATCGACATCGGCCGCGCCGTGCAGGACAGCGCCCGCCTGCTGCGCACCCTGGCGGCGGACAGCGGCGTGGACCTGACGGTGAAGGTGCCCGACCAGCCGCTGCGCTTGCGCACGGATCCGGAGAAGGTGCGCCAGATCATCCTGAACCTGGGCTCCAACGCCCTGAAGTTCACGCCAAGGGGCGGGCGGGTAACAGTGGAGGTGCAGGCCGACGATCGGGGCGGCGCGCTGATCCTGGTGGTCCGGGACACCGGCGTGGGCATGGCCCCGCACGAATTGCCCATCGCGCTGAAGCCCTTCGGTCAGGTGCGCGGTCCCCAGCACGCGGGCGCCCGTGGCACGGGGCTGGGCCTGCCGCTGACCAAGCGCTTCGTGGAGATGCTGGGCGGCACGCTGGATATCACCAGCACGCCCGGCCGGGGCACCGTCGTCACCGTGCGCCTGCCAGCGCCGGCGAGCGATACGGACGCCAAGCGCGCCAGCGCCTGAGCCATTCCCATCCGGCTGCTTCAGGACCGGCTGACTACCGCTTTACGTTTAGGGAAACTTGACCGGCACCATTCCCGCCGGTGAAAAAGGAAAAGCCCGCGGGAGGTGCGTCCTTCCTCCCGCGGGCTTTACGCATCCGGCGGACCTGAACCCGGCCGGATGCGGTTTCTGCGTCACTCCGGCCCGTCAGGGCCGGTTGTCGGCGGCGGGGGTGCGTCTCTCCCCCGCCGCCAACCCTTTGAACCCTACACGCGCCTTAGCGCACGCCGGACCGGCGCAGGCTGTCCGGCGAGAAGTCGGCCGCCGTCAGGCTGACGTTGAAGTTGTAGGGCTTTTCCTGGTTGGTGAAGCCGCTGGCGGTGTAACGGCCCGACTGCAGGTCGTACACGGCGAACAGGCCGGCCCAGTAGCTCTGGATGTCATAGAAGTTGATGCCGTGGGCCTCGGTCACGCGCCACAGCTGGTCGCGGCTGTCATACTGGTCGGCGACCAGGATGCCCCAGCTGTCCTCGTCCACGTAGAAGGTGCGGCGGGGATAGATGTGGCTGGTGCCGGCCTTCAGCTTGCCCTCGACCACCCACACCCGGTGCAACTCATACCGGGCATAGTCCTGGTTGATGTGCTTCGGCTTGATCAGCTGGTCATAGGTCAGTTTGTCGCTCTGCAGCTGATAGGCGTTGTAGGGGACGTACATCTCCTTCTTGCCGACCAGCTTCCACTCGTACCGGTCCGGGGAGCCGTTGAAGACGTCCAGCTGGTCGGAGGTGCGCAGACCGTCCGAGGCCGTGCCCGGGTTGTCATAGGCGACGTTGGGCGCGCGGCGGACGCGGCGCTGACCGGGGTTGTAGGTCCAGGCGTTACGCGGTTCCTTCACCTGGTCCATGGTCTCATGCACCAGCAGGATTTCGCCCGCCAGGCGCGCCGGCGCCGTCACTTCCTGCTGGAAGTACAGCGAGGTCTGGCCGTCCGGGCCGGTGTCGGAATAGACGAACTTCGACTTTTCGTCGATGTTGATCATGGTGTAGGCGCCATCGGACTGCGGGTTGGCCGCGCCGTACTGGCGTTCCAGCTGCTTGCCCTTCCAGCGCAGAATGTGGTTCCACACCACCTCAACACCCGACTTCGGAATCGGGAAGGGCACGCCCACCTTGGCCCCATCCACGCCGTTGCCGTCGTCCACCAGCTTGGCGCGGGTGGCGTTGGCCAGCGTCTCGTCATAGACGCTCTTGGGCAGGGAGGCGCTGCGGTGGGTCGGGTAAACGACCATCTTGTAATCGGGGTACTGCTTCAGCAGGGCCTTCAGGCCTTCCGGCAGCTTATCCGCGTATTGGGCCATGTTCTGGCCGGTGATGGTGAACAGGGGCTTGTCGCTGGCGTAGGGGTCGACATAGACACCGCCGGGCTTGTATCCGGCGGGCGGAGCGGTGATGCCGCCGGTCCATTCCGGGATGGTGCCGTCCTTGTTGCCCGCCTTCTCGGCGCCGTTGGGCGTCAGGGTCTTGCCCAGGTCAGCCGCCGACTGCGCCAGCGCGACGCTGGCCATGCCCCCCAGACAGACGGCGAAGGCGCCGCCGACCAACGCGGTGTTGCTCCACTTCATCCTTTTCCTCCCTTGTGCGCCCGGGTGTTCACCGACGCGCGTATCGTTAGCCGAGTGGGTCCTGGTCCAAACGCTCGTTTCCCAAACACCCATTCCCAAACGCTCACTCAAGGATCCTCCCACCTCTGGGACAACCGTCCCGGGATTGGCGTTTGATCCTCTCATTTCAATAGTTTGGTCGATGCCGGCCCGACGCGCAATGGCTGTCGAACCGGCATCGCCGGAGAAAAGCGGGTGTGGGGCTCAGAACAGTTCGGGCTCCAGATCCATGACGGTCTTGGCCCCGGACATCAGGGCCTTGAAGCGGAAATCCACCTCGGGCAGCAGGCGCTGCACGAAGAAGCGGGCGGTCTTGATCTTGGCTTCATAGAAGCCGGACTTGCCATTGCCGCCCTCGGCCAGCTTGGCGTTTGCCACCTTGACCATGCGCAGCCACATCCAACCCAGGGCCACCAGGCCGAAGATGCGCAGATAGTCGGTGGAGGCGGCACCGGCCTCGTCGGGGTTCTTCATGCCCTTCTGGGCGATGATGGCGGTGGACTGCTGCAGCTTGCCGAAGGCCTTGGCCAGCGGGCCGGCGAATTCCAGCAGATCCGTATCCTCCATCGCCGACTCCAGTTCACCCGCCAGCGGGTGGAAGAAGCGGCGCAGCAGGCGGCCCATGTCCTGGCCCAGCTTGCGGCCCACCAGGTCCAGCGCCTGGATGCCGTTGGCGCCTTCGTAGATCATGGCGATGCGGGCATCGCGCACGAACTGCTCCATGCCCCATTCGCGGATATAGCCGTGGCCGCCGTACATCTGCTGGGCCATGGTCGCGCACTCATAGCCCATGTCGGTGAAGTAGGCCTTCACCACCGGGGTCAGCAGGGCCACGAACTCGTCCGCCTCGGCGCGGGCCTTGGGGTCCGGGTTGTGGGCCGCCTGGTCCAACTGGATGCCCACCCAATAGCCCAGGGCGCGGGCGCCCTCGGTGAAGGCCTTGATGGTCATCAGATTCTTGCGCACGTCCGGATGGACGATCAGCGGATCGGCGGCCTTCTCCGGCTCCTTGGCCCCGGTCAGCGACCGGCCCTGCAGGCGTTCCTTGGTGTAGGTCACCGCGTTCTGGTAGGCGACGGTGGCGATGCCCAGGCCCTGCATGCCCACGCCCAGGCGGGCGGCGTTCATCATGGTGAACATGGCGCGCATGCCCTTGTGGGGCTCACCCACCAGCCAGCCCTTGGCGTCGTCGAAATTCATGACGCAGGTGGCGTTGGCCATGATGCCCATCTTGTGCTCGATGGAGCCGCACATGACGCCGTTGCGTTGGCCGGGCTGGTTATCCGCGGTCGGCAGGAACTTCGGCACCAGGAACAGGCTGATGCCCTTCACGCCCGGGGGCGCGTCCGGCAGCTTGGCCAGCACCAGGTGGATGATGTTGCTGGTCAGGTCATGCTCACCGGCGGAGATGAAGATCTTGGTGCCGGTGATGTTGTAGCTGCCGTCGTCGTTGGGGACGGCCTTGGTCTTGATCAGCCCCAGGTCGGTGCCGCAGTGCGGCTCCGTCAGGCACATGGTGCCCGACCACTCGCCCGAGGTCATCTTGGGCAGGTAGGTGTCCTTCAGCTCATCATTGGCGTGGGTGTGGATGGCGTTCCACGCCCCCTGCGTCAGGCCCGGGTACATGGCGAAGGCCATGTTGGCGGAGATCAGCAGTTCCTCGAGCACGAAGGTGATGGCGTGGGGCAAGCCCTGGCCACCGTACTTCGGGTCCATGGACAGGCCCTGCCAGCCGCCCTCGACATAGGCCTGGTAGGCTTCCTTAAAGCCCTTGGGGGTGCGCACCACGCCGTTCTCGTAGTGGCAGCCCTCCTCATGGCCGGAGCGGTTCAGGGGCTGCAGCTCGTTCTCGCAGAGCTTGGCCGCCTCTTCCAGGATGCTGGAAACGAGATCGCGGGTGGCGTCCTCGAAGCCCGGCAGCTTGGCCAGATCTTCGGCCTGCAGCAGGTCGTTCAGGACGAAATCGATGTCTTCGAGCGGCGCCTTGTAGGTCGGCATCGGAGAATTCCCTTAATTCCAAGGGGTAGCTTCGGGACACGCCGGGACGGTCACCCATCCCGGCCCCAAGACGAGAGCGTCAGTTGCGCAGCGGCTTGCCGGTGGACAGCATGTGGTCGATGCGGTCGATGGTGCCGGGCGTGCGCACCAGGCGCATGAAGGCCTCGCGCTCCAGGTCCAGCAGGTCGTCCTCGGTCAGCACCGTGGTGATGTCGGTGTCGCCACCGGTCAGCACCCAGGCCAGTTCGCCGGACACCACCACATCGTGGTCGGTGGCCTTGCCCTGGCCGTGGAAGCCTTCCACCGCCATATCCAGCGCCGTGCGGGCGCCGGGACCGGGCAGGCGGATTTCCAGTGGCTCCGGCGCCGTGTAGTCCTTGGCCAGTTCCAGGGCCTTGGCCTTGGCGTCGGCCAGCAGGCGGTCGCGGTTCATGGTGATGCCGTCGGTCGGGCGCAGGATCAGCATCTCCTTCGCCTCGAACGCCGACTTCGCCACCTTGGCCGTGCTGATGTACTCGAAGGCCTTGGCGATGGGGGGCATTGGGCCGCCCGGGCGCTTCTTGTTGAAGGTGTGGCGGTACAGCATTTCCTTGCAGCCGCCCCAGCCGGGCACCAGGCCCACGCCCACCTCGACCAGGCCGATATAGCTTTCGGCGTGCGCCTGCACCGCGTCGCAGTGCAGCAGGATCTCGCAGCCACCGCCCAGGGCCATGCCCGAGGGCGCGCCCACCACGGGGAAGGGCGCGTACTTCAGCGCCTTGTAGGTCTGTTGGCCTTCGGCCGTCGCCTGCTCGATCTGCGGCCACAGGGCGATGTTCAGCGCGAACAGGGCCAGGCCCAGGTTGGCGCCGACGGAGAAGTTGTCGCCCTCGTTATGGATGACCAGCGCCTTGTACGCCCCGGACTTGCCGTCGCCGATGATGTCGATGGCCTTGCGGTAGAGGGCCATCACCTGGTCGTCCAGGGCGTTCATCTTGCCCGTGAATTCCAGGCACAGCACGCCGTCGCCGATATCCCACAGGGCGGCGGAGGCCGTCTTGGCCACGGGCTTGGATGCCCGCTTCACGTCCGACAGCAGCAGCACGCCCGCGGGGCGTTCCACCACCGCGTACTCGCCCTGCGTGGTCAGGTAGTGCAGGCGGCCCTCCTCCACCTTGTAGAAGGGGCGGCCGGCGGCCAGGGTCACCAGGGCGGGAACCGGCAGGCCGGCCTCGGTCAGCTTCTCCGCGAACCAGGCCGTGCCCAGGGCGTCGATCATCTCGAACGGGCCCTGCTTCCAGTTGTAACCCAGGCGCATGGCGGCATCGACGTCCAGGATGGTGTCGGCGATCTCCGGCACCAGGCTGGCGGCGTAGGCCAGCGCCTGGCTCAGCACCTTCCAGGCGTACTGGCCGCCCTTGTCGCTGTGGGTCACCAGGCCCTTCAGGCTGCGCTCCTTGGCCGACGCCAGCTCGGCCTTAACGGTCGGGCGGTAGGCGCCGGTCTTCAGGTCAATGGTCTCGCGCACCCGCTTGCCGTCCGGCATCTTGGTCTGGCGGTAGAACCCGCCCTTGCCCTTACGGCCGGTGTAGCCCTCGGCGATCATCTTCGCCTGCAGCGGATTCTCGCGGTAGACCCGGCGATAGTCATCCTGCGCCGGCAGGGTGGACAGCAGGCTCTTGGCGATGTGCGGCCCGAGGTCGATGCCGACCAGGTCCAGCAGGCCGAAGGTGCCGGTCTTGGGCAGGCCCATGGGCTTGCCGGTGATCAGGTCGGTCTCCTCCACCGTCAGGCCCAGATCCTCGGCCGCATTCACCGCCGCCTGGAACCAGTAGGTACCGATGCGGTTGGCGATGAAGCCGGGGGTGTCCTTGCAGTGCACGACGCCCTTACCCAGGCGCACGTCGCACACCTGGCGGATGGTGTCGACGGCGTCCTTGCGGGTCTTGGGACCGGCCACGATCTCCAACAGCCGCATGTAGCGCGGCGGGTTGAAGAAGTGGGTGATCAGGAAGTCGGCGGCGAACTGGTCGCTGGCGCCCTCCAGCAGGATCTCCAGCGGGATGGTGGAGGTGTTGGAGCTGACGACCGAGCCCGGCTTGCGCACCGCGTCCAGGCGGCGGTACAGCGCGTGCTTGATGTCCTTGTTCTCGATCACCGCCTCGATGATCCAGTCGACGTCCTTCAGCTTTTCCAGGTCGTCTTCCGTGTTGCCGGGGGTGACCAGCTTGGCGGCGTCCCGGTGCATGAAGGCGGCGGGTTCCGTCTTCAGCAGCTTCTCGACCGCCCCCTTGGCGACGACGCTGCGGTCACCGCCGCTGTCCTTCACGGCCTGGGGAACGATGTCCAGCAGGAAGACGGGAATGCCCGCGTTGGCGATGTGGGCGGCGATGCCGCTGCCCATCACCCCGGCGCCGATAACGGCGGCGCTTTTGATTTCCATGGGGTCTCTCCTCAACCGGGGGCCGATCAGACCGCTTCCAGGACGGTGGCGATGCCCTGGCCGCCGCCGATGCACTGCGTGGCCAGCGCGAACTGCTTGCCTTCGCGCTTCAGCAGGCTGGCGGCCTTGCCAGTGATGCGGGCGCCCGTGGCGCCCAGCGGGTGGCCCAGGGCGATGGCGCCGCCATCCAGGTTCACCTTGGCGGGGTCGAAGCCCAGCTCATGCGCCACGGTCATGGACTGCACCGCGAAGGCCTCGTTGCTCTCCACGATGTCGATGTCCTTCACCGTCAGCCCGGCGCGCTCCAGCGCCTTGCGCGAGGCCGGCACCGGGCCGTAACCCATGATGGTGGCGTCGCAGCCGGACACGGCGATGGAGCGGATGCGGGCCAGGATGGGCAGGCCATGGGCCTTGGCGTACTCCTCGCTGGTCACCAGCGTGGCGGAGGCGCCATCGGTCAGCGGGCTGGAGGTGCCGGCGGTGACGGTGCCCTCCTGGTCGAAGGCCAGCTTCAGGCCGGCCAGGGTCTCGGCCGTGGTTTCGGGGCGGATGCAGCCGTCCTTGTCCACCAGCTTGCCCCTCACGTCGATGCCGACGATCTCATCGGCCAGGCGGCCGGCGGCCTGCGCGGCGGCCGCCTTCTGGTGCGAGGTGACGGCGTAGGCCTCCTGGTCGGCGCGGCTGAAGCCGAACTTCTTGGCCAGGTTCTCGGCCGTGATGCCCATGGCCATGTAGGCGCCGGGGTTGGCGGCGTGCAGGGCCGCGTTGGGCATGGGGTTGAAGCCACCCATGGGGATGCGGGTCATGCTCTCGACACCGGCGGCGATGAAGGCCTTGCCGGCACCCAGCGCGATGGCGCCCGCCGCCATGTGGATGGCCTGCATGGAGGAACCGCAGAAGCGGTTGACCGTGGTGCCGGCAACGGCCTGGGGCAGGCCGGCGATCATGCCGATCAGCTTGGCGACGTTGAAGCCCTGCTCCCCTTCCGGGAAGGCGCAACCGACGATCAGGTCTTCCAGATCGGCGGTGTTCACGCCGGTGCGCTCGACCAGCGCCTTGACCACCGTCGCGGCCAGATCGTCAGGACGGACCTTCACCAGGTCGCCCTTGTTGGCCAGCGTGAACGGGGACCGGGCGTAACCGGCGATAACGGCTTTAGTCATTGGTGTGCTCCTCGCCTTGGCAAACGGGGCGGCGCCTCATTTCGCGGGCGCCGGATCATTGGGGTGCGGGAAGGACCGGGCCGGGATGCGTCCCCGGCACGGCGAACTGGATGAACGGATGGGAAGGGACCCGGCGCCTGTCAGACGTCCAGGGCCCCCTTCTTGGCCAGATGGTCGACGACCAGGCTCTCGATATCCTTGAGGTCGACCAGCGTCTGCTGCACGTCGCGCAGCTGCTGTTCCAGGGTGGTGATGCGGTCGCGCGCGCTTTTCAGCAGGAAGCGCATCTGCGGCACCTGGGCGTCCCCCACCTCATAGAGGTCGAGGAAGTCCTTGATGCCGGCGATGGTGAAGCCCAGGCGCTTGCCGCGCATGATGAGCTTCAGGCGCGCCCAGTCACGATGGGTATAGACCCGCTGCTGCCCCTCGCGTCGCGGGGTCAGGAGGCCCTCGTCCTCATAATAGCGGATGGTGCGGGGCGTCAGCTCGAAGGCCTCGGCCAATTGACTGATGGTGTAGGTCTCTTCCACCGCCGTCACGGGCGCTCCGTCGGGCATGGGTCCTCTCCCTGGACTGGCCGATGCCCCCTCGTTCAGTGGAGGGTCGGCGCCTTACGTTTACGTAAACGTAAGGGTAGGGACGACGGATGTCAATGGGCCTGAATCAACTTTCAACTTCATCCGTTGGGGATAACCGTTGGCTTGAAAAATCGTGCCCGCAGGCGGCGGTCGGGCGCGCCCGCGGCCTAGGGGCGCTTTGACTGAAGGGCGGGCGCCAGCGGCATGAGATACCGTCAGGTTGATCAAGATTTTTTGTCAGCCAGCGAGCTTTGGCACGAAGGGCTTTCGGGCCTTAGCGACGGCGTAAACGGCGACG
>NZ_VITR01000031.1 GCF_007827955.1 Nitrospirillum pindoramense
GCAAAAGCGGCCCGTAGCCCCTCGATCAAGCCTTCAATCGGCTTGGTTCATGGGGAAAGGGGCCTTAACGCTCCATTCTTCCGCACCCTGTTAGACCTGATTAGTACGACAAATCCGCTTTTGGAGATTGCGGGGGCGCCGCTTTTCCGTACTGTTATCGCTAACAACACGGAAAACAGGGAGAGCCCCATGCGGCGTTGGCTGCGCATCGCACGTTTTTTACCGACCGTCCTGACCGGATTGCTGGCCGTCGGCCCCGCCCTGGCCGCATCGCCTGCCCCCACGTCGCCAGCCCCCACTCCGCCCGCCCCCACTCCGCCCATGGGGTGGAACAGCTGGGACGCCTACGGCTTCACCATCGACGAGGCCGACTTCAAGGCCAATGTCGGCGTGCTGGCGACGCTGAAGCCTTATGGCTGGACCTACGCCGTGGTGGATGAGGGGTGGTACATGGCCGACCCCTTCGGCAAAACCCTGGCGGAGCGGCAATACCTCTTGGACGGCAACGGCCTGCTGGTTCCCGTGCCGGCGCGGTTCCCCACCGCCGCGGACGGCCGGGGCTTCAAGACGCTGGCCGACTGGGTGCATGCCCAGGGCCTGAAGTTCGGGCTGCACATCGTGCGCGGCATTCCCAAGCAGGCCGTCGAGCGGAACACGCCGGTGGCGGGCTCATCCTTCCACGCGGCCGACGTGGCGGACACCGCCGACACCTGCCCTTGGGACGACGGCAACTATGGGGTGCGCGATACGCCCGCCGGCCAGGCCTACTATGATTCGATGATGGCGCAGTACGCGCGCTGGGGCCTGGACTTCCTGAAGGTCGACTGCATCGCCGACCATCCCTACAAGGCCAGCGAAATCCGGCAGATCAGCAGCGCCATCGCCAAGACGGGCCGGCCCATCGTGCTGAGCCTGTCGCCCGGCCCCACCAATCTGTCCCACGCGGCGGAGATCAGCCGCTATGGCCAGATGTGGCGCATCACCAATGACGTGTGGGACGGCTGGACCTTCCCCCATGAAAAGCCGGGCGACGACTTCCCCTATGGCGTGCGCGACCTGTTCGACCGCCTGCCCGGCTGGGCGCCGCACACGGGCCAGGGCCGCTGGCCGGACGCGGACATGCTGCCCATCGGCTCCCTGGCTCCCCATCCCGGCTGGGGTGAGCCCCGCGCCTCACGCCTGACGGCGGAGGAACAGCGCACCCTGATCACCCTGTGGGCCATCGCCCGTTCGCCCCTGATCCTGGGCGCCAACCTGACCAAGCTGGACGATGCCACCCGCGCGTTGATCACCAACCGCGCGGTCATCGCGGTGGACCAGACGGCCAAGGACAGCCGGCCGGTGACGGACCTGCCCGCCGGTTTCGAGAATGCCCGCGTCTGGCTGGCCACGGGCGCCAAGGGTCAGCGCTACCTGGCGCTGTTCAACCTGGATGACAAGCCCGCGACGCTGTCGGCGCCGTGGGGGAAGGTGGGCTTGGCCACCGGCCGCCATGCGGCCCACGACCTGTGGGCGGACAAGGCCCTGCCGGCCGCGCACAGCCTGACCGTCACCCTGCCCGCACATGGCAGCGCGCTGTTCGAGGTGAAATGATCGAGAGGCGGGCCGCTGCGTCCGGGATTATTCCCGGCGCAGCACCTTGTCCGCCAGTACGCTGGCCCACCAGCGGGTCATGAAGGTCTTCTTGAAGGCCGGCGGGTCGTAGACGTCATCCACCCACTGGTAGAAGGCGTCGACGGTCGGCTCGATGCGCTGCCCCTCGGCATAGGCCAGGAAGGTCTCGAAGAAGTGGTCCAGGATGCCGGTCTTGGCATGCCGCAGGTGGCCATATTTGGGGCTGAGTTGGCCCAGGGCGGTCCGCAGGGGCACGCCCTCATGCACGAACAGGTACAGCACGCTCATGAAGCCGACCCGGTCGGACCCGGCCTTGCAGTGCATCAGCACCGGGTACTGCGCGTCACGCCAAATCTCCCGCGCCTGGTGCAGGATATGCTTCTTGGGCGCGTCGCGGGAATTCACGGGGAAATTGACCAGGGCCAGGCCCTGGCGGGCACAGGCCTCATCCTCCAGCACCCAGGAGCCGCAATTGTCACGCCGGCCGCGAAGGTTGATGACGGTGCGCACGCCCAAGCGGGCGGCCTGGGCGATGTGCCGGGGCGTCGGCTGGCTGGAGCGGTACAGCCGCGGCGAAATCTGGAACATGTTCTTGTAGATCATGCGGATGAACGCATGGTCCTTGAAGAAGCTGTTCAGGTAACGCTTCACGCCACTGATCCGCTGCGGGGGCACCCCACTCGCAGGGTGGGAGGTCGCCGGGGAAGGGGTTGCCAAGGGGGTGGGCGGCGCCTCGGTTCCAGCCGCCGGCATCTTGTCCACCGTCACGGCCTGCAGCCGATAGTCCGTCATCGCGTGTACTGTCCCAAAAGCACAAGGCAGCCTAAAAGCAAAGGCAAGAGCCCGCCTGGCCAGACGTTTCACCGGCCGGGCATAGGCCCCTTATATAGGGGGTTTATTTCGCGGGCGCGAGGGGGCATGCGCGCATGGGCGCATAGACCGCAGCCCGGCGCGTCACTGGGACAGGCGGAGCCTCAGCGGGAAAGGCAAGGCCTCAGCGCGCGGCAGGGCGCACATAGGTGGAGTCGAGCCGGTCCAGCCGGTCGAAGAAGGGGGCGACCACCGACCGATCCTCCTTGGTTTCCCGGTCCAGAGCGGCGCGATCATGTTCCGTCCACCGCACCAGGGTCGCCATCTCCTGCCGGTCGAAGGCGCTGAGGGTGGAGGTGGAGGCCAGCTTCTGCGCCGTCGCCCCTTTTTCCACCGGCTCCTCCGCCGCGCGGGCAGCCTGGCGGGCAGCCAGCACCCGCTGCGTCACCTGTCGCCAGCGCCGCTCGTCAAAGCCATATTTGGACAGCAGGGCCTGCGCATCGGGCCCGGGGTGGGCCAGCAGGACGAACGCTGCTTGCCCATCGTTCGGCGCGGACGCGACCAGGGCCTCAGCCGCCGTCACGTAGCGACCGACCTCATCGGTGTCCAAACGCTCATGCGCCAGCATCGGCGCGGATACCATCAGAACCACTAACGCGGCTGCGAAGCGCATCGTTTGCCCCCAAACGTTCGCGCGCCAAATGTGATCATTTGTTATAATGGGCACGCAACGGCATTTCCAGAGGAAAGCCCGAAAGCGAAGAGTAAAACTGACGGATTGTGGCGAAGGTATGGCCGCGCAGCCCCCCTCCCCAACTCTTCCGGAGGGCGCGCAAGGACAGGCCTGCGGCGGTACCGCGCATGCCCCTTGAATGATGCAATGACGTGCCCTAGGGTCCCGACGCACCCATGGGTTTTCCATTTAGGATAGACGTAGCCCCGTGTCCCGTTTCACCGCCCGTCTTCTTGCCGCCGGCACCGCCTTGGTCCTGGCCGGCACCGCCCTTGCCCAGACTACCCCGCAGCCGGATCAGCCCTCGGGGGGACAAGCCCCGACCAGCGGGTCGGACGCCGGCGGCCTGATCCTTCCGGGCGCCATCTCCTCGGGCTCCAGCGTCGCGGCGCCGCAGCAGGCCCCCGTGCCCGGCCCCGCCATGGGTCCGGCCGCCGGGCCCGCGGCTGGCCCCAGCGCCGGTCCGCGCCAAGCGCCGGCCGCCCAGGCGCCCATTGCCGGCCCGGCCGCGCCGACCGCCGCGCCGGCCGCGTCCAAGGTGGGCACGGTCACCGGCAACTGGCAGGTGGGGCCGCAGGTCTACACCGATGGCAGCTTCAAGCTCTGCGAGGCGCAGGCCAGCTTCGACAATGGCCTGGCCCTGGTCTTCCTGGCCCTGCCCGTGCCCCAGGCCGAGCAGCAGGCCAAGAAGCTGCCGCCCAAGATCATCAATCTGGTGATCGGCGTGCCCGGCGCCAACATGCCGCCGGGCCAGGGTCCGGCCGTGAAGCTGAAGCTGGACGGCAAGCTGGAGCAGACGCGCGGCTCGCAGATCATCCAGCCGAACGCCATCATGACCGGCTTCGACCCGATGGACGCCAACTTCACGAAGGCGCTGCTGACGGCCAACAAGCTGGAGGTCAGCAGCCCCAACGATACCGCCACCTTCGTCCTGAAAGGCGGCACCAAGGCCTTCAAGGACCTGAACGCCTGCTTCGATCAGGCGGTGGCCGGCAAGCTGCAGCTGCCGGCGCCGCCGCCGGCCATTCCGCCGGCCTTCGCGCAGCTGTTGATCGATGCCGGCCTGAAGGACGCCCATCCCCTGCCGGTGGACAAGATGTCACCGCAGGAGCGGCCGGGCGACTTCGCCTGGGCCGTGCAGAAGGATGTCATCGGCTCGCTGCGCTCGGTGGGCCTGAAGCCCGAGGCGGGCGACCTGGAAAAGGTGATGCAGAACTATCTGGACAGCCTGTCCAAGGGCTGCCAGGGCACCTACACCCCGACCAAGGGCAAGCTGGAAAAGCTGCTGCAGATCGACATGCAGACCGGCTCCGCCAGCTGCAAGACGGACAAGGGTGAGTTCTACGCCAACCTGATCCTGTACCTGACCAAGGACCGGCAGCTGTTCATCATCTCGCATGAGGCACCGGCGGCGTCCAAGGCTGTGGCGGAAAACGCCGGCAACGCCATCGCCGGCGTGCTGCGAAAAAAAGCCAACGAGCCGCCGCCCGCCCAGGGCGCGCAGCAGCCCGCCCCGGGCCCCCGCCCGGCCGCCGGCCCGCGCAAGCAACAGTAAATCCAGCCACACGGCTGAAATGAGAACGGGAGGGGCCAACACCCCTCCCGTTTTTTTTCCTCCCTCAGACGCCGGGCGCCAGCATCCGCTGGCTTGGCTGATCCTCGGTTTCCAGTCCGCTGCGCCCCCCGGAAATCTCCGGCGGCTGCGGTCGCAGCCTATGACGGCATAAAGCAAGGCCCTACAGCCGCCATCACACCACTTCCCGCACCAGCTTGGACAGGAAGGCGTCGGCGAAGGCGTGGCGGTTGGCGGCGGTGATGACGAAGGCGTCCTCCCCCGCCACGACGTTCTCGCGGTAGTACGGCTCCAGCCAGTCATATTCGTCCAGGATGACCAGGCCGTTCACCCCAACCCCAGCGGCCTGGGCATGCGCCCGGGCGGAGCGGGGATCGAGGCCGCCGTTGTTGAAGCCGTTGCTGACCAGGTCGATGGTCCGGCGGTCGGCATTGTAGGGACAGGCGTCCAGCTGGCGCACCGCCTGGACGATGCAATCGCCCAGGGCCGTGTTGCCGCCCATGGCCACGCCGGGCGCCGCGTCGATGCGGTCGGCCAGGGCCAGCGCGTCCTGCGGCGTGGCCAGCAGGGTCCAGGGCACCAGCGTGGTCAGGGTGCCGGGGCCGGAGAACAGGGCCAGTTGCACCGCCACCTTGCCCTTGGGCCCGCCGGCCAAGGCCTGATGCACCGCCTTGTCGCGGAAGGCGGCCGCATGGCCGCGCAACTGGAAGTCCAGCATCACCTTGGAAATGCTGGCGGAACTGTCCACCGCCATCACCAGCGCCAAATCCACCGGCGTGCCGCCAGGCCGGGCCCAAGCGGGAGCTGCCACCATCGGCGCCGCCAGCGCGGCCCCCATGCCGGTCAGCAGCGCACGCCGCGTCGGCTTTGCCGCCCCTTGGCCATCCTTACCCACGTTTCGTCCCATATGCCTGCAGTCCCAAGGAGAAGCGCGGCGATCCTGGGGGGATCAGTCCTTGCCCCCGCTGCGCGCCCAGGTGACGACCTTGCGCATGACGGTGGGCAGGGCCTGGTCATGGAAATCGGCGGGGGCGCACCATACGCCGTCGACCGCCGCGCCATCATCCACCAGGTGGCCGCGAACGACGGTAAGTTCCAGGTGAAAATGGGTGAATGTGTGGCGGACGATGCCGGGCAGGCGCTGCCAGTCCACCGCCGCCGGCGCCCAGGCCAGCGCCCGTGTGTAGGCCAGGTCCGCGCCCGGTTCCCAGGCGCTGGACGGCACCTCCATCATCCCGCCCAGTAGGCCCGACTCGGGCCGGCGGCGCAGCAGCACCTGTCCCCGGGCGTTGGTCAGCCAGAAGGCCACACCCCGGCGGGTGGGCTTGGCCGCCTTCTCCGCCTTGCGCGGTAGCAGGTCGGCGATGCCGTCCCGCCGTCCCCGGCAAGCGTCCCGCCAGGGGCACAGCACGCAACACGGGTTGCGCGGGCTGCACAGCGTGGCGCCCAGGTCGAACAGCGCCTGGGTATAGTCGCCCGGTCGCTTGGCCGGCACCAGGGCCGAGGCCAGCGCTTTCAGCGTGGGCTTGGAACCCGGCAGCGGGTCGGTCACGGCATAGATACGGGACAGGACGCGTTCCACATTGCCGTCCATGGCCGTGGCCGGCAGGTCGAAGGCGATGGCCGCGATGGCGGCGGCGGTGTAGGCGCCGATGCCGGGCAGGTCCAGAAGGGCGGACTCGTCCGCCGGGAAGCGGCCGCCGTGCCGCGCCACCACCGCCTGGGCGCAGGCATGCAGGTTGCGGGCGCGGGCGTAATAGCCGAGGCCGGCCCATTCCTTCAGCACCGCGTCCAGGTCCGCCGCCGCCAGGTCCGCCACCGTGGGCCAGCGGGCCAGGAAGCGCTGGAAGTAAGGCCCCACGGTCACCACCGTCGTCTGCTGCAGCATGATTTCCGACAGCCAGACATGATAGGGATCGGCCACCGTTCCGGGGGCGGACCGCCAGGGCAGTTGGCGCCGGTGGGCGTCGTACCAGGCCAGCAGGTCGGCGGGCCGGGGAGCCGGCAGGTCAGGTCCGCCGGCAGGGCCGACAGGGAAGGAGTCGCCTGCGACGATCATTGTATGGTCAAAGCCCCTTGCGGCGTGGTTCAACAGGCCCCAAACACTCTTCCCATGGAAGGGGTCCCGAAAGGGGCGCCCCCAGCGGATACGCCGCCCCCGCAACTGTTTCAAGGTCCACCGACGCCCATGCCCGGCCCGCGCCCCATCGGCCGCCACCTGAACGCCATCGCCGGCAAGGCGCTGGGCCCGCACGGCCCCGCCTTCGCCACCCTGCTGGCCGAATGGGACGCCATCGTGGGCCCGCGTCTGGCCAGCGTCGCCCTGCCGCTGAAACTGCAATTCCCCAAGGGCAGGCAGGAAGACGCCGTGCTGCACCTGGGCGTTTCCGGCCCCGCCGCCCTGTTCATCCAGCACGAGGAACCGCAAATTCTGCAGCGCCTGAACGGCTTCTTCGGGTTCCGCGCCGTCGCGCGCCTGAAGCTGACGCAGGCCCCGCCCGCCACCAAGCGCCGCCGGGACCGCCCGGCGCCCACGCCCCGCCGCCTGTCGGCGGGGGAGTCGGCCGCGCTGGAAAGCCAGACGGCGGCCGTGGAAAGCGGGGATCTGCGCGAGGCGCTGGCCAGCCTGGGCCGGGCCATCCTGGCGACCGAGAAGCCGACCGGATCCCCTAAGCGATAGTCTTTCGGAGGCGGCTTGCCGGCCCCCGGCGGCGCCCCCTATAGTCACTACAGTTGGTATCGGAGGAACTAAGGTGAACCTACATCTGCGTAATTCGCTGGTGCGTAATTCGCTGGCCGTGGCCGTGGTGGCCGCCGGCACCATGACCGGCGCCCTGGTGGCCGGCGCCGCCAGCGCCCAGACGGCGGACGCCCCCGTCACCATCGACGTGGCGGCCGCGACCAGCCCGCGCGTGCTGGGCGACACCAAGGCGCCCATCGTGGTGGATGAATACGCCTCGTTCACCTGCCCGCACTGCGCCCATTTCGAGGAGGCCTTCCTGCCGCGGCTGAAGGCGGACTTCATCGATACCGGCCAGGTGCAGCTGGTGTTCCACGACTTCCCGCTGGACCAGCTGGCTTTCGCCGCCGAGATGGCCGCCCGCTGCCTGCCGGCCGACCGCTACACCGCCGCCAAGGGCCTGATCTTCAAGACGCAGGCGCAGTGGGAGCACGCCGACGATCCGCTGAAGGCCCTGCAGCAGACCCTGCGCCTGGGCGGCATGTCCGATGCCACCTTCACCGCCTGCCTGAGCAGCAAGCCGCTGCAGGACTTCATCACCCAGAGCCGGCTGGACGCGTCGGAAAAGCTGGGCGTTGACGGCACCCCGACCTTCTTCATCAAGAAGGGCGACGCGGTGGTGGAGAAGATCGACAACCTGCGTGAATACAGCCAGCTGTCGGACGCGCTGGTGAAGGCGGGCGCCAAGGCGCCGGCCAACCCCGCCCCCGATCCGACCGCTGGCACCGCCGCCCAACCAGCCGCCGCCACGCCGGCCGCGTCCACCCCGGCCAGCACCCCGGCATCCACGCCGGCCCCGGCCGCCAGCGCCAGCAGCGGCCCCAACACCGGCATGATCGTGGGCGGCATCGTGGCTGCGCTGGTCGTCCTGGGCGGTCTGTTCATGCTGACCCGCCGCAAGAAGTGACATGGGATGGCGCGCCGGGGCGATCCCGGCGCGCCGCCTCATGACAGTCAGTGCCGTCGATGTCGCGATCAAGGGGAATGGGGATGATGGAGGTCAAGCAAGCCAGCGGCACGCGCGGACCAGTGGGAACAATGGCGCCGGTCGCCCGCGCCCTCGCGGTGGCGACGGCCGCCCTGCTGGCGCCTGCCCTGGCGCTGGCCCAGGCGGCCCCCACGGCTTCGGTACCCGCAGCTTCGGTACCCACGGCCTCGGCCGGCATCGACATCGCCGCCGCCACCAGCACCCGCGCCCTGGGCAGCGGCAACGCCCCGGTGACGGTGGAGGAGTACGCCTCCTACTCCTGCCCGCACTGCGCCCATTTCGAGGAGTCGATGCTGCCCCGGCTGAAGGCGGACTTCATCAATCCCGGCCAGGTGCGCTTCGTCTTCCATGACACCCCCACCAACCGCGTGGGATACCTGGCCCACATGGCCACGCGCTGCCTGCCCGTCGCCAGCTATAATGACGCCCGCAGCCTGCTGTTCAGCACCCAGAGCCAATGGCTGGGCGCCAAGGATCCCGAGGCGGGACTGAAGGAGATGATGGGCATGGCCGGCCTGCCCGGCCCGGCCTACGACGCCTGCGTCGCCAGCAAACCCTTGCAGGATTATGTGGCCACCAGCAGCCAGGAGGCCACCGAGGCCAAGATCGAGGTGACGCCCACGCTGATCATCCGCAAGGGCGGCAAGGAAGTGGACCGCGTCGCGGGCCCCAACGACTACGACAAGCTGGCCGCCGCCCTGATCAAGGCCGGCGCCAAGGCACCGAAGAAGTAAGCCCCCGTGCAATTCACCAAGCTTCGCATCTCCGGCTTCAAGTCCTTCGTGGACCACACCGAGCTTTTGATCGAGCCCGGGATGACCGGCATCGTCGGCCCCAATGGTTGCGGCAAGTCCAACCTGGTGGAGGCGTTGCGCTGGGCCATGGGCGAGACCTCGGCCAAGAAGATGCGCGGCGAGGATATGGACGACGTCATCTTTGGCGGCACGGCCACGCGCCCGGCGCGCAATTTGTGCGAAGTCGTCCTGCACCTGGACAGCCCCAACCTGACGGCCGGCACGCCGGGCGTTAAGGCGGACGCCGTCCAGACGGAGATGGAGATCAGCCGCAAACTGGAACGCGGCGCGGGGTCCGACTATCGCATCAACGGCCGGCCCGCCCGCGCCCGCGACGTTCAATTGCTGCTGGCCGACAACGCCTCGGGCGCCCATTCCCCCGCCCTGGTCAGCCAGGGCCGGGTGGGCGCCCTGATCAACGCCAAGCCGGGCGACCGCCGCCAGCTGCTGGAGGAGGCCGCCGGCATCACCGGCCTGCATTCCCGCCGGCATGAGGCGGAACTGAAGCTGAAGGCGGCGGAAACCAACCTGACGCGCCTGGACGACGTGGTCGTCACCATGGACGCGCAGCTGCAGAACCTGCGCAAGCAGGCCCGTCAGGCCGCCCGCTACCGCAACATCTCCGACCATATCCGCCGGGCGGAGGCGCTGCTGCTGCACCTGCGCTGGACCACCGCCACCGCCCAGGTTATGCAGGCCCGGGCCGGATTCGACAAGGCGGAGGAGGCGGTGCGCGGCCTGATGCTGGCCGTCACGCAAGCCACCACCAAGCGCACGGATCTCGCCGCCAGCCTGCCGCCCAAGCGCCAGGCGGAGGCGGAGGCCGCCGCCGCCCTGCAGCGCCTGCTGGTGGCGCGGGAGCAGTTGGATGCGGAGGAGCGGCGCGCGACCGAGGCCCTGGCCACCCTGCAACGCCGCCTGGCCCAGATCGAGGGCGACTTGGCGCGCGAAAAGGACCTGGCGGCCGACGCCGACCGCGCCCTGTCCCGCCTGGCGGAGGAACGCCAGGCCATCGCCGACGCGCAAGGGGATGAGGCCGAAAGCCAGGAACTGGCCAAGGCCCGCCTGGAGGAAATCCGCGACACCGTCGCCAGCCTGGATGCCGAGCTGGCCGCCGCCACGGAGCGGCTGGCCGCGGATGAGGCCAAGCGCGCCCAGATCCAGCGCCAGGTGCAGGACCTGGACCAGCGCGTCGCCACCCTGCGCCGCCGCATCGAGGAACATCAGGCCCAGAAGGCGGAGCTGGAGCGCCAGCGGGCCGCCCGCGACGACGTGGCCGAGGCGGAAGAGGCCATCCACCTGGCCGAGGAGCGGCTGGACCTGGCCAAGGGGGCCGCGGAAGAGGCCGAGGGTGCCAAGGCGGCGGCCGAGCAGGCCGCCAACGCCGCCCGCGCGCTGGGCACGCAGGAGCAGGCGACCGCCCGTGACGCCCTGCAACGCGCCGAGGGCGACCGCGCCCGCCTGACGGCCGAGGCCGACGCCATCACCCGCCTGCTGAAGGCCGGCGCGGGCGACCTGTTTCCGCCCCTGGTGGACGCGCTGACCGTGGCCAAGGGATATGAACAGGCTCTGGCAGCCGCCCTGGGCGACGCCCTGACCGCGCCGCTGGACGAGGCCGCACCCGTTCACTGGCGCGCCTTCCCTGCCCTGGCCCAGGTGGCCGCCCTGCCGGACGGCGCCGAGCCGCTGGCCGCCAAGGTGAAGGCGCCAGCAGCGCTGGACCGCTGCCTGGCCCATATCGGCATCGTCGCCGACACGGCCACCGGCACCCGCCTGGCGGCCGGTTTGGCGCCCGGCCAGTTCCTGGTGACCCGCGATGGCGCCGCCTGGCGCTGGGACGGGCACTGCATCGCCGCCGGCGCCCCCACCGCCGCGGCGGAACGCCTGCGCCAGCGCAACCGCCTGACCGAGCTGACACAGGAGATCGCGGAGGCCGACACCCTGGTGGCCGAGGCCCGCGCCGCCTATGAGGCGGTGAAGGACGCGGCGGAGGAGCGCGTGGCCCAGGCACTGCGCGCCGTGGACCAGGCCTCGGCCAAGGACCGGGCCGCCCGCGACGCCGTCAGCGCCGCCTTCCGCGCCGTGGCCGACGCCCGCGCCACCCATGCCCGGGTTGCCCAGGCCGCCGCCGCCCTGGCCAGCCGCCTGGCCGCCCTGTCCGAGACCCTGGACCAGATGGCGGCGGATGAGGAGGACCTGCGGGAACGCTGGGCCGAGGCCCGCGCCACGCTGGAGGAATTGCCGCCGCCGGGCGAGGGCCGCGAGCAGATCGCCGAGGCCCGCCTGCGGCTGATGGAGGCGCGCGGCACCCAGGCGGAGGCGCAGAACGCCTTGGACCGCCTGCTGCGCGAGGCGGAAGACCGCCGCCGCCGGCTGGACGCCATCGCCGCCGAGGACTCCTCATGGCGCCAACGCCGGGACGGCACCGGTGGCCGCCTGGCGGAGCTGACCGAGCGCGCCCAAGAGGCCCGCGAGGAACAGGAACGCCTGGCCGAGCGCCCGGCGGAAATCGAGGAAGAACGCCTGACCCTGGCCGACCTGATCCATGAGGCGGAACGGGTGCGCAGCCGCGCCGGCGACGATCTGGCGGAGGCCGAGGGCGCGCTGACCGCCGCCGAACGCACCCTGAAGGAAGCGGAGAACGGCCTGGCCGACGCCCGCGAGGCCCGCGCCCATGCCGAGGCCGCCGTGGGGTCCGCCCATCAGCACCTGGACACGGTGAAGGAGCGCATCGCCGAGCGGCTGGACTGCCCGCCGGAGCAGGTGCTGGCCCTGGCCGGCCTGGACGAGGGCGAGCCCCTGCCCGAGGCCCATGCCGTGGAGCAGCGCCTGGGCCGGCTGGAAGCCGAGCGCGACAACATGGGCCCCGTCAACCTGCGCGCCGAGCAGGAGGTGCAGGAGCTGGACGAGCAGATCGGCGTCATGAAGACGGAGCGGGAGGACCTGGTGTCCGCCATCGCCCGCCTGCGCCAGGGCATCTCCGGCCTGAACAAGGAGGCGCGGGAGCGTCTGCTGGCGGCCTTCCACAAGGTGGATGCCCATTTCCAGGAGATGTTCACCCAGCTGTTCGGTGGCGGCCGCGCCCAGCTGAAGCTGACCGACACCGAGGATCCGCTGGACGCCGGCCTGGAGATCTATGCCAGCCCGCCGGGTAAGAAGCTTCAGATCCTGTCACTGCTGTCGGGTGGCGAGCAGGCCTTGACCGCCATCGCCCTGCTGTTCGCCGTCTTCCTGTGCAACCCGGCGCCCATCTGCGTGCTGGACGAGGTGGACGCGCCCCTGGACGAGGCCAATGTGGGCCGCTTCTGCGACCTGGTGGAAGAGATGGCGCGGGCGGGCCACACCCGTTTCCTCATCATCAGCCACCATCGCCTGACCATGTCGCGCATGGACCGGCTGTTCGGCGTCACCATGGCGGAGCGGGGCGTGTCGCAACTGGTGTCCGTGGACCTGGCGACCGCCGAGGAATTGCAAGCCGCCGAATAGGCGGGCGAGGAAACTTTCCCGTCCCGCGACAACTGGCGCCATGCGCCCGTCGGCCGGCCCTGGTAGGAAGAACCTGGCTGCACTATCTTAAGAAGAAGGGCCCTGGGGCGGGGCCTGGCGGTTGGGGCTTGTCAATCCGGCGGCAGTGGCCGAACCGGAAGCGTGAGGGAGACTGAAATGCGGTACCGTTCCTTGGCACTTGCGGCGGTGGGCTTGTTGGCCATAGCCGGTTGCGCCACCAGCCCCGAAGCCGACCAGGCGGCGCTGGCCCAGCGTGTGCTGGTCGGCATGCCCAAGCAGACCCTGCTGTCCTGCGCCGGCGTGCCCACCCGCCAGACCTCGGTCGACAACGTGGAATACTACACCTATTCCAGCGACAGCCTGCAGACCCGCATGGGCCCGTCCTACTGGGGTGGCTTCGGTGGCGGCCCGTGGCATCGCGGCTATTGGGGTGGCGCCGATTGGGGCTCGACGGAAGTGTCCGCCCGCAACTGCAACGCCACCTTCACCCTGAAGAACGGCGTCGTGCAGCAGCTGGTCTACGGCAGCTCCACCGACAGCCCTGCTGGCCGCCTGTCCCAGTGCTACGCCATCGTGCAGAACTGCCTGCCGCTGGTGCCGCAGCAGAGCTCCGCGGCCGGCGGCGTGGGCAGCCGCGCCCGATAAGCGACCGGACGTTGCGGAACCGGAATGACCCCCGGGCGACCGGGGGTCCAAGGTTATCGCCGGCGTCCGTCCCCATTCCTCCCTTACTGACCTATGCGTAAGGCTTGGCCCTTGGCCGGGCGGGTCCCCGTTTGCCCCATTGCGGGTGCGGCGCAACATGACGTTTCATAAACCTCTGGAAGGAGGGGCCGCTTGCCGCTGCCCGCTTCCGGAGGGGGCCGTTACCGGTCAATAGAAGCCGGCGCTGGTTTCCTTGGCATGAATCCACTGGGCACGCGGAAGACCGGCCCTTGGGAAGGCCGTATCGTCGGGGTTTCGATCACCCCGCCCGCGTCCCCCGTGAGGAACGGGAGAAGCGCCTATGCATGTTTCCGGGATCCTGAAGCATAAAGACAGCAGCGCCATCATCAGCGCCAAGCCCACCGACACCATAGAGGTGGTCGCCGCCCTGCTGGCGGCCCACCGCATTGGTGCCGTCCTGGTGCTGGACGCGGGCGGCGGCGTGGCCGGCATCATCTCAGAACGCGACATCGTGCGCGGGCTGGCGACCCATGGCCCCGCCGTGCTGAACCAAAGCGTGTCCGAACTCATGACCCGCCGTGTGGTGGCGTGTTCGCCCTACGACACCGTATCGACCATCATGACCCGCATGACGGAAGGCCGCTTCCGCCATATGCCGGTCATGGAGCATGGCCGACTGGTGGGATTCATCAGCATCGGCGACGTGGTGAAGCACCGCCTGGCGGAGGCCACCAGCGAGGTCGAAAGCCTGCGGGTCTACGTGGCCGGCGGATTCTGACGCTGGTTGAGGCAGCGCCCTTCCCGCCCTTGACGGGGCGATGGGGAGGCTGTGCGGGTGCGCCCAGGGTCATGCTGAGGGACCGGGCCGCTGTGATGACCGTCGCAGCGGCCCGTTAACCTTTTCGAGGACCCTCGGCGTCCCATCCCCTGCCCGAGCGAGAGCCGCGCCATGACCGACATGACCGACACCGCCGATACCCAGCCCGCCAACTCCGGGGCCATCGCCCTCTATGCCTGGCCCACCCCCAACGGACACAAGATCTCCATCGCCTTGGAAGAGATGGGCCTGCCCTATGTCGTCCATCCGGTGGATATCGGCGCGGGCGACCAGTTCAAGCCGGACTTCCTGGCCATTTCGCCCAACAACCGCATGCCGGCCATCGTCGATCCCCATGGTCCCAACGGCGCGCCGCTGTCGCTGTTCGAATCGGGCGCCATCCTGATCTACCTGGCGGAGAAGACGGGGCGCTTCCGCCCCACCGATGCCGCGGTTTGGTACGGCCATGTCCAATGGCTGATGTGGCAGATAGGTGGCGTGGGTCCCATGTTCGGCCAGGCCGGACACTTCCGTCACTATGCGCCCGAGCGCATCCAATACGGCATCGACCGCTACACCAATGAGGCGCGGCGCCTGATCCGCGTGGCCAACACCCAGTTGGGCAAGACGGAATTCCTGGCCGGGGACTACGGTATCGCCGACATGGCGACCTTCCCCTGGCTGCGCCTGCATGAGCGCTATGAGATCGATCTGGCGGACTTCCCCCATGTGAAGCGCTGGATCGACACCATCGCGGCGCGTCCCGCCGTGCAGCGCGGCCTGGAGCTGCTGAAGGACAGGGCCCGGCCCGCCGGCCAAGCCATGGATGACAAGGCGCGCGAGAACCTGTTCGGCGCCAAGCAGCGCTGAGCGGACCGTCCGCACCACCCTGACCTTCCGGATAGCGTCGCCTTGACGACGGGTCTGGGACCGCCATTTACCGTCGCGCCCGTGCCGAGCGGGCGGGATGGTTGCACAGGCACAGGACGGGGGCGGTATCGTGGGTTCGCTTTGGGGGCGGCTGCCCGGCATAGGCCGCGGCGGCCGAGTCGTCGTGTGCCTGGGTGTCGTCCTGGGCACTATCGGCGCGCCTGCGGCGGCGGCCACCGTCAGCCGGCCGGAAGACCCCACCTTCAGCGGCAAACTTCTCGCCACCGGCGGTGTCACCCAGGTTGAAGGGGCGGCGGGCGGCGGCCTGACCCCCTGGGCCGTCATCGGCGGCGGCGGCACGCGGGAGGAGGTGGGCGCCACCGCCTTTTTCACCGCCATCCGCACCCATGATTACGGCATGAACGCCTATGGCGCCCTGCTCGGCCTATGGGACCGGGTGGAGGTGTCGGTGGCCCAGAACCGCTTCGACACCCAGGCCATCGGCGGCGCCCTGGGCCTGGGCGACGGCTACGCCCTCACCGACACCATCGCCGGCCTCAAGGTGCGGGTGGCGGGCGATGCCGTCTATGACCAGGATAGCTGGATGCCGCAGGTGGCGGTGGGCGCCCAGTACAAGTCCAACAACCGCGCCAGCCTGGTGAAGGCGCTGGGCGCGCGCAGCGACGACGGCGTGGATGTCTATGCCAGCGCCACCAAGATCCTGCTGGCGCAGAGCCTGCTGCTCAGCGGCACGCTGCGCCTGACCAAGGCCAACCAGACCGGCCTATTGGGCTTCGGCGGGGCCGACGATGACTATCACGCCGAATGGGGGGGCAGCGCCGCCCTGCTGCTGGACCGCACACTGGTGGCGGGCATCGAGTATCGCATGAAGCCCAACACCCTGGCCCGCGCCAACCCCGGCCTGGCGCCGGAGGACGACTGGTACGACGCCTTCGTCGCCTGGCTGCCGGGCAAGAACCTGGCGTTCACCCTGGCGTACGTGAATTTGGGCCGGGTGGTCACGCCCACGCGGCAGAACGCCATCTATCTGTCGCTGCAAGCGGGGTTCTGAAGCATGGCCCCCCACATTCAGGCCCCCCGTCGTTCCCTGAACGCCTTGCTGCTGGCCGTCCCGCTGCTGGTCGCAGCGCTCGCCAGCCCCCTCCTGACCGGCTGTGCCTCGGGCCCCTCGCCGGAGCTGTACCAGACGTTCGGCGGGCAGCCGGGCCTGACGGCCCTGGTGGATGACTTCATGGACGGGATGATGCGCAACCCCGACCTGCGCCCCTATTTCGTCAACGCCAACCGCGCCCACATCAAGAAGGAACTGGTGAGCCAGTTTTGCGCCGCCTTGGGTGGCCCCTGCGCGTACAAGGGCATGGACATGAAGATGGCCCACGCCCGTTATGGCATCGGCGATCGCGAGTTCAACGCCCTGGTGGAGGAATTGCAGCAGGCGATGGACCGGCGCCACATCCCCTATGCGGCGCAGAACCGTTTCCTGGCCATGATGGCCCCCTTCCGCGACGACATGGTGCATCCGGCGCCGCCGCCCCGGGCCCGGCCACCGCTGACCCTCAGCCCCGATGCCGTGGCGGTGCCAGAAACGGTGCCCGGAAAGCCGTGACCCCGCCGTCTTTGCAGGCAATTGCCCAGCCGGCGGGCAGATGCCGTTGGACCTCCGCCATCTGGAAATAGTCCGCCTTAAGGATAGAGGGACTAGCGCTAGACCCGAAGGCTGGTTTAGCATCTATCTATAGCCGGTCACCCCGCTTCAGCCTGAAGAAAACGGGGTCATTCAGGATCGGTAGAGACCTGCCTGTCGCCCCCGCGAGAGGGTCGATGCGGCCAACAACCATGTTTCCCTGCCCAGCGTTAAGGCTTTGGTGACGCCTTGGCCTCACCCTGGCATCAGGGAATGCGCGTGGAAATAGCGCCGACGGACCGGTCGCGGGATGTCCCGGGCAGGTTCGCGCGGACAGCGAGCATGGGAACGGGCGCCGCGGGATGGGCCCGGTTGATGAGCGGACAAGCGTGCCGGGGCCACGGGCCGGCAGCGACAGTGAGCAGTCAACGTATCGTTATCTTTAAATGTTATTCTTCCGAAAAGTCCCGCTTCGCCTCTACTCCGTCGCAATTGGCCACCAATATCTAAGTCAAGGACCACGGTAGCAGGGAGACGCGGAGAACGACGAGGGGCGCCAGAGGGCCGCCGCACCGGTTGGTACGGAACTTGCCTGCCCTGACTGTCGTTGCGAGCTTGGTACCCCGTTGGCACGGGGGTTAGGAGCCGTCGCGGTCCGGCGTTACAGGACCGCCCGTCGAGTTGCCTGAAAGGCGTGATCCTTCTGAAAGGGTGAGCCCATGCCGAAGTCGACCGATTTGTTCACAACCTTCGCCCAGAGCTACGAGGCGCGCCGCGAGGTGGCGATGTCGTTGCAGGAGTACCTGGAAGGGTGCCGCGACGACCCGATGATGTACGCCAGCGCGCCGGAGCGCCTGCTGGCCGCCATCGGCGAGCCGGAGGTGGTGGACACCGCGAAGGACAGCCGCCTGTCCCGCGTCTTCATGAACCGAACCATCAAGATCTATCCCGCCTTCGCCGAGTTCTACGGCATGGAGGAGACGATAGAGCGCATCGTGGGCTTCTTCCGTCACGCGGCCCAGGGGCTGGAGGAGCGCAAGCAGATCCTCTACCTGCTGGGCCCCGTGGGTGGCGGCAAGTCCTCGCTGGCCGAACGCCTGAAGGCCCTGATGGAGGAACAGCCCATCTACGTGCTGAAGGCCGGCGACCAGTTGAGCCCGGTGTTCGAAAGCCCCCTGGGCCTGTTCGATCCCGGCACCATGGGCGAGGCGCTGGAGGAACGCTACGGCATTCCTCGCCGCCGCTTGACCGGCCTAGTCAGCCCTTGGGCCATCAAGCGCCTGGATGAGTTCGGCGGCGACATCACCCGGTTCCGCGTGGTGAAGCTGCGCCCCTCGCGCCTGCGCCAGATCGCGGTGTCGAAGACCGAGCCGGGCGACGAGAACAACCAGGACATTTCCTCCCTGGTGGGCAAGGTCGACATCCGCAAGCTGGAAATGTTCCAGCAGAACGACCCCGACGCCTACAGCTACTCCGGCGGCCTGAACCGGGCGAACCAGGGCCTGCTGGAATTCGTCGAGATGTTCAAGGCGCCCATCAAGATGCTGCACCCCCTGCTGACCGCCACGCAGGAGGGTAACTACATCGGCACCGAGAACATCGGCGCCCTGCCCTTCACCGGCGTCATCATGGCGCACTCCAACGAGGCGGAGTGGCAAAGCTTCAAGAACAACAAGAACAACGAGGCCTTCATCGACCGCATCTGCGTGGTCAAGGTCCCGTACAGCCTGCGCGTCACCGAGGAACAGCGCATCTATGAGAAGCTGATCGGCGGATCGGAACTGGCCAAGTCGCCCTGCGCCCCCGGCACCATGGAGATGCTGGCCCGGTTCACCGTGCTGTCCCGCCTGCGGGATCATGAGAACTCCAACCTGTTCTCCAAGATGCGCGTCTATGACGGCGAAAGCCTGAAGGAGACGGACCCCAAGGCCCGCACCCTGCAGGAATACAAAGACGCCGCCGGCATGGATGAGGGCATGAACGGTATCTCCACCCGTTTCGCCTTCAAGGTGCTGGCCAGCACCTTCAACTATGACACGGTGGAGGTGGCGGCCGACCCGGTCCACCTGATGTACGTGCTGGAACAGGCCATCCGCCGGGAGCAGTTCCCGGATGAGACGGAGAAGCGCTACCTGGAATTCATCAAGGCCGAGCTGGCGCCGCGCTATGCGGAGTTCATCGGCTATGAAATCCAGAAGGCCTACCTGGAGTCGTACCACGATTACGGCCAGAACCTGTTCGACCGCTACGTCGACTACGCCGACGCCTGGATCGAGGATCAGGACTTCAAGGATCCCGACACCGGCCAGTTGATGAACCGGGACCTGCTGAACCAGGAGCTGACCAAGATCGAGAAGCCGGCGGGCATCGCCAACCCGAAGGACTTCCGCAACGAGGTGGTGAAGTTCGTGCTGCGGACACGGGCGGCCAACGCCGGCCGCAACCCCAGCTGGACCTCTTATGAGAAGCTGCGCCTGGTCATCGAACGGCGTATGTTCAGCCAGGTGGAAGAGCTGCTGCCGGTCATCAGCTTCGGCAGCAAGAAGGATGGCGAGACGGAGAAGAAGCACCACGAGTTCGTCGAGCGCATGGTGGATCGCGGCTACACCGAGCGCCAGGTGCGCCGGTTGGTCGAGTGGTACATGCGGGTGAAGCAGGCGGGCTGAGGCGGGACCCAGGCGGGGTCGGCCTTTCCCGCCGGCCCCCCTTGATCCCACTGGTCCCCCTGGCGCTCACCCGCCCTACGGACACCACCCCATCCGGCTGATGCCGGTGGCGCTCCCCCCGCCCGGTGCCTGCGACGGCCCCGGGCCCGTCGGCGCCGCCGGCCATCCCGGACAGGGATACGGGGAGTAATGCCTTGTCGTCGATGATCATTGTCGATCGCCGCAGCAATCCCAAGGGCAAGAGCCTGGCCAACCGCCAGCGCTTCATCCGCCGCGCCAAGGAGCAGATCCTCCGAGCCGTGAACGGCGCGTCCAGCAACCGCCGCATCAAGGACGTGGAGAGCGGCGCCGACATCTCCATCCCCACCGGCGGCATTTCCGAACCCACCTTCCACCGCTCCGGCCAGGGCGGCATCCGCGACCACGTGGTGCCCGGCAACAAGGAGTTCATGGAGGGCGACACCATCGCCAAGCCGCCGGGCGGCGGCGGGGCGGGCCGCGGCAATGAAGGCAGCCCCGACGGCGGCGGCGAGGACGAGTTCCGCTTCGTCCTGACGCGGGAGGAGTTCATGGACCTCTTCATGGAGGATCTGGAACTGCCCGATCTCGCCAAGCGCAAGCTGAAGGCGGCGGACGCCGTGCTGTGGCAGCGCGCCGGTTATTCATCCTCCGGCTCGCCCACCAACCTCAATCTGGTGCGCACCATGCGCAACAGCCTGTCGCGCCGCATCGCCCTGAAGCGCCCCAAGACGGAGGAGATGCTGGCGCTGGAGGCGGAGATCGCGGAACTGGAAGCCCAGCCGGGCAAGGACCCCGACCGGCTGATGGAACTGCGCGGCCTGCTGGAACGTCAGGTCCTGCGCTCCAAGCGCATTCCCTACATCGACCCCATCGACGTCCGCTACAACCGCTTCACCCCCATTCCCAAGCCGGCGGCCCAGGCGGTGATGTTCTGTCTGATGGACGTCTCGGGCTCGATGACCGAGCACATGAAGGACCTGGCCAAGCGTTTCTTCATGCTGCTCTACCTGTTCCTCACCCGCCGTTACAAGCAGGTGGAGGTGGTTTTCATCCGCCACACCCATGAGGCGGAGGAGGTGGACGAGGACACGTTCTTCCACTCCACCGAGACCGGCGGCACCATGGTGTCCACCGCCCTGGAGGAGATGAAGCGCATCATCAAGGAGCGCTATCCCGTCGCCGACTGGAACATCTACGGCGCCCAGGCCTCCGACGGCGACAACACCACCAGCGACGGCGGGCGGACGGCGGCCCTGCTGGAGCATGACCTGCTGCCGGCCTGCCAGTATTACGCCTATGTCGAGGTCGGGTCCGACCCCGATTCCATGCCGGCGGGCTTCGCCACCCATGCCCGCGAGACCGACCTGTGGCGGACCTACAAGCAGATCACCGGCACGGAGACGCCGTTCGTGATGAAGAAGGTCCGCCATCGGCGGGAAATCTACCCGGTATTCCGTGAGCTGTTCGCCCGCGACGGCGCGAAACAGTCGGAGGAGGCGACACCTTGACCTTAGCCCCCGTAGAACGCCTGAAACAGCCTGAGAGATCGAAACCAGGGGAGAAAGCGCCGCCACCCGATGACGCCCGCCTGCTCTACACCGGGGCCGATTGGGACTACGACACCGTAAAGCGCTGCCACGACGCCATCCAGGAGATCGCGTTGGGGGAGCTGGGCCTGGACGTCTACCCCAACCAGATCGAGGTGATCACCTCCGAGCAGATGCTGGACGCCTACGCCTCCATCGGCATGCCCCTGCTGTACCGGCACTGGTCCTTCGGCAAGCATTTCGCCCGGGATGAAGCCATGTACCGCCGCGGCATGCGCGGCTTGGCCTATGAGATCGTCATCAATTCCAGCCCCTGCATCAGCTACATCATGGAGGAGAACTCCATCACCATGCAGGCGCTGGTCATCGCCCACGCGGCGTTCGGCCACAACCACTTCTTCAAGAACAACTACTTGTTCCAGCAGTGGACGGATGCCGAGGGCATCCTGGGCTATCTGGACTTCGCCAAGGCCTATATCGCCCGGTGCGAGGAACGCTATGGCCAGCAGCTGGTGGAACGCACCCTGGACGCCGCCCACGCCCTGATGAACCAGGGCATCCACCGCTATCCCCGCCGCCGCCTGGACCTGCAATCCGAAGCGCGGCGGGAGCAGGAGCGGCAGGAAGTGCAGCGCCAGCTGTACAACGACCTATGGCGCACGGTGCCCACCAAGAAGGGCCTGAAGGCGCCGTCGGATGAGGAGCGGCGGCGGGCCCTGCTGGACCTGCCGGAAGAGAACCTGCTGTATTTCCTCGAGAAGAAGGCGCCACGCCTGGCCCCCTGGCAGCGCGAGGTGCTGCGCATCGTCCGCCACGTGGCGCAATACTTCTCCCCCCAGCGGCAGACCAAGGTGATGAACGAGGGGTGCGCCACCTATGTGCACTACCGCATAATGACCCGCCTGCACGAGCTGGGACGCATCAGTGACGGCGCCTATATGGAGTTCCTGCACTCCCATACCAGCGTGGTGTTCCAGCCGTCGTTCGACGACCCGCGCTATTCCGGCATCAACCCCTATGCCCTGGGGTTCGCCATGATGCAAGACATCGAGCGCATCGCCACCAACCCGACGGAGGAGGATCGCGCCTGGTTCCCTGGCTATGCCGGCAGCGGCGACGCCATGGCGGCCCTTCGCGACGCCTGGGCCAATTACCGCGACGAGAGTTTCATCCTGCAGTATCTGAGCCCGCACCTGATGCGTAAGATGCGGCTGTTCCACCTGCACGACGACAGCGACGAATCGGTCTATCGCGTCAGCGCCATCCATGACGAGCGCGGCTATCGCCGGGTGCGCCAGCAGTTGGCCGCGCAGTACGACTTCTCCTCCCTCGACCCCGACATCCAGATCACCGACGTGGACCTGGCCGGCGACCGCCGCCTTATCCTGGAACATAAGGTGCAGAAGGGGGTGCTGCTGGCGGAGGAGGACGCCAAGGCCGTGCTGCAGCATGTCGCCAACCTGTGGGGTTATGACGTCCTGCTGTTCGAGAACGACGACGCCGGCAACACCCTGCGCAAGCTGACCGTGCCCGCCCGCACCATCCTGCTGGCGGAGTGACGCGACCCAGAGTGGATGCACCGCATCAGAGGCAGCCTTCGATATAGTCCACGGCCGGGGGGAAGCCCGCGCGGAAGCGCGTGACCCGGCCGTCGGCCGTTTCGAACAGCAGGACCCGTCCCTCTCTCTCGATCCGGAGATAGTGCCCCTCCTCATAGGCATGGGGCTGCACCAATACCGCAGGGCCATAGGCCTTAAGCACCGCCGCCTCCGTGGCCCCCACGCCGATCCCCTTGGCGGTCTGGATGGTCGCCTCCCCACCGGGTGGCGCGAAGACGTCAATGCGGGTGATCCGACCCTTTTGCACCATGTAGCTGATCTGCTTGTCTTTGCCGTCGCCACGGCCGGTCAGCCAGCAATCCTCTGACTGGGCCTGCTGCATGGGACGGAAAGCAACGCCCAGCGCCGACTCCGCCTGGGCCACCGTCATACCCAAGTGCACGGGCTCCAGCCCATCGAAGGTCAAGGGCGCCGGAGCCTGCTGGCACGCGGCGGGAAGGACCGCCAACATGACCAGGACGGAAGAGATCCAGGGCTTCATCGGAACCTCCTCAACACGGCGACTTGTTCCGGAAAATCGGCCACCGATTTGTCATGCCGCAGATGCGAAATCGCCCTAGTTCCGCCATGCTGCATCGCGATATTATCCAGGCAGCCCCCGATGGGGAACCGCACCGCCAACCTTGTGAGAGAGCAAGTCCGATGTCCACCCTGGAACTGGATCCCGCCTTCGTCGCCGCCTGCGAAGCGCATGGGCTGGACCCGCAGAAGACCAACATGTTCCTGCTGGAATGCGCTGTTCAGGGCCGCGAGCCGTCCAAGGTCTCCATGTTCGAGCTGGACCGCCAGCCGTCCGAACTGTGGGCCAAGGTGCGCAAGCTGAACCGCGCCGCCTGATCCACGTCTCGATCTTGTTGGAGGAAGCCGCCGGGGCGAAAGGCCCAGGCGGCTTTTTTCATGGGCGCGGCATCGCATCATCCAGCGCGGCGGCCACCCGGGCCAGGACGCCGTACCAATCCCCAGGGGTTTCCTGCCGGAATTGGCGCAGGGTGGGATACCACGGGCTGTCATCGCGGCCGTACAGCCAACGCCAGTCGGTATCGAAGCGGTTCAACAGCCACACCGGCCGGCCGAGCGCACCGGCGAGATGCACGACGGAGGTGTCGACGCTGATCACCAGATCCAGGGCCTGGATCAGCCCAGCGGTATCGGCGAAGTCCTCGACCTCGCCCATGCGATCGATGACGCCCTGCGGCAGGCCGCCGTTGGCTTCCGGGTCCTTCTGCAGGCTGTGGAACTCGACCCCCGGGCAGGCGGCCACCAGCGAGTCGACCTGTGCCCGGGTCAGGGATCGGCGACGGTCGACCTTGTAGGTGGGATTGCCGGCCCAAACCAGGCCGACGCGAAAACAACCCGGTGCCGCGGCAGGCGCCACCGGCGCCACGAGATAGGGCACCGTGGCCGGCACCGTCTCCAGCCGTGTGTCCAAAGCCAGGGGCAGGCTCATGAGGGGGCAGTGCAGGTCGAAGGCCGGCAGGGGCGTCCCCCGGGGAATGATCTCAACCTCCCCCACGGCCGTCAGGGCGGGGGCGGCCCGCAGCAGCCGCAGCAGCGGGCGCGGCACCTCGACCACCACTCGCCGGCAACGGGCGGCCGCCAAGGGAATATAGCGGCAGAACTGGATGGTATCGCCGCAGCCCTGCTCGGCATGCAGCAGCACGGTGGCGTCGCCCGCGTCCTCCCCCCGCCAGGTCTTCTGGCTGAAGGGGCGCCGGTGGGGGCGGAAGTCGGGACTGGCCCAGCGCCATTCATACGCCGCCCAGCCGCGGGCATAGTCCCCCAGGCCGAGCCAGGCCAAACCCAGATTATAGCGGGCCTCGGCATAGCGGGGGTCGATCGCCAAGGCCGCCTGATAGCAGGCGATGGCCTCATCCATGTCGCCCAGGGCCTTGCACGCGCTGCCCAGGTTGTTGTGCGCCTCCACCAGCTGGGGATTGAAGGCCAGGGCGGCGCGATAGCAGGCCATGGCCTCGGCCACCTGTCCCCGGTCCAGCAGCACGTTGCCCAGGTTGTAATGGGCCTCGGGATAGGCCGGCTTGAGGTCCAGGGCCTGGCGATAGGCGGCCTCGGCCCCCTCCAGGTCCTCGCGCTGGCGCAGCGCGTTGCCCAGGTTGCTGTGCGCCTCGGCGAAGGTGGGGCGCAGCGTCAGGGCCTGGCGGTATTCCGCCTCCGCCTCCTCCCAACGACCATGGTGCCGCAGGACGTTGCCCAGGTTGCTGTGGGCGTCGGCATTGTCGGGACGCAGGGCGATGGCGCGGCGGTAGGCGCCTTCCGCCGCGTCCAGGCGGCCCAGCTTGGCCAGGGCGATGCCAAGGTTGCCGTGCATGGCGCTGTCGTCCGGCTTCAGCGCCACGGCCTCGCCAATCAGTTCGACGGCGATGGCGGACTGGCCCCGCGCCTGGGCCACCAGGCCCAGCACATGCAAGAAGGCCGGCTGACGCGGATCCCGCGCCAGGATGCGCCGGCAGGCGCTTTCCACCCCGGCCAGATCGCCGGCATGGAAGCGGGCGACGATCTGGTTGTAATCGACGGTGCTGATTTCCCGGCCCCTTCCCGATGTCCTCGGAGGTTACACGGGGCAAGCGGGTGAAATGGGCGCACAAATGCGAAAAGGCCACCCCATCGGGATGGCCTTTCGCGTTCTTGTGATGAGGTCTTGAATAAACCCGTATATCGCACCGGGCGTCAGCGCACGGGATTACCGTTGCGCGCGGCGCCGTTAAGGAGTGATCAAGCCGGACGAGCGATTAGTATGGCTTAGCTTCACGCGTTGCCGCGCTTCCACATGCCACCTATTGACGTGCTGGTCTAGCACGGCTCTTCAG
>NZ_VITR01000032.1 GCF_007827955.1 Nitrospirillum pindoramense
CCATGCACCAACATCCGCGGGGTGGAGCAGCCCGGTAGCTCGTCAGGCTCATAACCTGAAGGCCGCAGGTTCAAATCCTGCCCCCGCAACCAAATTACCCAGAACCCCGTCAGCACCTCGCTGGCGGGGTTCTGGCGTTCTGGGGTCAAAACTCAGGCCCAGTTCGGGGTGGCGGTGTCGCGGCACCGCCCTATCTTGCTTATACGCGCTGCATTTGAACGTGACCGTTCAAATGCCCCCTCAGTCGCCGGGCGGCGGACATCCGTCCGCCCAGGCTTATCCTCGCTGCGCCCTGCGGTGCTCGCTCCGGCGGCCCCAGTCGGGGTCTACAGCGGCACGAGTCACTATCTCGTGCCGCTGGCGTTTATCCCCGTGGCCAACCGGAGCTTCCCTCGCATGCACCTGACTATGCCCGTCCTGGACCTTCCCGTGCTGGACTCCGTGGATCAGAAGACCCAGGCTTTCCTGGTCAGCCTTAATGCCCTGATCCCCTGGGTCGTGACCAATGGCGTCAACCTGCTGGCCGCGATCCTGATCCTGCTCATCGGGCTGTGGCTGTCCGGCAAGGCCGGCCGCATCGTCTCCACCGTCCTGGCCCGCACCCCGCAATTCGACGCCATGCTGCGGGGCTTCTTCGCCAGCCTGGCGCGCTACGCCGTGCTGACCCTGACCGTCCTGGCGGTGCTGGCCCAGTTCGGCATCCAGACCGCCAGCCTGGTCGCCGTCATCGGCGCCGCCGGCCTGGCCATCGGCTTGGCCCTACAGGGCACATTGTCCAGCCTGGCGGCCGGCGTCATGCTGCTGATCTTCCGGCCCTTCAAGATCGGCGACAAGGTGCAGGTGGGCGGCGCCACCGGCACGGTTCGCGACCTGTCGCTGTTCTGGACCGAGTTGATCTCCGACGACCAAATCCAGATCATCATTCCCAACAACAGCGTCTGGGGTCAGGCGCTACGCAACATGAGCGTCCATCCCACCCCGGCCCATGCTGGCGAGCTGCGCTTCCGCATTCCGGAGACCAGCGATCTGGAGGGCGTTGCCGAGGTGGTGGGTCGCATCGTGGCCGCCGATTCCCGCATCCTGCCTGGCCCCACCGTGCTGTTCGACCGTTCCGGCGACGCGCGGGCCTTGGATGTCGTCGTGGGCTTCTCCACCGCCGAGGACATCGTGCCCGCCGTGAAGAGCGATCTGATCCGTGCCATCCATGCGGTCGAACTGCCCGCAGCGACGCCCCAGGGCAGGGTGCCCGTGGCCTGAGCATGGCTCAGAGGCCCGAGGCTTTACGGCCCCCGGCGCCGCGCCGGCAATGACGCAAGTCACCTATGGCCTTCTTGGACCGCATGGCGGCTGAGCGACTGACACCGTTGTCTATTATCTCGCAGGTGCCATATTGGTGTTCGCAGTTGCAGCAAATGCTGCGCGCCCTATCCAATAGAGGTTCATCATGTCGCGCTCCATCGCCGCCCATTCCATCCTGTTTTCCGCCGTCGTCGCCGGTGCCGTGGGCCTGGCGACCGTGGCCCGGTCTGAGACCCTGACCGCCGACACGGCCCTGAAGGCCAAGTTCGACGCCGTCGACGTCAACCTCTACTACCATCCGACCAAGGCCGGTTACCAGGTGGTGGTCACCGCCGGCACCCAGGACCCGGCCAGCACCGTCCGTTTCGTTTCCACCCTGGCGCCCGAGCAGGAAGCGGTGGTTTCCGTGCCCCGGGGTGCCGGCCAGCAGGCCCTGGAACTGCACCTGCGCCGCGTCGGCGACCAGCTGGAACTGGTGCGCCCGGTTTCCTGAAACCGTCTGGCGGTGAAAGGGCCCGCCGGTGATATGAGCCGGTGGGAAGAGAGGCATCTGTGATGATGTTCTCTCTCTGTTCATGATGACTCTGCTAAGATGCCGGGGCTATGACCAGCCCCGGCATCCGCAAGATCATCCACGTCGACATGGACGCGTTTTATGCGTCCGTGGAGCAGCGCGACAACCCGCAGCTGCGCGGGCGTCCCGTGGCCGTGGGCTATGGCGCCAAGCGTGGCGTGGTCGCGGCGGCCAGCTATGAGGCGCGGGAGTACGGCGTGCGCAGCGCCATGCCCTCCACCACCGCCCTGCGCAAATGCCCACCCCTGATCTTCGTGCCGCCCCGGTTCGAGGTGTACCGCGCCATCTCCCGCCAGATCCGGGAGATATTCGCCGACTACACCGACCTGATCGAGCCGCTGTCGCTGGACGAGGCCTATCTGGACGTGACCGAGAACCGCCGGGGCCTGCCCACGGCGACGGCCACCGCCACGGAAATCCGCGCCCGCATCAAGGCAGAGACGGGGCTGAACGCCTCCGCCGGCGTCTCCTACAACAAGTTCCTGGCCAAGCTGGCCTCCGACCACCGCAAGCCCAACGGCCAGTTCGTCGTGCCGCCGGGTTATGGCGAGGCGTTTGTCGAGACCCTGCCAGTGGGCAGGTTCCACGGCGTGGGTCCGGTGACGGCGGAAAAGATGAACAGCCTGGGCATCCACACCGGCGCCGACCTGCGGCGGCAGACCGTCAGCTTCCTGCAAACCCACTTCGGCAAGTCCGGCCCCTGGTATCACGCCATCGCCCATGGCGAGGACCACCGTCCCGTGGTGTCCGACCGCCCGCGCAAATCCTCCGGTTCGGAAACCACTTTCCTGGAGGATTTGACGGAGCCGGCGGCCGTGGAGCAGGGGGTGCTGTCCATGGCGGATGAGGTGTGGGCCTGGTGCGAGAAGGCCCAGGCCTTCGGCCGCACCGTCACGGTGAAGATCAAGTACGGCGACTTCCGCCAGGCCACCCGCAGCCGCACCCTGGCCGCCCCCGTGGTGTCGCGGGAGACGTTGCGCACCATCAGCGTCGACCTGGTGCGCACCGTCTATCCCCTGCCCACCGGCGTGCGCCTGCTGGGCGTCACGGTGTCCAGTTTCGAGGCGGCGGGACCCCCGGCGCAGTTGGAGTTCGGGTTCTGATCCCCGCGCCCCGCCTGCGCCGGGCTGGGGCTTATACCAAGTAGCGATGATCCTGACCTATGGCCAGGCTCATCGCCCTCAGTCGCCGGCGCCGCCATCCGGCGGCTTGGCTTCCGCGCCTTATGGCGCGCGGCGGCGGTCGCCGCCGATACCAAGGAGCGATGAATGGGAATCATCGCTCCTTGGTATTAACCGGCGACGGCCGCGACCGCGTCGCCGATGACCTTGGCCACCGCCTCCGGCATCGACAACAGGGACAGGTGGCTGGCCTTCAGCTCCGTGGTTTTCGCCTTCATCTGCACGGCCAGCGCACGCTGCAGCTCGACGCTCACGATGCGATCCTCGCTGGAGATGATGTACCAGGTGGGGCGGCTGGACCAGGCGGCCTGGGTGATGGTGTCGGTGAAGGTGCGGCCCGCCAGCGGCGGCTGGAGCACGGCCAGCAGCCGCGCCTCCTCCTCCGGCAGGTCCTGGCCCACGTCCTGCACCCAGCCGTCGACGCTCAAGGTCAGGAAGCCGGTGCCGTCATCAATGATCTTGCCCAGGGCCGGCGGGGCGGCATGCGCGCCCACCAGGTCGCCGGTGCTCTGGCCCACCCCCGGGGCGAAGGCGGCGACATAGACCAGCGCCTTCACCTTCGGGTCGTTGCCGGCTTCGGTGATCACCGTGCCGCCCCAGCTGTGCCCAACCAGGACGACGGGGCCGGGAATGGTGTTCAGCACCCGCCGCGTCGCGGCCACGTCGTCGGCGAGGGAGGTGGTGGGGTTCTGGACGGCCACGACGGGCAGGCCAGCCTTCAGCAGCAGGCGGATGACGGGCTGCCAGCTTGAGCCGTCGGCCCAGGCGCCGTGCACCAGCACAACGGTGGGGGCGGTGGAGGAGGGGGGGATTTCCATGGGCGTCAACTCCGGATCAGGGGCACCGCTTGGTGCGGTTGCTCCATCTCTAGGCAGGGGGGCGGTCCCGGTATTGTCGAATCCTCAAGGCGTTGGTGTTTTCGTTTCCCAATTTCGCGGGCGCAGGCTTCGTGGCGGATTATTACGCTGCTGACACTAATGAAGTGTCGACTGTGGCAATTCTCCTCAAGAGCCGATTGAACGACCCTCTGGTCGATGGCCCGGGAATGGACCCGGGCGCGAAATCGGGAACCAGATCATGAAGCTCCACCACCATCCCCTGTCAGGTCATGCACACCGGGCGCGCCTGTTCCTGTCGCTGCTGGGGCAACCGCACGACCTGGTCGAGGTCGACCTGATGTCGGGTGCGCACAAGAAGCCGGAATTCCTGGCGCTCAACCCCTTTGGCCAGGTGCCGGTGCTGGAGGATGAAGGCACCGTCGTTTCCGACTCCAACGCCATCCTGGTCTATCTCGCCCGCAAGTTGGGCCGTACCGATTGGCTGCCGGAGGATGCCCAGGGGGCCGCCGCCGTCCAGCGCTGGCTGTCGGTCGCGGCGGGAGAGGTGGCTTACGGCCCGGCGGCGGCCCGCCTGGTCACCCTCTTCGGCTCCAAGCACAATGCGGAGGAGGTCATCGGCCGGGCGCACGCCCTGCTGAGGACGCTGGAGGCCTGGCTGGCCACCCGTGATTGGCTGGCGGCCGACCATCCCACCATCGCCGACGTGGCGCTGTACAGCTACGTGGCCCGCGCGCCGGAGGGCAATGTCGACCTGTCGCCCTATCCCCGCGTCACCGCCTTTCTGCGCCGCATCGAGGCGCTGCCGGGCTTCGTCCCCTTCGCCGAGTCGGCGGTGGGGCTGTCGGCGGTGAAGTGATGGGGGCCAAGTGAAGGGGACCAAGTAACGGGTATGGCGCTGGTGCGCCCTGGGGCGCACCGGCTTGGGATGAAGGGGAGGCGGACATGGCTGACACGGCATCTGACGGGGCGTTGACCAAGCTGGCGGTCTGGCATGCCGGCGAACGCGCGATCCAGGAACGGGTGGGCGTGGCGGAAAGAATGGCGGCGGTGGGGCAGCGGGTGATCCGTGACCACATGCCCGGCCAACATCGCGACTTCTACGCCCAGATCCCCTTCATCGTGGCGGGCAGTGTCGACCATCGCGGCGACGCCTGGGCCACCCTGCTGGCAGGGCGGCCGGGCTTCATCGCCGCGCCGACGCCCCGGACGCTGGAGATCGACGCGCGGCCCGACCCCACCGACCCGGCGGCGGAGGGCATGGCGGCGGAAAAGGCCATCGGCCTGCTGGGCATCGAGCTGCACACACGGCGCCGCAACCGGGTGAACGGCATCCTGCGCTCCGGTCCTGGCCCCTTCCATTTCCAGGTCGACCAGAGCTTCGGCAACTGCCCGCAATACATCCAGCTGCGTGACGTCCGTTTCGTGCGCGACCCCGCCGACCTGTTTACGGGCCCCGTGTTGGAAAGCGCGACGCTGGATGAGGAGGCGCGGCGCATGATCGCGGCGGCGGATACCTTCTTCGTCGCCTCTTATGCCGAGCGGGAGGACCGCCGCCAGGTCGACGTCTCGCATCGTGGCGGCAAGGCGGCCTTCGTCCGCGTGGCCGAGGATGGCACGCTGACCATTCCGGACTTCGCCGGCAATTTGTTCTTCGCCACGCTGGGCAACATCCTGGAGAACGGCAAGGCCGGGCTGGTGTTCATCGACTTTGAAACCGGCGACATGCTGCAATTGACCGGCGATGCCCAGGTCATCCTGGACAGCCCTGAGGTAGCGGCCTTTCAGGGGGCGGAGCGTCTGTGGACCTTCCGCACCCGCCGGATGGTGCGCCGGCCCGGCGCTTTTCCGTTGCGCTGGGAGTTCCAGGAGGATGGCTGGTCGCCCAATTCGCTGATGACCGGCGACTGGGCCCAAACCGCCGACCGCCTGCGCGCGGCGGACCTGGCCACGCGCTGGCGCCCGTTCAAGGTGACCCGCGTCGTGGAGGAAAGCGCCAGCATCCGGTCCTTCCACCTGATGCCGGACGATGGCGCCGGCCTGATCCCGCATGTGGCGGGGCAGCACCTGCCCATCCGGCTGAGCCTGCCGGGTGCGGACAAGCCGGCGATCCGCACCTACACCTTGTCGGTGGCGCCGTCCGATGCCGTCTATCGCATCAGCGTGAAGCGCGATGGCCTGGTTTCCAGCCACCTGCACGACCATGTCCATGTGGGCGACATCATCGAGGCGCGGGCCCCCGCCGGGGCCTTCGCCATCGACGCCCGGCAGAAGCGGCCCGCCGTGCTGCTGGCCGGCGGCGTGGGCATCACGCCGATGTTGGCCATGCTGCGCCATGTGGTTTACGAGGGCCTACGGACGCGGGGCATCCGCCCGACGATCCTGTTCCAGGCCGCCCGGTCCAAGGCCGACCGGCCCTTCGACGCCGAACTGGCGGAACTGGTGGCGGCGGCCCAGGGGGCGGTGCGCGTCGTTCGTGTGCTGAGCGACACCGCCGACGCGGAAGAGGGCGTGGACTATGACGCCGGCGGCCGCATCGACATGGCCCTGCTGGGCCGCTTCCTGCCCTTCAACGACTATGACTTCTACCTGTGCGGCCCCGGTCCCTTCATGCAGGCGCTGTATGACGGCCTGCGCGGCCTGAACGTCGCCGACGACCGCATTTATGCCGAGGCGTTCGGCCCGTCCGCCCTGGTGAGGACGGCGCCGGTCACCGCCTTCGTCCCGCCGCGCGCCCTGCCGGCGACCGCGCCAGTGCCGGTGGTCTTCACCCAGTCGCTGAAGGAGGCCCGCTGGACGCCGGAGTCGGGGACCCTGCTGGAGCTGGCGGAGGCGCGCGGCCTCAGCCCCGCGTTCAGCTGCCGCTCCGGAACCTGCGGCAGTTGCCGGACCAAGGTGCTGTCGGGGGCCGTGAGTTATGTGACGGAGCCCACGGCGCCGGTGGCGGCGGATGAGGCGCTGATCTGCTGTTCCGTTCCGGCCGCGCCGGCCGACGGCGCCGGCCCGCTTGAGCTGGCGCTCTGACGCGCGCCTGGAGAATCACAAAGCTTTTCCTGCCGAGGCCGGATGCCTCTAATGGAGCCGGCTTTGGTTCAGTTGATGGGTGGGGGACGAGGGCTATGGATCGCTGGCAGGCCATGCGCATCTTCGTGAGGGTGGCGGAGTTGGAGAGTTTCGCCGCCGCCGCGCGCACCCTGCATCTCAGCGCCCCGGCGGTGACCCGCACCGTGGCGGCGCTGGAGGAGGCCATCGGCACCCGGCTGTTCGTGCGCACCACGCGGTCGGTCAAGTTGACGGAGGCGGGCGGCCGCTATCTGGATGATTGCCGGCGCATCCTGGCGGACATCGTGGAGGCGGAGGCCGCCGCCGCCGGGTCCTACGCCACGCCCTCCGGATCACTGACCGTCACGGCCTCCCTACTGTTCGGGCAGATGTACGTGCTGCCCATCGTGACGGAATACCTGGATGCCTATCCCGCCATGACGGCGCGGACCTTCTTCGTCGATCGCCCCGTCAACATCGTGGAGGAGGGCATCGACGTGGCCGTCCGCATCGGCCGATTGCCGGATTCCGGCTTCACCGCCATCCGGGTGGGATCGATCCGCCGCGTGATCTGCGGGGCGCCCGCTTACTTCGAGAAGCACGGCGTGCCCCTGACGCCGGCCGACCTGAAGGACCACCGCATCGCCGCCTCCACCAGCGCCTGGGCGTCCCCCGAATGGCGCTTCGCCGGGGACCAGCGCGTCGTCCTGCATCCCGCCCTGTCCTGCAACACCAACGAGGCGGTGATCGCCGCCGCCGCCGCGGGCTGGGGCCTGACGCGGGTGCTGCACTATCAGGTGGGGCCGGCGCTGCGGGAAGGCCGGCTCCGCATCGTGCTGGATGAGCATGAGGAGCCGCCGCTGCCCATCCATGTGCTGCATCCCGAGGGGCGGCACGCGCCGGCCAAGGTCCGCGCCTTCATCGACCTAGCGGTGGACCGCCTGCGCGGCAATCGCCTGTTGAACTGATTCAACGCGTCAAAGGCCGCCGCGCCGCCGCAGTTCGTCGCGCTTGGCCGCCACCTCGGCGCGGGCGCGCTGCACGGCCTCCATCTCGGTCGCCGCCAGCAGCCCTTCGATGACCCGGCCCAGATGGTCGCGCATCGCGGCGCGGGCCGCCTGGCCATCGCGGGCGGCCAGGCTGTGCAGGATGCGCTGGTGCTCCTCCACCCTGGGCTGGTCGCCGACCGTGCGGGCGCGTTCCAGCATGGCCATGCACAGCGGCGACTGGTAGCGCATATCCCACAGCTGCTCGACCACCCCGACCAGCGCGGTGTTGCGGGTGGCGCGGGCGATGGCCAGGTGGAAGCGGCGGTCGGCCTGCTCCCCCACCGCGTTGCGCGCGTTCTCCTCCCCAATCTCGGCCACCAAGGCGGCGAGTTCCGCCAGCTCGTGGTCCGTGATGGTGGTGGCCGCCAGGGCGGCCACCTCGCCCTCCACCAGGCGCCGCGCCTCGGTCAGTTCGAAGGCGCCGATATCCAGCTCCGCCGCCGACTCGCTGGCTGGCGCCTGGTCCGTGACATAGATGCCGGAGCCGTGCCGCGCCTCCACCAGGCCCAGGATTTCCAGGGCGATCATGGCCTCGCGCACCGTGGGGCGGCTGACATCGAAGGTTTCCGCCAGGTCGCGTTCGGAGGGCAGGCGCTGGCCGGGGGCGTGGACGCCTTGGCGGATATCGGCGGCGATGGCATCGGCGACCTGGCGGTACAGCCGCAGGCCGTTGGCGGGAAGGGGCAGCATGGGGGCGCTCTGACCGGATGAAGGACGGCGGATGCCAGGATAGGGCACCGGGCGACCCCGGCACCAGTCCAATTTCGCCACATTGACAGGCCTCTTTTCCTATGAAAGACATAATTGGTAAGGCCAATTTATCGGTGAAGGTTGCCCTGATGTTGAAGATCAAGGACGCCCGGGTGGTGGTCACCTGCCCGGGCCGGAATTTCGTGACGCTGCGCATTGAGACGGCGGACGGCGTCTACGGCCTGGGCGACGCCACCTTGAACGGGCGGGAGCTGGCGGTGGCCAGCTATCTGACCGACCATGTCATCCCCTGCCTGATTGGCCGGGACGCCCACCAGATCGAGGACATCTGGCAGTACCTTTACAAGGGTGCCTATTGGCGCCGCGGCCCCGTGACCATGTCGGCCATCGCCGCCGTGGACATGGCGCTGTGGGACATCAAGGCCAAGGCGGCCAACATGCCGCTGTACCAGTTGCTGGGCGGCGCCTGCCGCACCGGCGTCATGGTCTATGGCCACGCCAACGGGCAGACCGTCGAGGAGACGGTGGAGGAGGCGCTGAAATACCGGGCCATGGGCTACAAGGCTATCCGCCTGCAATCCGGCGTGCCCGGCCTGCCGTCCACCTACGGCGTGTCGAAGGACAAGATGTTCTACGAGCCGGCGGACGGGTCGCTGCCGACCGAGAACGTTTGGTCCACCGCCAAGTACCTGCGCGCCGTGCCGCAATTGTTCGAGGCCGCGCGCCTGGTCCTGGGCGAGGAGGTGCACTTGCTGCATGACGTGCATCACCGCCTGACGCCCATCGAGGCGGCACGCCTGGGCAAGAGCCTGGAACCCTATCGTTTGTTCTGGATGGAGGACCCGACGCCGGCGGAAAACCAGGAGGCTTTCCGCCTGATCCGCCAGCACACGACCACGCCCCTGGCGGTGGGGGAAGTGTTCAACAGCATCTGGGACGCCAAGGACCTGATCCAGAACCAGTTGATCGACTATATCCGTGCCACGGTGGTGCATGCCGGTGGCATTACCCATCTGCGCCGCATCGCCAACCTGGCGGATCTGTACCAGATCCGCACCGGCTGCCACGGCGCCACCGACCTGTCGCCGGTGACCATGGCGGCGGCCCTGCACGTTGGCCTGTCCATCCCCAACTTCGGCATCCAGGAATACATGCGCCACACGGTAGAGACGGATGCCGTCTTCCCCCACGCCTACACCTTCCAGGACGGCTCCCTGCACCCGGGCGATGCGCCGGGCCTGGGCGTCGACCTGGATGAGGCGTTGGCCGCGAAATACCCCTACAGCCGCGCTTTCCTGCCGGTGAACCGGCTGGAGGACGGTACCCTGCACAGCTGGTAAGGTTCTGGCGTCCTTTCCTTCGCCCCCTGCCGTTCTATCCTTTTAGCGGCGTATCGACGGGCGGGGTGCGGGGCGAGGTCATCTGGTATGACCACTTGGCCGGCACCGGCGCCCGTTGTTAAGATGCCTGAGGAAGCACCCATGTCGTCTCGTATCCACCGCCTGAACGCCACGCGCCTTCGCCGTATCCCGGCGGCCGCCGCCATCGCCGTGGGGGTGGTGAGCGGGGCGGCCAGCGGGGCCTGGGCGGGGGAGCGGGCCGATTTGCCGCTGGGCGCCGGGTGGCGCTTTCACCAGGGCGACGTCGCCCCGGGAAAGCAGGGGGGGCCTGAGGCGCCCGCCTTCAACGACAGGGGCTGGGCCAGCGTTTCGCTGCCCCATACCTGGAACCATCTCGGGGGGACCGCGCAGCGCACGGCCGACTACAACGCCACTCGGGGGGCTGGCTGGTACCGCCTGCGCTTTACCCCGCCGGCCAATTACGCCGGCCGCAAGGTCTGGCTACAGTTCGACGGCGCCAGCATCAATGCCGAGGTCTGGCTGAACGGCGTGAAGCTGGGCGCCCACCAGGGCGCCTTCGGCCGCTTCCGCTTCGACGCCACGGCGGCGCTGAAGATGGGCAAGCCCAACGTGCTGGCCGTCCGCACGGACAACTCCAGCCCGGCAGCGGCGGGGTCGCCCACGGCGGAGGTCATTCCCATGTCAGGTGACTTCTTCCTGTTCGGCGGCCTCTATCGCGCGGTGTCATTGATCGCCACCGACCCCGTGCACATCGACATGATGGATTCCGGCGGACCGGGGGTCTACGCCCACACCGCGTCCCTCGACGGCGCCGCCGGCATCGAGGTGGACAGCCGGGTGACGAACGACGGCGCCAAGGCGCAGCCGGTGGTGGTGAAGACCGCCATCGTCGACGCCGCCGGGGCGACCGCGGCCAGCGACAGCCAACCCCTGACCGTGGCGCCCGGCACGGTGGCGGAACCGCAGCAGACCCTGACCGTGCCCAACCCACACCTATGGGATGGTCGCAGCGACCCCTACCTGTATCAGGTGGTGACGCGGGTGGAGACGGCGCAGGGCCAGCTGTTGGACCAGGTGACCCAGCCCCTGGGCATCCGCAGCTTCCGCTTCGACCCGGACCAGGGCTTTTTCCTGAACGGCAAGCATGTGGCGCTGCACGGCGTTTCGCGCCATCAGGACCGGCCGGGCAAGGGATGGGCCATCAGCCCGGCCGACCAGGCGCAGGACATGGACATCATGCTGGACCTGGGCATCAACACCCTGCGGCTGGCCCACTACCAGCACGACCAGGCCATTTACGACCTGGCGGACAAGGATGGCGTGGTCGTCTGGGCGGAAATCCCGCTGGTGAACCGCACCGCACCGGAAACGCCGGAGGGGGACAAGGGCGTGACGTCGCCCGGGTTCGCCGCCAACGCCGAGAGCCAGCTGCGTGAGCTGATCAAGCAGAACTACAACCACCCCAGCGTCGTCACCTGGTCCATCGGCAACGAGGTGAACCTCATGGCCGCCGCCGGCCATGGCGTCAGCAATGCCCGGCCGCTGCTGACGCGCCTGAACCAGGCGGCGTATGAGCTGGACCACACCCGCCCCACCACCATGGCCGACTGTTGCGAGCCCTGGCCCGACCAGCCCAAGCCGGGCGTGGACAGGGTGGCGGAGATCACCGACCTGCTGGGCTACAACCGCTATCAGGGCTGGTACTACGACAAGGCGGAGGATCTGGGCCCGGTGCTGGACCGGCTGCACGCCCTGCACCCCCGCCTGCCGTTGGCGGTAAGTGAATACGGCGCCGGCGGCGCCCTGTCGCAGCATACCGACCAGGTGCAGGCCGGCACCAGCCAAGGGGGCGTGGTCTACCCCAAGGGCCATTTCCATCCCGAAGAACTGGAAAGCCGCCTGCATGAGATCTGGTGGGCGCAGTTGAAGGCGCGCCCCTACCTGTGGGGTACCTTCATCTGGACCATGTTCGACTTCGCCAGCGATAGCCGGACGGAGGGTGACATGATCGACACCAACGACAAGGGCCTGGTCTCCTACGACCGCACCGTCAAGAAGGACGTGTTCTTCTTCTATAAGGCAGATTGGAGCGACCAGCCGGTGCTGCACCTGAACGGCCGCCGTTATGTCGACCGCGCCTATCCCGTGACCGACGTCGAGGCCTACAGCAACGCGGCGTCCGCGCGCCTCAGCCTGAACGGCCGCGACCTGGGTGCGGCGGCCTGCCCCGACCATGTCTGCCGTTGGCCGGCGGTGCATCTGGATGCCGGTGACAACGTCTTGACCGCCACGGCCGAGATCAAGGGCCAATCGGTGAGCGACAGCATCACCTGGCGCTTCGCCGGCAAGCCGGACGAAATCCACATCCGCGCCGGCGCGTCGGCCGGCCTGATCAGTGCCGCCGGCGCCCGCTATGGCTCCGACGCCTTCGCCACCGGGGGCGAGCCGCATGACCGCAACCCGGCGCCGGAGCAGGGAAGGCCGGACAAGACCATTCCCCCCGTCACCGGCACGCCCGATCCCAAACTGTACGAGACCTATCGGGCGGGCGCGTTCGGCTATCGCGTCCCGGTGCCGGCCGGGCGCTATCAGGTCACGCTGCGCTTTGCCGAGCCGATGCTGGCGGCGGGGGCGCGCGCGTTCGACGTGGCCGCCAACGGCCATGTCGTGCTGCAGCACCTGGACGTGGCGGCGGAGGCTGGTGGCCCGCTGGCGGCGTTGGATCGGACGGTGACGGTCGAGGTGACGGGCGATGGGGGCCTGGCCCTGGACTTCCGCCCCGTCACCGGCCCGGCGCTGGTGTCTGCCATCGACGTGGTGCCGGCGCGGTGAGCGGGACGGAGACGCCCAGGCCCCGCCGGCGGCGGGCGGTGGCGGGCGACGGCCGGCTGGCCGTGGCTTCGGCCGTTCCGGACGCCGGCGTCCCGGATATTCCCGCCTGGACCCTGGCCCGGGCGCCCACCATCAATGATGTGGCGCGCCTGGCCAAGGTGTCGAAGAAGACGGTGTCGCGGGTCATCAACCAATCACCCCATGTCCACGACGCCACCCGGGCGGTGGTGGACGCGGTGGTGGCCCGCATCGGCTATGTGCCCAGCCCTCAGGCGCGGGGGCTGGCCATCAACCGATCCTTCCTGCTGGGCCTGATCTACGACAACCCCAACGCCCAATACATCGTGAATGTCCAGGGCGGCATCCTGGAAGCCTGCCATCGCGAGGGGTTTGAGCTGGTGGTCCATCCCTGCCGCCAGGTGGCGCCCGGCTTCCTGGCGGAGGTGAAGACCTTCGTGCAGCGGCAGAACCTGGACGGCGTCATCCTGGTGCCGCCGTTGTCGGAGGATGCGGCCCTGGTGGCCCTGCTGCGGGCCATCGGCTGCCGTTACATGCGCCTGATGTCCGTGCCCCTGGATGAGCCCGAGGCCATGGTGCTGCACACCGACCGCACCGGCGCGGCGGAGGTGGGGGCCCACCTGGCCCAGTTGGGTCATACCAAGGTGGCGCTGATCACCGGACCGCAGGGCTATCGGTCCACCCACGAACGGCGCGAGGGATTCGTGGGCGCGCTGGCCCTGCACGGCGTGACCGTGCCCGAGTCCTGGATCGTGGAAGGCCTCTACACCTTCGAGACGGGAGAGGCGCGGGGGGTGGAATTGCTGGCGGGCCCTTACCGACCCACCGCCATCTTCGCCAGCAACGATGAAATGGCGGCCGGCGTCTACAAGGCGGCCTACCGCCTGGGCATTAACATTCCGCGCGACCTGACGGTGGTGGGCTTCGACGACACGCCCTTGGCGTCGCGCATGTGCCCGGCCCTGTCCACCGTGCGCCTGCCCATCCACGACATGGGCCGGCTGGCGGCGGAGCGCCTGATCGGCCGTATCAACGCGGGCGGGGCGGGCGGTGCCAAGGCTAAGCTGGCCCAGCCCCTCACCGTGACCCCCCGGCTGGTGGTGCGCGAGTCCTCGGCCAGCCCGCTTTAAAAGTCGGCGCCCGGCAGGTCCACCGGCAGGCCGGCGGTGTCGCTCAGGGTGACACGCAGGGCGCCGGATAGGGACGGGGCGGCCAGCGCCACCTCCGGCTGGCCGTCGGCGCGGGCGGCGGCCAGGGCCGCCTGGTTGAAACGGCGCACGCTGTCGCTGGCGGGGTCCACCTGGGCGCCGCTGACGATGGGGCGAGCATATTCCGCGCCGACAAGGACCTGCAGCGCCTGGATCTGGTCGGCGGCGGTCCACTCGTTCAGCGGCGGCACGCCCACCAGGTCGTCGAAGGTGGTGGCACCAGCCGCCAGGCGATCCAGCAGCGGCCCGAAGATACCTTCGTGCAGGGCCACGTCGCCGAAGGACCGCGGCACCACCAGGGGACAGTCCGTCCGCCGGCGGGCCAGGGCATAGCGCGTCTCGCGGTGAGCGGCGACCAGGGCGTTCAGGTTCAGGGGCGCCAGGTCGCAGGCGTAGATGTCGCGGCGGAACTGGCGGTTCAGCGCCATGTCGCGCACCCCCTCGCGCAGCAAGGCCGTGGGCATGGCCGCCATCAGGGCGCGCGGCTTCTCCGGCACGGCCAGCAGGGGCACGTTGTCCGCCGCGGTGCCGGACCCGATGAATCCGGCGCCATGGTTGGCCATGAAGGTCGCCATCTCCTTGTGATAGAAGACGCGCCAGTATTCATTCAGGTACTCATGCACCACATACCCGGCGTCCAGGGTCTCGATGGACTGCAGCTGCTGCTCGATCGCCGGGTTGGATTCGAAATAGAGCGCGCCCGTGTCCGCCATCTGCCGCAGAAAGGCGCGGACCTTGTTCACCCGCTCCTCCACCGTGCCGGTGGTGACGGCATAGGCATCCACCATCAGGGCGCGGATGGGCATCTTCCCGGCCCAGCCCGGCTGGCAGTTGTAGCTGGCGTAGACGATGCCGCCGGGCTTCAGCCGGCGGCGGATGACGGCGCCGATCTCCCGCCGCACCGTCTCGCTGACCCAGCTCATGATGCCGTGCATGACGATGAAGTCGCAGTCGGCGATGGGGCCGTTCTCCTCCATTGCCAGGTCCTGGAAGCTGGCGGCGCTGAAACCGGCGTTGGCGATCCCGGCGGCGCGGCGCAGGTTCTCGGCGCTGCGGACGTGCACCGGGTTGAAGTCCACGCCCATGAAGTGGCCCTGCGGGAACAGGCTGGCGAACAGCAGGGGGCTGTAGCCATGGCCGCAGCCCAGGTCCAGATAGCGGAAGGGCTGGTCCAGGCGGGGCGCCTGATAGCCGCACTGCAAGGCGGTATAGGCGATCGAGGACGGGTTCAGTTCCTGGTAATAGCGGCGCGGATAGGCGATGCCCGTCACGTAGCGATGCACGTCGTCCTGCGCCGCGCCCTCGGGCGTGCCGCCGCCGGGGATGGCCTTGTTGCCGCTCATCGACCGTGGTCCTTCGCACTTCTGTTGGTTGTTGGGCAGACCTTGGCCCGAGGCGTCGCCGCTGTCGAGAGTAAAAGGCGTCCGTCATCTCAAAACGCGCCGACAACATGGCGGGCCAGCGGATTCGGCGTATCACGTCAAAGGGTAACAGAGCGCTTATAAACTGTGACCCTGTGGTTGAATACTGCGCGCTCGATAGCATTTACGGTGAATTTTATGAATCTCGCTCTGCGCCCCAAATTGTTGGCCGCCTTCGGGGGCCTGTTACTGCTGACCATCGCCATCAGTCTGCTTTCCCTGTGGAAGATCGGCACCATCAACAGCGCCGCGGTGGAAATCCGCACCCTGTGGCTGCCGTCCATCGACGCCATCGGTGACATGAAGGCTTACACCGCCCGCCAGCGCATCGCCGCCAGCCGGGTGGCGGTGGCGGCCGATGATGCGGCGCGGGGGGAGGCGATCAAGCTCTACGGCAAGCAGACGGCGGATCTGGCGGCCGCCCTGCAACGCTTCGACGCCATCGGCGTGACGGGGGAGGCGGCCGCGCTCTACGGCAAGTACCAGGCGCTGCGCGGGCCGTACGAGGCGGCCATGGCCGCCGCCTTCGAGCTTGCCAAGCAGAACCGCGAGCAGGCGGAAAAGGCCATGAACGGCGAGATCGTGCAGACCTTCCGCAAGGTGCAGGAGGCGTTGGAGGCGCTGGCCACCTACGACCGGCAGGGGGCGGCCAAGGCTAATGAGGTGGTGCAGTCGGCCTATAGCCACGCGCTGTGGAGCATCGTGATCGCGGCGCTGGTGGCGGTGGCGCTGTCCATGGCCGCCGTGCTGTGGCTGGACCGGGATGTGGCGCAGCCGCTGGCTCGGCTGGCCGGGATCATGCGCCGCCTGGCCGACAAGGATTATGGCTTCGCCCTGGAGGGCACGGCCCGCGGGGATGAGGTGGGCGACATGGCCCGCGCCATCGACGTGTTCCGCACCGGCATGCGGCAGGTGGACGAGCTGGCGGCCGCCCAGGCGGCGGAGGCGGCGGCCAAGACCGAACGGGCCAACCGGGTGGACGCGCTGGTCCAGACCTTCGACACCGATGTCGCCCACACCCTGCAGTCGGTCAGTCAAGCCTCCACCGGCCTGCATGAGACGGCGGAGAATCTGACCCGCATCGCCGACACCGGCGCCCGCGACGCGGTGGCGGTGGCTGGTGCCTCGGAACAGGCGGCGGCCAATGTTCAGACGGTGGCCGTGGCGGCGGAGGAACTGGGCGCCAGCATCGGTGAGATCGGGCGCCAGGTGGCGGTTTCCGCCAGCATCGCCGCCAAGGCGGTGGCGGAGGCGTCGCGCACCAACGTTGCCGTCAGCAGCCTGACGGAGGCCGCGCAGCAGATCGGCGCGGTTGTGGCCCTGATCAGCGACATCGCCGGCCAGACCAACCTGCTGGCGTTGAACGCCACCATCGAGGCGGCGCGCGCCGGCGAGGCGGGCAAGGGCTTCGCCGTCGTGGCCAGCGAGGTGAAGGCCCTGGCCAACCAGACGGAGCGGGCCACCAGCGATATCCGCCAGCAGATCGAATCCATGCAGGCCGCGACGGGGGAGGCCGCCGGCGCCATCGCCGCCATCGGCCAGACCATCGGGGAAATCGACCACATCACCACCACCATCGCCGCGGCGGTGGAGGAGCAGGGGGCCGCCACCCAGGAAATCGCCCGCAACGTGGCCGAGGCCGCCCGTGGCACCAGCGAGGTCAGCGCCGGCATGAACGGCGTGCGCGAGGTCGCCGGCGAAACCGGCAGCGTGGCGGGCGAGGTGCTGATGGCGGCTGACGACCTGTCCGCCCAGGCGGAATCCCTGCGCACCCGCGTCTCCACCTTCCTGGCCGCGCTGCGCACCGCCTGACGGGCGCGTCGGCCCGGTGGCGCGGCCCGGTGGCGCGGCCTGGTGAAAAGTCGGTTCTTGAAAGGCCGGCGCTCCGGGTGGGATGGTTCGGCGACAATAGGATAAGGGCCCCTGCCGCCATCGCGGCGGGCCCCTGGCAGAAGGATCTATGATGAAAGCCTGGCTCTCCTCCCTCGCCCTCGCCGCCGCCCTGTCGGTGGCGGGCGTGGCCGGTGCCGCCGACAGCACGCCCACCCACCCAGGCCAGCCCAGCTATCCCAACCAGATGGAGGGCGACGTCGTGGTCCGCGACTTCGCCCTGACCAATGGGGAGCATCTGGCCAACGCCAGGTTCCATTACATCGCGCTGGGCACGCCGCAGCGTGACGCCTCGGGCGCCATCACCAATGGGGTGCTGCTGCTGCATGGCACCACCGGCAGCGGCCGCAATTTCCTGAACCCCAGCCTGGGCGGGGAGCTGTTCGGGCCGGGGCAGCCACTGGACGCCGCCAAGTATTTCATCATCCTGGCGGATGGCATCGGCCATGGCGGCTCCTCCAAGCCGTCGGACGGGTTGAAGGGCCGCTTTCCCCACTACGGCTATGTCGACGCGGTGGAGGGGCAATACCGGACCGTGACCGAAGGCCTGGGCATCAAGCACCTGAAGCTGGTCGCCGGCACGTCCATGGGGGGCATGCAGACCTGGATCTGGGGGGAACGGCATCCGGACATGATGGACGCGCTGATGCCCATCGCCTCGCAGCCCGTGGCCATTTCCGGCCGCAACATGCTGTGGCGCCAGCTCATCATCGAGGCCATCCGCAACGATCCGGAGTGGAAGGGCGGCGACTACACCGCCCAGCCGACCGGCTACACCCGCGCGCTGCCCATTTTCCAGATCATGGTCAACAACGCCTCGATCCTGCAACAGCAGGCCCCCAGCCGCGCGGCGGCCACCACCCTCTATGACCAGTGGGTGGCGGACTATGCCAAGACCGTGGACGCCAACGATTATCTTTACTGGTTCGAATCGTCCTACGACTACGACCCCGGCCCGGAACTGGAGAAGATCAAGGCCAAGCTGGTGGCCGTGAACTTCGCCGACGACCTGCTGAATCCGGCCGAGTTGGGTGTGATGGAGGCGGCCATGAAGCGCATCCCCCACGGCCGCTACGTCCTGATACCGGCCTCGGACCAGACGCGCGGCCACCAGACCCTGACCCAGGCCAAGGTTTGGAAGGGCGCGCTGGAGGACGTGCTGAAATAAGCGCCGGGGCGCGTCAGCGCTTCCCGGCGTAGCGGTCGGTGGCGCGGATCAGCTGGTCCAGGATGCCGGGTTCGGCGTGGGCGTGGCCGGCGCCCTCGATCAGGTGGAAGTCCGCCTCCGGCCACGCCTTGTGCAGGGCGTAGGCGTAGCGCGCGGGGCAGGGCATGTCATAGCGGCCGTGGACGATGGTCGCCGGGATGTGGCGGATGCGGCCGACGTCCCGCACCAGCTGCCCTTCGTCCAGCCAGGCGCCGTGCATGAAGTAGTGGTTCTCGATGCGGGCGAAGGCCAGGGCGAAGTGCCCGTCCTTGAAGGGGGCCGAGTATTCGGGATTGGGCAGCAGGGTGACCGTCTCGCCCTCCCAGATGGTCCAGGCCTTGGCCGCCTCCAGCTTGGCGGCATCGTCATCGCCGGTCAGGCGGCGGTGATAGGCAGCCATCATGTCATGACGCTCCGCCTCCGGTATCGGCGCCTGGAACCGTTCCCACTTGTCAGGGAACAGTTCCGACGCGCCGAACTGGTAGTACCAGAGCAGTTCACCCTTGGTCAGGGTGTAGATGCCGCGCAGCACCAGTTCGCTCACCCGCTCGGGGTGGGTCTCGGCATAGGCCAGCGCCAGGGTCGACCCCCAGGAGCCGCCGAACACCAGCCACTGGTCCACGCCGATCTTCTCGCGCAGGCGCTCGATATCCGCCACCAGGTGCCAGGTGGTGTTGGCCTGCAGGCTGGCATGGGGGGTGGACTTGCCGCAGCCGCGCTGATCGAACAGCAGCACGTCGTACAGCGCCGGGTCGAACAGCTGCCGGTGCCCCGGGCTGATGCCGCCACCGGGGCCGCCATGCAGGAAGACGGCGGGCTTGGCGCCAGGGGTGCCGCACCGCTCGTAATGGATCACATGCCCGTCGCCCACATCCAGGGTACCGGTCTCATAGGGCTCGATGGCGGGATAGAGGGGGCGCAACGCGGTCGTGGTCATTGGGGCGCGTCCTCAGTTCGATGAGCCGGTGGTAGTGGCGGGCGGCTCCGCTTCCGCCGGGATCCAGCCAGTCTTGGGCGCGGTCGCCTCCGGTGCCGGTTGAGCCGCAGGCGCGGGGTCGGCCTTGGGCGGCTCCGCGGGCGTATCCGGCTTGGGCTCCACAGGCGGCTGGGCGCTGGGCTGCGCAGGGGCCTGGGCGGCAGGGGCCTGTGCGGCGGGGGCCTGTGCGGCGGGAGGTTGGGCAGCGGAGGGCTGCGGCGCCGGCTGCGCGGCGGGCGTGGGGACCTGGGGCGCGGTCGACGGCGGAGACGCCGGGATGGCCTCCGCCGGTGTCGCGGGGGCGGCCTCCGGCGTGGTGGTCGGGGTTGCCGCCGGTGAGGGGGCCTGGGGCGTTGCGGCCTGGGGTGTGGGTGCCTGCGGCGTGGGGGCCAGGGGGGCCGACGTCACGGGCGACGGCGTCACGGGGGCCGGCGCCACCGGGGTCGGGGTCGCCATTGGGGCCGGCGCCACGGGCGCGGGCGCCGCCGGGGCGGGCTTGGCCGGCTTTTCCGGCTTCGGCTCGGGCTTGGGTTCCGGCTTCGGTTCGGGCTCGATGTTGACGGTATAGTCGGGAACGATGCGCGCCTGGCTGCCGGTGATGACCAGCACCTTCTGACCCAGCGGGATGGGCGTGGGCTCGCGCTGGGTCACCGACAGCAGGTCGCCGTTGGGCTTGCGCACGATGTATTCCCAGCCGGTGGTGTCGCCGGTCATGTGTTCCGCGCTGGTGCCGACGATGGTGCCCACCACGGTCCCGCCCACGGCGCCCAGGGCGCTGTTGGGGCCGATCTGGGAGCCCAGGATGCCGCCGGCCGCCCCACCCGCCACGGCGCCCACCGTGCCGCTGGCGCTGATCGACACCTGGCGGAAGCCGATGATGACGCCCGGCTCGGCCTTGTTGGCCTGCTGCACGGCGGTGGCGTTGTAGGTGTTGGGCGAGTAGTCGGCGGCGCACCCGGCCAGCAGGGCGGGGGCGACAAGGGCGACAGCGGCCGTCAGGCCGAACCGGAGGGATCGCGACACGGGGGGAACCATTCCCTGGAAACGACCGGGGCAGGGGATTGCCCCGGAGATGCGGCATGGAACAGCCCCGTGTCATAGGAGATCCGCCCCCGGGTGTCACTTGGCAATTTCATGGCGGCAATGTGGTCGACTTGCCATCATGGCCCGCCGGCCCCCGTCTCACGGTCCATCGGACACCCGCCCATGAAGCAGATTCGCCTCAACGCCTTCGATATGAACTGCGTCGGCCACATCCATCAGGGCCTGTGGCGCCACCCGCGCGACCGTTCGACGCAATACACCGACCTTGCCCATTGGGTGGACCTGGCCCGCACGCTGGAGCGGGGCCTGTTCGATGGCCTGTTCCTGGCGGATGTCCTGGGTGTGTACGACGTTTATCAGGGCGGGCCGGATGCCGCGGTGCGCGCGGCGGTGCAGGTTCCGGTGGGCGATCCGCTGCTGCTGGTCCCGGCCATGGCGGCGGCCACCACCCATCTGGGCTTCGGCGTCACCGCCAATCTGAGTTACGAGCCGCCCTACACCTTCGCCCGCCGCATGAGCACGCTGGACCACCTGACGGGTGGCCGCGTGGGCTGGAACATCGTCACCGGCTATCTCGACAGCGCCGCCCGCGCCCTGGGCCTGGATGGCCAGGCGGCGCACGATGACCGCTACGCCATGGCCGAGGAGTATATGGACGTCGTCTACCGCCTGTGGGAAGGCAGCTGGGCCGACGACGCCGTGCGCCGGGACCGCGCGGCCGGTGTCTACGCCGATCCGGCCCGCGTGCGCGCCATTCGCCACCACGGCCCCCATTTCCGGACGGAGGGGGCGCATCTGTGCGAGCCGTCGCCGCAACGCACACCGGTCCTGTACCAGGCGGGGTCCTCGGACCGGGGGCGCCGGTTCGCCGCCGCCCATGCCGAGTGCGTCTTCGTCAATGGCGGGCCCAAGCCGCATGTCGCCCGCCTGGTGGCCGACCTGCGCGGCCTGGCCCGCAGCCTGGGGCGCGACCCGGCCGACCTGAAGGTGTTCGTGGGCGCCACGGTGGTGGTGGCGGAGACCGACGCCCTGGCCCAGGCCAAGCGGGCGGACTATGAACGCTATGCCAGTGTGGAGGGTGCGCTGGCCCACGCCTCCGCCTCCTTAGGAATCGATTTCGCCGCCCAGGACTGGGATGACCCCATCCGTGCCGGGCAAAGCCAGGCGGTGACGTCGAACATCGAGAACCAGGCCGCCCGCCGGCCGGACAAGGTGCTGACCCGGCGCGGCCTGGTGGAGGGGCTGAGCCTGGGCGGGCGCCAGGTGCCCATCGTCGGCGGGCCGGCCACGGTGGCGGATGAGCTGATGGCCTGGGTGGAGGAGGCGGACGTGGACGGCTTCATCCTGGCGCGCACGGTGACACCGGAATGCTTCACCGATGTCATCGACCTGGTGGTGCCGGAGTTGCAGCGGCGCGGCGCCTACAAGACCGCATACACCCCCGGCACGCTGCGGGAAAAGCTGTCCGCCCCCGGTGACCGGTCAGGTGGCTCCCCGCGTGGCCCCCGGTTGCCTGACACGCATCCCGGCGCCAGCCGGCGCTGGCGGCCCTAAGCCAGCGCGTCCGCTATGAACAAGCCGGCGGCGTGGACCAGGCCCGCCTGGGCCTCATGCCCCTGCGCCAGATCGGGCTCGTCGCCCAGGGCGGCGGCCCCCTTCATCATCTGCAACAGGGTGACGGCCATGGCGGCCGCCCGCTCCGCCGGCAGGGTGGGGGACTTGGCGCGCAGGACGGCGGCGATGGCCTGGCGCAGGCGGGCGCGCAACTGTCCTTGTTGCGCCACCATGTCCGGCCGCGCGTCGATCAGGGCGAAGGCGGCGGCGCGCTCCACCCTCAGGCTGGGCAGCACGGCCAGCAGGGCCGCCGCCAGCGCGTCCGGGGACAGGGCGGCGGCGCGCGATTCCAGATCGATCAGCAGCGCCACCAGCGCGTCCGCATATTGGGTCAGCAGGGCGTCGGCCAGCACGGCCTTGGTGGGGAAGAATTGATAGAGCGAGCCGATGGGCGCCCCCGCCCTGGCCGCGATCTCCGTCATCGTGGCGGCGTCATAGCCCTTTTCCGCGAAGACGGCGCTGGCGGCGGCCAGCAGGGCGGCCACGCGGGCGCGACCCCGTTCGCGGGATGGCATCTTGGGTGCGGCCGTGGATGGGGCGATGGGGACAGCGGTGGCCGGGGTGGCGTCGGTGGTTGACTTTTGTGAGGACATTCTCATAAATCTTTTCATGAGGATGCCCTCATATTCTCATCCCGACACCCTGTCGTCCATCCCCCCCTGATGAGGTTGCCATGAGATACCGTCAGGTTGATCAAGATTTTTTGTCAGCCAGCGAGCTTTGGCACGAAGGGCTTTCGGGCCTTAGCGACGGCGTAAACGGCGACG
>NZ_VITR01000033.1 GCF_007827955.1 Nitrospirillum pindoramense
GTCGCCGTTTACGCCGTCGCTAAGGCCCGAAAGCCCTTCGTGCCAAAGCTCGCTGGCTGACAAAAAATCTTGATCAACCTGACGGTATCTCATGCGGCCTGCTCCTGTCGCAGGAAATGGGCGTAAAGCTCGTCCAGGCTGGGCTCCACCACCGAAAGGTCAGCCAGGGGCAGGCTGGTCAGGCGGCGCAGCACCGCCACCTTGTCGCCGCCGGCGCACCGGCACTCCACTGTGTGGCCGTCGGTTGAAACCTGGCCCAGCGTTCCCAGGGCGTCCGCCACCATGGCCGCCGGGGCCCCCAAGGCGCGTATGCGCACCGGCAGATCCGCCAGGTGGCGCAGGCCGGCCAGCGTGCCGTCGGCGATCTTCACCCCCCGGTTCATGACGATGATGCGGTCGGTCTGGCCCTCCAGCTCCGTCAGCGCGTGCGAGGACAACAGGACGGTCACGCCCGCCCGGCGCAGTTCCTGGACGATCTCGTAGAAGACCTGGCGCAGGGCCGGGTCCAGGCCGGTCGTCGGCTCATCCAGGAACAGCACCCTGGGCTGCCCCAGAAGCGCCTGGGCCAGGCCCAGGCGTTGGCGCATGCCCTTGGAATAGGTGCCGACGCGGCGCCGCGCCGCTTCCGCCTCCAGTCCCACGCGGGCCAGCAGACCGGCGTTGCCCGCGCGGCTCACACCCTTCAGCCGGGCGTAGAAATCCAGCGTCTCCTTCCCGGTGAGGGAGGGATGGAAGGCCAGGTTTTCCGGCAGATAGCCCACGGCCCGGCGCAGGCGGGCGGCATGCGCCCCGGCTGGATCCTCCCCCAGCAGGCGGACGCCGCCCCGGCTGGGCCGGATCAACCCCAGCATCAGCTTGATCAGCGTGCTCTTGCCGGCGCCGTTGTGGCCCACCAGGGCCACGCACTGGCCGGGGGCCAGGTGCAGGCTGACCTCGGTCAGGGCGGCGCGGGCGCCGTACAGCTTGCTGACGTGGTCGATGGTGACGGAGGGGCTCATGGCTGGGAACTCGCCGTGGCTAGGGGGGCATCGGCGTCCACCGGCGTGTCGCCGGTCATCGTCGGTGGCTTCATCAGGGGGGCGCTGTCGATGACCCCGCCGGGATGCAGGGCGGGAAATTGGGCCTGGGCCCAGCGGATCACCTGGATGGCCGGGCTGTTCAGCAGCAGCTTGGCGGCCGGGAAGCGCCAGACCACACGATCCACCAGGTCGTTGGGGCGATAGGCCTCATCGGCGATGCCGTCGCCGTTCAGGTCGAAGGCGGGGTTGTCGCTCCAGTAATTTCCGCGTCCATGGTCGGACCAGTCCAGCGAGCGGGTGCCGACATACATGACCTGGGTCCGGTTGCCGATGAAGGCGTTGCCGGTCAGGGTGTTGCGCTCCGCCCCGGCGGTGAAGTGGATGCCGATGTCGCACCCCGCGAAACGGTTGTCGGCGAGGCGGTTCTTGTTGGCGTTGTAGACGAAGACACACTTGGCCGTGCCGGCGCGGAAGCCGCCTTCGGTCCCGGCGACACGGGGCATCATGGCGCCGTCGCCGCCATCCTCCCCGATGGCTGGTCCCATTCGCGTTTGGCGGAAGCGCCCGTCCACCCGGTTGCCCGTGATGGTGGACGCGTTGGCGTAGTTCAGCAGCAGGCCATAATCGCGGTCGCCCGCCGACTGGTTGTCGCGCACCTCCAGGCGGTCGGAGAACATGAGGGCGAAGCCGATGTCATTTCCCACCGACACGTTGCCCAGGACGCGGCTGTCGTTGGTGTACATGTAGTGGATGGCGAAGCGGACGCCTTCCATGCGGTTGCCCTGGAACAGGTCTTGCCGGCTGGCGTTGGCGAAGATGCCATCGCGCCCGCCGGTGATGCGGTTGGCGATGATGCGGGCGCCGGGGGCGTTCCACACCGTGACGCCGTTGCCTCGCTGGCTCATGGGCAGGTCGGTGCGGCCGGCGATGTCGTTGTCCTCGACCGTGGCGTCGTGCGGGCCCTGGACGTAAACGCCGTAGAGGTTGCCCGTCAGGTGGTTGCCCACCACCCGCGCGCCGGTGGCCGTCGGCATCAGCAGCAATCCGGAATCCATGGCGTGCTGCTCGGGGCCGGAGCCTTTCAGCGTCAGGCCCCTGACGGTAACGTCGGGCGCCGTCACCGTCAGGGCGCTGCCGGCGCCGCCGGCGTCGACGATGGCGGCATGGCCGGGTGCCCCCTCCAAGGTCAGGGGCTTGCCGATGGTGACGCCGCCCCGGTGGATGCCCGGCGCCAGGCGCAGGACATCCCCGGGGGCGGCCGCCGCCACCGCGTGGGCCAGCCCATCCCCGCCGGCGGGCACCTCCCGCACATCGGCGCGCGCGGGCAGCGCCCAGGGACAAGCCCCCAGACAGGTCAAGGACAGCAGGGCGGTGGCGGTCCTGCGCATGGGGTCAGGCCTTGGCCGGATGGACCAGCATGCGGCCCACCATTTCCATGTGCAGGGCATGGCAGAACCACTGGCAGTAATACCAGTGCACGCCCGGCCGGTCGGCGGTGAAGGTGACGGACGCCGTCGCCTGCGGCCCGATCTCCATGGCGATGCCGTGGCCGGACAGGGTGAAGCCGTGGGTCAGGTCGTCGACATCATCCATATTGGTGATGAAGACGGTGACCTCGTCACCCTGGTTCACCTCGAACTTTTCCAGGCTGTAGGCCGGCGCCACGGAATACATGTAGACGCGGACCTTCTTGCCGTCGCGGATGACGGTGGCGGCAGATTCCAGCTCCACCCCATCCTTCTTGGCCCACTGCCGCGCCTCTTCCCACATCGGGTCGTCACGCTTGTAGACGCTGATGGGGTTCACCTTGGACCGATGGACGATCATGGCGTCGTGCGGCTCGGCGAAGCTGGGGCCGTCGTGCACCACCGCCATCTTGTCGCCGGAGATGTCGATCAGCTGGTCGTTCTCTGGCTTCAGGGGACCGACGTTCAGGAAACGGTCCTTGGAGAACTTGTTCAGCGACATCAGCCACTTACCATCGGCCTCCTTGGTCTCGCCCATGGAGGAATGGTTGTGGCCCGGCTGATACTGCACATCCAGCTTCTGGATGATGGGGTCGACCTTCTCCCCCTTGAAGGCGCGCTTGGCCTTTTCCAGGTCCCACTTCACCAACTGGCTGTCCAGGAACACGGTGGTATAGGCGTTGCCCCGGCCGTCGAAGGCGGTGTGCAGGGGCCCCAGGCCCACCTGCGGCTCCGCCACCACCACGTCGCGCGGCTTGATCTTGTCGGCGAACAGATCGTCCAGCTTGCGCACGTCGATGACGGTGACGGTGGGCGACAGCTTGCCGTTGAAGACCACATGGATGCCGTCGGGGGCGACGTTGCAGCCGTGCGGGTTGTTGGGCACGGGGATGTAGCGGGTGTAGCGTGAGCCGTGGCGGCCATCGACCACGGGCACGCCGTTGATGACCTTGCAGTCACCCTTCTTCACCGCCGCTTCGATGCGCTTGATGTCGAAGACGACGGCCCAGTCCTCGGTGCTGGCGGTCATGTCGGCCAGCGTCGTGCCTTCCTCGGAGTTGTAGCAGGTGGAGAAGGCGTACTTGCCCTGGTAGTCGGCGTCGCAATTGTCCAGGTTGCCGTCGACCATCACCTGCCAGGCCACCTTCATGGCGTCGCCGTCGATGGCGGTGAAGACGCAGCCGTACTTCTTGGGCTCATCCAGCACGCTGCCATCGTTCACCAGTGGGGCGCGGTGTTCGCTGTTGGCGAAGACATAGCCGGTGCGCGGGTACTTCTGCGGCCGCAGGCCGTGGATGTCGTGCGCGTTGGGGATCTCGATGATCTTGTCGCACTTCATGATGTCGCAGCGGATGCGGGCGACGCGGGTATTGGCCTTGTCGTTGATGAAGATGTAGCGGCCGTCGTAGGTGCCGTTGGTGAACGACATGTGCGGGTGGTGCGCGTCGCCGTTCTGGTACAGGCCGCCCCGGTTGGCCAGGAACTTCTTGGTTTCCGGCAGCAGGCCCTCGGTCAGGACCTTCTTGGACTCGTTGGTCAGACCCCAGCCGGTGGCGGAGCAGCGGTTGAACACCGGGATGCGCATCAGTTCGCGCATCGACGGCATGCCCAGGATCCGGATCTCGCCCGATTGGCCGCCGGAGGCGAAGACGTAATATTCATCCAGGTCGCCGGGCTTCACCTCGACCTTGTTCTTGGACGCGGCCGCGGGGGCGGCTTGGCCGGTGCCGGCGCCCACCAGGGCGCCGCCGGTGCCCACGGCACCCACCGCCGCGGCGGCCAGCGCCGCCTTGGCCGACCCACCGATCAATCCGCGGCGGCTGAGGCCCGGCGATGCCTCGCCATTGCTGTTGGCGGCGACCGGGACTTTGTTCAGATCTTCGTTCGACATCTTGCGTCTTCTCTGTTGGGTGATCTGGAAATCGGGTGGAAGGGTCACTCCGCCGGCGTGCCGCTCTTGAATGTCGCTTGCGGCGCGGCTTGGGGCGGGGCGGGGGGAAGGGGGCCTGGCGTGGCCATGCCGGCCTGGCGCTCGCGCTTCAGGCGGCGCTGGATCATCACCGGGCATTTCTGGTCGTGGTGGTACAGCAACTGGCAGTGCAGGCACTGGATGCATTCATTGGGATTGATGTGCCCCTCGGGATGGATGGCCTGCACCGGGCATTCGTTGCTGCAGCGCTGGCAGGGGTTGCCGCATTCGCGGTAGCGGCGCAGCCAGTCGAACATGCGCAGCCGTGCGGGGATGGCCAGCGCCGCCCCCAGCGGGCACAGGTAGCGGCAGAAGAAGCGCTCGATGAACAAATTGGCCAGCAGCAGCGCCACGGCGAAGACCACGAAGGGCCAGGACCGCCAGAAGATCAGGACGATGGCCGTCTTGAACGGCTCCACCTCCGCCGCCTTTTCCGCCATGGCCAGTTCGTTCAGCGACAGGCCGAACAGGACCAGGAAGATCACGTACTTGATGGGCCACAGGCGCTGGTGGACGCTGAACGGCACCTTGATCTGCTTGACCTTGAAGCGCTTGGCCAGGCGGTTGGTCAGTTCCTGCAGCGCGCCGAAGGGGCACAGCCAACCGCAGAAGGCGCCCCGGCCCCAGAACAGCAGGGACGCGGCCACGGCGAACCACAGCACGAACAGCAGCGGCTCCATCAGGAAGTAATCCCAGCTGAAGTCGGTGCGCAGGGCGTTGAAGAAGGTCAGGACGTTGACCACGGACAGCTGCGCATGCTTCCACCAGCCCAGCCACAGCAGCGTGGTAGCCAGCACGCCCAGGCGAACCCGGTCATACAGGACCGGCCGGCGGACCAGTTCATGCTGGAAGAAGAAGATGCCGGTGACGGCGGCCAGCAGCACGGCCAGCAGCGCCACCCCCAGCCGGTCGCCCGCCCACATGCGGCGCCACAGTTGGCCACCGGCGGGGGCGTCCGCTGGGGCGGTCGCGGCCGTCGCGGGAACGGGCGCGGCCTTGGGCGCCGGCAGGCTCAGGTATTTCTGCGGCGGGGCATAGTCCAGGTCGAAGGTGATGAAAGCCTTGTCCAGGGTGGCCACCTGGCGCTGCACCAGCAGGCGCAGGCGCCAGGGCTGGGCGGCGTCGAAGGTGCTGCCGTCGGGGATGGTGAACAGGGCGATGTCGGGGAAGTCGGGGGCATCGCCCCCCAGGGAGCCCAGGCGGGTGTGGTTGCGGTCGTGGAAGCGGATGGTGTTCTCGCCCTGGATCAACTCGATCCGATCGAAGATGCCGCCACGCACATAGCCCGAACCCTTGAAGGAATAGCGGCCCACCCCGGCGACGATGATGGCCTGCTGTCCCGGCTTCAGGCCGGATGTCAGGCGCTGGTAGCCTTCTTCGCCCAGCAGGCTGCGGCCCACCATCGGCAGGGTGGCCACGGTGGCGTAGAGATCGATGAAGGTGTCGTCGTTGGGGCCGGCTTCCGGCCGGGCGGCGGCGGCGGGGCCCCCGGCCTCGCGGAAGGCCGCGTTGACCTGGCCCACCGGCAGCAGCAGGTGACGGATGGAGCCATCGCCCAGCAGGGTGCTCCAGTCGGCGGCGCCGGCCAGGCCCATGTTGACCACCGGGCGCGCCGCGTCGGCGGTGGCCTCGTCGTGGCTCAGCCCGCCCAGGCCCAGCGTATGAGCCACCTTGATGGCGGAGCGGACGATGGTGTCGCCGATCACCATGACGGTCACGGTGGCGCCGGACACGATGTCGACCGGCGGCTTGCCGCCCGTGTCGGCCATCATTTCCGGCACGCTGCGGCCGACATAGCCCTGGATGAAATGGTCGATCTTCGCCACGGGAATGCCGACCAGCACGATGGGTTCGTGATGGTCCACCAGCTTGGCGCCGGTGATGCGGGCGTTGGTGTCGATACCGATGAGGATGGAGATGGGGCGGCCGGAATAGCCAGCGGCGTTGACCACATCGCTGTTCAAGTAGACGTAGCCGATGGTCTTGTCGCCGGCCAGGGCCGGCACCACCGCCGGAGTCCCCTGGGCGGGCCCGTAATGGTCGGCGCCGGGCACCAAGGTTTCGGGGGCCGCCTGGCCCAGGTAGTCCGTCACGTGGTTGACAGCCGGCGCGGCCCGGGCGGGCCCTTGCCACGCCAGGAGGACGCAGGCCAGCGCCAAGGCCATCAAGCGCGACAGCATCGCCCCCCGCCGGGACGGGGCGGGCGTCTTGCCGGGCGCCACGCGGGCAAGCGGGGGCGCTATCGGCCGAGGCCGATGGGATAGGGCGGGTGACGGCATTGTCGAATGCGGCTTTGGCTGGTTCTGGAACCGGCGTCGGTTCCGATGGGGGCAGGCTTACCTGGGTAGTGGGGGCTCAGCTTTGCGCTGGGTCAAAAGATACAAAAAATATGAATGTTATTTCACATGCGTCGCCGAATGGCTGCGCAGGTGAACCAGGCGTTCGATGGCGGCTTTCAACAATGCCTGTGCCAATGTCACGCCCTCGGTGTCGGCCATGCGGTCCAGGGCCAGGGAATAGATGTCGACGGCCCGCTCCGCCAAGGCCAGCGCGCGGACGTCGGCGGCGGCGACGGCGGCGTCCACCTCATCCTCCACCGTGATGGCCAGGTCACGCAGGCCCCGTGCGTCCTCCACGCTGGGCAAGGGGCTCAGCGTGTCGCGTTCCTGGTGGTAGGCCTGCCGGCGGGCCCGGCGCAGATGCGCCGCATGGGCCAGTTCCTCCTGCGCCAGTGCCTCGGCCTGCCGTGCGACGGCTGGTGCCGCGGCATGGGCCGCCACATAGCTGTAGAAGGCGAAGGCGCGTTCCTCGTTCAGCACGGCGATGGACAGCGCCTTGTAGGGGCTGAGGGTCGCGCTGGCCTCCACCTCTTCCCAGGATCGGGCGATGTCCGGGGGCAGCAGCCACCGCACCGGCGTGGCCGGTGGCACATGTCCCAGCAAGGCCCCGGCGCAGTTGCCGACCGCCGTGACATGGCGGCTTTCCTCTGCCGCCAACTGGCGGAACAGGGTCGCCAGGGGCGGCGTGTTCCCCTGACGCTCCGCCAACATCGTATAGCGGTGCACCGCCTCCTCCTCCATGGCCAGCGCGATGGCCAGCAACTCTTCCATGGAGGCGACGGACACGCTTGGTTCCTGGGACAGCAGGGGCATGGCGCTTGTTCCTCGGACGATGCGGGGGCGGCCGTCAGCCGCAATGGCCGCCGCAGCATGAGCCGCGGTGCCGGGCCAGCAACCTTTCGAACGGCACGCTGGATCTATGGTCGGGCAGGCGGCAGTCACGCGCCAAGGCCAGCACATCCTCCGCGCCCCAGGTGGACGGGCAGTCCGTGATGGTCATCACCATGCCGCCGGGCGGTGGGGCTGCGGTGCCAGCGGTGGGGGAGGACAGCGAAATCGTGCCGTCGGCGGCGATGATCAGGGTGTGGTCGGTCATGGAATCTCCAGGCCTTCAAGGTTCTTACGGCAAGGTTCTTATGGAAGGTGCCAGGGGGCGGTACGCCGTGATGGCGTTCAGTCGCGGCCCAGAGGCCGGGATGGCGGCGTGTCCTGGTACGCCAGGCCGGATTTGAAGTTCCGGATACCGGCGCCCAAGTCGCCCAATAGCCGGGGCAGGCGGTTGCCAAAGAGCAACAAGGCGATCGCGGCGACGATCAACCAATGCCAGATACTGAAGGAACCCATGGGCGCTTCTCCTGCCGTGGGGGGATGGCCCCAGGGGAACAGAGAACGAGCGCGGAAAGATTGCGTTGGCGCAAACCGGCGGCGGATTTGATGTGTCGCAAATGCCACATTATTCGCGGTACGGAATTGGGAATTCTGGCAACGGGACCCAATATCACTGACCTGCTCCCGAATCGGCCCCGCAGTTAATGCGAGATCGCTTCAGTCACGGCGTGTATTCGGCCGTCAAGCCGGGGCTGTCGGAATAGTCAGTTTTCGTCAGGATTTCCCGGAATCGACCCATGATTTTACGCTGGGGAATTTTTTAGCCGCAAAGGGGCGAACCTAACCATGTGGATAGGGTGTTCTCCTCCGCTTGCGTCACCCGCATGCGCCATATAGTGGTAAGAATATATAAGTGGCTCCACATCATATGCGCTTAAACCTTTGGTTAAGAACCTGCGGGATATGTTTTTGACTAACCATCGTCATTACAGCTTGGTGCCAACTTGCGGACGTTAAGAGCCATCATCGCCGCAATGGCCGTGGTTCCGCCGGTGTTGGCCAAGCGGGCCGACGCCCAGGATACCGGCCAGATTCTGCGTGATGTGGAGCGGAACATACCCCGTGAGGCTCCACGCGCCCCCACCTTGCCTGATCTGGCGCCGCCTCCCCCCGACGGGGAATTCCTGAAGGCGGGCGAGACGGTGCATGTCACCGGCTTCCGTTTCATCGCCACGCTGATCCCGGAATCGGAACTGCGGGCGCAGCTCACATCGTACGTCGGGCGCGATTGCACCCTGGGTGATTTGCGCGAGGCCGCCGCCCGTATCAGCCGTTATTATGCTCAGCATGACTATTTGGCTCGGGCCGTCCTGCCACGCCAGGATTTGGAAGGCGGCGTGGTCACCATCCAGGTGCTGGAGGCCCGCATGGGCCGGGTGCTCATCGACCCTTCCAGCGAGGTCCGCCTGGCTTCCGACCAGGCTCAGGACTTCATTTATGCCCAGAACGCCCCGGGCGATCCGCTGCGTCCCAGCGCCGTGGCCACCGGTGTCTCCAACCTGGGTTTGATTCCGGGCATGCAGGCGCTCGGCGTGCTTGACGCCGGGGCGGAAGAGGGCACCACCGACATCCACCTCAAGATGCGTGAGCCGCCCCTGGTGACGGGTACGACGGTGATCGACAACAACGCGCCGCGCGAAATCGGCGGCGTGCGTGGTCTGATCCTCGCCACCATGACGGACGCGGCGGGGGTTGGGGACCAGGTCGCCTTCACCGGTCAGGTCAGCCAGTCGTCCAAATACGGCCAGATGATGGTGGGCGCCCCCGTCTGGCATGAGGGGTTGTGGCTGGAGGCCAGCGGTGCCGTCCTGCAATACGACGTGCCCGCCGACATCAACGCCAGCACGCCGTCAGGCGACGCGCAGACGGCCGCCCTGACTCTGCGCTGGCTGGCGCTGCGCAGTTCCGCGGCGCCCGTAAACTTGGCCTTCGGCCTGGAACACAAATGGACCAGCGACAAGCTGGTGGACGTGGTGACCGCGTCCAACCGTCTGGGGTCCATGATCCTGGCGGCGCACCGCCTGATGCGGGACGATTGGCAGGGCGGCGGGGCTTTTACCCTGGATGCCCAGGTCAAGGCTGGCAACGTCGACCTCTCCCATAATGCGGCCAACCAGGCCATCGACCAGGCCACCGCCCGAACCGCGGGGCACTTCGTCAAGGCCACGGCCTCGATCAGCCGCGCGCAGGTGCTGTGGCGGGGCGGCGACGCGCTGGTCACCCTGGCGGCGCAGATCGCGTCAAAGAACCTGAACAGCTCCGAACAATTTTCGCTCGGCGGCCCCAGCGGCGTGCGCGCCTATCCCCTGAACCAGGGCGGCGGCGACCAGGGCGCCATGCTAAATATCGAGATCGGGCAGATGGTGTCCGACAGCGTCCGCTTTTCCGCCTTCTGGGACGGCGGCTGGGTGGAGCAGCACAAGACCACCTGGGGCGGCTGGGAGGGAGTGGGCTCGCCCCACAACCATTATGTGCTTCAGGGCGTCGGCGCCAGCGTGCAGTGGACACCCGCCAGCAACGTGCAGATGAAGGCCACCGTCGCCCGGCGCATCGGCTCCGATGCGGGCCGGAACGCCGACGGTTTGGATTTGGACGGCCGGCGGCGTGAATTGCGGGCCTGGATGCAAATGGTCCTGTCGGTCTAGGGGGAATGATGACCAGCCGCGCACCTCTCCCCCATCGTTCCTTCCTGCGGGCCCGCCTGCTGGGCTGCACCGCCGTGCTGTCGGTCATGCAGGCGCTGACCTTGCCGGCCGTGGCCGCCACGCCAGCCCAGGGGGCGGTGGCTCAGAGCGCGTTGCCCACGGGGGGGCAGGTCCAGTCGGGCGCCGCCAGCATCGGTGCCAGCGGTCCGGTCATGACGGTCACGCAGACGACCGACAAGGCCATCATCAGCTGGCAGCAGTTCAACGTTGGCGCCGGTGCCACCGTCAATTTCCAGCAGCCCAACAGTTCGGCCATGACGCTGAACCGGGTGCGCGGCGGCGATCCTTCGCTGATCGAGGGCGCCATCAAGGCGCCCGGCACGGTCATCCTGGTTAATCCCGGCGGCGTGGTGTTCGGTGGTGGCGCCACGGTGGACGTGGGCGGCTTGGTCGCCTCCACCATGGACATCGCGGACGAGGACTTCCAGAAAGGCCGGCTGGTTTTCAACCGGGGCTCCGCCACCGGCGCCGTGGTCAACGGGGGCACCATCACCGCCCGCCATGGCTCGGTGGTTCTGCTGGCGTCCCAAATCCGCAATATGGGCCTGATCCAGGCCCAACTGGGCTCCGTGGTCCTGGCGGCGGGTGAGACCGTAACGCTGACGCCGGACGGTGGCGCGCCCCTGAAGGTGGATCCCGCCACGGTCGAGGCGCAGATCGAGGCCGGCGGCATCATCCGTGCCCCCGGCGGCACCGTCTACCTCACGGCCCAGGCCCTGAACGTCGTAGCTGGCGGGGTCATCAAGGCCACCGGTGTCATCGAGGCGGACTCGCTCAGCCGCGAGGGCGGCAAGGTGGTGCTGGACGCCAGCGGCCCCATCACCCTGCAAGGCGCCACGCTGAGCGCCAAGGGCGCCACCGGCGGCGGCACGGTCACGGTGGGAACGGCGGAGACGGCCTCCGTCACCATGGATGCCGCCAGCCGCATTGACGCCTCCGCCACCGAGACGGGCAAGGGCGGGTCGGTCACGGTCAACAGCCAGGACACCGCCGCCCACGGCGTGCTGCTGGCCCGGGGCGGCAGCCTGTGGGGTGACGGCGGCGCCATTGAGACCTCCGGCCACGCGCTGGCCTTCGACGGGGCGACGGTGGATGTGGGGGCGGCCCATGGCAAGGGCGGCACCTGGTTGCTGGATCCCGTCGACCTCACGGTGAACGCCGCCTATGCCGCCGCCATCCAGACGGCGCTGGCCAGCGGCAGCGTCACCTTGCAGACCACCAACACCAGCGTGGGGTATACCGGCGTTACCGCTGGCGGGGTCACCAAGGCCAGCGGCCTGGGCGACATCGCCGTCAATGCCGGCATCACCTGGTCCTCGGCCAACAGCCTGACCCTGGACGCCTATCATGGCGTGTCCATCAACGCCGCGCTGTCGGGCACCAGCCTGGTGGTCCTGACCAACGACGGCGGCAGCGGCGGGGTGTTCCGGGTGACCGCCCCGGTATCGCTGACCACCGCTCTGACGGTCAACAGCACGGCCTACACCCTGGTCACGTCGGCGGCGGCCCTGGCCGCCATCACCGGCAGCGGCAACTACGCGCTGACCAGCGACCTGGCGTTGACCGGCGCGTGGACGCCCATCGGCTACAGCGCCACGGGCAACAACGCGTCGCCCACCGCCTTCACCGGCACGCTGGAGGGGCTGGGGCATACGATCACCGGCCTGACCGTCAACGCCGCCGGGGGCGGTGCGGGCAACCTGGGCCTGCTCAGCGTCATTGGCGGCGGCGGCCTGGTGCAGAACCTGACGCTGTCCGGCGGAACGCTGTTTGGCGGCACGGGCGCCAACCTTGGCCTGCTGGCCGGCCAGAACCAGGGCACCGTGCGCAACGTCACCGCCTCGGGCACCGTCACCGCCGGTGATGTCGGTAGCGGGGTGGGCGGCCTGATCGGTAGCAACAGCGGCACGGTCACGGCTTCCTCCGCCGCCGTGGCCGTTTCCGTCGGCAGCGGCGTGTCCAAGGTCGGTGGGCTCGTGGGCGCGCAGACGGCCGGGCTCATCGCCAACAGCTCTGTCACCGGCGCCGTCACGGCCGGCTCGGCCGCCACGGCGGTCGGCGGCCTGGCTGGTTGGGTCGGCGGCGGCACCGTGTCCGGCAGCTATGCCGACAGCAGCCTGACCGTTGGCGATGGCGGCAACCGCGTCGGCGGCCTGGTCGGCTACAGCGACGCGTTGATCACCCAAAGCTATGCCAGTGAGACCATCTCCGCCGGCGGCGGGGTGCAGTATGTCGGCGGGCTGCTGGGATATGGCGACACCGCCAACACGGTCAGCGCCGTCTATGCCATCGGCCCCATATCGGTTGGCACCGCGTCCGACAGCGTGGGTGGCCTGGCCGGCTATAACGCCGGCACCGTCAGCGCCGCCTATGCCACCGGGTCCATCACCGCCGGCGCCGGCACCACCAATATCGGCGGCTTCGTCGGTTCCAATGCCGGCCTGGTGACGGTCGGCTTCTGGGACACGGCGACCAGCGGCCTGTCCGTCGCCTATGGCAGCAATACCGGCACGGTGTCCGCCACGGCCATCGCCGCGAACACGCTGACCACCGCCACTTATGTCGGCTTTGATTTCAGCAACGATTGGTATGAGATCGACGGCCGCACCCGCCCGTTCCTGCGCAGCGAATACGCGACCACCATCACCAACACCCATCAGCTGCAGCTGATGGGCATGGACCCGACGGCATCTTATGCCCTGGCCAAAAACCTGGACATGAGCGGCACGACGGTTCAGGGCGGCCTTTGGTCCACCAGCGGCTTCACCCCCATCGGGTTCACGACGGTGGGGGGCAATGCCTCCCCCACCGTCTTCACCGGTTCGCTGGACGGCCAGGGCTACACCATCAGCAATCTGACCCTGAGGGCGACCACCTCCCACGGCGTCGGCCTGTTCTCCAGCATCGGCCCCACCGGCTCGGTCGCCAACCTGGGGCTGGTGAACGGCACGATGATCAACTCCTCGGCGGGGACCCAGGTCACCGGCTGGGGCATGCTGGCCGGCAAGTTATCCGGCACCGTCACCAACAGCTACGCCAGCGGCGTGGTCTTTGTCTCCAGGACCACAGGCGTGGGGGGGCTGGTCGGCTATATGTCGGGCGGCACCATCCTGAACAGTTATTCCGGTGTCAGCTTCGTGAACGGCCTTTCGGTGACGGCGGTCGGCGGCTTGGCGGGGCAGGTCTCGGCCCAGTCCTATATCAGCGGCAGTTATGCCACCGGCGGTTTCAGCCTCACCTCCTTCAACCAGCGCATCGGCGGGTTGGTGGGCGACGCCAATACCATGACGCTGGTCAATTCCTACGCCACCGGCGGCTTCAGCACCGGCAGCAGCGGCGCGCAATATGTCGGCGGCCTGGTCGGCGTCAACACCTTTGGCTCAATCCTGGGCAGCTACGCCACCGGCAATATACTGCTGTCGAGCGCCGCGGCGCGCATCGGTGGCCTGGTCGGTTCCAACTCAGGCACCGTCAGTGGTAGTTATGCCACCGGAACGATCACCGCCACCGGCACCGGCAACCAGTATTTCGGTGGCTTGGTCGGGGTGAACTCCCAAACCACGGCCGGTTCGGCGTCCGCGCTCATCGCCGACAGCTACGCCACGGGCAACCTGTCGGTCGGGGCGGCCACGGGTGTCGGCACCATGGCGCAGTATATCGGCGGGCTGCTCGGTCACCAGCAAAATGGCATCATCAGCGGCAGCTATGCCACCGGCACGGTGTCGGTTGGCCGGACCACCTTCTATGTCGGTGGCTTGGTCGGGGCGTCGGAGGCATTCAACCTCACATCGTCGTCCGTGCTGGGCAGCTATGCCACCGGCACGGTCATCGCCGGCACGGCGGGCACTGATATCGGCGGCCTCGCCGGTCGCAACTATGGCAGCCTGATCCGGGGCGCCTACGCGACGGGGGCCGTCAGGGCCGGTACCCTGTCCAACGGCGTTGGTGGCCTGGTGGGCGAGAACGCCGTCAGCGGCACCGTCATCCCCACGATCGCGCAGAGTTGGGCCAGCGGGTCGGTGTCCGCGGCAGCGGGCGTCAGCGTGGGCGGTCTGGTCGGCAGGATGACCTCCGGCACGGTGATGACCAGCTTCTGGGACACGGTCTCCACCAACCAGACGAACGCCTATGGGACCAGTTCGGCCGGCTCTTTTTCCGCCACGGGGGTCAGTGGCACCGCCGCCTATGCCTCCGCCACGTACAGCGGCTTCGACTTCACCTCCACCTGGTACATGGTGGACGGCTATACCCGGCCCTTCCTGAAGGCGGAAGCCCGGACCACCATCATCAACGCCCACCAGCTTCAGCTGATCGGCGCCAATCCGGGCGGAAGCTACGTCCTGGGCGCCAACATCACGATGGCGGAGTTGGCGCTGACCTCGGGCTTGTGGAACACGGCCACCGGCTTCGCCCCCATCGGCATCACGTCCGCCGGCGGCAACGCCAGCCCCACCGCTTTCACCGGCACGCTGAACGGCCGGGGCTACAGCATCAGCGGCATGACCATTGTCAGTGCCGCCAGCGGCAACATTGGCCTGTTCAGTGACATCGGCGCCAGCGGCACGGTCACCAACCTGACGCTGACGAACGCCAGGATCAGCGTGGGCGCCGTCAGCGGCGTCGGCCTCATCGCCGGGCAGAACAGCGGCACCATCAGCGGCGTCCAGACTAACGGCACGATTCTGGCGGCGTCGGGCGCCCAGCGCCTCGGCGGGGTCGCCGGCGTGAATGCCGGTCTCATCACGACGGCGTACACGGGCGGCACCGTGTCGGCCGTGGCGGCCCAGAGCGTGGGTGGCATCGTCGGCTACAACAGCGCCACCGTCGCCAACAGCCACGCCATCAGCGCGGTCATCGTCGGTGATGGCGCGCAGTCCGTCGGCGGCGCCGTGGGCTATGACGCCGGCACCATCAGCGCCAGCGATGGTATCGGCATCGTCCAGGTGGGCAGGGGGGCGCAGGCGGTCGGTGGCCTGGTCGGGTATGAGGCGGGGCTGGTCACGGCCAGTTATGGCGGCGGCACCGTCACTGTGGGCAGTGCCGCGCAGTATGTCGGTGGCCTGGCGGGAACCGTCGCCGCTGCGGGCGTCGTCAGCGGCAGTTATGGCGCCGCCACGGTCATCGCCGGTGCCGGCGCGGTGGATGTCGGCGGCCTGGTCGGCGCCAACGCCGGCCAGGTGACCGGCGCCTACGCCATCGGTGGCATCCTGGTCGGCAGCGCCGGCACAGCCGTGGGCGGCCTGGCGGGCGCCAACACGGGGACCATCACCGCGGCCTATGCGACCGGCGACGTGCTCGTCGGCCAGAACACCACCCTGGTTGGTGGCTTGGTGGGCGATAACAGCGGCGCGCTGACGGGATATTGGGATACGGCCACCACCGGCTTGACCGTGGGCTATGGCGCCAATACAGGCAGCGCCTCGGTCACGGGTATCAGCGGCGCCTCGGTCTATCTCAGCGCCACGTACGGTGGCTTCGACTTCACCAGCGTCTGGTACATGGTCGACGGCTACACCCGGCCTTTCCTGCGGGCCGAGTACAACACCACCGTCGTGAACGCCCACCAGTTGGAGCTGGTGAACCTTAACCTGACGGCGACCTACACGCTGGGGCGCGATATTGACGTCAGCGAAGCCACCAGCACGGCCGGCTTGTGGGCGACGGCCACCGGCTTCCTGCCCATCGGCTTCAGCACCAGCGGCAACAACGCCAGCCCAAGCAGCTTCACCGGCACGCTGAACGGCCAGGGCCACGCCATCAACAACCTGGTCATGACCAACGCCACGGTCAGCAACATGGCGCTGTTCAGCGCCATCGGCACCGGCGGCGTCGTGCAGAGCGTGGGTGTCTACAACGGCACGGTGGTGGGCGGGGGCGGCAACGTCGCGCTGCTGGCCGGCAGCAACGCCGGCACCATCTACAGCGCCTATGCCACCGGCACCGTCACGGCCGGCAGCGGCGCCCAATATGTGGGCGGGCTGGTCGGTGGGAACACCGGCACCATCAGCGTGGCCTATGCCACGGCCGATGTCACCGCCGGCGCCAACGCGGCCGATGTCGGCGGGCTGGTGGGATACAATACCGGCCGGGTTTCCGTGGCCTATGCCAGCGGCAGCGTGACGGCGGGGACGGGCGCGGGCGCCGTCGGGGCGTTCGCCGGTGGTAACGACGGCGTGATCGCGGGCGCCTATTGGGATGGTTCCAGCAGCGGCCAGACCGTAGGCTATGGCGGCGGGACGGGGACGTTCAGCGCCACCAACGTCAGCGGCACGGCGGCCTACGCGTCGGCGACCTACAGCGGTTTCGACCTCACCAACACCTGGTACATGGTCAGCGGCTACACCCGCCCGCTGCTGCGCATGGAATACGGCACGGTCATCAGCAACGCCCATGAGTTGCAGTTGATCAACCTGGCCATGACGGCCAACTATGTCCTGGGCGCCAACATCACGATGAGCGAGCTGACGCAGGCCGGTGGCCTGTGGAGTTCCGCCGGCTTCGTGCCCCTGGGCCTCAATACCGCCAATGCGAACAACAGCCCGACCTTGTTCAACGGCACGTTCGATGGCTTTGGCCGCAGCATCGTCGGCCTCACCATCAACAACACCGTTTCCAACAATGTCGGCCTGATCAGCTACAACAACGGCACCATCCGCAATTTGAGCGTGCTGGGCGCCCGCATCAACGTCGATGGCCCCAACGACGTCGGCATCGTCGCGGGCGAAAGCGTGGCGACCGTCAGCAACGTCTATGCCAGCGGCACCCTCATCGCGTCCGGCGCGGTCTCCTACATCGGCGGCCTGTTCGGATTCATGAGCGGCACCGTGGTGAACAGCGGTGCCGCCGTCACCCTACAGGTTGGATTCGCCGCGCAGCAGGTGGGCGGCCTGGTGGGCATCAATTCCGGTTTCCTGTCCGGCAGCTTCGCCACCGGCACCATCTCCGCCGGCAGCGGTGTGCTGAACATCGGCGGCCTGGTGGGGCAGGTCGCGGGCACCGTCAGCAACAGTTACGCCATGGTCAACGTCTCCGTGGCCAGTGGCACCGCCGGCGGCACGGCCATCGGCGGGTTGGCGGGCGTCAACCAGGGCCTGATCGCCAACAGCTATTCCACCGGCAGTGTCACGGCGGGCCCCTCGGCGGTTTCCGTCGGCGCCTTCCTGGGCGACAATCAGAACGCCGTGACCACCAGCTATTGGGACACGACCACGTCGGGCATGACGGTTGGCATAGGCGGTGGCACAGGCACGGCCGCGGATGCCACCGGCTTGGCCACCACCGCCTGGCTGACCAACGGGCCCATCGCGCAGTCCGTGTTCAGCACGACGGATTGGTTCAACGGCTCACCCTATCCGCTGCTGAAGGCGCTGCCCTACATCGTGATCGTTGGTTCGGGCAGCGCTGTCTATGGCGCCGCCACCGTCACGGCCACCACCACCAGCGCTTATGATCAGCTGGGCCGCAGCGTGGGCAGCGGCCTATCCGCGTCCGGCATGGTCTGGACCACGAGCGAGGCTCGCTCCGCCGTTGGTTCCTACAGTCTGCTTGGCCTGGGTGGCGCCAGCTATTCCGGTGGTGTCTACCAGTTCTCGTCCTCCGGCACGCTGACGGTGACCCCGGCGGCGCTGACGATCACGGCCAGTGGCGCCACCAAGACCTATGGTAGCAGCGCAAGCCTGACGGGCTATAGCGCCAGCGGGCTGGTGAACGGCGACACCATTAGCGGCGTAACCCTGGCGTCCAGCGGCAGCGGCACGGCGGCCTCGGTGGGCAGCTACACTATCACCGCCAGCGGTGCGACGGGCACGGGGCTGAGCAACTACTCGGTGAGCTACGCCGATGGCACGCTGACGGTGAACCCGGCGGCGCTGACGATCACGGCCAGCGGCGCCACCAAGACCTACGGCACCAGCGCCAACCTGACGGGCTACAGCAGCAGCGGTCTGGTCAACGGCGACAGCGTCACGGGTGTGACCCTGGCGTCCAGCGGTTCCGGCACGGCGGTGTCGGTGGGCAGCTACGGCATCACCGCCAGCGGTGCGACGGGCACGGGGCTGAGCAACTACTCGGTGAGCTACACCGATGGCACGTTGACGGTGAATCCGGCAGCGCTGACGATCACGGCCAGCGGCGCCACCAAGACCTACGGCACCAGCGCCAGCCTGACGGGCTATAGCAGCAGCGGCCTGGTGAATGGTGACAGCATCAGCGCGGTGACCCTGGCCAGCACGGGTAGCGACACCACCGCGTCCGTGGGCAGCTACAGCGTTGTGGCCAGCGGTGCGACGGGCACGGGGCTGAGCAATTACTCGGTGACTTACGCCGATGGCACGCTGACGGTGAATCCCGCCAGCCTGACCATCACGGCCAGCGGCGCCACCAAGACCTACGGCACCAGCGCCAGCCTGACGGGCTATAGCAGCAGCGGCCTGGTGAATGGCGACAGCATCAGCGCGGTGACGCTGGCCAGCACGGGCAGCGGCACCGCCGCGTCGGTGGGCAGCTACAGCATCGCCGCCAGCGGGGCGACCGGCACGGGGCTGAGCAACTACTCGGTGAGCTACGCCGATGGCACGTTGACGGTGAACCCGGCGGCGCTGACCATCACGGCCAGCGGGGCGAGCAAGACCTATGGCACCAGCGCCAGCCTGACGGGCTACAGCAGCAGCGGGCTGGTCAACGGCGACAGCGTCACAGGCGTGACCCTGGCCAGCAGCGGGGTTGGCACGGCCGTCTCGGTGGGCAGCTACACCATCACGGCCAGCGGGGCGACGGGCACGGGGCTCAGCAACTACTCGGTGAGCTATGCCGATGGCACGCTGACGGTCAATCCGGCGGCGCTGACCATCACGGCCAGCGGCGCCACCAAGACCTACGGCACCAGCATCAGCCTGACCGGCTACAACAGCAGCGGCCTGGTGAATGGCGACAGCATCACGGGCGTGACCCTGGCATCCAGCGGCAGCGGCACCACCGCGTCGGTGGGTAGCTACAGCGTTGTGGCCAGCGGGGCGACGGGCACGGGCCTCAGCAACTACTCGGTGAGCTACGCCGACGGCACGCTGACGGTGAACCCGGCGGCGCTGACGATCACGGCCAGCGGGGCGACCAAGACCTACGGCACCAGCGCCAGCCTGACGGGCTACAGCAGCAGCGGTCTGGTCAATGGCGACAGCATCACGGGCGTGACCCTGGCATCCAGCGGTTCGGGCACGGCGGTGTCGGTGGGCAGCTACACCATCACGGCCAGCGGGGCGGCGGGCACGGGCCTCAGCAACTACTCGGTGAGCTATGCCGATGGCACGCTGACAGTCAATCCGGCAGCGCTGACGATCACGGCCAGCGGGGCCACCAAGACCTACGGCACCAGCGCCAGCCTGACAGGCTACAGCAGCAGCGGGCTGGTCAATGGCGACAGCATCACGGGCGTGACCCTGGCATCCAGCGGTTCGGGCACGGCGGTGTCGGTGGGCAGCTATACCATCACGGCCAGTGGCGCCACGGGCACGGGGCTGAGCAACTACTCGGTGAGCTACGCCGATGGCACGCTGACGGTGAATCCGGCAGCGCTGACCATCACAGCAAGTGGCGCGAGCAAGACCTACGGCACCAGCGCCAGCCTGACGGGCTACAGCAGCAGCGGCCTGGTCAATGGCGACAGCATCACGGCCGTGACCCTGGCATCCAGCGGCAGCGGCACCACCGCGTCGGTGGGTAGCTACAGCGTTGTGGCCAGTGGCGCCACGGGCACGGGCCTCAGCAACTACTCGGTGAGCTACGCCGATGGCACGCTGACGGTCAATCCGGCGGCGCTGACCATCACGGCCAGCGGCGCCACCAAGACCTACGGCACCAGTGCCAGCCTGACGGGGTACAGCAGCAGCGGCCTGGTGAACGGCGACAGCATCAGCGCAGTGACGCTGGCCAGCACGGGTAGCGACACAACCGCGTCGGTGGGCAGCTACAGCGTTGTGGCCAGCGGTGCGACGGGCACAGGCCTCAGCAACTACTCGGTGAGCTACGCCGATGGCACGCTGACGGTGAACCCGGCGGCGCTGACGATCACGGCCAGTGGCGCGAGCAAGACCTATGGCACCAGCGCCAGCCTGACGGGCTACAGCAGCAGCGGCCTGGTGAATGGCGACAGCATCAGCGCTGTCACCTTGGCCAGCACGGGCAGCGGCACCGCCGCGTCGGTGGGCAGCTACAGCATCGCCGCCAGCGGGGCAACCGGCACGGGGCTGAGCAACTACTCGGTGAGCTACGCCGATGGCACGCTGACGGTGAATCCGGCGGCGCTGACCATCACGGCCAGTGGCGCGAGCAAGACCTATGGCACCAGCGCCAGCCTGACGGGCTACAGCAGCAGCGGCCTGGTCAATGGCGACAGCATCACGGCCGTGACCCTGGCATCCAGCGGCAGCGGCACCACCGCGTCGGTGGGTAGCTACAGCGTTGTGGCCAGTGGCGCCACGGGCACGGGCCTCAGCAACTACTCGGTGAGCTACGCCGATGGCACGCTGACGGTCAATCCGGCGGCGCTGACCATCACGGCCAGCGGCGCCACCAAGACCTACGGCACCAGCGCCAGCCTGACGGGGTACAGCAGCAGCGGCCTGGTGAACGGCGACAGCATCAGCGCAGTGACGCTGGCCAGCACGGGCAGCGGTACGGCGGCGTCGGTGGGCAGCTACAGCGTTGTGGCCAGCGGTGCGACGGGCACAGGCCTCAGCAACTACTCGGTGAGCTACGCCGATGGCACGCTGACAGTCAATCCGGCAGCGCTGACGATCACGGCCAGCGCCGCCACCAAGACCTATGGCACCAGCGCCAGCCTGACAGGCTACAGCAGCAGCGGGCTGGTCAATGGCGACAGCATCAGCGCAGTGACGCTGGCCAGCACGGGCAGCGGCACCGCCGCGTCGGTGGGCAGCTACAGCATCGCCGCCAGCGGGGCGACCGGCACGGGGCTGAGCAACTACTCGGTGAGCTACGCCGATGGCACGTTGACGGTGAACCCGGCGGCGCTGACCATCACGGCGAGCGGCGCCACCAAGACCTATGGCACCAGCGCCAGCCTGACGGGCTACAGCAGCAGCGGCCTGGTGAATGGCGACAGCATCAGCGCTGTCACCTTGGCCAGCACGGGCAGCGGCACCGCCGCGTCGGTGGGCAGCTACAGCATCGCCGCTAGCGGGGCGACCGGCACGGGGCTGAGCAACTATTCGGTGAGCTACGCCGATGGCACGTTGACGGTGAACCCGGCGGCGCTGACCATCACGGCCAGCGGGGCGAGCAAGACCTATGGCACCAGCCTCAGCCTGACGGGCTACAGCAGCAGCGGCCTGGTGAACGGCGATAGCGTCACGGGCGTCACCCTGGCATCCACCGGGTCGGGCACGGCGGTATCGGTAGGCAACTATACCATCACCGCCAGCGGGGCTACGGGCACGGGGCTGAGCAACTACTCGGTGAGCTATGCCGATGGCACGCTGACGGTGAACCCGGCGGCGCTGACCATCACGGCCAGCGGCGCCACCAAGACCTATGGCACCAGCGCCAGCCTGACGGGGTACAGCAGCAGCGGCCTGGTGAACGGCGATAGCGTCACCGGCGTGACCTTGGCCAGCAGCGGCAGCGGCACGGCGGTGTCGGTGGGGAGCTACACCATCACGGCCAGTGGCGCCACGGGCACGGGGCTGAGCAACTACTCGGTGAGCTATGCCGCCGGCACGCTGACAGTCAATCCGGCAGCGCTGACGATCACGGCCAGCGCCGCCACCAAGACCTATGGCACCAGCGCCAGCCTGACGGGCTACAGCAGCAGCGGGCTGGTCAATGGCGACAGCGTCACGGGCGTGACCCTGGCATCCAGCGGCAGCGGCACTACCGCGTCGGTGGGTAGCTACAGCGTTGTGGCCAGCGGGGCGACGGGCACGGGTCTGAGCAACTACTCGGTGAGCTACGCCGATGGCACGCTGACGGTGAACCCGGCAGCGCTGATCATCACGGCCAGTGGGGTGACCAAGACCTATGGCACCAGCGCCAGCCTGACAGGCTACAGCAGCAGCGGGCTGGTGAACGGCGACAGCATCACGGGCGTGACCCTGGCATCCAGCGGTTCGGGCACGGCGGTGTCGGTGGGCAGCTACACCATCAACGCGAGTGGCGCCACGGGTACGGGCCTCAGCAACTACTCGGTGAGCTATGCCGCCGGCACGCTGACGGTGACCCCAGCGGCGCTGATCATCACGGCCAACGGGGCCACCAAGACCTATGGTGCCAGCCTCAGCCTGACGGGCTACAGCACTAGCGGGCTGGTCAATGGCGACAGCGTCAGCGCTGTGACCCTGG
>NZ_VITR01000034.1 GCF_007827955.1 Nitrospirillum pindoramense
TCCGGAAACAGCAGGTTCGGCCTCAGCAATCGAATCCTACGTGATTCCAGGGCCTTAGCCTATGCCCGCCAACCCTGGTGAATTATCCAGGCTAGCGTCCCCGCAGAAGCGCCGCGAGGTCCAGGTCGAACCGCAAGCCGATGACGAAAGCGTCCGGGGCGTCGTGCAGGCGGGCGGGGTCGCTGAACTGGTCTGGATGGATGACATATTGCAGATTGGGCTGGATGCGGATGGCGCGGTCCAGCTGCACGCCGTAGCTCAGCTCCATCATGATCTGATCGTCCGCCGGCGTGCCGCTGCCGCCCGCCGCTGCGCGGGCCAGGCGCAGGGCGTCCAGGGCGTCGTGGCTGTACTTCTGCTGGTTCACGACGAAGCCGATGGTGTCGTCGTCGCGTCCCGCGAAGGTGCCGCGTTGGACCAAGCCCAATTCCAGGAAATGGTCCTCGATCAGCCGGCCGCTCACGCCGGTCATCGCCACGCCGAACAAGGTCAAACCCCGCTGCGACGTATCGTCGGGACGCAGCACCATTTGTTCAAAGCGGAAGAACATGTGAATCGGCGCCGAAAGGGAGCTCCGAGCTTGCTCGCACTCAACAGCCTGATAAATCAGCAGAAATTGTATAGAGGACCAGGGTCTTGACCGGCGCCGGTCGGGACCCTGGTCTTTTATGGCTTTCTTCAGCTGTTTTAGTACGTTGCCTCGCTTTTCCTAAGAGGCCCATTTCGATGCCAGTTCACACCAAGGCTTGTGCCTCACCACAGCGACACTGCTGTCACGCGCTATTACAGTCTGAGGACAGCCCATGCCCCGCCGGTCCAAGGCGGCCCGGCGGGAAGGGAGCTTATCGTTCGTGACCGGTCGTCCGCACCGAACCCGGCGCCGCTTTATGCCCGTGCCGTCGTGTTGTCCGGCGCGGGCTTGAACACGGCCTCGACCTTGGTGTGGCGATTGAGCAGCAGCTTGAAGGTCGGGGCCTTTTCCTCCTTGCGGGCGCTGCCCTGGTGGATCAGCCATTTGTCGAACTGGCGGCCGGGCGTGGCGAGGTCCGCGGCGCTGAGTTCGACCTCCGTGCGGGTGCCGTTCATGACCTGGTAGGCTTGGGTGTAGGGCACGCCCTGCACGCTGAAGGCGGAGAAGCCGTCGGTGGACGATGCATCCAGCACCACCTGCTTGGCCGCCTTCAGGCTGCTGATGACCATGGCAAAGTCCAGGCGCTCGATCTGGGGTATCGTCGCCTTGTGGGGGACCTTGAAGATGGCCTTCAAGGTCAGCGAGGTCCAGGCCGAGGGCATGGCCATCTTCTGGCGGATGCGGTCGTTGGTATCGCCCAGGATCAGGTCGATGAGGTCCTTTGAGAAGGCGCTCTGCTGCGCCTTGCCAATCTTGGCGTCCTTAAAATCGTAACGGAAGGATTTGACCAAGGGGACAGGCAGGCGCAGGGCGTAGAGCTTGTCACCGTTTCGCACCACCCCCAGCTCGTCCACCTCCACGATGATCTCGACCTCGCCCCTGTCGGGCACGTCGCCCTTCGCGAACTTTATGCCCTTGAGGTCCAGGTCCGCCAGCAACTGCCGTTCCCAGTCGGGCTCAATCACCCCCAGCGCTAGGGTGGAGACGGTGGCGCTTTCGCCCCGGTTCAGGGTGGCGATCACGTCGCCCAGATCGTCGTCGATCTCGAAGCTGACTGTGCGGTCGACGGCGTCCAGCTTCTCCAGATCCCGGATCAGTCCCCGGCGGATGTCGCGCAGGTTGGCCATGAACAGGGGTTTCAGCGTGGCCACCCGGTCGCTGACGTCCTTGTCTGTCCAGGCGTGCAGGGGTTTGTTGCTCAAGAGCGTGTTCACCTGCTCATAGATCGTGTCCAGGGACCAGTTAATGACGATGGGCTTGAACAGCGCGGATTCGAAGGCGCGCACAACGTTGTACAGCGCCTCCGTCAGGGTGAAGCGCGCGCGGTCGCGCATGCCTTCCACCACCGTCAGGGCGTTGTTGCTCAACAGCCGGGTCCGGGCGGAAACCTCCTTGTCGAACAGGCCCGCCAGACTGTCCAGGTTTCCGACAAGATCGGCATAATCCTGGCCGACCTGCTGGCCCAGTTGGATGATGTCGTCATGGACGGACGCCCGCTCGCGGATCAGGTCGGCGATCTCGGCGGACAATTCCTTCCACACCGTGTCCTGGGCGGCCAGCTTGGTGATGTGGGCGTCGATCACCGCCTGCGGCAACTGCGCGGTTTCATAGGCCTTCTTCAGGTGGGCATAGGCGGGCGCCAGGCCCTTGCCGGCGGTGGACCAGGCGGAGGGTTTGGTTTCGGACAGCCTCTTGATGTCCTGTACCGTCAGCTTCTTCCCGCCTTCGGCGCCGGCCAGTTCCTTCGCTTCGTCCTTGGCCTTCTTGACCACCTCTTCGGTTTGCTTGTTGGCGGCCTTGTAGGCGTCGATGGTGTCGCTGAACTTGGTCTTCAGCGACTTGATCACCTCTGCCGGATCGGTGTCCAGGAAGTCGGTGGCCTCGGCCGCCATCGAGGTGGCGCCGCCCAGGATGGGCTGGCCATAGGGGATGACCTGGCACAGCGCCGCCGCCAGGTTGGCGGCGAACTTGATCTGGGCGATCTTGGCCGCATCCTTGGCGGCCTCATTGTACAGGCGGGTGTATTCGGTATCGAGCTTGGCCTGGACGTTGTTTTGGCTGCGCACCAAGTCCAGGATGCGCGGCTTCAGCTTGTCCGCTTTGGTCTCGGCATCCTGGATTCGGGCGGCCAGCTTGCCGTTTTCCTTACAGAGCAGGCGCGCCGCCGCTTCGGCGCTTTCAGCGGCCTGCCCCTGGGCCTGCTGCTTGGCCAGCACCCAGCCGGAGAACAGCAGTACTTCCAGCGCCATGTCGATTTCCATGCGGTATAGCTGGAAGGAGCTGGAAAGCGATAGCAACGGCGCGTAGCCGGCCGGATGCCCGAAATAATCCAGGTGGGAGGCCAGGCGCTGGGACAGCGTGGCCATTTCCGTCTGGGTCGCCCGCCAGTACGCGATGTCCTTGCGTTTCCAGAACTCGCCGGCGGCCGGCAGGTCTTCCAGGAAGACGGGCATGTAGATGTCCAGCAGGCGCCGCACTTCCCCCCTGTCGTCGGATAGGTAGCGCTCACGGATGAAATCCATGATCAGGGGCACCAGCGACGGATGCAGCCAGATATTGGCGTCCGTCGTCACCATCTTGGCCAGTATCGCCCGGCCCTCCACGCCCGGCTTGGCGTCGAAGCTCTTTCCGTCCTTGGTACTGTAGGACGTCGCCTTGACTTCCGCCGAGCCAGAATTGTCGTCGGAGCCCCAGAGGTGGACCTCGTGATAATAGGTGCACTCGTAATAGACGGACTCCCGCGGATTGCCCCCACTTCCGCCCCGGGCCCGCGGCGCCAGCGGCCCGGGCTTGCCCGCCCGGCCGGACCATAGCGCGGCGGCCCGGGTGTCGTTGGTCGTCAGTTGGCCGGCGGTACCGCCATCGCCGGAATCGCCTGGCGCCACGGCAGGGTCGCCATCGGTCGGCGGCTGGTTCGTTCCGCTCAGATTCTTGGATCCGGTGATGAACTCAGCCACCTTCCAGGTGCGGTGAATGCCCAGGACCGTCTTGCCCGTATGCTTGCCCAGTTTCACGGCGACCGTGGTGCGCATGCCGGTGTCGGTGTGGGACGAGCGGTCGACATAGTCGTCGGACAGGTACAGGTGACCCGAGGCGTTCTTGCCGTCGGCGCCGTCCTGGCCATGGCCGCCGCCCTGGCCGTCACCGCCATCCGTGATGATGCGTGCCAGGGTGCTGCCGCGCGGCACGGCGATGTCCGCTACATAGAAGTTGACGTCGCCGCCGGCGTGGCCGTCGGCGCCCTTGGCGCCCGGCGTCTTGCCGACGGAGTCCAAGGCCTTGGGCAGGGACCAGGCCGGGGGGGATGTGTCCAGGCACCCGCTGCCCACGAACTCCACCTTGCGGGCGTAAATGACCACGTCGGTTTCCGGTAGCCACCAGCGGCAACGGATGGTCAGCGTGTCGCAGACGACCGTCAGCTTCGCCACTTTCTGCCAGCTCTTGTCCTTGCCCAGTAGAGTCGCGCCGGTGGGGACGGTGATGCTGTAAATATTATTGCCGTCGTCTTTGTCGTCGATGACGATATGCAGGCCGGATATGGTCTTCTGCTTATCGTTCTGCGTGTTGCTTTGCAAGATCACGCTGTTGATGCCCGACGGCACATCCTTGCCTGGCATGGAATGGCAGTAGACCAACTGATCGTTGATCGTCAAAGGTTGGCGATCGGCCATGTTTTCTCCCCCAAATTCCCGCCACCTGATCCTGCTGCCCGGCGGCACAAAAGAAGTCTTGGGGGAAGCAACAATTCCTAGCAATATATTTATTGAGAAGATATGCGCGCTAGATTTGTGATTATTTCTGACAAGCCTCATTAGGATGTAGCTGCGCCCCTGGACTGACGGCAAAGTCGATCCCATGAACCGAACTATTAAGGAAGCCACGGTCAAACGCTAACGCTACGACATTCACGAGCAGTTCGAGCAGCATCTGAACGCCTCCGCCGGCGCCTACAATTTTGCACAGCGCCTCAAGACGCTTCGGGGCCTGACGCCTTGCATGCCGGTTTACAGCGGACGCGCAGGTAGAGTCGCTGACGACGTTGGACGATGTATGGGATGCTGGCCAAGATGGCGTCGCCCTTGTGTGTCACAGACGTGTGTCACACCGATCCGGGCTGGGTGCCTATTTTGCCAATTATCTCAAGCACTTAAGCCGAAGCATGGCGTCCCCTAGGGGATTCGAACCCCTGTTACCGCCGTGAGAGGGCGGTGTCCTAGGCCTCTAGACGAAGGGGACGAGGCCGTGTGAGGCCGGTGATGTACGCGAAGCCCCCGGGGCGGTCAAGGCTTTATTTCAGAAAAATTTAAAGGCGTGCTGGATGGGCGCGCGCGGCTGCTTTTTGCTTTGGGGGGCGGGGGCGGGGGCGGGGGAGGCCGGGAACCAGAGCGTGGTCTTGGCGGTTCATGCCCAGTCTCGGTTGTCCCAGCCTTGGTAGTAAGGGGTTCCCAGTTGCGAGGACCTGTCGCTGATGGCTGCGCTGCGACAGTCCCCAGGAGCAGGGGATGACGCGGTTGGTTGTCGCAAAGGAGCGGTTTATCAACGGGGTGACCCGGCCCGGTTGTGCCCACATTCCTTCATGCGAGTCCCTGTTGTCGCGGTGCAGCGGACATGCAAAGCTGATGCAGCGATGTCTTCTTCTCTTGAAAGGATCGACAGCGTGATTGATGAGCCTGTTCCGCCCGCGTCTCCCGACACCGCGGAGAGTGTCCCTCCGGTCATTTCCCCGAATGACGGGCCCGACAGCGATGGAGGCTTGGCCACGGAACAGGCGGTGCCGACCTCAGCACCAGCGGATCCAGCACCAGTGGACAGCGACGCGATGCGGGCCGCCATCGTCGCCAAGCTGATGTACGCCGTGGGCAAGAACCCCGAGGTGGCCAGCAAGCGCGACTGGTTCATCGCCACGACGCTGGCTGTGCGCGACCGCATCGTGGACCAATGGATGGCCTCCACCCGCGCCACTTACGAATCCAAGCGCAAGCGGGTCTATTACCTGTCGCTGGAATTCCTGATCGGCCGCCTGCTGATCGACGCTTTGATGGAAACCGGGCTGACCGAGCCGGTGCGCGAGGCGTTGGAAAGCGTGGGCGTCGACCTGGACGAGTTGCGCAAGATCGAGCCGGATGCCGCCTTGGGCAACGGCGGCCTGGGCCGCCTGGCCGCCTGTTTCATGGAAAGCATGGCGACATTGCAGATCGCCGCCCACGGCTATGGCATCCGCTATGACCATGGCCTATTCCGCCAGGCCATCAAGGACGGCTGGCAGCGGGAATATCCGGAAAACTGGCTGACCTTCGGCAACCCCTGGGAGTTCGAGCGGCCGGAGGTCGACTATTCCGTTGGTTTCGGCGGCTCGGTGGAGACGGTCGAGGTCAATGAGGAGGTGACACGCCATTATTGGCGACCGGAGGAGACGGTGGATGCTATCGCCTTCGACACGCCGGTGCCCGGGTGGCGTGCCCGCCATGTCAACACCCTGCGCCTGTGGTCCGCCCGCGCGCCGGACGCCCTGCGCCTAGACGCCTTCAACCAGGGCGACCACGTCGGCGCCCTGGCCGCCCGCGTGCGGCTGGAAGCCATTTCCAAGGTGCTGTATCCCAGCGACGCCACCCCGGCCGGCCAGGAACTGCGCCTGCGCCAGGAATATTTCTTCGTGTCCGCCTCCATGCAGGACATCATCCGCCGGCACAAGCAGCACCATGGCGACCTGGAATTGCTGCCGGAAAAGGTGGCCATCCAGCTGAACGACACCCATCCGGCCATCGCCATCGCCGAACTGATGCGGGTGCTGATCGACCTGGAGGATTTCGACTGGGACCACGCGTGGGAGATCACCACGGCCGTGTTCTCCTACACCAACCACACACTGTTGCCCGAGGCGCTGGAAAGCTGGCCCGTTCCGCTTATGGAACGGTTGCTCCCGCGGCACATGCAGATCATCTACATGATCAACGCCCGCCATCTGGATACCGTGCGGTCGCGGGGCGAACATGACGGCGGCGTGCTGTCCGAACTGTCCCTGATCGATGAGACGCACGGCCGGCGGGTGCGCATGGGCAACCTGGCCTTCGTCGGGTCCCACAAGATCAATGGCGTCTCGGCCCTGCACTCCGACCTGGTCAAGCGCACCCTGTTCCACCAGTTGGACCGTTTCTACCCCGACCGTATCGTCAACAAGACCAACGGCATCACCTTCCGCCGCTGGCTGTTCGAGGCCAACCCCGGCCTGACCCAGCTGCTGGTGGACTGCTGCGGCCCCAAGGTCATGGACGATCCCATGGCCCTGGCGGACTTCGAGAAGTACGCCGGTGACGCCGCCGTGGTGGACAAGTTCCGTGCCATCCGCCGCGCCAAGAAGGCGGAACTGGCCAACCTGATCCGCCGCCGCCTGGATGTCTCGGTCAGCCCCGACGCCCTGTTCGATGTGCAGATCAAGCGCATTCACGAATACAAGCGCCAGCTGCTGAACATCCTGGAGATCGTGGCGCTGTACGACGCCATCCGCGCCAATCCCGGCGGCAACTGGGTGCCGCGCGTCAAGATTTTCGCCGGCAAGGCCGCCGCCAGCTATCACCAGGCCAAGCTGATCATCAAGCTGGCCAACGACGTCGCCCGTGTGGTCAACCGCGACCCGGTGGTGCGCCGCCTGCTGAAGGTGGTCTTCCTGCCCAACTACAACGTCAGCCTGGCGGAGGCCATTATCCCCGCCGCCGACCTGTCGGAACAGATCTCCACCGCGGGCATGGAGGCGTCGGGCACCGGTAACATGAAGCTGGCGCTGAATGGCGCCCTGACCATCGGCACGTTGGACGGCGCCAACGTCGAAATCCGGGAGCATGTCGGCGACGACAACATCTTCATCTTCGGCCTGACCACCGAGCAGGTGGACGAGCGGCGGCGCAAGGGCATCGACATGGCCGACGTCATCGCCGCCTCGCCCAAGCTGGAGGAAGTGCTGGACGCCGTCGGTTCCGGCGTGTTCTCGCCGGGTGACACCGGGCGCTTCGGTGATCTGGTCAACGCCGTACGCTACCACGATTACTTCATGGTGGCGGCCGACTTCGACGCCTATTACACCGCCCAGCGCGCGGTGGACGCGCGTTGGCACGACACGCCGGCGTGGTGGCGCTCCGCCATCATCAACACGGCGCGCATGGGCTTCTTCTCCTCCGACCGTGCCATCGCGGAATACGCCACCGACATCTGGGGCCTGCCAAAGCCGGCGCTCCCGAGCGCCGGCTGAGGAAGGGCTGATGGCGCGGGCGAAAGGTGGCTCAGGCTGGACGGCGGATCCGGAGGATATCGGCGCCCTGCTGGGCGCCCGGCATGACGACCCGTTCGGCGTGCTGGGGCCGCACACGATGGGGCGGGGCACGGTCATCCGTGCCTTTGTGCCCGGGGCGGAAACGGTGGAGGCCGTGGACGCGGATGGCGGTGTCATCGTGCCGCTGACGCGGGTGGATGACGGCGGCGTGTTCGAGGGTAAGGTGACGGGGCGCAAGGGCCGCTTCCGCTACCGCCTGAGGTGCGCCAACGCCGGCGGCGCTTGGGAGTTCGACGACCCCTATGGCTTTGGCCCCATCCTGGGCCCGACCGATGACTACCTGTTCGCCGAGGGCACGCACAAGCAGCTGTATGAGAAGCTGGGCGCCCATCCCAAGGAGCACGAGGGCGTGCCCGGCGTGCATTTTGCCGTTTGGGCGCCGAACGCCCGGCGGGTGTCGGTGGTGGGCGACTTCAACGCTTGGGATGGCCGGCGTCACCAGATGCGCCGGCGCGTCGACAGCGGGGTGTGGGAGATTTTCGCCCCCGGCCTGGGGGAGGGGGCGATCTACAAGTATGAGATCGTGGGCGCGGACGATGCGGTCCTGCCCTTGAAGGCCGACCCCTTCGGTTTCGCCAGCGAATTGCGCCCCTCCACCGCCAGCGTCGTCGCCCGGACGGATCGCTTCACCTGGGCGGATGACGCCCATATGGCGCATCTGAAGACCATGGACGCCCGTCGCGCGCCCATCAGCATCTATGAGGTCCATCTGGGGTCCTGGCGACGGGGCGAGGGCGGGCGCCACCTCACCTGGGATGAACTGGCGGACCAGCTGGTTCCCTATGCCGCCGACATGGGATTCACCCATCTGGAATTCCTGCCCATCTCCGAATTTCCCTTCGATCCGTCCTGGGGCTACCAGCCCATCGGGCTGTTCGCGCCCACGGCCCGCTTCGGCACCCCCGACGGCTTCGCCCGCCTGGTGGACCGGGCGCACCGCGCCGGGCTGGGGGTGCTGCTGGACTGGGTCCCGGCCCATTTCCCCACGGACGTGCATGGCCTGGCCCGGTTCGACGGCACGGCCTTGTATGAGCACCAGGACCCCCGCCAGGGCTTCCACCCCGATTGGAAGACCGCCATCTACAATTTCGGCCGGCGCGAGGTGGTGAACTATCTGGCGGCCAACGCCCTGTATTGGCTCGATCGCTTCCATGTCGATGGCCTGCGCGTGGATGCCGTCGCCTCCATGCTCTACCTCGACTATTCCCGCAAGGAGGGGGAGTGGATCCCCAACCGGGAGGGTGGGAACCAGAACCTGGAGGCGGTCGCCTTCCTGCGCACCATTAATACCCTGGTCTATGGCGAGCATCCCGGCGCTCTGACCGTGGCGGAGGAATCAACTTCCTGGCCCGGTGTGTCGCAACCGGCCCATACCGGCGGCCTGGGCTTCGGCTTCAAATGGAACATGGGGTGGATGCACGACACCCTGGATTACATGTCCAAGGAGCCGGTGCACCGCAAGTGGCACCATGACAAGCTGACCTTCGGTCTGCTCTACGCCTTTTCCGAAAACTTCGTCTTGCCGCTCAGCCATGACGAGGTGGTCTACGGCAAGCGATCCATCATCGAGAAGATACCCGGCGACGACTGGCAGAAGTTCGCCACCGCCCGGGCCTACTACGCCTTCATGTGGGGCCACCCCGGCAAGAAGCTGCTGTTCATGGGGCAGGAGTTCGGCCAGCGCGCAGAATGGAATTTCGAACAGGGGCTGGACTGGTACCTTCTGGGCGACGCCCGGCATGAGGGGCTGCGCCGCCTGGTCCGCGACCTGAACGCCAGCTATCGCCGCGAAGGGGCCCTGCACCAGACCGACTGCCTGCCCGACGGCTTCCGCTGGAGCGTGGTGGATGACCGTGAGCAGTCGGTGATCGCCTTCCTGCGCTTCGCGGACCCCACCTCGGGCCAAGGGGCGGGCCAGGGGGCGCGGCCGGTGGCCGTGCTGTGCAACTTCACCCCGGTGCCGCGCCCAGCCTACCGTGTCGGCTTGCCGGCGGCGGGCCGGTGGCTGGAAATCCTGAACACGGATGCGGTGGCCTATGGCGGTTCCGGCATGGGCAATATGGGTGCTGTCATGGCCACGGACCAGCCATCGCACGGCTTGCCGGCGTCGGCCGAGGTGACATTGCCGCCGCTGGCCACGCTGTGGCTGGCCCTTGATGAGCATCAAGGCTGACAAGACGGGATGATTTGACAATTTCGGGCGGTACCAATAGCCGCCTCCCAGGGAGGGAAAGACCGTGACAGGCCCCGTTAAGCGTATGTCCAGGGCGTCCAGTGACCGTTTCGTTGGCAGGGGGCCGCTGGCCCGACACGCCATGGCCTACGTCTTGGCCGGTGGTCGCGGGTCCCGCCTCATGGAACTGACCGACCGCCGGGCCAAGCCCGCCGTCTATTTTGGCGGCAAGTCGCGCATCATCGATTTCGCGTTGTCTAACGCGCTGAACTCGGGCATCCGACGCATCGGTGTCGCCACTCAGTACAAGGCGCACAGCCTGATCCGCCACCTGCAGCATGGCTGGAACTTCTTCCGCCCGGAACGGAACGAGAGCTTCGACATCCTGCCGGCGTCCCAGCGCGTGTCTGAGGAGCATTGGTACGAGGGCACGGCCGATGCCGTGTACCAGAACCTGGACATCATCCAGGATTATGAGCCGCGCTACATGGTCATCCTGGCTGGCGACCATATCTACAAGATGGATTACGAGTTGATGCTGCAGCAGCACGTCGACTCTGGCGCCGACGTCACGGTGGGCTGCCTTGAGGTCTCCAAGGAGGAGGCCCGCAGCTTCGGCGTGATGCATGTGGATGCGCACGACCGCATCATTTCCTTCGTGGAAAAGCCCAAGGACCCGCCCACCATGCCGGGGTCGGCGGACCGCTGCCTGGCGTCCATGGGCATCTATGTCTTCAACACCGAGTTCCTGTTCGACCAGTTGCGCCGCGACGCCGCGGAGCCCGGTTCCTCCCGCGATTTCGGCAAGGACATCATTCCCTACATCGTGAAGCACGGGAAGGCGGTGGCCCACCACTTCTCCCGCTCCTGCGTCCGCTCCAGTTCCGAGGCCCAGCCCTATTGGCGCGACGTCGGCACCGTCGACGCCTATGCCGAGGCCAATCTGGACCTGACCGACCTGGTGCCGGACCTGGATCTGTACGACAACGACTGGCCCATCTGGACCTACAGCGAGATCACGCCGCCCGCCAAGTTCGTCCATGACGAGGAGGGGCGGCGCGGACAGGCCATCTCCTCCCTGGTGTCGGGCGGCTGCATTGTTTCCGGCGCGTCGCTGAAGCGGTCGCTGCTGTTCACCGGTGTGCGCGTCAACTCCTTCTCCTCCGTGGAAAACGCGGTGCTGCTGCCCTATGTCGATGTCGCCCGCTCGGCCCGGCTGACCGGGGTCGTCGTCGATCGCGGCGTCACCATCCCATCCGGCCTGGTGGTGGGGGAGGATCCGGAGGAGGACGCGCGGCGTTTCCGGCGGACGGCCAACGGCGTCTGCCTCATCACCCAAGCCATGATCGACCGCCTCAAGGTCTGAAGGATAGATGCCCATGCCGATTTCCGTGCTCTCGGTCGCCTCGGAGGTGTTCCCCCTGATCAAGACCGGGGGGCTGGCGGATGTCGTCGGGGCCCTGCCTGGGGCCTTGGCGGCGGAGGATGTGGCGGTCACCACTTTGGTGCCGGGATATCCCGCTGTGACCGAGGCCCTGCGCGAGGGGCGGGAGGTCCACACCTTCGCCGACCTGTTCGGCGGCCCCGCCCGGCTGGTGGCGGGATCGGCCCATGGCTTGTCCCTTATCGTGGTGGATGCGCCGCATCTCTTTGCCCGCTCGGGCAATCCCTATATCGGGCCCGACGGCCGGGATTGGCAGGACAACGCCTTGCGCTTCGCGGCCCTGTCCCGCGCGGCGGCGGAGATCGGGCTGGGCCGGGGCGGTGTGCCCCAGCCCGATATCGTCCATGCCCATGACTGGCAGGCGGGCCTGGCGCCGGCCTACCTGACCTATGACGGGTGGCGGCGCCCGGCCACGGTGATGACGGTGCACAACCTTGCCTTCCAGGGGCAGTTCGAGGCCACGCTGCTGCCCCGTCTGGGCCTGCCGCCGCATTCTTTCGGCATGGAGGGGGTCGAGTATTACGGCGCCGTGGGCTACCTCAAGGCGGGACTGCAACTGGCCGACCACATCACCACGGTGTCCCCCACCTACGCCCAGGAAATCCGGGGGCGGGACGCCGGCATGGGCCTGGACGGCCTGTTGCGCGCCCGGTCCGGCCAACTGTCCGGCATCATCAACGGGGTGGACATCGCCATCTGGGATCCGGCCAACGATCCCTTCCTGCCCGCCCCGTTCTCGGCCAAGCAGCTCAAGGGACGGGCGGCGGCCAAGGCGGCGCTGCAAGAGCGTTTCGGCCTGGCGACAGATCCCAACGCCCTGCTGTTCGGTGTGGTCAGCCGCCTGTCCTGGCAGAAGGGGCTGGACCTGCTGCTGGAGGCCATCCCCACCCTGATCGCCGCCGGCGGTCAGCTGGTGCTGCTGGGGGCGGGGGAGCCGGCGCTGGAGCGCGGCTACCGCAACGCCGCCGCCGCCCATCCCGGCCGCATCGGCTGTGTCATCGGCTATGATGAGCCGCTGGCCCATCTCATTCAGGGCGGGGCGGAGGCGCTGATCGTGCCCTCGCGGTTCGAGCCCTGCGGCCTGACCCAGCTCTATGCCCTGCGCTATGGCGCCATCCCCGTCGTGTCCAGCGTGGGCGGTCTGGCCGACACGGTGATCGACGCCAACGAGATGGCGGTGGCCGCCGGGGTCGGTACCGGCGTGCGGTTTCAGCCCACCTCGACCCTGGCGCTGGAGGGGGCGATCCAGCGCACCGCCGGCCTCTACGCCGACCCGGCGGTGTGGAAGCGCCTGCGCCGCAACGCCATGGCGACAGACGTGTCCTGGACCAACCCCGCCCGGCGCTATGCCGCGCTCTACCGCGACCTGCTCAGGGAACGCGGCCCGTGAGCGGCGCGCTGGTGGACGGCCCTTCCGGGGAACGGGTGAGGCACCGCCCCACCGACGGTCCCGGCCAGCCCGAGCCCTTGGGCGTGAGCGTGGTAGACGGCGGCATCAACGTCGCCGTCTATTCCGCCCACGCCACGGCCATCGACCTCTGCCTATTCGAGGGCGGGGCGGAGGTGGCGCGGGTGACGCTGACGGAGCGGACGGGCGATGTCTTCCACGGTTTCGTAGCCGGCGTCGCGGCGGGTCAGCGCTACGGCCTGCGCGCCCACGGGCCCTTCGACCCACGCGCCGGCCATCGCTTCAACCCGGCGAAGCTGCTGCTGGATCCGTACGCCACCCGCCTGGACGGCCCGTTCATCCTGCATCCCAGCCAGTTCAGCCATCGGCTGGGCGATCCCGACGCCGACTTGGGCGCCGACCCGGTCGATAGCGCCCCTCATGTGCCCAAGGCGGTGGTGGAGGCGCCCTTCGATCCCGGCCCGGTGATGCGGCCCCGGGTCCCCTGGGACCGGACCGTGGTTTACGAATGTCCCGTGAAGGGCTTTACCGCCCTGCACGACCGGGTGCCGGAGGCGATACGGGGCACCTTCGCCGGTTTGGGTCATCCCGCGGCCGTGGATTATCTGAAGCGCCTGGGCGTGACCACGCTGGAGATCCTGCCGGCCATGGCCTGGGTGGATGAGCGTCACCTGCCGCCACTGGGGCTCACCAACGCCTGGGGCTATAACCCCATCGCCTTCCACGCGCCCGATCCCCGCCTGGCCCCGGGTGGCTGGGCGGAGGTGCGTGCCGCCGTGGCGGCCCTGCACGCCGCCGGTATCGAGGTCATCCTGGACGTGGTGCTGAACCACTCCGGCGAGTCTGACGAACTGGGCCCCACCCTCAGCCTGCGCGGGCTGGACAACGCGCGATACTACCGCCTGCGCCCGGATGATCGGCGCTATTACGTCAATGACACCGGCTGCGGCAACACTCTGCCGGTTGACCGGCCGGTCCTGATGCGTCTGGCGCTGGACGCCTTGCGCACCTGGGCGGTCCGCGCCGGGCTCGATGGCTTTCGCTTCGACCTGGCTGCCACCCTGGGGCGGACCGGGAGCGGCTTCGATCCCGACAGCCCCTTCCTGTCGGCCCTGGCGCAGGACCCGGTGCTGCGCGACCTCAAGCTGATCGCGGAGCCGTGGGACATTGGTCCTGGCGGCTATCAGCCCGGCGGTTTCCCGGCCGCCTGGGGCGAATGGAACGACAAGTTCCGCGACGACGTGCGGCGCTTCTGGCGGAGCGACGACCATAAGGTGGGGGCGCTGGCCACGCGCTTGGCGGGATCGTCCGACCTGTTCGGGGCCAAGCGCCGTCCGTCACGCAGCGTCAATTTCATCGTCGCCCATGACGGTTTCAGCCTGGCCGACCTGGTCGCCTACCAGGGCAAGCATAACGAGGCCAATGGTGAGGCCAACCGCGACGGCACCGACGACAATGCCAGTTGGAACCATGGGGTGGAGGGGGCCAGCGACGATCCCGCTGTCATTGCCGCCCGCCGCCGTGACCTGCGCGCCCTGATCGCCACGCTGGTGGTGGCGCGGGGCACACCCATGCTGGGCATGGGGGCCGAAGCGGGGCGCAGCCAGGATGGCAACAACAACGCCTATGCCCAGGACAATCGCCTGAATTGGCTGGATCATGGCGCCATCGATACCGGCCTTTATGATTTCACCCGGCGCGCCATCGCCCTGCGGCGCGACCATCCCGCGCTGCGGGCCGACCACTTCCTGACGGGCGAGCCCGGTCCCGACGGCGTGCCCGATGTGGAATGGCTGCGCCTGGATGGCCAGGCCATGACGGAGGGCGACTGGGGCGGCGAGAGTGCCTTGGTCGCCGTGTTCGCCGCCCCTGCGGAGCAAGGCGCGATGGATCGCGTCGCCGTCCTTCTGAACCGGGGATGGCAGGAACGGACGGCGGTCCCTCCCTGGAACCGGCCTGGTCACGTTTGGCACCAGGTGCTGGACAGCGGTGCCAACGGCGGGGGGGAGGACGTGGCCATGGCCGGCCCCTTCACCCTGGGCGCCCGCAGCGTGGTTGTCCTGGCGGAGCGTGCGGCCAACCCCGGGCACCGGCGCGGCCTCCCCACGTCCGACCTCCTGGATCGCTACGCCCGCGCAGCGGGCATCGCGCCCGACTGGTGGGATGAGATGGGGGGGCACCATACGGTGCCGGATGACAGCAAGCGCGCGCTGCTGGGGGCCATGGGGATGGACGCCGACACCCTCGGGGCGGTGCGCGACGGGCTGGAGCGACTGTCCAACGACGGCCCGTTCCGTCCGCTGCCCCGCACGGTGGTGGCGACCGCAGGCCAGGCGGTGCGCTTGACCCTACCGGACGCGGGAAGCCGCGCCGACTTGGTTCTGTATCTGGAAGGTGGTGAGGCGCGCACGTTCAAGGTGCCGGATGGTGACCGCCACTCCTTCACGGCTCCCGATGGCCGGCGCGGCATGGCAGTGACGGTGGAGATCGGCCCGCTGCCGGCGGGCGTCCACCGCGTGTCCTTGGCCCACCGGCCAGAGGTGGCAGCAACGGTGGTGGTGGCGCCGCCGCGTGCCCATTGGCCGGCGGCGTTATCCGAGGGGCGCCGCTTCGGCATAGGCGCGCATCTCTATGCCTTGCGTCGCCGGGGGGATCAAGGCGTGGGGGATTTCACCACCCTGGCCCGCCTGGGGGCCGGGGCGGGCGGCCTGGGCGCCGCCACCGTCGGCATCAATCCGCTCCACGCCCTGTTCGGGGGCGACCGGGAACGGGCCAGCCCTTATCATCCCTCGGATCGCCGGTTCCTGGATCCCCTCTACATCGACGTCGCCGCGCTGGGTGACGCCGACCCCTTGGGCGCTGCGGCCAACCTGCTGGCGAAAGAGGGCTCGGCGGTGGACACTTTGGCGGCCCGCCGCGCCATCGACTATCCGGCGGTGTGGGCCTTGAAGCGCCGGGCACTGGCGGCGGTCCATGCCGGTTTCGGGGATTTGGCCCGGCGACAGCCGGACCATCCGGCTGTGCGGGACCTAGCCGCCTTCCGCGCGGCCGGCGGCGACAGCTTGGCGCGCTTCGCCCGGTTCGAGGCGCTGGCCGACGCGCACCTGGGGCCCTGGACCACATGGCCGGAGGCCGCGCGCACGCCTGAGGCGTCCGTCGCCGCTGGGGAGACCGATTTCCATAGCTGGCTGCAATGGCTGGCCGACCGCCAACTCGCCGCCGCGGCTCAGGCGGCGGCGCAGGGGGGGCTGCGGCTCGGCTTTTACCGCGACTTGGCGGTGGGCGCGGCCCCGGATGGGGCGGAGACCTGGGGGACGCCGGGGGCTTTCGCCCTGGGCGCCTCCGTGGGCGCCCCGCCCGATCTGTTCTCTGCCGAGGGGCAGGTGTGGAACCTTCCGCCTCCTATCCCCCTAGTGCAGGAGGCGACGGCCGGCGCCGCGTTCGCCGAGTTGCTGGCGGCCAACATGCGCCATGCCGGCCTGCTGCGTGTCGATCACGTCATGGGCCTGAACCGCCTGTTCTGGGTCCCCAACGGCGCCTCCGGCCGCGATGGCGCCTATGTCCGGGCGCCGTTCGATGTGCTGTTGGCCCGGCTGCTGCTGGAAAGCCACCGTGCCGGCGTGGCCGTGGTGGGGGAGGATTTGGGCACCGTCCCCGAAGGCTTCCGCGAGCGGCTGACCGATGCCGGTATCCTGTCCTACCGGGTGCTGTGGTTCGAGCGGGAGGGGGGGCGCTTCCGCGACCCGGTGCGCTGGCCGGCCAACGCCGCCGCCTGCGTCTCGACCCATGATCTGCCGACCTTGACGGGCTGGTGGACAGGGGCCGACATCGCGGAAAAGCGCAGCCTCGGCCTGTTGACCGACACCGCGTCCGCGGAGGCGCACGCGGCCCGGCGACGGGAGAGGCGCGTCCTGCTGGATCAGGTGGCCGCCGCCGGCCTGCTGCCGGCTGCCGACCTTCCTGCCGAGGAAGGGGACCTGGACGACGCGGTGGCGGCTGCCATTCATGCCTTCGTCGCGGCGGCGCCGTCGGCTCTGATGCTGGCCCAGGCCGACGACTTGGCCGGGGAGGGGGAGGCCGTGAACCTGCCGGGCACGGATCGGGAGCGGCCCAACTGGCGCCGCCGCCTGCTCCCGGATTTGGATGCCATCCTGTCTTCAGACAGAAGCCGCGCCATCCTGTCGGCGTCCGCCCAGGGGCGCAACGCCCCGTCGGCGGCTCCCGACCGGCGGTAAAATCCCGTGGGGCCCCCTTAAACCCGCGTGCGCGCGAGCATATATAGGGGTTCTGAGGTTCGGCAAAAATCGTCATGGTGCTGCAAGATTTCTGTAGACAGGCCCCGGGTGGGGTCTCTATAACCCCGTTCACCGACGCGGCGGGCGA
>NZ_VITR01000035.1 GCF_007827955.1 Nitrospirillum pindoramense
AGCGGTACGATCACCTGCGGGCCACCCTCGCGGACTGCGAGGCCACACAGCGTTTCCTGATGCCGGAACTCGCAGCCGCCGCGGAAGATCGCGCCGCGACGAAGGCGGCGGCCGAAGCGGACAAGATACCCCACGGCGCCTATCGGGAGGCGATCATTGAAATCCTACGGGGTGTCTACCCCGGCAAGCTGAAGGCACTGGAAGTGGGGGAGCGGGTGCGCTCCAAGTTCCGGTTGCAGGCGCATCCCAAGACCGCCGGCATGACCCTGACCCGGCTGAAGAACGAGGGCATCGTCGGCTTGGATGGCCGCCACTGGTACTTCATCCCTGAAAGCGACCTGGCGCGACCGGCGCGAAGCAACTTGAGCTGATGAGGGCACAGGCTGGGCGGGCCAGTGTTCAGCTTTGACCGGAGCCGTCAAGCTGGTCAGTTGCCGTCGGGCCTTTTGAATACGTGCCCGCGCCGCGCATACTCCTGCTCCAGTTCTTCCACGAAGAAGGCCGCGCTGTTAGCCAGGGTCAAAAATTCCACAGTCAAGAGAGCCTGGGGGCCCTGGCCAGCCGGTATGGGGTCAATCAGAAGACAGTCGCCAAGTGGCGTGGGCGGCATGGACGGGGTCGCTCACACCGGTGGTCATTCCGTTGCGATTTCAAGGAAGCCTGGCCCGAGAGGGGCCGTTGAAAGCTGCTCGGAGCCCGGGGCATTCCTTGGGGCCCCACAATTGGGCGGCGGTTTGTCACCCTCCGTTACCGATTGTGCAGCCACTTGGCCAGAAGAGCGTTAGGTCGGCTGCGCCAGTTCAAGCGCGAGGTGTCGTGCCACGTCGGTGCGATCCAGGGCAGGTAGGCTCCCGATGCGCTCTGCTTCCTTTGCCTCGATCGTTGCTATTTTGGCGGTGCGAACCACTGACTCAGCGGGTAGACCCGCCTGGGCCATGTCAGACACAGCCACGTCGCTCGGCCAGGCGCGATTGGCGGCGCTCGTGATCATCAGCACCCACAGTAATCCATGCTCTTGCTGGATGCCGCCCGCTGCGACGACAACGGCCGGTCTGCGTTCCCGTACTGGACGATCGGTGTAGGGAAAGGGGACCTTGACGACGTCCCACACTTCAAAGCCCAGCATAGGCCCTCCGATCCGCTTCGCTATTCCATTCGCTGAAGGTGGCAAACGGGTCCTCATGGTCCTTGGTGGCGCGAGTCAGTAACACCCGCTCTCCATCAATGGCGTAGGCGATCTCGTCCCCCTCTCTCAAGTGCAACGCTACGCGAACCGCTTGGGGGATCGTTGTCTGTGCCTTGCTGGTCAACTTGCTGGTGATCACGGTGTCCTCCGGTTAAGGAATGTTCTCGCGAGAAAGGTAAGGAAAATCCTTTCTGGGTTCAAGGTACCCATCCGGGATGGTGGTAGAGGTCGAGCATAGTGTTGGCCTGGTTCCCATCAGGTGAGCGTGATGCGCTCGTCGTCGTGATAGTCGAAACGGAAAGTCCGGCATTCGTTGTCCACCCAGGAGTGGCCACGGCTGGGGCGGGGCGATGCCGCTTGCAGACGGTCAACCAGCAGCGTAACGGGACCCCATATCGGCGCCCAATGGGGACCCCAGTGATTTGCTGGCAATCGGGTTGTCCCGGTAGCGTATAGGAGGGCCTCGTCCCCGGAGCGCAGCGCCCCTGGCGATGCGCGGAGCGGAAGGGATGGGAGTTGCCTGTGCGCCCACCGGGAGAACCCGCTGGGGTGGGGTCCAGAAGGAACAGTGGCAGAGGCGACACTGCTGACGCTGCGGAGGCGCTGGACGTCAGTTTTCGAATAGAATTCAATCCCTTTCATAAGCCGCCAGTCGGCCGCGGTACACCGCCTCAATCAGGAGCACGCGATGGCGATGATGGACGTGAAGATGTATTATGCGTTGCGCGCTGCCGATATCCCTGAGGACAGGGCGCTTATCGCTGCCACGTTGCTCACCACCGCACTCACAACGGACGTGTCAGTCGCAGCTCTGCGCGATGGGGTCCAACAGACAGTGAAGCTCTTGGATCAGATCACCTGCTTAACCCGCTTATGCCTCATAGCCACCTTGATGGTCACCTTCATGGTCTTCGTCATGAGATAACCGGGCTGACTAGCTCTGGATTGTCACCCCGGTGAAGCCCTTCAGGAAGTCACCGGCGTCAACACCCATGGCTGCGCAATAGCGGACATAGTCAAGCAGGTCCAGCAGCAATTCCCGCCGTTCGTACTTCGACACGATTGACTGTGTTGTCCCCATCCGGTCGGCAAGCAGCGCTTGCGTGACGCCACGGCGCTTACGCTCTGTGACCAACGCGGCGATGATCGCCGTGTAGGTGGGATCGAATTTATCCCGATGCGCCAAACCAAACTCCCCCTGGGTCTGGACAGGGGGTACGGCACACCTGTAAATAGTCATGAAGTGACTATTTCTTAAATCACAGCGCACGATGGCCAGGCTGTTGGCCCTCGGTGTTCCGCCAAATCAGAGGCTGCTATGGGCACCATCTTCGTTATCATCGTCGGCCTGATTCTTGTCCTGCCGGTATTGGCGCCGGGCTGGTTCTCCCATACCAGGGATTATGACCCCGACGTGAAGAAGCGTCAGGCGCAGCCACGGCGTTATCGCTCGACAGAAGACGACTCTTCTATGTCGCTTTCGATCGGTAACATGCGGCCGCATTGACGCTCGCTGAATTAGGCAGGTGCACGCCGCTGTGTTAGGCGGCGCGCCTTGCACGATGCCTTAATGACCTAAGTGGCAGGCGCCCACCCTCGGCGAAGCACATCCTTGATCGACCGGAATAGAGAGATCAGGTCCGGGATCATCCGCCGCATCGTGTCCATATTGCCGTCGAACTGAGGTCTAGGGAGCGGAGCCCAGATCCCGATAGGAGGACTGCGGCGCTCGCCAGCATCGATGGCAATATCCAGCAATGTGGAACCGGCGCTCTTGCCCGCCTTGTGATCTTCTCCCTTTATCATTGGTTCAAGCATGTCGTAACGCTGAACAACCAGGGAGCCGAACCAGGTCCAGCCGCCAATCTCCTCGTGATCGAACTCAAACACCTTAAACTTTTTATCCCAATCCAAAGAGACGCCACAGGATCGGAAAATTTCGGCGGCTTCAGCCATATTCAAACGGGGGCCATCGATATCCCGCTGTACCGAATAGGCTTGGCAGAACTCCAAGTAGTCGGGCACATAGTTTGACGCCGCCAGTAGGTCCAGCAGCTTTTCATGGAAAGCGGGGTCGAAGGTTCGAGTCATTCGTATATCGTTCCGTTAATATCTCTGATTTTAATGGAAAGCTCTTTAGCCTTTCTGAGAATAGAGGCTGGTACGGGAGATGTCTGAATTGGTACTTCTAACCAAAGCTGGCCACTAAGATAAGTTTCAACTAGGCGGTCCGGCCGAGAGCGGACATCGGCGATCCTTGTGCCAGGGCTATACTTTCTCTTGGCCTCTGTCAGCATCGCAAACGCTGAATCTTCCTTGATATCAGCTAATTGAGTGAACTTACGAGATACTGGGCCGGCGCCAAGGGCGGGATCGCGTGGCTCGTAAGAATCCAACACCCAATATCCTTTCCCGGATATCTTCTCTACATAGATTTGATTGAAACGATAACGTGCCGCCTGCTGCCGGTCGAACTCCTTCCCAGCCCGTACCCGTTCCAGCCATGTCGTGAGAGAGCGCAGAACGGTGGCGCCCGGGAAAGCGGTGCCAGAGGTCGCTGAAGAGGGAAACGCGGTGTCGGCCTCGACGACGTCGAGCACGGCAAAGCTGCGCCCTTCGGGCAGCCCGGCCACGGTTTCCATACGCACGATCATGGGGCTGAAGCCCTGAGCGACCGCCTGCGCTCGCAGTGCCAAACCAGCGCGGGCCGCCTCAGCCCGAGCTAACCCCACCCGGGCGGCCTCGCCCAGTTCGCTGGCCTGGACTTTGGCCGCCGCCGCCGCTTCCGCCCCCCGCGCCATGGCCGTCACGGGGGAGCGCCCGGCCTCAATGCCCAGGAACTCCAGGAAGCCCAGCAGTTCCTTGCGCCAGCCGGCGGTATCGGCGATCCAGCCAGCACGGCCGGCACCCTCCACGCCTGCCACTACGCTGGCCTGGATGCCGTAGTTGGCCAGGTCCAGCACGTAAGCGCCCAATTCCAGCGGCGCGTAGAACGCCCGGTCCACCGTGCCAAGCAGATCCGGACGTTCCATGCCCAGGACCTGTCGCGTCTCCGGCGAAAAGCCCAGCTTGGGGGGCGGCCCCAATTCCCGGGTGATGGTCTGCGCGATCGACCGTTCGCGCTCCGGCGGCGGCCTGAATCCTGGGACAGGATAGATGAACCGCGGATGCCCGGCCGGGTCGGTGGCCATCAGCGGGGCCGTCGACCCGTGCGGTGTTAGAGTATAGCCATCAGGTAGCCACCAATCCGGTGGCAGTTCCCGCATGAAGACGCCGACATAGGTATCGGTATCGGCCATGGCACGTCCCCGAAGTTGCGCGCCCAGGTTGATCTACAGCGCGCAACCTCATGGTCAAGGCTGCCATCTCGGCTTATGCATTTCGACCGCAACAGCGTCGCGACGGATCCATTCCAAGGTGCGTCATTCCTTGGTTGTCCGGCTTTTCCAAGAATTTCCTATGAGGGGTCTGCCCGATTCCCGGCCTGTCCTCCATGTGTTTGAATGTACTCTCGAAGGGCGGCGTTTATTCTGGCCTCATAATCGTCCCCCTGCCGACGAAACCACTCCAACACGTCGGCGTCCAGCCGCAAGGACAGTTCTATTTTCACGGGACGGTAGTACTTTCCCCGCTGGCCGCCAGCCCAGTTGGTGATTTCGGGGGCGTCGCTGGTATCGATGGGGCGGGTGTCTCTGGACAGTTCGTCCAGTTCAGCCAGAAGCTTGGCGGAGATCGGTGCAGGATTACCTTTTTTTTTCATAGTGTCTCCTTTCTGCGGGCGTTGCCCGGCGGGCAGAGGTAGCCCAGCCCATCCTGATCGAAACAGTAGCAAGATAACGCAGGATGCCGCCGCGCGTCTCCGCGGTGGGGAGGGTGAGAGGCTGGTGCGTGCCCGCCGGTTTGACCGCGACGACGATATTCAGCGTAGTCGGCCGGCTCAGCGCCGACCTGGTGCGCGACGAACGCAAGAAGCGCCGGCGGCGGGGTCTCGTCCGGCTCGGGCATTCTCCCAGGATAACGCAGATAACAAAGGAGCACGGCGAAGCCGCGGCGATTATGGGCGGTGCGCTTGGGGTTGATCAGGTCCAGGTCTTCCCGGCCCAGCGTATAATGCCGGACCAGTTCACGTTCATCGTCCGGAACCGCCAGGAAGCCCGCCCATTGATCAGGTGACAGAAGACGTCGTCGTGCCATCGTGGCTCCCTTGGCGGAATAGATGACAACCGCAATGCCTGGTGCAGTCCATTCACACACCCAGCGATGTGACACAACCTGGGATTATCCGGGCGGGCTTCCCGTGCCTGGTTCCTCGCACGTCCATGCCTCCCATCGTGCCCGCAATCTTCATCGACTGGAGCCGGTCCAGCCGGTACGTGCCAGCGTGTCGATGAGCGTGCTTCGGGCAACGCCGAATGCTCGACAGACCGCAGCTTTGCTCGCACTGGCATTCAAGGCGGCAACCACAGCCTCTAACTTTTCTGGCTCAATAGCGCGTGGCCGACCACCATGGCGGCCGCGCCGCCGTGCCGATACAATCCCCGCTTGTATTCGTTCGCGAGTCAAGGCACGCTCGTATTGGGCGAGTGCCCCAAAGATATGGAACAGGAGCTCCCCGTGTGGCGTGTTCGTGTCCATAATACCCTCCGTCAGGGACCGGAACGCGACGCCAGCGTCGCGCAGGCCGGCTACGACGTCGAGCAGGTGGGGCAACGAGCGGCCGAGACGGTCGAGTTTCCACACCACCAGCGTATCGCCAGACTTCAAGAAGTCGAGGCACGACTTGAGACCGGGCCGATCATCACGCGCACCGGATGCCTTGTCCTCGAACAGATGGCGGGCGTCCACTCCGGCAGCGATCAGAGCATCGCGCTGCAGGGCCTTGCTCTGACGGTCATTCTCGGACGAGACGCGCATGTAGCCGACCAGCATGTGCGGAAAACCCCTCCGAAGTGGTTTCTGCGCACTCTGCCATTCCGACATAGGTTTTCGTGCAGAAAATGGCAGGGTGCCGTGGGGAGGGATGCCGTTGCCCTTCCCCTGTCGGAAAACAGGTATTTCCTGGCGAAAGGCAGCCGCCGAGGACGGCAGAGTAACGCACCCCAAGCTGTTTATTTCCCAGCAATCATCATCACCGCGGTTGCTCTGGGTTTGTCCGTTTATAGGTCAACTTCGCGCATTTCGTTAGTTTTGACTTAGCATTATATTAGCCATCGAGGGGGAGGGTCATGGGAATACGACAGTGTTCATCGGCTCACTGCAGCGGGGCGGACGCCGAAATCAACGAGATCTGCAAGCAACTGGGCTGGCCTGTTAATCATCCGGTACTAACGCGGGATGCCACTGGGCCGTGCACCTGCAGTTGCTCCTGCCTAGCCTTTGGCACACCTGTACAAGCTGGCGATGGTAGCTTCCGCGCGATCGAGACATTTGTCGTTGGCGATGCGGTGAATGTGGCTGGCCGGAATTTGGCATGGGCTCCCCAGCAAGTAGTGTTCAGCCAGGGAACGACGGGCGCGTCCGTTCAGAAGTATACGGTATTGATTGAGTATCTAGGGACTGCCATTGCGGTGACCAGCGATCACCTCTTCCTGACAGCTGACGGAACTCTGAAGGCCGCTGATCGTCTGGCTGTTGGTGACAAGCTCATTGCCCCGGATGGAGCGCCGGTTCCGATTGACTCGGTATACATTGGTGACTTCTTGTCGGGTTTCCACCACATTTCAACTTCAAAGTCTGAGCCAAGTGTGGATTTGTCCGGCCACCTCCTCAACACGAATGGGGTGGTGAGTGCCGACTATACAGTCCAGATTTTCTACCGCACGGGGCAGCTAACCGCGAAGCTTGCGGATGGACACGATAGCCTGCCGGTTGTCGGTTCGCCCGAGTATGTGAAAGCACACGGTCCGGCCTGCCTCAAAGGTCCCGCCGCCACCGTGGGCGGGATCCGTCCGGCGCCTTTCAACGCCTCCGGCGTCCGAAGACAGGCGGACTTCGTCCCAGCCGAAAAGACGATTCTGACTATTCCTGATGATGCTTGCCGGTTCATTTCGGATCAAGAAGCCGCGCAGAAGGCTCTTGACCCGATGCGCAGGTGGAACGACCCGCTATCGCGCGAGTGGACAGAAGCACTGCTTCGTCAACATCACGCCTTCTACCCCGATGTTCAGTATCACTTGGATTGGGCTGACGATACTGTTAACGCTTACGCTTGGGTCGAAAACGGAGTTCGACACGTAGCGCTTAAGGGGGGCTTAGTTCGGCACATAGCACTCGAACTTGAAGGAATCGCACTCGTCTTGGCGCATGAGCTGGCGCACCACTACGGTGGACAGCCGACCTTCCCGGGGGGGCTATCTTGTGAAGGCCAAGCTGACTATGCGGGGGTCGCGATCATCATGCGTAACGTGTGGTTTGGTGAGCAGTACATCAACATGACGGACACAGGGATCGCTCAGATGGCCCGGTTCTTTGGTGTGCCTAACACACCCAATGTGCCGGGCGGAAACGCCGGCTGCAATCACCCCCCCGGTGCCTGCAGGATCGCTACCTATCACGCGGCGGTATCGTTGGCAGCTAAGCCCATCTGCGCAGGCTAGTTTCTCATGTATTTGGATTGCGAATGAATGAACTTGTACTGCCGCCAGGCGTTTTAGAGAAACTCCGCGAAGACCCCACTCTCACCTATCATTTAGGTGTCTGTGCTGCCGACCCAGAGATGCTCTCGCTTTTTCTGGGTCGGCTTGCTGGGGATAGCGGTCGGGGAAACGCCGTATTGGCGCTCTCGGCTCTCCGCGCCTACGGAAACTGGCTGGTTTCTGGCCGCCGAACAATATCTGATACGGATTATGTGCATCGCGTTGAAGCGTGCGAGAAATGCCCGCATTCAGGCCCACCAACCGAAGCGCTACTTCATAGGCTTGCCCAACTCAGCGGGACATCGCGGATCTGTACGATCTGTGGGTGTGACGTACATCGCAAAGCCCGCTTACCAACCGAATCGTGTCCGGATGTCGCATTTGGGCCGAGCGGCAGGTGGAGAGTAGTGTCGTATGAATGAGCGCCAACTCGGCCCCGTGACCATTGAAGATAACGGGCTTACGTCCTTCGTGCCGCCGTGCTTCCATTGGGAACTTCGTAGCTCGGCTGGAGAGATCATCGAGACAGTGTCAGATATAGATTCCTCATTCTCTGTATCTGTAGATATTGAAGAAATCGTTACGCGGAGGATGCGGGTATCTGGAAGGCTTGTGAATTGCCCGTGCGCCAATGGTCAGGTGGGAGTACGTTTCGTCATCGAGGCACTGAACTCGCCTGACCTCTGAGATTGTCTTGAACTAACCTGCCCATCGGAATCCATGTGGTTTCCGGCAGTGCCTTGGGACTGCCTTTCCGCCTGTCCCAAGGCCCCAGAATCATAGCCGGGAAACCCTGTCGAATTGATCGGCTGTACGGGAACCAGCGCAGAGAGGTTTTCCGTACAGCCGCCTCAGCCCAATCGGACTTTCTGTTCCGTTGCTACTCAAACCCCAGTTTCTTTTCTGTAAGCGTCAGCGGATCACCGCGTCTTTGCCTTTTTCGGTGCTGACCGGCGGGCGGCGATGCGGGCGAGCCTTTGCTTGACCGGTTGCTCATCGAAGACGCCGGGATCGTAATCACCGAGCCACTCCTTGATCTCGTCGTAATCGGGATGGTGCGGGTCAGCGAGGATGTCGAGCTGGGCGTAGAATCCAGGAATGCCGCCGCAATCCTCCGGCGGCGCGGCACCTTCCCCGGCGACGTAGCGGGGATAGGCGACACCCATTTGGGGCGGACGGGGCCGGGTCACGGTCAGTTGATGTTCCCAGCAGTCGCCGAAGTCGTAGGTGTAGAGGAGCTTGGTCTTGCGAGGCCGCAGCAGGTCCAGAAGCGGCAGCTTGGCGGCCCGGCTTTGGGATATCTCCTCGCTGTCGCTGGCGAATGACCAGAGATGGGCATCCTGCCATTCCATGACGGCCTGGATGACGCCGTGCACCTGCTTCAGCGTCATCGCGACCGGCACCTCGACCTCGCGCCAGATCGGCGGCTCGGTGTCGAGCAGGTCGATGCGGACTGTAGCGATGAGCTCTGGCGGGAGGGGTGCGTCGGCTGTCATGCCGCGAGTTTGTCAGCCCGGCGTGTCCAGTTCCAGGGCAGAAGTTCGGCCAGCCGGTTGATCGGGTGACCCTTGGCCATGCGGTCCAGCACGTCGGCCAGATAAGCCTCGGGGTCGAGCCCGTTCAGCTTCGCCGTCTCCAGGACGGAGTAGAGGAGTGCCGCCCTGTCGCCGCCCGCCTCCGATCCCAGGAACAGGAAGTTCTTTCTGGTGATCGCGATGCCGCGCAGGGAGCGTTCGGCGGGATTGTTGTCGATGGCGATGCGGCCGTCGGCGACATAGAGGGTGAGCGCGTTCCAGCGGTTCAGCGCATACCCGATCGCCTTGCCCAGCGTATTCTTGGCCGACAAGCGCCGCTGCTGCGCCTCCAGCCATGGCTTGAGGTTGTCGAGGATGGGAACGGCGAGTTGCCGTCGCGCGTCCCGACGCTGGTCGGCCGACAAGCCAGTGATCGCGGCCTCGACCTCGTAGAGCCGCCCGATCCGGCGCAAGGCCTCCTCAGCGATGGGTGACTTGGTCTTCTCGTACTGGTCGTAGAGGTGCCGCCGCGCATGGGCCCAGCAAGCCGCATGGACGATGCCCGATGGAACGATGCCGGGCTGGACCAGGCCCGATGGCCGGGTCAGGGCCTCATAGCCCGTGTAGGCGTCGGCCTGGATCACGCCACTGAACCCGGAGAGATGCTCACGCGGGCGC
>NZ_VITR01000036.1 GCF_007827955.1 Nitrospirillum pindoramense
AGCGGTACGATCACCTGCGGGCCACCCTCGCGGACTGCGAGGCCACACAGCGTTTCCTGATGCCGGAACTCGCAGCCGCCGCGGAAGATCGCGCCACGACGAAGGCGGCAGCCGAAGCGGACAAGATACCCCACGGCGCCTATCGGGAGGCGATCATTGAAATCCTACGGGGTGTCTACCCCGGTAAGCTGAAGGCACTGGAAGTGGGGGAGCGGGTGCGCTCCAAGTTCCGGCTGCAGGCGCATCCCAAGACCGCCGGCATGACCCTGACCCGGTTGAAGAACGAGGGCATCGTCGGCTTGGATGGCCGCCACTGGTACTTCATCCCCGAAAGCGACCTGGCGCGACCGGCGCGAAGCAACTTGAGCTGATGAGGGCACAGGCTGGGCGGGCCAGTGTTCAGCTTTGACCGGAGCCGACAAGCTGGTCAGTTGCCGTCGGACCTTTTGAATACGTGCCCGCGCCGCGCATACTCCTGCTCCAGTTCTTCCACGAAGAAGGCCGCGCTGTTAGCCAGGGTCAAAAATTCCCCGCCGATGTCGTCATAGCCAGCTTCGATCAGGCGTTCAGCGTTCAACTATCCCTTACCCAACGCGCGCTTAGGGCCACCGCTTGCGGACCATCAGCATTCCTCACGATAGAGCCGCAGCAGCTTCTTATGATTCAGGCGGAACCCTTCCCGGGCCAGCAACAAGCCCGGCCGCCGATAACTAATCCGCCGCCGTTCACCGGCAAGCGAACGCAGCCGTTCCCGTACCGCCCCATCGCCGGGGCGGCGGGACAGGTAGCGCACCGAACTGCGGTCCACCCTCAGGATCGAACACGCCCGCCGCTCGCTAACGCCATGGGCAGTGCGCACATGGCTCACAGCGGCCCGCCGCGCGGCGGGCGTCAGAACTTTTTGTGACTCTAACTTAAACTGGAGGCATTCTCGGGGAGCCGGCCAGTGGACTGCAGCCCTAGCGGAGCTGCAGTGCCACCAGGCCGGCCTTTTGAACTGGCCATGGGGCCAGCGCGGGCGCTGGAGGCTATGCGGGACATTTGAGCCTGCTATTCACGCCTGTGTGGGCGTCACTTTTGCGCTAGCATGGGTTAAGCCATCGTCCTCTGGTTGTTTCGACCATGCCCGACCTGAATGCCCCCTCTAGAACACCTTATTTCCCCGCCCGGCTGGGAATGCTGGTTCAGCGGGGACGGTTTTCATGGGAGGACGAACATATCCAGCCTCCGCGCTATGAAGCCTGGCGCGAGACGTTCGTACCCGGCCCCGACGCCTGGAAGGAGCTCCCCGAAGCGGCGGCCCTCCAAGAGCTGCTCCGGGTTGAGGATGGCCTCACCGTCATCTTGGGCGAGCCCGGCGCCGGCAAGAGCCGGCTGCTGGAGCACTGGGCCGAGCAAGTCCGGCCGGAGGCGCCCGGCTACGGAGCCCTTGGGCCACTGCTGTTACCCCTGCGGCGCCTATGTGACCTGCCTCCCCGCCTAGATCGTCCCGATCCGCGGGACCCGTCCCTGCGGGGGGGCGGCCTGGCGGACGTGCTGTGGGCCCTGGGCGAGCCCGGCGTCCCGGGCGAGGGACGGTTCTTCCGGCCCCTATGGCTGCTGGACGGGCTAGACGAGCTGCCGGACGGCCAGCCCCTGGCTGACTGGCTGATGCGCTTTCACACCCTGCCGGGTGCCGTGGCCGTTACCTGCCGCACCGCCGTCTGGCAGGGCGGCGGGGGAGAGTTGGCCCAGCGGGCTTCCGGGGCGGTGCAAACTCTGATGCCGCTTCGGTCACAGGCGGAGCGGTCCGCCTACCTGGCCCCGACCCTGGGGCGGACCGAAGCGGCCATCCTGGCGGCCGCTCTGGACTGCCATTCGGCCCTGACCCCCCTGGCCGGCACCCCCCTGCTGCTGACCCTGGCGGCCGAGCTCTGGCGCGAGGACAAGACCCCCCTGCCGACATCCCGAGCAGCGTTCTACCGGAGGGTCGTGGGCAACCTGTGGAAGCGGCGGTTGCCCAAGGAGGGGCAGCGGTACCGCACCCGGGAGCGCGACCGGGTGCTGGAGCGCCTGGCGGCCACGATGGACCTGGCCCCCGAAGTGGACATGGGGGTCCTGGAGGACTGCGTGGCCGCGGTCTGCAGGACGGAGCGCGACGAAATAATGGAGAGGCTGAGGGCCAGCGGCCTGCTGGTGGTGGACGATCGGCGGGAGCGCGTGTCTTTCCTCCACCTGACCTTCCAGGAATATTACCTGGCGGAGACCCTGGCCCAAAAGGGGGCTCTGGCCGCCGTCCGCGACCGTTGGCAGGACCCGCGCTACAGGGAGGTCCTGGCCCTGCTGCTTACCCGATCCCAGCCGGAAGAGACGTCGGATGCTGTGCAGTGGCTGGTCAAGCAGGGCGAGGGGCACAAAGCCGATCCGTCGGTACTGCACGGCATCGGGCACAGTCCCCTGAGGACCGCCCTGCACCTGGTCGCGCGATCGGGTCTATCGCCCGAAGCACTTGGAGCAGGCTGGCGCGCCCTGCAAGATGCTGTCGGCACCTCTTCTTGCCGCACCTTGGTTGTTGCCAGTGACAAACAGATGCCGCCACTACTCCTGGAGCGCTTGGCGGCCGGCCCAGACTTTGACGTCCGGCGCCTGGTTTCCAGCAACCCCTCGACACCCCCGCAGGCACTCGAGCGACTGGCCTTCACCCCAGAGTGTGACGTCCGACGCGAGGTTGCCAGCAACCCCTCGACACCCCCGCAGGCACTCGAGCGACTGGCCTTCACCCCAGAGTGTGACGTCCGACGCGAGGTTGCCAGCAACCCCTCGACACCCCCGCAGGCACTCGAGCGACTGGCCACCGATCCGGATCAGACGACACGGTGCCGTGTAGGGTGTAACCCTTCGGCATCGGTGGAGATCCTGGAGTGTCTGGCCGCCGATCTGGATGTACTGATACGGAGCTCTGCAGCCGAAAACCTTTCGGCAACACCGCAGCTCCTGGAGCGACTGTCTGCCGATCCTGAAGGATTAGTACGGGAGCGTGTTGCGTGCAACCCTTCGACACCCTTGCATATCCTGGAGCGCCTGGCCGCCGACCCTGACAGTAATGTGTGGGAGCGTATATTCGGGCACCCCTCGCTGACGCCGCAACTCCTGGAGCGCCTAGCCACCCATCCAGACAATATCGGGAGGTCGTCAGAGGCCAGGATTCCCTTGACGCGGGTGCAACACCTGGAGCGCATGGCCACCCATCCAGACAATATCGGCAGGAGTATTGTGGCGGGTGCCCGTGACGCGCCTGAAGAGATCCTGAAGCGCCTAGCCGCCGACCCGGATGAATCAATACGGAACATAGTAGCCAGTAACCCTTCGGCATCGGTGGAGATCCTGGAGTGCCTGGCCGCCGACCCGGATGAATTGATACGGAGCTCTGTGGCCGATAACCCTTCGGCATCGCCGCAACTCCTGGAGCGCTTGGCTGCCGATCCGGATTTAAATGTGGTTTGGTTGGCGGCCAATAATCCTAGCATCTTGCTGGAAGTAATTAGCAATCGACCACAGTTAATCGTCATTCAAGGAAACAAATCATGACCGGCATCGATATGGCCATGCTGGCCGGCTTGGCGGCGAGCGCATCGGTCAGACCCAACGGGCAGCTGGACGCGGAGGCCGTCAACGGCCTGGGAACCGCACTGGGCCTGGACGGCCCGGCCGTGCTGGCGGCGGTGACGGCGATGCAGAAGGAGCAGCTGGTCGAGATTGCCTGGGGACCGCTGCTTTCCGTCACAGGCAAGGGCCGCCGCAGGGTGGCTGGCCAGCCGGAGCCCGATGCTGGCGTCGTCCTCGGCGCCGGCGCCACCTATATCCGCGGTAGCGTCGGGAAAAAAGCCAAAGTGGCGATCAACAGCACGGTGAAAGGCATTCCGGCCAGCGTGCTGACGGCCGCCCTTGCCCTGCTCCAGCAGACCCTGCCCACCCTGCCTGACGCTGCCCGCGGGCCGGCGGAGAGCCTTCACCGGGAGCTGAGCGACGCCCAGACCGACACCGGGAACCAGAAGACGGACGGCGCGGGGCTACTTAAGCGGCTGACCGAGGGCGTTGAAATTCTGTCCCAGGCGGAGAAGGCCGGAGGCATGGTCTCGCACCTCGCTGACATGCTGAAATCCCTCTTCGATAGTCTCAGCTGACACGCCGACTGTTAATCGGCGCGCAGTTTGGATGCCGATCGGCGCGGTATCCATTTGATTCTATTGAAGTTAACGGGGTCATTTAGTCGCGCCAATTTACAAGTAGGGACCTCCGGCGTAGAGTTTCCCACCCCCTGATGGCCCGCAGCAGGTGCAATGATTATGGTTTCATTTTCTCTCTATGCTCCACAATACGGAAAAGATGGTTAACCATCATGATAATTTCAATCGCCTGATCTGGATCTTCAAGATTTACATCTCTATGCGCGAATGAATTTCTATAGTATGCAAATATACCCATTAGCATTATTTTGAGGCCATGTTCTTCCGCTTCAACTCCAGATGAATCATATAATTTCCCATCATCCTTTTTAAAAGCCTCCTCTATAACACTCTTTCCAGTTGTTCCTACTGAAATGCCCGCAGCGTCACGAATTCTTACTTCTAGTTTCTTCAGAGCCTGGAGTGCGGCACAGTCATAGTCTCCATGAATAAAAGAACTCCATACGGCTTTATCGATAGTTGGGTGTAAACGATCCCTCGGCAACCTCCTTGCAAGAGTATATGTTTTTACATCTATCTCTTCTTTAAATTTTTCCGCCGCCCTACTGAACTGATATATTTGATTTGATGTTCCATATTCACTTACCGCAGGAACAATTATTCCTTGGATAATTAGCCAACTCCATGCCTCCGCAAATGCTTTAATATATTCTATGTTTCTCCCATTTTCTGTATAATTCCGGGATTCCGTAAGCCTATTCCTAGTTAATATATGAAGAACATCAAATGAGAACTCATATTTTTGCCATCCATCTGGGTTCTTTCTGTTATTATATTCAATTATGTTTTTTATTTTCTGAAATGCAAATATTAGATAAGAACCAAATTTTTCCGCCTCAGCACTAAGGGCAAAATCTGTATCGATACTAAAATTTCCGTCAGTCATAGCACCCCTCATCTCCCAGATTTTACAAACGAAGCTTCTAATTTATCAAAATCGTCGCTAAAATGGGCAAAGAATGTTCTAATAATATGGCCGACATAGTATGTGTATATTTCCTCATATTTTTCATCATCATATATTCCAAATACACTGAACATTAATTCACCGTCCAACACCGCCGGCATAATTAATGCTTTATCTTCATATTGATCGGAAGAATGAGTGTATGCAGAGTCATAATCTCTACTAGACCTCTTTATCCATGTTCTTATATCTTCACCAAATTCATCATCCTCTATGGATTTTTCGAATTTATTTAAAAGTTCTTTTGGGTTTTTAGCGATGAAATGAACAGACATCTTACCCCCTACGTTCAGAGATAATTATATAAATACCGCCCAATCAATAAAATTGGTGCGTGCCGATTAATATACAATATAAGGTTTTATCGCAACACGAAATTCGAACAATGGCACTCGTTAGGCTATTGTCCCATGATCAGCGCCAGCGTAATTTCTAACGTATCTGGCAGGTTGCACGCTTGCGCTCTTGAAATGCCTCCATATCAGCGGGCCAAACCACGCTGACAGCAGTCCTATCCACGCCGGCGGGCAGTGGCAGCGTAAATCCCGCAGCAGTCTCCACTTGAGCGACGGACACCGCGTAAGGGGTTAGGTCACCTTTCGCTGTGGCCTCGTTCTGCATGATGAACAAAGCGACTTGACCGGACCCGTCCACTATCACCTTCCAATACGCGGCGGGCACGCCCACCTGGTCAGTGCCGATGGTCTCCACAGTGGCCCCCCAGATGGGCCCATCCATCACGACCAGTGGCCCCCGAGTCAGCGCCCATGCTCGCGTCACTTCTTCCAACCTCTCCCATTCCCACTGGTTGAGGTGAGACGCTTGGGGGCTCATGTTCGACAGATAGAAGCTCTCCCGCTGAACCTGTGCGTCCCACTCGAAGTCGGAGTTGGGCGCCATGTGACCACGGTCGTACACCCCGGCATGGCCCTTGTAGTCGGCCAGCTCGGCTCGATGACCAGGCGGCAGATCAGGGTCCGGTGCGAACGAGTCCTTCCGCGGCAGGCATCCCAACGCGTGTTCCGCCGTCAGCGACCAGGACACGAAGTCCGGCACCAGCTTCACGTCGTCGTGCAGCGCGACATAGGCTCGGTGGCACAGGGCGGTCACCGGCGGCTCGGTTCCCGTCCACTGGGGGGCACCCCAAGGAGCCTGGGTCTGGCAAGCATCTGGGATTTCGGCTGCCCATGGCTCCCCAAACATGCTCAGCCAGGCCAGGACAACCAAGCCTGCCAGATACACCTGCTTCATCATGGACAGCAGGGTCCCTCGAGGCGGCGGAGCGTAGCATCCAAGACGGCCGTGGCGGCATCGAGATCGGCTTCCATGCCGGCGATAAGCCGGTCGACTTGGGCGAGTGCCTGGGAATTGGTGTCGGGGGCGTCATCGAGGGCGCAGAGGCGCAGGTAGGCGCTGACGGAGAGACCAGCGGCGCGCGCTCTGGCGGTGATGACGGACCTTTCCGTCTTGGTGACCAGGGCACTGACACGAGTTGTCCGCGCCTGGGATGAGGGCGTGGTGAATGGGGCCATGTGGGTGCTCCTAACGTGATCACCACCCTCATACTGCCACACGTGCCGGCACATATTCAGTGATAGTCGTCGGGACTGCCGCGAACAGTGCCGGAGCCATGCCCAATGATGGCGCTAGGCGGTGACCAGGCTGTCAATCGGCGGCGTAACGGGACCCCGTATCGGCGCCCAATAGGGACCCCAGTGATGTGCTGGCAATCGGGTTGTCCCGGTAGCGCATAGGAAGGCCCCGTCCCCGGAGCGCAGCGCCCCCGGCGATGCGCGAAGCGGAGGGGACGGGAGGGTGCCTGTGTGCCCACCGGGGGAACCCGCGGGGGTGGGGTCCGGGGCGGGGGGCGGTGATGGGAGGGCGGTCAGGCGCGGTTCTTGAAGCGCCAGCTCTCGTTGCCGGTCTCGACGATCTCGCAGTGGTGGGTCAGGCGGTCGAGCAGGGCTGTGGTCATCTTGGCATCGCCGAAGACGGACGGCCATTCGCCGAAGGCGAGGTTGGTGGTGACGATGACCGAGGTCTGTTCATAGAGGCGGCTGATGAGGTGGAACAGGAG
>NZ_VITR01000037.1 GCF_007827955.1 Nitrospirillum pindoramense
GCCGATGCTGCCGGCGTTGGCCACGCCCACGCCGCCCGTCATGACCCCCAGGGTGCCCCCGAGAGTGCCCAGGGTGCCGTTGAGGATGGAGCCGATGGTGCCCAGGTTGCTCAAGGCCGCCGTGGCGCCCAGCAGCGCGCCGCTGTTGGTGAAGCTGCCCAGGCTGCCCGTCGCCGCCACGTAGACCGCGTTGCCGGCGTTGATGGTGCCGCTGTTGCTGAGCGTTCCCAGCGTGCCGCCGACGTAATCGTTGATCCCGGCCAGGTGGAGGCTGTTGCCCCCGACGCTGCCCGTGACCTCCATGCCCGTGACGTCGCTGCTGTAGCTCAGGCCGGTGTAGCTGGAGCCGGCGCCGCCCGCCACCAGGGCCACGGTGTCCCCCACGCCCGCGAGCATGTTGAGAGTGCCCGGCACGCCCGTGGCGACGATGGTGCCGCCGCTCAAGACGGCGGCGCCGCTGACGGCCAGCCGGGCGCTGCCGTACGCCACCTGCAAGCTGCCCGCCGATTGCTGGTAGGTGCCGGTGACACCGACGATGGTGGTCAGCCGCACATTGGCGCCGCTGTTAACCAGGATGCCGGTGCCGACATCGACCTGGTCGTTCAGCAGCAGATTGCCGCTGGCCAGCACCACATTGGCGCCGGTGCTGATGATCGTGCCGATGCCGGTCTGGCCGGTCAGCGTGCCGACCACTGTGCCGCTGCCGCCGGTGAAGACCAGGGCGTTGGCGCTGCTGTTGACCACGTTACCGGCGATGACGCCGCTGTTGGCGATGGTGCCGATGCTGCCTGTATCGGCGACATACAGCGCCGTGGCGCCGGTGATCGTCCCACTGTTGGCGATGCCCCCGATGCCATGGACATCGTAGATGGCCGTGGCACCGGAAATGAGACCTGAATTCGTGATGCTGCCGATGCTGCCATAGTTATACAGCGCGGAGCCGGTGCGGCCGATAAGGGTGCCGCTGTTGGCGACGGAGCCAATGCTGCCCCTCCAATTGATGAGGGCGGTTTTGGCCGATATCAAACCCGCATTGGCGATGGCGCCGATGGTGCCATAGTTGAAAACACCCACCGTTTGGCCCGAGGCGGTGCCGGTGTTGGTAAACGTCCCGATGGAGCCACCCTGGGCGTTCAAAACGCCGTTAAAAGCACTCGATAAGACAGCGGTGTTGGTCAACGTCCCGATACGGCCGCTGTTCCTGACCGCGTAGGAACCGCCGGTTATGGTGCCGCCATTGGTGAAGTTGCCGATGACCCCCTTGTTATTCACACCGAAAGTCTGGCCGCTCAACACGCCGCTGTTGGCCAGGGTGCCCAGGGTGCCGGTGCTGGCGACATAGAAGGCGGTGTTGACCCCGGCGATGGTTTGGGCGTTGACCACGGTGGCCACGCTACCGCCGATGTAATCGTTCACCGCCGTCAGCACCAGGTCGACGTTGGACCCGATGGTGGTGACGCCGGTGCCGATGGTCAGGCCCGTGATGCCGGAGGCGACGGTGACGCCGGTGTAGCTGGAACCCGCCCCGCCCTGGACCAGGACGACGCCGGTGGACGCGCCCACGACGTAGTTCTGGGCGGCACTCACGCTGGCGCTGATGACGCCGCCGCTGATGCTGGCGATGCCGGTGACCGAGGCAGACAGGGTGCCCAGGGCCAGCGTGCCGCTGGCCTGGCTGTAATTGCCGGTGATGACCAGGTTGTTGGCCAGGCTCAGCGTGGCGCCGGCGTTGACCACCGTATGGCTGCCGACATCAATCGCGTCGGCCAGCACCTGGGCGCCGCCACTGGCGAAGACGACGTTGCTGGCGGTGTTGGTGAGGGTGCCGCCCGTCAGGGTGCCGCCCGCGCCGCCGATGACCAGGTCGGCCGCCGTAAGGTTGACGATGTTGCCGCTGATGGTGCCGGTGTTGGCCAGTTGGCCCAGGGTGGCGCCGGCGCCGTTGTACAAGGCCGTTGCCCCCGACAGCAGGCCGGAGTTGGCCAGCAGGGCGATGGTGCCCGTGTTGCGGATGCCGATGGCGCCGCTGGAAACTTGGCCGCTATTGACGAACAGGCCAACCGCGCCGGCGTTGTTCACGCCACTGGTGGCGCCCAGCAGCGCACCGTTGTTGGTGAAGCTGCCCAGGCTGCCCGTCGCCGCCACGTAGACCGCGTTGCCGGCGTTGATGGTGCCGCTGTTGCCGAGCGTCCCCAGCGTGCCGCCGATGTAGTCGTTCAGCCCGGCCAGGTAGAGGCTGTCGCCCCCGACGCGGCCCGTGACCTCCATGCCCGTGACGTCGCTGCTGTAGCTCCGGCCGGTGTAGCTGGAACCGGCGCTGCCGACCACCAGGGCCACGGTGTCGCCCACGCCCGCCAGCATGTTGAGGGTGCCCGGCACGCCCGTGGCGGCGATGGTGCCGCCGCTCAGAACGGCGGGGCCACTGACGGCCAACTGCCCGGCGCCATAGGCCAGCGACAGCGTGCCCGCCGATTGCTGATAGGCGCCGGTGACGCTGATCAGCGTGCCCAGGCGCAGCGACGCGCCACTGTTGACCAGGGTATTGCCGGTGACATCGACGTTGTCGTTCAGCAACAGGTTGCCGCCGCCCAACACCACGTTGGCCCAACCGGTCAGTTGGCCTCGGCTGGTCAGGTCGTGGCCCGTCAGTGTTCCCACGGTGGCGCCGGTGCCGCCCATGATGGTCACGACGCCGCCCAGGAGGATGCTGCCGGCGATGGTGCCGCTGTTGGTCAAGCCCCCCAGCGTGCCAAAGTCCCTCAGCGCCTTGTCCGCCTGGATCAGGCCGCTGTTGATCAGCGTACCGACGCTGCCCGCCAAATACAGGGCGGAACTGCCGCTGCCCGACGTGCCCAGCATGACACCGCTGTTGACCAGCGTGCCGACGGCGGCCCCATTGTCCAAAAGGACGGCGACGTACCGGCCTTGGATGGTGCCGCTGTTGTTCAACAGGCCCATGCTGCCGGAATTGCGCACGGCGAAGTAGGAACTGCCGATGACGCCGCTGTTGCTCAACATTCCGATGGTGCCACCAGAACGGTTCTGCACGGCACTGCCGCCGGTGATCGTTCCCGTATCGGTGTTGGCCAGCAGGCCGATGGACCCAAGGTTGGCCACCGCGCCACCGAAGCCGGCGGATAGCGAGCCGCTGTTCGTCAGGGTCCCGATGGTGCCGGATACCTCGACATGCACGCCATTGGACGACCCCGTGATCGCGCCCACGGTATCGTTCACCAGCGTGCCGATGACACCCGTGACATAGACCCCGCCGCCGGAGTTGCCGCCGCTCAGGAGGCCGTTGTTGACGAAGGTGCCCAGGCTGCCGGCGCTGGACACGTACAGCCCATATTGCACCCCACTGATGGTGCCGGTGTTGCCCAGGCTGCCCAGACTGCCGCCGATGTAGTCGTTGGCGGCGGTGACCGCCAAGTCGACGTTGGACCCGATGGTGATGACATTGGCGGCGATGGCCAGGCCGCTGACGCCGGAGCCCAGGCTGGCGCCGGTGTAGTTGGAGCCCGCCCCGCCCTGGACCAAGGTGCCGCCAACCTGGCCCGCCAGGTAATTGCCGGTGGACGACAGGCTGGCGATCACCGCGCCGCCGGTGATGCTGGCCGCACCGCTGACCATCAGGCCGCCATTGGCCAAGGCCAGCGTACCCGTGCTTTGGCTATAGTTGCCGGTGATGGTCAGGGGGCTGCCCAGCGTGAGGGCGGCGCCACTGTTGACCACCGTGTTGCCGCCGACCGTGATCTGATCGTTCAGCAGCAGGTTGCCGCTGGCGAAGACTATGTTGGCGGCGGGGCTGTTGATCGTGCCGATGCTGCCGTTCAACCCGGTCAGCGTCCCCACCGTGGTGTCTGCGCCGCCGGTGAAGACCACGGCGCTGCCGTAATTCGTCACATTGCCGGCGATCACGCCGCTGTTGGCGATGGTGCCGATGTCGGCATAGTTGGCGATGGCGCTCACGCCGCCGCTGATCGTGCCGCTGTTGGCGATGGTGCCGACGCCGGCAAAGTT
>NZ_VITR01000038.1 GCF_007827955.1 Nitrospirillum pindoramense
CAACTACAGCCAGGCCAGCGGCACGCTGGCCCTGGGCACCCTGTCGGCCTCGGTCACCGGCGTCGCCAGCATCAGCGGCGGCCTGGTCAGCACCAGCCTCGACACCCTGGGCAACTACGTCGTGGGCGCGTCCACCGGCGTCATCCTGGTCCAGGGCGGGGCGGGGTCCAGCTACACCGGCGTCACCGTCGCCTCCGGCATCACCGGCCTGACCATCGGCACCGGCGTCACCACCATCGGGTCCAACGTCGACCTGGTGCTGGCGGCGGTGAACGACTACATCGGCGGGACCCTGGGCAGCCTGGGCAACACCGGCACCATCACCGGCGTGGTGACGGCGGCCTACATCGCCACCGGCGGCAGCCTGGGCACCCTGGCCAACAGCGGCCTGCTGGACGGGGCCCGCTATGGCATCCGCAACCGCGGCACGGTCGGCCTGGTGGACAACAGCGGCACGGCCACGGGCCTCGTCGGCCTATGGAACCAGGGCGTCATCGGCACGGTGGTCAACACCGGCCTGCTGAAGGACGCGCCCTCGGCCCAAGCCGCCGGCCTGAACAACGCCGGCAGCATCGGCGTCCTGACCAATCAGGGCAGCATCAGCAGCGTCGCCTACGGCCTGTTCAACAGCGGCAGCATCGGCAGCATCGACACCAGCGGCGTCATCAGCGCCACCGACACCGTCAGCGGCCGGGCCCTGCGCAACGCCAGCGGCGCCACCATCGGGGCGATCAGCAACAGCGGCACCATCACCGGCGTCACCGCCCTGTACAACCAGGGCAGCATCGGCACCATCGCCAACAGCGGCCTCATCGCCGGCAGCATCGTGAACACCAGCGCCAACGCCCTGGTCTTCACCGGCGGCAGCGGCACGGTGGTCGGCACCCTGACCGGCCAGAGCGGCATCGGCACGATCACCAGCACCGGCGCCAACGTCACGCTGGCCAGCGGCAACCTGTTGCTGAACGACCAGGTCGATGTCGGCACCGGCACCCTGGTCAACAGCGGCGCCAACGTGCTGCTCACCAACGTCCTCAGCGTGACGGGCAACTACGCCCAAAGCGCCGGCACCCTGGCCATGGGCATCGGCAGCGGCACGGCGGGTGAGCTGCTGGTCAGCGGCGACGCCGCCTTCACCGGCGGCACGGTGGCGGTCACGGCCCTGTCGGGCAGCAACCTGATCGCCGGCCAGAGCTACACCATCGCCGAGGTCGGCGGCACGCTGACCACCGGCGGCCTGACCGCCGCGGCCACGGGCTTCAGCGCCACCCTGGGCACAGGCGCCAATGGTGCCGCCACCGACCTGCTGCTGACCCTGCTCAGCGACTATGTCGGCGGCACCCTGGGCACGCTCAGCAACACCGGCACCATCAACGCCGCCACGGCGGTGCTGATCACCAGCGCCGGCAGCCTGGGCACCCTGGCCAACAGCGGTGCGATCATCGGCAACGTGGTCAACAACAGCGCCAACGACCTGGTCATCGTCGGGGGCTCTGGTGGTACCGTGGGCAGCTTCTCGGGCGGCACCATCCGCAACAGCCTGAGCAACCTGGCCTTCGCGGCAGGCGCCGTCAGCCTGGCCGACGCCATCGACGTCACCGGCCACACCGTCAGCAACAGCGGGGCATCCCTGACCCTGGCCAGCGACGTCAGCATCACCGGCGCCTACAGCCAGACGGCGGGCACCCTGGCCGTGGCCGGCCATGTGCTGAGCGTCAGCGACGCGGCGCAAGTGACGGGCGGCGTGGTCAACGCCGGCCTGGCGGGTACGGCCAACTACCTGGTGGGCGACAGCGTCACCCTGATCCAGGGTGGCACCGGCTCCAGCTACACCGGCGCCACCGTCACCAGCGGCCTGACCGGCCTGGACGCCGTGGCCGGCACCAGCGGCACCAGCCTGCTGGCGGTGGCCGGCAACGACTATATCGGCGCCAGCCTGGCCACCCTCTCCGTCACGGGTACGCTGGCCAACACAGCCGGCGGCGCCACGGCGCTGTACATCGCCAGCACGGGCACGCTGGGCACCTTGGCCAACAGCGGCACCCTCAGCGGCAACATCACCAACCTGTCGGCCAACGACCTGGTCATCCAGGGCGGGGCCAATGGCACGGCGGGCCGCTTCACCGGCGGCACCATCACCAACACCACCAGCAACGTGGTGTTCGCCAGCGGCGCCATCAGTCTGGGTGACGGCATCGTCGCCACCGGCCACACCGTCAGCAACGCCGGCGCCAGCCTCACCCTGGCCAGCGACGTCGGCATCACCGGCGCCTACAGCCAGACGGCCGGCACCCTGGCCGTGGCCGGCCATGTCCTGAGCGTCAGCGACGCCGCCAGCGTCAGCGGCGGCACGGTCTCGGCCGGCCTCGCCAGCGTGGGCAACTACATCGTCGGCGACAGCGTGACGATGATCCAGGGTGGGGCGGGGTCATCCTACACCGGGGCCGTGGTCACCAGCGGCCTGACCGGCCTGGACGCCACCGGCGCCACCAGCGGCAGCACCCTGCTGGCGGTCGCGGGCAACGACTACATCGGCGCCAGCCTGAACACCCTGAACGTCACGGGTACCCTGGCCAACACCGCCGGCGGTGCCACGGCGCTGTACATCGCCAGCACCGGCACCCTGGGCAGCCTGGCCAACAGCGGCGTCCTCGTCGGCAACGTGGTCAACACCAGCACCCGCGACTTGACCATCAACGGTGGCGGTAACGGCGCGGTGGGCCGCTTCAGCGGCGGCACCATCACCAACACCGCCAGCAACGTGGTGTTCGCCTCTGGCGCCATCAGCCTGGCCGACGCCCTCAACGTGGCGACGCACACGGTCAGCAACGCCGGCGCCAGCCTCACCCTGGCCAGCAATGTCGGCATCAC
>NZ_VITR01000039.1 GCF_007827955.1 Nitrospirillum pindoramense
CGGGCAACGCCGCATCGGCAACGACCGAAACCGGAATGAACCCCGTCAGCTCGCCCGACCGGAACTGCTTGCGCCACGTCGACAGCTGACCGGTGTGGACTTGCCCTGGAAAAGTGGAGAGCCATCACCCTAAAATTTGGGTCTGATGGAGGTTAATGATGGTTCGTGTGAAGCAGGCGAAGGTCACGGCGGCGTTCAAGCAGGAGGCGCTACGGATTTTATCGACAAGCGGGCGGACGGTGGCGGAAGTGGCTGGGGACCTTGGGATCGGGAAGTCGACGTTGCAGCGTTGGAAGACGCAAGCGACAGAGACAGAACTACTTTCGGGCCCACACCCGGATGTTGAGAAAGAACTGGCGCGGCTTCGGCAAGAGAACAAGATACTGCACCAAGAACGGGATCTGTTAAAAAACGCGGCAGCCTTCTTCGCCCGGGAGACAAGTCGATGATTTACCGGCTCATCGACGCGAAGAAGGCGGAAATACCGGTTAACCGTAGCTGCGGCTTATTGGGTGTGAGCGGCAGCGGTTATTATGCATGGAAGCGGCGGAAGGCCAGTGTTCGGCAACAGGCCGACATGGTTCTGCTGGCGCATGTCCGCCATCACTTCGAATTGTCGCACGAGACGTACGGAAGCCCGCGCATGCATGCGGAGTTGAAAGCGGCGGGGCTTCGGTGCGCTCGGCACCGGATCGCCCGGCTGATGCGGGATAACGGCCTGAAAGCCTTGATGAAACGCCGGTACAAGAAGACGACGGACAGCGCGCATGGCGGGCCCGTGGCCCCGAACCTGCTGGACCAGGATTTCGGCGCCGAAGGTCCAAACCGGAAATGGGGAAGCGACATTTCCTATAGTGCGCCTCGTCCCGGATGGTCCGGGGTGCATATGACTGGAATGCCAAGGAGAAAGGAGGAATTGAACGAACGCCCTGCCCTCTGCTGTGAGGGGGCATGAGCCCAAGCGGCGGTGACCTGTCGTCAACTGGCAGGGTGACGTAGCCCGCAGGAAAAGGGGATTGAGGCGAAGCCGTTACGCCGAGATGGTTCCCGAGGCTGAAGTGCTGGAAGGTTGAGGAACACGAACCGGTTAAACCGCATCCGAGGGCTGAAATGTCGCCTTCGCCTACACGGCTTAACAGGCGGAATGCCGATGGTGCCGTCGGACACGTAAGCCGGCGGCATCCGAACTCGGGCGCAGATGTAAGGCGCCCCGAGGGGACCATGGGGAGAACGCAGCCAGACCATGGATCGGTGTCGACTTGCGGGACGCAAGGACAAGGACTGCGACCGGCAACCTCCCCAGCGCGTGAACGTCCAGCATATGAACGAGGGAAGGCGTGATGGAATGCCAAGGGAGTTGGCCCCGATGCCCATCACGCTGGCGGAGTCCTCGTAGTAGTCCGCGACAGGGAAAGCCTGTCACATGGCGAAGGAGGACAGTTCAAGCGGCTTGGCGCGCAAACTACCTGACCCAACGAGGTGAAGACCTTTGATAATCAGCGAAATGCAGCACAAGCTCGCGACATGGGCCGAGAGCGACCCGAACCGCCGGTTCGATCGCCTCCTCCGGCTCGTGGCCGATCGGGAATGGCTTGCCGAAGCCGCCCGGATCGTCCTGGCGTCGAGTGGCGCCAAGACACCGGGCATTGACGGAATGGACAAGCGGTGGATGCAGGCTGAACTGGCGGAACACCTGGCCAGCCTGCAAACGGACCTGCTGTCGGGGGACTACCGTCCACAGCCGGTCAAGCGACTCTATATCCCCAAAGCCAACGGCAAGACGCGACCACTGGGTATCCCGACCCTGAGGGACCGCATCGTCCAACGCGCGATGCTGATGGCCATGGAGCCGATCTGGGAAAGCGACTTCCATCGCCTCTCCTACGGCTTCAGACCCGAACGCAGCGTGCATCACGCCGTCCGGACTGTGAAGCTCCAGTTGCAGGATGGGGACGTGAGAACGAGGGGCCGCTGGATCGTCGAAGGCGATCTGGCGAGCTACTTCGACACGGTTCACCACCGGCTTCTGCTTCACTGCGTCCGGCGGCGCATCCGGGATGATCGGTTCACCGATCTGCTCTGGCGGCTCCTGAAGGCGGGCCACGTTGACCGTGGCCTGTTCGTGGCGTCGAGCGAAGGGGTTCCGCAAGGCGGCGTGTTGTCGCCGCTCCTGTCCAACATCATGCTCCATGAGTTTGATGCGTGGCTGGAGGCGAAATACCTGAGCGCGAAAGCCCGCAAGGACCGCTGGGCCTGGAACTTCGGCATCCAGCAAGGGCGTCCCATCGCGGTTCGGGAGAACCGGCAATGGAAGCCCGCTGTCGCCTACTGCCGCTATGCCGATGACTTCGTCGTCATCGTCAAAGGGACAAGGGCGCAGGCCGAAGCCATCCGCGAGGAATGCCGGGCCTTCCTGGAAGGTCGCCTGAAGCTGACGTTGAATATGGGCAAAACCCATGTCACCCACGTCGACGACGGGTTCGTCTTCCTCGGGCACCGGATCATTCGCAAGCGGGGGTCGAACGGGGGTATGTCCGTGGTCACCACCATACCCAAGGAGAAAGCCAAGACCTTCGCCCGTCGTCTGGTCGAGGCCCTCTCCGGCAATCATGATGTTGTGAATCGGCATGGAATAAGGACCCCGTATAAGGGGTGATCGGCGTCCAATCGGGACCCCTTTTGTACGGGTCCATACTGGCTCCCATGGCAAT
>NZ_VITR01000040.1:0-1167 GCF_007827955.1 Nitrospirillum pindoramense
ATCAAGTGAAATAAGGGCATCTGGTGGATGCCTTGGCACTGAGAGGCGATGAAGGACGTAGCACGCTGCGATAAGCCATGGGGAGCCGCGAGCAGGCATTGATCCGTGGATTTCCGAATGGGGAAACCCACCCAGCGATGGGTATCTTCAACTGAATTCATAGGTTGGAGAGGCGAACCCGGGGAACTGAAACATCTAAGTACCCGGAGGAAAGGACATCAACCGAGACTCCGCTAGTAGTGGCGAGCGAACGCGGACCAGGCCAGTGATTGATGCTACATAACCGGAAATGCCTGGAAAGGCATGCCAGAGTGGGTGAAAGCCCCGTACGGGTAAACCGGCATTGATCCTCGAGTAGGGCGGGACACGTGAAATCCTGTCTGAACGTGGGGGGACCACCCTCCAAGCCTAAGTACTCCTCAGTGACCGATAGCGAACCAGTACCGTGAGGGAAAGGTGAAAAGCACCCCGACGAGGGGAGTGAAACAGTACCTGAAACCGGATGCCTACAAGCAGTCGGAGCGTCTTAAGGCGTGACGGCGTACCTTTTGTATAATGGGTCAGCGACTTACAGTATGCAGCGAGCTTAAGGCGATAGCTGGAGGCGTAGCGAAAGCGAGTCTGAATAGGGCGCTTTAGTTGCATGCTGTAGACCCGAAACCTGATGATCTATCCATGGCCAGGCTGAAGGTGGGGTAACACCCACTGGAGGGCCGAACCCACGCCCGTTGAAAAGGTCGGGGATGAGCTGTGGATAGGGGTGAAAGGCCAATCAAATCAGGAAATAGCTGGTTCTCCGCGAAATCTATTTAGGTAGAGCGTCGGATGATCACCCACGGGGGTAGAGCACTGGATGGGCTAGGGGGGCGCGAGCCTTACCAAACCTAACCAAACTCCGAATACCGTGGAGTGCAGTCCGGCAGCCAGACGGTCGGTGCTAAGGTCGATCGTCGAGAGGGAAAGAGCCCAGACCGCCAGCTAAGGTCCCCAAGTGGTGGCTAAGTGGGAAAGGATGTGGGAAGGCCATGACAACCAGGAGGTTGGCTTAGAAGCAGCCATCCTTTAAAGAAAGCGTAATAGCTCACTGGTCTAGATAAGCCGGCCTGCGCCGAAAATGTAACGGGGCTTAAGCCACCCACCGAAGCTGCGGATGCTTCCCTTTATTGG
>NZ_VITR01000041.1 GCF_007827955.1 Nitrospirillum pindoramense
CCTGGATAATTCACCGCCCCGATTTGCCCGGCTCATGCTGGTGACGCAAGTTCGCGCATAGGATGTGAGGCGCCCACCGCCCCCCCCCGCTGGGGGAGCGCGATGGTGCGGGGCTTGTGAGTTGACGGGGAAGGGTTCTGGGGGGGGGCACGTCGCCCCGGCGCTCACGGCGGCATTGAGGCCAGACGGGTGGCGAGTGCCGAGAAGCCCTGCTGATATGCAAAGCCTGTGGGCAGGGCGACCTTGATCCTTGTGGCCAACTCGCGGATGCGGACGGCGACCTTGATCAGGCCGAGGCGCAGGGTGTCGAACTGGGCCTCGCGCCAGAAGGAGGCTTTCGGGGCCATGGCGCGCAGGCTGTGCATCAGCCAGTAGGCGGCGGTGTGGATGAGCAGGCGGAACTGGTTGGCGGTAGCCTTGGTGCAGGAGGTGCGGTCGGAGGCGAGGTGCAGCTTGTGGGCCTTGATCAGGTTCTCCGCCTGACCCCGGGCACAATAGACCTTCTCGTACAATGCCTTGGGCTGACCGGTCAGGTTTGTGACGATGAAGCGGCTGTCCACACCCTGGGATGAGGCTTCGATGCGGGCGATCACGCGGCGCTCGGTCTTCCAGGACTTGGCGGCATAGCGGAACTGGGCGTAGCGCCGCGTCTTGTCGGCGGCGGCGTCCAGGCGCTCCAGGGCGATTTGTTCGGCCTCGGCGGCCACGCGGCGCAGCAGCACCTTGTTGCCGCCCAGACCGAAGATATAGCCGACCCGATGACGCTCGCACCACGCCATGGCCTCGGGGCGGCCATAGTGGCTGTCACCCCGGACCAGGATGTCGACGCGCGGCCAGCGGGCGCGGATGGCGCGGACCACATGGCGCAGAACCAGGGCCACCTCGGTGCCGTCCGGCGTCTTGCCCGGTCTCAGGAAGACCGCGACGGGCTTGCCGGTGACGGCCTCGTAGATATGGATGGGCATGAAGCAGCGGCTGTCGTGATGGGCATTGAACAGGCAAAGCTGCTGCTGGCCGTAGGCCCGGTCCTCGGTGTCGTCGATGTCCAGGATGATGCGGCGGGGAACGGCGGCGAAGCTGTCGCAGAACAGTTCCACCATGGCCGCCATCATGCGCTTCAGCGCCACCGGGCCCGGCAGGTTCTCCAGCCGGGTCATCGTCGGCTGGGAGCAGAGGTCGCCCCCACTCTCCGGCAAGCGGCCGACCGCCATCTTGAACGCCGGGTCCTGGCGCAACCGGTCACAGTCGTTGGCGTCGGGATAGCCCGCCGCGATCGCCAAGGTGCGGAACCGGATCATCTCGGCCAACCCGTGGACGATCCGCTCCGGCGCGCGCGGGTCCTCGATGCAGTGCGCCAACCGGTCGGCGATCCCCAGCCGACGTTCCACCTCCGCCAGAAGCAGGACGCCGCCGTCCGACGACAACCGCCCACCGTCAAAGCGGGCGATAACGGGCTTGCCGCAGACCGGTGACAGGCCCGGCAGCGGCAGGGTAGGATCAACGTCGGCGGGCATGGCGCTCCGGAAACAGCAGGTTCGGCCTCAGCAATCGAATCCTACGTGATTCCAGGGCCTTAGCCTATGCCCGCCAACCCTGGTGAATTATCCAGGCTA
>NZ_VITR01000042.1 GCF_007827955.1 Nitrospirillum pindoramense
ATTACGGCAGCGCCGTGGTCTTCACCGGCGGCGCAGACACCACGGTGGGGACGCTGACCGGGTTGAACGGCAGCATCGGCACGATCAACAGCCCCACCGCCAACATAGTCTTCGCCAGCGGCAACCTGCTGCTGAACGACCAGATCACGGTCGGCGGCAACACGGTGGTCAACAGTGGCGCCGCCCTCACGCTGGGCAGCCCCCTGACCATCACCGGCAACTATAGCCAAAGCGCGGGTACGCTGGCCTTGGCCAATGGCGGACTGATGGTCAGCGGTGCGGCCAGCATCACCGGTGGCGCGGTGATCGCCAGCCTGTCGTCCACCGGCAATTACCTGGCGGGCCAGGTTGGCGGCACCCTGGTCCAGGGCGGGGCGGGCTCCAACTACACCGGCGCCAGCCTTCTGGCGGGCACCCCCGGCATTGCCCTGACCCCTGGCACCATCGGCAACGCCCTGGTCGCGATGAGCGCCAACGACTATATCGGCGGTACCCAGGGCAGCCTAGTCAACACCATCACCATCACCGGGGTCAACACCGCCCTTTATGTCGCCAGCAGCGGCAGCCTCGGCAGTCTCAGCAACAGTGGGGTGCTGAACGGCACCATCGCCGGCATCCAGAACCTGGGGGCGATGGGAGACGTCACCAACAACGTCGGTGGCACCATCACGGGCGGTGTCAACGCCATTGTCAACGCTGGCGGCGCCAACATGGGCATCATCGCCAACAGCGGCCTCATCGCGGGCAATGTGGTCAACCTTGGCACCGGCGGCCTGATTTTCACCGGCGGCGCCGGTGGCACCGTGGGAACCCTGACCGGCCTGTCCGGCAGCATCGGTACGATCAGCAACCCCAACGCCAACATTGTCTTCGCCGGCGGCAACCTGCTGCTGAACGACCAGATCACCGTTGGCGGCGGCAACACGGTGGTCAACAGCGGCGCCGGCCTGACGCTGGGCACCCCCCTGACCATCACCGGCAGCTATAGCCAAGGCGCGGGTACCCTGGCCTTGACCAATGGCGGCCTGGTGGTCACGGGTGCGGCCAGCATCACCGGCGGCACGGTGATCGCCAGCCTGTCGTCCAGCGGCAACTACTTGGCCGGGCAGGCGGGGCAGACCCTGGTCCAGGGCGGTGGCGGATCCAGCTACGCTGGCGTCACGATTCAGACCAACGCGATCAGCGGCCTGGTGGCGACGGCTGTCACCGACAGCACCAATCTGGTCGTCCAGGGGCTGAACGACTACATCGGCGGCACCCTGGGGGGCGTGGTCAACTCCCAAACCATCGCCGGGGTCGACACCGCCCTCTATGTCGCCAGTAGCGGCAGCCTGGGCAGCGTCAGCAACACCGGCCTGCTGAGCGGCACCAGCGGTGGTGTCGCCAACTATGGGACCATCGGCCTTGTCACCAACGGCGCCGCTGGCACCATCGCCGGTGGCGTGAACGCCCTCTATAACGACACCAACGGCGTCATCGGCACGCTGGCCAACAGCGGTACGATCACCGCCAATTCCGTTGGCAT
>NZ_VITR01000043.1 GCF_007827955.1 Nitrospirillum pindoramense
CATGAGATACCGTCAGGTTGATCAAGATTTTTTGTCAGCCAGCGAGCTTTGGCACGAAGGGCTTTCGGGCCTTAGCGACGGCGTAAACGGCGACGAGAAGTTTTCGCATGGCGGCGAGAAGGGCAAGCTTGGGGGGCTTTCCCTGGGCGCGCAGGCGGTCATAGAAGGCTTTGAGCCACGGGTTTCGTCGGACTGCGGTGAGTGTTGGCATCCACAAGGCGGTGCGCAGGCGGGCGTTCCCGATGGCAGTGATAGCGGCCCGGTTTGGCCGGCGCTTTCCAGAGTGTCGCAAGGCCGGGACCACCCCGACATAGGCGGCGAGGGCGGCGGCGCTGTCGAAGCGTGCGGGGTCGCCGAGTTCGGCGATGAGGCGAGCGGCAGTTCCGGGTCCGATGCCGTCGATGGAGGTGAGCAGCGAGCCGACCTCATGGTCATCGAGCAGCCGGGCAATGTCGCCGTCGCGCTCGGCGAGGCGGCGGCGCCACAGGTCGAGGTCCTGGCAGACGTCGCGGACCTGGACGCGGTAGGCGGTGCCGTGGTGCTGGCCGACCGAGCGTTTGGCAGCGGCGATGAGTTGGTCGGCCAGTTCGGCACCGACGGCGTGGCGGCCATCGTAGCGCAGCTTGGCGAGGCGACGGGGGGTGGCCTTGGCGACGGCCTCAGCGGTTGGATATTCGACCAGGATTGCGGTGGCCAACATGCTGTCGAGGGTGCGGACGTAGCGGCGAAATTCCGGGAAGCCGAGATCGACCAGCCGGTGGAGTTGGCGGACACGGTCGTCGAAGTCCTGGCGCAGCCGGTCGCGGTGGCGGACCAGTTCGCGCAGGTCCTCGCTGGCCTGGCTGCCGAGCCGGGTGACGGCCGGCCGCTTCTCACGACCGAAGCGGGCAAGGCCGATGGCGTCGATGGCGTCGGTCTTGGTGCGCTCCAGGCTCTCGCCCTGGAAGCGGTGGGTGCGCAACGGGTTGATCAGGGCGACCCCGTAGCCCTTGGCGGCCAGCACGGCGAACAGGTTCTTCCAGTAATGCCCGGTCGCCTCCATGACCACCAGCGCCTCGCCTGGCGGCGCCAGAGCCGCCAGCAAGGTGCTGTGCCCGGTGGCGTCTTCGGTGATCGGCTTGGGTTTGACCAGGACTGTGCCGTCCGCGTCGATGACGGCGAAGACGTGGGTTTCCGACGCGATGTCGATGCCGACGAACTGCATGGCGCCTCCCGTGCGGATGGGCCGGAAGCCTCGGAGCCGGTGCTCGTGCCCCTGCTTGTCCATGCGCGGATGACCGCCCCGATCGGGGCGGTCATCCGCCCCCTCGCCACGACACCGCCGGATACCGTCCGGGCAAAAAGCACCGGGCGAGGGCGCCAATCTCATGCACGAAGACATAACTTCGAGCGTTCTGCGGCGACCCTCTCCCGGCCATCAGGCCAACCATCCTACCAGGAGGCGGCCCGATGAGTGGAACTCATACAAGC
>NZ_VITR01000044.1 GCF_007827955.1 Nitrospirillum pindoramense
CCATGAACCAAGCCGATTGAAGGCTTGATCGAGGGGCTACGGGCCGCTTTTGCGGCCATTTTTCCCGGATACCGCCGTTTGCAGGCGGAATCCGGGCATGGTCAGGCCGCCACCATCAGCTTGGGCAGTCTGACGAGGTTGTAGGCGGCGGCGGTCAACATGAAGGCCCAGCCGACGCGATCGGTTCCCTTGTGGCGCGTCTTGCGCAAGGTGCCGGTGGTCTTGATCCAGCCGAAGACCTCCTCAATACGCTTGCGGATACGCAAGGACACGCCATAGCCGGGGTGGCGGGTGGTGCGTCCATCAATGGCGGACGTGCGCCGCGCTCCGGTCTTGGTCAGGTGATCATTCCGGGCGATATGCGGCGTCACCTTGCGGGCACGGAGTTCCCGGACGAACTCACGCGCATCAAAGGCCTTGTCGGCGCCCAAGGTGATCCGCCGCGTCGGCTTCAGCCCGTCGACCAATGCCAACGCCGCCTCGCGTTCGGCGGTGCCGGTCGCTTGGGTCAGCGTCGCACCAACCACCAGGCCGTTGCGGTTCTCCATCAGCACATGCCCCATGTAGGCTAGGCGTGATGGCTGACCATTGCTCTTGCGGTACAGTTTGGCTTCAGGGTCGGTGGCGGACGCGTGGGTCTGGTTGGAGCGCTTCTCCCCGTGGAAGTCGCGCTCCCCGTTGCGACCGGGGCCCGGCGGGTCACCGCCGCCATCCTTGGGCCGGAAGCTCTTGATCGACGCCCAGGCCTCGATCAGCGTGCCATCCACCGAGAAGTGGTCGTCCGACAGCAAGTTCCGGCCTCGCGCCTGGGCCACCACCGCCCCCAGGAACTTCGCCGCGACGTCACCCCCAAGAAGCCGCTCACGGTTCTTGGTGAACACCGTCACGTCCCACACCGGGGCGTCCATCGCCAACCCGACAAACCAGCGGAACAGCAGATTGTAGTCCATCTGCTCCATCAGTTGTCGCTCCGACCGGACCGAATAGAAGGCCTGGAGCAGCAGCGCCCGCAGCAGTTTCTCCGGCGGGATCGAAGGACGACCCACCTTCGCGTACATCGCCTCAAAGTCCGGCGACAAAACCTCCAGCGCTTCGTCACAGATCGCCCGGATCGCCCGAAGCGGATGGCTTGGCGGAACACGCGCTTCGCAACTCACGTACGAAAACAAGCCTTCCGTCCGAATGTCTCCGCCACGCATCCCATCCTCCTCATCGTCATGAGGAAGCGAATCACGACAGGAACTCAGACGAAAGGGTTTTTCCGCATCCTG
>NZ_VITR01000045.1 GCF_007827955.1 Nitrospirillum pindoramense
TGGGCTGCTGCCGGCTTGGATGACACCGGGATAAGCTCGATTAAGCTACCCCAGCGTTTCGTTCGAAGTCGACCGGGCTGAGGTAGCCCAGGGTCGAATGTCTGCGTGTCGGATTATAGAAGCGTTCGATGTAGTCGAAGACGTCGGCTCTGGCCTGGTTCCTCGACTGATAGACCGCCCTGGCCACCCGTTCGGCTTTGAGTGACGAGAAGAAGCTTTCCATGGCGGCATTATCCCATACGTTGCCCGCCCGGCTCATGGAACAGGTGATGCCGTTGTCGGTGAGCAGGCGCTGGAACTGCTGGCTGGTGTATTGGCTGCCCTGGTCGGAATGATGCAGCACCGCCCTGGGTTTTCCCCGTCGCCATAAGGCCATGACCAATGCATCGGCGACCAACTGGGCAGTCATGGTGTCGCTCATCGACCAGCCGACGACGCGGCGGGAATAGAGGTCGATGACGGCGGCCACATACAGCCAGCCCTCGGCCGTCCAGATGTAGGTGAAGTCCGCCACCCATTTCTGGTTTGGGCCGCCGGCGTTGAACTGCCGGTCCAGCACGTTGCCGGCGATGACGGATCGTTCGCCCGCATCCTTGGGAAGACCACGCCGGCGCGGCCGGGCGCGTAGTCCCCGCTGGCGCATCAGCCGTTCCACACGATGCAGGCCGCAGGCGATCCCTTCCGCCAGCAGGTCGTGCCGGACACGCCGGGCGCCGTAGGTCCGATCGCTGGCCAGGAAGCTCGCCTTGACCCGCTCGCCAACCTCCGTGTCCAGGCGCGAACGCCGGGACGGCGGCCGGCCCAGCCAGGCATGGAACCCACCACGCGAGACACCGAGCGCCTCGCACATCCACGCGACCGGCCAGATCCCCCGGTGCTTCGCGATGAAGGCGAACCTCATAGGCTGTCCTTCGCGAAGTAGGCCGCCGCTTTTTTTAGGATGTCCCGTTCCGCCTTCAGACGGGCCACTTCCCGCCGAAGCCGGTCGATCTCCTCCTGTTCCGGCGTCCGCCGCCCGTGTCCAGGGAACGCATCCTTCCCTTCCTTGCCAAGCGACCGCGCCCACTTGCGCAGCAGCGTCACATGGACCCCAAGATCCCGCGCTGCCTGCGCCACGCTGACACCTCGTTCCTCGATTAACCTTACCGCTTCAACCTTGAATTCGCGGCTGTACTGTTTGCGCTCCAAGTCAGGTCCTCCGGTTGGATCAACACCTTATCCCGGTGTCATCCAAGCCGGCAGCAGCCCA
>NZ_VITR01000046.1 GCF_007827955.1 Nitrospirillum pindoramense
GTCAGCATCACCGGCGCCTACAGCCAGACGGCGGGCACCCTGGCCGTGGCCGGCCATGTGCTGAGCGTCAGCGACGCGGCGCAAGTGACGGGCGGTGTGGTCAACGCCGGCTTGGCGGGTACGGCCAACTACCTGGTGGGCGACAGCGTCACCCTGATCCGGGGCGGCAATGGCTCAACCTACACCGGCGCCACCGTCACCAGCGGCCTGACCGGCCTGGACGCCGTGGCCGGCACTAGCGGCAGCACCCTGCTGGCGGTCGCGGGCAACGACTACATCGGCGCCAGCCTGGCCACCCTGAGCGTCACGGGCACCCTGGCCAACACCGCCGGCGGCGCCACGGCGCTGTACATCGCCAGCACCGGCACCCTGGGCAGCCTGGCCAACAGCGGCACCATCAGCGGCAACATCACCAACCTGTCGGCCAACGACCTGGTCATCCAGGGCGGGGCCAACGGCACGGTGGGCCGCTTCACCGGCGGCACCATCACCAACACCACCAGCAACGTGGTGTTCGCCAGCGGCGCCATCAGTCTGGGTGACGGCATCGTCGCCACTGGCCACACGGTCAGCAACGCCGGCGCCAGCCTCACCCTGGCCAGCGACGTCGCCATCACCGGCGCCTACAGCCAGACGGCCGGCACCCTGGCCGTGGCCGGCCATGTCCTGAGCGTCAGCGACGCCGCCAGCGTCAGCGGCGGTGTGGTCAACGCCGGCCTGGCGGGCACCGCCAACTACCTGGTGGGCGACAGCGTCACCCTGATCCGGGGCGGCACCGGCTCCAGCTATACCGGCGCCACCGTCACCAGCGGCCTGACCGGCCTGGACGCCGTGGCCGGCACCAGCGGCAGCACCCTGCTGGCGGTCGCGGGCAACGACTACATCGGCGCCGGCCTGGCCACCCTGAACGTCACGGGCACCCTGGCCAACACCGCCGGCGGTGCCACGGCGCTGTACATCGCCAGCACCGGCACCCTGGGCAGCCTGGCCAACAGCGGCGTCCTCATCGGCAACGTGGTCAACATCAGCACCCGCGACCTCACCATCCAGGGCGGGGCCAACGGCACGGTGGGCCGCTTCAGCGGCGGCACCATCACCAACACCGCCAGCAACGTGGTGTTCGCCTCTGGCGCCATCAGCCTGGCCGACGCCCTCAACGTG
>NZ_VITR01000047.1 GCF_007827955.1 Nitrospirillum pindoramense
AGGCGATGATCTTCGCGACCACGCCGGCGCCGACGGTGCGGCCGCCTTCACGGATGGCGAAGCGCAGGCCTTCGTCCATGGCGATCGGGGCGATCAGCTCCACGGTCACCTGCACGTTGTCGCCCGGCATCACCATCTCGGTGCCTTCCGGCAGCGCGACCATGCCCGTCACGTCCGTGGTACGGAAGTAGAACTGGGGACGGTAGTTGGTGAAGAACGGGGTGTGACGGCCGCCTTCTTCCTTCGTCAGGATGTAGGCTTCGGCCACGAACTTGGTGTGCGGGGTGATCGAGCCGGGCTTGGCCAGAACCTGACCACGCTCGACGTCTTCACGCTTCGTGCCGCGCAGCAGCGCGCCGATGTTGTCGCCAGCCTGGCCCTGGTCCAGCAGCTTGCGGAACATTTCAACGCCGGTCACGGTCGTCTTGACCGTGGTCTTCAGACCGACGATCTCGATTTCCTCGCCCACCTTCACGATGCCGCGCTCGACACGGCCGGTCACCACGGTGCCGCGGCCGGAGATCGAGAACACGTCTTCGATCGGCATCAGGAAGGGCTTGTCAACCGGACGCTCCGGCTGCGGGATGTAGGCGTCGACCTGCTTCATCAGCTCCAGGATGGCTTCCTTGCCGATCTCGGGGCTGCGGTCTTCCAGGGCGCACAGGGCGGAGCCCTTCACGATCGGAATGTCGTCGCCAGGGAAGTCGTAGCTGCTCAGCAGCTCGCGCACTTCCAGCTCCACCAGCTCCAGCAGCTCGGGGTCGTCGACCATGTCGACCTTGTTCATGAACACCACCAGAGCCGGCACACCGACCTGACGGGCCAGCAGGATGTGCTCGCGGGTCTGCGGCATCGGGCCGTCGGCGGCGGACACCACCAGGATCGCGCCGTCCATCTGCGCCGCGCCGGTGATCATGTTCTTCACATAGTCGGCGTGGCCGGGGCAGTCGACGTGGGCGTAGTGACGGTTGGACGTCTCGTACTCGACGTGGGCGGTCGAGATCGTGATGCCACGCGCCTTCTCTTCCGGCGCCTTGTCAATCTGGTCGTACGCGGTGAACGTCGCGCCACCGGTCTCAGCCAGCACCTTCGTGATCGCAGCCGTCAGCGACGTCTTGCCATGGTCAACGTGACCGAT